>CAVSFN010000024.1:0-1518553 GCA_963727225.1 uncultured Pseudomonadota bacterium | reverse complement strand
AAATATTTCGACAAGCAGCTGTGGCTGCGGTCAAAGATGATGCGCGTGATCGAACTCGGTCTCGACAAGTCAGCGCAAGCCTCGGTGCTGGATCTGGGCTGTGGCGCCGGCTACTTCCTGTATTGCTGCAAATACCTTGGCCACAACGTTCATGGCATCGATCTCCCGGACTATGAGTTCTATCGGGACATGATTGCGCTTTGGGGCGTGTCCAGGACGGGATTCAGGATCGAAGCGCACAAAAACCTGCCGGCCCTCAACAAGCGATTCGACTTCATCACCGCCCATCAGATCTGCTTCAATGGACACAAGACGGAGGGCTTATGGGGGGTGGACGAGTGGGATTTCTTCCTCAACGACCTCAAGGAGCATTTTCTCAATCCCGGCGGCGTCATCGCGCTTGAATTCAACGAAGAGCCTGCGATCGGCTTCTATACCAGCGAAGTGCGAAAGTACTTCGAATCGAAATTCGCGCGCATCTTCCGGGGCCGGGTGATCATCTCGCGCGACAATCTGCGTTCGCAACCAGCGCCGGCAACGAGCCGCGTCGTTGCGACGGGACCTGCGCTCTGAGCGATCTTCCAGCGAAGGCTTGTACCGAACATCAGCCGGACGTGCCTTCTTCTCTCCGCTCAGCTACGAAGGCCGGGAGCCTCGTGGCCGGTGCGCGCGACGTATTCGGTGTAGCCGCCGCCATAGATGTGAATGCCCTCGGGCGTCAGTTCCAGCACCCGATTGGACAAAGCTGCCAGGAAGTGCCGGTCGTGCGAGACGAACAGCATGGTGCCCTCGTACTGCGATAGCGCAGTGATGAGCATTTCCTTGGTGGCCATGTCCAGATGGTTCGTGGGCTCGTCCAGCACCAGGAAGTTTGGCGGGTCGAACAGCATCTTCGCCATCACCAGGCGCGCCTTCTCGCCGCCCGACAGCACCCGGCATTTCTTCTCCACATCGTCGCCGGAGAAGCCGAAGCAGCCGGCCAGCGCACGCAACGAACCCTGCCCGGCCTGCGGGAAAGAATCTTCCAGCGACTGGAACACGGTGCGTTCGCCGTCCAGCAGGTCCATGGCGTGCTGCGCGAAGTAACCCATCTTGACGCTGCCGCCGATCGCCACCGTGCCGTCGTCCGGCTCCGTCGATCCCGCCACCAGTTTCAGCAGTGTGGACTTGCCGGCGCCATTGATACCCATGACGCACCAGCGCTCCCGGCGGCGCACCTGGAAGTCGAGGCCTTCGTAGATGCGTCTGATGCCATAGCCTTTGTGCACCTGCTTGAGGCTCACCACGTCCTCGCCGGAGCGCGGCGCCGGCAGGAAATCGAATTGCACGGTCTGGCGCCGCCGTGGCGGCTCGACCCGCTCGATCTTCTCCAGCTTCTTGACCCGGCTCTGCACCTGCGCGGCATGCGAGGCGCGCGCCTTGAAGCGCTCGATGAAGTTGATTTCCTTGGCCAGCATCGCTTGCTGACGCTCGAATTGGGCCTGCTGCTGCTTCTCGCTCAGCGCGCGCTGCTGCTCATAGAATTCATAATTGCCGGAATAGGTCGTCAGTTGACCGCCATCGATCTCGACTACTTTGGTAATGATGCGGTTCATGAACTCGCGGTCATGCGAGGTCATGAACAACGCGCCCTCATAGCCTTTGAGAAACTGCTCCAGCCAGATCAGGCTTTCGAGGTCGAGATGGTTGCTCGGCTCGTCCAGCAGCATGGCATCGGGACGCATCAAAAGAATTCGCGCCAGCGCCACGCGCATCTTCCAGCCGCCCGACAGCGCGCCGACGTCGCCGTCCATCATCTCCTCGCTGAAGCTGAGCCCCGCAAGGACTTCACGCGCCCGCCCCTCCAGCGCGTAGCCGTCGAGTTCCTCGAAGCGCCCCTGCACCTCTCCGTAGCGCGCGATGATATCATCCATGTCATCGGCCCGATCCGGATCGCCCATGGCGGCCTCGAGCTCCTTCAGCTCCGCCGCCACGGCGCTGACAGGACCGGCACCGTCCATCACCTCGGACACTGCGCTGCGGCCTGACATCTCGCCGACGTCCTGGCTGAAATAGCCGATGGTGACGCCGCGATCGACAGCGACCTGACCCTCGTCGGGCAGTTCCTGGCCGGTGATCATGCGGAACAGCGTGGTCTTGCCGGCCCCGTTG
Organism: uncultured Pseudomonadota bacterium; assembly: GCA_963727225.1. Lineage (GTDB taxonomy): Bacteria > Pseudomonadota > Alphaproteobacteria > Rhizobiales > Xanthobacteraceae > Bradyrhizobium. The sequence continues at coordinate 1,516,402 of CAVSFN010000024.1, read as the reverse complement.
GGGCCGACGAGACCGATCTTCTCGCCCTTCTGGAGCGCCGCGGAGGCCTCGATGAAGAGGATCTGATGACCATTCTGCTTGGAGATATTGTCGAGACGAATCATATGCCACACGCCGGGAAAGGGTTGCGGCCGCTCTTATGCCATGCCGCGCGCCTGCGGAAGAGCATTTTAGAGCGAAAGGCGATCCATTCGGGCACTCGTATCCGAGGGCTCGGTTGATGTCAGCCCGATGACGGTCTCACCGGCGTTGCTTCAATATCCGACGGTAAATCGCTGGCGCGAATGCGCGGGTTTTTCGATCTCATCGGCCAGCGCGATCGCATAATCCTCGAACGAGATGCTGCTGCCCCTGTCGTTGGTCAGCAACTGATCGCGGCCGAGACGGAATTTCCCGGTGCGCTCGCCGGGCACGAACATCGCCGAGGGCGAAAGGAAGGTCCAGTCCAGCACAGGTTCCTGGCGCAGCAGATCGAGGAAGACCCCGCCGGCCGCGGCCTCGGCCTTGTATATCGCCGGAAATTGCGGGGTATCGATCAGTTTCACGCCGGGAGCGACTTCAAGGCTGCCGGCTCCGCCCACCACGAGGTAGCGGGGAACGCCGGCCTGATGCACGGCGGCAATCAGCTTGCGCGGATCGCTGGCGGTAAAATGGACTGAGCTCACGACCGCGTCATGGCCCTTGATGGCCGCGGCAAGCCCGGCGACGTCACCCGCATCGGCCAGCAACGGAGTTACCCCAGACAGCGCCGGAAGCTTTTCCGGATGACGGGCGATGGCGGTGACGTGGTGGCCGCGGCGCGACAATTCGGCAAGGATGCGCGATCCGGCGTTGCCGGTGGCTCCAATCAAGGCGATTTTCATTTGGCATGCTCCATATGGTATCCATCCGCTACCAGCTATCCGATCGGCTTACTGGTGTGAAGAAGGCACTTCCGCGTAAGCTGGTTACCTCGAGGAGACCGCCATGCAGACCGTACGCCACAAGCGAAACGCCTATGCGTCCGCCTGCCCAACTCGTCTGGTGCTGGACCGCGTCGCCGACAAATGGGCGGTCCTGATATTGGGGCTGCTTGGCGACGGCCCGGTGCGGTTCAACCAGATACGTCGCCAGATCGAAGGCATTTCACAAAAGGTATTGTCCCAGACCCTGAAAAGCCTGGAGCGTGACGGCCTGGTCAACCGGAAGGCGATCCCGACGGTGCCGGTCACGGTCGAGTATTCGATTACGCCGCTCGGCAAGACCCTATCCGCCACCGTCGATGGCCTGCGGGTGTGGGCGGAAACCCACATCGACAAGGTGCTGAAGGCACAGAAACAATATGACGCCGGCCTGCAACGGACCGCCGCCTGAAGCCGGATCGAACGCGGTTACCCATGCGCGACCGATTACAGATTCAACAGTGAGCAAACATGTCGATACGTCTTGAGCTTGGACTTGATACCTTCGGTGACGTCACGACCGGACATGATGGCAATCCATTGCCGCATGCCGAGGTCATTCGCAACGTCATCGACGAGGCGGTTCTCGCCGACGATCTGGGCATCGACTTTTTCGGCGTCGGCGAGCACCACCGGGCCGATTTCGCGGTATCTTCGCCCGAGGTCCTGCTGGCCGCGATCGCGGGGCGCACCAAACGAATTCGCCTGGGCTCGGCGGTGACGGTGCTTAGCTCGGATGATCCGATCCGGGTGTTCCAGCGGTTTGCAACGCTGGACGCCGTGTCCAACGGACGGGCCGAGGTCATTCTCGGCCGCGGATCCTTTACCGAGTCATTTCCGCTGTTCGGATTTAATCTCAGCGATTACGAAAAGCTGTTCGAGGAAAAGCTTGATCTCTTCGCGGCACTGATCCAGCAGGAGCCGGTGACATGGCAAGGCACCACGCGGCCGCCGCTGGCAAATCAGCGGGTGTTTCCGCCGGTCGAAACCGGACATCTTACGACCTGGATCGGGGTCGGCGGCAGCCCCGAATCCGTCGTGCGCGCGGCCCGATATGACATGCCGCTGATGCTCGCCATTATCGGCGGCGAGCCAAGCCGATTTGGGCCTTACGTCGACCTCTATCGCCGCGCCTATGAGCATCTCGGCAAGCCGGTGCGACCCATCGGCGTTCATTCACCGGGATATATCGCCGAAAGCGATGAACAGGCGCGCGAAGAGCTTTGGCCGGACTATAAGCGGATGCGCGACCGGATCGGCGCCGAACGCGGCTGGCCGCCGATGCAACGCGCCGAATTCGAACGTGAGGCGGCCGTCGGTTCGCTGTATGTCGGCTCACCGGAAACGGTCGCGCGCCGGATCGCATCTACCGCCAGGGTTCTCGGCATCTCACGCTTCGACATGAAATACAGCGCGGGTGCGCTCTCTCATGAAAAACTCATGCGCTGCATCAGCCTCTATGGCGGCAAAGTGATTCCGCTGGTCCGCGAACTTTTGACGGATGAAGCGAGCACCGCGCCGGAAGTACTGACGTGATAGCCGAATTCATATGATCGCCACGACTGTTTGTCCGCTCGAATCATTCGCCTCGGACCTCGCCAATCCATCGTCCAGCCCGCTCGAACAGCCCAATCGCGAATTGATGGAGATATTTGCCTGTCTCCATGGAAGCGTGGCCGGCGCAGGCGCGGGCATATGTTCCTTCATTGACGATACCGAGCTTGTAGCAAGCAAGCACCTTGTACCACGCGATGTCCGACACATCCCGCCCCGAATGCAGTGAATAGTGTTCGACGAGTTCACCGAGCTGCCGGGAATCCGCTCCACGGCTTGACACCGACCGTCCCGGGGACCGGACCTGATGGATCGGGCCAGGTCGCAAGCACCCAACCAAGGTCAACAAGTGGATCGCCGATCGTAACCAGTTCCCAGTCGACGATGGCAGCTAACTCTGGCGCATCGTAGCGAAACATGACATTGGCGAGATGATAGTCGCCGTGGATGATGCTCGGTTCGAACTGCAACGGTTGCCGATCTTCCAGCCACTGCCCAACTTCGTGCAGACCCGGAAGATCCCCTCCGCCAGGCCAGCCCTCAAATTTGCGGTAGCTTTCAAACTGCGATCGCCAGCGTTCGACTTGCCGCGCCAGAAAATTCTCGGGTCTGCCCAGTCCCGACAGGCCTGCCTTCACATGGTCTACCCGGCCCAGTGCCGCGATCCCCTCGATCAGGGCAAGCCCCATTCGCCGGCGAATGGCCGGATCGGACGCATGCAGCGCCGGCAGTCCGACGGTTGCGTTGAAACCATCGACCGGCTCCATCAAATAAAAGGCCGCACCGAGCACGTCTTCCGACGAACACGTCGCGATCAGTTTCGGATGCGGAACGCCGGTGTCAGACAGCGCCGCCAGAACGCGAGCCTCCCGCCGCATGGTGTCGTTGCTGTTGGCGCGCGGGTGCTTCGGCGGCCGGCGCAGCACGAACGCGCGTTGGCCGCGACGGAATCGGAGCAAAACGTTCTGCGTGCCGCCCTGCAGCGACGTAACATCCTCGATCGGCCCGCGCTCGATCTGCTGATCATCCATCCAGCGAGCGAGAGCTGCGAAATCGACGACTTCGTGGGCTACCTGCGCTGACATCACAGCGCGTGAGTGACCGCTTCCGTGAGCCGGTCGAAGCGTCGCTTGATATACGCTTCGGTCTCCTTGTGCGTGATGATATAAAGGGCGTTGCGGCGGATGGCGTCGACCACCAGATCGCCGACTGGCCCCACCGGCAGCGTGCGGCCTTCCAGCGAACCGCTCTCCTTGTCCGCGTACACCGTATGCGTTTCCGGACCGCCGAGTTCGGCGGGACGGTTGCGATAGCTTTCGTCGATCTTCGTCGTCACCCGCATCGGACAGAGCACCGAAACGCCGATGCCGTCGTCGCGCAGATCCTTGGACAGACATTCGGCCAGCGAGACAACGGCAGCCTTGGAGACGCTATAGGGCCCGAGGCCACGATTGCTGACGAGCCCGGCAAAACTCGCCGTGAACAGCACATGTCCGCCCTGCTTCTGCTCAATCATCCGGGGCACGAACGCCTCGACGCCATGGATCGGTCCCCACACGTTGACATTCATGATCCACTGCCAGTCGGCGTGGGTATTGGATTGCGTTGGCCCGAACACCGCAACGCCGGCATTGTTGAAGATGATGTGAACCGCACCAAAACGGGACCATGCCTGGTCCGCGAGCCTTTCGACCGACGATTTGTCGGTCACATCAGTCACGATGCCGACCGCCTCCGCACCGTCCGCTTCGAGCCCCGCCACGGCTTCGCTCAATCGGGCTTGTTCGATGTCCGCGAGCACAAGCTTGACACCCTCGCGGGCAAGGGATCGCGCCGTCGCAAGCCCGATGCCACTCGCGCCGCCGGTGATGACGGCGGTCCTGCCTTTCAGTTCCCGCATTCTCCTCCCCTTCTTGATCTTTTTCCGTTACGCAACTTCATGGCACGAAGCCTGCGCTTCGCGCCGAACGACGGGGTCGATATCAGGCGGCAGAGATGACCTTTTGTTCGATCTGCTCGGCATATTTGGCTATCGCCGCGTCGCGCAGAGCCGGAATATATTGCGTCGGGAACAGCCCGTTGGTGCCGTGCCGCTCGCGCAGCAATTGTCGCGCCACCGTAACCTTGTGCACTTCCGTTGGACCGTCGGCGAGCCCCATGTGAAAGCTCTCGATCACCTGTTCGGCGAACGGCATGTCGGGCGTGACACCGAGCGAGCCATGCAGGTGCAGCGCACGGGCTGCAACATCGTGGAATATTTTCGGCATCAATGCCTTTACGGCCGAGATGTCCTTCCGCACCGCGAGGTAGTCCTTGTACTTGTCGATCTTCCAGGCGGTGCGCAGGACAAGCAGACGGAACTGCTCGATCTCCATCCACGAGTCCGCGATCTTCTCCTGCACCATCTGCTTGTCGGCGAGCAAAGAACCCTGCGTTTCCCGGCTCAGCACCCGTTCGCACATCAATTCGAACGACTTCTGCACCTGGCCGATGGTTCGCATCGCGTGGTGAATCCGGCCGCCGCCAAGGCGGGTCTGGGCAACGACGAAACCGCCACCCCGGGCACCGAGCAGGTGATCCCGCGGTATTCTGACATTATTATAGCGCATATAGGCGTGAGCCGGTTCGCCGTGGGCACCGACCGGCATGTTGCGAAGGATCTCGATTCCTGCCGTCTCCGCCGGAACGATAAAAGTCGACAAGCGATTGTATTCGCCAGCACCGGGGTCGGTGACGGCCATCACGATAAAAAAGCTCGCCACATGGGCATGTGACGAGAACCACTTCTCGCCGTTGAGCACCCACTCATCGCCGACCAGTTCGGCGCGGGTGGTGAAAATCTTGGGATCGGCGCCGCCTTGCGGTTCCGTCATCGAGAAGCAGGAGACGATCTGATTGTCGAGCAGAGGAACGAGATAGCGGTCCTTCTGCTCCTGGGTGCCATAGTGAGCGAGGATTTCGGCGTTGCCCGAATCCGGGGCCTGGCAGCCGAACACCGTCGGAGCGAACCGCGAACGCCCAAGGATCTCGTTGATCAAGGCCAGCTTGACCTGACCGTATCCCCGCCCGCCGAGTTCGGGACCGAGATGGCATGCCCAGAGACCGCGTTTCTTGACCTCGGCCTGCAAGGGACGGACCAACGCATTGCGCTTCGGATTCTTGACCTCATAGGGAAAGCCGAGGACATGATCGAGCGGCTCGACCTCTTCCTTCACGAAAGCGTCGATCCAATCCAGTTCCTTCTGAAATTCCGGATCGGTTTCGAAATCCCACGACATGGCGTTTCCCCATTTTTCATTGATCCAAGGCTCGTGCGAATGGGCCATCAAAGGCCCGACAGGTCCAATCGGAAATTTGTGCCGCTCCAATCCAATTTGATTATGGATGATGCAGAAAACCGCATCAGGGGCCACCGGCCATCATGCCGGCGCCTGGCAACTGAGTTGGATTTTTCCAGCTAGGCCGCGTTCAACCGGCCAATTTCTTCGTCTGAAAAACCGAATTCAGCCAGTATTTCGTCGGTTTGTTCGCCAATGACTGATGGAGCGGACCTGACTTCCGGCTTGGTGCGGCTGAAACGGGGAGCCGGGCCAGGCTGAACGACGCCGTCGATCTCGCAGAACACACCGCGGTCCTGCATATGAGCGTGAGCTGGCGCTTCATCCATGGTCAGGACCGGCGCAAAACAGATGTCGCTGCCCTCCATCAGCGCACACCAATCGGCGCGTGTGCGCGTGCGGAAGGCCTCCGTCAGGACCGCCCGCAACCTGGGCCAGTTGGATCGGTCCCGATTGCGCAATTCCGGCGCGCGCAGATCAAGCTTCTCAAGCAGCAAATTGAAAAACCGCTCCTCGATCGCGCCGATCGAAATGTATTTTCCGTCGGCGGTCTCATAGACGTCGTACCAGGGCGCGCCGGAATCAAGAATGTTATCGGCTCGGTTCGCATTCCATATGCCCGCCGCTCTCAACCCGAAGATGGCCGCGCCGAGCGAGGCCGCACCGTCGACCATGGCAGCGTCGATGACCTGCCCTTTGCCGGATGTTCTGGCCTCAAGCAGCGCGCAGACCACTCCGAAAGCGAGATACATGGCGCCGCCGCCAAAATCTCCAACGAGGTTGAGCGGCGGTGATGGCGGTCCGGACCTGCCGATCGCGTGCAGCATTCCGGTCAGGGAGATATAGTTGATGTCATGACCTGCGGCGCTGGCGACCGGTCCGGTCTGTCCCCATCCGGTGATGCGGCCGTAAACCAGGCGCGAATTGCAACGCAATAATTCATCGGGGCCCAATCCAAGGCGCTCCATGACGCCGGGACGGAAGCCTTCGATCAGCGCATCGCATTTCGTCGCAATACGCTTCACCGCCGCGATCCCCTCCGGGGTCTTGAGATCGAGGGCAATCGATCGCCGCCCTCGATTGAGCACATTGAATTGCCTGGGCATCTCGACCCCAAGGTCAGCGGCGGACTTCCGGTCGACGCGGATAACCTCCGCTCCCATGTCGGAGAGCATCATTCCGCAGAATGGCCCGGGTCCGATGCCTGCCATTTCGATGATCCGCACGCCCGCTAAAGGTCCCATGGTGCCTCCCGTTTTCGTTGCTTTCGCGTCGCGAAAGATGAGCCCTGCCCTCGCGCGCTGGGCGTCGGTGCAAGGCCGGATCATGACATTTACCCCTATCGTCGTCGCCGACGGCCACCTTCGTCCAATACATTTTTCTCGCGATAATCATTTGGTTTAATTATAGATAGCTTGGGCGACGCTCCTTCAAACGCGCAGAGATGGACCATGGACCTCGATGCAACCCCATACCGCATCTTTGTCACCGTCGCCGACGAACTATCGTTTACGCGTGCCTCCGCGCTGCTCAACGTATCGCAACCGGCATTGTCGGCCCGGATTTGCGAATTCGAACGCAGGTTGGGTTTCGCCCTGTTCTCTCGCACCAGCCGCCGCGTCGAGCTCACGGTCGAAGGGCGGCTATTCCTCGGCAATGCGCGGCGCATGGTGACGGAATCCTCGTGGGCGAGCCAGGCCGCACGAGAAATCCGCGACAATGATTTGCGCATTGGTGCGCCGCTCTACACCATGCTGATTCCGAAACGCCGCGAATTGATCGACCGCTTGTTCATGGAGCATCCGAATATCCATCTTCGGATCTTCGACAAGAGCCACTCCCGCAACTTTGCGGATCTGACGCGCAGGGAAATCGACCTCGCGCTGCATGTCGAACCTTCCGACGTCACTGCCGCTGAAATCGACGCCGTATCCGAAGCCGACTGGCCGGACGGCCTGGAGCGGCTGCACTTGGACGAAAAGCAGATCGCGCTGCAAATCCCCGTCGAACATCCGTGGTCGAGGATGGACGCGGTACCGATCGAGATGCTGAAGGACCAGAAGATCGCCGTCATCAATCGCGCGCTTGGGGCGCCGCTTTCGGTCGCGCTGAGCCGCCCCTTGCGTGAAGCCGGCGCCGAACTGGTGCGCCCTCCCGAAGGGCACCCGATCGCCGTCGAGCGCTACGGGCGGTTGACCCGCATTCCCGCGGTCTCATTGGGCTGGTTCGATGCTCCGGCGGATGCACCGCCCAAGGATGTCGTAATCCGTCAGATCAAAGGACTTGATCTGAGTACGACGCTCTCGTTGATCCGCTCTCACGGCGAGCAACGCCCCTCCGCGGCACTGGTTTGGGAGATGGCGAAAATGCCACCAACCAAAAGGAAACCGGAGCACCGCCGCCGCAGCCAAGTGCATGCCGGTTCGCGCGAAAAAAACGCGTCGAAATAGAGGAAGAGAGCCTCCGATTCAATCGGAACGGAGGAACCCTAGTGAATTGCCGCGTACATGATCTTGTCTTCGGTCGCGCTGGCGGCATCGAACTCGGCCACGATGCGACCGAGGCGGGCGACCAGGATGCGGTCGGAAATGCTGAGCACCTCCGGCAAATATGACGAGATCACCACGACCGCCTTGCCTTCTTCAGCAAGGCGGCGGATCTGGGCATGGATTTCCGGAATGGTGCCGACGTCGACGCCACGTGTCGGCTCGTCGAAGATCACGATCGACGGATCCTGTACCAGCGATTTCGCCACCACCACCTTCTGCTGGTTGCCGCCGGAAAGCTCGACGATTTTCGCCTTGCGCTGCAGCGTGCTGATCTTCAGCCGCTCGACCCAATGGCTGGCGAGCTTGTTGCGGGTCAGCTTCGACAGCAGGAAACGCCAGCCGGTTTTGGTGGCGAGCTTGCCGATATAGACGTTGTCGTCCACCACCATGGTCTCGAAGAAGCCGTTCAGCTTGCGGTCCTCGGTGATGTAGGCGATGCCGGCATCGATGGCCTGCTTCGGCACCCGGTAACGTATCGGCTTGCCGCGCATCTTGATGGTGCCGCCGTTGATCAGGTTCCGCTTCAGGGCGCCGAAAATGATCTTGGCGATCTCGGTGCGGCCGGAACCGATCAGGCCGGCGATTCCGACCACTTCACCGGCATAGACCGAGAAGGACATGTTCTTCACCACCATGCCCATGGTGACGTTCTCGACCGTCAGCACCTTCTCGCCGCGGGTGAGGCGAGCGCCGCCGCCGCGAGCGGCCTCTGCGGCGCGTGCATAATGCGTTTGCGTGATGTCGCGGCCGACCATGTACCGCACCAGCTTCTCGCGCGTCATCTCCGACGTCTTCGCGGTGATCACCAGCTTGCCATCGCGCAACACGGTGATGCGGTCGGAAATCTGCAAGCTTTCCTCGAGCGCGTGGGAGATGTAAATGATGGCGACGCCGCGCGCGCGCAGGTCGCGGACGAGGTTGAAGAAATGAACGATTTCTTCGGGGGTCAGGCTCGCGGTCGGCTCGTCGAAAATGATGATGCGGGCCTGATGGTAGACCGCGCGGGCAATCTCCACCATCTGCCGCTTGGCGGTGCCGAGCAGCGCCACCGGCGTCGCAGGATCGATATGGAAATTGAGTGACTGCAGAAGCTGCTGCGCCTGGATATTGAGGGTGCGAAAACGAGTGAGCAACTTCTCCTTGCCGAGTTCGATATTCTGCGCAGCGGTCATGGTCGGCACCAGGCTTGTTTCCTGATAGACCATGCAGATACCGGCGGCGAGCGCATCGCCGGGCTTGTCGAAATTGACGAGCTTGCCATCGACGTAATACTCGCCGGAGGTCAGCTTGATGGCGCCGGCGATCGCCTTGCATAGCGTCGACTTGCCGGCGCCGTTCTCGCCGACCAGCCCGTGGACTTCGCCGGGATAGAGATCAAAATCGATGTTTTCGATGGCATGTACGCCGCCATAGATCTTGCTGCCGTTCACGACGCGAAGCACCGGCTCCTTGCCGGCCGAAGCAAGCCTGGCGACGGCCTCAGGGGCGGATATCACTTCGTTCATGCCCGACCTCCCGACCGGTCAAGCAGAACCCGGCCACTGCCCTTGGAAACGATCACCAGACCCTGCGCGGTCTCGCAGGCGGCAGTGATGCCGTGATAATTGCCGCCAACCCGGCTGTGCAGGCTTTCGACGACATCGCCTTCCTCGTTGATGCGCGCGACCAGACCGTAAGAACGCGGCGGCGCCCAGGGCTTCTGGATGCCGAGGGCACGGAGGCCGCCCCATTGCATCGGCTCGTGACAATCCTCGCCGGAGGTCAGTGAAGGTCCGACCCAATAGCGCGGCTCAATGGTTCGCATCATCTCCTCGCGGTAATCGTCTTCGCGAAGCAGGAATTCGACGAGATGCGTGCGCACGGCAAAGAAGCTGAGCCAAAAGCCGCTGGCGCCGGCCTTGGCGAGGCGCGCAGGATAGCCCGGCAGATTACCGTTCACCGTCAACACCGGACCTATCGCCTGACCCTGCAGGGAAGCGCGGCTCAGGCAATGATTCCAGCTCTGCGTCAACCAGAGCGTTTTTTGGTCTTGCGCAATTGCCAGACCATGGGGATAGGCGAGATCGCGCAGCAAAACCGTCGGCCGCTCGAGCCCCGGCCCGCAGCTGATCAATCGCCCCAGATTGTTCTTCTGCATGAGATCGGCGCACCAATCCTCTGGCAGATTCCGGCTGCTGCCGTTGCTCACAAAGATACTGCCATCCGGCGCCGCCGCGACGCTGGTCGCGCAGTTGAGCGGTTGATCGCCGGCCTGATTGAGCCATGTTTGCTTGCCCGAACGATCGACGGCGGCAAGGCCGCGGCCGGAAACACAAACCAGAAGCCGGCCATCCGGATGAAATGCAAGCCCGCCGGCATTGGCCTCGAAGCTGGCAAAGGTCGTGCGGTCGAGATAGCCCTCGCCGGACAGACGCAACACCTGGCTGCCGCCGGAAACATAGAGTGCGCCGTCGGGCCCCTCGGCCACATCGTCGGCACCTGGAATGGGCTCGCCGATGGGCAGGCAAGCATCCAGCCGATCGTTCGGACTGAGCGCGCCATCCATCGACGGGATCGCATGCTGCTCCCGCTTCGGGAACACGATCTGCTCCACGTCGCGCAAAAAATACGTAAAGAACCCCATGCTCTAGCCCTTGTCGCGTCGCTTGTTGCCCCAATACGCCTCAAACCCTGACCATGTCGGATCGGCGTCCTTCAGCTTGATCCGGCCGATGCGGTTGTTCTCCAGCCCGCCCAGATAAAGATAACCTTTGTGCTCGCGCATCGAGGTCAGGGTGGAATGATTGACGCCGGTCGGATCCCAATAGGATTCCAGCACCTCGCCGGTATTGGTGAATTTGAGTACGCAGCCGTGGTTGAGACCAGGGGCCAGCCACTCGTCGATCGGCACCTGCTTGGCCATGCGCAGCCGGAATCCGGGCTTGCGCATCGCAAGATCGAAAGCCGGCGAGCGGATGCCGACCAGGGCAACCCAATAATTGCCGTCGGACGCCCGGTTGATGTTATCCACGAAGCCCGGAAGGTGCTCGATCAGAATTTCGAGTTCGCCCTTCCTCGGGCCCTCGACCCAGTAGCGGAACACCTGACAGAGCGTGGTACTGGCGATCAGAACCGATTTGCCGTCGTGAGAGACGCAGATCCCGTTCGGAAAGTGAAAGTGATTGATCGCAGTCGAGGTCTTCTTGGTGACCGGATCATACACCACGAGGCGGCCATTGGGTCGCCCCTCGATGATGTCGAGCGTGTTGGTCGTCATCTCATAACGGGTGGTGCAATCGCTGAACCAGATTTTCCCGTCGGGGCCGATATCGAGGTCGTCGGCCATACGCAGGCGGCTGTCGTCGTTCAGCTTGTACCAGGTGCGACTGGTCTCGTCGGTGACCTTGAAGACCTCGCCGTTCGGCTTTACGCCATAAACGCCCATGCCCGCGACAGCGATGATCAAATTTTCGTCCTTGTCGAATTGCATGCCGAGCGGGCGGCCGCCGATATGGGCGAAGATCTCGCGATGTTCGAAGTTCGGGCCGGAGAAACGGATGATGTTGCCGTCGCGCGTGCTGCCGTAAAGGCGGTCCTGCCGATCGAGGATGACGTCCTCCGGACCTTCCACCTGATCGAGCCCGATCGCTTCGGCATTGATCAGCCGATCGTTCTGGGCGAAAGGCGTGCCGCTGCCGCGCCGAAGCGACGGCGCGGATGCGAGCGACAACTGCGCCGGATTGACGTAGATCTTCTGCACCGCCTTGCCGCGGTTCTTGGCCCATTTGACGTCGATGCCGACCGCGACCAGCAGGATGATGCCGATAATGCCCGAGGTGACGTAGCCCGGGATGCCCATGCGGACCAGACCGTTGGTCAGCGCAAAGATGATGATCGCGCCGATCATCGCCCGCCACACGGTGCCCTTGCCGCCGGCAAGGGAAACTCCACCCAGCACGACGGCGGTGAGCGCCTGGAATTCCCAGCCGACCCCGGTTCTGGAATCCGCGCTGGCCTGCCGCGCGGCATAGAAGATGCCGCCGGCGGCGCACAAGGCACCGGACAGCGCATAGGTTGCGAACAACATTCGCTCCACCGGGATGCCGGCATGGCGCGCTGCCTTGCGGCTCGCACCGATGGCCGTCAGGTGCCAGCCGTAACGCGACCGGCTCAGAAAGATATGCCCGGCGAGCAGCACGACAATCAGGGCCGCCGCGTTGATCGGAATGCCCAGCACGAAGCCCTCGCCCAGAAAGTCCCAGGCGTCGCTCTCAACCGAGTTCGTTGCAAACACGGTGGCGTATTTCTCGCCAAGGATGTTGACCGAGGCGCGCAGGATGATCAGCGTCACCAGCGTCGTGAGGAACGGACGCGCCTTGATGTAGCCGATCAATATCCCATTGATGCCGCCGATCGTGATCCCGACGCCCAGGGTGGCCACGCAAACCAGCCAGGCCGGCCATCCCATCACGAACAAGAAGAACAACGCGGCGAAATTGCAAAGCGCGAAATTGGCGCCGACGCTGAGATCAATGCCGCCGGCAATGAGGCAAAATGCCATGCCGAGCGCCACGAAGCCAAACTCCGCGAACAGCCGCATCAGCGACTGAAAATTGTCGAATCCGGAATACCCCGGAATCGTGGCCGCAAAATACGCCAGCAGTCCGAGCATGAGCACGAACGGGATCACCGGCTCGAACCACTGCTTCAGCAGCAATTCCGAAAGCAATAGTCGCGGCGAGTAACTGGCGCGCAGCCGCTTGGTGAAGCTCGTGGTATCCAACGTTGTTATCGACATCAGACGTTGCTCTCCATCGACGGACTGCTCCCGCCCAAAAAAAGGCGGGAGCTTCGATCACGCCTACCGCGCTACTTCGCCTTTGGTAGCGCGAAGCAGTTGGCGCCCGTTGCGTTGGTCTTGTCGACCCAGACCGGCATGGTGAAATACGCCAGATGACGCGTACCGGCCTTCTCGCCGCTCTCCAAGAGAGTGACTGCCGCAGCCACGAGGTCATGCCCCTGCTCGGTCGATTTGTAGTTCAGAAACCGGGTGAAGTTGTCCTGGTTGATCTGGTCGCAATCAAGCTGTGATCCTTCGCCGGAAGCGTAGATCTTCACCTGGTCGATCTTGCCGGCGTTGCGGATCGCCTGCGCGGCGCCGGATTCCATGATGCCCCAGAAGCCGACGCTGGCGCAGAGATCGGGATTCTGCTGGATCACGGTTGCGGTGATGTTAAGCGCGGTGTTGGCGTCCCAATTGGCGGCCTGATTGGACACGACCTTGATATTCTTGTCCTTGCTGAACACGTCCAGCATGGCACCGACCTGGTCCACGCTCGCCGCGGCGGTCAGTTCACCCTGAACGATCTGCACCTTGCCGGACTTGCCGGATGCGGTGCCGCATTGTTTCACGACCTCGTCGGCCAGCATGCGGCCGACCTCGTGCCAATCGGCACCGACGAACGCATCAGATTTGTAGTTCGATGCCATGTTGATCTGGATAACATGCGTGCCCTGGGCCTCGGCCCGCTTCAACTCCTTGACGAGAAGCGTAACACTGGGGTTCTGCACGATCAGCACATCGACCTTGTCGTTGACCAGCGCCGTCAGTGCCTGCAATTGTGCCGCACTGTCGAAATTGGGATCGCGGACCACATATTTCATGCCGCGCCAGGCCGCCTCGACCTCGACCATGCGGCCCCATTCTGCGGCAATCGGCGCAGCAAGCGTAATCGGCAGATAAGCGATGGTCTTGCCCTTGACCGCGGTGTCATATTGGCTGCGAAGCTCGTGGGCCGCCTTGGTCCCACCTTCATCTTGGGCGCGCGTAACAACCGGTGCAGCGATGATCGCGGCAGCGGCAAGCACTACGGCCCCCCTTGCCAGGAAATGTCGATTCAACATATTTCGTCTCCTCCTCGTTTCAAACGTTGATTTTGATTGTCTCTTCCCAACTGCGTCGGACGGCTTTCGTCAATCACCTTGACGTGCCGTCTCTTCGTCACGCGGGTGCAGCCAATTGTCGAGAAGAATGGCTGCAAGCAACACGAACCCGCGGATGATGTTCTGAACCTCGCTGTTGACGTCCATGATCGTGAAGGCATTAAGCAGCGTGCCGATCAGTGCACAACCGACCACGACGCTGAGTACGCTGCCGCGTCCGCCGATCAGGCTGATGCCGCCAAGCACCACCACGAGGATGACGTCAAATACCATTGTGCCTTGTGTGATGGACATCTGCATACTGCCCGTCGTACCGATCCAGACCAGGCCGGCGAGCCAGGCCAGCACCGCGACGATCACGTATTCGAGCACGATCAATGGCCGCAGGCCGACACCTGCAAGCCGGGCCGCTTCAGGATTGTCGCCCTGCGCATAAACAAACCGACCGATCGAAGTCCTCGACAGGAACAGATGCATGCCGATCGCCGCAGCGAGAAAGACGATGATCGGCATCGGAATGCCCAAGAGCAGCCCCTGCCCCGGATACAGAAGTACCGGCGCATTCTTCGGCGCATAGACCACCCAGGAAGGCGCGATCCAGAACGCAAGTCCATAGATCACGAAGCTAGCGGCCAGCGTCACGAAGAGAGGTGGCGCCTCAACAAAGGCGATGATGACGCCGTTGACGGCTCCGATGAGCACGGCAATGAACAGCGACAACAGGATTGCCGGGCCGATCGGCATCCCGGCTTCGATCAGATTGAGCGGGATCGACCATGCCGCGGCCATGATCGAAACCATGCTGAGGTCGATGCCCCGGCTGATGACGATCAGCCCCATCCCGAGCCCCAGAATGCCGAGAATGGAGATGCTGCGCACCAGGTTGAGCAGATTCTTGACGGAGGAGAAGTCCGGCAGCGCGACGCTGAAGATCACCAGCAGCGCCACCGTGAGCAACAGCACGATCTGTTCTTGCGACGGCTTCTTCAGTAATTGTCCAAACAGACTGCCGACAGACCCACGCTCACCGTCAGCCGATGCATCCAAAGCCATGGTAACCCGCCTCCCAGAATCTATTTTTCCAGTTTCCCTGGATATCGGCTTATCTTGCCTTCATCGTGCCCCGGTGCCGCTTTCGTAGCAAGCCCGAACCGACGCCACGTCTTGTATATGTTTGGTCTTGCATATCTTAATCGCAGGGCGCCCTCACCCCGAGAGGGCCGGAAATTTGCCGGCTTCATGACACCGGGACGCGCTTCTGGTACCAATCGCAACCAAAGCGCGACATTCGCACCGCTTGCATTGGCAACCGGCACGAATGGTACGACCGCTAATCGATCAAAGCGGTTGTTCGTGTCATCGTTGCTTCCAGCCCTTTCGGATTTTCTTATCGCCCGGCACGCGACGTCCGTAGCGCCAGCCACCGGGCAAAGTCGAAACCCGTCGGACGCCCTTGCCGGATGCGCCAACTTGTGCGGAAAAGTAGGACACGTCGTTGCGAAAAGTAAAATAGAGGACTTTGATTGTAACGATAGGCTTTGGTTATAGATATTCCGGCTGGACGTCCTTGCGGTCGCAACCCAACGGTTGCGACCAGCATCCATTGGGACGACGACATCCAGCGGTCGGATTGATCTCCAAGACCTCATGTGGCCAAAACCTCCTGTGACTCGGAGCAGACGACTCAGAGTATCAGACCGCCGTCGACCACGATCGTTTGGCCGACGATGTAGGATGCCAGAGGCGACGCCAGAAACAGCGCTGCGCCTGCCATATCGGCGGGCGTGCCCAAACGCCGCAGCGGAATATTCTTGACGGCCCCTTCCAGCCGAACGGGATTCGCCGTGGTGACCTTGGTCAGCTTGGTGTCGACGAGGCCGGGAGCAATTCCGTTGACGCGAATGCCATCCTCGGCCCACGCTTCTCCCAGCGTGCGGGTGAGGCCCACCGCGCCGGTCTTGGACGCGTTATAGGCCGGATTTCCCACCGTCGAATGGTAGGCGGCCGTCGAGCTGACGATAATCAAGGAGCCCTTGGCTGCCTTCAGCATCGCATGAAACCTCGCGCCGCAGGCCATCAGGGACATCAGATTGACCTCCAGCACCTTGCGGAATCCGGGCATCTCGAACTCGCCACGCTTGTAGATCACGGTGCCTTGCGCCAGTACCAGCACGTCGAGGCGATCGAACGCCGGCTTGAAGCTTTCGATTGCCTGGGGATTGCTGACATCGAGCTGCGCGTAGTGCAGGCCTTCGAGGTCGGAACCTTCCTGACCGGTGTAATCCTTCGCCGAGGCCTTGGTGCCGCAGACATGAACGTCTGCCCCCTTGGCGCGAAACGCCTGCGCGATCCCGTTGCCGATGCCGCTGGAGCCGCCGACAACCAGCAGCGTCTTCCCGGTAAAATCCAGTTCATTCAAGGCGCTCTCTCCCGATTAGGTCTGTTGCATAAATCATTTGACCTAGTTTGAAGTTAATGGCCACATTGTCAATCATGAAGGACGCAAGCACCCGGGATTTATTGAAGCTGGCGGCGCGCCGGCTGTTCGCGCATCGGGGTCTAGACGGCGTCAGCGTGCGTGACATCGTGCTCGCTGCGGGTCAGCGCAACAGCGGCTCGTTGCACTATTATTTCGGAACAAAGGAGAACCTGGCGCGCGAGCTCGTCAGCGACGGCGCCAAGCTGATCGATCAGCGCCGCAACAGTCAACTCGACGACATCGAACGCGCAGATGGGCCGCGCCAGTTGCGTGAAATCATCGAAGTCCTGGTCTGGCCTTCGACCGGGCTTGCGGGCGAGCGTGGCGAGGAAGATACCTACATCCGTTTCATTACCATTCTGCAGATGAGTCACCGTCAGTTGTTTCTCGATGCCCTTGAGGGGAGATGGGCGTCGGGATACGAGCGCTGCCTCGCGCATATCCGCCGTCTGCTGAAGGATATCGATCCGGTGATCGTGACCCAGCGCCTGGTGTTCATGTCGCTCTATCTGCGGGCTGCGATGTCCTCGCGCGAAGCGGCACTTGAGGCCGGCTCGCAGTCCCATCACTTCTGGAGCGCTGACGTTACCATGCAAAACCTCATTGACACGATCGAGGGAATCCTGCGCCCGGCGCCGTCACGGCAAACCCGCTCCGCATTGTTGCGACAAAAGCGGACGCCGTCCGCGGCCAGGCCGCAGAAGCGGATCAAAAAGCCGGCCAAGTCGGCACGCAGCCGGCACGATCATTTTCATTTGTAAGGCACCCGCCGGAACATAACGCAGCAACAAGAAAAAAAGGGGAAGGACATGACACATCGATCGATGATTATCGCCGCGGCAGCAGCGATAATGTCCGTGAGCGCGGCAACGGCCGGCGATTACGGGCCCGGGGTCACCGACACGGAAATCAAGCTCGGCCAGACGATACCCTATAGCGGACCGGCGTCTGCGTACGGGACCATCGGACGAATAGAAGAAGCCTATTTCAACATGGTCAATTCCAAAGGCGGCGTGAACGGGCGCAAAATCAGGATGATCAGCCTTGACGATGCCTACAGTCCGCCCAAGACCGTCGAGCAAACTCGGAAACTGGTCGAGCAGGAAGAGGTTCTTGCCATCGTCGGCACCATCGGAACGCCGACGAATTCCGCGACGCAACGTTATTTGAACGCCAAGAAAGTCCCGCAGATATTCATCTCGACCGGCGCGGCCAAATGGGATGACCCGAAGAATTTCCCGTATACCACCGCGCTCTATCCGCCCTATCAGATGGAAGGACAGATCTTCGCGAAGTACCTCCTCAAGAACAAGCCGGACGCCAAGCTTGGCGTGTTCTCGCAAAACGATGATGCCGGCAAAGACTATGTGCGGGGACTGAAAGAAGGTCTCGGCGACAAGGCGGCGCAGATGATCGTCAAGGAAGTGACCTACGAGACTTCCGACCCGACTGTCGACTCCCAGATTGTGGCACTGAAGGCGTCCGGCGCCGACACGCTGTTCACCATGGCGACGCCCAAATTCGGCGCACAGGCGATCCGCAAGGTTGCCGAGCTCGGCTGGACCCCGCTCAATTACGTCGTCAGCGTTTCGAGTTCGATTACCGGCGTGCTTGAACCTGCGGGTTTGACGGCTTCAAAGGGACTGCTGACGGCATTGGCATTCAAAACCGCTACCGATCCGCGCTGGAATGACGCCAGGGACGTGCAGGAATTTCGTGCGTTTCTAAAAGAGTGGTTTCCGAAAGGCGATGCCGGCGACGCCAGCAACGTTGTCGGCTATGTCGCGGCTTTCATGACGGTGAAGGTTCTCCAGATGTGCGGCGACGATCTGACGCGGGACAATCTGATGCATCAGGCCACCAACCTGAGCAAGGTAGAGGCGCCTCTTCTGCTGCCCGGCATCACGATCACCACCACGCCGCAGCGATATTCTCCCTACACCCAAATGCAGATCGCGCGCTTCGATGGCACCAGCTGGGTGCCGGAAGGTCCGGTGATATCAACCGGCGAACTCGGGCAGTAGGAGCTGAACAGGCATCCCGGCTCCGGCGACGGGTGCGAACTCGGCGCCAGGCGTCGTTGCCGGATATCTATCGGCTGCTGTCAGGAGACCCACGCCGCCGAGGCTTGCCCTTGGCGCGCGCCGAGGGATCGTCGTGGTGCGGCGCCATCGTCGTCGTTCCGTCGGCGCGGCTTTGCACGCGAAGGCCATCGACAAAGACATCCACTAGCCGCAGCACGCTCTTCTGCCAGCCGGGCTGGTCGTGCATGTAGCACATGCCGACGAGGGCGCGCAGCAGGTCTTCGGGGCTGATATCGGAGCGTATCTCGCCGGCCGCGACAGCGCGATCGAGCAAGGCGCCGACCGCTTTGGTCAGGCGATCGAATGTATGGGCGTAGAGTTCCGACGAGCCATGCACGGTGAGCGCCAGTGCAGCCAACATGCCCTTCTTGGTGGCGACGAACTCGACGTTGGATCGCAGCCAGCGACGCAAGGCGTCGACCGGCGCGGCCTCGCTCTTCAACTGTTCCGCCAGTTCGACAAGCTGCTGCACCTCGCGCCGATAGACCGCCTCAAACAGGGCCTCGCGGGTCGGGAAGTGGCGATAAAGCGTCCCGATGCCGACCCCGGCTCGCCTTGCCACAGCCTCCAGACTTGCGTCCGGGCCGCCCGCGCTGAAGACGACCTTTGCCGCCTCCAGAACGCGTTCGTGATTGCGAACCGCATCGGCGCGGGGCTTGCGAACTGTTGCTGCGGTCCGATCTGCCATCCGGTTAACTCAGTAATTCCTGCCTCTTGAAAAACGGAGGATGCCTCCGTATATGCCGAATAAGCGCCAAATCTGGACTATGCCCGCCGATCATCCGGCGGCTGGCGGATCCGGAAAAGGCCAGATCCAGTTTGACGATAGCATTGATCGGAGCACTGCATGAACCTCTCCATCAGCCTCACCGTTAACAGCGTGAGGCGGGACGTCGAACTCGAGGACCCCCGGGTCACGCTGCTCGACCTGCTGCGCGAGCGTCTGCATCTGACGGGAACCAAAAAGGGATGCGACCGCGGTCAATGCGGCGCATGCACGGTCCTGGTTGACGGCCGACGGATCAATTCGTGCCTGGCTTTGGCGATCAGCCATGACGGCGCCGATGTCCTGACCATCGAGGGCGTCGCCCGCGGGGATCAGCTTCATCCGCTGCAGACGGCTTTCATCGCTCACGACGGCTTCCAATGCGGGTTCTGCACGCCGGGCCAGATCATGAGCGCGCTCGGCCTGATTCGGGAAGGGCAAGCCGGCGATGACCCGGAGCGGGTGCGCGAAGGCATGAGCGGAAACCTCTGCCGGTGCGGTGCCTATTCCGGGATCACGGACGCGGTGCTGGAGGTGCAGAAAAGCCTCAACGAGGCCAACCAGAGGCGATCCGCATGAAGACATTCCATTATATCAGACCCGCATCCATCGCCGAGGCCGTCGCGGCCGCCGCCGAACCGGGCGCCGCCTATCTTGCGGGTGGCACCAACCTGCTCGACCTGATGAAGGGTGGGATCACGCGTCCAAGCCGTCTCGTCGACGTCTCTCGCCTGCCGGGGCTCGACCGCATCGAACGTCTTCCCGATGGCGGCGTCCGCATCGGCGCGCTGGTTCGCAATGCCGATCTCGCGCACGATCCGGATTTCGCCCGCTCCTACCCCACGATTGCCGAGGCATTGCTGTCTGGCGCCTCCGCACAGCTTCGCAACGCCGCAACTGTCGGCGGCAATCTCTTGCAGCGGACGCGATGCGGATATTTCTACGATGTCGCGAGCGCCTGCAACAAACGCCAACCGGGCGCGGGATGCGATGCGCGTGACGGCGAGAATCGATTGCACGCCGTGCTCGGCTGGAGCGAGGCCTGCATTGCGACCCACCCGTCGGATTTCTGTGTGCCGCTGGTCGCCCTCGACGCTGTCGTGGAGATTGAGGGTAGAACCGGCCGGCGCGAGGTCGCGGTCGAGGCTCTGCATTGTCTCCCCGGCGACACGCCTGCGCGAGAAAGTGCGCTTGAGCCCGGTGATTTGATCGTGGCGCTGCGGGTGCCGGGCGAAGCGCGTGCGTTTTCGGCACATCAACGCTATCTGAAAGTCCGCGAACGCACTTCCTATGCCTTTGCGATGGTATCGGCCGCAGCGGCGCTGCGGATCGAACAAGGCACCATCCGGGATGCGCGGCTGGCGCTTGGCGGCGTTGCCGCCAAACCGTGGCGCGCCCGTGCTGCGGAGGACATTTTGCAAGGCGTCCATCCCGGACCCGACGCCTACCGCCGCGCGGCGAAGGCAGCCCTCGCTGGAGCGACACCTTCCGGCGACAACCAGTTCAAGATCGAGCTTGCGCAGCGGATTCTCGTTCGCGCCCTGACGCTCGCCGCGGCGGGAACGCCGGAGCGCGTCGCAGCCCTTCCCGCCTCCCCATTTTCCACCCTGCCCGGAGCGCTCATTGATGCCTGAGATCAGCCTCACCCAAGCTCCTGCCCATCTGCGGCACGGCTCGAATATCGGCCAGCCGCTGACCCGTCGCGACGGTGTCCTCAAGGTCAAAGGAGAGGCCCGTTATGCCGCCGATAACCACCCGGCCGGAATGCTTCATGCGGTTCTGGCGGTCAGCAGCATCGCGCGCGGCCGCGTGACTTTCCTTGACGTGCAAGCGGCCAAGCGCCACCCGGGCGTCGTCGAGGTCATGACCCCTGCCAACAAACCGCCGCTCGCGGAGGACCCGGACGCCAAGACCAACCCCTTCATGTTCCGGCTTGATCTCCTGCAGAACGACCAGGTGCGTTATGCGAACCAGTCGATTGCCGTGGTGATCGCCGAGACGCTCGAGGCTGCGACGGAAGGCGCCGCATTGCTGTCGCCACGATACGAAGTGTTGCCTGCCCGCGTCGGTCTCGATGCCGGCGAAAGCTTCGTGCCGGCTGCCGTCGGCGTCGGGAATCCCTCCGAAATGCGGCGCGGCGATGTGGAGGCAGGTCTGGCGACGGCGTCGAAGCGCATCGACGCGACCTATGAGACACCCACCCAGTACCACAATGCCATGGAGCCGCACGCCATCGTCGCGGCGTGGGATGGCGATACGCTGTCGATCGATACGCCGACTCAGGGTCTCGCCATGGCCCAGGGCCGGATCGCAGGGCTGTTCGGCATTTCACCGGACAAGATTCATATCCGCAGCCCCTTCCTGGGTGGCGGCTTCGGATCGAAAGGCCTGATCTCCGGGCCACAGATCCTCGGCATCATGGCGGCTCGGCTGGTCGGCAGGCCGGTCAAGCTCGTGCTGCGCCGCGAACAGATGTATGGCCCCGTTGGCCATCGCGCGCCCACCCGCCAGAGACTTCGCATTGGCGCCGACGGTGACGGCTTGCTGACCGCGATCGATCATCACGCCAAGACAGTATCGAGCAGCTTCGACGACTTCTTCGAACCGGCCGCCGACGCCTCGCATACGCTCTACGCGAGCCCTGCCATCACCACGTCGCATGAGGCGGTGCGAGTTGACACCGGCACGCCGCTGTTCATGCGAGCGCCCGGTGAGGCAACCGGCTCGATTGCGCTGGAAAGCGCGATCGACGAAGCGGCATGGGCCTGCGAGATGGATCCGCTCGCATTCCGTCTCAAGAACTATGCCGAGGTAGAGCCGATCTCCGGCAAACCGTTCTCCTCGAAAGCCTTGCGGGAATGTTACGCGCAGGGAGCCACGCGCTTTGGCTGGTCAGGACGCCCGCTGGCGCCACGACAGTTGCGCGACGAGGCGGGCTTGCTGGTCGGTTGGGGAGTAGGAACCGCGACATTTCCGGCGCTGATGTTTCAGGCCGAGGCGCGGGCGGTGTTGCGAAGCGACGGATCCGGCCTGATGGAAACCGGCGCCCACGACATGGGCCAGGGCGCCTGGACCGCGCTCGCCCAGATTGCCGCCGACGGACTCGGGCTCGAACTGGACCAAATGGAATTCAAGGCAGGTACGTCCGACCTGCCGGACGCAGGCATCGCTGGCGGCTCGGCCCATACCGCCACCGCCGGCATGGCCATCCACCATGCGGGCGCAGCTGTGATCGCCAAGCTTGCGGATCTGGCCACCACCGATCAGCGCTCGCCCCTGTACGGCGCGGGCAATGCCGGGGTGGTCGCGCGCGACGGCCGTTTGTTCCGTCGCGACGATGAAATGAGAAGCGAGAGTTATGCCGAGATCCTCGGCCGCGCCGGCCTGAAGGAGATTGAAGCCCGCGGCAAGGGCGCCGCCGACCCTGCGTCGCAATCCACCTACGCCATGCATGCCCATGGCGCGGTGTTCGCCGAGGTCAAGGTCGATCCCGATCTCGGCCAGATCCGCGTCACCCGCCTGGTCGGCGTTTTCGCAGCGGGCCGGATCATCAATCCTCATCTGGTGCGCAGCCAGATCTTTGGCGGCATGATTTGGGGCATGTCATTTGCGCTGCATGAGCATGCCATCATGGACCGGCGCTCCGGCCGCACACTCAATCCCGACCTCGCGGAGTACCACATCCCTGTTAACGCCGACGTGCCGTACCTGGAAGCCATCATGGTTGACGAGCACGACCCGCACGTGAACGCGCTCGGCATCAAGGGTGTTGGCGAAATCGGCATCACGGGCTCGGCCGGCGCCGTTGCCAATGCGGTCTGGCACGCGACCGGAATCCGGGTGCGTCGTTTTCCGATCAGAATCGAGGATCTCGTGACGTCGGCTCCAAACTAAACAGTGACGAACACACGTCGTTGGAGATGGCGTGCACAACTATCTTTTGCGATCGCAAAAGCCAGAACGCCTGTCCGTCCGAGCAGACCCGAAGCGATCGGCTGACACCCAAATGCCGCTGAACTATGGCCTCGTTGGCGCGCAGCCTGCGTTGTTCTGCCCTCTTGATTGCAGGGCTTGATTATAGGACTTGATTGCATAACTCGCACGGGTCAGGTCTGGAAATCCTGATCATTGGACGGATCACATTACGGCATGTAAGGTGAACGAGGATCAAGTTCACTGATGAGTCTTTCAAGCCCGTTTATCCGTCGGCCTGTCGCCACAACGCTGCTGACGTTCGGGTTGGTCGCCGCCGGCATCATCGCCTTTTTCAAGCTCCCCGTCTCGCCGCTGCCTGATGTCGATATCCCGACCATCTCGGTGCAGGCGACACTGCCGGGCGCGAGCCCCGGGGATGTTGCGACCACGGTCGCAAGTCCGCTGGAGCGCCATCTCAGCCGGATCGCCGATGTCACCGAGATGACATCCGCGAGCTCACTCGGCTCCACGCGCATCAATCTGCAGTTCGGCATCAATCGCAACATCAACGGCGCTGCACGCGACGTCCAGGCGGCGATCAACGCGGCGCGCGCCGACCTGCCAACCGCGTTGCGGAGCAATCCCTCCTATCGCAAGTTCAACCCCGCCGCGGCGCCAATCCTCATCTATACGCTGACGTCGGACACGCTGACCCCCGCTGAACTGTATGACGCCGCTTCGACCGTGCTGGCGCAGAAGTTGTCGCAGGTCGAAGGCGTCGGTGAAGTCAGCGTCAGCGGTGGATCGCTGCCCGCCGTGCGCGTCGAACTCGTTCCGCAATCTCTCTACAAATACGGCATCGGCCTGGAAGACGTCCGCGCAGCGCTTGGCAGCGCCAATGCCCACAGTCCGAAGGGCGGCATCGACATCGGAGACCAGCGCTATCAGATCTATTCAAACGATCAGGCCACCAAGGCGGCGGACTACAAATCGCTGGTGGTCGCCTATCGCAACGGCGCGGCGGTCCGCCTGACGGACGTCGGCGAGGTGCTCGATTCCGTAGAGAACCTGCGCAATCTGGGCCTTTCCAACGGCAAGCTGGCGGTCATGATGATCTTATACCGGCAGCCTGGCGCCAACATCATCGGAATGGTCGACCGCGTGAAGGCGCTGATGCCGCAACTGCGGGCATCGGTCTCGCCCGCGATCGACGTCAATCTCGCGGTCGACCGCTCGATCACAATCCGGACCTCGCTGCGGGACGTCGGAATCACGCTCATCATTGCCGTGATTCTGGTGATCCTCGTGGTGTTCGCGTTCCTCCGTAGCGCGCGGGCGACGCTGGTGCCAATGGCGGCGGTGGCAGTGTCGCTGGTCGCGACCTTTGCGGTCATGTATCTGCTCGGATACAGCCTCAACATCTTCTCGCTGATGGCGCTCACGGTCGCGACCGGGTTCGTGGTCGACGACGCCATCGTCGTGCTGGAAAACATTTCCCGCCACCTGGATGCAGGCAAGCCGCCGCTGGAAGCCGCACTGCTGGGGTCGCGCGAGGTCGGCTTCACGGTGCTGTCGATGACCGTGTCACTGATCGCGGTGTTTGTCCCGATCCTGCTGATGGGCGGCCTGGTCGGCAAGCTGTTCCGCGAATTCGCCATGACGATCACCATTGCCATCGTGATCTCGCTGGTGGTCTCACTGACGACCACGCCGATGATGTGCGCCGTGCTGCTTCGTGCGGAGCGCGATCGGCCGCATGGACGGATCTATCGCGCGAGCGAGCGTGTCTTCGAGGCGCTGCTGAATTTCTATCGGCGGACGCTTGCCGTCGCACTGCGTCATCCGCGCTCGGTAATGCTGATTCTCGCTGCAACCCTTGGCCTGAATTTCCATCTTTACGGCGCCGTTCCAAAGGGCTTCGTCCCGCAACAGGACACCGGACTGCTGCTTGGATCCATTCAGGCCGATCAAAGCATCTCGTTTCAACTGATGCAGCAGAAGCTCAAGCAGTTCGTCGACATCGTCAGGGCCAATCCGGCGGTCAATATCGCCATCGGTTTCACCGGCGGTGGCGGGCCCGGCCCGGGCGGAGGCTCGACCAACTCGGGCACCGTATTCGTCTCCCTGAAGCCGCTTCGCGACCGCGAACTTTCCGCCGAGCAGGTGATCGGCGTGCTGCGGAGCGAACTCGCCGCGGTGCCGGGCGCCACGTTGTTCCTGCAAGCGGTGGGGGATCTCGGCGCCGGCGGACGCTCGGGTAACGCGCAGTATCAGTACACGCTGCAGGGATCGACGTTCGAAGAGCTGAACGAATGGACACCGAAGATCGTCACAGCGCTTCAGACCGTGCCGGAACTCGCCGACGTCAGCAGCGATCAGATGAACAACGGCCTCCAGGCCAACGTAACCATCGACCGCGATGCCGCCTCACGACTGGGAATCGCGGTCAGCCAGATCGACAGCACGCTGTACGATGCCTTTGGTCAGCGGCAGGTCTCGACCGTCTACGTGGCGCGCAACCAGTATCACGTGATCATGGAGGTCGCGCAGGCGTACCTGCAGAACCCGCAAACGCTGAAGGATGTCTATGTCAGCACCTCGGGCGGACCGGCCAGCGGTTCGCAAACGACCAACGCCGTGGCCGGGACTGTCGTGTCGTCGACGCAAGCCGCATCTGTCAATTCGGTGGCGGCCAGCGCGGTCCGGAATCTTGCGACCAACTCGATCGGCGCCACCGGCAAAGGCGCATCGTCGACCGGAACGGCGGTCAGCACCAGCCAGGAGACGATGATTCCGCTATCGAGCGTCGCCCGATTTGCGCAGGGCCAGACACCGCTTGTCGTCAACCATCAGGGAGTTCTGGTCGCAAACACGATCTCGTTCAATCTCGCCCCCGGCGTTTCACTGAGCACGGCGATTACGACGATCGAGGGGACCATGAACGGGATCGGGGTTCCGGCGACAATCCGCGGCTCGTTCCAGGGCGCCGCCAAGATCTTTCGGGAATCGCTCAGCAGCGAACCGTTTCTCGTCCTCGCGGCGTTCGCGACGATCTACATCTCACTGGGGATGCTCTATGAGAGCTTCGTCCATCCGCTGACGATCCTGTCCACGCTGCCGTCGGCCGGCGTCGGCGCGGTTCTGGCATTGATGTTGTTTCATACCCAATTCGACATCATTGCGATGATCGGGGTGATCCTGCTGATCGGCATCGTGAAAAAGAACGCCATCATGATGATCGATTTCGCGCTCGACGCCGAGCGCGCGCTTGGCCTGTCACCGGCCGATGCGATTTACCAGGCCTGCCTGCTGCGCTTCCGGCCGATCATGATGACCACCATGGCGTCCCTGCTCGGCGCCATCCCGCTGATCGTCGGCATGGGCGAAGGCAGCGAGTTCCGCCAGCCGCTCGGCATCACGATCATCGGAGGACTGTTCCTGAGCCAGATCCTGACCCTCTACACCACACCGGTCGTCTATCTGTATCTCGATCGCCTCCGGCATTGGGCCAGCCGAAGGCGGCGGGGCAGCTGATCGCCGGGACAGGTTCGCCCGATCGTCACGATCGCCGCCCGACCAAAACGAAATGCCCTTGTAACGGGATCAAGACGGCTGGCTCGATCGATGAAAATCCTTAACGAAAACGTCACGCTTGCAAAGACCTAACGCTCGTTAGAAACTGTTCCATGCGGAACCATCCGTGGATCAACCATGGAGAGCTGAGGTAGGCCAGGATAAGAGGGAGGATGCCAATGGATCGCGCCACCGAGATCGCATTGTGCAAGAAGCTCTTACACTATGTCGACACGCGGACCACCGCGCTTGCCGACGCGCCATGGGAAAACAGCGTCGACGCCTTTGCCTCGCCCGAGCGTCTCGCCCGCGAACAGCAGACGCTGTTTCGCGACTACCCGCTTTTGATGGGTATCTCTTCGGAATGGGCCGAGCCCGGCCAGTACCGCACCGACGATCTCGCCGGCATTCCGATTTTGATGGTGCGCGGCAACGACGGCGTCCTGCGCGCGTTTCTCAATGTCTGCCGCCACCGCGGCGCCAAGGTCGCGGATGGTTGCGGTGCGACGAAGTTGTTTCGTTGTCCCTATCACGCCTGGACCTATGATCTTGCCGGGCAACTGAAAGCCATCCCCGCCGAGGCGGCGTTCGCCAATGTCAGGGAAAGCCGCCCCTCACTGACGGCTCTGCCGCTGTGCGAGAAATACGGATTGGTCTGGGTCGTGCCGCGACCGGCGGCGGATGGGGCAACCACGTTCGATATCGATCCGTGGCTCGGTGGCCTCGGACCGGAGCTCGCCTCCTATCGTATCGATACCTATCATCACTACGATCGGCGGCTGGTGCCGGAGAAGGCGAATTGGAAGATTCTCGTCGACACCTTTCTGGAGGGCTATCATATCGGATTCCTGCACAAGGATTCGCTGGGCTCGATTCTTTACGGCAACATCAGCGATTTCGAAGCCTTCGGAAATAACGCGCGTGTCATCTTGCCGCGCAAAAAACTGGCTCGCCTGCGTGAACAGCCCGAAGCAGAGTGGAGCCTGATGCGCAACACTGCCATTGTCTATCTGCTGTTTCCCAACACGCTGTTCGTACCGCAAGGCGATCATATCGAGATTCAGCGGATCTTTCCGGTCGACGGACGCATCGATCGCGCGGTCATGGAAACCGGATTTTATGTGCCGAAGAAGCCCACCACCGAGGAAGAGAAGCTGCATTGGGAGAAGAATTTCGACCTGCTGGTCAAGGTCGTTTCCAACGAGGACTTCCCGACCGGGCGCAGCATGCAAATCGGATTTGGCTCCGGTGCCCAAACCCACGTCGTGTACGGTCAGGTTGAGCCCGGGATGATTCACTACCACCAGGGCTTGCGCCGCGCGCTAAGCCTGCCGGTCGATGCCGGCGCGCCGAAGGATCGTTAGGCAATACTAACTAGATCAATTCGGGGTGTTCATCATTGACACCCGGAGGACAGGCGTGCGGAACTGCCATCAGGACGATGGATAATTAAAGGACGGTCTGGAATGTAGGCCCCCACCCCATGGGCTCGCTTCGTCGATCGTTGCCGGACGGCACGACGCGACCAGAGCAGGCCAACGTCGGGATGAGGGATTGATCGGAAGCCGGCGAAAGACCGGTGCGGTCGAACCAAGGGGAAGCAGATGTCAACGAGACAACCGGTTCTGCCCGCGTCCGGGCATGAACATTTTTTCGTTCGACCATTCCACGGTCAGCTCGCATGAGTGCGCTGGAGGCGCGCACGGAACCGGTCGGCGGACCGGTTCAGCTGTCCGTTGCGGGCGTCGCCAAGCGGTTCGGCGGCGTCACCGCCGTTCAGGACATTTCCCTCGATCTGCGCAAAGGACAAATTCTTTCCATCATCGGTCCGAACGGCGCCGGCAAAACGTCGCTGCTCAATATGATCTCGGGGTTCTACAAGCCCGATAGCGGCCGCATTCTGCTCGAAGGCCGCGACATTACGCGCCGCAAGCCGAGCGAGGTCGCAGCACTGGGAATTGCCCGGACCTTCCAGAATATCGCGCTGTTCAGCGGGCTCACGGTTCTCGACAATCTGATGCTTGGCCGTCACGTCCGGATGCGCGCCGGCGTGCTCGGCAGCGCGATCTACTGGGGCATGGCCCAGCGTGAGGAAATCGCCAATCGCGAAGTGTGCGAGGAACTGATCGACTTCCTGAAACTGCAGGACCTCCGCAAGCAGCAAACCGGCGCGCTTGCCTACGGCCTGCGCAAACGGGTCGAACTCGGGCGTGCATTGGCGCTCGAGCCGAGCGTGATCCTGCTCGACGAGCCGATGGGCGGCATGAACCAGGACGAGAAGGAGGACATGGCGCGCTACATTCTCGACGTCAATCAGGAGCGTGGCGTTTCCGTCGTGCTGATCGAACACGACATGGGCGTTGTCATGGATATCTCAGATCACGTCGTCGTGCTCGATCGCGGCCGCAAGATCGCAGAAGGCACACCAGCCGCCGTGCAGCGCGAGACCGCGGTGATCGAGGCCTATCTCGGAACCAGATCATGACCCATGCCAGCAGCGGCCTTGCCGACAATCCCGCAACATCGACGCTACCGAAACTGCTTGAACGCAACGCTATCTCATTCGGGCACTTGCCCGGCATGCGCGAAAAGGATTTCGGCATCTGGAAAACCTGTTCCTGGCAGGAATATCTGGGCAATGTGCGCGACTTCGCGCTGGGGCTGGCAGCGCTGGGTTTCCGTCGCGGCGACAAGCTGTCGGTGGTGGGCGACAATTGTCCGCGGCTCTATTGGGCCCAGCTAGCGGCACAGGCGCTTGGCGGTGTCGCCGTGCCGGTCTATCAGGACGCGATCGCCTCCGAACTGGTCTACGTGCTCAATCACGCCGAAGTATCGGTGGTGGTCGCTGAAGATCAGGAGCAGGTCGACAAGATCCTGTCCTTAAAGAGCGATCTGCCGCATCTGCGCGCCATCATCTACGATGACCCGCGCGGCCTCGGAACCTACGACGATGCCATGCTGCAATCGGTTGTTGCCACCCGAAAGGCCGGTCAGGCTTTCGGTGCAAGCAATCCGGATTACTTCGCGCGCGAGCTTGGCCAAGGTAGTGCTGACGACATCGCGATGATCGCCTACACGTCTGGCACCACGGGGCGCCCAAAAGGCGCGCTGCTCAGCCATCGCAACCTGATTGCCACCTCAGAAACCTACTTCAAGGTGGAGACCGCCAAGGCGGGAGACAACTGGCTGGCTTATCTGCCGATGGCGTGGGTTGGGGATACGATCTTCTCGCTTAGCGCGGCGCTGGTCTGCGGCGTTACCGTCAATACCCCGGAAAGTCCAGAAACCGTGCGCCGCGATCTGCGCGAGCTTGGACCGCATGGCATCGTCGCACCGCCGCGGATCTGGGAGAGCCTGCTGACCGATATCCAGGTCAAGGCGGCCGACGCCAGCTGGCTCAAGCGCCGGGCATACGACTATTTCGGGGATCTGGCACGTCGGCGCGAGTTGATGAAGAGCGACGGCAAGCCGATTCCTTTCGCGACCGAACTCGCGTACCGGATCGGCGACTTCATCGTCTACGCTCCAGTGCGCGACCAGATGGGGCTCGGCAACGCCCGCTGGGCCCTGACCGGCGGCGCGCCACTCGGCGCCGATACGTTCCGCTTCTTCCGTTCGTTCGGTATCAACCTCAAGCAGATTTATGGCTCGACCGAACTGAGCGCGCTGGCCTGCACGCAGAGTGACGCCGATGCGGATCCCAATACGGTTGGCCAGCCGGTGCCGGGCTTCGAAGTCCGTATCGATGAAACCGGCGAAGTGCAGGTCCGCGGCCCCGGCGTATTTGTCGGCTACTACAAGCAGGATGACGCGACCCGTGCTGCGATGACGCCTGATGGCTGGCTCAAGACCGGCGACGCGGGCTTGATCGGTCCGGACGGCCAGCTTGCCATCATCGATCGCGCAAAGGATGTCGGAAAGCTGTCGGACGGCAGCCCGTTCGCGCCGCAGTTCACCGAGAACAAGCTGAAGTTCAGCCCGTTCATCCGGGAGGCTGTGGCGTTCGGGGACGGACGTCCTTTCGTGACCGCGATGATTGCCGTCGACCTCAGCACCACCGGTGCCTGGGCGGAACGTCGCCGCCTGCCCTATTCGAGCTTCATGGACCTCAGCCGCAAACCTGAAGTAGCCGCGCTGATCATGGAGGAAATCGCCAAGATAAACACGACGCTGCCTGAGCCCAATCGAATACGTCGTTTCCTTTTGCTCAATAAGGAGCTTGAGGCCGACGACGCCGAGATCACGCGCACCCGCAAGGTTCGCCGCGGTTTCGTCGCGGAGAAATACGCCAGCGTCATCGAGGCATTCTACAGCGGCGCCAAAAATGTCGAGGTGACGATGGACATCACCTTCGAGGACGGCCGCAAAACCACGTTGACATCTAACATCGCCATTCATGGCGAGGGACCGGCTGCCGGCAGGAAGGCGGCCTAGACGATGGGTGAAGACTCCGAATTCTTCTTCTCGCTGATCGTCAACGGCATCTCGATCGGGATGTTGTATGCGTTGATCGCACTCGGTTTCGTGCTGGTCTACAAGGCGACCGAGGCGCTGAATTTCGCCCAGGGCGAATTCGTGATGCTCTCGGGTTACATCGCGGCGGCGCTGCTCACCGCCAAGGGCATGCCGGTGATCGGGGCCATCATCGGCACCATCGCGATCATGGTCGGCTTCAGCTTCGCATTGGAGCGGGTGGTGCTGCGTCCGTTGCTGGGACGGCCGATCGTCGCGGTCATCATGGCAACCATCGGCCTTGCGGCGATCCTGCGAGGCTTGCCGCCGCTCACCTTCGGTGCGGAAACCCGCGCCGTGCCGCTGCCGATCGGCGATGACCCGCTGGTAATCGGTCCCGCCACGGTGCCGCCGATTCAGGCCATCGGTTTTGTGGTCACGTTGATATTTCTTGGCGGCTTCACCTGGTTTTTCAGAAAAAGCCGGACCGGCGTCGCCTTGCGCGCGGTCGCTGAAAACCAGCAGGTCGCGGCGGCCATGGGAATCAATGTCGAGCGTTATTTCGCCCTGGCATGGGCGATGGCCGGGGTCGCCTCCGCCGTCAGCGGAATCGTCTGGGGCAACATGCTTGGCGTCGATGTCCAGCTCGCGCTGGTCGGCCTCAAGGTGTTCCCGGTCGTGATCCTTGGCGGTCTTGATTCGATCGCCGGCGCCGTGGTCGGCGGCTTGACCGTCGGGGTCGTGGAGAGCCTGACCGCCGGATATGTCGATCCCTATGTGGGTGGCGGCACCAAGGATTTCGCGCCTTATCTCCTGATGATCGTGGCGCTGATGTTCAGGCCCTACGGCCTGTTCGGCAAACGCAAGATCGAACGGGTATAGGGACGAAACCACGATGTTTCATCGCGAGACCGGGGTTTTCAAGACCAGTTACGCCTCCGATATGGCGCTTTACCCGTTGCCGATTGCGCGCGGCACGGTGATCGGTTTGCTGGTCCTGTTCATCGTCATCGTGCCGCTTGTATTCGGCGAATATTATCTCTCCATCATCAATCTGGTGCTGATCTCTATCGTCGGGGCGCTCGGTCTCAACATCCTCGTGGGCTACACCGGTCAGATCTCGATCGGTCATGGCGCCTTCATGTCGGTAGGTGCCTATACCGCGGCCAATCTGGCGGTCAGAGCGGGGCTGCCGTTCTGGATCACGTTGCCCGCCGGTGGCCTGATGGCAGCGCTGATCGGCGCGGTGGTCGGCATTCCGAGCCTTCGCATCAAGGGGCTCTATCTCGCGATCGCGACACTTGCCGGTCAACTCATCATCGAATGGATCATCAATCATGTGCCATGGATTTCCGGCGGCACCCAGGCGTCGATCCAGGTGCCGCGCCCGTCATTGTTCGGCTTCGAAATCAAGACGCAAGGGGAGCTCTATTTCTTCCTGCTGTTTTTCGCGTTGATCGCGATCGTCGCCGCGCTCAATCTGGTACGCAGCCGGATCGGGCGTGCCTTTGTCGCCATCCGCGATCAGGACATTGCCGCCGAGATCATCGGCATCGACATCTTTCGTTACAAATTGATCGCTTTTGCGATCTCGTCGTTCTACGCGGGCGTCTGCGGCGTGCTATACACCTATTACTTCGGCATCGCCAATTACGAGCAATTCCAGCTCGGCGTCTCCATTGAATATCTCGCGATGATTATCATCGGTGGACTGGGCTCGGTGCTTGGATCGATCCTGGGCGCGGCATTCGTCACGCTGCTGCCGCTCGTCATCCGCACGGTCATGGAGAGCGTCGGCGCCTTCTTCTTTGCTGCCAATGAAATGTCCACCGTGGTTTCGAGCATGAGGCTCGTTATTTTCGGGGCGCTGATCATCGTGTTCCTGGTGCTTGAGCCGGAAGGATTGAACCGGCTTTGGCGCAACATCCGGAATTATTTCAGGGCCTGGCCGTTCTCCTATTAGGCACGGGCTCGCAACACGGGAGGAAGCAATGACGCACGTGAAAAGAGTCTGGACGTTAACGGCGATCCTGGCCGGCACGATGGTTTTAGGCGCGTATTCGGCTAATGCCCAGGAAAAGGAGGTGCTGTTCGGCGAGCAGTGCGACCGTACCGGACCGACGCAGAATGTGGGCGTGTTCATGTGCCCCGGCTTTCAGGATTACATTGCATTGGTGAACAGCAAGGGCGGCGTCGAAGGATACAAGATCAAGGTTCTGGAGATCGACAACGAATACAAGGTGCCGCCCGCAATGGAGGCGCACGAGCGTTTCAAGAAGGAAGGCGAGGTGATTGAGGCGCTTTACGGCACCCCACAAACCGCGGCGCTCGCCTCGAAGCTGGCCGAAGACAAGATCATCGGCACGTCGCCCGGGTTCGGCACCGCCGCGGGCGCCGATGGCAAGCGCTTCCCGTATTCATTCCCGATCGCCGCAACCTATTGGTCGCAGGGCGCAGCGGCGGTCGCCTTCGTCAAGAAGCAACTTGGTGGCGACTTGAAAGGCAAGAAGATCGGTTATCTGTTCTACGACAACCCGGCCGGCAAGGAGCCGATCGTCATCCTCGAAGACCTGGCGAAAAAGGAAGGTTTCGAGTTGCGGACCTTCGCGGTGCCGCCGCCGGGTGTCGAACTCGGCGCGCAGGTGCTGGATATCACCGGTCGGTTCAAACCCGATTTCCTCATCACGCATCTGTTCGGCCGCGCTCCCTCGGTGTCCATCAAGGAACTCAAAAGCAAGGGCTATCCGCTGAGCAAGGTGATCGCGCTGGTGTGGGGCGCCTCCGAAGCCGACGTGCGTGCCGCGGGCGGATTTGCCGTGGCCGAGGGCTACAACACTCTCCAGTTCGCGGGGGTCGGCGAGGATTTTTCCGTCATCCGGGAGATTACCGAGATGTACAAGGCGCAAGGTAAGCCCGCACCCAAGGAGATCGACACGTCGGTCTACTACAATCGCGGTATTGTGTGGGCGGCCATGCATGTCGAGGCGCTTCGCAACGCTATCAAGGCCGAGAAAGGCGGGAGGCCGACGACCGAAGACATGAAGAACGGCATGGAACAGGTGAAGGACCTTTCCCTTGGCGGTATGGCGCCGCCGATGCAAGTGACGCCCGAAGACCATGAAGGCGGCGGATGGCTTCAGGTCTGGACCGTCAAAGGCGGTAAGTTCGTCAAGACCACTGATTGGTTCCAGGCCTATCGCGACGTGATCAAGGAGCACCTCGCTGAGACGAAGTAGCAAAACGGCGGCGGGTGCTCGCAACGCCGCCCGCCGCTCCGGCCTGATCAGCACGTTCCAATAAGCCGTGCGGGTTTTTCCGGATCACGTTCGCAAGGGTGACGACATGTTGGCGATCAACAACATCGAGGTGGTTTACGACAAGGTGATCCTTGTCCTGAAGGGCGTTTCGCTGCAGATCGCGGACGGCTCAATCACCACGCTGCTCGGCGCCAACGGCGCCGGCAAAACCACCACACTCAAAGCCATCTCCGGCGTATTGCGAACCGAACGCGGCGAGATCACCAAAGGCTCGATCGAATTCAATGGCGAGCGGATCGATGGACTGCGCGCCCATCAGCTTCCGGAACTTGGCATCGCACAGGTGTTCGAAGGCCGCCGTGTTTTCGAGCACCTGACCACCGAAGAGAACCTGATCGTCGGGGCGCATGTCCAGCGCGATTCCCGCAAGATGCATGACGGCATCGAGCGCGTTTACGGCTATTTCCCTCGTCTCAAGGAACGCCGTCATCAGCAGTCCGGATATCTGTCCGGCGGCGAGCAGCAGATGCTGGCGATCGGCCGTGCCCTGATGTCGGTTCCCAAAGTGATCCTGCTCGACGAGCCCTCGCTCGGTCTCGCGCCGATGCTGGTCGCGGAAATTTTCGGAATCGTCAGCCAACTGGTGATGGCGGAAAAACTCTCCGTCCTCCTCGTCGAACAGAACGCCACCATGGCGCTCGACGTGGCGCAACATGGCTACGTGATGGAGAACGGGCGGATCGTGCTGGAGGGCAGCGCGGACGCGCTGCGGGCCAATTCCGACATTCGCGAATTCTATCTCGGCCTTAACGAAGTCGGCTCGCGCAAGTCCTATCGCGAGGTCAAGCACTACAAGCGGCGCAAACGCTGGTTGTCCTGAAGCCACCTCCAAGGGAGCGGTCTCCGCAAACTCTCCTGGCTTGACGGACCCGGCCGCCTGCCGCATGAACATCGGCTAATGCGAGTGGACTGAACCACTTCGATTGAAGCCATTTGGGAGGATCCAATGCAGCTGGACGGCAAGGTCGTGATCGTAACCGGGGCCGCGCGCGGCATCGGTCAGGAATATGCCCGGGCATGCGCAACCGCCGGCGCAAAAGTGGTCGCGACCGACATCAACGATTGCGGCCAGACCCTCGATTCGGTGAAGGCGGCCGGCGGCGATGCAATCGCGGTCAAGGTCAATGTCAGCGACATCCAGGCGACCGACGCGATGGTCGCCGCTGCCTTGGAAGCGTATGGCCGCGTCGACGGGCTGATCAACAATGCCGCGCTCTACGGCACACTTCGCGGTGGCAAGTTCGACGCCATCAGCGAGGCCGACTGGGACGCGACCATGGCGGTCAACGTCAAGGGCATCTGGAACTGCTGCAAGTCCGCGGTGCCCGCGATGCGCAAGACCGGCGGCGGCAGCATTGTCAACATCACCTCGCTCGCCGCGACCTACGGCCTGGCCTATGCGATCCACTATACGACCTCGAAGGCCGCGGTCATTGGCCTGACGCGCGGCCTCGCCCGCGAACTCGGCCGCGACAACATCCGCGTCAACGCGATTGCGCCGAGCGCCGTTCTGACAGAAGGCACGCAGGAATTCTTCGGCGCCAAACACGCCAAGGCGCTGGAGGTCATCGCCGCCTCGCAGTCCATTCCCCGCAATCTCGTTCCTTCCGATCTGGCGGGAACGGCGATCTGGCTGCTGTCCGGCGCGAGCGATTTCGTAACCGGCCAGACCATTTCGGTGGATGGCGGCACCGTGATGAATTAGCCGGCAACGAGCGCGACGACGATCAAAATACTCACGCTTATCAACCGGCGAGTGTCTGGAACGACTTGACGTTGTGTCCAGCAGCGAACGTTCCTTCAAAGGCGCCGGCAGCGCGAACAACGTCGTCCTCGCAATGCGAGCGTCCGACGATCTGCAAACCCACCGGCATGCCGTCAGGCGCGAACCCCGCGCAGACCGAAGCTGCGGGATGCCCGGTGAGATTAAACGGGTACGTATAGTAGACCCACGAAACGAGATTTCGATCTGTGAGTGCATCCGGGATATTCTTGCCCACGTCCAGTGAGGTCACCGGAATCGTCGGAGAAATCAGAAGGTCGTACCGATCGAAGAAAGCACGAACGTGCTCTCGCAACGCGTACCTGGCAAAAACCTTGGTGTAGTAATCGCGCATTTCCTGCGACAGCGCGGGTTCAAGGACATCGGCCACAGCCGGATCCAAAGACTCGCGCTGATGTTCGATGAAGGAACGAAGCCGAATGCCGACACCGGCGTAGAACTCCGCCGTCCAAAGATCGGCGGGGTCGACGTCAAAGACATTTTCAACGAGATCGACGTGGCAACCGAGTTGCTCAAAGGTTTGAGCTGCGCGGTGGGTGATCTTTACCACCTCCGGATCGGGTCGTGCGTAGCCGAAGGTCGGACTATACGCGACCCTCATACCGGCGACAGAGACAGATACAGCAGCCATTACGTCCGGCACCGGACCTGCGACACCAAACGCATCACGGCGATCGAAGCCGGCGATAACCGAGAACAACAGCGCCATGTCGGCCACAGACCTGGCGAGCGGCCCGACATGCGCCAGCGTTGGTGTCGCCGATGTCGGCGAAACAGGCACGCGTCCGAACTGTCCCTTGAGTCCGACCAATCCTGTGAAAGCCGCCGGAATGCGAATTGACCCTCCTCCATCCGTGCCCAAGGCAAACGGGGTAATGCCGGCGGCCACTGAAGCAGCCGCCCCGGCACTCGAGCCGCCCGGCGTCTTCGCCAGATTCCACGGATTTCGCGTAATCCCGGTCAGAGGGCTATCACCGACCGGCTTGCAACCGAACTCGCTTGTCGTGGTCTTGCCGATCAGAATTCCGCCGGCTGCCTTGGCGCGCTCGACGGCGGGCGCGTCAACCGTTGCGACGTTGTCCGCCATGGTGCGAGAGCCGGAAGCGTACCGAACTCCCTTAACGGCGATGAGATCTTTGACGGAAAACGGGATACCATGGATTGCGCCGAGCGGCGCTCCATTCATGACAGCATCTTCTGCCGCGCGCGCCGCGGCAAGGGCCTGCTCCGGCATCAGGACGTAAAACGCATTGAGCGTCGACTGGGTTGCCTCGGCCTTCGCCAGCGCCCGTCGCGTGAGATCGAGCGGCGAAATCTCCTTGGCCGCGATGCGCTGACGCATCTCCATCGCGCTCATGGCATCGAATTCACTCGACATCGGCGTGACCTCCATGAGATGCCCGGAAGAAAGGATCTTCCGGGCCGTTTGACTGGCGCTACTACCGGCGCATGATTAGCCGACGATCGCGAAAGCCCGCACCGGCGACCCCGAGCCGCCCTTGAACTTCAACGGGACCCCGAAGAACTGGAATTCGCCTTTGCCGAGCAATTCCTCCAGATTGACCAGCCATTCCCAATGGCTGATGCCGAGATCCCGGCACAACCGGTGCTGCGCGAAAATATTGTCGGTTGGCTTGTCGGTCGACGGCCCTTCCACTCCGTGCATCTTCGACTTGCGGTCAAAAAGCCAGCGGGTGGCTTCAACCGTCAGCAACGGATTTTTCCAGACCGAATCGATCGACGGATAATTTCGCTTATGAAATCCGGTACACAGCAGCACGATATGTCCGTCGACCTTCACGCCGGCCTTTTTCTCCGCAGCTTCCATGTCCGCAGCGGTAATGTCTCCCAGGTCCGGAATATGCTGCAGGTCGAAGCAGACCGCTTTTCCCATGAACGTCTGCAGCGGCATCTCGTCGACCGGCGCCCCTTTCGGATTGACGTGGCGGTAGGCATCCACATGCGTGCCGACATGGTCAAGCATCGCGATGAAGTTCGTCTGAAACGTCATGGCGTCTCCGGGTACCCCGAGATTCTGCGACTTGGTGCTTTCGTGACTCATGTGCAGCGCAATGACAGGACGCTGAAACAGCTTGTGCGCCGGCATATTGTCTTCGATGGTGAGGCTGAGATCGATGATGCGTTGGGCCATGTCTACTCCTGAGGCTTTTGAGGTTAGGTTAGATGGTCACTTCTTCTTGGCGCGAAATGCTTCCATCACATCCGGGTTGCGCGATAACGAGGCGCTCGGGCCCTCGTGCGCAATGCGCCCGTTGGCAACGACAAAGCCATAGTCGGCAATCCCCAGCCGCGTAGGATGCAAGCTGCTCAACAAGGAGAATGGTGAGCCCTTCGTTGTTGAGTGCGGTCCGCCACGGCCTATTTGCAGTGGGGAGCTAACGGCAAACAAATCCCACAAACAAAGACCAAATTCCAATCAAAGCTATAGGAAAAACCTATAGAAAACTTTGGACTGCCTTTCTATGATACAGCTGGGTGACCTGCAGTCGACTGAAACTACAGGACAGTTTGCAGTTAGAGGCAATCGTTTTTACAAATGCATATTTTGAGTGCACGCTAACCGGGATTGAAAGATCCAAACAAGGTCCGAGATGGATTTGCGCCAGCTCAAGTACTTCGTTCAGATCGCCGAAACCGGCAATTTTTCTCGTGCAGCAGAGGTACTGCGCATCGCCCAACCGTCGCTTAGCCAGCAGATCAAACGCCTCGAAAAAGAACTCGGCGTGCCGCTTTTTGTCCGACATGCCAGAGGCGTAACCGCCACCGAACATGGCCAGCAACTATACGATCACGCACGACGAATCCTTCAAGAGATCGACGATGCAAAAGACGCACTGCACTCGCAGACATCGGATCCGTCCGGGCGGGTATCTATCGGCCTGGCTACTTCCGCCTGTCGCGGGCTCTCAATGCCGCTTCTTCGCGTGATGGCCGAGCGCCTGCCGAACGTGACGGTGCATCTCGTCGAAGCGATGACCGGATATCTTGACGAACTGATCCAGGCCGGCCGCCTGGATGTTGCGCTTCTTTATGATCACAAGGCGTTCGAGCACGTTGCGTGGACGGAGATGATCACTGAAGATCTTATGTTGTTCGTGCCCGCAAAGAGTCCGATCGCCAAACGAAAATCTGTTCCGTTCAAGAAATTGTTCGATTTTCCGATCGTTTTGCCGGGCCGTCCAAACGTGCTGCGGATTGTGATCGAGCAAATCGCAGCGCGTTACGATATCACACCGGTCGTCAAGGATTGCGATAGCCTGCCCGCCATTGCCAAACTGGTCTGCGATGCTGGCTTCATGACGGTCATGCCGCATTTTGCGTTCATCGACGAGATCGCTAGAAGCGAGATGGTGCCCGTACCCATCGTGGATCCGACTCCATCATGGACACTTTCGGTCGTCGTGTCCCAAAGGACTATGCACACCCGCGCCAGTGAAGCCGTTGCCCGCGTGATGGCAGAACTGATCGCAGACATGGTTGAGCAGGGCACATGGCGCGCAAAGCTGCGCGGAGGAAAAGGCGCACGGTACTCATCAGGATAAT
The DNA here is from genome assembly GCA_963727225.1 of uncultured Pseudomonadota bacterium. Classification (GTDB taxonomy): domain Bacteria; phylum Pseudomonadota; class Alphaproteobacteria; order Rhizobiales; family Xanthobacteraceae; genus Bradyrhizobium. The sequence continues at coordinate 1,476,165 of CAVSFN010000024.1, read as the reverse complement.
GTCAGACCAGAAAGCATCTACGGGCATCTCATCTTCAGTAATTCGCCTTGTCGTCCACGCCATGCCCGCGCTTGGGAACGAGAACGGTCCGCTCGAACGACATGAATTGCGTTCCGTCGGCTTTCTTGCCGAGCGTTTTGACCGACACGACGCCTTGGGTTGGCCGCTTGGCGGACTCCCGTTTATTGAGGACTTCCGACTCGGCGTAAATGGTGTCTCCAACGAAAACAGGGGCCGTGAGCTTGATGTCGTTCCAGCCCAAATTGCCAATTGCCTTTTGGCTGACGTCGCTGACGCTCATGCCGGCGACAATCGAGAGAGTAAGGCAACTGTTTACCAAAGGCCGGCCGAATTCCGACTTGGCCGCGTAAGCCTCGTCGAAATGCAGGGGATGCTGATTTATGGTCAAGAGCGTGAACCAGGTATTGTCCGTTTCGGAGATGGTCCGGCCGGGTCGATGTTCGTAGATGTCGCCGATCTCGAAATCCTCATAGTAGCGGCCGTAGCTCTCCCGCAACCGGCGCCCGCCGACGTTTTTCATTGTCGCAACCATTGTCGCTCTCCCTTGTCGCGCCGTCTCAGTGAACCTGGTTCCCGAGCGCCTTCTGAATGCCGGTTATCGCTTCGGTGTCCTGCCCGAGATTGGGCGTATGCAAATTGATCTGTGCCGGCTCATTGGCAAAATGAATCGGCGTCGAAATGTGCTTTCGTCCGTTCCCGTCCGTCACCACCATTCCCCGCGCCAGCAACTGCGGATCCGCCAGCGCCTCCGGAAAGGTTTGCACGGGTCCGAAACAGACGTCGAGGTCCAATAGCCATTCGGTCCAGTAGGCGAGCGGCTTGCCGCGAAACAACCCATCGAAATAATCGATCACCGGCGCCTGATGCGGTCCCGGGCCCCGCAGGCAGAGATCGATGAAGTCCGAACGTCCCAGGGCATTCAGCAAATTGCGGATGAACTTTTCTTCCTGCCCGGCCAGGGTCAGGTATCGATCATCCGCGGTGCGGTAGATACGATAAAACGCTGCGCCGCCGGTGGTTCGCTCATGCTTGGCGATTTGTTGCCGGCCTTCGGCGATCGCTGGTCCAAGAACGTTCACGCAGGCGGATATCATCGAATCGTGCATCGAAAGGTCAATGTAGTCGCCAAGTCCGGTTTGCATGCGCCGCAGCAACGCCATCAGTACAGCCGAAAGGCCCTGCAAGCCGGAAACGATGTCGGCGATCGGCACGCCGGGAATTGCCGGGGCGCCGTCGTTTCCGAGCGTGATGCTGAGCACGCCGCTCATGGCTTCGACCGCCAAATCGTGCGCGGGTCTCCGAAGATATGGGCCGTTTTGGCCGAACGCGCTGATCGAACAATAGACGATGCGGGGATTGCGCGCCTTCACCCGCTCATAGTCCACGCCGAGACGCGTCACGACGCCCGGGCGGAAGCTTTCGACGAAGACGTCCGCCGTTTCACACAGCTTGAGCAATATTTCCCGGTCACTGTCCTGCTTGAGATCGAGGACGATACTTTTCTTGCCCCGATTTACATTGCGGAAAAAAACGGTGCTGTCCCCGTCCAGCGACCCGATCGACCGTCCGTGATCGCCGCCGGGCGCTTCGACCTTGATGACCTCGGCGCCATGATCGGCCATGGCGAGTGTCAGATATGGCCCAGGCAAAAACGACGAAAGATCGATGACGCGAATACCCTGCAGCTTCATGCGGCACTACCTGTCGACTGCAGCATATTTCCGCGTCGTCACAAAAGTCTCGTTGTCGGCGCCGAGCGAGGCGCAAACCGGCGAATTCGGCCGTACCCCATCAACCCTAAGCGGACTTGATAACAGCTTCAGCTCCGGGTTGGCCGGATGAGCGACGGTGCGGATCATGCCGGACCGCGCGACAAACGGATTTTCCAGCGCTTGCCGCAGGTTATATACCGGACCGACGGGAAGCTTGCCTGAAAGTCGTTGCAGCCAGTCTTGCGTCGTTGCCTTGCGAAATTCGTCATCGAGCACCGCGCTGAGCGCTTCACGATTCAACCTGCGGGCTTCCGGCGACGCAAAGCGCGCGTCTTCCAGCAGATCGTTCCGGCCGAGGTCGGCGGTGAGATTGGTCCAGAATTTTTCCGTCATGCACATGACGAATATCCAGCCATCAGCGGTCGGAAAGGTCTGAACCGGAGCCACCGAAAAATGTGAACTGCGGGGCATTCGTTCGGTGACGTCGCCATTGTTGAGAAACCATGTCGCGGTGTAGCCGAGTTGATGCAGCGCCACATCAAACAGGCAAGTGTCTACATCGCAGCCTTTTCCTGTCTGGCGCGCGCGCATCAGGCATGACAGCAGCCCGACCATCCCGACCATCCCGGTCATGTAATCGACGATCGAGGGACCGAACCGGGACGGCGGACCGCCGGGTTCGCCCGTTATGCTCATTAGCCCGGCCTCGGCCTGCATCAGGTAATCGTAGCCCGGCCATGTCTTGCGCTCGTTATCGCGACCATAGGCTGAAATATGCAGACAGACGATCGCAGGGTTCAGCGACTGCAGGCTTGCATAGTCGATCTTGAGCTTTTCCGGCTGGTCGCCGCGCAGATTGTTCACGACGGCATCGGATTCGGCGACCAGCGCCTCCAGCGCTTCCCGGCCCGCTTGCGACTTGAGATCGAGCACAATGCTGTGCTTGCCGGAATTCCAGCTCTGGAAATACTCGCTGTCCGCGGCTCCGAGCAGTCGGGGTCCGGTATAGCGAGCGGGATCGCCCCCGCTAGCGGCATTTTCGATCTTGATGACTTCAGCTCCAAGGTCGGCAAGAAAGGTCGTTCCGTAAGGACCTGCACCAAACTGCTCGATCGCAAGGATGCGCAAACCTTCGAGCGGCTTCATGCCACCTTGTTCCTCTTGATCCACTGTTTCGCGATGATTATGCGTTGCATTTCGTTGGTGCCTTCTCCGATACATGTGAGGGGCGCATCGCGGTAGAGGCGCTCGATGTCATATTCCTTTGAGTATCCGTAGGCGCCGTGGATACGCAGGCCTTCCGTGCTGTTCTCCAGCGCCGCCTCGGAAGCGAAATATTTGGCCATGCCGGCTTCAAGGTCGCAGCGTTCGCCGCGGTCGAATGCCGCCGCCGCGTCGATGGTCAGGAGCCGCGCGGCGCGGGCGCGCGTCGCCATCTCGCCCAATTTGAGCTGGATGGCCTGATGTTCTGCGATCGGCTTGCCAAAGGTCTGGCGTATCTGCGCATATTCGGTGGAGAGTTGAAGCGCGCCTTCGGCAATTCCGACGCCGCGCGCCGCCACGTTGATGCGTCCCAATTCCAACCCGCCGGTCGCCTGCAGAAAACCTTGTCCTTCCTCGCCGCCGATCAGATGATCCGCCGGAATCCGGTAATCGTCGAATATCAATTCAGCGGAATTGATCGACTTGTAGCCGAGCTTCTCCAGCTTCTTTCCGACGGTAAAGCCCGGCCCTTTTGGCGCGATAAACAGGCTCATTCCCTTGTATCGCGGTTGGGCTGCGGGATCGGTCTTGACAAGCAGAGCGAAAACCGAACCCTCGATCCCGTTCGATATCCAGGTTTTTGTGCCGTTGATGACGTAGGAGTTGCCATCACGGCGGGCAGTCATGCGGATTCCCTGCAGATCCGTTCCCGCGTTCGGCTCCGTCAGCGCCAGACCACCGCGCATTTCTCCCGAAGCGAGCTTTGGCAGCCAGGTCTGCTTTTGCTCCGGGGTGCCGAATTTCTCGATGGCAAGCGCCAGCATCAGATGCGAGTTGAAGATGCCGGTGATCGCCATCCACACGCTCGAAATCCGCATCACGATCCGCGCATAGGTCACCGCCGGGAGCCCGAGGCCGCCATACTCCGGACTGACCGTTGCACCGAACAGCCCGAATTCCCGCATTTGCTCCACGATTTCCGCAGGCCACCGGTCCGCGTGATCGTGCTCTTTCACGACAGGCCGAACTTCTTTTTCAAGCCAGCGGTCGATGGTATTGAGCAGCAACGCCTCGTCGGCCAGATCGAAATTACGGATCGGCGCTAGCTCGTTCATGGCGAAAACTCCTTCCGGAAACCACCGCTATCAGATTGTAACCTGTCCGGACAGGTAATCGCCGCGTCCGGGGGCTGTCAAGGCGATTTGTTTGGACAGGCATGCCGTCACTCTCATGGGCCCCTGCTGAAAACGATCAGCCGCCTTGATTGCGGCGAAGCGTCATCGAATAACGAAAGCGATGTGCCGGATGCAGGTTGAATGCGATCTCGGCGATCTTGCCGGTGTCCAGGCGATAAATGCGGCGCACTTCAATGGCCATGCTGCCCGCCTTGACGCCGAGCTTTTTGCTCAGCGCATTTGGCACGTCACGTGCGGAAAGAACCTGCTCGATTTCATTGATGTGCTCGCCATGCATATCCTCGATCCAGGCATAGATCGGACCTGAACGACGTCCGATCATGCGCAGCACGTTGGTGTAGTCGGAGTGGATGTAGACCTCCGTCCAGCAGATCGGTGCATCCTGACCCGGCGCGTAGCGAAGGCCTTCAATGCGCATCCATTCTTCGCCCTCAAGGCAACCAAGCCTCTTGGTCAACTTTGCATCAGCTTTGACGAGCTTGCTGGTGCCGACTTCGTATTGCGTTCCGGTGGCGTACTGAACGAGTTGTTCAATCGACGCCACCTCATGGACATAGGGATTTGTAGGCCCCGAATTGACGACCGTTGTCCCCGCTCCCTTCCGCGGAGCCACAAATCCTTCCACCCGCAAATGACGAAGCGCTTCCCGAACCGTATGGCGGCTGACCGCATGACGGCGGCCAAGTTCAACTTCGGACGGAAGCAGCGACCCGATGGGCGCCCGGCCGTTCTTGATTTCCAGCTTGATCGCCTGCACCAGCTTTAGATAAAGCGGCTCCTTTGCGGTATCGGCCCGCGTCGCTCGCCGGTCCGTTAAGGCCGGCGGCTTTTTCTTCAATCGCCTCATGTCACTCCGCTTCGGCGTCAACCTCCGCCCTCGCCTTGACGAGGACTGATCGCAAGTCTAATTGATTAGCTGTCCGGACAGGTTTTGATAGACGCCAAAAACGAATATCACAGCTTCGGGAGGGAAGATAATGCTCGCCGTCAACGCCGGCGCGCGGCTCGATCGGCTGCCCGCGTCACGCTTTCACTATCGAATTCTGGGGCTGATTGGCGGAGGAATGTTTCTCGACGCATTCGAGATCTATCTGCAGGGCGCGGTACTGGCGGCCCTGATTGGCATTGGATGGTCTACTCCGGCGCAAAACGCCAATTTCCTTTCCGCGACGTTTGCCGGCATGGTGATCGGAGCCTGGCTCGCCGGTATCACCGGGGATCGTTACGGCCGGCGCTTTTCCTATCAAGCCAATCTATTGATATTCGGTCTCGCCTCGCTGGCCGGCGCTGCCGCTCCTTCCATGGAGTGGTTGATCGCCGCCCGTTTTGTCATGGGCATCGGTCTCGGCGCGGAGATCGTCGTTGGCTATGTCACAATCTCTGAGCTCACGCCTCCGGCCAGCCGGGGCAGATGGGGCGCGGGTCTCGCAACCGTGACCAACTCCGCGTTGTTTTTCGCAGCACTGGCCGGCCGCCTGATCATTCCTTCCTACGGCTGGCGCTGGATGTTTGTGATCGTGGGGGTCGGCGCGCTCATTGTCTGGTATCTGCGCAAGCGCATGCCGGAGTCGCCCCGCTGGCTGGAAGCAAACGGACGGACCGACGAAGCCGAGCGGGTCATGAGCGAGATCGAAGCGGAGGTCGAACGCTCGACCGGCCGAAAGCTGCCCGCGGCGGCGAACGTCCTCGAGCCAGGTTCCGTCAATGCCGTCGGCCTCCTCAGCGACCTTTTTTCGCGCGACATGATCGCGCGAACGATTACGGGCAGCGTTATCCTGATTGCCCTCAACACCGCCATCTATGGCTTTCTGGCTTTTCTGCCTTCGTTCATGGTGCGACAGGGCCTCACGATCACGACATCCCTCAACTACGTCACGCTGATGAGTTTTGGCGGGCCGGCGGGAGCGCTATTGGGAATGGCGCTCGCGGACAAGGTCGGACGCAAGCCGTGTATCGTATTCTTTTCGCTCGTCGCCATCGCCACCGGCGCGATCTACCCGCAACTCTCCGATCCGACATTCGTGATGCTGACCGGCTTTATTCTGGTCTCGGCGATCTACGTACTCGTCGTTGTGGCCTGGGGCATGTATGTTCCGGAACTATTCCCGACGACGATCCGCATGCGAGGGGCCGGCTTCTGTAATACTCTCGGGCGTTTCATGACAATCCTCACACCACAGATTACGACAATGCTCTTTGGTCTCGCCGGCGTGACCGCCGTATTGGGCTATGTTGTTGGTCTGCTCCTGCTTCAGGTCGTTGTGGTTCTTCTGTTCGGAATCGAAACCAAGCAGATACCGCTGGAGGCATTGTCGGAAGCGATGATCGCGCGTAGCAAGACCGACGCCCCCGCGTCATCGGTTGGTACGAGAGACAAGAGTTGCTTCGTGATGCATTTTGTTCGTCCGGCGTTTTGCGAATCTGGTCCTTTGAGAAAATGAGCATGACCGCTTCATCTGTATCGAAAAGCGACATCGGCATGAGACCGCTTAGGTCGTTGCTGTTTGCGCCGGGAAACCACGCGCGGCGCAGCGAAAAAGCTCTTACCCTCCACGCCGACGCGGTAATCCTGGACCTTGAGGATGCCTGTCCTGTCGCCGAGAAGATTGCCACACGTCAGTTGATCGCAACGGCGATGGCCAAGCCGCGCTCCTGCATCGGATATGTGCGGGTCAATCCGCTTTCGACCGATTTTGGGTATGGCGATATCCTTGCAGTCGTCGGCCCAAATATCGACGGCATCGTGCTGCCGAAGGTCGAAAGCGCGCAGGAGCTGCGCACCGCGGATTGGCTGATCGCGCAGGTCGAACGAGAAAAAGGATTGCCGAAAGGAACGATCGATCTTCTGCCGATCCTGGAAACCGCCAAGGGCTTTGCTGAAGTCGCGGCGATTGCGTCAGCCGGAACGCGCACCCGGTGCCTCGCCTTTGGCGCGGCCGACTTCACACTTGACATGGATATCAGATGGTCTCGCGATGAGAGCGAGCTGATGCATTACCGGAGCAGCCTGGTGCTCGCATCGCGCGCCAATGGCCTGGCGGCTCCGATCGACACCGTCTGGATCAATATGCAGGACGCCGAAGGGCTGGCGGCCTCGGCCCATCGCGCCCGCGGCATGGGCTTTCAGGGCAAGCTTTGTATTCATCCCGATCAGGTCGCCGTCATCAACACGGCCTTCAGTCCCTCGGCCGAACAGGTCGCCTGGGCGCAACGGATCGTGGAAGCTTTCAAGGCCGCCGAAGCCTCGCAATCGGCGGCCATTCAACTGGACGGCCAATTCATCGACTACCCGATCGTCTATCAGGCGCAGCGCGTGCTGGCGACCGAGGCGAGCATCAAGGGAAATACGCCAGCGCACTGAAAGTGGCCTGCGAGCCAACCTTCACAACTGCGATCATGCAGCCCAGGGACTGAGCCTCGAGTCTCGCCTCGGCACATTATGTTATTTGCTATTTCCGAGCGTGACGCCTGCCAAGGCCTCGCTCAATTTTGCGATGGCGGTATGGTCCTGGCCCTTGCCAAGCATGCTTGCGGCACTCGCCCACATTTCGCGGCAAAGCGCGGAAAACGGCGTCGGTGCGGACCCGTTGCGACCGACCTCCAGCGCTATTGAGAGATCTTTCACCATCAAATCCAGGCCAAAGCCGCTGTCGAACTTGCGTGACAACACGAATTGCTTGAGCTTCTTCTGCGTACTGTTGTTCATGCCGGTGGAGGCGTTGAGCACGTCGGTCATCACCGAGGGATCAAGGCCGAACTGCTGTCCGATCACCAGGGCTTCGACCGCCATCAAAAATCCGCCGGCCGAAACCAGGTTGTTGAGCGCTTTCATGGCCTGTCCGGCGCCTACCGGGCCGATTCGGTGAATCGTGGTTCCCATCGCCCGCAACAAAGGATCGACACGGTCCAGCGCCGCGGCATCGCCTCCCGTCATGATCGCAAGCTCGCCGGTAACGGCACGCGACACCCCGCCACTGACGGGCGCATCGACCACGGACGCCCCGATGACCCCGAGATCCGCAGCGATTTTCTGGGTGGCCGCCGGAGCTCCTGAACTCATATCGACAAGGATCTTGCCGAAACTCAGGCTTGGGAGAATTTCATCCACGACGGAAACGACGTGTGCGCTGGTCGGAAGCATCGTCACCAAGACGTCGGCTTCCTTCGCCGCCTCGGCCAGGTTCGCAATCGCGTTGCCACCGACCTGATCGACGAATGCCTTGGCGCGGCCCGCAACCGCGTCCGTGACGGCTACCTCAAAGCCGGCCCGGACCAGCCGCGTGGCCATCGGCCAGCCCATATTGCCGATCCCGACAAAACAAACGCGCTTGATCGCATCCGCGCTCATTTAGTCGTCCCGCCGGGCTTGCCTTTCAAGGCCCCTTCCGCGACCAGCACTTCGTGCGCGGCCTTGAAGGCCTCGAGTTCCGCCGGAATGCCGGAATACACGGTTGCGTGCAGCAAGATCTCCTTGATCTCATCGACGGTGACGCCGTTGGTCAGCGCTCCCTTGACGTGAAGCTTGATCTCGTGGGGAGCCTTCAGGGCCGTCAGCATCGCCAGATTCAACATGCTTCGTGTTTTGCGATCCAGTCCGGGACGGGTCCATGCATAACCCCAGCACCATTCGGTAGTGATGTGCTGAAACGCCATCATGAAATCATCGGCCTTGGCAATGCTGCCGTCGACATATTCCGCGCCAAGCACCTCTCGCCGAACGGCCAGCCCCTCTTTGAAATGTTTGCTCTCGCTGCTCATGCTATTCTCCCGGTGAAGCGACGACCGGAATCACCATATCATTGTCTGATAATCTGACAATCTAAACCGCGCCCCTGGTGGGCTTCGGCAGCGCAAGCCTGATGAGCAAAAAAGCGATAAGTGCGGGCAATGTCTTCGCCGTCAGAACGGCCACCACTTGACAGATTGTCTGTCAATAAGGAACATTCGACATGTCCAGCACCGAACTCCAGATCGTCCGAAAATCCGCGACCTTGCGGCTGCTGGTCGAGGACAAGCTGCGATCCGCCATCGCGACGGGTCGGTTCAAGCCGGGCCAGCGGCTGATCGAACGTGAATTGTGCGAACTGACCGGCGTCGGCCGAACATCAATCCGGGAAGCGCTGCGGCAACTTGAGGCCGAGGGCCTCGTCACCACGATTCCCCACCGGGGTCCATCGGTCAGCACGATTTCGCTCGACGAGGCGCGGCAGTTATATTCGGTTCGTGCGCTGCTCGAGGGGCATGCCGGGCGGGAATTCGCCAAGCGGCGCGTGCCGGAGGATCTGCGCGATCTTGGCCTGGCGGTGAAGCACTTCGTGCAAGCCGCCAAGTCCGACGACCGCGCCGAACTCATCAAGGCAAAGACCGAGTTCTATTCCGCACTGATGCGCGGCGGCGGCAATATGTTCGTCGAACAGATGCTGACCACGATGCACAATCGCATCACGCTCTTGCGGTTGACATCCATGACTTCAAAGGGCCGCCTCAAAAACAGCGTGGCCGAGATCAAAGCGATCCACGACGCCATCCGGGAAGGCGATCCCGACCGCGCCGAGGCTTCGTGCGTGAAGCACATCGAAGAGGCCGCCAAAGTCGCGCTCAGAGTCCTCGCATCGACCGAAGCCGATGCAACCGTCGACGCGTGACGGCGCTGCATGAGCATCGGTTCAGTTGAGATAGATCCGCTGCAAGTCCGCTTCGGTCATTTGCGACGGCGGTGCATGCATCACGATACGGCCGCGCGCCAGCACGAACACGTCGCTGGCTATCTTGAGAAGACGCGGCACGGTCTGTTCGGCAATCACGACCGTGAGCCCGATATCACGGTGCAGCCGCTCAATGACATCGAATACACTCTGCACCATCACCGGCGAAAGGCCGAGGCTCGGCTCGTCGAGCAGCATCAGCTTCGGATTGCACATGATCGCCATGCCGACCACCAGCATCTGCAACTGTCCGCCCGACAGAACGCCGGCGGGGCGAGCCGTCATATCCTTCAGAAACGGAAAATAGCTGAAAACCATTTCCAGCCGATCGGCCGCGCCGTTGGCGTGGGCAAAGGAAGCCGCACGGAGATTTTCGCCGATCGTCAATTCGCGAAAGCATTGCCGTCCGTCCTGCACCAGCGCGATGCCCAGGCGGGAAATGTCGGCAGGGTGTTTTCTGGCGAGGGAGACGTTCTCAAACAAAACGTCTCCCTCGACGACGTCGCCCTGTTCGAACGGCAGCATGCCGGCTATCGCCTTGAGCAGCGTCGTCTTCCCGGCCCCATTGGGACCAAGCAGCGCGACGATGCCGCCCTTCGAGACCGTCAGATCGACGTCCTCCAGGGCAACGATGGCTCCATCATAGTGGGCTGTGACGCCCTTGACGGTCAGCATGAGGCAACGTCCGTAGTCAATGTAATTATTGCGCGTTGATCCAATCGCCGAGCGGAACGTAGTTTCCGTCCTTGATCACGGCCAACCGGGCCTGGGTCGACCCCTGATGGCCGGCAAAGCTGAGCGGCGGCGTAATCCCGCCAACATCGACGTCCTTGAGGTTCTCCATCTCATCGCGCACGCTCTTGCGGAATGCCTTGATGTCATCCGGCACCTTGCCCCCATTCTTTGCGATCGCGGCTTCAATCGCCTTGGAAATCGCGACGCCTTCCATCCAGCCTTTCATGTAATAGACGTCTTCCTTCTCAATCTTGTTGTTGGCCTTGAAGGCGTTGATGTCCTTCATTGCCGGAATGTCGCTACCATAGTCAGAATAAATCTGGATGGCGCGAAAGCCTTCCGCTGCCGCGCCAAGCTGCGCCGGGATCGCCGGACTGATATTATAGGCGTTACCGACAAATTTCGTCGTTGGAAGGCCGACCTTGGCCGCGTCGCGCAGCGCCACGATCAATTGCGGCGTCGAGCTCTGGACATAGACCAGGTCAGGGTTCTTAGCCTTGACGCGCAACATCTGCGCGGTGATGTCCTGCGCGTCATACGGAAACTCGACGGTATCGACGAGCGTCAATCCGAGTTTTTCAATGACGCCGGACTGCCGAACTACCGTCGTCGGACCGCGCCCATATTCGTTGTCGCCGTGCATGATGATCACCGTCTTGCCGCCGGCCTTTGCAGCATCGCGCAGCGCAATAATCATCTGCTGCTCGTAGGTCGGGCCGGCCATGAAGATGTAGGGCAGCTTGACGGGGTCGAGGACTTCGCTGGAATAGCTTTGGGTCAAGAACGGCACCTGGTCCTGCGTGATCTGGTCGCGCAGCGCCTTGACCGAACCGGTCGACCAGCCATTGACCAAGACCGCCTGCTCCTGGTCGACGCAACGCCGGTAATTCTTCAGTTCCTCGTCCAGCTTGTAACGCCCGTCCAGCAGCAGCAACTTTACCTTGTTGCCCGCGATGCCGCCTTTGGTCTGGTTAAGGAATTCCAGGTAATCGCGGGGGCCGTAGGCCATGCCGTTGACGAGCGCATCTGGTCCGGCAATGGTCCCCCACATGCAGACGGTGATATCTGCCGCAGCGGCCGGCGCGATGCACGACAACAATCCGGCGGTCAACATCGCATTTCTCAGCAATCTGCTCATTCGACGCTCCTCCACTTTGGTTGGTTTTTGGCTTGATCCCTGAGGGGATTGGTCGGGCGCCGCAAGAACCGCGCCATCATCCGCTGAACGTTAGCCTTTCCGAAAATCGCCGACAAACCGCGCGGCTCGAAAATCAGGAAAAGAATAATGAGAAGGCCGAACGCCATCTCGCGGAGGGCCGACAATTGGTTGGCTATGCCAAACGCCTCTCCAAAGCGCTGGATCGCTTCCGGGAGCAGGCTGACGAACGCCGCGCCCAGCAGCGAGCCCGTAAGCGATCCGAGCCCGCCCACGATGATCATCGCGATATAATCGACCGAAAGCCCCATCCCGAACGCTTCCGGATGAGCCAGGCGATCGGTGAAACCCATCAACCCGCCGGCAATGCCTGCGAAGAATCCGCTGATCAGGAACGCCCACATCTTGGTCTGCGGCACGTTGATGCCCATGCCGCGCGCTACCACTTCGTTCTCGCGGACGACCAGGAACGCGCGGCCCAAATCGGTTCGCCTGATCCAGGTCATGAAAAACCACGTCAGCAACAACAGGCATATCGCCAGCACGGCATAACTCTGATCGGTGTCGATCACCCGCCCGAACAGTCTCATCGGCTGGATCAAAAGTCCGGAAACGCCATGCGTGATCGGCTCGGCGAACTTGAAGAGATACTCGAAGATAAACTGCGCGGCGAGCGTCGCGATAGCGAAATACAGTCCGCGCAGGCGTAGCGCGGGAAGGCCGATCAAGACCGCCGCAAGCGCCGACGCAATGCCGGCGGCCAGCAGCGAAAATACGTCCCAGCCGGCATTGCCAAAATTGCCCGCGGTGTAAGCCCCGACGCCCAGCAATGCCGCCTGCGCGAAATTGATCTGGCCGCACCAGCCATTCAAAAGATTGAGCGACATCGCGCCAATTGCCGCGATGGCGACGACATGCGCGAGATAGGCGCCATAACGCCCAAGCATGAGACTGACGATAATCGCCACAACTGCCAGTATTAACGGAATGAGGCTTGATCTCGTCATTCCGTCACAGCCTTTCTGTGCCGCGGCGGCCAAAGATACCTTGCGGGCGGACCAGCAGGACGAACACGAGGATCATATAGGGTACGACTTGCTGAAGCGCGCCCGCCGAATAGATCTTGGTATAGGCGCGAAGAAATGTTTCGAACAAAGGCGTCAGAATGCCGTCGGTAAATGCCTGCAATATTCCGAGCAGCAGGCCCGCCACGACGGCCCCCGGCAAACTCGTGAGGCCACCGAGCACGATCACGGGAAACGCAACCAGACCGATGTCGGAGAGGCCGAGGGACAAACCGTTAAGGGTGGCAAGCAGCGTTCCGCCAAGCCCCGCCAGGGCTGCCGACATCGACCACGCCAGCGAGTTCTGATTGCCGGTGTGGATTCCGATCGCCAGGGCAGCACGGGTGTTGTCGGCAGCGCAACGTTGCTTAAGCCCAATCGAGGTGAACTGGTAGAATGCCAGAAATGCAAGACTCAGAAAAACCGAAAGGATCGCCGCCGCAAGGTAATTGTAGGTAATAAAGACGCCGAAGATATCGACCGCCCCGTCGGGAAATAACTTTGGAAAGGCGATCTGGTCGGGTCCCCAGATCGCCAGACAAACCGCCCGCGTCAGAATGAGTATGCCGAGCGTGACCGCCATGATGGCGACGACCGGCGCTTTCATCATTGGCCGCAGCACCAATCGCTCTGTCAACATGCCGACCAGCGCCATCGCCAGCATCGCGCCTATTACCGCGGCAACCGGCGCGAGGCCGAGCCGGGTCAGCGCAAAGGTGAAATAGGCGCCGAGCATGACAAAGGCTCCTTGCGCGAAATTGACGACGCCTGAGCATTTGTAGATCAGCACGATGCCGATCGCGATCAACGCGTAAACGCTGCCGACCGCAATGCCCGCGACGGCGAGTTGCAGATAGAACGTCATGGCTCACCCAAATAGACGCGGCGCACTTCCGGATCGACCTGAACCTGCGCGGCGGTGCCTTCGAATATCTTCGCGCCCGCAGCCATCACGACGATACGGTCACAGGTCGCATTGACGACATCCATCTTGTGTTCGACCATGACCACCGCGCAGCCAAGCCTGTCCCGCGCGTCCCGGACCGCCCGGGACATGACCGCGCCCTCTTGGGACGTAAGACCCGCGACCGGCTCGTCGAGCAAAAGCAGCCGGGGGTGAGCGGCAAGGGCGCGCGCGAGGTCGACCGCCTTGCGCAAGCCGTAGGACAGACTTTGCAGAGGATTGTCCGCGACTTCAGCAAGTTGCAGAGGCCGCAGGATCGTTTCGGTCAACACTTTGTCGCGCGGTTGCTCCGAACGAAGCATTGCGGCGAACCGTTCACCGAGGCCGACATCGGTCGCCATCATTGCGCCGAGCTTCACGACGTCGAGTACCGTCAGATCGTGCAGCGAGGCAACGTTCTGGAAAGTCCGGACAACGCCGCGCCGGATGATCTCATGCGGCCGTTTTCCGAACAACAATTTGCCTTGCCACTCGGTGACGCCATCGTCCGCGCGATAATTGCCTGAAACACAATTGATGAAGGTGGTCTTCCCGGCGCCGTTGGGGCCGATCAATCCGACGATCTCGCCGGGTGCGACGTCGATCGACATGCGATCGACCGCGAGCACGCCGCCAAACCGCAGCGATAGATCACGCACCCGAAGCGCCAAATTCTTCCCCCGTCAGTTTTTTTAAGGCGCGGCGCGACGCCGGCAAGTTCTTGGGCCTTGCTAACAGATTGTCTGCTAATCGGCAAATCAGCCCGCTCGCAATTCCTTCGTTGCAGGCTTTATATCATGACAAGTCCGAGCGTCAGCCATCGAGGGATTCGATGCCCTGCCCTGCTACGCTTGCAAAGAAAACCATCGGGCCCGGCAAAATGGCCGCGGCAACGATCATAATCAGGAACGGACGAGTTGAAATCGGTCGGTTCACCCCAGATGCCAGGACGCGGCGGGCGTCGTATGAGGCGGTATCGACGCCAGACTGGCCACGTGTCGTTGCATCCAGGAAGCGCACGCGCAAAAGATGCAAGGATTCGAGATAAATCTTGCCGCTGACGGGCGCTACGGCCCGGCAGCGTCCTTCAGGGAACGTCTGCTTTGCGGCAGTTCGACAGCCTCAAGGCGCGAGATATTGCAACAGTTTTGGATCAGTGCGGACGTCCTGCGCAGATCCCGCGAGCGCAACCGTGCCACGATCCAGCACGTAAGCGTGACTGGCAACGTGCAACGCGAGTTCAAGATGCTGTTCCACGATGACGACGGCGATCTCTTTTGCCAGCAGGATCAACCGTTCGGTAATTTCCTCGATGACACCAATCCAAACGCCTTCCGTCGGCTCGTCCAGCAACAGCACCCGCGGGTCTGAGAGCAGCGCTCGTCCAATCGCGAGCATCTTGCGTTCACCGCCCGATAGCGTGCCCGCTACCTGGTCCATCCTTTGGCCCAGCTTCGGAAATATTTCCAGGATTCGATTGACCGCCTGACTGTCACGGTTCGTGAGCGCCCCCACCGCGAGATTGTCCCGCACCGAAAGCCGCCCAAACACGGAATGCTCCTGCGGAACATATCCAAAGCCCAGGCGAATGCGCTGCTCGGTCGGCAGCCGTCCGACCTCGCGGGCGTCCAGCGTGACGGACCCGCCCAGCAATGGCAGCTCTCCGATGATGGCCTTCATCAACGTGGTCTTGCCGGCGCCGTTGCGGCCAAGGATCGCGACGCCGCCGCGCCAGGGCACGGACATGTTGATGCCGAACAGGACCTGGCTGCGGCCATAACCGGCATCGAGATTCTGGATGTCGAGATATTTGTCGTCAGGCACGGCGGAGATAGACCTCCTGGACCTTGGGGCTTGACTGGATGTGCCGGACCGAGCCGCAATCGAGCACGCTGCCCTGATCGAGCACAGTTAATTGGTCGCAAATGTCGCGAATAAAATCGAGATCATGCTCAACGATGACAAGCGAGCACCGCTTCTTGATGGGCTGCAGCAGCTCGCCGGTGACCCGTCGTTCTTCCAGGCTCATGCCGCCGGTCGGCTCATCGAGCAACAACAGCTTGGGCTCCGGCGCCAGTGCCATGGCGATTTCAAGCCATTGCTGCTGACCGTGAGAGAGTGTGGACGCAGGCTCTGCCGCCTGATTCACCAGGCGGAATTGTTCGAGCATAGCCATGA
Organism: uncultured Pseudomonadota bacterium; assembly: GCA_963727225.1. Taxonomy (GTDB): domain Bacteria; phylum Pseudomonadota; class Alphaproteobacteria; order Rhizobiales; family Xanthobacteraceae; genus Bradyrhizobium. Next base: position 1,460,252 of record CAVSFN010000024.1, on the reverse strand, counting down.
CACGATCGTGCAGGATCCCTCGTGTCCGCGAGAACAGCAGGCTGGGCAGCGAAGTCTGGGCCTGCAGCGCCAGCAGGATATTGTCGTATAACGTCAACGCCGGCAGCACACTGGTGATCTGGAACTTCAGACTCATGCCGGCGCGGGCCCGTTCGGCGGGAGGGACTTGCGTGATATCGCGGCCGCCAAAGGTTACTGTGCCGGCGGTAGGGACCTCGGCGCCGGCCACGCATTTCATCAGCGTGCTTTTGCCGGAGCCGTTCGGTCCGATCAGGCCATGAAATTCGTTTTCCGCAACCGTGAGTTCAGCGCCATTCAAGGCCGTCAATTTGCCGAATATTTTGGTGATCCCGCGTGCTTCAAGAAGAGCCATGATGTCTCTCCTTTGGCGGTCGACCGAAATCACCCACGCGCTCCCGTTCGCCGACGATCAAGCTGATCAGCCCGGCGGGACGGAACAGAATAACCAGCAGCAGCAACACGCCAAGGATGATCGGCCAGATGTCCTGGTAGCTGTTCGACAGCCAGAAGCTGACCGCCTCGATCACGATGGTACCGATCACTGCCCCGATCAGGGTTCCGGAGCCGCCGAACAAGACATAAAGCACGACCTGCGTGGACATCACCACGCCCAGCATGTTCGGCCAGACGAAGCCTTCGTGAAAAGCATAAAGGCTGCCGGCAAGCCCGGCGATGGCGCCGGCGAACGAAAAGATGATCGCTTTGAGGCGCTGCACGCGATAGCCAAAAAATGTGATGCGCTGCTCATTCTCGCGTAACCCTGCGAGAGCCAATCCGAACTGCGACCCCACCAGGAAGCGACACAAGAGATAGACCAGGACGAGAATACCTAGCGCGAAATAATAGAACACCCGGCCCTCGTCCAGGTCGTAACTGCCCAGGCTCATGGACGGGATCGACGGGATGCCGTTCTGGCCACCGAGATAGTACCAGCCCCGCGCCAGCCGATCGAAGGCATACGACCCGGTCAGCGTGCCCAGGGAAACAAAGATGACGCTGGATTGATGCCTTCCCAACAGCAGGAAGCCGCCCAGCAGCAACGCGAATGTGAACCCGATCAATATTCCTGCCGGCAATATGACGAGCATGGACGTCACGCCGATGTCCCGGGCGATCAGCGCCACGCCATATCCGGCAGAACCAAAGAACACGGCCTGCCCGAAGCTCATGATTCCGGCGTATCCCCACACCAGATCGAACGAGAGCGCGAACAGGCAGAGGATCAGGACCCGCGTGGCGTAGATGGTCAGATAATCCGCAAGCACGAGCGGCAGCAGGGCGCCGATCGCAAGCACCACGATTTCCATGACTGGCAGCAACCGCCACCGGCGCGAGCGATCGATACTGATGGGAAGCCTCAGGGCGGGCGGCGTCGTTTCTGTCATCAAGTTGCCAGCCCATCAGCTCCAGGTATCAGATCGGGGATTTGCCGCCGCAGCGATCCGCTCAGCATTCCTTGGGATCAACCAAACCGGCGCTGCGCCCGACGATCTCGTAATTACCGCCTTTGGCAACGGCCGTGTACATCTTCATTTTGCAATGCCGCTTGCCGGGTACCATTTCGGCCGGCCCGCCGGGACCTTCGGCGATCTTGGCATGGTCCAGCGCGGCGGCGACGGCATCACGGTCAACTTTGCCCGCCTCCTTGACGGCGGCTTCCCACAACTTGAGACCGCGATAGGTGCCGGTTGCAGCACTTCCGGCCGCGAAAAGGAACTTGCCCGGAAACTCCTTGTCGTAGGTCGCCTGCAGCTTCGCGCTGAACGGATCTTCCGGCGTGAGCGCCTTGAAATAGTCGAGGCAGCTCGCAAGTCCCTCGATCTCTGTCGGCTGATTGATGTTCAGCGTGTTCTCGTCGTAATAAACACAGGCCAGCCGGCCGCCGCTTTTCAGGAATCCCGCCTCATAGAGCTGCTTGAAGAACGGCCCTACCCCCGGCGGAATGACGGTGTTGAAAACCACGTCCACCTTGTTGGAGATGACCCGGTTCACAGTCGCGCTGAAATCGATCTGGTCGAGCGGGTAATATTCCTCAAACACCACCTCGCCGCCATTGGCCTCGATCACCTTCCGGGCATAGATGTTCAGCGTATGCGGCCAGACATAATTGGCACTGGGCAGCGCAAATTTCTTGCCGCCGTTCTTGATCAACCAGGGAATGAATTCGTCGCACTGCTGCGCGGGCGTGGGACCGGTACAGAACAGATTGGGCGTGCATTCCTTGCCCTCGTAAAGCTGCGGATAGATATAAAGTGTCTTGCCGCGTGCGACGATCACGTCCTTGATGGCGTTGCGCATCGAGCTGGTGATGCCGCCGAGCACAAGGTCGACCTTGTCTCGCTGGATCAACTTGCGGACATTGCCGACAGCCACCAACTCGTTCGATGCGGTATCCTCGATGAACAATTCCAGCGGCCGGCCGAGCAATCCGCCGGCGTCGTTAATTTCCTTAATCACCATCTTCGCGACGTTTGCGTCGGCATTCCCGGCGTAACCGATCGGACCGGTCAAATCGGTGGCGATGCCGACCTTGATGGGGTCGGCGGCCGCGTTCGCCCATTCGGGACGAAGGACCCAACTGCCGGCGCCGGTCGCAAGCGCCGTGCTTGCAAAGGCAAAATTGGACATAAAGCGGCGGCGGTTCATTTGGTTGCGCTTGCTGGACATCGAACTAAACCCCTCTTCCTGAAACGAGGCCTTGCGGCCGGAACTTGATGAAGACGATTGCGAGAACGAACACGAGAACATCGGCGATGACCGGCGGGATCACCCACGGCAGTGCGGCCGCAAGCGTTCCGATCACACCGGCGCCAGCCACGGGACCTGCGAATGAGCCGACGCCGCCGACCATCACAGCCACGAATCCCTGAATGAGGAAGCGGAGACCCAGATCGGCGAAAAGCGAGAACACCGGCACGATCAAAGCCCCAGCGAGCCCGGCCAACGCGGCGCCGAATGCAAACGTCGCGCCATAGATCGCGTTGGTCGAAATGCCCGATGCACGGGCGAGCGACGGATTCTCCAAGGAAGCCCGTATTCGAAGCCCGAAAGCCGTTCGCGACAGCATCAGATAACTTGCGACCATCACCAATGCCGTGATCAGGATGATGACGAGCCGCCACGAGGAAAACTGCATGGCGCCGAGACCGACCGATCCACCAATCGGTTCCGGGATCGAGATGTAAAGACCGCCGATCAGCCCGCGAACGATCTCCCGGATGATCAGTCCGAGCGCATAGGTGCCGAGCATCGCGACAATCGGCGCCGCGTAGAATCGCCTGACTACCAGCCGCTCCAGTACAAACCCCAACGCGCCGACCGCGAACGGAGCGATCGCCATTCCAAGCCAGACCGGTGCTCCTGCGCTATACACGACATAGGTGATGTAAGCGCCGAGCAGAACGAACTCGCCTTGCGCGAAGTTGAAGATGCCCATCATGCTGGCGATGATGCCAAGCCCCAGCACGACCAGAACAACGATCGCGCCGAAACTTATGATCTCGAACAATGCGACGATCAGATTATCCATAAGGCATCACCAGCAACTCCGAATCCTCCCGCAATCTACATGGTTTTCCAGTCGCCGGATTGTTCAAAGGCGTGCGCCGCGCGGTAGATCGTCGGCTCGTCGAAGTGCCGGCCGATCAGCATCAAGCCGACGGGCAGTCCGTCCACCATGCCGCAGGGCAACGACATCGCCGGATGGTGCGTGATATCGAACGGCGCGGTGTTGGTGATCATCTCGAACGCGCGCCCGATCTGTTCCTCGCGGCTTGCTCCCGGAGCAGGTAGCGGCGTCGCCTTCATCGGCGTCGTCGGCATCAGCAGCAGGTCGTAGGTCTCGAGCACCTTATCGTAAGCTGCGGTCAGCCGGCGTGAGATGTTCAAGGCCTTGCCGTAATAGCGCGGACCGAAATTGTTGTTGATATAGGTGCCGAACATCAACATCATCTTGGTGGTCTCGGACAATAAATCCGCCTGACCGCGCCAGCCGCGATGAAAATCCATCAGCGACGTCGAATAGAGATCCGAGCGGCTCAGGCCATAGCCGTCGCCGTACATCATGGTCTGGGTCATGCCTTCGGTTCCGATCGGCATCCAGATTGCCGGCGCCACCATGTGCATCGGAATGGAGACTTCTTCGACGCTGGCCCCGAGACTTCTGAGCCGCTTCGCCGCCTCTTTGACGCTCTCGTTCACGGCGGCTTCGGCGCCAACCTGCTCGAAACCTTCCTTGACGATACCGATCTTCAGTCCCTTCACCCCCAAACCGAGCGCCTTGGTGTAGTCCTGCACCTTCGGCGATTTGATCCTCGGATCGTAGCCGTCGTCGCCCGCCAGCACCTCGAGCAGCAATGCGTTGTCCGCGACGTTTGCGGTCATCGGCCCGGTGTGATCGACGAATATCTCGATCGGCATTATGCCGGTGTAGGGCACGAGGCCCCAGGTCGGTTTCATGCCGTAGGTGCCGCTGAAAGAGGACGGCATCCGGATCGAACCGCCCTGATCGCCCCCGATCGCCATGTCGACTTCGCCGAGCGAAACCACCACCGCGCTGCCGGAGGATGACCCGCCGGCGGAATATCCCATCTTGTGCGGGTTATGCACTGGACCTGTCGAATTGGTGTGGCTGCCGCCGGACATGCAAAACAACTCGCAATGAACCTTGCCGGCAATTTCCGCGCCAGCGTCCAGCATGCGCGTGACGATCGTCGCGTCGAAATCCGGAACGTAGCCTTCGAGGGTCGAGGAGCCATTCATCATCGGCACGCCAGCCAGCATGATGTTGTCCTTCAGCGCCACCACCTTGCCCTTCAGCTTGCCGCGCGCGGCGCCCTTGACGGTGGCCTTGCGGTACCAGGCATTTCGCGGGTTTTCCTCCGGACCCGGCCGGTAGCCCGGCGTCCGCGGATATTTGACGACCGGGACTTCGTCCGGCATCGCAGCGACGGCGTTATACGCATCAACCGAACCCTGCATCAGTCCGCGGAATGATGTGACGTCTTCGTCGGTCAATGCCAAGCCGCAATAGTCGGCGACGGCACGCAGCTGATCGGGGGTTGGAAGCGTTACTGCCACGATGTCTCTCCTGTTTCTTGACCGCTTGGATCGCTTGACGAGACCGCCGGGCTCGCCATCGTCACGCGCAAACGCCCGCTCGCCGCCGAGACGCAAATCTCATCCGGATCACTAGAAACGGAAATGTTTTCCTTTTCAAGTATTATTTCGCACCGCCCTCCGTTTGATGGCGACCCTATGCGCCGTCAGAACTTCTTAATCAGCCGAAAATCGAGACCGTCGGCCTCGGCAAGATAGATCGGCATCGAAGCAGTGCCGCGGCGAATGCCGACGCGGCCTCTTGCGCCATCATAGTCCACGTTCATCGCGCTCGCGAGCAACGGCTTGATGGCCAGCGATCCGGCACGCGAAGCGACCGTCTCGAGAAACCGCAATCCCTCATAGTTCGACTGCCCGACAGAGCCAAGCGGCGGCGCGTAGCGGCCGAATGAAGCCTCGTATTGGCAGCGAAAGACCTCGTTTTCGCGCGTGGCCATGTCCACGAAATACCCGGACGCGCAGAACAGGTTTTCGGTGTTGTCGGCGCCGATACCAAACAGGACGGTTTCATCCATCGCGCCTCCCAGACGAAGCATCTTCCCCGCCAGGCCTTGCTCGGCAAACGCACGATTGAAAACAATGCTATCGGTGCCGATCAGCGAAATAAGAACGACGTCCGGCTTTGCGGCGCGAATCCGCGCAAGGTGCGCGCTGTGATCGTGCTCGCCGAGCCTGACGAATTCTTCACCGACGACGCGCCCGCCTGCCCCGGCGATATATTTCTTGGTCGCCCGGTGGGAAAGCCAGGGCCAGACGTAGTCGCTGCCGATCAGGTACCAGCGCTTCGCTTTCTTTACGTTCGCGAGCCACTCGATGGCCGGGCGCGATTGAGCCCGCGGCGTTTCGCCGATCGCCATCACGCCCGGCGTTCTCTCTCCACCCTCATAGACCGGCGTATAGACATAGGGAATACGGCCCGCGACGACCTTCCTGAGCGCAACCCTGACGGCGCTGATGTGGGATCCAACAATGATGTCCGCATCGCTGGACGCGACCACCTCGGATGCGGTCCGGACCACATCCTCGATGTCGCCCCCGGCATCATGGAAGACGACCTCGATTTCACGTCCCAGGATGCCGCCACGCTGGTTGATCTCCGAGACCGCCAGCAGCGTGCTATTGGTGGAGGCCGGCCCCCAGATCCCTGCAGGACCGCTCATCCCAATGAAGTTGGCGATCCGGAGCTTCTTTCGATCGCGACGCCGCCGAAAAGGGTCCGATCGCGGCGTCAGGGTCAATGCGTCCCCGCCCGACCAGGACGGCCCCCTCAGCAGCCAATCTGCCGGCATCGGCACATTGCCGGTATTTTCAATTTGCATGGCTGAGAGCACCTGGCTCTCCTTTCGGCTTTGCGGGTCGGCGCCAGACCAGCGTATCGCGCCGACCGAATTATCCAAGTGGAAAATATTGAATATTCAACGATTCGCGTGCATACAGAACAAGCAAGGTCGCTCAATAATCATCCAGAAACCCAGACCAAAGTCCAAAAACGGTGGCTAGATTGTCTAGTAAACCCATCACCGAGCATCTCGCTTATCTGCTGGCGCAGGCAAACCGGGAAATTAATCGACAGCTGGACGCGCGCTTCCGGACGGAAGGCGTGCCGGTAGAACAGTGGCGCATTCTGAAGGTCCTTTCGGACGGCGAGGGTCATTCGATGGGTGAGCTTGCGGAAGCCGTGCTGCTTAACCATCCGACCCTGACCAAGATGGTCGATCGCATGGTGTCCGACTCCCTGGTTTACCGTGTCCAGGATGCCGAAGACCGGCGCAAGGTGCTGATGTTCAGCTCCGATCGCGGAAAGGAATTGACTCAGCGCTTGAATTCGCTTGCGCAGCGTCAGGAGTCCTACATCGCCGAAAGTTACGGCGACAAGGCGACGGCGGAATTGAAGCGGTTGCTGGAAAGCCTGATTGAGAAGGCGAACTGAACGTTCAATCTTGGCAACAAGGTGGGGCATATTGGTCTCTGCCGTCTTCAACGCGCGATCCGCTGCAAATTTCGTTCCAAACGGATCGTCAGTGAGTGAGGCAACCTCATCAGAAAATTTCGCATCGCCGGGCGCGCGGCCAATGGGCTCACTGGCCTGCCGGTTGAGATGACGGATGTGACCAGAGGATCGGGTGCGCGCAAGGCGGCATCGACCATCGGTCAGACTTCAATTCAGTTCGCAGCGCGCTCCCGGTGAATTTGGGATGGTCCGCATGTCGAAAATCTCTTCCAGGAAAGGCGGGAAAAGGATCGACAAACTTCGGGCCGGAGAAATTCCCGCCGCGAGGTCCTGCTTGATCGCAGGGTGGAGGGCATTCATAGTTTAAGGCTGGTTGAGCCGTAGCACACTCGATGGCTCCGGTCCCGATATCGGCATGCGCCATAAAATCAAATTGGATTTCGCGGGTGCGAAATGTCCCCAATATGTCAATGCTGGCGCAAAAGGATTGATGCCGATGGTTCTGACGATGGGGTTGCGGCGGTCGCTGGCGTTGGATGCCAATGCAGAAGCGCTGGTGAGCGATGGGGCGCGATTGACCCGCCGGGGAATGGTCGATCGCGTTGCCCGTCTCGCGTCCGTCCTGCGTAACCTCGGCATGCAGGACGACGACCGGGTGGCCATGCTGGCGCCGAACGGGCAGCAATACATCGAATTTTATTTCGGCGTTCTCTGGGGCGGCGGGATCGTCGTGCCCGTTAATTCGCGCTTTGCGCTCGCCGAAATGATCGAGCAAGTTCGGGACGCCGAGCCGTTCGCGCTCATCGTCGACAAAACCTTCGCCGAAATGGGCGACGCGCTTGCGCAGAGCGTGCCATCCATCAAGGCGCTGATGGTCGTTGGCGAAACCGGCGCATCAAGCCGCAACGTTCAATCCGTCAACTACGAGGACGCGCTTCAATCGGTCGAACCGATGCCGGATGCACTGCGCCGCGAGGACGACATTGCTTGCCTGTTCTATACCGGCGGGACGACCGGCCGCTCCAAGGGAGTGATGCTCAGCCACGGCAATCTGTGGGCCAACGCGATGGCAACGATCGCGCATCTTGGTCTCGACGACAGCCTGGTGCATCTGCACTCCGGACCGCTTTTCCACCTGGGCGCCGGGGGCCGTGTCTACGCCACGGCTGTCGCCGGCGGCAAGCACGTCGTCATGTCCCGATTTACGCCGGAACAGGCGTTGTCGACAATCGCGAGCGAGAGGGTCACTGTTGCCACCTTCGTCCCGACCATGCTCGCGATGTTGCTGCAGCTACCCGATATTCACACCTACGACCTCTCCAGCCTGCGATTGATTACCTACGGCGCATCGCCGATGCCGGAGACGGTATTGCGGGAATGCTTGCGGCGCTTGCCGCACGTCCGTTTCGCACAATCCTATGGGATGACCGAGTTGTCTCCGGTTGCGACGATGCTTGGCTCCGAACATCATACGCTGAATGCACCGCCCGGCCGGCTGCGTTCCGCCGGACGACCGGTTTATTCCGCGGAGGTACGCATTGTCGATCCAAACGACCGAGAATTGCCGCGCGGCGAAATCGGAGAGATCATTGTGCGCGGGCCCATCGTGATGCAAGGCTATTGGCGCAAACCGGAACTCACGGCCCAAACCCTGCGCGGCGGCTGGATGCATACCGGCGATTCCGGATATTTTGACGACGACGGGTTCTTGTTCATCGCAGACCGCATCAAGGACATGATCATCAGCGGCGGCGAGAACGTCTATTCCATTGAAGTCGAAAACGCCATCTCCTCGCACCCGGACGTTGCCCAATGTGCCGTCATTGGAATTCCTGACCCGCGTTGGGGCGAAGCGGTGCACGCGATCGTGGTTGCACGCACGGGCGCCGACGGCCTCACGGCAGAGTTGATCATCGCACATTGCCGACCCATAATTGCCGGCTACAAATGCCCACGCAGCGTCGATCTGCGTCGCGAATTGTTGCCGCAATCGAGCGTCAACAAGATCGACAAGGCCGCCTTGCGCGAACCGTTCTGGAGGAATCGATCCCGTCAGGTCAATTGACCGACCGAACAGCCCAAATCAATTCCAGGCGTGTCGCGGCGGATTAACGTCGTTCAGCGCATAGTTGCCGACATGGAAATACTTCCACCGCACGGGATGCCCCCATCATCGATTATGCTGCGAATAAGCCGTTCGGGCCAACAGATTGCGCTTGCGGCGCGGCCATTGCGATCCCTGTTCGCCTGAGTTCGTCCTCGGCAACGACATGATTTGATTTGGCTCGATTATGTGTCCTCCCCAATTGGGTCGCTGAAAATAGGATGACTGTCTCACGATTGGCCGCTAACGTGAAAAATCCTTCTGACTAACCTTGGTATCTCCGACGTAATGTTACCCTCGCGCCCGCGATGTCATCCCTGACATATCCTGCTGTGGACCTTCGCCTGCGCAACGGAACAGAAGGCCGCGCAAGTCACCAAATATTCCTTCGGAAGGCTTCCGCTGAGGAGGCGGCTTGGGTACCATTCCGGACTGGGGGCGGAGCATCTACCGAAACGGATTGAATCCGCCAAGACGAAGGATCGCGCGTTGATGAGTGAGATAAAGACTGCGACCGCTCCGAGGCCGATCGCCGAGATCGCAAGCTATCATGCCCATATTTATTATGATCCGCTGACCACGAGATCCATTGCAGAGCGGCTCCGCGTCTGGATCAGCGAGCGGTTTCCGGTGCAACTCGGCCGCTGGCATGATGCACGGGTAGGTCCCCACGATGCAGCGATGTTTCAGGTCGCGTTTGCCAATGAAGTCTTCGCGACGCTGGTACCCTGGCTGATGCTCAACCATGGTGGCCTAAGCATCCTCGTTCATCCCAATACGGCAAACCCGCAGAGGGACCACGTCGTCGATCCGTTCTGGATCGGGGCGCGCCTTCCAATTCACGATGACAAGCTGCCGATCGAGAGTGCACTGGAGGGAACGCCCGAACCAAACACCAAGCCCCATGTTTCGCCTTAGTGTCGAGCTCGCCGTCGGAAAACAGGATAAAGATCCGGGCGTCGGAGCCTTTGCGCTTCAAGCCTAGCGCCCTGCCAACAGCGATGCTGAGCCCCAGACCAAGCGATCCGCCCGACATCTCCATGCCCGGCGTGTAGGAGGCCATGCCCGACATCGGCAGCCTGCTTTCGTCACTGCCATAGGTTTCGAGCTCTGCTTCGGGGTTGATCCCGGCCTCGATCAATGCCGCATAGAGTGCGATGGCATAGTGCCCATTGGAAAGCAGAAACCGATCTCGTCCCTCCCAGGATGGATCTTCGGGACGAACGCGCATCGCGTGAAAATAAGCGGCGGCCAGAACGTCGGCGATGTCCAGCGCCTGAGCAATGTAACCCTGACCCTGCACTTCGCCCATGCGCAGCGCGTTGCGGCGGATGCGATAGGCGCGCTCAGCGAGTCCCGGTGCATTGACGAGCGTCTTTGTTTCCATGACTGCCTTCCCAATTAGCCGCATCAGTGGACGCGAATACCGTCGTCGACGACGAAAATCGCGACGGTGCTCCGCTCAAGAATAGCAAACGGCGTCGCGCGTTTCGCGAACAGCTCAGTTGCGCCACGCCGATCCCGCGCGCACTTGTCTCTCCCGAGCTAGCGTCGCTCTTGTCAGCAAGCAGCAACAAAATTCCTCATCGTCGGTCGTTAGGTGCGATCTATCACTGCGCGCCTTTCGCCGACAAACGAGAAATTTCTACCAAATGACGAATTTGATTCACCTATCCGTAGACCAGCGCAATCGTTGCGCCAGCTTGGCCGAATCTATTGCTCGGAAACTCGGATAGGATTTTCGATACATACAGGAGACAAGGCCATCATCAAGACCCCTCCCCAGGAAGATGCTGAACCGGATTACGAGGATGAACCTGGCCGGCCGCTCTCCCAATCAAGTCCTGGTTTTGCCGCCACCGTTTTTCTCGCTGGCGCGGCGCAAGGCGTCGGCGAGCGCTCCACCGCCCGACGGCTCCTGCGGCTTGCGCGTCGCCGACGACGTCATCGACGCGCGCGGGGTGTCGCGCGGCATGCCTTGCGCCCGGGACTCCTTGCCACCACCCGGTTCGTCGTCAAGACGCAGGGTCAATGCGATACGCTTGCGATCGACCTCGACATCCAGCACCTTCACCTTGACGATGTCTCCCGACTTCACGACCTCGCGCGGATCCTTGATAAAGGTCCTCGACATCGCCGAAATGTGCACCAGCCCATCCTGATGCACGCCGATATCTACGAAGGCGCCGAACGCCGCGACGTTGGTGACCGTGCCTTCGAGGATCATGCCGCGCTTGAGATCCTTCAACGTCTCGACACCCTCCTTGAACACCGCGGCCTTGAAGGCCGGGCGCGGATCGCGACCGGGTTTTTCCAGTTCGCGCAGAATGTCGGTCACCGTCGGCAGGCCGAAGGTATCGTCCACGAAAGTCTGCGGCTTCAATTGGCGCACGATCTCGGCATTGCCGATCAGCGCCTTGATGTCGCTTTTGGTCGCCGCGAGAATCCGCCTGACCACCGGATAGGCTTCTGGATGTACACCGGACGCATCGAGCGGATCCGCACCGTCGTTGATGCGCAGGAACCCCGCGCATTGCTCGAAAGCTTTCGGTCCCAGTCGAGGTACCTGTTTCAGCTCCTTGCGTGATTTGAACGGGCCGTTGGTGTCGCGATGCTGCACGATGCTTTGCGCGAGGCTGGATCCGATGCCCGACACCCGCGCCAGCAGCGGCACGGAAGCGGTGTTGGCATCGACGCCGACCGCGTTGACGCAATCTTCGACGACGGCATCGAGCGAGCGCGCCAGTTTGGTTTCACCGAGATCGTGCTGATACTGGCCGACACCGATCGCTTTCGGATCAATCTTCACTAGTTCGGCCAGGGGATCCTGCAGACGCCGCGCGATCGACACTGCGCCGCGCAAGGTCACGTCGAGTCCCGGCAATTCTTCGGAGGCAAAAGCCGAGGCCGAATAGACCGAAGCGCCGGCCTCCGACACAACGATCTTCGACATTTTCAGATCCGGCAGTAGCTTGACCAGATCCATTGCCAGTCTGTCGGTCTCGCGCGAGGCGGTGCCGTTGCCGATCGCAATGAGATTGACACGGTGCTGCACCGCGAGTTTCCCCAGCGTCGCGAGCGCCTCGTCCCAGCGCTTTTGCGGTTCATGCGGGAAGATCGCCGTGGTAGCTACCACCCTGCCGGTGGCGTCGACGATGGCGACCTTGACACCGGAACGGAAGCCCGGATCGAGGCCCATCGTCACGCGCGCGCCGGCCGGCGCCGCCAGCAACAGATCGCGCAAATTCGACGCAAACACGCGCACGGCTTCCGTTTCGGCCAAAGTCCACAGCCGCATGCGCAGATCAATGTTGAGATGCACCTGAATTTTGGTACGCCACGCCCACCGCGCGGTCTCTGCCAGCCAGCGGTCGCCGGGGCGGCCCTGATCGGAAATGGCGAAACGCTGCATAATCTTCAGCTCATAAGAGCTGGGGACGCCGGCGACCGGCTCCTGGGCGTCAGGGTGAATCTGCAACTCGAGGATCTCTTCCTTCTCGCCGCGAAACATCGCCAGGATGCGATGTGACGGCAGCTTGTGCAGCGGCTCCCTGAAATCGAAATAGTCCTTGAACTTCTCACCTTCCGTTTTCTTGCCGGTACGTACGGTGGACGCCATCAATCCGTTCGACCACATCTGCTCGCGCAGCGTGCCGATCAGGTCGGCATCCTCGGCGAAACGCTCCACCAGGATCGCGCGCGCCCCGTCAAGCGCGGCTGCTGGATCGGCCACCTGCTTTTCGGCATCGACGAAACCCACGGCCACAACCTGCGGATCGTTTTGCGGCTGCGTTAGCAACAGTTCGGACAACGGCTCGAGGCCGGCCTCCCGGGCAATCTCGGCCTTGGTGCGACGCTTCGGCTTGAACGGAAGATAGATGTCTTCCAGGCGTCCTTTGCTGTCCGCGGTCAGGATTGCCGCTTCCAGTGCGGCATCGAGCTTACCCTGCTCGCGAACCGAATTGAGAATAGCTGTGCGACGTTCTTCAAGTTCGCGTAGATAGTTCAGGCGCTCTTCCAGAGTGCGCAATTGCGCGTCGTCGAGCGCGCCGGTGATTTCCTTGCGGTATCGCGCAACGAACGGGACGGTGGCGCCGCCATCGAGCAGCGCCACTGTCGCCTCGACCTGCTGTTCGCGGACGCCAAGTTCATCCGCTATCTGCCGATTGATGTTTGCCACCCGAAATCTTTCAAAAGCAGTCGCGGCTGGCAATTTTGTCGACCGCGGGGACGTCGCTTATGGACCATCCTCGATTGATTCATCAACCCACGGCATCAAACAAATTGTCCTGTGGATGGACATATTTTACTCGCCGAACGATCCGGCTGGTACGAAACGGCCCGCTTGCATTGCGCGACAAGATAAAGGTGGATCGATGGCGCTTTAATGTGTAGACGGACGCTCCTTCTGGAGTGCCCATGTCAATCTGCGGACTTGATTTCGGAACGTCTAACACGACGCTCGGCACCATCGAAGGCCATGCGCCGGTTTTGGCCGCGCTGGAGACCGGCCAGACCACGATTCCCAGCGCGATCTTCTACGAGGTGGACGGCGCCGTTCTGATCGGCCGCAAGGCAGTCGAAGCCTATGTCGAGGGTGCGCCGGGCCGCCTCATGCGCAGCCTCAAGTCCGTGCTTGGTACCTCGCTCATCGAGGAGACCACCCAACTCGGACGCGAGCGGACCAGTTTTCGCGATGTGATCGCCTATTACCTCGGCGCGGTGAAACGGCGCGCCGAACAGGCCACCGGTCGCGAACTGCGCGACGTGGTGCATGGCCGACCGGTGCACTTCGTCGACAACGCGCCGGACGCCGACCGCAAGGCGGAGCAAGCCCTGCGGGAGATTGCGCGCGAGATCGGCTTCGATGATGTCACCTTCCAGTTCGAGCCGATTGCCGCGGCGCTCGACTATGAGCGCCAGATTTCGACCGAAGAAGTCGCATTGATCGCCGATATCGGCGGCGGCACTTCCGATTTTTCGATCGTGCGTCTCGGGCCTCAGCGCCACGGCAAGGCTGATCGCGCTGCCGACATTCTCGCCAATGACGGCGTACGTATCGGTGGCACCGATTTCGATCGTCAGCTCAGTCTCGGCATCATCATGCCGCTGTTCGGCTTTGGCAGCGCCATGAAGCGCGCCGGGCTCGAGGTGCCATCGCATTATTTCCATGATCTCGCCACCTGGTCGAACATCAATCGCATGTACGATTCGCATGTGATCGCGGATATCCGTCGGGTTCGGCACGAGGCCGGTGAACCGGTCCTGCTCGATCGGCTGGTGCGCGTGGTCGACGAACAGCGCGGCCACACGCTGGCAATGGAGGTCGAGGAAGCCAAGATCGCTCTGTCCGACACCCGCCAAGCTGAAATCCCGCTGGAATGGGTCGCGCCAGGCCTCAGCGCCGCCATCGGCCGCCCCGCTCTTGTCAGCCATACAAGACAGCTGGCCGAGCGCATCGCGGCCCGCATCAAGGTCTGCCTTGCGCAGGCGCGATTGTCCGCTGAAGACATCGACGCGGTGTTCCTCACCGGCGGTTCGGTGAGGCTCGCCCATGTCCGCAAAGCGATCACAAAGGCAGTGCCGTCGGCCCGCGTCGTCGAAGGTGACACCTTCGGAGCGGTCGGAAAGGGGCTCACCCTTGAGGCCCTCGGACGATATGGGCCGAGGGGCTGAGATCAGCACGGCGCGGCGACTGGCTTCAAGTTTGGTCCAGTCACGGTCGAAAATCTCGCCGGCGCCCTATGCAGGGCCAGCAACTCGTTCCATGACAAGCATGCCTGGCGAGGGTTGCAGCGCAATGGCATGTCGACCGACGTCTCGTGGCGCAATCGGGCAAGCCAATATGCTGCCTTATATCAAGAGGTCGTCGAGGTACGCCGGAGCCAGGCGCATTGATCAACGACGCCCAAGCGACGGCGAGAATGCCGCCGCCGCTCAGGCCTCACCACGCATCGACGCAAGGGCGCTTGCGTCCGGTCCGCGGCGGCACCGCCGGCATCGACCGTAGTCCCGCCATGATCCAGTGCCGTGTTTCCGCGGGATCGATCACCTCGTCGATCTCAAGCACTGAGGCGATCGAGACCGCCTTGCCGTTGGCGTAGAGCTGCGCGACCTTGTCCTTGTAATATCTTTCGCGCTCGACCGGATCGGGGATCGCTTCCATCTCCTTGCGGAAGCCGAGGCGCACATAGCCTTCCAGCCCCATGCCGCCGAACTCGCCGGTCGGCCACGCCACCGTGAAGAACGAGGCGTGGAACCCGCCGCCGATCATCGACTGCGCGCCGAGCCCGTAGCCCTTGCGCAACACGATGCCGAACAGCGGCACGGTGAGGCTCGCGCCGGTGACGAACATGCGCGCGACGTGGCGCACGATGGCGGTCTTTTCCGCCTCGGGCCCGACCATGAAGCCCGGCGTGTCGCACAGCGACACGATCGGGACGTCGAAGGCGTCGCAGAGCTGCATGAAGCGAGCGGCCTTGTCGCCGGCCGGCGCGTCGATCGCGCCGCCGAGATGCTTCGGATTGTTGGCGATCAGCCCGAACGGTTTGCCCTCGATGCGGATGAAAGCGGTGATCATGCCGACACCGAAATCGCGGCGGATCTCCAGCACGGAGCCTTCGTCGGCCAGAAGATCAATGACGGAGCGGATGTCGTAGACGCGCAGCCGGTTCTCCGGGATCGCCCGGCGCAGCAGGCGCTGGTCGCGCGCTTCCCACTGTGTCACCGGTCCCTGGAAGTAGGAAAGATATTGCTGCGCGACGCGGGTGGCCTCCTCCTCGTCCTCGACGAGGATGTCGATGACGCCGTTCGGCGCCTGGAACGAGACTGGGCCGACCTCGGCCGGATGATAGACCCCGAGGCCGCCGCCCTCGATCATCGCCGGTCCGCCCATACCGATCGAGGCATCTTTGGTGGCGATAATCACATCGCAGCAGCCCAGCATCGCGGCGTTGCCGGCGAAGCAATAGCCCGAGACCACGCCGACCACCGGCACCAGGCCCGACAATCTGGCGAACTGCACGAAGGACGGCCCGTCGAGGCCGGTCATGCCGAGCCGGTCGGTGTCGCCGGGACGGCCGCCACCGCCTTCCGCATAAAACACCAGCGGAAGCCGCCACTGTTCGGTGAGGGAGAGCATGCGGTCGATCTTCTTGTGGTTCATATGGCCCTGGGTACCGGCAAGCACGGTGTAGTCGTAGGCGATCACCATACAGCGTGCCTGCTGGGCGCCGACCTTGTCGGCGTTGATGGTGGCGACGCCGGTGATCAGGCCGTCGGCTGGCGTGTTCTTGATCAGGTCATCGAGCTTGCGGCGGCGGCGCTGCGCGGCGATCGCCAGCGAGCCGTATTCGACGAAGGACCCCGCATCGACCAGCTGCGTGATGTTTTCTCGAGTAGTGCGCTGGTTGGTCTTGCGCCTTCGCTCGACCGATGCCGGGCGACTGGCATCGAGTGTGTTGGCGTGGCGCGCGATCACTTCCGCCAGATCGGCCCGGATGTGGTCGAGATCGACGGTCGTTTCCTCCTCGGTGTGATCGCCGTCCACTTCGGCGGGTTCGATGAACAGGATCGGCTCGCCTTGCATCAGCGTCACGCCATCGCTGGTTGCGATCTTGGTGATTATCCCACCATGAGGAGCGGTGACGAGATGCTCCATCTTCATGGATTCGATCACCGCGATCTGCTGGCCGGGCCGAACGAGATCGCCTTCGCTCACCTCGATCGCCACGACGGTACCCTGCAACGGCGCGGGAACCGGCTCCGATCCGGCCGGACCAGCTGCAGCGCCCTTGGCGACCGGCGTGGGCGCATCCGCGCCGGCGACGCCGACGGCAAAGAACAGCGGATGCGCGGCCGTCCTCGCTGCGCCGACCAGCGCAGCAACGTGGCTGTCGATGAAGCTTGTGCTGATGCGGTTGGCGACGAAATCGGGGTCAGCCAGCACCGCCTGCAAGAACGCAATGTTGGTCTCGACCCCGCCGATGCGGAATTCACGCAGCGTGCGCGCCGCCTTTGCCACCACGTCGCCCCAGCGCGCGGCCGGTACGTGGACGATGACCTTGGCGAGCAGCGAGTCGAACGCGGCGCTGGTTCGATATCCCGCATAGCCGAAGCTATCGACGCGCACGCCAGGGCCGGAGGGCGGGTCGAACGCCGTCAGCGTGCCGCCGGTCGGCCGCGTCGCGCCGGTCTCGTCCATGGTCTCCATGTTGACGCGCAACTGCATCGCATAGCCGCGCGGCGCGGGCACGTCGGCCTGGCTTAATCCCAGCGCGGCCAGCGTGGCGCCGGCGGCGACGGCCAGCTGCGATTTCACCAGATCGATGCTCAGCACCTCTTCGGTCACGGTGTGCTCGACCTGAAGCCGCGGGTTGGCCTCGATGAAGGCGAACCTCGTGGCGTCGCCGGACGTTTCACCGTCAACCAGGAACTCAAAGGTGCCGAGGCTGTCGTAATGTGCGGCCGCCGCGAGCTGCCTGGCCGCCTCGACGATACGCTTGCGCAGGCCGTCGCTCAGCGAAGGGCTCGGCGCCACTTCGATGAGTTTCTGGTTACGCCGTTGGATCGTGCATTCGCGCTCCCAGAGATGGCTGATGGCGCCATAGCGGTCGCCAATGATCTGCACCTCGATGTGCCGCGCCTTGCGGATCAACCGCTCGACATAGATGCCGTCACTGCCGAAGGCCGCCCTGGCCTCGGACTGGCAGCGCACATAGGCTTCCTCCAGCTTCGCGCCGTCCTCGACGACGCGCATACCGCGTCCGCCGCCGCCGGCCATGGCCTTGATCATCACTGCGCCGCCTTTGCCGAGCGAGGCGAAGAAGGTTTTTGCGTCCGCAAGTGTCGTCGGGCCGGTGGTGCCGTCGATGATCGGCACGTTGAAGCGTCGTGCCAGCGCCTTGGCGGCGACCTTATCGCCGAACAGGTCGAGTGCCTCGGGCGACGGGCCGACGAACGTGATGTTGCTCTCGGCGCAACGCCGTGCGAGCGTGGAATTTTCGCTCAGGAAACCATAGCCCGGATGCAGCGCGTCGCATCCGGTCGCCTTCGCCGCCGCGATCACGGCCTCGATGTCGAGATAGGCCCGCGCCCCGCGTCCGGGAATCGCATGCGCTTCATCCGCCGCACGGACATGCAGCGACAGCGCGTCGTCGGCTGGATGGATCGCGACCGTGGCAATGCCGGAATCCGCCGCGGCGCGGGCGATGCGAATGGCGATTTCGCCGCGATTGGCAATCAGAAGTTTGCGAAGTGACATTACGCTTTCCGATACAGAATGAATGAGCCGCTCCGACGTCGAAGCGGCAATGGCCTTAACCGTTGAGTTCCTGCTTCTTCACCTTGCCCGTCGCCGTCATCGGAAGGGGCTCAATGATGCGCACCTCGGGGACCTTACCGGAATCGTGCGGTTTGCGAAGACTGGATGGTTGGCGCACCAGGGCTCGAACCCGGGACCTGATGATTAAGAGTCAACCGGATGCTGCTTTGATTCAACGCGCATTCCGACATGGTCACGTTTCGAGCAGCAATAAGATCACTATGGAATTTTCCTCTGTCGGAATGCAGGAACGTCGTGAAAGAGTGATCGAATCGAACCGCACAGTCGGGGGTTCGAGACGGGAGAGCGCCACGCCTTGCCCAACACGACGCAAATCTGCGATATTTCCTCCGATCGTCCGCCTAGAGTCTCGCGACGCGGTTTTGGTCGTACCTGCTTCGAGACGGGCGAACCGTTCAGCGACGCCACGCCGCAAGGAACTCGCCCATTGGCTAGACTAGTCTAAAGAGCCGGCGGCGGCATGAACCCGCCGAGCTGTTGCTCAAGCAATTGAGCAAATTTCAGCGTCGTACGGTCGCCAAGATACGGGCCTACGATCTGCACGCCAGCCGGCATTCCGCCAACCAGGTGCCGCGTCGGCATGGCCGTCGCCGGCAAATTCGCGACCGTGACGAGGCCCGGCCACGCCAGATTGTCCATGTATGGAACGGACCGCCCATCGACGATGAGTCGACGGTCGAACTGCGCAGCCAATTCAAGGCTTGCGATGTCGTGCGGAAATGCGACGGTCGGCGTAATCGGGCACAGCAGCACGTCGTATTTCGTGAAGAAATCACGCCAGGCGCGAAGCAGCTTTTGCCGCCGTTCCGCCGCTTCAAAATATTGCGAAAGCGTCTGCTGGATGGCGTCCGACACCCGGCGCGGATAGCTTTCCGCGGGCGCGGCCTTGCCGGCCTCGATGATAAAGGCGCGGGCCGGCGGTGGGAGGCCGGCGCCGATGATCCCGAACAGCGTCTGGAGGTAGACCGAATAGCTCTCCGCCGCATCGATCGCCGGCCTCGCATCGGTATCGACCTGCACACCCAGCCGGCGGATATCGCCAACGAGCGCGTCGATCGCCGCAGCGTACGATGAATCGAGCGGAAACGAATTCGGATCGTTCCAGACGGCAACACGAAACTCCCTCAGGTCGTTGTGTCGTGGTGAAGGGAGACAAAAACCGGTACTCTTGGCCTCGAATTCGAGAGGGCTGAGCACAACATCCAGCAGCAGCTCGAGGTCGACCGCACTCCGCGCCAACGGTCCTGCAACACCGAGTTCGGGTTGAAGGAAATGACCGGGCGGCGGAGGGATGTGGCCTTCCAGCGAAACGATGCCATAGCTCGGCTTGTGCCCGTACACGCCGCAGAAATGCGCGGGCACGCGGATCGAACCGCCAATATCGCTGCCGAACTCCAGCGGCGTCATGCCCGCGGCGAGTGCCGCGGCCGAACCGCCCGACGATCCGCCGACGGTCCGCTCGATATTCCAGGGATTTCGCGTCAGGCCGAACAATGTATTGCAGGATTGATGATCCGCCGCACCGGCAGGCAGATTGGTCTTGCCGAAAATCACCGCACCGCTCTGCCGGATCCTGGCGACGGCAGCCGCATCCCGCACAGGCCGATATTGGCGCAGTTCCTCGAACCCGCTTGTCGTGGGCATGCCCACCACCTCGAACGTATCCTTGATGGTCATAGGCACGCCGTGAAGCGGACCAAGATGCATGCCACGCGCAAAGGCATCATCCGCTGCACGTGCCTGCCGACGAGCGCCCTCTTCATCGAGTGCGACGACCGCATTGAAAACCGGATTGAGTTTCGCCACCCGCTCAAGGTGCAGATCCAGCAACTCAAGCGCACTCGCATTGCGTGAGACGAGCAGGCCCTTCATCTGCCCAGCCGTCAGGTATTCCGCTTGCTCATTCGGCATCATCATTCCATCCTTGCAGTCACGACTGTTTCACAGAGGCTTTTCGACGCGCTTGGGCGACATCCGCCGCACGCTCAGCAGCCTGATTTCGAACCGATCGCGCAACACGGGCCAGAGCCCGCGCGGAGACCACAGCATGATGACGACGGCGATGAGCCCAAGCGCGACCAGATACCAGCCGGCTGACAATCCCAGCGGACCGGTCACGATTTCACGCAGGCCGAAGAAGATCACCGTGCCGATGATGGGACCTTCCAGCGTACCGATGCCGCCGATCATGACGATGAACATCATATAGACCACCCAATTGACGTCGAAGGCGGCCGCGGGCGCGATGTACAGATTGCCCATGAAGCTGACGGCGCCCGCAAGGCCGCAGCCCGCGGCTGACAGCACAAAGACGATGAAGCGGTTGCGCCGGACATCGACTCCGACGCTCATGGCGGCTAGATCATTGTCCCGAACGCTCATCAATCCTAGACCGAAACTGGATGTCAGCAACAGATAGAGCCCTCCCACCGTGCCAAGCGCCAGCCCGCTGGCGATCCAGAACAGCACCGGCTCGAACCAGTCGAAATCGATCAACTTGCTTGTAACCAAGGTTACGCCGGACGTGCCCCCCAATAAGGCCGACTTCAACGTGATCGCGCCGATGATCTCGGAGAAAACCCACATGGCGATCGAGAAGTAGGCCTCGCGAAGCCGAAACAGCGGGATCGCGATAACGGCGGCAACCAGCGCGCAGATCACCGGCGCGACCGGCAGAATCCAATACGGCGAAACCCCGAGCCAGCCGGATACGACGAAAAGCCCGTAGGCACCGAGCGCCACGAAGACCTGGTGGCCGAACGACACCAGGCCCGTATAGCCGGCCAGGAGGTTCCACATCTGCGCCATGCTCAGGATGAGAAAACACTCGGTAGCGAGGCGCATCGCGCCCTCGGTGAGAACCGCAGGGGCGACAGCGACCACCAGAGCGCAAAAGCCGTATGCCAGAATGAAACGTTTCGACATCCGTTTCATGCCTGATTGGAGATAAGACCGGCGGGCCGGATTAACAGCATGACGAAGAACAGCAGATGCGCGTAAAGCAGCCCCGCATTGGGATCGAATTTGAGCCCGATAAGCTGGGCCATACCCAACGCAATCCCGCCGAGGAGCGCGCCCCAGAACGATCCGAGGCCGCCGAGCACCACGACCTCGAAGGCGATCAGGAGCCGCTCGACGCCCGAGAAGGGCGTAAAGCTCGAGCGCACCGCGAGCAGCACCCCGCCGATCGCGCCGAGCGCAAGCGAAAGACCCATGACATAATTGTAGACGCGATCGGGCTTCACACCGAACAGCCGCACGATGTCCCGGCGGTCGGCCGTCGCACGGATGATGCGCCCGAATTCGGTTCGCTTCAGCACCCATTGCAGCAGAAGGAACAGCACCACCGCAAGGACGAGCGTGAGAAGCGGCATGACCCCGATGCTCAAGCCGAAGACGTTGAGACTGGCTCGCGAAAGCCCGCCGACCTGAATGCTTCTCACATCCGCGCCGAATAGCTCGACCATGAGATTGCGCAGGACGATCGAGACGCCGAACGTCAGCAGCAGCGGCGCCAGCGGATCCGGCGATTTCGCCACGCGATTGACGATCGCGGCCTGATAGACGTAACCGACGACGAACGACGCCGCGACCACAGGGATCAGCATCAGCAACGGATGCACCGACGGAAACAGGCTGACGAGCATGACGGCGAAAAATGCACTCAACACCATGAACTCGCCGTGCGCGATGTTGACCACCCGCATGACACCAAACACGAGGGCAAGACCGATACCGAGCAGACTGTAGAGCCCGCCAAGCAGAGCTCCGTTAATCACCGTTTCCAGCCACGCCATGCGACACGTCTCCCAGCCGGCCGGGGCCGGTTACATTCCGAAATAGGCTTGCGTCAATTGCCCGAGACTCACGTCGCACGCTTTGGCGCTGAGCGAGACCCGCCCCTTCAGCAGACAATAGACACGGTCGGCCGCGCTGTAGGCGCGCTTGACATCCTGCTCGACGAGAACGATCGCCGTGCCCTCGCCGCGGATATCGGAGAATGCCCCGTAGATCTGGTCGACCATCACGGGAGCCAGGCCGAGCGATATCTCGTCGCACAGCAGCAGCCGCGGATTTGCCATCAGGGCCCGCCCGATGGCGACCATCTGCTGCTGCCCGCCGGAGAGCCGGCTCGGCAAAGCGTTCCGCCGCTCCTCCAGAACCGGGAACAGGTCGAATACCCGGCGCAACGTCCATGAGCCGGTTCGCTGAGTGAGTTCGCCCATCAGCAGGTTTTCTTCCACGGTGAGGGAATCGAACAGCATCCGCCCCTCCGGCACCATGCACAGACCAAGTCGCGCAATGCCCTCCGCCGGCGCGCTCGAAATATCGTTGCCGGCGAACCGAACCTTGCCGTTGCGGCTGTCGAGCAGGCCCACCAACGACCTCAGGAACGTCGACTTGCCGGCGCCGTTGGCGCCCAGAAGGGCAACGCTCTCCTTCTCCGCAACGGTGAAATCCAGATCGTAGACCGCCTGGAGGTCGCCATAGAAGGCATTAAGGCCGGACACCTCAAGCAACATCATCGGCGGTCAGCCCCATGTAGATTTCCTTGACGATGCGGCTGTCCATGACCTCGACCGGCGGCCCGTCCAGTACCTTGCGCCCGAAATTCAAGACCAGGATACGATCGGCCACGGCGCGCAGGGCATGCGGAATGTGCTCGATCCAGATCATCGCGTGATCCGCCTTGACGGATGCGATGATGTCGACCAGCCGCTCAACCTCGGGCTCCGTTAGGCCGGCAGCGATCTCGTCCAGCAAATCAATCGGGGCTTCGACGCCAGTGCCTTGGCGAACTCCAGCCGCTTGCGATCGATCAGCGGCAGCGCACCCGCCAGCAGATCCGCCTTGCCGTCGAGCATCGTGCGGCCGAGCACGTCCATCGTCCATGCCGCGGCCTTGCCGCCGTGCAGGCCTCCTCCGTAGCACGCCGCGACAAGCACGTTCTCATAGACCGAGAGGTGAGGAAACGGCTGCGGGATCTGGAACGCCCGCCCAATCCCGAGGCGTGCGCGCCGGTGAGGCGCGAGATCAACCATCTCGCGGCCGTCGAGCTTGATCGAGCCTGAGTCCGCGCGCACAAGGCCGACGATGAGGTTGAGCAACGAGCTCTTGCCCGCCCCGTTCGGGCCGATGATGCCGAGGCACTCCCCGGAACCAAGCTCGAACTCAACGTTGTCGGCGACCTTGATGACGCCGAAACTCTTGCTCAATCCCGCCACGCACAGAAGTCCGGTCATCCCACAAATACCCTCTGGCTTCTGCGCAATCGCCGGAGCTTCACGTCAGCTTCGACAGCGTGACCAGATCGGCCTGTTTGGGAATGAACGGCGCGGTCCCGTTGTGGACGATCAGCAGCTCGTACTTCGATTTTCCACCTTTCGTCTTCCGCCACTGGCCGCCGGACAGGCTGGTGACCGCGACATTCTTGATCGGGCTGCCCCTGAACTTGACCGGTCCCACGATCGTTTCGAGGTCGAGGCCCGCGATCGCATCGCGAATCGAGTTCTTGTCCTTGGGATCGCTGTTGCGCAGCGCCGCGAAACCGGTCTCCCAAAGCGCATGTGCATAACCGATCGGCTGGGTCCATTGCCGGCCGGTCGAGCTCTCCCATTCGGCCGCGAGTTGCGCCGCGGTCTGGCCGGTCAGCGACGACTTGAACGGATATGCCGGTGTCCACCACACCTCGGTGGACATGCCGTCACCCCGGTCGCCGAGGGCATTGACGGCCGTCGGAAACAGGAACGCAGCGGCAACGGTACAGATCTGCGGCTTAAATCCGGCCTGCGCCGCCTGGTTCCAGAGCGTGACCCAGTGATTGCCGTAGGTAAAGCCGGAAACAATATCGACGCCGCCATTCTTGAAGGCCGAGACCTGATTGGAGAAGTCGTCGGTCGCTATCTGAAAAAGGCCGGTGGACATTTCCTGGTAGCCGGCGGCCTTGATACCTGCCGGCAATCCCCGTTCCGGACTAGAGAAAGCCGTACCGGCAAGATTGTCGATATACAATGTGCCGACCTTCTTGTTGGTCTCGACGGATTGCCACATCCCGATGAAGTTCTTCACGACGTCTTCGGCGCCCCAGAAGAAATGAAAACTGTAAGGGAAGCCCTTGTCGGGGGTCGACTTCCGGGGAAACATCCAGCCTTGCCAGGGAACCATTGTCGAGATGGTCGGGATGCCTCTGGCGTCGGCGAGTTCGCCGACGGGGATCGAAGCGTCTCCATCCTCGATGAGAATCAGATCGCATTTCTCGCGAAGCACCAGCTCACTTGCAACCACCGACGACCTGTTGGGGTCGGACTGATTGTCCTTGATGACAAACTCGACCGCATAGGTCTTCCCGCCAATCTTCAGGCCATCCTTGACGTAGGTCTTCATCCGCTCGTGGATCCACGAATCCGGTTCGGCAAATGGCGCACGAACGCCCGACAGACAGCCCGTCCAGCCGATCTTGATCGTATTGGACGCCGCACGTGCGATGTTGACCAGCGGAATGCTGGAAGCAGAAGCAAGTCCCGCCGCGCCGGCAGCCTTGAGCAGCGTGCGCCGGTCCATGCGCCCAAGGACACTTGACGATTTGATTTTTCCAGTCATGGTTTCTCTCCTGCAATGGCAAACGTCTGTTCTATGGAGCACTGCTCACGCCGCCGGCCGACCGATTGATTCACGGCTGATGTCCGCGAACTCGTCGGCGTTCGTTCGATCGGTTCTCTTGGAATATTGCGAACGATGAAGACCAAGCGCGTGCCGCGAACCGGGGATCGCCAGGTCTTCATTTCGATGGGCGGTCGATCGACGATCCCTGGAAACTCGGACACGTCGCTTGAGTCGAGCGCAATTACGCCCTCTTCGGCGACCGAGTGGGAGTCAATCGGCGACGGCGGTTCGAGTTTCATTCCATGACCCAACGACGTGCAGGGTCACTCTAGATGTCAATGGATCGCGCGTCTTTGTCGCGGACTGAACCACGACTTGCACTTGTCCGAACCGCGCAATGTCCGGATCCGCTCAACAGTCTTTAGTCGTTCTATCGGACGGACGCCGCTGCCATCGACTTTTCGCGACATTCGGATGCTGTCATGCCGTACTTGGCTCTGAAACGGCGCGAAAAATGTGCCTGGTTCTGGCAACCCCAATCGCGCGCGATCGCCGAGATAGTTCGCGTCGATTGAGTCGGATCGCCAAGAGACCTCCTGATGTTGGATAGTCGTGCGTTCCAGATAACTTCATTCGGCGTCGTATTCTGCTGCCGGAAACTGCGATGCAGATAGCTCTCGCTAACCCCAAGCTGCTCAGCCACGTATCTGGCTGAAAGATCAACGTCGCTCAGCTCTCGCTGAATAACCATTCCGGCTCTATCGAAGCACGATGAGCTCTTCCCTGCACTGCCTTTGCTTAGCTCGCTCCAGGCAAGACGAAACAATGCGATCAGCTGATGGGCAAGCAGCTCCTGGTGGGCCACGCTCGGCGCAACGCGTGCGGTCTCAAGGACGCAAGACCGTACGTAGCGGGCAAGAGAAAAATCCGCCCGCAACAGAGCGCCGTTTGCGACGGTTCGAAAGTCATCACCTACATGGCGCGCCGGCACCCGAACGTGAACCTGATCGAATTCACCATCGAACGTTACGGCGTGAGCTTCGTTCGCCTGAAATATTCCGACATCCCCCTGATTCATGCGATCGACCCCCACCCGACGCAGCAGCGTTGCGGAGCCCCGGACCATCACTGATATGCAAAAAACGACCCCACGCTCCGCAGGCATCTGCCGTTTCGGATCGCAAATGAGCTGCAAATCGCCCGCCGAGGTCCGCAGGAGATTCACAGGCCCCAGCTTCGTAGACGACCAGGCTAATCGTTCCGTACAAGTTCGGCTTCGCTTGTCGACTTGGTATCCAAGCGCGTCGTATTGATGCCTCACCCAATCACTTTCGGAAACCCGTGCGAGCAAACCGCCAGCTATGGGGTCATCCGATCGCAGGCCAGTACTGATAGTGGACATGGGAACGACTCCTTCCTGTATGTCGAAAACAGCCAGGAATTTTGCCAACGACGACAGAGCCTTCACGTTCGATGAGCCCAACCCCTTTGCTCGACTGACTTGGGCTGCGAAACGGACGGCCTCCGGAGGTGATCTGCCTGAAAGGTTAGTCCAGGGCTGACGCCTGTGCCACTGATTTTGTTGTGGGCCAGACGAGTTCGTCAAGGCCGGTGCCCTCACCCTGTCCGATAGCAGCCAGTCTCTTGACTGACAAACGCGTATCATCGAAAGGGCTCCTGATTATCGAAGCATCCCATCCAATTTCGGGCCGAGTGCCGCCGGTGCAGCTCCTCCGGGGATCGATAACGGGGACTATGGAGGGGCGCCTGGCGGTTCGTTCGTCGCGAATGGGCGAACGAGGTAGACCCGAATTCTGAGCCGCTGGCGAAGGTGGCGCAATCCGGACAATCACAACAGGTCCCATTCAGGCTCGCCGCGTTCGAACGAAATGAGGAATTTGCGATGATCGGCGGGCATATCGCCGATGATGGACTTTATCAGCGTTGCTCTGGCGGCGAGCAGATCGGCAAGCTCCATGGGGTCTCGCGTCATTCCAGAAAAGCCATGCTTGAATGCCGCCTCTATATTTTTGAGGGTTGGGGCCAGCACCTCGGACATCGAGCGGTCATGGCTGAGCAGGTAGACGATGAAGGCCTGACGTAACTCGTCGCTGATGCCCTCGTTCGCGATCAAGTCGCGCACGTCGAAGAGATCGCGGGGATGCTGGCGGTCCAGCGCGGCGACGATCTTCCCGCCATAGAGGTCTTCGAAGGATACGGTCCGCGCCTCGGCAAAGCCAAATTCTTCTTCGACGGCCGGCTTTGCCGCTACCAACTCGGATTGACGCCGTCGCGCGAGGTCGCGTCAAACGAATTGGATCGCTTTCCCCTCGGTCCACAAGCGCGGGCGTTCACTAGCGCGTCGCCACCTCAACTATTGCGCCAGTTCAGTGTCGCCAGCGAAGAAGGTGCCGCTGGGCGAATTCCATCACCGCGTTGATGCCGAAACCGATCGCGCCAAGGGTAAGAACCCCTGCAAACAGCTCCGGACTGCGGAACGATCGCGCCGCGAGCAGGATCATTGCTCCGAGACCCGCTTCCGCTGACATCATTTCGGTGACCACCGCGAGGATCAATGACACCGTCAGTGCGAGCCTCAGGCCGGCAAAGATATCGGGCAAGGCACTGGGCAATATGATCGACCTAATGACCGTCCAGTGAGGAAGCTCCATGGTACGGGCCATCTCGAACAGCCGCGGCTCCACCGACTTAATGCCCTGAATTGTCGCCAGCAATGTCGGCCATAGCGATCCAAAAACGATGACCGAGATAATCATGGTTTTGGTCAAGCCGAGCAGCAGAATGGCAACCGGAATGACGGCGGACGCCGGCAATGGCCGCAGGAACTCAAGGCTGGGCTCGATATAAGCTCTCGCCCGTGGGGATAGACCGATCAACAGGCCGACACTGCACCCCACCAAGGCAGCAAAACCGAAGCCAAGAAGCATGCGACCGCCCGTTCCCATCACGGCTCTGCCCAGCGAACCGTCCTCGGCCTGCTCGAGCAGAGCGCCGAAGGTATCGCCGACGCTTGGCAAGAAAACCGGAGACACCAAACCAAATTTTGTTATGACAGCCCAGAGGCCAAAAAGCGCAAGCAGAACCCCGATGCCACCCGCATTCTGCAGCAACCGATCCGGTTTCATGCCGCAATACTCCAGCGGCCGAACAGTCGGCTTTGCGCCTGAAGCAGCCCTGCGTTCAGCAACCATCCCAGCAAGCCGATCCAGATGAGATAGGCGAACATCGTGTCCGGATGAAGCGTCTGTTGGGCCACGACGAGCGCATAGCCGAGGCCCATCGGATTCGCCGTGATCTCGACCGTCACGGCAACGATGAGAGATATGCCGGCGGCAAGCCGCATTGCCGTGAACAGGTTCGGCACGGCATCCGGCAACACGATGTTGAACAGGCGCGAGGCCCATCCGAGTTCGAGAACGCGCGCAACTTCCATAAGTTCGCCCGGGACCTCTCGTACGGCCGCCTGAGTGATGATCAAGGCGGGCCACATGCAAGCGAACGCGACGATGGATATCCCCATGCCGTAGCCGAAGCCAAACGCCAGCATGGCGATTGGGATCAGGGCAACCGAAGGCACAGGACGGAACACCTCCACCGAGATCTGCGACAGACGGCCGGCCACCGCCGAGAGACCGAACCACGCCCCGAGCGAGATCCCGATCGCCGAGCCGATCAGAAGGCCCACGAGCGCGGTCGTGATCGTCTGGCCTGTCGCGGACAGCATGCTCCCGTCCGACAATGCGGCGAGACCGGCCACGGCAATCTCACTCGGCCGGGACATCTGGTCCGATTGAACAATCTGCGACCGACCGACCACTTCCCACAGCGCGATCACCGAGCATGGAAGAATCAAAGCCCTCATCAGTGCGCTCGCGGCAGATACTTGAACAACTCGTGCCGATAGCGAAGAAATCGCTCATCCTCGCGAGTGGTCAATTGGTCTCGGGGCCGCGGCAGATTGATGTCGAGAACGGCAGATATTCTGCCGGGACGACTTTCCATCGCGACGACGCGATCGCCGAGGTAGGTTGCTTCCTCGATGTCGTGGGTGATGAAGATGACGGTCATACCCGTCTGCTTCGCGAGCCTGGAGACCTCGTCCTGAAGATTTTGCCGCGTAATCGCGTCAAGCGCACCGAACGGCTCGTCCATCAGAAGCATTTTTGGTTCCAACGCGAGGCAACGCGCGATCTGCAGCCGCTGCTGCATGCCGCCGGAAAGCTGTCGCGGAAACCGATCCGCCGCATCCGACAGTCCGACCTGTTGCAAAAGCCGATCGATCGTGGCGGCATGCGTGTCCGCCGGCGTCGTCCCCGAATTCGAGCGCCAGCTTGATGTTCCCAACGACGGTCCGCCACGGCAACAAAGCCTTGGTGTAGTCCTGAAAAACGACGGCCCGCTTGCGCGAAGGCCTGTCGACCACCGCGCCGTCGAACGTAATCGTTCCCGACGTTGGCAGATTCAAGCCGCCGATCAGACGAAGCAAGGTGGTCTTTCCGCAACCGGATCCACCGATGATCGAAACGAACTCTCCTTCACGAACCTCCAGCGACAGGTCCTCAAGGATCGTAAGTTTGCCGTTTCCCGCCGGAACCGAAAATCCGACCTTGTCGATTGACAGCAATATGGGACGGCTTGCGACGGCGTCCGGCCTCCGCAGTTCACTGAGCTCCCTAGCGCTCATTTCCATAGAATCCGGGCTGGATCGGTTGGCTTGCGCGTGAGCCCCTGTTTGACGCACACATTCGACCAGAAATCGATCTGGTCGGCAGACACGGATGCTTCAAGCTTTGGCATCGTCAGTTGGGCGAGCACCTCAGGGGGCATCTTGATGTGGGATGCCATAGCCTTGCGCATAACTTCGGGGTTGCTCATCGCGAGATCAGTCGCTTCCTTCATCGCCACCTGGAAGGCCTTGGCCGCGTCCTTGTTTTGGTCGACCCAGTGGCGTGAGGCAATGAACCATCCTCCCGTTACTCCATCTCCGATTTCAGAAACATAATGCGCGACGACGTAGCCGGCATTGGCTGCCACGGCACGGGTCTTGAAAGGGTCAGCGGTCACGATGGCGTCGACCTGCCCGGCTTTCAGAACGTCGTTGAGCTGGGCAAACGGCGTTTCGACGAAGGTGACCTTCTTCCAATCAGCACCCTGCTGGGTCATCCATTCCCGGAACAGCACATGCAAGAAGCCGTTGAGCCCTGGCGTTGCAACCTTCTTCCCCTCGAAATCCTTCGCGGTCTTGATGCCGGACCCCTCATGGGCAAGAACCGCGACTTCGGTCGAGCCACGGACGGTGACGGCACCGCCCGAAAGAACGACCAGATCAAGCCCGGCCTCAACGGCCTGCAGCGTCACAGGCGCCGTCGGCGTCGCGACCTGAAGGCTGTCCGAGACAAGGGCTGCGGGTGTGGTGGATGAGTTCGGGACCAGGATTAACTCGACATCCAGATCATGCTTGGCAAAGATTCCTTCATCCGCGGCAACAAATGCGTTCGAGAATGCAGCCGCCGCGGAATATCCGAGCTTTATTTTCGTTGCCGCGACCGACGACCCGCAGGTGATTCCGACAGCAAGAACGCCGGCGCCGATCCACCTCATCGCACGATATGGAGTTATGTCGTTTCCTCGCTGTTTCTGATTTAAGATTGTCCCGAACGTCTAATTCGCTCTTGGTGCAACGATCTTGTTGCGCAGTACGCCCAGTCCGGTCACTTCCAGCTCCACCACGTCGCCGGGCTCCAGGAACCCACCGATCTCCAGCGCGCAGCCGCTTCCGACGGTTCCGGAACCGAAGAACTCCCCGGCGCGGATCGTTTCGTCGCGCGAAACGTGCGCCAGAATATCCTCGAACTTGTGGTGCATTTCGCCGCTGTTGCCGCGTGAGCGTTCCTTGCCATTCACCCGAACGGTCATTGTAAGATTGTAGGGATCTGGAATCTCGTCAGCGGTCACGAGCCAGGGTCCGATCACGTTGCCGGTGTCGAAGTCCTTGCCCTTGGCTGGCCCAAGCATGCCTGCCATTTCCGCGCCCTGGGCGTCGCGCGCGCTAATGTCGTTGAAGATCGAATAGCCGAAGATGTGGTCGCGTGCCGCCTCAGGCTTGATGTTCTTGCCGCCCTTCCCGGTGAAAATGCAAAACTCCATTTCGTAATCCAGAAGTTTGCTGTAGCTTGGCCACTCCACGTCCGCTTCCGGACCGATGACGCTGAATTTATTGCCCTTGTAATAGATCGGCTGTTTGTACCAGATCGCCGGGAGCGTCATCGTTTCCGGATCGACAGTCGTGCCGGGATTTTCGCGCATCCGCATGGATGCGCTCGCCTGCTTCAGGTGCTTTTCGAAGCATAGGCAATCGCGCATCTGGCGCGGCTCCGGCACCGGAGCGAGGAGCCTCTGTCCCGCCGCCGGCAAGACGACCGCTTTGGCGCTTTCCCGGAGCGCACGCGCCTGGTCGAGCGCCTTGGGGCCGCCATCGATGAGACTGAGCATGTCGCGAAAATGCGGGGCAGGATCGGTCTTGGTAAAGTCGACAATCAGCGTCTCATCGTTGCCAAGCGCGCCGATATGCTGTTCGTTCGTGGACGTCAGGAAGGTCACGAGTTTCATGGAGATACGCCTCAGCTTGCCTTGAACACGCCATGCTGGCGCCCGCAGTTGCAAAGTCCGGCCTTGTGAAAATGCGACATGTTGGTCCACAGCGCGAGTGGCGTGATCTCCTCCTTCATCCCGTACTCCTTGTAGAGCGACGCCACGTTGATCACGATGCGTTCGGAATCGATCCAGTCCATGAATGGATCCATCTTGATCTCGGTCGCCGCCGTGTAGGGATCCATGCCCGCGTCGTAGCGCTTCCTGGCCTCGGTGTTGATGTATTCGAGATAGCTCTTGAAGCGCGCGACACCGCTTTTGTCGGTGACCGGACCGTGTCCGGGAACGACAACATCGACATCCCAGCCAAGGATCAGATCACAGGCCTTGATCCAGTTGCCGACCGGCCCCGCCCAAATCACCGGATGGCCCCCGACAAACAACAGATCACCGGCGAATACGGTCTTGTCCTTTGGCACATAGACCAGCGTATCGCCCTTGGTGTGCGCCGGCCCCGCGTAGATCAGTTGCACGTCCTTGTCCCCGACTTTGAGGTCGAGGCGCTCGGAGAATGTCCGTGTCGGCGCCGTGTAAACCACATCGTCCCAATCGAAGTTCTTCGCCATCATATCGTAGAGAAATTCAGCTCCCTCGCCGAGCCGCGCCCGGTCCGCCTTCAGGCCCCTGAGGAATTGGGGCGGATGCTCGAGCATCTCCTTGGCGGTCTGCTCGGTCGTGATGATATCGGCACCGGCGACAAGCTGGTTTCCGAACGTGTGATCGCCATTCGCATGGGTGTTGACGAGCGTCTTTATGTTTCTTGCCGACGGCACCTTGTCGCGCATTTCGTTGAGCATTTGCCGTGTCAATTTGAGGTCGAACAACGTATCGACCAGAAGATTCTCGCTGCCATCGACGATCAATCCCGCATTGCTCCAACCCCAGCTGCCATCGGGCTGTAGATACGCCAGGCAACCATTGCCCAGATCGTGCAAGCCCTTGGTGTATTGCCATTTCGCCATCAGGTTTTTTCCTCTTGCGCACTGATTTGCCCGCCGGCGCCGCGTTCGAAGGCGCCGACCACGTAATCGATGATCTGTTGGACAAGTTGCTGGGGATCCGAGGCGTCCGCGGCTCCAGCCGACAACCTCTTGAGGCGATTGTCCGGTCCGCAGTCCGACACCACCCACAAGACCGCAGCGAGCGAAAGATTGTATCTCCAGCTCACCTCGCGTGCCGAAAGGTGGGGACACGCTTTGCCGAGCATCGCGATCGTGCGAAGCGCAACCTGATCGAGATATTTCTCTCCGATTTCTTGAGCGAGATCCAAACGAGCCAGGTGACGTTGCTGCAGGATATAGATCAGGAGTTGCCGGCGGTTCTCGTCACCTTCCAAATAGGGCCTGAACAGCGCGCGAAATATTGCGTCGACCGGCACCGGCCCGTCGCCCGCAGCAGCTTCGAGGGCGTCGTAGGCCAGGTTCCTCTCTTCACACGCCTGCCATGCCACCCTTTCGAAGACGTCGTAAGCGAGGCCCAGCTTGGAGCCAAAATGATAGTTGATCGTGCCGAGACTAATTCCGGCGTCTCGTACGATGTCGCGCATCGTCGTTTCATCGATCCCGTGTTTGGCAAACTGCCGGGCAGCCGCCTTCGCGATCGAGTCTCGGGTAACGCTCTCTGGCGCATCAATTATGCGTTTTGAACACATGTTCAGAACATTACATTGAAGAAATGCGCCGTCAAGAGGGGAGCGGTTTAGTCCGTTGCCCCGAAGGCAGACGCGCGGATGGAGAAGTGGCGATGTCCGCTAAGTGCTGCCACGAGCGGGCTCGTGCTATGCAGCAATGCCAAGGATACCAGCGACCCAGGTCCTGCTTTCCGGCGAACCATACATCGCTTTGTTTGATCCGCTGAATGAGGTTGAGGATCGAATTTTCGGAAACCTGACGGAACTTCGAACAACTGCGCGGGTTGCGGCTCGTCCCGAACGTTCTCGGCGGTAATGGCGGAGCCGTCCTCCGTTTTGATCCGCAGCGCATCGAAGTCCGAATTCATATCCGGCAGGCACTATTGTTGGCTTTGTTTGCCATTTTGTGACACGCATGCGGCGCGCGGCGATTTCCCTGGAGCGGCAATGACGATGATCGCAGTTTGATAAAGAAAGTCTGCAACGCAACACCCAGCCGACGGCTTTGTCGTCGGGTTCGCAAACGTGTAGCTTCCCGCCGTCAGCATCTTTTCGTAGGCCGCCGATAAATCGTGCGCCTCCTCCAAATGCGACCGAGATCACCTTCGCCGAGATGAGCTCCGCCGGAATGCGTGGCGTCTTGACCACGCTCCGTGACCCACTATTTGAGCGTCAAGATATATTCAGCAAGGTCCGCGACCTCTGAGCGACTTAGAGCCAGCTTTGGCATGTTCGGATGTGGTGCGAGCAAGAGAATCGCGAGCTTGTTCGCACCGAACTCTGGCGTTCTTGCAATCGACGCAAATGGCGGCGCTTGATCTGTTGCTGGACTTTTTTGTTCGCGTTCCACAACATGGCAGTCGGTACACCAACGTTCCGCAATGGCTTTGCCATGATACGCATCAGCCGCAAACGATCGCGATGGCCCAACGGCGGTGACGAGGGAGAAGCACCCGACGAGGAACAATGTTCGCAAACTTCTATCAAATCGCAAACTTCTATCAAAAGCTTCTGACATCCAGGGGACTCCCGTTACGATTGACGACAAAGCCCCACAAATCTCCAAGCGCTTGGGTATCCGACTGAGGCCGAGCGATTTCATCTATTTTAACGCCTTGTGCAATTCGGCGACCGCACGAGCGAGTTGGTCGCGATGTACGATGTCGTCTTTGGGAATGCGGTTCACTGACGAAGCGAGCTCGCTTAGAATGCCAGCGAACAGACCATAGTTGATGTGCATGTGAACCGACCTACGAGCCCCTTCATCGCCTGGGCGATCAAGGATCAACGCGAATCCCGTTGAATCTAGCCGCGCCTCAAATCGTGACGAGCGCTCGAAGGTTCCAACGTAGAATTTCTCAGGATATTCAAGTGCGATTTCCGCCTTGTCCGGTACAGGTCTCGTCATTGCATCAGCACCATAATAAAAAAAACAATACC
This sequence comes from uncultured Pseudomonadota bacterium, assembly GCA_963727225.1. GTDB lineage: Bacteria > Pseudomonadota > Alphaproteobacteria > Rhizobiales > Xanthobacteraceae > Bradyrhizobium. Next base: position 1,425,370 of record CAVSFN010000024.1, on the reverse strand, counting down.
TATCAGCGGCCGACGGTTTGTTGACCTATGTCAAGTATCCTTAATGTCCGAACCGGGTCAATCGCTACCGAACCAGGGATGTCCTCCGCAATATCCCACCCGATAGCGACCGCTGCCTGCGACGCCAAGACCCGTCGCGGCTTCACTTCGAGGCGTTTGCGATTTTGTGATCCAAGCGTACGATCTTGATTCGGATCAATACGTCTTTTGTGACTAACGAATAGATTAATTTGACAGAGGTTTTGCAATGGATGATGCACATGACGCGCTATGTCGTGAAGTTTTTCAAAGAAGTGCTGGGCGACAACGGCCACGAGGCCGAAATTTGTCAGGGCGAGTGCGAGGTCGACGCGCCGAACCGAGTTGAAGCTGTCGAGCTTGGCAAGCGTGTATTTTGCGATCAGGGACAACTTTCGCATTGGTCGCTCCATGCGGATCGCGTCAGCGTAGCCGAAACTGAATACCCATCATAGACGATGTGGATGGGGATGTGGTGGTGTTCGGCAGGCTAGTGGTCCGGTTGATGCTGACGATCATGGAGTATCCAATGACCCTATATCAAGAACATCAAGCCGCTCTGGCCGAACTCGAAAAAGCGAGGCGGAAAAGTTTTCTACTAAGGGGCCTAATATCCGACCCTGCCAGCATAGCGGAATTTAGAAAGGCGAATGACGAAGTTATTCGGGCCGCTGAACTGTGTACGGCGTTCGCCAATAAATTAGCGACCGCGGACAGCAAGTAAGGATCGATGGGCAGTGCTTCGCCGTACTGACCGCGCGCCTGATCATTTCTGGCCTACCCGATGAGCCGACGATCCCGGGGCCGCATGCATGTCTCAAAAGTGTCAATTTCCAATATCGGGCTATTATTAATGAGCGGGCCGTTCTGGGCGGCATCGGCCCTTCGTGCGCCCAACACCTTGCCAAGGTCGCGGTATTCGATCCACGCGCCGCATAGCTCGCACTGGTACGGGCGATTGATGCGGTGATTATGACCGAAACAGTGCGAAGTAAATCACATACAGCCAGCCGAAAATGCCGTCGATGATTGCCCAAAGTATCGAATGGTTGGCAGTGTAGGATATCGCAATGGCCAGGGCCGAGCCAAAGCCCACGCCGTATTTTGCGCCCTCGACGCGGACCCCGTAGTAACGATTTCCGTTCATGTTCGCCACCTCAGTTGTCGTTGATTGTCGCCGCCATGTTCCCTTTTGGGCGTCTATGTCGACCCTTTCGGTACAATTCTGAGATGGCTGACTGTCATCGTGGTTTCGTCTTTGAGAACGGCGTCGACAGTCTCATAAATCGCGTCAATGACGGATTGGCGGAAACGACTGTTGTTGGGATCGGTATCAAATTCGATTTCCACAACGAGGGTTTTGGACATCGTCGAATCTCTTGAGAGCCATTCAAACCAAGTTCGAGATACCCCATCGATCTTCTCGACGCGTTCGCGAACTATCGCTTTGCCATCAACCATGACTGCTCCTGCTTTCCGCTAATCGTACCGCACCGGACCGGGCGCGTTCGGTCGCCGTAACGTGAGGAACGTGCGTGAATACCTCGTCGGGTCCGTGCGTGTCGAATACCTCGCCGCAGGGCCACTTCCGGAAACGATGCGCGGGCTTTAAGTCATTTCAAGAAATGATGGGTTTCATTGAGGCTAACCACGCCCGCGACAATCAGGTAAATCGCGACGATATAGTTCAACAGGACGGGAATGACGAGGATCAGGATGCCAGCCAAAAGCGAGATAAATGGTGTGACATGAGCGACGGTAAGGGACACATCAAACTCCCTGATTGCGGCGTTGTAGCGAGGGTCTACCGTATTACGGATTGCGGGAAACGCGCATGCGGGAAGCGTTCGGCGTAAGGCAAGCCGACGATCACACATTTTCCCAAGGCGGCGCCCAGCGCAAGATCGGACTCAATGAACCAAGATATCGTGCGGCTCAGACCGCCCGGCGCTCCGGAGAGACATCGTGCGAATAGTGCGAGCATTCCACGACTGCCAAGAGAGCATTCATTTTCAGCACAACCGGGTCTCGCTCGCCCTTTGCGGCACAAGCGAGAATATGAGACGCGATTTCAGCTTTCATCGCCGAAGTGCGCTTCGCTTCGGGAAGCATCATCGCCGCGTCGTCGAGGACCGCCTTCATCAATTCGATTAGCTCTGGTTGGAAAACTGCTCCCTTCGTGTTCATTATTGCCTCCTGTTAACGCGGACCCTTGGACCCATAACTCTAGGTCCGATGGTTTTGGCGCGGCAACTTAAATCGCTTATAGCGGCCGTTTTTATCGCTTCCGATCTTCGCTGCGGTGCGGAAGCCCACCTTCGTGCGCGACCACCCAGCCAAGGTCGCGGTATGCACTCGCGAAATCGGCGCGGGCCTCGCCCAGCTCCGAAAAGATCAATGAGACGGCGCAGATACAAGTGAACCGCCGGGAGCGACCCGACGGCTCGAATGCCCTGCCTTGCGATGCCATGCCAATCAAGGCGCTTGGACGCTGATCGCTGGTCCGCGGGACGCTGGTCGCTGGCCTGACTTGTCGATTAGCGGGACGCGCACGCTTGGAAATCACCTTTCAGAGACTGCCCCCTGCTCATGCGCGCCACCATCGACGGAGGCATGGAGCCGCTATGAAGCCCTGACATTAGAGACGCAATCACCAAGCACGACGCCACCGGCGATGGCGTCACCCCACTGACTACCCAATAGCCATTGCAAACCGGCTAGCTTCCTATTTTTAATGCTAAGTGCTTGAAATGCTTGGTGGGCGCACCAGGGCTCGAACCTGGGACCCGATGATTAAGAGTCATCTGCTCTACCAACTGAGCTATGCGCCCGGAACCGGCCGGGAAAAGCCTTCTCAAGAGGGCGTCGTTTAGCAAAGCGATCCCGCGATGTCCAGCAAGCCGAGGGGTTATTCCCAGGCCATCGGCGGCGAGCGTGAGAGCCGAAAAGCCGCCGGAATCCGGCGGCTTATCATGAACTTCGATCGATCGAATTCCGCGGCGGCTAGAGCCGCCCGGAACCCCGGCCGCCCTGATCCCTGCCCGGCCCGCCATCGCGGTCGTAGCCACGATCCCGGTCGTAGCCGCGATCCCGGTTCGCCGCCGCGATCCCCGTCGCCATCGCGATCATCGTCGGCTTCTTGGTGCCGCCAGCCTTTGTGGCCGAAATGGGTGAGAACCTTGAGGCGACGCTTCTGGCCGTCGTCGAGGGTCTTGTAGAGCGGATCAGCGGCATCCGCGATACGCTTCAGCACAGCCGCCGTGGCCGCCATCCTGTCGGCGCGGTCGCGCAGGCGCGCCACCGGATCATCCGGCTTCTGCGCATCGCTCGAACTATCGTTCTCGGCATTCATCCGCGCATTGGCGCGATCGATCCGCATCTTGGCGAAATCCCGCACCGCAGCCTCGACCGGCGGCCACAGCTTCTCCTGATCGGGCGTCAGCTTCAGGCCCGCCTTCACGGCGGCGATCCGCGCGTCGGCAAAGGCCGCCCTGTCTTCGGGGCTCATACGCTCATGGTGAAACCACTCTTGATGCTGGGCATAGGCTAGGCTTGAACCGGCGATGGCGATTGCCGCAACACCGGCGAGAAGGATTTTCTTCATCTGGACCTCCTTTGAAAGGAGCGCCAGGATGAGCGCGCGGCCGCACGCAATCAACTTACAGTTTGGAAAAAGTGCCTTCTGTTACCAAGATGTAATTCTGTGGCCGTTTGTGTCCGTGCTCCCGGCAAGTCCCGGAACATGATTTTGTGACATCAGCGTTAAGCCGATTGAAAGTTTCTAGATCATGCCGAGCAGCCGCGGCAACCACAGCGAAATCTCGGGAATGTAGGTGATCAGGCCGAGGAAAATCAGCATCGCGCATAGCCAGGGCAATACCGCGACCGTGATTTCGCTGATGCCCATTTTGGCAATGCCGCTGGCAATATAAAGATTGAGACCGACCGGCGGATGACACAGTCCCACCTCGCTGTTGACGATCATCAGCACGCCGAGGTGAACCGGATGGATGCCGAGCTTGGTGGCAAGCGGAAACAGGATCGGCGCCATGATCAAGAGGATCGACGACGGGTCCATCACGTTGCCGGCTGCGAGCAGGATCAGGTTCACCACCAGCAGGAACGACCAGACGCCGAAATGCTTGTCGATGATCCAGGCCGCCATCTCCTGCGGAATCTGCTCATGCGTCATCAGGAACGAGAACAGCACCGCGTTGGTGATGATGTAGAGCAGCATCGAGCTCATGCTGGCGGCCTGCAGCAGCACCTTCGAGACTTCGCGCAGCTTCAGTTCCTTGTAGACGAACACGGTGATGAAGAACGCATAGACCGCGGCCACCGCGGCGGCCTCGGTCGGCGTGAAGATTCCGCCATAGATGCCGCCGAGCACGATCACGATCAGCAGCAGCCCCCAAACGCTTTCGCGAAACGCGGTCCATTGCTGGGCGAGCGTGGCCCTTTGCATGCGCGGGTAGTCCCTGCGCCAGGCGATGAACCATGTCACGGCCGCCAGCATCAGCGCCAGCATGATCCCCGGCACGATGCCGGCCATGAACAGCGCCCCAATCGAGGTGTTGGTGGAAACGCCATATAGCACCAGGATGATCGACGGCGGCACCAGGATGCCGAGCGCGCCGGATGTCGAGATCACGCCGACGCCGAACCGGCGCGGATAGCCGTGTTCGACCATGGCCGGCATCATGATCGAGCCGATCGCTACCACCGTGGCGACACTGGAGCCCGAGATCGCGGCGAACATCGCGCAGGCCGCCACGCCGGCAAGACCGAGCCCGCCCGGCAAATGGCCGACCACCGAGGTGGTGAAGGCAATCATGCGGCGCGCCACCCCGCCGCGGGTCAGGAAGGTGCCGGCGAGGATGAAAAACGGAATCGCCATGATGCCGAAATTGTCGAGGCCGGAAAACAATTTCAGCCCGACGCTCTCGATCGGCACCTCGGTCATGGTGAACAGGAAGGTCAGCACCGTCAGGCCGAGCGAAATCGAGATCGGCATGCCGGTCAGCATCAGGGCAAACAGCAACCCGAAAATCAGCGCGGCGCTCATCACGCTTCTCCGAGCGCGACCGGCGCGGTCGGACTGACTTCGATGCCGTCGACATTGGTCGCATCATGATGCGGCAATTCGCCGGTCTTCCAGAACGCCCAGGCCACCTGGAGAAACCGAAAACACATCAGATACGAGCCGAGCGGGATGCAGGCGTAGACGATCCAGCTTGGCAATTCGAGATCGGGCGATACCTGGTCGGTGCTCATCAGTTCGATGACGAATTTCGCGCCCATGGTGCCGACCACGAAGGTGAAGAACGCGCCGCCGAACAGGCCGAACAGAATGACGCCCTTCTGCCAGCGCGGATTGAGCCGGTTGATCAAGACGTCGACGCCGACATGGATGCCGGTTCGCACGCCGTAGGCCGCGCCGAATTTCGCCATCCAGATGAACATGTAGATGCACAGCTCCTGCGCCCAGGAGATGTGAATGCGGATCAGATAGGGATACAGCAACGGCACGCCGGTGCCGAAGCGATGCACGACGGAAATGAAAATCAGGATGGTCGCGGCCGCCATCAGCGAGGCGATCAGGATTTCCTCAAGCCGGTCAAGGATACGAAGCAGCATCTCGTCCCCTCATGCGCCCCGAAGCATTCAGGCGAGCCGGCGGCATCTTGTCAGTGGGTCACTCCGCCGGTCTCCTTGATGAATTCGTCGATCAAGGGCTGACCGACCCGGGCGGCAACATCCTTGTAGACCGGCTCCATCGCCTTGCGCATGGCGGCGTCCTGCTCCGGCGTCAAGGTGTCGATTTCGGTCTTGCCGGCCTTCTTGATTGCCGCCAGCGCTTCCTCGTTTTCCTTGGCCGATTGCCCGTTGCCGAAGGCGGTGGCCTCCTTCATGGCTTTTTCGAGCTGGCTGCGAATGTCGGCGGGAAGACCGTTCCAGAACTTCTTGTTCACGACCACGACATAGCCGATGTAGCCATGGTTGGTCATGGTCAGATATTTCTGCACTTCGTGCATCTTCTGGGTGTAGATGTTGGACGCCGTGTTCTCCTGACCGTCGACCACGCCGGTCTGCAGCGCCTGGTACACTTCCGAGAATGCCATCACCTGCGGGACGGCGCCGAGCGCGCGGAACTGGGCTTCGAGAACCTTCGAGGACTGGACGCGGAATTTCAGACCCTTGTAGTCGTCCGGCGCGATCAGCTTCTTGTTGGCGGTCATCTGCTTGAAGCCGTTGTCCCAATAGGCAAGACCAATCATGCCCTTTGGCTGCAGAAGCTTGAGCAGTTTGACGCCGAGCGGTCCGTCGGTGACTTTGCGCAAGGTCGGGAGGTCAGGCAGAATGTAGGGAAGATCGAACACCTCGAACTCCCGCACCCCGATCGGGCCGAACTTGGAATTCGACGGCGCCAGCATCTGCACCGCGCCGAGCTGCAGCGCCTCCAGTTCTTCCTTGTCCTTGTAAAGCGTGGAATTCGGATAGATCTCGACCTTGGCCTTGCCGTCGGTATATTTCTCGGCCAGTTCCTTGAATTTTTCGGCCGCAGCACCCTTGGGCGTGTTGGAAGCCACGACGTGGCTGAACTTGATGACGATCGGCGACTGCGCTGATGCCGGTCCAGCCAGAGCCAGCGCCGCGATCGATACCGCAGCCAGGATCAACTTGCGCATGGTTCCTCCCGCGTGATTTCTGGCGAAGCGCATGCTTGCGCTGCTCCCAGCCTTGCATGCGTGGCACCAATATAGAGAAGCCGGTGCGAATGCCATTGCCCGTTAGCAGGGTGGCCGGAAAGCATTGCTGCAACGCAAAAACCAAGTAGCCAATCCGTCATTGCGAGGAGCGCTAGCGACGAAGCAATCCATCTTTTCTTTACGTGGTAACTATGGATTGCTTCGCTTCGCTCGCAATGACGCCTGCGCCCAATCAGCTCGCCGCCGCGGCCGGGACGTCGCGCTGGCGCTTCATGACAATTTTGTTGAGCGCACCCAGATAGGCCTTGGCCGAGGCCACCAGGGTGTCCGGATCGGACGCCTTGGACGTCATCGAGCGGCCTTCATGCGCCAGCCGCACCGACACTTCGGCTTGCGCGTCGGTGCCCTCGGTGACGGCGTGGACCTGATAGAGCTCGAGCTTGGCCTCATGCGGGACCAACAGCTTGATGCAGTTGAACACCGCATCGACCGGACCGTTGCCCTCGGCTTCCTCGATCTTGATCTGGCCCTCGATGTTGAGCTTCATGGTGGCGCGTTGCGGGCCGTGGGTGCCCGCGATCACCGTGAGCGAGGCGAGCTTGATGCGGTCATGGGAAGCTGCGATTTCCTGATCGACCAGCGCCTCGATGTCCTCGTCGTAGATGTCCTTCTTGCGGTCGGCCAGCGCCTTCATCCGCACGAACGCATCCTCCAGCTGGTTGGCGCCGAGCTTGTAGCCCATCTCCTCCAGCTTGTGCACGAAGGCATGGCGACCGGAATGCTTGCCGAGCACCAGCGACGACTTCTTCAGGCCGACCATTTCCGGCCGCATGATCTCGTAGGTCGATGCATCCTTCAGAACGCCGTCCTGATGGATGCCGCTCTCATGGGCGAACGCGTTGCGGCCGACGATCGCCTTGTTGTACTGCACCGGGAACGACGTCGCAGCCGACACCATCTTCGAGGCTCGCGTCAGCATGGTGGTGTCGATCTTGTTCCACCAGGGAAACCTGTCGTTGCGGATATTGATGGCCATCACGACTTCCTCGAGCGCGGCATTGCCTGCCCGCTCGCCGATGCCGTTGACGGTGCATTCGATCTGCCGCGCGCCGCCGGCGATGCCGGCCAGCGAATTCGCCACCGCCATGCCGAGATCGTTGTGGCAGTGGACCGAGAACACCGCCTTGTCGGAATTCGGCACCCGTTCGATCAGGGTGCGCATGAAGTGGGTGTATTCCTCGGGGACGGTGTAGCCGACGGTATCCGGAATATTGACCGTGGTGGCGCCGGCCTTGATCACGGCTTCGACGATCCGGCAGAGAAAATCCATTTCGCTGCGGGTGCCGTCTTCGGCCGACCATTCGACGTCGTCGATGTGGTTGCGCGCGCGGGTGACGTTGGCGATCGAGGTTTCCAGCACCTGCTCCGGGGTCATGTTGAGCTTGACCCGCATGTGCAGCGGCGAGGTCGCGATCACGGTGTGGACACGGCCGCGCTTGGCAAACTTCACCGCTTCGGCGCAGCGGTCGATGTCTTTGGGATGCGCCCGCGCCAGGCCGGCGATCACGGCATTCTTGGAGCGCCGGGCGATCTCGCTGACCGCCTGGAAATCGCCTTCGGAAGTGATCGGAAAGCCGGCTTCGATGACATCGACGCCCATGTCGTCAAGCATCTCGGCGATCTCGAGCTTCTCCTCGAAGCTCATGGTGGCGCCGGGACATTGCTCGCCGTCGCGCAAGGTGGTGTCGAATATGACGACGCGGTCCTTGTCGGACTTGTTCACGGTGGTCATTGCGAAAATTCCTTATGGTCGTGCGCTGCATTCTTGAGCGCTGAAGGGTTCTGGTGATCTCGCGCAACCCCTGAGTGCCCAGGCGCAAACCGCCCAGACGGCCCTCAGGGGCCGATAAGAAGCAGAAGCCCGCCAATCAGCAGGGTGGGCGCGGACGCAGCCGGAATCGCCGGGGCATGAACGGCCATCGCCGCTCCCCCCTGAACTCCGTACAAATCGCTGCGAATCAGCATTGCCAGACCCTTTGGAACAACATCCTCGGCCAAAACCGTTGACGGTTGGTTGCCGGAAATGCGTTTCCGACGCTGTTTTAGACGACAAAGCCGGCAGGCCGCAATGCCAAAAGATGGTCATTTGGGGTGATCCGGGGCTGGCCGGGACGCTGGCATGGCTTTGACCGCCCTGCACTCTCCGCTCGTCGAATGCGCGAATGACGGCAAGATACGCACCTCCGCCTTCCCGCGGCGCTCTCGCGCCCGGGTTGTGCATATTCCTTCGCCTCGAAAAACAGAGGGCGCAGGGAAAGCCGGGTGCCCGTTGCACCCGCAGCCGCGCGTGGTGTGTAGAAAGCACGCGAGTTAGTCACCACAGGTTCACCGGAACACCCGGCCTTCCCTGCGCAATGGTTTTAACGGCTTATTTCGCGCTCTCCCCGGTGACCGGGCTTGTTTGCCACCGTCATCCCCAAGAAGCTTGCTTCTCAAGAACTTGACGCCAGCGTCGGGGCGTCAGGACCACACGACTTCGCCGTCCACATCAGCGCCGTTCGTCCGCGCAAAATGTTTGCGCTGCGTCGCTGTCGCGTCCATTGCATCCCGCACCAACGTCCGTGACGATCATGATACGTCCCTCAAGCGGAACGGGATGCGCGGGATATAGCCGGTGATTTGGGGTCAAGATCAACTGCGGCAGATTGGCACGACGGGCAATAACCTCAACCGATCGTCCTGGCATTCAGCATTTGGCCATCGATTTCGCATGGTGTGGCGAAGTTCATCATCCCCGGCCGCTGCCGACAACGGTGTCATTCGATATATCTGGTGAGCAGCTATTTCCGCCGTCGACACGTAGCGCCAGTTATCGCGGCGCGGCGACATGTCCGGAGTTGGAAGCAAACCGGAAGTGACCGGCTCACCTCTAAAGTGACGCGATTGACCCCAGAGCAGACATCATAGGGCATCAGGGATTTCGATTGGTAGTCGTGCGGTCAATGGTTCTCAACTTCACGACAGAGTCTGAAGCTCGCCAACACCGATTGGGGGTTTGCTTCGCCAGCCGATAATGAATGCTCGCTTTGCTAGCCCCTTCTGAACGCGAGCTATCTGCGCCAGCTCTGTAACGAGCCGCAATCGCAGCAAGGGATCGTGGGTTCCCGAGGCGGCGAGGCTTTTGTTGATGATCCAGCCGAACGGTTCGATGCCGGCGCGACGCAAGTCATCCTGAAGGGCTGCGGCCTCGGAAACCGGAGTTGTCTCCGGCAAGGTTACTAGGATTACGCGCGTGTAGGCGGGGTCTTGCAGCCTCATCAACGGGGTGAGGATGCGCCCCGGTCCGCTCGGATCGAGTTGGCGTGTCATCTGCCGATGATAAGCGCCGGTCGCGTCCAGTAGGAGCAGCGTGTGGCCTGTTGGAGCCGTGTCGAGCACCACGAAGGCGGCTCGGGCCTCAACGACGATGCGCGAGAAGGCGTGGAACACGGCGACTTCCTCGGTGCATGGCGAAGCAAGATCCTCACGCAGCAGCGCCATACCCTGCTCATCGAGGTCACGGCCACGGCTCGCCAGTATTTTCGCGACATACCGCTCCGTCTCGACCCGAGGGTCGATCCGATCTACCGTCAGGCCCGGCATCGCGCCATCAACGACGAAAGCGACGTGAGCCGCCGGATCGGTCGTGCTGAGGTGGACGGCATGACCCCGCTTCGCCAGTCCCACGGCGATGGCGGCGGCAATCGTCGTCTTTCCTACGCCGCCCTTGCCCATGACCATGATGAGGCCGTGTTTGCCCTGCGCGATGTCATCGACCAGCCGGTCGAGGCCCGGTAGGTCAACCGGCTTGACGTTTTGTTCGCTGGCTGCAATTGGAGGCGGACTGGAGGGCGACAAGAACGCCCTGAGAGCCGTGAGGCCGACGATGTCGAAACCAAGCAAAGGGATTTCGTCTCGCGGCAATTTCGTAAGCGACGCTGGCATCGCGGCCAGAGCCTCGTCCTGATCCCGCTCAAGCGCAGCCGCAACGGCATCGGTTGGGTCCGTGGCGTGGAAGCGTCCATTCACAGCGAGGAACTGGTTCGAGAGATTGAGCGTATCCAGTTCGCCAGAAGTTCTGGCCGCTTCGCGGATCGCGCCTCGGTCGGCGCGAGTGACCAGAATAATGGTGGTCCGCTTGGAGTCGCCCAAGGCTTGAAGTGCCTTGCGGAAGCGATCCTCCTGCATCTTCAAACCTGAATGTGGACCGAGACAGGACGCTCCCCGGTCGTTGTTCTTCAGAAAGCCGGTCCATGCCTTTGGGAGACTAAGAAGCCGCAGCGTGTGGCCGGTCGGTGCCGTATCGAAAATGATATGATCAAACCCCGCCATGTCGCCGTCCAGAAGTCCCACGAACTCATCGAAGGCGGCGATCTCGGTGGTGCAAGCGCCGGAGAGCTGCTCACGCACGGTCGATCTCTCGTCAGGGGTAGCCCCAGGTCCGAGCTGTTCGAGCACACGGGTTCGATAGCTCTCGGCCGCTGCCTCTGGGTCGATGTTCAATGCAGAAAGCCCGGGCACATTCGGCACCGGCGTTGGGCTATCGGTCAGGGCGACTTCAAGCATCTCGTCGAGGTTCGACGCAGGATCGGTGCTGACGAGAAGGACACGCAATCCACGGTCGGCGAGGCCGATGGCGGTAGCGCACGCAAGAGAAGTCTTGCCGACGCCGCCCTTGCCCGTGAAAAAAAGAAACGGCGTGGGCGCGTTCAGAGCGTGAAAGTGAAACACTGAAATCTTTCCTGGAGCCGTTACAGGCAGGGGTCCTCATCTGGTGGGGGCGTCGACCTTTGTTACGACTTTGTGCCTGCAAACTGATCGTAGGCACGTAGCGCGTCTGCACCATACACCGCCGCCGGGCCGCCTCCCATATAAACGGCAAGAACCGCAGTCTCGGCAACCTCGTCCCGGCTGGCCCCATGCTGGTGGGCCATCTTTGTGTGATAGGCGACGCAGCCATCGCAGTGGACGGCGATGCCAATCGCGAGCGCCATCAGTTCCTTCGTTTTTGTGTCAATGGCTTTCGATGCCGTCGCCGCCACCGACAGTGCGCCAAATGCCTTCATCGGGTTGGGCGCCCCCTGTTGCAACAGCCCGACTCCGGCGGTTACATCATGGGCGATCTCTGCGAAGTCCTTGCTCACGTCGCACTCCTCATCGCGTACATGCAGTTCAAGTTACGGTTTCCAGAGCCAGCGCAATTCCCTGACCGCCGCCGATGCACAGTGTTACGATACCGCGTTTGATCCCATCGCGTTTCATCGAATGCAACAACCGGGTCGTGAGCACCGCGCCAGACGCGCCTATCGGGTGGCCGTGCGCGATTGCACCACCTTCGACGTTGACGATGTCCGCAGCCAGACCGAGGTCCTTCGCGACTGCAATTGCTATTGCTGCGAAAGCCTCGTTGATCTCGATGCGCTGGATATCTGCGGCTTTCCAGCCAGCACGATCCAGCGCCTGCTTCACCGCCGGAACCGGACCCAATCCGAACATGCCAGGCTCGACGGCACCGATACCGTAGGCGACGAGGCGCGCCATAGGCGCGAGGCCCTTCTTGTCGGCCCACGCGCGGTCAGCCACGATCATTGCTGCAGCCCCCGTATTAAGCCCCGGCGCATTGCCAGCGGTAATGGTGCCGTCCTTACGGAATGCGGGCTTAAGCTTTGAGAGGCTCTCCAGTGTAGTCTCCGGCCGATTATGCTCGTCTTTATCAAATTTTGTCGGGCCTTTGCGCGACGCAATTTCGACTGCTGCGATTTCCGAGGCGAACTTGCCGCCAGCCTGAGCTGCGGAAAAGCGCTTCTGCGAGCGTTCGGCCCAACGGTCTTGCTCCTCGCGTGTGATCTGGTGGGAGGCCGCGAGGTCTTCAGTGTGCCATCCGGAATGCTTGCCGGAAAAGGCGTCATTGAGGCCGTCCATCAGCATCGCATCGAAGATTTGAGCGTCGCCCATGCGGTATCCCCAGCGCCCGGAGCCCATGAGATAGGGCGCTCGGTCCATGTTCTCCATGCCGCCGGCGACTGCGCTATCGATCAAGCCAAGCATCACCTCCTGTGCCGCGCTCGCAATCGCTTGCGCACCCGAGCCGCAGACGCGGTTGACCGTCAGTGCCGGAACATCGACCGGAATGCCGCCATTGATCGCCGCCTGCCGGGCCGGGTTCATTTTGTTGCCAGCCTGGATCACGTTGCCCATGACGACCGTGTCGATATCACCGGGCGACAGTTTCGCGCGCTCAAGCGTTGCGCGGACCGCCACGGCACCGAGATCGACCGCCGCCATATCTTTCAGCGCGCCGCCGTATGTGCCGATGGCGGTGCGCACGGGCGAACAGATTACGACTTCCTTATTGGCCATGGATCATCTCCTCATTTCTAGCGTGCAGCGCTTTGCGATGGGGGTATCTCTTGAAACCTAATAGCAACGCCCATGGGGTGCTTTGTTGCGATGGATCAATAGACGGGGGTAACGACCGGCCTGCAATGCAATGAAATATGGGACGGCAAAGGTCTGTTCGTGGCACATCGCGTCAGTTATCGCGGCGCGGCGACATGTCCGGAGTTGGAAGCAAACCGGAAGTGATCGGCTCACCTCTAAAGTGACGCGATTGACCCCGGAACGGACGTTGCGGGCTTTGGTCCCTTCGGCAGATCCCTTGAATTTTTTGAGTGTTCTGACGCATAGATCCGCGATATTGCTGTTAGAGCCGAACGCAGCGAGGCAGGATACCATGACAAGTTTTGCTCCAGTTTCAGGGCTGATCGGCGGGGGTCTCATTGGCCTTGCCACGATCATTCTGATGCTCACCATCGGGCGCATCGCCGGTGTGTGCGGTATAGTCGTGAACGCCATGACCACCACCGACGTGATGGGCAGGTTATGGCGTTTGGCCTTCATCTTGGGATTGCCGCTGGGTGCGCTCCTGGTCACGGCGTTTGGTCTGAAAGACTGGAGCAGCGTCACTTTCCCGGCGGCCATGCCGACGACCGTCATCGCTGGATTGATCGTGGGTGTGGGAGCGACTGTTGGATCTGGCTGCACCAGCGGTCACGGCATTTGCGGCTTGGCCCGGTTTTCAATGCGTTCCGTGGTCGCCACAGTAACTTTCATGGCTACAGGCGCGGCAACCGTTTTCGTTATCCGTCACATGATCTAGGTATCCGACATGTCCGTGGTTTTCTCGCTTTTGGCTGGCGTCATATTTGGCGCCGGACTCACCCTCTCCGACATGGTCAATCCGGCGCGGGTTTCCAATTTCCTGGATTTCGCGGGGAGTTGGGATCCAACCTTGATGTTTGTGATGGCCGGAGGTCTTGCCGTTACGACGCTGGGCTACAAGTTTATCTTCCGCCGTAGCTCTCCTTTGGTTGACGAAAAATTTCACCTGCCAACTCAGCGACAGATTGACCTGCCGCTTGTCGGTGGGGCCGCGCTGTTTGGCGTGGGGTGGGGCCTCGCAGGCATTTGCCCAGGCCCTGCGCTCGCCGATCTTGTGACTTTAGACCCAAAAGTCCTGGCGTTTGTTGCGGCCATGCTGGTCGGAATGATTGCAGCAAGTGCCTGGCGATACAGGGTGTCTGTGATGAAAGCTCTGCGTCAAGCGTAGGCCTACGGAGCTACTCGAGCTGAATCGTGCAGATCGTACAGACGGCAAAGGTCGGTCGCTATTCAGCAAATGGCGCAAACCGGCGGTTAGAGGGTAGGCAGAGCATGTCTGCTCTGCCCGGGTATTTCAGACATCAACCTGTTCCGCTATTGCCAGGGCGTCATCGACCTCGATACCAAGATACCGGACTGTGCTTTCGATCTTGGTATGCCCGAGCAAGAGTTGGACAGCCCTCAGGTTACCCGTCCGCCGATAGATCAGGGTAGCTTTTGTGCGGCGCAACGAATGCGTCCCAAACAGCCTCGGGTCGAGTCCGACGCTGCCGATCCACTCGGAGACGAGGCGGGCATATTGGCGGGTTGTCATGCTGCGGTCCGGTCCGCGATGGCCGGTGAACAAGAACTCGCCGGGTCGTTTGCCAGTGGCCTTTAGATAATCATCGACCGCCTGGCGGGTCTGCTCGCTCAATTCAAATCTGACTGGCCGCCCGGTTTTCTTTTGCCGGACCGTCGCGCGATCCGCCGTACTGCCGCTCCCCGAGTCAAAAGGGCGGACGATCCGACCTCAAGGCTTGATCTGAATCAAGCCTCGCGTGCGAAAACCCTAATTATGCTCCCTCAAGACAGACACGAGGGGGCGCAGCATGCGAACGATCCGACAGCTCCTCGCCGGGGAAGACGAGATTCAGCTTGCCGTCCGTCTCACCTTGCTCGCACTCCTGGTCTATTGGGCCTTCGTCGTGAGCCGGCCCTTCGTTCCGATTCTCGCCTGGAGCGTGGTGCTGGCCGTCGCGCTCTATCCGGTCTTCACTTGGCTATCTAGCGTACTCGGCAATCGCCCGAAGCTCGCGGCGGCCATCCTGACAATCGTTAATCTCGGGATCGTCATCGGCCCTGCAACCTGGCTTGGCCTTGGCGCCGTGGATGAGCTTCGCGGATTCGCCGCGCGGCTCGGTGCCGGCACGCTGGCAATTCCGTCGCCCTCTGTGGGGGTCAAGGATTGGCCGATCGTAGGCACACAGCTCTACGCGCTGTGGGACCAGGCATCTACGAACCTGCGCACGTTGCTGCGCGAAATCGCGCCGCATTTGAAGCCTTTGGCAGCACCGATACTGAGCTTTGCAGGCAGTGCCGGTGTTGGAACCATCAAATTCCTTGTCGCTGTCGCGCTGACGGGCTTTCTGTTCCCGGCAGCGCCTCGGCTGGTCGCCGCGTCGAGACGCTTCCTGTCCCGGGTGGTCGACGAGCGAAGCGAGGATTTTCTGGCGTTGGCAGGGGCGACCATCCGCTCGGTATCGCAGGGCGTCATCGGCATTGCTATCGCGCAAGCGCTGGTGATCGGGGTCATCCTGAAATTTGCCGACGTACCCCGCGCAGGACTGCTGGCCTTTGCGGTGATGATGCTCGGCATTCTGCAAATCGGATCGGCCGTCGTCGTGATTCCCGTCGTGATCTGGCTCTGGTTCACCAAGTCTTTCGCGACGGCACTTCTAATCACTGTGTTCCTCGTGCCGGCGTCGCTCGCGGACAACGTGCTGAAACCCATTGTCATGGGCCGCGGCCTGACTACGCCAGCGCTGGTCATCTTCATCGGCGTGATCGGCGGAACTCTTGCGCATGGCATAGTCGGCCTCTTCATCGGGCCGATTATTCTAGCAGTCGCCTGGGAACTGCTGACCGTATGGGTGCGTGACGACGAAAGGAAAATGGCGCCGCCCGATGCCGAAGCGGCTGTGGGATCGTGACGCCGTTGCGAAAGAGCGCAATGGGTAATCCAACTTCTGGTCGGCGGCCTGGTCAGCACGAATCGCCACTATGTCGACCTTATCCTGAAGGGCGTAAGGCCTGCCGGTCGAGCAGGCGACGCGCTTCCAGACCGTGCTCAATCCCGCCACCGCGAAGAAACTCGGTGCTGGTGCCATCATCGCTCTTGCTACGCGCCGACGAGGTGATCGAATGAAGTCCGGACGTCCGGTGATGGCACCGACATTCCAGACCGGACGCGCGACGTCCGCTTCTGGGGGGTAAAGCGGAAAACATCTGCTTCCGGCGAGCATGCCGCGTTAGGCTGATCTCGGAGAGCATTTGGTTCTTGAACATTAGCGGTACAGTTAAGCTAGGCTATTTGCTTTCTTGAGGGGGCTTAAATGAAGAAGCTGGCATCATTCGCAGCATTTGTCTCTCTATTGGCATGGGCTGCCGCTCCGGTCTCAGCAAGAACGATGCGATGCTCGGGTCCGAACATGGCCAAGCTGGATACGATGATAAGCAGCATGCAAGATGGCCCGAAAAAGTCGGCCATGGGCGAAGAAATGGTATTAGCTCGTGCGGAAATGGAAAAAGGCCAAGTCCTTCGAGCGTGCCTGCACATGAGAAAGGCTCAAAAACTCGGTACGAAGAACTTGGGGATGATTTAGTCCCTCAAGCTACGGCTTCATTTGCTCAACTTCGGTTGTTGGCACTTTTCGGACATGCCGGGACAGGCTGACGATGTCCGCTTCTGATTGGCTTGGCGACCTTTTCCTGGTATGCGGACGGTCACGCTCTCCGATGAGCTGCGAAATCAGTTCCGCCATAATTCCCCGTATGCGGCACACGAATTGCGACGTAATTGTCCGGGAACCCAAAGGGGTTGCCAATGAGAACATTATTGGTTCTGTTAACATCTATTATTTCGATACCTGCTTGGGCTGGTGCCCTCGATGACGCCAAGACATTGGGCGCACCGATGGAGTCCGTGGAGCGAGCCATTCAGTTGTCGCGAGGCAAAGAGTTTTCGCGAAAGGACATTCTCGCCGTTTTTGATATTTCGCAACCTTCCGGCAACCGCCGTTTCTTTCTCATCGATTTGAAAAACAACCGAACGAGCGCTCACTATGCCGCTCATGGAAAATCAAATGGTAACAATTTGCGAGCGACAAAGTTTCGTGGTTTCCGAAGCGACCATGACATGGTTCCGCTCGGTCCTTTGAGAACGGCTGCAGCCGACGCTCTCATCACTTCGCACTACCGGACGATCGCCGATAAATACACAGGTCAAGTCTGGAACGGCCTGATTTCTGCCCGCCTCGAAGGTGTCGCTTCTTACAATAGCTACATCAATTCCGTTCCAGGAGTTGTCTGGGTCATTCATCCGAATTGGTATGTGAGCGCCGGCTATCGTAAAAACAATCCGGGAATGTTGGGGCGCTCGCTCGGTTGCATCACTCTCGATCCCGACGTGAACAACGCAATCGTCAATCGCCTAGGAAACGGAGCTTTGATTTACGTTACAGTCGGCAATGATCCGGTTGAAAGATATCTCTAATTATCTGCGATAAAGCGCACTAACGATGTCCTTTTGCGGGGGAAGACCGGAAGTCATGTCAAAATGACGCGAATGACCCAAAGCGGTTGCCAACTAAGTTGCCGGCGGCACGACCGCCAACGAGTCCCGGAACTCCGCCTCATAGAGCTAGATTGTCTGACCGCATGCACAAACGAACTCTTCTCACGATGCTGGCTGTGCCCATCGCGGCTTTGACCGCGACAGCCGTGCTTAGCCAGGACAAAGGCAGCGTTGATCCAAAGCCACTGCCGCCGCTCGTCAATCCCAACGATCCCGAGTTAGGAGCGGAAGAGCTTTTTGGTCGCGTGACATCACCCGCACGACTGGCAACTCATTCAATCGGTTTCTATGACAAGGGCTGTCTTGCCGGCGCAGAGGCGCTTCCGATTAGTGGCAAGACTTGGCAAGTCATGCGGCTGTCGCACAATCGCAACTGGGCGCATCCCGATATGGTTGCCATGCTGGAGCGATTGTCCGCCAAGGCGCACGAGGTGGCGGGTTGGCCCGGACTGCTTGTCGAAGACATGTCGCAACCGCGTGGTGGGCCTATGCTCACCGGGCACGCGAGCCATCAGATTGGGCTGGATGCTGACATATGGTTGACGCCGATGCCGAAGAGGCAATTGTCGCGAAATGAACGTGAGGAAATGTCAGCTACCAACATGGTCCGCGCTGATCGGCTCGACATTGATCCTGCAGTTTGGACGCCCACTCATCTGTTGGTGATCCGTGCAGCCGCCCAGGAGCCGCGGGTGGAGCGCATTTTCGTCAACGCCGCGATCAAGAAGGCGCTGTGCCGCGAGGCCAAGGGCGACCGCAGCTGGCTTGCCAAGATCCGCCCGTGGTACGGTCACGATTATCACTTCCATGTTCGGATAACTTGTCCTCCAGGTGACAGCGCTTGCACGCCACAGTCACCGCCGTCGGTAAGCGAGGGATGTGCCTCAGCGGATCTGGCCTATTGGTTCAACGATCCCGCCATTCACGCTCAGCCGTCAACTGCGAAGCCGGCGCCGCCGATAACCCTTTCGCAATTGCCGGCTGCCTGTCGGCAAATCCTGTTGGCGCCTTGAGTTCGCGCTGTGTCGCCTATTGGCACGAACCGGACCGCCGGTGATTTCCACAGTTCGGTCGCGATCAGGGGAATAGCGGACATGGGACGGCCCCACCAATTTGGTCGAGAATGACCCGAAGGCGACATCACGGTCGTTTCAGCCGCTCAGTGTTGAAGTTTGACCTACGAACATCCTGCAAGCCACGCTACGGCAACTCTCTTCAGACCGCTGCGCTTCTCGCCAAAAACAGATCTCTGCTACGGAGGAAGATAGGACGCAGGCTCGCAGCCGTGACATGATGTCGAACGTTGCGCATGATGCTTTAGCGCTCGCTAACGGCAAGGTTCGGAATGTACTGGCACGGGTTGGATGGATCGACGTGGCCCAAATCGAATTCAATCATATCGCCCACATTCACAGTGACCCCAGCAGGAAGCACCACTACGGTCCGGCCCTCCCATGTTTCGGTGAAGACCTCCATGTTTGCGAGGTAGTTCGGATTGATGTGTCTGTCCATCATGACCTGGGTCGATCGGACCAAGGCTAGCGCCTGAGCCGGGGTTGCAATTCCAGTCACCTCCGCTTGTCCCCGGATCCCCGCCCGCGGTGACGGCCGCCTCGCTTTCGCACCGCACTTAAGCTCCGGCTCCGCGATGGCCGTCAATTCGTCTTGACCCGACTCGCGCGCCGTCGCCTGCCGTTGTGCGAGGCCGATGGGTTCGACCGCCCAGGAGGGAAGGGAAACGCCGGAAGCAAGGTCGCCGGCAGCGCGCGGCATAGGAGTCTCGTTCGGACCCGAGCTCGGGTCGCCGCCATCGTGTCCTGGCTGCTTTGGCCGATTGACACCATTGACGTCCACTGTCGCAAGCAGTGCCTTGGCATGCTTGTCGGCGTCGGCCACGGTGGGAACACTCGGCAAACTGCTCCGTTCATTCGGCGTGGAAACCGATGGCGGCGAAGCCGCCGCAGGCTCTTCCATCACGATTTCAACCGGCATCGCGGCAACCGGAGCAGGCTCGGTCCGCTCGAAGAACCCGAGCAGCAGGATCAGCGCAATGATGAGATGTCCCGCAATCGCCAATCCATAGGCCATGCGGCGGTTGTTGGATTCTTGCAGAAGGAAATGCCGCAACCACTCCACCACAGCCACCGCGTCAATTGGAACTGCCTCAACCCAGTGCTATTTTACCTTAGGCATACCTTTGGCTTCAACACTTTCTCCGTCACGCGGATGTGCTTCGACCGACAACGTGTTGGTTCATTCCGCTCTAGCGATGTCGGCTTGTGGCACGTTTGAGACATGCCGAGCGACCCTAGACGATGTCCGTTCCTCGAGGTAATCCGGAAGTAGCGCTTCCGGGCCGTCAGGACCGTTGTTGACCCATTTCGGAAGTTCGCTCTAGCTCACGAGCAGCCAGTTAAGCTTTGATTGGGCTAAAATTTGCGGATCGTCTGGGGGCATTTCCTTGGCCGCCGAGCACGTAGAACGACGACAGGCAGCTATGCTGGCGGCAGGTGTCGCTGGCTATAGGCTACGGTGAGGGCGAGAGGTTCGACGCTTCGAAGGGCCAGAGGAAGGACCCGGCACCTTTGCCAGGGTACCTGCCAATCAACCGCACTTCGTGTGGACAGAGAACGAAGATGCGCGGTAGTACGAGTTCATTTCGTCGGGCCTTCCGGGTATCAAATTTGTCAGCGACGCTCTTTTAAGTTCTGTCTTCAAAAATAGCCGACGCCGAGGTCAGCCAATCAAAGGCGAGAGATCTCGGTCTCCTTGGATGTGATGAATTCCAGCAGAGCTGGCTTTCCTTCCTTCGTTGCGGCGATCCCACGCTGGATCGCAGGGATAATGTCCTCTGGCTGTTCGATCCGTTCGCCGTGGCCACCAAAAGCACGCGCCATAGCAGCGTAGTCGCCCGAGATGTCGGTGCTTCGATACTTCTCTGTGCTGATCGGCATCACCTTCAGCTCGATGGCCATGGAGAAGTTGTTCAGAAGGATGGACAGAATGGGGATGCGCTCGCGCACCGCCGTCTCGAAGTCCATCCCCGTGAAGCCAATCGCAGCATCGCCCCAAACATTGATGCAAAGTTTATCCGGCGCTGCCAGCTTCGCACCCATCGCCAGTCCTAACCCATAACCTAGCTGCGTCGTCTTTCCCCAACCCAGATAAGAAAGTGGCGTGCGGCTGATCCAGAAGGGGGAGAGCTGGTCGCGTGGGCTGCCAGCATCATGGGTGATGATCGTGTTGTCTACGTCCACCGTTTTCCACAGGTCATGGAGCACGCGATAGGGATTGAGGGGGGCGCTATTATGGTTCCGCTTCGGGGCCCAGTCTGCCAGCCATTTGGTGCGCACTTCCATAATTTCACGCGCTGTCGCGCTGTAGTCCCGCGGCTCTTTAATGCGATCATCGAGAGCTATCAGAAGGGCATCGAGGGTAAGTGCCGCGTCACCCACCAAGCTCTGCGAGACTTCGACGTTATTGTTCAGGTGGTTTGGATCCACAGTGGAGTGGATCACTGTTCTTCCTTTCGGCATCGCCACACCGAAGTTCGTCTCGGTGAACGAGCAGCCAACCCCGAAAATGACGTCGGCCTTGTCCAGGAAATGCCGTACCGTTTTGGGGATGGCGAGACCGCCGGAGCCGAGCGCCAGCGGATGATCCTCGGGGAACGAGGATTTGCCCCCGAGGCTAGTGGTAACCGGTGCGCCGAGACGTTCCGCGAGGGCCCGAAGCTGGGGCCAAGCCTTCGCCCAGTGAATGCCTGTGCCGGCATAAATCACCGGGCACTTAGCTCCCGCCAGAATTGCGGCGGCCCGCTCGACGTCCTCTGGATCGGGCCCAAACCGCACCGACTTGACGGGAGTGTAATGCAACTCACCAGGGAGTTCGTCGCCCCACATATCGGCGGGGATCTCGACCAGCGATGGTCCGCCACGTCCACTACGTAACCGGGTGAAGGCGCGGCGCATGACGTTTGAGACCTCAGCGGCTGAGGTGATCGGCTCTGCCGACTTGGTCACTGTCGACATTGAGATTGTGCTGTTGAAGTTAGGCGGCACATGCGCGATGCGGCGTGGATAACCCATGGGTAATACGAGCACGGGCACGGACTCGCCAAAGCACTGGGCAACGCCGCCGAAGGCGTTCTCCGCACCCGGCCCATGCTGCATGCAGAAAGCTCCGATCTTTTTGCCTGAAGTAACACGCGAAATCGCATCGGCCATATGCAGACCGATGCGCTCCTGACGGACAATCACCGGCCGGATATTGATGTCTGCCGCAAACTCCAGAAGGTGGTTGACCGGGTAGCCGGTGAGGATCTCGATCCCCTCTCGTTTCATGATCTCCGCGATTGCAGCACCAATCTTCATGACTTATTTCTCTCCGCTAGAAGTTTGCTGAAAAACCCAAGCCGCATGAAAGTTTTTGCCAGCTTATCGATAATGACCATCCATCCCTCAACGGGCTGATGAACTATCGCAATCGATACTACAATCCGGGCTGGGTTGCGTCATCTCCGAAGATCCTGTCGGGCTCAGAGGCGGCATGAATCTAACGCGACGGCTCGGTTTGGACGACAGATAAGCACGGAATTATCATGGGCTTGCTTGCCGCGGAGATTCTGGCAAAGACGGGTCGGGATCCCAGCCAGTTCTTTGGCCAATTGACCTCAGAGCTTGGCGTCCCCTTTTATGAGCGGATCGACGTGCCGGCGACGGCGCACCAGAAAAACGCCCTTAAAAAGGTGGGCCCGGACCAGCTTAGCATTAAAGAGCTGGCTGGAGATCCGGTCGCGCGACGCGAATAACGGCGCCGGGCAATGGCCAGGCCTTCGGCGGAATCAAGGTCGAGACCGAAATGGGCTGGTTTGCTGCAAGGCCTTCCGGAACTGAAGACGTTTAGAAGATCTACGCTGAAAGCTTCCGCGACCAAAATCATCTGAACAGGATCAAAACGAAGCACAGGATGCCATAGCGCAAATTTTTTGACCCGCGCTTTCCGAAGAGCTTCAATGCTAAGCGCATTGCGGACATTCGGCAAAAGTCTGCAAATTTGCAGAAGTTCACAGGGCCACACCGGGCGGGGATTAGTCTCCGTTTAAGGCCGATTGTGTACCATTTCTCGCTCGTCGAGTTCGGTGCCGCTATTGATACTGGCCGAGCAATGGGGCACCCTGCGACAATCACACAGTCAATCAACGGACTACGAGATCGTGAGATTGCTCATACGACTCTTGCAACGCTTGCTGATTGTTGGGTTGGGCATTTTTAGTGTCTGGTTGATAGTTTTTGTGGTCTTTGAGACTGCAGACCGCAGGTTGCCCTGGATTTTGGCTGTGGGTATCACTTATGGAATTGCTGCTTATATTATTCTCCCGCGCGCCATTCGCTTGGGTCTTAAAATCCTCCAGCGCAAACGAGTACCTAGTTACACAATTACAGGCGACGGATTGCCTGGAGACCCTGTCAACGTCGCGCTGATAGGTACGCTCCAGCAGCTGCGATCGGCCTTTGCGTCCCTCGGCTGGTCGGAAGCAGATCAACTAGGTCTAGCAAGCTCGTGGGGCATGATTCGAGCCTTCGTATTCAACTCGCCATACCCCACCGCCCCGTTTAGCACCCTTTATCTTTTCGGACGGGGTCAAGACATCGGTTTCCAGAAGGCAATCGATAACAGCCCGCGGAAGCGCCATCACATACGATTTTGGGCTTTGAGCCTAGCGCGTGCTCAAGACACTTGGGGAGCGGCAGGGTTCTGGCTAAACACCGCCCGGCCACCAGACAATGAACCCAATCTATGGGTCGGAGCTGGCACAAGAGACACTGGCTTGTCCTTAACTCGACTCACATTTCAGATCACCCACGCCACGGATTCGGATACGAATGCCGAGCGCGACTATGTCATCGCTGAGTTGAGGAAAACTCGATCTATCGAGGCTGTGGAAGTATATCGATCCGGTCAAGATCTGCTCACCGAAAGCGTCAACCACTACGTTACTGATGGCGAAATTGCGTTGGCGAGTTTGGTGGTGAGAGGCCCGTGATATTCGGCTCCGACCGCGAACCGGTGGCGCTTTTCACTGGCGACGCCGTCCACGCATATCTACGACATCTGCCCGACGAGACAATCGAGGCGATGTTGAATGAAATGTCGATTGAGCTTGGCGTCGCTCTTGGGCAGGAGCGGATTTATGTAGCATTCGCGAAAGTCGTTGGCAGACGGCCAAACCAACGCGATTGACCCCTTTGCGACATCAAGCGCTCGGGAATTTAGGAACGGCCTTTCGCTAAAGGACTACGCTGCGCACGCAATCGTCGGAATGGGCGCAGCCGTTCACCTGCTGGGGTATATTGCGAGAGCCGATTATCTGTATTCCGTCGCATATTTGCGGGCAATCTCGTTGACCTGCTCTCGAGTCAGTTGCTTTGGCGGTACCCCGGGTGGACCACAGGTGTCGCGGAAGAAGCCGTCCAAGCCGGGAGGCGCCATGATCCAGAGCAGGAGCAGTTCGTGATCGGGATTGGCGAACCCATGCCAAGCATTCTTGGGAATGAATATCGTTCCGCCCTTCCCAAAAGGGTGTTGTGCATCGTTCAGCGTGAAAATTCCGCCGCCTTCCAGAACGTAGAAGGCTTCGTCCATCCGAAAGTGTCGGTGTATCGGAATGCCCAGACCGACCGGCACCTGCTGGGTTCCCAAGGCGAGATCGTCGGAGCCTGTGGCGGGGCCGACCTTGATGAAGATGTTGCCGGCGTCGCGCCAATGAACGAGATGTTCGCCTTCGGTGGCGCCGAGCACATATCCCTGTGACGCTGCAGTCTGAGCCTGGGTCATGCTGATCCTCCGATCCGATGGACTTGGATGGTATCATTCAGCACTGCATCCACGGCCTCCAATGTCGGTTCCTGGCACGTAGCGCCAGTTATCGCGGCGCGGCGACATGTCCGGAGTTGGAAGCAAACCGGAAGTGACCGGCTCACCTCTAAAGTGACGCGATTGACCCCAAAACGAACGTGACCGGTCGCCGTCTGACGCTCACCGGAGCACCACGGTGGGCCGCCGAAAATCTAACGGCCTGGCTGGCCCCGGATCGCTGGTGCGTTATGGCGATGAGGTCAAAAATTGCAGTGCTGTCAAAATGCAGTTCGATGCGGGCTCCGCACGGTTGGCACCTCAACTCGAAAGGCAGGTCGACGTGGTGGTGCGCTTTCTCCGCCAAGGGCGTGAAGTTATTCTTCTCCAATTACGCGAGTTTGATCCAATTGGCTTGGCCCGCACTGCCGCCAACTTTACAAAACCACAAGCTCGCGATTTCCATTGGGGGAACGTCGCGGGGAACGTCCGGCCATGCAAGCGTTTCGATGGTTGCGACAATTTCGCCGGCTTCGGACCTCGGAAGCAGGGTCGGATTTTTTATTCGCAACGGAACCAGCCAAACCTGAGCCTTTAGCCTAAATTCCAGAATTGCTGCCTGCTCGGTGTCTGAACTGGCTTGCACACCAGCGCCGCCATGGCCTTCACCAACCACGCCGGTTACGCCCTGACCTAGAACCCCAGTGCCGGCGCTTAAATCACCTTGCACGCCCGGAAGACCACGACCGTGCACTCCCGGTCCATTTACACCGTCTCCGCTAACGCCAATTTGGCCGCGACCGAGAACGCCCGCCATCTCTTGAGCTTCGAACGCCGGGTCACGCGGTGTCGTTTGTTCGTAACCGACTATACCGTTTGTACCGGTGCCGAACACACCCATGGTGGTGGTGCCTCCAATGCCCACCACGCCGGCACCGGCGCCATTCTCGCCATTCTCAACAACGTGATCTCGGGCCGCGGCATGGACGTAGCCGACGACACCGTTGAGCCCCTGACCAAGAATGCCGTTACCTGGCCGAATGGTTTGCCCACCCGTTGCGAACAACTTTGTGCCCTTTGCATGTATTCCGTCCACACCATTCGGATTCGCCACGAGAAGCGTGTCGTCCGTAGCCGACACGCTCAGAATAAAGCCATCCTCGTAATTGCCTCCATTCGTCGCAATGAGCAAAGTTCGGTCTTCGCTGTTGTTGGTTCTACCGACGACCATGTCGTCATTCGTGCCGCTGGCTCCGCTCATAAAAATCTCCGTGCTATTTGCTCTCAGATACCGGAACGAATGACTTCGTTTTAAGGTCGATGCGATGCGGTCGACGACCGTGCTCGACGTCGTTGGATAGTGCAACGGCCAGAGCATCGCTATTCTTGTGACGCCGACTTGCGTGCCGCCTCGCTTCCGCAGTTGCTTGATCCTGCGTAACCGGGATTGCGCCACGCATCGTTGTCACCCATCTCTCGAAAATGGATATAGGCTATCTATGTGAGCTTATCGCCAACCCATCTTGAGGTCGAGGTCGAATCGCACCATGACCGGCTCCTCGGCTCTCCGCTGACGAATGTCTGCTTTTGGCACATCGCGCCAGTTATCGCGT
The DNA here is from genome assembly GCA_963727225.1 of uncultured Pseudomonadota bacterium. Classification (GTDB taxonomy): domain Bacteria; phylum Pseudomonadota; class Alphaproteobacteria; order Rhizobiales; family Xanthobacteraceae; genus Bradyrhizobium. Next base: position 1,399,139 of record CAVSFN010000024.1, on the reverse strand, counting down.
CGCGGCGACATGTCCGGAGAAGCAAACCGGAAGTGACCGGCTCACCTCAAAAGTGACGCGTTTGACCGATGCTGTCGAACCATAGGGCTCAAATTTTAAGGGCCGTTGGCGCGTCTATAAGAAAGTTTCTTGGGGGAGTCATCATCAGATGGTGAACTTACCGATGACCTCCGTCATGGAGCTCAGGGGCCATCGAATGGCGATTGCCGCTGTTTTGCCTTGCAGCGAGAAATTAGCTCCTCAGCGCTTCGGGACTTTTTCGACAGCATCGACCCGAACCGGAGATTTATTCGGTCAAACCCCTGTCCAAGGGCAAGATCGACATTTAGATCATATACGGACTTTCCCGAGGTCTGCTTCGCCGCTTCGACCAACTAAAAAGTCAACCGTCGGAACGCGGACATATGATAATTGGAGGGAGGAGCCTCCCATGAGCATCAAAGCACGCCAAGCTGAAGACGAGCCCGACTATCTCAGGGAATTGCTCGCTCAGGCGGGCATTGACGCGCAGGCTTCCAGTGTAGCCGCCAAACTACAGGAGGTCGTCATTGGTGAACTTCATCATCGGATGAAGAATACGCTGGCGATTGTCTCAGCAATTACGTCTCAAAGTCTCAAGTCGGCGAACAGCCTGGAAGAGGCCACTAAAACCATAGCAGATCGCCTTCATGCGTTGGGAGTAGCGCAAGACCTTCTGGTTCGCGAACGATGGACTGGTGCAGGGTGTCGGACCTTGATCGAAGGTGCCGTGAAGGCATTCCAATCCAAAAGCCTTGATCAGTTTGAAATCGCCGGGGACAACATCGCAGTTTCTTCCGGCCCTGCTATCTCCCTCTCAATGGTAATTCACGAACTCTGCACGAATGCCGTGAAACACGGCGCGCTGTCTGCACCCAACGGACGCGTTTCAATTTCGTGGGCTGTGTCCGATGATCGAACGCCGCGGTTCAAGCTGCATTGGAAAGAGCACGGCGGCCCTCCTGTCCACGAACCTGCTCGTAAGAGCTTCGGTTCTCGACTTATAGAGCAAGCGCTACCCGGCCAATTACAGGGTGAGGCTCGACTTAGATTTGAACCGGATGGCTTGAGTTGCGAGGTAAACATTCCGCTGAGTGTTATGCAGGAGCGGCCTCTGGGGGTTGTGCCCTCTACTTGAATACGACTTTTGCCGCCGCTTCATGCGATCGCTGTTTCGAAATTGAGAGACGGTGCCTGATTTTTTATGCCGCAATAATTGCAGATGGAGAGAAGCCATGCTGTCTCGTCTCGTATGTGTTCTTGTGATGTCGATGGCGGCACTGCTGGTTCATTCCCATGACGCCGTGTCGCAGGATCTGCTGCGCTATGTCGACCTTAACAGTCCAGAAATGTCGACATCGGAGCTGACGCGCGCCGAGGTTGACGAGCTTCTCAAGGCTGTTCCTCAAGGCCCCGGAGACCAACGCCCTGCAGATTTGGAGGGAAAGCGGCTATCGCACCTCGATCTCTCGGGCCTCGACTTCTCCGGCAGAAATCTTCGCCTGGCAAAGCTCAACCGGACGGATCTGAAAGGCGCGCGCCTCGATCGGGCCATCCTGAACCAGGCCTGGCTGATCGACGCGGATTTGACCGAGGCGTCACTCGTCAAGGCATCGCTGCTCAGCACGCAGATGCAACGCGCCAGGCTTGGCGGTGCCGATTTGAGCGGCGCGCGAATAACCGCAGATCTTTCGGGTGCCAGCATGGTCGGGGCCAAGCTTGCCGGCGCCGATTTGAGCGCGGACATGCACAACCAATCGATGGGCCTGATGCGTGGCGTGCTCAAGTCCGCCGATCTCAGGAATGCGGACCTGAGCGGCGCTAATCTCTCGCGCGCCAATCTCGAATTCGCGAAGCTGCAGAACGCCAATCTGGCGAACTGCAACCTCAATCACGCCGACCTTGCGGGAGCTGACCTATCCAACGCCAATCTCGCCGGCGCCGATTTAACCGAGACCGACCTCGATTCGACGCTGTTGCCGAGCGCAGCCGCGCTCGCCGAGGCCCGCAATCTGGACAAGGCCTGGAACTTGAACCTGGCGCGGCGTCCACCATGACGGATTTGATGCGAAGTCCGGGAGTGGCAGTTTTGCGAGTTGCCGAATGACCATGAGAATGTCCGCCAGTCGGGAAAGACCCGGAAGTGAGCGGCGCGCAGTCAAAGTGACGCGATTGACCCGATTTGGACCTCCGGGGGCAACAATGTTGCTTCGGAACCCCGTGATGTGTGCAGATCAAGTGTTTCCAGGAAGAGCTTTTCTTTAAAAATTACAAAACCGACGGAACCTTTCGCCCCGGCGCGAATATGCATTTGCGCAGGATAGTACTCGGAGCGGCTCCTTTGGCCGTGATCCCCGGGAACAAGAGCTTCGATAGCCGCGGTTCTCGCGCAATCGATCAGCTAAGTGCGGGATTCACTGGGGAGATACCGTGTTCAATAGACAGGACGAGATGGGTGCGAGAATCGGCGCCCTGCAGAGCGCGATCTTCAACAGCGCCAACTTCTCGAGCATTGCCACCGACGCGAAGGGTGTCATCCAGATCTTCAACGTCGGCGCCGAGCGGATGCTTGGCTTTACAGCCGCGGAGGTGATGAACAAGATCACGCCAGCCGACATTTCCGATCCGCCGGAGCTGATCGCACGCGCCAAGGCGCTGAGTCTCGAGCTTGGCACCCCGATAACGCCGGGCTTCGAGGCCCTGGTGTTCAAGGCGTCGCGCGGCATCGAGGACATCTACGAGTTGACCTATATCCGCAAGGATGGCAGCCGGTTCCCGGCGGTTGTGTCCGTTACGGCCTTGCGCGACGCGCAGGACGTCATCATCGGCTACCTGTTGATTGGCACCGACAACACCGCGCGCAAACTGGCGGAAGACGCGCTGCTCAAGGCAGGGGCCCTGCAAAGCGCGATCTTCAACAGTGCCAACTTCTCCAGCATTGCCACCGACGCGAGAGGCGTTATTCAGATCTTCAACGTCGGGGCCGAGCGGATGCTTGGCTACGCGGCCGCCGAAGTGATGAACAAGATCACGCCGGCTGACATTTCCGATCCGCAGGAGCTGATCGCGCGCGCCAAGGCGCTGAGCGTCGAACTCGGAACCTCGATCACGCCGGGCTTCGAGGCCCTGGTGTTCAAGGCCGCGCGCGGGATCGAGGACATCTACGAGCTGACCTATATCCGCAAGAATGGCAGCCGGTTCCCGGCGGTGGTGTCGGTCACGGCGTTGCGCGACGCGAAGGACGTTATCATCGGCTATCTGCTGATCGGCACCGAGCTCAAGGCGGGCGCCCTGCAGAGCGCGATCTTCAACAGCGCCAACTTCTCCAGCATCGCCACCGACGCGAAGGGGGTCATTCAGATCTTCAACGTCGGCGCCGAGCGGATGCTTGGCTTTACAGCCGCGGAGGTGATGAACAAGATCACGCCGGCCGACATTTCCGATCCGCCGGAGCTGATCGCGCGCGCCAAGGCGCTGAGTCTCGAGTTCAGCACCCCGATAACGCCGGGCTTCGAAGCCCTGGTGTTCAAGGCCTCGCGCGGCATCGAGGACATCTACGAGCTGACCTATATTCGCAAGGATGGCAGCCGATTCCCGGCGGTAGTGTCGGTCACGGCGCTGCGCGACGCGCAGGACGTTATCATCGGCTATCTGTTGATTGGCACCGACAACACCGCGCGCAAACTGGTCGAAGAAGAGCAAAAAAAATCCGATCAACGCCTGCGCGACCAGCAATTCTATACCCGCTCGCTGATTGAATCCAACATCGACGCGCTGATGACCACCGATCCTTCCGGTATCATCACGGACGTCAACAAGCAGATGGAGGCACTTACCGGCTGTACGCGCGACGAGTTGATTGGCGCACCGTTCAAGGGTTACTTCACTGATCCGGAGCGAGCCGAGGCGGCGATCAAGCGCGTGCTGAACGAAAAGTCCGTCACCGACTACGAGCTGACGGCGCGCGCCCGCGACGGCAAGCAGACGGTGGTGTCCTACAATGCGACCACCTTTTACGACCGGAACCGGACACTGCAGGGCGTCTTCGCCGCGGCGCGCGACGTCACGGAGCGCAAGCGAGTGGAGGCGGAATTGCAGCAGGCCAAGGCCGCTGCCGAGAGCGCGAGCCGGACCAAATCGGATTTTCTGGCGAGCATGAGTCATGAAATCCGAACGCCGATGAATGCCATCATGGGCATTTCGGACCTGCTCGCGAAGACCTCTCTCACCCCTGAGCAAGACAAGTATGTGCAGATCTTTCGCCGCGCCGGCGACAACCTGCTGAATCTCATCAACGACATCCTCGATCTCTCCAAGGTCGAAGCCTCGCAGCTGGAATTGGAGCGGACCGGCTTCTCCTTGAACGATCTTCTGGAGAAAGTGACGGAGATGGTGGCGGCCCGGGCCCATGAAAAAGGATTGCCCATGGTGTATGAGATCGCGCCGAATGTGCCCAACGACCTGGTCGGCGACCCGACACGGCTGCGTCAGGTGTTGCTTAATTTGCTTGGCAACGCGATCAAGTTCACGCAATCGGGCGAAGTGACCCTGCGTGTTGCACCAGATGCGAATCCCTCCGTCCCGACCGCATTGCGGTTCACGGTATCGGACACCGGCATCGGTATTCCCCGCGAGAAATTGGGCCAGGTGTTTGAACGCTTCACACAAGCCGACTCATCCACCACGCGCAGGTTCGGCGGCTCGGGGCTGGGGCTCACGATTTCGAAGCGCCTGGTGGAACTGATGGGTGGGCGCATCTGGGTCGAAAGTGAAGTCGGCAAAGGCAGCGTGTTTGCTTTCGCCGTACCATTCGAGATCTCGGCTGCGGTCAATCGGCCGGCGGCCCTTTCGGTCGGCACCGATCCCGAGCTGCCGCTGCCGGCGCTGCGAATTCTTCTGGCAGAGGACTCGCCGGACAACTGCATCATCACGATGGCCTATCTGGAGGACACGCCGTACCGGGTTGAAATCGCCGAGACTGGGGCCCTCGCCTGCAAAATGTTTGAACTCGGTCATTACGACCTTGTCCTGATGGACCGACAGATGCCCGTCATGGATGGCTTGACCGCGACGCGGACGATTCGAGCATGGGAGCAGGCGAACGATCGGCCGCCCACACCGATCATTGCACTGACGGCTTCCGCCTTGAAGGGCGATCGAGAAATGTGCCTGGCGGCGGGGTGCACGGCCTTTTTGACCAAACCAATCAAACAAGAGGTCCTGCTGCAAGCGATCAGGGAGCACTCCATCGTCGCTCCTTCGTCATCGGAAGAGGAAAGCAACCGGATCGACCGGATTCGCTCGAGCGCAAAATCCAAATCCGCGATCCGGATTCCCGCGTATCTGCGGAACTGCAAGCAGAATGTCATCGTGATGCTGGACGCCCTGGATCGAGTTGACTTCGAGACCGTGACGAGTTTGGGACACCAGATGATGGGCTCCGGAGGCATGTTTGGATTCCAGGCCATTACTGACATCGGCAGATCCATTGAACTCGCAGCCGAGCGCGCCGATACCGATGCGTCGCGCAAGTGGGTGGGCGCATTGTCCATCTATCTGGATGGTATCGAGACGCCGCAGCAGCCAGGACGGCAATGATCTATGTTTCATGCTGTCTGCTCCGGAAACTGTCGCGAGGTTCCAATCTAATGCGATGCCTTTACCAGCGGGCACTCGCTCTCCGACAAAGGTGAAAACGCTTCATCAGCCGGAATGCGACGAACGATGTCATAGTAATCCCACGGCTCCTTGAGGTCAGACTTGTTCTTGACCTGGAACAGGTAGAAGTCATGGATGAGCTTGCCGTCCTCGCGGATCTTTGCCCCGCGCGCGAAGAAGTCGTCGACGGAATTCTCACGCATCCACCTGGCGACTGCGTCGGTATCATCGGAACCAGTCGCAGCAACACCTTTGAGGTAATGAGAAAGGCCGGAGTACACGGCAGCCTGAGGTGCGGTCGGCATCTTCCGGTGCAGCTCAAAGAAACGATGGCCGAAAGCCCTGGTTTCATCGTTCAAGCCCCAATACCATCCGACCACGGACGTGAGGCCGCCCGCAACATCCAGGCCCATGCTGTGGACATCCGTCAGAAACAGCAGCTGAGCTAACGGCCGCTGCCCTCCGGCGTCCATTCCGAACTCCTTCCACTGCTTCATGGAGTTGACGAGTTGACTGCCGACACTCGAGAACGCCACGACCTTGGCGCCTGAGCCCTGAGCTTGCAGCAGGAACGAACTGTAGTCTGCGGTGTCCATCGGATGGTAGACGGCGCCGAGCGACTTTCCGCCAACACGCGCGAGCACTCGCTGCGATTCCGCCACCATATTCTTGCCGAACGCATAGTCCGCCGCGACGAAGAACCAGGTGTCCAGTCCCTGGGCGACGAGGGACCTCAGAGGGCCAGCCACCAGAGTGTAGGAATCGTGGAGCCATGCAAAGCCGGTTTTCACGCACTGCTTGCCGGTCAGCTCGGTGCTAGGCCACAGACGTGTAGATCGCGATCTTGTTCTTGTCCCGAATGACGGTTTGGAGCGCCAGCCCGACCGCAGAATTGCCCACGTCTGCGATGACGTCGACCCCGTCCACGTCGATCCACCTGCGGACAACTGCAACCCCGATGTCCGGCTTGTTCTGGTGATCGGCATAGAGCAACTCGACTTTGATGTTGGGGTTTTGTTTCCGAAAATCATCAATTGCCATTTTGGCGGCGACCACAGACCCTTGCCCGTTGGAATCGGAAAGCGGCCCGGTTGCGTCGTTGATCACACCGATCTTGACGACGCCACCCGAGATATCAGCGGCCCAAACCGGCGACCCAACAGCAAAGAAGCTTGCCAATACGGCAGCGGCAAATGCGTTTTTACATCCTCGATCGGAAGTCCTCACCTTGTTCTCCGCTTTGAAGTCGAGCCCGGCGCCGTACGGCAAGCCGTCGAATAGAGTGCCGTGACGCCAGGAATCGCTCACGGCAATCAGTCTCCTCCTGTACCGATCGAAGTGCGTTCGAACAGTTCTCGCAACCCACCGTCCAGAGCGAAGCGGCCTCACAGCGTAACCCGACGGCCCTCTTCGGCGGACCAATAGCCGGCGTAGTTGACTTTGGTCGTCTCAAGGGCCAGCGCGAGATCGGAAAGCGGTTGCCGGCCGGTCGCGGCGCATTCCATGAAATCCTGGATCTCCTGCAAATAGCCGCGCGTCCACTCCTCTTCGAGGCAGACGTATTGCCATCCGGTCTTTCGATCCACTTTTTCGGTGATATAGACGCTCTTGAGCTTCTCCTCGCTGGTTTGATAGCTCATCATATGCGTGTTGGGTGTAATATTCGCAAACAGCGAGCCGCCGCTCGTATGGGTTTCGATCAGGTTGCGAACGCCGCCCAGGATCATGTCCCCGGAAAACACAGTCGCCTTGGTGCCATCGGAGAAGGTCACGGTAAGCGTGCCCCAATCCTCGACGTCAATTGGATTGGCCTTGATGAAGGCTCGCTCGTCCGCCCGAAGGCACGCCGCGACATTGCCGACGTCACAGGTCACGCTCGCAATGCTGATCGTCTCGCCGCGTGCTTTCGCCTCGACCTGCTTGAGATAGAGCACCGTCGAAAGCGGATGACATCCCATCCGGACCAGGGAGCCACCGCCGGTCATCGCCCATTGCGCGGCGTGCGCCGCGTGCGAACCGCTGTGATTCTCCTCCGCCTTCATGAACAGGATCTTGTCTTTAGTGGCCTTTAGGATCTCCACGGTCTTGGTCACCGCCGGCGCGTAGATCCAGTCTTCCGCATACATGAAGAGCTTGCCGGTTTTGTTGATCGCCGCGCGGGTCTTATCCATTTCCTCGAGCACGCGCTCGTACATCAGCGCTTTGGCCACGTGCTTGCCGATCGGGACTTTGTCATTTTCTCGTCCAAAATAGCCGGCGAACGGCTTTTCGCAGATGGCATGCTTGCCGGCCTTCATCGCGTCAACAATCATCGAGCTGTGCAAATTCGGTGGCGTGCAGATGTCGACGACATCCAACTCGCCGTCGGCGATCAAGTCGCCAAAGCTGCGGTAAATTCTCGGTATCCGGTGCCGATCGGCAAAATCAACAACATGGTCACCCCGCGCCGCGACCGCCGTGACCTCGACATCGACGCCGTAGACGCGTCGGTAGGCAAACATGTGCAGCTCCGAAACGAAGCCGCACCCTACCAGACCGATCCTGATTTTTTTCATTGCCGACGCCTCCGGGCCGCCACGGGTGAAGACCCCCTTTATAGCAAATCGGCTTCCACTCGTGGGGCGCCGCGCGCAGCGCAAATCCCCCGGCGGCCCGCATTTCCGCGCGTCGGTCATTCGGTCACGGGCGGTTGCTTGCGTCGGCAAAAAGGGTTGTAATCGAGTCAATCAGACAAAATTCCGGAGCAGGAAACGATGGAAGAGGCCAAAACCCATTACGAGGTGATCGTCGTCGGCGCCGGCGTGGCAGGCATTTACCAGATCAAGCGGCTGGTCGATCTCGGCATCGACGCCACCGTGCTCGACTCGGCCGGCGATCTCGGCGGCACCTGGTACTGGAACCGCTATCCGGGCTGCCGCTTTGATTCGGAAAGCTACACCTACGGCTTCTCGTTCTCGCGCGAACTGCTCGACGAATGGCACTGGAAGGAACGCTTTTCCGGCCAGCCCGAGAATTTGCGCTACCTCAATTACGTCGCCGACAAATTCGATTTGCGCAGGCATATGCAGTTCAACTGCAAGGTCGAGGCGATGCACTTCGACGAGGCGCGCGATCTGTGGCGGGTGAAGACCGGCGACGGCCGCGAGCTGACCTGCCGTTTCGTCGTCCTCGCGATCGGCCTGCTCTCCGCGCCGACCATGCCGCGACTGGAAGGCATCGAGGACTTCAAGGGCCGCTCGTTCCACACCTATTACTGGCCGCAAGAGCCGGTCGATCTGGCCGGCAAGAAAGTGGCCGTGATCGGCACCGGCGCCACCGGCATCCAGGTGATCGGCGAGATCGCCGACAAGGTCGGCGAACTCACCGTATTCCAGCGCCGGCCAAACTGGAGTGCGCCGCTCAACAACAGCGCGATCTCGGAAGCGGAAATGGCCGACATCCGCTCGCGCTATGACGAAATCTTCGCCGCCTGCACCCGCACGCCGGGCGCCTTCCTGCACGGGCCCCAACCTCAGGGTTTCTACGAAGTGACGCGCGAGGAACGAGTGAAGCTGTGGGACAAGCTCTATGATGAACCCGGCTTCGGCATCTGGCTCGCCAATTTCCGCGAGATCTTCATGGACGAGGCAGCCAATGCCGAGCTGTCGGAATATATCGCCGGTCGCATCCGCCGCCGCGTCAACGATCCCAAGGTGGCCGAAAAACTGATCCCCAGGGATCACGGCTTCGGCGTCCAGCGCCTGCCGCTGGAGACGAAGTATTTCGAGGCCTATAACCGCGACAATGTGCATCTCGTCGATATCAGCGAGACGCCGCTCGTTCGCGTAACCGAGAAGGGCCTGCGTACCACCGAGCGCGAGTATGAATTCGACGTCATCGTCTACGCCACCGGATTCGACGCCATCACCGGCGCCTATGATCTGATCGATATCCGCGGCATCGGCGGCGAAACGCTGGCCGGGAAATGGAAGCATGCACCGTCCACCTTCCTCGGCATGCTCGTCCACGGCTTTCCGAATCTCCTGATGCCGACCGGCCCGCAAAGCGCGTCCGCTTCGACCAATTTCCCGCGCGGTATCGAGAACGGCGTCAACTGGTGCACGGACCTGCTGCAATACATCTGGGACCATGGCTACACCCGCGCCGAAGCCACGCTCGAGGCTCAGGAGCGCTGGACCGCGCATGTGGTCAAGATGTACGAGATCATGCTGATGCGCAAAGCCAAGGGATGGTTCACCGGCTACAACTCCAACGTCGCCGGCCACGAAGAGGGCACCGTCCGCTACTTCGTCTACAATGGCGGCACGCCGAAATTCGTCGGCATCATCAACGATGTCGCGGCGAAGGGGTATCAGGAGATCGAATTCAGCTCGCCCTCGCGTGCCAACGTGCAAGCGGCGGTCGCCAGCGCGTCAGCCTAGGGCGGGATGGCTTTTGATTGAACCGGTCCTGCCGGTGGCTTGCTTCACCTCTCCCCTTGCGGGAGAGCTCGGATCGCATCGCTTCAGAGAAAATTAGCGCGGCGCGAACTTGTAGCGGAAGGTGCAGCTCGGCGCGCCCCGCATGATTGTCTGACCGCGTTCGAGGCTGACTTCGCCTTCGCCGATCGACGCGATGTCGAAATCCGTCTCGCAAATCAGCAGCGCACCGAGTTCGGGCTCGCCCAATGCCCGAAAGAACTCGGCGAAGCGGCAGCGCGTCACGTCGATGTCCAGCGCCTCCTTGTCATGGCGCAGAATTTCGACCTCGACCTCTTTGCCCGAGACCTCGCCGAAGACGCTTTGGACGGCCGCCCATTTGCGCCGCGGGCTGCCCTCGATGCGATCGCCAATTGCGGCGAACAACTGCTGCGACCAATCGCGCAAGGCCTGCTTTACGAGGGCGTCAGCCTTGTCCTTGCCCAGTTCGGCTCGCAGCGCACGAAGCACCGGCACCAGGACTTGGGCTTGCATGCGCGTCTTGTCCAGGAGGGATACCTTGGGGTCCACGAGATAGTCGTCGATGACGCTGCTCATTCTGTCCTCACAAACCAACGTCGCAAGTCCTGCGCCTTTGTCATAGCACGAATTCGACGCGGCGACTCCGTTGCGGTGGCAGCCAATCCAATGTGGATCATGTCCGGGTCTGTGAAGGTTTGCGGATGCAGGCCCATGAAGGTGGAGCGGCGCGCACCGGGGCCGGCGTCCGCAAACCTCCAATGGGCAGCACGGCTTGCCTGATATCGCCGATCAAGGCTCGTTGATCAGGCCCGGCGGAGAATACTTGGCATGGTTCTCGCCGTCCGCGGCGTAGCCTCGGTCCCACGCGCCTGAAGCGAGAAAGCCCGCGTAACTCAATCTTTCATCCCCAACGAGCCGGGTCGACGGTCCAAGCCGCTGTTCGAGCAATAGCGTCGCAAAGCAGCGGAGCAGCTCTGATCTTGGCTCGTCCTGTTCCACCCACAGAAACTGCCCCATCTCGTTGACCTCGAGGAAGATGTGTTCGCCCTCGGGCGTAACGATGAGATCGATGCAGCCGAAGGCAAGTCCGAGCTTGCGCATGAGCGCGATACACCGCTCCTCGACCGTGCGCGGCAATGCGATAAGCGCCGGCTTGAGCGGCGCCACCATATCCGATCGCCAATCGAGCCGCGTCGAATCGCGCGACTGCGAGTCGAGACGGACGGCCACGCAGCGCTCGTCCATGCAGGTGACGCGCAGTTCGTAGGCCTTCTCGGCCTTGCGCTGATAAATCGCTGGGCAGCCCGCCAGCGGCGCATCGTCCTGAAGGTTCTCCTGGCGTAGCTCGGTGGTGAAAAGCGCGTGGCGCTCGCCGCTCGATTGCGCATGCCAATGCGTCTGCAAATGCAGCTTGAAGATGACGCCCGCCTTATGATGCTCACCCCAGAAGCGACGGATCTCTTCGGGATCGTTGCTATAGAGCGTCTCCGGGATGGCAAAACCACACTGCGCGGCAGCGATGAGTTGAGGCATCTTCAGCAACACCACCTCACGTGCCGCGATATCATTCACCCAGAAGGCGGCAGGCGCGATGAGCTGCCGCAGGTTGCGGATGTGATAGTCGCATTCGCGTGAAGCCACGGCCCAATCCGCGTCGGACATGCCAGGCGGCCGCATCGGCAGCCCGCTGCGGCGGAACCATACCGTGCTCCAGTCGCCGCTTGCTCCATGGCTCTGGCCATCGCGAACGGAGACGGCCTGTGAGGTTTGCGTAATGTGCATCGATGACCGCAGCACCTGCGGCAGGTCCGGCGCGTAGACGGTGTGATGCCGCCCCCCCGCCTGTTCGATCGCCCAGCGGACCGCATGAATATGGACATCCTGGGGAAAGCCGAGAAGGAGGACGGTCATCGGACATCGATCCTTGCTTTGAATATGGCTTGAGTTAAGGGATCCCCGCCGACCGGCGCAATAAGTCGGCGGGGACAAGGTAAATCAACAGTCGCTGTCGTTCGCGGGGCAGCCCGTGGTCGAGCACGTATCGGCACGACGCGTGGCCGTCACGCCACCACCGATCTCGGCGCGCGAAATCATGCCGCCGGCAATGTGGTCGATCTCGTCGTCGGTGAGCGGCCGCGCCAGCTGGCGGGCGAGGATCCGCGGAGCGTTCTTGGTAACTTTGCTGTCGTCGATCATGAGTAGTCTCCATGTCTGTTATGGTCGGCAGAAGCGCCTTCCGCTTTTGACGTTGCCAGACGTGGAGACTGCGCGATGTGATCGCGCTCACACTCGTGATGGGTAGGCCCGACTTCAACGAAACGTCATCAACCCCATGCCCCATCTCGACTTGATACTGCTAACAAGCCGATCGAAGAAGGCGGGTGTGATGTCGCCTCTTGGCAGCACATAGCATCACTTGTCGCGGCGCGGCGACATGTCCGGAGTTGGGCGTAAACCGGAAGTGACCGGCTCTCATCCAAAGGGACGCGATCGACCCCAAGCGACGTTGCGGCCCGCGCGCGGCGTGCCGGGTCTTACCACCCCCAGCCCTGTTGCACCGGCTGCACCTGACGATAGTACTGGCGGCCGCCCCGGCGCGGATCGACAAGTTGGGGTTGGGGTTGGGGTTGGGCGCCCCAACCGGGCTGGAAAAAGGAGCCGAAGCCGTCGTCACGCTGGACGAAGTAGGCGTTGCCGCTGGCAACACGGACATCGAGCGAAGGCGTGGGCTTGCGCGTCACGAAACCGCCCTGGGGCTGGTTGTTCAGCACCGCGACGAACTCGGTGCGATAGTTGGTCTCGCGGCTCAGCGGCTCGTCCGAGACGATGATCGAGGATCGTGGCAATGCGGTCGGCGCGATGCGATCGAGCACCTCCTGCGGGATGGTGACGCGGTCGAGCGCGTCCTTGGCGTCGTCCCCGTTGTCGATCGTGACCGCGGTCCAGCGCAGGCCCGCGTCGTTGCGCGCCACCGCCGTGAACACATGCGTGCCGATCGGTTTTTCGGGATTGCGGATCGTGACCGGGACCTCAATGGTCGCATCGAACACCTCGCCCCCGTCCGGCCACTCCTTATGCGTGTTGCGCCGCACGTAAAGCTTCTGCGTCGCGCGGCTGATGTAGACCGAGACCGGCTCGAGCGCGAGCTTCGCGTCGTTTGCCGCCTTGGCGGCGTTGGCCTTCCTGGTCTCGGCCGCCTTGGCGGCGTCCTTCGCGGCAGCGGCGGCCTCGACCTTCGACTTCGCGTCGGCCCGGGCCGTGTCAAGCTGCGTCCCCAGCTCCGCGGCCTTGGCGGCGGCCTTCTGCTTAAGGTCCTCGGCTCGCGTCCTGGCCTCGTCCGTCTTTGCGGCGGCGAGCGCCTTGTCGGCGAACGCGAGTTCTGTGTCGGCGCGGGTCTTGAGCCATTCCAGCTTGCGCAGCGACGCCGTGAGCGATGCCATCTCGCGCGGCGCTCTCGCGGCGGCTTTCTTCGCCTCGTCGGCCGTCTTGACAGCCTCCGCGGCCTCGCGGGCGAGCCTCTCGGCACGCGCCGGAGCAGCCGCAAGGGCCTGCGCGTTCGGCACGAACAGCGCCGGGTGGGAAAACTCGACCGGGGCCGCGTCATTCGGCGCGATGATCACCCGCATCCCGATCCGCGTCTTGTCGAACAGCTTCTCCGCAAAGTCGTAGGGCATCCGCACGCAGCCGTGCGAGGCGGCATGTCCGGGCAGCGGTCCGCCGTGCAGCGCGATGCCGTTCCAGGTGATGCGCTGCATGTTCGGCATTGAGGCATCGTCATAGAGGCTCGAGTGGTGGTCCAGGTCCTTCTCGAGGACGGCGAAGACGCCGGCCGGCGTCTCCCGTCCCGTGGTGCCGGTCGACACCGGCGCGCGGAAGATCCAGCCTTCGGCGTCGTAGAAAGTGACCTGCTGGGTCTTGATCGACACGATCGCCATGATCGGCTCGCCCGCATCGCGCGGCGCCGTCGCCTCGGTGGGTGGCGCAGGGCGCGTCTCTCTCGCCGCGGCGCCGGCGGTCAGCGCCGTCAGTGCGGCCAGCGCCGCCAGCGTCACAATGGCGGGAGGGCCCCAACGCCGCATCACCAGAGAGGATTGCGCCGTCATAAATCGATCTACCATGCCCTGCCTGCCCCAATTGAAATGCGTATCGCGCTCGCGTTCTCTCATATAGGACACCCCGCGCAGGAGGAAGGTGGCTCGCGGCCGAAATTGACGCCGTTCCGATCGGTCACGGCGTCGCGTTTTAGAACAGCGGCTGGACCGATCAGGTGCTGGGCGAATGGTCGAATCCGTGGCAACCGGCGTATCCATCAAGCCTTTTCCGAAATTCAGGCGGAGGGAGGAAGCCAACTCAACGCCTTCAGGTGATTTTAGAGCCAGCGATTTTCGAGCCAACCTGGACAATTTCGGTCGAATAAACATTGTTGTGAACCATGTCGGCATTGTCGAAACCGGAAAAGTTGTCGAAGCAACCGGGGCGTCCTGGGCAAGGCATCTTGGGCAAGGCATCTGGGATTGCGTGTTCGCGGTGAATTTGCGATCTGCCTTTGTGACAACGAAGCAGTCGATACCGGCAATGATCGCCGGTGAAGATGGATCAATCGTAAATATCGTGTCGCCGGCGAATATCCGGACGGGCATGCCATACTGCTCTTACCCGGGTTCAAAAGCAGCCTTAAATCAACTCACTAGATAAAGTTGCGCCAGCTCCGGGCCGGCGGGCCGCGGCGGAACGGCGCAAGAAAGCGGAGAAAAACGAATGTCGACAGGGCTCTACGATGGTTGCTCGATGGGCGAATTGCTGGTGCGGGCGATCCAGCGCGGCGGCGACCGGGACGCTTTCATCCTCGACGATCGGCGGATCACCTATCGCGCCTTCGGCGCGCTCCTCAGCCAATTCATCCAGGCGCTGGAGGCACGCGGCCTGCGCAAGGGCGACGCGGTCGCCACGCTCTCGGCCAACCGCCCGGAAGCCTTCCTGACCACCGCGGCGGCCTACATGATGGGGCTGCGCATCACCTGGATGCACCCGCTGGCCTCGGAAGACGACCACGCCTATCTGCTGGAGGATTCGGGCGTCACCACGCTCTTCGTCGATCCCGACACCTTCACCGAGCGCGCCGCCGCACTCAAGGCCCGGCTGCCCGGCCTGCGGACGCTTTACGGCCTCGGTCCCTTCGCGCATGGCGAGGACATCCTCGCCGCCGCCGCCGCCTTCGAGCCGGGCCGGCTGGAGCCCAAGGCCGCGGCCGACGACATCTGCGTCCTGATCTATACCGGCGGCACCACCGGCAAGCCCAAGGGCGTCATCCATACCCACCGCATCCACGTCACCATGGTGATGATGGAACTGGCCGAATGGGACTGGCCGCAGGAAGTGCGTTTCCTCGCCATGACCCCGATCACCCATGCAGCCGGCGCCATCATCGTGGCGGTGCTGATGCAGAGTGGCACCTTCGTCATGAACAAGGGCTTCGACGCCGACAAGTTCTTCCACATCGTGAAGACCCATCGCATCACCGGGACCTTCCTGGTGCCGACCATGATCTATGTCCTGCTCGACCATCCCCATCTCGCCGCTGCCGACCTCGCCAGCCTGCGGCTGGTGATCTACGGCGCCTCGCCGATGTCGCCGGCCCGCCTGCAGGAGGCAATCAAGGTATTCGGTCCCGTCTTCATGCAGCTCTATGCCCAGTCGGAGGCGCCCAACACCGTCTGCGTGCTGCGCCAGATCGACCACGACCCCGAGCACCACCCCGAGCGCCTCGCCTCCTGCGGCCTGCCGATGATCGGCAACCAGGTCAAGCTGCTCGACGAGAACGGCGCCGAGGTGCCGGTCGGCGCGGTCGGCGAGATCAGCCTGCGCGGGCCGCTGGTCATGATCGGCTATTGGAACAAGCCGGAGGAGACCGCCTTCGCGCTGCGCCACGGCTGGCTGCATACCGGCGACATGGCGCGGCGCGACGCCGACGGCTTCATCTACATCGTGGACCGCTCCAAGGACATGATCATCTCCGGCGGCTTCAACGTCTTCCCGCGTGAGGTCGAGGACGTCCTGACCCGGCACCCGGCGGTGGCCAGCGCCGCGGTGATCGGCGTCCCCGACGAGAAATGGGGCGAGGCGGTCAAGGCGCTGGTGGTGCTGAAACCCGGCGCCGAGGCCGCCGAGGCCGATTTGATCAAGCTGGTGCGCGACGCCAAGGGTGCGGTGCAGGCGCCGAAATCGATCGAGTTCGTCGAGCAATTGCCGGTTACGGGCCTGGGCAAGCTCGACAAGAAGGCAATCCGGGCGAGCTACTGGCGCGGTCAGACCAGGGCGGTGCATTGAGGAGCGCGGGCACCGCGGCACTGGCACGGCGCCGTGGCCTCGGTCAAATAATTTTGTTCCAGGTCGGCACCTTAAGGAATGGATTGAATTTAAACATCAAAGTCGAACTGTGGGTTTTGAAACGTCTTGGGCTGACATTCAAAGCCGAGCGATTTTTCCTGTTGCTGCCAGACGCACCTCGTCCGACTTCACGCGCGCATTGCCAATGGCGACATCCGATTGTCCACAATAGGCGCGACTAAGATCGAAGTAGCAGTTGGCTCGTGCCGATCCGGCGGGTAACGCGTCGCAGTCACCTGCGCACACACGAGGCACGGAACGAAAAAGTGGTCGCAGGGTTGAGCAGTCGGCGGCGGCTTGCCGACCGCGCAAGGCAATGCGCGTACGCCTTAACCGGACGATTTTGGTCAGTGGGGATTTTACATGAAAACGCGGAAGTCTACTACGCGGTCGTATAAAGTAGTCGCTTTGGCGCTCATCGCCGAAGCTACAGGCTTAATGCCCGTGTCTTTGGTGCGAGCCGCTTCTGACTGTTCAACATCAATAACAGTGGCGGATTGGGGCGAGAATTCGACCGGCGACATTGGCGTCGCGCCTGGAAGAAGTTGCCTATTCCCAATCAGGACGCGCGGCACCGTCAGTAGCTCGGACATTTCGCAAAAGCCAGCACACGGCAAATTGAAAAGGCTCAACATTTCTACTTACGAATACACGGCGAAGGCTCGATACAAGGGAAGCGATACTTTTGCGATCAAAGCAGCGGGTAAAGGGCCGGCCGGTTCTGGCACGTCGGTGATTACCGTGCACGCGACGATCAAATAGCGTTCCTCTCGGTCCATGCGGCCTGGCAGATTTGAATTGAGCGAACAAACCCGCCAAGCCATCGATGAATATCTAAAGGCGACCAAAAAGAGGCCCGGCGAGTTCTTGTTCAGGCGCTAACCCAGCCGCTTGATAGAGGAGACGCGCGAAGACCCGGCCGCTGGCTGCGACAAGGATCGACCGATGCCCCCGAGCATCGCGCTCGCCCGCCTGGCACTATGGTCAAGCAGCCAACGCCCGAACGCGGGAGGCGACAGGGCCGGGGCGTAGAGAAATCCCTGAACAACGTCGCATCCAAGTTCCGCCAGTAAATCGAGCTGCCCCTGGGTTTCGACGCCTTCGGCGACGACGGTGAGATGCAGGCTTTGGCCGACGCGAATCACGGTGGTAACGACCGCTCGCGCGCTGACGTCGCTCTCGACATCGCAAATGAAGCTGCGGTCGATCTTCAGCTCGCGAATTGGCAAATGCGCCAGACGGCTGAGGCTCGAATAACCGGTTCCGAAATCGTCCAGCGACAACCCCACTCCGAGCTTGCGAATGGCACTCATGGTCTCGATCGCGACCGAGCGCTCGTTCATGATCACGCCTTCGGTAATCTCGAGCATGAGCATTTCCGGTGGCAGACCATGGTCTGCCAGGATCCGGCCGACCGTTGCGGCCAGGTTCACGTTCTGGAAATTGATTGGAGACAGGTTGACCGACACACAGGGGATATCGAGCCCGGCGTTACGCCACTGTGCCATCTGCCGGCAGGCTTCACGGATCGACCACAGACCGATCTGCTCGATCAGGCCGCACTCTTCGGCCAGCGCAATGAATTTCGCGGGCGAGACCTCGCCGAGCACCGGATCATGCCAACGCGCCAGCGCTTCGACGCCATAGATGGCGCCATCGAGGGTGCTAATCTGCGGTTGATAATGCAACTTCAGGGCATCGCTTGCGAGCGCACCGCGCAGCGCCGCGCTGTGGGCCAGCCGTTGCTCCGCGAGCCTGTCCATGTCGGCGCTGAAGAAACGAAACGTCGAACGACCCGCCTGCTTGGCCTTGTACATGGCCGCATCGGCCTGCTGTATCAGGGTATCGATGTCGGTGGCGTTGTCCGGATACATGCTGATCCCGATGCTGGCGGACATCGGCACCTGTCGGGTACCGATCTGGAGCGGCACGACCAGGGCCTGGGTAATCCGCGAAGCGACCAACGAGGCTTCGGCAGCGTCGCGGTTCGGCAGCACGATCACGAATTCATCGCCGCCCAGACGGCCCAGCATGTCGGCCGGCTGAATTTGCGCGCGCAAGCGTTGGGCAAGCTGGATCAGCAATTCGTCGCCGGCCGAATGTCCGAGCGTGTCGTTGACATCCTTGAAATTATCGACATCCAGAAACGCCAGCGCGACGTGTTTCCCGGCCGGACAGCCCTGGATCGCTTCGGAGATCAGATCCCACAAGCGCGCGCGGTTCGGCAGGCCGGTCAGCATGTCGTAATAGGCAAGCCGCGCAATCTGGGTGCGTGCTTCCTTGCGCTCGATCGCCAGGGCGCTGAGATGGACGCAGGCGTCGACAATCTGCTGATGCCAGCGGCTCGGCGGTCGACATTCCCTGAAATAGAAAGCGAAAGTCCCGATCACGCGGCCGTCCTTGGCCTTGATCGGCGTGGACCAGCAGGCGCGCAAGCCGACCTCGAGTGGTCGGGTTTTGAACGGCTGCCAGCGCGGATCGGCGTCAAGGTCCATCGCCAGGACCGGCGTTCCGTAAAATGCCGCGGACCCGCAGGAGCCGATATCCGGGCCTATCGCGATGCCGTCCAGCGACCGGGAATAGTCTTCGGGAAGGCTGGGGCCGCCCAGGGGATGAAGCAATCCGCCCGCATCGACGTAGAGTAGCGACGAAACCACATCGGGCGCGATCTCCTCGACCCGCCTGCAAAGCCGGTCTGCGATATCGGTAATGGAAATTTCGTCGGCCAGCGCGCTCATGATCAGTTGCTGCAGGGAGCGCAACTGCTTGGTCTCGCTGATGTCGGTCAGCAGCGCGAACATGTGCTTGACCCGCCCACGCCCGTCGCGGAACGCCTTGACGTTGGCCGATACCCAGATCTCGTCGCCGTTTTTGTCGTAGGTGAGGACTTCCTCCTCGCCGCCGGCCTCGTCATCGATCCAGCGTCGCAACCTAGCCAGCGTCCGGCGGTCGGTATACCGGCCGACCAGCAGCTCGTTCGCCTGCCGGCCGTTCGCTTCCTCGACCGAATACCCGAATAATCCCGTAAACGCGGCGTTGGTATAAACGACCTTCAGATTGCGGTCGGTGACGACAACGGCGCGGTTGGTCCTGTCGGCAACCAGGGTAAGGAGTGCCATCCTGTCGCGACGGCCGACTTCGGCGGTGATGTCCCGAACGAATGCGATGGTGCGGCTTTGACCGCCGACCTCGACGCCCGAAAGCGACAACGCGGCCCGGATCCGGCTGCCATCCTTGCGCGCGATCGTGATTTCGGAACAGCGTTCCTGAGAGTGTTTTTGGGGAGCGTCGCCGCCGATCAGCTGACCTGATGCCGGCGTCGCAGGATGATGCTGTTGCAAGTCCCCGAGCCCCAGACGGCTGACATGGCGGCCGAGCACATCAGTGCGATCTCGTCCCCAGATGAGCTCGGCGGCCGCGTTGAAATGGCTCACGCGGAGATCGCTATCGACGATCACCACGCCATCGTTCGCCCGCTCAAGCGCGGCCAGAAGGAAATCCGGGGTTTCGACCACCGGGGCTTCGACCACAGGGTAATCGCGCGTGTCCATCATCCAACCCTGATGCCCGTTTAGAACCCACCGAAGCGCGGCCTCATGGAGAGGAACCACTTTGACGGGAATGATAGGGGCAGAAGAGTGTTGAAAGGGTTGTTCAGTCCGATTCCGTCCGGCGGAAGCAGATCATCCTTAAGAATTCGCTACCATCAACTGAAGTCAGGGAATGAATCGCCGGCGCAGGATTGCAAAGCATGCCCCCGGGGTCCTGCGATTGGTCGTGCATCGGCGTACTCAATCGCCCGGCGCAAAGGTCGGTTATGCAAGGCATTTCGGTCTCAACGCGGACATCGGCGCGGTCCGGGCAGTGCCTAGGCCTGACATTGCGATGTCGACCCTTCCGCCAAACGGCGCCTTGGTCTCTGCACTTCGCCCTGCTTGAACCAGTCACTGAGCCGATGGCTTGATGGCTCGTCGCAGATCGAGAATGAGCCCCGCCAGCCCCCGATCGGCAGGCACGATGACCGCAAGCCGTTCCGCGTAACCGAGCGCGGCTTCCGCATCCCCCGCCATCCGGCTGAACGAGATGAGCGCCTGCAGAGTCTCGCGATCGTTTGGGTGGCTCTTCAGGCCCTCCTTCAGCACCGTCATGGCTTCATCGCGCTGGCCGGCGGAATGCAGCGCAACCGCATAAACATATTGATACCGCGCCTCGCCCGGCCCGAGTTCGGCCGCACGCCGGAACTCTGAAAGCGCCACATCGGATTTTCTCAGCCTGGTGAGTGTCAGGCCGAGCGCGTGGTGCGCCGCCGCCTCGCGCGGAGAAACGGTAATCGCGGCGCGAAGCACTGCTTCGCCTTCGCCATCACGGCCAAGTTGACGATAGAGATCGGCCAGATTGATCGACGCCGCAACAAACTGCGGGCTCAGTTGCAACGCCGCCTTGTATTCGATCTCGGCTTCGTTCGGCTGGCCGCGCCGGATGAGAAAACTTCCCAATGTGGTGCGGGCTTCCGGCCGGTCGGCGTTGGCACGTTGCGCCGCGATAAACTCGGCTGCCGCGCGCTCAAAGCGCTCGCGATCGGGCGGAGGCTGACCCGCGGTTGGAACAGCGGCGAGCAGCGACGCCGCCCTGATCCGCACGCCGCGCACCGGGTCGGACAGAAGCGGCGATGCAGCGGGCCAGACTTGACCGGCGGGCACGTCCTCCAGCATCTCGAGCGCACCTATGCGCACCATGGGATCGGGGTCGGAGAGTCCGCTGCGAGCTATGTTGACGTTTTCGGGGGAAATGCGGGGCGCAAGCTCGGCCAACGCAGTCGCACGCGCAACGGCCGGCGCATCGCGATCAGCCGCGACGACGGCAAGCAGCGCGGCCGCGTCCGCCTGATCCGTGCGGGCGGCATGAAACGCCGCCGCATAGGCCTGAAAGCCCTTACGATCCGGGCCGAACCAGTTTTCGACCGCGGCGGCGGCCCATTGTGAGTCCTTGTCGCTGTGGCAGTCAATGCAGGCGTTCGGCGTACCAAGCTTGTCGGAGAGATCAGGCCTCGGGATACGAAAGCTGTGGTCGTGGCGAGGGTCGACGACCATGTAGGTACGGACCGGCATGTGGCATGAAATGCAGGTTGGCGGCTGATCCACCCCGGCGTGGTGCCGATGTCTGATGTCGGCGTACTTTTCGGAGGCATGACATTGCAGGCAGACGCCTTCGCCGGAGGTCCTGAGCTTCGAACTGTGGGGTTCGTGACAGTCGCTACAAGTGACGCCGGCAGCGAACATCCTGCTCTGCTTGAACGGTGTGTAGTTATATGGCTCTTCCCTATCGCGGATCTGGCCGTCATCATGATAGGTATTTCGCGCCAGCGGTTCGACCACATGCGTTTGCGATAACCATTGACCGGGAATCCAGTCTTCGTGGAACCCGGCGCGGCGGGCGTGACACAATCCGCAGGTCTCGACCTCCTTGCGAAGCGTGAGCGGTGCCGCACTGCGCTGCGGCGTCATGGTCTTGGCATCGATCGGCCAGGTCACGCCATGGCGCTCGTCGAAACGAACCAGCAATCCCTTGTTGGGATCGTCGTGCTTGCCAAACGGCCACCAGCTCTGCCGATCTCGCGCCCAGGCAGCGTGAGCTGAACCCTGGCCGTGACATGCCTCGCAGCCCACGCTGATCTCCGCCCAACTCGTGGCGAAGCGATCCGCCTTGGCATCGTAATTCTTGCGCAGGCCGGTCGAGTGGCACTCCGCGCACATGAAGTTCCAGTTCTGGTTCAGTTTCGTCCAATGCAGGACATCATCGTGCTTGATCTCCTCGTTCGGATAGACATGAAACCAGCGCTGGCCGCCTTTGTCCTTTGGCCTCGTGTCCCATGCGATCGACAGTGCCTGAATACGGCCGTCGGGAAATTCGACGAGATATTGCTGCAGCGGATCGATACCAAACGTGTATTTCACCTCGAACACGGCAAGCTTGCCGTCTGGCCCGTCGGTCTCGACCAGGAATTTATTGCCGTTGCGGAAGAAGCGCGAATGCACTCCGTGATAATCGAAGCCGGCCTCGTTGAAATCGCCAAGCACGGTCTTGTCGGTGGCGTGCTGCATCGCGGCCTTGTGCTGCGAGGCATCCCACAATTTTGCTTCGGTTTGGTGGCAGCCTGTGCAGGTATCGCTGCCGACGAACGTCGCGACGGACCGGTCTTGCGCGGTTACCCCTCTGCTGTTGCGTAGGTGAAAGCCAAAACCGGCGGCAACGACCATCAATACCGCGGCTATCGTCGCAAGCCAGATGTGGCGTCCGGAGAGGAAAGCGGGCTTGGATCTGCTGGGAACAGGTTCCTGCGATGGCGCGGTCTTCGGCGTCTCTCCGGCGGGTCTCTTCCGCGATCCGCCAGAACTACCTGTTTTGCGTGGCTTGCGTACCAACGGCGTAGCCCTTCAGTGCCGGGATCGGCGGCGTGTCTCAGAAGCGGAAAGCGAGGTGACCTTCAATTTTGAATTTGTATAGCGGGTTCGCCGTCTCGAAGAGCGGAACGCCAATTTCGATCCCGGTGAGGAAACCTCCGGACCATTGCTTTGCGATTTCGACGTCCAGGGGAACGAACCACTCTCGAGTCATGAAATTGTAACGGATATCGGTTGAGGGAAAAATTGCCACCGATAGGCCATCCGGCAGTCCGATGTTGAGGGTCGGGCCGAACTGGAGGTTGCTAGTGTGATTTCGATTGGGATCACCGGCAAAATCAAACTGGTAGCGGGTGACGATCTGAAAATATAAATCCTGCGATAGTGCGGGCAAGCTATAACGGTACCCGGCAGCAGGCGCCATGCGCCAGCGTCCGTTACCGAACTGGTCGTCGGTCGCTGTTGGGGCATAGAATCTCAGTCCAAAACCGAAGCCCTGCAGCGCATCAAGCTCTTTACTCAAGACCACCTGAAACTGGGTATCGCCCAATCCACTGGCAAACGTTCCGGCAGGACTAGATCCTTCATTGGTGCTGACTGCCGTAAATTCGACGCGCGGGGAAATCTTCCATCCATCATAAAGGTCGAACGGACGTTCATACCGCACCTTCGGCGTCCACGTTGTGCCGCCGGTCGACTGAAAATTTTCCAGAAAGAAATCGAGGCGATGAATGGGCCTGGCGATATCATTATTGATGGGGGCGTCGTTCGCAGC
Organism: uncultured Pseudomonadota bacterium; assembly: GCA_963727225.1. Classification (GTDB taxonomy): domain Bacteria; phylum Pseudomonadota; class Alphaproteobacteria; order Rhizobiales; family Xanthobacteraceae; genus Bradyrhizobium. The sequence goes on along the minus strand of CAVSFN010000024.1, from coordinate 1,375,461 downwards.
CTGTTGTGCCGAGACGCTGCTCGCTGACAACAGCGCAGCCACCATCAACAGCACTGGCCCGAATCTCCTCAATATGGCCGCAAGAAAAAACACCCCGTAATCCCTCTCACGAAACCGTCCGATCCATGGGATCGATGTCAGCCGGTCTGGGTCAAGTGGCCACATCATTGATACGCGGCGTATGCCTTCACCCAAAGAAGAATCGTAGCTAAAAGTCCGATCGGCCCCGCCTTGTCGGAAATGACCGTCGCCGTTCCCACCATGCCGAGCCGGAGCATGTCGGGGTCGATGCTCTTCGGAAGATCAATCTAAGCCGGGTATTCAAAACTCAAATACTGGCCGGCGCGCGCCGGTAACTGTTGCGGCCGGCCACAGGGAATGGCCGGCCACAAATCGTGTATCCGAGTGCACTTAGTCCTTCGCTGGCGATTCCTGCAGCTTCCGCATCACTTCATCGAGGTTAAAGCTAGCTGCCTTCTGCCGCTGCGGAAAATCCTTGAACGTCATCAAAAACTGGCCAACGTAATCCTGCGCGGGCACGAATACGAAAACATGATCAAGCAGCCAGTCGTAATAAGTGTTCGAGGTGATGTCCGCCCGCTCGTACGGATCGGTTCGCAGATTGAAGAGCTTCGGAACCCGCAGGCTGACGAACGGCTCCGCCCAAATACGCAGCGTTCCCTGAACGCGTTGCTCCATGAAAACGAACTTCCAGTTGTCGTAACGCAGCCCGGTCAGTTGCTGGTCGTCGTTGATGTAGAAAAAGGACTCACGCGGGCTCTTGGCAACCTGACCGGTCACATACGGCAGGAGATTGTCGCCGTCGAGGTGAACCTTGTAGGTCATGTCGCCGACCTTGTAGCCGGTGAGCAGTTTGCTCTTGACCTCGGTATCGCCCGCGACCGCCAGCAGTGTCGGAAGCATGTCGAGGTGGGCCACGATTTCGTTGGAGACCTGTCCCGGCTTGATCTTGCCCGGCCAGCGGAACATGGCGGGCACCCGGTAGGCGCCTTCCCAGTTCGAGTTCTTCTCGTTGCGGAACGGCGTCATCGCGCCATCCGGCCAGGAATTCATGTGCGGACCGTTATCGGTCGAATACATGACAAAGGTGTTGTCGGCGATGCCCTCGTCGTCGATCGCCTTAAGCACAGTCCCGACATTTTTGTCGTGGTCGATCATGGTGTCGTGATACGGGCTCTGCCAGCGACCGGACTGACCGATGCTTTCGGGCTTGGTGTGGGTGCGGAAGTGCATATGCGTGAAGTTCACCCAAACGAACGCCGGCTTACCGGCCTTGTTTGTTCGCTTGATAAACTCCGCGGCCCGGTTCGCAATGTCGTCGTCAATTCCGACCATTCGCGCTTTCGTTAGCGGGCCGGTGTCGGTACAGACCTGCTTGCCGACCTTGCCAAAACGCGGATCGACCGTCGGATCGTCCTTGTCCGACGCCTTGCAGTCCATGACGCCGCGCGGGCCGAACTTGGCGCGAAACTCCGGGCTCTTCGGATAATCCGGCAGTTCGGGCTCTTCCTCGGCATTTAAATGGTAGAGGTTGCCGTAGAACTCGTCGAAGCCGTGTACGGTCGGCAGGAATTCGTTGCGATCGCCAAGATGGTTCTTGCCGAATTGCCCGGTCGCATAGCCGAGTGGCTTGAGCAGCTCGGCAATCGTCGGATCTTCCTTCTGCAGTCCCAGCGGCGAACCGGGAAGACCGACCTTGGTCATGCCCGTGCGCAAGCCTGACTGCCCGGTAATGAAGGAAGCACGCCCGGCGGTGCAGCTCTGCTCCGCATAAAAGTCAGTGAACATCGTGCCTTCATTGGCAATCCGGTCGATGTTCGGTGTCTGATAACCCATCATCCCGCGAGAATAGGCGCTGACGTTGGATTGGCCGATGTCGTCACCCCAGATGATGACGATGTTGGGTTTTCGTGGCTGCTGCGCTTGCACGGTCGCGGGCGCCAATATCGGCGCCGCGAGCGTGATCGCGATTAACGCATGCTTCCATCTTGCCATGTGGCGTTTCCATTTCTTTGTGTGTGCCGCGTCCCTGCGGCAAGGTCCAAGTTCATTGCTGCACCTGGGCGGGACGGCGGGCCAGGTTGATGAAACCAAGAAGCCTTGAGAATTGCCGGTTTTTGTTGGTTAGGTCGGCGCGGCCGACCGGATAATGGGCCAACCTACATTTGGGCGATTAGCCGGTTTTGATTTGGCTCAAGTCGCAAGACCGGATTGCCGAATAGCCGTTGAGCGTTGCTGGACCCCTTTTTGCGTCCGCAAACCCGCGAGAGGCCGTTTGACATGCGCATGAAACAGCGCGCCAAATTCGGCATACAGAGAATGGCGCTCAAGGCCGTTCTCATGATTGCCGCCGTCGTTGCGCTGGGGCTCACCACCGTCGTTTCGCGAGCCGCCGATCCGCTGCCATCGTGGAACGACGGCCCGGCGAAGCAATCCATCATCGCCTTTGTCGAGAAGGTCACCAAACCCAACTCGCCGGACTTCGTGCCGGTGGCCGAACGCATCGCGACCTTCGACAATGACGGCACGCTGTGGAGTGAGCAGCCGGTGCCGGTTCAATTTTACTTCGTGGCGGACCGCGTGAAGGCGCTCGCGCCGCAGCATCCGGAGTGGAAAGACAGGGAACCGTTTGCATCGCTATTGATAGGCGATCTGAAGGCGGCGCTGGAAGGCGGCGACCACGGCCTCATGGAACTTTTCATGGCCACGCACACCGGCATGACCACGGATGAGTTCGCGCAGATGGTGACGGACTGGATCGCCACCGCGAAGCATCCGCAGACCGGCAGACGCTTCCTCGACATGACCTATCAGCCGATGCTCGAGGTGCTTGCCTATCTGCGCGCGAACGAGTTCAAGAATTTCATCGTTTCCGGTGGCGGCATCGAGTTCATGCGCCCGTGGACTGAAGAGGCTTATGGCATTCCGCCGGAACAGGTCATCGGCAGCAGCATGAAGACGAAGTTTGAATTGCGCAACGGCAAGGCCGTGCTCGTGCGCCTGCCCGCGCTGAACTTCAACGACGACAAGGCCGACAAGCCCGTCGGCATCAATCAGCATATCGGCCGGCGGCCCATTGCCGCGTTCGGCAACTCCGTCGGCGACCAGCAGATGCTGGAATACGCGCAGGGCGGCGGCGGAGCGCGGTTCGGGTTGCTCGTGCTGCACGACGACGCATCGCGCGAATTTGCCTACGGCCCCGCACGTGGATTGCCGGACGTCAAATACGGTTACTTCACATCCGCACTTGAAGAACTTGCAAAGAAGAACGGCTGGACCGTCGTCAGCATGAAGGACGACTGGAAACAGGTGTTCCCGGTCGCGCAGAACCCGGACACGGCGATCGACATCCTGCTCCGGCCGGACGTCACCATGCTCCAGCATTCCGCCGCTGATAATGCGCACCTGCTCAAGGCCTACCCGAAAGGCTTCGCTCTCGATGAGAGCCACCGTCCGCACATCACGATGCTCCAGTGCTTCGTCCGCACGGCCGACCTCGACAAGGTCTATGCCGCGGTCGGCAAGGTGCTCGCGGGTACGAACGTGAACGCCATGAAACTGGACGCCACCAAGCGCTACTACCTCCCGGCCGGGCAGCTCGGCGTCGCCGGCATTGTCGCCAAGCCGACAGCCGAATTGCTCAAGCTGCAGGCGGACATCATTGCCGCGGTGGCGCCATTCACGGTGGTAACCGGCCCGATCGGCGCGTTCACCGCCGGACACGAGAATCCCGCGATTGATACCATGATGATCGATTACGTGTCGACGTTCGTGCAAAACGCTGCAGGAGAGAAATTCAATCCACACGTCTCCACAGGCACCGGCCCGCTCGCCGATCTGGACAACTTGCTGGCCGAACCGTTCGAGCCGTTCACGTTCTCGCCTGAGGGCGCGGCCGTCTACCAACTGGGCCCGTTCGGCACAGCAGCAAAGAAACTCAGGGAGTTTGATCTGAAGCCCTGAGGACGGTTCAAGCGGGACGTCGGTTCCCGGTCTATCGCAACCGAAATGGGCTTCCACGCCGTGTTCGATTTACCCCCAACAGCAACTGCAGACACCGCCGGTAGTCAGGTTCGTGCCAGGAGCCGGCATCAGGCCCCTTCCTTGCGCACGGGCAACCGGGTATTGGGTTCAACAGCTGCCAGGCGGCTCGTGCTGAAAGTCCTGCCGCGACAATAATGATCTCAGATGGAGGGACCCTCATGCGACACGCGTTGCTTTTCACCGCTCTGGTTACCGGTCTGTTGCAGGTCGCGGCCCCCGTCCGCGCCCAGAGCCTGGCTTCGGCCTCGCCCGAGACCGTCGGGCTCTCCGGCGAACGGCTCGCCCAGATTGGAAAGGTGTTCGGCGCCGAGGTGGATCAGGGCCGGTTGCCCGGCGCCGTGATAGCGGTAGCCCGCAAGGGCAAGCTCGTCTACTTCGAGGCGGTCGGCTACCAGGACAAGCCGGCTGACAAGAAGATGCAGAAGGACTCGATCTTCCGCGTCTATTCGATGACCAAGCCCTGGACCTCGCTCGCAGCCATGATGCTGGTCGAGGACGGCAAGATCCAGTTGCCCGATCCGGTCTCCAAGTTTCTGCCGGCTTTCAAGGGACTGAATGTCAGCGTCGCGACGCCGAACGCAACCACCGGACAAACCACCTATGAGCTGGTGCCGGCCGCACGCGAACCCACGGTCCAGGACCTGCTGCGCCACACATCGGGCGTTGCCTACGACTTCGTCACCCGCAACGTGCCGGTCAAGGAGGCCTATGAGAAGAGTGGCCTGAAAGCAATCGACGCCGATATCCGCGACAAGATGACGGCGGCGGAGTTTGTCGAGCGTCTCGCCAAGGCGCCGCTCGCGAGCCAGCCGGGCAGCCAGTGGGAATACAGTTTGTCGACCGCGTTGCTGGGCCGGGTGGTCGAGGCGGCGTCGGGCAAGCCGCTGTCGAAATTCCTGGCGGAGCGCCTGTTCGAGCCGCTCGCCATGACGGATTCGGGCTTCGTGGTGCCGAATGACAAGGCGGTGCGGATCGCGCAGCCATTCTTGCCGCACGCATTCACGATGTTCGACCCGACGGTGCCGCCGGCCAACGACCTCGGCGGCGAAGGCGGCATGTCCACCGCGATGGACTATCTGCGGTTCAGCGAGATGTTGCTGGAGGGCGGCAAGCTCGGCGGCACACACGTCGTGTCTCGCAGCACCGTTGCCCTGATGACCTCCGACCACCTCGGCGCGCGGCCGAGCTCGCCGGTCGGGCCCGGCGAATTGCTGCTTGGCGTGCCGGGTTACACCTTCGGACTCGGCTTCACGGTGCGCACCGGCGCCGGCACCGCCGGGGTGCCGGGCTCGGCGGGCGAATACATGTGGGGCGGCGCCGGCGGTACGTACTTCTGGGTCGATCCCAAGGAAGAGCTTGCCGTGGTGTTCATGTCGCAGGGGCCGTTCGCCAGCCGCGTTGTCTACCGCCGGCTGGTGAAGCAGCTGGTCTACGCCGCGATCGTTGATTGAGGTCGGCCGGAAGTTGGGGAGGATATTTACTGTTTGCTACGATATGCATTCCAGAATGGTCAAAACAGCTCACATGCTGCCAAATAAGTTACACTACCGGACCTTTTTGACGTACCACGCGTTGCAAGAGGCAGCATTTCGCTGTTGAGAGGCGGCGTGATGTTTGTCCCATTCTACTCGACTGCGATGCTGGCCCTTGAATCCTGCGACGTCATCGGTCTGCGCCTGGCGAAACTGATGTCGGGTGGCCGCGACGCGCACGACGAAGCGCATTTGATGATGTCAGAGAAGATCAATGCCATGTTTGAAGCTACCGCAAGCATTGTTGCTGGCGGCACAGCCAGCAGCATAGTCGATCGATACCGAGAGCATGTCGCCGCAAACGCGAAACGATTGTCACGCTAGAACCTCGAGATCGGCAGGCAGAACACGTCAACAGAAAACCTGGCTGAACAACGGTTCACAAATCTCCGATGGAAATGCACGATCACCATCATCACCATCACATGATGCGACACATGATCAATCGCGCGGCATGAAATCCCAGTACCGCCCGGCGGGTCACGCAGATTTGGTCTTTCGGCACCGCGCTTAATACCAGCGTGCAGGCCGACAGGCACCGCCGCTGCGGCCGTCATCGATCAATGCTGGCGCCATGTCTCAAGGAGACTCATGCACCGCAACAATTGGCGACTCATTCGATCACCTCGTCGGCGCGGGTCGAGCGTTTGACTATTCTCAATTAGGGTGACTACCAAGTCCGCTGGGCTGTCCAGAATCCTACGCAACGCTGGTCTCCGGACCAGCCGGTCCAGGTCCCTCGGCCCAAAACGCCCTTTAGCTTGCCGGAGCCAGAGGCGTGTTTTTCCTGCACGGCAACCGACGCACGAACCGCGCCCGAACCCGTGACATTGCCCCTGAAGGTCCCCACGTTTGGCGACGTTATCACGCCGTTCTCGATGTTGACCGAATAGCTGTAAGCCGGATTGCAATCTCCGCTTTGCGTAACAAAAGTAATGTTCCACTGGCCGTCATACGAAGAGCGAGCCTCAGCAGCTATAGCCAACAGCTGGCAAGCGCAAGCTGCCAGTATAGCGAGCAGATGTTTATTCATGACAGAAACTCCCCTCATATGGACAATAGGAGTTATTCTCTACGATGATTTTCGATGAAGGTATTGAGCTAACTCAATGCGCCGATTGCTTTAGGCTGGCTGCCGGTTTGGGTAAGACAGCGGCTTCACCAGGCTCACGGCCTTATTCGACAAGATCGGGATCGATCTTCTTGGCGGCGACAACATCCGCATCGCCGCCAGCCTTGTCTCCGTTTAGCCGCCTGGCGATGCCACGTCGAAACAAGGCTTCGGCGTAGCCGGGATCGAGTCGAAACGCCTCGGTGTAGTCGGCGATGGCGCGGGCATAGTCCTTCTTTCGAAGGAACGACGAGCCGCGATTGTTGAAGGCAACGGGGAATTTTGGACTAAGCCGAATGGCTTCGTTGTAATCGGCCATGGCACGGTCGAGTTCGTTCTTCCCCATATAGGCGAGCCCGCGATTGTTCAAGGCAACAGGAAATCGGGGTTGCAGCCGGATCGCCTGATCATAGTCAGCGATGGCACGATCGTAGTCCTTCTTGAGGCTGTAGACGACACCGCGATTGTAGTAGGACTGGGCGAAACCCGGATCGAGGCGGATCGCCTGATCGAGGTCCGTTATGGCATGGTCGTAGTCCATCTTGTCTGTGTAGGCACTGCCACGATTGGCGTAGGCGTGGGCGAGCCCGGGATCGAGGCGGATCGCCTGATTGTAGTCCGCGATGGCGCGATCCTGATCACCCTTGTTGCCGTAAGCGCTGCCGCGATTGTCGTAGGCACGGGCATAATTCGGATCGATGCGGATCGCAGCGTCGTAATCGGCGATGGCGCGGTCATTGTCGCCCTTGATCTCAAAGGCCCCGCCGCGATTGCTGTGCGCCGTGGCGTAAGCGGGATTGAGACTGATCGCCTGGCCATAGTCGGCGATGGCGCGGTCGACGTCGCCCTTGGCCTGGTACGCTCTGCCCCGATTGTTCGCCGCCACTGCGAAGCCGGGATCGAGCCGAAGGGCCTGATCATAGTCGGCGATAGCACGGTCGACGTCGCCCTTGGCCTGGTACGCCACACCGCGGCTGTTGAAGGCATAGGCGGCCTTGGGGTCGAGGCGGATCGCAGAATCGAAATCGGCGATGGCATGGTCGATGTCGCCCTTGGCTGCATAGGCGTTGCCGCGACCGTTGTAGGCAGCCGCGTCATTAGGATCGAGCGCGAGCGACTTCGTGAAGTCGTCGATCGCGCGATCGTTGTTCTTCTTGAAAAAATATGCAACGCCCCGGCCGTAAAACGAAATGGCCGAGCTGGAATCGATGGCGATGGCCTGATCATAATCGGCGAGGGCAAGGTCGAATTGGCCTTTGCCGCGATACGCCCTGCCGCGGTTGCTGAAAGCTGTCGCGAGATCCTTGCCGGCAAAGCTCCCCGACTTGATGGCGTCGCTGCATCCGAGGATTTGCTGGTCATCCGGGATATCGGGCTTGCCGGTGCAATGACGGTCGTTCAAGGGTTGCGCCAGAACCGGCGCCAGCAGCCATCGCGGCGTTAGCACCGCCAAAGACAGCATCGCCGCGACCGCAAATGTGCCCGCTCTTGAAAGCATGGATCAGCCCTGCTCAATACTTGCTCAGGATCGACAGGTAGGCCGGTTCGGCGGCTTTCTCGGCCTCGCGCGAGTTGGCCGACAAGGTGATGGTCACAATAAATTCGTTGCCATCGTTATCGCTGTCCGTGGTTACCGCCTGCAGCTCGTAGCCCTGCTCACGAAGCCTTGCGGCCTCGAACCGGTGACGCACGAATGCAGGTTTTCCGTCGCCGCGGGAAAGGTCGTCAAGGCCGGTAATCTTGGCGTCTTTGGCGCGACTGCGCCAGTCCGCGATATTCTCGGGCATGAAGTCGGAAATCGGCTGCTTCTTGCGGTTGTATTTTACAGCAACGTAGATTTTTGCGCCTGCCTTTTCGAAATCGATCCCCTTGGGCAGCAGGAACTGCGAATTGAAATAACGGGTCGCATCCTTGTCCTCGACCCAGCCGTCGGGAATCACGATCGAAGCACGGAAGAAGGGGCACATCTTGCCGTCGCATTGGTTCATAATTTTTTCAATCGTTGCCCGGGCAGGCGTCGCCATCAGACCCGCAAACAGCCCGCCGGCGCAAACAAGTACCAAGGCACGCCGCATGCTCTTTCCTCCGATTGCCGAACGCCGCGTTGGCATGGATGCAAGTCAGGCTATCGCGGTCCAGCTTCACGCCGGCAAACAAGCCATTCGTCGCCGACAAGGCAACATGGGTTCAAGCCGCGCCAGGTGCCTTCCGAAGAGTTACTCCCGTGGAATTAACCTGCGATAACAGTGGCATTTGAACCATAAAGCAACCCTGCTCGACACAGCCTTGTCACTCCAATCCTTGAGGCCTGGTTCGAAACCAAAGATGACCAAGTCCGTCTTTGTTTGCGCCTCGATTATCGCGCTCGTCACCGGAACTGCCCCGGGCTTCGCCGGCGATCGGATCGCTGGGGATACGCACGTTCCGCGTAGCGCCGCCTCGCAAGCTACGCCCATCGAAGACGATTGCGAGACCAGGATCCAGAAGCTCGATGCATCGAACGCCGAGGGTCAGGAGCGTCTGGATGAGAAACACGCGTTGATCGACTTCTGCGCCAACCAGTACAAGCACGACAAAACGATCCAAAGGCTCGTGGCGGAGTGCGCGAAGTACGAGGAGCAGCCGGTCGTGAAGCAGCAGTTCGTAGCCGAATGCCAGCTGGCAGCTTTCGGCTACGCCAATGCCTTGCGTACGCTGAAGGCGGAACACGGGAAGTAACCTGATTCGGTTCCTACCACTTACATCGATATCCCGGCACACAGAGCGATAAAACTCAGCGGACGTCCTTCGGAAATCCCGGCACGTTGTCCATCCCGGCGGCAGCGAACCGCCTGGCCTTGCCGGAGGCACGTCCGGTTACGGTGTACGAATGAGGCCGATCTGGAGCATGGCGCTCAACGCATCTTCCTGCCCCAACTCCTCGGCAATCCGCCCCTGCTCCAGCCGAAGCACGGTCGTCCCTGCAAACTGCATCTTGCGGCCCGAGGCGGCGGGGATCGAACCCATGCGGAAGTCGCTGAAGGCCGGGCCCGTATGCGTGCCGCCGCCTTCCCATCGGCCCACGACGTAGTCGCCTTCGGCGATGAGATCGCCGACACCGCGGAAATTCAGATCGGGAAAGGCATCACGAAACTCCGTCATGAAATTCGCGACCGCTGCGCGGCCTTTCTTCGGCTCATGCATCGGGTAATGCACCAATATGTCCGAAGTGGCGAGTTCGTCGATAATTTTCGGATTCCAGGGGTTTCCCCAAAATTCCGTGAACCAACGCGTTACGACTTCCTTGTTTTCCTGTGACATCAGATCGTCTCCGTTTGCTTGTTGCCGATTTTCGCCAGATGCAAAACCAGCCGCGTCTTGATGCGCGCAGTAAGCAGTCGGGACATCCTCCTCGCCACCCGATTTCCCCACCCGATTTCCGAATCGGCAAATCGTGCTTCACGTTGGCGGCGCCAAGGCCGCGTTGATCAATTTGATCCAGTGCGCTTGAACGCGCCGATGCCGGCCTGATCGAACAGTTCGATCGTCAGCGTCGTGACCTTGCCCGAGGAGTCCGTGGCGAAGGTTGCGGTCGAGATCGAGCCCTCGCTCGCATTTTCGCTATGCGGCGTGAAGGTGAACACGTTGCCATCGAGATGGGTGAAGGTGAATTCCGTTGGCATCGGACCGATCTTCAGCACCAGGCCGTCGCGCTGCCGGACAATGACGGCATCGCCAAAATAGTTGTTGGTGTAAGTGCCGGCATAAGCAGCCAGATCCAGCGCCGGGGCCGGATTTGCGGGTAGCTGTTTGCCGACCCGCGTGCCGAACGGCGCGCTGATCGGGGCAAGCAGACCGGCATAGGCAGTGAACCAGTCACGCGTCACCTTGCCGAATTGCACGAGATCGGCGAATTCCATGCCGAGCGTTTCAGCCACGCCGACCGGCGGAGCGTTGGTCAGGATCACGATGCCGACATGGGCCGAGGGGATCAGCACGTAGTTGGTGCCGGCCCCGAGCGAAAAAGCGCCGGAGTGGCTGAGCACGACGCGGCCCGAGGGCTGCACACTGACGCCGAACCCGTAACCGTAGAAGCTGGCACGCGCATCGGCCGCATACGCCCTGGACGACACGATCTGCGGCGTGATCGCCGGGAGCAGCGCATCCTTGGCGACGATCTCGCGGCCATCATACGAACCACCATCCAGCACCATCGCCATCCACCGCGCGAGGTCGCGGACATTCGAGCTGACACCGCCGGCGGGAGATTGCGCGTCGGGCTGGCGCTGATATTTCGGCTCGAATCCGCCGGCGGTCCGGACATGGAGGAAGGCGCGGTTGTCGCGGGCGGCATAATCGCCATAGCGCGAACTGGTCGCGCTCATGCCGAGCGGTTGATAGAGCACCTCCTCCGAAAGCGTCGCCCAATCCTTGGCCGAGGCCGCCGCGACCGCCTCGGCCGCCGCGGTCAGCCCGAAATTGGTGTAGGCGTAGTCGTCGCGAAAGGAATGCAGCGGCGCGAAGCGCAGGCGCTGCAATATTTGACGCCGGTCGTAGCCGAGGTCTTCCAGATCGTCGCCGGCATGATCGGGCAGGCCGGAGCGATGCGCATACATGTCGCCGATGGTGACGTGCCGGGTGATCCAGGGGTCGTTCAGCTCAAACCACGGCAAGCAGGTGACGAGAGGCGTGCTCCACTTGACCACCCCGGCGCCGACCTGATGGGCGACCACGGTGGCGCCGAGCGACTTGGACAGCGAGGCGATCTGGAACACGGTTTCGGCGTCGACCGGCTGGCGCTCGCCGATCTTGCGAAGGCCGAAACCCTTGGCGTAGACGGTGTTGCCATCCCGAACCACGGCGATGGCAAGACCGGGAATGCCGCTCTTTTCAAGGAGGGCCTGCGCCAGCGCGTCGAGCTGACCCACCGCGCGGTCGATCTGGCCATCCGGGATCGGCACGCCCGCCACCTGCGGCGGCGGCAACTCTTCGGCATCGACGGGGTTAGCTGCGGCAGCGGCAATCGCGAGGGTCGACGCCATCGCTACGGTACCAACCACCATGCGGCAAGCCGCCAGGATTGCGCGCATACCCATGAAGGCCCTCATTGTTTGTGCCGTTCCGCCGATACCCCCTTCGCATGCTACGACGTTCCTGCCGCGCACCGCCACCGTCATCGAACAGACGGCGGTCGGTGGTCTGGCTGGCCTCAGGGGAATCACGGGCCGGATGATGCCGGCGGTCGGCGGGCCTTTCGGCGTGCGGATGCCGCCGATGCGGGCGCGGTTTCGAGGCCGCGGGAGTAACATGGCACTGGTTACAAAGTCTTTGTTAACCCTTACGCCGCCGCGTCCGTGTCCCAGCTCGTATCCTTCGAGGCCGACGACGGGCTGGCCCCTGTCGGGGCCCCTGAGGCGGCGTTGCATTCCTCGAAGCGATCCGCGATCTCGGCGTGGGCCAGATGTTCCCACCTCTCGGCGTCTCCGAGATGCTTCCAGCTATGTTGCGGGTCGAACACGGCGCGTTGACGGCAGATCGAAGCCATGGCGCGATAATGTTGAACGCTCTTCATCGGGATCTCCCTGCATTTCACCACGCGCTTAATCTCCGTTGACGTCAGGGTCATTACGATTGTGAGACAGAACCAATTCGGTAGAATCCGGTTCGGGACAACCTGGACGCCGTACACGGTTCCCTAACCCCGAATCGCTCATTGGTTGAGCGTCAGGTACGTGGTAATTCGTTAAGATTATTGGAAAGATTGCCGTGGCCGAAGGATGAACCTTGGACGGTCGCATATTGACGAAAGGCTTTTCGCTATTGCTGGATAAGACGAGCGCGCTGCCGATCCCCCTGGTTCTGATCGACGGGAAAACGTTGGCGACGATAGGTGACGCGGGCGCCTATCTATCCCGATTGGCGGCCGAACAGCTGGAAAAGCACCACTGGAAGGTCGCGATCAAGCTCCTGGACAGCGCGTTGAAGGAACCCCGATACCTCTACGCCGCGAACGTCACCTTGCAGACCGCGCTGATACTGGATGGCCTGGCCGAGGCTGGTAAGGCCTAGGAGGCTGGCGACGTGACGCCGGATTCACGGCTGTTTTGCCACCGAGCCGCCCGAATTCAGTCTTGAAGATCGGTTCCCATCCGCATCATGCCAGAGCAAGCCTTGGGATCGGGCAAGCCTTGGGATCGGGCAGGCTTTGGGATCGGGCAGGTTTTGGGATCGAGGCAGGTTTTAAGGATCGCGAATGACCAGGACGATGTGGATCGCCGTCTTTTGCTTGGTGGGGCTGGGTCCGACGATCGCGATCAGGGTGGTTACACGACCGGCTTCCCTGGCCGTCGAAGCCGCCCAAGACCAACGCAGGACAGAGTTGGCGCTGGCGCCGAATGAAGCGGCGAAGGCAGACCGGCTGCCGCTGCACGATATCCGTGCCGAGACCGAAGTCATGCCGGCTGCGCAGTCGGAGCCGTCGGAGACCCCGCCGACCGGACCCGACGAGACCGTCAGGATTCCCGGCCGGCGTTGGCAAGATGCCAACGCCAAAGCGCTTCCCGGCGAAAACCTGCCCCGGACTGGATCCGGGGTGGATACCGGTGACGAAAACACGTCAAACAACGAACCAGAGCCTCCGTCCGGGTTCGAGCGGAACGGAAAAGGCTCCAGGGTCGCTCCGTCAGAGCGGCCTCATCGGCACGCGGTCGCCGCAAGGCCAATAGAAAGCGCAGGCAGCAATCCGCCGAAGCCGAGAGAAGTCTGGCACTGCCGGCAGGACGCGATGGGAAGCGTTTTGAGGTCGCTGAACCTTTCGCCGAGATGCAACATGTGAACAGCGTTAAGCTTCGGCTGAGGCTCCGCTCGGATAGCAACCTCTCCCCCTCAATGCCCCGGATTTTCGGTATCGACCTGACATCGCTGGCGTCCCGATCGCCGCGACTGCAATAACTGGGGTGCGATCTGGATGATCGGACGTCAACACGGACAGGGGCGCTGGTCCGAGAGGCGCCAGGACGTCCACGGCGTTGAAATCGCTCTGACGACAAGCGATCAAGCCGATCCCGGGAAAGCGACAGGAATTGGCTCAAAAGTGTTATATGCCACCAAATACAACACCGGAACGAAACTTCATTCTGTTCGCAGTTGCAGTAAAACTTAAAGCCTTGATCGAATGACGGGGAACTGCGACGATCCCCGCGCACCCGCCGTCAAAAACCGGTCTGACCCAACGGACACAGCGGCGACTTCGCAGGTGCAACAAGCAAACCGTCAGTACCTTTTCAAGGGCAGAACGAGAAACGACAACAGGAAGGTAGCAAAATGAGCGTCAAGAGGAATTTTATGGCAACCACCGCGATGTCTATCGCGGTTGCCGCGATTATGGGCGCGGGGTGCGCTCCGTCGTCGGCACAAGATGCGAATGCACTCGCCAACGCCGACAAGGACGGCAAGGACTGGATGAGCTACCACGGCAGCTATCAGTCCTGGCACTACAGCCCGCTCAGTCAGATCGATGCCAACAACGTCAAGAAACTGAAGGTCGCCTTCATCCACCAGGTCGGGCACTCGACGCGCGGCGTGCAGTCGATGCCGCTGGCCAAGGACGGCGTCATCTATTACTCGGCGTCCTACAGCAAGGTGTTCGCGGTCAAGGGCGATACCGGCGAAGTGCTGTGGTCGTTCGTTCCCAAGCTCGATGATGACCTGGTGGCCCGCCAGACCCACTCGCCCTACAATCGCGGCATGGCGATGGGCGACGGCAAACTCTACATCGGCACCGTCGACGGCCGGCTGTTCGCGCTCGACATGAAGACGGGCAAGCCGGTTTGGGAAACCAAGCTGATCGACTCCCAGAAGCTCACCGTCGGCTTTACCGGCGCGCCGCTTGTGGTCAAGGACAAGGTGATCATCGGCGCCCAGGGCGGCGAGTGGCCGGGCCGCGGTCCGATTTTCGGCGTCGATGCCAAGACCGGACAGAAGGTTTGGGAGTTCCTCACCGTCGCCGGCACGCCGGAAGCCGAGAAGACCTGGGGCAACGAGTCCTGGCGAACCGGCGGTGGCGGTGGCTGGATGCCCGGCACTTACGACGCCGAGACCAATTCGGTGTGGTGGGGCACGGCCAATCCGGCACCGCTCTACGACTGGAGCGGCGCGGATTACAAGACCAGCGGCGCGCGGCCAGGCGACAACCTCTACACGACGTCGGTGATCGCACTCGACCCCGACACCGGCAAGATCAAGTTCCACCATCAAGAGCTGCCGCACGACGCCTGGGATTTCGACAGCGCGGTCGGCGAATTCGTGAAGATCGATCGCGATGGCAAGAAATACTACGTGCACCCGAACAAGAGCGGTTACGTCTTTGTCTACGACCGCGCCAATGCCAAGATCGAGAACGTCTACAACATCGTCAAAGCCAGCAACTTCGTCAAAAGCATCGACCCGAAAACAGGCGAGCTGATCGGTCGGCGCGACATGACGGCGGGCAAGCAAACGGACCTTTGCCCGGCGATCGACGGCGGCATTAGCTGGAATTCCGGCACCTATGATCCGAAGAACGGGCTGTACTACAAGGTCGGCAATGAATGGTGCATGGACCTCGAGATCACGAAGTCCGCGCCAGTCACCGAACCCCAGGCGCAGCTCAATATCGGCGCCACCTTCACGCTGAAGGATCCTCCGGGCGGCAAGCAGCACGGCCACGTCGATGCCCGGGATCCGATCACCGGCAAGGTGGCATGGTCGGTGGACTTCCCCGAACCGCCGACCGCGAGCCTGCTTTCGACCGCGGGCGGGCTTGTGTTCGTGCCCGACGCGCGAGGCTGGCTGCATGCTCTTGACGCCAAGACCGGCAAGGACCTGTGGAAGGGTAATGACGGCGCCACGCATAATGGCGGCATCATCAGCTACGAGGCCGGCGGCAAGCAGTACATTGCCGTCGTCACCGGCGGTCCAAGCCTGGTCGGTGAAGGCTATGCCGAGCAATTCGGCGGCCCCTACAAGAGCATGGAAAAGGACACGGGCGCGCTCGTCGTCTATACGCTCGAATAGGGCTGTTAGAGCCTCGGTTCCGATTGAACCGGAACCGAGGCTTTGGCGTTTTCTTTCCGCGAACCGTTCCGGCGAGTCGAAGGCCTCGCCTCGCCGGAATGCAAAACAAAAAGTACGATTCCGATTGGTAGAATGATGAAACGACGGATCGGCCTTGGCCTGATGGCGGGCCTTGCTTCTTTTGTGGTTTATGGCTGCATTTCAGTACCCGCCAGTGGCGCCGAGCAAACGCCGGCACCCGCCGCCGGCGACAAGGCCGCGCAGATCGAGCGCGGCTCCCAGGCCTTCATTGCCAACGGCTGCGGCTGGTGCCACGCCAATGGCGGCCGCAAGGAGGGACGCTGCCCGCAACTGATGGACGACACCCATGACGACAATTTTCTAATGACCCGGATCGCAACCGGCTCTCCTGGCCGGATGCCGGCCTTTGGTCAGTCGCTGCAGATCGAGGACATTCAGGCGATCATCGTGTACATTCGAAACCTCAAGCCGTGAACCGAAAGCCCCTCATGCCGCTTTTTCAACGTGTTGCCGAGCTTTGTCGGGGGCTCGTCGTGCCGGCAATTCTGGCCTGCGTGACACTGCCCGGCGTTGCGGATGCCCGTCCGCTCGAGTCCATTGTGAACCGCGGCGTGCTGTTAATCTGTGCCAATCCCAACGCCCTGCCATTCTCCAGCAAAACCGGCGATCGCCGCGGCTTTGAGCTCGAGCTTGGCGAGGCGCTGGCCAGCCAGCTCGGTGTCAAGCTCGAGGTCGGCTGGGTGGTGTTTCCGAACCAGATCGGCCGCGTCGATTGCGATATCGTCCTCGATGCGATCGTCGATCAGGCCAGCGCGAGTGAGCGCCATGTAAAACTTTCCAGGCCCTATTTGGTGAGCGGCGTTGCCATCGCGCTTCGCCCGGGCGTCAGCGGCGTCGCGGACTACGCCGATCTCAAGAAGGGACAGAGGGTCGGCGCGATCGTGGGATCGGCCGCAAGCGTCACGTTGGGTCAGAAAGGTCTGCCGACCATCCCGTTCACCTTCGAGGACGAAATGATCGAGGCGGTCGGCAAGGGCGAACTCGATGCGGCGCTCGCCACCCCCGCCAGCATTGGTTATTACAATCTGCTGCACAAGGACGCAGCCGCGACGCTGGTGCGCGCCTATGAGAATCAGCCCGAGCTTCGCTGGGAGATTGCGGTCGGCATGCGCAAGTCCGATGACGCACTGGTGGCGAAGATCAACGAGGCGATCGATCGGCTGCTTGCAGACGGCACCGTGAGCCGGATCTATGCCAGCTACGGGATCGAGCCGAGCCTGCCCAAGGGGCAATGATCAAACCTGGCGCTCGGTCGATTGACGGCGCAGGCTTTCGATCTACGCCGGCGCGCGTTGGCGCGATCCGCTGGCTTGGCCACCCTGCGGGGCTAGCAGCATTGATGGTTGCAGTGCCCGTTTTCGTCTCTTCCGCAGCAACTACAGTGTAGTTGGGCAAGGCGATTGTGCAACGATGCGCGGATCGTTGCTCGACCAGCAAAACTTGAATTGGCGCGGCAGAAATTGGCGGGAGGTTGAATGCCGTCCGCAGCAACGGCCGGCCCCGACGGGGCAAGCGATATCGCGGCACACAGGGCCAGAATTGGAAAAAAATATGCGAGGAGACGAGTAGAGCGGCCGGGCATGACGTCCTCCTTGGCTTCCATCGAACTCAGTCATCACGGAAAATCAGTGGGAAAGCCCAAAGATGAGGCGATTGACAACAAGCAGCAAGCCAAATCGCTCAGTTCCGGAGAATATTTCGATCAGAGCCTTCGGGGCGGGTCGATCAACATTTGGTCGCGCGCGCGGGGCCACGCCGTGATTGCCGCCTCCAGAAAGGAGAGGATGGAAAACGCCGCTATTTGGCCGCCGCTTTTGCCGCGACGGCCTTCTTCACCGCACTCCCCTTCCCCTCATCCTCCAGCGCCTTGCGCACCAGCTTGAATTCGCTCCGGTCGGCTTTGTCGACCTGCGGGAATTTCAGATCCAGTTTTTCCAGCGCGGTGACGATGGCGGAGCCGATCACCACCCGCGCGAACCATTTGTGGTCGGCTGGCACCACATGCCATGGCGCCGCGGTACTCGAGGTGTGCCGGATGATCTCCTGATACGCGGCCTGGTATTTCGCCCACAGCCCGCGCTCGCTGATATCCGCCATCGAGAATTTCCAGTTCTTTGACGGCTCATCGAGCCGGTCGAGAAACCGCCGGCGCTGCTCCTGCTTCGACACATTGAGAAAGAACTTCAGGATGACGGTGCCGTTGCGCGCGAGGTAATGCTCGAACGCGGAAATATCCTCGAACCGCTCGCGCCAGATGTTCCTGGTCATCAGCCGCGGCGGGATCTTCTCCTTGGCGAGGAGTTCCGGATGCACCCGCGTCACCAGGCATTCCTCGTAATAGGAGCGATTGAAAATGCCGATGCGGCCGCGCTCCGGCAGCGCAACCGCGCTGCGCCACATGAAGTCATGGTCGAGCTCGTGGGTTGAAGGCTGCTTGAACGAGGTGACCTCGCAACCCTGCGGATTGACGCCATCGAAGATGCTCTTGATGGCGCTGTCCTTGCCGGCCGCGTCCATGCCCTGAAAGATCAGCAGCAGCGACCAGCGATCCTGCGCGTAAAGCTTCTCCTGAAAAT
The DNA here is from genome assembly GCA_963727225.1 of uncultured Pseudomonadota bacterium. Classification (GTDB taxonomy): domain Bacteria; phylum Pseudomonadota; class Alphaproteobacteria; order Rhizobiales; family Xanthobacteraceae; genus Bradyrhizobium. Next base: position 1,357,063 of record CAVSFN010000024.1, on the reverse strand, counting down.
CGTTCAAGCGCTTGCGGTTGGCATCGAGGATCTTTTCGCCCTTGGCCTTGTCGAGGCCGCCCTTCTCACTGGTCTTGTGCGACTTGAGATGAAACTCGCCGGATCCGTCGAAACGAAACGGCGCAACGAAGGGCCGCAACCGGAGGCCAAGCGATGGCGCGGGCTTTTTGCTCATGACGCGAGGAACTCCGGTTCTGCTGTTATATATCGTGGCCCGCTGTGAACTGCTTCTCGATAAAGGCGGTGACAAAACGCGGCATCGCCGCCGTGAGATCGGACGTCGTGCGCACCAGATGCATGGCGACCAGTTCCGGCTGAAGCTGCCGGGCGAGATTGGCCTCGATCCTGGCGCGCAGCGCTTCGCCGGTCGAATCGACGTTCAATATCCGCATCATCGCAATCGCATGGCCCGAGACCACGCAATCCCAATGCGCGTCGGCACGATAATCCGCCGGCGCGAGACCGGTTTCCTCCTCGATCTCGCGGGCGATACTGCCCGCGATATCGACCGCGCCCAGCTTGATATCGTCGAGATCGGGTGTTCCTGCCGGAAAATAGATGCGTCCGGCATTGGAGGTATGATCGCCCATTTCGCCCAGTACGAACGCGCCGTCGGAGCTGCGCAGCGCACCCATGCCGAAGCCGTTGAACACGGTGCTGTCCGGAAAACCCCAGTCGCGCCAGGCCAGGAAGCTGGCGAAATCGGTCTCGAAATAGCTGGCGCGCAAGCGATCCCCGGCAAAGTCATGATGGCGCGCCAGCAGCACGCGTCCATTCCAGAGTTGCGGCTTCTCGCGGCACTTGAGGGCGAAATGCGCTTCGATATCGGCGCGCCGCTCAGTCGCGAACGGCCACGACCATGGCCGAACGCTCAAATCAAGCTGCGTGACCCGATGAATGACCGGAAGCGTCATGGCGCCGAACAAATTCTATTTTGCATTCGTCCCCATCGTCCTGCTGGCTTGCTCTACATATTTGTTGGTGTAGGTCTTGCCGACGTCGATGTTGGCTTTCGCGACTTCCGGCGAGCTCTGGCTGAACACCGCGAGCACGGCTTCGGCGCCTTTGGCGTCCATGCTGCCGGTTTCCGAATACATCGGGATCGTGTTCCTGAGGGCCGCGAGATAGAGTTCCTTGTTCTTGCCGACCATCTCCGGGGGCATTTTCGCCATGATGTCCTCAGGTGAATGGGCGTGGATCCAGGCCAGCGTGTTCAGGATCGCATGGGTCAGGGCCTGAACTTCCTTGTCGTGCGAGGCGACCCAGGCCGCCGTCGAGTAGAGCGCGCCGCCCGGATATTCGCCGCCGAACACATCCAGCGTATCCTTCTGGGTGCGGGTATCGCTGAGGATACGCAGGTCGGGATGGCTGGCCTGCAGCACGCTGACCGACGGATCCAGCATCACCGCGGCGTCGATCTGCCCCTGTTCCATCGCCGCTATCGCGGTGGCGCCGACGCCGACGCCGATCACGGACGTGCCTGATGGATCGAGGCCGTTTTTTCTCAGCAGATATTTCAGAAAGAAATCGGTCGAGGAACCGGGCGCGGTGACGCCGACTTTCTTGCCGGCCAAATCCTTGATCGATTTGATTTCACCGGTGTGCGCCGGCGATACCACCAGCACCTCACCGGGGTAGCGGTCATAGACCACGAAGGCCAGCAGTTCCTGCTTCTTGGCGGCGAGGTTGACGCAATGGTCGAAATAGCCGGAGACCACGTCGGCGCTGCCGCCGAGCACGGCCCTGAGCGCATCGGAGCCGCCCTTCAGATCGACCAGTTCGACGGCAAGGCCGGCGCGCTCGAATTCGCCAAGCTGTATGGCCAGCACAGTCGGCAGATAACACAGGCAGCCGCCGCCCCCGACCGCGATCGTGACCTTGCTCTGCGCTGCGGCCAGATCGGACGTCAGCACCAGCGCCAGCAGCATCGCGGCAAACCTGCTCAAGACAAGCCTGCCCAAAATCGTGCCCATGGTTCCTCCGTGTTGCTCGTGCGTTATATTGGATTGCTTCGCTTGCGCTCGCAATGCGAGAAAATCGAGCTCTAGCTGCGGCCATCCGCCGCGACCGGCCGCCACACCAGCAGGCGCCGTTCCACCAACGTCACCGCGAAATCGATCAGGATGACGAAGGCGGACAGCACGAACATGCCGGCGAAAACGCCGGCGACGTCGAACACGCCTTCGGCCTGCTGGATCAGATAACCCAGCCCCGCCGCCGAGCCGAGATATTCGCCGACCACGGCGCCGACCACCGCAAAGCCGACCGAGGTGTGCAGCGAGGAGAACATCCACGACAGCGCCGACGGCCAGTAGACGTGGCGCATCAACTGCCGCTCGCTCATGCCGAGCATGCGGCCATTGTCCAGGACTGTGGTGCTGACTTCCTTGACGCCCTGATAGACGTTGAAGAAGACGATGAAGAACACCAGCGTGACGCCGAGCGCGACCTTCGACCAGATACCGAGACCGAGCCACAGCGCGAAAATCGGCGCCAACACGACGCGCGGCAACGCATTGGCCATTTTCACATAGGGATCGAACACCGCGGCGACGAGCGGCTGGCGCGCGAACCAGAAGCCGACCGCGACGCCGCTCAGCGAGCCGATGACGAACGCCAGAATCGACTCCCACAGTGTGATCAGCAAATGCTTCCAGATCACGCCGCTTGAAAACCAGTCGATGATCTGACTGATGACATCAGCCGGATTGGAAAAGAAGAATGGCGGCAGCAGCACGCGTCCGAACACCGGCACGGTCGCCAACAACTGCCAAAGCGCGAGCGCGACCACGGCGACCAGCACTTGCAGGACGAGAAGCATCAAGCGCGACATGGCGGCGTTTCTTTCACTCCCCTCCCCCTTGCGGGGGAGAGAGCGGGCCGCTTTTGGGGCAAGGCATCATTCAGAAGCAGCAAAATGGACATCCGTCTTGTGTCGTCACGGCTTCGAGAACGTCCCGATCAAGCCGGTCGCGGCCTTGGCGTGGCCGTCGAGCGCCTTGATCACCTCATCGCGCGTCAAACCGGCCTGCAGCGCCGATGGCTCGAGGTCGGTCGCGATCAGGGTGAAGGTGTAGTGATGCGGTGCGCCGGGCGGCGTGCAGGGTCCGAAATAATGCGGCAGCTTCATCAGGCTTTGGCCGCCGACATATTTGTCGCTCGGCTTGGAGACTTCGCCTTCGGCGAATCCCGTGACCGAGACCGGAATGCCATAGGCGACCCAATGGCTGACGCCACCGGGCGGACGGCCTTCCGGATCGAACATCAGAAGCGCGTAGCTCTTGGTGCCTTCCGGCGGGTTGGCCCAGGATAGCGCCGGGGAAACGTTCTCGCCGACGCAATTCGGATTGGCCTTGTTGTTGCCGGCATTCTTCTGCGCCAGCCGAGCGCCATCCTTGAAATCAGGCGACGACAGCGTGAAGACGCCTTGCGCATGGGCCGGATGAGAACCGCAGCCTGCGGCCAGCGTGACGGCGATAGCCAGAATTGAACCACTCAAGCGCATGACATCTCCTTTTTTCTTTGATCGGCATTCCTGGATCGATTGGAATTTTCGGGTTGGCCGGATCGAGAGTAAACTCCGTGGCGCCGGGATCAAGGCAAGTCGCTCGATGAAACAAATCACGCCGATCCCGATTGCGCATAGCTCTTCAACACCTCAGCCTTGAGAACACCCCATATCTCACGATGAAGTGAGTGAAATTCCTGTTCCAGCCGCACTTCCAGAATATCGCGCGGTCGCGCCAGCGGCACCCGCCAGTCGCCGATGATGCGCGCCTTTGGCCCGGCCGACATAATTACCACGCGGTCGGCGAGCGCGATCGCCTCCTCCAGATCGTGGGTGACGAACAGCACCGCCTTGCGGTCAGCGGTCCACAGCTCCAGCAACAGATTGCCCATGATCTGTCGGGTCTGCGCATCGAGCGGCCCGAACGGTTCGTCCATCAGCAGGATCCTGGGATCGCGGATCAGCACCTGCGCGAGGCCGACGCGTTTGCGCTGTCCGCCCGACAGCGTATGCGGATAGCGACCACCGAACGCCCCGAGGCCGACCGAGGTCAGCCAGGCCTGCGCGCGTTCCAGCGCCTCGGCGCGCGGCGTGCCCGATATCTCGAGACCAAGGGCGACATTGTCGATCGCGGTCTTCCAGGGAAACAACGCGTCGGCCTGAAACAGATAGCCGGCGTCGCGGTTGAGGCCGGCCAGCGCTGCATCGAAGATTCGCACCCCTCCCGATATCGGTCTCAGCAGGCCGGCGGCGACATTGAGCAGCGTTGACTTTCCGCACCCCGTGGGTCCGACGATGGCGACGAATTCGCCATCGGCCACCGAGAGCCGGGCCTGCTCGACCGCGATATAGGGCTGCGCATCGGCCGGACCAAACGCCACCGTGACGCCGTCAAGCGCGACCGCCGTCGATTCCGCGATGACGCCAGCCTGCACACGCTTCCCCGATGTCACCTGTTGCGCGTGTGGCTTACCGCCATCGCCGCGACTATTCAACCGGCAGTGGCGGCAACAGGCAACAGCCGCGCCGGCTTGGTGGCTTGATCGCGGTGTGATAGTCCGACGATTATGAGTGACGCCCCGCCATTGATCGCCTATGCGCATGTCGGCAAAAGCTTCGGCGGCCGCGGCGCGGAACGGGTCTTGGCCGTCGACGACGTCTCGCTCGATGTCGCCGAGGGTGAATTCCTCGCCATCGTCGGCGGCTCCGGCTCGGGCAAGACCACGCTGCTCAGACTGGCGAACCGGCTGATCGACGCCGACAGCGGCAGCATCACGGTCGAGGGCGAGGACGTGCGCGCGGTCGATCCGGTCTCGTTGCGCCGCCGCATCGGCTATGTGTTCCAGAGCGGCGGGTTGTTTCCTCATATGAGCGTCGCCGACAATATCGGGATCACGCCGAAGCTGCTCGGCGCGCCGGCGGCGGAGATCGCCGCGCGGGTGGACGAGCTGCTCGATCTGGTGCGGCTCGATCGCGCCCGGCACAGCGATCGCCTGCCGCATGAATTATCCGGCGGCCAGCGCCAGCGCGTCGGCGTAGCGAGGGCGCTGGCGGCAAGGCCGCGGATCGTGCTGATGGACGAGCCGTTCGGCGCGCTCGATCCCCTCACCCGCGACGCGCTCGGCGACGACTACCGCGCCCTGCATCGCAAGCTCGGGCTGACCACGGTGATGATCACCCACGACATGACCGAGGCGATCCTGCTCGCCGACCGCGTCGCGGTGATGCACGCAGGAAGGCTGCTGGCGCTGGGCACGCCGGCCGAGCTTTCCGCCAGCGCCGATGCCTATGTCGGCGAGCTCTTGCGCACGCCGCGGCGGCAGGCCGAACGGCTCAAGGTGCTGCTGCCGCGGGATGGCGCGGCATGAGCCTGTTCTCCGATCCACGCTGGAGCGAAGCGCTGGCGCATCTGCCTGACTATCTCGGCAACCATGTGCGGGTCAGCGTCGACGCGCTCGCGCTCGGGCTTGTGGTCAGCCTGCCGCTGGCGATTGCGGCGCGCAACCGGCCGGTGATGCGCGGCGCGCTGCTCGGGCTTGCCAGCATCGTGCAGACGGTGCCGGGCCTGGCGCTGCTGGCGCTGTTCTATCCGTTGCTGCTGGCGCTCGCGACCCTGTCGCTGGCGTGGTTCGGGTTCCGCTTTTCCGCGTTTGGATTCCTGCCCGCCGTGCTGGCGCTGGCGCTCTATTCCATGCTGCCGGTGCTGCGCAACACCATCACCGGCCTGAACGGCGTGGAGCCTGCGATCCTCGAGGCCGCGCAGGGCGTCGGCATGACGCCGCGCCAGTCGTTGCTCAAGGTCGAATTGCCGCTGGCGCTGCCGGTGATGATGGCGGGCATCCGCACCGCGGCGGTCTGGGTGATCGGCACCGCGACATTATCCACGCCGATCGGGCAAACCAGCCTCGGCAATTATATCTTTGCGGCTTGCAGACCCAGAACTGGGTGTTCGTGCTGTTCGGCTGCCTCGCCGCGGCGGTACTGGCGCTCGGCGTCGATCAATTGCTGGCGCTGATCGAAACCGGCATCGCGCAACCGCAGCCGCGTGCGGGTGGCGCTTGGCGGCGCCGGCATCGCGGCGCTGGTCGCAGCCACATTATTGCCCGTCGATGGCGCGCTCGCCGTCGGGCTATATCGTCGGCGCCAAAACCTTTACCGAACAATATGTGTTGTCGGCGCTGATCGCGCAGCGGCTGCGGGCGGCGGGGTTGACGGCGAGCTCGCGCGAGGGCCTTGGCTCCAACGTGATTTTCGACGCATTGGCGTCGAACGATATCGATGTCTATGTCGACTATTCCGGCACGCTGTGGGCCAACCAGTTTCACCACGCTGACATCAGGCCGCGCCAGGAGCTGCTCGACGAATTGAAGGCGAAGCTGGCCCAGCAGAACGTCACCCTGCTCGGCGAGCTCGGCTTTGCCAACGCCTATGCGCTGGTGATGCCGCGCAAGCGCGCCGAGGCGCTCGGCATTCATTCGATCGCCGACCTCGCCTCTCACGCCTCGTCAATGTCGATCGCGGCGGACTACGAATTCTTTTCGCGGCCGGAATGGGCCGGCGCTGCAAAAAGCCTATGGGCTGTCGTTTCGCGCGCAGCGGCAGATGCAGCCGGACTTCATGTATGCGGCGGTCGCCTCCGGCGAGGTCGACGTGATCGCCGGCTATACCAGCGACGGGCTGATCGCCAAATACGATCTGGTGGTGCTGGACGATCCCAGGCACGCCATACCACCCTATGACGCCATCGTGCTGCTGGCGCCGAAGCGCGCTTCCGATCAGGCGTTGCGCGCCGCGCTGCAACCGCTGCTCGGCGCGCATCGATATCTCGGCGATGCGCGAGGCCAATCTGCGCGCCGCCGGCAATGACGGCACCTCATCGCCGGACGCGGTGGCGCGCTGGCTGTGGGAGAAGATCGGGAAGCGTGAGCCCTTATCGGCAAACTTCGCCTGTCACGCCCGCACCTCCTGGCGCTGGAACACGATGTAGCCGGCGACGAACAGCACGATGGTGCCGGCGATCAGGCCGACCGTCTGCGGCCAGGCGATCATGCAGGCTTTCGCCGAACGGCAGCGGCGCGCCCATCAGGGCGCCGTGCAACTGGTCGAGGAACACCGGCCCGAGCGGCGTGTCGTCGGCGACAGGACCGCCAGCATCGCCTCGCCGAACAGGTCGTTCGGCGATAACCGTGCCAGGTCTGCGCCCACAGCGCGGTTTCCGGCGTCTCCAGTCCGAGCAGCGGCATAACGCGGATCGGGCGGCGCGATCACCTGCGCGAACGCCGGGCCAGCATCGGCCACAGCACCGTCAGGAACAGCCAGATGCCGAGCGCGACCAGCGCCGCGGTCGCGGGCGAGCGGAACACGATCGAGAGCAGCATCGCGAGCGACGAGCCACACCCCGGCATAGAAGATCGCGACCACCAGGAACACCAGCGAGCGCGCGATCTCCTCGCCGCCCGGCGGCACGCCGAGGAAGATCAGCCCGAGCCCGATCACCATCAGCCACAGCGCCGCCAGGCTGACCGCGAGCGTCGCAAGTCCGGCGAGGAATTTCCCCATCAGCAGCGCGTCGCGATAGATCGGCTGCGCCAGGATGCGCGACAGCGTGCGGCGGTTGTGCTCGCCGTTGACGCGTCGAAGCCGAGCCCGATCGCCATCAGCGGAATCAGGAAGCCGAGAATGGCGACAAAGGACGGCAGCGGCGCGCGATCGACCGGTGAACAGCCGCAGCAGCAGGAACGGGTCTTCCGCGGTATTCTGCCGCAACTGTCGATCGCGCCATAGAGTGCGGCCAGCGCGGTCAGCACGATCAGCAGCTCGAGCACGAACATGCGCACGCTCGAGAGATGGTCGGCCAGCTCCTTGAGCACACCGTGCCGAGCCCTGGAAGGGGAGCCCTCACGCCGCATGACGCGCTCCTCGCGATGGTCGGCCTGGCCCTGGAAGTAGCGGGCATAGATCGCCTCGAGGCTCGGCTCGTCGACCGAAAGCCGGCGCAGCGAGCCGTTCGCGGCGACGACGGCGCGCGCCGCGTCGGGCCGCACGTCGCGGTCGGCGGTCATGCGGAAGCGATCCGCGGCCAGCGTCTCGACCTTGGTCACGCCCGGAATGGTCGGCAAGCCGCCGCGCAAGCCCGGCGCCTTCGGCCTCGACCTCGACCACGAAGCCGGCGCCCAGCACCTGGCGGGCGAGATCGGCGACCGTGCCCATCAGCACGATCGCCCGGCCTGGAACAGCGCCACGCGGTCGCACACCCGCTGCACCTGATCGAGCATATGCGAGGATAGCAGCACGGTCACGCCTTCGGCCTTGAGCTCGCGCGATCAGCTCGAGAAATTCCTGGGTCGCCTGCGGATCGAGCCCCGAGGTCGGCTCGTCGAGTATCGCGATCTCCGCCTGCTTGACGATGATCTCGGCAAGCCCGAGCCGCTGGCGCATGCCGCGCGAGAACGTCGCGACGCGCTTGTCGGCGACGTCGACGCAGCCGCACCCGCGCCAGCGCCTCCGCGATGCGCTGCGCCCGTTCGCGCGTGCGAAAGGCCCATCAGCTTGCGCCGTGTAGGACAGATTCTCGATCGCCGTCAGTGATCGTAGAAGCCGACCGAGTCGGGCAGATAGCCGACGCGCCGCTTGACCTGCAGCGGCGCGCGCACCGGATCGTAGCCCAAGCACGCTGACCTGCCCGCCGGATATCTCGGTGAGGCCGAGCATCATCAGGATCGTGGTGGTCTTGCCGGCGCCGTTCGGCCCGAGCAGCCCGAACACCTCGCCCTTGAGGATGTCGAAGTTGATGGCGTCGACGGCGCTGTCGCCGCCGTAGCGCTTGGTCAGACCGCGCGCCGCGATGACGGTGTCGTTTGCGCTGGCGCTCTGTTGCCGCATCGCTCATCGCCGTCCGAACCTCGCAACCGCGCCCAGCATCAAAAGCAGCGCGATGCCGATCACGCCGGCGCCGGCCATTCCCCACACCGTCGAGGTCGTGACCGTAATGCGGAACTGGCTCGATGCGTTCTCGCCGCGCGATGCCGCGCGGATCGTCGTCATGTAGTCGCCGGCCAGCGACTTGTCGCTCGGCGTGACCAGCGCCTGCACCTCGGTGTCCTTGCCCGGGACCGAGCCGGTCGATGGTCGCCGGCTCGAACGTCACCTTCCAGCCGGTCGGCGCACTCGCCGTCAGCTTGATGTTCTCGGCCGGCGCGCTGCCGGTATTGGTGACGACGATCGGGATCGAGCTTTGCTGCGCGGCGACCGCGCGCGCCTGAACAGCCCGTCGCGCCCGGAGACCTGCAGCTGCGGCTGGCCGGCGACATCGAGCGCAAGCGTCGGTCTTGCGCCGAAGCATCCTCGGCGTTGACCGTCACCTTGCACCGGAAAATGACCGGCGTCGACCGTGCTCGGCGGACGGACCTTCAGCTTGATGTCCTTGGACTGGCCGGCCTCGATCGGGATCGAGGAAAGCTCCTGGGTGCCGTAGGCCTCGGTGAACGAGGTTTCGAAATTGGGCGGCGCCTCGGCGGCGAAGCTCGCGGTGAGATTGCGGCCGCTGTCGTTCTTGATGGTCAGCGTATATTCGAAGTTCGATTTCGGGCTGCCGCGCAGCGACGGCAGCTTCGATGTCACCGTCAGCTTGGCCGGCAATTCCTTGGCGAGCGCCACGACTGACCGGCAAGGTCGCCTCGGTGCCCTGCCCTTCTGCTTTCACCGTCAGGGTCTGCTCGTTCATCGCGGCTTGGCCGGTACATCGAGGCGAAGCTGCAGCGAGACGCTGGCATCCGGCGCCGGCATCGCCGCGGCGACCGGCTGGCCGCCGCCCAGCAGCGTCGCGGTCCAGCCGCTCGGCACACCCGCGACCGAGAGCTGATAGCGCTGCGGCGCCAGCCCGTAATTCTGCAGGCGCAGCGGTATGTTCGACGTGGTGCCCGGCCTTACCGTGACCGCCGGATAATCCGTCATCAGGTAGAGACCCTTGATGTCGGCGGCGTTCTCGGCGGCGTGCGCCGCGGGCATGATCAGAGCCAAAGGCAAAAGCAAGAGGCGAGAGAAAATGCTCGCATGGCAAACACTCCTGCAAGGTAAGAAAGAACGGATGGGCGCCGCTGGTCAAAGAACAGTGACAGCACCGCGCCGCATCGTGGAAGCAATCGTGACAAAGTTTGGAAGATCTCCCGGCAAACCGATTACAAGTCGGTAATCTCAGATCAGACTTTAGTTTTCGAAATTTGAATTTCAGTTTTTCTCTCCTTTCTTTCATTCCCTTCGCACTAACCTCTTCCCCTCTCCTTTACACTTCACCGCGATGAAGGGCAACTCCACCATCGCTTTGTCTTTCACTTCCAGTTTTCTTCCCCGGTATTTTGTTTTCCTCCTTTTCTCCTCTTCTTCCTTTCTCTTTTCTCGCGACGATCGCGCGCCGGATCCGCCGCGCTATAATCCGTGGATCATCCCGGCGTCGATCAGCAGCCGGTTGAACCGGCGGGCTTCCGCGCCGTCCTTGCAGGCGTAAAACACGCCCTTGCAGCGCAGCATGATGTTCTTCTGCTCCTCGAACGACGGGTCGAGCGGAATGCCAGCGGCTTCCTGGATCACCAGCGGCAGATAGGCGCCGTCGATCGTGTCCATCACGGCGGGACTGCGACCGGCTCGAAATTGATTGCGTCGATCGCATAATAGGTCGCGTAATAGCGCGGGTCGTAATTCTCCAGCTTCTTGCCGATCCCGGCCTCATCGAGGCCGGGATCGAGAAGTTGCGGCGAGAACTCCGGCTGATGATCGCCATAGCGCACGATCAGGAACGGCTGCCCCGGAAATTTCTTTGTCAGCCCCGCAATGAACGCCGCGTAATCGCCGGCGCTCATCGCCTGCCGGCGCAGATATTCGTCGACCGAGGGCGCGTTGCCGGGCGCGCGCCATGACGGCATCAGGTCTGGGCGAAATCTGGTCTCCCAGGGAAAATGATTGGCGGCGAGATAGACGAACATGAACAGCGGCGTCGCCGGCGTTTCCTGCGACATCAAGCCAATGGCCTTGTCGTAAAAGAAGCTGTCGGGCTCGACGTCTTTGGCGCCGAGATCGTGCGCGTCGTAGAAATGCTGGATGCCCGTGGTGGTCTGGAAACTGCGCGCGCTCATGAACGCGCCGAATGCCGGATAGAGCGAGATCGTCTCATAGCCGCAGCGGCGCAGCGCCAGCGGCAGCCCGCGCTCGACGCGGCCGGAGGCGATGCGGGTGACGAAATAGGCAAACCGGCCGAACGAACGCGACGAGAGCCCGGCCAGCACATTGTATTCGGTGAACCAGCTTGGGCCGCCATTGCTCTCGGCCAGGAATTTGCGCGCCCTGCCGTCGAACGAGGTGAAATGGCTGCCATAGCCCGCCGGCACCTTAACGCCATCGACCGCGCGAATGTCGAAACTGGACTTGTCATGGATCATGATGATGTTCGGCCGCCGCCCGGCGGGATGGCAGGAATCCAATAGCGGCATGTTGAGACGCCCGGTGGCGACGGCGTCGGATTCCATGAAGCCGTAATTGATGAAATCCGACACGGCGTTGACGCCGGAGCGCGAAAATTTCGACAGATAGCCGTCATCGTAGTAGCCGCGCCAGGCTTCGTCCGGCCAGGTAAAGGAATATCCGACCAGTGCGGCAATGCACGCCAGCGCGCCGGCCGCCGCCGGCAGACGGCGGATGCGGAACGGATCGAGCCACCACAGCGCGCACTTCAAGGGGATCAGGACCAACGCGGCACTGACAACGGACCAGCGCAGCTGGGGAAAGATCGTAAACAGGAATGCCGCGCTATCGCGGTCGATCACCATCAGATCGACGAAGTTCGCGGTCATCTGCGCGATGTCGTGCTTGAGCCGCGACAAAAGGACCAGCACCACGACCAGGGTCAGCGACAGCGCGCCTGATAGCGCCGGACGCCGCAGCAGCCCGATCCAGAAGAAGTTCAAAATCCCCCACGACAGCAGAAAGCCGGCGCGCGCATTAAGGTCGGCTTCGGTCTGGAGCATGATGGCCAGCGCCGCCAGATGCGGTGATGCGACCGCCAGCAAGCGCCAGGTACCGACCGCGGCGGCGCCGGCGGCGGCGGCAACCGCGGTGATGGACCTGGATTTGGCCTGATCGCCATAAGCAGTACGCAACGACACCGGCGCTGTCTTGGGCCTTGACTGGCGCTGACCAGGAGACGGATGCCGCAGCCGGGAACCGCAGCATGTCATAAAAATGTAACGGAACCGTCATCTGCGCGCAACAGAAACGGCGGGTCCGGCCCTGCCCGGTGGCGCCACGGCTGATCGCGATGATGTCGGCATCATCGCGGCGCGCGGTCGGCGCGGGATAGACGCGCATTACCGATCCCCGTGCAGACGTCCGTCCCTAAGGCTGCGTGCCACCCGAAAGTTCAATGTAGCGCTTGGCCGATCGCTGCACCGCGCCCGCACCGCCGGCCATCACCTGGCGTCCGGGAAACGCCCCGTAAATCCGGTCGAACCGCCACGGCGACAAGGTCGCGGCGATACGGAGTACCGTGGCCGCCGCTAGCGGCATCATGTTCGGGTAACTCCAGAGAAACGAGACCCGGTCGAGGTCCGCCGCCACCTGCACAATGTCTCCGCTGAGGATCGCGCCGCGCCCGTCCGCACCATCGGCCCAATGCAGCACCGTGCCGCCCGGAAAGTGGCCGCCGAGCCGCAGCAGCGTCACACCGGCCGAGATTTCCAGCGTTTCGCCATCCCAATGACGGATCGCGGGATCGGGGCGCATGACCCAATCGGCGTCGGCAGCGTGCAGGTGCACCGCGCAGCCAAAGGCGCGCGCCCAATCCTGCATGCAGGTGTAGTAATGCGGATGCGAGATCGCGATCGCCTGCAGGCCGCCCAAGGCGCGAACCAGCATTTCGGTCGCATCGTCCAGCAGCGCTATGCAATCCCAGAGAATGTTGCCCTTCGGGGTGCGCAACAGCAGCGCGCGCTGGCCGATACCGAATTCGGGATGGGTATGGATCTCGAATAGATCGGGTTCCAGGCGCCGCCAGGCGTTGACGTGGCCGCCCGCAAGCTTTGCTGGCGTGGTCCAGACCTGTCCGCCCTGCGGCACGAACTGCCGCTCGTCGTCGCAGATCAGGCAGCCGGAGGGCGGTGCGGGCGTATCCGGATAGGACGTACCGCAGGCATTGCAAATCTGAATTGGCATCAAGCATTCCTTAATCGCTGGTGATCACCTCACCTTCACAAGGATTATGCCGGCGGCAACAGCCCGAGGCGTTTGGCGATGATCCGGTCGACTACCCGCTTCGGCAGCAGGGCCCGGATCAGATGCTGCATCGGGTCCGGCGTGATCTCGTAGCGCACCCGCGGGTTGGCCGACGTCAGCACGTCGGCGATCCGCGCGGCGATCCTTTCCGGCGGCAATCCGATTTCGCCGAGGTGCAGAAAGAATTTGCGGACCCGCTCCATCGCCGGGAAATAGGGCGAATTCTTGTAGGCGGAAATATCGACTTCGTCGGCCTTGCTCCAGATCGGGGTCTTCACCGCACCGGGCGCGATGATGATGACATCGATGCCGAACAGCATCATTTCGCGGCGCAGGCTCTCGGACAGTCCCTCGATCGCATGTTTCGACGCCGAATAGGCCGACGACAACGGATTGCCGTTCTTGCCGGCCACCGAACTGATCATCACGATCTTTCCGCGTGGTCCCTTCAGCGACGGGTCGGAGCCGAGCAGCGGACCAAACGCCTGGGTAGCGATGATCGGCCCGATGAAATTCACCTCCATCTGGCGGCGGAATTCGTCGGCGGAAAGCTCAAGCACCGGCCCCGCGACCGCAATGCCGGCATTGTTGACCAACCCGGCCAGCGTCTCGCCGGCCAGCACCGCGCGAACCTCGCGCGCAGCTGCCAGCACCGCGGCCTCGTCGGTGACGTCGAACCGCAGCGGGATGAAATTGGCGCCGAATTCGGTTTTCAGGCGGTCGGCGTCGGCCGGCTTGCGAACGCTGCCGAACACCCGAAATCCGCGGTCCAGCAGCAGCTTGGCCGTCGCCCAGCCGATGCCGGTGGAGGCACCGGTAATGACAACAGATCGCATGTATTTTTTTTCTTTTTTTTTTTTTTTTTTTTTTTTTTTTCTTTCTTTTTTCTTCTTTCTTTTCTTCTCTCTCCTTCTCTTTTCTTCTCTCCCCTTCCTTCCTTTCTCCTTCCCTTCCCCTCTCCTTTTCTTCCCTTTCCCTTCCCTTTTCCTTTTCCTCTCCCTCCCTCTTCTTCTCCCTTTTTTCTCCCCCCCTCCCCCCCCTCTTCCCCCCTTCCCCCCTCCCCCCTCCCTCCTCCTCCCCTCCTCCCCCCCTCTTTAAGCTCCTTGCCGCGCGTTCCTCTTCCCTCCTGGCTCCCCTCCCCTCCCCCCCCCTCCCCCCCCCCCCTCCCCCCCCTCCCTTCCCCTCCTTCCCCTCCCCCCCTCTCCCCCCCCTTCCCCCGCTCCTCCTCCCCCCCCCCTCCTCTCTCCCCCTCTCTTTTCCTCCCTCCGCCGCCGTGCGCGCTTGCTTCCGTTCGCTCTCGCCGCTCTTCTGCCGCTGCCGCTGCGCTTCTTCTGCTCGCCTCTCCTTTTCTCCTTCCTTTCTCCTCTTTTTTTTTTAAGCTCCTGCCCAAGCCATCACCTTGCAACGCCAACGGCCCATCTACATCCTCTCCTCGTCCCCCTGTTCCCGCCCGCGCCCATCTCCCGGCCTGTTGTCTACCTTCTCTTCCGTGACCCCCACGCCGCTGCCGTCCGTCGCCCGCACGTCACCGCCGCGCGGCCGCCGCCTCGTCGCCGCGTCTCTCGCCGCTGTCGCGTGCCGGTTGCTGCCTGTCCCCGCGTCGGTTGTGGTCGCCCTGCCTGTTTCGGCCCGCGCTCTTCGCCGGTCTTTCGCGGGCGCTGTTCCGGTCTACGTCTTTTTCTCCGGTGCCGCCGTTCGCGTCGCGCCGGTGGTAGCCTGGTTGCTCTTGTTTTCAGCATCGGTCTGCGGACTCATCGATGTTCCCCAACACGCCTTTGCCGTGCTGGCCCCACCACCGGTATCGTCTCTTCGCCGACCCCGGCCTCGAGTCGTCGCGTCGGTTTTACGCCGCTCACCCGGCGCCGCGCGCGGCGTGCGGCAGTGCAGTTTCGTGCCGACGCCCGGACATTCGCCTCGTCGCTCTGCGTTCATGCCGGAGCTCCTCGATCAGACCTGTGTCACCGTGCGGCGTCGGCGCTTCATCGTCTACGGGCTTGACGCCGCAGCCGCTTTTTGGTCTTTTTCAGACCTGTTTTACTCTCGGAATTCCTACCGCTCCGCCGCGCGCACCGACCGTGCGCGCACATGCGCTCTGCGAGAGCGACTAGCGTCATCGCCACCTTTGCGCTCCGCGCTACGAGCTTACCCCACGTGTTCACGCGCCGCGTGCGCGCTACTTCCCGCTCCGCACCCATTTCCCGTCCTGATCTCGCTTCCCCCGATCGTACGTGCTTTTCTGCTCCCACCCACTCCCCGCTCCCCCGCGAGATCGCTCCACCACTTTCGCTGCATCTCGAGCTTCTCCCCTCCCATCATTGCGCGTCCTATACGACCGCCGTCCGTATCACCGCATTGCTGACTGACACAGCGTTTTTCTGCGGTGCAGCTTCTCCTGCGACGCGCAATCCCCACATTTTCCTGGAATTCTTTCCCAACAACATGATCTGGTCGCGATGTTCGGCGAGGAATATGATCGCTACCAAGCGCGCAACGATAATGCCCGGCGCAGGGCAATCTGATAAAACTTAATTTGGGGAAGGAAACTAAAAAATGAATCACACTGGAAGCTGTTTTTGCGGTGCCGTCGAAGTGACGGTCACGGGATCACCGGAAGCCATGGGCTACTGCCATTGCCGCTCGTGCCGTTCGTGGTCCGGCGGCCCCGTCAATGCGTTCAGTCTCTGGAAGCCCGAGGCGGTGGAAATCACCAAGGGAAAGGAGAATGTCGCGACATTTGCCAAAACCCCGATGAGCGAACGCAAATATTGCAGCAAATGCGGCGGACACCTGATGGCCAATCACCCGCCGCTCAGCCTCGTCGACGTGTTCGCCGCAACGATTCCGACGCTCGCCTTCGCGCCCGGGGTTCATGTCAATTATGCCGAGACCGTATTGCCGATGCGGGACGGCTTGCCGAAGCTGAAGGATTTCCCGGCCGAATTCGGCGGCTCCGGCGACGTCATCGCCGAATAAGCCATCCTTTCACGACAGCAACGGCGGCGCGGCGAACCCCATTCGTCGCGCGCCGCTGCCGGAAGTTCGCGACCTCTCCCCGCTCATTGCGGGGAGAGGCTCAAGAAAATCAGTTCTTGGTCTTGTCCACCAAAGCGCCCTTCTTGATCCACGGCATCATGTCGCGGAGTTTTGCACCGACGTCCTCGATCGGGTGGGCGGCGAGCTTGGCGCGGGTCGCCTTGAACGAGGTCTGGTTGACCTTGTTCTCCAGCATCCAGTCGCGCGCGAACTTGCCGGACTGGATGTCGTTGAGCACGCGCTTCATCTCCTTCTTGGTTTCTTCGGTGACGATGCGCGGTCCGGTGACGTATTCGCCATATTCGGCGGTGTTGGAGATCGAGTAGTTCATGTTGGCGATGCCGCCTTCATAGATCAGGTCGACGATCAGCTTCACCTCGTGCAGGCATTCGAAATACGCCATTTCCGGCGCATAGCCGGCTTCCACCAGCGTCTCGAAGCCGCCCTTGATCAGTTCGACCAGGCCGCCGCAGAGCACCACCTGCTCGCCGAACAGGTCGGTCTCGCACTCTTCCCGGAACGAGGTCTCGATGATGCCGGCGCGGCCGCCGCCGATCGCCGAGGCATAGCTGAGGCCGAGGTCGTGGGCATTGCCCGAGGCATCCTTGTGGATCGCGATCAGGCAGGGCACGCCGCCGCCGCGCTGATATTCGGAGCGCACGGTATGGCCGGGGCCCTTCGGCGCGATCATCAGCACGTCGAGATCGGCGCGCGGCTCGAGCAGGTTGAAATGCACGTTGAGGCCGTGCGCGAACAACAGCGCCGCGCCGTTCTTCATGTTGGCGTGCAGGTGATCGCGGTAGATGTCGCCCTGCAACTCGTCGGGCGTCAGCATCATGACGACGTCGGCCCACTTCGCGGCCTCGGCGACTTCCATCACCTTGAAGCCGGCGGCTTCCGCCTTCTTGGCGGAAGCCGATCCCTTGCGCAGCGCGATGGCAACTTCCTTGACGCCGGAATCCTTCAGATTCAGCGCATGGGCGTGGCCCTGGCTGCCATAGCCGACGATGGCGACCTTCTTGCCCTTGATCAGGTTCAGGTCGGCGTCGCGATCGTAATAAACACGCATGGTCGTTCCTCTTGGCTGGGCGGGCGGAGTGCCCGGATCGTCCTGTTTTCTGGGTGTTCGGCCGATCCAGCGTACTGGTTCGGCTGGCGATTTCCGGCGTTGTCTAGTCCATTTTTAACCTCAGGGGAAACCCGTTTCTGCATGGCGCACCGCCGCATCATGCGTCCATGAAGACCGGATAGAGCGAAGCCAGCAGCAGCGCGGCCATCAGGACGTTGAAAACCCGCACGGCCGTCGGCGCGGTCAAAAAGGAGCGCAGCGAACTGCCGAACAGCGTCCAGGTCAACGACGACAACGCCCCCATAACGAACATCAGCGCGGCTTGTATGGCGATATTCCATGGAAAGCTGGCAATCGCGGAATAGGCGGTAATGATGCCGATCGCCATCACCCAGCCCTTGACGTTGACCCACTGGAACAGCACCGCGGCCCAGAATGTCATCGGGCCACGCTGGTTGTCCTGCCCCGGCGTCACCGATCCGGACACCGCGATGACGACGGCCAAATAGATCAGATACGCGATACCGACATATTTCAGGATGGTCTGCAGCACCGGATAGGCGACGAAAATGGCCCCCAGGCCGAGTCCCACGGACGCGACCATCAACGAAACCCCGATCGCGATGCCTGCGATATGCGGGACGCTGCGACGGAAGCCGTAAGTCAGCCCCGACGACAGCACCATGATATTGTTGGGTCCCGGCGTGAACGCCATGACCGCGCCGAAAACCACAAAGGCGACGAACAACGACTGCGACATGCTCCCTCAAGCAATCCTGGGCAAGACTGGCTTCGACAAGGCTTGCGGCCGCTTCGACAGCAGCATGATGGCGATGCCGCAAACGACCGTGACCATGCCGGCGAGCCGCAACGACCCGAACCGCTCGCCGAAGATCACGCTGGACGCCGCCGCGCCGATGAACGGCACCAGTAACGCGAACGGCACCACTTGGGCTGCGGTGTAATCGCGCAGCAGCCGGCCCCACAGCCAATAGGCCACGCAGGTCGAGATCGCCCCGATGAAGAGCATGCTGATCAGGCCGGTCGGCGACATCTGCCACAGCGAATGCCAGGTCGCCTGCGGCCCGTCGGTGAGCAGCGTCAGCGCCAATAGCGGCAGCGGCGGCACCAGGCAGAGCCACGCGAACAGATCGAACATCGGCACCCCATTGGCCCGCCGCAGCAACAGATTGCCGACCGCAAAGGTAACCGGCGAGATCATCAGCACCGCAAAGGCGCCGACGCTGAAATCGAAACCGACGGTGCCGCAGATCATCAGCAGGCCGACCGCGGCGACGCCGATCCCGGCGATCTGCATGCGCGTCGGAATCTCGCCAAACGCCAATGCGGCGAACGCCACCGTGAACAGCGCCTGGCTCTGCACGATCACGCTGGCAAGCCCGACCGGCACGCCTTTCGCGATCGCCCAGGATTGCGCCAGGAACTGTCCGAGAAACAGCGTGACGCTGATCGCGGCGAGCAGCCGCCAGGAGACATCCGGCTTTCGCACAAACAGGCACGGCACCGCCGCGATGGAAAAGCGCAACGTCGTCATCAGCGCGGGCGAGAGTTCGTCGAGCGCCAGCCGCGTGGCCACGAACCCAAACCCCCAGATCAGCGCCACCAGGACGGCGAGACAAACGTCGGCTGGCTTCATTCCTAGCTCTGCTCGCCGGGTTTCGGTTTGCGCAACAAATAAGTGCCGTGCAGCGGGGCGTGATAATCGACCGAAACCAGCGTGAAGCCGACATCGGTCAGCATGCGCTCGATCACCCAGCCGAAGGTCGAATATTCGTCGCGCATATGGCTGACGACGCAGTCGCGGGAAAAGCCGTGGTTCTTGATGTTGAAGTCGGCCCACTGCTCGACGTCGCGCTCGGGACCGTCCGGCATGCTGACGAAGACGATATCGCGCAGGAAGAAGTTCGCGCCGGGCTTGAGCGCGCTATAGATTCGCGACAGCGCCACTGCCTTCCAGAAATCCGGCAGATGATGCAGCGCGAACTCGCTGACCACGAGATCGTAGGAATTGGGCTGATAGGCGAAACTCAGCAGTCCCGCCGACTGGGTCCGGATCGCGACCTTGCGGTCGCGGGCCTGGATTTCCGCCAGCGCCAGCATCGCCGGCGAAATATCGATTGCGTCGACCTCGGCGCCCATCTGCGCCGCCTCGCAGGCCATTATGCCGTTGCCGCAGCCGATATCGGCCACCCGCCAGCCGCGCTCTACGCCGAGCATGGTCAGCGCTGCGCGGGCGCGGACGTCGCGATCGTCATCGCGGTCGTAGATCGAGGCGACCGCGGAATCGAGGCCGATCTGCCGCCGCTCATTGTAGTACCAGTCGCGCGCCAGCATGGTTCACATCCCCTCCGGTCCGCGCCCGATCGCGGCGACGCCGGTGCGCGAGACCTCGACCAGGCCGAGCGGCCGCATCAGGTCGATGAACTGGTTGATCTTGACGGAGTTGCCGGTGATCTCGAACACGAAGCTCTCGGTGGTGGCGTCGATCACCCGGGCGCGAAACGCTTCGGCGAGGCGCAGCGCCTCGACACGGTGTTCGCCGGTGCCGCGCAGTTTCACCATCGCCAGTTCGCGTTCGATCGAGCGGCCGGACAGCGTCATGTCGACGACGCGATACACCGGCACCATGCGATCGAGCTGGTGCTTGATCTGCTCGATCACCATCGGCGTACCCGTGGTGACGATGGTAATGCGGGAGACGTGTTTCTGGTTCTCGGTCTCGGAGACGGTGAGGCTCTCGATGTTGTAGCCGCGGCCGGAGAACAGCCCGATCACCCGCGCCAGCACGCCCGGCTCGTTTTGCACGAGCACCGAGAGCGTATGGGCCTCGTTCGGATCATGGCGCTCTTCCATGAAGTAGGCGGATGCCGGCTGGTTCATGATGATGCTCCGGGTGCGACCAGGCTCCCTCTCCCCGCCTGCGGGGAGAGGGTTGGGGTGAGGGGGTACCGATGGACATGGGTGCCGGACGAGTGCCCCTCACCCGGCGCTGCGCGCCGACCTCTGCCCGCGAGCGGGGCGAGGTTGAGTAAACCGTATCGAGATGCGTGCTTCATCATCCCACCAGCGCCTTGCTGCCGGCCAGGGAAGGGCTTGCAGCAACAACCCATCGGTTGAACAGATCGAAATCGATATTGCCGCCGCTCAGGATCAGGCCGACTCGCTTGCCGCGGATCCTCTGTTTGTCCTGCAGGGCTGCGGCGAGCGGGGCCGCGCCGGCACCCTCCGCGAGGTTATGCGTATCGGTCCAGTAGGCGCGGACCGCCGCGGCCACTTCATCGTCGCTGACCTGCACGATGCGCGAAGCGCCCTTGAGAATGATGGCCAGCGCATCGGCATCGGGGACACGCGTCGCCAGGCCGTCGGCCAGTGTATGGCTGCTGTTGGTTTTCACCACCGTGCCGGCCGCGAACGACAGCGCATAGGACGGCGCTTCGGTCGATTGCACGCCTACGATTTCGGTGGCGAGCCCAAGCAGATCGCGGACCAGGATGCAGCCGCAGATGCCCGATCCCTGCCCGATCGGCACATAGAGCACGTCGAGGTCGGGCGCCTTGCGCAAGAGTTCGAGCGCGTAGGTCGCGACCCCCGTCACGAGGTCGGGATGGAACGAAGGCACGAATTCCAGACCGCCGCGCCTGGCGTGACGTTCGGCCTCCTCGCGGGCGGACTGGAAATCCTCGCCGTGTTCGACAAGCTCGGCGCCGAACGCCTTCATGGCGCTATTTTTCTCGACCGAATTGCCATGCGGCACGTAGATCGTCGCCGGCACGCGATAGCGGCCCGCCGCGAAGGCAAGGCTCTGGCCGTGATTGCCCCGGGTGGCCGAGATCAAACCTGCGGTTTGCGGCCGCTCGCGCTTGAGGCGTTCGACATAGACCAGCCCGCCCCGCACCTTGAAAGCCCCGATCGGGGTGTGGTTCTCGTGCTTGACGGTAACGGTCGCGGCGAGCCGTTCCGACAACAGCGGCCAGACATGCGCCGGTGTCGGCGGCATCGCCGCGCCGACGATCGCGTGCGCTTGTTCCAATTGCCGAAGGTCAAACATCCTGATGTCTCGTCCTCACACCAGCGCCTTGCCGCCGACAAAGGCCGCGGCGGTGGCTTCGTCATTGGCTTCCGCCGGCAGCAGCATTTCGTTGTGGGCCTTGCCGGACGGGATCATCGGGAAGCAGTTCTCCAGCGCCGCCACCCGGCAATCGAACAGCACCGGGCGCTTGACGTCGATCATCTCCTTGATCGCGCCGTCGAGATCGCCGGGCTTGATCGCCTGGATGCCGACACAACCAAAAGCATCGGCGAGCTTGACGAAGTCCGGCATCGCTTCGGAATAGCTGTGCGACAGCCGGTTGCCGTGCAGCAGCTGCTGCCACTGCCGAACCATGCCCATATACTGGTTGTTCAGGATGAAGATCTTGATCGGCAGCTCGTATTGAACCGCCGTCGACATCTCCTGCATCGTCATCTGCACCGAGGCATCGCCCGCGATGTCGATCACGAGGCTGTCGGGATGCGCCACCTGGACGCCGACCGCCGCGGGCAGGCCATAACCCATGGTGCCGAGGCCGCCCGACGTCATCCAGCGGTGCGGCTGCTCGAAACCGAAGAACTGCGCCGCCCACATCTGGTGCTGGCCCACTTCGGTGGTGATGTAGACGTCGCGGCCGCGGGTCGCCTCGAACAGCCGCTGGATCGCATATTGCGGCAGGATGATATCGTTGTTCTTCCTGTACGACAGCGAATTGCGCGCGCGCCATTTCGCGATCTCCTGCCACCAGGGCCGGATATCGGGCTTCCTGGTTTCCGCCTTGAACACCTGCAGGAGGTCGCCGAGCACATTGCCGGCGTCGCCGATGATCGGAACATCGACCCGGATGTTCTTGTTGATCGAGGAAGGGTCAATATCAATATGGATTTTCTTCGAGCCCGGCGAAAACGCATCGGTGCGGCCGGTGATGCGGTCGTCGAAGCGCGCGCCGATGCACAGCATGACGTCGCAATCATGCATCGCCATGTTGGCCTCGTAGGTGCCGTGCATGCCGAGCATGCCGAGCCAGTTCTTGCCCGATGCCGGATAGGCGCCGAGGCCCATCAAGGTCGAGGTGATCGGAAAACCGGTGGCTTCGACCAGTTCGCGCAACAGCTTGGAGGCCTCATTGCCTGAATTGATGATGCCGCCGCCGGTGTAGATCACCGGACGCCTGGCCGAGGCCAGCAAGGCCACCGCTTTGCGGATTTGCGTCGCATCGCCCTTCACGCGCGGCGCATACGACACATGCACGTCGGACTTGCGCGGCGGATGATAGGTGCCGACCGCGAACTGCACGTCCTTGGGCACATCGACCACGACCGGACCGGGCCGGCCGGTGCTGGCGACGTAGAACGCCTCGTGCAACACCTTGGCCAGATCGTTGACATTGCGCACCAGCCAGTTGTGCTTGGTGCAGGGCCGGGTAATGCCGACGGTGTCACATTCCTGGAACGCATCATTGCCGATCAGGTGCGTCGGCACCTGCCCGGTGATGCACACCAGCGGGATCGAATCCATCAGCGCGTCGGTCAGCGGCGTCACCATATTGGTGGCACCCGGCCCAGAGGTCACCAGCACCACGCCGGGCAGACCGGTGGAGCGCGCATAGCCCTCGGCGGCATGGCCGGCGCCCTGCTCATGCCGCACCAGGATGTGCTCGACCTTGTCCTGCTGGAACAGCTCGTCATAGATCGGAAGCACTGCGCCGCCCGGATAGCCGAAAATATGTTTGACGCCATGATCGATCAGCGCGCGCACGATCATCGCGGCGCCGGTCATCTGGTTCGGATCGTGGCTCTTGTCGCTCATGGCTGGCTCCGGATGCGCTGTTGTCAGCGGCTTCTTTCAGTTCGAGTTTTGAGAAAATAAAAAGGGGCCCAAGAGGCCCCATGCACACCGCCCGAATGTGGATGGCCTCAGCCATCCCCGGCGGTGCGCCTGGCTACGACGATGATAAGGAGTTTGGTAATTTTATTACGCATTCGGCGGCTCGGACTTCCCAAAGGTTGCGTGGAACATACCGTCCACCCCCGGAAAGTCAAGGGAAGGCGGCGCTCAACGCGATTTTGACACATTAGCCGGGTTTCGGCGGTTCGGCGAGGGTGAAAATGCGGCTTGCAGCCATGCGACCTCAGGATCAGGCCTTTGTCGCCAACCATCCCGGCGCCGCTTCCGGCTTCACCCACTCGAATTCCGGCAGTTGATGCCGGAACCAGGTGAACTGACGCTTGGCGTAATGGCGGGTGTCGGCGCGGCCGATCGCGGCCGCCTCATCCAGCGCGATCTCTCCGCTCAGATGCCGGATCAGCGCCGGCACGCCATGGGCCTTCATCGCCGGCAGCAGCGGATCGAGCCGCCGCGTCGCCAGCGCCGCCACCTCCTCCAGCGCGCCGGCGGCCAGCATCGCATCGAAGCGCGCATCGATCCGCGCATAGAGCCGATCGCGATCGGGCTCGAGAAACAGCGCGCTGAAAGAACCCGGTGGCAACAGCGGCGGCAGTCCGTCGCGATGCCAGTCGGTCAACGAACGCCCCGTCGCCTCGACCACCTCCAACGCGCGCGCGATGCGGGTGCGATCGCGCGGCTTCAGGCGTTCGGCGCTTGCCGGATCGCGTTGCGCCAGCTCCGCATGCAGCGTCTCGACGCCATCGCGTTCCAGCCGCGCCCGCACGCTTTCGCGTATCGCTGCCGGAATCGGCGGCACCGCCGACAGACCGCGCGTCAGCGCCTTGAAGTACAGGCCGGAGCCGCCGGTGAAAATCGGCAGCCGGTTTTGCGCGCGCGTTTCTGCCAGGATCGCCGCCGCATCAGCCAGCCACGCGCCGGCGGAGAAGTTGATCGCGGCATCGACCTCGCCGTAAAGCCGATGCGAAATGCGCGCCTCTTCCGCAGGCGTCGGCCGCGCCGTGATGACCTTGAGGTCGCGGTAGACCTGCATGGAATTGGCATTGATGATGACGCCGCCGGTCGCCGCCGCAAGCTCAAGCGCCAGCGCCGACTTGCCGCTGGCGGTCGGCCCTGCGATAAGCACGGCGTTGTTGTTCTCGGGACGCGAACTCACCTGCATGTCTCTTGTCGCCACGCTCATCTGCAATCCGGTCGACCCCGCGCTCGATAGCACGGTGGTGGACGGGGCGCGCGCGATTCTTCCCTCCCCGGCCCGGCGCGATGGCTGTTCGACGAAGTCGCGGTCGACATCCCCTTTACCGGCAGCGAGGACATCGCCGGCATCGCCGCCCGCCTGCGTCAGGCGCGGGGCGATTTGCCGATCGATATCGTGGTGCAGCCGCAAGCCGCACGGCGCAAGAAGCTGTTTCTCGCCGACATGGATTCCACCATGATCGGCCAGGAATGCGTCGATGAGCTGGCGGATTTTGCCGGCTTGAAAGCCCATGTCGCTGCCATCACCGAACGCGCGATGCGCGGCGAAATCGAATTCGAGCCGGCGTTGCGCGAGCGCGTCGCGCTGTTGAAGGGCCTGCCGGTCGGCACCATCGATGAAGTCCTGAAGAAGCGCATCACGCCGACGCCGGGCGGCCGCGAACTGGTCGCGACCATGCGCGCGCATGGCGCGTACACCTGCCTGATCTCGGGCGGTTTTACATTATTCACCAGCGCGGTGACGGCGATGATCGGATTTCAGGAAAACCGCGCCAATGAACTAAAAGTCGAGGACGGCAAATTGACCGGCGAGGTCACTGAGCCGATCCTGGGCCGCGCGGCGAAACTCGCCACATTGGTCGAATTGCGCGACGCCTTCGATCTCGATGACATCGACACGCTGGTGGTCGGCGACGGCGCCAACGATCTCGGCATGATCCAGCAAGCCGGCCTCGGCATCGCCTACCACGCCAAGCCCGCGGTCGCCGCCGCAGCTGCGGCGCGGATCGATCACGGCGATCTCTCCGCGTTGCTTTATGCGCAGGGCTATCGGCGAGACGAGTTTGTCGGGGGATAGTTTCTCGATGTCGTCGCGGCCCCCCGTGCGCAATTGCGCACTGGGCCGGGACGACACATTCGTCCGAAGCTGCGTTCTACTGCACGCTCAGCGCCACGAACCGCAATTCGCCGTCGGCATTGGAGACCAGCAGCAGGATCGATTTCTTGCCGTCCTTTTTCAGCTGATCGACACGCTTCTTGACATCCGCGGCACTGCTCACCGCCTCCTGTGCGACCTCGACGATCACCTCGCCGGCGCTGAGCCGCTTCTCGGCGGCGTCCGACGGCGTGTCGACATTGGTGATGATGACGCCCTTGACGCTGTCCTTGATCTTGTAGCGGCTGCGCAGATCCTTGCTGAGGCTGGCAAGATCGAGACCGAGTGCCTTCTGCGTCGCCGGCTTTTCCGCGGGCTCCTGGGTCTTGGCCGCGGCCTGCACCGCCTTGTCGCCGTCGTCGAGGCGACCGAGCGTGACCTTCAGGGTCTGCTCCACGCCCTTGCGGATGATGACGGCTTCGACCTCCTTGCCGACCGCGGTGTCGGCCACCACGCGCGACAGATCCTTGGGCTCCTTGATGTCCTTGCCGTCGAAGGTGACGATGACGTCACCGGGCTCGATGCCGGCGGGTTTCGCCGGGCCCTTGTCGTCGACGCCGGCGATCAGCGCGCCGCGCGCCGGCTTGATGTTGAGGCTTTCGGCGATCTCGTCGGTGACCTGCTGGATGCGGACGCCGAGCCAGCCGCGGCGCAACTCACCGAACTGCCGAAGCTGATCGACCACGCCGGCCACCGTCTTCGACGGCACCGCAAAGCCGATGCCGATCGAGCCGCCCGACGGCGAGATGATCAGGGTGTTGACGCCGATCACCTCGCCGTCGAGGTTGAACAGCGGACCGCCGGAATTGCCGCGGTTGATGGCGGCGTCGGTCTGGATGTAGCTGTCATAGGGACCGGAATTGATGTCGCGGTTGCGCGCCGAGACGATGCCCGCGGTGACGGTGCCGCCGAGGCTGAACGGATTGCCGATCGCGATCACCCATTCGCCGAGCCGCAGCTTGTCGGAATCGCCGAACTTCACCGCCACCAATGGCTTGGTCGGCTTGAATTTCAGCACCGCAAGATCGGTCTTCTTGTCGACGCCGACCAGCTCGGCCTTGAACTTGCTGCCGTCGTTCATGATGATGCTGATCTCGTCGGCATCGGCGATGACGTGATTGTTGGTCACGACGATGCCGGAGGTGTCGACGATGAAGCCGGAGCCGAGCGAGTTGGTCTTGTGCGGCTGCAGATCGCCGCCCTTGGGGCCGCCCGGACCGCCACGGCGGTTCTTGAAGAAATCGTCGAAGAACTCCTCAAACGGCGAGCCCGGCGGCAATTGCGGCATCGTGCCCCTGCCCTCGCCGCCGCCCTTGGCCTCGACGGTCTGCGAGGTCGAGATGTTGACTACCGCATCGATGACCTTCTCGGCGACATCGGCGATGCCGTCGGGGCCTCGCGCCAGAGCCGGCACCGACAAGGCCGGCGCCGATATCACGACACTGCTGGCGCCAAGGCAGATCGCGGCCAGCAATGGACGCAGGCGATGACTCAAGGCTGGAATCGCACCGGTCATATTCGATCTCTCTCCTGGAAAAAACAGGTCGCAATTTAAATCCACAGTGCGCCCGAACGGGGTGACGGCGCAAGTATTTGGGCGGGACATTTCGTGTCATGAGCGCGCGCCAAATACGGCAAAAACCCGGCCCGGCGGCTCACAACGGCGTTGATTCCTCGGCGTTCCCGACGCGTTGGGAACCAACCCGCTTCAGCGCCGGACCGCCCATATCAGGATCAGGCCCGCCACCGCCGATCCGATGCCGACGGCGCGCAGAATGTTGTCTGGCGTCACCAGCGCGCTCTTCATCGCCCGGCGCATCCAGGCCGGGCTTGCCGCGAACAGCAGGCCTTCAAGCACAAACAGAATACCCAAGCCGATGAGGAAGTCGGCGAACGCTATGGACCTCATCGGACTGCAACCTCCCGCTTGATGTTGTTTTTGCTTTTAAAGCGTTTTTCCAGCGAAAGCCTGCCCCGGACTTGATCCGGGGTGGATACCGGTTCGCGCAAAGAAAACGCTTCAAAGTAAATAAAGCCGGGGCCGAAGCGAGGTTTCGCTTCGGCCCCTGATCTTGTTTAAGGCTTCGGCACCTCAGCCGTCGCCGGCTTGCCGGACGAACCACCGAAGAACTTGAAGAAGTCCGAGTCCGGCCGCAGCAGGAAGCGGGTGTCGCTGCTCTTCAAGCCGTTCTCATAGGCCGTCATCGAGCGGTAGAAGGCGAAGAAGTCGGGGTCCTTGCCATAGGCTTCGGCGAATAGCCGGTTGCGTTCGCCGTCGCCCTCGCCGCGGATCTGCTCGGCAGTCGAATTGGCTTCGGCGACAATGACGGTCGCCTCGCGATCGGCGCTGGACCTGATCTCCTGGGCCTTCTGGCCGCCCTGGGCGCGGAATTCGGCGGCTTCGCGCTGCCGCTCGGTCTGCATCCGCTGGTAGACCGCCTGGCTGTTCTGCTCCGGAAGGTCAGCCCGGCGAATTCGCACATCGACTACCTCGATGCCATAACCGCCCGCTTCCTTGTCGAGCTGGTCGCGGATTCGTTTCATCAAGGCTTCGCGTTCGTCACGCACCACCTGGATGAAGGTGACCTCGCCGAGCACACGGCGCAGCGACGCGTTCAGGAGCGTCGTCAACTGGATGTTGGCGGCCTGGATCGAGCCGACGCTCTGATAGAACTGCAAAGCGTTCTTGATGCGATAGCGGGCGAAGGCGTCGACCACCAGCCGCTTCTGGTCCGAGGCGATGACTTCCTGCGACGGATTTTCCAGATCGAGAATGCGCTTGTCGATGTCGATCACGGTGTCGATGAACGGCGCCTTGAAATGCAGGCCCGGATCGGTGACGACGCCGACCGGTTCGCCAAGCCTGACCACCAGCGCCTGCTCGGTCTGATCAACGGTGAAGACCGAACTGTAGCCGATGATGACAAGGATCAACAGCAGCAACAGCGCCACGATACCTGTAACGGGGGACCTCATCGCGTGGCTCCCGTCTGCTGTGGCGGCTGGTTGGTGGTGGGCGCCGGCGGACGCCGCGGCGTCAGTTCGCCCAATGGCAGATATGGCACGATGCCCTGCCCGGACGCCGAGCCGCCGCCGTCATAGATCAGCTTCTCGGAGCCGCCGAGGATACGCTCCATCGTCTCCAGATAGATGCGCTGCCGCGTGACGTCGGGCGCCTTCTTGTATTCGTCGTAGACCTTCAGGAAGCGCGCGCTCTGGCCTTTGGCCTCGGCGACCGCCTGCTGTTTGTAGCCTTCGGCGACCTGCAGGATTTGCGCGGCGCGTCCCTTGGCGTCGGGAACGACGCGGTTGGCATAGGTCTGGGCCTCGTTCTGCAGCCGTTCGAGATCGGCGCGCGCGGCCTGCACGTCACGGAACGAGTTCGATCACCTGCGCCGGCGGATCGACCTTCTGCATCTGCACCTGCTGCACCAGGATGCCCGAGCCGTAACTGTCGAGCGTCTTCTGCATCAAATCCTGCACGTTGGCCTCGGTCGTGGTGCGGGCGCCGGTGAGGATCGGCTGGATGTTGGCCTTGCCGACCGCCTCGCGCATCGCGCTCTCGGCCACCGCCTTCACGGTGCCTTCGGGATTCTGGATGTTGAACAGGAAATCGGCGACGCCTTTCGGCTTGATGCGCCACAATACCGTGAAATCGACATCGACGATATTCTCGTCGCCGGTGAGCATCAGGCTTTCTTCCGGCACGTCGCGCATGGTCCGGCCGCGCCGCGCCGGATCGTCGATCAGCGTCATGCCGATGCTCAAGGTGGAGACACGCAGCGCCTTCGGCAGCAGCACGGTCTCGATCGGATAAGGCAGATGATATCTCAGCCCGGGCTCCGCATCGCGGACATACTTGCCAAAGCGCAGCACGACGCCGAGTTCTTCGGTTTGCACCCGGTAAAACCCGGACAAGCCCCAGATCGCGAGCGCACCCACCAGCAGCAGCGCGATGCCGAGGCCGCTGAAATAACCGCCCGGCAACAGCTGCTGAAGCCGGTCCTGGCCGCGGCGCAGAAGGTCTTCGAGATCGGGCGGCCTTGGCCCCACCGATTGCGGGCCCGAACCCCAGGGTCCCTTCGGACCCGAGCCCCACGGGCCTCCGCCTTGATTCTTCCACGGCATCGACAACCTCCTTCGCGGGGCTCGGTCCAAGACGCCTTGCCTCGCAACATCCGCATGGCCTTATAGGGGACGGACCGGGCGCTTACAACGCAAGCCTGCTGCTCGAAGCAGCTAAGCCCGAACCCATAATTGTCAATGTAAACATCGCCAAACGGCGTTAATGCGCGCTTCGCCGTCGATATGTCACATAGGAAAAGTCCGCGCTGTCGTCCGGACCGGACGAATTCCGCACGCGCGCCACCTCCTCCCAGTCCGCAGGCTCAATTGCGGCAAAATATGTATCGCCCTCGGGCCGGGCGTGAACTTCGGTAATCTCCAGGCGGTCCGCGATATCCATCCATTGCGCATAGATTTCGGCGCCGCCGATGACAGCGATTTCGCTGGCCGAACGCCGCAGCGCGTCGCCGGTCGCGACCGCGCGGGCATCGGCGAGCGAGGTCGTCACCACCGCGCCGGCCGTGCGAAAATTCGGATCGCGCGTCACCACGATATTGGTGCGTCCGGGAAGCGGCCGGCGCAGCGACAGGAAGGTCTTGCGGCCCATCACTACCGGTTTGTCCATCGTCATCGCCTTGAGGCGCTGCTGATCGGTCTTCAGCCGCCATGGAATAGCGCCGCCCGAGCCGATCACGCCGTTGTCGGCGACCGCGACAATGAGAACGATCTCCATCGGCACGTCCCTCATCGCATCGCTCATCACGTCCCTTGCGCCAGCGCCGTCAGCGCCGGACCGCCGACCCGGCACACCGTCCACTCGTCCATCAGGACCGCGCCGAGCGATTTGTAGAATTCGATCGAAGGCGCATTCCAGTCCAGCACCGCCCACTGCAATCGCGACCAGCCATTGGCCACGCACTGCTGCGCCAGATGCACCAGCAGCGCCTTGCCGATGCCGTTGCCGCGCAGCGCCGGACGGACGAACAGGTCCTCCAGATAGATCCCGGAGCGGCCGCTGAAGGTGGAAAAATTGATGAACCACACCGCGAAGCCGGCAGGCTGACCATTCCACTCCGCGATCTCGCAGAACAGCCGCGGATTGCTGCCGAACAGGGCCGCGCCGATCGTCGCCTCGGTGGCCTCGACTTCGTGCAGCAGATTCTCATACTCGGCGAGTTCGCGAACAAAGGACAGGACAAGTCCCGCTTCGTCGGCGCGCGCGCGGCGGATGGTCAGGGACATCAATCGCTCACACCGCGACTCATACAGCCACCTGGGCCTTGATGTGCGGGTGCGGGTCGTAGCCTTCGAGCACGAAGTCTTCATAGCGGAAGGCGAAGATATCCTTGACCGCCGGATTGATCTTCATCACCGGCAGCGCCCGCGTCGGGCGCGTCAGTTGCAGCCGCGCCTGCTCCAGATGGTTCGAATACAGATGCGCGTCGCCGAGCGAGTGAACGAAGTCGCCGGGCTTGAGGCCCGTGACCTGCGCGACCATCATGGTCAGCAACGCATAGGAAGCGATGTTGAAGGGCACGCCGAGAAAGACATCCGCCGAGCGCTGATAGAGCTGGCACGACAATTTGCCGCTCGCGACATAGAACTGGAACAGGCAATGACAGGGCGGCAGCGCCATCTTGTCGACATCGGCCGGATTCCACGCGCTCACGATCAGGCGCCGCGAATCCGGATTGCGCCGGATCATGTCGATGACATTGGAAATCTGGTCGATGCTCCGCCCGTCCGGCGCCGGCCAGGATCGCCACTGCGATCCATAGACCGGGCCGAGATCGCCGTTGGCGTCGGCCCATTCGTCCCAGATCGAAACGCCGTGATCCCTGAGATATTTGATGTTGGTATCGCCGGCGAGAAACCACAGCAATTCGTGCACGATGGATTTCATCGGCAGCTTCTTGGTGGTCAGCATCGGGAAGCCGGCGGCCAGATTGAAGCGCATCTGGTGGCCGAATATCGACAGTGTGCCGGTGCCGGTGCGGTCGTGCTTCTCCGCGCCGTCAGAGAGAATCCGTTCCAGCAGATCGTGATACTGATTCATGGCGTGATGTCGCAGGGTTCCTGACGATGGCAAGTTCTAGCGGCCGGACCGGCTGACCGACAGCGGCGATTCGGCCGACGGCACCGATTATACCCGGAAAAGTGAGGATCCGGCCGGCAACCGACAAGGGCGGGAATGCGGGCGCCGTTACCCGATCAAGCCGGCAAAACCCGCGCAACCGCCGCCCAGAAGCAGCCAGAACGGATTAAGCCGCGTCGTGGCAGCCAGAATGGCGGCAACCGCGGTGACCAGCGCGGCGGTCCAGGTCCGGTCAGATGTGAGCGCCAGAATCAGGCCGCTGGCGCCCATCAACCCGATCGAGAGCGGCACCAGCGCTGCCTGAATAATCGCCGGCCAGCGCGAATGGCTCGATCGCGTCAAAAGGCGGCTCACGCCATAGGCGAGGACGGCGGTCGGCACGCACATCGAAATGGTGGCGACCAGCGCGCCCGCGACGCCGGCGACGGAATAACCGATCAGGGTCACGATCAGCACGTTCGGCCCCGGCGACATCTGCGATATCGCGAACACGTCGGCGAATTGCTTGTCGCTCAGCCAGTGCTGAACATCGACCGCCACCCGGTGCATTTCCGGAATCGCGGAATTGGCGCCGCCAACCGCGAACAGCGACATCAAGCCGAAGGTCCATGCCAGCGTCAGGATGGGATTGCCGCCTGAATTCATGCCGCGGGCCGCCGGCGCATCGCGAGCGTGATGGCGATGCTGAGCGGGATCGCCGCCAGCAAGACCGCCGGCAGCGGCAGCCGCAACACGCCGATCGCGATAAACACCGCCGCCAGGAGCACCAGCCCGACCAGATCGCGCTTCCGGACCAGCGGCATCATCATCCGGAAGACCACGGATATCAAAAGCCCGACCGCCGCACAGGACACCCCGGACAGGATGCGCCGCAACGCCTCGACCTCGCCGAAACGCGCATAAAGCGCCGCCAGGACCATCACCACGACCACCGGCGGACCGACCAGCCCGGCAAAGGCCGCGAGGCCGCCGGCAAGCCCGCGAAAGCGCGATCCGAACACCACCGACAGGTTGACGATGTTCGGGCCGGGCAGAAAATGGCACAGCGCGAAGGTTTCGTTGAATTCGTCGGCGGTCATCCAGCGGTGCTGCTCGACGATGGCGCGCCGGGCAAACACCAGCACGCCGCCGAAGCCCGCAAGCGACATTCTGGCGAACGCCACGAACAGCGCGAGCAGGCCGGGCGGCATCGATGTCGGGGAATCCGGCGCCGGAACGGCAGCCGGCGGCGAATCCGGAGGCATGGTCAGGATTTAGAACGGGGGACTTGGCAAGGCCAACCCATTTCGGCGTGTTGCCCCCGGGTTTGGAGGCTGTTTCGGTCTGTTTTTCTCAATAATTGGACCCATTTTTTTGATTTTGACGCGTTTTCTTCGCGCGAACCGGTCTCCACTTCGCTGGAAAACGCTCTATATTAGGGGTGCCGGCTTGCCGGCTATGGAAATAAATTGCCGCCGCAATAAACCATTCGGACCCGGGGGCAGCACCCGGCGCCTCCACCCAAGCCCGCCGCATGGCGCGGGTTTCGGCGGGGGCGAAACAGGATCGACGAGGGCGTAAAGGGCGTGTTTTTTCCCGGTATGGTTCCGCCGTCATCGGGCTATGCAATAGTTGCAAACGACAACTATGCTCCGGTTGCTCAGGCCGCGTAAGCGGTTTGAAAGACCAAGTCTGAAGTCCTGATGGGTTAAGCTCCATTTGGCGGGGTTCGGAGGCACCTGGCAACAGAAGCCTCCACTTCAACCCGGCGCCCGACTGGACCTTTCTGCCGGAATTTTTGGCATCAGCGGCAAGCCTGCTGACCTTGGCCCGCTGCCGGGGTAGCATGCACGGATGACGCCCGAGTCGGGCCACGGACACGCCGCCGATCCACCGGCGACACCTCAATGCGACAGGACCACCCATGGCGACCGATCATATCCGATACGACGTGCTGGCACGCGACGCGCTGCGCGGCGTGCTGCGCCGGGTGCTGGCCGACGCCGCCGAGCACGGCCTGCCCGGGGAGCATCATTTCTTCATTACCTTTCTGTCCACCGCGGAGGGCGTCAAGCTGTCGCCGCGGCTATTGGCGCAATATCCCGAAGAGATGACGGTGATCCTGCAGCACCAGTTCTGGGACCTGGCGGTTTCGGAGGATCGTTTTGAAGTCGGCCTGTCGTTCGGCGGCATTCCGGAACGGCTGGTGGTTCCGTTCAGCTCGATCAAGAGCTTCTTCGACCCGTCGGCGCAATTCGGCCTGCAGTTCGAACCGTCCGATGCCGCGCCCGAAACGCCGACCGCAGACCTTCCGGCAGTGCCGGCGCCCGCGCCCGTTCCGGCACTCCCGACGGTAGCCGAGGCGGCCGCCGAACCGCGGAACCAACCGGCCAAGCCGAGCGAGGGCGCCGAAGTCGTGCGGCTGGACCGTTTCCGCAAGAAATAATTCGCGCGCAGGAAATCCAGCCAAGAAATCCTGAGACGAAATCCCGCGACTCTGTAGAATGCCGCCGCGCGCCCTCGCGCCACGGATTTGATGGATGGCTCGCCCGACAATCACAGCGCAATCCCCTGCCACGCGCTCGGAGACCGACAGCTTCGGCCCGATCGAGGTTCCCGCCGATCGCTACTGGGGGGCGCAGACCGAGCGGTCGCGACGGAATTTCCGCATCGGCCACGACCGGATGCCGATGCCGATCATTCGCGCGCTCGGCATGGTCAAGCTCGCTTCCGCCGAAACCAATCGCGAGTTGGGGTTGCTCGACCAGCGCCGCGCCCGCGCCATTGTCCGCGCCGCGCGCGAGGTGATCGACGGCAAGTTCGACGATCATTTTCCGCTGGTGGTCTGGCAGACCGGATCCGGCACCCAAACCAACATGAACCTCAATGAGGTGATCGCCAATCGCGCCAACGAATTGCTCGGCGGCAAGCTCGGCGCCAAGCAGCCGGTTCATCCCAACGATCATGTCAATATGAGCCAGTCGTCGAACGATTCGTTTCCGACCGCCATGCACATCGCGGCCGCGATGCGCATCACCGCCGACCTCGTTCCCGCGCTTGGCGAACTGCATCGCGCGCTGCGCGGAAAAGAAAAGGCATTCGCCGGCATCGTCAAGATCGGCCGGACCCACACCCAGGACGCGACGCCGCTGACGCTCGGCCAGGAATTTTCCGGCTATGCCGCGCAGGTTGCGAGCGGCATCGCACGGCTGCGGCTGGCGGTCAGGGATTTGTACCCGCTGGCGCAGGGCGGCACAGCCGTCGGTACCGGCCTCAATTCGAAACCGAAATTCGCCCGCCTGTTTGCAAGGCATGTCGCCAAAATTACCAAAATGCCGTTCACCAGCGCCGCCAACAAATTCGAGGCGCTGGCCTCCAACGACGCCTACGTCTTCGCGCACGGCGCCATCAATTCGGTGGCGACCGGCCTGTTCAAGATCGCCAACGACATCCGCCTGTTGGGGTCGGGTCCGCGTTCAGGCCTTGGCGAGCTGATCCTGCCCGAAAACGAGCCGGGCTCCTCGATCATGCCGGGCAAGGTCAACCCGACGCAATGCGAGGCGATGACCATGGTTTGCTGCCAGGTGTTCGGCAACCATACCGCCATCACCGTCGCCGGCAGCCAGGGGCATTTTGAGCTCAACGTCTACAAGCCGGTATTGGCATATTGCATGATGCATTCCATCCAACTGCTGACCGACGTCTCGCGCTCGTTCACGGAGAATTGTGTCGAGGGGATCCGGGCCGACGAGAAGCGTATCCGGGAACTGATGGAACGCTCGCTGATGCTGGTGACCGCGCTTGCGCCCAGGATCGGCTACGACAACGCGGCAAAGGTCGCCAAGACGGCTCACGCCCGTGGAACCACCTTGAAAGAAGAGGCAGTTCGGCTTGGCTTTGTTTCCGCGACGGAATTCGACCGGCTGGTGCAGCCGGACAAGATGACCCACCCGGGCTGATCACCGCACAGCGACCGGCCTGATTGAAATATATAATTATGATTTATAACACCTAAAGACTTAGACCGGTCAGCTATCGTCGGCGCGCCGGCCCATGGTACAGCACGCAGGATTTGGTTTTCGCAAAGCAGAACCCCCATTTTGATGCTATCAGGACGCGGTAATGGGGATTTTCTCAATGACGGCCGAGCCGCTTGGCACGGCCGCATGATGGGGCAGGCATGGGGGATGTAGTCAACCTGAAGCGGTTCAAGAAGCGCACCGAACGGCATCAGTCGGAGCAACAGGCGGAAGCCAATCGGACGCGCTTCGGCCGAACCAAATCCGAACGCATTCTGGATGAGCGGCACGCGGACCGTGCCAACAAACGATTGGATCAGCACCGGATCGACGGCGAGGACGCGTCATGAAATCGCCCGTCGTGAAACGCTCGATCGTGGTCGCCGGTCACAAGACCAGTGTCAGCCTCGAAGAGGCATTCTGGAACGGCATGAAGGAAATCTCCGGACTTCGGGACATGACGCTGTCCGAACTGGTGGGCGAGATCGACAGCAACCGCCAGCAAGGCAATCTGTCTTCCGCGATTCGCCTCTTTGTCCTCGATTATTTTCGAACCCGTGCGGCGTCCGCCCCGCCGGATGCAAAACCGCCGGGATCATGATCCGGACGCGGTCCGCTACGGGGCATCTGTCTGCAATTGCCCTGTTTACAATCGCTCTAAGGTAGCGCTCCAGTCCAGCCGCTGCGAAGCATCAAACGACACGCCATTCTTGGCGGACCTCACCACCACTACGCCCGAGCTTAAGTTTTCGGTACACACAGCGGCTGGTGTGCGTTCTAGTCGGTGTGACCCACATTGAAAGCGGAGTCGATCAGACCGCTCTTGAGGTGGATAATCCGGGTACCGAGGTCCTTCGCTTCATCGCGATTGTGCGTCACATAGACCAGCGTAAATCCCAGTTCGCCCTGCAAACGTAGAATCTCCTTTCGGATCTGTATATTCAGCGCTTCGTCGAGACTGGAAAGAGGTTCGTCCATGAGAACTATGCGAGGTGCTAACGCGAGAGCCCGAGCAAGGGCCACGCGCTGTTGCTGCCCGCCTGATAGTTCGCCCGGCTTGGCGTTCAAATAGTCGCCCAGTCCCACGAGATCGACCATGTCTCTCACGCGCTTTTTGCGCTCCTTCATTGGGAATTTTCCTTGCCCTTAGGCCGAATTCGATATTCTCGCTAACCGTCATATGCGGCCAGAGCGCAAGATCCTGAAAGACCATGCCGATCTCGCGTTGCTCTGGTTCGCGAAGATTTCGTCCGCCGACCGCCACGAGTTCATCGTTGATCAGGATGTCGCCAAATTCCGGCGTGACCAGGCCGGCAATCAAATGCAGCACCGTTGACTTGCCGCAGCCCGACGGGCCGAATAGTACAACCCGTTCTCCTGCTTCTATTCTTAGCGATAGTGTATCGATGGCTCGTCGACCCGGATAGACCTTCGATACTGCTCGAAATTCGATCATGCTCATGATTGTCGCGCGCCATGTCGCAGCCAGAGGCTCACTACGCCGAGTGGAAGAAGCGTAACCACAATCAAGATAACGCATAGCGCCGCAATCAAGCTCGGGGCGCCATTGGCCATTAGCGTCAAAATACGAACCGGCAGAGTATCGGAGCCCGGTGGATAGACGACGATGCTGATACCAATGTCGCGCAGGCAAAACACGTAGCTGATGAGCCATGCGGCGATCAGGCCGCGTTTTGCTAAAGGCGCCACGATGTGCCGCAGGCTCATGAACCAACTTGCGCCGCAAAGCCGCGCGGCGTGTTCGAGGGAACGTGGAATACGTTCCAGGGTCGCAGCCGTAATCCGCATGGGGAGCACTGTATATTGAGCCAGATAGCCCAGGATCAGGATCGCCGGGCTGCCATAGATTGCGTTGGTCATTGGCGTATTCCACAAACTGATAAGTCCGATACCGATGACCGTTCCGGGCAATGTAAAGAGAAACAGTGCCGTCGCATCGACACTTCGCCACAGAGGCAGCGCTCGATTGTGAATCAGGTACCCGCAAAAGAAACCGAGCAGAGCCAGTGCAGTTGCTCCGATCGCCGCAAAGGCGATGCTGCGTACAATGCTATCGCTCGCGCGCGAGAATGCTTCGCTATAAGCGCCAGGTGAGGCCGATTGGATGAGCAGCACTGCCAGGGGCAGGACCACTGTGAGCAGAGCCCAACCCAAGACAATACCGAAAACAGGGAGGCGCCAATATCCAAGGGTTATTTGCGAGCGTGCGGCACTCGGCATAACCGCCTTGAGCTCCAAGATCGGGCTGTGCAGCAAACGATATTCAATAGCCAAGATCGCCAATGTGACGAGAAGCATCGGAATTGCGGCGGCCGTGGCCGCGCCGAAGTCGTAAAAGGCAGCGAATTGGGTGAGGATCTCAACTGGGTAGACCGGATAGCGCAGATAGGTCGGTACCCCGACTTCCCCGAATGCCAGAAGGAAGACCAGGATAGCCGCGAACAGAATCGCAGGAGCAATTAACGGCAGCGTGATCCGCCGCAGGACGTTCGGCCAGCGGCTCACCAATCGACCCGCCTCTTCCAGCCGCGGATTTATGGCGCCGACGTACGTGATGATGAGCAGCATGACAATCGGCATCAACGCGGTGAACAGCACTCCAGTACAACCGGGCAGTCCAAAAAACGCTGTCGATAGGATATCTGACGTCGCGGGAGGCAATGCCTGACTGATCCATCCACCCTTGCCGACAACGGTGCCCCAGGCCACTGCTGTCAGATAAGGAGGAATCAGGAGTGGCACGGTGAACAATACGGCGAAAGCACCTCGCCAGGGCAAATCGGTCTTGCCAATCAACACGCCCAAAGGCACGCCCACGACGGTCGCAAGAGCCGAGGCCAGAAAGGACAGCAGCACGCTGCGCCCCAGCAATAGCGCGTACTCATGGCTGGAGGCTAACAGCGTTTGATAGGCCTTCAGGCTGAAACTGCCAGAAATATAGAAGCTGCTGCCCACCATCGCGAGGACCGGCAACAAGCCGATAACAGCGAGCAGCGCTACGGCAATGACCAGCGTCAGACGTTTTTCCAAGATTTCAGAACCCGGCCCAACTCTTCAGAAATGGCAAAATCGTCTGCAGTTTTGAGGCTATGTCCGTGTAATTCACTTTCATCACCTTGATCAACTCGATTGGCTGCAAATAAGGTGGCATCGCGACATCAGGGTGCAATGGAATCTGAGCCGCGTCGGAAAAAGCCAGTTTTCTCTCGGTCTCTTTCGAGAGCAGGTAGTCGATGAGCTGCTTGCCGGCTGAGGGATGCGGCGAGCCGGCGATCAGCACGACTGCGTTGGGCACCACGAAGCAGCCGAATTCGTTGGCGCCTTGATCGGGATAAATCATCTCCACCGGCTGGTGCTGCTTCATCCGATTTACCACGTCGTCGCTGTCCACGAGGCTGAAAGCGAATTCGCCGCGCGCTACCAAGTCAGCGCTGTCACCGTTGCTGGGGGACATTTTGACGGCATTATCTCGCAAGCCTTGCATAAAGGCGTGCCCGCGCTCGTCGCCCGAGAGGACAAACAGTGCGGCGATCTGCGTGGTCGTGGTGCCAAAGAGCGGATTCGCAATCACGGCTTTGCCGCGCCACCTTGGGTCCGTGTAGGACAACATTGACGTCGGCTTCGGGGACGCATCCCGATGCACGATGAGAACGCGCGCTCTCGCCGCAAAACCGGTCCAGTACCCATTGGGGTCGCGAAACGTCTCCGGGATTCCTATTCCATTTTGCGAAATATAGGGTGCGGCGATTCCCTGCTGTCGCAAGACCTCGGCGCGGACCGGTTCGTTGGCCCAATAGACGTCGGCTTGCGGATTGCGCTTTTCTGCGATCAGCCGGTTCATCGCTCCGGCGCTTTTGGTTTCCTCGGTGTCGTAAACCGCCCTCACCTGGATCCCCGTCTCCTTCTCGAAATCCTTGAGGATAGGCTCCGAAAAGACCTGATCGTGGCTGACATACACGACCACTGTCGGCGTGGAACCGGCGGAATGGTAGCGCCACAAGGCAATGGCCAGCGCGACGAAAACCAGGGGGACAATCCAGAAGGCTTTCTTCATGCGCAAAGCTCCCTGATCGACGTGTCCGCCCTCGCGCTAAGGGGGCTCGGCGGGTGTGAACGCTCGCACGGGTTCAATGGGTCAGCAACTCCATGGCTGAACCCTACTGCTACTCACCGCCAAATGAAAAATCATCAAACGCGGTAACGCTATCCGCCTTGGTCCACACCCCGACAGCACCGGGTCCTGAAATGTGACGATCCTGCTGTGCGATATACTGCTTGCCATCCAGAAGCACCTTGATGTCCTGTCCGGCAAATTCTACGCGCAGCGTGTGCCATTGGTTGCGCGCAACGGGCGCATTAACGTAGTTGATGGTATTTCGACGTCCGCTCTCGGTGTAATAGAGCGAAACGTTGTTTTCCAACGCGTTGGCTCGCGCCACGTAGTAGTTTTTGCCGTCCTTCCACCGCCATACCAGCCCGCCGGCTTGATCCTCACGCCCTTCAAGCGGCTTGAACTTGACCTCTGCAAAGCCGTTGGTGATCGAGGCGCCTTTCCACACACACCAGGGAAACGTGCCGCTGCCGGATTGCTTGAGAACATTTGGCTGACTTGGTGCCGTTGAGTCGGCTTCAATCGTCCATTTAGGTGAGCCGCGACCGGTCACGCCGCAGGTCAAGGCCGCTGGTTGTGAGCCTGTTGAAGCCTTGTCGAATGTATCGGTCTCGGCGAACGCTGTCGTCGCCATTGCGATCGTCGCGGTCGCGATAAGTAGAATCTTCATTGATTCCTCCAGGTGCTGGTGAGTCGCCCGAGATGCGAGCCATGCACGGTTACAAAACAATCGTCTTTCGCCGCTGCTCATTTCGGCGAGGCGACGGCGGTTTTGTCCAAGGCCGCGCGAATGCCGCGCGCGAGCTTCATGGCGTCGTCGTTTGCCCAGAAGTGAATGAAGAAAAGCCGGGGTTGCTCGTCTAGCATGTGGCTATGGATAGCTGTTACCTCGATATCGCCCGCTCGCAACTCGCGGATAAGAGGATTGACTTCGTCACCCGTCACCAAGAAATCGCCGGTGATGGCGGCTTTGCCGTCCCCGGTTGGCTGGAAGCCGATGCCATTGGCACCGCCGAGCGCGCCGCTTATTTTCATCCCGCCTTCCATAATGGGATCACGTCGCGGCACACCGAATTGATAGACGCCACCGTTTGCGGTGCCTTTGACGCGCATGACCGCATCGAGCGTTACCGTATCCAAATCGATTGCCGGTGGCGGATTTGGACTGGGAGCGAGCGGATCAAGCGGTGTTTTACTAGCCGATGAAAGTGCTGAGCGAATGACGTTTGCCATTTTCTCCGGATCGCCGTGGCCGCCGACATGCATGTAAAAGGTCGCGGGCGAAGCACGCAGGATGTGATTGTAAATCGCCGTGATATCGAGCCCGCCGTCGAGCAGTTTCGTCATCACCGGGGTGATTTCGGTCTCTAGCAGAACGAGGTCGCCCATCACCATGGCCTCGCCGTGCATCGGCGCGAAGGCAACCCATCCTCCGAGCGCAAGCGCGGGCTTGATGGCTACTCCGTCAAGAGTCACATGCAGGTCAGAGCGCGCCAGTGCGTAACGATGGACCTCGCCTGCGACGACGGCGGTCTTGCCCAGCGCGGCGTCGACTTTTTTCCAATCAATGTCGGCAGATCTCGCGATCGTGGGTCCCGATAGAGCAACTACCAAGGTTAATAACGTCAATTTCTGCGTCATCTCTTCTCCCCTATCTTCGCCCCGGCCGTTGGATTTTTCGAAGTTCATTACCGCAGGAAGGTGCGGAAGCATGCGTCACGGATTGGCGTACCGAAAAATCGGTCGTTTGCCGGGCCATTTTGCTTGGAATTTCAGATGAATAATGACGGACATGCAAAAGCGCCTCGCAAAAACGCGGGACGCGATACTTAGGCATGTCGCCTCGTGGGGGGATCGCGGACCCCCATACCGGACCTAATCGTGGAACCCGGGAATTGTTCCAGCGGCGTCACGGCTGGATTTTGCCCGGCCGCCAAGTGATCGGGGTGAGGCCGACCTGTCCCGGTCGCAAACCCAATACGACCGGTGACAAACCGCGAAAGGGTGCAACTTCTGCCGAATGATCGAGCTCTGCCAACTGATCTGGTGCGGGCTGATTGGATTGTTCCAACCGCGAGCTTCGCTGGAAATCGAGGTCCCGGCGCTTCGCTACCAGCTCAATATGCTGCGGCGCAAGTCGCCCGGCATCCCCGGTTTGGGTCGAGAAAACGCGTCAAAACTAAAGACTGGAGCGTATTCAATTCAGAACACGCTCCAGATCCGCCCCACCAGCCGCGCGGTTGTTTACAATCGCTCTAAGGTACCGCTCCATTCCGGCCGCTGCGCTTGACCTATCGATCCACCATTGGAAAGAGAGGTCATGACCAGCACGCAACAAAACGACGCTCGCCCGCAAATGCCGTTGGGATTGGCCAAGCGCGGCTATTCGGGCGTCATCCACCGCATCGCCGCCGTCGATGCAGGTTCCGCGCTGTCGGCCACCGAACTCGAAAGCCGGCTGATCGAACTCGGCTTCGTCGAGGGCGCCAGAGTCGAGGTGCTGCACGAAGGCGTGATCGGGCGCGATCCGATCGCCGTACGCGTCGAGAACGTCACCATCGCCGTGCGCCGCCGCGAGGCGATGGCCATCATTGTGGCTTGACGAAACGGTCCCCCCGCGATGGAAGCCCCGTTGATGCATCTCGCCCTGGTGGGCACGCCAAACAGCGGCAAGACCTCGCTGTTCAATGCGCTCACCGGGAGCCGCCAGAAGGTCGCGAACTATCCCGGCGTGACGGTGGAGCGCAAGGAAGGATCATTCGTCACGCCGCTGGGGCGTCAGGTTTCGCTGGTCGATTTGCCCGGCACCTATTCGCTGCGCGGCCGCAGTCCGGATGAAGAGATCACGCGCGATGTCGTGCTCGGCCG
Organism: uncultured Pseudomonadota bacterium; assembly: GCA_963727225.1. Taxonomy (GTDB): domain Bacteria; phylum Pseudomonadota; class Alphaproteobacteria; order Rhizobiales; family Xanthobacteraceae; genus Bradyrhizobium. Next base: position 1,314,449 of record CAVSFN010000024.1, on the reverse strand, counting down.
CACGCCCGGCGAGGCGGTGCCGGATCTCGTGCTCTGCGTGGCCGACTCCACCAATCTCAGATTGACCATCCGTCTCGTGCTCGAGCTCAAAAGCACCGGCCGGCCGCTGATGCTGGTGCTCAACATGTTCGACATCGCCACCCGCCGCGGCGTTACCGTGGACGTGGCGCGGCTGTCCGAGGCGCTCGGCGTGCCGGTCGTCACCTCGATCGCGGTGCGCAAGGGCGGCACCGCCGAGCTGTTGCGGCGAACCGACGAAATCTCGGCGCAGGCGCCGGTCCCCTTGCAGCAAAATCTCTGGCAGCCGCTTACGGTCGCCGGCTTGCGCGCCACCCAGCGCGAGGCCGACCGCATCATCGCAGCGACCATCAGCCTGCCGACCAGGCCCGATACCTGGACCGCGCGGGTCGATGCCGTGGTGCTGCACCCGGTGGCGGGGCTCGCGATCCTGGCGCTGATATTGTTTGTGATGTTCCAGGCGGTGTTCGCCTGGGCCCAGCCGCTGATGGATCTGCTGTCGTCCGCCTTCGCCGCGCTGGGTCTACTGGTGCACGACACATTGCCTGCGGGCCTGCTGCGAAGCTTCCTGCAGAATGGGGTGATTTCCGGCGTCGGCAGCGTCATCGTGTTCCTGCCGCAGATCATCATCATCTTCCTGTTCATCCTGCTGCTGGAAGATTTCGGCTACATGGCGCGGGCGGCGTTCCTGATGGATCGCATCATGGGCGGCGCCGGCCTGCACGGCCGCGCCTTCATTCCCCTGCTCTCCAGTTTCGCCTGCGCGATCCCCGGCATCATGGCAACAAGGGTGATCGACAACCGCCGCGACCGGCTCACCACCATCCTGATCGCGCCGCTGATGACCTGTTCGGCGCGGATTCCGGTCTACACGCTGATCATCTCGGCCTTCATTCCTGCCCGGCAAATTGGCGGCTGGGTCAACCTGCAGGGTCTGGTGATGTTCGGTCTCTATGCGGTGGGCATCGCCAGCGCGCTCGGCGTATCGTTCGTCATCAAGTTCTTCATGTTGCGCGACTACGCGCCGGCACCGTTCATGCTGGAACTGCCTGACTACAAGATGCCGCGCGCCGGCAGCGTCGCGATCGGCATCTACACCCGGGCCAAGATGTTCCTGCACCGCGCCGGCACCACGATCTTCTCGATGATGGTGCTGATCTGGTTTCTGGCGTCGTTTCCGCTGCCGCCGGCCGGGTCAACAGACCCGGCCATCAATTACAGCTTCGCCGCCATGATCGGCAAGGCGCTGGAACCCTTGCTGATGCCGATCGGATTCAACTGGCAGATCGCGGTGGCGCTGATCCCGGGCATGGCGGCCCGGGAAGTCGCGGTCGCAGCCCTCGGCACGGTCTATGCCATCGAGGGCGGCAAGGAAGCCGCCGACCAGATCGGACAGGTGCTTGCCACCAAATGGAGCCTCGCCACCGCGCTGTCCTTGCTGGCCTGGTACATCTTTGCCCCGCAATGTGCTTCCACGCTGGCGGTCATTCGTCGCGAGACCGGAAGCTGGAAATGGATGGCGATCACCTTCGCCTACATGCTGGCCCTCGCCTATCTCGCGAGCCTTGCGACCTACAACATCGCCTACGCCCTTGGCGCGGGGTGAATTCTGCTCATCGCGACACCACGGAAAGCGCCAGCAGCGATAGCAGCAGCGCCGGCGGCATCACCGCGAGGCCGAGCTTGAGAAACCGCGAGGCGCCGACGTGCTCGCCTTCGCGCCGCAGCGCGATCAGCCAGAGAATGGTTGCCAGCGAGCCGGTCACCGACAAATTGGGACCGAGATCGACGCCGATCAGGATCGCGCCGGTGACATGGGTCGGAACCTCAGCGATTTGACTGGTGGTCGCCGCGATCAAACCCATCGGCAGATTGTTCACAAGGTTCGATGCGATAGCGACGACGATGCCGGCGATCCAGGAGGTGATCTGCGGCGAGGTCGTCGAGGCCTGCTTCAGGACCCGCGCCAGCGCCGGCAACACGCCGGTACGGTTCAAGCCTTCGACCAGGATGAACAGACCGGCCACCAGCGGCAGCACCGACCAGGAAATGTCCTTCAACACCGGCAGCGGCGACTGCCGAGCAATCACCAGTACGAGCGTCGTCACCGTCGCGCCCGCGACGAAGGTGGGCAGCCCGAGATCCGATCCCTGCGCCGACGCCGCCAGCAGCACGACCGCCGTCAATGCGATTCCCAATGCCGCGAACTGGCCGCCGCGGCGCAGCGGCGCGATGTCGCCGACCGCGGCGACCGCTGCATCGAGTTCGCGGCGTTGCGTCAGCCGCAACACAACGTACGTCACCACGATCGCGACGACGGACGGCAATGCGAAGGTGTGCAGCCACTCCGACAGCGGCGGCATCTGCTTGCCGAATACAACGAGGTTGGCGGGGTTGGAGATCGGCAGCACAAAGCTCGCCGCGTTCGCAATGAACGCGCAAATGAACAGATACGGCAACGGCTCGACTTTGGCGGCGCGGGTGGCGGCATAGACCGCCGGCGTCAGAACCACCGCGGTGGCATCGTTCGACAGCAGCACCGTCACGATGGTGCCTACCACATAGACGATCAGAAACAGCCGTTTCGCCGAGCCATGCGAGTGCCGCACTGCCCACGCCGCGAGCCAGTCGAACAGGCGTTCCTTCCGCGCCACTTCGGCCAGCAGCATCATGCCGATCAGGAAGAAATAAACGTCCATGCCCTTGCCGGCGGCCGCCAGCGCATCCGGCCACGGCAACAGGTTGAGCAGCACCAACAGGGCTGCGCCGGCCACCGCCCAGATGAACTCCGGCAAATTCCACGGCCGAACGATCACGCCGAAGGTTGCCAGCGCCGCAATCGCCCAGGTCGCGGCATGGGACTCCAGTATCATTGCGCGCCCGCCGGCGCGGTTGCCATCGGCCGGGCGCCCGAACCATGGAGCCGCGCGCAGGCCCGTATGAGAACTGCAGCGAATCCAAGCCACAATGCAATCGAGCCGAGCGCGAAGCTGCCGAGAATAACGAACATCGCGCTATAGCCGATCCCTTGTGCAATCCAGCCGCCGAGCGCGGGGCTGAGCGAGGCGCCAAGTCCCTGCACCGTCATCACCGCGCCCTGGCCGGCATTGACGCGCCCGGTGCCGGAAAGAATGTGCGCAACAAGGCCGGGGACGGCAACGCTCTGCAGGCCGGCGCCGATCCCGTCAAGGATTTGAACCGGATATACACCCCATTTGTTCATCACGCAGGCCGCGAGCACGCCCCGGATCGGCAGTGCGATAAACGAGATCAGCAGCACCAGCCAATATCCTTGCTTCTCGGCGAGACGCATCGCGATCAAGGATACGAGGATCATCGTGCCCTGCGCCACAACGATCGTGATCGCGACAAAGCCGGCAGGGTCCGCCTGCCCGGCCGAGACCACGGCAAGCCCGTACAGCGGAAGCATGGCGGCATTGCCGAGATGAAAAAAGGCCAGTGCCGCGGCCAGGATCAGCAACGGCCTGGATTCGAGCAGCACGGCTGATGCCACCGACCTTGCCGTTGTCTTCGCCATCCTTGTTGAGCCCGCGCGCCTCGTCGTCGTCGATCGCGGCACTCGGGATCATCAGCACCGAGACGATCGAAAGCACGCCGAATACGGCTGCCAGCACCAACACGGCCGGAAAGCCGAACATCCATCCGAGCAGGCCCGACAGGCCGGCGCCAACCATGTTGCCGGCATGGTTGAACGCCTGGTTGTGTCCGTTTTGCCGGTTGAACCCGGCCTGACGAACCATTCCGAGCGTGATGCCGGACACCGCTGGTCCGATCGCCGCACCGGCGATCGCGGTTGCGACCTGCGAAAGCGTCACCAACCAGAAACTTTGCGAGAGCAAAACGATGCCGGACGCGATCAGTGTGCAGATGCCTGGGATGATGATGCAGAGCTTCTTGTGTCTGGTCGCATCGACGAGCGCGCCCGCCGGCGTGGTCATCAGCATTCCGGCAACGCCGCCGACGGTCATCACCGTCCCGATCAGCCCGCTCTCCCAGCCATGCGCCAATAGAAACACACCGAGGAACGGGCCGATGCCCGCCTGCATGTCGGCCATGAAAAAATTCAGCGACAGCAGCGGCCGGATGCCTTTGGAAGTGGGTAGCCGGTTCAGGTTGGGTTCCGATCGCTGTGATGAGCGACAGGCTAACGCTCGAAACGCCGTTTTGGTTCGCGTTTTGGTGTCGCCGGGCTTTGGCTGGAATCTAAATTCGCGCGCTAGTACAACGGTCGCGGCGGAGCGGTGGCCTGCGGCGGTGGCGTCAGCACCAGAGGCGGACGCAGCTTCGGCGGGCGCAGCGCGCCGGGGGCCGGCCGGACCTCGATTGGCGGCGGCAGCGGCGCAACCTGCTGACTGACGACCGGCGCATTGGCGTTAGGCGGCGCCGCTGTAGTTGGCGGCACTGCGGCGGCTGGCGGCGCTGCTGCAGCCGCTGGCGAACGCGGAACGCTGGCCCTGGGCTTTGACTGCAGCCGCCGCGGATCGCGACCGAGAATCGGCGCATCCGAGGGCGGTTGGCCGGGCAAAGCTGCATCCGGCGCGGTTGCATACGGCGGAATCGCCGCCGGCAATTCGCCGCGCTCGATCGCATCCAGCCGACGGGTTTCGCGATCGATCGCCCGTACCGCCAGCCATGACGACAGCGCCGCCACGTCGACGGTGCGACTGAGGGCGTCCGGCGAACCAGCGGCGAACAATTGTATTTCCGGGCGGCTGGTCGACGGTCCGGCCGCCGTCGACGCCAGTTCGGCACGAATGTCGGCCTGGTCGGCGGGAATATCGTAGCCGCCGGATATGATGGCACGCGCATCCTTGGCGTCGAGCGTGGTCGCGCCAACGCGAAGCCGACCGTCCCTGATACTGAACGGGATCTGCGCCGACGGGACCGACAACGCGCCGGCCGACAGCACCGGCTCGACAATCTGCCGCAGCCGGGCGTCGTCGGTCGCCTGTCCGGCGTCGCTGGCGCGGATCGCAACCTCGAATACGCGCGGATTGAGTCCGGCGATGCCAGCGGATTCCAGCGTCACGGTGCCGCTTCCGGACAACGCGCCGGTCAGCGCCGATGCGCTGCGGCCCTGGCTCGACAGTGTCATCTGCATCGACGCGCGGCCTGCGGGCATCACGAGGCCACGATAACGCAACGCCGCGCCATCGACGCCCCTGAGCTCTATCCGCGCATTCAACGCAATTCCATCCACCGCGGGTTTCGCGTCGAGGCTGGCGGTTGCTTCGCCGCCGCCGATGGTGCCCTTGATGGCGTCGAACGTCAGCGATTGGCCGTCGCTCTTGACCGTACCGCTGACCGGCCGCAATTCGCCGCCGCCGGGAAGCGAGCCGCGCAGTGCCTGAAACGCGACATGGCCGCGCCAGCCCTTCATCAGCCCCGCACCGAGCGGCTCAGCCGCATCGCGCCCCGCGGCACCGATGGCAAGTGCAAATACCGACGCGACGTCAAGCGTGTCGAGGCCGACCTCGCCTTCGACGTCGCTTTCCGCGTCGAGGGTCAACGCCAGGCGCCCGCGCAGCCGCGAGCCCGATATCGCGCTATCGAGATCATCGAAGGTCAGCTTGCTGCCGGCCAGCGATACGCGCGACGACAGGCGGATGTTCTGAACCAGCGCGTCGGACGGCTTGAGACCAAACAAGGGTGCGAAGTTGGCGCGGCGAACCGTGAGACTGACGCTGGCCCTGGGCTCCGACGCCCAGGGCTCCGCGGTCCCCTGCGCTTCGGCGTCGAGGCCGGCTCCCGATATCTTCGCTTTCAGCCGCAGCGGCGAGCGCCACACGCCGGCGACGGATCCCTCAAATTGCGCCGGACCGTCACCCGCCACGATCGCGCGATCGAGCCCCAATAGCGCCAGCAAGGAGCGGCCCTGGTCCGACGACAATTTCGATTCAATGCCGATTTCGCTGCGTTGGAGTTTGTCGAGATCGATCGCGCGGATCGCCGCAATGTCAGGCTTTGCGGTGAAGGTGGCGACGCCCTTGAGCTGCGGTGCGTCGAGATCGAGAACGGCGCGCGCGCTGGCGCGATCGGCATGTTCGGCGTTCTTGTCGAGATCGAGTGTCAGCTTGAGGCGCGCGGGTCCTGAACTTGTCCCCAACGAATTGAGCCGCGAGGAAAAATTGGGCGCAAATGGCGCGATCAGGCCGGTGATCCGGGCCAGCGACGCCGCGGTCGAATTCAGCGCCAGCCGCCCCGTGGTATGGACGCGGTCGAAATTGCCGGTACCTTCCAGCATCACACCGGTCGCCTGGCCGATTTTCAGCTGATCGAGCGTAACAGTCTTCGGCCCGTAGCGGAGCTTTGCGATGAACGGTTGCAATTCCTGACCGGCCGACAGGGCGCGACCGATATCCAGCGACAGCTGCGCTTCGTCCGGCCACTCGGCTTGCGGGCCCGCCATCGAGCGCACGAATGCCGTTGCGGCATCGAAATCGAGACGTTCCGCCTTCAACTCGGCATCGATCCGGGAGCCGCCGCTGGCCGACGGGGTGGAGACTGCAACCCGGCCGGTAACAGCGCCGCCATCGATTTCGGCAGTCATGGCATCGATCGCGAAGCGGTTCGGGCCGATGCTGACCTTGCCGCGCAGTTGCAGCGGCTTTTGACTCCGATAGGTGATCTCGCTGCGGCCCTCCAACCACGCCACCAGCATATCCGGTTCGGACGATTCGACGTCGAGCGCACCTTTGAAACCGCCGGAGGGGCCGGGCGGCAAGTCGGCGCCGCTCAGGTCGACGCGGGTCGTGCCGGGTGCGCGAAAATCCAGCCGGTCGATGGTCCAGGATTTGGCATCGGCATGCAGGTCGGCGGCAACATTCTGCACCGGGCGACCGCCCAGCATGATCTGCTCGGAACTGAATTCGATGTGTGCCGGGATCGGAGCTTGCGGGAGCGCGGCCATCAGCGCGCGCAACCCCGGCAACAATCGTATCGGCTCGGCGGCGTGATCCTTGTCATCGCTCTTGTCGTCGTTCTTGGCGAAGAACCTGTCGGCATCGAGTTGCCGTGCCGAGAGCACGGCATGAAGCTGCGGCGAGGCGCCAAAGCGCATGTCGGCCAGCCCTGTGAATTTCAGCGCCGTGTCGTCGGGGCCGTAGCTCGCTTCGAGTTGTTCGAACCGCGCGGCGGCCGGATCGGCCTTGACCTTGGCCGATATTCGCCACGGCGTCGGCCCCGCGTCGGCGCCTTTCGCGTTCGGCGCAGCCGGAACCGACAAGGTCGCGACACCTTCGAAGCGCGGCGCCCGCTTCTCGAAGCGGAGCACGCCTTCGAGGTCGGCCGACAGCGCGCGCGCGCCGGGGTCGAGGTTGAGATGAATCCTTGTACCTTCGCCGTCGACGCTCTGACCGGATGAGATGCGGAACGGATAGCGCGTGCCGGACAGCATGAAGTTGCCGTCGCCGCGCACAGCCCCCGCCAGCGAACGGACGTCGCCGCTGAAGGCGATATCGTTCAACTCCAACGTCTCGCGGCTGGCAGCGTCATGCAGCGCGATGCGGCCGGTCAGGTTCAGGCGGTCGATCGAAAGCGATCCGAGGTTGACCGTTCCAACCGAGACCGGCCAGTCGATTCGCCCCTGCGGGTCAAGGCCGAGATCGAGCGACAGGCCGTTGATCGTCAATTCGTTGGCGCGCCACTCGCCGCGCATCAGCGAGCCCAGACTGAACTCGACGTCGAGCATGTCGGCGCGAACCTTGCCGAGATCGTTGGCGCCGCCGACCACCACCGAGCGCAGCCGCAGCGACGGCGTCGGCAACAGGCGGGCATCGAGCGCGCCGGCGACACGCACCCGCGCGCCGAGCACCCGCGTGGCCTCGGTCTCGAATTGCGGCCGGAACTGATTCCAGTCGATAAAATACGGTCCGACCAGCGCCGCGATCAGCGCAATGATGAAGGCAATCGCCAATCCGAGCAGCGTCGTCTGCACGGCGTCTCCCCTCGAGCATGTTCCGTTGCGTCGATCATGCGGGCATAAGGCGGTTCATTCGCCAGGCAACCTATGCCTTTGCAAAAGCAAGTTGAAACCGTCCGTCCACCGGCCGCACCGAAATCAACGCCGGAGCAGCGTCATATATAGAGACAACTGTGGCGAAGTCACAGCAACCTTGCGTTACGGCCTGATGCCGACGCCGTCACCAGCTCGCGGGCAGCGCCTTGAGGCCACGCAGCACGAAGGTCGGTCGCCATTCCGGATTCTCGGCGTCGTCCAGCCGAAGCTCCGGGAGCCGGCGCAGCAAGGTCGAGATCGCGATTTCCGCCTCGATGCGCGCCAACTGGGCGCCGAGGCAGAAGTGAATGCCCCCGCCAAAGGACAACGGGCGCACATTGGGACGGGTGATATCGAGCTGATCCGGCCGATCAGGATACACCGCCGGGTCGCGATTGGCCGAACCCAACAGGCAAAACACGCTCTCGCCTTTCGGAATTTTCTTGCCGCCGAGGTCGTCGATGTCTTGCAGCGCCACCCGGCCGGTCAGTTGCACCGAGGAGTCGTAACGCAGGAATTCCTCAACCGCGTTGGTGATGAGGCCGGGATTGGCCTTGAGCAGCGCCAGCTGGTCGGGATTGCGATGCAGCGCCAGCAGCCCGTTTCCGATCAGATTGACCGTGGTCTCGTGCCCGGCGCCGAACAACAAAATGATGTTGGCGGTCAATTCCTCGTTGGTGAGCTTGCTGCCGTCTTCCTCGGCCTGCACCAGTTGCGTCGTCAGGTCGTCGCCGGGCTTGCGGCGGCGCAGCTCGAACAGTTGCTGGAAATACATTTGCTGCATAGCATTGCCGGCGTTGCTCTGCTCGATTTCGGCCGGCGACATCGGCACTGGATCGAGCAGGCGCCCGCCATCGCGCGAACCCTTGTAGAAGGCCTCGCGATGCTCCTCGGGAATTCCAAGCATGTCGCATATGATCGTCACCGGCAGCCGAAACGCAAAATCCTCGATCAGATCCATGTGGCCCTGACCGACGATGGCATCGAGCGTTTCGTCGACGATCTGCTGGATGCGCGGACGCATATCCTCGACCCGGCGCGCGGTAAAGGCCTTCACCACCAGGCCGCGCAACCGGGTATGGTCGGGCGGGTCCTGCTGTAGCATCCAGTGGCTCATGCTGCGGAAGATCGGCTCCTCCATGATCTTCGGTCCGTAGCGCCGGATCGTCCGCTCGACAAAATCCTTGCCGAAACGCTTGTCGCGCAGCACCAGGCTGGCCTCGGCGTGCCGGCTCGCGACGAACGGGCCGAACTGGGTGAGGTGCATCGGATCGGTGGTGCGCAGCCGCGCATAATACGGATAGGGATCGCGAATGAATTCCGGCGCCAGCGGATTGAAAAGCGGCCCGGTCGTCGCGGCCTGAACATGCTCGTTCATGGGAACCCTCGATGTGTTGCCGCGCTGAAAGGTCTGCACATGGGACGCATGGACGACCCGATAGCGCCTGGTTATCCCGACATTCTGACCCGATACACTATTGTATCGAGTTGCATTGTGCCCTAAAATGTCAGGATGTCAAGAGTTCGAACCAGACCGACCCGGGACGATACCTGCGAAAAGCTGTTCGAAGCGGCGGCGCGCGTCTTCGAGGATCAGGGAATTGGCGGCGCCAGCATCGAGGCCATTGCGGCCGCGGCCGGCTTTACGCGGGGCGCGTTCTATTCGAATTTCAAGAGCAAGGACGAGCTGATCATCGCCATGCTCGAGGATCACGTCGAACAATCCATTCGACGCAATCTCGATCTTCTCGACAAGCACAAGAACCTTGCGGATTTTATCGATGCGCTGAAGACCATCGACCGGAGCCATCAGGATCCGCTGGCGCATTCTCCACTTTTGCACATGGAGATGATCCTGTTTGTGGCGCGCGCCGAAAAGCGCCGACCCGATCTCGCCAAACGGCTGCGCGCCCGCAGAAAGCTGATCGTCGATATCGTCGAGACCACGTTGAAGAACAACGGCAAGAACGGATCACTGAACCCGACATGGACCGGCGCGATCGTGCTGGCGCTGGAAGACGGCTTTCGCCTGCACCGCCTGATCGATCCGGAGACCACGCCGGCGGACAGCTTCCTGCGTGCGATCGGCGATCTGCAAAGAGGCATGGGAATTTCATCGGCCTGACGAAAGCATAGTCTCTTGCTTTGACGCGTTTTCTTTACGCGAACCGGTATCCACTTCGCTCGAAAACGCTCTAAGTGGCCTCGACGCCGGCCTTTACCTTGTGCAACTGGCCGGCGACCGCGCGGATTTTGCCGGGCGACGCCATCCAGATCGCCAGCGCGGATAATCCGCTGACGCCAATCCCGATCGCAAACGCCAGGGTATAATTCCCGGAAAGGTCGTGCAGAAAACCTGTGACCCACGGGCCCGCAGCACCTCCGACAATGGCCGCGAGCATCACGGTGCCGAAGATGCTGCCGTAATGTTTGCCCTGGAATATCTCCACAACGACTGCCCCGATAACGGAGGTCAGGCCATAGCCGAGCACGCCCTGCGCCAGCACCATGACGTACACCAGTATCAAGGTCGGCGCCTGCGCCATCGCGATCAGCGCCGCATAGCAGATCGCAAAACCGAGGCAGCTCGCGGTCCATATCCATTCGCGCCCGAGCCGGTCCGAAAGATGCCCCAGAACGATCTGGCCGGGAATGCCGAGCAGGCTGACCGCGCCCAGTGCCCAGACCGCGACGCCCGGGCTGAAACCGATGTCCAGAAGATATTTGGTCTGGTGAACCTGCACCGCGTACCAGACATACAATGCGCAGAAATAACCGACCGCGAGCCACCAGAAACGCGCGGTACGAAGCGCACGGCTCAAGGTCCAGTCGGTGCCGGCCCAATCCGGGTCGACGATATTCGAGATCGGTTTGGCCGATGAGGCCGAAGGTGCCGCGTCGCCGTCCGGCTGAAGCCCGATGTCTTCCGGCCGCTTGCGCAGCAGCAGGTTGATCGGCGCCAGCACGACCAGAACCAGAATACCCATCGCCGTGCAGGCGGTGCGCCAACCGGTCTGTTCGATCATGTGCTGCATCCACGGCAGCAGGGTGATCGAACCCAATCCGACGCCGGCAAATGCCAGTCCCATCGCCAGCCCGCGCCGGCGATTAAACCAGTTGGGCAAGAACAAGGATTGACCGGAATAGCCGAGGCAGATGCTGCCGGAGCCGACCAGCACCCCGATGGTCAGATAAAGATGCCAGGGCTGCGTCGTCAGCGGCGCCAGCAGCAGGCCAGCCGCCATCAACGCGACGCCAATCTCCATCACGATGCGGGGACCGGTACGATCCATCATGCGGCCGATCAGCGGGCTGACGGCGGCGGAAACCAGAAAGCCGAACGAGAAGGCACCGGCGGTGACGCCGCGCTCCCATCCGAACTCGTCGATGATGGGCGGAAACAACAACGAGAACGACGTGCGCGCGTTGACGCCGATCGCCATGGTCACGAAGGTCACGGCGATGATGATCCAGCCGTAAAAGAAGGGAAGCCGCATCGGCGTGACGTTCCAACTGAGCGGCAATCGGACGACGATTGACGTCCCCTGCCGGGTTTGCCCGCTACGGTTACGTCATTCCGGCCGGTGAATCGATGGCCATGACGTCGCCGGGCTGTCGGCGTTACACCGATAGCATTTGCCCCTTGCCGGTTGATGCGCATTGTTGCGATGCTTGGTTGCGTTGCCGGCGCCGAGCGCCGATGCGCGCACCATAAAAATCAGGCTGCACACGACAGCCAACGGAGAAGACGACCATGTTGACCATGTCCCATGCTGCAGGTGCGAACGAGCCGGCAGTTCGCGACATCACGCTGGGCGAATTGCTGCAATGGGCGGCGGAAACCACGCCGGACCGGGTAGCGCTGATCGCAGGCGTTGCCGACAAGGCCAATCGCCGGCAGTGGACTTACGCGGAATTATACGCGCAATCGTTGCGCACCGCGCGGGCGCTGCGGGCGCGCTTCGAGCCGGGCGAACGGGTCGCGATCTGGGCCCACAACATTCCCGAATGGATCATGGTGGAGTTTGGCGCCGCCATGGCAGGCGTCATTCTGGTCACCGTCAACCCTGCCTTCAGGTCGAGCGAGGTCGAATATGTTTTGAAGCAGTCGCGCTCCGCCGGCATCATGGTGGTGACGGAATTCCGCGGCAATCCGATGCTGGCGACGGCCCATGCGCTGCTCTCCCGCTGTCCCGAATTGCGGGAGGTCATTCCCTTCGACCGATGGGATGCATTCCTGGAATCCGGCGACATTGCCAAGCCTGAGCTTCCGAAAGTCCGATCGACCGATCCGGTGATGATCCAGTACACCTCCGGTACCACGGGATTTCCCAAAGGCGCCCTGCTCCATCACCGCGGACTGGTCAATAACGGCGCGCACACCGCCGACCGCGCCGGCATCGCCGACGGCGCCGTCCAGCTGACCACGATGCCGCTGTTCCACACCGGCGGCTGCGTCTGTTGCGTGCTCGGCGCCATCTCCCGGCGCGCCACGCAGGTGCTGGTCGAGGCCTTCGATCCCGGGCTTGTGATCGAACTCCTGGACACCTATCGCGGCAACGCGATGCTGGGCGTGCCGACCATGCTGGTCGCGATGATGGAGCATCCGTCGTTTGCGACCGCCGATCTTTCCTCGATCAATGCGATCTATTCCGGCGGCTCGACGGTGCCGGCTTCCATTGTCACCGCTCTCGAACAGCGGCTGGGCGCCGCCTTCACCATCGTGTTCGGCCAGACCGAATGCTCGCCGGTCGCCCTGATGACCTGGGCCACCGATAGCATCACCGACAAGGCCGAGACCATCGGCTCGCCGATGCCGAACGTCGAGGTCAAGATCGCCCATCCAGACACCGGAGAGACCGTTCCGATCGGCGAGATCGGCGAGATCTGCACGCGCGGCTATCACATCATGCACGGATATTTCGAGAACGAGGCGGCGACGGCGGCGGCCATCGACACCGAGGGCTGGCTGCATACCGGCGATCTCGGCGCGATGGATGACCGGGGCTATTGCACCGTCGAGGGAAGACTGAAGGACATGATCATCCGCGGCGGCGAAAACATCTACCCGCGTGAACTCGAGGAATTGCTGTTCCGCCATCCAAAGGTCGGAGACGTTGCCGTGGTCGGATTGCCCGACCCGAGATGGGGCGAAGTCGTATCGGCGTTCATCCGTCCCGCGCTGGGCAACTCGATCGACAAGAACGAACTGCATGACTATCTCCGCGAGCATCTCGCCCCGCACAAGACTCCGCGCCACTGGTTCGTGGTCGAGATCATGCCGCTCACCGGCTCCGGCAAGATTCAAAAGTTCAAGCTGCGCGAGCAATGGTCGAAGGGCGAGGTGATGGAGTTGTAAGCAGCGACAGCGCCGGGCGCACTGAAATATCCGGAAATGCTTCACCGCGCCGCCATCGACACTTCCGATCGAATGGGGAAGCCGGAAATACGCCAGGCCCCAGGGTTAATCAACGATTAATGCTGTTCTGTCAGTGATGCTTTCGTCGGCTGCTTACGCGGGGGCCAACGGAGGATTTCAATGTCGACCGTAAACATCATGAGCATCCTGCAGTCGAGCTACTCGGCTGCATCGCAACAGAGCCTTATCCCGGCGGGAGCGAAATTCGCCCCCGTCGATCCGACCAAGTACACGGGCACCTGGACCGGCAAGGACAGCACTGGCAAGGCATTCTCGCTGGTGATCAGCAAGGTCAGCGGCTACCGCGCCAATGTGACCTACCAGAGCGCCGCCGGCGGCCAGCAGTATCAACGGGTTTTCATCTCCACCAAGGGCTCGTTTCGAATCGGCGATTCCAGCTTCACGCTGACGGGAAAAGGCACCGCGCAGGTGGACACCATTTTGACCGATCCCACCACCGGCATACAATCGGCTGAAAAGGCTCCCGCGACCCGAACGGCGACCTGAGCGCCCCGGTCATGGCGTCGACCCAGCGCCGACCCTCTTCGTTCGAGCATGATCTCCAGGCAAACGCTTCGCGTTTGTCCCGAGGGAAAACCGGTTCCCACTTTTCCGGATAACGCTCTAAGCCGCCGGCAAAATCTTGCCGGGGTTGAAGATATTCTGCGGGTCGAGCGCCTGCTTCACTGCGCGCATGGCGTCGATCGCCTCTGGGCCAAGCTCGGCCTTGAGGTACTTCTGCTTGCCCTGCCCGATGCCGTGCTCGCCGGTGCAGGTGCCGCCCATCGCCTGCGCGCGTTCCACCAGCCGATGCATGAAGTCCTCGCCACGCGCCATCTCTTCACGGTCATCGACATCGCATAGCAGCGAGCAGTGGAAATTGCCGTCGCCGACATGGCCGACGATCGGCGATTGCAGATTGAGGCGTTTCAGATCCGCTTCGGTTTCGGTGACGCAATCGGCCAGCCGGGAGATCGGCACGCAGACGTCGGTGGCCACCACGCCGGCACCGGGACGCAAGGCCTTCACCGCCCAATAGGCGTCGTGCCGCGCCTGCCAGAGCTTGGTGCGATCCTCCGGCCGCGTGGTCCAGGTGAAATCGCCGCCGCCGCACTCCTTGGCGATCTCGCCGAAGTTCTTCGATTGCTCGGCGACTTCGTTCTCGCTGCCGTGAAATTCAAGCAGCAGCAGCGGCGTCTCGGGCAGCGACAGTTTCGAATAGGAATTGCAGGCCCGCACCTGCTCGGCATTGAGCAGTTCGATGCGGGCGACGGGAATGCCGGTCTGAATCGCCAGAATCGTGGCCTGGCAGGCACCGCGCACGGTCTCGAACGAGCAGGCCGCGGCCGCGATGGTTTCGGGAATGCCGCGCAGCTTGATGGTGAGTTCGGTGATGATCCCGAGCGTGCCTTCGGCGCCGACAAACAGATGCGTCAGGTCGTAACCGGCGGAGGATTTCTTCGCCCGCGTGCCTGTCGTGATGATCTCGCCGTCGCCGCGCACCACTTTGAGCGCCAGCACGTTGTCGCGCATGGTGCCGTAACGCACCGCATTGGTGCCGGAGGCCCGGGTTGACGCCATGCCGCCCAGCGAGGCATCGGCGCCGGGATCGATCGGGAAAAACACGCCCTGGTCGCGCAGATGCTCGTTCAGCGCCTTGCGGGTGATGCCGGGCTGGATCACGCAGTCGAGATCCTCGGCGTGGACTTCCAGCACCTGGTTCATGTCGCGCAGGTCGATGCAGACGCCACCGGCCGGCGCGTTGACCTGGCCCTCCAGCGAGGTGCCGGTGCCGAACGCGATCACCGGAACGCCGCGTGGAGCGCAAATCCGCACCACGTCCTGAACGTCCGAGGTTTCCTGCGCCATCACCACCGCATCCGGCGGCTGCGGCGCCAGCCACGTCGTGGTATGCGCGTGCTGGTCGCGTACCGCCTTTGAGGTGATCAGGCGGTTGCCGAACCGCGCGGCGAGCGCTTCGACGGCGGCTGCCAGCGCCTGCGGTTCCGGACGCTTCAAATGATTGGTGATGGGTATGCCCACGCGATATCCTCCCGGCGGAGGACCCTTGCAAAGGATATATAACCGGTCAAGGGATGATGGATTGAAAGCAACGGGGATGAGGTATGACGGGTGTTGCCGCCGGCGACGATCTGCAGTTCCGGCCTGCATTATTTCTGGCGTCGGTGATGCAGATCGAGCCGGCATGGATCGACTACAATGGCCATCTCAACATGGCCTACTACAATGTGATGTTCGACCGCGCCATCGACGAATTATGGCTCCAGCTCGGGATCGGGCCCGGCTACATGAAGGAGCGCCACGGCTCGACCTTCACCGCCGAATGCCATGTGCGGTATTTGCGGGAGATTCACCTCGGCGATCCCGTGCAGGTTTCGATCCTGCTGGTCGCCGCCGACGAAAAGCGGCTGCATACCTTCGAGGAATTGCGTCACGCCACCGAGGGCTGGTTGTCGGCCACCTCGGAGAACATGACCATTCATATCGACATGACCGCGCGAAAGACCGCGCCGTTTCCATCCGATATTCGCGCCCGCGTCCAGGCCCTGGTGAACGCCCACTCGGCGATCGCGCGGCCCGAGGGCATCGGCAGAAAGATCGCGATGCCCGCTTCGAAATAGTGACCGGCGTCAGACGCGGCTGCGCCCGCGCGCCAGGCTGACCACGGCGGAGATCAGGAACAGGATGATGGCGATAAAGAAGATGGTCTTGGCGATTTCGATCGACGCTCCGGCGATACCGCCGAAGCCCAAAATGCCCGCAATCAGCGCAATGACCAAAAAAGTAACGACCCAGCTCAACATGACATCACCTCTATTATAACTTCCGCTGCGATACCTGCGCGACCGCAGATCGTGGGTTCGACTGCGGAAATAATCCGGTCTCGGAGCGAAGGTTCCACGCGGTTCCTGTGCTCGAAACCGCGAAAAAAGCCGCTTCCCAGGGAACAAAATGGCGGCTGGATGTCGAAACCGGCCTGTCGGGAGCCCCGGGATAACTCCTGTCAAATCCGGCTCCAAAGCCCTATATGCCCCGTAATCCTGCTATGAAGGCTCCCCTTCACGGCCCCACGGTGCCATCGTGGGCGGAAGACGATTCGCATGACCGAGCCGAACAAGCTGCCCCATCACGGCGTTCCCGACCACCAGCCCGCGGCCGGTGGCATTGCCGCGCGCGCCCGCGCGGCCGCGACCCCGCAATATCTCGCCGGGCTCAATGCCGAACAGCGCGAGGCGGTGGAAACGCTGGACGGACCGGTGCTGGTGCTGGCCGGCGCCGGCACCGGCAAAACCCGGGTGCTGACCTCGCGCATCGCCCACATCCTCAGCATGGGCCGCGCCCGCCCCGGCGAAATCCTGTCGGTGACCTTCACCAACAAGGCCGCGCGCGAGATGAAACTGCGCCTCGGCCACATGCTCGGCCAGGCCGTCGAAGGCATGCCGTGGCTCGGCACCTTTCATTCGATCGGCGGTCGCATCCTGCGCACCCATGCCGAACTGGTGCAGCTGAAATCCAATTTCACCGTGCTCGATGTCGACGATCAGGTCCGCCTGTTGAAGCAGCTTCTGGCGGCCGACAACATTGACGACAAACGCTGGCCGGCGCGCATGCTCGCCGGCCTGATCGACGGCTGGAAGAATCGCGGATTGACCCCGGCGCAGGTGCCGCCGGGTGAAGCCGCGGTGTTCGGCAACGGCCGGGGCGGCAAGCTCTATGCGAGCTATCAGGAGCGGTTGAAAATCCTCAACGCCGCCGATTTCGGCGATCTGCTGTTGGAAAACATCCGGCTGTTCCGCGAGCATCCCGATGTGCTCCGGCAATACCAGAACCGCTTCAAGTTCATTCTGGTCGACGAATACCAGGACACCAACGTCGCGCAATATCTGTGGCTGCGGCTATTGGCGCAGGCGCCGGCAAAGCCGGGCGTCGCGCTTTCGTCGATCATTCCGGGACCCGTCGACTCTTCCGTCATTCCGGACGAGGGAAACATCGTCCCTCAGCCGGCAGCGATTTCGCCTCTCAAGAACATCTGCTGCGTCGGCGACGACGACCAGTCGATCTATGGCTGGCGCGGCGCGGAGGTCGACAACATCCTGCGCTTCGACCATGACTTCCCCGGCGCGAAAGTGATCCGGCTCGAGCGCAACTATCGCTCCACCGGTCATATCCTCGCCGCCGCATCGCATCTGATCGCGCATAATGAGGGACGGCTCGGCAAGACATTGCGCACCGAAGACGTCGACGGCGAAAAGGTCACCGTCACCGGCGCCTGGGATTCCGAAGAGGAAGCCCGCGCCATCGGCGAGGAGATCGAAGAGCTGCAGCGCGGCGGCCACAAGCTCAACGACATCGCGATCCTGGTGCGGGCTTCGTTCCAGATGCGCGAATTCGAAGACCGCTTCGTCACCCTCGGCCTGTCCTATCGGGTGATCGGCGGTCCGCGATTCTACGAGCGCGCCGAAATCCGCGACGCGCTGGCGTATTTGCGCGTGATCAATTCGCCGGCCGACGATCTCGCCTTCGAGCGTATCGTCAATGTGCCGAAGCGCGGTCTCGGCGATGCCACGGTACAGTTGCTGCACGACCATGCCCGCAAGCGCCGCATTCCGCTCTCCGAGGCCGCCCGCGCCATTGTCGAAACCGATGAACTGAAACCCAAGGCGCGCGGATCGCTGCGCGACCTCATCGTCAGCTTCGATCGCTGGCGCGCGCAGCGCGAGGTGACCTCGCATACCGAACTCGCCGAAATCGTGCTCGACGAGAGCGGCTACACCGAGATGTGGCAGAAGGATCGTTCCGCCGACGCCGCCGGGCGGCTTGAGAACCTCAAGGAGCTGGTGCGCTCGATGGAGGAATTCGAGAACCTGCAGGGCTTTCTCGAACACATCTCGCTGGTGATGGACCGCGACGGCGGCGCCGACGACGACGCGGTGTCGCTGATGACGCTGCATTCGGCCAAGGGACTGGAATTCGACAATGTGTTCCTGCCCGGCTGGGAGGAAGGCCTGTTTCCGAGCCAGCGCACCCTGGACGAACAGGGCCGCGCCGGACTCGAGGAAGAGCGCCGCCTCGCCCATGTCGGGCTGACCCGCGCCCGCCGCCGTGCCAAGCTTTACTTCGCCACCAACCGGCGGATTCACGGCACCTGGTCGACCACGATTTCGTCGCGCTTTCTCGACGAATTGCCGGCGCCCAATGTCGAGATCACCGAATCCAAGGGCGGCTCCGGCTGGGGCGGCTCGGGCGGCTACGGCCCCTCGCGCTTCGATAACGTGGAATTGTTCGGCTCCAGCTATTCGACGCCGGGCTGGCAGCGCGCCCAGGCCAACCGCGCGCGCGGCCAAAGCGGCCGCAATGGACAGGCCGGTGGCGGCTTCAACGAAAGCCAGTCGCCGTTTTCTACCGGGAGCAACGCCGGCGGCTTTTCCCGCAACAAGCGCGCGCCGATGACCATCGAGGGCGAACTGGTCGCGAAATCCACCGGCACCACCTCGGAGTTCTCGCTCGGCGATCGCGTGTTTCACCAGAAATTCGGCTACGGCCAGGTGGTGAAGATCGACGGCAACAAGCTCACCATCGCGTTCGAGAAAGCCGGCGAGAAGAAGGTGGTCGATAGTTTCGTCGAGCGGGCGTGAGCCCTGCTACTTCTCGCCGAGAACATCGCCGAATAGCACCCACGACTTTCCGTCAAACCGCGCCATCTGGATTTGCCGGATCGGGGTGAAGTTGTGCGGGTCGGTATATATTTTTATCCCGGGCAGCAGCATCGGCAGCGTGAGGCCGTCCAGCGACGTCGCCTGCTTCATGATGTTCTCGCGGCTGACATCGTCTTTGCAATTTTCCAGGACTTTTGCCATGGTTTGCGCGGCCGTATAGCCCTGCACATTGAAGAGATCACCGGTGCTGGCATTGGGCTGGTATTTCTTCATCCAGGCCAGCCAGTCTTTCAGGGCGGGATCGTTGGCCCAGCGCGCGTCGTTCGGATCCTTCAGATAAAGCCCGGTCACCACGCCGATGGTATTTTCCAGCCCCGCCGGTTCGAGCACCGCGGAGAAGGAATTGGAAACCGCCGGCAGGATGATCAGCGGTTTCCAGCCCATGCTGGCGGCTTTTTTGATGGCCTGGGCGGCGAATTTGGGCGTCGCTTCCGCGAAGAAAACATCGGCGCCGGACTCCCGCATCGTGACCATCTGGGAATTGATGGTCGGATCGGACGTCAGATAGGTGGTTTCCGAAACGAGCTGGCCGACGTGCTCGCCCAAGCCTGCCTTGAAACCCCTGACGTAGTCCTTGCCGGCGTCCTCGTTGGGCGCGATGACCGCGATTTTGGCGTCCGGCCTGGTTTGCAGGATGAACTGTGCATAGAGACGGCCCTCCTGTTCATAGGTCGGATTGAAACCGACCGTCCACGGGAAATGTTCGGGGTCGTTCCACCGTGTCGCCCCCGTTGAGACGAAAAGCTGCGGGATGCGCTTGGCGTTGAGATATTTCTGAACGGAGATGTTGGGCGCGGTGCCGACCGCGCTGAACATCGCCAGCACTTCATCCTGCTCCACCAGCTTGCGGGTCTGTTCGACGGTCTTGGCCGGCGAATAGGCATCGTCCAGGGTCAGGAAGTCGATTTGCGCCCGTTGATACCGCCCTGATCGTTCAGCATCTGAAAGTAGGCGGCCTCGGCACGCGCGATCGTGCCGTAGGCCGAGGCGGGCCCGCTGTAAGGCGCGGTGTTTCCAATTTTGATCGTGGTCTCGGCCGCGCGGCCATCGACGATCTGCATCGACAAGAGCGCTGCGGCGACGAGCGACCCGGCCAGGAATTTGCTGCGAGTTGGCAAGGTTTTGTCCTTCTTTTTGTTTCCGCAATTCCACGCAACATATTTTAATTGGCTCGTCGCAGGCAATCGGCGAAAAATTCCGCGGCCGGCCATTGGCACTTCACCGGCAACGGTACACGTAAACGCGGCGACTTTATCGTCATATCCATCCTGTAGAGGCCGCAAACCGGTCCGATCGGCTTCGGAGCGGATAAAAAGATGGTCGATAATTTCGTCGAGCGGGCGTGACAGGCCGCCCCCGTTTGCAGATGCGGTATCCCCAGCTTTAGCCCGGTACCATGACGATGGGGGGCCTTGACCGTCGGTGAGATCATCGTGTCAGATGAAGCCATGGTCCGGGGCTCATCGATCCTTGTCATTTTTGCGCTTGGCGCGCCGCAACTCGCGATGGCGCAGACGACGAATTTTGCGGATGGCGCCGCCATACTCGGCAAGAGCTGCGCCCCCGACATCGACGCCAATTGCCGCGGCGTCAACTTCGACGCCACCCGTCTCAAGGACTGCCTCTATCGCAACCAGGATACGATGTCGGCCCAATGCAAGGCCGACTATTCCAGGGGGTTTGACGCGATCCAGAAACGCATCGCGGCGCGCGCCAACGTGGCGCGGCAGTGCGAATACGAAATCGTCAAGAAGTGCCGCGGGAAGGCAAAGGAAGCCAGCAAATCGCTTGACTGCCTGCTCTCGACAAGCCCCGTCAGCGCAAAATGCAGCCAGGCGATCGGCGACGTCGGATACAAGACGACCAGCGACGTCGCAACGAGGCTGGGCGGCCTGGAGACACCACCGGAGCTCGATCTGGTCGCACTGCGCCAGCAAGTCGCCGAGAGATCAAAATCGAGAGGCAAGAACGAGCCCCCGCCGCAAAAGCGGCCACCGATTGCGCCCGAGCTTTCCAAGCTGCCGGCCTACAACGTCGATATCCAGTTCGACGCCGACACCCCGATCGTGCGGCCGGAATCCTATCAGGCGCTCGGACAAATCGCCGATACACTGGTCAATTCCGCGCTGCTGAACTACGAGTTCCTGGTTGTCGGTCATACCGAATTCGACGGGCAGGCGCGAAAACAACGCGCTGAACAGCCAGCGAAGGGCCGACGCGGTCCGCGACATCCTGATCAACACCTTCAAGATATCGTCAAAGCGGCTTCAGTCGATCGGATTGGGCGAGGAGCAACTGCTCGACCCGGCCCGTCCCAATGCGCCCGTGAACAACCAGACGCAGATCATAACGTTCGCGAAAGTGCCTGAGCCGAGCGCGCAGCACGCGCCGGCGGCAAAGAGCTCGCCGTCGCCAGCGAAAAAGTCGGCGAAAAAAAGATAATCGATCTTTTCTCCGGGCTGGCCAGGCAGAAACTCCATGTTCTGTGAATGGTTCAATTAACAACACGGGGCCTGCCTTAGCTTTGAAGGTCGCATAAATTCGGATAGATTTATGTTGACCAACAGCCGTGATATCATTGGCGCCTGGAACCTGAGGGGTGGACGCTTGTTCGGGTCGCCGGCTCTCATCACGTTTTCAAAAACCCAGCCTCGGGCGAAACATTGGTCGTTCCCCACCCCGCTCTGATCGAGTTACCGGCGCGCGCCTACGCCGCAGAATAAATCTTCGTCGGCCCGACCAATTGCGGAACGCTGCCCGCGTTCCTATTTGGTGTCGGACGCCCCCATTCCCGTGCGGATTGATGCGCCCAGCACTTCCGCCGGCCTTGTCCATTCAGATTATCAACCCCACCCATGTCGCCCATCATATCTGTTTCCAATCTGTCCAAGACCTATGGCTCCGGGTTCAAGGCCCTCAACGGCATTAACCTCGAGATTCGCCGCGGCGAGATCTTCGCGCTGCTGGGGCCGAACGGCGCCGGCAAGACCACGCTGATCAGCATCATCTGCGGCATCGCCAATCCGAGTCAGGGCAGCGTAACGGTCGATGGCCATGACATCATCACGTCGTATCGCGGCGCGCGGTCCCTGATCGGCCTGGTACCGCAGGAACTGCACACCGATGCCTTCGAGTCGGTATGGGCGACCGTCAGCTTCAGCCGCGGCCTGTTCGGCAAGCCGAAGAACCCCGCGCATATCGAGAAAGTGCTCAAGGACCTGTCGCTGTGGGACAAGAAGGACGACAAGATCGTGACGCTGTCGGGCGGCATGAAGCGCCGGGTGATGATCGCCAAGGCGTTGTCGCACGAGCCGCAGATCCTGTTTCTCGACGAGCCGACCGCGGGCGTCGATGTCGAATTGCGCAAGGGCATGTGGGAAGTGGTGCGGACGCTGCAGGCCTCCGGCGTGACCATCATCCTCACCACGCACTACATCGAAGAGGCCGAGGAGATGGCCGACCGGGTCGGCGTCATCAACAAGGGCGAGATCATCCTGGTCGAGGACAAGGCGAACCTGATGCAGAAGCTCGGCAAGAAGCGGCTGAAGCTGCATCTGCAGGGCAAGATCGATGCGCTTCCCCCATCGCTTGCGGCCTACAACCTCGAACTGTCCAATGGCGGCAGCGTACTGACCTACAATTACGACACCAAGGGCGAACGCACCGGCATCACCAGCCTGCTCAGCGACCTCCGGGCCGCCGGCATCCGCTTCTACGACCTCGACACCACGCAGAGTTCGCTGGAAGACATCTTCGTCAGCCTGGTGAGGGCGCCATGAATTTCAGGGCTGTCCGCGCGATCTATCTGTTCGAGATGGCGCGAACCTGGCGCACGCTGCTGCAAAGCATCGTCTCGCCGGTGGTTTCGACCTCGCTGTACTTCGTGGTGTTTGGAGCGGCGATCGGCTCGCGCATCACCCAGGTCGAGGGCGTCAGCTACGGCACCTTCATCGTGCCGGGACTGGTGATGCTGTCGGTGCTGACGCAGAGCATCGCCAATGCCTCGTTCGGCATCTACTTCCCGAAATTCGTCGGCACGATCTACGAATTGCTGTCGGCGCCGATCTCGTATTACGAAATCGTGCTCGGTTATGTCGGTGCTGCGGCGACCAAATCGATTATCCTCGGCCTGATTATTCTCGCCACCGCAGGGCTGTTCGTGCCGCTGCAGATTCATCATCCGTGGTGGATGCTGACCTTTCTGATCCTGACCGCGGTGACCTTCAGCCTGTTCGGTTTCATCATCGGAATCTGGGCCGACGGCTTCGAAAAGCTGCAGATGATCCCGATGCTGGTGGTGACGCCGCTGACCTTCCTCGGCGGCAGCTTCTACTCGGTGAACATGCTGCCGTCGGGCTGGCGTACCATCACGCTGCTTAATCCGGTGGTCTATCTGATCAGCGGCTTCCGCTGGAGCTTTTATGAAATCGCCGATGTCAGCGTCGGCGTCAGCGTCGGTATCACGCTGATGTTTCTCGCCATCTGCATGGCCACGGTATGGTGGATCTTCAAGACCGGCTACCGGTTGAAGAACTGAGTTCAGCGCGCAAACAGAAAGTCAGTTCGGGTGCGCATAGAGGATGCGACCCGTTGCGTAGAAAGCAGAAACCTGTCGATGGAAGCGGCTGTGGCGATCGTTGCGAGCCGTATCAATGATAATGATGGTGATGGTGATGCCGATAATGACGGTGATACCGATAGCCGCCATCAATCCCGAGGACGCCATTGACGGCACCCACCGCGCCGCCGACACCGGCGCCGACCGCGCCGCCAACGACGGCGCCCACCGGGCCTGCCGCGCGGCCACCCTCGTGCGCGCCTTGCTGAGCGCCGCCCTCCATGCCGCCGATGACGCCCTGCGCATGACCGGCAGGGGGAATCGCGAGCAACGCGAGAACGAGCGCTGCGGCTGCAAGCGCGAGCTTGACGTGCCAGCCGGTTGTCGGCGTCGCTGCGATCGTCTTCGTCGTGTTCATCCTGTTCATCTTGATTAATTCCTCAGGCCTGGCTGCTACGGGTCCCGCGAGGCGGGCACGGGTAACGCCGACGCGACCAAAAGGTTGCGCCATGGGAATTCGAAAACGGAGCGACTCGGTGAGTCAGATCCGCTCGAAAAACGATGCCGACGCCAGATTAAGCCCTGCCTCTGCCATGTTTGCGCCCTGCCGGGCATTAACGATGCGCTCGGCAGGCCACTAGAACCACCCCCGGATTTCGGGCATATTAAAGTCGGGGGGACGATCGGAGCGGCACCGCAGTCAAGGCCCGGAGGCCAGAAGTAAAATGCGTTCCTTCCTTATTGCTTTTGCTGGTCTGATGTTTTTCGCCGCCAGTGCCGCGCAGGCCAAGATTTCCATCACCGTCGACAAGGACTCGCAGACGATGACCGTCGCGGTCGACGGCGTCGAGCGCTACCAGTGGCCGGTCTCGTCCGGAAATCCATCGCATGAAACGCCGAACGGCAGCTTCCGGGCGTTCCGGATGGAGGAAGACCATTACTCCAAGGAGTTCGACGACGCCCCGATGCCGCACTCGATCTTCTTCACCAAGGAGGGTCATGCCATTCACGGCACCGAATCCGAAGGCCGTCTCGGCACGCCGGTCTCGCACGGTTGCGTGCGACTGTCGCGCGCCAACGCCACCACGCTCTATGCGCTGGTGGAGCAGCAAGGCGTTCTCAACACCACCGTGACGCTCACCGGTTCGGCCTCGGTAGCGCTAGCGCGCAATCCGCGCACCCGGCCCGCTACCGCCGTCGCCCGCCGCGACCCGACCCCGCAATACGCTCCACAATATCCGGCCCCGCAAAATGCTCCGCAATATAACGCTGTTGGCGAGCCGATGGTCATAACGCCACGGCAGTTGCCGCCCGCACAATACGCGCCGCAGGTGCAGGCGCCGCAGGTGCAGGCCAATGACGGTTATTTCTATCCGGCCGACGGCAGTTCGGACGGGGCGCGCTATCCGGCGCCGCGCAGCAACCGGCGTCTGTACGACGCGCGGGCCAATCAGCAGCCGCAGCAATATTACGACAACAATGGGTATCTGGTGCAATCCGCCCCACCGGGCTATGCACCGCGACCGTATTATCAGCCGCGCGGATTTTTCGAGTAGCAGGTCTGGCGCACAGATGGTCGAGCCTGCTCAGCGCGGCTACGGCCGGCGTGCGATCAGGTCGATTTCAATCAGAGCGTCGTAAGCGAGCCCGGTGACGCCGACACAGGTGCGGGCCGGGAGTCGATCCTCGGCGAAATAGCTTCGATACACTTCGTTCATCGCCGCATAGTCCTGGCTGAAGCGAGTGAGATAAATTCGCGCCATGGCGACATGCTCAAGGCCGAGCCCGACGCCGGCCAGCACGGTCCGCAGGTTGGCCATCACCGCATGGGTCTGGGCCACAATACCCTCGGGCAACACGCCGGGCGCGCCGGGTGTGTCCGGCATCTGGCCGGTGACGAGAACGAAGCCATCGGTCTCGACCGCATGGCTGAAAGGCGCAACGGGCTTCGGGCCGCCGGCAATCATATGAAATTTCATTCGCGACGTCTCGTCCCCGGAATCAATGTCATGTCGCAAACAGGCGCTTGCTCAAGATCGCATGAACGCCCCAATTGCCATCGACCACCTGGGTGACGCCGAAATCCACCGCCGCCGAGATCAGCGCAATCGCCTCGTCCTCGCTCAATCCCCTGGTGCTCATGAGAAATCGCCGAACCTTGCGAAACGCGTCCTTCATCGCAAGATCGAGCGATGATTTCGCATACACCTCGCTTTGACCCTTGGCGCCGAATTCGGCGAGGTAGTTCGGATGGCTGAATCCGGTCAGCACCCAGTCGGTCTCGGTCTCGATCAACGGATAGGTCAGGTCCGCGAACGGACGATCGGCGAGATCGGCTTTCTTGTGCAGCACGACCCGAAACGTGCCGGTCATCGAGCATTCGATCGCCGTTCCGCTCAACTCGCCGTCGCCCTGCGCGGCGTGAGGATCGCCGATGGATAGCAACGCTTCGGGGACGGAAACCGGAAGATAGACCGCGGCACCCTTGCCGAGCCTCCAGTTATCGAGGTTGCCGCCGAAATAGGCCGGCGGCACGGAATCGACCAGGCCGGGTTCGCGCGGCGCTACCCCGATGACGCCGAAATGCGGCCGCAACGGAATCCGGACGCCGTCGAGCACGCCATGCCGCCTCCGGATGGTTTCGGCGGCGACCGGCACGCCGGGATAGTCGTAGGTCTGGTGCAGCACGCCGGATGGATCGGTTTGTGGCTGCCACCGATAGGAGTAGATCGCTTGCGCATGCGGCTGCTCGCCGGTGAAGATCTCGTAGATCGTCACAGCTTCGCGAGGCTTCGGCTCCGAGAGAAACTCGTCATAGTGATATCCCCACCAGGCCGCGACGCTGCTGCCGAAAATCCGTCCCTGCAGATCCGGATTGCGGCTCGGGCGCGGCACCATGTCGAGGATGCGAACTTCGAGAACATCGCCGGGTTCGGCGCCCTTGACCGCAATAGGTCCGGTGCAGATGTGAACCCCGAAACCTTCGCCGGCGCCGCGACCATAGATCGACGCGTCCATCGGGCCGGCGCCGCGGCGATCGACGCCCTTTCCCGCCGGCGTCCAGCGAAACACGCTCTCGGCGCCGGGATCGCCAATGATCATGCGTTCGGGATCGTCGGAGGCGTGCTGCGTCAAGGTCTCGACCGTGATGGTGTCGCCCGAAACGATTTCGACCAGCGGTTTCAGCGCGCGGCTGAAAAATCCCCAGTGAACGTGTGCGGCATCAACCGGGAGATGATGATGCGCCGGCCGGCCTGCTTGCGGCACAGCCAAATCCACCGGCTCCGGCTCAACCGACGTGATCACCGGAGCCAACTGATGCGGACGCAACTGCGCGATCGCGTCCTGCGGCCAGCCGCGCTGCCCGGCCCTGACGCCGAGCCCCGACAGGCGCTCGACTTCCCGTTGCCGGAACGCCCGGGGCGACAACCCGAAGCGGTCGCGAAACGAGCGGCTGAAATGCGCCGCGTCGCTAAAGCCGCACCCGAAGGCGATATCGGACACCGACCGATGCGCCTCGGCCGGATTGGCGAGGTCGGCCCAACATCGCTGCAACCGGCGCTCCCGCAGATAATGCGTGAAATTGTCGCCGGTGCCTTCAAACAGCTTCTGAAGGTAGCGCTCCGAAATGCCCTCCATTTGCGCGACGCGCGCCGGCGTGAGTTCGGGGTCGCCGAGCTTGCGTTCGATCGCTTCATAAATGCGATGAAGCAACGCGGGTGGCCTGCCGATGCCGATCACTTCGGCGGCGCTGGACCGTTGCTGACGCGAAAGCGCGAGCAACATCTCGGCGAGGCTGAGCCCGATGGTGTTCCAGGCTTCCGGCGGCAAGGTTTCAAGGGTTTCGGAAGCCGCCTCCAGCGTGCGGCAAAGAACGTCAGCCAGTCCCCCCGCGGCGACGATGCTGGCGGCCCGGCATTCCGGCACGCCGATCTTGCGACCGCCGAAGGTTTCGGCTGTCACCGACAGCACGATCGCGCGCATGCCACGGTGAAACGTCACCTGCCAGCCGCTCTGACGGGGCAGCAGCAGGATGCGGCCAGCCGGAACGTTTTGCGGCGATCCGCCGGCCTTGAGCACCGCGCCGTCTTCGGCCGGCAGCAGGATGATCGGAAGTTCGGCGCGTCGCGGCAGCGGTGAAAAAACCTGCGGGCCGGCGGCAAAACGCATCAGCCCGACACCATCCAGCGAGGCGCGAGACAACGCCGTGGCATGCTCGCCATGCATGGCCGATAGCGGTGAAGATCGCAGTCCGAAACCGCTCAATACGTCCTGCCAGGCTTCGGTCCTGTCTCCCTCGCAATACAACTCGCTGGTGAACGGCTGAATACTCATGCTTCGGACGAAGCAACGCTCGTGCCAGAAACAGGGTAACAACATCCCGCCGGCGCTTCAGGCGCCGGTAGGGCAGTCAGGGCCGCAACGGCCCGTTAATCCGTCAAAAGCGGGTATTTCTCCCTTAAAGCGTTTTCGAGCGAAGTGGATACCGGTTCGCGTAAAGAAAACGGGTCAAAACAAAAGACTATGTGCACCGAAAGACATTCTTTCGGATCGACCCGTGAACGCCCCAATTGGCGTCGACCACCTGGGTGACGCCGAAATCCGCCGCGACCGACATCAGCGCGATCGCTTCGTCCTCGCTCATGTGGTGAACGGTCATCAGAAAGCGGCGGAGCTTTCGAAAGGCATCGCGCATCGCCTTGTCCAGGCTCGAATGGTTGACGATATCGGTCTGGGCATTGGGGCCGAGTTCGGCGAGATAGTTCGGAAACGTGAAGCCGTACATCGACCACTGCTGCTCGGTTTCCAGCATCGGATGCGTCAATCCTTCCAGCACGGTGCCGCCGAGATCGCGGTGCTTGTGCAGGATGAATTCGAAGTCGCCGGTCAGCGAGGTTTCGATCGCGGTGCCGCCAAGTTCGCTGTCGCCCTGCGCCGCGTGCGGATCGCCGACCGAGAAAAAGGCGCCGGGGACGGCGACCGGATAATACATCCGCGCGCCCTTGCCGATGCGCCAGTCGTCGATATTGCCTCCGGTATAGCCGGGCGGAATCGAGCTGACGAAATCGGACTCCGACGGCGCCAGCCCCATCGTCCCGAAATGCAGGCGCGCCGGCACCTTGACGTTGGGCAGAATATTCTCGCGCTTTCGCACCAGGCTGTGATCGACCCGCACGCCGGGATAGTCGATGGTCGGATGGATGATGCCGTCCGGATCGGTCTGCGGCGTCCAGACGTAGTTGTAGACCGCCTTGGCGAACGGCTCGCCCGAGGTATCGAGCTCGAAGATCGTGATCACCTCGCGCGGCTTCGGCTCCTCGATCAGGTCGTGATAGTGAAAGCCCCACGAGGCCGCGGCGTTGGAACCGAAGCAGCGGCCGGCATGGCAGGCATTGCAGCTCGGGCGCGGCCGGACGTCGAGGATACGGACCTCCAGGATATCGCCGGGCTCGGCGTTCTCGATCGCCACCGGACCGGTCAGAAGATGAACGCCGACGCCTTCGCCGGAGCCGCGCTGGAACGGACCTTCGATCGGCCCCGCGCCGCGGCGGACTACCGCTTTGTGCTCCCTGGTCCAGTGAAAGACGCTCTCGGCGCCGGGATCGTTGGCGATCATCCGCTCATAATCGTCATTGGCATGATGCGTCAGCGTTTCGATGGTGGCGCGGTCGCCGGACTTCAGCGTCAGGGCCGGCTTGGCCTTCTTGCTGAAGTAGCCCCACTGGACGTTGGCGGGCGAAACGGGAAGGAGATGGTGCTTCATGCGATGGCCTCGGCTAACGCTTGCGGACGCAAGTTTGTCTGGAGTGAAGGGACGGCATCTGATGACGCGGCGGGGTGCCGTCGCGTCATGCAGGCGCCACGGTCGGTTTGTCGGCCTCCATCACGCTGAGAAAACGCGCGGTGATCGGATTGCGCGGGTTGGTGAGAACCTCATGGGCCGGTCCTTCCTCGATGATCGAGCCGCCGCTGAGAAACACGACGCGATCGGCGACCTCGTCGGCAAAGCGCAACTGATGGGTCGAGATGATCATGGTCAGGCCGTCCTCGACCGCCAGCCGCCGGATCACTTCCAGCACTTCATTGACCAGTTCCGGATCGAGCGCCGAGGTCGGCTCATCGAGCAGCAGCACGCTGGGATTGGGCGCGATTGCGCGGGCGATCGCGACGCGTTGCTGCTGGCCGCCGGACAGATGCCTCGGCAAGGCGTCGGCGCGTTCGCTGAGCCCGACGCGTTCGAGCAGGTTGCGGGCGCGGCTATCGGCCTCGGTCCGGGAAACGCCGTGGACCCAGCGCAGCGGGCCGGCCACGTTCTCCAGCGCGGTCAGATGACCGAACAGATTGAATTGCTGGAACACCATGCCGACGCCGACGCTGGCGCGCTCTTCGGCAATGGCCCGCGGCGACAGCGGCTTGCCGTCGCCCCGGAAGCCCATGCGGCGGCCGCCGACCTTGACGATTCCGGCATCCCAGCCTTCGAGATGGTTGATACATCTCAACAGCGTGCTCTTGCCCGATCCGCTCGGGCCGAGCAGTGCCACGACCTCGCCGACGCGGACCGTCAGATCGACGCCGGCGAGAACCGGCTGGCTGGTGTAGGCCTTGTACAGACCGCTGACGTCGACCGCGACATCGTTGCGTGTCAGCGTGGCCGACCGTTTGGTGCGGTCCGCCCGCGAGACCTTGGCTTCTTTCGCAGGCGCCAGGTACGGAACGGCTTCGCCGGATGAGGCGGCGGCCATCGGCGCCGCGTCAACCGGCTCCAGCACCGAGGGCGCGCGATACCAGGGCAGCAAGCGGACCCAGCGATTTTCAATGGCGGGACGGTCGAGATCGAGTGCCCGTTCCACGAATAGCTGGATCAGGCTGACCGCGGTGGTGAGCACCAGATAGATCAGTCCGGAGGCAAAGAAGATCGAAAAGAAGTCGAATGTCGAGGAGGCAAGTTGCGTGCTTCGCAGCGTCAGCTCCGGCACCGAGATCACGCTCGCCAGCGACGAATTCTTCAGGGCGCTGACGGTTTCATTGCCGAAAGCCGGAATCATCATGCGAATGGCCTGCGGCGCGATGATGCGTCGCATCAGCAAGGCCGGCGTCATCCCGAGCGCCTGCCCGGCCAGCACCTGGCCCCGGTCGATGCCGAGCACGCCGGCGCGAAGCATTTCGGCGATGAAGGGCGCCTCATTGGCGGCGAGCGCCAGACCCGCAGCCCCAATCGCGCTGAGCTTGAGGCCGATCTGCGGCAGCGCGTCGTAGGCGAACACCATCTGCAGGATCAACGGCGTGCCGCGAAAGATCACGGTGTAGCCCCGGGCGAATGCAGCCAGCATCCAGAACCGGCTGAGCTGCATCGCCGCGAGGGCCACACCGAGGATCAGTCCGCCGGCCAGTCCGAGCCCGGTCACCGCCAGGGTGAACCAGATGCCCGCGATCAGGTACGGCAGACTGAGATAGTGAACGAACAGCGACATCAGTTGACCGAGAGAATGTCCGGTTCCTTGAAGTTGTTCACATCGAGATCCCACTTCTTGAGCAGCGCCATGTGAGTGCCGTCCTTCTGAAGTGCGATCAGCGCGGCCATTACCGCATCGCGGAATTCAGGCTTGTTCTTCGGCACGGCGATGCCGACCGAATAGGGAATCGTCACCGCGATCGCCTTTTCCAGCTTGTCGGGATTGGCCTTCACCGCCTGGTCGACGGTGTTGACGTCGTTGACATAGGTATCGGCGCGGCCGGCCAGGATCGCCTGGATGCAGTTGGCGTTGTTGTCGTAGAGCTGCAGCGTCGGCTCGGGCTTGCCTTCCGCCTTGCACTTTGGAATCAGGTCCTGAACCAGCGGGACTTCGACAAAGCCGGTGTTCTCCGCGGCGGCGGCGCCACACATCGAGGTGTTGATGCCGGTGATCTTCTTCGGATTGCCCTTGGCCACCAGCACGCCGTCGAACACCTTCGAATAGGTGATGAAGTCGGCGGCCTTGGCGCGTTCTTCGGTGGCATAGATATCGGAAATCACGATATCGGCCTGCCCGCTCGACAAGGTCGTCAGCAGGGCCGCGAAGGTCACCGCCTTGTAAGTCAGCTTGAAGCCGAGGCATTCGCCGATCTGCTCGCCGAGATCGATGTCGAAGCCGACATATTTGTCGGGATCCTTGGGATCGACCGCTTCATAGCCCGGCGTATGCGGATTGATGGCGTTGACCAGCGTCTTGCCTTTCCAGGCCGGATATTTCGCCTGCAGCGCCTCGCATGCGGCGGGCGCCGCCTGGGCCTGGCTTGCAAGGCTGAGCGCCAGCAGGCACGCCCCGCCGATCGCAAGGCTGCGGGCGAGGGTTCTGGAACGACCGGCCGATCCGGTCCTGTCTCCGGTCCTGTCCTGGAAGCTGCGCAAATTCTCGAACAGATTTCCTAGCATCATGGGAACAGACTCCTCTGTTGCTGACGAGCAGGTTCGCTCGCCAAGGCTGACTGCCCCGAAGGCTAGGAGGAGCGAGGCGTGAAAGCTTGTCTGCAGCCGCACAAACCCTTGCAGCCGGCGTCCCAATATTTGGGCATATGCCGCACATTTTCTGGGCTGACCGCACAATTGGCGGTCATTCCTGCATCGGAGACAGCGTCAACTCCAGGGATGTCGCCCCAACGATCCCTCTCCCCGGCGACGAGGCGGCTTCCTTGCTACTCGCCGTCCCGCAGCCGGCGATAGACCGCACCGAGCACGTTGCAATAATCGTCGGTCCAGACCCGCTGGTTCTCGTCGGCCTCGGTCAGCTCCCATTGCTTGGATGACGCCAGTTTGCCGACGTCGGCCTCCTCGCGCGCCGAGACCACGACCGTGGTTGCGTAGATATATTCGTCGTCGCGGTTGGAATCCTCGTCGTAGACCCAGCTCTTGAGATCATTGGCCTCGGCGATGCCGACCACGACGCTGGCCAGCTCCAGATGCCGGTTGGAGACATGCATCAGCACCACGCCCTGCGGCGCCAGCTTGTCCTTGTAGATGTTCATCGCCTCTTCGGTGGCCAGATGGATCGGGATCGCGTCCGACGAATAGGCATCGACGATGATCAGATCGTAGATACCGTCCGGTTCGCGCGCAAACGTCAGCCGCGCGTCGCCCATCACCGGCTTCAGATCCGGCGCGCAGTTCTTGACAAAGCTGAAGTACCGGGGGTCGCGCGCGGTATCGACCATCGACTGATCGATCTCGAAGAATTTCCAGGTCTCGCCGGGCGCTGAAGCACACGTAAGCGTACCGGCGCCGAGGCCGATCACCGCCGCCCGAAGCGAGCCGCCCTTGCGTTCGCGGATCGCCGCGATCGCCTGACCGATGCCGCCGTCCTTATAGTAATAGGAAATCAGCGCGGGCCTTCCTGTGATCGGCGTGCCGTCGCTGTTCTTAAATCTCTGGACCCCGTGGATCGTGGTGCCGTGCATCAGCACGTGATACTGGCCATCCGGCGTCACCACGATCTTGTGGACGCCGAAAAAGCTGCGCACAGTTTCCTCGCGCCCGCCGTCCGCCGGATAGGCCCGGATCAGCACCAGGGCCACCACCACCGTTGCAAAGATCTTCCAGCGGTTGGCATTCAACCCGAGCGCCAGCAAGGCCGAGAGCACACCGACCGCGCCGATCACCCAGACCCGGTCTTGCTGGAGCCAGGTCGTGGTTTCGCTCGTGATCTTGCCGCCCGACCAGGACGGCGCGATCAGCGCCACCGCCAGCAGGCCAAGAAACGGCCAGTACCAGCGGCTCCAGCCGGGCAACCGCTCGTCGCCGCCGGGCGGCCGGCACAGCGCCGCCAATGCCAGCAGGATCGGAAATTCCGCGATCCATGAAAACGTAAACGGCGCGATCAGGCCGGCGAACAATCCGCCGACCATGCCGCCGAACGACAGCGCGACATAGAAGCCGGTGAGATACTTCGCGGCCGGGCGGGTGCGCGCCAACTCGCCATGGCAGGCCATCGCAATCACGAAGAAACAAAGCAAATTGCCGCCGAGCGTCAGCAGCAGATTCTGTTCGCCGCCGATCGCGAGCAGCACGATCACGCCGGCGATCGCCAGCGGCTGCAACAACAACATCCATTTGTGCGGCAGCAACGGGCGCGACTGGAACACCAGCACCCAGGTCAAGAGATACAGCGACAGCGGCAGCACCCACAATAGTGGCGCTGCGGCGATGTCGGTGGAGATATGCGCGGTCACCGCGATCAAGAGACCGGACGGCACCGCGGCGAGAAAGATCCAGCGCGCGCGCAGGATCCAGGCCGGCGCCGGGGCGGCGGTATCCTCGGCCAGCACATCGATCGCCGCTGAGGCCGGCGAGCGCAACAGCAATACGCCGCAGGCCGCGATCAGGACGATCAGCAATCCATAACCGGCGGTCCAGATCAGGTTTTGCGTGCGCAGCGTGAACAGCGGCTCCAGCAGCACCGGATAGGCCAACAGCGCCAGGAAACTGCCGATATTCGAGGAGGCATAGAGGAAATAAGGGTCCGGGCCGTTCGGATGGCCGGTGCGGACGAACCATGCCTGCAGCAGCGGATTGTTGGCCGCCAGTGCAAAGAACGGCAGCCCGATCGAGACCGCAAACAAGCCCAGCAGCCACAGCGCATAGCCGCTTCCCGGTGGTTCACCCCACCCGCTCGCAATCGACAGCGGCAGCGTCAGCAACGCGATCACCAGCAGCACCAGATGGATCGCCACGGGAATCATGCGGTTGCGGAAGTGCATCAAATAATGCGCATAGGCATAGCCGCCGAGCAGCAACGACTGGAAGAACACCATCGCCACCGACCACACCGCCGGCGAACCGCCGAGCCGCGGCAGCACCATCCTGGTGAACAGCGGCTGCACCGAAAACAGCAACAAGGCGCTGACAAAGATAGCCGCGGTGTAGACGATCAGGACCAGCCGGTTTAGGCCGGCCGAAGGCTGGCCGGTGACAGCGGATGCATCGGTTGAAGTCATGTAAACTCCGGCAAAGCGCTTTCGGGCGAAAACGCGTCGAACGAGAAGCTTCCGGCGGGCGCCGGTGGCGGGATGATCGGCAAGGCCTGGTAATGGAGCATAGGGCAGCGCGGCGGGCAATCCGGGGGGCGAGGGCAAGTTGGCGCTGTGCTAGCGTTCCGGACTTCGATATCTAAACGTCATTCCGGGGCGGGAGCGAACCCGGAATGACGGAGCCGGTACATGAAGCGGACATGACAGAAACCGACGTCGTCATCATCGGCGCCGGGCATAACGGCCTCACTTGCGCGGCCTACCTCGCGATGGCCGGATTGCGCGTGAAGGTGGTCGAGCGCCGCAAGGTGGTGGGTGGTGCTGCGGTCACCGAGGAATTTCATCCCGGCTTTCGCAATTCGGTCGCGGCCTACACGGTGAGCCTGCTGAACCCGAAAGTGATTTCGGATTTGAAGCTCGGCGATCACGGCCTGCGGATCGTCGAACGCCGCGCGCAGAATTTCCTCCCCGCCCCCGACGGCAGCTATCTCTTGACCGGCGAAGGCCGCACCCATGCGTCGGTGGCAAAACTCAGCCCAGGCGACGCCGGCCGGATCGATGCCTTCACGCACGAGCTGGAAGTGATCGCCGACGTGCTGCGTGAATTCGTGTTGCGCGCGCCGCCGAACATCACGCAAGGGTTCAGCCTCGGCACGATCAGCGAGGCCTTCAACGCGCTGGGCACCGCCAACATCCTGCGAAGGCTATCGCTCGAACAACAACGCAGCCTGCTCGACCTGTTCACGCGCTCGGCCGGCGAGATGCTGGACGATGCCTTCGAGAGCGACCTCGTCAAGGCGCTGTTCGGGTTCGACGCCATTGTCGGCAATTATGCCAGCCCTTATGCCGCAGGATCGGCCTATGTGATGCTGCATCATGCGTTCGGCGAGGTGAACGGCAAAAAGGGCGTCTGGGGCCACGCCATCGGCGGCATGGGCGCGATCACACAGAGCGATGGCGAGCGCCGCGCGCGGCCATGGCGTCGATATCGATCTGGATGCCGGCGTGCGCGAGGTGATCGTCGAGCGCGACCGCGCGGTGGGCGTCGTCCTCGACAACGGCAAAACCGTTCGCGCCAGGTACGTCGCCTCCAGCGTCAATCCGAAACTGCTGTACACGCGGCTGGTGCCGGCAGAGGCCTTGCCGGCGGCGTTTCTCGATCGCATCACGAACTGGCGCAACGGCTCCGGCACGTTCCGCATCAACGTCGCCCTCAATGCCCTGCCCTCGTTCACGGCGTTACCCGGCGCCGGCGATCATCTCACCGCCGGCATCATCATGGGCCCGAGCCTCGGTTATATGGATCGCGCCTGGCAGGACGCCCGGACCCACGGCTGGAGCCGCGAGCCGGTGGTCGAGGTGCTGATCCCCTCGACGCTGGACGATACGCTGTGCCCGCCGGGCCAGCATGTCGCCAGTCTGTTTTGCCAGCACGTCGCGCCGCAATTATCCGATGGCCGGTCGTGGGACGACCATCGCGACGAGGTCGCCGATCTGATGATCGCCACCGTGGACACCTACGCGCCGGGCTTCGCCGCCAGCGTCATCGGGCGCCAGGTGCTGTCGCCGCTCGATCTGGAGCGCCAGTTCGGGCTAGTGGGTGGGGATATCTTCCACGGCGCGCTGACGCTGAACCAATTGTTCTCGGCGCGGCCGATGCTCGGCCATGCCGATTATCGCGGGCCGCTGAAGGGCCTCTATCATTGCGGCTCCGGCGCCCATCCCGGCGGCGGCGTCACCGGCGCCCCCGGCCACAACGCCGCGCGCGTGATCCTCGGCGATCACCGGGCGCTGTTCGGTTGAGGGGATAGGCTGGTGGACAAGCCGGTGGACAGGCTGTGGAAAAGTTGTTGATGGGCTGGGGATGAACTCGGTGGAGAAGCCGGTGGATTGGTTGTGCAGAACGCATCGGCGGCATCATCGTCCGCCAATCGCTTCAGGGTGGCGCTAAAGCCCAAGTCTGTGCCCACCAGGGAGGTGCCGAACACCTCCGCCCCGTCATCCGTAAACGCCCCTGAAAACCCGCTGGTGACTTCCTGCCCGCCGGCAAGCGGGCGTGCGAAGGGATCCGGCAGCGGCGTGTGCTGATTGGTGGTGAACTCGCCCTTCCAGGTCCCGTCGCCCACGGTGTAGGTGCCGATCGACCAGAAATAGGGACCGCCGCCGATCAGCGTACCGTCCCGCAGGATAATCACCCCGCTGTCGCGGCCCTTCACACCGTCAAGCATATGCATGTGGAGCGAATAAAGCCCATTCCGCATTGAGAACGCTGTCCTCTTCGGAGGCGAGGATACAGCCCGGGATGTAGCCGTCGAGCCGCGCCAATGTCGCGCATCGCCGTGGAAACAGGCCGGGAAATGGATGGCCGGGACATAGCCCGGCCATGACGACTGCGCTGATGATCGGCGCGTCATTTTACAAACTCGCCCGTCGTCGGGCAAATCACCGACTCACTGTCCAGCCCTTCTCGCAAAAATATTGCCCCTTCTCTTTTCACCCAAATCACTTCCATAGTCTCGCCATCCCGGCCCACACAGAGGGGCGTTTCGCGATCGTCACGAACGTAGGGCTCGGGATGCGATGGACGCGGAAGCACGACAGCGCAAACATCTTGCGCGGACGAACGACGCTGACGCGGACGGCGAAGCCGTGTGGTCCTGACGCCCCGACGCTGGCGTCAAGTTCTCGAGAAGCAAGCTTCTTGGGAATGATGGTGGCAAAAAAGCCCGGTCACCAGGGAGAGCGCGGAGGAAACCGTTAAAACCATTGCGCAGGGAAGGCCGGGTGTTCCGGTGGACCTGTGGTGACTAACGCGCATGCTTTCTATTCTACATGCGCGGCTGCGGGTGCAACGGGCACCCGGCTTTCCCTGCTCCCCTCTTGGGGTAGCACTGCGCCCTCTGTTTTCAGAAGGCGAATGTTCAAGCAAAACTCGGGCGCTATCCGCGCAGCGAGAATGTGAAGTTGTGTCCCACCGTCATTGCGAGGAGCGAAGCGACGAAGCAATCCATTCTTATTCTTCATTTGCCGCATGGATTGCTTCGCGGAGCCTGTCATCGGGCGCGCATTCGCGCGACCCGTTGGCTCGCAATGACGTTGTTGATAAGCCTGTGCAAATGAGGGCGATTAACTGTGAACAACCCGGGTATGTTCGGTGTATATCGCTGTGGATAGTGACCACCGTCACTCGTTTCGCTCTCTCTTCCCTGGCCCCCGATGACCACCACCCTGACACCCTCACACCCACCGCGCGACCTTCGCCATCGGCAATGAGCAAACCGCGAAGCACGTGGTCGATTTGCTGAACGAAATCTTTCTGGAGGGACAGGCCGCAATCGCCGCGTTCGAGCGGCCTGACGGGCGCTGGGACGTTTCCGTGCATTTTGCCGAGCCGCCCGATCAGACGCAGATCCGCGAACTGGTCGGCCTCGCCGCCGGCGGCGACGTCGCACAGGACATTGCCTTCGACACCGTGGAAGCCAGGGATTGGGTCAAGGCTACGCTCGAGGAGCTGGTGCCGGTGCGCGCGGGGCGCTTCATCGTGCACGGCCAGCATGACCGCTTGGGCATTCCGCCCAACAAGCTCGGCATCGAGATCGAGGCGGCGCTGGCGTTCGGCACCGGCCATCACGGCACCACGCGCGGTTGCCTGCTGCTGCTCGATCAGGTGCTGAAGGCCTGCCGCCCCCGGCGCGTGCTGGATGTGGGGACCGGCACCGGCGTGCTGGCGATCGCGGCGGCGAAGGCGTTGCGGGTCAAGGTACTGGCCAGCGACATCGATCCGCTGTCGGTGCGGGTGGCGCGCGACAACGCCCGGCTCAATGCTTCCCGGAATTGGGTGACGACGATCGAGGCGACCGGATTCTCGGCGCCGCAATTCGCAAACCGCGGCCCGTTCGATCTGGTGCTGGCGAATATTCTGGCCAATCCGCTGCGGCAGATGGCGACCGAGATGGCTATCATCTGGCGCCATCGGCACTGGTTATTCTTTCGGGGTTGCTGCCGCATCAGGCCCAGAGCGTGATCGCGGCCTACCGCGCGCGCGGGCTGGTTCTGCAGCGGCATCTCCAAATCGAAGGCTGGAGCAGCCTTCTGATGCGCAACGCGGGATGAAAATCTTTAGAGCGTTTTCGAGCGAAGTGGATACCGGTTCGCGTGAAGAAAACGCGTCAAAACAAGAATCTAGAGCCCCGTTCCGATTCCATCGGAACGGAAAAGGCTCTAGTCCCGCGGCCGCTGCTCGCGCCGGGAGATGATGCCGTTATCTTTGCGTTGTATCCGTTTGGCGCGCAGCACGACGAGACGGTCCAGAAGCTGGAAGATGACACGGCGCGGCTTCTTCTCGACAGCAGCAGTCGGACCGGGGCGAGCCTGCGGCGATATCTTCTCGGGCGATATCTTCTCAAACGTAAAGGCAGGCATTGTGTGTCCCCTCATCGTTGAGTTGAAACACGTCTGGAAATTCCCCAGAACTCGTCAGATCAATTGCCTGTGCCAGCAAACGGTTCCATCCCCTCTAATGCCGATGGAATTATTCAAGCATAATCTATGCCAAATTGAAGCAATGGATGTTCGCATTGCGGGCTACCTCCCGCAAACCTAAGGTAGCCGCACGATGTACGAAGCCCATTTCCAGACCTTCGAGGAACCCGAAAGCGGCGTTGCGCTGACGGCGCGGCTATCGGCCTTTCGCGAGGAGCTGGCGCGCCGGAAACTGACCGGATTCGTGATTCCGCGCGCCGACCAGCAGCAAAACGAATATGTCGCGCCGTCCGAAGAGCGGCTGGCCTGGCTGACCGGCTTTACCGGCTCGGCCGGCCTTGCCGTCGTGCTGACCCGGCAGGCTGCGGTATTCGTCGATGGCCGCTATACGCTGCAGGCCGCAAAACAGGTCGATGCCCATGCGTGGAGCATCGAGCCGCTGGTCGACCCCTCCCCGGAAAGCTGGCTGGCGAAGCATCTTGTCGCCGGCGACCGGCTCGGATTCGATCCATGGCTGCACACTTCGGCGGCAGCCGAACGGCTGGCCGCGGTCTGCACCAAAGCAAAAGCGGAACTGATCGCGGTCGACAGCAACCCGCTGGATTCGGTGTGGACCGAACGCCCGGCGCCGCCGCTCGGCCCGGTCGCCGTTCATGGCACGGAGTTTTCCGGCGAGACCGAGACCGACAAGCTCCGGCGTATCCGGCTTGAGATCGCAAGGCTCGGCGTCGATGCGCTGGTGCTGTCGGATTCGCATGCGGTGGCGTGGACCTTCAACATCCGCGGCGCCGACGTCTCGCATACGCCGCTGCCGCTGTCCTATGCGCTGGTGCCGAAGGACGGCCGCCCCACCGTGTTCATCGATCACCGCAAACTGTCCAACAGCGCCCGCGACCATCTCGAACAATCCGCCGATGTCGCCGAGCCGGACGCCCTGACACCAAAGCTGCGCGAGCTTGCCCAGCACGGCGCCTCGATCGCGCTCGACAGCGCCACCGCCGCCGATGCCCTGAGCCGCCTGATCGTTGCCGCGGGCGGCAAGCCGGTGCGCGGCAGCGATCCGGTGAGCCTGCTCAAGGCCGTCAAGAACGCGACCGAGATCGCAGGCACCATGACCGCGCATCGGCGCGACGCGGTGGCGCTGGCGCGGTTCCTCGCCTGGATCGACCGCGAGGCGCCCTCGGGCGCGCTGACGGAGATCGATGCCGTCGAGGCGCTGGAGACGTTCCGCCGCGAGACCGGCGCGCTCAGGGATGTCTCGTTCCCGACCATCGCCGGCACCGGACCGAACGGCGCCATCGTGCACTACCGCGTCACCCGCAAGACCAATCGCCGCATCGTGCCCGGCGACCTCTTGCTGATCGATTCCGGCGCGCAATATGAAGACGGCACCACCGACGTCACCCGCACCATTGCGATCGGCGCGCCGACGCCGGAAATGCGCGACCGCTTCACCCGCGTGCTGCGCGGCCATATCGCGATCGCCCGCGCGGTTTTCCCTGACGGCACCACCGGCGCGCAGATCGATACGCTGGCGCGGCAATTCCTGTGGCAGGCCGGGATCGATTTCGACCACGGCACCGGCCACGGCGTCGGCAGCTATCTGTCGGTGCATGAAGGCCCG
Organism: uncultured Pseudomonadota bacterium; assembly: GCA_963727225.1. Classification (GTDB taxonomy): domain Bacteria; phylum Pseudomonadota; class Alphaproteobacteria; order Rhizobiales; family Xanthobacteraceae; genus Bradyrhizobium. The sequence continues at coordinate 1,273,592 of CAVSFN010000024.1, read as the reverse complement.
GCGCGGATTTCGAAGCTCGGCACCACGCCGCTCCGGCGCGGCATGATCCTGTCCAACGAGCCCGGCTACTACAAGACCGATGGGTTCGGGATCCGGATCGAGAATCTGGAGCTGGTGATCGGCGCCGACATCGCCGGCGCCGAAAAACCAATGAACGCCTTCGAGACCCTGACCCTGGCGCCGATCGATGCCAGACTGATCGACCTGAAGATGTTGAGCGCAGAAGAGCTGCTCTGGCTCAACGATTATCACGCCCGGGTGCGCCGCGAGGTTGGTCCCTCGCTGGACCAGGCCACCAGAGCGTGGCTCGACGCCGCGGCCGCGCCGCTGTCGCTTTGAGCAGACGCCTCCCGAAAACGGAATAGCCGCATTCCGAAACGGCCGTATTCGCGCGAAACGATCGCGTTACAGTCCAATTCACGCGATTGGATCGGACCTGGATGCACGGAGTGACGGGCAAGCCGCCCGGGGCGGCGAAAGACGACACCGGCAACGCGACATCCCGGATCACGCTGCTGCTGCTTGTCGCGATGACGGGCGTGGCGCCGATTTCGCTATATATTCTCGTGCCGGCACTGCCGGTGCTCGCCGCCACGTTCGGGCGCGACATCGGGGTCGCGCAGATGACCGTGTCGCTCTACATGGTGGGCATCGCCTGTTCGCAGATCATCATGGGTCCGCTGTCGGACCGGTTCGGACGCCGCCCGGTGCTGCTGGCGGGCCTCGGGCTGATGGTGGTGGCGAGCGTCGGCTGCGTCTTTTCCGAGACCCTGCCGCAACTGATCGCGGCGCGCTTTCTGCAGGCGCTGGGCGGCGCCGCCGGCATGGTGGTGAGCCGCGCCATCATCCGCGATCTCTATCCCCGCGAGCGCGTCGGCGCCATGATCAGCCTGGTGATCGCGGTGATGATGATCGCACAGATGCTGAGCCCGCTCACCGGCGGCCTGCTTGAGATCGCTTTCGGCTGGCGCGCGATCTTCTACGCCATCACCGCCGCATCCATTCTTGTCGCCACCAGCATCGCGCTGGCACTGCCCGAGACACGCCGCGGCCGCACCGAGGACGGCGGATTTCGCGGCGATGTCGGCAGCCTGATCACCAGCCGCGCCTTCATCGGCTATGTGCTGTGCCAGGTGCTGGCCTCGCAGATCATTTTCGTCTTCGCCGGCGGCGGACCCTATCTCGTGGTCACGCAGATGGGCCGCTCCAGCGCCGAATACGGCGCGTGGTTTGCGACGACAGGATTTGCCTTTCTGGTCGGCAACCTGTGCTGCGTGCGCTTCGCGCCGCGCCATTCGCTGGAGAAACTGATCTGGTTCGGGCTCGCGCTGCAACTCTTCGGCAGCCTGCTGAACCTGCTGTGGGGCGTCACCGGCCTCAATCAGGCGCCGTCCTGGCTGTTCGGCACCCAGATGCTGGTGATGTTCGCCAACGCCTTCGTGATGTCGAATTCGGCGGCCGGCGCCATCAGCGTCCGCCCCGAGGCCGCAGGCACCGCATCGGGCGCGATGGGATTCCTTCAGATGGGGACCGGCGCGCTGCTCTCGCAATTCGGCGCCTGGCTCGGCGGCCATTTCGCCACGCCAGTGCCGCTCAACATCGCCATCGTGGTGTTGTCCATCGCCTGCGCCTCGACCATGATCTTCCTCGTTCCGCGCCGCGACGTGATTGTCAGCGAGGAACTGATCGAACAGGCCGAAGAGGAAGAGTCGGGGCTGTTGTAGGGGAACACTACTCCCCGATCAGCTTCAGCCATTCGTCCTCGGTCAGCACCGCAACGCCATGTTTCTTGGCCTCGGCGAGCTTCGAGCCGGCACCGGGACCGGCGACCACATAGTCGGTCTTTTTCGACACGGAGCCTGAGGCCTTGGCGCCAAGCCGTTCGGCGGTGGCCTTGGCTTCGTCGCGCGTCATCTTTTCCAGCGAACCGGTGAAGACCACGATCTTGCCGGCGACCTTGGAATTGCTCTTCGGCTTTTCGGCATCGAGGATGGTGACTTGCCGGGTCAGCCGCTCGACGATGCCGCGGTTATGGCTCTCGCTGAAATAAGCGGCGATGCTGGCGATCACGGTGTCGCCGATCTGGTCCAGCGCATCCATCTCCGCGATGGCCTCCTCGTCGCCCTTGGCGACCTTGAGGCAGGCGTCGTGAAATGCCTCCCACGATCCGTAACCGCGCGCCAGCGCCAGCGCCGTGGTCTCGCCGACCTGGCGCATGCCGAGCGCGTAGATGAAGCGCTCCAATGCGATGTGGCGACGGCCTTCGATCGCCGCAAACAGATTGCGAACCGACGTCTCGCCATAGCCTTCGAACTGTTCGAGTTTGATCCTGGCATTGCGCGTCGGCAGCGTGAAGATCTCCGCCGGCTCCTTCACCCAGCCCTGTTCGAAAAAGAACTCAATCTGCTTTTCACCGAGACCGTCGATGTCGAAAGCGCGGCGCGAGGCGAACAGCTTGAGATGCTCGATCTTCTGGTAAGGACAGGCGAATTCGCCGGTACAGCGGGCGCGGGCCCCCTCCTCGCCGGCGGCGGTTTCCTCGCGCACCACGTCGGTGTGCAGCGGGCACGGACATTTCTTCGGAAAATGAAACGATCGCGCGTTGCTCGGCCGCTTGTCGAGCACGACATCGACCACTTGCGGAATCACGTCGCCGGCGCGCTGGACGATGACGGTATCGCCGATCATGATCTCGCGGCCCTCGCGCAACTGCTCGCCATCGCCGCCGATGCCTTTGATGTAATCCTCGTTGTGCAGCGTGACGTTCTGCACGATCACGCCGCCGACGCCGACCGGCTCGAGCTTGCCGACGGGAGTGAGTGAACCCGTTCGTCCAACCTGGATTACAATGTCAATCAATTTGGTCATGGCGCGCTCGGCCGGGAATTTATGCGCGATGGCCCAGCGCGGCGTGCGCGAGACGAAGCCGAGCCGTTCCTGCCAGTCGATCCGGTCGACCTTGTAGACGACGCCGTCGATGTCATAGTCGAGGTGCGACCGCCGGGTTTCGATCTCGCGATGGAAGCTGAGCAATTCTTCCACCGAGTGGCAAAGCCTGGTGAGCGGGTTGGTCGTGAAGCCGCAGCGCTCGAACCATTTGATCATGCCGGATTGCGTATCGGCCGGCATCGCGGCCATCTCGCCCCAGGCATAGGCGAAGAAGCCCAGCGGACGCGAGGCGGTGATGCCGGGGTCCTTTTGGCGCAGCGAGCCGGCCGCCGAATTGCGCGGATTGGCAAAGATCGTGTCGCCGGCCGCCTTCTGCCGCTCGTTGAGCGCGAGAAACGCCTGCTTGGTCATATAGACCTCGCCGCGCACCTCACAGATGTCGGGCACGTTGCGGCCTCGGAGTTTTTGCGGCACGTCCTCCAGCGTTCGGATGTTGGCGGTGACGTCTTCGCCGACGGCGCCGTCGCCGCGCGTGGCGGCCGTGACGAGTTCGCCGCCCTCGTAGCGCAGCGACATCGACAGGCCATCGATCTTCGGCTCGGCGCTGAAGTTGATCCTGTCGTCGTCGCCGAGCTTGAGGAAGCGGCGGATGCGCGCGGCAAAGTCGAGCACATCCTGCTCGGCAAAGGCGTTGTCGAGCGACAGCATCGGCACCGCATGCCGGACCTTGGCAAAGCGCCCGGACGGCTGCGCACCGATTTTCTGCGACGGTGACTCGCTGGTGACGAATTCCGGAAACCGCTTCTCAATCGCGTTGTAGCGCTGCCGGAGCGCATCGTATTCGGCGTCCGTAACGCTCGGCGCATCGTCCTGATAGTAACGCTTGTCGTGCCCCTCGAGCTCCAGCGCCAGCCGCTTCAGCTCGACCTTGGCCTGGGCTTTGGTGAGCTTGGTGACGTCGGCGAGCGTTTTCGTCTTTGCGGTCTTGTTTGCGGTTCTGGCCATGGCCAATGAATACGACGAAGATTGTCAGGAGAAAAGGCGCGGCACACCCCGGAATGAAGTCGAGACTTACGCCGTCGCCGCCTTCAGCAACCGTTCCGCCGCGGCCCTTGCCTCGGCGGTGATCTCCGCACCGGCCAGCATTCGCGCGATTTCCTCGCGGCGGCGATCGGCGGCGAGCGCGTTGACGCGGGTGGCGACGCGCTTGCCCTTGTCGAGCGCATCCTTTGAAATCAGCAAATGCTGGTCGGCCCGCGCGGCGACCTGCGGCGCGTGGGTTACCGCCATCACCTGCACCTTGCCGGCGAGCCGCGCCAGCCGGGCACCAATGGCGTCAGCCACCGCGCCGCCGACGCCGGTGTCGATCTCGTCGAACACCAAAGTGGGCGCCGAGCCGCGATCGGACAGCACCACCTTGAGCGCCAGCAGAAACCGCGACAGCTCGCCGCCGGAAGCGACCTTCATCAAGGGCCCTGCCTTCGTGCCGGGATTGGTCTGGACCCAGAATTCGACGCGATCGAAGCCCTGCGGCCCCGGCGATTTCGGATCGGATTCCACTTGTGTCGCGAATTTAGCGCGCTCCAGCTTCAGCGGCGCGAGTTCGGCATTGACCGCTTTGTTGAGCTTCTCCGCCGATTTGGTGCGCGCGGCGGAAAGCTTGGCCGCTGCGGCGCTGTAGCGCTGGTCGACCTCGGCGGCCGCCGCCTCCAGCTTCTTCAATTGACCGGCGCCGGCGTCGATCAGCGCCACATCGCCGGCATATTTCGCGGCCAGTGCCGCCAGGCCATCGACCGGCGTGGCGTATTTGCGCGCCGCGGCGCGCAGCGCGAACAGCCGCTCTTCGATGCGTTCAAGCTCTGAGGGATCGAAGTCCGCCGCGATCAATGCGGCGCTCAGGTGCTGGTCGGCTTCCTCCAGCGCGTTGATGGCGGCATCGATCGCCTTGACCGCGGGATCGACCAGCGCGGGCGCGTTGCCGGCGCGGCGTTCCAGCCGGCGCACCGCCGCCGCCAGGGTTGCAACCGGCGAGTGATGGCCGCTCACCGCATCCTGCGCCTCGCGCAGATCGGCGGCGATCTTCTCGCCCTGCATCATCGCGGTGCGGCGCTCCGCCAGCGCTGTTTCCTCGCCGTCTTTGGGCGCAAGCGTCTTCAATTCGCCGGCGGCATGGCGCAGATAATCCGCCTCGCGGGCGGCGCGCTCCATCGCCGCGCGGTGCTCGCCGAGCACGGTGTTGGCCGCCCGCCGCGCCACCCACAGCTGCTCCAGCGCCGCGACGTCCTTCTCAAGGCCGGCAAAGGCATCGAGCAGGCGACGATGGGTCGAGGCATCGACCAGTGCGCGCTCGTCATGTTGGCCGTGAATCTCGACCAGTGCCGAGCCGACCGCCTTCAAGGTCTGCACACTGATCGCCTGATCGTTGATGAAGGCACGGGTGCGGCCATCGGCGAGCTGCACACGCCGCAGGATCATCTCGCCGGAATTTTCTGAACCCGCCCCGTCGAGCCCGTTCTCGCTGAGAATCGCCGAAGCCGGATGGCCCTTCGGCACATCGAACACCGCGGTGACCTGCCCTTGCTCGACACCATGACGGACGAGGCCGGCGTCGCCGCGGCCGCCGAGCGCCAACGCGAAAGCATCGAGCAGAATCGATTTGCCCGCGCCGGTTTCGCCGGTCAGGACTGCAAGGCCACGGGAAAACTCGATATCGAGCCGTTCGATCAGGACGATGTCACGGATCGAAAGACGCGCCAGCATGCGAGATCAGTTCCTAGCCAGACCCAATTTCTCGAAGGCCCTGGAGATATAGGAACCCCTGTTCTCGCTCGGCTCGAGACCGCCGGACCTTACAAGATTATAAGCGTCCTGGTACCAGCGGCTGTCGGGAAAATTGTGCCCAAGCACGGCGGCGGCGGTTTGCGCCTCACTGACGATTCCGATCGCCATATAGGCCTCGGTAAGGCGCGCCAACGCTTCCTCGACATGCCGCGTGGTCTGATACTGGGTGACCACGGTCTTGAAGCGGTTGATGGCGGCGATGTAGTCGTGCTTTTTCAAATAAAAACGGCCGATCGACATTTCGCGGCCCGCGAGCTGGTCGCGCGCGCCTTCCAGCTTGGTCTTGGCGCTGACGGCATATTCGGACGTCGGATATTTGCGAATCACCTCTTCAAGCGCAGCAATGGCTTTCTCGGTGCGGCCCTGATCGCGGGAAATGTCCTGGATCTGGTCGTAGTGGGAAGCCGCGATCAGATATTGCGCATAGGCGGCATCCGGGCTGCCGGGATGCAAGGTCACGTAGCGCGTCGCGGCGCCGATGCAGCTGTCATATTCCTGGGCATTGTAAAAGGCATAAGCCGACATCAGCAGCGATTTGCGCGCCCAGTCGGAATAAGGATGCTGGCGGTCGACTTCCTCGAATTTCTTCGACGCCGACTTCGGATCCTTTTTGTCGTTCATGAGGAACAAGCCCTCATTGTAGAGCTTGTCGGCGGGTTCCTCGGGGACGGTCTCGTCCTTGCTGAACATCTTGTCCCACAACGATGACGAATCGCCGGCGCACGCGCCGAGCGGCATCGCCAGCAGGATGAGACCTGCGACCAGGCATAACTGCCGGCCAAGCCGGTTGAAGCCCGAGCGAGGCGAGAATTTGCGTAGTTCGACCATCACACGCTGTGCCGACATGAATTCAAGACCTGGTGCCTGTGATACGGCGGCCGCCGCGCGCCATGACCCTGGTCATGAACGCAGAATTAGCCTTGCGATGGCACCACGCCATGCAACCGCGCGAGCCCTGTGTAGCCGAAAAAAGTCCGTTAACCAACCGGATACGCAGGCAATTCGCCGGGATTAAGGCGACGGGATGGCAATGAGCCGGTGTGGTTACTGGGGCTTGCAGACGAGCGAAATGGAACGCGTCGAGACGCTGCCGGGAGGCCCAGGAAGGCACTCGGAATGAAGCCGGCGGCAAATGCGAGGTTTTGCTCAGGAGACGTTCGGGAGGTTCAGCAGAGGTCCGAGATCAGGAGACGCCAGCGACGCTCAGGATACGTCGGGGCCGTAGGCCGGGGCGATCATGCCGCCGACCATTCCGCTTCCGACTTCGGCGTGACCGCGGGAGCGACGCGCGGTTTCGGCCTCGACCACCCGCCAGGCGCTGCGATCGGCCAACATGGCCGTCAATACCGCATGGTTGAGCTTGTGGCCGCCGCGCACCGAACGATAGGCGCCGAGCAAGGGCAGACCCGCCAGAGCGAGATCGCCGATCACGTCGAGAACCTTGTGGCGCACGCATTCATCGCTGTAGCGCAGCCCCTCGGTATTGAGCAGGCGCTCTTCGTCGAACACCACGGTATTCTCGAACGACGCGCCGAGCGCGAAGCCAGCGTTCCAGAGCCGCGCCACATCATTGATGCAGCCGAAGGTCCGGGCGCGGCCGATCTCGCGGCGGAACCGTTCGGGGCTGAGATCGAGCGCATAATTCTGACGGCCGATCGCCGAATTGGCGAAGTCGATTTCGATTTCGGCGCGGAAGCCGGCCGCATAAGGCCGTAACTCGCCGAACGCTTCGCCCATCGCGACCTGCACCGGCTTCAACACCTGAATGAAGCGGCGCCGGGCCGACTGTTCCAGAATACCGGCCTGATCGATCGCGGCGACGAAAGCCGCGGCGCTGCCGTCCATGATCGGAACTTCAGGACCATCGACTTCGACCGTGGCATTGTCGATGCCCATTCCGCGCAATGCCGCGAGCACATGCTCGGCGGTGGAGACCAGCGGACCTTCGCGGTCGCCCAGCACGGTGGCGAATTCGGTCGAGGTCACGGATTCGGCGGTGGCCTGTATCTCGCGGTCGGAGCTATCCAGCCCGCTGCGGACAAAAATAAAACCCGCATCCACAGGTGCAGGTCCGAGGGTCAAATTGACAGGTAAACCAGAATGAACGCCGACGCCCGTCACGGTGGCATGCGACCGAAGCGTTGTCTGCCGGCTCAATTTCATTCGATAACCGCCCACTACCGACTTACTTAAAAAACCGAACGACCCGATTCCGCGTGCCGATTTGTTAAGTATCCCCAAGTCACGGCAGACCATAGTCACTGCCTCAAAGACCGCCAACTCACGCTTTTTTACCGATTGTTACCCTATCTCTGCCGCATTCGCGCCCAAGGTTAACCAAATTCCGGCATCGGCGGCGGCAATTTTCGCTCCTATACCTCATCATGAGATACATAATTCATCATTTAATATCAGTTACTTGGCAAGAAGTTCGAAGCCCCGCGCCGCTAAAAAAACAAAGGCCCCGGCTGGTGCAACCGGGGCCTTTTCCATCGTCATGATTGTAACAAACCTCAGGTGGCCTGCCGGCGCAGGAAGGCCGGGATATCAAGATGGTCGTCGCCCTGTGGTGTTCCTGCAACAGGTGCGGGGCGGCCGTGGACGTCGAGTCCCTGTGGTGCCGGCCGGCGAGCATACTCTGATACCGGCTCGTTAGCTGCGATTTGCTGCGAAACGTTGCGCTGGGGCTTTCGCTCCGGCAGCGGCGGCATCGGTGCCATCGCCGGACCCGAAGCGCGGGCCGCGATCGGCGGCTCGGTCTCTTCGTCGCGACGGCCGAGGCCGACATTGGCGAGGCGCTGCAGCAGCGACATCCGGGTCTTTTGCGGATGTTCCTCTTCGATATCGCCACGGGCCTGGCGGATTTCATTCTGCGCCGGCATCGGCAGATCTTCGAACTTCGGCATCCGCGGGGTGCGCAGCGGTCCGCGTTCGGCCGCCTGTGGAATGAACGTCTCGGGCGTCGCGGGCTCATGCGTCTCGACCCGCGTGACATCATGGTCCGGGAACAATGACGGCTTCTGCGCGATCGGGCGAACCGTGACGTCGCCGTAGGACGCCGGCTGCAGCGGCGCGGACGACTGCGGGGCTTCCGGAGCGACCGCCGCGGCGATCGCGGCCAGCGCGGCGCGCTCGACATTGTTCGAGACCCGTTGCGGCGCGGCGGCAGGTGCCTGCTGCGGATTCGATGCCTCCGGCTTCTGGGCGCGTTCGGCAAGGCGCTGATTGTCGGCGCGCAGCCGGGCAGTCAGATCGGCCAGCCGGGTATCCGGCGTCGCGGGCGAAGCCACGGCATTGGTCGCGGTTGCGGCCGGCGCCGCAGCGTTGCGCGAGATCAGCGCCTGTTCGATGCCGGTGGCAACGACGGAAACGCGGATCACGCCATCGAGGGTCTCGTCGAAGGTGGCGCCGACGATGATGTTGGCGTCCTGGTCGACTTCCTCGCGAATCCGGGTCGCGGCTTCGTCGACCTCGAACAGCGTCAGATCCTTGCCGCCGGTGATCGAGATCAAGAGGCCGCGGGCGCCCTTCATCGAGGAGTCGTCGATCAGCGGGTTGGCAATGGCGGCCTCGGCGGCGGTCAAGGCGCGCTTCTCGCCGGAGGCTTCGCCGGTGCCCATCATCGCCTTGCCCATTTCACGCATCACCGCGCGAACGTCGGCGAAGTCGAGATTGATCAGGCCTTCCTTGACCATCAGGTCGGTGATGCAGGCAACGCCGGAATAGAGCACCTGGTCGGCCATCGCGAAGGCGTCGGCGAAGGTGGTCTTTTCGTTGGCGACCCGGAACAGGTTCTGGTTCGGAATGATCAGCAGCGTGTCGACCACCTTGTGGAGTTCGGCGATGCCGGACTCGGCGGTGCGCATGCGGCGCTGGCCTTCGAAGTGAAATGGCTTGGTGACGACGCCGACGGTGAGGATGCCCATGTCGCGCGCGGTCTTGGCGATCACCGGTGCGGCACCGGTGCCGGTGCCGCCGCCCATGCCGGCGGTGACGAACACCATGTTGGCGCCGGCGAGGTGATCGCGGATTTCATCGATGACTTCCTGGGCTGCGGCCGCGCCGACATCGGGCTGCGAACCGGCGCCGAGGCCCTGCGTGACCTGGGTGCCCATCTGCACGATGCGCTGCGCCTTGGACATGGTGAGCGCCTGCGCGTCGGTATTGGCGACGACGAAATCGACACCCTGCAGTCCGGCGGTGATCATGTTGTTGACGGCATTGCCGCCCGCGCCGCCGACGCCGAATACGGTAATCCGGGGCTTCAGCTCGCTGATGTCAGGGGGTGTTATATTGAGTGCCATGGTTGCCTCTCGATTACGCGCGCGTTGGTTCGCCCCGGCCGACGGCCGCGGGAGTTGGTGGAAGTCGAAGGATGCGGAAAAGGTTCATCAGAAGCCCTCACGAAGCCATCGTCCGACTTTTCCGAAATAGCCGTCAGTCCCTGTCTTCAATTGCCGCGTATGCCGCGGTTCGACGTGTTCAAGATGGGCGTATTGGGGATAGACCAAGAGGCCCGAGGGCACCGCGAACGACGCGCTCTTCGCCTCGTTAGGGAGCCGGCCGAAGCCGAGCGGGCGGCCGATCCGCACCGGGCGGCCGAGAATTCGGGTTGCAAGCTCGGGGATGCCGGTGAGCTGCGAGGCGCCACCGCTCAGGACAATTCGCGCCCGCGGCTCTGCCGCAAAGGGGGAATCCGCCAGGCGGTCCCTGACCATCTCAAAAATCTCCTCGGTACGATGCAGGACGATGTTCGCGATCGTGGCGCGGGACACGATCTGCGGAACATCCCGCTCGTTGTCGCCGGCGCTCGGCACCGACATCAACTCGCGCGCATCGGACCCGCCCGTCAGCACGGTGCCATATAACGTCTTGATTCGCTCGGCATCCGCAATGCATGCGCTGAGGCCGCGCGCAAGATCCATGGTGATGTGGTGCCCGCCGACCGCAAATCCGCTGGCATGCACGAAGCGGCCGCCGGAATAGGTCGCGATCGTGGTGGTGCCCGCGCCCATCTCGACCACGGCGGCGCCGAGATCGGCCTCGTCGTCGGTCAAAACCGACAGCCCCGCGACATAGGGACTCGCCGCCATGGCTTCGACGTCGAGATGACAACGCTCGACCACCAGCATCAGGTTCTTGGCGACGGTCGCGTCCGCCGTGACCACGTTCATGTCGACGCCGAATTGCCGGGCCACCATGCCGCGCGGATCGCGAATGCCCTTGACGCCGTCGAGCGCGTAGCTGACCGGCAGCGCATGCAGCACGGTGCGGCCCTCGCCGGTGGCATGACGCATGCCGGTTCCGGTGACGCGGGTGACGTCGGCGGCGGTGACTGCGCCGCCACGAATATCGGCCGCGGCTTCAATCAGTTGGCCCTGCAACCTTCCTGCCGAAACCGACAGCAGCACCGATTCAACCCGGACCTTGGCCATGCGCTCGGCCAGCGCCACCGCGTGACGCACTGCCTGTTCGCATTCGGCGAGATCGACGACCGCACCGGCCTTGACGCCGCGCGACTGGATCTGGCTGTAGCCGATCAACTCGACCGCATGGCTGCGGCCGCGGAAGGCTTCGCTCGGCGGGCACGGCTTCAGCCGCGCGATCATGCAGGCAATCTTGCTGGTGCCGATGTCGAGCGACGCCGCCAGCGCGGTGCGCTTCTGCGGCATCGGGCGCGTCTTCGGCGTCTGGTTGCGATCAAGGCCGGTCATGCGTCACCGGCTTTCTTCTTCGACTTCCTGTCCTTGAACAGTTCGTCGCGGGCCTTGGCCGCGTCATCAGACAATTGCACCGTCAGCCGGTCCGGCAACCGCATGTCGACGGCGACGATGTCGCGGGAGAACAGCCGGTCCTCCTTGTCGAGCGCGCTCAACGTCGCCAGCGCGTTGCCGACGTCGTTTTCCGGCAGCCGGATATCGAGACCGTCCTTGAGCCGCAGGTTCCAGCGCCGTTCGCCGACAAAAGTCACCGCCTTGGTCGCCGAGCGCACCTGCGGATAGCGGTCCAGCAACGCCAGGAAGTTCCGGGCGTGGGTTTCGGCGCCCTTGCCGACCACCAGCGGCAATGTGATGAAGCGGCGCGTCACATAGGGCTGCAGCACCGCGCCGTCGTCCGCGATCACCGACAGGCGGCCATCCTGCTGCCACAGCGCGAAGGCCGACCGCTCGACAATATCTATCTGGAGGTGGCCGGGATAAAGCTTCAAAACCGTGGCGTCGGCGATCCAGGCATTGGCTTTCAGCCGGCCGCGCACGGCTTCCGCGTCGAGGAACAGCAGCGACGAGCGGCCGTTGACGCCGCCGAACGCCAGCACCTCGTCCTGGGTCAATTGCTTGCGGCCATTGATAGCGACCGCCGTGATCCGAAATCCGGCGGAGTTTGCGAAGGCATTGCGGGTATCGCTCAGCGCCGAGGCCAGTTCCTCGACATGACCGCCCTTGACGATGCCAAAACCGGCGCTTCCGAGCAGGATCAGCGCGGTCGCGGCGACGCCGACGCGGTTCGGAAGGTAGCGTTCCAGCAACGCGATCAGGCGGTGCGGATTCGGTTCGCGCTGGAGGCGCGGTTTGGCGGACGCGCGCTTTTTAAGTTGGGCAGCCGCGCGCTTCGCGACCAGCCACTCGCGCAACAACACGGCCGCGCCGATGGCGGCCGCTTTCAGATCAGCTTGGGGCCCCAGCGATCGCAGCGATCGAGCGAGGCGTCCTGCACCATCCATTGCACGAACTCGTCAAATGTTGTTCCCGCAAAAGCTTGCGAGTCCTGGCACAGTTGACGTCTCGGTCATGCCGGGCTGGGTATCGACCTCAAGGCAGAAGAGGCCACCTGTTCCCTCGATGCGGTCGTCGAAGCGGATATCCGCAACAGCTCACGCCCCGGCAGCCAAGCGCCACATGCGCCGCCAGCGTTAACCTTCGGACTTCCTGGTAAACAAAGGGTAAAACCGGACGAGGCTGGAGGTGTTTTGATCCGCCTTCCCTGTACTTTAGCCCATAATTGTTAGGATTTTAGTGATTGAGCGGACCGCCCAAGGGGGCCCGGCCCCCTGACCGGCCCTACTTCCCGGCTCGTTTTTGCGCCAGCAGGATCTGATCTTTCAGGAAATCGGGGAATTCGATCCCTTGGGCCTTGAGGGCCTTGGGATAGAGCGAGGCCTTGGTCAAACCCGGCAAGGTGTTGGTTTCCAGATAGATCGGGCCCTTGGCCGAAACGATGAAATCGGTACGCGAATAGCCGCTGCAGGACAGTGCCAAGTGCGCCCGCAACGCCTGATCCATGATTTGCGCGCTGATTTCCGGCGCAAAGCGACCCGGGCAAATCTCCTGGGTCGATTTGGCCAGATATTTCGCGGTGTAGTCGAACTCGCCTTCCGCCGGGACGATCTCGACCGGCGGCAGCGCTATGACCGAACCGTTCGACTGCTCGAGCACGCCGCAAGTGGCTTCCACGCCCGAGATGAACGGCTCGATCAGATAGTCTTCGGTCCTGGCTGCGTTGCGGACGGCGACGATATCCTGTTTCGCATTGACAAAAATCAGCCCGTAGCTCGATCCGTCGCGCGCGGGCTTGGCGATCAGCTTGCCGTACTCGGCGAGTGCTGCTTCGGCATCTTCCAGCATCACGCCGGGCGACACCTTCACACCCGCGATGGCCGCAAAGCGCTTCGCGGCCACCTTGTCGAAGGCGAGATGCGACGAGGCCGAGCCGGAACCGGTGAAGGGAACGCCGCGCATTTCGCACATCGTCTGCAGTTCGCCGTTCTCAGCCCGGCCGCCGTGCAGGCCGAGCACCAGCAACCGATCCTCGGCCTTGGCCGCATCCAGTGCCTGCTCGATTCCGACGCCGCGGCCATCGGGCTTGAAGGGCTCCTCGAACGGGCGCGCATGGCCGAGAAGTGAGCGAGGCTGGACGGGATGCACGGTGTCATCGACGTCCCAAAACCAAAGATCGGCTTCGGGCAACGCCGTATGCAGCGCCTGAGCGCTCGCCACCGAAACCAGGCGCTCCTTGTTGGTGCCTCCGAAAAGGATGGTAATCCGCATCAGCCTGGCCCGATCCCGATCCGCTTGATTTCCCAGTGTAGCTCAATTCCGGAATGCGCTTTCACCCGCGTGCGAACGGTCTCGCCCAGCGTCTCGATATCATGCCCGGTCGCGGTGCCGGTGTTGATCAGGAAATTGCAGTGCATTTCCGACACCTGCGCGCCGCCGACGCGCAAGCCGCGGCAGCCGGCGGCGTCGATCAGCTTCCAGGCGCTTTGGCCGGGCGGATTCTTGAAGGTCGAGCCGCCGGTCTTTTCGCGAATCGGCTGCGCGGTCTCGCGGTGGGTCTGCACCTCGTTCATCCGCGCGCGAATGGCATCGGGCACTGCAATGACCCCTCGAAAGCGCGCCGAGGTAAAGATCACCGAAGCATCGACGCCACTGTTGCGGTAGGCGAATTTCATGTCGGCATGGCCGAATTGAAGTTTCCTGCCGTCGCGGCCGATGCCTGTCGCCTCGATCAGGACATCCCGGGTTTCGGCGCCGTTGGCGCCGGCATTCATGCGCAGCGCGCCGCCGACCGTGCCGGGAATGCCGAAGAAGAATTCGAGCCCGCCGAGATTGGCCGACGCCGCGATTTCGGCCACGCGCTTGTCGAGTGCGGCGGCGCCTGCGCTGACGATGTCGCCTTCGGCGCTGGTCTCGCCGAAACCGCGCGGACCGAGCCTGATCACCACGCCCGGCATGCCGCCGTCGCGCACGATCAAATTGGAGCCGACGCCGACCACATACACCGCAAGCTCGCCCGGCAAATGCGCCAGGAAATAGCCGAGATCATCCGCGTCCGCCGGGGTGAACAGCACCTGCGCCGGACCACCGACCCGAAACCAGGTCAGTTCGGCCAGCGACTGGTTCGCCAACAGCCGCCCGCGCAATTCCGGCATTGCGGCTTTGAGATCGGGCGTGATGTCGGGGAAGGTCATGACGAACCTGAATTCATCGCCGCTCTCACCCCAGCGCCTTCAATTCGTCCGGCAAGGCGTAGGCCCATTGCGTGATATTGCCGGCGCCCAGGCAGACGACGAGATCGCCGTGGCCGGCGAGGCCGTGAACAACACGAGCGAGGTCGGTGGATTTTGGCAGCGGAATCACCTCGCGATGGCCGTGCGCGCGCAGGCCGAGCACGAAATGGTCGCGATCGATGCCGGCAATCGGTGCCTCGCCCGCCGGATAGACTTCGGCGACCACGACCGCGTCGGCGTCATTGAAGCAGGTGCAGAATTCCTCGAACAGCGATTGCAGCCGGGTGAAGCGATGCGGTTGCACCACGGCGATGATCTTGCCATTGGTGGATTCGCGTGCCGCCCTTAGCACCGCGGCAATCTCGACGGGGTGGTGGCCGTAATCATCGATCACGGTCACGCCGTTCCATTCCCCGGTCTTGGTGAAGCGCCGCCGCACGCCGCCGAAGCCGGCGATCGCCTTGCGGATAATGTCGTCGCCAAGTCCGAGTTCATGCGCCACCGCGATCGCGGCGGTGGCGTTGAGCGCGTTGTGCCGTCCCGGCATCGGCAGCATGAGGTCGGCGATCTCATGCGCGGCATCGGTCTTGCGATCCCGGAACGCGACCTTGAAGCGCGAGCCGCCGCCCATCGGATTGAGATCGAGCAGCCGCGCGTCGGCCTGCGGATTTTCGCCATAGGTGATGATGCGGCGATCCTCGATCTTGCCGACGATGGTCTGCACCACCGGATGATCGATGCACATCACGGCGAAGCCATAGAACGGCACGTTCTCGACGAAACTTCGGAACGCATCCTGCACCGCCTCGAAAGTCCCGAAATGGTCGAGATGCTCGGGATCGACATTGGTGACGATGGCGACATCGGCCGGAAGCTTCAGGAAGGTGCCGTCGCTCTCGTCGGCCTCCACCACCATCCAGTCGCCGGCGCCGAGCCGGGCGTTGGTGCCGTAGGCATTGATGATGCCGCCATTGATCACGGTGGGATCGAGATCGCCGGCGTCGAGCAAGGCTGCCACCATCGAGGTCGTGGTGGTCTTGCCATGGGTGCCTGCGATCGCGACGCAACTTTTCAGCCGCATCAGCTCGGCCAGCATTTCGGCGCGCCGCACCACGGGAATGCGCTGCGCCCGCGCCGCCATCAGTTCGGGATTGTCGCGCTTGATCGCGGTCGACACCACAAGCACATCGGCGCCGGCGACGTTCTCGGCCTTGTGGCCGACATTGATGGTGATGCCCTTGTCGCGCAGACGATTGACATTGGCGCTTTCGGAAGCATCCGAGCCCTGCACGGTATAGCCGAGATTGCACAACACCTCGGCGATGCCGCTCATGCCGATGCCGCCGATACCGACGAAGTGAATGGGTCCGATCTCGCGCGGCAGTCTCATAGGCTGGTTCCTCGGCGTCATCGTCCGCGAAAGCGGACGATCCAGTATTTCGCGAGCCTTAACGATTCAAATCAGCCACGCAGGATACTGGATGCCCCGCTTTCGCAGGGCATGACAAGGGCAATTTTGTGCTCAACCGCCTAGATTCCGGCGACTTTCGCCACCAGATCGGCCAGCCGTTCGGCGGCATCCAGCCTGCCGACGCCGCGGGCGCTGGTGGCCATCGCGGTCAGCCGCCCCGGCTCGGCGGCCAGCGACGAGATTTCCGCCGCCAGCCGGTCCGGCGTGAAATCGGCTTGCGCGATCCGGAGCGCGCCATTGGCCTGCGCCAGCACGCCGGCATTGGCGAACTGATCCTGATCGATCGAACCGGGCAGCGGCACCAGGATCGAAGGCCGGCCGATGGCGCCGAGCTCGGCGACCGTGCCGGCGCCGGATCGCGAAATCACCAGCTGGCTCGACGCCAACAGCGCCGGCAGATCGACAAAGAACGGCGCCAGTTCGGCGTTGATCTTGAGGCGGTCGTAGACCGCGCGCACCCGCGTCATGTCCTCTTCACGCACCTGCTGGGTGAGGATCAGCCTGTTCCAGAGCGACGGCTCCAGACGCTCGATCGCGCCCGGCACGATATCGGCCATCACCCGCGCGCCCTGGCTGCCGCCGACGACGAGCAGCCGCAGCGGCCCGTTGGGTTCGGGCGAAACGAATTTCACCGCGGCCGCCGCCAGGATCGCCGGACGCATCGGCGTGCCGACGGTGGTGGTCTTGGCCGCCAGCGCCGGATCGCGATCGAGCACGCCCGGCAGCGAGGTCGCAATCGCGCTGACGCGGCTCGACAGAAAACGATTGGCGCGGCCGAGCACCGCATTGGCCTCGTGCACCAGCGTGGGCACCCCGAACAGCCGCGCCGCCAACAACGGCGGCACGGTCGGATAGCCGCCGAAGCCGACCACGGCGGCGGGCTTCATCCGCCGCATCAAATTGAGCGCCACCAGGGTGCCGGCCGCGAGCATCGCACCGGTTCGCGCCAGCGACCATGGCGTGCGGCTGCGCACGGTCTCGCTCGGCACCACGTCGATGGTGTCCTTGGTGAACAATCCGGTGTAGCGCAGCGCGCGGGCGTCGGTGACGAGGCGGACGCGATGGCCGCGCCTGATCAGTTCGACGCCCAGCGCCTCGGCGGGAAACAGATGTCCGCCGGTGCCGCCCGCCGCCAGCAAAATCAAAGGCGCAGTGGTCATTGCGGCCAACCGGATTGCTTCGTCACTTCGTTTCTCGCCATGACGGAAAAGCGCATCCTCTCGGTAAGGTCAAGCGTAGCTGCGAATCGCGTTGGCATCGCCCATCGATTCCATCTCGGTGCGTGGCCGATGCCGCGTCAGCGCCAGCATCATGCCGACGCCGTAGGCCAGCGAGACGATCGACGAACCGCCATAGGAAATGAACGGCAGCGTCATGCCCTTGGCCGGTATCAGCTGCAGATTGACCGACATGTTGATCGCCGCCTGCACGCCGAACAACACCGCGAGGCCCGCGGCGGCAAACCGCGAGAACATGTCCTCGCTCGCATAGGCGCGCGACAATGCGCGGATCACGATGAAGGCGAACAGCGCGAGCAGCACCAGGCAAAGGATGATTCCGAATTCCTCCGCCGCCACCGCAAACACGAAATCGGTGTGGCTGTCCGGCAGGCTGCGCTTGGCGATGCCTTCGCCGGGCCCAAGCCCGAACCAGCCGCCATTGTAAAACGCCTCCATCGCGGTATCGACCTGAAAGGTGTCGCCCGACGCCGGATTCATGAAGCGCTTGATGCGGCCTGCGACGTGCGGCACCAGCAGATAGGCGCCGAACAGTCCGGCGCTCGCAGCACCCGCGAGCCCCGCCACCCAGATCATCCGCATCCCCGCGATAAAGAACAGCGCGCCCCATACCATCAGGATCAGCATGGTCTGGCCGAAATCTGGCTCCATCACCAACAGCGACACCAGCGTCAGCAGCAGCGTCAGCGCCATCGAGGTCGCGGGCATTTCCGGGCGCTTCGTCGATTCCGCAAACAGCCACGCCGCCAGCACCACGAACGCCGGCTTGGCGGATTCGGAGGCCTGGATGTTGACGCCGATCAGGGTGATCCAGCGCCGCGAGCCCTTGACCTCGGGACCGATCAGCAGCGTCGCCACGATCAGCACGACACTGACCGCGAACACGATCAGCGCGGTACGGCGAATCTGCCGCGGCGACAGGAACGACACCGCGATCATGACGATAAAGGACGGCAGCAGAAACAGCACATGGCGGTTGAAGAAGTGAAACGGATCGAGCCCGATCCTGGTCGCCACCGGCGGGCTCGCCGCCAGCGAAAGGATGATACCGGCCAGCATCAGCGCGATGATCGCCGCGAGCTGCAGGCGGTCCACGGTCCACCACCATTCGGAAAGCGGGGTGCGTTGTTCGCGGGAGAGCATGGGCGATCCTGGGCGGAGGTTTGCCCATTGGTCGCCCATGATGGTTTCCGGAAGGTTAACGAATTGGAAATGTTTTGAACGAGTTGCGGCTTTGCGTCCCTCACACCACCGGCTTGACGCCGGGCAGCGCGGTGACGAGATCGCGGAACGCCGCGCCGCGGATTTCGAAATTCCGGTATTGGTCGAACGACGCACAGGCCGGCGACAGCAGCACCACCGGATCGGTGACCCCGGAGGCCGCCGCATCGCGCGCGGCATGGGCTACCGCGACATCAAGCGTTTCGCTGATCTCGTGCGGCACGCGATCGCCGAGCGTGGCCGCGAACTCGTTGGCGGCTTCCCCGATCAGATAGGCTTTGCGGACGCGCGGGAAATAGTCGGCGAGACCCGTGATGCCGCCGAGCTTCGGCTTGCCGCCGGCGATCCAGAAAATATCGGCAAAGGACGACAGCGCATGCGCCGCCGCATCGGCGTTGGTGCCCTTGGAATCGTTGACGAACAGCACATTGCCGCGGCGGCCGACCTGCTCCATGCGGTGCGCCAGACCAGGAAAGCTGCGCAGGCCGTCTTGCAGGACGTCGTTGCCGACACCCAGCGCCAGCGCGGCCGCCGATGCGCAAGCCGCGTTCTGGGCGTTGTGCAAACCGCGCAAGGAGCCGATGCCGCCGATCCGCGCGATCTCGCTGCGCGCGCCGCCGGAGGCGCGCCAGATGATCTCGCGCTCGACATAAATGCCGTCGGGAAGCGGATTTTTCACCGAGATCCGGACCACGCGCTGGCCGGCGTGTTCGATCCGGTCGGCGCTGTTGCGGCTCCATCCGTCGTCGACGCCGACGATCGCGGTGCCTTGTTTCTGAACGCTGGCGACCAGACGCTCCTTCACCGACGCATAATGTTCAAGCGTGCCGTGGCGATCGATATGATCCTCGCTGACATTGATCAGGATCCCGACCGAGGGATCGAGCGAGGGCGAAAGATCGATCTGATACGACGACATCTCGATGACGTGCACCCGCCCCATGCGCGGCGGCTCCAGCGACAGGATCGCAGTGCCGATATTGCCGCCCATCTGGGTGTCGTAACCGGCAACCCGCATCAAATGCGCGATCAGCGCCGTCGTGGTGGACTTGCCGTTGGTGCCGGTGATGGCGACGAACGGCGCATCGGGCGCATGACGGCGGCGCTCCCGGCAAAACAGTTCGATATCGCCGATGACTTCGACGCCGGCCTGCTGTGCTGCCAGCACGGTCCAGTGCGGAACCGGGTGGGTCAGCGGCGCGCCGGGCGTCAGCACCAGGGCTGCGAAACTCGCCCACGATACTTTTCTCAAATCCGCCGTGATGAAGCCCGCTTGCGCGGCCTTGACGATGTTGTCGGCACTGTCGTCACCGGCGATCACTTCGGCCCCGCCCGCCTTCAAGGCGTGGCAGCTGGCGAGCCCGGACCCGCCGAGACCGAACACCGCGACCGTCTTGCCTGCGAAGGAAGTGACGGGGATCATGATTCAGCACGCCATTCCGGGACGACGGAAAATATCCAACGTCATCACCGCAGCTTCAGGGTGGAGAGGCCGGCCAGCGCCAGCATCACCGAGATGATCCAGAACCGGATCACGATTTGCGGCTCGGTCCAGCCCAGTTGCTCGAAATGATGATGTATCGGGGCCATCCGGAAGATGCGTTTGCCGGTGAGCTTGAACGACGCCACCTGCACGATCACCGAAACCGCTTCCAGCACGAACAGTCCGCCGATCACTGCCAGCACGATCTCGTGCTTCACCGCGACCGCGATCGAGCCGAGCATGCCGCCGAGCGCGAGCGAGCCGGTATCGCCCATGAAGATCGATGCCGGCGGCGCGTTGAACCAGAGGAACCCCAATCCCGCGCCCAGCACCGCGCCGCACAGCACCGCGAGTTCGCCGGTGCCGGCAACGTAATTGATCTGCAGATAGTCCGCGAACACCGCATTGCCCACGAGATAGGCGATCATGCCGAAGCTAGCCGCCGCGATCATGACCGGCACGATGGCGAGACCGTCGAGGCCGTCGGTGAGGTTGACCGCGTTGCCGGCGCCGACAATGATGAACGCGCCGAACATCACGAAGAACCATCCGAAATTCAGCACCACGTCCTTGAAGAACGGGATCACCAGGGCCGTCGAGAACGGGTCGCGTCCAAGCCGGACCAGCGCGTAGCACGCGGCCAGCGCGATCACCGCTTCGATCGCAAGCCGGATGCGACCGGCAAACCCGCTATGGGTCTGCTTGGTCACCTTCAGATAATCGTCGTAGAAACCGACGAAACCGAAACCCAGCGTCACGGCCAGCACGATCCAGATATAGGGATTGAGCGGATTGGCCCACAACACCGTCGACACCACCACGCCGGAAAGGATCATCAGCCCGCCCATCGTCGGCGTGCCCTTCTTGGTGATGAGATGCGATTGCGGACCGTCGGTGCGGATCGGCTGGCCCTTGCCCTGGCGCAGCCGCAGGTGATCGATGATCCAGGGACCGAACAGGAACACGAACAGCGCCCCGGTCACCATCGCGCCGCCGGTGCGAAAGGTGATGTAGCGAAACACATTCAGAAATGTGCGAAACGGACCCAGGAGGGGAACGGTATTGGAAAGATCAATCAGCCAATAAAACATTCAAACCGCCCTATACCGCAGCTTCGTCGAGTGCGGTTTTGCCGGGAAAGCGCTTTTCGAGCGCGTTGACAATCGTTTTCATCTTCGAGCCCAGCGATCCCTTGACCATGATCGCATCGCCGGCGCGAATCGCCCCGACCGCCTGGGCTTCCAGACTAGCAGCACTTTCGGCATAGCCGCCCCGCTTGCCCGTGGAAAGAGCGTCCCACAGATTGCGCATCAACGGACCACAACAATACACCAGATCGACGTGATTGGCCTTGACGGCATCGACCAGGCCGCGATGCAGTTCGGGACCGGTCGGCCCCAATTCGAGCATATCGCCGAGCACCGCGATGCGCCGGCCATGCGGGCCGACCGCCGCCCGGCCGAGCACGTTCAGCGCCGCGGCCATCGATGCCGGGTTGGCATTATAACTTTCATCGATCAGGGTCGCCGCGCCGCTGGCGACTTCCAGCGCGCGCCGGACACCGCGGCCCGCGGCCGGCTCGATCTGCGACAGCGACAGTGCGGCGAGCGCGAGATCAGCGCCGGCGAGCGACGCCGCCGCGAGCACCGCCAGCGAGTTCATCGCCATGTGACGGCCGGGCATGCCGAGCTTGTAGGTGACGTCATGCCCGAGGACACGGGCGTGAACCGCCGAGCAAGCGGCGTGCAGCGAGACGTCGAGCAGCCGCGCGTCGGATCTCTTGTTGGCACCGAATGAGACGATGCGCGAGATGCCGAGTTTCCTGGCGCGCCTCGTCAATCGGGCGAACTGCGCATTATCACGGTTGAGCACCACCGCGCCGTCGGGTTCCAGCCCCGTAAAGATTTCCGCCTTGGCGTCGGCAATCGCCTCGATGCCGGCAAAGAACTCCAGATGCACCGGCTCGACCGTGGTGATGACGGCGACGTGCGGCCGGACCAGCCGGACCAGCGGTTCTATTTCGCCGGCGTGGTTCATTCCGATCTCGAAAATCGCAAAGCGCACCGAGGCCGGGCAGCGCGCCAGCGACAATGGCACGCCCCAGTGATTGTTGAATGACGCGGCCGACGCATGGGTTGGCCCTTGCGCGCCGAGCACGCGCCGCAACGCTTCCTTGGTCGAGGTCTTGCCGACCGAGCCTGTGACCGCGATCACCTGCGCATCGAGACGCGCGCGCGCGGCACGCGAAAGATCGACGAGACCGGCGAGCACGTCGTCGACAACCAAAAGCGGCGCGTCGCTCGCGAATTTCTCGCGCTGCGCGGCTTCGACCACCGCCAAGCCAGCGCCCGCCTTCAACGCCGCCACGACGAAATCATGTCCGTCGTGAACGTCGCCCTTGATGGCGAAATAAGCTTCCCCCGGCGCGATGGTGCGGCTGTCGATGGAAAGGCCCGACACCGCTTGCGGCAACGCGCCGTTGATCGAGGCGCGCATCGCTTCCGCCATCGCCGACGATGTCCATAACGGCGTTGCGCTCATGCGACCCTCGGTGCAAGTGCTGCCGCAACCGCATCGTGATCGCTGAACGGCAAGGTGCGGTCGCCGACAATCTGTCCGGTCTCGTGGCCCTTGCCGGCGATCAGCAGCGCATCGCCTTGCTGCAGACCGGCAATCGCGGTGCGGATTGCAGCGGCACGATCGGCGATGTCGCTGGCGCCGGCCGCCGCGCTCAGGATGGCGGAGCGGATCAGGTCGGGATTTTCGCTGCGCGGATTGTCGTCGGTGACGATGACGCTGTCGGCATTCTCGGACGCAATCGCCCCCATCAAAGGCCGCTTGCCGGCGTCGCGGTCGCCGCCGGCGCCGAACACCACCACGAGCTTGCGTTTCGCGTAGGGCCGCAGCGCCTGCAACGCCTTGGCCAGCGCATCGGGCTTGTGCGCGTAGTCGACAAAGATCGGCGCGCCGTTATGTTCGCCGACCTGTTCCAGCCGGCCTCTGGCGCCTTCAAGATGCTCCAGTGTGGCGAGCGACGGCTTCGGGCGCACTGCCGGTGCCAATCGCAAGCCCGGTGGCGACCAGCGCGTTCTCGATCTGGAATTCGCCGACCAGCGGCAACCGGATCGCATGCCTGCGGCCTCGAAGTTCAAGCGTCAGTTTCTGCGCAAAGCCATCGATGCCGGCGTCCACCAGGCGAATCCCCTCGCCTGCGCCGTCGCCGTTGCGGCCGACCGTCACGATCCGCAAGCCGCGCTGGCGCGCCGCATCGATCACGGCGCTCGAATGATCATGATCGGCGGAGATCACCGCAACGCCATCGGCTGCGACCAGATCGCGGAACAGCCTGAGCTTGGCGGCAAGATAATGGGCAACATCGGGGTGGTAATCCATGTGGTCGCGCGACAGGTTGGTGAACCCGCCGGCGCCGATCCGCACGCCGTCCAGCCGAAACTGGTCGAGCCCGTGCGAGGATGCCTCCAGCGCCAGATGCGTGACGCCATCGTTCGCGATTTCGTCGAGTTGGCGATGCAACGCGATCGGATCCGGCGTCGTCAACGATCCGTAGATGGTGCGCTTCGGCGATACCAGACCGATGGTGCCGATGCTGGCCGAGGCGTGACCGAGTTGCTGCCAGATCTGGCGCGCGAAGGCGGCGACCGAGGTCTTGCCGCTGGTGCCGGTGACGGCTGCGATAGTCGCAGGCTGCCGCGGATAAAATTTCGCCGCGGCCAGCGCCAGCGCGCGGCGCGGATTAGGCGTGCTGACAAACGGCACGCGGCCGTCGCCTTGCGGCGGATGCTCGCCCACCACTGCGACGGCGCCGGACGCAATGGCGGCATCGATGAAGCGCGCACCATCGGTTTTGCTGCCGGCAAGCGCAAAGAACACATCGCCCGGCTTCACCGCGCGGCTGTCGACGGCAAGGCCGGTGACCTCGGTCGCGGTAGTGACCTCGGTCGCAGCGACGCCCGTGACCTCGGTCGCAGCGACGCCTGACCTGCCGCCGCCGGGGGTCGATTGTGGCGTCATCGCTGAACAGGTCGCGGAGTTTCATTATTTTCCAGTCCGGCTCGCGCTAGACTAGAGCCTTTTCCGGTCCGATTAAATCGATACGGAGACTCTATTTATTAGTTTCGACATTTTGGTTTCGACGCGATTTCCATGTCAGAACCGGCATCCAATTCGCTCGAAATCGCCTCATATCCCTTACTGGGTTGTCCTCGATGCCGCAAGAATAAGGCGGTCGGACGGCGGCAGATCGAAGCGCGGCTCGATCCCCAAGAGCGGCGCAATGCGGGCGATCACATTGCCGCCCGTCGGCACCGCATTCCAGCCGGACGTGATGAACCCGTAGGTTTCCTTCAGCGATTGCGGCTCGTCCAGCATCACCAGAAGCTGGTATTGGGGATGGTCGGCCGGCAGGATGGCGGTGAAGGCGGTGAGCACGCGCTTCTTGACATAGCGGCCGTTGACGACCTTTTCGGCGGTGCCGGTCTTGCCGCCGATATAATAGCCCTTGACGTCGGCTTTCCTCGCGGTGCCGATCTCGGCATTGAGCCGCATCAGGAATCGCATCTTCTCGGAGGTTTCCGGCTTGATCACGCGCTTTGCGATCGCCATGGCTTCCTGTTCGGTGCGTTTCAGGAAGGTCGGCGGAATCAGATAGCCGCCATTCACCAGCGCATCGATGCCCATCACCGCCTGCAGCGGTGCCACCGCGACGCCGTGGCCGAACGCGATTGTTATCGTGTTCAACTCGCTCCAGCGCCGCGGAACGATCGGCGATGCACTCTCGGGCAGTTCGGTGCGCAACCGCTCAAGCTGCCCCATCTTGCGCAGGAAAGCCTTGTGCGCCTCGACGCCCTGCGACAACGCGATACGCGCCGCCCCGACGTTCGAGGAGAAAGTGAATACCTCCCTCATATTGAGGAAGCGGCCCTTGGGTTCGTCGTCATGGATCGCGAACTTGCCGAAATGCAGCGGACCGCGCGCATCCCACAGCGAGTTGAGATCGTACTTGCCGGAATCCAGCGCCATCGCCAGCGTGAAGGCCTTGAAGGTCGATCCCATCTCGTAGACGCCGGTGGTCAGCCGGTTGATGCGATCGGGATCGTGCGCCTCTTTCGGGTTGTTGGGATCGAAATCCGGCAGCGACACCATCGCCACGATCTCGCCGGTCTTGACGTTGGAGACGAGGCCGGAGGCCGCCTTGGCGTGGAATTTTTCCTTGGCCTTGAGCAACTCGTCACGCAGCGCGTGCTCGACGCGCAGATCGACCGACAACTCCACCGGCCGCTGCAGGCGATCGGTGGCAAGACCGGCGCGATGCAGATCGGCGAGGCCGTTGCTGTCGAGCCATTTCTCCATCCCGGCGATGCCCTGGTTGTCGGTGTTGACCAGACCGATCAGATGCGCGACTTCGGCGCCGGTAGGGTAGACGCGCTTGTTCTCGCGCAGGAAGCCGATGCCGGGAATGCCGAGGCGGTGAATTTCCTGCTGCTGGTGCGGCGTGATCTCGCGCTTCAGCCAGACAAAGCCCTTTTTCGACGCCAGCCGTTCGCGCACTTCGGCGGTGTCGAGATCCGGCAGCGTCGCCGTCAAAAGCTCCACCGCTTCGTCCTGGTCGATGATCCGGCGCGGTTCGCCGAACAGGCTGGGCGCCTTGACGTCGGTGGCGAGCACCTCGCCGTTGCGATCGACGATGTCGGGGCGCGCGGTCGCGATGGCGTCCTGCGAGGCGGTGCGGCGCGTGCCGTGACTGTCGCCGATGGTCGCGAACATCATCAGCCGGCCGCCGATCACCGCATAGATCGCCGCGAATGCCAGGATGGCAAATCCGACGCGCGCGCGCGCCTTGGCGGCGCGGTCGACGTTGCGCCCGTACAGCAGGCTGCGGACCAGCCGCTGCCGCCATGGTTCTGCGGATTTGGCTTTAGGCTGCGCCTGACCGGTCATTGCTGATCCTCCGGCGCCGGCACCGAACCCGTCGCCGCAACCGAATCGATCGCATCGATCATCGCGCCGATCGGATCGGGATCGCCGGGCCTGGCAAAATTCGGCGGCCGCTCGGGCAGGTTCTTCAACGAGTCATATTGCGTGGCGTTGAGCGGCTTCAGCGCCAGATGCCGTTCGGCGAGACCCTGCAGCCGCAACGGCGCATCGAGTTTGGTCCATTCCGCGCGCAGCACCGCGATGGCGTCGCGCTGCTCGCGAATTTCCGCATGCAGCCGCAGCACGCGCTCGGTGCGGGCGGTGGATTCCATCTTGATCCGGTAGACATAGGCTGCGGCGAACACCAGGACGCCGATCACGAGGAGATGGAGGATGCGCATGGTCAGCCTCCCCTCATCACATCGGCGAGAACGGGCCATGCCGGCAACGCCGCGGCGGCGTGCGCCGGTGCCGCGGTGCGCTCGGCCGCGCGCAGCTTCGCCGAGCGCGCGCGTGGATTGGCGGCAATCTCGTCCGCGCCGGGCGTGACCGGACGCTTGGTCAAAAGGCTAAAGCTCGGCGCGGCCTGGGCGACCTCGGGCAGATGCCGCGAGCCGCCGCCGGCCCTGGCGCGTTCGGTCAGGAAATTCTTGACGATGCGATCTTCCAGCGAATGAAACGACACCACCACCAGCCGGCCGCCCGGCTTCAGCACGCGTTCCGCTGCCGCGAGCGCCAGATGGAGCTCGTCGAGTTCCGCGTTGACGAAAATCCGCAAGCCCTGAAACGTCCGCGTCGCGGCGTGAATTTCACCCGGCTTGGACCGCACCACCTTCGAGACGATATCGGCGAGCGTCCTTGTGGTCGCGATCGGCGCCTCTTGGCGCGCCGCGACGATGGCGCGGGCGACTTGCCGGGAATAGCGCTCCTCGCCGAAAATATAGATGATGTTGGCGAGATCGGCTTCCGACGCCTTCGCAATCACATCCGCCGCGGTTGGTCCATCATGGCCCATCCGCATGTCGAGCGGACCGTCGAGGCGAAACGAGAAGCCGCGATCG
Source organism: uncultured Pseudomonadota bacterium (assembly GCA_963727225.1). Classification (GTDB taxonomy): domain Bacteria; phylum Pseudomonadota; class Alphaproteobacteria; order Rhizobiales; family Xanthobacteraceae; genus Bradyrhizobium. The sequence goes on along the minus strand of CAVSFN010000024.1, from coordinate 1,246,447 downwards.
GCCTGGTCGAGTTGCATCGAGGACACCCCGACATCCATCACGACGCCGTCGACGCTCTCGATGCCCCGTGCTGTGCAAACCTCGGCCAGGTTGGAAAAGCGGTCCTCGACCAATGTCAGCCGGCCGCCCGATCGATTCACCAGATCGAACCCGGCCGAGATCGCGGACCGGTCGCGATCGATGCCGATCACCCTCGTGCCGGCGAAATCGAGAATGGCCCGGCTATAGCCGCCGGCCCCGAAGGTAGCGTCGAGATAGATGCCGCCGTCGCCGGGCTTCAGCATCTCGACGACTTCGCGGCCCAGCACGGGAATATGACGCGGGGGGTGCGGATTCATGCCCAAGCCCCGGAACAAGTCCCCGAACATGTCCCGCCTGTCGAATAGATATTGGAAGCGAACGGGCCCATTGCGCCTCAAATGTCTACGCTTTGCCGGGCTTTTCCGGTCGAAAAGCCACCGATTGAAAGAACACGGCGCGGCACGATTGCCGATTCCGCGCGTCCCCAATCGCAAACCCTGATTTCCCGACGGAATTTGGTGGGCTGCCATGGGATTTCGAGCGTCAATGGGGCCTCGGCCGTCCCCCAAACCGGTTCGGCTCTTCACCACTTAGTAACGGCAGTTAGCGTTAAGAAAGCGTTGATGGGATTAAGACAATCCGCGCGCAGGAGGAGCGGGTGAGGCTTCCCGCACACACTCGGCCAAAATGCGAAGCAAGGGGCCGCCGGCGCATTGCGCTGGCGCCAGGGTAAAGGAATAGTAAACAGCGTTTTATCGTCAAGACGCCGTATTGCCGTTCTCTTGCCCGGTTTGAGTTGTCCCATGCCAGTCGGTTCGTTCGCGTCCAATGGGTTTGGTTCGAAGCGTCAACGTGCCCTCCCGGTTCCAAGGGCCAACGCGGACATGAAGACATTCACACCTGATTCATCAATTGCTTCCGACGTCATCCCGTCGATGAACTATGGCGAGCGGAACAAGGGCCGGCTGCCCGACATGATCGTGCTGCACTACACCGGAATGCCCGATGTGGAAGGCGCGATCGCGCAGCTATGCACGGCGGGCACCGACGTATCGGCGCATTACATCGTGCTGGAGGACGGCCGCATCGTGCAGTGCGTTCCGGAAGCCAAGCGGGCCTGGCATGCCGGCGTGGCGTCCTGGGCCGGCGAAGAGGACATCAACTCCTGTTCGATCGGCGTCGAAATCGTCAATCGCGGCCATGATTGGGGCTATCCGGAATTTCCGCTGCGCCAGATCGCCGCCGTGATCGCGCTGTGCCGCGGCATCATGCTGCGCCGCAAGGTGCCGTCGCATCGCGTGCTCGCGCATTCGGATGTCGCGCCCTCCCGCAAGAAGGACCCCGGCGAAAAATTTCCATGGCATTCGCTGGCCAATTCGGGCGTCGGCCATTGGGTGCAGCCGGCGCCGATCGTGCGCGGCGAAACGCTCAAGCTCGGCACCATCAGCGATAACGTCGCCGATTTACAGACCGCCTTGGCCAGATACGGTTACGGCGCTCCCGCCAACGGCAAATATGACGCCACGACCATGGAAGTAGTGACCGCTTTCCAGCGTCACTTTCGCCCCGCGCGGGTCGATGGCGTCGCCGACCATTCGACGCTGACTACCTTGCAGTCGCTGCTGGCGAGTTTGCCTGATGAGGCGATGGCTGTGGCGGCGAAGTAGCGCGGGCAACTCACGCCGGACTGTTGATTTCCATCAAGTGTGACTGGCGCATTTTCGGCGACAAGCTGCGATAGCGGCATGAGCACGGAATGGGTCGATGTCATTTGAGCGTGTCCTGCGGTGGGCACTCGTTGCGATCGCGGTCACCGGATTGACTGCAGGGATTGTTGCTTACCTTTCCGAGCGGTCCGACCTCGCCGATCTCTGCTGGATGTTTGCCACGGTACCTGTGGTGGCGGGATTGGCGATCTCGATCGTCAAAGACTTGCTGAGCGGGCGGTTCGGCGTCGATGCGGTTGCGCTGGTGTCGATGAGCGGTGCCCTCGCACTTGGTCAACCGTTGGCCGGCGCCGTCGTGGCGCTGATGTATTCCGGCGGCAACGTGCTCGAGGATATCGCGGTGGCCCGGGCCGCGCATGATCTGCGCTCGCTGGTCGATCGTGCCCCCCGCGACGCCCATCGCTGCGTCGATAGCGGCATTGAGGAAGTGCCTGTAGGCACCGTGGCGGTCGGCGACCGGCTGCTGGTGCATGCCGGCGAAGTGGTTCCCGTCGATGGCGTCGTCACTTCGGAGATTGCGATAATCGACGAGTCCGCGCTGACGGGGGAGCCGATCGCGGTGACGAAGATGCGAGGCGCCGCCATTCTCTCCGGCTCCCTGAACGCCGGCGAGACCATTGCGATGACGGTGTCTGCGGTCGCCGGCGAAAGCACCTATACCGGCATCGTACGGCTGGTGACCGCGGCGCAGACCGCCAAGGCGCCGTTCGTGCGGATGGCCGATCGCTATGCGCTGATATTGCTGCCGGTCACGCTCGCGCTCGCCTTCGTCGCCTGGCTGATCTCGGGCGATCCGCTCCGAAGCCTGGCCGTGCTAGTCGCGGCGACGCCGTGTCCGCTGATCTTGGCGGCACCCGTGGCCTTTATCGCCGGCGTCGCGCAAGCGGCGCGCCGCGGCATTCTGGTTAAGGGCGGCGGCCCGCTGGAAGCACTGGCGCGCGGCCAAACCGTGTTGTTCGACAAGACCGGGACCCTGACGGTCGGCGGCGCGCGGCTGTTATCCGTCGAGGTCGCTCCGGGCGAGACCGCCGAGGAGATATTGATGCTCGGTGCCTCGCTTGAACAGGCATCGCATCACGTGATCGCCGGCGCGATCGTTGCGGCCGCTGCCGAACGCGGCTTGAGCCTCAAGCTGCCGGAACATGTCAGGGAGTCCATGGGCTCCGGGATGCAAGGCGTGATCGATGGGCGGAAGGTAATTGCCGGCTCGCGCGAAATGACCCTTGGCGGCGGTCATGCCCCCGAATGGGCATCGCGGGCGATACGGCGCGCCTCGTGGCGATCCGCGCTCATTGTATTCGTCGCGGTCGAGGGACGGCCGATTGGCGCCTTGCTGCTCGCCGATGAGCTTCGTTCCGATACGCCGCGCGCCATACGGCTGTTGCGCGATGCCGGCATCAACCGCATCGTCATGGTGACCGGAGACCGCGTCGGGGCCGCGCAGGCGATCGGCGCCGCGCTCGACCTCGACTCGGTGCTGGCCGAACGCGTGCCCTCCGACAAGGTCGATGCAGTGCGCTCCGAGCAGCGCCTTCATCCGACCATCATGGTCGGCGACGGCATCAACGATGCACCGGCGCTGGCTGCAGCCGATGTCGGGATCGCGCTTGGCGCCGGCGGCGCCAGCGCCTCGTCCGAAGCCGCGGACGTCGTGATCCTCGCCGACCGTCTCGATCGGGTGGGCGAAGCGATTATGATCGCGCGACGGGCGCGGCATATCGCCGTCGAAAGCATTATCGCCGGTATGGCGCTTTCGATCCTGGCGATGCTGGCCGGTACATTCGGCTGGCTGACGCCAGTCCCGGCGGCGATCGTCCAGGAAGTGATCGACGTTGCCGTGATCCTCAACGCCCTGCGCGCGCTGAGCCCGGGGCGCGGCACCGTAAGGAGGAGCATGACCGCCGAAGCCGGACGCGAACTGCATCACAACCACGTTGCGCTGATTGGCAATCTCGACCGGTTGCGATTGATCGTCGATGCGCTCGACGATGCGGTTCCGGAACGCGCGGCCACATTGATCGCTGCGGCGAACCGGATCGTGCAGGACCAGGTTGTCGTCCACGAGCGCGACGACGAGGGTAACGTCTACCCGCAACTCGCCAAAGTTCTGAGGGAGAGCCATGGCCTTTCCGCCATGAGCCGGGCGCATCGAGAGATCCTGCACATTGCCCGGTTGCTCGGTCGCGTGGCCGAGGACCTGCCGACCGAAAAGGTCGACCGCTATCTCATTCGCGACGCCCAGCGCCTGATCGAAGCTGTCGAGACCCTGGTACGCCTCCACACCGCGCAGGAAGAGGATATCTATGAGGCTGTTGCGGCGCGATAGGAACTTCTTCACCAACGCCTAGTCATCCATCTCCGCCAGCCGCCGCGCGTAAAGCCGTCGCAACGGCTCCAGTTGCGTCGCTTCGGTCGCAGCGTGATAGGCCGCGCGCGCCGCGTCATGGCGGCCGAGCCGGCGCAACAGGTCGGCGCGGACCGCCGGCAGCAATTCGTAGCCATTTAACCCGCCGCGCGCTTCCAGCGCGTCGATCAGATCGAGCGCCCGCGCCGGTCCGTCGACCATCGACACCGCCGCGGCGTGATTGAGTTCGATCACCGGCGACGGGCTGATCCGCAGCAGCACTTCATAAAGACCGGCGATCTGCGGCCAGTCGGTGTCGTGATAACTCGGCGCTTGCGCATGGAGCGCTGCGATCGCCCCTTGCACCGCATAGGATTGCGGCCGGCCTGGCATCCGCAAGGCATCCTCCACCAGCTTCAAGCCGTCGGCGATCTGTTCATGGTCCCATCGCGCGCGATCCTGCTCTTCCAAAAGCACGACGTCGCCGCCTGCGGTTTCACGCGCGGCGCGGCGGGCATCATGCAGCAGCATGAGCGCCAGCAGGCCCTTGATCTCGCCCCGTGGCGGCATCAGGGCGTCGAGCAGGCGGCCAAGCCGGATCGCTTCGCGCGCGAGGTCCGGGCGCATCAGATCCTCGCCCGATGTGGCGGCATAGCCTTCAGTGAAGACGAGATAGATCACCGCCAGCACCCCGCGCAGCCGCGGTTCGAGCGCTTCGCGATCCGGCACCTCGTAGGGAATGCCGGCGAGCCGGATTTTCTGCTTGGCGCGCAGCAGGCGCTGCGCCATGGCGTCCTCGCTGACCACAAAGGCGCGCGCGACCTGCGCGGTCGTCAACCCGCAGACCGTGCGCAGCGTCAGCGCGACCTGAACGTCGGCGGCGAATGCCGGATGGCAACAGGTAAAGATCAGCCGCAGCATGTCGTCGTCGAGCGTGGTCGCCTCATGGGCCTCGTCGGAAGCCGCCGCATTGCTCAGCAATTCGTGCGTCAATTCCGACCGCTTGCCGCGAAACGTCACTTGACGGCGGACCCGGTCGATCGCCTTGTTGCGCCCGACATTGACCAGCCAGGCGCGCGGATTGGACGGTGGATCGGCGGCGGGCCAGCGTTCCAGCGCGACCGCGAATGCATCCTGCAACGCGTCCTGGGCGAGATCGAAATCGCCGACCAGGCGGATCAGCGTCGCCAGCGCCCGACCCGCCTCGTCACGAAATATTTTTTCGATTTCGCCTGACGTCATCGGGAATCCGCGTTGGCAATGCTGTCATTCCGGGATGCGCGAATGCGCGAACCCGGAATGACTTTTTCGAGCAACCGTCAATTATAAACCATGACCGGCCTGACCTCGACCGACCCGTCCTTGGCGCCGGGAATCCGTGCGGCGATGGCGAGGGCGGCGTTGAGATCCTTGGCATCGATCAGATAATAGCCGCCAAGCTGCTCGCGGGTCTCGGCGAATGGACCATCCGTGGTCAGGGTCTTGCCGTCGCGGACACGCACAGTGGTCGCGGTCGATGTTGGCTGTAGCCCGTCGCCGGCCTTGAAATTGCCGCTCTGGATGATGGACTGCGTAAACGCACCGTATTCCGCCATCATCTTCTGGCCCGCCGCGGCGTCCATTTTCCCGAGTTCGGCTTCGTTTCGATAGATCATCAGCAAATACTGCATCGCGTTAACTCCTTTTGATCGGCTGTTGCGCCGACATCCGGTCGAACGACCCAACCGCCAAACGACATCTTCAGGATAATTTATTTTAGCAACGCCCGCGCCGGTCTTATCGGCTTGACGCGGCGGTCTTGAGCCCCCATGCCTAGGGCGTCAGTCGGCCGGACGGCCGCTCCGGCGATCACCGAAAGGTGGCTGGAGAGGAAAGTCCGGGCTCCATCGACATACGGTGCCGGATAACGTCCGGCGGGGGCGACCCCAGGGACAGTGCCACAGAGAACGAACCGCCTCCTCTTCGGAAGAGGTAAGGGTGAAAAGGTGCGGTAAGAGCGCACCGCGGGTCCGGCGACGGAACCGGCATGGCAAACCACACCGGGAGCAAGACCGAATAGGGACGGCAACGCGGGCTGTTCGCGCAAGCGAAAACACCGCAGGGCGATGTCAGGCTCGCCGTCCGGGTAGGTTGCTCGAGGCAACGTGCAAACGTTGTCCCAGAGGAATGGCCGTCACGTATCGTCTGTGCAAGCAGGCGGTGCCCTACAAAACCCGGCTTACAGGCTGGCTGATATCTTATTGCGAAGCGGAGTTCCGTTTCGCGTCAGGAAAGCACACCTTGCCAAAAATGAGGGGTTCGGCGCCAACACGCCGGGCCCCTCGCCAATTTTACCGCTAAACCAATGACATATGCCTCGCGCTTCGGGCCTGTCCCCGGCGTCGCCCGCCTTGCGGCCGCCGTACCTTGGCATTAATGCTAGGGCATGGACCGGTTGTGGGTCGGAGAGATCGTCTTGAAACATTCCTTGCGCTGTATGCCTTTCATCGTCGTGTTCGCCGGCCTTGCGATGGTCGCCGCCGGCTGCTCAGATTCCCGCATGGCGGCGAACAACGCAGCCTCGAATAACCGCGAGGCCGAATCATCGGGCTATCGGACCGGTTACGGCACGAGAAGTGATGCCTACACCACCGATGTAGCTACCGAGATCAAAGGCTCCTTGCAACGCGCCCCAAGGCAGCAAACGGCTGCATCCGGCCCGGTCCAGCAGGGGCAGCCCGCGACTTCGACCGGCGCAAGCGGGCAGCAAGTGGCCGCTTCCGGTCCCGGCGTCGTCCAGCAACCCGCCGGCCCGCCGCCTGAGGATCCGACGCCCACGGCCTACGGCATTTCCAGCGACGGGCCCACGACTGACGTGTCCACCTGGTTATTTGGTCCCCGGAATCACTGAACAGCCGGCCGGTCGACGCCAACACCTGACCGCGCTCGTCGCCCTTCCCTCGCGGTACCGCTCGTCGTGCTCATCTGTTGAGGTGTCGCGCAACATCGCACGCGTTTTTGCAACATCCTGAGGATGGCGCGCAGCGAAATGATAATTTGCAAGGCACTTGAATTTGCAAGGCACTTGCCGCATTTGCGCCGCAACTCGGCGAGCGCTTTCGTTTGATTTGGCCAGGGGCCTGTGTTGAGCTTCCGCGAAGCCGTCAGCAAGACGGATCGAAAAAGGGAGCAACTTGCATGGCTAGACCAGCCCTGAAATTCGCACATTTTTGGATGGCGACGGCCGCGCTTGGCATCGCCGCCGGCTCGGGGTCGCCGGCGTCGGCGCAGTCCAGGGAGCCGATCAAGATCGGCGTCATCGCCGAGATCCAGTCGATTGCCGGCGCGGCAACGCCGGGCGGAGCTCAGATCGCCGCCGACGAAATCAACGCCAAGGGCGGCGTCGACGGCCGCAAGATCGAGATCGTCTCCTACGACAACAAGAGCTCATCGGCCGATTCAGTGCGCGCCTTTCAACGCGCGGTCTCGGATGACAAGGTGAGCGCGGTGATTGCCAGCTATATCAGCGAGGTCGTGCTGGCGCTGGAGCCTTGGGCGGCGCGGCTTCACATGCCGCTGATCACGCCCGGGGCTGCCAGCAATGAAATCACCCGTCCGATTCATGCCGACTACGACAAGAACAAATACACCTTTCACGGCTATCTGACCTCGGCGGTGCAGGCGCTCGCGGTTTGCGATGCCGCCAAGGACCTTCTGGTCGACGGCATGAAAATGAAAACCGCCGTGATCATGAGCGAGGACGCGGCGTGGACCAAGCCGCTGGATGTCGGCTATGAGGAGTGCCTGCCCAAAGCCGGATTGAAAGTGCTCGATCATATCCGCTTCTCGCCGGACACCACGGATTTCACGCCGATCTTCAACCAGATCGAGGCCAAGAAGCCGGACGTGATCGTGACCGGCATCTCGCATGTCGGCGTGCAGCCGACGGTGCAATGGAAAAACCAGCAGGTGCCGATCCCGATCTTCGGTCATCAGCGCGCAGGCGCTGAGCCCGACATTCTGGAGCGACACCAACGGCGCGGCCGAAGGCATTCCGTCGCTGGCGGTTGCGACCTCATCGACCGCGGTGACACCCAAGACCAAGCCGTTCGCCGCCGCCTTCAAGGCCCGGTTCGGCACCGACCCGGCCTATACCGGCTATACGGCGTATGACGACGTCTACATCCTCGCCGACGCCATCAAGCGGGCCGGCTCGACCGATCCGGACAAGATGGTCGCCGAACTGGAGAAAACCGATTACGTCGGAACCATCGGACGCATCCAGTTTTACGGCCGCGACGATCAGTTCACCCACGGCCTCAAATACGGGCCGGAGAATATCAGCGGAATGGTGTTTCAATGGCAGGACGGCAAGCAGGTCACGGTGTGGCCGGCCAGGATTGCCGAAGGCAAGCTGAAATATCCGGCGTTTGCCCGACCGACCAACTGACCTATTGGAGCGGCCGCGAGGGGCCCGCGACAATGATGGTCGCGGGCCTCGATTATGTCTTAGCTGACGAACGCCTCTTCTGCGGATTGAACCACGCTCAAGCGCCCGCAACTACTAATATTACTTTAGATCATTCGAGCAGGCGCGATGTCTGCTTCTGCCAAGAACCGGACGAGCCGGGCCGGTTCGGCGGCGCGGCCCATGTCGCCAACACCTACGTAAACATCCGTAGTTTTCAGGGCCATTGGCGTCTTGATATTGTCACGCATGGCCCGCCCGATCCTCTACAAATGTCCCCATACCGGCATGAACGTGCAGCACTCGCTGCCCGATGCGCTGGATGACGAGCCCAAGAGCACTTACAGCTCTGTATTTTGCCCGGCCTGCTCCAGGCTGCATCTCATCGACGGTTCGACAGGCAAGCTACTGGCCGAGACGAGAGCGAGTTCAGGTGGCGGCCCGCACGGCGCTATTTGAATGGCGTAATCCTGGATGGGGCAGATGATGCTGCCGCAATTGAAGCCGCCAAAAAAGTTCGCTGACGGATACGATATTGAGGATGAATACGGGGCCCTAATGCGCCGGTCCCGAAGTAAGCATGGCCGGCTTCTTCAACAGCAAGACCAGGAGGCTGAGGCCGAAATAGAAAATCGTCAGCATGAAGAAGACGTCGCCATAGCCCATCACCACCGCTTGCCGGTGAACGATCTGGGACAATTGCTTCATCGCCATCAGGGCGGCATCGCCCGTGCCCTGCATCCGCTGGGTAAACATGTTGAGCGTTTCGGTCGCGGTGGCATTGCCCCAGTTCACCCGTTCCTGCAACCGCGTGATATGCAGGTCGGTGCGGTCGTTCAGCACCTGATTGATGAGCGCGAGCCCCACCGCGCCGCCGAGATTGCGCGTCAGGTTGAACAGCCCCGACGCATTCTTCACCCGATCCGGCCGCAACGTACCGAGCGAGATATTGTTGGTCGGCACCATCGCGAACATCATGCCGATCCCGCGCAGGATCTGCGGCACCAAGAGCTCGTAGAAATCATAGTCGCGGGTGATCCACGTCATCTGCCAGGAGCCGAGCGCGAAGATGATGAGCCCCGCCGCGATGATCAGGCGCATGTCGATCCTGAGCATCAAACGCCCCACGAGCGGTGCGACGAGGAACATGGTGGCGCCGGAGACGAACATGGTCTCGCCGATCATCAGCGCGCTATAGCCGCGCACCTCGGAGAGATAGCGCGGATAGATATAGGTGAGGCCGTAGAGGCCGATGCCGACGCAGAACGAGATCATGCAGCCGACGCCGAAATTGCGGTCGGTGAAGGCCCGGATGTCGACGATCGGCTCTTCCGCGGTCAGCACCCGGTAGAAGAAAGCGATGGCGGAAATTGCGCAAACCCAGGCGCAGATCGCCACCGAGGTGTCCTGCAGCCACTCATATTGCGGCCCTTCCTCGAGCACATATTCGAGCGAGCCCAGAAACCCCGCCATTGCGATCAGGCCAAACCAGTCGAAGCGATCGAGCAGTTCGAAATTCGGTTGATCGAAATCGACCAGCGCCAGCACGCCGACGGTGATGCCGATGCCGGGGACGACGTTGATGAAGAACAGCCAGTGCCATGACAGCGCGTCGGTGATATAGCCGCCCACCGTCGGGCCGATGGTCGGCGCCAGCGTGGCGACCAGACCGATGATCGGACCGACGATATAGAATTTGGAACGCGGAAACACCGTATAGGCCGATGCGAACACCGTCGGGATCATGCCCGCGCCCAAGAACCCCTGGATCGCGCGCCAGAGAATCATCTGCTCGATCGACGAGGCAAATCCGCACAGGAAGCTTGCGAAGGTGAAGCCGGCGGCGGAAATCGCGAACAGCAGCCGCGTGCCGAGTGCGCGCGACAGGAATCCGGATAACGGGATCGCGATCACTTCCGCGATCAGATAGGCGGTCTGGACCCACGACACCTCGGTCGAACTTGCCGAAAGCCCTGCCTGGATATCGGTGAGCGATGCCGAGACGATCTGGATGTCCAGGATCGACATGAACATCCCGAACACCATGATCAGAAACGCCACCAGCCGCCGCGGCGCGATGCGCTCGGACGGAGCCGCGGCGGCGGCCATCATCGTCGGCGGGGCGGTGGTGGCATTAGCCATGATTTGCTCGGATCAGCACGTGCTGGCGCACCGGGCGCGCCGCCCGACGCTCTATTATTGCGGGTGGACCATTGTCGGCGCGTCGAGGTCGGCGTCGCTGTCGGCATCCTTGGCGCCGGCGTTGGTATCGACGGTGGCATAAACCGACATGCCTGCGCGCAACAGGTTCTGCCTCGCGACATCCTTCGGCACCCGGATGCGAACCGGAAGCCGCTGCACGATCTTGGTGAAGTTGCCGGTGGCGTTGTCCGGTGGCAACAGCGTGAACACCGAGCCCGCCGCAGGTGCGATGCTGTCGACGAAGCCCGCGAACTTGCGATGGCCATAGGCATCCACCGAGATCGTAACCGGCTGGCCCGGGCGGATACGCTTGAGTTGCGTCTCCTTGAAATTGGCATCGATGAAGACGTCATCGAGCGGCACCACATTGCCGAGCCGCTGCCCGACCACGATGTAGTCGCCGGTTGACACCAGGCGATTGGAGAACGTGCCGTCGACCGGCGCCCGCACCAAGGTGAAGTCGAGGTCGCGCTCGGCCTTGGCCAGAGAGGTCTGCAGTTCCGCAAGCTGCGCGCGGGCCTCCTCCTGCTGCGCCTTGGTGACTTCGACGTTGTCGCGCGCGGCGTCATAGGCCGCCTGCGCCGACTTCACCGCCGCCGCCCCCTGATCGCGGCCGGCTTCGGATACTTCGAACGTCGCACGCGAGGCGAATCCCTTGGCGCTCAGCGCCTGCTGTCGCTCGTAGTCGAGGCCGGCGCGCTTCAAGCCGGCATCCGCGGAGGCAAGCTGCGCGCGGGCCTGCTCGACGGCGCTTTGAAATGCCGTGACCTGACGGCCGATGCGATCGATGGTGGCCTGCTGGGTCGCGATCTTGGTGCGCACGGCATCGACCGCGATGCGGTAATCGCCGTCGTCGATTTCGGAAGATCACGTCGCCGGTCCGCACCACCACATTGTCGCCGGGGAGGATGGCTGCGACGTGGCCGGCGACCCGCGCGCCGAGCGTGGTATTATTGGCCCGCACATAGGCGTCGTCGGTGCTGACGAAAAACCGTCCCACCAGAAAATAATGCACGCCATAGGCCGCGACGGCGAGCGCGAGCAGCGCGCCGATGCCGATCAAGACCGGCTTGCGCTTGCCGGATTTCGGCGCCGCGGCAATGGGAGCAACCGCCGGCGTGCCGGACGGCGCATCGGTGGCCGGCCGGTCCGGCGTCTCGGAGGTGCGGCGCGCGACCGTCTCTTCCGCCAGATGAGCACGAAGCGTATCGAGCGGAGCCGCAGCAGCCTCGCGCGCGAACGCGTCTTCGGCCGTATCCGGCTCGGCACGAACAATGCGTGCGGCCTGGTCTCTCGCTGCGGCCATCACGGCCTCCTTGTTGCGAAGTCGCGATGCCGACGCAGCCGAAAACAGGCCGCGCCTCTCGCCACTCCTAAAAATTAACATTGACCGAACGGTTCGGTCAAGTTATATCTTCAGGGCGTTAATTATAGCGCCTGAGTTCCGCCCGGGGCGTTCCCAGGACCGGAATAAGACTGGAATTCCTGCAGAGAAGCTAAACCAATGGTTGCGACCCGCCCTGCCGCTCTACACGTCGCCGCCGAGGAGGACAGCTCGAAGCGCCGTCAGATTCTTGACGGCGCCGGCAAAGTCTTCATGGACCTCGGCTTCGACGGCGCCAGCATGGGCGAGATCGCCCGCGCCGCCGGCGTCTCCAAGGGGACGCTTTATGTCTATTTCGCCGACAAGAACCGGTTGTTCGAAGCCATCGTCGAGCGGGAAGCCTTCGAGCAGCGCAAGCTGGATTTCGATTTCGACCCCGATCGCGACGTCGCCACGACGCTTCGGGAGTTCGGCCAGGCCTATATCGAGCTGCTATGCCGGCCCGGCGGCGGGTCGGCGATCCGCACCGTGATGGCGATTGCCGAACGGATGCCGGAGGTCGGCCGACGCTTCTATGAGCATGTGCTGGAGAAGACCATCAGCCGCCTTGCCACCTATCTCGAGGCGCGCGTGGCGGCAAAGGATCTGGCGATCGACGACTGCCAACTGGCGGCGGCGCAATTCATGCTGATGTGCCAGGCGTCGCTGTTTCTGCCGTTTGTGTTTCAGGCGGCCCCGCCGCCTTCGGCCGAGCGCATGGCGCAAGTGGTTGAAAGTGCAAGGCGGATGTTTCTCGCGGCGTATCAGACCAGGCCCGCCTGAGGCCGTCGCCACGCCGGGCCGCGTCTTTTACATTTGACATTTCTTCATCTTTTGTCAAAATCGTCAAATGGGCGCCCGTACCCGCATTCTCGATGCCGCGATGCTCGTGTTCCGCCGCCATGGTTTTCGGCGGTCGTCGATCGAGCAGGCGGCGGAGGCCGCCGGCCTGACGCGACAGGCGCTCTATCACCACTTCAAATCCAGGGAAGCCCTGTTCCGCGCCGTCATCGAACGGCTGTATGAGGACGCCCTCGCCGCCGAAATCGCGGCGGCAAGCGCCGCCGAGAAAGCCGGCGGCAGCCTCGCCGATATTCTTGTCGCCCAGCTCACCGGACGGCTCAGGCTGGCCATCGCTTCGTTCGAAGGCTCGCCCCATATCGAGGAATTGTTTTCCGAGCATCTGGTTCAAGGCCGCGACCTCTATCAGAAATATGCCGGCCTCTATGACAGGCAGGTTGTCGCGACCATCGAACGGGTCTGCCGCAAGCAACGGCTGGTGCTGGCGCAAGGCACTTCCGCCGGCGACTTCTCGCGATACATCGTGATGGCCATCAACGGCACCAAATCCGCGTATCCGGCGATGCAGCCCGCCGATGCCTTCCTGAGGGATCTTGAGATCATGCTGCGAACGCTGGTTGCCGGCGCGGTCGGCGCGCCCAAACCGCCTTCGATCAAGTCGCGCTCGATCAAGCCAGCCGCCGCGAAGAAATCCGCCCGCCCAAAACCTGGAGATCGCAAATGAGCACGATGACGATCAACGGCCGCGTTGAGCCGCTGCCCGACGACCCCGATGCGCTTCTCATCGATATTGTGCGGGGCACCCTCGAGCTGACGGGAACCAAGCTCGTGTGCGGAGCCGGCGTGTGCGGCGCCTGCACCGTGCTGGTGGACGGCGCGCCGGTGGTGAGCTGTTTGATGCCGGCGCATGCTGCGGCGAATAAATCAGTGACCACGGTCGAAGGCATCGGCGCCGCCAGGCTGCACCCCGTCCAGAAAGCGTTCATGGCGCATGACGCCCTGCAATGCGGTTTCTGTACGCCCGGTTTTATTGTCGAGGCGGCGGCATTTCACGATTCCTGGCGGCAGGCAAAAGCAACGGCGACACCGTCGCGGGAGGAAATCGGCGCAGCACTGTCAGGCCATCTGTGCCGCTGCGGCGCCTATGACGGCATCTTCCGCGCCGTGGCCGAGGCCTGCGCGGGCCGCTTTGACGGCGACGATATCGTCTCGCCACGCGTCGAAGCGCGGCAGAAGGTGACAGGGGCGGCGAAATACACCGTCGATATCCGTCATGACGGACAGTTGGAAGGCGTCATTCTGCGCTCGCACCTCGCGCATGCCCGCATCGCCGAACTGGACCTCGCGCCGGCGCTGGCGATCCCGGGCGTGGGCGCGGCGATCTCTTTGCTCGGTGACGACCGCATCGTTCGCTATGTCGGCCAGCCGATCGCGGCCGTGGCCGCCGGGGATCGAAAGACCGCGGCTGCGGCCATCGCCGCCATCCGGATCACGAGCGAACGGCTGCCGTCGGTGATCGGTTTGGACGCCGCGCGCCAAAGCGATGCGCCGGTCGTGTTCGAAAAATCCAACCGCAAGAAAGCGGCCGACGTCTCGGAAGGCGCTGCGGCGCCGGCGCCCTGGAAACAGAACGTCCGCGGGCCGTCCTCGGCCTTCTCGCACCGGGCGAAGAAGGTGCGGAGCTGGGTCAGTGCCGCGCGCGACGCGCGAAATCCATTGCTGGTCGAGGGGACATTCCGGACCGGCACGCAATCCCATGCGTGCCTCGAGCCGCATGCCTGCGTCGCCCGCTTCGATGGCGATCGCCTCACCGTGCATGTCTCGACGCAAGCGGTGTTCCATTTGATGGAGCTGATCGCCAAACGCTACAAGCTCGAACACGACAAGGTGCGGGTGATTAGCGATCATGTCGGCGGCGGCTTCGGCTCCAAGGCCAGCCTCGGCATGGAAACCATCGCGGCGATTGAACTGGCGCGCGCGGCCAAGGCGGCGGTCAGGATCGCGTATGACCGGCATGAGGAACTTTCCGTCACCGGCTACCGGCCGGCGACCGAAGTCAAGATTGCGCTGCTGCCGTCGGAGCAAGGCGGCCTCAAGGCGCTGTCGCTGACGGCCCATGCCGACACCGGTGCTGCGATCAACTCGACGATCGCAGCCCTCGCGCGCCTGATCTATCCGGCGGAAGCCAAGGAGCTCGCCGATTTCGACGTCATCAGCAACCTGCCGCCCGGCGCGCCGTTCCGCGGTCCCGGCGGACCACCGATGGCCTTTGCGCTGGAACAGGCGATCGACGAGGCCGCGCTGCGGATGAACCTCGATCCGATCGAGCTGCGCAAACGCTGGGATCCCAATCCCAATCGCCAGCGCCTGTACGATTGGGCATCCGGGCTCGAAGTCTGGCGCAACAGGACGCCGGCATCGCAGACCGGCCGCTATCGCCGCGGCGTCGGCGTCGCCACCGGATACTGGCTTTACCTCTGGCAACCCGGCTCGAAGGTCGAGCTGGCGGTCAAGGACGGACGCCTCATTGCCAGCACCGCGATCCAGGACATCGGCACCGGCAGCCGCACCGTGATCGCCAATACCGTGGCTCACGAATTCGGATTGGAGCCGCATGAGATCGAGGTCCGGATCGGGGATTCCAATCTGCCGGAAGGACCGGGTTCGGGCGGCAGCCGGACCACCGCTTCGGTCGTCCCGCCGACGCTGCTGGCCGTTCAAAAGCTCAAGGCCGCGATCGAACGCAATGCCAAGCGGCCGCCGATCCCCGGCTCCAACGCGCCGTGGCGCGAGTTGCTCGCCGCTTCGCCCGATCTCACCGCATCGGCGCAAAGACCGGAAGACAACAAGCGAATGGCCCCCGGAATCCGGTCGCCGCTCAAGGAAGCCGGCTTCATGGGGATGATATTCGGCTGGATGATGCGCCGTTTCTCCAATCTCGCGGTGGGAGGCGGCGTGCCCAGTTCGGTGCAGGTGATCGAGGTCGAGGTCGATACCTGGCTCGGCCACGTCCGCGTGCTGAATGTTCATACCGGGATTGCGGTCGGAAAGATTGCCGCACCCGCACTGGCCCGCAGCCAGGCGGCGGGCTCGGTGATCCAGGGCATCGGCTATGCGCTTTACGAAGCGCGCGAAACCGATCCCAAGACCGGCGACATCCTCACCGCCGGAATGGAGGATTATCGCATTCCCGGCATCGCCGACACGCCGCCGATCGACGTGCATTTCGACGAAGGCGGCTTCGACCATGTGCTGGGCGGCAGCGTCGGCATCGGCGAAGTCGCAACCGTCCCGACCTCGCCGGCGATCGCGAACGCCATTTACAACGCCACCGGCATCAGGCTTGCCGAGATCCCGATCCGGCCCGACCGTCTGATTGCCGCATTGAAAGGGAGGGCCGCCGCATGAGCGCCGCATCGATGACCGCCGCCACCAAGGTTTCCGAATTCCGCGCCGCCGGCACTGATCTATCCGAACGGCGGCGCAGCGGACTTTCGAGGGGACCGCTGATCGATATTGCTGCAGCACCCGGCACCATCGGAATCGACTGGAGCGCGGACGGGTCCGCGCGCATCGGCGCCTTCACCACGATCGCCGCGATCGCGGCCGACGCCCGCATCGCCCAGGCCTATCCGGGCCTGGTCGCGTCCGCGCAAGGTCTCGCCACGCCGCAGATCCGTCACCTCGCGACGCTTGGCGGCAACCTCGCCCAGCGTTCGCGCTGCTGGTACTATCGCAATCCGCAGATCGACTGTCTCAAGAAGGGCGGAACGGATTGTCCGGCCCGCAGCGGCAATCATCTTTACGGCGTGGCTTTCGATCTCGGCCCCTGCGTGGCGCCGCATCCCTCGACCATGGCCGCAGCATTGCTGGCCTATGACGCCAAAATCACCACCGACCGGCGAAGCGGGTTGACGATCGGCGAAGTACTCGGCGACGGCTCCAACGGCGCTGCCGACCACGCGCTCGCATCCGGCGAAATGATCCGCAGCGTCGAACTTGCAGCCCCGGTCCAGGGCGAGCGCGCGCTCTACAAGCGCGCCATCAGCCGCAGCTATGCGGAGTGGCCGCTGGTCGAGGTTTGTGCCCGCGCCGTCGTCGCGGCCGGCTCGTTCCAGTTCATCCGCATCACCGCCGGCGGTATTGCGCCGGTCCCGCTTCGTCTTGCCGCATCCGAAGCCGTCTTGCAGGGAGCCGCGGCCAACGCCGCGACGATTGCCGAGGCGGCGAAGCAAGCGACGACGGGAGCGAGGCCGCTGCCGATGACGGGGTACAAACTCGATCTGTTGAGCGGGGTCGTTCATGACCTTCTGGAGCGGCTCGCGGCATAACGGAGCGTCGCGCAGAAGGCCGGTCGATCAGGGATTGCCGCGCCGGCAATCCTATTGGTCTTCGAATTCGTCTTCCTCGTTGACCTTTTGCCGATGCGACGAGGTTTTGCCACCGAGCGAGCCTGTGACCATCGCCTCGCGCGAAGCATAGGGACCATGCTGCGACGCCCGCGCGGCGACCTCCTCGCCGGACATCGCCGCCGGCTGGCAGATCTGGCGCCTCGAGGCGCGGCGCATCAGATCGACGTGAATATGATCGTAGTGATAGACGTTGGAGCCCGGCGCCAGCACCGTGTTGAAGTGCTGGCAGGCGGTGGCCTGCACGTCGTGCAGAAAGCCCTGTTCTTCCGGAATACCCTTCCAGCCGTCCTTCACCGAAACGCGGCGTCCGTCGGCGAGGGTGAATGCCGCAATGTCCAGCGCATTGCCGAAGGCATGCTCGGAAATATGCGCGTTCGGATTGCCGTTCATGCCGCGGCAGGAATAGGCCGAGATCTGCTTGATCTCGACGACGCGCTGGCCGAACCAGCGCATCGCGGCGGGCTGCACGGAATTGGCGAGCCAGCGGTCGAGCACCGAGACGATCGGACAGGCCAGCGTGGCGACCGGCTTGACCGCTACCGGCCCGAAGGCGGCGACCGGATTGCCCTGCCCGGGCCCAAGCCGCGGCAAGGGCGCGGCCTGCGGCGGATAGGCCGAGCCGGCATTCTCCGACGGCGGACTGGAATAGCGGTCGCGCGACGGATAAGGCTGCGCGCCATAAGGCTCCCGCACGCCCTGCTCGGCGGACTCCGGCGTGCCGTCGGGCGGCAGTTCGATTTCGCCCTGGTCGCGGGCGACGCCGGGCGCGGTCAATGAAATCGGACCACCGGAGCCTGTGCCGTAGCCGGGCTGGCGCATCGCGTTGTCGGGATAGGGCGGCGGTTGCTGCGGCGCTTGCGTGATCGGCCAGCGCGGCTGGTTGCCGATGGTAGCCGGCGGCCGGAGATCATCGTCCGCAAAGCCAAAACTGCTGCTGTCTTCACCGAACGCTGCGACCTTGAGCGGAAACTCCGCGCCGCAAATGCCAGGACCTGAAATCGGGCTGATCCGGACCAGGTCGGCGTTCTCTTTCACCGCTCCCGACTTCAGGCATGCGACCTCGGCCTCGGCCCGCCATGGTTCGCGCTCCTCGGACTGAAAAAATCCGCGACCGCAGCCCGCCAACGAAACAAGGACGAAGGAGCCGACGAGATACAAACGAACTCCGCGCGTCATCCGCGCAACTTCAACGAATTTATTTAAGGACTCTTCAACGCGTTGATTTCATGATTTTTTAACCATGCGACCGGCGTTCCGCGCGATCGCGATAGCGCGGAACGACAGCAGGGCTGACTTTTTCCGGCCGGAACCGATCGCTATCTTCGACGTTGATGCGGGCAGCGACGTGAACCAGGGAGCTTTCCCATGATTTTCGCCGGTCCATTTGTCCGGAGACTGAGCGTTGTCACCGCATATGTCGCATTCGCCTTGGTCGGCGCGATCGTGCTCGGTGTATTCTAGGCATCCGCACCCTACCGGAATTCAGCAGCGCGTGGCGGTTTGGATTAATCGAGCCGCCGGGCGTTTTCATCCGTTGTGATGTCGCAGAACCCCTAAAAATTCGAACAGCTCGATCCGACCACGCCGCCGATCATAAAATCCTTGCACATCAGCCCGGGATTGTCGGGATCGGGATATTCGCGCTGCGTGGGCTCGCGCACCGTGTGGCTGTAGCGCCAGCCGCGACCGAGCATGCAACTCTTGTATTGCCGTGAGGTCGCAGTGCCGTTCTGCGGCGCGCCGAAACGCTGATCGCAAATGGCGGTATCGACCTGCAAGGCATCGTCGCCGCGTGCCTGTTTCATGGTGTTGTTATAGACGTCGTTGTCGGCGTAGGCGTGCAGCGCGCCGCCGAGCAGCAACGCAGCGATAAGGCCCAGGCGTTTCATCTGACATCTCCATCTTCGCGACAGCCGCTTCAGCTATCGGTCGCGTCGGACCGAGACGCCGGTTCAGATGGAATTGATTACAAATTGGAAACGTTGGAGACCTGAATCGTGCGGCCATCGCATCTCGCCGCGAGCTTTGTTGTTACGACCTCGGCACCCACGATGCCCGCCGCGACGTCACAAGCTTCTCCGGTTTGGCGCCGATCCGACTCCAGACATTGCCCGAACAGAAAAACCGGCCGAGCGCGCAGGCTTCGACCCGAAGCGAATCCGGTCCCTTCATGGCGATGGTCCCGTAGTAGGTGCTGCCGCTGTCGCGGCTGTAGATGTTGCCGGACCATCCCGACGCCGTCTTCGGCTTCATGTTGATCAGCACCGTTTCGCCATTGGCGTTCGACGATGGATTGAGGACATAGCCGCACAGCGCGCTGCCGCAGCGTTCGATCCGAACCGATCCCTTGTTGCCTTCGGTCTGCCAGTCGCCGAGCGGCGCATCTGCCGGATCATCGTCCGTCTCCTGCAAAACCTGAACGGGATGTGGGGCGGGAGCCGGCGGCACGACCTGGGTTGGCGTATCGGCGGACGATTTCACCGGGAGCGACGATCTCACCGGAACTGGTTTGGGCTGCAACGGCTTCGGCTGCTCCGCGTTGGCGGGCTGAATTCTCGATGGCGGTGCTGCCGCGATTTCCGGCGCTGCGGTAGCGGTCACGCCAGCCACCGGAGCCGGCGATGCAGAGGCGACGGGTTCGACCGCGGGCTTGCTCGCGGGCCGAACGATCGGCGGTGTCGAGACCTGTTGTTGCGCCCCTGCAGACGGTTTCGCCGGCGCCGCCGCATCGGAGGTATCGGAGGTATCGTCAATGTCGTCATCTCGATCGCGCCCGCCGCCCGTCTCGTAAATTCCCGGAATCGATACCGAGACGCAGGACGGGGAATTGCAACCCCGCGGTGCTTCGATGGTGACCCGGTGGCCGGCGACCGCGAACGAAAACGAATTGCCGGCCTGTGCGGATGAACTGAGCGCCATCAGCACGGCCAGATAAAGAAATCGCTTCATCGAAAGTCTCCCAGATCTTGCGGAAAGCTAGCCGCCCGGAAGCGATTGCGAATGTGATTTGAATCACCGTGCAGGCCGCGGGGCATGGTCGCATCGCTTCGTGATGCGGATCACAGAAGCGGGCGCTCGCCGCGCGTAGGGTTCGGGCACGTTCACCCAACCCGCCTGAGGAGGCTCTCATGAAAAAGCTTTACGTTCTCGCCGCGCTGCTGATGGCCACCACGGCCGCCCACGCCGGCAACTCGATTTCCTTCGAGATCAATGGAAACCGTGTCCACATCGAAGTGCCAAGGAACTGCGACTCGCTGTCATGCATGGAGATTACGGCTCCCGGCCTGTCCGGGTCCGGTTTTGGCTTCAAGGACAAGTCCGACAGCTCTGACGACCAGCCGGACAGCTTTAACGACAAGTCCGATCGCTTCAACGACAAACCGGACCGCTTCAACAACAGGTCCGATCGCTTCAACGACAAGCCGGACCGCTTTAACGACAGGTCCGATCGCTTCAACGACAAACCGGACCACTTCAACGACAAGTCCGATCGCTTCAACGACAAGCCCGACCACTTTAACGACAGGTCCGAGCGTTTCAACGACAAGCCCAACCGCTTTAACGGCAGGTCCAACCGTTTCAACAACAAGCCCGACCGCTCTGACGACAATGATGTCGCTGCGCGGTCAGATCAGCCCGCGCCGAAACCTGCCTCTGCTCCGGCGGCGAGCGACACCGCACCTGCCTCCACGGCGGCTGCGTCCACCACTCCCGCGCCAGCCGCCACCAACGATGCCCCGGCTCCCGTGGCGGTCGCCAACGTGGCGCCGACGCAGGCCGCCGCAGCTGCCGCTCCGGTTGAGGCGCCGACCACGCCGCTCGGCGTGTGGGCCACCGAAGGAAACAAGGGAAATGTCAGCGTCGAACCGTGCGGCCCCAATTTGTGCGGATATGCCGTAAAGACCGGGGACAAAATCCTCATCAACATGAGGCCCTCTGACAACAAATGGACCGGCCGGATTCACGATCCGAACAGCGGCCGGGATTACGACTCCACGATCGCAATGAAGGGACCGAATGCGATGCGGGTTCAGGGCTGTGCCTTCGGCGGGATGTTCTGCGGCGGTCAAACCTGGAAGCGGGTCAGCTAAAGATACACGACAATCTTGCGAAAGGCCTTGCGGATCTGCCGCGGGGCCTTTTTGCTATATTCATCCGGCATTCAGCCGCCGGGGTCCTCTGTCCAACCGCCACCGCCAGTTCCCTTCCTGCTCAGGACCCTGTCGTGATGACGTATCGGCTGCCATTCGCGATCTGGCTTCTGGGCTGCGTGATGCTGGGCGGCACGGCGAATGTTTTCGCGATGCCGTCTCCGATCGAAGCCCGGGATATGCCGGCCGCTTTCGGCGCGATGTCCGGTTCGACTGGATTGGCGCAGGCGCAACCGGCGCAAACGACACCTGCACCCGCGCCGCCCGCAACACCTGCGCCCGCCGCAACACCCACGCCTGCGCCCGCAGCGGCACCCTCGCCCACGCAGGCAGCGCCCGCCGAGCCGATCGGGAACGTCGCGACGCTGACAGGTGCCGCCACCGTCACCCGCAACAACACGTCCACGCCGCTCAAGCTTCAGGACGACATCTATCTCAACGATGTGCTGCAGACCTCGGCCAATTCCACGCTCGGCATCACCTTCAACGACGCCACCACCTTCAATCTCACCGCCAATGCGTCGATTACGGTCGACAATTATGTCTATGAGGACGGCGGCAAGCAGAACGCGGCGGTGTTCGATATCGCCAGGGGTACGGTGGCGTTTGTTGCCGCCGCCGTCGCCAGGACCGGCGACATGAAGATATCGACGCCGACCGCGACGCTCGGCATTCGCGGCACCACTGGCCTCGTCGAAGTGCCGCAAAATGCGTCGGCCGCGAGCGCCAGCAATGTCGCGATCAAGCTCTATCCCGATCCCGACGGCAGGGTCGGGCATATCGACGTCAACGACCGCAGCGGCGCGCGGCTTGGTTCGCTCACGCAAGGCGCCAGCGGCTTTACGATCCGGCCCGGCGCCGGCGGTCGCTTCACCGCGGCACCTTTGATGATTTCGCCGCAGCAGGCGCTGCGCGATCAGGGCATCGTGCGCCAGGTCCATGCCGCCCAAAGCGTCGGGCGGCAGATCGTCGCCCAGCAGCGCGCGTTGCGGCAGGCCAATCCGGCGCGAAACAACAATCTGCGCAACAACCCGGCGCGTCAGCCCGGCCCGCAACGGCAGAACGGTCTGCCGCAGCAACGGCAGGGCTTGCCGCAGCAACGTCAAGGCTTGCCGCAGCAACGTCAGGGTCTGCCAAACCGGCCGGGCCAGCCGGGACAACCGCAGCCGCCGGGCCTGCAGCGGCAAGACTTGCAGCGACAAGACTTGCAGCGACAAGGCGTGCAACCGGGCGCACCCGGTGTGGGGCGACCCGGATTGCAAGGGCAAGGCGGCCCAGGCCTGCAGCGCCCCGGACCGCAAAACCGGCCTGCGTTCCTGCAACGGCGGCCGCCTGCGCCGAAGGGCAAGCCACCGCCGAAGCCAACGCGCTAACCAGGAACGTTGCGACCGCAACGCATGACTATCGGAGCCGGGGCTAGGCAGCCCGCCACAGCCAGTCGCGCACGATCTGCACCAGGTTGACGTGGCGGTCTCGACCCGTTTCAGACGCAGCCTCGTTCTCGGGTTCAGGTTTCGTTGCCCCCACCGCGGCGATGTCTTCCGCCGGCTGGGGCGTGATCCCGAGCGCCGTTGCGCAGTCGGATGATGGAGCCTCGATTGATTGAGCTTCGACTTCGACGAGATCGTTCCCGACTATCAAAGGCAAATCCGCCTCGGGCGGCGACGGCATCACGTCGGGCGGCGGCGCAATTGGCACTGGTATCGTCAGCGGCGGTTGGGGCACAACACTCGGCCGGCGCCCACGCTTGACGAGAGCCGGCGGCTTTCTGGCCTTGGACCGGCGGGCGAGAGCCGCGGCTTCCAGCGCGAGCGGTCCGACATTGGCGAGAAAGGCGCGTTCGCAAGCGCGAGAGAGCCGTTCGACCGCGGCTTCCAGCGGCAGCCAGTCGACAGCCCGGACGTCGTCCATCAACTCGTGAGATGGTTCCCCGCTGGTCTCCATGCGCCAGTAGTGAACAACCTTGAACCGCCCGCCGGACTCGTAGACCAGCGTTCCCAAAAATTCATGCACGGAAACATCATGCCCGGTTTCTTCCAGCACCTCGCGCTCGGCGGCGTCCCGCGGCGTTTCGCCATCGTCGAGTTTGCCCTTGGGAAGAACCCATTCGTTGCGCTTGCGCAGCCGCACCACCGCGATCAGCGGGGTTTGTTCCGGCCGCAGCACAATACCTCCCGCCGCCAAGACAGGCGCTCGCGCCATCGCAATCCCTTTTGAATTTTCGAATCGTGTCGAGCGTGGATTTATATGCAAGCGCGCTTGCAAAATCGAGACCAGAGCGCTCTCCGCTCCGATTGAATCGGAACGGAACCCGCCGCCTAGAGCATCGGTTCTGATTGAATCAGAACCGATGCTCTAGTCTTTTGTCTTGACGCGTTTTCTTCACGCGAACCGGTATCCACTTCGCTCGAAAACGCTGTAGATATTCAAGCGGGCTTTCGCATCAAGGGTTGGCCGGCAAAAATCCGCGCGCCTTCGCTGACATTGTCACAAAACTCGAAATGGTCCGGCGCCAGCACGATGATGGTCGAGCCGTGCTCGAACCATCCGAGTTCGTCGCCCTTGCGCACGCTTGTCTCGCAGGGGAACACGGTCGGTCCGCGGCTAGAGGCATTGAGCACGATGTCGAGGAAATGCAGCCGGATGCTCGCCACCAGAATGGCCGCGACCGGCACCAGGGTCAGGATTTCGCCCGACGTCAGGCGGGTCCGGATCACCGCGCGCTCGTTCTTGCAGAACAGCCGCTCGATGCGCTTGAGCGCGATCGGATTGACGTTCCAGGTATCGCCGCTGATGAAGGTGACCTGCTCGATCCGGCTGTCGCTGACGGCGTGAAAACGATGATACATGCTCGACGTCAGCCGCAAGGTGATGAACCGTCCGTTGCGGTGCGCATCCACCAGCGCGGGATCGCCGAGCAGGTCCATCAGCGAATAGGCCGCCCCCTTGATCTGAAACAGCTCGGTATCCTCGATGGCGCCATGCGCGCCGATAATGCCATCGCTTGGACTGACCACGATCGAGGGGTCGGGGTCGGGCGGACGCAAGCCCGGCTTGAGCTCGCGCGTAAAACAGTCGTGCAGGCTCTTGAATTCGGTTTTTTTGGCTTCCGACAGATCGAGATCGGAAAACATCCGCCAGCACGCGATCGAAGCGTCCCGCACCAGTGGATTCTCGATCTTGCTGAACCAGCCCATGAACCGCGTCAGCGCGGCCCGAGGAATGCGGTTGGTCAAGAGGAAGTTCAGGTCCTCCTGCTGCGTCAGGGCGGAGATCAGGCCCCGGACTGTCATGATTCTGTTAGATGGACCGGCTAGCGCTGGTGGCATGGATTCGTCTCTCCCGATTCTGTCGCTTTCCGCCGCCGCACTCGCCGGCGCCGCGGTAACCTTTCCCAAATTGCAGGCGCGCCTGGCGCTGTCGCGCGCCAAGCACCGCTCCCTGACGGGACATTCGAAGTTGTCGCGCCGCGTCGCGCGCCTGATCCCGTTCTATGAATTCGATATCAACGATTTCTTCTGTTCCGACGGCGCGCCGCCCGCGGTGGCCACCCAGCGCCAGGACGGCTTCTTCCGGCTCGCAGGCATCTACCAGGATCGGTTCGCCCGCAGCCGGCAGATGACGGCGCAGGCCGCGACCCACATCTCCGACCTGCAGTTCACCGAGGCCTACCGGGTCCCGTTTCAGTACAGCCGGCTGGTCCGCGAGCATCTCGGCGCCGGCGCGTTCGTGCAGTCGTCGGCGGGCGTCACCGTCACCGATCTCGACGGCAACGTCGCCTACGACCTGACCGGCTCGTACGGCGTCAATATTTTCGGCAACGACTTCTACAAGGAATGCATCGCGCAGGCCGAGACGCGGGCGCATGCGCTCGGCCCGGTGCTCGGGCCCTACCATCCCGTCATTGCCGACAATGTCGAGCGGCTGTGCAAGATTTCGGGGCTCGACGAGGTCTCGTTCCACATGTCCGGCACCGAAGCGGTGATGCAGGCGGTGAGGCTTGCCCGCTATCACACCCGCCGCTCGCACCTGGTTCGCTTTGCCGGGGCCTATCATGGCTGGTGGGGCGACGTGCAGCCCGGCGTCGGCAATCCGCTGTCGCCGCACGAAACCTATACCCTGGCCGAAATGTCCGAGCGGACGCTGCACGTCCTGAAAACCCGCAACGATATCGCCTGCGTGCTGGTCAATCCCTTGCAGGCGCTGCACCCCAACGGCAACGCGCCGGCGGATTTGGCGCTGGCCGACAGCTCGCGAAAAGCTCATTTCGACCGCGCGGCCTACACCCGGTGGCTGAAATCGCTGCGCGAGGTCTGCACGATGCGCAACATCGTGCTGATCTTCGACGAGGTCTTTGTCGGCTTCCGGCTCGCCGCCGGCGGCGCCCAGGAATATTTCGGCGTGCGCGCCGACATGGTGACCTATGGCAAGAGCCTCGCCGGCGGGCTCCCGGTCGGCGCGGTGTGCGGCCGCAAGGATCTGATGCGCCGTTTCCGTGACGATCGCCCGGTCGATGTCTGCTTCGCCCGCGGCACCTTCAATTCGCATCCCTATGTCATGACCGCGATGGACGAATTCCTGAGCCGGCTCGCCAGTCCCAATTTCAGCGCGGTCTATAACGGCCTCGACGAGACCTGGAACGGTCGCGCCCGCGATTTGAACGACCGGCTCGCCGCGCAAAACCTCCCGGTGCGGGTCGCCAACCTGTCTTCGATCTGGATGGTCCATTACACCGAGCCGTCGCGCTACAATTGGATGCTGCAATACTATCTGCGGGCCGAGGGGCTCGCGCTGAGCTGGGTCGGAACCGGACGGCTGATCTTCAGCCTGAACTACACCGACGCGGATTTTGCCGAAGTCGCGAACCGTTTTGTCGCCGCCGCTGAAAAGATGAAGCAGGACGGCTGGTGGTGGCACGACGCCTCACTCACCAACAAGAAAATCCGCCGCCAAATCCTGAAAGAGATGCTGACGAGAAAAAGGGCGCCGTAGTCCAGCGGCGCCCTTTTGCTTCGATCACGGAAACCTCAGGCCGGCCGCTCTTCGAGGCCGTGCTCGATGAGATCGAGACCCGGATCGATCAGCTCGCCCTTCAAGAGGAACAGCGGCGACTTGTAGTACAGCTTGAAGTCGCTGAACGGGTCGGTGAGGATCTTGGTCATCCAGACGAGGCCGGTCTCGACGTCGCGGATGAAGAACAGGTGGACGGTGCGGAACAAGAGCCCGCCGGCACCGATCACCAGCCAGATCTTGGCAACCTGCCGCATGAAATCGGCCGGCGAGGCCCAGGGCGTGAAGAGGCCGAACAATGTCGGATCGAAGTACAGAACCACCGGCGACAGCGCCCAGATCGTCATCAGCACGATCTTGCGCTGCAGATTGTAGCCGACTTTGATCTCTTCCTTGTGCTCGTGGGTGGCCTGGTTGATGTGGTCGTAACCCTTGGGCTCGAAGAAGAAATGGCCGGCCTGGCGTGAGGTCATGGAAACCAGCCAGCCGATCAACGCAGACACCATCGGATCGAAGAAGATCATGACATAGCCGATCATGAAGCTGACGGCGCTGACAAAATGCAGGCTCTGATTGATCCGGCTGTGATGATAATAACGATGGTCATCCCAGCGCTGGGTTCGCAATTGTTCCAGGAAGCTCTTGATCATTCTCTCCCCCAAGAAAAAAGGTGGTTGACGTTCTGTCTACCGCGATTCGATGTCCGGCGTATGACATCATCATAATGACACATGTCCGTTGCGCGACGAAAACGTTGCGCAACGGCGCGCCGAACCAGAGCGTTTTTCCAGCGAAAGCCTGCCCCGGACTTGATCCGGGGTGAGTACCGCCTCACGTCAGGAAAACGCGTCTAAACAAAAAGACTGGAGCCTCGGTTCTGATTCTATCAGAACCGATCCCGCGCTAGGCGGCGGCCGCCGCTTCAAGCTTGCGGAAACGGATCAGCGAGAAGTGACCGAACGGCGGCACCGGGCGACGCTCGACCAGTTCCATCCCCGCAGCTCCGGCCGCCCACTGGGTATAACGCGACCACGCAAAGTCGGTCCGGAACCCAAGCTGACGCACCACCGGCTGCAGCCCTTTCTCGATGAAGCGGCGCATCCCGGCATCGGCACTGACGCGGCTGAGCAGAATGATCTCGCCGCCCGGCCGCAGCACGCGGGCGAATTCGTCCATGGCCGCTTCCGGATTCGGCACCGCGGTCACGACATATTGCGCCATCACCACGTCGAAGGAGGCGTCGGGGAATTCGAGCTTCTCGGCATCCATGACCGCGAGACCCTCGACATTCTTCAGGCGGAAATCGGCGACCCGCTCCCTCGCCTTGCGCAACATGCCTTCCGAGATATCGGTACCGAAGATCCGAAGGTTCGAAGCATATTGCGGCAACGAGATTCCGGTGCCGACGCCGACCTCCAGGACCCGACCGCCGATGTTGTTGGTGGCGATAATGGCGGCTTGCCGGCCCTTTCCGAATACACCGCCAAACACCAGGTCATAGATCGGCGCCCAGCGGTCATAGGCGCGCTCGACCATTTCGCGGCTGAAGTCCAACTGTGTCGTTTCGTCAAGCTTGATGATTTCGGCCATGGTGAGACTACTCGCTGTTCTGATGATCCGGTTAGCCGCGCACAGCGCTTCTGCCCGCCACACGGCGGGCAGGTCGCAGCGAGCGGCTCGGCTGCAACACTGTCAGATTGCCAATGAACTGCCTGGCACTGTTCTCCCAGGAACGCTCAAGCGCAAAATTCCGGCATGCCTCGCGGGACATGCCGAGGGCGCGAAGGCAGGCGCTTCGCAAATCGGTATCCAAAGCCCCGATCGGATGATCCGCGATCACGTCGAGCGGGCCCGTCACCGGAAAAGCTGCGACCGGCGTGCCGCATGCCAGCGCTTCCAGTTGAACAACGCCGAAGGTGTCGGTGAGGCTCGGAAACACGAAGACGTCCGCCGCCGCCAGATGCGAGGTCAAATCCTGACCGGTTTTTTCACCGAGAAACCTGACTTTCGGATAGCGGCGTTCCAGCTCCGCTTTTTGCGGTCCATCGCCGATCACCACCTTGGATCCCGGCAAATCCAGCGCGAGAAACGCCTCGATGTTTTTCTCGACCGCGACACGACCCATGGTCATGAAGATCGGTCTCGGCAAATCAAGCTCGGCCGGATGGTCCGGCGCGAACAGCCTGGTGTCGACGCCTCGGGTCCAGGTGCCGAGCCTGCCGAAACCTCTCGCGCTGAGTTCTTGCCGCAGCGAGGCGGTCGCGACCAT
This sequence comes from uncultured Pseudomonadota bacterium, assembly GCA_963727225.1. Classification (GTDB taxonomy): domain Bacteria; phylum Pseudomonadota; class Alphaproteobacteria; order Rhizobiales; family Xanthobacteraceae; genus Bradyrhizobium. The sequence continues at coordinate 1,217,700 of CAVSFN010000024.1, read as the reverse complement.
GGTCATGGTGCCTGCCGCATGAAAGTGACGCAGCACCGCATAGCTCAAGTCAGCCGGAATGATCGAACGAACCGCGATGTATTCCGGAAAGCGCGTCGTATAGGACGTTGTGAAAGCGAGATTGCGGCGGCGGCAATAGGCTCTTGCCGCCCAACCGATCGGCCCTTCGGTCGCGATGTGGATGGCGTCCGGCGATGCCGCCTCTATTCTGGCTGATATCCGCCACGGGTTCGGCAACGCCACGCGCAATCCCGGGTAGGTCGGAACGGCGAGCGACGGAAATCCGTCGGGGGTCAGAAACTCGATTTCGGCTCCCAGCGCCGGTGCGCTGCGGGCCAGCGAGGTCAACGTGCGAACCACGCCGTTCACCTGCGGATGCCAAGCATCGGTCGCAATCAAAATCCGCATCACCGGACCCTACGTTGCTGATTCTCAAGTCGCGACGTTCGGCCAATGATATTTCAGGCGTGTGACGACACAGATGTGTAGTCATTCTTTTTGCGGTTCGAGCTGTAGAAACTGCGGGCCGGGGAGTCCGCAAGGCTCGTTCTTGTCAGGAAGATTGCGATCGCATGACAGCACGATGAAGGTGCTCGCCAGTGGACCACCGCGCCCGACGGACTGAGCGGCCGGTCAGCACCGTCGCGTTCTCTAAATTAGTTAACAAGTCGCCCCCGGCCCAGGCCGCGACGACGTAACCGGAATCCTTGGTTTCCGTGGCCGTTGTTGTTTCCAGGCGGCAACACAATTCCGGCATCGTGACCGCCCGGCCCAAGGACCTGCACGGTATCGCCTCACATTCCTCATAAAGTAACCGAGGAGTGCGGCTCGCCCGGCGCTATGGCGCCGACAGGACCCACCCTGTAAACTCAACCGTTCAAATCAGTCCGGGGGGACGATGCGTCTATCGATGCGTCTCAAGACGCTTCTGCTCGCGGCCGCGGTGATCGCGGTCTCGTTTCTGGTCAGCCTGAAGGCCATGGACTGGCTGTCGCCGCGCGGCAACGGCCCGACGCCGGTGCTGGCCGAATTGCCGCCGCTGCCGCCCGCCTCGCGCAGTTCGATCATCGTTGCGCCGGTCACGGTTTCGCTGGCCGCCATCCGCGACGTCGCCGATCGCGCCGCGCCGCGCACCTTCGCGGGCAAGGCCGACAACCCGGCGTCGCAGGTTCTGCAGAACGCCGACATCGGCTGGACCGCGTCGCGCGGCCCGATCGCGGCGGCCGGCGCCCAGGATGTGCTGTCGCTGACGACGTCGCTGGCCGGAACGCTGAACGCGACCGGTTCGCTGTCATCGAAGGCAACGGGCGCGGTCAGCAACGCGCTCGGCAGCCTGCTCGGCAGCAACGCCGCCAAGCAGATCGGCAGCATCAATATCAAGAACATCAACGCCAACGCGGACATCAAAGGCAGCATCACCATCACCTCGCGGCCCAAACTTGCCGCGGCCTGGCACCTCGAGCCCAATCTGGCCGGCCAGGTCACCCTCGGCGACAGCAACCTTTCGGTGGCCGGGGCTCGCGTCAACGTCCCGGCGCAGGTCAAGCCGCTGATCGACAAGGCGGTGGCCGATCAGATCAGCGCGGTGGGCGAGCGAATCCGCAACGACCGCGCATTCGAGCAGAATGCGCGGGTGCAATGGGACCGGGCCTGCCGTTCGATTCAACTGCAGGGCACCGGTGCGGCTTCGACATTGCCGGCGCTTTGGCTCGAGCTGCGGCCGACCCGCGCGATCGCGGTACAGCCGCATGTCGATGCATCGGCGGTGACGCTGACGGTCGGCATCGAGGCGGAAACCCGCATCACCCCGACGCAGACCAAGCCCGACTGCCCGTTTCCCGAGAAGATTTCGATCATCCCGCCGACCCCGGGCGGGGTCAGCATCGCTGTGCCGATCGACATCCCGTTTACCGACATCAACAAGATCGTGGAGGCGCAGTTCGCCGGCCGCAGCTTTCCGGAGGACGGTTCGGGTTCGGCCGATGTCACTGTCAAGCATGCAACCGTCGCCGCATCCGGCGATCGGCTGTTGATCTCGCTCCTGGTGCACGCCAGGGAGAAAAAGAGCTTCTTGGGTTTCGGCGGCGAAGCCACCGTATACGTCTGGGGAAGGCCGCTGCTCAATCAGGCGCAGCAGACCCTGCGGTTGACCGACATCCAGCTCGCCGTCGAATCCGAGGCGGCGTTCGGACTGCTTGGGGCTGCGGCGCGCGAGGCGATGCCGTATCTGCAAAAGACGCTGGCGGAAAAGGCCGTGATCGATCTCAAGCCATTCGCCGCGAATGCGCAGAAAAAGATCGCGGACGCGATCGCCGATTTCCAGAAGAATGAAGACGGCGTGCGGGTGGCGGCGGAAATCACCAGCCTGCGGCTGGCCGACATCGCCTTCGATTCCAAAACGCTGCGTGTGACCGCCGAAGCCGACGGCGCGATCAATGTTTTCGTCACGGCGCTGGGCGGGCTGTGAGCTTGCAGCCGATACGCCTCACCATGGATACCGGTTCGCGAAGAAACGCCCCAAGATAAAGGAGCAGAGGCTCCGTTCCGATTCAATCGGAACGGAAAAGACTCTTCTCCTTTATTCGACGCGTTTTCTTGACGCGAACCGGTATCCACTTCGCTCGAAAACGCTTCAGCCCTCGAATTTGAACGAGACGTTGAGTTTGGCGCGATAGGCTTCAATCTTGCCCTTGGCATCCAATTGCATATCAAGCTTGACGACTTCGGCGACACGAAGATCGCGCAGAGATTTTCCTGCCCTGTCGACCGCTGCCTTGGCCGCCTTCTCCCATGATTCCTTGCTGGTACCGATGAGTTCAATGACCTTGTAGACACTCTCAGCCATATCGTCCTCCCTTCGATGTTAGGCAGGAAGCAGGTGATCCTGCCGGCAACGAGCCTAACACCGCGATACCATCGCTGAAAGCGCAATTCGGCGCCAAGGCGACCCAGGGCCTGATCGTCACCGACGCCTTCTATTGGGACATAAATGACGAGACCCGCGCCTTCTCGAAACGCTTCAATGAGAAGGTCGGGCACATGCCGACCATGATCCAGGCCGGCCTGTACTCGGCCACCATGCACTATCTCAAAGCCATCGATGCGATCGGCACCGACGAAGCGCCGAAGGTGATGGCGCAGATGCGGACAACGCCGGTCAACGACTTCTTCGCCAAGAACGGCAAAATCCGGATCGACGGACGCATGGTCCACGACATGTATCTGTTCGAGGTGAAAAAGCCGGAGGAGTCGAAGGGCGAATGGGATCTCTACAAGCTGCTCGCGACCGTGCCCGGCGACGAAGCGTTCCGTCCGCTCGACAAAGGCGGCTGCCCGCTGGTCAAGACCAATTGAGATGGTAGCAACTGACGTGAGCCCTCATGGTGAGGAGCGCATCTTGCGCGTCTCGAACCATGAGGGCTGCTAGGGTTCGCCTTCTTCGTCATGGCCGGGCTTGTCCCGGCCATCCACGTCTTTCTTGCGTGCCGCTAAGACGCGGTTGCCCGGCACAAGGCCGGGCATGACGAACTTTGCGGTGAAGCCCTATTTCATTGGCTGCATTTTCAGCCGGGCTTCTCTCGATGAGTTCATCCGCAAAAGCGCGCCCGGCAAAACCGGATGCGCTTCGTGTGCGCGATCAAACCAGCGACGATCCCTTCGACTTATTCCGTCGAATATTTGAACTCAGGCATCGCCTTGAGCTGATCCTTGGTGGCATTGAACACGGCATGGTCCGGGTACCACGGATTGGCCTTCGAGGCCGGGGCCGATCCGGTCGCAGCACCCGTGGTGACCGGCGATGACGCCGGGCGGCTGCCGCCTGTGTTGCCCGGGCCATTCGGCGAGCCCGCTACGCCGGTATAGGCGATCGGCTCATTGACGAATTTGATCTTGTCGTAGGGAACGGCGACAAGATGCGCACCGACGCCGAGGAAGCCGCCGACGCCGAGCACCACGGCCTTGATGCTTCCGCTCTTGTCGGTCAGCAGATCGTTGATCGAGCCGATACTCTCATTGTTGTCGTTATAGACGCTAAGGCCGACGACTTTCGACGTGCGCCAATCACCCCGTAACGAGGAATTCGACATCGGTGCCGCATTGGCGCCGTCGGAGGTCGCCGCCGGCGTTTGTGCAAACGCAACGGTCACAAGCAATGCCGAGCCGGCCAAACCGGCGATTACGGATTTTGCAAACATTTTGGTTTCTCCTTGATCTGGTCAGGAGAAAACTCACCGATCCCTCCGCCGTTCCCGCTGACGAAGGTTTTTCAAATTGTGCGATGCCGATGACTGGGAAGTGACCGATAAGCGACTTGGCAAATAACGCGGCAAGTTCCGTGGAACATTTCAGTCATCATCAAATCTTCAACCGGCGGATTTGGCGGACCGGCCTCTCGATCGCGGCCGGTTGCGGGCCACGCCCAATCGCAGCGACGGTGTCGGCAATCATCTCTCCCGTTCTGGGAAAGATGATGGCGCGGAGCGTCGGTGCGTGCGGCGCCTTGGGATACTGCCTTGGGATCAGGTCTGGTAGTTGATCAGCAGCGCCGAGAATGACGAGCTGCCGCTACTGGCGGTGCTGCTGCTGCCGGTCGCGCTGTAGGACGACGGCGACGAACTCGACAATGAATTCTGTAGCGATTGGAGAAATTGCTGCAGAATGTCGTTGGCGGTGCTGGTGGCCGATGAACTGCCGCTCGAAGATGAACCGGAGGATGAACTGCTGGCAGGCGGCGGACCACCATGGCCGCCGTGGGCGCCGCCGGGGCCGTTGGCGAAGGCTGCCGCGAAGACGCCCTGCAGCTCGGTGGCCTGATCGCTGGTCAGCTTGCCGCTGGACACTTCGCCGGCAATCAAGGTGTCGATCTTCGATCGCAGGTCGCCGGGAGAGGCGCTGGTGCCGCCAGTGGAGCTGCTCGGGCTATCGCTCTGTAACGACGAGTTGATGTCGTTCAGCGCCGAGGACAGTGCACTCTGATCGGACGAAGAGATCGCACCGGACTTCACCTCCGTCTGCAGTTCGTTCTGCAGCAGCTGGAGGGGCGACTGGTAGTTGCTGCCGGAGGTCGCGGAGATTGCGGTCATGATGGCTCCAAAGGTTCTTGCAAGATGCCTCGAGGTTAAGGTTAATGCTCTTAACGAAGTCTTTTTGTTGCCCGACTGATGTGTTGCATTGTGTTGCGAGGCAAGCGTCAGAAATATTTCGAAACAAAAATCGTCGGTCCTCGAATCACGGACAAGACGAATCATGGACAAGACACTGCATGGCTACGGCATCGCCGAACATTCTCGTCGTTGACGACGACCGCGAGACGCGGTCGCTGATCGCGAAATATCTGCGCGGCAACAGCTGCAACGTCACGGTGGCGATCGACGGGCGCGAAATGGTCCGGGCGATGGCCGACCATCGCGTCGATCTGCTCATCCTCGACGTGATGCTGCCGGGTGAAGACGGCCTCAGCCTGTGCCGCAAGGTGCGCGCTGAATCGCAGGTACCGATCATCATGCTCACCGCGCGCGGCGAGGACGTCGATCGCATTCTCGGACTGGAAATGGGCGCGGACGACTACCTGGCCAAGCCGTTCAATCCGCGCGAGTTGCTGGCGCGGATCAACGCGGTGCTGCGCCGTCATGGCGCCGCGCAGACCGCGAGCGCCATCAACGGCGCGACCGCCCTCACCTTTCTGGGATGGCGGATCGATTTCAGGCTGCGCGAGCTGCGCAATCCGGCGGGCGCGCGGGTGGCGATGACCAGCGCCGAGTTCGACCTGCTGCGAACCTTCTGCGAGCGGCCCGGCCGGGTGCTGTCGCGCGACAGCCTGCTCGATCTCACCCAGGGCCGCAACGCCGGCTCGTTCGAGCGCAGCATCGATGTGCTGGTCAGCCGCATCCGACGCAAGATCGAGCCCGATCCGCAGGACGCCACCATGATCAAGACCGTGCGTTCCGGCGGATACATATTCACCCCCGCGGTGGACGCGGTCGCCGCCCCCGCCGGCGGCCGAACATGAAACTGCTCGGCTTCCTGAATCTCAGGGGTATCAGCGGACAGATCGCGGCACTGGTGGTCGCCTCGATCGTCGCTATACACCTGATCCTCACCACCACCTTTTTCGTCCACCGGCCGGACCAGCCCGATCCGTCGATCGATCGCGGACACAATCAGCTTGTCGCCGTGACCCAGCTTCTCGGCACCGCGCCCGCGACGGAGCTGCCGCGGCTCCTCGCCGACATTGCGAAGACGTTTCCACAATTGGAGATCGAATTGCTGCCGCCGGATTCAGCCGCCGTCGGCGATGCCGACAACCCCGAACTGCGCGGGTTGCGTCGCCGCCTCGGCAGTGGCTACCGGACCTTTTCCCTCGCGCAGGGCACAGATACCAACAAGGTCGGCATCGCGCTGCCGGACGGCGCGATGATTTCCGCAAAGTTGCTGTGGCAACGTCCGTTCTGGCAGGGACCCTTGATGCTGACCCTGATGTTTGCCGTGGTCAGCGTCACCCTGCTCAGCCTGTGGGCCGCCCGGGCCCTGACCGCGCCGCTGTCGTCGTTCGCAAAGGCCGCCGAGGATTTCAGCCTGAACGGCGCCGCGGCGCCGCTGCCCGAACGCGGCCCCGAAGAAATTCGCTCGGTGGCCAAGGCGCTCAACCGGATGCGGGAGCGCATCACGACCCTGAGCGACGACCGCACCAAGATGCTGGCCGCCATCAGCCACGACCTGCGCACGCCGATTACCCGGATGCGCCTGCGCGCCGAATTCATCGAGGACGAGGCGCACCGCAGCCGCATGCTGCGCGATCTCGAACAGATGCGCTCGATGCTGGAGGCCGTGCTCTCCTTCCTGCGCAACGACCGCAAGCTCGAATCCATGACGCTGGTCGACATCGCGAGCACGCTGCAGCTTGTCACCGATCAATTCGCCGATATGGGACACAAGGTCGCCTACGACGGCCCCGAACACGCCATGGCCACGGTCCGTCCTGACGACCTGCATCGCAGCGTCACCAATCTCGTCGAGAACGCGGTCAGGTACGGCGCGGAGGCCACCATACGCCTGCGGGTATCGCCGGAGACCGCGACCATCGAGGTCGAGGATGATGGCCCCGGTATTTCCGATGCGCGCAAGGAGGTCATGCTCGAACCGTTCGTGCGCGGCGACGACGCCCGCAATATGGACGAAGCCGCCGGCTTCGGTCTCGGGCTCTCGATCGCGCGTACCATTGCGATCGCGCATCACGGCGCGCTGTCACTGAATGACCGGCAGCCGCATGGATTGATCGTTCGTATTCAATTGCCGGTTCGCCAGCAAAGCCGGCAATCGGCCGCCTGAGCGCTTGAGATCCGAAGCCTCGGCGTTCACGCCGCCAGACGATCGGTTTCCGAACCCTCGAAAAACGCCACCGCTTCGAACCGGTAGTCGCACACCTCGCAATGCCAGAGATACGAGGTGCGGCGCGGACCGTTTTCAATCCAGTCGGGTGCTGCGATCGGCGCGCCGCATTGCGCGCAAGGGTTCCCGCGGGGCAAATAGCGGACGTCTATTTTGGCCATACCGCATCTCCCTTTGCTATTTGCTGTTGAAACGAATGGGACAGCTTCGCTGCCGGATTCACATTTGCCGCTGTCGCTGGCCATTCTTGATGAGCAGCTGTTGATGCGTCAATGAGTTTTTTGAACGGCAACTCGGCCGAACTACTTTGTCGCAGCGCGCGCAAGCCGTGACGGCGGCGTGCGCGTCAATGCGCCTTCGGATCGATCACCGGTTCAAGGCTATGAACGGCGTCAGGCTTGCGGACGTGAATGGTGGCGATGTCGTCGGTATACACCTTCTGCCAGCCATCCATATGATCGAGCAGCTTGGTCGCCGCGCTCTGCGTCCGCATCAACGTCGCCTCGATCCTGTATTCGTCCAGCATCCGGAACAGATTTTCCGGCTCCATCAATCCGCTGGCGGCGTTGTGATCGACAAAGAATTTCTCGCCATAGATGTCGGTGCGGCCGTCGATGAACGGTGCGACGCCGGTTGAGATCAGATAGCCGCCGAAATCGTAATCGTTGAACACCCGGGTGAAGTTCATCTTCTTCAGCGCGACAACCGCTGCGACCGGCGATTGCCGGGCATTGGGCTCGAAGCGGGCGACCGAGGCATAGGCCACCGTTCCCGCCGCCAGCACGATGGCGACACCGGCGAACAGCAGGCCGCGTGCCGGCCTGGTCGCGCTCGACGATGAGGCCTCGGCGGCGCCGACCTGTTTGGCGAGCGGGACGGCGAGAACCATCGGCGCCAGCAATGCCAGAATTTCGGCGGCCCGGCCCTGGGACAGCGCCATGTGAAGCAGCCCCAGCAGCAGCAGGATCCGCGTCGGCGGCAATTTGATGCCGCGCAGCAGCGCCAATCCGATGGCCATCAACAGGCAGATTTCGAACGGCGTGATGCTGCTGAAATCGGCCGGCCGCCATTCCGTGATCAACCGCAGCACGCTGCCCAATTCCAGGATGTTCTTCGACGCCAGCATCGAATTCCAGCCATAGGGCGTGCAACAAGCGGCGATCAAGGCGCCGACCCCGAATGCCGCCCAGCGCAGCGCCAGCGATTTCCGCGACGCCGCATCGGCGCCCACCACCGCATCGAGCGCGATCGGTCCCACCAGCACCAGGCCGAGGATAAAACCGCCATGCAGGTTGGCCCACAGCGCCAGCAGCGGCAGCAGCCAGAATGACGGCGCGTCGCGCCGATCCGCCGCGTCGATCAATCCGCCGACCCACGCCATCATGACCGGCAGCGCCAGCACATGCGGCCGCGCCAGCAAATGCTGGGCCGTCAGCGCCAATGCTGCGGCGACGAACACGATCGTGGCGCTTTGGCTTAGATGCCGGCTCAGGAATTTCGCCAGCAACGCGAAAGTCAGTGCGCTCGCCGCGGCGGTCAGCACCACCGGCCCGCTCCAGCCGAACAGCGCATAGGCTTCGGCGTAGAGCACCTCCGCCACCCACTGCATCGAAATCCAGGGGTGGCCGCGCATGGTGAAGGAATAGATATCGGTGTGCGGCACCGTATGATTGTCGAGCATCCACTGGCCGACGGTGATGTGCCACAACGTATCGGGATCAAGCAGCAGGCGGTTGCCGGCCACGACCAGCAGCGCATAGATGGCGACGCCGACCCATAGCGGCAGCAGGCCGTGCATGGGGCTGGTGCGCTCGGCGCTATGGGTGATGGACAGGGTCATCGGCGCGGCCTGATCTCTGGGGAGTTCGTCTGTCGTTCGTCGCTTGGGATTTCTCTTGGGATTTCCCGCCGGATCGAAGCACGCCAACGCATAATTCTTGGTAAATCCGGCTGCCGCGGGTACAGAAAGGCTTAAGAAAGCCGGGATTTGGCCGCATCGTCGCCCCGGCGATTGCAACGATCGGGGGCGGCCAAGCCTTCAGCCGCGGCATCGCGCCCGCCCGAGCCCGGAAAAGAGGCCCTGAACGATGAAACGTCTGTTATCGCTCGGTTGGCTTGCCGCCATGGCGGCGCTGCCGTTTCCGGAAATCGCACGGGCCCAGCACGCCGAATATGATGGACTGGTCGCCACCCACGCCAAGGCCAATGGCGTGCCGGAAGCCCTGGTGCACCGCGTGATCGTGCGCGAGAGCCGTTACCAGCCCGGGCTGGTCGGACGCGGCGGCACCATCGGCCTGATGCAGATCAAGCTCGCGACCGCGCGCAGCCTCGGCTACACCGGCGACGCGGCCGGGCTGCGCGATCCCAACACCAATCTCACCTATGCCGTGAAGTACCTGGCCGGCGCCTACCGCGCTGCGAAAGGCGACTACGACCGCGCCGTCCACTATTTCGCCGCCGGCTATTACTACGTCGCCAAACGCCAGCGGCTCGAACATACCGGGCATCCCGAACCGGTGCTCGCCGCCGCGCCGTCGAAAGAGCCGGCCAAGGAACCGGCCAAGGATGCCGACGCCAGCGCAGGTCAGGGTTCCAAATAGGCTGGAGCAAGCCGGTGCAAACCGGCAACCCGCGCGTTGACACCCTGCCGCATCGGCCTACATTAAGTTCTGTTCCGAGGGGAGCTCCGATGAGGAGCTGAGAGACCGCACGCTCAAAGCACCTGCTGCGACGCAGGGGCGCGAGACCGCGGTGACCCTTTGAACCTGATCCGGGTCATGCCGGCGAAGGGACAGGGATGTATCAGAGTTCGGAGAAGCAGCGCGGGCGATCGCCCGTCGCCCCACGCGGGGAATCCCCCGTTTCGGTCATCGGCGCCGGCATTGCCGGCGCGTGGCAGGCATTGCTGTTCGCGCAAGCCGGCCACGACGTCACGCTGCACGAGCGCAGCGACGAGGCGATGACGCAATCGACCAGCCACTGGGCCGGCGGCATGCTGGCGCCCTGGTGCGAGGCCGAGACTTCCGAGCCCGCGATCGTCCGGCTCGGCATCCGCTCGCTCGATCTCTGGCGCGAGCATTTTCCGCAAACGCCCTTCAATGGATCGCTGGTGGTCGCCCACCCGCGCGACCGCGCCGATTTCGAACGCTTCGCCAAATTGACCTCGGGCCACCGGCGGCTTGACGCGGAAGCCATGCGCGAACTCGAGCCGTCGCTGGAAGGCCGTTTCCGCGATGGCCTGTTTTATGCCGATGAAGGCCATGTCGAGCCGCGGCGGATCCTTCCCGAATTGCATGCGCGCTTTGTCGCCGCCGGCGGCACGCTCAAATTCAACAGCGACGTCAGCCCCGACGCGTTCGACGGCATCGCGATCGATTGCCGTGGCCTCGCCGCGCGCGACACGCAACAAACACTGCGCGGCGTCAAGGGCGAGATGATCATCGTCGAGAGCGACGAGGTCGAACTCGCCCGCCCCATACGGCTGATCCATCCGCGCTGGCCGCTGTATGTGATTCCGCGTGGGCACAACCGCTTCATGCTGGGCGCGACCTCGATCGAAAGCGAGGACAACGGCGTCAGCGTCCGCTCGGCGCTGGAACTGCTCAGCGCGGCCTATGCGGTGCATCCGGCATTCGCCGAGGCGCGCATCGTCGAATTCGGCTCCGGTCTGCGGCCGGCGTTTCCCGACAATTTGCCGCGCATCGCGATCGACAATCGCAAGATCGCGGTGAACGGACTTTATCGCCACGGTTTCCTGCTGGCGCCGGCGCTGGCGGAACTCGCGCTCGGCTATGTCGAGCGCGGCGTGATCGACAATGAGGTGATGCAATGCGCGTGATCGTCAACGGCGAGGCGCGCGAGATCGCATCGGTGCGGGTCGATGCGCTGCTCAGCGAGCTCGAATATGAGGGCACGCATTTCGCGATCGCGCTGAATTTCGACGTGCTGCCGCGCAGCCGCTGGGCCGAGACGGCGCTGCAGACCGGCGACGAGATCGAGATCATCACGCCGCGGCAGGGAGGGTGATGGTGATGCGCGTGGAGATGCCCATGCTGAACTTCTACGGCAAACCATTCACCTCCCGCCTGCTCGTCGGCAGCGCGCTGTATCCGTCGCCGGCGATCATGCAGGCGGCGATCCGGGCCTCCGGCGCCGGCATCGTCACGGTGTCGCTGCGGCGCGAGGCGGCCGGCGGCAAGACCGGCGATGCGTTCTGGTCGCTGATCCGCGAACTTGACGTCACGGTGCTGCCGAACACCGCCGGCTGCCGCAGCGTGCGCGAGGCGGTGACCACGGCGAAGCTGGCGCGTGAACTGTTCGCGACCTCCTGGATCAAGCTCGAGGTGATCGCCGACAACGACACGCTGCAGCCCGACGTGGTCGGCCTGGTCGAAGCCGCCTCTCACCTGATCAAGGACGGCTTCGAGGTGTTCCCCTATTGCACAGAAGACCTGAGCGTCGCGATGCGGCTGGTCGATGCGGGATGCAAGGTGGTGATGCCGTGGGCGGCGCCGATCGGCTCGGCCCGCGGCATCATCAACCGCGACGCGCTGAAGCTGCTGCGCGACCGCCTGCCGGACATCACGCTGGTGGTCGATGCCGGTTTGGGCGCACCGTCGCACGCGGCGCAAGCCCTCGAACTCGGCTACGACGCCGTACTGCTCAACACCGCGATCGCCAAGGCCGCCGACCCGGTGGCGATGGCGGGCGCGTTTCGATCCGCCGTCGAGGCCGGCCGCACGGCCTTTGAAGCGGGCCTGATGGAAGCCCGCGATTTCGCCTCTCCTTCCACTCCAGTCATCGGGACACCGTTCTGGCATGCCGTATCCTGATCGCCACGCGTATCCGATCGCTCCGCGTATCCTGATCGCTTTTATCCTGTCGTCGACAGCGTCGCCTGGGTCGCGCGCCTCGCAGCGCTCGGCGTCGGCACCATTCAGTTGCGCGCCAAGGACCTCAACGACTCCCAGGCGCTGCAACTGGTGACCGACGCGCTCGCCGCTATCAGCGGCACGCCGGCCAAACTGGTCGTCAACGATTACTGGCGCGCGGCGATCGTCGCCGGCGCCAGGCATTTGCATCTCGGCCAGGAAGATCTGGTGGACGCCGACCTCAAGGCGATCCGCGAAGCCGGATTGACCCTCGGCCTTTCCACCCACGACGACGCCGAACTCGAAACCGCGCTGCGCGCCGGCCCGGACTACATCGCGCTGGGCCCGATTTTTCCGACCACGCTGAAATCGATGCGCTTCGCGCCGCAGGGCATTCCGAAGATCACCGAATGGAAAAAGCGCATCGGCGACATCCCGCTGGTCGCGATCGGCGGCATCAAGTTCGAGCAGGCCGCCGCGATCTTTGCCGCCGGCGCGGACTCGATCGCCGTCGTCAGCGACATCACCCAGAACGCCGACCCCGACGCGCGGGTCCGGCAATGGCTTGGGCAGAAGGCGGAGGCCGCTTGAGATGAAAACGAATCTCCCCACCGTCATTGCGAGGAGCGCAAGCGACGAAGCAATCCAGATTTGCTTCGTCGCTCTGGATTGCTTCGCGGAGCCTGTCATCGGGCGCGCATTCGCGCGACCCGGTGGCTCGCAATGACGAAAACGAACGATAGTATTCAAAGGAGGATCCCATGAACATCCGCTCCAATCCCGACACCACGCTTCCCGCTGTCACCACCGGCCCGCTGCCGGCATCGCGCAAGATCTTTGTCACGCCGGATGAAGCGCCCGACGTGCGGGTGCCGCTGCGCGAGATCATGCTGAGCGAAGGCGCCGGCGAGCCGAATTTGCCGGTCTATGACACCTCGGGTCCCTACACCGATCCGGCGGTGACCATCGACGTCAATGCCGGCTTGGCGCGCGGGCGCATCGCCTGGGTGAAGGAGCGCGGCGGCGTCGAGGAATATCAGGGCCGCGACATCAAGCCGGAAGACAACGGCAATGTCGGCGCATCGCATGCCGCGAAATCCTTTATTGCGCATCACAAGCCGCTGCGCGGCGTCGGCGACCACATGATCACGCAGCTCGAATTCGCCCGCGCCGGCATCATCACCAAGGAGATGATCTACGTCGCCACCAGAGAAAATCTCGGCCGCAAGGTGCAACTCGAGCGCGCCGAGGCAGCCTTGGCCGACGGCGAAAGTTTTGGGGCCTCGGTGCCCGCCTTCGTGACGCCCGAATTCGTGCGCAGCGAAATCGCGCGCGGCCGCGCCATCATCCCCTGCAACATCAACCATGGCGAGCTGGAGCCGATGATCATCGGCCGCAACTTCCTCACCAAGATCAACGCCAATATCGGCAACTCGGCGGTGACCTCGTCGGTGGAAGAGGAAGTCGACAAGATGGTGTGGGCGATCCGCTGGGGCGCCGACACCGTGATGGACCTTTCGACCGGCCGCAACATCCACACCACCCGCGAATGGATTCTGCGCAATGCGCCGATCCCGATCGGCACCGTGCCGATCTATCAGGCGCTGGAGAAATGCGAGGGCGATCCCGTCAAACTGACCTGGGAGCTCTACAAGGACACCCTGATCGAGCAGTGCGAACAGGGCGTCGACTACTTCACCATCCACGCCGGCGTGCGGCTCCCCTATATCCACCTCACCGCCAACCGCGTCACCGGCATCGTCAGCAGAGGCGGCTCGATCATGGCGAAGTGGTGCCTGGCGCATCACAAGGAGAGCTTCCTCTACACCCACTTCGAAGAGATTTGCGACCTGATGCGGAAATACGACGTCTCGTTCTCGCTCGGCGACGGATTGCGTCCGGGCTCGATCGCGGATGCCAACGACCGCGCGCAGTTCGCCGAACTGGAGACGCTCGGCGAGCTCACTCAAATTGCGTGGAAGAAAGGCTGCCAGGTGATGATCGAAGGGCCGGGCCACGTTCCCCTGCACAAGATCAAGATCAACATGGACAAGCAGCTCAAGGAGTGCGGCGAGGCGCCGTTCTATACGCTGGGGCCGCTGACCACCGACATCGCACCGGGCTACGATCACATCACGTCAGGCATTGGCGCGGCCATGATCGGCTGGTTCGGCTGCGCGATGCTGTGCTACGTCACGCCGAAGGAGCATCTCGGCCTGCCCAACCGCGACGACGTCAAGGTCGGCGTCATCACCTACAAGATCGCAGCCCACGCCTCCGATCTCGGCAAGGGCCACCCGGCGGCGCAACTGCGCGACGACGCGCTCTCCCGCGCCCGCTTCGATTTCCGCTGGGAAGACCAGTTCAACCTCGGCCTCGATCCCGAAACCGCGCGCAGCTACCACGACGAAACGCTGCCCAAGGACGCCCACAAGGTCGCGCATTTCTGCTCGATGTGCGGCCCGAAATTCTGCTCGATGAAGATCACGCAGGACGTGCGGGATTATGCGGCGACGCTGAACGATCCGGCTTCGGTGGGATTGAACATCAACGGCACCATCGAGGACGGCATGGCGCAGATGAGCGCCAAGTTCAAGGAGATGGGCTCAAGCGTGTATCTCGATGCGGAGAAGGTGAAGGCGAGCAATCGGGTGTTGTGAGCCTTGCTCGCTGACGGCCGAAAAACTTCCTGACCAACTTCAGGAAAATCTGCGACTGGTCTTCGTCGGCACCGCGGCAAGTACGCGGTCCGCCGATGTGGGCCATTACTACGCGCATCCCGGCAATCGCTTTTGGCGCACGATCCATCAGGTCGGCCTGACACCGCGCCTTTACGAACCGCGCGAGTTTACGGCGCTGCTGCAACTCGGCATCGGCTTTACCGATCTCTGCAAGTCGGGTGCGGGCATGGATCACCAGGCCCTCGCCTTTCCCGTCGACATCCCGGCCTTCAGGGAAAAGATACGGCGCTACCGGCCGAACACCATCGCCTTCACCAGCAAGAAGGCCGCGAGCCTCTTCTTGGAAAACCGACCAGGGCTGTGACGCTGGGCCGGCAACCATCGTCCGAAGGCTTTCCTGAAATCTTCGTGCTGGCCTCGCCTTCCGGCGCGGCATCAGGCTCATGGTCGGTTCAGGCATGGCAGGAACTGGCGGATTGGATCAAGCACATCCAGCCGTAGCCCGGATGAGCGAAGCGATATCCGGGTTGAAGGCTAAGACTCAGGAATCGCGGTCCCGAATGTCGCTTCGCTCATCCGGGCTACAGGCTTGATCCAGATCAACGACGATTTCCCCTTCATCGTTCCTTATCATCGAAGCGGATTAGCCAAATGTAATCCGCCCTTTGAACCCGATTGCCGCTACCAGACACTCATTCCCTGCCCGGGACGCATCACCGCCCGGCGCCGCACCTCCTCAACCCTTGCGGAGGCGGCGGGATATTTCAAACAGGAGCTATCATTATCATGCGTCGAATTTCCGCTTCTTTGCGCCGCCGCCGGCCTTGCCGTCACCGCCCTTGCCGCGGCGAGCCCGGCCCAGGCCGGTTTCCACGTCATCCGCTGGCATGACACCGGCTTCTGCCAGATCTGGGACAACAGTATTCCGACCCGTCCGTGGCCCGCGAACTACAGGGTTGTCACCCACCGGCTGCCGACCTTCGGCTCCGCGCTGGCGGTCAAGAATGTGATGCTGCGCCACCGTCATTGCGCGTTCTAAAAACCGTTCGATCGGCGGAGGGGTGGGCGCGCGTGCCTCGCACCGCGCCCGCCTTCGCCTTCGTTCCGGGGAGGTTTGCCGGGGAGGTTTGATTGATCCACTCGCTCTCCACTGAGGACATCACATTTCTGGGCGAACAGGATGGTCCGGCGGAGCGGCGCCTGAAGGAGGCGCTGGCGGTATTGCTCGGTCTCGGCGCCAGCGTGACCCGGGCTTATCTCGCGCGCGTGGCCTATGACGACAAGACCAGCGGCGTGATGCTCGGCCTGCTGACGGATGACGGCCGGGACTGCGAGAAACTGGCCGGACAGATCGGCAAGACCGTCGCGGCGCTGTTCAACACCAAGGCCGATCTCGACATTGTCTTTCTCAACAACGAGCGTGACGCCGAGATCAGCAAGACGTGTCCGCCGTTCTATGACCGGAACACGGCGTAGGCGTTCACAACGAGAACGGAACAACGATCTATTCGTCATTCCGGGATGCGCCGCTTGGCGCAGGCCCGGAATCCATTCCCCGCGGGGGTTATCGATTCCGGGCTCGCTCGCTCTGCTCGCGCCCCGGAATGACGATTTAAATCGAGAGCCCTGTAGCAGCGGGTTACGCTCGCTGACCCGCCCCGCGCGGCCGGCGGAAGGCAAGCTGCGCAACGGCGCCCGCTCGTTCCGAGCTCTATTTCGCCTTCATCAACGCATCGCGCGCCACCGACAGTTCCTGGAACTGGCGGGCGTCGCCGCCGACATCCGGATGCATGGTCTTTGCCGCGCGCTTGAAGGCCTGATGGATTTCGCTGGGCGCGAGGCGGCGGTCGAGCGGCAGCCCCAGCAATTGCCGATACTGCTCCTCCGCCGTCAGCTTCCTTGCCGGAACGTCGCGCCGGCCGAAGCTCGGCGCGGTCAGCGTGTGCATGGCCTCCATGAACAGGCCGAGCCGACGCCGCCCGATATCCTTCGTCGCCTGATCCGCCGACCACGCGGCCGCGTTGCGCAGGCTCGGCAGCGCCTGCGAGGCCGCCTGCCGCAGCGTCTTGTTCGTGGACGTCCCGGCGATCTTACCGACCAGCAGCGCGACCTCGCGAAAATCCGGCGCGGCGGCGACGGCTAAACGCTCGATCGCGAGTTTCCATTGGTTGAATTGTTGGTCCATCCGAAACCCCTGGCCCGGCAATCCATAAAGCGCGGGTACGCCCGGCGTTTCGGTTTATGCAAATTTGACTTAACGGGCGTCTAACGATCAAAATCAAAAACAGGGCAAACCGTCGACACGGGCGAATCGCAAGGGCGGGTTAGCCGTAAGGCGTAACCCGCCAACTTCCGTTTCGCGCGAATTTGCCCTCTGGCGGGTCACGGCTTCGCCTGACCCGCGTTGCGTATTTGCGCTCAACGGTAGTGCTGCTTCGCGCTAGAGTGTCCGGCTCCAAACATGAGGTGATCCATGCCGATCAAGCATTTCGCACCACCCGCCGGAATCAAGGCGCCGCCGCTGTCGTTCGCCACCCGCACCGGCGACCTGCTGTTCATCTCCGGCATCCCCGGCTTCGACGACAAGCGCGCCCTGCCTGAGACCTTCGAGGCGCAGTTCGCCAATGTCGTCACCAACATCAAGCGCGTGCTCGACGAGGCCGGTGCGACGTTTGGCGATCTCGTCAAGCTCAACGTGCTGCTGACGCGGGCTGGCGACGTCGCCACCATGAACGTGCTGTATGCATCGGCGTTCGGGCCCGCGCCCTATCCCGCCCGCACCACCTGCGTCGTCCAGGCGCTGCCCGATCCGAAGATGCTGATCGAAATCGAAGGCATCGCGTCGCTGGCGGGACGGTAGCGCGAATTTCAATGGCTTCATCCTTCGAGACGCGGCCAATTGGCCGCTCCTCAGGATAAGGTCAGCCGTCATTGCGAGCGAAGCGAAGCAATCCAACTTTGCATGCCGAAGAATGGATTGCTTCGTCGCGGAGCCTGTCATCGGGCGCGCATTCGCGCGACCCGTTGGCTCCTCGCAATGACGCCCCTAAACCCTTTGTTTTCATTGTACCGCGCGCGTCTTCACGCGTCTCGAACCATAAGGGCAACCGACGCGGCGTCACCTATCGATCTGCCCGGCGGGCGCACTGATTTGCCCGCCGGGCACGCTTGCAAAAAAGCTGTCCAGTCCGCTTCGCAAAAATATTCCCTCTTCTCATTCGACCCAAATCACCTCCATATCTTTCGCATCCCCGCCCAACACAGAGGGGCGTTTCGCGATCGTCACGAACGTAGGGCTGGGGATGCGATGGACGCGGGTTGCGCTTTTGACGAAAGCGTTTCTTGCGGACGGCGAAGTCGTGTGGTCCTGACGCCTCGACGCCGGCGTCAAGTTGGTGAAAGAAATTTCACCGGCGACGGTGACAAGAAAGCCCGATCACCGGGGAGAGTACGAAATAAGCCGTTAAAACCATCGCGTGCGGGAATGCCGGGTGTTCCGGTGCGACCGTGGTGACTAACGCGCGTGCTTACTACAACTACACGCGCGGCTGCGGGTGCAACGGGCACCCGGCATTCCCCGCTCCCCCTTGGGGTAGCGCCACGCCCTCCGGGGCGAACGAGTTTCCTACAATCCGGGCGCCCCGCGCCGCGGAAACGCGCAACCGTATCATGATGCAAGTCTGTTATGCCGTCGTCGCCGCAATTGCATTCGGCTTTGCGAATGCCGCGCCGCGTGGCTATCCTCCGCCAAAATCAACAACACAAAACCAGCAAGAGGAAACCTCCTTCATGCCGCTTCTGCAAAATCATATCGCGGTTATCACCGGTGCCGGCTCCGGCATCGGGCGCGCGATCGCGCTCGGCTATGCCCGCGAGGGCGCAGCTGTGGTGCTGCTCGACATGAACGAGAAGGCGGCCGCGGAAGCCGCCGCGGAAATTCGCGACACCGGCGGTGAGGCCACGAGCTTCGCGCTCGACGTGTCCAACCGCGAGGATTGCGTCGCGGTCGCCAAGCGTATCGCCGAGCAGGTCGGGCCGGTATCGATCCTGGTCAACAATGCCGGCATCGCCCGCCGCAACGGCATGCTGGGCGCAACCGAAGCGGTGATCAAGGATTGGGAAGACATCATCGCCATCAATCTCACCGGGGTCTTCAATGTGACGCACGCTTTTCTTGCTTCGCTGCGCGCGACCAGGGGGCGCATTGTCAACATCGGCTCGATCCAGTCGTTCGTGCACGTCCGCCAGCCGAGTTCGCCGGCCTATACGGCCTCGAAGCACGGCGTGCTCGGCTTCACCAAGGCGCTCGCCGTGGAACTCGGCAAGGAAGGCGTGCGCGTCAATGCGATCGGGCCGGGCTTCATCGAAACGCCGCTGAACGCAGGCACGCGCGCCAGCAATCCGGCAGCGGTGCAGATGTTCATGGAACACACCCCGCTCGGCCGCGCCGGCGTGCCGGAAGACATCGTGGGGCCGGCGATCTTTCTCGCCTCCGATCTTTCAAGCTACGTCACCGGTTCCATTGTGATGGCAGATGGCGGATATCGGGCGATTTAGTGACATTTCCACCGCGCCGGCGCGCGTTAGGATTTTGTTAACCAACACGGACCACCGTCGCGACGGGGTAGTTATTGGTTCTCGATGTTTCCGCTTCCACGATTCGAGGCGGGCGTTGAATCGGGAGGAGCTGATGGCTCAAGAGTCCGTTCAAGTATTTGCTGCCGAGTCCTTTGTTGAATCGGCGGTTGTTGAATCCGCGGTCCACGCGCAGGAAATTCCGGCGGCGTCGCTGGCGCCGAACGAGGTCGTGCCGCTGCTGATCGGTTCTACCGTCGGCGAGGTCGAACGCGAGCTGGTGCTGCAAACGCTGGCGCGTTGCGACGGCAACCGCACCCGCGCGTCGCGCGTGCTCGGGGTATCGGTCCGCACCCTGCGCAACAAGATCCGGCTCTATTCCGCCGAAGGAATCGACGTGCCGCCGCATCTTGAATAGGGTGCTTCTCCGGACGGGAAGAAATCCCGGATGGAGGAACGCGATGTCCAACGCCCCGCATTTTGAGATCGACGTGCCGGCGTTCTGGGCCGATCCCTATCCGGACCTCGCAAAGATGCGCAAGGAAGCGCCGATCGCATTCGTGCCGCAGCTCGGCTCGACCGTCTTCACCCGGCGCGACGACATCTTCAGCCAGGAGAAACGCATCGACGTGTTCTCCTCGCATCAGCCGGCCGGGTTGATGAACACGCTGATGGGCCACAACATGATGCGCAAGGACGGCGAGGCGCACATGTCGGAACGGGCGGCGATGTTTCCGTCCGTTTCGCCGCGCACGGTGCGCGATACCTGGAGCCGCCAGTTCCAGGCCCATGCCGACCGCATCCTCGAGGCGTTGGCGCCGGCCGGCCATGCCGATCTCTGCAAGGCGCTGGCGCTGCCGCTGTCCGCCGAATGCCTGAAGGACGTCACCGGCCTGACCAATATGCGTTTTGAGGATATGGATGCGTGGTCGCAGGCGATGATCGACGGCATCGCCAATTACAGCGGCGACAAGCAGATCGAGGCGCGTTGCCACGCCGCCACCGCAGGGATCGATGCCGCGATCGACGACATGGTCCCGGTCGTGACCAAACACCCCAATACCTCGATCCTCAGCGTGCTGCTCGCCGCCGGCCAGCCGATGGAGAGCATCCGCGCCAACATCAAGCTGGCGATCTCCGGCGGCCAGAACGAGCCGCGCGACGCGATTTCCGGCACGGTCTGGGCGCTGCTGAGCCACCCCGATCAGCTCGCGATGCTGCGCGATGGAAAATCGAAGTGGCTCGATGCGTTCGAGGAATATGCGCGCTGGATCGCGCCGATCGGGATGTCGCCGCGCCGTGTTGCCAGGCCATGGTCCTATGGCGGCGTCGATTTCGAGCCGGAGGATCGCGTGTTCTTCATGTTCGGCTCGGCCAATCGCGACGAGGCCTGCTTTCCCGATCCCGATCGTTTCGACATCACGCGCAATACCGCCAAAAGCATCGCGTTCGGCGCCGGCCCGCATTATTGCGCCGGCGCCTTCGCCTCGCGCGCGATGGTCGCGGATGTGGCGCTGCCGAGCCTGTTCAAGCGGCTCAGGAACCTGCGGCTCGATCAATCCGAGCCGGTGCGGATCGGCGGCTGGGCGTTTCGCGGGCTGCTGAACCTGCCTGTGATCTGGGACCGGTGACGCTTTGTCCACCGCCAAATTTAAATCGTCACCAAATCTCTGTTACAAAACGCGCCGCAGAATCATTTTCGGAGTGAGTACGTGGCCGACGAAACACCGATCCGGCAAGGACGACAGGGACCGCAAGGCGCGCGCGGCGAGCCGGGCCGTCCCGGACCGCAGGGCCATCCCGGCCGACCCGGACTCGAAGGTCCGCGTGGCAAGCCCGGACCGGCAGGCAAGGCGGGACCGGAGGGTCCGCGCGGCAAAGCTGGTCCGGAAGGCAAGCCTGGTCAGGAAGGCAAGCCCGGCCCGCAGGGCAAACGTGGCGAAATCGGCCCGCAGGGCAAAGCCGGCGAGGCCGGCCCGCAAGGCAAGCCCGGCGTGCAGGGCCCAGCCGGGCCTCGCGGCGAGCCCGGTCCGCCCGGCGCGTTGCCTTCGATCGAACAGGTGATGCCGTGGCTGCATCTGATCTTCGATGCGTGGGAGGATCACCGGCAAATGCGCGAGCGCGAAGCCGCGGAGCGCCAGGCCGCGGCGCTGGCGGCCGAGGAGCAGGCGGCGGTGGAGCGCGCCGAACGTGCGGCACAGGCGGCGGTCGAACTCGAGTTCCAGTCGGAAGATCCGGACGACGATGACGACGATCACAAGAAGAAAAAGAAACGGCACAAGGACAAGAAGTAGACCGGCGCGGGGCGCCGGATATCCCACAGGCGGATCACGTAAGCCCGGCAAGCCCTGGCTCAGCCGAACCTCTGCCTCGACCGTTCCCTGGCCTTCTCGGCCTCGGCCTCGCGGTCTCGCGCGGGCGCATGGGTATGCAGCGCGGTGAGCAGCCGCCGTGCCGCCTCCGAGACTTCGGCCACCGCGCGATCGAATGCCGCGGCGTTGGCCTGCGACGGCTTGGTGAAGCCGGAGAGTTTGCGTACGAACTGCAGCGCCGATGCCTGGATTTCATCCTCGGTCGCAGGTGGTTCGAAATTGAACAGCGTCTTGATGTTGCGGCACATTTGTCTTCTCCTTCATCCGAACGGCGCCCGGCCCGTTTAGGGTTCCCGGAAAACCCGAGGACGAACGGCGGCCGCAAAAACCTGCATCGCAGGACTATTTTGTCATAGAATGGCCGAAGCGTTCACCCCTGTCACCGCACCAGCAAAAGCGAGTTCCCTAATGAGCCATGTGACTTACAAGATCGTCGAGCATGACGGCGGCTGGGCCTACACCGTGGATGGCGTGTTTTCGGAAAGCTTTCCGACCCATGCAAAAGCACTTGCCGCCGCCAAACGCGCCGCCGCCGAGCAGCGCGTGCCGGGCCGCACCGAGGCGATCGAATACGAGACGGCCGACGGCAAGTGGCACACCGAGACCGCCTCCGGCAGCGACCGTCCCGAGACCGATATCGAGGACAAGCGGTAGCGCGGCCACGCGCCAAGTCTCACGTGCCATGTCTCGGGACGCGTCATGAGCTATTCGCGCGCAGCACTTTCGGCGATCTTTGCGATGACTTCACTTACAGCGCTTGCTGCGGATTATCCCGCGCCGAAACAGGGCGACTGGATCGCCACGGACTTCAAATTCCACACCGGCGCGACGATGCCGGAACTGCGGCTTCATTACACCACCATCGGCGAGCCGACCGGCCAGCCGGTGCTGGTGCTGCATGGTTCGGGCGGCTCGGCGGCCAGCATGCTGACGCCGGCTTTCGCGGGCGAGTTGTTCGGCGCCGGCCAGCCGCTCGATGCGTCGAAATATTACATCATCATTCCCGACGGCCTCGGCCACGGCCGATCGTCCAAGCCGTCGGACGCCATGAAAACCGCATTTCCGAACTACGACTACGATGACATGGTCGATGCGCAGTATCGCCTGATCAAAGAAGGGCTCGGCATCAAGCATCTGCGCCTTGTGATCGGCAATTCAATGGGCGGCATGCACGCCTGGATCTGGGGCGTGCGATATCCGCAGATGATGGATGCGCTGGTGCCGATGGCATCGCAGCCGACCGAGATGGCGGCGCGCAACTGGATGCTGCGGCGGATGATGATTGAGACCATCCGCAACGATCCGGATTACCATGGCGGCCATTACATCACCCAGCCGCGGATGATGAAATACGCCATCAGCGCCTATCAGATCGCCTCCGGCGGCGGCACGCTCGGCTATCAAACGCTGGCACCGACGGCGGCAGCGGCCGACAAACTGGTCGACGACCGGCTGGCCATGCCGGTGACATCCGATGCCAACGACTTCATCTATCAATGGGAAGCCTCGCGCGATTACAATCCCTCCACGGGTCTGGAGCGGATCGAGGCCACGTTGCTGGCGATCAACGCCGCCGATGACGAACGCAATCCGGCAGAAACCGGCGTGACCGATGCAGCGTTGAAACGTGTGAAGAACGGCCGGCTCTATCTGATCCCGGCCAGCACCGCGACGCGAGGTCATCTCACCACAGGCAATGCGGCTTTCTACCGGCAGCAATTGCAGGAGCTGCTGCAGACGGCGCCGCAACGCACGATGTGAAACGGATGGACGTGCCGACAGGAGCGCGCGATGCCGTCAAACCGTTTTCGCCAGATAGCGCTGGGCCTGCCCGGCGTGATCGAGGGCTCGCATCAGCGGCACGCTGATTTTCGTGCTGGCAAGCGCGTCTCACGCGTGCTGATCTTGCACCGCATCAATTTCTGTCGCGGCTTTCTGTCGCGGCGCCGCGCTTATTTTTTAAGCGTGCATCGGCATGACAGCTCGGGCCTAATCGCGTGCAATCCTGCGATTCGTGGCGGGCCATCTGGTGCGCGACGATGATGCGAATGCAGCGCTGTGGAGGATCGCATGCGAAGGTTTGCGCAGATCGCCCTGCTGGCGTGCCTGTCCGCGCTGACCGGTGCGGCTCTCGCCTTCGACAACGGGCAATATGAAAACGTCCCACCCGAGATCCGCGCCTGGTTCAAGGGCGTGATCGCCCCGAACGGCGTGCCCTGTTGCGACATCGCCGATGGCCATCGCACTGAATATGATGTTCGCGAGGGCGCCTACTGGGTTCCGATCGAAGGCCAATGGATGGCGGTGCCCGGGCATGCCGTGATCCGCGATCGCGGCAACCCGGTCGGCGAAGCCGTGGTCTGGTACGTGCATCACCGCGGCGAGCATCGTGATCAGCTGCTTCGTGCCGGCGGACGCGGTGTGAGTGCTGCGCCGCGCCGGGCTATGGCCGCGTTGTTGTTGCGGCTGGAGTTGAGCATCTTTGGCACCGGAGCTAAGGGGTGGCCGCCCGCAAGCCGCGATGATAGCTTTGCGTGACGACGCATTCTTTCCGGGGGAAGAACCCTTGACCGACCTTGCCGCTGGCGACCTTGAGGCGATCTATCCCAAACCTTCGCCGCGTGTGATCGCAAAGGCGCGTCCGGAGATCGACGCCCACGCGAAAAAATTCATCGAGATGTCGCCATTCTGCGTGCTCGCCACGTCGGGTTCCGACGGCAGCGTCGACGCTTCGCCGCGCGGCGGCAATCCCGGTTTTGTCCGCGTCACCGGCCCGAACCGGCTGCTGTTGCCCGACCGGTCCGGCAACAACCGGATCGACAGTTTCAGGAATATCGTCGAAGGCAGCGGCTTTGCGCAGTTGATCTTTTTCGTGCCGGGCATCGACGAGACGCTGCGCGTCGGCGGCCAGGGCAGGCTCTCAGCGGAACCGGAGCTGCTGGCGTCGATGGAGGAATTCGGCAAGCTGCCGCGCGCGGTGCTGAGCATCGCTGTGCACGAGGCCTATTTCCATTGCGGCAAGGCGCTGATGCGCTCGAAACTTTGGTCACCGGATGTGCGGGTCGAACGCGCGGTATTTCCAAGCATCAGCCAGGTGATCCACGACCAGACCAAACTGGGCGAGCCGGAAAGCCAGGCCGAAGTCGAGGCACGCAACAAGACGCAGCTGTAGGGAAATCATTTTCGCGCACTGGAGGGCACCGCACATTCTGAGGCCGGCCGTCATACCACGCGAAAGCGGGGTATCCAGTATGCGGTAGCTTCTCGATTTATACTGCTATTCGGGGATCACCCGCTTTTTCGCGGGTGATGACAGCATTTGATGGCGTCCTAGTGCTCGCTTTCGAGCCCGCCGACATGCTTCTGGGTGTAGAGTTCAAGGCCGATCCGCTGAATCAGATCGAGCTGGGTTTCGAGGAAATCGATGTGATGCTCCTCGTCCTTCATCAGGCTCTCGAACAGGTCGCGCGAGACGTAGTCCTTGACGCCGTGGCAATAGGTGGCGCCTTCCTGGTAGAGCGTGCGCGCGGCGATCTCGGAGGCCAGATCGCATTCGATGATTTCCTTGACGTTCTGGCCGATGCGCAAGGGATCGAGCACCTGCATGTTGGGAAAGCCGTCGAGGAACAGGATCCGATCCGTGAACTTGTCGGCGTGCTCCATCTCTTCGATGGATTCCTTGCGCCAGGTCTTGGCCATCTCCAGCAGGCCCCAATTGTTGAGCAGCCGGTAGTGCAGCCAGTACTGGTTGACGGCGGTAAGTTCGCTGCGCAGGCCCTTGTTGAGATAATCAATGACTTTTGGGTCGCCCTGCATGGTGCACTCCGCTGGTTGAGGCCAAGGGTCGGCCTAATTTAGAACGCTTCTAAATCAGATTGAGGGCGAGAGCAACCCTCCCGCCAAAAACGGAGAAACGCAGGAATTCAATGAATTTTTGGGAGTTCAGACCGTTTGGGAAACTTCAGAGCGTCGCTGCGAGCGCGAACTCGCTATGGGCGTGGGCATCTTCCGCGATCTGGCTGTGCGGGCAGCCCGAACAGCAGGCCTTGGCGCAAGCCCCCAGTGCCTCGTCGATAATGGTCTTGAGGGTGCGCGCACATCGGCCGCACTCGGCGCTACAACCGAGACAGCCATAGATCTGCTTGGCACTACGCGGGAGCTCATCCGCAGCACTGACGGCGTTGCGGACATCGTCGTCAGTGAGGACGTGGCAGGAACAAACAATCATAAAGACGGCGGGCCTATTTGCGAAGTGAGGCCCATGAGATATTCAAGAGCGCCGCGTGATGCAAAAGGAAAAACCGTCTTTTCAAGTAATTCCAAACTGATGCCTGATACAGACTGGAATGAATCTAAAATGTTGATGGCAACAGCCTGAGCAGCTCGGAATGCAGGTCGTTACGGCGGATTGTTAATCGCCTCTGCCGGTTCCCCCCGCCGTCGCCTCCCCCGCTATCACCTCCGCCACAGTCGTTTGCAGCGCCCGAATGACCGGCTGCGGTGCTATCATTTCCGCTCAAGACGAAATGGCTTCCGCCGTCGCCGATATCAGCGCCACCGACCCATCCGAAATCATCGCGACACGATCCGCTAACGACCCGGCGGTTCTGCAATCGCGTCATCAGCAGGTAGCAAATCAGCGTTGCAATCCCGACTGCAACTCCGGACGCCATCATCGCACCCGTCATCGTTTCCTCTCGTGCCGGACCTTGAATTGTGCATTGCAAAAACGCCATGCCCCGGCCACGATTTGTTGCCAAATACGACTTGGTCCGTTCATTGAACATTCAAGCGGGATGTGAAAATTTCGGAACGACAGAATGCTTGATCCGCTGTCCGATGCCCAATCAGACTTGCTCAACGAGATCAGACTTGCCCAATGAGAAAGGTGAAGCCATGAGGAAAACATTGATGGCACTCGCTGCCGTCGCCACCCTGGCCATTTCAGCCGTGGCGGCTCCTGCTCCCGCCCACGCACAACGCGGACTTGGCGCTGCCATTGCAGGCGGACTGATCGGTGGTGCCATCGTCGGCGCTGCGGTCGCCAACCCATATTATAATGGATACGGACCCGGCTATTACGCACCCCCACCTGGCTATTACGGTGGTCCGGCCTATGTCGCCGACCCCGGCTACTATGGCGACGGCTGCGTCTGGCAGCGGCAGCGTTTCTGGGACGGCTATGGCTGGCGATTCCGTAACGTGCGGGTCTGCGGCTAATTCCCGTTCATCTTCCTGAACAGATCCGGCTCCTGAACAGATCCGGCGTTTTCCGAAACAACACGTTTTCAGATGCGTAGCTGGCATTGGCCCGAAAAAATCCTTTTTTCGGGCCAATAGCTGCCAACGTTTACTTGGCATTGACCGTTATGCGCTTTTTTAGCGAAACGGTCATTTTCGTATACGGCGTGTGAGTCACCTTAAACCCTGCGCCACCCAAAGGCGCATCTTCAGGAGCCCAAGACATGAAGAAGTCATTTGTTGCCTTCGTCGCGGTTGCAGCGATCGCAGCTTCGTTCGCCGCTACACCCGCGAGCGCGCAGCGCGGCCTCGGTGCTGCCATTGCTGGCGGACTGATTGGTGGCGCCATTGTCGGCGGAGCCATCGCGGCCAGCCCTCCTCCGGCCTATTATTATGGCGCTCCGCCGGTGTATGTGGAAGGTCCTCCCCCCGGCTGCCGTTTCGTTCGCGAGCGCTTCTGGGATGGTTATGACTGGCGCTTCCGCCGCGTCGAGGTCTGCTATTGATCTGAACGGAACGGCGCCCACTCGCCACGCTTCGATTTTCAACCCGGCCGACCCATCGGCCGGGTTTTTCTTTTTCAGCGTGCCGCGCTCATCGAACGCAACACTGCTTCGCTCGGCCAGCAATCCACCTTGAGCCCGGCCGATTTCTGATAGGCACCAAGTGCTGCGCGCGTCTGCATCCCCGCCTTGCCGTCGAGCTTGTCGGAATACAGACCAAGGCGCGTGAGGTGACGCTGCATGGCTTCGACATCGGCGGTACGCAGTTGGGTTGATGCCGACCACGGCGTCGCGAAAGGTTGCGGGCTGATCATGCGATCGCTGAGATGCCCGACGTACAGCACGTATAAATCCGAAAAATTATATTCCTTGATCACGAAGTAGTTCTTCGTGGTCAGAAACGCCGGGCCATAGATGCCCTCCGGCTGCAGCAATGATGCCGGCTGGGCCTGCTCGGCGGCGCTGAGTTGCTGTCCGCGGACCGGCACAAACCCCGCGCGCAGCCATTCGCCGATCGGTCTGGTCACCTCGGGCACCCCCAAGGTGCAATCGGCGTTCGCCGGCGCCTTGACCTCATAGGCCCAGCGCACGCCGGGCTGCCATCCCTTGTTGACGAGTTGTTGCGCAGCGGAGGCGAGCGCATCCGGCACCGAATGCCAGATGTCGCGATGGCCGTCGCCGTCGAAATCAACGCCGTGCTTGTAGAATTCCGACGGCAGGAATTGCGTCAGGCCGGTGGCGCCGGCCCAGGACGAGCGCATGTCCTTGCGCGCCACATCGCCGTCGCCGATGATCTTGAGCGCCAGGATGAACTCGTTGCGATAGGTATCCTTGCGCCGGCCGACATAGGCCTGCGTCGCCAGCACACGGACCGCATCATAGGGCAGCGTGTAGCGGCCATAATCGGTTTCGCGGCCCCAGATCGCCAGCATGATGGTGGCGGGCACGCCGAAGCGCGCTTCGATCGCCGCAAGCGGGGCGCGATATTTCGCCATCAACCGCTGCCCTTCCGCCGCCAGCGCCGCGATGCTGGCTTCCCTCACATAATCGGCCGGCACCTGCACGAATTCGGCCTGCGACGGCGCGCCGGTCGCCGGCCGCCCGGGCAATATCAGATCGGGCAATTTGTAATCTGGCTCAAGGCCGCGGGTCTCGGCATCGAAGGTCGCGCGCGACACACCCGCCGCCTGCGCTTCCGGCCACAACGACGCGATGAACTGCGTAAAACCGGGGTCGGCGGCACAAGCGGGGGCAACGCTTGCCATGACCGCCAGTACGGCAGCGATAACCGGCACTCGGTCCAAAAACTTCATAAAGCCGACATGTCGCATGTGGTCCCTGATTCGCGAACGCCGAGGGCGCCGCAGTACCTACTTCACAGCCACGATAAAAATCCGCGGAAACCGCAACAGCACCTTGCCATCCGCTTGTGGCAAATAACTGGCCGCAACGCGCGCAGTATATTCGGCGAGATATTGCTTGCGTTCCGGCGGCTCCAGCGGATCGACGAACGGCCGCAGACCGGTTCCCTTGACCCACTCCACAATGGCGGCGGCATCCTCGAGCACATGATTGTAGATCGTGTGCCAAATCTGCAGCCGGGTGCTGAGCGGGCCCAGCGCGTCATAATAACCGCCGGGCTTCGGAAGATCGTCGCGTACCCGTGCGGCCTCTGCGAGCTGCTCGCGCCACGGCGCAAGGCGCGCGACTTCGCGCATCAGCAGATGGGTCGGTTCATCGAGATTGTCGGGCATTTGCACCGCAAGTATGCCGCCTGGCGGCAACGCACCGAGAAGCCGCTGCAACTGCTTGAGATGGCCAGGCACCCATTGGAATATCGCATTGGCAAACAGAACGTCGGTGTTTTCGGTCGGCACCCAGTGCGCGACATTGGCCTCAATAAAACTGTGTCCCGGCAACCGTTCGCGGGCCTGCCGCAGCATGTCGGCTGACGTATCGATGCCGGTGACCGCCGCCTGCGGCCAGCGCTTGACCAAGAGCTCGGTGGAATTTCCCGGCCCGCACCCGATATCGACCACCTTGCGCGCATCGGCCAGCCGGATTTGCGCCAGCAGGTCCCGCGCCGGCCGGGTCCGCTCATCCTCGAATTTGAGGTACTGCTCCGCGCTCCAGTCCGCCATGTCAGTTACCGTGTCAGCTTCTTGTACTTCATCCGATGTGGAGTGATGGAGTCCTGGCCGAGCCGCCGCATCTTGTCCTTCTCGTAATCCTGGAAATTGCCCTCGAACCACTCGACATGGCCGTCGCCTTCGAAGGCCAGGATATGGGTGGCGATGCGATCGAGGAACCAGCGGTCATGGCTGATGATCACGGCGCAGCCGGCGAAATCCTCCAGCGCCTCTTCCAGCGCGCGCAGCGTATCGATGTCGAGATCGTTGGTGGGTTCGTCGAGCAGCAACACATTGGCGCCGGACTTGAGCATCTTGGCCAGATGCACCCGGTTGCGTTCGCCGCCTGACAGCGAGCCGACTTTCTTCTGCTGATCGGCGCCCTTGAAATTGAATGACGAGCAATAGCCGCGCGAATTCACCTCGCGCTTGCCGAGAAGAATAAGTTCGTTGCCGCCGGAGATTTCCTCCCACACGCTCTTCTGGCCGTCGAGGCTGTCGCGCGACTGGTCGACATAGCCGAGATGCACGGATTCGCCTATGGTGATGGTGCCCTTGTCCGGCGTCTCCTGCTTGGTGATCATCCGGAACAGCGTGGTCTTGCCGGCGCCGTTGGGTCCGATCACACCGACGATGCCGCCGGGCGGCAATTTGAATGTGAGGTCATCGATCAGCACCCGGTCGCCGAAGGCTTTGCTCAGGCCCTCGAAATCGATCACGTTCTGACCGAGGCGTTCGGCCACCGGAATCGTGATCTGCGCGGTCTGGGACTGCTTCTCGCTGGCCTGCTTCAGCAGGTCCTCATAGCGCTGGTAGCGCGCCTTGGATTTGGCCTGGCGCGCCTTGGGCGAGGCCGCGATCCATTCCTTCTCGCGCTCCAGCGTGCGTTGGTGCGCGGCGTCCTCGCGGCCTTCCTGCGCCAGGCGTTTTTGCTTCTGCGACAGCCAGGCGGTGTAATTGCCCTCGTAGGGGATGCCTTTGCCGCGGTCGAGTTCGAGAATCCAGGACGTGACGTTGTCGAGGAAATAGCGGTCATGGGTGACGATCAGGATCGCGCCGGGATAGTTGCGCAGATGGCCTTCCAGCCATGACACCGACTCGGCGTCGAGATGGTTGGTGGGCTCGTCGAGCAGCAGCAGATCGGGCTGGTCGAGCAACAGCTTGCACAGCGCGACGCGGCGGCGCTCGCCGCCGGAAAGCTTGGTGACGTCGGAATCATCGGGCGGGCAGCGCAGCGCATCCATCGCCTGATCGACCTTGCTGTCGAGATCCCAGAGGCCGGCGGCCTCGATCTCGTCCTGCAGCCTGGTCATTTCGTCGGCGGTCTCGTCGGAGTAATTCATCGCCAGTTCGTTGTAACGATCGAGGATCGCCTTCTGCTTGGCGACGCCCAGCATGACGTTCTCGCGCACGCTCTTGGTGGCGTCGAGTTGCGGTTCCTGTTCGAGGTAACCGACCCGCGCGCCCTCGGCGACCCAGGCCTCGCCGTTGTACTCCTTGTCGAGGCCGGCCATGATCCGCAGCAGCGTCGATTTGCCGGAGCCGTTGACGCCGAGCACGCCGATCTTGGCGTCGGGATAAAACGACAGATTTACGTTATCGAGCACCTTGCGGGTCGGGTAGCTCTTGGTCAAACCCTGCATGAAATAGACGAACTGGCGAGCCATCGCGATCCCTGAAACCGTTGCATTTGTGGAAATTTGCTGCCGCTGATGTAGCGGCGCCGCTCCCAAAGGGCAACCGCGCATCGCACCGGAATCCGGGTTTCGAGCGCTCCTTCGGCTCCGAAGCCGGTTCAAGAAGCAGCCTGCGCGAGCGAGCGGACGCCGGAATCGGGACATCCCTGTTTTCAGTCCGTTCACCACAGACTGTTACCGGATCGACACCATGCGCGGCAGATCCTGACAATTGAAACCTTGTTTTAATAAATCAGGCCAAAACTGCCGATGGCGTCTCAAAAAGGCGCTCGCCGCGGCAGAAGTTGCGAGCGAAAATGGCAGGGCCGCGTCATGGCAGTCATCACGTCAGAACCTCACTCCTCCCCGGCAGAGGGACGAGTTCGCGAACCCGGTTTGCTCGCCGACATCGGCGCTTTCTGGCACCAGTTCTATACCAGGGCATTCGACCCCTACCGGCCGGAACTGCATTATATGCGCGGGCCTGGCCCCGCCTGGCGCGCCAAGCACGTGGCATCGTCGCACCTGCATTCCACCTGAACATGACAGACATCTGAGGCCTGCGTGCCTTTTCAGGTGCAGGCGCTTGTGCGCGCAAAGATAGCGCGCGACCATGATGCTTCCAGGATGGCCGGTCTCCTGCCGTCCTCATCGCCATGAACGGACCTTCCCTATGACGCGGCTGCGCTGTGCAATTCTCGACGACTATTTCAATATGGCGTTGCAGCTCGCCGACTGGTCGAAGATCAAGGATCGCGTGGATATCACGGTGTTCAACGAGCCGTTCGCTTCCCCCGAGGCCGCCGCCAGCGCGCTGAAGGATTTCGAGATCATCTGCGCGATGCGCGAGCGCACGCCGTTTCCGCCCACGCTGTTTGCGGCCTTGCCCAAGCTGAAACTCCTGATCACCTCCGGCATGCGCAATGCCGCGATCGATCTGGAAGCGGCGAAAGAGCATCGGGTGGTGCTGTGCGGCACGCAATGGGGCCGTGATCCGACCGCGGCGCTGACGATGGGCCTGATCCTGGAACTGACCCGCCATATCGGCCGCGAGAACGCGCGCATGCATACCGGCGAGCGCTTGCAGAAATTCATCGGCCTCGAGATCGAGGGCCGGACGCTTGGCGTCGTCGGTCTCGGCAAGCTCGGAGCCAAGGTTTCAGGACTGGCAAAGGCATTCGGCATGAATGTGATCGCATGGAGTCCGAACTTGACGCCGGAACGATGCAAGGAGGTCGGCGTCGGCTACGCCTCCAAGGAGGAATTATTCGCCGCCGCCGATATCGTCACCGTTCATATGGTGCTGAGCCAGCGCTCGCACGGACTAATTGGGCAAGCGGATCTGGCTCGCATGAAGCCGACGAGCTACCTCGTCAACACCGCGCGCGGGCCGATCATCGACGAAGCCGCGTTGCTGGAGGCCCTGCAGCAGCGCCGAATAGCCGGCGCCGCCATCGACGTGTTCTCGGTCGAGCCGCTGCCGGTCGATCATCCGTTTCGCAAGCTCGACAACATCGTGCTGACGCCGCATCTCGGCTACGTCACCGAGGAAGGCTTTCGTGCTCATTACGGCCAGATGGTCGAGGGCATCGAGGCGTGGCTCAGGGGCGAACCGCTGCGACGACTGGCCTAGCCGTGCCCCGCCGTCATTTGCGATGACCGCAAGGATCAATGCAAGCCAGCGGATGCATCGCCCAACAGGCGATGCATCCGCGTGCGGGATGCTGAGGCAGCGGGAACTATCGCACCGTCACCGGCGCCGGCAGCGGCGGCACCACGGTCGGCGACATACCGGGAACACTCGCCGGAGCACGCGAGGGCGGCCCGGCATTCGGGCTCGGCATCGGTGCCGCCGAGGCAGTGGCGGTTGACGGCGGCGGCGCACCGCCGGGAAGCACGACCACACGGGTGCCGACCTTGACGCGATCGAACAAGTCCGAGACGTCCTCGTTCAGCATTCCGATGCAGCCCGACGAGACGAACTTGCCGATCGTCGAGGGCTGGTTGGTGCCGTGGATCCGGTACACGGTGGAACCGAGGTACATCGCGCGTGCGCCAAGCGGATTGCCCGGGCCGCCGGCCATGAAGCGCGGCAGATAAGGCTGGCGGTCAATCATTTCCGGCGGCGGATGCCAATCCGGCCATTCGGCCTTGCGCGAGATTTTCTGTACGCCGGTCCAAGTGAAGCCATCGCGGCCAACGCGCACGCCGTAGCGGATCGCGCGCCCGCCACCCAGCACGTAATAGAGATAGGTATTTGGCGTATCGACAATCAGAGTTCCCGGGGGCTCCTTGGTCGCGAGAGCGACTTCCTGCCGGCGCAGATTCGGCGCGAGCTGCGCCGGCGCGACCTCGGGCTGTTCATCGACCGGCAGCGCGGACAACACCACGGGCCGGCCATCGGGTCCCAAAGGCGGCTGCACCGTTCCGGTGACGCCACCCGGCGCTCCTACACCCTCCGGCGGACGGATGTTGCGATCCGAATAGGTCTGCGGCGGCGGTCCGGCGGGGCGGCCATAACGGGGATCATCCGGCGAAAGGACTGGACCGGTCGGCATGGCACGGTCGGAATAGACCGGAGGAGCGCCCATCGGCCGGCCATAACGGGGATCATCTGGCGAAAGCACCGGACCGGTCGGCGTGGCACGGTCGGAATAAACCGGGGGGGCATTCATCGGCCGGCCATAGCGCGGATCGTCTGGCGAAAGCACCGGACCGGGCGGCGGCAGCGCCGTGGAGTTCTGCGCGTTCGGCCCGTCTTGATCGTCCAGCCCATCGAAATCCGGCACGCCGGAACCGCGGCGATAATCGCCCTGCGTATAGGGCTCCGGCGCGTTCGAATAAGCGGGAAAACCCTGCTGCGCCAGCGCGAGCGAGGTTCCTGCCGCGCCTGCCGCCAAGACGGCACCAGCCGAAGCACAAATCGTCAGAATGCGTTTGATCATCATCGCTCTTGTATAGTCCCCAAGCCGACACCGGATCGTTAATGGCACATGGCCGAAGATAGCGGCGCATTCAAGACAAATCCGGCTAATTCGCGCCAGGTTCCGGCATTTGTGAAGTTCCGGAATGCCGTTGCAGCGAAGCCTCACCGGTTTCGGAAACGCACTTTCGAATATGAACGGGCATTGATCGCGCTGATTTTTAACAAACACCACGAATACGTTGCGGTATCCTCGAATCAGCCTGATTCGCTGCGCGCTGGCGGTGCCCGCCGCGTTGGGAACGCGGCAATTCTGTCGTCACCGCGTTCCCTTTGACTCAAGGCCTTCGCAAACGATCCCGCGAAGGCGGAACTGGCGTTCATGCTCCCGGGCTTTCGTTTTCTGTTCGCCGCGATCGTGTTGTCGATGTCGATACTGGTGTTCGGACTCGGCGCAGCGGCGTTGCTGCGTGCCGCTCACGAGGAGTTTGCCACCACTCCGTCGTGGCATGCGAGCCCCGAGCCGGTTTTTGCGCAGCGAACCGAAACCCAAGGACCCGTTACTCAAGGACCCGTACTCAAGGACCCGTTCTGGCGATGCTGCAGGTCGAGCCACCGGCCGCGGAAGAAAAAGCGCTGGACCAGGTTGCAGCGGCGACGACGCCGGCGGAGCAACCCGCGGCCAGCGCCTTACCGGCTCCCGAAGTGACCGCGAAGCCGGCTGAAACGGAAGCCACCGCGACACCGGCCGAGCCCGAAGTCACCGCGGTACCGGCCGAACCCGAAAGAACCGCCGCGCTGCAGCCGAAAAATTCAACACCGCCTGAAGCCGCCAAACCCGAAATGCCGGTTGCGGAAAGTCCGGCCCAGCAGGAGGCGGCGCCGGCGCAAGCCGTTGCGACCGCCGCCGCTGACGAGACAAAGGTGGCGACATCAACGCCGATATCGACGCCGACATCGGCATCGGAAGAAGTCTCCGCGCCGGCGAGCGAAGCTGCCCCGGCAGCGCCTGAACAAGCGGGCCCGCCCGCTTCAACGGACGCCGACAGCGCCTCGACCAAAATCGCCACGCTAGGCGGCCCAGCCGTAACGATCGAAGCAGCGCCGCCGGCGAAAACCACCGTCGCAAAGCATGTCAAGAGCGTCATCAAGAAGCGCGTGGAAGCACGGCGGAAAACCAGGCATCGCCGGATCGGCGTTGCGGGCACGCGTCGTGCAGCAATTACCTCAGCAGCAGACCGACCCGTTCGGTCAGTCGTTTGCCGCTGCGCGACGTCGCTGAAGCCTCAGGCAGGGCCGGTTGCGACCGGCGGCCCGTCCGGCAGACCCCATTCCGCCCATGAACCGTCATAAAGCGCGGTGTCGCGCACGCCGAGCCGATAGAGCGCGAGCGTCAAAACCAGCGCGGAGACGCCGGAACCACAGGTCGTCACGATCGGCTTTGTCATATCGACGCCGGCCGTCATGAATGCCTGCCGCAAATCCTCCAGCGGCTTCATTGCTCCGGTTTTCGCATCGAACAATTCGGCATAGGGCACGTTGCGGCTGCCGGGGATATGGCCGGAGCGGCGGCCCGGCCAGGGCTCGGCAACGGTGCCTTCGAAACGCGGACGCGGGCGCGCATCGACCAGTTGCTCGCGATGCGTTTCGAGATTGCCGAGCAATTGCTGCTGGCTGCGAACATAGTTCGGATCGAGCCTGGCCTGGAATTTTCCGGGCTTCGGCATGACCTTGCCGGAATGCGTCGGACGGCCTTCGCGAAGCCATTTCTGCAACCCGCCGTCCAGCACCTTCACCTTGCGATGGCCGAACGACAGGAACATCCACCATGCCCGGGGGGCTGCGACCCAGGCGCCGGAATCATAGGCAACCACGGTGTCGCCGCTGGAAATGCCGAGCGCCGATACGTCGCGCGCAAACTGTGCCGCGTCCGGATACATATGCGGCCGCGAGTTGTTGGGATCGGCGATGGCGCCGACATCGAAAAACACCGCGCCCGGAATATGCGCGCCGAGATAATCGTCCGATGGCAGCGGCAGCACGCCGGGCATCTTGTAGGACGCGTCGATGACCTTGACCTTCGGATCGTCGATGTGCGCGGCGAGCCAGTCGGTCGTGACCAGCGGATCGTCGGTGGATGAGACCATACCTGCAACACTCCTCCGCGTCATTCCGGGATGCGCCTAGGCGCAGACCCGGAATTTGGATGCATTTATTTTGAGATTCCGGTTTCGCGCTTCTCGCGCCCCGGAATGACGAAGAAAACTTTATCCCTTCGGCTTCTTCGGCTCGACCTTCTCGACCGGACCGCCGGCGTCGCGCCAGGCGGCGAATCCGCCGCCCATATGCGCGACCGGCTTCAGGCCCATGTCCTGCGCGGTTTTGGCCGCCAGCGCCGAGCGCATTCCACCGGCGCAATGAAAGATGAACTTCTTGTCGCTCTGAAAGATCGGCTTCGCATAGGGGCTGGCCGGATCGATCCAGAATTCCAGCATGCCGCGGGTGCAGGAGAACGCGCCGGGAATTCGCCCCTCGCGCTCGATCTCGCGGGGATCGCGGATATCGACGATCACAACGTCGTCGCGTTGCGCGGCCTTGATGGAATCGACAGCACTGACGGTCTCGATCTCTGCATTGGCTTCGTCGATCAGGGCCTTGATGCCGCGATGGATGGTCTGGGGCATTGAATCGCTTCCTCTCAATTCCGTCATTCCGGGATGGTCCGAACGACCGATCCGGAATCTCGAATTCCCCGATGTGCAATTGCACATCTGAGGTTCGCGCATGCGCGCCCCGGAATGACGACGGTTACTTAGCGCACCAGTTCCTTCATCGCGCCTTCAAGACCTTCGATCGTGATCGGGAACATGCGCTCCGAAAACAGCCGCCGGATGATGGTGGTGGATTCCGAATAGTCCCAGTGCCGCTGTGCCACCGGAT
Organism: uncultured Pseudomonadota bacterium; assembly: GCA_963727225.1. Lineage (GTDB taxonomy): Bacteria > Pseudomonadota > Alphaproteobacteria > Rhizobiales > Xanthobacteraceae > Bradyrhizobium. Next base: position 1,180,400 of record CAVSFN010000024.1, on the reverse strand, counting down.
TGAGCCAGACCGCGTGCGGGTAGGTGCGCGTGATGCGCTCGAGCCAGACCGATCCCGCCTCCTCATTGACGTGCTCGACCGAGCCGCCGGGGACCATGACTTCGTAAGGCGACATCGAGGCGTCGCCGACAAATACCACCTTGTAGTCGTGCGGATATTTGTGGAGCACGTCCCAGGTCGGGGTGCGATCGGTAAAGCGGCGGCGGTTCTGCTTCCACACGCCTTCATAGAGGCAGTTGTGGAAGTAGAAATATTCCATGTGCTTGAATTCGGCCTTCGCCGCGGAAAACAATTCCTCGACCTGTTCGATGTGCGAATCCATCGAGCCGCCGATATCGAAGAACACCAGCACCTTGACCGCGTTGCGTCGTTCGGGGCGCATATGCACGTCGAGATAGCCGTGATTGGCGGTCTCCTTGATCGTGGTGTCGAGATCGAGTTCGTCCGGCGCTCCGGTGCGGGCGAATTTGCGCAGCCGCCGCAGCGCGATCTTGATGTTGCGGATGCCGAGTTCGACATTGCCGTCGAGATCCTTGAACTCGCGCTTGTCCCACACCTTCACGGCGCGGAAGTTGCGGTTCTTCTCCTGGCCGATGCGGATGCCTTCCGGATTGTAGCCCTCCGCGCCGAATGGCGAGGTGCCGGCGGTGCCGATCCACTTGTTGCCGCCCTGATGCCGGCCCTTCTGCTCTTTCAAACGCTGGCGCAAGGTCTCCATGAGCTTGTCCCAGCCCATCGCCTCGATCTGCTTCTTTTCTTCCTCGGTGAGATATTTCTCCGCCAGCTTCTTCAGCCACTCGGCGGGAATGTCCGCTTTCTCCATGGCGTCGAGCAGGCTCTCCAGCCCCTTGAACACGGTGCCGAACACGCGATCGAACTTGTCGAGATTGCGCTCGTCCTTTACCAGCGAGGCCCGCGACAGGTAATAAAAATTCTCCACCGTCTGTTCGGCGAGGTCGGCGTTGAGCGCCTCCATCAGCGTCAGATATTCGCGCAAGGTCACCGGGACCTGCGCGTCGCGAAGCGATGTGAAGAATTGCAAAAACATGGACTACAGATTGCCCGCCGGACCGCGAACGTCAAGGGCCTCTGCGTGGCAGAGAGGCCTAGACCTGACTGGTTTTTCAACTAGAATTGAACCTTCAAGGCTGTCTAAACGGGGCATTATCCATGGGTATTATAGCTGCACTCGTGATTGGCGCGATCGCCGGCTGGCTCGCCGGCCTGATCGTGCGCGGCGCGGGTTTCGGGCTGATCGGAAACATCGTCGTCGGCATCATCGGCGCGCTGGTCGCAAGCTGGCTGCTGCCGCAACTGGGCGTCAGCCTCGGCGGCAGCGCGTTGCGCGATATCGTCAATGCCACCATCGGCGCCATCGTCGTTCTTGTCATCCTGTCACTGGTCAGACGCGTCTGACCGACCTCTTCATCCCCGCGACAACCGCCGATCCAGCGGTCGTTTTCACTTTCGGCCGAGGCGCACCCCTGCGCACAATAATAAGCAACAAGGCAAATGCTCGATGAAATTTACCGGAACTAAAAACTACGTCGCCACCGATGACCTCAAGATCGCCGTTAACGCCTCGATCGTGCTCGAGCGTCCACTGCTGATCAAGGGCGAGCCCGGCACCGGCAAAACCGTGCTGGCCGAGGAAGTCGCCAAGGCGCTCGGGGCGCCGCTTCTGACCTGGCACATCAAGTCCACCACCAAGGCGCAGCAGGGCCTGTACGAATACGACGCGGTGTCGCGGCTGCGCGACAGCCAGCTCGGCGATGCCCGGGTTTCCGACATCAGCAACTACATCAAACGCGGAAAATTGTGGGACGCCTTCACCCACGACAAGCGCCCGGTGCTGCTGATCGACGAAATCGACAAGGCCGACATCGAGTTTCCCAACGATCTTCTGCTCGAACTCGACCGCATGGAGTTCTTCGTCTACGAGACCGGCGAGAACATCAAGGCCAGGCTGCGCCCGATCGTGATGATCACCTCGAACAACGAGAAGGAATTGCCGGACGCCTTCCTGCGCCGCTGCTTCTTCCACTACATCAAGTTTCCCGACATCGACACCATGAACCAGATCGTCGACGTGCATTTCCCTGGCATCAAGAAGCGCCTGGTGGAAGAAGCCTTGCGGATCTTTTTCGAGGTGCGGGAAGTGCCGGGCCTGAAGAAGAAACCTTCGACCTCGGAGCTGCTGGACTGGCTGAAGCTGCTGCTCAACGAGGACATGACGCCGGAAATGCTCAGGGAACGCGATCCGCGCAAGCTGATCCCGCCGCTGCACGGCGCGCTCCTGAAAAACGAACAGGACGTGCACTTGTTCGAGCGGCTGGCGTTTCTCAGCCGAAGAGAAGTCTAGGCGCGTTCGCGGCCAATATGGCCAGGGTTCCGGCACCTCCGCGTCCGCCGCGGATGCCATGGACGACAAAGATAAAAGATAAAGTCCGATGAACGTTCAAGAGCAAATTCGCGCCGTGCCATCTGACAGTACGGAGCATTTCGACGTCATTATCGCGGGCGCCGGTATCTCCGGGGTTGGCGCTGCCTACCATTTGACCACGCAATGTCCGGGGACGAGTTTCGTGGCCCTCGAGACGCAGAACAGCTTTGGCGGAACCTGGCGCACGCACCGCTATCCCGGCATCCGCTCCGACAGCGATCTTCATACCTTCGGCTACCGGTTCAAGCCCTGGACCAGCGCGCCGATCGCGACCGCGGCGGAAATTCTCAGCTACATGGGCGAGGTCATCGAGGAAAACGGACTGGCCCCCCACATCCGCTATGGGCACACCATTTCCTCGGCCCGCTGGTCGAGCCGGGAAAATCTTTGGACCATCGAGGCCGTCAGAGCCGACACCGGCGAGGTGGCGCGCTTCACCGCGAACTTCTTCTGGATGTGCCAAGGGTACTACCGGCACGCGGAGGGGTATACGCCCGAGTGGAACGCCATGGAGAGCTTCAAGGGCCGGATCGTTCATCCGCAGAAATGGCCCGATGATCTCGACTACAAAAACAAGAAAGTCATTGTGATCGGCTCCGGCGCCACCGCGGCGACGCTGATCCCCGCCATCGCCGGCGAATGCGCCCATGTCACGATGCTGCAGCGCTCGCCGACCTATTTCAGGACCGGCCGCAACGCCATCGAGATCGCCGAGACCCTGCGCACCCTCCAGGTCGACGAGGCCTGGATCCATGAAATCACGCGCCGCAAGATCCTGCACGATCAGGACGCCTTTACCCGCAAGACATTCGAAGAGCCCGAGGCGGCCAAGAAGGATTTGCTGTCCGCGGTCGAGGCCTATCTTGGACCCGATTACGACATCGCCACCCATTTCACGCCGAGCTACCGGCCATGGCGGCAGCGCATTGCCTTCATTCCGGACGGCGATCTGTTCCAGGGCATCAAGTCCGGCAAGGCCTCGGTAGTGACCGACGAGATCGACCGGTTTACCGAGACCGGCATTCTCCTGAAGTCCGGCAAGACGCTGGAGGCCGACATCATCGTCACAGCGACCGGCTTCAATCTTAGCGCAAACGGCGACATCGAATTCGAGATCGACGGCAAACCGCTGGATTTCGCCGACACCGTGACCTATCGCGGCATGATGTTCACCGGCGTGCCCAATCTCGTTTGGGTGTTCGGATATTTCCGGGCGAGCTGGACGTTGCGGGTCGATCTGGTCGCCGACTTCGTGTGCCGGCTGCTCAAGCACATGAAGACGATCGGCGCGCGCAAGGTAACGCCGGCGCTGCGGCCGGAAGACAGCAACATGCACCTGCTGCCGTGGATCGATCCGGAGAATTTCAACCCCGGCTACATGATGCGCGGCATGCACCTGTTGCCGAAGCGCGGCGACAAGCCCGAATGGCAGCACAACCAGGATTACTGGGCCGAAAAGGACGAGTTTCCCGCCATCGACCTCGGCGACCGCGCCTTCGTCTACGAATAGACGTGCGCCGGGTCAGCGATCCGCCCACAGCGAAGCCATCAGCGATATGACCGCGAGCACGATGATGACGGCGCCGTAGAGATAGGCGGCGACGGAGAGCCCGATCAAAGGGACCGCAAGTCCTGCGGCCACCGCCGGCAGGGCGAACGCCAAATAGGACTGCAGGTAAAACGCGGACAGCAACCCGGCCCGCTGATCGGGTTCGGCGGAGGGCAGCAAGGCGCACAATGTCCCCGAGAAGGTTGAGCCGAATCCCGCTCCGGCGATCATGGTCCCGGCCAGCAAGGCTGCGACCTGTTGCTGCTGGATTCCGATCATTGAGACCGCAACCCCCAGCGACAATGTGCTGGTGCCTGTCAAGATCAGACGCCGCGCCGGCCAATCCCGGAAAGCCGCCACGGCGATAGCCGCCGTCACCATCAGCGCCGATACCACGACGCCGCCGACCCAGGGCGAGACGACATGCATCGCCGTCGCCACCACGGTCGGCACCAGCGAGAGGTAAAGTCCGCCGAGCGACCAGGCCGCGACGTTGGCCGGCGTGAGCCTTACCAGAATCGACCTCGACTGGCGCGGCACGCTGACATGCGGCCGCAGCGACGCCCAGGCCCCGGGCTTCCGCCGCGCACTCTCGGGCATCGCCCAGAGCAGCGCGACCATCAGCGCGGTCAGGCCGAGCAGAATCTCGTAGACCATGTGCAAAGGGTCCGGCGCGAAGGTGATCAACGCCGCCGTTCCGAGCGAACCGGCCGTCATGCCCAGAAACGCGGTGATGCTGTTGAGCAGAGGACCGCGCGCGCGGTCGGTATCAAGAATCGCCGCGCCCAACGCCGTTGTGCCGGTGCCGACGGCAAGTCCCTGGACGGCCCGGGCCAGAATCAATTGCCCGACATCCCGCGCCTCGGCGAACAGGATCATCGCCGCGGCATTCAGCAGCAGTGCGGCCAGGATGACTGGCCGGCGTCCGACATAATCGGATAGTCCGCCGACCGTCAGCAGGCCGGCGAGCAGGCTCGCGACGTAAACCGCAAAGACGATCGTGATCCAGAACGGCGTGAGATGCATGGACTCCTGGTAGAGATGGTACAGCGGCGTCGCCGCGCTGCTGCTCGCGGCGATGAGCATCGCCCCGCCAAAGCCGAACAATGTCATGGCGCCGGGAGGCAAAGAACGGGCTTGGGATGCTGCGGGAAGCTGTGCGGTGTGACCTTGGCATGGCGGATTCGAGGGACAAGCTTGCAAGGGTCGCTCCTAAAGCTAATATATAGCCTTAGCGATACAGATGAGTTTTCCTTAAAGCAACATATTTGCGTTAAGAGAGGCCGCTGTTTTGGCATGGCAAGGTTGCACGGAGCAAATGCGTGGCCCTAAAAGAACGCGTCCGCGTCGGCGGTCGCAGCGCCCGAATCCAGAGCGCCGTGCACGAGGCAGTGAAACATCTCGGCGCCAAGACCAATCGCGATGAACTCACGGTGCCGCAGATAGCCGCCGAGGCCGGCGTCACACCGTCAACGATCTATCGGCGGTGGGGCGACCTCGCGGCGCTGCTGGCCGATGTCGCCGTCGAACGGTTGAGGCCGATCGCGGATCCTGAAGACACCGGCGCGGTGGCGTCGGATCTGCGGATCTTCATTGAACAATTCATGGAAGAGATGTCATCGACGGTCGGCCAGACGCTACTCAGGGAAGTGTTTTCCCCCTCGGTGCAGGCCTATTCGGTCCAGTGCGCCGGCTTTACCCACGAACATCTGGCGACCATCGTTGCGCGGGCGAAGGCGCGTGGCGAAACTCCGTTCGACATCGATGAAGTGGTCGACCACGTCGTCGCACCGATCATCTATCACATCCTGTACGGCGATCGGGAGTTGACGCTGGACTACTGCCATTCCCTGCTGAACCGGCTTCAATCGCTGCATCCCAAGCGTTGAAGGGATGGTGCGGAGAAACATCTTTCCACCAGCACCGGCACCGATCAAACTCCCGTCGCGCTCACAATCGCTGCTTCCGGCGCACTGCGGCCACTGATCAGATCCGAAGCCTTGTCGGCGATCATCATGGTCGAGGCGTTGAGATTGGCCGAAATCATGCGCGGCATGATGGATGCGTCGACCACGCGCAGGCCTTGCAACCCGTGCACGCGCAGCTGGTCGTCGACCACGGCCCATGTGCTGTCGGCCGGCCCCATGCGGCAGGTGCAACCGGGATGAAACGTCGTTGTCCCGCGCTCGGTTGCCGCGGCGAGAAATTCGTCGTCGGTCTGCACGCCCGGTCCGGGAAAATCCTCGAACGCAAAATAGGGCGCGAGCGGCGCCGATTGGAGCAGCCGCCGCGCCAGCTTCATGCCGGCGACCACAGTGCGGCGATCGAGTTCCTCGACCAGATAGTTGGTTTGAATGATCGGCGGTTCGAACGGATCGGCTGAACGGGCGCGGACATAGCCGCGGCTTTCGGGCCGCTGTTGCCAGGAGGCGACCGTCATGCCGGGCTCATCCTCAAGCTGTCCCTGCACGCCCTCCTTGTAGCTCGCGGGCGTGAACGTCAGTTGCAGATCGGAGCTTTCGGTGGTCTCGCCGGAGTGCCAGAAGCAATAGACCATGGTCGGCGACAGCGAGAGCAGGCCGCGCCGGGTCGTGGCCCATTTGATCGCCTCCATCGCCAGACTGAGGCCGCGCCGGCGCTCGTTGATGGTTTTGATGTTCTTGACGCGGGCGACCGAACGCGGCGCGTAATGGTCCTGCAATCCCTCGCCGACGCCGGCCAGCGCGTGGCGCACCTCGATGCCGAGCGAGGCCAGCAGGTCCGGCGAGCCTATGCCCGACAATTGCAGCAGTTGCGGCGAGTTGTAGGTGCCGCCGGCGAGGATCACTTCCTTGGCCGCGCGCACTTCGGTCGGTGTGCCGCCCTTCCCGCCCTTGACGTAGCGCACGCCGATCGCACGCTTGCCCTCGAACACGATCCCGGTCGCATGGGCATGGGTCCGAACATGGACGTTCGGCCGCTTCATCGCCGGACGCAGGAAGGCGGTGGAGGCGCTGACGCGCAGGCCGTTTTGAATGGTGCGCTGGGCGTAGGATACGCCTTCCTGGATCGCGCCGTTGTAATCGGGGTTGCGCGGAATGCCGAGACTCATGGCGCCGGCCATGAACGCCTCGCAGAGCGGATCCCTCCAGTCCATGGTGGTGACGGTCAGATTGCCGTCGCGGCCGCGATAGGTATCCTCGCCCTCGCCGACCCGCCGCTCCAACCGCTTGAAATACGGCAGCACATCCGGATAGCCCCAGCCGCGATTGCCGAGTTGCGCCCAGGTGTCGAAATCCTGGCGCTGGCCGCGATTGTAGATGTGCCCGTTGATCGAGGAGGAGCCCCCCAGCGTCTTGCCGCGCGGCGCGTAGATGCTGCGGCCCCCGGTCCACGGACCCGGCTCCTGCTGGTAGGCCCAGTTGATGCCCTTCATGTGAAAGGTTTTGATGAAGCCGGCCGGCAGATGAATGTAGGGATGCCAATCCTTAGGGCCAGCTTCGAGCACGCAGACGCTGGTGCCGGCGTCTTCGCTCAGCCGGTTGGCGAGCACGCACCCGGCGGAGCCCGCTCCCACGATCACATAGTCAAATGTATCCGTCATCTCGATACGCTACCGCACCTTGTCGTTCAGTTGATAGGTCAAATGCGCCTTTACCGTCGGCCATTCGCCAGGGAGGATGCTGTAGACGACAGTGTCGCGCAGCGTGCCATTCGCGGCGATCTGATGGTTGCGCAGAATGCCGTCCTGCTTGGCGCCGAGCCGCTCGATGCCTCGCCGGCTGGCATGATTGAAAAAATGCGTGCGGAATTCAACCGCAATACAATCGAGCTTTTCGAAGGCATGCGTCAGCAGCAGCAATTTGCACTGGGTATTGACCGCGCTGCGCTGCACGCGCTTGGCATACCAGGTCGAGCCGATCTCGACGCGCCGGTTCGCCGCGTCGACATTCATATAGGTCGTCATGCCCGAGATTGTGCCGTCCGCATCGAAAACCGTCCATGGCATCATCGCGCCCGCCGCCTGCAACCCAAGCCGGCGGTCGATCTCCTTGCGCATGTCCTCGGCGCGCGGAACGGTGGTGTACCAGAGCTTCCACAGTTCGCCATCCTTCACCGCCTCGGTCAGTCCCTCGCATTGGCCTTGCGACAACGGCTCCAGTCGCGCGTACGGACCTTTGAGCGAGACCGGTTCAAGCCACGCCATCGAATACTCCCTTCCTCATCCTGCGCAACGCTTCCGGTGAAGAAGCGCGTCTCGAAGGATGAAGCCGTAATTTGCTCATGGTTCGAGACGCGTCGCAATTGCGGCGCGCCTCACCGTGAGGATTATCGTGAATTGCCACCATCACTTGTTCAGAAAATTCAGCGGCAGGCCGGGCCGCGCCCAGTCCATCGCGATCAACTCGCCCTTGCCGGACAGCGTGATATAGGCGGTCTTCAACTCGGGCCCGCCGAAGGCGATGTTGGTGGTGACACGGTCGCCGGTCGGAACCTGTTCGACGATACTGCCATCCGGGGCGATCACCGAAATGCAGCCCGAGATCAGGGTCGCCACGCAGATGTTGCCGGATGCTTCCACTGCAAGCGAGTCGAACATCTGGTAGCCGCCAAGGCCAGCGATCGGCTTGCCGCGCTCGCCACGATAGATCACGTCGTGCGGCTTGATGGTGCCCGGCTCGGAGATTTCGTAAGCCCAAAGCCGCGCGGTCGGGGTCTCCGCGATGTAGACCGTGTTCTCATCCGGCGACAACCCGATTCCGTTGGCCGGCAGCACGCCGTGCACGGTCTCGACGATCTCCTTCATGCCGGGCTTGAGATAATAGAACCCTCCGACATCCATTTCGCGGGCGCGGCGCTTGCCGAGATCGGAAAACCACAAGCCGCCGTGCCGGTCGAACACCAGATCGTTCGGGCCTCGCAGCGCATGCTCACCGCATTTGTCAACGACGGTCTCGACCTTACCGCTCTGCATGTCCACCCGCTGGATAGAGCCGCCGCGATAATCGTCCGGTTGAGGTCCCGGCATGATCATGTTGCGGGTCGGGATCCAGCTAAAGCCGCCATTGTTGCAGACATACATTTTGCCGTCGGGGCCCATCGCGGCGCCATTGGGGCCGCCCGGGATTTCGGCGACCACCTGCTTGCGGCCGTCGGGCCATATCCGGGTCAGCCGTTGCCCTCGTATTTCAACCAGCACCACCGACCCGTCCGGCATGACCACGGGCCCTTCCGGAAATTCGAGATCGGTGGCGAGAACGCGGATATTGGCCATGAAATCCTCCCAGCTTTTTCAGGCTGCAGGCGGATTCCAGGTTCATTCCGCACGCGCAACGTTTTCGTTGCGCGAAGTTATGACAAAGTCGATATCGATTGCCAAGCAATCACCGATACGTAGCTGCGCAAGGCAGCCCCGCGTGCGGCCTATTCCTTGACGGGTATCCAGATCTCAAGACCGCCATTGCCGGTCAGCGGATCGAAATTCTCGTCGTAGCGCTCGAAGTTGGGCGCGTCGGCCGCTTTCAGGCCGGCCGCCGGCAACCAGTGATTCCAGATCGTATTGACGGTGCGCCGGATGGTCGAGATGTGGTCGCGGTGGGTGAAGACCGCATATTTCTGTTCGGGGACGCGCACACGGCTGAATTCGCGCGGCAGATCGGAGAAGTCGGACACTTCGACGCCGGCGATGTAGTCGAAATTGCCGGTGTCGTCGCCATTGCAGCAGACGCCATAGGCCACCTTCCCGACCCGGTCGGGAATGTTCTGCACCAACTGGTGAAAGCGATTCCACTGGCCGGGAATGCCGGCGCCGCCATTCTCGGGAGTGATCCGTTCGCCGAGACCGGCGATGAGCAACGGCTTGCCGGTCTGGAAACGCGGCGGCTGGAGGTTATCGATTGCGGTTGAGTCCATCACGATCGGCTCCTGAAGTCTGAGGTGGTCGACGCGCTTGGCACCGCGGACCGCTTCGGGCGTCACCCCGAAATGGTCGCGGAACGCGCGGGTGAATGCTTCGTGAGAGCCGTAATCCGCTTCCAGCGCGAGGGCGAGGATATCCGGCGCGCCGCTGGCCAGCGCGCGCGCCGCTTCGCTGAGGCGCCGGGCACGCACATAGCGCATGACCGACAACCCCGTCGCCGCGGCGAACGACCGGACCATGTGGAAGCGCGAGACCCCGCCGATCGCCGCGATCTCGTCGAGGGTCAACTTCCGGGCGAGATGGCCTTCGACATACCAGAGCGCCTTCTGGGCAGGATTCATGGATAACAGCCTTCATTCGAAGCAGGCGCATCATGATCGCTTCGCACGCGCTTCATTTGACAGTCCTTGCTCTCCTAGACGTATCGGCCCTGACCGCCGTCCCGAGAAAGCTCCTCACAACTCTCAACGCCAACTTGCGCGACAATCGCCCATGGCAAAACGCTTGACTGAAAAGACAGTCGCTGAGGAGCCCGCTCTTGCGGGCGTCTCGAAGGATGAGGCCATTGAAGCGGGAGGCTCTACGGAACGGACAACCAAATGGCCTGTTCCTCGGGGGTTATCGCGGCGACCTTGTCGGGAGGAATGACCGCCGGCATATTCGCGGGATTGTACGGGGTATTGGGCCGTCCCAGCATGGTGCAGGGCTGACCTAGTTTCTTCAGAACGCTCCAGTGGACGCGTTCGTTGATATGCTCCTGATCGGGATTTGCGGTATTGAGAAACGCCCCGTGCTCGATCGCATCGGGCGATAAGACGACCCGGCCATGCGGGAAGGTTTCATCGACGATCCAGCCCTTCGAGGAATCGTAGATCTCCCCGTTCACGTTGGCGGCGCTGGTCGCCGCCTTCACGGCCACCGGATCAAATGCAAGACCGGTCAGGGCCTGCATTCGTGCGACAATCCAGATCAGGGCCTCGTCCGAAAGACCGCTGTCCGGATAGCCGCCGCCGACATTGCAGTGAACCCCGGCAAACCAGGTCTGCTCGACGTGTCCTCTCGGGGGCTGCCCTTTGGGCGCCGTCCAGAACGTCGGCACAAACGGGCGGCGATGTTCATCGACGCCAACGGCATGAAGCCCGACGTCGATATGATCGCCAAATTCGGTATCGTGGAATCCAAGCACTTCCAACGCAACGTAGCGGGCCAAAGGTGCAAGGCCGATGCCGGCGGGAATTCCGTAAGAACCGACGGTGTCGAACACCGCCACGCATTTGATGGACCGGTCGGTGTGAAAGTCGTTTTGCGAAGCCGCCGCGTTGAAGGTATCGATGGCCTGTTTGTCGCCTGAACTGGCGGTTTTCGCACCGGCTCGAACCGCCGGATCGATGCGATAATGGTTCCAAGCGACGTCGAACCCTTGCTGGCTTGGCTGACGTTGAATTCCCGATGCGCCAACAAGTCCGGCGAGCGCACGGGCCGCATACGCGCCACGGGAAAAACCCATGATGCAAATCTCGTCACCGTGCTCGTAATTTTTCACCAGCGTCTGATAGGCGTCCTGAATGATCTGCTTCAGCCCGAGTCCGATCGCTCCCCCCAACACGTGTTTTAACAGGTCCGGTTCGGCGCCGACGCCCTTGTGATAAAAGACCATTTGCGCGACGTGGTCCGCTGATTTTGCCGATATCAGCGGGGCGCCGGCGCCGGCATAAGACGGGTCAAGCTTCGCAATGTTGGTGTCATTGCCATGGCCCTCGTCGTTCCATGTTCCGTCGATCAAGATGACGATGCGTTTCATCGCTATTCCTCCGAAAGAGAGGGAAGCAAGCCGGCGCCCGTTTGGCCTCTCATGTCATGCGATCGTCCTCACGGGCCGTCATTTCATGTCCGGCTTCGCGTCTTTCGCGGCCGGCGCCGCATTGGCCGGCGGCGTGTCGGCCTTCTTCTCCTCAGTTGTCTTTTTCTGCGCCGCCCGCAGATCGTCCACCGTCTTCTGCAAGCCGGCGACCGCACCCTTCAAGCCCTCGATCTGCCGGTTCGCGGCATCGAGCTTCTGCTGCTGGTCAATGCCAAGCCTGGTGATCGTCTTTTGCAGGAAATCGACATTGCTCTGCAGGCAACTGGTCCGCCTTTCCATGGTCTTCTCGACGGTGCAGATTTCGATGCCGGGAACATCCTGTGCGCGGGCGGCGGCGGACATCATCACGCACGGCGCCAGCACCACCGATGTCACGAGCGCGATCCGGCCGAGCGTCGCAATCTTCATGTGAGTAGCACCCCATCCCGGTCAATTTGTTGCGAGCCTGGCCGAGGATATCATACGGAAACCTCATTCGCGCGTTGAGGTTTTAGAACCGACACCCCAACTGGAGCGGGGAACGGGCGCGGGCTCGATCAATCGGCAACGGGGAACCAGAAAATGGCAACGCGCGAACGACGTCTGGCTGAATTCGATGGCAGCGGCGAACCGCCACCGGATCAGCTGGTCCAGGTGCTTTGCGAAGACCACAGCGGCACGTATCAACTACCGTTCGCCTGCCGCTTCGTCGATGGCGCATGGCGAAATCACGAATCCGGCGGCACCGTTGAAGCAACGGTGGTCGGCTGGCGCCCGAACCGCCGCTGAGCCCCAAAGCACGCCTCCACGCTGCCGTTGCGGCTGCGGTCTGTGCCAAAATGCGACGGAGATTGGTGTGGCCTTAAGATTCGGAACGCGCGCGGAACGAATCGCGCCCGAATCAGCCGTTCTCGTCTGCGTCGCCGCGTTCACGGCTATATGTCGGCGGCTGACGGCGAACGCCGCACCATATCCAGATCAGCCGGCTCGGCGCCGGCGCCGGCCCCGGCTTCAAACGTTAACGACCACCGTGACCGCGATACAGACTATTTCCAGGACGTCACCGGGAGCCGGTGCTTACTCGTACAAATACCCGACCGGCTTTCCTTCGGTACGCAGCGGACGAATATCCTTCCGTGTAATGATCTGACCAGCCAAGCCGTCAATTTCATCACGCTGCGTCGGCGTCCAACTGCGAAGATTCTCCATGCCTTTCAGCAGGCCGAGCCGGAGAATTTGAGTATTCTCACCTACCCCCACGAGATTTATTGCGTTCTTGCCTGCCGTAACCGTATCGCCGGTCGCAAGTTCAAAATTCTCGCCGACACTATTCTTGAATTCGGCTGTACCGCGAATGACGCGATAGATAACGACCTCGCCTTTCTCGAGAAAGGCAGTATCCGCTGTTGTCGATGCACTCTTCGGCAAGAGCGATTGGCCACGCGGGTCGGTCGCTATGATATGTCCAGTTGTAAGACGACCGCTCGGAATTTCGATCCCGATATCGCGCACATAAACAGGCCCGGCGGATTTGACGGGCGCACCAGCCGCCAGCGGCTTGTAGAGCGCTTCCAGCTCCAACGGATCCTGAAGCCAAAAGCAGGCATCGGATGGGCGATCATGCAAAGGGTGGCTCCAGGCCACACGTGGCGTTTCCGCTTCGTTGATGTGATCCGGACCCACCACCGTCGGGTTGGGGAAGGTCGTAGGGTCGGTAATGAACCCTTCAAGAAACTTACCGGAATAGCCCATGGAAATCGGATCTGGCACCACTGTCTGCGGCGTTTTTAGATTCTCCTCAGTGGACAATCCCGACCAGGTGTAAAAGAGCTGGCGATGAACGATCGCGCTCTGCAGCATCACCGCACCAGGGCCGACGGCGTAATATTGGCCATCGTAATCGAAGGTAAACATGCCCGACGTGACCAGCACGAGCTGGTAACCACCCGGTGGAAGGTGAAGATGGAAATCGGTGGGGCCCGTATCGGGACGGTAAATCGGCAGATTTGTCGAAACCTCGTGGAGCAGGAAGGTTTCGTTGTTCGCATGAAAGCCTTCGTTCGCACGGTTATAGAGTGCCTGCGGGCGATAAGTCGCCTCGTACGAAGCATCCCGGTTGCGATCGATGGCCACGAAATTCTTGTTGTTCAGGTGAAGAGCATCGCCGTTCGGGTGAGTAAGGCCAAGCCATTTGGGATCGACCACGGCATGCATATTCATGACACCCTCCGATCTGAGTAGTTCGGGCGCGACGATCGCCCAGCCGTCCAATTTTTTGGCAGCCGCAATTGCCGGCTCACAGCTTCATTTTGCCATGCGAAAATCGCGCCAGCCGCGCTGCACTGCGGCAAAATCGTTTGTTCTCGCCGTGATGACGCCGAAGCCGCTGGACGAAAGCCGGAATTTCGGGAGAGCGATTTTTACGCGTTATCGACGGTCCCGGCGGACAGGCCGTACGCGCGCTCGCGATGGTACGAAGTTAAGCAAGGCGTGCCCGAAGCTTAAGCCCCACAAACAGGCAGCCGAAGGCCTGTACTGCCTAATATTCGACCTCGAGCTCTTCGATATCCGCCGGCTCGGCTTTGGCGGCTTCGATCCATTGCTGCATCTCCGGGAGCGCCATTATCATATTGGCATAGGCCTTCAGACCCGGCTCCAGCTTCACGTCATAGGTCATGAAGCGGGTCACGACCGGGGCATACATGGCGTCCGCCATGGTACGTTCGCCAAACAGGAACGGCCCGCCCGACTTGGCCAGGCATTCGCGCCAGATCGTGCAGACGCGATCGATATCGGCTTGCGCACGCGACCAGATCTTGAAATTCGGGAAGTGACCTTTCAGGTTGACCGGCAGCGACGCCCGCAGGGTGGTGAATCCCGAATGGATTTCGCCGCAAATCGAACGGCAATGCGCCCGCAATACGCGATCCGCCGGCAACAGGCCGGCATGCGGCATGACCTCGTTGAGATATTCCGCGATCGCCAGCGTATCCCACACGGTGGCGCCCTCGTGGCGCAGACACGGCACCAGGATGGAAGCCGACAGCAACAGGATCTCGGCCCGCGCCGAGGCATCATCGGGCGAGGTTACGATTTCGTCGAATTCCAGCCCGGAGAACTTGGTCAGCAGCCAGCCGCGCAGCGACCATGAGGAATAATTCTTGCTGCTGATGGTCAGTGTCGCTTTTGCCATGTCGCCCTTCCCTCACGCCTGAACGGCCCCGTAGGCCATACGGACCCCCGCTTTTTGCCAAAGCGGCCCGCCGCAAAATGCCCATTGCCTATGCTTCGTATATTTTATGCAGCAAGCGACGTGCCAGTTTATGAGGCTGTTCGACTCCGCTTTGGCTTCGATATTGCATGGCAATATGGGCAAGGGCGAATTCGGATGATGTCAATGATGTATCAAGCCTATCAGAACCACATGGACCTGATGGAGCCATGGCGGACCGGAGCCGCGTCGGCCCTGAAATATCTCAACCTCGTTCCGCAAGGCGTCTCCGACAAACTGTTCGGGCAGCTCGCCGCGGCGCTGGAGCTGATCTCGCGCACTTCGCTGACCTATACGCGCCCGCCTTACGGCATCGACAAGGTGATGGTGGGCAACCAGGAACTGGAGGTGACCGAGGAAGTCGTCTACGCGACGCCGTTCGGTTCATTGCTGCATTTCAAAAAGCAGAACTCGCCGCAACAGCCGCGCATGTTGCTGGTGGCGCCGATGTCCGGCCACTTCGCGACGCTGCTGCGCGGCACGGTGAAGACCCTGCTGCAGGACCATGACGTCTACATCACCGACTGGCATAATCCCCGCGACATTCCGCTCGATCAAGGCAAGTTCGGCCTCGACGAATACACCGAGCATCTGATCACGTTTCTCGAACAACTCGGTCCGCGCTCGCACATGGTGGCGATCTGCCAGCCTTCGGTGTCGGCGCTCGCGGCCGCCGCCATCATGTCGGAGGACAATCACCCGGCACGGCCCGCGAGCCTGACCTTGATGGCAGGTCCAATCGATACCCGAATCCAGCCGACCAAGGTCAACGATTTCGCCAAGAGCAAACCGCTCAAATGGTTCGAGGAGAACCTGATCAACTACGTTCCGCTCCAGTGCAAGGGCGCGTTCCGGCAGGTCTACCCCGGCTTCATTCAGCTCACCGCCTTTGTGTCGATGAACCTCGAACGTCACATCAAATCCCACGTCGATCTGGCCGATCACCTCGCAAAGGGCGAAAAGGAAAAGGCCGAGACCATCAAGACGTTCTACGATGAATATTTCGCGGTCATGGATCTGCCGGCTGACTTCTACATCGACACCATCCGCGACGTGTTTCAGGAACACCTGTTGCCGCAGGGCAAGCTAACGCATCGCGGCCGGCTGGTGAACCCGGCCTCGATCAAGCGGATGGGCCTGATGACGGTCGAGGGCGAAAAGGACGACATCTGTTCGATTGGCCAGACCCTGGCAGCGCAGGACCTTTGCACCGGCGTCCGCACCTATCGCAAGGTGCATCACATGCAGGCCGGCGTCGGCCATTACGGCGTATTCAGCGGCAGGCGCTGGAACAACGAAATCTATCCGCTGCTGCGCGACTTCGTGCACATCAATTCATGAGCTGACGCTACTTCGCTCGCCTCACCGTCATTGATCTGGCCCCGCATCCATTTGCGCGATACGCTTGCTCCCAAGGACGACCGATCAAGAGTCGTCGCTGGAGGAACAGCGATCGTGAGATTGAAATCCGCAAACTTTCATGTGCTTGTGCTCTTCGTTGCTGGCGCGCTGCTGCTGGCCGGCGCGGCAAGCGCCGCCGAGGTCAGGGTGATGATCTCGGGCGGCTTGACCGCGGCCTTCAACACGCTGGTTCCGGAATTCGAACGCTTGACCGGCAACAAGGTGCTGACGGCGTATGGGCCATCGATGGGGACCACCGTCAATGCGATCCCGATCCGCCTGCAACGCGGCGAACCCGCCGATGTGCTGATCATGGTGGGCCATGCGCTCGGCGACCTTGTCAAGCAGGGCAAGGTGATCGCCGACAGCCGCGTCGATCTCGCAAAATCTCCGATCGGGATCGCGGTGCGATCGGGCACGCCGAAGCCGGACATCAGTTCCGCCGACGCGGTCAGGCGGGCGCTGCTCGCGGCGAAATCGATCGCTTATTCCGACAGCGCCAGCGGCGTCTACGTCTCGACTGAAATGTTTCAGCGGCTCGGTATCGCCGACGCGATGAAGGACAAGGCCAGGAAAATCCCGGCCGAGCCGGTCGCCGGTGTGGTGGCGCGCGGTGACGCCGAGATCGGCTTCCAGCAGATCAGCGAAATGCTTCCGGTTCCGGGTGTCGATATCGTCGGGCCATTGCCGCCGGAGCTACAGAAAATCACGGTATTTTCAGCCGGCATCGTCACGACATCCGAAGAGCCCGATGCCGGCCGCGCGCTGATCACATTTCTCGCCTCACCCGCCGCCAGCGCGGCGATTATCGAGAGCGGCATGGAGCCGATCGCGGTCGACCAGAAGTGACGGCGGTCCGGATAGATTTGGTGAAGACGCCCTCATTCATATCGGCAAGGCTCGCTCAAGGCGTCGGCGAGTGCCATCGTAATCTCAAGGCCTGTGGCGCATTCGACCCACATATATTGCCCTGAAGGGTTCACCTCCAGAAATACGTAACGTCCTTCCGGCGTGACGATGAAATCGAAGGCCCCATAAATCAGGCCAAAGGTTTTCATGAATGCGAGAATCCTTGCCTCGACCTCTGGTGGAAGGTCAACCACCTCGTATTCCAAATCCTGCAAAAACGGCCGCCAATCGAGTGTCGCTTTCGCGTGCGCCTGGGAGTCGATTTTGGCGCTGAAGATGCGCGTGCCTACCACCGTCACGCGGAGCTCGTGAGATTTCTGAACGCGTTCCTGGAAAATCCCTGGCGTCACCCGAATGAGATCGAGATCGGCGATCCGTTCCTGCGTAAGAAGCCCCGTGAAAAGTGCCTTGCCTGGCTCAAGGTCGCGTGCTTGCGACAGTCCTTTGTAAATCGTTTGAGTTTGGCTTGCCGCGACGAACCGACGGACCTCGTCAGGATCGTTGGTGACGATGGTGCGAGGAATTTCAAAGCCGACCTCGCGGGCGACGAACAATTGAGCAGGCTTTGACCTGGCGGCGCGTTCACATTTGGGATCGTTAATCCACAAAAACTTGCCGATTGTGGTCAATGCAGCCAGCGCTAGCTGCGACTCTGTTTCGGCAAATCGCTTTTCCTCGCCCGCAAGTTCGGCGGGAAACCCTGCAGGCTGATCCCACTGCCACCAGACGCTTCCAATGCTGGCGAGATCGATCCTGCGGCCGTCCGAAACGAATTCCGCGCCGAAATCGCTGTTTGAAACGCGATACGTCAAAACAGAGTCGAGAGGAAAATGGTCTGTATTCCAGCGGACGCATGGCACATCCCGCCGCCGCAACTCCGCCAGCAGCAAATCAGCCGCCGGATCGAAGCGCGCGGTGATGAGGAGAATGGACTTCATCACCGCGCGCCTTGCAAAACTTCATTCGTCGTACTTCGGGCAATCCTTGCAGCCGGCCGTTACCTTTGCGAGCTGCATGTCTTTATTTTTTTCATAAACCGGCGCCCGCGTGATCGGATCAACCATCATCTGAAGCGTCGGATCGTAAACCATGGCAGGTATGGTCATCTCCGCTCCCTTGTTCAGAAACGGCCGGGCAAAAATATCGTTTGACGCTTGCGCAGCTTCAAAGGTCGCACCGACTGTACCCGCACCAACAACTCCGAGCAGCAATCGCACCAGGTTCGCCGAAACATCTTTGGTCTTCATGAGTAGGTCCTCCAGTATCCAAGGTCCCGCGTCGAGAACGCTACTCGTTTGGGGAACCCGCTGCAAGCGGAGGCGGTCCGAACCGGCTATTTCACGCGGATCGGCGTATCCTTCAGGCCGTTATTGTCATAGGCCTTGCGCAGCGCACCGTTCGCCTTGGCCTCCGTCATGAACTCGGTCACAAACGCCAGCGACTGCGGGTGATTCAAGGGCACCGCCACCGCGGTAACCGTCTGCTTGAAGGTTTCATCGAGCACCCGCGTTCCCGGTATCTTCTTTGCCAAGGCGTTGAGCTGGTCGCGCGACAGCGCGAATGCGTCGATCTCGCCGCTCCCAAGCAAGCCGAAGATCTCGTCATAGGTTTGATAGCCCGTGACCTTGGCCTGCTTCAGATGCGCCATTGCACCGCGCATGGTGGTGGTATCGTTGACCGCCGCCACCTTGACGCCGGGCTGATCGAGCATCTGGAAATTCGTGACCGACGAACCCGCCTTGACGATGTAGGTCGCATCCGCAACCTCGTAAATTGGCCCGAACGACATCCTGGTCTCGCGCTGCGGGTCTTTCGGCAGGAAGGTAACGTCCCAGACACCCTTGGAAGCTTCGTCCGTGATCTGCCCTGAATTCTGATGCACGACATATTCGACGGGCACACCGAGTTGCGCCGCCATCTCTTTACCGAGATCGACCGGGACCCCCGCATAACCGCCGGCTTGGTTTTTGGTGGACCAGAATGCGCCGCCGGCAGGGCTGATCGCGATCGCTACGCGCAACTTGCCGGTCGGAGCGATTTCATCCTTCAGGGCATCAGCACTTGCAAGACCCGTCATCATCATCGAGACACCTAGAACGAGGCTGGCGACAAGCGGCGCAGGCTTGGGAAACATCGATTGAACGGACATCAGCGGAACCGCCATCAGATCTTTGGCGGGTATTGTTACAGTGCGGTCACGGCCGGAGCAAACCCGTCACGGCTAGCCTGCCATGCGCGCTGGTATTCCATGATGCGCGCCGTGTCATGGGCGCGGCTTGGACATTCGATCGACGTGCTCGCCGACATCGATCTGGCTTGATTGTGATCCACGCCGCCTTAAATCCATGTAACAATTCCGCGCGAACCGGATCAGCCCGCCCGACATGAGCAACAACGCCTTTTTCTCTGATCTTCTTGCATCGATTTCCGAGCGCGGCCGTACCCTGCTGCGCCGTGCCGGATCGTCGCAGGCCAGGCAGGATGCATCCGAGTTGACGGAATTATGCGAGGCGCTGTTGTCGGGGCGGGGCGAGGCTTCCGGTACCGCGATGGCGCGCGAGGTTCTCGACCGTTACCAAGATCTCGACGAGGCCGGCCGACTGTCATTCTTCGAAACGCTGACCCGCCAGTACGGCCCGGACCGGGAAAAGCTTGCCCATGCCATCGAGACCTGGCGCGCGCAGCCGAACGACGATGACGCCAGCGACCTGCATTTTGCCTCCGAGCCGCGGCGGCAGGAATTGATTCGCCGCCTGAACCGCGCGCCGGGCGGCACCGGCGAGCTGGTGGCGATGCGCGCCGATCTGCTTTCCGCGATGAAAGATCACAAGGATCTTGCCGCGCTCGACCGCGACGTCGTGCATTTGCTGGCTTCTTGGTTCAACAGGGGGTTTCTCGTGCTGCGCAGGATAGACTGGTCAACACCCGCGAACATCCTGGAAAAGATCATTCGCTATGAGGCGGTGCATGAGATCCGCGACTGGGACGATCTGCGCCGGCGTATCGATCCGGCGGATCGCCGCTGTTATGCGTTCTTCCATCCGGCACTGGTCGACGAGCCGCTGATTTTCGTCGAGGTCGCACTGACCGAACAGATTCCAGGTGCGATTGCACCGCTGCTTGCCGTAGAGCGGCAGCCGGTAGCGGTCGAGCGCGCCCGCACCGCCGTGTTCTATTCGATCTCGAACACGCAGCGCGGCCTAGGCGGAATTTCCTTCGGCAGCTTCCTGATCAAGCAGGTGGTCGAGGAATTGCAGCGCGAACTGCCGAAGCTGGAGAATTTCGTGACGCTATCGCCGGTGCCGGGCTTCATGCAATGGCTGAAGCAGGCGCCGGATGTCCCGGTATCGGACGAGGATCGCGCGCTGCTCGGCCATCTCGACACGCCGGACTGGACAGAGAATGCCGAGCTGGCCCAGCAACTGCGCTCCGTTCTGGAACCGCTGGCGGCGTATTATTTTCTGAAAGCGCGCACCCCGAAGGGCCGTCTGATCGATTCGGTGGCGCGCTTCCATCTCGGCAACGGCGCGCGACTGGAGCGGATCGACTGGCTCGGCGACCTGTCGCCGAAAGGCTTGCGTGAATCAGCCGGTATCATGGTCAATTATCAGTACCGGCTCGACGATATCGAAAAGAACCACGAAGCCTATGCCAACCGCGGCGAGATCGCCGCGTCGAGTGCGGTGAAGAAATTGCTCAAGACCGAAGGCCGGCGTTTGCTGGATATGCGGCCGTCGTAGCCTGAGGCGTCAGCGGCGAGACGGCCCCATGATCAGGCCTTGTCGCGAAAATACGGCTCTACCGGACCGTGAACCTTGATAGTCAGCGGGTTGCCGTAGCGGTCCTTGGCAGCGCCAGCCGTCACCCGAATCCATCCCTCGCTGACGCAATATTCCTCAACATTGGTTTTCTCGATTCCCTTGAAACGAATGCCGACGTCGCGCGCAAGCACATCGGCGTTGTAATAGGGACTTTTCGGATCGGTCGAGAGACGGTCCGGCAGTTGGTCGGTAGTCGCGTCTGCTTTATCGTTCACAGTAATGCCCCGATTTCTTTTGTCAGTCCTTCCGGCTTCACCGTCGGCGCGTGCCGCGCAACCACCTTGCCAGACCGGTCGATCAGGAACTTGGTGAAATTCCATTTGATCGACGAGCCGAGCAATCCGGACTTCGCGTTCTTCAGATATTGATACAGCGGATGAGCGTTGCTGCCGTTGACATCGATCTTGGCGAACATCGGAAAGGTAACGCCATAGTTGATGGAGCAGAATTGCTCGATTTGCCTGGCGTCACCGGGTTCCTGGCCTCCGAACTGATTGCATGGGAATCCAAGAACGGAAAAGCCGCGTGGCGCGAGCTCCTGATGCAGCGCCTCCAGGCCCTTATATTGCGGGGTGAACCCGCAAGCGCTGGCGGTGTTGACGATCAGCAGAACCTGACCCTCAAACCGCTTCAGCGGAATGTCCTCGCCGGCAAGCGACTTTGCCGTGAAATCATGAATGCCGGACATCGTGTGTTCTCTCAGCCTCGTTGCAAACTCATTCAGCCGACGGGATCGACCGGCATCGGCGGCGTTCCCCCCGCTTCGATCGCCTCGCCGGCCAGCAGGCACAGATCCTCGCGATAACGGCCGGAGACCACCTGAACGCCGACCGGACTGCGCCCCACCAACCCGGTGGAAACCGTTAGCGCAGGTAGGCCCATGAAGGGAATGGCAATTTGCGGCAATTGCGCGCGCCACACCCGAGCGAACGAAGCGTCGTCGCGCAGATCGAGCCCGTCGGGGAACGGCAATTCGGCCGACACCGGCATCAGCAAGACCGAATAGGTCTCAAAAAACTGCAGCCATTCGCGAGTCAATGTCGCCCGGCGCGTCAAGGCCTTCGAGAGCGACGCCGCGTCGAACGGATGGACCTTGGCTCTGTTGCCGCGCAGGCAGGCAAGCGCCCCGGGATCGCCTTCGCGCTCGGCGGCTTCCAGTTGCGCCTCATATCCATCGCCGAGCCATAGTTTGGTCTGAAGGTCCGCGGCCTCCCGCAAAGGCGGCGTTGTCTCGATCTCTTCGACCACCCATCCGCCACGCTCCAGACGCTTGGCCGCATCCGCGACGGCGGCCTTCACTTCTGCGGCGGTCTCAAGACCGTCGGGGCGAAAACAAACGGCCGCCCGCTTCGGCCTTGCCGGGCCTTCCAGCGGCGCCGGCACCCACCAGGGATCGCGCGCGTCCTTGCCGGACATCGCCGCCAGCGCAATCCTGAGATCGCCGATGGTGCGCGCCAGCGGACCGGAAACCGCGCTGATCTGGGGCCCGATCGGGCGTTCGGGCAGCGATGCGTTGAAGGCCGCGATACGGCCAACGGTCGGCCGCAGACCATGAACGCCACAGGCATAGGCGGGATAGCGGATCGATCCGGCGATGTCGGTGCCGTGGGCGATATGCCCGATGCCGGCCGCCACCGCGGCTCCCGCGCCGCCGGATGAGCCTCCCGGCGTGAGGCCGGGATCGCGCGGATTTTTGGTGTCGCCATGGATCAAATTGGTGGTGAACCAGCGGTACGAGAACGCTGGACAGTTGGTGCGTCCGAGAATGACGGCGCCCGCCTTGCGCAGATTATCGATCACGGGGCTGTTGGTGGTGGCAATGACATCGCGCTGAAGCTTGAGGCCGTTGGTGGTGGCGAAGCCTTGCTGATCGATATTGACCTTGACGGTAACCGGCACGCCGGCGAGCGGGCCTATGTCTTCGTTGCGCGCGATCGCCGCATCGATCGCCGCCGCCTGTGCCAGGACATCGTCCGGACGATGGTCGACGACGGCGTTGATGGACGGGTTGACCGCGTCGAGGCGCGCAAGCGCCGCCGAGGCCGCCTGTTTTGCCGATACCTTTTTTGACCTGATCAAGGCGGCGATATCAGCGACCGACAAGCGCCAGAGATCTTCCATCGATAACAACTCCGGTTTGAACGCCGTCTTGTAGCGCCGCCCGCGGCATAGCGCCATCAGGAAACGGCAGCGTCGGCGCCTGACAGCTCAGCGCAGGTGGGCGAAGAAAT
The DNA here is from genome assembly GCA_963727225.1 of uncultured Pseudomonadota bacterium. Lineage (GTDB taxonomy): Bacteria > Pseudomonadota > Alphaproteobacteria > Rhizobiales > Xanthobacteraceae > Bradyrhizobium. The sequence continues at coordinate 1,157,036 of CAVSFN010000024.1, read as the reverse complement.
AAGCCAGATCGTCAATCTGTTCCGGCGTGACGGGCTGCAGCACTTCGGCCATGGTGCCGTCGTAGCCGTGGCGGCTGTTGTCCTTGTATTCCCGCATGGTCTTGCCGAGATAATCCTCGCGTTGATCGGCCAGCCGCGGAACGTTGTCGCGTCCGGAAAAGTCGGCGCTATGGCAGGAGCCGCAATGATGCTGCTGCACCAGCGCCTGGGCGCGCTGCAGTCGCGCCGGATCGCCGGCATCGGCCGACGGTGACGGTTTCGGCAAGGTGGCGATGAAATCCGAAAACGCACGGAGGTCATCGTCGGTGAGCGCCTTCGCCATCTCGTTCATCGGCTCATAGATACGCAGCTTTTCGCGAAACATGAAAAGCTGGATCAGCGCATAAGGCGCCTGCTGCGCGCCGAGCGACGGGATATTTTCGGTTTCCGATTGTCCCTTTTCGCCATGACAGGCCAAACAGGGCGCGGCGCGTTCTGCGATCGTCTCCGCTCGCCCTGACGATGCGATCAGGGCGAGCAGTAATGCCGCGATTATTTTACGCATGGCGCAGTCTCGACGTTTTCGTCATGGCGACCCGACGGATCGCAATGAGCTGCTCGTGTAAGCTGTTCTGATTTACTGCGCAGCGACCTTGGGCTTGCCATAGGTGATACGGTAGACGGCGCCGTTCCAGTCGTCGGAGACCAACAGCGAGCCGTCCTTCATTTGCAGCACATCGACCGGCCGGCCGAGGTATTTGTTGTCCTCCAGGAAGCCGGTGAGGAACGGCTCCATCGACTTGACGGTGCCGTCCTTGTTCAGCTTGACGACGACGACGTCCCCGCCGACTTTCTGGGACCTGTTCCATGACCCGTGCCGGGCCACGATGATGGCGTTCTTGTAGTCCTTCGGGAACATCTTGCCGGTATAGAAGCGCATGCCGAGCGAAGCCGAATGCGGGCCCATTAAGCCGACCGGTGCGGTGAATTCGCTGCAGGAATGTCCCCAGCCGAATTCGGGATCCGAGATATTGCCCTGGTAGCAATAGGGCGCACCGAAATCTTCGCCGGCTTTGGTGACGCGATTGAGCTCGTCCTGCGGCACGTCTTCCGACATCCAGTCGCGCCCGTTATCGGTGAAGTAGAGCTGCTTGGTTTCCGGATTCCAGTCGAACCCCACCGAATTTCGCACGCCCAGCGCAACCACCTCGGCGCCGGTGCCGTCGAGATTGATCCGCCTGATCTGACCATGCGCGTCGTCATGCAGGACGTTGTTGCCGGGCTGGCCGACCGGAACATACAGCTTGTTGTCGGGTCCGATCGCAATGAATTTCGAGCCGTGGGCTTCATCCTTCGGCAGATTGTCGTAGATGACGGTTGGCTTCGGCGGGTTGTCGAGATTGTCTTCGACCTGGTCGATCTTGGATATCTTCGAAAGCTCGGCGATGTACAGCGTGCCGTTGCGGAAGGCGACGCCGTTGGGCCGGTAGAGGCCGGAGGCCAGCACCTTCACCGTCCGCTTGCCGTCTTTGTTGACGATGGAATAGACCTTGTCGACGAGACGGCTGCCGACAAACACCGTGCCCTGGTCGCCTTCGGCCAGCGACCGCGCATTCGCCATGCCGGCCGCGTAGACCTCGACGTTGAAGCCGGGTGGTACTTTAAGTTTCGCCGTCGGCAATTTATCGACCGCCGCCGCGATCGGTGGCGGCGCAACCGGCGAGAGCTTCGCCGCTGCTTCGCTGGCGGGCCGCCCGATCAAAGGTGAGCCCGGCGGCAGCGCCGGCGCGGCAGTCTGTGCCGCCGCGGGCGGATTGGCCGGCTCCTCGGCAGCAGCGCCGAACGTAAACACACCGATAAAGGCAACGGCGAGCGACAAGTTGCGCAACATGATTATCATCATCATGCTCTCCTTTTTGCGGAAGCCTTGTCCTGGCGCGGGCAAGCACGCCGGTGGTCTTCCTGAGCGATAGTCTTCAATACTTTTCCGGCGCTGCGCAATCGGAAGCACCTTTTGCGCGAGGCCGATGACGCCACCGGAATAGATGCGGGCCTGCGGTCCTCAATGTTTTGTTACCGGTTGATCGGAGGCATGGAGGATGGCTTCGGCAAAAGGAAATTCGAGCACGATCTCACCTTCATCATCGGTCACTTCGAGAACCGCATTCAAAAGACCACGCTCTGCGTCTTCGCTCTTCAGCAATTCCCGAATCATGGCTCGCGCAATTTCCCATGCGCGATCCGGATTTCGCAGCTCTTCGCCTTCTGGATCTGAGATCAATTCGTCGCCGATACGCGTGTTGAAGAAATATCGCGGCATGGGTGGAAAGCCATTTCCGTTGAGGGCTCCCGTGGGAAGCCGGTTGCTCTAACAAGTTATTTATCCGGAGCTCGCCACGCCAATATCGACCCGGCGGCAGCATCCGATTGGATGGGCGACCCTGAACCTGTTGATCTGTCGTTGTTTTGACGGCGGATCGCAAAAAAACGTGATTTCATCTTGCACTGCAACATAGAAATGTGACGGATTTGCCACCAAAGATTTCACTGGCGAACTTTTAGTTCGGCGCTAGGTTATAGGGAGGGCGGATGTCGTCCGATTTTGAATGGAGAGCCACAATGGCCTGGAAGACCCCAAAGATCGTCGAAGTGTCTGTTGGCATGGAAATCAACATGTATGCGTGCGCCGCCCGCAAGTAAGCGGTAGCGTTAGCTTTACGTTTGACGCAGGTGGACCTCCAGGCGTGACATGTTCCTGAACAGGGATCGTGTCCGTGCTGGTGTCCACCTTCGAATGTTTGCGGTTGAAGTGTTGGAAATACCAGGAGACGAATCATGCTTCGCGTCGTCGTCCTGGGCGCCGCGGCTGGTGGTGGTATCCCGCAATGGAATTGCGGCTGTACGGTTTGCCGGAAAGCGCGAAACGAGCATCCTGAACTCAGAAGCACCCAGGCTTCGATCGCGATCAGCGCGGATGGCGATCACTGGTTCCTGATTAATGCGTCTCCCGATCTGCGCCAGCAATTGATCGCGACGCCGAAACTTCATCCCAAGGCCGGGACGCTTCGTCACAGTCCGATATCGGGCGTCATCCTGACCAATGGCGAGGTCGACGCGGTCGCCGGGCTATTGTCGATGCGCGAGGGCTCGCCATTTACCGTCTACGCCCACCCCAGGGTGCTGGCGATCCTTGCGACCAACAGCATCTTCAACGTGCTGAACGAGAAGAATGTACGGCGCCAGCCGATCGAGGTGGACAGGGCGTTCGAACCGGCGCTCCCTGATGGCTCGCCTTCCGGCATCGAGATTCTGCCGTTCGCCGTGCCGGGAAAAGGCGCGTGGTACCTGGAAGGCAAGGCTCACCCGGCAGGCGACGACGGCGCCGGTGACACCCTTGGACTTCGAATCGGTGACAGAGCGAGCGGCAAATATATGTATTTTCTTGCAGCGTGTGCCAGCGTAACCAACGATCTGCGGTCCCGGCTCGCGGGCGCCTCTGCGATTTTCTTCGACGGAACAGTATGGCGCGATGACGAGTTGATCGCAGCGGGCCTCGGCAACAAGACCGGGCAAGGCATGGGACACATTGCGATGTCAGGCGATTCCGGCGCCATCGCGGCTCTCGCCAACCTCGATATCGGCCGGAAGATATTTCTGCATATCAACAATTCCAACCCGGTGCTGCTGCTCGACTCCGCCGAGCGCAAGACCGCCGAGCACGCGGGCTGGCAAATTCCAACCGATGGAATGGAGATCGTGCTTTGAACGCCATGACAGCCTTTTCTCTTGCTGGAAGCGCCCCGCTGGCAAACGCCGAAGACCTTGAAGCAGCTCTCCGCCAGATCGGCGCGACGCGCTATCACAATTTGCATCCGTTTCACCGGCTGCTGCACGGCGGCAAGCTGAACAAGGGGCAGGTGCAGGCCTGGGCGCTGAACCGCTATTATTACCAGAGCACCATTCCGATCAAGGATGCCGTCGTGATCTCGCGCTTCCGCGACCGCGGCATCCGGCTCGAATGGCGGCACCGAATCGAAGACCATGACGGCGATCTCGGAGCCGAGGGCGGCATCGAGCGCTGGCTGAAGCTGACCGAGGGACTGGGACTGGACAGCGCCTATGTGGAATCGACCGAGGGCATCCTGCCGGCGACGCGCTTTGCGGTGGACGCCTATGTGCATTTCGTCCGCGACAAGACCCCGCTCGAGGCCATTGCCTCCTCGCTCACCGAACTGTTCGCGCCCAACCTGCATGAGGAACGCATCTCGGGAATGCTGGCGCATTACGACTTCGTCAACCCCGACATCATGAGCTATTTCAGCCGGCGGCTGACGCAAGCGCCGCGCGACGCCGGTTTTGCCCTCGACTATGTCAAGGCCCATGCGCACACCCCGGCGGAGCGCGAAGCGGTTTGCAACGCGCTGATCTTCAAGACCAATGTGCTATGGGTTCAGCTCGATGCGCTGTATCATGCCTATGTCGATGGGCATGTGCCGCCGGGCGCGTTTGTACCCAAGGATTTTAAGACAAGAGTTTAGAACAAAGACCAAGAGGCAGAGCGATGGCAGGCTCACGCAACATCAGCGTCAGCGAGGCGAGCCGGCCGGTTCTGCCGCGGCATGCCAGGTTGAAATTCGATGAAACCCGGCAGGTCTGGGTCATCCTGGCGCCGGAGCGCGTGCTGGCGCCCGACGAAATCGCGGTGGAAGTCCTTCAACTCTGCGACGGCGTTCGCAACGTCACCGCAATGATCGACATGCTCGCCGAAAAATACGCGGCGGAACGTGGCGCGATCGCCACCGACGTCATCGCCATGCTGCAAGACCTTGCCGACAAGGGATTTCTCACCGAAGCCCGCGAGAAGACATCATGAGCCCGACCCTTACCGATGCCGGCGTCGCCGCGACCGACCCTTCCGACGGCCTTGCGGTGCTGGAATCGCGCGGCTCCACGGCGGAGACCTTCGGCATTCCGCTCGCGGTTCTCGCCGAGCTGACGCATCGCTGTCCGCTGCAATGCCCCTATTGCTCCAACCCGGTGGAACTGGATCGCGGCGGCAGCGAGCTCACCACCGATGAATGGAAGAAGGTCCTGACCGAACTCGCCGAAATCGGCGTGCTGCAAATCCATTTCTCCGGCGGCGAACCGACCGCGCGCAAGGATCTGGTCGAACTCGTGCAGCACGCCAGCGATGTCGGACTGTACTCCAACCTGATCACGTCGGCCGTGCTGCTGACCCGGGAAAAACTTTCTGCCCTGGCCGATGCGGGGCTGTGTCATGTGCAGATCAGTTTTCAGGGCAACGAGCCATTGGTTGCCAATCGCGTCGCCGGCCTGAAAAACGCGCACGAAAAGAAACTTGAGGTCGCGAAATGGACGCGCGAGCTCGATCTGCCGCTGACCGTCAATGCGGTCATGCATCGCCAGAACCTGTTCCAGCTTGCGGACATCATCCAGATGGCGGTCGATCTCGACGCCGACCGGCTGGAGGTGGCCAATGTTCAATATTACGGCTGGGCGCTGAAGAACCGCGCGGCGCTGATGCCGACGATCGAACAGATCGAGGAAACCAGCCGTATCGTCGAGGATGCCCAAGCGCGGCTGAAAGGCATTCTGGCCATCGACTTTGTGGTGCCGGACTATTACGCGCTGCGGCCGAAAAAATGCATGGGCGGCTGGGGCCGGCAGTTCTTCAACATTTCACCCGCCGGCAAGGTGCTGCCCTGCCACGCCGCCGAATCCATTACCGGGCTCGAATTCGAATCGGTGCGCAGCAATCATTCGATTGCCTGGATCTGGAAGAATTCCGAAGCCTTCAACCGCTATCGCGGCACCGGCTGGATGCCGGAGCCGTGCCAAAGCTGCGAGTTCAAGGAAATCGATTTCGGCGGCTGCCGCTGCCAGGCCTTCGCGCTGACCGGCGATGCCGGCAATACCGATCCGGCCTGCTCGTTCTCGCCGCTACATGAGAAGATTTTCAAGTTGGCCGAGTCCGAGGCGGCAGCCGACAACAACCGCTTCATCTATCGCAATTTCGCAGGTGGTACGCTGGAGACGGAAGGCGAACATGGCGCCTGACGCCGATGCGGGTAAATCCGCCGGCCAGCGCTCCGACCCGTTCGCGCCGCTGACCTCGCAACTGCTCCCGGTCGGTGACGGCCACGAAATCTACGTCGAAACCGTCGGCCGCGCCGATGGCATCCCGGCGGTCTATCTGCATGGCGGCCCCGGCAGCGGCTGCCAGCCCGATCATCGGCGGCTGTTCGATCCGGAGCGCTTCCATGCGGTCCTGTTCGACCAGCGCGGCGCCGGCCGCAGCCGCCCCAAGGGCCGCCGCGAACACAATACGCTGCCGCATTTGATCGCGGACATGGAAATGATCCGCGAGCAATTCGGTTTCGCGCGCTGGATGATTGTCGGTGGCTCCTGGGGAGCGACGCTTGCGCTGGCCTATGCTCAGGCACATCCGCAGCGGGTCTCGGGCATCGTCCTGCGCGCCACTTTCCTCGGCACCCGCAGCGAATTGAACGGCGCCTTTGGCGATGTGCTGCCGCGCTTTTATCCAGGCCTCGGCGACGATTTCCTGAGTGTGCTGCCCGCCGATGAGCGCAGCCAGCCGCTCGATGCTTACTGGCGCCGCATCCTCGATACCGATCCCGCAGTGCACGGCCCGGCCGCCCGTGCCTGGCATGACACCGAACGCATCCTGTCCGAACACGCCCCGTCGCGGGTCCGGCTCGATCTTGGCTCGCTGAACTCGACGCGAGCGTTACCGTCCACGCCGTTCATGGAAGCGCATTACTTCCAGAATGACTGCTTCATGCAGCCGAACCAGCTTCTGGCGGAAGCCGGCCAACTCGCAGGCATCCCCGGCATTATCGTGCAGGGCCGCTATGATCTTTTGTGTCCGCCGGCAACCTCGCATGCTTTGGCCGCGCTGTGGCCTGCGTCTGAGGTTCGCTTCGTCGAGGGCGCCGGCCACCAGCTTTACGACCCAGGCGTGAGGGATGGGGTGATGAAGGCGATCGCGGACCTGGCTTCCCGCGCCACCCGATAACAGGACGGCCCTGAGTGTGTGACATCCCCGGCGGCCAGAATCCGCCACACATGCGATGCGCATGCTGCACTGCCGCAAAGAAGGCGATGACGTTAACGTTACGGCCCTTCGACTAATGAAGGCTGTCGATCAAGCAAAAATGGCTTTGTGGATCGCATTGATTGGTCCTAATAAGATAACCCTATGATCCAATTTGAAAACCATAAGAACGCCACCTGAGCGTTCGCCGGAAAAAGTAAGGCCGCGTCATTCTTCATCCCGGCGCGGGCAAGGCAGGAATGAAACCGACCGATATCTCTGCGCCCGATTACTTTCATAAAGTCGTCGATTGCCAGTGGGCGTGTCCCGCACATACGCCGGTTCCAGAATACATCCGCTTGATCGCTGAAGGCCGCTATAGCGACGCCTACATGATCAATTGGAGATCGAACGTGTTTCCCGGAATTCTGGGACGCACCTGCGATCGTCCGTGCGAGCCGGCGTGCCGCCGCGGCCGGGTCGAGGAAACACCGGTCGCGATCTGCCGGCTGAAGCGCGTCGCCGCCGACTTCAAGGACGACGTCAAGCACCGCATGCCGCAGCCTTCGGCGAAAAACGGCAAGCGCATTGCCATCGTCGGCGGTGGTCCGGCCTCGCTCACGGTGGCGCGCGATCTCGCGCCGCTCGGCTATCACTGCACGGTGTTTGATTCCGATCCCAAGGCGGGCGGGATGATGCGCACGCAGATTCCAAAATTCCGGCTGCCGGATTCGGTGATCGACGAGGAGACCGATTACATCCTCAATCTCGGTATCGAGTTCAAAGGCGGTCATCGTATCGAGAGCCTGAAGAAACTGCTCGCGGAGAACTACGACGCGGTCTTCATCGGCTCAGGCGCACCGCGCGGCCGCGAGCTTGAGATCCCCGGCCGCAAGGAAGCCGCCGCCAACATCCACATCGGCATCGACTGGCTCTCCAGCGTTTCGTTCGGTCACGTCGAGAAGATCGGCAAGCGCGTGATCGTGCTCGGCGGCGGCAACACCGCGATGGATTGCTGCCGCACCGCGCGTCGCCTCGGCGGCGAGGACGTCAAGGTGATCGTGCGTTCCGGCTTCGAGGAGATGAAGGCATCGCCCTGGGAGAAGGAAGACGCCATCCACGAGGATATTCCGATCCTCAACTTCATGGTGCCTGTCGCCTTCACCCACGACAATGGCAAGCTCACCGGCGTCACCTTCCAGAAAGTGAAAGCCGAATATGACGCCAAGGGCCGGCGCACGCTGGTACCCTCGGGCGAACCGGACCAGACGATTGCCTGCGACGATGTGCTGGTGGCGGTCGGCCAGGAGAACGCCTTCCCCTGGATCGAGCGCGACTGTGGCGTCGAATTCGACAAGTGGAACATGCCCAAGGTCGACCCCAAGACCATGGGCTCGACCAACCCGAAGGTGTTCTTCGGCGGCGACGCCGCGTTCGGCCCGAAGAATATCATCTGGGCGGTGGCGCACGGCCACGACGCCGCGCTGTCGATCCACAAGCTGCTCTCCGGCGAGGACATCAGCGAGCGTCCGCTGCCCGACGTGCAGATCTCGTCGCAGAAGATGGGCATCCACGAATGGAGCTACGACAACGACGTCTCCAGCGACAAGCGCTACAAGGTGCCGCATCGTGACAAGGTCGTTGCGCTCAAGGATATTCGCGCCGAAGTCGAACTTGGCTACGACCTCAAGCTCGCGCTCGGTGAAGCCCAGCGCTGCCTGAACTGCGACATCCAGACGGTGTTCACCGCACCCTTGTGCATCGAGTGCGACGCCTGCGTCGATATCTGCCCGATGGATTGCATCACCTTTACCGGGAACGGCGAGGAAGCCGATCTGCGCGAGCGGCTCAAGGCGCCCTCGCCGCATCTCGACCAGGACCTCTATGTCGCCGACGGCCTCAAGACCGGGCGGGTGATGGTCAAGGACGAAGACGTTTGCCTGCATTGCGGCCTGTGCGCCGAACGGTGTCCCACCGGAGCCTGGGACATGCAGAAATACCTCATCGATATGACTCACGCGGGTACATCATGTCAGTCCAAAGCCCGATCAGCAGCGTAAACGACTTCGTCGTCCGCTTCGCCAACGTCAACGGCTCCGGTTCGGCGAGCGCCAACGAGCTGTTCGCTCGCGCGATCCTGCGCCACGGCGTGCCGGTCTCGCCGCGCAACGTCTTCCCGTCCAATATCCAGGGCCTGCCGACCTGGTACGAGGTGCGCGTCACCGAGGAAGGGCATCTTGGCGCCCGCGGCGGCGTCGACATGATGGTGGCGATGAACCCGCAGACCTGGGACAAGGACCTCGCTTCGATCGAGCCCGGCGGCTATCTGTTTTACGATTCGACCAAGCCGATGCCGTCGTCGAAATTCCGCGCCGACATCACCGTGATCGGCGTGCCGCTGACCGCCATCACCAACTCGACCTATACCGACCCGCGCCAGCGCCAGCTTTTCAAAAACATCATCTATCTCGGTTCGCTGTGCGCGCTGCTCGACATGGACCCGAAGCTGGTCGAGCAACTGATCGGCGAGCAATACAAGGGCAAGGAAAAGCTGCTGTCGTCGAATGTCCACGCGCTGCATCTGGGCCGCGACTGGGCGTTGCAGAATCTCAAATGCCCGATCGGCCTGCGGGTCAAGAAATCCGACAAGGTCGGCGACCGCATCTTCATCGAAGGCAACAGCGCCGCCGCCCTTGGCGCGGTGTATGGCGGCGCCACGGTCTGCGCGTGGTATCCGATCACGCCGTCATCCTCGCTCGCCGACGCCTTCACCAGCCATTGCAAGAAGCTGCGGCACGATCCCGCAACCGGAAAGGCAAAATACGCCATCGTCCAGGGCGAGGACGAACTCGCCTCGATCGGCATCGTGATCGGCGCTTCATGGAACGGCGCCCGTGCCTTCACCGCGACCTCCGGCCCCGGCATCTCGCTGATGCAGGAGTTCATCGGCCTTTCCTACTTTGCCGAGATTCCGGCCGTGATCATGAATGTGCAGCGCGCCGGCCCGTCGACGGGGATGCCGACCCGCACCCAGCAATGCGACATCATTGCCTGCGCCTATGCCTCGCATGGCGACACCAAGCATGTGCTGCTGTTTCCGGAAGATCCCGCCGAAGCCTTCGAATTCGCCGCGCAGTCGTTCGATCTGGCCGAACGCCTGCAGACCATGATCTTCGTGATGCTCGATCTCGACATCGGCATGAACCATCGGCTCAGCCGCCCGCTGAAGTGGGATGACGCCAGGCAATATGACCGCGGCAAGGTGATGACGGCGGAGATGCTGGACGACGGCCGCGATTTCGGGCGCTACCTCGATGTCGACGGCGACGGCATTCCCTACCGCACCTATCCCGGCACGCATCCTACCAAGGGCTCGTTCTTCACCCGCGGCACGTCGCGCGACCGTTACGCGCGCTATTCCGAGGAAGGTGCGGTTTATGCCGACAACATGCAGCGGCTGGTGCGCAAATTCGAGAGCGCCCAGGACATGGTGCCGCGGCCGCTGCAGGCCAATGCCGCCAAGCCGACCAAATACGGCGTGATCTATTTCGGCTCGACCGCGCCGGCCATGGATGAGGCGATCGGAATACTGGAAGCACGCGGGCATCAACTCGACCGGCTCCGTATCCGCGCCTTTCCGTTCCATTCCAGTGTGGCCAGCTTCATCGCCGACCATGATTTTGTTTATGTGGTCGAGCAGAACCGCGACGGGCAGCTTCGCTCGCTGATCGTCAACGAGAACGGCATCGATCCGGTCCGGCTGATTCCGGTGCTGCATTATGACGGCACGCCGATTACCGCGCGCTTCATCGCCGGCGCCATCGGCGACCACCAGGATCAGCTCAAGGTAACCCCGCTCCGCAAGGTTAAGTCATGACCTATATCGCCAAGCCGAAATTCCAGCATCCCGGCCTTCCGAAGAACGATCTCGGCTACACCCATCGCGATTATGAGGGCAAGATTTCGACGCTGTGCGCCGGATGCGGCCACGACTCGATCACGGCATCGATCATCGAGGCCTGTTACGAGCTTTCGATCGAGCCGCACCGCGTCGCCAAGATTTCCGGCATCGGCTGCTCCTCCAAGACGCCGGACTATTTCCTAGGCAATTCGCACGGCTTCAATTCGGTCCATGGCCGGATGCCGTCGGTCTTGACCGGCGCCAATCTGGCCAACCGCGACCTGATCTATCTCGGCGTCTCCGGCGATGGCGACTCGGCCTCGATCGGCTTCGGCCAGTTCGCGCATTCGATCCGCCGCGGCGTCAACATGACCTATATCGTCGAGAACAACGGCGTTTACGGCCTCACCAAGGGCCAGTTCTCGGCCACCGCCGACCGCGGCTCCAAGAACAAACGCGGGCTGATGAACAACGACAACGCCATCGACCTCGTCGCGATCGCGCTTCAGCTCGGCGCGAGCTTTGTTGCGCGCAGCTTCTCCGGCGACAAGACCCAGTTGGTGCCGCTGATCGCCGCCGCGATCCAGCATCAGGGAGCATCATTCATCGACGTGATCAGCCCCTGCGTCGCCTTCAACAACCACCCCGGCTCGACCAAGAGTTTCGACTATGTGCGCGAGCACAATGACGCGGTCAACCGCCTCGACGTCATCACCGGCCGCGATACGATCACGGTCGACTACGCGCCCGGATCGGTAACGGTGGTCGAGCAGCACGACGGCACCAAATTGGCGCTGCGCAAGATCGATGCGGACTACGACCCGCATGATCGGCTCGGGGCGATGACGTTCCTGCAGAAGCACGCTGCCAAGGGCCAGATCGTTACCGGGCTGCTTTACGTCGATCCGGACTCGGAAGACCTACACACCCATCTCAACACTGTCGAGACACCGCTCAACGCGCTCGGCGAGCAAGCACTGTGTCCGGGCTCAGCTGCGCTCGACAAGATCAACGCCAGCCTGCGCTAGCATTTATTCGGCCGGCTTGTTGTTGACGTTGACGATCGCGCATTTGGCCACGGGCGCGCAAAATCCGAGCGCATCCTTGACCGCCTGATCGATCGTCCGGCGGCCGGTAGCCCACCCGAAATGTGAACCGCCGCCGACCGCAAAAGCCTTGTTGGGTCCGCTGGCGAGATAGGTTGCGAACGCCTCGCGACCGCGGCCATGCAGGCCGGATGGCGGCCTCACATCCGGAACGTCGATCAATTTGTCGCGGAGCACGAGATTGTTCGACGCCAGAAACCGGTCAACGATCGGCGACCAAGTCGGGATTCCGCCGCTGCGGCCTGTCGTGCAAACAACAGGATCGCCCCTGCTCGCCGGTATCCGTCACCGCGCCAGGCCACGTGCTGGTCAGGGCGAATGAGAACGAGGCAAGCGTCGTATCCTTCGCGCGGCCGGCGGCGAAAAACGCGTCACAATAACGAAACAGAATCTCTGTTCCAATCCAAGGGGAACGGAGACTCCGAGGCGATATCATGTTGGCGACCGCAGCCTTGTCGATCCACATCTCGCACGTCAGAAAACGTGCCCGGCTAGATTGCACTTCAAGCAGAAAATGTCGTTCCGCTGTCATCAAAACCGCAAGATCGCCGCCAATCAGCCAATTTCCGGGGATCGAAATGATGTGAGTGGCGTTATATTGTCGGGATACCCATACTCCCTTGGTCGGTATCTTCCCCGCGGTCTTTGTTGACAAAATTCGGCTTCTCGCCAGAAGACGTCGCGAAAGCTGCAATTGGACCAACCCGAACAGAAACAGGCATCATGAATCCGGTCAAAGCACTCGAAAATCACGGTCAAGCGGTCTGGCTGGATTTCCTGGCCCGCGGCTTCGTCGCCAAAGGCGACCTGAAAAAGCTGATCGACACCGACGGCGTCAAGGGCGTCACGTCGAATCCGTCGATCTTTGAAAAGGCGATCGGCAGTTCCGACGAATATGACGGCGCGATCGGCCGAGCATTGAAAGGCGGCGACCGCCCGGTCGCCGATCTGTTCGAGCATCTCGCCGTCGAAGATATCCAGCATGCGGCGGATGTGCTGCGCCCGGTTTACGATCATCTCCACGGCAACGACGGTTTCGTCAGCCTCGAAGTCTCGCCCTATCTGGCGATGGATACCAAAGCCACGATCGTCGAAGCCGAACGACTTTGGAAGGAAGTCGACCGCCGCAACCTGATGGTCAAGGTGCCGGCGACGCCGCAGGGCCTGCCCGCGATCCGGCATCTGATCGGCGAGGGTATCAGTATCAACATCACCCTGCTGTTCTCGCAGAAGGTCTATGTAAAGGTCGCCGAGGCCTATCTCGATGGCCTCGAGAAATATGTCGCATCGGGCGGCGATCCCTCCCACGTCGCCAGCGTCGCCAGCTTTTTCGTCAGCCGCATCGACAGCGCGGTGGACAAGCAGCTCGACGAGAAGATCGCAAAGGCGAACGACCCCACCGAAAAGGAACGCCTGACGGCCCTCAAGGGCAAGGTCGCGATCGCCAACGCCAAGCTCGCCTATCAGGACTACAAGCGGCTGTTTTCCGGAGCGCGCTGGGAGCGGCTGGCGGCCAAGGGCGCCAGGCCGCAGCGATTGCTATGGGCCTCGACCGGCACAAAGAACAAAGATTATAGCGACGTGCTTTACGTCGAGGAACTGATCGGTCCCAACACCGTCAACACCGTGCCACCGGCGACGCTCGACGCATTTCGCGATCATGGCAAGCCACGTGACAGCCTTGAGGAAAATGTCGAGGAGGCCAAACACGTCCTTGCAGAACTCGATAAATCCGGCATCTCGCTCGATGCGATCACGACCGAACTGGTCAAGGACGGCGTCAAGCAGTTCGCCGACGCCGCCGACAAGCTCTACGGCGCGGTCGCGCACAAGCGCGCGGCATCGCTGGACGGCGGCATCGATCGGCAGCAGCTGGCGCTGGGCGCAGCGATCGGCAGCGCCGTCGAGAAAAGCACAGAGGACTGGCGGGCATCCGCCACGATCCGCCGCCTATGGCAGCACGACAAATCGGTCTGGACCGCGACCGACGAGAACAAGTGGCTGGGTTGGCTCACGAGCGTCGCGTCAGCCGATGTCGCGGACTATGAAGACTTCGCGCACAAGGTAAAGGGACAGAACTTCACCGACGCGGTGGTGCTCGGGATGGGCGGATCGAGCCTCGGCCCGGAAGTGCTGGCGCAAACCTTCGCAAAGAAGCCGGGCTTCCCAAAACTGCATGTGCTTGATTCCACCGATCCCGCCCAGGTCCGTAGCCTTCAGGCTTCGATCAACGTGGCAAACACGCTTTTCATCGTCTCCAGCAAATCCGGCGGCACCACCGAGCCGAACGTGATGAAGGATTATTTCTTCGCACGCGTGTCGGAGACCATTGGTGCCGACAAGGCCGGCCATCGGTTCATCGCGGTGACCGATCCCGGCTCATCGCTGGAGAAGGTTGCGACCCGACAAGGCTTCGCCCGCATTTTCTATGGCGACCCCACGATCGGCGGGCGTTACTCGGTGCTGTCGCCGTTCGGGCTGGTGCCCGCCGCCTGCGCAGGCATCGACCTTCGCACCCTGCTTGCGCACACCATGGCGATGGTGCGCTCCTGCGGGCCGGATGTGCCGCCGCATGAAAATCCGGGCGTGCAGCTCGGCCTCGCCATGGGCCTCGCCGGGCTCGAAGGCCGCGACAAGGTCACCATCCTGTCGTCACCGAAAATCGCCGATTTTGGCGCGTGGGCCGAGCAGTTGATCGCGGAATCCACCGGCAAGGACGGCAAGGGTTTGATCCCGATCGATGGCGAACCCTTGGGCGACGTTACGCTATATGGCAAGGATCGATTCTTCATCGATCTTCGCACCGAAAATGAAAACGACGCAACGCACGACGACAAGCTTTCCGCGCTGGAAAAGGCCGGACATCCCGTGGTTCGCATCGTCCTCAAATCAATCGACCATATCGGCCAGGAATTTTTCCGGTTCGAGATGGCGACCGCGGTGGCCGGTGCCATCCTCGGCATCAATCCATTCAACCAGCCCGACGTCGAGGCCGCCAAGATCAAGACCCGGGAATTGACCGCGGCGTTTGAAAAGACCGGTTCGCTGCCCAAGGAGCATCCGGTAATCTCAACCGCCGGAGCCGATATTTATACCGACGAAAAAAACGCCGCGGCCTTGCGCAAGGCCGGCGCCAATGGCGATCTCGGCTCATGGTTGAAAGCCCATCTTGGGCGCTCCGGCGCGGACGATTATGTCGCCCTGCTCGCCTATATCGAGCGCGATCACGCGCATATCGACAGCCTGCAGCACATGCGGCTGGCGGTGCGCGACAAGCGGCACGTCGCGACCTGCGCCGAATTCGGCCCGCGCTTCCTGCATTCCACCGGGCAGGCCTACAAGGGCGGACCCGACAGCGGCGTATTTCTGCAGATTACGGCCGATGACGCCAGGGATCTCGCGGTGCCCGGTCAAAAAGCCAGTTTCGGCGTGATCAAGGCCGCACAGGCCCGCGGCGATTTCGGCGTGCTGACCGAACGCGGCCGCCGCGCGCTGCGCGTGCATCTCAAGGGCGATCTCGAAGCCGGACTAAAGATGCTCGGTACGACGATCACTGAAGCTCTGAATTGAAGGTACAGCCATGCAGCTCGGCATGATCGGCTTGGGGCGAATGGGCGGCAATATCGTCCGGCGCCTGATGAAGCACGGACACACGACCGTTGTTTACGACAAGGACCCCAAGGCCGTCGCTGCGATCGCAGCCGATGGCGCGCTCGGCTCCGGCGCGCTGGAAGATTTTGTCAAAAAACTTCAGAAGCCACGAACCGCCTGGGTGATGCTGCCCGCCGGCAAGATTACCGAAGCGACGATCGACGCGCTGGCAAAACTGATGGAGAGCGGCGACGTCATCATCGATGGCGGCAACACGTTTTGGCAGGACGACGTCCGCCGCGGCAAAGCGCTCAAGGAGCGCGGTATCCATTATATCGACGTCGGCACCTCGGGCGGCGTCTGGGGCATCGACCGCGGCTACTGCATGATGATCGGTGGCGACAAGGCGGTGGTCGACCGGCTCGACCCGATCTTCGCGGCGCTGGCGCCGGGCGTCGGCGATATCGAGCGCACCGGGGGACGCGAGGGGCGCGATCCGCGCATCGAGCAGGGTTACATTCACGCCGGCCCGGTCGGCGCGGGACACTTCGTCAAGATGGTTCACAACGGCATCGAATATGGGCTGATGCAAGCCTATGCCGAGGGTTTTGATATTCTGAAGAATGCCAATATCGACGCCCTGCCCGCCGAGCATCGGTTCGATCTCGAGATCGCTGACATCGCCGAGGTGTGGCGTCGGGGCAGCGTGATCCCGTCCTGGCTGCTCGACCTGACGGCCTCCGCACTCGCGAAAAATCCCGCGCTTGATGACTATTCGGGATTTGTGGAGGATTCCGGTGAAGGCCGCTGGACCGTCAACGCCGCCATTGACGAGGCGGTCCCGGCCGAGGTCTTGACCGCCGCCTTGTTCGCGCGCTTTCGCTCGCGCAAACAGCACACCTTCGCCGAAAGGATTCTCTCCGCGATGCGTGCCGGTTTCGGCGGCCACAAAGAGCCACAACAGCAGAGCGCGCCCGACACCGCCAACTCGAAGGCCGGCCGCTCGTGACGGAGGCTCCTTCAAATCAGAAGAAGCCTGATCCCTGCAGCTTCGTCATCTTCGGCGCAACCGGCGATCTGGCGCATCGGCTGGTGATCCCCGCGCTCTATAACCTTGCGGCGACAGGCCTGCTGCCCGACGAATTCTGCATCATCGGCATCGCCCGCAAGGCGATGTCAAGCGAGGCGCTGCGCGACAGCCTGATGAAAGGCTTGCGCCAATTCGCAACTCGCCCCGTAGACGATGCGATCGCCAAGCACCTGCTGGAATGTCTCACCTGCATTGTCGCCGATCCAAGCGAGCCGACCTCGTTCGATTCCATGGGGGAGCAACTCGAAAAGCTGGAGGCAACGCGGAAAACCGGCGGCAACCGCCTGTTTTATCTGGCGACGCCACCCGATGCGTTTGCGCCGATCAGCCGCGAACTCGGCCGGACCGGCTTGCTCAGGGAAGAAAACGGCGCATGGCGACGGCTGGTGGTCGAAAAGCCGTTCGGAACCGATCTCGCCTCGGCCAGGGCGTTGAATGGCGAGTTGCTGAAAATCGTCGACGAACACCAGATCTATCGGATCGATCATTATCTCGGCAAGGAGACGGTGCAGAATATCCTGGTGCTGCGCTTCGCCAACGGCATGTTCGAGCCGATCTGGAATCGCAATCACATCGATCATGTGCAGATCACCGTCGATGAACAACTCGGCGTCGGCCACCGCGGCAGTTTCTACGACGCCACCGGCGCGCTGCGTGACATGGTACCCAACCACCTGTTCCAGCTGTTATCGCTGATCGCGATGGAGCCGCCGGCTCAATTTGACGCTCATGCGGTCCGCTCGGAAAAAGCCGAGGTGCTGACGGCGATCCAGACCCTGAGCGAGGCCGAGGCCCTGCAGAATTCCGTTCGCGGCCAATACCAGGCCGGCAAGATCGGCGACACCGAGATCGAGGACTATCGCAAGACCAAGGATGTCAAACCCGACAGCACGACCGAAACCTATGCCGCGCTGAAACTGACGATCGACAACTGGCGCTGGGCCGGCGTTCCGTTTTATCTGCGCACCGGCAAGGCGCTGGCCAGCAAGCGCACGGAAGTGGCGATCAAGTTCAAGCAGGCACCGTTCGCGATGTTTCGTGACACGCCGGTGGATCGCCTGTCGCAGAACTATCTCGTCATCAGCATTGAGCCGGCCGAGGGCATTACCCTGCAGTTCAACACCAAGGTGCCGGGGCCGACGATTTTCATCGATGGCGTCGAGATGAAATTCCGCTACAAAGATTACTTCAAGGTCGAGCCGAGCACCGGCTATGAGACGCTGATCTACGACTGCATGATCGGCGACAACATCCTGTTTCAGCGCGCCGACAGCGTCGAAGCCGGCTGGCAGGCGGTGCAGCCGTTTCTCGATGCGTGGAAGAAGACTGGCGGCAACGGCCTGGAAAACTATAAGGCCGGCAGCGAAGGTCCACCGGACGCGGACGCGCTGTTGACCCGTGACGGCCGCAGCTGGCGGAAGTTCAGTTAGAATGGCCTCGAACGATCATCATCAGGTGAATATCAAAGACGACATCAAGGTGATCACGGTTGCCGATCCGGCAGCCCTCGCGAAGGCAGCCGCGGAACGGATCGTGGCACGGATCGCCGCGAACAGAGGTCGCGTAGCGATTTGTCTCGCCGGAGGATCGAGCCCGAAGCAACTCTATCAATTGCTCGCAACCGAGGCCTATCGAAGCCAGATCCCGTGGGACCGCGTGCACTGGTTCGTCGGCGACGAGCGGTTTGTCCCCGCCGCCGATCCGCTCAGCAATATGGCGATGGCGCGCGGCGTCTTTCTGGATCGGTGCGCACCGGCCGCCAACATCCATCCGATTCCGACCGATAGCGCCGATCCGCAGGAAGCCGCGCGCCGTTACGAGCGCGAACTGAGATCGTTCTATGGCGCCAATGAACTGGATTTGGCCCGGCCGCTGTTCGATGTCGTGTTGCTGGGCGTAGGGCCCGACGGCCATACCGCATCGCTGTTTCCCGGCTACCCGGCCGTGGAAGAAACCGAGCGCTGGGTCATCGAGGTTCCCAAGGCGCATGTCGAGCCGTTCGTGCCGCGGGTCACGCTGACGCTGCCGGCGCTTGGCTCTTGCCGCGAAATGCTGATCGAGGCCAGCGGCGCGGGAAAACGCCCGATCCTGACCCGCGTTTTTGCTGGCGGGGACTTGCCGGCGAACCGCGTACATTCCGCCGGCGAGACCATCTGGCTTGTCGACGCCGCGGCGTTGCCGGAGAATTTTCGTGAACGATGACGCAGGCCAGATGCCGTGCGCGCTGATTGTGATGGGCGTGTCCGGCTCCGGCAAGAGCACGATTGCGGACAAGCTCGCCGAACGACTGTGCTGGAGCTACGAGGACGGCGACAAGTTTCATCCCGCGAGCAATGTCGCCAAGATGAGCGCCGGCCATCCCCTCACCGACGAAGACCGCTGGCCCTGGTTGCAGGCGATTGCCGACGAAATCGACCGGGTCTGCAAGGCCGGCCAGCATGCCGTCATCGCCTGCTCCGCGCTCAAGCGCGCCTACCGCGATGTTCTCGTGCATGGACGCTGCGATGTTCGCATTGTCTATCTGAAGGGCGCGCAGGAATTGATCGCCAAACGCCTGGCTGCCCGGAAGAACCATTTCATGCCATCTGGCCTGTTGGACAGTCAGTTCAAGACCCTGGAGCCGCCGGACGCGGGTGAAAATCCCGTGACGGTATCGATCGATGCCCCGGTCGACACGATCGTCGATGACATTGTTCGCGGACTGGGGCTAAGTCCGGCGGAAAGCGACGCCAACAGCAGGAACCGATCATGACCCGCATCGCCCTCGTCGTCTCGGATGTCGACGGCACCCTGCTGACCAAGGACAAGACTTCTGACCGAAGGCACGAGGCGCGCGGTGCGGCGCCTGGAGGAGAGCGGCGTCGGCTTCACCATAACCTCCAGCCGCCCGACAATCGGCATGCGGTTTCTGATTGAACCGCTTCAAATCACGCTGCCGGTCGGGGCCTTCAACGGCAGTTCGATCGTCGATGCACAATTGAACCCGATCGAGCAGCATTTGATTCCGGCATCTGCCGTGCAACGCGGTATCGATATACTGGACGAATTCGGTGTCGACGTCTGGCTGTTCACCAACGAGCAGTGGCTCGCCCGCAGCGGCGACGGCGCATACGTCCCGCTTGAAAAGCGCGCCATCAAGACCGATCCGACCATCGTCCCGGATTTCACGCCCTATTTGTCGAGTGCCTGCAAACTCGTCGGCGCCTGCGCCGATGCAGCCCTGCTGCAACGCTGCGAGGCCGCAATGCAAAAGGAATTGGGCGCACAGGCCACCGCGGTTCGGTCGCAAAGCTATTATCTCGACGTCACGCCACCCGGCTGCGACAAGGGTACATTCGTGCAGGCGATGGCCAAGCGCCTTGGAGTTTCAACGGGCGCGGTTGCCACCATCGGCGACATGCAGAACGACCTGGCGATGTTCAGGACCAGCGGGATCTCGATCGCGATGGGTAACGCAACCGACGACGTCAAGAAGCTGGCCACGCATGTCACGACGTCGAACGCGGACGAAGGTTTTGCCGGCGCAATTGATGTTATTTTGAAGCACAACGAAGCGAAGTAATATCCCGGGTCGTCCCGGCCTTCGCCGGACGACATGCGTCGTTTCCCACCCTATTTCGACCGCTGCATCACCGGCTTTTCGGCCGGCTTCTTCGCATCGCCGAGATTGTGCGCGGTATTGATCAGCGCGATGTGGGTCAGGGCTTGCGGGAAATTTCCGGTTTGACGCCCTTCGCCGGAATCAAATTCCTCCGCCAGCAGCCCGAGATCATTCGCCACTGCAACTACGCGATCGAACAGCGCCTGCGCCTTGGCGATCTCGCCAGCCAGCACGTAAGCGTCGGCGAGCCAAAGGCTGCAGGCGAGAAACGCGCCTTCGATCGGTTCTCGTTCATCGGAGACCCTGCGGGGGTCGTGCCGCAGCACAAACCCGTCCCGCATCAGATATCTCTCGACGGCAGTGATAGTGCCGCGAACGCGCGGGTCCGATGCCGGCAGGAAGCCCACCGACGGCATCAGCAGGATACTGGCATCGAGCACTTTCGATCCGTAGGATTCGACAAACGCATTCTGCGCGCGATCGAATCCCTTTTCGCAGACGTCGCGATGGATGGTGTCGCGCAGCCGGCGCCACTGATCGAGCGGCGCTTCAAAGCCGAACTTCTCGGCACTTTTGATGCCGCGGTCGAACGCGACCCACGTCATCACTTTCGACGAAACGTAGTGCTTTCCGTCGCCGCGGATTTCCCAGATGCCTTGGTCAGGTTGGTCCCATACTTCAGCCAGATGCTCCAGCACCTTGCATTCCAGGTCCCAACTCCCCTTGTCGAGATCCAGGCTAGCCATGCGCGACTGATGAAACGCATCGATCAATTCGCCGAAGACATCGAGTTGCAGCTGGGCATGCGCGGCATTGCCGATTCGAACCGGCTGTGCGCCCTCGTAGCCCGGCAGCCAGCCGGCAACCCATTCCAGCAGGCGCCGCTGGCCTTTGATGCCGTACATGATCTGCATGTTCGCCGGCGAACCGGCAGCGGCACGCAGCAGCCAATTGTGCCAGGCGCTAGCCTCCTCGGTATAGCCGCTGTTCATCAGCGCCAGCAGCGTGAAGGTGGCGTCGCGCAGCCAGCAGAAGCGATAATCCCAGTTGCGGGCCCCCCCGAGCTTTTCCGGCAGCGAGGTCGTCGGTGCGGCGACAATGCCGCCGGTCGGCGCATAGGTCAGGGCCTTCAGCGTGAGCAACGAACGCATCACGAGATCGCGGTAGTCACCCTCGTAGGTGCAGCGGCTGCACCATTCGGTCCAGAACTCCTCGGTATCTTGCAAGGCCTGCGCCGGATCGATCGGCTCGGGAACCGGCAGATGCGAAGGCCCGTAAGTGAGCACGAAGGGCAGTGTCTCGCCGGCACTCACCTCGAAATCGGCCACCGTGGTCATGTCTTCGCCGCGCGTCTCGACCGGCGTCCGCAGCACCGTCATGTCCGGCCCGCAAATCGCCAGCAACGCGCCATCTTCGGTTCGCTTGACCCAGGGGATATCAACGCCGAATCCGAACCGGATCACCAGTTCCATCCGCAGCTTGACCCGGCCGCTGACGCCGCGCACCAGTCGCACGACATCGGAGGCGGCGCCGCGCGGCGGCATGAAATCGATCAGGGCCACCGTGCCATTTGCCGTCTCGAAGCGCGTCTCCAGGATCAGCGTATTGTCCCAGTAGCGGCGGGAGGATTGTTTGGCATCTTCCGCCGGCGCGATAAGCCATCGGCCCTGTTTGGGCGTGCCGAGCAAGGCGGCGAAACAGGCGTCGCAATCGAACGCGGGCCAGCACAGCCAATCGATCGATCCGTCGCGCCCGACCAGGGCTGCGGTTTCGCAGTCGCCAATCAATCCATAGTCTTCGATTTTGCAGGGCACGTTGTTGTCGCCGATTGAATGATTGTGCGTCAGGTGCTGGCCCGCGCCCGGCTCGCGGTCGCGGCCTTGAGCGCAGGACGATCGATCGCCGACGCAATCGCGTCGATCGCAACCGGCAATCGCCGCCGCCAATTCGGATGCTCGTTCACAGTGCCGGGAATATTGGGCTGGTCGATTACCCCGAGCAGATCCTCCAGCGATATCGCGAGCAGGCGCGATCCGGTCCGTGCCAGAAAACCCACCACCGCGTATAGATCATCGCTGTCGATGCCGTGATGGCGCAGCGCCTCGGTCAGCATGGTGAGCGCATGCCAGCGCGCGTCGTCGCTTTCGCCGGGATCGATCCCGAGCGACCGTTTCAGCTTTAGATCGCTGAAGGAGCGCCACCCGGCATAGCTCGAGAGGTCATGGGTATTGAAGGTGACAAGCGCATTGGGCGTATAATGATCGATGCCGCGAAACCGGCCATGATCGTCGCGCTCGAACATCATCACCTGATACGACCAGATGCCCCAATCGGCCATTTGCTCGCGAAAGCCTTCCGGCACGGTGCCGAGGTCCTCGCCGATGACGACACAGCGATGTGCCATGCTTTCCTGCGCGGTCGCCGCCAGCAATGCCTCGAACGGCATTTGCACATAGGCGCCATTGTCGGCGGCAAATCCGTGTGGCACCAGATAAAGCCGCTTCAGACCGAGCACATGATCGAGCCGGATCGCGCCGGCGTGGCGCATCGACGCCCGAAGCATCTCCCGATACGGCTCGAACGACTGGATTTCCAGGCCGGCGGCGTTGAACCCTGCGAGGCCCCAGTTCTGGCCCGATATGTTCAACGGGTCCGGCGGTGCGCCGACGGCGAGATGACGGGAAATCGCGGCCTGCTCGTTCCAGGCATCGAACCCGTCGGATTGCACACCGACGGCCACATCGAGATAGAGGCCGACTTTCATGCCAAGCCGGGCTGCGAGATCGCGGCAAGACTGCAACTGCCGGTCCGCCGTCCATTGCACGAATTCAACGAATTCGATTTCGGCCGCATCGGGACCCTGCCGCAGTCCGGCACATTTGGCTTCATTGGGTTGCCGCCATGGTTTGGGCCATTCCCACCACGGCTTGTTGAAGCGATGCCTGAGCACTTCGAAGCAGGCGAAGCGCGATAATAGCGGCTCGCGCTCGGCGCGAAAGCTTGCGAAATCCTGCCGGCGTTCCGGCGCCGCGTCGACCCTGAAGCGCTCGAACGCCAAACGCAACGCGCGCCATTTCAGCGCCGCGACGCCGGCATAATCCACGAGGTCGCCCTGCCTCAGCCGCGCGATTGCGCCGGCGCTCTCGCCGAAAGCATCGGGTCGAAACTCCGGCAGTTTTTCAACATCGACATAGAGCGCATTCAGAAACAGCCGGCTGTTCGGCGAATAGGGGCTGCAATCGGTGGGGCGGTCATCGAACAACGCATGCAGCGGATTGAGGCCGATGCCGTCAGCTCCCAAATGACCCGCCAGTTCGATCAACCCTTCGAGATCAGTGAAATCGCCGATGCCCCAATTGTGGGCCGACCGGATGCCGTAAAGCTGGACTGCCAGCAGCCAGCAGCGGTCGAAATCGCCTCCGAAGGCCCTTGGCGGCGCCACCATCAACGGCACCTCTTCCGTGAACGAGGAGGCATCGGTCAGGTGCAGACGGTACGATCCGATCGGCAAGTCCGCCGGCCAGGCGATGATCCGATGGCCGGTCTCGCCCTGCGCGATAACCTTAAGACCGGCAACGATTTTCCAGCGCACCGGGAATGTGGCAGCCTGTTCGAGTTCGGTCTGCGCCGGCTGACCGGAGCGCACCACCACCGCCCCGCCGACAAGCCGGCGTGGGGCTTGAACCGGCAGGGCGTCGAGGATGATCCGGAGCGCGGCTGCGCCTGTCACATGCCGGTGACCCTGACCGTCGATAAATTCGGTCTGGATTCCGGCGTCTTTAGCTTTGGTGAAAAGGTCCATTCGGCACGCGGTTTGCACGCAACAGTGGGAGACCGTCACGAAATTCATTAGATGCGGGAAGAAGATAGCCGTGCTTAACTCACTATTGTCCCCGGCGTTCCCCGGGAACCAATGCGCGGCGAGCGGCTTTGTATATATGTCCGGAACGTCTCCTTTCCCGCACAGGAAACGGGGCGTTGCTTCCATGTCAATGGCATCACCGTGAACAAAACAACTCAAACTGTCGAGAGCGCCGCAGCCGGCGGCGCTTTTCATATTGAAGACGTTTATCCGCTGATCGACGGCGGCCGCTTTCCTGTGAAGCGCGTCGCCGGGGAGCGCATCGAGGTCTGGGCGGATATATACCGCGACGGACATGATGTTGTGAACGCTGCGCTGGTCTGGCGCCGCGAACAGGACCACGAATGGCGCCGCGAGCCGATGACCCATCACAGCAATGACCGCTGGGGCGGATCGTTCGTTCCGGACCAGCCCGGGCGCTATGTCTATGCCATCGAGGCCTGGACCGATGAATTCGCAACCTGGCGGCACGGATTCGAGCTGAAGCAGAAGGCCGGCGCCGATCTGACCCTCGAGGCGATCGAGGGCGCTGGCATGCTCACCAAGGCGCAGGCCCGGGGCAACGTGGCGGCTGCGGTGATCCTGCGGCAATGCGAGGATTTTCTGCAAACCGGTGACGCCGCTCCGCTGCTGACCGCCGAATTGAAGGACGCCATGGCCGAGAGCCAGTTGCGGCCCGACCTGACGCGATCGCAGTTGTTTCCTTTGATGGCGGACCGGCCGCGGGCACGGGCCGGTGCATGGTACGAGATGGTGCCGCGCAGCCAAGGCCGGACACCCGGCCAGCACGGCACCTTCGAGGATTGCATCGCGCGGCTGCCGGATATCGCCGCGATGGGCTTCGACGTGGTGTACCTGACCCCGATTCACCCCATCGGCCACACCAACCGCAAGGGCCGCAACAACGCGGTGACCGCGGCTGAAGGCGATCCCGGAAGCCCCTACGCCATTGGCGCCGCCGAAGGCGGCCATGACGCCGTGCATCCGGAATTGGGGACGCTGGAGGACTTTCGCAGCTTCGTCTCGGCCTGCAAGCGGCTCGAGCTCGAGGTCGCGCTCGACTTCGCCGTGCAATGTTCGCCCGACCATCCCTGGCTGCAGCAGCATCCGCAGTGGTTCAAGCGCCGGCCGGACGGCTCGATGCGCTATGCCGAAAATCCGCCGAAGAAATATGAGGACATCGTCAATCCGGATTTCTCAACCGAGGACGCAGGTTCCCTGTGGAACGCCTTGCGCGACGTGGTGCTGTTCTGGATCGAGCAAGGGGTCAGCATTTTCCGGGTCGACAACCCCCACACCAAGCCCTTCCGATTCTGGGAATGGCTGATCCATGAAGTCCAGCTCCGCCATCCGGACATTATTTTCCTGGCGGAAGCCTTCACGCGGCCGAAACTGATGAAGGGCCTCGCCAAGCTCGGCTTCACCCAGTCCTACACCTACTTCACCTGGCGGACCCAGAAGTGGGAGCTGGAACAGTATCTGAACGAGCTGACAGCCTATCCGGAGCGCGATTTCTATCGTCCGAATTTCTTCGTCAATACCCCGGACATCCTGCCCTATCACCTGCAGAGCGGCGAGGCCTGGATGTTCAAGTCCCGCGTCGCCCTTGCCGCCACGCTGTCCGGCAATTACGGCATCTACAACGGATTCGAGCTGCTGGAACACGATCCCATTCCCGGGCGGGAAGAATATCTTGATTCGGAAAAGTACGAGATCAAGGTGCGCGATTGGGACAAGCCGGACAATATCAAGCCCTATATTCGCGATCTCAACCGCGCCCGCCGGGCCAACACAGCCCTGCAACAGACCGGCAATCTGCGCTTCATTCCAATCGATGACGGCAACGTCATCGGTTTCATCAAGCAATCCGCCAACCAGACCAACAGCGTCGTGGTGGCTATCGCGTTGTCGCGCGAGCCACACGAATTCTGGTTTCCGCTCGGCGACGTCCAGGTCGGCATCGCCGGCGAGCGCCGCAACGTCGCCGCCGTTGAAAACCTGATCACCGGCGAACGGTATCCGGTCGAATGGGGCGGCATTCGGCTGCGGATAGACCCGGTGCGCGACCCCGCTCTGCTCTTTCGCTGCCTGGCGTGAGGGCGCCCGCCATGAACCTGATGCCGTCCATCGACGCAGACGCAGATGAGTTGCCGGTCACCACCGTGCGCGATAGCGACGAGCTCTGGTACAAGGATGCTGTCATCTATCAGCTTCACGTCAAGGCCTTTGCCGACAGCAACAATGACGGTATCGGCGACTTCGCCGGGCTGACCGAGAAGCTCGGCTATTTGCAGGATCTTGGGGTCACCGCGCTGTGGCTGTTGCCGTTCTATCCATCGCCCGGCCGGGACGACGGCTATGACATCGCCGACTACGGCGCGATCAATCCCGATTTCGGGACCATGAAGGATTTCCGTCGTTTCATCGTCGAGGCCAAGCGGCGCGGCCTGCGGGTCATCACCGAACTCGTCGTCAATCATACCTCCGACCAGCACAACTGGTTCAAGCGCGCGCGCCGCAGCGATCCGAAGTCGGACGCCCGCAACTGGTATGTGTGGAGCGACACCGACCAGAAATACGCCGGCACCCGCATTATCTTCACCGACACCGAGAAGTCGAACTGGACCTGGGATACCGAAGCCAGCGCCTTCTATTGGCATCGCTTCTTCTCGCACCAGCCGGATCTGAATTTCGACAACCCGCGCGTCGTCAGCGCCATCGTCAAGGTCATGAAACGCTGGCTCGATGCCGGCGTCGACGGCTTCCGTCTCGACGCCATCCCCTATCTGTGCGAACGCGACGGTACCAATAACGAGAACCTGCCGGAAACCCACACCATCATCAAGAAGCTGCGCGCCGAACTCGACAGCTATGCCAAGGGCAAGGTGCTGCTGGCGGAAGCCAATCAATGGCCGGAGGATGTGCAGGAGTATTTCGGCCGCGGCGACGAATGCCATATGGCCTATCACTTTCCGCTGATGCCCCGGATCTACATGGCGCTCGCCCAGGAGGATCGCTTTCCGATCACCGACATCCTGCGCCAGACCCCGGACATCCCGAACAGTTGTCAATGGGCGCTGTTTCTGCGCAACCATGACGAGTTGACGCTGGAAATGGTCACCGACGTCGAACGCGACTACCTGTGGTCGACCTACGCCAATGATCCCCGTGCGCGCATCAATGTCGGTATTCGCCGCCGGCTGGCGCCGTTGATGGACAATGACCGCCGCAAGATCGAACTGATGAATTCGCTGTTGTTGTCGTTTCCGGGCACGCCGATCATTTACTACGGCGACGAGATCGGGATGGGGGACAATATCTATCTCGGCGATCGCAACGGCGTGCGTACGCCGATGCAATGGACCCCGGATCGCAATGGCGGTTTCTCCCGCGCCGATCCGGCACGGCTCTACGCCCCGACCATCATGGATCCGGTCTATGGCTACGAGTTGGTCAATGTCGAGGCCCAGTCGCGCAGCCTGTCTTCGTTGCTAAGCGCAACCAAACGGCTGATATCGGTGCGCAAATCCACCCCGGCGTTCGGCCGCGGCACCATGACGTTCATCCGCCCGGTCAATCGCTCCGTGCTGGCCTATGTCCGGCAATATGGCGACGAAGTGATCCTCTGCGTCGCCAATCTGTCGCGTTCCGCGCAGGCCACCGAACTTGACCTGTCGGCATGGAAGGACCGCATTCCACAGGAAATGCTCGGCCGCACTCACTTTCCGGCGATCGGCGAATTGCCCTACATGATCATGCTGGCGCCCTATGGATTTTACTGGTTCCAGCTTCGAGAACGCGACAAATCCGAGCACGCCGCACCATCCGTGGTTCCCGAATTCGAGACCCTGGTGGTGCCGGTGGGCGCGACATGGATGTCGCTGGCCCGCACCCGCAGCGTATTCGAACACGACGTCTTGCCGGGACACCTGGCGCGAACCCGCTGGTATCCGGAACGTTCGGCCAAGGAAATCCAACCGACGCTGACCGCGGCGATCCCGTTCTGCGATATTGGCGACAACCGCCCCTGGCTCGCTTTTTTTGAAACGACGCAGCGCGGTACGACGACGCGTTACGTATTGCCGATGCGGATCGAATGGATGCGGTTCGATCGCGAGCGCTATAACCCCCGCGCCT
Source organism: uncultured Pseudomonadota bacterium (assembly GCA_963727225.1). Taxonomy (GTDB): domain Bacteria; phylum Pseudomonadota; class Alphaproteobacteria; order Rhizobiales; family Xanthobacteraceae; genus Bradyrhizobium. The sequence continues at coordinate 1,128,694 of CAVSFN010000024.1, read as the reverse complement.
TTGCCGCGGTACGCCAGGGCGCGCGGGAAGGCACCTTGCTGGATGTTGCGACTGACGAGATTTTCATCGCGCTTCTGCTGCGCAATCTGCGCCACTCCCTGACGATTGAAGAACAGGACACGCGCCTTGAGTTCAAGCCGACCAGCCGGCTCTCGGACAGGCCGATCAAACTGCCCGAGCAAATCCGCGCCGTCGAAACCGAACAATCCAACAGCACGGCGCTGGTGGATAGTGACTATGTCGTCAAGGTCTATCGAAAGCTCGAATCCGGCATCAATCCGGAGATAGAGGTCGGCCGGTTTCTGACCGAGGTCGCGGGTTTCGCCAACACTCCGGCACTGCTCGGCAGCGTCGAGCTGATCGAAGGCGACCAATCCAGCGCGATCGCCGTCGTGCATGCGTTTGTCGAAAACCAGGGCGATGCCTGGACCGTGACATCGGCGTATCTCGACCGCTTTGTCGAAGAACAGCGTCTGCTGGCGCGAAGCGAACATCCACGCGAAAGCGAGGAACAGGTCCCCTATCTGCGTTACATGTCGCAGACCGGAAGACGCGTCGCCGAAATGCACATGGCTCTGGCCAGCAGCGAAGCGGATGCCGATTTCAAGCCCGAACCGACCCGGCCCGAGGATGTGCGGCGCTGGATCGAAGATATAAGCGCGCGCGCGGAACGCGTCTTCGACACCTTGAGGCAACGGCGGGAGACGCTAAGGGAATCTGATCGCCTGCTGGTCGATCAGGCGCTGGCCCAACGCGACAGCTTGCGTGATCGCCTCGGTGCGCTGCTTCCGCCGGATATCGACGGCATGAATATCCGCCACCATGGCGATTTCCATCTCGGCCAGATGTTGATCGTCAAGGACGACATCTTCATCATCGATTTCGAGGGCGAGCCCCGCCGTACGCTGGCGGAGCGCCGGCGCAAGGCGCCGGCGGCGCGCGACGCCGCAGGCCTGATCCGCTCGATCGATTACTCGGCAACCGCAGCGCTGGAGCGCGCGCTTAAAGTAGCCCCCGACGAGGACGGCAAGCTCGGCGCAGCCCTCGTGGAATGGCGTGACCGTTCGGTCGCAACGTTCCTTGGCGCTTATCGCGAGGTCATGACCGATCAGCGCCTGTGGCCAGCCGATCCAGATGCTGCCAGGCGGATGCTGGATTTCTTTCTGCTGGAAAAGGCGATCTACGAGATCGAATACGAATTGGCCTACCGGCCTGACTGGCTGCGCGTCCCGCTGACCGGGATGCTTCGGATATTGTCTCAGCATAGCAACGAGGCCTCATGACCAAACTGTCCGCAGAGGCCTATGCGATCGTGGAAGGCCGTCACTCCGATCCTTTTCGCTACCTCGGCCTTCATACCGAGGGCGACAAGACGGTAGTGCGCGCGTTCCTGCCGGAGGCCTCGAAGGTCGATGCGATCGACGAGCATGGCGAAGCGGCATCGCTGGCGCGCATTCATGACGCCGGACTGTTCGCGGGCGCGCTTCCGAACGGCTCGCGGCGCTACCAGTTGCGCGCCCGCTTCGGCGAGACCGTGGTCGACCTTGACGATCCCTACCGCTTTCCGCCGGTGTTGAGCGATTTCGATCTGTATCTGCTGGGCGAAGGCACCCACCAGCGAATTTACGACAAGCTTGGCGCGCATCCCATGACGCTCGACGGCGTCAGCGGCGTGGCGTTCGTGGTGCTCGCCCCCAATGCGCGGCGGGTCAGTGTCGTCGGCGATTTCAATTTCTGGAACGCGCGGCGACACCCGATGCGGGTCCGCGGCATTGGTTATTGGGAGCTGTTCGTGCCCCACGCCGCGCCGGGCGATCATTATAAATTCGATATCATCGGCCCGCAGGGTCAGCACTTGCCGCTGAAGTCCGATCCGATGGCGTTTGCCGCGGAAATGCGCCCAAGCACCGCGTCCATCGTATTCGACGAGGCCCGGTTGCCGCGCCCGCGCCCTGCCCCCACGGGCATCAACGCACCGGCTGCGCCGATGTCGATCTACGAGGTTCATCTCGGCTCGTGGCGGCGCAAGGGCAACAACGAATGGCTGAGCTATCGCGATCTGGCCGAGCAGCTTCCGCGTTACGTCCGCGATCTCGGCTTTACCCATGTCGAATTCCTGCCGGTCAACGAACATCCGTTCGACGGCTCCTGGGGATATCAGCCGACCGGCCTGTACGCCCCCACCAGCCGGTTCGGCACGCCGGAGGATTTTTCGGCGCTGGTCGACGCCTGCCACCGCGAAGGTCTCGGCGTGATGCTGGACTGGGTACCCGGGCATTTTCCGGACGATCCGCACGGCCTCGGTCATTTCGACGGCACCGCGCTCTATGAACATGCCAATCCGCTGCAGGGCCGTCACCTCGATTGGGGTACGCTGATCTACAATTACGGCCGCACCGAAGTCGTCAATTTCCTGGTATCGAACGCGCTGTTCTGGCTGGAACGCTATGCCATCGATGCCTTGCGCGTCGATGCGGTCGCCTCGATGCTGTATCTCGACTACAGCCGGCCCGCCGGGGGCTGGATCCCGAACAAATATGGCGGCCGGGAAAATCTCGAGGCCATCGATTTCCTGCGCCGCTTCAATACCGAAGTGTTCGCGCGGTTTCCGCAGGCCACCACGGCGGCGGAAGAGTCAACCGCCTGGCCGCAGGTATCGCGCCCGGTCGAATATGGCGGACTGGGTTTTGGCTATAAATGGAACATGGGCTGGATGCATGACACGCTGAACTACATCAGCAAGGATCCGATCCATCGCAAGCATCATCACGGCGACATCCTGTTCGGCCTGCATTATGCCTTCTCGGAGAATTTTATTCTGCCGCTGTCGCATGATGAAGTCGTGCACGGCAAGCGTTCGATCCTGGGCCGGATGCCCGGCGACGACTGGCAACGCTTCGCCAATCTGCGCGCGTATTATGCGTTCATGTTCGCTCATCCCGGCAAGAAGCTGATGTTCATGGGCTGCGAGTTCGGCCAGGAGCGTGAATGGAATCACGATCGCTCGCTGGACTGGCACCTGCTCGACCAGAACAGGCATGCCGGCATCCAGTCCCTGATCCGCGATCTCAACCGGCTCTATCGCGCGCTGCCCGCGCTGCACGAGATGGATTGCGATCCAGTCCGGCTTTGAATGGATTGTCACCGACGATTCCGGCGGCAACGTGTTCGCCTGGATCCGCAAGGGCAATGATGCCCGCGCGCGTTGTCTCGTGGTCATCAACTTTTCTCCGAATGTATATTACAACTACCGCGTCCGGGTGCCGTTCACCGGCAAGTGGCGCGAGGTTCTCAACTCGGATTCCGCGCATTACGGCGGCAGCAATGTCGGTAACGTCGGCGAAGTCATGACGTTGGAAGGCCTCGTGCCCGAACTCAATCTCACCCTCCCGCCACTGGCTGCCATTTTTCTCGTACCGGAAAGCTGAGTATGCGACTGTCCGCCGGAACGTCCTCACGCCTCGGTGCAAGCTGGGACGGCCGGGGCACCAATTTCGCGCTGTTTTCCGCCAACGCGCAAAAGGTCGAGCTTTGCCTGTTCGACAGCCAGGGACGCCGCGAACTCGAACGCGTCGAATTGCCCGAGCGAAGCGAAGATGTCTGGCATGGCTACCTGAACGACGTCTCGCCCGGTCAGCTCTACGGCTATCGGGTTCACGGACCGTACGAGCCCGAACACGGCCACCGCTTCAATGCCAACAAGCTGCTGCTAGATCCCTATGCCAGGCGCATCGCCGGAAGGCTGGTATGGAGCGACGCGCATTTCGCCTATCGCACCGGCAGCGCGCGCGAGGACCTTTCGTTCGATCGCCGCGATAACGCACGCGGCATGCCGAAGGCCGTCGTCGTCGACGAGACCTTCAACTGGGGACGTCGCGAGTCCCGGCCAAACATCGCCTGGGAAGACACCATCATCTATGAAGCCCACGTCAAGGGCCTGACGCAGAAGCGTGAAGACGTGCCGCCAGGGCTGCGCGGCACCTATGGCGGCCTGTCCTCGCCGGCGATGATCGATCATCTCAAACGGCTCGGCGTCACCTCCATCGAGCTGCTGCCGATCCACGGGCTCGTCGACGATCGCATGCTGGTCGAAAAGAAGTTGTCGAACTATTGGGGCTACAACACACTGTCGTTCTTCGCGCCGGAGCCGCGCTATTCGCAGGACAACCCGCTCGACGGGTTCCGCACCACGGTAGCTCGGCTGCACGATGCGGGCATCGAGGTGATGCTCGACGTCGTCTACAATCACACCGCCGAAGGCAACCATATGGGCCCGACGCTGTCGTTCCGAGGTATCGACAACGCTTCCTACTACTGGCTCAAGCCGGATAACCCGCGATTCTACGACGACTTCACCGGCTGCGGCAATTCGGTCAATCTCACCCATCCGCGCGTGCTGCAGATGGTGATGGATTCGCTGCGCTATTGGGTCGAAGTCTGCCACGTCGATGGCTTCCGGTTCGATCTCGCCACCACGCTGGCGCGCGGGCCGAACGGCTTCGACCGCAACGCCGCATTCCTGACCGCGATCCGGCAAGACCCGGTGCTCGCCGCGGCGAAACTGGTCGCCGAACCGTGGGACCTCGGCATGGGCGGCTATCAGGTCGGCGCGTTTCCCTCGCAATGGTCGGAGTGGAACGACAAGTACCGCAGCGCGATGCGGCGTTACTGGAGCGGCGAAGGCAGCCTGATCGGCGAAGTATCCCGACGCATGACCGGCTCGTCCGATCTGTTCAACCATGATGGCCGCTCGCAACGCGCCGGCGTCAATCATGTGACCGTCCATGATGGTTTCACGCTGGCGGACCTGTTCAGCTACAACGAAAAGCACAATGAGGGTAATGGCGAGGAAAACCGCGACGGCTCGAACGACAATCACAGCAACAATTGCGGCCATGAAGGCCCGACCGACGACGCAGCGATTGTCGCACTTCGCCGCCAGCTTCGGAAAAACCAGCTCGCATGCCTGCTGCTGGCCCAGGGCCTGCCGCTGATCCTGGCCGGCGACGAGGTCGGCAACAGCCAGAACGGCAACAACAACGCCTATTGCCAGGACAACGAAATCGGCTGGGTGGGCTGGGAAGGCCTCAACCGCGAAGGCGACGACCTCACCGATTTCATCGGCCACATGACCAACTTGCGAAAACGTTTTCCGCAAATCCGCTCGCACCACTGGCTCGATGGACGTCGCGCGGACGGATCCTACGGCGTATTGTGGCTGACGCCGTCGGCCGATGAGATGAAGGAGCAGGACTGGAATTTTCCCGAAGGCCGTTTTCTCGCTTATGTGCTCGGTCCCGCCGAACCCGGGCAAGCGCCGATTTTCATCGTGCTGAACGCCGCACCGGAGTCCATCGCATTCAAATTGCCCAAAATGCCGGAGTACAAATCCTGGCAGCAGGTGTTGAACACCGTGGACGTCAAACAGGAGATCGTGAACTTCGCCTCGGGAAGCGAGACGAGCGCGGCTCCCCGCTCGGTGCTGGCTTTTGCGGGTTCGGCATGAATGAGCAGCACTTCGGCGCCAGGCCGACAGCGGAAGGCACGTCGTTTCGACTTTGGGCGCCGGCGGCGAAGCGTGTCGATCTCTTGCTCGACGAAAAATCCCGTCCGCTGCGGCGCGGCCGAGACGGCTGGTTTTCCATCGACATCGCCGGCGTAGAGGCCGGCGCGCGTTACAAGTTCCGAATCGACGAGGAGATCGATGTCCCCGATCCGGCCTCGGCGTTTCAGCCGGATGACGTTTCCGGTCCCAGCGAGGTGATCGATCACGCCGCCTACAATTGGCGCGCCATGAACTGGCGCGGCCGTCCGTGGCAGGAAGCCGTCGTGCTCGAATCCCATGTCGGCACCTTCACGCCGGAAGGCACCTATCGCGCCATGATCGACCAACTCGATCATCTCGTGGCAACCGGAATCACCGCGCTGGAGTTGATGCCGCTGGCGGATTTCGCCGGACGGCGCAACTGGGGCTATGACGGCGTTTTGTGGTATGCACCGGACAGCGCCTATGGACGCCCCGACGATCTCAAGGCGCTGATCGATGAAGCGCACCTGCGCGGGCTGATGGTGTTTCTCGACGTGGTCTACAATCACTTCGGTCCCGAGGGCAATTATCTCGGCCGCTATGCGCCGGGCTTCTTCACGGAGGCGCAGACCCCCTGGGGCAGCGCGATCGACTATCGGGTGCCGCAGGTGCGCGCCTTCGCCATCGAGAATGCGTTGTATTGGCTGCGCGAATACCGCTTCGACGGGCTGCGGCTGGACGCCGTGCACACCATCACCGAGCTCGGCGAAATCTCCATGCTGCATGATCTCAGCCGCGTCGTCGGCGATCTCGCCACCGAGACCAGCCGGCATATTCATCTCGTGCTTGAAAACGACGATAACGCCGCAAACCTGCTCGACGCCGAGCAGGATCCGCCGAGCGGGAGCTACCGCGCGCAGTGGAACGACGACTATCATCACGCCTGGCATGTCTTGCTGACCGGCGAGACTCAAGGCTACTACCGCGACTTCGCGAAGTCGCCACTGCCCGACATCGCGCGCGCGCTCGCGTCCGGCTTTATCTATCAAGGCGAAGCGTCGGCGCATCGCGGCGGGCAATTGCGCGGCGAGCCGAGCGGCAAACTGGCCCCGACCGCTTTCATCAATTTCCTGCAAAACCACGACCAGATCGGCAACCGCGCCCTCGGTGACCGGCTCGAAAGCAGCGCACATACTGACGCGATCGAAGCCGCGCTGGCGATCACCCTGCTGGCGCCTCATATCCCGATGCTGTTCATGGGCGAAGAGTGGGGCTCGAAGGCGCCATTTCCGTTCTTCTGCGATTTCCAGGGCGAACTCGCCGAGGCCGTGCGCCAGGGACGGCGCCGGGAATACGCCTGGGCCTATGCGAAATATGGTGAGGAGGTTCCAGACCCGCTTCACGCTTCGACCTTTCAATCCGCCGTGCTGGATTGGGACGCGCGCAACCTGCCTGCGGGACAAAGGCGGCTTTCGCTGGTGCACGACCTTCTCGCCATACGCCGGCGCGAAATCGTTCCCCGGCTGGCGGGCACGACCTTTGGCGAGGCCGACGCGGCAGACAACGGTCTGTTGACAGCGAACTGGCGCCTCGGCGATGGCGCGACGCTCCGGCTCACGGCCAACCTGTCGTCCGGCGAAATTGCCCGCGAGCGAAGTGGCCCGATCGGCATTTCAATCTGGGGCGGCGAGAGCAGCAACCTGATCCCGCCATGGTCGGTGTCCTGGCATATCGGAGAGCGATAATGCCTCCAGCCATTCCGATCGCAACCTATCGCGTGCAGCTCACGGCCAATTTCGATTTCGACGCGGCTGCCGCCATCGTCCCTTACCTGAAGGCGCTGGGCATCACGCATCTCTATGCATCGCCCTTCATGAAGGCGCGCCAGGGCAGCACCCATGGCTATGACATCGTCGACCACACAAAAATCAATCCGGAACTGGGCGGCGATGCCGGCTTCGAGCGATTGAGCGGCGCCCTCAAACAACATGACCTCGGTCTGATTTTGGATTTCGTGCCCAACCATGTCGGCGTGCACTTCGCCGACAATCCATGGTGGCTCGATGTGCTGGAATGGGGTCCGGCCTCGCCACATGCGGTGTCGTTTGACATCGACTGGGACATCCTGCCCTACCGCGCCCGCGGCGGCGTGCTGCTGCCGATCATCGGCACGTCCTACGGCGAAGCGCTGGAAAAAGGCGAGATCGAACTTCGCTACGATCCCGACGAAGGTAGCTTCTCGGCCTGGTATTTCGAACATCGGCTGCCGATCGCGCCGGAGCGCTACAGCGAGATCTTGCGCAGCGCCATCAAGGAAGCCGGAGCCGAGCAAGACGCCGCAGGGAAGCGTATTCTCGATCTCGCATCGCGCTACAAGGGATTGCGCCATCCCAATCGCAAGGAGGCGCCTGCCTTCAAGGCCGAATTGAAGAGCATCGCCGGAGCCGCCGACTTGATCGCGCGCGGGCTCGACGCCTATCGCGCCGGCCCGGATCGCGCCACGCAAATTCTGGCGCTGCATCGACTGCTGGAGCGTCAGCACTACAAGCTCGGCCATTGGCGGCTCGCTGCCAGCGATATCAATTACCGGCGCTTCTTCGACGTCAATACGCTGGCCGGATTGCGCGTCGAGGATCCGGGCACATTCGACGCGGTTCATCGCCTCGTCAAAAGACTGGTCGCGGAAGGCAAGCTGCAGGGCCTGCGGCTCGATCACATCGACGGCTTGCGCGATCCCGCGCAATATTTTCAACGGCTGCGCCGCCTGATCCGGGATGCACATGGAAAGGCTGCCGAGCCGTTCTACATGGTGATCGAGAAAATTCTCGGCGAACATGAAGTCCTGCATTCCTTCATCGGCGTCCACGGCACCACCGGCTATGAGTGGCTCAACATCATCACCCAGGTGCTGGTCGACGGTCGTGGCCTCGATCCGCTCGATGAGGTGTGGCGGCAGATCAGCAACATGTCGCCGAGGCTGGAGCCAGTCCTCAAGGACGCCAAACGCCGGGTTCTGGAGACCCTGCTGACCAGCGAGTTCACGGTGCTGACGCGCCTGCTCGCGCGTATCGCCGGCGGACACTACTCCACCCGCGACTATTCCGCCGACAGCCTGCGGCAGGCGCTCGAGCTCTATGTCCTGCATTTCCCGGTCTATCGCACCTATCTGACTTCGGCAGGCCCGGCGGCGCACGACCATGCACTGATTTCGGCGACCATCGAAAAAGCGCGGGCGGACTGGTTCGCCGCGGACGAAGGTATTTTCGATTTTCTGCGCGATACGCTGACGATGGATCTGATCAAGCCGGACCGCCCGTTGCGCAGCGAGCCGCGCGTCCGCCGTTTCGCCCTCAAGGTTCAGCAATTCACCGGCCCGCTGATGGCGAAGTCGCTGGAGGACACCGCGTTCTATCGCTACCACCGCCTGCTCGCCCTCAACGAGGTCGGCGGCGACCCGGCCGCCAAGGCGCTTTCGATCGATGCTTTTCACGAAACGATGCAGGTCCGCGTCGGCGAATGGCCGCATGGCATGACGGCGACAGCGACGCACGACACCAAACGCGGAGAGGACGCGCGCGCCCGGTTGATGGCGCTGGCCGAGATTCCCGGCGAATGGGCAAGCTCCGTCGCGCGATGGAAAATCCTGAACGCGCCGCACCTCGTTATCGACGGCGGGATCCGCGCGCCCTCCGCGACGTCCGAATACATGCTGTATCAGGCGCTGCTCGGCGCCTGGCCGGCGGACCAGAATGACGACACGTTTGCGGCGCGGATGCAGGCCTATGCGCTGAAAGCGGCGCGCGAGGGCAAGCAGGAGACGAGTTGGCTCAACCCCAACCAGGCCTATGAGGCGGGATTGCGAACTTTCCTGACGCGGATTCTGGATCGCTCGATCTCGGCTGAATTCCTGAATTCGATGGACACGCTGGCGCAGCGTATTTCGTTGTTGGGAGCGCTCAATTCGCTCAGTCAGATCACATTGAAATCCATGATGCCGGGCGTGCCTGACTTCTATCAGGGGACCGAGTTCTGGGACCTGTCGCTGGTCGATCCCGACAACCGGCGACCGGTGGATTTCGCGGCGCGCGCCGCTGTGCTCGCATCGATGGAAACGCCGGATTGGGCGGAGCTCACACGGAACTGGCGCAATGGCCATGTGAAGCTGGCCTGGACCCGGCATCTGCTGAAGCTGCGAACCGAACTTGCCGGCGTGTTCGCTCATGGCGATTATCAGCCGCTTGCGATCAGCGGTCCGCATCGCGACCATGTCATTGCGTTCGCGCGTCGCCGTGGCCGCGACGCTGCGATCGTCGCCGTCACAAAATCCCTCGCCATGTTGTCGCAAGGCGGCCGGGTCTGGCCCGATGCGGGCGCCTTTGACGGCACGCTGAGCCTCGACGGCTATTCCGTGGACGGCGTCAACGGGGCGGAACTGCGGCTCTCCAGCCTTTTCCGGCATCTGCCGGTGGCGGCGCTGAGGGCCAGATTCGAAGGCGCCTTGAAGCCGGCGCGAAAGCGTCTTCACGCCTGAGGGCCCTTCAGCTTTTCTTGGTCAGCAACAGGTTGCCCCGATTCCGGATCGCAGCCTGCGCGACTTCGGCAAATCGCTGCAACAGCAGAGGCAATGTCACTTCCACCCGGACATGATCGTCCGCCACATCGACTTGACCCGACGCCAATTGGCCGAGCGCGCTGACGCGAAAGATCATGCGATCGCCCTCCCAACGCGCCTCATCGAGGTGCAACACCGGGACGCTGGATGCGACGCGAGTCAGTCCCTCCTTCAGGCGACGGGTCGCCTCCTCGCGGCCGAGGCGGTGTGGAATCGAAACGATCAGAGGTGCGGGCATCCCTTTAATCCTAAGTCTTTGTAACCTCACTGCATGTAGTCACGGATGGTTCTCGAAAAAGAGCAGCGAACGAACGCTGGAAAACGATGGAACTTTTCAAGCTCCCATTTGTTCTCAGGTCCGCAGGCAGAGCAACGGGTGCCGACTGCCGGGCTGGAGGAGATTGCCGTGTCCATTGGAACAATCATTCTTATTATCCTTGTTATCGCGTTGCTTGGCGGCTTTAGCGGCATCGGCGGCGGCCCGTTCTACGGCACCGGCTATTATGGCGGCGGCGGCCTCGGCCTTATCATCGTCATCCTGCTGATCCTGCTGCTGCTTGGAAGAATATAGGCTTCGTATCCAGAACAATTTCCAGCTCATGGCTTCATCCTTCGAGACGCATCGCTTCGCGATGCTCCTCAGGATGAGGTCCTGGACCCTCATGGTGAGGAGCGCGTTCTCGCGCGTTTCGAACCATGAGCCCGCGGGAGAGTGCGGCAAATGCTTCGAGCGAACTGGAATGCGCTCTCATAACTCCTTCATTTCCCCGCGCCGAGCTTTTTTATCGCCGCCTTGATCGATGACGCCGCCTCATCATAGCCTTGCCAGGCTTTGGTCTTGCCGAGCAGGGCCGGCACGGTGCGAACCGTATAGCGTTTCGGATCGAGATCGCCGCGCACTTGCGCCCACGTCAGCGGCATCGAAACGGTGGCACCCTGGCGCGCCCGCGGCGACAACACCGCGACCGCGGTCGCCATCCGGTCGTTGCGCAGATAGTCGAGGAAGATCTTTCCGTTGCGCAGTTTCTTCGACATGTTGAGCAGATAGCGCTTGGGATCCTGATCGGCCATCCGCTGGCAGACGCCCAGCGCGAAGGCCTTGGCTTCCTTCCAGGTCACTTTTTCCCTGCCGCCATAGGCCAGCGGCGTCACCACGTGGAGGCCCTTGCCGCCCGTGGTCTTGCAGAAGCTCTCCAGACCAATGTCCGCCAGATGCTGTCGCATGTCCCTGGCGGCTTCGACGACATCGGCAAACCCGACGTCGGGCGCAGGGTCGAGATCGAATACCAGCCGCCCCGGCACATCGGGCGCATCCGGCGCACAATTCCACGGATGCAGTTCGAGGCCGCCGATCTGCGCCACCGCCGCAAGACCTTCGACGCGATCAATCTGCAGATAGGGCTGGCGATCGCCGGAGACCTTGACCAGCTCCAGCAGCTTCGAGGTGCCCGGCATCGCGTGGCGCTGGAAGAACCTCTCACCGCCGATACCATCCGGCGCACGGACGATAGAACAGGGCCGACCCTTCAAATGGCCGATCATCCAGCCGCCCACCGCCTCGAAGTAACGTGCAAGGTCGAGCTTGGTCACGCCCTCGCCGTCCCCGCCGTCCGGCCACAGCTCCTTGTCGGGCTTGGAAATCACCACGCCCATGACTTCAGCGGATTTGCCTTCCAGGCGCGCCCGGGCTTTGACCGGCGTGCCGGATGTCGTTTTCTTTGCGGCGGGTTTGCCGATCTTGGTCATGGCCGGTCCTTCCGCTTCCACCTCGCCGGCGGGCTTGTCCTGGCGCAGTCCCTTGAACGCCGCCTGTCGTATATTGCCGCCATCGGTCCAGCCGGCGAATTCGACCTCGGCGACAAGCTCCGGCTTCAGCCAATGCACGTCGCGGGTCTTGCGCGGCGCATCCTTGCCGCCAAAGGGATTTTGGTTTGATGCCGCGGCCTTGAGCGCCGGCATGATGCGCCGGACCGTGTCCTGCCCGAACCCCGTGCCAACGATCCCGACAAACGCCAGATGACCGTCACGATGAACACCGGCCATCAGCGAACGGAATTTGCCGTTGGTGGTTTTCCACCCGCCCAGCACGACCTCCTGTCCGGCGCGGGTTTTGGCCTTGGTCCAGTTCTCGGACCGGCCCGAATGATAGCGCGAGCTGAGTTTTTTCGAGACGATGCCTTCCAGCCCCAGCTTTGAGGCGGATTGCAAAACGCTATCGCCATCGTCTTCGAAATGATCGACGTAGCGGATCAATCCGGCTTTGCCTTTGGATCGTGCTTCCAGCAATCGTTTCAATTGCTGCTTGCGTTCAGCGAGCGGCAGCGGGCGAAGATCCATTCCGTCCGCGAACAACAGATCGAACGCAAAGAAGGTGAGCTGATCGGTCTTGCCGTCGGCGATGGCTGCCTGCAACGTTGAAAAATTCGGCACATCATTTTGATCGAGCGCGACGATCTCGCCATCGATCAAACAATCGGGCAACGCGCTTGCTTGTTTGGCGATGGCCGGAAATTTGTCGGTCCAGTCGAGCCCCTTGCGGGTCTTCAGCACGGCGTCGCCATCCTCGACGCGCAGTTGCACGCGGTAGCCGTCGAACTTGATCTCATGGCACCAGCCTGGCCCGCTGCGCGGGCGGTCAACCGAAATGCAGAGCTGCGGCGCCACGAAATCCGGCATCGCGGCGGCCTTGCTGGCCTTCGGCGCGCGCCGCGACGCGCCGGTCTTGTTGGCCGCGCGCGCCGCGTTGGCTGCGCGCGCCTTGTTCGCTGCGCGGGCCTCGGCGGCATCGCCGCGGTTCGAATCCCAGACCGCGTCGGCCTTGGCGCGGCTTGACTTCGCCGTCATGAACGGCTTCGGCGCCTTGCCTTTGCCCGCGGCGATCTGATTCATCGTCCGTCCCGAGGCGACGGATTTGTCGGCGTCGAGAATGGTATTGGCTTCGCCCTCTTTGGCGAAATCGTCGCGATGCTTGATCAGCAGCCAATTGGTTCGCTTGCCGCCATTGCGGTCGTGACGCATCCGCACCAGCACCCAACTGCCGCCGAGCTTTTCGCCATGCAATGTGAATTTCAGATCGCCCTTCTCAAATCCCCGCTCCGGATTGTCGGAGTCCCAATAGCCGCGATCCCAGAGCTGCACGGTGCCGCCGCCATACTGGCCTTTCGGAATGGTGCCTTCGAAATCGCCGTAATCGAGCGGATGATCCTCTACTTCGACCGCCAGCCGCTTGTCGTGCGGATCAAGCGAGGGGCCGCGCGCCACCGCCCAGGATTTGAAGACACCGTCGAATTCCAGCCGCAGATCGTAGTGCAGCTGCTTGGCAGCATGCTTCTGGATCACGAAGCGCCGCCGCTTCGAAGGCGTGACCTCAGCCTCGCCGCTGGGCTCCGCGGTCTTTTCGAAATCCCGTTTCTTTCGATAAGTCGAGAGGCTTTTTGGAGTCACGGATCAATCCCAGAAAATGAACAAAGCATCCTGTGGCACGGCAGCAACGGCCCGGAACCAAAACCCTCCATATCGGTTGAAGTTCCCGTATTCATTTAACGCATAACCGCCGGAGATTGTAATGGCCGTTCGCGCCTATTGGAAAGGCTCCCTGAAGCTTTCCCTCGTGTCATGTCCGGTGTTGCTGTATCCGGCTTCAACATCGGTCGACAAAACCCGCTTCCACATGATCAACAGGGAAACCGGCAACCGGCTGAAGCAGCAGATGGTCGATTCCGAGACCGGCGATGTCGTCGAAGCCGATCAGAAAGGCCGCGGCTATGAGCTGAAAAAGGGCGAATATATCGAGCTCGAAAAGCAGGAACTGGAAGTCGTCCAGATCGAAAGCAACCATACCATCGATATCGACAGCTTCGTGCCGAAGGATGAAATCGACAAGCGCTACCTCAATCATCCCTATTACATCGCGCCCGACGGCAAAGCTGGAGCCGACGCCTTTGCGGTGATCCGCGACGCCATGAAGGATCAGGATCGTGTCGCGCTGGCGCGCATCGTCCTGACCAACCGCGAGCATGTGATCGCGATCGAACCGCTCGGCAAGGGCCTGCTCGGCACCACGCTGCGATATCCATACGAATTGCGCGACGAAGACGAGTATTTCGACAACATCAAGAACTCCCAAAATATCAAAGGACATGATCGAACTGGCGAGCCACATCCTCGATACCAAGGCCGCGCATTTCGATCCGTCGAAGTTCAAGGACGAATACGAGAGCGCCCTGAAAACGCTGGTGCGGCGCAAGGCCGCCGGCAAGCCGGTCAGGATCGAGCAGCACGCGGAAAAACCCGGCAACGTGATCAGCCTGATGGATGCGTTGAAGCAGAGTCTGAAAAGCAAGGCTGGAAAACACCGGGTTCATTCTCCGACACGGCGGCTGAGGCATCGCCCCGCAAAGAAGGCGCATCGCTCGGCAGCCCGGGCGCGCAAGGCGAGTTGAAACGGATTCGATTTTCAATCAGCCACGCCTCACATGAAGCCGTCATCCTCCGCCACCGGGTCTCGCCTCCGGCGAGCCCGATGACGGGCTCCAACGGAGTATCCAGTACACTGCAGCTTCTCGATATGATCATTGCCGTCTCGGAATACTGGGTCGCCCGCTTTCGCTGATGATGACGGCCGGCAGCTTTCCCGCGGCGCGGATAGCGCCCGAGTTGTGCATGAACGATCCGCCCAAAGAGGGCGTGGTGCTACCCCAAGGGGGGAGCGGGGAATGCCGGGTGCCGGTTGCACCCGCAGCCGCGCGTGTAGTGGTAGTAAGCACGCGCGTTAGTCACCACGGTCGCACCGGGATCACCCGGCATTCCCGCACGCGATGGTTTTAACGGTTTCCTCCGCGCTCTCCTTGGTGACCGGGCTTGTTTGCCACCATCGCCGGCGAAATCTCTTTCGCCAACTTGACGCCAGCGTCGGGGCGTCAGGACCACACGACTTCGCCGTCCGCAAGCCAGCACGCTCGTCAGTCGCGCCACCGCGTCCATCGCATCCCAACCCTACGTTCGTGACGATCGCGAAACGCCCCTTGTGTGTGGGCCGGGATAGCGAGAGATGTAGAAGTGATTTGGGTCAAAAGAGAATAGGAATATTTTTGCGAAGGGGGCTGGACAGGCAAATGGGTGATTTGCCTGACGGGCGCAAGACGAGCGCTTTGCGTCATGTCATGTACGCAAGGCTCGTCATGCCCGCGGCTTGTCCCGGGCACGCGTCGCACGCCCCGATAACAAAGAGATCATCGCAGGAACGAAAGTCAGTGGATTGGCCGGGTACAAGCCCGGCCATGACGGCAATTTCGCGAATTCGTCGAAAGCCTCCTGTGCTGACGAGTTAATCGTGCCTTTTCCAGACCGCGTCGTCACATCGGAGGCTTCACGCCTTCGGCGCCGATCACGACCGCGGCAGCTTCCGGGACGTCCTTCTTCATCACGACGAAGACCTTGCGCCCAACTGCGAGCTGGTCGGCCGGCGCCTTGACAAACGAGACAACCGTCGCGTCCGTCGGAATGCTGATCGTCTGTTCTCCGCCTTTGTAATCAACCTTTACCACACGGTCCGTTCCAACCTCCTCGATCTTGGAGATGTTGGCGTTGGTCATCATGTTCGGCTTGGCTTCGAGATCCCATGGATAGTGTCCCTCGGCCAGACCGCGCAAGGATTCATCAAACACATGAACCTCGCGCGCCACGCGCTTGCCGTCCACCTCGAAGGACGTGATGCCGACGAACTTGCCGGACTGAATGGCGCTCATGTCGGCCTTTGTCACCAGGAAAAGGCCGGCGTCGCTGGCGAGCTTGATCGATATCGTTTCGCCCTTGGCGTTTTGAACGCCGATCGTTCCGTCCTTGACGTCGGTCAGCGTGCCGCGGATGTGCGCCTGAGCGAAGGCCGGCGCGGAAAGCAGCACGCCAACAAGAACCGCTGCGACTGCAATCGGTAACCTTAGAGATCGAGACATCGGCATTTGGTCGTCCTCCCTTTGACGCTCCGCACCCAAGGTTTTGGCGCAGATTGGCGTAACAACGTGCCGGCGGTTGAGCAAAATGGCCCCCGCAAACGGCGCCGCATCCCACGCTCTCGCCTCGATTTAGTCAATCACTCGCGTGCGAAAGATAGGGGATTGACTCGTTGAGCAGCGGGAGCCGGCCAAACTGCTATTTGCAATCACGACGCCGTTACTTTTTGGCCTTGCGCTTCTTGGCCGTCTTGCTTTTCTTTGCCGCCTTCTTCGGGACCTTCGCGCCTTCGGCTCGGGCCTCGGAAAGACCGATGGCGATCGCCTGTTTGCGGCTCTTGACCGTCTTGCCGGACCGGCCGCTCTTCAACGTCCCGGCCTTGCGCTTTTTCATCGCGCGCTCGACGTCGGCCGATGCCTTCTTCGAATATTTCCGTGCCATGGTCTTTCTCCAGGTTACGGGAAAACAATCGTGGCAGCTTGGGAAAGTTCCGTAGCGCAGCGGAGCCCTAATCGGCCGCCCGCAGTCGATATCCGATTCCGGTTTCGGTCAGGACGAATTGCGGGCGCTCCGGATCGGCTTCGATCTTCTGCCGGAGCTGGCGCACATAGACCCGCAGATATTGCGCGTCGGTCAGTTCATCCCACAGCTCCTTCAGGAGAAACCGATGGGTCAACACCTTGCCGGCATGCTGCACCAGGACGCGTAGCAATTCGTATTCCTTCGGCGACAGCCTGACATCCTTGTCGCCGACCTTGACGATGCGCCGCACCAGGTCGACCGACAGATCGCCCGATCGAAACACCGGACGCTCGCCATGGACCTGCAATTGATGCCGCAACGCCGCGCGCATCCGCGCCAGCAATTCGTCCATCCCGAACGGCTTGGTGAGGTAATCGTCGGCGCCGAGATCGAGCGCCTGGACCTTGCCGGCCTCGTCGCCGCGACTGGAGAGCACCACGATCGGCACACTGTCGTTGCGGCCGCGGATCATGCGCAGCAATTCATGGCCCTGGATATCCGGCAGGCCGAGATCGAGAATGATCAGGGCCGGATCCTGGGCCAGCAATTCCAGCGCGATCTTGCCGTTGGAGGCTTCCAGAATTTCGTAGCCCTGCGTGCTGAGCCCCATCCGCAGCAATTTTCGGATCGGCGGCTCATCGTCGATGACCAGGACCTTGATCGGCGTGGCGTTCATGCGGCGGTGTCCACTTCGCTCGAAAACGCCGTGTTGTCAGCCGGAATCGGCAGCCGGATGGTCAGCACCGCGCCGCTGCGATCGGTGCGGTTGGCGGCCGAGATGGTGCCGCGCATCGCCTCGACAAAGCCGCGGGAAATCGCCAGCCCGAGGCCGGTGCCGGGGCGAACATGGTCGCCTTTCTGCACCCGATAGAATTTGTCGAAGATGCTCTCAAGCTCCGCCGACGGAATGCCGTCGCCCTCATCGATAATCTGCAGCAATATCGAATCCCGGTCGCGCACGGTCCTGACCGATATCGTGGTGCCTGCGGGCGCATATTTCGCCGCATTGTCCAGCAGATTGAACAGCACCTGCTCGAACAGCACCGCGTCAAGCTCCAGCATCGGCAGATCGGCGGCGAGATCGAGCGAGACCTTGTGATTCACCAATATTTTGCCGGCGCGCCGCAACGCGCTGCCGATGATCTCGCCGATATCCTGCCGGGTGGTGTTCGGCACCACGGCGCCGGATTCCAGCTTGGTCATGTCGAGCAGGTTGGCGATAAAACGATTAAGCCGCTCGGACTCGTCGATCACGGTGGCGAGCAGATCGCGCTTTTCGGCGTCGGAAAGACCGCTGGAGAGATCCCGCATCGTAGAGGCGGCGCCGAGCACCGAGGCCAGCGGCGTCTTGAGGTCATGCGAGATCGAGGTCAGGAGCGCGGCGCGTAAGCGGTCCGACTCCACGGTGCGCTTGACGCGATCCATGTCCTCGACCAGTTGCACCCGTTCGATCGCCAGCGCCCCCTGGTCCACCAGCGCATCGAGCAGGCGGCGCTGGTCCGGGGTCAATAGCGGACCTGTCCTGTCGTCGTCGATGCCGATGACGCCGATCGGTCCGCGCCCGGTTCGCATCGGCAGGAACAGCCGCTTGGCGCCCGGCAGCGTATCGGCGCCGCGCCCTGCCGTGCGGTCGTTGCTCCACGCCCAGTTCGCGGCGGCAAGATCCGCCTTGTCCAGCTGGTCCTCCGGCGGGTATCCGGCCTTGACGGTCAGGATCCCGTCCTCGGGCAGCAGCAGCACCACCCGCACCTTCAGCATCAGCGCGGTCTGATAGGCGGTCGCCCACAACACATCGTCCAGTGTCGCGGTGCCCGCGAGCTTGCGGCTGAAGGCGTAAAGCGATTCGGTGGTGCGTACCCTGCCGATCGCCGACACCGCCTGGGTACGCACCCGTGATCCGACATTGGAAACCAGCAACGCAATCAGCATGAAAAAGAAGAAGGCCGCGACATTGGTCGGATCGGTGATGGTGAAGGTATAGACCGGCGGCAGAAAGAAGAAATTGTAGCACAAAGACGCCGCGACGCTGGCCAGCAGCGATGGCCACAGGCCGTAGCGAACCGCCACGCTCACCACCGCCGTGAGGAACACCAGATCGACATTCTCGATGCCGAACGGCGTCTGGATCAGTTCGGCAGCGACCAGGCCGATCGCCACGATCACCAGCGCCATCAGATAAGGTTTCGGGTCGAACGGCTCGGGCCGCGCCGCGGTCTGTACCGCGGACTTGGGGGTCGGCCCCGGCCGGCAGTTCGTCACCGGCGATGACGTTGACGCTGATATTGCCGGCGCGCCGCACCAGATCATGCACCACCGAGCCGCGCATGATCTCGAACCACCACGAGCGGGTCGCCTTGCCGATGATGATCTGGGTGACGTTGTTGGCTTGCGCGAAGCTGATGATGTCATCGGCAATGCGGCGTCCGACGCCGGGAATGGTGAGCGCTTCGCCGCCCAGCGCCTCGGCCAGCCGCAAGGTGTCGGCGAGCCGGTCGCGCTGCTCGTCGGTCAATTGCAGGCTCCGCCGGGTCTCGATGCTGATGGCGGTCCACGGCGCATGCAGGCGATCCGCCAGCCGCTTGGTGTAGCGCACAAGGCCGGCCGCGCGCGGATCCTCGCTGAGGCAAACCAGGATGCGCTCGCCGGCGGCCCAGGGGCCGGCGATGGCATTGGCCTGCATATGGGTCAGGAGCTGTTCGTCGACCCGCTCGGCGGTGCGCCGCAACGCCAGCTCGCGCAACGCCGTCAGATTGCCCGGCGAAAAATAATGCTCAAGCGCGCGCTCGGCCTGCTTGGGGACATAGACCTTGCCTTCTTTGAGCCGCTGAATCAGGTCGTCCGGCGTGAGGTCGATCAGTTCGATCGCGTCGGCGCGGTCGAACACCGAATCCGGCACGGTCTCGCGCACCCGCACATGGGTGATCTGCGCGACCACGTCGTTGAGGCTCTCGATGTGCTGGATGTTGACCGCGGTATAGACGTCGATGCCGTGCGACAGCAGTTCCTCGACGTCGAGATAGCGCTTCGGATGGCGGCTGCCGGGCGCGTTGGTGTGGGCGAGTTCGTCGACCAGCGCGAGCTGCGGACGGCGCGCGATCAGCGCGTCGAGGTCCATCTCGCCGAGTATCTGGTCCTTGTACTCAAGCTGCTTGCGCGGCAGGACTTCGAGGCCTTCCAGCAGCGCCTCGGTCTCCGCCCGGCCGTGGGTTTCGACCACGCCGACGACAACATCGATGCCGGCTTTCAGCTTGGCATGCGCGCTCTGCAGCATCTCATAGGTCTTGCCGACCCCGGGAGCGGCGCCGACAAAGATCTTGAGCCGGCCGGCCTGATCGTGCTCACGCCGCGCCGCCTCCAGCAGCGCATCCGGCGAGGGTCTCTTTTCAGGGTCGAGGCGCTGATTTGCCATAAGGCATTATAGTCCTGGCGCCCGATGTGGCCTAGAGCACGGTTCTGATTGAAATCAGAACCGACGCTCTAGTTTTTTGTCCTGACGCGTTTTCTTTACGCAAACCGGTGTCCACTTTGATCGAAAACGCTTTGGCCCCGCTATTTCGCCGCCGCGTCCAGCGCCAGATTCAGCGCCAATACGTTAACGCGGGGTTCGCCGAGCAATCCGGCGAGGCGGCCTTCGGTGTTCTCCGTGACAAGCTGGCGGACGCGATCTTCCGGCATCTGGCGTGCCTTGGCGACGCGCGGCACCTGGAACAGTGCGCCCTCCGGCGAGATGTCCGGATCGAGCCCGCTGCCGGAAGTGGTGACGAGATCGACCGGAACGCTGGCCGAGGAATTTTCGGCTTTCAGCTTGTCAACGTCCTCCTTGACCCGGTCATTCAGCGCCTTGCTGGTCGGGCCGAGGTTGGAGCCGCCGGAATTGGCCGCGTTGTAGGGCGCAGGCACCGTCTTGGTGGAATTGGCGGGGTCCGGCGCGGTCGTGGCCGAGGGGCGGCCATGGAAATATTTGTCGTCCTTGAATTCCTGCCCGATCAGGGCCGAACCCACGACCTTGCCGTTCCGTTCAATCAGGCTGCCTTGCGCCTGCTTCGGGAAGATCGCGCCTGCGATCGCGGTCATCGCGAGCGGATAGGCGAGGCCCGTGATCAGCGTCAGCACCACAAGCACGATGATGGCGGGGCGAATTTCTTTCAACATGGTATGTCTCCTCAGGCCAGGTGCAAGGCATTAACGATAAGGTCGATGGCCTTGATGCCGATAAACGGAATGATGATGCCGCCGAGGCCATAGATCATCAGGTTACGGCGCAACAGCGCGCCGGCCCCGATCGCGCGATACGCCACGCCTTTCAGGGCAAGCGGAATCAGCGCAATGATGATCAAGGCGTTGAAGATGATGGCCGACAGGATCGCGCTTTGCGGGCTCGCCAGATGCATGACGTTGAGCACGGCAAGCTGCGGATAGAAGGCGAGGAACATCGCGGGAATGATGGCGAAATACTTCGCCACATCGTTGGCGATCGAGAACGTCGTCAGCGCGCCGCGGGTCATCAAGAGCTGCTTGCCGATCTCCACCACCTCGATCAGCTTGGTCGGGTTGGAGTCGAGATCGACCATGTTGCCGGCCTCGCGCGCCGCCTGGGTGCCGGTGTTCATGGCGACGCCAACGTCGGCCTGCGCGAGCGCCGGCGCGTCGTTGGTGCCGTCGCCGCACATCGCCACCAGCTTGCCCTTGGCCTGCTCGTCGCGAATGAGCTTCAATTTGTCCTCCGGCGTCGCCTGCGCGAGGAAATCATCGACGCCGGCTTCCGCCGCGATCGCCGCCGCCGTCATCGGATTGTCGCCGGTGATCATCACGGTGCGGATGCCCATGCGGCGCAATTCGGCGAAGCGTTCGCGGATGCCGCCCTTGACGATGTCTTTCAGATGGACGACGCCGAGCAGGCGACCGTCCTTGGCGACCGCCAGCGGCGTGCCGCCTGACTTGGCGATTTCGTCCGAAATCGTCTTGATCTCGCGGGCGACGTCGGAGTTGAGCAACGGCTGCACCGCGCGGACGGTATTTCCCGATGCCATGGCGCGCGTGTCGCCGCTGACATAGTTCAGGATCGCATCGACCGCGCCCTTGCGGACCGACGATGCGCCGGCATCGACGCCGCTCATGCGGGTTTGCGCCGTGAACGGAATGAAGGTCGCGGCCAGTTCAGCCATGTCGCGGCTGCGGATGCCGTATTTTTCCTTCGCCAGCACCACGATCGAACGCCCCTCGGGGGTCTCGTCGGCCAATGAGGCGAGCTGCGCCGCATCGGCCAGCTCCTGCTCGGTCACGCCACGCACCGGCCGGAATGCCGTCGCCTGGCGGTTGCCGAGCGTGATGGTGCCGGTCTTGTCCAACAACAGCGTATCGACGTCGCCGGCGGCCTCGACCGCGCGGCCCGACATCGCCAGCACATTGAAGCGCACCAGCCGGTCCATGCCGGCGATGCCGATCGCCGACAATAGCGCACCGATCGTGGTCGGAATTAGCGTCACGAACAGCGCCACCAGAATGACGACCGAAATCTGGCCGCCGGCATAAGCCGCATAGCTCGGGATGGTGACGGTGGCGAACACGAAGATGATGGTGAGGCCCGCCAGCAGGATGTTCAGCGCGATCTCGTTCGGCGTCTTCTGCCGCTCGGCACCCTCGACCAGCTTGATCATGCGGTCGATGAAGGTCGATCCCTGTGCTGCGGTGATGCGGACCCGGATCCAGTCGGACAATACCTGCGTGCCGCCGGTGACCGCCGAGCGGTCGCCGCCGGATTCGCGGATCACGGGCGCGGACTCGCCGGTGATCGCCGCTTCGTTGACGGACGCCACACCTTCGATCACTTCGCCATCGGAGGGAATGTTATCGCCGGCTTCGACCAGAACAATGTCGCCAACCTTGAGGCTGGTGCCGGACACCAGCCGATAGGTCTTGTCCGATCCCGTCAGCAGCTTGGCCTGGCTCTCGGTCCGGGTCTTCTTGAGCGATTCGGCCTGTGCCTTGCCGCGGCCTTCCGCGACCGCCTCGGCGAAATTGGCGAACAGCACCGTGAACCACAGCCACAGGATGATCTGGAACGTGAAGCCGAGATTGGCTCCGCCGGTCACGACGTCGCGCAGGAAGATCACCGTCGTCAGCGCGGCCACGACCTCGACCACGAACATCACCGGGCTCTTGATCATCACCCGTGGATCGAGCTTGACGAAGGCCGAACCGATCGCGGGAAATACGATCTTCGGGTCAAGCATCGCCGAAACCGGCATCCGCTTATTCAACTTTTGGACGACTTCCATGGAGGTAACTCCGAATGAGATCGATCAGAACAGGGTGTTGGCGTTGCCGGCGAGATGTTCGACGATCGGGCCGAGCGCCAGCGCCGGGAAGAAGGTGAGACCGCCGATGATCAGGATCACGCCGACGACGAGGCCGACGAACAAGCCGCCGGTGGTCGGCAATGTGCCGGCAGACGGCGGAATCGATTTTTTGCCAGCCAACGAACCCGCCATGGCCATGGCCGGCACGATCATGAAGAAGCGGCCGACAAACATCGCGATAGCGCCCGTCACGTTGTAAAAGAAGATATTTCCGGTGAGGCCCGCGAAGGCCGAGCCGTTATTGCCGGTCTGCGAGGTGTAGGCATACAGCACCTCGGTGAAGCCGTGCGGGCCGGCATTGGCCATTGACGCCACCGCTGTCGGATAGACAACGGCGACAGCCGTCCAGCCGAGATACATTAATGGCAGCACCAGAATGGCCAGCATCGCCATCTTGACTTCACGCGCCTCGATCTTCTTGCCGACATATTCGGGGGTGCGGCCGACCATCAGGCCGGCGACGAAGATCGCCAGCACCACGAACAGCAGCATGCCGTAGAGACCGGCGCCGACGCCGCCGACGATGATTTCGCCGAGCTGCATATTGATCAGCGGGATCATGCCGCCGAGCGCGGTAAATGAGTCATGCATGGCATTGACCGCGCCGCAGGAGGCGGCCGTGGTGATGACCGCGAACAGCGAGGAGGCGACGATGCCGAACCGGACTTCCTTGCCTTCCATATTGCCGCCGGTCAGGCCGAGCGCGTCCAGCGCCGTGGTGCCATTGGCTTCCGCCCAGTAGGCGACGGTGACGCCGGCGATGAACAAGACGCCCATGATTCCCAGGATCGCCCAGCCCTGACGCTGATTGCCGACCATGCGGCCGAACACGTTGGTGAGTGCTGCGCCAAGCGCGAAGATCGAGAGCATCTGCACGAAGTTCGACAGCGCGGTCGGATTCTCGAACGGATGGGCGGCATTGGCGTTGAAGAAGCCGCCGCCATTGGTGCCGAGCATCTTGATCGCGACCTGCGATGCCACCGGGCCGACCGCGATGGTCTGCTTGGCGCCTTCCAGCGTGGTGGCGTCGACATAGGCGCCGAGCGTTTGCGGCATGCCCTGCCAGACCAGGAACAGCGTGTAGACGACGCAGATCGGCAGCAGCACATAAAGGGTGCAGCGGGTCACATCGACCCAGAAATTGCCGATGGTGCGCATCGAGGAACGGGAGAAGCCGCGGATCAGCGCCACCGCGAGCGCGATGCCGGTGGCCGCCGACAGGAAGTTCTGGTGCGTCAGGCCCAGCATCTGCACCAGGTAGGACAGCGTGCTTTCGCCGCCGTAGTTCTGCCAGTTGGTGTTGGTGATGAAGCTGATGGCAGTATTGAAGGACAGATCTTCCGCGACCGCGGATTGTTCCGCCGGGTTGAACGGCAACAATGCCTGGAGCCGCATAAGCCCATAGATGATAAGAACGCCCCCGACGTGAAACAGCAGCATCGCGACCGTGTAGGTCAGCCAGTGCTGCTCGCGTTTCTCGTCGACGCCACCGACCCAATAGATCCCCGCCTCGACCGGCCGCAGGATCGGGGTCAGGAAGGTGCGCTCGCCATTGAAGACGCGCGTCATGTACCCGCCCAGCGGCTTGGCCAGCGCAACAATGATGGCGCAGTACAGAATGATTTGAATCCAGCCAATGACGGTCATCGGGATGTGCCTTTGAATTTGCGCGGGATGGGTGACGGAACGGTCAGAACCGCTCGGGCCGCAGCAGGGCGTAGGTCAGGTAAAACAGCAGGCCCGCGGAAACGAGACCGGCGAGTGTATAATCGAAGATCATGATCGTTCTCCTCAAAGCCGTTCGCAGGCGTAGGCGTAACTCATCCGCCGCCACGAACAAGCCGAGGGCGAGGGCCAGCATGAAGACATCCAGCATGAAAATGCTCCTTGTCGCGTTGTCGCGCTTGTTTCGGTGCGCAACTTCTGCGCGTTTGCGGGAAGACATGTTGCGATGGATCAATCCGGCGACCGGACTGCGACCCTGGCCCTGCCCGCATCTCAGTGGCGGTGAAGTGCCACCCGGCGCATAGGTTTTCGAGACGGGAGCCGCGGCAACGTTATAGGAATCTCATAAAGGTGCGGCCGTCCGGATCCATTGTTCCGGCCAACGCCAGCCCATAACCCCCCTGACTTTCCCATAACTTCTTGAGCGTGGGCCGCCCGCGTGCGTTTATGCGGCCCTTATATCTTGCCGCCCTGTCCACCCTCGTTTTCAAATGGCGTTTCGACCATCTTGCGGGCCACGGCCCTGCTTGATGTGAGATGACGCCATGCTGCCCCTTTCAAACCATCACGATTTCGACGCGCTCAACGATCGGCTCCGCCACGCCGACGTTGTGACGGCAAAGCTCATCTCGGAGCTCGTCGCCGCGACATGCCGCCGCTATCCGTCGATCGGACAGGCCGGAAAAGCCGAGCGGATCGAACGCTTGATCGGCTCGCAAGCCTGGACCGACGCCGCACTGGCGCTGATCGACCTCGAACTGCCGCAATGGCAGGTTCGCCGGATCGCCTATGATGAGGGCGAATGGCATTGCGCGCTGTCCCGCGCACGCGAAATTCCCGAATGGCTCGATCAATCGATCGAAACCCGGCACGCGAATTTGCCGCTGGCTATTTTGAGCGCGTATCTGGACGCCCAGTACATCAGCGCACCGTCGCGGCGGACCAGCGTCCCCACCGTGCCGCGCGACGCCAACGTTTTCTACACGCCGTTCTGTTGCGACAATTTCGCCTGACGCGGCCAACGAACGTCGAACCACTTCGGAGTTTCGAGCCATGTGGAGTGTCAAGCCTTGGCGCAGTTTCACGGTCTACCGCAAGATATGAGATCGACCCAGGTGATGGTTCGCTTTGGTCTGCGAATGATCATCCTCGTCCTTTTCGCGAGCTTTGGCGGCATCGGCTTCGGCAGAAGTCTGGCGGCATTGTTGTGGATGTCCACCGTCCTCAGCGCCGTGGTCGGCGCCATCCGGCGCGAGGCGCCGTTCGGCGTCGTCCTCAACCACTGGGATGAGACGGTCGCCTACGCGGCGCTGTTTGCGCTGGTCCGCAGTTTCGATCATTTCGTCCCGGTCTGAGGCGGCCCGGCGATCCTATACGGTTCTTATGAGATCGCCGCCTTGTCGCCCTCGAATTCATATCCGGCCCGGAAGATATTGGGCGCATGAGTCAAGCCGTCTCCCAACCGCCAAAATCATCCGAACATTCGCGCATCAACGCAGCCACGGATGAGTCGGCGGAGCCGGAAGCACGCGCTGCTCGCCACTAGAAGGACACCTAACGTGAAGCTCGTCGAACCTCCCTCGTGCAGCTCGCCATCTGCCATCGTCTTCATCGGCAAGGATAGCCGCGGAAACTGGGTCGCCCAGGAACAGAATGGTCTCTACGGCGGCCTGTTCGTCAACCGGGCGCAAGCCGTCAAATACGCGCTGTTCGAGAACGGCCATCACCCCGAAACCATCGTCGAACTGTCGCGCGAAATCGAACTCGACATGGGCAGCAGGCTCCCCTTCCCCGCCGCCGCCGCACGCCGCGTCGCATGACAAATCGAGCGCCAGCCAATCAGGAGAGCCAGATGGACCAGCCGCATTCCGCTGCCAACCGCGAGCAGGTCGCCGATACCATGATCGGGCTCACGCGCCTGTCCCATTCGCATCGCGTCATTGTTGCCGGCAGCGATAGCCTGGAACTGTATCTTTGCCTGCGGCGGCGCGGTCTGGTTCACGTCACCACCACCACGACATGCCGGATTCCGCGGCGGCAGCACACGGTCGGCCTGATCACAGGTCAAGGCTCGCTTCTCGCCATCGAAGCGGCCCTCACCCAGATATCGCAATTCCTCTCCGCCAGTGCTGCGATCGCCGTCCTGATCGACTCCCGCGAAAGCGGCTTCAGCCTGAAAGTCCGCACCAGGCTGCAGCAGATGGGCTTCCAGATCGAAGCCGGTGTCAGATGCCAGCAGGGCCTGGTGCTGTCAGCGTATCGGCAAGGCTTCGTCGAAATGGAAAACGCAGCGTGAAATCCGATGACCGCAGTTGCAAGTCCCGCCATCTGGCTCGCGGGTTACATCGCCGATCTTCCCACCCCGTTCGATGACGACGGCCGCATCGATCTGGCGGCATTGGCCAGGCTTTGCGAACGGCAAATCGAGGCGGGCGTTGCGGCGATCGTGGTAGGCGAAACCGCCGGCGAGGCTGCAACCCTGACGCCGGCCGAGCACGACCGCATCGTCCGCGCCGCGGTCGAAACCGCGCGTGGCCGGATTCGGGTCATTGCAGGAGCGGGATCGAATTCGACCCGGCAGGCCATCGAATTGACTGGGCATGCCGAGGCGGCGGGCGCCGACGCGGTGCTTTCGGTCGTGCCTTATTACAACAAGCCGATGCAGGCCGGCATATACGCGCACTTTCAAGCGATCGCCGGCTCGACCGCCCTTCCCATTATCCTGCACGACATTCCCTCCCGGACCATCCGCGAATTGTCCGACGACACGCTGGCGCGGCTGGCGAAATCCGGGCAATTCATCGGATTGAGGGATGCAACCTGCGATATTACCCGCCCCATGCGCCTGCGGCCGCAGCTGCCGCCTGGGTTCCGGCTGCTGTCCGGAGACGACGCCACCGCGCTTGCCTTTGTCAGCCTTGGCGGGGATGGCTGCATATCGGCGATATCGAATGTCGCGCCGGGATTGTGCCAGGCCATTTTCTCGAGCTGCCGGCAGGGACGGTTGCAGTCTGCACGATATTTGCAAAACCGGCTGGCGCGGCTGACGGTTGCACTTGCCAAAGAGAGCCCGGCTGCCTTGAAATATGCATTGAGCCTGCTGGGCTTGATACGCCCGACCACGCGCTTGCCGATCGTTGAACTGGCCGAACCTGCGAAAGCCGAGGTCGCGCGCGCCATTGCCGAGATCGGCGACGAGGATCTGGCCTGTCCAAGCGAGAGCTGGCACAGTCGACACCTTGGCACGGATCTGGCCGCTACCTCGTAGAGGCATTTTCAATGAGTGCAAGCGTTCCCGAGAATGACTGGCACGCTAGAACACTGCGCACCTGGCAATTGGCTCTTCTGCGCTTCGCCGTGACGTTGGACAATGCCGATAGACTGGCGGTAATGGCCATCGCGAGCGAGATCGACAGGCTTGATCCACAGCATGATGGCAAACCGGATTTCAGCTTTTTTTGCCGGACCAGTGCGGCGCTATGCGCCGCCATTCTGCAGCCGAATGAATTCACTTCCACCGTCTTGCGTCAATACTTCGCGCGGATTGACGATGACCGTCTCAAGCGCGCCTTCGCCGCAACAATTGAAGCTGACCAACCGAGGCCGTCTCCGGTCGGCAAACCCGTTAAACACGACAACCGCCTGTGGAAGGGACTTCCTTCCCGCGGCAACCATCAACTCTAACAGGTGTTTCAGTTGATGCACGGGCTCACGTGCTGCCGGCATATGGGCGATCGAGAGGGTGCTTTTCGCGCCATTTTGGTCCGGGACCGCGCATATAGTGATCGTGAGGCCGGTATTTCCTGCGCGGCCCATCCCAGGATGGGCCGAGAAACGTCAGCACGGCGTTGACAACTTTGCGCAGCAGGGAAGCCAGAACGGATGCGGTGAACGAAGGCTGTCGCATGTGACGCTCCGCATAAAGAGGTAAATGCGAAAAAGCGGGACGGATGGCCCGCTTTCTCATCGTTGGCGCTCGGTTGGGCGGGATTTACCCTCTACCCGGCTCTCGTTCGACCGGTCGAAGCGAATGCCGCGGAGCTCGAGTTCGCGCTCCATGCGGCGCAGCTTCGCATTGGCGATCGCCTCGATCATGCTCGCGAAATAACCGTTGACGCGCCTTAAGGCGCTACGCGCGTGGACGCGAACGTGATTTCCCTGCGTCCGACCAAACCGGTAATTGCCGGGCGCTACTCTTTGCGCCATGAGATACGATCGATAATCATCGTCGTAGTTAAGATCGCGATATTTTTCATCGCCTGTAAGAAGGTGAGCCATCCTGCATCTCCACCGTCATCTCGGATTGCGAGCCACTGGTGCGACGATGCGCATCGCGGCATAGGAAATCGAGGCGCCCGCCCGCACTTCCTCATAGTCGCGGTATAAAGGCCCGGCGCGAAGGAGCGCGACATCTTCCCCGCCCCCGGCATTCCTATATTTCTCTTATGAAACATAACGGCAAGCCGTCTGGCATTCCTATGGCATCATCGGCACATCATCGCCGCCAGCTTTCGCGAGGAGGCCGTGATGGCCGCGATCACTTTCAATGCCGCACGTCAGAAGCTGCACATTCAAGGACAGCTCAAAACCGTTCTCGCCGCTTTTCGAGAAATGCTCGATGCCTTCGTCAGCAACCGGATGCGACGAGCGGTAGCGGAGGCCGGGCACATTCGTCCGCGGCGCCCCCAGGGCACGCAATCGCAATCGATAAGCGGGCAATGATTGCCGTGGAGCTGATCAGCCCAGCCCCTTCGCCACGGCAGACGCCAGAACCTTCGACCACCGAGACCTTACGCGAAAGCGAGCATTCCGGCATCTCGTCCGCTGACGCGCCCGCAACCGTCGCCGCACAGTTTCGGCCGCTGGATCCCGGCATCGTCAACGAGGCGATTCCGGTATTTTTCATCGGTCGCAACATGGAGGGCTTCTGGGTTGCCCGCGATGCCAAGGGACAGATCGGCGGAATTTTCCTGCTCGAGACCTCCGCTGTGTCGTTTGCGAGAAAGAATAGCCGGCCGGCGGGGTGCGCAACAATATTTCCATCCGAGAGAATCGAACTCGACCTGGATAACAACGGCAATCCGCTCGTCACGGAGCTTGGCTGGTTAAAGCACCTTGCGGAGCGGTGTCGACAGCGCATGGCCGTCTTCATCGGCAATATGATAAAGCGATGAAGCGAAACAGCTAATTCGGACCAAGTGCAGGTTCACACAGTCAAGTTCACTAAGGGAAGTACGAATTATTTTCACGGTCACCGATCTTTTTCGCATTTCGAGCAATCAGTTAGCTGCCGGGCCAGCATGAATACCTTCTACCAGCTAGCCATGGCGTCGTTGCTCGGCTTCGGGACCACCTCTTCTTCCATGTTGGGAGTTGCCATCGGTCTCTACGTGCCATTTTCAAGACGCCCGCTCGCTTGTCTGCTCGCCTTTGCCGCGGGCTCCCTGATCTCGGCGTTGGCCATCGAGCTTGCCTATGAGGGCGCACAATCACTTCATCATCAAGGCTTCAATGCCCACGCGGCATGGGCTTTTGTCAGCGCTGGATTTGCTGCCGGGGCTGTTATTTATTATTCGACATCGCTCTTTCTGGAGAAGAAGGGAGCGGCGGTGCGCTACGTCACCCAGTTCCGCGAATATGCTCTTGCGCGCAAACAGGCGGACGCCAACGAGCGAATCAAGCTGCTGGCGACCTGCGACTTGATGCGGCACTTGCCGGCCGAACAGATCGAGCAAATCTTGCCGTGCATCCACGCCCGCCATCTGGATGAGGCTGAAATTCTGTTCAAGGCCGGAGACCCCGGTGACGCTCTCTACATCATCGCGCGTGGAAAGGTGGAAGTCCTGACTGACGGTCTCCGCGGGGCGGAAGCCAGCGGCGCGATTGCCCAACTTGGCCAAGGACACGCTTTTGGTGAAATGTCCCTGCTCAGCGGAGGCCCGCGCACTGCCACGATTCGCGCCCTTGAGGACACGGATCTGCTGAAGATCGGCAAAAACGATTTCGACAGACTGGTTGCGGCCGACGGTCAGCTCGCCGACGCCGTAAAGCGGATCAGCCATCAACGGGCGATCAGCAACCTCAGCGCGGGAGGCAGCGATGCCGCCCTTTGGGTAAAGGTCGCAAGCGGGAGCCTCGATCATCTCAATCGGCACGAGAGCGGTAAAATGCTCACCGAGGCTGCCAATGGCGCCGGGATGGCGATCGTCTTTGGAAATATTCTTGACACCATACCGGGCTGCCTGGTCATCGGGGCGAAGTTCACCGCCTTTGGAAATTTATCGCTGACGCTGATGCTGGGGATGTTTATGGGTGGAATCCCGGAAGCCGCTGCAAGCGCATCCATGCTGACCAAGGCCGGCTACCGCCCCGGCGCGATCTTCGCCCTTTGGTCGACGGTGCTGGTTGCCGGGGTGGTCGCCGCTGCGGCCGGAAAGGCTTTCATCGGCAGCAGTGACGCATTGATGGCGGTCTTTGCCCAGGCGTTGGCGGGGGGTGCCGTGCTGGCGCTGGTCGCCCATGCCATGATTCCGGTAGCCCTGGAAGAAGGCGGTTCGCTAGTGGTACTGCCGACGGTCGCCGGATTTCTGTTCGCGCTTTATCTGGCTTTGGCCGAATCTTTTGTTTGAAAGCTCTCAAAGAGCCCGGGTGATCCGATGAACGTCAGCCATGCAGACCTGTCCACCACGCTAGACCGCATTCTGGACACGGCGGCGAACAACCTCAGGGTCGCAAAGATCCTGATCCAACTGGGTCTCGACCCCAACAACATTACATACGACGCATTATTCAATCGCCTCCTGGAAATTGTGCTGGCCAACATCACCCTTGCCAACATGTTTGCCCTGGTTGGCTCGGTCTTCTTTGTCGCTACTCTGCTGACGCAGACGATGGTGCCGCTACGCGTCGCCAATATGATCGGCTGCACATTCTTCGTCGGATTTGGTGCGCTCGCCGGAGACATCAAGACCTTTCTCCTGTATCTCCTGTTGCTTCCCATCAACGCCGTTCGCCTTCGTCAAATGCTCAATCTCGTGAAGAAGGCACGCGCGGCGACGCAGGGCGATATGTCGATGGAATGGCTGAAGCCGTTCATGAGCGAGCGAAAATATCGCAAGGGCGATATCTTGTTCAGAAAGGACGATGCGGCAACCGAGATGTTCCTGACCGTTACCGGAGAATTCCTGGTCACCGAGATCGACGTCAAGCTTCCGCCGGGACGCCTTATGGGCGAACTTGGTTTCCTATCGCCCGACAACCGGCGGACGGCGACGGTCGAATGCACCAAGGATGGCCATGTCCTGACCATCACTTATGAGAAGCTGCTCGAGATCTACTTTCAGAACCCGCAATTCGGCTATTACTTTCTCGTCCTGACCAGCCAGCGCCTGCTGGAGAATATCTCGAGGCTTGACGGGATCGTTGCGCAAAACAAAATCGCGCTGCAGACCGTGGCTCCGGGCCGCTAACTCTCGCACCCACCCCTTCGATCGAGCATGGGAAGTCGGCTTCAACTTTGACAGCGGAATTCCATGCGAACAAATACCGCTAGAAATCCCACTTGTCGCCCAGGATCAGCGGCCGCTGCGGGAACCTGGCTGCATCGCGATCCGGATCGCGGTTCTCCTGCGCGGCCGGCTCCAATGACCAGTCAGCGCGGGAGCCGAAGGCGTCACTTGTGCGGCTGATGGCCCGGCGCAGCAGCGCGCCCAGCCAAGAGGCCATCGGGACTCGGCCGACGCCGGCCGGTTCATGAAGCCTGTCCTGATGCGAGCAAAGTGCGGTCATGCCGGATCTTCCAACATCCGGCGCAGGAGGCGCGCCGGATCAGGTGCAGGATGCGAGCAAAACCATAGGAAATCGAGATGACCGGCCGCGCCTTGTCATAGCCACGGCATAAAGACCGGCAGGGCATAAAGGCCGTTCCGGTTACTAAAATAGCAGTCTTTCCGGAAGCTGGGCCAGCTGTCTTTCTGAAACCAAGCCCTTGAGCACGCGGCGATCGCCGTATTTTCGCGTGCTGTTGCGCACCTCCAATTGTGCATTTTATTTACTGCGATCTTGCGAAAGATCAGTCCAACGGACAGGATATCGCAATGTGCGCTCCACTCTCGATCTGATGCATTCACGCTTCGGTGGCGAGAGGCTTCATGGATGATCAACCGAGAACCTCGACGGTTCTGAGCGTCACGACTACGCTCAGTGGCGCGAGAGGAAAGAGGACAGTTTTCAATGGCGTTTAAAAGCATAGCTGTCTTTATTGACCCCGCCCCGGCGGGCCAGGCACGAATTTCCTATGCGGTCAGGATGGCATCCCGTTACGGCGCTCATCTGATCGGGATTTTCATGGTGCCGTTTGTTTCCGGTGGCAGCCATAGTGTCGCGGAGTCATTTGTTGAGGGACGGCAGGCCGTCCAGCAGATCATTGCCGCCTATCAGGCAAGGGAAGCAGCTGTGATCGACGATGCGAAACGAGATTTCTCAGCATATTGCACCCGTGAAGACATCAGCTTCGAGTTTCGCTTCCTCCACCAAGGGGATTTCCACGACGGCGTTGCGCTGAATTGCATGCACACCGATTTGGTGATCGTAGGTAGTCCGCGATCCCCTGGATTGCCAAACGACTGGTCGGCCGAATCGCTTCTTCTCGCTACTGGCGTGCCATTTCTCCTGTTGCCGGAGTCTCGGATCAACTCCACTGCCGAGCATGTCGTTGTCGCCTGGAACGCGAGCCGCCAGGCGCGGCGCGCGGTAGCGGACGCGCTTCCGCTTCTCATCAGCGCGCAGTCCGTCACCATCCTCGTGGTCGACCCCCAAAAGAATCTCCGTTACGGCGAGGAGCCTGGCTCGGACATGGCCCGGTATCTAGTTCGTCACGGAGCCAAGGTGAGCGTCGAGCGGGTGCAGTCGCAGGGCGAGCCGGTTGCCAAGATCATCCTGGCTTATGCGGAACGCCACGATGCCGATCTCGTTGTTGTCGGTGCTTATAGCCACAATCGAACAACCGAAATGGTCTTTGGCGGCGTGACCCGATCGCTTCTGCGCGACGCTGCGGTTCCGCTTCTGATCGCTCATTAAGGGTAGCAACTTTCCTGCGCCGACAGCATCTAGGCGAAATACATTCTCAAGGAAGCGGGTACAAACGGATATCGCGGTCCGGCCGGACGACATCAGGCTTTGTCTCAGGTCCTGTCCATGCAGTCTTCGATGTAGAACCAGCGTTTGTCGCCCTCCAGTCCCTTCGCCTTCACCTCTTTGCGGCAGGCCCTGAGCTTGGGCCTGTTCTGATTCCACTTCGCGCGCATCTCCTTGAGGCGTTCGACGGTCAGTTTCATCCTCGACATCTTCGGTTGCGCAGCGGGATCGGCGGTCTGTGCCGATGCCGTGACAAGCGTGCCAGAGATGAGGAGTATGGCGGCGAGGCAAACACTGGTGCGAAACATGGGTTATTCCCCGATCTTGTTCGTTCGATTTTATGGAAAAGACAGACGCACCGCGGGCCGGTGAGATTTTTTTACCGTGCCCGCGGGCAAGTAGCCCGCGATCACAGGATATTGGCCGCGCTCTGCAGCGTTTTCCAGATACCCCAGGCCAGCGGAATGCCGACGAAGGCCCAGAACAGCGCTGCCTTGGCGTCGAGACCGCCTCTGCCGATACCGAACGAGCCCGAGGACACGCCGGCACTTGCGCCGGCAGTCGTGGCCTGCAGCTTCGCGACTGCCTCCTGGCTCATGTGCCATTTCGGATCGACCGGCTTGATCAGATAGTTGCAGATCAATCCGGCGATCAGCATCGCGCACAGGATATACATCGTCGTGTTGTAAAGCTGGTCGCGCGGCACGCCGGCGGCGAGCTGGAACTCGCGGATGTAGTTGACGACCACCGGACCGATGATGCCCGCCGTCGACCACGCGGTCAGCAGCCGTCCGTGAATGGCGCCCACGAACTGCGTTCCGAACATGTCGGCGAGATAGGCCGGCACGGTGGCAAAGCCGCCGCCATACATCGACAGGATGATGCCGAAGCCCAGCACGAACAGCAGCTTCGAACCCATCGCGGCGAAGGTCGGCGCCAGCGCGTAGAGCGCGATGCCGAGCAGGAAGAAGCAGTAATAGGTCCCCTTGCGGCCGATGTGGTCGGACAGCGACGCCCAGAAGAAGCGGCCGCCGATGTTGAACAGCGACAGCAGGCCGGTGAAGCCGGCCGCGATCGTCGCGATCGAAGCCTTTTGCGCGACGCTCAGCGCATTGAAGCCGACATCCGGCAGTCCGATCAGTTTGCCGGCGAAGATTTCCTGCAGCATCGGCGAGGCCATGCCGATCACGCCGATGCCGGCCGACACGTTCAATGTCAGCACCCACCAGATCAGCCAGAACTGCGGGGTCTTGTGCGCATTGTCGAGATGCACATTGTTCTGGGTGATCATGGCGTTGTTCTTGGCCGGCGGCGTCCAGCCATCCGGAATCCAGCCCGCCGGCGTCACGCGGTAGGCGAAGGCGCCGATGGTCATGAAGATGAAGTAGATCACGCCAAGGGTGACAAAGGTTTCCCAGACGCCGACCGAGGTCGGGGTCTTGAAGTAATTGATCAGGATGTTCGCCAGCGGCGCGCCGATCATGGCGCCGCCGCCGAAGCCCATGATGGCCATGCCGGTCGCCATGCCGCGGCGATCGGGGAACCACTTGATCAGCGTCGACACCGGCGAAATGTAGCCGAGCCCGAGACCGACGCCGCCGATCACGCCGGCGCCGAGCCACATGATCCAGAGCTGATGAACGTAAATGCCGAAGGCGCCGATCAACAGGCCGCCGCCCCAGCACAAGGCTGCGACAAAGCCCGCCTTGCGCGGACCGACGCGTTCGAGCCAGCCGCCCCAGATCGCGGCCGACACGCCGAGCAGCACGAAGAACAGCGTGAACATCCAGCCGAGGCTCGCCACTTTCCAGTCGCAGGTGGTGGTGAACAACTCCTGAAGCAGGGTCATGTCCGGGCACGCCTTGGGCGCGGTCAGCCCGACGGCGCGCGACAGCGGCAGCCAGAACACGCTGAAGCCGTAGGCCATGCCGATGCACAGATGGATGCAGAGTGCCGCGGGCGGCACCATCCAGCGATTGAAGCCGGCCGCCGCGATGGTCCGCTCGCGATCGAGAATGCCTGCCCCGGCGCCGGTCATGGTTCCAGCGCGTTCAATTGTTGCCATCGATTCCTCCCCCTACGGCTGCCCTTGATGGGCATGTCTGCCGCCCGCAATCCCGTTACCGCAGTCGCTTCTCATCTTCAGCCGCTTCGCTGCAAGCGCGCTACCAAATTGCTGCTCCGCACCATTTTAAATGCGCCGGAATCACCCAGGCGCATTCGAGAATTCTAGCATATGATGCGACACGCTGTGCCTGCGGCAAGTTCCCGCGCCCGTCAGACGCAACCTCTGCGCCTCGCGGAGATTGGAATTGGGGCAGAAGCCGCGCCCAATGTCGATAGGAAAAAGGTAGCGGTATACGCGCGGGAACCGTGCCACCTACGGCTTCATGGCAACGGGCGACAGACCATTCATCTTTTCGATCAGGAACACGATCCGATGCTCCGCACGTTCGGTGATCTCGACCTTGTCGCCGGTTTCCCGGATCAGATGGGGGATATCGATCACCGACAAGGGATCGGTGCAGTGAACTTCCAGGCGATCGCCCGGCGTCAGCGTCTTCAGCGCCTTGCGCGTCCTCAAGGCCGGCAACGGGCACTTCAGTCCGGCGAGGTCGAGCTTTATCAATTGCGTCATTCTGCTGCTCAGGTCTCGACCGGGCTTCGCGCCAGCACGTCCTCGATACGGGTGGCGAACCGGTGCATCATGGCGGCCACCGCCGGGGTGTCATCGAGATGGGCCGTTGGAAGCGCGGTTTCAACCGCGCTATCGGTGACCAGGCCGACGATGCCGGGATCCTGCGGGAACAGCAGCGACTTGCCATTGGCTGATCGATGCACCTCGATCTTGCGATGCGGCTCGGACCTGAAGCCTTCGATCACGACCAGATCGACCCGCGCCATCTTCGCCAGCAATTCCGGCAGCCTCGGCGCAGCCGCGCCGCGCAATTCATGCATCAACGCCCAGCGCTGGCTGGAAGACACCAGCACCTCGGCGGCGCCCGCCCGCCGGTGCACCCAGGAATCCTTGCCCGGAATGTCGACATCGAAATCGTGATGGGCGTGCTTGATGACGGAAACACGCAGCCCTTCGGCGTTGAAATACGGAATCAGGCGGGCCAGCAGCGTGGTCTTGCCGGCGCCGCTCCATCCCGCAAGACCAATCACTTTCATCCTGTTCTCCGAGCCTGCGACGCAACCAGGCAATGCCTGGCCGAAAGCTGCTTTATATCGGCCAACGGGCAATGTCATGCTATCGAGTTGAGCCATGACCCAAATCGTGAATGTGCCGGCGACGTCAGGGGACGCGCAGGCGACGTCAAGGGACGCGCAGGCGACGTCAAGGGACGCGCAGGCGACGTCAAGGGACGCGCAGGCGACGTCAGGGGACGCCAGGCGACGCCAAGCGGCGCGCCGGCAACACCGGGCGTGCTGCTCGCCGGCGGGCAGGCGCGGCGGATGGGCGGCGGCGACAAGCCGATGCGCCAGATCGGCGGCCGCACCATCCTGGCGCGCGCGATCGCGCGGCTTAAGCCGCAATGCGACGGGCTTATTCTCAGCGCCAATGGCGATCCGGCGCGGTTCGCTGACTTCGGCCTGCCCGTCATCGCCGACACGGTAGAGAACTATCCCGGGCCGCTTGCGGGCATTCTCGCTGCCCTCGACTGGGCCGCGGCCAACCGGCCCGAGGCTTCCTGGGTTTTGAGCGTGGCGGCGGATTGTCCGTTTCTGCCGCGCGATCTGGTCGCGCGTCTGCATCACGCGCGCGCCGAACAGGATGCCGAGCTCGCGGTCGCCGCCTCCGGCGGACGATCGCATCCGGTGATCGGGCTGTGGCGCGTCGACTTGCGCGAGGAATTGCGCCACGCGCTGGTGGTGGAAGATATCCGAAAGGTCGACCGCTGGACCGCGCGCTACCGGCTCGCGACCGTGACATGGCCGACAGAGCCGCTCGATCCGTTCTTCAACGCCAACACCGTGGATGACCTCGCCGAGGCGGAGCGATTGGCGGAGCTGGACGGGGGTTAGCCTGGCGGGGCCAAAGGCCTCCTTGGCCGATCGGCTGCGTTGACGCCGGCCATCGAATGATTGCAAAAGGGCGGGCCGGCCGAGCCAGGCTCCCGGTCAAGCAAAAAGGGCCAATGCGCCCGGGTGTCACGGGAGGAACGAGATGTTTACCGGAAGAATATCCATGATCGCCGCGTTGCTCGCCGCGCTGTTGGCATCACCTGCCGCGCTGGCCCAGATTTCGGACGACGTGGTCAAGATCGGCGTTCTCACCGATATGAACGGCCCGGCATCGACGCCCACCGGCCAGGGCTCGGTGACCGCGGCGCAAATGGCGGTGGACGATTTCGGCGGCAAGGTGCTGGGCAAGCCGATCAGCGTCATCATCGGCGATCATCAGCTCAAGGCCGATATCGGCGCCGGCATCGCGCGGCGCTGGTATGACACCGAGCAGGTCGACCTGATCGTGGACGTGCCGGTGTCGGCGGTCGGGCTCGCGGTGCAGAACGTCGCCAACGAAAAGAAGAAGCTGCTGATCGTTCACTCCACCGGCACCGCGGACTTCCACGGCAAATTTTGCTCGCCCTACGCCCTGCAATGGGTGTTCGACACCCACGCGCTGGCGGCCGGTACCGCGCAGGCGGTGGTCAAGCGCGGCGGCGACAGCTGGTTCTTCATCACCGACGATTACGCCTTCGGCCATTCGCTGGAGCGCGACGCCTCCGCCGTCATTACCAGCCTTGGCGGCAAGGTGCTGGGGTCGGTGCGTCCTCCGCTGGCGACCCCTGACCTGTCGTCCTTCGTGCTGCAGGCGCAGGCCTCCAAGGCCAAGATCATCGGCATCGCCGGCGGGCCGCCCAACAACATGAACGAGATCAAGACCGGCTCCGAATTCGGCGTATTCAAGGGCGGCCAGCAGATGGCGGCGCTGCTCGCGCTGATTACCGACATTCATTCGCTCGGCCTGCCTGCGGCACAGGGCCTGCTGCTGACCACCTCGTTCTACTGGGACATGGACGACAAGACCCGCGAATGGTCGAAGCGCTATTTCGCCAAGATGAACCGGATGCCGACGATGTGGCAGGCCGGCGTCTATTCATCGGTGATGTATTATCTCAACGCCATCAAGGACTCTGGCACCGACGATCCGCTCAAGGTCGCGGCCAAGATGCGCGAGAAGCCGGTGGAGGATTTCTTTGCCCGCAACGGCAAACTGCGCGAGGACAATCTGATGGTGCATGACCTCGTGCTGGTGCAGGTCAAGAAACCGGACGAGTCCAAATATCCATGGGACTACTACACGATCCTGGCCAAAATCCCCGGCGACGAAGCGTTCGGCCCGCCGGATGCGGCGTGTCCGCTGATCAAGAAATGATTTCGGCGTCGGTCCAGGCCCAGGCCGTCGGGGAAGCGCTGAAGGATCCCAAGCTGGCGGCGCGGCTGACCGAAATCGGCGGAATTCCAAAGCCGATGACGCCGGCCGAATTCGGCAGACTGGTCGCCGATGAGACCGAAAATTGGCGCAAGGTGGTCGAATTCGCCGGGGTTTCGGTCGAGTAGCGGGCCCGCTAACCCGGCATTGCCGGATCGCCGGCCACGCGGTAAGGGGTGTCGGCACCGTTGCCTGCCGCGCCCGCGGCACGGCCGGCGGGGCCTGTAGCTCAATGGTTAGAGCCGGCCGCTCATAACGGTCTGGTTGCAGGTTCGAGTCCTGCCGGGCCCACCAATGAAATCAGTGGGCGTGGCGTGCGGACGGTTCGCCTCGGCCTGCTCGACGTCTTCGAGACCCAGCAGCATCTGGTCTTCGGGCAGCGTCTCCGCCCTGCGGCCAAACCGATGCCGCTGCAGCTCCTTGATGATCTGGCGCAGCCGTTCGTTCTGCATCCGCTCGGCGAGCAGGGGAGCATTCAACGGCCAATGTTCATCAGCATTGCGGCGCAACTGCGTGCTGCCCTTCGCTGATACGCCTTGCCAATGGCGCGATACCGACTGCCAGAGCCACTTCATAATACTGCGCAATAAAATCCTTTTGTTTGGACCGCGAGGAGACGATTGGTGGCTTGACGAGGAGGAGATCAGCGAGACCGAACTGCTCGACCGGGTCCTCGAAACGCTCTCCGCTCGTGAACAATCAATCGAAGAGATAGCCGATCAAATTGACGGCAGCGTGCCTTGGGATGTTATGCGCTGTTGCCGAAAGCTTTGCCGGAAGGGCAAAGCGATCGAAGGATCTGGCCAGTCAAAAGGCCGCTTTCGGCGACTTTAGGCTACGCGGGTACCGAAGCTCGATCCGATTAGCGGCGGCGTTTTTTAGCCGACCCTGATGGACGCGGCCCACGGCTGGCGACATGATCGAGCGCCATATCGAGAGCGATCTTGAGCGGTCCTTCACCGCGCGAAGTTTTGGCGAGAAGCAGGCCGCCTTGAACGGCGCACAAGACGCCGATCGCTAGGTCTCTGGGATCAGCGGAGCGCTCCAACTCGCCCTTCTGTTGCATTTTCGCAAAGCCCTCGGCCAGACGGTCCTCCCATGCCTTGAAGCTGGCGACCAGCAGTGCGCGGGCTTGCTCGGATTGAGTGGACAGTTCGTTTGCCAGCGACCCGATGGGGCATCCGCCGTTTCGCCCTGCTTTGTTCAACGCCAGTATGCGATCGCACCAGTGACGCAACGCCGCCAGTGAATTGAGCTCCGCGAGCGCGGCGTCCTGCGCCCCGAGCACGTGCGCGGTCTGCGAGGCAATGACTTCGCGAATGAGCGCGTCCTTATCCGCGAAATAATGATAGAGCTGGGATTTGCTTACGCTGGCCGCAGCGCGCACATCGTCGAGGCTCGTGCCCTCCACGCCCTTTGCGTAGGTAAGGCTCGCCGTCGCGTCAACGATCCGCTGCCGGGTGGAGGCACCGCGGGTCGTGTACGTCGTCTTTTCCTCACTGGGCGCCGCCGTTTTCATAAGGACATCTTCGCATAACTGGACTTGACGGTCCACTCCTATCATGCCACATTGGACCGTATAGTCCAATTTACCCGATCAGGAGACCAATCGCGATGACCAGTTCCGACCTAGTTTTTCCGCCCCTTCAGGGTGAACAAGTTCCCGCCGCGTCTCGCCCGTTTCTGGAAAAATTACGAAAAGCCTTCGGATTCGTCCCAAACCTGTTCGCCGCCTTCTCGAATTCCCCGATATTGCTTGAGGGATACCTTGGCCTCGATGCGACCTATAGCAAAGCCACATTGAGCCCCGCTGAACGGCAACTGGTCCTCCTGACCGCGAGCGTCGTCAACGAGTGCACTTATTGCACTGCTGCCCACAGCACTATCGCGAAGGGTATGCTCAAGGTCCCCGCCGCCGTCGTAGCGGCGGTGCGGGCCGGGGAGCCGGTGACGGATGCGAAACTCAACGCGTTGGTCGATCTGACGCGGGAGATCGTGTCCAACCGGGGTCATGTAGCCCCAGAAACCGTCCGGTCGTTTCTGGATGCCGGCTATCGCCGG
Source organism: uncultured Pseudomonadota bacterium (assembly GCA_963727225.1). GTDB lineage: Bacteria > Pseudomonadota > Alphaproteobacteria > Rhizobiales > Xanthobacteraceae > Bradyrhizobium. The sequence goes on along the minus strand of CAVSFN010000024.1, from coordinate 1,087,361 downwards.
GAACAGATCGGCGAGGTGGTCATCGGCGTCGCGCTCAAGACCATCAGCAACTACACCCATCACCTTTCCCCGGTGGAGATTGATGCTGCCTTCAAAGCGGAAGCGTGAATTCACATTGCACGCAGCAGCACATGAACCATTAAGGAGCCGGATATGACAAGCCTTTACGACCCCATAATTCTTGGCGACATGAATCTCCGCAACCGAGTCTTCATGGCGCCATTGACCCGAAATCGCGCCACGCCGGACGGGGTGCCGGAGCAATGGGCAGCCACATACTACAGCCAGCGTGCATCGGCCGGCCTGATCGTCACGGAGGCGACGCAAATCTCGCCCATGGGAAAAGGTTATATCAACACACCGGGCATTCATTCGCACCAGCAGATTGCCGGCTGGAAGCCCATCGTCGATGCGGTCCACCGGTCAGGCGGACGCATCTTTCTTCAGCTCTGGCATGTCGGCCGAATCTCGCACAGCAGCCTCTTGCCGGACTTCGCGTCACCGGTAGCGCCTTCAGCGATCAGGGCGCGCAGCCAGACGGTCGTTGAATTGGGGTTTGTCGATGTTTCGGAGCCCCGCGCACTGAGCCTGCCGGAGATTCAAAGCACGGTCGAGGACTACGGCCGCGGCGCTGCCAACGCCAAGGCCGCCGGCTTCGACGGCGTCGAGATTCATGCCGCCAACGGCTACCTGATCGACCAGTTCCTGCGCTCCAATTCAAACGTCCGCACCGACGCCTATGGCGGGAGTGCCGCAAACCGCGTGCGTTTCCTCGGGGAAGTGGTTGAGGCGGTGCTCGGCGTGTGGGAGCGCACGCGCGTTGGCGTGCGCATCTCCCCCGCGGGCTCCTTCAACGACATGGGCGATGCAAATCCGGAGGAGACGTTCGCGCGCGTCGTGGACGTGCTCAACGGTTATAAGACCGGATACCTGCACGTTGTCGAGGACCCCATCGATCCAGCGTCCCCGATCGAGCACAAGGCCGATTTTTACCGGCGGCTGCGTTCGGCATGGAAAGGGCTCTATGTCGCCAATGCAGGATATGATGCCGAGCGCGGTGAGCGCGCGGTCGCGGATGGATCGGCCGACGCCGTGGCCTATGGCCGGCTTTTCCTTGCCAATCCCGATCTGCCCGCGCGCTTGAGTTGCCGCGGGCCGTTGAACCTGCCTGATACCAAAACTTTTTACGGCGGCGACGAGCGCGGTTACATCGATTACCCGGCGTGGGCCAAGAGCGGGGTCTGATCAGGACGCGCGGTGCGCGCTGCTGAATTACCAGCGGCGCGACAATCGCCGGCGCGCAAAAACTACACAAAGGGAAGCTTTGGAGCTAACTATGATAAACAGCGTCTCGATATTCTGGTTGCAGCTTCTAGCAAGCTGCTTCGTCGGTCTGATGGTCGCGGCGTGGTACGTTTGGCCGGCGCTTAGGAAACTCCCTCTAAATTCTGCTCTAATTCTGCTGCTCTTTGTGCATGTACCTCGTTATGTGGGCACGACTGAGTTGGTTACGGGCATGATCGATCCGAAACTGCCCGGAGAGTTCCTTTCCAGTGCTGCTTATGGTGATCTCTTAGAAGCGGCGCTGGCTCTCGCTTCCATCTTTGCTCTACGGAGCAACTGGCGCTTTGCCATTCCTCTGGTGTGGATGACCAACACGTGGGGATTCTTGGACCTGCTAAACGGAGTACGCGGCGTCCTGCAGTTGAACGTGCCGAGCTTCAACCTAGCCACCCTTTGGTACATCTATACGTTCTACGCGCCCGTGGTCCTTATCTCCCATGTGATGATCTTCTTGGTTTTGTTCAAATCCAAGTCTTGGAAGAAATAAGACCTCGGCCCTGCAAGAGACGCTTCATCGGGGATCACTGTCCGCGCGCAGCGGCGCCAGCGTTGTGAGCATCGACGGCCCCCGGGTCCCGGCTTTGGCGTATTTCCTCCTTCAGTCGTCCCACCTCCCGTTCCAAGCGTTCGATTCGATCGAGCGTATAGTCGAAGCCGGAGGATGACGACATCGCTTCCAGGGTGGCCCAAATGGCCGCGAGGGCACCGGCACGAGTACCGGTGTAAAGGCCAATCAGAATGAACCTAGCCACGTGCCGCAGTGGCCACTTTTTGGTTTCGATTTTCTGTCCCTTGCGCTTTCCAATATGAACCGTTTGTGTTTCGCGATACCAACAGGTCCACAATAACCTTGCTGCCTCTGAGCGGGTAAGCCATCGTTCGCGCGGCAAGCCCTTCTCCGGCAAAACGACCCTGACAATGCCCCGGTGGAATCCCTCCTTGGCGTGATGATTGATCGCAGCCCGAAGGTCTTCAAGATCACGGCGCGATCCGCCGTCATTGCCACGGTGCTTGGTGTATGCTCGGCAATTCACGCCGCTGACTGCGGCGAGCATCTTGCCACCCCACCATTTCGCCAGCCGCGTTATACGCTCATCGAACTTCTCTTTATTGGCTTGTGACTCTCCACTACCCCGCGCTCGGTAGCATTGCGTCCTCGGCATGCACATGCTTCTCCAGCGCGTCGCGGATGTCATCCGGCCAAGGAATGGAACGATGGCTTGCGGTCGATGTCGCGACAACGGTTTGCCGCGCCTTCCAGCGAATTCCGTCAGCGCCTGAAACCACGTGGGCAAAGCGAAGAGATGTTCGACCGACCTGGCGGACGCACAAATCGAACGTCAGCAGATCCCCGAAGACCGACGGCCGAGAGAAATCGCAGTTCAGATGGACGGTCGGGGTGCCGATCTTTCGGACAGCGATCAATTCGTGCCAGGGAAAACCAATGTCCGCCCAGAACTCCTCCACGACGCCATTGAGGATGTTTAGGTATGAGGGAAAATACGCAATCCCGGAAGGATCACAATCTCCAAACCTGATTTCCCGACTGGCCGAAAACATTCGTACTTCTCGTGTTATGGGCGCTCTATCAAACTACGTTCGGCCGCCTCGAAAATCCGTGCCCCCATCGATCAACGCGCCGGCGCTTGTGACTACCGGTGTTGGAGCTTCGTTCTGTAGCGTTCGTTTGTGCAGACGGGCCTCCGACACACGATGATAGCCGGGGCCCATACTCATAATGGCAACGAGACACGCGTAGCCGAGCACATCGACACGCGCATCGGACAGCTCAAGGGCGCACCGATCGCTGTCGCGGTCCATGGCCTCGAGTTCTTCCTTTGTGACCTTCTTCATTCGCATACGGCTCGAATGAAACGTAAAGCGCTCCGGAAGTATCCCTTCTCGTGCCCGGAGCATCGCAGGGATTTCCGTCTCCATCGTCGTGTTGGACGACGGTACAATCTGACCGATTCGGTAGATTTTGGTCATGGGTTGAATCTCAGACCGCGACCACGGGATGGCGCAGGACACCGATTCCATCTACGCCGGCCTCGACGACGTCACCTGGCCACAACCACTCTTGCGGATTAAGCCCCGCTCCAACTCCCGCTGGCGTTCCCGTTGCGATGATATCGCCGGGCTCAAGCGTAATGCCGGACGAGATATCCGCGATCAGGAATGGAACGTTGAATATCATGTATTTGGTGTTGGAATCCTGCTTCTTGACGCCATTCTTGGTCAGCCACAGACGCAGATCGTGAGGATTAGGGATCTCGTCTGCAGTCACGATGCAAGGACCGAAGGGCGCGTACGTATCCATGCCCTTGGAAAAAATCCACTGGCCTGCCCGTCGATTGTCGCGCGCGGAGATGTCGATCATTACCGAATATCCGAAAACGTGGCTCATTGCACTTTCGACTGTTATTCGGGTCGCGGTCTTTCCGATGATCACGGCCAGTTCGACCTCCCAATCGAGCTGTTGAGTCATTTTGCCGTTGTGATGGATCGCCCCGCCGGGACCGACGACGGTGGTCGGTGGTTTCGAGAACAGTACCGGCTGTTTCGGCAGGTCCTTGTCGGTGTCGAGGCTCTTCGCGGACTCCGCTACGTGCTCGCGGTAGTTAAGCCCTATACCGAAAATGTTCTTGCGCGGGCGCGGAATCGGGGCCTGCAGGCTTACATTTTCCAGCGGCAACGCAGATCCAGCGGGCAGCCGTTCCGCTGAAGCGGCGAGCAGTTCTTTCAGGACAGGCAGCAATGTGACGCCATTGTCGATGAACGACAGCATGTCGTCAGGCAAAGCAAGACCGTGCGCGGATCCGAATCGCTCAACGTCGATAACCAGGCCGTCTGCCAGCACACCGAGCCGACCCGCTTTCAAACCCGAAACATATGTAACCAAACGCATACAGATTTCATCCAATCGTTGTTCGAGGAATTGCTGCGGGCCCAGATGGCGGATCACCTCGGTCCGATGAGGTCGGTTACGCCGGAACGGCTTGATGCCCCGCGTTGTCTCCGAATGCTTCTTCGCGATACAGGCCGAGACCTTCGATCACCGGCAGATCGTTGAACGAAAACAGGCAGGCATCCTCGCTGTCCGATGCATTGCCGTGCTCATGCCACGCCCACGAGGGAACGCAGAAAATGTCGCGCTCCTGCCACTCAAGGCGCTTACCGGCGACGATCGAATGACCGCGGCCTTTCGCGACTTGATAGATGCTGCTCCCGGTATGCCGATGCGCCTTGGTTTTCTCACCCGGCCGCAGCAATTGCATGCTCGCGCCGATGGTCTGCATGACGTGACCACCGGTAATCGGATTGACATAGGTCATGAGAATGCCGTCGAAGGGCGACCCTTCGGTCGCAGTCGCATACTTTCTCAATGATTCGTAAGTCGGTTCCCATTCGTACTTGAACAAAGGCGAGTAGCCCTTCGACCACCGACCGGAAGCCGGTCGAAGACCGGGATTGCCCCAGGTCTTGGTCGTGTCATCCACCGGATAGCCCGACTCTTCCTGCTGGATTTTCGGATGCACCGCATAGAAATTGGCTTCCAATGCATTGACGAGCGGGATGTCCAATCCGTCCTGCCAGATGCAGGGAGAGCCGGTCGCCTCAACCCCATGCTCGTGCCAGGTGCCATTCGGCGTGAGAACAAAATCGCGCGCGCCGAGGGTCATCTTGTGACCATCCACGATGGTATAGGCCCCCGAGCCTTCCATGATGAACCGAAGCGCGGATGCCGAGTGTGCATGCGCCGAGGCGACCTCGCCGGGATGCATCACTTGGAGACCCGAATAGAGCCAGCCGACTGCCGCGGCGACGTCGCGCCGACCCGGATTATTCAGGTAGATCACCCTGCGTCCCGCCTTCTCCGGTGAAACGAGCTCTACCGAGCGCATCACGTGCTCGCGCAAATCGCTATATCTCCAGAGAACCGGAACCGAAGCGGATTGTGGCGCCCACGGCTCGATCTTGTTGGCCACCGTCCACAGCGCGCCCGTTTCGTATTTTTCGAGATCCTTGTAGTAGGCCTTGAGCTCGGGGGTGTCCTCGACGTTTGCTCGGCCGACAACATCTTCGCGCATTTCTTCCTCCAAGATTTAACGTCCCAAATTCCTTGACGCAGGCGCTGGTCTTTCTATTCCTGAGGGGCCAGCAGGCTCGGCGAGGCATCATCGACTGGGTCCGAGTCATCCCTGACCGAACGCTCTTCCGTGGCCCAAGTGATCGGCGACAGCGGTCGCCGATTGACCCTCAGGTCAAAGACATCGAACCGATTATAGTGCCCGACAATGTCGTGCATCTGCTTCGGCTGAATGCAGCGACCAAGGTCGATATCCGCATAGACGATACCTTCATCGTCGATGAGAGACTCCCCAACCACGCGGCCGTCGGGCCCGATCACACCGGAAAAAGCGCTCGATTTGCGCTGAAGCCGCGCGCGGGCATCGGGAACGACTTCCTCCATCGCCGCAATGATCTCCTCGGAGACCGTCGAACAGGAAACGATGGTGAACAGCTTGCCTTCGAACGAGTGGGCCATGGCCCGCAGCTTGATTGCTTCCGCCATGTCATAGTCAGGCGGAGCTACGGGCAACGAAATGTAGCTGGCGATATGGACAAGCTCACCCTGAGCCAGCAGCGCAAACCTGGCCAGCGTGTTCGTGTTTTCGCCGCAAGCCAATCCTCCCAGAGGACCGACCGCGGTATCGTAGACCTTCAGGCTCGAACCGTCTCCGCCGGTCCACGTCAGCTTTTCAGCCCAGGTTGGAACGAGCTTGCGGTGCTTTCCCAGCAATGCGCCGTCCGGACCAATGAAGACCAACGTGTTGTAGAGTGCTCCGAGCGATACGGGGCTGCGCTCGTTGACGCCGATAACCACATAAGTTTCGGTGTCGCGCGCTGCTCTGCGGATCGCGTCGACCTCCGGACCGGGCAGAAGAATCGACGCCCTCACAAGCTTATCAAACCAGGCTCCCCCGGTCACCGGATCCGTGATCCAGTTCCAATACGGATATCCGGGAATGAACACTTCCGGGAAGGCGACGATCTGAGCACCGTTTTTTGCCGCTTCACGTATTAGCGATACCGCTTTGTCGGTCGTAGCGCCGGCATCCAGAAAAACCGGCGAGGCTTGCACGGCCGCAGCTTTGAAACGTGGAAGCTTGAGCATCGACTTCACCTTTGTCTTCCGAGCAGCATAAGCGATCTTGAGGCGTGAAGCGGTGTTTCGTTGACATACTTCACATATAAATGTATGCTATAGCATATACTTTGAAGGATGCAAACCACATGGCAGAAAGATCTTTTGCAAAGGAGGTCGCGGACCTGCGGCTCGGCGAAGGTGATGTCTTCCGAGGCGAAGGCATCCTCGCGATCACGAAGGCGCTGCTTCAGTCTGGTGTATCCTATGTCGGCGGCTATCAGGGTTCACCGATTTCGCATCTGATGGACGTACTTGCGGATGCAAAGGATGTGCTGGATGACCTTGGAGTCATCTTCCAGAGTTCGGCGAATGAAGCGGCGGCGGCGGCGATGTTGTCGGCATCGGTCATGTATCCACTTCGCGGCGCGGTCGCCTGGAAGTCGACCGTAGGAACCAACGTCGCTTCCGATGCGCTCGCCAATCTTGCTTCCGGCGGCGTCAACGGCGGCACGATGATAATCGTCGGCGAGGATTACGGCGAAGGCTCCTCCATCATGCAGGAGCGAACACACGCCTTCGCCATGAAATCGCAGATGTGGCTATTGGATCCGCGACCCGATCACACGTGCATCGTCAACCTGATCGAGAAGGGTTTTCAGCTATCAGAAGCCTCCAATACGCCCGTCATGTTGGAGGTGCGCGTGCGCGCTTGCCACATGCACGGCAGCTTTGCGTGTAAAGACAACGTCAAGCCGACCTTCACAATCAAGGACGCGCTGAATAGTCCGCATCGCGATCTGAGCCGCATCGTTTTGCCGCCGGCCGCCTATGCGCACGAGCAGGAAAAGATCAGCAAGCGAATGCCCGCGGCGATCGACTTCGTCCGGCGGAACCACCTGAATGAGTGGATGGGACCGAAGCAGGGCAAGGTCGGCCTCATCTTGCAAGGCGGGATGTACAACAACGTCATCCGGGCGCTCCAATATCTCGGCCTTTCGGACGCCTACGGAAATACGCAGGTTCCGCTCTACGTCATGAATGTCACCTACCCGATGATCGATTCAGAGGTCGTTGAATTCTGCACTGAAAAGAACGCCATCCTCATGGTCGAGGAGGGTCAGCCGGAATACCTGGAGCAGGCGCTGAACACCGTGCTGCGGCGAAATGACGTCAACGCGCGCGTGTTCGGTAAGGACGTACTGCCAAAGGGCGGCGACTATTCCGCTCAAGTTCTTCTGGCAGGCATCCGCGAATTCCTGGAAAAGACTGAACCGCGATTGCTGGGTAACCGACCGCCCGCCCCCGACGCGACTTCGATGCAAAGACACCCGCTGGTGGAGAAGCTCAGAGAGGTGGTCCCGGAGAGGCCGCCGGGGCTCTGCACCGGCTGCCCCGAAAGACCGATCTTTGCTGCTATGAAACTTGTCGAAGGAGAACTCGGGCAGCATCACGTTTCGGCTGACATCGGCTGCCATCTTTTTTCGATCCTGCCGCCGTTCAACATCGGCGCGACGACGATGGGTTTCGGGCTCGGTCCAGCGTCGACTTCGGCCTTCAATGTCAAGGCCGACAAGCGATCCATCGCCGTGATGGGCGACGGCGGCTTTTGGCACAACGGCCTCACAAGCGGCATAGGCAACGCCGTCTTCAACAAGCACGACGGCGTCTTTCTTATTGTCGACAACTTCTACTCTTCGGCAACCGGCGGCCAGGACATCCTGTCGTCGCGCGCGCCTAACAAGAACCGCAATACCAACAATTCGATCGTCGAGGCGGTGAAAGGCATAGGCGCAAAATGGGTCCGCCAGATTGACTACACCTATGATGTCGGAAAAATGCGCGACACGCTCAAGGAGGCGCTGACGACTGACGCGGAAGGACCCAAAATCATCGTCGCGTCGTCCGAGTGCATGCTGAACAAGCAGCGCAGGGTGAAACCGCTGGCGACCAAGGCTATCAAGGACGGCGAGCGCGTCGTCAAAGAGCGCTTCGGGGTGGACGAAGACGTGTGCACCGGCGATCACGCCTGCATCCGCCTGTCCGGGTGTCCGTCGCTTTCGGTAAAAGTCTTGGACGATCCACTGCGCGACGATCCAGTCGCCGCGATCGACAATTCGTGCGTGGCATGCGGCAATTGTGGCGAGGTGGCGGATGCCGCAATCCTGTGTCCGTCGTTCTTCCGTGCCGACGTCATCCATAACCCAACTCGCTGGGACAAGTTTAAGGCCAAGGTGTCGATGGCATTTATTCGCTATCTGCAACGGCGGCGGGATCGGCGGCACATCGCTTTCGAGGTGGCGGCATGAGGGATGAAGCATTGCGGCTCCCTCTTCCCGCGGCCGGAGCGCCGACTGAGCGACCGATCGCCATCGCCATTGTCGCCATGGGCGGCCAGGGCGGCGGCGTATTGACCGAATGGATCGTCAAACTGGCCGAGAACAAGGGCTGGGTCGCTCAATCCACCTCGGTACCCGGTGTCGCGCAGCGTACCGGTGCTACCATCTATTACGTGGAGATGATGCCGCCCCTCGACGGCCGCAGGCCGATTTTGTCGCTTATGCCCACGCCGGGCGATGTGGACATCGTTATGGCGTCGGAATTCATGGAGGCCGGGCGATCGATCCTGCGCGGCATTGTGACGCCCGATCGCACGACGCTCATAGCCTCCAACCATCGGTCCCTTGCCATCGCCGAGAAGATGGCCCCGGGCAACGGCATTGCGGACAAAGGCACGGTAACCGACGCGATCGGCGTCACGGCCAAAAAGGAAATCATCTTCGATATGGACGCCCTGGCCGTCGAAAACGGCAGTGTCATCTCGTCTGCGCTGTTCGGAGCGCTGGCCGGCTCGGGAGCCCTGCCCTTCGAACTTGCAAGCTACCTGGAGGTGATACAAGCCGGCGGTAAGGGCGCGGATGCTAGTGCACGGACGTTCAATGCCGCGTTCCGGCGAGCCCAAACGGGAGATACCGCTCCTCCTTTCGATCCGGCAGCGGCAAAACCGAAGGCGGTCTTGCCCGCATCGGCGCATGATCAGCTGTTCGGACCGCTGCTCGTCCGCCTGCGACAGGAGATGCCGGAAGCGAGCCAACTAATGGCCTATGCCGGGCTCCGGAAGGTGGTCGACTATCAGGACCTCGCGTACGGCGAAGAGTATCTCGACATCCTGAAACATCTCCATGGCGTCGATCGGGACTGCGCCGGCGGCGAAAAGAACTACCTGTTCACCACGAACTCGGCCAAATATCTGGCGAACGCCATGACCTATGACGACGTGATCCGCGTCGCCGATCTCAAGACCCGCGCCAGCCGCCGGGAGCGCATCGAAAGAGAGATGAGCCTGGGACAGGATCAGGTTCTTCAGACGACCGAGTTCATGCATCCCCGCATGGAAGAAGTTGCCGGGATGCTGCCGGCTCGCCTTGGCCGGTGGATCGAAGCGCGGCCTCGCTTGTTTCATTGGCTCGACCGTCGCATCAGTAAGGGCCGTCGGGTACGGACCTATTCTATCCACTGGTTTCTAGGCCTTTATGTCGTAGGTGGACTTCGCGGCATGCGGCGCCGTTCGCTCCGCCATGCTGTCGAGGTTATCCATCGTGATAACTGGCTCAAGATCGCCATGGACGCCGTGCGCAGCAATTATGAACTCGGGGTCGAGATACTCCAGTGCCGCCGGCTCATCAAGGGCTACTCCGACACCCACGCACGAGGGCTATCGAAATTCGATCAGGTGATATCTGCGATCAAGCTCATCGAAAAACGCGCGGACGCCGCCGATTGGGCGCGCCGCTTGCGAGACGCAGCTCTCAAGGAAGGCGCAGGTCGAGAGCTTGAGGGAGCCATCCAAACGATAAAGACTTTTGCGTAAAAACGACCCGTGGAGACACGGGTATACACGCCGTACTCGCGGGACATCCGGTCCGCATTCTGCGGAGAACTGCAAAAGCGGCTTCAGGCGGGGCTATCCGAGCCGCATTCGGCATACTCTTTGATGTATGAGCCGTCGATCTTTGGTAGTGGTAGTTTTATCGACAGAATCGAGGCCGGGGAACGACCAGCCGCAACAGCGTTATCACGCCGCAATCTAAGGACAATCGATTAATGATCTCGTCTCTTACACGTGTTCGAAAGCGAGAGTCCGGTTCAACGGACGAAGGTCGTATCGTGCTGGTCGAGCCGAAAAACAAGGCTACGGTTGAGTTCGGACAACGTGAAACGCGCTTCTGGCTACAGATATTGTCGTTACACGGTTACATCTTCTCATCGCTCAACAGCATCCTGAATTCGCAATTCGACCTGTCGGTGGCAAAATTTGATGTCCTGGCACAACTCGATCGTCATAAAGAAGGCATGGCCCTGGGCCAGCTATCCCAAAATCTCAGGGTCTCCGGAGGAAACGTATCAGGATTGGTGCGGCGGCTTCTCGCAGACGGCCTGATTAGCAAAAAGATGTCCAGCGACGATCGACGGTCATTCATCGTGCGATTGACACCGAAAGGCAATGCGCTGTTCCAGAAGGCCTCGGTCGTTCACAAGAGACATCTCGTCCAATGCTTTAAAAATGCGTCGGCCGGAGAATTGGAGGCGACCTCTGGTGCCCTGAAATGCCTGTCCGCCCTCGTTCACGCTCCAAAGAAGAGGTGAAGCCGCATAATGGAAACGGTATCGCAAACCAAACAAAAGTCGGGTCCGCCGAAAACTCCCGAGCAATTGCGAAAATACCTTCCTTATCTCATCAATAGGTTGGCCAACCGGTGGAACCTCGATCAAAATCGCGATTTGAGCGAGCACGGTCTAAGCAATGTCGTTCTGAGGGCGCTCTCCATCTTGTACATCCACAAGACCCTGACGGTAAATGAACTGTCGGTCCTGGCGGTGACTGAGCAGTCGACCGCCAGCCGAGCGATCAATTCGATGGTTTTGTCAGGCTGGGTTAGACGTGAGATCGGCGAGAAAGACTTGAGACGCAGGGAGATCGCACTCACGAAAGCCGGAGAAGCCCTGCTGAAGAAAATCTGGCCCATGATAGAACGACACCATGAGGCGCTGGTCGAGGACATCGACCCCCGCGAACTCGAGATTTGTGCAAGTGTTCTCGACAAGATGATCCAAAATGTGCGGCAGCACGATATCTGAGGTTGCGGAAAGAGCCATTCAAAGACAGCCTCCAGACTGCTCAGACCGATAGACCGGCCAAACTGGCCCCCCCAGACGTTTAGAACCTGACCTGTGACGAAGCTCGAGCGCTCGTCCAGAAAGAATTCCACCGCATGCGCGATGTCGCCCGGTAAGCAGATATCCAAACGAGTCTCAGCGCAAGCGTGATGCACGGACAGGGCTGTTGCGCAAATCGTGAGCCACCAAGAAGGACCCCAAGGCCCCAGCGCGACTTGCCGAGCTCGGGCAACGCCATCAGCGAATAGGCGATTTCCCTCACCCGGAAGCGAAACACGAACATGCGCAGCTGTTTCCCAGTCAGGTAGAACGCCCTGCTCCCTTACAAATACGAGACTTCGGACGACTGGCGTCTCCGCTGAAAACGACTTGCAGTTTGAGCCTGATTTCGTCCACGGTGGGGCGCGGCTCGCTCGATCGCGAAGCTTGGTTCTAAATTTTCGGCGTCGCACGCTACGCGTCGCCTGTTGCGTCGACGCGGCGCGGACATCGACTGGCAAAACTTCGCGGCCGTTCGGGAAAGGACTTGAAGAGCGGTACTTTAGCGCAGCGCGTCACTACTGTTAGATATGACGACGGAATCGCAGGCTCGTTCGGATCCGGAAAACAGAAGGCCGTACAGACGGTTGGGCGCTCAACCCGCTCGACTGGGAAAAGTGTCTCTGCTAGGTTTTGTCTCACATTGGTCCTATTTTTTACTGTGAAAGCGCGACATCGCAAGCCCATGGCAAAACTCAAGAAGGCAAAGAAGAAGACCGTCGGAAAGGGCAATGGCAGCGTGATGTCGCTCACGGACCAGGCGTACGAGGCAATCAAGGAGAAGGTGATCACGCTCTATTTTCTGCCCGGCCAATATCTCAACGAGGCCGCGATCTGCGATCTTCTGGATCTAGGCCGAACTCCTGTTCATCAGGCTCTGCAACGGCTTCAACTCGAAGGATTGATCGACGTCGTCCCGCGCAAGGGCGTCATCATACAGCCGGACTCCGTCAGTCAGATATTGGAGTTTCTTGACGCACGGATGGTTGTGGAAGCGGAACTGGCGCGATCGGCGGCGACACATGCGACCGCGGAGGACATAAGGAATCTCCAATCGATCTTGGATACGCATAGCGAGGGCAGCCACGCGGGCAACGAGATTAACGCCTTTGTAGAGTGCGACCATGCCTTCCATACCAAAATGCATCAGATTTCCCGCAGCCGGGTTCTGGGAGATTTCGCAAAAACGCTCCACGAGCGCTGCACGCGCTCGTGGTACCTCCATCTTTGGCAGACGCTGGATACCGATGCTTCGGACAAGCAGCACCGCAAGATTCTCAGGGCAATCAAGGCTCACGACGCGGACGGCGCGGCGAAGGCGCTACGCGATCATTTGACCAGCCTCAGGGAACGCGTGGCCCTATTGCAGAATTCACCCGCAAGGAGCCTGCTGCACCTTGAACGGCCCCGTCCAGGCTTGTTCAGGCAAAAACAGACGTCCTGACGCGACCTGCCAAACAACCAAAAGCTCGATCTTATCAAGACTGACCATCCAGCAGACCTGCCGAACAGAAGCCGACGATCGTGGGATCTGCGACGCAAGCCAATCCTATAGCCAAAGTTTTTTTGCTTTCCAAAGCACATCACGTGAAATATCATGATGTCGCGGTTGGGCAGTCCGGCCGCTCTTGCGAGGGCACAAAGATGAACCTCCCGGCTGGTGCACCAGGTCTCGACGAATTGCTGATCGACACGGATTCGGTTCCGTGGCGCGCAAAATCGCTTGCGGGTATCCACGAAAAGATGCTGTGGCGGGACGAGGCGACGGGCGCCTCAGTCGCCCTCATCAAGTTCTCCAAGGGAGCCAGTATTCCCGAACCGCATATGCATGCCTCGAACCAGATGATGTTCTGCCTTTCGGGACATTATGAATACATCCGCACCGGCGTGACGCTGAAAGCCGGTAGCTTCTATTGCAATCCAAAAGGCAATGTGCACGGACCCACCCTGGCGCACGAAGAGACCGTGGTGGTCGAGATCTATGATGGTCCGCACTACCCCGTAAAACCCTCCTGGTACACCGACGAACGCGACGCCCATTAATGCCTTGCGGGCGGATTGCCTGGTCATGAGTCAATCATTGGTCGTCGCGTCGAGCGTGTTGGCGGGTTTCGTGCAGAGGCTGCTCGTCGCGGCCGGAACGCCGGCGCGGGAGGCGAACATCGTGGCGACAGCCTTGGTCGATGCGGACATCGAGGGGCTGCCATCTCACGGAACGATGCTACTGCCTATGTATCTGGACCGCATCTGCGCGAGATCGGTGAATCCGGCGGCACAAGGCAAGATCGTTTCCGACACGGGAACGCAACTGGTCATCGATGCCGAGAACGCCCTGGGCCATGTCGTCGCCCAACAGGCGGTCGATCTCGTGGTGGCCCGCGCGCGGGCAAAAGGAATGGCGGCCGTAGCCGTGCGGAACGCCTTCCACTTCGGGGCCGCCGGCCGGTTTGCGCGACAAATAGCGCTGGGCGGCTGCGCTGGTATCGTCATGGCAAACACGCGCCCCTTGCTGCCTGCGCCTGGCGGGGCCGAGCGTGTCGTCGGCAATAATCCGCTGGCCATTGCGGTTCCGACCCAGGAAGAACCGATCGTGCTCGACCTGGCCCTGAGCGCGGGTGCCATGGGCAAGATTCGGCTGGCCGAAAGCCAGAAGCAGCCCCTTCCCGACGGCTGGGCGGCCGACGATCAGGGGGTGCCAACCACTGACCCCGCCGCCGCCATCAAAGGCATGCTGCTTCCTGCCGCCGGCGCCAAGGGCTTTGGCCTCGCGGTCATGATCGATTTGCTGGCCGGGGGATTTTCATCGGGAGCGATCGGGGACGCCGTGCAACCGCTCTATGGTGACCTCGCCAAGCCGTATGGTTGTTCGAATCTGTTTCTTGCCATCGATATTGCCGGCTTCCGGCCGGTCGACGAATTCGCCGCGCAGGCTACCAAATTCGGACAGAAAATAAGGTCGTCTCGCCGTGCGCCTGGTGAAGGAGATATCCGCATGCCCGGCGATCGGGCCGTCAAGGCCCACCGGGATTTTTGCGGCGATCTTTCGCTCGCGGCGCCGACCGTGCAGGCTCTGCGCGACGCCGCACAACGACTGGGCGTGCCCATTCCCGAACAACTCATCGCATAAGCAGGACTTCAAATGCCCAAGAAGAAGATTACGAGCGAGAAACTACGCCAACCGAACGGACATTTCTCGCAGGCGACGATGATAGAAGCGAAAGGCCGGCTGGTCTTCATCTCAGGCATGACGTCGCGCAAAGCCGATGGAACCATCGCGGGGATCGGCAACGTCGAGGAGCAGACCCGGCAAGTCTGCGAAAACCTCAAGGCTGCCGTCGAGGAAGCCGGTGGCACGTTGGACGACATCTGCCGGGTCGATGTCTACGTTCGCAACATGGAGCATTTCGACGCCATTCACAAAGTCCGTCGTGAATATTTCACCGGCATTGCGCCCGCGTCGACCATGGTCGAGATCTGCAAGATGACGTCACCCGACTATCTGATCGAGATCAACGCGATCGCCGTTTTGGCCGACTAAGCTAAGGGACAACGCAACGTGAGGTTCGCCAATGTTCGCCGTGACGGGGCGGAGCGCCCCGGAGTCTTGGCAGACCGGGAAATCGCGCTGTTTCCGCTAGCGGTCGAGGATCTGGTCGCATTCATCTCGGCGGATGCCGCGACGCGCGAGCAGACTATTCGGCGAGCACTGGAAAGCGGACCGCGCGTTCCACTAGCCGAGGCCAATCTGGCTGCACCTATCCGGCGCTTTCGCCGCGACGTCCTGTGCACCGGCTGGAACTACTGGGACCATTTTGAAGAGGGTATTGGCAAGCGCGAAGGTCAGGACATCGAGCGACCGAAAGCGCCCACTTTCTTCTCAAAATCACCGGAAGCGGTCATCGGCCCCAATGATCCAATTGCCTACGACGAGCGGATCTCGCGGAAGTGGGATTACGAGGCTGAACTCGTCGTCATTATCGGCCGTGGCGGTCGCAGCATCCCCAAATCGCAAGCACTCGATCACGTATTTGGATATTGCCTCGCCAATGACATTTCGCAACGCGATCTGCAGAGGCGTCATGGCGGTCAATGGTTGAAAGGTAAAAGCATCGACGGCACGATGCCCTTGGGACCCTATATCGTGACGGCGGACGAACTGGATGTCCGCAAAATCCGGCTGCGTTGCGAGGTGAATGGCCAAACATTGCAGGACGCCGTCATCGCGCAGATGGCATTTCCGATCGAGGAGCTGATCGCCGAACTTTCGTTCGGCATGACTCTCCATCCCGGCGATGTCATTCTGACCGGAACACCCAGCGGCGTCGGCAATGCCCGCGAGCCGCAACTGTTTCTGAAAGAAGGCGACGAGGTCGTCGTCCGCGGCGAAGGCCTCGGCGAACTCAGGAACATCATGGCTGGACGAGACCTTGCCGGAGCTTCGGACGTCAGACCCGGCTGACGCGCCATCATTTTTTGCCGAGCAAACGGGCGGGATTGTCGCAAAAGATCGCCTGTCTGTTGCGTGGACTGGTCTGCGCCAGCTGCTGGTGCGGCTGCAGTAGACCCATCGGAAAAGGCCAGTCCGACCCGAACAAGACGCTGTCGTGACCGAAAGTCTCGGCCGCAAGATGCAGGGCGCCATCGTCGTGCGCGATGCAATCGACGCAGAAGCGGTGGAGCGCGCGTTTCGGCGCCTCCAGCGTAGGATCCAGTCCTGGACGCGCCGTTGCCTGGCCGCGCTCCCATCGTCCCGCCAGCGCCGCCGTGGCACCCCCCGCATGCGCCAGACAGATCGTCATCCGTGAAAAGCGCGCCAAAATACCGGCGAAAATCAAATGCGAGGCACCAATTGCGGTTTCAGTCGGATTCCCCAGCAGATTGTGCAGGTAAAACGGGTCGAGCCTCGGATCGCAACCCTCGCCCGGATGCAAAAACAGGAATCCGGAAGCATCGTGCAAACTTTGCCACAACAGCTGCAACTCGGCAGCCGACAGGACATGTTCGATCCCGCCCGCGGCCATCGAGAAACGCGAGTGACCCTTTGCGATCTGTTCTGCCGCAATGCCGGCGGCCAGCTCCGGATGCTCGACAGGCAAGTGGAAAAGCGGCGTCAACCTTGCGGGATGAGCGGCGGCAATGACGGACAAGCCGTCATTGAGCGCGGCGACCCAGCGCGCGGCGTTGCTTCGATCGAGTTGCGGCCGGTACACCGGCGGCGGAACAGATATCCAGGCATGTCCGACCCGGTTCTTATCCATCCATTCCAGCAGATCGAGCGGCTTGAACAAACTCTTTATGCCGACGGGATGGCCGTCGACAGCGAATTTGCCGGACGGTTCATCCCAAACCACCCCCTCGAAATCCGCCAATCCGGCTTCCGTCGCGGGGATTAAATGGGCGTGAACGTCGAGCAGGATTTTCTCCATTACAAACTCTCATCATGTCGCCGCAGGAAGTTTGCCATTTTGTCTGCGCTGGCGGTCCTGCATCGGCATCGGATGCCCGAACCATTGCCACCTTATTCCAGTTTGATGCCCGCTTTGGCAATTACGTCTTTCCAGGCACGGGATTCCTGTTCGATGCGGTTCGCCAGTTCGGCCGATCCATCTGCCGCAACAGTAATACCGAGCGCCGCGAGGCTGTCCTGGATGTCCCGATCGGTCATGACGCTTACCACTGAATGTTCGATCTGCGCGCGCACCGCTTCCGGGGTTTGCCTGGCGACCATCACGGCGAACCACGCACTGCTGTCGAATCCCGGAAGTACCACGTCGGCGACAGTCGGCACATCCGGCAGCAGCGGCGTTCTGGCGAGCGTAGTCACGGCAAGCGCGCGAAGCTGGCCTGCCCTGATCTGTTCCAGCACAGACGGCAAGTTATCGAACATCAACTGAACCTGGCCGCCAATTAAGGTCGATTTCATCGGCAAGAATATCGAGGTTTCCGGACAACGCTGACTGCCGAGCAGATCTTCGGCTTTTCGCCTGAAAAGCCGATCTTGCCGTAGCGCAACACACCAAATTGACAACTAAGATATCATAAGATATTTCAGGTGAAAGTATAGAGCTTTTCAGTTTCGGCCGGATGCGGTCCGGGAGCTCGGCTATCGAATATCGCCGCCATGATCGCGCAATCGGATCGGTCTGCAAACGCAATTTTTGGGCGAAGCCCAGCCGGGGCAGCAAGTCGAAACGGATTAATGGCTTTCGGATTGGTCCATCGCGTTAGAAAGGTCTTCGCTTCAGAGGAGCATCGCGGCTGCCGCCACCGTCGCAGAAACATGACGTACTGCCCGCGAAACCCTACAGGAGTCTTGAACAATGCGTGTCCGGTTCGACTTTGAGGGCAGCGTACTCGCGATAACGGGCGGCGCAAACGGGATCGGACGGGCCTTGGCCGTCTCCGCTGCGGAAGCCGGTGCGCGTGTCGTCATTCTGGATCTGGACCAGGACGCCATGGACGCCACGGCCCGGCTCAACCCGCGCATCGCCGCGATGCATCTCGATGTCGGAGACCGCGATGCCGTGATCTCGACGTTCGGCCGCATCCAGCGCGAGTACGGACACATCGATGGTCTGGTCTGCGGCGCCGCGATTCAGCCTCGCACGGCGGTGCACGAGATGGATCCAACTGAGTGGCGCAAAGTCATGTCCATCAATCTGGACGGCGTGGTCTGGTGCTATCAAGCCGTCATCAGCGGCATGATAGCACGCCGCAGCGGCAGCATCGTTGCCTTCACGTCCGGATTGGCCGGACAAGGATGGCCGCTGGCATCGGCCTATGCCGCAAGCAAAGGCGGATTGATCGCGTTCGTGAAAAGTGCCGCCAAAGAGGTTGCGCAGCACAGGGTTCGATTCAACTTGATCGCGCCCGGCGTGATCGATACCCCACAATACCGGGCTGCAAATGCGGGCGAAGACAACGAACGCTGGCGCGCATCGACCGGCATCGGACAACCCGAGGACGTCGTCGGGCCGCTGATGTTCCTGCTGTCGGACGCGGCGACGATGACGGCGTCAGTCCTCAGTCGCGATACCGCCTATTCCGCCAAGGAGGCCTGACCAGGTGCAAGCCCCCGCCATGAAGCCCGTTCTGATCGTCGGTGCCGGTCCGGTCGGGCTTATGACCGCCCTGGCGCTCAAGTTCTATGGAATTCCTTTCGAACTGTTCGAAGAGGACGACAGCCTCTCCAGCGACACCAAAGCCGGAACCATTTTGACCAGAACGCTCGAAGCATTTCGCCGCTATGGCGTTGCCGACGAGGTCCTGTCCAAGGCGTTGCGTGTCGATGAGATCGGCGACATTCAGCGGGCAACCAACATCGCCAGATCCTCGGTCCGGACCGAGCTGCTGATGCAGGAGACCCGATACCCTTTCGTCATTAACCTGCCGCAGCATCACCTCGAGCCTATCCTGCATCGCTGCCTGGAGGCCAAGGCCCCCAACCGCACCCGTCTGCGGCATCGGCTGACAAGGTTCGCGACCACGAGTGGCGGCGTAACCGCGACATTCGAAACCCCGGACGGCAATCGCGACGTCGAGGGTTCCTATTTGCTCGCGTGCGATGGCGGCCGCAGCACCATTCGCTCGATGCTCGACATTGCTGTCGAGGGCGAATTGCTTGATGTGCGCAATCTCCTGGTCGACGTGCGGGTGGATCTCGATATCGCCAATCCCCGGGACTACCCCTACCTGGCGTATTTCTCCGACCCGCAGGAGTGGATGATTTTGGTCCGTCAGCCGCACTGCTGGCGCTTTCTGTTTCCGCTTCCTCCCGACGCACCCGAACCGGACAATGAAGCACTGAAGCAAAAGGTTCTGAAATTCATCGGGCCGGTCACCGACATTGAAATCCTCAATAAGATCATCTATCGCATCCATCACCGGATCGCGACGAGTTGGCGGTCCGGGCCGGTCTTCCTGATGGGTGACGCCGCGCATCTGATCACGCCGATGTGGGCACTCGGTCTCAATACCGGCATTCTCGACACCATCAGCCTGCCGTGGCGCCTGGCGTGGGTCGCGCGCGGATGGGCGGACGACGCGCTGCTCGATGGGTATGGACGCGAGCAGCAGCCCGTGGCGTCGAAGGGATCCGGCGAGATGGCCGAAGCCAGCCGGAAATACATGTCCGGGCAACTGAACGACGTGAAAGCGATGTCCGGCGACGCCTGGGCAAATGCGATCACCCGCACCATGCTGGGCGTGCGCCTCGACGTCGATCACTCGGGCGACTGGTCGATGGTGAAGACAGAACAGGGGCCGCTGCGTGTCGGTGAACGCGTCCCCGACGTCATTCTGCACAGCCCCGAGGGGCGGCCGATCCGGTTGCATGACCTGATGGACGATTCATTTGTCGCGTTCTATTTCGCCGACGTCCGGCGCCGGCCCGCAATTCCGCAAGATACCCCGGGACTGAAGCATTTCGTAGTCTCGCGCTGGGACGCTCCACTGGACTCCGGGCTGCGGGAGCGCTCGCTTTTCGACGTCGGTGATCTGTTTCGGCAGCGAGCAGGCTGCGCCGCGAACACCGTGATGCTGGTGCGCCCCGATGACCACATCGCAGCGATCATGCCGATTGAAGGCAACAGGGTTGAAGAGCTGTATCGCCGCATCGTTCGCCCAGCCGGAAATGCCTGAAGCCTTCTTCACTTGTCTTGTTACTTGGAGACACAGCTTACTGGGAGACACGGCACATGAGCTCAAACGCACCCACCAATAGAACACTGGGTCCGATTGGCGACAAGATACTCTTCGAAAACGACCAGGTGCGAGTCTGGAGCGTCAACCTCGCGCCTGGTCAGCGGCAATCCTGGCATAGACACGATTTGCCCTATCTCATCGTCCCGCTGACCAAGGGCAAGAATATCATGTACTTTGACGATGGCCGCGAAAAGGAGACCAGCGAGGCGGTCGGCGAAGTGCTATGGCGGGAACCCGGAATACCACACGAACTTCTCAACATCAGCGATTGGAACTACAGCAACGTGCTCATCGAGATGAAGTCGCCCAAAGATTAGTCGTCGGTGGTTGCAGTGGAGTAGCCAACACGACATCGGCCGTGAGTGCCCTGTGGTTCTTTGACCTTCATCCGCCTTGGCAGCGGACAACTCTATTCCGCTGCTTGTTTTGTCAATGCCTGGGTGTTTTTTAGCATCTCGCGCGCTATCACGACTTTTTGGACCTCGGTCGCGCCTTCGTAGATTCGAAGCGCTCTGATTTCCCGATACAGCTCTTCTACCTTGGAGCCCTTTTTCACGCCCATCCCGCCGAAGATCTGAACCGCTTTGTCGATCACGGTCTGGGCGGCCTCTGTCGCAAACATCTTCGCCATCGCGGCCTCCCGCGTCACGCGCGGCGCCCCCTGATCCTTCGTCCAGGCGGCGCGATAGACCAGCAGCGCGGAGGCGTCGATATCTGTTGCCATCTCTGCCAAGGCAGCCTGCGTGAGTTGCAGATCGCCGAGAGTGGCACCGAACATCTTCCGGTGTCCGGCGCGGTGAAGCGCCTCGTCGAGCGCACGTCGCGCAAGCCCAAGGGCCGCGGCAGCGACCGTCGATCGGAAGACATCAAGCGTGGCCATTGCAACCTTGAATCCGGCGCCTGCCGCTCCAATTCGAGAGGCGAGAGGAACACGACAATCCTCGAATTGCAGCGTGGCCAAAGGATGTGGTGCCACGACCTCGATCCGCTCGGTGACGCTTAGTCCAGGAGTATCCGCATCGACCACAAACGCGCTTATGCCTCGCGCACCGGGCGCCTCCCCGGTGCGGGCAAACACGATATAATGGTCAGCAATGCCACCGTTTGATATCCAGGTCTTGGCACCGTTAATGCGAACATGATGGGCGCCGTCGGGGGCAGCGGTTGTGCTCATGGCGGCAACGTCGGAACCTGCATCCTGCTCGGAGAGCGCAAACGCCGCGATCGCCTCACCCTTTGCGACGCGAGGCAGATACCGCGCCTTCAACTCGTCGGAGCCGGCGATCGTGATCGGCCCAGCCCCCAGCCCCTGCATCGCAAACGAAAAATCGGCAAGCCCGCTCCAATAGGCCAAGGTCTCGCGGCTGAGACAAAGCGTCCGGACATCGAAGCCGTCGTAAAGTCCGCCGTAATTCGCAGGCACAACTGCACGCAGCCAGCCCGCCTTCCCCAAGGCCGTCACCAATTTTCGACACGAACCATCGACATCGTGATGGTCGATCAATCCGGGAACGCTGGACTTGGCCCAGCCGCCCAGTTTTGTCGCGAACTCGCGGTGCCCGCTGTCAAAAAACGGCCAATGCTGAAAAGATTCGTCAGCCATGCCGGTTTCCTCCGCAACTTTCAGAAGCTATAGGCCACAACTGCTTTAACCTTAAAGCATTTTGGAGCAATTGTCCATGTCAGACAAGATTCCTCAAGCGTCGCACAGCCGGGAGATCATCTCCACGCGATAACGCGCGCGCAAACGTGATCCTTATATTGCCAGGCCGGTGCCTAACATTCACTTGAGAGCAGGCTGCGACGCCGCGGCGGGTGTTTGAAATCGGACCGCTGGCATCAGTGGGTCAGCATTTTTGCCAGCATGAAACCCGAGCCGGCGCCGGTCCCCGCGCCGGGCCAGGTTGCGGCGCCACAGAGATAGAGGCCGCCGACCGGCGTACGGTAGCGAGAATAACCGGCAACAGGACGAAACAGGAAGTTCTGATCAAGATGATGGCTGCCCGACAGATTGTCGCCGCCAATCAGGCACGGATTATGGCGTTCGAGATCGAGCGGAGAGTAGACGGCGCGGCCAAGAATCTTCGCGCGTAGCCCCGGAGCATAGGTTTCGAGAAGGTCGAGCACGCGTTCGGCGTAAGCGTCCTTTGCGTCGTCCCATGCGGTCGCAGCGATGACGCCGGCCGCATCACCCGCGATGGTCGCGGGAAGCACGCGCACCTGGATCCATGCCACATGTTTCCCGGCCGGAGCCCGGCTGGCATCGATGACGGTCGGTTGGCCGACGACAAGGGCCGGTTCGGTCGGCAGCAGACCGGCCCCAGCCTCGGCATAGACGCGCGACATCATTTGAAGGTCCGGTGCGACGTGCACATAGGCAAAGCGCTTCAAGTCCTCGCCGGCACGCCAGTCCAACGGGCCGTCGAGGGCAAGATGAATCATCATCGTCCCGGGCCCCGCGCGGAAGCGCGCGATCCTGGCATCGAACGCCGCGCGGGCGGGATCGGACGGCACCAATTTGCCGAATACGAGCTGCGGATGAAGGTTGGCGATCACAGCGCGCTTCGCACCGATGCGCGTTCCATCGGCAAGCCGCACGCCCGTCGCAGCGCTGCCTGTTGTCTCGATCTCGACGACCGGCGCATTCAGTCTGATTTCGCCGCCTCTGGCGGTGATGACGCCTGCCATCGCCTTGATGATCGTATCAGCGCCCCCGGCGCCGATCACCATGCCGAAGGCCTGGTTGGCCATGGATTCAAGATAGGGAAACAGCGCCCCGCCGGCGACGTCTGGCGCGAAATCAAGATGCAGCCCCCAGGCCGCCATCATCGCCTTCAGCTTTGGCGATTCAAAATGCGCGTCGAGGAAATCGCGCGGCGTCGCCAGCAGCAGCCGCGCCGTGTCATAGACCCAGCCCTGCGCCATTCGCGCGCCATGCCGACCAGACGGTTTTTGCCGCGGCGATGGAGGGCATCGGCGCTCCGAGAAGCCCGAAAATGTGCGGCGCGTCCGCGCCAAAGCGCGCGACCATCGCGCGCCAGGCTTCGGCGTCCTTGGACGATACCGCCGCGATCGCAGCCGGCAGTCTTGTCCAGATCGGTACTGACGCCGAGAAAGGAATGATCTCGGAAGACGCTGGCAAAACAGTCGGCGGCGGGCGCAAACCCAAGCCCGTGCGCCAGCAACTCATCCTTGTAGGCCGCGAAGAATGGCGAGCCGGCGAACATCGACAAATTCATCGCGCAAAGGTCGTGCCGGAATCCCGGCAGCGTCAGTTCAGCCGTCTTCACCGCGCCGCCAGCTTCACTCCGTGCCTCGACGACAGCGACCGACCAACCGCGCGCGAGAAGGTGGATCGCCGCCGCGAGGCCATTGTGTCCCGCTCCGACCACCACGGCATCAACGGCATTCATCCCCGACCCCCCGGCTGTTGCCACGCTTTATAGCCATATGCATACATTTTTCGAGCCGGGTCGCAAGCAGACCTGCCTCGCAGGGAGAACTGAGCAACAGGCAAGGACCCCGCTTAAATGGGCCGAAGCAGGCGACCCCGCCAGATGCCCGGCGTTGCGCCCGCGGCGTGATCCCGTACGCCTAGGCCTCGATTACTTGCAATTCCATATTTTCAGGGCTAGCCTTCCGGCAGGACCTTGCGGGCTAAAAGCGCGCGGGCGCCGCCGCGGATATTCAAGATTTGATTCCAGGGAGCAACGCCAATGAGCACGAACAAGACCCTCGCCGATTTTGCCTCCGCCCTCCTCTCTGGTTCGATCAAGGTCGTCGACCTTACGGCGCCGCTCGGACCCGACACACCCATCCTCTTTCTGCCGCCGGAGATCGGCAAGAATACGCCGGCGGTGAAGGTGCACGAGATCTCACATTACGATAAGAACGGCCCGTTCTGGGCCTGGAACTGGCTGGAGCTTGGCGAGCACACCGGCACGCATTTCGACGCTCCGGTACATTGGGTTACCGGCAAGGACCACGCCAACGCGACGACCGACCGCATACCGGTGAAGAATTTCGTGGCCCCGGTCTGCGTCATCGATCGCTCGAAGGAAGTGGCCAAGGATCCTGACTATCTGCTGACCGTCGACAGCATCAAGCAGTGGGAGAGCGAGCACGGCGCGATTGAGGCGGACAGCTGGGTGCTGCTGCGCACAGACTGGCACAAGCGCAACGGTTCGGCGCAGACCTTTCTCAATGCCGACGAGAAGGGTCCACACTCTCCGGGGCCGACCGCAGAAGCCATCGAGTATCTGCTGACGAGGAACATTATCGGATGGGGATCGGAGACGGTCGGCACCGATGCCGGCTCGGCTGGCGGCATGAACCCGCCCTTCCCCGCCCACAACCTTATGCACAAGGCCAATCGCTACGGGCTTGCCAGCCTCTGCCATCTCGACAAGTTGCCGCCGAAGGGCGCGGTGCTCATCGCCGCCCCGCTGAAATTCGTCAACGGCACCGGCTCTCCGGTGCGCGCACTCGCGCTCGTGCCCTGATCGCAGCACGGAGCGGATCGGGTAACGTTTCGATCCCTGCGCATAGCATTGGGAAGGGGGGAAGCGCACGTGAGCGACTACGACTACATCCTCGTCGGAAGTGGCATCAACGCGCTGATCGCTGCGGCCGTACTCGGCAAGAAAGGCGCCAGAACGCTGATGCTTGAGCGTAACGCCGTCATCGGCGGCTGTCTGCGCACCGAGGAAATCACGGCGCCGGGCTTCCTTCACGATGTGATGGCGACCACGCTGGTTTTGTTCCGCACCTCGCCTGCCTATGGTGTGATCGGAAAGGATCTCGAAGCGCGAGGCTTCGCGTTTGCGGATACCACGCTTCCTACCGGAGTTTTGCGTCCCGACGGATCGAGCGTTATTTTCGCGATGGACCGCGGGCGCAACGTTAAAACCTTCGAGGCGCTCTCCGCCGGCGACGGCGCGGCCTTCGCGCGCGAGATGGACGGGCTCGGCGCCGACGCGCCATTCCTGTTCGCGCTGCTTGGCGGCTCGTTGTGGTCGTTCGCCACGGCGACAACCATCGCGCGAGAGGCCTGGCGACGCGGCTTGCGCGGCCTCGCCGCCTGGTTCGGCGAGGCGCTCGCGCCGGCGCGCGGCTATCTTGAGACGACCTACCGGTCTGATGCGATCCACGCGCTCTGGGCGCCCTGGGTGCTTCATACCGGCTTGGGTCCGGAAAGCGCCTATTCCGCCGAGATGGCCAAGGTCATCGCCTTCGCCGTCGAGCTTGGCGGCTGTCCCATCGCGGTCGGCGGCGCGCGCACTCTTGTTGCCGCGTTCGAACAGCTGATCACAGACCAGGGCGGCAGCATTCGCATCAATGCGGAGGTCGCACGTATTGTGGATGGACCACGCGGCCGCGCAGCAGGCGTGATGCTCGCCAGCGGCGAACGCATCGTTGCGACCAAGGGCGTCATCTGCTCGACGACCCCGGGCCAACTCTACCATACCCTTCTGCAGGACTGGCCAACGCGTGCTCCCGCCGAAGTCACGGAGGGTTTGCGCCGCTATCGCTACGGCAAGGGCAACATGCAGATGCACTATGCTCTCTCGGCGCCGCCGAGCTGGAAGGGGGATCCGGATCTCGGCAAGGTGGCGCTGTTGCATCTGTCGGGCGGCCTCGACGGCGTGTCCCGCGCCGCCAACGAAGCAGAACGCGGCTTGCTGCCGGCCGAACCCACCATCTGTGTCGGCCAGCCGACCGCGCTCGACCCGAGCCGTGCCCCCGCCCATGCGGCGGTGCTCTGGCTGCAGATGCCTGAGACGCCGCGAATCGTGAAAGGCGACGCGGCCGGCGAGATCCAGACACCCGCTGATGGGCGCTGGACGGAGGCGCTGCGGGAAGCCTACGCCGATCGCATCGAAAAACGTCTCGCTGCGCACATCGAGAATTTTGCCGCGATCAAGCTTGCACGGCGCGCCTACTCGCCCGCCGATCTCGAGGCCATGAACGTCAATCTGGCCGGCGGAGACCCGTATGGCGGGTTCTGCGGTCTCGACCAGTCCTTCATCTGGCGACCGTTCAAATCCAGCATCAACCACAAGACCCACATTGCCGGCCTCTACCACATCGGCGCCTCGACCCACCCGGGTCCGGGGCTCGGAGGAGGCTCGGGCTTCCTTCTGGCATCGTCGCTGTCCTGAACGCGGCATCGAAAGAGCACCCATGGAGCAGCGGTTTTCCGGCAGCATAATACGCAAGGCCAAGGAGCAGACCTCGCCGCTGCCCACGCTCGGCGAAATCGGCATCAACCAATTCGCGCCGTATCTCATGAACCGCATCGCGGCGCGTTGGAACGCGAACATGGCGGAGGCGCTGAAGGCCCACGACATGACAACGACCCAGATGCGCGCGCTCTCGATTCTCAGTCTCTCGTCCTCGGTTACGATCAATGAACTTTCTGTCTACACCGTCATCGAGCAGTCGACTCTGAGCCGCACGCTTGACACGCTCGAGGAACAAGGCCTGATCCGCCGCCAGCCGCGCCCCGACGATATGCGCATCCGCGACGTTTCAATCACCGAAGAGGGTCGCGTAGCCTTCGAAAGTGTCTGGCCGACGATGTACGAGCTGTTTCAGCAGCTCTTCGACGGCGTCGATGAAGAGGACTATCGCCTCTTCATCTCCATACTGCACCGGATCCTGCGCAACGTTCGTAAGCACGAAATTTAACCGAAATGCCTGCTTCGGCCGCTTTACGCGTATAAATTATATGCTTAAAATTTCGAGGCTTAAAAGGTCTGGGCGGCAGTTTTGACCTGGCATTGGGAATGCGAATGCCAGGAGCATTCCCTGACGACCGAACTCCTGGCGTTGGGAGACGTACCTCATGATGAGTTCTCTGTTCGCATCGCCGTCGCGGGCGTTCTACGGCGTCATCGCCAGCGCGTTTGTTCTCGGTGCATCGATCGCTTCGAGCCACGCGGCAGGTCTGCCCGGCATGCGCGGCCACGACCATACCGGCATCACGGTGCCAGACATGAAGCAGGCGGAGACGTTCTTCGTCGAGGTTCTCGGCTGCCAGAAGGCTATGTCCTTCGGACCCTTCTCCGACGACAAGGGCACGTTTATGCAGGATGTGCTAGGCGTCAATCCGCGCGCCGTGATCAACCAGATCACCCAGATCCGGTGCGGCTCAGGCTCCAACATCGAGCTGTTCAACTATTCCTCGCCTGATCAGCAGGTCGTGCAGCCGAAGAACAGCGATGTCGGCGGCTATCACATCGCGATCTATGTCGACGACATCAAGGCCGCGGAAGAGTATCTGAAGGCCAAGGGTGTGCAGACCTACGCCGGACCGATTCCGATCAAGGAGGGCCCCGCGGCCGGTCAAGCGATCCTCTATTTCAAGGCGCCATGGGGACTGCAGATGGAGGCCATCACTTATCCCGAGGGCATGGCCTACGAGAAGACCTCCGATGTCAAGCTTTGGTCGCCAAAGGATCCATCAAAGTAAGAACGGCGAAGCTGGATTGACACGTTCGGCGTTGTCAAAGAGCGTGCGCCGCGCGCACGCAGCTTCTGCACCGAGGATCGGATGAAGCATCGAATTTCCGGACGGCCCGCTACACGGAGCCGTCCGGAACTGGAGCTTGGGCCTTGTTGGAACGGCCGCGTTAGCAAAAAACTGAACGCTGGCTGTTCCAAGAGATCATGTTCGATAAAATATCTGGACGCGATGGCTGTTCGAAACAACGCGAGCGCGCTCTAGCTAAAGCGACGCTACCGTCTTGATGGCGCCGTCGAGCGCGGTGCCCGCCTCGTCGAGCAGCGCGGCCCGCTTGAGCCGCTCCAGCCACACGGCGCCGTCGTCGCGGCCAACCAGTTGGGGCACCATCGCCATCACGCGGTCGAACTTTGAAAGGCCGCGCACATGCGTGTCCGAATAGCCCTTCACCAGGCGGCGACAGCGCAGGATCTCGACCGCGAGATCGTAGTTTTTCGGCAGCGTTTCAACGGCGCAGGCAAGCCAGGCTTCGCGATGAGCGACCTCGCGGCTGTGGCGAAGGTTACCGCGGCGGCGTGAACGCAATGAGGCGACGACGTAGAGCTGAAGAAAACCACTGAGACGCCGGACATCGATGCGACGGCCACGATTGACAATACTGTCGAGTGCGCCGAACAGCTTGGGACGTGACTCGATAAAGCCGCCGAGCCGCGCGGGCAGCGCACCGCACACTTCCTCCGCGCGGGGGTGCAGATATTCTGTGGCGTGGACGATCTGGTCCGGTTTCGCACCGATTTCGTTGCGCAGCCGCGCGAACCGCGACGACCGCACCTTGATATCGGCGACCCGGATGACATCGTCATAGGCCATCGCTACCGCGACATATTTGGACGCCTCGCAGGTCAGCGCGAAGCTTTTGCTGGCGCTTCCATGGGCACGGTCGAGCGCGGCGAGGGACCGAACCCGATCGAGATATTCATGACCATAGGCAACATCCTGGAAATCGACGATGCGCTTGACCCCGGCAAACAATATCGGCCAAGCCGCGTCCGGAAACTCAGTGCGGATCCGCAAGAGGAGACCGTTCAGATCCGGGTGGCCAGCGTCCTGCGGCAGTTCGTCGAGACGCTTGACAGCGCCCTGACGCGGCGCTTCGCGTGGCGCGGACCGAGTTCGTTCGTAAGCGGCAGTAAAGGCCTTGAGACTGGCGCCCGCGCCTTTCGCGCCGACGCCGACGATCGCTTCAAAAGCCGGCCGCGGAAACGGCAAAGCCTCAGAGGCAGCAAGCGCGCCCAGCATCGCAGCCGAGATCATGCTGCCATTCTTGGCTGCGAGCGCTTCCATATCGAACGCGATGACGCGCTTGGCGGCGAAGTCGGTCGCGTCGGTGACGACAGCCGGATCACCTACGCCGTCGCCGGGCCTCTCCTTTTCCGACACCGCGTAGGCGCGGTGGGTCGAGGCGATCAGCGTGGTCCGGTCGGGCGTCACCAGGCCGCGCAGCACGGAGCGGCCAGCCTCCATCAGTTCGGACGCCATCACCACATCCACATCGCCGGGCGTCGGCATCAGGGAGAGCACGGGCGCGACGCCGTGGCGGGGCGGCAACGCCTCAATGTAGTAGATCGTTGCACCGGTGCGCTGTGCTACGCCGGGCACCGACGTGGACTGCGCGACCCAGCCCTGGGATTCGGCGACCTCGACGATCCAGTCGGCCAGCACTCCGCCGCCCTGCCCGCCCATGGCAAGGATCGCGATCGAAAGCGGCTTTTCACGCGACAGGCGCTTCGGCCCGTTGTCGGCGTCGTCGCTCATGGTGGTGCTCTCAGTCGGCAAAAACGATCCGGCGCGACTCTCGCCGATGCTGCAGCCAGCCGATCACCGCGCCGCGCAGACGCGCCAGAAAGCGGTCGCGGCGGTTCGGATTGAAGACGATGTCGGCGCGATAGAACGAAGGGCAAAGCACGGCAGCTTCCGACACCTCGCCGCAATTGCCGCAGCCGACACAGGAATTATCGATCGAGGCGACCGGGTCGTCCTTGAGAGGATCGTCGGTGTGCTTGAGCGACAGCGACGGGCAACCGGACAGACGAATGCAGGCGTGATCGCCGGTGCAGACGTCCTCGTCGACGCCGAAACGTTCCTTAACGACGCGCTCGCCGCCAGCAACCGCCTTGGCGAACAGGGGCCGGACGCGCCGCTGTTTGTTGAGCATACATTCGGACGAGGCGACAACGATCTTCGGCCCCTTCTCCTTGCTCGTCAGCGCTTCGCGAAGCGTGTCGCGCATCTTCGCGACATCGTAGGTGCGGTCTATCTGGCGCACCCAGGTCGCGCCGACGCCCTTCACCGCATCCACGATCGAGTTGTTGGTCTTGCGACGCGGATTCGCCGCACGCGAGGACAGGATATCCTGCCCACCCGTGGCGGCGGAATAGTAATTATCGACGATCAGGATCACGCCGTCGTGTTTGTTAAACACCGCGTTGCCGATCGAAGAGGCGAGCCCATTGTGCCAGAAGCCGCCGTCGCCCATGACCGAGATCGCCCGCTTGTCGGACGTGACGTTGAAGGCCGAAGCGGAGGCCGGGCCCAGTCCATAACCCATGGTCGTGCCCCCGAGATTGAACGGCGGCAGGATCGAGAACAGGTGGCAGCCGATATCTGCGGAGATATGGTGCGGGCCGAGTTCGTTCTCCGTCAGCTTCAGCGCGGCGAATATCGGGCGCTCCGGACATCCGGTGCAGAAGCCCGGCGGGCGCGGCGGCACGACTTCCGCCAGCGCCTTGATTTTCTCGTGACCAAGCACCGGAGAGGGATCGGGAATTGGCGGCTGGTTGCCGAGCATCGACAGCGCATGGGTCTGCAGGAAGGAGCGGAGGCCCTTGACCACCACCTGAGCGGTATATTCGCCGCCCATCGGCAGCACATCTTTGCCGCTGATCTTGGTCTGAAGGTCGCGCCGGCGCAGTACGGTGTTGAGCGCCTGCTCGAGAAAATCGGGCGCGCCCTCCTCGACCATGAGCACCGCGGACTTGCCGGCACAGAACGCGACTACCTCATCCTCGATGATCGGATAGGCGACGTTGAGCACGTAGAGCGGAACGGCTGACTCTCCATAGACGTCGGCGAGTCCGAGTTGCTGCAGACCGCGCAGCACGGTGTTGTAGAGGCCACCGAGCATGATGACCCCGACCGGGCCGTCCTGCGGCCCGAACACCTCGTTGAGCTTTTGACTCCTGATGAAGTCGATCGCGGCCGGCCAACGCTTTTCCAGCTTTTCCTTCTCGTGCTGGAAGGAGGCCGGCGGCAGCACGATGCGGTTGACGTCGCGCGAGGGATTTTCCATCGCCTGGCGCAGCGTGAAGGCTGGGCGCCTGTTGTCCTTCGCGACGAACTGACCATGCACATGGCAAGTGCGGATGCGGACTTCCAGCATGACCGGCGTATTGGTCGCTTCCGAGAGCTCGAATCCCTTCTCGACCATTTTCACCAGCATTTCCAGATTGGGTCGCGGGTCGAGCAGCCAGATCTGCGACTTCATCGCATAGGCGTGGCTGCGCTCTTGCATGATCGAGGAGCCTTCGCCGTAATCCTCGCCGATAACGATGAGAGCGCCGCCGGTGACACCGCCCGAGGCGAGATTCGACAGTGCATCGGCCGCCACATTGGTGCCAGCGGTTGACTTCCAGGTCACCGCACCGCGCAGCGGATACATTACCGAGGCCGACAGCGTCGCTGCAGCGGCCGCCTCCGACGCGGAAGTCTCGAAATGGACTCCGAGTTCATCCATTACGTCTTTGGCGTCAGCGAGAACATCCATCAGATGCGAGATCGGCGAGCCTTGATAACCCGCGACATACGATACGCCTGACTGCAGGAGCGCCTTGGTGATCGCGAGAATGCCCTCGCCGCGGAATACCTCGCCTGCGCCTAATCGCAGGTCCTGAACCTCGCGCTCGAAGGACCTTTCCGCCATGGGTTTTGCTCCCGTTATTGGCCGCGTGATTATTTGCAGTAGCATATTTAGAGCAGCCAAACCTGTCAATTGGGCAGGCTGAAGCCTGAATCCCAGCATCTTTTGCGTCGGATATATTTTCAAATCCATATATCCCTCGCCGCGCCGCTTGCGTGGGAACCAGAGAAATGTTAAACTTCAAATATTGAGGGTTATAATATCTCAAGAAAAATTCGGCGCTTGGATCGCCGGGGATCATGCTCGCGATGACGGGCAACAAGGGGAGATCAAGCATGACATTTACACGACGCCAAACTCTCGCTCTCGGCGCAAGCGCATTCCTGACCGACCTTCTCTTCGCCCATGGCGGGCCGGCGCAGGCTGCCGGGAAGACCACGCTGACCATCGCCTTCAACGTCAACCTGCCATCCTTCGATCCAACCAGCGGCCCGTCGGCAGTCAACCCGACGATCCAGGCGATCTACCGGTCGGTGTTCGACCAGTACATCGGCCAGAAGCCGAACCTATCTTTCGAGCCCGGCCTGCTAACGGCCTGGGGGTGGAATGACGACAAGTCCAAGGTCTGGATGGACGTGCGCAAGGACGTGAAGTGGCACGATGGTTCGCCCTTTACGCCGGAAGACATCGTGTTCTCCCTGGAACGTGCCGGCAAGGCGGATGGCGGCAACCCCGTCGCGTTCATCTGGGCGGGCGTCGGCAACTACAAGATCGAAGGCAACCGGATCACCGGCGACGTCAAGCAGTTCGACCCGTCCTTCTTCAAGTGGATGGCGTTCCTCACCGGCTACGTGCTGCCGAAGGCCTATTATACCAAAGTCGGCGCCGAGGGCTTCGAGAAGAAGCCGATCGGAACCGGCCCCTACATGGTTGACGAATATCAGGGCAACGCCTTCCTGCGGCTCAAGGCCAACCCGAACTACTGGGGCGGCAAGCCTCCGTTCGAGACCGTGATCTTCAAGTTCGTACCGGACGCGACCACCCGCGTTGCCGAGATCGAATCCGGCGCTTCCGACGTCACCCTCGAAGTGCCCTATGAGGAGTTCAACCGCCTCAAGAAGGTCAAGGGCCTCGCCGGCGAGGCCAAGCCGATCTCCGACATCGGCATGATCTTCATCACCAACAAGGATGTGATGCTCGACAAGAATGTCCGCCTGGCGGCCATTTACGCCATCGACAAGAGATCTATCATCGACCGCCTGCTACTCGGCTACGGCGTGCCAATCGACACGCTTGAGGCGCCGGAATACGAAGCCTTCGACCCGTCGATCAAGACTCCCTACGATCCGAAGAAGGCGGCCGAACTGCTGAAAGCCTCCGGCTTCTCGCCGGAAAAGCCCGCCAAGTTCACCATCCAGACGACGCGCGGCTTCAAGCCGAAGGATTACGAGATGATCCAGGCGATCGTCGGCATGTGGCGCAAGGTCGGCATCGAGGCGGAAATCGAGGTCTACGAGATCGCCAAGCACTTCGAACTCCGCACCACGCACAAGCTCGCGCCCGCCGCCTTCTACAACTGGGGGAACGCCATCGGCGATCCGAGCACATCCACGGGCCACGCTATGTTCAGTCACTCGCCGCACTCGGCCTGGCATTCGGACGATCTCGACGCCAAAATCGGACCGCTCTGGGGCGAAAAGGACGAAAAGAAGCGCATCGAGGGCTGGAAGGCCGCCGACAAGTATATTGCCGAGCAGGGCTATGTGATCCCGCTGCTGCAGTATGTCCAACCGGTGGTGTACAAGGCCGACCTTAAGGTGGTCGCGAACACGTCCGGCGCGCTGCAGCCGACGCTCGTCTCTAACGCCTGACCGACGCGCCTAAAAGCTGGGCTTCACAGGTCCGAAAAAAGCGCTCGCGGCGGTCTCGCCGCGGGTGAAAATTTTTGCGAAGCTACGGGCGACCGACGACGCAGATGAGACACCGATGATCGCCCTCGCCGTCCTGAAGCGATTGGTCATGGCAGTGGGCACGCTGGCTGGTGTCGCCATTGTCGTCTTTTTGCTGCTGCGCGTCGCTCCCGGCGACCCGATCGCGATGATGATCTCGCCGGGCGCGAGTCCCTCCGACATCGCAGCGCTGCGCGCCCACTACGGGCTCGACGGCAGCCTGCTCTCGCAGTTCGATATCTGGGCCCGCTCCGCGCTCAGGGGCGACTTCGGCGTTTCGATCTCGCTGCACCGCGACGTGCTGCAGATGCTCAGCGAGCGCCTGCCCGCAACGCTCGAACTGGCGGTTGCAGCGCTTGAGTTTGCGGTAATCCTCGGCGGCTTTACCGCGGTCGTCGGCGCAATGGCGCAACGCACCGCGCTGGAGTCGGTGATCGATGCGGTCACCGGGCTGATGCTCGCCGTTCCCGATTTTGTCTGGGCGCTCGCGCTGGTGCTCGTCTTCGGAGTCATGCTGCCGATCCTGCCGCTGACCGGACGTATTGATCCAAGCGTCAGTTCGGGCATGGCGACGTCTTTCTATTTCGCCGAAAGCCTCCTGCGCCTCCGCTTCGACGTTTTCGCCGATATCTCGCAGCATCTCGTCATGCCGGTTCTCGCGCTGGGCCTGCCGCTCGCCGCCGTCATCGCGCGCGTCCTGAAGGGCGCACTAAACGAGGCGATGGCACAGGACTACATTCTGCTCGCAAAACTCAAAGGCATGTCGAAGCTTCGGCTGGTGTTGCAGGAGGCCTTGCGCAACGCCGTCGGTCCGACGCTGGCGCTCACCGGCGTGCAGTTTACTTTTCTGATCGGAGGCACGGTTATCGTCGAGCGCATCTTTGCCTATCCTGGCATCGGCAATATGGCGATTGATGCCGTCATGAACCGTGATCTACCGCTGATCCAGGGCTTGGTTCTGGTCTTTGCCGTGATCTTCATCGCCGTCAACATTGCTGTCGATCTGCTCGTCGCGTTGTTCAATCCGAAGCTCCGTCATGGTTAGAACACGATCGGCAGAGGCCGAACCCCTGCCGTCGCCCGCTGCCCGCGCGGCGGCGACAATGCTCATCGGGGATCGCCAATGACTGCAACCACAGCGTCCGCAACACCGGTCGCCGCCAGCCCGGGCTTGATGGCGCGGCGGCTGCGCGCCGTGCTTCGTGAGCCCAAAGTAACTATCAGCGGCGGCTTCATCCTGGCGCTGATCGTGATCGCGATTTTCGCACCCTGGATCGCGCCGAAAAATCCACTCGATCAGGATTTGATGCTGGCCTCGCTGCCGCCCTCGGGCCTTACAGGCGGCGAACCGGGCTACTTCCTCGGCACCGACGCGCTCGGGCGCGATGTGCTGTCGCGGCTCATCTTCGGGTCGCGGGTCGCGCTGACCGTTGCCTTCGCCGCCGCGAGCCTCGCCGCGCTGATCGGTACGACGCTCGGCCTGCTCGCCGGCTGGTATCGCGGCGGGGTCGACATTGCAATTTCACGTCTGGTCGACATCTGGATGGCGTTTCCGCCCGTTCTGCTGTCCATCCTGCTTGTTGCCGTACTGGGCGCCGGCGTAGGCTCGGTGATCGTGGCAATCGCGATCATCGACTGGACTCGCTTCTGTCGCGTGGTGCGGGCCGAGACCATGGCGCAGGCACAGAGCGAATATGTCACTGCCGCGCGTGCCATCGGGTATCCCCGGCTTCACATTCTGATCCACGAGATCTTGCCCAATGTCGCGCCGTCGCTGCTGGCGCTCGTCAGTCTTGAAATGGGCATCGCAGTGATCGTTGAGGCCATCCTGTCCTTCGTCGGCCTCTCCGTCTCGTCGGACACGCCGACCTGGGGAGGCATGATCGCCGAGGGGCGCCAGTTCATCCATCAGAGCTGGTGGGTGCTCGCCGCTCCGCTCGCGGCCCTGTTTGCCACCGTCCTCGCCTTCAATCAGCTTGGCGAAGGCCTGCGCCGAGCGCTCGATCCGGTGCTGAGGCGATGAACAGGCCGATACTTAGCATCCGTAATCTTAGCGCGGTATCGGAGCTGGACAACGGCAGCCCGATCTTGCGGCGGGTCAATCTCGACCTTGCTCCGGGCGAGGCGCTCGGCCTCGTGGGCGAAAGCGGCGCCGGCAAATCGACCATCGCCAAGGCTCTCCTCGGCGTGCTGCCGCGCACCGTGAGGATCACCGAAGGCGAGATCGTGTTCGACGGCAAGAACCTTCGCACTTTGTCGCCGCAGATTCTGCGCCGGATTTTCGGCGATGAGATCGCTCTGATTCCTCAAGATCCCCTGACCGCGCTCAATCCAGGCCGGCGCATCGAATTGCAGCTCACCGACGGCCTTCGCATGCGGCGCAAGTTTGCCTGGCAGGAGGCGCGCAAGCGCGCGCTGCAGTTGCTGGCCGAAGTCCAAATTACAGACCCCGAACGGGTGATGCGGGCCTATCCGCACGAACTTTCCGGCGGCATGCGCCAACGCGTGCTGATCGCCGCCGCCTTCGCGCTTGAGCCGAAGATGATCGTCGCGGACGAGCCGACAACGGCACTCGACGTGACGGTGCAGAAGCAGATCCTGCGGCTGATCCGGAACCTTCAGGAGGCACATCGGACGGCGGTGATCTTCGTGACCCACGACCTCGGCGTGGTAGCGCAGATTTGCGACCACGTCGCTTTGCTGTTTTCTGGCGCGATTATCGAAGCCGGATCGACGGCCGAAGTCCTCGGCAAACCGAAACACCCCTACACGCGGGCGCTGATTGCCGCGGGGCCGCGCTACGACCGTCCCGACGCCGGACTGCAGCCGGTACCGGACGAAGTGATTGCGCGATTGAGGGCTGACGTCGCGGCAACGGACCGGAGGCCAGGCACGTGACAGACGAGCTGATCTCGGCCAAAGGTCTCGAAGTCACTTATCGCGGCCGCAACGCTGGCGGCGTCAAGGTGCTGCATGGAGTCGACCTCCGCATCGGGCGGCGCGAAACGGTCGGTATCGTTGGAGAGTCCGGCTCCGGGAAGACAACGCTCGGCCGCGCGCTCTTGCGACTGGTCGACGTGACCGCCGGCAGCATCATTTTCGACGGCCAGGATATTACCCATCTGGCCGAGGCGACGATGCGGCCGCTGCGGCGACGGATGCAGATGATTTTTCAGGATCCGATGGCATCACTCAACCCGCGGCACACGGTGCGCCGCATTCTGACCGAACCGCTGCTGTTCCACGGTGTCGCCGTTGACAAGGCCGACGCCGAACGGCGGGTGCGGCAGTTCTTCGACCGGGTCACGCTACCGCTCGCCTGCCTCGACCGCACGCCGCACGAACTGTCTGGTGGCCAGCGTCAGCGGGTCGGCATCGCCCGCGCTGTGTTGTTGGAGCCAGACTTTGTCCTGGCTGATGAAATCGTCTCCGGCCTCGACGTATCTACCCAAGCGCAGGCGCTTAATCTTCTGAAAACACTGTCGCGCGACCTCGGTCTTGCGACGGCCTTCATCAGCCACGATCTCTCCGTGGTCCGTGCGGTCTGCGACCGGGTCTATGTGATGCGTAACGGCATCGTCGTCGAGGAGGGACGATGCGAAGACGTATTTGCTGCGCCCAAGAGCGCCTACACGCGTCTTTTGATCGACGCCATCCCGCTGCCGGAAATCGATCCCGGCTGGCTCGACCGGAACCAGGCGGATGCGGTCGCCTCTGAAGCGGGATGTAGCTTATAGAGGCCAGCCGTTTCGGCGGCTATCTTCTGTAAAAAATAAGCGGGCGAGACGGGTCAAAAGCGAGACCATCGAGATGGCGACAAAATCCGCAGTGCTAGTCCAGTCTCGTGAACGGCTTTCTTTTTTCGCGTACCAGAGCGGGTCGCCAATGCGCAACGCACACTCGAAGACAACTTGCTTGAGCGGTAGATGTGCGCGGAACGCCGTCGAAGGTTGTCAGACACGCGCCATTTTTCGATATGTCACCGCCACTTCGATGAACGCGGTCACAAAATCTCATCCGCAAGGTCTGTTATCGCGTCATCGACCAGGCCGAGTTCTCTTTCCCCGCTGCAATAAGGCGGCATGATATAGATCGTGTTGCCGAGCGGCCGGACCAGCAAATGTCGTGACAGGAAACCCTGATAAAGACGCGGTCCGATCGCAGCCAAATAGCCGGTCTCGCTCAATGCGAGGTCCAATGCGGCAATCGAACCGATCTGACGGACATTGGTAAATCGCCGATCCTCGCGGAAGCGATCTAACCCTTTCGAGTGCAGGCGGGTGATCGCCGCAACTCGCTCCAGCACCGGTTCGTTCTCCCAAATCTCCAGGTTGGCCAGCGCCGCCGCGCAGGCGATCGGGTTTGCGGTATAGGAGCTGGAATGAAAGAAGGTCCAGCTGCGATCGGTCGAATAATGCGCGTCGAAAATGTCGGCCCGACACAATGTGACCGCGAGTGGCAGCGAGCCCCCAGTCCAATCCCTTCGAATAGCAGGCGATGTCCGGTGTAACCCTGGCTTGCTCGCACGCGAACAGCGTGCCGGTTCGGCCCCATCCCGTCATGACCTCGTCGGCAATGAACAGGACGCCGTGCGTTTCGCAGATACGCTTCATTTCCGACAGCATTTCCGGCGCGTAGATCAGCATGCCGCCGGCGCCGAGAATGAGCGGCTCGACGATCAGTGCCGCAACGCCACCTTTGCGGCAAGCAACATTGAGCGCGTGCAAGGTCGCCTCTTCGCGGCCCAGGGCCGGAAACGGCAATCGCTCGACGTCGAATAGCAACGGATCATAGGGCGCGTTGAAAACGCCGCGTTCGCCGACCGACATTCCACCGACGGTGTCGCCATGATAGGCGCCCTCCAGCGCCAAAATACCGGTGCGCTTCTCGCCGCGATGACGCCAGAACCCAAGCGCCATTTTCAGAGCGACCTCAACCGAGGTCGATCCGCTATCCGAGAAAAACACATACTCGAGTTCCGGCGGTGTCATCGCAACCAGACGCCGTGCCAGTTTCTCCGCGGGTTCGTGCGTGAACCCCGCGAAAATCACCTGATCGAGACGGTCGGCTTGATCCTTGATGGCCTGCATGATGTGCGGGTGACGGTGGCCATGGGTAACGACCCACCAGGAGGAGATCGCATCGAAGATTCGCTCGCCCTCGGCGGTCTCCAGCCAGGCTCCCTCGCCTCGCGCAATCAACGGTGGATCCGGCTGCACCGCATGCTGGGTGAAGGGATGCCAGACCGGGGACGTCGATTTCCTCATGCGGGCTCTTTCAGAAAATCCTCGATCCGGAAATGCCGGGCGAAAGCCGCATGCAGTGACGGGCCTGTCAGCGGATCGAGATGCGGCAGGCGGCCAAGATGCCGCACCCGCCCCAGATCAGCAATAATGTGTTCCAATTCGCGGTTCTCGTCGCCGATGAAGGCGATGCCGGCGATGGCGATGTTCCGGGCGCGCAGGGCTTCCACCGACAGAAGACTGTGATTGATGGTCCCGAGCGTGGTGCGGGCACAGAGCACGACTGGCGCATTCCACCGGGCCATGACGTCGATGTAGGTGATCTGGCGGGTCAGCGGCACCAACAATCCGCCGGCGCCCTCCACCACCAACGGCCGGTTCGTGTCCGGCAACACCAGAGCATCCGGATCGATGACAATCCCGTCGCGTTCAGCGGCGAGATGCGGCGA
Organism: uncultured Pseudomonadota bacterium; assembly: GCA_963727225.1. Lineage (GTDB taxonomy): Bacteria > Pseudomonadota > Alphaproteobacteria > Rhizobiales > Xanthobacteraceae > Bradyrhizobium. Next base: position 1,047,926 of record CAVSFN010000024.1, on the reverse strand, counting down.
AGCCGGCGTCCGCAATCGGTAGGCCTCCGCCAGGACATGTTCAGGCGCAATGCCGGACAATCGCAAAACCGTCGCGCGATCGGTCTCGTCTTCAATCCCGGCCTGGACCGGTTTCCAGTAAACGCCGTCCAGCGCGCTGGCGAGGCCAGCGGCGAAAACGGTCTTGCCGATGCCGGTGTCGGTGCCGGTCACGATGAGGCGCGCGCTCATGCGGCTTTGCGCAGGTCTTCGGACAGCGCCTCGAACAAGCCTGCCACAGTCGGTTCATCGACATTCAGCGTCAACGCGATGCGCAGGCGTGCGGTACCCTCGGGGACGGTCGGCGGCCGTATGGCGCGGATATCATAACCCTTGCGCTGCAGATTTGCGGCCAATGCTACGGCCGCTCGATCGGAGCCGATGATGACCGGAACGATCTGCGAGCCGGACGGTTCGATGCCGCACAGGCGACGATAGCTCATTGCCCCGAAATGAACGAGACGGGCCAGCCGCTCCCTTCTCTCGGGGTTTGATCGCGACAGTTCGAGGGCGACGCGCGTGATCGCTGCAATCAGCGGCGAAGGCGCGGTCGCAAAGATGAACGGGCGCGAACGATTAACCAGAAAGTCGCGAACGACCCTGGGTGCAAGGATAAACCCGCCGACCGTGCCAAGCGCCTTGCCGCAGGTGTGCAAGGTAATGACGTTGTCGCGGCCTTCGAAGGCGGCCGCGAGGCCCCGACCCTGCGGACCGAGCACGCCGGTCGCATGCGCCTCGTCGATCACGACCATGGCCTCGTGGCGATCCGCAACCGCGAAGAGTTCAACGACATTGGGACTGTCGCCATCCATGCTATAAAGGCTTTCGACCGACAGCCAGGGCCGCCCCTTGCCGCCGGCCTTGCGCCAACGAACGATCGCCGCGTCGAACGCGTCGACATTGTTGTGTGGCACCTTGACGAAGTCGGCGCGGCCCCGACGAAATCCTTCGTGGACGCTGGCGTGAATCAATTCATCGTGGACGATGAGATCGCCGGTCTGCGGGAGCGTCGAGAAGATCGCGAAATTGGCGACATAGCCGCCACCGAAATACAATGCGGTCTCGGCGCCGAAATAGGCGGCAGCCTCGGCTTCCAGCGCCTCGTGCTCGGGATGATTGCCCCGCAACAGACGCGACCCACCCGAGCCCACCGGCACGCCCCGCGCCACGGCATCGGCCGCAGCTTGCCTCAACTCGGCGGATTTCAGCCAATCCGAGGTAGTCATTCGACGTAAAATCTATTCCCGAACGTTCGCGAAGCGAACGCAACCGCCCTCGATCCGCAAGTTCGCGCAAGTCCGCTTCGAAAGCACTATACATCGTCACTCACCGTTTTTGCCGACGCCACTCTGCGAATGACGCGGCCAGGTCGTAGGTTTCATCAATCCGATCTACACCGGGCATAGTTCAATTGGAAGCGCCCCAATTTCTGGATGAGTCCAGAAGCATCCATCTCTCGGCAACTCAAGCTCGTTGGCACAATCTAGATAAGCGTAGCGCTTCACTAGGTGTTTGGTCCCGGGATGAGGTGACGTGGATGATGACGAAGGCTTCAGGGTCTTCCATGCAGGCGGCGCAGATAGGCTCGAAGGGCCCTTTCCATCGGAAAGCCATCCAGTCTTGCGGATTCAGCCTGCTGTGGAGGACAAACTTCGTATGTGGTCCCATAGGTGATCAGCTAAAAGGCCAGAGGCGATGGCGTATCGTCCGAAATCGCGAACTGGGCAACCGCACCAGTTTCGCACCAGAAACGACCTCATCAAAACGCAACGAACGCGATCGAACGCACACGAAACGATAGGAAAGTCAACGAAGCTGATCGATATGCTGCCGCTCATAACGGTCTGGTTGCAGGTTGAGAGTCCTGCCGGGCCCACCAATTGATCAATCGCCATACCTGCGCCATGCACGCAGCGGCAGGGGTCCACAGAAAGCGCGAGCCGATCAATAAAATCCCGACTGCGAGCACTTCCGACGAAGTCAGCCCGACATCCGCAGCGACATTCCTGACCGCGCCGGCCGCGGACGCAACAAAACTGCCAGATATCTTTCCGGTCCATCCAAGTCTGATGGCAGCGGTAAAATTGAACCTGATCGGCGAATGATGCATGGACGAGGTTCTCATTTTATACAGAGTGCAACAGGTTCGCATTATCAAGCATCCATCGCTCCAGCCAGGAGGTGTCCACGCACCCATTCCTGACATCAGGAACATTGACCAGCGCGGCGTGAAGCGACGCAGTCGTGTGAATGCCCTCTATACGCAAGTCTGCGAGTGCCGCGGCCAACCGGGAAATGGCATCTTGCCTATCCACTCCCGATACGATCAGCTTACCAATCAATAAATCGTAATATGGGACAACCCGGTACCCTTCATAAAGCATGGTATCGAAGCGAATTCGGTCGCCTTCCGGGGCTTCATAGCGCGTCACCAATCCCGGCGATGGCATGAACATCTTCGCGGGGTTTAGCGAGTGATACCGAACCTCGATAGCGTGCCCTGATTGAACCACTTCTTGCTGGCCGAACCAGAGCCTCTCTCCACCCGCAATACGCAACTGGGCCTGAACAAGATCGACCCCGTGATCATCTCGGTAACGGGGTGTTCAACCTGGATTCGCGTGTTCATCTCGATAAAGAAGAATTCGCCCGTCATCTCATCATAGAGATATTCAAGCGTGCCGGCCCCCCGGTAGCCTGCTTTTCGAGCCAGCGCCGCGCCCGACGCACAAAGCGCGCGGCGCGTTTCCGGCGGGAGCATTGCTGCGGGCGCCTCTTCCCAAATCTTTTGTCTTTTGCGCTGCAATGAACATTCCCGCTCGAACAGATGGACGACATCGATGCCATCGCCAAGTATCTGCACTTCGATATGCCGCGCTTTTTGAATATAGCGCTCCATGTAGAGCCCATCGTCGCCAAAGGCGGCGCGCGCTTACGCTATCGTCTACGGTACGAGCTTGTCTAGCGCTTTCTCGACTTCGACAATGCGTATAGCGCGACAGCCGAAGCCGTCGCTAGCCTTGATCATTACTGGATAGCCGATCATTCCGGCCACCCGCCGGCATCGTCGAGATCGCAGATCCGACCGTCGCTGCCATGCAACACGGCACGCCGGCAGCGACGGCTTCCGCCCGGGCCATCGCCTTGTCGCCCATCTTTTGGATGGTCGCCGCTCAGGCCCGACAAACTCAGGCCGGCTGCCTGGATCGCGCTGACGAAGCGCGGGTTTTCCGACAGGAAGCCATATCCTGGGTGCACGGCATCGGCACCACTTCTCCTGATGGCTTGAACGAGTGCCTCGATGTCGAGGTAAGATTTCGTCGCTGGCGCCGGGCCAATCACCACGACCTCGTCGGCAAGTCGGCACGCGAGCGCATCCGTATCGGCTTCGCTTGCGGCCTGAATGGTTCGAATTCCCAGCGCCTTCGCGGCCTTGATGATTCGATCCGCAATCTCGCCGCGATTTGCGATGAAAAGAGCCCGAATGCTCATCCGCGCTACTCGATTTCGGCAATTGCGTCGTCGGCATCGATAGGCGCGCCGTCCTCGACTAGAAACCGCACCAGCGTTCCAGCTACATCGGACTCGACCGGAAAGAACGACTTCATCGCCTCGACGAGGCCAACAGTGTCGCCCGCCGCCACTTCATCTCCAACTTCCTTGAACGCTGCCTCGTCCGGTGAAGGTGGCGGAAAAAGATGCCCGGAAGAGGCGCCAAAAGCCGTTGCGTTGCCATGATGGGGTCTTTTCTTTCGTGCTATGCGTCGGCAAGATCTCGGGCGTGCAAAGCGCCGTCATCGCCATGATTTGTGCCTCGTCGATGCTGACCAGCTTGAAGTGAAACCGCTCTCCCGGCTTGGCCTGGCCCAGTTTCCAAAACGCTGCCGATGGAACGGTATAGGGGTTGATAAAACCGCCCATCGACGGGCCGTCGTTGACCAGAATGATTGGCGTCTGACCGGCAAGATTGATCGCTCCCATCGGATAACCATGGTCGATGATGTTCGAGGGCGACGACCCGTGTTCTTTCGGCTTGTTGTAGGCCTTTTGGGTGAACCTCCAGTCCGGCCCCTCCAGGCGAAAGCCGGTGCGGTCGACTTGGCCGAAAGCAACCAAGGCGACGACAGGAACCGCTCTTGGCCAGCTGCGTCGATCCAGTCATCGTTGGGCCCGGCACAAACCTCGATGTCCCACTTCTTGTCCGAACGAATAACTGGGCGATGTGGTTCAGGCACGATCAATCCCGGCTTTCCCTGCCCCCTGCGAAGCGGCAGTCTTTGCCCGGCCTTGACGGCGTGCACCTCAATCCCGCCGACGTCTGCCTGGTGAAGTTGCTCGCGACCCCAACCTCATCTCATTGGCGAAGCCTCCGGAAACCGCAACATAGCTACGAGCGCCCAATCGAGCGGCGCCGAGCGTCAGGGTTTGGCCCGCTCTTGCCGCCACCGATTGCCAGAGCGGACACTCATCGCCGTTCAATGCCGGACGCATATCACCCCCGGTCACGGCGAAAACGCAATCCGTTTCAAAGGTCAGTGTCGGACCGAGAAATTAACATCAGAGTCCGGCTGCGCCCGGCTCGTTGCCGACAAGCACATTGGCCATGCGGAACGACCAACTGTCCATCGGTCCCGACGGTGGAAAACCCTAATTCCAATATCCGATACGGCCGGGGTAATCCTGGATCGATGTTTCGAGCCCTGCTTTCAAGACGGTGATCATGACAATACTCCGCTTTCGGGCGATCCCCAACCTTGGCAATCCAGCTCTTGTAATTTTTGACCACGAACTTTTGGTACTCGACGACTGTATAGTCGTAGCGCTCCTCGTTCACCGCTGCTTCCGCAGCGTCGTCTATTTTCGCAATTCACCGGCATAAATTTGATTCGGTGGCCTAGCTAACAGGCAGAGGCCGCCTTCGAAAGCCGGACGATGGCCGGTAGGGTCCTGATCGGCACCGGCGTGGGCAAAGATCTGGTAGCCGCCGGGCGTAGCTACGGGGTAGATGGAATTTGCTGCGCCGCCGAGCCCGATCGCCCCTTGCGGCGTATGCGTACGCGGCGGATTGTATTTCGGCGCCGTCATCCGCGCGCGCGGATCGAGCGCCATCAGGAACGGCAGCCCGGGCCAGAAGCCGAGAGCAGCGACCCAGTATTCCGACGAGGAATGAAGGCGCACGAGATGGTCCACGTCTTCCAGACCGTTTTCCTGCACGAGGAGTTCGGCATCCGGCATCTTCTTGACGATCTTTGTGCAGTAATCATCGACGCAGGCCTTGGTCCACGGTTCGAGGTAGAGCACCGGCAGATAGAAAAGCCGGCTTTCCAGCTCGATGTCGTCCGAGGAGCCGAGTGAGGCGATCAGCGTCGAAAGCTCGCGCACGACATCGGCAAATTTGATCCGCGACGGATCGTAGTGCACCAGCAGCGAAGCGAAGCATGGTGCTGTCTCGACGATCCCGGCTATAGCGGCTGCGGCCACCGCGGAAGCCAGCCCCTGCGCCACGAAATTGAGATCAAGGTTCATCTCATTCCCGAACTCAATGAGCAGATATCTGTCGCCTGCGCAGGCATTTGGGCTGTTCGTAGATCAAGACGCGTTTCCCCTTGATGGTTGCTAGTTCAGATCTTCAGCCTTTACCCAGGCGGCGGTCTGGTCGAGCGTCTTTTCGAGGCGCCGGACCATTTCATGAACTTCCGGCTCGGTGATGATCATCGGCGGGCAAAGCGCCAGCGTATCGCCGATGGCGCGTAGGATCAGGCCATTTTCATGCCCCGCGGCGAAAGCGAAGGCGCCGGCCTTACCTGCCGCTGCAAACAATCTCCGCGTCGCCTTGTCGGCCACCATTTCGAGACCTGCAATAAGGCCAGCGCCGCGCACTTCGCCGACCAGCGCATGGTCCGACAGGACTCCCAGCCTTTCCTGGAGTACCGCCCCGACACGGGCGGCGTTGCCGATCAGATCGCGCTCCTGGATGATCTTCAAATTCTCAAGCCCGACGGCCGTTGCCACGGGATGGCCCGAAGCGGTGAACCCGTGACCAAAAGTTTCGAGCTTGGCAGTATTGTCAGCGATCGCGTCGTAAATGGCTTCCGAAAACACGACTGCAGCCAGGGGCATGTAAGAAGACGTCAACTGCTTCGATACGATCATGATGTCGGGCGTGAAGCCGTAGTGGACCGCACCAAAGCTGCTTCCGAGACGGCCGAACCCGTTGATCACCTCGTCGGCCACCAGAAGAATATCGTACTTGCGGCAAAGTGCTTCGATCCCTTGCCAGTACCCGACGGGAGGCGGCATGACGCCTCCTGCCGCCATCAGCGGCTCACCTATGAAGGCGGCGATCGTTTCAGGTCCTTCTTCGATGATGACGGCCTCCGCTTCAGCGATCAGGCGGGTAGTGAAAGCCACTTCCGTCTCGCCTTCGATGCCGAATCGGTAGAAATGCGGGCAGGTCAGATGGCGCACCGCAATTGCCGGCAGATCGAAATCGCGGTGATTGTTCGGCAAGCCCGTTAGGCTTCCTGCACCGACGGTAATGCCATGGTAGGCCTTGGTGCGAGCCAAGAATTTCTTCTTTCGCGGCCGCCCGAGCGCGTTGTTCATGAACCACACCATCTTGATCATGGTGTCATTGGCTTCAGAGCCGGAACTGGTGAAGAACACCCGTGTCAGTTGTTCCGGCGTCATCTCGACAAGCTTCTCGGCGAGCCGGATCGATGGTTCTTGCGACTTGTGGCTGAACGTATGGTAGTAGGGTAACTTGGCCATCTGCGCTGCAGCCACCCTTACCAGGCGAGGCTCATCGAAGCCGACGGCGACCGACCACAAACCGGCAAGCCCTTCTATGTATTCCTTGCCTGCATCATCGTAGACATAGATGCCTTTGCCGCGCTCGATGATGATTGGCCCTTGTTTTTCGTGCGCTCGCGCGTCGGTGTAGGGATGCAGGGTCGTCGTTATGTCGGCGTGCGCAAGAGAATTGGAGATGCGTTTGTTCAATGGCTTGTCCTCGGGGTCAGGCTGCAAGGGCCGGTGAAATCAAATATAGTCTTGCTCGAGATCCTCCTCGATACCGTAGCGGGACCCTTGCCGCCCGAGACCACTTTCCTTTATGCCGCCAAAGGGCCTCACTTCGTTTGAGATCAGTCCTTCGTTAACGCGACCATTCCGGTTTCGATCGCGTCCGCTCGAGCGACCACCGTCGGCATCGACCCATCGGCCGCCGACAAAAGCCTTGTCGAATTTGAGGGCAGCTGCGGACAGGGACAGTTCGGCTCTTTGCGGTCCTGTCGTTGAAGTGAAATAATCGCTCAGCGGCTGGCTGCGGTGGCGACACGATAGCGGTCAAGGACCACTGCCCCGACCAGGACAATTCCCAGAACAATCATCTGGTAGTTGGAGCCGATGCGCAGCAGGTCCATGCCGTTTGCCAGTACCGTGATGAAAATCACGCCCATTAGCACCCCGAACACAGAACCCTCGCCGCCGCGCAGCGAACATCCTCCAATCACCGCCGCCGCAATCGAATTCAGCGGGAATTCGCCGCCTAGCAGCGGCTCGCCCGAGGAAACGCGGGCAGTCAGGAGCCAGCCCGAAAAGGCTGACATTGGCAGCAGAAAGTACATAACAACCAATCAGAGTATCCATTGATATCAATGCCCGCCACGACAGCCGATCGGATGTTCGAGCCGATCGCATAGACATAACGGCCGAAACGCATGTGGTGGACGAGCACATAGATCAACATCAACGCCGGCGCCGCCATGATTGCGGAAATCGGAATACCAACGAAAAAGCCAGAACCGATGCCATAGACGAATTCGCGAGGCAGACCGCTGACTTGAAGTCCTTGCGAGATAACCAGTGTAACTCCGCGAAATATCGAGGCCGTTGCCAAGGTCACAATGAAGGCGTTGACTTTGAGAACGGCCACGCCAAGCCCGTTAATGAGGCCGGCGACCACCCCGGTGAGAATCATTACAGAGATCCTGCGCTGATTGAAAGCCAGGCCGATCGGGAAACATGATCGATACGGCCAGCATAACCTTGGCCGAGATGATCGAGGTCAGCGCGACCACGGCGCCGACCGACAAATCAAAACCGCCCGCGAGCAAGACAAGCATCTGCCCAAACGCAATCAGGATGAGGAAAACGCCTTGCTGAAGCATGTTGAGCGTATTGGCCGAGCTCAGGAACCGCGGGTTGCCGATCTGAAAAACGATCACACAAGCCACCAGGACGATCGGGAGTGCACCGAACGTCAAAAGCTTCGATGCGATATTCGAACCGATCGAAGGAGTCTTACCGACTTGGGCGCGGCGTGCGGTCATTGAAGGATCCTTCTGGGCCTCTCGCCAAAGGCATAAGCGACGACGACATCCTCGCTGAGGCCGTCGCGATCGAGTTCGGCTACGCAGTCGCCTTCGTGCATCACGTAGACCCGGTGCGAGAGGTGGACGAGTTCCTGAAGATCGGAGGTGACGAGGAGAATGGCGGCGCCATCGTCGCACAGCAATTGAAGTTGATTGTAGAAATCGAGCCGTGCGCCGACATCGATGCCGGCGGTCGGTTCATCGAATATGTAAACTTTCCTGGCCCGGCTCAGTGCGCGACCCAGGACGACCTTTTGCTGGTTGCCGCCGGATAGCTCCTGCACATTCTTGTCCGGCTCCGCCGGCTGCACCTTGAGCCGCGAGAGCAGGTCCTTGACCAGCCCCGCCGGCACACCCGTCCGCACCCATCCCCCACGGGTGAATTCCCGCTGTCCCAACACCTCAAGAACCATGTTCTCTGAAATCGATCGGTTGAGGGCGAGCGCTTCTCCGCGCCTATCCTGGCAGATAGATAAGCCCCAGGTTCAGCATTGCTTTTGGCGACGGGATCCCGATCCTGCAGCCTTGAAGCAGGATTTCACCGCCATCTATTCGCCGAAGGCCGAAAATCGCGCGGGCAAGTTCCGTCTTGCCGCAACCGACGAGGCCACCAATACCGACGATTTCCCCGAACCGCAGTGCGATGGTTGCATTTCGGAGCTTGTTTCCCGACGAAAGGCCCCTGACGTCCAGTGCAAGGTCAGCGGGCCTGTGCGCAATATCGGGATAGAAGCGCGACATTTCGCGGCCAACCATCTCGGCGATCATCTGCTCGTTGGTGACGTCGGCCAGACGATGAAATCCGGTCTGGCGACCATCCCGCAAGATGGTTACCACGTCGCCCAGACGGCGGATTTCCTCCATCCGATGGCTGATATAGAGAATGGCCCAGCCCTCCTGCTTCAGTACTTCTATAGCCGAGAAGAGATACTCGGATTTGTCGTGGCTGAGCGTGGCGGTAGGTTCATCAAGAATGAGCGCTCCAGGCTTGCCACCAAGCGCACGCAGTATTTCGAGCAGTTGCTGCTCGGCGCGTGTCAACGCGTCGACCCTTGCATCGGGATCGAGGCTGACGCCGAGTTGGCGCATGGCGGACAGCACACCTTCGCGCATCGTGGATTTATCGAGAAATCCATGCCGAGTTTCTTCCCGACCGAGCGCATAATTCTCTGCAACGGTCATCGCTGGCGCGAGACCGAAATCCTGAAGCACCGCGTTGACCCCGCAATCGCGAGCTTCAAGCGGCGTGAGGTGGGCGCGCGGAATGCCACGAATGACCCGCTCCCCCTCGTCCAATCGGTTCGTTCCAATCAACAAGCTGACAAGCGTGGACTTGCCGGCGCCGTTTTCGCCGAGAAGCATATGCACCTCGCCGCAACGCAGCGTCAGGCTGACGTCCTTCAACGCAGCGAAGCTCCCATAGAATTTTGAAGCGCCAGAGAGCGAGGCAAAAGCCTCACCCTCCGGAAAGCCTGTCGTAACGTTCATTTTTTCGTGCTGTCAATCGAGAACTCGACACGGTAGCCGGCGGGCGCAAACATGTCGGTCATGTTGAACGACTTGATCGTGTCCGCCGTGACCATCGCGGGCTTCGGTCCGGCACGCTTGGCGGGCAGTTTCTGCCCCTCAAGGAGTTGAAGAACCATGTCGACAGCCAGGCGCCCCTGGAGAGACGTGAAGTCGGTGGGGGACGCCTTGGAGGCACCCGCTGCAATGTCCTCGTAAACCGGCGGAATGATATCAAACGCGGCCACATTGACCTTTTTGCCAAGATTTGCGTTACGGACCGCAACCGCCGCCGCCTGCGCGGCGATATCGACGCCGACAATCCAATTCAGATCGTCATAGGTCTGAAGAGCGTTGTTGATCATATCGAGCTGAACATTGAGGCCGGTATCGCCGCGGCGTGTGACAGCCACTTCGACCTTCGATCCCTGGATCGCGTCGTTGAAGCCACGCACCGCGTCGTCCGACCAGCCAGCACCCTGCGGACCGGGGAAGAAGCCGACGACGACCCGCTTGCCGCCGGACTGCTCTACTATATACTTGCCGGTGGCAACCGCGAGGTCGTGGAAACTGACGAGAGCATGGCCCGAAATGCTCGGCTCCTTCACTCCATTCACGAAATCAATGACCGGTATACCGGCGTCGGTTGCCTTCTTGACGAGCGGACCGACGCCGTCCGCGCTGATCGCCCCCAGTATGATGCCATCGAATTTCTGCGCTATGCAGTTGTCCATCTGGCTGAGTTGGGTCGAAAGATTGGTGTAGCCACCCGCCTCGTAGAGCGTCATGCCGGTGCCAGTGCGATGAATTTCGTCGGCGATGCCATAATTGGCAGCCACCCAGTAGCTGTCCTTAAGATGCGGAAACAGTACGCAGATCTTCCAGGGCTTGGTGATTTCGCTGGCCTTGATCAGCTTCCAATCGGCATCCGTCGTCTTGTCACCATCGACAAGCTGGACCGGGAAGCTTTCAAGCACTTTTTCGGCACGGGCGGCACCGCCGCCGAGCGTTGTGCCGACAAGGAGTGCCAACACGGCCTTCGAGAGGTTGTTTGTCACGTTCATTACTCCGTTGTTTGAATTCGGTGTGTTCTTTTTCAGGATCTCAGGATCTGACGTCCTGATTGGGTTTACTGACACGCATCGATTACAGCGCGCATCGCAGCGGCCACATCGCGTGCATTTGGTGGGTCCGAATGTATGCAGATCGTATTGAAGGTGACGGGAAGGACCGTGCCGTCATTTGTCGCAACCTTGCCCTGTGTAAGGGCCATCTCCAGACGCGCTGACGCCTTGGCAACATCAACTGCCGAGTGGCTGCGTGGAATGATCAATTCGCCTGCGGATCCATAGGAAAGATCTGCGAAAAATTCCCCGACAAAGCCGATGCCGACCGCCTGAGCGGCCTGCTCGTGACATGTTCCGGCCATCCCGAAAAGTGGAAGATCAAAAGCCTCGGCGGCCTCCGCGATGACAATTGCGGTCGGCAGGTCGCGCGCGGCCATGCCGTAGATAATCCCGTGCGGCTTGACGTGATTGAGTACCTGACCGGCGGCTGTAACAAAGCCGGCAAGGGCGCCAATCTGATAGATAAATGCAGCCCGCAGTTCCTCGCCCGACAAACGCATTTCCCGGCGCCCGAACCCTTCGCGGTCCGGCAGCGAAGGATGGGCGCCGATCTTCTTCCCGTTCTGCACCGCCAGATCGACCGTTCGCTTCATGGTCAGCGGGTCTGAGGCGTGGAATCCACAAGCGATATTCGCGCAGTCAACAAACGGCATGATGCCCGGATCATCGCCAAACCGCCAAGGACCGTAGCCCTCGCCCATGTCGCAGTTCAGCGTTACGGTCATCAATTCCCTCAACTGTTCGTTGTTATAACAGCTCAAATCTGCCATGTGACCGTTTCTACGTCAACACGTCTAGTGTTATAACATTTCATGAACTTCGAAAAAGGAAGAGTTGTTTGAGCAATCGGATAGAACCTGCCGTTTCGCCGGATCTGACGCCCGTTAACCGGGAGATGCTGCATGAGCAGATTTTCACTGTGCTCAAGCGCAATCTGATGATGGGCCGTTTCGCCCCCGGCCAGAAACTGCCGTTACGAGGATTGGCGCGGAATTTGGGAACCAGTTTGATGCCGGTTCGTGATGCCTTGCAGCGGCTTGAAAGCGTAGGTTGCGTGGTATTGACCGCCAACCGGACAATGATGGTTCCGATATTCACCAACAAAGAACTATTCGATATCTGCACGCTCCGGACATTGCTGGAAGGCGCAACGGCCGAGAGGGCGGCAATCGAGCGGACAGACGCCGAATTGGACATGCTTCTGCACCACTGCAATCGAATCGAAAAATCCGCGGATACTCACGACCTCGACCTCTTCCTCGAGGCCAACTATAATTTCCACATAGCCATTGCGCACATGAGCAGATTGGCGTTCATCGGCAATCTGCTCGAGCCGTTATGGATGCATATCGGGCCCGCGGTGCGCCAATCTATGCCAAGTCAAGAACATTTTCGAAGGGCGGTCAGACACCATCTGGACGCATACAACGCCATCGTCGCACGCGATCCGAAAGCGGCGGCCGAAGCAATTCAGCAGGACATTATGGATGGATACGAGTTTTAGAAAATGACCATAAGCGTGACGTGGTCATTTCGCGCGAGGCGACCGCGCCCGCGCAATCGCCTTTAATCGGCAGTGGCCTAATTTGTCACGAGTGGAACGACGAGGCGTCTTGTGCGTAAATAAGTGTATGGAGCAGGATTTCGAAAGACGCGCGGAACGTTCGCTCATGGTGGCAATGATTGGCGCCGCAGGATTGCTTTTGAGCGTCACCGCAGCCCTCGCTTTGATGTAAGGCCTCAGTTGGCGGCATCTTCTTAACTGCCTCCCTCCGACTCTATGACGCCCGCTGATTGTCCTAGTTTACTTTTTCCGTAAATTTCCGGAGTAGTTGAACGCCGGCTTCAGGCGGTACTGGCGCCGAACGGGATGACCTGATCCTGCGGGGTTGCGCGGCGGTCGCAGATGGCGTGCGGTCAGATGAGCTTCGCCTTTGCCAGATCCCTCATCAGGTGGCTTGCGCCATAGGTCCAGTGCGGACAGTCGGGTGAAAGCCGGACCCGGTTGACGAGCGCGCCGAGCTGTTCGGTCGAGATGGTGACGATATCTCCGACCTTGTGCGTGAAACCCTTGCCCTTCTCCCCGCGATCCTTTGACGGCACGAACATGGTGCCAAGGTAGAGCGCCATGCCATCGGGGTACTGGTGATGCGGGCCCAAGGCGGCCGCGACCAACTCTTCCGGCGAGCGACTTATCTCGGCCATCGAACTTGCGCCTTCCAGCGTGAAGCCATCCTCGCCTTCGACCCGCAGATGCACCTTCGCCTGTTTCACGTCACGAATAGAAAATGACGCATCGAAAAGTCGGATGAAGGGTCCAAGCGCTGCGGACGCATTATTGTCCTTTGCCTTGCCGAGCAGAAGTGCCGACCGGCCCTCGACGTCGCGCAGATTGACATCGTTGCCGAGCGCCGCGCCGACGATCCTGCCCCGGCTGGACGAAATGACCGCTATCTCGGGTTCGGGGTTGTTCCAGGTCGAGATCGGATGCAGACCGACATCGGCGCCGAAGCCGACCGACGCCATCGGCGGGCACTTGGTGAAGACCTCGGCGTCTGGCCCAATGCCGACCTCGAGATACTGCGACCAGGCACCGCGCTCGATCAGCCTCGCCTTGATCTCCATGGCTTCGACCGAGCCGGGTTTCAGCTTCGACAGATCGTGGCCGATGAGAGTGGCGATGTCGGCGCGGATGGCATCGGCCGCTTCCGCCGAGCCACGTGCCTGCTCCTCGATGACCCGTTCCAGAAGGCTGACGACGAAGGTGACGCCCGATGCTTTCACCGCCTGCAGATCGACCGGCGACAGCAGAAACGGCTTGGTTGCAACACGGCCCGCTTCGAAGCTGTTCGCAGCGATGGCCTCGACCGAACCGATGGCTTCGCCGCTTGCGCTGCCCACATAGCCGGCCGGATCGTCCATCTCGCAGATGTCGCGAACGGTCGGCGCCTGTTTCGATGTGATATCGACGATGTCGCCGCCGCGCACGGTAACCACCAATGGATGGGAATTCCCGGGCGATCGTGCCCGGCCCAGAAACGTGCCGATCCGCGGCAGATTCATATCATTGACCATCAATATGTTCCTCCGCGCCGCCGGAACACCGGTGACCGCTTCTGTTTGAATGCGCCGGCCGTCCCGCTTCTCCTCCGCTGCGAAGCAGATCGTCTGCAGGTCACGCTCGTACTGCCATTTCAGCGGGCATCGTGTGCGCGGCCTTGAGATTGAGTTTCGCAGTCTCGGGCGCGGTTTGCTATTTTATCGGCGATCTCGCGCGCCCGCGCAAGCAGCTCTCGCGCGGAACGACCTCGCTAGCGAGGCCCCACCAGCGGCTTCACCAGCATCATTCGTGGCCGGCCCCTCACACGCCTTCACGGTTGAGAAGTCTTCCTCGCAAACGAATTTCGCCAGCGCTTCACCGACCGGCAGCAGCACCCCTCCGGCGATCTCCATCGGCGCATCGTTCGAAACTCCAAACCGGAGCGTGGTCGCGGGCCACGATTGCCCGAACCCTTCATCGCGTTCGAGCAACCGGTTGAGCGGCTCCAGCTCGCTCAGATATTCAGGCGTGAGTGGCCGCCCTTTGCGCTGCCGAACGAACCCTCTGAACCATTCGCGCAGGCTTCGCGCCTGAACCGCGACATTGTCGAACTCTCCAGGCATGGCCTGTGCCCGCAGCGTTTGGAGCGTTTCGGCCGGCACGAGTTGCGCCTGCTCCAGCCAGGCCAGCAGACCGTCGTCGATCCGGTCGATTTGCGTGTCCACCGGGGTGGCAACCGAATTCAGGAAATCCAGACCCAACGCGTCGGCAACGAATATCGCAGGCAGGCGTTTTGAAGCCGTCTGAGCGATCTGTCGGTGCGGAACCTTGGTAATCCGTGCGGCCACCGCCACAAACGCTTTGAGAAAGCCTTCCGCCCGAACGAAGCACCGGGGGCGACGGCAAGAAAGGATTAGAAATCACTATACACCCGCTTTCGGACTAAAGTTATGACCCGAAGCGTCGCCGATGCAGGGCGTCCGGGATCGGACGATCTCCGAAATCGATGGTCGATCTGCGAATGATGCGGCCCGTCAGATCCATGCTCAGGCGCGCGCGACGGTTGCGGTGGAAAAACGAGAGCCGGAATTCACCTTCATTATCATCCACCCCACGCTCGCAGACGCTTGTGATCGCCCCGTCACGCATCAGGATGGGCACGCGTGACGCCGGCACGTCGAGAAGTTGGGCCAGCAGCGCAGCGTCGACCATGAATGTGCCACCATTGAACTCGATGTCGCGCGGGGACCGCTCGGGAGACTCCGCGTCCTGGCAATGTTCGGTCATCTTAATTGTCCTTGCCGCGGCATTCTAAAAGATGTATTTATAATGTATCTTATGTTCTTGCCGGGGTCAATCGATGCATGCTCAATCCGGACTGGACAGCCGAACAGAGTTACACACCTCGCTGGTTCTTCCGTATAAATTTTCGCCCGAGACGCCGGAGCGACACAGCGTGGCGGCGCGCCCGGAGCCCTCAATCGGTGAATTGGCGTTCAGAGTGCTCGTTGCCTTTCGGCTCCATCCGCACCTCAGTAACGTCCTGACCCACATTTCGGGTGCCAACTGGGCGAAGGTGGAGCGATCGCTCAACTCCATTTTTGATTTGACGACGACGAGCGGCAGCCTTTCGGCCCTCGACCAGAACATTGTCGATCTGATGTGTGCCGATCGCGGCATCACCGGTCGGATCATGAAGCCCTACTTCCAAGCCGTTTTGCGCAGGGTTCTTGAGCCGGACCATGCCCAACGGCTGATCCGCCATATTGATGCACTGTTTCTTGAGCTCGAATGGAAGGCGCAACAACCCGCGCGCGCTGCCCCCACACAGAGCGAACCTCTTTCCCCAGAGCCGATCATGCCCGAAGCGAGCCGCAATGAACGTGTCATCAAGGTTACGGATATCGATCCGCGACATCGCCACGCGATTCTCTTCCGATTGTTCGAGCATCTCGCTCCGGACGATTCGCTGCAAATCGTCGTCGATCATGATCCCAACCCGCTGCACCTGCAGCTGGAAGCGCGCCACGGCTCGCGCTGCAACTGGTCATACCTCGAGAAGGGACCTGACATCTGGCGCGTTCGCCTGCGCCTGCTGAGAACCGACGGCGGCGTTCAAGCTTGAGCGAGGGGTCGGACTTCAGAGATCTCGGCCGCTGGTCGTACAAATCGGAGAGATACCTGAACGAGGAGAAGCGGACATGTTGAGCAACTCCCATGACTATGTGCGCCCTGCCAGCAAGGCAGAGCGGGCTTATCTCGAACAGCTTATCCGCGCGGATTTTGCGCGATGTCACCCCGCCGAGACGCTGGAGGATGTCAAGCACCGGGCATCCTTTTCAAAGGAAGACAAAGGGCTGCTTCGCGATTGGATGGCCATTGCCGCGATTCGCGCCGCAGCCGGTCGAATCGAAACGGCATTCGCGGTTGCGGCCGAATAGTCTGTTGCGGTTCAGCAACGCCCGTCAGGCCGCGGGCCGCACACCAAAGTCCTTCGGCCTGAGCATCAGGTCTGCGAGTGTATACTTGTCGAGGACCGCATTGAACGCATCGAGCCCCTCGTGAAGGATACCGCGCAATCGGCAGCTGCGCGTGATGACGCATTCATTACCGGCGCCAAAGCATTCGACCAGCGCGAAATCGGGCTCCGTGGTGCGAATGACGTCCCCGAGCTTTATCTTGTGCGGCGGCTTCCCCAGCGCAAGGCCGCCAGAGCGGCCGCGCACCGCCTTCAGATAGCCGGCCTTTGTCAGCGTATTGGCGATCTTCATGAGGTGCGTGCGCGAGATATTGTAGACCTCGGACGCCTCCTCGATCGTGATCAACCGATCTTCCCGCGCTGCCGCGTACATCAACAGCCGAAGGGCAAAATCGGAAAAGTTCGTCAATCGCATGATTTCGTCCAGGGCGTTGGCGCAGATTGGCCCGTGTGGGGTACAGTATGCAGGTGAAGAAAGATACACGTGACATGCATGTTTTACAAGCCGGTGAACTTTGCTTCTGCAATCCGGTTCACCGGCGCGAAGGTTGCGTGTTGGACCGCAGGCGATGACGTCGCAGCGACCCGACGGTTTCGTGATGCGAAGATGTGAAGCTCACGCATCGATATCTCTCCGGTCGACTGGCCCGAGTTTGCGCGCCAGACGGTGCAGCAAGGCGTTGAAGCGCTGTTCGGCTCCCGGGGATGTTTGGCGGAGGAGGACGCAGGCCTTGCCCGCAACGCGGCAGGCCGCGTCCACCTCGCCGTCATCAGCCAGTTTCTGCAACGCATCGAGCAACAGCACGATAATGCCTTCCTGCGGCGCGACGCGCGACATCTGCGCGAGTCCGGGATCGGAGAGTTCTTGCGTCATCCGCCAAACCCGAGATATTCCTTCGCAATGGGGCTCATCATGTCCGGCGTCCAGGGAGGATCGTAGGTGAGCCTGACGTCGGCCCAATGCACGCCATCCACGGCTTGCGCCGCCTCGCCGGCGCCGTCCCTGAGATAGTTTGTCGCCGGACAGCCCCTTGTCGTCGTCGTCATGGTGATCGTGGCAACGCCGTCCTGTTCCACAGCGATGTCATAGATAAGGCCGATATCGACGATATTGAAGCCAATTTCCGGATCGATCACGTTATGAAGGGCCTTGCGGACGTGCTCGACGAGATCCTTCGCGTCACTCATGCGGCGGCCTCGTTCCCGGCGCCTTTGCGCACCACGAGCTTATAGGTCGTTCCGTCCGCTTCGAACCCGCCGTGCCATTCGTGCCCGCGCTTGCCAAGTTCCGGAAGAAGGAAGACGGGTTCGCGGCAAAGCAGGGCACACAGAACTTCGCCCGGCCGCAACTCTTCGACCGCCGCAAGCGTGCGCACCATCGGCTCGGGCGGATCAAGATCGCGATTGTCCAGATGACGCGAAGGTTCCGGCCATCCCGGTGCCGAAGCATTTTGCGCGGTTGGCTGAACCGACGGGCTTCGCTCGGAGCCTGCCACCACGGTGGCCGGGGTGAACGTCACCTCCCAATCGCCACCGCCGATCTCTCGTGCCGCGTGACCGAAGCCTCTCTTGGCGAGCACACCGTAGAGAGGTGCAGGCTCGAAAGTAGCCAGCAGCCGGAAGGACTGTCCGGCGGCGAGCCCGTCGACGGCCTCCATGATGGCACTGAAAGGCTCTCCGCCGGCAAGCAGGATCGGGCGTACATCGAGTTCATGCAGGGCTTGCGTCATTGGTCACTCCTCATCTTCGTGATTGTTGCAGGGTGGGCAGCAGCAAACGTGGCCGCGTGCGGCCGCCGTCGGGTAACATCGGCACCGGCACTGATCGCAGGGTTCGGATCAGGGCGAGTTCGATGCATATCCTGGCCGTGGCGGCGAGCATTCCGAGTGCCGCGACACGAAAGACGAGCGGCGCCCCAAGAAAGCTCGCCGCTGAAGCGGCGCCAACGCTCGCGAAGTACAGCCAGAACCATGACAAAGCCCGGGGCTCATTGGCGAGATCCTGTACGCGGGGCGTGGGACGCTTGCCGAGCAGCGGACCGTAGCATTCGAGCCAGGTAAGGAAGGCGACGATCTTGTAGAGCTTGGCAAGGCCGAGCCCGGTGAGCCAGCCAAAGGCAAAGAGAAACGTGATCGCGCCGATGCCGCGATTGATCTCGCCGAGTACCGTCACTGCCAGCAGCAGGAGGGCGGAAAGGCCGAGAATACCCAGCGCCCATGCCGCGATACGCGCGTTGAGCTCGAGCCTCTGCCGCTTGCGCGTGCGATAGAGCCGGACGATGTCGTAGCCGTAGAGGGCGAGACTGGCGACCGCGAGGCCGAGCGCGACAAGGAGCGGATGCGTCGCATTCTTTCCGAACAGCAGCAGACATAAGGGACCGCCGACCAGGAGAGCCAGGATCGATGCACTTCCGGTCAGCAGCGCAAGCCGGCTCGTGAGATGTTCGGCCTCCGGCGCCAGCATGAACATCGCAAGCAGGCGATAGCTCACGCCCATCGCCGTGAAGGTCAGCCAACCGCCAAGGCCGAGCGCGGCATGGAGCGGAATGCCCTGCGATGTCAGACGAACGAGTATGGGATTTGCCGTCCACCCGCCCAGCGTGAAGGAGAAGATCGTCCCGAACGCGGCGACGCCGGTCAGGCTCACGAGCCCGGCGAGGACGAAGCGTGCGGGCAGACCGATCGGGCGCGCCGCCCACATTGTCCGGCCAAGATTCCAAAGGTTGAAAGCGAAACCAGACGTGAGGCCGATAGCCCCGAGCGGCAACCACGGTAACGAACCCACGGAGTAACCGGCCATCCCGAGAAACCCGAGGATGAGGCTGGCCAGTCCAAGCACCAGAAGCGTGAGCGCGACAACGGGCAATTCGGGATGGACAAGTGGCCTCGCAACAAGGACTGGAACGAATTGGATCAGCGCTCCGGAGACCAGCAAGCTGAGCCAGCCGATCGCAACGACGTGAACGAGGATGAGCGTTTCGGGTGCCTCGATCGGGTAACTCGGAAATCCGAAGCCCGCAGCCATGAGCAGTTCCGCAGTCATCAGCGCCAGCAGCGCCGTAGCGAAATAGCTCATAGACCATCGGGATAGAGATGCGCCGATCATGGCTGTTTCCTCTCGCCTTCCGGATCGGAAGAAGCGAGGCGATCCCGCCCGCTCCCTCCGTGCACGTTCAGGCGGCCTTGGCGAGCTTCGCGATCTCGACGCGCCATACCGTCGGACCGCTTTCGACATAGGTCCAGTTGAACTGCTTCGGGTATTCGGCTTCGAGTTGGTAATAGAGCGGTTTTGGATCGTGATCGTTGACGAGAATGAACGAGCGGCCGGCCGCGAGCTCATTCACGAACTGAAAGATCTTCTGGTGGCGCTGAGCTGGCGGAAGCGTGCGCACATCGATGATGGATGTGTCTGCGTTCGTATTGGACATTCGTAGACTTCTCCTTTGGTCGCTCAAGGTCTGATCGACCCGTCACCGGCGACCTCGGCGGGGGATCGAAAGCAATCCAGGCCGTCTCAGCCGTCACCCGGCTTCGGACTGAAGTGCTCGGCGAGCTTGTTGGGTACGCCATCCCAGGCGTCGGCATCGGAGGGCGGCTCACTCTTCGCCACGATGTTCGGCCAGAGATTTGCGAATTTGTGATTGAGTTCGAGCCAGTGCTGCGCGCCCTCGATGTCGGTATCCGGGAAGATTGCCTCGGCGGGGCACTCGGGCACGCAAACGCCGCAGTCGATGCACTCGTCGGGGTGGATGACGAGCATGTTCTCGCCGACATAAAAGCAGTCGACGGGGCAGACCTCGACGCAATCCATGTATTTGCATTTGATGCAGTTGTCGGTGACGACATAGGTCATCATCCTGCCTTCCGTTCGCGCTCCAGGCGTTTAATAAGATGTATTGAAAATATATGTTATTCATCTCGGCTGGAAAAGCAATAGATGAAATGACTTTTTAAGTCGGCTCGCAGCGACGCCGTGAAGGCTGCCGGCGCCGGACCGCTCATCATCGATATCGACCTTTCCGAGGTATCGGCGGCGAAAACCCTGGTCGATCAGGCGCTCGCCGCATTCGGTCGGGTCGATGCACTGCTCAACATCGCCGGCGCGGTGCCACAGATCGACCTGTTCGAGATGAGCGGCGCACAATGGGACGGCGGCCTGGCCCTCAAGCTCCACGGCGCTCGCCGGCTGGCGAATCGCGACATGGCCGGCGTTGAAGGAAGCCAAGGGTTCTGTCGTGTTGATGTCGGGGAATTCGGCGCTGTTCCCCAAGGCGCCCTACGCTGCCGTCGGGGCCATCAACGCGGCGATCGTGGCGCTCGCCAAGGCCTTTTCGGATCGGGGCATCGCCGACGGCATCCAGGTCAACAGCGTTCTGCCCGGCCCGGTGATGACCGGCCGCCGCTTGCGCCGTAATTCCTGCCCAGCCGTCCGCCGCTACATGAAGATGAAAGGCAGCCCCGATACCAGCGCCCTGACGTAGCGGCCCTTCTGGTATTGGCCGTTGAGCGATACGCGGGGTAGCTCGCTCAGCCGCTCAAGGCTTGCCGAATTCAGGACGCCGGGCTGCGTGGTCACGCCCAGGGTATAGCCGATGTCGATCGCCGCCTGGGTCTCGCGGGGGCCGACGGCGTGCCGGCCGCCATAGGGATAACAAACGGACTTCGGCGCGCGACCGCTGTAGGCTGCGACCCGGGCGGCGGATTGTTCGAGCTCCTGCCTGAGGCGCTGGTCGGAGACACGGGACAAGTTGGGGTGCGTGACGGTGTGCGCGCCGAGCCGCGCCAGCGGGTCCGCCACCAGATCCTTCAATTCAGCCGCCGTCATGATCTCCTGGTCCACGATGCCGAGCGGATCGATGCCGGCGGATATCGCCGCCTGATCGATCTTCGCCACCGCATCGTCCTCATCGACGGTTTCGACAAAATTCGCGAGCCGATCGAAAGCCAGGAATTTCTCGCCACGCGACGAACACGGCACGGTTTCCATGCCGTGGCCGAAATTGAAATTGAACGACGCCGCCGCGCGCGTCAGTGCCTCGGCGGTCTCCCACCACATGGTCCGGCTGCGTTCGACGAAGCCGGGCGTAATGAAGAGCGTGTAGGGAACGCCGTGCTTGCGGAACAATGGCGCGGCGAACTGCGCGTTGTCGCGGCACCCGTCGTCGAGTGTGAAGCACATGAATTTCCGCCGGTCGGACGAATTCGCCAGCAGCTCCGGCAGTTCCTCGAGATGAACCGGATGCAATCCGCATTGAAGGGCGGCGGCGATCGCCGCGTCCAGGAATTGGGGCGTGACCGACAGATGACCGTTCGGTTCAAAATCGTAGCCGCGCGCGGGCCGGACGTGATGCAGCGTGAAGATCACGCCGCGCCCCGCCGCGGATGGCATAAGCCGGCCGGCCCCCGACCAGGCGACCGCCTCCAGGCCGGCACGGATCGCCAGGGCTTTAGCGGAGCGTTTCGTCATTGACCGCAAAGACGCAGACATCATGTTGGGCGATCCCTCCAGGTCAGGCCAGATCGAAATCGATCAGCTCAAAGCGATCGAGCCGCAGCGGCTGCCGCTCGGGCTTGAAGTCTCGCAGTTGAACCAGCAACGGAGATGGCCGGAATTTGGCCGGCAACACGATGCCCGGAGGCGCGGCAAGCTTGCGGTTGACACCCGCATAAGCGAACAGAGGGCGTTTCCACATGCGGCAGGCGTCGCGAACCAGGTGGCGGGTGGTAGCCCGGCTTGCCTTGATATCTCCGCGTGTCGTGAAACCACAGAGCAGCGTATACATCAAGCCGCGCGAGCTTCGCGGCGAGGATATCAGCAGGACGCCATCGAGGGTATGAATGCCGTATTCCCGATCGTAATTGCACAGACGCTCGAACAGCCTGGCAGGATCCCAAAGCACGCCGTTCTCGTTGGGACAGCTGCCGTAGCCGGCCAGCAGCGACAGCGCCAGGCTCTTGTTGGTGGGATCGAAGCGCGATGACTGGATGTCCCGCTGCGGGGCCAGCGGAATCGCGACACCCATGCTGAATGGCAGCCTGAGGAAGGGCTTCAGATTAAAGAAGTACTCATTGACGCCAAGCGCCTTGGCGTTCGGCATCCCGATCGCGAAACGTATATCCTGCTTGACGAATTGTCTTTCCACCTCGGCATAGAGCTGTTGCAGCCGCTCCTTGCCGCGAAACTCCTTGCTGATGAACAGATCCACCAATTGAGCGGCGGATTCTTCCTGACCGTTCAGGCGCAGCGTCTGACGAACCATCGCAATCTGGCCGACCTTTCGGTCGCCGTTGCGGAGCGCAATAACCGTGGCTCCCTGCGAGAAGCAACGTTCGTAGAACCAGCGCAGGCGTTGCGGCATGATAACACGATTGAGCGAAGCGAACGCCTCTGTTGCCAGCCGCGCGGTCTCTTCATAATTAACCACTTGTTCGCATTCTGCTCTTGTTGTCACATCGTCCGTCCGGCGACCAAAAGCTCAGCGCATACCAATAGTTAAAAAGTATTGAGATTCTGTTCAATCGATTGCCGGAAAACACGGCCCGATGATCAGGGCTGGATAACAGACTGGCATTTCGACGGCAGCGGCTGCGGAAATATCCTGAAACACGTCAGGCAAAGACCTCGATGAAATCCGTCGCGCCTGCCCCACAAAATCCCTGTGAAACGAACGCACACAAACCCGCACAATTTCAAACGCGAAAGACTGCCGGAATTTTCCGGCAAGGTACTGCGTTCATGACGGTCTGGTTCGGCAAGCCACCATCCACTTTCGCGACAATGCGAAAGCTGCGACGACACCTCTATCAAATGAGCTACGAACGACGGAAAGTCTTTGATGCCTTGCTGAAACCAGTGGGCCTAGCGGCCTGACTGATCAATTCTCGCCAGCGACGGCCCCGGCGAATTGGTTTCAAGAACTCTGTCTAACGTCGACGCGCTGGCTGAACACATGGCTTGCGAGACGACGTTGCCTGAACTCTCGAAAGCACGGGCGAGCGCCTGGAATTGCGACACGGCGAGCCGAAGGATGGAAATCGGGACTTGAACATGGCCATCCTGAGACAGGACCGCCAGTTGCTGCTCGACCTTGGCGCAGTTCGAGCGCGCCTGCCGAAGTTGCTCTTCAGCTTCATTGGCTCGCCTCACATTAGCCTCCAGCAGCGTCGCAGCACGGAGCAGGTTCTCCGAGTTAGACCCGGTCGACATCAGGTCCGCAAATCTGTGCAGAAATCTCAGGATGACTTCTAGATCAGGGGTCTCTGGCGGGGCGTTCATGGACAACCGGAGCGCGCGTGGACTGCACGATGCTAGCTGATTCGCGCCTGATTGCTCATCCAAACCATCGGGCTGCCGCACAAGGGCAAACACCTGTCCGGTGGTTGGGAGAGTGTTGGTCGCGAGACTTGGCTTGTCGCCGACCGGCCACGCTGTTGGCGCGGTCAAGGACCCGCTCACTTCCCTCTCCCCCGCAGGCAGCCGCCCCGTCACATATTTTTGTCGTGACCAGCCGCGATTCGTGACAGTATTACTACAGTCGCATATCAATTCGGTTACACGTGGAGCGGTCGATGAGTTTGGAATGGCGAGCGCGGTCAGGTTCCCTGTCAACTTCCCTGGCCTGGTCAAATCCCCTGGCCTGGTGGTGGAGCCTGCTGACCCTGGTCAGCGGCGTAAATATCGCGGTTTGGTTCCTGCTGTATCGCCAGCTCCAGCCGACCGGCGGTCTCGGCAGCACGTCCGGCATCGAACTCATGGTGCTGCAGACTGGCAGTCTCCACAGCTCGTCCAGCATCGAGCTCATGCTTCTGCTCTGTGCGGCCTATGTTTTTGGCTGCGCCTTCAGGTCGTTGCTTCCGCGCGCAGACGTTCAGCGGATCTGCCTGTTCGACACCTGGCTGTCGAGCGTGGTCGTCGGCCGATCGGTAGCAACCGTGGCCGAGATCTGCTTTGCGGCGCAGTGGGCGCTGATACTGCATCAGCTTGGCACGATGACGGGAGCGGACACCACCTTGAACGTCGCGTGGGTGATCGTGCCGTTGATCCTGATCGCGGAATGCTACTCATGGTATGCGGTGCTGACAACGCACTATCTGGGCAACGCCATCGAAAATTCGATATGGGCCGTGGCCTTCTTCCTGGTCGGGATCGGCCTTTGCCGGTTGCTGCCGGAGTTCGAGGGTCCGGTTCGCGTGGTCCTCGCCGTCGCGATCACAGGGATCGTCGCCTATCTGGCGTTTCTCATGACCGTCGACGTTCCGATGTACCTGAGCCGATGGCGGGCCAAGGTTGCCGATGGCGGCAAGCATCTCAGACCTCTCGAGGGTCTCCGTGACGTCAGCACGCGCTGGATCGTGACGCACGACCTCGCTGAGTGGAAGGGCGAGATTGCCTGGATGTCGCTTTATTTCAGTATGGCAGTCTGGGCCAGCCTCGCGCTGTGCGTTTTCTACTCGCTCGCCGATCATCTGCCGCGCTAACGCGGCGAGACGCCGGCCGCAAGCTGGTTGTCGGGCGCGTCGGTAGCAAGGCTAACGCCCGCCGAACCGCGCCGCGCGCTTTTCCACGAACGCCTGGCGGCCTTCCAGCGCATCCTCGCTTTGGCGAATGTCCGCCTGCACCTCGATCTCCCGGCGAAACTGCGCGCTGTAGCTCGCATGCTCGCTTTCCTCCAGCAACTGACGCGTCGCGACCAGCGCACGCGTCGGCCCCTCGGCGAGGCGATGGGCCAGCTTCATCGCTTCATCGCGCAAGCGATCGTCATCCACGACCTGTCGCACCAATCCCCACTCCAGCGCCCGCTCGGCAGACAGCGGTTCGTTCAGCAGCATCAGTTCGAGCGCGCGCTGGCGGCCGATCAGGCGCGGCAACAGCCAGGTCGAACCAAGATCGGGCACCAGGCCGATCCGGCTGAAAACCTGGATGAACTTCGCCGACCGCGCCGCGACGATGATGTCGCCGGCCATCGCAAGGCTGAACCCGCCGCCAGCCGCGACCCCGTTGACCGCGACGACGACCGGCACGCGACACTCGCGCAGCGCCCGAAACGCCGGCCAATAATGCCGCATCACGCCGGCGACAATATCGTTCCCCAGCGACTCCGATGCCTTGAGGTTCTGGCCTGAACAAAAGCCACGCCCCTCGCCGGTCAGCACCAGCGCCCGCACGCCGGGATCGCTTGTCATCTCGCCGATGGCGGCAGCCAACCCGCCGAGCAGTTCAGGCGTCATGGCATTCAGGCTCGCCGGATCGTCAAGCGTCAACAAGCCGACGGCCCCTTCCCGGGTTTGCTTCACACTGGTCATTTTTCTCTCCTGGCCGGATGTCCGGGTCGCCCGCAATGTGCCATTGCCGGCGCGTGGCGATCCATAGCGTTGCTTTGGTCGATCGGTCCATGGGAAAACCCAAACAATCGTTGCAGCGCCTACAGCGTTTTCAAGCGAAGTGGGTACCGGTTCGCGTAAAGAAAACGCGTCAAAACAAAAGACTAGAGCGTCGGTTCTGATGCAATCACAACCGATCGTGCTCTAGCCAGCTAGCCGGCGAAAGCTGGTCTGCCATAAACCGCCGCGGCGTGTGGCGAACGCGAGCGATGTCACCCAAGGGTATGGTGCGATGCGAAAAGATCGAGTGGGCAATCGATTCAATTTCGATTCAAATCAGCGCGATCGATAACCTTCAAAAGTTAGGTTAAAAATCGAACGATATTGCGTGCTAAGCCAAAGGTTGTATGGCTAATGTATGTCCTCGTCATTTCATAATGCTGACAAGCGTACGCACCGGAAAGTCATGCTGGTGGGCTTGCTGTTCTGCGCCGTGTTTGTCGCCGTCAGCTTCTTTGCCCGAGAGCAGCCGGATAACCATTACGTTCTCCAGAAGGCCGACAGGCTGGTTCGCACCGCCGGCGCACCCTTGCCCGCAAACTGATCAGTCCCGGCAACGTCCGCAGGCAGAACGAATGGAACTCTGCGCCGACATTGCAGTTGTCTCGACAAGACTATCAGGAGGCAACGATGACCCGATGGCACGATACCATGGTGGAGAGGCCCGATAGCGATCACGAAGCCGGCTATGCGGTCGGCTGGACCATCTCCGGGCTCGCCATGCTGAGCGCAATCGTCACCGTCTGGGTGTTTGCGATTTAGCACCCCGGCTTGCGCCATTCCAAGGCCCGCTTCAAACCCGCCGCCGCGAGAACGCATGGCGGCGCGCAGGCTTGATAGGTTTCACACCCCGCCCGGCTGGACGAAGCAGTACACGTAACCGCTGCGGCTCAAGAAAACGATTCCGTGCCCGGTGGGATTGCTCTTGTCCCATTTGAGCTTGTTGTTCGGGATTTCAATTTCCGTCCCGATATCGATATGCGGACGCATGCGGGGTTCATCCGGACGATCATCGGTGATGGTCGCGTAGGTTTTTCCATCCTTGACGTGAATCTCGTCCGCCCAGTAGGCGTCGGCTTCACCGCAACACGACGCGTTTGGCATGTCAGGCTGCATCAGCGCCTGGTACCATTCCCGAACCGCGGGATCGTTGTTAATCGCACCCCATTGGCCGAGGTCGCGGGCATTCACAACGCCAATCACGCAACCGAACGCAAGACCGAGGACGATGCGCTTCATTTCGCACTCCTGAGTTTTTGCCGGCCCTTTCTTCAAAGCAATCTTCGTGCCGGAATCGGACCGGCTGCCAAAACTCAATAAACCCCGTCGGTTAGCTCTTTTTGCGGCATCGAACCTGTTGCCGGTCGCGCGAGACCAACAGGCAGCGGGAATTGGCCCCGCTCCGGGGAGCGTCGTCATGACGGGTCGGGTCGGCATCGTGTCGCGATTGCTTTTCGCGGCCGTTTTGTTGTGCGCCGGCTTGTCCTCGGTGGCGCATGCCGAAAAGCGCGTTGCACTGGTGATCGGCAATTCGGCCTACCGCGCGGTGCCGGTGCTGCCAAACCCTGCGGCCGACGCCAGGTTGATGTCGGATACGCTGCTGTCGCTCGGCTTTTTCGTGGTCGGCGGCGGCGCCCAACTGGATCTCGACAAGGCCAGCTTCGATGAGTTGCTTCAAAAATTCAAGACCGAGTTGACCGGCGCCGACGTTGCGCTGTTCTATTACGCCGGCCATGGCGTCGAGACTCACGGCCTCAATTATTTGGCGCCGGTCGACGCCCATCCGCTCGACGAAGCGGATGTCTTTACGCAGATGATCGGCATGTCCGGCATCCTCGACCAGCTGGAAAAATCCGGCACCCGCATCAACCTGGTATTGCTCGACGCCTGCCGCGATAACCCGTTCAGCGGCCAGGCTGTGCATTCAACGACCGGCGGTCTCGCACAAATGCCCGCACCGGTCGGGACGTTGATTTCATTTGCGACCCAGCCGCGCAGTGTCTCGCTGGACGGCGTTGACGGTCACAGCCCCTACACACGAGCGCTGATCGATGCGATGCAGCGGCCCGGCTCCGGCCTGTTCAGGACCTTCAATGAAGTCGGGTTAGCGGTGGCGAAAGCGACCCAGGGCCAGCAAATCCCTTGGGTATCCTCGTCGCCGATCTCGGGCAATTTCTATTTCGCCGGCAAGCCCGCGACGGCAGCGGCGAGCCCGGCGCCGGTTGCGCCCGATACGCCGGTGCCGGCCCGGCTGGTTCAGGAGGCGCGGCTGTCGCCGGCCGACGATCCGCTGCGCCACGATCTCATCACCGATTGCGATCGGCTGGCGGCGATGCCTTACGATACCGGCCATCCGCCAGGCCTGCCGGGCGTGGAACCTGACAAGATCAGCATCACCGCGGCGGCGGTCGCCTGCAACGACGCAATGGCGCGATATCCCGACGTGACGAGGTTTGTCTTCGAGGCCGGACGCGTGGCGACCGCGCGGAAGAATTTTGCCGAGGCGAGGCGTCGCTACGAGCAGGCCGCCGCCGCCGGCTATGCCATGGCGATGAACAATCTCGGCGGCGTCTATGAGGGTGGCGATGGCGCGCCCCAAAATTATGCCGAGGCGGCGCGCTGGTACGGCAAGGCGGTGGCGGCGGGCGAACCGATCGCCATGGTCGATCTCGGCTGGCTGTATGAAACCGGGCACGGCGTGACCCGGGATTATGCGGAGGCGGTCCGATTATACGAGGCGGCGGCCAAGGCCGGCGTGCCGGCCGGCATGAACAATCTCGGCCTGCTCTATATGTATGGCAAAGGCGTCGCGCGCGACTATGCCGAGGCGAAGCACCTGTTCGAACAGGGCGCTGCCCTTGGCGAGGCCTCTGCCATGAACGGGCTCGGCGCAATCTACAACGCCGGCGACGGCGTTCCCCGCAATGTCGCCGTGGCGCGCCAATGGTTCGAGAAGGCGGCGGCACTGGGCAATCCGGAGGCAAAGCAGAATCTAAAGGAGATGCGCCGGTAGTTACGGCGTACCAAGCCCGGTCGCCGGCGATAGAACTTGGCGAGGCATCAGGGCAGGTATAGCTTTTTGAAAACGCCGGGAGAAAGGCCATGAGGCCGGTGATCTACGGCATCGTATTCATTGTGATTGGTGCCATCTATATCTGGAGGCCGACGATCTTCCGGCGCGGCCTCTGGATGAAAACCAGCATCGCCATCCGCACGCTGTCGGAAACCAATTATGCGCGATACATGCGCGGACTTGGCTACGTCCTTGTGATTGCGGGCATCGTGCTGATCCTGAGCAAGATGATTTGACTTCCCCCGCTGAAACCATTCCGCCGGGTGGCGCGTAAAAGAGCGGTGAACCAACGGAGCATCTTCATGCGCAGCTTTATCCTGCTGGTCGCACTGCTGATCGGCCTCACCGCACCGGCGCGGGCCGGCGACGATGTTGCCGGAGCGCAGCGCATCATCCGCGCCCAGGTTGACGCGTTCGGCCGCGACGATGCGGCCACGGCCTATTCCTATGCGGCGCCCGCGATCCAGAGCATGTTCCCGCAAGCCGATATCTTTCTCGGCTTGGTCAAGCAAAGATACGCCCCGGTCTATCGTCACAAGAGTTTCGAATTTGGCGAAGCGCAGGTGGCGGACGGCAAGATCGCGCAGCGCGTTCACATCGTCGACGCCGATGGCGAGGCGTGGGAGGCGCTGTACACGCTGGAGCAGCAACCCGACGGCAGCGTGAAGATCACCGGCTGTGTCCTGCTCAAGGCTGGCCAGGCGGTATAGAACGTTACCCGTCAGGCAAAAGAGAAGCGCGACCGCGCCCGGATCAATAGCGCCAGCACGATCGCGATGTTGATCGCATTCCAGACCAGCCCGTTCAGGAATGCCGCAGCGTAGGAACCGGTGGCGTCGAAGATCACGCCGGACACCCAGCCACCGAACGACATGCCGAAGACGGAGGCCAGAATCACGATGCCGACGCGGGTCGCCGCTTCGCTCGCCGGCATCGATTCGCGGACGATGATGGCGTAGCTCGGCACGATGCCGCCCTGAAACAGCCCAAACATCGCGGAGATGATGTAGAGCGAGGAGAGGCTGTCGAAAAACAAATAGAACACCAGCGCAGAACCCTGCGCCACCGATCCGATCAGCAGCGTGCGGATGCCGCCGATCTTGTCGGCGAGAAATCCCGAACCGATCCGGCTGATGATGCCGAACGCCAGCATCAGCGACAACATTTCGGAGCCGCGCGCCACCCCGTAGCCGAGATCGCCGCAATAGGCGACGATATGGACCTGCGGCATCGCCATCGCCACGCAGCAGCAAATACTGGCGACGCACAGCATCGCCGTCAGCGTATTGATCGGCAGCCGCAGATCGATCCGTGGCGGCGGTGCGTCGACATGGCTACGCCGTGTCGCCACGCCGATCCGCATCCGAAGCAGCAGCAACATCGCCGTCATCGTCACGCCGCAGAAGATACCCACGGCGACATAGCTCCAGCGCCAGCCGGAGCTCTGAATCCCCCAATTAAGCACCGGCGGCCAGATCGCGCCGCCGACGTAGTTGCCGCTGGCCGCGATGGTCACCGCGAGGCCGCGATAACGGTCGAACCAGTGCGAGGCCTCCGCCATCAGCGGCGCGAACGTCGCCGAGGTCCCGAGGCCGATCAGAAAATGAACCAGAATGAATTGCCAAAGAGTGGTTGAGAGCCCGGCGCCGATATAAGCCAACCCGAGGATCGCGGTGCTGAGCCCGATCGCCATGATGATCCCGAAGCGATCGGCGATCTTGCCGGCCGCGACGCTGCCGAGGCCAAAGCCGAGCATGAGCAGCGTGAAGGCCAGCGATACATCGCCGCGGCTCGCGCCGAATTCGGCCTGGACCACCGGAAGCACAACCACCACCGACCACATGCCGACGCTGCCGATCGAGCCCATCACCAGCGCGAGCGCGAGCCTGACCCATGCCTGACCGGAGTCCGGGGTGAAAAGTGGCGAAGCTGTCGATGAATCGGAGGGAGCCAGCACGGCCGCAACTTCGTCGCCGGCGGCTCCCGGGTCAACCAACATGGCGCGATAATGGGCATGCAGATGCAGTGCAACAGAACGATCGCACTGCGTTTTTTCGTGATTCCGGGGCGACGCCAACGGGTTAGTGCCGCGGAACCACAGAGGTGACCCTCGTTAACCCTTTCCTAACCATAAACCGGGCAAAAATTGCCCAGTGAAGTCGAGTGTCGTCGGTCGCGTAGAACGGGGGAGTACCCGTGGACGCCAATGCGGTGCCTCACTTTCGAAACGGTGGCCCTTCGGCCGCCGCGCAGACGTTTGGCGCCCGCGGCCGGCATGCGCGGGGGGAAGCAGCTACCATGGTCGATGTCACGGCAGGTCTGGGCGCAGCACCGGGGACCGGACTTCCAAGTTTCAGCGACATCGGCAGAATCCTGAGGCGCGGCGATCTCGCGCTGGCGTTCGGCATCCTCACCATTCTGGTGGTGCTGATCCTGCCGCTGCCCTCGATCGTTCTCGATCTCTTTCTGGCGATCTCGATCACGCTGTCGATCCTGATCCTGATGACGTCGCTGTTCATCCAGGCGCCGCTGGAATTCTCGTCGTTCCCGACCATCCTGCTGATTTCGACCATGCTGCGGCTTTCGCTCAACCTCGCCTCCACGCGGCTGATCCTGTCGCGCGGCCATGAAGGCCCCGATGCTGCCGGCCACGTCATCCAGGCGTTCGGCAATTTCGTGATGGGCGGCAATTTCGTGATCGGAATTATCGTTTTCGCGATTCTCGTGATCGTGAATTTCGTCGTCATCACCAAGGGCTCCGGCCGCATCGCCGAAGTCGCGGCGCGCTTTCACCTCGACGCCATGCCGGGCAAGCAGATGGCGATCGACGCCGATCTCTCCGCCGGGCTGATCGACGAGAAAGTCGCCAAGGAACGCCGCAAGGCGCTGGAGGACGAAAGCGGCTTCTTCGGCGCGATGGACGGTGCCTCGAAATTCGTGCGCGGCGACGCGGTCGCCGGCCTGCTCGTCGTCTTCATCAACGTCATCGGCGGAATCATTATCGGCGTGGCCCAGCAGGGCCTCGGCTTCGGCGAGGCCGCGCGCACCTACACGCTATTGACCGTCGGCGACGGTCTGGTCACCCAGGTGCCCGCGCTGATCGTCTCCACCGCGGCGGGCCTGCTGGTCTCGAAAGCGGGTGTCAGCGGTGCGGCCGACAAGGCGCTGATGAAACAGCTCTCCGGCTATCCGCAAGCGGCAGGCATGTCGGCCGGCGTGATGCTGGTGCTGGCGCTGCTGCCGGGCATTCCGATGATCCCGTTCCTGCTGCTGGGCGGCGGCGCGGCGGCGCTGGCGGTTTCAGCCCACAGACGCAATCGCGTCACCAAGGCAGCCGAAGCCGCCGCGGCCGCGGCACCGGCGGCAGCCGCCGCGGCAAGTGCGGCAGCCGAAGAACCGATCGCAACGGCGCTGAAGATCGACGATCTCAAGATCGAGCTCGGCTATGCGCTGCTGCCGCTGGTGAACGGCCCCGACGGGACCGACCGCCTCACCGAGCAGATCAAGGCGCTGCGCCGTTCGCTCGCGGTCGAGATGGGCTTTGTGATGCCGTCGGTGCGCATTCTCGACAATGTGCAGCTGGAAGCCAACACCTACATCATCAAGATCAAGGAAGTCGATGCCGGCACCGGGCGGATCTGGCCGAACCAGTTCATGGTGATGGACCCCGCCGGAAATCAGGTCGGCGTGCCCGGCATTCATACCATCGAGCCGACATTCGGGCTGCCGGCGACCTGGGTCGACGCCAGCCTGAAGGAGGAAGCGTCGCTGAAGGGCTACACGGTGGTCGATGCGGCGACCGTGCTGTCGACCCATCTCACCGAGCTGCTCAAGAACAACATGTCGGACCTGTTGTCCTATGGCGAGGTGCAGAAACTGCTGAAGGACCTGCCGAAGGAGCAAGGCGAACTGCTCAAGGATATCGTGCCGAGCCTGGTCACCATGTCGGGCATTCAGCGTGTGCTGCAGCTTCTGCTCGCCGAGCGGATCTCGATCCGCGACCTGTCGACCATTCTCGAAGGCATCGCCGACGCGCTGGCGTTTTCGCGCAACCCGGCTGCGATGGTCGAACATGTTCGTGCCCGGCTGGCCCGGCAGATCTGCGCGCAGAACACCACCGGCAACGGCTATCTGCCGCTGATCGCCTTGTCGGCCAAGTGGGAGCAGGCCTTTGCCGAATCGCTGGTCGGCCAGGGCGAGGAGCGCAACCTTGCGATGCAGCCTTCCAAACTGTCCGAGTTCATGACCGTGGTGCGGGAACGGTTCGAGCAGGCCGCGCGCGAGGGCGAGGCGCCGGTGCTGGTCACTTCGGCGGCGATCCGGCCGTTCGTGCGTTCGCTGGTGGAACGCTTCAGGTCGCAAACGACCGTTCTGTCGCAGGCGGAGATCCATCCACGGGCGCGGCTGAAGACGGTCGGAAGCGTCTAGACCAGCTTCCCGATTCGATTTTCAAATAGCCAACGCGCAAGGCGTTTTGAGATCGTCATTGCGAGCCAACGGGTCGCGCGAATGCGCGCCCGATGACAGGCTCCGCGAAGCGCCCGCTCCAATCTTTTCGGGCTTTCTCGCATTGAGATATCCATTGGCTCGGGACCGTGACAAGCGTCTCGATGACGACGACCTAAGCGTGACGCAAATCACAAAGACCGATTTGGCCCATGAACGCGATCCGAGGTCCCTGCAACTATCGTCTGTAAGAAGCGGCGAACCGCTGCTTCGACAAGCAAAGGGGATGACGAAAATGACCAAGACCGAACTCAATACCGAAATTCTGAGCGACGACGAACTTGATGGCGTCACCGGAGGCGACATGAGCGTCGGAGGCTGCTGTGGTCCATGGAGATTGCCTAATGGCACGATCACGATGCACCAGCCCGCCGGCCCGAATCCTTGGCTGCCGGGTGGCGTGTTTCACGGCTAATCTGCATCCAGTGCCGCGTGTCGCCGTTTCGTCCCTCCAGACGAGAACGCCGAATGAAAATCGATCTCAAAAAAGATGCCACCAACTGGGGTGGACCACCGTTCTGTCGCAGACGGAGATCCATCCCCGGGCGCGGCTGAAGACCGTCGGAAGCGTCTAGACGCCGCGGCCGGCGGTCGCTTTTGCCGCAAATCACTTCCGCCAACGCGCTGGCGAAGCAGGGCTTTTCCGCCACAGGCAAATGGTTTTATCGGATCGGGGTGTTTTGCGGGATATTGCATCGCAAAATTATTGATTCCAATAACCTGCTGTAATTACTAAGCTATATCAAAAATCGACGATTAAGTGCCGGCTGCGCTCGCGGCCGATCAAGTCTTTTCACTGCCTTGTGATCGCCTCTTAGGAACGAAACGCCGAATCCCCACGTTTCTTGACATGTGATGTTGAACCTGCCTGCGGACGGACGAGACAAATCGCAAAAGGCAGGAGCAGCGCGGCAGGAGGCTAACCATGAACCACTCGATCTATAGCGCCGATCGCACGACGCACCTCAAGATTGTGGTCGTTGCGCTCGTTGCGGCTATCGCGGTGGCGGCCTTCAGCATCTCGGCTCATACCAATTCAGGCGACAGCTACCAGACCGCGAAGGTCATCAAGGCCGGCAAGGCGGTGACCATCACGAGTTCAAACACCTCGATGGTGCGCTAATGATTTTGTGAATTCACGCGGCTCTTTACCAGCCCCCCAAGGTTGCCACGTGAGTATGTGAAGGCCCCAACTACCCCCAAGTTGGCTCTTCGGAAAACGCCCGCTCCCCACGGGCGTTTTCTTTTTGTGCAGGGCGTGTTGTACAAGACATTTTTTGGACAACGCATTCTCGGCAACGGCAAAGCCCGATGGCCGCAAGAGACACTCAAGCCGGTTGGATCTTCGGTCAGGAACGCTGATGCGGAAATCCGCGGCTGCCAAATTCAGCGGGCGGGCGACGGCGCAGCAACGGGTGGTGGAACGGTCTCGATCAGCTTGCCGGCATAAATCGGTGCTGACGTCGGCTTGCCGTCTGGCGAGCCGCCTGCCTGCTCGACCGTCACCGCATAGGTCGCCGCGTTGATCGTGTCGGCGTCGTACGAAGACAGCACCGGACGCGCGGTGAAGTCGCTGCCGCCGATCACACCCAGCGAGCGCGGCCGCTGCAGCTTCTCCGAGATCAGCCAAAGCTCGAAGCTCTTGCCGGCTTCGGCAGCGGCGCCGACCTTGCGCACCGTGAAGTTCTTGGTCGCGCCGTCAACCGTGAGGATGAAGGCCGGCGAGCCACCCTCCTTCTGCAAGACGGCGACATACTGGGCTGACGGCGCCGGAGCGGGAGCCGCCGGACTCTTGACCTCAACCACCTGCGTCCGCGGCTTCGGACGAATGCCCTCGGGCAACAACTCCGGCCGATAGGCCTGAACGGCGATCATCGCGACCAGTGCGGCAGCGATCGCCGTCGACAATGTGGCGATGTTGCGCCAGCGCCGCACCTTCGCGGACAACTGGATGACGTTGGAATCATCCACCGCCACGGCAGGCTGGCTGATTTCCGGAGCGACCGGCGGCGGCTGCGGCGGCGCCTGCGGAAGCACCAGCGGCTCTTGCGGCGCGGAAAGTCCCGCCGCGGTCCGGATCTTGTCCCAGACCTCAGGCCGCGGCTCGATCGATCCGACCATCTGGTTCAGCACGCCGAGCTTTTGCTCCCATGCCTGGACCATCGCCGTGAAGCCCTTGTCGACGGACATCATGGTCTCGACCTGCGCGCGCTCGTCGGCATCGAGTGTGCCGAGGGCATATTCCGCGGCGAGCGCGATATGGTCTTCGCTGTAGGCCATCATTCCAGTCCAAGGCACTCCCGGATGTCCATCATGCTGCGACGCAGCCATGTCTTTACGGTATTCACCGGCGTCTCGAACTTGGCCGCCAACTGCTCGCGGCTCCAGCCATTGTAGTAGGCCAGCAATACGAGCTTTTGCCGATCCGGCTCCAGACGCCCAACGCACTCCAGCAAGCGCTTCAACTCTTCCGTCATCTCCCGGCGTGCCAGCGGATCCGGCGTGTCGGCAGCCACTTCCATGGCCGCCGGCTCCTCTTCGATCGATGTCTCGGTCCGTTTGCGCACGATGTCGATGGCACGATTGCGGGCAATCGAAACCATCCATGTGATCGGCGACGACAGCCCGGGATTGAATTGTCCGGCGCTGTTCCAGATCTTGACGTAGGCCTCCTGAATGACCTCCTCCGCGAGATCCTGTCGCCGCAAGATACGCACCACCACACCGAAGAGTTTCGCCCGCGTGGCGGCATAAAGCCGCTCAAACGCGGCCTCATCCCCCTTCGCTACGGCGGCAATCAGCCAGACCAGCTCAGCTGGCGTCAGCATTCAGTGTCCCCAAAATCGTGCCCGCCCGCTTTCGGTGCTGCAGGAGCGGCCGTCCAAGCTTGTGGTATCATATCTTGCGCCGAACCAGTCCACCAAGTCGCAGGTGCTGTGGACATCAGAAAAAAACCCGGACCTCGCGGCCCGGGTTTGGTGGTTCGGCAAGAAAACGGATCTAGGCAACCGCCCCGATGCGGGCGCGCATCAGGCCGATACTGTCGAGATCGGCTTGCTCGCGGGCGCTCTCCTCTGCGCGTTCGCGCGCCTGATCGCGCTCGTCCAGGAGCTCGACTTTCTTGAGTTCCTCGAAAGCCTCGGTCAGCATGCTCTTGGCGTCTTCAAGCTGAATGCGCAGTTCGTCGGCGGACCGGGTCAGGTTTTCCCGGCGCTGGATCGCGGCCTTGGCGTAGGTCGGATAGGCGAAATGCGTGGGATCGTTGATCCCGGCGCGCTCCTGCTCGGTGTGAATTTCGCGCTCCAGATCGACCGACATCCGCAGGAAGTCGGCGATCATACCTTCAATCTGGGCGACCCTTCGGCGCTTCTCGTCGACCTGAAACTTCTTCAGGCGGATTAGCGTTTCACGTGACTTCATCGACTCGTACTCCCCAGAAGTCCCAATCTGAACGCGGGACGGAACCGGTATCCCTCAGGGGGCCCCACCGGCATCTCTACTTGTGTGACCGGATGATGGCCTGACAAAGTTAGCGTTCCGTTTCCAAACTCCCCAGGATTTGCTCAAGTTGCCGATAACCGTCGCCCAGGGAACTCACCTCGTCCTTGGCCTGGCGCAGAAATCCCTCCAGCGGCTCATGCAACCGGATCGCCTGGTCGACCTCGGCGCTCGAGCCCGCCCGATAGGCCCCGAGCCGGATCAGTTCCTCCATGTCGGCATAGGTCGCCATCACCTGACGCCCCCGCGTGATGGTCGGCAGGTAGGCTGGATCGGCCGATTTCGGCATGGTGCGAGACACCGACTTGAGAATGTTGATCGCGGGAAAACGTCCGCGCTCGGCAATCGCGCGCTCCATCACCACATGGCCGTCGAGGATGCCGCGGACCGCATCCGCAATCGGTTCATTGTGGTCGTCGCCGTCCACCAGCACCGTGAAGATGCCGGTGATGGAGCCGGCGCCGACCCCGGGGCCGGCACGCTCCAGCAGTTTCGGCAATTCGGTGAACACGGTCGGCGTATAGCCCTTGGCGGTGGGCGGCTCGCCCGCCGACAGGCCGATCTCGCGCTGCGCCATCGCAAAACGAGTGACCGAATCCATCAGACACAGCACGTCCTCGTCCTCATCGCGGAAGTATTCGGCGATCGCCAACGTCAAATAAGCCGCCTGACGCCGCATCAAGGCAGGCTCGTCCGACGTCGCCACCACCACTACCGAGCGCGCCAGCCCGGCTTCGCCGAGGTCGTCCTGCAGGAATTCCTGCACCTCGCGCCCGCGTTCGCCGACAAGACCGATCACCGTGATATCCGCATCAACATTGCGCGCCAGCATCGACAGCAATACCGACTTGCCGACGCCGGAGCCGGCGAAGATGCCGAGCCGCTGGCCGCGGCAACAGGTCAGGAATGTATTGAGCGCCCGCACGCCGAGATCGAGCGGCGCGCCGACGCGTTTGCGCGAATGCGCCGGTGGCGGCGAGTTGCGAAACGGCATCGGCGACGGACCGCTGGGCAGGGCGCCCTTGCCGTCGATCGGCTCGCCCATCGCGTTGAGGACGCGACCGAGCCACAATGGCGAAGGCCGCACCTGGCTCGCGGCATTGGCGATCACCGCGCGGCAGCCGCGCCGCACACCTTCGAGTCCGGCGAACGGCATCACCACGGCATTGTTGCCGGAAAAGCCGATGACCTCGGAGGGGATGAAACGATTGCCGCCGGTCTCGATCACGATACGGGCGCCGACCGACATCGCATGAATCGGGCCGGCGATCTCCACCATCAAGCCGCGCACACCGACCACGCGGCCATAAATGTTGACGCCATCGATGTCGGTGATCTGCTCGGCGAGCGCCTTCATTGCGAAAACCTTAAGTTTCCACGCTTTGTGGCCGTGCCCTTAACCTCGTGTTTACCCGCATCGTTAATCATTACGTCACTGTCTTTGGTGACTGAGAGCACTCGTCCGTCAGAACGAAGGGCGAGTCGCGGGAGTCGGTTAGGCCCGTCTCTTAATGTGGAACTTGAACCAGAACGGATACAAAAAACTGCTTCGACGCAATATCTTAGGGCGATTCGACAAAAATTGCACGGATAGAGCTTGCGAACGTGAATCAGATTTTGTTAACCATATGTCGTCAGGATCCGAATCAGTTGTTCAAAGGCGTTTTGAGTGCCGCAAGTGCGGCCGACCTGACGCCCGGAGCGGCGACTATAGGGGACTGGCATGCGCGTATTGCTGATAGAAGATGACAGCGCCGTCGCGCAGTCGATCGAGCTGATGCTCAAATCCGAGAGTTTCAACGTCTATACGACGGACCTCGGAGAAGAAGGCGTCGATCTCGGAAAACTTTACGATTACGATATTATCCTGCTCGACCTCAATCTGCCTGATATGTCCGGTTACGACGTGCTCAAGCAGCTTCGGGTGTCGAAGATCAAAACACCGATTCTGATCCTCTCCGGCCTCGCCGGCATCGAGGACAAGGTCAAGGGCCTCGGCGTCGGCGCCGACGACTACATGACCAAGCCTTTCCACAAGGACGAACTGGTTGCGCGCATCCACGCCATCGTGCGCCGCTCCAAGGGCCACGCCCAGTCGGTGATCCAGACCGGCGATCTCGTGGTCAATCTCGACACCAAGACGGTCGAAGTCGGCGGCCAGCGCGTGCATCTGACGGGCAAGGAATACCAGATGCTGGAGCTGCTCTCGCTGCGCAAGGGCACCACCCTGACCAAGGAAATGTTCCTCAACCATCTCTATGGCGGCATGGACGAGCCGGAACTGAAGATCATCGACGTCTTCATCTGCAAGCTGCGCAAGAAGCTCGCCAACGCTTCCGAGGGCCGCAATTTCATCGAGACCGTCTGGGGCCGCGGCTACGTGCTGCGCGAGCCGCACGAGGTCGAAGAGCGCATTCCCGCCTGATCACTGGGTTTACCCCGCGAGCCTGTTCGGCTCGCTCCTCCCAGACTGGACCCCGCCGCGAATGGCGGGGTTTTTGTTTTTGGGGATTGAACTCGAAACGCGCGTGCAGCGACCGACAGGTTGTGCAATTCTCGCCGCATCGCGACCAGAGCCCTTTCCGTTCCGATTGAATCGGAACGGAGGCTCGGCTTATTTATTTTGACGCGTTTTCTTCACGCGAGCCGGTCTCCACCCCGGATCTAGTCCGGGGCAGGCTTTCGCTGGAAACCGCTCCAGGGGGCCCTCGATGATCCTTCAATCATTGGCCGGATTGCCGGCGTTTTTGCTGTATTTCTGCACGGCCATCGTTGCCGTCGTCGCCTACCTCTTCGTCTACACCCGCGTCACGCCGCACGACGAATTCCAGTTGATCCGCGACAACGATCCGGCCGCGGCCATCGCGCTCGGCCTCAGCCTGCTCGGTTTCGTGCTGCCGGTGGTCAGCGCCATCGCCCACTCCTCCAATATCGTCGATTGCCTGATCTGGAGCGTGATCGCCCTGATCGTCCAGATCGCGGTCTTCTTCATTGTGAAGATACCGGTGCCGAACCTGTCGGCGAAGATCGCGGCAGGCGAACTCGCCGCCGCGATCTGGCTTGGGCTCGCCTCGCTCGCCGCAGGCGCCCTCAACGCCGCCTCGATGATCTACTGATCATGGCCAAGCCACCCACCAGGGATTTCGGCAAACGCCGGCCGGTTGTGGCCCAAACCGCGGCGCCGGTGAAACGTTCTCGCCACGTGGCCCTGCTGCTGATGGGCACCGTTGCCATTGGCGGTGGCGCCTATGCGCTCACATCCGGCCGGAACTGCGAACCGAAATCACCGGGAATGGCGGCGCCCTCAACGCCGCCAACCGGAACCGAATGCTCCTCGCGCGGATATTCATCCGGCGGCGGCCATGGCGGATCGTGGTCGCGCAGCAGTTTCTATGGCGGCAATTCCTCATCGAGTAGTTCATCGTCGAGCACGGCTTCCGAATCCGGTTCGGGCAGTGTGACGCGCGGCGGCTTCGGCTCGTTTGCACACGCGTTCGGATCGCATTTCTCCGGCGGCGGCTAGCACATCATTCCATGCAGCGCATTTCATGCCCCGAACGCAGCGACTGGCGCGACACCGCGCAAGCCGCCGGATTCGATTTTCACACCATCGACGGCGAGCGTTACTGGGACGAGCGCGCCTATTATGCGTTCACGCTCGACGAAATCGAGCGGCAGATCGAGGCCCCCACCGGCGAAATCGATGCGATGTGCCTCGAACTCGTCGGCCGCGCGGTCGGCGACGAACGCGATCTGCGCCGCCTGAAGATACCGGAAGCATTCTGGCCGCTGATCCGCGACAGCTGGCAGCGCGACGAAGGCAGCCTCTACGGCCGGCTCGATCTCAGTTTCGACGGGCGGGGTCCGGCGAAACTGCTGGAGTATAATGCCGATACACCGACCTCGATCTTCGAGGCGGCGGTCTTTCAATGGACATGGCTCGAGCAAGCGATCGAGCGGCATATCGTTCCCGCCCGTGCCGACCAGTTCAATTCGATCCATGAAAGGTTGATTGAGGCGTGGAAGAAGGTGGGCGCCGGACGCCACCTGCATCTGACGGGAGTGACCGAGAACACCGAGGATGCCGGCACCCTGGCCTATCTCGAGGACACCGCGAGGCAGGGCGGACTCGAAACCACCCTGCTCGATATCGAAGCGATCGGATGGCGCGAGGACGGCGGCTTCGTCGATCTCGACAACCGCAAAATAGAACTCGCGTTCAAACTCTATCCCTGGGAATGGATGTTTCACGAGGCGTTTGGCGCGCGGCTCGCCGAAGCCGCGACGCGCTGGATCGAGCCACCGTGGAAGGCCATCCTTTCCAACAAGGGCATTCTTCCGCTGCTGTGGGAGATGTTTCCGGGCCACCCCAATTTGCTGCCCACCTATTTCGAGGATGATCCGAACGCGGCGAAGCTCGGCGCCACCTTCGTGCGCAAACCGCTCTATTCCCGCGAAGGAGCCAATGTAGCGTTGATCACCAAGGGCGTTACGCTGGTCGAGCAACAAGGGCCGTACGGCGCCGAGGGTTTCATTCGCCAGGCGCTGTCGCCGCTGCCGAATTTTTCCGGCCAATATCCAGTGCTCGGAAGCTGGCTGGTCGACCACATGCCATGCGGACTGTCGATCCGCGAGGACGAAAATCCGATCACCGGCAATACGTCACGGTTCGTACCGCACGCGATTCTGTAGGTGCTGCGTGCCGACGCACGATGGGGAAGAACTTGCGCCGTCATCTGGTCCCGGCGGGCCGGCCTCGATGGCAGGCTCGAT
Organism: uncultured Pseudomonadota bacterium; assembly: GCA_963727225.1. Lineage (GTDB taxonomy): Bacteria > Pseudomonadota > Alphaproteobacteria > Rhizobiales > Xanthobacteraceae > Bradyrhizobium. The sequence continues at coordinate 1,006,151 of CAVSFN010000024.1, read as the reverse complement.
CACACCGCCCCGAATAGGGCAACGACATCGTTGGAAGAACGGAAACCTCGACCGGCGCTAGTCTAAAGCCCTGATCAGCGCGCCGCCGCGGCAACTGCCGCGTGGGGCATCATCGCCGCGGCGCCCGCGCGAACGGCCCGGGCAGTGTTCGGCCGGTAAAGCCCGCGCCGCTCCGGAAAGGGCTTGAAGGCATCGGAAATCCCGACGACGGATTCGGCGGCGCCCAGCGTCAATACGCCATCGGGTTCGATCACCCTTGCCAGGCGGTCGAAGATCCTGGCCTTGGTGTCCTGATCGAAATAGATCAGGACGTTGCGGCAGAAAATCACGTCGAAGGTCCCGAGATGGGAAAAATCCTGCAGCAGATTCAATTGCCGGTGCTGGACCATGGCGCGGATATCGGCATTGAGTTGCCACAGTTCTCCGACCTGCGTGAAATGCTTGACCAGCATCTGAATCGGCAATCCGCGCTGGACCTCGAACTGGCTGAAGATACCGGCTTTGGATTTTTCCAGAACACCCTGCGACAGGTCGGTTGCAAGAATCTCGATCCGCCACCCCGCCAGCGCCGAACCCATCTGCTTCAGGCACATCGCGATCGAATACGGCTCCTGCCCGCTGGAAGAAGCCGCACACCAGATGCGCAAGACACGGCGGCTCGCACGCGCCTGCAACATCATCGGGATAATGGTCTCCCGCAGGTTTTCGAACGGAAGCTTGTCGCGGAAGAAGAACGTCTCGTTGGTGGTCATGGCCTCCACCACATCCGAGATCAGCGCTTCGGAGCCGCCCTTCATTTTCTGGACAATCTCGGCAATGCCGGGCAGACCAGCCCTTCGCGCCAGCGGGATCAATCTGCTTTCAACCAGATATTGCTTGTCCGGAGAAAGATCCAGCCCGGACCGCTCCTTCAGAAACTTACGCAAAAACTCGTAGTCGAGCGGCGTCACGAACGATCTCCCGAAAATAATCGAACCAGTTTGGACGCGATCTGATCCAGCGGCAGAATGGCCGCGCAAATGCCCGCATTCGCTGCCGCGCCCGGCATTCCCCACACCACGCTCGAAGCTTCATCCTGGGCGATCACGTTTCCGCCGGCGGCGACGACCTCCTTGCCGCCGCGCATGCCGTCCGAACCCATGCCGGTCAGCACCACCGCGAGAATGCCGCCCTGCCAGACATCGATTGCGGAGGTGAACAAGGGGTCGACGGCCGGCTTGCAGAAATTGACCGGCGGGCCGTCGTCGAGCGCGATCACCGCGTCGGCGCCATGGCGTGCCAGGCGCATATGGCGGCCGCCCGGTGCAAGATAGATCTGGCCGGTCTTGACGATCTCGCCATCGACGGCTTCGTGCGCCGGCCGGCGGCTCGAGCGCGCCAGATGTTCCGCCAGAATCGTGGTGAAGGTCGGCGGCATATGTTGCGTGATAAGAACCGGAAAGCGATCGATCACGGCTCCGATCTCGCTGACCAGCGTCATCAGCGCCTGCGGACCGCCGGTCGATGAACCGATCAGCAGCGCGCGCGGGGCTTGTGCACTGAACGGGCGGCGCAGCAGTTGCAAATTCGCCGTCTGGGCCGGCGGCGGCCGCGGCAACGGCTCACGCGACCGCTCGAGGACCGGCGCCAATGGCGGACTGGCTGAAGCCGGGACGGCGCGGCGGACCTTGGCGCCGAGATGGCGGATTTTCTGAATGAGATCGTGGCGAAAGGTTTCGGCGGCGGTCGGCTCGCGGGTGCTTTCCGGCTTCGGAATGTAGTCCGAGGCGCCGAGCGAGAGCGCCTTGAAGCTGATCTCCGCGTTGCGGCGGGTCAGCGTCGAGGCCATGATGATGATCAGGTTTGGCTTTTTTGCCAGCAGCAGCGGCAGCGCGGAAATGCCGTCGAGATCCGGCATTTCGATGTCGAGCACGGCAACGTCCGGATCGACGCGCTCAATCTGCCTGACGGCGTCAAGTCCGGTGCGCAGCGATGCCGCGACAACCATGTCCGGTTCGGATTCGATCCAGCGCGAGATCAATCCTCTGATAACGACGGAATCATCGACCACCATCACCCGCAGCGGTTCCTGCCGCGTTGAATTCGAGGTCGAGGAACTTGCCAACGCAACGCTCATTAATCACCAGACACGACGCAACAGCACAACTGAAAAGACGGCGCCGGCGACCGCTCGGCCGCCGAACTCAAACGACGTTAGATCAGGCCGACTTCCTGGAACTTCGCCGTGACGATGTCCTTGTCGAACGGCTTCATGATGTACTCATTGGCACCGGCATGAAGCGCGCGCGCGATATGCGCGACATCGTTTTCGGTGGTGCAAAACACCACCTTGGGCTGGTCGCCGCCCGGCATGCGGCGCAGATTGCCGAGGAATTCATAGCCATCCATGATCGGCATGTTCCAGTCGAGCAGGATCGCCTCGGGCAATCCGCGCTTGCAGACCTCCAGCGCCTTCTCGCCGTCCTCAGCTTCGATGATCTGGAAATCCAGCCCTTCCAGGATTCGCCTTGCGACTTTTCGAATGACACTTAAGTCATCGACCACCAGACAAGTCTTCATTTCAGCCTCTGCTTCTTCAGAGTCCCGAAAGGGACGTTTGCGTTGCAACTTATTTACGCCAAGCCTGCCGCCGGCCTTATGCCGCCAGCATGTCAGGCACGATCTCAAGAACGCGATCGACATCGAGAACGACCATGAGTTGTCCGTCGAGGCGATGCACACCGTCGGCAAGCTTCGCCATCCGCGGATCGAGATTGACGGGGTTGTCCTCGCGACCGTCGTCGGCGAGCTTGAGCACCTCGCCGATCTGATCGATCAACAGGCCGTAGGATTCGCCGCGCAGATCGACGCCCACCGCCATCGGCGGCTTGCCGTCTTCGTTCCTGGGCAGGCCGAGGCGGGCGCGCATATCTATCACGGTGACGATACGGCCACGCAGATTGAGAACGCCGGCGATCTCGCCCGACGACAGCGGCACCCGGGTCAGCCGTGCCGGCATGAACACGTCCTGCACCCGCGAGATCGGCAACCCGAACAGCTGCTCGCCGATAACAGCGGTGACGTATTCGGAAACGGCGCCTTCGATGGTCGGTGTCTTGTTGCTCATGCTGCCTCCTTCAGGCCGCCCGGCTGAACTTGCTTCATGCCGCCCGGCTGAACTTGTTTCATGCCGCCCGGCCGAGTTCGGCGGTTTGTTCCTTCAGCGCCGCGATCAGGCCGGGACGATCGAACTTGGCGACGTAATCGTGGAAGCCGGCGAGGCGTCCGCGCTCGATCGCCGCCGGCGATACCATCGATGACAGCGCGATGATCGGCATCGCGCTCAAATGCTGATCGGCGCGGATCGTCTCGGCGAATTCGAAGCCGTTCATGTCGGGCATTTCAATATCGGTCAGCACCACATCGAACGCCTGGCCCGAGCGCAACGCCTCCAGCCCCTCCTGCGCATTGGGCGCGACCCGCACCCGGTAACCCGCCGCCTTCAGGACCGGCGCCAGCATGTTGCGGAAGAACGCGCTGTCGTCGACCAGCAGCACCGATTGCGCACCCGCCGACGGCCGCATCTCCTTGCGGCTGAACCAGTCAGCGAACGCCATCGGCAGGAAGTAGCCGACGTCGATCACTTCGGTGGCCTGTCCCCTGATCACGGCAGAGCCGAGAATGCCCTCGCCGCTGCCGGCCACCTCGATGTGGAGCCGCTCCTCGACGATGTCGATGATCTCGTCGACCACCAGACCCATCGAGCGGCCGTCATCGGCGAACACCAGGATCGGCTGGACGCCGGACGTCGCGACGCTGACGCCGTTCATCTGCACCAGCGGCATCAATTGATCGCGGTACTGCACCATATGGCGGCCGTTGGAGAGTTCGAGCTTGTCGGCGGCGATTTCCTCCAGCCGGGTCACCAGCCCGAGCGGTACCGCCTTGGGCTGCGTGGAGCCGGCGCGGAACACCAGCAGCGAGGTCAATTGCTCGGCGGCGCCGGCGCGCATCGCCGCGTTCTCGTCGGCGATTTCGTGGCTGGCTTCGACCGAGGTCCCGAGCGCCTTGGCAATGCCGTTGGGATCGATGATCATGATCACGGCGCCATCGCCCAGAATGGTGTTGCCGGAGAACATCTCGATGTGACGCAGCTTGGTCGACATCGGCTTGACCACGATTTCCTCGGTATGGAACACGCCGTCGACCACGATGCCGAAGGTCTGGCTGCCGACCTGGGTCACCACGATGAAGCCGTTTTCCGGATCGCTGGAGGTGCCGTCGTCGATCTTGAGCAGCTTCTTCAGGTGCATCAGCGGCAACAGCTTGTTGCGCAAGCGCAATACCGCGGTGTCCTTGATCCGCTCGATGCGGTGTTCGGAATTGGCCCGCGCCCGCACCAGTTCGATGACAGCCAGTTGCGGGATCGCAAAACGATCGCCGGCGGCTTCCACGATCAGCGCCGAGACAATCGCCAGCGTCAGCGGAATCTTGACGGTGACGCTGGAGCCCTGGCCGGCCACCGACTTGACGTCGATGGTGCCGCCGATCTGGTCGATATTGGTGCGCACCACATCCATGCCGACGCCGCGGCCGGACACGCTGGTGACCGCGGCTGCGGTGGAGAACCCGGGCGCGAAGATGAATTTGTGGATCTGCGCTTCCGTCATCTTTTCGAGATCGGCCTCGGTGACGAGGCCGTTGGCGACCGCCTTGGCCTTGATCCGCGCGGTATTGAGCCCGCGGCCGTTGTCGGCAATGCAGATGATGATGTGGCCGCCTTCATGATAGGCCGACAGCCGGATCGTCCCCTGTTCCGGTTTGCCCGCGGCCAAACGCTCGGCCGGCGTCTCCAGCCCGTGATCGGCGGAGTTGCGCACCATATGGGTCAACGGATCCTTGATCAGGTCGAGCACCTGGCGGTCGAGCTCGGTGTCGGCGCCGTGCATCTCCAGTTCGATCTGCTTGCCGAGTTCGCCGGACAGGTCGCGTACGATCCGCGGCAGCTTTTGCCAGGCGTTGCCGATCGGCTGCATCCGCGTCTTCATGACGCCTTCCTGCAGTTCGGCGGTGACGTTGGACAGCCGCTGCAGCGGCACCTTGAACTCGGTGTCCTCGTTGCGCCGGCTGATCTCCAGAAGCTGATTGCGCGTCAGAACGAGCTCCGACACCATCGTCATCAGATGTTCCAGCGTGTCGACATTGACGCGGATCGACTGGTTGGCGACGCGGTCGCTGTCGGCTGCTTCCGGCTCGAGAAATGTTTTCTTCGAGACCGGTTTTGCTTCCTTCGGAGGCGCCGGCTTTGGCGCGGGCGGCGGCGCAACCTCGGCCGCGGTCTCGCGGAACGCGCGTTCCAGATCGTCGAGCGACACTTCGCCGGGACGCAATTGCCGCTCCAGCACCTGATAGGTCGGCGTGCCCTCGACCGGGCCAGGCGACGCTGACGCGACCGGAGCCGGCGCTGACGCGATCGGGCTAGCCGACGCTGACATCGCCTGCATGCCCTGCTCGACCATCTGATGAAGCTGAACGATCAGATCCTGATCGGAGCCTTCCGGCTCCGCCTCGCTGGCCTCCAGCCCGGCCAGAATTTCCTTGATGCGGTCGATGCTGCTGAGGATCAGCGTGACGGCTTCGGCCTTGACCGGCATGCCGTCACGGAATTTACCCATCAGGGTCTCGCCGGCATGCGCCAGCGCTTCGAGGCGCGGCAGTCCCAGAAAGCCGCAGGTCCCCTTGATGGTGTGAACCAGGCGAAAGATGTTATCCAGAATCTTGGCGTTGTTCGGCTCCTGCTCGAACCGCACCAACTGATTATCGACCGTATCCAGGCTTTCGCCAGTCTCGGTCAGGAACTCCCGCAACAAATCATCCATCAAACAGGCCTTCGAACCCACGGGCGCACGACTTCGTGACGCCTTTCGGAGTTTGGCCAGCTTCTATGCAAAGCGTTTAATATTGGTTGAGCAATTGGAAAAGAACGCACTCAACAAAGAGATAACACGGTCTTATGGAATTCAGGCGTCGGCGGTAAACCGTTGGTTAACCATGATTTCGCGCCCGCCTGCTCAGGAAGCGGTCACCACCACGGTATCGCCCTCGGGCGCCAGCACCACCTTCAATCCGCAGGCCTGCGCCAATAGCCGCGTGTAATAGGGCTGCACGGCATGGGCATCGACGCCCCCGGCATGGTCCGCCGCCAGCAGATCGGCGATATTTTGCGGCATGCGGGCGTTCAGCCCGCTGGCCGCGACGCGAAAGCCGGCCGCCTCGCCTTCGCCGACCGGATCGACCGTGAGCACGCCGCCGCGCGGAATGGTCTGCTGCGCAATCACCAGCATGTTGAGCAGCAGTTTGACCTTGTTCTTCGGCAGCAGCACGCGCGGCAGGTTCCACGCGATCGTGGTCTTGCCGTCCTCGATATGACCGCGCGCCATGGTCTGCGCATCGCCGAGATCGATCTGCGCGCCCGACGAACCCGCCGCGCCGAACGCCAGACGGCAGAACTGCAATCGCGCCGACGCCGTCTTGGCGCTCTTGCGGATCAGATCGAGCGCAAATTCGCGATCCTCCGGCTTGGGGTTGTCGTCGAGGACCTCAAGCCCGTTGACGATGGCGCCCACCGGGCTGATGAGATCGTGGCAAACCCGCGAGCACAACAGCGCCGCAAGCTCGAGGGCATCGGGGGCCGGACCGGAAGACGAAGTGCCAGACATAAGATGTTCCTGGAAAGCCGCACCGCGCGGATGTGGCGAATCACGCAAGCTCGCTGGTTTGATACACTGCCAATGCGCGTGCTGCCAACACAGGCCGGCGCGGGTGCAGGCCGGCCTGTGTGGACGGGCAGCTGAGGAACGTGCTTTTTCCGCCGTCAAACGTGTAGATAAAGGCCAACTGCAGAAGAGGCCGGTCAATGAATGAAGCACATTCGTCAGGATCCATGATCGGTCGCGATGCGGCGGCCGCCCTCATGGAGCCCCTGACCGATCTGGTGATTGAGGCCGGTGCCGCCATTCTTGCCGTCAACCGCCACACCATGAAGATCGACGGCAAGACCGACGGCTCGCCGGTGACGGAGGCGGATCTGGCGGCTGACCGGATCATCCGCGACGGTCTTGCGCGGCTCGTTCCGGAGATACCGACCCTGTCCGAGGAATGCATTCCCCTGGTGAAGCCGCCTTATGACGGCAGTTTCTTTCTGATCGATCCCCTGGATGGCACCAAGGAATTTGTCGCCGGCCGCAGCGAGTTCACCGTCAACCTCGCGCTGGTGACGAACGGGACGCCGCTACTCGGCATCATCGGCGCGCCGGCACTCGGACTGATATGGCGGGGCCTGGTCGGCCGTGGCGCGGAACGGCTGACGACCGGTGATGCGTCGGCGCGGGTGGCCGAGCCGATCCATACCCGCCGCATTCCCGAACGAGGCACCCCCTGGATCGTCGTCGTCAGCCGTTCACACGGAGATTCAAGGACCGAGGCCTTTATCGAAAGCAGGCCCGGCGCGATCCGCCAGGCGCTCGGCTCGGCGGTCAAATTCGGCCGCGTGGCGGAAGGCGGCGCCGACATCTACCCTCGCCTCGCCCCCACCAGCGAATGGGACATCGCGGCCGGCCATGCGATCGTGACCGCGGCCGGTGGCAAGATCACCGGTGCGAAAGGATCCGATTTGCAGTTCGGTCGAGGGCGGAAAGATTTTATCGTGCCGGAATTCATCGCCTGGGGCGATCCGGCGGCGGCACGCTGAGGGAGAGCGGGCACACGGGCTATTCCGCAAGCGTCTGCTCCAGCTCCGGCCAGCGCTGGTTCGCGCCTTGCAGCACGCGCGACGGATCGGCCGCAAAGGCATCCCGGGTCTGCTCGCGGCCGAACAGATAAAGCCGCTGTCCGAAGATCAGCCAGAACCGCGGATTGCCGGCGACCATGACCCCGCGCGCCAGATCGATCGGGTCGTAGCCGCCATATTGGGGACCGTAAATATCGGGATGGGCGAGGAAAGCGGCGCGATCGCTCTCGTTGCGGAAACGCCACACGGCACCCGCTTCGGATGCCTCGAAATCCGCCAGACCAAGCTCGGGACGGGCGTCGGTGAAATACGCCACCGGGTCGAAACCCTCGATCGCGAGGCCGGTGAAGCGGTTCGCCACGACCCGCTCGGTGGTCGCGGCCCGGGCCGCGAAGGGCAGGCAGGCCAACCCGCCAAAACTCACCCAAACCGGGTTTACCGGGGCAAGGCCTATCAGGCTTGCCAGGGAGACGATCAAGGCAATTCCGGGGCGAAAGACATTTACAGAACCAGTTCTATGTCTTTCCTGCCGTTCTGCCGTCATAGTTGATGCCGATAACATTCGAGTCGGGGGACAATGGACGCAACCTAAAGCCGTGTTGGTTGGAAACCGGTTAAGGCGGCGGCCATGATTTCGATACCCAGGGGTTCTCTAATGACTTTCGCCTCACGCCTTGCCGCGGTGACGTTTGCCGCGATGATGTGCTGGACTGTGCCCGCATTCTCGCAGGAACAGCAGCCGGAGTCGCCGCCGCAGCGCGCCCCCGGCGGCAACAATTATGGGCCGGACGAACTGACCAATGCCGGGCACCGGTTTTTCGGCAACGTGTCGCGCGGACTTGCCTCGGTGATCGAGCGCGCGGTCAGCCAATGGGGTCTGCCGAACGGCTACGTGCTCGGTGAGGAAGGCAGCGGCGCCTTTGTCGCCGGATTGAGATACGGCGAAGGCACGCTCTACACCAAGAACGCCGGCGATCTGCGCGTCTTCTGGCAGGGACCGTCGGTCGGCTTCGACTGGGGCGGTGACGGCGCCCGCACCATGACGCTGGTCTACAACCTGCCCTCGACCAATGCGATCTACCAGCGCTTCGCCGGCATCGATGGTTCTGCCTACATTATCGGCGGCTTCGGAATGACCGCGCTGACCGCGAACAATATCGTGCTGGTGCCGATCCGATCCGGTATCGGCCTGCGCCTCGGCGCCAATATCGGCTATCTCAAATATACGCCGCAACCGACCTGGAACCCGTTCTGACCCTTCCGGGACCGGGCTCATCAGGTTAGCGTTAACGCGGCATTGGGCTGGCCTTCCCCCCGCTCGCCATGGCATTGTGATTAACGAAGCGTTTCCAGTGCGGCGAGACCGCAGGTGGCGCGAACTTCGGATTCGGAGTAGCGGGGAGTTTCGTTGATGATCGAACCGATCATGTATCTGGCGATCGGTTTTCTGGTCTCGATGCTGTTCGGGCTGATGATCCTGCCGCTGGTGCATAACCGCGCGGTGCGGCTGACGACCCGGCGGCTGGAGGCGGCGACCCCACTGTCGATGGCCGAGATCCAGGCCGACAAGGACCAGTTGCGCGCGGAATTCGCCATGTCGGCGCGGCGGCTGGAGATGAGCGTCGATCAGCTCAAGAGCAAGACCACCAGCCAGCTCGCTGAACTCGGCAAGAAATCCGACGCCATCAACCGGATGAAGCTTGAGCTTGGCGAAAAGAACGCCGCGATCTTCGCGCTCGAAGCCCGCGAGAAGGCGATCAAGGCGCAGATGCGGGTCACCGAAGAGGAATTCGCCGCCAAGACGGAGGCGCTGCGGTCCGCCGAGCAGGCGTTGACGGACAAGCACCGCGAGCTTGCCAAGATCAATGCCGAATTGTCCGACCGTTCGATGATGGCGGACAGCCGCCAGGTCGAACTGGTGGCGGTGCGCGTCCAGATCGACGCGCTGCAGAACCGGGTCGGCGACGCCGAAAAGGAATTTGCCGCCACCCAGGCCCGGCTCGAACAGCAGCGCCGCGAATCCGACGTCGCGACCCGCGAACTGAACGAAGCGCGCGGCCGCGTCGAAAACCTGAGCCAGCGCGTCACTGATCTTGATCGCCAGCTGATCATCCAGGTCAAGGAAGCCGAAATGCTCGGCAACCGCGTCAACGATCTGGAGGCGCGGCTTGCCACCCAGGGCAAGCTGCTCGCCGAGCGCGAGTATGAAAACGCTCAACTGCGCCAGTTGCACGAGGCCGCCGAACAGGCTGCCAAGGAAGCGCGCGATGAAATCGCCGCCACCAACAGCGGCAAATGGCCGGCGCTGGAAAGGCTGAAGGCCGAAAAGGCGGCGGTCGAGCAACAACTCGGCGTGGCGCGCGACGAACGCGCCAAATTGCAGCGCGACCTCAACGCGATCCAGCAGCAGGCCGAGAGCTCATGGGCGACCGAGCGCATGGAAAATGCGCTGTTACGCGAACGCATCAATGATATCGCCGCCGAAGTCGCCAAACTCGCGATGCAGCTCGAAGGGCCGAATTCGCCGATCGAGGCCATGCTGGCCGCCGAACCGGTGATTCCGGCCAAGGCCGCGCGAGCCGCCAACGGCGTCAACGCCAATGCCGGCGTCTCCGACGGCGGCGGCACCCTGGCCGAGCGCATCCGGGCGCTGCAGTCCCACGCCTCCCGCGCCCGCCAGCAGCAGCCGGGTTGAGATTTCTTCGGGCGATACAGTTTTCGGGATTTCACTTTTCAAATGCTTCGCGGAGCCTGTCATCGGGCGCGCATTCGCGCGACCCGTTGGCTCGCAATGACGGTAGGTACAGCTTCACGATCTCACCGCGCAATGCGCCCGAGTTTTGCTCAAAAGTCCCGCCTTCTGAGGATCAGAGGGCACAGTGCTACCCCAAGAGGGGAGCAGGGAAAGCCGGGTGCCCGTTGCACCCGCAGCCTCGCGTGGTGTGTAAAAAACACGCGAGTTAGTCACCACAGGTTCACCGGAACACCCGGCCTTCCCTGCGCAATGGTTTTACGGCTTATTTCGCGCTCTCCCCGGTGACCGGGCTTGTTTGCCACCGTCGCCTGTGAAATCTCTTTCACCAACTTGACGCCAGCGTCGGGGCGTCAGGACCACACGACTTCGCCGTCCGCAGGTAAGCGCCCTCGTCTTTGGCGCCGCCTGCGTCCATCGCATCCCCTGCCCTACGTCCGTGACGATCGCGAAACGCCCCTCTGTGTGGGCCGGGATGGCGAGGGATATGCAGGTGATTTGCGTCAGAAGGGAACGGGAATATTTTTGCGAAGGGGACTGGACGACCCAAATCACGTTGATCCGCTTCAATAAAATAGCGTTTTCGCGCAAAACTCCGTTCCTCCCAGGCAGTTTAATGCGGACAGCTTGACACCGGTGGCCCGCACTTCGTAAATCGCTCGGTCTGACGGCGTGGTTCGTCTGGCCCAAGGCTGATTTGCAGGCCCTTGATCGCTACACGAAAATCCCGGACGCATAGCTCAGCGGGAGAGCGTTCCCTTCACACGGGAGAGGTCCAAGGTTCGATCCCTTGTGCGTCCACCATGCAAAGCCCTGCAAATGCAGGGCTTTCTTATTTTCTTCAAAAGTTCAACTGTGCAATTCTCGACGCTTGCGTAGGCTGTTATGCGCTCCAATGCGCCCAAAATCGACCCACTCAGGACCCCTCCCTTTCTACGGGAGAGGTCCGAGATGCATGCGAATACTTCTCGTGACTTAGCTTCTAAAAGCCAAGAATCTAACTGTGGTCGCATGGTCAACCGCAACCGCAGGACGTAGTTTTGGGATCGTTAGGCTATAAGGCGATTCTTGGTCGCAAGGGTACGCTCAATGGACACAGACGAGGTCGAAGATCCGCTAAAGAATCACGCAGACCGCGCAGTGATCGAGTACCTTAGGGTTCAGCCGTTTTATTCTGACTTAGCGGACGTTGCCGCTCGGATCGCTAAAGAAAGCCTGGATAGCCGAGGCGTTAAAATTCATTCTGTCCAATCCCGCGCAAAAGACCTGTCTAGTTTCGCTCGCAAAGCGTCAACGCCGCTAGAAGAATCTCCTTCAACGCCGAAATACCCAGACCCGATCAAACAGATCACCGATTTAGCCGGCATTCGTATCATTACATACTTATATCGTAAGATGGCTCCCTTCACACAGGAGAGATCCAAGGTTCGATCCCTTGCGTGTCCACCAGTTTTAGAGGGTTTCTGAGTTGTTTCCGGTTTTTCCCACTGTAGCGTCTCACACAACGGGCTCTTATAAGTCGGCTCTACCTCGGTTCACGTTATTGCGATTTCAGGACTTCATGATTTCCTGGAAGACGAACGGGCGTTAGAGCGGGGATCAGCGCGGCCAAACTGGATGGCACCATGACACAATCACGTTTTCCGCACGCGATCTTTTTCGTTTTCGGGATTTTTCTGATCACATTGATCGGCGTGAGCGCGATCCGCGCCCAGGAACAAGACGTTCAATTGAAAGCAAATATTCTTAAATTCATAGACGCATCACGCACGTCGAATCTGGCCGAGCTAAGATCAGTCACCACGCCATCGTTCAACCAGGACGACCTGCCAAGGTACGCGATATTGGCCAGGCTCGGTTCGGTATCCGACGTAAGCCTCGGAGAGATGGAGAACTCACTATCAAATTTAACAGTCGTGTCTGTGGACGCCGAACATGAGCACGGATCATCGTCGTGGACGTTTAGCATTGACGTTTCCAGAAAGATTTTGGCGGCGCAACTGGAACATGCTGAGGTTCTTGGACCGGAAAAGGTCATTTCCGGCACTGTCCGACATCACCATTCATGGGCAGCATCAAGGCGGCCAGTTGTTCTCGACTGCGACCAGACTCCCGCTGCTTGCAACAAGGACCCGCGTTTGGTCGAGTTTTTCTACGCGACGGATCGCAGCGTAACTATTACCGACAATATCGCCAGCCTGGACCCGTCAGCCCCGCGTTCGGGAAAATTAACATTCGGTGTGGCGGCTGTGCACATTCCAGAGGATCACGAGCCAGGAAGAATTGAGCTCCCCTCCGAATGGCACTTCATTTCCCTCGAATTCAAGTCACCTCTCGACGAAAAGAAACACTTTTCGATCCGGCGTCTTGCAGCGACATCGTTTGATGACTGGAAGCAATTGCTGAAACTACAATTGGAGGCGACAAACAAGACAGCCCTGATCTTTGTCCATGGGTTCAATACCGGCTTTGAAGAAGCTCTTTACCGAAACGCCCAAATTGTGTGGGACTTGCAGTACCAGGGAGTCTCCGTGCTTTTTTCCTGGAGTTCGAAGGGTAAGATTCAAGATTACCTCTACGATCAAGATAGCGCAGACATTGCGCAACCGGAATTCATCGATCTTCTGGGCAAACTTCACGACAGCGGAATCGAGCGGGTGGATATAATTGCCCACAGCATGGGCAATCGCGTAGTGCTGCCAGCTCTGGATCAACTCGCGAACGTTTCGTCGCCAATCAAGATAGGGCAGCTAATTATGGCGGCGCCTGATGTTGCGCGCGACAAATTCATAATTCAGCTTCCTTTGGCCCAGAAGGTCGTCGAAGGGTCAACCCTTTATGCTTCTTCGACCGACAAAGCCCTGATCGCGTCGACCCAATTGGCTGATTTTCCCCGAGCGGGCATGATACCCGCCGCCGGTCCGGTGATCCTTCCTAACTTGGACACCATCGATGTAACGGCTGTCGGAGATGAAATATTTGGCCTGAATCATTCCGTGTTCGCGACCAACCGCGCTGTCATGGACGATTTAAAACTGCTGATCATCAATGAGATGAAATTGCCTCGACTCTCCCAGGTGCGGAGGTTCCCTGATCCTCCCCAGCAACCCACCTATTGGAAATACAAGTGAGTGCGGTCCGTAGCTCGGATTGCAGCTTGGACCGGCTGCCCGCGCCGTTCCCAGGCACGGCGGTCGATCTCTTCGCGCAGCGAAACGTTGTGCATATCGTTCCGAGACATGCGGGCATACGCGTTCGGCCTCTATTTTTCCGCGGGCCGAATGAAGGCACAGGTAAAGCGTCCAAAACAGAAAAGGCCAATCCGTATGAAACGTCTCAGCATAATACTCGCAGCCTTGACCTGTCTCGCTGTTCAGTCGACGCATGCGCAGCAGAGTGAATACGGCGACATGACCGACGTCCAGGTCAAGGCGATCCAGATGACGTCGCTCGCAACGCTGGCCGGTAGCCACGGCAACTGCCCAAGCTTTCACGTCATCGAGACTGCCCTGTCCGAAGAATGGTACGCAGCCCGCATTTTCGTTGATCGGCCGAATTTCAGGAATGCCATGAGTTTTGCGATGAAGGGCCCTTTGGAGCAGATGAAAAAAGACCAGACTGAGTTCTGCCGTGGAGCCTGGCAACAATTGGGGCCGGGCGGGCTCTATCGCCGTCAGTTGCTTGAGGCGAACTGAAAGCGGAGCGAAGCCTGGAGTTGGTCCGCTGATCGCCGCCCGGTGGAAGCCGGGCCGTCGCTGCCACCGTCAACTTGCCTATCGAAGCGCGCGCTCGTTGATAATGGCTTGTCGGTTCAATCAACCGGCAGGCTGCCAGCGCGGCCCACTCACGCTGTGGTTCGGCCCGGCAACACCAATCGGCCGGATTCCGTATGGCCTATCGGCGGTCGCCCCAAGCCGTCAATTTGGATTGCATCCGGCGGGAAACTGATTGGCTGTCTACCGGCGTTGACCCCTACATGGCCAATCTCGACCGTGTATACGGCCAAGACCCCAAGCGTTCGCCAGCCACAACGGCACCGTTTCGTCTTGAGGCCCATATCTTATTACCGGCACTACTGGCCCGCCACATGGATCTACCCGGTCGTCCTCAGCGCGATAACGATATCGTGGAACGATATTGTAATCCCAGTAAGGGGTGGGCTTCACAATGAGCACCCTGGTCAGGGGCCTTTCCCGCGCCTGCGCTGCCACGTTAAACGTCGGCAGATTACACAACACTAGGGCCATTCCGACAGCGAACGCTACGGTCTTTATCCTCATGCTTTGGCCTCCTTGCCTTGCCATACACAGCCATCCGGCGACGTTCGACTTCCCGCCGCCATGAGAGCATATCGGACATCAAAGGCATCTGATCCGCAACCGTCTCCTTCTAGCGGCCGATCAGGATTGCGCGATTGCCGGTGCCCGCGCTGTGGCTTGCGATTGTTCCGGGTGTTGCCGTAACGTCGAATTGTCCAAGTCTCACGACGCCCGCGATCCCGACCTCACTCAAGAGGCTTAGCTGATCCATTACGACAACATCCGTGTCGGCAGAATCGTAAAGCGATAAGGACCAATTGAGCTGAAAAGTTCGCTCCTCAATCGACATCGCATCGCGGTTGCCAGCGGGATCGCAAAGGCATTCGATGCGGCCTGTGCTGCCTTCGAAGCGTCGTCGCAGTGGATACGCCGCAAGTTAGCGGAAGCTGATTTCAGAGAATACGGGTTGGACCGCAGCTGTGTGGAATTGGGCGGCGTTGTTCGACATGCACAGGCGCCCATCATTTAGGAAGCGCGTGAAGGCATCCGAGCCGGTGACTTGACTGTTTGATTCCCTATGCGGTTCGACAGCGTTCGCAGACAATCTCACGGGCATCCATAAAGTAAGGCCCCAGATTGCTCCGGGGCCTTTTGCTCTCGCGAGGTACATCCGCTACGCGAAAGAATATCAGTTCTTGCTGCCGCTTTTCGGAGCAGCCAAGTAATCGGGGCCGGAACCCATATTGTCTTGACCCGAGGGTGTCATCGTGCCGCTTTTGGCACCGCTACGCGTGCTCGACCCTGTCGTCACTCCTTTTTCATGATGCGTTTTCTTGCCGGAGGTAGCGCCGGGACTGACGGTTCCTTCATTGGACGCGCCGGGCGCGGTTTGGGTTTGAGCAGACGCAATGAGCGTCGCACCGAAGAGCGACGTAGCAACAAGGGCAGAGATTGTAAGCTTTGATCGCATAAGAAGGTCTCCCCAAAGATTACAGGATGCCAACACCAATTAGACGCGCTTTGCGCAAATCCTATGTTCGGACGGTGGCGGATGTTTGGAAAGGGACCGGAGAGAGATAGTGGAAAGCGGCGTTCGAACGAAACCGCTGTTTCGGCGTTGCCCGGCATGAGCAAGTTTTTCCTCGCCATCATCGTCGTAGCCCTCGGCACGCTTATCGGGCTATTCGCATTTACAGCCCTCACCCTATAGGGCCGTCTCATTCGGCTGAGAGTAAGAGAACGTCCACAATGAAAAAGCCCGCCAGAATGGAAGTTGTTCACCGCGCCTATGAACTTTGGGAGAAGGCCGGAAAACCGGAGGGCCGAGATCAAGAATTTTATCATCAGGCGGAGCGGGAATTGGAGAGGGAATCTGAAGACCCCGAAACTCCTGAAGGACTTTAGGTCATCAACGGTGCCAGCGCCGCCCGAATTAACTTGCGGTCCTTTCCGACCAAGCGCAGCCTGAAAGGTATCATCGGCACTGCTTTGCCCGTAGGCGCCGGTGGCTGAGAGTGTTGCGCTCCCGCCTGCATGGCCATGGAGCGGAGCAATGCCCCATCGGAAGAATTTCCTGCTGAGCGATCTCAACCATCGTACCCAAGTGGACATTGACGTGTTGCTAGAACTTGTGTGCCGCGAGTTACCGCACGGCGGTCGCCACGAAGAGCGGAAATACATTGCTGAACGACTGATAGGGTGCGCGGGCAGCGGACGAACAACGTTTGAGGATTTGCAGACCGTTGCACGCCGTGCGTTGCTCGATTTGCTGCACAAGAAATCGACCTAGTCAGTTATTTTTAGCTCGTCAAAAAAATTAAGGCCAAGCGGGCGTTACACCGCATGACCTTAATCGGGACTGCCGGGGTACGGTACCGTCCTCCGCACAAATAACGCGGAAGCAACGATAGGGTTCCTAACACGGAATAAGAATCATTCCGCAGCCGCACACCAACGCCATTCTCTCCCTTGGCCGGCGGGATGGGTGAGTCGCACCGCTTCACTCCAAATTCACCGGCACCCGTCCAACCTGCGCCATGTCGTTGTGAAAATTGAATTCGTGCGGCCGTCGTCCCACTTTATTGTGACGCCTCGCCAGTCAACTTCGCTGACCGTACCGCGATCTGTGAGAACTCTTATCTCGTTGAACGCGGTCACCGACTTTTAGTTTGCGGGATTCATCACCGGTCATTGGCGGCGTGTCACCGATACGGGCAGTAGCTATAATTTGGGTAATGGGGATACGATAGCTTTCTCGAAGATAGCACAAATAGTTTGCGCGGGTAAAACGGCAAATCCGTTCCACACTGAGACGGAATCCGAGTAAACGTAGTGTCATCGTAAATGCGACACGGCAGTCTCGGGTAAATGGTACCCGCGTGAACGGGCACGAGAGAAAGCAGGTATAGTGAGGCGGTTACCACTGAAAAGGAGATTTTCATCGGAAATCCTTTCGTACGCACACCTTACCAGAATTGTGAGACTGGGTTCGCATTAGGCAGCGGTCATCGCCATCTACTCGCAACCGCCGCCTTGGCCGGGATAAATTCAATCGCAGCGCAACCGCGCGGCGGATTCGCGTGCTAAAGATCGTGGTGATTGGTGAGCGCGCCGGGAGGGGCCAAGTTGGTCCATGCCTAACTGATACGGCCCATAGGCCGCTCCCGGAACGTCGTCTGTATGCTAGCCGCTACGCTGCTGCCCAGACTTTGCGGCAGCGATCACTGCGGCAAATTTTGCAGGTGGAGTCATCATATCTCCTCTGCTCATAGCCAGCGCCATTGTTGGCGCATGTTAAACCTGTGTCTTGCTACCCGATCTGTCAAGTATCAGCGGTCCTTGAACCCATTGGACACAGGCGGTTTTGCTCTCACATTAGCTCATTCGGCACCTGCTCAACTTTCGCCATGTCATTGTGAGAGACTGAATTTGTTTCACCGTCATCCCGAATGGTGAGCCGATACCCGGCAGGCAGGCAGGCTCGATACAGCCGCGTGATCCGATTTCACCATGTGTGCGTGCGCGAAGCTGAGCGCGAGGAGACTGAAGGCCGCAAGCCTCGCCCGGTGGCTGTGGGTGGCCCACTGCTATGTCGGGTTCTGAGCCTGAACTGGGACAGCCTTGGATCACAAGCCGTTCGGTGATCTTCAGCATCACACGCCTTTCCACTCTGCGCAGGCGCCGGCGCGAGATCATCCGGGCGACAGGGGCAACGCAGTCGCATGTGCCGCCGGTGGAAGGACCGGCAACACACACGTCTAAATCGCAATACTGCCGACCTGACAATTACCTGACATAGATCAACAGCCTCCCGTCAGTCGGAGGAGAGTATCCGCTGTAGCCGCCGGTGCAGGTGTCTGCTCTTGAACCCTACGGGGCCAGGACCCCCGGCCTAACTCGTGGGAAGCATAGATGACACATTCCTATCAGGCAGGTCTGCGTTCAACCTCATGGCGGAGCTTGGCTCTAACCATACTTGCATTGGCATTCATGGGTCTGCCGCCGATCGCAATGGCTGAGGATGCGGTGAAACTCAGCCCGGAGCAGGCAACGAGCCTTGGAGTTCGCGTCGTACATCCCGTTGCGAGCCCAACCGACAAGACTCTTCCCTATCCCGCCCAGATCGTGATCCCTACGCCACAATTGCGGGTCGTGAGCAGTCCTGTCGCCGGCATGGTGACCGGCCTTTCGGTCGCCCGCGGCGACCGCGTCAACACCGGTCAGCCGCTCGTCGTCATGGAGAGCCCAAACTTTGTGTCGCAGCAACGCGACTACTTGCAGGCCGTTGCGCAGGACATTCTTGCCACCCAGCAACTCAACCGGAACACCCAGCTCTTTCAGACAAGCGTTGTGGCGCAGCGAGTTCTGGAAGCCAGCCAGAACGAAGCCCGGCAGGCAAGCATCATGGTTGCGGAGCGGCGGCAAATGCTTCGGCTCAGCGGTCTCTCGGATGAGGCGATCGCGAAACTGATCAGCGAGGCCGCCATCACCGCGACCCTTTCCGTCGTTGCGCCGCGGCCTGCGACGGTCGTCGACATCTTGGTTTCTCCCGGCCAGCGGGTGGAGCAAACAGCCTCGCTCATCAAGCTCGCGCAGCTGTCTCCGCTATGGGTCGAGATCGCCATACCTGCATCGAACATCCGCGCCATCCGGCCAGGCGCGAAGGTGGAAGTTGACGGCTATGCCACGCCGGGTCAGGTCGTGCTGGTTTCCGAGACCGCCGATGCCGCCACCCAAACCGTATTGGTCCGCGCAGAAGTACCCAACTCCGGCGAACTGCGGCCCGGGCAAACGGCCCAGGCGCGTATCGGCTTCGCGTCCTCGGCTGAAAGCGCCTGGGAGCTTCCCTACAGCGCGCTGATCCGGCGCGGCGAGCAGGCCTCGGTGTTCGTGGCGACACCCGGCGGCTTCCGTCTGGTGCCGGTCATGCTGCTTGAGGAGGACCAGGACCACGTCGTGGTCTCCGGCGCAATCACCGACCAGGACGACGTCGCCATCGGCGGCATCTCCGCGCTGCGTGGAATCCTGCTCAAGCTTGGAGCCGGCTAGTCATGCTCGAGCGCCTTGTCGCATTTGCGCTTTCCCAGCGGCTGTTCGTCGCGCTTGGTGTGCTTCTATTGATCGGCGCCGCACTGGTTATGTTGCCGAGCCTGCCGATCGACGCGTTTCCGGATGTCTCGCCTGTCCAGGTCAAGGTCATCATGAAGGCGCCGGGCCTCACCCCGGAAGAGGTCGAACAGCGGATCACGGTGCCGATCGAGCTTGAACTGCTCGGCTTGCCCGACAAGAAGATCCTTCGCTCCACCACCAAATACGCGCTCGCTGACATCACGGTCGATTTTGAGGACGGCACCGACATTTATTGGGCGCGCAACCAGGTCTCTGAGCGCCTGTCCAACATCGCGCGCGACCTGCCGGACGGCGTGAGCGGCGGGCTGGCTCCGATCACGAGCCCGCTCGGCGAAATGTTCATGTTCACCATCGACAGTCCGGATCTATCGCTCGCCGAGCGGCGCAGCCTGCTGGATTGGGTGATCCGTCCGGCGCTGCGAACGGTGCCCGGCGTCGCCGACGTTAACTCGCTTGGCGGCCATGTCCGGGCTTTCGAGATAGTCCCGCTCACTGATGCGCTAGCCGCGCGCGGCATTTCCTATGACCTGTTTCGGCGTGCGATCGACGCCAACAGCCGCAACGATGGGGCTGGCCGGGTCAACCAGGGCGAAGACAGCGCCCTGGTACGGATCGAAGGCAGCATCCGTACGATCGAGGATATCAGGCAGATCGTCATCGACACCAAGGACGGCATTCCGATCCGGGTCAAGGACGTCGCCCGGGTGCAGGTGGGATCAATGACGCGTTACGGCGCCGTGACGATCGATGGGCACGGCGAAACGGTGGAAGGACTTGTTCTTGGTCTGCGTGGCGCCAATGCCCGCCAGCTCGTCAGCGATGTGCGCGCCCGCCTCGACGAGCTCAAGCCGTGGCTGCCGCAGGGCGTCACCATCAACGTGTTTTACGATCGCAGCCGATTGGTCGACCGCGCCGTCGGGACCGTCATCCGAGCGCTCGGTGAGGCAACCGTCTTGGTGATTGTCCTGTTGCTCCTTTTCCTGGGCAATTGGCGAGCTTCGCTGGTGATCGCTCTGAGCCTGCCGCTTGCGATCGTCATCGCGCTGATCGTCATGCGCATCGTGGGCATGTCGGCGAACCTGATGAGCCTCGGCGGCCTTGCCATCGCAATCGGCATGCTGATCGACGCGCTGGTGGTGGTTGTCGAAAACGTTGTGGGAAATCTCAGCAAGGAAGCGCATGGAAAGGCCGCGCCGCTTGTCCATATCGTTTTCCGCTCGGTCTCTGAGGTGCTGCAGCCCGTCGCATCCGGCGTGCTGATCATCATGATCGTGTTCGTACCGCTGCTCACGCTGCAGGGACTTGAGGGCAAGCTGTTCATCCCCGTCGCGCTCGCGATCATATTCGCGCTGGGCGCCTCGCTGCTGTTGGCGCTCACGGTCATTCCTGTGGCGACCTCGTTTCTGCTCAAGAACGCTTCACACCACGAGCCGTGGCTGATCCGGACCGCGTTGCGCCTGTATACCCCTGCACTTAACTGGGCCCTGAACAACGAAGGCAAGGTGATTATTGCCGCGCTGGTTGCTTTGGCTGCCGCGGGCTACGCCTACACC
This sequence comes from uncultured Pseudomonadota bacterium, assembly GCA_963727225.1. Taxonomy (GTDB): domain Bacteria; phylum Pseudomonadota; class Alphaproteobacteria; order Rhizobiales; family Xanthobacteraceae; genus Bradyrhizobium. The sequence goes on along the minus strand of CAVSFN010000024.1, from coordinate 985,190 downwards.
CAGCTCGGCAAGACGTTCATGCCGACCATGGATGAAGGCGATACCATCGTCAGCGTCGAGGCGCTGCCATCCATCAATCTCGACGAGATGATTGCAATCAACACGAGACTCCAGTCCGCGATCCTTGCGAAGGTGCCTGATGTGAAAGGCATCGTGGCCCGGACCGGATCCGACGAGCTCGGCCTGGATCCGATGGGACCCAACCAGACCGATACATTCCTGGTCTTGAAACCCGCTGAAGAGCGCAAGACGGCCGACAAATCTGCTCTGATTGAGGAACTGCGGCACGTGCTGGCCGATTTCCCCGGGCTATCGCTCAGCTTTACGCAGCCGATCGACATGCGCGTGCAGGAGATGATCAGCGGCGTGCGCGGCGATGTCGCGGTGAAGATTTTTGGGCCTGATATCGCCAAGCTCAACGAGATTGCCAGCAAGCTGTCGGCCATTCTATCCAGCATCGATGGCGCCGAGGATGTCTACACCACCCTCAACGAGGGCGCGCAATATTACACGGTTGCCGTCAACCGCATGGAGGCAGGACGTCTCGGCCTGACGGTGGACGCGATCTCCAACTCGCTGCGTACCCAGATCGAAGGCCGCACGATCGGCACGGTGCTGGAAGAAGGACGCCGCACCCCGCTCCTGGTCCGCGGCAGCGAGACGACGCGGGAGGCGCCAACGCTGCTGGCGAGCCTGCCACTGACGCTCGCCTCCGGTCAGCACGTCGCGCTATCGCAGGTCGCCCGCATTCATCGCGTCGACGGTCCCGTCGTGGTCAACCGCGAGAACGGATACCGAATGAGCATCGTACGCGCCAATGTGCGCGGCCGCGATATGGTCGGCTTCGTCGAGGCCGCCCAGCAAAAAGTTGCGGCGGAGTTGCCGCTGCCGCAGGGTTACCGGCTCACCTGGGGTGGCCAGTTCGAAAATCAGCAACGCGCAGCCGCTCGGCTCTCGATCGTAGTGCCGGTTGCAATCGGCCTCATTTTCGTACTGCTGTTCACGACATTCGGTTCGATCCGCCAGGCGCTATTGGTGCTGGTCAACATCCCGTTCGCGGTCATTGGCGGTGTCTTTGCGCTGGTCCTGACGGGCGAGTATCTCTCGGTTCCAGCCTCGGTCGGATTCATCGCGCTACTCGGCATTGCGGTCCTCAACGGCGTCGTGCTGGTGTCCTATTTCAATCAACTCCGCGCCCATGGCATGCCCGAGGGGCGGATTGTCGTTGAGGGCACCAAGCGCAGGCTTCGACCCGTCTTGATGACGGCAAGCATCACCGCCCTGGGCCTCATCCCGCTGCTATTTGCCACCGGGCCGGGATCTGAAATCCAGCGCCCGCTGGCCATCGTGGTGATTGGTGGTCTCGTCTCGTCGACGGCTTTGACGCTGATCCTGCTGCCGATCCTCTATCGCCGGTTTGGCGGCGTCGCCAAGGAGGCCAAATGAGTGCCGAACTGGTCTGCCTCACGTTGATTGCCGCGCGATCGCTTCGCGATGAGCTGTTCGACTATCTCAGCGAACAGAGCGACCTCGCGGCCGGGTTTACGGCTTCCGATGTCGCCGGACATGGCCCCGACGTGCGATTGCAAACATCGGCCGAGCGGGTCAAAGGCAACGCCGACGAGCTAATGGTGCGGACAATTCTTCAGCGCAAGATGCCGCACGGCTACTCGAACGGCTTAAGACAGCGTTCGCCGGATCCAGGATAGTCTATTGGATCATGCCGGTTTCGGAATTTGGCGTGATCGACGTCCCGAATCGATAAATCCTCGCCGGTATCGGACTTCACGCTCCGGATCAGCGTACGCCCTATCTCAGGCGATCGAGCGAGGTACCAGCAGAGGCAAGCGCTTCAGCCCGGCGAAAATCCGCGTCGGCACCGATCTGGTCCGCGATCCTGGCCTTTATCGTTCCGCGCTCGCGGATGAGAGCCGCATTCTTCGGGTCAGCTTCAATAATCACGTCGAGGTCGGTGATCGCACGATCCGCTCAACGTTCGGGTCGGGATACTGCTCGGGCGCCTCCAGTCGATGGCACCGCCGCGGCCTCGAAGCGCCTGCGCGAGCCGATCGAGGGCTGAGAGGCGAGCTGTTCTATTTGGCGTATTTTCCTGGATCAGCGACGATCTGGCGAATGGTTCGCTTAAGCTGCGCTCTTATTCCCAGCAAGGTGGCCTGAACCATCGAGGGCGAAAAATCATCGGCAATCATGTTCATTCCCAAAACGCGCTCTTCTGCCGCACAAGCCAGAAAGCTCTGTTCACCCAGGAAACTGAAATCCGCGTTTTGTCTCGCGTCGGCGGCCATTTGCCGGAGTTGAGTCGCGACAGATTCGTAAACGCAGTCGTCATAAGCTTTGCGAGATTGAACCGCTGTCGCTGCCGCAGGGTCGGCCTGTTGCGCGACCGCGGGGCCGCAAAACAAGAAGACCCCGATAGAAATGGCTATCACTTTCATTTGGTAAATCCAGCGCTGCTCGCCCAACCGGCGCTGATCAAAGCGCCACGGCGGCGTGTTAGCAACAACGAATTATCAACCAAGACCTTTGAGCGAAGATGATCGGATAGGCCCTGCGAACGGCGCGGGCAGAACGGATTTGTTTGAGCCATAAGCAAGGCCGCTCATAAGTTGGGCTGCTTCACTGGCATCTCCTATCCGGCCTCTGCCACTTCCGAATGTTCGGCGGCTGGCAAGACGGCTGCGGATAGCCGACGCTGCCAACGGCAATACAAGTTAGTGCGTGCGGCGGGCGCTTCCGTCGCATGACCTGCCAGGTTCAACGTCGTCGTTTCGTATACGTCAGTAGATCCACCGACCGCAGACGCCGCCGCGCCAAACCACACACCTGCGTATATGCCGGCGTGTTTGACGAATTGTCGATCTGGCGACACAGACGCCGGCAACTCTTGTCCTGAAGGGACCACAGCCAAAGGCGACTTGAGTTGCAAGACCATCGGGCTGGTGAACCGGCGCAGCCGGCATGGCCTGCGCTGACGTGGTGAGAGCCAGGGCGAACACAGCAATGGCGATTGATCTGATCATCAGCTTTTCTCCCATGCTTCAGGACGATAACATTTTGAAGAAACTTGATGCCTGACGGCCGCTTTGGATGAGTTGATCTGCGCCGCTCCCGAGCTTGGCCGTAACCCTGATACTATAGTAATGTGCAGCTTGTGCCAACGTGGACTTCATCGCGCGCCGGGTTCATTTTGCCGTTGCTGCGAGGCTCCTGAAATCCACGTCCGATGCCGCGGCGAGATAAATGAAGGCCGACCATATCGCGACCGCCTGGTCGAGCTGCCTTGGATCGATCTTGTCGAGCGTGTCGTCCGCGGTGTGATGGGTGTCGAAATAATCCAACCCATCCTGGCGCAGCGATACCACCGGCACGCCGGCCTTCTGCAGCTCCCGGATGTCGTCTCCGCCGCCGAGGGCGGGCCGGCGATCGAGGTTGGCGCCGAGCGGGGCAATGGTCCGGTCCAGCATGCGGCCGAAATCACTGCCGGCGGCGCCGCCGGGAAGCTGCACGGAATAGACATTCCGCGCCCCGAAATCGGCCTCGCCGACCACCACGATCTTGCCGGCTTCGCCTTCGTGGGCCTTGGCATAGGCGGCGCCGCTGAAATTCATCTCCTCGGCGCCGAACAGCACGACACGGATGGTGCGGCTGGGACGCTGCGGGAGGCCTCCGATCAGCCGGGCGGCGCCGAACACAATGGCAACGCCGGCGCCATCATCGGTGGCGCCGGTGCCGAGATCCCAGGAATCAAGATGTCCGCCGACGAGAACGATCTCATCGGCGCGCGCGCTGCCCTTGATCTCGCCGACCACGTTCCAGGACGGCGCGTTCTCGTCAACCGTCGGTGTCAGCAGAAGCCGGATCCTGACCGGACCCCGCGCCGCCAGCCGCTCGAGCTGCTCGGCGTCGGGGATGGCCAGCGCCGCCGCCGGAATCCGCGGCGCGCCATCTTCGTAATTGAGGGCCCCGGTATGGGGCAGACGATGGCTGTCGGTGCCAAGCGAGCGCAGCAGATAGGCGACGGCGCCCCGCTTAGCGGCCTCGGAGGGACCGCGACGCCGGATCGGGTTAGCGGCGCCATAGCCGCTGCCGTCCTGTGCCCGCACCATGCGCTGGGTCACGACGGCGATTTTGCCGTTGAGCGATCCCGGAGCAGCGCTAAGCAAATCGTCGTAGGTCCGGAACAGCGCTATCTCGGCCTCAATGCCGCCAGCATCCGTCGCCACCGAGCCGCCCAATGCGGTCACCGCCAGATGCTGCGGTACGGCGCCTACGATCTCCGCGCTTTCGGCGCCGCGGATCCAGGCGGGCAAGGTAAACGGCTCGGAGTGCACGTTCTCGAAGCCGGCTGCTTTCAGCCTGGCCTCGGCCCATGCGACCGCCCGCCTGTGGGCTTCGGTGCCGGCCAGCCGCTGTCCGATCTCGGTGGTCAGCGATGCCACGAAATCGAAGGCGGCGGGATCGTTGAGCGCTTTCTGTCCGAGGCTCGATGCGGTGACGACCAGCGAATTCGAAGGCAGCGCGTCGGCGGCACTCGTCGCGTTGGCGCTTGCCGCAAGGACAAACGCTGCGACAACCATGCGCAATATCCCGGCCATCAAATTGCTCCTTCGCAATTCATTATGGTCCAAACCGCTTCGTGTGTCTTCAACCCCGGAAAAGCGATGGGCAAGACGCGTTTTCTTCACGCGAACCGGTATCCACCCCGGATCAAGTCCGGGGCAGGCTTTCGCTGGAAAACGCTCTCGTCTGCTGCTCTCCTCAAAGCTGACGTCGGGCAGCGGGGTTGATATTTTCGGAGCGGCCTACAGATTAACTGCGTCTGCTTCGATACGGTCAAACCAATACAGGTACGTCTCCGTTCTGCCCTAGACCTAAACCGGCGGCGAAAAGGATTGAGCCAGGAGCCAGATGCCAAGCGAGCTTGCAGGCTTCAGTCGACGCGATCTGCTGTCCCTGATCGGAGCGGTTTCCGGCAGCGCAGCGATGTATCACGCGATGACCAGTTTGGGGTTTGCCTCTGATTCCGGATACAAAGGTCCGATCAAGCTCGATGGCGATCCCAGGGGCGCTTCCGTCCTGATCCTCGGCGCGGGACTTGCCGGCATGACGGCCGCACTTGAGTTACGCAAGGCCGGCTACAAGGTCAGGATCCTGGAATTCAACAGCCGGCCGGGGGGACGCAACTGGACCTTGCGGGGCGGAGATTCGTTCGTCGAACTCGGCGGGTTCAAGCAGACCTGCGAATTCGAGCAGGGCCTCTATATCAATCCGGGCCCATGGCGAATTCCCTATCACCATCGCGCGGTTCTCGATTACTGCAAGCGCTTGGGTGTCACGCTGGAGCCATTCATCCAGCTAAATCATAATGCGTTTCTGCACGCGACAGGCGCGTTCGGAGGCGTTCCGCAGCGCATTCGTGACGTAAAGACCGACTTCCAGGGCCAAATTTCGGAGTTGCTCGCCAAGGTAACCCAACAGGGCAAGCTTGACGAAGCGGTATCGAAAGAGGATCGCGAGATCCTGTTGCAGGCGCTGAAGTCATGGGGCGCGCTGGACGGCAACTACGCTTACAAGGCCAATCTCATTTCCGCTGACTTTCGTGGTTACGCCAAGGGTCCGGGCGGTGGCCTCGGCGCGGCGCCGATCCCGGGCGAAGTGATCAGTCTGCCGGATATCCTCAAATCGCGGGTCTGGCGCTATCTGCAGTATTTTTCCCTGCATACGTTCCAGAGCACGATGTTTCAGCCGGTCGGCGGCATGGACGCGATCGGCAAGGCGTTTGCCAGGGAAGTCGGCGACATCATTCAGTACGACGCCAAGGTGACGCGGATCCAACAGGACGACCATGGCGTCACGGTGACCTATACAAACCCCAAGGCTCCAGCGACGGCTTCGGCGACGCCGCAACAGGCCAAGGCCGACTGGTGCGTTTGCACGATTCCGCTTTCCATTTTGAGCCAGCTTCGGGTCGACGTCGGCGATCCCATGAAGGCGGCCATTGACGCCGTGCCCTACTCGGGGTCGGTCAAGATCGGCTTGCAATTCAAGCGCCGCTTCTGGGAAGAGGACGATGCGATCTACGGCGGCATCAGCTTGACCGATCTGCCGATACAGCAAATCGCCTATCCAAACACCGGGTTCAATGGCACCGGCCGGGGCGTGCTGTTGGGCGCATATCTTTTCGGCGGTCCGAACGCCTACGAATTCACGTCGATGTCACCGGCCGAACGAGTAGCCCGCGCGGTCGAATTCGGCAGCCAGCTTCACCCGCAATATCCAGCCGAATTCGACAACGGCGTTGCCGTGGCGTGGCATCGGATGCCCTTTACATTGGGATGCGCCGGCAACTGGACCGACAAAGCGAGGGCGGAGCACTACGACAACCTTTGCCAGATCGACGGCAAAATCGTGCTGGCGGGCGAGCACGCATCCCGCATTCCGGCCTGGCAGGAGGGAGCTATTCTGTCGTCGCTTGACGCCATCACCCGGCTGCACGATCGCGTCGTCAAAACGTAAAGCAACGTCATCAGAGCAGGATTCGGCGGCGTTAGCCAGATGATGCAGGGAAATTCGAGCTTTCGAGCAACAAGCTTCATCGTGACGATGTTGGCGGCGTCTTTGCCGGTTTCGCGCATGGCCCAGGCCCAAAGCACCGGGCCCTCGGCATCCGAGCCTGCGTTCAGCGCTGGTTTCGGATTCGTCGAGAAGAGCGGCGAGCAATTGTTTGCCGGTGTTTGTCGGGGCTGCCACATGTCCGACGGCAAGGGTGCGGCAGGTGCCGGAACATATCCCTCACTTGCGGGCGACAGAAATCTCGAAGCCAGCGGATATCCGGTTCACGTCGTCGTCAACGGACTGCGCGGAATGCCTCCATTCGGATCGATGATGAGCAACGATCAGGTTGCCGCGGTCGTGAATTATCTGCGGACTCATTTCGACAACGGCTACCAGGATGCGGTGACGGCCGACGACGTAAGAGCCGCTCGTCGATAGACCATCGGAACCGCGGGTCGGGATTTTCATTCGCGGGGCAACACTTTTTTGGACGAACGCAAAACGCATTGAGGAAAGCGGAGCTGGCGCGGGATAGTTGATGGTTACCAATTCGTTATCTGCCCCTGGCTGATTTTCCCGTCACCATTCATCCGGTTCTCAGATTTTGGCTTTAGAAGCGGCAGCATGGAAGAGCGCCGTGCAAAACCTCGACAACGCGTTCTAAAAGCCGGAACGATTGAATTCGACGGCGGCAGCGTCGATTGCACCATTCGCAATATGTCCCCGATCGGGGCAGCGCTCGACGTCGCGAGCCCGGTAGGGATTCCGCATGAAATCACGCTGAACATCAAGAGCCGCCACGAACGTCAGAATTGCCGTATCGTCTGGCGCAAGGAAAAGCGGATTGGCGTGGCCTTCGCCGATCGAGATCGGCAGGAAATTTCATGACCGACCGAATTAGAATTCTGTGTTCCAATTGCAAAAAGCCGTTCACCGAGAGAGCGCAGCAACTCCGTGACGGCTATCAGATGCAGTGCCCGCAATGCATGAAGCTGATTACCTTCGATAGCAGCTCGGAAGATGCAAACATCAGGCGTCCGCTTAAGGCGGCGCGGGATTTTCGGATTGCGGCAGAGACGGCGATCGTTCTCGCTGGCATGGCGGCTCAGGCCGCGAAACGTGATCCGCAATTTTAGGCGAGCCTGAACGCGGAAACGCCCGGCCGTCGCCGTGCACGGCTATCCCATACCTGCCCGGCGTTCAACTTCTTCAATAAAATCCTTGGCTTCTTTCAGACCCATGCCGCTTGATTCCCGCTGCAATTTTATTGCCACGATTTTCTTGCCGCTCCTCACAGCCTCGGCAATCTCCGGAGGCACATTGACGTAGGGGTCAAACCGGATGTTGGCCTGCTTCAGCAACAAATCAAGCTTTGCTTCTACCCTCGACAATTCCGCCAGGCGATTTTGAAGTCTGTTGAGACGAGCATCAATCAGCGCCATCAATATCAACGCGGCCGTCAACAGTACAACCCACAGCGCTGTATCGGAATTGCTCATTTAGCCCTCACGCCAAATTCACCGACACTCGCTCAATCTGAGCCATATCATTGTGTTGAATGGTCTGCTCGGTGCGATTATCCCACTTGACGACGACACCCGACCAATTCGTTTCGGTGACGGTGCCTTGGTCGGCTTGATCCTTCTGCCAGCAAATGCGGTCGCCGACTTTCAAGAGTCTTGATTGGTCACCGGTCATTTCTTTACCGCCAATAAATCAACCCGCTTCATTTCACGGTGCCCTGAAAAACTCTGGTGGCCGTCGTCCCATTTCAGGGTGACGTATTTCGCATTCGTCGCGGTGACCGTACCGAGATCGGCCGGGTCGCCGTTAAAATAAACGCGAGCGCCGGGTTTGAGTTCGCGCGATTGTTCGGGGGTCATTGTTGTTTGTCCTCACGCAACCGCACCTCAACACCCTTGCTGCTTTTGGCCGGAATGCCAAACAATACGTCCAGCGCATGGGCGCTCTCCGCCATTCCGCCCCGCCTATTTCGGCGGTGGCGGTGTTCGAATGGCGACCTTGCGTCCGTCGGTCATGTCGACCTGCGGACTGAGGATGACCTGGTCGCCTTTGCTCACCCCGGCGTTCACCTCGACCGAGGTGCCGAGATCCCGCACCAGGCTGATTTTGCGGATGTGCGCCACGCCGTCCTCGACCACGGCGACGCTGAGGCCATCACGGTTGAAAATGATCGCTTCGGACGGAACGATCAGGGATGGGCTCTTGCGTGGAATCTTGAGTTCGACCGTGCAATACACCCCAGGCGACAGCGCATGGTCCGAGTTTGGCACGTCAACCTCGGTCAGCAGCGTTCGCGAGCCCGGCTGCAGCGCGTCGGCGATGCGGGTGACCGCCCCGAGAAAATCGCGGCCCGGCATTTCCGGCACCCGCACCACGGCCTTGGTGCCGGGAGTTACGCCAAGGGCGTCATCCTGCGGCACATAAAGCTGAATGCGCATCAGATCGCTTTGCATCAGCTGGAACAGAAACGTCCCGCTGGCGGCATCCGCCTGCACCAGGCTGCCGACGTCGATGTTCCGCTGCGTAATGACCCCGTCAAACGGAGCGACCACGCTGAGGTAGGTCTTCTGCTGATGGAGGACGCGCAACTGCGCCTCCTGCGCGACTATATTGGCGGAAGCGACCGCCACCGCTGCGTCCCGCGCCTTCAGGGTGAGGCGATCGGTGTCGCCTTGTTGCGCCGTGGTCCAGCCTTGCTGAACCAGCTTGCTGTCGCGGTCCCAGGTCACCTGCGCCAGATCGCGGTTAGCCTGCGCCTGCTGCAGGCTCGCCCGAAGCTGCGTCAGCGTGCCCTCGGCCTGCGCGATCTGGTGGTCGATCTCCGGGGCCGCTATCTCCACCAGCAAATCACCGGCCTTGACCCGACTGCCGATATCGACGTTGCGTTTGGCGATGTAGCCGCTGGCCCGGGCATAGAGATTGGCCTGCGCGAAGGCCTCGATCGTTGCCGGCCATGTCGCCGACCTGAACTCCTCGCTCGCCTTTATCGCCGCGGTCCGGACCGATGGGACAAAATCACGACGCTGATCCGCGGTCGCTATCACTTCGGCATGCAGGATGTAATGCTGCCAGAAACCGTAACCGAGCGCGCCGGCGAGCGCCAGCAGCACGACGAGGCCCAGGATCAGCCGGCCGTTCGACCGCTTTGCCGGCGCCGTCGCGGGCATGATGTCTCCATTGGGCGCTTGCTGCGCCGGTGTCGCCTCATGCGGCGGCGGGATGTTCTGGTTCATTGCGGGTCCTCGGCGAAAACCCCTCGCGCGGGCTTGCCATCATTGCGTTTGCGCAGCACGGCAAAAAGATACGGCACCACGAACAGGGTGGTCGGCGTCGCAAACAGAAGTCCGCCGATGACGGCACGCGCCAATGCAGCGTTCTGCTCTTCGCCCGCCCCGCCGATCGCCATCGGAATCATGCCGACAATCATCGCGGTCGCGGTCATCAGCACGGGACGGATGCGGGTGCGGCCCGCCGAGATGGCGGCGTCGAATGCCGTCATGCCGGCCAGCTGCTGCTCGCGCGCGAAGGTCACCAGCAGGATCGAATTGGCTGACGCCACGCCGATCGCCATGATCGCACCCATCAGCGACGGCACGCTCAGCGTGGTACCGGTGACATACAGCATGGTGATGATCCCGGCGAACGTGGCCGGCAACGCCAGGATCACCACGAACGGGTCGCCCCAGGTCTGGTAATTCACCACCATCAGCAGATAGACGAACACGGCCGCGAACATGATGCCGATGGCCAGATCTCGGAACGCGGAGTTCATGCTCTCGATCTGACCGATCACCTCGATCCGGTTGCCCGGCGTCAATTGCGGGGTGTATTCCGCCACGATCTTGTTGATATCGGCGGAGATCGAGCCCAGATCGCGGCCCTCCGCGTTGGCATAGATCTCATAGAGCGGCTGAATATTGGCCTGGTTCGAGTTGGTCGCGATCGAGTCACGCTTCAGCGTCGCCACGTTGCTGAGCAGCCCCGGCACCGGATTGCTGCCCGCGACCGTGAACTTGGTCACCGGCGTGTTCTTGAGCGCGTTGACGGAGTCGAGCTTGTATTCGGGGGTCTGCACCGCGAGGTAATACGGCGTTCCGTTGGCCGGGTCGGTCCAGAAATTCGGCGCCACCTGCACCGAGGAACTCAGGCTGGTATTGAGGTTGAGCGCGATATCGTTCACCGTGAGGCCGAACTGGCTGGCGCGGGCGCGATCGATCTCGGCGAACAGTTCGGGACCGTTGATCTCCTGTTGCAGATGCACATCGGCAAGGCCCGGGAGGGCCGCGATCTTCTGCTGCATTTCCTTGGCGATGCGCAGGTTGTTGGTTCGGTTGTAGCCGACGGTGCGCACGTTGATCTGTGAGGGGATGCTGAAATTGAGGATCTGGGTCACCATGTCGGCGGCCTGGAAGTAGAATATGTTTTGCGGAAACTCCGCCGGCAGCACCTGGCGCAGCTTCTTGATGTAGGTCGCCGTGGGCTTGTGGTTTTCCTTCAGGGCAATCAGGATGACACCGTCATTGACCCCGGTCGCGGTGCCGTCGCCGAATGCATAATTGTAGGAGCGGGCGGGAAGGCCGATATTATCGACGATCAGATCGCGCTCCTCGGCTGGAACGATCTCGCGGATCTTGTCTTCGACCTCCTGGAATATCGCCTCGGTCTTTTCGATGCGCGTGCCGGCCGGCACCCGCACGTGGAGCTGGATCTGGCCGCCATCGATCAGCGGAAAGAAATCACGACCGACGAACAGGAACAACGTACCGCCCAACAGCAGGATGAGGGCGGCGACGACCGGTATGATGAGCCGGTGCCGCAGCAGGCCGTCGAGCAGATCGGTATAGTTGTGGCGCATGCTCTCGAACCCGCGCTCGAATTTGGCGAACAGGCGGGCAGACCAGCCGGAGCCCGCCTCCGCGCCGTGGCGCTCGTTCTTGAGCAGCAGGCCGATGGTGATCGGCGTCAGCGTTCGCGAAAATGCATAGGAGGCCAGCATCGCAAACACCACCGCCAGGCCGAGCGGGGTGAAGAGGTATTTGGCCGGGCCGTGCAGGAACACGACGGAGACGAACACGCAACTGATCGCGAGCGTCGAGACCAGCGTCGGCACCGCGATCTCCGCGGCGCCGTGCAGCGTCGCGGACGGCAACGGCATGTGTTTTTCGGTCAGCAGGCGATGGGTGTTCTCGATCGTCACCGTCGAATCGTCGACCAGGATACCGATCGCCAGCGCCAACCCGCCCAGCGTCATGGTGTTGATGGTGGCGTCGAGGAAATACAGCACGATCAGCGAGGATAGAATCGACAGCGGGATCGAGATCATCACCACCAGCGTCGAGCGCCAGGAGCCGAGGAACAGGATGATCATGAGCGCGGTGAGGACCGCCGCGATGGCGCCTTCCTTGAGCAGCCCTAGGATCGATGCCTTGACGAACACCGACTGGTCGAACAGCTCCTTGATCACCATCCCGGGCGGCGCCGCGGCGCGCGAGGTGACCAGCGCACCCTTGACCCCGTTCACGACGGCCAGGGTTGAAGCATTACCGTTCTTGATAATGCTGAGCAGGACCGAGCGGCGGCCGTCGGTCCGCACCACGTTCTGCTGCACGGCGTTGCCATCATGCACCTGACCGACGTCCTTGACGAAGATGGTGGCGCCGTTGGCGAACCTGATCGGGATGTTGTTGAGATCGTCGATCGAGGTCGGCACCGCATTGGTGCGGACGGTGTACTGGGTATCGCCGATCTTGGCGGACCCCGACGGCAGCGTCAGGTTCTGGGCATTGACGGCATTGACCACGTCGAGCGGCGTGAGTCCCTTGGCCTGCAGCTTCAGCGGATCGAGGTCGACCATGATCTGGCGGTACTTGCCGCCAGCCGGCGTCGGCAAGGTGACGCCGTGGATCGGCGCGAGCTGCTGTCGCAGGCGATAGATTCCGTAGTCGTAAAGCTGCTGCTCGCTGAGCGTATCGGAGGACAGCCCGATCTGCAGCACCGGGACGCTGGAGGCATTATACTGAACCACCACCGGCGCCTGAATCCCCGGCGGCATGATCAGGCGGATGAAATTCGTCGCCGACACGATCTGGGAAATCGCGAGATCCAGGTTCACGTCGGGCTGGAAGAATATCTTTTGAACCGAGATGCCGTTCAGCGTCTGCGCTTCGATGTCCTGAATGCCGTTGACGCTGGAGGACAGCGCGAACTGGCTGTAGGTCGTGACCCGCTGCTCCATCTCGGGCGTGCTGAGACCGGTGTACTGCCAGACGATGGTGACGACCGGGATGTTGATCTGTGGGAAGATGTCCATCGGCATCGATATGATGGCAGTCGAGCCGAGAAACATGACAAGCGTGGCAAGCACGTAGAACGTATACGGAAACTTCAAAGCGAAGCGAACAATGCCCATCGTTGAACCATTGCCTGCGGCTTGCGATGAGGGCCGCCGAGTTGGGTGGATCTATCTTCTTTTTATACCACTTCAAGCGGGCCGATCATGCATAGCAGCCTAGGCGCAGGAACAGGTTCGGCCACGATCGTATTTACTGAGGTCAGTTCAGTTATGCTATGACCGAAAACTAGCCATAATCGCAGCAGCAGGGCAAGCGTTGATATTCAACGTTATCGGGTGTGCCATAGACCGAAACCCGCGTTTTTCCCAGGAACGCGCCTGTTTCTTCCAGGTCGCTTGGCACCGCGCCGCCGTGGGACTTTAAACTCCGATCAACTTTTTGCGTTTGTTGCGCCGGTTGGAGGCTTCTCGTACCCCCAACCGTCCTTGGCAAATTTCCGTTACCGGCTCGACTGCGTGACAGATTACCGGGTTTGAGCCCGATAACCTCCTAAAGATCAGCCCAGGCCCGCATCCTTCAGACGCCGGGAGAACCAACGGGATAAAGCCGGATTGACGGCACCGCCGACATACACTTCCGACGAAGCGACGCTGTTTTTCGCAAGCGTCACCAGCACGCCGATCTGGTAGGCGAACCACAGATGCGGATCGGTCAGGCCGCGCAGCTTGTGCTGTTCGTGTTCCGGCGGCTGATGGTTGGTCGCCTTCCTGACTTCGATCACAAGCAGGTTTTCCGGAATGGCCCGGTGGTGCACGGCAATGTCGGGGAAAACCGATTTTCCGTTGCCATCGTCGGTCGAGATGATGGTTCCCGTCGGCAGCCGCAGCATCCGCTCGCCCAGCCGATTGTAATCGCAGTCGACGTCCCATCCGCCAAATTGCTTTTCGACATGCACCGCCAGCCGGTGGTTGAACGTACGCTCGCCGAGATCCTTTTCGAACAACTGGATCTCGCGCGCATAGAAATCCCCGAGCGCGCTGACGACCTTGTCTAGCTCGGCCTGAATTTTTTCGGGCTGCATGGCGCCTCCGTCACAAGCATCCTAGAGCCTGACCGGAGAGGCAGCGAGCCTTTTTCCAACCGTCCGAAGCACCGCGTCGCTTCCGCTCGCCTATGGTCACTCGTCCTTACATCTGCACTTCGATCAGCCGCGGTCCCTTTTCGGCAACGCCTTCCGCCAGCGCCTTGTTGAACTCGTCGACATTGCTCACCGCGCGGCCGGGCACGCCCATGCCCCTCGCAAGCGAAACAAAGTCGAGCGTGGGCCGGTCGATTTTCAGCATGTCGAGCGCGCGCTGTCCGGGTTCGCCGGCGCCGACGCCATCGAATTCGCCGCGCAGGATCTGATAGATCCGGTTGGCGAACACGATCGTCAGAACATTGAGGCCTTCGCGGGCCTGGGTCCACAGCGATTGCAGCGTGTACATCGCGCTGCCGTCGCCGACCATGCAGATCACCTTGCGATCCGGGCACGCCACCGCCGCACCGGTGGCGATCGGCGTCGAAAATCCGATCGAGCCGCCCATGTTCTGCAACCAGTCATGCGGGGCGGCGGCCGCCGTCGGCGGAAAGAAGCCGCGGCCGGTGGTGATCGACTCATCGACGATGATGGCATTTTCCGGGAATCGCCAGCGCGATCGCCTGCGCGATCGAGGCGTGGGTCAGCGCCCCCGTCGGCGTGGTCAATTCGGCGAGCTGCTGCGGCTTGACGTCCTGCGGCCGGGCGCCGAGCGCATCCGACAGCGCCTCCAGCGCCGCAATCGAATTTTCGCCCCATGCTGTCATGCGGTGGACCTCGCAGCCCTCGGGCTTGAGCATGCTCGGCTTGTTCGGATAGGCAAAGAAGGCGACGGGATCGTTGGCCTCGACCAGAATGATGTTCTTGAAGTCCTTCAGAAGCGGCAGCGCCGCCTCGATCACGTAAGGAATACGGTCGATCGAGAACCGGCCGCGGCCGCGCGCCATGCGCGGGTGAAAGGTCTGGCCCATCACCTTGCAGCCGGTCTTGCCGGCAATCCGCTGCGCCAGCGCCAGCCCCTTTTCGGTCAGCGCGCCGCCGGTAATCAGCAGCAGGTTCTGGGCGCCGCCGCCATGCAACAGCTTCGCCGCCCGCTCGACCGCCTCCGGGGAATAACCGGGACGCTGGCTTGGCGCCGGCACCTCGGCGATGCCGTCGGCCTCGTTCCACGCGGTATCGGCGGGCAGGATCAGGGTCGCGATCTCAGGCGGCGAGCTTTTGGCCGCGGCGATCGCGGCCGCCCCATCGGCGGCGACCGATTTGGCGTCGGGCGAGGTTCGCACCCAGGCCGACATCGGCCGCGCCAGCCCCTCGATATCGGAGGTCAGCGGCGCATTCAGTCCGACATGATAGGTCGCATGCTGGCCGACGATGTTGACGATGCCGGAATGGGCTTTCTTGGCATTGTGCAGATTGGCAAGTCCGTTGGCGAGGCCGGGTCCAAGGTGCAGCAGCGTCGATGCCGGCGTGCCCTTCATGCGGAAATAGCCGTCGGCAGCACCCGTCACCACGCCTTCGAACAGGCCGAGCACGCAGCGCATGCCCTCGACCCGGTCCAGGGCGGCGACAAAATGCATCTCCGAGGTGCCGGGATTGGCGAAACAGACATCAACGCCGCCCGCGACCAGGGTCCGCACCAGACTTTCCGCACCGTTCATCGTTCCACTCCCGTTCGCTCTACGTCCATCTAATAGCTGAGCGATCTAATAATTGAGCGCGCGACCGGAGGCAAAACCGGATTCCGCCTAAGCCGATCGCGTTCTTGAAACCCGTTGCAGATCAATCATTCCTGGCGCCTTTCGTCAAAGCCCTGGCCGGCATTGCTGCCATCGCCCCAGCCGTGGTGGCTTTTTAACCGCAGTGCCAGAAAAACCGCCGCGCTCACGCGGCCGTGGGTTGCGAAATCGCATGATTTATGGCCTGTCTTGCGTTCAGGTCGATTTTTTCGCGAGGTCGAAAATGTCCCGGGTTTTTGCATGGCTGCTGGCGGCGATGACCTTGCTGGCCGTCGACCCTGCGCGAGCCCAAGGCTTCAACTTCGGCAATTTCTTTAGCTCCAGCGGGATTCCGCGGGAACTCGTGAGCTTCTCCGGCCGCTATTCGCCCGGCACCATCGTCATCAGCACCAGCGAGCGGCGGCTTTATCTGGTGCTCCCCCAGGGCCAGGCCTTGAGATACGGCATCGGCGTCGGCCGCGACGGTTTTAGCTGGAGCGGCAGCCATCGCATCACCGCCAAGAAGGAATGGCCGGGCTGGACCCCACCCGCGGAGATGCTGGCGCGGCGGCCGGACCTGCCGCGCTATTTGCCCGGCGGCATCCAGAACCCGCTCGGCGCCCGCGCCATGTATCTGGGCTCGACGCTCTATCGCATTCACGGCTCGAACGAGCCGGAAACCATCGGGCACGCGGTATCCTCCGGCTGCATTCGCATGACCAATGAAGACGTGACCGACCTGTATAATCGCGTCGGCGTCGGCACCATGGTCGTCGTCAGGAACTGACCACGCTCCAGGCCAGGGCAACGTGCGCCGCGCCGCCGGCAAGCGCCGCGGTCAAGCCTTGCGCGCGCGGGGCAATTGCGGCAGCGTTGAGCCAATGAGCGCATCTCGCCGGTCTTCGCCTATCTTGCCGATGCTCGCGGTCGTTTTAGCCGCCATCGCGTTCGACGCCGCGGTCTCGCCGCCGTCGATATCAGCTGAAAATGCCGCCATCGCATCGCGTCAGCACGCCGAAAAGAAGACCTTCACCGACGGCGAGATAACAGACGGATTCTTCAAGACCGCGTTCGGCGCCGAATATCATCTCGCCGGCCGGGTCGATCGCATCCGAAAATACGATGTGCCGGTGCGGGTGTTCGCCACCGGCAGCAATCGTCCGGATCGAAAGGCGCTGCTGGCCAGGGTCGTCGCCGATATCGGCGAACGGGTTCGGCATCTCGACATCGCGATGGCGGACAGCCGCGAGGCCGCCAATGTCATCGTCAATCTGGTGCGCGACCGCGATCTGTCGCGCAGCATCGCGACGTTCTACGGCAACGAGCGCGCGCGCGAAATCCGCGCCTCGCTCGATCCGCAATGCCTGTCCGGTTTTCGCAAGAACGACAGGTTTGAGATCGAGCATTCCGACGTGCTCCTCACCTTCGACAGCAGCGATTTCACGTTCCTCGACTGCGCCTATGAGGAGCTGCTGCAGTCGCTGGGGCCGATCAACGACACCAGTTCGGTGCCATGGACCATGTTCAACGACAATGTGTCGATGGGATTTTTCGACGTCTACGATCAGTACATCATGAATGTACTGTACGATCCCCGGATCAAGGCCGGGATGACCGTGGAAGAGGTCAAGGCGGTGCTGCCGGAAGTGCTCGCCGACGTGCGGGTCTGGGTCCGGAAGATCAACAACCTGCCGGAATAAAGGTCGCAGCCCGGACATGACGGACGCTGATGGTCTAACGCGTTACGCGGACTTCTCGAACAGCTCCCTTCCGATCAGCATGCGGCGGATTTCGCTGGTGCCGGCCCCGATCTCGTAGAGCTTGGCGTCACGCAACAGCCGGCCGGTCGGATAGTCGTTGATGTAACCGTTGCCGCCGAGCAGCTGAATCGCGTCGAGCGCGCATTGCGTCGCCTTTTCGGAGGCATAGAGAATGGCGCCGGCAGCATCCTCACGCGTGGTCTCGCCGCGATCGCAGGCCTTTGCCACCGCGTAGACATAGGCGCGGGATGCATTCATCGTGGTGTACATGTCGGCGATCTTGCCCTGCACCAGCTGGAAGGTGCCGATCGGCTGGCCGAATTGCTTGCGCTCATGCACATAGGGCATCACCACGTCGAGGCAGGCCTGCATGATCCCGAGCGGTCCCGCCGACAATACCGTGCGTTCGTAATCGAGCCCCGACATCAATACGTTGACGCCGCGGCCGACCTCGCCGAGCACGTTCTCCTCCGGCACTTCGCAATTCTCGAACACCAGTTCGCCGGTGTCGGAGCCGCGCATCCCGAGCTTGTCGAGCTTCTGGGCAGTAGAAAATCCCTTCATGCCCTTTTCGATGATGAAGGCGGTGATGCCGCGCGGGCCGGCAGCCGGATCGGTCTTGGCGTAAACCACCAGCGTTTCCGCGATCGGCCCGTTGGTGATCCACATCTTGCTGCCGTTGATGACGTAGCGATCGCCCTTCCTCTCGGCACGGGTCGACATCGAGACCACATCCGAGCCGGCGCCCGGCTCGGACATCGCCAGTGAGCCGACATGTTCTCCGGAAATCAGCTTGGGCAGATATTTCCGCTTCTGCGCGTCGCTACCGTTGCGCCGCAGCTGATTGACGCAAAGATTGGAATGCGCGCCGTAAGAAAGACCGACCGACGCCGATGCGCGCGAAATTTCCTCGACCGCGATGCAGTGCTCGAGATAGCCCAGTCCCGAGCCGCCATATTCCTCCTCGACGGTGATCCCGTGCAGGCCAAGCGCGCCGATCTTCGGCCACAGATCGCGCGGGAATTGGTTGCTCTTGTCAATTTCGGCAGCCCGCGGCGCGATCTCGTTGGCGGAGAAATCATGGACGGTCTCGCGAATTGCATCCGCGGTTTCGCCGAGATCGAAATTGAACATCCGATGCGTGTTGGAGATCATGGTCGGGCGGCCTCCGGGCAAATCGTGCGGCTTTTTCGCGCACAGCCTTATGCGTTGGAAACAAGCTTGTCACGGGCCAAAGGTGCTGAGAAGGGGGTTCCGCGGAAACGGCCGCCGCCGGTGCTTCCCGCACGGCGGAATACCTCAAACTTCCCTTGCCCTGTCACGCACAACGGGATGTAATTCGTCCAAATCAGCGCCGTCCGGAGCAACCACCGACGGGGACCATCAGGGAGCAAACCGATGCACGGGACCATCGATCTCGTTCAGAATCCCCTTCAGGAGGCGGCCCGGGAGCGAGCCCATTCCATACCGCTGGAGCAGTTCGATCCCGGCGACCCCGAATTGTTTCGCACCGATACGTTCTGGCCCTATTTCGACCGGCTTCGCCAGGAAGCGCCGGTCCACTACTGCAGGGACGGTGTGTTCGGGCCGTACTGGTCGATCACCAAATACAACGACATCATGGAGATCGAGACCAACCATGCGGTGTTCTCGTCGGCGGCGTCCCTTGGCGGCATCACCATCCGCGACGCTCCGGTCGACCTGCGCCGCGAAAGCTTCATCGCGATGGATCAGCCGCGTCACAGCGCACAACGCAAGACCGTAGCACCAATGTTCACGCCGACGCATCTCGACCAGCTTGCGATCAACATCCGCAAGCGCTCGGCTGAATGCCTCGACAATTTGCCGAAGCACGACGTGTTCGACTGGGTCGACCGGGTCTCGATCGAACTGACCACGCAGATGCTCGCCGTGCTGTTCGACTTCCCATGGGAGGACCGCCGCAAGCTGACGCGCTGGTCCGACGTCGCAACGACGCTTCCCGGTCCGGGCGGCCTCGTCGCGACCGAAGACGAGCGGCAGGCCGAGCTGCTGGAATGCGCGACCTATTTCGCGAAGCTCTGGAACGAGCGCATCGACCAGCCGCCGAAGAGCGACCTGTTGTCGATGATGGCGCACAGCGAGGCCACCCGCGACATGGATCCGCAGAATTTCCTCGGCAACCTGATCCTGCTGATCGTCGGCGGCAACGACACCACCCGCAACACGCTGTCGGGCAGCATCTATGCCTTGAGCAAGAATCCGGATCAGTACCGCAAGCTGCGCGACAATCCGGCGCTGATCGACAGTTTCGTGCCGGAGGTGATCCGCTGGCAGACGCCGCTGGCGCATATGCGCCGCACCGCGCTCGAGGACATCGAGTTTCGCGGCAAACGGTTCAAGAAGGGCGACAAGGTCGTGATGTGGTACGTCTCGGGCAACCGCGACGACGAGGTCATCGATCGTCCCTATGAATTCATCATCGACCGGGCGCGGCCGCGCACCCACGTCTCCTTCGGCTTCGGGATTCATCGCTGCGTCGGAATCAGATTGGCCGAGCTGCAGTTGAAGATCATTTGGGAGGAAATCATGAAGCGTTTCGACCATATTGAGGTGGTCGAGGAGCCGAAGCGGGTGTATTCAAGTTTCGTCAAGGGCTATGAGACCCTGCCGGTGCGTATCGCCGGCTGACAGCATCTTCGGCTGACATGCGGCCGACGGCTCTATTTTGTTTTGGGATCGAACGATGAATATCCAGACCGCAGTCAAGGCCGACCACGCCGAGATTCAGCGCGCCGCGCGCGAAGAGGCCTATTCCACGCCGCTCAAGGATTTTCATCCCGGCGCGCCACGGCTGTTCCAGAACAATACGCTGTGGCCCTGGTTCGAGCGGTTGCGCCAGGAAGAGCCGGTGCATTATTGCACCAACTCGCCGATCGAGCCCTATTGGTCGGTCACCAAATATAACGACATCATGCACGTCGATACCCATCACGGCGTCTTCTCCTCGGACGCCACCCTTGGCGGCATCTCGATCCGCGATGCGCCGCAGGGCTACGACATGCCGAGCTTCATTGCGATGGACCAGCCCCGGCACAGCGCCCAGCGCAAGACGGTGTCGCCGATGTTCACGCCGACGCATCTGGACGAACTCGCCGTCCTGATCCGCGAACGCGCGGGCAAGGTGCTCGACGCGCTTCCGCGCAACGAGACCTTCAATTTCGTCGATCGGGTGTCGATCGAGTTGACCACGCAGATGCTGGCGACCCTGTTCGACTTTCCCTGGGAAGAACGCCGCAAGCTGACGCGCTGGTCCGATGTCGCGACCGCGCTGCCCAAGAGCATGATCGTCGAATCGGCGGAACAGCGCCGCGCCGAGATGGACGAGTGCGCGGCCTATTTCGGCAAGCTCTGGAACGAGCGCGTCAATGTCGAACCGCGCAACGATCTGATCTCGATGATGGCGCATAGCGACGCCACCCGGCACATGGATTCAGAAAACCTGTTCGGCAACATCATCCTGCTGATCGTCGGCGGCAACGACACCACTCGCAACACCATGAGCGGTTCGGTGCTCGCCTTGAACGAAAACCCCGACCAGTATCAGAAGCTGCGCGACAATCCGGCGCTGATCGATTCCATGGTGCCTGAAGTCATTCGCTGGCAGACGCCGCTGGCGCATATGCGGCGCACCGCGCTGGTCGATACCGAGCTCGGCGGCAAGACCATCAGGAAGGGCGATCGGGTGGTGATGTGGTACGTCTCGGGCAACCGCGACGAGGAGGTCATCGAGAATCCCAACGACTTCATCATCGACCGCGCCCGGCCCCGCACCCATTTGTCGTTCGGCTTCGGCATCCACCGCTGCCTCGGCATGCGGCTTGCCGAGCTGCAACTGAAGATCGTCTGGCAGGAAATGCTGAAACGCTTCGACAATATTGAAGTTGTCGGCGAGCCCAAGCGCGTGTATTCGAGCTTCATCAAAGGCTACGAAACGCTGCCGGTGCGCATTCCAGCGTGAATAGAAGCGTAAATTGAGTAAATAGAATAGTGTCTTGAACGCCACCCTCAACCCGCCGATCCCAGCCCAAGCCACGGCGAAGGATTTCACACGCGCCGCAGGCCTCCGCATCGCCGCCATCCAACCGCGGCGCGGGAGGATTTCATTGCCGATCCGCGCCCTCGATCTGCCAGCCGAGTACCAATGACCGCAACAGAACACGACGACCATGCCGACATCCGCGAAGCCGTTGCCAAATTATGCGCGCAATTCCCCGGCGAATACTGGCGCAAGCTCGACCGCGAGATGGCCTATCCCAGCGCGTTCGTCGATGCGCTGACCACGGCCGGATATCTCTCGGTCCTGATCCCCGAGGAATATGGCGGCGCCGGGCTGAAACTATCCGCGGCGGCGGCGATCCTTGAGGAGATCCAGCGCGCCGGATGCAACGGCGGCGGTTGCCACGCCCAGATGTACACCATGGGCACGCTGCTGCGGCACGGCAGCGACGAGCAGAAATCGAAATGGCTGCCGAAAATCGCCGGCGGTGAATTGCGGCTGCAGGCGTTCGGGGTGACCGAACCGACCAGCGGCACCGACACCTCGTCGCTGAAGACCTTTGCGAAGCGCGATGGCAACAACGGCTACATCGTCAATGGCCAGAAAATCTGGACCAGCCGCGCCGAATATTCCGACCTGATGATCCTTTTGGCGCGCACCACGCCGAAGGAACAATCCAAGAAACGCACCGACGGCCTGTCGGTGTTCATCGTCGACATGAAGGCGGCCAAGAATAACGGGCTCTCGATCAGTCCGATCCGCACCATGATGAATCACTCGACCACGGAGGTTTTCTTTACCGACCTTCGGGTGCCCTCGGAAAACCTGATCGGTGAGGAGGGCAAGGGCTTTCGCTACATCCTCTCCGGCATGAATGCCGAGCGCATCCTGATCGCGGCGGAGTGCATCGGCGACGCCAAATGGTTTATCGCCAGGGCATCCAGTTATGCCAAGGAGCGCGTGGTATTCGGCCGTCCGATCGGCCAGAACCAGGGCATCCAGTTCCCGATCGCCAAGGCCTATGCCGCGATGCGCGCCGCCGAATTGATGGTCAGGGAGGCGACCCGCAAATATGAGGCCGGTCTCGATTGCGGCGCCGAGGCCAACATGGCCAAGATGCTGGCGGCCGATGCCTCCTGGGAAGCCGCCAATGCCTGCGTGCAGACCCATGGCGGTTTCGCCTTCGCGGAAGAATACGATATCGAACGCAAATTCCGCGAGACCCGGCTGTATCAGGTCGCGCCGATCTCGACCAATCTCATCCTGTCGTACGTAGCCGAGCACGTGCTGGGCATGCCCCGCTCCTATTGAGAAAACCAGATGCTGCCGCTCGAAGGACTGACCGTTATTGCCGTCGAACAGGCGGTCGCCGCACCGTTCTGCAGCTCGCGGCTGGCCGACGCCGGCGCGCATGTCATCAAGGTGGAGCGGCCCGAGGGCGATTTTGCCCGCGCTTACGATGCCGCGGCGAAAGGACAAAGCAGCTATTTCGTCTGGCTCAACCGCGGCAAGGATTCCGCGGTCATCGACCTTGCCACCAAGGAAGGACGCCAAGCGCTCGAACAACTGATCGCCGGCGCGGACGTGCTGCTGCAGAACCTCAAGCCGGGCTCGATGGACAAGCTCGGTTTCTCGCTCGAGCGGCTGCGAAAGGATTATCCGGCGCTGATCTGCTGCACGATCAGCGGTTACGGCGATGACGGTCCCTATGCGGATCGCAAGGCCTACGATCTCCTGATCCAGGCCGAGAGCGGGCTGGCCTCGATCACCGGCGGACCGGAAGGGCCTTCGCGGGTCGGCATTTCGGTCGTCGATATCGCCACCGGTGCCACCGCGCAGTCCGCCATCCTGGAGGCGCTGATCGCGCGGGGACGTACCGGCACGGGTGCCGACATCCGGATCTCGATGTTCGACGTGATGGCCGACTGGCTGTCGGTGCCGCTGCTCAACGCCGAAGCCGGCAATCCGCCCAAGCGGATGGCGCTTGCCCATCCCTCGATCGCGCCCTACGGCGTTTTTAACTCGAAGGACGGCAAGGGAATTCTGATCTCGATCCAGAGCGAGCGCGAATGGAAAAAGCTCTGCGCGGATGTGCTGGGACAACCGGCGCTTCCCGACGACCCACGATTTTCCAACATGGTCGAGCGCGTGCGCAACCGCCAGCTCACCGACAAGATCGTCGGCGACAGCTTTGCGACCATGACCCGGGACGACCTCCTGAAGCGTCTCGCCGATGCCGATATCGCGTTCGCCGAGCTCAACACCATGGCTGATCTCGCCGACCATCCGCATCTGCGCCGTATCGAGGTCGATACGCCGAACGGCAAGGTGACCTATGCGGCGCCCGCCGCGATCTTCGTCGGCGAGCCGCGTCATTACGGCGCGGTGCCGGCGATCGGCGAACGCCCTTCCGAGACCGCCAAGCGTTCCCCCAAGCCCGCGCAGCATTCCAAAAAGCCAGCGAGCCAGCCATGACAGAAGCCATCGATCTCGATCACTTGCGGCAATGGATCGGCCGCACCGAGGAAAAAACCGATATCGTGACCGCGCATCTGGTGGCGGGACTGCGCTCGGCGTTGTTTCTCGATGTCGGCAATCCGAAGGACGGCGATGCAGCACCTTTCACCGCGCATTGGTGCCTGACGCTTCCGGTCGTTGCGCTGTCGGAAGTCAGCGCCGACGGCCATCCTAATCGCGGCGGGTTTTTGCCGCCGGTGCCGCTGCCGCGCCGGATGTGGGCCGGCGGCGCCATCAACTTCGTCGAGCCGCTGCGCGTCGGCGACACCGTGACGCGCGCATCGACGATCAAGGACCTGACGCTGAAGACCGGCAGCACCGGCACGCTGTGCTTCGTCTCGGTCGACCACGTGATCTCGACGCCGCGCGGCGTCGCGGTCCGCGAGCGTCACGACATCGTCTATCGCGAGATGCCCGCGGACGGACAGAACGCCACGCCTGCAAAGCCGCCCGCCGCACCGCCGGCCGCGCGGTATTCCGAACGGCATCTCGCCGATCCGGTGTTGCTGTTTCGCTATTCGGCGCTGACCTTCAACGGACACCGCATCCACTACGACCGCGACTACGTCACCAAGGTGGAAGGTTATCCCGGCCTGATCGTCCACGGCCCGCTGCAGGCGGCGCTGCTGGTCGAAATGGCGGCCAAATTGCACGGCGGCAAGGCGCCGGCGACGTTCGTGTATCGCGGGCTGCAGCCGCTGTTCGACGGCAGCGAGTTCAGCGTCAACGCTGCCGATGTTTCGTCCGGCCTCGACCTGTGGACCGCCAATTCGGCAGGACAGCCCACGATGAGGGGCACCGCGACGTGGTGAGATTCTAATACCGTCATTGCGAGCGAAGCGAAGCAATCCAGAGAGCTGCAAGAAAGACTGGATTGCTTCGTCGCTGCGCTCCTCGCAATGACGGCTCACATCTCGATAAGGGTCTAACGGCATTGTCCCGCAAATCTGCCAAAACTTCAGTTACCGTCAAACACGCCACGCTCGATCTGTTGCGGGCGTTCGGAATCCGAAAGGTGTTCGGCAATCCCGGCTCGACGGAATTGCCGTTCCTGAGCGACTGGCCCGACGATATCGACTATGTGCTGGGACTTCAGGAAGCATCCGTCATCGGCATGGCCGATGGCTACGCCCAGGCCACCCGCAATGCCGGCTTCGTCAACCTGCATTCCGCCGCCGGCGTCGGCAATGCGCTCGGCAATATCTACACCGCGCACCGCAACCAGACCCCGCTGGTGATCACCGCCGGCCAGCAGGCGCGCAGCATCCTGCCGCTGCAGGCCTTTCTGTATGCCGAGCGCGCGTCGGAGTTTCCGCGTCCCTATGTCAAGTTCAGCGTCGAACCTGCGCGGCCTGAGGATGTTCCGGCGGCGATCGCGCGCGCTTACTACGTGGCGATGCAGCCGCCTTGCGGACCGACCTTCGTCTCGGTGCCGATCGACGACTGGACTCATCAGGTCGAGCCTGTGGAAGCCCGCAGCATCAGCCGGGAGTTCGGCCCGGATCGCGAGGCGATGCAGGCCCTCGTCGCAGCCCTTTCGGCAAGCAAACGCCCGGCCCTCGTCGTCGGTCCCGGCGTTGATCGCGCCGGGGCCGTCGATCTGATGGTGCGCGTTGCGGAGAAAGCAAAGGCGGCGGTCTGGGTCAGCCCGTTCTCGGCGCGCTGCAGCTTTCCGGAACGGCATCCGCAATTCGCGGGCTTCCTGCATGCCTCGCCGGCGCAGCTCTCGGACACCTTGCGCGACCATGATCTGGTGGTGGTAATCGGCGCGCCGGTGTTTACCTTTCATGTCGAAGGCCACGCCTCGATCTTCGATGGCGCGACCACGCTGTTCCAGATCACCGACGATCCGACCGCCGCTGCGGTATCGCCGCGCGGCGCCAGCATCATCGCGACCCTCAAGCCCGCGTTAACGATGCTGATCGATCTTTTGCCCGAGACCAGGCGCGCGCTGCCGGCGGGCCGCATCCTGCCGCCGGCGCCGGTCGCAGCCGATCCTGTCCCTGTCGAATATCTGTTGCATACGCTCTCGGTCGCCATGCCTGATGACGCCATGCTGGTGGAAGAAGCCCCGTCGCACCGTCCGGCGATGCAGAGCTTCATGCCGATGCGCGGGCAGGACAGCTTTTACACCATGGCGAGCGGCGGCCTTGGCTACGGCCTGCCGGCCTCGGTCGGCATCGCGCTCGGCTACCCCCGGCGCCGGACGGTTTGCCTGATCGGCGATGGCTCGGCGATGTATTCGATCCAGGCGTTGTGGACCGCGGCGCAACGCAGGCTGCCGCTGACGGTCGTGGTGATCAACAATGCCGGTTACGGCGCGATGCGCTCGTTCAGCCAGGTGATGCAGGTGCGCAACGTGCCCGGTCTCGATCTGCCCGGTATCGACTTTGTGCAGATCGCCCAGGGACTCGGCTGCGATGCGGTGCGCGTTAGCAAAGCGTCCGAACTCGCGCCCGCGCTGACCCGCGGTCTTGCGCATGACGGCGCCAGCCTGATTGAAGTGATGGTGGATTCGGCGGTGCCGCTGCTCTACGCGAAGAAGAGCTAGAGCATGATCCGGAAAAGTGGATACCGGTTTTCCGAAAAGATCATGCTCAAACAAAAAGATGGAGCGCGATGCTGATTCAATCAAAACGCATCGCGCTCTAGTGGCTCTGCCCGCCTCTGCTATGCGACGCCCTTCGTCGTCAACTTATGGCTCTCAAGCAGGCTCTGAACATCGTTTGCTGGCACGGCTTTGCCGAATAGATATCCCTGCCCTTCCAAACAACCCTCATCGAATCCATGTCCCGAATGCCTCTGTTGTGGTCAGGGCACCAGGTGTGCTGCTCCTTGCCTGTGACTTGAGCTAACTCAAATGCCTAGACTTGGATCGGCATTTTCCGGCGCTTTCGGCTGGTATAGTTACGGTTTGATGAAATTCAGAAATTAGTTCTCTCAAATGCACTGGACTAGCCTGGGCGCTATCGATTTCAGAGGCCTTGGCGCCGTGTCCGTTTCGAGTCCAATCTCGCCACTTTGACCGCGCGCCGCTCACTTCCGGTCTTCCCCCATGAACAGACATCGGGCAGCAACGGTCGGCATGCCTCAAACGTCCGACATCAGACAGCGCACGGATCAGTCTAGAAATTTGATGGATTACCGGTTCCAAATTTTTAACCTCACCTCCACGTTCGCGAATTGGGACCCCAATTTCGTCGAACTGCTCCAGATTCAATCTGTTGGCGCAATTATTCCTTGGAGGGACTGAAATGAAACATCAGGTTCACGTCGCTACTGAGAGCGGCATTGTGTCGACAGAGGCCGTAAAGCAGATCAAGAGGCTGATCGCGGCCCTTGCTCGCACTGTTGATGCTCTTGACGCCGCCAAGAACCGTCCACGCGCGGATGCGGATGATCTGGACACACGCCGCCGCAATCTCATGGTCACCATTGCTTCGCTGGAGGACCGTCTCGATTGCATCGAAAAAGTGCGTTCTCGCGAGTACGGCGCACACGCTGATTTGGCCGTTCCCCGCGCTCACGTCGCACGGCTTCAATAAGCGCGGGTTGTTCGATTTCAGCCACGTCTTGGAAGGCTCGCTCCGATAGGGCGCGTCGAGCCGCTATGACACGACGCCTTCGAGGCCCATGCGGCAGGTACACGACGCCCTGACAGGCGACGCCATTATTAGCTCGTTTCTATTCTGGCAAACGATCTGGCACGCTGCCGAATGTCCTGAGCACGGTGATGCGAGCGTCTGGATAGACGGTGCGAATGAACGCCACGGCTCCGGAGTGACCGAGCACCTGCCAATATCCCTTGGCTCGCTCTATGGCCGATGCTGAGCCGCCAACACGAACTCCGTGACCTGGGTCACAGCGGTTTTTGCTCGTATCGGGCATGTTTCGTTAAGCGGGCGGATCTTTCGTCCCATGAGACAAACGGAGATAACAATGCGCAATCAAAATACGATAACCGGGCAGACACGCACCAGCCGAGAGTTGGACGATGCAGAACTTGATCAGGTTTCTGCCGGTCTCAACCCACAGCCTCTTCCTCTCCGCCAAGCGTTCAGCCATTTTACGATTTCATCCGTGAAAACTTATATTCCGAGCGACCCCATCTAAACGATGGGAATCAGCCTGCATAAAAAAACGCCCCGGACATGGCGTCTGATTGGCTTCCAGAGTTGCCCGAACATAATGTGGATGCCAATCCTCGGACTAACCGAGCGGTCTGCCGTACAGACCGTTCCGGTTACGAGGCCCGGACTCCTAGGCACGCCGGGCCTCGTTTCTATTCTGCCAAACGATCCGGCACGCTGCCGAATGTCCTGAGCACGGTGAGCGTCTGGATAGCCGGTGCGAATGAACGCCACGGCTTCGCAGTGACCGAGCACCTGCCAATACCCTTTGGCTCGCTCTCTGGCCGATGCCGGGGAGGCACACTTGAAAGGCTCACCCGCGGCCAGCCCGTCCTCGGTCAGATCGAACGGCATGGCAATAAACTGGCTGATCTCGCCCATGGATTGCCGTCGGGAACGAAGCCCCACGCGCGACGATGTGCGGACGACACACGTCGGACCTCACCAAAGCCCTCGGTTCACATCCCCAAGCATGGCCGAATCGAATGCGAGGATGATTCGTGGCAAAAGTTCCGCTAGTGCCGGCAGCGGATCGTCGAACGGGCGCGTTCGGCCGGCTATCGGACTCTTTGTCCAAGATCAAAGCAGCGACCGATTTTGGCCTTAGTATTTCCGAAGCAATTGCCGAGCGGCACGAGGGCGCTGTTTAGGCGTTTGTTAGAGGCCCGGCCACCCTCATCCGGGCCTTGCCCTTTTTTGAGCGGCAAGGAGGTTGCAATGTCCGCGCCGAGGACTCTTGTCGTTTTCTACTCTCGTTCAGGAACGACGCGTCGGATCGCGAAAGCTCTATCGACGGCGCTCGAATGCGGTATCGAAGAGATCGCCGAGAGCACGCCCCGCAATGGCTTTATCGGCTATTGCCGGTCGGTTATCGAAGCCAGGCGGAAATCCACGCCCGACATTCTGCCAACCAGGAACGATCCGTCGTCCTTCGATCTGGTGGTGATCGGCACACCGGTCTGGGCCTGGTCGGTGGCCTCGCCAGTTCGAGCTTACCTGGCCGCGAATAAGGACCGGTTTCCCGACGTCGCGTTCTTCTGCACGCTTGGCGGCAACGGTAGTGAGACAGTCTTCGCGCAGATGCAAGCCATCATCGGCAAAGCACCTCGCGCTACCTGCGCCATTGTCGCCAAGGATGTGGGCACCAGCCGCGAAGGACCGCAACTGACGCCGTTTTCGGCGCTGTTGCGGCAGCTCGCATCCGAGAGCCCTTTGTTAGGAGAGGAGTAGAAAAGCCGCGCACTTCATCTACCAAGCCATTGCGGTGTAATTGCAAGAAGCGGGCCGGAGGGTGAGAGGTCCGGCCCGGGACCCGGACCTGCGGGGTGATGCGAAAATATTCTTGCATGTCGGTTTTCCCGGCACATCTAGCGCGAAGACGCGCTTCGCACTTTTGCCCGGGCATGACGAATTCAACTCACTTCGCGTAGGCTTCCCGCATCTTCGCCTGAATCTTCGCCATGCCGGCGATCCAGCGATCGTAATTCTCGGTCTTCTTGCGCATATAGCCCGCGACCTGCGGATGCGGCAGGATCACGAATGTCTCCTGTTCCAACCCCTGCAAGACATCCTTGGCCACCTGCTCCGGCGTCAGATCGCCGTCGCCGGATTGCGGACCCTTCGGGATCGAGCGCAGCATGTTGGTATCGACGCCCTGCGGACACAGGATCGAAACGCGGATGCCATCGGCCTTGTGCGAGATCGCGAGGTTCTCGGCGAATCCGACCGCGGCATGTTTGGTGGTCGAATAGGCCGGGCTTCCCACCTGCGACAGCAGCCCGGCGGCGGAAATCGTGTTGAGAAAATACCCGCCGCCGCGCGCCTTCATGCGCGGGATCAGATGCCGCGCGGCATAGACATGGGCCATGACATGAACGGCCCAGCTTTTCGCCCATGGCTCATCGGAACTGCCGCCGGCGTTCTCCGACAGCGGATCGAAGCCGCCGCCGATGCCGGCATTGGAGCAGAACAGCGCAATCGGCCCGAACCGCCGCTCGGTTTCCTCGATGACGTGGCGGATGTCTTTTTCCTGGCCGACATCGCATTTGAACGCCGCGCCATCGACCGCGGCGGCGACCGCTTCCGCTCCCGCCAAATCGAGATCGGCAACCACAATTTTGGCCGCACCGGCTTGATGAAAGGCTTCACAAAGTGCGCGGCCGATGCCGTTGGCGCCTCCGGTGACAACCACGACCTTGCCGGCGACCAGCATCGTCACGCTCCGATTTCTTGAAAAAATCTCAGACCAGAATTAGATCCAGCACCGCAGTGTAATGACATGCCGCGCCCAGCAGCACAAAGCAATGCCAGATCGCGTTCTGAAAACGGAGCCGGCGCCATGCGTGAAAAATAATCCCGAAGCTATAGAGCAAGCCACCGGCGACAATGAACCACAACGCCAGCTGCGGGAGTGACGACAGGCCGGCATCGTAGGCAATTAACCCGCTCCAGCCCATCGCCAGGTAGAGACCCACCGCTATCCTGTCGAAGCGTCCCGGAAAAAAAAGTTTCAGCACGATCCCGACCGCGGCCACGCTCCAAACGCCGGTCAGCAACGACATCGCAAATACGCGGTCCGGCAGTTGGGCAAAAACCGGCGTATAGGTTGCGGCGATCAGAATGTAGATTGCGGAATGATCAAAGCGGCGCAGCAGCCATTTTCGTCGCGACACCGGCCAAAGATTATAGGCGGCTGAAAATCCAAGCATGGCGAGCAGGCCCGTAGCGTAGACCGACACCGTAACAATTTCATAGGCCGACGCGAATACGCCAGCCAGCACGATCAGTACGGTGGCCGCGACCAATCCGCAGAACACGCCGATCCCATGCACGACGCCGTCGGCGATCAGCTCGGCACGATCGTAATTCCAGCCCATCGCGCCGGCCGCCGCGTGGGCGGATGTCGAGGCGAGTTGCTTTAATCTGAAGATGGTCATGTCGGCCCGGTAAACTGGATGGCGAAAGCGATAGATAATGCCTCTCGGGGGGTTAATGAACCCTGGCGGAGGGACTCCTCGGCTCAAATCGCGTCCTAAATATGAAACTTGATTTCCGGCCGCCGATCGCCACTTTCCTGATAGTTTTCCGTCCCATAGCCTTTGTCAATCCGAGCTCCCCGCCCGCATGGCTCTCAGTTTTTCCGATATCGTCGAGGAAGCGCGGCTGTCGGCGCGGGCGTTGCTGGACTATGGCGACCACTTTTTCAATCCGACCGTTCGGCTCGGCGTCACCGGCCTGTCGCGCGCCGGCAAGACCGTCTTCATCACCGCGCTGGTTCACGGCCTCACCCGTGGTGGACGTTTTCCGATCTTCGAGCCGTTCGCCACCGGGCGGATCGCGCAAGCGCGGCTTGAGCCGCAGCCCGACGACGCGGTGCCGCGCTTCGATTATGAAAACCATGTCCGCACCCTGATCGAGGCGCGACGCTGGCCGAACTCGACGGTCGATATCAGCGAGCTGCGGCTGGTGATCGACTATCAGCGGCACAATGGCGCGGATCGCACCTTGACGCTCGACATCGTCGACTATCCCGGCGAATGGCTGCTCGACCTGCCGCTGCTCAACAAGAGCTACGAGCAATGGTCCCTTGAAAGCCTTGAGCTGTCGCGGGAGCTGTTGCGCGCACCGCTGGCGACGGAGTGGCACACGCATCTTGCAACACTGAACGCCCAGGATCGCGAAAACGAGCAGGCTGCGCTGACCGCCGCGCGGCTGTTCACCGACTATCTGCGCGCCTGCCGCGACGAACGCTTCGCCATGAGCCTCTTGCCACCGGGCCGCTTCCTGATGCCGGGCAACCTCGCCGGCTCGCCGGCGCTGACATTTGCGCCGCTGCAGCTGCCGGCCGGCGGCACAGCGCCCGACGGATCGCTATGGGCGATGATGCGCCGGCGTTACGAGGCCTACAAGGACGTGGTGGTTCGCCCGTTCTTTCGCGATCATTTCTCGCGGCTCGATCGGCAGGTCGTTCTGGTCGATGCGCTGGCGGCGTTCAACGCCGGGCCGGAAGCACTGCATGACCTCGAGGCGGCGCTGGCGGGGATTCTCGATTGTTTCAGGATCGGGCGCAGCACATTGCTCAGCAGTTTATTTCGGCCGCGGATCGACCGCATCCTGTTCGCCGCCACCAAGGCGGACCATTTGCACCATTCGAGCCATGATCGTCTGGAGGCGGTGTTGCGGCGAACCGTGGGCCAGGCCGCGGCCCGCGCCGAATATGCCGGCGCCGAGATCGACGTCGTGGCATTGGCTGCGGTGCGCGCGACCCGCGAGGCCCAGGTGCAGCGCGGTCGGGAAAAGCTGCCGTCGATCCTCGGCACGCCCGCCGCCGACACGGCGGCCGGCGGCCAGGGCTTTGACGGCGAGACCTTTGACGGCGAGACCGAAGTCGCCACTTTTCCGGGCGATCTGCCTGAAGACCCGGAGGAGCTTTTCAGGGGTGAAGGCGCGTTTCGCGGGCTTTCCAGCGCCAGCGCCGAGAAAACCGATTTTCGCTTTCTTCGTTTTCGGCCGCCGCAGCTCGAGAGCCAGGACGCAGCCGGTCCCGTGCTGCCTCACATCCGCCTCGACCGCGCCCTCCAGTTCCTGATCGGAGACAGACTGCAATGAGCGAGCGATCCAATCATCGGCGGCCGGTGACCTTCAAGCTCGACGATCCGAGCGTGATCGTGATGGATCCCGACGATTCCAGCCGCCCGTCCCGCGGCACCGTCCACATCACGCCGGAGGCCGACCCTGCTTTGCTGCCGGTTCCGATCGAGGCGCCGATCCTGCCGCGACGGGGATTCCGCTGGGGCGCGGTATTCTGGACCGCGTTGAGCGGGCTGATCCTGCTCGGGGTCGGGCTTGGCATTACCGGCCTGATCGAGGATTTGTTCGCCCGCAGTGAGAGCCTTGGCTTTCTCGGGCTGGTTTTCGCCGCCGCCGCAGCACTCGCACTATCCGTTGTGGTCGGGCGCGAGATCTTCGGACTGGCGCGGCTTGCGGTGATCGAAAAATTGCATCAGCGCGCCGCCGCCGCACTGCTCAGCGATGACCGGGCCGAAAGCCGGACCATCGTGCATGACCTGCTTCGGCTGGCGCACCAGAACCCGCAATTGGCGCGGGCGCGCGCCACGCTGCAAGGCCATACCGACGACATCATCGACGGCGCCGATCTGATCCGGCTGGCGGAGCGCGAATTGATGACGCCGCTCGATCAGGAAGCGCGCCGCCTGATCTCCTCGGCGGCGCAGCGCGTCTCGCTGGTCACCGCCGTCAGTCCGCGGGCCGTGATCGACGTACTGTTCGTATTCGCGGCATCCTTGCGCCTGATCCGGCAGTTGGCGCGGCTCTACGGCGGACGGCCGGGCGCGCTCGGAATGATCCGGTTGATGCGTCACGTGGTCGCACATGTCGCCATCACCGGCGGCATGGCGGCGAGCGACAGCTTGATCCAGCAGGTGCTCGGCCATGGCATCGCGGCGAAATTGTCGCAGCGGCTCGGCGAAGGCGTTCTCAACGGGCTGTTGACCGCGCGGCTCGGGCTTGCCGCGATCGACGTGACGCGGCCGCTGCCGTTCGCCGCATTGCCCCGGCCCGCGCTCGGCGATCTGGCAAGGGACCTGCTGCGCAAGCGCGACGGCGACGAATGATCGGGCGGCGGTTGCGACGACTGATCCGCAGCGTCAGCCTCCGGCAGGTCCGTCTCGTCTGCGGGCTGGTGTTGTTTGCGTATCTGATCAGCCATTTCCTCAATCATGCGCTCGGCAATATCTCGATGGATGCCCTTGCCGCCGGCGTCCACTACCACATCATGTTCTGGCAATTTCTCCCCGTCGCCATGGTGTTTTACGGCGCAGCACTGGTCCACGCCGGCCTGGGCGTCTGGGCGCTCTACCGGCGCCGGCAATTCCACTGGAAGGCAATCGAGCCGCTGCAGCTCGTCCTTGGCCTGAGTATCCCCGCGCTCATCATCGCCCACATCACCGGGGTGCGGATCGGCGAGGCTGCTTTCGGACATGAGAAACTCTATCCGCAGGTATTTTATGCCGACTGGATCGCAGCACCGCACAAGATGTGGCTGATGTACGCCGTCCTGATCGTCTCCTGGATCCACGGCAACATCGGCCTTTATTTCTGGCTGCGGATGAAGGCGTTCTATAAACGAGCGGCACCCTTTCTCCTCGCCGGCGCCGTGCTGATTCCGACGCTGGCCATGCTCGGTCTCTATCAGGGCGGACGCAGCGTCGCTCGCGACAGCAACAGCGCCGCATGGAAGGCGGACAATCTTTCGCCACGCCATGTCGGCACACCGGCCGAGCAGCATGTGCTGGCAGACATCGCGGATTATTTCCTGATCGGCTATCTCGGCCTGCTCGGGCTGGTCTTGCTGGCCAGAGGCGCGCGTGCGCTGCACGAGCGTCGCGGCGGCATGATCACGCTTTCCTATGGCAATGGCCGGATCGTCCGGGTGCCGAAGGGCCTCAGCGTGCTCGAGGCGAGCCTGCGCAACAATGTCCCGCATGCCAGCGTTTGCGGCGGTCGCGCCCGCTGCTCCACCTGCCGCATTCGCGTGATCGGGAATTCCGGCGCGCTACCGCAGCCGTCCCCGCGGGAGGCGTTCGTGCTTGACCGGGTCGGAGCGGCCGACCCGTCGATCCGGCTTGCCTGCCAGTTGCGCCCCGCCGGCGACCTGTCTTTTTTCCAGCTCTTCATGCCGCACGCGATGTCGGCCAATGCCCACGCTTCGCAGCCGCACCGCATCGGCCAGGAGCGCTATCTGGTCAGCATGTTCGTGGACATGCGCGGATCGACCAAGCTTGCCGAAAAGCAGTTGCCGTTCGACACCGTCTTCATCGTCAATCGTTTCCTGGGCGCGGTGTCGCAGGCGGTGATCGCGTGCGGCGGTCAACCCAACCAGTTCATCGGCGACGGACAATTGGCGCTGTTCGGACTCGCGGTCGCTCCGCAAACGGCCTGCCGACAGGCGTTGAGGGCGGCGGCCATGATCTCGGCCAATGTCGAGGAACTGAACCAGGTTCTCAGCCACGACCTGCATGAGCCGATCCGCTTCGGTATCGGCATTCATGGCGGCGAGGTGATCATCGGCGATATCGGCTATCGCAACCATATGGTGTTCACCGCACTCGGAGATGCGGTCAATGTCGCAGCGCGACTGCAGGACATGACAAAGAGCCTCGCATGTGAAGCTATCGTTTCGGATGAGGTTCGCATCACAGCCGGGCTAGCGGCGGATGCCTTGCCCGAACAGCAAGTGGCGATCCGCGGACGCACCGAACCGATGATGGTTCACGCGGTCGCCAGCGCCAGGATATTGTCCACGCTGGTTGACGATCTGGAAGAGATCGCGGCCTAGAGCGAGATCTCCGCGCAAACGCTTCGCGTTTGTCGCGAGGGAAAACCGGTATCCACTCTTCCGGATCATGCTTTAGAATCGCCGAATATCTCGCCATGACCTCCCAAAACCCGATCGAAACCGAAGCTTGCGCGCTTCCGCTGACGGGCCTGGGCGTCTGGAGTTCAGACTTCGATAAAATTGGAACGGATGGCGTTTTTGCCGTTGTGCACCGTGTCAAATGATGGCGAAACAGGCAAAAAACGCGAATGCGCCGCGATAATGATCGTTTTCCGCCGAAATCCGGATGTCGTTTAAGCTATCAAGCGTGCCCTATACCGCGTATCGTGCGCCCGTCGGACGTGCCGGTTTGCGGAGACCGGGAGTTCGTTATCGTTTTTTGATCCCGCGGAGACGACGTGATGGCTAAAGGTACTGTGAAGTGGTTCAACGCGACCAAGGGCTTTGGTTTTATTCAACCCTCAAGTGGCGGCAAAGACGTTTTCGTTCATATTTCGGCGGTCGAGAAAGCTGGCCTTTCCTCGCTTAACGAAGGACAGACGGTGGAATACGAAGAAGTTGCCAATCGCGGCAAGACTTCGGCCGAGAACCTCAAGGTTTAACGCCAGGAGCGCGGTTCGCGACAGCGCACTCTCGGACCCAATCCGGGAGTGGGGCTTCCAGGAATATCCCAAGAAAATAGAGTACATCCGGCAGGGGCGAGCAGCGCTCGTGCACGCATTTGAATCGGCGCGGAATGCGCAGGTTCGATTGGCCGACTTTCGCGAGCCATATTCCGACCGTCATGATCCCGCGGCGCTTCCGATAGCCGCGCGGTCACAGGTTCGCGACCACTGCGATCCCCTCCCTCTCCACGCCCCCAAGCCAAAATAAATCTCGCCAAAACCAACGCAACGGTTTCGCGGTGGCAATGACGGCTGCATATAGAGGATGGGAACCAGGGGGGATTCACCCCCTGACTTTCCAGCCCCAGATCACGCCATGACATCCGATGCCTTTTTCGTTCCGCCTTTTACGGCGGCCTATGCGCCGGATGATGGCGTTATGGCGGCCCGGCTTCTCAAAACCGCCGACTTGAAGCCCGGACAGGACGAGCGCATCGACCGCACCGCGACCCGCCTGATCGACGCCATCCGCGCCTCCGACGATCGGCTTGGCGGCGTCGAGGACATGCTGCGGGAGTTTGCGCTCTCCACCAAGGAAGGCCTGGCGCTAATGGTGCTCGCCGAAGCCCTGCTGCGGGTGCCTGACGCCCGCACCGCCGACCAGTTCATCGAGGATAAGCTCGGTCACGGCGACTTTGTGCACCACGAGACCAAATCCAGCGCGTTTCTGGTCAACGCGTCGGCGTGGGCGCTGGGGATGTCGGCGCGCGTGATTCAACCCGGCGAGACCCCGCAAGGCACGATCGGGCGGCTGGCCAAGCGGCTCGGCGTTCCAGCGGTACGCGCCGCGACCCGGCAAGCGATGCGGCTGATGGGCAGCCATTTCGTGCTCGGCGAGACTATTGAATCGGCACTGGCGCGGGCGCGGCCGCAGTCGGCCGCCGCGCCGCGCTATTCCTTCGACATGCTCGGCGAAGGCGCGCGCACCGCCGCCGACGCGGAACGCTATTTCAATTCCTACGCCGCGGCGATCGACGCCATCGGCCGCGCCGCCGACGATCGTCCGCTGCCCGATCGGCCCGGCATCTCGGTCAAGCTGTCGGCGCTGCATCCGCGTTTCGAGGCGTTAAGCCGCCGACGGGTAATGAGTGAACTGGTGCCGCGGCTGCTCGATCTGGCGCGGCGCGCCAAGGCCTTTGACCTGAACTTCACGGTCGATGCGGAGGAAGCGGATCGGCTGGAACTGTCGCTCGACGTGATCGCGGCCACGCTGGGTGACGCATCGCTCAAAGGCTGGGATGGCTTCGGACTTGCTGTTCAGGCCTACCAGAAACGCGCCGAGGCCGTGATCGACCATGTCGATGAACTGGCGCGAGGATTGAACCGGCGGATGATGGTGCGGCTGGTCAAGGGCGCCTATTGGGACACCGAAATCAAGCGCGCGCAGGAGCGCGGCCTCGACGACTATCCGGTGTTCACCCGCAAGGCGATGACCGACCTGAACTACATCGCCTGCGCGCAGAAACTGCTGACGCTCCACCCCCGCATCTTCCCGCAATTCGCCACCCACAATGCGCTGACGGTGGCGACCGTTCTCGAACTCGCCGTCGACGAAAGCGGATTCGAGTTTCAGCGCCTGCACGGCATGGGCGAAGCGCTGTACGCGCGGTTGAGCGCGGATCGCCCGAAAATAGCCCATCGGACCTATGCACCGGTCGGCAGCCACCGCGATCTCTTGGCCTATCTGGTACGGCGGCTACTGGAAAACGGCGCCAACTCGTCATTCGTGGCGCTCGCCGCCGAACCCGCCGTTCCCTTGGCGACGCTGCTGCGCCGTCCAGCCGACATCATCGGCAACCCCGCCGACGCCCGGCATCCTAACATTCGCCTGCCGCGCAATCTCTATCAGCCGCAGCGGCTGAATTCGCGCGGCATCGAGTTCGGCGAGCGCGCGGCGCTGAACGATCTGGTCTCGGCCGTCGCAGCGAGCAGCCCGGATGCCGGGGACATCGTTGACGCTGATCCACAAACCGCAAGCGATGCCGTCATGGCCGCCCGCGCGGGGTTCAAATCGTGGAGCCGGGAGCGGGTTGAGACCCGCGCCGAAATCCTGGAGCAAGCCGCCAACCTGCTGGAGCGACGCGCCGCGCATTTCATCGCGCTATTGCAGCGCGAGGGCGGCAAGACGCTCGATGACGCGCTTTCGGAAGTCCGCGAGGCGGTCGATTTCTGCCGCTATTATGCCGCCTCGGGTCGCGAACATTTCGGCGCCGGCGAAACCATGCCGGGGCCGACCGGCGAGAGCAATGTGCTCGAGTTGCGCGGCCGCGGCGTGTTCGTCGCGATATCGCCGTGGAATTTTCCGCTGGCGATCTTCCTCGGCCAGGTCACTGCGGCGTTGATGGCCGGCAATGCGGTGGTTGCCAAGCCCGCCGAACAAACGCCGCGGATCGCAGCCGCGGCCGTTCGCCTGCTGCAGGAGGCAGGCTTGCCTCACTCGGCGCTGCGTCTGGTGCCCGGCGACGGAAGGATTGGTGCTGCGCTGGTGGCGCAGCCTGATATCGCCGGCGTCGTCTTCACCGGATCGACCGAGGTCGCCCGATCGATCAATCGCACCTTGGCTGCCAAGGACGGCCCGATCGTGCCGCTGATCGCGGAAACCGGCGGCATCAACGCGATGATCGTCGATGCGACCGCGTTGCCCGAGCAGGTCGCCGACGACGTCGTGACCTCGGCGTTCCGCTCGGCCGGCCAGCGCTGCTCGGCGCTGCGCTTGTTGTTTGTCCAGGACGACGTCGCCGACCGCATGATCGAGATGATCGCAGGTGCTGCCCGCGAATTGCGGATCGGCGACGTCAGCGATCCCGCCGTTCAGGTCGGACCGGTGATCGACGCCGAAGCCAAAGAGCGGCTCGACGCGTATATTGCGCGGATGAAGAACCAGGCCCGCGTGCATTACGCCGGCACCGCGCCCGAAGGCAATTACGTGGCGCCGCATATCTTCGAACTATCCGATGCCGATCAACTGACCGAAGAGATCTTCGGGCCCGTCCTGCATGTGGTGCGCTACCCTGCCGACCGGCTCGAGCGCGTGCTGCAATCGATCGAACGCTCCGGCTATGGACTGACGCTCGGCATCCACTCGCGTATCGACGACACGGTCGAACATGTGATCGACCGGCTTTTAGTCGGCAACGTCTATGTCAACCGCAACATGATCGGCGCCGTGGTCGGCGTGCAGCCGTTCGGCGGCCACGGATTGTCCGGCACGGGTCCCAAGGCCGGCGGGCCGCATTATTTGACGCGCTTTGCGACCGAACAAACCGTCACCATCAACACCTCGGCCGCCGGCGGCAACGCCGCGCTGATGTCCGACCTGGATTGATGCGTCATCCGCGCGCGAGCGCAATTGCGCTCATTCCGGGATGACGACAGTGCCAGAGGCGCACTGCATTTTCACCCGTTGCGTCGCACCGCCAACATGGGTCAAATGGCATTCGATCCTGACCGTGCGCTGAGATAATTCCATCACACGCAAAAACCAACAACAATCACGGGAGCGAGAGCACCATGGAAGACGGCATTTTCGAAGGCCTCAAGGTTCTGGACTGCGCGAGTTTCATCGCAGCCCCTGCGGCCGCAACCGTGCTGTCGGATTTCGGCGCCGAAGTGATCAAGATCGAGCCGCCCGGAGCGGGCGATCCCTATCGCAACCTGCCGAATTTGCCGGGCTATCCTGCAAGTCAGCACAATTTCGCCTGGCTGCTGGAATCCCGCAACAAGCGGAGCCTGGCCCTCGATCTCGGCAAGCCGGAAGGCCAGGCGGTGCTGCATCGGCTCGCCGCCGAGGCCGACGTCTTTATCACGAATTTTCCACCCGCCGTGCGCGCCCGGCTCGGGCTGACTTACGCCACGCTAGCACCGCTCAACGAGCGCCTGATCTATGCGTCGTTCACCGGCTACGGCGAAAAAGGCGACGAAGCCAACAAGCCCGGCTTCGACAGCAATGCCTATTGGGCGCGTTCTGGCCTGATGGATCTGGTGCGCGCGGATACCAGCATCGCTCCGGCGCGTTCGGTCGCCGGCATGGGCGATCACCCCTGCGCGATGGCACTGTACGGCGCAATCGTCACCGCGCTGTACAAGCGCGAGCGCACCGGCAAGGGTTCA
This sequence comes from uncultured Pseudomonadota bacterium, assembly GCA_963727225.1. Lineage (GTDB taxonomy): Bacteria > Pseudomonadota > Alphaproteobacteria > Rhizobiales > Xanthobacteraceae > Bradyrhizobium. The sequence goes on along the minus strand of CAVSFN010000024.1, from coordinate 944,926 downwards.
CATGTGAGTTCGAACCTGATGGCCAATGGCATCTGGGCCAACGGGGTGCTCGCCCAGGCCAAATTATGCGGCGCGAAATTCGGCGAGCGACGGCCGCGCGAGCGCGCGCTGAACGCGGTGACCAACCACTACCAGTGCCGCGACGGACGCTGGCTCATCCTGTCGCTGCTCAACGAGGACCGGCAATGGCCGACGCTGGCGCGTTGCCTCGGACGGGAAGATCTGATCGCCGACGCCAGATTTATCACCAAACCCGACCGTCATGCCCGGTCGCTGGAATTGATCAAGATCTTCGATGAGATTTTTGCCACCAGGGATCTCGCCGAATGGCGCAAGATACTGGACGGCAATGGGCTGGTGTTCGGCGTGATCGGCATTCTCGACGACATCCCCAACGACAGGCAGATGATCGAAAACGATGTGCTGCTGCCGTTCGAGAACGACACCATGCTGACGGTCAACAGCCCGATCTGGATCGACGGCAGCAAAAAGACCCAACCGCGGCATCCACCCGGCCTCGGCGAGCACAGCGATGAGGTGTTGCGGGAGGCCGGCTATGACGAAGGCGCGATCCGGCAGTTGCGGGCCTCGGGCGCGGTGGCGTGAACCACATGAGGAAAAGTCCCGCGTCATTTCAATCCAAAACAAGCCCGCTCTAGTTATTGTGAAGAAGCACCCAGCCGACCGCGGCAAGACCGATGACGACCGCGGCCGCGACCGCCCATCCGCTGACGCGGATGGCGCTGACGGTTTGTCGTGCGCTTTCATTCTGGGCGATCTCGCGGTTGCGCAGCTTGTTTTCCTCGTCCGTGTCGTTCACTGCCTGCCCTCCTCGTGCCCGTCAAGCTCACCCGGTTTGCATCCAGCACCCGGAAGCTAGCCTACTGTGCGAGGGTTGTCATTCCGCACGCGGCCATGCCATTGAGCCGACTGAAGGCGCCGGCGAAGGAGATTGGCATGACGAAAACGACGATGTTCGAGGGGCCTTTCGGCGAGATCGCCGTCCACGAATTGGAAGGTGTGGGGCGACCGATTGTTCTCATCCACGGCAATTCCAGCTCCGCGCGCGCCTTTTCGCGCCAGCTCGAGGGCCCGCTGGGCGCTTCGCACCGTCTCGTCGCGATCGACCTGATGGGACACGGCCGTTCGGCTGACGCCGGCGATCCCGCCGCTTATCTGTTGTCCGGTCATGCGCGCTCGCTCGTTGCCTTGCTGACCTCACGCGGGATCGAGGATTCGATCCTGGTTGGCTGGAGCCTTGGGGGTCATATTCTGCTTGAGGCGGCGCCCGACCTTGCCAAGGCGCGCGGCCTGGCGATCTTCGGCACACCTCCGATCGGATTTCCGCCGGCGATGGACAAAGCCTTCCTGCCCAATCCGGCTATGCAGGCCGGTTTCATGCCGGAAATCACGCCCGAGATGGCCAAGGACTACGTCGCTGCGTTCTTCGCGCCGGGATTTGTCGACGTTCCGCCATTTTTCATCGAGGACGTGGTACGCACCGACGGGATCGCGCGTGCGCAAGTGGGTGCGAGCATCGATCCGGCCCTGACCCGCGATGAAGTCGAGATTGCCGCCGCATTGAAGATTCCGCTTGCGGTCTTGCATGGCGCGCGGGAGCAACTTGTCAACGGCGCGTATTTCGACTCGCTGAAGCTTCCCACGCTCTGGCGCGGCGCCACGCAGGTCATCGCTGAGGCCGGTCACGCCCCGCATTGGGAGTGCCCGGAAGAATTCGACGCTCTCCTTCGGGCTTTCGCAGCCGACTGCGGAACCTAGAGCAGGATCGTAACTACCGGCTCTTGACGAAGCACATCCCCACCCGGGAGGCATTGCCGACGACCTGGCAGGCCAGCCCCTCGGCGCAGGTCCAGCTGCGAAAACTGCGGTCATTGTCGGCGGCATCGGGCTTTTGCTGATAGCAATGCGCACCCCAGCCATCGTCATATTCGGTTCCTGCGAGTTCGGTGCTGCCGCGCAATTGCGGGCGGCCGGAAAATCCGCGGGAGTAATCCGGACGCCGGCCGTCGCGCAAGGACATCAAAATATCGCGGCGCCTGATCTGGTCGCCAAAGAAATGCGGCGACGCTGGCACAACCGTCGAATTGGAGGGATGGGTCGCCATCCAGTCGACGCCGGGGAAATGAAAGCCACCGATGCCGCGAGTTTGATGACATCCCGAGCAGGTCACGTCGTTGAGCCGGCGCTCAAAGCCGGCCAGCGACCGGATGTTTTGCAAGTCGACGCCGTTCTCCGACGCCTTCTTCAATGCCGCGACGACGTCGCTCTCCTTGAACACAGGATCGGCATTTGCGTCGTCACCCTGCACCAGACCGAAGGCGGGCTGCAGGTTTGAGGCCGCAAATCCGGCCGGCGTTGCGGCAATCGCGGCGGTGGCCAGAAATTTCTCCGGGATCAAAATCGTGCCGCGATCCAGTTCGCCGATATGCCTGACATCGAGCAGCCACGCCCGAAAGTCGCGCTTGAGATGATCATCGCTAAGAATCCGCTCGCGATCGATCTGGTTCTCGAGCGGCACCTGCTCGAACATCCGGTTCCGCGCGTTGTAGTGAAACACCTTCAGCAGATAGTCGGTACGGAAATCGCGGGTCGCCGATTTCGGCGCATGCGCGATCTGGAGATTGGTTTCAATGAGATCGATGTTCTCAGGCTCAATCAAATCCAGCGGGCCATCGCTCGACAGCAACTCTTCCGCAAGCCTGGCGCCGGCCAGCGGAGAATCCGCTGTCGCCAGCCAGCGGCGCGCGATCTCCGCGCAGGTGACCGCAGCACCATCGCGGGTGGCCGCGTGATCGGCTTTGGCCTTCAGCACGACGTTGAGCGTCATCGGCAGGCGCGGCGAGGTCGCAGCATCGCCGGTCGCGGCCCCGTCCGTCCGCGTCAAACGATAGATCAGCCTGACCTCGCCGCAATTGGCTTCGGAGAGGTAGGCGCGGTCCATCCGATTGATGATACCGGCCAGCACGAAACGTGAATCAGGGGAATAAAGCAGCGCGCGATCGAACAGTTGAAGGTCGTAGGCGCTGCCGACGCCGATGGTTTCGCCGGGCTGATCGGCATTGTGTCTCGCGACGTATCGCTCGAACTCGTCGTCGAGCGCCTTGCGGACGGGAGCCATCGACGGCAAAGCGAACAACTGACTGTTGGTGATCGGCGCGTCGGCCGACCGCATCGGCATCAGGATACGGCTTAAGCCAAATCTTCCGCGATCGAGTTCGCGCAGGCTGAGCGGATCGGTGATCGCAGCGCCGCGCTCCAGCAAAGCCGCGCATTGAACCTGGGGCGCCGGCAGCACGCTGCCAAGCAAAACAAGGATGAAAACAAGAAATCGCACCCGGCCGTGTCCCGACAAACGCCGCGGCCGCATTGCGCCCGTTCATTCAGGCGGCGGCTTCCATTCGGGAAAATAGCCGAAAAGCGCAGGCGCTGTCTCGCAACATCCGGAAGGCGGCGGAACCGCCGCTTCACGCTGTGGTGAAGCGGTCGGTCGTCAGCGTGCGACAATCAGGCCTTTGCTGGTCACGACCACCCAGTGGCCGTCCTGGCGTCTGATCGCATCGATCCGGCCGAGACCCGGCACCGGGTCGCCGGCATAAACTTCGAAGATTCCCTGCCGCCCTTCGATCAAGGCGCCGCCATCGGCGACGTCGCGCAGCGACCAGCCTTCTACCGTCGGCAGCCTGGCCACTTCGACCTTGGGCGCAGCTGCCGCTGCGGCCGGCGGAGGCGAAATCGAGCCCGTGGTTTCCTTCGCAGCCGCCGCGGCCGGTGGCGTCGCGCGGAGCTTTTCCACGGCTTCGCTGAGCTTGGCGAGTTTGGCGGCGGGTTCAAGTTGCGCCTTCTCGACCTTGTCGAGACGCTCGCTGGTCTTGTTGAACTGGGTCATGCCGAGCCTGGAGGCATGATCGGCACCGACCTTCAGAGCCTGGATATCGGCATCGAGCCGCGCAACCGACGCTTCGAGCGCGTGGTTGGCGACACTCGCCGTGTTATCGCCACCTAGATGCCCGAGGCTCGCGGTCGCCACGGCGCCGCCGAGCGCGCCGGCCACCGCCGCCAGCGCCACCACCGCCGCGAGTGCGCCGAGCCGGCGCTTGCCGAACATTCCCGAGTTCGGCTCGGATTCCGGCGCCGGACCGGCGTCGTTGCGGCTCCAGGAGCGCTCGCCGGCCGACATGATCATGACCCTGCCAGGGATGCGCGGCGCATCTGCTGTCGGAATTTCAACCTTGGAAGTTTCAGCCTTTTCCGCGTCGGCCTTGTCAGCGAGAACCTTGGGTGGGTCCACCTTGGGCATTTCCTCGGCGGCGCCCTGCTCGGGCACCAGCTTCGGAGATTCGACACGGGTCGATCCTTCGATCGACCCTTCCACCGGTCCTTGCATCGAGGCGGCGACGGGCTCGCCCTGCGCATCCGATGAATTGGGAGCGGCCGGTCCGGCGCCGACGGAACCGGATTCACCGCTGATTGGCTCGGCCTGTTGCTCGCTCACGTCAAAATCTCCAGTAAAGGTTGACCTTTTGGTAACTTTCATTGCTTGCGAAATCGTTACCGGCAGCGGACTTACGAAAATTTTAGGAAGTCATCGAGCCCGGTTTTGACCCCGCCACCGACCGCCGCGGCGGCTCTGACCTGACCCATGCTGCCCTGCGGTATGGTTTTGAAGGCCTCGATGTGTCGTTTGCGTGGCCGGATTTCCCGACTAACATGGCGCGCGGTCCAGCCAGAAGGCGGGGAGCTCCATGACCATCGAAAAATGCATCAATGACTTTGATGTGGGCGACGTCATTTTCGAGGAAGGATCGAGCGGACGCGAGCTGTTCGTGGTGCTCGAAGGCAAGATCGAGATCGCCAAGATCAGCGGCGCCGGCAAGACCGTCATCGTAACCCTCGGCAAGGGCGAATTCTTCGGAGAGATGGCGGTCATCGACGGCTCATCCCGCTCGGCAACCGCGATCGCGGCGGCGCCCAACACCCGCGTGATGCGGATCAATCACGCGCGCTTCGTCTATCTGGTCAGTCAGCAGCCGGCGTTCGCGCTGATGATCATGGACGCACTCAGCAAACGGCTGCGGGCGTCCAATGCCGTCACCTTCAGGGCGGCCAACCCATGAGCGACCGCAAATCGGGCCCGTTTCCGATTCTCCTGAAAAATGACGTCTGCTCGCTGATCCAGGCGGCGGAGGACGTCTACCAGATCCGTTTCACGAACCGCGCCGCCAACGCCTATCTGGTGCGCGGAAAATCCCGAACCATCATGATCGACGTCGGGCTGTCGTCCAACTTCCCGCATCTGCTGCAATGCCTCGAACATCTCGGCTGCCCGCCCGACAAGATCGACATGGTGATCCTCAGCCACGAACATCTCGATCACATCGGCGCCGCCTATCATTTCGGCGGCCGCACCATCACTGCCGCCCATCGCCTCGCCGCCAACAAGATCATGCTGCGCGACGACTTCTCGATGCTGCGCAAGATGTTCAACGAACCTGACGTGCCGATCAACGTCGATATCTGGCTGGAAGAAGGCAACCTGATCGACCTCGGCAATTTCCGCCTCAGCGTGATGTACACGCCGGGCCACACCTCGGCATGCATCAGCCTGTTCGATCACGACAAGGGATTGCTGTTCGCCGCCGACACGCTGATGCCCGGCGGTGTGATGGGCGGCGTGTTCGGATCGGGCAGCATCAGCGATTACATCCAGTCGCTGGAGCGGCTGAAGGGCCTCAATTCCAGGATATTGTTGTCGGGGCATGGCCGCTTGTCCGACACGCCGCAGGACGATGTCAGAATTGCGATTGCGCGATCGCACGCGCTGTTGTCGGACACTGCCCAGCTGTTCGACGCGCTCGATGCGCGGTCGAACTTCGAGCCGATCATGCAATCGGTGCGCGACCTCAACAAGCTCGACGACGCCTGATCATCGCTTGCCGGTTTGACAAATCGGCCCGGGGCCTGTTCAAAGCGTCAACAACAACCGCCGATATAAAAGACAAGGGAGAAAGCAGGCGATGAAACTTTACGAACTCGGTCGGGCCGAATCCGCGCATCGTCCGCATGTTCATGGCGGAAAAGGACATCTCGATCCCCAAGCAGACCGTCGACCTGCGCGGCGGCGAAAATCGCCAGCCTGAGCATCTCAAGCGCAATCCGCATGGCCAGATGCCGACGCTGGAGCTGGATGACGGCAGCTATTTGTCGGAGATCACCGCGATCTGCGAATATCTCGAGGAGAAAAATCCAAATCCGCCCATGATCGGCTCGACACCCGAGCAGCGCGCCGAGTGCCGGATGTGGACCCGCCGCGTCGATCTCAACATCTGCGAGCCGCTGGCCAACGGCTATCGCTTCGGCGAAGCCCTGAAATTCTTCGAGAAGCGGATCCTTTGCGCGCCCGAAGCTTCCCCGGGCCTCAAGATGATCGCGGCGAACCGTCTGCAATGGCTCAACGGACAGATGGCGGGCAAGGAATTCCTGTGCGGACCCCGCTTCACGCTGGCGGATATGCTGTTGTACTGCTGGATCGACTTCGGCGGCCAGGTCGGCCAGCCGCTGGACCCCGCCAACACCACCATCGCGGCATGGTTTGCCCGCGTCGGTCAGCGGCCGTCGGTGCAGGCTTAGGTGAGGGCACGCTAATTCAACTTCTGTCATTCCGGGATGCGCCTCTTGGCGCAGGCCCGGAATCCATACGCCCTGCAGGGGTTATGGATTCCGGGCCCGTTCGCTTCGCTCACGCCCCGGAATGACAGTCGCTACGGTAATCGAATTTCAAATCACCACCGGCGCATCCGGCAGTTCGTTCGGCCCTGCGGCTTGCGCTGGAAAATACCTGGCCAGTTCCCGCGAAACCGCCGCGATCCCTGCGATCACGCCGCCTTCGAAATTCGAGCGCTTGAATTCGGTTTCCATACCAGCGCAGATTTTCTGCCAGCCGGCGGCACCGACTTTCGCGTCGATGCCGCGATCGGCGACGATCTCGACATTGTGGTCGGCGAACAACAGATAGATCAGCACGCCGTTGTTGTGGGCGGTGTCCCAGATCCGCAGTTGCGAAAAAATGTCCAGCGCACGCTGACGCGCCGATTGATCGTGGAACAGCGGCGCGCCGTCCAGTGCGCCTTCGACCACGAAGCGGAGCTGCCCGGAATGCGTGACTTCGCCGACCTTGATCGCCCGCTCGATCGCAGCCAGCACGGCGGGCGTGAAGATGCGCCGCACCCGCCAGCGATGCTCGAGAAGATGCTTGCCGATGCGCTTGATGCCCATAATCCAATAGCCCCAGACTCTGCCAGCCCTACCAGCTTCCCGATGCGCCGCCGCCGCCAAAACTGCCGCCGCCGCCGCTGAACCCGCCGCTGTCGCTCGAACTGCTGCCGCCGGAGGATCCGCCCCAGGATGAACCACTGGACCCGCCGGACCATCCGCCTCTTCCGCGCGGAGTTGCTGCGGTGATGCTGTCGCTGAACATCGTGAAGATTGATGCGATGACGCCGGCGATCCCCGAAAGGATCAGCGACCCGAAGATGAACCACGCCACAATGCCGATCAGGCCGCCGGTCGCAATTGACCCGAACAGCCGTCCGAACACGCTGCGAAACACGCCGCCGAGGACGAGCACGATGATGATGGTAAAAGGATTGAACGGATTGAGGAACTGGGTAAGGTCGGAGTTGTCGCCCTGCCGCTGGGGTCGTGGCGGCGGCGCCGGCAACGGCTCGCCGTCGATCACCCCGATGATCCGCTCCACACCAGCGGAAATTCCGCCGGCAAAATCCCCGCTCTTGAATTTCGGGGTGATGATCTCGTCGATGATACGTTTCGACGTGACGTCGTTGAGCGCGCCTTCGAGACCATAGCCGACCTCGATGCGCAGCTTGCGATCGTTCTTGGCGACAACGAGCAGCGCGCCGTCGTCGACCTTCTTGCGCCCGATCTTCCAGGCCTCCGCGACCCGGATCGAATATTGCTCGATGGTTTCAGGCTCGGTGGTCGGCACGATCAGCACTGCGATCTGGCTGCCTTTCCTGAGCTCGAGCGCCTTAAGGGTTTGCGTCAGCGCGGCGACATCACCCGCGCTGAGCGTCCCGGTCTGGTCGACCACCCGCCCGGTGAGCGGCGGCACCGCGACGTCTGCCCAGGCAGCAAAAGCCCAGCACAGCAGCAGCGCAAGAATGGAGGTTCTTGCAGCATTCATCGTGGCACAACCCGTGCAGCGGTTCCGACGTTCGCCAGCATTAGCGGCACCTCTGATGCGAACCCGGTCGTCAAACTACTTCGCAGGGGCAGCCGGCGGCGGGTTGAAATCCACTTTCGGCGCGGTGGAGATTTCCTTTTCGTTCTCGACCGAGAAATTCGCCTTCGGCTTGTATCCGAACGCCATCGCCGTCAGGTTGGTCGGGAACGAGCGGATCGTCACATTGTAGTCCTGCACCGTCTTGATATAGCGATTGCGCGCCACCGTGATGCGATTTTCAGTGCCCTCCAGTTGCGCCATCAGGTCGCGAAACAGCGCGTCGGATTTGAGCTGCGGGTAGTTCTCGGTCACCACAAGTAGTTTTGACAGCGCGCTGGTGAGTTCACCTTGCGCGGCCTGGAATTTCGCGAATGCACCGGGATCGTTGACGAGTTCCGGCGTCGCCTGGATGCTGCCGACCTTGGCGCGGGCATTGGTGACGCCGAGCAGCACGTCCTTTTCCTGCTGCGCAAACCCCTTTACCGAATTGACGAGGTTGGGCACCAGATCGGCGCGGCGCTGGTACTGGTTCAAGACCTCGGACCAGCTCGACTTGACCTGCTCGTCATTGGTCTGGATCGTGTTGTAACCGCAATTGGTGAGGCTCAACGTCGCCAGCGCCGCCAGCACGGTCCATAATCTGCGCATCGAAATCTCCCGTTACGATTTTATCGCCAAGTGTTCGCCAAGTATCCGCAAGGTATCAGAACGTTTCAGCCAGGTAAGCCGTCGAAAGGCCGCTTCGGCGGTTATTTTGCCGCGGATGGGTCTTGCCTATCTTTCGCTGAAATAGTCAACATGACCACCCCGATCATGCGAGGACCAATGACCGCATTTGAAACCATCATCGTGGAACGGCCGGACCAGCGCATCGCGCGGATCGTGATGAACCGGCCTGAGGCGCGTAACGCGCAAAACCTGCAGATGACCTACGACCTCAACGCCGCGTTCGATAATGCGGTGCAGGACGACGCGGTCAAGGTCATCATCCTGGCCGGCAGCGGTCCGCATTTCTCGGCCGGGCACGACCTGCGGCCCACGACCAGGAATGCGGCCGGTGTCGATTTTCCGCCGATCGGACACTGGGGCGGCTTCGCGGAGGCCAACGCCCATGGCCGCTTTGCGCGCGAGCAGGAGATCTATCTGCAGATCACGCGGCGCTGGCGCAATCTCGCCAAGCCGACCATCGCCGAAATCCATGGCAAATGCATCGCCGGCGGATTGATGCTGGCGTGGGCCTGCGATTTGATCGTCGCCAGCAGCGACGCGGAATTCTGCGATCCCACGGTCACCATGGGTGTTTGCGGCCACGAATGGTTCGTTCATCCCTGGGAGCTCGGCCCGCGCAAGGCCAAGGAATTCCTGTTCACCGCGGATGTCTGGAGCGCGGAGGAAGCGCATCGGCTCGGCATGGTCAATCATGTCGTGCCGCGAGGCGAGCTCTCCGCCTTCGTGATGGCGCTGGCGCAAAAGATCGCCGCAAAACCATCCTTCGCGCTGAAGATGACCAAGGAAGCCGTCAACCGGTCGATCGATGTGATGGGCCAGCCGGCCGCGATCGATCAGGCGTTCGGGCTGCATCAGCTATGTCATGCGCATAATCTGCAGGAATTCGGCATGGTCGTCGATCCCGCCGGCCTTCATCCTTCCGTCAAAAAAACCGCCGTAGTGAAGTAATTCAGATGGACCTGACCCTGAGCGACGAGCAGCGCCTGCTGCGCGAAAGCGTCGACCGCTTCATTGCCGAAACTTACGACGCCGATCACCGCCGCCGCGTCGCGGCCGATCCGCTCGGCTTCAGTCCCGAGATCTGGAAAAAATTCGCCGAGCTCGGCTGGCTGGCGCTGCCGATCGATGAAGCCTATGGCGGACTTGGCGGCGGCGCGATCGAGACCGGCATCCTGATGGAGGCATTCGGGCGCGGGCTGGTCACCGAGCCATATCTGTCGACCGTGGTGATCGGCGCCGGGCTGATATCGGAATGCGGCAGCGATGCGCAGAAGCAGGCCATTCTTCCTGAGATCGCCGACGGCTCATTGCGTCTGGCGTTCGCGCATTCGGAGCGGGCGGCGCGTTTCGATCTCGCCAAGGTCGACACCAAGGCAAGACGAACACCCGACGGCTGGCGCCTCGACGGCCACAAGACCGCGGTGCTGGACGGTAACGCCGCTGATTACATCATCGTCTCCGCCCGGCTCGCCAACAACGATGGCGCGCCGGGCAAGCTTTGCCTGTTTCTGGTGCCGTCAGGCATCACAGGTCTCGGCTTGCGGGATTATCCGCGGCTCGGCGGCGGCCGCGCCTGCAACCTTGATCTCGCCGGCGTTCACCTTGCCGCCGACGCGCTGCTCGGCGACGGCAGCGACGCGTTGTCGAAAATCGAATGCGTGGTCGACCGCGCGCTGGCCGCGCTCGGCGCCGAAGCTGTCGGCATCATGCAGATCATGCTCGACATGACGCTCGACTATACCAAAATCCGCAAGCAATTCGGCCGGCCGCTGGCCGCCAACCAGGTGATCCGTCATCGCCTCGCCGACATGGCGATGCAATGCGACGAGGCGCGGTCGATAGCGCTGCGCGCCGCACTGATGGCCGACGCCGAACCGGTCGCGCGCGGGCGCGCCGCGTCCGGCGCCAAGGCCAAGATCGGAAAATGCGCGCGCTTCGTCGCCGAGCAATCGGTCCAGCTTCACGGCGCCATGGGCGTCACCGAAGAACTCGACATCGGCTCCTACTTCAAGCGGCTGCTCGCCTTCGATACCCTGTTCGGCGGCAGCGCCCATCACTATCGCCGCCACGCCGCGTTGGGCGGTCGGCCGGTGCAAACCTGAGCGGAGCGCAACATGGACCTTACCTTCAGTGCCGAAGAGCGCGCCTTCGAGAAAGAAGTCCGCGACTTCATCGCCGCAAACCTGCCGGCGGAGATGAAGCACGCGCAGTCGTTGACGCCTTCGGTGTTCTCCGACCCCGACATCGGCATCGCCTGGCAGAAATCGCTGCATAAGAGAGGCTGGGGCGCGCCGGGATGGCCGGTGGAACATGGCGGACCAGACTGGACCTCGGCGCAGCGCTGGATTTTCGAGGCCGAATGCGCCCGCGCCGGCGTGCCGAGCGTCAACGTCATGGGCGTCAAAATGGTCGGCCCCGTCATCATCGGCTTTGGCTCGCCGGCGCAGAAGAATTTTTATCTGCCGCGGATTCTTTCCGGCGACGATTATTGGTGCCAGGGCTATTCCGAACCCGGTTCCGGCTCCGACCTCGCCTCGCTGAAGACCCGCGCGGTCCGCGACGGCGACGACTACATCATCAACGGCACCAAGATCTGGACCACGCATGCCCATCACGCCAACCGCATGTTCGCACTGGTGCGCACCAGCGACACCGAGCGCCAGCAGGACGGCATCAGCTTCATCCTGATCGACATGAAGAGCCCGGGCATCACGACAAGGCCGATCCTGACCATCGGCGGCGACCACGAGGTCAATCAGGTGTTCTTCGACGACGTGCGCGTGCCCGTCGCCAACCGCGTCGGCGAGGAAGGCAAGGGCTGGACCTACGGCAAATATCTGCTCGAATTCGAGCGCGGCTCCGGCATCGCCTCGGCCAAGCTGCGCGAGGCGCTCAAGACCGTTTCGGATCTCGCCGAATCGGACGCCACCGGCCGCGCCATCGACGATCCCGATATCTCCTTGCAGATGTCCGAGATCGAGGTCGACATCGATACCCTGGAGATGACCGAACTAAGAGTGCTGTCGGCGCTGCAGACCGGACAGAATCCCGGCGCGGTGTCATCGCTGTTGAAGTTACGTGTCAGCGAAATCCGTCAGGCCGTGACCCGGCTCGGCGTCGAGGTGATCGGCAATGACGGCCTGTATGTCGAGCCGATGCGACCGTTCTACAAGCTCAACGAGGCGCCGGGGATACCGGAGCAGATGTTGCCGGTGGTGCCCGAATATCTCAACGGCCGCGCCTATACGATCTTCGGCGGCTCGTCGGAGATCCAGCGCGATATCGTCGCCAAGATGGTGCTGGGGTTGTAAATTTTTAGGCCGTCATTCCGGGATGCGCCTCTTGGCGCAGGCCCGGAATCCATAGCCCCCCTCGTGGTTATGGATTCCGGGCTCGCTCGCTTCGCTCGCGCCCCGGAATGACGTTGTTGGCTACACCCGCGCCGCTTTCGCTTCCCGGATCGCCTGCCAGACTTTCAACGGCGACAACGGCGTGTTGAGCGTCTTGATGCCGAGTTCACTCAAGGCATCCATCACGCCATTGGCGATGCAGGGCGGACCGCCGATCGCGCCGGATTCGCCGCAGCCCTTGGCGCCCAGCGGATTGGTGCGGCAGGGTGCGGAATCATCCAGCGTGACCTCGATCGGCGGAATATCGTCGGCGCGCGGAAGGCAGTAATCCTGATAGCTCGCGGTCAGCAATTGCCCTTCGGCGTCATAGGATACGCCCTCATACAGCGCCTGACCGATGCCTTGCGCGACGCCGCCATGAACCTGTCCTGTCACCAGCATCGGATTGACCGCGACGCCGACGTCGTCGACCGTGGTGTAGCGCACCACCTTGCTGACGCCGGTCTCCGGATCGATCTCGACTTCGCAGATATGGGTGCCGTTCGGCCAGCTCGGCCCGTCGACTTCGCCCTCGCTGTCCACGCTGAGACGCGCGCCGGTTTCCTTCCGCGCGATGTCGAACAGGCCGATCCGCTTGTCGGTGCCGACCACCGTGAGCCAGCCGTCACGATATTCGATATCCTCGACCGCGGCTTCGAGCAGGTTCGAGGCCTTCTCGCGCGCTTTCGCGATCAGGTCGTTGGTGGAGACCGCGACCGCGGTGCCGCCGACGAACAGCGAGCGCGAACCGACGCTGCCGAATCCGACTGCCAAGTCCGTGTCGCCCTGCACCACATCGATTTGATCGATGGAGATGCCGAGCGACGCCGCCACCATCTGCGAATAGGTGGTTTGCAGCCCCTGCCCCATCGCCTGAGTCCCCGAATGCAGAATGATGCGCCCTTCGGCAGTGGCATGCAGGCTGACTTTTTCGGTATGCGCCCGCCCGCCGGTCCATTCGATGTAGCTGGTCAGGCCGCGGCCGTAGAGCAGGCCTTTCTTTTTGGCCGCCTTCTTGCGCGCGGCAAAGCCGTCCCAGTCCGCCAGTTTGGAGGCGCGCTCCAGCATGTGCGCGAACGCGCCGCTGTCGTAAACCTGACCCACCGCGTTGGTATAGGGCAGTTGCGCGGGTTTGATGTAGTTCACTTTGCGAATGGCGCGCGGGTCCATCCCGATCTGGCGCGCGGCGGCGTCCATCAGCCGCTCGACGATGAAGACCCCTTCCGGCCGGCCCGCGCCGCGATAGGCGCCGACCGGGGCGGTGTTGGTCATGACCGCCTTGATCTCGTAATGCACCAGTGGCAGGTCGTAGACGCCGGACTGCACGAAAGGACCGAGCACCAGCGGAATGATGGCGCCGGTGCCGCTCAGATAGGCGCCGGTGCCGCCGACCGAGCGCACGCGATAGGCCTGCACGCGGCCCTTGGCGTCGAGCGCGAATTCGCCTGAAGATGTCAGGTCGCGGCCGTGGGTGCCGCCGACGAACTCGTCGGTGCGGTCGCCGCGCCAGCGTACCTTGCGCCCGAGCTTGACGGCGGCATAGGCCACGATGCCGTCTTCCGGATAGAGGCTGGTCTTCTGGCCGAAGCCGCCGCCGATATCGCCGACCAGCACGCGGACACTTTCCTTCGGCCGCTTCAGCACGGCTTCAGCAAGCAGATCACGGGTCGAGCCCGGCGTCTGCGACTGCGTGTGCAGGATCAGCCGCCCGGATTTCTGGTCGACCTCGGCGATGGTGCTGCGCGGCTCCATCGCGGAAGGGACGAGCCGCTGGCTGACGAGATCGAGCGAGACAATATGGGCCGCCTTGGCGAAGGCCGCTTCGACCGCGGCGGCGTCGCCATAGCTCATGACGGCCGCGATGTTGTCGGGTGCCCCGGCCCACACCACGGGCGCGCCGGGCTTGGTCGCCAGAACAGGATCGACCACCGACGGCAGCACGTCATATTCGACCAAGATCGCCTCGGCCGCGGTCTGCGCCGCGACCCGCGACGTCGCCACGACCGCGGCGACCGGTTCGCCGGCAAAGCGCACGAGTTCATGCGCCAGGAGCCGGCGCGGCGGCGCCGTCATCGGCGAGCCGTCGGGACGCGGAAACACCAGCAGCGTCGGAAGGGTGCCGATGTCGTCGGCGATCAGATCCGCGCCGGTATAGACGGCTTCGACACCCGGCATGCCGGCCGCTTCCTTGGTATCGACCGACACAATCCTGGCATGGGCATGGGGCGAGCGCAGCACATGCAGCCATAGCGCGCCGTCTTCCGGCTTGTCGTCGATGAACTGCCCCTTCCCGGTGAGCAGCCGCTGGTCTTCAAGACGCTTGACCGGCTGGCCCGCACCGAAACGCATATTGCCGGGAAGAATGTTCATCGATTTGTCCTTCAGGGATTTTGTTGGAGTTGTTCTAGTGCTTTTTTGGCTGGAAACAACTCGCCAGCGCCCGTCATTCCGGGGCGCATCGAAGATGCGAACCCGGAATCCATAACCACCGCAGGGATTATGGATTCCGGGCCTGCGCCAAGTGGCGCATCCCGGAATGACGAAGGGGGGACCATCAAGGCCGCACGCAAGCAGTCACTCGATATCCCGCAACGCTGTTTCAACCGCTTTGCGCTCATTCGCCGTCAAGGCCACCCGGGGTGCGGCGGGATCGCCCCGGTGGGATCACGGTGGCGGTGCATGGGCCTTGCGCGATCACATCGGCGCCGTCGGCGCGAGCGAAGCATTGATTCGAATAGGTTCTGAGAACCCCGTTGATGCGCCCGCATACCGGCGCATATTGCTCGGTGCAGACGGTCGGGCGGCGCGCGCCATCCTCTTTCGGCGAAAGCTGTGCCGTCACAGCCCCGCTGACCGGATATGAAGCGCGGGCCGGAATCGTCGAGAGCGGAGATGCCGGAGCGATAAGGGCGGCCAGCATGGCGGTGCTTGCGAAGATCATGGCGAACACTCCAGATGTGCAAGATTGCTTCGTTGCTAGTCAAGATTTGTCTGGTTGCTAGCTGGTGAGAAAGACGGGCGCGGCGATGGTCGGGGGCGATCCGATCGCTGCGCCCGTTGTCGGTCACCGTCACGGGGCCGGACCTCGCCGGACAGCCTTATTTCTTCGTGGGCGGTGCAGCGGGAGGCGAGGTGACGGTCGTGGTGGAGACTGGCGCGGAGGGAGGGGTCGGCGGCGGAGGCGGCAGGGTCAGTCCCTGCTGATTGACGAATTTCTCGACCCTGTCCTTCGGGCCCCCCGGCCCGTTGTGCTGAGCGGCGGTCTGCGCCAGCGCAAGGGAGATGTTGAGCCCGAGCATTACGGCGGCGAAAACAAGAAACAGAGTGGTTGATTTCACAGGCATGATGTCCCTCGAATTGGTTGGTTGCACATCGAGTCCGGCCGTTCCAGCCCGACAATGACTTTGACGGACGCGGTCGAACTTTTGCGCAATATTTTTTTCGAGGGCCCTTGAAACGGAGGACTACTTCATCCCGGTGGGCGCAGCTGGCCGCGCCGCCGGCACAGCGGCTGGGGCGGACATCGTAGCGGCCGGACGACTTCCAAACATCGGCCCAGAGTGGTCAGCCTGGACCGACCCTTGACCCGGCGCGCGGCCTGCCTGCGCCGCCCCTACCTTGCCTGCGGCCTCGGCACCGGCGCGGGCACTCGCAGCCTGCCGCGCCGCTTCGGCCTGCTGGCGGGCGTCAATCGCTTTGTTTTCTTCGTTCGGACGGTCGGCGACCTGATGGTCAGTCGTGGGGCTGCAATTGGTCGCGGCGGAAGCGTTCGCCTTGGGTGCTCCGGCTGGCGCGCCGGTTTCCGTGTTCACGGCCTCGCTAGCCTTATTGCCCGGCCCGCACGGCTCGGTCGATGCTATGGCCGGCCTCGGCGGTGCGGGAGCATCGGCAACAGACCGTCGCACCGTGGCTTTCTCGGCCATCGGTGCTGCCGAGCCGCGGACAGATGAATCAGTCTCCAACCGATAAACCGACCAAGATGCCACGCCCGCAACCATTAGCACCGTGCATGCCGCCGCCATTCGCCAGCTCCGCGCCGACCAGGCGCCGCCAGGAGTCCACCGCCAGAGTGCCGAAATCCCGACGCCTTGCCTCGGCGCCAAACCCGTCGCGGCCGCGCGATCGGCCTCAAGCATTTCTTCGACCAGATGGGAGGGAGCCGTCTGCGGTGATTGCTCGATCGCATCGACGAAGGCGAGCGCCGATCCTGCATCCAGGCGGGCCGCGGCCGAGCGGAGCGTCGCTTCGGCGACGATCCGGCGCGCCGGTTCCGCGTCCGAACCTGAAAGCAGTGCAGCAAGCGCCGCGGTATACCGGTCGGCGTCCGCCAAGGTGTCCGGCCCACGGCGGGTTGACGCATTGCCCGCCTGCGACAGAGCCTTTGCGGCCTCGCGGCAAAACGCCTGAAGCTCCGCAGAGGGATCGGCCTGGCCGTCCTCCAGCGGGCGCTCACACAGCGCGTCAATCAGGGCGATAATTTCGCTCTTTTCCAACGTCTGACACTCCTTACCATCCATTAGACGGACAGCTTCCATTTTTTGACCGCGTCCGCGCCACCGATTTCTTCGCGCAGCTGTTTTTTTACCTTTTGAGCGAGCTTATGCACGTTCTCGACCGGAAGGCCGATGAGACGGGCAATTTCCCGTGCCGGCTGACCGCTCAACGCCAACTCCAGATATAGGCGCTCGGTGGCGTCGAGCCGAGGGAGCGCGTGCTGCAGAGCCGCCAGTGCCTGTTCCAACAGACCAGCCGCCTGCTCCTCGAGCAGCTTTTCCTCCGGCGTCGGCACCGCGAAGTCCTCAGCACCGCCGGCAAGCACACCCTCGTCTGCCGCGGAGATGTCGATCGTCTGGCCGCCGTGCCCTTCCGCATGGTAACCGAGCGGAAGCGCAGTTCGGACGCGAGCTAAGGCCTCGGCGACGTCGGCGACGGTAAATTGTGTCTCGGCGCTCGGCAGGCGGGCAAGCAGGACGGGTGGATCGGATGAGAGCCGCTCCCAGTAATGCAGTCGGAATACCGATTGATCGAGCGTCGATAGCCGCTGGATCGCAGCCGGAAGACGCCGGCGCGGCAAGATGGTTCGTACGTAATCGATGACCAGGTTCTCGATGACATGCAGGATGAAGCCTGACGGGCTGCCACGGCCCGAATAAGCGCGCAGGCGCCGCAAATCGTGCTTTAGCAGCGCCTCGCAGACGGACTGGTAAGCGTCCTCGCGGTTTGGCTGGTGATCTTTGCCAGGCAGATTCCGCAAGATGATGCGCCGCATATCGTCGGCAAAGAACGCCTCAAAGGCACGCCATCCGGCGTCGGCGTTGAGCGCCAGAAGCTTGACCACCCGTTCCGACAACAGGTCGCGCACCACGAGTGCGGCATAGATGCGGACCCGCGCCCGCCCGTCAAAGCCCTTCAGCCGCGCAAAACCGTCGGCGCGAAGTGAAGCCATGACGTCGCGAAACGCCGATTCCGTCTCGGCCCGGTCTTGGGTGACGCGCATGCAAGCGGTCCACACGAGGTCGGCAAGAGCCCGGGTTAGCGTGGCCGCCGCGCCGGCGCCTCCCCGCAGGGCGGCCGTCAGAAGCTCGCGTTCTGGATCGGCATGTGCGGTCACGGTTTCCCCACCTCGTCCGGCGCTCCCAATGACAGGCAAACGCGGCAAGATTTCAAGTCCTCTTCTCCGTTTTGGCAGACCCGGCAAAAAACCTTCCCTGTCCGTCTAACGCTTCAGCGACCCGACAACGGCTCGCCTGACCCTGCGACGAAGGAGCGTCCAATGCCCGGCAAATGGAAGATTTTGGCGATTCTGCTCTCACTCTGCCTGCCGCAATACGGCGGAGCCCACGCCGAGACCGACAATCCGGAGGGTTACCGCCTCTCCGATCCGGTGGTCCACGGTAACCTCGCGATCTACTTTGTATTCGGTAAATCCCGCAGCGGACCCGTTCCGCTTACCTTGCAGGAGGCACTGGCCAAGAAGGTCATCACGGTGCGCGAGACGGGCCAGGTTAACGAGCTTCAGGTCGAAAACACCGGTGCGGACGAAGTCTTCATTCAGTCGGGTGACATCGTGAAAGGTGGACAGCAGGATCGCGTGCTGAGCGTCAGCATGCTGCTGCCGCCTCACTCGGGCGCGATACCTATCGACTCGTTTTGCGTCGAAAGTGACCGCTGGTCGGCGCGGGGCGTCGAAGACGCGCGGACGTTCTCAAGTGCGACCGCCGCGTTGCCGTCCCGTTCGGCCAAGCTGGCGATCGCCAGCGGATTGACGAAACCGCCAGGCGACGGTTCGGTCGGCACACGCCAGCAGGAGGTTTGGAAGAGCGTCGCACAGATCCAGCAGAAGCTATCTGCAAATCTGGGCTCACCGGTTGCGGCGCCGCGATCGCGGACCAGCCTGCAGCTGACGCTTGAGGACAGCCATCTTGCCGGCGAACAGGCCGAATATGTCGCGACCCTGCAGCCAAAGGGTGAGCAGAGTGATGAGATCGTCGGCTATGTGTTTGCGGTGAACGGCAAGATAAATAGCGCCGACATCTATCCATCCAACGGATTGTTCCGGAAGATGTGGCCGAAGCTGTTGCGCGCCAGCGTCACCGAGGCGATCGGCGAGCGCACCGCGGACAGCGCGCCGGCTCCGCCGACCGCAGCTGTGTCCGGCTTCATCGGCTCGGCAGACAGCGGCCGCGCGGTCGAGACCAAGGCGGGTGAGCGGGCGAGCGTACGCATGCGCGATAGCACCAGAGCCATGGTCCTGGAATCTCGGCCCGCCAATGCTCCGGCAGCAGGCTGGGTTTATCGCAATTATCTCGCCAAGTGATGGGTGCGGATGGGCCTGAACCAATGGTCGCGCCGAAGCAGGGATGTCGTCTTGCCCGGCGCGGCGCAGAAAACCGGCCGCAAACCCGGCAAAGTCAAAAATATCAACCGTGCAGGCCGTTCAGGATGACCGGAATCAAGGGGAGCAGGCTGATGCCGATGTTCCACGGCAGGCAACTTTTGATGGTATCAAAATCCGATGGGCGGAGCGTTGCCCCTCTTCCCGCTCGGTAGCTATATTCACTGAACGCCAGTCTCGACAAATTATACACAGTCGCACCTGGTCCAAGGATCAAATACAGGATCGCGATAACCAGCCCGCCCGCCCCAGCGGCGCCGAACGTCGATCCAACCGCTCCCATGATATCTCCCGTCCTTTTATCGCTCGATGGTCCTGCGAACGATAAGGCTCGACGTCCACGGCAGCAAACTCGAACGTCCGCGAACTGACAAGTAGTCGTTATCTCCACCACGTCCGAATCTCGCGCTGATCGTGCCGGGATTCCGGGTTCAGCCGTGAGGGCCGCCCCGGAATGACGGCGCTAACCGATCTCCCGCAGCACCGTTTCGACCGCCTTGCGCTCATCCGCCGTCAAGGCCGCCTGGGGCGCGACGGGATCGCCGACCTCATAGCCCTGAATCGCAAGCCCCGCCTTGATGCACGCTGCCAGATTGTAACGCGCGAACGCTTCGTTCAGGCGCCACAGCCGCCGCTGCAGGGCCAGCGCCTCGTCCCAGCGCGCAGCTTTGCAAAGATTGTACAGCTCGACGCTCTGGCGCGGGATCAGGCAGGCCGGTCCCGCCATCCATCCCACCCCGCCGATCAGCATCACCGCAGCCGGAATATGCGCCGACGCCGAGAACACTTTGATGGCATCGCCGCAGCGGTTCATGATCGACAACAGCCGACCGGTATTGGTCGAGGCATCCTTGATGTAATTGATGCGCGGATGCGTCGCGAGCCGCGCGATGACATCGAGAGTCAGATCGGCGCGCTGAAATTGCGGATTGGTGTAGATCACCACGGGAAGTTCGACCGCATCCGCGATGGCGCGAAAATAGGATTCGATCTGCGCGTCGGATAGCGGGAAATACGCCTCCAGGATCGCCAGGATGCCGTCGGCGCCGAGCTGCTGATAGGCTTTCGCCTGCGCCACCGCATCTGAAGTCGAGGTCGAAGCGACGCCGGCGACGACCGGCACGCGCCCCCTGGCCGCCTCGATCGTGGTCTGCACCACCGCCGCGCGCTGCGCGTTATTCAGATAGGCGAATTCGCCGGTCGAGCCGAGCGGCGTCAGCCCATGCACGCCGCATGCGATGAGATCCTCGCAGAGCCGGCCGAGCACGTCGCTGCGGATTTGCCCGGAGGAATCGAGTGGCGAGACCAGATAGGGGAAGACTCCGTGGAAATCAGGCATGATCTCTCCTGCCGCTCATCCTGTTCAGGCCGATCACTGATATCATCCCTTCACTATGATATGACGAAGCGGGCGTCGACAGACCGTTGACAGGCGCGGGGTCATCGCCGAGATTTTGAATCGAAAACCATCGACCACGATGATCTACCCTCGAACTCGAATGCCCTCGATACCTTCACGGATACGCTGGTACGCCCCGGGCTGAAAGAGCTCTCGTCCCAGTCTAGCAGGCATACCCATGCCCGTCAGCTTTCAGGAAATACTCACCGCGTTTGAGTTCGTCGGTTTCACCGGCCTCGGCGAACATCTGGCCATCTTGTGCCCGGCGGACCGGCAAGATTTATTTGCACTCCGAATTTTCCGACTTCGACGAACTGAATGATGAACTGCCCGATGACGTCGAAGATGATGAGAAATACCTCACAATCCCGAACAAACGAGAGCTCGGCCTCGGCAAACCGCTGGCGCTGGAGTTTGCACGCAAATTTCTGCCGGGCGACTTCGATGAGGTCAGATATATTTTCGGCAAGAGAAAGGCCTACTCGAAATTTCGCGCGTTGCTGCTACGACGAAACGCCCTTGAGCAATGGTACGAATTCGAATCGAAAGCGACAGAACAAATCCTGCGCGAATGGTGCGAGGTCAATTCGATAGAAGTCGCCGGCTAGTACCCTTGCTGCGCTTCGATCATCCCGTTCAGGTCTATCGCTGATATAGCATCCCTTCGCTGAGTTCAGGCCGCCGTCTCGAATCCGAAACCGTCATCGCCGAGACCCTTCTGCAGTTGCGCGATGCGCCGCCGAATGAGGGGAGCGGTGTCGTTCGGGCCGGGAATATAGACAGGCTTGCCGTCACGACCGAACCGAAAGACCGCGTCGCTGGCGTCCACGCTCACGTCGCCGAATATCCGCTCCACCGCTGCGAAGTCCCGGTGCGGCGCGAAACCGATCGATTGCGACCACGCGGCAAGATCGCACAGCAGCTTGCGGGCGTCGCTCGGATCGATCGAGACCAGAGGCGACCCGGCATCCGTCGCGTTCACGTACATCGCGAAAACCTCACTATCGACCGATTCGAACATCACATCCTTGATGCCCAGACAGAACACGTCGATCAGGAACGAACTTAGCGCGAGGTGATGAGGCGTGGCGCCACGCGCCAGAACCAGCGTCCCCATGCCAAGGTCGAATACGCCTTCAGTGAGGAAGCAGTGCTGAATGGGCGCATCAGCAGCCCGCAGCACACGGGCGGGGAGGCTTGTCTCCAATACCTCGGCCCGTCGCTTCTGCGTCACCACCTGCTTCCGCCGCTGCGCTTTCCTGGCGCGTTTCAACGCTATGTTCGTTGCCATGGCCCACTCCCTGAGTGATTCGGAATTCGTCCATGATACAATTGAAGAATCCGCTCGGTAGAGTGGCGGCATATCAAATATTCTGGGGACAAGGCCCTGATCGAAATTGCAAGCGGCGGGTCCGCATGGCGAGTTTATCATGATCTCAACAAGCCTCAGCCGCATGCCATGAGCCTTTCAGCCGACGCCTTGTACAAGATGTCCGACGTGGAATTGCTGGCGGCTTATGTCGAAGCTCGGCGACAATTCGTGGAAAAGAAGTTCACGCGCGATACGCATCGGGCGCGCCTGGAGTGGATCAAGGCCAAAATGTTCATCAGCAGTTCCGGAGGGGTCACCGAGCGCAACATGGCCATCGACGTCTCGGAGGAGATTGCCCGCAAGGGTCAGGAATGATGATGATATCTGCTATTTCGTCAAAAGCGGGCATTCGTCAGGGGTACGATGACGTCCGAAACGTGCCCAGGCGCCGACGTTCCCGCACCTGCCCTTTCAGAGGCATGCATAGGATAGTTCAACGCATCCCCATCGGGTTCCCGCCATCGGCGACAACTGTCTGCCCGGTTACGCTTTCCATTCGGCAATAGGCGACAACCATCCGGGCAATGTCATCAGCGCTTCCGGTTCGTCCAAGGACTGATTGAGCACGAGTCACTTGCTTCATTGCCTCCGGCACCCGCTCGGCCATGCGCGTTCCTTCAACTAATCCAGGCGCTACGCAGTTAACGGTCACATCCGGCGCCAAAGCGACTGCCAAACAATGTGTGAGATGGATCAGCGCCGCCTTGCTCGCCGCGTAAGCGATGCTGCTGCCCCCCGGAGCGATACCGGCGAGCGAAGCGATATTTATGACGCGGCCGGCCTTGTGCCGCCTAAGTTCCGACGCCAACGCCCGTGTGAGCAGAAATGGTCCGCGAAGGTTTGTTTCGAGAACCCGATCCCAAATCTCCGGCGTCAGTGCATCAAGTTCGCCGAACGGTATGCCAATGTTCCAGCCCGCATTGTTGACGAGAATGTCAAGCCGCTCAAAATGACCGAGTACACTTCTAACGCATCCATCAATCGAATTTGGATCTCGTTGGTCGAGCTGTACGGCGTGGCTGCGCCGACCAGCCCTTCGCACCCTCTCAACCAATTCGCCAGCACGCCCCGCCTCACCTACGTAAGAAACCGCAACATCCACACCAGAAGCGGCAAGAGCCTCGGCAATTGCTTTTCCAATGTCGCCTGAGCCTCCGGTCACCAATGCGATCTTTCCATTGATATCCATGGCATCTCCTAGGTGCGAACAGCGGTAATGCTCAGCGACAAAGCATACACGTTTCGACGTAGCCCGCCACGGCGAAGATCCCGCATGATGGGAGGCAATGTCCGGATTTCGCAACAGCTGACCTCGCGGTAGGCGCGAATTAGGTCAACTGAACCCCGGGATCAATCGCTAGCGGAAATTAGGCCAGCTTATCTGCTTGCGAATGTCGAGAGCCAAATCGAGAGTAGCGGTCTTCCATGATCCATCACCGATAAGGATCGTCGTCTCCTCCGCAATCATTTCGATCAGCTTCTTGGTTGCCGCCGACACAGCGCGCTCCCGTGAAACGGCAACTACCCAGCCCCATTTGGCGTTTCGGATGGGTGCGGCGCACACCTCTTTGCGTTGAAGCAGTTCATGGACCCCGCTGTAGGGAAGTACGCAGTAGCCAGCGCCGCATTTGGTCAGGCTGGTCATCAGCGAATTGGTATCGACCTCCAGTTTGGGCTCGGATACCCGACCGGCACGCACGAGCATTTCGTCGACAGCACGACGCAATCCGTTGGGAAAAGGCGTCAGAATTAAGTTATGGCCGGTTAAGGATTTTGCCGAAACCGGCCGCGACAAATCGAGACCCACTTCGAGTGGCGCGATCAAAAGCAGGCTCTCGGTCGCGAGTGGCATCTTTGTCAGGGTCGCGAAAGACTCCCGATCGGAAAACAGCGCGACATCTGCTCCATCATTTACAATGGATTCGCGAACGATCATCGATGTATTTTCAGTCACGTGAACGCGCACCTCGGGATATGTGCGTCGGTACCTGGCGATAACACGCGACGTGAGCATTCCACTTAGCGAATTCGAGGCTGCAAGCCGCACGGTGCCGACCGGCTCATCTGTAGACGACATGATCTCGCTTTTGATGCTGCCAACACTGGCAAGCAGCACCCGCGTTCGTTCGACCAACCGCTGACCCGTCTCGGTGAGGACGACGCCTCTTGCTTTCCGTTTGAACAGCTTGGTTCCTAATTCCTGTTCCAGAAGCCGTATCTGCCGACTGAGCGCTGGCTGGGACACGTGAGCCCGCATGGCTGCGCGGGTGATGTTGAGGGTGTTGGCGACGTGCAAGAAATATTCGAGCTGCGCTATGTCCATGACTGTCTTCCGATCTGATTATAGCCGTTAAGCAGCCATAGAAAAATCTAATGGTCGCAATGTGCCTTTTGTCTTAGTGTTGATATCTAGCAAGCGCTAGTCTTCAAGAAAATGCGCCGTATTGCTGCGGCACGATCCAGTCGGTCGTGTGCGAGGCTGGTTGCGGAAGCCTTGGGAGGGGCCCGTGGGACAGGATCTTAGTGGCCAGACTGCGGTCGTCACCGGCGGCTCGCAAGGGCTTGGGCTTGCTGTTGCAAAGCGACTTTTGGCTGACGGAGCAAATCTCAGCCTTTGGGACGTTGAGGAAGAAAATCTCCGTCGTGCCGTCAGTACCCTCGGCGACGAACGCGTGCACACTTCGGTCGTTGACGTGTCTTCTGAAAAGCTGGTCGAAGCGGCACGGAATGCAACGCTCGATCGGTTTGGGACCGTTTCCATCCTCGTCAATAACGCTGGCGTGTCGGGCCCTCACGCGCAAGCATGGGATCTATCGTTATCCGACTGGCAGCGGGTCATCGATGTAAACATGACTGGTGTCTTTCTCTGCTGCCGCGCGATTACGCCGACAATGCTGACGACCGGCTACGGCCGCATCATCAACATCGCCTCGGTCGCCGGCAAGGAGGCAAGCCCATCGATCAGCGCCTATGCTGCGTCAAAGGCGGGGGTCATCGGGTTCACCAAGACGCTAGGACGTGAACTTGCCGGCACGAAGATCACGGTAAACTGCGTCACCCCTGCGGCCATCAAAACGGCGATTTTCGATAAATGGCCACCCGAATATGTCGCCACGCTGTTGGCGAAAATACCGATGGGCCGGTTTGGAATGCCTGATGAACTGGCCGCGCTCGTCGCCTGGATCGCCTCGCCGGAAGCATCATTCAGCACCGGCGCGACATTCGACCTCTCAGGCGGCCGCACCGACTTCTGAACGAATGACGGCGTTGGGCCTTCGCGCTTCTTTTATAAGGGATGGAAATGCTCGACGCGATCACAGGGACGAACCATACAAGCTTTACCGTTGCGGATCTTGGCCGTGCGATCGCCCTCTTCCGGGATGGCTTGGGTTTTGTGTTGACATCGCGAGCCGGACGAGATTCTGCATCGATCCAGGCTATAACAGGTGTAGACGGCGCCGAGGTTGAGATTGCTTATCTCAGCCGGCCGGACCACACAGTTGAATTAATCCAGTATAGCGCGCCGGCCGATCGGGTCACCGTACACGCGCGGCCCTGCGACGTCGGATTTGCGCATATTGCGTTCGATGTCCGTGACATCGATACTGTCATCACGCATCTCGCCGCGTTTGGCGCTGTTCCGATCGCACCACCTTTTGTCAACAAGACGGGCGGACCGAATGCGGGCGTTCGCGTCTCTTATCTGCGCAGTCTCGACAAGGTCACGATCGAATTGATCGAAAGGCCTGCCTAACCAGAAAACTACCTAAAGTTCGGCTATTCCTGGCTGTCAAGTGGAGCGCAGAGCGGGCAGACTTGTCTGCTGTTTCAGCCGTTGCGCGGCACGGTAGGCATATCGGACACCCGCGAGCGCGTTGTTCCGCACGCAAAAACCATAACCAAAACCCATAACAAAAAGGCATTACTCCCATATGCTATTTGTGTTTGTTATGGGCTCGTGATCGTGGAAGGTTCTACGTCAGCATCCGATCACGACAACGAGATGCCGTAACTGGGAAGAACGCCGATCGCGTCGAGTGTGCAGGGTCCGAGGCCTTCTATGCCGGACTGCGCCACGCGTGGCAGTGGATGGGGCATAATGAAAACTACAAGTTCAGCCCAGGCTGTCGGTCTCCACCGAGAGATCAGCAAGGCTCCGGCCAAATCAAGAGGTGCGTCCGCCGATGGAGGGGCGGCTTATCCGTTGGCGACACGCAATGCGCCCAAGCTGGACGACGCCGAACTTAAGCAGCTTCTGAAAACGATGCTGTTAATCCGGTCGTTCGAGACAACGACAAGTGCGCTCTTTCAGAGCGGATTGGTGAAAGGCACCGCACATTCGTCGGTTGGGCAAGAGGCCGTGGCGGCAGGCGCCGGCTACCCGCTGCTACGCAACGACTTCATCGCTACCCATCATCGCGGTCACGGTCATTGCATCGCTAAAGGAGCCGATGTGGCGCGGATGATGGCAGAGCTGCTTGGCCGACGCGACGGGATATGCGGCGGTCTCGGCGGCTCCATGCACATTGCCGATATCGAACTGAACATCATCGGCGCTAACGGCATTGTCGGCGCCAGCATGGGCCTTGGCGTAGGCGCAGCCTTGGCCGCCAAGCAGCGCAAATCGACCGATGCGGGTATTGCCATATTCGGCGACGGCGGTGCCAACGAGGGCATTTTTCACGAGGCGCTCAATATGGCCGCGATCTGGAAACTGCCGATCGTATTCCTGTGCGAGAACAACCAGTACGGCCTTTCGACGTCCTTCCTGGAGGCGACGGCAGGCGGTTCAATCGCCGCGCGTGCTGCCGGCTATGGAATCCCCGGGGAGACCATCGACGGCAATG
The DNA here is from genome assembly GCA_963727225.1 of uncultured Pseudomonadota bacterium. GTDB lineage: Bacteria > Pseudomonadota > Alphaproteobacteria > Rhizobiales > Xanthobacteraceae > Bradyrhizobium. Next base: position 918,035 of record CAVSFN010000024.1, on the reverse strand, counting down.
ACGTGGTCGCAGTCTATGCGGCAGTCGATGAGGCGATCGCCAGGGCTCGCGCCGGAGAGGGTCCGACACTTATCGAAGCCATAACCTATCGGCATGGCGACCATTCGATGCGCGCCAATCTTCCTGGTTACCGCGAAGACGAGGAGGTCGAGCGTTGGAAGGCAATGGATCCGATTACGCGCTGCGCTAACATGATGAGGGATCGGGGCGCGTTGACGGATTCAGATTTTGCCGAGCTGGTGGCAGAAGCCGAAACAACGATCGAGGCCGCCGTCGAATTTGCAAAAAATTCACCCGAGCCTGAGGTGGACGTGCTGATGTCTGCCGTTTCTGCGCCTTCGAAGTCGGCGAACGCGATCGAACCGGCGCCGGGCACCCGGGAACTCACCTATCTCGAGGCGATCAAGGAAGCCATGTCGCAGGAGATGGAGCGCGACGAAAGCGTCTTTGTCATCGGCGAAGATGTTGGTCACATCGGCGGCACGTTCGGCGTCACGCGCGGCATGTTTCAGCGGTTCGGCAAGGACAGGCTTATGAACACGCCGATTTCGGAGATGGCGATCGCCGGCGCCGCCGTCGGCTCGGCCATATGCGGCCGCCGGCCGATCGCAGAAATTCAGATCTTTGACTTCGTCACTTTCATGATGGACATGATCGTGAATCAGGCGGCGAAGCTGCGCTACATGCTGGGCGGTACGCCGACCGTTCCGGTGGTGTTTCGCGGCCCGCAGGGCGGCGGCATCCGACTCGCAGCACAGCATTCGCAATCGCTGGAAGCTTGGTTCGCCCATGTTCCGGGTCTGATCGTGGTGGCACCATCGACGCCTTACGACGCAAAGGGGCTTTTGATTTCGTCGATCCGTGACGACAATCCGGTGATGTTCCTTGAACACAAACTTCTTTATCTCGGCCAAACAGCGCCGGTTCCGGAAGCGCCTTATGAAATTCCGATTGGCAAGGCCGACGTCAAGCGCGCCGGCACCGATGTTACGGTCATAGCCACCCAGGTCATGGTCGAACGCGCGTTGTCAGCAGCAGAAATCCTTTCGCGCGAAAACATATCGGTCGAAGTAATCGACCCGCGAACCCTGCGGCCGCTCGATATGGACTGCTTCATTAACAGCGTGAAGAAAACCCACCGCTGCGTCGTAGTGCACGAAGCCTGGCGGACTGGGGGATTGGGTGGCGAGATCGCAGCGCAGATCAACGAGCTCGCCTTCGACTGGTTGGATGCTCCAGTGGAGCGCCTTGGCTCGATGGAGGTGCCGATGCCCTACAACGACAGGCTCGAACGGGCGGTCATTCCCAGCCAGAACGCGATCATCGATGCGATCCGCCGCGTCTGCTACCGGTGACCTGAGACAGGCAACGCCAGGAAACCGAGGCTCTGATGCCGATTGATATTGTCATGCCCGCGTTCGCGCCGACGATGGAGAAGGGAAACCTGATCCAGTGGTTGAAGGCCGTCGGTGATCCGGTGCGATCCGGCGAGGTGCTGGCCGAAATCGAGACGGACAAGGCCACGATGGAGGTCGAGGCGTCAGCGGACGGTGTACTTTCGCGAATTCTCGTTCCCGCAGGTACTCAGGACGTGGCGGTGAGCCAGGTTATCGGCTTGATGACCACGGAAGATGAGGCGAGCCCAAGGCGTTCGGATTCTCTTCCCCAAAAGACGCCAACTGCTATCGTTTCGTCGGCGGCGGCAACAAAGACTGCCGCTGCCGCATCGGATGGGGTCTCGCCGCTCGCGAAAACGACACCTAAACCGAACGGTGATGGAATCTGCCGTATATTTGCATCCCCGATCGCCCGCCGCCTGATGTCCGAGGCGGGCCTCAATGCTACCTCTCTTGTCGGCACAGGCCCGCGCGGCCGAATACTCGAACGGGACGTGAGTGCGGCGTTAGGAGCTCGCGCGATCGATGCAAAATCGAAGCAAGAGCCAGCTCTAGACACGTCGACGGCGGCGCCCGCTGCACCGAGTGCTCCAGAGCCAGCGCGCGATAGTAAGTTGGGAGCATTTTTCGAAGCCGGCAGTTTCGCGGAAGTGCCGCACGATCCAATGCGGCTCACGATTGCGCGGCGTTTATCTGAATCCAAACGAACGATACCGCACTTTTATCTGTCCGCGGAGTGCACCATCGATTCGCTGTTGTCGTTGCGACAACAGTTCAACGAGGCGGCGCCTTCGGGGCGCGACGGCGAGCGAGCCTACCGCCTGTCGGTGAACGATTTCGTGATCCGGGCGCTGGCTTTGGCGCTCCATCAGGTGCCGGATGCCAATGTGTCGTTTTCTGAAACTTCGCTGCTGCGTCATCGACATGCTGATATTGGTGTGGCGGTCGCGATTGCAGGCGGCTTGATGACGCCGATAGTGAGGCACGCAGAAACGAAGAGTATTGCGACAATCTCGAATGAGATCAAAGAACTTGCCGCCCGTGCCAAGACCCGCAAACTCAAGCCCGAAGAATATCAAGGCGGAACTGCGAGCGTTTCGAATCTTGGCATGTACGGCGTCAGGGATTTCGCCGCGATCGTGAATCCACCTCAAGCGTCGATCCTAGCGGTGGGCGCCGGCGCGCAGCGCATGGTTGTCGCGAACGGCAAGCCGACGGTGGCTACCGTAATGGTAGTTACGTTATCGGTTGACCATCGCGCCATTGACGGGGCTTCAGCGGCGGAGCTTCTTTCGGCATTCAAAGCATTGATCGAAAATCCCATGACAATCCTTGTATAAAACCATGACAGGCGTTTCACTCGTCAAAGGACAGCGAGCGATGACAGAATCAATCGCAATGACACCAGGCAAGGACGACTCGTCCACCGACCAAAGCAAGGCAACCTACAGCATAAAGAACGTCAGCCAGGAAACGCTGGTGTTGGCCACCACGATCGTCATTTTCGTCGTATGCGGTATTTTTATCCGCGGCTTCTTCACGTTGGCTAATATCTCGACCCTTGTCCGCAGTGTATCCGTACTCGGGATCCTCGGCGTCGGGATGACGGTGGTCGTTATCGGTCGTGGACTTGATTTGTCGCAGGTCGCTGTGCTGGCCATTTGTGCAGCCTGGTCGCTCAAGCTCATCGGCCTGGGTTTCGGTCTAGCGGCGGGCCTCGCGCTGGGTCTGGGCTTCGCGATTGCAATCGGTATTTTCAATGGCTTCGCCATATCAATCATCGGCATTCCGGCCCTGTTCACAACACTCGCGTCCGGAACTCTCGTTTACGGTATCGGCCGATGGTTGATGTTGAACGGGATCATTACCTATGCGCCGGACAACCAGCCGCTGCTTCTTGCAATTGGCCAGGGTGAACTCTTCGGTGTGCCAATTCCGCTGGTAATCTTTGGTGTCGTTGCACTTGTGGGGCACTTCATTTTGTCGCGCACCACGGCTGGACGCTTCGTTTACGCCTTCGGCGACAACGCGGAAGCGGCTCGGTTGACTGGCGTCTCGGTTCGCGTCCTGACGATCGGTCAATATGCCTTTTCATCCGCAGTGGCTTTCCTCGCAGGCCTAGTGACTGCAGGAACTGTGGCCTCAATAAATACCAATGTTTTCAGCTCCAGCCTAATCTTCGATGTCCTTCTGATCGTTGTCCTGGGCGGTGTCAGCCTTAGCGGTGGCCGCGGCTCGATCTGGAGCGTGCTGGCTGGAACGGCACTTATCGGAACGTTACTCAATGCGATGATCTTGCTGGACGTTCAAGGTGACGTCCAAAACATCGTCAAAAGCGTCGTGCTTCTTGGCGCGATCACGCTTGATCGGAAGCTGCATCCCCGGGACGAGGAGACGGCCCGGCAAGGCGATCTTTAGGGGAGGCGCCTTCCTCGATAAGATTGAAACAATCAAGGCGCGCTATCTCGGGAGGAGAAGATGACATTGACCAAAAAATACCAGCGGCTGATGAAGCCGATTGCGTTGACGCTGGGCGCCATGCTGTGCATCTCGACATTGCCTGCGGATGCGGCCGATGGTGGGGCTCAGTTGAAGGAATTATACAATAAGTCGATCGTGGGGAAGACCATCGCCTTCCTGCCGATGACCTTGGGCGCGCCGCTGATGGACACGTGGGAATACGTGATCCGCACGGAAGCCGAACGCAGCAATATGAAATATTCAGTCAAGGATCCTGCATGGAATAGCACTGCGCTGGCGCAAGCTTTCGGGGGCGCCATTGCAGACAAGCCTGACGTCATCATCGTGCAAAACCCAAACGTCCAGCTGCTAGTCAAGCAGATCAAGCAGGCGCAGGACGCTGGCATCTATGTGATCCAGCTCAGTATGATGTCGAACACACTGAGCGACGGCTATGTTGGCGGCGATTGGACCGAACAGGCTGAGGTCACCGGCAAGGACATCGTCAAGGAGTGTGGTAAGGGAAGCGGCAAATCGGGAAAGGTCGTGATCCTGCAAGGCGAACTTGCGTCGGCCCAGAACGTCTACATGACGAATGCGTTGATGAAGGAGTTCGCAAAGGATCCGACGATTCAGGTGGTCTCCAGCCAGGCAACCAACTGGGATGCCACGAAGGCCTATGACATCACCACCGCCGTGTTACAGCAGCATCCGGACGTATGCGCCATCTTCGGCCCCTACGACATCATGACCATCGGCGGTGCCCAAGCGGTCAAGAAGGCGGGTCTGACTGGCAAGGTCCTCGTTTACTCCAATGGCGGCGGCTACAAAGAAGGCTGCGACGCGGTCAGGGCTGGGCTCATTGACCGCTACATGGATTGGGACGCATGGAATCAGGGTCGCGAGGTCATGGTCATGGCCAAGAACTTGCTAATGGATGGCGAAAAGCCAGGAGCGCACAGCGTCGCGTCGTTCTCCAGCTTCTTCTGGGTGACGAAGGATAATGTTGACCAAGCCCGCTGTACCGATATTCCAAAGAAGAGCTGACCTCCCGTGAAAGAAAGACCGGGCGGCCTCGCGGCCGCCCGCGAAGCTAATCTTTGGAGCGCTCGGATGGCCGATACCAACTTCAGCGAAACACTAATCCGTCTTCGCTATAAATGGTCCTTCCAACAGTTTGTGGCAGAACTTCTACAGAAGCGATGGATGGAGCCAGTGGTGCCATTCACCGCAGCCGTGCTGGTGCTGCTGGCCTTCGCCATCCTTATTCCCGGATATCTGTCATTCGGCAACGTGATTTCGACGGGACGCGAGTTTGGCGAATTCGGCTTCGTCGCCATCGCAATTGCCGTCGTTATAATCTCGGGTGGCATTGATCTCTCCGTCGGCTCAATCTTTGCCATGGCCAACTTCATCGCGCTGATGCTGTTCAACATGTACGAATTGTCGGCGCCGCTTTCCATCGCTGTAACGCTCGCCGCAGGCGCCTTGATGGGTGCCGTGAACGGCATTCTTATCGGTTATGTCGGTCTTGGCGCTTTCCTGACAACTCTCGTTACCATGCTGATTTTCCGGGCGATCCTGAACCTGCTCATCCTTGCTTACTCTGTCGAGATGGCAATCTCGACGGGCGAAAGCCGCATCTGGGATTGGCTCGGTAGTGGCAGCCTGTTAGGGGTGCCGGCCAACATTCTTGTCTTGGCCGTGGTGGCGATTCTCGGCCATATTTTCCTTAGCCGCGGCAGGCCGGGCTGGTCCATCATCGCCATCGGTGCCAACCGCAAGGCCGCCCGCCACGCTGGTATCGCTGTCGAGCGGCACCTCTTCCTCACCTATATCATCTCGGGCGTGCTAAGCGCCCTTGGCGGTGTGTTTTACGCGGCACGACTAAATAGTCCGAGCTCCGACACCGGCGTCGGCATGGAGGTGCTGGCATTAACAGCCGTGGTGCTGGGCGGTGTAAACCTCGCCGGCGGCAAGGGCTCAATCGGACAGACGCTGATCGGCTCCACCATCGTCCTGGTGCTCATAAATGGATTGGTTCGGTTCGGACTGGTCGGCGGCGCCACTTCGGCATTTCTCGGCTTCATGATGCTGCTGGCAGTCGGTATCGACGTCAAATGGTCCCGAAACCGCAACAAGGCGATCGAAAAGATCTATGTCGTCCCTACCTACTTCAAGCTTGGCGTACGGCACGACATCTCGCCCGATGGCGGTTCTTCCTATGCGCTGAACAACCGGCTGCGCGATGCAGAAGCCATCGGTCTTGGCAAACTGGACGGCCCGGAGGACGTCATTTTCGATCGCGATGGCAATCTTTACTGTGGCACTCGCGAAGGATTCATCTGGCGCTTCAGCGGCAAAGATTTGGAAATACAGGAGATATTTGCGAGGCCCGGCGGCCGACCGCTCGGCATGGCGTTCGACCGCGACGGCAACCTGATCATCTGCATAGCGGGCATGGGTATCTACGGTGTGCGTCCCGACCGCTCCGTATACAAGCTCACCGATGAGACGACGCGCACCTTCGGCAAGGTCATCGATGATTCTCGCCTCGTGCTTGCCGATGATCTCGATATCGCGCCGGACGGCAAGATTTATTTCAGCGAGGCAACGCTGCGATACACCGCCCACACATGGGCAACGGATGCGCTCGAAGGCCGCGGCAATGGTCGCATCATCGTTTTTGATCCGTCGACCGGCAAGACTAGGACGCTGCTCCGCGACCAGATTTTCCCGAACGGTGTCTGCGTGGCGCACGACGGGCTATCGATCCTATTCGCACTGACATGGGCTTGCCGTATCGAGCGTTACTGGATCGCCGGACCGAAGGCAGGCAAGCTCGAGACCCTTATCGCCGATCTGCCGGGGTTGCCCGACAATATCAACCGAGCCTCGGACGGGAGTTACTGGTTGGCGCTGGTCGGCCTTCGTACGCCTGCTTACGACCTCGCTATGGAAGATCCCGGATTTCGCACGCGGATGATTAAGCGCATCCCCAACGATGAATGGCTCTATCCGAACATCAACAATGGTTGCGTCGTGAAATTCGATGAGAGCGGCAGGATAATCGAGACGCTTGGCGACATCGGCGGCCAATCGCATCCATCCGTCACCTCGATGCGCGAAGAGCGCGGTTATCTCTACATCGGCGGCCTCTCCAACGACCGGATCGGGCGCGTCAAGCTCCCAGGCGCCGACGAACAGTGGAACGGGCCAACCGCCTATTGGGGCAGGCAATGACCGATTTTGCAGCCAGTTGGACTTAGGGGTATCTCCGTGAGCAGTGTGATCCTCGACATCATCAAGGAACTTGTGTTCCGTAACCGCGATCGCCGCGCCAACCCGGTGCTGGATGGTCCCATGCGCCCGAATTCGCGGCTCGAAGAATGCCTTGTGGTCAGCACGGCGCTTGAAGAGCCTGACGACATCGCCTTCTCTGTCAACGGTACGGCCTACGTTACCACCGGCCACAAACTGGTCCGTTTCGACAACAATGATTTTGCCAGGCCTATCGTGGCAGCGGAATTTGATGGGTCGGCGACCGGCCTGGCCGCGCATCCGGAGGGCGGAGTCGTCGTGTGCGTCGCCGGCCACGGCGTCGCTTTTGTCGATGGTCCCGACAGCGGGCGGATGCTGAATGTTCAAGGACAAGCAGGGCTCAAATGCCCGACAGCGGTCGCCGTCAGCAAGGTGGGCGAAATCTTTGTCTGTGACGGTTCGCTCGACAATTCCCCGGACCGCTGGGCTTACGACCTCATGGAGAAGCGAAGCAGCGGGCGCGTGATGCGAATCGACCCCACGACACGTGAAGTCGAAGTGATTGCCACGAAACTTGCATATCCAAGCGGCATCTGCATTTCGCATGACGGCCTTTCGTTGATCGTCTCTGAGGCCTGGGCGCACAACCTGCTTCGCCTGCCTTTAAAGAGTGTCGGCTCGGCACCGATCCGGCCCGAGGCCGTGATGCAAAACCTGCCGGGCTATCCGGGGCGTCTTGCCCGTTTTGGCTCAGGCTACTGCCTGACAATGTTCGCCCTGCGCACTCAATTGGTGGATTTTGTGCTGACCGAGGATTCTTATCGCCGCAAAATGATCGAGCGCATCGATCCGGCCTTCTGGATTGCGCCGGCATTGCGGTCCCATGGTCATTATCTAGAGCCTGTACAAGGAGGGGGCCTGAGGAAGCACGGCAGCCTGAAAGCCTGGGCACCTCCGCGCTCGTACGGATTGGTCGCTTTCCTAGATGACGAATTCGAACCCGAAGCCAGCCTCCACAGCCGTGTCGGCGGTACGTGTCACGGCATTACTGGGGTGGCTACTGACGGCCATTCGGTGTTCGTGACCTCTAAAGGCAATGGCAAGATCGTTCTTGCGGCAGCGGGCCAGACACAATGATCATGGAGAAGCGTGAAGAGCGAATGTTGCGCGTCGTACAGGGCACCAAGGTCTATGGCGGTGCGCAGGCGATCAACAGCGTTGATTTCGACATCGGGCAGGGAGAGATCCATGGGCTTGTCGGTGAAAACGGTGCCGGCAAGTCGACGCTATGCAAGGCGTTGGCGGGGGCGATCTCGTTGTCGTCGGGCGAAATTCTGCTTGATGGCCAGAAGCAGACTTTTGCGACGCCCGCCGACGCGCTCAAGGCGGGCATAGTCATGGTCTATCAGGAAACCAGCCTGATTCCGACCATGACAGTGGCACAGAATATCATCCTGGGACGCGAAAAATACATGACCCGGCTGCGCGGTATGTATATCGCTGCCCAACAGCTCCTCCAATCGATGAATTTCCATGTCGACCCAACGGCAATGGTCTCGACACTGGGGGCAGCGCAGAAGCAAATGGTGGAGATCGCGCGCGCTGTCCATCATCGCGCCCGGCTGATCATCTTCGATGAACCAACGGCAACGCTTACGCCTGAGGAAAAGCTGCATTTCTTCGACCTCATCCATCGGCTAAAGGCCGAAGGCGTTGCCATCATCTTTATTTCACATGCGCTTGAGGAAGCGCTGGCATTGACGGACCGAGTGACAGTGTTGCGCGATGGCGAGCGCGTTCATACCGGACCCACCAAGGATCTCACGCGCGAAATCCTCGTTCGGCATATGGTCGGCCGCGACCTGTCGCAGACGTATTACGCGGAAGCGCGCAAGCCCGAACTCAAGCAGACGCGCAAGAAGAAAGTCCTTTCGGTCCAGAACGTCATCATGGGCAAGATGGTCCGCAACATGTCCTTTTCGGTCTATGCCGGAGAGATTACCGGAATTTCCGGGCTAATCGGCTCGGGTCGCACCGAGATTGCCAAGGTGATCTCCGGAGCGCTGAAGCGAAACTTCATCTATGGCGGCATGATCTACCTCAACGGCAAGCCGATCCGCTACCGCTTGCCCCGCCAGGCCGTCGCCGACGGTATTGTATACGTTACCGAGGACCGCAAATTGAATGGCTTCTTCGAGACCATGCGAATCGACGAGAACATCTATGTGGGAAGATTAGCGACGCCGGCGGGTAGTTCGACACTCTTATCGCGACGTGAGCAGGCGCGTGTCGGGACTGAGTGGGTTCAGCGCATGAAAATTCGCGCCATCAACAGCCGCGCCAGGATCGTCGAGCTATCGGGTGGAAATCAGCAGAAAGTCGTGGTCGCGAAATCCCTCGTTCAAAATCCAAAGGTCGTGTTCTTCGATGAGCCGACCCGGGGTGTGGATGTCGGCGCAATTCAAGAGATCCACGATTTCATCCGCTCGCTTGCCGCGCAAGGTATCGCGGTTGTTGTCATATCGTCCTACCTGCCGGAGATTCTGAGCTTGTCCGATCGCATTCTTGTCGCAAGGCAAGGCCGTATCGTCGAAGAATTCTCCGCTGCGGAAGCGACCGAAGAAAAGATCATGTACGCGGCAATCCATTGAGGCTAGTGCTATGTCTGAAATACTAAACCAGCTATTCGCCCTTCAGGACAAAGTCGCGCTGATCACCGGCGGAGGGCGCGGCATCGGCCAGGAAACGGCGTTGATGCTCAGCCAGGTGGGAGCAAAGGTAGCGGTCCTGGATCGCGACGAAAGAGCTGCGAAAGATACGGCCGACAAGATCGCCTTGGCAGGCGGCGAAGCACTCGTTCTCGTGGCCGATGTCGCAAAGCCCGAGCAGGTAAAAAGGGCTTTCGGGACAGCTCTCGATCATTTTGGTCGGTTGGACATCCTCGTCAACAATGCGGCTCTGGTGCGCCGCGTTCCAGCGCTGGAGACGAGTATAGAGGTCTGGCGCGAAGTGATGGACGTCAACTTGAATGCCGCCTTTGTCTGCTCATGCGCCGCCGCGGAACCGATGACTGCGGCCGGCGGCGGCGCAATCGTCAATATCGCGTCTATCATGGGCATGTCAGGCGGCGGCATCTATCCGATTGCTTCCTATCACGCGAGTAAGGGTGGGCTTGTCAATTTGACGCGTGGCTTGGCTGTCGAATGGGCATCGCGAGGTATTCGCGTGAACGCCATCGCGCCGACCTGGGTCCGAACGGAGTTCACAAAGGCTTTGCTCGACGATCCCGAAATGTCAAAGCAGCTGCTCGATCTGATGCCGCTTCGAAAATTCGCCGACACAACCGACGTTGCCGCCGCCGTTCTCTATCTAGCTTCGCCTGCAGCCAAAATCATTACTGGACACGTGCTCGCCGTCGACGGCGGCTATCTCGCTCGTTAAAATTCGGACGGTTGCTTGATAAAGCAACCATACTGCGGGAAAACATTGACTGCGGACGGTTGTCGGCCGTCACCGTGCTCTTCGGCCGATCGCCATCCGCCAGCGCCGCGGGGTCAGTTTTCTGCAATCTCTCGCTAGCGGCGCCCCCGGCAACATTAGCCCTGCGATTCTTGACCCTTGCCGTCACTGCGCCCGCCCACCATCATGGTGCCCATTCTTTTTCGCAACTAGGTGGTGACCATGTCGGGCACGAGTAGCAGCCCCGCGCCAATGTGACCGCTTGGTTGACAGGCTAACGCCGAGTTTCTCACACAGAGCACCGCAATATTTTTGGACGAAACGGTCAACTAGATCAGCGAATGCAACGCCTTGACCGCGGCCTCGCGGCTCCCGATAGGAACAAACAAATTCACCGAATGCGGTGACGAAACATATTTGTCGGCGATGATCCCATGACTTTGCAGAATCTGAATGGCCTTGAATGGCAAGTCTGAAGAAACGCCGCCGAAGCATGTGAGGCTCACCGAACTCAGGGTCTCGCGCTGTTTGCGCAAGTCCTTGCTCCCCTCCAGCGTGCGCAGCAAGGCGTCGAGCGATTCCGAATCGGAAGTCATCATGATGCGGGTTTTTCCGGCGGTGAAAGCCGAAGCGAGGAGTTGCGGCCAAGATAGGCCGTTTTGTTTGAGATGCTGCGCGAACTTCTCAAAACCCTGATTGAGATCCGCCGAATCGATCTCCACATGCTCAATGCGAGCTATCGAGTTGACGGCCAAAACCTTTCCGTTTTCCATTCCGGCAACCTCCTTCATCACTTGCGTGCTGTGTTCAGCGCCGCCCCATTTTTTCAAAACTAAGCGCACATTTTGGCTTTGTGCCAGCTCCACGCTGCGGAAATGCAAAACCTTGGCGCCCCAGAAACACATTTCGGATAGCGATGCAAAATCCAGCTGACGCAACGGTTTTGAATTCACCACGATGCGCGGATCGGCCGAGCAGACGCCGTCGACCTCTTTGATTATTTCACAGCAATCGGCCCCCAGCGCCGCGGCCATGGCGACCGCCGTGGTGTCGCTGCCGCCCCGGCCCAGCGTAGTGATTTCTTTGGTTACCGGATTAACGCCCTGAAAGCCCGCTAAAACCACGATGCGTCCGCGATCGAGTTCTTCGCGCACGCGAATGGGTCGCACATCTAAAATGCGCGCGGAGGAATGGGATTCGTCGGTCATTACTCCGGCTTGACTGCCGGTAAAACTGATCGCCGGCACGCCGAAATCGGAGAGCGCCATGCTCATTAGAGACATGCTGATGCGCTCGCCGGTGGTTAACAACATATCGAGTTCACGGCGATTGGGCTGCGGGCTTACTTGATAGGCCATCTTAACAAGTTCGTCGGTGGTCTTACCCATCGCTGAAACGATCGCCACGACACGATGACCACGCCTATGCAAATCGGCGAGACTGCTCGCGACCGCGCGGATTTTTGCCGGTGTTTCAAGGCAGGCGCCGCCGTATTTTTGCACGATGATGGGATTGCTGCTCATTCTACTTACAGAAATACCCCGAGAGAGCCTTGCGCGCCAGCACGAACAAACTGCGACACGCGAGGCTGCAAGCCTTTACAGTCCGCTTTGGGGATGCCGGCTCAGGATTTCGTAAATTAGATGTTACGGAATAGGTCGGCCAACGGCCCACAGCGACACTGACTAGGACTCCGGATCAGTCGCGCTCCCCTGCTCATAGTCGTCCCTGGTGAGGTCGAGCAGCGGAAGCTGGTCGGGCGGCGGCGCCGATATCCGGCTTCGGCTTGCGGGCGTAAAGCCGAACTCGGACGCCACGCGCACCATCAGATCGGCCTGCCTGTTGGCGATGGCGAGATAAGGCGACTATCCGCGCGGCTGCGGGTCGAGCTCTGACAGCGCCATCAGCGCGTCATGCAGCTCACGATACACCGCGCGATCGACGGCTGCCGGTTTCGATGTCGGGGCGGCTTCAACTTTGCCGCCAATGCGTTCGAGGAGCTGAAGGAGCTGGCCGTGAGCGTCGGCAACGCGCTCTTCCCTGCCCTCCTTTTGCAGCGCATTTCGCGGTATTTCCAGAGCGCGTTGAGCGCCCTCGCCGCGGCTGTATCAACCACCGTGCGCAGGTAGCATTTGAGCCGGCGCAGCTTGGAGGTGCCTTCCCGCGAATAGATCGGGTCGTCGATGTTGGCATCCAGCTCCTCGCGGAAGAACATGCCGAAGGTGCGGTCGCTGAAGTCCAGGACGAGGCCAGGGCCATCGGGACGCTGGAACAGGTCGTCGATGATCTGCGTATCGAGCATTTTCAACGTGGGCATATCAGTCACTCACTGTTGCCATAGCCCGACGATCTCTTCGCCGTGGATGGCGTGCGCGACATCGGATACTTGCCGGTTGGTCGGATATGACCCGAGGTCGTGCAGGCGTTTCAGCAGGATCTCGAACTCCTGATAGCTGACGTGCCGCTCCTCGCTTTCCTCCGCGAACCGCATCAGTGCTTCGCCGGTTGCGCGAATCTCGCCGGACTTGGCCTGGACCTCCTCGGCTGAAGGCACCTTCACGCCGCGCACGAATACCGCGCTGAGTTCGTGGGTGTCGAAAGCACAATTATTGGGTCTTGTGGTTCCGAATTGGCTCTGGCTGCGGCGATGACCACTTTATGTCCTTATGGAAGTCGAGACTCTGGGCGATGCCTTCACCCTCCCCCGTACGCGTCATTGGCGGGTGGATAGTAGAGAAGCAGAAGCCTATCGAGCGTGGAAGGCGGCGGCTTGTACGAACGTGCTATGGTCGCGACCCGGACGCTGCTTGCGTGATGACGGCTACCAGCCGTCCCGGGCAGTCTAATCGGAATCGCCATCGCACAGTGATTTGGGCTATGCTGCTTCGGGCGACGAACTGCGGACAGGAGGGTCTATCGATGACGAGTGGCAGGCGCCTGCATGAACCTGCCACGATGGCAACTAGCCGGCTGAATCCCCTGTGGCATGTGGACGAGGAGCAAGCCTTCTTCGCCGGGCCGCTCGACCACAACACAATTCATCAACACAGCGTACCTGTCTATCTGGCGGGACTCTATGGAACTTTCGGGCTGCGTATCGCTGGCGCCGAATGGCTCAACTGTCGGGCGGCCGTTATTTCAGCCGGAGTGGCCTACGAGTTCGATGTCGGAGGTGATCCCCTCGCGGTCTTGTACATCGAACCCAACGTCGCCGCTGGTGAGGCCCTCACCCCACTTGTACACAATACGCGCGAGGTGACGGGCGCCCTCGTCGGAAGCGCTGGCGAAATTTCGGTGATGCGTGAACTTTACGAAGATCGCTCCAGCAGCCAGTGGGCCGGCCAAGCGCTGAAGGATCTAGTGGCGTTTTCCAAGCAACGATCCGCCAGAGAACTCGATCCGCGGGTGTCTTTCGCCATCGAATATATGCAAGGGCACAACGACGATCTCGTGCCGGTGACAGAGGTTGCCGGCTCGGTGGGTCTCTCGGCCTCTCGGTTCCAGCACTTGTTTTCTCAGCAGATCGGGGTTCCGTTTCGCCGCTATCGCGGGTGGCAGCGCCTTCGCGTGGCCATTCTCGAAATTTCGAACGGGAGCAATTTCACCACGGCGGCGCACGCAGCCGGCTTTTCTGACCAGGCGCACTTCGCTCACGTTTTTCGCCGGACATTTGGCGCGCCGCCTTCTCGAAGCCTCCTTAGAGTACGGACATAGGGTCGTGTCATCGCTGAGTGACTTTGGGTCAGTGCCGATGAGCTTAGCCGCGCGAATCGCGAACCGCTCGGCTGAGAGCGGTCGGTGGACGGCCCTTCGCGATGACGCAGCTGATATTGCGGTGAAGAGCTGAGGCAGCCAGAGCAGAGCTTGTGCTTCGGGAGATCAAGTTGCATTCGTCATTTTTTGCCCGTCGAGCCGACGATGTCCCGGTGAAACCGAGAAGCGCCAACTCTTTCCATGCGACACGATCCATCCAGCCGTGGGTTCTGGAAAATGCGTGCCCAACACCAGCACGGGTTGATCAGCACAACATCGGAGAAACTCTTTACGCGTTGCAGATGCCTCCGCGACGTTGTAGTCGAAATTGCTGCTGGCTTCCGGCAATGCGCACTGAATTGGATGGTGCATCATATCGCCGGTAATGATCGCGTGTTGGCCGCGCGAGGAGATGCGGACACTCACATGTCCGGGCGTGTGCCCAGGTGTCGGCTCGAGCGATATTTCATCAGTAAGTTTGTGATCCATTTCAACCAGCTGGTGCAGCCCCGCCTCGATAATAGGACGCACTGAGTTTTGATAGACCGTTCTTGTTTCGAGGACCTCCGAAGCGACCTCCTGACTGACGTCGCTATTCAGCTTCTCATCGGTTTCTGCTGACCAGTATTCCCACTCTTTTCGGCCAAATAAATAAGATGCATTCGGGAAGGTCGGAATCCAACGACCATCGACCAGTCGCGTGTTCCAGCCCACATGATCAACATGCAGATGAGTGCAAAGAACCGTATCAATCGACTCGGCTGGATAGCCGGCGTCAGCAAGTTCCGTCAGAAACGGCTCGTCCAGTTTGTTCCAGGCAGGCCACTTTCGCGACTTTCCGTTGCCGATGCAGGTGTCGATGATAATGCGGCGCTCGGCGCATTCCACGACGAACGCCTGAGTGACACTGATAAGACGGCCGTCTTCGGTAGCGAAATGCGGGCGAAGCCAAGCCTGCTGCAGCACTTCCTCTTGCGAAAGGTTTCTAAAGACGAAATTGGGGTGCCGAACATTGTGCAGTTCAACAATGCTTGTAATCTTGACATCGCCGACGTTCCAAGAGGCCGCGGTCATTCCCGTCTCCTACTGTTCGTGAACAATGTGACTCCAAGAGACACTGGACATCTTGTTGTTTACTGGACGGCGCTTCAGACATGCTGCCCGCCATTGATATGTATCTCGGCACCATTGATGTAAGCCGAGTTAGGCGAGCAGAGAAACATGATCGTCTCCGCCACTTCTAAGGGGTCTCCGAGGCGGCGCATCGGAACCTGGTGCTCGACGATGTCTTCGGTGCCCGGCGACAAGATCGATGTCCTGATTTCTCCTGGCGCGATGGCGTTAGCGCGGATCCCTAGTTCGCCGAACTCGTAGGCGAGTTCGCGGGTCAGCGCTGCAAGCGCCGCTTTGGAGCACGCATAGGCGACGCCCGCGAACGGGTGTACCCTCGAGCCGACGATTGACGTGACATTTACGATCGTGCCGCCAGCCGCCTTTAGCTCCGGGAACAGACCGCGCGCCAGTATCGCGGTCGAGATGAGATTGACGGACAAGACGCTGAGCCACGTCCGATAGTCGCTGTCGAGCACCCCCAAACGGCTGCCGCCGGATCCCTTGGGCGAAATGCCGGCGTTGTTCACCAGTGCATGGAGTTCGCTGCCGTTGATCCGCGTACGGACGTCCGCGACAAGCCGCGGATACGCTGCCGCATCGGCGAGGTCGGCCTGAATGTGATTGTCCGGACCTCCCGGCCACGGGCAGCCGGGATCGAACGGATGACGGGACACCGTCAACACTCGCCAGCCGTGCTCGTAGAAGAGCTTGACCGTGGCATGTCCGATACCCCGGCTGGCACCGGTGAGCAGCATTGTTTTCTGTGGTGTCGGCATCAGCGCATCACCTCGCTGTGACGAGGTCGAAGCTGGCCGACCTCATCCCTTCGCAACTTGACGCGTGAGAGGGGTTAGGGTTGCCCAAACGGGCCGGCGTCACTTCTTCACCAGCGAGTATTTCGATTCCGAAAGAGACCGAAACGCCCAGAATGCCGCTTGTTGTGTCATCCGGATTCTCCCGACCGCCCGGTCGATGTCGTCATGCAGTTGGGTCCAGCTGTCTGTAATTTGGCGCATCATGCTGGCCCGGGTCGGTATACTGCGGAGACGATGACGAAGGCCTATCAATGACAAGTGGCAGGCGCTTGTATGAACGTGTCACGAAGGCAACAAGCGACTTTGACCCATTGCTTCGCGAAGCAGTGCGGGCATGTCCAAGCCCGCCCGCAGTAAGGTAAGGTCATGGAACGGCGGCCAACATACCGGTTGATTCGTGGCAATTCACATATTCGAACGACTGGTCCTCAGCCCTCACGACGCTTACCTCGTGGTAAAGACGCAGGCCCGCTGTCAAACCGAGCTCGCTAAAATAACGGACCGCCGCAACGAAGATCGCAAGATGGGTCGGGTGGCTTTCAGCCCACCGCTCAAGATCGGACAGGTCGCGCCAGAGGCTGACACTGTAAGTCTTCGCGATCGGTTGTCCGGTTCGGTCGGTCATCCTGACGAAGCGGTTCGAATAGCAACCGATCGCCCTGCCCTCATCTCTCAGAAAACGCATTCCGGCCGTTAGAAAGGGTTCCACATCCTCGAAGTACATCCGACGTTCGGCTTCATCGGTCTCACCCCAGTCTTGGCCCGAGCGAATGATACACAAATTTTGGTGCGGCCGGATTCGGATCCTGCGGCCCGAAGAGTTAGTATCGACAATCGCCTCCGCCGATCCGCTTGCTTCCAGAGCGTCGACTTGAGAGAGTGGGATGCGATCGCGCGCACTTCCCCAGTAACCATGTTCTTGCACCTCGCCGCTCATCGACCGGGCAAGCACGGATAGGCCCTCCTTGTCGGTATGGGAGAAGATCGTTTCTGAATCTTCGCTCCGCGGAAGATAGATTTCGCGAAAATAGCCGATGCCATCGCTCAGCCGCGCCTCGTCTTCCCACCAGCGGCGGTTCTCAGTCGCGTTCAGCCAGCGTTCGAACTGCTCGGGCACGTCCCAATACGCAACCACGACTATGTTGACGAATTCCATCTCGTCAACATAACTCGCGCGGTCCCAGTGACCGGGTCCGTCCGGCCCGTCGAATGACGCCGAAAGATGAGCGAGCGCGGTGTCCACCGCCGACGTCCATTCCTTGTACTGGATGCCGAAATAAGCCATTGCGACCTGCAGTATCTTTGGGTCGAAACGCGCGGAGAACGAAGGATGCGGCGGGCGGTAGCTTTCGGAGACGCGCTTATGGCGCGATCGGGCTGTCTGCAAGTGCACGGGGATCGCTGTTTCGAACCTTCTGTCGGAGCTTGGCACCAGTTTTCTCCCTTCAATGGGCCGCGGCGAGCATGATGCGCTCGGCCGTGGCTTGCTCTCTCATAAACTCCGCAACGATGCCGCCATCGCGCGCGACCAGGATTCGATCCGAGACCGCCAGTATTTCCGGCAGGTAGGAGGAGATTATCGCAACCGCCTTGCCGTCGTCGGCGAGTTCACGGATGGCGCGATGGATCTGTGGGATCGCGCCGACATCAACGCCCCGCGTCGGTTCATCAAAGAATACGATCTCCGGTTTCTGGGCGAGTGCCTTGGCGAGTACGACCTTCTGCTGGTTCCCGCCGGAATAGTCGGAAATCCGCAGCCTCCGATCGAGGCCTGCGACAGAGAGCTTTTCAATCCAGTACCTGGCGAGGGCCTCACCGCGCGTCGGGGAGTAGAGGAAACGTCGCAGGGTTCTTCTCGCCTGCGCGCCGAGATAGATGTTCTCGTCGGCGGTCATCGTCTCGAAGAAGCCGTCGATTTTTCTATCTTCGGTAACATAGACGATACCATCGCGCACGGCTTCCGCCGGCGAGGCATGCACGACGGGCTTGCCGCGCAGCAGGATGCGGCCGCCTCCGGAGCGGTCCCGGCGAAATACGCCGGCTGCAACCTTTGCCATCTCGGTGCGGCCGGAGCCTACCAGACCGGCGAAGCCTACCACCTCGCCCGCGTACAGCGAGAAGCATGCGTTGCGCACCGAGGTGCCTGCGCAGATATTGCGCACTGAAAGTACCTCGGAACCGCGCGTCGTCCGCCGCGTGATTTCACTGCCTCCTGCCTCGGGCACGTCGCGCCCGACCATCATCCGCACCAGGCTCGTACGATCGAGCCCTGAAGTGGGCCCAGTGCGAACCAGTCTACCGTCGCGGAGTACTGTAACGCGGTCGGATAGTTCAAGCGCTTCTTCCAGCGCATGGGTGATGAAGACCACGGCGACGCCGCTGGCGCGCAGCGACCGAACAAGCTTGAAGAAGCCTGCGACCTCGTGCGGCGTGAGGCTCGCGGTCGGCTCGTCGAACAGAATCAGCCTGGCCTCCATGCGCACAGCCCGCGCAATCTCGACCATCTGCCTCTTGGCGGTGCCGAGGTCCTCGACCAGCGCCAGCGGCTCGACGTCGAAATCGAGCACGCGCAAAAGGTCGCGCGCCTCGCGGTTAATTGAGCTGAAGCGGGTCAGCCAAGCCTCCGCTCCGAGCCTCAAATTCTGTGCCACTGTCATCGTCGGCACTAAGCTCGTCTCCTGGTAGACCATGACGATGCCTTCGCGGAGGCTGTCGGCCGGCGTGTTGAAGTTCTTCTCCCTGCCATCAAAGATCAGCCTACCGGCGCTCGGGGGCACCGCTCCGGCTATTATCTTCGAAAGAGTGGACTTGCCTGCGCCATTCTCGCCGAGGATGGCATGGACCTCACCGGCGCATACGTCGAAGTCGACTTCGTCGAGCGCGAATGTGCCACCATATAATTTTGACACGGCTTCGATTCTCAGCAGGGGCCTATCCGCTTTCATCGCCGTGCCCCTTGTTCAAGGCCTCCCTGAAGTCCGGCCGCACTGACCGGCCTCCCGATTTCCTGAGGCTCCCGACAGCGATTGTCAGGCCTACCGCAAGAATTAGGACGATACCGGTCGTGGCCGAGGTGAGGCTGCCGGGAAAGTTGAGTCTCAGTAGACCGCCCACGAGAAGGAAGATAATCGCCGAACCGGCCATTGCGTTGACAACGGTTCCGCGCCCTCCGGCGAGGCTGATGCCGCCCACGACGACTCCAGTCAGCGCTGTGATCTCCCAGCCGAGACCCGTGTCCGAGCCTGCACTGTTCTGGCGCGCCGCGTAAAAGACGCCGGCGAGCGCTGCGAGCGCCCCGCTGAGAAGGTAGGCGAGAAAAAGCGAGCGCGCGACTTTGATGCCCGCATGGCGCGCGGCCTTCTGGCTTGCCCCGACGGCCATGATGTGCAATCCGGGTCGAAGTCGCGTCAGAAAGAACTGCGCGGCCGCGCCGACGACCAGCAGAGCGATCGTGTTGACGGGCACGCCGACAATGACGCCCGATCCGAGAAACCGCCAAGCCGTGGTGTCATGCACGGCAATCGCGAGCTCCGTGGTGTAGGCCTCGGCTGTCAGATCGTAGCCGGCGCGAAGGATCATCAGCACAGCGAGCGTGCTAAGGAAGGGCTTCAGTCGAAGATAGGCGACAAGAAGCCCGTTGACCGAGCCGATTAGCAAACCGACCGCCAACACTGCCGGGATCGTGATTTCGAGGGGCAGGCCGTGGATTCTGAAGAGGAATAGAGCGGTGAAATTCGCCAGTGCGAAGATGGCGCCAATCGAAAGATCGATGCCACCCGCCAAAATGGTGATCGCCATTGCGATCGCTACCATGCCGGGCTCCGCGAAATCGCGCATGAGCTGCTGCAGGTTTCCGCTGGTGAGATAATTCGGAGCCGCGATCGAGAAGATGGCGAAGAGAAAGCACGCAGCGCCAAAGAGACATGCAGTGGCAAATGGAATTGCGATTGCCATACCGGCACGCCGGATCGATAGCGCCGCAGCCACGCGCACCCATCGTCCAGACCCGGATCGTTGACGAGGGGTACACGCCACCTTTTGGCCCTGCGGAGCAGCTTGCGGAAAAGCCGGTCGTCGCAACGCCCTCGGCAACCACCGAGCGGTGCGCGATCGGCAGTCCGGGACTAGGGTGTCGTCGCGTTCTTCTCGAAGCAATAGTTTCGGTCCTTCTTGCTGGCGACCCAGTAATTGTTCGAGAGATAGATCAGGTTCTTTGTTCCAGGCTTAGCGCCCCCCTGCAGAAGCGTGACGACGGCGTCAGAAATCTGCTCGCCCTGAATGTTGGATCGGTACGACAATATCTTGTAGAAGAGCCCCTGCTCCACGAGGTCGCAATCGTTCCAGTTGCCCTCACTGGAAGCATAGACCTTGACCTTGCCGGCAAGTCCGGCAGCCTTCACCGCCTGAGCTGCGCCGGTCTGCATGACACCCCAGAAACCATAGGTAGCGCAGAGATCTGGATGCTGCTGGAGAACAGTAGCGGTGATCTCGTACGCCTTGTTGGTGTCCCAGTTCGCTGCCTGAGTCGAAACGATCTTGATCGAGGGATTCTTTTTGAAGACATCCATGGCGCCGCGAAGTTGATCGACGCTTCCCGCTGCTGTCGGTTCACCTTGCACAATGGCGACCTTGCCCGAACTCTTGCCGCCCCCGCATGACGCCCCGATGTCCTCGGCGATGAGACGGCCCGTATCGTAGTAGTCGACGCCCACGTAGGCGTCGGAAGGCTGATTGGATCGCATGTTGACCTGGAGCACGTAGATGCCTAAGTCCATCGCCCGCTTAAGCTCGTTGGCGAGCAACGCGACATTCGGATTCTGGACAATCAGCACGTCCGGTTTCTCATTGATCATCGACGTCACGGCCTGAAGCTGTGCGCTGCTATCGAAATTTGGATCGCGAGTAACGAATTCGATGCCGAAGCGATCGAAATTCCCTTTCATCGCCTTGGTCCAGCTGTCACCTAGCGGATTGCCGAGCGTAATCGGCACCCACGCGACTTTCTTGCCCTTGACTATGGTGTCGAAGTCGGTCCGAAGCTGCATACGCGGATCCGATTGAGCGTCGGCGGTAGCCGGAAGGATTGTGGCGGCGCTGACCAATGCAGACAGCATGCCCAACATGACCATGTTCGGTAACTTCATGATGTACCCCTTTCGTGACAATGAGTGATCTTCCTTGTGTCGTCGGCTTGGCGCGATTTTCGCGAACAACAGGCTAGGCTCCTTGACGGGCCGTCTCGATGTCGTGCGGATGGATCACGGTGTCGATGGCGATTGCGATCAGAAGGACCGCGCCTTTGATGATGTTCTGTAACTGGTAGTCGAGGTCCATGATCGTCATGCCATTGAGAAGCACGCCGATCAAAATCGCCCCGGCGAGCACGCTATGGACTCCGCCTCGGCCGCCAACAAGGCTGACCCCACCGAGAACGGCTATGAGGATCACGTCAAAGATCATCGTCGAACTCGCCACCCGCAGATTGAGCATCGCAGTAGAGGCGACCATCAATATCCCCGCCACGTAACTTATCGCCGCCGAAAGTGAATACTCGATCAAGGTCAGCAGGCGGACCGGCATTCCGGACAATCTGGCCGCTTGGCCATTGTCGCCATGGGCATAAATGAAGCGTCCGAATATCGTCCATGACAGGAAGACGTGCAGGAGCGCCGCCGACACGGCGAAGACGATCAGCGGGATCGGGATGCCACGCAAGTTCTGACCGAGCATCAGGAAAGACGACAACTCAGCTGGAACAGAAAGAAACATGGACGTGAGAAGGGTAGAGCGTGCTACGCCCACCATCACCAGAGCCGTGGCGAGCGTGGCAAACAGCGGCGGAAAATTCAGGAACGCGACCAGCATGCCGTTGGTCAGTCCGAGACCGATTGCGCAGATAAGGCCAGCCACGAGCGCGACGCGCAAATCGATGCCGGCGATCATGAGCGCAGTGGCCGTACCCGCCGAGACAAGCGCGATCGCGATTTGCGACAGGTCGATGCCTCTGCCGATAATGACAACCGCCATACCGAGCGCGAAAATGCCGAGGATGGAGATGCTTCGGAGCAGCGCAATAAAGTTGCCCCAAATGGCGAAGCCCGGCAGCGCGATAGCGAAAACGACCACTATGGCGAACGCAAAGAGCAGGACCACCTGCTCTTGGGTGATCCTGCCGAGTCGCTCTGAAAGACTGATCAGCGCCGTCCGGCGGCGAGCGGCTCTCGGCAGCGTATCGGTTGTTTCAGGCACTGAGTTCATCCTTGGCATCTCTCGCATCCGGATCTGCGAATTCGGCGGCAGACGGCAACGGGTGGAGCGGCTCGCCGACGTACTCCACCTTCACGGCCTTGGAGCGGTTGAAGCGGAGCGACAGCACGTCCGGACGGGAATAGTGGCCGACTGGATCGGCGGCCGCCTTTGCGACGGGAATTTGGGAGAGGTCGATGTCGGCATAGAGAATGCCCTCCTCCGTATGCGGCAAAGGCTCGGTGAGGTCGCCGCCGTCGGGACCAAAGAATCGCGCCCATCCGCCGCCAAGCTCAAGGAGCTCGCGCTTCTCCGGCGTGTCGCAAAACAGGTCAAGGCAAGCCTGATCAATCACGTTGCTGGAGTTGACAACGAAGACCTGCCCCTCAACAGCATACATGCGCATGGCGGATTCATTCACCTGCAGCCCGAAGGTGCGTACCATCGGTTGGTAGAGTGACTGGCTTGGCCAGGACCCCACATGGATCTGCTCATGCTGGCTGTACATCGCGAATTTGGTCAGGGTCTGGTAGTGTTCCCAGCAACAGAGAGCGCCCAGCCGGCCGAAAGGCAATTCGAAAACGACGAGGTCGGAACCGTCGCCCTCGCCGTAGACCGACCGCTCGACATGGGTCGGCTTCAGCTTCCGCCTGTTGCCGATGAGCTCACCATCCGGACCAATGATCGCCTGGCTCATGTAGAGACTTCCGCCGCCGCGCTCGCTATATCCCATCACAACGGTGATGCTTGCCTGCTTCACGGCCTGACGTAGCCGATGCATGCGCTTTCCGTCGACGGTCAGCGAATTCTCATGGTGACGCGCGACGAACTGCAATCCCCCAAGCGGAGTATTGAGCCAAATCCACCACGGATAACCAGACACGAACGTCTCCGGAAAGGCGATCATGGCTGCGCCGTTGCGAGCCGCCTCGGCGATCAGGGAGATCGACTTTTCGATCGTTGCGTCAGCATCGAGCCACACCGGCGCCGCCTGCACCGCCGCCACCTTCGACTTCGCGGTATACTCAACCATCTGGAAGCCCCTATTCTCAACGTCAGTTATTCGCCGCCGCCTGCATGAACATGCTGACCATTGTTGATGTGAATCTCAGCGCCACGATGGAAGAGATTTCTGCGAACAAATGCGCAAGGCGACGTCTTCGAGCGCAGCTTCAAAACGGTCGAACATCATGTCGATTTCATCGTCCGCGATGATCATTGGTGGGCAGAACGAGATCGTGTCGTTGATCATAGAGCGAAGCACGAGGCCCTTCTTCTGGGCGGCCGCAACGACGGCGGGTCCGACTGCCATTTCGGGCGGGAAGGGCGTGCGCGTTGCCTTGTCGGACGTCAGTTCGATCGCGCCGACGAGGCCAACGCCCCGCGTTTCACCGACGAGTGGGTGAGCAGCGAAGCCATGGAGGCGGTCTAGAAATCGCCGGGACGCGCGTCGAACCACCGAGACTACGTCGATCTCCTCATAGATATCGAGCGCCGCAAGCGCGGCTGCCGCCGTCACGGGATGTCCGGAATAGGTGTAGCCGTGCCCAAACACGCCGAGTCTTCTCGATCCCTCGAGAAGGCCGAGATAGACTTCCTCGCTGACCATGGTAGCGGAGATCGGCAGATATGAAGCTGATAACGCTTTGGCACAGGTCACGATGTCCGGCTTCAACCCGAACGTCTGCGAGCCCCACATTGAGCCGGTGCGGCCGAACCCACAGATCACTTCGTCCGCTATCAGCAACACGTCGTACTTGCGCAGGATGTTCTGGATTTTCTCGAAGTAGGTTGCGGGCGGCACTATGACGCCCCCCGCGCCCATGACCGGCTCAGCAAAGAAAGCAGCGACCGTTTCCGGACCTTCTGCGAGAATCATCTCTTCAAGGTCAGAAGCCAGTCGCGAAGCAAAACCCTCGGGATCCTCTCCGTTGAGCGCAAAGCGATAATAGTGTGGGCATGCCGTGTGCAGAACGTTGGCGATCGGCAAATCGAACATTCGGTGATTGACGGATAGACCAGTAAGACTGGCCGTTGCCACGGTTACGCCGTGATAAGCCTGGCGCCGGGAAATGATCTTTTTCTTCGCCGGCCGGTCCATCGCGTTGTTGTAGTACCAGACGATCTTAATCGCGGTGTCGTTCGCGTCCGAGCCGGAATTGCCGAAGAAGACCTGCGCCATTGGTACCGGCGCCATCTCTCTGAGTCGCCCGGCGAGTTCGATCGCCGGGCGGTGAGCCTTGCCAGCAAAGAGATGATAGAAAGGCAGTTCGTCGAGCTGCTTCCTGATTGCGTCGACGATGCGCTTTTCCGAGAAACCCAGGGATGCGCACCACAATCCCCCCATCCCCTCGATATAGTCCTTGCCGGTCTCGTCGAAGATTCGTGCACCCTCGGCCCGGCAGATGACGAGCGGGCCCGTCTCCTCCTGGCGCACTAGATCGGTGTATGGGTGTAGCAGCGCCCGCAATTCCATCTGCCTTAGGTTGTTGGATTTTATCGCTCTCCGCCAAGTCTATCGATGACGAATGGCAGGCGCTTGTATGAACGTGCCACAGCCGCAACGGGCGGCCGCGCCCCCTCTTCGGACGCCGAGGGCGAATCCAGCGCGGTATGAAAGTCGTGGAGTTCGCCACGGGAGCGCCGCAACTTCTCAAAGGTGAATTCACTGAGAACGCCGGAACGCGGATCGATAGTCACTCGCTTCGGCAGTCGCGGGGGGATCATCCCCTTCAATTTCCCCGCAATGGTGCCTATGCGGATGTTCCCCGTCGTCCTCGCATGCGGAAACATCTTTATCCTGAAACCCACCGAGCGCGATACTTTCGCGTCTCTTCTCATTGCGGAGTGGCTCAAGGAAGCGGGCCTGCCCGACGGCGTCTTCAATAGCGTCCACGTCGACAAGGAAGCAGTCGAGGCAATTCTGACCGATCCCGATATCGTCGCGGTGAGCTTTGTCGGATCGACACCCATCGCGCGTTGCATCTTAGCCGAGGGTGCCGGGTTGGTGGTCAACGGACGCGAATTCAGGCGGCAGGCTATGAGAACGGGTGGCCAAGAGAAGAATCGTAGTGCTCTCCGACGGGACCGGAAACTCATCGGCCGCGGTGTGGCGCACCAACGTCTGGCGTACCTTTGAAGCCCTCGACCTGTCGAACTCCGATCAGGTTGCGTTTTATGATGACGGAGAATGACAACAAGTGGATCTGGCCGCTCGAACTCCCCAACCGCGCCGGCATAACTGCGGGTGACGTTGGAGAATTCCCCTTCGAAGATGCGCGCTCCCAAATATCGAAAACAACCCCATGCAAAGTAGCAAGCGGCCGGCATGGATGCTTCGAAAGCAAGTTGACACGTCGGGCAAATCACGGGCATTCTTTCAGCATCCCGTAATCTTTAAGCGCCCGTCGCCCCGCTATGGCGGGCGCGTCCGTCGCGATCGCAGCCGAAAAATCCTCATCCACACCTGAAATTGCACCGGACCGCCGCGGCGAGCGATCGCCTGCGCGTGGCCGAACCGCGCTTGACGCGTGCGCCTGCCGAGGACCTCAACATGGACACCGCTCCCGACCCCGCTCTCTCGACGGCGATCGCCGCAACCGACCAAACCAAAGCCGCCGCAGCCCCGCGGATAAAACTTCTGTCGCACGGCTTCTCGATCGACCATCCAGATCCGGAACTCGGCGAACAGCTCATGGCGAACGCGCTGGGGGTGGCCGATCGCGACGCGATGCATGGCATCCTCCGGCAATTGGTAAAAGCCAGCGTGAGCGGGGAGAACCCCGACGAGGTCAACCTCTCCTTCATGATTTCGATGGTGAAGAGCATCAAGCCCCGGGATTCCGTCGAGGCCATGCTGGTGGCGCAGATGGTTTCGGTTCATGTGATGGCGATGCGATGCGCCCATCACCTCGCCAATGCCGATGACCTCGCCCAGCACGACAGCGCCGCGCGCGCATTGGGCAGGCTCACCCGCACCTTTCCCGCCCAGATCGAGGCGCTGAACCGCTACCGGAGCCATGGCGAGCCGGCCGTCACCGTGCAGAACGTGAAGGTGGAGGACGGCGGCAACGCCATTGTCGGCAACGTCACGCAGCATGCGAGCGTGATCGTTTCCGACAAGACCCCGGCATCCGCGTCGCGGAAGACGCCGAAGGCCGCGGGCTCCAGGCGAAGGCGCGATGCCGCTGATGCCAAGCGGGAAGCACAGGCATGAACGATCACATCAGAACTACCGGCCCGATGCTGGCAAGCCCGCGTTGTGGCGCCAAAACCCGTTGCGGCGGCGCGTGCCGCTCGCCGGCGGTGCACGGCAAGCAGCGCTGCCGCATGCACGGCGGCGCACCGGGATCCGGCGCGCCAAGGGCAAACCGGAACGCGCGCAAGCACGGCCTGTTCACCGGAGATGCGATCGCCGAGCGACGGCAGATTCGGGCGTTGTTGGGGGAAGCGCGGAAGCTGCTGGGGGAGATGAAGTGATTGGCTTTTCGCAAACGAGCGACCCGGAAGCCTTGCAATACGTATCTTGGCAGGATACGTATTGCCCGTGATCCGGAACTTTAAGGGGAAATTTGCCGAAGTGATCCTTGAGGGCCGCAGGGTCCCGAAGGGTTTCCCGGCAAATCTCGCCAAGGTAGCTCGCCGAAAACTGATTATGGTGGACGCCGCCGCCGGTCTTGAGGCCTTGAACTCACCTCCCGGCAACCGCCTTGAAGCTCTTAAGGGCGATTTGGCGGGTAAATACTCGATCCGTATCAACGATCAATGGCGGGTCGTGTTCAGGTGGACCGATGCGGGTCCCGAAGACGTGGAGATTATCGACTATCACTAGCCGGATCGGCCGAATGTGGCCACCGAAAGGGAGTTCGCACATGGCAAAGAAGCTTCCGCCGGTTCATCCCGGCGAAATCCTGCGGGAAGAATTTCTCGTTCCGCTTAAGCTCACACCTTACGCGGTCGCGGCCGCGCTGAACGTGCCGCGCACCCGGATCGAACGCATCGCGCGCGAAGAAAAGCCCGTTACGGCCGACACCGCGCTCAGGCTCGGCAAATTCTTCAAGACTGGCGCCGCGTTCTGGATGAACATTCAGGCGCGTTTCGATCTAGAGACGACCGAAGAAATGCTCGCGCCGCAGATCAAGAAGATCGTGTCTTACGAGGCGGCGTGAGAGCGATGCAAATCGTGCGTACCGAACGATAGCCTGACACCCGGCGCGGCGTCGAAGGCCTGGTTGGTTCGCAGCTTTATTCTGAATGGTGGCATATGGCGCGCCACCCAGAATAAAACTGCGAACTCTTATGTAATTGAAATCGCTTTGTAATGTAAATCCACTCTGACCTATGGTCACGGCCGATCTCGCAATTGCGGCGATCGAGCGTGATTATTCGCTCCTGATCCAAGAAGGCGGTGTCAAAAGACGGCTTTCGCAGATAGTTTGATGGCGGCAGCTTGATACTTACTTGGCGATCGACGCGATACGGCGGCCACACGCTGTACTCATTGCCGCGAGGGAGTTTGTGCATGTCAGCAGCGATCCCGAACGTACGGCAGGTGCAGGGGTACTGCAGTCTGTGCATCGCACGCTGCGGTACCGTCGCGACGGTGACGGATGGCAAATTCACACGTCTGGACCCCGATCCGACCCACCCCACCGGCGCAGCAATTTGCGCCAAGGGCCGCGCGGCTCCCGAACTAGTCTATCACAAGGATAGGCTGAAGCGACCGCTGCGTCGAACACGGCCGAAAGGCGACTCCGATCCGGGATGGGAGGAAATATCATGGGATACGGCGCTCGATCAGATCGCCGCCGCCATGCGTCGCATCGCCGAGCAGCATGGACCTGAAGCGGTGGCGTTCAGTCAATCGTCCCCTTCGACGACCGCCATCGCGGATTCCGCTGCCTTCGTTGTCAGACTAATGAATGCATTCGGCACGCCGAACCAGGTGTCGGCGCTCGAGCTGTGCGGCTGGGGACGCGGCTTTGCGACCCGCTACGTCTTCGGCGTCGGCAGCGTTGCGACCGGAAGCGCCGGCGGCGCGATGGCAGACATTGCCGAATCCGGCTGCCTTATCCTGTGGGGTTACAATCCATCCTTTACGCGCATTACGCATGCGACCGCGACGGTCGCGGGCCTGAAGCGCGGAATGAAGTTGATCGTGATCGATCCGCGCAACGCCGGGCTTGCCAACAAAGCCGATATTTGGCTGCGGGTGCGTCCCGGAACTGACGGTGCGCTCGCGCTGGGTCTGGCCAACATCATGATCGAGCGCGGATGGTACGACGAGGCGTTCGTCCGCACGTGGAGCAATGGACCTCTTTTGGTGCGCTCCGATACCGACAGGTTGCTCAGGACGGAGGACCTGTTTTCCGGCGGTTCGGGACAATTTGTCGCCTGGGATTCAGAGATCCAACCGCGCCGTCAGCTATGATCCAGCGACCGGCCGCTACGAGGCAGGCGCCGCGCTTCTTGCCTTGCGAGGCGAATACATCGTCGCAACCAGAGATGGTCCGATCTCTTGCCGACCGGTCTTCGATCGCTACGCAGCGCTGTGCAGCAAATATTCGCCAAAAATGATTGAGGCGACATGCTGGGTTCCTGCCGATCAATTGGAGGAAGCTGCCCGCACGATCTGGCACGCCCGGCCCGTCTCTTACTATGCCTGGAGCGGGCACGAGCATCACGCCAACGCACGGAGACGGCGCGGGCGATGGCCATGCTCTATGCTCTGACCGGCAGTTTCGATGCGGCTGGAGGCAATGTGCTGTTCCCAGCGGTGCCGGCCGGGTCGATCACCGGAGAGAACCTGCCTGCGGCAAAGCGGCTTGCTCCCGCAATCGGGTTTGCCGAACGTCCGCTCGGACCTGCGCGCTGGAACCACGTCTCCCCTCGGGACTTTTACCGAGCTGTTCTGGAAGACACGCCCTATCCCGTCCGCGGACTCATCGGGTTCGGCGCAAATCTACTGCTCGCTCACGGCGATCCGGTTCGCGGACGTGCTGCGCTGGCCGCGCTCGATTTCTACGCCCATGCCGATCTGTTCATGACGCCGACGGCGGCGCTTGCGGATATCGTGCTGCCTGTGGCGTCCTGCTTCGAACGCGAAGCTCTCAAGATCGGATTCGAAATCAGCGCAGAAGCGCAATCGCATGTTCAGCTTAGGCAGGCCATCGTCGCGCCACCGGGCGAGGCACGGTCCGATACCGATATTGTCTTCGGCCTTGCCTCGCGTCTCAGTCTTGGCGAGCATTTCTGGAACGGTGATGTCGACGCCGCTTACCGGCAGCAGCTTGCTCCCAGCGGCATCACCCTGGAGCAGCTTCGAGCGCAGCCTGCTGGATTACGGAAACCGCTGACGACGCAGCACATCAAATACGCCGCGCGCGATGACACGGGAAACCCGCGCGGCTTCCCGACGCCGTCGCGGAAAGTCGAATTCTGGTCAGAAACCTTCCTTGATCACGGCTATCCGGCCATGCCGGATTTTGTCGAACCGCCCATGGGCCCGGTCGCCCGCCCCGACCTGGCTGCGTCCTTCCCTTTGATCCTGACGTGCGCGAAACCCAGCCTTTTTTGTCAGACCCAGCATCGGGCGCTGCCGAGCCTGCGCAAGCGCGCACTGGATCCGGAGATCGAGCTGAATCCCGCGACGGCCTCAGCACGCGGAATCAGGAAACGGAGATTGGGTTGATGTGCGCACCCCGGCCGGCGGAATGCGGGCCCGGGCGCGCTTCAGTGCAAAGCTCGACCCGCGCGTCGTCGTAGGCGAGCATGGCTGGTGGCAGGGTTGCGATGAGCTGGGGGTTGGCGATTGCGATCCGTTCGATCCGAACGGCACGAACTTCAACCTGACGGTCGACGCCAGCGTTCGCGATCCCGTCAGCGGCACTCCATCCCATCGATCCAATCTTTGCGAAGTTCAGCCGGTGCGAGGATCTCGCGCAGAGCTTTAGGAAAGGGTGGGTTCAATTTCTTCGGATGTACGGGTTATGTCAGGCGAATTGCAGCCAAATTCGGCCTTTGGGTCGTAAACCGCTATTCGCTGAGTTCGGGCTATATCTGCTTTGCTAACACGAGCGGACATTTTCGCCGGCCTGCGGCGAGCAATCAGTTATCGAGCGACATTGCGCTCGGAACCATGGCTGCATCGGACAAGGTCGCAGAACTGCGCGGAATATCGTAGCATGGCGCTCCCTAGGAGAATCGAACTCCTGTTTTCGCCGTGAGAGGGCGACGTCCTAACCGCTAGACGAAGGGAGCGGACGCCTCAGGGAATAGCCTTGAAATCCGCCGGCCGCAAGGTGGGGCAGGTGGGCCGCGTCATGGTTCGCTGACGAATTTCAGCCTGCCGGTGGGCTTGAGCGACTTCGCGTCAAAAGTGCGGATTTCGGTCGCACCGCCGATATCCAGCGTTACCAACAGCCGGTCGCGGGCGATGCCGGTAGAAACGATGCGGGCGCCTTTCGGCAAGGTTGCGGTGGCGTCGATGGCCACCGCACTTCCCTCGGTGCGGAAAAGGCGATAGCCGACGGCGATCAGGACCGCCGCTACCGCCAGCGCCGTGGTAAGGCCGGCGATCAGCATCAGCCGTCGCACCCGCGCGAACAACGCGGCCTGCTCCGGTGTCGGTTCGGGTGCAACGATTTCGGTCATGCAAAACTCTGTTTAATCTGCGGGTATTCTTTTCACAGAGCCTCCGTTCCGATTGAATCGGAACGGAGGCTCTACTCCTTATATTTGACGCGTTTTCTTTACGCGAACCGGTTTCCACTTCGCTCGAAAACGCTCTAGAACCGGTATCCATTTTTTGCGGAATAAGCGCTGGAACAAGGCTCAATCTTTGGAACAGGATTCGTCGTCGAATAGCGGCCAAAAGCTTGTCGTCACCGTGGCCGGCGACGAGGCATCGCCCCGGCTCGACCGCGTGCTCGCGGTGCGCCGCCCGGAGCTGTCGCGATCGCGCCTGAAGGGGCTGATCCTCGCGGGCCAGGTCACGATCAAAAGCGCCCCCGTCCGCGACCCCGCTTATCATGTCGCCGCCGGCGATACGATCACAATCGACGTGCCGGAGGCGGTCGCCGCCGAGCCCAAGGCTGAGGATATCGCGCTCGATATCGTCTATGAGGATGACGACATCATTGTCATCGACAAGCCAAAAGGGCTCGTGGTGCACCCCGCCGCCGGGCATGAGACCGGAACCCTGGTGAATGCGCTGATCGCCCATTGCGGCGCCAGCCTTTCCGGGATCGGCGGGGTCCGGCGGCCGGGCATCGTGCATCGGCTCGACAAGGACACCACGGGGTTGATGGTGGCGGCGAAGAACGACCGGGCGCACCAGTCGCTCTCAGCGCAATTCGCCGATCACGGCCGGACGGGGTCGATGCGGCGCGGCTACATGGCGTTCGCCTGGGACGTGCCCAACCGCCAGCGCGGCACCATCGACGCGCCGATCGACCGGCATCCGTTCGCCCGCGAGAAAATGGCGGTGCGCGACGGCGGCCGCGAGGCCATCACCCATTGGGAAATCCAGGAATCCTTCCACGGGCGCGACGGCAAGCCGATCGCAGCGCTGCTGGCCTGCCAGCTTGAGACCGGCCGCACCCATCAGATCCGGGTGCATCTGGCTCATATCGGCCATCCGTTGCTGGGCGACACTGTCTATGGCCCCCACTTCAAGACCAAGGCCAGCCACCTCGGCCCCATGAGCCAAGCCGCCTTGGTTGACCTCGATCGCCAAGCGCTACACGCATACCTTCTGGCGCTGGAACACCCCCGAACCGGGGCGATTTTGGAGTGGATTTCGGATTTACCGCCCGATCTCACCCGGCTGAGAAATTCGCTGCGAGCGACGCAATGACGCAGGCCTTTTGAAAAAGCGCTGCTATGCCAACAGGTTATAGCAGCCACACGGGGACGTGACCCCCGCCATGCTTCCAAAAGCCGTTCGATTTGGTGTATGTTGCACCTGCGTTGAATATCCAACGCGGAACATCGCAGCGCGACTGGCTTTAACACAGCGGCCGCCTGCCTGGCCCGCCGCTATCGGGGGCCTGAACCACTGGAGGGCGCTAAAATGGCCCGTACAGCTACCCTGCCGATTCTCAACGGAGAATCCGGCCTTTCAAGATACCTCGCCGAGATCCGCAAATTCCCGATGCTGGAGCCCCAGCAGGAATACATGCTCGCCAAACGCTGGCGCGAGCATGACGATCGCGACGCGGCACATCACCTTGTCACCAGCCATCTCCGGCTCGTGGCCAAGATCGCCATGGGCTATCGCGGCTACGGCTTGCCGATCTCCGAGGTCGTCTCGGAAGGCAATGTCGGCCTGATGCAGGCGGTGAAGCGGTTCGAACCCGAAAAAGGCTTCCGACTCGCTACCTACGCCATGTGGTGGATCAAGGCGTCAATTCAAGAGTACATCCTGCGTTCGTGGTCGCTCGTGAAGATGGGCACCACCGCGAACCAGAAGAAGCTGTTCTTCAACCTGCGCAAGGCCAAGAGCAAGATCTCCGCGCTGGACGAGGGTGATCTTCACCCCGACCAGGTGAAGCTGATTGCCAAGCGTCTCGGCGTCACGGCCCAGGACGTGGTCGACATGAACCGCCGCCTCGGCGGCGATGCGTCGCTCAACGCGCCGATCCGCGACGACGGCGAGGCCGGCGAATGGCAGGACTGGCTGGTCGACAATTCGCCCAACCAGGAAGCCATCATGGCCGAGCACGAGGAGTTCGATCATCGCCGCGAGGCGCTGAACGGCGCCATCGGCGTGCTCAACCCCCGGGAACGCCGCATCTTCGAGGCGCGGCGTCTGGCGGAAGATCCGATGACGCTGGAAGACCTCGCGAGCGAATTCGGCGTGTCGCGCGAACGCGTGCGGCAGATCGAGGTCCGCGCCTTCGAAAAGGTGCAGTCCGCGGTCAAGGGCACCATCGCCCGACAGGAAGAAGCCACGCTCCACGCCGCGCATTAAGTTCCGCGGCATTGAGGCAGAACACGAAAGCCGGCGGCAACGCCGGCTTTTTTGTTGGCACATCGCTACGCCCATCCCACAATACCTGCTTGAACCTGCCGGCCCTGCCGCCCGACCAAAACGGGCAAGGCATAGGTCCGGGGCTATCCATGGCCATTACACTGCAATCGACCGTCGGCGGGTTCTCCCCTGAATTCATGCGTCAGCTGCCTGAGCTTGAGCAGGCGATGGTGGCGCATGGGCTGGAGCCGTCGCAATTCGTGATCTCGAAAGACTGGGCGACCCAGGCCGCGGTGCCTTTGCCTTTTCTGCGGCCGTTTTTCTATGACTACACGGTGTTCATCGGCGACGAGAACTTCACCGTCACCGAGCCGAACGACATCAAGTTCCTGGACTACTTTTACCAGCGCTGCATCGCGGAGGACGAGACAGCGCCCGAACCGCAACGCCCGCGGCGCGCCGGCCTGATCGGCCGCATCTTCCGCTGGATGGCGCAGCCAATTTGAATCCCGATTCCCCCCACTGCCGCGCCAGCGTTGCCAGCGCGCAGCCTTCGCAATAGCGCGCGTCCTTGTAATCGATCCAGTTGTGCGCATAGACCCGCTCCAGCGGAATGCCGTAGCGCGCCCGCAGCACGCGCACCAGAATCCGCCACGCCGCGATCTGCGCCTCGGTGGCGCCGCGCGTCACGTCCGGATAATTGCCGGCGAATTCCACCCCGATCGAGCTGTCCTTGTTGACCTGGTGAAAGGTCGGGCCGTTGTCGATGTATTTGTTGTCGTTGCGATCCGCACCGTCGGTATGGGTCGGGACCAGATTCTCCGGCACCGCCCAATAGACCGTGCCGTCGGTTTCGACCCAGACGGTGACGCCGCGCCGGGTCGGATTTTTCGCCTGTGCCTCGGCGCCGCCGCGCGCCGAGCCGGCCGGCCCTTCGGTCTGATGCACGATGATGTTGCGCCAGGGATGGGCTTTCGAAACCTCACCCCACGGCGCCAGCCAGACCATCTTCAGGCCGGGAATCTCGGGCGTGCCCGAACTGCGCGCCAGCGCCACAAGATCGGGCGTTTGCGCGGATGCCGGGGCAAGGATGGCGATGACGCCGAGCGCCATCGCCAGCAGGCGGAAGTTCATCGTGCGATCCCTCTGAACCTGATGCCTAACACGCTCACGCGTGCTTGCGCAGGGCCAGTCCCGGCAGCGGTTCGGGGTCGGGCTCCGGCGCCAGCGGCGGCGCGGGGTTGTAGACCGCATGGCGGTTCTTGCCGCCATTCTTGGCGGCATAGAGCGCGTGGTCGGCGGCGGCGATCAGCCGGTCCGGAAACGCGCTCATCTCCCGGGTCCATTGCGCGACCCCGATCGAGACCGCGATCGGGATATCGGCGCCGGCGCATCCTTCGGCGTCCTCGCGGCAGATCTCGATCACCCGGCGCGCGATCATCGCGCCCTCGCGCAGCGTGCTGGAAGGCAGCACGATGCAGAACTCGTCGCCGCCGGTGCGCGCCAGCATGTCGCCGGGCCGCAGCCGCGTCTGCGCCATCAGGGTGAAATGCTGCAGGCAGGCGTCGCCGGCGGCATGGCCATGGGTGTCGTTGATCGCCTTGAAGCCGTCGAGATCGATCACCAACAGCGCGAACGGCTCGCCGCTGCGCTCGGACCGCGCGCATTCCTCGGTCAGCCGCTGCAGCAGATGCCGCCGGTTGCCGACGCCGGTGAGATCGTCGAGCAGCGCCAGGTCCGCGACCTCGTTGCGCAGCCGGTCCATCGCCATCAGCAGGAAACCGAAATTCAACGACATCGACAGGAAGATCAGCGTCAGCACCAGCACCCATTGCAACGGATTGGACTGGAAGATCGCGAAATCGGCGCCGGAGTGCAGCATGGCCGCCACGGTGCGGACGGCATAAAGGCTGATAATGAGAATGGCGACGATGCCCGCGAGCCGGGCACCGGGGTTTTCGCGGCCTTCCTGCCGCGCCAGCAGCAGTTTCAGCGTCAGCGCCAGCGGCACCGATTGGCCCAGCGAATAGACCAGGATCCGCATCGGCAGGCTGTTGTAACCGACGATGAAGAACGCCATGCCGGCGAAGGTCAATCCAGTGATCGCAACGGACGTGCGCCACGAAACCGGCTGGCCGTAAAACCGCTTGATGCCCATCGCGGCAAGGCAGGCGGCGAAAATCAGCACGGTGCCGCCGGCCAGCAATGGCGCCCGCGAATCCGCAATAAAGTGCAGCATCGCCACCGCAGCACCACCGGCCGCGGTGAACGCCGAGGCGGTCCAGAACCGCGCGGCCTCGAAGGCGGGATAGCTGCGCATGACGTAGGCCCAGATCAGGCCGAGCGCGAGAAAATTGATGACGAACACCGTCCACAGCGTCGGAACGCTCAGCATCGCAGCCCCAGGGCACGCTTCGCCCTGCCTCTCCTGTTATCGAACAGCCCGCCCATCACCATCCCCATGGTTGACAGCAACATGCGACCGCGCCGCTTAACGGACTCTCACTGCGAATGGCGCAATCCGAACTGTGGTTTTGAATCAATGAATAGCGAAGGCCGCGCGGCCCGCCGATGCATGCTTGCCGGCCAGCCGGCGACGACGCTTTCGCGCGCATCGCCGCGTCAGGGTTAACGATCCCAAAACAAGGGCTAAACATGCCAGAGCCTCCGTTCCGATTGAATCGGAACGGAGGCTCTACTTCCTTGTTTGACGCGTTTTCTTCACGCGAACCGGTGTCCACTTCGCTGGAAAACGCTCTAAAACGCATAACAACTGTGGATAACGCAATGACACAAGCGTGACAGTGCGGGGCATCGCCTCGCGAATCTGTTGGGATTGGTTTCGAGGATATTGCGAGGTTGGCCCTCCGCCGAGCATGCCTCGTGTCGCGTTTCCATCCATTAACCCAAATGAGGATGCTATGGCTAAGAAAGCGAAGAAGGCGAAAAAGGCGAAGAAGGCAAAGAAAGCCAAGAAGTCCAAGAAGTGACTTCAGGCCCGGGTGGAGCCCCGCTCCGCCCGGGCACCCGACGCCAAGCCTGACAACTTCAGGCGCGGCAAGTTCATCGAAACGGCGGGCCTCGGGCCCGCCTTTTGATTCCGGCAAGCGCAAAGCGCGGATGATCCATCTCGCCGCGATGCTGGTATGATGTAATCCCCCTCCCCGACATGGAGCCGACATCCGATGACCGCGATCCGTGGAGCTGCCGCCGCCATCACCGGTGCGGCCAGTGGCATCGGCCGGGCGCTGGCGCTGGAGCTTGCCGCGCGCGGCTGCGACCTGGCGCTGGCCGATCGCGACGACGCCGGATTGGCGACGCTGGCCGCCGAGATCGCACGCAGCCATCCGCAAAAAGTCACCGTGCACCGCGTCGATGTCGGCGAGCCCGGACAGATCGAGGAGTTCGCGCAAGCCGCGATCGCCGGTCATCCCGGCCTCAACATCGTGATCAACAATGCCGGCGTCGCGCTGATGGGCCAGTTCAACGAAATCGACCAGGCGCAGATGGACTGGCTGATGAACATCAATTTCTGGGGCGTCGTGCACGGGACGCGGGCGTTCCTGCCGCATCTTGGCGGCCAACGCGAGGCCCACATCGTCAACCTGTCGAGCATCTTCGGCATCATCGCGCCGCCGGGGCAGACCGCGTATGCCGCGGCGAAATTCGCGGTGCGCGGCTTTTCGGAAGCCTTGCGGCACGAGCTTGCGCTGGCCGCAAGCCCGGTTCGGCTCTCGGTGGTGCATCCCGGCGGGGTCGCCACCAACATCGCCCGCAATTCCCGCGCCGGCACCGGCATGACCGACAATGAGCGCCGCGCGCAATCGATCGAGCGGTTCGACGCGGTGGCGAAAACCACGCCGAAAGACGCCGCATTGCGCATCATCAAAGGCATCGAGAAGAACCAGCCCCGCATCCTGATCGGCAACGACGCCCGCATGATGGACCTGGTGCAACGGTTTTGCCCGGCGACCTATTGGGCCGTGCTGACGCGCCTGATCGAGACGATGAGCAGAGCGGGGAAGTAGGAGAGTGTCTGAGTTCGTCATTGCGAGCGCAGCGAAGCAATCCACTCTTGCTTTCTTGTTGCCTCATGGATTGCTTCGCTGCGCTCGCAATGACGGTAAGACACAACTCCGCGATCTCGCCGCGCGATGCGCCCGAGTTTTGCTTGAACGTTCCGCCTTCTGAAGATCAGAGGGCGCAGTGCTACCCCAAGAGGGGAGCAGGGAATGCCGGGCGCCCGAAGCGCCCGCGGCCTCGCGTGTAGAAAAAAACACGCGAGTTAGTCACCACGGTCACGCCGGAAACACCCGGCATTCCCCGCGCAATGGTTTTAACAGCTTATTTCGCGCTCTCCCTGGTGACCGGGCTTGTTTGCCACCGTCGCCATCGGTGAAATTGTCTTCCGCCAACTTGACGCCAGCGTCGGGGCGTCAGGACCACACGACTTCGCCGTCCGCAGGTAACGCTCTCGTCAGGTGCGCACCTTGCGTCCACCGCATCCCGCCCCTCGTTCGTGACGATCGCGAGCCGCCCCTCTGTGGGACGGGACGGCGGGGGATATGCAGGTGATTTGCGTCAGAAGGGAACGAAAATATTTTTGCGAAGAGGGCTGGACAGGTAGCAAATCAGCTTGAACCGGCTCAGGAAATCAGGTTTTGCGTGCAAGCGATACAAGACGCCCGAACCGTCTGACGCTTCGTCATTCCGAGATTTGGGTCTCGAAGCAGAAGCCAATGAACAGAGCTTTACGCGAAGTCGTCATAACCCCTGCATCGCGGAAGTGATGGACTCCGGGCCTGCGCAATTGTGGCGCAGTCCTCAGATCGTGCAATTGCGACATCGGGGAATGACGGTGTTTTTTGCTAGCGTCCCACCAGCTGATCCGCGAAATACGCGATGGTCTTGCGGTAGATCACGGCGTGATTCCACTCGCGCATGGCCTCGAAATTCGGAGTGCCTTCGCCGTAGGGCGCGCCCATCCGGAAGCCGTTGGTGTGCAGCAGGTTGGCGGTCGACGCCAGCACGTCGGGCACGCTGTGGCGCAGGTCGACGCGGCCGTCGCCGTCGAAATCGACGCCGTATTTGATGTAGGACGACGGCAGGAATTGCGTCTGGCCGATCTCGCCGGCATAGGCGCCGATCAGATCGCGCAACGGCAGATCGCCGCGCTGCAGGATCTTCAGCGCCGCCAGCAGCTCGCCCTGAAACAAATCGGTGCGGCGGCAATCATGCGCCATGGTCGCGAGCGTGCGGATCACAGGCAATTTCCCCATATCGCCCTTGCCGAAATCGGTCTCCAGCCCCCAGATCGCCACCAATATCTGACGCGGCACGCCGAACCTGGCCTCGATGCTCGACAGCAGCGCCGCGTTCCGCTGCAGCATCGCCCGGCCGCCATTGATGCGGCCCGCACCGACGCGGGTCGAGACATATTGCTCGAACGACTTGTTGAAGGTGTAGCGCTGGCGCCGGTCGAAATTCAAAACCGACATATCCTGCGTCACCCCGCCGAGCGCGGAGGCGATCACGCCTTGCGAAACGCCCGCAGCCGCCGCCTCGGCCGACATGCTGGCCACGAAGGTGTTGAAATCGCCGCCGCAGCGGGCGGCGAAGGAGGGGGTGGCGAGGAGGAGGAGGGCGATAAAAAAGAGGGTAAGGCGGACGATGGGCATGGCTCACCAACCCCATT
Organism: uncultured Pseudomonadota bacterium; assembly: GCA_963727225.1. Lineage (GTDB taxonomy): Bacteria > Pseudomonadota > Alphaproteobacteria > Rhizobiales > Xanthobacteraceae > Bradyrhizobium. Next base: position 878,864 of record CAVSFN010000024.1, on the reverse strand, counting down.
CGCTCAGCAAATTCTTTACCTTAGCGTCAGACCGCTTGTCCTTTCCATCTGGCCCCACGATCATTATGCTTCCGCGCGGCAATCCGTAGTCCTTCTCAATTCTAGTTTCGAGAGACCCAACCTTTCCGTCTACGCGAGCAGATCGATATCTTCTTGCCAAGGATACTGATTTACTTGCTTTCTTCGCCATTCTTTTCCTCCCCGAATAACTTGCGCCGAAGGCAAGAGCGCCTGCAGCAAATTTGAACCAAACACTACGGCTACCGTCACGTCTAAGGAACTGCTATTCGCGTCTTCCTATAGTTGCACCTTGCACATAACAGTTCAACATTCGCCGCACGTGGAATAATACGGTCAAATTGTAGGTCTTACCTTGTTTATTCTGACATGTGAGAACTGGGTGGGTCAAAATCCATTTGAACACTGCGGACCAAGTCAGTCTAACGGCACGTCACGAAAGACAACTAAGCCGTTTTTTTCAAGCAGCTTGAGCTCCGGCCTATCAACATGATCGGTAGCACACCCTATCATGAGCGCATGCTTAGCTCGGCTATCATTGCGGCAAAGACAGCTAATGTCACTAGATCAGCTTCTGTGATAGCCGGTCGTCCTTGTGTTTCACTAAGAAGGTCTCTTATTCCCTGGATGGCACTATCCAGATCTTGAGCGATTTGCGGCTCAGCTGGAGGACCAAACGACTCCCGAATCAGACTTGGAAATCTCTCCAAAGCAACAGCCGATGAAAAGAGTTCATGAGACGTCAAGCCCGAAAGTAGCGAACGAGCCAAGGCCGAGACAATTTTCTTTTCCGCCTGTAATTGGATGCGCCGCATCTCGCCTTCGAGAGCACGCTCCTCCCGCCTACGTTGCTCATTTTCGGCTTTTTCCCGAACTCGGAATTGCTCGCTCGTGACCGCTTCTTGCTCACGCAGTTCTGCTTCGGCAATAACTCCAACCAATCGCGCAGCGAGTCCATTCAAGTGGAAAACCCTGGCGTCAGGCTGGTGTTCTGCACGCAAGAGTTCGTCTGCAATTCTTGCCAGACCTCGCCCGCTATTCTCGTCGGAATATCTTTGGTCAGCGCGAGGTTTTCTCGAAGCTTAGCGCCCGCCACATGCGCCATTGCAGTGTCTACCCTCGACGAACGTCAATCCACGCGGGTTGTTTAGTGCGCGTTCCTGGTCGACCGTCGTTCGAGTGAAGAACTGGTGGCCTAGAGACTGCTCATCTGTCTCGCCAAGGTAGATGCCGGACCAGCTAGCTAGCCAGCTACTATCGACTCCATCGAAAGATTTTTGACCAACTTGAAGACCGAAAAATTCTGCCTCGTCCAGCGAAGCAGATTCCAAGCGATGGATAGCAGATCGGAGGTCTTCGAGAACGATTGGCTTTTTTTGACCTATCCTTCGGATAGCCATCGAACGAAAATTGGGTTCTTCGCTCGGCGAGCGAAGGCTCACAGGACCCTCAAAGGTCCGAGCCTCGTCCACATTTAGATAACGTTCGCCACCACGAGTTGTCACATCGCGTTCGTCGCCGGGTTGGGCGGTTACGAGCTCAGTCGCTAGTGGAGAATTGCGTGCTACTACAAGGCAATTCCGGTCAGAAAATCCGACGTTAGCTTGTGTGATCCGATAAGTGAAAGGACGTTTCGGAAGATCTTTCTCGTCAACTTCCGTACCGATTACTGTGCGTCCATAGCAGCTATGTGCTAGCTCTTCATAAGCCTTGAGCTGCGCATACCTATGTTCAAGCAGCGCTAGTTCAGTGTTATCTATCTGCCCCAAGGACTGAGGTCTTTTTAATAAATCGGCGATTTGAGCAGAAACGCCTTGAGCTAAATCTTCTAGGACCTGTAGCTCTTGCCGAACCGCAATCACGTTTTCTGATTCAATTGAAGTCAACGATTTCGAGGTAGGTTGATTTGCCATTCGCTTACCTCACCATGATGGCGATTCGCGCACAGGTTGCGAGTATAGCCGCGGCCGATGGTAATGACGAGTAGGCATCAAGAAACGAGGCGGATCGAGTGCTCCTAGCTAGCGCATATTCCAGCGCTTAAAAAATGGATCGTGGGCAAAATGCAAAACGGCGGGCTTTGGCCCGCCGCTTTGTTTTGATGGATGGCCGGACAAGCCCGGCCACGACCATCTTCTTTCCTCACGCTGAAGAGCGCGGCTCCTCAGGATGAGGACTATCAATTATCCAGGAACTCCGCAGCTTCCTGCTCCTCGACGGATGCTTCAGCTTCCGCAGCGCCTTGGCTTCGATCTGCCGGATACGCTCTCTGGTCACCGAGAACTGCTGGCCGACTTCTTCCAGGGTGTGGTCGGTGTTCATGCCGATGCCGAAGCGCATGCGCAGCACGCGTTCTTCGCGCGGGGTGAGCGAGGCCAGAACCCGCGTCGTGGTCTCGCGCAGGTTGCTCTGGATCGCGGCGTCGATGGGCAGGATCGCGTTCTTGTCCTCGATGAAATCGCCGAGATGCGAGTCTTCCTCGTCGCCCACCGGGGTCTCCAGCGACAGCGGCTCTTTCGCGATCTTGAGAACCTTGCGCACCTTCTCCAAGGGCATGCCGAGCTTTTCGGCGAGCTCTTCCGGGGTCGGCTCGCGGCCGATCTCGTTGAGCATCTGGCGCGAGGTGCGCACGATCTTGTTGATGGTCTCGATCATGTGCACGGGAATGCGGATGGTGCGGGCCTGATCCGCAATGCTGCGCGTGATCGCCTGCCGGATCCACCAGGTCGCATAGGTCGAGAACTTGTAGCCGCGGCGGTATTCGAATTTGTCGACCGCCTTCATCAGGCCGATATTGCCTTCCTGGATCAGGTCGAGGAATTGCAGGCCGCGGTTGGTGTATTTCTTGGCGATCGAGATCACCAGACGCAGATTGGCCTCGACCATTTCCTTCTTGGCCTGGCGCGCCTCGCGCTCGCCCTTCTGCACGCCGTGCACGATCTTGCGGAATTCGCCGATCTCAAGCCCGGTCAATGCCGCCAGCGACTGGATCTCGTGGCGCAGTTCCTTGATGCGGTCCTTTTCGTGATGGACGAAATTCTTCCAGCCCTTGGCCGAAAGTTTCGACACCCGGTTGAGCCAGCGCGGATCGAGTTCCGAACCCTGATAGTTGCGCAGGAAATCCTCGCGCGCGACGCCGTGGCTGTCACCCAAGCGAAGCAGGCGGCCCTCGAACGACACCAGCTTCTTGTTGATGTCGTAGAGCTGCTCGACCAGCGAATTGATGCGGGCCTGGTTCAGCCGCAGCGACTTCACCTCGACGATGATCTCGTCCTTCAGCTTCTTGTATTTGCGCTCCTGCGCCGGCGACAGCGTCTCGTTCTGGAGCTGGTTGGAAATATCCTGCTCCTGCAGACGCCGCAGCTTCTTGTAGTTGTCCGCAATTTTATCGAAAGTCTCGACCACCTTCGGCTTCAGCTCGGCCTCGATGGCGGCGAGCGACATCTGGTTTTCGAACTCGTCGTCATCCATGTCGCCGTCGGCGGCGGATTCCGAGGTGCTCTCGCCCTCGGCGGCGGCAGCAGGGGCTGCTGCGCGGAACGGGGTCGGCGCCGGAGGGGCTGCCGGCGGGGCAATATGAGATGGCGCGGCCTGCACCGGCGTCGCCACGCCGCCATTGCCGTTGCCGTTGCCGTTGGCTGCCACCAGCGGCTGGCCGTCGGGGCCGAGCGGGCGCGGCCAGCATCGCCGGGTTCATGTTGTTCTTGGCGTCGGGGCCGGCATAGGTGGCTTCGAGATCGATGATGTCGCGGAGGAAGATCTTTCCCTCGTTCAGTTCATCGCGCCAGATGATGATGGCCTGGAACGTCAGCGGGCTTTCGCACAGGCCCGCGATCATCGCCTCGCGGCCGGCCTCGATGCGCTTGGCAATGGCGATTTCGCCTTCGCGCGACAACAGCTCGACGGTGCCCATCTCGCGCAGATACATGCGGACGGGATCGTCGGTGCGCTCGCCGGGCTCGGATTTCTTGACTTCGGTGACGGCCTTCTGCGTGACCTCGACCAGTTCGTTGTCGGTCTCGTCCTCGGCCTCTTCCTTGGTTTCTTCCTCGCTGTCGGAGTCCTCGGCCTCGGAGACGTTGATGCCCATGTCCGAGAGCATCGACATGATGTCCTCGATCTGCTCGGGCGAGGTGGTGTCGGACGGCAGCACTTCGTTGAGCTGATCGAAGGTCACGAAGCCGCGCTTCTTGGCCTGCTTGATCATCTTCTTGACGGCGGCATCGGACAGGTCGAGCAACGGCGACGGCGCGTCCGGGGAATCCTTCTCAGGCGCATCGGCTGCCTTGTCGTCTTTTTCCTTGTCCTTGACCTGCAGCGTCTTTGCCCTGGTGGTGGCCATTCAATGCTCCTAAAACGCGCTCGTGCGGGAGGCGTCGCCGCGCCCGCGCTTTTTTAATCTCTGACGTCATTCATGACGCGGAAAGGGCGGCGCAGACGTGTCGCCACCCTCGAATTGATTTCACCGGTTTCGAACTCTTAGCCCGCAGGCTACTAAGCTTCGATTAACCCTGTTTTTGCCGCCAAACCATGGGTTTGGCGAGTCATTTCGGGGTCCCGGGCCCGGCCGTCCGCAGCATTTTTCAGTCAGACGCTGCGCTGGAACCGGCCTGAGGACTCGCCGAACCCCTCGATCAGGGCCTCGGTGCCGTCGACTTCCGCCAGCCGCGCCTTGACGTCCCGCAGCCATGCCAAATTGGCCTCGCTGGCCTCTTCGCCCAAGGCCAGCTCGGCATCCTTCAATTCCCTAAGTAAGGAGTGCCATTGGCGATGCAAGGAGACGAGCTGGTGCCAGGTGGAAAGAACGTCCTCTGGCGCCGCGCCAGGCCCTGCGCCCCACACCGCCGAGGTCGTGATTGCCAGATCAACCCTTTGAAGAACTTGCGAAAATCCGCCCGCTGCGAGATCGGCGCGCATCTTTTCGCTCTGTTCGGAGGGCTCTGAATTGTGGTGATGGTCGTTGGCGAAGGCAGCGATGATGCCGGCGCGCAATTTGTGCGCCTCCGGATGGGCCAATTCCAGCGCCGCCACTTCCTCCAGATGGTCGTGCAGCAGCCAGGGATGATTGATCAAAGACTGCAGGATCAGCGCCTCGCGGCGCGAGATCGCGCTGCGCTGGCCGCGCATGATCGGGCTCGTCGCCAATTGCGGGCTCGCCACCTGATAGGGCTGGCGGTTGATGGTCTGGCTGCCGCCCGGCCCCTGCCCGCGGCCGCCAAAAGAACCGGATCTGGGCTCGAATCGCCCCGCAGCCCCCGGCGTGAACGAGCCGCGCGGGGCAAAGCGCCGGCCTGATTCGCCGCCGAATGGGCCGGACGAGCCGCGATAGTTGCCGCGGCCGTAAGAGCCGCGCCCGCCTTCCGGCGCGAAGGTCCGCAGCAAGCGCTGCTCCAGATCCTGGCGATAATAGCGCCGCACTTTTTCGTCGCGAATGCCGTTGGTCAGTTCCTGCACCCGCGCCTCCAGCGCGGCGCGCCGCTCCGGGGTGGCGTACGTGCCAGCTTCCATTTCGCGCGACCAGATCACGTCGGCGAGCGGACGTGCCGCCGAAATCACTTCCTCGACGGCGCCGCGTCCGCCGGAGCGCGCCAGATCGTCGGGGTCCTGGCCTTCCGGCAGCAGCGCAAACCGCAGGCTCTTGCCGGGCAGCAACTGCGGCAGCGCCAGATCAGCGGCGCGCCACGCCGCCTTCTGGCCGGCCTTGTCGCCGTCAAAACAAAGGATCGGCTCGTCCGCCATCTTCCACAATAGCGCGAGCTGGTTTTCGGTCAGCGCGGTACCGAGGGGTGCGACGCTGGCAGGATATCCGGCGCCGACCATGGCGATGACATCGACATAGCCTTCCACCACCACCACGGCGCTGCCGTTATGGGCGGCGAGCCGCGCCGGTGCGAGGTTGTAGAGGTTGTCGCCCTTGTGAAACAGCGGGGTTTCCGGCGAGTTCAGGTATTTCGCCGGCACGTCCTTTTCCAGCGCGCGGCCGCCGAACGCGATCACCCGCCCGCGCGCATCGGCGATCGGAAACATCACCCGGTCGCGAAAGCGATCATAGGGCACCGGAATATCGTCGCCGGCAATCAGCAGCCCCGCTTCCACCATGTCCTCGACCGGGATGCCCTGCGCGCCGAGATGCTCCTTCAGGGCGAAGCGGGTCTGCGCATCGCCGGGGGCGTAGCCGATGCGGAACTGCAATTGCACCGCCGGCGAGATCGCGCGGTCGGCGAGATAGCCGCGCGCCCTGGCGCCATTGCGCGAGGCCAGCGTGTCGGCGAAGAATTTCGCCGCCAGTTCCATCACATCGTACAGCGTCTTGCGGCGCTGCTCGTGCCGCGCGGCATCGGGCGTTGCCGCCGGCAGCGGCAAGCCTGCCATCGCGGCGAGACGTTCGACGGCTTCGGGAAAGGAAAGTCCTTCGGTCTGAACCAGAAAGTCGAAAATATTGCCGTTCTTGCCGGAGGAGAAATCGAACCACGCCTGCTTCTGATCGTTGACGAAGAACGAGGGTGTCTTCTCCTGCTGGAACGGCGACAGCCCTTTCCACTCGCGCCCCGACTTCTTCAACTTCACGCGGCGGCCGACCACTTCCGAAACCGGAAGCCGGGCGCGCAGTTCATCGAGGAATTCGGCCGTAAAGCGCATGCTTCGGATTTTCGTTGAGTCGGGGGCCTGAGTCTTCAGTCTTGGCCAACCGACTAGGGATATAGGGTGCCCCGGCCAAAATACGAAGATTGTCGGCCTTCTCCCGGCTATTCACAGGGCGGGCGGCTTACAACCGTCATTCCGGGACACGCCCGAAGCTACTTCCCCACAAACCGCCCCGAGGCGATCCGCGGCAAATGCGCGACCGGCCAGTTGTAAATATAGGTCCAGGCCTCGCTGACCGCGCCATCGCCTAATGTGACCGGCAGCATCTGCCTGACATATTCGGTCGGTTCCGCAAAACCCTCGCCGCAGGCCTCGTACATATCGAATTCGCGCAGCAATTCGTTTGGCTGGCGCAGCCGGTAGACTTCGCCGAACACGACGTCATCGGCATCGTCAGACAGCACCAGCCCGGGATAGTGCTTCACGCGATAGAGCCGGCCCCGGCACCGCGCCTCACCGATGAAGTCCGCAGCCTGCCGCAACAGCGTCGCGATCGGATGGTCGAAGCCGCGCATCAGCGTGCCGTAGACGAAGAGACGATCGGAGGTCATGCGTAATCTTAAACCGTCATTGCGAGCGAAGCGAAGCAATCCATGCCGCAACACGAAAGCAAGAGTGGATTGCTTCGTCGCTTACGCTCCTCGCAATGACGAATGCAAGCGCCACCTTCTACGCCGCCACGACCTCGTCGCTGATGACGAGGAATTTGACAAGGTCCATCCGGCCGAAACTCGTGGTCAGCGCCACATCGGCGGCGTCGCGGCCGGTGCCCATCAGGATGCGGCCGATCCGCGGTTTGTTGTGGCGGGCATCGAAAGTGTACCACTGGCCGGACAGATAGGCCTCGAACCAGCCGGAGAAATCCATTGGTGCGGGATCGTAGGGAATGCCGATATCGCCCATATAGCCGGTGCAATAGCGCGCCGGAATCCCCATGCAGCGGCAGAAGGTCAGCGCCAGATGCGCGAAATCGCGGCACACGCCAGTGCCCTGCTCGTAGACGTCATGGGCGGATTTCATGTGATGGGCATGCTGGTAGCCGAAGGTGACGTGGTTGTGCACGAAGCTGCAGATCGCGGCCACCCGCGCCCAGCCCGGCTGGGTCTGGCCGAACAGCGACCACGCCACATCGGTCAATTTGTCGGTCTCGCAATAGCGGCTCGCCATCAGGTACAGCAACACGTCGTCGGGCAATTGATCGATCGGAAGCTGCTGCGCGGTCGGCACCACGACATCGGGCAATCCGGAATCGCGCACCAGCGCGCTGCCGCGCAAGGTCACGCCGCCGGCGGGGGCCACCAGCCTGCCGCAGACATTGCCGAAGCTGTCGCGGTAAAAGGCGATCGGCGCGTTCGGCTCGGCGACGATGCTTTCGGTGCCGACGATGTCGGAATAGCGCGACGGGTGAATGCTGAGCATGATCACCATCGGCGTCGGCTGCACGGCGGTATAGGTGATCTCGAAACCGACCTTGATTAACATGTTACGCCTGCGCTCCCTCGTCCACCGAGACCACGTTGATGCTGACATCCATGCCGACGAACGCATCGGCCGAGCCCAGATAAGTGCCGTGCAGCGGAATGGCCTGGCGCGGATCGCGCGCCACCGCAACCCGCACCAGGTCGCGGGTGCCGACGATGCCGTTGGTGGGATCGAACTCGATCCAGCCGGCGCTCGGCAGATAGACCTGGACCCAGGCATGGGTCGAGCCGCCGCCGACATAACCGTGCGCGCGGTCGCCGGGGATGAACAGATATCCCGACACGAAGCGCGCGGCGATGCCGAGCCGCCGCAGCGCCTCGATCATGAACAGCGCGTAGTCGCGGCAGGTTCCGGATCGGGTCTGCAGCGTATCGAGCGGATGCTGGGTGCCGTGCTCATGCCGCTTGCGATAGGTGAAAGCATTGCGGATGCCGTGGGTCATGTTGCTCAGGATATTGAAGGTCGGGGTCGGGCCTTCGGCATCGAGAAAATTCCGCGCCCAGGCCGACAGCTCGCCTTCGGGATCGCCATATTGCGGGGTGATGAACTGCACGAGGTCGGGAAACTCCTCGTCGTTGTACAGAAATGGATAGAAATAGGCCGGATCGTCCGCGGTCAGCGCGAATTCCTCGGCCGGATTGTGCTCGACCGTCGCCGTGCTGACGATCGACAATGTTTCGGCGCGCTCATCGAAGGTCGCGATCGCGACGCTGTTGCCGAACACGTCGTGGATCCAGCGCAGCGACATCGGCGCCGGCACGATCTCGAGATTGCCGGACAGCACCCGCAGATCATGGCCGTCGCGCGGACGCAGCATGATGCGATGTTCGCCAAACGCCACCGGGTGGGTGTAGCGATATTCGGTCTTGTGATGAATTGTCAGGAGCGGCATCGTCGAGGTAATCATCGTGACTTCTTGCAATCCAATCTATACCGATAGCTGCTTATTCCTGAACCGGTATGCTGCTTCGATAGGCAAAGAGTAGAAGAAAATGGCTTTGGAAGGCGCCGGCGACACATCATTACTCCTCGGCAAGGGGGATGTTCCGCCGATTCATGAAGATAATGCGGCGGGACGGTCGCCGTTCCTGCTGACTTCCGATCATTATGGCCGGCTGATCCCGCGCGTGCTCGGCGATCTCGGGCTCGCGGCCGACGAACTGACGCGGCATATCGCCTGGGACGTCGGCATTGCCGGGGTCGCCGACGCACTCTCAAAGCAGCTCGATGCGCATCTGATCGCGCAGCGCTACTCGCGGCTGGTGATCGACTGCAACCGGCCGCCGACGGCGCCAAGTTCGATCCCGCGCATCAGCGAAGCGACGACCATCCAGGGCAATGAAGGCCTGACGCGCGATGCGACCGAGGCGCGGCGACAGGCGATCTTCGATCCCTATCATCGCCGCATCGATGAGGTCATCGATGCGCGCCTGCGCGACCGGCGGCCGACGGTGCTGGTATCGCTGCACAGTTTTACGCCGGTTTATGCCGGCATCGCCCGGCCCTGGCATGTCGGCACGCTCTATCATCGCGATACCCGCCTGCCGCCGCTATTATTAAAACTGTTGCGCGGCGAAGCCGAGCTGGTGGTCGGCGACAATGAGCCCTATGCCGTCAGCGACGAGACCGACTACACCATTCCGGTTCACGGCGAGGCGCGCGGCTTGATGAATTCCGGCATCGAAATCCGCCAGGATTTGATTGCAGGTCGAGCCGGCCAGAGCGAATGGGCCGAACGGCTGGCGCGGATCTTCGGCGAGATCGAGATCATTTTGCGGGCGCAGGGGCTGGTTTAACGCGCCCGCGTCAGCGCCAGCCAGATGCCGCCGCCGATCATGAAGCCGCCGGACACCCGCGACACCAGCCGCGTCCGCCGCGCCGAGAAGAACGCCCGCGCGCGGCCGGCCAGCAGCGCATAAAGCGCATCGGTGATGGCGGCGATCAGCATGAAGGTGACGCCGAGCAACGTCACCTGCGAGACATGGTCCCGGCTCATGTCCACGAACTGCGGAATGAACGCGCCGAAGAACACCAGCACCTTGGGGTTGGAGAGCGACACCAGAAGACCCTGCAGGAAGAACCCGCCGCGCGGCGGGGGCGGCGGCGCGTCTGACCCGACGCCCTCGACGGGCGCGCGGATCAGCTTGATGCCGAGCCAGACCAGATAGGCCGCACCGGCAAGCCGCACCCAATCGAACCAGTAGCCGAGGGTCGCCATCAGGGTGGTCAGCCCGATCGCGACGATGCCGATCACGATCGCAAGACCGGCCTGCACGCCGGCGATATTGATCAGCGCCGCGCGGGTGCCGTGGCGCAAGCCGTTGGCGATCAGGAGCGTCACGATCGGTCCCGGTAACAGCGCCAGCGCAATGCAGGTGGCGACAAAGGCGAGATAGAGCTGAAGCGACATGACGGGCTCGCGTTCGGTCGAAATGAGCTTTGCATTATGCACGAAGCGCGATCGGAAGCAGCACTCCAAGAAACACCACCTTGACATGCAACCATTTGGTTGCCTATTATCCCTGCCATGGATGAGGTCTTCAAAGCACTGGCCGATGCTTCGCGGCGGTCGCTGCTGGACAGGCTTCACGTCAGGAACGGACAGACCCTGAACGATCTCTGCGATGGCCTCGCCATGACGCGGCAGGCCGTGACCAAGCACCTTGCGATTCTCGAGGCCTCCAACCTTGTCACCACCTTCAGGCATGGCCGCGAGAAGCTGCACTATCTCAATCCGGTGCCGATCCATCAGATCGGCGAGCGGTGGATCAGGAAATTCGAGCGCGGCAAGCTCACCGCGCTCAGCGAATTGAAACGGCAACTGGAGCAGCGTGATGAGTAAGCCCGAATTCGTCTACGTCACCTATATCGAGACCACGCCCGAGAAGCTGTGGGATGCTCTAACCAATAGCGAATTCACGGAGCGGTACTGGTGGGACACCAGGGTCGTCTCCGACTGGAAGATCGGCTCGCCCGTGGCGCTCGAATCGCGTGGCAAGGTGACCGACACCGGCGTGATTGTCGTTGCCGATCCGCCGCGGCGCTTGTCCTACACGTGGGCGAACACCTCGGAGGAATTTCGCAACGAGCGGCCCTCGCGCGTCACCTTCGCCATCGAGCCCTACGGCAAGCTCGTCAAGCTCACGCTGACTCATGAGGACTTCGACCAGGAAAGCAAAATGCTGCAAGGCATATCCAAAGGGTGGCCCGCCATCATGTCCAGTCTCAAAACCATGCTGGAGTCCGGACAGGCGCTCGATGTCCCGCTTGTCGCCCTGCAGATCGAAGGTGTGGCGTAATGACGATGGAGATCAGCCATTTCAAGCCGGCGATCGTCTACGCGATCTATATCGCCTCGACGCCGGAGAAGGTGTGGCAGGCGCTGACATCGGCGGAATTCAGCCGGAAATATTTCTTCGGCAATGCCGTCGAGGTCGATTTGCGGATCGGTGGCGCCTATATCGTACGCACGCCGGACGGTTCGCTGCATATCAGCGGCGAGGTGATCGAATGCGATCCGCCGAACAGGCTCACGATCACCTTCAACGTCAACTGGCCCCGTCTGGTGGAGAAGCTCGGCATCACGCTGGTGACCTACGAGATCGAGCAGGCGGGCGGTGCGGTGAAGCTGACGCTGATCCAGTCGCAGGACCGGCCGCTCAGCGACGACATCCTCTCCGGCGGTCGTCAAGGCTGGCCCGCGATCCTCTCCAGCCTCAAGAGCCTGCTGGAGACCGGCACCCGCTTGCGGTCCAGATGGCGCCGCCGCAGCGGATGCTGGAAGCACTGAAGCAAATGGGGATCAAGACGCCGTAAGCCCGCCCTACCCCAGCGCCCGCAACTCGCGCCGCAACACCTTGCCTGTCGCCGTCATCGGCAGTGTATCGGTGAACTGCACGAGCCGCGGATATTCGTGGGCGGCGAGTTGCACTTTGACAAAGTCCTGGATCTCGCGCGCCAGCGCATCGCCGGGCGCAAAGCCCGGCCGCAGCACGATCCAGGCCTTGATCGATTCGGTGCGGACCGGATCGGGAATGCCGACGACCGCCGACATCGCCACCGCCGGATGCTTCATCAGCGTGTGCTCGATTTCCGACGGCCCGACGCGATAGCCGGCGGTGGTAATGACGTCATCCTCGCGGCTGACATACCAGAAATAGCCGTCTTCATCCTGGACGCCGAGATCGCCGGTCAGCAGGAATTCGCCGGCATATTTTTTTGCCGTCGCTTCCGGATTGCGCCAGTATTCGAGCATGGTGCACGGGTTCGGCTGGCGTACGCCGATGATGCCGCGACTGCCCCGCGGCAATTCCTCGCCCTGCTCGTTGACGACGCGCACATCGAAACCGGGGGTCGCCTTGCCCATCGAGCCCGGCCGGATCGGAAACAGTTTCGAATTGCTGCCGACCACAAGATTGCACTCGGTCTGGCCGAACACTTCATGGGCGTCGATGCCGAAGGTCGCGCGCACCCAGTCGAGCATTTCACCGCCGAGGGATTCTCCGCCGGTGAAAATGCTGCGCAGCCTGACGCCGGGATGCTGAACGCCGGCGAGCCGCATCAGCTTGAGCGCGGTCGGCGGCAGGAACACGTTGCGGATGCCGAGATCCGCCATCATCTGCATCGCTGCCTGCGGCTCGAACTTGCGGGCGCGATGCCCGACCACCGGCACGGCGTGATACCACGGCGCGAACAGCGAATTGACGAGGCCGCCGATCCAGGCCCAATCGGCCGGCGTCCACATCAGATCGCCGGGCTTGGGCAGGAAATCGTGACACATCTCGATATTCGGCAGATGGCCGAGCACGAAGCGATGCGCATGCAGCGCGCCCTTCGGATTGCCCGTGGTGCCTGACGTGAAGATGATCATCGCGGGATCGTCGGCCGCCGTATCGACGGTCGTAAATTCAGCCGACGCCGATTTGAGCGAGCGCCAGAACGGCTCGGCGCCGGCCGGCGCGCTGTCTCCGATGACGTAGATATGTCCGAGATCCGGAAGCCGGTCGCGAATCTTCGCGAGCTTTTCCCAACCGGTCTCATCGGTGACGATCGCTTTGGCGCCGGAATTCGACAGCCGGAATTCCAGCGCATCCTCGCCGAACAACGCAAACAACGGAACCGACACCATGCCGGAACGAAATGCCGCCAGATGCGCGATCGGCACTTCCAGCGACTGCGACAGAAACACCGCGACGCGGTCGCCGCGCACGAGGCCGTCGGCCTTCAGCACATTGGCGAAGCGGCGCGACATCTCGCTGATGTCGTCGAACGAAGTGCGCGAGGTGCCGCCATCCTCATCCATATAGATCAGAGCCAGCCGGCCCGCGCCGTCGGCGTGACGGTCGCAACAGGCGGTCGCCAGATTGAAGCGCGCCGGGATGTCCCAGCGGAAATCACGGACGAGAGCCTCGTAGTCGTTGGTTTCGGTGAGCATGAATGGTCCCTTGGACTTCTTCTCTTTCGTCATGGCCGGGCTTGTCCCGGCCATCCACGTCTTAATCTGTGGTGAGTTTGAGAGACGTGGATGCCCGGGAGCGCAGACAAGTATACGTAGTCTGCGCAAGGCAGACTATTATGCCCGGGCATGACGTTGGAGAGAGCTTGACGAAAGACTCACCCCGTCAGCGCGGATTTCACCAGGCCGCTGGCCTTGCCGAAATCCATCTGGCCGGCGTATTTCGCCTTCAGCACCGCGATCACCTTGCCCATGTCTTTCATTCCGGCGGCGCCGGTCTCGGCCACCGCGGCTGAGATCGCCGCCTTGACGTCGTCATCCGACATCTGCTTCGGCAGGTAGGCGGAGATGATGGCGATTTCCTCGCGCTCCTGATCGGCAAGCTCGGCGCGACCGCCCTTGTCGTAGAGCTCGACCGATTCCTGGCGCTGCTTGATCATCTTCTGGAATACGCCGAGCAGGTCGCCGTCGCTGAGCGGCGGCTTGCCCTGCCCGCGCGCGTCGATATCGGCGTTCTTGATGGTCGAATTGACCATGCGCAGCGTGGAAAGCTTGCGCTCGTCCTTGGCCCGCATCGCGTCCTTGACCGCGTTATTGATGTCGTCGCGCAGCATCGTCCTATCCTCTCGCGGCCTTCGGGCCGCCTCTGTCCAGCCAGATGATCTAGGCGGTCCGCGCCCGTCAGACAACCGAGTTCCACGGGCAATCCGCCCTCATCCCCGGATGGCCGAAAGTCTCCGATCCAGCCAGCCTCGTGCTTCGAGACGGGGCCAAGGCCGCTCCTCAGCACCAGGCTCCTCACAAATATCCAGATTTTGCATGTGATTCCACGGCTTCCGGCTTTGACGCCCGCGCGTGCGACGTCTATGTAATGGGCTCATGACAATCACTGAAAATGCCTTGGCCTGGCCGGACCACAAACCGACCGCGCTCCTGGTGCTGGCCGACGGTACCGTGCTGGAAGGCTTCGGCCTCGGCGCCGAGGGCCAAGCGGTCGGCGAGGTCTGTTTCAACACCGCGATGACCGGCTATGAGGAGATTCTCACCGATCCCTCCTATGCCGGGCAGCTCATCACCTTCACCTTTCCGCATATCGGCAATGTCGGCACCAACGACGAAGACATCGAGACGGTGAACATGGCGGCGACGCCGGGGGCGCGCGGCGTGATCCTGCGCGCCGGCATCACCGACCCCTCGAACTACCGCACCACCCGGCATCTCGACCAATGGCTGAAGGCGCGCGGCATCATCGGACTTTCCGGCATCGATACAAGGGCGCTGACGGCGCTGATCCGCAGCAAGGGCATGCCGAATGCGGTGATCGCGCACGCCAAAGACGGCCAGTTCGATCTGCATGGCCTGAAGGAAGAAGCGCGCGAATGGCCCGGCCTCGAGGGCATGGACCTGGTGCCGATGGTCACGTCAGGCCAGCGCTTCACCTGGGACGAAACGCCGTGGGCGTGGGAAAAAGGCTTCGGCCGGCAGACCGAGCCCGAGTTCAACGTCGTCGCGGTCGATTACGGTATCAAGCGCAACATCCTGCGGTTGCTCGCCGGCGTCGGCTGCAACATCACCGTGGTGCCGGCGACCACCTCCGCCGAAGATATCCTGGCGATGAAGCCGGACGGCGTGTTCCTGTCGAACGGTCCCGGCGACCCCGCCGAGACCGGCAAATACGCGGTGCCGGTCATTCAAAAGGTGATCTCGTCGGGGACGCCGACATTTGGAATCTGCCTCGGCCATCAGATGCTCGGCCTGGCGGTCGGCGCCAAGACCAGGAAGATGCATCAGGGCCATCACGGCGCCAACCATCCGGTCAAGGACGAGACCACCGGCAAAGTGGAAATCACCTCGATGAACCACGGCTTTGCGGTGGATCAGGCGACCCTGCCCGCGGGCGCGACCCAGACCCACATCTCGCTGTTCGACGGCTCCAATTGCGGCATCCAGCTCGAGGGCAAACCGGTGTTCTCGGTGCAGTATCACCCGGAAGCCTCGCCCGGCCCGCGTGATTCGCATTATCTGTTCAAGCGGTTCGCCGATCTGATGCGGGCGCACAAGGGCGGGTAGATTCGGCGTCATTGCGAGGAGCGCAAGCGACGAAGCAATCCAGTCTTTTTTGTACAGCTCTGGATTGCTTCGCTTCGCTCGCAATGACGGAACGACCGGACAAACCCGGCCATGACGCGGTAAATATTTCTCGCAACACTGGCGTTGGAATAAGTCGCTTGGTATGATGACCGTCATTATACATGACGCTTGGGAAATTCTCCATGGACGACAAACCCGCTCGCAAGCTCGAATTCG
The DNA here is from genome assembly GCA_963727225.1 of uncultured Pseudomonadota bacterium. Classification (GTDB taxonomy): domain Bacteria; phylum Pseudomonadota; class Alphaproteobacteria; order Rhizobiales; family Xanthobacteraceae; genus Bradyrhizobium. The sequence goes on along the minus strand of CAVSFN010000024.1, from coordinate 862,957 downwards.
GCGTGACGCCGACGGAAGTCATGGCGTCGATGGCGGGCATCGATTTCGTCCGCGCCATCTTCGAAGGCAAATTGCCGGAGCCGCCGATCATGCAGAACGTCGAGCCGTTCGACTGCACGGCGGAGCCCGGCGTGGTGATGATCAACAGCATCCCCGGCTTCCGGCACTACAATCCGATCGGCTCGGTGCATGGCGGCTACGCCGCGATCCTGCTGGATTCGGCGATGGGACTGGCGGTCCAGAGCATGCTGCCGGCCGGCACCGGCTACACCACGCTCGAATTCAAGATCAGCTTCATCAAGGGCATGAGCAAGGATACCGGCGCAGTGCGCACCGAAGGCCGCACGCTGAATGTCGGCCGCCGCGCCGCGACCGCCGAAGCGCGCATCACCGACGCCAAGGGCCGCCTGCTCGCCCACGCCACCACAACGTGCCTGGTTTTCGAGATACCAAAGTGAGCGGCCCTAAGCGTTCGGCAGGTTGAGCTGCCATGAAACACCGAAGCGATCCGACAGCCAGCCGAACTTCCGGCTGAACGGGTAGTTGCCGAGCGGCATCAAGATCTGGCCGCCTTCCGACAATCGGCCGAACAATCCATCGATCTCGGCTTCATTGCCGCAATCGACGAACAGCGACATCGCCGGCGTGAAGGTAAAGCCGTGCTTGACCCGACTGTCCACGCACATGAAGGTCTGGCCGGCGACCGTAAAGGCCGCCTGCATCACTGAGCCTTCGGCGCCCGGCCCTTCCTTGCCGTAGCGGCGGATGCTGGTCACCGTGGCATCAGGGAACAGCGACACGTAGAAGTTCATAGCCTCTTCGCATCTGCCTTCGAACATCAGAAAGGTTTTGATTTTCTGCATCGGTCGATTAACCTGCATTCGAGAACCATGACAGAATACGACAATCAAAATATTTTCGCGAGATCCTTCGCGGCGAGATTCCGTGCAACAAGGTCTATGAAAACCGGCAGACGCTGGCTTTTCTGGACATCATGCCCCGCTCGCCGGGTCATACGCTGGTGATACCGAAGGCAGCGGCACGCGGCATCCTCGATATCGCGGCGGATGATTTCGCGGAAGTCGCGCGGACCGCTAGGAAGATCGCGATCGCAGCAATCAAGGCGTTCGATGCGGAAGGAATCATCGTTCAGCAGTTCAGCGGGGCCGCCAGCGGGCAGGTCGTGTTTCACCTGCACATGCACGTGATGCCAATGCGGACAGGCGTCGATCTGTTGCCGCCGCAAAGCCGCAAGGAGGATGCCGAAAATCCTTGAAGACCACGCGGCAAGGATGATTGCGGCGTTGAAGGACTAGCCCGCCCGCGAGCCGAAGCGGTAGCCAAATATTGGCTGGCGCAAAAAGCCTTCGTCAAACCCCGAGGTAACGCTGCAGAAGCTCCGGTTGCGCCTTGATTTCCCGCGCCGGGCCTTCGTGAACGATATGCCCGTTGTTGATGATGTAGACGCGCTGGGCGAGCGCCAGCATGGCCGCCAGATTTTGCTCCACCAGAACGATGGTCTGGCCTGCCGCCGCGAGATTGCGGCAGGCAGCCATCAAATCGCGGACGATGACCGGCGCGAGCCCCTCGAACGGCTCGTCCAGCAAGATGATCTTGGGGTCCCGCATCAGCGCGCGGGCGATCGCCAGCATCTGCTGCTCGCCACCGGACAGATCGGTGCCGCGGCTGCCACGCCGTTCCTTGAGCCGCGGAAACATCTCGTAGATCCGATCGAGCGGCCAGCGTCTCGACGCGCGTCAGTCCGGCAAGAACCAGGTTCTCCTCGACGTTAAGGCTGCCGAAAATCCTGCGCTCTTCATGCACGAGCTGCATGCCCGCCCGGGCGATGGCGTGGCTTTTTCGCCCGGCAATATTGACGCCATCGAACATCACGGTGCCGGCGCGCGGCGTCAGTACGCCCATCAGGCTTTTCAAGGTCGTGCTTTTGCCGGCGCCGTTACGGCCGAGCAGTGCCACCACCTCGTTGCGCGCGACGTGCAGCGAGACATCGAACAGGATGTGGGAATCCCCATAATAGCTGTTCAGGCCGCTGGCCTCGAGCAGGTTCATGCGGCGAGCACTCCATCCACGCCACCGAGATAGGCTTCCTGCACCGTGACGTTGTTCTTGATTTCCTCCGGTGTCCCTTCAACCAGCACCCGGCCTTCCTGCAACACGGTGACGCGTTCGGCCAGTTCGAACAGCGCATCCATGTCGTGATCGATGATGATCATGGTGCGGCCCCGGCTGATCGATTTGAGCAGCTTGACGGTTTCGACGCGCTCGCGAGGGCTCATGCCGGCGAGCGGCTCGTCGAGCAGCAGCAGGCGCGGTGACGTGGCGAGCGCCAATCCGATTTCAAGCCGCCGCTTTTCGCCATAGGCGAGCTGCGATACCGGCGTATCCGGCCGCGACGAGAGATCGACCAGATCAAGCGTGCGCTCCACGAGTTCATTCAACCCCGGAATTTTGTCCAAGCTGCGAAACAGATCGAGCCTGAATTTTCCCCGTCAGCTCGGCAAGTGCCGCGATGGCGATGTTTTCGCGGACCGTCAGGCCGGTGAACAGCTGGTTGACCTGATAGCTCTTGGTCAGGCCGAGTTGGCAGACGTCTGGTGACGTTCATGCCGGTGATGTCGCGCCCGTCAAACATGATCCTGCCGGAGGTCGGCGGGATCTCGCAGGTCAGCATCTTGAAGAACGTCGACTTGCCGGCGCCGTTTGGTCCGATGATGCCGCGCAGTTCGCCGCGATCGACCGTAAAATCGATATCGCTGTTGGCGACGCAGACCGCCGTAGCGCTTGGTCAGCCCGCTGGCCTGCAGGATCGGGCCGGAACCGCTGTCGCCCGCGCCCCGCCGCAGCGTCACGGCACGGCTCCTCGATGACCGCGCTTGCGCGACTTTCCGTTCGACCGGCGGCGGTGAGGCCGCCGGCTCGGCCGGTTCGGCATATTTCGTCGCGCCTTGCCAAAGATCCAGCCGTAGAGATCCTCGAGGCCCCCGACGATGCCGCGCCGCAGGAAGCAGACCAGCAGCACAAAGACGATGCCGAGCACCAGCTTCCACGCTGCGCCGAGCCCGAGCGCCGCCTGCAGAAAATCCTGGAGGAAGAGCCAGACCGTCGCGCCCACCAGCGGACCGAACAGCGTGCCCCTGCCGCCGATCGCGGTCTGCATCACGAGCTGACCCGAGGTGTCGAAGGTGAACGCGTCGGGCGGCATGAAGGCTTGCAGCACGCCGAGCAGACCGCCGGCGAACCCGGCATAGGCGGCCGCGATCACGAAGGCCGCGAGCTTGTAGCTGTGGATGTCATGCCCGACGGCCGTCGCGCGCAGCGGATTGTCCCGGATCGCGCTCAGGATCGCGCCGACCGGGGAACGCACGATCCGCAGCGCGATCACGATGCCGATGAAATAGCACAGTGCCAGAAACTGATAGAGCGACCAGCCGGTGGTGAAGTGAAAGCGTCGTGAAGCCGAGATTGAAGCTCGGCGTCGGCACGCCGGGCAGACCGTTCTCGCCGCCGGTCCAGTCCGACGAGCGGATTGAATTCGACAAAAAAGAACACTTCCGCGATCGCCACCGTGATCATGGCGAAATAGATGCCGGTGCGCCGCAGCGCGATCAGTCCGACCAGATAGCCGACGGCGGCTGCCGCGATCATGCCGATGATCAACGCCAGGACGACGTAGGGAAATCCCGCCCGGGTGAGAAGATAGGCCGCGACGAAACCGCCGGTGCCGTAGAAGGCCGATTGGCCGAACGACAGCAGCCCGGTGAAACCGAACAGGATGTCGAAGCCGATCCCGAACAGCCCCCAGACCAGGATCCGGTTCACGGTGTTGGGTGCAAATCCAAGATGAGGCAGCACGAACGGCGCCGCGATCAAGCCGATGGCCGTCAGTGTCTCGATCAAGAATGGGCGTTGTTTGAGCATCAGGCGACCATGTTCATTCCCGGCCCTGCACGCCAAGCAGGCCGTGCGGCCGCACCACCAGCACCAGCACCATCACCGCAAACAACATCACATAGGCGTAACCAGGATTGAACATCGAGGTAACGCTGATGATCTCTCCCGCGATCAGGCCGCCGAGAACAGCGCCCGGGAACGAGCCGACTCCGCCGATCACTACCACCACGAAGGTTTCAACCAGGATGTCGTCTCCGACCCCCGGCGTGAGCGAGACCACCGGCGCGTTGACAATGCCCGCAAAGCCCGCCGCCATCGCCCCGATACCGAAAACGATCATGAAGACGCGGTGGACGTTGATGCCGAGCGAATCCACCATCACCGAATCCTCAATCCCGGCGCGCACGATCATGCCGAGCCGCGTGCGGTACAGGATGACGAAGAGGGCGCCGAGCGCGGCCGCGACAATGCCGACGACCGCCAGACGATAGGTCGGGTAATACATGAAGCCGAGCGACGTAATGCCCCGAAACAACGGCGGCGGCGGCACCATCTTTGACTGACTGGAGAACAACAGGCGCACGATTTCAACGAAACAGATGCCGAGGCCGAAGGTGACGAGAAGCTGGTCTTCGTGCGGACGGTGGTAGAAGTGGCGGATGACGACGCGCTCCATCGCGACACCCAAGATCATGACAAACAGCGAGCCGGCGATGACCGCAACGACGAACGACCCGGTATATTCATAGGCCACGTAGCCGGCGTAACCGCCGAGCATGAACATCGCACCGTGCGCGAGATTGAGCACGCCGAGCGTGCCGTAGATAATGGTCAGCCCGGAACTGATCAGCGCAAGCAATGCGCCGAGCGCCAGCCCGTTGAACACCTGCGAAATGAAATTCGGCCAATTGATCATCTAGGCAATCGCTGAACTTGGTTACAAAGACGCGCCCGCTTGCGGCGCATCGGCGCAAAAAGATGCGCCGCGGACAGTGAAGATCTGCCCACGGCGCCAAGGTCAGGGTTAGCTCAGGTGTAGTCGCCGAGATTGCAGCCAAACGCGGCCGGCTGCTGCATCAGCCCCGCGCCGGGGACGATCTCGACGATGTCGTAGTAGTCCTCCTTGTTCTTCATCTCTTTCGGAGCCTTGCCCTTGACGATGATCACCGGCCGCACGAGCTGATGGTCTTCCTTGCGGAAATAGACCTCGCCGACGGTCGACTGAACCTTGCGGCCGGCCTCATACGACTTGATGATATCGGGCGGATAGAAGTTGCCGGCGTTTTCCACCGCTTCCGCCCAGAGCGCGAATTCCATGTAGGCGTTGTTGGCGCCCCATTCCGGCTTGTAGCCGTACTTCTTCTCGAACGAATCGACGAACAACTTGGCGAGCGGATACTTGTCTTCAAGCGTCCACCAGAAGTCGGTTGCGGCATAGACGCCGGACATCAGATCGTCACCGGCCTCGCGGGCGAGGAACGGCGTCTGATACGGCACGACGAGCTTCATCTTGTCGAAAATGCCGAACTGCTTGGCCTGCTGCGTCGACAACACCGCATCGTGGCCCCAGTTGACGTTGAGCAACACGTCGGCGCCGGAATTGGCGACGTTGAGGAGATACGAGGAATAGTCTGGCGCACCGAGCGGCGCGACCTGATCGGTCGCCGTGGTCCAGCCGGCGGTCGCGAGATAGTCCTGCATCGACTTCGTGACGGTGTGCCCGTAGGTATAGTCCGGCGTCAGATAGGCGGCCTTCTTGCCCTTGCCGAACGTCTTGACAACGATGGGCCCGATCGCGGCCGCCGCGGTCTGGCCATAGAAGCACTGGCGAAAACCGTAACGCACGCAGTCCTTGCCGGTGGTGTCGTTGGAGCCGGAAATGCCGGCGACGTAGAGCACCTTCTCGCGCTGCGCCAGCTTGTTGAGCGCCACCGCGACCGCGCTCGATGTCGAGCCGGTCATCAGCACAGCCTTGTTCTCACTGATAAAGCGCTGCTCGGCCTGCACGGCTTCATTCGGCTTGGCGCCGGAGTCGGCAACGCCGTATTTCACTTCCTTGCCGAGCACCCCCTTGGTGGTTTTCGGCGATATCTTCTTGATCAGCTCGTGGCCGCTGTTGATGTGTTCGATCGCGAGCTGATAGCCCTTGAGTTCGTCCTCGCCTTGCAGCGCGTAGGTGCCCGTGCGTGGCACCGAAATGCCGATGAACACCGAGGAGCCGGACGAGCCGGCCGGATAGGTGCCGATCGCCGGGTGATCTTCGGCGAGCGCCGGCCCGATCATGCTTCCCGGCAGCAGCCCGCCGCCGACAAGGCCCGCGCCGGCGGCCCGCAAGAGGGTGCGGCGCGACACCGCCGCGCCAACGACCTGTTCAAAAATATTGCGTTTCATAAGGCGTGATCCTCCCAAATTTTTCTGCGGCACAGGCCCACCCACACCGGCTCGATCGGTTGATCGACCAGCAACTCACTCTTAAGGGTCCCGACTGCGTCCACAGGATCTCCAACTGCGTCCGCAGCCCTGGCCGCCTTAAATTTCCTTCGCGCCAAGTCTGTCAACCGCAGCGTGCCTGTCAATGTCACTTTGGTCGAATAAACCCCTTATTTTCATGTGAATTTATATCGTGTAGCGATATATATCCACATTATTGCCGGGGAGGTATTGCCGGCGGAAGGAGCGAATTCGCCTTCAGGGGCAAGCGCCGCCGGGCAATCTCCATCACTACCAGGACACAACCTTGAAGGCTGCAAACGCAACAGAACGACAATCCTGGCAGGAAAGAGCCGGGGTGGACGCGGCGCAAAACGACACCGGCGTCGTTTCGCAAGCGGCGATCGCCGTGCATCGGACGAGCTCTCCTTCGGCGGAAGGCGCCAGAACAAGATCGGAAAACATTGCTTCGATCCTGACGAGCGTTGCCGCGGCCCCGGCTGCGCCCCAGGACGGGTTGAGCATTCGCGCCGAGAATGTCTTGAAGGAATTGGCGGCTGAGTTGACCGGAGAAACCCCGCCGAAGGGAAGATGGACCCCGTCCAGCGAACTGCTGCGAAAGCTGACCTTCAGGGATCTGTTGACGGCCCGGAATTGCGGTCCTCAAACCACCGATGAAATCCTCCGATGGGCCGGCTCGCAGGGAGTGATTATCCAGCAGCCATTCCACGCCGGCAAATCACTGTCGGCGATGTGGCGGGATATCATAGCAAAATATTCCAGAGGAGAATTTGCCAGAGCGGAAATCGCGGAAGCGCTGCAAAAGTCGACACGGCGCAAGAACACGCGAATTCCCCTCGCATTCCAGAGCATTCTCGTAAAGATATTGAACTCGACCGGCAGATAGCCGTCGCCCCGCTTATTGCCCGCGCGCAATCATGGTGGCGCCGGACCCGCCGCGATGGACCGCGGCGCGAGGGCCGATCAAAGTAGGCGTATGTATTCACCGATGGTATAGCTCTTCATCGTCATCGCGGCAGTGGCGATCCGCCGATCATGCAGCGGATTTGGATGCGGAGAACTGGATGCTTCAGTCGAAACGGCAAACCGGGCGCAAGCCGCCGGTCCGCGCGGATGCAAAGCGAACCGGGGGTCACGCACTTGATGCCGTCGACTACAAGGCTCTCGCCCAGTTTCGCTTTCAACTTCGAAAATTCCTGTCATTCAGCGAAGCGGCCGCTCATCAAGCCGGCCTGACGCCGCAACAGCACCAGGCGCTGCTCGCCATCAAGGGCTTTTCCGGCGCCGAGCCCGTTTCCGTGGGCGATCTGGCCGGATTCCTTCTGGTTCGGCATCACACCGCCGTCGAACTGGTGGATCGAATCACCAAGCTCGGACTGTTGAGGCGGATCGCAGATCACCGCGATAGCCGGCGCATGTTCCTGAAGCTGACGAAAAAGGGCGAGCAGAAACTGCGAACGCTCTCGAAAATGCATTTCGAAGAGCTGCAGTCGGCCAGCCCCGGCCTGACCCGAATATTGCGGTCATTCCGTCGGTCCCAGACGCGTTAGCGGCGTTGGCGGAACGGAGGCTCCAGTCTTTTATTTGACGCGTTTTCTTCACGCGAACCGGTTTCCACTTCGCTCGAAAACGCTCTAGGCCGCGTTGGCACCTTCCTGGCGGCTGGCTTCGAACAGGAACCAGGTGCGCCGCTCGGTTTCGTCGATGAAGGTTTCCAGCAGCCCGGCGGTACCGGAATCCTCGTGATCGTCGCAAAGCTTGTGGGCTTTTCGCATCGCCGCAGCCACATGCTTGTTGTCTTCCATCAATTCGCGCAGCATCTCGCGCGGCGGCACATAGCTCTCATTGTTGTCGTTGATGGTCTGCAGTTTCCCGATCTGCCCGATCGAGCGCAGCGTGGTGCCGCCAAGCTTGCGAACCCGCTCGGCCAGTTGATCGGTGGTGGCGAAAATATCGTCGGATTGCTGGTCGAGCAGCAGATGATAATCGCGGAAATGCCGGCCGCTGACGTGCCAGTGAAAGTTCTTGGTCTTCACATAAAGCGCGAAGGCGTCGGCCAGCAGCGTGTTGAGCGCCGCCGAAATCTTGTCCACCGCGGCCTGTGGCAGATCGGTCGGCGTATCGAGGTCGGGCGAGGTTTTGTCGGACTTGTTGTCGGACTTGGCTTTGCTCACGATGCACCTTCCTGTTAGGAAACCGGACACTGACGGCGATGGACACCGGCCGCCGGACCATCTAACGCATCATCGACATACAGGTTCCGTCACCGGAGCCCTTTCCCGGATCCCGGCATCATGGACGACTGGATCGATTATTACGATTCCACCCATACGATCTACGCTAGCAAGCTGCACCGCGACTTGCATTTCCAGGTGATCGCGCGGGACATCATCGGTTACATCTCCTCGCCGGACTCGGTGGTGCTGGATTATGCATGCGGCGAAGCCTTGTCCGCCGCATGGGTGGCGGAGGCCTGCGGCAAATTGTATCTGGCGGAGCCCGCGCCGGGCGTGCGCGGCCGGCTGATCGCGCGTTTTGCTCCGAACACCAGGATCAGGGTGCGTTCGCTGGATGACTTGCGGAAAATGGCCGAAAAGTCGATCGATCTCGCGGTCATGAATTCGGTGGCCCAGTACATGACGCCGGACGAACTCGATTCCGCGCTGGCGGTGATCCGGCGGCTGCTGAAACCGAGCGGCCGTCTGGTCCTGGGCGATATCCTGCGTCCCGAGGTCGGCATGACCAGGGATGTGATCGCGCTGCTGCGCTTCGCGCTGACCCACGGCTTTCTCAAGGACGCGTTGATCGGGCTGATCAGCACGGCGCTGTCGGACTACCGGCAATTGCGTTCGCGCGTCGGCCTGCAGCGCTACAGCGAGGCCGAGATGGTAGCGAAGCTCGCAAGAAACGGATTTACCGCGTCGCGGGCGCTTGCCAATATCGGGCACAATCCGTGGCGGATGACATTCGTCGCACGGCAGGCTTTCTGAGATTTCACCTCGCCGGTTAAGGTTAACCAAAGCTAGCCGTGGCTCACCTGCGCCGGATCGGCGATGGTCGGCGCGGCCCGGTGGCGGAATGCGTCAACGCAAGAACAGTGCATCGTTCTTTATCCTGGTTCAAATCCAGGCCGGGCCTCCAGCCTTCGCTGCTCCGCAGCTTCGGCTCGGCAGGCCAGCCACGGGCTGAGCCCCCCGGCGGCCGTTTGCGAAGAAGGCGGGCTCGTCGCGCCGAACCGGCAAAAGCCGCGAAGGCGGAAAAATGCCGGTTGATTGGGCCGTTATGACCCTTTCGCGGTTGCGGAATTTGGTCTAAAGACCACCCGCGCGCGAGGGCAACCTGGCGCTCTTGGCTCAAGGGACGCGCGGCATGCGCGCCCTTTTTTTGTGCCCATTTCCCTGTCCGTGAGACTGAATGCCTAAAAGAACCGACATCTCGACCATCCTGATCATCGGCGCCGGTCCGATCGTGATCGGCCAGGCCTGTGAATTCGATTATTCCGGCACCCAGGCGGTGAAGACGCTGAAGGACGAGGGCTATCGCATCGTTCTGGTCAATTCCAATCCGGCAACGATCATGACCGACCCGGAATTGGCTGATGCGACCTATATCGAGCCGATCACGCCCGAGATCGTCGCCAAAATCATCGAGAAGGAACGTTACGTCGTTCCCGGCGGGTTCGCGCTGTTGCCCACCATGGGCGGGCAGACCGCGCTGAACTGCGCGCTGAGCCTGCGCAAGCAGGGCACGCTGGCGAAGTTCGACATCGAGATGATCGGCGCCACCGCGGACGCCATCGACAAGGCCGAGGATCGCGGCCGTTTTCGTGAGGCCATGACCCGGATCGGCCTGGAGACGCCGCGCTCGATCCAGACCAAGAATTTGCCCGATGCGCTGCGCGCGCTCGACGACATCGGCCTGCCCGCGATCATCCGGCCGTCCTTCACCATGGGCGGCACCGGCGGCGGCATCGCCTACACCAAGGCCGAGTTCATCGAAATCGTCGAGCGCGGCATCGACGCCTCCCCCACCGACGAAGTCCTGATCGAGGAATTGGTGCTCGGGTGGAAAGAGTTCGAGATGGAGGTGGTGCGCGACAAAAAGGATAATTGCATCATCATCTGCTCGATCGAGAACCTCGATCCGATGGGCGTGCATACCGGCGACTCCATTACGGTGGCACCGGCGCTGACTTTGACCGACAAGGAATACCAGATCATGCGCGACGCCTCGCTGGCGGTGCTGCGCGAGATCGGGGTGGAGACCGGCGGCTCCAACGTGCAGTTCGGCGTCAATCCGGCCGACGGCCGCATGGTCGTGATCGAGATGAACCCGCGGGTGTCGCGCTCCTCGGCGCTGGCCTCCAAGGCGACCGGTTTTCCGATCGCAAAAGTCGCCGCCAAGCTTGCGGTCGGCTACACCCTCGACGAGATCGCCAACGACATCACCGGCGGGGCGACGCCGGCGTCATTCGAGCCGACCATCGACTACGTCGTCACCAAGATTCCCAGATTCGCGTTCGAGAAGTTTCCCGGCGCCTCGACCACGCTGACCACCTCGATGAAATCGGTCGGCGAAGTGATGGCGATCGGCCGCACCTTCCAGGAGAGCCTGCAAAAGGCGTTGCGCGGCCTCGAAACCGGGCTCACCGGCCTGGACGAAATCGAGATCGAGGGCCTCGGCCGCAGCGACGACAAGAACGCCATCCGCGCCGCATTGGGCACGCCGACACCGGACCGGCTTTTGCAAGTTGCCCAGGCGATGCGGCTCGGCTGGAGCAATGACGAGATCTTCACCTCCTGCAAGATCGATCCATGGTTCCTCGCCGAATTGCGCGGCATCGTGGAAATGGAGTCCAAAATCAAGGCGAACGGCCTGCCCGCCAACGCGTTCGGCATGCGCACCCTGAAGGCGATGGGATTTTCCGACGCGCGGCTCGCGGTGCTGGCCGAGACCACCGAGGCCGAGGTGACGGCGCGACGCCATGCGCTCGGGGTTCGCCCGGCTTTCAAGCGCATCGACACCTGTGCTGCCGAGTTCGCCTCGCCTACCGCCTACATGTATTCGACCTATGAAGCGCCGTTCGCCGGTCATCTGGCGGATGAGAGCGCGCCGTCCGACAAGAAGAAGGTCATCATCCTCGGCGGCGGGCCGAACCGGATCGGCCAGGGCATCGAATTCGACTATTGCTGCTGTCATGCCTGCTTCGCGCTGCACGACGTCGGCTATGAGACCATCATGATCAACTGCAACCCGGAAACGGTGTCGACCGACTACGACACCGCCGACCGATTGTATTTCGAGCCGCTGACGTCCGAGGACGTGCTGGAGATCATCGCGACCGAACGGCAGAACGGCACCCTGCACGGCGTGATCGTGCAGTTCGGCGGCCAGACGCCGCTCAAGCTCGCGCACGCGCTGGAAGAGGCCGACGTGCCGATCCTCGGCACCTCGCCCGATGCCATCGATCTGGCAGAGGACCGCGACCGCTTCAAGCGCGTGCTCGACAAGCTGAGATTGAAGCAGCCGAAAAACGGCATCGCCTATTCGGTCGAGCAGGCGCGGCTGGTGGCGGCCGATCTCGGGCTGCCGCTGGTGGTGCGCCCGTCCTACGTGCTCGGCGGCCGCGCCATGCAGATCATCCGCGAGGAAACCCAGCTCAGCGACTATCTGCTCGGCACGCTGCCGGAGCTCGTGCCCGGCGACGTCAAGGCCCGCTACCCGAACGACAAGACCGGGCAGATCAATACCGTGCTCGGCACCAATCCACTGCTGTTCGATCGCTATCTGTCCGATGCTATCGAGATCGACGTCGATTGCCTGTGCGACGGCAAGGACACCTTCATCGTCGGCATCATGGAGCATATCGAGGAAGCCGGCATTCACTCCGGCGACTCAGCCTGCTCGCTGCCGCCGCATTCGCTCGACGCGCAGATGATTGCCGAACTCGAGCGGCAAACCCGCGAGCTGGCGCTCGGCCTCGACGTGGTCGGGCTGATGAACGTGCAATACGCCATCAAGGACGGCGACATCTACGTGCTCGAAGTCAATCCGCGGGCGTCGCGCACGGTGCCGTTCGTCGCCAAGGTGATGGGCATGCCGGTGGCCAAGATCGCAGCGAGGATCATGGCCGGCGAGAAGCTCGCGGACTTCAATCTGAAGAAGCGCAAGCTCGGCCATGTCGGCGTCAAGGAATCGGTGTTTCCGTTCGCGCGCTTCCCCGGCGTCGACACCATACTCGGCCCGGAGATGCGCTCGACCGGCGAGGTAATGGGCATCGACCGGTCGTTCGAAGTGGCGTTCGCCAAGAGCCAGCTCGGCGGCGGCACCCGCGTGCCGCGCAAGGGCACGGTGTTCGTCTCGGTGCGCGAAATCGACAAGACCCGGATCGTCGATGCGGTGCGGCTGTTATCCTCGCTTGGCTTCAAGGTGATGGCCACCTCCGGGACGCAACGCTTCCTGGCCGATCACGGGGTGCCGACAGAAAAAGTGAACAAGGTGCTGGAAGGACGGCCACATATCGTCGACGCCATCATGAACGGCGACATTCAGCTCGTTTTCAATACCACCGAAGGGCCGCAGGCGCTGGCCGACAGCCGCTCATTGAGGCGCGCTGCCCTCTTGCATAAAGTGCCATATTACACCACTCTTTCCGGCGCCGTGGCGGCCGCACAGGGTATCCGCGCCTATCTGGGTGGGGACCTTGAGGTCCGCACCTTGCAGAGTTATTTTTCCGAAAGCTAATCGTTGGCCGGGCCATGCCCGGCAATTGATCGGCATTGAAGCCCTTGTGACTGGAACTCGCCAGCCACGAGGGTGTTCTGTTTCGGCGTTTGTGCGGGCCGGCGGAGTGGTCCGCATGAAGTTGAAGGACGAAGAGCGATGATTGAAAAGGTTCCGATGACCATTGGCGGTTACGCCGCCCTCGAGGTCGAATTGAAGCAGCGCCAGTCGGTGGATCGTCCGCGCATCATCGAGCATATCGCCGAGGCGCGCTCGCATGGCGACCTTTCGGAGAACGCGGAGTATCACGCCGCGAAGGAAGAGCAGTCGCACAATGAAGGCCGCATCGCCGAGCTTGAGGACAAGCTTGCGCGCGCCGACATCATCGACATCAGCAAGCTCTCCGGCGACACCATCAAGTTCGGCGCCACCGTCACGCTGATCGACGAAGACACCGACAAGAAAGCGGTGTGGCAGATCGTCGGCGAGCCGGAAGCCGATGCCAAGAAGGGCCGCATCTCCATCACCTCGCCGCTGGCGCGGGCGCTGATCGGCAAGAAGAAAGGCGCCTCCGTCGAAGTCGTCGCCCCCGGCGGCGCCAAGGCCTACGAGATCACCAAGGTGGAGTGGCGCTAGCGACGGCATCGCTAGGCCTCTCATCGGGGCGCGCATTCACACGACCCGTTGGGCGCCGCGTCTTAAGATAACGTTTTGTTAAGATCAGGTCTTGGATCCTTACGGTGATCAACCGTTGAGCGGGGCGGTAGATTTGGTCCAGAGAGTCCCCTGTGACTCGCCGGTGCCGACGAAACGGCTGCAGACGACGAAGTTTGCGTTGCAGCAAAAATCGACCGGCGAGGGCCTTCCGGAATAAGTCTTTGATGCTAGTCTGGTGGATTCTCCGGCATCATTCCGGCTGAATTTCGCTCTGGACCCGCCGTGAGGACCAGACAGCGCCATGGCAAGAATGCGTCGCCGTTTTCCAGTCCATTTGGTGGTCGAATGTTCCGTTCCCTCTATAAAAAGGTGGCCCGCATCCTTCCGGGACAACCAGATGCCCAAGTTTCGTCGCGGGTAAAAGCCATCGAACTGCCCGAGATTCAATCGATAAACTGCAAAACATTTTCTGAAGGATCTCGATTCAATCCAGAAATTCTGACGACGGCATTGGCAAGAATGCGCCGGGAATTGCCTCCCGACTGGGTGGAACTTACGCAGACAGATCTAACATACGTGTTCGCGTCGACCGTGGCTCACAATCTGAAGCCTTACGGTGCGGGTTGCCCGTCCCAACAGTTCGACGAGTTGCTTAAAGCCCCTTTTCTCGACTGCTCAAACTATGGCTTGCTGTTGCACTATATTTCACTGCTGCTCATCGAGGAGATTGATCGCAGACCGATTAGCTTCGTTGGATGGGATGGCGGGGCTATTGGAAATCATCAGATGCTGTTCATCGACGGAAAGGGAAAGGCGAACCTCATACTTGACCCCACAACAGGTTTCGTTTGCATCGCAAGTTTTGATGAGGTCGGCTCCGGGAAACCGATCGCTCCGGATGCGATCGCGATCGTCGGAGCGAGGCCTGAATTAGAGAACTCAAGGGAAACATATTTGCGGGCTTTGCTGGAAGGACAATTTCGACCATCCGATCTTCTGTACTATTTCCACACAGCCGAAGACTTTTTGAACCGGTACGGCGATCCATTTGGTTGGCCGACCCCTGCTGTCGGCCTCTTGCGCCAACGCTATCGCGGTGACGCGTAGTCGAATTTAGCTAATAGTCCAAAATTCGGACTATTCAATCACGTTTGGCACAACTAGCATTCTTGCATTATGCAAAAGTTCCACACTAACGCGCGCAGCATACTCGTTCTTTACGATCCGTATTCTCTGGCAACCGAGTTTGTACGCCAGCATTTGCAGGCAATCACACGCCACTCTCGGTACAATGTGGCCTACGCTGCCGTTACCTTCGACAGTAAAGCGGAATTTCCGCTCGAAATATTTGATGCTGTCGTCGTTCATTTTTCGGTCCGCATGCCGTTCGAAACCATGTCGCCCGATTTCGTAGACGCGGTGGCTAACTTCAACGGGCCCAAAATCCTGCTGATTCAAGATGAATACGACATGCCTCGAAAATCGTGCATCTTGATCAGAAAGCTGGGAATACAGACAGTATTCACGACGGTTCCAAAGGAATTCATTGATCAATTTTACCCGCCCAGCGAACTTCCCAACGTGAAATTCAAGTCCTGCTTGACGGGTTATATTCCCGATGAACTTCCGCTCGAATTAGCAAAGCCGATTTCGGAACGTGGTGTTTGGCTCGCATATCGCGGCAGGAAACTTCCCGTGTGGTACGGGCAATTAGGTTTTGAGAAGTTTGAAATCGCCAAGCGAATGAAGGCAGAGTGCGCGGCTCGTAGCGTCCCTCACGACATTGAATGGGAGGAAGGAACGCGAATTGGCGGTCCGGCGTGGTTTGACTTTCTTACCAGCGCAAAAGCAGTGTTGGGCACCGAGAGTGGCTCTAACGTTATGGATGCCTGGGGCGACATCAGGAGAAATGCCGAGGCACTATCATCCGAGCGTCCCAACCTTAGCGAACAGGAAATCTACGAGGCCACGGTGGCCAAATTCGAAAACAACGTCAAAATGAACCAGATCAGTCCCAAGATTTTTGAAGCCATTGCCTTGAAGACCGGTCTTGTTTTGTTCGAGGGAAGCTATTCGAATATCATCAAGCCTGACCAGCATTTCATAGCGCTTCGCAAGGATTACAGAAACGTCGATGACGTATTCAAGCAGCTCTCCGACCAGGGGCGTCTCCAAACAATGGTGGACCACGCTCATGAGGATATCGTGGTTCACGGTGAGAACGGCTACGGAAAATTCGTCAAAGATATCGACGATGTCATTGAAGAAGGGATCACTCCTGGTTCACCGCGACCGCAACTCCAAACGTTCGCGCTTGTGCGTAGCGATGGGCAGGGATCTTCTTGGGCCGCTTTTACCCCGCATCTGCCTTTAACCGCTCCTATTCCGGTCCGACGACCTGATCCCCCGTCTTATATTCTTTGGGCTCTTGATCTCTGGCTGCGCCTGCCGCGATGGTTGCGCAGGCCGATAAGCGCACGATTGGGTCCAACCGCGAAACGCATTAAGGCGATGATCCGAAGCGGGTGACGGCCAGACCCCCATTTCATTTGCCGCGATAAGGAACTGCTCTAACTGTATCTCGCACCACCGCGTTTCAAATCGCAGAATGATCAGGGCCCGGGATTTCCCGGCGCTTTGTCTCTCTGCTCTGCGAAACGCTACCGATTTCCACGGCGATATGCTTTCCTCGAAGCCGCGACGGCGTCCGCTGATCACCTCGCGCTGACATGAATGTGAGTGGAGCCGCGACCGGATTCATAATAAGTGACATAGTATAATTATTATTGACTATAACCAAATGAGGCGGGGCGTCGACCTCGTCAGTGGAAATCACTGCGCGCAAGGGTGGCTTGATCGCCGTTCCGAAAACAATGACGGAGCTATGTTGCGCTGCAATCGCGCGACGTATGACGAGACATCATGCGCGCGGTGGCAATGATTTGATTCGAGCTGTGTTGACAACGGGTAGTGGTGCCTAACACGGTGTCGCACAGTGCTGCTAGATTTGTGATTGCTGGATTTAACGTGTCAAACAGGGGGTAAATGACGTGGACCAGATGTTTTCCAAATGGCAACCGACTGCGCTCAGCCTGTTCCGGTTCATCACCGGGTTGTTGCTGCTTCAATTCGGCATCGCGAAGATTTTCAAGTTTCCGGCGCTGCCCTATTTCGCCAGCCCTCCGCCGTTGATCATGACAGCCGGAGCGATCGAGCTGGTGCTCGGCGCGCTGTTGATGATCGGCTTGTTCACGCGCATCTCGGCCTTCATCCTCGCCGGCGAAATGGCGTTCGCCTATTTCCTCGGGCACATGTTCAAGAATCCCGCGGAGCCGGTGTTCCTGCCGCTCCTCAATAACGGCAGCCTTGCGATCCTGCTTTGCTTCGCCTGTCTCTATCTCGCGACCTCCGGCGGCGGACCGATCAGCGTCGATGGAATGCGCCAGAAGAGCTGAAGACGAGTTCGTCACTGGCGCGCATCGGTGCGACCCTTTGCGCGCCGTGACGGCGCAGCAGCGCTACTCCAGAACCTTCAGTTCAAGCGGCACCGCGGCTTCGTATTTGGAGTTGTGCAGCACCAGCGAGGTCCTGACATTGCGGACATGGGGTGCTGCGGTGAGGTGCGTGACGAAATCCTGAAACGTCGCCATGTCCGGCGCCACACATTTCAGGATGAAGTCGACCTCGCCCGACAGCATCCAGCACTCCCGCACCAGGGGCTCGCCACGCACGAAATCCTCGAACGCCCGCAGATCGGCATCGGCCTGACTGGACAGATGCACCGAGGCGAACACCGTGACGTCAAAGCCGAGCCGGCGCGGATCCAGCAGGCCGCGATAACCCTGGATGTAGCCGGCTTCCTCCAGCGCCCGCACCCGGCGCAGGCAGGGCGGCGGCGAAATGCCGACCCGTTTGGCCAATTCCACGTTGGTGATTCGGCCGTCGGCCTGGATTTCGTTCAGGATTTTGAGGTCGATCTCGTCAAGATTCTTCGACACGCGGGTCCAGGTCCTAGGTTGGGAAAGCGATGCGGCGAATTCAGCAACAGTCTTAGCGCAGCTGGCGCTCCTTGCGCAATTTTATTGCGCGTGCAGTGCGCCATTTTGCTCTGTTGCGGGGAAAATTTGCCGAGATGGATTGCAATTCTTGCATAGCTTGCCAGATGTCCTAGACTTGGATTTGACACCTTCAGCGCCATCGCGATGCCTTTCTAGGCGCTTTCCATCCAAGTACTGACGAAATTCCCTTAAGAGAGGGATCTACTGCATGCCTGCCCCCATCCACGCCAAGGTCGTTATCATCGGTTCCGGCCCCGCTGGTTATACCGCCGCGATCTACGCGGCGCGCGCGATGCTTGAACCGGTCCTGATCCAGGGCATCCAGCCCGGCGGCCAGCTCACCATCACCACGGACGTGGAGAATTATCCGGGCTTTGCCGATGTGATCCAGGGCCCGTGGCTGATGGAGCAGATGGAGAAGCAGGCCGCCCATGTCGGCACCAGGATCGTCACCGATCTCGTCATCAAGCTTGAACTCGCGCAGCGACCGTTCCGCCTGACCTGCGACAGCGGCGATGTCTATCTGGCGGAAACCGTGATCCTCGCCACCGGCGCGCAGGCGCGCTGGCTCGGCATGCCGTCGGAGGAGAAATTCAAGGGCTTTGGCGTGTCGGCCTGCGCGACCTGCGACGGATTTTTCTATCGCGGCAAGCAAGTGCTGGTGGTCGGCGGCGGCAACACCGCGGTCGAGGAAGCGCTGTTCCTCACCAACTTCGCTTCCGAGGTGACGATCGTGCATCGCCGCGATCATTTCCGCGCCGAGCGCATCCTGCAGGAGCGCCTGTTCAGGCACCCCAAGATCAAGGTGGTGTGGGACAGCGCCATCGACGAGATCTGCGGCACCGAGAACCCGGGCAAGGTCACCCATGTCCGGCTCAAGAATGTCAGGAACGGCGCGCTGACCGAATTGCCCGCGGACGGCGTCTTCATTGCGATCGGCCACGCGCCGGCGACCGAACTGATCCTCGGCCAGATCAAGCTGAAACCATCCGGCTATGTCGAGGTGGCGCCGAACTCGACCGCGACCTCGGTGCCCGGCGTGTTTGCCGCCGGCGACGTCGCCGACGAAACCTACCGGCAGGCCGTGACGGCCGCCGGCCTTGGCTGTATGGCCGCCCTCGAAGCCGAACGCTTCCTCGCCCTGCGTGCGAGCGACCGCGCGGCGGCGGAATAATCATGGCTCGAACCCGCGACGGATTTACGGATATGGACTGGGACAAACTGAAGGTGTTTCACGCCGCGGCGGAAGCTGGCAGCTTCACGCATGCCGGCGAGCAGCTCGGTCTGTCGCAATCGGCGGTTTCGAGGCAGGTCAGCGCGCTCGAGCAGGAATTGTCGGTGTCGCTGTTCCACCGCCACGCCCGCGGCCTCATCCTCACCGAACAGGGCGACCTGCTGTTTCGCACCGCCCATGACGTGTTCATGCAGTTGCAGGCGGCGCGGGCCAAGCTGACCGACAGCCGCGAGCGGCCGAGCGGCGACCTCAAGATCAATACGACGCCCGGGGTCGGGATCAACTGGCTGATTCCGCGGCTTGGCGAGTTCACCGCGCTCTATCCCGAAATCCGTATTCAGTTGATCGTCAACGACGAGGAACTCGACCTCTCGATGCGCGAAGCCGACGTCGCGATCCGCACCCGCAAGCCGACGCAGCCCGATCTGATCCAGCGCAAGCTGTTCGCAATGGGATTCCATGCCTATTGCTCGCCGGAATACATCAAGCGCTTCGGCACGCCGCGCACCCTCGATGAGCTCGATGCGCATCGCATCATCACGCTGAGCGACCACCAGGTCGCGCCGCATCTGCAGAACCGCAACTGGCTGATCGAGGCCGGGCGCAACGGCTCCGGGCCGCGCGAAGCGTATTTCAAGGTCAACAACATCCTTGGCCTGGTGCGCGCGTGCCAGCAGGGCCTGGGCATCGCAGCGCTGCCGGACTATCTGGTCGAGGAAAACAACCGGCTGGTGCAACTGTTCGGCGAATCGGATTCGATCCAGCTCGACACCTATTTCGTCTATCCCGAAGAATTGAAGTCGGTGGCGCGCGTGCAGGTATTCCGCGACTTCGTGGTGAGCAAGGCGCAACGCTGGCCGTCATGATCGGTGGTTTGATGGGCCCCGGTCTCCGCATGACTGACATGCGACCTCGGTAGTTGCTGCAAGGCACCCACGCGGATCATAGTCTTTCCTACTGAGATTTCGCGTTGCGCATTGTCCCCCTCCTCCAGTGGCGCGAGAACTTGGTAATCCCTCTTGGAAGGTGATTGTGTCGGCCTCACGTGGCCAATACTACAAGCCGGGCTCGCAAGAGCCCGGCTTTTTTTCTCATTTTTTTCGCTTTGTATTCGTATTCCAGATGACACGCGCGCAACGCATTCGTTGTCCGTTGACAGGCTCAGTGCCGCCGATCATCATACGTCAATGATCACAAATCTGTGTATCGCAGCGCCGTCGAAAAAAGTCCCCCTTCCGGGGACCGCCGATCGACGCGCGCGCTAGACCTCTCGCCCAACTCGATCCCGCCAAACCCCGCCGTCTGGACGGGGTTTTTTATTGTCCCGTCTCCCGGCGCAAACCCATCAGGAGATGGACCCATGAACGACCTCCAAAGCCGATTGCGTGGCCTCTGGCTGCCGCTGGTCACGCCGTTTCGCAATGGCGAACTCGATGAAGCATCGCTGTGCCGGCTGGTGCGGCACTATGCGAACAGCCCGATCGACGGATTGGTGCTCGCGGCCACCTCAGGCGAAGGGCTGTCGCTTGGCATGAACGAACTCGAGCTCTTGGTGGCGCTGGCACGTTCCGAGATATCCGGCAGCGGCCGCTATATGCCGATCTGCCTTGGGCTGTCCGGCGCCGCCACCGCGAAGATGCAGGAGGCGCTGGATGAGACCGCCGCCTGGCCGATTGACGGTTATCTGATCGCGAGCCCTTATTACACCAGGCCCTCGCAGCGCGGCCTGCTGCAGCATTTCAGCACGCTGGCCGATCACGCCTCATGGCCGATCGTGCTCTACAACATTCCCTACCGCACGGCCGTCAATCTCGAAAACGCGACGCTGCTGCAACTCGCCGCGCATCCGAACATCGTCGGCATCAAGGATTGCGGCGCCGACCGCGCGCAGTCGATCGATTTCCTGCGTCGCCGTCCTCCCGGCTTCCGGGTCCTGACCGGCGAGGATGCGCAGTATTACGAGGCGCTTACCGACGGCGCCGATGGCGCCATCCTGCTGTCGGCTCATGTCGAGACCGACATTTTTGCGTCGGTGTGGACCCTCCTGAAGGATGGCGATCGCGATGCGGCGCAAGCGCGCTGGGACAGCATTTCCGATCTGACCAAACTGCTGTTCGCCGAGCCCAGTCCGGCGCCGGCAAAGTATTGGCTGTCGCGCACAGGCCTGATCGATAGCGTCGAGGTTCGCCTGCCGATGGTGGAGGTCAGCGCGCCATTGGCGGCAAGGCTCGATGCGGAAATCGATCGGCGTCTCCCCGTCCCTGCGGGAAGCCCACGGCTCGCGCAAATGCACACCGGATGACAGTTTCGCGACGAACCGATCCAGAGGTCCGCTGACCGGTGAAGGCCGCAAGTGACCCGTACGCTTCCGAATGGAGCGAATGACCCAACCGGGACATTCGACCTAGCCGAACACCTATCGGCATGGTTTCATGCGACGATATTTAAAAGGGGGAACCGTTTGGTCAACGAGCCCGTTCAGCGGAAACTGGCGGCCATTTTGGCCGCGGACGTCGTTGGCTTTTCGTCGCTGATGGAGCGCGATGAGGAGGGTACCTATGCTCGCGTCGGCCGGCTGCGGCGCGAGGTCATCGAGCCGCGCCTTTCCGAGCAGCAGGGACGGTTGATCAAGACCACGGGCGATGGCTTTTTGGCTGAATTCGCCAGCCCAATCGCGGCCCTGCGGTGCGCAATCGCCATTCAGGGCGATCTGAGCAACGATACCGGTCCACTTCGGATACGGATCGGTCTCAACCTCGGTGATGTCATCGTTGAGGATAGCGGCGACGTCTATGGCGAAGGCGTCAACGTGGCCGCACGGCTGGAGGCCCTTTGCGATCCCGGCGGAATATTGATATCCGGGAAAATCCACAGCGAAGTCGACGGCAAGGTCGAGGCCGCTTTCGAGGATCGCGGCGAACAGCAGGTCAAGAACATCTCACGACCCGTTCGCATATACGCGGTGCGGCCGGCCGGCATGGCAACGACCTCGGCAGCGACGGCTTCCTCCAACGAGACCAAAAAGCCGTTGCAGCTCCCCGACAAGCCCTCGATAGCTGTGTTGCCGTTCCAAAACATGAGTGGCGATCCCGAGCAGGAGTACTTCGCCGACGGCATGGTAGAGGACATCATCACCGCGCTATCCCGATTCAAGTCCTTGTTCGTGATCGCCCGCAATTCGAGCTTCGCTTACAAGGGCAAGGCGGTCGACATCAAACATGTCGGTCGCGAATTAGGCGTGCGCTATGTGCTTGAAGGAAGCGTCAGGAAATCAGGTGGCCGCGTTCGCATCACAGGGCAGCTGATCGATGCTGCAACGGACAGGCATTTATGGGCGGACAAATTCGACGGCGCATTGGAAGACGTGTTCGACCTGCAAGATCAGGTTACCAGCCGTGTAGTGGGGTTGATTGCTCCAAAACTTGAGCAAGCGGAGATCGAGCGGGCGAGGCAGAAACCCACCGAGAACCTCGATAGCTACGATTTCTTTTTACGAGGTTTAGCGCGCACGAATAAGGGTGCGCTTGCGGAGGCCCGTGCGTTTTTCGCCAAGGCATATGAACAGGACCCTGAATACGGTCCCGCATATGCTATGGCTGCGACGACCCTGATGTTCGAACAGGGAAACAGCGGCGTGCCTTTGACCGCCGAAAAGCGCGCTGAAGCAATTCGGCTGGCCAATTTGGCGTCGAAAGTCGCAGGCGACGACGCGTTTACGTTGGCCAGAGCGGGTCATGTGTTGACCTATCTCGGCCGCGAATATGATCGGGGCGCGTCCATGGTTGAGCAGGCAGTGGCGCTCAATCCAAATCTCGCGATCGCCTGGTATAGTCGCGGATGGGTCACCATGATGTGTGGTGAGGCCGAACGGTCGATCGAGAGCTTCGACCGGATGATCAGGCTAAGTCCCCTTGACCCGTTGCGCATCGGCGCCTGGAACGGGAGTTCGTTCGCATTTTTCATCCTTGGCCGTTACGACGACGGCTGCGTTTCGGCAATGAAATCAATCCAGGTCGTTGCGAACTTCCATACGTTGGGAGCCTTCATCGTGAACGCCATTCCTGCTGGACAGGCTACGGAGGCCCAAAAGGCGGCCGCGCGGCTGCTGAGGTCGCAGCCCGAATTCCGGGCGACCGATGCGGAAGAGGCTTTTCCCACCCGCTCACCTGAAGTGCGCAATCGAATGATCGCAGCCCTTCGGGAGGCGGGCTTGCCGGGTTAGTCGAGACCCCACCGGGTCCGCGCGGACGCTTGCTTGCATAGCAGCATTTTGCCAACGAACCAAAAACACAGCTTCAGAACTGGAGGTTGAGCGACGAAGGTTGCAACGGTCCGCGTTCTCAAATCTGAGGTTTCAAAAGGCTCAGAAACTGCGTAGCATTCAATTGGCGCCCGGCGCCGTATTTGAAATGCCGCCGCAAGACCAGGTCGCGGCAATCCAATTTTCAGTAGGGGCGAACATGAGCATTGCGCTAGACGTACCTTTAACGAGCAAGACGCGTATTCGCAGGTTTTGGAAGCTTTCACTTAGACGGGTCATCATTCCGTGCTGCGTATACCTTCCATTGGCCTATTTTTTCCCCATCATCTCATTGGTTTATTTGCTGTGCGGAGCCTACGATGTGGGCCGCAACACCGGGCTAAACCTGTCGACGATACGCCAATATTTTCTCGGCAATGGCGTCCTTCTTTGGGTGCTCTCTCCTATCAACGTTCTCCTGGATATCCTCTCGCTGCCCTACATCAACAAGGGCGTCTATCGCCTTGAGGACATGCCGCCGGGCCACCAGGATGAAATCAACCGTTTGATCAAGGGGGCGATTGACGCCGATCTCGTTCGCCGGGTCGAGGAGCGGTCGAAAGAGCACAAACGCGCACTGATCCTTTGGCGCTATTATGGCGTCCCAACCGAGACAATTGTGGATGTCCCGGCTTTCAACGGACCGTGGAAATACATCCAGACCATCGGGCTTTCCGTTTTCAACACGAAGATATCGACATCTCTTCACTTCGGATGGATGCGTGCGTCATTGCGGCTCTTGTATAACATCAACGACATCGAGGAGCCTTCCGCGTACATCGTTGTCGGCAACACCACTCACCGCTGGTGTGACGGCAAGCTGTTCATCTTCGACGACACACTCCAGCATCTGTCCGCCAATGAGACTGACCGGCCACGCTATTGCATGTACGTTGACATTCTTCGACCGACGCCGTTCCCGCGCGTCATGGCAGCCGTCTGCGCGGCAGAGAGCTACGTCGCGAGAAAAATCAAATTGGTCAGTTTGTCCAAGTGGACTCTGGTTGAACGGCGCCGATGAAAATGATGCGGCCGCCGGACTAGAATGGCCGCTGCGCGCGGACCTCCCGGGCTTTCGGCTCGATCTCCGCGCGCATGAAGTGACCGCGGTCCATCAATTCATCGAAACGCGTACTGCGGAGGCTGAGCGGAGTTCTGCGGAGCATGCGCTCGACGCAGCGCCACAGGATCATGGCGTGGACCGGCGCCTCCAGGGCGGCTTGACGCGCCGTGTT
Source organism: uncultured Pseudomonadota bacterium (assembly GCA_963727225.1). GTDB lineage: Bacteria > Pseudomonadota > Alphaproteobacteria > Rhizobiales > Xanthobacteraceae > Bradyrhizobium. Next base: position 838,387 of record CAVSFN010000024.1, on the reverse strand, counting down.
TTCGTCGTAGCCGAGCAGCTTCTCACCGAGGTCGCACCACGCCTCGTAAATTCCCGTATTGCGGCCGCCGAAATCCACCGGCTCTAACGCCAGAGCCGGGAGCGGTTCGATCGCATTGGCCCGCCTGAACCGCCAGAGCTGGATCGTGGAGGCGAAGGCGACGAGATGCAGCCATTCATGAAGAAGCGTGGTGCCGAGGCACTCGCCGAGACGGCGATCGGGCTTGTAGAGAACGATCAGGCTGAAATTGGTGGCATGGCCCAGATAGAAAAACTCCCCGCCCCTGACCTTGCGCGCCCAGGGATCGAGGAACGACCGTTGGTCGCTCAAATGCAAGCGGTGAACGCGACGCGGATCCGGCAATTCGCGCAACAGCGCGAGCGCTTGCGCCGCATCGATTCGCTCGTAATCGGCGACCTGTTCGGAAATCTCGATCTCGGCCTTGCAGCCGGCGACGCAATAGACTTGCATCACGACAGGCAGCCGCGTCGTGCCATCGCGCAGGAAAGCCTTCAGGGTTGCAAAGCGCGAGGCATCCGACGCCACGAACAGCGTCACCTCGCGGGTATAGGTCCGTGAAAATCCGCTCGGCAGTTCCCGCGGCGGATCAACGGTCCGGATCGGACCAGGCTTGCCGCCAACCTGCGGCATGTTGCGCCTGAGAAAACCGAGCACGAGCAGCGCAAGAACCGCAATAATGACGATGGCCTGGAGCACAATCATGGTCTTGCGTCCGGAATCGGCTGATGGGGCAACGCCGCTCCGGCGCGTGCGGCTATTTGAGAGCGTCGAGCATATTCCCAGCGCGGCTCGGCCGATACCAATTGCTTCAAGAGCTGGCATGGCGAATGCGAGATTGGCCAGCTTAATATGAGTGTTCCGGGTTTTCGGGACATCACTTCTCCAGCGAGCGAGAAAGCCGCGGATATCGGGCACGGCGATTCCGATGCAACAAGGGTAACGTCAGGCGATGCATAACCAAGAGGATATGCCAACTGCAAGCGGGCCATGCCGTGGCGACGTGAGCCTGCAGACGCCGCGTGCGCGCCCCATAGCCGCTGACCACAGTGCATGGGCCCTGTGTCGTTTCACGCCCCTACTTGACTCACGCATATCTCCGCAGTTATAGATAAATCAATAGCCAACGGGTTATTGATTAAAAGGAGATGACCCGACGCACACGGCGAAGATGACCAACGGAGAACGTACGAATGAAGATCAAGTTGACCAGCGTGTATGTGGACAACCACGAAAAGGCTCTGGGCTTCTACACCGAGGTGCTCGGCCTGACGAAGAAGGCCGATTTCAGCAACGGGCCCTATCGCTGGCTGACCGTGGCCTCACCCGACGAGCCGGACGGAACCGAGCTGCAACTGGCTGTTAACGACAACCCGGCGGCCAAGGCCTATCAGCAAGCGATATTCCAGCAGGGCCAGCCCGCGGTCATGTTCTTCACCGCCGACGTCAAGGGCGACTACGAGCGCATCAAGGCCCGCGGCGCCGAGTTCACGATGCCGCCGACCGAGGTGACCGGCTCGACCATCGCCCAGCTGAACGACACCTGCGGCAACCTCATTCAAATCACCCAGCTCGCGCGCTGGTAAGCGGACGGTTATCGATCGCAAATGCCGAACGCTCACGATGTGCTGTTCAGGACGCTCGCCGATCCGACCCGGCGGGCAATCTTTGAGCGGCTGTGCCGCGAAGGAGAGCAGACGGTCGGGGCGCTGACGGCTCGGGCCGGGATCTCGCAACCGGCCGTCTCCAAGCATCTTGGAGTCCTCAAGCACGCCGGGCTGGTGCGCGACCGCCACGAGGGACGACAGACCCACTATAGCGCGCAGCTCGGCGCGCTTGCCCCGCTGATGGACTGGACCAGCCAGATGGCCGGGTTCTGGCAGAGCCGGTTCGACGACCTCGAAGACCTGCTCAAGAGGATGGACCAATGAACCAGGCATCGGCCGCAACCCGCGCCGTCGTTGTCGAGCGCGAGGTACCTTTTCCGCCGGAAAGGATTTGGCGCGCGCTCACCCAACCTCATCTGATCGAGGAGTGGCTGATGAAGAACGACTTCAAGCCAGTCGTGGACCACCGCTTCAATCTTCGAAAGAACCCTCAACCCGACGTGAGCATCGTTGTCGATTGCCAGGTCCTGGCCATCGAGCCGCACAAGACGCTGTCTTACACCTGGGCGGCCTATGGTCTCGAGAGTGTCGTGACCTGGACCCTCACCCCGACGCGCACGGGGACACTGCTGCGCATGGAGCAATCGGGCTTCCGGCCGGATCAGACGCAGGCCTATCACGGCGCCAGATACGGCTGGCAGCAGTACTTTGCGGCCCTGGAACAGGCATTGGCGCGGATGGATTGATGCCGGCACATAATCGCTGCATTACTATTGTGGCCGCATCAAACGGGATCGGAATTCGGGGCATCGGGATCCAATGAACCCATCGGAACGCATTGACCAGCTGATCGCAAAACTGACGGACTGGCGTGGCAAAACGTTCGCCAGCCTCCGCAAGAGCATCCTTGAAGCCGATCGCCAGATCATCGAGGAATGGAAGTGGATGGGAAGCCCGGTGTGGTCTCGCGACGGGATGATCGCGGTCGCCAACGCCCACAAGGAGAAGGTGAAGATTACCTTTTCCCACGGAGCGAAGCTGCCGGATCCTGACAAGCTCTTCAATGCGGGCCTCGAAGGCAAGGTGTGGCGCGCGATCGATTTCTTCGAAGGTGACAAGATCAATGCGCCTGCGCTGAAAAATCTCATCCGTGCCGCGGTGGATTACAATCAGATCAAATTGAAGAAGAAAGCGCCCGCGACGAAGAAAGCGCCTGCGGCTACGCCAGCGAAGGCACGCAACAGCAAAAAGGCATGAAGCGACGGCGTGTCGCCAGTTGTCTGGTTGACTCGAATCCGACCGACGTCCGCCAACGCCGCTGAATTAAAGATTCACGCTCTGATCCAATTTGGTGGGCGCCAACCGCAGCGCATTGGCGATCACGCTGACCGATGACAGCGCCATCGCGACGCAGCAATCCAGAGGCCTGCTGGATCGTTAGACATCGCTGGTGGCATCCGAATCGTGGTTGCGGACCTTTGTGCCGAGTCCTAGTCTCGCGGTATTGGTCGCCGACCAACCACCCCAAATAACAATTAAAGCAACAGCAGCCAGGGAGGAAACAGTGCGATACATCAATCCAGACCGTCGAACCATTTTGAAGACCATGACGTCCTTGGCGGCGGCATCGTCGATGGCAAACATCACCGTTGGACGTGCGGCGGCCGCCACCGCTTCCGATCCGGCCCTAAGCCCCGCGCTTGGGGAAGTCGATCAGGCGCTGCGCCAGGCGGTCAATGCGCAGACCGTGCCGGGCCTCGTCGCCATTGCGGCAAACGACAAGGGCATCGTCTACGAGGGGGCGTTCGGCCCCTCGATTACCGCGGACAGCGTGTTCTGGATCGCGTCAATGACGAAGGCGATCACGGGCGCCGCCTGCATGCAACTAGTCGAGCAGGGCAAGCTGCAACTCGATCAGCCGATGGGCAAGCTGCTTCCGCAACTGGAACAGCCCAAGGTGCTCGAGGGGTTCGACGCCAGCGGCGCACCGAAGCTTCGCCCCGCGAAACGAGCGATCACGCTGCGCCACCTCCTCACTCACACTGCAGGTTTCACCTACAGCCTCTGGAGTGAGCCGATGACGCAGTTTGAGAAGGTCACGGGAACGCCTTTCATCGGGGAATGCAAGAATGCCAGCTTCAACGCGCCGCTGGAGTTCGATCCCGGCGATCGCTGGGAATACGGCATCAATATGGACTGGGTCGGCAAGGCGGTGGAGGCCGCGAGCGACCAGTCGCTGGAGGTCTATTTCAAGGAGAAGATCTTTGCGCCGCTCGGCATGACCGATACCGGCTTCCTGATCAGTTCCTCGCAAAAGGCCCGTGTCGCGCCGATGTTCAGCCGGCAAGGCGACGGCTCGCTCAAGCCGATCGATTTCGAAATGCCGCAGCGGCCGGAATTCTTCATGGGCGGCGGTGCGCTGTTCAGCACGCCGCGGAACTACATGGCGTTTCTGCAGATGCTGCTGCACGAAGGCACGTTCAACGGTGCGCAAGTGCTGAAGCCCGAGACCGTGGCGTTGATGCGGCAGAACCACATCGGCGATATCAACGTGGTCACGCTGAAGACGGCGCACCCGGAGAGCTCGAACGATGCGAACCTGTTCCCCGGCATGACCCAGAAATGGGGACTGTCGTTCGACATCAACACCGAACCCGGCCCGGCCGGACGCAGCGCGGGAAGCCTCGCCTGGGCCGGACTGTTCAATACCTACTTCTGGCTCGATCCGAACAAGCGCGTTACCGGCACGATCATGACGCAACTCCTGCCGTTCGCCGACGATCAGGTCCTGAAGCTGTTCGCCAAGTTCGAGAGAGGTCTCTATGCCGCTGTCGCATGAAATGTGATCCGGAAAAGCGGACACCCGTTTTCCGTCAGAGATCCTGCGCAACACAATAACGAAAGCGCGATAGCGATTAAAGCCATCGCGCTTCCGGAAAAACCGCCCAATCAGGTCAGCGAGCGCAAAGCCCGGAACCCAACTCTCTATTCAGGACGAAATTTTCACCGGCCGGCAGCCTCCAAGCAGAATTTGACCGTATGAGGCGGGTGATGATGGGTCAGGGCGAGCGCTGCTGCTCGGAGGGATGACCGACGAGCGCTGCGTCCCGCACATAAGAAAACTCGATCAGATCAGGCTTGGCTTGGCGTGGCGAGAGCAGATGGCGCGGTACAGATTTCACGGAGATGACGGACTGGGCCCGGCACACCGAAGCAGTCGGCCAAACGCCACCTTCAGTGGGCTCATAACGAATGGACGCCAACGCTCGCGCTTGATACGTCTGGACTGCGATCCTATGCTATTATCGGTTTTTTGGGTCCATTTCGATGAAGGCATTGATCACGCTGATCGGGCGGATAGGTGTCGATACGACCGACAGCGATGAAACGGCGTTGCGCAAGCGACTTGCGGTCGTCCTATGCGTCGGAACGCTGCCGCTGACCCTGCTATGGAGCGCAATCTATCTTGCCGTCGGCGTGCCGATCGCTGCTGCAATCCCCGCATCCTACACTGCCTTCACGCCGATCAACACGGCGATCTTCGCTCACACTCGCAATTTCAGGTTCTATCGGTTTAGCCAGCTACTCCTCATTCTGCTCCTGCCGTGGCTCGTGACGCTGAGCCTTGGTGGGTTCAAGCAGTCGAGCGTCGTCATTATCTGGGCAGCGCTGTGTCCGCTTGGTTCTCTTTTACTTGAAGACCTGCGCAGCACGTCGCTTTGGATTGTCGGATTTGCGGTGCTGTTGATCCTGACCGCTGCATTGCAGCCCGTTCTTTCGCCAACCGCCTTGCCCGAGCTTTTCGTTACCTGGTTTTTTGTTCTTAACATTGGTGCGGTCGTTACGATCGTTTTCGGGCTTCTCTATTATTTTGTCGGTCGACGGAATTTTTTTCAGCAACAGGCCGAAATGCTGCTGCTCAACATACTGCCCAAGGAGATATCGGACGCCCTCAAAGCAGAGCAGCGCACGATCGCCGATCAGTATACTGCCGTCAGTATCCTGTTCGCCGACGTGGTCGGATTCACGCCAATGGCGGCCAGGATGACGGCAATGGAACTGGTCGGTCTGCTCAACCAGGTGTTTCTTTGCTTCGACGGGCTGGTCGAAAAGTACGACCTGGAGAAGATCAAGACCATCGGCGACTGCTACATGGTCGCTTCCGGCGTGCCGCGCAGCAGGGCAGACCACGCGACCGCACTTGTCAACCTCGCGCTCGATATGCAGACCGCCGTCGCGGATACAAGGTTCGGAGGCCACGAGCTCGCTCTCCGCATCGGTATAAACTCCGGCCCGGTGATCGCTGGCATCATCGGCCGGAAGAAATTCACTTATGATCTCTGGGGCGAGTTGGTCAATCTCGCCAGTCGCATGGAATCGCATGGGCGCACGCGATGTATTCAGATCACGCGCAGCACCTACGAACTGGTCAATGACGCGTTCGACTGCGAAGCGATCGGAATAATCGAGGTCAAAGGCGCGGGCCAGATGGAGGTCTGGCACGTGCTTGGCAGGAAGAAAACTGGTGCGGCAGCAGCCACCTGCCGATGCGGCTCGACGGAGTTGACCGACAACTCTGCTGTCTCTGCGACAGATCTTCATGGCACCTAGCGGACACGGCGCGATGCTCAGTCCAGGTGATCAAGCGGCATCGGCGCGCTTGCCTTGTGTGCCTGTATGACGATGTTGCTTTTTACCTCCCGGACGATCGGCATGCCGAGCAAGCGGTCGAGGAGGAACCGTTGGTAGTGAGCGAGGTCTGCCACCACAACCTCCAGAAAGTAGTCCGTTTCACCGGATACAAGATGGAAGGCAATCACCTCCGGCATGGCGCTTACGGCCGCCACGAAGTCGTCGGCGTCCTCGCTCGCATGCCCCACTATCTTGACGCTGACAAATACCGTCATGCCGAGACCAACCCGATCGCGGCTGAGCACGGCGCGATAGCCTTCGATGACCCCTTCCTCTTCCAGGCGCTTCACACGCCGCAGGCACGGGGACGGTGACAGGCCGATTTTCCTGGCGAGTTCAACATTGGTCAGGCGCGCGTCGACCTGAAGCTCGGCGATGACACGACGGTCAAGCGCATCAAATGTATATTTTGGCATGTTCATACAGTGGTGGGCGTTAAATAGAGCATTCGTTGCGGTTTGGCAGCTCAATCTAGCATACTTCGCAAGGACATGCCCTTCGCTTCAATGCGATCTTTTCGGCACGCAATCGTCCACCGGAGCCCGAAGATGACTGAGAAGACCCCTCACGGCGCACTGCTATCTGCCGTCAGCCAATACCTCGAAATGATGTATGACGGCGACCTGAGCCGGTTCGACGCCGTTTTTGCCCCGACAGCCCAACTGCACGGCGTTCAGGAGGGTCAGGTCCGCGTGCTGCCGGTCGCCGAGTATCGTAGGCTGCTTTCCTCGCGTCCATCGCCCAAGTCGAAGAATGCGCCGCGTCAACAGGAAATTCTGTTGATCGATATTGCGTCGTCGTCGCAGGCGCTCGTCAAGGTTCGCGTTCGTATCGATGACGTGCTCTTCGTCGACTACCTCTCCTACCACCTGATCGGCGGAGCATGGCTGGTAACGGCGAAGTCGTTCCACATCGAGCGTCGCTTTGAGGCAACATCAACCTGATGGACACTACTTCCACGCCCGGCGCACCTGGCGAACACGACGAACGTCCGCCAACGCTGCTGAATTAAAGATTCACGCCCTGATCCAATTTGGTGCGCGCCAGCCGCAGCGCGTTGGCGATCACGCTCACCGATGACAGCGCCATCGCGGCAGCGCCCACCATCGGCGACAGCAGAATCCCGAACACGGGATAGAGCACCCCGGCGGCGATCGGCACGCCGGCGGCGTTGTACAGAAACGCAAAGGCGAGGTTCTGGCGGATATTGTGCATGGTCGCGACCGACAATCGCCGCGCCCGCACCAGACCCATGAGATCTCCGGTCAAGAGCGTGACGCCGGCGCTTTCGATCGCCACGTCGGTGCCGCCCCCCATGGCGACGCCGACATCGGCCGCCGCCAACGCCGGTGCGTCATTGACGCCGTCGCCGACCATGGCAACGCGGCGGCCCTCGTTGCGCAACCGCTGCACCACCTCGCTCTTGCGCTCCGGCAAGACCCCCGCCTCGACCTCATCGATACCAAGCGTTTTCGCCACCGCGCGCGCGGTGGTCGGGTTGTCGCCGGTCAGCATGACGATGCGCAGGCCGTCCTGGCGCAGCGCCTGCAAGGCATTCCGCGCCGACGGCTTGACCGGATCGGCGATGGCGATGACGCCGGCGGCGCGGCCGTCCAACGTCACAAAGATGGCGGTGGCGCCATCCCGCCGGGCCGTCTCCGCGGCGCTGTCCAGATCCGCGGTGACAATCTTCAGTTCATTCATCAGCATCGCATTGCCGAGCGCGACGGCCTTGCCGTCGACGGTTCCGGTCGCGCCCTTGCCGGAAGGTGCGGCAAAATTGGCGACCTCGACCAGATCGAGCTTGCGCTCGCTCGCAGCTCGCAGGATCGCCTGCGCCAGCGGATGCTCGCTGCCGCGCTCGACGCTGGCGGCGAGCCGCAGCAACTGGTTTTCCTCAAAACCATCGGCCGGAATGATGTTGACCACTTTCGGCCTGCCTTCGGTGAGGGTACCGGTCTTGTCGAGCACGATGGTGTCGATGCGCTCGAACTGCTCCAGCGCCTCGGCGTCGCGGATCAGGATTCCCGAACGCGCGCCGCGGCCGATGCCGACCATGATCGACATCGGAGTGGCCAACCCCAGCGCGCACGGACAGGCGATGATCAAAACCGTCACCGCCGCGACCAGACCGAAGGTGAAGCGCGGCTCCGGCCCGAACGCCATCCAGGCCGTGAACGCCAGCACTGCCGCGGCGATCACCGCCGGCACGAACCAGCCGGCGACCCGATCGGCAAGACGCTGGATCGGCGCCCGCGAGCGCTGGGCCCGCGCCACCATGTCAACGATCCGCGCCAGCATGGTATCGCGGCCTATTCGGTCCGCGCGCACAATCAGTCCGCCGCTCTGGTTGACAGTGCCGCCGATCGCTCGCGCGCCCGCGGCCTTCGACACCGGCATCGATTCGCCGGTGACCATGGATTCATCCACGAAAGAACTTCCTTCGGCGACGACGCCATCGACCGGAATCTTCTCGCCGGGACGCACCCGCAAGCGATCGCCGATCGCGATCGCATCGATCGCAACATCCTCGTCGCCCTGCCCCGTGATGCGCCGCGCGGTTTTCGGCGCGAGCCCGAGCAGCGCGCGGATCGCGCCCGAGGTGCGCGCGCGTGCACGCAATTCCAGCACCTGCCCCAGCAACACCAAGACCGTAATGACGGCCGCCGCCTCGAAATACACCGCGACGACGCCGTGCATGTCGCGGAACGCCGCTGGAAACAGTTGCGGCGCCAGCGTACCGACCACGCTGTAAGCCCAGGCGACGCCGGTGCCCATCGCGATCAGCGTGAACATGTTGAGATTCCTGGTAACCAGGGAATTCCAGCCGCGCACGAAAAACGGCGCGCCCGCCCACAGCACCACCGGCGTCGACAATACCAACGAAATCCAGTTCGACCATGCCGGCGGCACCAGATGCATCTGGCCGGCCAGAAACATCTGGCCGAGATGATTGCCCATCTCGATCGCGAATACCGGCAGCGTCAGCGCCAGCGCGATCCAGAACCGCCGCGTCATATCGATGAGTTCGGGATCCGGCCCATCGTCGAGCGAAACCTGTTCGGGCTCCAGAGCCATGCCGCAGATCGGACAACTGCCCGGTCCGACCTGCCGCACCTCGGGATGCATCGGGCAGGTATAGATGGCGCCGGCCGGTGCGGCGGGTTCAGGCTGTTTCGGCTGCAGGAATTTTTCCGGCTCGGCTTCGAAACGTTCGCGGCAGCGGCCGGAACAGAAGAAATAATCCTGGCTCTGATGGGTGCAGTGGTGTTTGGCGGTCGCGGGATCGACGCGCATGCCGCAAACCGGATCGATCGCGCCCGCCGCAGCGGCCTTGGCAGCCTCGCCATGTTTGCCGGCACAGCAGGGCGATGCCGGCGCCGCGGCGCCATGATGATGGCCGGCGTGAACCGAACCGTCTGCGTGATTGCCGTGGGCGTGATCCCGATCCAACTGCGTCATCCGAACTCTCGCGGCCTCTTGATTTACATACCCTAGGGGGGTATATGATCGGGATGCGCACCGAAATCAAGACCTCTTGCCTGAAACGGCTGAAACGAATTGAAGGCCAGATCCGCGGCCTCGCCGGGATGGTCGAGGACGACCGCTATTGCATCGACGTGGTGACGCAGATCGCGGCGGCTAAGGCAGCCTTGCGCCGGGTCGAGGAGGAAATCCTGCGCGACCATGTCGCTCACTGCGTCGAGCACGCCATCACTTCGGGCGACAAGGCCGATCAGCGCCGCAAGATCGCCGAGTTGATGGACGTGGTCAGCCGCGCGGACCGATAGCCGCGGAGCATCATCATCCTGAGGAGCGGCCACGCAGGCAAGTTTACGCTGCCTGCGTGGACTTGACTGCCGGCCGCGTCTCGAAGGACGGCAACACGATGAGCATCATCCTTCGCTCGCCGAAGTTGGCTCGCACCTCCAGCGATAAGCGCAATTGCGCTCCCGCGGGGCTGACGGATTCTTTGCACCGAGCCGGTTAGCAAGCCGCGCCTGGCAACATGTTTGGTTAATGCGCGGTGACGCCGGCATTTCAAATCCGATCCTTGCCGCAGCGATTTCTTTAAAATTTGAGGCTTATTGAAATCCCATAACAAAAAACGGGGGGACACCATGACCACACCATCGATTGCAAACGCCAGATATCCGATTTGCGAACGGGCCCAGAGGATGCAGGATTTTCTGCTGGTGTCATCGTTCGGCCTGTGGGCGGCGGTATTGGGCCTGTCGCCAGTGCTGGCCTTCCACGCATTGATGGCAAGCTGACGGCATCGCGCAGGGGCGGATCGTCGTTAATCGGCGGTAGCACCTGTGTTCAAATGCAAGCGAAATCGTGGCCGGCTTTTTAAAAGCCGGCGCGTATCAAGCCTTCACAAGAAACAATCCGAGATAAAAACGAGGGGGCGTCGTGACGACGAAGACTGCGAAATATTCATCCAGCGAACAACAGGGCTTTTGCACCGGAGACGTGCTCTGGGCCGTCGGCATCTGGTCGGTGATCCTGACCCTGTCGCCGGTGGTAATTTTCTACGTGCTGATGGTGAATTGAGCGCGCGGATGAACCGCGAACCTCCTCCTGAGCAGCGCGCAGCAAACAAGAAAACGCGCGGAACCCGCGCGTTTTTTGCCGACCTGACGGCTTAGCGAAGCTATGCCGCCTGCTTGTGCATGGCGCCGGACGCCGACGCCGTACCACGGATCGCCTTCACCGAGCGTTCGATCGCAGCCCATAACCGGCCGATCTCCGCCGCGGCGCGGCCTTCGGCATAGTATTCGCGCGCGCCTTCACCATGACCGAGCGCCATCAACAGGTCGGCGCGGTTGGTGATCTGGCCGCCCCATACCGGCGCACGGAATTTGGTCAGCGCTTCGCGCGCGATGGTGACGATCGGGCTTTCCGCTTCATCCCTGCGTGCCGGCGCGCCGTTGAGCACGACGGCATAGGGTTTGCGCGCCGCGCGGCAGGTCAGGATGGTTTCCTGCACGGCATTGACGTCGAATACCCCCGGCCGCGCCGGAATGACCACCATGGTGGCGTTGCGGATGGCATCTTCGACGACCGACGACACATTCGGCGGCGTGTCGATGAATACCCATTCGATTCCATCGCGCTTGGCGGCGGCGACAATCCCGCTGACGGAGTTGACGGCGGTCTTGATCGCCGGTTCGTTGGTGCCGCGCAGCTTGTGCCACAGGGTCAATGACCCCTGCGGATCGGCATCGACAAGCAGACACGGCTTCGTTGATTTATGGACATGCGCAGCGAGATGAGCCGCCAGGGTACTTTTCCCCGAGCCGCCTTTACGCGATGCGAAAACAATGACGTTCATACCTTCGCCTCCAGATTGACCCCAGAACACAAAAATGAATCAGCTCGGTGATTCGTGAAAGAAAAATTTACCTTAAATTACAGCGAAGCCCCTGATTTATCTTTGGCACTGGCATTTGAGTCACACCGTGCGCCGCAACAGGGCGAAAAATCGAATCGGAACAACGTTTACGGGATTCATTGAGCCGTTTTTTGGCGCGTGACGCCCGAACCGCCTGGGTTTGGCGATCCGGCAACCGCGCTATCGCGGCGAACAAAACGAGTCCGAATCGCAAGAACGTGCCTTCAAAACGGGCACGGGACAGGTGACATCCACCATGCGGCAGCCGCTTGCTCATTCCGGTGGGGCGCGCGTTAGCGCAAACCTCGGATGTGCAATTCCACATCTGGGAATCTCTCGCTGATCATCTCCAAATTCCGGGCTCAGCCCTGACGGGCTGCCCCGGAATGACGAAGCAAGTTGAGAGCCCGGCTTGGGAAATATATTGAAGTAGCTCCCTACTTCACATCATCCCAGCTTGCGCCGTTGAAACGCTGCAGCAGCATGTAGGTCACCACGCGATAATCCGTCTGTGACGTGTTGATGCGGCTGTCCGGCAGCAGCAGGCCGAGGTGGAAATCCCGCAAGTTGGCCGCCTGCTTCATGATGTTCTCGCGGGTCAGATTGTCGCCGCATTGCTTCAGCACCTGCTCCAATGTCTGGGCCACGCTATAGCCGGCGGCGGTAAGGCTGTCGTTGCGGTCGGCCGCGGGCATGTTGGCCTTCATCCACTCGGTCCAGGTCTTGACGTCGGGATCGTCGGCCCATTTGGGATCGGTGACGTCCTTCATGAAGCCCGCGCTCATGATGCCGGTGGACTTGTCGAGGCCGGCCGGCTTGAAGGTCGCGCCGACCGATGCCGCGCCGAGATGCAGATAGGTCTCCGGCTTCCATTTCAGGTCGGACATTTTCGAGATCGCCTGCGCCGCCTGCTTGGCGTAGGTAAACAAAAACAGCGCGTCGGCGCCGGAATTCTGCAGAATCACCATCTGGCTGTCGATGGTGGGGTCGCTCGACTGAAAGTTCTGCGAGCTGACGATCATTTTGTCGGCGTCTTCACCCAGACCTTCTTTCAGTCCATTCAGCAGATCCTTGCCGAAATCGTCGTTCTGGTAGAGCACCGCGACCTTGGGCTTCGGATTGTGGGCGAGCAGGTTCCTGGCATAGAACTTCGCTTCGTCGCGCAAATTGGGCTGCCAGCCCATGCTCCAGGGGAAATGCGCGGGATCGTTCAGCGCCGAGGTGCCGGCGGCGACGAACAGTTGCGGCACGCCCTGCTTGTTCAGGTAGGGCCGGATCGCGATGTTCAAGGGCGTGCCGAGCACGCCGAAGATCAGCGCAACCTCGTCGCCTTCGACCAGGCTGCGCACATTCTCGACCGCCTTGGGCGGCGAGTAGCCGTCATCGCGGCTGATGAAGGTGATCTTGCGGCCGTTGATGCCGCCCTTGGTGTCGTTCAGCCATTTGAAATAGGCGCCTTCGACCTTGCCGAGCGTGCCATAGGCCGAGGCCGGCCCGCTATAGGCGATGGTCTGCCCGACCTTGATCTCGGTGTCGCTGACGCCGGGACCATATTGCTTCTGGGCCAGCGCGGGCTGCGCCGATAATACCGCAAGTGCCAAGCCGAGCAGCCCGACCTTTCTGACGAACATTGGTTTCCTCCAAGCTTTTTGTTGTGACAGAGTTTTTTGTTATGGCGGAAGTGTGAGTGAACGACCGGGCATTGGCAAGCCGATGCGCGGGTTATCAGCAATGCAGGCCGGGCCCGCCGACCCGCGACACCATCGATCCGCGAGCAGGTCACGTTTGTTCACACCCGAGTGAGTGTGAAGCGCTTCACATTCGTAACCGATCGTTCGCGCTACTAGATATGCCTGCGCTCTACAGGAGATCGCGATGTCCATGTCATTTTGCAACAATAAACCCGCCGATCGAGCTAAAGGCGGCGCCGGAATGCTTTGGCTGTTCGCCATCACGACGACCCTCGTGCTGGCCATCGCCGGCTTTGTCGGCATCGTCTTCTGATGCATTCCCGTCCCTGCCGCAGGGACGACGCCAAATCCCTTGCATAGCAGGCCCGTTGCTTGCAAAGGGGAGGAAGGGGTATCCTGATATCAGCTGCCCCTGAGGATGTGCCGAAATCCTCTTTCAGTTGCATACGGACAGCCATCATGCCGTCGGCGGGCAGGCACTCTTCAAACTTTCATTCCGTGAACTTTTCATTCCCGTCTTCGCTCTGAACGACTGAGCGCATCGCGCACGTCCGTTCAATTTCCGCGCCTTTGCCGTTGAAGGCACGGCGCCGTAGCCATGTGAGATGGCTTTGACCCGTCGGGGTTGAACGCAGCCTCAGGCGGCCGCGTTCAACTTGCGGCTTCCGGACTTGTGCAAAGCAGACGCCGGCGGATGGCTTCCTCAACGAGGGCGAGCGTTTGCTTGGCTTCACGTGCTTCCAGTTCGGCTGCTTGAGCGCGGAACTCCAGCGCCGTCAGGCGATCTTCACTGGCGGAAAGTCGCAATTGAGCTTGCTTCAATGCTTTGGAGGCGTCCTGCAGTTTGCAATCGACCTCAATGATGGTTTGCCTCCGCTCGCGCTCGGCAGCTTCAGTTCGCTTTTCAGCCAGCTTTAGTCTTTCGGAGGCGCTCTTGCACAGCGACTGGGCGCGCGCTTCGATTTCCCGGGCGTGATCTTCCATGCCGCTGAAGATTTCGGCCGCCTGGTAGACGAGATTAAGAGCGGTCACGCCACAATCCGGCGCCGACGGCCGGGCAAAGCTCAGGACGTTTTCGTTCCTGGTGGCCGAAGATCTCAGACTGCGCTGCGCCATGTCGTTCGAGGCCTTTGCGGGATCACTACCAGCACATCATGAACAATTATGGTAAATGGACGGTTAAGGAAGCCGTTGAAGCTTGTGGGTCATGCCCGGGCTTAGGCGAGCGGGAGCGACGCCGTCCATCGGACGGCTATGCCCAGGCATGACGAAAACTAAATCAGAGGCAATCATTTCTCGCTATCTGAAGGGTCGGAATCGATCGGCAATTCGAACAGGCCCAATCGAAACTCCTCTCCGGCAGGCTGCTCATCGCCTTCTGCAGGTGGTGGCGCCGTCCCTCTGATCAGAGTGAATGCGGCATTTGGATACGCCTTCCAGACGGCCAGGTCATCGGCCGTGATCGTCAACCATCCGAATTTGAACATGTAGCGGCCGGGATCGGTCACGCGTCCCGCCTGGGCCCAGGTGATCTTGTTCACGTCCATAGCAGCCTCCCTTGCCGGCGCCTTGTCATCGGCGATCGCCCCACTCCGCCGCCAGCGGCGATGACGGCAACGGCCGCGGGGGCGGACCGAAACCCCGCATCTTTCAACCGCCGGGCCTATCATCGTCCGAAGCGACGCCAAAGTTTGCCCGCGAACCAGGATAGCCCCACTCCGGCCACGCCGCAAAAAGCAAAGGCCGGCTATTTTCCGTCAAACAACTCGGGGGTGCGAGAGGCTGACGCCGCGATCGTATTGCTTCTGGGCCAGCGCAGGCTACGCACTCCGATCCGTTGTGGGGGAATGTTGTAACCCCGGGATCGATATCAAGTTGAGCGTTTCATAAACTCCTAGCCCGCAAGTCGAGCCTTAGTTAAATGAGAGCGGGTCCCCTGACTGCGCCAGCGTAGTCAGCCGGAGCATGCTCGCCCCGATGGCTCGCTAGCAGCCTGCAAAATGAGCGGCTCACTTCGGGGTGGGATCGGGTTGGAGGACCTTGGGTTAGATCGCGGTCCTTGCTGCCGGGTGCGATGTTTGCCGGTCCGTTGCCGTCCGGCGGCCTTGCTTGATCGTTCGCTTCGAACACGGCGCGCGGCGTGATGTACCAAAACAGAAAGAGGATCCCGGCGCCGTGCGTAAGCAGGGCGGTCGTCAGAGGTACATCAAGAAGAACCTGCGGCAGGATCGCCCCTGAGATCAGGACAAAGCCACTTGGCAGTCCGGCGGATAAGCGATTGCCGAGAGCAAATACGAGTCCGCAGATAAATGAGGTCACCGGCGCGAACGATCCTCCCAACGATGCGATACCTTCCGTCGCGAACAGCGAAGCGTTGAAGTTACCGAGCTTGTAGGTCCCGTGCATCACGATCGATAGTTGATCCTGATAGGGGCAATGCATGATGCGTTTCAATGCCGATATCTGACAGAAATATGTGAGATCATGCTTGGAGAAAAAGTCGTTGTAAATGTCCATTGCAATTGACGGAACCGTGTTCATCCGGAAGTTAACGATAAAAAAATACCCTTCAGCATGTGTCTTGAACACAGTGATCAAAACGAGCCCTGCAAGCATGGGCGCAAGACGCGACACGATAACGACGATTCTGGCCTCAGCTAATTTTGCCAATGACAACACAAAGACCAGCCAAAACGGCGTGAAAAGGACGAGCTTGCTGAGAGTAATCGGATAGAACAAGAGCAGGAGAAGCAAAACAGCGCCGGCTCGCCCGTAAGCCCTGCCTGCCACAAAGCCAGCAAAGGCGAACGGCAATAATGCGCTGGACATTGTTCCGATCAAATACCTCAGTATCGTCGGGAATTCAATCTTATCCCGGTAGTAGTTGATATTTTCGATGGCGACGAATCGGAAATTGTAGGTAGCGCCAACGGCGACCGTGGCGACGCCCAGCAGCAGGACGAACATCAAGAGCCGATTAAACGCGGTTGCCGACAACGTGTATCGTTGCCGAAGCGGTGCCGAGATAAACAGGGCGGGAATAAGAAATGCGCAGCTCACTCTGCGGCCGAAAATCCGGCACGCTGATGATCATAGTTCATATCAGAGAAGCTGTTCAGCCAGAGGTAGCCAAGGATCATCGTATAAAAATAAAATCCGACGAAGTAGCCGAAACTGAAGCGCGCAAATATAAAAAATAACGAAACCAAAGCGAATGCTAGCGTTACAGCGATAGCTTCGTACGATCGACCGGGGTCGTAGAATACATGAAATTTTGCGGGATCGAACGTGCCCGCGTAATTGAAGCCTGCGACGTAAACCAGAGATACGCAGCAAACCGCGATGTGCGCGCAAATCAGGATTGCCAGTCTGAGGCGTTCGTGGGACGGCTGGTTGGTATCCATCAAATTGCTCACATTCGCAGGAGCGGCTTGACGTCTTGAAACGAGATGCCCCGCCGCAAGAGCCGCACAAAGACGGGAGTGGTCGACGCGAAAGATAGAGGAATCTATCCGCCGAGCCCGCAATGTAGCTCGAAAAGCTTGAATCGACTCCTTGGTTGTTGCTGGTTGGTTGCCAAGAATTAGCACTTGCAAGAAGAGCTTCGGCGGCCTTTGTGCGTCTGACCGGGGTCGATAACGACAGCGCGATAATTGGCGCGCGTAGTGGAAGATGTGCCAGGGCCGGCTCATTCCCGTGCGCCTCGACGAGCGTTATCACTAAGACAGCCTCCGGCAGCTCCAGATGCACCCCACGGATTTCATCAACGCATTCAATTGCAGCAGCGCTTCCGTCGTGTACGCTGTCGCCCAAGACTACTATCTTGATAACATATTCTCGGCCATGCGCAGGAAATCCTGGGCAATAAGCTAGAAGAAGGCATCATCATTTATCGGCGAATGGCATCAGTCATAGACTGACAAATCAGGTCGGGCAAATCAAGAGTCTAACAATTGAAACATTGCGTTGAAGTATCGAGCCGGTCATATGCTGCTGATCGACACCAGCCTCAACATCAACGAGCAGCCAATGGTGAATTCTCCCCTGGAGGCTCTCCACATCTATTTCTGCTCGGGTCTCGATGTGCTTTTCCTTGGGTTATCGAAATCGAATTGAACCTGGACATCTGCGAAAGGCTAGTTGATGCGGGATAGTGTTTGCGCGGTCGTTGTCACTTATAATCCCACGCCGTATAAACTAAGACGGCTCATCGAAAGATTGCGACCGCAGGTTTTCCATATTGTTGTTGTCGATAACGGTTCGGAGAGACCGGTGCATTGCGGCGATGCATTCATTCAGAATGAAACCAATCTCGGCCTCGCGACGGCACTCAACCAAGGCATAAGCCACGCTCAAGAAATCGGCTCATCGCACTACGTGACATTCGACCAGGACAGTCTGCCATCGTCTACGCTAATTTCCGATCTTTTGGATGACCTGCGTGATTTCGAGTCCGGCGGCACGCAGGCCGCCGTCATCGGCCCAACGTTGTATGACGAGAGGAATGGATCGAGGAAATTGCGTTTCATTCGATTTGGCTTTCCAAAGAACATCGCGATTAGGCAAGCGCAGGGACCGGTCGAATGCGATTTCCTGATCACTTCCGGATCACTGACCTCGATAAGGTCCTCGCTAATCGTGGGCCCGATGATGGACGCTCTCTTTATCGACAACATCGATACCGAATGGTGCTTCAGAGCCAAGAGCTGCGGGCTCGCTATCGTAGGATCAAATAAAGCGACCATGACTCACGAAATCGGTGACCGAATGATCGCGCTTCCGTGGTTCAAGCGAGAAATCCCAACGCATAGCCCGCTTCGTCTCTATTACATCATGAGAAACAAACTTCTACTTTACAGACTTGACCACACGCCGGCGCAATGGATCGCGCAGGACGCGATCCACATTCCATTTCTCTTCGCCATTTACGCCTTCTTTGTACCACCCCGGAGAGCCAATATCTTGTTCATGGTCCGAGGCTTGTTGGACGGCTTACTCGGACGATCCGGCGGCTTTGCCCGTTAGCTGTACTGACGGAGGGGGCAAAAAAATCAGCTTCCTGAACAAAAGTCGCGAAGATCGAGACTTCACAAAGACTGGCAATTCAGAGCAATTTTGCGTTTTGACTGGATGAGTTGCGCGCGGTTTTGTTGGCAGCTGCTCGATCTATTCCAGTCAGTCCTTGACCTGCGCCCAGGAAGTCAGGGCGCCCACGTCAATGGCCATAAACTAGAAGTTAGCAGCCGGCTCGAATGTAGGTGGAGAGACCGTCAGGAAACGCTCATTGTAGAATCGATCGGGATTGATGCTCTTGCCCCATTTTTCTGCAAACAAATCGCGCTCCTTCGCGTCCAGATACGGAACCCGAGATCGAGACTCCATATGTACGAGCTCTGCAGCGGGAGTATATACTATCGAAAAGCCCTTGCGCATAACTTTCAGACAAAAATCGACGTCGTTATAGCTGACCGCAAAATCTTCCGAGTAGCCGCCAACGTTTCGATATGTTTGCGCCTTGACCATCATGCATGCGCCCGTAACGGCGGAGTAATTTCGAACACCGCACGTGCTGAAAAAATATCCAGCCTCGCTCCTGGGGAAATGGCGTCGTACGTGATCTGGGCTGCCGTTATTGTGGACAATCCCGACATGCTGCAGCGTTTCGTCGGTATACAAGAGCTTCGCTCCTACAACCCCAACATGCGGCTTTTCGAAATGCTCCGCCATCCTCTCGATCCACGACGGCGTCAATATCTCGATGTCATCATTTAGCAATAAAAGGAGCTCGCCGGTCGCCACGGAGGCTCCAAAATTCAATTTCTTCGCAACGTTAAATTCTGCATCTCGATAAGTGACGCACTTTGCCCCCAGCCGATCAATTGCTGCCATCTGATCCGTAGATAGATCGCCATTGTCGACCACGATTATTTCCTTGCGCTTGTAGGTTGACCTCATCCGTATCTGATTGAGCAAATTAGCGATCAAATCGATCTTTCGGCCATCGATCGCAACCACTTTTCCTGCCGTCGGGATGATGATTGATAGCAAGGGTTTATGGTTCATATCAATTTTGATGTCGTAACAGCCCGGATGTTGCGGCGTCTGCCTGATGACCCCCCTTCGGTTGGTCCGACGCAGTCGGCCTTCGAGGGCGGATATCTCATCCGCGGTATCGATGCATTCCTGCGTTATTCTTGGCTTATGACCGAGAATTTTTGGAATATGGGCGACCTTGTTGGAGCGCTCCGTAAACTGCAAAACGAAATCGTACAGGCCTTTATAACTCAGGCTCGTCGATACCTGCGATCGCCTGAAGCACACGACAAATCCGACGTAATTGAAAGTCTCCAGATAATCTGGACATCCAATCCGGCTTATGAAATGGTTGATAGCGTCTGCCACTCGCATCCTCTTGGTCTTCGTCAGCGTAAACCATATCGACACAATCGGCGCGATTGAGCCGAGATGCGAATTCGTACAGGGCGTCGGGTGCCAGTCGCTGGCCGCACGTGAGAAAAATCAAAAAGTCCCCATCAAGTGTGAACGGTCGTATTTCGCCGACTACAATTGGCATCTCATTCGGAACATGGCATTTTTTTTCGCATCCTCTGCGATAAGCACGTTCGCAGACCAGTGAGAATAAATCTGCTGATCGATTGAATTGAAAGTATTGCTAAGACTCTCGGTCCCCGACCTTCCATCAATGATGATTGAAAAGCGCGGCTTATAGGCCATCTGCTTAATGCATTCGGATATATGGTTTGACTGCTCCGAAACCCTCTTTGCTTCTGCCCGTGCATTAGCATTGTATCGCGCCGTCGCTGACCTGAGAGAAAGCCTGCGTATCCGCTGACGGATACGCAGTCTGTTTTTGATCGTTTTGAGCGCATATCCAATGACTCGCAGCAGCCGCATCATGCATCAGCTTCTGGAGGACATCGTTTGGGCAACTGAAGTTTGCGCACATGGAGCAATCGCGTGAGTTCGGCGTTGCGCGCTTCTACGGCCGCCAGCTTACGAGCCGCATCCCTCTCGTACCGCTGGAGCGGGAGGCTATCGTTGGTCACCTGTCTCGTTAGCCTGTCTATCAGCGCTCGATCACCATCCGCGCCAATGAGAGCTGGAATAGTCGCGCAAGAGATCGCGTCATCTTTCGGGCTTCCAATCCTGTGCTCTCGCGTGGACTTCGAGAGAGGTGGATGCTAAGGGCTTCGCATGTCGATATGAGGCTGGCAGGTGTTTCGGCAAAGGAACGCAAGCCGGTCTTGCCCTTCAGCGTTGGTCGGCGAAGGGATTGCGGACGGGATTTGATCTGGTGACGCGGGGTCAGTTCCCCCGGCCGCCTGGGCGGCTCGCATGGAGAGAAAATGACGGCTCGGGATTTGCAGCGGCGCGTGGCCCTGATTACCGGCGTGACCGGGCAGGACGGCGCCTATCTTGCCGAATATCTGCTCGGCAACGGCTATATGGTTCATGGCATCAAGCGGCGCTCGTCCTCGTTCAACACCGGCCGCGTCGACCATCTCTACCGGGATCCGCACGTCGAGAACGTGCCGTTCCTCCTGCATTACGGCGACATGACCGACTCGACCAACCTGATCCGCCTGATGCAGCAGATCCAGCCCGACGAGATCTACAACCTCGCCGCGCAGAGCCATGTCGGCGTCAGCTTCGAGACGCCCGGAATACACCGCCAATGCCGACGCCCTCGGCACGCTGCGCCTGCTGGAGGCGATCCGCATCCTCGGCATGGAGAAGGAGACCCGCTTCTACCAGGCCTCGACCTCGGAGCTCTACGGCCTGGTCCAGGAAATCCCGCAGAAGCGAAACCACGCCGTTCTATCCGCGCTCGCCCTACGGCGCGGCCAAGCTCTACGGCTACTGGATCACGGTGAACTATCGCGAGGCCTACGGCATGCATGCCTCCAACGGCATCCTGTTCAACCACGAAAGCCCGATCCGCGGCGAGACCTTCGTCACCCGCAAGATCACCCGCGCCGTCGCCCGCATCGAGACCGGTCTGCAGGACACGCTCTATCTCGGCAATCTCGACGCCAAGCGCGACTGGGGCCATGCCCGCGACTATGTCGAGGGCATGCTGGCGATCCTGCAGCAGGACGCGCCCGACGATTACGTGCTGGCGACCGGCGAGACCCACTCGGTGCGCGAATTCGTCGAGCTGGCCTTCGCCGAAGTCGGCCGCAACATCGACTGGCGCGGCAAGGGGATCGAGGAGACCGGCGTCGACAGCGAGTCCGGCAAGACTGCTGGTACGCATCGACCCGCGCTATTTCCGCCCGACCGAGGTCGACCTCCTGATCGGCGATGCCAGCAAGGCGCAGGGCCAAGCTCGGCTGGAAGCCGAAGACCAGTTTGCCGCAACTGGTCAAGGAAATGGTGGCGGGCGATCTCGATGATCGCCGAAGCGGGAGGCCGCCAATGGCAAGGCACTACCGTTTGAGCTCGAAGGCAAGACGCGTCTTCGTTGCCGGCCATCGCGGCATGGTCGGCTCCGCGCTGGTGCGCCGGCTCGCGCGAGGAGGATGCGCGCTCCTGACGGCCGGCCGCGCCGAGCTCGATCTGCGCGACAGGCGGCGGTCGATCGACTGGTTCGCGCGGCACAAACCGCACGCGGTGTTCCTGGCCGCGGCCAAGGTCGGCGGCATCGTGGCCAACGACACGCTGCCGGCCGAATTCCTCTACGACAACCTCGCCATCGCAGCCAACGTGATCCACGCCGCCCATCGTCAACGGCGCCGAGAAGCTGATGTTCCTCGGCTCGTCCTGCATCTATCCCAAGCTCGCGCCGCAGCCGATGCGCGAGGACTGCGCTGCTCACCGGCCCGCTGGAGCCGACCAACGAATGGTATGCGATCGCCAAGATCGCCGGCATCAAGATGGTGCCAGGCCTATCGCAGCCAATATGGCTGCGACTTCATCTCGGCGATGCCGACCAATCTTTACGGACCCGGCGACAATTATCACCCCGAATACAGCCACGTCGTCGCCGCACTGATCCGCCGCTTCCACGAGGCCAAGCTGTCCGGCGCTGCCGACGTCGTGGTCTGGGGCACCGGCACGCCGCGGCGCGAATTCCTCTATGTCGACGATCTCGCCGACGCCTGCGTTCACCTGATGAAGAACTATTCCAGCGACCGAGCTCGTCAATATCGGCACCGGCGAAGACATCACCATCGCCGAATTCGCCCGCGTGGTCGCCGCGGTCGTCGGCTATGGCGGCGAGATCAGTCTTCGATCCCTCGCGGCCCGACGGCACGCCGCGCAAATGGCTCGATGTCAGCCGCCTGGCCGCACTGGGCTGGCGCGCGCGCACCTCGCTCCAGGATGGAATCAAGCTCGCTTATCAGGCGTATCTGAACGAGCATCGCCAGAGTTGCGGCAGTTAAGGTTTTACGCTGAGCGGAGATGCGAATGGGCGGCCATTAAAGCTCGCCGCGCTATCCGCTGTCATGGGGTCGGCAATTCGAGTTGCCGAGTCACTGCATGAGGGTGCGTACAAGGCGCGCTTTGTTCCGATTGGCACGGGTTCGATGACCCAATTCGAGCCTTCAAAGCAACGGCCTGGTCCAGTGCCAGGATGAGGATTGGCGCGCGGTGAGCTTTGCATTCAACCGCGCTTTTTCGGCCTCAGCAATGCACTGACACGCCAGCAACGATTTCCTTGCGATACTCGCGACTTTGGTTCATTTTCGCGGGAGACGGAACCCGAAGCCATGCGCTGTACTAAATGCGACTTGGAAAACCGAGCGGGACGCAAATTCTGTTCGTCCTGCGGCACGGTATTGCCGGCATCCTGCGACAATTGCGGCTTTTCGAACGAGATCGGCGAGAAGTATTGCGGCGGGTGTGGTCGCGCCCTCCGCGCCGATATGGCCGCGCAGCTCGATGAAAAGCGGATACCCGATCCGGTAGGAGACCGCCGTCCGGTCACTGTGCTGTTCTGCGATTTGGTCGGCTATACGAATCTCTCGTCGATGCTGGACCCTGAAGACGTGCACGCCATATTGGAACGCTTCTTTGCACTCGTCGATACGACAGTCGATCGCTATGGCGGGACAATTGACAAACACATCGGCGATGCGGTGATGGCGCTGTTCGGAGCACCGCTCGCGCGAGGCAATGATGCCGAGCGTGCGGTACGCGCAGCGATAGAAATTCAAGCTGCTATTCCGGAACTCGCATCCGGCATGCTTTCGGCTTTGGCTGTCCATATCGGGGTTGCGACAGGTGAAGTCATGGCGAGTTCGGTAGGAAGCCACCATCATCGCGGATATACGGTGACCGGCGAGGCCGCCAATATTGCCGCACGGCTGCTGGAAAAGGCCACTAGCGGTGAAACTCTCGTTTCCGATCCCGTGTACCAGGCAACGGGCCACTTGATTTCCTATGAATTGCTTGGCTCGCTGGTTCTGAAGGGCGTCGGACATCCCGTCAAGGCTTGGCGAGTGACCGGAGCGAAAAGCTCGACGCCGGAGGTCCATGCGCTGGTCGGCCGTCGCGCGGAACTAGGCCAGATCCGGGCCATATTGGACGCCTGCGTTAGCGGCAGCAACGGCACCGCCCTGCTCATCCGCGGTGAGGCCGGGATCGGCAAGACCAGGCTCATCGATGAGGTGCGTTCGATTGCCATGGCTTCCGGCATGTCGTCGACCGCGGGCTTTGTCCTCGATTTCGGGACGGCACGCGGTCACGGCGCTGTGCGCACGGTAGTTAGTGGACTTTTGGGACTGGGATCTACGACATCGAACAATGCCGAACACGCGATTGACGTCGCTATACGAGACGGACATCTGCAAGCCGACGATGCGCTCTATCTGCACGATCTTCTTGAGATGCCGCAGCCTGAAACCGCCCAGAAGCTTTATGAGGCGATGGATGCAGCTGCGCGGACCTACGGCAAGCAACGCGTGATTGGCGCACTGGTAGGAGCTTCGGCGGACAATCGGCCACTTCTTGTGACGGTCGAAGACGTTCATTGGGCCGATCCGGAAACGCTTAGCCTTCTTGCAGCCATTACTCGCGCCACCAGCGCCAGTCAGACGGTGCTCATTATGACCACGCGTCTTGAAGGCGATCCGATCGACGCACGCTGGCGAAGCACGGCCGGTGGGGCCGCCGTGGTCACCATTGATCTATCTCCGCTATCGCCTGCCGATGCCAGATCAATCGCCCGTCGCTTCATAGACATCAGCTCATTCGCCGATCAGTGCGTCGAACGTGCTGGCGGCAACCCGCTGTTTCTGGAGCAATTGCTCCGCGGCGCGGGCGACCTCGCCGATGGAAGGCTTCCCGTCTCCATTCAAAGCGTCGTGCTGGCCCGCACGGATCTCCTCTCTGCCCGGGATCGTCGCGCTATTCAGGCGGCCTCCGTGCTTGGCCAGCGCTTCAGCCTTCCGCAACTCAGGGAACTACTTCGTGAGCCGGAGTACGATTGCGACACTTTGGTAGGCAATGCCCTTTTGCGCCCGACGCAAGACGGACTGCTGTTCGCCCATGCTTTGGTGCGCGACGGAGTGTATGGCTCGCTGACGAACACGCGAAAGCGGGAATTGCACCGCGCCGCGGCCGCGATCTTTGCTGATGATCAAGTTCTACGGGCCGAGCACCTTGACCGCGCCGGCGATCCCGAGGCGGCACGCGCCTATCTCGCGGCTGCCAAAGAGCAAGCGATTCTATTCCGCCAGGACCAGGCAATTGCGCTTGCTGCACGGGGGCTGGCGCTCGCGGCCGAGGAACGCGATACGTTGGAACTTGCAATGCTGGTGGGCGATCTTCAGCGCGACGCGGGGCGCGGCACCGAAGCGCGCGAGGCTTACCTCCAGGCTCTGGCGGTCGCCGGCGACGATGCCGGCCGGTACCGGGCTCTGCTCGGATGCGCCGCTTCCAACCGTCTGATCGCCAAGCTGGAAGACGCCTTTTCCGGATTGGCCGAGGCCGAGCCGCTGGCGAGAAACAGCAGGGACGATCGCGCTCTCGCCGAACTGCATTACCTTCGCGGCAATTTATATTTTGCGCGTGGCGAACTGGTGGAATGCCGGAGCCAGCATGAGTTGGCTCTCGAGGCCGCACGACGCGTCGAGTTGCCGGAATGGCAAGCCCGCGCCCTGAGTGGTCTGGCCGATGCGCAGTACATGGATTGTCGCATGGCAACCGCACTTTCCCACTTTGCTGGCTGCATCGACCTCTGCGAAGCGCATGATCTGACGCGGATTGCGGTCCCCAATCGCGTCATGATGGGGCACTGCCGGATCTACACCTGCGACTTCGACCGCAGCCTCGATGATATGCGAATGGCATTGGAGACGGCGGTGAGGATCGGTAATCGACATGGGGAGATGTTTGCCACCCAGTCGATAGGTCTTTGCCTGACCGCAGCAGGACGATACGCGGAGGCCGAAGACTTCCAGATCAGGGCGCTGGAACAAGCCCGGATACTCAAAGCTCGACGTTATGAGGCCGTGATTCTTGGCCATAGCGCGGAAGTAGCTCTCGCAAAGGGCCAGCGGGCAAATGCCCTGCTGCTCGCGCGAACCGGCCGGGAGATTTCAGAGGAAACCGGCCCCGGATTTGCCGGGCCCATACTTTTCGGGCTGCTATCACTGCTGGAGGATAAGCGGGAAGATCAAGAGGCCGCTTTAGCAGCCGGAGAGACGCTGCTTGAGCAAGGCTCCGTGGGCCACAACCATTTCTGGTTCCGACGCTATGCGATCGAGCGCGCATTGCTGTTGGAGGATTGGAACGAGGTTGATCGGCAAGCCGACGCATTGCTTCGGCGCATGGCTGATGAGCCACTCGCCTACGCCTCCTTGATCGCCGATCGCGCGCGCAATCTTGCGCAAAGCGGTCGGGGCCAGGTAGCCGAAGCCGACGATCAGAACATCAGGCTTCGTGATGTGACCGCCGCCGGTGCGAAAATGAAGATCGATGCACTTGGCATCACGCTTCGGAATATCTAGCGATGTCCCGGCATGACTGCAGCCTTGATGTTCGGTCTGGATCATTTGCGTCGAGGCCGAGCGTTTACGGCGCGAAATGCAACAGGTTGGGAACGAGGCGTCGTATCGACGACATTGAACGAGCACCGCATCGGTCGCTGTCGCTAACACGGCTTAACCACAACCGCACGCTGTCGGGCAATCAGGGGTTTAATTCTCCCTGCCGCATCCCCATATATTGGGCATGACCCAATGGCAAAAAACCCCGCGCCAACCTCCGAAGACGAAGGCTGAACTGCGCGAGATGCTGACCGAGGCCGTCCGCAACACGCAATCCGAAACAAAGCGCCGGCCGAAGGACAAGAAAGATCGTGACTAGGCGTCGCGCATGACGCGAGCCGCGAAGTCCCGAAGCTGCCCCGCCGGCGGCTCCGGAATTAACGCGTGCGTGATGCAAAACGGAGGAGCGCGCCTTGACATATTTGGCGGGTTGCGTCCGTTGGGAATGTCCTACAAGAAGCGCGCCGGACAGTTGCCCCAACGATCCGTCAAGACCGCGCCGGCTGACGACGCTGCCGACCGGTCGGCGCGATCGGTGGTCGAGGGCGTGATCGAGAACGCTACTGCTTGTCCTTCGGAAAATCTTTCGGTTGTTCCTTCTGAACCAGCGGCTGTGCAGGTAAAGCCGTCGTGTTGTCCTGCGCTCTTTCCTGTCCGATGCTGTCCGCATTCGTCGGAGCCACGCTCGGAAGTGTTGCCCCGGCCTGAGGTACGGTCGGTTGTGTTGCCCAATCCGGAGGGGTGGCCGTAGGTGTTCCAACTTCTGAAGCCACGGCTGTTGTACAAAAAATGATTGCAGCAAACAGGCCTGATAGAGCCGTTTTCATTATTGAGCCCTGAAGTTGGGGACGAGGAGCAAGTCAGCTCTGTTACATTACTCGAAGCGCAGGTGGTTTGGCTACTCTCGCAAAGGGCCAGCGGGCAAATGCCTTGCTGCTCGCGCGAACAGGCCGGGAGATTTCAGAGGAAACCGGCCCCGGATTTGCCGGGCCCATACTTTTCGGGCTGCTGTCACTGCTGGAAGATAAGCGGGAAGATCAGGAGGCCGCTTTAGCAGCCGGAGAGACGCTGCTTGAGCAAGGCTCCGTGGGCCACAACCATTTCTGGTTCCGACGCTATGCGATCGAGCGCGCATTGCTGCTGGAGGATTGGAACGAGGTTGATCGGCAAGCCGACGCATTGCTTCGGCGCATGGCCGATGAGCCGCTCGCCTACGCCGCCTTGATCGCCGGCCGCGCGCGCAATCTTGCGCAAAGCGGTCGGGGCCAGGTAGCCGGAGCCGACGATCGGAACATCAGGCTTCGTGACGTGACCGCCGCCGGTGCGAAAATGAAGATCGATGCACTTGGCATCACGCTTCGGAATATCTGGCGATATCCCGGCATGACTGCAGCCTTAATGCTCGGTCTGGATCGTCAGGGTCGAAGCCGAGCGCTTACGGCGCGAAAGGCAACAGGTTGGGAACGAGGCGTCGTATCGACGACATTGAACGAGCACCGCATCCCCAGGCTCTCGCGCAGCGGGCGCTGGCACAGCATCGTCGATTTACGGTCAGTCCTCGAATGGTTACCGAGTCGTTGCTCCAAAGGGTCGCCAAGACGGCTGGTTTCTGGACTGGCGCTACATGTCACCGGTCACGCAAAATATCGCTTGCGTTATCCTCGGGCCGGTCCAGATTGTCGCGCTACAGGCGGACAGTTCTTTTTCTGGTACCACGTGCTCTGTGTTGGGCTGCGTTAGATCGGCCCCTGCTCCGGCAATCGTTTTTTGGTGAGAACCATGAACGCGCGCAACAAACATCTCCTGCGAGCTACGATTATCGTGTCAGTCTTGATGCCGGTGGCGCTGGCGACTGCGGCCGATTTGCGGCTCCCGCCCGCAGCTCCGGCCTGGACGTGGTCGGGCTTCTACCTCGGCGGCAGCGTCGGTACAGCAGCCGGCTCCGCAACATTTTCCGATCCCTACGGACCTTCGATCTTTGGCGACAAGGTCACCACGGCCGGCTTCCTCGCCGGCCTTCAGCTTGGCTACAACTGGCAAGTGGCGCCGCGATGGGTCGTGGGTCTCCAGGCCGATGCCAGCTATCTCGATGCCCACGGCGCGGACACCTGCATGCAGGCTTCCTCGATATTGAACGGCTCTAATTGCCAGGTCATGCCGCGCCTGCTGGCGGCACTCACCGGCCGTGTTGGCTTTCTCGTCGATCCTCTGGGACATACACTGGTCTATGGCAAAGGCGGCGCCGCTTGGACCGACAGCACCGTATCGATCACCCCCAACAATGTGGACTCACTCGGGTCTTTCGCGGGCGCCCTGTTCCCGGGTGAAGCGACCACCGGCACCGCCAGCGCGTGGGGTGGAACGGTTGGTGCCGGGATCGAGCACGCTCTGACGCCGGCTTTGTCGTTGAGCCTCGAATACGACTATTATCGGTTCGCCGCGGCCAATGTTTCGACGCCGCTCACCGTCAATGTCACGCAGACCACGCCCCCGACATTCGCCTACGTGGCGGGCCGAACGTCGGGCGTGACGTCGGACATGCAGGTGATCAAGCTGGCATTGAACTACCATTTGGGACAGGATCCGGGGGCGGTATGGGCGGATGCTCCCGTTCCTGGTGCGGCGGCAATGCCGTTCAAGGCTCGCTCCGTTCCAATCCTGGACGGATGGGAGGTCGACACCGGCGCCCGTTATTGGTACAGCACCGGCACGTCGAAAAACACCAGCGGGGCCGGCAGTCTTGCTTCGCAGCTGACCTACAGCAACCTCACCGGTCATTCCGGCGAGCTGTTTGCCCGGGTGGACACGCCATCTAAAGTGTTCGTGAAAGGATACGTCGGCGCAGGCGCCATCACCGGCGGGAAACAGACCGACGAGGACTGGAACCTGATCCAGGGAGAGCCTCCAACGCAAACCGTCACCGCCTACGAGGTGACCGCTTCTACAACATCCGGCTCGCTCAAATATGCCATTGGGGATGTCGGCTTCAACGTCTTGCGCACCCGGGAAGACAAGGTCGGTCCGTTCGTCGGCTACAGCTATTTCCATCAAACCATGAATGCATTCGGGTGCACGCAGTTGGTAACGCCCGGGTCGGCGGTGTGCAACCCGCCTTTCCCGGCAAATCAACTCAGCATCACGCAGGCCGATACCTGGCAGGCGCTGCGCGTAGGTGTCTCGGCTGACATCACGATATGGGATCGCCTGGGCATCAACGGCGAGGTGGCCTACCTGCCGTATGCCCAGTTTAGCGGACTCGACACCCATTGGCAGCGGCTTCCGGTTGCGTATTTCCCGCAGGACGGTACTGGACGCGGCCTGCAAACCGAACTCATTTGACCTATCGTATTACCGATAATCTCAATCTTGGCGTCGGTGGACGCTATTGGGCCATGTGGAGCACAAGCGCCAGCCAGAGCTGCAATGGCGGCTGTATCAATGGCCCGTCTCCGCCGGGTCCCTTTACCACGAATACCCAGCGTTACGGGACGTTCATCCAAATGAGCTATCGGTTTAACGGGCATCATAGCTCCGCTTGCGTGCGCGGCAGGCGTCGCGTGCGCAGCGGGCAGATGCTGAAGGCTGAGCTGCGCGAGATGCTGACCGAAGCTGTCCGCAACACGCAATCCGAACTAAAGCGCCGGCCGAAGGCCAAGAAAGATCGTGACCAGGCGGCGCGCATGAAAGGAACCTGCGAAGTCCCCAAGATGCCGTTCTTGGAAGCCTCCGCACCGGCGCAATAGGTCGGCGGGGAGTATTTGTTTTCGGTCCAAACTTTAGGGTACCCATGCGCAACTATTTGATCCGTTCGCTCGAAGTTGCTGTTTGTATTGCCTGTCTCGCGGTTGCGAACTGCGTGATGTCCGCCGGTAGCGCGGCCGCCCAAGGGCAGGCTACGTCGCCAGCCGTGAAGCAGATAGCGCTGACTAAAACGCAGATCGAAGGCGTCATTGCCGCGCAGAAGGAGATGGACGAGATCAACGAAAAGGTGTCGGAAAAGCCCAGGCCCTATCTGATAGTGGCGGAACAGTTTGAGAGCGCGGCAAAAAAGAATGGCTTTGCCAGCTACGACGAATACACCAACGTCATCGAAAACATCTCAATCGTCGTTGCGGGCTTCGATCCGACGACAAAAAAATATATCGGAAGCGAGGCCCTCATTAAAGCGCAGATCGCGCAAGTCCAAGCTAACAAGCAGATGCCACCCGAGGATAAAACGCTAGCGCTCGACGAGCTTAATGCCGCGTTGAAGTCGCCAGCGCCGCCCGTCGAGAACAAGGGCAATATCGACCTCGTCGCTGCATACTATGATAAGCTCGCCGAGGCGATGGGGAACGACCAGCAGTAAGCAGACGAGACGCGTCGCTGTTGCTTCCAGACCAGGTGTTTCGCGCGTCGCAAGAGGACCAGGCTCGGCGCGCCTTCACGCCAAAGATGGCCTGGCCGCAGTATCTTACATGGAAGTCTCCAACACCGCCGGTCTGCGACCAGATCGCCCTGATCCGCGACCCTGACAGATCTGAGTGATTTCCACGATGGAACTTTCGCCGCGGCGGTAAATTATCCTACGGCAGGCTTCGGAGTTTGCCCATGCGTCGACACTTCACGCGCGACCGTTTGTATCGAAGCATAGCCGGTGCGGCCTCTCTACTCGTCTTGTGCTCCTTTGCCGTGTTCGCAATTGGCCGGCATTTCGCCGTTTGATCCGGACTTCGGCAAGACGCGGATCATTCAGCCCGGAAGGCTCAGATGAAGATACGCGCGCACTTCGAAAGCCATATCGTCGAGTTGGACGACGGTTCTGCATGGCGGATTTATCCGGGGGACCTAGACGTGACGTTGAACTGGCAGCCGGCCGACGAGCTGAAGCTCGTCAGGATCGACAATGACGCGAGCTCTCACGCCCTGATCAGCTCGTCCGATAATTCCAGGGTACGGGTGCTGCCCGCCGATCAACAATGGTCGGTGAGAGACGTCAAGAGCCGATTGGGCGAGGGATAGTCGGTACGCGACTAACGTGCGAAAACATTCGATATGAACGTGGCCTGGAGCGATCTCGAAAACGTGCAAAAGCCCGGGGACTATTCGTTCCGGGATGGTACGATCACCGTGACATTCGCCGAATTGGCGATTTGGCAAAATCATCCGAGCGCTCAGTTTAAGTTGATGCGGAAGCATCCGACGCAGAGCGCACCTAAATATGTGCTCGGAAAGCAGGTTGAAGAGTTCGCTCCAGACAATCCTCAGCTCATTTACGAGAGCACCAACGGTGACTCATGGTTCTTAACGAGAGATCCGGCAACTGGCGCCGCGGCAGTGATGCACAGTCCCAACCAGCAATCGGGCGGCCAAGCATCGTACAGCGAAATCGGAAAATTCCTGTCGGACGGCGCGAGCGCACCCGAACACCAGGCGCTGAGGCACTTGCTCGAAACGAGCGCCCGCATGGGCACCATACTAATCGCCTATGATATTCACCCAACAGAAGGCGATTTATACGACAATCTAATCGAGAGGATACAATCTTTAGGTGATTGGTGGCATCACCTCGAATCCACTTGGATTGTGAGATGCGCTCATTCGCCTCGCGAGGTACGAGACCAATTGAAATCGTACATTGGAATTGATGATCAGTTGCTTGTCATTGAAATATCCGGCGACGCGGCTGAATGGACCGGGGTCAACGACGCTGGGAACCAGTGGTTGAAAGACAATATCTAGCATTCCGATCGCGGCGCGCAGAACTCGAACGCTTGAGGGTGTCTGATGCAATGAAGGCGGCGAGCTTCCTTGCTGGTGTCGTCGGAAAGGCCCATGCACGCCAGATGGACGCGGCGACGCGCAAAAGCTGGTCCAACGAACTTAATCGTCATCGAACCAAGTCGCTCGAGGCGCCGTCCTGGCTTTGGAAAAGTGTGGTTGCACTGGTGGGGGCCCATGAGATTGCGTGACCAGTACTGTGTTAATATGGTAAATGGCACCTGAGAAAGGTTGGCGTCCTATGATCACTGAAATCGTCCTGTTTGACCTGCCCAAGGGTATCACGCGCGAGGCGATGATCGCCCAATTCCGAGAGTTGATCCCGCGCTGGCAGCAGAACCCGGATATGATTCGGAAGCACATGATTTTCGATCTCGGCTCCGGTAAAGGTGGCGGCATCTACTTGTGGAAATGCGTTGAGGATGCGCAGCGCTGGCACGACGAGAGCTTTCGCCAGCGCGTTCTTTCCGCGTTCGGATCGGAGCCGAGCTATCAATATTTCGACACCCCGGTCATCGTCGATAATGCCGCGCGAGACATCATGATCGAAGCCGCCTGATCTCTCCCCGTTTCGGACCCACCATAGCGAGCCACGATTCCCTTTTCGTCGAGATCACTCCAGAGATGGTGCTGAAGACAAAACGTCGCCAGCTGGGTTGGTGCACCACATCGACCAGCGCGGATGTTATTTTTTGCGGGCCAACCAGTTGGCCGCACGTTTTTCGGCGAACGAGGCAAGGCCCTCCGACGCTTCGAAAGTCTGGCGCTTGGCCGCATGCATCCGGACGAGCCGCGCATAGGCACCATCTTCCACGCTCATTCCGCCAAACGAGCTTTCCATGGCCAGCGCCTTGGTTTCGGCCAGAGCCTCAGGGCCGTTGGCCAGCAGTTGCTCCACGACTTTTGCGCCGGCGTTTTCAAGATCGGCCAGCGGCACGACCTCGTGCACGAGACCGATGCGGCGCGCGTCATGCGCGCCAAAACGCTCGCCGGTCAGCGCGTAGCGGCGAACATGCCGGACGCCTATCGCGTCGCACAGTTGCGGGATGATGATCGCGGCGGTCAGCCCCCATCGAACTTCGGTGATCGAAAAAATCGCGTTGTCGGCCGCGACGACCACGTCGCAGGCGGAAATCACGCCGGTGCCGCCACCGAAGCAGCCGCCCTGAACCAGCGCCACCGTCGGGACCGGCAGCCGGTTCAGCCGCTGCACGGCTTCGAACGTGGCCTGAGATACCGCCTCGTTCTCGGCGGGCGATTGCGGCCTCACGGCATTGATCCATTTAAGGTCGGCGCCGGCCTGGAAGTGCTTGCCATTGCCCCTCAGGACAACGACGCGGAGCAAAGGTTTCCTGCCCAATTCATCCATCGCCGACAGCACGCCATGAATTAGGCTGGCATCATAAGCATTGTTGACCTCCGGGCGGTTCAGCGTGACCGTCGCGACCCCGCGTTGATCGAGGCTCCACAAAACCGGATTGGCAGGCATGGACGATTCCTTCGTTCGATGTTTGCGATTATCGGATTGGACTATACGCCGGGACCGCTGCGTGAACCATGTTTGGCACCCTGCTATCAGTCACTTCGCCTTGGTGCCTGCGATGCGGCTGACCGAGCCACAGGTATTGCCCGGGTGGCCGTGACCGCGGTCGGAATTGGAATGTTTGCAGCCGCGGGCCCACCGCCACCGGCCAACATTTGGTGCGTCTTCCCACGGAAGACTGGAAGAAGTTCGCGCTTTTCAAAGTGACACCGCTGGCTTTGGCACATCGTATTTGACTTCGCGGTTGACTGGAATTTCCACGAGCGGCTGCGCATTGATTTTGACGTTGCCGACCCATTGCTCGAACGACCTCCACTTCACATGCCTGTTTGCCAAGGTGGTTTCGTAGACCCTCGACCATTCCGTATGCAGCCCGCCGAGATAAGCATTCGACACGAGAATAAGGTCGGAAAGTCCACTCGCCATTACCTTGTCAACCACGGCAGCAAACTCATTGCCAGTCGAGCCGCGCGCCCAATGGCTGAAATAAGAGAACGAACCCGTGCCCATTTCGGCGAAAGTCACGTTGGAGACGGAAATTACCTTGGCCTTATATTCACGCGGCGCATAGAAAGCGAAGGACTGGAAAGATGGATAGCGACGAAGAAAAACACTTCGAATACGCGCTCGGTTTCGCCGTCGTGCGACGTTGGGCTGATCTCTCGCGCGAAACGCAGCAGCTTTTGTTCGATGAGGCGACTGCTGGCGATGATAGCCTTCGAGAGGGGCTTGCGACCTTTCTGCACGAAAGGCATCGCAACACCACGCACCCGGCGATGGCCAGAATTTTGAAGACGCGTGCGTGATGCAAAACGGAGGAACGCCTTGACGTATTTTGGCACGTTGCGTCCGTTGGGAATGTCCTACAGGAAGCGCGCCGGACAGTTGCCCTAACGATCCGTCAAGACCGCGCCGCCTGACGACGCTGCCCGCCGGTCGGTGCGATCGGTGGCGAGGGCGTGATCGAGAACGCTACTACTTGTCCTTCTGAAAATCTTTCGGTTGTTCCGTCTGAACGAGTGGCTGTGCAGGTAAAGCCGTCGCGTTGTCCTGCGCTCTTTCCTGTCCGATGTTGTCCGTATTTGTCGGCGCCACGCTCGGAAGTGCTGGCCCGGCCTGAGGTACGGTCGGTTGTGTTGCCCAATCCGGAGGGGTGGCCGTAGGTGTTCCAACTTCTGAAGCCACGGCTGTTGTACAAAAAATGATTGCAGCAAACAGGCCTGATAGAACCGTTTTCATTATTGAGCCCTGAAGTTGGGGACGAGGAGCAACTCAACTCTGTTACGTTACTCGAAGCGCAGGTGGTTTGGCCAAGATATCCACTTGTATGTTCCTGTTCGGAACCACCAATTCTAGCGGCTTGCGATATCCATCGTTTGTTCTACTTCCTGCCCCATCAATTGGGGGACGGGACAGTCCACCCCGGACAATCAAAGCAAATGGCCCAAACCTGCCAAGTAAAATGTTTTTGTTGGTACAGTTGGGTGGGCTCGAACCACCGACCTCCTGTTCCACAGACAGGCGCTCTAACCAACTGAGCTACAACTGCATCCTTGGCCGGGCCCTGAAAAAGGGCTCCCGAACCGGCGGGAAACTAGGTGCAACGCCGCGCTTTGGCAAGGCCAGGCGGGCGGCAACATCGGCGGCCATCCGGCGCAGGTCGGGACCCCATAACCCTCTATCTATTGCGCTTCCGGGCTCCGGCTTTTGAGCTTCACTCCACAAGCAAAAAGCCCGGGCTGGCGGCCCGGGCTTTTTTTGGAACGGAGAACGCGAGGTTTTGCGATCAGAATCCTCGCAAAAACACAGGGTCAGGCGGCCGGCTTGAACAGCTTGGTCGCGTTGGCCTTGATGGGCTCGACGGTTTCGGTCGCAACCCGCTGGGTCAGTTCGGCGAGTTCCTTGGCGTTCGCCGTCAAGGTCTCGAACTGTTTGCGGGCATGGGAAGTCCACAGCTCCATTGCTTCGGAGGGCGATTTCACGCCGAACAGGGATTGCGCGAAGTCGAGGTTCGCGCTGGTGCTGGCCTTCATCAGCTCGATCAGCTTGGCGGAGTATTCGGATGCGCCCTTGCTGGCGGACGTGAACACCGCCTCCATGGCGCCGTTATGGCTTTCGGCGACATCCTTGAACTTGGCGTAACTATCGCGGGCCTGCGAGACGCCCTTTTCGGCGAACGCGCGCATCTGCTCGGGAACTTCGAACGGGATCACGGAGGAGGAGAACGGGTCGGTGGGATTTGCCATGGAATGCATCTTTCGGAAACGGGGGTGAAAATGTGACCCCAACGCCCGACAGCCAAAAAGCTGCGAACGCCGACTTGGATTTACGCAGACCGGGTCACGGGAATGCCCTTCGTCGGGCAACCACTAGTAAATACTCATATCATGTCAATTTTGTGCAACGCAATGAAATTTAATGTGCGTCGCGGCATTTTGACCGGGAACGGAACGCGGTTCCGGCGGCAAAGCTGCATCGAGGCGGCCGAAATCGGGCCGGGAGGCCCAAAACCTGGGCTTTTTGGGCTCGGTTTTGAGGTCCCTTTTACCGCAAAGTTCGTCATGCCCGGGGCTTGTCCAGGCTTGTCCCGGGCATCCACGTCTCAACGGCATATCTGCGAGGAATGTGATGGGGGAAAGCCGCCTGACGAAAAGCGAAACCAGAACACGCTTTGCGCGCCTGGTTCGAGCCAAAAAAGCTTCAGCTCTTTGGCTTGGCTGCATCCTTCGCCGCGCGGCTGACGGCCTGGCCCATCTCGCTCGCCTGTTCGGCCAGCGAGTGCATCTGCGCCCGCACATATTCGCTGTGCAGCCGCATCACTTCGCTCAGGTCCTTGGCGTGCAGCAGCGCCTGCGCATAGTCCAGCGAGGCCTGCATGTTCTTTTCGGCATAGGAGATCGCCTTGGCGCTGATCTCCTTGGCGCCGGCGCGAACCGTCGCCCCGCGCGCCTCGATCGCGCCCGCGGTCGCTTGCGCGCCGGCGACGAATTTCTCGAAGGCCTTGCGGGCCTGTTCGACGCTCGCTTCAGCCATCGATCGCATTTCCTTTGGAATCTCGAAACGGTCACGCCCATCTTCGCTCATGGCCTTGCTCCTGTGTGCTGTCCCTGTTGTTCAGTTCCAGCTGTGTCCACCGGCCCGGCTTCCGTTCGCCTGCCGGGAGGTTTTGGCCGTATCACGCGGCGTCCGGCCCATCGTGGACCTCTGAGCGCCATTTTCAACACCCAACGGCAATTGGGCCGCGAGAGTTCAGACACATTCCCGAGATTCGGCCCATTTTGTTTTGACGTGTTTTCTTCCCGCGAACCGTTATCCACTTCGCTCGAAAACGCTCCAATTAAGGTTATCGTGGTTTTGGATGGCCTCAACGCGGTGAGGCCGTGGACCTGCCGCCTCCCGCGCGCGATACTAACCATCCGTTAAGGCTGTCATCGTTTGGCCGCCGAAGCCTGTCGCCATTGCCGGGCAGCAGCCCAACTCGTGCGGTCATGTCATATCGATGAACAACGCGGAATTTCAGTTGCGAGGCGTCGGCGATCCGCGGCTGGCGGTGCATGCGACGAGCGCCCTGCCCGCCTGGCTGTGGTCGACCGACGGCACCCGGATTCTATGGGCCAATCCGGTCGGCGCCCGGCTGTTCGGCGCCGCCAACGGCGCCATCCTCGCCGGCAAGACATTCGGTCCGGCGGACCAGCACCGGCGCCAGATCGCGCAGCTCGCCGGCCGGCTGCAGCTCAACGGCGCGTTCCGGCTGGAGCGGCTGCGCGGCTTTGGTGCAGCGCTCGGCACGCTCGTCACCTGCGGCTGCGCGCGGCTTGATTTTGCCGATGGCAGCCACGGCATTCTGGTGGCGGCCACTGAGCCGGTCGGCCGCGCGATGCCGCTGGTCGAACGGCTGCAACGCCTGGTCGACGGCATCGATACCCCGATCGCGGCGTTTGCGCGCGACGGCATGTTCATCGGCGGCAGCGACGCCGCCCGATCGCTGCTCGGTTTCCGCAACCTGACCGAGGCGGGCCTCGACGAGGCGCGCAGCGACGCGCTGAAACAGGGCCGCGTCGAGACGCCGATCGGCATCGGCCATCTGGTGCTGCAACGCGTCGGCACCGGCGCGGATGTCGGTCTGGTAGCGCTGATCGCGCCGGGCGCAACGACACAGGCCGCGCATCCCCTCACGCCGCCATTGCCGCAAGCGACAATGGTCGAAACTTCACCGCAGCCGGCAGCACCTGCGGCGGATCAACCGATAGCTGATCACAAGCAACCGGCCATTTCGGGCGAAGCCCCGGCGGAATTCACGCCGGTCGATGAGCTCGCGGAAGAACCCGAAGCAGCCCTCAAGGCCGCGTCAACCGAACCGGCGCCGGAGCCGACACCTGATTACGAGCAGCCCGAATTATCAGGCGAAGCGCCGGCCGAGTTTGCGCTGATCGACGAATTCGCCGAAGAGCCGGCGCAAACATCGGCGCAACATGTATCGGCGCAGGAAGTGACACACGACACTCCAGTTCATCCGAGCGCCGCGTCCGCCCCGGCGCCGGGCGTGGCGCAACCTGCCAGGGCGCCGTCATGGCTCGACCAGCCGGCGCCGAACACGCGGCGGCATCCGCTGCGCTTCATGTGGCAGATGGATGCCGACGGCCGCTTCTCGCTCGGCTCCGACGAATTCACCCGCCTGATCGGTTCGCGCACCGCGGCGGGCTTTGGCCGGTTGTGGAGCGACATCGCCGCGGCGTTCGGGCTCGACCCGCAGGGCCGCGTTCTCAAGGCCGTCGCCACGCACGACACCTGGAGCGGCATCACCCTGAACTGGCCGGTCGATGGCGGCGACCGGTTGCCGGTGGAATTGTCGGGGTTGCCGATGTTCGATCGCGCGCGGAATTTTGCCGGTTATCGCGGCTTCGGGGTCTGCCGCGATCTCGACGGCCTGGCGCGGCTTGCCGCGTTGCGCCGCTATGAATTGTTCAGCGATCCGCAGGCGCCGCAGGCGCTTTCGGCCGGCATCGTGGCGGCAGATCCCGCCGCCGATCCCGCCCGGGACAGCGCTGCTGACGGAAATACCGGTTGCGGAATCGCCGATCGAGGACTCTTCTGTTGAAGAAGTTTCCGCTGAAGATTTAGCTGCCGAACACTTATCTGCCGATTTGCTGACCGAAGACCTGTTCGTGGAAGATCTGCCCGCTGAAGCATTGCCCGTGGCATCCAGCGTTGCGTCATCCAGCATTCCCGATCCATCCGCGCCGATGGCTTTCGAGACTTCACACCAAACCGATCTGGAAACATCCGTGGAAACCCCCAACGAAATGCCCAATCCAGGGTTCGAGGACACGCCGAAGAACGTGCTGCCGTTCCGCCCGGTCGGCGAAGCGAAATCGCCGGTGCTGACCCC
The DNA here is from genome assembly GCA_963727225.1 of uncultured Pseudomonadota bacterium. Taxonomy (GTDB): domain Bacteria; phylum Pseudomonadota; class Alphaproteobacteria; order Rhizobiales; family Xanthobacteraceae; genus Bradyrhizobium. The sequence continues at coordinate 799,273 of CAVSFN010000024.1, read as the reverse complement.
GGTGGAGAACAGCGCCTTCGACGAGCTCGCCCGGCAACTATCGGCCCGGCTCGAGGGCGAGAACGGCGCAGCCTCAGCGCCCGCTTTGTCCGATATGCCAGAGGCCGTCGTCGATCAGCCGGCGGCACCTGAGGCGCCCGAGGTCCACGAGCAACCGCAATGGCTGGTTCATCCCGAGGCGCCGGCGCGCGGCGAAACCCGGCGCGACAAGGCGCTGCTCGATCTGGTTCCGGTCGGCGTGCTGATCTACCGGCTCGACCGGCTGCTCTATGCCAATGCGGCATTCCTCGAACGAATGGGCTACCCAAGCCTTCACGCCCTCGAGGAAGCCGGCGCTCTCGATGCGCTCTATGTCGAGCCCGGCGTCTCGAGCGCCAGCAGCACCTCTGGCACCGGCACGCCGGTGACGATCTCGGCCACGCAGGCCTCAATCGAACACGCGCCGGCCTCGGCGACGCAGGCGCATCTCTACACGATTTCCTGGGACGATGATTCCGCGCTGGCGCTGATTTTCTCGGACGCCGGTGCGGCAAGCACGGCGGTCGCCGCGGCGATTGCCGAGCCGGTCCCCGCCCCTTCGATCCCTGACCCCTCAGTGCTCCCGGGCCCGTCGGCCGTCGGCCACGCCAATGCCGAGGAACTCGGCGCCATTCTCGATACCACCGCCGAAGGCATCGTGATGTTCGATGCCGAGGGCAACCTCAATTCCTGCAACCGCAGCGCCGAAGCGTTGTTCGGCTATGACGGGCCCGAACTGGTGCAACGCAATCTCGCCGAATTGTTCGCGCCCGAAAGCCAAAGCGCGGTTAAGGATTATCTCGGCAGCCTCAAGGGCTCCGGCGTCGCCAGCCTGCTCGACCAGGGCCGCGAGGTGCTCGGCCATGTGCGCGGCGGCGGCCTCGTTCCGCTATCGATGACGATGGGGCGGACGCAGGCAGACGGGCCGAATTTCTTCGCGGTGTTTCGCGATCTGTCGCAAACCAGAAAGAGCGAGAGCGAACTGGCACAGGCGCGGCGGCTGGCCGATCGCGCCGCCAACGCCAAGAGCGACATGCTGGCGCGGATCAGCCATGAGGTCCGCACGCCCCTTAACGCCATCATCGGATTCGCCGAAGTGATGATCGGCGAACGGTTCGGCGCGCTCGGCAACGAGCGCTACATCGAATACATGAAGGACATCCGCGCCTCCGGCGAGCGCGTGATCGCCATCATCAACGACCTGCTCGATCTGTCCCGGATCGAGACCGGCAAGCTCGATCTTGCCTTCGCCAACCAGAACCTCAACGATCTCGTCGAGCAATGCGTCGCGGTGATGCAGCCGCAGGCCAACCGCGAACGCATCATCATCCGCACGTCGCTGGCGCATATGCTGCCGCCGGTGGTGGCCGACGCCCGCGCGCTGCGCCAGATCACGCTGAACCTGATCGGCAATTCGATCCATCTCGCCAATGCCGGCGGCCAGGTCATCGTCTCCACTGCGTTGTCTGACCTCGGCGAGGTGGTGCTGCGGGTCCGCGATACCGGCCATGGCCTCAACGACAATGAGGTCGCCGCCGCCATGGAGCCGTTCCGGACTCCGGCGCCATCGGACCAGGCCTCCGACAGTTCCGGCGTCAGCCTGTCGCTGACCAAGGCGCTGGTCGAGGCCAACCGCGCCCGGTTCCAGATCAAGACCGGCCCGCATTCGGGCACCCTGATCGAAGTGGTGTTCGCGCACGCGCTGGCGAAGGCTTAAGAGCTGCGCATCGGATTTGAGGGGCAATCGTAGCCCGGATGAGCGAAGCGACATCCGGGGATCGGCGGTACCACGTTCCCGGATGTCGCTTCGCTGATCCGGGCTACAGCACTACGACGCTCACGCGTTCTTCAGCGCCACCCTGAAATCGGCTTCGGTCTTCGACTTCACCTCGTCGAGCGTGACGCCGTCGGCGAGCTCGATCAGCGCCATGCCGTCCTTGCCGTGCTTGTCGATGGTGAAGACCGCGAGGTCCGTCACCACCATGTCGACGACCTTCTCGCCGGTCAGCGGCAGGTTGCACTTTTTCAGGAGCTTGGCGCCGTCCTTGGCGGAATGCTCCATCACCACAACCACGCGCTTGACGCCGGCGACCAGATCCATCGCGCCGCCCATGCCCTTGACCATCTTGCCGGGGATCATCCAGTTGGCGAGATCGCCATTCTCAGCCACCTGCATCGCGCCCAGGATGGAGAGGTCGATATGGCCGCCGCGCACCATGCCGAACGAATTGGCGGACGAGAAATAGCTGGTGGTCGGCAATTCAGAGACGGTCTGCTTGCCGGCATTGATCAGGTCGGGGTCTTCCTCGCCCTCGTACGGAAACGGCCCCATCCCGAGCATGCCGTTCTCGCTCTGCAGGTTCACGTCGATGCCGTCGGGGATATAGTTCGACACCAGGGTCGGAATGCCGATGCCGAGGTTGACGTAATAGCCGTCGCGCAATTCCTTGGCGGCGCGTTCGGCCATCTGTTCGCGGGTCCAGGCCATCAGACTTCACTCCCGGTTGCGGCGGCCGGCGCGCGTACGGGGCGCGGCCGTGTGTTGCGGAATTCGATGCGCTTGTTGGCGCTGCCGACTTCGATGATGCGCTTGACGAAAATGCCGGGTGTGTGGATGCAATCGGGATCGAGCTCACCGGCCGGCACCAGATGCTCGACCTCGGCGACGGTGACCTTGGCCGCGGTCGCCATCATCGGATTGAAGTTGCGCGCGGTCTTGCGATAAATGAGATTGCCGGCGGTGTCGCCCTTCCAGGCGTGGACGATGGCCAGATCGGCGAACAGCCCGCGCTCCATCAGGTATTTCTCGCCGTCGAATTCCTTCACTTCCTTGCCCTCGGCGATCAGGGTGCCGACGCCGGTCTTGGTGTAGAAGGCCGGAATCCCGGCGCCGCCGGCGCGGATGCGCTCGGCCAGCGTGCCCTGCGGATTGAATTCGAGTTCCAGTTCGCCGGCCAGATATTGCTGGGCGAACAGCTTGTTCTCGCCGACATAGGACGAGATCATCTTCTTGATCTGCCGGGTCTCGAGCAGCCGGCTGAGCCCGATGCCGTCGACGCCGGCATTGTTGGAAACCACGGTGAGGTTCTTGACGCCGGAATCGCGGACCGCGTCCGACAGCGTCTCGGCGATGCCGCACAGGCCAAACCCGCCGGACATGATCATCATGCCGTCCTTGAGAATGCCGGCGAGGGCCGATTTGGCGTCGGGGTAAACCTTGTTCATGAAATGCGACCTGATCGAGGGAAGCGCTGACGGCGAGCCAGCGGGTGATGGCCGGGAAAGCCGGGGCTGGCGGGGATTATTAGGCGAAATCTTCGCAATGCGTCAATGCAATGCGTCAATGGCCCCTGCCTGCGACCATTGGGCGTGTTTCAGAACATCGCGACGGCCTTGAAAGCGTCAAGAAAACCCATCAAGTTGCGGGGGTTGGCGCGGGCGCCATCCGGATCGTCAGTGCTTGTTGGGAGAGGGCTTGCCAGGAGAGGGCCTGCCGGGGACAACGTGATTTGCCGAATTCGGGTCGGCCCAGGATAAGTTCAAGGCAGGCTCAGGTTCGGCGGGTGCCTTGCCCGCGCCTTTCAACATAGATTTGTCCAAGAACGGACCCGGCGACATCAACCCGATTTCGGTTTAACCGGACTTGATTTGACCAGACCTGATTCAACCCGACTTGATCCAGCCAGGCTCGATCCAGCAAGACTTGATCTAGCAGGACTCGATCCAGCCCAATTTGGATCCAACCAGACTCGGATATGCCATTGACGATGGCCCAAGGAATGAAGCGGCTGGGGATGCCGATTGTGGCGTTGCTCGGCGTAGCCCTGACCGGCCTGATCGCGATGTCCTGGCTCCTCAACCGGGACACCTTGCGGCAGGCGGTGGAGGCGCAAATACGGGCCGTGACCGGCCTCGATCTGGTGGTCCATGGCACCATCGACGTTTCGGTTTTTCCCGGCAGCTACGTCTCCTTTCATGACGTCGGGCTGAAGGGCGGCGGCACCGCCGACCCCGCGCTGAGCGTCGATGTGCTGACCGCGAATTTGCGCCTGCTGCCGCTGTTGCTGCAGCGTTTCGAGATCGCCGACGTCATGATGCTGCGGCCGCACATCCATGTCGTCCGCGAAGCCAATGGCGACAGCAACTGGACGCCCTTCATCCAGACCGTTGCGCACACCATGAAGCCGGGCGCCGACAATCAGGTGTCGTTCTCGGAAATCAGGATCCAGGACGGCGAGCTCAGCTATGTGGATGTGGGCAATCACCTGACCGAGGCGCTCGGCGATATCGACCTGTCGCTGGCCTGGCCCTCGATCTCGCGTTCCTTTGCCGCGACCGGGCAATTCGACTGGCGCGGCGAGCGCGTCGACGGCAGCATCAGCGTCAGCGATTTCGTGGCGGCCTTGTCCGGCGACCGCTCCGGCCTCAAGGCGCGGCTCTCGAGCGTGCCGCTGAAGCTCGCCTTCGACGGCAGCGTCGCCGACCGCACCAGCATGATGATGGAAGGCACGCTGACGGTCGACTTCGACCTCGTTGCGCAACGCGCTGCGCTGGACCGGCGGGGCGCCGCCGGGCGGCGGCGGGTTCGGCCGCTTTGGGCTGCACGCGCGCGCCAATCTGGTCGGCGCGTCGATCGCCCTGACCAATGTCACTGTCGAGCTCGACGGCAATGTCGCCGAGGGCGTCATGACCTATGCCAATAACGGCCGCCAGACCTTGCAGGCGACGCTCGCCGCCGGCGCGCTCGATTTCACGCCCTATGTCTCCACCTTCCGGCTGCTCGCCAGCGGCGCGCATGACTGGAACCGGCAATTGTTCGACCTCAATTCGCTGTCATCGGCCGATGTCGACATGCGGTTGTCGGCAGCGCAAGTAACGGTCGGCGCATCGAAACTGGGGCGCACCGCGCTCGGCGCCAACTTGCGCGGCGGCGCGCTGGCGCTGAGCATCGGCGAGGCCCAGGTCTATGGCGGCATCGCGCGGGGTTCGTTCGGGGTCACCCGCTCGGATGCGGTCGCCGACGTCAAAGCCCAGTTCCAGTTCATCGATGTCGACCTGCAATCCTGCGCCAGCGAATTGTTCGGGATCACCAAGCTGTCCGGCCGCGGCAATCTCAACGTCTCGCTGGTGGCCTCGGGCACAAGCCCGTTCGGCCTCGCGCAATCGCTCGACGGCACCGCGTCGCTGACCGGCCATGACGGCGCGATCTCGGGCTTCAATGTCGAGCAATTGCTGAAGCGGCTGGAGCGCCAGCCGCTGTCCGGCGGCGGCAACTTCCGCTCGGGCTCGACGCCCTACGACACCTTGAACATCGCGGTGAAATTCAGCGACGGCATCGCCACCACGCAGGATGTCCGCGTCGAAGGACCGACATCGCGCCTCACCCTGACCGGCACCGCCTCGGTGCCCGCGCGCGAATACGACCTGAAGGGCGTCGCCAGTCTCATATCGGCGTCGACGGCGAACGCGCCGGCCGGTTTCGACCTGCCGTTCGTGGTGCAGGGCCCGTGGGACGATCCCCTGATCTTTCCCGATCCGGAAAGCCTGATCCGCCGCTCGCCCGCCTCCGCGCCCTTGCTCGAAGCGGTCAAGGACCGCAAGACCCGCGACGCCGTCCGCTCGGTGCTCGAGCGGCTTACCGGCGGGGCCGCGAAGCCGGCCGCGCCGGATGCGGATGCGGCAGCGCCGGCGAGCGCACCGGCGGCGGCGGGGGATGCGAAGGGGAATTGAGGTACGGTGCGCTGAACTACGCAGCCACCGCACTCGTTCCTGCAAAAGGCAACGCCCGTGGAAACTGCCGTGCCACCGCATGAGCGGTCAACTCGACCAGAGCCTGCCAAGCGGCGGGGTTTTTCGCCAGTTCGTGAGCATCTTTCCAGGACCAACGCCTCGTGGAACCGGTAAGCCGCGTCCGCCCATGCTTGTTCAAGAATGGAAAACGCACTCGTGCCCTCAACAGAGGCCGTCACTCGTGGACTGACCGCATTCGGTGATAACGCCCTCGACATGGGGCTCAATCTCGAGGTTCGAGACGATGTGCCGAAGCAACGTGAGATTTTTGGATGAGGGCATGTCTTATGCCGCGCGGACGAAACCGAGGGGAATGTCATCGGTTTTGAGCAGGACCATTCCATCCTGTTCGGCTTGTCCAACGAGATATTTGCGGCGGGCAAGAGCTTCAATCGCTGGCCGGTATTTCCTGAACGCCGCCTCCGGGCGCAGCCTGTCCCCGTCCGAAAAATGATCGTCGAGCGCTTCGCGCGAGATTTGGCAGCGGATGCGCTTTTCACCATCCTCCCCCCAGAATGTCACCCCACGGCTCATGTCGTAAGACGAGGCCGGATCGGCAAAGGCCAGCGTTCGCTTGTCGGTCAAGCCCAGCGCGTCGAGAATAGCGAGCGACGAGGAGAGCTGAATATCCTTCGCGTTTTGCTCGAAGCGCGAAACGGTCGGCGCGCTGACCTTGGCGAGCAAGGCGAGTTGGCGCTGGGTCATGTTCAGGCGTTTCCGTCGCTGGATTGCTTCTTCGACAAGAACTGACCAATTGAGGAGAAACTCCCGTTCCATCTTCGCTCCATGAGATTGAGAAGGTCGTCACCAAGTCCTTTGGCGTCGATTTTGTCAGCAGCGGTCTTCACTGCTTTTTCCGCCACTTTGCGGCGCTGATCGAGTTCTTCGATTGTGTCGATCAGGGTTTTGGTATCGAGGCCGCAGGCTTCGCCGAGAGCCACGAGGTGCTTGGGCTTGAGGCGGTCAAGCGCGAGGTTCTGCGCCTTGTCGATCGACAACGCGAGGGTGTTGTATTCGGGATAGAGCGCAGCGGCGACGAGGTCGTAAGCAGGCGTCAACTGCATGCTGCCTTGCGCATGAAACATCGCAAAATTTTTCAGATGGGCATCGGTGTTGCCTGTCAGAAAACAGGTCAGAACGCGGCGGTAGAGCCGCCACGCGTCGGCGGGAATGCAGCCGGGTGTCGTGCGAATAAATGAGGCCATGTCTTCATAAGCGGCTTCGTATTTGTCGTAGCCGGACCGCTTGCCGAGAAGCTGGCTGAACTCTTCAAAATGAATGCGCGCACCGCTTGGCAGCCGGTCGAAGCGCTTCACCATCAACGCCCGGTTCGGCACGCCGTCCATCGTCTCAATGGTCGCTTCTACGGTGGAATCGTCCGGCAACAATGCACGTACCGCGACGGTCGTCAGATATTCGTTTTCGACGATGTCGCGCAGCGCGCCCGATGGTAGTTTGGCGATAAATTGCGAGGTCTCGTCGCGGCGCGCGGGACGATATTTATTTCCGTCTTTCACGGCGAGAAGTTTTGGCTGCACGCCGGACAGCGAGCCGCGACTGCCCAAGGCGGCGGCGGCGGTCGGATCATCGGTTTCGAGCATGGGCTCCTTGACGGGGGCAGGGTCGACAACCGAGACCGCGCCCGCGCAATCATGACCGAAGGCCAGGAGCAGCTCGAAGCGGTTATTGGGATCGGTCTTGAGCGCGCGCGCTTGGGCGTTGCGCAGCCATCCCTCCGCCACCAGATTATCGAAGAAGGGATGCAGGCCCTGCTCGCAAATCAGCGGCGCGGATTGCCGAGGCAGGGTGAATGCGATGGCGGGCTTTTTGGCCTCAAGGTAAGCGGCGTCGTAGGTGAAGACGCAGCGGCCACCGGGCTCCTGCCGAAGCTCTCCGGCGAAGCTGTCATTGTTATAGTAGACTTTGCCCCATAAAGCGGCTGCCATATCAATCCTGTTTGATCAGATGGTAATTTCTAGGACCTATATAAAGTATACTTTATCAGAGAATGCGGCTACAAGCGCTAAATACGTAAATTGCGCTTTTCACGTAAATTACGTATATTGGGCGTCGAAAACACAGGCGATCCAGACATGACTGACCCCATTCCAGCCTCGGAGTTCACCCGGAACTTCGGCCGCTACCGAATGCTCGCCCAGCGGGAGGCGGTGGCCGTATCCAGCCACGGTTCGATCACCGGCTATTTCGTTGCGCCCGACGAGTACGAGGAATTCCGCCGCTTCAAGCAGCGTCGCCGCAGCTTTGCGACCGCCGAACTGTCGGGCGAGAGGGCTGAGGCGATCGGCGCCTCACGCATGGACGAGCGGCATGCGCATCTTAATTCCATGCTTGAACCAAAATAGCGCAGACGCGTGCCGATACCCGCGCCCGAACCGGGCCTCGTCCTATCCTATGCCTATCTGTGGCATCGCGAGCACCAAGCGGGACGGGAAGAAGGGCGCAAGGATCGTCCGAGCGTGATCGTGCTTGCGGTCGAGCATCGGGCGAACGACACAGCTGCCGTCGTTCTGCCGATCACGCACACGCCTCCCGCCGATCCCGCGAGTGCCGTTGAAATTCCGACCACCGTAAAGCGTCATCTCGAACTTGACGACGAGCGCTCCTGGATCGTTGTTGCCGAGGGCAACGAGTTCGATTGGCCGGGATACGATATCAGGAAAATCGGCCGTAGCGATCGCTACGATTATGGCTTCCTGCCGCCGCGATTCTTCAGGCAAGTCATCGAGGCTTTCGTCGGATGGCATCGTGCCCGCAAAGTAAAGCTCACTTCGCGCGAGTGACATTTCCAAATCCTGCGCCACGTCATTGCGAAAAGCCGATCCGGCGCAGCCCCGCTTGTCGTGGTGCGGGCATTTGTGACGAAGACGCAAACGAAGACTCACACAATGGCGCGCGTTGCGGGCACGGCCGTTCGCATGCTTCGCCGTCGTCGCCCGCAATTTCCTCACTCCAAAGCAGCCCGAAGTAAAAAGGGCCCCGACAATGTCGAGGCCCCTCTGACTATCAGTTGTCGTGCTATTAGTTGTCGTGATGAATGATGGTCTTGCTGCGATTGCCATCCTCATCTTCTCTCTTGATCACGGTCGTCCTGTCGCGCGGTTCACGCTCCTTGATGACCGTGGTGTGATCCCGATCCCGATCGCGGTCATGATCGCGGGTTTCGCCGACGGTTACGCCGGCTCCGACCGGTCCGACGCGGACACCGACCTCATCCGCAAAGGCGGGCGACGCAACGGCACCGATGACGGCGGCAACAAGCAAAGCTTTTCTCATGTCCATCCTCCAGAGAGTTGATGGTGGGAGAATGCGAGGCTCGCTCATTCGTTCCGTGAAGTAATTGACGGAGAGAAGGGAACCTTGCTGCTGAAACCCGTCGTAAATCGCCGTGAAGGCTGGAACATTTGCTCGCCGCTCTCATTGGTTCGGATGATGGCGAGGAGTTCCGACATGGGCGAGCTGCTGGACGCATTGAACGAACTGGACGAACGCGCAGCCGCGCCCGACAAACCCGTCGATTCGTTCGTCGATGTCGCAGCGCAGATCTTTCGGGCGGCAAGCCGGACGGTCAATGAGGCGATCGAGGTTCTGCAGGAACCGGGCATGCCGCTGGATATGCTTGGCCGCTGGACGCGGCGGGCGCCGCTAGCAGCCTTGGGAATCGCCTTTCTGGTCGGCGTGCGCGTGGCGCGACGCCGGCGCAGGTAACTCGCCGGCGGAGGCAACTCGAAAGTATCGGGGATTTTGCTTCTCAGCGCCTGCGCGCAACGGCGAATTTGTCGAGCCGGATCAAGGTGATTTGGGTCGTCCAGTCCCCATGCTCAAAAATATTTCCAGTTCTCTTCTGACCCAAATCACTTCTACATCCCTCGCCATCCCGGCCCTTTGGAGGGGCGTTTCGCCATCGTCACGAACGTTGGGCAGGGATGCGGTGGACGTGGATGCGCCTTAGGCGAACGGCGCGAAGCGGACGGCGAAGTCGTGTGGTCCTGACGCCTCGACGCCGGCGTCAAGTCTCGCAGAGGTGTCTGCGAGGCGACGGTGACAAACAAGCCCGATCACCGGGGAGAGCGCGAAATAAGCTGTTAAAACCATCGCGTGCGGGAATGCCGGGTGATCTCGGCGCAACCGTGGTGACTAACTCGTGTGCTACCTACACTTTGCGCACGAGGCTGCGGGTGCGGCGAGCACCCGGCATTCCCCGCTCCCCCCTTGGGGTAGCGCCACGCCCTCCTTGGGCGAGTGATTGCAGCAAAACTCGGGCGCAATGCGCCGCGGGAATGCGAAGGTGTATCTTGATTATCTACGTCATTGCGAGGAGCCAACTGTTCCCATATTCGGGTTTTTATCGTCGCGAATGCGTTTTTTATCTTTCTCTAATAATTTCCTTACTCCTCTTTTTTTATCAACTATTTCTTCTTAATCTTCTAATATTTTTTTAGCTATTTTTTTTCCTCTCTTTTATTCCCTTACTTTTTCTATCTTTTTTTTTTCTTTTGCTTATTGTCTCTCACTCACTTGGGTCACGTTTTCGCGTATCTTTTGCGCGCCCGCTTTATGATATCCGGCTCCGTCGATCTCGAAGCCGCGTCTCTACCTGCTTCCACCTTTTGTCCTTTAGCCTTGTGATACAGCGACATGGCCTCTTCTTTCTTCGCCCGCATGACCAGGCTGCTGCACGCGACGAAGCTTACAAGCCTCACCTAACAGTTAGACCCAGTCTTAGCGTCTGTCTTGCTTCTCGCTTTGCCTCTTTCCTCTCTTGTCCCAGACACTTGTCAGCTTGCCCTACTGACCTATCTATGTCTCATCTTATAACCAGATTTCTATCTACTTACCTTTAACACTGTCTCTGAATTGCTCCGTGACTGTCGCGACGAAGTTTTTTCAAACGCCTCCTCGCTTCTTCGTCAGCCTGTGCGTGGCGGGGCCTTACCGATAGTTTACGGTAGCCGAGCTTGGCTAGAACCTTCCCTACCTAACTCTCTTGTAGCGCGACACCGAAGCGTCGCTGCAATTCGTCTCGCAGATCGACCCGCCGCCATCTCACTACCCCGTGCACCGCGGGGTCGGGGCCCGCCTCCACAAGCTCAGCCAATTCTGCCTGCTGCCGCGCCGTGAGTTTCTATCCTGCACCCGGCGATTTGAGATTGCGAAGCCCGGCCAGTCCCGCGGCGTTGTAACGGTGCACCCAATCCCGCAAGGTCTGACCGTCCATGCCGCAGGTTTCGGCCGCCGTTTTACGATCCACGCCATCGAGCACCAGCGCAAGCGCAAGTATCCGACGCGCCGCTGCACTATTCTTCTCCCCGCTCGCCGCCTTACAAGCTCCGAAGCCGTCAGGTCAAGTCGGGTGATCGATACCGCCGCTCCCATCGATGCCGCTCCTCTCAAAAGCCAGCATCAGTAGTTTCATTATTTCATCCCCAATGAGTTACAGTTTCCGGCCGTTGGTAATCCATTCTTACTTCGCGGCTTCGTGGATTGCTTCGCTGCGCTCGCAATGACGGTGTCGTCGGTTGTTTGAAATTTGAATCAGGACCACGGATGCCGGAGCCGCTACAACGGCGCGGCGCTTTCGCCGCTTTTGCTCGACAGCCTCGAGGCGAACGACGCCAGCACGATGATAACCGCGATCAAGCCGACCACCAGCGTGCAGATCGCGTTGATCTCCGGCTTCACGCCGAGCCGCACCTCCGAATAGATCCGGATCGGCAGCGTCTCCGAACCGGGGCCGGTGGTGAAGCTCGCGATCACCAGATCGTCCAGCGACAGCGTGAACGCCAGCATCCAGCCCGCGGCGATCGCAGGAAGGATCAGCGGCAGCGTCACGGCCAGAAACGCCCGCGCCGGATCGCAGCCGAGGTCCATCGCCGCCTCTTCCAGGCTGCGATCGAGCGGGCCGAGCCGCGACTGCACCACCACCGCGACGAAGCACATGGTCAGCGTGGTATGCGCCATGGTCACGGTCCAGAAGCCGCGCTCGGCGTTGAGCGCCACGAACAACAATAACAACGAGAGTCCGGTGATCACTTCGGGCATCACCAGCGGCGCATAGAGCATGCCGGAAAACAGCGTGCGGCCACGGAAGCGCTCGCCGCGCGACAGCGCCACCGCGGCGAGCGTGCCGAGCAGCGTCGCCAGCGTGGCAGAGGTGGCCGCCACCCGGAAACTCATCCAGGCCGCCTCCAGCATGGCGCGATCTCCAAAGAATTCGCCGTACCAGCGCAGCGACCAGCCGCCCCACACCGTGACCAGCCGCGAGGCGTTGAACGAATAGATCACCAGGATCACGATCGGCAGATAGAGAAACGCGAGGCCCAGCGCGAGCGAAGCGATGTTGAAGCGCGAGAGGTGTGTAGACGGGCTCATCTGCGGCTCTCGTTCGACGAGATGGAGGGTGCCCTTTTCCCTCCCCCCTTGCGGGGGAGGGTCAGGGAGGGGGGTAAGCCACGGACACTGCGGCTGGAGACCCCCACCCCCAACCCCTCCCCGCAAGGGGGAGGGGAGCAGAAAACTCCGTTGCGAGCGCCGGTCATCATCGCGCGCTTTCGAGCTGGCGGCGTTGCAGGCGGTCGTAGAGCGCGAGCGGCAGCAGCAGCAGCGCCAGCAGCACCACCGCGGCGGCGGAGGCGACCGGCCAGTCGCGGTTGGTGAAAAATTCCAGCCACAGCGTCTGGCCGATCATCATCGAATTCGATCCCGCCAAAAGGTCCGGGATCACGAATTCGCCGACGATCGGAATGAAGCACAGCAAACAGCCTGCGCCGACACCCGGCAACGACAAGGGAAACGTCACCAGCCAGAACGCAGCCAGCGGCGAAGCGCCGAGATCGCCGGCCGCTTCCAGCAGCGCCGGCTCCATTTTGGCGAGCGTCGCATAGAGCGGCAGGATCATGAACGGCAAATAGGAATAGACGATGCCGAGATACATCGCGCTGTCGGTGGAGAGCCACACCAGCGGCGCCGAGATCAGGTGCAAGCCCAGCAATGTTTTGTTGAGCAGGCCGTCATGCTGCAGGATGTTGATCCAGGCATAGATGCGGATCAAAAACGAGGTCCAGAACGGCACGATCACCAGCATCATCGCCACGCTCTGCCAGCGCTGCGGCAGCCGCGCCATGCCGTAGGCGATGGGATAGCCGATCAGCAGCAGGATCGCGGTCGAGATCGCGGCCACCACGAGGCTGCGCAGATAGGATGACAGATAAAGACTGTCTGAGAACAGCAGCCTGAAATTATCCAGCGACAGCGCCGCAAACGCCGCCTTGATCGCGGCAAAGCCCTGCGTCAGATCGAACACCGGCAGATAGGGCGGCTGCGCGATCGCGGTCTGCGACAGGCTGATCTTGAGCACGAACAAGAACGGCACCAGGAACAGCAGCACCATCCACAGATAGGGCGCGATCGCGGCGAGCCGGGCCGGGCGGGTGAAGATGGACGGGGCGCTCATTGCTCCAGCACCACGCAATCGTCGGGCGTGAACCAGGCTATCACGCGCTGGCTCATGGTGTAGGCGTCGAGATCGAGCCGCGCGGTGTTGGCCATCGACGATCGCAACACCGCGCCGGTGTCGAGCTTCACTTTATAAGTGGTGAGGCCGCCGAGATAGCTGACATCGGTCACCACCCCTTCCAGCCGGTTGATGGCATGGGCGTTGATCGCATCGGAGGCCGGGCCGCGCCGCGACAGTTTGATCTTTTCGGGGCGGATCGCGACGCTGACCATCGCTTTGGTGACCGGCTGGCGCGGCTCGGCGACCATGATGGTGCCGGCGTCGCGCGTCGCAACCGCGAGGCGGCCGGCCTCGCCTGGGACGACCTGTCCCTCGAACATGTTGACGTCGCCGACGAACTCGGCGATCCAGCGCGAATTGGGCGCCTCGTAAAGCTCGCGCGGCCGCGCCACCTGTTCGAGGCGGCCCTGGTCCATCACCCCGATCCGGTCGGCCACCGTCATCGCCTCTTCCTGATCATGGGTGACGATGATGAAGGTCATGCCGAGCCGGCGCTGCAACGCCAGCAATTCGGCTTGCGTGCTTTCGCGCAGCTTCTTGTCGAGTGCGGCCAAGGGCTCGTCGAGCAACAACACCCGGGGCCGCCGCGCCAGCGAGCGCGCCAGCGCCACGCGCTGCTTCTGGCCGCCCGAAAGCTGATCCGGCCGGCGTTTCTCGAGGCCCTCGAGCTTGACCAGCGCGACCATCTCGGCGACGCGGGCGTCGATTTCGGGCCGCGGCATGCCTGCGCGCTTCAAGCCGAACGCGATGTTGTCGCGCACGGAAAGATGCGGAAACAGCGCGTAGTTCTGGAACATCATGTTGACCGGACGCTGATGCGGCAGCACCTGCGCGATGTCGTTGCCTTCAAGCAGGATCCGGCCCTCGTCCGGCGTCTCGAAGCCGGCCAGCATCCGCAGCAGCGTGGTCTTGCCGCAACCGCTCGGGCCGAGCAGCGCGAAAAATTCGCCGGCCCAGATGTCGAGCGATACCCCATCCACCGCCCTTACCGCGCCGAACTTCTTCACCACCGCGTCGAAGCGCAGCAAGGGAACGTCGAACGCGGCGGTGTGGGTTGCGGGAGCGGATATTTCCTCAGCCATGATGCCAGTAAGCCCCATCGTCGCCGCACGCTAGCGGCGGATCAGCGTCGGCTCAAGCGGCTGCCGCCATGAACGCCGCCAGCGCGTCGCGATCCCCGGGCGGCATGGTCAGACCAAGTTTGGAGCGGCGCCAGAGAATATCGTCGGGAAAACGCGCCCATTCCTTTGCCATCAGATAGCGCACCTCCGCCGCGGTCAATTCCGGTCCGAACGCCTGGCCGAGATCGGCCCGGTCCTTGGCATCGCCCAGGACAGCCGCCAGACGCGAGCCATAGGCGGCGATCAGACGCTGCGCCTGAGCCTCGTTGAGGAATTGCCAGCGCTCGCGCGCGCCTTCCACCTCGGCGTCAAACCGCGTCCAGGCAAAATCTCCGCCGGGCAATGCGGCTTGCGCGGTCCAGCGCGGCGACATCGGATAGAACGGCGTCAGCTTCGAGACCGCCCGCTCCGCGCGCAGCCGCGCGGTCGTGATGTCGCCGGCGAAAATCGTTATCAGCGGCGCCTGGCCGCGCGGGCAGTCGAACGCCATCGAGCCATCCCTCGCGCCGCGCCGGCCGGCCGGATCGATCACGGCGTTGGCGCCGGAAATCGTCCGGACGACATCCGACGGCTCAACCCGTTCGCGAAAGTAACGATTGGCCGCGTCGCAGAGATAGGCGACATCGGCCGCGGTCGCCGACACCACGGCGGGATCGCCTTTGAACGGGTGGGTTACGGTGCCGATCAACGTGAAATCGCGTTCATAGGGGCTGACGAAAATCAGCCGTCGGTCATGGTTCTGGAAGACATAGACGTGGTCGGTATCGAACAGCCGCCTGACGACGATCTGGCTGATCTGGCTGACGCCGAGATCGGGCAGCGGCAGGCGCAGCACGGTTTCGGCGACGGTAGCGGTCCACGCGCCGCTGGCATTGGCCAGCACCCCCGCCGTGATCACCCGGCGATGGCCGCGATCGATCGCCACCAGCCGCCAGACGTCAAGCCGGTCGGCACGAACGCAGCGCGCGCCGGTGCGGATGTCGGCCCCCCGTTCCGCGGCATCCACCGCGTTGAGAACCACCAGCCGCGAATTGTCGACCACGCCATCGGAATATTCAAATGCGGCGCCGAACGGCCGCCTCAGCGCGTTGCCGACCGGATGGTGGGTGATATCGATCGTCGCCGAGGCCGGCAGCCCCGTGGATGGCGCGAGCCGGTCATACAGCAAGAGCCACGACCGCAGCAGCCATGGCGGACGCTCGCCGGAATGCGAAGGAATCGCAAAGCGCGTCGGGCGCACCAGATGCGGCGCGGTTCGCAGCCAGATGTCGCGCTCGGCCAGTGCCGCGCGGATGCGAACCAAGGCCCTGCGCTCCAGCACCGCAAGATCGCCATGGATCAGCCGCGGCGAGGCTGCGGATGCGCCGGCGCCGAGGTCGCCCTGCTCGAGCAGGATGACCCGAAGACCGCGGCCGGCGGCATCGCGCGCCATGCAGACGCCGTTCAGACCGCCGCCGATGATCGCCAGATCATAATCCGCCATGCGAAAGGTCTAGCGCGTTTTCGGGCGAAAGCCTGCCCCCGCGCGATGCGGAACGCGATTCGGGGCGGATGCCGGTTCGCATCCGGAAAACGCGTCAAGGCCAAAAGCCCTAACCGGTCTTGCGGGCAGGCTCCATCGTATTGACCCCGCTGCGGCCGACCAGCGCCGAATACTGCTCGATCGGCGCAGGCTTGCCGATGAAGTATCCCTGCACCCGGCAGCAATTGGCCTTGCGCAGAAAGTCGAGCTGCTCCTGGGTCTCGACGCCTTCCGCCATGATCGGAATGTCGAGACCAAAGCCGAGCCCGATCACCGCACGGATGATCGCCGCCGATTGCGAGTTGCTGCCGAGGTTCATCACAAAGGTCCGGTCGATCTTGATCTTGTCGAAGGGAAATGCCTGCAGATAGGTCAGCGAGGAATATCCGCTGCCGAAATCGTCCATGGCGATTTGCACGCCGAGCGCCTTCAGCCGCCGCAGCAGCGCCAGGCCGCGGTCCATGTCCTCAATCAGCACGCCCTCGGTGATCTCCAGCTCCAGCCGCTCGGCGGCGAGGCCAGTTTCAAACAGGATCGAATGCACCAGACCGACAAGGTCACCGTGCATGAACTGCGCCGGCGAGAGGTTGACCGCGATCTGCAGCGGCTTCGGCCATGACGCGGCTTCACGGCAGGCCTCGCGCAGGATCCATTCGCCCATCTCGACGATCAAGCCGCTCTCTTCCGCCAGCGGAATGAACTCGCTCGGCGGCACGAAGCCGCGCTGGGGATGGATCCACCGCGCCAGCGCCTCGAAACCGATGATCTCCTGAAAGCCGTCGCGATGGCGCAACATCGCCTGCGGCTGATAATGCAGCGACAGTTCGCCGTTCTTGATCGCGAGCGAGAGATCTTGATGCAGCGCGCGGCGATCGCGAATTTGCCGGTCCATCTCCGGTTCAAAGACGCTGATCGTGCCGCGCGATTTGGCCTTGGCGCGGAACAGGGCCGCGCCGGCGTTGGCAAGCAGCGCCGCGGCGTCGGCGCCGTTATGCGGGAATACCGAGATGCCGGTGGTGATACCGGTACGAACCGATCGACCGTCGATCTCGAACTCGTCCGCCATCGCTTCGACGAGCTGTTCAGCCAGCGCCTTTCCGGCGGCCGGTTGCTTGCCGTCGATGATCAGTCCGAACTCGTCGCCGCTGAGCCGAGCGACGACGCCGCCGCGCGACGACGTCTCGAGGCGGCGCGCCACCTCGATCAGCAGCTTGTCGCCGACCGCATGGCCGAACACATCGTTGATTTCCTTCAGCCCGTCGAGATCGACCGACAGCACCGCGAACTCCTCATCGGTGCCGGCGCAGGCCTCGATCATCTGCGCGAGCGCCTGCAGGAACGCCGCGCGGTTCGGCAAATCCGTCAGGCCGTCATGATAGGCCATATGCGCCATCCGTGACTCGGTCTGGCGGCGGTCGGTGACGTCCTCATGGGTCTTGATCAGATATTGCGGCTCGCCGGCATCATCGAGCACCGTCATGCGGCGCGTCAGGAACAGCCGCAACCCGTCCTTGGTGCTGATCGGATGTTCCTCGGTCAGCAGGCCGCGCTTCTTGATCGCCGCCTCGTCGCGCGCGACGATCAACTTGGCTTCCCTCGGGTTGAAAATATCCGCAGCCGTCAATCCGGTGGCGTCCTCGCGGCGCCGGTTGAGGATGGCCTCGGCGCCGCGATTGGCGAGAAGGTATTTTCCGTCGCTGACGCGCTCGACAATCAGCGAGACCGGGATGTTGTCGACGACCAGTTCAAGAAACTTCTTGGTATTTTCGAGCTCCTTGGAAAGCGACCTGCGGTCGGTGATATCCTCGAACAGCGCGATCAGGAATTCAGGCTGGTTCTTGTCGTTGCGCGCGATCACGCGGACACTGGCCAGAACGCGCTTCTCGGTGCCACGCTCGACGGCGAATTCGTTGCGGAAGTGACCGTCGGGCGCAGCCAGCGCCGCCTGGTCGGCCGCATCGATGCTGGCCGCGGTCGCCGGCTGGAAAATCTCGTCGGCGCGCTTGCCGACGATCTTGTCGCGGGAAAAGCGCGAGAAGCGCTCGAACGCGCGGTTGGCGAAAATATAGCGGCCGTCCTCGATGCTCTTGGCAGCCACACATACCGGAACATTGTCGAGCACCGATTCCAGAAACTGCTTGGTCGATGCAAGCTGCCTCGACAGCTTGCGCTGTTCGCTGCAATCCTCATGCGTCGTCACCGAACCGCCGTTCGGAAGTGCAAAATACCGGACCAGGACCGCGCGCCCGTCGGGCAGTTCGGTCACAAGGCCTTCCGGCGATTTGGCGGTTGTATAGAAATGCTCGGGGCTGAGATTGTGCATCCCGCGCTCGCGCCCCAGCTCCAGCAGTTGCGGACCGGTGGTATTTTTGGGGATATCCGAACGCGTGACGCCGTAGATCTCGAGATAGCGATCGTTGCAGAACACGACCCGCCTTTGGGAATCCGTCATCACCACGCCCTGATTGAGATTGTTCAGGGCGGAACTGACAAATGCATTTCTGCGCAGTTGCGAGCGCTTGACCTTGCGCAATGCCGAAAGGATCCACAACGCGACGGCTGCCAGAAAGGAGCAGACCACGATGCCGCCGATCAACACTTCCCAGACCATCTGGGGGTCAGCCGAACCGACATCGCTCGCGGGCGCAAAATTATCGGATCCGGCCGCAGCCTGCTCGAACGGCACAACGGTAGCGATCAGGCACATAAGGGCCTGCGTCGAAACCAGAATTTTGCCGCCTGCCTGCCAATTCTTGCCAGCCATCAATCACCCGCGGATTTCCGGGCCGGAGTGTCTGGCTTCACGGGTTTGGATCGGGTAAACGCCTACCCGCGCTACGCGCAAATGTGACTTAAATTACGGCAATTGCCCTGACATGATTAATGCTTCTCTAACAGGAACCCGGACCGGAAACCGCTTGCGGAAAATCCTGCGCTTTCCGGGAAAAAATCGTCCCGAACAATGCAATAAGGCGCAAATGCGATTGATCCCGGACGCGGGGTCAGTTCACCTGTGCCGGATCTAAAATCAGCAAGCCAAGCCCGGATTCGAACTGCGAAATGGAAAAAGTTGAGTGCGTCGTGGTCGGTGCCGGCGTGATCGGTCTTGCGGTGGCGCGCCGGCTGGCGCAGGCCGGCCGCGAGGTCATCATCCTGGAAGCGACCGAGGGAATTGGCACCGTTACGTCATCTCGCAACAGCGAGGTGATCCACGCCGGCATCTATTATCCGGCCGGAAGCCTGATGGCGCGGATGTGCGTCAGCGGCAAGCGCGCCCTCTATCGATATTGCAGCGATCACGGCGTCCCGCATCGAAATTGCGGCAAGCTGATCGTCGCGACAACGCCGAAGGAGACGGCAAAGCTGCAATCGATCAGGGCTCACGCCGAAGCCAATGGCGTGCTCGACCTGCAAACCCTGAGCGCCGAGGCTGCCCGAGCACTGGAGCCCTCGCTGAACTGCGACGCGGCCCTGCTCTCGCCTTCCACCGGTATTGTCGACAGCCACGCCTTCATGCTGGGGTTACGAGGCGACGCGGAAGAAGCGGGCGCGATCTGCGCCTTTCACGCCCCGCTGCTGCGCGCCCGAGCGGCAGCGGGCCGGATCGAACTCGAGGTCGGCGGCGACGCGCCGATCACCCTTGAATGCGGGCTTCTCGTCAATGCGGCGGGGCTCGGCGCGCCCGCGGTCGCGCGCGGCATCGACGGCATGCCGATCGACCTGATACCGCCGGCCTATCTCGCCAAGGGAAACTATTTCAGTTGTCATGCGCGGGCGCCGTTTTCACATCTGATCTATCCGGTGCCCGAACCCGGCGGTCTCGGCGTGCACCTCACCCTCGATCTGGCGGGGCAAGCCCGGTTTGGTCCTGACGTGGAATGGGTCGATGCCATCGATTACGCCGTCGATCCAGCGCGGGCGGAACGGTTCTACCCGGCGATCCGGCGCTACTGGCCGACGCTGCCGGACGGCGCGCTGATGCCCAGCTATTCTGGAATTCGACCCAAGATCGTGCCGCCGGCGGTGGCCGTGCAGGACTTCCTCATCCAGGGCCCAAGGGACCATGGCGTCGACGGACTGATCAACCTGTTCGGAATAGAATCGCCGGGGCTCACGTCGGCGCTGGCGATCGCCGATCATGTCGGCGATCTGGCTGACGTTTAGCGGCAGTATTTGCCACGCCCTTGCTTCGCGAGGCCTTTAATTTTCTAAGCCTTTGACCAGGCCTTCGATATGCGAGGCTTTTGCGAGATCGTTGCCGACCGTTAGTGCAGGGTTTCACTCGCGGTATGCTTCAACCGCTCGATCTCGTCCTTGACCATCAATTTCCGGCGCTTCAACTCGACAATTTGCAGATCGTCTGTGGAAAGATGCACTAGAGCTTCGTGCAATTCGTTTTCGAGAATCTTGTGTTTGCGTTCTAGTTCAACAAGATGCGCCTGCATTGCCATTCGAAACCTCCTCGGTGGAATTAAACCTCAGATTCGATCCGGACAGTTAAGTGTACACGAGCCCACGAATTTGTCGATGGATATCAAAAATCGCCCTCTCATATTTCGGTGTCATATGTAACGAATCGTGAGGATGGAACCGCGGGCCGGTGTGCCGAATCCGGCCCGCCAGCCGCGCCCTGAGAGCCGATTTGAATATCGCGTGATACCAGAAACCCATGATTTCAGGACCTTTTCCGTTCCGACTAAACCGGAGGGAGGCTCTGTTTTTTCGGGGTTCGTCACTCCGGTCGATATCGCGCTCCGCATCAAGTGCGGCCAGCTTTCGCCGGATACGCTTATCGCGGTTCAACACGTTTTCGTAGCAGACCGGCAAGCGGGAATGAAGACACAAGGCCACCACACCAGCTTGCAGACGGGGCCGGCAGGGACGATATTCCTTGGACATCCGATTCCTTGGACGGCTTCGCAACCATTCGCAATCTCATCGCGTTTTCAGTTAACGTACCCCATGACCGACGAAGATGAGCGCGAACTCCAATCTGAGCTCGCACGGCTGCAGCAGGAGCACCGCGATCTCGACGCGGCGATCGATGCGCTGCATCAATCCCCCGCGCCGGACTTGCTGCGCCTGCAACGATTGAAGAAGCGCAAGCTGCAGCTGCGCGACCGCATTGCCTTCATCGAAGACCAGATCACGCCGGATATCATTGCGTAGATTGAGGGATGCGCAGCTTTCAGGCGGCACCGGTCAATTCGCGCAGCACGCCTGTGACCTGCAGCGGACTGTAGGGTTTCAGCAGAAATCGTCCGCCTTCGGGCAGGTCGCGTTCACCCACATTGATGTGGCCGGAAGTTGCGACAATCTTGATCGGCGGCCAGCGCCCCCTGACCGCCCGGGCGAGCTTCAACCCATCCATGGAACCGGGCATCTGGATATCGGTGAAGACCACCGTGATGTCGCGGCGCGCTTCCAGGATTTCGATCGCCCGATCGGCATTTTCGGCTTCGACAACCTCGAACCCGGCGGCGGCGATGATATCGGCCGCGTCCATTCGCAACAGAAACTCGTCCTCGACGATCAGCACCACGGGTCCTTTGGACTCGACAAGACCCATTCGTCTCACTCCCTGCGAATACCAACAAGCCGTCGATTTTGTTTTAGTTCCAGCGTTGCCGAATTCCGCGAACGAGAACACCGGACAAGGGTCATCGCATCGCCGCAGGAGAACGCTTCATGCTGCGAAAGCCGTGACCGACAAATCCAGCCCGGCGTCTCAGATTGGCGGGGTGAAAAAAGGGATCGCGGCTCGTCGGATCGGCTTGACTCAATGAGAACAAAATAGGAACATTGGTTCCTGCCCTCCAGCCGTCCGGGAATTTTGCCATGAGCGAACCTGCCAAATCCGAGCCTGCCAACTCCGAACCTGCTTGCCTGTCCGACGTCAGCCGTTACGAGCGGGCCTGCGACGAGGCGATCGCGATGTGCGACGGCAACATGCGCAGCACCATCAAGGCGCTGATCATGGCCAATGAGTATCTGGAGGCGGAATTGCAGGAACTGCAGGCGGCAACCTCGCACCACGGCAATAGCGCAAGATTACCGCGCGCCGCGGACGATGCCGCCTGATCGAACGAACTGGAGTGACACAACCTGGAGCAACACCATGGCCGATGTGACCTATTACGTTGCACTGCCCTTCCAGCGAGACGACAGCGGCTCGCCGGTCGCAGGCGCTGCGGAAGAATGCCAGAGTTCGTCGGGAGCGCTGCGACGCGCGGAAGTCTTGTCAAAGACCGTGGGCTGCGTCGGCGCGGTCGCGTTCAGCCGCACCGGCGATCCGCTGATCGGTGAATTCAGCGACGCGCAGATGCTGAGAAAATTTGGCGACGTGCCGGATGATTTGAGCGGGCTATAGAGCATGATCCGGAAAAGTGGGTACCGGTTTTCCCTCGCGACAAACGCGAAGCGTTTGCGCGGAGATCATGCTCAAACAAAAAAGATAGAGTGCGATCCGATTCAACCAAAACGCATCGCGCTATAGTCTCAAAATTCGCGTCAACGCAATTCGCGGAAGAAAGCCCGCACCTCGTCGGCGAGCAATGCCGGCTGTTCCAGCGCCGCGAAATGTCCGCCTTTGGGCATGACGGTCCAGCGGCGAATGTCGGTGAATACGCGCGCCGCCGCGCTGCGCGGCGGCCTGAGGATTTCGCGCGGAAATTGCACGTAGCCGGCGGGTACAGAGATATTATCTCCCGCGGGCAGGACTGCTGAGCCGTGCAGGCGGGCATAGTACGGCCAGAACGACGAGCCGATCGCCCCGGTAAACCAGTAGAGCGAGATGTCGGCGAGCATGCGGTCGCGGCTGATCGCACTCTCGACGTTACCGCCGCAGTCCGACCAGGCGCGGAATTTCTCCACGATCCATGCCGCGAGCCCGGCAGGTGAATCCGTGAGCGCAAAGGCAAGCGTCTGCGGGCGGGTGCCCTGGATCCACTGGTAACCGGTCTCCTCACGCGTCCAATGGGCAAGTTCGCCGAGATAACGCCGCTCCTCCTCGGTCGGATCGGGAAAGGCGGAAGGATCGCGGCTGGCGGCCATCATAAAATTGACGTGGATGCCGATCATCCGATCCTTGTGCGCATAGCCGAGCCGGCTGGTGACCGCGGCGCCCCAGTCGCCGCCCTGCGCCCCAAAACGGCGATATCCGAGCACGTCATGCATCAGGGCCGCGACACAATCCGCGATTTCGGGAATGCCGAACCGCTTTTGGCCGGGGCGAAACGACAGGCCGTATCCCGGCAGGGACGGCGCCACCACGGTGAAGGCGTCGCGCGCGTCGCCTCCGAAGCGGGCGGGATCGGTGAGGCGCGGAATGATCTCGAGAAATTCGAACACCGAGCCGGGCCAGCCGTGCAGCAGGAGCAGCGGCATCGGGTTCGGGCCGACGCCCGGCACGTGCAGATAATGCAGGTCGATGCCGTCGAGCGGAACGCGGAATTGCGGAAAGGCGTTGAGTGCTGCTTCCTCCACCCTCCAGTCAAACCCGTCACGCCAGTATTCCGTGAGCTCGCGAAGATAGCTGACATCGGTGCCATAGGCCCAGGCCTCGCCAGGCGCCTGGTCGGGAAAACGTGAACGGGCGAGACGATCGCGCAAATCGGCGATGTCGGCGTCCGGGATCCGAAGCGTAAACGGCGTGGGTTTGGTCATGATCCTGCCCGGCGGGTTGGAGCGAGTGGCGGAACCGAATAATAGAGGGCAAGTGGCCGCGAGATCAGGTCTCAGATTTCATGGCGCCGTTGCGCCTTGCGCACATACATCGCGGCATCGGCTTCTTCCAGCGCCCGGCCTGCTTCGGAATGCGGTCCAAGAACGGCGACACCGGCGGATACGCCTGCCGTGACGCTACGGCCGCGGAACACGAATCTCAGCCGATCGATGGCTTGTTCCAGCGCCGCCGCCTTGGCGTGCGCGTCGGTTTCGCTGAGATGCCACAGCAGCAGCGCAAATTCGTCGCCTCCCAGCCGGCCGATCACATCGGACGAGCGCACCTGACGCTGCAACTCGGCCACGACCGCCTTCAGCACTTCGTCGCCGGCGCCATGCCCGAACGCGTCGTTGATCGGCTTTAAGCGATCGACATCGAGCACGATCAGCGCGCCGCCGGCGTGATAGCGCTTGATATAGGCGATCGAGCGATTGAGCTCGCGCTCGAAACCGCGCCGGTTGAGAATACCCAGCAGGAAGTCGGTATCGGCGTGCGCCTGTAATTCATCGATACGCTTTTGCGCCTGTGCCAATTCGGTCCTGAGCCGGCGAATGGTCGATTTGGCTTCGTTGGACGCAATCGGCAGCCCCGAAGGCGACGCCGGCCGGGCCTTCCGCCGCCTGACGCGCGGCGAGGCCGCCTTGCGCCCCGCGACGCCGCTTTTGCGGCGTTTTGAGGTGCCTGAAGCGGTCGAGCTTGTTTTCTTCTTCATGGGGCATTCTTGAGAGGAGGCTTGCCGGGATTCACCAAGACAGGATAGTCCATTCCAGACCCCTTGCCACGCCTTGCCGAACCTTGGGCCAATCCTATAATCCGGCCTATGTTTTTGGATTCCCGAAAAGAATTGACCGCATGACCGCGTCCGTAGCCATCATCATGGGAAGCCAGTCGGACTGGGACACCATGCGCCATACCGCCGAAACCCTGGCCGCGCTCGGCGTGGCCAGCGAAAAACACATCGTCTCGGCCCATCGTACCCCGGACCGGCTGTTCGCCTTTGCCAAGGGCGCCAAGGCCGCCGGCTTCAAGATCATTATCGCCGGCGCCGGCGGCGCGGCCCATCTGCCGGGCATGACCGCGTCGCTGACGGAACTTCCGGTATTCGGCGTTCCCATCGAATCCAAGGCGTTGTCCGGCGTCGATTTGCTCTATTCCATCGTCCAGATGCCCGCCGGGATTCCGGTCGGGACGCTGGCGATCGGCAAGGCCGGCGCCATCAATGCCGCCCTGCTCGCCGCTAGCGTGCTCGCGCTGAGCGATCCGGCGCTGTCGGGCAGGCTGGTGGCCTGGCGCAAGCAGCAGACCGAGGCGGTGGGCGAGCGCCCGGAGGAATCTGCGTGACGGCGTCAAATCAGGTGAAGCTGAAGCCCGGCGACACCATCGGAATTCTCGGCGGCGGACAACTGGGCCGGATGCTGGCGATGGCGGCGGCGCGGCTGGGCTTGCGGTGCCAGGTGTTTTCCCCGGATCCGGATTCGCCGGCGTTCGATGTCGTGCTGAACGCGACGTGCGCGGAATATGCCGATGTCGAGGCGCTGGAACTGTTCGCCAACGACGTCGATGTCATCACTTACGAATTCGAAAACGTGCCGGCGGCTTCCGCGATGATCCTGGCGGCGCGCCGGCCGGTGCTGCCCGATCGGAAAATCCTGGAAACCACCCAGGATCGCCTGGCCGAAAAGGATTTCGTCACGCGGCTCGGCATCGGCACCGCCGATTATGCCGACGTATCGTCGGCAGCTGCGTTGCGGACCGCGATCACGCGTATCGGCCTGCCCGCGGTGCTCAAGACCCGCCGCTTCGGCTATGACGGCAAAGGCCAGGCGATCATCCGCAGCGGCGACGATCTGGACCTGGTCTGGGAGAACCTCGCCACCAAATCCGCGATTCTGGAGGCCTTTATTCCGTTCGAGCGCGAAATTTCGGTGATCGCCGCGCGCAGCGCGGACGGTCAGGTGGAATGCTTCGACGTCACCGAAAACGAGCACAGCGACCACATCCTGAAAATCTCCCGCGCACCGGCCGCGGTTTCCGATGCATTGGCGGCGCAGGCGCGCGGCATCGCCGAGCGGATTGCGCAGGCCCTGAATTATGTCGGCGTGCTCGCGGTCGAGATGTTCGTGGTACAGGGCGATGGCGGACCGAAGGTTCTGGTCAACGAAATCGCACCGCGGGTGCACAATTCCGGGCACTGGACCCTCGACGGCGCCTCGATCTCGCAATTCGAGCAGCATATCCGCGCCATTGCCGGCTGGCCGCTCGGCAAACCGGTGCGTCATGGCCCGGTCACCATGACCAATTTGATCGGAGACGATATCAACGACTACGAGCGATGGCTGACCGTGCCGGGCGCGACCCTCCATCTGTACGGCAAGGGACCGCCGCGGCCGGGCCGCAAGATGGGGCATGTTACGCAGGTCGCGCCGCCAAAGACCCCCTGATCGGGATCGAAAAAGCACCGATTTGGCCATGCCGCAGCGCTTGCGCAGGTGGACATTGCCGCCATGATCTGATACATCCGCGCGCTCAAGGTTAAGGGCAAGGCCTTTTGCCAGCTCTTTGCTTTACCAGATTCCAATCCGATCAATGGAAAGAGGATGCCGCGTGCAGGTTCTCGTTCGCGATAACAATGTCGACCAAGCCCTCAAGGCGCTGAAGAAGAAGATGCAGCGCGAGGGCATTTTCCGCGAGATGAAGCTCCGCGGCCACTACGAAAAGCCCTCCGAGAAAAAGGCCCGTGAAAAGGCCGAAGCGGTGCGCCGCGCGCGCAAGCTTGCCCGCAAGAAGCTGCAGCGCGAAGGCCTGCTGCCGATGAAGCCGAAGCCGGTATTCGGCGCCGGTCCGGGCGCCGAGCGCGGTGGTGCTGGCGGTCGTGGTGGTCCGGGCGCAGGTCCGCGCGGACCGCGCTGATATAGATTTTTGCAGATCCGGATTTGATAACGCGGGCCCCAGGTGCCCGCGTTATTGTTTTGACCGATGCATTTTGCCGCGCGGCGGGCTACCAATGTGGCGTCAGCCGCCGCGTGAGCGTTCCGTAACGATGGCCATTCCGGTTCCCTGCCGCTTCCCTTCCGGAGTCTCGCGTGTCGCAAGCGCGACCGCGTGGGTCGCGATCGTGCTCTGCGGCTGCTCGATCAATCTGGGATCATTGTCGCCTTCGGCCGAGCGCGACGAACCCGCGCAACTGGCCTCCCAAAGCAATATCGCTTCGCTCTCCGAAGCCATCAAGAACAACCCCAACGATCCGCAGACCTACAACATGCGCGGCTCGGTGCTGGCCCAGGCCGGCAGGACCGACGACGCGCTCGCCGATTTCAACAAGGCGATCAGCCTCGACCCGAACTACGGTCAGGCCTTTGCCAACCGCGGATTGATCTATCGCAAGACCAGGCGGCTCGATCAGGCGATGGACGACTACAATCGCGCGCTGGCGCTCGATCCCAATTACGCCCCGGCCTATCTCGGTCGCGGCGTGGTCTACAAAGCGCGCAAGCAGGAAGCGGAAGCGCTGGAGGACTTCAACAAGGCGATCAGCCTTCATCCCGATAATGCGGAGGCCCGTTACAATCGCGGCCTGCTTTATCAGGGCGAGAAGCAGCACCAGCTCGCGGTCGACGACTTCACGGTTGCGAGTGGTCTGATGCCACAGCAGGCCGAGCCGCTGCTGGCTCGCGCGTTGAGTTATCTTGCGCTCGACAAGGCAAAGGAAGCTGCCGCCGATCTTGACGAGGCGGTGCAGGCCGATCCGCAGAACGGGCAGATCTGGGTTACCCGGGGGCTTGCCTATGAGCGCCTTGGCGACAAGACCAAGGCTGCCGGCTCATATGGCCGCGCCATCAACATCCGCCCCAAGGATGAAGCCGCCCGCAGCGGCTTTGCGCGCGTCGGCGGCAAAGCCGGCGAGAGTTACGCAACGTTCTGAAGCGTTTTAGCGAAGTGGATAGCGGGTCAACGCAAATTAAAGAAGAAGAGCCCCGTTCCGATTCAATCGGAACGGAGAAGGCTCTGAGCTAATCCGGGCTAGGCTTCGGCAAAACCGCGTGAAACACCGATTTCATTGACGACAGCATGTCTTCGGCAACATTGGTGTGGGCTGGCGGCGGCTCTACCGCCTCGGCCCGCAGATCGAGCGGCGGCGCGGTCGGGATGTCGGCAGGCGGCGTCGGGCGGCGCGGATCGTCGGCCGGCGCGGCGGCCGCATAGGGCGGGTTCCGTGACGATCCCGGCGCCGCATCGAAGCTGTCATTGCCGGGCGTGGACACCATGATCGGCGGCGGAAGCGGCCGGACCGCGGGAGCGGCCGCGGGCGGGTTTGACACCAGCCGGGGCGGATCCGGGGTGCGCGAGGCTTCCATCGTATGGGTCGAGCCTTCGTTTGTGCCGCGCAGGCGCTCCAGCGTCACGCGGGCGATTTCATTGGCGTTGACGCGATCCTCGGGGGCGATGGCGGCCTCGACCGGCGGCGCGGTATTCGGCGTGGCGACGTCCGGGGTGGCGACTGCCGCCGGCACGACAGCCGGCGCCGGTACCGTCTTGGCGGCCGTCTTTTCGCGTGGTCCAGCCTGATGCCGGCGCGGATCCGCAGGAATGCTCGCGGTTTCCGCCGGCCTGTCAGCGGACTTCTCCGTGGGCTTTTCGGCGGCGGGCTTCTCCAGGGAGGCCTTTTCAGAGGCAGCCTTTTCAGAAGCGACCTTCTCAGAGGCGACCTTCTCAGAGGCGGCCTTCTCAGAGGCGGCCTTTTCGGAGGCGGCCTTTTCGGAAATCGCCTTCTCAGAGATACCCTTGGCCCTGACCCCCGCCTCCGGGAGATGGGAGATCTCGGCTGGCTTCGAATTGGCCTTCGCGGTGACCTTCTTGGGGTTGACCGACGACACCGCGGCGGCCGCCGGGGCGTCCGATGCCGGCCTGGCGACGATGTAGTGGTTGACGATGTAGGCCCCAATGATGGTCGCCGCCACCGAAGGCAGTATATCCATGGCAATTTTTGAAACGTACTTCAGCATGACCAGGACACTCCCCGCGCTGGTTTTGATGCGGAATCTTTGAGGCACATTGAGGGATCAACTGCGACAGATCGGTGGCAATCAAGCATATGGCGCCATTATGGTTTCAATTCGACTTCCAGGAACACAATTTCGGTAGCGGTCTCGTTGAGAACGTCATGTTCGACCCCGGCCTTGCGGAAGTAGGATTTGCCGAGGCCGAGCTGGGCCTTGGAGCGCTCCCCGTTGGGCTCCACGATGGTCATTTCGCCGGGGCATACGGGAACAATGACGTAATCCATTTCATGGATGTGATGGCCGGTCGCGCTGCCCGGCGCCAGCCGCCACTCGGTGACGCGGACTTCCGGCGTATCGATCTGAACATCCGACTTGGCTCTGATCATGGTCATTCCTGTCCCGACCTCCTACCCCTGATTCCAAAACTCGCAGGCATTCGCGACACCCTCATGTTCGAACTGCGGAATCAGAAGGCACCAGCAACATTATAATACAATTAAATCGTCCGATTTTGAACGTGACGTTCCCGTGAGGGGCTTCGCGCGGAACCTCAAATTCACCGCACCGGGTCATGGCACGAGTCATGGCACGAACACCAAGAATACAAAGACGGCAAATACCACCAGATGAACCAGTCCGAACAGGATGTTGGTGCGTCCGGTGCCGAAGGTGAGCATGCTCAGGAAAAACGTCAATACCAGCAGCACCATATCCTGAATATTGAGCCCCAGCACCAATTGCTTGTCCAGCGCGTAAGCGGCGACGGCGACCGCCGGAATGGTCAGCCCGATGGTCGCCAGTGACGAGCCGAGCGCCAGGTTGATGCTCTTCTGCAGGTCGTTCCTGCGCGCGGCGGAGATCGCCGCGACGCTTTCCGGCAGCAGGATCAGCAGCGCCACCAGAATACCCGCAAAAGCCGGAGGCGCGCCGATCAGCGCCGCACCGGCATCGACCACCAGCGAAAACTTCTTTGCCAGCAGCACCACGGCCAGCAGCGAAACCAGCAGCAGCAGGGCGCTGAGCAGGAAGGTCCGGTTCGACGCGTGCATCCCGTCAGCGGCGACGCCGGCGGTTTCGCTGATGAAATAATCCCGGTGCCGGATGGTCTGGGTATAGAGAAACACGCCGTAGAGAATGAGTGTAACGACACTGACAAAGCCAAGCTGGACCGCCGAATAGACCGGTCCCGGCGCGGTCAGGGTATAATTGGGCATGATCAGCGTGATGGTCGCAAGCACGATCAGCACACTGAGATAGAGGTTGGATCCGGTGACCTGAACATCCTGCTCGCGATAGCGCAGACCGCCGGCCAGAATGCAAACGCCGACCAGCCCGTTGCAGACGATCATCACGACCGCGAACACCGTGTCGCGCGCCAGCGTCGGCACCGGCTTTTCGCCGAGCATGATGGTCGCGATCAGGGCGACCTCGATGATCGTGACCGCCAAGGTCAGCAGCAGCGTGCCGTAGGGCTCGCCGATCCTCTCGGCGATCACCTCGGCATGGTGCACGGCGGCAAATACAGTGCCGAACAGGATGATCAGCAGCACCGCCGCAAACACCAGCCCGCCGGGCGATGGCGTGAAGCTGACGCCTAGCCCGGTGGCGGCGGCGAAAAGCAAAACCGCCAGCGCCGGGAAAATCCACGCCGATCGCGGCATCGGGCCGTGCGCGCTCATGTCACCCCATCCTCAAAACCCGGGCATCGAACCCAGCCCCCAACTGCGGCAGCCCTCAGCCCGTTGAAATGCCGATGAATTGTCGGGCTGTTTCAATCGCACCATAATTGTCCAAATCGTTATGGCCTCCTTCCGGAAACCGCACGAATTGTTTCGGTTCATGAGCGAGTGTGAACAAACGCTCACCGAATCTGATCGGAATAGTAGGATCGCGTTCGCCGTGCATGATCAGAAGCGGTGTCGTGACACGCCCGATACGCAGGTCGGATCGAAACGGGTCCCAGATCAGCCAACGTGCCGGCGCGAGAGGAAACCGCAAGGCCGCCAGATCCGCAACCGAGGTATAGGGAGCCTCCAGGATCAGTTTCCTGACCGGCCGCTCGGCCGCCAGCGCCACCGCAACCCCGCTTCCGAGCGAGAAACCCCAGACCACCATTCGATCCGCGCTGTACCGCGCCGCCGCGAAGGCATAGGCCGCATCCGCATCCAGCAGCAGCCCGCTTTCGCTGGGCTGGCCGCTCGAACCGGCATAGCCGCGATAGGATAATGCGACGAGGCCGGTCCCGTCCGAGGTCATGTCGCGGAAGCGGCTGACGCTGCTTGCGAGAAAATCTCCGTTGCCCGGAAAATAGATGACAACCGCGTGTCCAGGCTTTGCCGGAACATGCCAGATGATGACTTTCTCGCCGTCCGCCGTTGCCAGAAAATGTTCTTCAGCCTGCGGGAAGCCGGCAGCCTGCGGGGCCGTGCGCAACCTCTGCGGTATCGGAAAGGTCAGCGAGCGTTGCGCGAAAAACAGCACGCCAAAAATGCCGAAATAACCGATCGACAGGAGAACGACGAGCCATTTCAGGACAGTCATGATGTGCCGCGAAGCAGCCTCACAGCGCCTTGACGATGTTCTCGGTCATCTTCTTGGCGTCGCCGAGCAGCATCATGGTGTTGTCGCGGTAGAACAGGGGATTGTCGATGCCGGCGTAGCCGGAGGCGAGCGAGCGCTTGATGAACATCACGGTGCCGGCCTTCCAGACCTGCAGCACCGGCATGCCGTAGATCGGCGAGGTCTTGTCGTCCTCGGCCGCCGGGTTGGTGACGTCGTTGGCGCCGATCACGAAGGCGACGTCGGCCTGGGCGAATTCCGAATTGATGTCCTCGAGTTCGAACACCTCGTCATAGGGTACGTTGGCTTCGGCGAGCAGCACATTCATATGGCCGGGCATGCGGCCCGCCACCGGGTGGATGGCGTATTTGACCTCGACGCCTTCCTTCTTGAGCTGGTCGGCCATCTCCCGCAAGGCGTGCTGCGCCTGCGCCACTGCCATGCCGTAGCCCGGCACGATGATGACCTTCTGCGCGTTCTTCATGATGAAGGCGGCGTCGTCCGCCGAGCCGAGCTTGACCGGACGCGCTTCGCCACCGGCGCCGGCGCCCGCGGCAGCGGTTTCGCCACCGAAGCCGCCAAGGATGACCGAGATGAAGGAACGGTTCATCGCGTGGCACATGATGTAGGACAGGATCGCGCCCGATGAGCCGACCAGCGCGCCGGTGATGATCAGCGCCGAATTGCCGAGCGTGAAGCCGATGCCGGCGGCGGCCCAGCCGGAATAGGAGTTCAGCATCGAGATCACGACCGGCATGTCCGCGCCGCCGATCGGGATGATCAGGAGCGCGCCGAGGGCGAGCGCAATGATGGTGATGAGCCAGAAGTCGAGCGCGCTGCCCGATATCACGAGCCCGACGATGAAGAACACCAGCGCCAGGCCCAGAACGATATTGATGATGTGCCGCGCCGGCAGGATGATCGGCGCGCCGCTCATCCGCCCCGAGAGTTTTGCGAACGCGATCACCGAACCCGTGAAGGTCAGCGCGCCGATGGCGACGCCGAGCGACATTTCAACAAGGCTCTGCGGATGGATGTGGCCGGGCGTGCCGATGTCGAACGCTTCGGGCGCGTAGAAGGCGCCTGCCGCGACCAGCACCGCGGCCATGCCGACCAGCGAGTGAAACGCCGCGACCAGTTCCGGCATCGACGTCATCGGCACCCGCCGCGCGATCACCGCGCCGATGCCGCCGCCGATGGCGACGCCGAGGATCACCAATAGCCAGCCGACGCCGTCGGCCGGCGGATGCGCGGCAAGCGTGGTCGCCACCGCGATTGCCATGCCGATCATGCCGAAGAAGTTGCCCTGGCGGGACGACGCCGGGCTCGACAGCCCGCGCAGCGACATAATGAACAGGACGCCCGCGACGAGGTATAAAACCGCAGCCAGATTGGCGTTCATCTCAAGGCCCCCATTGTCTTCGTCACCACGAGTTGCACGCCGCTCACTTGGCTTTCTTCTTGTACATCGCGAGCATGCGCTGGGTGACCAGGAAGCCCCCGAAGATATTCACGCTGGCAAAGATCAGCGCCACGAAACCGAAGCCGCGCGCCCAGGCCCCGCCGCTGCCGACCATGGCGACGCCGACCGCGAGCAGCGCGCCGACCACGATCACCGAGGAGATCGCGTTGGTCACCGACATCAGCGGCGTGTGCAGCGCCGGCGTCACCGACCACACCACGAAATAGCCGACGAATACGGCGAGCACGAAAATCGACAGCCGGAATACGAAGGGATCGACGGCCTGAGCGATATGTTCCATGGCGGCGCTCCTTATGCTTTCGGCTGGAAGTTCGGATGAATGACGGCGCCGTCCCTGGTCAGCGCCGTGGCCTTGACCAGTTCGTCGTCCCACTTCACGTCAAGCGCCTTGGTCGATTTGTCGACCAGGGTCTCGATGAAGGAAAACAGGTTGCGCGCGTAAAGGCTCGAGGCCGAGGCAGCGACACGGCCGGCGACGTTGGTATAGCCGACGATCTTGATGCCGCCGACATCGGCGACTTCGCCAGCCTTGGCGCCCTCGACATTGCCGCCGCGCTCGACCGCAAGATCGACCAGCACCGAGCCCGGCTTCATCGACTTCACCATTTCGGCCGAGACCAGCTTCGGCGCCGGACGGCCCGGGATCAGCGCGGTGGTGATGATGATGTCCTGCTTCTTGATATGCTCGGCGGTGAGGGCTGCCTGCTTGGCCTGATACTCCTTCGACATTTCCTTGGCGTAGCCGCCGGCGGTTTCGGCCTGCTTGAACTCCTCGTCCTCGACCGCAAGGAATTTGGCGCCGAGACTCTCGACCTGCTCTTTCACGGCGGGGCGCACGTCGGTCGCGGTGACGACGGCGCCGAGCCGCCGCGCCGTCGCGATCGCCTGCAGGCCGGCGACGCCGACGCCCATCACGAATACCTTGGCCGCCGGGATCGTGCCCGCCGCCGTCATCATCATCGGAAAGGCGCGGCCGAACGCCTCCGCCGCTTCGATCACCGCGCGGTAACCGGCGAGGTTGGCCTGGCTCGACAGCACGTCCATCACTTGCGCGCGGGTGATGCGCGGCATCAATTCCATCGCGAATGCCGAGATGCCGGCGTCGGCCATCGCCTTCAACGCCGCATCATTGCCGTAAGGGTCCATGATGGCGATGACCAGCGCGCCGCGCTTGTAATTGGCAAGCTCGGAAGCTTCGGGCCGCTTCACCTTGATGACGATGTCGGCGTCCTTGAGCGCATCGGCACTGACGACAGCTCCGGCGGCGGCAAATTCCGAATCCGGCAGGCCCGACTTGATACCGGCGCCCGGCTCCACGGCAATATCGACACCCAGCGTCTTGAATTTTTTCACCGTGTCAGGCGAAGCGGCGACGCGCGGCTCGGACGGATCGATTTCCTTGGCGACAGCAATCTTCATGGGTCCTCCGGCGGCGCGAGGCGCGCGCACGCGAGCAAGCTAGCTTATCTGGCAAAGATGGATACCGGTTTTGCGACCGGGACGCGTGCAATTTTTTAAGTCAGAGCCGATCGGCGGTGCGACCGGCAATGTATCAGGTCAGGAAGATCGCCATCATGGCGACGATGAAGATCACGGCGGCGGTGCCGTATTTCACCAGCATGATGAAACCCTCATAGGTCTGCTCATGGGCCTGATAATCGTTGCCGTCAGCGGTCGTGTAGGCCACTTCGTTATGCTCTGCCATCGGTATCCCCAGTCAATGTTCGCATCTGGCGTGGAATTACCGCAAACCCGGCGGAAGGGCAACGGCGATGCGCCGTTTGGGCGAAGGGCGCACTCCGCTACTTGCGGGGTTCGGACGGCCAATTGTCCCTGATCCAGCGGGTCAGGCCATCTTCATTCACCTCGCCTGCTGCGAGGGAAAGGATCATGGCGGTAGCACTTTCGGGTGGCACCAGGAAATCAATGTCATTGAGACCTAAAAACACGATGATCGCGCCGAAGGCGGCGCGTTTGTTGCCGTCAATGAACGGATGGTTCCGCGCAATACCGAAGCCATACGCCGCCGCAAGCGTCGCGAGGTCGGTTTCGCCATAGGTGAATTTGTTGATGGGACGGCCCAGCGCGGATTCCAGCATGCCCTGATCACGAATACCGTCCGGTCCTCCGAACAGCGCAAGCTGCTCGGCGTGGAGATCAATCAGGATCTCCACGTCCAACCAGATCGGCTCGTTCATTTTGCGAGAGCCTTGTAAGTATCCGCATACGTGCTGAACGAACGCCGAGCGATTTCCATCGCCTTGGCGTGCTTCGGATTATACGGCGAAAGCTTTATGCCACGCTCAGTCTGTTCAACGATGTGAAGCTTGTCGCCTTCCTTCAACCTGAGTCGGGAAAGCATGTCTTTCGACAAGATGAGGCCAAGCGAATTGCCGATCTTTTTGATCTGAATGAAGTCACCTTCAGCGGTCGTGCGAGGCATCTCGTTCATGGCACCAGCTCCGTTATACAGTATGTATAACACTGGAATCGACCCCGTTCAACAGATGTTTTACGCCCGCCCGGTCAGCCCATCCCCTCCAGCTCATCGATCATGCCCGAGATCACCGACAACCCGCCGTCCCAGAATTTCGGGTCCTTGGCGTCGAGCCCGAACGGCTTGAGCAGTTCGGAATAATGCTTGGTGCCGCCGGCAGCCAGCATCGCCAGATAGCGCTCGGCAAAGCCGGCCTGGGCATTTTCGTAGACCGCGTAGAGCGAGTTCACCAGGCAGTCGCCGAACGCATAGGCGTAGACGTAAAACGGCGAATGAATGAAGTGCGGGATGTACATCCAGAAATTCTCGTAGCCGGGCCGGATGTCGATGGCGGGGCCGAGGCTCTCGCCCTGCACGCTGAGCCAGATTTCGCCGATGCGCTTGGCGGTCAATTCGCCGTTGCGCCGTTCGGTATGAATCGCCCGCTCGAACGAATAGAACGCGATCTGCCGCACCACCGTATTGATCATGTCCTCGACCTTGCCGGCGAGCAGCGCCTGGCGCTGTTTGGCGCTGCCGGTCTGCGCCAATAGCCGCTTGAAGGTCAGCATCTCGCCGAACACGCTGGCGGTTTCCGCCAGCGTCAGCGGCGTCGGCGCCATCAGCGCGCCGTTCTTCGCCGCCAGCACCTGATGCACGCCGTGGCCGAGTTCATGGGCAAGCGTCATCACATCGCGCGGCTTGCCCTGGTAGTTCATCAGCACATAGGGATGCGCCGACGGCGTGGTGGGATGCGAGAACGCGCCCGGCGCCTTTCCGGGCCGCACCGGCGCATCGATCCAGCGATCGGAAAAAAACCGCTCGGCGATATCGGCCATCTCGGGCGCGAAGCCGCGATAGGCCGTCAGCACCATGTTCCTCGCGTCGGGCCATGCGATGCTGCCGGTGGCGGCAAACGGCAGCGGCGCATTGCGGTCCCAGTGCGCGAGTTTCTTCTTTTTGAACCAGCCCGCCTTGAGCTTATAATAGCGGTGCGACAGCCGCGGATAGGCGGCGCGAACCGAGCCTACCAGCGCGTCGACAACCTCGCGCTCGACGCGGTTGTTCAGGTGCCGCGAATCCGCGACATCCTGGAAGCCGCGCCAGCGATCGGAAATCTCCTTGTCCTTGGCGAGCGTATTGGTGATCAGCGCAAACGTCCGCTCGTTGGCCTTGAAGGTCTTCGCCAGCGCCTGCCCTGCCGCCTTGCGCTTGGCCGGCGCGCGATCCTGCAGCAGGTTCAGGGTCGGCTCGATCGCAAGTTCGCCGCCGCCGCCTACCTTGAAGCGCAGGCCGGAGATGGTTTGATCGAACAGCCTGTTCCAGGCGGCATAACCGCTCTGGGATTTCTCGTGAAACAGCTGCTCGACCCGATCCTCGAGCTGATACGGCTTGTCCTTGCGCAGATCCTCGATCCACGGGCGATAGTGCCCGAGTTCGGGCGTCTGCATCGCGCGATCGATGGCCGCATCATCGATGCGGTTGAGTTCGAGCGCAAAGAACAACAGATGCACCGACGCCGACGTCAACCGTTCGGAGACGTCGCCGTAGAATTTGGTAATCGCCGGATCGACGCTGTCGCCGGCATGAACCAAGCCGGCATACGATCCGAGGCGGCCGGCAAGATCGTCAATCGCCTCGTAGCGCCTGACCGCTTCGGCGAGCCACTTGCCGCCCCCCTCTTTTCCGGTTTGTTCCGCAAGCTTGCCTTTGTAGTCGGCCTCAAACGCAACGCATTCTGTGTCCAGCCTTGCAAGATCGCTGGTGACTTCGGGCGCATCGATGCCGGAATAGAGATCGGCCAGGTTCCATTCCGGCAGCTTGGCGGTCTTGTTGGCGGAGTTGGATTTTGCCTTGGATTTTGCCTTGGATTTTGCCTTGGATTTGGCCGCGGATTTCTGGCCGTTCGATTTGCGTTGGGCCTGCGACTTGCGGAGAGCGGATGGGGAGCGCGAGGTCATCTGGTTCGAACCTGTGTATGCGTTTCGACGTATGCATTCCGGCCTGGAGGGCCGAGCGAGAGCGGGACCGCAACATTTAAGAGGGCGTTAATCGGCATCAGCCAGAGTGCCCCGATTCGAGACAGATAGTTGTAACGTCCGAGGAACGCCATGGCTGCCAGCATCTTGATCGTCGATGACGACGCCGTACAGCGCCGGCTGGTCGAAAACATGGTGCAGAAGTGCGGCTATGAGGCCATCGTCCTCGACAGCGGCGACGCGGCCATTGCCATGCTGACCGCGCCGGACACGCAGCCGATCGATGCCGTGGTGCTCGATCTGGTGATGCCGGGCCTCGACGGCATGGGCGTACTGGCGAAAATCCGCGAAGCCGGCCTCAATGTCCCCGTGATCGTGCAAACCGCCCATGGCGGTATCGACAATGTGGTGTCGGCGATGCGCGCCGGCGCCCAGGATTTCGTGGTGAAGCCGGTCGGCATCGAGCGGCTTCAGGTGTCGCTGCGCAACGCGCTCAACACCAGCGCGCTGAAAGGCGAGCTGCAGCGCATCCGGCACAGCCGCGAAGGCAAGTTGACCTTTGCCGATATCGTGACCCGCAGCGAGACCATGGCGGGCGTGCTGCGCACCGCCCAAAAGGCCGCCGGCTCCACCATACCGGTATTGATCGAAGGTGAATCCGGCGTCGGCAAGGAATTGTTCGCACGCGCCATTCACGGCAGCGGCGAACGCAAATTAAAACCGTTCGTCGCCGTCAATTGCGGCGCCATTCCCGACAATCTGGTGGAATCGATCCTGTTCGGCCACGAGAAGGGCGCCTTCACCGGCGCCACAGAACGCCACACCGGCAAATTCGTCGAGGCCTCCGGCGGCACGCTGTTCCTCGACGAAGTCAGCGAACTGCCGCTGGCCGCACAGGTGAAACTGCTACGCGCGCTGCAGGAAGGCACGGTCGAGGCGGTCGGCGGCCGCAAGCCCGTCAAGGTCGACGTCCGCATCATCTCCGCGACCAATCGCAAATTGCTCGACCGTGTCAAAGGCGGACAGTTCCGCGAGGATCTGTTCTACCGCCTCCACGTCCTGCCGCTGACGATTCCGCCGTTGCGGATGCGGCGCGAGGACATCCCGCATTTGCTGCGACATTTCCTGGCGAGATTCTGCGCCGAGGAAAATCGCCCCATCACCGGCATCAGCGGCGATGCCATGGCGCTGCTGTCGCAACTCGACTGGCCCGGCAATATCCGCCAGCTGGAGAACGCGGTCTATCGCGCGGTAGTGATGAGCGAAACCGACCAGCTCGGCGTTGCGGATTTTCCGCAGGCCGCCATGCATTCGCAGGCGCTGTCGGAATCGCACGGCACGCATGTCGAACCGCTCGTCATCGCGCCCGGCTTTCACTCTACCGCGCCCGCCATGGTATCCGGTAATGAGATACCTATTGCACCGTTGCCGACTGCGGGCATGCTGGCGATGCTGACAAATGCCGGCGAGATTCGGCCGCTGGAAGAGATGGAAACCGAAATCATCCGGTTCGCTATCTCGCACTATCGCGGCCAAATGTCCGAAGTCGCACGCCGATTGAAAATCGGCCGCTCGACGCTTTATCGCAAGCTCGATGAGGCCGCCGACGACGATCCTGCGGCCGGCCGCGCCAATGACACCAACTGAGGCAAATGCCCAATTGCGGCGCGCGCGAGCTGCCGAATTGATAAGGCCGAACGTGCCGATCGTTCTGGAACATTTGAACCGTTGCCTGCCGGACACAGACAAAGCGGGGCAAGCGTGGCAAAAAGCGCTCAATCCGTTGTAAAGCGGGTCCTTTGAAGTCAGTTTGTCGTGAGTCGCCGCGCGTGGCGCTGGTTGCACAAGTGAGGCGCGTGTATCATCTGCTAAGAAATCGTGGCGCGCCGACGTATTTACCTCAGATGCGCCTTAAATGCGGTGTGCATTCAGACACGAACCAGATGCAGATGCCGTTGATGTGTTTCCGCGCCGATCAGATTGGGGCTTTAGCAAGAGCCGTGACGGACAATACTCAAGAGCTGTTCCATGCCGGAGCAGTTTCGCCCAAGGGGTTTGACGATGCTTGACTGTTCGAAGGGCCGCGCTCGGTTTGACCGCGTGCTGATGGCCGTCGCGGCGACTTTCCTCGCGGTGTCCGCGACCGCGGCACTTGCTCAGACCGGTCCGGCCCGCAGCCCCGCGGAACTGGCAATTGACGCGGCGATCCCGCGTCCCGAACCCGCCAACGTCCCGCCTCCGACCATCAACGATTTCAAGCCGGACACTGCCGCGCCCGTATCCGACGCTGCGAAGGTGACGGAGAAGGCCGCGGAGACCAAACCATCCGATGTCGTCGCCGCTCCGGCCGCCAACGCCAGCAAGAGCGACGCTGGCAAGGTTGATACGAGCAAGGCCGACACCGCCAAGGTCGACACAGCCAAGGCCGACACAGCGAAGGTCGACACCGCGAAGGTCGATTCCACCAAAGTCGATTCCGGCAAGGGTGACGCGGGCAAGGGCGACACCGCTACCATCACGACCGAACCGTCTCCAGCTGCGGCGACGGCAACGCCGGCCGTCGAGCCCGCCAAGGAAGCAACCAAGGCTGCCAGCAACGTGCCGGCGGCCGATCAGCCGGTCGCCGACAAATTGCGCGACATGCTGGGCGCAAAGTCCTTGCGCTATTTCGACCGCAAGACCGAACGGGCCGCGGTGGAGAAGTTTTACACCGCGCGCGAATTTGCGCCGCTGTGGACCCAGGGCGGCTCGCTGACGGAGAGCGGCAAGGGCGTCATCGCGCGTCTCAAGGACGCGGCCTCGGACGGCCTCAACGCCGCCGATTATCCCGTGCCGGATTTTGCCGCGGCGACCAATCCGGATGCGCTGGCGGAAGCCGAATTGAAGCTGACCGCCAGCATGCTGGACTATGCGCGCCACGCGCAGAACGGCCGGATGCACTGGTCGCAGGTCAGCGGTGATATCCAGTATCCCGAGCATCCGACCGATCCGGCGGAAGTGCTGGCGAATGTCACGGCAGCCAAGGATGCGTCCGCGGCGCTCGACAGCTACAACCCGCCGCACAAGCTCTATCGCGAATTAAAGGCGAAGCTTGCCGAGTTGCGCGGCGTGGGCGATGGACCGGTCATTCAGATCGCAGAGGGGCCGACGCTGAAGTTCACCCCGGCGCACGGCAAGAAGCAGGCCCCGGTCGAGATGGAAGATGACCGGGTGCCGCAGCTGCGCGCCAAGCTCGGGGTCACCGAAAACGCCGACGACACCCGTTACGATGCCCAGGTCGCCGAGGCCGTCCGCAAATTCCAGTCGGGCGTCGAACTCAAGCCGACAGGTGTGCTGGACGACAAGACCGTCAAGGCCATTAACAACCCGAAACGCGACCGCCAGATCGATACCGTGATCGTCAATATGGAGCGCTGGCGCTGGTTGCCGCGCGAACTCGGCGCGCCCTCGATCGGCAACGCCTATGTCATTCTCAACATCCCCGATTATACGCTCAAGGTGATGCAGAACGGCGCGCAGGTCTGGACCACCAGGGTGGTGACCGGAAAACCCGGCATTCATGCCACGCCGCTTTTGACCGAGACCATGAAATTCATCACGGTCAATCCGACCTGGAACGTGCCGCCGTCGATCATCTACAACGAATATCTGCCGGCCCTGCAGCAGGATCCGACGGTGCTGCAGCGCATGGGTTTGAAACTTGAGTACGGCCACGATGGCAGCGTTCACATTTCGCAGCCGCCTGGCGAAGCCAACGCGCTCGGTCGCATCCGCTTCAACTTCCCGAACAAGTTCCTGGTCTATCAGCACGACACGCCGGAAAAGAGTTTGTTCGCTGGCGAGGATCGCGCGCTCAGCCACGGCTGCCAGCGAGTGCAGAATCCGGATCAATACGCCGCAACACTGCTCGGCATCACCGACCCGCAAGGTCATTACACGCCGGAGAAAATCCGCAGCATGTACGGCAAGGGCGAGATCGATATCAAATTTCCGACTCCGATCCCGGTCAACATCACCTATCAGACGGCGTTTGTGGACGATGCGGGCAAGTTGCAATTCCGCAAGGACGTCTACGGCCGTGACGCCACCATGCTGGCGCTGCTCCGCAACACCAAAGGCAGGGATCTGGAGAACGTGATCGCGCATTCGCAGCCGAACTACGTCCGTCCGGCCGGCAATCTGGGCGTCAGCTTCGCCAGCGACAATTCCGGACCGTCGTTCTTCGAACGGCTGTTCGGCGGACCCGCATTTGCTCCGCCGCCGCCCGGGCGAAGGCGCCAGCAACCGCGGCAGGTGATCACCCGCTGATTGTTTGCCGTTTTTGCGGCCGGGAAAACCTAGCAAAACCAAGGTCTCGCGGGATTTTGGCAGGACCTTCCACATTAACCATTGTCCACCCGGATTTGACCACTGGGCTATTTTTCGCCACACTCGGCGAGTTAGGTTAAGGCCTGACTTGGGGACAGGGTGTAAATATCGATTAACCCTCCCGCTTTAAGACTGTGTTCATGCTCTTTCGCCACACGGGGTAGCGAAAGAGTCCCTCGATCGGTCGTCCTCTGGGGTGGGCTCAAACGTGCTGGCTGGTGTTGCACGCCAATTC
Organism: uncultured Pseudomonadota bacterium; assembly: GCA_963727225.1. Taxonomy (GTDB): domain Bacteria; phylum Pseudomonadota; class Alphaproteobacteria; order Rhizobiales; family Xanthobacteraceae; genus Bradyrhizobium. Next base: position 757,465 of record CAVSFN010000024.1, on the reverse strand, counting down.
AACTCACTGTTGCTGCCGAAGGCCGGGGTTTGTTTCGGCCTGACATCCTTGTTGCTGCTGGCGGGAGCCGGATCGGTCCATGATGCGGCCGCGCTGAACGAAACCCGCACCCTTTCGTTTCATCACACCCATTCCAACGAAGATCTCACTGTTACCTTCAAGCGCGACGGGCGTTACGACGAAGACGCGCTGAAGCAGCTCAACCATTTTCTCCGCGACTGGCGCAGCCAGGACCAGACCACGATGGATCGTCACCTGTTCGACATCCTCTGGGAAGTCTACCGCGACGTCGACGGCAAGAAGCCGATCCAGATCATTTCCTCCTACCGCTCTCCCGCCACCAACGCCATGCTTCGCCGCCGTTCGTCTGGGGTGGCCCGCTTCAGCCAGCACATGCTCGGCCACGCCATGGATTTCTTCATTCCGGACGTGCCGCTTGAGCAGATCCGTTACGCCGGGCTTCGCCAGCAACGCGGTGGTGTCGGTTTCTATCCGACATCGGGATCGCCCTTCGTCCATCTCGACACCGGCAGCATTCGTCACTGGCCGCGGATGACCCGGGAACAACTCGTCAAGGTATTCCCGGACGGCCGCACGGTGCACGTTCCCACCGACGGTACCCCGCTGAAGGGATATGAGCTGGCCCGCGCCGACATCGAGAAACGCGACGGCGACGACAAGGCGATGACCAAGAGCAGCCCAAGCCTGTGGACCAGGCTGTTCAACAAAGGCAAATCGAATGACGAGGAGGACGAGGGTAGCGCGCCGGCCGTCAGCGAAAAAACGTCTGGCGACAAGGCTGCTCCCGTCGGCGTGATGGCCGCCGCCGCGCCCGCCAAATCCACCGACACCAAATCCACCGACACCGTGCCGATGCCGCGCTCAAAGCCGTCGGCCACAGCGACGCTTCAACTGGCTTCGGCCGACGCCCAGATCGTACAGCCCGCAAAGCCGAAACAGGCGGCGGCCGCGTCGGCTGAAAAAGCCGAAGCGAAACCGGAAACCCCGACCGACATCATCAATGCCCGCGGTTTCTGGAGCGACGCCCCCACCACGGCGAAGCAGGCAACGCCCGCGCAGGTGGCCGCCCTTAGCGCCCGTCGCGCGGTTTCCTCCGCCGACCCGCAATCGACCGCCAGCGTCTCCGACGCATTGGCCTATGCGCCGCCAGCCAATTCACCGCTTGACCGCTCGAACATCGTTGCCGCGACCGCGCCGATTCCCCGCAGCGCCCGGCCGGCATCGGTTTCCCGCAACTCAATGGCCGTCACCGACGTCACGTCGGTAGTCGCCAAGGGACCGCAGGGACAGGGCAGCGTGATCTCGACCTCGGCGCGGATCGCGGTTTCCAAAGCTACCGATACCGATATCTGGATGCGCGTCATGATCCTGGCGCCGAGCGCGACCACGGCGATGTCCTCGACGGTGATCGGCGATACCGACCTGACCTCGATGCGCGCGCATTTCGTCAAGCCGCAGGCGGCGGTCGCGATGAACTTCTCCGACGACCCGCAGATGGGATTGCTGAGCGACCGCTTTACCGGATCGGCAACTGCATCGCTGGCGACCGAATCATTCGTGATGCGGACCGCATTGCTGCACTGATCGCTGCGTCGCGCCCGCGATCTTACACTCAAGCGCCTCCACAATTTCAGCGTCGTCCCGGCGAAGGGCCGGGACCGATACGCCGCGGCCTCTCGCTCGGGCCGATGGCCGACGCCTGTCTTAACCTTGAAAGCGGTGGTTATGGGTCCCGGCCTTCGCCCGGACGACGCTTTGGATGCGCCAGGCTAACCCCTCACAGCATTCCCAACGCCTGCATGTAGGTTTCCAGGATGGTTTCCTGTTCGGCCCGCTCGTTGGCGTCCTGCTTGCGCAGGCGCACGATCGTGCGCAGCGCCTTGACGTCGTAGCCGTTGCCCTTGGCTTCCGCATAGACGTCCCGGATGTCGTCCGAGATCGTTTTCTTTTCTTCTTCCAGCCGCTCAATGCGCTCGACGATGGCCTTGAGCTGGTCCTTGGCGAATTTTGTCGCGGGCTCTTCCTTGACGGCGGCAGCGGAGGTGGCCATCGGGTACTCCTGAATGAACTGATGGTGGAGGCTTGAAGACGGGCGCCGCACGGTTCAACGCGAAGCGCATCTCAAAATGACCCTCATGAGTGCGGCGCCTTGCGTCAAGGCAACATCGCGCTCATCCACAGCGCGCCCACAGAAGAAAACTTTTCTCATGGTGAGGTACGCGCGAAAGCGCGCGTCTCGAACCATGGGGTCCGTATCCTACGAGACGCGGCGAAGACGCCGCTCCTTCCGCGTGAGCGCAAATGCGCTCATCCGGGGATGAGGAGGTGCAGCAGCAAGGCGTAAAAAACTCAATGCCCGCTTTGGGCCTTTTTCATCGCCGCCAGTTGCTCGGGACTGGCTGCGCCCTGATGCGCCGATTTCCAGGTCTCATAGGGCATCCCGTAGACGGCCTCGCGGCTCTCGTCCTTGCTCATCGCCGTACCCTTGGCGTCGGCTTCTTCCTTGAGCCAATTGGACAGGCAGTTGCGGCAGAAGCCCGCGAGATTCATCAGATCGATGTTCTGGACGTCGCTGCGGGAGCGCAGATGTTCGACCAGGCGCCGGAACACCGCCGCTTCAAGTTCCGTTCTGGTCTTCTCGTTGATCGCCATGGCCGTTAACTCGCCGGTTATCTCGCTATTGTGCGCAGAATATCGACATTAGATGGGGAGTTGTCACAGATTTTGCCATATCGCAGCGCAAACAGGGTATCAAGCGGAGGAATTTCCGCCGGCCTTTGGCTGAAAACGCATCTGGAGCGTTGACAGCCGCGGCTCGGTCACGCGAAATCAGCAAAGAATTGATATAACCTCGCTAAATGATCCCTGAACATCCTCATCGCGCCCATCCAAGGTCTGCCCGCATGTTCACCGGTTTGATGCCGGTGCTGGCGCTCGCGCTCGCCTGTCTGTGGAGCAGTTCGGCCGCGGCGGATTTTCGTCTCTGCAACAACACCTCGAGCCGGGTCGGCATCGCGCTGGGCTACAAGGATGCCGATGGCTGGACCACGGAGGGTTGGTGGAACGTGTCGTCGCGGAGCTGCGAGACCCTGCTGCGCGGCACGCTGGTCGCGCGGTTCTACTATATCTATGCGCTCGATTACGACCGCGGCGGCGAGTGGTCAGGACAGGCTTTCATGTGCTCGCGCGACAAGGAATTCACCATCAAGGGCACCGAGAATTGCCTGGCGCGCGGTTTCGACCGCACCGGCTTCTTCGAGGTCGACACCGGCGAGCAACGCGCCTGGACCGTGCAATTGACCGAATCCAGCGAACAGCCCGCCCAGCGGGTGCCGGGAATCCCGGGAACGGTAGGTCCCGGCGGGCCTCCCGGCATATCCAATTCGCCCGGCGGGGTGCCCGGCGCGTCCAGTTCGCCCGGCCTGCCTAATCGGCCAGGCGGAGCGTCTCCGGGGGTGTCTGGTCAGCCGCCAGCCGCTGCGCCCGGAACCAAGCCATGAGACGCCTGCGCCGTATCAAGATCCTCGCCACGCTCGGCCCGGCCTCCTCCGACAGCGCCATGATTCGGCGGCTGTTCGAGGCCGGCGCCGACGTCTTCCGCATCAATATGAGCCATACCTCGCACGACAAGATGCGCGAACTGGTCAAGACCATTCGCAACGTCGAATCGAGCTACGGCCGGCCGATCGGGATTCTGGTCGATCTCCAGGGGCCGAAGCTGCGGCTGGGGTCGTTCGCCGAGGGCGCGATCCAGCTCAAGAACGGCGAAAGCTTCGTGCTCGATTCGGACAAGGCCCCGGGCGACAACAGCCGCGTCCAGCTTCCGCATCCGGAAATTCTCGCCGCGCTGAAGCCAGGCCATGCGCTGTTGCTGGATGACGGCAAGGTGCGCCTGATCGCCGAGGAAACCTCGCCCGAGCGCGCGGTCACCCGTGTCGTGATCGGCGGCCGGATGTCGGATCGCAAGGGCGTCAGCCTGCCCGATACCGATCTGCCGGTCTCAGCCATGACCCCGAAGGACCGCGCCGACCTTGAAGCGGCGCTGGTGACCGGCGTCGACTGGATCGCATTGTCGTTCGTCCAGCGCGTCGAGGATATCGTGGAGGCCAGGAAGCTGATCCGCGGCCGCGCCGCGATCATGGCCAAGATCGAAAAGCCGCAAGCGATCGACCGGCTCCCCGAAATCCTGGAGGCGTCCGACGCCCTGATGGTGGCGCGCGGCGACCTCGGCGTCGAGCTGCCGCTGGAACGGGTTCCGAGCCTGCAGAAGCAGATGACGCGGCTGGCGCGGCGCGCCGGCAAACCGGTGGTGGTCGCGACCCAGATGCTGGAATCGATGATCCAGTCACCGGTGCCGACGCGCGCCGAGGTCTCGGACGTCGCCACCGCCGTCTATGAGGGCGCCGACGCGATCATGCTGTCGGCTGAATCGGCCGCCGGCAAGTTTCCCGTCGAGGCGGTCTCGACGATGAATCGCATCGGCGAGGAAGTGGAGCGCGATCCGATCTATCGCGGCGTGCTTAACGCGCAGCGGGCGGAGCCGGAGCCGACGGTGGGCGACGCCATCGCCGATGCCGCGCGGCAGATCGCCGAAACGCTCGATCTGTCCGCCATCATTTGCTGGACCAGTTCGGGCTCGACCGCGCTGCGGGTCGCGCGCGAGCGGCCGAAGCCGCCGGTGGTGGCGATCACCCCCAATCTCGCCACCGGGCGCAAGCTGTCCGCCGTCTGGGGCGTGCATTGCGTGGTCGCCGAAGACGCCAAGGATCTGGACGACATGGTCAGCCGCGCCGGCAGCATCGCCTTTCGCGACGGCTTTGCCAGGGCCGGCCAGCGCATCATCATCGTCGCCGGCGTGCCGCTCGGCACGCCCGGTACCACCAACATGGTGCGTATCGCCTCGGTCGGCCCCGACGGCGACGCGGATATCTGAGCGTCGCGGGATTTGATTAAAAACCCGGGCAATCCATTTTCGCTCCGCACATCCTGCGCCTTAGCGCTAGCTTAAGCGGGCAAGACGAAGATGGCGCAATCTCCACGGGGTTGGCGCATGCCGTCTTTTTTCAAGACCGTTTCCGGAATTGCACTGCTCGCAATCGCCGCATTGTTTGCCCTGCAGGCCTTTCCATACACCGGCATTTTCCTGATGATTTCCGGCGGGGCATTGTTGGTCGGCCTGCTGGTCCACGTGTTCTTGATAGGTCTATTCGTGGAGGCCTTGATGGGCCGCGTGCCGCGGATACTGGCGGTGATACCGGTTGTTGCCTATGGCGGTTATTATACGCTTTACGCTTACCAGACGATCGATATCCGGCAAAAATCCGCCCAGCTGCGAGAGGAGAATTCCGGCAAGATATTCGATTTTGACCCCGAAATTTATTCGCTCGTAACACCCGACGCCGAAACGCTCGTGGATCAATACGCCATCCCGGTGGCTTACCAGCCCAACAAGAATTTCAACCCCGAGGGTCATCTTGCATTCCGTTTGATCCGCAGCGACCAGTGCAAAGGCCTCACCAGGGACAGCAGAAACAGGATCATAAAACTGGGCGTCCATTTTGGCGGAGTTTTTCAGAACAATGTTTGTGAACTGCGATTCCCGGAAAGCCCGCCGAAGAAAATGGTCACAGCCGTCAAGCATGGTGACCCGGAGGTCTGGAAGCGGAAGTGGGAAATCGGCGAACAACTGACCGAAATTCTCGTTGACGGAAAGGTCATCGGTTCGTTCAAGACAGCATCGGTCTGGCGGCTGCCGCTATTCCCGAACGCTGCCATCGGCTGCGGACTAATCAGCGGCGGCACGCCGGCCTGGAATTGCTTCGCCGATTTCATCAGATCGCATATCGCGATCGACACCGTTCCTGATGGCGTGGATCACGAAAAATATGAGCTGCCGGAAAGTGTCATGTTGGGGATTCCGAAATACACCGCAGCCGATCTAGCTGATTTTCGTGGCTTCAAGCAGAATGACGAAGCGCTGCCGCGCATCGCGGAAGAACCAAAACGCGTCGAGGATGACAGCTTCGCTCTATTGAAACAAATCGTCGAGGGCAAAAACCCGACGACGCCCGTTGCCCTGGGAAATTCGCTCGCTCAAGATCCCGAGCGACTGGCGCCGTTCGCGGAATCCATGGCTAAGCAACTCCCGGAAATCGTCCAAAGCTATCAAGGGAACACCCAGGACCGCTATCAGATGGAAGCGCTCGACACCGCACTCGCGGCGTTACCGGTTACTGCATTTTCGACGGTGTCGGACACCATCTTCGAATTCATCCGGCGCAACGAAGGTTGGCAGCATTTTCCGCGGCTTTATATACGTGCTGCCGAATCGGGAACGAGGACGCTCGAGTTTTATCAGTCGCAATTCACGTCCGAGGAGATAAGAGGTTACAAACGGCTGCTGCCCGTACTTGCCATCTGCAGAATAGGTCAAGCGAGTTCCGAGATCGTTGCAGAAATGAAACAACGATTTACCTCGGCATCCTCCGACGAACACTACAAATCCGCATTGTTCGTCACGCTACTAAAGCTCGGCGAAGAGGCATTCGTCCGAGCCAACATGCCGGTCTGGTCCGGAAACTACCCGAGTTGGGCCGAAGCCGTGTTGTCTGGTAGCGGAAAAACCGCGATCGGCCCCAACAATTGCATGACCAAGGAATGGGGAGGCGCAAGCTATCTCGCTGCAGCGATGGCGCCTTCCCTGCGGTGGAACAAAGGCCAATGGAGTATCCGGGGCCAGACCTGAATTCACGCATGACAATTCGGATTGGCCATGATCCTTCCGAACTCGGCTTTGAAGCCGAGTTCGGAAGCGATGTATCCAGAACGCTCAGCCCTGTAGCGTCGCGGTCAGCGTGATCTTGGTATTCAGCAATTTCGACACCGGGCACCCGGCCTTGGCCATGCCGGCCAGCTCCTCGAACTTCGCCTTGTCGGCGCCGGGAATCTTCGCGGTCAGGTTCAGGTGCACGGAGGTGATGGCAAAACCGTCACCCTGCTTTTCCAGCGTGACGTCGGCCTTGGTCTCCATCTGCTCGGCGGTGAGCTTGGCTTCGCCCAGGATCAGCGACAGCGCCATGGTGAAACAGGCAGCATGCGCGGCCCCGATCAGTTCCTCCGGATTCGAGCCCGGCTTGCCCTCGAAACGGCTCGCGAAGCCATAGGGGTAATCCTTCAGCGCGCCACTCTTGGTCGAGATCGCGCCCTTGCCGTCCTTGATGCCGCCCTGCCACTTGGCCGATCCGGATGTCGTCGTCATGGGATACTCCGTGGGATTTGAAAAAATAACGCTAGTTAACCGCCAATGCGGCGAATGGGTCCGCGCCCGTGGCAACCTAAAGACAATTCTGTTTCTTCGAAACGCGGCGGCGTTACGCGCCGACCAGCGTTTTCGCCGGCAGCACCGCCTGCACCACGAGGCCGCGGGCACGGGCGTCCATCACGCCGACGGCGCGCAGCGCCAACAGCGTGACGGTTTGCACGGTATCGCGCAGCTTCGCAGGGTCGTCCATATTGTCCGGAGCCAACGGCCCGACCAGCGCCTCGTGCAACGCACCCAGCAGCGCAGTGGCGGCCAATGCCGTATCCTGCGCAGGAAGGTGTCCGGCGCGGACCGCAGCGTCGATCCTTGCCGCGAGTTCGCCGGCGATCTCGCGACGGCTTGCCAGCCGCGAGGCGGAGACGTCGACATCGACGGGCTCGGCCAGGATCCCCCAGGCGAGTTGGCGCTGTGACAGCACGTGCACCGCGACCGTGGTGATGGCCGCCGCCAGCGCCGACGACGGTCCGGGCGCTGCGTCCGCCGCGCGGCGGATCGCCGCCAGTTCGTCGCGCGATACGTCCGCAATCAGTTCGGAAATCAGATCCGCCTTGGAGGGAAAGTAACGGTAGACCGTGCCGGCGGCGACGTTGGCGCGGATCGCGACCGGCGCAATCTGCACCGCGGCCATGCCTCCGTCGGCAGCGGCAGCGCGCGCCGCCGCCAGGATGGCGCTGCGCCGCGCCGCGAGGCGCTTCACCACCTGATGGGTTCGGCGATAGACCATGATGCGTTTCTCGTCCCTGCACGCGCCACGCCCGACGGGCTCGTTCGACGGCGCATGTCTTCAGTGTTTTGGAGCGATTTGGCACAAATCGCCTGAAGAACTGAACAACTATTCAGGGTGGTTGACAAGACGCCTCGGGGCGCCAACGTCGCAATTCAGCTAAGCGCTGGTGGCGGCTATCAGGAACGGCACCGGCTCGGCTCGCCAGGGACCGGCGCGGCGCATGATAAGCCCGGCAACGATCAGGATTGCAGCTAACTCCGAGCGGCACGCCGGAGAACGTAAAGCAAACGATCAAGGCGAGCGCACAGCCCAGCGCCGGAAGCTCAAAGGGCCGGAAGCCGGTTTTCAGCCCGATGCGAACCAGGAACGCCACCGGTATCGCCAACACCATCAGGTCATACATGAACAGATACGGGGTAACGAGCAGCGTACCGATCGCCAGCGCGGCGGCCTTCAACGAATAGCTGACCCGGCTGCGCCACATCACCGCCAGCGCCACCGCAACACCTGCGCTCAGGATCCAATGACATATCCAGGCGAGCTGCTCGGCGCCGCCGAAATACCGGATCAGCGCGAACAGGCTTTGCATCTTCCACCAGGGAGCCTTGCCCTCGGTAAGGAAGGCCTGCGAAAAAGCCGGCATCCAGTGGAAGAACGCCTGCCAGCTTTCGGTACCGAAGGCGAACCACGACATCACAGCCATGGCAATCGCAACGACAGCCGCCGTAAAAAACACCGTCCACTGCGCCAGCCGCGATCAGCACCAGCGGAAACAGCAGCCCGTATTGCGGCTTGTAGCTCAGCAGGCCGAGACAAATACCTGCGAGCACCGGCCGCACCGGTATCAGATAGAGCGTACCGCCGATCAAGGCCGCGGTGAGAAAGCCGTTCTGCCCGACCAGCGCGTTGTTGAACACGACCGGAAACGCCGCCGCGAGCACCAGGCCGAACGGCCGGCCGACGATCGCGCGCATCACGGCAAGATACGGCAGGAAACTGATCGCAACCCAGCCGATGAACGCCACAGCGTAGGGAAACCGCGCCAGCAATGACGCAACGAACAGGAATGGCGGCGGATAGTGCCAGGCGAAATAGCCGATGAAATCCTGCTTGAGCAGCGCAAGCTCAACCTGCTTCTGGATCATCCAGTCCCAGGCTTGTGCTGGATGGCCCTCGAGCGCGAGCCGGCCCGCCGCCCAGACGTTGACGAAATCGGTCGGAATACCCGCGCCGTTCGAATTGTAGATCCACCAATGCGCAAGATAGGCGGCCGGAAAAAACGTTGCATTGATGACGAGCAGCACAAAGCAGACGTTCAACAGCGACGCGGGAATCTCGCCGTGGCGAGCAGCAATCGTCGGGCTGGATGGGGGCGTAGCCATGCGGCGTCCTGTTCGCGGCGCGCGCTGCGCCATGGCGGAACGCGCACCCTTTCATCAATAGGTCCAATAGCCTTGAGGAAATCTTAAAGGTCGCTCCGGGGAGCCAATTTGGTGGCGAAACGAGCTGATGCCGGCCATGACCGTCAGGCAACGAATGGATCGTCATTGCGAGCGCAGCGAAGCAATCCATGAGGCAATAGAGAAGCAAGAGTGGATTGCTTCGCTGCGCTCGCAATGACGGCAAGATACACCTTCGCGATCTCGCGGCGCGATTGCACCCGAGTTGTGAATGAAACTTTCGCCCAACAAAGGGCGTGGGCGCTACCCCAAGGGGGAGCGGGGAATGCCGGGTGCCCGTTGCACCCGCAGCCGCGTGTGTAAGAGTAGTAAACACACGCGTTAGTCACCACGGTCGCACCGGGATCACCCGGCATTCCCGCACGCGACGGTTTTACAGCTTATTTCGCGCTCTCCCAGGTGACCGGGCTTTCTTGCCACCTTCGCCTCGCAGGCACTTCTGCGAAACTTGACGCCAGCGTCGGGGCGTCAGGACCACACGACTTCGCCGTCCGCGTCAGCGCCATTCGTCAAAAGCGCATCCGCGTCCATCGCATCCCCTGCCCTACGTTCGTGACGATCGCGAAACGCCCCTTTGTGTGGGCCGGGATGGGAGCGATATGCAGGTGATTTGGGTCAGACGGGAACAGAAATATTTTTGCAAGGGGGGACTGGACAGGTAGCATCAGCTTGATCCGGTTCAACAAATCGCTCTGAGCGCGCAGGGCAGATTAAGCCAACGGGTCGCGCCGACGGGCGTCCGATGACAGGCCTCCGCGCGATCCGGGATCGCGACATAGATTAAGGCTGGCGATGCGGTAGGACGTCGGCGCAGGACGCCGATCCGAGGCGCCCTATAATACGAACTGTGCGCTGATTTGCGCCTCTCTCCACCCGATCGCCACCCATCATGTCCGACGCCAACAACGAACAACTTCGTCCACCCCCGAGCTGGGACAAGTTCGAGGAGATTTGCGCCGATCTTTTTTCGCGCATTTGGGACGATCCGCAGGTGGTTCGTTACGGCACTCGCGGGCAGGCCCAAAATGGAGTTGACATATACGGCAAGCACGATGGCACGGATTTCTGGTGTGCAGTGCAAGGGAAAGCGTAACTGGCCACCGACCAAACTAACCGCTTCGGACATCGATGGAGAGGTCGAAAAGGCCAAAGCGTTCAGTCCAAAGCTCAAATCCTTCATCATCGCCACCACCGCCGAAAATGACACACGCGCGACGGATCGCGCCAATGCCATTACCGCTGAGCACGAGAAGTGCGGCCTCTTTCGAGTAACGATCTATGGCTGGACGGAAATTCTTCGCCGCCTGAACGATTATCCAGATCTTCTCAGGAAGTACTTCAACACTTTCACTATTCGGCGCTTGGAAGAGAGCATGCCAGACGCGGTCGCAGATCGCGTCATTGAGAGACTGACCGCTGCCAAAACCGCAATCGATCCGGACGACCGAGAACAAGCTCCACCAGCACGACCTAGCGCACTTAACGATGGGTTAGCCGATGCGCTCGAACGCGATTTTTCGAACCGGTACGAACGCACGCTGCAACGTTCGATGTATACCGAACTAGAGAAGACCGACGAGTTTGCAGCGCTCTCCACCGATGTTCTGGCAGCCCCTCCTGGCTTGCCATCTCCAGGACTTCGCCGTCGCATTCTATTGCGCGCGTCTCGAGCCGCATCGGTCAAGGGGCGTATCGAAGAGGCGGCCCAGCTTTTGGCGGCAGGACAGAGCTTTCCCGGTGAAACCTCCGACCTACCTGCGCGCGCGCGATTGGCCGCCGCGCAAGGTCGGCCGAACGAAGCCATACAGTTGTTGCGTGATGATGTCGATCCCGATGCGCGGACTGTGCTTCTCAGCATAGTCATGGCAGAGCACGGTGACGATGAGGTCCTGCGTTGGTTTAGCGAAACTGGGCTTTCTCTCTCGCAATTCGCGGCACCCGCGGTCCATATCTTGGCCCTGATCCATCTGCGGCGAAGTGATTTCGACGGGATAAACCGCGTTCTCGACCAAGCCACCGCGGTCCACCTCGCGCAATCGCCTTATCTTTACTTCTTGCGGGGAGCAATGCGTTTCGCACAGCTGCTTCCAAGCCAGAGCAGGCGACGGCGCTGAGCGGTTTGCCTCTGCAGGTACATCACGCAAGGCCGATCGTGGGCGATATCGAGCTTTCGGCTCAGCTTGACAAGGCCATCAATGATCTGCGCCAAGCCTTGCCGCTCGCCACAAACCTTGGACTTCGCTTTGCCCCGCGTGTCATTGAATCTTACATTCTTTGGTGCGAGCTCCTCCATCCTTCGCGCAAGGATTCCGCCTTGGCGTGGCTGCGCCGCGATATGGCCGACCCTGCCTTAGCTATATCGCGAGTACAATACGCTCTGGCTTACGACAACGATTACTCGCCTGACAATCTGGAAGCGTATTTGCAGCGGCGTGAACTCGTTCGGCGGCCTCACCGACGAAGAGCTTCACGCGAAGTTTGCGATCCTCCTGCACAAGAACGACGCCGCCGGGCTCGCATCCCTTATCGCGGCAAAACGCCAGCAGTCCGAAGCTTCCTTCGGCAGGGATGAAATCCTCTCGCTCGAAATCCAAGCGCTCGCCAAAAAGGGGGATGCGACCTCGGCGGCGATTGTGCTCGAAAACAGCCTGATGGCGTTCGACGCCAACCGGATTGCTACGCTACGTGCCGAGATAGCCAAAGCTCAAGGCGCCGACCCGGTCGCCGAACATTTACGGCTCTATGAAACGACCAAGACACCCGAGTCTCTTCGCGCTCTCGTGGCAGCCCTCCTAGCGAAGGAAGACTACATCGGCATTGCAAAATATGCCGAACTGCTCTTTGCCGAAACCCAAGATCCCCGCGATGTGGCGTTCGCTGCTAGGGCGGCCCTGCGGGCCGGCGATGGAGACACCTTTGTTCGCCTGGTTGAAGCCCATCAGGGCTTGCAGCATCGCGATGCCGATATGTTGCGCAGCTATGGATGGCAACTGTTCCGGCTAGGTCGATTGCGCGACGCCAAGGTTATCGTTGACGACATGGAGCATCGATATCCTGCTGCGCGCGACTTATCACTTGAATTTGCGATTGCGCTCGACTCCGGTGAATGGGAGACGCTTGCCGGCCCCTTGAGTGCGGCTCTCGAACCGGCGCGGGGCTTGGACGGTTTGGCCCTCATCCGAGCCGCCCACCTATCGCAAGCATCGGGCCAGGGCCCGCTTATGGACCTCGTTGCTGCGGCGGTCGCCAAAGGCGAACACGACCCGCATGTATTGCTCGGCGCCTATCATCTCTTCATCGAGCAAGGCCTTGAGGAGGATAGACCAGAGGCCGGCGAGTGGTTCCGCAAAGCATTAGCATTGTCCGGGCCGGAGGGCCCCGTCCAGTCCTTCGAGCTGAAAGACCTGTTATCGCAGCAAACCGAATGGAATGAACACACCACCAATATAAGTCAAAACCTGATGCGGGGCGATCTCCCGCTGGTGGTCACGGGCCCCGGACTTCGTACCACCGTCGTTGACATCATTTTGCGAAATCTCGTTCGCAACGCCACTCTTGCGGACGGTCGTAGGCGCACGGCCGTCCCACTCTTCACGGGCCGGCGCATGCCGCAGTCAGTCGGCGCTCCCGCATCCATCGCGCTCGATATCACGGCGCTCCTCGTTTTGGGATGGCTTGGGCTCTTGCCGAAGGTGTTGGAGGCTTTCCCCAAGGTCATCTTGCCGGCAGGGGCGCTGATCGAGCTGTTCGAGGGTCGCAAGCGTATCCGCCAAACCCAACGGACCCGTTTGCAGAAGGCCGTCGAGGTACGAGACGCCATCGCCAACGGACGGATCAAGGTATTGCGCACGCCCAGCCTTGCCCGCGACTTCCTTTCCGCTGAAATCGGTATCGAGCTGGCCGCGCTGCTGCGCGAAGCGCAGGCCACGAATGGCGTTGTGATCCGTCCCGCTCCCGTAAACAAACTCGGGCTCGAAGAGCGAGCCGAAGCAGACACCAGCGCTTACGCCGCCTGTCTGTGCGACATGCACGGGCTGCTGAAAGCGCTTGCCGATCTCAACGTCCTCGATGAGGAAGCTGAGGGTTCGGCCAAGCGCTACTTCGATCTCCAAGATCGCGCGTGGCCTCAACCTGCGACACCCGTTCCCGCGCATCCGGTTTTTCTGGACGGCCTAGCGCTCGCGTATCTGCAGCACACCGACCTCCTGCAAACATTCCTTCGGACATTTCCGTCTGTCTACATTCACATGTCGACTCAGGATGAAGCCAATGTTCTGATCGAGTACGATCAAAATGTCGGCGAGGTGTTGCATATCATTGACGATATCCGAAATGCGATTCGCCAGGCGCACACGGTCGGTCGCGTTGTCTTTGGGCCCCGTCGCGCCGACAGCGACAACGAAGTCGACGGCCTGCAATCGACGTTCAATTTGCTCACGAATTTCTCGAGCGCTGAGGTTGCGGTCTTCGACGATCGCGGGCTCAATAAGGAACCATTCATTACCGATGTAACCGGCCAACGCGCCCGCATATGCAGCACGCTGGATTTGCTTGAGGAACTCGCCGAGCGCGGCCTGCTGACCGAGGATCAATACCGGCGTCTACGCTATCGCTTGCGCGCGGCAGGCGCGCTGGTTATCCCCGTCAATACCGATGAAATTGTCGCGGCTGCGGTGCGCAACCGGCAGAACGAGGCGCCGGAATTTCGCGCGATCCGAGACGCGCTTGAACTTGCTCGGATAGCCGAAATGCCGCAATTTCCGGCCGAGATGCCCTGGCTCCTCAGCTATGTCCACGCGGTCAAAACGGCAATCGCACGGATTTGGACGACCGAAACCAACGAAGATCGAGCCCGTATTCTGGCATCGCAGGTTCTTGATCTCGATCCGGCTCCCGAGAACTGGGTTGCGCGCTGGAACGGGCAGCCACCTCCGAATTGGATCGCCGCCGTCCGCCGCGCGCTAATCGGCGGCTTGGCCTTGCCGGTCGATATCACGGATCAATCAAAGGTTAAGGCGTATCAGGCTTGGCTTGAAGACGCGTTGATGGCCGACATACGCAAGCTTTCCCCCGATGCCTATCAGCAGGTTGTCAACTACCTGCGGGAATTCATCCTTACCCCGTGGAACGACGATGCCACCGATTGATCCCAAAGACATACCGCCAGAGGAACTTGCACGTTATAGGACGAGGTTTGCACTGCGCCGTCTGTCGACGGAGGTGCAGAGCGCCGTGCTTTCAGATGGCGTTATTGCTGCGCGTATGGGCATTGACCTATCGCATCCCATTGGCCTTCCCGAAGACATCACCGTCGACCGCGCCGTACTTTTTGCGGCGTTCCAGCGTGCGGCCGACGGCGAACCGATACCTGAGATCTTCGATACCGCCGGAGTGAAGCGGGACATGAAGCTTGAGATCGAAGGCGATGCTGCGGTGCTGACCTATGGCACGCATCGTACCTCTTTCCCCCAAGCGATACTTCTTTCGGCCAATCCCAGCCGACGCAGGGAAGCCGCGACGCAACTTCTCCATCGCTTTACACTCTCGATACGGTCTCGCGCACAATTCGAAAGCATCATCGCCAGGACACCCTATACGCATGATGATTTCTTCGACGCCTGCAATATATTGTTGAGCGCCCCGGAACCGTTTGCTGACGCATTGAAAGAGGCTGCCAGGACGGGCACCCTGGCGATTTCGAACTTCTTGCCCAGCCATGACGCCTATTGGGAAAACATTACGGCGAGGCGGCTTTTTTCAGAAACACTGCCCGAGTTCGTGAGGAACGAGCTGACCGCTGAGCGTGCGGCAAGCATGAGCCTCGACCCCGTTGTGGCCGTCGATGTCATGTCCTTAACGTTTGGTGCATACGAGCTTGTGCCTCTTGACCCCCTCCGCGGTATCGATCCTGACAGTCTTCTGCAATCCCTTCGCAGATGGTTAAGTATTCCCGATCCACACGCATTGGCCGCCGCGCTCGACATTTGCGCGGATCGGGCTTCGATGGATAGCCGTTTCGTGGAACTGGGCGATGAAATCCTCGACCAGCTTCTTGCCGATCCAAAACGCCTCCACGGAGAACTGGGGACCTATGCGACCGGCTACATCATCGCAGGTGCTCATCTCGCCAAACACGAAAAGCTGCGGCGAGAGCCCGTATACTGGCGGCGGCTTGCTGCGGCCGCGCATGCTGCTCTCGTTACCCGCGTGCTGGGTTCAACGGCCGACGACGACGGGGAGCATACGCTTCTTGACTGGGCTATGCGACTTACCGGAAAGACGTTTTATCTTTCCGTTCTAAATGACGCGCATGTGGAGCCCCGCTGGCGCCCCGACTGGATCACGGCCAATTTTCTTGCAGCCGACATTTACGGCCGCTTGCTTATGTTCTACAGCGTCTCGGCGACAGCTCCCCTCCGAGTTGGCGCAAAAAGATCGATGACGCCAAAGACACCGTCAACCAAGATGTGCCGCCTTACGCACATGCATTCCCGTCTTTCCTGCAAGGAAGCCGCACAAAGCAAACGGAGATGCCGTCGCCCGACGATCCGATCGGCAAAATGTTTGTTGAGCTTGCCGCTAGGCCGACCGTCGACAAATTCCTGATGTTCGATCAATTCGCGAATGCGTTCGGCTTTCCGCCCGCAGCCCGTCAATCGGTTCTATCCGCCATTCAAACCCTTCGTGCAGAGATCGCAACCGTAAATCCCATACTCGTTCAAGGAGCGCTGCAACTCGGGGCCTATATCGCGGCTGGAAATCGGGATCTTGAACTTGCCGACGCGGTCGCGACCGTTACGCTGGAGCGTCTCGTCAGCACACTCGAAACCGAGCCCCTCATGTTTACGGCAACCATCTTGCTCGAATGCGCGGCTGCGTCGGATAACCGAACCGAGGCGCTCGCAACATTGGCGCGCCGCTTGGAGAATATGGCATTCATGGCCCCGGCGGCAACCTTGACCGACGGTGTCGATATTTTGCGCATCTTGCAATCCATCAACGAAGAGCTAGCTCCGTTGCTCGCACGCGCCTTCGCGACAGCTAGGCTCGGCGCTCCCCGTATTGCCGCTGCCTAGATTTCTGTCAGAACAGGCTCGCGACGGCCGCGACCGCGCTCAGAATGGCCGACGCGCCAGTCTATAGGGCGACCTTGCTGCGGCCAAACGGCGGCCAGCCCGGCGCGGATGTCCGCGCTCTCGCCACCATCAAAACATGCCATCCCGCCGGGACGGACGCCAAACATAAAAAACGCGGCGTCGCCGCCGCGTTTTCGATTCCAGTGAGCAGGCGTTTTACGCCTGCGGCTGCGGCTCCATGCCGGCATCCGGATCGGGGCGCGGGCGCGGCTTGCCGGCCGGCGGCACCGCCGAGGTGCGCGGAGTGGACGGCTCCAGAACCGACTCGCGGTTCGGCTTCTTGCCCTTGAGCAGGTCCTGAATCTCGTCGCCGCTCAGCGTCTCGAATTCAAGCAGGCCCTTGGCCAGCGCTTCAAGGTCGGCGCGCTTCTCGGTGAGGATCCGCGTCGCTTCGTTGTAGCCCTGCTCCACAAAACGACGGATCTCGGTGTCGATCTTCTGAACCGTCGCTTCCGACGCGTTCTGGGTCCGCGACACCGACATGCCGAGGAAGACCTCGTCCTGGTTTTCGCCATAGGACACGGTGCCGAGTTCTTCGGAAAGACCCCACCGCGTCACCATCATCCGTGCCAGCCGGGTCGCCTGTTCGATGTCCGACGAGGCTCCCGAGGTGACCTTGTCGCGGCCGAACACCAGTTCTTCGGCGACGCGGCCGCCCATCATGATGGCCAGGCGCGAGGTCATCTGCTCCAGCGACATCGAAAGCTTGTCGCGCTCGGGCAGTTGCATCACCATGCCGAGCGCACGGCCGCGCGGAATGATGGTGGCCTTGTGTATAGGATCGGTCGCGATCACGTTGAGGCCGACGATGGCATGGCCGCCTTCATGATAGGCGGTCAGCATCTTCTCTTCCTCGGTCATCACCAGCGACTTGCGCTCGGCGCCCATCATCACCTTGTCCTTGGCCTCTTCGAATTCGGACTGCGTCACCATGCGCTTGTTGCGCCGCGCCGCCGTCAGGGCCGCCTCGTTGACAAGGTTCATCAGGTCGGCGCCGGAGAAACCGGGAGTGCCGCGGGCAATGGTCTTGAGGTTGATATCCGGCGCCAGCGGCACCTTGCGGACATGAACCTTGAGGATCTGTTCGCGGCCGACGACGTCCGGATTCGGCACCACCACCTGGCGGTCGAAACGGCCGGGGCGCAGCAGCGCCGGATCGAGCACGTCCGGCCGGTTGGTGGCCGCGATCAGGATCACGCCTTCATTGGCCTCGAAGCCGTCCATCTCGACCAGCAACTGGTTCAGCGTCTGCTCGCGCTCATCATTGCCGCCGCCGAGGCCGGCGCCGCGATGGCGACCGACCGCGTCGATTTCGTCGATGAAGATGATGCAGGGGGCATTCTTCTTGGCCTGCTCGAACATGTCACGCACGCGGCTGGCGCCGACGCCGACGAACATCTCGACGAAGTCCGAACCCGAAATCGTGAAGAACGGCACGTTGGCTTCGCCGGCCACCGCGCGCGCGATCAGCGTCTTGCCGGTGCCGGGAGGGCCGACCAGCAGCACGCCGCGCGGAATCCGGCCGCCGAGCCGCTGATATTTTCCGGGATCGCGCAAAAATTCGACGATCTCCTGCAGATCCTGCTTGGCCTCATCGACGCCGGCGACGTCCTCGAAGGTGACGCGGCCATGCGCCTCGGTCAGCATCTTGGCGCGCGATTTGCCAAAGCCCATCGCCTTGCCGGCGCCACCCTGCATCTGCCGCGACAGGAAGATCCACACCCCGATCAGCGCGATGAACGGCAACCACGAGACCAGCAGCGACACGAACCACGGCACGTTGTCGCCGGGCGGCTTGGCGGTGATCGTTACCTTGCCGTCATACAGGCGCTTGACCAGCGTCGGATCGCTCGGCGCGTAGGTCTGGAAGCTTGAATTGTTGTTGAAGGTGCCGTGGATTTCCGGCCCCTGGATCACGACGTCGCGAACGTGCCCCTGATCGACCTCGGTCAGAAGTTGCGAGAACGAAATGTCCTGCGAGGACGCATGCTGACCAGGATTCTGGAAGAGCGTGAACAATGCCAACAACAGCAAAACAATAATGACCCAGAGGGCGAAATTGCGCAGATTGGCGTTCATCGATCTTCCTTCGTGGTCGCGCGGATCGCGGCCTTATGTCCTCGGGCAGGCACGAGGGAGTCCCCCGTTCGACTGCATACAATCTAGGTGCCGCCCCGGTCGCTGCCAAGGGAACCACGCAGGACTATTTAGTGTATCTTAGCGCGATTCCAGCTCAAATAATGGCGCTTGGATGGGTGTTTTCCGGGGTGGTTAAGGTGCCGGGCGGCCGGGAAGCGGGGTCGGTGCCGGATTGCCGCTTTAATCCGCCCGATGGCGACGGGGCGGCGCCGGCCCGACACGGATCCGCCCGTCGGTCAGGCTGACCAGCGCACCGGCAAGGGTTCGCTTCAGCATTGGCCGGCGCGGGCCGGGATTTTCCGCGACCATGCCATCCAATGCCGACAGCAAGGCCTCAACCTTGCCAAGCTCAGCCGGCCCCTCATGGCCGAACCGCTCGATCGCGCGCAGCAACAGCCGAAGGCGGATTTCCTCCGGCATGCCGGCAAAGGTCTGGAAGTCGAAAATCCTGGCGTCGAAAGCCTTGGCGTCCAAAGCTTTGGCGTTAAAAGCTTTGGCGTCAGGCCCGGAATGCCTGATCTCGCGATCCCTCAGCGCCAGATAACGTTCGGCGCCATCGACCAGAACTTCCACCGCTGCGTTGGCGCGGGCCAGCCGCGATGCCAGCCGCGCCAGATTGCGGGCATCGCCTCCCTCGGCGGCCAGAGCCGGCATGACCGCGCGGATGCGAGGACGGGTGAAATTCAGGTCGCGATTGGTCGGATCGTCGGCGAAGCCGATCCTGGCCTTCTCGAGGGTGGCCACGAGTTGCGATTTCGCCACATGCAGAAGCGGGCGCGCCAGAAGCACGCCATCGCGTTCGGACTGCCGCGCCATCGCCGCCAGACCGGCGATGCCGCTGCCGCGCAGCATGCGCATCAGCAGCGTCTCGGCCTGATCGTCACGGGTGTGCGCGGTGAAGACATGGGTCGCGCCACTGGCCCGCGCGGCCTGCGCCAGCAGATGGTATCGCGCCGCCCGCGCCGCAGCGGGCAATCCGGTTTTCGGCTTGGCGCCGGTCCATCGCATCGTGCGATGCGGCAGTTCGAGGCTGCGCGCCAGAAGCTTGACGGCACGCGCCTCGGCCGCGGATTCCGCACGCAAGCCATGATCGACGGTGACGGCCAAGAGCTGCGGCCCGCGCGCCAGAGCGCCGCGCCAGCGGACCGCAAGCCACATCAAGGCAAGGGAGTCAGGACCGCCGGAGACCGCAAGCACGATCGCAGGAACAGCCTTCCAGTCCGCGAACAGACGTTTCGCATCCCGTGCCGAGATCGCTGAATGGTCGTCGTCGGGCATGGCGTTCAAAAAAACCGCTTTCACCCCGGATCAGGTCCGAGCTTTAGCACTTAACCCGCTTCTGCTCGCGGTCCACGGCCGCTTTAACGCCGCTCGAGGCGTGCGGATATTTCCGCGTCACCTCGCCAAGGGCGGCGCAGGCGGCCTCCTTCTCCTTCAGCGCCGCCAGCGATTGTCCCAGCCGCAGCAAGGCGTCCGGCGCTTTCGCCGATTTGTCGAATTTGGTGGTTACCGCGAGAAAGGATTCGGCGGCGTCGCGATAACGCTGCCGCTGGAAAAAACTCTCGCCCAGCCAGTATTGCGAATCCGCCGTCAACGGATCGCTGGGGTATTTTTGCGCGAAGTTGCGCATGGTCTCTTCCGCCAGCGCATAATCCTTGCGCTCGATGTAACCGATGCCGAGATCGAACTCGTCCTTCGGTGTCGCCGACGGCGGCAAAGTGGTCAGCGCGCCACCTGCGCCGGGCTGCGGCGGATTGGCATTTCCAAGATTGAGCGGCTCGCCGGGGGCACGTCCGCCAGGCGCGCCGACCGGAGCCTCGGTCTGGATCGGGAGCTGGCCACCGCCGAGCGCGCGCGGCGCGCCGGGAGCATTCGGATTTTGATTGGGATCGAAGGCATCGCCGCGGCGTCGGCCGGGCGCTGGTGGCACGGCTTCCGGCTCCTGGACGATCGGCGCCGGAACCGCGATCTGCTGGCCATAACCCGGCTGGACCGGCGGCTGCCGGTAGGCCGGGCCGGGCTGCGTCGGAGCCACCGTGGCGATGTTGGGCTGGCCGGCCGGAGCCTGGCCGCCAGGCGCGACTTGCGCGCCGCCCTGGAGCAACCTCAACCGTTCTTCGAGCTGCCGGTTGCGATATTGCAGCTCCTCATTCTGGCCGGTCAGTTGCCGCAGCTGATTCTCGAGTTGCTGAATGCGCATCGCCGGATCTTCGTCATCGGATTGCGCCAGCATCTGTGGTGCCAGGACCTGCTGTGCCAAGGCTCGTTGCAGCAACGCCTGCGAACCAAGCGCCAGCATCGCCGACATTGCCGCGACGCGGGTAATTCTATGAAATCTGGATGACATTTTGGCCTGACGACGAAATCGGCGTGACATCGAAAGCGGACTACATTGGGAGACGGAGTACGCCAAAAATGTGACTGAGACAAATCGGTGCCCAGCCGGAGTGCCAGAATAAAGCTGCCAAAACAAAGCCGGCGCCCGAAGGCGCCGGCGAAAGATTTTGCGTCAGCCGAACGCCTTACGAACTGGCGTTCAGGACCGTGACGGCGCGGCGATTCTGCGACCAGCACGAGATGTCATTACAGACCGCGACCGGGCGTTCCTTGCCGTAAGAGATCGTCCGCATCCGGCCGGGATCGATGCCGCGCGAGGCGAGGTAGGTGCGAACCGATTGGGCACGCCGCGCACCCAGCGCGATGTTGTATTCGCGGGTGCCGCGCTCGTCGGCGTGGCCTTCGATGGTGAACGAATAGCGGTTGTAGCTCTGCAGCCACTGCGCCTGCTTCTCCAGGGTCGCGATCGCCTGCGGCGACAGATCGGTCTGGTCGCTCTCGAAGAACACGCGGTCGCCGACATTGACCACGAAATCCTGCTGGCTGCCCGGGGTCGCCGAACTCGCCATCGCGCCATCGGCGCCAAGGTTCTTGTTTGCACAGGCGCCCATCGATAACGCCACCGCGAGCACCGCGGCCAGTTTCAATCCCTGGAGGATACGTGTCTGATGTTTCATTCGGGAGCCTCCACGCTCACGTTTTTCGACTGTTATCCGGTCTACAGGGCGAGGGTTAAGCGAACGTTCCGTCAACCTTGATGGGGTGTTGCCGGAGCCGATCAAATGCCGGCAAACGGCGAAAAGCAACCGTGATAGTTAATGAGTTGTAAATGTGGCGCGAGGGTGAAGGCAAGCGGGAACCAGGCCCGAATCACCCCGTCGGACGCTCGGCCCCTGGCACGAAGGGCGGTTTTGCGCGCGGATTTGGCAGAAACCTGCCGGTCAACAGCACGTCCGGCCAGTTCCGGCCGACCCTGTTCAGGAACTCGGAACGATCGAGGCAGGCTCGAAGGTCGAGATCACGGTGTGTTCGAAGGGTTGGCGATCACGCTGGAACAACATCCGCCGCTCGAAAGCACTTGAGCGCATGATGGGAAAACGGGCCATGACCCGTTCCCGCACGGCCCGGAAATCGGACGCCATCAATGCCACCTTTGCCAATGCGTTCGGAAACGGGCGCGGTTCGGCGATGGTCTCGTTCAGAAAGACCCGGCGATAAAACCCCTGGTGCGCGGGACGAACGAGCGCAAGCCCGGTATCGGCATTGAAATACTCACATGCCAGGAACATCAGCCGCGCCGTCACATAGGGAAGCTCCGGAAACCGCTGGGCCTTTTCGGGGTCTGCGACAAAACGGGCCGGATCGATGAAAACCTCGCCTTGATCGAGCCGAGGGTTAAGAACATCGCCGAACAATTCGGTTGTATAGGACATCCGCCGTTCTGACGTCAGGACGTGGAGACGGATCGAGCTACAGAGTTCTCCGTCGACATAGATTCCGAACGTCAAGGCGTCGGGCGCATCGTCATAACGATCGCTGTAGCGCTCAGACTCGGACGGCGGGATCAAGTCGGCCTGCCGATAGGCCTTGTAGCGCATCAAATAAAGCTGATCTTTCTCGTCGGGAGTTTCGATGTGTCGATAATCGACTCGATCAAACAGCGCTCCTCCCCGCACAAAAAGCGAAGCGCGCGGTTCGGCTCCGGACTTCATCCGATATTCCTTCACTTCCAAACAACCTATGCGAGTGGAGTAAAAGATTAACAGTCCGTTAATAAAATTGCAAAGCTATCGGCAAGTTAAGGTTAAATTGGAGGCCGGCACGGATTTGGAACCCGGTGAAATTAATGGCCTCAGGCGATCGATCGCGAAAATCACGAGCTCGGGCTCTTCCATGCGGCGGCCGTGCGACGCGTTCAGCAGCTGGCGTACCCGCACCGCCGGAACCGGCCGGCTGAACAGGTAGCCTTGTGCCTCGGTGACCGTGCCGTCGGCGCTGATAAGTTCCAGTTGCTCGTTGGTTTCGATACCTTCGACCACAACCGACATGCCTAGATCGGCACTGAGCCGCGCCACGCCGCGCAACAGCGTCAGCGGACGATCGCTATCGATACCCTCCAGGAATGAACGATCGATCTTCACTTTTTGCAATGGGAAGTTGTGCAGGTAGCTCAGGCTGGAATAGCCGGTGCCGAAATCGTCCAGCGAAATCCGCACCCCAAGGCTGCGCAATTGAGACAGCACGTCGTGGGTCACTTGCGTATTGCGCAACAAGGACGATTCGGTGATCTCGATCTCGAGACGATGGGCGGGAAGCCCGGAGACTTCCAATGCGTAACGAACCTCGCTCAGCACATCGCGCTGGTGGAATTGCTGCGGTGAAAAGTTGACCGCGACGTTAACGCCTTCAGGCCACTTCATGCACTCCATGCAGGCCTTGCGCA
Source organism: uncultured Pseudomonadota bacterium (assembly GCA_963727225.1). Taxonomy (GTDB): domain Bacteria; phylum Pseudomonadota; class Alphaproteobacteria; order Rhizobiales; family Xanthobacteraceae; genus Bradyrhizobium. The sequence goes on along the minus strand of CAVSFN010000024.1, from coordinate 733,881 downwards.
GAATCCACCGGCCGAGATCGACGATCAGACCCATGTCCTCGGCAACCGGAATAATATCGATCGGGGAAACCGTGCCGCGCACCGGATGGTTCCAGCGCAGCAGCGCTTCGCAGGTCGATATCCGCCCGGATTTGAGATTGATCAGCGGCTGGTAGAACAGTTCGAATTCCTCGTTGGCCAGCGCCTTGCGCAGGTCCAGTTCCAGAATTCGGCGTGCCTCGACAGTTTGCGCCATTTCGTCGCGGAAGAAGCAGAAGGTTCCACGGCCATCTGCCTTGGCGCGGTAGAGCGCCATGTCGGCGTTCTTGAGCAGCGTGTCCGCGCTGAGGCCGTGCGGCGAGGTCAACGCGATTCCGACGCTGGCACCGATCTCGACCAGGTGATTGTCGATTTTGTAACGCTCGCTCAAATGCTCGACAATTCGCCGGGCGAGAGCCGCGGCGTCCTCGCTCGAATTGATGTTCTGCTGGAACACCACAAATTCATCGCCGCCGAACCGCGCCACGAAATCCTCCGGGCGCAGCATATCGCGCAACCTGTCGGCGACCGCGCACAACAGCCGATCACCGCAAGGATGACCCAGGGTGTCGTTGACCTGCTTGAACTGATCGAGGTCGACAAACAGCAATGCCGACAATTGGTCGGCATGATGCGGAACCGCCAAAAGGCGTTCGATCTCGTCGCGGAAATTGAGCCGGTTGGGCAGCGCTGTCAGTTCGTCGTAACGCGCCAAATGGGTAATTCTGGCTTCGGCGTTGCGCCGTTCGGTGATGTCTTCAAGCAGCACGACAGCGCCACCGCCGGCCATCGGTTGAAATGTCCATGACAGCGACCGGACCGTGACCGGGTCGGGATCCGCCGTGATGACATCCTTTGCCTGCGAATTCTCGATTTCCGAGAGAATCATCCTTCCGCTCGCAGCCGAGATCGATCCGGCGTCGACGCAAGCGGATATGATATCGGCGGCTCTCGCGCCGCGATGCACGAGATCGTCGGACAGGCTCATCATCTCGCCAAAACGGTGATTCATGACCGCAAGACGCCCGTCGGCACCAAACATGCACAGGCCGTGAGGCATGTTGTTCAAGGCGGTATCGAACTGGCTGGCAAGCGCCGCCTCGCGCTCGCGGGCCAGCAGCGCTTGCATGAATATTCGGTGCAGATTGGCCGAAATCTGCATGACGGACACCAGAAATGCGGCGCAGGTAACCGACATCGCGATGTAGTAGGGCGTGCCGCGCAACGCCAGCGCGATCACCGTCGGACCGTAGCAAACCGCAACTTGCAGCTGGAATATCCACTGCCGTCCATAGGCCCTGCCCGCACCTGCCGCCACGAACCCTGTGGTGGTGGACAGACAAATCATATGGGCTACGGCGTCGTCGGTGACCAACAAAGTGGTGGAGCACCATATGCCGACCGCAGCGGCGTGGATAATCGCTCCGATTTGATGGCGTTTCTTCCATCGCGTAGCTTCTTCGGCGGTCAGTGTCGATTTGCGCGCCTGATACCGGTGCTGGTCGAACGTGCGGACGGCGCCAGCCACAACGAGAAGCGCGACACACGCCCAGATCAGGGGTTCTTCCGTCTTCAGCGCGGTCACGATCGCCACGAGGACGCCAAAGACAATACCCGTCAGCAGCGGACCGGGCGTCTCAAACAGCGAATCGATCAACGCCGCGCGAAGGTACGGCGATATCTCCTGTTCAGTAACTTCCCGCTGATTGGCAAGCTGCATTTTCGGGGTGCGCCGGGTCCTTTTCAGGCCTTTAGTTCTAGCCCTCGCAGATGAAGTCTTTCTGAGGGAATATCGTTACCGGGACGTTGTCATCGGCTGATCAAGACAAAAATCCGCCCGTTGAATCAGCGAGCTAGGCAAGTTTTGCCGGTCGCGGCGGCATTTGCCGGCCGGCGCGGCGCCAGTATCAGGACAGCAGGGGCGACCAGGCCGGATCGGACGCAAATCCGGGGGTAGGAACCTTCTGTTCGCTGCGGCCGGAAATGTCGACCGTGAACAGCGAAGGTCCATCATTGCCGCCGGGGTCACGGAAGAACATCAAGACGCGGCCGTTCGGGGCAAAGGTCGGTCCTTCGTTGTGGAATCCGGATGTAAGAATCCGCTCGCCCGAGCCGTCGGGCTTCATGATGCCGATCGAAAACTGTCCGCCGCCTTGCTTGGTAAACGCAATGTAGTCGCCTCGCGGCGACCAGACTGGGGTCGAATAGGTCCCGTCTCCGAAGGAGATGCGCTGGGCGGGTCCACCGGTCGCCGGCATCACGTAAATCTGCGGCTTTCCGCCGCGATCGGATTCGAAGCACAGGCGGGTGCCGTCGGGCGCATAGGACGGCGAGGTATCGATCGCCGGCGTGTCGGTCAGGCGCGTGGTGGATTTCGAACGCAGGTCCATTACGAACAGGTTCGAATTGCCGCCCTGCTGCAGGCTCATGATCACGCGCTGGCCGTCCGGCGAGAACCGCGGTGAGAACGACATGCCGGGGAAGTTGCCGACGATCTCGCGCTGCCCGGTCTCGATATTGAACAGATAGACCCGCGGGTCGCCCTGGCCGAATTCCATATAGGTGATTTCCTGGGTCGATGGCGAGAAGCGCGGGGTCAGCACGAGATCGGTGCCACGTGTCAGGTAGCGGACATTGGCGCCGTCCTGATCCATCAGCGCCAGGCGCTTGATCCGTCGTTGCGCGGTTCCGGATTTGTCGACGAACACCACGCGACTGTCGAAATAACCTTTCTCTCCGGTCAGGCGTTCGTAGATCTGGTCGGAGATGATGTGCGCGATCCGCCGCCAATATTCCGGCGACGTAAAATATTGCTGACCGGCAAGCTGCTGGCCGGTGGCCACGTCCCAGAGCCGGAACTCCGCCTTCAGACGGCCGTCGCCCTGGCGGGTCATCCGACCCGTCACCAGCGCCTGGGCGTTGATGGTCTTCCAGTTCTGGAATTGCGGCGCCGCGTCGATGTTGATGACTTTTTCGATATAGGCGGCCTGATCGATCGGCGCGAACAGACCGCTGCGCTTGAGGTTGTTGGTGATGACCTGGGTCACGCCGGTGCCGACCTCGCCGTCCGACGGCGTTCCCGCAACGAAATTGGGAATCGCGATCGGCAATGGCGCAGCCTCGCCGCCGGTCACCGGAACCCGCGCCTGTCCGAACGCGCGATGGGCGCCGCTCAACATCAGGCCGCCCGCTGCCAACCCCGACAGGAGTTGCCGGCGGCCTATACGGAACGGCGCGCTGGCCGGCTTGTACTGCTGTGACATCTTTTTCTGCTCTCAGCTCACCGAGCTATAAGTCTCGACTATCGAAAACGGGGTTAAAGTATTTCCACTCTTCGAAGAACGAATCAGGCAGCCGGTACGGCGCGCACTCGATGATCGCGCGCAACCCGCTTTCCTGGAAGACGCGTTGGTACGCACTGCCCGGCGCCGTCTGCGCAACCGGCATCATTTCGAGCGTGCCGTCCTTCTTGAGCTTGATACTGAATTCGGCTTCAACCCGTTGCGCCTCGATGCCGCCAAACGGCTTCTTCCAGCAGCGAAGCACCTGCTCCTTGAACAGCGCGCCCCACGTCGCCGAGTTATCGGCTGCTTTCCCCTTGGCAAGCCCAAGCGCTGCGTTGGAATTCAGCGTGTCGCCGGTCACCGCCTGCCGCGTCGGGTCACGCTTGTCGAGCAGCGCTGCAATCTTGGTCTGATCGAAGGTCCGTTCCTTTGGCTTTTGCGGCTGCGGCGGTGGCGTCGCCGCCTGCACTTGCGGCTTCGGCGGCGGCTTCTTCTCTTCCTTCTTCAAGGCTTCCGCGATCGGATCGACCTTGGGCGGATCCGGCTTCTTCTCGATCGGCTTCGGCTCTTCCTTGGGCTTGCTCTCGGCGACCGGCTTTGGCGGATCGGGCTTTTTCTCGACCGGCTTTTCAACCGGCTTCGGCTGAGGCGGCGGCGAGGTGTCGGTCACGACCGGCGGCTTCTCGCTGATCTTGCCGATGGCATTATCATCCACCGGCTTGGCTTCGGCGACCTTCTCCACCAGCGGCTTCGGATTTTCCTTCTTGCCAGATTTTATGCCGGCGGTGACCTTGGCCAGTTGATCGGCGGAAATGATATCGACCGGCAGGGATTCTTCCGGCATCGACTCGAAGGCCTTGGACGAAAACGACACCAGTCCCCACCCGATCACGAGAACGTGCAGGGCCACGGACGCAACCAGTGTCTTGTCGACCTTCACTAGTTCCCCTGCTCCACTTCGGTGACGAGCGCCAGCCGCTTGAACCCGGCGCCGGACAATTGTCCCATCACCCTTGCCACCGTTCCATAGTCCGCCTTTTTGTCCGCCCGCATGAATATACGCTCATCCAGGCCGCCACGGGCGTCGGTGATCGCCTTTAATTTCGGCACCAGCTCGTTCATCGCAACTTCAGTGTCGTTGATGAACACCCTTCCCTTGACGTCGACCGAAAGCTGCAGCGGCGTCTTGTCCTGTTCCAGGCTCTTGGCCTGGGTCTGCGGCAGATCGAGCGGCACGCCCACCGTCAACAGCGGCGCCGAGACCATGAAGATGATCAGCAACACCAGCATTACGTCCACCATCGGCGTGACGTTGATCTCCGCCATCACGGCGCGACGCCGGCCCCGGCGTCCGCCGCCGCCGGACGAGCCTGCCATGTTCATCGCCATGATCTGGTGCTCACACTATACCGCTCCTCACGCCCGCTCGTCGATCTGGCGCGACAGGATCGCAGAAAATTCATCGGCGAAACCTTCCAGCCGCTGCGCCTGCCGGTTCACCTCGGACGTGAATTTATTGTAGAAAATAGTCGCCGGAATGGCGGCGATAAGGCCGATTGCGGTCGCAAACAGCGCTTCGGCGATGCCGGGGGCCACTACCGCCAGCGAGGTGTTCTTCGAGGCGGCGATCGACTGGAAGCTCGACATGATCCCCCAGACCGTGCCGAACAGGCCGACAAACGGGCCCGCCGAGCCGACCGTCGCCAGCACCAGCAGCCGGCGTTCCAGCCGCTCGATTTCGCGGGAGATTGAGACGTTCATCACCTTCTCGATCCGCATCTGAAGCCCGGCGAACGACCGCGCCTGGCTTTCGAACGACCGTTTCCATTCGCGCATGGCCGCGACGAAGCACGCCGCCATCGATTGCGTCGGCTTGGCCGACAGCGCGCGATAAAGTTCCTCGATCGACTGCCCGGACCAGAACGCCTGCTCGAAACGATCCATGGCCCGCTTGGTGCGGGCATATAGGAAGATCTTGTCGATCGCGATCGCCCAGACCCAGACCGAACACGCCAGCAGCCCCAGCATGACGACCTTGACGATCCATGCAGCCTGCAGAAACAGTGCAATCAGCGATACGTCGCTGGACGCCAGTGGCAAGGCTGACTGAGCCACGTCGGCCGGATTCATGAGCGGTATCCTCTCAACGCAAGTGTCCCATATCGTCCGGGAGCAAATGGCTGCCGGTTCCATAGCCGCGCACCCGGCGCAGCAAGCGCCAGCGCGAGAGCCTTGTTTTGTGTCGCATGGGAGGCCCGTCCGAAGCCGAGGCCTGCATCCCCTGCCAACGTGTCAAAACGAGGGCTATCAGCGCGTCTTTACGCCCCTAACCAGACGCTAATCATGGTTAAGGCGAGGTTACCGACGTGGATTTCGGCGATGGCGCTTGACGGTAACTGGGTGGGGGCTCTGTGCCAGCGTTCTTCACGACCCGGCATCGATGGCATTTTGGCCGGCGCTCATGAACTTCCACCCGCGACCATGTTCATCCGCCGATCCAGCGCACTGAATTGTGCCGGCGCTTTGCCAAATATACGACCGTCCCGGAACCGCGCCAGTCCTACGCCTCAGGCGCAAATGCCCGCCAAAGCAAACCGCCCGTCTGCTTTCGCAAACGGGCGGTGGTGTCGCCGTCAGGTTTGATGGGGGGCACTACGCCTGAGGCGTCAGCCTTAAAGATTTACCCGGATTTAACCCTGCGGATGGCCATCGGTGGGCGGGGCCGGACGCGGGCGGTGCTGCGCCATGAACTGGTCGAACTCTTCCTTGTCCTTGGCGTGACGCAGCCGATCGAGGAAATCCTTGAATTCGGTCTGTTCCTCTTCGAGGCGCTTCAGCGTTTCCACGCGGTATTCGTCGAACGCGCGGTTGCCGCTCGAGGGCGAACCGAAGCCGCCGAAGTTGAAGCCGCGGCGCTCCATATGATTGCGCATCCGCTCCATCTTGTACTGCATCCGCTCCATTTTATTCTGCCAGCGATCCTGGTGACTCCAGCAACCCATTTTCGTGCTCCTGAGTGTGAAAAAGAGGAAGGCAAGTCCGACCGGCCACCAGAACAGGAAGCCGAGAATGGTCGCGATGACCATGCCGGGGTGTATGCGCATTTGCGGGCGGTAGGGCTCGTCGACTGGGCCGCGCCATCGATGGACATCTGCGGTGTAGGCCATTTCCCTCTCCATGACGGCATCACGCCGTTGTGAATGTAAATAACATTTACATAGGTAAACCATGCCGAGTTTTTGTCAAGCAGGACGCAGGCGGTTGCCCTGAATTTATTTTGGGCTGCCCCACGGGCCCGCCGGCTTTGGATCCGGCTGGTCCTTCTGGCCAGAGGGCCGGCGTTCGGTCGGGAAACCGAGACCGCGCAGATAAATCAGCACTTCCGCTTCCAGGAGATCTTCCGCCGACATCGGCAGCTTGCGCCGTGCCGCATCGCCTCGCGCAAACAGCGACGCCACGCCATGCGACATCGACCAGATGTGCAGCGCCATCATCAGTGCCGGCGGCCGCGGCGTGCCGGGCGGCGCCAGTGCGGCGAGCCGTTCCGCCGCAGCCCGGATGATGCCGAAAGCGCGCTCGCTCGCCGCCAACAATGCTGGATTTAGGTCGACAGGAAGCCCTGATTCGAACATCGCCGAATAGAACGCCGGCTCCTGCCGCGCGAAGGCAAGATAGGCCTTGCCGACCCGCTCGAACGCCGTGACGGTGTCCGGCCGCCCGTCGTCCCAGGCCGCGGTCAAGACCGCCTCGAACTGCTCGAAACCGCGCTGCGCGATGCTGGAAAGCAGTTCGTCACGGTCGCGAAAATGCCGGTAGGGTGCTGCCGGGCTGACACCGGCCGAACGCGCGGCGTCGGCGAAGGTGAAGCCGGCCGGGCCCTTCTCCGCAATCAGGCGGAGCGCCGCCTGCAGCAGCGCCTCTTTTAGATTACCGTGGTGGTAGCCGCGCTCGGCGCGGCTCTGTTCCTTGCGCCAGCTCATGTGAAAGGCTTTTACATGAGCCGGCGCAAAAGGTCACTAGCGGCCCCTAGGGTGCGGATCTGGCCTGCAGTTCGGTAAATCCGGCGGCCACCTCCTGAACGTCGGCAGGAAAATCCGACATTTCCTGCACCTGGCGGATCTCGATGATTTCATTGTCGGAGGCAGGGCACCGCTTCGCCCAGGCGATGGCCTCGTCCCGCGATTTCACGTCGATCATCCAGTAGCCGCCGAGCACTTCCTTGGCCTCGGTGAAGGGACCGTCAGTCACGATGGGCTTGCCGCCGGCGAACGAAACCCGCGCGCCCATCGACGGCGGGTGCAGCCCATCGAGCGTGATCAGCACACCGGCCTCTTTCAGCGCCTCGTTGTATTTCATCATCGCGGCGACCGCAGCCGCAGCAGGCACGGTGCCGGCGGCCGCCATCTCGTAGCCTGACGGAATCATCAGCATCATGAATTGCATCTTCACCTCCATTTCAATTCAGTGGACCGGATTATCTGCCGTATCGGCCGGTCGAACCGTCGCTCATCGACAGGACGAATAAGGTTTTGCGGCACCGACACCCGGGACGAAATTATTAGGCAGGTCATTGCCACGCGACCGCCATTCAACATCACCTGCGCAAAGGCATTGAAATCGTCAGCGGCGAAGGCCAGTCCGGCGCTGCCATTCTCAAACTCGGCTTCCGGCACGTGGAACGCCATGCTTTTCATATCAAGCGGAGCGAAGATGCGCTCGCACAGGAATTCGCCGAACGCCGCGCGCGCTACCTGCACGTTCAACATCTTCCGCCGGCGAGGCGCGGGAAAGCCAGGCCGAGCGTGGGCGCGCGGTTGCAGAAGGCCCCTGAGAAGATGAAGGCCGGAACCCGGACGAGGTGATGCGGGCGTTTCCGTTTCGCAGCCCGAATCTCAGCGGCCATTGCTTCGATGAAGCCTCGATGACGTGCGATCGGTCCCGAAGCGATCTCTGCACTTTTGTTTGAATCCTGCGCTGGCGCAGCATGACCTTTCCGGCTTAAACTCTTAAGTTGTAACGCGCGGCGATGGTCCGGCGTCGTGCATAACGTTGAAATTGAACACCGGATCGGGGGAGTGTCACGTTATGTCGGGAACGCTCATCAATCTGATCATCCAGGTCATCAGCGGCGCCGTCGGTGGAAACGTTGCGGCCGGCGCCGCCAAGGATGTCGATCTCGGTACGCTTGGAAATACCATCGCGGGCGCCATCGGCGGCGGCGTTGGCGGACAAATCCTTGGCATGTTGATTCCGCTGCTTTCCAATACTGCCGCGACGCCGGATATCGGCAGCATCGTCGGTCAGGTTGCCGGTGGTGGCGTTGCGGGCGCCGTGCTGACGGCGATCGTTGGCGCCATCAAGAACAGGGCAGCTGCTTGACTGGTCTGAAACCCTGAGCGGAGCGGGGCACCGATGCGTGCCCCGCCGGAGTGAGCAGACATCGTGAATGCGAAGGCGATCTTTCTCGCAGCAATGCTGTGCGGTCTCATGTTGCCACCGGCGCAGGCCGAGGTTCGCATCCTTGCCAGTCTGGGCGGACAGGTAGGGCCGTTCCTTGATATGTTCGAGGAAGTGCGCGCCTCGGGCGAACGCGTCGTGATCGACGGGCCGTGCCTGTCGGCCTGCACGCTGGTGCTGAGCGTGGTGCCGAGCGACCGCATCTGCGTGACGCGCCGGGCGGTGCTGGGATTTCATGCCGCGCGATCGATCGACCGGCGCGGCCGGACCTATGCCGAGCCGCAAGCCTCCGAACTGGTGCTCGAGGCCTATCCTTCGGCGGTGAGGGGATGGATTCGCCGCCGCGGCGGATTGACCTCGCACCTGTTGCTGCTGCGCGGGCGCGAGCTCGCGGCGATCTACCCGGCGTGCCGATAGAGCATGATGCGGAAAAGTGGGTACCGGTTTTCCCTCGCGACAAACGCGAAGCGTTTGCGCGGAGATCATGCCCTCAAACTAAAAATAGAGCCTCGGGATTGAACAGCAACGAGGCTCTATCGCTTTACCTGATGCGCTTTATTCGCACGGATCGCTATCCACTCCGCATCAAATGCAGCGCAGGCGTGGCTTGAAAACGCGCTGCTTGAGGACGTACTGGATCGATCATTGCTTCATCGGGCAGTTGATCATCCAGGGAATGCCGAACTGATCGACGCACATGCCGAACCCTTGGGCCCAGAACGTCTTGGCGAACGGCATGTTGACGGTGCCGCCCTCGGACAGAGCCTTGAAGCGACGTTCCCCCTCGACGGGATCATCGACGGTCAACGAGACCGAAAAACCTTGCGGCGGCTGGAAGTGACCAGGAGGCGCATCCGACGCCATCAGCGTCTCGCCGTCGATCAACATCTTGGCGTGCATGATCTTCTTCTTCCATTCCGGCGGAACCGGCATCGACTCCGGCGCCTCCTCATGCGTCATCATGGCTTCGATCTCGCCGCCAAGCACCTTGGCGTAAAACTTGAACGCCGCTTCACAATTGCCGTTGTAAAACAGATAGGGATTGACCTGCATCGCTTGCTCCTTGGGTTATGGATGCTTCGAATAGTCGGCTAGCTTTCGGTGAGCCTTTTCAGGTTGGCGAGACCGATTTCAAAATCCTTGCCGATCATGCGGTCGATGTTCATGAACACCTGCATCAGCCTGGATATGAAGGTCGCCGGGCCATGCATCACCCACATCACATCGGTAGCATCGCCCTGCGGCAGTATTGTGAACTCGGCGGTGTTGTGGCCTTCGAACGGCTTGAAGAAATCCAGCTTGATGACGATTTTCGCGGGCGCGGAGGTTTCAAGAATTTCCATGCGGCCGGAGCCGACATTGCTGTTGCCGTCCCAGCCATAGACCGCGCCCTTGCCGCTCGCAGCACCACTGTAGCTGCGCTTCATCGCGGGATCCCTGGTTTCATAAGGCGACCAGGTTCCCCATTGATGAAAGTCGTTGATCAGCGGGAAGATTTTCTCCGGCGAAGCCTTGACCGAGGTCGCGCGCTGGACGCTGAAGGTATTCGGCTTGGTCGCGGCGAGGATCAGCACGATCGCGATGGCGATCGCAAGTACAATGGCGACGACGGCAACGATCTCGAACATGGCCGGCTCCGGATCTGTAAATCTCAGCAAGGCAAATCAATAAGGCAGGTCACCGCCGCAGCGGCAGCAGCGCCCGCAAGTTTCGGTCCCGCAACCAGAGCCCGCCCCACACCATCGCTCCGAGATAGAATCCGAACAGGATATGGCTGAACAGCGGACTGCCGATCCGCAGATGCGAAGCCATCGCACCGCCGAGATAACCGGTCAGCAGGATCGCACCGAGGATCGAGGTCGGCGGGATCGCATAGAGGATGGTGCAGGCCAGCGTGATGAACCCGAGGCTTCGCGCCAGAGTTTCGCTCGAACCATAGCCGATCCTGTCCATCGTTTCGGTAACCACCGGCCACGGCACCAGCTTGATGGCGCCGTCGAACAACATGAACAGAATAACGAGACCGCTCAGAACGCGGCCGGTCCAGAGCGCGGGCTTCGAGACCGGCGTGGTCTCGGCGATCGTCGGCATGGCTTGCTCCTTGAGTAGATGCATGCCCAAGAGACGAACGAGGCGGACGCGATCCGACAGAGAGCGTGAAAAAAATTTCAGAGCTTTGCCTCTTCCCTCTCCCTTTGCGGGACAGGGAGGAAAGATCATTTCCCGGCCTTCGCGCCGCACGGCTGGCTGTCTCGCATCAATCGGTCGAGATGCATGCGGATATGGGCGGCTTCCGCCGAGGTGTTGGCCAGCGCGATGGCGCGGTCGAATGCCACCCGGGCTTCGTCATTGCGGCCGAGTTGCATCAGGAAAGCGCCGCGCACACCGAAGAAATGAAAATAATTCGAAAGCCGTTCGCCCAGCGGCTCGATCATTTCGAGCGCCGCCTCGGGCCCGCGCACTTTGGACACCGCAACGGCGCGGTTGAGCGTCACCACCGGCGACGGCTGCATGATTTCAAGCGCACCGTAGAGCAGGTCGATCTGCGTCCAGTCGGTGTCTTCGGGCTTTGCGGCACGGGCATGCAACGCGGCGATCGCGGCCTGAATCTGATAGGGCCCGCTGCGGCGATGCCGCATCGCCTTGTCGATCAGCGCCAGCCCTTCGGCGATCATCTTCTGATTCCATAGCGCGCGATCCTGATCGTCGAGCAGCACCAGCGCGCCGGCGGCATCGAAGCGCGCGGCCGCGCGGGCATGCTGCAACAGCAACAGCGCCGTCAGGCCCATGATCTCGGGCTCACCCTGGAACAGCCGCAACAACAGCCGCGCCAGGCGGATAGCCTCTTCGCATAACGGCGCGCGGATCGCAGCGGTATCGCCGCCGGCGGAATAACCCTCGTTGAAAATCAAATAGACCATCGCGGCCACCGCGGAGAGCCGTTCGGTGCGCTCCACCGCCCCCGGGGTCTCGAACGGCACATCGGCATTTGCGACCCGCGCCTTGGCCCGGGTGATGCGCTGCTCCATCGCGGCGTCGCCGACCAGGAACGCGCGCGCGATCTGCTTCACGGTCAGGCCCGAGACGATGCGCAACGCCAATGCGATTTGCTGGGTCGCCGGCAGATCGGGATGGCAGCAGATGAACAGCAGCCGCAGAATATCGTCGCGATAATGCGAGCCGTCGAGCCGCTCGGCCAGCGCCTCCTCGGCGTCGTCGAGATCGGAGATCGCCTCATCCTCGGGCAGCGGCTGCTGCTTGCGGCTCCGCCTGATGTCATCGATCGCAACATTGCGCCCGACCATGATCAGCCACGCCGCCGGATCGCGCGGCGGGCCGTTCTGCGGCCAGCTTTTCAGCGCGCGCAGGCAGGCGTTCTGGAATGCTTCCTCGGCAGTGTCGAGATTGCGGAAATAGCGCAGCAGCGCGCCGACCGCCTGGGGACGCGCCGATGTCAGCGCGGCATCGATCCAGGCGGTGTCGGTCACGCCAGAACGCTCCCCGGATTGAGTACGCCCACGGGGCGGATTTCATAGGCGCCGCCGGGATTGGCTGCACCAAGATCGCGGGCGACGTCGAGCGCCTCGTCGAGATTTTTGCAGTCGACGACGTAGAAGCCGAGCAATTGTTCCTTGGTCTCGGCATAGGGGCCGTCGATCACGACCGGCGGATCGTCCTTGCGCAAGGTCGTCGCCGATGTCGTCGGCAACAGGCGCGCGACCGGCCCGAGCCGGCCCTGCCTGGTCAATTTTTCCTGCACGACGGCAAGTTTCGTCATGACGGCCGCGTCCTGTTCCTTGGTCCAGGAGCCGACAGTGTCTTCATCATGATAGCAAAGGATGGCGTAGAGCATGCGGATCGGTTCCTATTTGTTGCAAGGACGATCCATTATGCCCGGCGCCGACAGGATTTCGGAAATATTTTGCGCGGCAACGGCCACCCGGTAAGGTTCCCCGACTCCGAATGAATAAAGCGAAAATCCCATGAATAAAGGCGCGCTCGCGTTGCTGATCCATGGCGGGACCGAAAACTGGTCGCCGCAACGCTGGAAAGGCCGGTTCGACGAGGTATGCGGCGACCGGCGGGTCTTGCTGATGCCCGATGTGGCGTTCGATCCCGCCGAGGTCCACTATGCCGCGGTCTGGAAGCCGCGCCCCGGCGAGCTCGCGGCGTTTCCGAACCTGCGCGTGATCTTCAATCTGGGCGCCGGCGTTGACGCGCTGATGGCGGATTCCAGCCTGCCCAAGGTGCCGCTGGTTCGCGTCGCGGTCGGCGACCTCACCGATCGCATGACCGAATATGTCGTGCTTCATGTGCTGATGCATCATCGGCAGGAGCTTTATCTGCGCGAAAGCCAGCGCGAGCAACGTTGGGCGCCGAGATTTCAATGGCCGGCCAGCGCGATTTCAGTCGGCATCATGGGCCTTGGCACGCTTGGATCGAACGCTGCCGAGGTGCTGCGGCAGTTACGCTTCCGCGTCTGCGGCTGGAGCAGAAATCCCAAGCAGATCGCCGGCATCGAATGCTTTCACGGCCAGTCGCAACTGCCGCCGTTTTTGCAGCGCACCGATATTCTGGTCTGTCTGTTGCCGCTCACGCCGGATACACGGCAGATTTTGAACCGTGAATTGTTTACGCAGCTCCATCGCAACAGTCCGATGGGGGCGCCGGTCCTGATCAATGCCGGCCGCGGCGGGTTGCAGAACGAAGCCGATATCCTGCAATGCCTGGAGGACGGCACGCTCGGCGCCGCCTCGCTCGATGTCTACGCGACGGAGCCGTTGCCGGCCGACAGCCCGTTCTGGTCGCATCCAAAAATCGTGCTGACGCCGCATAACGCCGCCGACACCGATCCGGACGAGATCTCGAAATATGTCGCGCAACAGATCGAGCGCTTCGAGGCCGGCGGCGCGCTGGAAAATGTCGTCGATCCCGCGCGGGGATATTAAACGTTCGCCGGCGCCATCACCTCAATCGCGCCCTTCACGATCGCCTCCAGTTCCTTGCGCGGCACCTGCGCGCGGGCGCGGATGGCAATGGTGTGGATGGTCGCGGACGCCAGTAGCGCGAGGACTTGCGGATCGGCCGACGGCGACAGCTCGCCGTTCTCTTTTGCGAGGCGGAAGCAGGCCGCGAATGCCTTGTCGAGTTCGGAAAAACCCTCCAGCACCAGCTTGCGGATATCCGGATCGGCCACCGCCTCAGAGGCCGCCGTCATTACCGTGAAGCAACCGCGCGGACCGGCCTCGCCGGAGAGATAAATGTCGAGTGCCGCCGCGTAAATGCGCTCCAGCCGTTGGCGGATTGGTAGCTGGCCCCCGAAAATGTCGATCATCGCGGCACGGGCGTCGGCGCGATAGCGCTGATAGCTCTTGATGTAGAGTTCGCGCTTGTCGCCGAACGCGCCGTAGAGACTGGGCCGGTTCATGCCGGTGGCGGCACTGAGATCGTCGAGCGAAGTGGCGGCGAAACCATCCTTTCGGAACAGATCGAGTGCCTTGCCGAGCGCAATCTCGGGCTGATAGGCGCGCGGACGACCGCGGCGTTTCGGCTCGACCGCATCGGATTTCGCTGCCGGCGGTTTTTGTCTTTTTTGTACCATTCCGCAAAAAACTCCTTGACCCGATTTATATTATGCGAAACAGTATAAAAATCAACCAGGCTCGGTGAGATGAGCCAAGCCGCCAAGGAGGCACCCATGGATCTGTATTTCTCGCCCCTCGCCTGCTCGCTGGCGACCCGCATTGCGCTGTATGAGGCCGGCGCCGAGGCCCGATATCTTGAGGTCGATCCCAAGACCAAGATTGTGCAGGGCGACGGTTCGGATTTCTATCAGGTGAACCCGCTCGGGCTGGTGCCGACGCTGCGCACCGACGAAGGTCTTGTGCTCACCGAGAACGCGGCGATCCTGCAATATGTCGCGGACCGTTTTCCGAACGCCGGCATTGCGACCGGGCCGGGCATGGAGCGCAGCCGGCTGCATCAATGGCTTTGTTTTATCGGCACCGAGCTGCACAAGGGATTGTTCGTGCCAGTGCTGGACCGGAAGGCGCCGCCCGAGGTGAAGACCTATATCCTTGGCAAGGGCCTGTCGCGGCTCGATTATCTCGAGAAGTATCTGCAGGGACGTGAATTCCTGCTCGACCACTTCAGCGTCGCCGATGCCTACCTCGTCACCGTCATCAACTGGACCATGGCGACGCCGCCGATCGAGCTTTCGAAATGGCCCGCCGTGAAGGCGTATTACGAGCGGTTGCGCGCGCGTCCCAGCATCGCCCGCGCGATCGCCGAGGAGTTCAAGCTGTACCAGGCCGAACTCGCGCGGCACAAGGCAGCGGCGTAAGGCACGACGTTGCCATTTGTGGTCCCGGTGAACGCCGGGATCACGTCAAGGCTCAAAATGGATTCTCACCCAATCCCGCGACATCCGCCGGCCTCGGGCCGGGAGCTGCCCAGCGGAAGCGGCGATCCTTTTCGGCAATCGCGATGTCGTTGATGCTGGCTTCGCGGCGGCGCATCAGGCCGTGCTCGTCGAACTCCCATTGCTCGTTGCCGTAGGAACGGTGCCACTGCCCGGCATCGTCATGCCACTCGTATTGAAACCGCACCGCGATACGGTTGCCGTCGAACGCCCACAGATCCTTGATCAGGCGATACTCGTGCTCCCTGCTCCATTTGCGGGTGAGAAACGCGACGATCGCGGCGCGGCCTTCGAAAAACTCGGAGCGGTTGCGCCAGCGGCTGTCCTCGGTATAGGCCAGCGCCACGCGATCAGGATCGCGCGAGTTCCAGGCGTCTTCGGCCATGCGGGCTTTCTGGGCGGCGGTCTCTCTCGTGAACGGCGGAAGCGGGGGACGCGACATGCTGACCTCGGGTTTGGTGTCGCCGCGAGTGTAAACCCACCTTCGTGTGAGTTGATGGCCCGTTACCTATCGCCTGATAGCTAGATCAAATCGGCCTTCATCGCGACCCGCAACGCCTTCGGAATTGGCCGCGCCTGTCCGCCGGAGACGAATGCCACCTTGACCTTGGCTTCCAGCAAAACAATGTCGCCGCGCCGCACTTCCTGCGCCAGCGTGATCGACGCGCCCTTCACTTCCAGCGTCCGGGTAACGACCTCCAGCAGATCATCCATCCGCGCGGGTTTCAGGAATTCCAGTTGCATCGCGCGCACCACGAAAGCAAAGCCCGGCGCCTCGCTCTCGGCTTCGGCGAACAGCGCGCGCTGGTCGGCGCCGAGCAGACGCAGGTAATTGCTGCGCCCGCGCTCCATGAAGCGCAGATAATTGGCGTGATAGACGATTCCGGAAAAATCGGTATCCTCATAATATACGCGGATCTGCATGCGATGGCGGCCGTCGCGGATCGCGCCGTCGAGATGGGCGGTCAGTGGCGGACCGGCGTCGATCACGGCACTTCCTCGCTGCCATTGCCGAACAATCCGAATTGCGCGGGATCGCGCGCCGGTTCGGCAAGGCCGAGATGCCTGAACGCATGTGCCGTCAACAGCCGCCCGCGCGGGGTGCGCTGCAGATAACCGCACTGAATCAAAAACGGCTCGATGATGTCCTCGATCGCATCGCGCGGCTCCGACAGCGCCGCCGCCATGGTCTCGACGCCGACCGGGCCGCCGCCGTAATTCATCGCGATGGTCGTGAGATAACGCCGGTCCATGGCGTCGAGACCGGCGGCGTCGACCTCCAGCGCGCCGAGCGCGTTGTCGGCGATCGCGCGATCGATCGAGGCGGCATCGGCGGCGGAAGCAAAATCCCGCACCCGGCGCAGCAGCCTGCCGGCAATGCGCGGCGTGCCGCGGGCGCGGCGCGCGATTTCGTTGGCGCCATCCGGCGTCATGCCGATCTTGAGCACGCGGGCGCCGCGGTTGACGATCTTTTCCAGCTCTTCTTCAGTATAGAAATTAAGCCGCACCGGAATCCCGAAGCGATCGCGCAGCGGATTGGTCAAAAGCCCCGCTCGCGTCGTAGCGCCGACCAGCGTGAATTTCGCAAGCTCGATCTTGACCGAGCGCGCCGCCGGTCCCTCGCCGATGATGAGGTCGAGCTGAAAATCCTCCATCGCCGGATACAGCACTTCCTCGACCGCGGGGCTGAGACGATGAATTTCGTCGATGAACAGAACATCGCGCTCTTCGAGATTGGTCAGCAGCGCCGCCAGATCGCCGGCCTTGGCAATCACAGGTCCGGAGGTGGCGCGGAAGCCGACGCCAAGCTCGCGCGCCACGATCTGCGCCAGCGTGGTCTTGCCGAGGCCGGGAGGACCGACGAACAGCACGTGATCGAGCGCTTCGTTACGTTTACGCGCAGCCTCGATGAAAATCGAAAGATTGGCGCGCGCCTGGGCCTGGCCGACGAATTCCGACAGCAGCTGCGGGCGCAGCGCGGTATCGCCGACGTCATCGGCGCGGCGCTCGGGGGTGACGATGCGGGGGGGCGGGTTCACTTCGCGAGTTCCTTCAGCCCGAGCCGGATCAGCTGCGCGGTCCCCGCACCCTCGCCGGCGATGCGCGAGGCGCCGGCGATGGCGGCAGCCGCCTGCGGCGGTCCGTAGCCGAGATTGACCAGCGCCGAGATCGCGTCGGTGACCGGGCGCGGCGCGCGGTCATTGTCGATCGCGCCGGACAGATGCACTAGCGCGGGATCGACATTGGTAAAGGCCGGCGCCTTGTCCTTCAATTCGGTGACGATGCGTTCGGCCACCTTGGGGCCGACGCCCGGCGTCCGCGCCACCGCAACCTTGTCGCGCAATGCGATCGCGTTCGCCAGATCGGACGGCGGCAGGGTCGAGAGCACGGCGAGCGCGACCTTGGCGCCGACGCCCTGCACGGTCTGCAACAGCCGAAACCATTCGCGCTCGACGTCGCTGCGAAAACCAAACAGCTTGATCTGGTCCTCGCGCACATAGGTTTCGATCGACAGCACCGCGGCCTCGCCGGGCGCGGGCAGCGCCTGCAGCGTCCGCGCCGAACAATGCACCTGATAGCCGACGCCGCCGACGTCGAGGATCACATAGTCCTCGCCATAGCTGTCGATCAGGCCTTTCAGCTTGCCGATCATGCTCCCACCACCTTCAGCCGCAGCGCCGCGCTGGCGCGGTGATGCGCATGGGTGATGGCGATCGCCAGCGCGTCCGCGGCGTCAGGAGATTTCGGTTCGGCCTTGGGTAGCAGTATTTTCAGCATCACCAGAATCTGGTTCTTGTCGGCATGACCGGCGCCGACCACGGTTTTCTTCACCTGGTTCGGGGCGTATTCGGCGACCGAGATTCCGAACATCGCCGGCGCCAGCATCGCGACGCCGCGCGCCTGGCCGAGCTTCAGCGTGGCAACGCCGTCCTTATTCACAAAGGTCTGTTCGACCGCGGCTTCCACCGGACGGAAGTCGCCAAGCACAGCCGCAAGCCCCTCATGGATCGCCAAGAGGCGGCTCGCCAGCGGCAGGCCTTCGGCCGGTTCCACCGAGCCGCAGCCGACGAAGGTCAGCCGGTTGCCGTCGATCTCGATCACGCCCCAGCCGGTGCGGCGCAGGCCCGGATCGATGCCAAGGATGCGGACGGGTTGGCGAATCGGCGCAGGTGTCATGGGGTAGTGATAACTCCGCAGCCGGATCGGCGAAACATCTACCGGTCGTGATCCCCTCCGAAAGCGGTCCGCAACCCTTCTCGCCTGCGCGGATTCACCCGCCCATCTTGGCGACCAGCGCGTCGGAGACCTCGAAATTGGCGTAGACATTCTGGACGTCGTCGTGCTCGTTCAACAGGTCGATCAGCTTCAACAGCTTCTCGCCGGTCTCGTCGTCCACCGGCACGGTATTCTGCGGCTTCCAGGTCAGCGCCGCCTTGCGGGCCTCGCCGAATTTGGCCTCCAGCGCCTTGGCGACCTCGCGGAAGGTCTCCTGCGAGGCATAGATCTCGTGGCCGTTCTCGCTGGAAGCAACGTCGTCGGCGCCGGCCTCGATCGCCGCATCGAGCATCGCATCGTCGGAGGCGACCTTGGCGTCATATTCGATGATGCCGGTGCGATCGAACATGAAGGCCACCGAGCCGGTTTCGCCGAGATTGCCGCCGGACTTGGTGAAGTAGGAGCGGATATCGGACGCCGCGCGGTTGCGGTTGTCGGTCAAGGCCTCGACGATCAGGGCGACGCCGCCCGGACCATAGCCCTCGTAGCGAATCTCGTCGTAATTCTCGCCCTCGCTGCCGATCGCCTTCTTCACGGCGCGTTCGATCGAGTCCTTCGACATGTTCTCCTGGCGGGCGGAGATGATCGCGGCGCGCAGCCGCGCATTCATCGCCGGGTCGGGTTGGCCCAGCTTGGCTGCGACGGTGATTTCCCGCGCCAGCTTGCTGAACAGTTTCGACTTCTGGGCGTCCTGCCGGCCCTTGCGGTGCATGATGTTCTTGAACTGGGAATGTCCGGCCATGCGATTTCTTTCAGGATTCGTCCGGGATGATTGGAAAGCGCGGCGTTATAGGCTGCGACCCCCGATAAATCAAAGAGATGTCAGCATTTTTGGTATTTTGGTAGTGGCTTCTGCCTACCCATGAGGCAATTCTTAACCATGACTTCATGCCGGGATGCGAGGATGCCGCTGGAATTTCACATTCGCCGCGAGAGGCCTGATGGCGTTCGGTCTGTTTCGAAGACGTCTGCCGGAATTGGCTGCGCCGGCTACCGAGCGGCAGGCCGCGGTGCCGCCGTCCGCGGCCCCCGCCACGCCGGTCAGCGATTCCGCAAGCGAAATCCTCGAGCTGCTCGAACTCGAGCTCGGCGCGATGATCCGGCAACTCGAACGCGCGGCCGCTTCGGTCGCCGGCGGCGCCGAGGCGACGGCGGCGACGCTTTCCACCATCCGCCAGCGCACCAACGGCCTGACCGGGCGCACCAGCGCCGCCCAGAATACCGCAACCTCGTTCTCGCAGGCCGCCGACAAGTTCACCCTTTCGGCGCAGGGCATCGGCTCCCAGGTGCGCGACGCCGGCAAGCTCGCCGATCAGGCGAGCTCGGCCGCCCGTGAGGCCAGCCTCAATGTCGATCGCCTGCGCGAGTTGTCGGCCGCGATCGGCAATGTCGTCAACCTGATTGCACAGATCGCCAGGCAGACCACGCTGCTGGCGCTCAATTCCACCATCGAAGCGGCGCGGGCCGGCGCCGCCGGACGCGGCTTTGCGGTGGTCGCCTCCGAGGTCAAGGCGCTCGCGGTGCAGACCCAGAACGCCACCGAGGAGATCACCAAAAAGATCGAGGCGCTGCAGAAGGATGCCGCCGGCTCGGTTGATGCGGTGCACCGGATCTCGCAGGCGATCGAGGCGATCCGCCCGGTATTCGAAAACGTCAACGGCGCGGTCGCGGAGCAGAACGAAACCACCAGCGCGATGTCGGACAACGCCGCTAACACGTCGCATTTCATTGTTTCGGTCGGCGACAGCGCCGCCGAAATCGACAGCGCCACAAGGGAGGCGGAAGCCCATGGCGAAAGCGTCGCCAAGGCCGGCAACGCCGTCACCATGTTCGCGCAAAAGCTCAAATCGCGCTGCGCGGTGTTGCTGCGCCAAAACGAGCGCGAGGACCAGCGCAAGCACGAACGGCTGCCGTGCCATCTCAAAATCGAAATTCAGACCGCGCCCGGCCCGATCGCAGCCGAAGTTTACGAGATTTCCATGGAAGGCATCCTGATCGGCGGACCGGACGCCGAACGGCTGCCGCTCAACCAAAGCCTCGAGGCCACACTGGAAAGCATCGGTGCCTGCCGGATTCGCGCCGGCGAGCGTTCGAAGGCGGGCACGCAGGCGCGGTTCGAAGCGCCGGATGCCGAGCTTGCCGAGAAGATCGAAGACCGGCTGTGGGCAATCCATGACGATAACACCGAATTCGTCACTCGCGCCATGGAAGCCGGAACCGAGCTGACCGGCCTGTTCGAGCAGGCCGTCGCCAGCGGCGCCATCTCCATCGATGACATGTTCGACGAGGATTATGTCGAGATCGCCGGCACCAATCCGCTGCAGCACCGCACCCGGATCCTGGGCTGGGCGGACCGCGCGCTGCCGCCGTTTCAGGAGGCGTTCCTCGCCAGGGACCCGCGCATGGTGTTCTGCGTGATGATCGACCGCAACGGCTACCTGCCGGTGCACAACAAGATCTACTCGCATCCGCAACGCCCCGGCGATGTCGCCTGGAACACCGCCAACAGCCGCAACCGCCGGATCTTCAACGATGCCGCGGGCCTCGCCGCCGGCCGCAACCTGCGCTCCTATCTGATCCAGAGCTATGCCCGCGACATGGGCAACGGCAAGACCATCATGATGCGCGAGATCGACGTGCCGATCCGCGTCAATGGCCGGCACTGGGGCGGATTCCGTACCGCCTACAAGCTTTGATGCGGAGCGATTGATGATGTCGCCATGTCGGATTTGTTCAATGAGAGGAGTTTCGTGATGCCAGCTGCGCAGACCGCAACGCCGGACCGTGCCGCCGCCATGTCGTCCGAGAGCGAACGTCTGGTCGATCAGTTGGCGAACCGGATCGGTGGCCTCGGCGTGGAGCTTGCGGACGTCGCCGGCAATTTGCGGGAAGTCGCCGGCCGGGTCTCCAGCCAGTCCGACCGGTTCGGGCAGCTGCAAAAGGCCGCCGAGACCATGGTTTCGGCCAATCATGATATCGCCAGCGCCTCGCGCGCGGTGCAGTCGGCCGCATCGGCCGCCGTCGACGACATCACGCAATCGCGCGACGCGGTGGAGACGGCGGTGCGGCACATCGCCGAATTGATCGAAGCCGTCGGCCGCATCGAGCTGCGTCTCGGTTCGGTCGGAACCGCGCTGACGCAGGTCGCCAAGGTATCCGGATCGATCGAGGCGATCGCCAAGCAGACCAACCTGCTCGCGCTGAACGCCACCATCGAGGCCGCCCGCGCCGGTGCGGCGGGGAGAGGCTTTGCCGTCGTCGCCTCCGAGGTGAAGAGCCTCGCCGAGGCGACGCGCCAGGCGACCCAGTCGATCAACAATACCGTCCGCGATCTTGACGGCCAGGTCAGCAGCCTGATCGGCGAGAGTGGCGACGCGTCGCTTCGGGCCAAGAACGCGGGGGAAGGCGCCGAGCAGATCCAGGGCATCATCGTGCGCGTGCAGGCCGGGTTCACCGGCGTCGGCCGCGAGATTGACAGTGTCGCCCAGGCCGCCACCTCCAATCTCGCCCAATGCGACATGGTGATCGACGAGCTCGACAGCCTCGCCAAGGGCGTCGATCTGTCGTCGACCGACCTGAAGCAGGCCGATGACAGGGTTGCCCGGCTGCTCGACCATTCCGAGGGGCTGATCGAGCTGATCGCCGATAGCGGCGTGGAGACCTCCGATGCACCGTTGATCCGCGTCGTGATCGAGACCGCCAAGCGAATCTCCGATGCGTTCGAGACAGCGCTGGAGCGCGGCGATATCCGCCTCGATCAATTGATGGACGAGAAATACCGCGAAATCCCCGGCACCAATCCGAAGCAATATCTCACCGACTATGTCGCCTTCACCGACCGGATCCTGCCGCCGATCCAGGATCCGATTCAAAAGAGCGACCCGCGAATTGTGTTTTGCGTGGCATGGGCCAAGGGTGGCTATCTTCCGACCCACAATCCGAACTACCGCCAGCCGCAGGGGCCCGACCCGGTCTGGAACAATGCCAATTGCCGAAACCGGCGGCTGTTCGACGATCGCGCGGTGCGCAAGGTGGCTGCGAATACCAAGCCATTCCTGCTGCAGACGTACCGGCGCGACATGGGCGGCGGCAATTTCGTCCTGATGAAAGACGTCTCCTCGCCGATCAGGGTTCGCGGCCGCCATTGGGGCGCCTTCCGCATGGGCTTCCGGCAGTCGTGAGCCGGTGGGTCGCTCCTGCGAAAGCAGGCACGACTAAAAGTAAGCCGTCATTGCGAGCGAGGCGAAGCAATCCATCCGGCCGCGAAGAAAGAATGGATTGCTTCGTCGCGTTCGCTCCCTTGCACAAACGCTTCGCGTTTGTCGCAGGCAATGACGGCAAGATATGATTTCGCCTTCCCGCGACGCGACGCGCCCGAGTTGTGCATGTTCCTTCGCCTCGAAAAACAGAGGGCGCAGGGAAAGCCGGGTGCCCGTTGCACCCGCAGCCTCGCGTGGTGTGTAAAAAACACGCGAGTTAGTCACCACAGGTTCACCGGAACACCCGGCCTTCCCTGCGCAATGGTTTTAACGGCTTATTTCGCGCTCTCCCCGGTGACCGGGCTTGTTTGCCACCGTCATCGGTGAAATTTCTTTCACCAACTTGACGCCAGCGTCGGGGCGTCAGGACCACACGACTTCGCCGTCCGCGCGCAATGTCATTCGTCCGCGCGCTACTGCGCGCCTGACATGCCGCGTCCATCGCATCCCGCACCCAACGTCCGTGACGATCGCGAAACGCCCCTCTGGTGAGGCCGGGATGAAATGGATGTAGAAGTGATTTGGCTCTGAAGTGAACGGAAATATTTTTGCAAACGGGGCTGGACAGGCGGTTCGGTGATTTGCCCGTCAGGCACCAGGAACGCCGGTAAATTATTCCGGGCTCCGCAATTCTCCTGCGAACCACCTGACCGCTTTGGACTTGATCGGGTCCGGCACCGCGCGCGTTTCGGCATGATCGCATTTGGCGCATTCAAACGATCGATGTTCGAAACCTTCCGGCCCCGGCGATACGCGTTCCAGTTTCATTCGCCGCTGACATCGCGGACATCGCGGGCGCTCAATTGGAGTGATCAATAGTTGGGACGGGGACATGCTGCTGCTCCTCCGGCTTTCCATTAATTCAACAGGCCTGACATTTTGGGCTTAACGAGGCGGCCACAAACACCAAGACTGCTGTGTTCAAATTGAAGTTCAGCATCCAGCCCGTTCGCCAAGGCTCGCATCAGCTGAAAGCCCAGCCCTCCATCCGTGGCTGGATCGAAATCCTCCGGGAAACCGACCCCGTCGTCGGTCACTTCCACCGCAAAGGAGCCGTCGTCTCCCGTCTCGCAACGGATATGGACCTTCACCGGCAACCCCGTCGGATGCGCGTATTTACTGGCGTTGGTCAGAAGCTCAGCGGTAATCAGCCCGGCATGAAGGGCGTGACGCGGGTCGATATGGCCATCGCAGGAATTATCGATGGTCAAGTCCATCTTTCCATTCGGGCCGAGCGTTCCGATCATCTCGGCGATTTCCTGCAGGAAATCGCCGAGATTTACGCCATTGCCGTTGTTCGCCAGCGCCAATGACTTATGGAGCTTCGCCGTGACCTCGATGCGCGCACCGATATCGTCGAGCAACATGCAAACCTGCTTGGTCGTAAAGCTTTGCTCGCTGCCCCTGGAAACAGCGTTGCGCTGAAGGCGAATAACACCGCTCAGGCTGGCCAGGTTGTTCGCGATCCGGTGGTCGGCCTCAGCCAATCCGACAAACTCACCTTCGATCAAAATTGTCATTTCACGCTTCCCTTCAAGCGGAGAACATGCGCGAAGAGAAACCCTAGATCAACAAAACAATAGTAAGTTCAAGATGTTACTGATGCATTGAACGCCTTTGTGGGCCTAGTCGCCAAACCCCAAAGAGCAGATTAATGAGTATAAACAGTAAGGAACTAATTTTGGGGTTCTTGCGTTCTAGTAGTGAGTATTTACGGGAGAGGAAGATGGGCGAACTCAGCAGAGGCGAGCGGCTTCAGATCATGCTCACGCACCAGGAACTGCGGATCGTCGATACGTGGCGTTTTGCAAAGCGAATGCCGAGCAGGGCCGCAGCGATACGGGAATTGCTCAAGCGCGGCATGGCGGCCGAGGGATTTGGCGAAGTCGGCGACGGCCAGAAATCCAAGGACTTCTCTGTGCTCTCCGACAATGCAGCCGAATAGCTCGCTGGCTGCCCGCGTCAAAACAACGCGCTATCGCGCGGCTAAGACCTGCGAGCAGCGATCACGAAAGGAAAAGGCCCCGAACCAGCCGGGGCCTTTTCTGCTTCGCAGGGTCCATCCGCTCTAGAGCGCGATGCGTTTTGGTTGAATTGGCATCGCGCTCTATGTTTTTGTTTAAGCATGATCGTTTTCGGAAAACCGGTACCCACTTTTCCGGATCATGCTTTAGGCAGCGGATGCTTTCCTGTTCACGCCCTTGCGAAGCGCCACGGTGTTGAGCTTGGTGTTAGCCGCCTTCTCTTCGTTCAGGTTTGTCGTCAACAATCGAACGACATCGTCGTGTCCCAACTCCTCGGCCCATGCGATGAGCGTGCCGTAGCGAGACATTTCGTAGTGCTCGATGGCCTGGGAATTGGCGACGATGGCGGCATCAAGCACCGCCTTGTCCTGGATCTCGGCCGCCGTTTCATCGGCTTCCTTGATCAGGCCATCGATCGCCGGACAGTCCGTGCCCTTGGGTCGCTTTTCAAGTTTGCCGAACACCTTGTCGAGGCGTTCAATCTGATTTTTGGTATCGATCAGGTGGGATTTCAGCCCGGCCTTCAAGTCGGCATTGGTGGCCATGTCGGCCATCTTCGGAATCGCCTTGGTGAGCTGTTGCTCGGCGTAATAGATGTCCTCCAATTGATGCAGGAAAAGGTCTTCCATGGTTTTGATGTCTTTGGTGAAGATACCCATCGTCTGTGATCCTTATGCTTGAATTCGACAAACCAGAAAGACGGAGATTTGTTCCGGCGAGCCCGCGGTCCGGCCTCCGAAACTCGCCCGAAGCCGCGGGTACATGGTGACTTACGTCGCCAACTCCTTGCGAACCGCCGCGGCCGCGTTACCGACCTTGTCGACGACCTGTTGGAGTCGTTCCATGCTCACGCCGAGTTCCTTGGTCCAATACTTGACTTCGTAAGGCTCGTGCATGTTGATCTTGCTGCGGTCCGGAGACACTCTCTTCCTGAGACTGTCCATTTTCCACCTCCTGGCATGGGCAACTAATCGCCATTCGCAGCTAAGGTTCCGGCGCTCCCGCAGCGGCATGCCGAATTTCCAGAACATCCTCTCGAGATGAAGATCCTCTCGAGATCCGGTTTCGAGTTTGATATTTTTGGAATTCCCTGCGATGCGCCGGTTTGAACAGAACAGCAATGTTTTTGCGAAGGGGGCTGGACAGAAAATCGCCGAGCAGCCCGGTCGGGCGGATCAGTGGAGCGGGCGGCCCAGGAAATTGCGGGCGAGGTGCACCATCCAGATGGATCGTTTCAATTGTGAATGAGGGCTTTCATCCGGATTTGGATGCCACGGGCTTGAGCTATCATTGAGAAATCAACATTTCACTATCCCCTGGGAGAACAGCGAAAATGAAGCGCATCCTCGCTACCGCCATTGCTCTCGCGGCGTCGGTACTGTTCGCAGCCGCGCAACCGGCCAAGGATTCTTATGCTCCGGGCCTTGGCGAATTCATGACCGCGACGCAGCTTCGCCATGCCAAGCTATGGTTCGCAGGCAAGGAGAATAATTGGGATCTCGCTGCTTACGAGATTGACGAGATCACCGAAGGCCTCGAGGACGCCGAAAAGCAATTTCCGACCCATGACGGTGTTCCGGTCGCTGACATGATCAAGGCCAACATCGATCCAGCGGTCGAGCAACTAAAAAAGGCGGTCGGAGCCAGGAGCAGGACCAAATTCGTCGTCGCCTTCGACAATCTCACCCACGCCTGCAATACCTGCCACGCTGGTGCTAACAAGCCGTTCATTCGCATCCAGCGCCCGACCTCGTCGCCATTGAGCAATCAGAATTTTGCGCCGGGAGGGGTTGGCTCGCCCTAACGCAGTTCGCAATTTCTAAATTGCACGATCGCCAATTGAATCACTCCCGAGCAGCCTCGCCTCAGGGACAAGCAGTTGTTGTCGAAGGGCTTGCCGTGCGTGAGATACACGTCGAGTTTCGCGGAAACAGCAAATAGCTGTCCGCAATATTGACGGTGCCGGTGATCGTGTAACCGAGATTGGGCGTATAGGCGTAGGAAACTTCGCCGAGGATCAGCGAAATATTCCTCTGCCCGGCAAGCGAAGCCGGCAGCGTATATGCCTGCCCGACCGGCCGCGGCGTGCCATTGAGAGAATCGCTCCAGGTGATCGTCGCGGCTCCGCTGCTGTCGGTGCTTATCTCCGAGAGGGTGACGACGGCGTTGGCCTGCGAAAAGGGAGCGATGATCTGCTGCGACGCATTCAGGATCGTCTGCATCGTGGCATTGCTGATGTTCTTGTTCTGCGTGGTTATATCAGCGAGGGTATGCGCCGCATCCGTGACCTTGACCTGAATCGCCATGCCATCGCCGAGTTCGACGCCGCCGACATAAAGCGCCAGCATGAACGGCAGCACGATGGCAAATTCGACCGCGGCGACGCCGCGGCGATCGCCGCACAAATCGCGCAAGCGTGTCAGGACAGTCGTCGCTGCGGATTTTGAGGTCATAACGGCTCGTTCTGGAAAGCGGCCGAGGCCATGATCAGGCGATTTCCATTCGATAGGTTGGACAGGTTAAAACCGAGAGGTCCACCGAATACCGACCACTGATACATGACACGGACGATCACGATGTCGCTCGGACCTCCTGGATTGAATTGCCAGCTATTGGTGACCTGCCCCTGCGCGTTGAAATTTAAGGTGGGCGCCGAGGTGTTGCCCGCAGCGAACGAGGCATAGGTCTGGACATCGATCATCAAGCTGTTGCAATCGAAAATGATCCTGACCTGGTTGCAGACTTGTGTTGCGAACTGAGCTTGAGTCATGTTCGCAGCCTGATTGGTCAAAATGAGCCGGCTTGATTGAGTAACGACCGTCTGCAGAAGTTGCTGGGCAAAGATGACCAGAAAGGTCTGCATGATCGCCACCAGCAGCGCGATAAAGGGTGCGGCCACCAGGCCGAACTCAACCGCGGTCGCGGCATTCTCGTCAGCCAGGAACCCGCTGCATCGGCGGCGGTGATGGCGTGGTTCAGTTGCGGATGCCGTGGTCATGACGCCAATTTCCTACTGTGTCAGGTGCGCGGCCGACGCGACCACGAGCTGGAACAGGGCATTCAATGCCGCGGTGATGTCGCCGCCGGACTGCACATCATAAAAGAGACCCTGGGACGCACATGATTGCAGGTTGGTCGCGATCTGGCCGGTGGCCGGGCCGGGGCTATTGAATGGCGCCACGTAGGAATTGTACCAGGAGTTGGTCGGCAACGGGAGATACTCCGTGTAAAGCACGGCGATACGGATGCCACGGTTCTTGACCGAGGTGCACCATGTGGTGTCGATCGGCTGCTGGCAGCGGTATTGCCCCGAACCCATCGATACCGTGGGCCGCGAGCAGGCCGAAGGGCTTGATACGACCTTATCCTCCACCCCGTCGGTCACCACGAACACAACCTCCTGCGGCGTGTCGCCGGCGTTGCTGGTGCCTGCGCCCGGAGCGGGCATGATGGTGTTGAGCGACTGCATGGCGGATGAAAAGTTGGTATCGGTGTCCTGGTTGCAATTGGTCGACGTCAGGCAGCTATTGTCATAGACCGTCTTGACCGAAATGCCGGCAGCCGCGGTGGCGGCCGACGACAGGTTCGTTGACGGCAGCCCGGAAGGCGCAAATACCGTGTTAAAGCCGTAGTCGAACGTGTAGATCGCCACCTTGTAGGTGTTGTGATTGGCGGTCTCCGTCGTCTGCGCGGTGGTCATCAGATTGGCGGCGGCCTGGGCCAGCAGGTCGATACGCAAGGTGACCCCGAGATTGCGCGCCAGCGCGTAATTATCCTCGCCTCCGGGATTTCCCAGATTATCCGCCGCCGGGTTTGTTTCATGACAGGCGAAGGCGCAACCGCCCTGGGAAGACGTGTGACTGACCATCGTCGCGACGCCGGCCGGCGTTCCGGCGATCGCCATCGAAGGCGAGTCGTCCAGCAGCAGGTAGAAATTGATGTTCGGTGCGCCCGAAGCGCTCGCGGCCGAAGTCCCGTTGATGTTCCATGCAGGGGTACCGAGCAGGATCGGGAAATTGTTGGTCGAGGCCGACGTGTAGGAAGCGGTCACGGTGCGAACCAGACCGACGTTTGTGACGGTGATGTTCAAGGTCGGTTGGCCGGAAAGGCCGGGAAGACTTGCTGCCGTGGCCCAGAAGACGTTGGTTGCGGCGGTGGTCGCAGCAGAGTTGCTCTGCGACAGCATGCTCGGCGTGACGGCGGCAATCACGGCCGCGTCGAGCGCTGCGTTCAGTTGCGATCGCTTCCGGACGGCTTGCGTATAGTCCAGCGTCATGCCCAGCAAATAGATGCAAGGCACCATCATGACCGCAAACATGACAGCGACGTTGGCCTTCCGGTCCCTCAGCAGGTGGAAGATGCGCGCCGTCAGAAAATTGACAAATCGAAAATTCGCCATGGTCCGCCAAATCCCTGGAGCCAATCGCTACCTTGGAATAATTTGACGGAACCCTGACCGATGCTCTGTTAAACAACGCTTACGCTGATCGCTGAAAAGGCAAGGTAATGCTGATATTGGTAAAGCCGCGATTGATGGGCACGTTAATAAATCGTTAATCGGACGACCGCGGTCTGCCGACGATCCACGGCCCCAGCCTCATTTGCGATGTAAGCGGATTATGCCCAAGGGAGGTGTTAACCCGCCGGGCCGATATCGGCGATGATCGGGCCGAACAGTTCCCAGCGCTCGCCGTTGAACTTCATCATCTGCATCTGCTTGTTGATGCGGTAATCGGTCGGCGACGTGTTGATGGTCATGCCGGGCAACGCCAGGCTGGCGGTGAAGTTCTTCAGACTGGTCGCCTGCCGCATGATGTTTTCGCGGGTGAGATCGTCGCCGCACTGGCGCAGGATCTGCACCAGCAGTTCGGCGGTCGAATAGCCATAGGTGTTGACGGTGTTGAGCTTGTCGCCTTCCGGATAATATTTGTCCATGAAGGCAAAATAGGCCTTCAGGCCGGGATCGTCCTTCCACTGCGGGTCACCCGGATCCTTGCCGTAATTCGTGCTGATGATGTCCTTTGAGATATCGAGACCGGCGGGCTTCAGCGTCGCCGACACCGGGCTCGCATTGATGTCGAGGATGTGGACCGGCTTCCAGCCGAGGTCGGCGACCTTCTTGATCGCCTGCGCCGCGAATCTCGGCGTCGAGGCATCATAGAGCAGGTCGGCGCCAAGCGATTTCAGTTTGACGATCTGCGAATTGATCGTCGGATCCGAAAGCTCATAGGACGCCTCACCGACGATCATGGTCGCGGCCTTGTCGCCGAGGCCGGCCTTCAGGCCGGCAATGTAGTCGCGGCCGAGGTCATCGTTCTGGTAGAGGATGCCGATTTTGGCATCCGGGTGGTTTTTCAGAATGTACTGCGCGTAGATCCGGCCCTCGGACTGGTAGTTGGGATTGAACGCGATGGTCCAGGGCGCGTTCTGCGGATCCGAGAAACGCGACGCTCCGGTGCCGGCCAGCAACTGCGGCACTTTCTTGGCGTTGAGGTACTTCTGAACGGCCGCGTTTGAGGGCGTGCCGATGATCTGGAAGGTGAACAGAACCTCGTCGCTTTCGACCAGCTTGCGCACCTGCTCGACCGCTTTCGGCGGGCTGTAGGCGTCGTCATACTGAATGAGGTTGAGCTTGCGGCCGTTGATGCCGCCCTGATCATTGATCATCCTGAGATAGGCGGCCTGGGTCTTGCCGATGCCCGCATAGGCCGATGCCGGCCCGCTGAACGGCACCGTCTGGCCGATCTTGATCTCGGCATCGGTGGCGCCGGTGTCATATTTTTTCTGCGCCGACGCCTGCGATACGGACAGCGCGATGGCGACCACTGCGCCAGCGAACAGATGTAAAATGCCGTTCCTCATATCGTCGCGCTCCCTCATGCGTATGATCGCGCCGATGATCTTGTCCGGCGATCAATATGCACATGAGCCGGCGTCATCGTTCGCAAGATACTGAGGGAAAAGGCATGGCAATGCAAGAAAGACATGGCAATGCAAGACAGTGCCGTTGCCGCGGAAGGGTGAACGCGGACCTTGCTCAACGCAGTCGTCATCCCGTCATCGGTGTCATGACATGACAATTGCCGGCGCAGACGGAACCGATGTGCTATCATGGGCGCCGCGAAGGGCTTGTTGTCACACCGCTTTTGTCACACCATTTTTGTCACACCGCGGCGCTCGGCCAGATGGGTGTTCAGATGATCACAATTCCGGAACTGGTCGCGGACTTTTTGGCATCGTTCCTGACTTCGGAAACCAAAAGCCGGTTCGGCTCGTCACATGCCCGCCTCGCCGAGGTTCTTCCTTTCGCGGCCCGGCTGACACTGGATTGCATCGGCAACAGCGACGCGCTGTATCACAACATCGAGCACTCGATGCTGGTTACCCTGGCCGGGCACGACATCCTGATGGGACGGCAGATGTTGCGGGCGACGACCGCGGGCGACTATGCCAATTTCATCCTGGCGTGCCTTACCCATGACATCGGATATGTGCGCGGAATTTTGCAGGGCGACGACCACGAGTTCTATGTCGCGGATCTCAGCGGCCGTACGGTTCGCCTGCCGCGCGGATCGTCCGATGCGGCACTCGCACCCTATCATGTCGACCGCTCAAAGCTGTTCGTCGCCGAGCGTCTCGACGACGCCGAAGTGGTTGACGCCGGCCGGATTGCGCGCGCCATCGAATATACGCGCTTTCCCTATACATCGTCCTCGAACGATGACCTGATCGAAGAGGAGGGCTTGTTGCTGCGAGCGGCCGATCTGATCGGTCAACTCGGCGATCCCAACTACCTGAAAAAAGCAAATGCGCTGTTCTACGAATTTGAAGAAATCGGTTTGAACAAAGCGCTCGGCTACGAGACGCCGGCGGACGTCGTCTATAAATACCCGCAGTTCTACTGGAAGAACGTCGCGCCGCAAATCCAGACGGCGATCCGCTATCTCAATGTCACTTCCAGCGGACGGCAGTGGATCGCCAACCTCTACGGCAATGTTTTCCGCGCCGAGCGCGACCTGAACCTGTCGGGCCCGCAACGGTGATCAGGAAAAGCCGCTTTGGGCCGCATCGTCTCCCGGTTCGGCATGCTACCCGCGGTAGTATGCTGGACTGAGCGATTTGGGCTGCATCGATCAGGATCCTTACGCAAACAAGGGGGCGCGGGATGATCTGGACGTCAACCAATCTTGCGATTCAAATTGTCACGGGTGTGCTGGGCGCGCATTTTGCGGCCAGCGCCGCCCACGAACACGGCTTCGGATTTTTCGGTCACACCATCGTCGGCGCGATCGCCGGCGCCTTGAGCGGCTACTTCCTGCAAAAACTTGCGGTGACCGTGGTGACGGCGAGCGGCAGCCTGAATGAGGTCGGCGCCGCCGACAATGCCGTCCTGCAAGGCCTCACCGGGCTCGCGGCCGGCGGCTGCCTGATGTTGGTCGCGGGTTTTATCAAGCACAGCATCGAAAAGCATAAGGCGGAGAAAGATCAGTCCGAGGAAAATTAGAGATCCAATCAAAACCCGCGAGCCGGTAAACCATCCGGCAACCCTTAGATGCTACCGCGTCGACCGGAAAACCCGCACGACGCTCCCAGGTGACGCATGCTTCGAAACGGCAGTTATTCCGCTTGGTACAGAACCCGGCTGAGAGAGGGAACAGGCGTTATCGTGCTGAACGACGGCAAGATCACGGGTGGTGATGCCTCGCTCACCTACACCGGGACATACTTCCAGAACGGCGATCAATTTTCGGCGGTTGTTACGACGCGGCGGCACACGCCAGGCCCGCCGTCGGTTTTTGGCATCGACAACTTCGATTTGACGCTGACCGGGAAATCCGCGTCGACAACGGCATCGTGCACCGGGACCGCTAAACAAGCGCCGGGCCTCGCCTTTGAGGCCACGCTTGTCCGTATGGCAGATTGACCGGGGTCGCCTCTCGGCTGACGCCGGAATAGATGTTCCGCATGCCCGCGATCCGTGACACCATGAGACAACGGTCGGGCGAGGGACTTGAGATGGCGGAAATCGCAGGTCAGGATTTGCGGGCGCTGCTGGCGGCGCAACGTGCGGCATTCATGGCGGAGATGCCCGTCGGCCTTGCCGTGCGCAAGGATCGCATGCAACGCGCGATCAAGTTATTGGTCGAGAATGGCGAGGCCTTGTGCGCGGCGCTCTCCGACGATTTCGGACATCGCAGCCGCGAACAGTCGATGCTGGCCGACATCATCGGCCCGATCCGTACCTTCAAGCATGCGATCAAGCACGTCGATGGCTGGGCGCGCAACGAGAAGCGCAAGCTCGACTTTCCGCTCGGCCTGCTTGGCGCAAAAGCCTGGATCGAATATCAACCCAAAGGCGTGGTCGGCGTGATCGCGCCGTGGAATTTTCCCATCACGCTGACGATGGGACCGATCGCGGGCGCGTTCGCCGCGGGCAACCGCGTGATGGTGAAATCCTCGGAATACACCCCCCGCGTCGCCGCACTGCTGGAGGAGCTGGCGCCGCGCTACTTCGCCCGCGAGGAACTGGCCTTCATCTCCGGCGGCCCCGAGACCGGCAAGGCCTTTTCCGCGCTGCCGTTCGATCATCTCATCTTCACCGGCGCCACGGCGATCGGACGTCACGTGCTGCACGCCGCGGCGGACAGTCTCACGCCCGTAACGCTGGAGCTTGGCGGAAAATCGCCGACGATCGTTGGGCGCAGCGCCAACGTAGCCCAGGCGGCCGAGCGGATCACGGCCGGCAAGATGATGAACGCAGGCCAGATCTGCCTCGCGCCCGACTATCTGTTGGTGCCGGAGGAGCAGGAAGACGCGGTCGTCGGACAAATCAAACAGGCCGCGGCCAAGCTCTATCCGACGCTGCTGTCCAATCCCGATTATACGTCGGTGGCGAACGAACGGCATGTGACGCGCCTCAACGGCTATCTCGACGACGCCCGCGCCAAGGGCGCCGACGTGGTCGAGGTCAATCCGGCGGCTGAGGATTTCGCGGCGTCCAACGGGCAGAAGATGCCGCTCTATCTGCTCCGCAACGTCAAGGAAGACATGACGGTGATGCAGGAGGAAATCTTCGGCCCGATCCTGCCGATCATGCGCTATCGCAAGGTCGAGGAGGCGATCGACTATGTGAACAGCCACGATCGCCCGCTCGGCCTGTATTATTTCGGCGCGGACCCGACCGAACAGCGTCAGGTGCTGGATCGCACGGTATCCGGCGGCGTGACGGTCAACGACGTGGTGTTCCATGCCGCCATGGACGACCTGCCCTTTGGCGGGATCGGACCGTCGGGCATGGGCAGCTATCACGGCCAGGATGGCTTCAAGACCTTCAGCCATGCGCGCAGCGTCTATAAGCAACCGAAGATCGACGTGGCGAAACTCGCAGGCTTCAAGCCGCCCTATGGCGCTGCGACCCGCAAGGCGATCGCGCGGGATCTGAAGGTTTGATCGGACGCTACCCGGCCGACCCGCAATAAGGCGGAGAAAATGCCGGTATTCGGCGTCGTGCTGAATGCCTTCACACGAGGTTGATCGTCTCCCGCGGTTTGATTGAGCCGCCCCTTTGCCGAACGGCGCTTGCCCGACGCCTCATGCAACTGGCCGGCAAGGCCGAGGCCATAGGCCGGCATGTTGTTATAAACATTTTCGTAGCCACCGGCGCGGACCAGATATGTCTCGTGCCAGATACCCACGTCGCCATTGCTGGCAACCGCCCGGTTGAAGGCCTTCCATGCCGGAAGATGGGCGCGCGACAGTCCGTTGAATAGGCATGAAGGTGGTCGAAGCTGCGCCAGTACTGAACGACCATCGCGCTGCGCAGGCCGAAATCGGGCGTGCAACAGGCCCGCGTCTGGGTTCTTTGCAAGTTCGATCAACATGCGCGGCATCGCCGCAAACACGGGGCCCCATTTCCAGACTTTCCAGAACTTGTTGACGCGAAAGCCGATCAGGAAGATGACAAAATCGCCTTCGATCTCTGCCGTCATCCGCGCATTGATAATTCTGGCCATGAGCCCGCCCTCGATCTACGCGCGCAGCGTAGTCTGAAGGTAGCGGTTTGAACACAGCCGTCGCGGAGGGAGACGCCCGCCGACTATGCCACCCAAAACTCCGGCAGCGTCGGCTCCAGCCTGCCGCCGATCCGCACCGGCGCGATGCGGTGCGCCAGCCCCGTCGCATCGTCGGTCTCGACCGCGACGCCTGAGAGCGTGGCGACGCCGTGCGCCGCCTCGAAGCGTCCGGAGGGTATGCCCGTAGTGAAGCGCCGCAGCGGTTCTTCCTTCTGCATGCCGATGATCGAATCGTAATCGCCGGTCATGCCGGCGTCGGTCATGTAGGCGGTGCCGCCGGCGAGAATCTGGTGGTCGGCGGTCGGCACATGGGTGTGGGTGCCGACGACCAGACTGGCGCGGCCGTCGCAGAAAATTCCGATTCCCTGCTTCTCGCTGGTCGCCTCGCAATGGAAGTCGACCACGATCGCATCCGCCGCCGCACGCAGCGGACAGGCTTCGAGTTCGCGGTTGAGAACCGCGAACGGATCGTCGAACGGCGTCATGAAGACGCGGCCGATGGCGTTGATCACCAGCGCGCGCTTGCCGTTCCTGGTGTCGATCAGCGCAGCGCCGCGGCCCGGCGTGCCCTTTGGGAAATTCGCCGGGCGAACCAGCCGCGGGGCGCGCTCGATGAACACCAGCGCCTCGCGCTGGTCCCAGGCGTGGTTGCCGAGCGTGACCGCATCAGCGCCGATATCGAGGAATTCCTGGTAGATCGCCTCGGTGATGCCGAAGCCGCCGGCGGCGTTCTCGCCATTGACGACGACGAGATCGAGCGCCCAGTCGCGGATGAAGCCGGGCAGATGCTCCGAAAGAACAGTGCGCCCGGACCTGCCGACCACGTCACCGACGAAAAGAATGCGCAAGATCATGAACTCCGGAAATCGAATGCGTCGGTTTCCGTTAGCACATAATCCAGCGCCACGTCGTGCGGCAACGCCGGCACGGTCTCGATTTCCTGCACCGCAAAGGCAACGCCGATCGCCGCGATCGGTTTCACTTTCCGCAAATGCGCCAGGGTGAAGTCGTAATGTCCGGCGCCATAGCCGATGCGATGGCCGGCGCGATCGAACGCGGCCAGCGGCACCAGCATGATGTCGGGGATCAGCTCGGCGGCCGCCGGCGACGGCTCGAGAATGCCGAGCGGCCCCAGCATCAGCCGGTCGCCGGCAGCCCAGGCCCGAAACGCCAGCGATTTGCCGCGCGCCATCACCGCCGGCAGCGCCAGCCGCGCGCCCTTTGCGGCGAGCGCTCGCATCAGCGGCACCGGATCGATCTCGCTGCGGATCGCGGAATAGCCGGAGACAATGGTGCCGGGCGCGATTGCAAACGGCAACCCGCGCGCGGCGATGGCCTGGGCGGCGGCGGCGCGCTGCACGTCGTTCAACGCATCGCGTGCCGCGAGCGCTGCGGCGCGGAACGTTGCTTTTTGCGTCCCCGGGGAAGCAGGAGGGCTCGACATTCACCACCGTCATGACCCGCCATGGTTCGAGACGCGCGGCGTTGCCGCGCTCCTCGCCATGAGGACCTCATCCCCCGCGTAACGGCTTCGCCGTTATCGCTGGAGGAGCCCGCTCTTGCGGGCGTCTCGAAGGATGAAGCCACGAACCGGAAAATGCTCAGAAAAAATAAAGTGCGAAGCCGCGATGGCCGTTGGAGCGCTCGATCCCGGAGTTCCCTACGAAAGTAGGTGGGCACCATGTGACCAAGTCCACGGACCTGGCCAGGGACAGTTCCCGGAAGGATCGATAAGGCCCCGGGGATATATGGCTCCTGACGCGCGACACAGCTTCGCACAGCCAATGTAACCACGCTGGCCGCAAACCGCCAGCGTTAACGCGAGACTTGTCAGCAATGCTGCGCTGGTCAGCCGATCGCCACGCCGCCGCCGATGGTGCGGTTCAGCACCTGGGTGGTCTTCTCGATGCGGTCGGCGGCGGAATTGAGCGCATTGGCGACCGCGTTCTGCGTCGCCCGGGCGCGGTCCGCCGCCGCGATGCGAACGCCGCGCAAGGCATCGAGCTCTTCCTCGAGGCTGCGGATGCGATGGCCGGCGTCGATCAATTCGTCGCACGCCGTCAGCGCCGCCATCACGGTCAGGCGCGCGTCGCCGATCTCGCCGAACTTGCCGCGCAGGCTGCCGATCCGCGCCTCGAAACCTTCAGCCAGTTGCAACAGCCGCGCCTCCTGGCCGGGCTCGCAGGCCATCCGGTATTGCCGGCCGTTGATGGTGACGTTGACATGATTCATGGCGTCTCTCCCGCATCGAGCACCGAGCGGATGGTGCCGATCGCGGCATCCAGCCGTTCGGCGATCTCGCGATTGGCGCGCTCCAGCCGGCGCGATTTCACCAGCGATCCGTCGAGTTCGTCGGCCAGCCGCGATCGATCGGCGCCGAGCGCCTGAATCCGCGCCGCCAGCTCGTTCTCGTCGCGATCGGCCTCGCGCCGCCGCTCCACCGCGCTTTCCAGCGCGTCGAGCGCCGACATCAACCGCCGTGTCGCGGCGTCGATATCGACGGTTGCCGGTTCGGCGGTGCTGGAACCGTTGGCGGGACGATCGCTCATGCGGACAGCGCGGACCTCAATTGAGCCGGCCGCGTACCCCGGAAATTCGCGGCTCGGCAAGCGTTTAGGCGCTGAAATTTACGTGGCAAGCGAGGCCAGCGCAACGCCGCTGCGAAACTATGCACTGCAAAGCAACTTTTGGGCGTTGCCGCGCGTTGCATCGGCTTGGACCCAACCTTGGACCAAACCTTGGGCAGGTGCCTTGGACACAGCCTTGGACACAGCCTCGGCGCCGGCCCTGGAACCGGCCTTGGACTCAGCGAATACAGATGCTATCCAGCCCTGACCTCCCCTTGCCACAAGGCTCGCACCGAGGCGTTCGCGCACCGAGCGGATCGCCACCAAGCATCTCATTTCAGACGGATTTTCATCATGACGAGCGTCGATCATTCCCGTATGGCCAATGCGATCCGCGGGCTCGCCATGGACGCCGTGGAGAAGGCGAATTCCGGCCATCCCGGCCTGCCGATGGGCGCGGCCGACATCGCCACCGTGCTGTTCACGCAATTCCTGAAATTCGACGCCGCCGAGCCGAACTGGCCGGACCGCGACCGTTTCATTTTGTCGGCCGGTCACGGCTCGATGTTGCTGTATGCGCTCCTGTATCTCACCGGCAACAAGGACATGACGCTCGACCAGATCAAGCACTTCCGCCAGTTGGGATCGCTGACACCCGGACATCCGGAGAATTTCCACACCAAGGGCGTCGAGACCACCACCGGGCCGCTCGGCCAGGGCATCGCCACCTCGGTCGGCATGGCTTTGGCCGAGAAGATGCTCGGAGCCGAATTCGGCAAGAAAGCCGTCGACCACCATACCTATGTATTGGTTTCCGACGGCGACCTGATGGAAGGCGTCTCGCAGGAAGCGATCGCGCTGGCCGGCCACTGGAAGCTCCACAAGCTGATCGTGCTGTATGACGACAACGGCATTTCGATCGACGGCCCGACCTCGCTCGCCGACTCGGTCGACCAGGTCAAGCGCTTCAAGTCCGCCGGCTGGCAGGCCGAGCTGATCGACGGTCAGGACCAGGCGGCAATCGCGGCCGCGATCACGCGCGCGCAGAAATCCAGCAAGCCGTCGCTGATCGCCTGCAAGACCACGATCGGTTATGGCGCGCCGACCAAGGCCGGCACCAACAAGGCTCATGGCGAGGCGCTTGGCGCCGCGGAACTCAAGGGCGCCAAGGAAAAGCTCGGCATCTCGCTGGAGCCGTTCTCGGTGCCCGACGACGTCTTGAAGGCCTGGCGCGAAGCCGGCAGCCGCGGCGTCGGCGCGCGCAAGGAATGGGAAGCGCGGATGACGACGCTGTCGAACCGCAAGCGCGCCGAATTCGACCGCCGCTTGCGGCACGAGCGGCCGGCGGTGCTGGCCAAGGCGCTCAAGGCGCACCGCAAGTCGCTGCTGGAGACGCCGCAGAACATCGCCACCCGCAAATCGTCGGAATTGGCGATCGATGCGATCGCCGCCGTGATGCCGATGGAATTCCTCGCGGGCTCCGCCGACCTCACCGGCTCCAACAACAACAAGGCGAAGTCGGCTGAGAACTTCTCGGCCAAGACGCCGAAGGGCCGCTTCATCCATTACGGCATCCGCGAGCACGGCATGGCGGCGGCCATGAACGGCATCTTCCTGCATGGCGGCTTTGCGCCCAACGGCGCCACCTTCCTGTGCTTTACCGATTATGCCCGTCCGGCGATGCGGCTCGCCGCATTGATGGGCACCGGCGTGGTCTATGTGATGACCCATGATTCGATCGGGCTCGGCGAAGACGGGCCGACCCATCAGCCGGTCGAGCATCTCGCGGCGCTGCGCGCCATTCCCAACATGCGCGTGTTCCGTCCCTGCGATGCGATCGAGGTGACGGAGTGCTGGGAGCTGGCGCTGAACCGGATCGACGGCCCGACGGTATTGGTGCTGACCCGCCAGAACCTGCCGCAATTGCGCACCTCGGCGCCGCCGGAAAATCCGTGCCGCCACGGCGCCTATGAGCTGGTCGCAGCCCAGGGCGAGGCCAAGGTGTCGCTGTTCGCCTCCGGCTCCGAAGTCGAGATCGCGGTCGCCGCCCAGAAGCAGCTCGCCGAGCGCGGCATCGCGTCGCGGGTGGTGTCGGTGCCCGCGCTGGAATTGCTGCTGGCACAGCCGGCGGAAAAGCAACAGGCCATCATCGGCGACGCGCCGGTCAAGGTAGCGATCGAGGCCGCGGTGCGATTCGGCTGGGACGCCGTGATCGGGCGGGACGGCGAATTCATCGGCATGCACGGCTTCGGCGCCAGCGCGCCGGCCAAGGATCTCTTCAAGCATTTCGGCATTACCGCCGAGGCCGCGGTTAACGCTGCGCTGAAGCGGCTTGGCTGACCCGGCTTAACGATTGGGCTGACGGTTGAGATTGCCCCAAAAAAGGGTTACCTAGCCGTCATATGGTCCGTTCTCGCCCGGCCGAACCGGGCGATCCGCAGCAAGCACCTCCGTGGATGGCGAAAGCCGCATCCGCGGGGATGACACCAGCTATTAAAGCCGTAGGGCAACATAAGGAGAAGCACGATATGGCAGTCCGGGTCGCGATCAACGGATTTGGCCGTATTGGCCGCAATGTCTTGCGCGCCATTTACGAAGCCAAACGCACCGACATCGAAGTCGTCGCCATCAACGATCTCGGCCCGGTCGAGACCAACGCCCATCTGTTGCGCTATGATTCAGTGCATGGCCGCTTTCCCGGCACCGTGACGATCGACGGCGATTCGATCAGCCTCGGCCATGGCAAGATCAAGGTTACCGCGCACCGCGATCCCAATACGCTGCCCTGGAAGGACCTCGGCATCGACATCGCGCTGGAATGCACCGGCATCTTCAGCGCCAAGGCCAAGGCCTCGGCGCATCTGACCGCCGGCGCCAAGCGCGTGCTGGTGTCGGCGCCTTCCGACGGCGCCGACATGACGATCGTGTTCGGCGTCAACCACGACAAACTGACGAAAGATCATCTGGTGGTTTCAAATGGCTCCTGCACCACCAACTGCCTGGCGCCGGTGGCAAAAGTGCTGAACGACACCGTCGGCATCGAGACCGGCTTCATGACCACGATCCACGCCTACACCGGCGACCAGCCGACCCTCGATACCCTGCACCATGATCTCTATCGCGGCCGTGCCGCGGCGATGTCGATGATCCCGACCTCCACCGGTGCGGCCAAGGCGATCGGCCTGGTGCTGCCGGAACTGCAAGGCAAGCTCGACGGCGTCGCGATCCGCGTTCCGACCCCGAATGTCTCGGTGATCGATCTCAAGATCGTGGCTTCGCGCAAGACCGAGGTGAAGGAAATCAACGAGGCGATGAAGCGCGCCAGCGAACAGCAGATGAAGGGCATCCTCGGTTACACCACCGCGCCCAACGTCTCGATCGACTTCAACCACGATCCGCATTCCTCCACGTTCCACATGGACCAGACCAAGGTGCAGAACGGCACGCTGGTACGGGTGATGTCGTGGTACGATAATGAATGGGGCTTTTCCAACCGCATGGCCGACACCGCCGTGGCGATGGGAAAGCTGCTGTAGGTATCGTGTCCCGGACGCGGCGCAGCGTCTTCCTGGCGATGCCAACGGGTCGCGCGAATGCGCGCCCGATGACAGGCTCCGCATCGTCCAGTACGCTGCTCCGCAGAGCCGGGACCGATACACGCCGAGACCAGTAACATGGGTCCCGGTTCTGCAGCGCAACGCTTCGCGCTGCGCAGCGCCCGGGAAAAGAGTTTGAAATGCCCAAATCATTCCGCACCCTCGATGACGTCGACGTAAAGGGCAAGCGCGTGCTGCTGCGCGTCGATCTCAACGTGCCCATGGAGAATGGGCACGTCACCGACGCCACCCGGCTCGAACGTATTTCACCCACCATCACCGAGATATCCGACAAGGGCGGCAAAGTCATATTGCTCGCGCATTTCGGTCGGCCGAAGGGACGCGAGCCCAAGGATTCGCTGAAGCCCGTCGCCGCAGCACTGGCGCAGGTGATCAAGAAGCCGGTGGCGTTTGCCGATGAGTGCGTCGGTGAGGTCGCGGCAAAGGCGATTGCCGGCATGAAGGACGGCGACATCCTGTGCCTGGAAAATACCCGCTTCCACAAGGAAGAAGAAAAAAACGATCCGGCCTTCGTCGCCGAACTGGCAAAGCTCGGCGATATCTGGGTCAACGACGCGTTCTCGGCGGCGCACCGGGCGCATGCTTCGACCGAGGGCCTCGGCCACAAGCTGCCGGCCTATGCCGGGCGCACCATGCAGGCCGAACTCGACGCGCTCGGCAAAGCGCTGGAAGCGCCGACCAAGCCGGTGATCGCGATCATCGGCGGCGCCAAGGTCTCGACCAAGATCGATCTTCTGGAAAATCTCGTCACCAAGGTCGATGCGCTGGTGATCGGCGGCGGCATGGCCAACACCTTCCTGCATGCGCAGGGCGTCGGCATCGGCAAGTCGCTGGCGGAGAAGGATCTCGCGGCCACCGCGCTGCGGATCATCGACAAGGCGAACGCCGCCAATTGCGCCATCATCCTCCCCGTAGACGCCGTGGTGGCGTTTCATTTCGCCGCCAATTCGCCGTCCCATGCCTATGGCCTCGATGCGATTCCGCCCGAGGGCATGATCCTCGACGTCGGCCCGCAATCGATCGCGCGGATTCATGCCGCAATCGACGACGCCGCGACGCTGGTCTGGAACGGCCCGCTCGGCGCCTTCGAGATGACGCCGTTCGATCGCGGCACCATGCTGGCGGCCAAGCATGCGGCCGCCCGGACCAGGGCGAAAAAGCTGATTTCGGTGGCCGGCGGCGGCGACACCGTGGCGGCGCTGAACCAGGCCGGCGTCGCCGGCGATTTCAGCTATGTTTCGACCGCAGGCGGCGCGTTTCTTGAATGGATGGAAGGCAAACCATTGCCGGGTGTCGAGGTCTTGAAAGTACGCTAGATGCCCCAACGCGGAGAATAACATGGCTCGTATCACGTTGCGTCAATTGCTCGACCACGCGGCGGAACACGATTACGGCGTGCCGGCCTTCAACATCAACAACATGGAACAGGCGCTCGCGATCATGGACGCCGCCTCAAGTCTCGATGCGCCGGTCATCATCCAGGCCTCGCGCGGCGCGCGGTCCTACGCCAATGACATCATGCTCAAGCATATGATGGACGCGGTCACCGAGATCTATCCGCAGATTCCGGTCTGCGTGCACCTCGATCACGGCAATGGACCCGACACCTGCATGACCGCGATCCAGGCCGGCTTCACCTCGGTGATGATGGACGGTTCGCTGAAGGCGGACGGCAAGACCGCCGCCGACTGGGACTACAATGTCGGCGTCACCAAAACCGTCACCGACATGGCCCATCTCGGCGGCATTTCGGTGGAGGGCGAGCTCGGCGTGCTGGGTTCGCTCGAGACCGGCATGGGCGACAAGGAAGACGGCCACGGCGCCGAAGGCAAGCTCTCGCACGACCAGTTGCTCACCAATCCCGACGAGGCCGTCAAGTTCGTCAAGGAGACCAAGGTCGATGCGCTGGCGATCGCGATGGGCACCTCGCACGGCGCCTACAAATTCACCCGCAAGCCGGACGGCAACATCCTGGCCATGAACGTGATCGAGGAAATTCACCGCAAGCTGCCCAATACGCACCTGGTGATGCATGGCTCATCGTCGGTGCCGCAGGACCTGCAGGACATCATCAATGCCAATGGCGGCAAGATGAAACCGACCTGGGGGGTGCCGGTGGCCGAGATCCAGCGCGGCATCAAGAATGGCGTTCGCAAGATCAACATCGACACCGACAACCGGATGGCGATGACCGGCCAGATCCGCAAGGTGCTCAGCGAGGATCCCAGCGAGTTCGATCCGCGCAAATATCTCAAGCCGGCGATGGAAGCGATGGCCAAGCTTTGCAAGCAGCGGCTGCAGGAATTCAATACCGCAGGTCAGGCCAGCAAGTTCAGGAAAGTGCTGACCACCGCCGAGATGGCGAAGCGATACACCAAGGGCGAGCTTGATCCGAAAGTCGCATGACGATGCCGCAGCAAGCATCGTCCTGCCCCTTTTTTGGCCGCAGTCCGGAGGCATCAAGCCGACATCATGGCCACTAAACCTCCGCCACGTCCCGTGCCGCGTCTCTATCTGGCAACGCCGGTTGTGGACGATCCGTCGCCGTTGACGGCAAGCCTGCCGGGCTTGCTCGCCGGCGTCGATGTCGCGGCGGTGCTGGTGCGGCTCAAACCGACCGACCAGCGCACGATGATCTCGCGCGTCAAGGCACTGGCGCCGGCCGTGCAAGACAGCGGGGCGGCGCTTTTGCTCGACGGTCATGTCGAACTGGTCGCCCGTGCCGGCGCCGACGGCGCCCACCTGACCGGCGTGGCAGCCATGGAAGATGCGTTGCCGACCTTGAAACCCGACCGCATCATTGGCGTCGGCGGCCTCTCGACCCGGCACGATTCGATGGCCGCGGGTGAAGCCGGTGCGGATTACGTGTTGTTCGGCGAGCCCGATGCGAAGGACCAGCGGCCGTCGGTCGAGGCGATCGCCGAGCGCCTGCAATGGTGGGCCGAACTGTTTGAGCCGCCCTGCGTCGGCTTTGCGGCGTCGCGCGAGGAAGCTTACGAATTTGCCGCAGCCGGCGCGGATTTCGTCCTGGTCGGCGATTTCATCTGGGCCGATCCGCGCGGCGCGGCGGCAGCCCTGATCGAGGTCGAGCAGGCGATCCGGCAGGCGCACGCCGAAAGTTGCGGAAAAGCCAGAGCCGAGCTGGGATAACGCCGGAAATGAAGATCCCGCGCTCCCTATCGGTCTTCTCGATGCTGGCAACCTGCCTGGTGCTGGCGGCAGGCACTGCCGCGGCGCAGGTTTCGCTGGTGCCTCCCAGCGCGCAACCCTCGCCGGCGAACCAACCGGCAGCGAAGCCGAAAGCAAAACCACATGCGGTCACGAGGAAGCCCGCGACGCCCAAACCGACAGCCACGCCGACCGTGACCGTGACCCCTGCCCCCGTGCCCGACAATCCCAATGTCGACCTGGTGTACGGCGCCTATCAGCTCGGGCAATACAAGACCGCCTTCGATCTTGCGACCCAGCGCGTGCAGGAGAAAAGCGATCCGAAGGCGATGACGATGCTGGGCGAGCTCTACGCCAATGGGATGGGCGTCAAGCGCGACGCTACCAAGGCAGTGGAATGGTACCAGCGCGCCGCCGACGGGGGTGACCGCGAGGGCATGTTGGCGCTGGCGATGCTTCGCCTCGCGGGCCGTGGCGGTCCGGCCAACCGCGAGGAAGCGGTCAAATTGCTGGCGTCCTCGGCCAAGCTCGGCGAGCCGAAGGCGGCCTACAATCT
Source organism: uncultured Pseudomonadota bacterium (assembly GCA_963727225.1). Classification (GTDB taxonomy): domain Bacteria; phylum Pseudomonadota; class Alphaproteobacteria; order Rhizobiales; family Xanthobacteraceae; genus Bradyrhizobium. The sequence goes on along the minus strand of CAVSFN010000024.1, from coordinate 689,161 downwards.
GGCGCTGCTCTATCTCGACGGCCAGACCTTGCCGCAGGACGTCAAACGCGCGGCGGAATTGCTGCGTATCGCCGCCGATGCCGGCAACCCGGAAGCCCAATACGCGCTTGCGACCTTCTACAAGGAAGGCAACGGCGTTCCGAAAGACCTGGAAAAGGCGGTGCGGCTGCTGCAGACAGCATCGCTCGCCGACCATGTCGACGCCGAAGTCGAATACGCCATCGCGCTCTATAACGGCACCGGCACGCCAAAGAACCAACCCGCCGCGGTGGCATTGCTGCGCAAGGCCGCCCGCCAGAACAGTCCGATCGCACAAAACCGCCTCGCGCATGTGCTGTTGAGCGGACGGGGCACCCCGATGGACAAGATCGAGGGCCTCAAATGGCATCTTGTCGCCAAAGGCGTCGGCAAGGGCGACCCCATACTCGACGAGGCGTTCTCGGACCTCAGTCCGGAGGACCGCGCCAAGGCCGAGGCGGCCGCGCGTAAATGGCTCGGCAGCAAATGATGCGCCTTGACGCCACCCCAACCGCAGGGCACCCAGTCCAAGGCTTAATTTGCCAAGGCTTAATTTGCCAAGGCTCGATTTGCCAAGGCTCGATTTACCAAGGCCCGATTTTGCCATCGGGCCGCCGTATCACCTCTCCGCGGCGGGGAGAGGGAGCGCTTTTTCACCGTCGAAACGACAATCGCAAGCCGGGATCATGCTGCATTCAGCCCTCATCAACGTCATGGTCAAAGCCGCGCGCCGCGCCGGCCGCAGCCTCAAGCGCGATCTCGGCGAGGTCGAGAATCTCCAGGTCTCGCTGAAAGGCCCCGCCAATTTCGTCACCATGGCCGACCGGCGCGCCGAGGAGATGCTGTACACCGACCTCACCAAGGCGCGCCCGGGTTACGGCTTCATCGGCGAAGAGGGCGGCACCCGCGAAGGCGAGGACAAGAGCCACACCTGGATCGTCGATCCGCTCGACGGCACCACCAACTTCCTGCACGGCATCCCGCAATTCGCGGTTTCGATCGGCCTGCAGCGCGAGGGCACCATCATTGCCGGCCTGATATACAATCCGGCCAATGACGACCTCTACATCGCCGAGCGCGGCAAGGGCGCCTTCCTCAACGACCAGCGGCTGCGCGTCGCCGGCCGCCGCAAGCTCGACGAATGCGTGATCGCGTGCGGGCTGCCGCATATCGGACGCGGCGACCTCGATCTGTCACGCGCCGAGATGACCGCGATACAGGCGAAGGTCGCGGGCCTGCGCCGGTTCGGCTCGGCCGCGCTCGACATGGCTTTCATCGCCGCGGGCCGCTTCGACGGCTATTGGGAACGTAATCTGAAACCGTGGGACATGGCCGCGGGCCAGATTATCGTGCGCGAAGCCGGCGGCATCGTCAGCGGCATCGCGGGCGACGACGACCCGCTCAAGACAGGCAATGTGGTCTGCGGCAATGAATTCGTCCACGCCGAGCTGGTGAAGATGCTCAAGCCGCTGGGGAAGTAGCCGGCCTTCTCCGAATGAGACAAGGCCCAACTGTCATGGGTTTACTTGTCATGGGTTTGCCTGGCCCGTGCCGCCGATGAAAGCATCTTCGAACACGTCACCGATCGACCGCCACGCGGCTCCGTCGAACTGCACCAGACGCATCTTCTTGATGGGGTGAAAATCCGTCGACCCGGTGCTGATGGTGATGCCCGGCAGGACAATCGGGTTATGGTAGGCCTGCAGGGAAGCGGACTGTTTCATGATGTTCTCGCGGGAAAGATCGTCTCCGCACTGGCTCAGCACGTGAAACAGCGTCTCCGCCGCGGCGTATCCGAGGGCCGCATTGCCGTCGTCCTTGTCGCCATCGGGGTAATATTTATCCATGAAGGACAGGAAGGCTTTCATGGCCGGATCATTTGTCCATTCCGGATCAGCAGTATCCTTCAGGAATGACGTCGAGATCACCCCCGACGAGTTCTGAAGGCCAGCCGGCCTTAATGCATTCGTGATCGACGCGGACGCATTGTCGAGAAGGGGCGCTCCATGTGAGAGTCGGAGCACCATCCCTTGGAAAATGCTCTGAAGACTGCCAAAAAGGATGTTGCCGGCTCAAGCCCTGCAAGGACGGGTTATGACGGTCGCACCGGCGCTGGCGGACCATGTATCTCGACGCCCGCCTTCTCCGCCGGGTCCCGGTCCCCTGCCAGCAGGCGCTGCACAAAGACAAAGAACACCGGCACCATCAAGAGCGCGAGCACGACGACGGCGATCATGCCGCCCATCACGGTGGTGCCAAGCGATTGCTGGCTGGCGCCGCCGGCACCATGCGCGATCGCCATTGGCACCACGCCGCAGATGAAGGCGAGGCCGGTCATCAGGATCGGACGGAAGCGCAGTCGGCAGGCTTCGATGGTTGCTTCGACCAGCGGCTTGCCCGCTTTGCGCAGGTCCTTGGCGAACTCGATGATCAGGATCGCGTCCTTTGCGGCAAGGCCGATGATGGTGATCAGGCCGACGGTGAAATAGACGTCGTTGGGCAATCCCCGCAGCATTGCTGCCACCACCGCGCCGGTGACGCCGAGCGGTACGGTGAGCAGCACCGCCAGGGGAATGGTCCAGCTTTCGTAGAGCGCGGCTAGGCAGAGGAAGACCACGAATATCGACAAGCCGAGCAGGAACGGCGCCTGCGAGCCCGACAACTTTTCCTGCAGCGACTGCCCGGTCCACTCATAGCCGAACCCGCGCGGCAGCTTGCCGGCGAGCCGCTCCATCTCGGCGATGGCATCGCCTGAGGTATAGCCGGGCCTGGCTTCGCCCGAGACTCGTACCGCCGGATAGTAATTGAAGCCCGCAATCTGGGTCGGCCCGCGCGACCATTCGATTTTCGCGAAGGCGGAGAACGGCACGAGCTGGCCGCGGCTGTTCTTGACGTTGTAGTTGAGGATGTCCTCCGTCTTCATGCGGTCAGGACCGTCCGCCTGCACAATCACGCGCTGCATGCGGCCGCGGTTGGGGAAGTCGTTGATGTAGTTCGAGCCGAGATTGGTCGAGACCGTATTGTTGATGTCCTCGAAGGTGACGCCAAAGGCGCCGGCTTTCTCGCGGTCGATCATGAGATTGACCTGCGGCGCCTCGGGCAGGCCCTCGATATAGACCTTTTGCAGCACGGGACTCGCGTTCGCTTCCGCGATCAACTGGTCAGCCGCCCGCATCAGGGCCGGATAGCCCTTCTGGCCACGGTCCTGCAGGCGGAAGGAAAAGCCCGAGGAGTTGCCGAGATTGTCGATCGGCGGCGGCTGCAGCGCGGATATCTTCGCATCACGGATCGAGGATAGATCGCGGTTGATGTCGGCGACAATCGCCGCCGCGGAATCCGCAGGTCCGCGCTCCGACCAGTCCTTCAGCGTGATGAAGGCCTGTGCCGTATTCATGCCCTGGCCGGAGAAGCTGAAGCCGGTGAGGAAGGTCACGTTGTCGACGCCCGGGCGCTGAGCGAGATATTTTTCCACCTTACCGACCACAGCTTCGGTGCGCGCGTAAGAGGAGTCGGAAGGCGTCTGCACGTCGACGATGACGAAGCCCTGGTCATCGACCGGCAGGAAGCCGCCGGGCAAATTGATGAAAGCCCAGGACAGGCCGGCCAGCAGCGCGGCATAGACCAGCATCAGTCGCCCGGTGCGCTTGAGCAAGCCGCCGACGGTCGCCGAATAACCTTCCTTGCCGCCTTCGAGCGTGCGGTTAAACCAGCCGAACAGACCTCTGCGTGCATGGCCGTGTCCGGCCTTGACCGGCTTCAAGAGCGTCGCGCACAACGCCGGCGCCAACGATAACGCCAGGAACGCGGAGAAGCCGATCGCGGCCACCATGGTCACGGAGAACTGGCGGTAGATGATGCCGACGGAACCCGGGAAGAACGCCATCGGCACGAACACTGCCATCAGCACCAGCGTGATGCCGATAATGGCACCCGATATCTGCGACATCGCCTTGCGGGTCGCTTCCCTGGGCGGCAGCCCCTCCTCCGCCATGATGCGCTCGACGTTCTCGACCACAACGATGGCGTCGTCGACGAGGATGCCGACCGCGAGCACCATGCCGAACATGCTGAGCATGTTGATGGAGTAGCCGGCGAGCAGCAGGGTGGTGCAGGCCCCCAACAGCGCCACCGGCACGACGATGGTCGGAATGATGGTGTAGCGGATGTTCTGCAGGAACAGGAACATCACCACGAACACCAGCACCACGGCTTCAACCAGGGTTGAGAGCACCTTCTCGATCGAGGCCTTCACCACCGGCGTGATGTTGTAGGGGATTTCATAGCCGATATTGGCCGGGAAGAAGCGCGACAGCTCCTTCATCTTGGCTTCGACCGCGCTTGCGGTCGCCAGCGCGTTGCCGGTCGGCGACAACAGCACCGAGAGGCCCGCGGTCGCCTTGCCGTTCAGCCGCGTGTTGAACTGATAGCTGAGGCCACCGACCTCGATCCGCGCGACGTCGCGCAAGCGTACGGTCGAGCCGTCCGCGTTGGCGCGCAGAATGATGGCGCCGAATTCATCCGGGGAGGAGAGCTGGCCCTTGACCAGGACCAGCGCCGAGACGCGCTGGTCCGCCGTGCTCGGTTCGGCACCGATGCTGCCGGAGGCCACCTGTGCGTTCTGGGCGGTAATCGCCTTGTTGACGTCGTCGGCCGACAGCCCATAACCGACCAGCTTGGCGGGATCGATCCAGACGCGGAGCGAACGCTCGGTCGAATAGAGCGTGGCGCGGCCGACACCGGGAATGCGGCGGATTTCGCCGAGCACGTTGCGGATCATGAAGTCGCCGAGGCCGACTTCGTCGAGGCTGCCATCGGTCGAGTTCAGCGTGATGATCTGCAACACCGCGCTGGAGGCCTCCTCGATCAAGATGCCCTGCTGGATCACCGCGCGCGGCAGCCGTGCTTCCACGCGCTTGATGCGATTCTGCACCTCGACGGAGGCCGCTCCGGTGTCAGTGCCGGGAACGAAGTTCGCGATGATCTCGACCTGGCCAAGCGAGTCGCTGGTCGACTCGAAGTTCAGGATGCCGGAGGCACCGTTGAGTTCCTCCTCGATCAGGCGCGTGACGCTGTTGTAGAGGTTTTCCGGTGAGGCGCCGGGATAGCTGGTCGAGATTGAGATCGATGGAGGCGCGATGATCGGATATTGCGCGACCGGCAGCAGCGGAATCGAAATAGCGCCGATCAAGCAAATGAACAGCGCAACAACCCAGGCGAAGATCGGCCTGTCGATGAAGAAATTCGACATGATGCGCTACCGCACCACTTGCGCGCGTTGGCCTTCCACGAGTGCATCCGCCTTGGTCCAGGATTGCGACTTGACCCGGTCGCCGGCCGCAAATTTCTGGAAGCCTTCGACCACGACCTTGTCGCCGGCTTTCAGCCCGTCGGTGACGAACCAGATGCCATCCTGCACCGAGCCGGTGCGCACCGGCTGCACCGCGATGCGGTTGTCGTCCTTGACGACGAACACTTCGCTGGCGCCGCCGCCGTTGCGCTGGATTGCCTGCTGCGGCACCGCGATGGCATCGCTGTCGATGCCCTGATCGATGCGCACCCGGACATACATGCCCGGCAGCAATTCGCGCTTCGGATTGCGAAACTCGCCGCGCAACGTCACCTGGCCGGTGTTGGCATCGACTTTGGCGTCGGAGAACAGCAGCTTGCCGTTAAGCGAATAAATCGTGTTGTCATCGAGCATCAGCTGGACTTTGGCGGCATCGGCCTCGATGCGATCGAGATCGCCGCTATCGAGGGCGCGGCGAAGCTGGTTGAGCTCGGTCACCGACTGGGTGAAGTCGGCATAGATCACATCCAGTTGCTGGATGTTGGCGAGATTGGTCTCGTTCTGCACCGCGAGCGCGCCCTCGGTGACGAGTGCGGCGCCGACGACGCCGTCGATCGGCGCGCGCACGGTGGCGTAGTCGAAGTTGAGCCTGGCGCGCGCGAGCTCCGCCTTGCGACCCTCGACTTCAGCCCTCGCCTGGCGCTCGGATGCGATCGCCTTCTCGTTCTCGGCTTCGGACATGACACGCTGCGTGAAGAGCAAGTTAATGCGGCGGGCATGCTGCTGCGCCTGCAAATACACGGCATCGGCTTTGGCCAGCGCCGCCTCGTTCAACATCACCTCGACCTCGAACGGGCGCGGATCGATGCGATATAGCGGGTCGCCCGCCTTGACCTCGCTGCCCTGGCGGAACAGGCGTTCGACCACGATGCCGGAGACTTGCGGGCGCACATCGGCAACGCGCGATGGCGCGATACGGCCGGGCAATTCGCGCACCACGGCGCGCGGCTGCGGCTTGACCGTGACGATACCGACGTCCGGTTCGGCAGGTTGGGTGGTGGCGATCGCGGAACCGGATTCGTCGCAACCCGCGAGCAGCGGCGCGCAGGCCGCGAGCATTATCGCGACGCATGCCGATCGCGCATTAAGTCCTGACATGAAGTGGAGCGCCCCGTTTGGCTGAAAAACACGCCACACCGAGCACCTTCAGGCGACACCGCATGGCAAGCAACACTCAGGGTAACATCGGTTTGCTGCGATGCAATCGATGCTGCGAGCGGCTCTATGTCACATCAGCTATATGACTGAGCGCAATCCACTTTTGCGGAATCACCGGATCGTGAATCCGGCTCCATTGCTGCGTGCTGCGACAGAACACCGCAATCAAGCCGCGACTTTCATCCTGAAATGGCTGACGCCCCATTCGATGCCGTCGGCGTAGCCGAACAGTCCTGACGTGGCGAGGAAGAACCAGCGCCAGCGCCGCATCCACAATGCGGTGTCGTTGCCATAGACGGAACGAAGAATGCCTTCGATCTCGTCGCGGCGGGAATCGAAATTGGCGAGCCAGTCGAGCGCGGTGCGCTGGTAATGCGTGCCGCTCCAGCGCCATTCCTTTTCGACCTCGAATAAATCAGCGTATTGCCGGATCAGATGATGGCTCGGCATCACGCCGCCGGTGAAGAAATGCTGCGCGATCCAGTCGTCCCGGTCGGTGCGATCGAACAGATAGGCGCCCGCACGATGGGTGAAGATGTGGATGAAGAAGCGGCCATCCGGCGCCAGCCAGGATTTCACCCGCGTCATCAATTGGCGCCAGTTCATCATGTGCTCGAACATTTCGACCGATACGATGCGATCGAATTGCAGCCCGGGGTCGAACACATTCATGTCCGCGGTGACGACGCGCAGATTTTTCAATCCGCGCGCCTCCGCCTCGCTCTCGATATAGTGCCGTTGCGACTGTGAATTCGACACCGCGGTGATCTCGGACCTTGGAAATTGCCGCGCCATCCACAGCGACAGCGAACCCCAGCCGCAGCCGAGTTCGAGGATCGATTGGCCGTCGGCGAGATCGGCGTGCTCGACGGTCTGGCGCAGCGCTTCTTCCTCGGCTTCCTGCAGCGTGGACTCCGGCTCCTTGTAGAAACACGAGGAGTATTTGCGGTTCGGGCCGAGCACGCGGGCGAAGAACACCGCCGGCACTTCGTAATGCTGGGCGTTGGCGGCATCGGTATGTTCGGCGATGGCGCGCGCCGCCATCTCGTCGGCAAACGAGGCATCGCTCTCCGCATTGCCGCTGGCGAGCCTCGTCGCAGTACGCGAACACAGCCGCTGGACGGCGGCGCGCACCACGAGATCGGGCAGCGGCACCCGCTCGGCGGTACCGATGATTCTGGAAACGACGCTCATGTGAGCACTCCCTTTTGCGGCGGCAGCGGAAAGAACATGCTCGTGCGCGACTGATAGTCGCGGTAGCGCTCGCCGCGCGAGCGCAGCATCTGCTGCTCGAGCGGCGGGATGCCGGTGACATGCACCAGGATCCAGTACATGAAGACCGGCGCCAGCAAACTCGCCCAGCCCCAAGGATAATAAAAAGGATAATAAAGCGGATCCTCGATCGAAATCGCGATCACGGGATAGGCGAGCCAGCCGAACCATTCGAAGAAATAATTCGGATGGCGCGACCAGCGCCACAGGCCGACGTCGCATACCCGGCCCTTGTTGGCGGGGTCGATGCGGAAATTTCGCAGCTGGGCGTCGGCGAGCGCCTCGCCGGCGATGCCGATCAACAGGATCAGCGCGCCGAGATAGTCTTGAAACCGCAGCGCGGTTAAGGGAAACCGTGCCGCCACGAAAATCGCAAACACCAGCGGGATCGATCCGAAGCCCTGATTTTGCAGAAACACGAACATCCGGCGCGGCGAATCGACGCCCCATTCGCGGGCGAAGGCGGCATAGCGCGGGTCGTCGGTGATCGCGGCCGTGCGCACCGCGATATGGAGGCCGAGCCGGACCGACCAGATCGCCACCAAAGCCGCGACCAGCCATTGCCTCGGGTTCGGCGCCGCGTCGGCGACCGGCCACAGGGCGCTGCCGGCGCCGACCAGCCCGACCGCGAACGTCCAGATGGTGTCGACCCAACCGGAATTGCCGGTGCGCTGCTGCACCATCCAGGCGCCGGCCATCAGGACCGACAGGGACAGCGCGATCGCGGCCAGCGCCTCGAAATATAAAATAATCATGCAAAAACCCGTTAAGCGGCTGTGGCGTCAAAGATTTGTGAAATACGCTACAACCCTAAGCCCGGTTTCGCGCCGAAGTTCCGTGTTTCAGTCCCTCAACCGGCCTCAAGCGGCCTTTTTTCCCGGCACCGCTGTGCCATATTGGTGCCCTAAAGCGTTCCCCCCGCAACAGGTGACGATCAGCCGATGCCTCCAGGCCCCCCTCCTCGTTCCGCGATGGAAATCGAACTCAACAAGCTGTCCTCGCCACGGATCTTCCTGGTGCGGATGCTGGTGTTCCTGGTGCTGTGCGCACTGCTGATGGTGGTGCTCAACAAGCAGATCATTCTGGCGTTCTTCGCCAATCCCGGCCTCAACGCGCTGATCGGCATGGTGCTGCTGATCGGCACCATTTTGTCGTTTCGCCAGGTGATCCGGCTCTATCCGGAAGTCGCCTGGGTCAACAATTTCCGCATCGCCGATCCCGGCATTGCCGTCGAACGACAACGTCCCAGGCTGCTGGCGCCGATGGCGGCGATCCTCGGCGGCGAGCGCACCGGCCGGATGACGATCACACAGCAGACCATGCGGCATCTGCTGGATTCGATCGCCACCCGGCTAGACGAGGCTCGCGACATCTCGCGCTACATGACCGGCCTCCTGGTATTCCTCGGGCTGCTCGGCACCTTCTGGGGCCTGATCGAAACCGTCGGCTCGGTCGGCAAGGTGATCGACGGACTGAAGGTCGGCGGCGACGCCGGCGCCCTGTTCGACACCCTCAAGGAAGGTCTGGCCGCGCCGCTCGGCGGCATGGGCATTTCGTTTTCGTCGTCGCTGTTCGGTCTCGCCGGTTCGCTGATTCTCGGCTTTCTCGATCTGCAATCGAGCCAGGCGCAGAACCGGTTCTATACCGACCTTGAAGACTGGCTCGCCTCCACGGTGCGCGGCTATTCGGCAGAGGCCGCCGGCGGCGACCTGCAAACCGCCATCGAACGGTTGCGAGCGACCATGGAAGAAGGCGGCGGCAGCCGCAGCACTACGGCGGCGATGGCCAACCTCGCCGAAGCCATTCAGGGACTGGTGGCGCATATGCGCAGCGAGCAGCAGATGATCCGTGAATGGGCCGACGGCCAGGGCGAGCAAAACCGCGAGATCAAGAAACTGCTCGAGCGGATCGCGCGCCAGCCCGAGAATAATTAGGGATGGCCTATCGTTAGGCCGTAACTCCTCACCCGGCGCCCCGCGCCGACCTCTCCCTCCGGGAGAGGCGCAACAAGACTCGAGAGACGGTTTCCGATCTACCCATCGCGAGCCGGATTCCGAAGTGGAGATTTTCTCATGGCTCTCGCCCGTGCACGCCGTAATGAGTTTGGCTTCAACTACTGGCCGGGCTTTGTCGATGCGTTGTCGACGCTGGTGCTCTCGATCGTGTTCCTGCTGTCGGTGTTTCTGGTGGTGCAGTTCTTCCTGTCGCAGGAAGTCACCGGCAAGGACAAGGCGCTGGAGCAGCTCAACGCCAAGCTCGCGCAATTGAACGACCTGTTGTCGCTGGAAAAGCTCGGCAAGCTCAATCTCGACGACCAGCTCGCTCAACTGCGCGCCGGGCTCGCCACCGCCGAAACCGAGCGCGACCGCGTCAAAGGCCTCTATGAGGGCCTGGCCAACGCCAGCGCCGGCGGCGATGCCGCCGGCCGCGCCACCGAACTCAACAAGGCGCTGGATTCCGAAAAGCAGGTTACGTCGCGGGCGCTGGCGCAGATCGAGGTGCTCAACCAGCAGATCAGCGCCCTGCGCCGCCAGCTTGCGGCGCTGGAAGAAGCACTCGACGCCTCGGAGAAGCGCGACAAGGAATCGCAAGGGCGGATCGCCGATCTCGGGCAGCGGCTGAACGTGGCACTGGCGCAGCGGGTGCAGGAATTGTCGCGCTACCGTTCGGAATTCTTCGGCCGCCTGCGCAGCATCCTCGGCAACCGCCCGGACATCCGGATCGTCGGCGACCGCTTCGTATTCCAGTCGGAAGTGTTCTTCGACACCGGACAGGCGCTGTTGCTGCCGGAAGGCCGCGCCGAACTCGACAAGCTGGCAACCGCGCTGATCGATCTCGACAAGCAGATCCCGAGCGAGATACCATGGGTGCTGCGGGTCGACGGCCATACCGACGTGCGGCCGATCAGCAGCCCGCTGTTCAAGTCGAACTGGGAATTGTCGTCGGCGCGCGCGATCTCGGTGGTGCAGTATCTGGTTTCGCTCGGCGTGCCGGCGCAGCGGCTGGTCGCGGCCGGCTTCGCGGAATTCCAGCCGCTCGACACCGCCGCCACCGAAGAAGCCTACAAGCGCAATCGCCGCATCGAACTGAAGCTGACGGAACGGTAGGTCTCGTGTCCCGGACAAGCGAGCATTGCAGAGCGCTGATCCGCCCCTACCGTGCCGACGACGAAGACGCCGCCATCGCGCTGTGGCTCGCGACCTGGCAGCGCGCCTATCCCTCGATCGATTTCGCCGCACGGGTGCCGTGGTGGCGCGCACGCTGGCGGGACGAACTGGTGCCGAACGCGGCGATCATGGTCGCCGAACAGGCCGGCGCGCTGATCGGGTTCGTCACGCTCGATGCTACCGGTTATCTCGATCAGCTCGTGGTCGCGCCCGACCAATGGGGCTCGGAGCTCGGCGACAGGCTGGTGGCCGAGGCCAAGCGATTGTCGCCGGATTGCATCACGCTGTTGGTCAATGCCGACAACGCCCGCGCCATCCGCTTTTACGAACGCAACGGCTTTGTCCACGCCGGCGAGGACGTCAATCCAACCTCCGGCCGGCCGGTTTTGCGGATGGAGTGGAAGGGGCAACCCGAAAGTTCACCTGGAGCCTGATCGGTTCTGATTGTATCAGAACCGAGGCTCTGATCTTTTGTTTCGACGCGTTTTCTTTATGCGAACCGGTACCCACTTCGCTTGAAAACGCTCTAACGGAGGAGAAGTTCGATGACGCGAACCGAACTTGCAACCGGCTCGGCAACATTTATCGCCGTTGCCGCCGCCGGATGGCTGTCGGCGGCCTCGCTGGACCGGCACTTCGCTGCCGCCGCCGTCGCATCGGCCGATCAAACGCCGCCCTCGACGGCCTGCGTCGGTGCGGATGGTTCATGGAAAAACTGGGTGTGGGCCAACGTTCCGATGCTTTCGCCGAAATGCAGGGATCGCTGAGCCTCACACCCCTTCGAACTGCAGCCGCGCCAGCCGCGCATAGAGCCCGCCCGCGGCGACCAGCGAGGCGTGGGTGCCCTGTTCGACGATGCGGCCCTGATCCATCACCATGATCCGGTCGCAGGACAAAACCGTGGCGAGCCGATGCGCGATCACCAGCGTGGTGCGGTGGCGCATCAATTCCTCCAGCGCGGTCTGCACCAGCGCCTCGGATTCGGCATCGAGCGACGAAGTGGCCTCGTCGAGCAGCAGCAGCGGCGCATCGCGCAGGATCGCGCGCGCGATGGAGATGCGCTGGCGCTGGCCGCCCGACAGCGTGACGCCGCGCTCGCCGAGCTGCGCCTCGAAACCGCCGGGCAGGCGGCGGATGAATTCGGTGGCGTGGGCAAGGTCGGCGGCGCGCTCGACTTCGGCATCGGTGGCGTCGGGCCGCCCGAACCGGATGTTCTCGCGCGCGGACGCGGCGAACGCCACCGCGTCCTGCGGCACCAGCGCGATGCGCGAGCGCACCTCGCGCAGATCGGCATCCCTGACCGGGACGCCGTCGATCGCGATCGAACCTTGTGCCGGATCGTAGAAGCGCAGCAGCAGGTGAAACAGCGTGCTCTTGCCCGCACCCGACGGGCCGACGATCGCGACCTTCTCGCCGGCGCTTACCGACAGCGAAACGCCGTCAATGGCCCAGGCATCCGGCCGGGTCGGATAGGCGAAACGGACATTCTCGAAACTGACGTCGCCGCGCGCCGGCACCGGCAAGGCGCGCGGCGATGCCGGCGCCACGATCGCCGACTTGACGCGAAGGATTTCGAACAAGCGTTCCGACGCGCCGGAGGCGGCCGAGATCTCGCCCCAGACTTCGCTGAGCTGGCCGAGCCCGGCGGCGGCGAACGCCGCGTACAGCACGAACTGGCCGAGCCGGCCGGGGGTGATGGAGCCGGTCAGCACATCGCGCGATCCGACCCAGAGGATCAGCACCACGCTGGTAAAGACGATGAAGATGATGACCGCGGTCAAGACCGACCGCGCGCGGGTCGAGCTGCGCGCCGCTTCATAGGCCTGTTCGACCTCGCCGCCGAAGCGCGCATTGGCCAGCCGCTCGCTGGTATAGGCCTGCACGGTGCGGATGGCGCCGATCAGTTCGGAAGCGTAGGCGGTGGCATCCGCCAGCGTATCCTGCGCGCCGCGCGATAGCCGCCGCACCCAGCGGCCGAACGCGACCAGCGGAATCACGATCACCGGGATCGCCAGCAGCACGAAGCCGGAAAGCCGCGGGCTGGTGATCACCATCATCGCGGTGGCGCCGAAGAACAGCATCAGGTTGCGCAGCGCGATCGATACCGACGCGCCGACCGCCGACTTGATCTGGGTGGTATCGGCGGTGAGGCGCGAGATCAGTTCGCCGCTGCGGGTCGAATTGAAGAATGCCGGCGACAGCGAAATCAGATGAGCGAACACGTCTCGCCTGAGATCGGCGACGATGCGTTCGCCGATGGTCATCACCAGATAGAACCGCGCCGCGCTGGCGCCGGCGAGCACCGCCACCACCGCGATCATCACGCTGAAGTAGCTGTTGATCAGGGCGATGCCTTCGGGAGTGAACCCAAAGTCGATCATGCGCCGGACTGCGACCGGCACCACCAGGGTCGTTATCGCCGCGATCGTCAGCGCGATCAGCGCCAGGGTCGCGCGCCCCCGGTAGCGCGCCACATAGGGCGCGAGCTCCAGCAGCGGACGCAGCCGCGCGCCGCTTTTGGCCGCCTGCTCCGTCAGCACGGCCTCGATGGCTGGCACGTCCGATGGGGCCGGATCGTGCCGCGCCGGCGCGTCGCCATGCCGGCCTTCAATTTGTTCCGCAGCACTCATGAGATCCGACCAATCGCTGTTGCCACCCCCAGATAGGCCCCGCCGCCTGCGCTGGCAAATCGGGATTACGTGGCTTGTTTTGCAGGGCTTGCTGCGTTATAGAGCGGCCCAAATCCGTCCCCACAGCCATTTTGAAGACAGGCGCCGGCGCGCCGAAGGATCTGCCATGAAAGCCGAAATTCACCCGGAATATCATATGATTACGGTCGTGATGACCGATGGCACCGAATACCAGACGCGGTCGACCTGGGGCAAAGCGGGCGACAAGCTGAACCTCGATATCGACTCCAAGTCGCACCCGGCCTGGACCGGCGGCGCCCAGCAGATGCTCGATCGCGGCGGCCGCGTGTCGCGGTTCCAGAAGAAATTCTCGGGCTTTCTCAAGAAGGATTGAGGCCATTTAGGCCTTTCCCGGTACAAGACGTCAGACGCCCCGGCTCACGCCGGGGCTTTTTTTAGACATCTTTCTTGGACATCAGGAGCGCCCGCCGACGCAGGCCGCGCCCGCGGCGATGATGCAGCACGCCGCGATCCGCAAGCCGGTCAGGCGCTCGCCGAGAAACGCGGCTCCGAGCAGGGCCGCGAACACAACGCTGGTTTCACGCAGCGCCGACACCGCGCCCATCGGGCTTGTCTGCATCGCCCAGATGATCGCGCCATAGGCCAGAAGCGAGATCGCGCCACCGCTGGCCGCCTTGCCGGCTTCCGCCATCGGTACCGCGAACATCGCGCGCCGGCCGCGCGCCAGATACCATAGCGGCATGGCGAGAAAGAACGCGAACACGCCACCGGTGTAGGCGATCCAGTTGCCGGAGGCGCGCACACCGATACCGTCGACAACGGTGTAAGCAGCAATGCTGGCGCCGGTCGCCAGCGCTGCCGGCAAATTCATCGCGTGCAGGCCGACCGCTTTCTGCAAGGCGCGATCGGACGCCGAGCCGGATTGCAGGTTTGTTGATCGCGCCCGGGCCGCCGCCAGCATGAAGATCCCGGTGCAGACGAGGCCGATGCCGGCAGCGCCGATCAGGTTCATCCACTCGCCGGCGAACAGGCTGCCGCCGAGCGCGACCAGCGCCGGCGACGAGCCGCGCGCCACCGGATAGGTCTCGCCGAGATCGCCGCTGCGATACATCAGCACCAGCAGCGCATTGTAGACGAGATGAACCAGACCCGAGGCGACCACATAGACGGCACACGCCGCTGACGGCAGGCCGGCGAACGCCATCATCGCAAGGCCGATGACGCCGACCGTAACGTTCATGATCAGCATCGACTGCGCGCGATCCGCGCCGCCGCGCAGCAACGCATTCCAGCTTGCGTGCATGAACGCGGCCGACAGCACCAGCAAAACGGAAAAGGGGCTCAGCAAGGCCGGATCGATTCTCGCGTCGACGGTTGACGCTGGCGGCTTAACGCAGGCACCGCCAGCGATCCAGTGCCCGAGCATTCTCGAACGAAAGTCTGCCCCTACTTGACGCATGGACACCGGTTCGCGCTGCGCGTCGAAACGAAAACTAGCGCTCGAATGCCGCCTTGAGGCGATTGAGCTGCGGAACCAGCGGATTGCCGATCGCGGCGCGCTCCGCCGCCGGCGCGTGGATGGTGGTATCGAGACGGCGCACCTTGGATTGCAGCGTCATCGAACGCTCGATCAGGCTCTGCAACTGCAAGGGCAACTTTTCGACCATGTCGTTCGGACCTGGTTCGGCGGCGCTGAGCTTGACCTTGGTCTTTTCGCGATTGGCCTGGGTCAGCGTCATCTCGCCTTCCTTGACCGCCCGGTGCAGCAACAGCCAGGACGCCAACTGCATCAGGCGGGTGGTCAGCCGCATGCTTTCGGTCGCATAGGTGAGACTGACGGAGCGGTCGAGCGCCTTGGCCTCGGTGCGGCCGACGCCATCGAGATAGGCGGCGGTCTCCTCGACCAGGTCCATGCCTTCCCGGAACAGGCTGCCGAACGCCGCGGAATTGGTCAGCCGCTCGCTGAATTGCACTAGAGCGGATTCGCCTTGCGAACGGTCCGACATGGTTAACGCCTCACGCCACTATTTACCCCCGCCGGCCCAAAAGGCGCGGCGGTTATGATGAACAAATCATTGCGCGGTCGTGGACGAGAGTCCAGCCGCAAGACTCTTTATGGTTTCTTATGGTTTCCAGCCGGGGCCGGCGCAGACGCCCAAAAAAAGAGCCGCCGTTTCCGGCGGCTTTTGAAGTTGATAACAGGGAGGCGTCAAACAGAGTGGACAGGAGCCACTCGGTGTCCAAAGAGGACGATCCAAGTCATAAACGAGAAAGCTTAATCGATCGTAAACGAGGGATTTTCTTCAACTTTCATTTGCCATGTCGGCCATTGGCCGAGTGGGGAATGCGGTCTGCCCCCTCTCCCGCTTGCGGGGGAGGGTTGGGGTGGGGGCTCTCTCAGCAAAGGGACTCGCCGAGAGAGCCCCCACCCGCCTCGCGTTGCTCGGCACCCTCCCCCGCAAGCGGGAGTGGGAAAAAACTCACGATTTGAAAAAACTGCTCGCGGCGTCCTTGGAGGCGCGCTTCCTGGTCATGGCCGCTTGCAGCCGTTCGATTTCCGAATTCATCAGCGCGATGCGCTCGGTGAGTTCCTCGACCGACAGCAACGACAGGTCCTGTCCGATCTCGTGGCTGATTTTCTTCTTCGGTCTGTCGTCGTCCTCGATGGCCATCTGTTGTCCTCCGTGCCTCAACGATCGGTGAACCGGTTGCCAGCCGGGGTGCGGCTGGTTAATCAGGTGCCGCTTTGCGAATT
This sequence comes from uncultured Pseudomonadota bacterium, assembly GCA_963727225.1. Taxonomy (GTDB): domain Bacteria; phylum Pseudomonadota; class Alphaproteobacteria; order Rhizobiales; family Xanthobacteraceae; genus Bradyrhizobium. Next base: position 672,793 of record CAVSFN010000024.1, on the reverse strand, counting down.
CTGAGTGTTTCACAAGGAAAAACCATGGAAAAGCTGCCCGCGCAAATGACCGTCATCGGCATCAGCAAGCCCGGCGGCCCGGAGGTACTTCTACCCGAGACCCGCGCGGTGCCGGCACCCGGACCGGGCGAAATCCTGATCAAGGTGGCCGCCGCGGGGGTAAACCGGCCCGATGTTGCGCAGCGGTCGGGGGCCTATCCGCCGCCGCCCGGCGCCAGCGATCTACCGGGCCTTGAAATCGCGGGCACCGTCGTAGCCGTCGGCGCCGGCGCCGTCAGGCACAAGCTCGGCGACAAGGTGATGTCGCTGGTGGCCGGCGGCGGCTACGCGCCATATTGCATCGCGCAGGATGCCCAGGCGATGGCAGTGCCCCCGGTGCTGTCGATGCCGGAGGCCGGCGCCATTCCGGAAACACTGATGACGGTCTGGCACAATGTGTTCGAGCGCGGCGCGTTGAAGGCCGGTGAAACCCTGCTGATCCATGGCGGCTCGTCCGGCATCGGCACCATGGCGATCCAGCTCGCCAAGGCCTTCGGTTCCAAAGTGATCGTCACGGTCGGATCGAAGGACAAGGCCGACGCCTGTCTCAAGCTCGGCGCCGACCGCGCCATCAACTACAGGACCGAAGACTTCGTCGAGGCGACCAAGGCGGCAACCGGCGGCGCAGGCGCCAACGTCATCCTCGACATGGTCGGCGGCGACTATATCGATCGCAACTATGACGCCGCGGCCGTCGAGGGGCGCATCGTCCAGATCGCGTTTCTCTCCGGCACGCCCAAGGCAAATGTTAATTTTGCCAGGCTGATGATGAAAAGACTGCACCACACCGGCTCGACGCTGCGTCCGCGCAGCAATGCCGACAAGGCGGCGATGGTCGCCGCCATCGAAGCCAAGGTGATGCCGCTGTTGCGCGAAGGGCGCGTCAAACCCTTGATGGACAGCACATTCCCGCTGGAAAAGGCAGCCGATGCGCATCGGCGCATGGAGACCAGCGAACATATTGGCAAAATTGTGTTGGTGACTTAACGCTGCCGACCGAAGGCGGTCTGGAAACCCTTTGATTTCCCTTACATTCATGTCATTTATCGCGCCACGCCGGGCGGTTCGCTTCGCCCGGACGTGCTGCTGATCGCGGAGAACTGACATTGCGTCTGATCAGGTGCCTTGCGCCCCTCGCGCTGGGCCTCATGATTTTTGCCGCCGCGCCGCCGGCGCGCGCCATCGACGCGGTCAGCGTCCGCAGCGACGCGCCCGCGATCGACCTCACCGCGATCCTCGATCACCAACACAGCGACACTGACCGCATTCAGGTTTCCACCGCGCCGGGCACCGACGGCATCGTCCGCCGCATCGAAGTCCGCGCCCGCGAAGGCGGCCAGAACTGGGTGGTGTTCGCGCTCGCCAACAACACCGACGACCAGCTCGACCGCCTGATCGTCGCACCGCATTACCGCATCGTGTCGTCGGGGCTGTTGTGGCCCGATCTTGGACTGTCGCGCATCGCCACCATCACGCCCTCGACCGGCGACCGCCCCGAACGGCAGGAGAGCGCGACCGCGGACATCTTCCGCATCACGCTCGATCCCGGCGCCGTCATCACCTTTGTCGCGGAACTGCGAACCGATAAATTGCCGCAGCTCTATCTGTGGGAACCCGACGCCTACAAGGACAAGGTCAACTCGTTCACGCTCTATCAGGGCATCGTGATCGGCATTTCCGGCCTGCTGGCGCTGGTGCTGACGATCCTGTTCGTGGTCAAGGGCAGCATCATGTTTCCGGCCGCCGCGGCGCTGGCCTGGGCGGTGCTGGTCTATATCGGCGTCGATTTCGGCTTCTGGGGCAAGGTGCTCGACATGTCGAACAATGCCGAGCGGGTGTGGCGCGCCGCCGGCGAAGCGATCCTGGCCGCGACGTTGCTGGTGTTCTTGTTCGCCTATCTCAATCTCAGCCGCTGGCATGTCCGCTACTCCCATATCACCGTCGGCTGGCTTGCCTTTCTCGGCTCGCTGGTGGCGCTCGCGCTGTTCGATCCCGCGGTGGCATCCGGCATCGCGCGCATCTCGCTGGTGCTGATCGCCTTCGCGGGCTTTGCGCTGATCGTTTACCTGTCGACCCATGGCTTCGATCGCGCGGTATTGTTGATCCCGACCTGGTTCCTGCTGGTGGTCTGGGTGATCGCGGCCGGCATGACGGTCGCAGGCAGCGTCACCAACGACATTGTCGGCCCGGCGCTGCTCGGCGGCCTGGTGCTGATCGTGATGCTGATCGGGTTTACGGTGATGCAGCATGCTTTCGCCGGCGGCGGCGCCACCACCGGCGTGGTCTCCGACGTCGAGCGCCGGGCGCTGGCGCTGACCGGCTCCGGCGACCTGATCTGGGATTGGGACGTCTCCGCCGACAAGGTCTTCACCAGCCCCGAGACCGAAAGCCTGCTCGGGCTGAAGCGCGGCACGCTGGAAGGCCCTGCCGCGAAATGGCTCGAAGTGCTGCATCCGCTCGATCAGGATCGTTTTCGGGCGGCGCTTGACAGCGTGCTCGACCAGCGCCGCGGCCGGCTGGTGCAGGATTTCCGGCTGCGCACTCCCGACGGTCATTTCATGTGGTTTGCGCTGAAGGCGCGGCCCGTGGTCGGCTCCGACGGCGAAGTCTCGCGCGTGGTCGGCACGCTGACCGACGTCACCGAAGCCAAGAACGCCGAGGAACGCCTGCTGCACAATTCGGTGCACGACAATCTCACCGGCCTGCCGAACCGCAAACTGTTCATCGACCGCCTCGGCGCGGTCGCCAATTTCGCCAAGACCATGCCGAACCTGCGGCCGACGCTGATGGTGATCGATCTCGACCGCTTCAAGCAGGTCAACAATTCCGTCGGCATCGCGGTCGGCAACTCGATCCTGCTGACGCTGGCGCGGCGGCTGACCCGGATCCTCAAACCGCAGGACACGCTGGCCCGGCTCGCCGGCGACCAGTTCGGCCTGATCCTGATGTCGGAACAGGATCCGGCCCGCATCACCGCCTTCGCCGAAACCATCCGCAAGACCATCCGCGCGCCGATTGCCTTCAACGACCGCGAGATTTTTCTCACCGCCTCGATTGGGCTGGCGCTCAGCGATCCGCAAACTCAATTGTCCGACGAGATCATCAAGGACGCCGAGCTGGCGATGTATCACTCCAAGCGCATCGGCGGCGACCGCATCGACGTCTACAAGCCGGCGATGCGCGCGCGCAAGACCGACCGGCTGACGCTGGAATCCGAACTGCGCCGCGCCATCGAGCGCGAGGAAATCACCATCCTGTATCAGCCGATCGTGCGGCTGGAAGACCGCTCCATCGCCGGCTTCGAGGCGCTGGCGCGCTGGGATCATCCAAAACTCGGCCGGATGTCGCCGGTGGAATTCATCGCCATCGCCGAGGAGATCGGCCTGATCGTCGATCTCGGCATGTTCGTGCTGGACCAGACGGCGAAGCAGCTTGCGATCTGGCAGCGCGCGATGCGCTCGCGCGAACCGATCTTCGCCAGCGTCAACGTCTCCTCGCGGCAATTGCTGCGGCACGATTTGATCCACGATATCCGCACCGTGCTGTCGCGCTCCTCGGTGGCGCGCGGCACGCTGAAACTGGAATTGACGGAATCGCTGGTGATGGAAAACCCGGAGCACGCCGCCCAGATGCTGACCCGGATCCGCGAACTCGGCACCGGATTGTCGCTGGACGATTTCGGCACCGGCCATTCGTCGCTGGCCTATCTGCAGCGCTTTCCGTTCGACACCATCAAGATCGACCAGTCGTTCGTGCGCACCACCAGCCGCGGCACAAGGCCGGTGATCCTGAAATCGATCATCGCGCTGGCGCACGACCTCGGCATGGACGTGGTCGCCGAGGGCGCCGAGACCAATTCGGATGCGGTCGAGCTCTATCAGCTCGGCTGCGAATACGCCCAGGGTTTTGCCTTTGGCGAGCCGATGGACGCCGACGCCGCGATGCGGCTACTCACCGAAGAACGGCTCGAGGCGGCGAGCTAGGACTTGTCGTCCCGGCGTTATAGCATCGCGGCTCTCCAATTGAGGTCGTCATACTCCGCGAAAGCGGAGTATCCATAACCAGCCTCCCTGGAATACTCGATCGCCCGCTTTCGCGGGCGATGACGGAAGCAAACGTTGCGCGATCCGACGGCTACTTCACCCGCTTGAACCGCACGCTCTTGCCGTCCGCGAGTCTGGTGGCGATATAGCCGCCGGCGAGGCAGGCCTCGCGCTGCGGCATCTTCTCCTGCGGGCTGCGCAGCGTCTCCCACCATGAGGCGCGGTGCGCCGCGCGCGGCAGCGCCGCGTCGATGATCTCCTCGATCTGTTCGAAGCGCAGCACGAATTCGGGCAGCGTCTGCTTCTTCAGATAATCGCGCAGCGCGTCGTAATCGTTCACGGGCGGTCCAGATATTTCTTCATCTCGGCGCGCAGGCCGTCGCGCAGATCGGGGCGCACCATGCCGAACGCGATGTTGGCGCGGAGGAAGCCGGCCTTGGAGCCGCAATCGTGCCGCTCGCCCTCGAACTCGACGCCGTAGAAGCCTTGCGTCTTGGCAAGGCCGATCATCGCGTCGGTGAGCTGGATCTCGCCGCCGGTGCCGCGCTTCTGGGTTTCCAGGATCTTGAAGATCTCCGGTTGCAGGATGTAGCGGCCGGTGATCGAAAGATTGGACGGCGCGGTGCCCTTGGGCGGCTTTTCCACCATGCCATCGACCTCGAACACGTTGCCTTGTTTGAGGCGCTTGCCGACGCCGCAGATGCCGTATTGATGGGTGAGGTGCGCGGGCACTTCCTCTACCGCGATCAGGTTGGACTTGTCGCCGAGTTGGCCCGCGGCCTCGATCATCTGGGCAAGGCAGCCCGGGGTGTTCAGCACCAGTTCGTCCGGCAGCACCACCGCGAACGGTTCATTGCCGACGATATCGCGGGCGCACCACACCGCATGACCGAGGCCGAGCGGCGCCTGCTGCCGGGTGAAACTCGTGGCGCCGGCTTGGGGCTGGTCGCGCGCCAGCATCGCCATCTCGGCGTTCTTGTCGCGTGCGGCGAGCGTGGCATCGAGTTCGAACATCAGGTCGAAGTGATCCTCGATCACCCCCTTGTTGCGGCCGGTGACGAAGATGAAGTGTTCGATGCCAGCTTCGCGCGCCTCATCGACCACATACTGGATCAGCGGCTTGTCGACGATGGTCAGCATTTCCTTCGGCATCGCCTTGGTGGCGGGCAGGACGCGGGTGCCGAGGCCGGCGACCGGGAAAACGGCTTTGCGGATCTTCATGGGCAGATTTTCATGGGGATGTCGTGGAACCTTCAGCGAGCAGGTGGAACATAGGGGCTTGATCACCTGTTGGTAGCCGTTTTGCGGGCCGGAACAAAGGCGGATTTACCCCCTGACGGGGGATTGAGAATCGCGCGACAAAAAACCGCTTTATTAAGCTGTTGGAAACCTCGACGAGGCCTCCTGAAAGCGGGATGTTCGGGGACGGTGCAGGCAGGACATGACGGGATCGATGGCAAGATTAGCGAAACTGCGAACCGGCGCGGTCATCATGACGGCGGCGCTGTTGCTGTGCGGCGAGGCGCGCGCGCAGTCCTCCGGGGGCGGCGGGCCATTTAGCATCTTCGACAACGTCTTCACCGGCTCGCTGTCGAAAGGCAGCCAAACCACCCCGTCGGCGCAGCGGACCGGAACTTCGGCGCAGGCGCAGCAGGCGCCCGCCGCGAGCAGCGCGCCGCTGCCATGGAGCGGCGAGGACGGCGCCTCCGGCCATCCCCTGATGACCGCGAGCGCGATCCGCGAGGCGGCGGCGAATTTCAATAATTGCGTGGCCTCGATGTGGCCCGACGCCGCACGCCGCGGCATCTCGCAACAAAGCTTCGAGCGCTTCACCGCCGGCCTTACGCCCGATTTGCGCATCATGGATCTGATGGATTCGCAGCCGGAATTCACCAAGTCGATCTGGGACTATCTCGACATTCTGGTGAACGACAATCGCCTCGCCAAGGGCCGCGAAATCCTCGCCAAATACAAGCCGCAATTCGACGCAGCGGAAAGGGCTTACGGCGTCGACCGCTACGCGGTCGCGGCAATCTGGGGCATCGAATCCAACTACTCGACCCAGATGGGCGATCGCAGCGTGCTGCAATCCACCGCGACGCTGTCCTGCATCGGCCGCCGCCAGAAATATTTCAGGGACGAATTCCTCTCGGCGCTGGAAATCCTGCACCATGGCGATTTGCGCCCCGAACAGATGCACGGCTCCTGGGCCGGCGCGTTCGGGCCGACCCAATTCATGCCGACCGCGTTCAAACGCTTTGCGGTGGATGCCGACGGCGATGGCCGCCGCGACGTGGTCGACGACCCTGCCGATCTGATCGCCTCCACCGCCAATAACCTGAAAAAGGACGGCTGGCAGCCCGGCCAGACCTGGGGTTTTGAGGTCGTGGTGCCACCCGGTTTCAATTACATGCTGGCCGACCGCGCCAAAGCGATGACGGTGGCGCAGTGGGAGCATCTTGGGCTCAAGCGCCCGAGCGGGCAGCCCTTCCCGCATCCGGCCGAAAAGGCCTATCTGCTGGCGCCGGCCGGTGCCGAGGGCCCGGGCTTCCTGATGCTGCAGAATTTCCGGGTGATCATGAAGTACAACCCGGCGGAAGCCTATGCGCTGGCGATCGGCCATTTCGCCGACCGACTGCGGGGCGGCGCGCCGTTCGTGCAGCCCTGGCCGCGGCAGGAGCGGGAACTATCGCGCGCCGAGCGGCTGGAACTGCAGCAGCTGTTGGCCCAGCGCGGCTTCTATCGCGGCACCCCGGACGGCCAGCTCGGCGGCCAGACCAGGGATGCGCTGCGCAGCTTCCAGGCCTCGATCGGGGCCGCGGCGGACGGATTCGCCTCCTCCGACGTGCTGCAGCGGCTGCGCGGGCATTGAAACAGGGCCCCACGCCCGAAAAGTAACCTTGAAAACGACAATGCCGCCCCGCCCTTGACGGCGGCGGCTGATGCCCGGCTTATGGCGCAAAATCTGCCCGCTTGCGGCCTGATTCCGCTACTATAGCGGTTGCCTGATCTGCGATGACGATCGAAACACATGCCTGTTCCGAAGTCCTTTTTCCGGGTTTTCACCGAAAGCGGCCCGCTGATCGCGTTGGCGGTTGCGGTAGCGCTGCTGGCCGGAATCGCCGGACCGGCCTCGGCGCAGTTTTTCAATTTTCCCTCCTTCGGCGGCCCTCCCCTCCGGCAGCAGCCGCAACGCGGCGGAGGCTGGCCGGGCGGCGATCTGTTCGTGCCATTCCAGCAGCAGGCGCCGAGACGAGAACGAGTCATCCGCGAGGATTATTCCCGTGCGCCATCGCCGGAGAAGCGCGAGACCGTGCCGGAGCGCAACGTGCTGGTGCTCGGCGACGGCATGGCGGACTGGCTCGCCTACGGTCTTGAGGACACCTATGCCGATCAGCCGGACATGGGCGTGATCCGCAAGCCAAAGGCCTACTCCGGTCTGATCAAATATCAGCCCAAGGGCGATCCGGCCGACTGGACCGCTGCCGCCAAGGGCATCCTCGCCACCGAGAAACCCGAAGCCATCGTCGTCATGCTCGGGCTGAACGACCGCATCTCGATGCGCGAGCCGGCGGTTGAAAAATCCGACGCCAAGCCGGACGCCAAGCCGACCGACAAAAAGGACGCTCTCGCCAAACCGGAGGCCAAGCCCGCGGAGGCGAAACCTGGAGTGAAGCCGGATGATACCGCCGGCAAGCCTGGCGAAAAAGTCGTCGACACCGAATTGTCGCCGGACGATGCCGCCGACAACGCCGACGCACCGCCGGCCACCGCACCTGAGAAGAGCACGCGCTCGCCGAATGGCATCTATGAATTTCGCGAGGAGCGCTGGGTCGAACTCTACAACAAGAAAATCGAGGATTTGATTGCTGTCTTGAAGTCCAAGGGCGTGCCGGTGCTGTGGGTCGGGCTTCCCGCGGTGCGCGGCATCAAGGCGACCGCGGACATGCTGTTCCTGGATTCGCTGTATCGCGAAGCCGCCGCAAAGGCCGGCATCACCTATGTCGATGTCTGGGATGGCTTCGTCGATGAAGCCGGCCGCTATTTGCAGCAGGGCCCGGATTTCGAGGGCCAGATTCGCCGGCTGCGTTCCTATGACGGCGTGTACTTCACTCAGGCCGGCGCCCGCAAGCTCGCGCATTATGTCGAGCGCGAGATCACGCGGCTGTTGGCTGCGCGTTCGGCGCCGATCGCGCTGCCGACCGAACCGGCTACCCCCGACGCCAATGCCAAACCCGGCCAACCGGCGCCGCGTCCGCTGGCGGGACCGATCCTGCCGCTGGTGGAATCCTCTGTCGGAACCGATCAACTGCTCGGCGGCCCGGGATCGCGCCCGGCCGCGGTCGACCCGCTCGCGGCGCGAACGCTGGTCAAGGGCGAACCGCTCGCGCCGCCGGCCGGCCGCGCCGATGACTTTGCCTGGCCGCGCCGCGAGATCGGGCACGAACAGGCCAGGGGCGAGACACCGGTGGCTGCCGTTCCACCGGATGGAACGGCGGCTGCGCCAGCCCCGGCTGCGCCGCCAAAGCCGAGAAGGCTGCGTCCGCTTCAAACCGGTGCGCCGCCGATACGCGACTTCTTCGGATTTGGAGCTGCGCCGCGCCAGCCGCAGCCGGTGGCACCGCGACCGCAGCGTCCACCGGGGGACGTCGGACGCGCGGCGTCGGCTCCGGATTTCTTCACGCGCTAAATTTCACGCGCGAGCAATCGTCAAGCGTGGGAAGGACGCTCGTCGCTTAACCCGGATATCGCCAGCGCGGCGGCGGCCGCCGCGGCGGGCGCGTCATCATCAGCGCCAGCGCAAAGCCGATGCCGCCGGCGATCAATAGCGCGCCAAGCGGATTGTCCTGCACCTTCTTGGCCACCGCTTGCGAGCCATCGCGGAAAGTGTCGCCGCTGTTCTGATAGGCGTTATTGTAAGCTTCCTTGGCGTAGCTGGCGGCCGCGTCACCGGCGTCACGCGCGGCATCCTTCGCCTGGCCATAAAGATTTTGCACCGTCCCGGCGGCTTCCCGGGCGCGGCCTGCAGCCTGAGTCTGGGCGTTGCCTGCGATATCGCCGACAGCGCCTTCGACCTTACCGGCGACATCCTTTGCCGTGCCGGCGATTCGATCCTTATCCATCGCGGTTACTCCTTGTTGCACCTGTTGCGGTCGCAAAACAGCGTCCCATCCCGGAGCCGGTCCGGGAACATGGTTTGGCGAACTGCGCGCTTTGAGATGATTCTCGGTGAGGTAACCGATCAGGCCGGATTCGGTTCCGGAACACCTCGCCCGCAGTGCCCTTTTCACCGGGTTTGACCTCTCGCGGCATCGATGCCAGCCTTGTTGCTCTCAAGCGCATCACAGCATTCAGCGAGCATTCAATGTCGGATTTCAAACAACTCAGCCGGTCGGTCGCCGGATTGACCGTTCTCGTCACCGGCGCAGCCAGCGGCATGGGCCGCGCCACCGCGCGGGTATTCGCGGCCGAAGGCGCCAACGTTGCGGTCACGGATTTCGTCGCAGCAGGCGCAGAGGCCGTTGCCGCCGAAATCGTTGGGAATGGCGGGGCCGCAAAGGCCTGGACCCTCGACGTCGCGAACCGCGATAACATCAATGCCGTCGTTAACGAGATCGCCGCGCATTTCGGTGGACTCGACATCGTCGTCAACAATGCCGGCATTTCGGTCGCGACCCCGATCGACGGCGACGGCTATGACGCGGCCTGGGAAAAGAGCATCGCGGTTCTGCTCACGGCGCATCCGCGCATCATCCGCGCCGCCCTGCCCTATTTGCGCAAATCCCGCAGCCCGCGCATCGTCAATATCGCCTCCACCGAAGCGCTCGGCGCTACCGCATTGCACAGCCCCTATTCGGCGGCCAAAGCCGGCGTGGTGGGCCTGACGCGTTCGCTCGCGGTCGAGCTCGGCCGCGACGGCATCACCGTGAACTGCATCTGTCCCGGCCCGATCACGACCGGGATGACGGCGCGGATCAATGACGAGCACAAGGCGATTTATGCACGGCGCCGGACCGCGCTCGGCCGCTATGGCGACCCCGAGGAGGTCGCCCACATGACCCTGAGCCTGTGCCTGCCCGCGGCGTCGTTCCTGACCGGCGCCATCATTCCGGTGGATGGCGGCCTGATGGCCCGCAACGCCTGACCACGGCCATGCATGACATGGCGTTGACATCGCTCGATCGGAGCGTAATTTTTCAGGCAAATGAGCGGGGCAAACCGCTCGCCCCGATCAGGAGAAACGCCATGACTGTCTCGATCCGGCAGCTTCATCCGCATTTTTTCGGCGAGGTCTCCGGCGTCGATTTGCGAAAGCCGCTGACGCCGCAGCAGGCCGCCGATATCGAAGCCGGCATGGACAAATACGCGGTGCTGCTGTTCCGCGGGCAGGATATCACCGACGAACAGCAACTGGCCTTTGCCCGCAATTTCGGCGAGCGCGAGAATGCGCGCGGCGGCACCGTCACCAAGAAGGAAGATTACCGGCTGACATCCGGATTGAACGACGTCTCCAACCTCGGCAAGGACGGCAAGCCGCTGCCGCGCGATCACCGCACCCATCTGTTCAATCTCGGCAACAGCCTGTGGCATTCCGACAGTTCGTTCCGGCCGATCCCGGCGAAGTTCTCGCTGCTGTCGGCGCGCGTGGTCAATCCCAAGGGCGGCAACACCGAATTCGCGGACATGCGCGCGGCCTATGACGCGCTCGACGACGAGACCAAGGCCGAGATCGAGGACATGATCTGCGAGCATTCGCTGATGTATTCGCGGGGCTCGCTGGGCTTCCTCGACTACACCGAGGAAGAAAAGGCGATGTTCAAGCCGGTGTTGCAGCGCCTGGTGCGGACCCATCCCGGTCACGGCCGCAAATCGCTGTATCTGTCGTCGCATGCCGGCGGCATCGTCGGCATGACGGTGCCGGAGGCGCGGCTGTTGCTGCGTGACCTCAACGAGCACGCTACCCAGCGCGAATTCGTCTACGTCCATAAATGGACGCTGCATGACTTCGTGATGTGGGATAATCGCCAGACCATGCACCGGGTCCGCCGCTACGACCAGTCGCAGCCGCGCGACATGCGCCGCGCAACGGTAGCCGGTACCGCACCGACCGTCGCGCAGCAGGCGGCGGAGTAGCTCGGGCGCGACGCCAGCTCCACAAATGCCGTCCCGTCGTCGCCCCGTCGCTTACGCGTGCCCCGCTTCGTTCGACAGCATGCCCGGATTGATCCCGATCTTGCGCAGTGCCCGCAGGTATTTCTCCTCGACGTCGCCGCCGAACACCAGATCCGGATCGGCGTCGCAGTGCAGCCAGCCATTGTCCTGGATTTCGGTCTCCAACTGTCCAGGCGCCCAGCCGGCATAGCCCAGCGCGAGGATCGCGTGCTTCGGGCCGGCGCCCTTGGCAATCGCCTTGAGAATGTCGACGGTTGCGGTCAGGCAAATGCCCTCGTCGATCTTGAGTGTCGCATCCTGGATGAAGAAATCGCTGGAATGCAGCACGAAGCCGCGCCCAGTCTCAACCGGGCCGCCTTTCAGCACTTTCATGGTTTCGGCGTTTTCCGGAAGTTTGATCTGGTCGACCTTCTCGATGATGTCGAGCTGCACCAGCAATTCGGGAAAGTCGATGCTGCCCGCCGGGCGATTGACGATGATGCCCATGGCGCCCTCGGAGGAATGCGCGCAGAGATAAATCACCGAACGCTCGAAGCGCGGGTCTCCCATCACCGGCATCGCGATCAACAACTGGCCGTCAAGATAACCGTGGCCGGACAAATGATCGCCGATGCCGGCGGCTTTGCGGCGAACAGTCTTCGGTCTTTTGCCTTCAGGGTCCATCCGCAAAGGACTCTCGTGTCGGTGACCATCCTGATATCGGGTGCCGGTGATGTCAATCAAGCTTCGCGCCCCAGATCACAAGCAATTCAATTGGTTTGCGGTCGTGCTTGCCTGTAAAGACGTCTCATGATCGTCATAGTTCCCCTCCGCGTTGCACTCGGCTTTGCCACGACCATATTGATGTCGTCGCTGGCGATCGAGGCTTGCGCCCAGGACGCCTCGCCATGGCAGCGGGATGGACACTCGGCGGTCCGGCTCTTGGCGGGATCGCGCAGCGGTGCGGTGCTGCTCGGCGGCATCGCCTTTCAGCTACAGCCGGGATGGAAAACCTACTGGCGCACGCCGGGCGATTCCGGCGTCCCGCCGCGTTTCGACTTTTCCAAGTCGGAAAATATCGAAGCCGTGACCGTTCTGTGGCCGGCCCCGATGAAATTTGACGACGGCGCGGGCGGCCATTCGCTGGGCTATCACGACCAGGTTGTGCTGCCGTTGCGGATTGTCGCGAAAAACACCGACAAGCCGGTGACGCTTCGCGCCGCCGTTAACTATGCGGTCTGCGACAAATTGTGCGTTCCGGTCGAGGCCGATGTCGAACTTGCCTTCACCAGCGTGGCGAGCACCGAGGACGGCGCGCTGTTCGCAGCTCTCGACACGGTGCCCAAGCCGGCCAATGTCGGCGATCCCCATCCGCTGACGATCCGCGACATCAAGCGCGAGGGCAAGTCGGCCGTGCTGGTCGATGTGGTCGCACCATCCGAGGCCGGCAACATCAACCTGTTTGTCGAAGGACCGACGCCGGACTGGGCGCTGCCGGTTCCGAAATTGCTGGAACACAGCCCGCCGGGGGTTAAGCGCTTCACCTTCGAACTCGATGGCCTGCCACCGGACACGAACCCCGAAGGCGCCGCGCTGAAACTGACGCTGGTCGGCGGCGAGCGCTCGTACGAATTCAATATCAACTTAGAATAGCGTCATTCCGGGGCGCCCACTGGCGCGAACCCGGAATCTCGAGATTCCGGGTTCGACGCTTCGCGCCGCCCCGGTATGACTACGTACAGCCCCATCCAACCGAATCTTAACGAATCGTTGATAGGCCCGATGGTCGCCGCACCCTTGCGGTACCCCAAAGGGATTTCCGCCGTGGCCGCGATCGATGCGCCATCCGCAACAACCCTGCCCGCCGGCATGATCGCTCGGCTGCGATCGATGCTGGGTGGTTTGCTGGGCGGCTCCAGCGAGGCGTCGGTGACAAGGCGGCTGGCCGGCACGATTTTCATTATCCGCGTCATCAGTGCGGCGCTGGCCTATCTTTCGCAGATCCTGCTGGCGCGCTGGATGGGCGGATCGGATTACGGCATCTATGTCTATGTCTGGACCTGGGTGCTGCTGCTCGGCAGCATGATGGATTTCGGCATCTCGGCGTCGGCGCAAAAAATCATTCCGGAATATCGCACCCGGGGCGAACATGCGCTGCTGCGCGGCTTCCTCTCCGGCAGCCGCTGGATGACGTTGATCGTCTCGGCCGTCGCCTCGGTTCTGCTGGCGGCGGTCGTGAAAGCGCTATCGCCGTGGATCGACGCAAGCGAGATCGTTCCGCTTTACATCGGCTGCATCACGCTGCCGGCCTTCGTGGTCGCCAATACCCAGGACGGCATCGCGCGCTCGCATGACTGGATGCGGCTCGGATTGATGCCGCAATTCATCGTGCGCCAGGCGCTGATCATCGGATTGACCGCCGGCGCCTTCGCGCTCGGATTCCATCTCGGCGCGACGGCTGCGATGCTCGCCAGTGCGGCGGCGGTGTGGATCGCCATGATCGGACAGATGATCGTCTTGAACCGCCGTCTCGACAGCCATATCGAGCGCGGCGCGAAGGCCTACGATTTCCGCGGATGGCTCGCGATCTCGCTGCCGATCCTGATGGTGGAGGGCTTCTATCTGCTATTGTCCTACACCGACGTGCTGGTGCTGCAGCAATTTCGCTCCTCGGCCGAAGTCGGCGTCTATTTCGCCGTGGTCAAGACGCTGGCGCTGGTGTCGTTCATTCACTACGCGATGTCGGCGACGACGGCGCATCGTTTTGCCGAATATCACGCCGTCGGCGACAACGCCCGGCTGTCGGCCTACGTCGCGCATGCGATCAAATGGACGTTCTGGCCGTCACTCGCCGCCACCATCCTGCTGCTGGCCCTGGGCAAGCCGCTATTGTGGCTGTTCGGACCGCAATTCGTCGTCGGTTACGACATCATGTTCATCGCCGCCATTGGCCTCGTGGTGCGCTCCGCGATCGGTCCGGTGGAACGGCTGCTCAACATGCTCGGGCATCAGCATATCTGCGCGCTGGCCTATGCGCTGGCCTTTGTCATGAACGTGGTGCTCTGCCTTGCGCTGGTGCCGCGCTTTGGCGGCCATGGCGCAGCGGCAGCGACCTCGATCTCGCTGACATTCGAAACCGTATTGCTGTTCTGGATCGTGCGGCAGCGGCTCGGCCTGCACGTGCTGGCGTTCGGGAAGCGCGCGATCTAGGCGCGTACTCCTAACCCGAGCCTGGACGCTATTTCCCTACCTGTTCAACAAGGTGCGCACGCGAGGGCGCAGGGTCAAACCGATCGGCGAAATATTGCGTTTCATTGGCCACCCGTCCTTCGCGGAATTCCATGATGCTTACCGCGTAAGATGGTATGCCGTCATAGGTAAGCACGAATTCAGTGACCCAGAGATCGCCGCTGCCGATAATTCGCCGGACCGTAAAACGCTTCTTGTTTGGCTGGACGAATCGGCTCTCTTGAATGTTGTGCCGGCCGCGGATCCGCTCGCCCGATTGCGGATAATCCAGCACGGCATCGTCGCGGTAGATTTCATGTTCGACCGTGAAGTCGTTCGCATCCGAAGCATCCCAATGGCGCTGCAGCGCCATCCGCACGGTTCGATCATCCATTTTAGGCTCCCATCCACGGTTCCGGCTATCATTTCGGGACCACTGCGTCTCGAAGGATGAGGTTCGTTCCACATCATGGTTCGAGACGGCGCCAGCGCCTCCTCGCCATGAAGCCTTTCTACTCCGCAGTCCAGCCGCCGTCGATCGAGAGGTTGGCGCCGGTGATTTGCGCGGCGTCGTCGCCGCACAGGAACAGCGCCAGTGCCGCAACCTGCTCGGAGGTGACGAACTCCTTGGTCGGCTGCGCTTCGAGCAGAACGTCGTGGATGACCTGCTCCTTGGTCATGTTGCGCGCCTTCATGGTGTCGGGGATCTGATGCTCGACCAGCGGCGTCCAGACATAGCCGGGACTGATGCAGTTGCAGGTGATCTTGAAGGTTGCAAGCTCCAGCGCCACGGTCTTGGTGAGACCGGCGATGCCGTGCTTGGCCGACACATAGGCCGACTTGAACGGCGAGGCCACCAGCGAATGCGCCGAGGCGGTATTGATGATGCGGCCCCAGCCGCGCTTCTTCATGCCGGGCACCGCGGCGCGGATGCCGTGAAACGCCGACGACAGGTTGATCGCGATGATGGCGTCCCATTTCTCGATCGGAAATTCCTCGATCGGCGAGACGAACTGGATGCCGGCATTGTTGACGAGAACGTCGACCGACCCGAAGGTCTTTTCTCCGAGCGCGATCATGCCGGCGATTTCCGCGGGCTTGGTCATGTCGGCCGGCGAATGGATCGCCTTGACCTTGAAGTCGCTCTCGATGGCGGCGCGCTCCTTCTCGATATCGGCGGGCGCGCCCATGCCATTGATGACGATGTTGGCGCCGGCGCCGGCAAAGGCGCGCGCATATGCCAATCCGATGCCGCTGGTCGAGCCGGTCACCACCGCGGTCTTGCCTGTCAACGTAGCCATTTCATCTACTCCTGTTTGCCATCGAGGGTTTCGGTGCCATCCCCGGTGAGATCGTAAGTCATCATGGTTTCGCCGGTCTGCGGCCGTTCCAGCCATTCGGTGTGGCGCATCGACAGGTGGACATCGCGGGCGCCCGCGCCCCAATGTTCGACCATGCCGATGCGCGAGAAATCGTAATCCTTGGAAGACGATTCATAATTCTTGCTGCGATAGATCAGGTGCACCACGGTAACGGTATTTTCCTTGACGGCCTTGCGCAGGATTTCGAGCGACGGGTCGTTCTTCAACTCCTCGGGCAACTTGCCGATCAGGTCGCGCAGCGCGTTGCGGACGTTGTGGATCTCCTTGTTCTTGTCGGTATTCATCCGGGTGCGGCTGGAAAAGCGAATGTCCTTTTCGCGTTCAGCGGCCTCCAGCAGCGAAACCGGCAAGAGCCCGCGTGCGCTGAACAGGTCGACCTGGAAGATCAAAAGCGCGTTGGTTATGTCTTCATCCAGCACATAGTCGAGCGGCGTGTTGGAGGCGATGCCGCCATCCCAGTAGTGCTCGCCGTCGATGACAATGGACGGGAAGCCCGGCGGCAACGCGCCGGAGGCCATGATATGTTCCGGCCCGATCTTCTTGCCCAGCTTTTTGAACTCGAAATTATCGAAATATGTGAAGTTTCCCGACGTCACGCTGACGGCGCCGACGCTGAGCCGGGTCTTGAGATCGTTGATCCGGTCGAAATCCACCAGATGCTCCAGCGTCGCGCGAAGCGGCGCGGTATCGTAATAGCTCTGCGACGCCGGGCTGCCCTGCGGCCACAGCGGCGCCGGCGGGAAACGCGGCGTGAAGAAGCCGGGCACGCCGAAGGTCGCGATCATGGCGGCGCTGGCCTCGTTAAAAAAGGAACGCCCGCGGTCATCGGAGGTGATGGGACTCCAGGGTACCGGCGCTGAAACCATCTCCCAGAATTCCTTGAGCCGTTGGACCCGCCTTTCAGGCGCGTTACCGGCGATGATCGCGGCATTGATGGCGCCGATCGAGATGCCGGCAACCCAATCCGGCTCGAAATCATGGTGACACAGCGCTTGATAAGCGCCGGCCTGATAGGAGCCCAACGCGCCGCCACCCTGCAGAACAAGCACGCGTTGCGCCCTCGCGGGTGACTGTGCCGGCGCTGGATTGGAGGTATCCATCATGACCATCGATCAAAAATCAAAAAGCAATTGTACCGTGGCGGCAGTTGGCGATGGCGTCAATCGGGAGAGGCCTCGACGCGGATCACGCCGAAGTCATCGCTTGTCCGCTGATGCAAGAATGAGCGTCCAGAACACCTTGTACTTGGTGTTCGGAGCATAGCTCGCCGCAATGCCTAAATTTGTGACACCGCTATTGAGCATATTTTCCCGGTGCGGCGGCGAATCGCGCCAGCCGGAAAATGCCTCGGCCAGGGTATGGTAGCCGGCCGACACATTTTCCACCGCGACAGTCGCGGGATATCCGGCCGCATTCAGGCGCCGCGTCAGCGGGGCCTTGACGTCGTGATCGAGCTTGTTGCGGCTTGCCATCGCCTGCGACTGCGCTTCGGCGAGCTTCATCAGCTCGGGGTCGACCGCCACCGCGCCAAGGCCGTTGTTCTGCCGATAGAGCGAGATCATCGACGCCGCGGCCTGGGGATCGAGCCTGGCGCTGCCATTGGCCATGCTGAGATACATCGTCGGCTGCTCGGTCGATGGCGCATCCGCCGCACAGCCGCCCAGCGCCAGCAGCCCGATCATGGCGATCATCGCCCGTATCATTCGAATCCCCCGGTTCGGTGGCGTTATTGCATACCAACCGTGGCTGAATGGTGAACGGGAGCCGTTTCCTACTCCTGCGCGGCGAAAATCCGGTAACGGCGGGGCTGCAGTCCGACAAGATCGCCGGCCCGAAGCTCCCGATCCCGTGGTGCGTCGATTTCGATCACGGTCTTGTCCGCGGACAACGCGACTTCGGCGCGCTGGATCGGGCCAAACGTCCTGACCCGCTGCACCGCGCCCTCCAATGCGCCGCTGCCGGGCGGCCCCACCTGCATGTCATGACGACGGACAAACAATTTCGAGGCGCCGGCGGCCGCGCCATTCACCGCGATATCGAGCGCCTTGCCGCCGAGCCGCACCCCGCCGTCGCGAACGTCTACCGGCAGCACGATCGATTCGCCGATGAAGCCGTGCACGAATGCCGTTGCCGGATGGTCATAGACCTCGCCCGGCGTGCCGATCTGCTCGATGCGGCCCTTGTCCATCACCACCACCCGGTTGGCCACTTCGAGCGCTTCTTCCTGGTCGTGGGTGACGAAGATCGAGGTCATATTGATTTCGGAATGCAGCGAGCGCAGCCACTGGCGCAATTCCTTGCGCACCTTGGCGTCGAGCGCGCCGAACGGCTCGTCGAGCAGCAGGATGCGGGGCTCGATCGCCAGCGCCCGTGCCAGCGCAATGCGCTGGCGCTGGCCGCCGGACAGCTGGCTCGGATAGCGGTCGGAAAGCCAGTCCAGTTGCACCAGATCCAGCAATTCCTTGACCCGGGCGCGGATGCTCGCTTCGTTTTTGCGCACCGCGCGCGGCTGCACCCGCAGGCCGAACGCGACGTTTTCGAACACCGTCATGTGGCGGAACAGCGCGTAATGCTGGAACACGAATCCGACACCGCGCTCGCCGGCGCCGCGGGCAAGCGCGTCTTCGCCATCGAACGTCACCTCGCCGGCATCCGGCCAGTCGAGGCCTGCGATGATCCGCAGCAGCGTGGTCTTGCCCGAGCCCGATGGTCCCAGCAACGCCAGCAATTCGCCGTTGGCGACCTTGAGGTCGACACCGTCAAGGGCTGCAAACGCGCCGAATTTCTTTACGATATTCCTGACTTCAATTGCCACGGGAGTGTTGCCCTTCGTCCAGATGCCGTTCGAGAATGGTTTTCGCCACCAGCGTGATCAAGGCCAGCATCGCCAGCAACGAGGCGATCGCGAACGCCGCCACGAATTGATATTCATTGTAGAGGATCTCGACCTGCAGCGGCATGGTGTTGGTCTCGCCACGAATATGTCCCGACACCACCGACACCGCGCCGAATTCACCCATCGCCCTCGCATTGCACAAGAGCACGCCATACAGCACGCCCCATTTGATATTCGGCAGGGTGACGCGGAAGAAGGTCTGCAAGCCCGATGCGCCCAGCGAGATCGCGGCCTCTTCCTCCTGCGTGCCCTGTTCCTGCATCAGCGGAATCAACGCCCGCGCGACGAACGGAAACGTCACGAACACGGTTGCGAGCGTAATGCCCGGCGCCGCGAACAGCACATGCAGGTTATGGCTTTGCAGCCACGGCCCCCAATAGCCCTGCGCGCCGAACAGCAGCACGAAAACAAGGCCGGCAATCACCGGGCTGACCGAGAACGGCAGATCGATCAGCGAAATGAGAAGGGTCTTGCCGCGAAAGTCGAACTTGGCGATCGCCCAGGCCGCCGTCAGCCCGAACACCAGATTGAGA
This sequence comes from uncultured Pseudomonadota bacterium, assembly GCA_963727225.1. GTDB lineage: Bacteria > Pseudomonadota > Alphaproteobacteria > Rhizobiales > Xanthobacteraceae > Bradyrhizobium. The sequence goes on along the minus strand of CAVSFN010000024.1, from coordinate 653,520 downwards.
CCGACGGAAATCGCCGCGACCCACAGCGTCAGCCGAATCGCGGACAAAGCTTCCGGGTCGGACAGCGCGGAGAAATACGCGCCGATGCCTTTGGAAAATGCCTGCGCAAACACCACGACCAGCGGCAGCACGACGAACACCGTGAGAAACACCATCGCGATCGCGATGACGACAAAGCGGACCGGTCCGGGCTCGGTGCGCACATCGTCCCGCGCCGCATAAAACGGCAGCGGGTTCGCCACCTCGTCGGGATCGGCGGTTCGGACGCGTTGCAATGTCATTTCAAACGTCATGGACCGATCTCTAATGCGCGGGAATGCGGGTTTGCGCAAAGCGCTGCAGGCGATTGACCGCGAAGATAACCAGGAATGACGCCACCAGCATCACCACGGCGATCGCGGTGGCATCGGCATAGCGAAACTCCGAGAGTCGGATCACGATCAGGAGCGGCGCGATCTCGGACACATTGGGCAGATTGCCGGCGATGAAGATGACCGAACCGTATTCGCCGACGGCGCGGGCGAACGCCAGTGCAAATCCGGTCAGCAGTGCCGGGATCAGGCTCGGCAGGATCACCCTGAAAACCGTATGCCAGCGATTGGCGCCGAGACTGGCGGCGGCTTCCTCGATTTCGACGTCAAGGTCGATCAAGACCGGCTGAACCGTTCGCACCACGAACGGAATGCCGATGAAGATCATCGCCACAAAAATGCCGACCGGCGTGAATGCCACCTTGATGCCGAGTTCGGCGAGCGGCGCACCGAGCCAGCCGTTTTGTGCGAACAACGACGTCAATGCGACGCCGGCGACCGCGGTGGGCAACGCAAATGGCACATCGACGATGGCGTCGAACAGCCGGCGGCCCGGGAAGCGATAACGCACCAGCGCCCAGACGATGACCGTTCCCATCACGAGATTGACCGACGCGGCGGCAAAGGCGAGGCCGAACGAAACCTTCAGGGCATGCAGGGTGCGGCGGCTGGTGACGATCGCCCACAACTGGTCGAAGCTCAGCTCGAACGTCTTGAGGAACAGGCCCGCGAGCGGAATCAGGATGATGATCGAGAGCCATGTCAGCGTCAGTCCCATGGTGAGACCAAACCCCGGCAACGTGCTGCGTCGTCCCGCGCTCTCGCTCACGATATCCCCTGCCTGCGGCCAAATCAGTTCTTGTAAATCTGGTCGAAGATGCCGCCTTCGCCGAAGTGTTCCTTCTGCGCCTTGGTCCAGCCGCCGAAAACGTCGCCGACGGTGAACAATTCAACCTTGGCAAACGAGTTTTCATATTCCTTGGCGATCTCGGGATCGCGCGGGCGATAGGAATTGCGCGCGGCAATTTCCTGTCCCTCCTTCGAGTACCAGTATCTCACGTAAGCCTCGGCCACCGCGCGCGTGCCTTTCCTGTCGGCGACCGCATCGACCACGGACAGCGGCGGCTCCGCCAGGATCGACACCGACGGCGAGACGATCTCGAACTTGTCCTTGCCGAATTCGCGCAAGGCGAGAAATGCCTCGTTCTCCCACGCCAGCAGCACATCACCGACGCCGCGCTCGACGAAGCTGACGGTCGCGCCGCGCGCGCCGGTGTCCAGCACCGGGACGTTGTTGTAGAGGTCGCCGACAAATTGCTTCGCCTTCGCGGCGGAGCCGAATTTCTTCAACGCGTAGCCCCATGCGGCCAGGTAATTCCAGCGTGCGCCGCCGGAGGTTTTCGGATTCGGCGTGATCACGGCGATGCCGGGCTTGATCAGATCGTCCCAGTCCCTGATGCCCTTGGGATTGCCCTTGCGCACCAGGAACACGATCGTCGAGGTATAGGGCGAGGCATTCAGCGGCAGGCGCTTCTGCCAGTCGGCGGCGATCAGGCCCTTGGCGGCGATGGCGTCGATATCATAGGCGAGCGCGAGCGAGACCACGTCGGCCTGCAGGCCGTCGATCACACCGCGCGCCTGCGAGCCGGAGCCGCCATGCGACTGCTTGATCTCGACGCTTTTGCCGGTTTCCTTTTGATAGTTCGCGGCGAACGCCTTGTTGAAATCCACATAGAGTTCGCGGGTCGGATCGTAGGACGCGTTGAGCAGCGTCACGTCGGCGGCAAACACCGAACTCGCCCATAAGAGGCCGGCGACGATCGGCAGTATACGACGGACCATCCCGGCCTCCATTCGCCCCGGCGACCGTATGGTCACCGCGAGCCTGTCAACATAACTCGCGACCGGGCGGGCTTAAGTCAACGAAACAGCATTTCATTGTTGGCGGCGTCACAGCGTCGTTGTGCTACCAAGACCCGGTCTTGCGAAGATCTGGTGCTACGAAGCCTTCACGGTATGGATGCCGCATTCCGTCTTGGGCCTGCCGCGCCAGCGGCCCGCACGCGCATCTTCATCGGGCGAGGTCCGGCTCGTGCAGGGCATGCACCCGACCGACAGATAGCCGCTCGCCACCAGCGGATGCGGCGGCAGGTCTGCAAGCGTGTAAATCGCCGCGATCTCTTCACGCGAGGCGTTGGCGAACGGATTGAATTTCAGCCTGGCGCCGTCGTCCTCGACCACGGGAATCACGGCGCGGGCACCGCCCTGAAAGCGTTTGCGGCCGTTGATCCATGCATCGAACGGCGCCAGCGCGCGCGCCAGCGGCTCGACTTTGCGGATCCGGCAGCACGCATCAGGATCGGAAAACCACAATTCGCGATCCGGATCCTCGCGCGACAATGTCGCTTCCAGCGGCTGGATGGAACGGACATCGCGCAAGCCCAGCGTCGCGATCAGGGTGTCGCGATAGGCCAGCGTCTCCTCGAACAGCCATCCGGTGTCGAGAAAGATCACCGGAATCGCGGCATCGACGTCGGCCATGACCTTGAGCAGCGCGGCCGATTCGGTGCCGAACGACGAAACGACGGCCAGATGCTCCCGGCCGACGGCCTGCAGCGCCGCCGCGATCACATCCGCCGGCGATGCGTTGCGGAGCGCGCGATCGAGCCCCTCGGCCGAAGGCAAATCCGGCGAGCGAGCCGTCCGCTCCGGTAACACCTGATGGGCAGAAGCCGTCACTGGCTGGCACTCTCCGAGTGGCGCAACTGCATGCGCCGGTGAAGTGCGGTAAGGCGGCCATCGCCGGTCGGCTGGTAGAACACCGAGTAGCGCTTGGCGGTATTGGTAAACGCCTCCGCGTCGCTTTCCTTTTTCACTTCGAACGCGTCGAATCCGGCGCGCAGCATGAATACGAACTGGTCGCGCAACACCTGTCCGGTGGCGCGCAATTCGCCCCGAAAACCATAGCGTTCCCGCAGCAGCCGCGCCTGGCTGTAGGCGCGGCCGTCGCGGAAGGTCGGAAACACCAGCGCGACCACCGCGAGCCGGTCGAGATAGGGCACCAGATCATCAACGTCGCGATTGTTCGGCCAGACCACGCCGGTCCCGCCGACCCGGCGCGACAGCGCCTCCGCATCGCCGAGAAAGCGCGCGGCCGAAATCAGCATCGCGCCGCCGTCCGTAAGCGGATCGTCGTCCGCGACATGGACGAACGCATCACCGATGATTTTTCCGACTCTTAACGAGTGGCATAGACCCGCTCCCTGAAAGGTTCGACGCCAAGCCGCTTGACCGCGTCGATGAAAAGTTCGTCGGGGCGCTCCCGAAGCGCCAGATAGGCTTCGACAATATCCTCGATCACGTCGGCGACCTCGCCATAGGGCACGGCGGGGCCGATCAAGGTGCCGACCACCGCGTGCTCGTCGGCACGGCCGCCGATCGTGATCTGATAGAATTCCTCGCCGTTCTTCTCGACGCCGAGAATGCCGATATGGCCGACGTGATGATGGCCGCAGGCGTTGATACAGCCGGAAATATTGACGTGCAGCTTTCCGATCAGGTTGGCGGTGTCGTGGTTGGCGAAGCGCCGCGTCAGCTCCTGCGCGATCGGGATCGAGCGCGCATTGGCGAGCGAGCAATAATCCAGCCCCGGGCAGGCGATGATGTCGGAGACCAGATTGACGTTCGGGGTCGCGACGCCGATCTTGTCAAGCGCCCGCCACAGCGTCGGCAGGTCGCGTCTTGCGACATGGGGCAGCGCCAGATTCTGTTCATGGCCGACACGAATTTCGCCGAAGGAATATTTGTCGGCGAGATCGGCGATCGCGTCCATCTGCTCGGCGGTGGCATCGCCCGGCGGTCCGCCCACCGGCTTCAGCGACAGCGTGACGATCGCATAGCCCGGTACCTTGTGAGGCGCGACCGAATTCTTTCGCCAAGCCTCGAAATGCGGATCGTGCGCCGCCTGCTTCAGTTCGTCCGGCATATGCGGCAGTTTTTCATAAACCGGATAGCTAAAGCGCGAACGGATGTCCTCGACCACCGCGTCATCCAGGGTCAGCGCGCTGTCGCGCATCTGCAGCCACTCGTCCTCGACTTCCTTCGCGAATTTCTCGATGCCGAGCTCGTGCACCAGGATCTTGATGCGGGCCTTGTAGATGTTGTCGCGGCGACCGTACTGATTATAGACGCGCAGAATGGCCTCGACGTAACTCAGCAGATCGCGGCCCGGCACGAACGACTTGATGGTCTTGGCGATAAACGGCGTACGGCCGAGCCCGCCTCCGACCAGCACCTCGAATCCGGTCTCGCCTTCGGCATTCTTGTGCAGGCGCAGGCCGATATCGTGAACCTTGATCGCCGCGCGATCGTGCTCCGAGGCGGTAATCGCGAATTTGAACTTGCGCGGCAGGAACGAAAATTCGGGATGCAGCGTGGTGTATTGCCGCAACAACTCGGACCAGATACGGGGATCCTCGACCTCGCCGGGCGCCACACCTGCCCATTGATCCGAGGTAACGTTGCGGGTGTTGTTGCCTGAGGTCTGCATGGCATGGATGCCGACCTCGGCGAGATCGGCTAGCGCGTCCGGCAATTCGGCAAGCTTGATCCAGTTGTACTGGATGTTCTGCCGGGTGGTGAAATGTCCGTAGCCGCGATCATAGCGGCGCGCCACATGCGCCAGCCGCCGCAATTGCTTCGACGACAGCGTCCCGTAAGGAATCGCCACCCGAAACATATAGGCGTGCAGTTGCAGATAGACGCCGTTCTGCAGCCGCAGCATCTTGAATTCGTCCTCGGTGAGTTCGCCGGACAGCCGGCGTTTCACCTGATCGCGAAATTCCGAAACACGTTCGTTGATGAGCGTGCGGTCGAGTTCGTCATATGCATACATGAGCCGATAGCCTTATGCCGGGACCGGAAGATCGATGGTGACGCCTTCCGACCGGATATGTTCACGCAAATTGCCGGGTTTGATCGCCCCGCTATCCCTGACTTCGACCGGCGCGATATAGGCGCCGACCGCGCCGACATCGTCGGCCACCGATTCAGCCAGCAACGCCCGCGCCTCATCTGAGGTGCGGACGATGGCCGCGTCCGACAAGTCCGCCGACCAACCCTGCTGAGGGGTACGGTAGATCACCACACCATCCCAGGTGCGGTTGGCCGTCACCATTGACGGGCCGGTGATCCTGATTTTTTTCTGTTCGAGCGGGGAGGTCATTCGGCAGCTTCCAGAATTTCAGTGATGACTTGATGGAGGTTCGAACGGCGCCATGGCGCGGAATGCGCGACGACGTCACCGATGACGAGGATCGCGGGACCGCCATTGACCTGGCCGATCAGCGCCGGCAATTCATCGAGGGTTCCTACAACCGCCTGGGCATCGGGCCGCGTCACGCGCGCGAACACCCCGACCGGCGTTTGCGGCGAGCGCCCGGCGGCCAGCAAACCGGCGCGCACCGACGGCGCCGCGGTCATTCCCATATAGACGACCACCGTCATCTTCGCGTCCGTCAGCGTCGACCAGTCGACGGTCTCGGTGTCCCTGGCCTTGTGCGCGGTAAGGAAGGTGATGCGCACGGCCTCATGCCGGAACGTCAGCGGCACCTCGAATTGCGCTGCAGCGCCAAGCCCGGCGCTAATGCCCGGCACGATCGAATAGCCAATGCCGGCCTCGCGCAGCGCTTCGACTTCCTCGCCGCCGCGGCCGAACACGAAGGGATCGCCGCCCTTGAGGCGCACCGCGCGCTGTCCGGACTTCGCCGCCTCGATCAAGAGGCGGTTGATCGCATGCTGGCCAATACCGGGCTTTCCGACCCGGCGGCCGACCGGCACCCGCGACGCATCGCGGCGCGCGCGATCGAGGATTTCGGGCGAGACCAGTTCATCGTAAAACACCACATCGGCGTCCTGCAGGGCGCGCAGCGCCTTGATGGTCAGCAAATCCGGATCGCCCGGACCGGCGCCGACCAGCGTTACCCAGCCCCCGACCTGGCCCGACGCCTGCGCGCCGGCGTAAGCGGATGGATCGGAAATACTCTTCAGGGCTGCATCGGCTTCATCGCCGCGCCCGGCGAGTACCAGCGCGCCGATCGGACCATCGATCACGCGCTCCCAGAAGCGACGGCGCAGCGGCATTTCCGCAATGCGGCTGTGGAGCTGTTTGCGCCGGCGGCCGATGAAAGTGGCGAGATCGCCGATCCGCGCCGGCAGCATCGCCTCAATGCGCTCGCGCACCCGGCGCGCCACCACCGGCGATGCGCCGCCGGTGCCGACCGCCACCACCACGTCACCGCGATCGACGATCGCAGGAAAGATGAAGGTCGAATGCGCCAGGTCGTCCATCACATTGACCGGCAGGCCGACCGCCTTTGCCCGCAACGACATCGCAATTCCAATGTCGCCGGCGCCCGCGCAAAAAATCGCAATCACACCGCCGAGATCGGCCGCCAACGGATCGCCTTCGGCAAACTCGATCCGCGCCGCGTCGGCAGGCTCTAATCCAGCGACATCGTGACGGCCATCGGTCGCGAACCAGCGAATGCACGCGCCGGCCGCGGCCAGCAGGCGCAACTTCGCCCGCGCCAGATCGCCGGCCCCGACGAGGAGCACAGGTCCGGTTTGCAGATCGAGAAACACCGGCAGAAATCGCATACGATGCTCGCTTCCCCTACTTACGGGGTTGACTGGAATTATTTTCTATATATGTCTCATTCGACGTCCGCAAAGAGAAAATTGTTTCTTCTCTATTGCGTTGCAACTATAGAATTTTCACCTGCAAAGGCCAAGGGCCAGAGATGCTTCTTCCCGACAACAACCAAACAATAGACCAGTTGCGTCGTGCGGCTCCAACCGACGAATCTACGGCCCGGCAAATACCGGCCAATCATCTTTCCCAAATGCCCCCGACAGGTCGCGCCATGGATCATCTGGACGCCCTCGAGGCCCAGAGCATCTACATTTTCAGGGAAGCCTTCGCACGGCTGAAGAAGCTGGCGCTGTTGTGGTCGCTCGGCAAGGATTCCAATGTGATGATCTGGCTGGCGCGCAAGGCCTTCTTCGGCCGCGTGCCATTCCCCGCCATGCATGTCGATACCGGCAAGAAGTTTCCGGAGATGTACGCGTTCCGCGATCGTTACGGCAAGGAATGGGAGCTCGATCTGAAGATTGAACCCTGCCCGCCGCTGGAGACCGTCGATCCGACCCTGCCGCCAGCCGCCCGGTCCGCGGCCCGCAAGACCGAAGGCTTGAAACTGGCGCTCGCCAAATACGGTTTCGACGGGCTGATCGCCGGCATTCGCCGCGACGAAGAAGCCACCCGCGCCAAGGAGCGGGTGTTCTCGCCGCGCGGCATCGAGGGCGGATGGGACGTGCGCGACCAGCCGCCGGAATTTTGGGACCAGTTCAACGCCTCGCCGCCGCCGGGCGCGCATCTGCGCATTCACCCGATCCTGCATTGGACCGAGGCCGACATCTGGGCCTACACCAAGCGCGAAAACATCCCGATCATCCCGCTCTATCTCACGCGGAACGGCAAGCGCTACCGCTCGCTGGGCGACGCCGATATCACCAACCCGGTGGCATCGACCGCATCGAATATCGAGGAGATCCTGCTCGAGCTTGACGGCACCAAGGTGCCGGAGCGTTCCGGGCGCGCGCTGGATCATGAAACCGAAGACGCCTTCGAGCGGCTGCGCGTCGCCGGTTATCTCTAACGGACCTTGAGTTGAGTGCTTCGATGAACATGATTGTCCCCACCGCGATATCGGCGACGCCCAACGGCACCACGCGTCCGCAGGTTCGCATCGTCATCGTCGGCCATGTCGATCACGGCAAGTCCACCCTGGTCGGGCGCCTGTTGCACGAGACCGGCAGCCTGCCCGAAGGCAAGCTGGAAATGCTCAAGGCCGTCAGCGCGCGGCGCGGCATGCCGTTCGAATGGTCGTTCCTGCTCGATGCGTTGCAGACCGAGCGCGACCAGGGCATCACCATCGACACCACGCAGATTCGCTTCCGTACCCGGTCCCGCGACGTGGTGCTGATCGATGCGCCCGGTCACGCCGAATTCCTGCGCAACATGATCACCGGCGCCTCGCAGGCGGATGGCGCGGTGCTGATCATCGATGCGCTGGAGGGCGTGCGCGACCAGACCCGGCGCCACGGCTATCTCCTGCACCTTCTTGGCGTCAAACAAGTCGCCGTGGTCGTCAACAAGATGGACCGGGTCGATTTCAGCGCGGCGCGATTCAACGAAATCAGCGACGAGATTTCAGCGCATCTGACCGGCCTCGGCGTCACCCCGGCGGCGGTGATCCCGATATCGGCGCGCGACGGCGACGGGGTTGCCGTGCGGACGCCGAGGATCCAGTGGTATAGCGGCCCGACCGTGGTCGAGGCGCTCGATGCGCTTGAACCCGCCCGGCCGCTCGAACAGCTTGCGCTGCGGCTGCCGGTGCAGGCGATCTACAAATTCGACGAGCGCCGCATTGTCGCAGGCCGGATCGAATCCGGCAGCCTTGCCGCCGGCGACGAGATCGTCATCATGCCCGCGGGCAAGATCGCCAGGATCCGGACCGTCGAAGGTTGGCCCACCACTCCGCTGAAGGAGCCCCAAACCGCGGGGCGTTCGGTCGGTATTACGCTCGACCGCGAGCTGTTCATCGAACGCGGCGATGTGATCGCCCATGCCGGAAGCAGTCCGCGCGATACGCGCCGGATTCGCGCGCGCATTTTCTGGCTGCACGACAAACCGCTGACGACGGACGCTTCTATTCTGGTTCGCCTCGGCACCAAGGAAACCCGCGCCACCGTGGTCGCGATCGAGAAAGCCGTCGATCCCGGCGAACTTTCGAGCGTCGAGACGAAGTCGATCGCGCGCAACCATGTCGGCGAGATCGACATTTCGCTGGTCCAGCCGCTGGCGGCCGATTCCTACATCGACAATCCGCGCACCGGGCGTCTGGTGATCGAGGTCAACGGCCGCATTGCCGGCGGCGGACTGGTGCTCTCGGTCGATGCCGGACAACGCGCGCTTCCGGTCGACATCGTGCCGGTGGAATCGGCGTTGCGCCCCGACGAACGTTCGGCGCGCTATCGCCACCGCGGCGCGGTAATCTGGCTGACGGGCCTGCCGGGCTCCGGAAAATCGACGCTGGCGCGCGCGCTGGAACGCCGGCTGTTCAGCAATGGCGGTTCACCGGTGCTGCTGGACGGCGATACGCTGCGCGCCGGCCTCAACAGCGATCTGGGATTCTCAGCGCCGGACCGTAGCGAGAACATCCGCCGACTGGCTGAAGTCGCGGTTCACCTGGCGCGCAACGGCCACATCGCCATCGTCGCCGCGGTCTCGCCCTCGCGCGAAGATCGCGCCGCGGCGCGCCGCATCGCCGACACCGCGTTCCGGGAAATCTATGTCGCCACACCTGCCGAGGTCTGCGAGAGCCGCGATCCCAAGGGCCATTACGCCAAGGCGCGGGCCGGCGCGCTGCACGCCTTCACCGGTATCGGCAACGACTACCAGCCGCCGACCGAATGTGAATTGACGATCGACACCTCGACGCGCCCGGTTACCGAGGCGACCGACGAGATCGAGCGGATGCTGGCGGGAAGCGGCATTCTGTTCGACGAACTCGTCGACCTCGGCGCCAATATCTAGAAGAGCGCTTTCCAGAACCTTTTCCGTTCCGATTGAATCGGAACGGAGGCTCTATTTATTTGACGCGTTTTGTTCACGCGAACCGGTACCCACTTCGCTGGAAAACGCTTTAGCTGGGTCTGCGGCAGCCGGTAGCCACCGTTTGCGCCATCCGGGCCTGCGAAAGGTCTTCTCACGGCCCCGGCTTTGGCGCTAAAAGGGACATCGAACGCCGCCCCTCGCGGCGCTCTTTGTTTTTGGCCTGAAAACATCCTGGTCTTTGGCCTGAAAACATCGTGTAACCGCCGCTTCTCGCGAGAGTTTTATCATGAATCGTATCGACGCCCACGGACTGAAGATCGCTCCCATCCTGTTCGACTTCATCGCCAAGGAAGCGACCCCCAAGAGCGGAATTTCGCCCGACGCATTCTGGGCCGGGCTTGCCGCCATCATCCGCGATCTCGCGCCCAAAAATCGCGACCTGCTCGCCGTGCGCGACGCCTTGCAGGCGAAAATCGACGGCTGGCACCGCGCCCACAAGGGCAAGCCGTTCGACATGAATGCGTATACGGCGTTCTTGAGGGAGATCGGCTATTTGCTGCCGGAACCGGCCACCCACAAGGTCGAGACCGCCGATGTCGATGACGAAATCGGAAAGATCTGCGGACCGCAGCTGGTGGTGCCACTCACCAATGCGCGCTACGCCCTGAATGCCGCCAACGCGCGCTGGGGCAGCCTTTACGATGCATTCTATGGCACCGACGCGATACCGCACGAAGCCGGCGAAGGCGGCAAGGGCTACAACAAGAGCCGCGGCGACAAGGTGATCGCGAAAGCAAAGGCCTTTCTCGATGCCGCCGTGCCGCTGGCGACCGGAAGCCACACCGATGTGACCTCCTACAGCGTCATATCAGGCAAACTCGCCGCCAAGCTCAAGAGCGGAAACGCCACCGCGCTGAAATCGAACGAGCAGTTCGCCGGCTACCTTGGCGATCCTGCCGCCCCGACCGCGATCCTGCTGGTCAACAACGGCATGCACATCGAGATCAGAATCGATCGTAATCACGCCATCGGCAAGGACGATCCGGCCGGCGTCGCCGACATGATTCTGGAATCGGCGGTCAGCACCATCCTCGACATGGAAGACAGCGTCGCGGCGGTTGACGCGGAAGACAAGGTGTTGATCTACCGCAACACGCTCGGCTTGATGAACGGCACGCTGTCGGCCGATTTCGAGAAGGGCGGCAAGACGCTCACGCGCTCGCTCAATTCCGACCGCATCTACCAGACGCCGGACGGCAAGGAACTCAAGCTGCATGGCCGCAGCCTGTTACTGATGCGCAATGTCGGCCACCACATGTTCACCGACGCCGTGCTCGACTCCAGCGGCGGCGAAATCCCGGAAGGCATTCTCGACGCCGCCGTCGCCGGCCTGCTTTCGATTCACGATCTCAAGGGCACTTCGAAAACCCGCAACAGCCGAACCGGTTCGGTCTATATCGTCAAGCCGAAGATGCACGGCCCCGACGAGGTGGCGTTGACCTGCGAGCTGTTCGGCCGGGTCGAAAAGATGCTGTCGCTGCCTGAAAACACCATGAAGGTCGGCATCATGGACGAGGAGCGCCGCACCACGGTCAACCTCAAGGCCTGCATCCAGAATGCCTCCAAGCGCATCGTGTTCATCAACACCGGCTTCCTCGATCGCACCGGCGACGAGATCCATACCTCGATGGAAGCCGGCCCGATGATCCGCAAGAACGACATGAAGGCGCAGCCCTGGATCAAGGCCTATGAAGACTGGAACGTCGATGTCGGCCTGATCGACGGCCTGCCCGGCCATGCCCAGATCGGCAAGGGCATGTGGGCCGCCCCCGACAAGATGGCGGACATGCTGGCGCAGAAGATCGCCCACCCGCAAGCCGGCGCCACCACCGCATGGGTGCCCTCGCCGACCGCGGCCACGCTGCACGCGCTGCATTATCATCAGGTCAATGTGCAGGCGCGCCAGCGCGAACTGGCCAAGGCCGGCCCGCGCGCCAAACTGTCTGACATCCTCACCATCCCGGTATCGCAGTCGAACTGGGCGCCCGACGATGTGAAGCAGGAAATCGACAATAATTGCCAGGGCATCCTCGGCTATGTGGTGCGCTGGATCGATCAAGGGGTCGGCTGCTCCAAGGTGCCCGACATTCACGATGTCGGCCTGATGGAAGACCGCGCCACCTTGCGGATCTCGAGCCAGCATCTGGCGAACTGGCTGCATCAGGGCGTCATCACCAAAGAGCAGGTGATGGAGGCGTTAAAGCGCATGGCGGTCGTGGTCGACGGCCAGAATAAAGGCGACCCGCTGTACCGGCCGATGGCGCCCGGTTTCGATGGCGTCGCTTTCAAGGCGGCCTGCGATCTCATCTTTAGGGGACGCGAGCAGCCCAACGGCTACACCGAATTCATCCTGACCGCGCGACGCCGGGAAGCCAAGGCGGCGGGCTGACGGCTCGCGCGGGAGTGTCGATGACGGGTTCAGGACGCTGACATGGATCGCGCGATTGAAAGCCCCGGCAGGTTGCCGGGGCTTTTTGTTGTGACATCGTCAGCAGCTCTAGAAAACCGCGATAAGTTTCAGCAGCGAAATGACGCCGAGCACGATCACCACGACGCGCGCGATTTGCTTGGCGCGGCCATCGATCGGCAGCATGTTGATCAGATAGAGAATAAGAATAACGACGAGAAATGTGATCAGCGCGCTGATAAGCATTTTTGAATTCCCCCTGGGCATCGCCGACGGAGATGGTCCGTTAGCCGTCCTGCAGACCCTAACGCCTGCGCGCGCAGCCGGTTCCAGCGACGGAACCCACAATCGGCGGCTATCGGAATCCTAAGCGTTTTCCAGCGCAAGCCTGCCCGTCAGGTGATGAGGCGCGGGTGCCCGTTCGCGCGAAGAAACCGCATCAAACAAAGAGATAAGGCCTCCGTTCCGATTCAATCGGAACGGAGGCCCTTGAAGTCAGCTGGATTATTCGGAGGCCACGACCGGCACACGCGCGCGCAACGATTCCGAAGCCGGCGAGAAATTCAGTGACGCACCGCGTCTGTCGGCGGCGTGGCCGGTGACCATCAGCCCGTCGGCGCCGGCGACGAGATCGCCCTTGCGAAGCGTGGCATCGTTCTCGATCTTGACCGGCGCGAGACCGATCTGGTCCTTGCCGTTGCAGGTGCATCCTGCGACCAGCTCGTTACGGTAGCGAAAGGCATTCGGCAGCTCCGAGTAAGGCTTTCCGCTCTCGGTCGCCGCATTATCGATATGGCTGCCGTAAACTACTTTTGTTTCGCTGGCCGGGCAGAAACTGTTGCAGGACGCGGCGCGGCTCTGGCCGTTGGAGCCGCTGATCGGGAAATAGCGTCCGTCGCATGTGCGCACGCAATAGGCCTGCGAGCCGCCGGAATAGCCCGACCGTGAACGAACCCCGCTTTGCGAAGCCCGGGGGTCGCCCTCGCTTGCGAACGACAGCGGGACGGAAGGAGCCTGCGGTCGCGCGCCGAAGGCGCCGAACAGCGCCGACAGAAAATCCTCGGCGTTTGCCGCCGGAGCCAGGGTCGAGGCGCACACTACCGCCACCGCGCCCGCTATGATCAACCTGACCGATCTCCAACGCATGTTCACCTCCCGCGACGGGGGTTGTTAACCTCAGTACGATGACGACATCGAAAGGTTCATGGCTTGACGGCCCGCGGCCGGCGTCGTCGCAACGGCATGCGGCGGCGCGCTGGCCGGGCGAACATTGGACGCTGCCAGTGCTTCGAGATGCGCTGCATTCTTCGCCAGCACCACGACCCTGGTGCCGACCTCGACGCGGCTGAACAGGTCGGCGACGTCTTCATTGGTCAGGCGGATGCAGCCGCTGGAGACAAATTTGCCGATCGTCGAGGGATCGTTGGTGCCATGAATGCGATATTCGCTGGAGCCGAGATACATCGCGCGGGCGCCGAGCGGATTGCCGGGGCCGCCCGCCATAAAGCGCGGCAGATAAGGCTGGCGCGCGATCATCTGCGCCGGCGGATGCCAATCCGGCCATTCCGCCTTGCGGGTGATGGTCTGCGTGCCGGCCCAGGTGAAGCCCTCGCGGCCGACGCCGACGCCGTAGCGAATGGCGCGGTTCTGGCCGAGCACGTAATAGAGCGCGGTGTTACCCGTATCGATGATCACGGTGCCGGGCGCTTCGCGGGTATTCAGGGCAATGACGGTTCGCCGCAGCCGCTCGGACAGCGCGCTGGCACTCCCGTCGCCTTGATTGGTCAGCGGGCGTTCGGTCGGCGCGACCGTCAAACCGTCGGACGAAAACGAACCTTGCTGCGAAGGCGCGTAGCCGAGAACCTGCGCGCTCGCCACGCCTGGGAACATGGCGGGCGCAACCAGCAAGGCTCCTGCCAGGATCAGCGCGCTGGACGCGCGCCATGGTTGCCTGCGATCGGCTGCGGATTTCTGTGCCATGGCCTGCCCCCGTTCGGTGATGCGCATCGTAGCGATGCCCTGCACAACAAACGCGGTTGCGGCCCCGCGGTTCCGCTCGATTCAAGTACTGAGCGATGCTGTCAAGCGCTCCACCCTTCACGTTCCTGCGATGGAACTTTTGTCTGCATAGCGGGTTTAGTCATCGAGTCCGGGTCGCGGCGCGCGCTCGGGATCAAAGCTATGTTCATCGTTGCGCGAAGGGAGAGCTGGTTGCGTGTCTTTCCCAATGAGCGTGCGCTTCCCGGCGCATCGGTCGGAACACCACTTCCAGACAGCAAGAACGATCTGCCGCCGGTCATTCGCCGCGCCGAGGTGGTGGCTTTCGTGCTGGTCGCGTTGCTGGTCATCTGCCTGGTCGCCGTTCTCTATGTCGCGAAAGCCTTCTTCCTTCCGGTGGTGACTGCATTCGTGGTCGGCACCATGCTGTCACCGGCCGCGGGTTTTCTGGAGCGGCATCGGATTCCCCGTTCGGTGTCAGCGGTTCTGATCGTGACCGTCGTGGGCGCCGGAGCCATCTTCATGATCGGCCTGATCTCTTCTCCGTTGATGGAATGGAGCACCCGGCTGCCGGAATTGGGCTCCCTGCTGCGGGAAAAACTGCATGTGTTCGATCGGCCGCTGGGGCTCTGGCGGCAACTGCAGAGCATGCTGGGCGGATCCGACTCACTTTCAGCGGTGCCCTTCGAGGTACCCAAGCTCGATTGGGTCCAGCCCACCTTCGAGTTCCTGTCGCCGACCTTCACCGAGTTCCTGTTGTTTCTTGCGACCCTGATCCTGTTCATTGCGAGCTGGAAGGACCTGCGACGCGCGTTGATCATGACGTTCGCCGATCACGCCGCGCGGCTGCGGACTTTAAGGATTCTCAACGAGATCGAAGGACAGCTTGGCGGCTACCTGCTCACGGTGACGATAATCAATCTCGGGGTCGGCGCCGCGACCGGCATCATCTGCGCGGTCACAGGAATGCCCAATCCGGCCGGGCTCGGAGCGCTGGCCGCGACCTTGAATTTCTTTCCGATCATCGGCCCGGTCGCGATGTTCGTGATCCTGGCGGGGGTCGGCGTGATCGCCTTCTCCACGATCGGCGCCGGACTGATCGCGCCACTGGCGTTTGTCGGGCTTACTTTTCTTGAGGGTCATTTTGTCACGCCGACTATTATCGGCCGGCGGCTCGAGCTCAATGCATTGGCGGTGTTCATGGCGCTGGCGTTCTGGACCTGGCTGTGGGGACCGATGGGCGGCTTCCTGTCGTCGCCGCTTTTGATCGTGGCCCTCATTATCAAGGATCATCTTTTGCCGACCGCTTCGCCACAACTGCCGCCGGGCTGACCGGAACTTCCGGTGCAGCGAAACGTTTATTCCATACGTCACTTCAATCATTTGAATACCTGGGAGCTTTTGATGTCGGCTACCGACGGCGAATTCGGAATCAAGAATCTGACGGACAAAGCGACCTATGAACGCCTTGAAAAGGATGTGGCAGCCGTGAAAAACGATATCTCAGCCTTGACCGAGCAGATCACCGACGCGCTGAATTCCTTCGCCGGCACTGCCGGCAAACAGGCGCGCCGCGGTTACAAGCAGGCGCGTGCCAATGTGGATTCAGCCGTCGACGATCTCTCCGAGCGCGGCAGCGCTGCGATGGATGCCGCGCAGGACGCCGCCACTTCGATCGAAGAAACGCTGGAGGACCTTGTCCACGAGCGGCCGCTGGCGACCGTCGGGCTCGCGCTCGGTCTTGGTTTCCTGATCGGCGCCGCGTGGCGCCGATAACGACAGACGGTTCATTGCAAGAACCGGCTCGGCGAGAACCGGCTCGAACGGCGGCGCAGATGCGCCGTCATTTCGTTCGGCAGCGATATTTTTGAATCGAGGCGTCCATGTTTGCGCGAATGATCGATGATTTTAAGGATTCCACCGGCAGGGCGTTGCGGCTGACCTCGCTCGCGGCGGCGACGGCTTTGGCGCTGGGGGTCACGATATCGTTTCTGTGCGCGGCGGCCTTTGTCTATGTGCTGCAGCGATATGGCCTGATCGAGGCCTGCCTGACCGGCGCCGGCGTGTTCTTGGTGGTCACGCTGATTGCGGCCGGCTGCTATCTGGTGCGGAAGCGGCAGGTCAAGGCCCGCGCGGCGGAGACCGCGAAGTCAGGGTTTCAAACCGCGCTGGCCGACCCGATGCTGGTCGCGACGGGCATTCAGATCGTGCGCGCGATCGGCATCAAGAGACTGATCCCGATTCTGGCGGTGGGCGGATTGGCGTTGGGATTTCTGGCGACCCGCGGCCCGTCGAGCGATCAAGCCCCGGCGGAATAATTTTCATAATTGTTGTGAGCCGACGGGCCGCGCGAAATCCGCACCCCCGTTTACTCTTCGCAACGACAGAAGCTTCAAGTAACGCAGCGGCCCGGCTGAAGCTGCTTGGCGACCTCGGTCAATACGCTGACGACGGGCTCGCATGCCACTTTCCGATCGCCCGGTTTGGCGAACGAAGTGTCGCGGGCCACGTGGGCGACCGGTACGCTGACCAGCACCGACGTGTCGGAAAGACCCTCCAGCCGAAGCAAAATCGTCTGTGTCCGCCCCGCCGACGCCGACACGCCGGCCGCGCGATCGCCTTTGGCCGTGCGGTCGATGCCGACTCCGGCGGATACCAGGGTGACCAGCGAGACGGGGGCCTGCGACAAGCTGCCGAGATCGCGGCCGGAGGCAAACTGCACCGCGCCGAACGTCAGCGAGACGGCGCGACGCGCCAAGAATTCCCTTGAATAAGGCTTGCCTCGAGACCTGCGACATGTTGCGCCCGCCTGCGTTCATCGCCCCATGGCGATCTGGCAAACAACGCGACGGAACCCGCGAGGTTCTAAAAGCCGATCATCACTTAACCGTGTACGAAAAAAGTTTTTGGCGGCGGGAACGACTCCGGGGGCCTGTGCGTCATCACCGGGAGCCGGTTATTCCCCCTGCCCCATTAACCGGCGACGTAGGGCGCGGCTGTGGTGATGCCAGCCGCGCCCTGCTTTTATGCAAAAATCAAAACCGGGTACGCGAACCGTCGCCGCTGATGGCGGCGTGGCGCCGGCGCGCCGCGAAGCGCGCCGGGCTCATTTCATCGCTGTCGAATGCGATCAGGAAGCCGCCGCCCGAGGCGCGCGATTGCGCGAATTGCGCTGAAAGAACAGTGCCTGGCTGGCGACGGCTGAGACCATCGCAGGCTGGAACGGCTTCGAGATCAGGAACGCCGGTTCGGGACGCTCGCCGGTGAGGAAGCGTTCGGGATAGGCGGTGATGAACACCACCGGCACCTCGAAAATCCGCAGCAGCTCGTTGACCGCGTCGAGACCGGAACTGCCGTCGGCAAGCTGGATATCGGCGAGGATCAGGCCCGGCTTCTTGTTCTTCGCCAGCGCCACGGCGTCGGAATGGGTGCGGGCGACCCCGATCACGTTGTGGCCGAGGTTTTTCACCAGGCTTTCGAGGTCCATCGCGATGAAGGTCTCGTCCTCGATGATCAGCACATCGGTCGCGATCTCGGCCGCCATTTCCCGGCCCGCGGTATCGGCGAGCTTGCGGGTCTCAGCCACATCGGTGCCCAGAATGAACGCCACTTCTTCTTCCGAGAACCCCTCCAGCGACAGCAGCAGGAAGGCCTGGCGCGGCAATGGGGTGATATTTGAAAGCCGGCGCTCTGAAGGCATCGGCAGGGTCGTCACATCGGCGCCCTCGTTGAGCGAAACCGAATTCCAGATCTGGGTAAACAGCCGGAAAAGCCCAGCGCGCGGGCCATGCTGTTCGTCGAGCAGGGACGGGTCCTGAAGCAGGGCTTCAAGCATGGCTCCGACATATGCGTCGCCCGACGCCTGGTTTCCCGTCAACGCACGGGCGTAGCGCCGCAACAACGGTAGATGTTCGGCAACGAGCTGTGATCGGGACATCCCCACTCCATCATTGTCTTTGGGTCAAAGTTTTGGGTCAAAACGTCTCGACGGGGCGACCCGGTTCCCCTGACGTGCCTGTCTACGCTTGAGGCCGATAAAAGTTCCCGCTTCCCGGAACTTTCGGGCCGAGTTTGAATTAGCACCCATCAGCGTTGCCGCAAAGGCTTCAAAAATGAACGATAATTCCTGAATTATCAGTGACTTAACTCTCGGGGAAGCGTGGAACAGGTCATGAAAGATCCAAAGAGCAAGAATGCCACGCCTGGCAAGCAGGGCGGCCTCAACGCCGAGATTCAGTCGAGAATCGGGCACCAGCTTCGAGCCATGTACGACGATGTCGTACGGCAAGGAGTCCCGGACCGCTTCGCGGATCTGATTCGAAAACTTGATGCGCCCGATGCGACGCCCCAAATGGGAACCGCGGGCGAAAAAAATGACGGGAGGGACTAATGCCTCTCACAAACGAACTCCGCGACGACATCCTGGCGTCGGTTCCGAGCCTGCGCGCGTTTGCGATCTCGCTCAGCGGCAATGGTGATCGCGCCGACGATCTGGTGCAGGAAACCCTGCTCCGTGCGCTTGCCAACATCGACTCATTCCAGCCCGGCTCGAATTTGCCGGCATGGCTGTTCACGATCCTGCGCAACCTGTTCCGCTCGGATTATCGCAAGCGGCGGCGGGAGGTGGAGGACGCCGACGGCAGCTATGCCAAGACCCTGAAGACCCAGCCGGCGCAGAGCGCGCATCTCGAGTTCGAGGAATTCCGTGCCGCGCTCGAGAAGCTGCCGCAGGACCAGCGCGAAGCGCTGATTCTGGTCGGGGCCTCGGGTTTCTCCTATGAGGACGCCGCGGCGATTTGCGGCTGCGCGGTCGGCACCATCAAGAGCCGCGTCAATCGGGCGCGATCGAAACTGAGCGCGCTGCTCTATGTCGACGGCGCCGAAGATTTCGGCCCCGATGAAACGGTCCGGGCGGTGATCGGCGGCAGCGGCGGGTAAATCCATTTTGGCTTTTACTCAGCGTCATTCCGGGATGCGCCGACTGAACTCGGGTCTACCCGAGTTCGGCAACATCATGTCCAAGTCGGCATCAGCCGACTTGGATGCGCAGACCCGGAAAGACGCTGGATAGATCGGGAACCTACCGCGCTGCTTTGGGCATAACCGACAATTGCTCGGTCCGGTCCCTCTCGGTCATGTCGATCACGGTCTCCATCGGAGCGGTGAGTTCGTAGACATAACTCACATCGGTAAAATACCGTTTCGATGTGCCGCCAAGCGCCTCGGGCGCGACACGATCGAGCAGGATGACGCCGAAGTCGCTATCCTCGCGGCGGGTTGCCGCACTGGTATTGAATTCTTCCCAGCGGAAATAAAACGTCGATTCGGGATCTTCTCCGTTCACTTCCCAATGCGCAACGATGTGGGGGTGCTTGCCGACCAGCGAAAGCCCCTCATCGGAATGCGACGCGAGTTCGAAGAAGAGCAGCGAAAGGCTCTGCGCGGCCCGCGCGCTGACGGCGATATCGGGGCCGCTCACCGCGATGCGCTCGGCATGCGGAATGGCGCGTGCCTCGAACAGCCCCTTCAATTTCACGCCCTGCCACTGGCTTTCGCTCAGCAGCGAGACCACGTTCGACATGGCGTGGATCCGGCCGATCAAGAGTTCGCGGGCGACATCGATGTCCGAGCCATGGCGCAGCGTGCGGGTGACGATCGACTGGATCACTGCCAGGATGTTCTTGACCCGGTGATTGAGTTCGTCGATGACCGCGGTCAATCGGCGTTCGAAACCGATCCGCACCTGGATTTCGCGGCTGAGCCGCAAATTATTGTAAGCGACATATCCGAACAGCCCGCCGACGATACCGGTCAGCGCGAGGCCGATCGCCGCCACGATCGCTGCGGTCTGGTTTGCCCGCCTCGCCGCATTGATCTTGGCGTAATAGCCGAGCGACCAGTCGCGGCCGCCGAACGTCACCGTTCTTACCATCGACGGCGCAGGCCCATCCTGTTTCACCGTCCTTGAGGTGACGATGCCCTGGTCGTTTGCGATCAGTTCGCTATCGGCGGTGCGCGGATCCTTCAGCACCACCGAGAACAGCGAAAGGTCATCATTCGCCAGCATCAGCGGCGCCAATTCATAGGAAAACGTCACGAAGCCGACCGGCGAGGCCTCACCCTCCTGCAGGACGGGCGCGGCCAGCACGATGCCGACCGGCCCATCCGGGCGCGTCAGCGGAAGCGGGTCGGACGATACCGGTTTGCCGTGGGTCATGGCCTGCGCGAACATCGGCCCCAGAATCGGGTGCTGGTCAAGCGAACGGCCGGGGAAAGCGATCGTCAGCGCATTGCGCGGTTCAACGTCCATCAATACATCGATCGGCTTGTCGAGGGACTGCGTATCGCGCGGTGAATCATCGAAGCTGCGGATGGTCGGATCCGAAAATCCGGCGCTCGCCAATTCCTTGCGCGCCGCCGCAAGCTCGCTCGGCTGGAGCCGCGCAATCCAGCCTGCGACCACGAAATCGGTCTTGAAAGCATAGATCGACGTCCGCAGCGGCTGCAGCATATCGGCCTTGATCACGGACGGTGCATGGAACAGGCCCGAGGCGACGCGCGCGAGCAGTTCACGCTCGGTCAACCGGTCCTGTACCAGGCTGGCGTGGACGTCGATCGCGCGCGCCAGCGCGATGCCCTCGACCGTCAATTCCTGATCGTGGACGCGATAGGCCGCAAGACCGGAGAGCAGCACTCCGATGAACGCAATAAAACCAATGATGAAACCCAGCCGAACCACTCGCTTACTCGAAAATGAGAAGTTGGCGAAGAAATATACGAAGCATCTGGCGTCTGCCGCCGCGGCAACAAATCGAAGCAAAATGCGAGCCAACTGCGGGGGATAATGAAGGAGCGATCATCGATACGCAACTGCGGTTGGCTACGAAGGTAAACACCGCCCACGCGTCGAGTGCAGGCCGAGTCCGAAAGATGCTAATCGCATCAGATGCGTTTTGTTCCAGGCGACATTGAAAATCATTTGCCGCCGCTGAGGCCGCGGGGCGCGCGGCCACAAGTGTTAACGAACCGGACCGGCTGACACAGGTTTGCCGAGACCACCCTTGGCTTCGATAAAGCGGATAATGCGCTCCAGACCTTCGCTCTTCCTGAGATTGGTCATCACAAATGGCCGTTCGCCACGCATCCGTCTGGTGTCCGTGTCCATTTTCTCCAGCGATGCGCCGACATAGGGCGCAAGGTCGATCTTGTTGATGACGAGAAGGTCCGACCGGGTGATGCCCGGACCTCCCTTGGAAGGGATCTTGTCGCCCGCCGCCACGTCGATGACATAAATCGTGAGATCGGCCAGTTCGGGCGAGAAGGTGGCGGCGAGATTGTCACCGCCGGATTCGATCAGCACCAGATCGAGATCCGGAAATTTCACCCGCATGTCAGCCACCGCCGCGAGATTCATCGAGGCGTCCTCGCGAATCGCGGTGTGCGGACACCCACCGGTCTCGACGCCGGCGATCCGATCCGGAGTCAGCGACCCCGAGCGCACCAGAAATTCGGCATCCCATTTGGTATAGATGTCGTTGGTGATCGCGGCGATGTCGTAGCGCGCCCGCATCGCCTTGCAGAGCAAGTCCATCAATGCGGTTTTTCCCGACCCGACGGGACCGCCGATGCCGACACGAAGCGGGCCGTGAGACTTGGACATATCAGCCAATCTTTCCGTTGTTGTCATGCTCAAGTCGTCCCGGCGTGCGCCGGGACGACATGTTGCCCCGATGAGCCTCCCAAACCGTCATCACGACCTGAACAGCCGGGTGTACTGCGTCTCGTGCCGCATGCTCGCAAGGTCGGCGCGAAAGGTCGCGCTGCCGAGATCGTCAAGCGTTGCCGTCAACGCTCGTTGCGCGGTCGCCGCGACGACCGGCTCCAGCAAGGCCAGCACGCGCTGGCTATCGGTCTGCCCGAGAGGGATCAGCCGCGCGCCGGCCGATATCCAGTTCGAGGTCAGCGCATGAAAGAAGCCGTGCAGGGTGGGAGCAAGACGGATCGCATGCGCTGCGCTGACGAGACCGACCGCGACCGGATAGACAATCGTTCCATCGCAATGTGAGATCATTCGATCGAGGCCGTCGCAATTCCATGCCGCGCGCGCGATGTCGATGAACGCACGCCCCTGCGCCGAGGTCTCGAGCTGACGCTCGCGCGAGGGCACGAAAGCCGCCGCAAGCTCGGCGATATCGCGCAGCACCGCATCGTCGCGCGACGAAGCGGCCCGATGCGCGTGCGCCAGAAACACGCCGTCGCAAAACCCCGGCCCTTCCGCGAGCATCGCGCCAAGCCAATTCCGCAAGGATGCCGCATCGACGATATCGCCGGCTTCCACCGCCCATTCGATACCGCTGGAATAAGAGAACGCGCCGACCGGAAAGGATGGCGACAGCCAGGTCAGCAGCCGGTACAGCGCCGCGGCCTCGTTTTCGCTCATCGCATCCCGGTCATCGGCAGGTTGCGCTGTGAGTTCGCTGGACGATGTTGCAACTCTCTTGCTGGATTTGTTGGTTGCGGCCGCCGGCCCCGCCGCGCGTCGCCGTGGCGTGGCCGGCGTCTTATTTGCGGTCATGAGCATGGGAATGGCCGTGGTGGTGGTCATGGTCGCAATGCTCGTCATGATGGTGGTCATCATGATGATCATGGTCGCCATGATCGTGCGATGACGCGCCATGCGCGGCGTGGTCGTGCGGATCCGGCGCATGAGCATCGCCGTCGCCGGCATAGGCGCCGCCTTCGGGATCGAACGGCGCCTCGATCTCGATCACGCGTGCGCCGAGCCCCTTCACCATGGCCTCGATGACATGATCGCGCCGGATGCGCAGGGCCTTGGCCATGATCTGCGTCGGTAGATGGCGGTTGCCGAGATGCCAGGCGACCCGAACCAGATGATGCGGATCGTTGCCCCGGATCTCGATCAGCGGCTCCGGCGCCGCGACCACCTCGATCAACCGGCCATCGTCGAGCACCAGCGCGTCGCCGCCGCGCAGCACCACCGCGTTCTCGAGGTCGAGCAGGAATTCGAGCCCGCGTGTGCCCGTCATCGCCATCCGCCGCCGGTGACGATCGTCGAAGCCGAGCACGACGGTGTCGGCCGGCGCGTCGGTCCAGCGATGGTGCGCGCGAATCTGGCTCGCGCGGATCATGTGAAAACGCTCACAGCTTCTCGACCTTGCCGTCGCTGATGATCTCGATCACGGTCGGCGACACCTTCAGCGGCGCGGAATATTCGCGCCAGATCTTCATGTGCGGCGCCCGGCCGTGGGCATTAAGGTCTTCACGGGTTTCCCAGCGCTCCACCACCACAAAGAGATTGGGGTCGTTGATGCTGGTGTGGCTTTCATAGGCGATGCAGCCTTTTTCCTTGCGGGTGGCGGCGATGCATTCCTTGGCGCCCTTGATAAAGGCATCCCGTGATTCCGGCTTCACCTGGGAGGTGGCGACGACATAGATCATGGCTCGGTCCTTCCGGCTGTTTTACCTGATTATCGGACATCGACTTTTGCGGGCGTGATGATCTCGATCTTTGGCGGCGCGGCCATGCATTTCACGGCCACCCGGCCGAAGGCCTTCATGTGGTCGGCGGTCCGGTGCGGCACCAGCGCCTCGTCATTTTCCCACTGCTCGACGAACACCATTTTGGAGGGATCGGTAACGCTTTCATGCAGATCGTAGGCGATATTGCCGGGCTCTTTGCGGGTTTCCTTGATGCAGGCGGTGGCGGCGGCAATGAATTCGGCGCGTGTTTCGGGCTTCACGGTCAATGTGGCAACGACGTAGATCACGAAATCCTCCCGGGAGCTTTGTTCTGGCTTTGAGCGCCGGGAGCAAGCTTAGAACATGAAATAGCGCTGCGCCATGGGCAGCACCTCGGCGGGCGCGCAGGTCAGCAATTCGCCGTCGGCACGCACCTCGTAGGTTTCGGCATCGACCTCGATCTTGGGCGTCGCGCCATTGTGGATCATGCTTTTCTTGGAGATGCCGTCACGGGTATTTTGCACCGCATAGAGCTTCTTGGCGATGCCGAGCTTCCTCGCCAGCCCCGAGGCCACCGCCGCCTTCGACGAGAACACCACCGATGAGGCGGTCAGCGCCTTGCCATAGGCTGCGAACATCGGCTGATAGTGCACCGGCTGCGGCGTCGGGATCGAAGCGTTGGGATCGCCCATCGGGGCTGCGACGATCGAGCCGCCCTTGATGATGCAATCGGGCTTCACGCCAAAGAAGGCCGGCGACCACAGCACCAGATCGGCGAGCTTGCCCTTTTCCACCGACCCGATCAGTTTCGACACGCCGTGCGCGATCGCGGGGTTGATGGTGTATTTCGCGATGTAGCGCTTGACCCGGAAATTGTCGTTGTTGCCGGTGTCCTGCGGCAGCGAGCCGCGCTGCTTCTTCATCTTGTCGGCGGTCTGCCAGGTCCGGATGATGACTTCGCCGAGCCGCCCCATGGCCTGCGAATCCGAGGACATCATCGAAAGCGCGCCCAGATCGTGCAGAATGTCTTCGGCCGCGATGGTCTCCTTGCGGATGCGGCTTTCGGCAAAGGCCAGATCTTCGGCGATCGAGGGATCGAGATGGTGGCAAACCATCAGCATGTCGAGATGCTCGTCGATGGTGTTGCGGGTGAACGGACGGGTCGGATTGGTCGAGGAAGGAAGAACGTTTTTCAAGCCGGCGATCTTGATGATGTCGGGCGCGTGTCCGCCGCCGGCGCCTTCGGTATGGAAGGCGTGAATGGTGCGGCCCTTGAATGCCTTGACGGTATCCTCGACGAAGCCGGATTCATTCAACGTGTCGGAATGGATCATCACCTGGATGTCGTAATCGTCGGCGACCGAAAGGCAATTGTCGATTGCCGCGGGCGTGGTGCCCCAATCCTCATGCAGCTTGAGCGCGCAGGCGCCGGCCTTGATCATCTCCACCAGCGCCGCCGGTCGCGAGGCGTTGCCCTTGCCCGAAATGCCGAGATTGACCGGAAACGCATCGAACGACTGGATCATGCGCGCCATGTGCCAGGGGCCGGGCGTGCAGGTGGTGGCGAAGGTCCCATGCGACGGGCCGGTGCCGCCGCCGAGCATCGAGGTGACCCCGGACATCAAGGCATGCTCGATCTGCTGCGGACAGATGAAATGGATGTGGCTGTCGAAGCCGCCGGCAGTGAGGATTTTCCCCTCGCCCGCGATGACATCGGTGCCGGGACCGATCACGATGGTCACGCCGGGCTGGATGTCGGGATTGCCGGCCTTGCCGATGGCGCTGATATGGCCTTCCTTGATGGCGACGTCGGCCTTGACGATACCCCAGTGATCGACGATCAGCGCATTGGTGATGACGGTATCGGCCGCGCCTTGCCTGTTGGTGACCTGGGATTGACCCATGCCGTCGCGGATCACCTTGCCGCCGCCAAACTTCACCTCCTCGCCGTAGACGGTGAAATCCTTTTCGACCTCGATGATGAGGTCGGTATCGGCCAGCCGCACCCGGTCGCCGGTGGTCGGCCCGAACATGTCGGCATAGACGGAACGTTTGATTTTTACCGACATGATTTGGCTCCATCGGGAGATGTGTTCCCTCCCCCCTTGCGGGCCCGCAAGGGGGGAGGGAGAATTGCGGCCACGATCGCATCGAGAGAAATCACAGCTTCCCCATCACATCGCCGCGGAAGCCATAGACGACGCGCTTGCCGGCGAGCGCCACGAGCTGCACGTCGCGGGTTTGCCCGGGCTCGAACCGCACCGCGGTGCCGGCTGCGATATCGAGCCGCATGCCGCGGGCTTTCTTGCGGTCGAATTTCAACGCCGGATTGGTCTCGAAGAAATGGTAGTGCGAGCCGACCTGGATCGGCCGGTCGCCTGAGTTGGCAACGGTGAGCGTTACCGTCTTGCGGCCGGCATTGAGCTCGATCTCGCCGTCCTTGATGAACAGTTCGCCGGGGATCATGTGTGCTCTCCTCAGTCATTCCAAGGCGGAACGACGACCTTCCATCTTATCTGATCGGCTCGTGCACGGTGACAAGCTTGGTGCCGTCCGGAAACGTCGCCTCGACCTGAATGTCGTGGATCATTTCCGCGATGCCCGGCATCACCTGCGCGCGGGTCAGGACCTGGGCGCCGGCCTGCATCAGGTCGGCCACGGTACGGCCGTCGCGCGCGCCCTCGACGATGAAATCGGAAATGATCGCGATCGCCTCCGGATGGTTGAGCTTGACGCCGCGCTCCAGCCGCCGCCGCGCCACCATGGCCGCCATCGAAATCAGAAGCTTGTCCTTTTCGCGGGGAGACAGATTCATGCGAGCACTCTAATAATTCCTAGCTAACCCGGAGCCTCGGTTCCGATTAAATCGGATCCGAGGCTCTATTTCTCTCATTTGACGTGTCTTCTTCACGCGAATCGGTACCCACTTCGCTGGAAAACACTCTAGTTGAGCCACAGCCGCGGCAGCGCCGAACCGCTGGCTCGGCCGAGCACCGCCATCATATCGGCGCGAAGCCGGGCCGCATCTTGTGCGCAGAAGCGCGCCATTGCAAATCCATTCCAGCAGGAGATGCCGACCTCGCCGCCGAACGTTGTCGAAAGCTCACGAATCCGCTCCACCAGCGCCTCGTCGCCGGGCACGATCAGCGCCGTGCCGATCGCAACGCCGGCCTTTGCGATCGCCGGTTTGGCGAGTTTTTCGCCGATGGCACCGTCGAGCCGTATGGTTTCTGCGAACACCAGCCTGCCGCCACGCCGTAGTCGCCAGCGATCGACGAATTCGCCGTGCAGCATCCGCTCACCCATCGCCGCGCGGCCGAACACCACGATTTCGCAAAGCAGCAGCGACGCGCTTTCTGCCAGATCGATATCGATCCGCCGCGACACCCGCGCCCCGTCGAACAAAATGGTCTCTTGCGGCAGCCAGGCGAGGTGCGACCCCACCGCGGCCTTCAAGGCGATATTGAGCTGCGCGGCCGGTCCCTGGGCCCGGTAGATCTTTTCCGCGGCCGCGGTCGTCACCGCAAGGCGCGCTCCCTCCCCTGCCACGATATCGATATCGAAACGATCGCCGCCGGCGACACCGCCTGCCGTGTTGACGAAAACCGCCGAGAGACCGTCCGCTTCGGGGGAAGGGAATCGGACGCGCAGCGAGCCGGATTCATGCAAGTGGCGGCGGCGGGTGACACCCTCGACCTCTTGCACGTCGAAACTCACAGAACCCCGGGCACGGTTGGCCGCGAAAATCGCCGAGGCAGCGCTTGTGGTATCGGTCTGCATCCGCCCCCCAACTCTCCCCCGGAAGGGCGCGACCTTGGCTGGTCGCATTACAAACCCATGTCAAAGCGCCATCTGGCGGCTGATTTCGGCGGGATCGAGCTGACTGCGATCGCAGGCATATTTCACCGCACCTCGGTCCATGACAGCAAAATTGTCGCCGAGCTCGCAGGCAAAGTCGAGATATTGTTCGACCAGCACGATCGCGATGTTGCCAAGGCTGCGAAGATACGAGATCGCGCGCCCGATGTCCTTGATGATCGAGGGCTGAATGCCCTCGGTCGGCTCGTCGAGCAACAGCAGTTTCGGCCGCATCACCAGCGCACGCCCGATGGCAAGCTGCTGCTGCTGGCCGCCGGACAGATCGCCGCCACGGCGGCCAAGCATCGATTGCAGCACCGGAAACAGCGAGAACACGTCATCGGGGATATTGCGGTTTTCGCGCTTCAACGGGCCGAAACCGGTCTTGAGATTTTCCTCCACGGTCAGCAGCGGAAAAATCTCGCGGCCCTGCGGTACGAAGCCGATGCCGCGGCGCGCCCGCTCGTAGGGCTTGAGGCTCGAAATCTCCGTCCCGTCGAAGGTGATCGAGCCCGAAGCAATGGGGTATTGACCGACCATCGCCCGCAGCAGGCTGGTCTTGCCGACGCCGTTACGGCCGAGCACGCACATTACCTTGCCCGGTTCGGCCGAGATCGAGACGCCGCGCAGCGCCTGGGCGGCGCCGTAATAGAGGTTGATATCTTTTACCTCGAGCATGTTCAGCGTCCCAGATACACTTCGATCACCCGCTCGTTCGACGAAACCTGATCGATGGTTCCTTCGGCCAGCACCGAGCCTTCGTGCAGACAGGTGACCTTGACGCCGAGTTCGCGGACGAAGGTCATGTCATGTTCGACGACCATGATGGTTTTCTCGCGATTGATCTCTTTCAGCAGTTCGGCGGTCTGATGGGTCTCGACGTCGGTCATGCCGGCGACCGGCTCGTCGACCAGCAGCAATTTCGGATCCTGCGCCAGCAGCATCCCGATTTCGAGCCACTGCTTCTGGCCGTGCGACAGGCTCCCCGCCAGGCGGTTGCGCGCATCCTTCAGGCGAATGGTTTCCAGCACACGCTCAATGCGTTCGGATTCGTCCTTGGTCTCCCGCCAGAACAGCGTACCCTTGACCCGGTGATCGACATTGAGCGCCAGCAGCAGATTGTCTTCGATGGTCTGGCTCTCGAACACCGTCGGCTTCTGGAATTTCCGGCCGATCCCGAGCTCGGCTATCCTGGTTTCGTCGAGCCGCGTCAGGTCGGTGACGCCGTCGAACAGCACAGCCCCTTCATCGGGTTTGGTCTTGCCGGTAATGATATCCATCATCGTGGTCTTGCCGGCGCCGTTCGGACCGATGATGGCGCGCATTTCGCCGGGCGCAAGCGTCAGCGACAGATTATTGATGGCGTGAAAGCCGTCGAACGAGACGTGCACGCCGTCCAGATAGAGCAGCGCGGAAGTGGCGCGGGTCTCCAAGACACTCATCACTCACTCCGCCGGGTTCGGTTCGCTGACGCCGTCTTCGCGCGCCGCGCTAACGGCATTGGCCGAAACGCGTTGCGCCTTCCAGGGCTCCCACCATGCATTGAAGGTGCCGATGATCCCCTTCGGCAACAACAGCGTTACCAGAATGAACAGCGCGCCCAGCATGAACAACCAGTACGCCGCCAGCGGACCGGAGGTGAAGACGGTTTTGGCGTAGTTGACGACGATGGCGCCGAGCGCCGCGCCGATCAGGGTGCCGCGTCCGCCGACGGCGACCCAGATCACCGCCTCGATCGAGTTTCCCGGCGCAAATTCACCAGGATTGATGATACCTACCTGCGGTACATAGAGCGCACCGGCGACGCCGGCCATGCAGGCCGACAGCGTGAATACGAACAGCTTGTAGGATTCGACGCGGTAGCCGAGAAATCGCGTGCGGGATTCGGCGTCCCGGATCGCGATCAACACCTTGCCGAGCTTCGAGGTCACCACCGCGCGGCAGATCAGGAATCCGATGATCAGTGCAAGACAACTCAGCGCGAACAGCGCCGCGCGCGTGCTGTCGGCCTGTACGTTGAAGCCGAGGATGTCCTTGAAATCGGTGAGGCCGTTGTTGCCGCCGAAGCCGAAATCGTTGCGGAAAAATGCCAGCAACAACGCGTATGTCATCGCCTGCGTGATGATCGAGAGATAGACGCCGGTTACGCGGGAACGAAACGCCAGCCAGCCGAAGCCGAATGCCAGCAGGCCCGGGACCAGAACGACCATCAGCGCCGCGAACCAGAACATGTCGAAGCCGTGCCAGTACCAGGGCAATTTCGGATAGTTCAGGAACACCATGAAATCAGGCAAGACGGGATTGCCGTAGACGCCGCGGCTGCCGATCTGGCGCATCAGATACATACCCATCGCGTAGCCGCCGAGCGCAAAGAACGCGCCGTGGCCGAGCGAGAGAATGCCGCAATAGCCCCAGATCAGGTCAATCGCGAGCGCCAGGATGGCGTAGCAAACATATTTTCCGAACAGCGCCACCAGATAGGTCGGCACCTGAAACATGGAGCCAGCCGGCAACAGCAGATTCGACAGCGGGATCAGAACGCCGGCCGCGGCAACCACGATCAGAAATACCGTCGCGCTGCGGTCCAGCGAACGCGTGAGCACGTGCGATATCATGGTCGCCCCTGCCCCTCGTTCGACATCGGCATCATGCTTCCACCGCCCGCCCTTTGAGTGCGAACAGGCCGCGGGGGCGTTTCTGGATGAACAGGATGATCAGAACCAGGATGGCGATCTTGCCGAGCACCGCACCGGCCACCGGTTCCAGG
This sequence comes from uncultured Pseudomonadota bacterium, assembly GCA_963727225.1. Lineage (GTDB taxonomy): Bacteria > Pseudomonadota > Alphaproteobacteria > Rhizobiales > Xanthobacteraceae > Bradyrhizobium. The sequence goes on along the minus strand of CAVSFN010000024.1, from coordinate 622,960 downwards.
AACTTGTTGGCAATGCCGAGCGTAAAGGCGCCGACCAGCGTGCCCCACAAATTGCCGACGCCGCCGAACACCACCACCATGAAGGAGTCGATGATATAGCTCTGGCCGAGATTGGGGCTGACATTGTCGATCTGCGACAGTGCCACGCCGGCGATCCCGGCAATGCCCGAGCCAAGACCGAATGTCAGCGCATCCACCCGCGAGGTCGCAATTCCCATCGATGCCGCCATTCTGCGGTTCTGCGTCACCGCACGCATCTCAAGTCCGAGACTTGTATAGCGCAGCATGGCCAGCAAAATAGCGAATACGGCCAGCGTGAAGCAGAGAATCCAGAGCCGGTTATAGGTGATCGTGATCTGTCCGATCTCGAACGCGCCGCTCATCCAGGAGGGATTGCCGACTTCCTGGTTGGTGGGACCGAACATGGTGCGCACCGCCTGCTGCAACACCAGCGACAGGCCCCACGTCGCCAGCAGCGTTTCCAGCGGGCGGCCGTAGAGAAAGCGAATAATGCTTCGCTCAATCAGGATGCCGATGGCGCCGGCGACGATGAAGGCCAGCGGCACGGCCATCAGCAGCGAATAGTCGAACAGCCCGGGAAAGCGGGTGCGGATGGTTTCCTGCACCACGAAGGTAACATAGGCGCCGATCATGACCATCTCGCCATGCGCCATATTGATGACGCCCATCACCCCGAAGGTAATGGCGAGGCCGATGGCGGCGAGCAGCAGGACCGAGCCGAGCGACAGGCCGTACCAGGCATTCTGCAGGATCGACCACAACGCAATGGTATTCTGGATCGCCGACGTTGCACTGGCCGCGGCGTGCGCGATCGCAGGCGGCTGGTCTCCGGCGAGCCCGGTTAGCAGCGCCAGCGCTTCCTGATCGCCGCGCGCCTTGATGGTGGCGATGGCCTCCAGCTTTTCGGCATCGGTGGCGTCCGACTTGAACAACAGGATAGCCGCCCGCGCTTCGTTGAAGGCCGCCTTGGCGCTGGCGTTCTTCTCCTTCTGCAACGCAGCGTCGACCATCGGCAGCATGGCCTCGTCATGAGTTCTTGAACACCGACTGCGCGGCCTGGACCCGCTTGGCTGGATCCGGCGACTGCAACGTCAGCGCGCCGAGCGCGGCCTCGACGTGGCGCCGCAATTTATTGTTGAGGCGCACGGCGGCGGCGCTGTCCGGAATGCTGGCCACGGTCGCACCGGTCGTCGCGTCGATGATCTTGCCGTCGGGCTGGGTGACATAGACTTTCTTGGTATCGGGATCGGCCATCAACCGGCCATCCTGCAGCGCGCTCACGATGGTATAGGCCAAAGGATTGGCGCTGGTCGCCAGCACATCGACCGCTTCCTCGGTGTCGGAATACTCGTCGTTGGCGAATTTTCCGACCGCATCCTCGAACGGCCCCGCCACGGCGGGCAGCACCATCGCGAAAATCAGCAACAAGGCAAAAGGGAGCGCGCGGAAGTTCTTGAGAGCATTGGCAAGCACTGGACGACCCCGGCATCGGCAGAAAGAAGGCGGCGGTTATCGCCGCCTTCCTTTATTTGTTTGTAGTCAGGAACTGATCAGGAGCCCTGTCAATCAGGACCTTTCAATCAGGAACCCTGGCCGCCGCACTTGTTGGTCTTGGTGTTGTAGTTGCCGCACTTCTTGCCGACCCAGTCACCGATCAGGTCCTTGGAATCCGGCAGTTCCTTCGACCACGCATCGCCGGCGACCAGACCGGGCGTCTTCCACACCACATCGAACTGGCCGTTGCCTTTGATTTCGCCAATGAACACCGGCTTGGTGATGTGATGGTTCGGAAGCAGCTCGGACACACCGCCCGTCAGATTCGCCGTCTTGGTGCCGGGAAGCGCGTCGATCACCTTGTCAGCATCGACCGACTTCGCCTTTTCGACCGCCTTCACCCACATATTGAAGCCGATATAGGTGGCTTCCATCGGGTCGTTGGTCGTGCGCTTCGGGTTCTTGGTGTAGGCCTGCCATTCCTTGATGAAGGCCTCGTTCGCCGGGGTCTTGATCAACTCGAAGTAGTTCCAGGCCGCGAGATGACCGAGCAGTGGCTTGGTATCGATGCCGGCCAGTTCTTCCTCGCCCACCGAGAACGCGACAACCGGAATGTCGGTTGCCTTGATGCCCTGGTTGCCGAGTTCCTTGTAGAAGGGAACGTTGGCGTCGCCGTTAATGGTCGAGACCACCGCGGTCTTCTTGCCGGCCGAGCCGAACTTCTTGATGTCGGCGACGATGGTCTGCCAATCGGCGTGACCGAATGGGGTGTAGTTGATCATGATGTCTTCTTGAGCGACACCCTTTGACTTCAAGTAGGCTTCGAGGATCTTGTTGGTCGTGCGCGGATAAACGTAGTCGGTGCCGGCCAGCACCCAGCGCTTCACCTTCTCTTCCTTCATGAGGTAATCGACGGCGGGAATCGCCTGCTGGTTCGGCGCCGCACCGGTGTAGAACACGTTGCGTTCGCTCTCTTCACCTTCGTACTGCACGGGATAGAACAGGATCGAGTTCAGTTCCTTGAACACCGGCAGCACGGATTTGCGCGACACCGAGGTCCAGCAGCCGAACACGACGGAGACCTTGTCCTTGGTGATCAACTCACGGGCCTTTTCCGCGAACAGCGGCCAGTTCGAGGCGGGGTCGACGACCACGGCCTCAAGCTTCTTGCCGAGGACGCCACCCTTCTTGTTCTGCTCATCGATCATGAACAGGACGGTATCCTTCAGCGTGGTTTCGCTGATGGCCATGGTGCCCGAGAGCGAGTGAAGAACGCCAACCTTGATGGTGTCCTCCGCCTTGGCTGACGTGAACGTGGCCAAGCCAAGAACCAGTCCGGCGGTCGCCGCCAGCCAGCGGCGGCGGCTCAGAGGTGTCGCTATATCGTAAGATCGTTGAATAGGCATGAGGTGTCATCTCCCTGACGCAGACGTTAAACGCTGCGAAACGGCCCACGGCCGCCTGCGTTAACGGAATCGCAAGAACCGTGCCACGGTGCAGGCAAGGGGTAACCGAATGGCTTCGTTAAGGAATTCCGCGCGGCGCACTGAGATGACGATGTTTTTGCCTAATATTTAGGCGGTAAAAATGTATACTTCATCGGCAAACTGTTGAATTACTATGCATACGTGATGAATTGGCTATATTTTTAGCACGAAACGTCGGCATCGCTGTGCACGAACGAGAGTCAATCAAGGCGCAAACGAGGCTATTTCGCGCTCTTCTTTACCGGAGCCAACCTTCATTTCATGATTCACCTTGAAAGCGCCGCGTTCGTGTTCCATATGAACGCCACGACCCCGGATTCTTCGGGTCACTGCGAGCCGCGTGTTCTGAGCCCGTTCAACGGTTTCTGGCTTGCCCCTTCAGCTAACCAAAACCGACGCCCCAGACACGCGGGTGTCTCTGACACCCCTCGCGCGCTCCTGGCGATCACCGCCGGGCGCCTGCCTTTTATAATGGAAAGAACCAATCTTTTGACCTCCTTTCAGGATTTCGGCCTCGCCGATCCCATCTCGCGTGCGCTCAAGGAAGAGAATTATCTCACGCCCACTCCGATCCAAGCCCAAACCATTCCCCTCGCACTCGCTGGCCGCGACGTCGTCGGCATCGCCCAAACCGGCACCGGCAAGACCGCAGCCTTCGCGCTTCCGATCCTCCATCGCATTCTGGAGAACCGCATCAAGCCGCAACCCAAGGCCTGCCGCGTGCTGGTGCTCAGCCCGACGCGCGAGCTGTCGGGACAGATCCTCGACAGCTTCAACGCCTACGGCCGCCATATGCGTCTCACATCGGCGCTGGCAATCGGCGGCGTCCCGATGGGACGCCAGGTCCGCTCGGTCATGCAAGGGATCGAAGTCATGGTGGCCACACCCGGCCGCCTGCTCGATCTCGTGCAAAGCAACGGCCTGAAGCTCGGACAGGTCGAGTTCCTCGTGCTCGACGAGGCCGACCGCATGCTGGATATGGGCTTCATCAACGACATCCGGAAAATCGTTTCTAAACTGCCGGTCAAACGCCAGACGCTGTTCTTCTCGGCGACGATGCCAAAGGATATCGCCGAACTCGCCGAACAGATGCTGCGCGATCCGGCGCGCGTGGCCGTGACGCCGGTTGCCTCGACGGTCGAGCGCATCATCCAGCGCATCATTCAGGTCGACCACTCCGCGAAGCCGGCATTGCTGGCGCAGCTCCTGAAGCAGGAGCCAGTCGATCGCGCGCTGATCTTTACCCGCACCAAGCATGGCGCGGACAAGGTGGTGAAAGGCCTCGCAAGGGCCGGCATCACTGCCGACGCCATCCACGGCAACAAGTCGCAGAATCATCGCGAGCGGGTGCTGGCGGCATTCCGCTCCGGCGAGATCCGCACGCTGGTCGCTACCGATATCGCGGCCCGCGGTATCGATGTCGACGGCATCAGCCATGTGGTGAATTTCGATCTGCCCAACGTGCCCGAGACCTATGTCCACCGCATCGGCCGCACCGCACGGGCCGGCGCTGACGGCGTGGCAATCTCGCTCTGCGCCGGCGAGGAGATCGCGTACCTGCGCGACATCGAGAAACTGATCCGCATCACGTTGCCCAGGGAAGACCGCCGCACCCCGGGTCATCGCGACACGGCTCCGGCGCCGGCGCAACACCGCGGCGCGCGGTCCGGGCCGCGCGTGCATGCTGCGAGGGGTCATGACGCTGCACCGGGCGCGAAAGGGCCTCGCCGTCACCGCCGTCCCGGTGGTAATAATGGCGTTCAGCAGACCAACCGGCCGGAGCCGTCCCGTCCGACGCATGGCGACGGCAAGGCCGAAGGGATGCAGGGAGTTGCCTTTTTGCATCGCGAAAGCCGACCGAATACCCGACCCAACCGCACCCAGCGGCCGCAACGCTAGCTGTCGATCGACCTGGAGATAACCATGGCTAAAGAAGAGCTGATCCAGTTCGAAGGACTGGTGACCGAAATCCTCCCCGACGCACGTTATCGCGTGCAACTCGATGCCGGGCATGAGATCGTCGCCTACACCGCCGGCAAGATGAAAAAGAACCGGATCAAGACGCTGGCGGGCGATCGGGTGACGATCGAAATGTCTCCATATGACCTGGAAAAAGGCCGCCTCATCTTCCGTCACAAGGATGAGCGTCCGGGTGGTGGAGCTCCGCGTGGTGCACCGCCGCGCGGTCAATTCCGCCGCCGGTAAAGCACCGCCGCAATTGCCCTGAAATCGCGCAGATTATTTGCTGCGCGGTGAAAGGCCGCACCTGCGAAAGGGCAGATCAAAAAATCGTGCACCTCAGGATTGTTTTGGGGGCTGGCTTCGCATAATATGGGCTTATCGATTTTCGGCCGGACGACATTAGCTATCCACCGGTACAGCCGGTTTAGACGCTGACGACCCTTCCAAAAATTCGATCTCACCAGCCCATCTAAAGTGGGCTTCTACTATATCTATCTTGAGAAGGGACTACCCCCGTGAGCATGGGAACCGTGAAGTGGTTTAACGCGACCAAGGGCTTCGGCTTCATTCAACCGGATGATGGTGGCAACGACGTGTTCGTGCACATCAGCGCCGTAGAGCGCGCCGGACTTGGAACGCTTCGTGAAGGCCAGAAGATCAGCTACGAAATCGTTGCAGATCGCCGCTCTGGCAAGTCTTCGGCGGACAATCTGCGCGCCGCCGGCTGAGCGAATCTCGTTCGGTCCGGCTCGCAAAAGCCGAGACTTTCGAAATTCCATACGCATCGACTAAAAAAGGCCGTGCGGTCAGCGCGGCCTTTTGATTTGAGCGATGCAGGTTTCGCCCGCTGTCACGACGTTGGACAATTGACAGGGAGCGGATTTGTCGTCGGATAGAAAACGATCGCCGTCTCGATGATCGCAAACAGCAACGCAAAGAACACCGGTGCCGCCAGAAATTCATTGTCGAAAGCTTGAGCACGCTCCGGACAAACTGCCCGCTTTGATTAACCAATCAATAACCAGCGGGACGGCAAGGCGGCGCTAACCGCCACCCGAGCCGCGCTTGCATTGCGGCGTACACGAGTAGACGTCGCGTTCGTCGCTGCCGCGGAACACCGTAACAATTCCGTCGCCCGATCCCTCATTGCGCGGGGCGGCGCTTGGCGCGTTGGCATCGACCAGGCTGCGCAACGCCAGCGAGATCGTGCCGGTCTGGCGCGCCCGGGCGAGAATCTCGGCCTGCCCGGGCTTCAATTCGAGCGTGGTGGTCTTGCCGACGACCGAATTCTGGCCATCCTTTTCCCGCGGGGCCTGATCGATGGCGAGCACGCGGATGTTGGCCAGGATGATTTCGGAAGTGACGATGTCATGATCGCCGCTCTTCTCGCGTCGCGACAGGATCACATCGACGCGGTCGTTGGGCAGGATAAAGCCGCCGGCGCCCGTTTCAGGGGAAATCTCGGTCGACACGGCACGCATGCCGCCCGGCAGCACCGCCGCCATGAATCCCGAGCCATTGGCCTTGACCAGCTTCGGTTCGCGGATCGGCTCGCCGGCGATAAATGGCGACCGCGCGATCGATCCGGCAATCTGGGCGGTCGCATCCGGGCGGTCGGTACGACGAATAAAGTTGTTGCTCGCGGTCGCGGCCGGCCATGTCTGCCATTGCACGTCGTCCGGGCCGACGGATTGCCCAAGCCCGATATCGGCTTTCGCCACCAGGACATCGACGGTCGGCAATTGTACCGTCGGCTCGGGCACAGCTGCCTTTTCAGAGCCACTTGCGAGATAGGCGGCGACGGCGCCGGCGGATAAAGCAATACCCAGAACGACAATGCGCGCGGTTTTCATACGCTTTTACTCTACTTTGATACGCTACTCTACTGACGTCGAAGTCCTGCAAATCCGGTCGAACCGCGGCCCATCGCGGCCGGACACCCCCCATCCGGACCTGAAACCTGGCCGTTCGCACGTAACCATTCAAGTTTGGCTAATCTGGCCTTAATAGATGAAGGAACTGCAAACCGGAGCCGACAAAGCTAACCGATACCCTGTCGGCTCGGACGCTATTGCCGAAACGGATAGGCCAGCTGGCCGCCGATCTCGGACGGCATCGTTGCGTCGTCCACGCCATAGGCATTCGGGAGCACGTTTTCCGGCATCCGGAACGTCCCAAAAAGGATATCCCAGATCGGAAACGTTCCGGCAAAGTTGGTATTGCCGCCCCGTTCCAGCGCGGTGTGGTGCCAGCGGTGGAACACTGGCGTCGCCAGCACGTATTTGAACGGACCAAGCGACCAGTTGAGATTGGCGTGAACGAACGCCGAATGGAACGTCGTGAACGGTCCGACCCAGAGCATGATGTTGGGCGAGATACCCGCCATCAACAGGATGACGTCGACCGCTATGGTGCCGAGAAACAGGTTAACCGGGTGAAAGCGTGCCGCCGATATCCAGTCCAGATCTTCGGACGAATGGTGGATCGCGTGATACTTCCAGAATGCGCCGCCGTGAAACATGCGGTGCAGCCAGTACAGCATGAAGTCCGACAAAACCAGGAACAACAACGCCTGAAGCCACAGCGGCAGCGCCGACAGCGGGCCGTGGCCGTTGTCGTAAAAGGCAATCAGATCGTCGGCGTCGTAGATCTTGAAGACGACGCCGGCCCCAAGCACCAGAAGTCCGATCCGGAACACGCGCGCGAACAATGGAACAAAGAACCAGTAACAGATGTCGGTGACGAGCTCGCGCTTGCGCCACCAGGGCGTTCCAGGATTGCAGGCCCAGAAGTGGGTCAGCACCGAGAATACCACGGCCAGCACGATCGTGATCGGTACGATCTTGGCAATCGTCTGGCCGAACATCTCGACGACTTCCAAGGGCAGGCTGGACATGGCCACCTCATCTGATCGGGGACGTCAGGGTTACTTGCCCATGCTTAAGGAGCCGTGAATCCGCAACGGTCAGGTCAGGCCCCCATATCAGAAGTGATCGAAACAATATCGCATTTTGCCGAAGCCCTTAATTCCAAATTTACTCTGCTCAAGAACAGCCAGTTCCAGCGATATTTACGCAATCGAATTAACTGCACTGCAATTCTCCGACCCTACGGTGATGCCATGGTCACGGTACTGAGAAAGCCGGCGAACCAAACTTTAGTTCGATCAGCCACGTGTGCACATGGAGTTACCTATGAAGAACCTGATTGCGCGTTTTGTGAAGGATGAGTCCGGCGCTACCGCCATCGAATACGGCCTGATTGCGGCCGGTATTTCACTCGCGATTATTGCTGTGGTCAACGGTATCGGCAGCTCGCTGAACACCAAGTTCGGCTCGATCAATACCTCGTTGAAGTAAGCATCCGTTACGGGCAGGCACCAAAGGCCTCGGTGATCCGGGGCCTTTGTTGTTTCGGCCGGATGGTGTGAGGTAGATATGCGCAAGCCTGCTGCTCCCGCTATTGCGACAAGAAAAGCCTTGTTGCCGGCGGGCGGGCGGGACGACACGCCGGCGGGATTGATCTGTCTGGCGCTGGTGCTGGCGCTTTTTGTTCTGGCTTTCCGGATTGCCAGCGTCTGGTGATGGCTCGACAGTTTCCCGATTGTTCATCTCTGATGGCTAGGTTCGAGCGATGCTTCGACCTCGCGTCGGCAATACGAGCTGTGTAATCCCATGATCCTCGACATCGCGCGTCTGATGCTGTTTCCGGCCCTGATGGCATTCGCGGCAGCGAGCGATCTTTTCACGATGACGATTTCCAACCGGGTATCGCTGGCGCTGGCGGCAGGATTCCTGGCTCTCGCCGTTCTGAGCGGCATGGGATTTTACGACATTCTCGCACATGTCGGCGCCGGCGCCGCCGTTCTCACGGCGGCTTTTGCCTGCTTTGCCTTGGGCTGGATCGGCGGCGGTGATGCCAAGGTAGCCGCCTCCGCGGCGCTCTGGTTCGGCTTTGGCCATTTGCTGGACTACCTGGTCTACGCCTCGTTGTTCGGCGGCGTGCTGACGCTGATGTTGCTCCAGTTCCGGCAATGGCCGCTGCCCTACCAACTCGCGGGACAGGCCTGGCTGCTCAAGCTGCATGCCAAGGACAGCGGAATCCCCTACGGCATCGCGCTGGCCATCGGCGCACTGCTGATCTATCCGGAGACCGAATGGATCAAGGCGGTCGACCTGACCCACTTCGCCATTCGCTGATCGCGCGGGTAAACCTCCCGTTAAGGCGATTTAGATACGCCTCATTAACCATGCTTTGACGAATAACTGGTCAACTCCCATCACGGCGGCGGAAGCGTCGCGGCGTAATGTGGAAAGTGAAGCGTATGAATACCGCACGCATTGTGGTCCTGACCACCGCTGACGGCACCGGCGGCATTGCCGCCTATCTCGCGAACAGGTCCGACAATCCGCCTCTCTCGTCCGAACCGGTTGCGCGACTGCCGGCCATGGACGCTCTCGTGGCCAAGGGCGAGCCGATCAAGGCCGATGGCGCGGACTTGATGGCGGCGGTTCTGCCCGCCGGCATCCGTGCCCCAAGCCTGACCAAGACACTGAATTGACCAAAAGGACGCCCGATATGAAATGCAGGGGACATCAGCAGTTGATGCGGACCTTTCTGGTTCGCGCCCTGTCGTTTTCAGCCGTCGCGGCACTGACGCTCAACCCGGCCCTGACCCCGGTGATGGCCGGCGCCAATCGCGCCGCCGCGCCGGTTGCCGCGGACGGGCAGATGAATGCGCGCTTTCTCGCCCTCGGCATCGGCAAATCCATCGTGATCGATTTGCCGCGTGACATCAAGGACGTGCTGGTCGCCGATCCGAAGATTGCGACCGCGGTCATCCGCACGGCGCAACGCGCCTATATTATCGGCGCGGCGGTCGGTCAGACCAATATCGTGTTCTTCGATTCCGCCGGTCGGCAGATCGCCGCCTACGACATCGCCGTGACACGTGACCTCAACGGGGTGCGCGCGGCGCTGAAGCAGACATTGCCGAACTCTGACGTCCGGATCGAGGGCGTGGGCGACGGCGTGATGCTGTCCGGCTCGGTATCGAGTCCAATCGAGGCGCAGCAGGCGGGCGATCTCGCGGCGCGGTTAGCGGGCGGTGCGGATAAAGTCATCAACAGCATTACCGTCCGCGGCCGCGATCAGGTGATGCTCAAGGTCACGGTGGCCGAGGTCGACCGCTCGATCATCAAGCAGCTCGGCATCGATCTCAGCGCCACGCTGAACTACGGCACTGCGGCCGTGACCTTCAACAACGCCAACCCGTTCACGGTCAATAATGGACCGCTAGTGGCTGGTAACGCCTTGACGACATCGTTCGGCTCCACCCCCTCAGTCCAGGCCACGATACGGGCGATGGAGAGCGCCGGCGTGATTCGAACGCTGGCCGAACCCAACCTGACGGCCATTTCGGGCGAGTCCGCGACATTCATCGCAGGCGGCGAATTTCCGGTGCCAACCGGCGTGCAGTGTACGACGAGTTCGACGGGCGGCATCGGGCAATGCGCCCCATCGATCGCCTTCAAGAAATTCGGCATCTCGCTCAATTTCACACCAGTCGTGCTCACTGAAGGCCGGATCAGCCTGCGGGTGATGACGGAAGTGTCCGAAGTCTCGAACGACAATTCGATCAACCTCAACAACCTCATCATTCCCTCAGTCAAGACCCGCCGCGCTGAAACGACGCTGGAAATTCCCTCCGGCGGCGCGATGGCAATGGCCGGCCTGATCCAGGAGCAGACCAAGCAGGCGATCAACGGACTGCCCGGCCTGTCGACATTGCCGGTTCTCGGCACGCTGTTCCGCAGCCGGGATTTCATCAACAACCAGACCGAGCTGATGGTGATCGTGACCCCCTTCATCGTTCGGGCCGTCGCGCAAAAGGACCTGTCGCGGCCGGATGACGGATTTGCCGCCGCTTCGGATCCGCAAGCGGATCTGCTGGGCAGCATCAACCGCATCTACGGCGTGCCGGGCCGCGTCGAGCCGGCCCAGAATTATCGCGGCACCTACGGCTTTATCACCGACTGAGGCGGGACGAGGACACGACGATGACAACCAGAATACCCGTCGACCGCAACCGCTCCTTCCGTATGGCGGGCGTGCTTGTTGGTCTCGCCGTCGTGCTCGGCGCTTGCGCGCACCACGAGGAAGTGACGTCGAGCATTCCCAACGATTACCGGCTGCGCCATCCGATCGCGATCCAGGAAGCGGACCGTTCCGTCGTGATCTTCGTAGGCCATGGTCGCGGCGGTCTTTCCGCTTCCGAACGTTCCGATGTGGTGGGGCTGGCGCAAAGCTGGCTCCATGAAGGAACCGGCACGATCGTCGCCGACGTTCCGGTCAAAACCTCCAACGCCGCGGCAGCCGCCGATGCCTTCCGGCAAATCAACGCGCTGCTGGTGGCGGCCGGCGTGCCGCCACGCGCGATTGCCGTCCACCGCTATCATCCGGATGATCCGCGCCAGATGGCAACCATACGGCTGAATTATCCGAAAATATCGGCGGTTGCCGGACCCTGCGGCCTGTGGCCCGAGGATCTCGGGCCCGCGATCAACAACAAGAGCTATCTCGAAAACAAGTCGTACTACAATTTCGGCTGCGCCTATCAGCGCAATATGGCGGCGATGATCGACAATCCATCGGATCTCGTGCAACCGCGATCCGAAACTCCAGCCTATACCGTGCGTCGCACCGAAGCCTTCGAGAAGTATCGCAAGGGTACCTCGTCGGCGACCAACTATCCCGATGCCGAAAAGGCCAAAATCAGCGATACAGGCAAATGATCAGCTACGCCCGTCAAAATCCCGAACAGCAGTCGGACGTTACGCCGGCGCCCGTGGACGATCACATCGCCCCGGCGCCGCGCGTGTCTGTGCAGGCATTTTGCGAGACGGTGGAAACCGCAGCGGCCGTGCAATCGGCCGGCGAAGACCGCCGCCTTGGCAAGGCTCATCTCAAAATCCAGATGGGCGGCATGGCAGCCGCCATCGAGGCTTATCGTACCGCTCCCACTCCGAACGTGATCATCCTGGAGACCGAGGGCCGCAACGACATTCTTGCAGGGCTCGATCAACTCGCAACCGTATGCGATCCCGGAACCCGCGTCGTCGTAATTGGCCGTGTCAACGACGTCACGCTTTATCGGGAACTGGTGCGCCGCGGCGTCAGCGACTACGTGATTGCGCCGGTCAATGCGCTCGACGTGGTGCGTTCGGTATGCGGTCTGTTCTCGGCGCCGGAAGCAAGAGCCGTCGGCCGGATCATCGCCGTCGTCGGCGCCAAAGGTGGCGTCGGCGCATCCACCATCGCGCACAATGTCGCATGGGCTATCGCGCGCGATCTCGCGATGGATTCCGTCGTCGCCGACCTCGATCTCGCATTCGGCACGGCCGGCCTCGACTACAATCAAGACCCCCCGCAGGGGATCGCCGACGCGGTGTTCTCGCCCGACCGCGTCGATACCGCGTTTATCGACCGCCTGCTGTCGAAATGTACCGACCATCTCAGCCTGCTGGCGGCGCCGGCGACGCTCGACCGGGTCTACGATTTTGGCGCCGAGGCCTTCGACTCGATCTTCGACACGCTGCGCACCACCATGCCGTGCATCGTGCTCGACGTCCCCCATCAATGGTCGGGGTGGACCAAGCGCGCGCTGGTCGGTGCGGACGATATTCTGATCGTCGCAGCGCCCGACCTCGCCAACCTGCGCAACACCAAGAACATATTCGACCTGTTGAAGGCGTCGCGGCCCAATGACCGGGCGCCGCTGTATTGCCTCAATCAGGTCGGTGTGCCGAAGCGCCCGGAAATCAACGCCAGCGAATTTGCCAAGGCGATTGAATGTCAGCCGATCGCGGCCATTCCATTCGATCCGCAAATGTTCGGATCGGCGGCCAATAATGGCCAGATGATCGCGGAAGTTTCCGCCGGTCATCGCACCACCGAAATGTTTCTTCAAATCGCGCAACGGCTGACAGGCCGCGGTGAGACCAAAAAGCCGCGGGGCTCGTTCCTGTCGCCCCTGATCCAGAAGCTGCGGGCAAAATAGGTTACCTGCGTGGAGTACCGTCGTGTTTGGTAAGCGTAGCGGAACAGAAAACGATTCCCGGGCGGCGAAGCCCGGCGCCGGCACGCTGGAACCGTCCTCCGGCGCGGCGGTCGCCGTTTTACGCGACACGCCTGCGCCTGCCGTTTCTTCGCCACCGCTCTCGCCGGCCAAGCCGGCGCCGCCGCCCGTCATCGATGCGCGGCGGTCGGACACCTATTATCAGGTCAAGGCGACGATCTTCGGCGCCTTGATCGAAGCGATCGACCTCGCTCAGCTCGCCAAACTCGACAGCGAATCGGCGCGCGAGGAAATCCGCGACATCGTCAACGAGATCATCGCGATCAAGAACATCGTGATGTCGATTGCCGAACAGGAAGAGCTGCTCGACGACATCTGCAACGACGTTCTTGGATATGGCCCGCTCGAGCCGCTGCTGTCGCGCGACGACATTTCCGACATCATGGTCAATGGCGCCGGAACGGTGTTCATCGAAGTCGGCGGCCGGATCCAGCGCACCGGAATCCGTTTCCGCGACAACCAGCAACTGCTGAATATCTGTCAGCGCATCGTCAGCCAGGTCGGCCGGCGCGTCGATGAATTGTCGCCAATCTGCGACGCGCGCCTCGCCGACGGATCGCGTGTCAACGCCATCGTTCCGCCGCTGGCGATCGACGGTCCCGCACTGACGATCCGCAAATTCAAGAAAGACAAGCTGACCCTCGATCAGCTGGTCAAATTCGGAGCGATCACGCCGGAAGGCGCAACCATTCTGCAGATTATCGGGCGCTGCCGGGCCAATGTGCTGATCTCCGGCGGTACCGGCTCCGGCAAAACGACGCTGCTGAATTGCCTGACCCAATACATCGACGACGATGAACGCATCATCACCTGCGAAGACGCCGCCGAACTTCAACTGCAGCAGCCGCATGTGGTACGGCTGGAAACCCGTCCGCCGAACATCGAGGGCGAGGGTCAGGTTAGCATGCGCGAGCTGGTCCGCAACTGCCTCCGCATGCGCCCTGAACGCATCATCGTCGGCGAAGTCCGCGGACCGGAAGCATTCGACCTCTTGCAGGCGATGAATACCGGCCACGACGGATCGATGGGAACGTTGCACGCCAACAATCCTCGCGAAGCCCTGTCGCGCTGCGAATCGATGATCACGATGGGTGGATTTTCACTGCCGTCCCGAACCATTCGCGAGATGATCTGCGCCTCGATCGACGTCATCATCCAGGCTGCCCGCTTGCGCGACGGGTCCCGGCGCATCACCCACATCACCGAGGTGATGGGCATGGAGGGCGACACCATCATTACCCAGGACCTGTTCCTCTACGACATGGTCGGCGAGGACGCCAACGGGCACATTATCGGGAGGCATCGCTCGACCGGTATCGGACGGCCGCGCTTTTGGGATCGCGCCCGCTACTACAATGAAGAGAAGCGGCTTGCGGCGGCGCTCGATGCCGCCGAAATCAACGTGGCGATCTAGAGGAGCGAGCCATGAAGATACAAGCGCTCGCGCTGGCCTTCCTCGCGGCCACCACCCTCGGCGGTCTGGCATGGGTTTTTATTTATCCGCTGCTGTCGGGAGAGAGAAAGGCCGAGCATCGCCGGGCCTCGATCGCGAAAGCAGAGCCGGTCGCGCGCCAGGTCGACAGAAGCCAGCGGTCCCGGCGCGAACAGGTCGAAGGGTCGCTGAAGGAGATCGAGGCGCGCAGTCAGAAGCAAAAGAAGATCGCGCTGAGCACCCGGCTTACGCAGGCCGGCTTGAGCTGGTCACCCCAGAAATTCATGATCATCTCCGGCGCTTTTGCGGTCGTCTGCTTTGCGATTGCGATGCTGGTCGGCGGAGGAACGCTGGCGGGAATAGGACTGGCGTTCGCCGGAGGCTTTGGTCTGCCGCGCTGGGCGCTGGGCTTTCTCAGAACTCGCCGCGAAAAGAAATTTCTTCGCGCGCTGCCGGACGCCGTCGACGTCATCGTTCGCGGCATCAAGGCGGGCCTGCCGCTGTTTGACTCCATCAAGGTCGTCGCAGCCGACGCTCCGGAGCCGCTGAAGAGCGAGTTTCTGGCCATCATCGAGACCCAGGCGATCGGCATGCCGCTCGGCGAGGCATGTGCGCGTCTGTTCGACCGGATGCCGGTGCCGGAAGCGAATTTTTTCGGAATCGTCATCTCGATCCAGCAGAAATCCGGCGGCAATCTGTCGGAGGCCTTGGGCAACCTGTCGAAAGTGCTCCGCGACCGCAAGAAGATGGCCGAGAAGATCCAGGCGATGTCGATGGAAGCCAAGGCATCCGCCGCCATCATCGGCTCGTTGCCGCCCATTGTCATGCTGCTCGTATACCTCTCGACCCCCGATTATATCTCGCTGCTGTGGACCCATCCGACCGGTCAGTTGATGCTCGTCGGCTGCGTGATCTGGATGTCCATCGGCATCTTCGTGATGAAGAAAATGATCAACTTCGACTTCTGACGGTGCAGCATGATTGATTTTCTGATCGGCAAGATCCACGACGCGCGGTTCATGACCATGCTGCTCGCCGCCATCGCCGTGAGCGCGACGGCATATACGTTGATCATGCCGCTGTTTGCGGGCGAAGAGCTGGAAAAGCGCATGAAGGCGGTCGCGAGCGAGCGCGAGCGGATCCGGCAGCGCGAACGCGATCGTCTCTCCGCGACCGAAAAGGTGTCGTTGCGCCAGGCCCCGAAGCAACTGGTCTCCAGGGTGGTGGAAGACTTCAATCTTGGAAAATGGCTGGCCCAGGAAGCCGCGCGCGAAAAGCTCGTCATGGCCGGCTATCGCGGACAGGCGCCTTACGTCACCTTCCTGTTCTTCCGGCTGGTGACGCCCGTGGTGCTTTTCCTGGGCGCGATCGTGTACGTTTTCCTGATCTCGCACATGGAGAAGTCGGCTCCGGTGAAGATCGGCATGTGCCTCGTCGCGGCCTATCTCGGATTGCAGGCGCCGATGCTGTTCCTGAAAAACGCGATCTCCAAGCGCCAGCTCTCGATCAGGCGTGCATTTCCCGATGCACTCGATCTGCTGCTGATCTGCATCGAGTCCGGCATGTCGATCGAAGCCGCATTCCGCAAGGTTAGCCTCGAGATCGCAACGCAATCGGTCGCGCTGTCCGAGGAATTCACGCTGACCACGGCCGAGCTCTCCTATCTCCAGGACCGCAAGGTCGCGTACGAAAACCTGGCGAAGCGCACCGGCCTTGAGGGCGTGAAATCGGTTTGTCTGGCCTTGCAGCAATCGGAACGTTACGGAACGCCGCTCGGCCAGAGCCTGCGCGTGATGGCGCAGGAAAATCGCGACATGCGCATGAACGAGGCCGAGAAGAAGGCGGCGGCGCTGCCGCCCAAATTGACGGTGCCGATGATCCTGTTCTTCCTGCCGGTCTTGTTTGTCGTCATCCTCGGGCCGACCGGCATCAAGGTCGCAGCGATGCAATGATGCTGCCGCGGCAAACGTAGACAACTCCATTTCATCCTGTCGTCGCCCGGCTTGACGAATGACCAGCACAAGCTGAAGTCGGCGATTGCTGGTCACCCGCCCTCACGAATTACGGCGGCTTTGTCTTGGTTCGGTTTGGTTCGGTTCGGCCGGACCGATCAGCCAGAACGGCTGAGAGAAGCCATCGGCACCGTTCCGGCGCCTCCGCGCGGATTGTCCTTGCGGCTCAGCATCTGCTTCAGATAGGCGACATTCGCCGCCGCCTCGGCTTCTGGCAGATCGGCCCTGACAATGCCTTCAGCCTCGGCGAAGCGGCCCTGCAGGCCGACCACAAGGCCGAGATTCTGCCGCACCCGCGCGTCGGCCTTGCCGCTGCTATAAGCCTGGCGCAGGACTTCCTCCGCCTTCGGCAGATCTTTGGAAAGAACATAGGAGAGGCCGAGATTCGACAGCACCGACGGCTCTCCAGGCACGATGTTCAGGGCGCTCGCGTAATAGCGGCGCGCTTCGTCATGCCGGCCAAGCTGATCGAGTGCGGTTCCCTGCACCGAAAGGATCCGCCAGTCAGGATTATCCGGCGAATGGGCGCGCGCGAGAGTATCGAAGGCCTGTTGGAAATTGCCGTTATCGGCTAGCGCCCGGCCAAAAGCGGCGAGCAGCGCCTTGTTGCCGGGATGGGCGATGGTGGCCTGCTCCAGCACGGCGGCGGCCTGGGCGCGCTGGCCGGTCGAGCGGAGTCCCTGCCCATAGGCCAGCGCGGCGTCTGCATCCTTGGGATTGGCACGGTAGCGCTCGCCGGCGGCTTCCACTGAACGACGCGAACCCTCCTCAGCACTGGTGTCGGCTTTGGACGTCACCGATCCCGTAACGTCTGACATGGTCTGGCAGCCGCCAAGCCCCGCGGCCAAAATCGCCGTCACGGCCGCGGACGCAAGAAGCCGCGCAAGACTGGACTGCTGACGCATGGCACTTTGACTCACAATATCAGGGGAATTGATCGAGCCGAATGCGCCCAGCAATAGACTGTTAACCCTAACGCCGGGTTAATGTTCGCAACTGCGAAATCAGCTGATCACAAAAGTTCCAACCATGGTGCGCGGCATTTCGGCAAAGTTTTCCGGCGCGCATTAGCCTTTTGCGGCTTCGCAGGGAACGGATCGGTCATCTGCCGCACCAACCGGACGGTCGGCTGCCCCCATGGCGCTTAACTTCGCTCAGCGATGTGTGGCAAACCCCGCGAGCGACGCCGCGGAGCGGCGTGTCGCGGTCCGTGTGCGTCGATCCAACCGGAGGTTTTCGTCGCCGCGACACATACCGCAAAAAATCCTGCGATGCCGTATCGCGTGGTATCGCCCGCTCAATTGACGTGACCGACGGGAGAACTCCTGCCCAACAAGGATCGTTCGTCTTCCCCCGGGAAAACGACAATATATTCCTGATAGTCTTGGAAAGGATAACCCTGGAACAGCTGCATAATCCCGGACCCGTCCTTAGCCAAGGCTTGCGTTCAGAAAGGCTTGCCGTTCAGGAAGGCTTGCTCGTCGCGCGGATAGGGCGAGGTATCGGCCCTGCATCCAATTACTTGTGATGCTTGCGCAGATAGGCGTGAAGCGACTCCGTACCGGTCTCAACCAGCAATGTCTTGAGCATCATGTCCCCGCGCCGGCCTTTCGCAAAATGCTCGCCATAGGTCTTTCGCAGCGCCTTGACGCGGGTGTTGCCATGCTTCTTGTCGATGCGGCCGGTCGTATCGCGATGCCTTCCGTCCAAGCTCTTCTTGGTCTTCTTAGCCATGTGACCCTCCCGAAATGTTGAACTAAAGGTTAAAGCCTATCACGGTCATGAAGAAACGTGTAGTCGGTTGTGACCATTAGCTGTCAAGAAATCGATCAGCCGTTCTTGCCGAGCAATGGCATGAGTTCTGAAATGGAATACCGAACCCGAGGTGATTTCTTTTCGACGGGGCCTGTTGCGATCGATTGAATGCAGTGTCATGCGCCCGAAGGCAACCGACCTCAGCTCAATCGCCGCAATGCGTAGCGGTTGAACAAAACAAAATAGAACAGGCGGAATAAGACGGCGCCGCCCGATCGGCAATGTATGGAATTGCGGTCGATAGAGGATCGCAGCCAAATTTGAACGCGACCCTGTTTGAACGCGACCCTGCCGGAAAATTCTCCAGGCCAACTTCTTCAAATCAACTTCTTCAGGTCAACTTCTTCAACTTAAAATGCCCGCCATCAAAGAAAAGGCCTCAGCGGGCTGCGCTGAGGCCGGTCGGACTAGGGGCTACTGGGTAACCTTCCGCAATCGGTAGGCAATCGCCCCAGCTGTTGCCGTATCGAACAACCGCAATCAGCCGCAGATCTCGACGGGGTGTATTCGCCAGCCGTGGCGGGTCATGACGCGGCGCCGGGCCACATAGCAAACGGTTTCATCGTCGTAGCCGGCGTAACCGTAGGGATAGTCATATCCCAGGCCCCAGTAACCGAAACCAAAGCCGCCATGACGGAAGCCACCATGATGGAAGCCGCCGCCATGGAATCCGCCATGACCGCCACCTCCGCCATGACCTCCGCCGCCATGACCTCCGCCGCCGTGGGCGAGGGCAGCCGTGCTGGATGCGCCGAGCAGGACAGCCGATGTCCCGACAACACCGAAGCCGCAAATGGCGAACAAAGCCATGGCAGACAGACCGCGCGTCAGGATGTTGCGGTAGCTCGTGCGGTTCTGGACCATTGATATTCCCTTCGTGACCTGTGCATGCACAGGAACATTTGTAAAAATCGTCGTCAATAACCGTAGGTTCGAGGCGCGTCGTGGGTCAAATCACCTCAACGTTATCCTCATCAGACCCGATGCGGATCGGCACATCGCAACAAACGTCGCACGATCATCACAATCAAATGCCGCGAGGCCGCGCGTCACATATCGTCTCTCCGGACGATCGCGTTGACGGTGACACCTGTGAATTGACAGGGTTTGGAGTGCACCGTTGACGCTGGCTCAACGCGGCAAGCCATTGTAGAAAGTCCGAAAGGCCTGCAACGTCGGGCTCCGCCTGCCCGGTTTGATTCCCTCCTTTCAATTTGAAGACCGAGAGAAGCATGAATTCAGTGTTCGAGACCGCGCCCGCCGCATCGGCTATTCCGATCACGTTCGCGACCAAGGCGACATGGGATGCGATCTTGTCCAACCTCCCCGCGCCGGCCCGGCAATTCGCGCAAGCTAACGGCTTTGCGGCGAAACCCGGCGCTTGCCTCACGCTGCCCTCAGCGGACGGACAAATCGCGCAAGTCGTCTTCGGCCTGGAAGACGCGACCAGCAAATTCCGCGACCCGTTCAGGCCCGGTGCGTTGCCCGGCCTGTTGCCGCCGGGCGTCTATCGCTTCGCCAATGCACCGCACGACACGCGTCTCGCCGTCCTTGCTTTCGCGCTCGGGAGTTATCGATTCAGCCGTTACCGCAAGGCGGACGCACCCGACGTCAGGTTGGTGCCGCCCGACGGCATCGATGTCGCGGTGATTACCCGAACGGCGGAAGCCGCAGTACTTGCCCGCGATCTCATCAACACGCCGGCAAACGACATGGGACCGGAGGAACTGGCGCTGGCGGCGCAGCATCTTGCAAACGCTTCGGCGCCAGTTTCAACTGCACCGTCGGTGACGATCTCACGCGACAGAACTTTCCGCTCATTCATGCGGTCGGCATGGCGTCGTCACGCGCGCCGCGCCTGATCGATCTGACCTGGGGCGATCCTGACCATCCCAGGGTGACGCTGGTCGGCAAGGGGGTCTGCTTTGACAGCGGCGGGCTCGATCTGAAGCCGTCCGGCGGCATGCTGATCATGAAGAAGGACATGGGCGGGGCCGCCAACGTGCTCGCCCTGGCGTTGATGGTGATGGACGCCAGGCTCAAGGTGCGCTTGCGGGTTCTGATTCCGGCGGTCGAGAACGCTGTCGCGGGCAACGCGTTCCGCCCGCTCGATATCTTCCGCTCGCGCAAGGGTCTTACCGTGGAAATCGGCAATACCGACGCCGAAGGCCGGTTGGTGCTGGCCGACGCACTGGCGCTTGCCGACGAGGAAAAACCCGATCTGCTGATCGACATGGGGACCCTGACCGGTGCCGCGCGGGTAGCGCTCGGTCCGGATCTGCCGCCGTTTTACACCAATGATGAGATACTGGCGCAGGACGTCACCCGCTGCGCCAAAGAGGAGAACGATCCATTGTGGCGATTGCCGCTGTGGCCGGCTTACGATAGCTGGCTCGATTCCAAGGTCGCCAATATCAACAACGCGCCGTCGGGCACGTTTGCCGGCTCCATCACCTGCGCGCTGTTCCTGCAGCGTTTCGTCGAGCACGCCAAAAGCTGGCTTCATGTCGACATCTATGGCTGGACGCCGTCGGCAAAACCGGCACGCCCGGAAGGCGGCGAATGCCAGGCCGCGCGCGCGATCTATAAACTGCTGGGCGAACGCTATGGATGATCCCCGCCTGACGCCGGCTCGGCCCGACCTCGCCGCGCTATATCTCAAAGGCAAGATCGAGGCGGCGCGCTATGTCGCCGGCGAGACCTTCGAGATTATCGACAGCATCGCGCCGCTGCGCGGTGAACCATCCTCCAATGCCATGCTGTTGACGCAGGCGCTGAAGGGCGAGCACGTGACAATTTACGACCGCAATGGCGAAGGCTGGGCCTGGGGTCAATTGAACAGCGATGGCTATGTCGGCTGGCTTCCCGATCGCGCGCTGACGAAGCCTGCCGCGGCGCCAACCCACAAGATCATCGCACTCCGGACCTTCGCCTTTCCCGGCCCCTCGATCAAATTGCCGCCGGTCGAAACGCTTGTGATGGGGACAACGCTGACGGTGCTGCGCGAGGAAGGCGCTTTCGCTATCACACGCGAGGGCTGGTATCTGCCGTTGCGGCATGTCGGCGGTATCGACAATTTCGAGAACGATTTTGTCGCGGTGGCCGAACGGTTTATCAGCACACCCTACCTGTGGGGCGGCAAGAGCAGCCTCGGCATCGATTGCTCGGGCCTGGTGCAGATATCGTTGACCGCGGCTGGCACCGGCTGCCCGCGCGACAGCGACATGCAACAACGCAGTCTCGGCAGGGCTTTGGACCCGACCCAATCCAAAAAAATGCAGCGCGGCGACCTGATTTTCTGGAAAGGCCATGTCGCGATTGCGCGCGACGCCAACACCATCGTTCACGCCAACGCCCACCACATGGCGACCGTGTTCGAAAACACCAGCGACGCCATCGCCCGCATCAAGGATTCCGGCAGCGAGATCCTTGCTATCCAGCGACTATAGCGTTTTCGAGCGAAGTGGATCCCGGTTCGCGTGAAGAAAACGCGTCAGAACAAAGACCACAACCTGAACATCCCTTAAGTGGCGGTCGCGGCACCCGGCGCGGTCTCGAGCCGGAACGCAGCGGCGAACAGCGCGCGGGTGTAGTCGGTCTTCGGATTCTTGAACAATTCCGAAGCGGGCCCCTCCTCCACCACCTTGCCGTGACGCATCACGATCAAATGGCTCGCGAGCGAGGCCACCACGCGCAGATCATGCGAAATGAACATGTAGGTCAGGTCGCGTTTGCGTTGCAGTCCGCGCAGCAGATCGACCATCTGCGCCTGGAACAGCATATCGAGCGCGCTGGTTGGTTCATCCAGCACGACAAAATTCGGTTCCAGTACCACTGCGCGGGCAATGCTGATGCGCTGGCGCTGGCCGCCGGAGAATTCGTGCGGATAGCGGAATCGCGTAGCCGGATCCATGCCGACATCCCGGAGCGCCTTGATGACGCGGGCTTCGCGTTCGGCTTCCGTCAGCGCGCGCTGATGCACGCTGAGACCTTCGGCCACGATGTCTCCGATCGACATCCGCGGGCTGAGCGCGCCGAACGGATCCTGAAATACGATCTGCATGTCGCGGCGGAACGGCCGCATCGCCTTGAAACGCAGGCCCTGGATGTTGCTGCCCAGAAAGACAATCGGCCCGTCGGATGAAATCAGCCGAAGCAGCGCCAGGCCGAGCGTGGTCTTGCCGGAGCCGGATTCGCCGACAACGCCGAGGGTTTCGCCCTTGCGCACCGAGAGGCTGACGCCATCGACCGCCTTGATATGCCCGACCGTCTTGCGCAGCAAACCGCGCTTGACCGGAAACCAGACCTTCAAATCGTCGGCCGATATCACCACCGGAGACTGAGGTTGCGGCGGCGCCGGATCGGGCTTCGGCTCGGCGGCGAGCAATGCGCGGGTATAGGGATGTTTCGGCGCGGTAAAAACCTGCTCGACCGGTCCCTGCTCGACGATCTTGCCGCCGTTCATGACGCAGACCACATCGGCGATGCGGCGCACGATGCCGAGATCGTGGGTAATGAACAACAAGCTCATGCCGAGCCGGCCGCGAATCTCGGCCAGCAAGGCCAGAATCTGCGCCTGCACGGTAACATCGAGCGCGGTGGTCGGCTCATCGGCGATCAGCAGATCGGGCTCGTTTGCAAGCGCCATCGCGATCATCACCCGCTGGCGCTGGCCGCCGGATAATTGATGCGGATAGCTCGCGAGCCGGGTTTCCGGCTCGGGAATGCCGACCTGGGTGAGCAGTTCCAGCGTCCGCGCCCGCGCCATGCCGGCGCGAATTCCACTGTGCAGCTGCAGGATCTCGCCGATCTGGGACTCGATCGTATGCAGCGGATTGAGCGACGTCATCGGCTCCTGGAAGATGATCGAAATGTCGTTGCCCCGAATGCTGCGAATCTCGCGCTCCGACAGGTCGAGCAGTTCGCGGCCCTTGAAGTGAATGCTGCCCGACGGATGCGACGCGGTCGGGTACGGCAGCAGCTTCAGGATCGACAGCGCGCTGACCGATTTTCCGGAGCCGGATTCCCCGACCAGCGCCACGCATTCGCCGCGCTTGATCTCGAACGAGATGCGGTCGACCGCGACCGAGGTGCCGCTCGGCTGATGAAACGCCACCGAAAGGTCGCGGACGTCGAGCAGGGGCTGGTTGATGGCATCCATGCGGGCGACCTATCGAAACGTCTTGCGCGGATCGAAGGCGTCGCGCACGGCTTCGCCGATGAAAATCAGGAGCGACAGCATGATCGCGACCGCGAAAAAGCCGGTGAAACCGAGCCATGGCGCCTGGATGTTGGCCTTGCCCTGCGACAGCAATTCGCCCAGCGACGGCGAACCCGGCGGCAATCCGAAACCGAGGAAGTCCAGCGCCGTCAGCGTCATCACCGACGAGGAGACGATGAACGGCAGGAACGTCATGGTCGCCACCATGGCATTCGGCAACAGATGCCGGAACATGATCACGGCATTGGACACCCCGAGCGCCCGTGCCGCCATGATGTATTCGAAGTTGCGGCCGCGCAGGAATTCAGCGCGCACCAGGCCGACCAGCGAGACCCATGAGAACAGCAGGAGAATGCCGAGCAGGACGAAGAAGCCCGGCACCAGCACCGATGACAGGATCAGCAGCAGATAGAGCGAGGGAATCGCACTCCAGACCTCGATAAATCGCTGAAACCCGAGATCGACCCAGCCGCCGAAATAGCCCTGCACGCCGCCGGCGGCGACGCCGATGATCGACGAGATGATGGTCAGGCTGAGGCCGAACAGTACCGAGATCCGAAAGCCGTAAATCAGCCGCGCGACCACGTCGCGGCCCTGATCGTCGGTGCCGAGCCAGTTGTATTCAAGGTCGCGGCAGCTCTTCAGGCCCTTCCTCTGCACCACTTCCTTGCACTGCGCCTCCGTCAGCATCCAGGTCGGCTTCGACGGCGCCGGCGTCGGCAGATCGAGATTGTGGGTATCGTAGGAATAGCGGATCAGCGGCCAGATCACGATGCCGCCCTTGGCCGCGATCAGCTTCTGCAAAAATGGATCGCGATAATCCGCTGATGTCTCGAAATCGCCGCCGAAAGTGGTTTCGGAATAGCTGACGAACGCCGGCCAATACAGATGGCCGTCGAACTTGATCAGGAACGGACGATCGTTGGCGATCAGCTCGGCGAACAATGAGACGAAGAACAGGATCAGGAAAATCCACAGCGACCAGTAGCCGCGGCGGTTGGATTTGAAATTCTGCCAGCGCCGGCGGTTCAGCGGTGACGGGCTGAAGCGGTGCCGCGTCATCGGCACCGCCTCGCCGAGCGGCGCCTGCGTGGTGGTTTCGACCGGTGGCGGTGCGATGATCGTCATCAGACCTCCCGCGCCTCGAAATCGATCCGCGGATCGATCCACATATAGGCCAGGTCGGAGATCAAATTGACCACGAGGCCGACCAGCGAGAAGATGAACAGCGTTCCGAATACCACCGGATAATCGCGGTTCAGCACGCTTTCAAAGCCGAGCAGGCCCAGTCCATCCAGCGAGAAGATGGTTTCGATCAGCAGCGAGCCCGAGAAGAAGGCGTGAATGAACGCCCCCGGAAAGCCGGCGATTACGATCAGCATGGCGTTGCGGAAGACGTGATTGTAGAGCACCTGCCGTTCGCTGCAGCCCTTGGCGCGCGCGGTCATGACATATTGCTTGCGGATTTCATCGAGGAAAGAGTTTTTCGTCAGCAGCGTCATGGTGGCGAAGGCGCCGAGCACCATCGAGATCAATGGCAGCGTGATGTGCCAGAAATAGTCGAGGATCTTCCAGTACCAGGGAAATTGCGACCAGCCGTCCGAGGTGAGGCCTCGCAGCGGAAAGATATTGAAGAACGATCCGCCGGCGAACAGGATGATCAGCAGGATCGCAAACAGAAATCCCGGTATGGCGAAACCGATGATCACCACCGTCGAGGTCCATGTGTCGAACCTCGAACCGTCCTTCACGGCCTTGCGAATACCGAGCGGTATGGAAATCAGGTAGGTCAGGAGCGTCATCCAGATTCCCAGCGACATCGAGACCGGCAGCTTTTCCTTGATCAGTTGCAGCACGCTGACATCGCGAAAATAACTCTTGCCGAAATCGAAACGGGCGAAATTCCACAGCATCAGCGCGAAGCGTTCCGGCGCCGGCTTGTCGAAGCCGAACTGCTTTTCAAGGCTCTTGACGAATTCGGGATCGAGCCCTTGCGCACCGCGATACTTCGATCCGATTGCATCCGACGACGCGCCCATGCCGGCCTGGCTGCGTGCGCCGAAATCGCCCCCGCCGCCCGAAATCCGCGAGGTGCCGCCGGTATCGGCGCCGCTGAGCTGCGCGATCACGCGTTCCACCGGTCCGCCCGGGGCGAACTGCACCACCACAAAGGACACGAACAGAATCCCGAGCAGCGTCGGGATCATCAGGAAGATGCGGCGGGCGATGTAGGCGGTCATCGGCTATTTCGCCTGCTCGGCCTTGACGACCTTGACTGGATCCGACCACCAGTTTCCCGGTGCGCCGACCCCTTGCGCATAACGCGCCGGCTGTGGCGGATGTGCGAACAGATCCCAATAGGCGATCGGGTGCGTGGCGCGATACCACTGCGGCACCCAATAGCGCCCGGCGCGAAACACCCGATCGAAGGCGCGACACGCGATCGTCAGATCGGCGCGGGTTTCGGCGGCGAGAATTTCCTCGATCAGCGCGTCAATGACGGGATCGGCAATTCCGGCGAGGTTGTAGGAGCCCTTGGTCGCAGCGGCCTGCGACGAGAAGAACGGACGCATGGCGTCTCCCGGCGTCGCCAATGCCGGCAGACGCTCAATGGCAATGTCGAAGTTGAAGTCTTCCACCCGGGCCCGGTATTGCACGGGGTCGACAATTCGCAAGCTCGCCTCGATCCCGAGTGTACCGAGATTCTTGATATAGGGCGCATGGTGCGGTTCAAACGACGGCTCGTCGTTCAGAAATTCGATCCTGAATATTTCACCATTCGGCAACAGCCGCTTGCCATCCTTGATGACGTATCCGGCGTCCTGCAGAAGTTGCGATGCCTTGCGCAGCAATGTCCTGTCCTGCCCCGATCCATCCGACACCGGCGGCACGAACGGCATCCCGAACACCTCGTCCGGCACCTTGCCGCGGAATGGCTCGAGTAGCTTGAGTTCTTCCGGCGAAGGCGGCCCCTCCGCCACCATGTCCGAATTCTGGAACGGAGAAATGGTGCGCTTGTAGGCGCCATACATGATGGTCTTGTTGGTCCACTCGAAATCGAACGCCTGGATCAGCGCCTCGCGTACCCGCGAATCCCTGAACTGTTCGCGGCGGGTATTCATGAACCAGCCTTGACCGCCTGACGGCGTTTCGTCGGGCAAGGTTTCGCGTTTGACACGGCCATCCTTGACGGCCGGGAAATCATAACGTGTCGCCCATACCTTTGCGGTAAATTCCTCACGAAACAGGTAGCTCTTCGCGGTGAATCCTTCAAAGGCAACATCGCGATCGCGGTAGAATTCGTAGCGCACGACGTCGAAATTGTAGGAGCCCCGCGAGACCGGAAGATCCGCGGCCCACCAATCCTTCACTCGTTCGAACTCGATGTAGCGATTGGCCTCGAACTTTCCGACTTTGTACGGCCCGGATCCAAGGGGAATGTCGAACGTCAACTCGTCGAATGGCCTGTTCGCGTAATAGGCTTGCGAGAAAATCGGCAGGCTCGCGACATAGAGCGGCACATCTCGCGCGCGCTTTTCGGCAAAGGTAACGACCAGGGTCGCGTCGTCAGGCGCTTCGGCCTTCAGCATGTCACGCATCTGCTGCAGGATCAGCGGATGGCCCTTTGCCTTTAACGTGATCAGTGAGAAGGCCGCGTCATGCGCCGTCAGTTTTGAACCGTCGTGAAACCTGGCTTCGGGCCGCAAAGTGAACCGATAGCTGGTTTTGTCCGCCGAGATCTGCACCGACTTTGCAACCAGGCCATACATGGCGTCGGGCTCGTCGGCGGCGCGCGCCATCAGCGGCGCGAACGTCATATCCATGCCTTGCGCGCCTTCACCTTTCAGGATGTAGGCGTTGAGTGAATTGAACGTAAAATACGACTGGTTGTAGGCGCGTGACGAGGGAATTAAGGAGAACACACCGCCCTTTGGCGCCGCGGTGTTGACATAGTCGAAATGATGAAAGTCGGCCGGGTATTTCAGATCGCCGAACACGGATATCCCGTGAACCTCTGCGCCGGAATCGGTCGCCGCCGCTGGTCGCAGCCACGACGCGCCAACAGCGCCAATGCCGAGACCGATGACATGCCGGCGGGAAAGCTGCGCCATGCGCGAAAAATCCCTCAAGATCGCTTGCCGATCCTGGCGGCCTTGTCAGGATCGAACCACCACAAGGTCGGGAATCCCGACAGGCCGTATTTCGGTAATTCGGATGGCCGGCCAAAGCGGTCCCAGCGCGCAGTGCGGACTTTCGGATAGTTCCACTGCGGCACCACATAGTGATTCCACAACAGCACGCGGTCCAGTGCCTTGGTCGCCGCGACCAGATCGTCACGGTCCTTGGTGTAGATCACCCGCTCGATCAGTTTATCGATCGCCGGATTCTTGATGCCGATGATATTGCGTGACCCCGCCATGTCGGCCGACTGCGAGCCCCAATATTCGCGCTGTTCGTTGCCCGGCGAAAGTGATTCGCCCCAGCTCGCCACCACGATATCGAAATCCCAGCTGCGAAGCCGGTTTTCGTATTGTGTCGGATCGATGGTGCGCACGCTCACGGCAATGCCGAGCCGTTCCAGCGACGGCTTGAAGAACAGCATTACGCGTTCGAAGCTCGGATCCTCGCCCAGCAACTCGAATGCGAACTGCGTTCCGGTCTTGACATTGACGAGCTTGCGGTCGCGCACCTCGTAGCCGGCTTCTTTCAGCAAACGCAGTGCTTCGCGCAAATTGTCCCGCACGGCTTCGGGGTTGCCGCCGACCGGATTGGTATAGACCGTCGTGAATACTTCGGCGGGCACTTGCGCGCGCACGGTCTCGAGGATTTCCAGTTCCCGGCCCTGCGGCAGACCACTGGACGCCAGTTCGGTGCCGTCGAAATAGCTGCTGATGCGCTTATACTGATCGAAGAAAATCTGCCTGTTCATTTCCTCGAAGTCGAATGCGAAATTCAGCGCGCGGCGCACCCGCGGATCCGCGAACTTGTCGCGGCGAATATTCAGCGCGAACGCTTGCATGCTGCCGGAACTGCGGTTGGGGAACTCTTCCTTTAACACCCGCTTTTCAGTAACGGCCGGAAAGTCGTAAGCGGTGGCCCAGTTTTTCGCGCTGTTCTCGGTGCGCCAATCGACCTGATCGCCCTTGAATGCCTCGAGCGCCACCGTCGAATCCCGGAAATACTCGTAACGCAGTTCGTCAAAATTGTGCCGTCCGACATTGACGTTGAGATCGCGTCCCCAATAGTCCTTTGCCCGCTCCAGCACGATCGAGCGTCCGGGTACAAACTCCTTGATGCGGTAGGCGCCGCTGCCGAGCGGCTTCTCCAGCGTGGTGGCCGAGATGTCGCGCTTGCGGCCTTCGCTGTTGGTGCCTTCCCACCAATGCTTCGGCAGCACCGTCAACTGCCCGACGATCTGCGGAAGCTCGCGGTTGCCGGGCGCATCGAAGGTGAATTTGACATCGCGCGCGCCGACCTTCTCCGCCTTCACGACGTGACGGTAATAAGCCGAATATTGCGGATGATATTTCTTGAACGAATCCAGCGAAAAGATCACATCATCCGGCGTCACCGGCTCGCCGTCGTGCCACTTCGCCTGCGGGCGCAGACGATAAGTCACGGAAGAAAAATCATCCGGGTGGCTCATGGTCTCGGCCAGCACACCATATTCGGTCGAAACCTCGTCCTCCGACGGCGTCGTCAGAGCTTCATAGATCAGGCCGACGGCGGATGCGATCGAGCCTTTGACGCCCGCCACGGCGGGATTAAAATTGTCGAATGTCCCGATCATGATCTGGCGGGCGACGCCGCCCTTGGGCGCATCCGGATTGACATAATCGAATCGTGCAAAGTCGGCTGGATATTTGACGTTGCCGAACAGCGAAAGCGCATGACGCCAGACCGGCTCGCCTGTGGCCTCGGCTCGGGCCGGGCTCGCCACCGGAAAGCCGGTCGCGGCGGCTAAAGCCGGGGCGGCCGCGGCAAGAGCTCCGCTTTGAAGAAGATGTCGTCGGGTAATCGCCAAATGATGAAGTCCTGCTGGATATGGAACACTATTGAGAACGCAATATAAGGCAACGGTTCGACAAATTAAGTTGCTTTTTGCTCATGAAAGCACCCGTCGCGGGTCCTTTCTGCGGCCAAACGTCCCGATAACAATGGCGCGAGCCGGCACATGAAGACGGTCGGGCAGGCTCACATACGAAAACGGCCAGGCAAGAGCCTGGCCGCCAGTGATGCGAAAGTCCATGCAGCGCCGTTCGGTTACTTTGCCGCCGTCGGCAGCGGAACCGGGCTATCCGCAAGGGTATGCAGATAGTCGATGACGTCGGCGCGTTCGCTGTCCTTTTGAATGCCGGCAAAGCCCATCGCGGTGCCCGGGATGAAACCTTTGGGATTAGCGATGAACTGATTGAGGTCATCGTAGCTCCAGGTGCCGCCCTTGGCCTTCATGGCCGCCGAGAAATTAAACCCGCGTCCCTCACCCTTTTTATCGCCGATGATCCCGTACAGATTCGGGCCGACTCGGTTGGGGCCGTTCTTTTCGAAGGTGTGGCAGGCAGCGCACTTCTTGGCGGCGGCTTCACCCTTCTCCACCGAGGCGGTCTGCAGCAGCTTCTCGATCGGCTCGGAGGCGGCGGCTGCGGCTTCCTTGCCGCCGGCGGCTGCCTCTTCCTTCACGACAATCTCGTAGCCCGGCTTTGCCGGCATGACGGGAGCGAAAATCGCGCCGGCCGCGAAACTCGTGACCAACAGAACGATACAGGTCCCAAGGATGGCACCGATAACTTTATTGAGTTCGAAGGAGTCCATTTTCGATCAGGCTCCAGGCCGGAAGGTCGACTTAAGGCCGGCTGAACGGCCGCGGAAAAGCATCAGGAATCAGGCTTTCGCACCGCACCCGAAGCCACGATGAGATATCGGTTTGCCCGCGCTCTGGCAACCCGTATAAATGCGCCGGCTTCCGACCGATCCCCATTATTTCCGGCCTGTTATCAGCCGGGTCCAGACCTCACCCCGATGACCGAAACCCACACTTTGGTGCTGATTCCCGCCCGCATGGCTGCCACCCGCCTGCCCGGCAAACCGCTATTGGACATCGCTGGCCTGCCGATGATCGTCCATGTGCTGCGGCGGGCCGAGGCTGCCCGGATCGGCCGCGTGGCAGTCGCCACCGACACACCCGAAATCGCAGCGGCGGTGACGTCCCACGGCGGCGAAGCGGTCATGACGCGTGCCGATCATCCGTCCGGGTCAGACCGGATTTATGAGGCGCTCTGCAAGCTCGATCCCGGGGGCGAGACCGAAATCGTCGTCAATCTGCAGGGCGATTTTCCGACCATTCGGCCCGACAACATCCGCGGCGTGCTCGGCCCACTGGCTGACCCCGCGGTCGATATCGCGACGCTGGCCGCCCAAATCCATACCGAGGAAGAAGACATCAATCCGAACGTGGTGAAGGTAGTCGGCTCGCCGATCAGTGAGCACCGGCTGCGCGCCCTTTATTTTACCCGCGCCACCGCCCCCTGGGGCGAGGGGCCGCGCTACCATCACATCGGCCTTTATGCCTATCGGCGCGCGGCGCTGCAGCGTTTCGTCGGGCTCGCCCCCTCAGCGCTGGAGCGCCGCGAGAAACTCGAGCAGCTTCGGGCCATCGAGGCCGGCATGCGGATCGACGTCACCCTGGTGGACACGGTGCCGCGCGGCGTCGACACGCCTGCCGACCTGGTGACGACCCGCCAGCTACTGGCGAAAAGCTGAACGGCTGATACAAGGCGCCATGACCAAAACAGCGACCAAGACCATCAAAGTTGCGTTCCAGGGCGAACCGGGCGCGAATTCCCATATCGCCATCGCCGAGGCCTATCCGGACGCCGAGGCGCTGGCCTGCCCGACCTTCGAGGACGCACTCGCCGCCATCGCCTCGGGGGAAGCGGACCTCGGCATGATCCCGATCGAAAATTCGGTCGCCGGCCGCGTCGCCGACATCCATCATCTGCTGCCGCGATCCGGCCTGTTCATTGTCGGCGAATGGTTCCTGCCGGTCCATCATCAGTTGATGGCGCCGCGCGGCGCGAAACTTGCCGACATCAAGACCGTCGAGAGCCACGTCCATGCGCTCGGGCAATGCCGGCGCATCATCCGCAAGCTCGGCGTCAAACCGATCGTGTCGGGCGATACCGCGGGCTCGGCGCGCATCGTCGCCGAGCGCGGCGACAAATCATGTGCTTCGATTGCCTCGAAGCTGGCCTCGGAAATCTACGGCCTGGATATCCTGGCCGAGGATGTCGAGGACGAGTCCCACAACACCACACGCTTTGTGGTGCTGGCGCGCGAAGCCAATTGGGCCAAACAGGGATCGGGACCGCTGGTCACCACTTTTCTTTTTCGGGTGCGCAACCTTCCCGCAGCACTCTACAAGGCGATGGGAGGGTTTGCCACCAACGGCGTCAACATCACCAAGCTGGAAAGCTACATGGTCGATGGCAATTTCTTCGCTACGGAATTCTACGCCGACGTCGATGGCCATCCCGAGGACAGGAACCTTGCCTTCGCGCTCGACGAGCTGAAATTCTTCTCACGCGAACTCAGGATTGTCGGGGTCTATCCGGCTCATCCGTTCCGGGCGACGTTCAGCGAACGGCAGGACTGAGAGTTGTCATCTCAGCGCCGCCGGAATTTCCCGAACGGCGCCACGCGCAGCACTGGTCGTGAGCGCGGCATAGGCTTTCAGCGCCGTCGTCACATTGCGCTTGCGCGGCTTGGCGGGCTTCCACGCCTCTGTGCCCTTCAGCTGCATCGCGGCGCGGCGGCGCGCCAGTTCTTCGTCGGAAACGACAAGCTTGATCGAGCGGGCGGGAATGTCGATCTCGATCCGGTCGCCGGCCTCGACCAGCCCGATGGTGCCACCCTCGGCGGCTTCAGGCGAGACATGCCCGATCGACAGCCCCGACGACCCACCCGAGAACCGCCCATCGGTGACGAGCGCGCAGGCTTTGCCGAGACCCTTCGATTTCAGATAGCTGGTGGGATAGAGCATTTCCTGCATGCCCGGCCCGCCGCGCGGTCCCTCATAACGGATCAGCACGATATCGCCCGGCTCGATCTTGCCGGTCAGGATTCCGCTGACCGCGTCGTCCTGGCTCTCGAACAGCTTCACCGGACCTGCGAATTTCAGGATGCCGGTGTCGACGCCGGCGGTCTTCACGATACAGCCGTCCTCGGCAAGGTTGCCGTAAAGAACTGCGAGGCCGCCGTCCCTGGAGAACGCGTGTTCAAGGTCGCGGATCACGCCACCGGCGCGATCCTCGTCGAGCGATTCATAGCGTGAGGCCTGGCTGAATGCGACCTGGGTCGGAACGCCGCCAGGTGCGGCCTGAAAGAACTCGCGCACCGACGCGCCGGCGCTTCGCTTGATATCGTTGCGCTCAAGCGCGGCGCCCAGCGTCGCCGCATGCACCATCGGCGTGTCGCGATTGAGCAATCCGGCGCGGTCGAGTTCGCCCAGAATGCCCATGATGCCGCCCGCGCGATGCACGTCCTCGACATGAACGTCGGGCACCGACGGGGCGACCTTGCACAGCACCGGGACGCGACGCGACAGCCGGTCGATGTCGCTCATGGTGAAATCGATGCCGCCCTCATAGGCGGCGGCGAGCAAATGCAGCACCGTATTAGTCGAACCGCCCATCGAGATATCGAGCGTCATGGCGTTTTCAAAGGCGCCAAAATTGGCGATGCTGCGCGGCAACACGCTTTCGTCGTCCTGCTCGTAATAGCGGCGGGCGAGATCGACGACGAGATGGCCGGCCTCGACGAACAGCCGTTTGCGGTCGGCGTGGGTCGCGACAATCGTTCCATTGCCGGGCAGCGCGAGACCCAAAGCCTCGGTCAGGCAATTCATCGAATTGGCGGTGAACATGCCGGAGCAGGATCCGCAGGTCGGGCAGGCCGAGCGTTCGATCACCGCGACGTCGGCGTCGGAGACGGCTGAATTGGCGGCCGCCACCATCGCGTCGATCAGGTCGACTTTCCTGACCTTGCCGGCGACCGTGACCTTGCCGGCCTCCATCGGGCCGCCGGAGACAAACACCGCCGGGATGTTGAGGCGAAGAGCGGCCATCAGCATGCCCGGCGTGATCTTGTCGCAATTGGAGATGCAGATCAGCGCGTCGGCGCAATGGGCGTTGACCATATATTCGATGCTGTCGGCGATGATCTCGCGGCTCGGCAGCGAATAGAGCATGCCGTCATGGCCCATCGCGATGCCGTCGTCGACGGCGATGGTGTTGAACTCCTTGGCGACACCGCCGGCCTTCTCGACCTCGCGTGCCACGAGCTGGCCGAGGTCCTTGAGATGGACATGGCCCGGCACGAATTGCGTGAAACTGTTGGCGATTGCAATGATCGGCTTGCCGAAATCGCCGTCCTTCATCCCGGTTGCGCGCCACAGGCCGCGGGCCCCCGCCATGTTGCGGCCGTGGGTGGAGGTACGCGAGCGGTAAGCGGGCATGGGATGGGACCTTGAGGGCTGGGCGGCACGATTGCCGGGACGCTGTTCTTTTGGCAAATCGCAGCGGGCGCGGCAACTGGCGGGGAATAGTAGCTGTTCTGAATTTCCCGAATCTCTATGCCGCCGCTTTCTTGCCAAGCCCGAACGTATCCGCCAGCAGACGATAGGATTTCTTGCGCGCGTCGTGATCGTAGACCGCGGTGATGACCATCAGCTCGTCGGCCTGGCTTGCCGAGATCATCGGCTGCAGCTTCGCCATCACGGTCGCCGGACTGCCGACGAACAGCCTTGAGCGATTGCGCGCGATCGAAGCGCGTTCGCTCTCGGTATAGGGATAGGCCAGCGCTTCCTCGACGCTGGGCAAAGGCGTGTATTGACCGCGGTCGCGGCGCAGGCGGTTGAGGTCCATCGACGAGGCCAGCCGCTCGGCCTCCGCATCGGTTTCGGCCGCGACCACCGCAACCGCGAGAATGCCGTAGGGCGTCGCGCGCCAGCCCGACGGCTTGAACCGCGCGCGATAATGGGTCAGCGCATCGACCGCATCATGGGAGGCGAAATGATGCGCGAACGCGAAGCCCATGCCGACCTGGGCGGCAAGCTCCGAGCTGTAGTCGCTAGAGCCGAGCAGCCAGATCGGCGGCAGCGGGGTGTCATTGGGCATCGCCACCACATTATTGTAGGGATGGCCGGGCGGAAAATCGCGGGTCTCCCACAACGTCAATTCATGCAGCCGCTCGAGAAAGTCATCGCCCTCGCGGCGATCGAGCCGGCTGCGCAGTGCGTGCGCGGTGGCGCCATCAGTGCCCGGCGCGCGGCCGAGCCCGAGATCGATCCGGCCGGGAAACAGCGCCTCGAGCATCTTGAAGCGCTCGGCCACCATTAGCGGCGCGTGGTTCGGCAGCATCACGCCGCCGGAACCGACCCGGATCCGGCTTGTCACCGCGGCGATCTGGCCGATCATCAGATCGGGCGCGGGGCTCGCCACCGAGGCGAGGTTATGATGTTCGGCCAGCCAATAGCGTACGTAACCCAGCGCATCGGCTTCGCGCGCCAGGTCGATGCTGTTGCGCAGCGCCGCGGCGGGCTTGGTGCCGGTGGTGACGACGGAGAGGTCGAGGATCGAAAGCGGAATCATGGCTCTAACCTAGTGCGCGACGCCGGGCCGACAAAGGCCCCCGCCGCGCAGATCAGGCGCGCGCCGACCGGACGAGCCGATGGAGCTTTGGAAAGCGCGGGTGGGACAATACGTCTGTATTAGGACAATCTTATATCCTGCCCACAAACGAAATTCGAGACCTTGGCGGAGAGAAACATGGGATTTTCTTCGCACAATATCCATATAATAGGGCAATATTCGCTCAACGCACCGCCCGCATTGTGTGTTTTCCTCATTGCCCACTTTTTGATATTTAGGACGTATTATGCAATTTATTCGCAAATATTGGGCAATTTCCCACTTATGATGGGCTGTTTGGGCTGACGTCTTTGGCCTATTTTGCCGTCCGGCCGCCAGACCTGATGTCCTTAACGCCGCCGTGGAGTTTGTGGTGCCATGACCGAGATGACGACCGCCGCGCAGGACCGCCATGCTGCGCCAAAACTCCCGGCCATTTCCTTTGAGTTCTTTCCGCCCAAGACCGAGGAGATGGAACGCAGCCTGTGGGACACCATCAACCGGCTGGCCCCGCTCACGCCCAATTTCGTATCGGTGACCTATGGCGCCGGCGGATCGACCCGCGAGCGCACCCACGCCACCATCACCCGCATCCTCGCCGAAACCCATTTGACCCCGGCCGCGCATTTGACCTGCGTCGGCGCGACACGCGGCGAGATCGACGAAATCGTCGACCGCTACCATGAGGTCGGCGTCCGCCATATCGTCGCCCTGCGCGGCGATCCGCCGGGCGGCATCGGCACCGCCTACGCCACGCATCCCGATGGCTACCAGAGTTCGGCGGAGCTCGTCGCCGGCATCAAGCGGCGGCACGGCGATATCGAGATTTCGGTTTCCGCCTACCCTGAGAAGCATCCGGAAAGCAGGGATTTCGATGCCGATATCGATGTCCTCAAAGCCAAGGTCGATGCCGGCGCCACCCGCGCCATCACCCAGGTGTTCTTCGACAACGACCTCTATTTCCGTTATCTCGACCGGGTTCGCGCCCGTGGCATCACCATTCCGATCGTGCCCGGCATCATGCCGATGCACAATTTCAAGCAGGCGAGAGCCTTCGTGACCCGCGCCGGCACCAGCGTGCCGGACTGGCTCGCCGCCAAATTCGATGGCCTCGATGACGACGCCGAGACCCGCAAGCTGGTGGCGACGACGGTCGCGGCGGGCCAGGTCCAGAAGCTCGCCAAGCACGGCGTCGACACCTTTCACTTCTACACCATGAACCGCGCGGATCTCGTGTTCGCCATCAGCCACCTGCTGGGCATCCGCCCGCAGGGCGCACAGAAAGCCGCCTGATCGATGACCGTAACTGTCTCTCCGAAGCGAACCGCCCTGCTTGCGGCCGCCCGCGAACGCATCCTGGTGCTCGACGGCGCCATGGGCACCATGATCCAGGGCCTCGAATATGACGAGGCGGCGTTTCGCGGCGAACGCTTCCGGGATTTCCACCGCGATCTGCGCGGCAACAACGATCTGCTGATCCTGACCCAGCCCAAGGCGATCGAGCACATCCACGCTGACTATCTGCGCGCCGGCGCCGACATCGTCGCCACCAACACGTTTTCCTCGACCTCGATCGCGCAGGCCGACTACGACCTCTCCGGTATCGCCTATGAGATGAATCTCGAAGGCGCCAAACTGGCGCGCAACGCCGCTGAGCGCGTTGCCGCCGAGGACGGCAAGCAACGATTCGTCGCCGGCGCGATCGGCCCGACCAACCGCACCGCCTCGATCTCGCCTGACGTGTCCAGTCCCGGTTTCCGCGCCGTCACCTTCGACGATTTGCGCAAGGCGTATGGCGAACAGATCAACGGCTTGCTCGATGGCGGCGCCGACCTGTTGCTGGTCGAGACCATCTTCGACACGCTCAACGCCAAGGCGGCGCTGTACGCCATTGCGGAAATCGCGGAAGCCCGCGGCATCGACGTGCCGGTGATGATCTCCGGCACCATCACCGACAAATCCGGCCGGCTGCTGTCGGGGCAATTGCCCGAGGCGTTCTGGAATTCGGTCCGTCACGCCCGGCCGATCACGGTCGGCTTCAACTGCGCGCTCGGCGCCGAGGATCTGCGCGCCCATATCGCCGATATCGGCCGGGTCGCCGACACGCTGGTATGCGCCTATCCCAATGCCGGATTGCCCAACGAATTCGGCCAGTATGACGAGAGCCCGGAATTCATGGCCGGGCTGATCGGCGAATTCGCGAGAGCCGGCCTGGTCAACATCGTCGGCGGCTGCTGCGGCACCACGCCCGATCATATCGCGGCGATTGCGGCGGCGGTCGCGCCGCATCGGCCGCGCGCGATCCCCGAAATCGAACCGCGGCTGCGGCTTTCGGGCCTCGAGCCGTTCGAGCTCACGCCAGCCATTCCCTTTGTCAATGTCGGCGAGCGCACCAACGTCACGGGATCGGCGAAATTCCGCAAACTGGTCACGGCCGGCGACTACACCGCCGCACTTCAAGTGGCGCGCGACCAGGTCGAGAACGGCGCCCAGATCATCGACGTCAACATGGACGAAGGGCTTGCTGGATTCCGAAGCCGCGATGGTGACGTTCCTCAACCTCGTCGCCGCCGAGCCGGACATCGCCCGCGTCCCTGTGATGGTCGATTCCTCGAAATTCGCCGTGATCGAAGCCGGCCTGAAATGCGTTCAGGGCAAGCCGGTGGTCAATTCGATCTCGATGAAGGAAGGCGAAGCCAAGTTCATCCACGAGGCCACCATCGCGCGGCGCCATGGCGCGGCCGTGGTGGTGATGGCGTTCGACGAGGCCGGCCAGGCCGATACGTTCGCCCGCAAGACCGAAATCTGCAAGCGTGCCTATGACATCCTGGTGGGACAACTGGACTACCCGCCCGAGGACATCATCTTCGATCCGAATATTTTCGCGATCGCGACCGGGCTCGAGGAGCACAATAATTACGGCGTCGATTTCATCGAGGCGACGCGCTGGATCCGCCAGAACCTGCCGCATGCGCATATTTCCGGCGGCGTCTCCAACCTGTCGTTCTCGTTCCGCGGCAACGAGCCGGTGCGCGAGGCCATGCATTCGGTGTTCCTGTATCACGCCATCAAGGCCGGCATGGATATGGGCATCGTCAACGCCGGCCAGATGATCGTCTATGACGACATCGATCCCGAACTGCGCCAAACTTGCGAAGACGTCATTCTCAACCGCGATCCCGGCGCCTCCGAACGCCTGCTGGCATTGGCCGAAAAATTCCGCGGCAAGGAGAAGCAGACCAAGGAACAGGATCTGGCCTGGCGCGAATGGCCGGTCGACAAGCGGCTGTCGCATGCGCTGGTGCACGGCATCACCGAATTCATCGAGGCCGACACCGAGGACGCACGCCTGGTCGCCGAGCGTCCGCTCAATGTCATCGAAGGCCCGCTGATGGCCGGCATGAACATCGTCGGCGACCTGTTCGGCGACGGCAAAATGTTTTTGCCGCAGGTGGTGAAATCCGCTCGCGTCATGAAGCAGGCGGTCGCCTATCTGATGCCGTTCATGGAAGAGGAGAAGGCGCGCAACAAGGCCAACGGCATTGTCGGCGATGGCCGCAGTTCCGCCGGCAAGATCGTGCTCGCCACCGTCAAGGGCGACGTCCACGACATCGGCAAGAACATCGTCGGCATCGTGCTGCAATGTAACAATTTCGAGGTGATCGATCTCGGCGTCATGGTGCCTGCCGCCAGGATCATCGAGACCGCCAAGGCCGAAGGCGCCGACATCATCGGCCTGTCCGGCCTGATCACGCCGTCGCTGGATGAAATGAGCTTCCTTGCCGGCGAGCTGGAACGCCAGGGCATGGACGTGCCGCTGATGATCGGCGGCGCCACCACCAGCCGGGTCCATACCGCCGTCAAGATCGACCCGAATTATCGCCGTGGCCCGGTGGTGCATGTCAACGACGCCAGCCGCGCCGTCGGTGTCGCCTCGGCCTTGCTGTCGCCGGAGCGGCGCGAGGCCTATGCGGCCGAAGTGCGCGCCGACTACGCCAAGATTTCCGCGGCGCATTTCCGCGCCCAAGCCGACAAGAAGCGGCTGAAGCTGGCGGATGCCCGCGCCAATGCGATGAAAATAGACTTTACGAAGACGCCGCCGAAGCAGCCGGCATTCTTCGGCGTCCGAAGTTTTGCCGATTACGATCTCGCCGAGCTTGCCGACTACATCGACTGGACGCCATTCTTCCAGACCTGGGAGTTGACCGGGCGATTTCCGATGATTCTCGACGACCCCAAGGTCGGCGAAGTGGCGCGCTCGCTCTATGCCGACGCCCGCAAGATGCTCGACCTCATCGTCAAGGAGAAATGGTTCAAGGCGCAGGCCACGATCGGCTTCTGGCCGGCCAATGCCGATGGCGACGACATCGTGGTCTATGCCGACGACACCCGCCAAACCAAAATCGCGACCTTCCACACCCTGCGCCAGCAGCTGGAGAAGCGCGAAGGCCGCTTCAACACCGCGCTGTCGGACTTCATCGCGCCGGTTTCTTCCGGCGTGCCTGACTATATCGGCTCGTTCGTGGTCACCGCCGGGATCGGCGAGGATATCGTCGCCGACCGCTTCAAGCACGCCAATGACGATTACTCGTCGATCCTGTGCAAGGCCTTGGCGGATCGTCTCGCCGAAGCCTTCGCCGAGCGGATGCATGCGCGGGTGCGCCGGGAATTCTGGGGCTATGCGCCGGACGAGACGCTGAAGCCCGATCAACTCATCCTCGAACAATATGCCGGCATTCGCCCGGCGCCCGGCTATCCCGCGCAGCCCGACCACACCGAAAAGGCCACGCTGTTTGCCTTGCTGGATGCCGAGAACACCGCCGGCGTGAAGCTGACCGAGAGCTATGCGATGTGGCCGGGCTCGTCGGTGTCGGGGCTTTATTTCAGCCATGCCGAAAGTTTTTATTTCGGCGTCGGCAAGATCGAGCGCGACCAGGTCGAGGATTACGCCGCGCGCAAGGGCTGGAGCGTGGCGGAAGCCGAGCGCTGGCTGGCGCCGGTGCTGAACTACATTCCGGCGCAGGACCAATCGGCGCAGGATCGCCGCGTCAAACAGGCGATGCCGACATTGGCGCCGTCGTCCGCCGCCCCGGCCAACGATGCCGCGCCCGATGAAGTGGCGTCGCATCCGCCCGGCTGCAATTGCGCCGTGCATCTGGCCTGGCGCAAGAAGGCTGCAAGGGCGGGTAGCGCGCCGCTGTCGTGTCGTCATGGCCGGGCATAGCCGTCTGAAGGACGGCGTCGCTTCCGCTCGCCTATGTCCCGGCCATCCACGTCTTGCAGCATCTCCGCATGGCAGGGGCCTTCGTTTACATTCTGACCAATCGACCAAACGGCATTCTTTATGTCGGGGTGACAAATGATCTTGTCCGCCGGGTATTCGAACATCGGTCCGGATTCGTCGAAGGCTTTACGAGACGGTATGGATTGAACAGGCTCGTCTACTTCGAGCAATTCGACGACGATCCGCGATGCGATCCAGCGCGAGCACAATATCAAGCACTGGCCGCGTGCACTGGAAGGTACGACTGATTGTCGCAGCGAATCCGGATTGGAACGATTTCTTCGAAACCGTCACGCAGTGAAGACGTGGATGGCCGGGACATAGCGAGCGGAAGCGACGCCATCCTCGGACGACGATGCTCGGCCATGACGTTGTATTTCCCGATTCAATTTTCAAACAGCCACGAAAAGCCACGCCCCCGCCTTCCCGCGGCGCGATGCGCCCGAGTTGTTGCGTCAACGTGCCCTCGAAAAACAGAGGGCGCAGTGCTACCCCAAGAGGGGAGCAGGGAATGCCGGACGCTCGGCGCGTCCGCAGCCGCGTGCGCAGTGGAGATAAGCACACGCGTTAGTCACCACGGTCACGCCGGAAACGTCCGGCATTCCCCGCGCAATGGTTTTAACGGCTTACTCCGCGCTCTCCCCGGTGACCGGGCTTTCTTGCCACCGTCGCCCCCAAGAAGCTTGCTTCTCCAGGAACTTGACGCCAGCGTCGGGGCGTCAGGACCACACGGCTTCGCCGTCCGCAGCAGCGCCATTCGTCCGCGCAAAATGTTTGCGCTGTGACACTGCCCACGTCCACCGCATCCCGCACCAACGTCCGTGACGATCGTGATACGTCCCTCTTGTGGGACGGGATGGCGCGACTATGGAAGTGATTTGGGCAAAAAGAGAACCGGAATATTTTTGCGGAGGGGGCTGGACAGGTGTGTCGGTGATTTGCCCGTCGGGCGCGGTGAGTGCGGGTTAAGCCCCATCGCTTCACTTAATCTCCGCCCGGCGGCTTCAGCGGCTGCACGATTTCCATGAACGCCGACATCGCTTCGCAGCGCGCGGCATGCGCCGCCAGCGCCGGATAACGCGCGGAGTCGAACAAATGCGGGTGCGCTTCGCCGGTGAATCTAAGAACGCAGGCGACCGCGATATCGGCATGTCCGATGCGCTCGCCGAACCAGAACGGCGATAGCAACGCCGGCGCGCTCCGTCTCCAGCACCTCCAACACGCCTCCGATCTGCGCTTCGCAGCGCTCGACCCAGAGCTTCAGCGCATCCTTGCGCAGCACACGTTCGTAAACGAGACTGACCGCCTTGTCGCCGAGCCCGGTCGCCAGCGCGCAGATTTTCAGCGCATGGCGACGCTGCGGTCCGCGCGCCGCGATCATCGCTTTCTCGGGTCCAAACATCTCATCGAGATAATCCAGGATCGCCGTGCTCTCGATCAGCGCCTCGCCGTCATCCAGCACCAGCGTCGGCACCCGGCGCAGCGGATTATACGGCGCGATCTTGTCGGCATCGCCGAAGGTCGACCACGGCCGGTGCCCGAAAGGCAGATCGTAAAGCCGCAACGCAATCGCGACGCGGCGGACAAAGGGAGAGTTGTATTGGCCGATCAGGATCATCGTCTGTCTCTCGATTCGTCTTGGCCGGGCCTAGCCGTCCGAGGGACAAGCCCGGTGATGACGGTTGAAAAATCCTACCCCTCCCCCTCATCGCTCGCCAGCAGCCCCCTCACCGCGCGCGCCCAGCCTTTCAGTTTTCGCTCCCGCGTCGCCTGGCTCATGTTGGGCTTGAAGCGGTGTTCGAGCCGCCAGTTGTCGGCGAATTTTGCGGGCTCGGGATAGACGCCGGCGGCAAGCCCTGCGAGATAGGCGGCGCCCAGCGCGGTGGTTTCCTGGATCATCGGGCGATCGACCGGCGCGTCGAGCAAGTCGGCGAGGCGCTGCATGGTCCAGTCGGAGGCGGTCATGCCGCCGTCGACGCGCAGCACGACGTTGGCGGCCCTGGCGTCGGGCCAGTCGGCGCGCATCGCCGCCCACAGATCAAAGGTCTGGTAGCAGACGCTTTCGAGCGCGGCATGCGCCAACTCGGCGGGACCGGTGTTGCGGGTCAGCCCGAACAGCGCGCCGCGCACCCGCGGATTCCAGTAGGGCGCGCCCAGGCCGACAAACGCCGGCACCAGATAGACGCTTTGGGTGGAATCGGATTGGTCCGCGAGCGGGCCGGTCTCGCTGGCCTGCTTGATGATCCCCAGGCCGTCGCGCAGCCACTGCACCGAGGAGCCGGCAACGAAGATCGAGCCTTCCAAGGCATAGGTGCGCTGCCCCTTCAACTGATAGGCGATCGTGGTCAGCAGCTTGTTCTTCGAGGCGACCGGCGTGGTGCCGGTGTTGAGCAGCGCAAAACAACCGGTGCCGTAGGTCGACTTCATCATGCCCGGCGCAAAACACGCCTGACCGATGGTGGCGGCCTGCTGGTCGCCGGCGATGCCGGATATCGCGATGCTGCCGCCGAACAGCTCCGCGAGGCTGTCGCCGAAATTCGCGGAGGAATCCTTGACCTCCGGCAGCATGGAGCGCGGCACCCGCAGGATTTTCAGCAGCTCGTCGTCCCACTGCCCGGTGTGGATGTTGAACAGCAGCGTGCGCGAGGCGTTGGTGGCGTCGGTGGCATGCACCCGGCCGCCGGTCAGCCGCCACAGCAGATAGCAATCCACCGTGCCGAACATCAGCTCGCCGCGATCCGCGCGCTGGCGCGCGCCGGGCACGTGATCGAGGATCCAGGCCACTTTGGTCCCGGAGAAATAAGGATCGATGATCAGGCCGGTCCTGGCCGAGATCGCCGGCTCGTGGCCTTCGGCCTTCAGGCGCGCGCAGATATCCGCGGTGCGGCGGTCCTGCCAGACGATGGCGCGATGAACAGCCGGCCGGTGGCGCGGTCCCACACCACCGTGGTCTCGCGCTGGTTGGTGATGCCGATGGCGGCGATGTCGCGCGCGGTGACGTTGGCTTTTCTCAAGGCTTCGCGGCAGGTGGCGATGGTGGAGGTCCAGATGTCCTCGGGCTCATGCTCGACCCAGCCGGAGGCCGGAAAATGCTGCGGGAATTCAGCTTGCGCGGTCGCGGCGATGGAAATGTCGGCACGAAACAGAATCGCGCGCGAGGATGTGGTGCCCTGATCGATGGCCAGCACAAAGGACATGACGTTGCTTCCCGGAAGATGTGTTTGTTTTTGCGATGGCGCTCAGGCAAGCGGATTGGGGCTGGTTCGTCAATATGGAGACGGCGTGCGCTGCGCTTACCCTCCCCTGGAGGGGGAGGGTAAGAAAGAAACTACACCGACGCGGTCGTTACCCCGCCATCGACCACGATGGTCTGGCCGGTCATGAAGCTCGAGGCATCGGAGCCGAGATAGGCCACCGCGCCTGCGATTTCGTGCGCCTCGCCGATCCGGCGCAGCGGCGTGGTGGCGCAGCGGCGCTTCAGGCGCTCTTCGTCTTCCCACAGCGCGCGGGCGAAATCGGTCTTGATCAGGCCCGGCGCCACGCAATTGACGCGGACGCCCTTCGGGCCCCATTCGCCGGCGAGGCTGCGGCACAGCGAGAAATCCGCCGCCTTGGAAATGCCGTAGGCGCCGAGCACCGGCGAGCCGCGCAGGCCGCCGATCGAGGAGATGATCACCACCGAACCGTTGCCGCGCTCGGCCATCGCCGGGATCACGCCCGAACACAGCCAGATGTTGCTCTTGACGTTCGAGGCCATGATCTTGTCGAACGCCTCGTCGGTGATGTCGAGCAATGGTCCGAAATACGGATTGACCGCGGCGTTGCAGACCAGGATGTCGATCTTGCCGTAATGCTTGACGGTGCCCGCGATCAGCGCGTCGATTTCGGCGCGGCGCGAGATGTTGCAGGGGATCACCAGCGCATCGCCGCCCTCTTTGCGGATGCCGTCGGCGACCTCTTCGCAGGCATCAAGCTTGCGGCTGGAGATCACGACTTTGGCGCCCAGCCGCGCCAGCAATTCCGCCGAGGAGCGGCCGATGCCGCGGCTCGAGCCGGTGACGACGGCGACCTTGCCGGTGAGATCGAACGGGGTGTTTTTCATTATTTTTGCCTCCCTGATTTTCTACCCGTCATTGCGAGGAGCGCAAGCGACGAAGCAATCCACACTTGCTTTGCCGCTCCATGGATTGCTTCGCTTCGCTCGCAATGACGGAAAGCTACAGTCGCGCTGACGCGCGCCCCGGAATGACGGGAAGGAGAGGCTAGCTACATCAACCCGCCGCTCTCGGTGACGCGGCGCAGGTGGTAGTCGGTGTCGCCGAAGGTGTTCTCGATCATGGTCAGCCGCT
Source organism: uncultured Pseudomonadota bacterium (assembly GCA_963727225.1). GTDB lineage: Bacteria > Pseudomonadota > Alphaproteobacteria > Rhizobiales > Xanthobacteraceae > Bradyrhizobium. The sequence goes on along the minus strand of CAVSFN010000024.1, from coordinate 578,059 downwards.
TGAAGTAGTGGCCGATTTTGGCCTCCATGGTCATGCCGATGCCGCCATGGAGCTGGATCGACTGCTGGCCGACGAACTTCGCCGACTTGCCGATCTGCACTTTCGCCGCCGCCACCGCGGTGGCGCGCTCTTTGGCGTCGTCGATGTCGGCGGCCATGGTCGCGAACATCGACATGCTGCGGGCCTGTTCGACGGCGACGAACATGTCGGCGGCGCGGTGCTGCAGGGTCTGGAAGCTGCCGATCGGCACCCCGAACTGGGTGCGGGTCTTGAGGTATTCGACGGTGGTCTTCAGCGATTCATCCATCAGCCCGACGGCTTCGGCGCACAGCGCAATGCGGGCATCGTCGACCACGCGCTCGATCAGCGGCAGTCCGTTCTCGGGATCGCCGATCGCGGCATCGGCGCCGACCTCGACGCCGGTGAAGGTGATGTCGGCCGCGTGCAGGCCGTCCTGGGTCGGATAGCCTTTCCTGACCACGCCCTTGGCGTTGCCCGGCACCAGAAACACGCCGATGCCGGTTTTGTCGCGCTGGCCGCCCTTGGTGCGCGCGGTCACCACCAGCATGTCGGCGGTCTCGCCGTTGAGCACGACGAACTTCTCGCCGTCGATGACCCAACCCGCGCCCTTTTTCTTGGCCGAGGTGGAAACGTCGGACAGGTCGTAGCGCGAATTCTTCTCGAGCTGCGCGAAGGCAAAGGTCTTGCTGCCGTCGATGATGCCGGGAATGGTGGCTGCCTTCTGTTCGGCCGAGCCGCCGCGGCGCAGGAAACCGCCTGCCAGAACGACGGTCGCCAGATAAGGCTCCAGCACCAGCGCCTTGCCGAGCGCTTCCATCACGATCATGGTCTCGACCCCGCCGGCGCCGAAGCCGCCATCGTCTTCCGAGAACGGCAGGCCGAGCAGGCCCTGTTCGGCGAGCTTGCCCCAGACGCTTTTGCTCCAGCCGCCCTTCTCCGCCATGTATTTCTTGCGCTGCTCGAAATCGTAGGAACTGCCGAGCAGCCCGTCGACGCTTTCCTTGAGAAGCCGCTGCTCCTCGGACAAATCAAAATCCATGTTCTTACCTTCCCGGACTAACGAAAATACTCTCGTCATGCCCGGGCTTGTCCCGGGCATCCACGTCTTACTTTCGAACTATGCCGAGCAAGACGTGGATGCGCCGGGACAAGCCCGGCCATGACGACAAAACGTGTCGCGTGCTTGACGCCATCACAGCCCCAGCACGGCCTTGGTGATGATGTTGCGCTGGATTTCGTTGGAGCCGCCGTAGATCGAGACCTTGCGGTTGTTGAAATAGCTCGGCGCGATCTGCGCGGTCCAGTCCATCGCCTCGTTGCTGCCGTCGTCGCCATGCTCGTCGAACGGGGCGGCGAACGGGCCGATCACTTCCATCAACAGCTCGGTGGTGGTCTGCTGGATTTCCGAGCCCTTGATCTTGAGCACTGAAGATGCCGGATTGGGCTTGCCCTTGCCGTGCTTGTTTTCGTCGGCGACGACCCGAAGCTGCGTCAGTTCGAGCGCCTTCAGCTCGATCTCGACATCGGCGAGCTTCTCGCGGAATTTCTGGTCTTCCAGCACCGGCTCTGCCGCCGGATTCCACCTTCGACGCCAGTTCCTTGATGCGGCGGATGCGCTCCTTGGACACGCCGACGCGGGCGATGCCGGTGCGCTCGTTGCCGAGCAGGAACTTGGCGTAGTCCCAGCCCTTGTTCTCCTCGCCGATGAGGTTTTCGTAAGGCACCTCGACGTCGTCGAAGAACACCTCGTTGACCTCGTGGCCGCCGTCGATGGTCTGGATCGGACGCACCGTGACGCCCTTCGACTTCATGCTGAACACGATGAAGGAAATGCCGGTCTGCTTCTTGGCGCTAGGGTCGGTGCGGCACAGGCAGAAGATCATGTCGGCGTACTGCGCCAGCGTGGTCCAGGTCTTCTGGCCGTTGATGATCCACTTGTCGCCCTTGCGCTCGGCCTTGGTCTTGAGCGAGGCCAGGTCCGAGCCGGAGCCGGGCTCGGAGAAGCCCTGGCACCACCAGTCATCGACATTGGCGATGCGCGGCAGATAGCGCTTCTTCTGTTCCTCGTTGCCGAAGGTGTAGATCACCGGGCCGACCATGCTGACGCCGAAGGCGAGCGGCGCCGGCGCCGGATGCCATCTGCAATTCCTCATTGAAGATGTAATGCTGCACCGAGCTCCAGCCGGTGCCGCCATATTCCTTGGGCCAGTGCGATACGCCCCAGCCCTTCTTGTTCAGGATCCGCCACCAATCGATCATCTCGTCTTTGCCGAGATGACGGCCCTCCTGCAATTTCTGGCGCGTCGCCGGCGGCACATGATCCCTGAAGAAGGCCCGCACCTCGTCGCGAAACGCCACTTCTTCCTTGCTGAAGCTGAGATCCATCGGATCCTCCTGTGAGCGAATGAAGACTGTTCTGCCAAAATCAGAGCCGTCATTCCGGGGCGCGAGCCCTTTTGCGAGCGAACCCGGAATCCATAACCACGACGGGGAGTATGGATTCCGGGCCTGCGCCAAGTGGCGCATCCCGGAATGACGAAGTGGATTTACCTACTGCACGATCTCGAACAAACCGGCGGCACCCATGCCGCCGCCGACGCACATGGTGACGACAGCGTATTTGGCCTTGCGGCGGCGGCCCTCGATCAGGGCGTGACCGGTGAGACGCGCGCCCGACATGCCGTAGGGATGCCCGACCGCGATCGCGCCGCCGTCGACATTGATCTTCTCCGGATCGATGCCGAGTTTGTCGCGGCAATAGAGCACCTGCACCGCGAAGGCCTCGTTCAATTCCCAGAGATCGATGTCGTCGACCTTGAGGCCGTGGCGCTTGAGCAGGCGCGGCACCGCGAACACCGGCCCGATGCCCATCTCATCCGGCTCGCAGCCGGCGGCGACGAAGCCGCGGAAGATGCCGAGCGGCTTCAGGCCGCGCCTGGCGGCTTCCTTGTCGCTCATGATCACCGAAGCGCTGGCGCCGTCCGACAGCTGGCTGGCATTGCCCGCGGTGACGGTGAAACCTTCGCCGCGCACCGGCTTGAGGCTGGCAAGGCCCTCGGCCGAAGTATCGGGGCGCGGGCCTTCGTCCTTCGAGAAAGTGATGTCCTTGAAGGAAACAGCACCCGTGGCCTTGTCGGTGACGCCCATCTTGGTGGTGATCGGCGCCAGTTCGTCGTTGAACTTGCCGCCCTGCTGGGCGGCGGCGGTGCGGCGCTGGCTTTCCAGCGAATACTCGTCCTGGCGCTCGCGCGAAATGCCGTAGCGCTTGGCCACCACTTCGGCGGTGTCGATCATCGGCATGTAGACGTCGCCCTTGATCTTGAGCAGCGCGGGATCCTGGGCGTGAAAGGTGTTGGCATGCTCGTTCTGCACCAGGCTGATCGACTCGCCGCCGCCGCCGACCGCGATCTCGACGCCGTCGAAGATCACCGAGCGCGCCGCCAGCGCGATCGCCTGCAGGCCCGAGGCGCATTGCCGGTCGATGGTGGTGCCGCCGACCGTCACCGGCAGGCCCGCGCGCAGCAGCGCCTTGCGGGCGATGTTGCCGCCGGTCGAGCCCTGCTGCATCGCCGCACCCATCACCACATCCTCGATCTCCTTCGGATCGACCTTGGCGCGCGCCACGGCCTCGCCGATGGCGTGGCCAAGCAGGGTCGCACCCTCGGTGGCGTTGAGAGCGCCGCGATAGGCCTTGCCGATCGGGGTGCGGGCGGTGGAAACGATAACGGCTTCGGTCATGAACGACCTCCTGTTGCGAGTTGTTGTTGCCTGGATGGCGCGAGTGGTTCTGACGATTGTTTCGAGGGTTGCTTGATCCGCAATTCGTGGCGCGAGAGTTTGCCGACTGAAGTGCGCGGCAGCTCATCGACGAAATCCAGCGCCGCGGGAATTTCGTGCTTGCCGAGCTTGCCGGCCAGAAATGCCTTGAGCTCTTCCAGCGTGAACGGATCGGCGCCGGCGCGCAGCTTGACAAAGGCCTTCGCCGCCTCGCCGCGGTAATCGTCTGGTATGCCGATCACGAGCACTTCCTGCACCGCCGGGTGGGTATAGATCGCCTGCTCGATCATCTGCGGATAGACGTTGAAGCCGCCGGAGATGATCATGTCCTTCTTGCGATCGACCAGATAGAAATAGCCGTCCTCGTCCATGTAGCCGATATCGCCGGTCAGGAAGCGGTCGCCGACAAAGGCTTCGGCGGTTTCCTTCGGCCGGTTCCAGTAGCCCTTGGTGACGTTCGGCCCCTTGATGCGGATTTCGCCGACCTCGCCGGTGGGCAGGACTTTTCCGGGGTCGTCCAGCGACACCACGTCGAGTTCGATGCCCGGCAGCATCAGTCCGATCGAGCCCGGCTTGTCCGGTCCCTCGGAAGGATGGCCGGTGCCGGGCGAGCAGGTCTCGGTCATGCCCCAGCCGCTCTTCAGCTTCATCTTGACCTTGCGCTCGAAGATCCTCGCCACCTCGACCGGCAGCGGCGCGCCGCCCGATCCGCAAGACACCAGCGACGACAGATCGCGGCTTTCCAGGTCGGGCAGGCTCGCGATCGCGATCCACATCGTCGGCACGCCGGGAAACGCGGTGGCGCGCTTGACTTCGATATCCCGCATCACGGCCTCGACGTCGAAGCGCTGGTGCAGCGAGATCAGATGGCCGCGCCGGATCGACGACAGCAACACCACCGTCAGCGCGAAGATATGAAACAGCGGCAGCACGCAGATCACGCGCTCGATGACGTCGCGCTGGGCGCGCGCCGGCTTGCCCCAGACATCGTAGATCGACACCGCCGACGTCAGATTGCCGTGGCTGAGCATCGCGCCCTTGGGAAATCCGGTGGTGCCGCCGGTATATTGCAGTAGTGCTACATCATCGGCCGAGACCTGTGGCCACTGCGCCGGCGCGGTCGCGCCCTGCACGAACGCCTTGTAGGTGACGATCGCCGGATGGGCCGGAATCGGCGTGTGCGGATTGCCGACCGCGCCCCAATCATCGTCTTCACAGACGATCAGGCGATCGAGCAGGCCTTTTTCGAGAAACTTCAGCGCCATCGGCAACAGCGTGGCGAGATTGCTGGTGACCAGAATGCGCGCGCCGGAGTCGCTTAGCTTGTGCGAGAGCGCGATCTCGCCATCGAGCGCACTGAGATGCACGACGCGGGCGCCGGCTTTCAGCGCGCCAAAGAAATTCACCGGATGGTCCGGCGAATTGCCGAGGAACAGCGCCACCGAGGAATTCTTGCCGTAGCCGGCGCGCAGGAAGGCGGACGCCGCCACCTCGACCATGGCTTCGAGTTCGGCGTAGCTGATGGGGCGATCGCGGAATTCGATCACCGGCCGCGCGGCAAATTCCGCCGCCGCCGTCGACAACAGATCAGGCAGCGTCCCGCGCGTGATCGGATCGTCCCAACGCACGCCTTGCGGATAGAACTTTTCGCCGGGATGGATCATGTGCGTTCTGTCCGGCAGGAGGTGGGCACGGCATTGCGTACTCCCCTCCCCCCTGCGGGGAGGGGTTGGGGGTGGGGGTCCGCAGGCCGCAGCGCTTGTGGCTCACCCCCCTCCCCGACCCTCCCCCGCAAGGGGGGAGGGAGCAGAGAAACGGCGCTCGACGTGCTGATCCCCATCACGCCGCCTTCGATGCCGCCAGCGACGCGAAGGTCTTGCCTTCCGCGGCGAGCCGCTTCAAGAGCGGTGCCGGTTCGAGGCTCGGATCGTTGGTCTCCTTGGCATAGAACGACAGCCGCTCCGCGATGTGCTTGAGGCCGACCGAATCGGCATAGAACATCGGGCCGCCGCGATAGATCGGCCAGCCATAACCATAGAGCCAGATCACATCGATATCGCTCGGCCGGGCCGCGACCTTCTCCTCGAGAATTCGCGCGCCTTCGTTGATCATCGGGTACATCATGCGCTCGAGAATTTCGTCGTCGCTGACCACGCGGCGCTTGCGCCCCAACCGCTGCAGCGTCTCATCGATCAGCTTCTCGACTTCCGGATCGGGCAGCGGCGCGCGCGAGCCGGCCTCATATTTGTAATAGCCCTTGCCGGTCTTCTGGCCGAAGCGGCCGGCTTCGCACAACGCGTCGGCGATTTCCGACTTGATGCCGCGATCCTGGCGCGAGCGCCAGCCGATATCGAGGCCGGCAAGATCGCCCATCGCGAACGGCCCCATCGGCATGCCGAACTTGGTCACGACAGCGTCGACCTGCTGCGGCAGCGCGCCCTCAAACAGCAATTTCTCCGCCTGCTTGCCGCGCTGCGCCAGCATCCGGTTGCCGACGAAGCCGTCGCAGACGCCGACCACCGCCGGCACCTTGGCGATGCGGCGCGCCACCGCGACCGCGGTCGTCAGCGCATCCGGCGCGGTCTTTTCCGCGCGCACGATCTCGCACAGCTTCATCACATTGGCGGGGCTGAAGAAGTGCATCCCCAGCACATCCTGCGGACGCTTGGTCACCGCCGCGATCTGGTCGATGTTGAGGTAGGAGGTGTTGGATGCCAGCACGGCACCGGGCTTGGCGAATTTGTCCAGTGCTGCGAACACCTCCTTCTTGATCGCCATGGTTTCGAACACGGCTTCGATGATCAGGTCCGCGTCCTTGACGTTCTCAAGCCCGACCACGCCGTTGATCAGGCCCATGCGCTTGGCCGGCGCATCGGCGGGAATGCCGCCGCGCGCCGCGGTCGCCTCGTAGTTCTTCTGCATCACGCCCATGCCGCGCTTGAGCTGCTCCTCGCCGGTCTCGATCAGCGTCACCGGAATGCCGGCATTGGCGAACGACATCGCGATGCCGCCGCCCATGGTGCCGGCGCCGATGATGGCGACGCGTTCGACGCTGCGCGGCTTGGTGCCTTCGGGAACGCCCGCGACCTTGGCCGCTTCGCGCTCGGAGAAGAAGGCGTAACGCTGCGCCTTCGACTGATCGCTCGCCACCAGTTTCAGGAAGCCCTCGCGTTCCTTCTTGAGACCTTCATCGAACGGCAGATCGATGGCGGCGCCGACCGCATCGGCGGCGGCAAACGGCGCTTCCAGCCCGCGCGCCTTTTTGGTGAGGGCCGCGACCGCGCTGGTGAAGATCGAGCGGTCGGCCCTGGCCGCCGCGAGCTTGCTGTCGTCGTCGCGCAGCTTGCGCAGCGGCCGCTTCTCGGCCAGCACCTTGCGGGCAAACGCCTCGCCGCCGGAGGCCGGGCCTTCGACGATTTCCTCGATCAGGCCGTGCTTGAGCGCCTCAGTCGCGCTGATCGGGTCGCCGCCGACGATCATCTTGACCGCCAATTCAGGACCGACCGCGCGCGGCAGCCGCTGCGTGCCGCCGGCGCCCGGCAGCAGGCCGAGCTTCACCTCGGGCAGGCCGAGCTTTGCCTCCTTTGTCGCCACCCGGAAGTGGCAGGCGAGCGCGACTTCGAGGCCGCCACCCAGCGCCGTGCCATGAATGGCGGCAATGATCGGCTTCGGGCTGTTCTCCATCGCGACCAGCGCCTCCTGCAGACCCGGCGGCTTCGGTGGCTTGCCGAATTCGGTGATGTCGGCGCCGGCGATAAAGGTGCGGCCGCCGCAGGTCAGGACGATCGCCTTCACTTCCGGATCGGCGATGGCGCTCTTCATGCACTCCAGAATACCGCCGCGGACGGCGGCGCTGAGCGCGTTCACGGGAGGATTGTTGATCGTGACAATGGCGACCGCGCCATGACGCTCGAGCTTGACCACTTCGTTCACGCGATTCTCCCTGGGTATCCCGTTCTCAATGAATTTCGCACTGCGGAATTTAATTCCACATCTTGACAGGGAGGGTTATTTTGAAGCACGTCCCTTGTCAACGAGGTCCGCACAGCAGCAGGCAATGAAACGTCCAGGCAAGAAAGTGACGACTGATCGCAGCTTCGTCGTCGCGCTTTCCCGCGGGCTTGATGTATTGCGCGCATTCCAACCCAACGACGGACTTCTTGGCAATCAGGAGATTGCGGCCCGTACCAACTTGCCAAAGCCGACCGTTTCGCGGTTGACCTATACCTTGACCAAGCTCGGCTACCTTACACCGGTTCCCCGGTTCGAGAAATATCAGTTGGCGCCATCAGCCATGGCGCTGGGGTATGCCGCCCTTGCAAACCTCGGCGTTCGGCATTTGTCCGAGGCCTACCGCGAGCAGGTCATGCGCGAGACCGGCGGGGCTGTTGCCGTCGGCGGTCGCGACCGTCTCAGCATGATTTACTTTGGACAAAGCCGCAACGGCCTCACACTGGGCGTTCAACTGGATGTCGGCTCGCGAATCCCGATCGCCACCACCGCGATGGGCCGTGCCTATATTTGGGCACTGCCGGATGACGAGCGTGCCTCTCTATTGCGCGAACTCCGCGAGCACTATGGCAATCGTTGGCCCCGGATGCGCGATGGCATCGAACGCGCCGGCGAAACCGTGGAGAAGCTCGGCTTTGCGATCTCGGCAGGCGAGTGGCAGGACGACGTCCATGCGGTCGGCGTAGCCCTCAAGCTCAATGACGGAACTGGTCCTTATGCGTTTAATTGTGGCGCGCCAGCATTCCGTTTTACGGAAGACCGACTGCGCAACGATATTGGACCTCGCCTTGTGGCGATGGTAAGGAACATCGAGACGGCGCTCGGCGGTGCCGCGCCGCAATCAAAAAAAGCAGCAAGCAAAAAATCAAAAGCAGGAGGGAGAGTTGCACGTGTGGTTGAGGGGATCAGGTAGCCCGCATCGCTATCGTGATGACCGGCGGGCGAACTCGCATGATCATTGCGGCCGAACGAGACATTCGGGCGCAACGCGATGACGCCGGCACAGCTCGCGCAGGGACAGGATCCCCTGCTTGCGGTTCGCGACGTCAGCGTCGTGTTCGGCGGCATTGTCGCGTTGAACGGCGTGTCCTTTGACATGCATCAGGGCCAGATCCTCGGCCTGATCGGGCCGAACGGGGCCGGCAAGACCACCCTCTTCAATTGCCTGAGCCGGCTCTACCAGCCGAGCGCCGGCGACATTCTGATGGAGGGCCAGAGCATCCTGAAGCGCCCGCCGCACCGGATCGCCGAAATCGGCATCGGACGCACCTTCCAGAACGTCGCGCTGTTTCCCAATCTTTCCGTGCTGGACAATGTCCGGGTCGGCACCCATGCCCGCACCAACAGCGACATTTTCAGCGACTCGCTGAAACTGCCCTGGGTCCGCCGCGGCGAAGCCGCACTCAACAAACGCGTCCACGAAATCCTGGGTTATCTCGACCTCGAAGACGTCGCCCACGTCACGGTTTCCGGCTTGCCGTTCGGCACCCAGAAGCGCGTGGAGCTGGCGCGGGCGCTCGCCGCCGATCCGAAGATCCTGCTGCTCGACGAGCCGGCCGGCGGCCTCAACCACGAGGAAGTCCACGTGCTCGGCGACCTGATCCGCCGGATTCGCGACGAGCGGAAGATGACCGTGCTGCTGGTCGAGCATCACATGGGCCTGGTGATGTCGATCGCCGACCACGTGGTCGCGTTGAATTTCGGCCGCAAGCTTGCCGAGGGCACGCCGGCGGCGGTGCAGTCCGACCCGGATGTCATCAAGGCCTATCTGGGGAGCAAGGACCAATGACCACCATGCTCAATGTAAGGGATTTGCGCGCCTATTACGGCCAGGTCCAGGCGCTTCATGGTCTTGAGTTCGGCCTCAACGAAGGCAGCCTGACCACCCTGCTCGGCGCCAACGGCGCCGGCAAGACCACGACCTTGCGCGCGATCTGCAACATGGTGCGCACCACCGGCTCGATCGAATTCGAAGGCGCGCCGCTTGCCGGCCGCTCGACCGAAAACATCGTCCGCCTCGGCATCGCCCATGTGCCGCAGGGCCGCGGCACCTTCACCACCTTGACGGTGGAAGAAAATCTTCAGCTTGGCTCGATCACGCGCAAGGACAGGGCCGGGATCGTGTCCGATATCGAGCGCATGTACGATCATTTCCCGGTGCTGAAGGCGCGGCACACCCAGCAGGCGGGAACGCTATCGGGCGGCGAGCAGCAGATGCTCGCGGTCGCCCGCGCCTTGATGTTGCGGCCAAGGCTGATGCTGCTGGACGAGCCGTCGTTCGGCCTCGCGCCGCTGATCGTGCGCGACCTGTTCAAGATCCTCGGCAAGATCAACCGCGAGGACAAGGTGACCATCCTGGTGGTCGAGCAAAACGCGCAGCTGGCGCTGGAACTCGCCGACAAGGCTTATGTCATCGAGACCGGCCGCATCGTGATGTCGGGAAGTGCGGCCGAAATCGCCAATAATGAAGACGTCCGTAAATCCTATCTGGGTTACTGAGGAGCGCGGCCATGGAGCTTTTTACCAACCAAATCCTGGCCGGCATCGCCACCGGTGCGATCTATGCCTGCATGGCGCTCGCCGTCGTCATGATTTACCAGGCGATCGATCATCTCAACTTCGCCCAGGGCGAAATGGCGACGTTCTCGACCTTCGTCGCCTGGCAGTTGATACAATGGGGCGTGCCCTATTGGGGGGCGTTCCTGATCACGCTGGTATTTTCGTTCATCGGCGGCATCCTCATCGAACGGGTGTTGTTCAAGCCGCTGGCCAAAGCGCCGATCCTGACCAACGTCGCCGGCTTCATCGCGCTGTTTGCCATCATCAACTCCTGCTCCGGCCTGATCTGGGACTTCACCATCAAGCAATTCCCGACGCCGTTCGGTTCGTCGCCGTTTCTCGGCAGTCAACTCATCAGCACCCATCAGGCCGGCATGATCGGCGTTACCCTGATATTGCTGCTGCTGCTGTTCTTCTTCTTCCGGTTCACGCGCGTCGGCCTCGCGATGCGCGCCGCCGCCTCGCTGCCTGAATCGGCCCGGCTGGTCGGCATCAACACCAGCTGGATGATCGCGCTCGGCTGGGGCATGGCGACCGCGATCGGTTCCATCGCCGGCATGTTGATCGCGCCTGTAGTGTTCCTCGAACCGAACATGATGCTCGGCGTGCTGATCTATGGATTTGCCGCCGCCGTGCTCGGCGGCCTCACCAGTCCGTTCGGCGCGGTGATCGGCGGCTTCCTGGTCGGCATCTTCGAGAACCTCGCCGGAACCTACATTCCGAACGTCGGCAATGAACTGAAACTGCCGATCGCGCTGGCGCTGATCATCACCGTATTGGTCGTCAAACCCGCCGGCCTGTTTGGCCGGCCCATCGTGAAGCGAGTTTGATCATGAGCGCAGTCCAGGAAGTCGTCACCGAAGCGCCGGCCCTCGATGCCGTTCCCAAGAAGGCCATGACGCTCGGCTACGGAACCTCATTGGTGATACTGGCGTTGCTGATCATCGTGCCGCTGTTTGTCAAGAACTTCATCATCTTCCAGCTCACGATGTTGCTGATCTATGCGCTTGCGGTGCTGGCGCTGAACATCCTGACCGGCGGCAGCGGCCAGTTTTCGCTGGGCCAGAGCGCATTTTACGCGGTCGGCGCCTACACCACGGCGATCCTGATGGAGCACGCCGACATCAACTACGCCCTGACCTTGCCGATCGCGGGCATCATCTGCTTTGTCTTCGGATTCCTGTTCGGCCAGCCGGCGCTGCGTCTCAGCGGGGTCTATCTGGCGCTGGCGACCTTTGCGCTGGCGACCGCGATGCCACAGCTATTGAAGCTTGGGGTGTTCGAGCACTGGACCGGAGGCGTGCAGGGGCTGGTGGTGACCAAGCCGGATTCACCGATCGCCGCGCTGTTCGGCCACAAGATCTCGCAGGACATGTGGCTGTATTATTTCACGCTAGCGATCTCGATCGCGATCTATATCTTCTCGGTCAATCTGCTGAGATCCCGCTCCGGCCGCGCCTTCATGGCGATCCGCGACAACGAGATCGCGGCCTCCGCCATGGGCATCGACGTCGCGCTCTACAAGACGCTGGCGTTCGGCGTCTCAGCCGGCATCACCGGCGTGGCCGGCGGCCTCGGCGCCATCGCCGTGCAGTTCGTAGCACCGGACAGCTACACCATCACCTTTGCGATCTCGCTGTTTCTCGGCATGGTCGTCGGCGGCGTCGGCTGGTTACCCGGATCGATCGTGGGTTCGGCCTTCATCATCTTCGTGCCAAACATCGCGGAGGGAATTTCCAAGGGGCTGTCCGGCGCGGTGTTCGGCGTGCTGCTGTTCCTCGTCATCTACCTGGTCCCGCACGGCGCACGGCAGGTGGCCATGGTTGCCCAGCACCTGATCGGCAAGCTCAAGAAGAACTGAAGATTGAGGAAACACTATGCTTTCTAAGCAAGAATTACGTATCGCCGCGTTCGCGACGGCGGTCATCGCTTTCGCTGCCACCGGCGGCAGCGCACTTGCCCAGAAGAAATACGACACCGGCGCCACCGATACCGAAATCAGGATCGGCAACATCATGCCGTATAGTGGTCCGGCCTCCGCCTATGGCGTGATCGGCAAGACCGAGGATGCGTATTTCAACAAGATCAATGCCGAGGGCGGCATCAACGGCCGCAAGATCACTTTCATCAGCTATGACGATGGCTACAGCCCGCCGAAAGCCGTCGAGCAGGCGCGCAAGCTGGTGGAGAGCGACGAGGTATTGCTGATCTTCAATTCGCTGGGTACGCCGTCGAATTCGGCGATCCAGAAATATCTCAACGCCAAGAAGGTGCCGCAGCTTTTCGTCGCGACCGGCGCCACCAAGTGGAACGATCCGAAGAACTTTCCCTGGACCATGGGCTGGCAGCCCAGTTACCAGAGCGAAGCGCGGATCTACGCGAAGTATGTGATAAAGGAGAAGCCCGACGCCAAGATCGCCGTGCTCTACCAGAACGACGATTTCGGCAAGGATTACCTCAAGGGCCTGAAGGACGGGCTTGGGGCCAAGACCTCGATGATAACAGCCGAGGAAAGCTACGAGACCTCCGAGCCCGCGATCGACGGTCACATCGTCAAGCTGAGAGCCAGCGGCGCCGACGTCTTCGTCAGCATCACCACCCCGAAATTTGCCGCGCAGGCGATCAAGAAACTCGCCGAGATCGAATGGAAGCCGCTGCATATCGTCGCCAATGTCTCTGCCTCGGTCGGTGGCGTGATGAAGCCGGCGGGATTCGAAAACGCGCAGGGCATTCTTTCCGCCGCCTACGCCAAGGACGGCGCCGACCGGCAGTGGGACAGCGACCCCGGCATGAAGAAATTCTATGCGTTCCTTGAGAAGTACTTTCCCGAAGCCAACAAGCTCGACGGCTCCGTGGTGTACGGCTACGGCGCGGCGCAGACCATGGCCAAGGTGCTGGAGATGTGCGGCGATAACCTGACCCGCGAAAACGTCATGAAGCAGGCGGCGAGCCTGAAAGACTTTACGCCCGACACCTTGTTGCCCGGCATCAAGATCAATACCAGCGCCACCAATTTCGCCCCGATCGACCAGCTTCAGATGATGCGGTTCAAGGGCGAGAAATGGGACCTGTTCGGCGACATCATCAGCGGCGATCTCAGCAACTAGGGCCGGTGTAACGAGCCGCCCCGGCGCGCTTTTCCGGCCGGGTGGAATACGCGCCGGGCCTGTTCGACTAAAGCACTGTTCGACTAAATGAGGCCTCCTGCGAGCTCGTCGCAGGGGGCCTTTTGGTTGATGGGTACCCTCGAAGGGTATTCAATGCGGCCAGAAGCCAGCAAGCGCTTCCAATCAAAAAACAGACATTCGACCGAGACCAAGGAGATCAAAACAAGGAGGGATCAAAATGGCTGCTATCCAGTTGCGATTGGGGGCCTTTTCGGCCGCCCTCGCGGTGCTTGCCGCAACCAGCAACGTCGCGCTCGCGCAGAAAAAATACGATACCGGCGCCACCGACACCGAGATCAAGATCGGCAATATCATGCCCTATAGCGGACCGGCATCCTCCTACGGCGTGATCGGCAAGACCGAGGAGGCTTACTTCAGGAAGATCAACGCCGAGGGCGGCATCAACGGCCGCAAGATCAACTTCATTTCCTACGACGATGGCTACAGTCCACCCAAGACCGTGGAGCAGGCCCGCAAGCTGGTGGAGAGCGATGAGGTGCTGTTGATCTTCAATTCGCTGGGCACACCGCCAAACTCGGCGATCCAGAAATACATGAACATGAAGAAGGTGCCGCAACTGTTCGTCGCCACCGGCGCCACCAAATGGAACGATCCGAAGGACTTTCCGTGGACCATGGGCTGGCAGCCCAGCTACCAGAGCGAAACCCAGATCTACGCGAAATACATTCTCAAGAATTTTCCCAACGCCAAGATCGCCGTACTTTACCAGAACGACGACTACGGCAAGGACTACCTGAAAGGCCTCAAGGACGGTCTTGGCGCCAAGGCAGTTTCGATGATCGTCACCGAACAAAGCTACGAAACCACGCAGCCCACCATCGATTCGGAGATCGTCAAGCTGAAGTCGAGCGGCGCCGACGTGTTCGTCGACATCACGATTCCGAAGTTCGCCGCGCAGGCGATCAAGAAAACCGCCGAGATCGAATGGAAGCCGGTTCACTTTCTGAATAGCGTGTCGAGTTCGATCGGCGCCACCATCAAGCCCGCCGGGTTCGACGCGGCGCAGAACATTATCTCGGCGGCCTACATCAAGGATCCGACCGATCCGCAGTGGAAAGACGATAAGGGAATGAAGACCTTTAACGCCTTCCTCGACAAATACTATCCTGAAGCCAACCGAAACGACGCGTTCGTGGTCTACGGCTACACCGTCGCGCAGAACATGGTGTATGTGCTGAAGCACTGCGGTGACGATCTGACGCGTGAAAACGTGATGAAACAGGCGGCCAGCATCCAGGGTCTGGAACTGGACGGCTTGCTGCCCGGCATCAAGATCAAGACAAGCGCGACCGACTTTGCTCCCATCGAGCAACTGCGGCTTGAAAAACTCCAGGGGGAAACCTGGCATCTGTTTGGCGACATCATCAGCGCCGAGGTGGGCGGCTGACATCCTGCCCGGCTTGTTCGGCTAAATAGCGCCCCCTGCGAGTGATCGCAGCGGGCGTTTTTGTTGATGGGGTGCTTCGAAAGGTATTCAATACACGCAGGAGCCGGCAGAGCTTCCAGGAGACGCACTCGACCAGGACAGGGAGATCCAGATGCCCGTTATCCAGTTGCGCGTGGGAGCCGTTGCGGCCGCCCTCGCCTTGCTCGCCGCCAGCAGCAGCGGCGCGCTGGCGCAAAAGAAATATGACACCGGGGCCAGCGACACCGAAATCAAGCTCGGCAACATCATGCCCTATAGCGGACCCGCTTCCGCCTATGGCGTGATCGGCAAGACCGAGGAAGCCTATTTCAGGAAGGTCAATGCCGAGGGCGGCATCAACGGCCGCAAGATCAACTTTATCAGCTATGACGACGCCTACAGCCCGCCGAAGACGGTCGAGCAGGCGCGCAAGCTGGTCGAGAGCGACGAGGTGCTGCTGATCTTCAACTCGCTGGGCACCGCGATGAATTCGGCGATCCAGAAATACATGAACACCAAGAAGGTCCCGCAACTGTTCGTCGCCACCGGCGCCACCAAGTGGAACGACCCCAAGGAATTTCCGTGGACCATGGGCTGGCAGCCCAGCTACCAGAGCGAGACCCGGATCTACGCGAAATATCTCCTGAAGGAGAAGCCCGACGCCAGGATCGCCGTGCTGTATCAGAACGACGATTACGGCAAGGACTACCTCAAGGGGCTGAAGGACGGTCTCGGCGCCAAGGCGGCATCGATGATCGTGGCGGAGGATAGCTACGAGACCTCGGAGCCGACCATCGATACCCATATCGTCAAGCTGCGATCGTCCAATGCCGACGTCTTCCTCAACATCACCAGTCCGAAATTCGCCGCGCAGGCGATCCGCAAGCTGGCCGAGATCCAGTGGAAGCCGCTTCACGTCCTCAACAATGTCAGCGCCTCGATCGGCGGCGTGATCACGCCCGCCGGTCCTGAGAATGCGCAAGGTATCATCTCATCGGCCTATCTCAAGGATCCGACCGATCCGCAGTGGAAGAGCGATGCGGGCATGAAGGCCTGGAACGAATTCCTCGACAAATATTTTCCGGAGGCCAACCGCACCGACGGTTCGGTGATCTACGGCTACACCGCCGCGCAAACGATCACCTATGTGCTGCAGCAGTGCGGCGACGACCTCACCCGTGAAAACATCATGAAGCACGCCGCCGGCATCAAGGATCTCGAACTGGGCGGGCTGCTGCCGGGCGTCAAGATCAACACATCGGCGACCGACTTTGCTCCGCTGTCGCAATTGCAGCTGATGCGCTTCAAGGGCGGCACATGGGAGCGCTTCGGCGACATCATCAGCGCCGATGTCGGCGGTTGACATTCCGCCGGGCCGGGCTGGCTGGCTACTAAAGAAGCAGCCCCGGCGCCGGTTTCGCCGGGGCTTTTTCTTGATGGCTGCCGCCAAATGGTATTCAATCCGGCCGCGTCACACAAAATTTCAATCAACAAAAGATGGACGTACACACACATCCATGGGAGATTCGAAATGGCTGTTACCCCCAACAGAGTAGCGATTGCCTCGGCTGCGCTGATGATGCTCGCAGCGTCGAGCAGCGGCGCGCTCGCGCAAAAGAAATACGACCCCGGCGCCACCGATACCGAAATCAAGATCGGCAACATCATGCCCTACAGCGGCCCCGCGTCCGCCTACGGCGTGATCGGCAAGACCGAAGCCGCCTACTTCAAGAAGATCAACGATGCCGGCGGCATCAATGGCCGCAAGATCAACTTCATCAGCTACGACGATGCCTACAGCCCGCCGAAGACCGTCGAGCAGGCCCGCAAGCTGGTCGAGAGCGACGAGGTGCTGCTCATTTTCAATTCGCTCGGCACCCCGCCGAATTCTGCGATTCACAAATACATGAATTCGAAAAAGGTACCGCAACTGTTCGTCGCCACCGGCGCCACCAAATGGAACGATCCCAAGGACTTTCCCTGGACCATGGGATGGCAGCCGAACTACCAGAGCGAAACCCAGATTTATGCGAAATACCTTCTCAAGGAGATGCCGAACGCCAAGATCGCGGTGCTGTACCAGAACGACGACTACGGCAAGGACTACCTCAAGGGCCTGAAGGACGGGCTTGGGGCCAAGGCCGCCTCGATGATCGTCGCCGAGGAAAGCTACGAGACCACCGAACCGACGGTCGATAACCATATCGTCAAGCTCAAATCCACTGGCGCCGATGTGTTCATCAATATCACGACGCCGAAATTCGCCGCGCAGGCGATCAAGAAGATCGCCGAGATCGAGTGGAAACCGGTGCATTTCCTCAACAACGTTTCGGCCTCGGTCGGCAGCGTCATCAAGCCGGCCGGGTATGAGAATTCGCAGAACATCATCTCCGCCACCTATCTGAAGGACGCCTCCGATCCGCAGTGGGACAAGGATCCCGGGATGAAGCAGTTCTACGATTTTCTCGCCAAGGACTTCCCGGAAGGCAACAAGCTCGATGGCGGCACCGTGGTCGGTTACGGCGTCGCACAGACCCTGGTTCAGGTGCTGAAGCAGTGCGGCGACGACCTCACCCGCGAAAACGTCATGAAGCAGGCGGCTAGCCTCAAGGACTTCCGGACCGAGGTGCTGCTGCCCGGCATCAAGATCAATACCAGCCCGACCGATTTCGCCCCGCTCAGCCAGCTTCAATTGATGAAGTTCAAGGGCGAGAAGTGGGAGATGTTCGGCGACATCATCAACGCCGACGTTGGAGGCTGAGGGCTTCCCGGGCGCCTCGGTTGGCGCTGGCGAATCTACGCAAAGCCCCCGCAGTTCGCTGCGGGGGCTTTGCCATAGCAGAAAGCGGATCATTCCTGACCGCAAACATGCCCGGTTCTTGAACAGCTTCCGAGACCGAACGGCGAAAATGAAATCTGATGAAATCGAACCTGGTTTATCAGAGAGCGGGATACGCTCTGACGTGCCGGATGCTTCCTTAGCCGGCCTGCAGCGGGCGCTTCGACGATCAATGCGTGGATGTCTGGTTTTCGGGCGCGGGATCAGGGTCGGCGTGCCGCAAGGATACGATCCCCGCCACCGCCGTCCAGATTTTCTCGTCGGACAGGGCGCCGCCCCATGCCGGCATCAGGTGACCGGCGCGCTTGCGACCGAAGGTGATCGTCGTGTGCAGCATGTCGGCGGTGAGATCGGTACGATTGCGCAGCGACGGCCCTTTGGCGCCCCGGCCTTCGCTGCCGTGGCAGTAGCCGCCGCAGGTGCCGGACAGTATTTCGATGCCCTTGGCGATCACCGCCGGATCGCGCAGATCGACGCCGGCGGTCTTGTCGGGCGGCGGCAGCTCATCGTCGGACCCGCCGAGAGCCGCGTGATACGAAAAAAACGACGCGAGTGTCAAAAGCGCGGCCAAGGCGCCTCGCCGCAACATAGGTCTGATCATTGCTTCAAACTCCGGGAGAGGGTGGCATGCGCCCCCTCTCCCTCCGTTGGAGTGACAGTCGAAGGACTCCGTTCAGTCGGAGACCTTGAAGGCGAACAAGGTTGCGCCGGCCGGGAAGTCTTTCACTTCGGGAAGCACGTTCGCCACCACGCCCGGCACGCCGCCCCCGATCCCACTCGGAGCCATGATGTATTGCTGGCCGTGCGACTCGTAACTGATGATGCCGCCGCGGCAGGCGGACCCCATGTTGAACTTCCAGACCTGGTTGCCGTTGTCCGCATCATAGGCGTAGAGGTTACCCTTCATGTCGCCGCTGAAGACGAGACCGCCCTTGGTCGAAAGCACAGTGGAGATGCGCGGATAGTCGTCCCGCACCGACCACTTTTTCTTGCCGGTCATCGGATCCCAGGCGTCGAGCGCGCCGTGGACCTTGTCGCCGGGAGGTGCTGCCCAGGACATGTCGCCGCCGACATACCAGGCCGGTATCGGCTCCATCACCGGTTTCTCCTCATGAGTCTTGACGATCATGCAGAGTTCCTGACGCGAGTTGTACCAGATATGCGTCTCGGGATTATAGGAGCCGGCGTTCCAGCTTCGTCCGCCGAGAAACGACGGGCAGAACATGTGGTTCGGGTCCGTCACCGGCGGATTGCGACCGATCAGCTCGCCGGTCTTCGGATCGATCGACTTCACGAAAGTGACGTGTTCATTGATCGTCCACGCGTTCTGGACTGCGCCATTGGTGCGGTCGTAGATGAACACATAGCCGCTCTTGGCCTGATGGATCATGAGCTTCTTGTCGCCGACATTGACGAGCACGAACTCGCCCAGGGTCGCGTCAAAATCCCACTCGTCGTGCGGATGCTCCTGATGGTACCAGACAAGCTCGCCGCTGTCCGGGCGCAACGCCAGGACTGACGAGGAGTAGAGATTGTCGCCCGGCCGGGCTCCTGAGCCTTCCTTGCGCAAATAGCCCTTGGGACCGTCCTCCGGTGCCGCCCAGTCGAACCATGGGGACGGATTGGAGGTGCCCCAGAACACGAGATCGAGTTCCGGGTCGTAGCTGCCGACGTGCCACGCACCGACGCCGGCATATTTGGCGCTCGATTCTCCGAAGCTGTTGGTGCCCCAGTGTTCCTTGCCTTCCAGCACCGGGTCGAAGTACCAGGCCTGCTTGCCGGTCTTCTGATCGACGGCGAAAATGCCGCCGCCACGCGCTGCGATGCCGCCTTGCGTCGAGCCGTAGATCACCTTGCCCTTGACGGCCAAGGGAGGTGACGTGAACAGACAGCCGCATTTCATGGTGTCGACGAGTTGCGTCTTCCACACTTCTTTTCCGGTCTTCTGATCGAGGGCAATCGCGCGGCCATCCATCGTGCCGATGAAGACCATGCCGTTGGCGACCGCGACGCCGCGCGTATAGGGCGCTGTCGGAAGCTTTTCCACGCCATCCTTGATCACCGGATAATAGTGCCAGATCTCGTCGCCCGTCGCGCCGTCGAGGGCGAAGACACGGTTGAAAGATCCCGCGTAGTAGATGATCCCATCGACCGCTATCGGTGTCGCCTGCAGACCTTGCGTGATATCGCCGGGCTGATGCGTCCACGCCACATGAAGATGTTTGACGTTGTCCTTGTTGATCTGATCAAGCGGACTGTAGCGTTGCGCGTCGTAGGTGCGATGGTAGCTCGGCCAGTCGCCGGGCTTGGCGTGCTCGATGGCGGAGATGCCCTGCGCCGCGGCAGGGGTTCCGCCCAATCCGGTGGCGACGATACCACCGCAAAGAATGGTAGCGAGAGCAAGCGATCGTGTCGTGTAGCGAAGGGCAGATGTCCAAGTAAAAGGCATTTCTGATTCCTCCCGATGTTTTATGTTTATGTTTTGTGGCCTATGTCGCGGTATCCTCTGGATCGTTGTGCAACTATGGAAATCGTAATTTGCGGTGGGTGAGAATGCAATCATGTGCGCGGTCTCGTTCGCATTCGCACAACGGGAATTTATCCCGATGACGGCGGGAGCCGCTTGCGAATCCGGACTGGACCAATTCGGCCAGCTTTCAATCCTTCAAGGCGTTACCAACCCATTGTTCGCGTCAAATCCGCACATCTATCAGCCACAGCCCGTACCAAACCTTGGTGCGTTCCTCACTCACAGCAAATCCGATTGGCAGATTGTATTACAAAAGTTCAAAAAGGCAATCCGGTTGATTTTCTTTGCCGAAGTCAGCGATGCGGTCCCGAGCAGACATCGGTACAAGCGTTGCAGCTTTTTGGATTTGCAATTGCACGTCGCAAGCGCGCCCCGGGTGTTGGCCGCACCCGAGACCATCGGGACACCCCGCTCGGGTCGCGATTCAAACCGGACTTGAAGTCAGGATTGGCCTGGAAGCCCCCGCGATTCGCTGCGGGGGTTTTCTTTTGCGGCAATCGGATAGATAACCGGCGCCGCATGTTGTCCACCTGGAATCAAGGAAAGCGATGACCGACAAACGCCCGCTGCTGCGCGCGATCTTCGATGCCGCGGTCGCCGCCGCGCATCCCGATGTCGTGCTGTCGGCGCATCTGCGCCCCGCGCCGAAAGGCCGGGTGATTTGTCTCGCCGCCGGCAAGGCCGCGGCCGCGATGGCGGCGGCGGCGGAACGGCATTATCTCGACCGGCTTGGACTTGCTCCATCGAGGCTCTCGGGGGTCGCCACCACCCGCCACGGCCATGGCGTGCCGACGCGGTTGATCAAGGTGATCGAAGCCGGCCATCCGATGCCCGACGAGGCCGGACTGAAGGGCGCGGAGGAAAGCCTGCGCCTGGCCGCGGACGCCGATGTCGACGATCTCCTGCTGGTGCTGCTGTCGGGCGGCGGCTCGGCGAACTGGATCGCACCGGCCCGGGGCGTGTCGTTTGCGCAGAAGCAACAGATCACACGCGCGCTGCTGCGCTCGGGCGCGCCGATCGGCGAGGTCAACACCGTGCGCAAGCACCTGTCGCGGATCAAGGGCGGGCGGCTCGCCCGCGCCGGGCGCCGTGCCGACATCGTGACGCTGGCAATCTCCGACGTGCCGCATGACGATCCCTCCGCGATCGCCTCCGGACCGACCGTGCCGGATTCGACGACGCTGGCCGAGGCGCGCGCCATCGTCGCGAAATATGACCTTAAGGTCGACGACGCCATCCGCGACGCCCTCAACGACGCCGATAATGAGAGCTGCAAACCCGGCGATCCGGCCTTTGCGCGCGCGCATTTCGAACTGATCGCGCGGCCGAAGGCTTCGCTCGACGCCGCGATCAAGGTGGCAAAGGACGCCGGCTACGAGGTCATCGATCTCGGTGCAGACCTTGAAGGCGAAGCCCGCGATGTCGCCGCCGACCATGCCCAATTGGCGCTGCGGGCGCGCGCCGAGGGCAGGCGCATCGCGATCCTGTCGGGCGGCGAACTCACCGTGACCGTGCGCGGCAACGGGCGCGGCGGGCCCAATCAGGAATATGCCCTGGCGCTGGCCGGACTGCTCAGGAACACGTCAGGCATTTCGGCGCTGGCAGCCGATACCGACGGCGCCGACGGCGGCGCCGGCAGTGCTACCGATCCCGCCGGCGCCATGATCGATGCCGGCACTTTTGCCAGGATGGCCGCGCTCGGCCTCGATGCCAAATCCTATCTCGACAACAACGATGCCACGGCGTTTTTCGCAGCAACCGGCGATCTGGTGCTGACCGGCCCGACGCTCACCAATGTCAACGACATCAGGGTGATCCTGGTGGATTAGATATATGCAAATGCACCGTCATTCCGGGGCGCGAAGCGAACCCGGAATCTCGAGATTCCGGGATCTGGTCCTTCGGACCATCCCGGAATGACAAAACGCTTCAAAACTCGCAGGCGATCCTGGCCAGCATCGCCAGCAGCGCGGCGCGGTTGGCAGAGCCCAGCAATTCGTTGAGACGCGCTTCGTGCTTGGCGGCGACCAGCTTTTTCGCGCGCGCCAGCACCGCCCGGCCCTTGTCGGTGAGCGCAAGGATGTGGGAGCGGCGATCGTTAGCCGAGCGCATCCGCGCGCACAGGTCGCGGCTCTCCAGTCCGTCCAGCATCGCCACGAAATTCGGCCGCAGGATGCCCAGCGTATTGGCGATTTCGGTCTGGTTGCGCCCCGGATTGCGGTCAAGAAGCAGCAGAACCGAAAATTGCGCCGGGGTCAGTTGCAGCGGCGCGACGCAGCGCAGAAAGTCTTCGAAGACCTTCAATTGCGCGCGCTTGAGCGAATAGCCGAGCAGCTCGGACAATTCACCCATCTGTAGCGCGGTGCTTTCCGCAACCGCAGCGGCGGGCTCCTTGCGGCTGGAACGGGACGCCTTGGCAAGATCGACGGCGGTCTTGGAAACAGTCATCGCTTGAGGCTCGCAATCCCGGTATTTTGCCCGGTAGGTTGAAAAGCCCTGCCGAACGGCCAGGGTCTTGAGATTATATTTGATAATTGTTATCCACCATATCAAATATCGGCAGCATGTTTCAACTGCTGTTATCGGACTGCCGGACGGCCCCTGAGGGTCGCGAGCGGCCCGACGCAAGAGGGGGAGCGCTTGAACACCACGATCATGCTGTTCCTGGTGCAGGACGGCATTACCAACGGCGCGATCTATGCGTTGCTCGGCCTTGCGCTGGTGCTGGTGTTCGCGGTCACGCGCGTGATCCTGATTCCGCAGGGCGAGTTCGTCACCTATGGCGCGCTGACCTATGCGTCGCTGTCGGCCGGCCAGATGCCCGGCACCGCGCGGCTGGCGGTCGCGATGGGCGTGGTGGCGTTTGGCCTCGATATCTTCGCCGGCCGGAGGTCGCTGCATCTGCGGCGGGTCGGTCGGGCCTTCGTGGTCAATATCGTCGTGCCTTGCGTGATCTTCGGGCTGACATTCTGGTTCGCCGGCCACCACGCCCCGATCGCGGTCAACATCGCGCTGTCGCTGTTGATCGTCGCGGCGATCGGACTGTTTCTCTATCGCATCGCGTTTCAACCCCTCGCCCATACGTCGGTGCTGGTATTGCTGATCGCAGCCGTCGGCTGCCATCTCGCGCTGCAGGGCTTCGGCCTGCTGTTTTTCGGCGCCGAAGGCCAGCGCGGGCCGCCAATTTCGAGTGCGGCCTTCAGCGTCGGCCCGCTGCGCTTCACCGGCCAGAGCATCGCCGTCTATGCCATCACGATCGCCTTCATCATCGGCCTGTGGCTGTTCTTCGGTTTCACGCTCTATGGCAAGGCGTTGCGCGCCACCGCCGTCAATCGGCTGGGCGCGCGTCTGGTCGGAATCAGGACCACGCTGTCGGGACAGCTCGCATTCCTGATGGCTTCCGTGATCGGGGCGATATCGGGAATCCTGATCGTGCCGATCACGACACTGTATTACGACACCGGATTCCTGATCGGCCTGAAGGGTTTCATCGCCGCGATCATCGGCGGCCTTGTCAGCTATCCGCTCACTGCGATCGCCGCCCTGGTGGTCGGATCGGTCGAGGCCTTTTCCTCGTTCTATGCCAGTAATTTCAAGGAGGTCATCGTCTTCACGCTGATTATTCCGGTCCTCGTGTTG
The DNA here is from genome assembly GCA_963727225.1 of uncultured Pseudomonadota bacterium. Lineage (GTDB taxonomy): Bacteria > Pseudomonadota > Alphaproteobacteria > Rhizobiales > Xanthobacteraceae > Bradyrhizobium. The sequence continues at coordinate 554,090 of CAVSFN010000024.1, read as the reverse complement.
CGGTCGCTGGCGGCGCCCGCGACCGAGGAAGAAAAGGATTGAGCGCGATGCCGCAACGGTTGCCCGTGATCGTATTCGCGCTGGTGATGGCGGCGATCCCGTTTATTCCGGGCCTGCCGCCGTTCTGGATCGTGATCCTGGACAATATCGGGCTCGCCGCACTGGTGGCGATGGGACTGGTGCTGCTGACCGGGGTCGGCGGCCTGACCTCGTTCGGCCAGGCGGCGTTTTGCGGCTTCGGCGCCTATACCACCGCGGTGCTGACGACCGCCTACGGCGTGTCGCCGTGGCTGACGCTGCCGCTGTCGCTATTGGTCAGCGGCCTTGCCGCGGTCGTGCTCGGCCTCGTCACGGTGCGGTTGTCCGGACACTATTTGCCGCTCGGCACCATCGCCTGGGGCATCGGCCTGTTTTATCTGTTCAGCAAGCTCGAATTCCTCGGCCGCAATGACGGCATTTCCAGCATTCCGCCGCTCTCGATCGGCTCGGTCAGGATGATCGATCCCGGAACGATCTATTTCGTGATCTGGATCGCGGTGCTGGTAGCTGCGCTGCTCACCATGAACCTGCTGGACTCGCGCACCGGCCGCGCAATCCGCGCCCTGCGCCGCGGCCACATCGCCGCCGAAGCGTTCGGCGTGCAGACGCCCCGCGCCAAGCTGTTGGTCTTCATCTATGCGGCGGTGCTGGCCGGCCTGTCCGGCTGGCTCTATGCGCATTTCGTACGCGCGGCCAATCCGACGCCGTTCGGCGCCCAGGCGGGAATCGAATATCTCTTCATCGCCGTGGTCGGCGGCGCCGGCTATGTCTGGGGCGGCGTGCTCGGCGCTGCCATCGTCGTCATCCTGAAGGAAATTCTGCAGAGCTATTTGCCGTATCTGTTTCACGGCGAAGGCCAGCTCGAGACCATCGTGTTCGGCATATTGCTGGTGGTGCTGCTGCAACTGGCGCCGACCGGCGTCTGGCCCTGGCTCGTGGCACGCTTGCCGTTCAGGCCAGATCGCAAACGGCCCGACACCTCCCTGACATTGCCGGCGCGGGCCAGAGCGGCCGGCTCTGCCGCCGTGCTGCTGCAGATCGACCATGCGCGCAAGCAGTTCGGCGGCGTGATTGCCGTCAACGACGTTTCCTTCGACGTCAAGGCCCGCGAGATCGTGGCGCTGATCGGCCCGAACGGCGCCGGCAAGAGCACGACCTTCAACCTGGTGACCGGCGTGCTGACTTCGTCGGGCGGCACGATCTCGGTGCTCGGCCGGAAAATCGATAACGCGCCGCCGCAGGAAGTGACCAGGCTCGGCATCGCCCGCACCTTCCAGCATGTCAAACTGGTGCCGGACATGAGCGTGCTGGAAAACGTCGCGATCGGCGCGCATCTGCGCGGCCACGCCGGCGCGATCTCCAGCATGCTTCGCCTCGACCGCTCGGACGAGGCGAAATTGCTGGCGGAAGCGGCGCGCCAGATCGAGCGCGTCGGCCTCGCCGACCAGATCGACATGCTGGCCGGGAGCCTGTCGCTCGGCCAGCAGCGCATCGTCGAGATCGCGCGCGCGCTGTGCGTCGACCCGATGCTGCTGCTGCTCGACGAGCCGGCGGCGGGGTTGCGGCACATGGAGAAGCAACAGCTCGCAAACCTGCTGCGCCAATTGCGCGCCGGCGGCATGTCGGTGCTGCTGGTCGAGCACGACATGGGATTTGTGATGGATCTGGCCGACCGCATCGTGGTGCTCGACTTCGGCACCAAGATCGCCGAAGGCACCCCCGACGCGATCAAGACCAATCCCGAGGTGATCAAGGCCTATCTGGGAGCCGCCTCATGAATTCCGGCATGCGCGCACTGCTGTCGGTGTCCGATGCGCATGTCGCCTACGGCAAGGTCGAAGCCGTCCGCGCGGTGTCGCTCGATGTCGCCGATAACGAGATCGTCACCATCATCGGCGCCAACGGCGCCGGCAAGACCACGCTGTTGAATGCCATCATGGGGATCCTGCCGCTGAAGGGCAGCGCCAGCTTCGCCGGCGCCGACGTGGCCCAGCTCGACATCGAGGACCGGGTTGCGGCCGGTCTCAGCCTGGTGCCGGAGCATCGCGAATTGTTCGGCACCATGAACGTCGAGGACAATCTGCAGCTCGGCGCCTTCCGGATCGCCAAGGCCGTCGCGGCGAAATCGTTCGAGCGGGTCTACACGCTGTTTCCGCGGCTGAAGGAGCGGCGCAAGCAACTGGCGGGAACGCTGTCGGGCGGCGAGCAGCAAATGCTGGCGATGGGCCGCGCCTTGATGGGCGCGCCGCGGCTGTTGATGCTGGACGAGCCCAGTCTTGGTTTGGCGCCGATCATCGTCGCCGATATTTTCCGCACCATCGGCGAATTGCGCACCGCCGGCGTGTCGGTGCTGCTGGTCGAACAGAATGCGCAGGCCGCGCTGAAAATCGCCGACCGCGCCTATGTGATGGAGCTCGGCGAATTGATCCTGAACGGGCCGGCGGCCGAGATCGCCACCAACGCAGCGCGTGGTCGCGAGCTATCTCGGCTTCCAGCACGAGCTCAAGCCCGACATCGCGTAAAGCCCCGGTAAGCGCCAAGCGACGCCGTAACGAGGCAACAGACCTTCGTTCAGGGCATGCTCTGGGCTTTTCGAAAAGCCAGTAGAAATAGTTCCCAAAAATCCATGAATTCCATGCCTGCCCGCCGCGCCTGCGGATCTTGTGTAACGCGATTGCCCCAACGTCCACTGAACCCCGACATGCGGTCGTCGCTCGGTAACCATGGGGGCCGAGAGAACGGGCTGGCCGTCGAGCCGAGCATCAGACTGTACTCTCTCGCCTTGATGTTCGTTGTCATAACTGTTTCTGCACCGAAGCGCGGCCAAGTCACCTTTTTCCCGGATTGGCCGGGTGGCAGTACAATGCCTTCCGGTCGAATGACGAAGCCGAAACTCCCGGCGTCCGGCGGATGATCGAATTGAGGAGGTGCGACTGCCGGCCCGGGTCCCCCGAGGTCGGCCAAGCCCTGCATACCGCCAGCATAGCCGAACCCAATGAAGAAACCGATCGGTCCGCCAAAAATCAAAAACCATTTGAACAGGCTGTTCTTGTCCTGTTGTGCCTGGTGTCCTGCTGTTACGGCGTTCGCGGCCGCGTTCGAATCCTCCAAGGTCTCGAATTGTCCGCAAGAACTCCTGGCAATATCGTCGGGCCCGAGTGCCAATGTCGGTTGGGCGCCTGCCGTCAGGTAATATCCATGCGTCTGTCGCGCCACAAACAGCAACGGGTGTTCACCCTGGGATTTTCCGGGACGATCACGTTTGATGTTAGGCACCAACGACCAATTGCTCGCGATCATCCCGAAGCGCTTGGCCTCGGTCTGGGGTGTCGTAACGACGTCGGGCGCACGGGAAGTCATGCCGATCCATTTGGGTTCATAGAGCGTCAGCTGGCCGACCCCCGGGGGAGTGGTCCCCTCGAGCAGCACTGCAATGCAGGTCCATTGCCCGGCAAAATTGTCGAACAACTTGGCGGTGTCGCCGTCGCAACCTTCCAATTCGCCGTCACTGCCCGGAAAGAAAAGATAATAACAAACCAATGCCGAATCCGAAGGGAGTGCGAGCATCGCTTCCGTCAGTCTTGGATCGGCCTTGGCATCGACGAGAGGTCGAAGGCGCGGCAGGTCGAAAACTTCCGCGTGATACCAGAAACGGCTGTCTGCTGCCGGCTGATCAAGTCCGTCCGCGAAATCCTTGCCGTATCGGTCGACCATGGCGTCGAGATTGGCGTAGGCGTTTGTGCTGTCCGCGAGAACCACGTTGCCGCCGTCCCAGCCCGCGAAAGAGAGAAACGACTCCACGACGCCGCCACCCAACGCCGCATCGACGGGGCTTCCCGCCTCGCCGGCCAATGCCGCAATCGGTGGACGAAATTTCGGATGACGCGGGAAGTGCCCGGGCCCCGAACCGCCCCAGTTCGTTTTGTCGTCGGCTTTCGCGCCTTCGACCGCCCATATCGTACTGTTTTCGACATACCGCTTCGCATCCGATGGAAAGAACCGCTCGTCCGGATGAAAAAACAGCACAGGCTCAAAGCGTCGGATCAAATCCGCAACATCGTCGATCGGCATGTGAACTCCTCAAACCGCCGCTGGATGCGCTGACGACTGGCTAGATGCCTTGGCGATCAGTTTCAGAAGCGCATTGTACTTCGGATCGCACGTGCATTGACCGGTCTCCGCAAGCAGGAGCTTCAGACAGGTTGAATTCTGAAAGGCCTGAACGCCGGGATCGGTCTCGATCGAGATTCCGACCAGCCGCAGCCACGTGATCCAGTCGGCGAACAGCTTCGACATTTCTGGTCCGCCGATCCGCCCGGCGCGCCAAAGGCGATCGAATTCCTTCCGGAAGTCAAAGAAACGCTGTTGTGTCTCGGGGCCTTTATCGAGAATGGCACGAGCCAGACGACCCAGAATTGCGACAAAGTCAGCGTCGAGTTTGATGGCGCAATCGGGATATTTTGCCAATGCCTTATCGAGGCTCTCGCTGAAGCGCTCCCAACACGCGATCGTTGCCTTGTCCGCTGGACGGGCGACGAATTGCCGGATGCCGGCGTAGGGATCTACCCGCCATACCCTGACCTCGTCGATGTCGCCGCCAAATGGAGCCCCTCCATTGAGGCCGTTGCCGATGCTGATTCCGGCCGGACCAACGGGGGGTACTCCCGCCAATACCGACCGCGCGACGGTCACGGGTACGCCATCGGCATAAAGGCGCATCTGGCTGAAGCCGTCATGGACGAATGTGAGGACGACCCATTTTCCATAGGGAACCCGATAGCCCGGGAAGGCGACTCCATCCTGATAAGTATTCAAGCCATCGCTGTTCATGCCCGGATAGATCGACTTGCCGACAAAATAGCCGAACAGCTTCTCTTCGCTGACAAAGACCCCAAATGAACTGTCGCCCTCGATCAGCGTCTGCGAATTTGTGCTCGGTTCGGTCAGTCTGACCGTAAGTTCGACCTTGATCGCCCCAAGGGGATTCCAGGCAACCCCTGGATAAACGCGGACATGTGCGTTGGGGCTAAAGAAGCGCAATGCGCCTGATCCCTTGGCAACACCGTCAGCAAGAAATATCCCGCCTGACGCCTCGGCCGGGTTGTCATATCGGGAAATATCGACAGGCCGCCCCGCCCATTTGTAGGTGTGGTGACAGATCAGCTCCCACATGGCGGCTTCTCCGGCTGGGCGATGCACATCGCATTGATCGCCCGATGTCTGATATTGCTAATCTTCTCGCGATATCGGCCTGGCTGCAGTCAAGGCAAGTGAAAGCGTGATGAAATCAACAACGCCCGCTTTTTGAAGGCTCCATCATAGTTCCATCGTTGAGGGATAGCTTGTGTAATATGGGTCAAGCACAACGATTGATGCGACTTAGTTTGTCGATTTGAGACAAAATAGGCGGATCGCGTCACACTGCCAACAATTTGTTGGTAGTGTGCGACGGTAGTGTCCGCTTCGGATTAATCTCGCCATCTTGATGCAACATCGAGCGGCGCACGAGGCCAAAGTGGGTGCTCGACAAAGGCGAGAGTGACTGCAAGACTGCTGCATCATCAAGACTGCCCCCATAATCATGAAAAACGGAGGAAGCAATGAACCTCGATCGTCGCCAGCTGGCGTTGCCGGTGCTTGCCATTGGACTTCTGGGAGTGGTCCCGGCCTTCGCGGGGGCGGATGAAGATGCCGTTGCCAAGAATGTCGAGGCATTCCGCGCGGCGCAGTTCGCCGCCGACGCCAAGACACTGGACGGGCTCTGCGCGGCAGAACTCAGTTACAGCCACTCCGACGCCAGGATCGAGGACAAGGCGACCTTTATCGCCAATGCCACTAGCGGAAAATCGAAATGGCTGTCGCTGGAATACCAAGACGTGAGTGTTCGCGTGGTCGGCCCCGCCGCGATCGTGCGGTTTCACTGGGTCGGCGAAAGCGAGGCCGTCGCCGATGGCAAGAAAAGCGCCACCAATCTCCACGTCCTGATGAACTGGCAAAAACAAGGCGCGGACTGGAAACTTCTGTCCCGCGCATCGACGAAGCTATGATCTGCACAACGATTGCGGCGCCCTCCCCTCCCCCTTGCGGGGAGGGGTTGGGGGTGGGGGTCAACAAATGACCACTCCCGTGATCCTGTCGAGCCCCTCAAATTCACAAAATCAGATCTACAAAAAACTTTCGGTCAATAAGTGCGTGCACTCCGACGCATTGCGCGCGTAACCCCCACCCCCGACCCCTCCCCGCAAGGGGGAGGGGAGAAGACCGCCTCACATCGCCGGAACGTATTTGCCGTCCTTCACCGTCAGGATGATGCGAGAGCGGTCGTCGAGGCCATAACGGTCTTTTTCGGTGAAATTGTAGACGCCCTGGCTTGCGGCAATTTCGTGCTCGGTCAGGAGAGCCTGACGTATGGCCTCGCGGAATTCCGGCGTTCCGGGCTTTGCCGTCTTCAGGGCAACCGGGATAACGCGCTCCAGGACCAGAAACGCATCGTAGGAATGCCCGGCGAACTGGCTACGGCTGTTGGCTCCGTATTTGGCCTCATAGGCCTTGTCGAGAGCCAGTCCCGGCTTTTTGGTCAGCGCGCTGTCGGGCTGATCCTCGGGATCCATGACCGGGCCTGAAGCCATCAGCACGCCCTCCGCCGCCTTTCCGGCGATGCGGATGAAATCCATGCTCGCCGCACCGTGGGTCTGATAGATCAAGCCGGTGTAACCGCGTTCGCGAAGGGCAGTCTGCGGCAACGCCGCCGCGGTGCCGGAGGCGCCGACGAGGATCGCATCCGGATTGGCCGCGACCAGCTTCAGCACCTGCCCCGCCACCGAGGTATCCGGCCGCGCAAATCGCTCTTCGTCGACGACCGTGATGCCCATCGGAACGGCTTGTTTCTTGATGTCGTTGAACCACAGATCGCCGTAGGAATCCGAATAGCCGATGTAGCCGACGGTCTTGATGTTGTGCGCCTTCATGTGCTCGTACAGCACCTTGCCCATGATCGGAACCGGCTGCGGCATCGAGACCGACCACTTCGTGCGCTCCGGCGTGATCGGAAACGGCGCGAGGCCGATATGGGGAATGCCCGCTTCATTGGCGACGTTGGATACCGCGATGCTCGGCGGCGTCGTCGACGAGCCCATGATGATGTCGGCCTTGGACTCGGTGACGAAACGGCGGGCATTGGTGGTGGCGTTGGTCGGATCGCCGCCGTCGTCGAGCACGATGACCTTGAGCGGCACGCCGCCGATTTCCTTGGCCACGAATTCCAGCGCGTTACGCTCGGGAATGCCGAGTGCGGCGGCGGGGCCCGTCGTCGTGATGGAAATCCCGATCACGATCTCATTGGATTGCGCCAGCGCAGGTTTTCCCGGCAGCGCCAGCGACGCCGCGACCATTGCAGCGGACAAATAAAGCTTGTTGATTGATTTCATTGATTCCTCCCTCGGGTTTTATTCCTCAGTGTAGATCAAAATCCGGTTGCCAATTCAGCCCCTTCTTTAGACGATGCGCCCTGCCCGCGATGTGCTCGCCGGGTCAGCCTTGCGTGAATTTCGCAATAATTTCCTGTGGCATCGGCGATGATTTCAGCCGCGCCGGGTCATCCGGATGACGCCCGACCAGCACGCGGGTCTCGAATGCCTCGATCGCCAGCGCCTCGCCCTTGAACACCTTGTGGGTCACCTCGAAGCTTGAGCGCTTGAAACTCTCGATCCGGCTTTCGATAGTGATCCAGTCGCCATGGGTCGATGCGATGTGAAATTTCGCCCTTGTATCCACCATCGGGATACCGACCAGGCCATATCGCTTGATGAGGTCCTGCTTGGAGAAGCCGGCGGCCTCGAACATGATCGAGGTTGAATCGTCGAACATCTCGAAGTAGCGCGGGTAATAGACGATGTTGGCGGGGTCGCAGTCGCCCCACTGGATCTGCACGTCCCTGCGGTTGACGAACACGCGATCTCCCTAACGCGGCGCCATGCGGAGCGCGGCGTCGAGCCGTACCACCTCGCCGTTCAGATACGGATTATCGATCATGTGCAACGCCAGCGACGCGAATTCGTCGGCCTGGCCAAGCCGGCGCGGAAACGGAATCGCCGCCGCCAGACTGTCCTGCGCCTCTTGCGGCAAATTGGCCAGCAGCGGCGTCAGGAAAAGACCCGGCGCGATGGTGAGCACGCGAATGCCGAATTGCGCGAGTTCCCGCGCGATCGGCAGCGTCATCGCGACAATGCCGCCCTTCGACGCCGAATACGCCGATTGCCCGATCTGGCCGTCATAGGCTGCGACCGACGCGGTCGAAATCACGACGCCGCGTTCGCCGGTCGACAGCGGCTCCAGCTTCGACATTTCCGCGGTCGCCAGCCGCAGCATGTTGAAGGAGCCGATCAGGTTGACCCGGATCACCTTGTCGAAATCGGCGAGCGGCATCGGGCCTTCGCGGCCGAACACCCGCTTGGCGATGCCGATGCCGGCGCAGTTCACCAGCACCCGCGCCGGACCATGGGCCTTCGACGCCGCGACGATAGCGGCCTCGGCGGAGGCCGCGTCGGCGACGTCGCAGATCACCGCGACGCCGCCGATTTCGGCGGCAACGCTCTGCGCGAGCTTGGCATTGAGGTCGCAGACGGCAACCCGGGCGCCCTCTTTCGCGAGCCGGCGCGCGGTCGCCGCCCCCAGTCCCGATGCTCCCCCGGTGACGATGACGGCCTGATCCTTCAACTGCATGGTTCTCTCCCTGGCGAAATGGCCGATCGGCTCTGGCTCATGATCCGATCAAATTGAATCTAGCTCAGCGTTATCACGTGGGCGGCCGGCGTTGGCGAATAAAGCTCGTCGATCAGGTCGCTGCGATGATCCAGTACCGCGCGCTGGTTGATCGAGCCCTTGTCGGTGACCTCGCCACGGTCGATCGACAGCGGGGTATCGATCAGCACGGCGCGGGTGATCCGCGTCGACGATCCGGTCGATGTCGCCAGAAAATCGGTCAGCCGTTCGCGAAACGCGGCGCGGATCACCGAATCGGACGCCGCGGCCGCGAGATCGTCGGGTGGAAGCGCCGGGTTGACGAGACGGCAGCCGTCGAGATCGAGCACGACCAGCGCCGACACTTCGTCGCGGTTGATGCCGGCAATCACCACGTCCCGCACCAGCGGCGCGCAAGCGGCGACAAAGCGCGCGCGAAGCGGCCCGACGCTGACCCAGGTGCCGCTGGCAAGCTTGAAATCCTCGGCAATGCGGCCGTCGAAATCGAAGCCGGCACCGAGATCATCGGGATCGACCGGCTTGAGGGCGTCGCCGAATTTGTAGAATCCTTCCTCGTCGAACGCGGCGGCGGTCAGTTCCGGCTGGCGCCAATAACCCGGCGTGACGTTGGGCCCGCGGGCGCGGACTTCCAGCTTGCCATCGTTCGGGACCAGCTTCGCTTCGTTGCCGGACACCGGAAGCCCGACATGGCCGGAGCGGCTGGTGGCTGGCGTCACCGACATGAAAAACGGCGCGGTCTCGGTGGCGCCAAGGCCGGTCAGGACAGGCACGCGATATCCGGTTTCCAGCACCGCAAGCTCGTCGAGACTGTTCCAGATATGGGGCGACAGCGCAGCGCCACTGAAGAACATCGCGTGCAGCCGATGAAAGAATTTCGCACGCAGCGCCTTGTCGTCGCGCAGGTAGGGCAGCAGCGATTCATAGCCTTTCGGCACGTTGAAATAGACCGTCGGCGAAATCTCAGCGAGGTTGCGCACCGTCGCCTCGATGCCGCCGGGCATCGGCTTGCCGTCGTCGAGATACATCGAGCCGCCGTTGAACAGCGTCAGCCCGATATTGTGATTGCCGCCGAAGGTGTGATTCCACGGCAGCCAGTCGACGATGACCGGCGGCTCGTCCTTCAGGAAGGCCAGCGTCTCGCGCAGCATCACCTGATTGGCGCAGATCATCCGCTGGGTGTTGATGACGGCCTTCGGGTTTCCGGTCGAGCCGGAGGTCAGCAGGAATTTGGCAACCGTATCCGGACCGATCGCGTCGTGCGCCGCATCGAGGGCCGGATGCTGCGGCGTTGCCAGGAGATCGGCGAGCATGGTCACGCCACGGCCCGGCACCGTGCCGTGCGAGGCAACGATCTCGGCTTGATCGGGAACATGGGCGCCCAGCGCGCCGGCGAATTTGGTGGCGTCGTCGGCGAACACCAGGCCGGGCGTCAGTAGCTTCATCAAATAAGCGAGCTTGCCGTAGTCCTTCGACACCAGCGAATAGGCCGGCGACACCGGACAGAACGGGATTCCTGCGTAGAGCGCGCCAAACGCCACCAGCGCGTGATCGATCGAATTACCGGACAGGATGACGATCGGCGCATCGGGCGAGAGCCCACGCGTCAGCAGCGCCGAAGCGATGCTCCGGGTCGAAGCCAGCAATTGCGCGTAGGTGATTTGCCGCCAGCCGCCGCTTGCGTCACGCTCCGCCATGAAGATGCGGTTCGGTTCGAGCGCGGCCCAATGATGCAGGCGATCGGTCAGGCGCACCGGATATTCGCCAAGCGCCATTTTGGGCTTGAGATAGATGGTGCCGTTGTCGCGGCGATCGATCTCGACGGCGGGGTTGCCGAACGAAATCGCACGCAGCGGATGATCCTTGACGGCAAGCGGCAGCCTGTCGCTGCTTCGGGCCGGGACGGACATGTTGGGTTGCGCGCTCATGTCAGGTGGGCTTCACTTTTGCGGTCTTGCGGTCCAGAAACGCGCGGATCCGAAGCTTGGCCTCCTTGTCGCTCTGCGCCACCGTCGCCATCAGCGACTCCATCAAGAGACCGGTTTGCGGATTGGCCTCGGCGATCATCGGCAGCGCCTGCAGCACCGCGAAATTGGTCAGCGGCGCATTCTTCGCAACCTGATTGGCAAGCTCCATCGCCTTGGCGTAGGCATTGTCTTTCTCGGTGAGATATTGCGCGAAGCCGTAGGACGCCCCCTCGGTCGCGGAATAGACCCGGCCAGTCAGCATCATATCGGTCATCCGAGCAACCCCGATCAACCGCGGCAGCCGGACCGATCCGCCACCGCCGACGAAGATGCCGCGTTGTCCTTCGGGCAGTGCAAAATAGGCTGAAGGTTCGGCGACGCGAATATGCGCCGCACAGGCGAGTTCCAGGCCGCCGCCGATGACGGCGCCGCGCAGCGCTGCGATGACAGGCACGCGGCTATACTGAATCCGGTCGAACACCCGATGCCACATCTGCGAATGCCGCAGACCATCGGTGGCATCGTGCTCGGTCAGTTCCGACAAATCGAGACCGGACGAAAAATGATCGCCGACGCCATGAATGACGACCGCGCCAATGCCCTCGGGGATATCTGAGAAACAATCCTGGAGCGCAAGAATTATGCCGTCGTTCAGCGCATTGCGCTTGGCCGGGCGGTTGAGCCCCACCGCCAGCACCGGACCTGCGGTCTCGATCCTGAGCAGCGCGGACGGTTCCGTGGTCGCGACGGATGCGGCGTTTCCCATTGCTTTTATTACGTCCTGTACAGAATAGTTATATTTTATAACTATTGAGGTAGGAGTCAATAAGGTGCTGAGCGGGGCCTTGAGACCCTGACATCCATCCAATCATGTTGCGGCTTATTCCCTCCCCCTTGCGGGGGAGGGTTAGGGAGGGGGGTGGCCACAAATCTCGACCTCAGCGGTTGGAGACCCCCTCTCCCCCGCAAGGGGGGAGAGAGCAGTCTGTGCGCCGCTGTTCGCCTCCAGGAAATCTAGAGCACCTGATGCACGTCGAGCACGACGCGGTCGGCGTGGCGTGCCGCCGATCCGACAAACAGGTGTTCCATCAGCCAGCGGTATTTTGCAGCTCCGGTCTCGAACTTCGGCACGGTGCGGAAATAGATCAATTTCGGATCGACCGGCTCGCCGCGTTTCAGCCGCTGCAGCAGCTCGACCGGCCCGAAACGAATGCCCTTGTTCTCGACATAGATCACCGCGCCGTCGTCGGTCTCGAACGCGTATTTGGCTTCAAGTTCGATCAGCTCATTGGGCCTGATGATCTGGAAGTCCGCGCCGAGCGCACAGACCTTGCCGTTGACACCCTCGCCGCGCACCTCTCCGCCGATGACCGGAATAATCCGGCGGACGCCATGACCGATATCGCCGGCGGATGTCACGCCGCCGATCAGGGCGGTGATGGTGAAGACGTATTTCGTCGAAAGCTGCGGTGTCATGAATTATCCAATCATGCGCTGTGGAAGCCAGGTCGCCAGCAACGGAAACAGAATCAGAATCACCAGTCTGATCAAGTCGGTCACCACGAACGGCAACACGCCGATGAAGATCGTCGACATGTTGACGTCCTTGATCACGCTCTTGATGACAAACACATTCATGCCGACCGGCGGATGAATAAGTCCAAGTTCGACGGTCATGACGATGACGATGCCGAACCAGATCGGATCGAAGCCCAGTGCGGTCACCACCGGAAACACGATCGGTACGGTGAGAATTACCATCGCCATCGCATCCATCAGGCAGCCCAGCACCAGATACATCAGGAGGATCAAGGCCAGCACGCCGTAGGGGCCGATGCCGAGGCCGGTCAAAAATGCCGTGATGTTCTGCGGCGTCTGGGTGATGGTGAGGAAATATCCAAAGCATAACGCGCCGATCAGCACGGTGAACACCGCGGCCGCCGTGCGCGTCGCCTGCAGCAGCGACTGCAGGATGCCGTCTTTGGTCAGCTTGCCCCTGAGCACGCCGATGATGAAGGCGCCGACCGCGCCGACCGCGCCGGCCTCGGTCGGAATGAAGAAACCGCCATAGAGGCCGCCGATCACGAACAGAAACAGCAGCAGCGGCGACCAGACGTCGCGGATCGCGGTGAGACGCTCCTTCCACGACGCGCGCGGACCTGCTGGGAGAAATCCCGGCCTGGCGGCGCCGATGATCCCGATGGTGATCATGTGCATCAGGATTGCGAGCAATCCCGGCACGATGCCGGCGATGAACAGCTTGCCGATGTCCTGCTGGGTGATGATGCCGTAGACCGCGAGCACCGTCGATGGCGGCAGCATCGCGCCCAGCGTGCCGCCGACCGCGATCACGCCGGTGGCAAAGGATTGCGGATAGCCGTAGCGGCGCATTTCCGGATAGGCCACCGCCGAGAATGTCGCGGCGGTGGCGACCGACGAGCCGGAGATCGCCGCAAAGCCGCCGCAGGCGGCGATGGTCGCGATCCCCAATCCGCCCTTCCAATGGCCGACGAAGGTGTTGGCGGCGCGGAACAGTTCGCGGCTGATACCCGAGACCGAGACGAACGCGCCCATCAGCAGGAACATCGGGATGACGCCGAAGGAATAATCCGTCACCGTGCGCATCGTGGTCTGACCGACCAGTTTCAGCGCCGGGGCCAAGCCCGTGAGATAGCCGAACCCGGTGATGCCGACGAGACCCATCGCCATGCCGACCGGCACGCGCAGCAGCATCAGTGCAAACAGGCTGACAAAGCCGGCAAGCGCAACCGCCCCGTTGCTCATGCCGATCTACTCCACCATCTTGATCTTGGGATCGTGCATCTGATCCGGATGGAAAATCAGCCGCCAGGTCCGGATCGCGATCAAGAGCACGGCCGAGACATCGCCGATCCACGACAGCAGAAAGAACGGCCAGATCGGCACCTGCAGATCCATGGTCACGATATGGTCGGCGCGCGTGCTCACCACCTTGTCGAACAGCGTATAGGTCTGCACCGTCACCACGAACAGCAGCACCACGGTTGCGAACACGTCGATCCAGCGCTGGTATTTCGGCGTCGCATTGGCCCAGACCAGATCGACCGTGATGTGGGTGCCGCGATAGCTGGTGGCGGCGATGCCCCAGAAAATCAGAATGCCCAGCATGAACTGGCCGAAATTGTAGTAATCCGGAATCGTGACCGCGAAAAATTTCCGCATCACCACCGCGGTGAAGGTATTCAGCGCGACGATGCCGACAAAGAACGCCGCGATCCATTCGATGGAATCGATGAAGCGGTCCATGACGCCCTTGCGCGACGGCTCGGGCGGCGCGGAGATGATGCCTTCTTCGGTCATTTCGGGATTGGCAGTCATGAACGACCCGTCTTCGATCCAGTCTCGTCATGGCTGGGCATAGCCGTCAAGGACGGCGTCGCTTCCGCTCGCCTATGCCCGGCCATGACGACGTCGATGGCGTTCGACGCGCTTAAATCCCCGCCCCATACTTCTTCAGCATTGCCTGCAGATCGGCGTCGATGGCCGCGGCATCGCCGCCCGCCTTCTTCACCGCCGCGGCCCAGCTGTCGTGCAGCGGCTTGACGGCCTGCTTCCACTCGGCGAGTTGCTCTGGCGTCAGCGGATAGACCTCATGGTCGGCCAAGGCCTTCATCTTGACGCGGCCGTTGGCCTCGAATTCGGTCCAGGGGTCGGTGACCCTGGAGGCCCATTCCGGCGTGCAGTGATCGTCGATGACTTGCTTCTGCGCCGGCGACAGCGAATTGTATTTGTCTGAGTTGATGTTGTAGGTGAATACCGTCGTGTAGAGCGGCACGTCCATGTGATACTTCACGACCTTGTCGATGCCGAACAGGAAGATCGAGCCCCAGGGGAAAGTGATCTCGTCGGCGACGCCGCGCTCGATCGCGTCGCGCGCTTCCGGAGCCGACGCCTGAACGTTGGTGCCGCCGAACATTTTCACCATCTCGCCGATGGTGCTCTGGGCGGGGCGCACCTTGACGCCCTTGAGATCGGCCGGGACCACAACTTTCTTCTTGCCATGCAGCGCACCGGGATCGTGGATGAACGCGAAGCAGAGATGGGTGTCCTTCATCTCGGTCGGCGCATATTTATGGTACCACTCGTTCAGCGCCAGGGTGCCTTTCTTGCCGTCGGAGAACACGAAGGGAAGCTGGCCGGCGGCGGCGATCGGGAAACGGCCGGGCTGATAGCCGGGATTGACATAGGTGATGTCGGCGATGCCGTCGCGCGCCATGTCGTAATGGTCGAAGGCCTTGCCGAGCTGTTCGGAGGGAAACACTGAAATCTTGATGGTGCCGCCAGAGGCTTTCTCGATATCGGCGGCCCATGCCTGCGTCGCCGGTACCAACGGATGCGCCGGGGGCACCCACAGCGACACTTTCATGTTGACGGTCTTGTCTTGCGCCAATGCAGGCGTCACGCTGGCGGCCAGCAGCAACGCCAAAATCGCTTTTCTCATCGACATTCTCTCCCTTTGAGCGCGAGGGTGGGCTTTCCGTGCCCGATCTTGTTAATTAACATGTTATCTAGTTTGTCGGATTTTTCAAGCCGGACGTCGGGATCGGGACCTCCTGATCAGCCACGGAAAATCATCCGCCCAATATTCTTGCAGTGCAGCGGAATGGAGCATGGGGTTTCGCATCAACGTCCGTTGCGAAATTTGTTATATGATATAATTATTATTGCAAGCCTGCCGCAAGCGTTGCCTTCGAGCGTACCCTTGCAGACTACACGAACCCGGGGGAGCAAGCATTGCGGACTAAAGTAGCCATCATCGGTGCGGGGCCAGCGGGATTGCTGCTGGGACAACTGCTTCATGCCTACGGCATCGACAACGTCATCCTGGAACGCCAGACGCCGGATTACGTGCTCGGGCGCATCCGCGCCGGCCTGCTTGAAGAAGGAACGGTGGCGCTGCTCGATGAAGTGGGCGCCGGCCAGCGTGCACACCGCGAAGGCTTGATCCACCATGGCGTCGAGCTCGCCTTCGGCGGCGCGCGTCACCGCATCGACATGCACGCCTCAACCGGCAAGACCGTGATGATCTACGGCCAGACCGAAGTGACGCTCGATTTGATGAACGCGCGCAAGGCTGCCGGCCTCACCACGATTTACCAGGCCGCCGACGTCAAGCCGCATGATTTCGACACCGATCATCCCCGCGTTTCCTTTGTTAAAGACGGCGCCGGCCAGGAGATCACCTGCGATTTCATCGCCGGCTGCGACGGGTTCCACGGCGTCAGCCGCGCCAGCGTCAAGCCTTCGGCCATCGAGATCTTCGAACGGATCTATCCGTTCGGCTGGCTCGGCATCCTGTCGGAGACGCCGCCAGTCAGCCACGAGCTGATCTACTCGAACCATGCGCGCGGATTTGCGCTGTGCTCGATGCGCTCTACGCATCGCAGCCGCTATTATGTGCAATGTCCGCTCGACGACCACATCGAGCAATGGCCGGACGAGCGGTTCTGGGACGAGTTGAAACGAAGATTGGACCGGAAGGCGGTCGACGAACTCGTCACCGGGCCGTCGATCGAAAAGAGCATCGCGCCGCTGCGCAGTTTCGTCGCCGAGCCGATGCGGTTCGGGCGCATGTTCCTCGCCGGCGACGCCGCGCACATCGTGCCGCCGACCGGCGCCAAGGGACTGAACCTTGCCGCCAGCGACGTGCATTATCTGTCGCACGCCTTGCGCGAGTTCTACGACGAGAAATCCGCAGCCGGGATCGACGCATATTCCGCAACCGCGCTGGCGCGGGTCTGGAAGGCCGTGCGGTTCTCGTGGTGGATGACTGCGATGCTGCACAAATTTCCCGACCAGGGCGCGTTCGGCGCGCGCATCCAGATAGCCGAACTGGATTATCTCGTCAGTTCGAAGGCGGCGATGGCGTCGCTGTCGGAAAACTACGTCGGCCTGCCGTATTAGCTGATCGACACCACTGGAGCGTGATGGCCTTTACTCGAATCGCCATCTCGCTCCGTCTTTTGTTTGAGCATGATCTCCAGGCAACGCTTCGCGTTTGTCCCGAGGGAAAACCGGTACCCATTTTTCCGGATCATGCTGTGGCATACGGACGACCGTCGTTGCGAGATCGGACGTGCTGCCAGCGCGCCCGCTCACGCCTCAGCTTTTTGCGCTGACCTGATCTGGAAATTCCGAGTCGTTGCCAGCACCGTCCCGCACAGCACCTCACGTTCGGCCGAGACGATATAGACGTCGGCCGCGCCCACCGAATTGGTCCGGCCTGCCTGCAGCACGCGCCCCCTGGCTCTTAATTTTTCACCCTTGGCGACACCGGTCATTTTGACAGTGAAGTCGAGCGTCGCCAGCGCCCACCCTCTTGGCAGCAGCGACAGGCAGGACGTCACCGCCGCCACGTCGCCCGCGGCGCCCACCATCGACGCAGGGAACAACCCCGGCGGTCCCGAGAACCGCTCATCGAACGGCAACTCGATCGCTATCTGACCCGGCTCCGCCGAGACGATGTTGATGGCATATTCCCGGACAAAGCCCAGAGCCGCGAGAAACGATTCAATTTCGCTTCGATCGAGATGTTCGTGCGCGTCATTCATGGCATCGCCCCCGCGATGGATTTTCCTGTTCAGGCAGTGATGCGCTTCCGCGCCAATGCGTTGATTCGCAGCGCGGCGCCGAGCGCGCGGGCGACCTCCTCGATCGGCTGCGCGCTGGCCTCGACCCGCGCCAGAATCAGCGCGCCTTCGATCGATGAAACTGCCAGGGTTGAAAGCCGCTTGGCCTCGGCCTTGCCGAAGCCATCGCGGACCAGCGCACGGGCAATCACCGCGCACCAGCCGGCAAACGCCTCGCGTCCGGCGGCCGCCATGTCGGTGGATTGCGGCGCCGACTCAAGCAAGGTGGTCGCGATCGGGCAGCCGTCTCGGAAGCCGGACTTGGCCATCCAGCCGGCCAGCAGTTTGCAATAGGCCCTGATCATCGAGGAGGCCGATCCATGTTCCTGCTCGAGTTTTTCCAGCGTCGCTACCACACCGGCGCCGGCGAAGCGCACTGCCGCCTCGCCGATCTGGTCCTTGCCTCGGGGAAAGTAATGGTAGAGCGACCCCTTCGGAGCGCCGCTGACTTCGGCAATCTCGTTGATGCCGGTCGCCGCATAGCCGTTGCGACGGAACAGCGCTGCGGCTGCCCGTACGATCGCGCCGCGATGCCTCGGCGGTGCCGACATGACCGCTCACTCCCCGCTTGTCTGAACGACCATTTTATATAGACTAGTCTAGATGGTCAACAACGCCGTTCGTTTTAAACGACTGACAAAATTTCGTTTTAAACTTTGTATTCGGTGCATTTCGCGCCGCGATCGCGTTCAATGACGGCACCTTTCGCCAACGTCCCGGTAATCAACATGACCGTCACCGATATCCCCCAAGGTTTCGAACGCCAGACCCGGCGCAGTCCGCTTACCGATCCGTGGGAACCGATCTACACGAAGCAAACGCCGGATGCGATCATCCTCGGCCTCTGGCTGGCCACGCCGCATACCAACGCACGCGGATTTGTCCATGGCGGGTTAATCGCCGCACTGACCGACAAGGCGATGGGGCACAGCTGCGGCCATAAAATGCGCGGCGCCCATTCGCTGGTGACCGTCAGCATGTCGATCGATTTCATCAGCAGCGCCCAGGTCGGGCAATGGCTGACCGTCGAGACCGATGTCATCAAGACCGGCAGCACCATCTGCTTCGCACAGTGTTTGGTGAAAGCGGATGGTATTGTCATCGCGCGGGCCAACGGCACGTTCCGGGTGGTGCCGAAGAAGGACGCCGTGGTTCCGGGGCGCGCGTAGCACGCGCCCGACAGCCTCGAGACTCCCGGGTCAGCCGAAATGCCAATCGCTGATATCGGTCACCAGATCGATGAAGGTCCGTACCTTGGACGACAATAGCCGCGACGTTGGATAGACGATATGGATCGGCAGCGCTGGCTGCTCGAATTTTGCCAGTACGATGCTGAGCCTTCCGGCCTTGAGCGCGTCGGCAGCCTGATAGGCCAGCACCCGCGTCAGGCCGCCGTCCTGCTCGGCATACTGGATCGCGGCGTCGGCGCTGTTGGTGCTGAACCGCGGCGTACACGCCACGCGGACCTCGCGGTCGCCCCTGACAAAGCGCCATTCCGGCGAGGCGCTGATGGCGCCGAACTGTATCGTTTCATGCGACGCAATTGCCTCCGGCGTTGTCGGCTCGCCGTGCTGCTTGAGATAGTTGTTGGAGGCGACCACGATCCGCCGCATCTCGCCGACATGGCGCGCCACCAGGCTGGAATCGGGAAGATGGCCGATCCTGACGGCGAGATCGACGCCCTCCTCCACCAGATTGACCGTGCGATCCGACAACCGCAATTCGCCGCTGACCTCGGGAAAGCGTGTCAGATATTCCGACATCACCGGACTGACATGAAGGCGGCCGAATCCGACCGGCGCCGAGACCGACAGCCGCCCGTTCGGCCGCGTGCGTTCATCCTGCGTCGAGCCTTCGGCTTCCTCGACATCGGCAAGAATACGGCGGGCGCGCACCAGATAGCGCGTGCCGACATCGGTCAGCGTCACCGATCGCGTGGTTCGCTGCAGTAACCGCGCGCCGAGATGATCCTCGAGTGCGGCCACCAGCCGTGTCACGCCTGACGGCGAGACACCGAGTTTGCGGGCCGCCGGCGCAAACCCCCTGAGGTCGGCCACCGCGACAAAGGCCTGCATGGCGTCGATGCGATCCATGCCATTATTTCATATCCTGCAATTATCAAGTGTCAATCCCGAGGATTGCTGAAATCCTGAAAGCGCCGATGTTAGGGGGCGAAGACGGCACTCGCAGTGCCCGGGCAGGCGCAGTGGCCCGCCCACTCGCAGTGCCTCGAACGAGCTTAACGAGGATTCTCCGATGTCGGACATGCAGCATTATTCCAGCGACGTAGCGTTCACCCCCGCGGTAAAGGCGGTTCAGGCCCGCAAGGGATCGCGCGATGCCTATGCCCGTGTCGAGCAGAATGGCGGGTGGCGCACCGAAATCGATGCCGACCTGACCGCGTTCCTCGCCGAGCAGAACAGCATGTTCCTGGCAACCGCTTCCGCGGACGGCCAGCCCTATATCCAGCATCGCGGCGGCCCGAAGGGCTTCATCCGGATTCTCGACAAGGCCACGCTGGCATTCGCCGATTACAGCGGCAACCGGCAATTCATCACCCAGGGCAATCTGTCGGAGAACCCCAAGGCCAACATCTTCCTGATGGACTATGCCCATCGCCGCCGCGTGAAGATCTGGGGCGAGGCGCGCGTGGTGGATGACGATCCGGCGTTGCTGCAATCCTTGATGCCGCAAGGTTACAAGGCTCGGCCCGAACAGGTCATCCTGTTCCGGATCGCGGCGTGGGACACCAACTGCCCGCAGCATATTCCGCAAAAATTCGATGCCGCCGATGTGGCGGCGGCGCTCGCCTATCGCGATGGGCGGATCGCCGAACTGGAAGCGGAACTGGCCGCATTGAAGGGCCAGCCCGCGTCAGCGCAATAGATCTGTTGCTTGAGCATGATCTCCGGGCAAACGCTTCGCGTTTGTCCCGAGGGAAAACCGGTTCCCACTTTTCCGAATCATGCTCAGGCGGCTTGCCGCAACCGCGCCCAGGCGAAATCCGGATAATATTGCAGCATCATGCGGTCGACATAGGCCGTCAGATTGTGGAATTGTTCGGCCCGCTCGCGCAATTTGGAATCAAAGAACGGCGTCAGGATCCCGGCCAGCGCGCCGAAGGCAGTGGCATCGGTGCCGCAGGGCGTTTCACCCATCAGATACGGCTTGTCGCCAAGCTGCACCGACAACGCAAACAAGGAGCGGATGGCGAGGTCGATGTCCTCTTCCGGAGCATGCCGGCCAAGACCGCTCAGGAGATAATTCTCGGCAACACGGAATTGGGCGTCCTCGCGCAGCTTGTCACGTAGATGGTCGGGCGCGCCATCGAAGAAATGCGTCGGGCCCCGGGCAAAATTCTCGGGATCGACCCAGCGTGCGCCGACCAGCGCCCAGTAGACATGGTGTTCGATCATGCGCTCGAACGCCCAAGCCTGCGCACGGGCTTGCAAATTCAAGGGCGCGTCGAAGTCGAAACCGTATTTGCCTTCCAGATGCGCACGAATAAAGGTGGAATCGGCAATGCTCTCCGCCTCGTCGACGATGTAAGGCAGTTGCCCCTTGGGAGAGGCCGGCGGCATGGCTTTCTCCTTGCGATAGGCCAGACCGGCCATTTTCAACTGGACTTCGGTCTTGGTCACAAAAGGGCTGATTTCCGGCAAGCCAAAGCCGGGGCCAAAGCCATAGAGGGTAATCACTTGGACGCTCCCGATTTGTTGAGCAGGCGTTTCAGGCTAGCCATCCCCTGCTGCCACCGTGGTGTCAGCAGCGGCGACATCGTTGTCCAGAGGTCGAGGTAGAGAATGATCATGGACAAAATCCTCTTGGTTGGAGTGTTGTCCCGGTATACTTGCCGCCTGCTGCCAACATGCTGTCAGCATCGGCCACCCGCCTTGTAGAAAGAGAAGTCCATGAGACGCGCCGACCGGCTGTTTCAGATCATTCAGGTGCTCCGGCGCACCCGCCAACCGCTGACCGCCGATGCCATCGCGGTCGAGCTCGAAACCTCGAAACGCACGATCTACCGCGACATCGCGACCCTGATCGGACAGCGCGTGCCGATCCGCGGCGAGGCCGGAATGGGTTATATTCTGGAGAAGGGTTTTGACCTGCCGCCCTTGATGCTAACGCCCGATGAGATCGAAGCCTGCGTGCTCGGCGCGCAATGGGTGGCAGGCCATGCCGACCCGGTGCTGTCCCGCGCCGCGCAGGACCTTACTGCCAAAATCGCCGACACTGTCCCGGAACGGCTAAGGCCCTTTGTGCTTGAGCCCGCCAGTCGCGCCCGCCCGCACTGGCGCAAGGAGCCTGACCGCATCGACATGGCGCGGACGCGCACGCAGATTCACGAAGGCAGGAAAATCAGCCTGCGCTATCGCGACGAACATGGCCGCGACAGCGAGCGCAACATCTGGCCGATCGCCATCGGCTATCACGAAGCCGTGCGGATACTGGCGGCATGGTGCGAGCTGCGCCGCGATTTTCGCAGTTTTAGAACTGACCGTGTCATCGATGCGACCTATCTCGACGAAAAATATCCGGAGCGGCGCGACCTGCTCCGGGCGCGATGGCGAAGAAGCCTGGTCTGGGAGCAGCCGGAGGAGATCTGACAGGTTTTGTTGGCGCGAACCGGTTTGCCGCATCAAGTGCGGAGCTGCTTCTCGCCCGAAAACGCGCTAAACGGCATCCATGGAAAACCACGATCCGGCCATCGATGTCGGCAACCCCTGCCAGGCCTGCGGCGCCTGCTGCTCGTATTCGTCGAACTGGCCGCGGTTCACCACCGAGGACGACGCGGCGCTCGATCTCATTCCGGCAAAGTTCGTCAACGCGAAACTGTCGGGAATGCGCTGCGACGGGGATCGGTGCTCGGCGCTGTCGGGCAAAATCGGCGTGGCGACGTCGTGCGGGATTTACCCAATGCGGCCCGAAGTCTGCCGAACCTGCATGCCCGGCGATGTCGAGTGCGAAATGGCGCGAAGACGGCACGGCCTGCCGGTTCTCGGCGCGACGTAGAGAATTGATAGGCGATGGCCTAAAGCTGCGATCGCTTCACGCCGTGGCGACCTGGGCAAAGTCTTCGTCGAACTCGTCCTCGATCGGCGAGAACGTGCTGAGCGGCTTGGTCGAGAGCGTGATCGGCTTGCGGTTGCCGTAGGACGATGATGGCGCCGAACGCGTTGTCGGTGCTTCGCGCGACAACGCGTAAAGCGTCGAGCCGACGCGCCCACCCAACTGGATCAGTTCGCGTTCGTTGCAACTCGTCGCGATCGACAGCGCCAGCGAGTACAGATGGCTTCTGCGATAGCAGAACAGCGCCAGCATGGCCCGGACCTCGGAGGAGACGCTCTCCACCAGTTGAGGCA
Organism: uncultured Pseudomonadota bacterium; assembly: GCA_963727225.1. Classification (GTDB taxonomy): domain Bacteria; phylum Pseudomonadota; class Alphaproteobacteria; order Rhizobiales; family Xanthobacteraceae; genus Bradyrhizobium. The sequence continues at coordinate 531,293 of CAVSFN010000024.1, read as the reverse complement.
GACCGTTCTGGTTGGCTCGATACAATTCGCCGAGCAATTCTTCCCGGACCGGACAGAAATCGTTCTCGAACGCTTCGCGGCTTGAAAACATTTGCATATCCCCCAGTCCGCAGGATGCAGTGCAATTCGCTAACGAAAGGTTAACCACCGCATCCGTAAGTTCCCGGAGGTGCCTTGAACGGGCGAGCCGAATCAGACAGGCGCCGCCGCAATTCGTCTCCTAGCGCGAGTTCGCCTTCATCCAGTTAGCCACCGCCCGGCCGATCACCGGCCCGGAATCCTCCTGAATGAAGTGCGAGCCCGGGACGGTCACCTCGGTCTGGTTCTTCCAGCCTCGACAGAAATCCCGCAGCGCGCCGATCAGGATTGCGCCGGGCTCGGCGTTGACGAACAGCTTCGGCAGGTCGTTCTGCGCCATCCATTGTGAATAATCCGCCGCAATCCGCACCACCTCGGCGGGCTCGCCGGATATCGGAATCTGCCGCGGCCAGGTCAGCATCGGCCAGCGGTCCGCAGCTTGCAGAAACGGCCGGCGATATTCCGTCATCTCGGCCTCGGTCAGTTTCCTCAAGATCGACCCCGGCAGCACCCGCTCGATGAACATGTTGCGCTCAAGAATCATGGTTTCGCCCTTGTCGGAACGAAAGCCCTGGAAGATCGGCGTCGCCGACGCGCTCCATTCATCCCAGGAGGCGACCGGTCGCACGATCGCCTCCATATAGGCGATGCCGCGGATCCGATCGCGGTGATGGCTGGCCCAGTCGAAACCGAGCGCCGAACCCCAGTCATGCACCACGAGCACGATGGATTCCTTGGCACCGATCACGGCATCGATGAAGGCTCCGAGATATTTGCGGTGGGTCGTGAAGCGGTAGGTATCGGCACCAGGATTGGGCAGCTTGGCGGAATCGCCCATGCCGATCAGGTCCGGCGCGATCAGCCGACCGTAGCCCTCAAGTTCGGGAATGACGTCGCGCCAGAGATAGGACGAGGTCGGGTTGCCGTGCAGGAACAACACCGGCGCGCCCTCACCACGTTCGTGGTAGGCGATGCGGGCGTCGAGTACATCGACGGTCTTTTTAGCGAGCGGTTGTTCGGTCATTGATTCTTGCCTCCGCGATCCGTCAGCATGACGCGCGATGGCGCCGGGCGCAAATGACGGAGTGGGCAACAGCGGACGCCGCGGACTTGCCCGGCGTCAGCGCCGGCAGGATCGCTAGTTCGCCGCCATAAAGATCGACAGGCCGAATCCCGTGAGATGGTGTAGCGCCTGATCGACACCGATCAAGGTCCAGAACCACGGATGCTCCTGGGTCACGCCAAATGTCGAGGTGCAAAGTCCCTTGGCGCGGTCGATCGTGATGTGGATGGCAAAATCGATAAATGCCACGAACCAGAAGCGCGGCGCGATGATCAGGATCGCCGCCAACGCCACCGCCAGATGCACGAGACAATGCGCCAGCAGCGGCAGCGCCCATCCGGTCTTCTGATCCTTGCCGATCGCCATCCAGGAAGTTTGCAGGACAAAATCGGCGATGACATGCTTGACGGTGAGGACGAGCATCCATCCGACCAGCGCGCCTACCACAACCGACGACGACATGGGGGGAAACAACAAAGCTGACGCCCTTTGCTGGGACTGACTTGGAACGGCACGGGCGGAACTGGAGGCGTTCAGCGCAATTTCAAAGCAGACAATTCAACCGGTCTTGGTCATTTATGACACCTTGCGGAGCGGAATGCACCTACGCGGAACCTGAAAAAGCCATAGTGTGACCTATCCGCGATGGTGCTCCCAACGTTGTGCGGTGCGGCCGGCAAGGTGACCGGGGTGTCCGATTTGCAATCCGCCCGGGGCCGGATGTCATCCCCGAACTGGAAAATTATCGTTCCTTTTTAGATATTTACGATCTCGTTCGGTCGCCCCTCGGAGCCGGTATCGCGGCGCGCCCCGCCAAGCGCCTAAAAGAAGCGGCAATCACCGACGACCACATGACGTCGCCGGTCATGGATTCCCGGCATTGACGGCGATGATCGGCCCTAACGCTTCACCCAGCGCCCGCGCCCGAATCTGCGCGATCGTGCGCTTGAGCGCGGCCTGCCGCGGATCGGGCATCGCCGCCGCGCGCGCTTCCGCCACGGCGCCGGCGAGATCCGCCAGCGGCAGCGCGCCGTCGAAGGTCGGCTTGGCAAGACCATCGATGATCGCATGCCAGTCGGCGAGACCCTGCCGATAGGCGTCGCCATAGCCTTGCACCATGGTCGCGGTCTGCACGATCTCGGACGTTGCCTTGGGCTGCTTGGTCAGGCAGCGGCCGACCATATGCAGCCAGCGTTCGACCCAGGCACGCTCCTCGGCATAGCGCACCGAAAACAGCCGCCATCGCCGTAGCGACGCCTCGATCTTCAGGCGGCGAACGCCCCACCCGCTTGCGGCGCTGAAGCTGACCGATACCGGTTTGTGCGTCCACCCCAGGCGTTCGCAGATATCGAGAACCGGCTCCGCGACCACCGCGGGCAGTGCGCCGACCAGTTCATCGAGCCGGAATTTCCTGACATCGTCGGCCGGCTGAACCGGCCCATTTCCGACACCGATTTCGGCGAGCTTCAACTGTGCAATCCGGATCGCATCCTCATAGCTCATCCGCATGATCATCAGCCGCGCGATTTCACCGAGCATCGCGTCATCGACATCGTGCCGGCCGACAAAGCGCTGCACCCGGTCGACGTACAGCCTCGCATAGCCGGCGCCCTGGTAGTCGGTCAACCGGTGGATGCCTTCGCTAACCACCGCCGCGACGCCGTCCGGCAACCCGTCCGGCAGAAACGGCGGGGTGTCATCCTCCTCGCCGATGAAATCGGCGAGCAAATAACGCAGTGAAGACAGAACCCCCGCCACAATCGCGGTCCTTCAAGCCGGCTTGGGCGCGGCGGCGGCCGGCGCGGGCGCTGCATACTGCGCCAGCTGCTGCTCCAGCGTTCCGATGTTCTGAAAAAGCCGGGCGCTGGCGAGGCGCAGGAAGTAGAAGCCGAAGGCCGGATTCTGCACATACAGCTCCTCGACCTGCTTGTAGCTGACGCTCAGGATCGTGCCGGCTTCGATGCATTCCAGCGTCTGGGTTCGCATGTTGGAGGGCGACAGCATGCCGAGCTCGCCGACGATGGCGCCCACCGGCAATTCGATGCCGGATTCGACCAGCTGGTAGCGGCCGCTGACAATGTAGAACATGCTTTCGGCCTTCTCGTCCTTGTAGAACAGCACCTCGCCGGCGGCGCATTTGCGCTCGGTCATGAACGGCTTCAGCCATTCCATCGACAGGTCGCTGTTGACGGATTTTTTCACGTCGCGCACCAACTGCAGCATCTGGTGCAGCCGGTAGGAATTGAGCGGCAGCAGCACCGAGTGCAGCACCAGCGTCGCGTAATTGTGGGTCGGTATCGCCGAAACGATCAGGATAATGTTGGTAAGGATGCCGAACACCCGCAGCGGAATCATTGTCCGCATCGAAAGGGTCGCGACCACGAAGATCGACGCAAAAAAGCTGCTGGCGGCGCCGGCGTGCTCTGCGAGATGTGAGGTGTCCATGGGAAGCCAACCAATTTTAAAAGGAGTGAACGTCTTCGCGGTCAGTGTTCGGCGCGGCCATTATCATAATGTCCGCCAGAGTTTTTGATATAAGGGCAAAAGGCGACGATTTGCGTGTGATTCCAGCCAATCGCGGTCAAAATTCCCGCCTCGCCCCGTGCCGGGGCACCAATTCAGCGCGTCCCGGCTCCGGTAAGGTGCGGCTGCGCCGATCTGAAGCCTGTTCGGGCCGGCAGCGGCGGAAGGCCGGGCGATAACGCTGTTTTCCGGCTGTCGTTGACGGGTTGCCGCCGGCCGGGCACGTTGCGGAACCGGTCACGCCCGGCATGGCCGGACCAGGCCTTCTTTCACCGACAGGCGCCCGCTTTCCGATGCCCACGCCGCTTGCTTCCGCCGTTATGGCGCAATTTATGACCGCAACGGCCGGTCGTAACATGACCAAGGTGGCGTATGTCGCCGTGGCGACCGGCGTCGCCATGATGATCCTTCTCACCGTCGATCCTGCCTATGAGGCGGCCTATCACTGGATCGATGCGGTGCTATCGGCGTGCCTCGTGTTCTTCATATTCGAATGGGTGGTCCGGCTTCGCCATGCCTTTCGGAAGGACCGCGGGCTGGCTTACGCCGTATCTGGCCGTGGACTGGTGGATGCCGCCGGCGCGGCAGCCGTACCGCTCGCCCTCGCGCTTGGCACTGATCCCAAAACCGCCTGGCTCCTCGGTGTGCTGTGGCTGCTCAAGGTGATCCCGGGAATCCCGGGACTGCGGCAATTGCGCCGGGTGCTGCTGCAGGAATCCGGGCCGCTGTTGAGCGTGCTGGTGATCTTTCTGATGGTGTTGTTCCTGGCCTCGGTGGCGGTCTATTTTCTGGAGCGCGACGTCCAGCCTGCGACCTTCGGCAACATTCCCGCGGCGTTGTGGTGGGCGGTCGCCACGCTGACCACCACGGGATACGGCGACGTGGTGCCGATCACGCCGCTCGGCCGGCTGGTCGCCGCTTTTGTGATGATCTGCGGGCTCGGCGTGTTCGGCCTCTGGACCGGTATCCTTGCCACCGGCTTTGCCGCTGAGACCCGCCGCGACAATTTCCTCAAGACCTGGGAATCGGTCAGCAAAGTCCCGTTCTTTGCAGCCCTCGGTCCGTCGGCGATCGCCGACGTGACGCATATGCTGCGCACCATGGACCTGCCCGCGCGCACCATGATCATCCGCAAGGGCCAGACCGGCGACTGCATGTATTTCATCGCCGCCGGCGAGGTCGAGGTCGATTTGCCGGGCAAGAAGGTGACGCTCGGCGACGGCGCGTTCTTCGGCGAAATGGCGCTGCTCGGCAACAATCTACGCTCGGCCAATATCACCACCACGCGGGTCTCGAAGCTATTGGTGCTCGATCTCGTGGACTTCCGCATGCTGATGGCGCGGCATCCCGATCTTGCCGAGACCATTGACGCCGAAGCCAGGCGGCGCGAACTGGAAAACAAATAGAGCTTGATCGCCGCGCAGACGCGAAGCGATCATGCGCAAATCCAATGGAGAAGATCATGTCGGAGGCCGGCGCGACGGCGAGCACACCGCTGCTCGAGATCAATGGCGCCCGCGCCACCATTCGTCTCAACCGGCCGAAGCATTTGAACCGGTTGCAGCCCGACGACCTCGATGTGCTGCTCAAACTGTTCGACCGGATCGAGGCCGACCCCGCTATTCGGGTGCTGGTACTGACCGGCACCGGCCGCGCCTTCAGCGCCGGCTACGATCTCGGCTCGATCGCCGAGCGTGCCGCCAGCGCGCCGGAGCAACAGAGCGCCGGATCGGCGTTCGAGGTCGTGGTCAACCGGCTTGAAGACCTCGCCATACCGACGATCTGCCGGCTCAATGGCGGCGTCTATGGCGGCTCGACCGATCTGGCGCTGGCCTGCGATTTCCGCATCGGCGTCGACAGCGGCGAGATGTTCATGCCGGCGGCGCGGCTCGGACTGCATTATTACAAGAGCGGCATCATGCGCTATGTGTCGCGGCTCGGCGTCGACAACGCCAAGAAGCTGTTCCTGACCGCGCAAAAGATCGATGCCCCGGAGATGTTGCGGATCGGCTATCTCACCGCGATGGTACCAGCCGAGGCGCTCGACCAGGAGGTCGACAAACTCGCTGGCGTTCTCGCCGGCAATGCGCCGGTCGCGATGCGCGGCATGAAGCGCGCGATCAATGAATTCGCCCGCGGCAGGCTCGACGAAGAAGCCGCCGACCGCCGCGCCCTCGACAGCATGCGCGGCGCCGAGATCAAGGAAGGCATCAAGGCCTTCGCCGAGAAACGCCCGCCGAAGTTTTAGCTGATAAATTCGCGGGCGCTGAACGTCTACGGCTTCATCCTGACAGGATGAGGCCGAGTTTCAAGCGCGACCGTTCTTCTACTCGTCGATAAAGGTCGCGGCGTCCGCAATACTCGCGCGCGAGGTCCGGTAGCTGTTGATCTTGTGATCCCGGTTCGGGAAGCCGAACGAAATGCCGCACACCACGCGCCGGTCGTCGCCGAGCCCAAAATGGCGCCGGATCAGGCCGGAGTGACGGGCCAGTGCTGCCTGCGGTATGGTGCCGAGCCCCAAAGCCTGCGCGGCCAGCAGGAAATTGCCGACATAGGCGCCGCAATCGATCGCACCGTAAATCCCCAGCGCCTCGTCGGTATGAATGATCGCGACATGCGGCGCGCCGAAGAAATTGTAATTCTCCAGCGCCTGCCTGCCATAGGCCGCCTTGTCGCCGCGCGCGATGCCGAGCGTGTTGTAGAGCTGGAAGCCGCTTTCGCGACGGCGCTCCAGATAGACCCCGAGATATTCGCGCGGCGGAGTAAAATCATGATCGTCGCCGGCACCTGACGCGGCTTCGGCGTAGATCAGCTTGCGGAACTTTTCCTTGGCCTCACCGCTCGCGATCACGACCTGCCACGGCTGGCTGTTGCACCACGATGCGGTGCGCTGGGCGGCCGTCAATATCCGGTCGATGGTCGCGCGCGGCACCGGGTCGGGCCGGTAGGCGCGGCAGGAATACCGCTCGTCCAGCAACTCCTCCAGCACGCCGATTCGCTCCTCGATGCTGTACCGGTTAGCCGGCATCTCCTTGGCAGCATCCGGCATGTCAGCGTCCCTTGGTCGGAATTTTGTTGAACGGCACATCCTTGTCGACCCGGATGTCGCCGGGCAGGCCAAGCACGCGCTCGGCGATGATGTTGCGGAGGATTTCGTCGGTGCCGCCGGCAATGCGCATCGATGGCGACGACAGCAGCATGGCCTGGAATTGGCCGGCCGCCTCGGCGGTTTCGGGGTCGGTGAGCATCCCGCTCGCGCCCTGCAGATCCATCGCGTAGGTGGCAATGTCCTGCAGCATCGAGCCGGCCACCAGCTTGCCGATCGAGTTTTCCGGTCCCGGACGCTCGCCCTTCGACAGCGCCGAGATCGCCCGGTGGCTGGTGTATTTCAGGCCGCTGTTCTTCACCGCCCAGTTGGCCAGTTTTGAACGCGTGGCGGGATCGTCGATCGCAAGGCCATCCTCGGTCATCAGGTTACTGCAGAAATCGAAAATCTCGGAAAATCCCGTCGCCAGCCGCGAGCCGATCGACATCCGTTCGTTCATCAGCGTGGTCAGCGAGACATTCCAGCCGTCGCCGACCGCGCCAAGCCGTTGCAAATCCGGAACCCGCAAATCCGTGAAGAACACCTCATTGAATTCCTGCATGCCGTTGGCCTGCTTGATCGGCTTGACCTCGACACCCCTGCTCTTCATGTCGATGTAGAACATCGTCAGACCCTTGTGCTTGGCCACATTGGGGTCGGTGCGGGTGATGAGCAGGCCGTAATCGGAATAGTGCGCGCCCGAGGTCCAGATCTTCTGGCCGTTGATGATCCAGTGATCGCCGTCGCGCTCGGCGCGGGTGCGCAAGCCGGCGACGTCGGAGCCGCCGGCGGGCTCCGAGAACAACTGGCACCAGATTTCCTCGCCCGAAGCGATCTTAGGCAGATAGCGCCGCTTGTCCTGTTCGCTGCCATAGGCCATCACCGTCGGCCCGCACATGCCCTCGCCGATCTGGAATGGACTGGTGAGCTTGCCGTAGATCCCCTCTTCCTGCTGCCAGATCACGCGCTCGACCGGCGTCACACCCCGGCCGCCATATTCCTTGGGCCAGTGCAGGCAGACCCAGCCGCCATCGGATTTCTTCTTCTGCCACGCCTTTGCGACCTCGACGATGTCGTCGTTCTTGAGCCTGATCCGGCCGAGCGAGGATTTGGAAAGCTCCGCCTCGAACTGCTTCGGCGCGTTGGCGCCGATCCATTGGCGGGCCTCGGCGCGGAACGCGGCTTCCTGCGGGGTGTCATCGAAATTCATGGCGATTCCTCTTCCTGTCATTCCGAGGCATGCGGGCAACGCACGAACCCGAAAATCTCGATCGAAACTTCTGGATTCCGGGTCTGCGCATCCAAGTCGGCTGTTGCCGACTTGGACAATGATATTGCCGAACTCGGGTAAACCCGAGTTCGGGCGGCGCATCCCGGAATGACGAAACCTATCCCCGTCCCCTGGTCGGTATCTTGTTGAACGGCACATCCTTGTCGACCCGGATATCACCGGGCAGTCCGAGCACGCGCTCGGCGATGATGTTGCGCATGATCTCGTCGGTGCCGCCTTCGACCCGGGTTCCGGGCGCGCGCAGCAGCATCGCCTGGAATTTTCCGGCAAGTTCGGCGTCCTCGGGCCCGCTCAGCACGCCTGCTGCACCCTGCAAGTCCAGCGCATAGGCCGCGACATCCTGGATCATCGAGCCGGCGACCAGCTTGCCGATCGAATTCTCCGGTCCCGGCCGCTCGCCCTTCGACAGCGCAGAGATCGCGCGCATGCTGGTGTATTTCAGTCCGCTGGCGCGCACCGCCCAGTTGGCGAGTTTCGAGCGCACCGCGCGATCGTCGATCGCCAACCCGTCCTCCAGCATCAGATTGCTGCAGAACTCGAACAATTCCGGAAAGCCGGTCGCAATCCTCGCGCCGATCGACATCCGCTCATTCATCAGCGTCGTCAGCGACACGTTCCAGCCGTCATTGACGGCGCCAAGCCGCTGCGCGTCCGGGATTTTCACGTCGGTGAAATACACCTCGTTGAAATCGGACGCGCCATTGGCCTGCTTGATCGGTTTGATCTCGACGCCTGCGGACTTCATGTCCAGGAAGAACATGGTGAGGCCCTTGTGCTTGGCGACGTTCGGATCGGTACGCGTGAGCAGGATGCCGTAGTCTGAATAATGCGCCCCTGAGGTCCAGATCTTCTGGCCGTTGATGATCCAGTCGTCGCCGCGTTTTTCGGCGCGGGTGCGAAGCCCGGCGACGTCGGAGCCGCCGGCGGGTTCGGAAAACAGCTGGCACCAGACCTTTTCGCCGGAAGCGAGCGGCGGCAGATACTTCCGCTTCTGCTCTTCGCCGGCAAAGGCCATCATGGTCGGCCCGCACATGCCGTGGCCGATGATGAAGATGCCGCTGAGCTTGCCGAAGGTGCCCTCTTCCTCCTGCCAGATCACGCGCTCGATCGGCGTCGCACCCCGGCCGCCATATTCCTTGGGCCAGTGCAGGCAGGCCCAGCCGGCATCGGCCTTCTTCTTCTGCCAGGCTTTCGCGACCTCAAGGATGTTGGCGCCCTTGAGCTCGGTGCGGCCGAGCGAGGCCTTCTGCAGCTCGTCCTCATATTGCTTCGGCGCGTTGGCCGCGATCCAGGCTTTGGCCTCGGCGCGGAACGCGGCTTCCTGCGGGGTGTCATCGAAATTCATGAGCGTTGTCCTTCAAGCCCCATCGCGGCACGATGCCGTATCGTTGTTCACGCCGCATTCTTCTTGCGCATCCGGTCGATCAGCGCATCTTCCCAATAGGACAGGCTGCCGAGCGACAGCGCGGTTGCGTTGGCGCGTCGGTAATACATGTGGCAGTCGAATTCCCAGGTGAAGCCCATGCCGCCATGGACCTGGATGTTGTTCTTGGCGCAATGCTGGAACGCCTGCGTCGCGCTGATCCGCGCGGCGGCGGCGGCTTCCGGCAGCTCCGACGCATTGGTCGAGAGCGCCCACGCGCCATAATAGCAATTCGAGCGCGCCAGCGTCGCCGAGACATACATGTCGGCGAGGATATGCTTGACCGCCTGGAACGAGCCGATCGGCCGGCCGAAGGCGATGCGATCGAGCGCGTAGTCACGGCCCATTTCGAGCGCGCGATCGGCGCCGCCGACCTGCTCGAACGCCATCAGCACCGCGGCCCGGTCCAGCACCTGGGAAAGGATGCCCCAGCCTTCATTGGCCGGACCGAGCGGCTCGGCCTTGCAGTTCTTGAAGGTGAGTTCGGCCTGGCCGCGCGACGGATCGATATTAGCCAGCGGCTTGGCCTCGACGCCTTCGGCCTTCATGTCGACCAGGAACAGCGAGATATCGGTGTCGCGCCCGCTTGATCCGGTGCGCGCGGCAACAATGGCAAAATCGGCGATGGCACCGTCGGGCACCGGCTTCTTCACGCCGTTGAGGTTGCCGCCAACGGCGCTGAGCTTGATCGCCTGCGGCGACGGATTGCCCTTGCCTTCGAACAGCGCCAGCGTGCCGATCGCGGCACCTGATGCAATGGCGGATAGCCACTTTTGCTTTTGCGCGTCGCTGCCGGCGAGCAGGATGGCTTCCGCCGCAAGATACACCGTCGAGGAAAACGGCACCGGGGCCAGCGCGCGGCCCATCTCCTCGGCGACCACGCAGAGTTCGAGATGCCCGGCGCCGGCGCCGCCGAATTGTTCGGGGATCGCAACACCGAGAAAACCCATGTCGGCGAGGCCCTGCCACAGTTCGCGATCGTACGGTTCCTTGCCGTCGAGCACCATGCGCACCGCCTTGGGCGGGCATTTTTCGGCCAGAAACTTGCGGGCCTCGTCGCGCAACTGCTTTTGTTCGTCGGAGAAATCGAAATTCATGGCGGCGTACCTTTTGTTTAACTGTCATTCCGGAGCGCGGGCGAAGCTCGCGAACCCGGAATCTCGATGTAAGGAACCTCTGGATTCCGGATCGGTCCGAAGACGGACCGTCCGGAATGACGGTGTGATGTTCGCGACGTAACTTTCCTCAATTCAAGATGATGACATCCGCAGCCGGGTGATCGGCATAGAGCCGTTCCACCAACGCGGCGCGGCGCTCAAGCCCGGCACGCTGATTGATGTAGCCCTTGTCGGTGAGTTCATTGCCGTCGATCGAGGGCGGTTCGGTCATCAGCATCGCACGCGCGACGCGCATGCTGCTGGCGCCTTCGGTCGATTTGTTATGGGCCTGCAGGCCGCTCTTGAGGCATGCCAATACGTCGGGGTGCTTGACGACATCCTCATAGCTCGCGTCGGGATCGCCGACGATCTGCCGGCAGGCATGGAGGTTGGGCCAGGCCAGCAATCCGACGAACGGGCGATCCTGGCCCGCGACCAGCGCGTCCTGCACCACCGGGGTTGCCGCTGCGATGGCGTCGGTGCGCAGCGATCCGACATGGACGAAGGTGCCTGTGGTGAGCTTGAAATCCTCCACCACGCGGCCGGCGAAGATGATGCCCTGCACCGGATCGTTCGGATCGACGAACACGCCGGCGTCGCCGATGCAATAGAAGCCTTCCTCGTCGAATGCAGCGGCCGTGAGATCGGGCCGGCCGAAATAGCCGGGCGTGACGTTGACCCCGCGCAAGCGCAATTCATATTTCGATCCGGCCGGGATCATCTTCAACTCGACGCCGGGAAACGGCAGCCCGATCAGCCCTACGCGCTCGGTATCCCAATAGGTGCCGGTCGAGGTCGGCCCGGTCTCGGTCGAACCCCAACCGGTATAGAACACCAGCCGCTCGCCGGTGGCGCGCACCGCCAGCGCCTGCATCCGGTCATAGAGATCGTCGGGCAGCCGCGCGCCGCCATAGGCCATCAGGCTGAGATTTTTGAAGAAGCTGCGGCACAGCGCGTCGTCCTTTTCCATGGCAGCGGCGAGTGCGGCGTAACCCGCCGGCACGTTGGCGTAATAGGTCGGCGAGATTTCGCGAAGATTGCGCAGCGTCTCCTCGATCATGCCGGGCATCGGACGGCCATCGTCGATATAGAGCGCGCCGCCCTCGATCAGCACCGGATTGAACAGCGCATTGCCGCCCATGGTGTGGTTCCACGGCATCCAGTCGAGGTACGTGGCCTGCGGCGCATCGGGATCGCGCGGCCGGACCTGCATCATCATCGCGGCATTGGCGCACATCATGGCCTGCGTGTTGATGACGGCCTTGGGCATTCCGGTCGAACCCGAGGTGAACAACAGTTTGCCGACGGTCTCCGGCGTGATTTTTGCGATGGAGTCTTCGACATCGCCGGTGACCGGCGTTGCGGCGAGATCGGCAAGGGCGACGCTCTTGATGCCCTCGCAGGCGCGCGCAACATGGACGACGGTGACGCCGTCGAGATCAAGCGCCTTCAAGGCCTTCTCGAAGGCCGGGCCGTCCTGCACCATCACCAGCGCCGGCTTGATCAGGTCGAACAGGTATTTCAGCTTGACGTGGTCCTGGCTCATCAGCGAATAGGCCGGCGATATTGGTGCGGCCGGATGCCGTGCCTGCATCGCCGCCTGCGTCATCAGCGCATGCTCGATCGAATTGCCCGACAGGATCGCAACGGGGCGTCCCGGCTCGAGCCCGAGATCGAGGATAGCTTGCGTCAGCGCATCCACCGTGCGCTTCGCCTCGCCATAAGACAATTTGCGCCATTGCCGATCCGCGCCGCCGCGTTGCGCCAGCCAGATACGGTCGGGCTTTTCGGCAGCCCATTTCGCCAAGGAGGCCGGGATATGCTTCTCATACGGCTTCAGCGGAATCCGCGACTTCAAGATGATCACGCCATCGGGCCGCCGTTCGACCGCGATATCCCGCTCCAGCCATTTGTTTTTGCGAAAGGCCGGTTTCGTCAGCACCGTGGCTGCATTCCCACTCATCTCAATGGCTCCCTGACCGGTCTCTTGCTGGACCCTTCATTCCTATCGCCGGATATAGACCGGTTTTCGCTTCTCCATAAAGGCTCTGATGCCTTCGCTGAAATCTTCCGAGCGGCTGCACAACACCTGATTGCGGTCTTCCATCGCGATCACGGCTTCGATCGAGCCGGCGTCGACGCTCATATTGAGGCATTCCTTCGACAGCCTCAAACCCACCGGCGACGCCGTCATCATCGCATCCAGATAGGGCGCGGCGGCAGCGTCGAGGCCGCCTTCCTCCACCACTTCCGAGACTAAACCTACCGCCAGCGCGCGCTCGGCGCCGATGAAGCGGCCGGTCAGGATCAGTTCGGAAGCGACCGACACCCCGACCAGGCGCGGCAGAAAATAGCTGGTGCCGATGTCACAACCGCCAAGCCCGAGCTTGATGAAGGCGCAGTTCATCCGAGCGGATTTGGTGGCGATGCGAATATCGGCCGCCAGCGCCAGCGCGAAACCGCCGCCGGCCGCGGCCCCTTGCACCAGCGCGATGATCGGTTGCGGGCAGCGCCGCATCAGCATCACGATGTCGGCGATCCGGCGCTGCAGATCCAGCGACTCGGTCACGCCGGGCGGCTCCCTCTGTCCGGCGTGCCGCTTCATCGCGTCCTTGAGATCGAGGCCGGCGCAGAACGCCGAGCCGGCTCCCTTCAGGACCACCACGCGGGTGGTGCGGTTGCGCTGCAGGCTTGCAAAATAATCGTTGAGCGCGTCGATCAGCGCCGGATCGAGCGCGTTGAGGCTGTCCGGGCGATTGAGCGTCACCCGGTCGACCCCGTCATCATGTTCGATCAGCAGCGGTTTGGTCACACAGTGCTCCTCATCATCGTCGTTCCGGCGTCCCCGCGTTCGCGGAGACGCCAAGGAAACTACCGCGGCGCCATGCGGATCGCGCCGTCGAGCCGGATGGTCTCGCCGTTCAGCATCGCGTTCTCCACGATGTGCACCGCAAGGTTGCCATATTCGGAGGCATCGCCGAGCCGCGCCGGATGCGGCACCTGCGCGCCGAGGCTCTTGCGCGCCTCTTCATTCAGTCCCATCAACAACGGTGTCAGGAACAGTCCGGGCGCGATGGTGTTGACGCGGATCTTGTGCTGGGCGAGATCGCGTGCCGCCGGCAGGGTCAGGCCGACCACGCCGCCCTTCGATGCCGAATAGGCGATCTGGCCGATCTGGCCTTCATAGGCCGCAACGCTCGCAGTGTTGATGATGACGCCGCGCTCTTCGCCGATCGGGGCTTCGGTCAAAAGGCGCTCCGAGAACAGCCGCAGCACGTTGAACGTGCCGATCAGGTTGACGTTGATGATGCGGGCGAACTTGGCCAGCGGATAAACCCCGTCCTTGCCGACGATGCGCTGCGATCCGCCGATGCCGGCGCAGTTCATCAGCACGCGCGCGACGCCGTGGGCGGCCTCGGCCTTGGCAATCGCTGCCTTGACCTGCTCCTCGTCGGTGACATCGGCAACGACGGCGATGCCCTTCACCTCGGCCGCGACCTTCTCGGCATTTTCCTTGCTTTGATCAAGCACGGCGATTTTAGCGCCCTTGGCGGCCATCGCGCGCGCGGTGGCGGCGCCGAGACCGGAACCACCGCCGGTGATGAGAACGGCAACGTCTTTCAACTGCATGGTAGAACCTTTCCTTGAACTTTCCTCGAATGGTGTTTGGACGTCTCTTTAAAGATAGGCGAATGGCGAATAGGGAGTGGCGAATGCAAAGTTAAAGAAAAGACACGGCTGTTATCTATTCACCGCTCGCTACTCCCCGTTCGCCCTTTGTCAGCAGACCGCCGCAAATCAGCGCTTCCATGTGCCCGATATATTGGCGGCAGACTTCATCGGTGACCGGCCCAACGCCGATCGCGCGCGACATCGCATGCCGCCCGAAAAACAGGTGATCGCAGGCACCGACCAGGCTGGTGTAGAACAGCACCGGATCGACGTCGCGGAACTCGCCGGCCTTGACGCCTTCCGCGAGCAGACGGCGTTGGAAGTCCAGAAGCGGTGCGACAAAGAAATTCGACACTTCGTCGGCGGCGGCCGCACTGCTCTCATGCAGCAAATAATGGATCAGCCGGTTCATATAGGGGAACTGGCGATACGCCCGGATAATACCGGCGATATGCAGCCGGAGCTTGGCGGTCGGCGCAATCGGCTGCGCCAGGAGGTATTCGAGATGCGTCACCTCGATCGCGGCATCCCGGGCCAGCAATGCCAGCAACAGCCCGTCCTTGTTGCCGAAATGGTATTTCACCAGCGCGGCATTGACGCCGGATTTCTGCGCAATATCGCTCAGTGACACCTCGATCGAGCTGCGCTCGATCATGAGTTCGCTGGCTGCGACGAGCAGCTTGTCGGCGGTGGTGTTTTTGCCGCCCGGAAGCCGGGCTGTCGGTACGTTGGTATTCAACTCTGATCCCATACCTGCCTGTTCCCAAGGCTTGCCTGTTCCCATGACCTGCCTGTCGGGAAATGCGCGCGCAGATAACCCGATGCCACAGCCGCACTCAAGAGTTAATTGATTGATTGACTAAATACCCCTGCGTCACTTAAATCGCGCCCGTCATTCAAACCCCCACCCAGAACAATCAGGGAGAACGCACATGGCCGAGGCTTATATCGTCGCCACCGCCCGCACCGCTGGCGGCCGCAAGGGAGGACGCCTCGCGGGCTGGCATCCGGCGGATCTTGCGGCCTCCGTGCTGGATGCACTGATCGAGCGTTCGGGCGCGGCACCCGACCAGGTTGAAGACGTGATCATGGGTTGCGTCAGCCAGACCGGCGAACAGTCCAACAACGTCGCGCGCAACGCGATCATGGCCTCGAAACTGCCGGAGGGCGTACCGGGCACCTCGATCGACCGTCAGTGCGGTTCATCGCAGCAGGCACTACACTTTGCGGCACAGGCCGTGATGTCCGGTACCATGGATTGCGTGATCGCCGCCGGCGTTGAATCGATGACGCGGGTTCCGATGGGTCTTTCCTCGCAATTGCCTGCCAAAAACGGCTTCGGTACCTACAAGAGCCCGGGCATCGAGAAGCATTATCCGAACATCGTCTTCAGCCAGTTTACCGGCGCTGAAATGATGGCGGAGAAATACGGCCTCTCCAAAGACGAACTCGACCAATACGCCTATGAGAGCCACCAGCGCGCCATCGCCGCGACCCAGGCCGGCAAGTTCAAGGACGAGATCGTTCCGCTGCAGATCACCCGCGCCGATGGTTCGACCGATACCCATCACATCGACGAGGGCATCCGTTTCGACGCCAGCCTCGAGGGCATCCGCAACGTCAAGC
This sequence comes from uncultured Pseudomonadota bacterium, assembly GCA_963727225.1. GTDB lineage: Bacteria > Pseudomonadota > Alphaproteobacteria > Rhizobiales > Xanthobacteraceae > Bradyrhizobium. Next base: position 515,375 of record CAVSFN010000024.1, on the reverse strand, counting down.
TGATCGCCGAGAACGGCAAGCTCACCGCGGCAAGCGCCAGCCAGATCTGCGACGGCGCTTCGGGCGTGATGGTCGTCAATGAAAAGGGACTGAAGTCGCTTGGCGTCAAGCCGATGGCGCGGATTCATCACATGACCATGATCGGCGGCGATCCCGTGATCATGCTGGAAGCGCCGCTGCCGGCGACCGAACGCGCGCTGAAGAAGGCCGGCATGTCGATCGACGACATCGACCTGTTCGAGGTCAACGAGGCCTTCGCATCGGTGCCGATGGCGTGGCTGAAAACCACCGGCGCCGACCCCGCGCGGCTCAACGTCAACGGCGGCGCCATCGCGCTCGGCCATCCGCTCGGCTGCTCCGGCACCAAGCTGATGACCACGCTGGTCAACGCGCTCAAGCAACGCAACAAGCGCTACGGCCTGCAGACCATGTGCGAAGGCGGCGGCATGGCCAATGTGACGATCGTCGAGCGGCTTTAAGACAAAACCATCGTCGTCCCCGTCTTGTGCCGGGACCCATAACCACCGGCGTCATGTTTCGGCATGGAGTAAGCTCCAAGCCATCGCATTAACGTCAGGGGTTATGGGTCCCCGCGCCAGGTGCGCAATTGCGCACAAGGCGGAGACGACGAATTCATTTTCAACCCGCGAATTGATTTCCCAAGGACCCCATGACTCACCCGTCGATCTATGCGCGGACCCAGCCGGACAAGATCGCCTATCAGATGGCGGGCAGCGGCAAGGCCATCACCTATCGCGAGCTCGACCAGCTGTCGAACCAGGGCGCGCATCTGTTGCGTTCGCTCGGTTTGAAGGAAGGCGATCACATCGCGTTCCTGATGGAAAACCGGCTGGCCTTCATGGAAATCTGCTGGGCCGCCCAACGAAGCGGTCTCTATTACACCGCGATCAGCCGCTATCTCACCCAGGACGAGATCGGCTATATCGTCAGGGATTGCGGCGCGCGCGTCGTCATCACCTCGCCGAAATGCGCCGACCAGATCAAGGGGCTGATCTCCGACGCTGCGGATGCGCCGCTGTTCTTTATGCTCGACGAGCAGCTGCCCGGTTTCCGCTCATGGGATCGCGAGACCGCACAGCAGCCGACCACGCCGATATCGGATGAAGTGGCCGGCTACGACATGCTGTATTCATCGGGCACGACGGGACGGCCCAAAGGCATCAAGCGCGCCTCCGATCACAATCCGATCGATCTTCCAAACCCGTTCCTGAAGATTCTCTGCGCCGACATGTGCGGAATGAACGCCGACAGCATCTATCTGTCGCCGGCGCCGCTCTATCACGCCGCGCCCCTTCGCTTCAACATGATGGCGATCACGCTCGGCGGCACCTCGATCATCATGGAATCGTTCGACGCCGAGCAATTCCTGGCGCTGATCGAAAAGCACAAGATCACCCAATCGCAGCTGGTGCCGACCATGTTCGTGCGGATGCTGAAGCTGCCGGACGATGTCCGCCTGCGCTACGACGTTTCCTCGCTGAAGGGCGCGATCCATGCCGCGGCACCCTGCCCGGTCGACGTCAAGGCCAGGATGATCGAATGGTGGGGACCGATCCTGATCGAATATTACGCCGGCTCCGAAGGCAACGGCGTTACCGTGTCGACGTCGCAGCAATGGCTGTCGCACCGCGGCACCGTCGGCCGCGCGGTAGTCGGCACGGTGAAGATTCTCGACGAAAACGATCGGGAATTGCCGACGGGGGAGATCGGCACGGTGTATTTCGCCGACGCGCCGGTGTTTTCCTATCACAACGACCCCGACAAGACGAAGCGCGCCTATAACGCCAGGGGCTGGTCGACGCTCGGCGACGTCGGCTATCTCGACGACGAGGGCTTTCTCTATCTCACCGACCGCAAGTCCTACATGATCATCTCCGGCGGCGTGAACATCTATCCGCAGGAAACCGAGGACGTGCTGATCACCCATCCGCAAGTGGCCGACGTCGCGGTGTTCGGGGTACCGAACGAGGAGATGGGCGAAGAGGTCAAGGCGGTGGTGCAGCCGCACGACATGACGCGGGCAGGGAAAGACCTGGAAGCCGAACTGATGGCGTTTTGCCGCAAGCATTTGTCGCCGATCAAATGCCCGCGCAGCATCGACTTCGAGGCCGAACTGCCGCGCACCCCCACCGGCAAGCTGGTGAAGCGGCATCTGCGCGACAAATATTGGCCGAAGGTAGCGGCGGCGGTGTAGGTGAGGGGCATCTCGTTGCGTCGTCGCTGTGAATGGCGCAACGACGTTGGCTTTGGCATCTACCGATCATTGCAATCGATTTTCGTCATGCCCGGGCTTGTCCCGGGCATCCACGTCTTTACAATTTGGCCGCCGAAGAAGACGTGGATGGCCGCGGATAAACCCGGCCATGACGGGAAATAAATTCAGCATGAACACATCACCTGCCCTCCCCGACATCCCCTTGCCCTCCGGCATCCGCTCGCGTTTTGTTGAAGGCATCAACGGCCTGCGCCTGCATGTGCTGGAAGCCGGCTATGAGACCCGTGGCCGGCCGTGCGTGCTGCTGCTGCACGGTTTTCCCGAACTTGCCTATAGCTGGCGCAGGGTAATGCCGGCGCTGGCGGAGGCCGGCTATCACGTGATCGCGCCGGATCAGCGCGGCTATGGCCGCAGCACCGGCTGGGACGCCAATTATGACGGCGATCTCAATTCGTTCCGGCTGCTCAATCTGGTCCGCGACGCGCTCGGGCTGGTGTCGGCGTTCGGCTACACCAGCGTCGATGCGGTGGTCGGACACGATTTCGGCAGTTCGGTCGCCGCATGGTGTGCGCTGGTGCGGCCCGATGTGTTTCGATCGGTCGTGCTGATGAGCGCGCCGTTCGCGGGACCGCCGTCGCTGCCGTTCGGCACATCCGATTCGCCGCCTCGACCGAAACCCGAAGACCCCGTGCATCGCGAACTGGCGGCGCTGCCGCGACCGCGCAAGCATTATCAATGGTATTATTCGACGCGCGAAGCCAACGCCGACATGCAGCGCGCGCCGCAAGGCGTGCATGATTTCCTGCGCGGCTATTACCATTACAAGAGCGCGGACTGCAAAGCCAACCAGCCCTATCCGCTCCGATCGTGGACCGCTAATGAACTGGCAAAGCTGCCGACCTACTACGTGATGGATCTTGGGAGCACCATGGCCGAGACCGTCGCGGCGGAAATGCCCTCGGCGGCCGAGATCGCGGCCAATACCTGGCTGCCCGACCGCGAACTTTCCTTCTATAGCGCCGAATATGCGCGCACCGGATTCCAGGGCGGTCTGCAATGGTATCGCTGCGGCACCTCGGGCGCCTTCACCGCCGAGCTCGAAACCTGGTCGGGCCGCAGCATCGACGTGCCCTCCTGTTTCATTTCAGGCAAGCAGGACTGGGGCACCTACCAGCGCCCCGGTGTATTCGAAGCGATGCAGGCGAGCGCCTGCAGCCGCATGATCGGCTGTCATCTGGTCGACGGCGCGGGGCATTGGGTGCAGCAGGAACAGCCGGAGCAAGTTGTGCGCTTGCTGCTGCAATTCCTGAAACGAGCCAGAGAATGAGGTGCCGGATAAGCCTGCTATCGGATTGAAATCGGACTCGGGATTGCAATCGGAACCATTTCTGCTGGGCCGCGTTGCAGCCTACCGGCGATGCGCCCGGCGAAATGATTCGGAGGAGAATATGGGAACAAAGATCGCGGGACTTTTGGGAGCCGTGGCGGCGCTCAGCACAATGGGTACCGCCCAGGCCACACCGGCCCCGGCGCCCACAGATCCTTTGCAGGCGAATTCCTATGCCGACTTGCTGGAGCCGATCCCGAACGCCATGGCGCTGTTGCAGACGGTCGATGAGCAAGCTCCGGCAAAATCAGCCGACGCAAATGTACAACTGGCGCAGTACCATCATCACCATCATCATCACCACCACCACGGCTATCGCCGTTACGGACCGATCGTCGTGGTGCCGCGCTACCGGCATCATCACCACCACCACCACCACCACCACCATCATCACCATCACGGCTACTATCGCTATTGAGGCCGCGCAGCTTGGGCTGATGAAAGCAGTTTGGGCGAATAAAGAGGGCCCCAAAGCGCGAGCTTTGGGGCCCTTCTCATCTAAGCGAATCGATGCAGCCTTAGGTTCAGGCTATCGCCTCAGCTTTGCCGGGTCTTTTCCTTCGCCGCACGGTGCAGGTGGCGATAGGTGCCATCGAACACGATATCGGTCGACGAGGTCCATTCCGTTCCCTGCGCAAGCTTCGGCCGGCTGTTGTAGATGCGCCGCGCCTGAAGCTCGCGCTCGGCCGATTCCTCCTCGCCCATCTTCTCGAGTTCGAAAGAGGCTTCCTCGGGGATCACAATAATCTGCGCGAACGGCTCATTCGGTCTGAAAATATGGGTGCGGCCCTCGGCCGGCGCCTTGAAGACCGTAAAGAACATCATCGGCCACCAATTCCGCACCAGCGCCGGAACCGCAATCGGCACGGTGTCGGTGCGGTCGGTATAGAATCGTGGATGAGGTTCGGTCCTGATCGCCATGCCCTTTTCGACCTTGAGGTCGAGAAGGATCTGGTAGGTGTAAAAATGGTCACCGAAGTTTCGGAATGGTGGCCATTGCAGGCCGCCGTCCGGCGCCGGGCCCCAATCTCCGTCCAATATCAATTGGCCGTCCTTGGTGCTGACGTGCAGTTCATTGTCGTAAGGGTAGAACAGTTCGATCCCGTATTGCGCGCCTTCCGAGAACGGAACGCAGTGCCAGACCTGTTCGCGCGAACCATCGGCGCGAGGTTCGCGCTTGCCGGCCCATCCGGGAATCTCGAGCTTGGTTCGACGCGGCGCCAGCCGCGGATCGTTCAAGCGGTATTTGACCTTATCCATGAGAACTCCGGTTGGAATAATCCTTCAATAGGACCTCGAACGGGTGCCGGCCGCAACAGTTCCAATTGCAAGTTTGTCTGGAGCGGACCGCCTGCGGAAGATCTTCGCTGAAAGAGAGATGTTGCTGCGTAGCCTGACCGCGCTTTTCAGTTTGACCCGGTCAAATCCAGCTTCTATAACCATTTAGAATCATTCTAAATTTGTGAAAAGGCTTGCTGTTGTGAAGAATTTCGCCGATTTGACCGAGCGGGAAGTGCTGGCGGTTGCGATCTCCGCGGAGGAGGAAGACAGCCGCATCTACATGACCTTTGCGGAGGATCTCGCGGAGCGTTATCCGGATTCGGCCAGGATATTCGAGGAAATGGCCGAGGAGGAAAAGGGCCATCGCCACCAGTTACTGGAACTATATGAGCAGCGTTTCGGCAAAAACCTGCCGCCGATCCGACGAGAAAACGTCCGCGGATTTTTGCGCCGCCGCCCCATTTGGCTGACCAAGAACCTGTCGCTCGACACCATCCGCAAGGAAGTCGGAACGATGGAGTTCGAAGCCGAGCGATTCTACATCAAGGCCGCCGAACAAACCCAGGATGTCGGCGTTCGCCGGCTGCTCGGCGATCTGGCGGAAGCGGAAAAGGGCCACGAAAAGATTGCGGCGAAGCTGACCGACCGGATCCTCAGTCCGGACGTGCGCGCCGAAGAGGACAAGACGCGCCGGCGCGTGTTCGTGCTGCAATATGTGCAGCCGGGTCTTGCCGGATTGATGGACGGATCGGTGTCGACGCTCGCGCCGCTGTTCGCCGCGGCGTTCGCGACCCATCACAACTGGCAGACTTTCCTGGTGGGACTTGCCGCCTCGATCGGCGCCGGCATCAGCATGGGATTCGCCGAAGCCCTGTCGGACGATGGATCGCTGACCGGACGCGGCTCACCCTGGCTGCGCGGGGTAACCTGCGGGGCCATGACCACGGTCGGCGGTCTCGGCCACACAATGCCCTATCTGGTTCCGGATTCCTGGGCCAATGCGTTCTGGATCGCCACCGCGATCGCGGGCGTCGTGGTGTTCTTCGAACTCTGGGCTATCGCCTATATCCGCGCGCGATATATGGACACCCCGTTCCTGCAGGCGGTGTTCCAGATCGTGCTCGGCGGCGCCATCGTGCTCGCCGTCGGCATTCTGATTGGAGCCGCGTAGCGGCGCTGGCTGCGCTGAAACATCCCCACATGATTAGAGTATTTCCAGCGGCGGTGCGGATTTCGCCGCGCCGGAAAATCGTCTAGCTCTGGGATTAAGGGAAATCATGACCGATCGTTTGCAATACGGGACCACCGCGAAGGTGTTCCACTGGCTCATGCTGGCGCTGCTGCTGGTGCAATATCCCCTGGGCTGGTTGATGCCGGACATTCATCGCGACATGAAACCCGGTGCAGCCATGTCATTCCATGTCTCGCTTGGAATCGTCATCCTGCTCTTCATCATTGCCCGGCTGGTGTGGCGGTTGACGCATCCCGTGGCCCCGGAGAATACGCTTCCCCGTTGGCAACGTCTGGTCTCGCAAGCCACGCATTGGCTGCTCTATGTGCTGGTGCTGGCGACCACGATGACCGGCTGGTTGTTCGCGTCGTTTCGCGGCTGGTCGATGTCGTTGTTTTATCTGGTGCCGCTGCCGATGCTGGCTTCCGAAAATGCGGCCGCCGGAAAGGCAATCGACGGCTGGCATCAGGTGATGGAATGGACGTTGCTGGTGGTGATCTGCCTCCATGTGGCGGCGGCGCTGGTTCACCTCTTCATCTACCGCGACCGCATCATGCAGCGGATGCTGCCCGGCTAGCATTTCCCGACAGCAATAGCGGTCTAGCGGCCGTCACGGGAACGAGGCATCATCCGGCTCCAGCAAGCGAAAAACAGCAGAAAAACAGCAGGAGCAACGCCTTGGCGAAATCGCAATGGAGTTTCAGGAGCGCGACCGAATTATCGGCCGCTCTTGCGGCAAAGAAAGTCTCGGCCGTCGAACTGGCGCAGGATGCGATCGGCCGCATCGAGCGTCACGACGGCAAGATCAACGCGATTTGCGTTCGCGATTTCGACCGCGGCCTGGAAGCCGCCCGCGCCGCCGACGCCGCTATCGCGCGCGGCGAGACCAAGCCGCTGCTCGGCATTCCCCTGACCATCAAGGAATCCTACAACATCGCAGGACTGCCCACGACGTGGGGCAATCCGGCACACAAGGATTTCGTGCCAGCGGAGGACGCGCTGCCGATATCCCGGGTCAAGGCCGCAGGCTCCGTGATCCTCGGCAAGACCAATGTGCCGCTCGGGCTTGGAGACTGGCAAAGCTACAACGAGATCTACGGCACCACAAACAATCCGTTCGATCTCGGCCGCACCCCCGGCGGTTCCTCCGGCGGCTCGTCGGCGGCGCTGGCGGCGGGTTACGGGCCGCTGTCGCTCGGCTCCGATATCGGCGGCTCCCTGCGCGTGCCGGCGTTTCATTGCGGCGTCTATGCCCACAAGCCGACCTTTGCATTGGTGGCCTCGCGCGGACATACGCCGCCACCGCTTCCGGCGCTGCCGTTCGACCGCGACCTGTCGGTGATCGGACCGATGGCGCGCAGCGCCGTGGACCTTGCGCTGCTGCTCGATGCGATCGCGGGACCGGACCCGCTGGAGGCCGGCAAAGCATACCACCTCGCGCTGCCGCCGCCGCGCCACAGCGACCTGAAGAGCTTTCGCGTGCTCCTGATCGACACCGATCCGGTAATGCCGACCTGCAACAGCGTACGCACGGCGATCGAGAAGCTCGCTGCCAACCTCGCCAAGGCCGGCGTGACCGTCGCGCGCTCAAGCCCGTTGCTGCCGGACTTTGCCGCCTCATCGCGGCTCTATATGCGGATGCTGATGTCGTTTCTCGCCGTGTCCTTCACGCCGGAAAACTATACCGGCGCCCAGACGGCCGCGGCCAAGCTCGCACCTGACGATATGAGTCTGCCAGCGGAACGCCTGCGCGGCATCACGCTCAGCCATCGCGACTGGCTGGTGGCCGATGGCGGCCGCACCCGCCTGCGGGCGCAGTGGCGCGAATTGTTCAAAAGTTTCGACGCGGTGATCTGTCCGATCATGCCGACCCCGGCCTATCCACATGATCATTCGCCGGACCAGGAAATGCGTCACATCGATATCGACGGCAGGAATTATCCCTATCCCGACCAACTGGCATGGCCCGGCATCGCCACTTTGCCCGGCCTGCCCTCCACCGCGATACCGATCGGCCTTTCGCCGGAAGGACTGCCGGTCGGGGTGCAGATCGTCGGCCCCTGGCTGGAAGATCGCACGCCGCTGAAACTGGCCGAACTGATCGAGCACGAATTCGGCGGCTTCGTGCCGCCGCCGATGTTTGATGATTGAATGGCAAAAAATACAAGGAGGAGAACCATGAACAAGGACCTCGACGAACTCACAGTCCTCAATCGCGACTACGTCGCCTCAGTGCAGAATTGTGACGTCAAGCGTTTTGACGAAATCCTGGCGCAGGATTTCTATTGCACCAATCCCGACAAATCATTGGTCGATCGCGCCGGCTTTCTCAAGCAGACGGCGGTGCCGGTGACGATCCGGAATCTGATCGCGGATGATGTGAAGATCCGCGTGATGGGCGATTTTGCGATCATCCACGGACGCACCAGCTACACAACGGCGGACGGCAAGCAGGCCTATGGCCGCTATACCGATTGCTGGGCGCGGCAAAACGGCCGCTGGCTGGCGGTGTCGGCGCATGTGTCGCGGTGAATTGAGGAGTGCCTACATGAAGTCGTCATGCCCGGGCTCGTCCCGGGCATCCACGTCTTGACTGCACATAAGCAAGAAAGACGTGGATGGCCGGGACAAACCCGGCCATGACGGGTTCGTCGCTAGGTTCACTCACGCATCGAACATGATCACGCTGCGTACCGTCTTGCCGGCTTTCATTGCCGCAAAGCCCTCGTTGATTTCGGACAATTTCAGTTTGGCCGAAATCCAGTCCTCGAGGTGCAGCTTGCCGCGCATATAGAACTCGATGAGGCGCGGCATGTCGACGCGGAAATGATTCGAGCCCATCGACGATCCCTGGATCCTGCGTTCGCGGAGGAAATCGAAGCCGTGCAGCTCGATCTTCTGGCCGAACGGAATCATCCCGACGATGGTCGCGGTGCCCCCGGCCGCCAGCATCGCAAAAGCCTGCTCCGCAGTCTCCTTGCGGCCCAGCACCTCGAACGAATGATGCACGCCGCCATTGGTGAGATCGCGCACCTGCTTCACAACATCGCCATTGGCGGGATCGACGATGTCGGTGGCCCCGAGCTTGGTGGCCAGTTGCAGCTTGGCCGGATTGGTATCGATCGCGATGACGCGGCCGGCGCCGGCAATCTGCGCGCCGTTGATCGCGGCCATGCCGACGCCGCCGCAGCCGATCACCGCCACGGTCTCGCCGGGCGCGACCTTCGCGGTGTTGACCACGGCGCCGTAGCCGGTGATGACGCCGCAACCGATCAGCGCCGCCAATTCCAGCGGCATATCCTTGCGGATTTTCACGATGGCGTTTTCGTGCACCAGCATCTGCTCGGCGAATGACGACAGATTGAGAAACTGGTGCAGCTTTTCCGATCGCGCCCATGACAATCGGTTTGAGACCCCAGGCAGCAACTTCACGGTGGTGTCGGTGCACAGCACCGGCCGCCCGGTCGAGCAATTGTCGCAGGTGCCGCAAAATACCGACAGGCAGGTCACGACATGATCGCCAGGCTTCACATAGGTCACGTCGGAGCCGACCTGCTCGACGACGCCCGCGGATTCGTGACCGAGCACCGCCGGCAGCGGATGCGGATAAAGCCCTTCCATGAAATGCAGATCGGAATGACACAGCCCGGCGACGCTGGTGCGGATCAAGACCTCGCGCGGACCGGGCTTCTGCAGACTGACGTCCTCGATCACGAGCGGCTTGTTGACTTCATACAGGACGGCGGCCTTCATCAGTGTTTCCTCTTATTTTGCGTTGTTTTTGCAATCAGGACTGGTTGCGGAAGCCTACGCCGCGATGAGCAATTCGCCAACCTCGGCGATACCGACGGCGCGGTCGCCGAGCAGATGGCCGGTGATCGCGCGCTGCGACGGATTTTCCGTGAGCCGGAACGGATCGTTGGCCGACACCCGGTGATCAATCACCATGCGAGACAGCAGCAGCCGGCGCGCATCGCCGCGCATCTGGTGGATGCGTCCGCCCTCCCACGCCAGCGCAACCGCGCTGGCAACGTGATAAAGCAAACTGGTTGCGCGCCGCGCCTCGGCTTCGTTGTCGGTACGCGCGGCTACATCGCGGGCAAAGCCGATGGCGCGGTCGGCCAGGTCGCGCAAACGATCGCGCCAGGCTTGCGGCACATTGGCGCTGTCGTCGAGGCGGGCGTGCAGATCCGCCGCCAGCGCGGCATCGGCGCCGTGGCGGCCGACCGCCCGCTTCAGCGCATCGAGTGCTACGATGTTGCCGGTACCTTCCCAGATCGAGCCGAGATGCGCGTCGCGCAACAACCGCGCGGTGGCGAATTCCTCGATGTAACCGATCCCGCCGCGCATCTCCAGCGCGTCACCACAGACCTTGCGCGCATCGCGCGTGGCGCGGAATTTCAGCGTCGGCGTCAGGATGCGCAACAGCGCTGCGGCCTCCTGGCTGCCGGCCTCGGCGCGGTCGAGCGCGTCCGCGGTGAGAAAGCTCATCGATAGCGCCTGCTCGGTGGCGAGCATGATCTTCATCAATTGCCGCCGCGCCAGCGGCAGATCGATGATGCGCTGGCCGAACACCACGCGATTTTGCGCCACCGTCATCGCATCGTGATGCGCGCGCCGCATTAGCGCGGTGGATTTGACGCCGTTGGAAAGCCGCGACGAATTGACCATTTCGGCCATCTGCACGAAGCCGCGATCGAGCCTTCCGACCGCATAGGCGATCGCGCCCTCAAGCTTGATTTCGCCCGATGCCATCGAGCGGGTGCCGAGCTTGTCCTTGAGGCGAACGATCCGATAATGGTTGGGCGAGCCATCGTCGAGCCGGCGCGGCATCAGGAACAGGCCGACGCCGCGCGTGCCGCCTTCCGCGCCTTGCGGCCGCGCCAGCAGCATCACGACTTCCGCGTCCGCGTTGGAGCAGAACCATTTCTCCCCCGACAGCCGCCAGTGATCGCCTTCCTGAACTGCTGACGTGGTGAGCTTGCCGACGTCGGAGCCGCCTTCCTTTTCGGTCATGAACTGGCCGCCCTGGGTCAGCTTGCTCATGTCGGTCTGAGTCAATCCGTCGAGATATTTCGCCTTCAGCGCCTCGTCGCCGAAGCGCGACAGCAATTTGGCGCAGCCGTCGGTGACATTGATCGGGCATCCCAGGCCGAACTCGGCCTGGTTGAACAGAAACGTGAAGGCGTGCTTGGCCACCACCGGATAAGTCTGCGGCCAGCCCAGGATGCCCTTGCGAACCGACATCGCGTGAATGCCAAATTCGCCGAATGCAGCTCGCTCCAGCTCGCGATAGGCCGGATGATACTCGATCCACTGGGCGTCGCGGCCGAAGCGGTCGCGCTGATGCAATTCAGGCACATGCCGGTCGGCAAGCCGGGCGCATTCGTCGAGATGACCTCCGGCGAGCGCGCCCAGCCGGTCGAGATGCGGCTCGATATGACGAAACATCGCATCGGTGAGATGAATCCGCAGCAGATCGGTCAGCGCCGGATCGGCCCGGTAGAAATTCATGCCGGAGGTATCGGGTGCGAGCAATCCCGGCTGGTCGGCTGGAGCTGTCGCATCGATTTTGCTTGGCTGCTGCATTTACAACTCTTGTTCGTTCCGCCCCGTATTGCGATCCTCTAGACCATCGCCAGATAGAGCGGGCGACAAAGCCGTCAAGAAACGAAAAATCGGAGGATCCCCCTATGGCTGACGGCTATCGCATCTTCGGCGCCGAGATGTCGCCCTACTCGGTCAAGATACGCTCCTATTTTCGCTACAAAGCCATCCCGCATCAATGGATTTTGCGAAATGCGGGCAGCCAGGCGGAATACGAGAGATATGCCAAAATGCCGATCATCCCCCTGGTGGTTACGCCCGGGAACGTCGGCATTCAAAACTCCACACCGATCATCGACCAGATGGAGAAGCTTCATCCGGAGCCGTCGATCAACCCCGACGAACCGGTCACGCGCTTCATTTCGGCATTGATCGAGGAATTCGGCGATGAGTGGGGCAATAAATGGATGTTCCACTACCGCTGGGCGCGCGATGTCGACCAGATCAGCTCGGCCGGGCGCATCGCGCGCATGCGCGGTCCCGATGCCAGCGAGTCGGAGCACGCCAAGTTCGCCAGCCAAATTCGGGCCCGCATGGTGGATCGGGTCTGGTTCGTCGGCTCCAATGCTGTGACCGCGCCGCAGATCGAGGCAGGCTTCCTCGAGATGCTGGGATTGCTGGACAGCCATCTCGAAAGTCGGCCGTATCTGTTCGGCGGGCGGCCCGCGTTCGGCGACTTTGGGCTCTGGGGCCAGTTCTATGAACTGTGGACCGATCCGACCGCCGGCGCCCTGATCGAAGGTGGTGCGCCGCATGTGCTCGATTGGGTGCACCGCATGCTCTGGCCCAGGGCCGAGGGCAAGTTTGAGACCTGGTCCACGCTGGAGCCGACCCTGATGCCGATCCTGACCCGGCAGGTCGGCAGGCAATTCATGCCGTGGACATCGGCCAACGAGAAAGCCCTGGCCGAGAAGCAGGAAGAATTCAGCGTCGCGCTCGGCGATACGGTGTGGATCCAAAAGCCGCAGAAATATCACGCGCGATCGCTCGGCATGCTGCGCGCTAAATATGCAGAAGTCGCCGACAAGACCGCGCTCAATGCCGTTCTGGAAGCCGCGGGTTGCCTGGCCGGATTGCGCGGCTGAAGACGTCGTTCAACTGATCAGAGGAAAACGCCGATGGAAGTACCGAAATACAAGACCGCTCTGATCGTCGGTGCGGGCGAAGGCCTGAGCGCATCGCTGGCGCGGCTATTCGCTCGCGAAGGCATCCGTGTCGCGCTGGCCGCGCGCGGAATCGAAAAACTTGGCGCGCTCTGCAGTGAGACCGGCGCGAAGGCGTTTGCCTGCAACGCGACTGAGCCCGGCGACGTCGAGCGCCTGTTCGGCCTGGTCGAGCGCGAGATCGCGGTGCCCGACCTTGTGGTTTACAATGCCAGCGGGCGGGCGCGCGGCGCGTTCGTCGAACTGGCGCCGGATGACGTCGCCCAGGCGATATCAGTCAGCGCGTTCGGCGGCTTTCTGGTGGCGCAACAGGCAGCGAAGCGCATGCTGCCCAAGCGCCATGGCGCGATCCTGTTCACCGGTGCTTCCGCCAGCGTCAAGGGCTATCCGCAATCGGCGCCGTTCGCGATGGGAAAATTCGCGCTGCGCGGTCTGGCGCAGAGCATGGCGCGGGAATTGTCGCCGCAGGGGATTCACGTCGCACATTTCGTCATTGACGGCGGCATCCGCAGCGCCGCGCGCGCCGAGCCCGCGGACCGGCCGGATTCAATGCTCGACCCCGATGCCATCGCCGCCAGCTATTGGAGCGTGTTGCAGCAGCCGCGCAGCGCATGGACCTGGGAACTTGAGTTGCGGCCGTGGGTCGAGAAATTCTGAGAACATCGCGGAATTAATTGCCGCCATTCCGAGCCAACGGAAATACAAGGGAATTCCGACATGACGACGGCCGAGATCACCATCGACACCGGCACCCAGGAATTATTGTGCGCGATCCGCAACCGTGTCGCCGTCATCACGCTGAACCGGCCGGAAGCCCGCAATGCGCTGTCCGATCATCTGACGCCGGCGCTTCGCACCATGATCAAAACCTGCGGCGAGAACCCCGGCGTCGGCGCGCTGTTGATTACCGGTGCCGGTACCGCTTTCTGCGCGGGTGGCGACGTCAAGGGCATGGGCGCCCATCGCGACAAGAAGAAGCTGGACATGTCCTATGACGAGAAGGTCGCGGACTTGCAGGAACGGCAGCGGTTGCTGACCGGCGCGCTGATCTCGGTGCGCAAGCCGACCATCGCGGCGTTGCCGGGTCCCGCGGTCGGCGCAGGCCTCGCCATCGCAATGGCCTGCGACATCCGTGTCGCCGCGGAATCGGCGTTCGTTTCCACCGGCTATCTGCGGGTGGGCTTGAGCGGCGATTATGGCATCGCGTGGCTGTTGACGCGGCTGGTGGGGACCTCGCGGGCGCGGGAATTGATGTTTACCGGCGACAAGGTCGGCGCCGCGCGATGCGAGGCGATCGGCCTCGTCAACCGCGTGGTTCCCGATGCCAGGCTTCAGGATGAGGCTTTTGCGCTGGCCAGATCGATGGCCGAAGGGCCGACGATCGCGCTGCGCTACATGAAGGACAATCTCGACGAGGCCTTGTTGTTCGATTTCGCCACCGCGCGCGACCACGAGGCCGAACGCCTGATCCGCACCACGATGACGTCAGACCACCGCGAAGCCGTCCAGGCCTTTATCGAAAAGCGCAAAGCGGTGTTCAAGGGCAACTAAAGCCGCGAGCCTCTACAGGCTCAGCTCGCCGAAGCTTCGCTTAAGGCGAGGCTGGCAGCGGCAACTCTCCAGCTCGCGCAAGGGATGTCCTGCGGCGCGACGTTGATGTGTTTTTCGAAGCGTACCAGCTTCCAGTCATTGGGGGTGGACGCGAAGGCGAAGCCGGATTTGCGCGCAAGCCCGAGCATTACGTCGTTGGAGCGCAGGGTGTCGCCGAACACGCGCTCGGCACCGAACGCGGCCGCGCGGCATTCCAGATTCCGGAGCAACGCCGAACCGATACCCTGGCCCTGCCAGCGGTCGTCGACCGACAGGCCGAACTCAAAGCTCGCCGTATCAGGTTCGAACCCGTAGCGGGCTTCGCCGACGATCGTCTCAAAGCCGTCGATCGTCATCAGAGCGATGACGCTGAAACGATCATCCTCGCCGGCATGGATGAAGTGACCGAGTTCGGTTTGCGGGAGCTCGCGCATGGCGCCGAGGAAACGATTGTAGCGGGAGCCGACCGAGAGCGACCGGAAATAGTTCTGCAACGTCTCCGCATCTTGCGGTTCCACAAATCGCACCGTCAGCGATTGGCCGTTACGCAAGCGCAAAACATCGGTGTGTTGCCGCAGATCATCGAAACGAAGCGCTCTCATGGCAGGCTCCCGCTGGTCCCGAACAAGACGATGGCTGGCGTCCCCCAAAAGAGGCGACGCCAGCCTGGCTGCATGCTTATGCCCGCCAAAACGGCTTTTCGGCCTCGTGCACAATGTCGCTCCACGACAGTCCGACGTCATGCAGATCGCGATCGGTCCAATGGGTCAGTTCGCGACGCTGACGCTGGCGCTCGCGCCACACGTGAAGGGTATCGCTAAGCTGCGCCAAAAGCCCCGGTTCATGATGATTTATCATCGATTCATTTGAACGAGTGGACATGTTAATCTCCTAAAGCTAACCTGTTGGCAGCAATATCTGCGCTGATCGGGATTTCCACAAACGACACTTTGTTCCTCTTCAGATGACATAAATTCATGCATGAACTTTTCGCCAAATGACCGCGCGGCTGCCCTCGCTCAATGGGTTGCGCGCGTTCGAGGCCGCGGCCCGGCATCTCAGCTTCACCAACGCGGCCTCCGAGCTGAACGTCACCCAAACCGCGATCAGCCATCAGATCCGGCGGCTGGAGCAGGAATTGGGGATTCGCCTGTTCGTCCGGCAGAACCGCGCGCTGACACTGACCCCGGAAGCCCGGGATTATCTGCCCGGCGTTCGCGCGGCGTTTAATGATTTGCGGCTTGCTACCGACCGGCTGTTGCGCAAGGACAATGACCATGTGCTGACGGTCAGCACGCTGGCATCGCTGGCCGCCAAGTGGCTGCTGCCGAGGCTTTCCGCGTTTCAGGAGGAGCATCCCGGCATCGATGTCCGAATTACCACCTCGCCCAGCCTGGTCGATTTCAAGGGCGGCGATGTCGATGCGGCGATCCGCTATGGGCGCGGCCAGTGGCCGGGTCTGCGTGCCGACTGGCTGATGGCCGACCAGCTATTCCCGGTCTGCAGCCCGGCGCTGCTCAGCGGTGACAAGCCGCTGCGATGCCCGGAAGATCTGGCCGATCGGACGCTGCTGCATAGCAGCGGCGGCTATGACGACGACTGGCGATTATGGCTGACCGCCGCCGGGCTGCCGTCGAATATCTCAAAGCAGCCAGGACTGACCTTCGACCTGATTTTCATGACGGTGCAGGCCGCGATCGACGGGATCGGCGTCGCGATGGGCCGAACCTCCTACGTGGAAGCCGATATCGCCAAGGGCCGGCTCGTGGTTCCATTCAAGATTACGCTACCGGCGGACGCCGGCTTCTATCTGGTCTCGCCCGAGGCCCAGAGCAGATTCGCCCAAGCTGTCGGCCTTTCGGCAATGGATGATCGCTTCGGTGCAGAGCAAGAATTGAGGGATCTTTCACGGGGCGACGGCGCCGGTATTCCCTGCCATCTCATGTTTTCTGGTTGGTCGCGCGGCGCGGACAGGGCAGATTGCCGCGAGAAGACAGCGCAACTGTCGCGGCCGGCGCGAGATATTTGCGCCAGTCGCCGGACCACGGGGAGACATCAGCGATGTCGCAATCGGCCAGTTCGCCACCGCCGCAGCTCAAATCACGCCTCGGCGCCATTCTGCGGTCGACCAGCGGCAACTTCCTCGAGCAGTTCGATTTCTTCCTGTTCGGCTTTTATGCGCCCTACATCGCCAAGGCGTTCTTTCCATCCCATGACGAAACCGCCGCGTTGCTCAACGCCTTCGGCGTCTTCTGGTTGGGAGCCCTGATGCGCCCGATCGGCGCGATCGTGCTCGGCTCCTATATCGACCGAATCGGCCGCCGCAAGGGTCTGATCGTCACGCTGGCGATCATGGCGATCGGCACGGTGACGATTGCGGTCTGTCCGACCTATGCCAGCATCGGCGTTGCCGCACCGGTCATCGTTCTGGTCGGCCGCCTGCTGCAGGGCTTTTCCGCCGGCGTCGAACTTGGCGGTGTCTCGGTATATCTCTCCGAGATCGCCACACCCGGCAACAAGGGCTTTTACACCTCGTTCCAGTCCGCGAGCCAGCAAGTCGCGATCTTCGTCGCCGCGACCATCGGATTTGCACTAAATGAAGCCGTGACAGGCGATACGATTGCATTTCTCGGGGGGATCGAATTCGCCAAGTGGCGAATTCCGTTCTTCATCGGCTGCCTCATCATTCCCTTCATTTTCTTCCTTCGCCGAACGCTGGAAGAGACGCCGGAATTCCTGGCGATGAAGAAACATCCGTCCACGTCCGAGGTCTTCCGATCCGCCGCGGTGAACTGGAAGATCATCCTGCTGGGCATGATGATCGCGGTGCTGACCACCACGACCTTCTATTTCGTCACCGTTTACACCCCGACCTTCGGCAGGAACGTGCTGAAACTCACCTCGCAGGACGCTCTTCTGGTCACCCTTCTGGTCGCGGTGACCAACTTTATCTGGAATCCGGTCGGAGGCGCGGTATCCGACCGTCTCGGCCGCAAGCCCGTGCTGCTGACGATTGCGTGCCTGTCACTGGTAACCGCCTATCCCGCTCTGCACTGGCTCACGGCCGCGCCAACTTTCGGCAAGATGCTGACGGTTGAAATGATGTTCTCGTTCTATTTCGGCATCTACAGCGGGACCATGCTGGGCGCGCTGGTCGAAATAGTGCCGGCGCATGTCCGCACCACCTGTTTCTCGATGGCTTTTGCGCTGGCTGCGGGCCTGTTCGGAACATTCACGCCGTTCGCATCGACCTGGCTGATCAATCACACCGGCGACAGCGCCTCTCCCGGATTCTGGCTGATGTGCGCCGCCATCCTTGGCATCACCGCCACCCTCGTGGTCTATCGCGGCGGCAAGACCATTGCTATCCAAGAGGCCGTCGCGACCCCAGGCTAAGTCATGCCGGAGCAAGCAGATCGCCTTGCTCCAGTGCGGGTTTTTATTTCCATGCAAACGAGATAGACAACACGGCATGGTCGATCTCAATCGCAAATTCGACGTGCTGGTGATCGGCGGCGGCAATGCGGCATTATGCGCAGCGATCAGCGCGCGGCGGGCCGGCGCTTCCGTGCTGGTGCTGGAAGGCGCGCCGAAATTCTACCGGGGCGGCAACACCCGTCACACCCGCAATATGCGCTGCGCCCATGACGCTGCGACCGACATCCTCACCGGGCCCTATACCGAGCAGGAATTCTGGGAAGACCTGCAGCGGGTGACCGGCGGCGAGACCGACGAGGAGCTGGCACGATTCATGATCAGCGAGTCCAAGGACATCCTGAACTGGATCGTCGAACAGGGCGTGCGCTGGCAGCCGTCGCTGGGCGGCACGCTGAGTCTCGGCCGGACCAATTCGTTCTTTCTCGGTGGCGGCCGGGCGATGCTGAACGCGCTCTATCTCACCGCCGAGCGGCTCGGCGTCGAAATTCTCTATGACGCCGAAGTGCTCGACCTCACCATCGAGGATGGCATGTTTCTCTCCGCGAGCCTGAAGCAACCGATCAATGGCAACGTCGACGTCCGCGCCTCGGCGCTGGTCGCCGCCGCCGGCGGCTTTGAGGCCAACATCGAATGGCTGAAACAGTATTGGGGCGATGCTGCCGATAATTTCCTGATCCGCGGCACGCCCTACAACCGCGGCTCGATCCTCAAGATGCTGCTGGCCAGGGGCGTAAGGGAAGTCGGCGACCCCACGCAATGTCACGCAGTCGCGATCGACGCCCGCGCGCCGAAATTCGACGGCGGCATCATCACGCGGCTCGATTGCGTGGTGTTCGGCGTCGTCGTCAACAAGCTCGCTTTGCGCTTCTACGACGAAGGCGAGGATATCTGGCCGAAGCGCTACGCGATCTGGGGCCGCCTGGTCGCGGCCCAACCGGACCAGATCGCCTACATCATTTTCGACGCGACCTCGCGCAACAGCTTCATGCCGTCCTTGTTTCCGCCGATCGAGGCCGGCTCGATCGCGGAACTCGCCGGCAAACTCGAGCTCGAGCCGAGCGTGCTGGAGAAGACCACCGCCGACTTCAACGCGGCGGTACGCCCCGGCACCTTCGATCCCACCATCCTCGATGATTGCCGAACCGAAGGCCTGACGCCGCCGAAGACGCATTGGGCGCGGCGGATCGAGACGCCGCCTTATTATGCCTATCCGGTGCGACCCGGCATCACCTTCACTTATCTGGGCACCCGCGTGAACCGGCAGGCGCGGATGCTGATGAACGACGGCAAACCCGCCGCCAACATGTTTGCCGCCGGCGAGATCATGGCCGGCAATGTGCTGGGCAAGGGCTACGCCGCCGGAATCGGAATGACCATCGGCAGCGTGTTCGGCCGGGTCGCAGGACGGGAAGCGGCACAACATGCACGGAACTAGCATCTTAGAGGAAGCCGACCGGCTGATGACGGTCTGCAATTCGTGCCGCTATTGCGAAGGCCTTTGCGCGGTATTTCCGGCAATGGAGATGCGGCGCTCGTTCTCCGATGGCGATCTCAACTATCTCGCCAATCTCTGCCACAGCTGCGGCGCCTGCTACACCGACTGCCAGTTCTCGCCGCCGCATGAATTCAACGTCAATGTTCCCCGGACGCTGGCGATCGCGCGCGCCGAATCCTACGCCGCCTATGCCTGGCCGCAGGCCTGCTCGGGCCTGTTCGCGCGCAACGGCCTCGCCATCAGCATCATCGCTGCCTTGAGCGTCGCGGCATTCATTTTCGGATTTGCCGCGGTGAACGACCGGCAGGTTCTGTTCGGCATCCATACCGGACCCGGCGCGTTTTATCGGCTGATGCCGCACAACGCGATGGCGCTGCTGTTCGGGGCGGCATTTCTCTATGCGATCACAGCAATGGTGATGGGGGTTCGCGCCTTCTGGCGCGATATCGGCGAGCCGATCGGCATGCTGATGGATCCGCCTTCGCTGTGGCAGGCGATGAAGGATGCAGGCGAACTGCGCTATCTCGATGGCGGTGGTGTCGGCTGCGTCAATGAAGACGAGCGGCCGAGCGACTTGCGCAAAATCTATCATCATCTGACGTTCTACGGCTTCCTGCTGTGCTTCGCCGCTACCGTCATCGCGACGCTCTATCATTATCTGCTTCGGACGCGAGGCGCCGTATCCGTGGTGGGATGTGCCGGTCGTGCTCGGCACGCTCGGCGGCATCGGATTACTTATTGGGCCGGCCGGATTGCTGGCGGAAAGATGCAAGCGCGACCCCGCGCTGGTCGACCAGGCGCGCACCGGCATGGATGTCGCATTCATCGCGATGCTGTTCATGACCGGCCTGAGCGGCATCGCGCTGTTGCTCTGGCGCGACAGCTTCGCGATGGGGCCGTTGCTGGCGCTGCATCTTGGCGTGGTATTCTCCCTGTTCATCACCATGCCCTACGGCAAGTTCGTGCACGGCATCTATCGCTACGTCGCGCTGGTGCGCTATGCGCGCGAGCGGCGGAGCGCGCCGGAATGACGGTCGAATCACAAATCCACCACCACGTAATCGCTGTCCACCGACACCGCGATGGTCTCCGCCATGTAGGGCCCCTTTACCACGCTTAAACCCGGCTCGACATTGACCGGATAGGCCTTGGCGCGAAATCGTTTCGGATCGCAGTAGGACTGGCCGGTCCGGATATCGAATTCCCAGCCGTGCCAGGGGCAGCGGATGATTTCGCCCAGCCTCGTGTATTCGATATCGCCGGGATCGGACGACTGCGCGAGCCCGATCAGCGGCCCTTCGCACAACGCAGCACCTTGATGCGGGCAACGGTTCAGCAGGCCGAAAAACTCGCCCTTGATATTGAACACGGCGATCGGCCGTTCATCGATGGTGAGAAATTTGCGGGTGCCCGGCGGCAGTTCATCCACCGGCGCAATGACGTAACGGGTCATGTTGTTTTATGCCAGCCCATACAGCTTGCGCGCATTGCCGAGATAAAACGCGTCGCGATTGGCCTCGCTGACGCCGGCCGGCAATACCCGCGACGGGTCGTCAAAATCCCAGTGCGGATAATCGGTCGCGAACAACAGCTTGTCCCAGCCGACCCAGTCGATCACGTCGAACAGATGATCGCGCCGTTCCGGGTCTTCCATCGGCTGCGTGGTCCAGAAGATGTGGTCGCGGATATATTCCGACGGCGGCCGCTTCACATGCGGCACTTCGCTTCGCATCCGCTGCCAGCTCTTGTCGAGCCGCCACGACAATGACGGCGCCCAGCCGAAGCCGGCCTCGATCATGACCATCTTGAGTTTCGGATGCCGCTCGAGCACGCCTTCCAGCACAATGCTCGCCAGCGCCGTCTGCTGGCACTGCGAATGGCCGACCATCTCCTCGATGTAGTAGCTCGGCCAGCCCGAGGCGGTGATGGGATTGCCGCCGAAGCCGAAGGCATGCACGCCAACGGGAAGACCGGCCTCCTCCGCCGCCTCGTAGATCGGCCAATAGCGGCGCTGGCCCAGTGGCTCGACATTGCGGCTGAGCAGCAGCACCTGGACAAAATTGCGGTCGCCGGCGCGCTTGCGGATTTCGGCGGCCGCAGCCGGACCATCCTCGTTGGCGACCACCACGGAGCCCTTCAGACGGCTGTCCTTGCTGGTCCATTTCTCAATCTGCCAGTCATTGATCGCCGAGCAGATCGCGGCGGACAGATCGTGATTGCGGATGCCCTGCCCGGTCGCCAGCGGATTGAGCACGCCCAGCACGACATTGTTGGGATCAAGATGCTGCTTCTGCATGAACGACAGCGACGAACCCTGCGGGCCGCCTTCCGGCGGATAGGCATCGCGGCGCGACGCGTTGGGCTGCGCCTTCGGATAGGGCGGTCCATCCATCATGCCCTGATAGGGATGCTTGTCGTAGGTCTCGAGATGCGCATGCCAGCGCCTGGCGAGATAGGGATACAACTCGGTTTTGGTCGCACGCGCCGGATGGATATCGCAATCGGCAATCGCGGTCTTGGCATGAACGGACGAAGCCTGCTCCGGGCTCTTGCGGAACTGCACGTTCATGGCGTCGTCTCCAGTAGATTCTGCTTCAAACGGCCGTAGGTCGCGTGCGGGTTATCGATCATGATCTTGCGCACCAGATCGGACGACATTCCCTCGGGCAGCACCGCCTCGCCATCGAATTGCCAGTGCGGATAGTCGGTCGAGAATAGAAGCAATTCATCCGACTGCATATGGTCAAACAGGCGATTTAATGTCGCCGGATCCGGCGGCGCATCGATCGGCTGCAGCGAAAACCGGATATTGCTGCGCACAATTTCCAGCGGCGCGCGATCCACCCACGGCGTTTCCATGCGGATGCCGCGCCAGAATTTATGCAACCGCCACAGATAGGACGGCAGCCAGGTGAACCCGGACTCCAGCATCACCATTTTCAGCTTCGGATGCCGCGCGAAAACGCCCTCCACGATCAGGCTGGTCAATTGCGTCTGAAACGCCTGCGCCTGCGCGACATAGTCCTCGATGTGATAGGAGCCCCAGCCTACCGACGTCGGCGGGTTATGGTAATTGCTGCCGGCGTGGATGCCGATCGGCAGGCCCAGCCGCTCGGCGGCGGCGTAGATCGGCCAATAGGCGCGCTTGCCGAGCGGTATGTCGCCCATGACCAGCATCAATACCTGAACGAAACGCGGATCGCGCGCGCAGCGCTCGATCTCCGCGACCGACTTCTCGACGCTCTGGACCGGAATCACGATCGAGCCGCGCAGCCGGGCATCCTTGTCGAGCCATTCCTTCACCAGCCAGTCGTTCAGCGCTCGGCAAAAGGCGTCCGCCATATCCTCGCTGAACACCATCTGCACGCCATAGAGCGGATTGCAGATGGCGTAGCTAACTCCGAACGGATCGAGCACCTGCGCCTTCATGTCGTCGAGGTTCGATCCCGGCTTGCCCTCCGCCGGCCGCCAGTCCGGCCGCGAGGTGATCGGCGAATTGGCCGGATAGGATTGCGACACCAGATCGGTCATGCCGCGGGTCACGACCTGATCGCGCCAATAATCGTTGAGATAGGGCAACAGGCTCGTCAAATGAGGAACGGCGGGATGCAGATCGCAATCCACGCCGCCCGCGATCGGTGACGTCATGATGTTGGTTTCCTCCCGGGATTCCTCTTGCTTCGCCGAACAGCCACGGTGTCTTGTCAGCGCACTGCATGGTTCTTGAGCCGCATTGAAGCAGGCTCCGCCATGGCCCGCAACTCGGCAACGCTGCCATGCTGTGCTAGGAAATCGGATGGCGGACGCTGACAGGAAGGACAGCTCATGAAAGATCTGGTTGCGGTCGCGGAGAAAATTGCCGCGAAACTGATTGAGCGGCGTCAGACCATCGCGGTCGCCGAATCCTCGACCGGCGGACTTATATCGGCCGCGCTGCTCGCGGTGCCCGGCGCCTCGGCCTATTTCCTCGGCTCGGCCGTGGTCTATACCCGCGACGCGCGACGGATCCTGATGGACATCCCCGATGAGGCGATGAAAGGCATCCGTTCGGCGTCCGAAGTTTACGCCCAATTGCTGGCCGGCCAGATCCGCCGGCGCTTTGCCTCGGACTGGGGCCTGTCCGAAACCGGCGCCACCGGACCGACCGGCAACCGCTACGGCGACGCCGCCGGCCATAGCTGCATGGCGATCGCGGGTCTCGAGCAAACGGCGATGACACTTGAAACCGGCAGCCCCGACCGGCTCGCCAACATGCACGTGTTCGCCAACACGGCGCTGAATTTCCTGCTGCAAAATCTTTCGCCGTGAGGAGAGGGGGGAGCGCATTTGGTAGCCCGGATGAGCGGAGCGACATCCGGGAACGAATGCGATGCTGCCCCGGATATCGCGTTCGCTCATCCGGGTTACGGATTGCGAACACAGCAAGACAAAAAGTAAGCCGTCATTGCGCGCGAAGCGAAGCAATCTATTCTTTCTTTGCGGTTAAATGGATTGCTTCGCTTCGCTCGCAATGACGGCAAGATACAACTCCGCATTCCCGCGGCGCGGATATCGCCCGAGTTTTGCATGAATCCTTCGCCCCGAAATGGAGGGCGTGGGGAATGCCGGGTGCCCGTTGCACCCGCAGCCGCGCGTGTAGAGTAGTAAGCACGCGCGTTAGTCACCACGGTCGCACCGGGAAACCCCCGGCATTCCCGCACGCGATGGTTTTAACAGCTTATTTCGAGCTCTCCCTGGTGACCGGGCTTTGTTGCCACCATCGCCCTCAAGAAGCTCGCCTCTCGAGAACTTGACGCCGGCGTCGAGGCGTCAGGACCACACGACTTCGCCGTCCTGATGCTTCGGGAGCAGTCAAAGCCCTGGACGTCCCTTACCGGCGGAATTTTGTCGAACGTTGCGAAGCGGCAACAGTCGTCGATGTTTAAAGTATTCGGATTCGTCGATACTTCTCAATATCTTAAGTGGCGCGATTCTATCCGCTGCTTTCGCTGAGGTCCGCTGTCCTCTGCGATTCAAAACGCTTGCTGGTCGCCGCCCCGCCAACCTAGCTTTGAAGAACATTTGAAAGACCAGTTGCCATTCAGAGGGATGTTCAGTGAAGCGGATCCTGGTTGCGAGTTCGTTTGTTCTTCCTGCGATGATCGGCGCACAGGTATTCGTTCCCGATGTGGCGTTGGCTCAAGGCGCGCCTACCGACTGGTCAGGACCGTCTATCGGCGTGGTGGGCGCGGGAGCCACAGGAAGCTCTGCGCAAACTGATCAAGGCAGGACGGGCGCAACAGGAACGCAGGGCGCAACAGGAGCGCAGGGGGCGACAGGCGCGACAGGAACAGGAGCGACGGGTGCGACAGGAGCGACGGGCGCAACGGGAGCGACGGGCGCAACAGGAGCGACGGGCGCAACAGGAGCGACGGGTCCAGCAGGACCGGCAGGCGACGGACTGTACAGGATGCGCGGTTCGCTGTTTGGCGGCGAATTCGCATACAATTGGCAGTTGAGCAACTGGGTGTTGGGTATCGCGGGCGATTATTCGGGCGGAAGTATTAAAGGCAGCTCCAACGTCTGCGGAGCGACGACCCTAACTCCGCATGCCTGCGGAACTAGCTTGAATTCACTTGGAACAATTCGAGAGGTGTTGGGATACGCCGTCGGCCCGAGTGGTAGTTGGCTGCCCTACATTACCGGCGGCGTTGCTTTCGGAAACGTCAACGCTTGGGATGCATTGCAGTCGGCCTCGGGGTCGGCGTCTCGGATCGGGTGGACCGCGGGCGCGGGGCTAGCCATGGTGGTGGCGCCCCGCTGGATAGTTAAGTTTGAATACCTTCACGTCGACCTCGGTTCAGCAAACCTATTCGACATCGTCCCCGGGGTTCCAGAAAAAGTGAGCTTTAAGTCTGACCTATTCCGTCTCGGCTTGTCATTTCAGTTTGGACAGCCGGTTATTCAACCTATTGCAGCCGGTCAGCCTATTTATCCAAAGTATTGAAGCTGGACAGCCCACCGATCCGCCGCTGAATCGTAAGGGCCAGAGCGCGAGGCTAGTGCTGCGCGCGCACCGCAACTGGCTGGAGCGTTGCCATGGCAAAACCCGTGACGAATTCGCGCCGTCGCATCGTTCCTCCAAAGGACGCGCGTGAACCAATTCGCGCAACCTAGTGGATCGTTCGATCTTCGATCTGCAAGCTTCGATCAACCGCTTCGTCCGTTTCGCCTCCGAACTCGGACATTGCGCGATGCGGTCGGCACTTGGCATTCGTGCCAACAGGCGACATTGCCAGCGGCGTCTGTTGCGGGTCATTCGCCTTCCGCCATGCGTGCGTAGGCAAAAAAGCTCCGGTTGGCCCGACTGTCCATCAGAGTGCCGCACTTCTCACAGATCACGTGACCGGTGGGTACTTCGGTCACAGTGACTTCGTATTTGGCGCCGCAGCCGCATTCATGCGTTCCTGTCAGCCATCTTACAAATTCGGTCATGCTTGAAATATGCGCCGTGGCTTGTGATCGGACGTAGCTATCTTTCGGGTGAACTGCCAAAGCTCGACATGATGACCGTCAACAAATTGCTTTGCCTTCTTGAGGGCTACTTCATCATCGGCGCATTCGATCGGACCCGAGCTTTGAAACTCGCCATCTGGGCTAATGATAAACGCGCGATATTGCGGCATGTTGCTGCTCCCTTTGATTCGGCGGGAATACGAAACTCTCTGTCACCGAACGATGCCGAGGGCGGGGCGGTGATTTCTCTCATATGGTGATCGACGAGTATCACTGCAGATAAAATAAGTGTCATGCCGCTTTAGTGAATATGATGGTCACATCAATCGCAGAGCGGACACATTGCGAACATCCAATGCGCGCAGCCTTCCGGTGGGAGGATTTCCCATGGACGCAAAATTCGCTGTCGGCGACAAAGTTGACCAATCACCCCGCAATAAATTCGTTGGAACAGTCAAAGCGGTCTTCACGACGAAAGAAGGTGAAACGCGCTACGCCGTTGACGTAGAAGGTCACGGCACGCTTCGACTCTGCAGCGACCACACTATCGTTCCTCATCACTGAAATACGCCTCGGCGCAGGCTGCCGGGCGCGAGCAAGGCGGGCGAACCCGGAATCCATAACCACCGCAGCGAGTACGGATTCCGGGCCTGCGCATCCCGGAATGACGATCGTTGTGTTGAACGGCGCAGCCGCGTCACTTTTCCCGGAACGCGCGCATCAACTGGTCCTTCAGCGGCTTGATCAGGTAGGACAGCAGGGTGCGGTCGCCGGTCTGCACAAACGCTTCCACCGGCATGCCGGGGATCAATTTGACCTCGCCGAGACGCGCGACCTCTTCCGGCGGCATCTTGACACGGATGGTGTAGTAGGATTGCCCGGTGCGCTGCTCGGTGGTGACGTCGGGCGAAACACGGGTGACAATGCCGTTCAATTCCGGCGTCGTGCGCTGGTTGAAGGCCGACAGCCGCAGCAGGGTCTTCTGGCCGATCTGCAACTTGTCGATATCCTGCGGATTGACCTTGGCCTCGACCTGAAGATCGTCGGCCTGCGGAACGATCATCATGATGGCATCGCCGGCAGTGATCACCCCGCCGACGGTATGAACCGTCGACTGCTCGACCATGCCGTCCTGCGGGGCGCGAATATCGATCCGCCGCAACTGGTCCTCGGCAGTGACCTTGCGCTCGACGAATTCGCCGATCTTGTCGTTGGTCTCGCGCAAATCCTTGGAGACGTCGCTGACCATATCCTTGTCGACCTGAATGACCTGCAGTTCGGTTTCGGTGATCTTGCCCCTGGCCTGCGCCCTTGAGGCGATGTATTGCGCCCGCTCGCCGGATAGCCGGGCCGCGTCGCGCTCGAGCGTGGTCAGGCGCGTCATCTGCACCAGATGCTGATCGTAGAGCGTGCGAACCCCGACCAGCTCCTTCTCGACCAGCGCGATTTCCTTGTCTTTGGCCCTCTCCTGCGCCTCCAGGCCGGCGATCTCCTCGTGCAACTGCGCGACCCGCTCGCGCAACTGCGCCTTTTGTCCGATCCGCCCGGTGGTGCGAACCTCGAACAATTTGGACTCGCTCGCCATCACGTTCTTGACATCGGGATCATTGGCCCGATCGAGCAGCATGGGGGGAAATACGATTCTGTCGAGGCCCTGCTGTTCGGCTTCGAGCCGAGCCGCCCGCGCCCACAGACCGTCGAGATTCTTGGTGACAATGGCAAGGCTTGCCTTGGTGACGGTGTCGTCGAGCCGCACCACCACGTCGCCGGCCTTGACGACATCGCCATCACGCGCGCGCACCTCACCGACCACGCCACCGGTCGGATGCTGCACTTTCTTGACGTTCGATTCGACCACGATCGAGCCTGGCGCAATCAGGGCGCCCGAAATCTCGGCCGTGGCTGCCCAGCCGCCGAGCCCGCCCGCCAGCACGACCACCACGGCCAGTCCGATGATCAAATGCAGCCGTATCGACGGTCGCGCTCCCCGCATCCTGGTGCCGGTCATGATTTGGCAACTCCGCCCTCGGATACGACCTTGATGGCAGGAGCCGGCGGCGCCACGCGCTGCAGCACCTGCCCCAGAACCGTGTCCTTGGGCCCGAAGGCGTGCATGCGGCCATCCTTGAGAACGAGAAGCATATCGACCGCCTCGATCCCGACCGGCCGGTGCGCCACCACCACCACGATGGCGCCGCGCTCGCGCGCCGCGCGAACCGCCCGCGTCAGCGCCTCGTCGCCCTCGGTATCGAGATTGGAATTCGGCTCATCCAGAACGATCAGGAACGGATCGCCATAGAGCGCCCGCGCCAGCGCCACGCGTTGCGCCTGGCCGGCGGAAAGTGCCGCACCCTGCTCGCCGATCTGGGTGTCGTAACCGTCGCGCATCTTGATGATCATCTGGTGCACGCCGGCTTCCTTGGCGGCGGCGATGATGGCCTCCGAGCGCGCCTCGGAATCGAAGCGGCAGATATTCTGCGCGACCGAGCCCGCGAACAATTCGACATCCTGCGGCAGATAACCGACGTGACGGCCAAGCACATCGGACGACCACTGATCGAGGGCTGCGCCATCGAGCCGTACTTTGCCGCGGAACGGCTGCCAGACGCCGACCAGCGCGCGCACCAGGCAAGACTTGCCCGATCCGCTTGGACCGATCACGCCCAGTCCGTTCCCGGCCTCGAGCGCGAAGGTCACGTCCTGCACCACAATCCTCTGTTCGCCGGGCGGCGCGATGCTGACGGCCTCGACCGCCAGGCGGCTCGACGGGTTCTGCAGCACCGTCTGCGCCGTTTGCGCGGGCAGCAATTCGAGCAGCCGGTTGAGGCGATGCCAGCTCTGCCGTGCCGCCACGAAACCTTTCCAGTGCGCGATCGCCAGATCGACCGGCGCCAGCGCCCGCGCGCTCAGGATCGAGCCCGCGATGATTATGCCGGCGGTCGCCTCCTGATGGATCACCAGATAGGCGCCGACGGCGAGCACCGCCGACTGCAGCGTCATGCGCATGACCTTGGCAATGGCGCCGAGACCTCCGGAGACGTCGCTGGCGCGCTGATTGCCCGCGAGATAATTCTGGTTGGCCTCGCTCCAGCGCTTGTTGAGACGCCCGGACATCCCCATCGCGACCAGCACCTCGGCGTTGCGCCGGCTGGTCGCAGCCAGATCGTTGCGGCGCGCCGCCAGGCCCAGGGCCTCCCGCGCCGGCCGGCGCGACATGAACTCGGTCACGATGGTGAGGGTGACCAGAATGATCGCGCCGACCAGCGCGGTCAGGCCGATCATGACATGGAAGGCAAAGCAGATCGCCAGATAGAACGGCAGCCACGGCAGGTCGAAGAACGCGCCCGGCCCCATCCCGGAAAGGAACGAGCGAATATTGTCGAGATCGCGCAGCGGCTGCAGGCCCTCGTTGCGCGCGCCTGCCGTCAGGGGCAGGCGCACAATGGTATCGAACACCCGGCTGTTGAGGGATTCATCGAGCGCGGTGCCGATCCGGCCCAGGATTCGTACGCGGATCAGGTCGAGAACGCCCTGGGCCATGTACAAGCCGCCGGCGAGAATGGCCAGGCCGACAAGGGTCGGCACGCTGCGGCTCGGCAGCACCCGGTCGTAAACCTCCAGCATGAACAGCGAGCCGGTCAAATACAGCAGGTTGATCATGCAGCTCATGACGCCGACGCCGACGAAGGCGCCGCGGCAGGCGCGCAGCGCATCACCGAGTTCGGAACGCCGGACGCCGGGAACGGCTGCCATTCAACCTGATCTCACGAAGGTGCTGGAATCCTAATCTTACCGATGTTTCTAGCCATCGTCTATTTAAGTCGTATTAATCCAAACGCCGCCCGGCGCGTCCGCGGCGCCGCCAGACTCCCTGTTTTGAGGTGTTTTTCTTCACGCGAAAGCGTGATCCCCCCGCATCACCTGCGGGGCGGGCTTTCGCCCGAAAACGCGCCCGCCGTTTTGTTCCCCGGCAATTCAACGGAACATAACGGGCCGCCTATCCGTTGTACCGGCACCTCAACCGACATCATTGGAGCGATCATGATCCGTCGTTTTATCGGAATTACTGCCCTCGTCGCCACCGTTGCACTTCCCTTAGTGGCGCAGGCCCAGGACCGAGGGGTTCCGGGCGGCGTCGAGCGAGGCTCCCGTGAAGGCGAACGCGCCGCCGGTCCGGTCGGTGCCGTGGTCGGCGGTGTCGTCGGCGGCGTGGTGGGTGGCGTTGCCGGGGTGCTCGGCGTCGATCAGCGTCCCCGCTTTCACAGCTATGTGGTCGAGCAGCGCCGTCCTTCCTACGAATATAGCGAGCCGGTCCGGGTCGGCGCGGTGCTGCCGGAACAGGGCGTCACCTATTACGAGGTGCCGCCGGAATATGGCGTTCGGGATTATCGCTACACCGTCGTGAACGGCCGCACGGTTCTGGTCGAACCGCGCACCCACCGGATCGTCGAGGTCCTCGAGTAACGAGATCCTCGAACCGCGCGGCTGCGGCATTTAACGTTCAATGGGGGCCATCCCGAAAGGGATGGTCCCCATTGCTGTCAACGATCGTCGCTCAATGGCGTTCTCGAGCGAACTGGATCCCGGTTCGCGTGAAGAAACCGCGTCAAAACGGAGAACTAGAAACGGCCGCGAAGCAGCCGCACGATCAGGAGCAGCACCACCGCGCCGATCGCCGAATAGATGATCTCCGATACGAGGCCGGTGCCGAGATGGATGCCGAGTTGCGGAAACAGCAGGCTGGCGACCAGCGCGCCGGCGATACCGACGATAAGATCGCCGATGAGCCCAAAGCCGGTGCCCCGCACCAGCTTTCCGGCCAGCCAGCCCGCGATCAGGCCGACGAACAAGATAACCAGAATGCCTTCATTGGACATTTGCATCAGAATTCCCCCCTGTTGGCGCAGACGACTTTCGCGCGCTGCGCTCGCAACCTATCCATAATTGCCTGACGTGACGACTCCAATCTGCCGGAAGCCTTGCTGGCCCGGGCTTGCGCCGTTGCGGGGATTTGCGCCGCAACCATTTTACGTTCACGCACGAAACTTTCATCCGCGATCGGCGTTATGCAGGAATGACACAACCCGATATCTGGTATGTAGCCTATGGACGGGACAGAGCGGTGAAAACCGACGACAGCGCCACGGCCACAGTGCGCTCGACCCGGACCTTCAAATCGGAAGTCGACGCCAAGCTGTTCGCCATGCAGGTTCTGGCCAAAGGCTGTTCGGCAAGCGCCGGCACGCTCAACCCGCATCAGCCCAAGCAGACGATCGCCGCTTCGCAGATCGAGCGCTGGGCCGATCCGGGCTTGGGCGGTTGAGGCGCTGGCCTTTAACCGGATCAAAACACCAATCAGGCGAATTCCGGCACGCGGTCGTGAAAATCGGTCGCGCGCTGGAACGCGGCGCCGATCCGCAACAGTGTGGCTTCATCGAACGGGCGGCCGATCAACTGCATTCCGACCGGAAGACCGTCGCGGGTGAAACCTGCCGGAATGGCCAGCGACGGCAGCCCGAGATAATTGACCGGCCGCGTAAAGCGGGTCAGCCGCTGGATCACCGTTTCGGCGTCGGGGCCGTTGCCGACATCGCTCTCGGCGATGGTCGGAGCGGCGACCGGCGCCACCGGCGCGATCACAGCATCGACGCCGTTAACCGCCGCAAGATGCGCGGCGAGTGCCGGACCGCGCCAGCGCATCGCTTCGAGATAGGACACCGCCGGGACAGCGAGGCCGTTCTGCAGCCGCATCAGGACCTGCGGGCCGTAATCCTGCGAGCGTTCGATCAACCATCGCTTGTGAAACGCAGCCGCCTCGACGGCGAGAACCAGCTGAGAGGCCGCGCTAAGCTGGCGCTGGTCCGTCAGTTCGACCTGAACGATCGCGGCGCCCTCGCGCTTGAGGACCGCGACGGTTTCATCGACGATGCGCGCGACCTCGGGATCGAGATCATCGACATAGAAAGCCGCAGGGATGCCGATCGTCAGGCCTTTGACCGGCCGCTGCACCGCCGCCATGTAATCCGGCAGCGGCCCGCTGACCGCGGTCGGGTCTTTCGGGTCCGCGCCCGCCATCAGGCCCAGCAGCAATGCACAATCGCCGGCGGTGCGCGCGAGCGGTCCGACCGTGTCGAGCGACTGCGACAGCGGCATGGCGCCGGCACGGCTGATGCGTCCCACCGTGGTCTTCAATCCGGTCACGCCGCAGAAATGCGCGGGCATCCGTATCGAGCCGCCGGTGTCCGAGCCCAGCGCCGCAAAGGTCAGCCGGGCGGCGACCGCCGCCCCCGATCCCGACGAGGAGCCGCCGGTGATGTGATCGAAGCGCCAGGGATTATGGACCGCGCCGAAATGCGCGTTGTGGCCGGTCGGCCCATAGGCGAACTCCGCCATTTGCAGCGAGCCGAGGCGAACCGTGCCGGCATCCTTCAGGCGCAGCAATGCCGTCGAGGTCGTCGAGGCCACGAAATCGCGCCGGATTTTGGAGCCGCAGGTAACGACCCTGCCCGCCTCGTAATACATGTCCTTGTGCGCCAGCGGCACGCCATGCAGCACGCCGCGGCCGCCGCCTTTCGCCAGCGCAGCATCGGCGGCATCGGCCGCCTTCAGCGCCTCGTCCGCTTCGATCGCGATGAAGGCGTTGAGGCGCGGCTCGCACCGCGCGATCCGGTCGAGACAGGATTGCGTCGCCTCGCGCGACGACACTCGCTTCTGCGCGATCGCCTGAGCGACCGACGTCAGCGACATCAAGGCCGGCTCGGTACTCATGACGCGGCTCTTTCGCTATCGGACATGGCAGCGGCCTGCACGGCGACGAAGGTCGCCGGCTCCAGATCGAACGGCAACGTGCCGGCGACCGCCGCAAAACCTTCAAACGCCGGACCGATGGAATTGGCGATGCGCTCGGCAACATCGGGGCTGACGGGCACACCGGCCACGTCGGCGATGGCCTTGATCTCCTTGGGCGTCGGTCTTGTCATGCGGCGTCTGCTCCCCTGATGGCGGTAGGGCGATAGAGTCTTTTGTTTTAACGCGTTTTCTTCACGCGAACCGGTGCCCACTTCGCTCGAAAACGCTCTATAGCACAGCGCCGCGGCGGGCCAACATGCGCTGACAGGGATGCAGCAATACGCCGATAACATCGCCGGTATGACAGCGGACGGCTCACTGGAAAACGCAAAGGCCCGCTGCGGCGCTATTTGGTCAACAAGGCGAAGGCGCCGTTCCAGTCTTCCGGCGGCGGATTCTTCCGGTAGCCGAGAATTCGCGCTTGATACAGATTGTAGAGCAGCTCCAGCGTATGGGCTTCGTCGGTGCGGCGGCCGCGCTCGATCGCCGCCAGCGCGCCGTCCCAGTCACGGCTGCGATAACACGCCAGCATCTCGATCGTCAGGTTGCGCAGCCGCTGGAAGCGACCGGATTGCGCGGTGTCCTGCCGGCCGGCGATGGCATAGATGACTTCCGGCTCCTTCTTGCCCTTGACCATGATGAAATCGAGCTCGAGGATCGCGAACCTATCCTTGACCGCGAGCGCGGTCTGGGAGCCGACGATGATCGGAAATCCATACTCCTTGGATTGTCCCTCGAGGCGCGAGGCCAGGTTGACGCTGTCGCCGAGCACGGAATAATCGAACCGCAGGTCGGATCCCATATTGCCGACCACGCAGATGCCGGTATTGAGCCCGACGCCGACATTGATCGGAATGAAGGCGTGACCGCCATCCTGCGCTTCGAGCTCGCGTTCCTTGTTCAGCTCATCGATCCGCTCCAGCATGTCGACCGCGGCTTCGCAGGCATTGATCTGATGTTCCTTGTCGTCGAGCGGCGCGTTCCAGAACGCCATGATGGCGTCGCCCATATATTTGTCGATGGTGCCCTTGCGCGCCAGTATCGCATTGGTCAGCGGCGTCAGGAACCGGTTCATCAGCGCGGTGAGGCCTTGCGGATCGTGCTTGTAGGACTCCGAGATGGAAGTGAAGCCCCTGACGTCGGAGAACATGATGGTCATCTCGCGCTCTTCGCCGCCGAGCACGAGCTTTTCCGGCGATTGCGCCAGCTGTTCGATCAGCGCCGGCGACAGATACCGGCCGAACGCCGAGCGAATCTGCCGCCGCTGCGCCTGCTCCCGCACGAAGCTGGTGAAGATCAAAGTGAGATAGATCAAGGTGGTCGACAACAGCGGGTAGGTAAAGTCGATCAGCAGCCGGTGCTGGGTGTAGAAATACCAGGACGTTCCGATCAGAATGGCTGCAAACAGCGCGCCGACCGCCACCAGGGTGATCGGCCCGAATCCCGGTGCGAACGCGATCACTAACAGCCCGAGTATCAGCGCGGCAAAGAATTCCAGCGCCGGGCCGTAATAAGGCTGCGCCAGCACCGCATGGGTCAGCGCGCTCTCCAGCACCTGCGCATGAATTTCGACGCCGGGCATCGCCGGGTCGACCGGCGTGGTCTTGATGTCGTTGAGCCCCGCCGCCGAGGTTCCGACCAGCACCAGCTTGCCCTTGATCTTTTCGGGCGCAACGCTGTCGTCGAGCACGTCGGCGGCCGAAACATAGATCGAGGGATCGCTATGCGAAAAATGAACCCAAAGCTGGCCGTTGAGGTCGGTCGGAATTTGGAATCCCTTGACGCCGATACTCTTGATACCGGCCTCGTCGGTCTTGATGAAGATGGTGTCGGTGCCTGTCACCAGCCGCAGCAGTTCGAAGCTCAGCGAGGGCATGGTGGTGCCCTGGGCCTCCATGATCATCGGCACCCGCCGCACAATGCCATCGCGTTCGGGATTGATGGTGAGCAGGCCGTGGCCGCCGGCTGCCTTTTCCAGCACCTCCGTGTTGCGCAGCAGCCCCGGAAATTTGAACATGAATTTCTGCGGGTCTTCGCCCAGCATCGCAAGGCCCGTCACCGGCAGTGTCTTGTCGAGTTCGGAGCGGATATGGGGCAGTCCGGTTTCGCCGAGCACGACGCGCGAGCGCTGCATCGCATCGGCGAAAAGCTGATCGTTGCTCGGCAACTGGCGCAGCCTGGCGCGGGTTTCCTCGTCGAGATTGCGAAACGTGTCGGCCGCCACGTCGGGGTTGAGCCGGTCCGGCTCCGCGAACATGATATCGAAGGCAATCGCCGCGGCGCCGAGCCTGGTCAGATCGGTGACCATGTCGGCGATCCGGGTTCGCGGCCAGGGAAACTGACCGAGTTTCGCGAGACTCTTTTCGTCAATATCGACGATGGCGACCGGCGGCTTGGCCATCTTCGCGCGCGGTTCGATGCGCTGGAAGTTATCGAAGGTGCGGACGCGAAGCTCCTCGATCGGAGCCGGATCGGCGATGCGCAGGGCGGCGACGCCGATCAGCAGCGCCAGGCACACCAGCCGCGCATAGCCGAACTTCCGCTTGAACCACCTGCGTAATATCCTCAGTCGCTTCATGCTGTCTGGATATCAGGTTCGGGCGGATTGATCATGTCCGGGATTGAGCCTTCAGCGACCACTGGAATTTCAGGACGCATTAGACAAAATGAAAATCGCTGGCGTGCAGTTGCGCCTTGAGAATCCCGTTCAGGGTGATCGTATCATGGGCGTCGAGCGCGACGACGGTATTGCCGTGACCATCATCATGGGTTGCGTTCAAGGCCGCCTGCAGATCCGCAAATAGCTGGTTGCTGAACTGGAGCGTGTCCGTCGCCGGGTGGAAGTCCGTCACCGTGGTATGGCCGACGCCGATGAAATTGAAAGCAAAGGTGTCGCTGGCGGCATTGCCGGTCAGGATCTGGTTCGGACCGCTGGCGACGATGGTGCTGCTGGCCGCGGGGCCGGGATCGGTTATGACGACGCTATCCAAAGCTTGGCCGCTGGTATCGGCCGGCGGGTCGTGGATCAAAATTCCTCCGTGACCATCGGTAACCGGCGCGCTCCAGTGGGTGGAATTCGCGCCGACTATCAGGTTCACGGCGGTGTGGCCGGTCTCGCTGATGGTAACAATGCCGCCCGACTTCAATCCAAAATAACTGACGGAAGCACCAGTGTCGAAGCCAGCCACATCCACAACATCGGCAGAGGTTAAACTGCCCCCGCTGTCAGAGATGATGCCGGTGAAGTGGGTGGGATCCTTGAGGATCAACTCGCCGTTGCCCGAAAAAGCCACTTTGAGTGTGTCAGCATGATCAAGCTGCAGGGTCGCTCCTGCGTCGATCGTAAACTTGCCTGCACCGAAACTGATCGCGCTTGCAACTTCCAGCGTGCCGCCGGCGGCTTCGACGGTCCCGTTGTCGATAAACGCTCCCGTAATCGTGGCGGAGGCGGCGATATCTTTCAGCGTAGCCCCGGAATTGATTTGAAGTATTCCAGCCTCGATCGTCGCGTTCCCGCCGAGGGTGAGTGTGTTGCCTGCCAGGATTTCGACCGCGGCCCCCAAGTCGTTCACGACCAGTGAGTGTGCCGCAGCAGCCTGGTCGATCTTGACCGTGTAGAAGCCGCTGGCGTCGATCACTGCGTTGTCGCTGGACGCAGGAGCGCCGGAAGTAGCCCACTGACCGGCTGTTTGCCAATCATGGTTGCCGCCCAACCATTCCTTTGCCGGCGCGACAGAGCCAAGCGAATAGGTTGCGCTCTCTTTTTCCTGTGAGTCCGCGTAGGTGACGACCACCTGCAGCGTCTCGCCGGCGTCGGCCGCGATGGGAGTATAGCTGGAATGGGTGCCTACGGTGATCCAGTCCGTGCCATTGTCGCTCGAAACCTGCCAGGCGTAACTGACGCCAGACGATACCTTGGTGCCGCCGTCGTTCACCGCGGTGACGTGGATCGCCAAACCCTGCTGCGCGGTCGTGCTGTCGAGCGTCGCGCTCAGGTCGTTCGGCATGCCGAGACTATAGGTGCTGCTTTCGCTGCCCGATGCGTCAGCGTAGGTCACGACAAGCTGCATCAGCTTGCCTTCGTCGGATTCACCCGGCGTATAGCTGGAATGGGTGCCATTGCCAACGGTCACCCAGGTAAGGCCGTTGTCACTGGAATCCTGCCAGGCATAGGTGAGACCTGTCGTGACGGTGATACCGCCGTCCTTAACCCCGAGGACGTGCATCGTCACACCCTGCTGCGCAGTCGTGTGGTCGAGCGTCGCAACGAGATCGTCGCCCACGATCTCGCCCACCGCTGTGGAAGCCGTGACGGTCGCGACATCGTTACCGCTCGGATCGCTGCTGTCAGTCACCTTCACTGACAGCATCTTGCCCTCATCCGCCTCGGTCGGCGTATAAGTCGCTGTCGTCGCTCCGCTGCCACTGGCGTTGGCGCCGTTGACCAGCCACTGGTGCTCAGATTCGGGTCGGTCAGGGCGACCGGCGTCCCGCCATCCGTCACCGTCGCAACACTGATGCTCGCACCCTCGTGCGGCGTGTTGCTGCTCAGCGTCGCAACCAGATCGCCACCCGCGATCTCGCCCACCGTGCCGGCCGAAGCCGTGCCGGTCTCGGTCACGTTGAGCGCATCCGTGTAGGTGAAGTTCACCGTCAGAAGGTGACCCTCGTCACTCTCGGTTGGCTGATAACTCGAGCCGGTGGCATCGGTGATATTATGTCCGTCGAGCTGCCACTGATAACTCGCCTGCGTGACGGATTGACCTCCATCGGTGATCGCGAGGCTGACCGGAGTGCCCTCGACCGCATTGCCCTTTGTGAGTCCCGAAATCAGTCCAGGGACCTCGGTGATGTCGGTCCCGCCATTGCCATCGTTGGTCACGCTCCAGTGACGCCGGGGTAGTCGCCCGTCAGCTGGATGTGCGTGACCTGCGTGGGATCGACAGTGCTGATGATCGTGAGGATGTCGCTATCGCTCGATGACCGTGGGACAAGTCTTGCCATTGTTGCCGACAGAGGGAATATCGACGAGATCAATCGTGTTATCGTCGAGCCCGGCAACCGTCCCGCTGAATGCCTCCGAATGATCGAGCTTCAGGGTACCCGTCGCTTCCGGCTCAAACGTGACGGTGACATGCGAATATGCGTCTGCCGAGCCGAGTTCAAGCGCCGCCGCGCCCTTGATCTCGAGACTACCCGCGAACGCGGTGTCGATGATCAGGTTGCCGCCGTTCGACTCCAATGTGCCGGTATTGTTGAGAATACTGGTCGCGTCGATGGTCAGGGTGCCGCTGGTGACATCGATCGTGCCGGTGTTGGTGATATCAGCGCCGGTGATGAAGCTGTCGCCGGTCGAAACCAGCTCGCCGGAGATGATCAGCGTCCCACCGTTGATCGTGGACCCATGCAGATCGAGCGTCGCAGCAGTATGCGTCGGATCGGCATCGACCTGGATGATGCCCTTCGTGGTGCCGTCAGTATTGGTAATGATTTCATCGCTCAGCACCAGGATGCTGTCACCCTTCACCTCGATCGTCCCGGTATTGGTCACCGGCGTGGGATCGATGGTCAGCGTGCCGCTGACGACGTCGATATGGCTCGAATTGACGATCGTCGCGCCGGTGATGAAACTAGTACCGGTCGAATCCAGCTCGCCGGAGATGTTGAGGGTACCGCCATTGATGGTGGCGCCGTTGAACGTAAGCGCGTCGCCACTATCGATCTGGATCGTGCCACCGGTGACAAGGTCATTAAAGACTGTCCCGTTCACCGTGACGTTGTCCAGCGTCAGCGTCACGTCGCTCTCGACCGTCACCGCGCCGTTGTTCAGCGTGGCTCCGCTATCGATCTTGCTGTCGCCGGTGACATCGATCTTGCCACCGAGCGGGCCGCTGAAGTCATTGATGATGCCGCCGATGATCTCGGTGCCCGATCAGCTTCAGCGTCTGGCCGTCGTCGACCTGCAGCGTGGCGTCGGTGTTGGTCACCGGTGTCGTTGAGCAGTGTCACCGCACCGGCCACCTCGACCGTGTCCTTGATGGTCAGCAGGCCGTTCTCGAGGGTGATGCCGTTGAGCTTGACGTAATCCAGCGTCAGCGCGGCATCGAGCTGCACGGTGCCGGTGCCGTTGCCGTTGAGGTTGGCGTCGGTGGTGCTGGAGCCGGCGATCG
Organism: uncultured Pseudomonadota bacterium; assembly: GCA_963727225.1. GTDB lineage: Bacteria > Pseudomonadota > Alphaproteobacteria > Rhizobiales > Xanthobacteraceae > Bradyrhizobium. Next base: position 476,433 of record CAVSFN010000024.1, on the reverse strand, counting down.
TGCTGGCGCCGGTGACATCGATCTTGCCGCCGGCGGTGGAGCTGAAATCGTTGATGGTGCCGCCGTTGATGGTGGTGCCGTTCAGCTTCAGCGTCTGGCCGTCGTCGACCTGCAGCGTGGCGCCGGTGTTGGTCACGGTGTCGTTGAGCAGTGTCACCGCGCCGGCCACCTCGACCGTGTCCTTGATGGTCAGCAGGCCGTTCTCGAGGGTGATGCCGTTGAGCTTGACGTAATCCAGCGTCAGCGCGGCATCGAGCTGCACCGTGCCGGTGCCGTTGCCGTTGAGGTTGGCGTCGGCTGGTGCTGGTGCCGGCGATCGTGCTGGCGCCCGTGACATCGATCGTGCCGCCGGCGGTGGAGCTGAAATCGTTGATGGTGCCGCCGTTGATGGTGGTGCCGTTCAGCTTCAGCGTCTGGCCGTCGTCGACCTGCAGCGTGGCGTCGGTGTTGGTCACGCGTTCGCTGAGCAGTGTCTGCCGCCCGGCCGACCTCCACCGTGCCGTTGTTGGTCAGCGTGCCGCCGGTGATGATGGCGCTGACGAGGTCCAGCGTCGAGCCGAGGTCGACCGTCACCGTGCCGGCGCCGGTGTTGGTCGCCGTCGTGGTGGTCAGCTTCAGCGTCGAGTCGTCGATCGCCTGCAGCGTGCCGGTGTTGGCCACCGGCTGCCGGTGATGTCGAGTTCGCCGCCATTGGCCTCCAGCGTGCCGGAATTGGTCAGGGTCACGACCGTGGCCGGATCGATCGTCAGCACGCCGCCGGTCGATTCGATCAGGCTCGTGTTGGTAATGCCGACATCGCTGATGGCGCTGGTGCCGGTCGAATCCAGCGTGCCGTTGTTGGTCAGCGTGCCGCCGGTGATGATGGCGCTGACCAGGTCCAGCGTCGAGCCGAGGTCGACCGTCACGGTGCCGGCGCCGGTATTGGTCACCGTCGTGGTGGTCAGCTTCAGCGTCGAGTCGTCGATCGCCTGCAGCGTGCCGGTGTTGGCCACCGGCTCGCCGGTGATGTCGAGTTCGCCGCCATTGGCCTCCAGCGTGCCGGAGTTGGTCAGGGTCACGACCGTGGCCGGATCGATCGTCAGCACGCCGCCGGTCGATTCGATCAGGCTCGTGTTGGTAATGCCGACATCGCTGATGGCGCTGGTGCCGGTGACATCCATCGTGCCGTTGTCGGTCAGGTGCCGCCATGATGGCGGCGCCGTTCAGCTTCAGCGTGGCGCCGTGATCGATCTGAATAACGCCGCCGGAATTGGCGACAGCGACCTCAACATTGAGCGTGCCGCCAGCAACCTCGATCGTCCCGGAACTAAAATTTGTGATCGAGCTTGTGATCCATGAAGTCGCCGCCCTGGGCAAGCGTAATCAGACCGCTATTCTGCAGACTGGCTTGCTGCAAAATCTCCGCCAGGCCACCGACACTGAGGGTTCCGAAATTCTTGAGGATCGCGTCGGCGCTGAGACTGATGCCACCCGCGCCAACGGTCAGCGTGCCCTGATTTATCAGCGTCGGAGAATTGGTGAACAGCGTCCCGTAATCATTCATCGTCAGTGAATGGGCGACCGCCGCAACACCTCCATCAGCCACAGCCTTGATCGTGACCGGATAAAACGGGGTCTGCCCTTGCAGCTGATTGGTGATGATAATGACGTCGTCGTTTTTCGTCGGAACGGTACCGGTTTCCCAGTTGTGCGCGCCGTTCCAGTCCCCAGGCGCGGGGTCAGTCAGAGCATCAGCGGTCGTTTCAACCCAGACGACAGCCGGCGCGTCTGAACCGGTGATCGTGACGATGACGTTCTGACTGGATGTCGCGCCCTGCAAATCCTTCACCGTCACGGTATAGGTGAGTTTAAGCGTCTCTCCGGCGGGTACGATATCGGCGTAGTAAGCTGAAATGTCAGCAAGCGTCCATGTGATGGTGCCGGTACCCGTTCCCGAGCTATCGGTTGTAACGGCTGCGGAGAGGGCGCTCTCGAAAACGCCCATCGGGCGAGGGAATTTCGTTTCCAGCGCCTGCATATCAAGCGTCGCAACGTCATTTCCCGAGAGCGTCGCGGCCGTCAAATGCGCGGAAACCGTATGGGTATCGGTCAGATCCGGGTCTTTGAATGTCAGCTTGTTCGAAGTCGGCCCCGTCGGGGGCAGATTGGGGCCGGTCGTGCCGGTGCCGACGCTGACAAACGCGACATTTTCCGCCCCGGTGGTAATGACCGGAGCGTCGTTGGTGCCGGTGATCGTGATCGTGAACGGCACAAAGCCCGCGAACATTGCCGCCCCCGTAATTCGAATCGACTTCCGCCATATAGGTCAGCCTCAGCGTGTCGCCGGCGCCGAGGAAGTCGAAAGCCTTGTCCGGGACATTGAGGGTCCAGGTCGCTGTGCCGTTGTAGGTGTTGCCCGGGGCTTGCACCACCACCAGCGGGATATTTTCCAGCGCCTGGATATCAGCCAGCTCCTGCGCACTCGCGGAGATGTCCTGGTGCTGCGCGTTCTGATAGCTGAACGAACTGATAGTCGCCTTCGCCGTCGGCCGATCGCCGAGGTTGATGTCGGCAAAGCTGATCGTGCCGGACGTTGTATCGATGCCGGAACTGCCGGTAACGCCGGCGTGCTCGGCGAGCGAACTGTCCGCCGTGATGACCACCGGCGGCTGATTGATGTGCGGGATCGGGCTTCCCCCCGCCGGCGCGGAGGAAGACGACGCGCTTAACAAAACGAACGGCGCTATGGTCACATGGACCGCTACAGGAGGCGCTCCATTTGCGAATTGGACGGGCAACCACGTTTCTTGCGGGATCAGCGTGTCGGTAAAATGAGTGAACGTCTGAGGGTTGGTCGAGAATTTCAGGGTGAAGACTTCGGAGATCAGCTTTTGCAGCTCGGGCGTCAACGGTGAATCCGAGAAACTCACATGGTTGTTGCTGACGTCCACCCGCTGTCCGGCCTTGTCGACAATCGCGATCGGCGCAAGCGTGTTCTTCTCGTACAGGATGTAGGAGCCGAGGATGCCGTTCGGTTCCATCACAACCTGGAACCTCCCCTCGGGCATGCCGTTCTGGCCGGGGACGTCGAAGTCGATCTCGACCAGCACCGCGGTGCCGCGGATGCCCATGGTCGCGACCGGCGTGTCGATCTTCATGTCGCCGTGTTTGGCGGTCTGGCCGGCGACAAACGAGATCGTTCCCGACACCAGGCTGATCAGCGTGGAATTGTCCGACCCGTTGGGGTCGTAGATCATTTCGTTGAGCACCATGCGCGCATTCGCCGACAGCCCGAACACGGTGCCGTCGATGAAGGTGACGCCGAGCGTCGAACCGGAGCCGGACTGGACCACGTCGCCTTTTTCGACGTTGTCGCCGTGGTTCAGGATGATCGAAACACCGTTGCGGATCGCGGTAGCGGTGCCGACGAGCTTGGTGACATGACCGATCACCTTGCCGGCGCCGGCGCTGCCGTCGGCCTGCGCATATTGGACATGGCCGGCCAGCGCGTTGATGATGTCGCCGGTGAGATGGGCGCCATCGGGCGACGCCAGCGCGACGCGCTTTTCGCCCTTGAAGTAATCCTCCACGACCCATTCGCGGTCGTCCCTGGAGAGGATCAGGTCGACGCCGGACCGCCGGAAGTCGCCGTTGAACAGCAAATCCGCGTCCGGGACGATGATGGCGTCCGACGGCGCGTGCGCGGATATCGAATTGACATGGTGATGGACATCGGGATGAGCACCCGAACCGTCAACGTGCAGCTTGGCATCGAATTTGCCGACGAAATTCAATTGGCCACCGCGAAATGGTTAATACTTATATAATATTTGACAGTCTAAGCTTGCATATCACCGGAGCGTGAATTGCGAAACCATGGCTTTGATCGAGCAACTATATTCGGCGGAATCGCCCCGCGATATCCATTCTGCCGAATCCGCAAATGCCAAGGTATTCACTATAGCCAGTCAAAGCATATCAACGTTTCGGACGCAACATCCGCGCCTTCCGATGTATATCCAGGTAAAAAACGCCGTGCCGATACTTGCATGATCTTTCCCGGGCGGTTCCCCGCAGGATACTGCGCCAATTGCAGTGCAAAAACTGTGTTCTAGATAACAAATGGAACCATTCCGGGTGAATTAGCCATATCGTACGGAAATTGCCACAGATCGCAATAAATCGTACGCCTTTTCCGTCCCCGCGAGAAGATTTTAGCCCTCGGGGCGGCGATGCATAAAATTTTCGGCAAAATGGCGAGACGGATTTCAACCTGTTTCGCGCTTTTCGGCCACGGGCGACCGGCCTTAAGCAGAGTAAAAGCCCCGCCGCCCATCATCCCCGACGAAACGATCCGGTCACGAGCGGGCTCATCAGCCTCGCCGATGTCCGGACATGGGGCGTCAGATGGGGATTCTCGGTCGTTGGCACGGATGGCGTGCCGTCATACTCGCATCCAGCATGGCGTGGTTCGGGCCGGCGGCGGATCTGTGGGCCGGCACGCTTGATAGCGCCGGAACACCGGAAGTCATCGGCCGATCGGCCGAGCCGTTCGGGCGTTCCGCCTCCGTGCTGTCCGCCGGGACCTTGCTGGAAAAATGGCGCGGCGTTGCGCGCAAGCTCGACGACGAAGCCGTGCAACTGGCGCTTTGCGACGGCGACCGCGACCGCTGCGTGTCCCCGGCCGCGCTGCAATTGCTCGCCATTGTCGATAACGCCAGAGCCCGCGACGGCCGCGCCCGCCTCGGCGAGATCAATCGCGCCATCAATCTTGCGATCCGCCCGATGAGCGATCTGGCTCAATACGGCGAAATCGATGTCTGGAGTTCACCGCTGGTCACCTTCGCGCACGGCGCCGGCGATTGCGAAGACTATGCGATCGCAAAGTTCGTCGCCTTGCGTCTGGCCGGCATCGCCGCCTCCGATCTGCGGATCGTGATCATGCGCGACACCGTCCGCGGGGAAGACCACGCCGTTGCCGCCGCGCGGCTGGATGGACACTGGCTGACGCTGGATAATCGCCGCATGGCGATGATCGAGGACGCGCAGGTCAGGAACTACCGGCCGACCTTCGTGATCGATCAAACCGGCATCATGCAATATGTCGATGCACCGCTATTGGCTGGCCTCGCGGGCGCGGATCCTGCCCTGGCGAATCTTGCTCCGGCGGATCTCGCTCGATCGGCAACACCGGACGCCGAGCCCGGCCTGATCACATCCTCCAATTGAAGCGTTTTCGGATTGCGATCGGGTGGGCAGGAGTCCGGTCTCGCATCCCAGACACCCGCCGGGACGACGGCCGCGATCAGGAATGCGTCGATGGCCTGCCTGTTCACGGCACAATTGCGTTCATGACAAGGCTAATTTCCGGCGCCGAGCGAATTCGTCCAGCGGTCATCAAAAACGCTGCTAAAGAGCTGCAAAGAATAGACATATGTTGTCTTGAACAGGTCATTTTGACTGGTTCTTGCCCAAACGACAAGCATCGCGCGGGCTATTTGACTTGGGCCGATCTCTCGTTCTACTAACACGGTTCGGCGTGGCAAGGCTGGATGATCGCACACGCGAGAGCAGTAGCGAGCACAGTATGAATGGCTATTTTAAACGCCAACTTGTGGATTACGTTGAATATCATCGCGATCCCCGGAACTGCTTGATCCACGTCTTCGGCATCGCATTTTTGTTCCTGGGCGCGGTGCTGCCCTTCAGCGCCTGGACCGTCCACATATTTGGCTACGAAACCACCGCGGCGACCATTGCGGTTGTGCCGATCATGATCTGCTGGCTGCTGCTCGATGTTGCGCTTGGAGTAGGCATCCTCGTCGCCGCCGCGCTCCTGATTGCAGTCGCGACGATGATCGCGAACCATTCGAGTACCGCCGGCATGTGGTCGATTACCGGCGTTTTTATTGTCCTCGGTCTCGTCGCACAGGCTGTCGGACACCACGTATTCGAAGGTCGACGGCCTGCGCTGCTGGACCATCCGCCTCACCTGCTGCTCGGACCGATGTTCGTGATCGCGAAACTGTTCATCGCGCTCGGCTTCCGACATGATCTTGCGGCGATTATCCAACCGGTTCCCCCACAGGCACAACACAGCGCTTCGTTCTACGCCGGGGAACATGAGAGCGAGGCACAACCGCACTCATGACACGTGTACTTGTCACTGGCGGCACCGGCTTCATCGGACATCACCTGGTAGCGATGCTCGCAGCGCAGGGCCGCGAGGTGCGGGTTCTCGATCTGCGGCTGCCGGGACGCGGCTCGCCGGACGTGCAGTATGTGCAAGGCTCGGTGCTCGATCCGGACCTGGTGGACGACGCGATGGACGGCGTCGAGCAGGTTTATCACCTCGCCGGCCTGCCCGGCATGTGGACGCCGCGCAAGGACGATTTTCAAACCGTCAATTACGGCGGCACACAGGTCGTCATTGCGGCCGCGCGCAAGCGAGGCGTCGCACGGTTCCTGCACTGCTCGACGGAATCGATTCTTTTCCATCCCTCGCCCTCGAAAGATGCCGTTGCGGGAAATTCCGTGCTGTCAGCCGACGATATGCCGGGTCCCTATACGCGCTCGAAATTGCTCGCCGAACAGCTCGCGACGCAAGCCGCGGCGTCCGGTTTTCCGGTGGTCATCGGCTGTCCGACGATGCCGATCGGATCCCATGACCACAACCTCACTCCGCCGGCGGCCATGCTGCAGCACTTTCTCGGCGAGCGTCTTCAATTGTATCTCGACTTCATCGTCAACTTCGTCGACGTGCGCGATGCCGCGGCGGGGCTGGTTCTTGCCATGGAACATGGCCAGATCGGACATCGCTACATTCTCGGCGGCGAAAGCATTCCGCTGAAGAAGGTGCTTCAGCTGATGGCGGCGATCAGCGGCCGCCGCGGTCTACTGATTCCGGTTTCCGGCCGCGCCTCGCGAATGACCACCGCCTTGATGGAGTTCGTCGCCGATCACGTGACCGGCCGTCCGCCCTCCGGCACTGTCGAGGGCGTCCGGATCGCGTTGCGGGCACGCGCACTGTCGATCGAAAAGGCGCAGCGCGAACTCGGCTACACGCCCCGGCCGGTTGAGCCTGCATTGCGGGAAACCATTGCGTTTCTGCTCGGCGCCGGCCTCCGTCCCGAGGAATTTGGTCCGGGCCAGATCAACTCAGGTCAGTCCTCGGCGTATTCGACGGTCTCGCCGGAGTTGCCAGGTTGATGCAATCCGGTCATATATCCTGAGACATGCTTGATCAGATGCACCCATTTCTAGCCGTCTTCGGGAGTGGCTGGACCGCCACCTGGCCCACGCAATTGCTGGCGCTGATTTGGATAGTATGGCTCGTGAGTTGGGCCGTGGGATCGTTCTTTTCCGGCCGAACCGAAAAGCGTGTCATGACCGGGAACTCGTTGGCCTTTCACTTGCCCATTATCGTGGGCGCCGTGCTGATGACGCCCTGGACCGCGCAGATCCTCGGCGAGCGACCGCTCTGGAATTTCGGCAAAGGCGGCACGTACCTGCTTGCGGCCCTGACCGTCGCGGGCACGCTGTTCACGTGGTGGGCCCGAATTCATCTCGGACGCTTTTGGTCGAACGCGATCACGCGAAAGGAAGGTCATCGGGTCATCGACACCGGCCCCTACGGGCTGGTCCGCCACCCGATCTATACCGGGCTGATCGGAGCTATGCTCGCGACCGGCATCGCTATCGGAACGATCACGGCATTGCTCGGCACGCTTTTGATCACGTTCGGGCTTTGGCGGAAGGCCCGCATGGAAGAAGGCTTTCTCACGACGGAACTCGGCGCCGACGCCTATGGCGCCTATTGCCGCCGCGTTCCCATGCTGATCCCGTTCCTGCCGCAAGGCTGAACGAGCACCAAACGCTTCTAGCGCTTGGCGGGCGCCTGGCGCGAGACCTCGGTGAGCGGCATCAGATGGCGCGGAACGACGACGCGCTCGCCGGGCACCAGCGGCGCGCTTTCCACGACGCCCTTGTTGACCTGGGTCAGCGACCACAGCGGCACATGGTAAAGCCCCGCGATGGTTTGCAGCGTATCGCCTGGACGGGCGAACACCGGCATCCCGCTGTCCCATAACTCGAGGGCGTTACCGGGAGGAACGACATAGTTGAGCGGCACCGCCTCGCCTGCGGCTTTTGCCGGCGTCGCTGCGAGCTGCAACATCTTTGCGATCACTTGTTCGTGGACGCCATCCATCTTGTCGACATTGACGTGGTAGACTTCGTCATGCTGCGAGAGATCGAAGCTTGCGAAGTGACCTTGAAAACCTTGCGCCGGTTTGATGTGGCTGCCGCCGAGGATGTCTTTCGACAGGAAGATATTGATGCAGCGCTCGATATTGAGCGGCACGGGGGGACTGATCTGCGGCGGCTCGATCATGACGGCGAGGCTGACCCGGATGCCCTGGGCCTGCAGCATTTCCGAAAACTTCAGCACGCAATATCCGCCCATTGAATGCCCGATCAGAATGATCAGAGCTGGATCCTCGCGATACTCGCGAATCGCCCGCCCGGCGATCAGGTTGCAAATCGCGAACTCGTTCACATCAGCCGGGATGCCGGCCTTTTCGATCCGCTCCGCCAGATGATCCATCCCGCGCGAAAAAATCGGACCGAGCGCGCCTCGGAACAGGTAGGCGCGCATGTGCGGCGGGGTGCCAGGCTGAGTGGCGGCGGGCGGCGGTGTCGCAGCCGTGCTCGAAGCCGCGATTGGGCCGGCCCTCGCCGGATGGAGGGCCAAAAGCAAGAGGCACGCGGAAAGCATTGCCCCGGCAATGATCGTTGCAACTTGAAACCGCTTGATCATGCACTCCTGCCGGTGCCTCGATGCCCAGGCACGCGAATAATTCTAGCGCATGATCGGTTCTGATTGAATCAGAACCGACTGATCGGAGCATGCGCTGGCCGACGCCCAAATGCTTGCGTCAGCCGATTGATGGCCGTCGAATTGGCGGAATCTGAGGCGCGATCCAACGTCTTGGCACCGGGCGCAGCACCGTCGAGCGTATCTCTATTGATTTGTCGTCGGGGCCCTGACCGCCACGGCGGAGCTTTGCTTGCTCGAGCCCGGTTCCAACCGCCGCTGCGTTGCGGACGTACCTCGCGCGTGGCTAAGGACGACGGCGTCGATCGCGGCGATGACCTTCCGCTGCATGGCCTCGCTCTTGTCGATGGAGAGGTGTCCGACACCCATTCCTCCGACGTCGACATTCTCCAGGTTGCCACGGAACTGGTTGGTCCTCCCGACCTGCGTGCCGCCCCCATCGGCAACGTAGAAGTTCAAATAACGCCCGACGTGTCCCGCGACGCTTGTCTGGAAGACCGAATCCAGGCCGATCGCCAGCTTGACGGGTGCGCCTAGCTGGTCCAGGCGCGCCGCCATGTCAGGCAGCACCGTCGCACCGGAGGAGTGCCCGACCAGAACGATGGTCCGCACCCGCCCGCTCCTGTATTCCGCGGCGGCTTCGTTCGCGAGGGATTCCCACGAGAGATAATTGGCTACGGTTGCGTTGATACCCTGCTGCTGCAGCCTCGCGGCGATATCGTCCAGGCCCAGCGAAAAGATATTGAGGACGCCGCGCAGAAGATAAACGTGCGCATCCGATCCAGCAGGCGCCGCGCTTGCCGGATTGCCGGCGATCGGAAGCAACAACAGCAGCAAGGTTATCGCGGTCACCCGCAGCGGACGCGACCAGCGCCGGCATCGGGTCGAGAGCCGATCGACCACCCCGGTGTAATAGCCATCTGGCTTCATAAGGCCCTCTTGAAGACGTTCTGATTGCTGCGTTGCCATACGGTAATAGCCTGACGCTCGCATCCGCAACAGCCGGCAGGAAGGCAATTAACTGATTTTGTCACCAAGGCGTGTCTCTGTAGCAACACCCTCGACAGTCTCGAAGGGCCTTTGGGGATGTTCACTGAGTGTTGAATTCGCAACTATGGAGGGTGACATTCATGTTCGAACGAAATGTCCGCCGTGTGTCATGTGCGTCGCTTTTAGGAAACCGTCACTGCCGCTCTTTCTCCGATAGCCGCCCTAATTCCCCTCCCCTACCAGCACGAACGGCGCCCAACTCGACGGATCGGCATTGTGCACGGATGACGGATTGGCGATCCGAGCTCGCATCGATCGGCGCAGCGCTTCGGCACGGCCGATCTGCGGATTTTTGGCCAGTTCCGCGAAAGCACCCGTCGTCAGCTTGACGGCGGCTTCGGACTCCACCGGCCAGTGCGACACCAACAGCGAACGGGCGCCCGCATAGAAGAAAGCGCGCGCCAGACCGGAAAGGCCTTCCGCGCCAGGCCTGTCTCCCGCGGCGGTATTGCACGCCGACAGCACCGCCCAATCCGCATCGAGATTGAGTTTGGCGATGCGGCTGGCGGTGAGCAGGCCATCATCCTCCGCGGTGGGCTTGTCCGGCAGGCTGAGCACCAGTGCCGGCTCACTCAAGCCGCTGACCTCGCCGGCAACGAGGCCGTGGGTTGCAAAGTCGATCACCCGATACTGCTCGAGCGGCATGGCCTTTACCGTCGTGACCGTGGCGGCGGCGCCGAGTTTTACATCGTCGTCCGACGCGCCGAGATCGTGCGCCACTTCACGCAGTTCATCGGCGGTATCGGGTAATGCCGGCAGCCCGGTGCGCAATCGATCGATATCGACCTGCGTGCCGTTATAATAAGTCTGGTAGGCCTGCACGTTGCGCGCCGCCCCTCGCTTGTCGACGCTGCCGGAGCGCTGCAATTGCGGATCGCCGAATCCGATGAAGGGTTTGGTCGCGCGCGAAGCCTTGGCGAAGCTGCGCAAGGCGCGCAGGCTTGCCACCGACGGTAACACCGTAATTGCCTTGTCATTGAGCAGCCACGCCGCCTGGCGATAGCGATCGTTCGGCGCGACCGCGGGATCAGGCTTCCTGGTAATAAGAACGTGAAACGGCAAGCTCGTCAGTGCGCCGGTGGGCACCACCAGCAGTTTCGGCTTGCTGGCGATCACGCTCTCAACCGGACCCATGATGGCCGAATAGAGCTCGAACGACGCATCGAGATCGAACGGTTTCGGCGCAGCATCCGGCGCCGGATCGAACAGGCCGAGGCGCAGTTTGCTGACACGATCGCCGATCGCCGCGTCGCCGAGCGGAATTTGTCGCCAGGCATTGTCCTCGCGGGTGACGGCGAACACATAGCTTTTGTCGCCCATGCTGATGAACGAGACCAGCGCCTCGTCCGGCTTGAGCAAAGCCTGCGTCTGCGCGACCGACAGCGGCGCCGGGCTGGATAACTCGGCATAGGCGGGGAATTCGCGCGCGATCTGTGCCGACGTTTCATCAAAAGACTTCCGCGCCCGCGCGCTTTCCACATGAAGACTCGCGATCAAGGCGTCGTTGCGCTTGCCGTCGGGGGCGCCAAGTTCGGTGGCGATGCGCTTGTCCAGATTGTCGAGCGCGGCCTTGAGGTCCTGTTGCCGGCGCACCACGGACGCCATCGCGTCGTTACCGGCGCCGAACCGGGCGGCCATCTGCGCCAGCGCCGCTCCCGCCTTCGTCTCATGGGCACGCTGAGCGGCGTCGAAGGCCTCGTTGTTGGCGGCGCCGTCCGGCTGCCCATCCGCGACATGCCAGACCGCTTCCATCAATCCGGCGTCAAGTTCGGTGAAGCGCTTGAATTGCTCATTATTGTTGCCGCCGACCTGCTGCCTGTTCATGGCTACCGACGCGCGCCGCAACATCGCCAGTGCATCCGGCCATTTGCCGTCATGGCTATCGACGCTGGCGAGATTGATCATGGTTGCGATGGTATCGTGATGGCCTGATCCGAGTTTGGCCCGCGCGATCGTCAAGGCGCGCTCGAACCGTTTTCGTGCGTCGGAATAATTTCCGGTCTTGATATCGAGAAAGCCGATGCTGCGAAGATCGTTAACGATCTCCGGATGCTCCGGTCCCAGCACGCGTTCGTTGATTTTTAACGCGCGATCGAAATCCTGCGCGGCCTCCTCGAGACGCCCGACGTCCTGCAACACCCGCCCGGTGGCGCCGAGCGCCAGCGCGGTCGGTCCACTGTTCTCGCCAAATTTGCGCTCCATAATGAGCAACGCACGTTGATAAAGCGAAAGCGCTTCGTCTTTGCGTCCCAATTCCCGGTAACTGGTGGCAAGGTTAGCGAGGCCGCGGCCGACATCCGGGCTGTCGGGACCGAAGACCCTTTCATAGATCGCAACAACGCGCTGCTGTAGACCCGCCGCTTCCTGGGTGCGGCCCTGATCGGCATAGACATTGGCGAGGTTGTTCAGGCCAATGGCGGTAATCGGATGATTGGACCCGTACAGCTTTTCGTAAGTCGCCAGCGTTCGCTTGTAGAGATCCTCGGCCTCGGCGAAGCGCAACTCATTCTCCATGACGGTGGCGAGGTTACCCATCGTCGCCGCGACATTGGGGTGATCCTCGCCACGCTTGGCGCGCCCGATGGCGAGCGCGCGACCGAACGCCGTCTCCGCATCGTGGAGGCGCCCGGCGTCCTTGTAGAGATTGCCGAGATCGTTGAGGATCTTGTCGTAGTTCGGCGCCGTCTGGGCACCCGAGCCGTAGGCTTGCTCGATCAGTTTCAAGCTCTGCTGCAACAGCCGCTCGCCGTCATCGAAACGACCTTGCAGTCCATAGAGATCGCCGAGGTCATCCATCGCTGTCGCCACCTCGACAGCGGCCGCATTTGGCGATTTTTGCAGGCCCGCCAGCGCACGTTCGAAATAGCGTTGAGCGTCCTTGTAGTTCTCCTGATCGCGCGCGAGACTACCGAGCGCCGCCAGCGTTCCGGTCAACCGCACATCGTCCGGGCCGAACGCCTGGGTTCCTATCGCCAGCGCACGCTCCCCGGCCGCCGACGCCTCGGCGCGGCGATCCAGCATCGCCAGCGCCGCCGTCAGGATGTTGGAGGTGCGCAGCGTCGATGCCGGATCATTGTTGCGCAGCTTGATCGCCAGCGCCGCGTTCAGCTTTTCCACCGCCTCCTGATATCGTCCGAGATTGTGCAGGAACATGCCCTCATTGTGCAGCACGCCCGCGTAATTCATGTTGTCGGTGCCCTGCTGCCGGCGAACCAGACCTTCCAGCTTTTGCGCCAGCGCCAGCCCTTCCGCCGCGCGTCCGGTCTGCGCGGCCTGCTGGATTTGCGCGTCAAGCGCGCCGATGGTGTTGCCGCGTTGAGCCGACGCGGTTTGGGGAAGCAACGATGCGGACGCCAGGAAGAGGATCGCGGCCAGCGCGCGAGCGCGGTTCATGCCCATCCCCATCGAACTTTCGAACATATCATTTCGAACATATCAATGTCGGCCGATCATCCGTTAGCGACCCGATCGCGGATACGCCCATTTAGAGCAGAAGATCAGTCCGGATTATTCGCTGCTGTGATTTCAAAAACGCCTGTCTTCCAAATCTACGCCGGCAATATAACGCTCGTTTTATCCTTCTCCCTTTGTCATCTTTTTGAGCGTGGCAATCTGACGGAAGAATTCTTTCTTCGGCTGGGCAGGGCTTCCCAGCACCGTGGCGCCCGCAGCCGTGTCCGAAATCACGCCGGCCTGCGGTCCTATCACCGCGCCTTCTCCAATCCGAAGGTGCCCGGCCATCGCCGCCTGCCCGCCGACGCGGACGTTATCCTCGAGCACGGTTGAACCCGAAATACCGACCTGCGCGACGATGACGCAACACCGGCCGAGGATCACGTTGTGGCCGATCTGCACCAGGTTATCGAGACGTGAGCCGGCGCCGATCACCGTGTCCCGGGACGATCCTCGATCGATCGTGGTGTTGGAGCCGACCTCGACATCGTCCTCCAGAATGACGCGGCCGAGTTGCGGAACCGACAGGAATCCGTCCTTGGTGGAGGCAAATCCAAAACCTTCCTGCCCGATCCGCGCGCCGGGATAGACGTAGACCCGCGCTCCCAAAATCGCGTAGCTCAAGCTGACATGCGAGCCGATCCGGCAGTCGCGGCCGACAATCACGCCGGTGCCGATGAACGCGTAAGGCCCGATCCGGCAACCAGGGCCGATCTCGGCTCCGGCCTCGATCACCGCGAGCGGTCCGATCTCCGCCGACGGATCCACCAGCGCACCCTCGGCCACAATCGCGGAGCGGTGAATGCCCGGACAAACCGGCGGCGTTGGATAGAACAAGGCGGCAACCCGCGCCCAGCCGGCATAGGGCTCGGTGGTCAGGATCGCCGCCGTATTCCTTGGCACGCGCGCGGCCATGTCCGGATGCACGATCACCGCGCCAGCCAGCGTCTGATCAAGCGCCGAAGAGTAACGCCGGTTGTCCAGAAAACTCACCTCGTTCGGGCCAGCCGTTTGCAGCGGAGCCACGCCTTCGAGGAGCAGTTCGAGTTCTTCGGCAACCCCGCCCGCCGTACCGGCAACAACCGCAAGCGGATAAGGCCCGCTTCTGCGGAAAAACCTTGCGTTGCCGGTAGTTGCTTCGACCATTTCCCGCTCTCCGCCAGCTAACCGAATCCAACCAGCGTTGTCTTGATAACGGTGCTGAAGCCGGGAAACTTCAGGACACTTTAGGATACTTTCACGGTCGAAGAAAGGCATCTAAAGTCAGCTGCGAACAGAGGTCGCAACTGTTTGGCGCGGGGCGCGCGAGCATCGCTCGAAGGCCGTCGGTCGGACGATCACCTGTCCAGGCACAGGCCACCGAACGCAGCCGGATCCCGGCGCAATAGCTCGGCTTGATCGGCCTTTTTGGTGCCTTCCAATAGCTTGATTTGTTCAGCGCCTCGCCTTTCGGCGACCTTGAGAAATTCGGGCGCGACACTGTTCGGACCAACGAGCTTCTCGGCAAGGCTGGCAGCAGGCCATAGAGCAACAATCAGCAACATACCGGTTCGCGTCGGGCCGCACCGGCACATGCCGGGATTTGAAATCGGGACAGGCGAAGCCGGAGGCAGGGACAGTCTCTCGCTGGCGCACCGTTTGAGGATTGGAGAGTCGTTCCGACGCGGTCGGGCCGAAGAAGTTGCAGACGGCGCGCGCGGACCTTGGGGCCTGCGCGCGCCGCTCCGACGATTAGAACGACAGGCTATCCTTCATCAGCACCCAGCGGCCCTTCTGGATCTGCTGAACCTGCGTCACGGTGTTGGCGAGGTGATTGGTCTTGGAGAACTTGGTCGGCGGAGAGTTGAAGATATCCAGGAACTTGTCACCCGACTCCAGCGCGTCGAGCATCTTCTGGCCGGTCAGGTCCTTGCCGGCCTTGTCGGCGTAATAGGCGAAGGTCATGATCGCATTGTAGCCGATGATGGCCTGGGTGTTGGCGTCGATGCCAAACGCCTTTTTGTAGTTGGCGAGCCAGTCCTTGACCTTTCCCTTGGCCGTATCTTCGTAAGGGATCTCGAACCCCGACGCGGCATAGAGACCTTCCACGGTTTCCTTGCCGAGCGCCGGAACCTCCAGCACGTTGGTCGGCGTGGCGCCGAGGAAGGTCACGTCCCATCCGAGCTTCCTGGCCTCGCCCATCGCGCCGATGGTCTCGCGGATAACGGTGCCGAGCATGACCATATCGCAGCCGTCGGATTTCATCTTGGCGATCTGCGCGCTGAAATCGGAAGCGCCGCGTTTGTAACTGGTGACGGAAGCTGGCGCTACCTTCATCGCGTCAAGCTGCTCGGTGAAACCTTGCAACACGCTTCTGCCGTACTCGTCGTCCTGATGCATCAGGCAGGGCTTCTTGAAGTTCTTGGCTTCCATCATGTATTTGAGCGCGGCGCGGGTGCTCTCGACATAGGGCAGCAGGTTGTTGAACTTCAGCCGCTCCTGCGGCTTCGACGGATCGAACTTGAAGGTGAATTCGGCCGCGGTCAGCGGAAACAACTGCAACACCCCCGCATCGAACAGAATATCCTGCGCGGCAAGCACGGTCGCCGAACCCATCGGGCCGACCATGGCGAAGATCTTGTCGCTCTCGATCATCTTCTGCGATGCCAGCACCGCCTTCTTTGGATCGTAACTGTTGTCCTCGAGGATCATCCGGAGCTTGCGGCCGTTGATGCCGCCGGCGGCGTTGATTTCCCCGACTGCCATTTTCATGCCGTTGGAGACCGGCACGCCCCATACCTTGATCGGGCCGGACAGGTCCTGATGGGTGCCGATCACGATCTCGGTCGGCGAGATACCTTCATTGGTGACCTTGGTCTGCGCGAAGGCCGGCAGATGGGTCAGCGCGAGGGCGCCCACCGCGAGGCCCAGCGCCTTGAACGATTTCGACATGGCAGTCTCCTCCTGTTTGGTCTCGTTGGCCCGTGTTGGGCGAAGGGTGGGGCCTCGAATCCCTCGCCGTTTTTGCGAATATCTGCGCCGGTTCAGGCTGCCGCGCGGCCATACATGGCCTCGATCTCGATCGCATAACGCTTGTTCACGAAATTCCGCTTCAGCTTCATGGTCGGCGTCAACTCCTCGTCCTCGGGCGTGAGCTGGCGTTCGATCAGGAAGAATTTCTTGATGGTTTCGACCCGCGCGAAATTGGCGTTCACTGCCTCGATCTCGCGCTGGATCAGGTCCTGGACCTCGACCGCCCGGCACAGGCTCGCATAATTGGTGAAGGGAATGTCGTGATCCTGGGCGAACTTCTCGACGTTCTCCTGATCGATCATCACCAGGCAGGTCAGATAAGGCCGCTTGTCGCCGATCACGACCGTGTCCGAAATATAGGGCGAGAATTTGAGCTGGTTCTCGATTTCCGACGGCGTGATGTTCTTGCCGCCCGAGGTAATGATGATGTCCTTCATCCGGTCGGTGATCTTGACAAAGCCCTCATTGTCGATCGAGCCGACGTCGCCGGTATGCAGCCATCCTTTGGCGTCGATGGTCTCGGCGGTCTTTTCGGGCTGATTGAGATACCCCATGAACAGGTAGTCGCCCTTGATCAGGATTTCGCCCTCGGGCGAGATCCTGACCTCGCCCCAGGGGGCGGCCTTCCCGACCGAGCCGAGCTTGATGCGATCCGACGGCATCAGGGTGGCGACGCCGCAATTTTCGGTCTGGCCGTAGACCTCGCGCATGTCGATGCCGAGCGCGAGATACCAGCGGATCAGGTCCGGTGCGATCGGCGCCGCCCCGGTAAAGGCTATCCGGCAGCGGTCCAGCCCGAGCATGCGCCTGATGTTGCGGAACACCAGCCAGTACGCGGCCTGGTTGGCGAGCCGCAAGGCAAGCGAAGGGGTCTCGCCGTCGAGCCTGCCCTCGGTCATGCGATAGCCCACCGCCATCGCGCGGCGGTACATCCAGTTCTGGAACGGAGTGGCATCCTTCAGCGCGATGGTCACGCCGGAATAGAATTTCTCCCAGATCCGCGGCACCGCGAGAAACGCCGTCGGCTGCACCTCGCGCAGATTGTCGGGCACCGTTTCCGGGCTTTCGGCGAAATTCATCACCGAGCCGAGCGCCAGCGACGTGTAGTAGCCGCCGACCCGTTCGGCGACGTGGCAGAGCGGCAGGAACACCAGGCGCTCTTCACGATCGGTGGAGGGAAACAGGTCATTGGCGTGGCGCATCTGATGGGTGACGCCGCGGTTGGAATGCATCGCACCTTTGGGCGGACCGGTGGTGCCGGAGGTATAAACCAGGATGGCAAGATCGCCGGCGCCGCGGCTTGCAACCATTTCATCCCACAGTGCGGCGCGGCCGTCGATGTGATTGCGTCCCATTGCCATGAATTCGGCCAGCGACATCACCATCGGATCGGTAAAGCCGCTCAAGCCTTCCATGTCGAAGACGACGATCTTCTGCAAGCTCGGACAGCGCGCGCGGCAAGACAAGACCTTGTCGAGCTGCTCTTCGTCCTCGGCGAAAATCACCCGGGTGCGGGAGTCGTTGACGAGATATTCCACCTGGGCGGCCGAATCGGTCGGATAGATGCCCGACGAAATGCCGCCGGCGCACAGGATGCCCATGTCGGCGAACACCCATTCCGGCACCGCGTTGGCGATGATCGAGGCGACATCTCCGGGCCTGAAACCGATGGCGTGCAATCCGTAGGCGATGTCTTTCGATATCTGCAGCCATTGCCGCCAACTGGTCGGCTGCCAGATGCCGAACGTCTTCTCGCGGATCGCCGGCTCGTCGCCGCGGCTTTCCGCCGCCAGCAGAAAGCTCTTCGCAATCGTATCCGCCACAGTCAGCACTGCGGGTCTGGCCATTGCACGTTCCCTCCGCCTCCCGGCTCCGCTCCGGATGCCGGCTCCGCTTCGGAAGCCGGCCTTGAGCGCCGGTCTTGTTCCCAACACGGAACCCGTATTTAACGACAAGTCCTTCTTAACGCCACGTTTTCTTCTTCTTCCAGCGCCGTTCGCCGCGCGCGCCGGCTTCCTTGGCGCCGAGGTAGAATTCCTGAATGTCCTTGGAACGCATCAGCCGCTCGCAACTGTCGTTCATGACGATCCGGCCGATTTCCAGCACATAGCCGTAATGCGCCGTCTCCAGCGCGACCTTGGCGTTTTGCTCGACCAGCAGGATTGACATGCCCTGCTCTTCGTTGACGCGGCGGATGATGGTGAAAATCTCCTTCACCAGGATCGGCGACAGGCCGAGCGACGGTTCGTCGAGCAGCAACAGCGTCGGCCGGTTCATCAACGCGCGCCCGATCGCGAGCATCTGCTGCTCGCCGCCCGAAAGCTGCCCGGCCGGCTGGTTGAGCCGCTCTCGCAGCCGCGGAAAATATCCGTAAACCCGCTCCAGATCGTCGGCGACACCATCGCGATCCCGACGCGGATAGGCGCCCATCATCAGGTTCTCGCGCACGCTCAGGAACGGAAACACCTCGCGCCCCTCGGGCACATGGCTGAGACCGAGCCGCACGATCTTGTCGGCTTCGACGCGCTGGATCGGCTTGCCCAGAAATTCGATGGTGCCTTTCTGCGGATCGAGGATGCCGGAAATCGTCTTCAGCACCGTGGTCTTGCCGGCGCCGTTGGCGCCGAGCAGGGTCACGATCCTGCCGCGCGGGACTTCAAGGCTGATGCCGCGAATGGCCATGATCGGCCCATAGTAACTCTCGATATTGCTGAGCTTCAGGATGATATCGGGAGCGTTCGGAGCGTTCATGTTCGGCGCGTTCATGGCATCATCCTCAAGCGCCGAGATAGGCAGCGACGACGTCGGGATGGATCTGGACTTCGGCCGGCGATCCGCTCGCCAATACCTTGCCGTAGTTCAGCGCAATGACCCGGTCGGATACCCGGTTCACCAGCGTCATGTCGTGCTCGACCATCAGCACGGTGATGCCGAGCTCGGTCTTCATGTCGCGGATCCAGAACGACATGTCGTCGGTCTCCTCGACGTTCAATCCGGATGACGGCTCGTCGAGCAGGATCAGCTTCGGCTCGGTGCACAGCGCGCGGGCAAGTTCGATCACCTTTCGCACGCCATAGGGCAGGCCGGAGATCAGCTTGTCGCGGTAGGGCGCGAGATCGAGAAATTCGATAACCTGCTCGACGCGGCGGCGATGAATCTTCTCGGCGCTGCGCACGCTCGGCATGAACAACAGTTCCTGCCACAGCCTCGTGGTGGAATGCCGGTGGCGGCCGACCAGCAGGTTGCTGAGCACGGTGGCATTCTCGAACAGTTCGATGTTCTGGAAGGTGCGGGCGATGCCGAGCTTGGCGATGTCGAACGCCGGCTGCTGGGTGATGTCCTGGTCCTCGAAGTAAATCCGGCCCGACGTCGGGCTATAGATTCGCGAGATCAGGTTGAAGATCGAGCTCTTGCCGGCGCCGTTGGGGCCGATGATCGAAAGTATCTCACCCTTCTCGACCGCGAAATTGACGGCGTCGACCGCCTTGAGGCCACCGAAATGCAGCGAGAGATTTTCGGCGCGGAAATAGCTCACCGGTTCCGCTCCGATTTCACGTAGATCTTCTGTCGCTTGAAGGTCGCCCGCTTGTAGAGCGGGAAAAGCTGGAAGAAGAGCTTGATCTTGAGCCACCGTCCGTAAAGGCCAAGCGGCTCGAACTGGACGAACAGGACGATGATGATGCCGTAGATGGCGCCCTTCAGGCCGTTGGCGGAAGCGAACGCGGCGACATGGTCCTGAATATTCGCCGCGCGCTCGGCGCCGGCGCCGAGCGTCGCAGCAAT
Source organism: uncultured Pseudomonadota bacterium (assembly GCA_963727225.1). Classification (GTDB taxonomy): domain Bacteria; phylum Pseudomonadota; class Alphaproteobacteria; order Rhizobiales; family Xanthobacteraceae; genus Bradyrhizobium. The sequence continues at coordinate 456,320 of CAVSFN010000024.1, read as the reverse complement.
GGCGGCGGCAAGGCCCGGGACATCGTCCTTGAGGAAGGTCAGGAACGGATCGATCATGACGATGAAGATCGCCCCCAGCACCGCGCCGTGCAGGCTGAATGCGCCGCCGATCAGAATCACGATGATGAACTCGATCGAGAGCTGCAGCGTGAACATTTCCGGGCTGATAAAGGACAGCTTGTGCGCGAACAGGCAGCCGGCCATTCCGGTGATCGCGGCACTGATCGCAAACGATTTGACCTTGTAGAGCGATACATTGATGCCCATGCTTCGCGCCGCCGTCTCGCTGTCGCGGATCGCGACAAAAGCGCGGCCGGTCGGCGAACGCAGCAGGTTGAGGGTACCCACGATCGTCAGAATCAGCACACCGAGACAGAGGAAGTAGAACGCCGGGCTGTCGCGCGGTACCGGGGTGCCGAGGAACTGAATGGTCTTGACGCGCATGCCCTCATTGCCATGCGTCACGCTTTCCCACCGCGCCATGATTTCCTCGACAATGAGGGCAAAGGAAATCGTGGCGATCACCAGGTAAATGCCTTGCAGCCGCAGCGCCGGGAAACCGACCAGCGCGCCGATCACTCCGGTCAGCAGCCCGGCGGCGATGAAATAGACCGGAAAAGGCACGTTGAATTGCTGCAGGTAAGTGGTGGTATAGGCGCCGATCGCAAGAAAGGCGGCGTGGCCCAAGGACGCCTGCCCGGTAAAGCCGGTCAGGATCATCAGCCCGACGCCGACGGTGGCGTAGATGCAAACAAAGACCAGTTGGCTGACGATATAGCTTGAGAGAACGAACGGCGCGATCGCCAGAAGCGCAAGCAGCGCGCCGTAGGAGACGACATAGCCGCTGTGCGGAAACAGCCTGATGTCGTCTTCATAATCGGTCTTGAACATGAACCGCATGGTGGTTCCTAGACTTTCTTGCGCAGGTGAAGGCCGAACAGCCCTTCCGGCTTGAGCAGCAACACCACGAGAAGAACGACATAGGGAGCGACGTCCTTCCATCCTTCCGCCAAATAGAACCCGGCCATGCTCTCGATCACGCCGATCAGCACGCCGCCCACCACCGCGCCGGGAATCGAGCCGAAACCGCCGAGCACGGCGGCCGGAAACGCCTTCAGCCCCAGCACCAGGCCGACATTGGAATGAATGAAGGTGATCGGGGCGAGCAGCACGCCGGCACAGGTCGCCACCGCGGCGCTGATCGCCCACACGATCGACACCACGCGTTTGACCGGAATGCCCATATAATAGGCCGCCAGCATGTTCTCCGAACTCGCCCGCATCGCGGTGCCGAGTGTGGTCCGGTTGAAGAACAGATACAGCAGCGCGCAAAGGATGATGGTTGCCGCAATCACCGAGAGTTTGTCATAGGCCAGCACCAGAGTACCGATCCTGACGACCCCCTGGCTGAAAGGCGTCTCGATCTTGAAGTCGTCGGTGCCCCAGATCATGCCGACGACCGAACGCAGAAAATATCCGAGCCCGATCGTCGCCATGATGATGGAGAATTGCGGATAGCCAAGGATCGGACGCACCACCAGGCGCTCCGCCAGCATCCCGAACAGCGCCATGGCCACGACCGCGGCGGCAAAACCGATCCAGTAATTGAACCCGAGAATGCCGATGGAAGTGTAGGCGAAGAACCCGCCCAGCATCATGAGGTCGCCCTGGGCGAAATTCACGACCTCGGTGGCCTTGTAGACCAGAACAAAGCCAAGCGCGATCAGGCCGTAGACGCAGCCGAGCGCAATACCACTCACCAACTGCTGAACGAAGTCCAGCATTGCCGACATCCCTCCCCCGATGCGTCCAGCGATTCTATCGACCGCCTTGCCGCATCCCGCCGCCGTGCATTTTCGCTTCCGAAGACGCTGAAAACCTTCACACGGCGTTGATGCCTATACAGCCCAAAGCCCCGATACCTGTCAACAAAGTGCTGGTTGTCGTGCCGCGCTTGGGTAGCGGACGGTGCCACAACTTTAGGCTAACCACGCATGGGCGGGATTTGCCGCCGTCGATTCACCCCGCCGAAATATCTTGGGTCCATGGTTCGCAAGCCAAATGAGCCCGGATTGCCCGACGTGATGAATCCAGCCGAGTCCGCCCTGCAGGTCCGAGGGTTAACAAAGCGTTTTGACCGCCTCGCGGTCGACGCGCTCGATCTTACCGTTCGCTGCGGCGAGTTCTATGCGCTGCTCGGACCCAACGGCGCCGGCAAGACCACGACGCTACGCATGGTGGCCGGCCTGCTGCGGCCCGATGCCGGCTCGGTATCGGTGCTCGGCATCGATGCCCTCGGCGATCCGGTTGCCGCCAAGCAGATCACGGCGTGGGTGTCGGACGAGCCGATGATCTACGACAAGCTGACGCCGCTGGAATACCTCGAATTCGTCGCCGGGCTCTGGGGCATCGACCCCAAGGTTTCGCAAGCCTCCGCCCACAGCCTCCTGGTCTCGCTCGGCCTCGAGCCGCATCTGCACGAGCGCTGCGAAGGATTTTCCAAGGGCATGCGCCAGAAGGTCGCGCTCGCCGGCGCGCTGGTGCATGACCCGCGCCTGATCATCCTCGATGAGCCGCTCACCGGCCTCGACGCGGTCTCCGCCCGTCACGTCAAGGGATTGCTGCAGGAGCGCGTGCGCTCCGGCTGCACCGTGATCATGACCACGCATATTCTGGAAGTGGCCGAACGCATGGCCGACCGCATCGGCGTGATCGCCGCCGGACGACTGATCGCCGAAGGCACGCTTGCCGAACTGCGCCAGCAGAACGGCCAGAACGACACCAGTCTCGAAGACATGTTCATCGCACTGGTCGATGTCGAGGCCGCTGCATGAGTTCAGCCGCGGCCTTGGGCTGGTTTGCCCGGCACGAAATCCGGCTGGCCTGGCGTGAATGGCTGGCGATGATGACAGCCGGCCGGCGCTTGCGAATGCGCCGTGCGATCGCTGGTCTGATTGTTTTTGCTGCGATCATGCACTTGCCGGCCTATGCCGTGGTCGGCAGGTTCGCGAACCTTGAGGCGCCGCTCGACAAATCCGCCCTCATCGTCATCACCTCGACGATCTTGCTGGCGTGGGCCCTGATGCTGTCGCAGGCGATCGAATTGGTGACGCGGGTGTTTTACGCCCGCGCCGATCTCGATCTGATCATGTCCTCGCCGGTGGCGCTGGCCAACGTATTTTCGGTTCGGATTGCGGCGATCGCGCTGACTGTCACGGCGATGGCGCTGGTGTTGTCGACGCCTTTCGTCGATGTTCTCGTGATCGGCGGCGGTATCCGTTGGTTCGCAGCCTACGGCGTGGTCGTCGCCATCGGCCTGTCCGCCGCGGCGGTTGCCATCGCCATCGCGATTACGCTGTTCCGCCTGATCGGCCCGAGCCGGACCCGCCTCGTCTCGCAAATACTCGCCGCCATCATCGGCGCCGGCTTCGTGATCGCGCTGCAAATCGCCGCCATCATGTCCTATGGCACGCTGTCACGGTTCGCGGTTCTGACATCCGACGCCGCGGCGGCCTATGCACCTGGCCTTGACAGTATCGTCTGGTGGCCCGCGCGCGCAACGCTTGGGGACAATGAAGCGTTATTGCTTCTGCTGTCCGGCGGACTCGTGCTGCTTGGCGCCGTGATGGCGATCTTTTCGCCGCGGTTTGCCGACACCGCCGTCAGCGTCACGGCGAATGCCGCGCCAGCCCATCGCGGCCACCGCGCCAGGGCGTTTCGCGCCGGGTCGCGGCAACAGGCGCTGCGGTGGAAGGAATTTCTGCTGCTGCGGCGCGATCCGTGGCTGGTATCGCAGACCCTGATGCAACTGCTTTATCTGGTGCCGCCCGCGCTGATGCTGTGGCGCAGTTTTGCCGGCAGTTCCGCCGCCATCGTGCTGATCACCCCGGTCGTGGTGATGGCCGCGGGCCAGCTTGCCGGCGGTCTCGCATGGCTAACGATCTCGGGCGAGGACGCCGCCGATCTGGTGACGACCGCGCCGCTGCCGTCCTCGCAAGTGACCCGTGCCAAGATCGAGGTGGTGTTGATCGTGATCGGCGTCCTGTTCGCGCCGCTGATCGTCGCGCTGGCGTTTGCCTCGCTGCCGCAGGCGGCCATCACCGCGCTCGGCGTCGCAATCGCCTCCGCATCGGCCACCGCGATACAGCTCTGGTTTCGGGTGCAGGCCCGGCGCAGCCAGTTTCGCCGCCGCCAGACCTCGTCACGACTGGCGACGTTCGCAGAAGCCTTTTCCTCGATCGGATGGGCCGGGACCGCGGCGCTGGCGCTGGCGATCCCGATCGCCGCCGTCATCAGCGGCCTGGTGACCGCCGGCATCCTCGCGGCAACCTGGAAGATCAGCCCGCAACGGGCGTGAGCGACAGCGGACGGGTTCAGGCGCGTTGTTTCGTCTGGGGTAAACTTAACCATACAGCGCCGACCAATCGCAGGCTCCATCGGAGCCACGAACGAGGGTGACGCTGGCGCCCGATCTGGTCAGACGTCGAAACTCTCCCGGAAAGATCCCAACGACATCGCATTTGGCGCCGGTCAACCGGGCAAAGCGCTGGCCTGCGAATTGCTCACACCGGATGCAGGTCAAACTTTTTTTGCTGAGGTGCTCCATTATGGGTCAGATCGTCCAGGCGTCGGTTCATTCCGGAGCGCCGCGCACGCAACTGCTTTCGATTCAGTATTTGAGAGCTATCGCAGCCTTGAGCGTCCTAGTGACACACGCATTGCAGTGGCCGCTCCCCGAAATGAACATGTACCTGTTGAAAACCGGCAGGCTGGGCGTCGAGGTTTTCTTTGTCATCAGCGGCTTTATTATCACGACCATCGCCGGCGACGGGCCGTTCAATCCGAGAGTTTTTCTGGAGCGGCGCGCCCACCGAATTGTACCCACCTATTGGGCAGCAACCTTTTTGGTTGCCGTTCTCGCAATTGCATTGCCTAACCAATTCAGAACTACCGTTCCGACCATCGAGGGTTTGCTGAAATCGATGCTGTTCATCCCTTCGCTTGAACCGAAGGCTCCCCTGCTGCTGCTGGGCTGGACGCTGAACTTTGAAGTATTTTTCTATTTGATGTTCGCCAGCCTGTTCTTCCTGACTTCGGGTCTCCGAACCGTCGTGTTGCTGGCGTGCTTCGCCTCGCTCGTCGGTATCGGACAATTTGCGACGGGACTGAGCTATGTCGAGGCCATCTACACCAGCCCGAGCCTGATCGGGTTCGGTCTGGGAATGATTTTGGCACAGGCGTACCGGCTTGGATGGATCACGTGGCTGGGCGAATACCTGCGATGGCCGGTCGTTGCAGCGCCACTCTGCCTGCTGCTGGCGTTTTACGTCATTGAGTGGGACAGCGCCGACTCCATCCTGCTGTGGAAGCATCTGTTGATGTCGTTCTGTGCCTTGAGCATTGGGCTGCTGGCGCTCCATTGCGAGACGCAGAACAAGGTGGCCGACCTCAAATTGCCCCGATATCTGGGAGATGCTTCCTATTCGATTTACCTGTTCCACATTTTTGCCGTCGCAGGGGTTTGGGCGATCGCGAAACGAATATTCGATGTCCAGCATCCGCTGATCTACGCGATGGGCGCCGCGCTGGCGATGCTGGCCGGACTCGTGTTCGGTCTCTTATGCCACCATTACATCGAGCGACCGCTGCTGGCAGCCGGCACGAAGCGGAGTCGCACAGTACCGGCAACGTAACGGAGAGGCCTGATGTCCGTTCGCGGGATTCCTCGACGGCATCTCATCTCGCGCCGCGGCCGCCGCGCTGCTGCTCGGCTCGTGCATGCTTGCCCCTTCCCGGATCCTGGCAGCGAGGTCCGATCGTCTGACCCGCGACATCGTCGCACGATCGCAACTTGCCACCGGAGATCTCGGGCGTCTTGCCAGGGTCTTCGCCAAGGCGCACCGGGGGGAGCCCATCAGACTGGGCGTGATCGGCGGATCGATTACGGTCGGAGCTATCGCGAGCAGTCCGGCCAGCAGTTATTCAGGGCTTCTGCTTGCCTGGTGGCGGGAACGGTTCCCCAAATGCGAGAGCGACCTGATCAATGCCGGTATTGGCGGCACCGGTTCAATGTATGGCGCGCTGCGAGCGGGACGGGATTTGCTCTCCGGCACGCCTGATCTCGTCGTGATAGAATTCGCGGTCAATGATAACTGGACAGACGGCGAGGCCTACGAAGGCCTGGTGCGTCAGATTCTTGCCCAACCCAATCAGCCCGCCGTCATCCTCCTATTCATGATGTGGGAACGCGGAGGCAACGACCAGGAGATGCAGGCAAAAGTCGGCATGCATTACCATCTCCCCATGGTCAGTTTTCGCGACGCGATGTGGCCTGAAATGGCGGCCGGCCGCCTGAAATGGTCGGATTATATTGTCGACACAGTCCACCCGAACGATGCCGGCCATGCGGCCGCGGCACGCTTCCTGACGGCCATGTGCGAATCGGGGATGAATGCCGTGACGACGAAGACTTTCAATACCGCCGATCCGCTGCCGCCTCCGCTGCATTCCGATGCATTCCAGCAGGTTGGCTGGCGTGATGCGATCGATCTGGTTCCTGTTGAGAACGAAGGCTGGCGCCAGACCGTCGATGACGAGAACAAGCCGGTCTGGGTAGGTTCATCACGCGCCGGGCGGATTTCATTTGACTGGTGCGGCACCGGGCTTGTTGCCGTGTTTGCGCGTGCTCCCGACGACCGCAACCGGCTCCGGGTTTGCATTGACGGCGCATCATTCCAGACGCTCGATGCCTCGATCCAGCCCAGGCGCGGCATCATCATTCTTGCCGAAGGTCTTGCCTCCGGACCTCATACCGTCGAACTGATCCCGCTCGATGATGGCGGAAAATCGGGCACCGCTGACGACGGCGTTCGCCTGGTTGGCCTCGGGAGTATCGGTCAGGGAGCCGACGCCTCGGACATCAGGCGGAAACGAGAGATGTAATGCAGGCCAAAAACCGCGACCAGGAAGGTGAACCAGATCGGGTCGGCGCGATCCAGCAGAAAGCTTTCCATCGACGACAGATAGATGCCGAATAACCAGAGCCGCATAAACAATTTTGCCAGCGGCCCGGCGTTGCCGGATCGGACCGCAACGTTAAAGTCTTTCAGCGGCAGATATACAAAAATGAGGATGATCAGCGCCAAGCCGGGATAGCCCATGGTCAGGGCGGTATCGAGATAGCCGTTATGGCTGTGCGAGGCGCTGGCTGCCCATTCAAGTTCATTGCTTTTAACGAGCTTTTCGATCGAGTCGGTTCCCCAGAAAGCGGCAAAGCCGTAGCCCAGGAAGGGACGAAGAGCGAGCGATGAAATGGCAAAATCCCAAATATCGGTGCGACCGGTGAAAGTCGAGTCGATCGGCAACAGCTTCAGGACTTCCGCCAGCCGGGTGTCGAAAACGGAGCCGACCGTCAACGCGTTTAGAAAGAACAGCGGAATAAAACAGACACTCGCACGAAGCCAGGGACTTTTCAGCGCATAGACCACGCTACTGAGCACGAGCGTGACTGCGCACAGACCCATCGCGCTCTTTCCGCCGGAAAATACCAGAAAGACCGCCGAAAGCCCCGTGATCGCCATCCCCGAAATCAAGTATTTCCGGCTGATAAGATACAATCCCACGAATATCAGCATGGCCATGATGGGGGCCGCGACGTTCTTGTGCCCGAACGGGCCCCTCCAGTCACCGGCAAGATGTTCCTCGAACATATCGCCGGCCGTATGCATCGAGTACGTCGGCGCCAGCAGAACGCCGAGGTAACACAGCGCCAGCAATATCAGCGCGGCAGTACTTAGCCAGAGCGCCAATTCGGCCTGGGAGTGGGGTAGCAGCAGCAGGGATGCGGCCAATGCGACGACGCAAACGGTCAGAACGAGACGCTGAAAGGACAAGCTGAAATCGTGAGAGAACAGCGTATTGATGGCTATCCAGCAACACAACAACAGGAACGCCGGTGTTATGAGACTCTGGAAGGCTTTCAAATTCTGCGAAGCCGCCAATGCCACGGCGACGATCGAGAGCATCCCGAGTGTAATATAGGTGGAGGCAAACTTCCCGCTCTCCACATCGGTAAAATCGGTCGCCGTCAGGTCGGGATATGGTCGAAGCGACACCCAGATCGCCAGAACCGTGGCGAGAAAGGTCACGCAACGTGCTATCTGCAACACCTCCAGTCGCCGAAGGGCGCTGGCGATGAGCGAGAATTGCCCACCAATAGCCTGGTCATGTCGGTCAGTGGTAGCCATCACCCCAAAATCCTTGCCGGACCGGGTCGCAACAACCGAACGCACAGGCGTCGGGCGCAGCGGCCCTGGTTGCGTCTGCCTTCATCCACATCGAAGATACTGACCTGAGGGTGGCTGGTATCACTGTCACCTGTCTCGGGTTAACACGTTGTTAACGATGGCGCGCGGGAACCTCTTTGACACACCCGGATTCAAACGGTTTCGACAAAAGTAAAAACAGGGAGTGACGATCCATGGCCACCAGCAATACCGCCGCCGCAAGGAGCCTGCTGTTTGACGAACCGCGCGAGGACTGGCTGGCGCTACGCCAGGAGGACGTCATCGACCCCGAGCGCCCGATCGTCGATGCCCATCATCATTTGTGGGATCGCGGCGGCCAGCGCTATATGATCGAGGAGATCACCGGCGACATCGCATCCGGCCACAACATTGTCGCTACCGTCTATGTCGATTGCCGCTCGATGTATCGAGCCGGCGGACCGGAAGCGTTACGACCCGTTGGCGAAGTTGAATTTGCCAATGGCGTCGCCGCGATGAGCGCGAGCGGCGGCTACGGTCGCGCCAAGTTATGCGCCGGCATCGTCGGTCACGCCAATCTGTTGCTGGGCGACGCCGCGCGCGCGGTTCTCGAGGCGGAAATCGCCGCCGGCAACGGCCGCTTCCGCGGCATCCGGCATGCATCGGCGTGGGATGCGGATGCCAGCATCGGCGGCAATTACTCCACCCGCCCGAAAGGCCTGTTGCTCGACACGACATTTCGCAAGGGATTTGCCTGCCTCGCGCCGCTGGGCCTGAGTTTCGATGCGTGGCTGTTTCATCCGCAGATCGGCGAACTCACCGATCTGGCCCGCGCCTTTCCGGACACGCGAATCGTGCTCGATCATTGCGGCGGCCCGATCGGCGTCGGCAGCTATGCGAACCGGCGCCAGGAGATTTTCCCGGTCTGGCAGGCAGAGGTCCGGGAAATCGCCAAATGCCCCAATGTCGTGGTGAAACTCGGTGGCCTCGCGATGCGGCTACTGGGTTACGATTTTCACGAACGTCCGATACCGCCGTCGTCGGAAGACGCCGCGGCCGCCTGGCGTCCCTATATCGAGAGCTGCATCGAGGCGTTCGGCCCCGAACGCTGCATGTTCGAAAGCAACTTCCCGCCGGACAAGGGCCAATGCAGTTATCAGGTGATCTTCAACGCGTTCAAGCGCATCGCCGCGCCCTACAGCGAGACTGAGAAGACCGCGCTGTTTGAAAAGACCGCGACGGATTTCTACCGGCTTGGGTCGGGTTGATTTGCGAAATTTGCAGCGCTTTCCGGTGAAGCCGCCGCGCAGCCTGTGCCGTGATGTCGCTCTCAGGAAGAGCCTATCAGGCTCGCGGCCGGGCGTGCACTGCCCGGCGCCAGGATTTTCTTGATCTTCAGGAACACGCGGAGCCCAAGGCCGAGCCAGACCGGTTGGGTCTTGCGGCAGAACGCCAGCTTTCGCACCCGGCCCTCGACATGCCATCGAGCATGGGCGCCGTCCTTGAAGAAGATCGTGTCGCCGGGGCCATAGCGGGTCGGAGGCATCGTGTCGCTTTCAAGTACGATCGAGCCCTCGAGGATCAATATCGTCTCGTCGAAATCGTAATACCAGTTGAATTTACCTTCGCTGCATTCCCAGACGATGGTAGACGCCATACCGTCCGCGCTTCTGGACAAAACGAACGAGTGCGCATCCGGGTTGCCCTCGATAATCCAGGAGGGTTCGATCGGTCGCGGGGTCAGGGTTACGGCGAGGTTGCCGGTTTCAATCAGTGCGCGAGACATCACAAACCTCAAACTGGTAGGATCAAAATCGACCTGGTATTCAACAAGATGCCGCCAGGCGACGGCGGCCAGCGCCAACCTAGCGGCAGCGGTTTAAACTTTCCTTACGGCGATTGCTTAAATAAGCGCAAAACGAAACGGCTAAAACCTGCCGAGTTGCGGCGGGCAACCAGGGCGCCGATGTTCTATTCCGAACTTGTCGGGATCATCGCCGACAAAATCCTGGCGTGAAGGGCTTCGATCAGCTCGCGCCTTTTATTGGGCGGGGTGCGGGGATTGACTTCAACCAGTTCGATCAGGCCAAACAAGCGCGTGACTTCGGAACCTGCATCGGTTCCGGTCATCCTATGGATCACGTAGCCTTTGTCGATCGTCCAGTGCGATATCTTGCCGGTACGAGTGACCGCGACATTTTCCACCTTCCGCCTGACAGGATCGATGCCATAGAACTCCTGGACCAGCTCATCATAGACATCGCTGCTTTCCTGGGGCATCCGCTTCCTCCGTTACACGGGGTACGCTTGTGGGAACACAATGACGGCACGCCGTAATTATATCGCGGCGCGATATAATTCAACGACAGAAGATGATCAAAAAAGCGTCACCGACGCCCGCCGCCCCCTCCACCGATGATGGAAAAGGATGACGACTGAAAAGGATGACATGGCATTTGCATCCTTGATGCCGAGCGCGACGTCATCAGGATGCACCCTAACTGATCCGGTGTCTTGTCGAAGGAGCTTTTGAAAAAGATTCCTATTCCATCGCGCCCTGACGTCGTGCGGTCACCGCGACAAAATCCCGGTTGGATCACGCCTGCTCGCGAAGGCCGCCTTGCGCATGACCATGCATCGCAACCCTTGACGACGCCGATATTCGGCCTGACTGTGCGCGGCATCGCGCCCCCCGTTTTTCGAGTTCGATATGCCCGCACCCAAGCCACCCGCGTTTGAGACCCTCAGCGTTCATGCCGGGCAACATCCGGATCCCGTCACGGGAGCGCGCGCCGTTCCGATCTATCAAACTACGTCCTACGTGTTCCAGGATTCCGAGCACGCCGCGGCGCTGTTCAACCTTGAACGCGCCGGGCATATCTACACCCGGATTTCGAATCCGACGACGGCGGTGCTGGAGGAGCGGCTTGCCGCGCTGGAAGGCGGCGTCGGCGCTGTCTGCACCGCCAGCGGAATGGCTGCGCTGCATCTGGCGATCGCGACGCTGCTCAATGCCGGTGATCACATCGTCGCCTCCTCTTCGCTTTACGGCGGCACCATCAACCTGCTGGCGCATACGCTGCCGCGCTTCGGCATCACCACCACCTTCGTCAAGCCCCGCGCGCTCGATGAATTCCGCGCCGCGATCCGTCCCAATACCCGTCTGGTGATCGGCGAAACTATCGGCAATCCCGGCCTCGAAGTGCTGGATATTCCGCAAGTCGCCGGGATCGCGCATGACGCAAAAATCCCGCTGCTGATCGACAACACCTTCGCCACGCCGTTTCTCAGCCAGCCGATCGGGTTCGGCGCCGATATCGTCATGAACTCCGCCACCAAATGGATCGGCGGCCACGGTATCGCCATCGGCGGCGTGATCGTCGATGGCGGCCGGTTCGACTGGCACGGCTCCGGCAAGTTTCCGGTGCTGACCGAACCCTATGCCGGCTATCACGGCATCGTCTTCGACGAGCAGTTCGGCAACGCCGCCTTCATCATGCGGGCGCGGACCGAAGGGCTGCGCGATTTCGGCGCCTGTCTGTCACCGACCAACGCCTTTCAACTGCTGCAAGGCGTCGAGACTCTCGGCATTCGCATGGAGCGCCACATGACGAACACCCATGCGGTGCTCGAATTCCTGGCCACCAACAAGGCCGTCGAGTGGGTGCTGCATCCTTCGCTGGAGAGCCACCCCGACTATCAGCTCGCCAAGCAATTGTTGCCGCGCGGCGCGGGCTCCATTGTCAGTTTTGGTATCAAGGGCGGCCGGCCGGCGGGCAAGAAGTTCATCGAAGCGTTGCGAATGATCAGTCATCTGGCCAATGTCGGCGACGCCAAGACGCTGGTGATTCATCCCGCCAGCACCACGCATCAGCAGATGGATGCCGCGCAACTGAAGGCCGCCGGCATCGGCGAGGAACTGGTGCGGCTGTCGGTCGGCATCGAATCCGCCACCGACATCATCGATGATCTCGGCCAGGCGCTCCGTATTTCGCAGAAGGCTTGAACCATGCAGCTGTCCGTGAACGGCATCGACACCTTCGTCGCCACCGGCGGCCGGGAATTCGATGTGACCCAGCCGACCGTGGTGCTGCTGCACGGCGCCGGCTTCGATCACACCGCCTGGGCTTTGCACAGCCGCTGGCTCGCCCATCACGGCCACAGCGTGCTGGCTCCGGATTTGCCCGGTCATGGACGCTCGTCCGGTCCGCCCATCCCGACCATTGCCGGAATGGCCGACTGGACCGCAGCACTACTCGACGCCGCCGGCGTCGCCAAGGCGTGGCTCGTGGGCCATTCCATGGGATCGCTGATTGCAATCGAGACCGCGGCACGGCACCCATCAAGGGTTTCGGCGCTCAGCCTGATTGGAACCGCCGCCACCATGACCGTCGGACCCGATCTGCTCAAGGCCGCGGAGGCCAACGATATTTCGGCGATCGATATGGTCTCGATCTGGGGCCTCGGCTTTCAGGCCGAACTGGGTGGCAGCCTTGCGCCGGGATTGTGGATGCACAGCGGAGCCCAGCGGGTTCTCGCGCAATGCCGGCCCGGCGTGCTGTTCAATGATCTATCCGCCTGCAACTCTTATCAAGACGCGCTGGCCGCGGCCGCACAGATCACGGTTCCGGCCACCCTGATTCTCGGCGAACGCGACATGATGACACCGGCAAAGGCCGGCAAGGCGCTCGCCGCCGCACTGCCGAATTCACGCACCGTGGTGCTGCGCGGTGCCGGCCACATGATGATGGCGGAACGGCCCGACGAGTTGCTCGCCGCATTGCGGAGCTGATCGGACACGAGGGAATTCGGGTCCATCAGCCTATCCGCGCCGGAAGCGTTGTGATCTCCCGTGACCGGGTATATCGTTTAGAAAAATTATAAACGGATGGGAGGACGTCATGTGCCGGCTATTCGCGCATCAACCGCAACGCGACTATGAAATCGCAGACCCGGTCCCTGCGGATCGGAGGTCATTGCACCTCGATTCGTCTCGAATTGGCGTTTTGGGAAACATTGGAAGAGATCGCGGCCAAGGAAGGCCTGAGTCTCGCGAAGTTCCTGACAAGGCTTCACAGCGAGGTGCTCGATCATCACGGCGAGGTCAATAATTTCGCATCGCTGCTGCGCTGTTCCTGCCTGATCTATCGGTCGAGGCCGCCGGCTGCTGTGATGCCGGACTTTCGCGAAAGCAGCGCCCAGATCGTTCTCGACGCCGCCGAATAATTGCCTGCCGCGTGCACCGGCAGGTCCGATAGCCATGGCCGAATTAGTTATGGCAAAAAAGGCTCCGTCCGTTCAGCGGACGGAGCCTGCGTTTTTTAGATTTCCTTCTTAGATTTCCTTCTTAGATTTCCTTGCGCTGCATCGCACCCGAAATGTGATCCGCCTGCCTGATGGCAAGTGCGACGATCGTCAGGGTCGGATTGCAGGCCGCTCCGCTGGTGAACTGGCTGCCGTCCGAAACAAACAGGTTCTTGATATCGTGGGTCTGGCCGAACTTGTTGACGACGCCGTCCCTCGGTTTGGCGCTCATGCGGTTGGTGCCCATATTGTGCGTGCTGGGATACGGCGTGGTCGGATAGGTCACGGTCGCACCGACCGCCTCATAGACGGCGGAGCCCTGCTTGTAGGCATGATCGCGCATCGCGAGATCGTTGGGGTGATCGTCATAATGCACGCTCGCGACCGGCAGGCCGAACTTGTCCTTGGCTTTCGGGTCCAGCGTGATCCTGTTGGTTTCCTGCGGCATGTCCTCGCCGACCAGCCACATGCCGGCCATGCGCGGATATCCCTCCATCGCCGCGGTGAACGGGCGACCCCAGGCGCCGGGATTGAGGAATGCGGCCATGAAGGGCAGACCCAGCGACAGGGTCTCCATCTCATAGCCGCCCATGAAGCCGCGCGACGGATCGTGCCGTGCCTCGTCGCGGATGATGCCGGCCATGGTCGTGCCGCGATACATGTGCACCGATTTGTCGAACACCGCATAGACGCTGCCGGTCATGTGCCGCATGTAGTTGCGGCCGACCTGCCCCGAGCTGTTGGCAAGGCCATCGCTGAATAGGCTGGAGGCGCTGTTAAGCAGCAGCCGCGGGCTTTCGATCGAGTTGCCGGCGACGGCGACGACGCGCGCCTTCTGGCGTTGCGTCTTTCCCGCCTCGTCGGCGTAGACGACGCCGGTGACCTTGCCGGACGCGTCATGCTCGATCTTGAGCGCCATGCAGCCCGGACGAACTTCCAGATTGCCGGTCGCCTCGCCCTTCGGGATTTCGGTGTAAAGCGTCGACCACTTGGCGCCGGACTTGCAACCCTGGAAGCAGAAGCCGATCTGCTGGCAGGAACCGCGGCCGTCGCGCGGTTCGCTGTTGATCGCCATCCGGCCGGTATGAACTTCCTTGTAGCCGAGCTTTCTGGCGCCGGCCTCCATCACCTTGAAATTGTTGTTGCCCGGCAATCCCGGAATGTTGTTGGTGCGGGTGACGCCCATCTTGTCCTCGGCCTTGGCGTACCACGGCTCCATTTCGGCCAGCGTGATCGGCCAGTCGAGCAGGTTGGCGCCGGGCACGTTGCCATAGGCGCTGCGGATCCTGAATTCGTGCTCGTCGAACCGCAGCGAGGCGCCCGCCCAATGCACCGTCGATCCGCCCACTGATTTGACGATCCAGGCCGGCAGATTGGCGAAGTCCTTGGCGACGCGCCAGCTGCCCGAGGTGGTGCGCATATCGGTCCATGCCAGCTGCGTGAAACTCTCCCACTCATTGTTGATGAAATCCTGCAGCTCGGTGCGCGGACCTGCCTCAAGGATCACGACTTTGACGCCCTTTTGGGCGAGTTCGTTGCCGAGCGTTCCGCCTCCGGCGCCGGAGCCCACGATTACAACAACACCATCGTCATTCAGATCGAATTTTGCCATGTGATGTCCTCCCAACTGATGTTCTGCCTGACGTCCTCAGACTTTCGGCAGCCAGTCGATGTCGTTGAAACCGCGCTTGATGTAGCCGCCGTGCTCGGCGGAGGAGCCCTCGTAGCCGAACTTCGGCCACAGCTCTTCCTGGTTGTAGAGCGAGACGACGAGATCCGAGCGAAGCTTCTTGAAGAAGTCGGTTTGTTCGATGCCCTGCAGCAGCACGACCCGGTCGGCCTCCCACGGCAGCTGGGCGTAGGCAGCGTTGTGCCGGTCCCGCGCGTCCTGATCGAGGCGGCGGACGCCGTCTTCCAAAAGCGTCTTGACCGCCGGATCTTTGGCGGCCTTGCCATCCCACGGCTTGATCGCGGTGATGTAGTAGCCGTCGACAAGGAAATCGTGCGGATAGATATCGCGCGCGACCTTGACCAGGGTTTTCAGGGTCGACGGCGCCAGTGCGGTCGCATCGTCCGCCCACGCATCCTCGACGGTAAGCCCGGCGCTTGCAGCGACGGCCACCACGGGCGCCGCCGCGGCTGCGCCCTGCAGAAAAATTCGGCGGCTGTATTTGCTTCGACGATCAACCTCTCTCATGAGCTTCCTCCATTGAATCGTTGTTGTTTTATGATTAGCCGAAGCGCCCACCCTTCTGGATCACTTCGATCTTGTAGCCATCGGGGTCGGCGACAAAGAAAAAGCGCGCCAGCGTCGCGCCGTCATGCCTGAAATCGCGCAGCGGACCCGGCGACAATTTCTCTTGTTCGAAGCGCGCGTGCTCGGCGTCCAGATCGTCCACCACCACGGCAAGATGGCCATAGCCGTCGCCGGTCACATAGGGCTGCTTGCGATCGAAATTCACCGTGAGTTCGAGCTCGAACGGCGAGGACGGATGGCGCAGATAAATCAGGGCGAAATCCGGGAATACCAGCCGGTCGGCGATTTGCAGCCCGAAGGCGCGTCCATAGAAATCGAGCGACTTTGCTTCATCGAGCACGCGGATCATCGAGTGAACCGGCTTTGCCATTCAGTTCAATTCCCTAAGATAGGCAATGATGGCCGCGCGCGTTTCCGCCTTCGGTTGCCGATAGGCCATGACGGCGCTGGGAATAATCGCCTGCGGATTGGTCAACCACGCATCGAGCTTGCTTTCGTCCCAGGCGAAATTGGCCTGCGCAAAACCTGCCGAATAATGGAAGCCATCGAGTTTTCCTGCCTGCCGGCCCATCACCTTGAACAGCGACGGTCCCTGCCGCTGCGGATCGGAAAAATTGGTGGTGTGGCAGGTGGCGCATTGCTGCCTGAAAAGCGCAGCACCTTCCGGCGGCTTCGCCGGCGGCGGAGAGACTTGTGCTGTCGCGAATTTGGCGGCCAATATCGCGCCGCAAATTCCCAGCCCGATTTCAGGTGCCGAACGCGATTTTCTCATCAACGTCTCCGTTGGTGCGCGCCCAGCTTTAGGCCGCCGCAAGCAGGCGGTGGTAGTAGCGGGCTGTTTCGCGGGAATTAAAAAACGGCGGGATCAGGAGGCGTCCACCCGATCCCCGCATGCTGCGTTGCACGTATCGGAAGCGACCAGCGTGCCGGTCCTCCAATAGAAGTGGCGATGGAGAGCGCGCATAACGCACGACAAGGGCGTGATCCCGCCGATCTAGGGTCGGCCGCTCGGCGCAATTTCCGCGTACCGCGCTCCGATACAGATCGGCGCGGCATGCGGGCCGTGTGGTGGGTGGGGACCTGTTCTTGCGACAACTGGAAGAAGGCCTTATCGTCTCAACAAAAGCGTCCTGACAAAGCACCAGGATTGGCACGGGAGGGAGAAGACAGTGGGTCGAACCGAGTATCGGTTCAGCAATGCGTCGGGTATTGCCGTTGCTCAGGCAAAAGCTTCCGCAGCACACGAGGCTGCGGCGGACATTGCCCGCCAATTGCCATCCGATGGACTTGCGATGGTTCTTGTTTTCCTCTCACCCTATTACGACCCCCATGAATTTATCGCCGAAATGGCCGGGTTCCTGGGCAGCACACCGGTGTTCGGCTGCACCACCGCCGGGGAACTCGCGCCGGACGGCTGGGGCGACAACAGCGTGGTTGCCCTCGGATTCGGCGCCGAGGATTTCTCCATCGTGGCGCGCCCCCTCCCCGACCTCAGCAATTTCCGTGTCGAGGACGGCCGCAGGATCGGCACCGAGCTACGGCACGAGTCGGCGCGACGTTCGCCCGAAGCCGTGGGACAGAATTCCTTTGGTCTGTTGCTGATCGACGGGCTGTGCCGGCGCGAAGAGGCGGTGATGTCCGCGATCTACGCGTCGCTGGACAACATCCCGGTGGTGGGCGGATCGGCCGGCGACGGGCTGCGCTTCGAGAAAACCTGGGTGTTCTATGACGGCCAGGCCCATTCCGACGCTGCCATCCTCATTATCCTGAAAACCGCGCTGCCGTTCCGGCTGTTCAAATGCGACAATTTCGAGCCCACAACGACAAAGATGGTGGTGACAGAGGCCGACGTCGAGCGCCGCGTTGTCAAGGAGATCAACGCCGAACCGGCCGCCGAGGAATACTCTCGCGCGGTTGGCATCATGGACACCAAGCTCGATGCGTTCTCGTTCGCCTCCCATCCGGTGCTGGTCCGCGTCGGCGGAGCGTATTATGCGCGATCGATCCAGCAAATGAACCCGGACGGCTCCCTGAGTTTCTTTTGCGCGATCGACGAAGGGATGGTTCTCACCGCCGCGCAGCCGCGCAATCCGATCGGGGCGATGCACGATCTGTTTGCCGAAACCCGTGACGAAATCGGCGATGTCTCGATTTATATCGGATTTGAGTGCGTGCTTCGGCGGCTCGACGCCGAACAGCATCAATTCGCGCGCGACATGTCCGAACTCTATCGTACCAATAATGTGGTCGGCTTCCATACCTATGGCGAGCAGTATCGCTCGATGCATGTCAATCAGACGCTGACCGGGGTCGCCATCGGCAAGAGGCCCCAGCCGTCATGAAGAGCCAAGGCGCAGACCAGATCGAGACGTTGCAACGCGAAACGGCGAAACTGAAGAAAATCAATGCTGCGCTGATGTCGCGCGTCGAGCGGTCGATCGACCAGCAGTTCAATGCCTTTTCGTTGTTTGAGACCGCGATCGCGCTGGACCATCAGGTATTGAACCGCACCCGGCAATTGCAGGATGCGCTGCGGGCCATCGAACGATCCAACGACTATCTCTACCGGGCCAAGCAGCAGGCCGAGGCCGCCAGTTCGCTGAAATCCTCGGTGTTGATTTCCGTGACTCACGATTTGCTGCAACCGCTGAATGCGGCAAGGCTGACGCTGTCGACATTCGCGGAGATGGAGGTTTCGGATCGGGGGGCCGCGCTGCTCGAACAGGTCGATCGTTCCCTTCTCACGCTTGAGGACCTGCTGAAGACGTTACTCGATATTTCGAAGCTCGATGCCGGCGTTTTGAAACCGGAGGCGCGCCCGATACTGATCTCGTCCCTGTTCGATCCGCTCCGCTGCGAACTTGCGCCGCTGGCGGCAAAGCGAGGCCTGTCGCTGAAAATCACGCCTTCCTCGCTGGCGGTGATTTCGGACCCGCTGATGCTGCGCCGGATATTGCAGAATCTGCTCACCAATGCGCTCCGATACACCCAGCGCGGCGGGGTGCTGATGGGATGCAGGCGGAAGGGCGGCGAAGTCCGGATCCAGGTTCACGATACCGGCCCCGGAATACCGGAAGCCCAGCGGCAGGCAATATTTCAGGAATTCCAGCGCGGCGAAGCCAATACCGGAGATGGCGCCGGCTTCGGGCTCGGCCTCTCGATCGTGCGCCGGTTCGCGACGGTCCTCGGTCATGATGTCCAGCTTTCGTCACGCGTCGGCTATGGATCTACCTTTTCCGTCACGCTGCCTCGCACCGAACTCGAGATCGGTGCCGGAACGGGACGTGAGCTTCAGCACAATGATTTTCAGTTCAGCGGGCTGGAAGGCGCCAAAATATTGATTGTTGAAAACGATCCCTCCAGCGCGGAGGCGATGGCGCAACTGCTGGAAAAATGGGGATGCGACGTCGCCAAGACGATTTCCACCGCGGATGCGCTGGAGCGCATTGGCGCACTCGGCGGCACGCCGGATGCGATCATCGCCGATCTTCACCTGGACAGCGATGAAAGCGGACTGGAGGCCGTCAATGCGATCCGGCAGCAGGTCAAAAGCGAAATCCCCGCCATGATCGTGACGGCTGACTATTCGGTGGATGCGGCAAGAGAGGCTGCGGTCTGTGGCTTCGAGCTGCTCAAAAAGCCGGTCAAACCGGCCGAAATGCGCTCGCTATTGTCATTCCTGCTCACGTAACGTCGTTCAGATATCAACCTGATCGGTCGGTTGATGCCTGCCGGGCGCTCCACCGGCCAGGCTGGCGAAATCGATCTTTGCGATCTCGATGATGGCATTGGTGCGGCTGAACACGCTCAATTTGCGCAAGATATCCGATACATGAACCTTCACCGTGGTCTCGCAGATCTTGAGTTCATAGGCGATTTGCTTGTTCTGCAGACCCTTGCGCAACATATCGAGCACCCGCAATTGCTGCGGCGTGAGGTCATGAAGGCGCTTCAACAGTTGGTGATTGTCGATCCTGGACTGTCGCGCTATCGCAGCGTCCCGGTAACGCCTGGGAAGATAAATCGCCCCTCGCAACACCTCGCCGATGGCATCCGCAATCTCCCGCCGCGAGGTCGATTTGGGAATGTAGCCGGATACGCCAAGCGCGAGAACGTTCTGGACGATCTGCACGTCCTCATATCCTGAAACGATCACCACCGGCGTTTTCGGAAAGGCCTTCCGGACGCGCATCACTCCGGATAGTCCGGTGGTGCCGGGCATCGACAGATCGAGAAGCACCAGATCCAGCTGACGGGTGGAGGAAAGCACCTCAATCGCCCCATCGATCGACGTCGCCTGGAGGATCTCGGCGTCAGGATTCGCGAGACAAACGGCACTCTCCAGCGCCTCACGAAACAGCGGATGATCCTCGACGATCAGGAATCGGGTCACTTGTCGGCCATCCTTGCGCTCTTCCCGATCATGCGCGGTGTCCTGGTCGCACCGCGTCATTCGATGTCCGCCGCTATCACATTGGACCCATTCCAATATAGTTAGACGAATGGGTTAGCGGAAGCTCGAACTCGTGCATCGCGCCGGCCGGTTGACCGGGAACTCTCGCGGCGGCGTCGGGCACCGGCGGCGCCATTCGCACCTACGACTTAGTAAGTCCTTGCATCATCGCAGCTATTGATGATCATACCGAATGCGCCGGCAGCCAATGGCGGTGCAAGTCCACGACAGGGAGGTCGCATGGGAGGCTATGCCGCAAAGCGCGCGCCGGCGCGGGTTCGATCCGGAAGCGATGCCGCCGGCTTGAGCGTCGGATCGCCGCGGAGCTCCGCGATTGGCCCAAACTGAGCAGCAAGGCATCCCGATGGCTTCCGATAAAGCGGTTGGTCCGCCCGCCCTTGATGTCGATCATGTCGGCCATCGCTATGGTCCCCAGATCGCCCTGGACGACGTCAGCCTGACCGTCATGCCGTCGTCGTTTACCGTGCTTCTGGGCCTGAACGGCGCCGGCAAGTCGACGCTGTTTTCGCTCATCACACGACTTTATGCGATCCGCTCCGGCAGCATCCGCATTCTCGGTCATGATATCATGCGCGAGCCGGGCGCGGCATTGAGCCGGCTCGGCGTGGTGTTCCAGTCGCGCGCGCTCGATGCCGATATCTCAGTCCAGCAGAACCTGAAATACCATGCCGCGCTGCATGGCATTGGCCGCAGCCGAGCGGATCTCGAGATCGCGCGTGTGCTGGATCTGGTGGCGATGACCGACCGGAGGCACGATCGGGTCAACACCCTGTCGGGCGGGCAGATGCGGCGCGTCGAAATCGCAAGGGCGCTGCTGCATCGCCCGAAACTTCTGCTGCTCGACGAGCCGACGGTGGGCCTCGATATCAAATCGCGTGCCGACATTCTCGGGCACGTTCGGCGGCTATTGACCACGGAGAACATCGGCGTGCTCTGGGCGACGCACCTGATCGATGAAGTCGGAGACGACGACAATGTCGTGGTTCTGCACCAGGGCCGGGTGCTGGCAAAGGATTCGGTCAAGAACGTGGTTGCCGCCACGGCAGCTCCAAACATGGCAGCGGCATTCACCAAATTGACGCAAGGCGCCGGCGCTGACGCGGCAGGAATTGCCAAATGACCGACATCACCACCACCGACACAACCACCGATGCAACGACGGATCACGGCCACACGCTCGCGCAATATCTG
Organism: uncultured Pseudomonadota bacterium; assembly: GCA_963727225.1. Taxonomy (GTDB): domain Bacteria; phylum Pseudomonadota; class Alphaproteobacteria; order Rhizobiales; family Xanthobacteraceae; genus Bradyrhizobium. Next base: position 434,830 of record CAVSFN010000024.1, on the reverse strand, counting down.
ATCTGCATGCAGGGCATCGTCTGGCGCGAAGCCCTGCGCTTCATCCATCAGCGGGAGCGCTTCGTCTCCGCGCTGGTGCGGCCGCTGGTGTGGCTGTTTATTTTTGCCGCCGGCTTCCGGCAGGTTCTTGGCGTCTCGATCATTCCGCCTTACGAAACCTACGTTCTTTACGAGGTCTATATCGCGCCCGGGCTGGTCGCCATGATCCAGCTTTTCAACGGCATGCAGTCGTCATTGACGATGGTCTATGACCGGGAAACCGGCGGAATGCGGACACTGCTGGTCAGCCCGTTCCCGCGCTGGTGGCTGCTGACATCGAAACTGCTGGCGGGCACGCTGGTCTCCATCCTTCAGGTCTACGCCTTTCTGCTGATCGCATGGTTCTGGGATATCGAAGCGCCGCCGCTCGGCTATCTGACCTTGATCCCGGCGCTGTTGCTGTGCGGGTTCATGCTGGGCGCGTTGGGGATGCTGATCTCGTCGCTGATCAAGCAGCTTGAGAATTTCGCCGGCATCATGAATTTCGTCATCTTCCCGATGTTCTTCGCCTCGTCAGCACTTTACCCGCTGTGGCGGGTGCAGGAATCGAGCCCGCTGCTGTACTACATCTGCCTGTGCAATCCCTTTACCCATGCGACCGAACTCATTCGCTTCGCCTTCTACGCCAAGATCTCCTGGGTATCGCTGCTGGTCGTGGCTGGCTATACGACCGTGTTTCTGCTCGGCGCCATCGCCGCCTACGATCCGGCACGCGGCTTTCTGGCGCGGCGGAAAGGCCCGGGAAACTGAGAACCCGCGACGAGCGCCCGTTCTCTAGAACGTCGCCTTCAGGCCGGCATAAAGCGCCAGCGGCCGCGCCGGGCTGAGCGAACGCGGATCCGTAAATGCCGCGCCGCCATTGGTGAAATTGGGGACAGCCGTGGTGTCGAAGAATGTTCCGTAGCTTGCATAGTGATTGTTGAAGATATTATCCGCGCGCGCGTAGACCTGGAACGTCTTGTTGATTTGATAGGACGCGTGCACGTTGACGACCGCGTAGCCGGGCAGCTGCGGCGCCTGATTGGATGCGTCGCCCGCGAAATACTGGCTGCTGACATAGAGCATGTCGCCGCCGACCTTGAATGCGTCGGTGACGTTATAGTCGAAGCCGAGCTTGACGCGGTGCCGCGGGATCGCCGGAATCTGGTCGCCCGGCGACACCTGGATATTTCCGTTGACGTCAGCGAACGGGCTATTGGAGCCGAGCGTCAGGGAGTCGAGGAAGCGCGCATCGACAAAGGCATAGCTGGCATGGAAATCGTAGGCGCCGGACTTCAGGCTGGCTTCGGCTTCGATGCCCTGGCGGCGCGTCGAGCCGACATTCTGGAAATAGCCGAACCCCTGCAAAACCGGATCCGCGATATTGAGGATGTCGTTCGAATTTGTGGTGCGGTAGGCGCCGACCTTCCACCCGAGCGTGCCGATGCCGGCGCCAAAGTCGTGCGTGCCGCGGAAGCCGGCCTCGACGGTTTTGGACACCACTTGCTGCAGCGGCGGGTCCGCGACGAGAAATGTTGCGAGGATGCAGGGATGGGCCGGATCGGCGCAACCGAGCTCCAGCGGGGTCGGCGTACGATTGGCCTCGGAGTAGCCGGCATATGCCGTCAGGCCAGAGGTGATTTTATAGGTTCCGCCAATGGTCGGATTGAACCGGGTGTAGGTATCATTTCCGTTCAGCGCGGTGCCGAGCTGATCTTGCAGGGTTATGTTGGCGACGTTGAAGCGGCCGCCGCCCGTGATCGAGAAGGCCTTTGTGACGTCGAAGGTGTCAAGCGCATAAAGCCCGCTATACTGGTTGACGGCACGGAGTCCAACCGGTCCCTCCGAAACCGGGTCGCCGGATTGGCCGAGGAAGATGCCGCTCCCTTCGACGACAAGGTTTGGATTGATGGTGCCCAGTTCGGCCGTGGCCGCGAAATTCGTCACGCTGTAGTCGAAGCTGCCTCCGATCACAAAATGATTGTTATGCCCGAACAATCGATCGTCATTGGTCGCCTGCAAGGACGCGCCCGTCGTCGTCGAATGCGTCGTCGTTCGGTCGATTTCTCCCAGGATGGCACTCGGATCGAACGGATTGTTAAGCTGCAATCCATTCAGGCCATTCGCCGGTGTGCTGCCGTTGCCAAAGCAAAGCAGCATCGAATTGGGGGGGTCGCAGGCCTGCGTTCCGCTCGGGTTGCCGTCCAGGGTATGCTGGTCGAAAATCCGCGCATGCGCGATACCTTCGATAGTCCAGGTCGGCGTAACCTCGACCTTCCCCGTTAAATTGAAATAGCCAACGCGATTTTCCGAGGTTTGCGGCGTGGTGTAGACAGCGCCCCAATTTTTCTGAAGCAGTTCGATCGGCGTAGTCGCGGCGGCACCGAAGGTATTGTCGGCGGCCCCCATGTTGAAGTGGAACTCACTCATATCGGTCTTGTAGCCGACGTCGCCATAAAACCGGCGAACGTTCGATGTCGAAAATTCGCGAAAGCCGTTGTCGTGAAGCCCTTCGATCGCGCCGTAGATGGCAAAATTATCGATCTGTTTGCCCCATTGCCCCGAGCTTTGAACACGCCCGTAGGAACCGGCCATGGTATTGATTTCGGCGCCTTGATAGGTGAAGCCATCCTTCATCTGGATGCTGAGCGCGCCGCCCAATGCGTTGAGACCGAATGCGGGATTGTTGGTGACAACGCTGACCGATCGAATCGCCGCGGTCGGGATCAGGTCCCAATTCATGGTGTCGCCGAAGGCCTCGTTGATGCGAACGCCATTCTGGTAAACCGCGAGCCCCTGCGGGGTGCCGGACACCGGAGACGAGACGAAGCCGCGAAATTGCACGTCGGGCTGGAAGGGATTGCCCGCGACCTCGCTGACGATGATCCCCGGCACGCTCTGCACCAGGGCATCGGTAATATTCAGTGACTGGGTGCGCGCGATATCGGCTGCACCGACGACGGTAACGGAGGCCGGCACCTTGTCGGCATCGATACTGGCGCTGGCCAGCGGCGTCGTCGAATACACCGGCACTCGCGCAACTGGCGGTCTGCGAACCACGCGAGTCGCGTGTTCGTCATGGCCGCGCTTCACGCCCGGCTTCGTCCCCTGCACCACGATCGGCGGCAAGGCCTGAACAGCGCCCGGCGCATCCTGGGCATGAACCCATTCCGGCGTAATCAGAAATACCGTCGAGACCAGCGATGTGGTCGATACCAGCGATGCCCACCGCGACTTCATAACCCGTCTCCCCAGCCGTAGGCGTTTTTTGAAATCCCCCGCCCTTCGGATAGCCCTGACGCTAAGGCCCAAAAGCCCGGCGGGCACCCCCAAACCCGGTAATTATTCGGGAATCTTTCGACCATGGATCGGGAAAAATTCCCGATCGGGAGGCTTACGCCCGGAAAACCGCTTCACGGCCGGGCACCGCGGGGAACCACAGCCTCCACCGTCAAGCCACCCTCGGTCGACGCCACCGTCATCGTGCCACCCAGCGCCATCACGCGCTCGCGCATTCCGGTCAGGCCGAGGCCGACCTTGTGATCGGATGGCAGACCCTCCCCGTTATCCTGAACGCGCACGCGCGCCGCTGCGCTCTGCAAGCCATTGCCGGAGGATTTCGGCACGGGGTCGATCGTCACGGAGACATGCGTCGCGCCGGAATGGCGGAAGACATTGGTCAGGGCCTCCTGAACGACCCGGTAGATCGTCAATTCGGCCGTCTCGCCCATGTCACCAAGCGATTGCGAGACGCCGGTTTCCACGACAACGCCGGGGTGGGCGTCGCGCCACAGCCGCACCAGCGCCCCGAGCGCCTCGTTCAATCCAAGTTCGGTCAGTCCGGCAGGCCGCAGTTTTTCGAGGACGCGGCGGTTGAACTGCTGCAAGGCATTGACCTGGTCGAGCATCGCGTTGCCGTGCTTGCGAACGCCATCGATGTCGGGTTTTGCGATATCGGCGACCCGCATCAGCGAGGTCGCGTGCGCGCGCAAGGCAAACAGATAAGGCCCAAACTCGTCGTGCAATTCCCTGGCGATCTCCTTGCGCTCGACATCCTGCAGCGACACCACCCGTTCAGCCAAACGCTGCTTTTCCTCGACCGCGTTGCCGAGGGCGTTCGCCAGGTGATTGAGCTTGTCGCAGATATCGGCAATCTCGGCCGAACCGGTCGGCAGCACGCGGGTGTCATAGCGGCCGGCCCCGATGCTTGCCATCGCATCAGCCAGCGACTGAATGGGCGCCAGCGCCCGGCTCACAACGACAATTGTAACCAGAAACAGCGCGACGGCGAGCGCCGAACCGATCCCGACCTGGGTGACGATGCCGTCCCAGATTTCCGCGATCTCGTCGGTCGGATGCGATGCGATCACCAGCGAACCCAGCGATTTGCCCTGGACGACAATCGGCACGCTTTGAGCTGGCCTGTTCCGGGCGGACCAGAGCGATGAACCATGCCGGTGGTGCATCGGCCCCCCCGTCGGCCACGGTCGCCCCGGCCAATTCTTCGCCGGATTCCGGCACTTCGCCCCCGCGCGTCACCGTGACGTGACGCAGCTTCTGCAACCCATCGACGATCGTCGCCAGCTTGGCCTCGGGGTCGGCGCTGTCCTTGAGATCGCCGACCGACGCTTCGATGAATTCGCGCGCCAGCCGGATCACGCTCTCGTCCTCCGCCTGCACGCGAGGTCCGGCTTCCAGCAGCAGCCGGCCGATATTGATGGCAAGGCCGAGAACCAGAACCAGCGCGAACAACGCGATAAGACGCATTCGCAAGGAGAGCTTTTGCCACATGACCCGTTCCGCAGTGCTGCCGCCTCGCGTCCGCCCAGGATGCCGTTGACAGACAAAAATGGCGGCTATCTAATTGAACGGTACAGCATTTTCGTTGCGTATGCATACGGTGGTACAAGTCGGTTTAAGATATGGACGGTTTGAGATGAAGAGAGCGGCCACAGCGGCAAGGCCTGTCGCCCCGGCGATTGGCGCGACGACGCTGCCTGAGGGCAAACCGACGCGGGTGCTGATCGTTGATGATCACCCGATCGTCATTTCCGGTTGTCGCGCGTTGCTGGCGAGCGACCCGGACATTGTCATCACCACGGCGGCGGATGCCGAGAGCGGAGAGGCTTCCTTCGTCGCCGAGCCACCCGACATCTGCCTGATCGATATCAATCTGCCGAGCGTTTCGGGCTTTGAACTGGCGCGGCGGATCCTGCGGCGCGATGCATCGGCCCGCATCATCATATTCAGCATGAACGACGACCCGGTATTCGCGGCACGGGCCATCGAAGCCGGCGCCAAAGGCTATGTCTCGAAATCGGGGGATCCCGACGATCTGATCGTTGCCATCCGCGAAGTCGCAAAAGGCAATGTCTTCTTGCCTACCTCGCTCGCCCAAAGCCTCGCCTTCGCCGGGCCGTCATTTGGCTCAAGCCGGCTGGCGCGCCTGACACCGCGCGAAATCGAAATCCTGCGCCTGCTCGGGACCGGCAAGAGCCTTTCGGAAATCGCCTGGCTGGTCAATGCGTCGTACAAGACGGTCGCCAACACATCCTCGCTGATGCGCCAGAAACTCGGCGTGCGCAGCTCGGCCGAACTGGTGCGGCTGGCGATTGAATCCAAACTGGCGTGACTGAGAACGTTTTCGAGCGAAGTGGATACCGGTTCGGGTAAAGAAAACGCGTCAAAACAAAACCAGCTGGATTCGGGTCGCATCGTTAAGTCGCGGTCTGGCCCAAGGGCACTGTCCTCAGTTCCTCCAGAACCCGATCAATCACTTGCTTGCTGCGCATTCCGCGCGGCGGCGGCAGCGCAATCTCGCGGACGATGCTGGCCGGCCTCGCCGACAGAAAGAACAACCGATCCGCCAATTGAACCGCATCGCGAAGATCGTGCGTCACCAGCAGCGTGGTCATCCTGTGCCGCTCGGTCAGCACGGCCACTTCCTCGCGCAACCGGCCCGCCACCGCCTCATCCAGCGAGACAAACGGCTCATCAAGCAAAAGAAAATCCGGGCGCACCGCGAATGCCCTGGCGATGGCCACGCGGCGGGCGAGGCCGAGCGAGAGTTCGCCGGGGTAATGCGCCAGATGCGATCCAAGTCCCAGTGTTTCGATCAGGTCGGCCAGATTGTCCATTGGCTCATGGGCGGGAAGCACAAGCCTGATATTTTCCGCGACCGTTCGCCAGGGCAGCAGGCGCGGCTCCTGGAAAACGACTCCGAGGCGAGCGCCCGGGACGCGCAGTTCACCAACGAAATCGGTATCCAGTCCGGCGGCGATGTGCAGGATCGTCGTCTTGCCGCAGCCGGACGGGCCGATCATCGCGCCAAAACCGCCAGCTTCAAGCCGCAAGTTCAGCCCGCGGACAATCTCGACGGGCGTGCCCTCGGCCGAAACAAAGGTCTTGGCGTCGATGCGAAGTTCAAGCGGGCCGGCGCCGCCATCGGTTTGTTCGTCGTTCAAGCGGTTGCACCAGCAGGGTTTCGATCGCGAGCATAAGTGCCACGAACGAGATCGCATAGCTCAGAATCTTGGTCATATCGAACAGCGAAAACGCCGACCCCAGAACAAACCCGACACCGTTGGGGCGTCCGATCAGTTCGACGACCAGCACGATCTTCCAGCTGATCGACAGGCTGGATCGCGATACCGCGGCCAGATAGGGCGCAAGCTGGGGCAGGACGACATGCCGAATCCGGGTGAGCCATGTCATCCTGAACGCCCTGGACATATCGTCCAGACCGGCATCGAGCGATCGGACACCCTCGCGCGTGACGACGATAACGTTAGGCAGCTTGTTCAGCGCCACCGCGACGATCGCCGCGGTCTCGTTGAGACCGATCCAGACATAGGCAAAGATGATGACGACCAGCGCAGGAAGATTGAGCAGCACAATCAGCCACGAATCGGCATAGCGGTCCACGGTCTTCCAGCGCCCCATCGCATAGCCGGCAATGACGCCAAGGGTGAAGGCGACCGAGAAGGCCGCCAGCACCCGCGCCAGCGTGCACGCCATCTGGAACGGCAGTTCGCCGGAACGGATATCGACCACGATCGCCGCACCGACACTCCATGGGTCCGGCAGCAGCCGCGACTGCGCAAGTGCTGCGACCAGCGCCCAGAGTGCGAGCAGAGCGGCAAGCGACAAGACCCTCGCCATCGCTACTCTCCGCCGGACGACGGATGATAATACAGGCCGGGGTCGAGTTCCCTGCCCGGACCGACAAGCCCGGGCCCGGCGATTTCAGCGAGCACCTTGAACAGCGCCCGGGCATCGGTTTCCTCCGCGCCCGCCGAGCGGCGCGGCAGCCCCTGCCTGGTGCGTTGGCGAAACGCCAGGAACGTTGCGTCGTCTTCCGCCCGCATCAACGGCCGCAACGCATCCCATTCCGGGTCCGAGTTCAGCAGGATATCATTGGCCTGTCGCACGACGGACAGAAAGCGCTCGATGGTGTCCTTGTGGGCGGTCGCGAAGCTCTCCGGGAAAACATAACCGGTGAGCGAGAGCGGTTCCTTCAATCCCAGTTCGGTCTCGGCCTCGCGCACGTCGTAGAGCCGGCGATAACCGCGGCCCTCCAGTTGCGCGCAAAAATTCCAGAAATTGAGGCTTGCCTCCGCTTCGCCTTGCAACAGCTTTTGATAGATCAACGGCGGTGCACCATATTGCAGCGTCGTCTCGCGCTTGAGATCGATGCTGTGGCGGATCGCCGCGGCCTGCACAATCAGCCAGCTCTTGTCGAGCGGGCCGCCGGCGATGGACAGGGTGCGGCCTTTCAGATCCGCCAAGCTGCGAATCGGCGAGTCGTTCCGGGTCATGATCGCACCGACAGCGGTTGAATAAGGGTAGAATTGTAGTTTCATACCCAGCGCGCGCTCCCGCGCCACCCAGAGCCAGTCAACGACGGCGATATCGACCGTGTCGGCGTTGAGGGCGAGCTTGCCCGCATCCGGCGACGCCATTTCCGTAGCGATCAAATTCAGATTTGCCGCCTCGGCCAGACCATGGCGGCGGACGACGTCGAGCTGCCATGCAAAGGTGCCGGTGCTCTGCACGCCGATTCGCAATCGATCGGCCGCGAACGTCGCGGATGAAGCGGCAACCAGCAACAGCGCAACGAAGATCAGGCGCACTTTGGCCATTTTCTTGGGAATCCGTCCCGATTTTTTCCAGCCGATATCCCGAGGATGGAATTCTTGCGAGTGGTGCATCCGCGCCGGATGCTGTCAAGCCAGCATCAAGTCGGCTTGGCGCGCTCAAGCCTGGCGGCTTGCTGCTTTGGAGTTGGCAGATCGATCTTGCCGATTTCGATCACCGCCTTGTTGCGGCTGAAAAGCTTCAGTTTACGCAAGATCTCGGTGACATGGGCCTTGACGGTCGATTCGGCGAGCTTGAGCTCGACCGCGATGTGTTTGTTCTGAAATCCGCGCCGGATCAGTTCCAGCACCCGAAGCTGCTGCGGCGTCAGTTCGGCGAGCCGCGCGCGCAAGGCCTCGGTGCGATTTGCGCTGCCCTGCTCGTTCCGGATCACGAAATTGCTCGGAACGGAAATAGAGCCACTCAGCACCCGCTCGATCGAGCGCGCCAATTCGCTCTTCGATGTCGATTTCGGCAAATAACCGGCAGCACCCAGCGACAGCGCTTCGCGAATGATCTGTTGGTCCTCATCGCTCGAGACGATCGCGACGGGGAGCCGCGGATGGGTCTCTCGCAGGCGCAAAAAGCCCGAAAATCCGGTTGCGTCGGGCAGGCTCAGGTCGAGCAAGGCAAGATCGATCCCCTGCTCGGCAGCAAGAATGCCAAGCGCGCCCTTGATCGACATCGCCTCGAAAATCCTCGCATCCGGATGAGCCAGACGCACCGCATTGCCCAAGGCTTCGCGAAACAGCGGGTGGTCGTCGATGATCAGGAAGCTGGTCAATTCCATGCCTCCTCGGCCGCCAAAACAAGCCCGCAAGGCGTCACCATGATTGCCCCCGCCTCAGCAAGATTCAAGAGAGCTTTCTCAACCTGATTGGGTTCCAATGCCTGCTCGCTGCGCCAGATTCAGTTCGAATTGTCAGGCGATTGCCCCGGCCGATCAATCCTCAGGAAGTATTAGGCGCGAAAGAGTGCAATCCACGCCTGTCGTACCGCCCAAGTTACCAGAAAAATCAAGCAATTAGATTGGGGTACGTCTACTACCAAGATAGCGATTACAAATGCGTTGTCGACGTGATCTTATTAGAACCAGACTGTTGAAAAATTTGGGAGGATTGAGCGTGTCCAGCATAAAACTGACGGTCAACGGCAAGCAGGTCTCGGCCGAGGTCGAAGACCGGACGCTGCTTGTGCATCTGTTGCGCGATCATCTGGGACTGACAGGGACTCATATCGGCTGCGATACCAGCCAGTGCGGCGCCTGCACCGTTCATATCGACGGACGGTCGGTGAAATCCTGCACGGTGCTGGTGGGACAGGCCAACGGCTCCAGCATCACGACCATCGAGGGCATCGCGAAGGGCGACGAGTTGCATCCGATGCAGGCCGCCTTCCGCGACAATCACGGGCTGCAATGCGGCTACTGTACACCCGGCATGATCATGGCATCGATCGATATCGTCAACCGCCATGGACCGAGCCTCGATGAGGTGACGCTGCGCCAGGAGCTTGAGGGCAACATCTGCCGCTGCACCGGCTATCACAACATCGTCAAATCGGTACTCGACGCCGCCGGCCGCATGAAGGTTGCAGAGGCCGCTGAATAGCGCTCCGACCAGCCGGCTTCGACATCGGCCATTTCGATATCGGCCGATAAACATCGATCGCAGAAAAACCAATCAGGTAGTCGCGGAAGCGCCCGACAAGTTCGCGCGCAGCAAGCGAGACAGGGAGATTACATCATGGGAATCGAAGGCATCGGCGCACGGGTCGTTCGCAAGGAAGACAAGCGTTTCATCACCGGCAAGGGCCGCTATGTGGATGACATCCGCCTGCATGGCATGACCTATGCCGCGTTCGTCCGCAGCCCGCATGCCCATGCCAGGGTGAAGGGCATCGACAGCTCCGAAGCGATGAAGATGCCGGGCGTGGTCGATGTGCTGACCGGGCGGCAGATCGTCGACGACAAGATCGGCAACCTGATCTGCGGCTGGATGATCCATTCCAAGGACGGTTCGCCGATGAAGATGGGGGCGTGGCCGGCGATGGCGCCGGAGACCGTGCGCTTTGTCGGCCAGGCCGTCGCGGTGGTGATCGCCGAGACCCGCAACCAGGCCCGCGATGCCGCCGAAGCCGTCATCGTCGACTATGAGGAATTGCCGGCGGTGGTCGATATGCGCGACGCGGTGGCGAACGGCGCGCCGCAGCTTCACCCGGAGGCACCCAATAACGTAATTTACGACTGGACCATCGGGGACGAGGCCGCAACGGAAGCCGCGTTCAAGAGCGCAGCCCATGTGACCGCGCTCGACATCACCAACAACCGGCTGGTGCCGAACGCGATGGAGCCGCGCGCGGCGATCGCCGAATACGATGCCGCGGAAGAGCATTTCACGCTCTACACCACCTCGCAGAATCCGCACGTGGCGCGCCTGGTGCTTTCGGCGTTCTACAACGTCGCCCAGGAGCACAAATTGCGGGTCATCGCGCCGGATGTCGGCGGCGGCTTCGGCTCCAAGATCTTCATCTATCCCGAAGAAATGGTGGCACTGTGGGCCTCCAAGCGCACCGGTCGGCCGGTGAAGTGGACCAGCGACCGGACCGAGGCCTTTCTCACCGACGCCCACGGCCGCGATCATCTGACCAAGGCCGAGATCGCCTTTGACAAGAACAACAAGGTCACTGGCCTGCGGGTCAAGACCTACGCCAATCTCGGCGCCTACATGTCGCTGTTCTCGTCGTCGGTGCCGACCTATCTCTACGCGACGTTGCTGTCGGGCCAGTACAACATTCCCAATATCTTCGCCGAGGTGATCAGCGTCTACACCAACACCACGCCGGTCGATGCCTATCGTGGCGCCGGACGACCCGAGGCGAGCTTCGTGGTCGAACGGCTGATGGAGACCGCGGCCCGGCAACTAAAGGTCGATCCGACCGAGCTGCGCCGCAAGAACTTCATCACCCAGTTTCCGCATCAAACGCCGGTGATCATGGCCTACGATATCGGCGACTTCAACGCGTCGCTGGACGCGGCGATGAAGGCGATCGACTATGCCGGCTTCCCCGCGCGTAAAGCCAAGGCGAAATCCGAAGGCAAGCTGCGCGGCATCGGCGTGTCCTGCTACATCGAAGCCTGCGGCATCGCGCCCTCGAAGGCGGTGGGCAGTCTCGGCGCTGGCGTCGGCCTGTGGGAATCCGCCGAAGTGCGGGTCAATCCGGTCGGTACCATCGAAATCCTGACCGGCTCGCACAGCCACGGCCAGGGCCACGAGACCTCGTTTGCGCAGGTGGTCGCCGAGCGGCTCGGCATTTCGATCAACCAGGTCCAGATCGTTCACGGCGACACCGACAAGGTGCAGTTCGGCATGGGCACCTACGGCTCGCGCTCCGCGGCGGTCGGACTGACTGCCATCGTCAAGGCGATGGAAAAGATGGAAGCGAAAGCCAAGAAAATCGCAGCGCATCAACTCGAGGCGTCGGAAAGCGACATCGTCATCGAGAACGGCGAGTTCAAGGTCACCGGCACCGACAAATCGATCGCATTTCCGATGGTCGCGCTGGCGGCCTATACCGCGCACAACCTGCCCGACGGCATGGAGCCCGGCCTGAAGGAAAGCGCATTCTACGATCCGACGAACTTCACCTTTCCGGCAGGTTCCTACATCTGCGAGGTCGAGGTCGATGCCGGCACCGGCAAGACGCATTTCGTCAACTTCGTCGCCGCTGACGATTTCGGGCGGTTGATCAATCCGATGATCGTCGAAGGTCAGGTCCATGGCGGTCTGGCCCAGGGCATCGGTCAGGCGCTGCTGGAAAACTGCGTCTACGACAAGAGCGGGCAATTACTGACCGCAAGCTTCATGGATTACGCCATGCCGCGCGCCGAGGATCTGCCCTCGTTCCAGGTTCAGCACACCTCGACGCTGTGTCCGGGCAATCCGCTCGGCGTCAAGGGTTGCGGCGAGGCCGGCGCGATCGGCGCATCCGCGGCCGTCATCAACGCCATCACCGACGCGATCGGTTCCAACAAGCTGGAAATGCCGGCATCGCCCGACCGCGTCTGGCACGCGATTCACGGTTGAGCCCAGAGACACCGAGAATAAAGGAACGCACCATGTATCAGACCACTTATCATCGCGCCTCGAGCATCGACGAGGCGGTCGCGCTGTTCGCCAAGGGCACCGAAGCCAAATATCTTGCCGGCGGCCAAACCCTGCTTCCGGTCATGAAGCAAAGACTGGCAGCGCCGTCCGAGGTGATCGATCTTGCCAGGATCAAGGATCTCGTCGGGGTCGAGTTGTCGGGCGACACGCTGACCATCAAGGCGGCGACGACCTACTATGACATCATGAGCAATGCCGACGTCAAAAAGGCGATCCCCGCGATTGCGTATCTCACCTCGGTGATTGGCGATCCGGCGGTGCGCTATCGCGGCACCATCGGGGGATCGATCGCCAACAACGACCCGGCGGCTGACTATCCGGCGGCCATGCTGGCGCTCGGCGCCACCGTGAAGACCAACAAGCGCGCGATCGCGGCCGAAGACTTCTTCAAAGGCCTGTTCACGACGGCGCTGGAGGACGGCGAGATCATCACACAGGTCGCGTTCCCGATTCCGGCCAAGGCCGGGTATTCGAAAATGCGCCATCCGGCCTCGCGCTTCGCGCTGACCGGCGTGTTCGTAGTCAAGACCAAGGCGGGCGATGTTCGCGTCGCGGCCACCGGCGCGTCGCAGAATGGCGTGCTGCGGGTGCCTGCGATCGAGGCCGCGCTGAAGGCCAACTGGTCGGCGGCAGCACTCGATGGTGTCAAGATATCCAGCGACGGCATGTTGTCGGATATCCATGGATCGGCGGCCTATCGCGCCAATCTCGTCAAGGTGATGGCGCAGCGTGCGGTGACCGCGGCCGGGTGAGGTGCGCTGAGTGTTTTCCAGCGAAAGCCTGCCCCGGACTTGATCCGGGAGCCTGCCCCGGACTTGATCCGGGGTGGATACCGGTTCGCGTGAAGAAGACGTGCCGATCGGTCAAAGTCGATATTGCCGGATATTCGCGCACCTGCACTGAAAGCCGAGAAATCCCATAGAGACGTGCCTAATGGCACATCTCTATCGTCTATGAAGGATATTCAGTCTCGGCCACGCTGACTCGGTCCGCATGGAGCGACCAATGCGCAAGTCGTTCATAGTCGCAAAACTTGCGCTTGCCACGCTCGGCAGCATCAAGAGGGTTCAGTGCGTCGATATCCAGCTGTCTTTGACAGATTTCGGCCTCATGACCGTTTTCACCCAGGACATCTTTGAAAAACTTCACGACATAACGCGTCATGGCGATCACCCGTTGCAAACAACTACTGAACAAAACTAGTTAATAGCCATGAAGAATATATTGATCTGAATCAAAGCCGCTCACCTGAAATCCATCGATAGAGCGTACTGGACGGGTTTGTCGTTAGACCCCTCTTTCAAGATATCAGATTGGCCAGCGGTCGCCGGACACGCCAAGCGGCTGCGGTCCTAACCCGCATGCCTTGGCAGCTCGAAGCGTCAACACTTTCGCGCAGCAGAATAATATCCTGGCTTAATTCTTCGCACTCGGTGAGTTACGATAATGCAATTCCGCGCAAGAAGGGCTGCCCACGTTCTGGAACGCATTGGGCTTGCGTTGGCCGGAGCGGCATGCGGATTGTTTGTTGCCACCTATGTCGGGTCCAGCATCGCGGCGCTAACCTCTGAGGGTTTTTTGGTCGTCATGATGATTGGCGGCGCAATTGGGTTTTACTTGGGAATTGATACTCCGCCCCTGGCTTTTCATGGACCAGATGGCGATCCTTCGAAAGGCGGTTCCGGCGGAAAGATTGATACAGCAGAACTGCTCAGCGCCGTAGGCACATTTCTCGCCACGTTGACGGCTTTTGTATCGGTCGGTGTGATTGTGCTTCATGAAAATCCGCGCATCTTCTGGACAGTGGTAACAATGCTGGGGTGGGTCGTTGGCCTGACGATGCAAATCATTGCCGGAGCAATTGCACGCACTCGCAGATGATATGCCCTATATGCCTCGCTTTTTGGGCGGAAATGCCCAAGCCTTGGCCGTGGCGGATTCTATGTAAAGGGCCAGATCGCATTGATATTTCACCCCATTGCGTGCTTGAGCCATATCAATGTTCTGAATGGTGGCCGCTGTCTACTGAAGCTGGCCGTCGGAAGCCACGACTGACCGTCAAGTTTTGGAAAATTCGGAAAGACCTGCCGTGCAATTCTGGCAACTGCTTAGTGTACTGACGGCAAAAAGGTGGGTCTGGAAAGCTGCAATTGCCGGCCTTTGCGGAAACATCACGCATACCTTGTTGATGCTTGGGAAAGCCAAGCTAGGCATCCTTGAATCGTTCCAGCCTTACCAAAGTCTCCAGATCGCGCTCAGTTACTCGACCGGTGAGAATATTCATCCGCTGATGCCATGGCTGCTTTCGTACATCAACGGCTCGACCGTGGCGGGCTTTACCTTCGCCAATTTTTATCATCATCTGCCGGGCGACGGCGGTCCCGTTAAGGGGTTCATCGCCGGAATATTCGGATGGTTGGCGATGGATCTGATTTTCTTTCCACTGCTGGGGCTTGGCCCGTTTGCAATGCATCTTGGCCTCGGCATTTGGCCAGCGTTGTTCTCCCTCGGAATGATGCTGGCCTACAGCATCGTGATGGGCCTCGTTTACGGCATGATGGATCCGGAATCCGATTTAACCGCTGTGCGCAACGCCATTTGTCGCCAAGCCGCATATCTTCCAAATGTTCGCCGCTTCGCGACTTCTCCCGTCAATTGTCGCCCTTGGGACAGGAAGATTCCGGGTCCACTTCCGAACAGCATCGCAACAGGCTGCGCGCACGCATTAATGCTCATCCGACAGCGCTACAAGCGAGTTGGCTTTGACCGCCCGAGCATCGCGCACAGAAGCTGACGACGCGTGCAGATCCAGAGACTTATTGTCACGCAGCCAAGTTCGGATTGCTGCCAGATAGTTGACCGCGATTGGTCACATTGGGCCGCGACATGCCGACATTGCTTGATCTTGCTGAATTACCGTTCGATCAAATCGCGCGCTGCCGTGAATCCGCAGTGGCCCGTGGCGATGTCACTAATGCTCCGGCTTCCGCTTCTCGGCGGCGTAGCCGACGTGGCCGGATTGCCGCTGGCCCGCCTGGTAGCGATTGACCCCTGAGCTGACTTCGGCGCAGGGAACTTTTGGTTCTTTCCGGCGTCATTTGAGTGGGCGATGAGGCCGGAGCGGATAACATGTCAAAGTTCCGTATTGGAATTGCCGTTCTGGTTGTCACGGCCCTGCTGTCGGGCGCAGCGTTGGCGAGAGGCGGCGGTGGTCACGGTGGCGGTGGTCACGGCGGTGGCGGACACGGCGGCGGAGGACATTTCGGCGGAGGTCATGGGGGCGGCGGCCACGGCTTTGGCGGCATGCATTTCGGCGGAGGTCACGGCTTTGGCGGTATGCATTTCGGCGGTGGCCACCACGCCGGTGCGAGGTTCGCCGTCTCACATTCATTTTCGCGAGGGGCCGTTCGCGGCGGTCGTTCTTTTACCGGTCATGGCGGGAGGAACTTCGGCCAGATCCGAAACGCCCCGGTGCGATCCGGAAGCATCCGCAGCGCGATGAACTCGCTGTCGCGCAGCGGCGGATTGCGCAACGGCCGCCTGCTCAGCAATCCCGCTGCGCGCGGACAGATCGCCGCAGCTGCCGCATTGGCGGGCTGGCATGGCGGCCACGGCGCGAACGGATGGTGGCAGCACGGCGACGGCGGATATGGATGGGTCGGGCCGCTGTTCTGGCCGTTCGCATACAACGACATTTATGATTATGCCATCTGGGGCGACAACGGCTTCTGGGACTACGGTTACCCGGATATCTATGCGGGGATCTTCGCACCTTACGGCTATGGCGATCTCGCAGGTTACATGGCGCAACCCGGGCGCGGCCGAAGGCACGTCGGGCTCCCTTCGCTTGCGCAAATGTGCGGCGATGACAGCCGCGATGTTGCCGGCCTCCCGATCGATCAGATTCAGCAGGCCATCCAGCCGAACGACACCCAGCGCGCCGCGCTCGATGAGCTTGCCAACGCATCGATACAGGCCGCTCAGACTATCCGCTCTGCATGCCCGACGCAGGTCGCGTCGACGGCACCGGGCCGGCTCGCGGCCATGCAGCAGCGCGTCGAGGCGATGATTTCCGCCGTGGCATTGGTGCGGCCGCCCTTGGAGAAATCCTATGGCCTGCTGGATGACGAGCAGAAAACGCGGCTTAATGCGCTCGCCGAAGATCAGCGCAAGGCATCCGCTTCAAAAGCGTCGCTGGCCCAGAACTGTGCCGCTCCGCAGCCCGCCGCCTTCCAGTGGCCGGGCAGCGAGCTCGAAACCAAGCTGCACCTGAACGTCCCCCAACGCGCCGCCCTCGAGGTGGTGCAGGATGCCACGGCCAGGGCCGCCGATATGCTGAAGGTGACATGCCAGCCGGACGACGTCGTCACGCCGGTGGCGCGGCTTGCCGCGCTCGCCAATCGGCTCGACACCATGCTGCAAGCCGTCAAACTGGTGCGCCCGGCGCTAGAGGACTTCTATGCAACGCTGAGCGACGAACAGAAAGCCCAGTTCGAGGCTATCGGACCAAAACGGACCGTGTAATTTTCAATCCTTGGCCATCGCCGGCGCGAACAATAACGCGGTGATGCTGCTGCTTGAGATCTGGCGTGAATCCTTCATCAACGACGCCGATTTCGCGCTGGCAAAGTCGAGCTTCGACAAGCTCAATATGCACCCCTATCGGACCTACACCGACAAGATCGCGCTGAGCAAGCAACTGCCCGAAATGCCGATCGGCAAGTCCTATGTAAATTGCCAGCAGGATACGCCGCTGCCTCACAGCCATCCGTGCGCGTCTTTCTGAACGGCTGGGCCTCTTCCGCCTGGTAGAATGCCCCGGCAGTCATGAAATGTTTTTCAGCAATCCGTCCCGATTGGCCCAGGCGATTCTGGAAGCTGGGCGCGATTGAAGCGAGAGCGGCGGCGTGTCATCAGACGATGAGGCCACCGCCGCAGACGAGAACCTGGCCGCTGATGTAGTTCGATTCCGGGCTGCAAAACAAATAAACCGCGCCAGCGGCCTCTTCCGGGGTGCCGCCGCGGCCAAGCGGGATCATTCTGGCCATCGCTTCGAGCATCTGCGGTTGCACGCCCACCTTGATGTCGCGGCCCGCCACATCGATGGTCTTCTGCTGCGCCTCGATCGGCTGGGTCAGCCGGGTATTGATCAGGCCGAAGGCGACACAATTGACGTTGACCTTGTAGCGGCCCCACTCCTTGCACATGGTGCGCGTCAATCCGACCAGAGACGCTTTCGCCGACGAATAGCTCGCCTGCCCGGCATTGCCGTAAAGCCCGGCGATCGACGAGATGTTGACGACCTTGCGGAACACCTCGCGGCCGGCTTCGGCTTCCTTCTTTGCGAAAATCCGGATCGGCTCGGCGGCCGCGCGCAGGATGCGAAACGGCGCGACCAGATGCACGTCGAGCATGGCCTGGAATTGCTCGTCGGTCATTTTCTGGATCGTTGAGTCCCAGGTATAACCGGCGTTGTTGACGATGATGTCGAGGCCGCCAAGCTTTTCCACCGCAGCGCCGACAAAACGATCGGGAAACCCGGGGTCCGAAACGCTGCCATTGACGGCGATGGCCTTGCCGCCCGCGGCGACAATTTCGGCGGCGACCGCATCGCCGGGCGCGGCATCCAGATCGTTGACTACGATGCTGGCGCCCTCGCTAGCCAGCTTCAACGCGATGGCCCGGCCGATACCGCGGCCGGATCCGGTGATCAACGCAACTTTTCCCGCAAGTTTGGTCATCAGGTGTCCTTGAGATTTCCTTGAAATATTCTTGGGTAGGTATTTTTGGGTTCAAATGGCGATCACGGCCTCGGCCGCGAGCTTGACCTCGCCATTCTCATCTTTGGTGGTCAGCGCCAGACGTGCGCGCCGCTCGCCCTTGTCTTCGAACAGCTCGGCGACATGCCCCTCGCAGGTCAGCCGGGCGCCGAGTTGGGTGATCGCGGCAAAGCGCGTCGAAAACGAACGGATGCTGGACGGGGAAACCGCGTCGGTCAGCGCCTGGCCCAGATAGGCCATGACAAGCATGCCGTGGCTGAACACATCGGGAAAACCTGCCGCGCGGGCGAAGTCCAGATCGACATGTATAGGGTTGTGATCGCCCGAGGCCCCGCAATACAATGCCAGGGTGTGGCGCGTGATCGGCGGAAACGTCTTGTGAACGACACGTTCGCCGACGGTGGCCGCTGCAGCCGCGTTCATGATGGCCTCCCGTTACGCACGACGATCGTTCGCGAGATGTCCGCGACAACGATACCCTGCTGATTGGTCACCGGGGTCTCGACGACAATCAGCGTCATGGCGCCGCCCTTCTTGTCGGTGACGCTGGCTACGCGCGGCTTGAAGGTCAGCGTATCGCCGACGACGACCGGGGCGTGATAGACGAAACTCTGTTCGCCATGCAGAACCCTGGCGAGGTCGATGTCGAGCGCCGTCAACATCTCAAACTGCACGGTCGCGTCCAGCATTTCCAGGCAGAACAGATAGGTGGGCGGCACCGGCTGCGCCGCATAGCCTTGCACGCGCGCGGCTTCGGCATCCCGATAGACCGGATTGGTTTCCTTCAGCGTGTCGAAGAAATAGCGCAAGCGCCCGGGTTCGACATGCGCGGTGACCGGCGTAAAGCTGCGCCCGACGGCGGATTGATCGACCATGTCCGTAGCCTCAGGCGCGTTCGTACAGCGTCACGACGCAGGCGCCGCCGAGGCCGAGATTATGCTGCAGCGCCAGTCGCGCGCCGTCGACCTGGGTTGCCGCGGCGGTGCCGCGCAATTGACGCGTCAGCTCATAGCATTGCGCGAGCCCGGTCGCGCCGAGCGGATGGCCCTTCGACAACAATCCGCCGGAGGGATTGGTGACGAACTTGCCGCCATAGGTGTTGTCGCCATCGTCGATGAAACGCTCCGCGCCGCCCTCGGGGCAAAGCCCGAGCGCTTCATAGGTGATCAATTCATTTTGGGCGAAGCAGTCGTGCAACTCGACGACATCGAGATCTTCCGGACCGACGCCCGCGGCCTGATAGACCTTGTTCGCCGCTTCGCGGGCCATGTCAAAGCCCACGACCTGCATCATGTCACCGGAACCAAACGTGGATGCGGTATCCGTGGTCATGGCTTGCGCGGCAATCCGGACGTCCTTGCGCAGGCCATGCTGGCTGGCGAATTTCTCCGAGACGAGAATAGCCGCAGCACCGCCGCAGGTCGGCGGGCACGCCATCAGCCGCGTCATCACACCGGGCCAGATCACCTGATCGTTCATCACGTCGTCGGCGGTCACCTCTTTACGAAACAGCGCCAGCGGATTGTTCTTGGCGTGACGGCTGGCCTTGGCGCGAACCTTGGCGAACGACGTCAGCGGCGTGCCGTATTTCTTCATATGGCTGAGGCCGGCACCGCCGAAATAACGCAACGCCAGCGGAACGCCGGGGGCATCGACAAGCTTGTCGGCGGCCGCATCGAAATCGTCAAACGCGCTGGGACGATCGGTGAAGACGGCGCCGAGCGCGCCGGGCTTCATCTGCTCGAAGCCGAGCGCGAGAACGCAATCGAGCGCCCCGGATGCAATCGCCTGCCGCGCCAGGAACAGGGCGGTCGAACCCGTCGAGCAATTGTTGTTGACGTTGATGATCGGAACACCGGTCATACCGACCGGGTAAAGCGCGCGCTGACCGCAGGTCGAGTCGCCATAGACATATCCGACATAGGCCTGCTCGATCAGACCGTAATCGAGGCCGGCGTCGCTCAGCGCCAGCCGGGTCGCTTCCGACCCCATCACATGATACGGCGCATTGGCGCCGGGTTTGACAAACGGGATCATGCCGACACCGGCCACATATACCGAAGATGACATCCGAGCCTCCAAAAATTACCCGATGGACTTTTTGTTACCCACGGGTAATATATGGACTTGCCCTTTAAGTCAATACGGGCTCAACGCGACCTTGAGCGAAACCGAAATGGACATGCCACCGCCCTCCGATCCGTCACCCTGGCTTCCGTTCCAGAGCCGCCGGCGCGCCCGCGACGAAAAACGCGAAGCCGTGTTGCGCGCGGCCGTAGCCCTGTTTCTTGAACAGGGCTACCACCGCGCCACGCTCAACGAGGTCGCCGAACGGCTGAACATCACCAAGCCCGCGCTTTACAATTATTTTCGCGGCAAGGACGAAATCCTGTTCGAGTGCTGGGCGATGGGACAGGAGCGCGTCGACGACTTGATCGCCGGCATCAATGCCGAAGGCGGCACCGGCCTCGTCAAGTTGCGCAAGCTGGTGCGCGCCTATGCCGAAGTCATGGCCACCGATTTCGGCGCCAGCCTGGTGCGGTTCGACGTGCGCGATCTCAGCGACAAGAATGCCGAAGTCGTTCGCGCCGCCAAGCGGAGCATCGACCATACCTTTCGCGGTTACATCACCGAGGGCATCTCCGACGGCTCGATCAAGCCGTGCGACGCCAAGCTGGCGGCCTTTGCCATTGCCGGATCGCTGAACTGGATCGGGCATTGGTATCGATCGGACGGGCCATTGTCGCCGAAAGCAATTTCGGAAGAGTTCACCAATCGTCTCACCGAGGGACTGGCGCGCCGGCCTTCTGGCGCGAAGCCGCGCGTCCGGCTATCACGATAACCGCCGAGCGGAGCCTGCGCGAGCGCATGTCAAACATTCCAAATTCCACGCTCGCCGACAAACCGGAGCCGGGCGGCCTGGCCGATCGGCTTCAACGCATGATGGAGTCCGAGCGTCCGGGCGCCCGGGTGATCAATTTCGGCATCATGGAAGACGGCCATGCCGGCCTTACGTTCGGCTTCGACGTGGTTGATCCGGACGGCGCGCAGCTCGGCTCCTATGTCCTCAAGACGGCGCCCGTCGGGGTCACGCGCCGTGGCAATACCGATGTTTTCCGGCAAGCCCCTCTGATACGCGCCCTCAAACAAGCCGGACTGCCGGTCCCGGAAATCCCCTGGGCGTCGCCCGACGAAGACCAATTGGGAACGCCCTTCCTGGTGATGGAACGGATGCCTGGACGGGTGTTCCTGGTCTGGGAACCGCATGCGTCTTTTTCGCGCGACGACGCCAGAGTTCGCGACCTCTGGCTTCAGGCGGCGCGGCTATTGGCGCGGGTCCATACCATTGATTGGCAACGGGCGCTGCCCGATTGGGAGAAGCCGCAACCATTGAACGAGGAAGTCGAGCGCTGGAAGAACGTGCTGCGGCATGCGCAGGATCCCGACTGGCTGGCGGCGGGCACCGAGCTCGGCGCATTGCTGGCATCGCGGTTGCCGGATGAAGCGCCGGTCGGCGTCATCCATGGCGATTTCCAGCCCGGCAATATCCTTTACGAAAACGGTCAGGCCGGTGGATTGATCGATTGGGAGTTGGCCTCGATTGGCGCCCAAGGCCTCGACCTCGGCTGGATGCTGATGATGTCCGACAGCGAGGCATGGCACGAAAGCTGGCAGCCGGTCGCTCCGGTATCCGCGCAAGATCTGATCGGCGCCTATCGCGCAGCCGGCGGCCCGGCCTACCACAATGTGGAATGGTATCAGGCGCTGGCACATTATCGCCTCGGTTCGATTGCCTGCCTTAATGTCAAACTTCATCGCACCGGCAAGCGTCAGGATGTCTTGTGGGAGCGATTCGCGCCTTCCATTCCGTTGCTGTTCGCACGCGGCATCGAGCTTGCCGGACGCGCGATGCTTAAAAAGGGAACCGTCGAATGATCGATTTCGAACTTCCAGCCGAGCTGGTTGTGCTGCGCGACCGGGTGGAAGCCTTCATCGCCGATAAAATCGTGCCTTACGAAAACGATCCGCGGCAGACCGCACACGGCGCGCCCGAATCCCTGCGCAGGGAACTCGTCGACCTGGCACGGCAGGCACAACTGCTGTCGCCGCACGCCCCAAAACAATATGGCGGGCTTGGGCTGGATCATCGCGGCATGGCCGTGGTGTTCGAAGCCGCCGGCTGGTCGACCCTGGGGCCGCTGGCACTGAATATCCAAGCGCCTGACGAGGGCAACGTCAATTTGCTCAATGCCATTGCTACGCCCGAGCAGAAGGCGCGATGGCTGGCGCCGCTGGCGCGCGGCGAGATCAGGTCGGTGTTCTCGATGACGGAGACCGTCAGCGACGGCGCCGGCTCGGATCCGTCGTTGCTCAACACCGTCGCCCGACAGGACGGCAATGACTTCCTGATCAGCGGCAAGAAGTACATGATCACCGGCGTGCCGGATGCCGCGATCAACATCGTGATGGCACGGACGCTTGACCCCCTCGGCAAGGATCTTGGGGCGACGATGTTCTTTGTCGATATCGACGCGCCTGGATTTCGCATCGAGCGGATGCTGGACACGATCGACTCGAATTCTCCCGGCGGCCACGCCGAAGTCTCGTTCGACCGCGTCCGTGTCACGCCGGACCGCGTGCTCGGTGAGGTTGGCCAGGGTTTTCGCAATGCCCAGGTCCGCCTCGGGCCCGCCCGGCTTGACCCATTGCATGCGCTGGCTCGGAGCCGCCCGGCGCTGTCAGGCGATTGCGGTGGAGCATGCCAGGCGCCGGCATTCGTTCGGTAAGACCCTCGGCGAGCATCAAGGGGTCGGATTCATGCTCGCCGACAATGAGATCGACCTGCACCTGTCGCGTCTGGCGATCTGGCACACGGCGTGGATGCTGGATCAGCATGAAAAGGCGCGTGACGAAACCAGCATGACCAAGGTGTTCTGCTCGGAGGCGCTGGGCCGGGTGGTGGACCGTTGCCTGCAGATCCTCGGCTCGATCGGCATCACTCGTGACACCGTCGTGGAACGGATCTATCGCGACATCCGGCCGTTTCGTATCTATGACGGCCCGTCGGAAGTGCACCGCCATGTGCTGGCGCGGCGCATCCTGGCGAAGAACGATCCGATGAAGAGGTAATGAGCGATGCCGAGCCGGCTTAACTACGAACAATTATATGCGTCGTTCCGCTGGAACATCCCGGCGCGCTACAACATCGCCGCCGATGTCTGCGACCGGCACGCCGGCGATCCCGGCAAGATCGCGCTGATCGGCGAGGACAGCGACGGCAAGACCTGGAAGATGACCTTCCGCGAGGTGCAGCGAAAGGCCAACCAGTTGGCCAATCTGTTGCTGTCGCTCGGCCTCGTCAAAGGCGATCGGGTGATGCTGCTGTTGGGCCAGAACGCCTGGACCGCGATCGGGCACGTCGCCTGCTGGAAGGCGGGACTGGTCTCGGTTCCGACTTCGATCCTGTTCGCGGCCGACGCGGTCGCCTATCGCCTCAACGCCGTCGGTGTGCGGGCCGTCATCACGGACCTTGCCAATTTGCCATCGGTGGAGAAGGCCAGACTTGTCGCGCCTGCGATGAAGCATGTCTTCCTGGTCGATGGCACGGCGCCGAACGCGCCTTCCATTGCCAAGGCGATCGAAGCCGCGCGTGACAGTTTCGAAAACGTCGACACCGCGGCCGACGATCCGGCGTTTCTCAACTTCACCTCGGGCACAACAGGCAACCCGAAAGGCGCGCTGCAGGCGCACCGCTCGATGCTCGGACACATGCCGGGAGCCGAGATGGGTTTCGATTCGTTCCCGCAGCCGGGCGACTGCATGTGGTCCCCAGCCGACTGGGCCTGGCTCGCGGGGTTGATGGACGTATTGATGCCCGCCTGGTTTCACGGAGTGCCGGTGTTGACGTTCCGCGCGCCGCGCTTTGACCCCGAGCAGGCCTACGCCATGATGGGCCGTCACCGGGTGCGGACCACATTGCTGACGCCGACCATGCTCCGCGTGATGCGTCAGATTCCCGATCCGGTTAAGCGTTATGGCCTCGATTTGCGCACCATCATCTCCGGCGGCGAATCGGTCGGCAAGGAACTTCACGAATGGTCGACCGGCGCACTCGGTGTGCCGATCAACGAAATGTTCGGCCAGACCGAATGCAATCTCGTGCTGGCCTCGAACGGCAACATGATGCCGGTCAAGCCCGGATCGCTCGGACGTGCTGTCCCCGGTCATGTCGCCGGAATCGTCGACGATTCCGGCCAACCCCTGGCCGCCGGCACCATCGGCAATCTCGCCTTCCGCAGCCCCGATCCGGTGATGATGCTCGAATACTGGCAGAACCCGGAGGCGACCCGGAACAAATATGCCGATGGCTGGCTGATAACAGGCGATCTGGCGCAGTGCGACGAGGATGGCTATTTCTGGTTCCACGGTCGCGCCGACGACGTCATTACCAGCGCCGGCTATCGCATCGGACCTTCCGAAATCGAGGACGCGCTGGCTCGTCATCCCGCGGTGGTGATGGCGGCGGCGGTCGGCGTGCCGGATCCGGTTCGCACTGAATTGATCAAGGCCTTTGTCATTCTGAAAGAGGGAATATCGCCGAGCCCGGCCCTGGTCGAGGAAGTCCGCAATTTTGTGCGCGACCATCTGGCCAGGCATGAAGTGCCGCGCGACATCGAATTCGTCGCCACGCTGCCGATGACGACGACCGGAAAAATCCTGCGGCGGGAATTGCGCGACGCCGAGCGGGCCAAGGCAGCCAAGGGCAGCAACTGAGCATCCAGTGGCCATCAACGAGGGCGCTCGCGCAACAGCAGCAGGCCGAACACACCAACCAATGCGGAGAAGGCGACGTAATAGGCCGGGCTCGCCTTGTCGCCGGTGGCTGATATCAGCCAGGTGACGATAAACGGCGCCAGCCCGCCGAACAGCGCCACGGCGACGTTATAGATCAGCCCCACTCCGGTCGAACGAACCCCGACCGGAAGCAATTCCATCAATATCACGGGCGTCGGCCCCCAGAGGAAAGCCATCACCAGCGACGTCGCCATCTGGGCGATAATCAATCGGCCAAGCGATGGCTCCGCGAGCAGCTGGTGCACCGCCAGCCACACCACCACCGCATAAATGATCGCGGCGGGCAGGACGATCTTCCGCCGGCCGATTCGATCGGAAAGGCTGCCGGCAAAGGGACAGAAGATGACGATCAGCACCGTCGACAGCACGGAGGAGAGCTGAACGCCGCTCATCGGCAACCCCAATTGGCGGACGGCATAGATCGGGATATAGAGCAGCATCACGTAGTAGGAAACGGTGCCCATCACCACGATGCAGAAGCCGACCACGAGCTCGCGCGGATGCACCGTGAAGAGCTCGACCAGAGGCGTGTTCGCCGGCTTCTGTATCGATTGCAGATAGCGCTGGAATTCCGGCGTCTCGTCGATGTTGGAGCGAAGCCAATAGCCGAACGGGCCGATCAGTATTCCAAGCAGGAACGGAAGCCGCCAACCCCAGCTTTCCAGCGCCGCGGGCGATGCGTAGGTCGTGGCCAGATACGCCAGCAGCGCGCCGGCCGTGAAGCCAAGCGCCTGCGACACCATCTGGAAGCTGCCGTAATAGCCGCGACGGTTCTCCGGCGAATACTCGACCAGCATCGCGGTGGCGTTGGCGAACTCACCGCCAACGGAGATGCCCTGGATCAATCTTGCGACCACCATCAGCAGCGGCGCCGCGATGCCGATCGCCGCATAGGTCGGCAGCAGACCGATCATCCCGGTGCCGACCGCCATCATCATGATCATCAGCGTCAGCGCTCGCTTGCGCCCCAGCCGATCGGCATAGAGCCCGAACAGGACGCCGCTCAGCGGACGCATCGCAAAGGCGACCGCGAATGTCGCAAAGGTCAGCAGCAGCGAAGTGACCTCGCTGCTGGCCGGAAAGAACAGTTTTGAGATGATCGGCGCGAACATCCCGTAGATGCCGTAGTCGAACCATTCGAAGGCGTTTCCCACTGTCGAGGCAAACACCACGCGGCGCCGCATCGCCGACGTGGCGTCGGCAGCGGGGTTTACTGATCCCGCGATGTCTTGTGAACTCATGGCTTCCCCCGCTTTGTGCATTGCAGCTCAGTCTCGCTCCAGCAGCGGGACCGGCCGGAATGCACCAGATAGAACCCAAGGATCGCATCGAATTTCGTTTCTGTCAGATTTTAGTTTGGCCGCGGCCATTTAAATCCACAGCTGGCACGTCAGCCTCGACGGTTCTTCTTTGCCTTGTTGCCAAAGGCGGGTCGCGCCGGCCCGTTTGCCATCGCCGCCTGGGGCGCAGGATCGTCTCGCGATCGCTTCTTCTTTTTAAATGCCGGCGGCTTGCCAAATCCCGGCTCGCTGTCATGGCGGGGCTTGCCGTGTTGCTTCGGGCCTCTTTCACCGCGAAATTTATCGTTCTGATGCGGGCCGCGACCGGTCTCGCCGCCTTCGCGCCGAGGCGAGTGCACCGGTTTGTCTGAAGGTGGCTGTTCTCGTGGGGCCGCTGCCAGCGCCTCAATACGGATGTTATCTTCCTTGTCGGGACGCTGGACTTTAACCGCGAAGGATTCGGCGACGCGGGCGGAAATTTCGAACTCGGTGGTGGTGTCGAGAATGCGGATGGCGCCGATGTCCTGCTTCTCGATACCGCCGCGCCGGCAAATCATCGGCAGCAGCCAGCGCGCTTCGGCATTCTTTCTTCGCCCGATGGCGGCGCGGAACCAGACGCTGCCTTCTTCCATGACGTGACGCTTCGACGGCTTTGCCGGCTTCGATCGGGCTGCGGATGCGCGATCCTCGCCGCGCGGCGTTCGGCCATCCTTTTCCCGGCCGCGATCGTCACGCGATCGGGCAGCACCCTTGCCGGGATCGATCTTGCCGGGATCGAGAATGTCCTCGGGCGACGGCAGCCGCGCACGATAAAGCCGCGCCAGCGCCGCGGCGATGTCCTCGGGCGACCGCTCGGCGAGCAACGCCCGCGCCAGCACCAGATCATCCTCGGTCGTCTCCTCCGTGAACAGCGCATCCCTTAACATGCGATCCTGATCGAGCTTGCGAATTTCATCCGGGGTGGGAGCCGTGACCCACGCCGCTTCGATGCCTGCGAGATTCAGCAGCAATTCGGCGCGCCGCCGGCGCGCCGGCACCACCAGCAGAACGCTGACACCCTTGCGGCCGGCGCGGCCGGTACGGCCGGAGCGATGCTGCATGACCTCGGCGTCATTCGGCAGATCGGCGTGAATGACGAGGTCGAGGTTGGGCAGGTCGATGCCGCGCGCCGCCACGTCGGTGGCGACGCAGACGCGAGCGCGCCCGTCCCGCAGCGCCTGCAGCGCCTGGGTTCGCTCGTTCTGCGTCAATTCGCCTGACAGAGCGACCACGGAGAAGCCGCGCTCCAGCAGCATCGCCTGCAAATGCCGGACGGCGTCTCGCGTGTTGCAAAACACCAGCGCGCTCGGCGACTCCATGAATCGCAACACATTGACGACCGCATGCTCGACATCACCGGCGGCAATCCGGATGGCGCGGTATTCGATATCGGCATGCCCCCCTTCATCGCCGCCGACCTCGACGCGAAAAGCCTGGTGCTGAAACTGCTTGGCCAGTGCGACGATCCCGCGCGGCAAGAGTCGCGGAAAACAACAGCGTGCGGCGGGTCTCCGGCGTGGTCTTGAGGATGAATTCCATATCCTCGCGAAAGCCCAGATCGAGCATCTCGTCGGCCTCGTCGAGCACGACAGCCTTCAGTTCCGAAACGTCGAGCCGGCCACGCCGCAGATGATCGCACAGCCGGCCCGGCGTGCCGACCACGATATGAGCGCCCCCGGCAAGCTCGCGCTGCTCGCGGCGCGGGTCCATGCCGCCGACGCAGGAAACCACGCGCGCATCGGCATATTGATAGAGCCATGCAAGCTCGCGCTGCACCTGCAAGGCGAGTTCGCGCGTCGGCGCCACGATCAGGGCAAGCGGTGCGGCAGCCCGCGCGAACCGATCGGCGCCCCTGAGAATATCCTTGGCCATGGCCAACCCGTAGGCGACGGTTTTGCCGGAGCCGGTTTGCGCCGAAACCAGAAGGTCGCGGTCAAGCGCCGTCGGCGCCAGCACGGCGGTCTGGACCGGGGTCAGCTGATCGTAGTTGCGTTCCGCCAGGGCTCGGGCGAGCGGCGGGCTGGTGGTCGGGAGTGTCACGAGATGGCCGATTCTGGTTGGCGTAGACGCTGGGAATATGGCGCGGAGCTTCGAACCGATGGGTCGAAGCTGGCGCGCCTGGCAGATTGCACAGCCGCATCAATGGCGGATTTGATTGAGGTCCGGGTGCTTTAGGCCTGAAAGGCCCAAAACGCAACTCCGTCATTGCGAGGAGCGAAGCGACGAAGCAATCCATTCTTTCTCTGTGCGGCGAATGGATTGCTTCGCTTCGCTCGCAATGACGGCAAGATATGACTCCGCCTTCTCGCGGCGCGGTGCGCCCGAGTTTGCAAATCCTTCCCTTGAAAATCAGAGGGCGCAGGGAAAGCCGGGTGCCCGTTGCACCCGCAGCCGCGCGTGTAGAGTAGTAAGCACGCGCGTTAGTCACCACAGGTTCACCGGAACACCCGGCCTTCCCTGCGCAATGGTTTTAACGGCTTATTTCGAGCTCTCCCCGGTGACCGGGCTTGTTTGCCACCGTCGCCCCCATGAAACTTGCAAGAAGCTTGCTTCTCGAGAACTTGACGCCAGCGTCGGGGCGTCAGGACCACACGACTTCGCCGTCCGCGCGCCACGTCATTCGTCTTTTGACGTTACCGCGTCCATTGCATCCCGCGCCCAACGTCCGTGACGATCGCGAAACGCCCCTCTTGTGGGTGCGGGATAGGAAGAGATGTAGAAGTGATTTGGGTCAAAAGTGAACCAGAATATTTTTGCGTAAGGGACTCGACACTGATTTGCCGATTTGCCCGTCGGGCATGATCAACTGTGCAAAACAGGCGCAGCCGCGACGACCGCGACAAACACCGCGTGATGTGTCCCGACTCCGATCAGCCGGAATAGGTGTGAAATCTTCCTCGCACATAGGCGCGAGAGACGGCCTTCATCAATTCGCTGACTTCCGATTCCAGAAACTCATTGGCGACGATCATTGCTTTGAGCACGGCGCGGACGTCGCCGCCGCAGACCGCTATTGCTTCGTCCGCTGCCGCTTCAAGCCGGTCAGCATCGGCCTGTGACTCGGACGCGGTACTTTGCGACATATTCGGTTCCGAGTTGACTGGAGGTCTCGGAATAATGCTCTTGTTTTGTTCTAAGTTGTCAATGTGTTCTGATCCGAGGCGATCCTCGCCATGCTCAAAGAAGTTTGCTTGACGTGCCGACCGTAGAAAGACTTAGCGGGCCTTATCCAACTGTTTCGAGGACACACCAACGTCGCGGCGGCCTCTTTAGTTGGCGGCCTCTTTCATTGCTTTTTGGAACCGAGAGAACAGCCCGTTTGGGTTACCTCCGATATCCGCTTGTGGGTCTGGCTAAAGAAGGATTCACCGTACACCGGAAGGAATGCAGCCCACCAAACCCGCATATTGCGTACCGGTGTAAGCCCCGCTCCGGTGCCCCCAGAGGTACTCGTAATGCCTGCTTTACATGGAACAAAAGTTCCATACCCTGAACAGAATTCGCTAGGGGGCGCCATGGAGTTATTTCGAGCTGAGATGGTTGCTGCTATCGAGCAGCAATCCAGCAAGACCTGCCGTCGCTGCAATGCAAGACTTCATCTCGTCAGGGTGATGGTCGATTCTGACACCGGGGATGTGGTTCATATGTTCGAATGCCAATGCGGAGAACGCATTTGGATTGAGTAGGCCGCTTCAGTTGGCGCCCTCTTTCGTTTCCAATATGGCTGGCGCTGGGATCATAAATTCAAATTTCTTTTTTTTGCCGCCAACTGAGGCGCCCTTAGCCGATAAACGCCAGGATCAGCGCCATCGTGACGAGGGTGTATGCGCTCGTAACCACGATGCCCAGGTACAGCCGTTCCATTTGCTGGCATCCTTCAAGAAAAACCCCGCTCTGGGGGGGACCGGAGCGGGGCATACACCGGTACGCAATACGCGGGTTTGGTGGGCTGCATTCCTTCCGGTGCGAAGTGAAGCTAATGCCTCCTTAACCAGACCCACAAGCGGATATCGGAGGTAACCCAAACGGGCTGTTCGTTCAGTTCCAAAAAGGAATGAAAGAGGCCGCCAACTGAGGCGGTCCCCATCGCCGGATTTCTTGGGTACACGAAACCAGGTCATCAGATTCTCAATCAGATAGGTTTGGGGCGGCCTGCAGCTCCCCGAACTGCTGATAAGGCCGCCTCACTCGGCGGCCTCACCTCTCGTCGTCTGGATGCACCCAGACATACGGCGTGATTTCGCGTTCCTGAGTAAGCTTGATCATGTGAACAGGCGGCGCGTATCGTCCCTTTTTGCATGATCGGCATTTCAGCGCCGCCTCAAGTTTCCAGATCGGCGTATCGCGCGGCCGGCGTATCGCATCCAGCGGAATGCTGGCCTGGGTTTCGCAGCGGTGGCATTTCACTTCCAGCCAGCCGTAACCGCCGTTCAGGCATTGCGCGATCGTCGGCGCCGGCTGCGCCGGGCCGCCATAGCCTTCCATCCGCACCGACCACGCATAAGCTTCGGCGCGATCAGCCTCACGGGCGGCCTCCATGGCACGCTGACGTGCATGCTCGGCGCTCATCTTTGCGCCGCTGATGCGACTGCTCCATATGACTTCACGGGATCGGGTGCCCATGCGGCCGATTACAGCGAGCTTTGCCCTTCCCGGCAATGCCACTAGGATTTGAGGCTGGGAACGAACAGACGACGCTATGGGTACGGGCTGTGCGTAACTTCCATTGCTTGCGGAACCAGCTTTTGGGAACCGGCTTTCTGGAATCTTTTCTCTCCCACATCACGATCAAGTAACCCCGGAACAATCACCGGCGTCAGGATTTTATGCCGCAGCAGCCTGCCAGCTTAGGGCTGATCCGATTGCGTCATTGGCACGGCGAGGAGGCGCGATGCGCCGAGCCAGAGATTACGCCCGCGCAAGCTCTCCAGCCGGCGATGACGCAGCAAGACAAATCCGACCTTGCAGCGATGGAGTGATCCGATGAGATATTTACCGCTTGTTATTGGCGCTGTCGCCGCCGCGTTCGCCAGCGGCGCCTCGGCGCAATCGATCAACCTGACTGGCACTTACAGGTGCATCCAGGATTGCCGTGACGGTTATCTGGGCGCTCCAGCCTTTGTCACCCAAAACGGGGATCAGCTGAATCTGGTGACCGAGACCGGAGAGTCCTACCGCGCCTGGCCCGATGTGACTGCGCCGAACAGCCGGATCTGGATCGACGCGCGCGACGAGGGCGCTGTCTATTCGCCCGATGGAATACGGATTCAGTTCGACGACGGCAGGGTCTGGCAGCGAGACTTCGGGCCGCCGCCGCGGCCCGGTGTCTGGCGGAAGTCGCCGGTGGTCTGGACAAGATAGCTGGTTTGAGCCTGATCAGTGGTCACATCGTCCCGGCGCGAACTCATGGAGCGCCGGGACGGGCCCTTTCGATATTCGGGCAACCACTCCGGGAGCCGCAATCACTCCGGCAGTCGACGGAGTCGCGACGACCTCGGCGACCATCACATCACGATCCGCGTTTCGATCAGCCGGAATAGGTTTGAAATCTGCCTCGCACATAGGCGCGAGAAACGGCTTTCATCAATTCGCTGACTTCCGATTCCAGAAACTCATTCGCGACGATCATCGCCTTGAGCGCGGCGCGAACGTCGCCGCCGCATACCGCTATCGCCTGGTCCGCTGCGGCCTCCAGCCGGTCAGCATCGGCCTGTGACTCGGGCGCGGTGCTTTGCGACATGATCGGTTCCGGGTTGACTGGAGCTTGAGATGATGTTCTCTTTTTGTTCCAGTTGTCAATCTGTTCTTATGCGGGAGGAGGTACTGGCCTGTTTCGACCCTCAATGGCCTAATTTGAAAATTGCAGTGGCCTGTTTTGATTGTGTGACGTTGTGTGACGTGCAGCACAGCGGCCAATATTCGGATGACGTATTCCCCTCATCACGGGCTGAGGAATGGTCCTCGCCGAGAGGCAAAAGGGGAATGAACATGAGTAAGCTAGACAATGAAATTTGCGAACTGAACATCGACGAGCTGGATTCGGTGTCCGGCGGCATCCTTGGGCTGCTATTAACCGTAATGGGCGCCGAGATCGGTTTAATCATCGGCGCTGAGTCTCATGACGGCTTTCTTGCTCACGCGGTCAATGCGGCGAAAGGGACAGGCAAAGTTTAAAATCGGAAAGTGCTTCCGTTTGCGGCGCTGGTAAGCCAGTCAGATCCAATTGGCTAAGAGGCCGCCTCAGTTGGTGGCCTCTTTCATTAGCTTCACGTCGGTTTCTTGATTTCGATTTCTTCGACTGATCCGTAAGCAATCTGGAAGGCCATGGATCAAACACCCCGGGGATGAGCCCGAAGCGGATGACCATCTGGACAATATACGCCCGGCAAGGCGGTATTTCCAGCATCGCTTTGAGCCATCCCTTCAACCCGAAGGATGAGCTTCGTGAACAACCTTTCCCGGGTACCGGCCTGTTTCGACCCCTAGTGGCCTAATTTGATTTTGGCAGTGGCCTAATTTGATCCGCATCAAAGATCGTATTGCCGACCAAGGCCCAGACTAGCTGGATGGATGATCTTATTATCTTTCGATGTCCATATACTGGCATGAATGTGCAGACTGATCTCCCTAAGCAGGAGATCAAAGAGGGTGAGCAGCGCTATGAAACGATTGCGTGCCCAGCCTGTACGAAGCTCCACTTCGTCAACAAGGGAAACGGCAGAACCTTAGGGCACGATAAGTAGGGCCGCCTCAGTTGGCGGCCTCTTTCATTTCGAAAAGTCGAAATCGAACAGAGAAAGTTGCGCGGGGCTTTTCTTGAACACTCGCGCGAACTTTTCCCGAAAATCAGTCATATTATTGCATAGCTTCATGATCGTAATGACACGTTCAATTTGATCGTGAACCTTGTCGGGCCCGAATTTTTGGTACTGGCCTGTTTCGACCCTTAGTGGCCTAATTTGAAATCAGCGGTGGCCTGTTTTGAATGTCTGTGATTTGCGTCACGGCGCAAAACGAACCGCGCGACATACTCAAAACCTCCGTTGGAGAGGGGATGGTCCCTCCCAACTCAGCAGGAGCCTGAGCATGAATAGACAGCAGCAGGAAATCAGCGACCTTGAATTGACGACTGAAGAGCTGGATGGCGTGAGCGGCGGAATGAGGAATAATGAAACCCAAGCTTGGAAAGCCTTTATGAAAGGGTTTGACAAGGGATGGCTGGAGTCCGGCGGAAGTATCGTAATTGTAGACTAAAACGAAAGAGGCCGCCTCAGTTGGCGGCCTCTTTCATTTACAAATCCATTTCGTATTGCTGGCCGAAAATCCTTCTAACGTGTCCTTCATATTCAGCCTCGCTGCGCGATACTTGGGCTATGCCGGGGAGTTGGCCGAGGTGTTGGCGTTTCGGCCCGCAACGATAGGAGATGGAGATGGAGACCCGGAAAGTTGAAATCAGCAATACGCAAAACGGTGAAATCAGGCCGTGTGAATTAACGACTGTGGAGCTGGATGCCGTGAGCGGCGGACTGCCGTGAGTGCTATGGCCGGCATCAAGCAGTAAAAGAGGCCGCCTCGGTTGGCGGCCTCTTTCATTGCGGGAACCTGCAGGGCCAGGCGTGCCGACCCCATCGGGAATCTCGTCGCCAACAACGAAAGAGGCCGCCAACTGAGGCGGCCTCCTGGGCATTCGCGGGGGTCAGTCTGGAAGATGATGTCAGCTCGGGCGGTCGGTCGAACGGCGAAGGTCGCCGTCACCTTTCAAGTGGCGAACGATCCAGCGCCCAATGTCGCCAAGCCAGTTCCCGCCGTTGATCGCCTCGAGCTCCGCATCCGTCAGCTCGAGGATTTCCAAGTTCTTCTGCTCCATGTTCTGCATTGTAGTCTGCTCCTTTTCAGATTGTCTTGTCGGTGAAACCGTCAGAAGTGCAAGGTGACGGTCGGCTGCGTCACCGGTTGGTGAACGGCGTCCAGCAGACGCTTGCCCAAAGCTTCGTATGCCTTTACGGCCACGTCGAGCGCCATATCACCGCCGCTGACGCTATCGAGTTGGTCGATGTCCAACTCGCGAACTTCACTGGTAAACTCGCTCATGTCTCTCTCCCTAAAGGAGGGGACTATCCCCTCATGATCGGTGGTCGCAGGAATATTCCGCACGGTTCGTTCGCGTGGTGATTCAGATCACACAGCGTCACATACGTGCTGGCGGGGAACCTGTTCACAACCGGAGAACTACGACCTCCAATGATCGGATCGACAGCGAGTGGATTTTCATCGCCGCCATTTCCGCCGCCGGATCGTCATGGTCAACCGACCGTAAATTTTCAGTCATAGGCCACTCCTTATGAGTGGCCGCTTTCGCCAACTGCGAGTGGTCCCTTGCGGGATCAGACGGGGCTAAAAGGCCAGTACCCGGGAGGGGTGTACTGGCCGTATTTGACCCCCGGTGTCCTGGTTTGAATCCGGGAGTGTCCTAATTCGCCAAAGTGAGCGACATCACACGCCCTATGAACGGCGATGAACGAGTTTTCATGTCGCTGCGTCCCACCGTGCATGAGGGAATGATCCCCATCGACGCGGAATGGTCCGCCCGATCTGAAATGGAGCGACTACAATGCAGAACATGGAGCAGAAGAATTCGGAAATCCTCGAGCTGACGGATGCGGAGCTTGAGGCGATCAATGGCGGGAACTGGCTTGGCGACATTGGGCGCTGGATCGTAGCCCGCTTGAAAGGTGACGGCGACGTTCGCCGTTCGACCGATCGCCCGAGCTGACATCAGCTTCGAGACTGACCCCCGCGAATACAGGAGAGGGATATGACGAGGTTTACCCAAGAGGCCCGTGAGCTGAGCATCGGCGAACTCGATGTCGTCAGCGGCGGTGACATGCTGGGCGTGGCCATCGATGCGGCCGAAAAGTATATGAACGGTTTGTTTGGCCGTTTGATCAACGCCGTGCACCAGCCGGTGACGACGCAGCCCAAATGAGCCTGCACCCCCAGCCGATGATCGCTCGACAATAGGATTGGAGGCCGCCTCAGTTGGCGGCCTCTTTCATTTCGAAAATCAAAATCGAACAGAGATAGCTGGGTACCGGCCTGATTCGACCCCTAGTGGCCTGATTTGAAGCGTGATGCAGATCACCGCGCGGCCGATTACAGGTTGCCATATTGCCTCTGGACCACGGCTGGCGGGAATGATCCCGCCCCAAGACAAACAGGGAATTGCCATGACCGCCTTGAGCAACGAACTCTGCGAACTGCCGATAGATGAAATGACCGGCGAAGAGCTGGACACGGTGACCGGCGGCATGCCTTCCTTCACCGGTATAGGACTCGCCGCTGTTGCCGCGGTGAAGGCGTATGACGCCAAATTCGGCCTACCCATCAAGAGTATCGCGACGGAACTACCTTAAATGTCCTTTAGAGGCCGCCGCAGTTGGCGGCCTCTTTCATAGCCCTTACCGTCGTCTTTTTCCGGCTCATAGTCGAATGGCAAAACGTACTGCTCGCCAATCCGTCTGCATGGTTCGAAACATTTCAAAGACCGGGGAGCGCTGCTTGATGGCAAGCGTCAGTATTGCCGGGTTATCTGGCGAAAGGAAAACCGGATTGGCGTTGAATTTGAGTAAGGGACACTGTCTCTTGCCATGTTGGCCTGTTTCGACCCCTGGTGGGCTGAAAACCGCGTTGGGCTAAATTCGAATTAAGTCGACTACCGGACATAAGCCGGTTTAAGTTAGATCATCACCGCTTCGCCATCGGCAACCATCGGTGACTGAGAGCGCTGCACGCTCCCGCCTGATCGAGAGCGCGTTATGCCACAAATTCAACCCTACCCGCCGGTCTGCCCACAATGCCAAAAGGGCATGAAGTTGATGCGGGCAGAGGGAGCCGGCCAAAAAGAGTTTCGCTGCAGAGATTGCGGCCAGCCTGACCCGATGCAAAGCGCAGAAACGCAAGCGTGGCTCAAGGGCGAACTCGGCTCCGACAGGTAAGCATCGGCCTGTTAGTCGAACGCGGTATCTTGCGACATGAGTTTTTAAACCGACACCTGCCCGACGGTCACGTCAACCGCCTTGTCGCCAGCCCGATGGGCTCGTGCCGCTGAGGACAGCACTCGCGAGCTACCAGCGTCGCTGTTGAACCGGCCTCAGCTGACAAGACGTGGCGGCGGGAAGGTGAAAATCACTTTCCCGCCATCGTCAGTGTCAGATTCCAGAAACCGAATCGAGTCATGAAGTCTCGTCAAGCAGCCCCACCCGATCGCCGCATCAGCCAAGCTCCTGGCTCACTTGAGGGGTGTGCTCAGGTTTGCGACTTCCTCGCAAACTGCAAGTAATAGGGCTCCTGATAAACCCCCAGGCCGACCTTGCTGTCCTTCTTAGTAAAATATCCGAATCCCGCAAAAGCGTTTCCGCGCCACTTGGATTGGCGGACGGTGACATAATCACCCCAACGAGAAAGCGCGGCGTCACTCCCGTCCTGATACCAGACGACGAAATCGCCCATTATTCCGAATGCGGCGTCGGCATAGTTGCTAGGCCCGCCCCAGGCGACCGCAACGCCTACTTCACCTTGCCCGTTTACACTGACGTCGGGAAACGCGAAGGCATAGTCCGGATTCCAGATTTGCGTTTCGCTGGTTTCGGTCCAGTCAGACATACGCATCGTTGCAACACGGCAGTGTGGGTTGGGGAAATTGAAAGCTCCCCCGCCCGCACTCCCTCTTGAAGCACACCACGCCAACGTGAGGTTATCGCCATGTCTGACAAATCCGGAAATCTCTGAATCGCCACCGTTAGTGAGCCAATCAGTTCCGTCCGGACATTTTGACCCGTAATCCCCCGTATTGGGCCACGTCACAGTTGAAACGTCGTGCGTGGTCAAACTACCGCTGTCAGGCCAGTCGAACACCCGTAATGTCGAATTATCGACGTGTCCTGCTAACATGGCACGGTCAGAGGCCTGTTGGCACAGGTGCGCATAGCGAAGGGTGTCGGTTGATTTGTCGGCTGCGGTCGTGATTGACAGGAGGCCCAGGAATTCCGCGCCAACAGATCCAGCAACAAAGTCGGAAAGTTTGAAGCGCATTAAGAGCCGCCCTTGGCTGACGGTACCCGTCGTCACGTACAGAAATTCATCCGTGGCAGCAATGCCCGGGTAATCAAAATCAGTTCCGGGAAGTCCGAAATCGGACGACAACCAATCATACGTATTCCAAACGCCTTTGATTTTTGTTTGAAGGTCCGATAATTTTGCAAACGAAAGGCGAAAAGCACCGTCGCCTGTAGTGGGATTTGCGTTATATTGCATGTACCACACAAAACATTGGATACCCGGTACAAACAGCATTATTTGATCGCCGTTCTGACCTCCAGCAAAGTTGTTATTTATCACCGCCGTGTTTGCGAGGATTTGGAAAGTTTTTCCACGGTCGTTTGAATAGCGAACATAATCATTGCCCGTTTGCAAAATTACCCCGGGCTCGCTGTCGTCGCCACAGGGATCGGGCGGGAAGATATTCACTATGCTAGGATCTTTCGGTCTGTCCTGCGGGGTATAAGTTACGAATACCACGGGATCATCACCACGATCCGGTCCTTTGTGATGTCGCGCCGACGTTCCCGGACTGAATTCCCCCCTGTGTCGCAGCGGCACCGTCGGCACGTGCACGCGAATTTTTTCCTCGGCTCTGCGAGGCTTCTTTCCATGAGAGACAATCTTCCCTCCTTTTGCGCGCTTCGCCTTCTTAATACTGGTTTTATGTATCTGGCTTTTTAGGGTACGTGTATCCATGATGGAAAACTCCCTTTAAAATGTGATTTTGCTTAAGGCAGTCCACGCCGCTCCTTGTGAAATCGATACGGGGATCGGCAGTTTAACGCGATTGCGTTAGTTTAAGTTTTCGAAGTGTTCATCGAATTATATAGATTTATCCAGATTACGACTCACTCTTCGATTTCGCATTCTGCGTGAGGTTTCGACGAGCGGATCAACACTTCAATCGACAGATCGTATTATCATCTTTGTTTTGCGCCTATTGTGAAGCGCTTCACATCCGAACGGTGCTCGCGGGGAGAGCTGAACACATTTGTATTGGGCATTTTTCAAAGCCAATCAAGAAAGCGTTGTTTTCATCGTCTCCTCCTCGCCGCTGATTTATTGACGAAGCGTATTGGAGAAAGCGAAAGCTGGGATGAGAAGCTGTTTCCGGTTTAAACGGGCTTTACTGCGCGGCCGAGACGAGAAATAGCTATCATGGGTTCACGGCCGCGGACGCGCCGACGCTCCCTGCTCATCGCCGCATCCAAAAACCTGAGAGGCTCCATCCGCATGAAAAAAATCGGCTTCCTCTCATTCGGCCACTGGACGCCTTCATCGCAGTCGCAGACACGCTCGGCGGCCGATGCGCTCTTGCAGTCGATCGATCTGGCCCAGGCGGCCGAGGATCTCGGTGCTGACGGGGCCTACTTCCGTGTCCATCATTTCGCCCGCCAGCTCGCCTCGCCGTTTCCTCTGCTGGCAGCCGTCGGCGCCAAAACCAGCCGCATCGAGATCGGAACAGCTGTCATCGATATGCGCTACGAGAACCCGCTTTACATGGCCGAAGACGCCGGCGCCGCCGATCTGATCGCAGGCGGGCGGCTGCAACTCGGGATCAGCCGGGGCTCGCCCGAGCAGGTGATCGATGGCTGGCGCTATTTCGGTTACCGGCCGGCCGAAAACCAGAGCGACGCCGACATGGGCCGGCAACATGCGGAGATGTTCCTCACCATGCTGCGCGGCGAGGGATTTCGCGCAGCCGAACCCGCGGCCGATGTTTCCAAATCCGCCGGGCCCGCTGCGCCTCGAGCCCTATTCGGCGGGCCTGCGTGACCGGATCTGGTGGGGCGCCGGCTCCAACGCCACGGCGGTCTGGGCTGCCAAGCTTGGCGTGAACCTGCAGAGTTCAACGCTGAAGGACGACGAGACCGGCGAGCCGTTCCATGTCCAGCAGGCCGCCCAGATCCGCGCCTTCCGCGCCGCCTGGAAGGAGGCCGGCCATGCGCGCGAGCCGCGGGTCTCGGTCAGCCGGAGCATCATTGCCCTGACCGACGATCGCGATCGCGCCTACTTCGGAAGCCCGGGCATGGAAGAAGACCAGATCGGCTTCATCGACGAAAAGACCCGGGCGATCTTCGGCCGTGGCTATTCGGCCGAGCCGGATGCCCTGATCGAATTGCTGAAGCAGGACGATGCCATCGCAGAGGCCGACACGCTGCTGGTCACCGTCCCCAACCAACTGGGCGTCGCTTATAATGCGCATGTCATCGAAGCGCTGCTGACCCACGTCGCCCCTGCCCTCGGCTGGCGCTGACGTTTTCCGAAAAAGCGGCGGGAAAACTGGCGCGCCGCGGCCGATGAAGATGGGCACTACGCCCTCGCGATTCCCCTATGATTCTGCAGCCCGCGATGCGCTCCAATTGGCAAGTCTGCGATGCTCTGCCATCTAGCACTACGCATCGTGGATCCCCCCGATGTTGCGGGTGGTCCGGTTACCCCTCAATAGCGGTAATCTCGATCAGCCTCCCAGATAGACGCGAAGGGCCAAGAGCGGACCCGCCGTGGAGTGGCTGCTGAAAGGCTAATCGGCGACTTCTGCTTCCAGAACGTCTACCTGCCTTCGGCCGCCGTCAGAGCGTCGAGTTGCTCGGTAACGGCCAGGCGATAGGCCGTGATGTCGATGGAACAGTTTCGAAAACGCGGCGGTGGTCTCGTAGCCCACCCGGCTTGCGATCCGTGCAATCCCCTCGTCGCTCGTTTCGAGTAGAAAGCCAGCCTCCGCCATCCGGCGTCCGATCAGATAGCGTTGCATGGACTGGCCGACGAGCTTGGTGAAGCGCGCCGAGAATGCCGAGCGACCGAGCCCGACGCGGTGCCCGAGCTCGCTGAGGGTCCAAGGCCGATGCGGTTGCTCGTGGATCAACTGAAGCGCTGGTCCGATATGCGGGTCCGCCATCGCCCCCAGCCACCCGCCTTCTCCAGGGCGGAGCGACTTGATCCAGCTGCGCAACACCTCCACGAAGAGCACCTCCGTCATTCGCGAGAGCGCGACGCGTTGGCCGGGACGCTCAACCGCCGACTCGCTCACCATGCGTCGCAGAACAGCCTCGAACCAACCCCCGTCCGCGGTCGGTTTCAGGAGAAGCACGGATGGAAGCAATTCCAGCACGCTGCCGCGCAAGGGCCGCGCCACCGTGAAATTGCCGCAGATCATTGTCGTAAGCGGCGGCCCGTCGCCGCCGTGTCGAACGACGCCGATCTGTGAGGGCGCCCGATCGAGGTCCAGAATCGGCAATGGCTTCGCCCGCCGGTCCGAATAGAACACGTGGGGCTCGCCGCGCGTAACGACGACAAAATCACCCTCGGTCATGTGGAGCTCCCGCCCCTCTTCGAACACGAGGGTCGCCGAGCCGCGACTGAGATAATGGAACAAGGCGTAAGGGCGCGCCGGCAACGCCAGACCCCAGGGATGGCCTAGCTCGAAGTGAAACAGCAGCGTCCCGCCAAGGCGGACGCGATCAAGCACTTCCGCGAGGATATCCATGTCGGCGATGTTAGTCCGGCGGACGATCAGACACAATACTTGGACGATCGAAGCCTACCGTCCGATATCCCTGCGCACTAATTCAGATCGCGACGGGCCGACGCCACGTTCGGCAACCGTTTCGCCACCGGCAGATGGAAGAACCGCGATTTCACTGGAAACGCCTGC
Source organism: uncultured Pseudomonadota bacterium (assembly GCA_963727225.1). GTDB lineage: Bacteria > Pseudomonadota > Alphaproteobacteria > Rhizobiales > Xanthobacteraceae > Bradyrhizobium. Next base: position 393,801 of record CAVSFN010000024.1, on the reverse strand, counting down.
CCATTCCCCCCGGACATTATTCTGTCCGACATACCAACAGGAACAATCAATGCTAAATTTCCTACTTTCAGCAGCCACCGTACTCCTGGCCGGATCGACAATGGTCGGCCCCGCCCATTCCGCCGAACTGCCTAAGGGAGCAGCCCACAACATCGTGCTCGTGCACGGTGCTTTCGTGGACCAGACGAGCTGGCAGCCGGTTGCCGATATTCTCACGAAGAAAGGCTACAACGTCACGCTCGTCGAAAATCCGCTCACTTCGCTCGCCGCAGACGTTGATGCCACCAAACAGGCGCTCGCGAAGCAGGACGGCAGGACCGTTCTGGTCGGCCACTCATGGGGTGGGATCGTCATCACGCAAGCAGGGGACGATCCCAAGGTTTCGGCGCTGGTTTATGTCTCCGCGTTCGCGCCCAACGTCGGAGAATCTCTGGCGTCGCTGTCCAAAGCCGGCCCGCCGACCGAAGGCGGCAACGCTATTCATCCCGACGACAAGGGCAACCTCTACATCGACCCGAAGGTGTTTCCTTCCGCGGTCGCGGCTGATCTTCCCCCGGAGATCGCCGCGCACCTGGCTGCCTCGCAACTTCCGTTAAATCACGTTGCGTTCGAGGCTCCGGTCACCATTGCGGCTTGGCGCGACAAGCCGACATTCGATGTGATCAGCACCAAGGACAACTTGCTCGCGCCCGAGGCCCAGAAGTTGTTCGCAGCGAGGATGAAGGCGCAGATAACGGAAGTCGCCGGCAGCCATGCCTCGCTCGTCGTCCATGCGAAGCAAGTCGCTGAGGTCATCGAAAAGGCAGCGCTCGTGAAGTGACGGTACTGCTCCCGGCGCTTTCGCGCCGGGAGCGCACCGGCTCGCTCAGAGGAATGCAGAACGCATTTCCCCCACTCGATTATTTCATGCCAAGCATCCGGAGGATAACATGACTCAACTCGCCATCGCGAACGAAGACGTCGCCACGCTCGAGACGGCGCCGACGCATTACGTCGAAGGCCACGGAATCCGCTTCGCCTATCGCCGCCTCGGGCCATCGACCGGAACGCCGTTGATTCTTCTGCAGCACTTCTCGGGCAACATCGATGCGTGGGATCCCGCCGTCGTCAACGCCCTCGCCGCCGATCGCCCTGTAATCGCCTTCGACAACGCCGGGGTCGGCCTGTCGACCGGTCAAACACCCGACAATGTCGCGACGATGGCACGAGACGCGGTCGATTTCATCAACGTGCTCGGCCTCTCCGAAGTCGACCTGCTGGGCTTTTCCCTCGGCGGCTGCGTCGCTCAGCAGATCGCTGCCGAGCATGGACGACTGGTTCGCAAGCTCATCCTCGTCGGCACTGCGCCCAAAGGCGGAGAGGAACATTTGTTAGCAGTTCTCCAAGAGGCGTTTTCCCAAACCGGTGCGCCGGACCCCCGCCTGCCGCTGTTCTTCACGAAGTCGTCCGCCAGCCGGTCGTCCGGCCTGGCGTTCCTGAAGCGGACGCAGGTGCGTAAAAACGATCGAGACATCGATAACGGCAGCGCGGTAACCGACCCGCAGGCCAAGGCGCTGATCACCTGGTGCGCCACACCTGATCCCGATCACGCCATTCTGCGCGCCATCCGCCAACCCACTCTGGTGGTCGGCGGCAGCCACGACACCATGCTGCCCGCGAACAACGCCTACGCCATGTTCAAGGAACTCAGCAACGCTCAGCTGGTCCTCTATCCCGACTCAGGGCACGGCGCCCTGTTTCAGTACTACGACAGGTTCGTCAGCCACGTCCGAACCTTCCTGGATGAACAGCCCACGGCTGCTTGACACCCGACGCGCTCCGAGGCGATCGGGCGCACCATATCATGAAAATTAATACGGAGGACAAATGACAATCGCTAAAGTCGAGGTTGAGCGTTTCAGTCTCACGAGCTCAAAATCATTCGACGCTGTTGTGGCCGCGCTCAAGTCGGCGGTCGGACAGCCCGACATGGTCGAATTTTTCAAGGAGACGAGGGCAACAAACTCCTTCCCGGATTTGGAGCGCGTTGTGCAAAGCGGCCTCGGCCGAACGGACCTTATGCTCTTCGCCGAATTCGACTTGGGCGACATTCTGCGTCGCGAATTTGGATCCAAAAAGCCCAAGATCATGCGGTTTGTGATCGGCAATCCACTCATCATGAAAGAAATGGTCAAGCATGTGCCCGACGCTGGATCTTACGCTCCAGTCACCGTGCTCGTTGATGAGCGTCCCGATGGCGTGCACGTCTCTTATGACAAAATGGAGAGTTATCTGATGCATTATGGCAGCTCGGAAGCTCTTGCCGTCGCCCAAAATCTCGACGCGAAAATCACAACCTTGCTACGCGAATGTGCAAGCTAGAACGTCCTGATGACGTTTTCGGCCGGTCGAAGTGAGCGTCTCAAAGCGGCAATCGCGCAACGCGGAAAGGCAACGTCGTGACGCGAGCCAGACGAATGGCCATTAAACCTGATACGGAATTCCGACATGTACAAGACACTTCTTGCCACCCTCACCGCCACGGCTCTTTCCACCGTGGCTGTCGAGGCTGCTCCCGCCGTCAGGGCAGAGCCGCTGGATGCCGCGACCCTTAAGACGATTAAATCGCAGTTCGGCAGGCTCATGGAATTGGCCAACAACCACGATTTCAAGGCTCTGCATGGGATGTTCTGGCAATCGCCCTCGACCCTATTGGTGGCGAAGAGCGCGATCCCGTCCGAGGGGAATTGGGCCGGCTTTTGGGGCAACGAGGCAGTTGACAAAAAGCTGCATGACATCGGCAGCTCCGGTCCGGTCGTGCTCGAGCCAGATTATCCGAAGCTCAAGGTCGTCGGCCTCACGCGCGACGTAGCGGAGTCCTACGTGCCGATGAACATCACGGTCTCATATGCGGGACAAGATGGAACAGCCAGGCCGTTTCTGATGATCATCAATTGGCTTCGCGTCGGGAAGGACTGGAAGGTCGCTTCCGAAATTATTCTGCCGGTGCCGCCCGTATCCGCCGCGAAGGGCTAGGCGCGAGGCCTTAACTGTTCGGCACCGACGCCTCCTGCGTCAGGTCCGCTTTGGGTCGATCGCGTCGATTTTGGGACGTCTGCTTTAGCGTCCGCTATGTCGCCGCCAAAATCGGCCGGTTCTTCGATTGACCAAGACAAGTTGTCGAGTTGAGTGCGTTGTCACCGTCTCAACTCTCTCGTTGAAGGTGCTCGCGATGAAGGACACGGAGCCAGGCACGAGTGGCAGTCGTCCCGGGTGGCGGTTGCTGCGCGCTGGTCTCGCGCCTCTGATTGCGAGCTTTCTTGATCGTGTATTGACCGCGGGCCAGGTCGCAAATCTAGTCTAGGCCGCGGCAAGGGCGCCGACAGCACGCCGACGCTTGCGGTGTAGCAGCCAGAATACGATCGCCATGTTCACGATGTTCCAGGCGATGCCATTTACCAGCGCCGCTGCGTAAGAACCGGTCCAGTCGTAGATCGCGCCAGCCAGCCAGCCCCCTAGCGCCATGCCAGCGAGCGTGGTCGAGATGGCGAGGCTGACGCGAAGACCGGCCTCCTGCGCCGGGAACAGCTCACGGACGATCACCGCATAGCTCGGCACGATGCCGCCTTGCGCCAGGCCGAAAATGGCGGAAATGACGTAGAGCGACACCAGCCCGTCGAACGGCAGATAAAGCGCGAGTGCAATGGCCTGCATGGTCGAGCCCAGCAGCAAGGTCGGCAGGCCGCCGATGCGGTTCAACACCCAGCCGAAGATCAGACGGCTCACCACACCAAAGCCGAGCATTAGCGCCAGCATCTCGGCACCGCGCGCAGGGCCGTATCCTAGATCGCCGCAGTAGGCGACCAGGTGGACCTGCGGCATCGACATGGCGACGCAGCAGCACAGCCCAGCGAAGGCCAGCAGACCTTGGGTGACATTCGGCGCCAAGCCAATAGCTTGGTTGGCATTGCCCGTGTTTGCCGCTTCGACGGTAGCCTTGCGGAATACAGGCCGCCGCCGGAGAACCAGGGCGAGCGGAAGCATGGTTGCCAGGCAGAATATGCCGATGCCGATATGGGTCTGGCGCCAGCCGACCTCGGCGATGAAATGCTGGATGATCGGTGGCCAGACCACGCCGGCAAGGGAGCTGCCGGATGTAGCTAACGAAATGGCGAGGCCGCGGTGCCTATCGAACCACAGCGAGGCATCAGCCACCAAGGGCGCGAAGCTCGCCGCCGCGCCGAGGCCGATCGTGACGCCGGAGACAACCGCGAAGACGGGCAGGCTCGGAGCGGAGGCAGTAAGGACGTAGCCGAGGCTCATTAGGATCGTGCCCCCAGCTAGTGGTGGCAAGATGCCGAATCGATCCGCCAGTCGGCCGACAATGATGCCGCCGATCATGAAGCCGATGATGGTGAGCGTGTACGGCAAAGACGCGTCGGCGCGAGGCACGTTGAAATCGGCTTGCACTGCCGGCAGCGCCACGACCAGAGACCACATGCCCACGCAGCCCAGTGTGCTGAGAGTGATGGAGACGACGAGGCGAATCCAGGAATACGAAGTCTCGATCGACGGCAGTTCAGGCGGCACTTTGGTAGGTTTCCTCGATGTTTGTTGTGTAAGTCAGCCATACGGCCCGCCTTCACCAGCGACAAAGCAGGATTTCTCTTTTGTAGAACGAGCGAAACTCATGCACCCTGCGGCCCTACCGCATAGCTCGGAGCCGGCCATGACGTATCTGCTGCCGCCACTCAATGCCCTGCGCGCCTTTGAGGCCGCCGCCCGCCATCTCAGCTTCAAGCAGGCTGCCCACGAGCTACACGTCACTGCCGGCGCCGTCAGCCAGCAAGTTCGCCTGCTGGAGGAGCGGCTGGGGGTGCAGCTGTTCGAGCGGCTGACGCGGCAGGTAATCCTGACTTCTGCCGGGGAAACCTATCTAATGCGGGTACGTCAGGCGTTTCGTTGCCTGGCCGACGCCACTGCCGAGCTCAGGCCTGAGGGCGTCACAAGTCTGTTGCATATTGGTGTACATGCCAGTTTCGACGTCGATGGGTTGCGGACGCGTCTAGTGCAGTTCCGCCGGGCGCAGCCACATGTAGCCATTCGCCTCAGCCAGCCGGCGGGCCTGCACGAGCTACTCGAGGGCAAGGTCGATGTGGTGATCGCGGAAAGGTTGCGGCGCTATCCAGGTTACAGATGCGAGCCTCTAGAGAGTGGCTTCCTGATCGGCCCGCTCGGCACCGCGGATTGTCCGGAGATCGAAACCCTGCGTTCCTGCCTGCTTGGCCACGTCGAACGTGAACCCGCTACCACAACCTAGGCGCCACGGGTCGTCGACACGGCAGGCCCAGCAGCCAGACCATCTAAGCCTTTCTTTTCCGTCTGAACGCGGCTCTTCGCATGCATTTCGGCGACATTGAGGAAGCCGCTAGTGAAGCTTTTCGACACCCACGACGGCGCCGCGCAAAGGCGTAGTACAAAATCGCTGGCGCTCGGAGCATTGCCGATTGGATCGCGCAGCAGGCCGCCGCATCATAGCGCCACGGCGAAACAGTAGTGCCCATCTTCATCGGCCGTGGCGCACCCGAAGCGATTCGAACTCGTTTTGGTCAAAGCAACTTCGCGCGCGCGAAAAGCGCTCGAACCGCGTTGGTCGCCTGCACGATCATCATCCCGTTTTCGGCCGCCGCTTCGAGTGCCGCCTTGGCATCGTTGTGGAGCGCTTGAAACTCCATCCACTCGACCGTGTTGAGGCGGGTAATGAACCGGTAGGCCTGGCCGACCGTCGCAATCACAACGGACTCGCCATTCAATTTGACTTGGAACGACGCCCTCAGCGGGGTGTCCGATGTTGCTGCTTCGGTCATGCTGCGTTTGTGCAGCGGGTGCAGCCAAAGTCAATCCTCAACCGCTTCGCAGGGCGCGTCCCCCGCGGTGACGCAGGCCGAGGGAACCCGTTCACCTGAGTGAGTTATCTTGCTGCATTTCCATGGAACCGATCGTTCCTTTCGTGCTGGCTTGGCCTCGTGAGCGATGATGGATAAGATGGTGCCAACCGTCGATCCTGTTTGCGGAATACATGTCCATGGTCGCATTTTTGTTTTTGTTTGCACCCGCGGTCGTCCTGGTCGCCGTTTGGATCATGCAGCGCTTCCAGTCCAGGCGTGACCTTGATCCGGCGACCTTGAGTGAGCGCGTCGTTGAAGGCGGCCGGATCGAGCCGAATTCAGCGCCGTCAACGACAATGCCGAGCATGACCCGGAGCCCGAAATGTTGATGGATCAGCACTCCATCTCGACCGGTTAGGCTCACGACGCTATCAGTCCGACTCTCATATCCATGGCGACATAGACGCATGTGTCATCGGCCAATACGCGGCCGTTGGCAATTGCGACAGCCAGTCTGCCGCGCCTACCTGGCGCATGCTGACCTCGTATCGCACGCGCTTATGTCTGGCTTGATGTCGCCGCGGAACCTGATCTCGCCGACGCCGACGGCGCGGCTATGGATTTCGCCATCCCGTTCGCGGCTTCGACGACGTGTTCACGTATTCCGGAAGTCGTAAACAGGCACGCACACGCTGCGCGATTGCTCCTCTTCGCCGATCGGGACCGCTCGTCACCCGGCGATAGATCGGCATTCAGCCGTGATACGCAAACAGCTCGATCGGGTCGTTGAAGCCGCGGACCGGATATTCGCCGACGCGTTCGAGATCGAAATCGCTTTCGACGAAGTCGGCGAACGCGCGGGACAGCAGCACCGTTCTGCCCAATTGTTTGGTGAGGGTTTCGAGACGCGAAGCCATGTTGACGGCAGGACCGATGACCGTGAAGTCGAGCCGGGTGCGCGACCCGATATTGCCGTACATGACGTCCCCGACGTGGATGCCGATGCCGTAATTCAATGGCGCACGACCGGTTTCGCTGTTCTTTTCGTTCAGGGCAACCATGGCCTGACGGGCTTCCGCCACGGCACGCAGCAGATTTGCGCAGGCCGACGGCTGGCTGAGCGGAAAAATCGCGAGCAGACCGTCACCGATGAATTTCAATATTTCCCCGCCATGTCGCGCAATCGGCTCCGACATCGCGTCGAAATAACCGTTCAGAAGATCAATCACGTCATCGCGCGGCCAGTTGTCGGAGATCCTGGTGAAATCGCGCAGATCGCAGATCATGATGGCGGCGCGTACCGTCGTCCCGCTGCCGCGCCTGGTGGCGCCGGCCAGAACGAGTTCGCCGGCATGCGACCCGACATAGGTTTCGAGCAGCGTTCGCGCCAGCCGGTTCTTGACGCGGATTTCGCTGACCAGCGCCAGAACCGGCAACAGTTTCAGCAGGCCGGCGATATCCGCGTCGCCGAAACCCCCGGGCCGGTCGGTTGCAAAGGTGATGATATGCCGCTTGCCGAGCGTATGGTACAGCGGCCACGCCACATAGTCGGTCAGGCCTTTCGCCCGCATCTCGTCATAGACGGCGTGCTTGCGGCCCAGCGAGGGATCGCGTTCGAGATTCTCGCGCACGTCGGTGGCACCGTCATGGATTTCGTTGGCGGGACTACCGATGTATTCGGATCGCTCCCTGACGTCGTAGTCGACCCTCGCAATCTCGGCTTCGCTCATCCCGTCGGCCCACATGATCCGGGCGCCAAGCCATTGCGGATGGTTGATCATAACATGAAGCGACGCCCGCTTGACGGGAACGCCCGCTCGCTGGAGCCGGACACACAGTTCTGCGAAAATATTGTCAATGAAGCGCTCATCGCGCGTGTCGTTTATCAGCCAGTGCACAACGTCGCTGTCGGAATGCGCGGTGACGGGATCGCTTGGCGGCGCGTTCATATCTTGCTCCTGAGCAGTGACCTCGGTCGGCGGTTCAGGATATGTCGTGTCGCCACTCGACGGTGTCAACGTGCGGATGTCCGACCTGGAAGGGCTGGCGGCTGATGTTGCAGCCCGGCAAAGCCCTCAAATCGCGAATGTCGACGATCTCACCGGCCGCGCGGTCTCGCAGAGCAGGCAATCTTCAATTGTTAGAACTCACCGCGAACAAAGCTTGCAAACCAACTGCAAACTGACGCCGTTTCAACGCCGAAAAGAGAACAAGCAATGCTGGCCAGTGAGATAAGGGGCGCGCCAGGCCGATGAAGATAATCGACGGCGGATCGCCTTCCATTCCCTTCAAGTTCCTGTCAAGTCCAGAGTAACATCGCAAATAGTGCGATCTGCCGGATCGGATTTTAGGGCGAAGCCGAGCTCCCGGCACATATTCAGCATCACTGAATTTTCCTGAAGCACCTGACCCGATAATCGTTTCAGTCCTTCAGATTTTGCGTATTCGATGATCAACTGCATTAAGGCCCAGCCCAGCCCCCTGCCCTTGAGTTCGGATCTGAGCAGAATCGCGTATTCGCCGTTCTCATAGATTGAATCCGAATGAAACCGAACTACCCCGACGAGTTCTTTGCTGGCTTCGTCGAACGCGACAAAGGCCATTGCGCGGGCATAATCGAGCTGTGTCAACCGGGCGATGAACTCGTGGCTAAATTCCTTCACTGGCGCGAAGAACCGGAGCCGTAGATCCTGGCTGGTGACGTGCCGAAGTAATTCATGAATCGACGGTTCATCCTCGGGGCGAATTGGGCGCACGAAGATCCGCCAGCCGTCCTTGAGCTCAAGGTGTCGTTGCCATTGCGACGGATAGGGCCGCACCGCGAAATTGGTAAGGCCTGAGCCTCCGAATTTTCGTTCCACCGCACCGATGGCGACACGCGCGTCGACCGTTAAGCTGCCGGCCTCATCCGCCAGTAAGGGATTGATATCCAGTTCGCGAATCTCCGGAATATCTGCCGCCATCTGCGCCAGCTTGACCAGGACCATCGCGACCGCGTCCTCCTTGACCGCCGGCACGTCGCGATAGGCGCACAACAGCCGCGAAACGCGGGTCCGTCCGATAAGGTCGCGGGCCAGCTGCAGATCGAGCGGCGGAAGCGCCAGCGCCTTGTCATTGATGATCTCGACAGCCGTGCCGCCGTGGCCGAACACGATGACCGTGCCAAAGGTCGGGTCGTCGGCGAGACCAAGAAGCAGCTCGCGCGCCCTCGGCCGCGCCGCCATTGCCTGAACGACGACGCCGGATATCCGAGCTTCAGGGCGAAGCGCCTTTGCGCGCGCGAGGATATCGGCAGTCGCCGAGCGCACCGCATCGGCATTGGTGAGATTGAGAATAACGCCACCGATATCGGATTTGTGAACAATATCGCGCGACATGATCTTGAGCGCGACGGCCGAACCTTGCGCGAACAGCGCCGAGGCATGGGCGACGGCCTGCTCGACGTCGGCTGCCGCGAAGGTCGGCACCATCGGGATTTGATAAGCTTCGAACAGCCGGGCAATCTCAACCGGGTCCAGCCATTGGCGGCCATCGGCAAGTGCTGCCACTACGATTTTTCGGGCGGTATCGGAATCGGGAGCAAGCTCGCTGGGCATGGCGGGCGGAGCCTGTGCCAGCGCCGTCACCGCCTCGCGATGCTGAATCAGATGCATGAAGCCGCGCACCGCATCGTCTTCGGTCGGATAATTCGGGATTCCAGCGCCGCTCAGCATGTCGATGATCTTCCGGTCCGCGCCGACCCAAACCGCGAGCACCGGTTTGGCCGATCCGAGACACTGCCGGCGGTACCTGCCGACGATGTCGGTCACGGTAGCGGCGATCTCGTCAGCCGGAGCGATAGCGGTCTGAACGTTCATCACCAGGATCGCGTCATTGCCGGCGTCGGCCAGCAACACCTCAAGCGCGGCCGCATAGCGCGCAGCGTCGGCGTCGCCAACGATGTCGACAGGATTCGATCCGGACCATGTCGGTGGTAGAACCGCATCAAGCCTTTTGCGGATGGCGGGCTCGATCGCCGCGGGGATACCGCCGAGCTCGGCTAGTCGATCGATTGCAAGAACGCCGATGCCGCCGCCATTGGTGAGGATTGCCAGCCTCTTTCCCGATGGCAATTCGACGCGCCCCAACGTTTCAGCGCAGTCAAACAACTCGCGAAGATCCGACACCCGCAGGATCCCGGCGCGACGGAATGCGGCGTCATAGACCGCGTCCGAACCAGCCAGCGCGCCGGTATGGGTCGCAGCCGCCTTTGCCCCCTGGGCCATGCGCCCAGATTTGACGACCACGACAGGCTTGATCCTCGCCGCTGCACGCGCCGCCGACATGAACTTGCGGGCGTCCTTGATCGCTTCGACATAGAGCATGATGGCGCGCGTCTTGCCATCCAGCGCGAAATAATCGAGCAGATCGGCGATATCGACGTCGAGTTGATCGCCGATGGAAACAATTCCGGAAAACCCTACTTTTCGTTGGGCAGCCCAATCGACCATGCCAGCGGCAATGGCGCCTGACTGGGAAATCAGCGCCAGATTTCCCTGACTCGGCATGTGCGCGGAGAAACTCGCATTGAGGGCGACGCCGGGCATCATGATCCCGAGACAGTTCGGTCCGATCAGCCGCATTCCGTACTTGTGCGCGGCACGTCCGGCGGCTTCCGCCGGCGATCCGGCGCCATGGCCCAGTCCAGCCGAAATGATAACAGCGCCGGCGGCGCCGAGCCGTCCCGCTTCATCGATGATATCTGCAACTGCCGCTGCCGGCGCCGTGATCACCACAAGTTCGGGCACAAAAGACAAGTGACTGAGGTTGCCAACGGCGACAATGCCATCGATTTCGGCGTGATGCGAATTTACCAGGCCGAATTCGCCCTTGAATTTCGCCTTGCAAATATTACCGAGAATGGCTCGACCGACGGAACCGGGCCGCGGACTTGCTCCAACAAGTGCGACCGAACGGGGCGACAGCAGATTTTCCAGACGGTAAACGGACATCAGTTCAATCATCCAGCAGGCGCTTAGCCTGAATATACAAATCTTGAGGCGCCATTGGACATATCCGGGCTTCTAGTGCGACGTTAGAACCCGGCACGGCGACCGCCCGATGACGGCCCCGATTTTTTAATCTTAGGTATTGCGTGGAACTTGCTGTTGATCTTCATCAAGACAAGTTCCTGGATGAAACACCTGTCGCTTTGATCGACGTCAAGGGCTCATCGGCGTCAAGTCTTATGCATTGTCCTGCTCGACATACAGGATTCCCTGGAGAAGCAGATGCGTGCGATGGTGTTGTCCGCCCCGGGAGCGCCTCTCCAGATGGAACAGCGCGCGGACCCTATCCCCGGTGAGGGGCAGATTCGCGTCAAGGTAAGCGCGTGCGGGGTTTGCCGAACCGACCTCCACGTGGTCGACACGGAGCTGCCCGGCGTCAAATATCCGATCATTCCCGGCCACGAAATCGTCGGCCGCGTCGACCTTGTCGGCGGCGGCGTGACGACCCATCAGGTCGGTGATCGGGTTGGAATCCCCTGGCTCGGATATACCTGCGGCGTCTGCCGGTTCTGCAAGGAGGGCATGGAAAATCTCTGCGATCATCCTCTCTTCACCGGATATACGCGCGACGGCGGCTTCGCCACCCACACCATTGCCGATGCGCGCTACGCTTTTCCGCTCGGCGAGGACCGCGAGGATGCTTCGATCGCGCCGCTGTTATGCGCCGGCCTGATCGGATGGCGATCGCTGGTGATAGCGGGCAACGCCGAACGGCTCGGCATTTATGGCTTCGGCGCCGCCGGCCACATCGTCGCCCAGGTCGCACGCTGGCAAGGTCGGTCGGTCTATGCCTTTACACGATCTGGCGATGCGGCAGCGCAAGACTTCGCCCGCCGACTCGGAGCGGTATGGGCCGGCGCGTCGGACCAGCTGCCTGAAACTCCGCTCGATGCCGCCATCATCTACGCTCCCATCGGAGAGTTGGTGCCGGCAGCACTCCGCGCGGTGCGCAAGGGCGGTAAGGTGGTATGCGCCGGAATCCACATGAGCGATATTCCGAGCTTTCCATACAATCTTCTCTGGGAAGAAAGACAGCTGGTGTCGGTGGCCAACCTCACGCGCCAGGACGGATTGGATTTCCTTAAAGTTGTGCCTCAGGCCGGAATTCAGACCCAGACCACCGTGTTTCCGCTTCACGAGGCCAACGAGGTCCTGCAAAAGCTTCGGACGGGACAAATCCTGGGCGCAGCAGTCCTCAAACCCTAGGTTCATCGGCGCATGACAACTTCGGTAGCAGCCGACACGAGCACGCAAGAGCGCGTCTTTGCCTTTCTGACAAATTCCGTTGCCCATCCTCATGTCGATCGGATCGATACGCATGCGGCGTCGGTTTTTCTCGAAGGCGACCGCGCCCTGAAGATCAAGCGCGCCGTCCAGTTTCCATACCTGGATTATTCGACGCTTGAGAAGCGGAAAGCCGCCTGCGATGCGGAGATGACAATCAATCGCCAGTTCGCGCCACAAATCTACCGTCGCGTCATTCCTATCACGCAAAACGGCGATGGATCCCTGAGCATCGACGGAGATGGTGCGCCGGTCGAATACGCGATCGAAATGACCCGCTTCGACGAGCGCCAGACCATCGATCATCTGGCGGAATCCGGTGAGCTCGATCGCGCGATCGTTGACGCCATTGCCGACGCGATCGCGGCCTCGCACGCGGTCGCGCCGCTGGCGCCGGTTGAACCCTGGATCAGATCGACCCCCGCCTTCATCGAAGGCAATAGCAAGGCATTCCGAACCGCGGCTTGCTTTGCCGCAGACGACATCGACGACCTGGAGGCTGCGTCTCTGTCTGCGTTTTCCAGCATCCGCAAGCTGCTGGAGCTGCGCGGCAGACAGGGACATGTACGTCGATGCCACGGCGACCTGCATCTGGCGAACATCGTAATGATCGAGCGCAAACCCGTCCTGTTCGATGCGATCGAATTTGATCCCGATATCGCCTCGGTCGATGTTCTCTACGATCTGGCGTTCCCCATGATGGATTTTCTCCGTTACGGCAGGCGTACTGCCGCGAACACCCTCCTCAACAGATACCTGAAGACGGCGTCCATCGAAAATCTCGACGGCCTCGCAGCGCTACCGCTGTTTATGTCGCTCCGCGCGGCTATCCGCGCTAACGTGCTGCTGGCCCGTCTTGACCGGAATTCTGGCGACAAGGCGGAAATCATGCAATCAGCCCGGACCTATTTTAGACTTGCGCAACAGCTGATCCATCCTTCGGCGCCGGTACTCGTCGCTGTGGGCGGACTGTCCGGGACCGGAAAGTCAATTCTGGCGCGCGCGCTTGCTCCTTTCGTCATGCCGCAGCCGGGAGCCGTCGTGTTGCGTACCGACGTCCTGCGAAAGCAACATTTTCAGGTCGTTGAGACGGATCGGCTGCCGGAGAGCGCGTATCAGCCGGAGGCGACCGCGAAAATCTACGAACTGCTCATGCAACAAGCCTTGCGAATTCTTGTCCAAGGCCATTCCGTCATTGTCGATGCGGTGTTTGCCCGGGAATCGGAGCGAGTTGCGATCCGCGATGCCGCTCGCAGCCTGAATGCAAGGTTTGTCGGCCTCTTTCTTCAGACAGATCTTGCAACCAGGCTAAGCCGCCTCGGCCGTCGCCAGGGCGACGCGTCCGATGCTACGCCCGAGATCGCCGAACTTCAGGAAAAATACGATATCGGCGCGATCGACTGGACGATCATCGATGCATCCGGAACATCAGAGCAAACACTGAAACGATGCCAAGCCATTTTTTCCTCATCGCAAGACGACTCAGACCGGTTAGTGCAGAACAGCAATGCCGCCAGCACCGAAATCAGCGGGTAAATCCGCCCGTTATCCCGAACGGACGCGGCAGCCGCGCCCACGGCTATATCCAGCGATGCCGTGCGACACCGCATTTCGGGTTGTGGCGCGCGGCTGTCTGTGGAATTTGATCGCAAATCAACGGACTGCGTGCCGGGGCGATGCTGAAGCAGTGCATCAAATGCGCATTGCGCTGACTCGCTTGCGCACCGCCATATCATTTTTCTCACCGATGGTTGCCGACCCGCAACGAACGCAAATACGGAGTGAACTGAAGTGGCTGCACTCCCATCTTGGCGCGGTGCGAGATTTGGACGTCTCAATTGAACGGCTCAGGGAGGTTAACAAGCGGGCCAAAGCGACACCCACTTTTCAGGCCTTGAAGCGGAGGCGTGCGGAAAGCCATCGATCTCTGGCGCGGGCGCTCCGGTCGATCAGGTATCGGCGTCTCGTCGGGAACATAACCGATTGGATCGAGAACGGCCCTTGGTCCACGAAGACGGGAAAGCAAGCCACGCGCAGGCGCAGTCGCCCCATCGCCTCATATAGCGCGCGTAAACTGGCGCAATGGCGAGAAAAGCTGGTGAAGAAAAGCCGAAAACTTCAGGTTATGAGCGCGAAGAAGCGACACCGGCTGCGTCTGATGAGCAAGAAGCTTTGCTATTCAATTGAATTTTTCCCAAACCTGTTTTCGGACAAACAATCTTCACTACAACAGGCCGCGTTGACGTATTTGCGTCAAGTTCAAAAATCTCTTGGGCAGCTGAATGACGATGCAAAAAGTCAGACTCTCGCGATCGCCCTGCAACGAGACGGTATCCGTTCGTCCATGCCGCTTCTTGGCCGCAGGCGAGAACGGCGGTTGATGCGGACCGCAAACAAGGCCTATCGGAAACTGGCGGCTTTGAAGCCTTTCGAGATCCAGGATCGCCGCTTTCGCTAGGTCAGCGCGCAACAGCCCAGATCATTGGCGGACATAATCCCCGGGAGCATCAGGCAGAGTCTCGCCGTCGACGTGCCCACGGCCCATGCGTGGCGGCTCAATGAGCTCGCCGGATTGCCCGGCAAGCCAGCTGGTCCATTCCGGCCACCACGATCCTTCGACCTTTGGGGTCGCCTCCAACCATTCGTCCGGACCGATATGGGCGGCTTTGGCCGTTTTCGTCCTGACCTGATAGAAATGCCCGTGCTCGCCCGGCGGCGCCACGATGCCCGCATTGTGACCACCGCTGGTCAGAAGGTAGGTAACGTCGGCTTCCACCTGATAATTGATCTTGTAAGTCGATTTCCAGGGCGCCACGTGATCGCGAACCGTCCCGACCACGAACATCGGCGCATGCATGTCCGACAGCGAAATCGGCTTTCCCTCCACGAGGTAGCGGCCCTCGGCCAGATCATTGTCAAGGAACAGCTTGCGCAGATATTCCGAATGCATTCGGTAAGGCAACCGCGTGGCGTCGGCGTTCCAAGCCATCAAATCGCTCGGCGGCGCCCGCTCCCCCATCAGGTAGTCGCGGGTGAGCTTCGACCAGATCAGATCGTTCGAGCGGAGCAGCTGGAATGCACCCGCCATCTGCGTGGTGTCGAGAACCCCACGTTCCCACATCATGTCCTCAAGAAATGTAACCTGGCTCTCGTTGATGAATAAGGTCAGTTCGCCTGCTTCGGTAAAATCCGTCTGTGCCGCGAGCAAGGTGACCGATTTCAATCGGGTGTCGCCATCTCGGGCCATCGCCGCGGCGGCAATCGATAGCAATGTCCCGCCCAGACAATAGCCCAATGCATGGATCTGAGGACCAGGAACGATTTCCCCGATCACAGCCAGCGCGGCCTGTACGCCGAGCCTCCGATAGTCATCAAAGGAGATGTCGCGATCCTCTGGCCCGGGGTTGCGCCACGAAATCATGAAGACGGTGAAGCCTTCGCCAGTCAGGTACTTGACCAGGGAATTTCGCGGTGACAGGTCAAGGATGTAGTATTTCATAATCCAGGCCGGCACGATCAAGATCGGCTCCGGGTGCACCTTGTCAGTAGTTGGGCAGTACTGGATCAGCTCGATGAGCTCGTTCTGGAACACCACCTTGCCGCGAGACGTGGCCACGGTTTTGCCAATGATAAAATCCTGGTCCAGGGCCGGCTTGCCGGCCGACAGCAATTGCTTCCAGTCGCTGAACCAATTCTGCCAGCCGAATACGAAGTTCTCGCCGCCGCTTCGTAAGACCTTGTCCAGCACTTCGGGATTTGTAACGGCGAAGTTGGAAGGCGCCAGCATATCGAGCACCTGCCGCACAGAGAATTCGACGATCGCTGCGTTCCGCGGCGCCACGCCGCGCAAGTCGGTGGTCGCCTGATGCCACCATCGCTCATTCAGCAAGAAACCCTGCGCGATCAAATTGAACGGCGCACGCTCCCACTCCGGCTCGGAAAACCGATGATCCTGCGGCTGCGGCTTGATCAAGGCCCAAGGCTCACCCGGCGACCGCCAATGACCCATCAACTCGAAAAACTCATTCATGCTCCGCAACGCATCCTGAGCAAACGCCAGTCGCCGTTGAGGCGCCGCAGCCAGATGCGCCGCCCAATCGATGTAAGCGAGCGACAACGCGACCGGCGATATGCCACCAGTTAAGCCAGCCACCGTCGCGTGAAGCGCGCGATCGAACTGATACGCTTCCGCCGGCTCGCTTTGGTGGGTCTCGGGCGTCAATCCTTGATAGGACTCGGGAGGGACGATAACCCGGCCATCTCCGCCGTGGCCCAAGGCAAGCGCGTGATACGGCTGCGGTAGAACTTCAGCGTCTGACAAGTCCGACAAGGTCCGCACGGAACCTACCTCCATCAAATTTGGCTAAAATTGGTCTTCCGGGACAGAAGCGACGATCAGGTCTGTGGCCGATTGCTGAACAGCCCCGACGTCACCTCGATCATTCGCTCGCCATGCTTGAATATCCGCTCGCTATCGCGACGAATGAAATCGATCTGGTGCTGGCCGCATTCCTGACACATCGTTTTCAGGTCTCCGACCGAATGCGCCTCGGCTATTTTCGAAGAAAATTCGTTAAACAAGTGCGTCTCGGTCAGAACACGATCAAGAATTTCCTTGCCAGCGAACATCCCCTCTTCGAACATTGCTTTTTGCGCGCCAATCATGAAATTCAGAATGCTGTTATTTGCCTTGTTCCATCGCGCCACAGTTTTCGCGACGGAATCTTCGACGATCGCCGCGCCAGGTTCGTAAAATTCCAGCATGATGGCCTCCGGTTTCGTGTCACTTTGGAAGATGATACGGCTCCGGTTCGGGGTTCACATTGAGCTGCATCAAGCCCTTGGATTCCGGTTACCCTTTGATCTCCGTCAAATCACGGTCCGCAGATCGGAATAGCCTGCACGATACGGATTCAATCTTGAACCAGCAGAGGCCGCAATGCGTGCTCACCAGATCATGACTCGGCCGGTTATCACCGTCACACCCGATACCACGATCGCCGAAGCCGCAACCACCATGCTGCAACGGCATGTCAGCGGGCTTCCAGTGGTCGATCCGACCGGCAAGCTCGTCGGTATCATTTCGGAAGGCGACTTCCTCCGCCGCGGCGAAATCGGGACACAGCGCAGGCGTGGCCGGTTTCTGAAATTCATTCTCGGCCCGGGCAAGGAGGCGACCGACTTCGTTCACGAGAACGGCCGCAAGATCGCTGAAATCATGACGCCGGAGCCGCTTACCGTCAGTGAAGATGCCGATCTTCAGGAGATCGTGGAGCTGATGGAGAAAAACCACGTCAAGCGACTACCGGTCATGCGCGGCGACCAGCTCGTCGGCATCGTATCCCGCGCCAACCTGTTGCAGGCGGTAGCGAGCCTGGCGCGGCAAATTCCCGACCCGACCGCCGACGACGACCATATTCGTAACCGCGTCATCGATGCCCTGGAGAAGAAAGACTGGTGTCCATTCGGCCTCGGCGTCATCGTGCGTGACGGTATCGTTCACCTGAGCGGCGTCATCACCGAAGAGCGGTCACGGCAGGCGGCTATCGTCGTGGCGGAGAACGTTGCCGGCGTGACGAAGGTTCACGATCACCTGTGCTGGGTCGACACGATGTCGGGGATGTACCTGAACTCTCCGGAAGACGATCGTCTGCTAAAGGCGGGCTGATTGCGCTGCGGATCGCGCAGGTGCAACGCCCGCGTATATCCACCTAATAAGGGCCGGAAGAGCTACGCTTTTTTGCTGGTGCAGCACTGGAGCGCGCGCATCACGTCATCGCGCGAGATGATGCCCACGAGTTGCTGATCACCCTCGATCACCGGCATGCTTCTGATGCGGTGGTCGACCATAAGCTGAAGCACCCGCGTCAGTTTGGTTTCTTCCCGGACATAGATAAATTCCGGCGTCATGATTTCGGCCACGGTTCAATTCATCAGATCGTCGTAGCGCGGTATCATGTAAGACAGCGTAAAAACAAAGCAGGCCAAAAAGTCGAACTTCGATACCAAGCCGACGATCCGCGCGCCCTCCTCAACGGGGTAAGCATTGAAGTCGTCTTTTTCGAACAACCGTCCGAGTTCCCGCAACGTGACGCTCTGCGACACGGTCCTGGCGTTCCGCGTCATGGAGTCGGCTGCCGTTTGTTCGAGAAACCTGTACAAGGGCGCGGATCCGCTCGATTTGATTAAGTTGAAGACGTGACAATTAGTACATTTTCGCGACAACGGTCTTGATCAAGGTCAATCCGCTGGTATCAGTGTGACAATAAAGAACAGCGGCTTGAGGGATTGACGAGAGTTTTCGTTACGCCGCCGAAGACCCACTCGCGAAATCTCGAATGGCCATAGGCGCCCGCAACGACCAGGCCCGCTCCAACCTCCGAGGCGATCCTGTCGAGCTGTGCTGTGGCGACGCCGCATTCAGCGGGCACCCGTTCGCAGGCGATCACGCCGTGACGCAACAGCCACGCGACAATATCTTCTGTTCCTGACGACACCGACGCTCTGTCGGCTTCGTCCTCAACGATTCCAGCGATGATCACATCTTTGGCTTCGCGCAGAATCGGCAACGCATCGGTGACGGCTCGCCGACATTCAGGCGTGTCTTTCCAGGCGACCAAAACGCTTCGCAAATCGAGCCAATCGACGCCATCGGGAACAACGAGCAGCGGCCTTCCCGTCTGCATGAGAAGATCGCTTGGATTGGCCTGCGTGAAGGGATCCGCGAGCACGTCGCGACCACCCTCGCCCACGACAATGATATCGGCTGCGCGCGCTTGCTGGACGACAAATCTCGTCGGAAAATCCTCGGCACAACGCCATTCCACGGCCGTTGCCCGGTTCTGCATCGCTGCGCGGAACTGCGCTTCGACCTCAGCGGTGCGATTTTTGAGCGCTGCACGACCCTGATCAAGCACCTCCTGGGCCTGCTCTCCCGCTGTGAAATATAGCGGCGGACTGAATTCGCCCGCGGCTACGCCAATCGCGCCGGCACCGAACCGCTTGACCAGTTGACCGGCAATCTCAAGGCAGGCGTCATTCGACCGGTCCAGCGCCAGACTGACCATCACCGTCGCATACGTCATTGCTCTCTCCCCGACCTGTCGATGCTCAATTTCTAGGACGTTTCCCGAGACGGAGAATGAGCCAGATCAAGGATTCCGATGATTGATGGGCTGCTCCAAATCGTCCCCTCCGCCAGTACCAAACCGCTTGGTTTCCGAGGCCGTCGTTTCGAAAGGTTGATCCAGATCAGGTCATTCAACCAAGAGATGAATTATCGTTTGATATTGGATTGGGAGGCGTGATGCATATTTCAGACGTTATTCTACAGACTTCCCGACAAGCTCTGCGGCTTGCCGCGGAATGTACCGATGAGCATGTAGCCGTCGAACTCCACCTCCTTGCCATCAAACTCTGGCTGGCCGTCGTCAAGGACGCCGAATTGATGGTGGAAGAAATTCCCAATTTTGCAGGCAATGCGTCAGGTGGCAAATAGCGGGCGCTGCTTGGCCACTGGTCGGGTGGGTTCCCATCCAGACATGAGAACCGTGCCTTTACGATTGCACACTCGCCATTCCCACTTCATCGCGCCGTGCTTTACGATGACCACTCAGGTGTGTGGCGCGACCTTGCGGCTGATCAAAACGAGTTCGGGTTAGTTGCGCTCACATTCAATCCATGCACTGCTGTGTGAGTGCGGCATTGAAAGGAAATGCGGATGACTTCGCAGCTCGCGGTTTTGATGGAGAAGATGCGATCGGTCGAGGCCGAAATCGAGACCGAGCTCGCGCGACGGCAAGAAGAATTACGTTTTCGCTTTGAAAATAATCGAATCGTGTTCGAAGATGAGATGCTGCGGGTTCATCGCGCGATCAAGACGCGAGTATCACGCTATTTATCGCAGGCAAATCCGCTCATCATGTTGACGGCTCCCGTCATTTATTCGCTGCTGATCCCGATCGCATTACTGGATATCTTCGTCATCATCTATCAGGCAACCTGCTTTCCAGTATATAAAATCCCACAAGTTCGTCGTCGAGACTACCTTATCTTCGACCGTCATCATCTCGCTTATCTCAATATTGTCGAAAAAATCAACTGTGCCTATTGCTCCTACGCTAATGGCGCGATCTCATTTGCACGTGAGGTAGCGGCGCGGACGGAAGTGTATTGGTGTCCCATCAAGCATGCACGCCGGATACTTGGACCTCATCCACACTATCAAGGGTTCGCTGACTTTGGCGATGCGGACGAGTATCGCAAGCAGTTAAACTCCATGAAGGATGGCGTAATAATTGGCAAGACGTAGGCCCGCCGCCACCTCGTATCATCAGCTGCCGTCACATCACAGCAGGATCGACCCATTAACTGGCGCGATACTTTCGCGATAACGGGCGGTGTGCCGCACGACTTCGCGAAGCACACCGTTACGCTTTAGGCTGCCGTCTTGATGGTCACTCGCTGATCGATAGCGGCTACTCCTGCACAGCTCTTCCGAAATCAACTTGTTTGGCGGAGCACAGCGCCTGTGCGACGGCGTTCAGCAATTCAATGCGACCAATGATGCCAATCACGGTCGCACCGCGAACCACCGGAAGCTGCGCCACATGGCGGGCATCCATCAACGCCACTACCTCGTCGAGAGTTGCTTCGTCATTAACAAAAACCGGGTCTGGAGTCATCGCTTCCCGGACAAGACCTGCCCGCATTCGCCGGCGGGCGGGAGTGTCCTCTTCAATGCCGAGGATGTCTTCCAGCCAGTTTCCGGGTGGCGGGCCTATATCGAGCTCCGCCCGATGCAAAAAATCGCCCTCGGAAATGATACCTACAAGCGTCCCCTCGCTATCGATTACCGGCAGACCGCGTTGGTTGGTTTCCAGAAGCAAATGCGCGGCATCCAGCAATAGCGCGCCCGGCTTGATCGTCGCGAATGAACGGCGCATGACATCAGATACATTCATTGGCCTGCCCTTCGAGGTGGTTTCGGACGACGAGCTTCATGCCGAAGCACTTTGCACGATGGCGAAAAGCGCATCGCGCTTCTTGCGGATTTTCCTGGAGTCAATGCCATGGCTAGCGAGATCGAGAACTAGTTTGTTGAAGGCGGCATCCGGCGTTACGATATCGGCCTCGATCAGAGCTCGCGCGTAATCTTCGGCAGCGGCGCCCGTCTCGCCGCGCTTTTCGGCCGCCCACAATCCCAGCATTCGCAAAGCCCGGGCGCGTGCCTTGAATGCGCGCTCCGCGTCATGCGCGAATTTCGCTTCGAAGGCCTCTTCCCTGCAGTCAAAACTCGTCATACTTTGTCTCCCCAGCCTAGCTCATATATTGTCCACCATTAACCGAAAGCGTCGAGCCGGTGATGAAGCTCGCTTCGTCAGCCGCGAGAAACACCACGGCGCGCGCGATATCCCCGGGCTCGCCCAGGCGGCCGACGGGAATGAGCGGAAGAATGCTCTTTTCCATCACTTCCGGGGGAACAGCGTCCAGCATTTCTGTATGGATATAACCGGGGCAAACGGCGTTCACCGTGATCCCTGAACGGGCCGATTCGAGCGGCAACCCGCGCCATTTTCCATCCTTATGGACAATCCCATGCGATGCGCATGGGAAACAATTCATAGTTAGTCGCTGACAGATCGCGCCGGGTTGAGATGGATCAAATCACGCATGCGCTTTTTGCGCTTTTTGTTCTGTAGTGACGACAGATCGCAGCGGCGGGCACGCCTTTCAAATAATATGGAGAGCTGTCATGTTGAAAAATATTCTGGTTCACGTCCCCTCCGAACGGCTGATACGTCCTGTCGCCGACAGCGCGATTTCACTTGCGGTGATGTGCAAGGCGCGTCTTGACGCGGTTTCGATTGGTTTTGAGACCACCAATGTGGGTTTGGCGCTCGATGGCGGCGCTGCGCTCGCTGCCGCGTTTGAGATCGATCACGAAAGCGCATTGGCGCGGGTTAACGCCGCGCTCGCGGTGTTTGAAACCGAAGCCAGGAATGCAGGTATTACCTACGGTCTCCTGCCATTTACAGGCAATCCGGCCGAAACCGCAGCAACCGTCGGCGCGCTGGCACGGCTCTACGACTTGACGGTCGTGCTGCAGCCCGAGCCCGACCGCGATACGTTCGACAACACCGTACCGCAGGAAATACTTTTCCAATCCGGCGGTCCGGTCATTTTCATTCCCTACACGCATAAGGGCCCTTTTGAACCGACGCACATCGGCATTGCTTGGGATGGAAGCCGCCTGGCCGCACGCGCTCTTCGTGACGCCGCACCGTTTCTGGCTCGCGCGCAAACAATCACCATCATCAGCGTCAACGAGAACGAAATACCTGCGGAAGTATCCGCGGCGACCTTGGCGACCCATCTGGCAAGGCAAGAGTTGACCGCAGGCATCGTGCGTATGAGTGCCGACCGGACGGATATCCAGCCGATGATCCTATCCATAGCGGCCGATTCCGGCCTGGATCTGATCGTCATGGGCGGCTACGGCCATTCGCGCCTGAACGAACGCATCCTGGGAGGTGTCACACGCGGCATGCTTCGATCCATGACCGTGCCGACACTGATGTCGCATTGACCCCGGTTCCAAACGCTGCACCGCAACCGAACAAACGCCCCGGCAGCTTGCGCCGCCGTGTCTACGCCGTTCTGGAACAGGGCGACGGCGCCGGTGGCGTAAGCCCGGCTCTGAACGGGTTCCTTATCGCGCTGATCGTTGTCACGCTTGCCGCAACAGTGATCGAATCCGTACCGGACCTGGCAAAGACTTATGCTCTCCCGCTCAGCGCGATCGAGTGGACCGCGACGCTCGTCTTCTCGCTGGAGTATGCGGCACGACTCTGGAGCGCGAGTGAACATCCGCTGTTGAAGCACAGCGCGTTCTTCGGTCGGTTCCGTTTCGTGCTGAGCTTCTCCGGATTGGTCGATCTTGCAGCCATTCTGCCGTTTTGGCTGAGCATTTTCATTGCTTCTGATTTCAGGGTACTGCTGGTTCTGCGCCTCGTGCGCTTCTTCAAGCTGACGCGCTATTCGCCGGCCATGCGGTCGCTTTTGGATGCCTTGTATACTGAGCGGCGCGCGCTGACCGGTTGTTTTGTCATTTTGCTCGGCACGGCGCTGATCGCGGCCGCCCTCATGCACCTGGCCGAGCGAACGGCGCAACCCGAGCGGTTTGGAACAATCCCGGATGCCCTATGGTGGGCAATTGTGACGCTTGGGACAATCGGATACGGCGATGTCGTTCCCGTTACCGTGCTTGGGCGGATTTTGGCGGGCTTCACCATCTGCGCCGGGCTGCTGATGATGGCGTTGCCGGTAGGCATTTTCGCCACCGCTTTTGCAAATGAAGTACATCGCCGGGACTTCATTATCACCTGGGGCCTCGTCGCGCGCATCCCTCTGTTCAGCTCCCTGACTGCGAGCGAAATCGCCGACGTGATGTCGATGTTGCGCGCGCAGAAAGTGGACAGCGGCACGGTCATCGTTCGCCGCGGCGAGCCCGCCCATGCGATGTACCTCATTTCGGACGGCGAAGTGGAGGTCAAGCTACGGCACAAGCATCTGCGGCTCGGTGCCGGCCAGTTCTTCGGCGAGATCTCGGCGCTACGCCGCACGCGACGCTCTGCCACCGTGATTGCCTCGATGCCGACGCGGCTCCTGGTGCTGGACGCCTTTGATCTTCACGGACTGATGGACCGCCAGCCGGCGCTTGCGGCCCGGATCGAGGAAGCGGCGCGTGAAAAGCTTGGACATGCACTCGACGCACCGGACGACGATCTCATGTCAGAGCAGTTGACCAGCGTGCCGCCCGGCTGATTTCATTGAGCCAAGGTATCCCCCAACTCGCACGTCGGTTCATTTCCCGAGCGGTGTCGAAAACAAATCCAAAAACAAATCCATGTGATGAGAATCCGGGCAGCCCATCGATGTTCCCTGCACTTCGAACGGAGCCCGTTATGACGCACCGCTTCCTCTTTTGCGCGCGAGTAGAAGCGCGATGGCGGAAGATCCGAGCCGTGCCAGTATCTTGTCGGCACGGCTGGTAAGAATGATCGGAACGCGCGCGCCGAGCACGATGCCGGCGATTTGGGCACCCGCCAGATACTCAAGCTGCTTGGCCAACATGTTGCCGGCTTCCATATCAGGAACCACGAGGATATCCGCCGCTCCGGCCACGGCAGAAGCGATACCTTTGGTTCGAGCTGCCTCGGTTGAGATCGCATTGTCGAAAGCCAATGGACCATCGATAACGCCACCGGTGATCTGGCCGCGATCCGCCATCTTACAGAGCGCCGCGGCATCGAGCGTCGATTTGATCTTTGACGACACCGTTTCGACCGCGGACAGAACGGCTACCTTCGGCATGGCGATCCCGAGCGCATGAGCGAGATCGATGGCGTTCTGGATAATGTCGATCTTATCCTCCAGCGTCGGGTAAATGTTGATCGCCGCGTCAGTAATGAAAAGGGGCCGTGGGTAGTTCGGCAGATCCAGAGCGAAGACATGGCTGATGCGTCGGGAGGTGCACAAGCCGTGATCGCCGTTGACAACGGCGCGCATCAACTCGTCGGTATGCAGGCTGCCCTTCATCAGGGCTTCTACTTTTCCGGCCCGTGCCATCGCCACGGCCTCGACCGCAGCGGCATCGCTGTGCTCGGTAGAAACAATCTCGTAAGACGAAAGATCGAGGTTGGCCGCTTCGCCGGCCGCACGGATCCTCGCAGCGGGCCCTACCAAGACCGGAACGATGAGCTTCTCTCGCGCGGCTTCAATGGCACCGACCAGCGATAGGGCATCGACGGGGTGCACGACGGCCGTTCGGATCGGCGCAAGGCCGCGCGTCATTTCGATGAGACGCCGATAGTGGCGACCTCTATCCAGCAGCGCAACCTCCGGCATATCGATGCGGGGCCGTGAGATTTTTTCTACCGGCGCAACGACCTCGGCGACGCCATCGATCACGGCCTCACCGGCCTGATTGATCGCCTTGCAATCGAGGACCACGCGATTGCCGTCTTTCTTTTGCGTCACGGTCACGCTGACCGTAAGGACATCGCCGAGGCCGACCGGACGCCGGAAATTCAGGGATTGGGTAACCCAAATCGTTCCCGGCCCCGGAAGCTCGGTGCCGAGCAAGGTCGAGATCAGCGCGCCGCCCCACATGCCGTCCGCGACAATTTTGTGAAAGACATCGCTTTTGGCGAACGCCGCATCGACATGCATCGGGTTCACGTCGCCACTCATGGCCGCGAAAACCTCGACATCCTTATAGGTGAGCTCACGCACCAAGCTCGCTGTATCGCCGACCGCGATTTCGGCGAACGTCCGATTTTCGATCAAGGCCATGTTCAACCCTTTGCCCCGGCACCACTGTAGAGCCCGATCAATAAGCATTGATCCGAGCATCAGCTCGCTGCGTTGCTACAAATCAAGTCATGTCGAGATAATCTTTTTATCGCGCTTGATCCAAGTCAAGCGAACGGGAACCGACCTTCATACGATTAGTATGAAATTAACCCGGCGTATTGGTGCTGCGGTTTTCGGATAGCCTTTCTCAGCGGCAAAGTAGTATCAATTGGCAGCGCTTGACGCGGAGCCTACCTTGGTTGATGCAGGTCAATTTCTGCAGACCCCCGTCAGCTAAAAGGCAACGAGGCGAGCATTATGGCCACGAACGGTTTCGTACCTATCTAACTGAGGCTGGTCTCACGCCGTTGGCAACCTGAACGAGGGCATTATGCGCAAGCTGTTTTTTGCAACTCTTGCAACTCTGGCGATTGCGGCATGTTCAGCGCCCGGCTCCGCACGGGCGCAGCAGGCGGCCTCCGACGACATCCGGAAGGGTCATTATCTGGCCGTGCTCATGTGTTCGACTTGTCATGTTATTGGCCCCGATCAATCCATCGAACCAGTTCTGCGGCCTCCGGCGCCCTCTTTCGAGTCCCTTGCCCAGCGCAGCACCACCAATGCGGAGCAAATACGTTCTTTTCTCGCAACGACGCACCGCGGTATCAGCAATCCCGCCGGCATGCCGAACCCTGAACTCACCGATTTCCAGATGAAGCAAGTTGAAGCGTATCTACTGGGTTTGCCCAAGCAGTCACCTGCCGTTCCCATTGATCGTCGGCCATCGACAGCCAAGCCTGGACTGTGCCCAACGGAAATCGCGCGTATCGAATCGTGGCTGAATCAAGCGCGCGCAAACGGCAAGATCGTAGGAACTATACCCGAATCGACCGCCGCGCGCCTCCACCGGCAGCCAACGCTACAATCCGTGGCACAAGCGACAAGCGAAGCCAAAAAAGACGTGGCAACAGCGCTCGCCTTCGCGCAGAAACTGGAGGCGGAAGGTCTCGATGCCGAATGCGCCGCGATGCTCCAGAAAGTCGAGCCGCCAGCTGGTTCACATTGACGGGCAGGCAGCGCGCTACCAGGTGACGCAGATCACGGCCCTAAACCGATGGACGCCTGCTTCCGGTTCACACCCCGAATGGATACGTGTCCGGCAGCCCCTTGACTTCCGCGGTATCGAGCGGAGTCACGGCATGCGTATGGTCGAACCAGACATACTCGTCAAACTGCTGCGGCAGGTTCGCCCGGAAATAATGGCTCGCCATCTCGGTTTCTGGCCGGTAGATCACGCCAATCGCCCGCTCAAGACGTTCCTTACCAAGACCAGTCGGGCCACACAGATCGCCGCGACCGCGCAACCCCAACATGAAACGCGCCAGACCGGTCGCGTGGCACAGCCGCTCATAACTGTTCGGCGGCGCCGGCCGAACGGTCTTGATCTCCATCGGGCCGCCCCATTCGGATGCGGCCGCAACCGTCCCATTGTGGGTACCAAAGCCGATCAGATAGGCCTGGTCACCGAACTCTCTGCGACAGAGCTGACCAATATTGTATTCACCACGGGCGGACATTTCGGTCGCCCCGGCGTTCCCGACATGCGAATTGTGCGCCCACACGACGGCTTTGCTGTCGGCGCCATGAAACGTCAGCAGGTTCTTCAGAGTTTCGAACATGTGGCCATCGCGCAGATTCCAGGACGCGCGCGAACCGTAATACATGATGCGATAGTAGCGCTCTGCATTGGCTACCAGACGCGCATTCTGTTCCGCATCGAGGAATCGCTCGCCGTCGTGCTCGGCGTAAGCCCGACGTTTTGCCAAGAGGTCGGTGAGCGTACGCACCACATCGGATTCACAGGTCGGATAAGATCCGGTCAACGCGGCATGGCCATAGGTCGCCGGGTCACGTTGCCACGGCGTCAGGCAACCATAGCGTTCGCGAGCCACCTTCCCCAATTCAGGATCGATCTCGTCAAGATAGTTCAAAACCGATCGGATTGAATCATAGAGGCTGTAGAGATCGAGGCCGTGAAATGCGACACGCTTGCCTTTCTCCACTGTGCCGTTGTGCTTGCGCAGCCAGCTCACGAAATCGCGTACCTCGGTGTTTCGCCACATCCAAGTCGGGAACCGGGCGAACGCGGTCCACTCGGACGGTGGATGCTGGAAATGTCGGACATAGTGATCGACGCGCGCCGCATCCGGCCAGTCCGCCTCGATAGCAATGAACCGAAAGCCCTTCTTGACGATGAGTTCGCGGGTGATGCGTTCGCGCATCTTGTAGAATTCGGATGTTCCGTGGGTTGCTTCGCCGAGCAGCACGATGCGCGCCGATCCGATACGCTCCAATAACGGATTGAGATCGGCAGTCTCAATCGACGGGAACGATTCAGCCGCGTCGGCGAGCTTCCGGACCAGCGCTTCGTCATCAGGCAAACCCGGCCTTAGCGGGCGCACGCTTACTCGGCCCTTGCTTTCCCCAGGGGTTGACCAGCCTTCCTCTCCGATCAATGGAACGAAACGGACGTCAGCAATGTCCTCGCTGCGATATTCACTGGTCGAAATGCGCGTGACCCGGACCAACTCCTGACTGCGCTGATCCGCACCGACCGGGATCACCAGTCGACCGCCGATCTTCAGCTGCTCCTTGAGGGAATCCGGAACCTGCGGTCCGCCGGCTGCCACGACGATGGCATCATAGGGAGCATGTTCCGGCCACCCTTTTGTGCCGTCGCCATGCAGGACATGAACATTATCGTAGCCGAGGTCGGCTAGTGTTGCCGCCGCCTTGTCCGCCAACTGGCCGAGACGTTCGACCGTATAGATATTTGCAGCGATTTCAGACAGCACCGCAGCGGCGTAGCCTGAACCCGCGCCGATCTCGAGGACCTTCTCGCCGCCCTTCAGCATCAGGGACTCCGCCATGAAGGCGACGATATAGGGCTGAGAAATGGTCTGCTCCCCCGCAATCGGGAGCGGCGAATCTTCGTAGGCGAATTCGCGGAGGTTCTTCGGCAGGAACAACTCACGCGGCACCTTGCGCATTGCCTCAAGGACGAGTTCATCGCGGACGCCACGTGCGGCGACAGTCCGGTCAACCATCTCTTTGCGGCGCAAGGCGAACGACTTCGCTTCGATGGGTCGGTCTTCTTTCGACGTCAGCAATGCCATGACGATAACTCCCTGCTCGTATAACCTCCAACTCTTTCGGCTTGCCGACTTTGATCGAAGTCAAGTCCAGCCCGCGAGATCGAACCATAATTATTATTGAATCGTGCTCAAATTCGCACGCGATCGATCGGAGAAGCCATGGAACTCAAAGAGGCAATCTACGGTCGTCGGGCCGTGCGCGAATTCACCGCGGAACCGGTAAAGGAAGACGTAATACGCCAACTCATCGATGCCGCCATCCAGGCGCCAAGCGCGGTCAATCAGCAGCCGTGGCTGTTTTCGGTCGTGCAGGACAAGGCCTTGCTTGCGCGCATTTCAACCGAGGCGAAAGCTCATATGCTCAAGACCTCGATGGCTGCGGCATCGCATCATTTCCAGAGCATCCTGAGCAATCCGGATTTCGATATTTTCTATCACGCTCCAGCCCTCGTCGTCATTTCGGCCGCGGCCGAAGGTCCTTGGGCCGCAGAAGACTGTGCGCTAGCGGCGGAAAATTTGATGTTGGCAGCTTGCGCCGCAGGTCTGGGAACGTGCTGGATCGGGTTCGCACAGTCATGGCTTGGGACACCCGACGGCAAGGCGGCGCTCAAGCTTTCCAACACGAGCGTTCCGGTCGCGCCTATTATCGTAGGCCACCCCAAGACAGCGGCAGTCCCGGTTCCCAGAAACACTCCGAAGATTAACTGGATTTCGTAGGCTTTCGGCTGCTCACCAAGCAACCGCGGTCGCCGCAGCGTTCTGCCTTGAGTTCAAACGTTTGAAACTCCCTGGTGGACAGGTGACACAACTCCGGCACCCTCGGTCTCGAGTGGGGTGCCCGTTTCGATCCGATCGCACATTATCTTCCGGTCGCATGCTTCGCGGGGCGCTTGATCCTTGATCCGGATCAATGTCAAAGCTCTTCACAGGTAAATAATATTTTGATTAGCTTATTGATGGAGGAAAAAATGACTGACTCTCAACTCCGGCAAGACATTATAGACGAACTGGAATTCGACCCGAGCGTTAGCGGGGAACACATCGGTGTTGCCGTCGACAAGAACGTCGTCACCTTAAGCGGACACGTCAACAGCTATGCGGAAAAGCTTGCTGCGATTGCTGCGGTTCGCCGCATCAAAGGCGTCCATGCTATCGCGGAGAATATCGAAGTACGTTACCCCTACCAGCACAAGACCGCGGATGATGAGATCGCCAAGCGAGCGGTCGACATCATTAGCTTGGGACGTTCACATCCCTGCTGGCGCTGTGGATGTTTTGGTACAGGACAATGGCTGGGTCACGCTTACCGGGACAGTCGATTGGTATTACCAACGAAGGGCGGCCGAAGATGACGTGCGGAAGTTATCCGGGGTACGCGGTGTGACAAACAAGATCGCCATCAAACCTAGTGTCGATACCTCGAATGTGAAAAGCAAAATCGAATCCGCGCTGAAGAGGCATGCGGAGGTTGAAGCGAAGGCGATCCGTGTAACCATCCAAAACGGCAGCAAGGTCGTGCTGGAAGGGAAGGTTGACAATTGGGACGAACGTCGCGCGGTTGAGAATGCCGCGTGGTCGGCAGCCGGGGTTTCCGACGTCGACGATCGTCTGACGATTGCGTGAATATCCGCGCCTTGCGGCGTCGGTAACCGGACGCTGCAAGGCACGGCGGGGAATTGCTCAAGCTGCCTTGGAAAACACCTGGGATTGACTGGCGTTGTCGAAATTGGAATCCACTCGTGCCGCATTTGAATCATTTTGGATCAAAAGCACCATGACGACAGCTTCGACAGCTCCTCCACGTGCCGTTAAAAAGACGATTGGAACAGAATCGCCGCAAACGACCAAAGAGGAGATTTCCGAACGGGCGCACCGTCGGACGGAAGCTGCCGTATCGTGGTATGGTCGTCTTTTGATCGTCAGTATGTTGTTGGTCGCGGCCGGCTGGGAAATTTTCCGATGGATCCTCGCGATCATCACTCTCGACTGAGCCATGCATCCCTCGTCGCGGCTAAAGTCCGCGAGGATCACGCTTGGAGCGAGCGAAACCTCTAAATGGGCATTAACAGGTCACCAAGGAGGCTTGACCATGCAAGCGCGCGACGTGATGATTTCTCCGGTAATTACTATAAGGAAGAGCGCGACCGTTCGTGAAGTTGCCAGGATATTGCTTGAGAAGCGCATAAGTGCGGTTCCTGTGGTTGACAATATCGGCAAGCTTGTCGGCATGATAACTGAAGGCGATTTGATGCGTCGCGCAGAGGCCGGGACTGAGCGCCCCTACTCGTGGTGGGTGCATTTCCTCGCGGGTGATGCGACAGTTGCAGCTGATTACGTCAAATCGCATGCGGCCAGGGTTGAGGATGTTATGACCTCCGACGTTGTGACGGCTACGCCGGAAACGCCATTGCATGAAATCGCGTCATTGTTCGAGGAGCACCGGATCAAGCGTGTCCCGATCGTCAACGAGGACGGCAATCTCGTCGGGATCGTCAGCCGTGCGAACCTGATCCAGGTTGTCGCGAGCGCTCGGCCGAAGCTCGAAATGACCCTTCCCGATACCACAATTCGACGGAAGCTGCTTAGCGAACTGAAGAAGCAGTCCTGGGCGCACACCCACAATCTGAGCGTGACGGTTACGGACGGAGTTGTCGACCTCTGGGGTGATGCTCAATCCAGTGAGGAGCGGAAGGCGATCCGCGTGGCGGCAGAAAACATTCCGGGGGTCCTTGCCGTCAACGATCACCTCGCGGACAGCCCGATACTTGCTTACTGATCCAAGGTAATTGCTCCCTCTACGCTGCAACCTGCCCAGTGCCGGCCGGGCGCAGGGGTGCGAATTGCTCTGCTGTCACGGTTTCATGCGCGATCAGAAGCTCCACGCCCGCGTCGAGATCGCCTCGGCGCTTTTCGAGAATACCTCGAGCACAAGCACCGCCTGCCTCGATCAATTCCCTGACCGCAAGATCAATCTCCCGCCCGGTCGCTTCCGCGGCACTGACGATCGCGTCCTGCATGGCCGGCAAGAAGGTCTGGGGCCGGGGCGCATAAGTCCGCTGCCCCACCGTTGCATCCATTCCATATTTGGTGACCATCTCGACGGCAATTTCCGTCGCCCGCTGCAAGTCGTCCGCGGCGCCGGTCGAGATGTCGCCATCAAAGATCAGTTGCTCGGAGGCACGACCGCCCATCAGCACCGCAATCCGGTTTTTGAGTTCGCTTGCCGTAAGCAGGAAGCGGTCCTCGGTCGGTCGCTGCATGGTGTAGCCGAGCGCGCCGACGCCGCGGGGAATGATGGAGACTTTTTGCACGGGATCAACGCCAGGCAGACTCGCTGCGACAAGGGCATGGCCCATCTCGTGATAGGCGACCCGCCGGCGCTCATCCTTGCCAAGCACCCTGCTCTTCTTTTCGATGCCGGCCACGATCCGCTCGATCGCGACCGTGAAATCGTCAAAGCATACCTCGTCCGCCTCGCGCCTGGTCGCGGCGATGGCCGCCTCGTTGATCAGATTGGCAAGATCGGCTCCGGTGAAACCGGTGGTAAGGCCCGCGATCTTGTCGAGATCGACATCCTTGCCGATCTTGATCTTGCGAATATGCACCTTGAGGATGGCGACACGACCGCTCTTGTCGGGACGGTCCACCAGCACCTGCCGATCGAACCGCCCTGCCCGCAACAGCGCCGGATCGAGGATTTCGGGCCGGTTGGTGGCCGCCAGCAGAATGACGCCGGCGCTGGGATCGAAGCCGTCAAGCTCGGCGAGCAGCTGGTTCAGTGTCTGCTCCTTCTCGTCGTAGCCGCCGAAAGCACCGGGCGAGCGGCTGCGCCCGAGCGCGTCGAGCTCATCGATGAAGATGATGCAGGGCGCAGCCTTGCGCGCCTGCTCAAAGAGATCGCGAACGCGGGCCGCGCCGACACCGACGAACATCTCCACGAATTCGGAACCGGAAATGGAGAAAAACGCGACCCCGGCTTCACCGGCCACCGCGCGGGCGAGCAGAGTCTTGCCGGTGCCCGGTGGCCCCACCAGCAAAATCCCCTTGGGAACATGGGCGCCGAGCCGACCGTAGCTTTTGGGGTCCTTGAGAAACGACACCACTTCCTGCAGTTCGAATTTTGCTTCCTCGACGCCAGCCACATCAGCGAAGGTGACTTTGGTGTCCTTTTCGACATAGACCTTGGCCCGCGACTTTCCGATCGACATCATTCCGCCAAAGCCCTGGCGATCGGCCAGCCGGCGCCCGAGAAAGATCCAGACCAGGTAGAACATCAGTGCAGGCGCGACCCATGACAAGATGGTCTGGAACAGCCCACCCGAGGGCACGCCGGTCACCACGACGCCCTTGGCTTCCAGTTTTTCGGCCAGGGCCGGATCGACGCGCGCGGTGACAAAGGCCGACTTGCCGCTCGGCAGCTTGTCCTTCAATTTTCCCTGTATCGTATCCTGTCCGACGGCGACCTCGGTGACGCCGCCCTGCGCGACGAGCTGCTCGAATTCACTAAAGGGAATGGTATCAATCGTATTATAGGCCGCCAGAACCCATTGCAGCAGCAGCATAGCAATGCCGGCAGCAACGAAATAGCCGATGGCAACAGTCTGCTTGCGCGACGAGGAATCCGAATCCATTTCATTCTCCGGTCAAACGGGAATTGTAAAATGATCGATTGACCGGACACAGATTGGCGACGGTCTCGAATTTTCTAACAGTCTCGACTCGTCGTGACTTGCTCTGGATCAATTCGTATCGGTCGCGCGTAGCCCATGCATTTCGTGCGGCGTTTCGGTGCCTTTGCAACGCGCGAACGGATCTTGCTTGCCTGACGTGTCAGTCGAAGATCTTCCTCGATACAGGCTGCATGCACAGAATATCTACCGCCTGGCTCACCTCCGGATTCGTTCAGGTCGGGCCGGAGCCGGCATGCTGGATCACTTGTCCTCCTCCAGAATGCCCGGTGACCTTGACCTCCTCGTCAGCGGCCGTGGGACACAATTTGGATTGCGACGCGTGTAGAGTTGTACCAATTGATCAGCGCGCCGGCTCCCACCATGATCGCGATGCCGGCGACGTCAACCAGAAGGCGAATGATGGTGCTGTCCGAGCTTCCGATTACAGCAACTTCCGCCGCGAAGGCCAATGTAACCCCAAGGCAAAAGACCTCCAGCGAATGCTGTCCGCAAAGAAGGAGCGGGCGCAGGACCCATGAGGTCAGCGGCGGCCAGTCCTGGGGAATCAGGCGGCCAGCGACGATCGCGATCGCCAGGAAGTGTACCAAGCGCAGCACCCCGAGATTGGTCTTGCCAAACGCATGGGCGATCCAATCTGGAACGAAGGCTTCGAGATTTAACCGATTCAACGCGATAAAAACCGCGATGACGGACAGCCCATAGACGGCCGCCAGGATCAGTACCAGCCGCGATCTCACCAATGACCACACCCAGGTGGCCGCGCCGAAGCCGCACCACGCGCCGAGCACGAATAAAAGCTGCCAAGCCAGCGGATTGAAAT
This sequence comes from uncultured Pseudomonadota bacterium, assembly GCA_963727225.1. Lineage (GTDB taxonomy): Bacteria > Pseudomonadota > Alphaproteobacteria > Rhizobiales > Xanthobacteraceae > Bradyrhizobium. The sequence goes on along the minus strand of CAVSFN010000024.1, from coordinate 359,580 downwards.
ACCAGTGTCCGTGCGGGAAGGCGCGGAAGTTGAGCCCCAGCAGGTTAGCCCCCGCATAGAGGACGACGGCCCCCGTCAGTGCCAAAGCGGGCACCTTCCACAACAGCCACAGGATCGCTGGCGAGACAGCCATCATCGCGATGTAGAGTGGCAACACATCCATGTTGACGGGCATGAACTTCAGCTGCATCAGGGCAAGAATGCTTTCGTCAGGCCGTTCGTGGAGGATGCGGATGTTCATCGCGTCATCGAACGCGTGCGAGCCGTGCGACAGCCATGCGACCTCGCCGATCAAGATGACGAACAGAAACATCTGGGCGACGTAGGTCTCGAAAGCTCGCCGCTCGATCTGTGCACTGGCTGCCAGGAAGCCGCGCTGGCCCATTACGCGCCCATAGACGTAGGCGTTAGCGTAGCCAGAAACGAAGATGAAGATCTCGGCCGGGTCGCTGAAGCCATACTTCCATGGCGCGAGCTGGTTGATGATGGTGCCAGGAATGTGGGCCAGGAAGATCAACCAAAGCGCGCCCCCCCGGTAGAGATCGAGGCGAAGGTCGCGAGGTATTACGACTGGGTTGGCCTTGGCCATGTGGGACCCGATTTCCGATCGTTTGCCGGCGATCCGCTGGTATAGGATTGATTTGGTGGACAAAAGCCGGCTTCCCGTCTTGATCAAAATCAAGAATTGTGCGGCGGGGGGCGGAAAGCATTGAAATTTTATTTCGGGAACCCGTCGCTATGACCTTGTTCGCCTTCTGTCCGCCACCTATGTGCGGAAGGGAGTGGGGGTTATCATGAGCACCGTCTGGAAAATCTCTGGCAAGCTGACAAAATGGACCGGCATATCGGCGCTGTTGGTCTACGCTGCTGTGTGCGCGGGAGTGTACATAACCCAGCGGACATTGATATTTCCGAAGCTGGCGGCTCACGTGACCGCTGCCGACGCGGGTTTTGCTGAGGCGCAGGAGGTCGCGCTGCAGACCTCCGATGGCGAGCGTCTGGTGGCTTGGTATGTGGCGCCCAAGCCCGACAAGCCCCTCTTTATCTATTTTCACGGCAACGGCGACACACTTAACTGGCGAGTTGGCCGGGATCGCAGTCTCATAGCCGAGGGTAACGGGCTGCTCGCGGTTTCGTACCGGGGTTACGAGGGGTCGACCGGAAGTCCGTCCGAAGATGGGTTGCATCTGGACGCCGAGGCGGCCTACGCGTTCGCGGTCGATCATCAGATCCCGCCCGATCGTATCGTGGTATGGGGCCATTCGCTTGGCTCCGGCGTCGCCGTCTGGCTCGCCGCCGAACGAAAGATCAAGGCGCTGATTTTGGAAGCGCCTTATACCTCGATTTCCGACGTGGCGGCCATGAACTTCCCGTTCCTGCCTGTGCGTTGGCTGCTCAAGGACCAATTTCATTCGGATTGGCGCATCGGCAGTGTGACCGCGCCGGTCCTGATCTTCCACGGAGACAATGATAGCACGATCCCAATCGCGTTCGGGCAGCGTCTCTACAGCCTTATAAATGCGCCCAAATGTTTCATCCGCTTTGCCAATGGCGGTCACGTCGATCTCGATGACCGCAAGATCCTGACTGGCGTTCGCGACTTCATCGTGAGCGGCATGCGTGGCTGCGATAGCGACGGCGGGGCAACTTAACCACGCGATGTTCCGGACTGCCTTTGCTGCGCGACGCGGCTGTAGAGAGATTCGATTTGCTCTTTGAAACGCCCTTCAATCACTCGTCTCTTCACCTTGAGGGTGGGCGTCAGGCTTCCGTCCCCGACCGTCCATGGCGTGGTGGTCGCGAGGATTGCGCGCACTTGCCAGATTGATGGCAGGCCGCTCGTCTGAACCGCGACGCGTGAGAGGATCGCATCCGTCGCGACGGACACATTGGGGTCGGCCCCATCGATCGCAAGATCACGCGCAAGCTGTAACCAGCCTTCGCGATTGAGCATAAGGACTGCAACGACGCAGGGCCGTTGGTCACCGATGACACACGCCTGCTCGAACAGCGGATCGTTCTGGATCGCCGCCTCGACGGCGTTCGGCGCCACGTGCTCTCCGGTAGAGAGAACGAGTATTTCCTTGATCCGGCCAGCGATGAAGACGCGGCCGTTTCGGATTTCCGCGATGTCGCCGGTCCTGAGCCAGCGATCCGGCGACAGAACTTCCGCCGTCGCCTGTTCATTTTGCCAGTAGCCCTGCATGACCGCCGGCGACCGCACGACAAGTTCCGATTGCTCGCCGAGTCTAAGCTCGACGCCGTCAAGAGGTCGACCGACCGAACCGGGCAGGCAGTCTCCGATGGGTGTCGAACTGACGACGGGACCGGCCTCCGTCAGCCCGTAGCCCTCGCTGAGCGGCAGGCCAAAGCCGGCGAAGAATTGGGCAACCTTGATCGGGAGCGCGGCGCCGCCGCTCGCCGCCAGGCGGAGCCGCCCTCCGAAGGCGGCCAGGACCCTGCGCCCCACGAGCCGTTCGAGCAGCGGCCAGAGTATCCAGCTTGCAACGAGGCCAGGGGCCGGGCCGCGGCCATGCCGATATTCATACAGCGCCCAGCCGAGGCCGACAGCTAGCGCGACGATCCGCCGCTTTAATGGACTGGCTTCCGCCTCGCGGTGCACTGCCTCGTAGATTCGTTCATAGAGCCTCGGGACCGCGACAAGTACCGTTGGGCGAATGGTCGCAAGATCCTCTTGCAATCGCTCGACGGAGCGCGCGTAGACAACGCGCGAACCTGCCATCATCGGCAAGTAGTAGCCTGCTGTGCGCTCGAAAGTGTGGGCTAGCGGTAAAACCGAAAGAAAGACGTCGCTCGACGGCATCGGAATTTGCTTCGCGTTCGCTTCAGCGTTCCACAGGATGGCGGAATGGGTGAGCATCACGCCTTTCGGACGGCCCGTCGTACCCGACGTGTAGACGATTGTCGCGACATCCTGCGGAGCGCAGCGCAACGCACTGTTGTCGGGCCGGCTTTCCGCGAGCGCGCCGAGGAGGGTGGAGAGCCGCCGGTGGCCTGGGGGTGGAACGGTTACTCCGTCGAGCCCCTCCCTCACCCAGACGTGCTCGAGGGCTTCGTTAGTGTCGACGAAGGGCGCGAGGGTACTCCATCGCGCTGCGGTATCGATGAGGCAGAGCCGGGCCCCCGATTCTGCAAGCACGAAAGCTATGTTTTCCGGGCTGTCATGTGCATAAAGCGGCACCGTGATCAAGCCGTTGGCCATTGCCGCAATGTCAAATGCCACCCAATCTGTGCCGTTCGGCAGCAAAATCGCGGCGCGATCACCTGGCTTCAGCCCGTTGCACGCTATCGCCCCTCGCAGGCAGGAGACGCGCTGCGCCATCTCTCGCCAGGTCTGCTCTTCCCAGCGGCCGTCCCGATACTCGCAATAAGCGACCGCATCGGGGCTGCGATCCACGCGCTTGACGAAGAGTCCGGGAAGGGTCCCAGCCTCCTCCCAGGGTATCATGTCGGTCGGTTCTGGTGGCTTCGATCCCATTTCTTAGCTAACGCACCGTGGTCTCCTTCCGTATTGATCTTGATCAACACGGTTGACCTTCTCAGTGTGCCATGTTCATCGGCCGAAGGGCAGCAGCAGTTCGTGACCTTCGCGCAGACTGTGGGATAGTCCGCGCTCATGGGATCATTTCGCAAGGGCGGGCGCGCGCAAATGTTTTTCCCTGCAGTCTCACAATTCAAAAGATTGATTCGGCGCTGGCATTTCAACATGTGTACCGCCAAGATGCGCCGCGAACTTTGTCATTGAATCTTCCTCGCCGTGGACGAGGAAAGTGCGTTTAGCGCCGGTCTGCTTTTGCCACGCCAACAGTTCCGCCTGGTCGGCATGGGCGGAGAAACCATTGATGGTGTAGATGCGTGCCCTGACCGGAACGTCTTCGCCGAAAATTTTCACCTGCTTGGCGCCATCGATAATCCGTCGCGCGAGAGTACCGGCGGCTGCGTAGCCGACGAACACAATGGCCGACTTGTCGCGGCCCAGATTGTGCTGCAAGTGATGGCGCACGCGGCCGCCGGTACACATGCCCGATCCGGCCATGATGATGGCGCCGCCATGAATGTTGTTCAGCGCAACGGATTTGGCGGCTTCTCGTGTGAAATGCAACCCCGGCAAATCAAACGGATCGTGTGTACCTTGAAACAGCTTCGCAGTCGCGGGCTCGAAACACTCGGGATGACGTCGGAATATCTCAGTGGCCGAAATCGCCATTGGCGAATTGAGGAACACCTGCGTCGATTCCGAGAGTTGCCCCTTGCGGATACCTTCACCGAGGAAATAGAGCAATTCTTGCGCTCGCTCGACGGCGAAGGTCGGAATGATGACGTTTCCTCCTCGTTTGAAGGTCTCGTTTATCGCTTCAAAGAGCTCCGCGATGGATGGACCTAATGGCTTATGCAACCGGTCTCCATACGTGGTTTCCATGACAACATTCTCGGTGCGGGGCGGCGTCACGGGGCTACGCAGCAGTCGGCGACCGGCGTTGCCCAGATCGCCGGAAAACAGCACGCTGGTGGAACGACCCTGTTCAGAAAGTTGCAGAACAATGCTGGCCGAGCCAAGAATATGGCCAGCGTCGAGGAAGGTAGCATTCACACCCGGAGTAACTTCAAGACTTACGGAGTAAGCAGCAGTCCGTCCGAAATTGTCGAGGCAATTCAGTGCGTCGAGGGTCGAATAGAGCGGGCTTTTCGTGTCCTTGTTCGCACCTCCATGACCAGCTTTCCGCCCGCGGTGACGCGCGTCTTCCTCCAACAGATAGGCGGCATCCAGCATGACCAGTCGCGTCAACTCGCGCGAGGCAGACGTCGTAATGATCTCGCCCCGAAACCCCCGCTTGGTCAACAGAGGCAGACGCCCGCAATGATCCAGATGCGCATGGGTCAGCAACACATAGTCGATGCTGGCGGCATCAAAGCCGAAAGGTTCGGCGTTTTCCTGATCCAACTCGCGACCACCTTGGTATAGCCCGCAGTCGATCAATATCCGCTTTCCGGCGCATTCAACCAAATGACAGGAACCGGTGACGCTTCGATCCGCGCCATGAAAGGATATTTTCAGATCACTCTCCCTTGTATTCGTTCGTTCAGAACTAAATTCGCATGGGCCTGATCGGCATGCGGCCATCGATCATGATGCCGCGTGCAAAGGCTCGCCGCTCGCATCATGCCAGCGCAGGATCCCGTTCCATATCTCCTGGGCGGTCTCGGCAAACCAGAACAATTCCCGATCCTCAACATCGATAACACCTTCATGGACGAGGAAATCGAAGTCGACGGCACGACGCCAATAGGCTTCGCCCACCAAGACCACAGGGATCGGCTTGATTTTCCGTGTCTGTATGAGGGTCAGAACCTCGAACAATTCGTCCAGCGTGCCGAAACCGCCCGGAAACGCGACCAACGCCTTGGCCCGCAGCAGGAAGTGAAGCTTGCGCAGAGCGAAATAATGAAACCTGAAACAGAGTTCGGGCGTGACATAGGGGTTCGGATATTGGTCATGCGGCAGGCTGATATTCAGGCCGATGGACTTGGCTCCGACGTCGAATGCTCCGCGGTTGGCTGCCTCCATCATCCCGGGTCCGCCGCCCGTCATAATGGCCGTATGGCGCTTGCCTGCGCCGTGATTTGCCGTCGCCACCAGACGTCCAAACTCGCGCGCGACCTCATAGTAACCACTTTTGGCCTGAATTCGCTCGGCAACCGCCAGCTGGCGCCGAAGTTCGCTGTTGTTCTTGTCGGTTTCCAGCCGCTCGCGTAGCCCCTGCACTTTGCGAAGCGCCGCCGCAGGCTCGCAGATTCGCGTGCTGCCGAAGACCACAATCGTTTGCTCGATTTCGTGCTCGCGGAGCAACAATTCGGGCTTGAGGTAGTCAATCTGCAAGCGCACGCCGCGCAGGTCCTCTTCTGCAAGAAACTCGGTATCGGTATCGGCAGGACGGTAACTCGGGCTTTTGAGAATCGCCTGCACCCGCTGCGCGGCATCGGCATCCTCTTCGATTGCCTTTGGCAGCTGCCACGGCAACCGTTCGCGACGATTGACCGGATGAGCGGGTGTCGGGATCTGTTGATTTTCTTTCATCGACTTTCAATTATTCCGGCTTGCCGATGGCATCTTGAGTGAGACGAAATACGGATTTCGATCGCGCGGGCTGCCTTCAACGCCTTGCTCAAAATTTGACGACGATGCGCCCATCCACTTTGCCGGCTTTGAGGTCCGTGAAGACGCTGTTGATATCCTCCAGTGGCCGCTGATGAATATGGGCCTTCACCTTCCCTTCGCTGGCAAATTCGATGGCTTCGGCCAGGTCTTTGCGCGTACCCACGATTGATCCGCGCAACGTGATGCGCTTGAGGACCACGTCGAAGATCGGGGTGGCAAAATCCCCCGGCGGCAGTCCGACCAGGCTAACCGTCCCCTTTCGCCTCACAAATTGCAGGGCTTGGGAAAAGGCTGGCGGCGAGACCGCCGTCACGAGCACGCCGTGCGCGCCGCCGCTGGTATGCTTCAAGACCTGTGCGACAGCGTCGGGCGCTCTGGCATTGATCGCCAGTTCGGCCCCAAGACTCCGTGCCAGTGCAAGCTTCTCGTCGGTGACGTCGAGCGCGACAACGTGAAGTCCCATGGCTTTCGCGTATTGGATCGCGACGTGGCCCAGCCCGCCGATTCCCGAAATCGCGATCCACTCCCCGGGTCGGGCCTCGGTCTCCTTGATTCCCTTGTAAGTCGTGACGCCGGCACACAGGATCGGCGCCATCGCCACGAAATCCACATTCGCGGGCAGACGCGCCACGTAAGCCGCTGACCCGATGGCATATTCTGCGAAGCTGCCGTCAACGCTGTAGCCGCTGTCATGCTGGCTCTCACACAATGTTTCCCAACCGGTAATACAATGTTCGCAGCAGCCGCAGGCGTCGTGTAGCCAGGCGATGCCGACGGCATCACCCTCTTTTAGCGCCGTAACGCCGGCGCCTACAGCCGCCACAATTCCCGCGCCCTCATGACCCGGAATGAACGGTGGCGCGGGCTTTACCGGCCAATCACCATCCGCCGCATGCAGATCGGTATGACAAACGCCGGTCGCCATGATCTTGACCAGAACCTCGCCAGGCCCCGGCGATGGTATCGCAACCTCTTCGATGTTCAGCGGCCTGCCGAATTGTCGAACGACCGCGGCCTTCATCGATTTTGCCATCACGAGCCTCCAATTCCTCATTGCAAATCAAGATTGAAATATGTGGGCTGTTGAAGTGTTGATCCGGATCAAGCTCTGGCTGGAGCTTCTCTTTCGATTTTCTTTCGATTTTGGGATTTGACTTGAAATCAAGTGCATAAGAGTGCAGGCCGCGTAGTGTTTACTCAAGCACCTGACATCCGGAGCATATCAATGCGCGCACATCAAATCATGACCCGCAAGGTTATTTCGGTGAAACCCGGCACGTCCATTACCGAAGCCGCCAACATCATGCTGCAGCAACACATCAGCGGACTCCCGGTGGTCAATGAGATCGGTGATCTGGTCGGCATTATCTCGGAAGGTGATTTTATTCGCCGCGCGGAAATCGGAACCCAGCGGAAACGCGGCCGATGGCTAAGAATTCTGGTTGGACCGGGTCGGGCTGCCAACGATTACGTGCGTGAGCGAGGCCGCAAAGTCGGAGAGATCATGACCCCCGATCCTCTCACCGTGACGGAAGATGCCACGCTCGAAGAAATAGTCGAGGTGATGGAAAAGAAACACGTCAAGCGGCTGCCTGTGTTACGCAAGGATAACCTGGTCGGTATCGTGACGCGTGCCAACCTCCTTCAGGCCGTCGCAGACCTTGCTCGCGACGTGCCGGATCCGACAGCTGACGACGACCACATCCGCAATCGCGTATTCGCAGCGATTGAAAATAATGATTGGAGTCCGATTGGGCTCACCGTTACCGTACGTAATGGCGTCGTGGACCTTGGTGGCGTCATCTCCGAGGAGCGATCGAGGCAGGCGGCAATTGTCGCAGCCGAAAGCGTTTCCGGCGTCAAAAAAATTCACGATCATCTTTGCTGGGTTGAATCCATCCCGGGCGCGTATTTTTAATCCACTGAAGCTAAGCAGCTGAAACGAGTGATTTAATTCATCAACGGACGGATCAAAGCCATGCAGCATCATTTTCACGCGGTCGTCTGGATCGACCATCTGCAGGCCCGGGTCTTCCATCTCGGTCTTTCCGGCCTCGATGAGATCGTCCTTCATCCCCACATGCCGACGCGGCATATTCATCACAAGGCCAATTCGATCGGCAGCGGCCACGTCCATGAAAGCGAGGAATTCCTGAAACAGGTGCTGGATGCCGTGAGCGATGCCGGCGAAATCCTCATCCTCGGACCGGCCGGCACTAAAGTCGAACTCGCAAAATATATTCGCGAGCATGATCCGGCAGTCGGCAGTCGAATCGTCGCGGTTGAAGCCGCCGACCATCCCAGCGATCCCCAAATCGTCGCCTACGCGAAGCGACATTTCAAGATTGGCATCGTCCGCTTCGCCACCGACCAACGGTAGATGTTTCCCCTGATCGATGAGACCGATTTGGTCTTGATCCGAAATGTTCAAGCGATCCAAGCACTCTTGATGCGGATCAATGTATTCGACGCGCGAGCGCAGAAAATAAACCTGCAGATACCTTATGGAGGCAAGTCATGAAAGAAGCCCAGCTTCGCCAGGATATAATCAACGAATTCGAATTTGATCCCAGCTTTAACGGCGAGCACGTCGGCGTCGCCGCTGACAAGGACGTTGTCACCAAGAGCGGAGACGTTAACAGTAAGGCGCAGAGCCTCCGGACCAACACCGATCAGACGGCTGAGGAACGTCGGGTTCAAGATGCATTGGAAGACGACGACGTCCGAGAAGCATTAAAGCTTCTGCATGCGCGCGGCAAGAATAGACGCAACGAGGTGCTCTGACTTTCGACCACCTCGGGCGCAAAGAGGTGCCCGATGTCGCGCTCCATCCGAGCACATGATCTTGAAAATTCCAAGTACGCCCGCCTATTGGCTCCGGAGGACTTTGCAGCAGCAGTGCGGCGTCCAAGACGCGGCGCATCGGGTTTGATCGTTGTAAGGGAACGACGCATAATGTCCGACGCGTTCATGGGCATTTCTTTCGAACATGCGGGGCATTCCGCGGCCGCCCCACCAAGTCCAATTATGCCAAAGACAAGCTGGCGGCGGGAGATCGCGCCCGGTTGAGGTGGATCAAATCACGCCTGCGCTTTTGTTCTTTAGTGGCTTTCAGAAGCTGTGGAGATCACCCATGTTGAAGCATCTGCTCGTTCACGTTCCCTCTGAAAGCCTGATACGCCCGATCGTCGACGGCGCAGTCTCGCTGGCGGCAGCCCGCGCCGCGCATCTGGATGCGGTTTCGGTCGGCTATGAAGCCGCAAGCATAGGTCTTCCCGTTGACGGCGGCGCGGCTGTCGCGGCGGTGTTTGAGGTCGAACATGAGCGAGCGTTGGCGCGGGCCAATGCCGCCCTTGCGATTTTTGAAGCCGAAGCGCGCCACGCGGGCATAAGCTATGGCCTTCGAGCGCTCGCGGGCTTCCCGGCCGAAGCCGCCGCAACGGTCAGTGCCTCGGCGCGGCTGTACGATTTGACGATCGTGCTGCAGCCGATGTCCGATCGCGACACTTTCGACAACATCATGCCACAGGAAATACTCTTTCAATCCGGTGGTCCGGTTCTCTTCGTCCCCCATATACATAAAGGTCCTATTGAGCCCAGACGCATCGGGATCGCGTGGGATGGAAGCCGTCTGGCAGCGCGCGCCCTTCGCGACGCCGCGCCATTCCTCGCTCGCGCGGATGCCATCACCATCATCAGCATCAACGAGGCGGAGGCGCCAGCTGGCGCTTCCGCGGCGACGTTGGCAGCACATCTGGCCCGGCATGGCCTTACGGCGCGGATCGAGCGCTCGAGTGCCGACCACGCGGATATCCAACCGACCATTCTATCGATCGCATCCGACGCGGGTCTCGATCTGATCGTCATGGGCGGCTACGGCCATTCGCGCCTGCGAGAGCGAATTTTGGGCGGCGTTACGCGCGCAATGCTTCAATCCATGACCGTACCAACGCTGATGTCGCATTGACCGTCGCGCCATTGAGCGCGTTCAATCAGTCGCTTCGGCTCTTGCGCACCCCAGATGCGGGACGTTCTGTTTTGCGCGCCTGCTTTCAAACATCGGTACGTGGGCACAGCAGATTGCGGAGCCGTGGGTCCTATTTAGGATAAGGGGCATCCTCTTTTCTGATAGGCCTATCCTCGCTATTAGCGAGCGCTGTCCTCAGCGACGTTCAAGGGCTGGCAAGTAGGCCCGCTCTCCGTATTTTCCCTTAGGGAATCGAACTGAATTTTCCGCATAGATCCTCGCTGCTATCAGTGGAGCCAACAGTTTGCTTTTCGCAGGAGACGGAACATGGCTCAGATCTATTTCCACTGCTCCACTGCTGAAGGGGTCTTGATCGATCGGAGCGGCGCTGCTCTAGGCGACCTCGCCGAGGCGCGCGAGCTCGCCGCCCTCGTCGTGCAGTCGCTCATCATGGCGCCCAGCCTGGAAGATTGGCGCGGCTGGGTCTTGCATGTCAGCGACGATTGCGGCGATGAAATCTTAATCATGCCCTTCGCGTCCATGCTCGGCAAACCGCATTAAGGAGGGCACCATGCTGGTCATACAATGGCCATCGACGCTGATTTGCCAACGCTTGAACGTGATCCGTACCCGATGGCGCAAGCTTGTCAAAACGACCCGCGACCCCTATCGGCCCGAGCTTCACTACATGCGGGGCCCCGGCCCGAAGTGGCACGCCAAGCGTCAGGGCAGCACCGAAAGTCGCGCGCTCTGAGGCGCGGTGCCGTGAGGTTCGCCGATTGCCGGCGAGATAAACACCCGGTTAGGAAGTGCCACTCTCCAAATCGCGGCATTCGCCGGAATTGCGCTGGGCATTGAAGCCTCAAAAGACACCGAAAACTTGATCCGCGACAGGAAGAGATCAGGTCGCCAATTGACAGCTTTTGCCGATCATTCCCAATCAGAAACAGAACAAGCATGCCTTGTCGGGCGCTCCGGCAGAAAGTGACTTGCCACGCGTTGAGTTTGCTGGATTTTTCCAGTTGTAAGGTGGGCTCATGCCGAGCGTCCAAGCTTGATTGTGGCAGAACAGAGCCTCCGGTTAAGTACTTAGGGGGTCTTCCCTAAGATAAGAAGCGAAATTTCGGAGAGCCGCGATCTCTACTAGGAATTGGCCATCAACCCCGGCAGGAGATCGCAGATGCTCACCCAATCAATCGGCACTTCCGTTATTGCTCGCAAAGTCAGCCCAGCTGCCCTCCCCGCCCACGACCAATTCCACATGATCGCCGGCCAAGCCGGCCTTGTGGCAACGGAATTCTCCTACAAAAAGGACGAGGAAATTTACGGCGAGGACGAACCTTCCGAATATGTCTACCAGGTCATTCGCGGTTCGGTTCGGAGCTACAAGTTGCTTTCCGACGGCCGGCGTCAGATTGGCGCGTTTTACCTCCCCGGCGACGTGTTCGGATTAGAGTCGGGGCCGGCACACCGCCTCACCGCGGAAGCCATCGTGGACACGACCGTGCGTCTGGTGAAGCGGCGGAGCCTCGAGCAAGCGGCCGGTATCACCGTCGAAGTGGCCCGCAGCCTTTGGTCGATGACCGCCGGAGAACTTCGGCACGCCGAGGATCATATGCTGCTCCTCGGCCGCAAGAACGCCATGGAACGCGTCGCCAGTTTTCTTCTGGAGATGGACCGCCGCCTGGCCGTAACGGGCATGATGGCGCTCCCGATGTGCCGCAGGGACATTGGCGATTATCTGGGGTTGACCCTTGAGACCGTCTCACGGGCGCTGTCGCAACTGCACGGGCAAGGTGTGCTCGGGTTTTCCGGCGCGCGCCAGATCGTCCTGCGCAACCGTCAGCGCCTGCGCAGCATGGATGCTTGAGAAGCTTTCTCCAAAAGGATCGGTCGTCAATTCTGGAACCTAGGAAGCACCAGGAGGCGTTGATGAATTATTCGATTTACAGCGCGGATCGCACAACCCATCTGAAAATCGTGGTCGTTGCGCTGGCGGCAAGTATCGGAATTGCCAGCTTTGGAATCGCGGCCCACTTCAAGGCGGGCGACCAAAACTCCCGGACGGCGTACGTGGTCAAAGCCAGCAAGCCCAGCCTGAGGTTTGCTGTGGCATTGCCTGCCCGTCAGGACACTTTGTCCGACTTGACCTTTGTCAACGGCTCTCCGGCTCTGTCCGGTATCCAAAGCAAATGATCAAACGCAGCGATCCATGGCATACTCGCTCCACCATCAGCCGGTGGGCGCACGTCCTGGAACGGACGGGGCTCGCCTTGACGGGGGCCGCATGCGGATTGTTCGTCGCCGCACACGTGGCAAGGGCCGACATCGACCTGATCGGTTCGACTCTTGCCGTCTCGGCCATGATGCTTTACGGGGCCGCCGGCTTCTATCTCGGTATCGATCTTCCTCCCGTTCCTCCGGATCACCGGATGCACCTGCCGCTCCGGCACGGACTCGGTTCCAGTTGGGACACCGTGGAACTACTGAGTGCGGCCGGTACTTTTCTCGCCGCGGTGGCGGCGGTGGTGTCCGTCTCCGGCATTATTCTGGACGAGACTGCACGCGCAGGCGCTGCTCTGCTTATCAGCTTCGGTTGGGCGGCCGGCGCCACCATGCAGATTGTCGCCGGCATGATCTCGCGAATGCGGGCGAACGCTTCCGGCACATCCTAAGAAAGGCTCCTCCGCACCCATCCGTCCCTGATTGACGGAATGGCACCAGCGTAGAATTATTCTGGCAACCCGGTGGGCTGCTTTTTGCAAGGGCATGGCCGCATAGCGCGAAAGCGGTCGTTTCAAGATTTCGTAAACGCGAGAACGCCGATGCCGTCGAAAGATCCCATGAACTGGATGCTGGCCGAAGCCGTCGATTCGGTGGCTCGGGCCGAACGGCTGCGTCAGCAGTTCTTTAGCTTGCGACCGTCGGCTGGCTCCCGGGAAACCAGTTGGGAGCCTCCAATTGATGTCCTGGAGACCGAACGGGAAATTCTCATTCTCGTGGCGCTGCCCGGCGTTGATCCCAATCAGGTCGAGGCCGTGATCGATAGCGGCACGCTGATCATCAGCGGACGCCGGGTGCTGCCGGTAGAGCTGCGTAACGCCCGGATTCACCGGCTCGAACTCCCGCAAGGCAGGTTCGAGCGCCGCATCGTACTGCCCACGGGGCGTTACGCCGTCAGCCGCTTCGCAGTGAACGGATGCATTGTGTTGCGGCTGTCAAAGTCTGCTTGAGGATAACCATGCCGCTAACCAACGAAGATCACGCCGCGACCGAGGCTGCGTCTGTCCCTATTCCCGCCGACGCCCTTATCATTGTCCCGGTTCGCAATACCGTGCTGTTTCCGGGTGTGGTGGCTCCCATTACCATCGCTCGGCCAAAATCGATCGCGGCCGCCCAACAGGCCTTGCGCGAACAGCGGCCGATAGGAATTCTGCTGCAGCGAAACGCTGAAGTGAACGATCCGGGTCCAGAGGACCTCAACCGGATTTGCACCATCGCCAACATCGTACGTTACATTACCGGGCCCGACGAAACCCATCACATCATCTGCCAAGGCGTCCAGCGCGCGCGCCTTCTTGATTTCCTTCCTGGGACGCCGTTCCTGGCGGCTCGGGTTCTTCATATTCCGGAGCCCACGACGAGCTCGCCGGAAATAGAGGCACGATTTCTCAATTTACAACGGCAAGCCATCGAAGCGATTCAATTGCTTCCTCAGGCACCGCCCGAACTCGTCGGGGCGTTTCAATCGGTCACTTCTCCGGCGGCCCTCGCCGACCTCGCCACCTCCTATATGGACATCAGGCCACAAGAGAAGCAGGAGATTTTGGAGACGATCGACCTGTCACTCCGTATGGAGAAGGTCTCGCGCTACCTGGCCGAGCGGCTCGAAGTGCTTCGATTGACGGCCGAGATCGGCCAAAAAACCAAGGCAACATTCGATGAACGCCAGCGAGAGGCGATTCTTCGCGAGCAAATGGCGACCATTCAGCGCCAATTGGGAGAAGGCGACGGAAAGGCGCAGGAAGTCGCCGAGTTGAACGAGGCTATCGCCAAAGCCCAGATGCCACCCGAGGCAGAAAGCCAGGCGCGAAAAGAAGTGCGGCGCTACGAGCGAATGCCGGAATCGGCCGCAGAGGCAGGCATGGTTCGGAGCTATCTCGATTGGTTGATTGAGCTGCCGTGGAGTTCTCCGGCCGACAAGGCGATCGACATTTCGGAGGCGCGTCGCATTCTCGACGAGGATCATTTCGGCCTGGAAAAGATCAAGAGCCGGATTGTCGAATATCTGGCGGTTAGAAAATTGGCGCCGCAGGGCAAAGCGCCGATCCTGTGCTTCGTTGGCCCGCCCGGCGTCGGGAAAACCTCGCTGGGGCAGTCGATCGCACGAGCGATGGGCCGGCCGTTTGTCCGTGTCAGTCTGGGTGGCGTTCACGATGAGGCGGAAATCCGTGGCCATCGGCGCACCTATATCGGTGCGCTGCCAGGGAATATCATTCAGGCTATCAAGAAGGCCGGATCCCGCAATTGCGTCATGATGCTCGACGAGATCGACAAGATGGGACGGGGTATTCAGGGCGATCCCTCGGCGGCGATGCTTGAAGTCCTCGATCCGGAACAGAATTCGACGTTTCGCGACAATTACCTTGGCGTGCCGTTTGACCTGTCGCGGGTCGCGTTTATCGCCACGGCCAATATGCTGGACACGATTCCAGGACCCTTGCTGGACCGCATGGAGATCATAAGCCTGTCGGGCTATACGGTGGATGAAAAGCTTGAGATCGCACGGCGTTATCTGGTTCGCCGCCAGCTCGAGGCAAACGGCCTCAAAGCGGAGCAGGCCGAGATCGATGTTGAAGCATTGAGGCTGATGATCGAGGGATATACCCGCGAGGCCGGCGTTCGTGCTCTCGAGCGGGAAATCGGCAAGGTGTTCCGTTACGTCGCGGTTCAGATCGCCGAAGGCAGTTCAAATCGGGTTGTCGTTGCTGCAAAGGACCTCACTGCCGTTCTCGGCCAACCCCGTTTCGAGAACGAGATCGCGATGCGCACCAGTATTCCCGGTGTCGCAACCGGATTGGCCTGGACGCCCGTCGGAGGCGATATTCTTTTCATCGAGGCCACTCGTATTCCCGGAAAGGGAGCGTTGATCCTGACGGGTCAGCTCGGCGAGGTGATGCGTGAGAGTGCGCAGGCGGCCCTGACATTGGTGAAAAGCCGCGTCTCGCAACTCGGTATCGATGCCTCGGTGTTTGAAAAAAGCGACATTCACGTTCATGTGCCCGCCGGCGCCACCCCGAAAGACGGGCCGAGCGCGGGCGTCGCGATGTTTACAGCGCTGGCATCCCTGCTCACCAACCGCACGGTCAGAAGCGACACCGCCATGACCGGCGAGATATCGCTGCGCGGCCTTGTGCTGCCCGTTGGCGGCATCAAGGAAAAGGTCGTTGCGGCCGCGGCGGCCGGTCTCACCAGAGTGATGCTGCCTGCGCGAAATCGCCGGGATTTTGATGAAATCCCACAGGGTGCCCGCGACAAATTGGAGTTCATCTGGCTCGAACGGGTTGATGATGCGATCGCTGCGGCTTTCGAAGAGAGCACATATGCGGCCGCGGCTGTCAGGTGAACCAGCGCATACTTCCGCACCGCGCGCCGAACCCTCCGTGCTGTGGCGGGCGCTACCAATTTTTATAGAAGATTGATCCACGACAAAGACATCGCGAAATTCTTCCGCGGCGATCTCGGGTTGATCTCGATCAAGCCATTGCATTGGTTTTCCTTTAGCGATCATCCATTCCGTTAATTTCGGAATTTGGAGCCACGCCATGCGCGCTCATCAAATCATGACCCGTCAGGTCATCACGGTCGGCCCCGAGACTCCCGTCGTTGAGGCTGCGAACAAAATGCTGAACCATCACATCAGCGGACTACCGGTAGTCGACGTCACCGGTAAGCTGATCGGGATCATTTCGGAAGGTGATTTCATTCGACGTGCGGAAATCGGAACACAACGAGAGCGCGGCCGGTGGCTGCGGCTTCTGGTTGGCCCGGGCCGAATTGCCTCCGACTTCGTGCATGAACGGGGGCGCAAGGTCGGAGAGATCATGACGCCGAATCCTGTCACCATTACGGAAGATACGTCACTCGAAGAGATTGTCCGGACCATCGAGCAGCGCAACGTCAAGCGATTGCCCGTTGTGCGCCGGGATCAGCTTGTCGGCATCGTGACCAGGTCCAACCTTCTTCAAGTCGTCGCCGATTTTGCCCGCGATGTTCCTGACCCGACTCCTGACGACGACCATATTCGAAGCAGCATCCGCGCAGCTATCGAGAACGCCGACTGGGTGCCTTCCCGGTTCAACGTCATTGTGCGTGACGGCATCGCGCATCTCAGCGGCATTATAACCGATGAGCGTTGCCGGCGAGCGGCGATCGTCGCCGCGGAGAATGTACCCGGCGTCAAGCAAGTGCATGATGAACTTTTCAGTTACCCTCCTCCTGAAGAGGACTTTGGCGGCGGCGATTTCGCTTCATTGCAAGAGCAGCCATCGACAACGGATGACGCGCCGCTCTGAGCGATCAAAAGACGGCACAGCTTCCTTTTAGCCGCGAGATACGGAAGTGCCTCTCGCCAGTCTATGGCTTGCCCTGCGGCGGAAACACCTGATCACTGAAGGGCGACGCCGTAGGCACCTGCATGACAATGAAGCCGCGTCCGATCGACTGATGGCAGGCGTTGCATCCGTTAGTGAACTCGCTGACCGCTTTCGCGAAACGTCGACTATCCTTTGCCTCGATCGCATCGGCAACCGACTGAGCAGGCTCTGCCAGCCTCGTCACGTTCGTCGCCGGAATACCCGAATAAAGCGTCGCCGCTTCTATTAGACCCGACTTGAGTTGGCGAAGTTCGTAGGCCGCGAGTTCCCAATTCCGAGCCTTGCCGGCGAACCACAATTTCATGTGCCGCTGCTGGATCGCGTTCATGATATCGCCCAGCCGAGGCACATATTGTTCGGTTGGGGGCAAATTCATCCCGGATTGCGCCATGGCAAGAGGCGTCAACGACGACGCCATCAGCAGCGCTACGACATATCGTTTCAATTTCATCAGAAACTCCGATCACCTGGGCATCGCTTGGCCGGCATTTGAAAACTAGCGCTTCCGACGGTTTGGCGTTTGCGCTCGATCAAGGTCCGCGTACGGATAACATTTCGGCGCCGCCAATCCGCTTGATGCCGATCAATATACCCGCAGGGCACGCATGAAAGATTGCCTTCAGTCCAGAAACCAACCTCATCTTGCCCGGAGAACGGATATGTTGGCTCACCTCCCGATCATTATTCTTGCTTCTTTCCCTCTCACAACCGTCGCGGACAGCGTGCCTAAATTCGATATCGCACGAGAATGCCGGTCCGAAGGCGGCTCGCAGGCGACGCTGGAACAATGCGCTGCGGATGAGGCGAAAGCCCGCGATCAACTTCAACCGCAATGGACCCAGTTCAGCTCTCCCGACAAAGCCGTTTGCATCACTGAAACCAGCATGGACGGGACCCCCAGCTATGTCGAATTGATGATTTGCCTCGAAATGGCGAGGGATGCGAAGAAAGCATCGAAGTGATCCAGGACGCCTTGCGTTCCGAAGGCGCAATCCAATGCTCTTGTATGGGGTAGCGCCGGTAGATGTCGATTTTACCGGGTAGACGTAGAGTCTATCGCAGGCGCGCATTCGCGTAATGCTCATCAATTAATTCATAATCCGCCGACAAATCCAGTCCAATCGCGAACGGCGCGAGAGCGGCGCGGCACAACATTCGCACAACCGGCTCCGCTAGACTGCCTGCCCGACCACCGAACGGAAGCGCAGGATCGCAAGCCCAAAGAACAACGCCCCGATCACGGCGACCGCAAGGAATTGCGGCCACACCACGTCCAGCCCGGCACCGCGATAGAGAATCGACTGCGCGAAAGCGACGAAATGCGTCGATGGCGACGCCTGCATGACCGTAGCAAGCCAAACCGGCATGCTCTCGAGCGGCGTATTGCTGCCTGAGAGCATGTTCAAGGGCAGGAAGACCAGCATGTAGAGCAGGCCGAGTTGCGGCATGGAGCGCGCAACGGTGCCCAGAAAGATTCCGATTGCAGTCGCGAAGAACAGGTAGACCACCACGCCGACCATAAACAACGGTATTGAGCCCGCGATCGGCACGCCAAGCATCATCCGCACCACAAATAAAAGGCAAAGACCCACCGCAACCGCGATCACCAGGCCATTGGCCCAGACCTTGGAAAACGCGATCTCAAACGGCGTCAGCGGCATGACCAGGAGATGATCCATAGTTCCGTGCTCACGCTCCCGAACGACCGCAGCGCCGGCAAGAATAATGGCCAGCATGGTGATGCTGTTGATGATTGCCATCACGCTTGCAAACCAGGCGGTCGTCAGGTTCGGGTTAAACGCAATTCTCACGTCGAGATCCACCCTCGACGGCGCCACACCCTCTGCATGGGAGCGGAAATCCGCTATCTCAGTGGCGATAATCTGCTGCGCATAGCCGGAGCCAAGCCCCGCCTGCACCATCGCCGTCGCATCGACGTCGATCTGCAGCGCGGGTTGGTGTCCTGCCAAGACGTACCGCTCGAAGTCCGGCGGGATATCGATCACGAAGGTGAATTTTCCGCTGTTCATCGAAGGAATGATGTCCCGCTCGGCGATCAGCTTCGGCAATTGGAACAGCGGCGGAAAGAAAGCATGGGCGATTCGGCGTGAAAGCACCGAATGGTCCTCATCGACAATGGCGATCGAGGCGTTATGAAGCTCCTGCGAATTGCTCCGCGCCTGCAGGCTTACGGCCAGCGAAAACGAATAAATCACCAATGCCAGAAGAACCAGATCGCTGAAGAAACTGCGGAGCTCCTTGACGCCCAGCCAATAAATGTTTGCGGCTTTTCGTATCATGGCGTGCTCTAAGGTTCCTGCCTGCGCAGCAGGAGGGCGCTCAAAAAGGTCAGGATCGGGACAAAGGCGGCGAGAGCGAGCAGATCGACGTTGAGATCCGAAAAGCCGAGTCCCTTTGTGAAAATTCCGACGCTGATCGGCATAAAATATGTCATGGGGAATCCGCGCCCTATGATTTGAGCCCCGACAGACAACGACGAAACCGGCGTCATCATGCCGGCGAATTGCGTTGCGGGCACAACCGTCAAAATAGCGGTACCGAAGAGCGCGGCGATCTGGGTTTTCGTGAATGCCGAAATCAGCATGCCGTAGCCGGTCGTCGTCGTCACATAGATCAGCACGCCCAGCAGCAGCGTCGGAAAGCTTCCCTTGAGCGGAACCTTGAATACGAACAGCGCCAGCAGCAACATCAGGATGAAGTTAGCCATCGCAACCGCGATGTAAGGAAGCTGCTTGCCAACCAGAAATTCAAGCCGCGTAACGGGCGTCACATAAAGGTTGGTAATGGACCCGAGTTCCTTCTCCCGCACGATGGCGAGCGCCATCAGGATTGCAGGAAACAGTGCGAGCAACAAAGACATGGTTGCAGGCACCATCGCATAGATGCTGTCGAAATCCTGATTGTACTTGAACCTGATTTCGATATCGGCCAGCGGGGATGCGGCAGGTACTGCCGTCTTCACAGCCGGGTCCGTCAGGTACAATTGATGCATGCCTTGCAGATAGCCGCGGATAGTTTCTGCCCGGAACGGCATCGCGCCATCCACCAGGGCGCTGACCGAGACCGGACGTCCGCGCTTGATGTCGCTGCCGAAACTGGGCGGGATTTCGATCGCAGCCGAGATGTCCCCGCTCCTGAGACGGTTGTCGAGCTCGGCATAGGTGTTGAGCGGCGCCTTCTCCACGAAATAGCTCGAGCCCCTGAGCTCTTCCAGATAGGCGCGGCTTTCCGGAGTTTGATCGCGATCCAGCACCGCAAACGACAGGTGGTTGACATCGGTCGAAATTCCGAAGCCGAACACCACCATCAGAAACGTCGTGCCAAGCAAGCTGAACCCGAGCCGTATCGGGTCGCGCAGCAGTTCGAGGCTCTCACGGATCGCATATGCCAACAAGCGCTGCAGGCTAAATACGGAATGCGTGATTGTCGGGCTTCGTAGCGGGTGGCCGAGTTGAGCTGATTTGCTCCGGCCCTCGATGATGGGCGCCCGCGGCCCATTGGCCGCCTCCAGATAACTGATGAAGGCATCTTCCAGCGTGGTGGCTCTGCGGGCCTTGGTGAGTTCGGCTGGCGTACCTGTCGCCAGCACGCGGCCAGAATCCATCAGCGATATCCGATCGCAGCGTTCAGCTTCATTCATGAAGTGGGTCGAAACGAAGATCGTCACGCCCTGGTTGCGCGAAAGATCGATCAGCGCTTCCCAAAAGCGATCCCGCGCCAGCGGATCGACGCCCGAGGTGGGCTCGTCCAGGATCAGTATCTCGGGCTCGTGGACGATGGCGATCGCCAAAGAGAGCCGCTGACGAATTCCCAATGGCAGATCCGAAGTGCGCTGATCGACATAATCCGCAAGGCCGAAATATCGAACCAGCTCGGCAATACGCAACGCAGCCTTTTTTGCCGGCAGATGAAAAATGCGAGCATGAAGATCGAGGTTCTGCCGCACCGTAAGCTCGGTGTAGAGGGAAAACGACTGTGACATGTAGCCGACGCGGTAGCGCGAACTCGTGTCGTTGGCATCGAGGGGTTTTCCGAACAGTAGCGCCTCTCCGGCGGTCGGCGGCAGCAAGCCTGTCAGCATCTTCATGGTGGTGGTCTTGCCGCAGCCGTTCGAGCCGAGAAAACCGAAGATCTCGCCGCGTTCGATGGTGAAATTAACCCGGTCGACGGCGGTGAAATCGCCGAAACGGCAGGTCAGGTCGTGGGCCGTGATAATGGGAGCGCTGTCGAAAATCCGGCGCGGCGGTATCTGGAGTCCGTGGCGACCGCCTTGCTGCTCCGGAAGCAGTGCGATGAAAGCCTCCTCGACCGTGGCGGCGCCGGTGGTCGTCTTGAGTTCGGTCGGAGATCCGGTCGCAAGCACTTTTCCGGCGTTCATGGCGGCAAGCCAGTCGAAACGCTCGGCTTCCTCCATATAGGCTGTCGCCACGATGACGCTCATGCCGGGCCGGCGGGCGCGTATGCGGTCAATCAATTCCCAGAACTGGCGGCGGGAAAGCGGGTCGACGCCGGTGGTGGGCTCATCCAGAATAAGCAAATCCGGATCATGAATCAGCGAGCAGCACAGCCCGAGTTTTTGGCGCATGCCTCCAGACAACTTCTTGGCCGGGCGATCTTCAAAGGGCGCCAAGCCCGTGCTGTCCAGCAGTTCCGCAATTCGCCATTTGCGCTCGTCGCGGGGTTGCCCGAACAGTCGACCAAAAAACTCGATATTCTCGCGGACACTGAGGTCAGGATAGAGATTCTTCCCCAGCCCTTGTGGCATGTAGGCGATCCGCGGACATACCAATGCCCGGTGTCCCGCATCGGAAATGCTGCCACCGAGGACCTTGGCGCTGCCAGACTGGATTTGACGCGCGCCAGCGATGATGCCGAGAAGCGTGGATTTTCCGACCCCATCGGGACCAATCAGCCCAACCATGCAATCGGCCGGTATGCTGATCGTGACGCCGTCCAGTGCCGTGACCTTACCGTATTTTTGCGTGAGGCTGTCGAGGACGGCAACAGCTCGACCCCGCTCATTCATGGCGCGCCTTGCAGGTTTTTCGGCCAGGCTACATTTGGATCCGCGCGAAGGTAAGCGACCCCTGGCAATCCACTGCGCACCGAGGCGGCATGAACGCGCGAACGATCGGCATCGATCCGCACCCGAATACGGAACATCAATTTATCGCGCTCGCTCTGGGTTTCCACCGTCTTCGGCGTGAACTGCGCCTGGCTCGCAATGAAGGAAACCTTCGCCGGAATCGGCGAGTTCGGATAGGCGTCGAGCAGGATACGGCCTTCAGTCCCAACCTTGATTTTGCCCGATTCCGGGGCCGGCAGATAGATGTCCATGTAGACATACGAGATGTCCAGCATCGTAAACACTTTGCCTCCGGCCGCAAGCACCTCGCCGATGTTGGCGATTCGATATTGAATCCGTCCGTCGCGCGGCGCCACCAGATCATTGTCGTTGATATTGACCGTATAGAGACCCACATCGTGTTCGAATGCCTCGAGCGCACGTTCGGTTTGTGCGACCCGCTGCGTTGCTGCGTTCAATAAAGCATTCGCGGCATTCATGGCTTGTGTCCGCTGATCAAACAGTTCCCTTGTCGCATAGCCTTGTTTCAGCAAAGTCTGCGTACGCTCCAGCTCTTGCGCGGCAAGCGTCTGCTGCGTGCGCTGCTGCTCCAGATTTGCGTTGGCTTCCTCGATCGCGCGTTGCGCCTGTTTGACTTGCGCTTGCGCCTTCTTGAGCGACTCCTGAAGGTCTCTGGTGTCCATGCGGGCGACCACTTGCCCCGCGCTGACCATGTCGCCGATGTCGGCATTAAGCTCGGCGATCCTGCCCGCAAATTTCGTGTCGATATCGATCTCATCGGCCTCCAGCCGGCCGTTGCCATAGCTTATGCCGACGGGAAGCTGCGCTTGAGAGTGCTTCCACCAATAGAAACCGGCGCCCCCTGCCGCGAAAAGAATGGCAACAAGCCCGATCGAGAACCGCAACCGCCGCCTGTTCCGGGTATGCGCAAGAGGTATCGTCGCCGGCAAGTTGCTTTTATCTGCAACCGGACGCGGGCTCTCATTTTTGAGCGGGGCATCATCGCCTGCCCGAGCGTTGGTCGGCGATTTTTCGTCGACACCTTCAGTTAGCTGCTGCAAGTTATTCTCCGCCAACCAATTGATTTTTATGGATCGCACCATTCGAGCGGGCAAGTATTGAGCGATATCAAACGGTGCAGAAGCTGCGGACTTTAAATGGAACAAACGGAGCCCGTATCCACCTGTTGGAACCGATAAAAGCTACCAGCGCACGGCCCGCAAAAATCCTATGGAAAATTTGACAACGGGACTTTCCAGCGCCGAGGCGCAACGCATTCGCGCCCAGGTTGGCCCGAATGCGACCCCGGATGTCGCGATTCATCCGGTACGGCTGGTGCTGGGTAAATTCCTGGCGCCGGTCTCTGTCCTGCTTGAGATCGCGATCGTCCTTCAACTGGCGCTCGGCGAATACGTTGAGGGCTCGATCATTGGGGTACTTCTCGTGTTCAATACAGCCATTGGCTTCTTTCACGAGAGCCGGGCCCAGTCGACGATCGCGGCGCTGAAATCGCGGCTTGCGCTGAATGCATCGGTTCTGCGTGACGGCGCCTGGACGATCATCCCTGCCGCCGAATTGGTTCCTGCAGATATCGTCAAACTCACGCTGGGCACGGTGGTCGCCGCCGACGTCCTGATACGCGACGGCTCAATCCTGCTCGATCAATCCATGCTGACCGGTGAATTGCTGCCGGTTGAGGCCGGACCGGGCACAGAGACCTATGCGGGCGCCCTGGTCCGGCGGGGTGAAGCTGTCGCCGAAGTACGCGCCACTGGAATGCGCACCAAATTTGGACGCACGGCCGAACTCGTTCGCACCGCCTATGTCGTCAGTACCCAGCAAAAAGCGGTGTTTCGGGTCGTGCGCAATCTGGCCGGCTTTAACGGCGCCGTCACTCTGCTGCTGATGATCTATGCCCACGAAATAGGCATGCCGCTGTCCGAGGCCATCCCTCTCGTGCTGATATCTGTTCTCGCCTCGGTGCCGGTCGCGCTGCCGGCGACATTTACACTGGCAACTGCCATCGGAGCGCGGGCCCTGACAAGGGCCGGCGTGCTTCCTACTCGCCTTTCGGCGGTCGACGAAGCCGCGAGCCTGGATGTCCTGTGCATCGACAAGACCGGTACCTTGACGCGCAACGAACTTGCCGTGGCCGCCATACGCGCGATGCCCGGCTTCGATGAAGACCAAGTCCTGGCGCTCGCGGCCCTTGCCAGCGCCGACGGAGGTCAGGACCCCGTCGATGTCGCGGTGCGGGCCGCCGCAGCCTTGCACAAAACAGACACCAACCTGCCGAAGGTCACCAAGTTCGTGCCGTTCGATCCGGCCGTCAAGATGTCGGAAGCTCGCGCGATCGATCATGATGGCGAAGCGCTGCGCATCGTCAAAGGCGCCTTTGCGGTCGTTCACGGGATTTCGCAACCCTTGCCGGAAGCGGAATTGGTTGCCAATGAATTGGAACGGCACGGCCACCGCGTTCTCGGCGTCGCGATCGGCACCGATGGAGCTATGCGCGTCGCCGGAATCGTGGCGCTGAGCGATCCACCGCGCAGCGATTTAAAGCCCATGATCGACCAGTTGCGCTCCCTTGGGGTCCACACCGTGATGGTGACGGGAGATGCGGCCAAGACGGCCGCCTTCGTCGCTGACGCGGTCGGGCTCACCGGTGCAGTTTGTCTTCCAGGCGAGATTCCGGACCGGGTTGGACCCGACGACTTTTCCGTCTTCGCGGGCGTACTTCCCGAAGACAAGTTTCGGCTGGTTAAGGCATTTCAAAATGCCGGGCATACAGTCGGCATGTGCGGGGACGGGGCCAATGACGCACCGGCATTGCGCCAGGCACAAATCGGCATCGCGGTATCGACCGCCACCGACGTCGCCAAATCGGCCGCGGGCATTGTGCTGACCGAGCCCGGGCTCACCGGGATCGTCGCGTCGGTTCGGGAGGGCCGAGTCACATTCCAGCGTATCCTGACCTATGCGCTGCGATCCATCGTTCACAAGTCGCGGCAGGTACTCTTTCTTGGTTTCGGCCTGATATTGACCAAGCACGCGATCCTGACACCGATGCTCATGGTCATTTCCATGATCACCGGCGACTTTCTGGCAATGTCCTCGACTACCGACAACGTCCGCCCCTCGTCGAAGCCAAACTCCTGGCGGATAGATACTCTCACCATTGTCGGCATTGCCCTCGGACTCTTCGATCTCTTCTTCTGCGTCGGCCTGTTGAGCTTTGGTTCATTGGTGATGCACCTCGACATCGATACATTACGCACCATGACGCTCGTGACACTCGCTTTTAACGGACAGGCTGTCTTTTATGTAGTCCGGGAGCGCAGGCGTCTGTGGTCTTCGCGGCCGAGTCTGCTCGTGGTCGTGTCAAGCGTTCTGGACATTTTGATCATTGGCACGTTAGCGCTTGGAGGAGTCCTGATGGCACCGCTCGCGCCTTCGATCGTCGCAGGTATTCTGGCTGCCGCCATCGTGCTGGCGCTAACGATGGACCAGGTAAAAGGCTTTCTCTTTGCACATTTTAGGATGGTATAGAATTGCCATCGGCAGCGTGCCCGCCAACCAAACCTGGTCAGGCACACGCATTCGGATTTTGCCGGATCGCCCTGGCGGTTCGGCCGGTCCCATGTCGATGCTGTATTAAAGCGTTTTCCGGCGAAGCGGATACCGGTTCGCGTGAAGAAAACGCGTCAAATAAGAAATGGAGCCTTTCCGATTCAATCGGAACGTAAAAGGCTCTAGAATCCGAAGAACTTCTCGCGCAACGCATCTTCGTATTTCGTCTTTAATTCCTTCACAACTTGGCGCTTCTCATCCTCCTGAAAACCTGCATTCTCCCACAGATCGACTTCGGCTACCGAATGATTTACGGAAGCTAACGCTTCTTCCTTGCGAATGGCGGAAATCCATTCCTCAACTGCAGCCTTGTAGGCGGCCTGCAGTTCGTCAAGGTTAGAATGCTGGTCGTCCATCTTCTTCCCCTATGATAAAACTGAACCAATGCGCCGCTGGATATTGCATTTTCATGATACAATGACGACAGCTTCCGACATCTGCCGAGCAATGCCATCCTGGCGCGCGACGGAATGCTGGCATGACGCAAGCGATAATCGGGTGAGGAACCCATGGCCGGTTCAGTGCAGCGCTACTTTGCCGGCCTTTCGCGGAACACGTTCCTTCTTGCCGCCGCGAGCCTATTCGCCGACATCTCGACCGAGATGCTCTACCCCGTGCTGCCGGTCTTCCTGACGCAGAACTTGAAGGCAAGCGGCAGCATTGTCGGACTCGTCGACGGCTTCGCGCAGGCCGCGCAGAACATCGTGCAGGGATTTTCCGGCGCGCTTTCCGACAAGCTGCAAAGACGCAAACCCGTTGCCGTCTTCGGCTATCTTCTGGCGGCGATCGCCAAGCCGCTGATGGGGCTCGCGACCGTCTGGCCGGCGTTGTTCGGCGCACGGTTGCTTGATCGGTTGGGCGCTGGCACCCGTTCCGCTCCGCGCGATGCCCTGATCGCGTCCTCTGTTGACAAAGAAAACCGAGGCCGGGCTTTTGGCCTCGAGGGCGTCGGCGACAATGCCGGCGCTTTTCTCGGGCCGCTGTTGGCCGCGTTTCTGCTCTATGCCGTTCATGCCGATATCCGCACGATCTTTTACCTGGCGGTCATCCCCGGCCTGCTCGCGTTCTTGATGGTCCTGCTCGTCAAGGAACGGTGTGTGCCTTTCTCCGCAAAATCGAAAATAGACATCGGCCTGGACCGGTTTCCCACAGAGTATTGGCGATACCTCTTGGCGATCGCGCTGTTCGGGATCGGAAACTCCAGCAACTCGTTCTTGATTTTACGCACACAGGACATCGGGGTCTCGCTGGAGCAAACGATCCTGATCTACGCCGCATTCAATCTCGTCGCAGCGCTAATCTCCTATCCGGCGGGATCGCTGTCCGACCAATGGGGCCGGCGGAATCTCCTGCTCGCCTCATTCGTGATTTTCCTGATCGCCTATCTCGGCTTCGCGCTGACACAAAATATCCTGATGATCGCCGGGCTCTTCGTTTTCTATGGCCTGTACCAGGGGATATTTCGCGCAGTCGGCAAGGCGTTCGCGTCGGATTTCGTGCCGGACGCATTGCGCGCCAGCGCGGTCGGCTGGTACAGCACGAGTGTCGGCCTGCTGGAACTCGTGGCCAGCATTGTCGCCGGCCTGCTCTGGGACCGGATCGGCCATGTCGCCGTGTTCTATTACGGCGCGCTTTTCGCGCTGATCGGCTGTGTTGGACTCGTCCTCATCGTCCCCGCCAACCCGGAGCGATCAAGATGAAGGGCAGCAACGAAACGACGTACCTATCTCGAAGTTCTGATCGGTCGCCCAACGCGGCTGGCGCAACATGGCGATTTGAATCACGATTTAACTACTGATGGTGCTTTGCTTTTTGAGAAGTCTCGGTCCAGTCCATCACGGGGCCGATTCTGACCGGAATATCGGACGCCAGCTCCAATCCACAGTTCGCTTGCTTGTCCGAAATTTCTCGAGGAGCGAATACCGGTTGAAAAACCGTTTTAATTCGTCTTCTCAAACGGCGAGTTTTTGTAAGTGCTTGATGTAAATGGCGCGGCACGGCCGATGAAGATGGGCAATATAGTTTCGCTGTGGCGCTATGATGCTGCGGCCGGCGATGCGCTTCAATCGGCAAGGCTGCGATGCTCTACGATCCCGCACGACGCCTCTTTGGATCCCGAAAATGCCGGGTCGTTAGCGGAAATCCAAGTAGCCTAATCTCCCGCGTTCCGTCTCACGCGGTCGAGCCTAGTTCGTCGGAGGTAACCCTCAGGAGGTCGCTGCGGACAAGAACCTGTGTCGGTGCGGCAGGGCCTGTCGTCGGACAGACGCGATTGGCATCCACGATCTTGTCGCCTCGTGATACTGTACGTTTGACAAGCGTGGGGGGATTGGCGCGATGAATGAAAGGGTGTCAGCGGAGAATGGGAGGATTTCAGCGGAAGCTATTGACCGAAGGCTCAGATCAGAAACCATCCTTCGAGCCGAGGGCGTACCCTTTCTTGCCGCATTACCCGTTATTGAGACGGCGGCTGAGGCGCTGAAACGGTCCAAAGAAGAGGTCGCCCTGCGCACTCTTTGTCTCCTTTTCGTGGCTGCAAAGGGCGAAGGACTTGAGCAAGAAGTCGTCGAACGGGTTCTAGAATCATACGAACTCCGGCCACATCTGACCCCTAAAGAAATCGCCTTCGTGCTCGACGATTCCCCCTCGCAGCACGACCGGCTTCAATTCACTTGGAGGTACGAGACCGCCTGGACTCTGCTTTGGGCATTGGGCTTCGTGGCCCAACTAGGCAAGCCAGCTCAGATTTGCGACGTGGAATTCGCGGTAAGGACGATGACCGAAACAACAACCTCTCAATTCATCGAAGACTCCAAACTTCGTCCGATCGCCGACATCCTTGATCAGGCCGATCTGATCTACAGGTACCACTGGGCTGTTAGAAACGCCCGTATCAAAGGACAGCAGATACCCGCAGCTCTCGACCCTGGCGTGACAGAAGAAAGACACTACGCTTTGAACTGGCTTATTGGATACGAGGAACGAGCGTGGGATGATGTCACGACTGACACCTAACACTTCATTAAGTGAAGGCTCTGCGGGCGGCTCGCTTAAATCATCCACCAGCGTGGCTCCGGATGATGGCATCGCCGCGGCGGTCAAGCCTTGGGGTGCTTTGGCGTAGAGTGGCGCGCCCGAAGAGATTTCGAACTCCTGACCCCCAGATTTGTAGTCTGGTGCTCTATCCAGCTGAGCTACGGGCGCGTTTTTCGCTAAGCATTTCAGGGCGCATGGCCCACCGATGCCGCATGCAATCGGAAAACATTTTCAGATGTCACGAAAGCGCGCCATAGCTACCGGCTCCGGCCGGGCTTGGCAAGGTCCGGAAACGGCCCTCTGCCGGTCTTTCGGCGCCGCAAGTCCTGCCGAAAGGCCCGCAAAATTCCGCAAAACCTGCCGTATCGGCCTGGAGCATGATCGTTCTGATTGAATCAGAACGACGCTCCAGGCTTTTGTTTTGACGCGTTTTCTTTATGCGAACCGGTATCCACCCCCGATCAAGTCCGGGCAGGCTTTCGCCCGAAAACGCTTTAGCCCGCGCCCGTTCGCTGCGCACGCTCATCAGTTCCACCGGCCGGTCCGGAATTGCGATCCGGAAGGTCGCGCCGATGGTGCCCTCCACCAGATGAATGTCGCCGCCATGGGCGCGGACCAGTTCGGCGGCAATCGCAAGGCCGAGCCCGCTGCCGCCGGGCCGGCCGGAGGACTGAAATGCCTCGAACAGATGATCGCGGGCCTTCGCCGGCACGCCGGGGCCGGTGTCGGAAACCTCCACAATCGCAACCGCGCCCTCGCGACGCCCGGTGATGCGAATCTGCTGGGTCGCTGCATCGCTTCTCGGCCGGCCTTCGAGCGCCTGCGCCGCGTTGCGCACCAAATTCAGCAGCACGCGAAACAGATGGTCGGGATCGGCATCGATACTCAGCCCGCGCTCGATCGCGCTGATCCAGGCGATCGACGCATCCGATGCCAGGCCGGCGGATTCGCGAACCTCGTTGACGACGGGATCGACCAGGATCATCCGGCGGTCGGGGGCGGCTTCCTGGGCGCGGCCATAGGACAGCGTCGACTGGCAGAACGCGATGGCGCGCTCCAGCGAACGCATCAGCTTCGGCGCAAAGCGCTGCACCCGCGGATCGGGCACGCTGGCGAGCTGATCCGAAAGCAGTTGCGAGGATGCCAGCAGGTTGCGCAGATCGTGGTTGATCTTCGACACCGCGAGGCCAAGGGCGGCGAGCCGGCTCTTCTGATGCAGCATCGACACCAGATCGCGCTGCATATCGGACAATTCGCGCTCGGCAACCCCGATCTCGTCGCCGCGCTGACTGGGCACGATGATCCGGGCCGAACTTTCGGGATTTTCGTGGAAGCCGACCAGGTTGGCGGTCAGCCGCCGCATCGGCCGCACGAACATAAAATGCAGGGCGATATAGACCAGCCCGGCCGTCAGCATCGCGATTCCCGTCGATACCAGCAGCAGGTTGCGGGAAAAACGGTACATCGACGCGCGCAATGGCGCCTCGTCGACCACGGTCTCGATGAATTGCGCGCCGCCGGGCGCCGGGCCAACCACGCGTATCGCCTGATTACCGCTTTCGAGCATGGTCTCGAACGAACCGACGATCGCCGACCATGCCGTCATCGTCCGCATGTCGACGTCATGGTCGATTGACGCTGGCAAATCGGCGCTCGCCAATAGCCGGCGTTGCTGGCCCATTTTGATGGCCACCGCATGCGCACCGATACTGTCGAGGATCTTCCGCGCCAGCGAATCCGGGACCATGCCCGAGGGGGCGGCATCCAGCACCAGTGCGGCGGTGTTCGCCGCCGCCAGCCGGTCGTTCAGCCGGTTCATCCGGAAGTTGGCGATCGCGGGCACATAGATCAGCAGTCCCGCGATCATCACCAGCGGAACGGTCAGCAGCAGCAGCTTGCCCGACAGGCCAAGCCGGTGCGACGGCCGTGGCGGCGGCGATCCGGATGTCGGCTGTTGTTCGGTCACTGACACGATCTCTGCCATCTGCCCTCGATGCCGTCGCACACGATCCGTCAAAACTTGCCCAAAAGCTTTACCCAAGGGTGGCTTGACCCGAGCGTGGCAAGCGGTTTGGCGGCAAGGTCACGCGCCCTTTTAGCACGTTGGCGCAAGACCGGATGCAAGGCCGGGTTGCGCTTTTGCCGATCGCCCGCCCGGTTGAAGATGCGTTTTGCTCCGGAACCGGTCAAATTACAGTTCGATCATGTCTGCCGGTTCCCGGCCAATGACGGACTGACCCACTTTGCCAGGGTCGGCGACAACATGTCCCAAAACACCGCCCAAGCCGGCGCAGGCTGGATCGCGGCGCCGGCCATCTTCGTACTGAAAACACCGCAAGTCGCGATATATTCACCGGAATTGTGCCGTTTCGAAGGACCGCGGAACGGCGCCACGCCGCATTGACGAAAACCGGTCGCTCCCGTATAAGCCGCGCCAACTGTCCGCGATGGCCCGGTTCGACCGGGGCGGCTCATTTGGGCCGGAAACGGCCTGTTTCGGGCCGCACTAACGGACTTATCTCATTCCTCGGCAAATTGCCCGGTCAGCGGAGAACGACCCGTGAAGCGGACTTATCAACCCAGCAAACTGGTGCGCAAGCGCCGTCACGGCTTCCGCGCCCGCCTCGCGACGACCGGTGGCCGCAAGGTACTCGCCGCGCGCCGCGCGCGGGGCCGCAAGCGCTTGAGCGCCTGAGCCGGGCTTCCCGGAGACCTCATCATGGATCGGCTAAGGCAGCGGGCGGACTTCCTCGCCGTTGCCAATGGCGCGCGGGTCAACAGCGCTGCCTTTGTGGTCCAAAGCCGCCGCCGCGACGATGGCGGCCCGATCCGGGTCGGCTTCACCGTGACCAAAAAGAACGGAACCGCGACCGAGCGCAACCGCATCCGGCGCAGGCTTCGCGAACTGGTGAAGCGGCTGGACGTCATATCCATGCGACCGCACAGTGATTATGTGCTAGTCGGCCGTCGTGCGGCACTGAACCGCGACTTTGCGACCATGCTCGACGATCTCCGCGCGGCACTCCATCGCCTCGACCGGCAGGCGCCGATACCGTCTAAAGCGTTCTCGACCGAAGCAGATACCGGTTCGCGTAAGCAAAACGCGTCAAAAACAGACACTAGCGCCGGCCGCCAACCGAATTGAATGACGAGACCTGAACGATGACCGATAATCGCAACACCATCCTCGCCGTCATTCTGTCCGGCCTCGTGCTGCTCGGCTGGCAATATTTCTTCAACCTGCCGCAACTGGAAAAGCAGCGCGCCGCGCAGCAGGCCCAAAGCGAAATGACGAAGCCCGCGCCGCAGGCCGGTGGCGCCAACACCCCGGCGGCCGGGGCGGCCCCCGCGCCGTCGGCCAACGCGCCGGCGACCAATCAGCCGGTCTCCACCGCGCCCGCCGTCGACCGCGATACCGCCATTGCCTCGGCGCCGCGCGTCAAGATCGACACCCCGCGCGTCAGCGGCAGCATCTCGCTGAAAGGCGCGCGGATCGACGATCTGTCGCTGGTGCAGTTCCGCGACACCGTCGACCCGCTTTCGCCGGCGACCGTGCTGTTCTCGCCCTCGGGCACGGATAATCCTTATTATGCGGAATTTGGCTGGGTCGCAGCCAGCGGTTCGGCGGTGAAGATTCCCGACCAGAACACGGTGTGGCAGCAGGAAGGCTCGGGCAGCCTGACCTCCGCCAGCCCGGTCAAGCTGAAATATGACAATGGCGACGGCCTCACCTTCCATCGCACCATTTCGATCGACGACCGCTACCTCTTCACCGTCAAGGATGAGGTCACCAATGTCGGCAACGCACCGGTCACACTCTATCCGTTCGCACTGATCTCGCGGCACGGCACCCCGAAAGTCTCGGGCTACTACATCCTGCATGAAGGTCTGATCGGCTATCTCGGCGACCAGGGCCTGCAGGAATACGCCTACAAGAAAATCGACGACGCCAAGTCGGTCGAGTTCAAGGTCACCGACGGCTGGCTCGGCATCACAGACAAATACTGGGCGTCGGCGCTGTTGCCGGATACCACCGCGCCGTTGCACGCCCGGTTCTCGTCCAATCTTGTCGGCACCGTTCGAACCTATCAGACCGACTATTTGCAGGAGCCGCAAACCATTGCGATCGGCGGCACCGGCAGCGCCAACGCGCGGCTGTTCGCCGGCGCCAAGGAAGCCAGCGTCGTCGGCCTCAATTTTCCGGTCGGCGGTTTCGGCGGCTACAACAAGGAGCTCGGGCTCAATCATTTCGATCTTCTGATCGACTGGGGCTGGTTCTACTTCATCACCAAGCCGATGTTCCTGGCGCTGGACTTTTTCTATCATCTGGTCGGCAATTTCGGCGTCTCGATCCTGCTCGTCACCGTGATCGTCAAGCTGCTGTTCTTCCCGCTTGCCAACAAATCCTACGCCTCGATGGCGAAGATGAAATCGGTGCAGCCGCAACTGGCCGCGCTGAAGGAACGCTATCCCGACGACAAGATGAAGCAGCAGCAGGAGATGATGGAAATCTACAAGAAGGAGAAGATCAACCCGATCGCCGGTTGTCTTCCCGTCGCCTTGCAGATTCCGGTGTTCTTCTCGCTCTACAAGGTCTTGTTCGTCACCATCGAAATGCGGCACGCGCCGTTCTTCGGCTGGATCAAGGATCTGTCGTCGCCGGATCCGACCAACCTGTTCACTTTGTTCGGGCTGCTTCAGTTCGATCCGACCCAGCTGCCGCTGATCGGGCACTATCTCGCGCTCGGCGTGTGGCCGATCATCATGGGCATCACGATGTGGTTCCAGATGAAGCTCAATCCGACGCCGCCGGATCCGACCCAGCAGATGATCTTCGCCTGGATGCCGCTGATTTTCACCTTCATGCTGGCGGGCTTCCCGGCGGGTCTGGTGATCTACTGGGCCTGGAACAATACGCTGTCGGTGCTGCAGCAGAGCTTCATCATGCGCCGCAACGGCGTGAAGGTTGAATTATTCGACAATCTCAAGGCGACATTTGCCTCGAAGAAGGCCGAGTTGAAAACCTGACGCACCCCTCATCCTGAGGAGCGCGCTCTTGCGCGCGTCTCGAAGGATGGGCGGCCTTCGACTCCATTTGGGCTTCATGGTTCGAGACGGCGCTGAAGAAGCGCCTGCTCACCATGAGGAACCGCAACCGGAAGCCTTCGCATGAGCGCGGATATCGATGCGAAGCTGATCGAGCAGGGCCGCAAGCTGTTTGCCGGCGACTGGCAGTTCTTCTGGGCCTCGCCCTCGATCGAAACCCTGCCGCCGATGGCCGGCATGGAGGTCGCCTTCGCGGGCCGCTCCAATGTCGGCAAATCGAGCCTGATCAACGCGCTGACCGGCCGCAACGCGCTGGCGCGGACCTCGCATACGCCGGGCCGCACCCAGGAGCTGATCTTCTTCGAGGGTCCGGACAATGCCGGCTTCCGGCTGGTCGATATGCCGGGTTACGGTTACGCATCCGCGCCAAAGGCCAAGGTCGCGTCCTGGACCGCGCTGATCCACACATTCCTGCAGGGCCGCAGCAGCCTGGCGCGGGTCTATGTGCTGATCGATGCACGGCATGGCCTCAAGGAGGTCGATCTCGACGTGCTCAAGACGCTCGACAAATCGGCCGTGAGCTATCAGGTCGTCCTCACCAAGGCCGATCAGGTGAAGCCTGCCGAGCTGGAGCAGCGGACCGCCGACACCGTGGCGGCGCTTGCCAAACATCCCGCCGCTTTTCCTGACGTTTTGGTGACATCCTCGCGTACCGGCGCCGGCATGCCGGAATTGCGCGCCGCCATGGTGCGCCTGCTCGGCGAGCGCAGCCGATGATGGCAAGCCGACTGTTTCGCATTCTGGTCATATTGGCCGGCGTCATGGGCGCGGACGGCGTCATCCTGGCGGCAGTGGCGGCACACCAACCCGACGCCACGCGGCTGGCCGCGGCTTCATCGATGCTGTTGTTTCACGCCACCGCCGTGCTCGCGGTGGTGGCGCTGGCCGAACGCGGCGTCATTGATCAAGGAATCGGGATCGCCGCGGCCTGGGGTTTTGTCATCGCCGCGGCGTTGTTCGCCGGCGATCTGACGCTGCGGCAATATGCCGGCCATGGCCTGTTTCCGCTGGCCGCGCCGACCGGCGGAACGCTGTTGATCGTGAGCTGGGTTGTGCTAGCGGTGGCCGCGGCATGGCCGCGACGGAGCTAGACTAGCCCGTCGACAGCAGCGCTTTGCGCCGCGCCCGCCAATCGGATAGAAACCGCCCACCCTTTCGATGACGAGACCCGCTCCATGACCGACGCGCCATACATCAGTCCGCTCGATCAGGCCCGCATCCTGTCCGAGGCGCTGCCGCACATGCAGCAGTATGACGAGGAAACCATCGTCATCAAATATGGCGGCCATGCCATGGGCGCCGAAGACGTCGCCAAGGCGTTCGCCCGCGACATCGTTCTGTTGGAGCAGACCGCGATCAACCCGGTGGTGGTGCATGGCGGTGGGCCGCAGATCGCCACCATGCTGCAGCGGCTCGGCATCAAATCCGAATTCGCAGCAGGCTTGCGCATTACCGATGCCGCGACCATCGAGATCGTCGAGATGGTGCTGGCGGGCTCGATCAACAAGACGCTGGTCGGCTACATCAACGAAGCCGGCGGCAAGGCCGTCGGCCTGTGCGGCAAGGACGGCAACATGGTGACGGCGTCGAAAGTGACGCGCACCATGGTCGATCCGGGTTCCCACATCGAAAAGGTGGTCGATCTCGGTTTCGTGGGCGAGCCGGAAAAGGTCGATCTGACGCTGCTGAACCAGTTGATCGGTCATGACCTGATCCCGGTGCTGGCGCCGCTGGCGACCTCGCGAACCGGACAGACCTTCAACGTCAACGCCGACACCTTCGCCGGCGCGGTGGCGGGCGCGCTCAAAGCCAAGCGGCTGTTGCTGCTGACCGACGTTCCCGGCGTACTCGACAAGTCGAAGAAGCTGATTCCGGAACTGTCGGTGACCGATGCGCGCAAGCTGATCGCGGACGGCACCATTTCCGGCGGCATGATCCCGAAGGTCGAAACCTGCATCTATTCGCTCGAGCAGGGCGTCGAGGGCGTGGTCATCATCGACGGCAAGACGCCGCACGCGGTCTTGCTCGAACTGTTCACCAATCAAGGTACCGGCACACTGATCCACAAGTGATGACTAACAACCATCTATCGTCATGGCCGGGCTTGTCCCGGCCATCCACGTCTTACCTGCGGCAAGCTCGTAAGGAAGGCGTGGATGCCCGGGACAAGCCCGGGCATGACGGAGCGAATAGGCAGGGTCTCGTTCCGGCATCCTGTCTTGTCGGGGCGATCGCGCTGCTCGCGGGCGCAGCGCCAGCCCACGCGGACCTGAAGCTCTGCAATCGCATGAGTTATGTGGTCGAGGCCGCCATCGGTATCGACGACAAGGCCGCTACCGCGACGCGCGGTTGGTTTCGCATCGATCCGGCCGCGTGCCGCGTCGTCGTACAGGGCACGCTGACCGCGGACCGTATCCTGCTCAATGCCCGCGCGCTCGGCGTCTATGGCTCGTCGCCGATCCCGCAGAATGGCGGCGACACACTTTGCATCGCGTCCGACAATTTTGTGATCGCGGCTGCGCGGCAGTGCCGCAGCGGCCAGACCCCGGCACCCTTCACCCAGATCACCCCGACCGCGACCGAAGACGGCAATCTGGTGGCCTATCTTGCCGAAGACAGCGAATATGACGACGACCAGGCGAGGCTCGCCGGCATTCAGCGGCTGCTGGTGATCGCAGGATACGATGCCGCGCCGATCGATGGCGTCGACGGCCCGAAAACCCAAACCGCGCTGGCGGCGTTCCTGAAAAGCCGCGGGCTGACGCCCGATATCGTACAGGCGCCGAATTTCTTTACGGCCATGATCGACGCGGTTCAAACGCCGTCCTCCATTGGGCTGACCTGGTGCAACGACACGTCGCACAAGATCATGGCAGCCGTCGGCACCGACGACGGCAGGACCGTGATCAGCCGCGGCTGGTACCGGATCGAGCCTGGCAAATGCCTGCATCCCGATATTGTCGGCCAGCCCAGGCAGATTTTCAGTTTCGCCGAGGCGGTCGACGCCGACAACCGCGCCATCAAGTTCAAGGACAAGCCGCTGAACTGGGGCGGCGCCACCCAGCTGTGCACCCGCGAAAGCAAGTTCGAGATCAATGAGCAGGGCGATTGCGGCACCCGCGGCCTCTCCGCCACCGGCTTTGCCGCCGTCGACATGTCGAGCGGCGGCAAGACGCTGCGCTTTGCGATGCCGTGATGAGTTGTGCGACATCCCTTGCGATCGTCGTCTCGGCGAAGGCCGGGACCCTTAACCCCTCGCCTGGATGCAAATCACTGATGCGAACAACAATCCGACGTAACTGGCGCCGTGCTTACCATGACCGGCACGGAGTATGGGTCCCGGCCTTCGCAGGGACGACGAGATGAAGCGATGAGAAAAACCTCCCGTCCCTTCACCCACATCAACACCTGGGTGTTCGATCTCGACAACACGCTGTATCCGCATCACGTCAATCTGTGGCAGCAGGTCGATGCGCGGATCGGCGAGTTCGTCAGCGCCTACCTCAAGGTCCCCTCGGACGAAGCGAGGCGGATCCAGAAGGACTATTATCTTCGCTATGGCACCACCATGCGCGGCATGATGACCGAGCATGGCGTGCGTGCCGATGACTATCTCGCTTATGTACACCAGATCGATCATTCGCCGCTGCAGCCAAATCCGGCGATGGGCGCTGCCATCGCGAAGTTGCCGGGGCGCAAGCTGATCCTGACCAACGGCTCGACTGACCATGCCGACAAGGTCTTGCAGCGGCTCGGCATCGGTCCGCATTTCGAGGCGGTGTTCGACATCATCGCCGCCGAGCTTGAACCGAAGCCGGCGCCGCAGACCTATCAGAAATTCCTCAGGCTTCACGGCGTCGATCCGCTGACGTCGGCGATGTTCGAGGATCTGGCGCGCAACCTCGTGGTGCCGCACCAGCTCGGCATGACGACGGTGCTGGTGGTGCCCGACGGCACCGAGGAAGTCGTGCGCGAGGATTGGGAGCTGGAAGGCCGCGACGCCGCCCATGTCGATCACGTCACCGACGATCTGACGGGGTTTCTGGAGGGGCTGACTTAGCAGGGTAAATCCATTTTGCCGTTCCGGCGCAGGCCGGGCGCGTCTTCGACTCTCCCTCCCCAAATCCCGACAAAAGCCCCAAGCACTGCCCTCAACAACACCGCCCAAGGAAATCTCGATGTCTCTGGCTTCCCTCGAATCGTCAGTCAATACCGCGTTCGATGCCCGCGACAGCATCTCCACCGCGACCAAGGGCGAAGTCCGGGAGGCGGTGGATCACGCGCTGGAGCTGCTCGACAAGGGCGAGGCGCGCGTTGCCGAGCGCGAGGCCGGCGGCAAATGGAAGGTCAATCAGTGGCTGAAGAAGGCGGTATTGCTGTCGTTTCGCCTTAACGACATGAGCGCGATTTCCGGCGGCCCCGGAAAAGCGTCGTGGTGGGACAAGGTGCCCTCGAAATTCGACGGCTGGGGCGAGAACCGGTTTCGCGACGCCGGCTTTCGCGCTGTGCCGGGCGCCATCGTTCGCCGTTCGGCCTTCATCGCCAAAAACGTGGTGCTGATGCCGTCCTTCGTCAATCTCGGCGCCTATGTCGATGAAAGCACCATGATCGACACCTGGTCGACGGTCGGCTCCTGCGCCCAGATCGGCAAGCGCGTGCACATTTCCGGCGGCGTCGGCATCGGCGGCGTGCTGGAGCCGCTACAGGCCGAGCCCGTCATCGTCGAGGACGACTGCTTCATCGGCGCCCGCTCGGAGGTCGCCGAAGGCGTGATCGTACGCAAGGGTGCGGTGCTGGCGATGGGCGTGTTCCTCGGTGCCTCCACCAAGATCATCGACCGCCACACCGGCGAAACGTTCATCGGCGAGGTCCCGGAATATTCCGTGGTGGTGCCGGGCGCGCTGCCGGGCCGGCCGCTGAAGAACGGTCAGCCGGGTCCCTCCACCGCCTGCGCGGTGATCATGAAGCGCGTCGATGAGCGAACCCGCGCCAAGACCAGCATCAACGAACTGCTGCGGGATTGAGGCCTGGCAAAGCGAATGACCGACGCCCTTTCCATTGCCCGTGACCTGCTGCGCTGCCCATCGGTAACCCCGGCGGATGCCGGCGCGCTCGCCGTGCTGGAGAATCTCCTGAGAGGTGCCGGCTTCGAGGTGCATCGCGTCACCTTCAGCGAACCTGATGCTGCCGATATCGATAATCTCTATGCCCGCATCGGCACCAGTGCCCCGCACATCACCTTTGCCGGACATACCGACGTGGTGCCGGCCGGCGATGAGGCCGCCTGGACCCATGGCGCGTTCTCGGGCGACGTCAAGGACGGCTTCTTGTACGGGCGCGGTGCGGTGGACATGAAGGGTGGCATCGCCTGCAGCGTCGCGGCAGTGCTGGAATATCTCGCCGACAATGGCGGCAAGCCAAAAGGCTCGATCTCATTCCTGATCACCGGCGACGAGGAAGACATCGCCGTCAACGGCACCATCAAACTGCTGCAATGGGTGGCGGCGCGTGGAGAGAAATTCGACCATTGCGTGCTGGGCGAGCCCAGCAATGTCGAGGAACTCGGCGATTGCATCAAGATCGGCCGCCGTGGCTCGCTGTCGGGCACGCTTTACGTCGATGGCATTCAGGGCCACGTCGCCTATCCGCATCGCGCGGCCAATCCGGTGCCGGATATCGCCAGCCTGATCGTGGCGCTCAGCAACGAGCCGCTCGATCACGGCAGCGCGCAATTTCAGGCTTCGAACCTCGAATTCACCTCGGTCGATGTCGGCAATAAGGCCGGCAACGTGATCCCGGCGCAGGCACGCGCGAAATTCAACATTCGTTTCAACGATCATCACACCCAGGAAACGCTGCGCGCATTGGTCGAGCAGCGCGTGACGAAAGCCGCCGGCAACCGGATTCGCGCGCGGATCGCATGGGAGCCCTCCAACGCCAATGTGTTTGTCACCAAGCCAGGCGCCTTCACTGATTTGGCGGTCGCGGCGATCGAACAGGTCACCGGCCGCAAACCGGAGTTGAGCACCTCGGGCGGCACATCGGATGCGCGCTTTATCGCCAGCTATTGTCCGGTGATCGAATTCGGGCTGGTCGGCCAGACCATGCACGCGATCGACGAGCGCACGCCGGTTTCCGATCTGGAAAAGCTGACCAGGATCTATCGCGGTGTGCTCGATCGCTATTTTGGCTGAGTGGCAATAAGCTTAATAATCCACCCGCACCAGATAAAGTCCATCCGGCGGCGCGACCGGACCACAGGCGGCGCGGTTGCGCGCGGCCAGTGCCGCCGCGAGGTCGTCAGCGCTCCAGCGGCCCTCGCCGACCCAGACCAGCGAGCCGACCATCGAGCGCACCTGGCTGTGCAGGAACGAGCGCGCCGAGGTCACGATGTGGACGGCATCGCCGTCCCGGATGACGTCGAGCTGGTCGAGGGTTTTCTCCGGCGACTTCGCCTGGCATTCGGTGTCGCGAAACGTGGTGAAATCGTGCTTGCCCACCAACCGCTGCGCAGCGGCATGCATGGCGTCGGTATCGAGCGGTCTCGGCAGCCGCCAGACGTGGCCGATTTCGAGCGCCAGATTGGCGCGGCGATTACTGATGCGATAAAGATAATGCCGCTTCTTCGCGGAGAACCGCGCCTCGAATGTATCGGGCACAATTTCCGCCGACAGCACGCCGATCGGATGCGGCCGCAGGTGCGCATTCAAGCCGTCGCGAAATCGTCCGGGCACGAAATGCCTGGCAATATCGCAATGCGCGACCTGGGCCAGTGCGTGCACGCCGGCGTCGGTGCGGCCCGCGCCATGGACGCGAACCTGCTCACCACAGATCGCCTTGACCGCAGTTTCCAGCGCGCCCTGCACGGAAGGGCCATTGTCCTGGAGCTGCCAGCCGCAGAACGGCGCACCGTCATATTCGATGGTCAGTTTGTAGCGGGGCATCAGCGCAGCCGCATCGGAGGTTTCAGCGGCGTTCCGCGCAGAAAATCCGCCGCCTTCATCGACGCCTTGCCGGCGCGCTGCAATTCGAGAATCCGGATCGCGCCTTGGCTACAGGCCACCGTCAAACGATCGTCGAGCAGATCACCGGCCGCCCCTGAGCCATTGGCCAACTCGCAGCGCAGGATCTTGACCCGCACGGGCTCGCCTTCGATCGGCATCTCGCACCACGCGCCGGGAAATGGCGACAGGCCATGAATATGGCGCAGCACGGCGCGCGCGGGTCTGTCCCAATCGATCCGCGCCTCGGCCTTGTCGATTTTGGCGGCATAGGTGACGCCTTCCTCGCTCTGTTTAGTAAGCTGCAGCTTGCCGCGTTCCAGCGCGCCCATCGCACGCACCATCAGATCAGCACCCAGGAGCGCCAGCGCATCGTGCAGATCGGCCGCGGTCATGGCATCGGTAATCGCCAGGC
This sequence comes from uncultured Pseudomonadota bacterium, assembly GCA_963727225.1. Lineage (GTDB taxonomy): Bacteria > Pseudomonadota > Alphaproteobacteria > Rhizobiales > Xanthobacteraceae > Bradyrhizobium. The sequence continues at coordinate 318,484 of CAVSFN010000024.1, read as the reverse complement.
GCTCGGCCATCGCCACGTCGCCGGTATCGAGGCCGGCATCCATCTTCATCACCATCACGCCGGTCTCGGCATCATCCGCCATGATGGCGCGGTTGATCGGCGCAGCACCGCGCCAGCGCGGCAGCAGCGACCCATGCAGATTGAAGCAGCCGAGCTTTGGCGCATCGAGAATGACCTGCGGCAGGATCATGCCATAGGCGACGACCACCGCCGCATCGGCGTGGTGCGCTGCAAATTCCCGCAACGATTCCTGAGTCTTTAGAGTGACAGGAGTGAAGACCGGAATGCCGAGCCGCCGCGCCTCCTGCTCCACCGGGCTCAGTTGCAGTTTCATGCCGCGCCCGGCCGGCTTTGCCGCGCGGGTATAGACCGCCACGATCTCATGGCCGTGGGCCACCAGTTCGAGCAGCGTCGGCACCGCGAAGTCCGGCGTACCCATGAAGATCAAGCGGAGCGGCATGTTGCGAAAGCTTCCTGAGCAAGGCGGCATTTCCGTCATGCCCGCGCTTGTCGCGGGCATCCACGTCTTTCTTTCCGGCGCTAAGACGTGGATGGCCGGGACGAGCCCGGCCATGACGATCGAAGGGTTACCCCTACTCCGCGCGCTTGGCGGCTTTTGCAAACTTCTTCAGTACACGGTCGCGCTTCAGCTTCGACAGATAATCCACGAACAGCACACCGTTGAGATGATCGATCTCGTGCTGGATGCAGGTCGCGAACAGGCCGTCGGCGTCTTCCTCATGCACCTTGCCGTCGAGATCGGTGAACCGCACCCGCACCTGCGCCGGCCGCTCCACTTCCTCGTAATATTCCGGGATCGACAGGCAGCCTTCCTCGTAAACCGACATCTCTTCCGACGACGAGAGAATTTCCGGATTGATGAAGACACGGGGCCGCGGCTTGCTCTCGCCGTCTTCATCTCTCTTGGCCAGATCCATCGTGATCAGCCGCAGCGGCTGTGCGACCTGGATCGCCGCAAGCCCAATTCCGGGCGCGTCGTACATGGTCTCGAGCATATCGTCGGCGAGCTTGCGCACCTCCGTCGTGACCTTCTCAACGGGTTTGGAGACCAGCCGCAACTTCTTGTCCGGCAGGATGATGATTTCTCTGATGGCCATAACGGGCGATTTAAGCTGCTGATTTGCCGGGGTCAATGCGCCGTCGGCGCTTGTTAACGTCGCGTTAACCACGAATCTTTGGTTCACATTAACCATAAAAAATCAGCTTCGATTAACCATAAATGTTCCCTCTTCGTTCGCGTTGAGGCGCGAATCGGTTACAAGGACGGGATGAACGAGATCCTTTTTGTGATCGGCGACCTGCCGGTTCGAGCCGGTGTCGCGCTGATCGGCTTCGGTGCCGTCGCGTTGCTGCTGCTTTTGATCATTGCCGTCGTGATCGCGCGGTCGGGGCGGCGTGGCGCCGAGCTCGCGATGGCGCAGGCCATTCGCGCCGACGAACTGGAAGAGCGCCTGAGCGAAATGCTCCAGGCCCAGAACCAGGCCACCGGCCGCGTCGATGCGATGGGTCAGGCGCTCGCCGGCCGCCAGGCCGAGATGGCGCGCGCCGTCAACGAACGGCTGGATTCGGTGACCCATCGCGTCGGCCAGTCGATGGAGCAGACCACGCGCCACACCATGGACTCGCTGCGCGTGCTGCACGAGCGGCTCGGCATCATCGACAATGCCCACAAGAATCTCACCGACCTGACATCGCAGGTGACGACGCTGCGCGACGTGCTCGCCAACAAGCAATCGCGCGGCGCGTTCGGCCAGGCCCGGATGGAAGCGATCGTCCAGGACGGCATGCCGAAGGGGTCTTACGAATTCCAGTTCACGCTCTCGACCGGCAAACGGCCGGACTGTGTGGTGTTTCTGCCCGACCAGCGGCCGCTCTGCATCGACGCCAAATTTCCTCTTGAAGCAATGACCGCGCTGCACGACGCGCGCAGCGACGAGGAAAAGAAATTAGCCACGCAACGGTTGCGCACCGACGTCATGAAGCATGTCAGCGATATCGCCGAAAAATACCTGATCACCGGCGAGACCCAGGACACCGCGCTGATGTTCGTACCTTCCGAAATCGGTCTACGCGGAGATTCACGACGGCTTCGACGACGTGATCCAGAAAGCCTATCGCGCCCGCGTGGTGCTGGTGTCGCCGTCGCTGTTAATGCTGGCGATCCAGGTGATGCAGCAGATCCTGAAGGACGCGCGGATGCGCGACGCCGCCGACCAGATCCGCACCGAAGTGCTCAACCTCGGCGACGATCTGGGAAGGCTGCGCGACCGCGTCGTGAAGCTGCAGAAGCATTTCAGCGACGCCAACGAGGATGTCCGGCAGATCTTGATTTCCGCTGACAAGATCGAAAAACGCGCCGGACGGATCGAGGAGCTGGATTTCAGCAAGACCGAAGCCCCCGCCGAGCCCCCGCGCCTGGTCAAATCAGCCGCGCCCGAGCTGTTCCCCGTGCCCCGCAAGCTGCAGGCGGGGGAGTAGGGCAACGCAGCCGTCATCTCGTTGAAGACTAACGTCATCGCCCGGCTCGACCGGGCGACCCAGTATTCCAGAGAGCCAGCTTTCGGACCCGCGCCCAGCTGCTATCCTCCGGCAAGGCCTGGATAGAGATCGTCCCAGTTAGGATTCTCGTCTTCAATCAATTGGAGCTTCCATGTTCGGGTCCACTTCTTAAGCCGCTTTTCGCGATAAATCGCCTGTTCGATGCCGTCGAAGGATTCGAAATAGACAAGCCGGACTACATCGTGACGCTTGGTGAAGCTCTCAGCAATTTTTGATTTGTGTTCTGCAACGCGACGAATGAGGTCGTTGGTCACGCCAATATAAAGCGTTCCGCCAATGCGGCTGGCAAGGATGTACACGTAGAAACTGCGTGCTTCCATTGGCGAAGTCTGTGAGTACTGGGTCGCCCGGTCAAGCCGGGCGATGACGGCTTTTCCTGTGGCTACCCAAATCTGTTACCAAGACGTCATAATAGCTCCCGAAGTAACGCCGGACGAATCCAGCATGTCCACGACGCCAACGCCCCGCCCCAGCTTTCGCGAAAGCCTTGCGGTATATCTGCAACGGCGGGTGTTGATCGTCTTGCTGCTCGGCTTTTCATCCGGCCTGCCGCTGGCGCTGTCGGGATCGACGCTGTTGGTATGGATGCGTGAATCCGGCGTCGACCTCGGCACCATCGGCCTGTTCGCGCTGGTTGGCACGCCCTACACGCTGAAGTTTCTCTGGGCGCCGCTGGTCGATGCGCTGCATGTGCCATTATTCACCCGTCGATTTGGCCGCCGCCGCGGTTGGCTGGTGTTCTCGCAACTGCTGCTGATCGTCGCAATCCTGCTGCTGGCGCTGACCGATCCGGCGCGCTCGCCGCTGTACGTGGCGCTCGGCGCGCTGCTGGTCGCGACGATGTCCTCGACACAGGATATTGTGGTCGATGCGTTTCGTGTCGAAAGCCTGCCCGAGAGCGAGCAGGCCGCCGGCATGGCGTCCTACGTTGCGGCCTACCGCATCGGCGCGCTGGTCTCGACCGCGGGCGCACTGTTCCTGGTAAGTGCGTTCGAAGGCACCGGCATCGCACGCGCTTCAGCGTGGATGTGGGGTTATGTGGCGATGGCAGCGCTGGTGCTGATCGGCACCCTCACCGCGCTTGCCGCCACCGAGCCCGAACAATCGGCGCGCGCCGAGGCCGCGACCAGCACCGAGACCACGTTCGCTCGGGTGATGCATGCCGCGATCGGTGCGTTCTCCGAATTTCTCGTTCGCAAGGATGCCCTGGCGGCACTCGCCTTCGTGGTGCTCTACAAATTTACCGACGCGTTTTCCGGCACCATGACGGCGCCGTTTGTGATCGACCTCGGCTTCACCCGCAACGACTATGCTGCCATCGTCAAGGGCGTCGGCCTTGCCGCGACCCTGATCGGCGGATTTGCCGGCGGCTTCGTGGCGCGGCGCTATTCGCTGGCCGCCAGCCTATGGATCGGCGGCGTGCTGCAGGCGATCGCCAATCTGTCGTTCTCCTGGCTGGCGATCATCGGCGTCAATCAATGGGCGCTGGCGTTCGCGATCACCACGGAGAATTTCACCAGCGCCATCGGCACCGTGATCTTCGTCGCCTACCTCTCGGCGCTGTGCAAAAATCCGCTGCACACCGCGACCCAATATGCATTGCTCACAGCACTTGCCGCGGTCGGGCGCACTTATTTGTCATCGGGCGCAGGTTACGTGGCCAAGGCGACCGGATGGCCGTTGTTTTTCGCGATCTGCGTCGTGGTCGCGGTGCCAAGCCTGATCCTGCTGGTGTGGCTGCAGCGGCGCGGACATTTTGAGACGTTGGAGCCGGTGAAGGTTTAGCGTGTCGGCGGATGCGCGGCACCGTCGCGGCAATGTCAGCTCAATGCTTCGTCACCACGCTCCATTTGGTGACCACTGCATCGCTCATCTGCCCCGCTTCCTGGGAACAGGCGACCTCATCGACCTTTACCGAGACCGCCTTGCCGACGAAGCCCTTCAGCTGCGCCGCCTGGGCCGCATTGTCGGTGACGATCTGAAAGGTTTCCGGTCCGGTTTCAAGACCGCAAAGTCCGGTCGGGCCCGGCAGCCGGCGGGGTTCGCTGGTGAGCTGATAGGTAGCGACATGCCTGCCTTTTTTGCCGCCGCGCGTGCGCAAGGCGTTCAGCTCTCCCGAAAGCACGTCGCCGGCATTGATCAACCTGGCGGCTTTCGGCGCGGGTTCGTCAGTTTGCGCGAACGCGCCTGGTGCTGCGACCATCGTCGCAACGAGCGTCACCCAAGCCAGGCGCTTGCCGAATTGTCGTCTCGTCATGTCGATCATTTCCGTTAAGTATGGTTAGAACAGGGTTCGCTGCCGCATCGCCGCGGACAACGTGCCTTCATCGAGGTAATCCAGCTCGCCGCCGACCGGCACGCCGTGGGCGAGCCGTGTCACCTTGACGCCCGCTTCCTGCAGCAGGTCGGTGATATAATGCGCCGTGGTCTGGCCGTCCACGGTTGCATTCAGGGCAAGAATGATTTCCGTCACGCGCGAATCATGCGCGCGCGCGACCAGCGCGTCGATGGTCAGATCTTGCGGGCCTACACCGTCGAGCGGCGAAAGCGTCGCGCCGAGCACATGGTAGTATCCGTTGATCGCATTGGCCCGCTCCAGCGCCCAGAGGTCGGCGACATCGGCGACCACCACAATGATCGCCGGATCACGCCGCGGATCGGTGCATACCGTGCAGGGATTCTGGGTGTCGATATTGCCGCAGGTCTTGCAGACCTGGATCTTGTCGATCGCCACCTGCAAAGCGGCGGAGAGCGGCGTCATCAGCGCCTCGCGCTTCTTGATCAGATGCAGCGCCGCACGTCGCGCCGAGCGCGGGCCGAGCCCTGGCAGCCGCGCCAGGAGCTGGATCAGGCGTTCGATTTCGGGACCGGCAACTGCAGCAGCCATGTCAGGTGAGGCCCAGCCCCGGTGGCAGACCCAATCCGCCGGTCAACGACTGCATCTTTTCCTGCATCGCGGCTTCCGCCTTGCGCCGCGCGTCATTATGCGCCGTGACCAGCAAATCTTCGAGGATTTCGCGCTCGTCCGCCTTGATCAGCGAGGGGTCGATCTTCACCGCCTTCACTTCCATCTTGGCGGTCATGCGCACGGTGACGAGGCCGCCGCCCGAAATGCCCTCGACCTCGACGCGGCCGAGTTCTTCCTGCATCGCCTGCATCTTCGATTGCAGCTGCGCCGCCTGCTTCATCATGCCGAGAAAATCAGCCATCAAACATTCCTCACATATTGCTATTCGTCGCTGTCGGAACTCTCGGCAGGATATTCATCGCTAGCATCGGATTCCGGCGGCTCGGGGGCAAGCTTGCGCACCTCGACGACCTTGGCGCCGGGGAAGCGCGCCAGCACCTCCTTCACCCGCGGATCGGATTCCGCGGCGCGTTCGCGCTCGTTCTTCTGCATTTCGTTTTGGGAACGCAGCGTCGGCTGTCCGGCTTCGTTGGACACGATCACGGTCCAGCGCCGCCCGGTCCATTGTTCAAGTTTACGCGACAGATCGTTGATCAGCGTCCGCGCGGCGCTGCGCTCCAGCGTTACTTCGAGCCGGCCGTCCTCGATGCGGACCAGGCGGACATCGGCCTCGAGCGCCGACTTGGTCAGGAGATCGCGCTTTTCGCCGGCAAGCGCCACCAGTTCCGGAAAGCTGGCAATCCGCAGCGCCGCCGCGGCTGGCTGCGCACCGGACGCCGGCGCGATCATCTGCGGACGTGCGGATGCCTCTGCGCTGGCCCGCGGCACCGAGGTCGCCCGCGCAGGCGAGGACTGCATCGAGGAAACGCTCGGCGTAGAACTCCCCGACGAAGAACTCCCCGACCCTTGCGCGCCGCGCGGCATGGCGCTTCCCGCGATCACGGGCGCGGCACCGCCATTCTGCTCAAGCATCCTGATGGCTTCGTCCGGCGTCGGCATGTCGGCGACATAGGCGATGCGCACCAGCACCATTTCGGCTGCCGCCGCCGGCCGCGTCGCTCCTTGCGCTTCGGTAATGCCCTTGAGCAGCATCTGCCACATCCGCGACAGCACCCGCATCGAGATTTTTGTCGCAAAATCGCGCGCCCGCCGCCGCTCGGTTTCGCCAAAGGCGAGATTGTCCGCGGTCGCCGGCACAATCTTTACCCGGGTGACGAAATTGACGAATTCGGCGAGATCGCTGAGCACCACGATCGGATCGGCGCCGGTGTCATACTGCTCGCGAAATTCCTTGAAGGCACCGGCGATGTCGCCGCGCACCAGCGAATCGAACAGGTCGATCACCCTGGTGCGATCGGCAAGGCCCAGCATCTGCCGCACGGCATCGGCGCGCACCAAGCCTGCCGCGTGCGCAATCGCCTGATCGAACAGCGACAGCGAATCGCGCACCGAGCCCTCCGCGGCCCGGGCGATGATGCCGAGCGCCTCCGGCTCCGCCTCGACATTCTCGCGTGCCGCGATATTGGCAAGATGCGCCATCAGCACATCGGCATCGACCCGGCGCAGATCGAAACGCTGGCAGCGCGAGAGCACCGTGACCGGCACTTTTCGAATCTCGGTGGTGGCGAACACGAATTTGGCGTGCTCCGGCGGCTCTTCCAGCGTCTTGAGGAACGCGTTGAAGGCCGCGGTGGAGAGCATGTGGACTTCGTCGATGATGTAGACCTTGTAGCGGGCGCTCGCCGGCGCATAGCGCACGCTGTCGTTGATCTGGCGCACATCGTCGACGCCGGTATGGGAAGCGGCGTCCATTTCCAGCACGTCCATGTGCCGGCTTTCCATGATCGCCTGGCAATGCACGCCCGGCACCGGCATGTGAATGGTCGGTCCCTTTACCGATCCATCCGGCAATTCGTAATTCAGTGCGCGGGCGAGTATCCTCGCGGTCGTGGTTTTTCCGACGCCGCGCACCCCGGTCAGGATCCACGCCTGCGGTATCCGGCCGGTTTCGAAGGCGTTCGAAACGGTGCGGACCACCGCTTCCTGGCCGATCAGATCGTCGAAGCTGGAGGGACGGTATTTCCGCGCCAGCACGCGATAGTGCTGGCCGGCCTGCGGCGGGCCTCCGAGGTCAAAGCCGCCCTGATGGGCGCTTTCCGGATCGGTTGGAGGTACTACGGGAATGCCAGCGTCGGTCATCGATCGATCCGCAATTGATTGTCTCTCGAAGCCGGCTTGCGGAATAAGGAACAAATCGCACGCAAGGAAGGGTATCGACTTTTGCGCGATTCGCTCGAAAAAACAGGTAGGAGACTGACGAGCGACCCGATCCGGACCTCGTTAGGGCTGCTTCCTTCCGGACCTGACCCGGTTGGCGAGTGGCTCGTCCACCGCCAATCTCCCGGCCCTTATTTGGGGCTAAAAGCCCCGGAAAGCAAGCGGGGCGTCTGCCGTCATCCCCGCCAAAGCCGGGTATCCGGTGGACCCGTGCGCCCGCGATAAACAGGTGCACGGCGGAATACCGGATCATCGCTTTCGCGGATGATGACGCCTTGATATGACACTGCGGGCGGTGTCCATTCAGGCACTTCAGACCGAAGCCATCGACAAAGCGGTGGACGCACCCGGAACCCTTATGCCCTCTGACGATCCCGCCTGGTCGCTGCATCCTCAGCTCAAGAAAGACACCATCGACATCGGCGACCTGCCGCTGTGTCGTGTGCTGGTGATCAAGGATGCGCATTACCCATGGCTGTTGCTGGTGCCGCGCCGGCACGACGCCGTGGAGATCATCGATCTCGACGAGGTCGAGCAGGCGCAGTTGATGACCGAAATCGCCCGCGTCGGACGCGCCCTGAAAGAGATCACCAAATGCGACAAGCTGAACATCGCAGCGCTCGGCAATGTGGTGCCGCAACTGCACGTCCACGTCATCGCGCGCCGCAGCAGCGACGTCGCCTGGCCGCGTCCGGTCTGGGGGGTGATGCCACCGCTCGCGCATGATGCCGAGGAAGTCCAGAACTTCATCAGCGCGCTTCGTCGTAAAATCTGGCTAGGATCCTGACTGGGTTGAACTCATGACAGCTTTCGATTCGTTTCCGCTGGGCCAGCCGGCCTTCGTCACCCATATTCTCGATCGCGCCGCGCATCTGCGCAACGACGACGCCAAATTGTTCGCGCTGGAGGGCCACCGCGATGCTCGCGCCTATGTGGTGCATCGCGATTCACTGGTTGTGAAGCAAACCGCGGAAGGCCCGCGCGCGCTGCTGACCATCGATGAAGCGCTGAAATTCGGCGCCAATCCCGGCACGATTTTCTTAGGTTTGCGCGAGGGTGCCGCGCTGTTCGGCATGGGGATCCCTGCCGCGGCGGTGGAAAAACTCCTGACCCGCGACGACGTCGCCGTGACCGAACTGCGCGGCATGGCGATGCAGGGCGTGGTGCCCTCCGACCAGCTCTCGGCGATCGCGATGGCGAAGTCGATGGTGACCTGGCATCAGCGCCACGGCTACTGCGCCAATTGCGGCACCCGCACCGCCATGAAGGAAGGCGGCTGGAAGCGCGACTGCCCCAACTGCAAGGCCGAGCATTTTCCGCGCACCGACCCGGTCGTGATCATGCTGGTGACCTCCGGCGACAAATGCCTGCTGGGGCGGCAGAAGCAGTTCCCTGCCGGGATGTGGTCGTGCCTGGCCGGATTCGTCGAAGCCGCCGAAACCATCGAGGATGCGGTGCGGCGCGAAATCTTCGAGGAATCCGGGATTCGCTGCACCGATGTGAGGTATTACATGACGCAGCCCTGGCCCTATCCGTCTTCCCTGATGATCGGATGCAGCGCGCGCGCGACCAACCAGGACATCGTCGTCGATCGCATGGAACTCGAGGATGCGCGCTGGTTCGATCGCGCCGAGGCGACCTTGATGATCAAGCGACAGCATCCCGACGGCCTTGCGGGGCCGCACCCGTTCGCGATCGCTCATCATTTGCTCGGACGCTGGCTGCAGGGCGATCCCGCCCCCCACGCATAGCAGGAACCCGATCATGGCTCGTCGATTATCAGCGGATGTCCGGGGGCGAACGTAATGGACGAGCCAATGAACTTTCACGCCAGCGCGCCGAAAATCCCACCGCGCATCCTCTGCATCGGCATGCCGGTGCGCGACCTGACGTTTCGCATCCAGGAATTGCCCAAGCGCGGCTTCAAGGTGAACGCCAGCCATTTTGATGAAATCTGCGGCGGCAACGCGCTCAATGCGGCGATCGGAATCGTGCGCCTGGGCGGCCGTGCCTCGATCTGCGGGCCGATGGGCGATGCCCGCGAAACCTCAGCCAGATATATTTTCGACAAGCTCGCGCATGAAGGCATCGACACCAAACATATCGTGCACATGCCCGGCCTGGTGACGCCGATCTCGAACATCATGATCGATCCGAGCGGCGAGCGCACCATCGTGACATTCCGCGATCCGGAATTGTGGAAAGTCCGCCTGCCCGATGCCGACAAGCTGCTCGAGGACTGCGCCGCCATCCTGACCGAGAACCGCTGCGCGGAGTTCTGCACCGACCTGTGCGCCGAGGCCCGCCGGCGCGGCATTCCCGTCATCGTCGACGTCGACCGCACGATGTCGATGCGGGAAGGGTTGCTCACCGCGTCCTCCCATCTGGTGTTCTCCAGTGAAGCGCTGCAATCCACCGCCGGCGTCGCCAACGATGCCGACGCGCTGCTGAAAATCGCCAAACTAACCTCATCGTTTCTGGCGGGAACGCAGGGCGCGCAGGGCACGCTCTGGCTCGACGAGCACCAGTCGCTGCAGCAGACGCCGGCCTTCCCGGTGCATACCGTGGATACCCTTGGCGCGGGCGACGTGTTCCACGGCGCATTCACCCTCGCCATCACCGAAAAGCAGGATCTGGTTCAGGCCCTGCGGTTCGCCTCGGCCGCCGCGGCGCTGAAATGCACCCGGTTTGGGGGCGCTTTTGCCGCTCCGCAACTTGCTGAAGTTCAAGCGTTTTTAAGTCAGAACCAGGCGGCCGGCTCGGCCCCGATGCGATAAAAATTGGCTTGTAATAGAAGAATTTTCTCTATATGAGGGATATTGACTTCGTAAATGGAACAAAGTTCTTCTCATGACCGACCTCGCTGTTCACGTTCTTGAGCCCAACCGCCGCCTCGACGCCATCGACCGCAAAATCCTCACCGTGCTGCAGGACGACGCCTCGTTGTCGGTCGCCGAGATCGGCGACCGGGTCGGGTTGTCATCGACGCCATGCTGGAAGCGGATCCAGCGGCTGGAGGCCGACGGCGTGATCCTGCGCCGGGTGGCGCTGGTCGATCAGAACAAGATCGGGCTCGGCATTTCGGTGTTTGTGTCGGTCGAGAGCGCCGATCATTCCGAGAGCTGGCTGCGGACCTTCGCGGACGCCGTCAGCGCGATGCCCGAGGTGATGGAATTCTACCGCATGGCGGGCGACGTCGACTACATGCTGCGCGTCGTGGTCGCGGACATGCAGAGCTACGATATCTTCTACAAGAAGCTGATCAGTGCCGTGCCGCTGAAGAATGTCACATCGCGTTTCGCGATGGAGAAGATCAAGTCGGTCACCGCCCTGCCGGTGCCGGCGGCGTAGGGCGGATCGCCGGTAGCGCCGCGCCAGGCACGGAGCCTATTCGGGATTTCAGATCTTCTGATTGTATTCGCCGACCTCGGGATGGGTGCGCAGGACCGAATCCATCGCCTCGAACATGTCGCGCATACGCTGCTCGGACACCGGGCTCTCGACCACGACAACCAGTTCCGGCTTGTTGGATGACGCCCGCACCAGGCCCCAGCTGCCATCCTCGACGGTAACGCGCACGCCGTTGACGGTGACGAGATCGCGGATCGGCTGTCCTGCGACCTTTTCGCTCTTCTTCTGCGCCGCCTCGAAATGCTTCACCACATCGTCAACGATGCCGTATTTGGCCTCGTCCGAGCAATGCGGCGACATGGTCGGCGACGACCAGGTTTTCGGCAGCGCGTTTTTCAGGTCCGCCATCGACTTGCCGGGCGCGCGATCGAGCATCTCGCAAATCGCGATCGCCGAGATCAGGCCGTCATCATAGCCGCGGCCGAGCGGCGCGTTGAAGAAGAAGTGGCCGGACTTCTCGAAACCCGCCAGCGCACCCAATTCGTTGGTGCGGCGCTTCATGTAGGAATGGCCGGTCTTCCAGTAGGTCGCTTTCGCGCCCTGCTTTTGCAGCACCGGATCGGTCACGAACAGCCCGGTCGATTTCACGTCGACCACGAACTGCGCGTTCTTGTGGATCGCCGACATGTCGCGCGCCAGCATCACGCCGACCTTGTCGGCGAAAATTTCCTCGCCGGTATTATCGACCACGCCGCAGCGGTCGCCGTCGCCGTCGAAACCGAGGCCGACATCGGCCTTGCTTGCCAGCACCGCATCGCGGATGGCGTGCAGCATTTCCATGTCTTCGGGATTGGGATTGTATTTCGGGAAGGTGTAATCGAGTTCGGTGTCGAGCGGCACCACCTCGCAGCCGATCGCCTCCATCACCTGCGGCGCAAAGGCGCCCGCAGTACCGTTGCCGCAGGCGACCACGACTTTCAGCTTGCGTTTCAGCTTCGGGCGCTTGGTCAAATCGGCAATATAGCGGGCCGGAAAATTCTCGTGAAATTGATACGAGCCGCCGACCTTGTTCTTGAAGTCGGCATTGAGCACGATCGCTTTCAGGCGGTTCATCTCGTCGGGGCCGAAGGTGAGCGGCCGGTTGGCGCCCATCTTGACGCCGGTCCAGCCATTGTCGTTATGCGACGCCGTCACCATCGCCACGCACGGCACGTCGAGATCGAATTGCGCAAAATACGCCATCGGCGTCATGCACAGGCCGATGTCGTGAACCTTGCAGCCCGACGCCAGCAATCCCGAAATCAGCGCGTATTTGATCGATGCCGAGTAGCCGCGGAAATCGTGCCCGGTGACGACCTCCTGCCTGGCGCCGAGTTCCGCGATCAACGCGCCCAGCCCCATGCCCAGCGCCTGAATGCCCATCAGGTTGATTTCCTTGCCGAACAGCCAGCGGGCGTCGTATTCGCGAAACCCGGTCGCCTTCACCATCGGCTCGGATTCATAGGCATAGGTATTCGGAACCAGAACGGATTTCGGCTTCGGAAACATCTGGATGCCTCGTGGGGAAAGCAGAAAAGGGAATGCACCGCAGCCATAGCGAATGCTAAGGCGCGGCGGAAGGCGGGACAGCCGTTTTGTGGCGATTAATTGCGGCGGATTGGCAGCGAAAGAGCCCTATTGCTCCAGCACCATCTGGCCATTGGCGTATTCGAAGCGCTTCAGCTTCGACAGGAACGACAGGCCGAGCAGGTTCTCCGACAAGGCTTCGTCGGGCAACACCATGGCATCGACGTCGCGCACCACCAGTCCCCCGACATCGACCATGGCAAGCCGGGTGCGCGCGGCCTTGATGGTGCCGTTGGCGGTCGTGACCGTGGCGTTGAAGTCACCTCTAGCGACGGGCGCAGCCCGAACCGCGCGGCGGAAGTTTCGTTCAGTGCGATCATCGAGGCGCCGGTATCGATCATGAAGCCGATGCGCTGGCCGTCGATCCGGCCTTCGGTTTCGAAATGACCGCGGGCGTCGCGGGGGATGTTGATGCTGCGAGAACCAGCCTGCGCGACGGTCGCCGCGACGGCGGCTTTAGGCGACGCGTTATGGGCGAGCGCCGGCGTCATCTTGTCGGCCATCTGCGCCATCAGGGTGCCGAGGCCGGCAATGAAGGCGGCAAAGATCATTATGTTACGCATCACGCCACACTCGGTCGGAACACCCGATATCACCACGTTAGCCGCCAAGTCGCGACTAACGACGGTGGGAAAGGCTGCCATTTTGACGAAAAGGATGAGTGAAGTGTTAACGGGTGGGGCTGGATTCACGGGATGAACGCCGTGGTTTCATCCCAGAGGCGTTCATTCCGTTGAGCCGCGAAGGGATGACGGCTTGCGCTTAGGTTCCCCGCGGCTTGACGCGGCGTGTCGGCATAGCGCTTGCGGGATCCTCCGGCCACGGGTGCCGCGGATAACGCCCGCGCAGATCGGAGCGCACTGCCGCATAGCTGCCGCGCCAGAAGCCCGGCAGATCACGCGTCACCTGTACCGGCCGGTGCGCCGGTGACAGCAGTTCCAGCACCAGCGGCACCGCGCCTTTGGCAACCGACGGATGGGTGTTCATCCCGAACAACTCCTGCAGCCGGACCGCGATCGTCGGCCCCTGCTCGGCCTCATAATCGATCGCCAGCATGGTGCCGGTCGGCGCCTCGAAATGCGTCGGCGCCTCGCGCTCCAGCCGCGCGCGCAAATCCCAGGGCAGCAGTGACATCAGCGCATCCGACAAGTCGCCCGCCGAAAACGCCTTCAGCGAAGTCTTGTCATAGAGCGCCGGTGTCAGCCACGCCTCGCGCTGCGCCGCGAGCGCGTCGTCGGACAGGTCCGGCCACGGATTGGTTGTCGCGCCTGCCTCGGCCGCGCGCAAAAACATCACGCGGTCGCGCCACTGCTTCAGCGGTTTCGACCACGGCAATCCATCCAAACCAGAGCTGACAAGGCCATCGGCCAGCACCCGCGCGGTTTCCGCCGAGGGCGACAGCGCCATTGGGGTTTCCGACAGCGTGATCGCGTGCAGGGTTCGCTTGCGCCGAGCCCGCAACGCCATCGCATCGCGATCGAACGAAATCTCATCGGCGACCTCAATCTGATCGGCGAAGTGCTGCTCGATGTCGGCGGGCTCGATCGGCGCCGCCAGCAGAATGCGGCCCTGGGCCGCGGTTCCGGTCAATTCGGCGACGGCAATATAGGGCGCGCGCGCCAGCGCTGAGGTTCGGTCCACGGCCGCGCCGCGCCCATTGGCGAGCACGAAGCTGCCATTGCCGCGATTGCGCGCCACCCGGTCGGGAAATGCGAAGGCCAGCATGAGGCCGGTGGTGAGCTCGCCTGCTTCCCGCGCTGAATGCTCCTTGTTATTTCGAAGAGAGCCTCTCTGCCCCCCTCCCCCTTGCGGGGGAGGGTCGGGGGTGGGGGTAGCCACAACGGGAGCCGTGCTTGGAGACCCCCCACCCCGACCCTCCCCCGCAAGGGGGGAGGGAGCAGGAGGCGATGCCTCCTTGTCGGCCACCTGCGACGCCCAGCGCTGCGCCAGACTGCGCGCACTGCTGGCGCGTGGCGAGCGATCGCGGCGGAATTGATCGAGCCTGATATCGAGATCGACGCTGTCGCCGCCGAGCCCGCGCTCGGTGAGGATAGCGGCGATTTCCGCGGCCTGCTCGCCCGCGCCCCAACGATGCGAATCCACGATCATGCGCGCCAGCCGCGGCGGCAGCGCCAGCGCGCGCAGGCTGTTGCCTTCCGCCGTGATCCGGCCATCGCCGTCGAGCGCACCGAGTTCGCGCAGCAGGCTTCGCGCCTCCTTCAGCGCCGGCGCCGGCGGCGCATCCAGAAACGCCAGGCTCGAGGGATCGCTGACGCCCCATTGCGCGAGGTCGAGCACCAGCGACGACAGGTCGGCGCTGAGAATTTCAGGCTGGGTATAAGCCGCCAGCGATGCGGTCTGCGGCTCGTCCCACAGCCGGTAACACACGCCGGGCTCGGTGCGGCCGGCGCGGCCTCGGCGCTGATCGACCGCGGCGCGCGACGCGCGCACGGTTTCCAGCCGCGTCAGGCCGATGTCAGGCTCATACCGCGGCACCCGCGCCACGCCGGAATCGACGACAATGCGAACGCCCTCGATGGTCAACGAGGTTTCCGCGATCGAGGTCGCCAGCACCACCTTGCGCTGGCCCTTCGGCGGAGGCGCAATGGCGCGATCCTGCACGGCCGCGTCCAGCGCACCGAACAGCGGCACGATTTCGATGCCGGCATCGTTGACCCGTTCGCCGAGAAAATTCTGGGTGCGGCGGATCTCGGCCGCCCCCGGCAGAAACGCCAGCACCGAGCCCGGATCGGCGCGCAGCGCCATCGCAATCGCATCCGCCATCTGCCGCTCCAGCGGCGCATCGGCCTTGCGGCCGAGATAGCGGGTCTCGACCGGAAAGGCGCGGCCTTCGCTTGATATCACCGGCGCATCGCCGAGCAGTTTGGCAACCCGCGCGCCATCCAGCGTCGCCGACATCACGAGGATGCGCAGATCCTCGCGCAGGCCGACCTGGGCGTCGCGCGCCAGCGCCAGACCCAAATCGGCATCGAGCGAACGCTCGTGGAACTCGTCGAACAGCACGGCGGCGACCCCGGACAATTCCGGATCGTCGAGAATCTGCCGGGAGAAGATGCCTTCGGTGACGACTTCGATCCGCGTCGCGCGCGACACTTTCGAGCCGAACCGGACCCGGTAGCCGACGGTCTCGCCGACGCGTTCGCCCAGCGTCTTTGCCATCCGCTCGGCGCTGGCGCGGGCGGCGATCCGCCGCGGCTCCAGCATGATGATTTTCCTGTTTGCAGCCCATGGCGCATCGAGCAGCGCCAGCGGCACCCGCGTGGTCTTGCCGGCGCCGGGAGGCGCCACCAGCACGGCGGCGTTGCCGCCCGCGAGCGCTACCGCCAGCTGGTCCAGCACCGCGTCGATCGGAAGAGGGATGTCGAAGCTGCGGGGCAAATTGCATCCGTTGCATGCTCCCTCGCCCCGTTCTTACGGGAAGAGTGGTCGGGGTAAGGCGCTCTTTTCATGGGCTGATCCCTCACCCGGATCGCCACGGCGATCCGACTCCCCCGCAAGCGCGGGAGAGGTGACAGAAAACGCCCGCATTAACTTCCAAACTCGCTCCCGCGGCCGACGCCTTCGTAAGTGAAGCCGAGCGCCGCCATTTCCGCCGGGCGATAGATGTTGCGCAGATCGACCACCACGGGGTGCGCCAGCTCGCGCTTCAAGCGTTCAAGATCGAGCGTGCGGTATTGCACCCATTCCGTCACCACCACCATGGCGTCCGCGCCGCGAACGCAAGTGTAGGGATCGTCGCAATATTCGATATCGGGCAATTCGCGGCGCGCCTGTTCCATCCCGACCGGGTCGTGCGCCCGCACCTTCGCGCCCATGTCGAGCAGCCCGGTCACCAGCGGAATCGACGGCGCCTCGCGCATGTCGTCGGTGTCGGGCTTGAAGGTCAGGCCGAGCACGGCGACGGTCTTGCCGCGCAGGCTGCCGCCCGCTGCATTGGAGACCTTGCGCGCCATCGCGCGCTTGCGGTTGTCGTTGACCGCCAGCACCGCCTCGACGATCCGCAACGGCACGTCGTGATCGAGCGCGATCTTGACCAGCGCGCGGGTGTCCTTTGGAAAGCAGGAGCCGCCGAAGCCGGGGCCGGCATGCAGGAATTTCGAGCCGATGCGATTGTCGAGCCCGATGCCGCGCGCGACTTCCTGCACATCGGCGCCGACCTTTTCGGCCAAATCCGCGATCTCGTTGATGAAGGTGATCTTGGTGGCGAGAAACGCATTGGCCGCGTATTTGATCAGCTCCGCGGTGCGCCGTTCGGTAAACATCAGCGGCGCCTGATTGAGCGACAGCGGCCGGTAGATATCGCCGAGCACCTTGCGCCCGCGCTCGTCCGAAGTGCCGACCACGATGCGATCCGGAAACTTGAAGTCGCGGATCGCGGCACCCTCGCGCAGGAATTCGGGATTGGAGGCCACCACCACGTCGGCCGACGGATTGGCTTCATGAATCAGCCGCTCGACTTCGTCGCCGGTGCCGACCGGCACCGTCGATTTGGTGATTACAACGGTGAAGCCCTTAAGCGCCGTTGCGATCTCGCGCGCCGCGGCATGAACGTAGCTCAGATCGGCGTGGCCGTCGCCGCGTCGCGACGGCGTGCCGACGGCAATGAACACCGCATCGGCCGCCGCGACCGGTGCCGCAAGATCGGTGGCAAAATCCAGCCGCCCGGCCTTCACATTGGCAGCCACCAGCGCATCGAGGCCGGGCTCGAAAATCGGGATTTCGCCCCGGCGCAAGCTTGCGATCTTGTCGCCATCCTTGTCCACGCAGGTGACCTGGTGACCGAAATCCGCGAAACAGGCGCCTGACACCAGCCCCACATAGCCCGTGCCAATCATGGCGATGCGCATCTGCAAACCTATCAATAATGGTTAACGTTATGTGGGCGGGTCTTAGCGCATGATCCGCCACAGGGGAAACCGGAAAGTTCCGAAAAAGCGGCATGTCATTTGTATGAATAAAGGAGAAAGAAACCGATCGGGCCGATGATGCTGCGTTCCAGTGCCGAAAAGAGACATCCATGACACCAAACGGCACATCCGCCACGGCCGCGCGTCCCGTGCCTTCGGCGCCCGGACGCATCGACTGGGTGGACTACGCCAAGGGCATCTGCATCGTCATGGTGGTGATGATGCATTCGGTGCTGGGTGTCGAGGCCGCTGCCGGCCAGACCGGCTTCATGCATCTGGTTGTCATGTTTGCCAAGCCGTTCCGGATGCCGGATTTCTTCCTGATCTCGGGCCTGTTCCTCTCGGTCGTGATCGACCGTGACTGGCGCACCTATCTCGATCGCAAGGTCGTCCACTTTGCCTATTTCTACCTGCTGTGGGTGACGATCCAGTTCGGTTTCAAGGCGCCATCCTTTGCCGCCGAGACAAGCTGGACTCACGCCGGCTTCCTGTATCTGGAATCCTTCATCGAGCCTTTCGGCACGCTGTGGTTCATCTATCTGCTGCCGGTATTTTTCGTCGTCACCAAGGCCACAAGGCGGATGCCGCCGCTGCCGATCTGGGGCGTCGCGGCGTTATTGGAGATGGCGCATATTGCGACCGGCTGGACCGTGATCGATGAATTTTGCGCGCGCTTCGTCTATTTCTATTCCGGCTATTTGTTCGCCGATTACGTGTTCGCGCTGTCCGATCGCGCACGGGCGCGCCCCGAACTGGCGCTCGCAGGACTGGCGCTGTGGGCCCTCGTCAACGGCAGCCTGGTGAAATTCGGTTTCAGCGAATGGCCGCTGATCTCGCTCGCGCTCGGGCTTGCCGGCGCTGGCGCCATCATTACCATCGGCACGCTGCTGGCGCGGGCGCATTGGCTGACTTTCCTGCGCTTTTTCGGTGAGCATTCCATCGTCATCTATCTGGCGTTCTTCCTGCCGATGGCGACGACACGGACGCTGTTGCTGAAAACCGGCCTGATCCACGATATCGGGACGATTTCGCTGGTGGTCACCATCGTGGGCGTCGCCGGAGCGCTGGCGATCTGGCGGATTGCGCTTGGCGCCGGCGCGAACTTCCTGTTCGAGCGCCCCGCTGCGTTCTGGATCGCACCGAAAAAGCCGAGCAAGGCGCTGCAGGCAGCGGAATAACCAAGCGTACCCTGCGAAACAAACCGTCATCGCCCGGCTCGACCGGGCGACCCGGTATTCCAGAGCCTAGGCGGTTGGGCATAAGCGCTCTGGAATACTGGATCACCCGCTTTCGCGGGTGACGACGTCAGCAAATCGCCATGCGCATGGCCGCAAAACTGGCTGAATTACTCTCCGCAAAGGCTGTCAATCCGCGCAAAAATCCTTAAGTTTCGGCCATGCCGAAAACATCCGAAAAAGCCCTCCAAAAGCCCGTTGCCGTCAAAGCCCCCGCCAAGGGCGACCATGTCTTTCTGGTCGACGGTTCCTCTTATATTTTTCGCGCCTACCACGCGCTGCCGCCGCTGAACCGCAAATCCGACGGGTTGCAGGTCAATGCCGTGCTCGGCTTTTGCAACATGCTGTGGAAGCTGTTGCGCGACATGCCGCCGGATAACCGGCCGACCCATCTCGCCATCATCTTCGACAAGTCGGAAATCACCTTCCGCAACAAGCTTTATCCCGACTACAAGGCGCATCGGCCGCCGGCGCCAGATGACCTGATCCCGCAATTTCCGCTGATCCGCGAGGCGGTCCGCGCCTTCGATCTGCCGTGCCTGGAACAAGGCGGCTTCGAGGCCGACGACCTGATTGCGACTTACGCCCGCGAGGCCGGCGAGCGAGGTGCTACGGCGACCATCGTCTCCTCGGACAAGGACCTGATGCAGCTCGTCACCGACAAGGTGACCATGTTCGACACCATGAAGGACCGCCGCATCGGCATCGCCGAGGTGATCGAGAAATTCGGCGTGCCTCCCGAAAAGGTGGTCGAGGTGCAGGCCCTGGCCGGCGATTCGACCGACAATGTGCCGGGTGTGCCGGGAATCGGCATCAAGACCGCAGCCCAACTGATCGTCGAATATGGCGATCTGGAGACGCTGCTCATGCGCGCCGGCGAGATCAAGCAGCCGAAGCGGCGCGAGGCGCTGATCGAGAATGCCGAGAAGGCGCGGATCTCGCGGCAACTGGTACTGCTCGACGACAAGGTCAAGCTCGACGTGCCGCTCGATGAACTTGCGGTGCACGAGCCCGATGCGCGCAAGCTGATCGCGTTTCTGAAGGCAATGGAATTTTCGACGCTGACCCGACG
Organism: uncultured Pseudomonadota bacterium; assembly: GCA_963727225.1. Taxonomy (GTDB): domain Bacteria; phylum Pseudomonadota; class Alphaproteobacteria; order Rhizobiales; family Xanthobacteraceae; genus Bradyrhizobium. Next base: position 298,507 of record CAVSFN010000024.1, on the reverse strand, counting down.
CGTCGCCGAGTATTCGCAGATCGATCCGGCCGATGTCGCGGCCGACGGCAACAACAAGAGCGCAACAAGCGGCCCGTCGGCTGGCGCTTCGGCACCTCCGCGGGCCGCGGGCGGGGATCTTTTCGCGGATCAGGAGACTTCACCGTCCCCCGCAAGCGGGAAGGCAGGCACGGCCAGCGCCGGCAGAGCTCAGGGCAAACCGGAGAGGTCAAACGTCGTCCTCACCCCGCAGGCGCTCGCCGCCGCGCGTGCCGAGGCGGCGCGGAACACGCCGGTCGATCGTAACAAGTACCAGACCATCCGCAGCCTCGATGCGCTCAACGCCTGGCTCGCCCGGGTGCATGATGCGGGCCATTTCGCGATTGAAGCCAAGACCAGTTCGGACAATCCGATGCAGGCCGATATTTGCGGCATCGCGCTGGCGTTGGCGCCGAATGACGCCTGTTATGTCCCGCTCGCCCACAAACAATCCGGCGGTGGGGCCGGATTGTTCGATGCGGGCCTCGCACCCGACCAGATCAAGTCCGAAGACGCCCTCGAAGCGCTGCGGCCGCTGCTGGAATTGGCCGGCATTCTGAAGATCGGCTTCGACATCAAATTCAACGCCGTGATATTCGCGCAGCATGGCATCACCCTCCGCAATCACGATGACGCGCAGTTGATGTCCTATGCGCTGGACGCCGGCCGCAATTCGCATGGGCTCGATGCGCTCGCCGAAAGCCAGCTCGGCCATGCCACCATGAGTTATGGCGAGCTGACCGGCAGCGGCAAAGGCAAGCTCACCTTTGATCAGGTCGCGATCGACAGAGCGACGGCCTATTCGGCCGAAGACGCCGATGTGATCCTGCGGCTGTGGCAGGTGCTCAAGCCGCGCCTGATCGCCGAGCGCATGACCGCGGTCTATGAGACGCTGGAGCGGCCGCTGATCGGCGTGCTGGCGCGGATGGAGCGGCGCGGCATCTCGATCGACCGCCAGGTGCTGGCGCGGCTGTCCGGCGATTTCGCCCAGACCGCTGCGCGGGTCGAATCCGAGATCCAGGAGATCGCCGGCGAGCCGATCAATGTCGGCAGCCCGAAGCAGCTCGGCGACATCATCTTTGGCAAGATGGGATTGCCGGGTGGCAGCAAGACCAAGACCGGAGCGTGGTCGACATCGGCGCAGGTCCTCGATGAACTGGCCGAGCAGGGTCACGAATTCCCGAAGAAGATTCTGGAATGGCGGCAGGTGTCGAAACTGAAATCGACCTATACCGATGCGCTGCCGACCTATGTGCATCCGCAGACCCATCGCGTCCACACCACCTACGCGCTGGCGGCGACCACCACCGGGCGGCTGTCGTCGAACGAACCCAATCTGCAGAACATCCCGGTGCGCACCGAGGACGGCCGGAAAATCCGCCGCGCCTTTATCGCGTCTCCCGGCCACAAACTGGTGTCGGCGGACTATTCGCAGATCGAGTTGCGGCTCTTGGCTGAAATCGCCGATATTCCGGTGCTGAAACAGGCGTTCCGCGACGGGCTCGACATTCACGCCATGACGGCATCGGAAATGTTCGGCGTCCCGGTCAAGGACATGCCGGGCGAGGTGCGCCGCCGGGCGAAGGCGATCAATTTCGGCATCATCTATGGCATCTCGGCCTTTGGCCTTGCCAACCAGCTCGGCATCCCCCGCGAGGAAGCCTCCGCCTATATCAAGAAATATTTCGAGCGCTTTCCCGGCATCCGCGCCTACATGGACGAGACGCGGGATTTCTGCCGGGCGCATGGCTATGTCGAGACGCTGTTCGGCCGGAAATGCCATTATCCCGACATCAAGGCCTCCAACGCCTCGATCCGGTCCTTCAACGAGCGCGCGGCGATCAACGCGCGATTGCAGGGCACCGCGGCCGACATCATCCGCCGCGCCATGACCCGGATGGAAGACGCGCTGGCGGACCATAAACTCTCGGCGCAGATGCTGCTGCAAGTGCACGACGAACTGATTTTCGAGGTGCCCGACGACGAAGTGGCCGCGACCTTGCCGGTGGTGCAGCACACCATGCAGGACGCGCCGTTCCCGGCGGTGCTGCTGTCGGTGCCACTGCATGTCGATGCCCGCGCCGCCAACAATTGGGACGAGGCGCATTAGTTTCAATAGTTCGCTTGGACTATCGATGAAGATCATTGCGATTTCCGGCAGCCTGCGCGCCACGTCGCTGAACACCGCGGTACTTCAGGCCGCCGGCCGCCTCGCGCCAGCCGGCGTGACCGATCGAAATCTTTGAAGGAATCGGGAATCTTCCTTTCTTCAATTCCGACCTCGATGGCGATCGCGTTCCCCGGGAGGTCGCCGAGTTCCGGGCCGTCATCGGAACAGCCGACGGGCTTCTGATCTCCAGCCCTGAATATGCCCGCGGCGTCGCCGGCGTCATGAAGAATGCGCTGGACTGGCTGGTGGGCAGCTTCGAGTTTCCGAACAAGCCGGTGGCGTTGATCAATACGTCGCCGCGCGCGACCCATGCGCTGGCAGCTTTGACCGTCACGCTGGAGACGATGTCAGCCCGGCTCGTCAACGACGCGTCGATCACGCTGCCTCTGCTCGGCACAGCGAATGACGCTGAGAGTATCGCAGCGAATGCCGAGCTTGCCGCGCCGCTCCGCGGCGCGCTCGAACGCTATGTTCAGGCGATCAGGACTTTCGCGGGCGAGGAACAGTGAAGCGGGTTTGACTTCTCTTCACCTCTCCCCGCTTGCGACGCAAGAGCGGTGCGAGGGAGAAGCAAGCGAGAGAAATTCAATCCAGCTTGGCGTCCATGCCGCGTTTAACGCCGGGTCGCGCCATCAGCGCGTCGTACCAGCGACCGACATGGGGGAAATCCGCAAACGACACTTTGTGGCGCTCATGCCGCCACGCCCAGCCGAGGATGGCAAAATCGGCGACCGACAAGGCGCCCGCGACAAACTCACGATCCGCGAGGCGGCGATCGAGGACGCCGTAGAGCCGGCGCGTCTCCGTCATGTAAGCGCTTCAGGCCATAGGCGCGGTCCTGTTCGTTTTCCAGCGCGATGAAGTGATGCACCTGGCCCGGCATCGGCCCAAAGCCGCCCATCTGCCACATCAGCCATTCCAGCACGGGGATGCGCTCGATCAGCGATGCGGGTAGGAACTTGCCGGTCTTCTCGCCGAGATATAGCAGAATCGCACCGGACTCGAACACGCTGACGCGTTTGCCGCCCGGCCCATCCGGATCGACGATCGCAGGAATTTTATTGTTCGGGCTAATGGCGAGGAACGCCGGCGCCATCTGCTCGCCCTTGGTGATATCGACCGGGAAAACCCGGTACGGCAGCCCCATTTCCTCCAGTGCTACGCTGATCTTGCGTCCGTTCGGCGTGTTCCAGGTGTGCAATTCGATGGTCATTTCGTTGTCATGTCCGGGCGAAGGCGGGGTATCCAGTATCCCGGAATCCCGCGGGCTTACAACCACGGTCGCGAAATACTGCATCCTCAGCGCTTGCCGCTGTTGACGGCGCGGCATCGGCTCTGGAATGTGCGGAAAACCGCCGATAGATTGCGCCCGTCCCACACGAGAGAACGCTTTGTCCAAATCAGCTTCCCGCGCCCGCCTCGCCGAGATCATCCGCAAACGCTCGTTCGGCCGCGGTGAAATCACGCTGGCCTCGGGCCGCAAGAGCGATTTCTATTTCAATCTCAAGCCGACCATGCTCGACCCGGAAGGTGCGGCCTTGCTGGCGGAACTGACATTCGATGCGCTGAAGGACGATAGCCTCGATTATGTCGGCGGACTGGAAATGGGTGCGGTGCCGCTCGCCGGCGCGATCGCGCAGCTGTCGTGGATCAAGGGCCACCCGATCGCGGCGTTCTTCGTGCGCAAGAAACCGAAGGAGCACGGCGCGCGCCTGGCGGTCGAGGGGCTGGCAAAAGGCGAAAGCCTGCGGGGCAAGCGCGTGGTGATCGTCGAGGACGTCACCACCACGGGCGGTTCGGCGCTGAAGGCGGTCGAGGCGGTGCGCGAGACCGGCGGCGAAGTCGTGCTGGTGTTCACCATGGTGGACCGCGAAGAAGGCGCGACCGAAACCTTCGCGCAGGCGGGCTTGGCGTTTCGCTCGCTCTACAAGGCCGGCGAATTCCTGAAAGATTGATCTTGTCTCCCTCGTCCGCTTGTGACGGCCGCGGTTTCTCCTTCGTCCCGTTCTTGCGGGGAGAGGTGAGGAACGCATTTCTTTTTCGGCAATCCAGGGCGCTTGCTCATAGCTCGTTTACCATCCCGCACTAATGTGAACCGTGCTGGGGCACGGCTCGCCGCAGCAGGTTTTGTGGCGTCGGGTGGAGTGAGCGTTGCGTACAGAGTTGCCTTATCAGCGCATGCGGCGCCGCATGATGCTTGTTGCCGTCGCCGTGCTCGCGGGACCCCTTGCGCTCGCGCCGCGCGTAGCGTCGGCCGAAGACCTGTTCGGTTTCCTGTTCGGCGGAGGGCAGAGACAGCAGCAGCGCCAGGCCCCGCCGCAAGCGAATTTCTTCGCCGATCCGTTTGGCTTTAATCAGCAGCCCGCGCCACCGCCACGCCCGGTCGCTTCAAGCGGCTCGGGACCCGCCTTTTGCGTGCGGACCTGCGACGGCCGATATTTCCCGCTGGCGCGCGGCAACGCTTCGCCGGCTCAGATGTGCCAGGCGTTCTGTCCAGCGAGCCCGACCAGGGTCTTCTTCGGCGGCACCATCGACGGCGCCTCGTCGAGCAACGGCGAACGCTATGCCGAAAGCGAAAACGCCTTCGCCTTTCGCAAGGCGCTGCGCGCCGACTGCACCTGCAACGGCCGCGACCCCGCCGGCCTCGCCCCGGTCGACCTGACGCTCGACACCTCGCTGCGTCCCGGCGACGTGATCGCCACCACCACCGGCCTGGTGGCCTATTCCGGCGTCAAGGTCGGCGTCAACCAGACCGCTGAATTCACGCCGGTGGCATCCTATCCGGGCTTGACCGCCGACGTGCGCGCGCGGCTCGGCGAGATGAAGGTGGCGCCCGTCGCCACCGAAACGATCGCCAATGAAATGCCACTGCCTGAAGCGAGCCGCGATGGCGCGCTGCCCGTGACCTCGGTGCCGAAGTCCGCATCGGCAGGAGGCAAGCACGCCGAAGCGCAATAAAATCACCGCCCGACGATGACGCCGATCACGTTCGGCGCCGACAGATATTTTTCCTCGATCGCCGCACGCGCCGCCGCCCGGTTTTCCGGCGTCAGCAGCCCGCGCTTCTCGGCGAGGATCATCCAGCAATAACCCCACCAGTCCGTCAGCATCCCGTTGTCGTCGACGAGGTCGTAGCCCTGCTCGGCCGCGAAGATGCGCGCATGCGCTTCATCGAGCGTGTCGAGCCAGGCGTGATCTTCCATCGAGAACAGGTCGTCGCTGAAATCGTCTGACGTGTAGCCCCACACCGACATGCAGACGGCGTTGAATTCGCGGTCGATCTCGTCGTCATCGACCGGCCGGCGGCGCGAGGCCAGATGCAACCGCGACAGCGAGCGGGCGAAGTCGGCGATGCGGGTGAGCGCGAAGGAATCGAAGGCGATGGTGGACATGTAGTCCTCAATACTAACGAGCAGACCATAGATGTTGTATCGGCACTGCGCCGAATCACTATGATATATCAAAGACTTGCTAAAGTGTTCTTAATTTGTTCCTTGGCGCCGATTAAGTGGCCGACGCGGGCACTTCGCATTCCCCACTTATGGGGGACCGAATTTTGACCCGGAGCGATCAATGGAAATACGTAAAATAATCAGTGCAGCAATTGAAATCGGCAAAAGGAACGGCGCTATCACCTTCGATCAGCTCAACGAATTGTTTCCGTCATCGTTGGCTATGCCCGAAGACATTGAACTGGTTATGCAAGCGTTGAGCGATGAAGGAATAGACGTTGTCGAAGATTGAGGGCGTGCAGCTGAGTGAGGTAACGGGGCTGATCGAAGAAGATAATCCTGACTGGAGCGATCTATCCCTCGTACTCTGACGCCAGGGGTTGTTGGTCCCGGCCTGCGCCGGGACAACGAAGAAACAGAAACCTGTCATTCGCCGTTCGTCCGTCATAACTAACGACAAACTTTCCGCTCAACCCGGCCCGGTCCTTGCATAAAAACCATGCATGCGTTGCACAATCGAGGCCCTCTGGCGGGTTTCGATCCCGGCGCAACGCGCGTATCATTTGGGTGAGTTCAGTCAGGGGTGCCCAGCTTGCCAGATCCATCAATTCCGGTGAAATTTCCAGCGCTCGGCGAGCCCGTCGATGAGCTGGCGCTGGCCGAGATCAAGGGCGCGGTACTGGCCAAGCTGCGGCTTGCGATCGGCAAGGACGCCGGCATGGCCACCCGCCACGACTGGTACAAGGCGGCGGCGCTGGCGCTGCGCGACCGCATCGTGCACCACTGGTTGACGGCCGAAAAACAAAGCTACGATGCCGGCCGCAAGCGGGTCTATTATCTCAGCCTGGAGTTCCTGATCGGCCGGCTGTTCACCGATGCCCTGAACAATATGGGGCTGTTGCCGGTGTTCGAAGCCGCCCTCGGCGATCTTGGCGTCGATCTCTCCGATTTGCGCAAATGCGAACCGGATGCCGCGCTCGGCAATGGCGGCCTCGGCCGGCTTGCGGCCTGCTTCATGGAGAGCATGGCGACGCTGGCCATTCCCGCCATCGGTTATGGCATTCGTTACGATTTCGGCCTGTTCCGGCAGATCATCGCGCAGGGCTGGCAGCAGGAATATCCCGACGAATGGCTGGGCTTCGGCAACCCCTGGGAATTCCAGCGGCCTGAAGTGGTCTACCACGTGCATTTCGGCGGCAGCGTCGAAAACATCGCCGATGCCAACGGCCGCGACCGCGCGATCTGGCATCCGGTGGAAACCGTGCAAGCCGTCGCCTACGATACGCCGATCGTGGGTTGGCGCGGCCAGCACGTCAACGCCTTGCGGCTGTGGTCGGCGCGGTCGCCCGATCCGCTCAAGCTCGACGTGTTCAACAAGGGCGACTATCTCGGCGCCATCGCCGAGGAGGCGCGCGCCGAATCGATCTGCAAGTTCCTCTATCCCAATGACGAGAGCCCGGCGGGCCGCGAACTGCGGCTGCGCCAGGAATATTTCTTTGTCTCGGCCTCGTTGCAGGATCTGGTGCAGCGTCATCTTGCCTCCGACGGGCAGTTGCGCAGTCTGGCGTCAAAGGCCGCGGTGCAACTCAACGACACCCATCCCAGTCTTGCCGTCACCGAGTTGATGCGCATTCTCTGCGATCTTCACAATTTCCGTTGGGACGAAGCGTGGAAGATCACCGTCGCCACCCTGTCCTACACCAACCACACGCTGCTGCCGGAAGCGCTCGAGACCTGGCCGGTGGAATTGTTCGAACGTCTGCTGCCGCGCCATCTCGACATCATCTACCGCATCAACGTCGAGCATCTGGCGCTGGCCGATGCGCGGTGTCCGGGCGATGTCGATTTCAGGGCCTCGGTATCGCTGATCGACGAGAAGTCCGGCCGCCGGGTGCGGATGGGCCAGCTGGCGTTCGTCGGATCGCACCGCATCAACGGCGTCTCGGCGATGCATTCCGATCTGATGAAGGAGACGGTATTCCACGATCTGAACCATCTTTACCCGAACCGCATCACCAACAAGACCAACGGCATCACCTTCCGCCGCTGGCTGATGCTGGCCAATCCGAAGTTGACAGATCTGTTGCGCGAGGCCTGCGGCGAGGCCGTGCTCGACGATCCCTCGCAGCTTCAACGTCTTGAAGCCCGTGCCAGCGACAATGCATTCCAGCAGCAATTTCGCAGCGTCAAGCACCACAACAAGATCGCGCTGGCGCGGCTGATCGGCGAGCGCCTTAACATCAAGGTAGATCCGGGAGCGCTGTTCGACGTCCAGATCAAGCGCATCCACGAATACAAGCGGCAGTTGCTCAATATCCTGGAGACCGTGGCGCTCTATCACGCGATCAAGGACGAGCCGCAGCGCGACTGGGTGCCGCGCGTGAAAATCTTCGCCGGCAAGGCGGCGGCGAGCTATCGCTACGCCAAGCTGATCATCAAGCTCATCAACGATGTCGCCGAGGTCGTCAACAACGATCCGGCCATCGCCGGACGCCTGAAGGTCGCCTTCCTCGCCGACTACAATGTCAGCCTGGCCGAGGTGATCATTCCCGCCGCCGATCTGTCGGAGCAGATTTCGACCGCGGGCATGGAAGCCTCCGGCACCGGCAACATGAAACTTGCGCTGAACGGCGCGCTGACCATCGGCACGCTCGACGGCGCCAACATCGAGATCCGCGATCAGGTCGGCGCCGAGAACATCGCGATCTTCGGCATGGAGGCGATGGATGTGGTGGTGCGGCGCAAGCAGGGGCTCGATGCGACCGACGTGATTCGGCGGTCGCCGCAGCTGTCACGCGCCATCAACGCGATCGCAAGCGGCGAATTCTCGCCCGACGATCCCGGCCGGTTCGAATCGATCGCGCACGCGCTGCGCCATCTCGACCACTACATGGTCAGCGCGGATTTCGCCGCCTATTTCGATGCCCAGCGCGGAATCGACGCCCGCTGGCGAGTGGTTCCGGCCTGGACCCGGGCCTCGATCCTCAACGTGGCGCGGATGCCGTGGTTCTCGTCCGACCGCACTATCCGCGAATATGCCCAGGATATCTGGAACGTGCCGGTGCGCGAGACTTCGCCGCTGGCATCGCAAGAGACGGGCGCACAGCGCGAGGCGACCCGCTGAATTCCGGACCAGAACAGCCGTGACCTCACTCGCCGTTCCAACCATCACCGAAGGACCATGACCTCCGACGTCATTGAATTCGGCTGCACCGCCATGATACTGCGGCGAACAATCGAGGTAATTACATGCTGACCAAGACCCCACACCTTTTCGACGACGCCACGCAGGTCACCGCTGGCGACAGCTGCTGGCAGGGGCGGACCAGCGAGGATTACTGGGCGTTTGTGGGCCCGTTCGGCGGGGCAACCGCCGCCACGATCCTGCGGGCGCTGCTCGATCATCCGCAGCGCGCCGGCGACCCGCTCTCGCTCACGGTCAACTTTTGCGCGCCGGTCGCGCCGGGGACGTTCGATCTCGACGTTCGCCTGATCAAGGCCAACCGGTCGACGCAACATTGGTCCGTCGAGATGACGCAGGATGGCGGCGAGGTTGCGACCTTTGCCACCGCCGTGTTCGCCGCGCGCCGTCAGTCATGGTCGAATCAGCCGGCCGAATTTCCCAACGCCACCGCTTTCGAGCAGACGCTGCCTTATGCCAAAATTTCGATACCCTGGGTCAAGCAATATGATTTCCGCTTTGTCGAGGGCGAACCGAAAATCAACGCGACGCCTCGGGTCGAGCCGGCCAGCGCGTACTCCAAATTGTGGATCGGCGACCGCGTCGCGCGAAAGATCGACGCGCTGTCGCTGATGGCGATGTCGGATGCGTTCTTCGCACGCATTTTTCATGTCAAAGCCGAACTCGTGCCGTTCGGCACGGTTTCTCTGACGACCTATTTTCATGCCGACGCGGAAGACCTCGCGGCCGAGGACGTCAGCCGAGTTCTGGCCGTCGCCGACGCCAATATCTTTCACAAGAGCTATGGCGACCAGACCGGCAAGCTCTGGTCGCCCAATGGCCGCCTGCTCGCGAGCACGACCCAGATCACGTATTTCAAGGCTTAGGATTCGCTGTCTCGCTCGCCGAATTCACAGCACCGCTGGCAGCGTTACATATAATAAAAAGGCGGCTCGTTGAGCCGCCCTTCGTTAATCGCCAAATCGATTTTCCGAAATCTTATTCCGCAGCGAGCTTTACTTCCGGCGCGGCGGCGCGGACATCGGCATCGACCTGCGCTTCGAACTTGGCGAAGTTCTTCTGGAACATGCCGACCAGCGAACGCGCGGTCTTGTCGAACTCAGCCTTGTCGGCCCAGGTCTTGATCGGATCGAGGATATGCGGTTCGACGCCGGGCAGCGACGTCGGCACCGCGAAGCCGAAATACCTGTCGGTGCGGAAATCGGCTGACCGCAGCGAGCCGTTCAGCGCCGCGGTCAACAGCGCCCGCGTCACCTTGATCGGCATGCGCCGCCCGGTGCCGTATTTGCCGCCGGTCCAGCCGGTGTTGACCAGCCAGCAATCGACATTGTGCCTGGCGATCAGGTCGCGCAGCAGATTGCCGTACACCGACGGATCGCGCGGCAAGAACGGCGAACCGAAACAGGTCGAGAATTCCGGCTGCGGCTCATTGCCAAGGCCGCGCTCGGTGCCCGCGACCTTCGCGGTATATCCGGACAGGAAATGATACATCGCCTGCGCCGGCGTCAGTTTTGCGATCGGCGGCATCACGCCAAAGGCATCGGCGGCCAGCATCACCACGTTCCTGGGATGGCCGGCGCGGCCGGTGCGCGAAGCATTGGGGATAAATTCGAGCGGATAGGCCGAGCGGGTGTTTTCGGTTTTCGAACCGTCGTCGAAATCCGGCTCGCGGGTATTGGCGTCAAGCACCACGTTTTCCAGCACCGCGCCGAAGCGCTTGCTGGCGGCATGGATCTGGGGCTCGGCTTCCTTCGAGAGCTTGATGCATTTGGCATAGCAGCCGCCTTCGAAATTGAAGATACCGTCAGCACCCCAGCCGTGCTCGTCGTCGCCGATCAGCGTGCGTTTTGGATCCGCCGATAGCGTGGTCTTGCCGGTGCCGGAGAGGCCGAAAAAAATCGCCGAATTGCCGTCGGGGCCGACATTGGCCGAGCAGTGCATCGGCATCACGCCCTTTTCCGGCAGATAGTAATTCAGCGTGGTGAAGACCGACTTTTTCATCTCGCCGGCATAATAAGAGCCGCCGATCAGGACGATCTTGCGGGCGAAATCGATCGCGACCACGTTCTCCGAACGCACGCCGTGGCGTTTGGGGTCGGCCTTGAAGCTCGGCAGGTCGATGACGGTCAATTCAGGCACGAAGCTCGCAAGCTCCGATGTCTCCGGGCGAATCAACAGCGTGCGGATGAACAGCGAGTGCCAGGCGAGTTCGGTAAAAACGCGGGTCTTGATCCGCAGGCTCGGATCGGCGCCGCCATAGAGATCCTGTGCAAACAGCGTCATGCCTTCGGCATGCTTGACGAAGTCGGCGTAGAGCGCATCGAACTGTTCCGATGTGATCGACTGGTTGCCCGCCCACCACATGTTCTTGTCGGTGCTCGCGTCGCGAACCGTAAATTTGTCCTTCGGGCTGCGCCCGGTGAAAACGCCAGTGTCCGCGCACAAGGCCCCATCCGCGGAAAGCACGGCTTCGCCGGCTGCTAACGAATATTCACTGAGTTGCGGCGCACCGAAGTTCCAGTTGACGCCCTTGAGTTTCTTTAAGCCGAATTTGTCGGCGCCGAAGGCACCGTTATGCACGCCCGTCTCTTGCACGGAAGAATCCTCCTCGAACCCGCGTATTCGATTGCGCGAATGCCGCCAGACGCGCCTCTATCGCGGTGACCGTCAATATAGCCATCCGGCCCCGGTCCGGCGACCTAATACTGATGAACACCGAGCTTGCCAAGCCGATCCCCCGATATTTGGTTTATTCGAAGGCGGACCCTGTTTCTTGTCAAATGGTTGCCACAGCGCGGGCCTGATCGGCGAACTGCTTCAGCATCTGCCGCAGTGCGGCAGGAGTGACAATGCGCCGCGGGAAATCCAGCCGCAACGTTATGGAGCCGGCCTGCAGGTCTATTCCTTCGGGATCGCAGCCGGTGCAGCGCCAATCGGCGGATTTGGCACCGAGCAGCTTTGTCGCATACAGGTTCATCGCCTCGTGGTGATCCGCGTTCATGTGATCGAGGACGCCCTGCTCGGCTTCCAGCAACGAAGCGCCATCGGAAATGTCGGTCAAAAACTGCTCGGGTTTGAGGTCGACGATGCGGCCGAATCCAGCCACCAAATGTGCGCCGGTCGGGCGAATCCGGAAGAACGAAAAATCCTTAAAATTTACAAAGACTTCCGAAGACGGATGGGCGTTAAGGTAACGGCGGCGCAAAATCGCCACGTCTTCGCCACTGGCCTGCTCCGCCAGACCCGCCAGCATGATCCGCGATCCCTCCAGTGGGTCGCCCTCGGCCCGCTCGTCCAGCATCAGCGAGAGCCTGGCATCGCCGAGCAGGTTCCGGGTGTGAAGCGCAAGGCGCGAAATCAGCAGAATCGGCGATCCGTCGGGGTGGCTCGCGACATTGACCAGCGAGCAATAGGGATCACCGCTGCCCGGCGTCAGGGTCGCCAAAGCGCCCTGCCGGCTGCGCCGCAACAGCGAGCGGGCCAGCCTGGCGGCGTCAAAATCAAGGGAGGGTTGCATCGAACATATTCCAGTATCTCATTGCAAAAATGGCCTTTTTTCGGCTACATTGGTATCCAGACAAGCTGGAACCCTTAGGGCGCTCAGGCGTTTCGGGAACTCGGACACACTTCAGCCCAGCTTGCATTGCTCGTAGACCGGGTTCGAAGCCCATTTATGCGGCGCATCGCTGGATTGCTCGCCGTTTCAGCCACTCCGTTTCGGAAAGCAGGCCCATGCCCACAATCGCCCTGGTCGACGACGACCGCAACATTCTCACATCCGTCTCGATCGCGCTCGAAGCCGAGGGCTATCGCATCATGACCTACACTGATGGCGCATCCGCGCTTGACGGCTTCCGCACCAGTCCACCGGACCTTGCGATCCTCGACATCAAGATGCCGCGCATGGACGGCATGGAGACATTGCGGCGGCTGCGGCAGAAGTCGGATCTGCCGGTAATTTTCCTCACTTCCAAGGACGAGGAAATCGACGAATTGTTCGGCCTCAAAATGGGCGCCGACGATTTCATCCGCAAACCATTCTCGCAGCGCCTCCTGGTCGAGCGGGTCAAGGCCGTGTTGCGCCGCGCAGCGCCGAAAGATCCAACCGCGGCGCCAAAGGAAACCGACGCCAAGGCGCTCGACCGCGGGCTGCTGCGGATGGACCCGGAGCGCCACACCTGCACCTGGAAGAACGAGCCGGTGACGTTGACGGTGACGGAATTCTTGATCCTGCAGGCGCTGGCCACGCGCCCCGGCGTGGTGAAAAGCCGCAACGCCCTGATGGACGCAGCTTATGACGATCAGGTCTATGTTGACGATCGCACCATCGACAGCCACATCAAGCGGCTGCGCAAGAAGTTCAAGGTCGTTGACGACGATTTCGAGATGATCGAAACCCTTTACGGCGTGGGTTACCGCTTCAAGGAAACCTGATTTGCCGGCATTTCACCGGCGTTTTGTTAACTGACGCCGCCGCCCGTCTGGGATAGGATGAGAAAGCAGCGCACGTCGCACGACGTATCGAAACAACCGGCAGTTCTGGCCATTGCTTGATCGAACGCAGCCTGATGCAAGCCTGAATGTCGAGGACGCCTTGCCGTCCCTCGTTCCGGATAGCGCTGCCGCCGAGAACCCCGGAGCGAAAGGCTGGCAACGGCCGCTCGGCTGGCTGCGCCGGGCCGGTCAGTTTTTCTTCGCGCTCAGTTTCTCGAGTCTGACCCGCCGCATCGTTTCGCTGAATCTCGCCGGCCTGATCGCGCTGGTGGCGAGCATTCTTTACCTATCGCAATTCCGCGCCGGCTTGATTGACGCGCGGGCGCAAAGCCTGCTGGTGCAGGCCGAGATCATCGCGGGCGCGATCGCGGCCTCCGCGACGGTCGAGACCAACACCATCACCATCGATCCCGACCGGCTGCTCGATCTGAAGCCCGGTGAAACCTATGGTGCGCCCGATGAATATGCCGGACTGGATTTTCCGATCAATCCGGAACGCGTCGCGCCAGTGCTGCGGCGGCTGATTTCACCAACCAAGACCCGGGCCCGTATTTTCGACCGCGACGGGGGCCTGATTCTGGACAGCCGCAACCTTTACGGCCGCGGTGATGTGCTGCGGTTCGAATTGCCGCCGCCGTCGGTCGAAAAACCGGGTATCGCGGAGCGAACGATGATCGCGATCCGCACCTGGCTCAACCGCGGCGACCTGCCGCTTTATCGCGAACTCGGGCCGGAGAACGGCAACGGCTATCAGGAAGTCACCAAATCACTCGGCGGCGAAAAGAGCAGCATGGTGCGAATCAACGAACGCGGCGAGGTGATCGTCTCGGTCGCGGTACCGGTGCAGCGATTCCGTGCGATCCACGGCGCGCTGATGCTCTCGACCCAGGGCGACGACATCGATCAGATGGTGACCGCCGAGCGGCTTGCGATCCTGAAAGTCGGCGGCGTCGCTTCGGCGGTGATGATCATGCTGTCATTGCTGCTGGCCAGCACCATCGCAGGCCCGGTGCGCCGGCTCGCCGACAGTGCCGAGCGCGTCCGCCGCCGGATCCGGACCCGGGTCGAGATTCCCGATTTCACCCGCCGTCGCGACGAGATCGGACATCTGTCGGGCGCGCTGCGCGACATGACGGATGCGCTCTATAACCGCATCGAGGCGATCGAAATGTTCGCTGCCGATGTCGCCCATGAATTGAAGAACCCGCTCACGTCGCTGCGGTCCGCGGTCGAAACGCTGCCGTTGGCGCGGAACGAGAACAGCCGCTCGCGGCTGCTGGCGGTGATCGAGCACGACGTCAAACGGCTCGACCGCCTGATCTCCGACATCTCGGATGCAAGCCGGCTCGATGCCGAGTTGCAGCGGCAGGATATGACGCCGGTCGATCTTCGGCGCCTGCTCAACACCCTGACCTCGGTCGCCAACGAAACCAGCCTTGGCAACAAGATCGCCGTCGAAGTGCGCTTCGAGGGCCGCAGCCCCACCGATACCTTCTCGGTGCCGGGGCATGATTCGCGGCTCGGACAGGTGATTTCCAACCTGCTGGTCAACGCCCAGTCATTTTCCGAGCCAGGCGCCAAGGTGCGCATCGCCTGCCGTCGCGTGAAATCGGAAATCGAAATCGTGATCGATGACGACGGTCCGGGGATCCGCGACGACGCGCTGGAGCGAATCTTCGAGCGCTTTTACACCGACCGGCCGCACCAGGGCTTTGGACAGAATTCCGGACTTGGGCTGTCGATCTCGAAACAGATCATCGAAGCCCATGGCGGACGCATCTGGGCGGAAAATCGCGCCGGTCCGGTCGGCGCCGATGGCGAGGCGACGGTCGCAGGCGCGCGCTTTGTGGTCCGGCTGCCCGCGCCATGACGCACGGCAAGGGCCCGAGCGTCCACGCCTCCGCAGTGCTGGTCGGAGATCGCGCCATACTAATCCGTGGGCCGTCAGGGTCCGGCAAGTCGCGGCTGGCGTTCGATCTCATCCTGGCCGGGCGCTCGGGGCAAATCCCGCCGGCGGTGCTGGTCGGCGATGATCGCGTCCATCTCGAAGCAAGCCAGGGGCAAATCGTGGTGCGGCCGGTACCCGAACTGGCGGGCCTGATCGAAATCCGCGGACTCGGCATTCGCCGCTGCGGCTTCGTCGGGGAGGCCGTGGTGGGCCTGGTCATTGATCTAGGGGCCGCGGACGCCGAGCGCCTGCCGGCACCGGAGGCCCTCCTGACACACATTAAAGGTATTAAAGTACCTCGAATCCCCGTGGAAGCGAGCTACGCGGCACTGCCAATGGTTGTAGCTGCGCTAACGACAACCGCGAGTACAGATTGCGCCCAACCCTCAGATGATTGTTTGAAGGGAATTGGTAACCATATAGTGCCCAGTATCGCGACCGAATAGACCGGCGCAGGTTCCCCCTCTACCGCTAATTTCCGGGAGAATCGCGAGCATCCCCTCTTGCGCGAGGGCTCTGGATGGTCAAAGTGGCGCGTTCGTGCGGTGCACCAAAAAGCACCCGCGAGGAGTTTCCGATGATTGGCCTAGTACTTGTGACCCATGGGCGCCTTGCCGACGAATTCAAGGCGGCGCTCGAGCATGTCATGGGTCCGCAAAAACAAATCGAAGCAGTCACGATCGGAGCCGAGGACGACTCTGATCTGTGTCGAAGCGACATCATCGAAGCGGTCAATCGCGTCGACAGTGGTGATGGCGTCGCTATCCTGACTGACATGTTCGGCGGCACGCCCTCCAACCTTGCGATCTCCTGCATGAGCCGCCCGAAAGTGGAAGTGCTCGCAGGCATCAATCTTCCGATGCTGGTCAAGCTTGCCAAGGTTCGTGAAGAGCGGTCGCTCCCCGACGCCATCGCCATGGCGCAGGAAGCCGGCCGCAAATACGTCACCATCGCCAGCCGGGTCCTTGCCGGCAAATGAGCGACGACGACGCGGCGCCCGAAAACAATGCCGGGCCAAGCATCCCGCCAGGCGCGCTGTCCCGGGAGATTCCCATCATCAACAAGCGCGGACTTCACGCGCGCGCCTCCGCGAAATTCGTGCAACTGGTCGAGC
Organism: uncultured Pseudomonadota bacterium; assembly: GCA_963727225.1. GTDB lineage: Bacteria > Pseudomonadota > Alphaproteobacteria > Rhizobiales > Xanthobacteraceae > Bradyrhizobium. The sequence continues at coordinate 282,109 of CAVSFN010000024.1, read as the reverse complement.
GCTTCAATGCTGAAGTGTGGGTGACGCGCGGCGGTGAGACTGTTGGCGGCACTTCCATCATGGGGCTGATGATGCTGTCCGCAGGCCCAGGGACATCCATCGTCGTTTCCGTGGCAGGCCCGGAGGCCGAAGCCGCCATGACTGCGATCACCGATCTCGTTGCCAGCAAGTTCAACGAAGAAGGCACGTAGGCGGCAAACGCTCTTTTGTTTTGACGCGTTTTCTTTACGCGAACCGGTATCCACTTCGCTCGAAAACGCTCTAAATATGAGCCGGCGGCACGATGTAGATCTTCCAGCTGCTCGCCGGCCCGGAATGCCCCAGAGAGAAACGCTGCGTCGTGATGACCAGCGGCTCGGCCTGTTTGGCATTGGCCGCCATCCACGCTTCGCAAGCCGGCAGCCGCCCATCCGACGTATCGCAGATGCCGATGAACCCGAGCTGCCTGGCTTCCTCGAGTGACGTCAGCCCTGACGCCCAGAGTTCGCCGGGCGTGAATGTTGCCGGATGATCCGGACTGTAGAACGTCATCGGCTCGCCGATATCCGTATTCCCGGCGACCACGGCCCATCGCGAATTAAAGCGCTGATGCCAGGCTTCTGTCAGCTCGCGGGCGAGTTCGGAACGCGCGGCGTAGCCTGATGCGCTGTTGGGATTCCCGGCGAATTCACGGGCCGCGATGGTGCGCGAGGCGGCAAGCACCGCGAGTGTCAACACCAGCCAGATCGCGACAATACGAAACAGCGCGATTTTTTGCAGCCGCAGCGACGGGATCGCAACCAGCGCCAGCGGGGTCAGAAAGAACAGCGATATCCCCCAGTCGGTCTTCATATAGATGATGAAAATCAAACCGCCGAGCGGCGGCCCGATCGCAACCACGATCTGGATGATCCAGATATTGAGCGCCTGGGAGATATTCACTCCGGAATTGGGACCGCGCGACCAGGCGCGCGTGAACAGCTCCGACGGATGTCGTGCCAAAGTCGCCCACCATCGCGGCAACCAGGCCAGCGCCAGTGCCGCCAATGCCACGGGCACGGCAAGCAGCGCCAGATTGTGGGCGATATAGCCGAGGACCAGCTGAAGGCACTGCACGCGGCTCTGCAATTCATAGGTATCGCCCGCGTAAGTCAGCGGCGCGAAATCGACCTGCTTCAACCACCACAAATGCGGAAGCATCGCGACCACCAGGGTGACGATTGCAACCCATGGCGCCGGCGAACGCAGGAACCGCAACCGCTCGGGATGAACGAGCGCTGCGATCCCGATCGCGCCGATCATGGTCAGCACCCAGTATTTGGTCATCAGCGCCAGCGCGCCGGCAAGGCCGAGCCACAGCCCGGCGCGCGCAGTGCGTTTCTCGAACGCATGCAGATAGGCCAGCACCAAAAGCGGCAAGGTGACGAGCTGCAGCAGATCCGGATTGTACTTGAAGCCCTTGAAATTGAAGATCGGGTAGAGCGCCAGCATCACCACGACGAAGAAAGCGCGGCGGCGGTCGACCACGCGCAACGCAATCAGCCAGCAAATCACCAGCCCGCAGCCAAGCGTCGCCATCGCCAATGCGTAAGTGGCCCAGTTGGCGACCGGGAACATCATGAACCAGACGCCCGCGACCCACCCTGACAGTGGCGGATGCTTGCCGTAGCCGAGCAGGAATTTCTGACCCCAGGCATAGGCTTCCGCGACGTCCATGTGGACGTCCTGCGCCGCCTTCAGATTGATCAGGATCAAGGTCCAGAGCACGGCATGCACAGCGGCAAAGCCGATCACCAGCGACAGGCCGGCCTCCGGGTCGGAGGCCGACGCGGCGAGCCACGCCGCCAGCCGCCGGACCTTCGACGACGCGTACGCGCACAAACTTGCGGGCAGAAACCAGGCACCTGACATAACCGACTGCGTAGCGTGTTTTTGACCCAAGTGAAATCAGCTTGGCGTGAAGTTGTGCCGTCAAAAGGCTGCAATATGGTTGCCGCAGCGGGGGGCGAATGCTATCCCGCGCCCATGACATCCATCCCTATTTCCAACATCCGCAACTTCGCCATCGTTGCGCATATCGACCATGGCAAATCGACGCTGGCCGACCGTCTGATCCAGACCACCGGCGGCTTGCAGGCGCGCGAGATGAAGGAACAGGTGCTCGATTCCATGGATATCGAACGCGAGCGCGGCATCACCATCAAGGCGCAGACCGTGCGGTTGAACTATCCGGCCAAGGACGGCAAAACCTATATCCTCAACCTGATCGACACGCCCGGCCATGTCGACTTCGCCTATGAGGTTTCGAGGTCGCTGGCGGCCTGCGAAGGCTCGCTGCTGGTGGTCGATGCGAGCCAGGGCGTCGAGGCGCAGACGCTCGCCAATGTCTACCATGCGCTCGACGCCGGTCACGAGATCGTGCCGGTCCTCAACAAGATCGACCTGCCGGCGGCCGAACCGGATCAGGTCAAGCGCCAGATCGAGGACGTGATCGGCATCGATGCCTCGGATGCGGTGATGATCTCGGCCAAGACCGGCCTCGGCATCGACGACGTGCTGGAAGCCATCGTCCACCGGCTGCCGGCGCCGAAGGGCGATCGCGACGCTTCGCTCAAGGCCTTGCTGGTCGACAGCTGGTACGACGTCTATCTCGGCGTGGTGGTGCTGGTCCGGATCGTCGATGGCGTGATGAAAAAGGGCCAGCGCATCCGGATGATGGGCACCAACGCCGCCTATGACGTCGAGCGGGTCGGTTTCTTCACGCCGAAGATGACGCAGATCGACGAACTCGGTCCCGGCGAGATCGGCTTCATCACCGCCGCGATCAAGGAAGTCGCCGACACCCGAGTGGGCGATACCATCACCGACGACCGCAAGCCGGTCACGGAGATGCTGCCGGGCTTCAAGCCGGCGATCCCGGTGGTGTTCTGCGGCCTGTTTCCGGTTGACGCCGACGATTTCGAGACCTTGCGCGCGGCGATGGGCAAGCTGCGGCTCAATGACGCCAGCTTCTCGTTCGAGATGGAAACTTCCGCCGCACTGGGTTTCGGCTTCCGCTGCGGCTTTCTCGGGCTGTTGCATCTGGAGATCATTCAGGAACGGCTCCACCGCGAATTCGATCTCAACCTGATCGCGACCGCGCCGTCGGTGATCTACAAGATGCATCTCACCGACGGGCAAGCGATCGAGATTCACAATCCGATCGACATGCCCGACGTGGTGAAGATCGCCGAGATCGAGGAACCCTGGATCGAGGCCACCATTCTCACCCCGGACGAATATCTCGGCAGCGTCTTGAAGCTGTGCCAGGACCGCCGCGGTTCGCAGAAGGAGCTCACTTACGTCGGCAACCGCGCGATGGTGAAATACGAGCTGCCGCTCAACGAAGTGGTGTTCGATTTCTACGACCGCCTGAAGTCGGTTTCCAAGGGCTATGCCTCGTTCGATTATCATCTCACCGACTACAAGCCCGCCGACCTCGTCAAGATGCAGATCCTGGTCAACAACGAGCCGGTCGACGCGCTGTCGATGCTGGTTCACCGCCAGCGCGCGGAAGGCCGCGGCCGCGCCATGGTCGAGAAGATGAAGGAATTGATCCCGCCGCACATGTTCCAGATTCCGATCCAGGCGGCGATCGGCGGCAAGGTGATCGCGCGCGAGACCGTGCGAGCCTTGCGCAAGGATGTCACCGCGAAATGCTATGGCGGCGACATCACCCGCAAGCGCAAACTTCTGGAAAAGCAGAAGGAAGGCAAGAAGAAGATGCGGCAGTTCGGCAAGGTCGACATCCCGCAGGAGGCTTTTATCGCCGCGCTGAAGGTGGATAGCTGAGGCCGTTTTGAGGCTTCGTCATTGCGGGATGGGGCAACATCCGAACGGCTCGACGCCATGCGCTCGCCGTGCCCCGTCTGCGCAATGAGTTGGTCGCGTTCGTATTCCTCCCACCAAACCCCATCTTGATCGACGACGGCGAATAGATCAGCATTGCGGCTCCGCCAATCAGAACCCCAAAAGGGCGAGAAGAACGCATGAACAAGCTTCCCGGTTTCGGACTGGTCGAGCGCGCGCGAGCGCTGGCGCCGCTGATCGCGCGGGAGGCCGACGAGATCGAGCGGACCCGGCGTCTCACCCAGCCGGTGGTTGCCGCCCTGGTCGAGAACGGGCTTTATCGCGTGCTGTTGCCGCAAAGTGCGGGTGGCACCGAGGCGCCGCCCGAAATCTTCATGCAGATGCTCGAAGAAGTGGCGAAGGCCGACGCCTCGACAGCGTGGTGCCTCGGCCAATGCAGCGTCTGCGCCATGATCGCGGCCTATCTCGATGCCGATGCGGCGCGTCAGATTTTCGGTGTGCCCGGCGACATCCTGGCCTGGGGCGCGATTGCCGGCGAGGCGCATGTTGTTCCCGGCGGCTACCGGGCCACCGGGCGTTGGAACTTCGCCAGCGGCTCCCGTCAGGCAAGCTGGCTCGGCGCGCATGTCCAGATCGTCGAAGCCGACGGCACCAGGCGGCGCAAGCCCGATGGCGCGCCGGAAGTACGCACGATCCTGTTTCCGCTGGCGAGCGCCACGATGTACGACGTCTGGGACGCCATCGGCCTCAGGGGCACCGGCACCGACTCCTATTCGGTCGAAAATCTGTTCATCCCCGAAAAATTTACGGCATTGCGCGACGAGCCGGCCGCCGTGCGTCAAACAGGGCCGCTCTACCGGCTCACCACTCACATCGTTTTCGCGTTGGGCTTTGCCGCGGTTTCGCTCGGCGTCGCGCGGGCCACGCTCGACGCCGCCGTCGAACTGGCGCGCGGCAAGGCGTCGGTCGGCATCAAGGCGATGCGCGAGAACAATGCGGTGCAGGGCGCGGTCGGGCGCATCGAAGGCAATTTGCGCGCGGCGCGCGCTTATCTCTACGCCACAACCGGCGAGGTTTGGCGCGATCTGACGGTTACGGGAAAATACACCGAAGAGCACCGCGTAGCGCTTCGGCTGGCGTCGACCTGGACGATTCACCAGGCGGCCTCGGTGGTCGATGCGGCCTATCACATGGCGGGCGCCACGGCGGTGTTCAGCGCCAACAAGTTCGAGCGCCGCTTCCGCGACATGCACGCCATCGCGCAGCAATTGCAGGCCCGTGACACGCATTACGAAGATGTCGGCAGAACGATCCTGGCCACCGATCCCGACGCGCTCGCGATGGACGGCTGATGCGCAGCAAGCGTCCGACGAGCAGGCCGCGCGTAGATTCTTCAGATCCCGCGGTTGAGGAGGCCTTCCGCGCCTATCCGAAGCCGCTGAAGGCAAAACTCCTGGCGCTGCGCCGACTGATTTTCGACACCGCGAAAACCACCAAGGGCGTCGGCGCACTGCAGGAAACCCTGAAATGGGGACAGCCGAGCTATCTCACGACCGAGACGAAAAGCGGCAGCACCATCCGCATCGATCGCGTGAAATCCGCCGCCAACCAATATGCGGTCTATTTCCATTGCCAGACCGACCTGGTCGAGACCTTCCGCGAACTGTACCCGACACAGCTCCGCTATGGCGGCAACCGAAGCATCCTGCTGAACGTCGCGGAAGACATTCCCGAACCGGAGCTGCGCCACTGCGTGGCGCTGGCGCTGACCTATCATCTGCGCAAGCGCAAGACCGCCAATGGAAGCTCGTAGCTACTCTCTTCAGGCGACGAGCGCGGCTTTCTCGGCGGGATCCTCGGACGCAGTGAAATCCGCGCCACGCTGCGCCCTCAGGAGCCCGACGATTTCGGCGTTGGGCCGCGCCTGGCTGAACAGGAAGCCCTGTCCCTCATGGCAGCCCTCCGAGCGCAGGCAACCCAGCTCGGCTTCGGTTTCGACGCCTTCAGCGGTAATCGTCACACCGAGGCCCACGCCGAGGCTGATGATCGAGCGCACGATCGCCTGTGCATCGCGATTGGCGGCAAGGTCGCGAACGAACGATTGGTCGATCTTGATCTTGTCGAATGGAAAGCTTCGCAGATAGCTCAAGCTCGAATAGCCGGTGCCGAAATCATCCATCGAGATGCGCACGCCAAGGGCGCGCAGCGCATGCAAGGTGGCAAGCACCTGGCTGTTCTTTTCCAGCAACAGCGTTTCGGTGATCTCAAGTTCGAGCCGCTTGGCCGGCAGGCCGGATTGCTTCAGCACATCCATCACCACCGACAGCAGATTGCCGCCGCGAAACTGCAATGGCGACAGGTTGACCGCGACCCGGACGTCGTCGGGCCAGAGCGCCGCATCCCTGCAGGCGCGGCGCAGCATCAGGCCGCCGAGCGCATTGATGAGGCCGGTTTCCTCGGCCACCGGTATGAATTCGGCCGGCGAGATCATGCCGCGTTCGGGATGCGGCCAGCGCACCAGCGCCTCGAAGCCGGTGATGCGTCCGCTCGAAAGATCGATCAGCGGCTGATAATACGGGCGCAGCACGTCATTCTGGATCGCGTCGCGCAGATCGATCTCGATCTTGCGGCGGCTCTGGGCGCGCGCATCCATTCCGGCTTCGAAAAAGCTGAATGTGCCGCGCTGCTCGTTCTTGGCGCGGGACAGCGCCATGTCGGCATTTTTCAGAAGCTTGTCGGACTCCTCGCCATCGCCTGGCGCCATCGCGATACCGATGCTGGCGCCGACAACGACGGAATGGCCGTCAAGCAGATAGGGATCGCCGATCGCCTCCAGCAACCGCCTGGCCAGCAACACGGCGTCTTCCGGCCGTGCCAGCCCGGTCTGGACAATCGCGAATTCATCGGAGTTGAGGCGGGCAAGCGCGTCCTCCTCGCGCAACGTCGACCGCAGCCGCTTGGCGACGCCGCGCAGCAGCTTGTCGCCAATGCCATGGCCAAGCGTATCGTTGACCGCTTTGAAATTATCGAGGCCGAGTATCATCACGGCAGCCTTGTCCGCACTGCGCCGCGTCTGCTGCAGGATCTCGTCCATGCGCTGGCGCAGCAGATTGCGGTTCGGCAGCCCGGTCAGGCCGTCGTGCTGGGCCATGAAGGCGAGCCGCGCCTCGGCGCGCTTGCGTTCGGTGATGTCCATCAACGCGAGCAATACCGCGGGCTGGTCGCCATAGACCAGATGACGCGAGTAGATCGCCAGATCGATCAACGTCCCGTCAGCCTTGACGTGCTTCCAGGTGCGCGCCGCCAGTTCGTCGTGGCTGCGGTCGCCGGCCCAGGGCGGTTCGGCCCCAAAGGCCTGGACGCTGCGGATGGTGAGCTTTTCGAATTCGGCGCGGCTATAGCCATAATGCTCGACCGCGGCGTCGTTGACACCAAGGATGCGTTCGCCCTCCAGCGCGCATACGATCATGGGAACCGGATTGCTGTCGAACAGCAACCGGAACGAGGCCTCGCGCTGCTTCAACTCGGTGATGTCGACGCGCAGGCCGATGACGCCGCCGTCCTCGGTCAGCCGCTCCTCGATCAGGATGCAGCGGCCGTCGGCAAGGACTTGCTCGTGGCGTTCGCCGGGCTGATAGAGCTTGCCGAGCCGCTCGGCGATCCACTCTTCCTCGCGGCCGATCGCTTCCGGATAATCGCCGCGTTCGACGCCGATCCGGATTGTATCCTGCAGCCGCGCACCCGGCTTGAACTGGTCCGAGCTGCGGTTGTAGATCTCCGAGTACTTCTTGTTCCAGAGAATGTAGCGTCCCTCGGCGTCAAGGAACACGATGCCCTGCGGCAGGATGTCGATCGCCTCGCGCAATCGCTCGTGGGATTTTCGCGCCTCGGCAATCGCCGCCTCAGCCTCTGCGCGCTTGCGCACAATCTCGCCGATCTCTGTTGAAACGCGCCGGCTGCCGTTCGAGAGCTTCGGGCTGGGCTTCGCCGGCCGGCCGGCCATGCGGGCGATCGCCGCATGCTTCTGTTTCTTCGCCGCCCTTGGCCGGAGTCTCGGCATCATTACACCCCTACTCGCATTCTGCGTGGGTCCGTTCTCCGATAAGTGTCTGAAAAAATGGTATCGCTATCCGGCGAAGACATCAGCTCGCCAATGTCGTGCCGGGAAGTTCTCGTGTTCCGCTTGCCTGTTTAAGTGGCGAACTTGCAAATAATACCGGAAAAATAGCCGCCCCGGACGCGTGGCCGGTAGCGCGTGCGAACGCGGAAGGCAAAATCTTCCCCATTGCATACCGACGAGTGGCTATCGCAACGATTTCACAATGCGTGCCGCGAATTTTGATCGTTGCATGAAATTTCGTCAATGATCGACGAGGTTATCGAACGGTTAACCCGTGGTAGCCCGACGGCCTGCAACTAGTTCGAAATCTCGATGCGCGTGCGGCGCGGGCCGTTGCGCTCGACCAATGCGAACAGCGCTGCCGCATGCGACGGGTGCAGCCTCACGCAGCCATGCGAGGCCGGACCGCCAAGCCGCGCCAGATCATTGGTGCCGTGAATGGCGAAGCCATAATAAAAGAAAATCGCGTGCGGCATCGGCGCGTTGTAGTATTTCCGCGAGAAATAATGTCGCGCCATCGATTGTGGATGGAATGTACCGCTCGGCGTGCCGTAGCCGTCGCGGCCGGTCGAAACCGGCCACTCATATCGCATGGCGCCGTCGACACTCACAGCCATGCTCTGGGAAGATTTGTCGATCTGGACCAGGACATCGGCGCGCGCCGACGTCAGCGCCAGGCCCGATATCGTCACGCCGGCAAATAGCAGCCTTGCAAGCCACCCGCCTGACAACCGTTTCATGATCGCGCTCCGCCGCCCGGTTTTAACGGAAGACATGATGTCGTTTTCAACTACACCTTGTAAAGACGGGGATGACGCGCGGGTGCCGGCCGTTGCGGTTAATCTTAACCCGCCGCCGGCCGCCCGCTCGTGAAAGAACCTGCGTCGGCGATCAAGCGGTTGCGATGGCGTCATCTCCAGCGGCTGCTTTCGTGCTATGCTTGCGCTATAGAGTGAGCCGATGACCCCTCGCCCGATTCTCATCCCCCTGCTGCTGTCTGCCGTTCTCTTCGGCGCTAGTGCCGCGCTGGCGCAGGACAAGGGCAGCGTCGACCCCAGGCCGCTGCCGCCGCTGGCCAATCCCAATGATCCCAAGCTCGGCGCAAAGGAATTGTTCGCACGCAAGCTGCTGCCGGCGGCAATGGCGACGCGGGTGATCGGCTTCTATTCCAAAGGCTGCATCGCGGGCGCGGTGCAAATGCCCGCCAATGGCGAGACCTGGCAGGTGATGCGGCTGTCGCGCAACCGCAATTGGGGACATCCAGACCTGATCGCCCTTTTGAAGCGGCTGTCGGTCAAGGCGCACAAGGACGCCGGCTGGCCCGGAATACTGGTCGGCGATATCGGGCAGCCGCGCGGCGGCCCGGCGCTCAGCGGCCACGCCAGCCATCAGATTGGGCTCGACGCGGATATCTGGCTGACGCCGATGCCCGATCACCGCCTGTCGCGCGAAGACCGCGAGGAAATGTCCGCGGTCATGATGGTGCGCGACGACCGCCTCGACATCGACCCGAAGGTCTTCACTCCCGGTCACGTCATGGTGCTGCGCGACGCCGCGCAGGAGCCGAGCGTCCAGCGCATCTTCGTCAATCCCGCCATCAAGAAGGCGCTATGCCGCGAGGCCAAGGGCGACCGCAGCTGGCTATCCAAGATCAGGCCGTGGTGGGGTCACGATTATCACTTCCACATCCGCACGGTGTGCCCGCCCGGCGGCAGCGACTGCAAGGGCCAAACGCCGCAGACGGGCGGTGAAGGCTGCAGCGCCGAGGATTTCGCCTACTGGTTCAAGGATTCGGTGCTTCACCCGGAGCCGCCGACAGAACCTCCGAAACCGAGCCGACCGACGACGCTCGCCGAATTACCGGCGGATTGCCGGGCGGTTCTGGCCGCGCCGGATGCAAAGCCGTGACAGCCCCCGAGGTGAGGTGATGATTTCATTGGGCCCGGAAATATGCTAACGTTGGATACGCGCGCCGCGCCGTAAGCGCAGGCGGAGCTTCGGATCAGGGCTGCTGATCCTTTTTCAATCCCCGATTTGTCGATGCGAACCGTCGTCTTGAACGGAACATAAACTATGAAGGATTCATCATGCGCATCAGTGCACGCAACCAGATCAAGGGCACCGTCGTCGAAGTGAAGAAGGGTGCGACCACCTCGCATATCCGCGTCGATATCGGCAATGGCCAGATCGTCACCTCCTCGATCACCAACGAGGCCGTCGATGAATTGGGCATCAAGGCCAAGGGTCACGTGACCGTGGTGGTGAAGGCCTCCGACGTCATGATCGGGGTGGATTGATATGCGCGCCCCCTTGCTCGTCGCGCTGGTTTTGCTCGGAACGGCTCCCGCATGGGCGGCGGAAGAACCGAGCGGCTGTGACAAGTTCAAATGGCCGATCGAGCGCGAGCGGGCTGCGTTGACGGCGCCGGATCGCATCAAAGTTGCATCCGGCGGCGAACTCGCCGCATTGCCGTCAACCGGGATTACGCTCGGCTTGCAAACCCCCGCCGAGGCCAAACTGCCGACGCCACCCGAACGTGCGCCAAAGGAAGGCACTTTTGCGGGATTTGCGAATTTCAAAAACGCGCCGAAGGCGGGTATCTACACCATCAGCCTGTCCGCGGGCGGATGGGTCGACCTGGTCCAGGACGGCCATGCCCTGAAGCCAAAGGCTTTCAGCGGCGCGACCGATTGCGTCGGCATTCGCAAGACCATGAAGTACGAGATTTCGGCAAGCCCGTTCGTGCTCGAGATCACCAATGTCAAGGAAGACGCCGTGTCGGTGGCGATCCTGCCGTCGGAATAGACCGGCGCGTGACATCCCGGCACGCGATCGGACCCCAAACCGGTTTACCCTTTGGCCGATCGCGCTCCGGAAAGCCTTTACCCAAACTCCCAGCCTGTTATTGTTTTTGTTAGCGATATCCCGATTGACCGTAAGTCATCGGGACCCGTGGAACGACAATTCCGCCTGTCGCATTCACGTCCAACCAACGCCTGTTTTGCGCGCGCGATGCGCCGCGAACGCGCACGGGAGCGACCCATGCATCGTCTAGCCGGGCTTTTCGCCGCCTTCGCCCTCCTGTGTGGATCGATCTGGTCGCCTGCGCTTGCCCAGGACAAGAGCCTGACCGTGTTTGCCGCGGCTTCGATGAAGAACGCGCTCGACGACGTCGATGCCGCCTATACCGCGAGGGCTCGCGTCAAGGTGGTGGCCAGCTATGCCGCAAGCTCGGTGTTGGCCAAGCAGATCGAACAGGGCGCGCCGGCGGATATCTTCGTGTCCGCCGACACCGACTGGATGGACTACGCGATCGGAAAGAAGAACATGAATGCGCCGACCCGGGTCGATCTGCTCGGTAACAGCATCGTGCTGATCGCGCCGAAGGATTCCAAGATCGAAAAGGTGACGATCGGGCCGGGCTTCGATCTCGCCAAACTCGCCGGCGACGGCAAGATTGCCACAGGCGACGTAAAGGCAGTTCCGGTCGGCAAATACGCCAAGGCGGCGCTGGAGAAGCTCGGTGCGTGGCAAGCCGCGGAGCCGAAATTCGCGATGGCAGAGAGCGTGCGCGCCGCGTTGACGCTGGTGGCACGCGGCGAAGCGGCACTCGGCATCGTCTATTCGACGGATGCCAAGGTCGAGCCCGAGGTCAAGATCGTCGGCACTTTCCCGGCCGATTCGCACCCACCGATCATCTACCCGGTGGCGGCGACAGCGACCGCGAAAACGGAGGCGGCCGATTATCTCGCATTCCTGCGAACATCGGCGGCCAAGGCCATCTTCGAGAAATATGGCTTCAAATTCCTGATCAACCCGACGACCTGAACGTGTTCGATATTTCGCCGACGGAATGGACGGCGATCCAGCTTTCGCTGCGGGTTGCCTCGGTTGCGACGCTGGTGGCAACGCCGCTCGGGATCGCAGTGGCGTGGCTGCTGGCACGACGCGATTTCTGGGGCAAATCGCTTGTCGATGCGTTGATCTATTTGCCGCTGGTGCTGCCTCCGGTCGTCACCGGTTATCTGCTGTTGCTGACATTCGGGCGGCGCGGCCTGGTCGGCGCCTGGCTTGCGGACCATCTCGGGATCGTGTTCGCATTCCGCTGGACCGGCGCCGCACTGGCCTGCGGCGTGATGTCGTTTCCATTGCTGGTCCGGCCGATCCGGCTCTCCATCGAAGCGGTGGATCGCGGCCTCGAGCAGGCGGCCGGAACACTGGGCGCAGCACCCTGGCGGGTGTTCCTGACCATCACCTTGCCGCTGGCCCTGCCGGGGGTGCTGGCCGGCATGGTGCTCGGTTTTGCCAAGGCGATCGGCGAATTCGGCGCCACCATTACCTTCGTGTCGAACATCCCCGGTGAGACCCAGACCATTTCCGCGGCGATCTATTCGCTGATCCAGACCCCGGACGGCGATGCCGCGGCGCTGCGGATGGTGGTGGTCTCCATTCTCATCGCGATGGCGGCGCTGGTCGCTTCCGAATGGTTCGCGCGGCGCGCCAATGCGCGCCTGCATGGGAATTGATCATGTTGCGCGTCGACGTCTCAAAGCAGCTCGGCGAGTTCGCGATCGAAGCCTCGTTCGCCAGCGAAGGCAGGGTCACCGGCCTGTTCGGCGCCTCGGGCGCCGGCAAGACCTCGCTTGTCAGCATGATCGCGGGCTTGCTGCGGCCCGATCGCGGCACCATCGCCATTGACGGCGAAACCCTCGACGATACCGCGGCGGGCGTCCATGTCCCGGCATATCGCCGCCGGATCGGCTATGTGTTCCAGGACGCACGGCTGTTTCCGCATCTCGATGTGCGCCGGAATCTCGACTACGGGCGGCGAATGAACGGCCTTGCCGACGATCCCGCCCAGCGCGCGCGCGTCACCGACCTGCTCGATATCGCCGGCCTGCTGGATCGCCGTCCGGGCCGATTGTCGGGCGGCGAGCGTCAACGCGTGGCGCTCGGACGTGCGCTGTTGGCGCGACCGAGATTGCTGCTGCTGGATGAGCCGCTGGGATCGCTGGATGAAGCGCGCAAAGAGGAGATCCTGCCCTATCTCGTGCGCCTGCGCGACGAAGTCGGCGTGCCGATGGTCTATGTCTGCCACGATCCCGACGAAATGCGCCAACTTGCAACACACATTGTCATGCTCAAGCGCGGGCACGTGACCGCCTTCGGCGGAGCCGAGGTATTGCCTGCCGCTCACTCGCCGGCCTGACGCCCGACGGGCTTACGTCCTAGATCCCGGCGACCGACGACCACATGCTCGACAGCTTTTGCTTGAGCGACGCCATTCGCGTCAATGGCACGGCCTCTTCCTCATCTTCGGGCAGGCGCAATCCGACGACATTGACCCTGCCGCCGCCGATACTGCGTGCCACCAGAACAATGGAATCGAGCGTCAGCGTCGCGCCTTCCTTTGGTGCATGATCGAGATGGACGTCGAAATAATCGGCGAGCGTCAGCCGTGATTGCTCGGCATCGACGGCGACCCCGTAGGTCTCGGCAAGATCGCCAAGCGTGATCTCGCCGGAGACCACAAAGTCTCCGAGCAGATGCGGATCGGGCGCCGAACTCGGCAGCATGTCGACAAAGAACCGGTCGAGCGCTTCGGCTTTTTCGGGCGGCGCCAGCAGGTAGATGTAGTCGCCCACGGCGACCGGATCGGCCTCGGCGGGGGAGAGAATCCGCTGGTCACGGATCACCAGCGTCGGCTTCGACCATGACGGAATGAGGCCGCGCCGGAAATACAGGCTTTTCGGACGGACCGGATAGCCGACCAGTTGCTGCTCGAGCTGGCCCGGCAGATCGAGTTCGACGCGGCGAGGCCCGCGATCCGAGCGCGGCAGCGCCACATGGAGCCGCCGGGCCGCGACGGCCAGCGTCCAGCCCTGCAGCAACAGCGAGATGATGACGACGACGAAAGCGACGTCGAAATAGAGATAGGCCTTCGATAGCCCGACCAGCATCGGGATTGACGCCAGAAAGATCGCGACCGCGCCGCGCAGGCCGGTCCAGGCGATGAAGATCTTTTCCCGCCAATTGAAACGAAACGGCGCCAGGCAGAAGAACACCGCAAGCGGCCGCGCCACCAGCATCAGCACCAGCGCCACGATCACGGCCGGGATCACGCTGCTCCCCAGCCGATGCGGCGAGACCAGAAGACCGAGCAGAACGAACATCACGATCTGCGCCAGCCAGGTCGCGGCATCGAGAAACGTCACCACCGAATTATGTGCCCGCGTCGGCCGGTTGCCGATGATGATACCGGCGAGATAAACCGCGAGAAACCCCGAGGCGTGCGCGATCTGTGCGGCACCGAAAATCACCAAAGCCGCGGTGGCGACGAACGGCGCGTGCAGCCCCTGCGGCAACGCCACGCGATTGAGCGCCAGCACCACGAAACGGCCGCCGATGACGCCGATGATGGCGCCGAGCACGGCCTCGCGGCCGAATTCCAGCGCGACATGCCAGAACGAGCTTTCGCCGTTCGAGATCAATTCCACCAGCATCAGCGTGAGAAACACCGCGAACGGATCGTTGGTGCCGGATTCGACCTCCAGCGTCGCGCCGACGCGCGGACGCAACCGCAAGCCCTGTGCGTGCACCAGGAGAAACACCGCCGCGGCATCGGTCGACGCCACCACGGCGCCCACCAGCAGTGCTTCGGTCCAGTTCAGATCGAGCACATACTTGGCAACCGGCGCGGTAATCAGCGCGGTCAGCAGCACGCCGACCGTCGCCAGCGCCATCGACGGCGCGAGCACCGCGCGGATGCTCTGAAACCGCGTGCGCAGGCCGCCATCGAACAGGATCAGCGCCAGCGCCACCGACCCCACCAGATAGGTGGTGCGCACATCGTCGAATTGCAGTTGCCCCGGACCGGAATCGCCGGCCAGCATGCCGATGAACAGAAACACCAGCAGCAACGGCGCACCGAAGCGCAGCGCCAGCAGGCTCGACAGAATGCCGGCCATCACCAGTGCGGCGCCGAGAAGAATGGCTATGCTGACCGAATCGAGAGAGGCCATGAACGATCGAAACTCGTCATAAATACTTGCAGTTGCATCCTTATCGTCGCTACAGTTCGACGCCAACCCATTTTTGCCCCCAGCGGCAATCTGCCCGATTTGCGCGGCCTTGAACCACCCCACGGACGTGTCGGCGCGATGGCGCCCACGCAGCGGTTATGGGAATCTGCGGGACTTTCGAATCAGGTTTGCCTGACGCCGATCCGGCTTGCGATGAGATTTGACAATGGATCTGGACCTTACTGACATCACTGGCTTTCTTCATTCCGCCGCGCGTTCGGTCGGCGCTGAGGTCACATCGCCATGGTTCTATCTGCAGCTTGGCCTGATTCTGGCCGGCGGTGGGATCGCGTTTGCCGCGGGTGCTGCGGTTCGCTCGCGGGTCGACCTGACCGCACGCGCCGCAAGCTGGCCGGCGCCGCTTCGGCTGTTCATGCAGGTGCTGGTCGGCAGCGCTTCGACGGCGGTGTTCGCGGTGCTGATGCGGCTGGCACGTCTGGTCATGGTGATGTCGACCTGGCCCAGCCGCAGCTATCTGCTCTCCGTTTCTTTCAAGCTTGCCCTGGCGTGGCTGATCATCCGCCTCGTGACGTCAGTCATTCGCAACAGCTTTATCGTCCGCCTGGTGTCGCTATCGGCGTGGCTGGTGGCGGCGCTGAGCATCATCGGACAGCTTGACCCGGCGATCGACGCGCTCGACTCGGTCTCGATCGTAATCGGCGGTCTGCGGCTGACGCCGCTGCTGCTGATCAAGCTCGGCGTGTTCCTGGTGGTGACGCTGTGGCTGTCCAATATCGCCAGCAACTTCGTGGAAAGCCGGATCACGCGATCCAGCGACCTGACGCCGTCGATCCAGGTTCTGCTAGTCAAGATGATCCGGCTGGCCCTGATGATATTCTCCGTCGCCATCGTCATGAGCGCGGTCGGCATCAACCTCTCGGTGCTGGCGATCTTCTCGGGCGCTGCCGGCGTCGGCATCGGCTTTGGCTTGCAGAAAATCGTCGCTAATTTTATCAGCGGCATCATCCTGCTGGTGGACAAATCGGTGAAGCCGGGCGATCTCGTCACCATCGGCGACAGTTCCGGCCGCATCAGCGCGATGAAGACGCGCTATATTTCGGTCGCCGCCGGCGACGGGCGCGAATTCCTGATTCCAAATGAGGATCTGGTGACGCAAAAGGTCACCAACTGGACCTATACCGACAAGAATACGCTGGTGAAGGTCAATTTCGGCGCCAATTACGAGGCGGATCCGCGGCTGGTATGCAAACTGGCGATCGAAATCGCCGCGGCGTCGCCGCGCATCATCAAGCTCAAGCCGCCGAACTGCATCCTGGTGGAGTTCGCCGAGGCCGGCATGAAGTTTGCCCTGACCTTCTGGATCCCCGACCCGGACGGGATGGACAGCGTGAAGAGCGATGTGATGCTGTCGCTGTGGGATGCCTTCAAGCGCGAGGGCATCCGCGTGCCCTACCCGGTGCGCGAAATCCGGGTCCGCAGCGGCGCGCTCCCGGTCGAAACCACCGTGGAGGTTTCGAACTGACGGCCGTGCCCCCTGCATCCAAATTGCCCAGAGCGTTTTCCAGCGAAGTGGGTACCGGTTCGCGTAAGGAAAACGCGTCAAATAAAAGGCACGCAGCCTCCGTTCCGATTCAATTGGAACGGAAAAGGCTCTATCGGAATGTCCCTGCCTGGGACGGCCAATCCGATTCCGGTCATGCCCGCCGACAACGCCCCAACCTTGGCTTGCACTGACCGCTCCGATCATTAAATTAGCCAGTTCATCCCTTCGCGGCCCTGCCCGCCAGAATATGATTGACCCATGAGCTATATCGAAGCCTCCGATACATCCTTGCGCAAAACCGGGCAGATCAAGCTGCACGGACCCGGTGGATTCGCAGGCATGCGCAAGGCCGGCGCATTGGTCGCCAAATGCCTCGATGAACTGACCGATATCGTCAAACCGGGCGTGCCGACCTCGCGGATCGATGATTTCGTCCGCGACTTCGCCTTCGGCCACGGCGCCTACCCCGCCACCCTGATGTATCGCGGTTATCGCTATTCGACCTGTACCTCGATCAACCACGTGGTTTGCCACGGCATGCCCGGGGACCGGGTGTTGAAGGAAGGCGACATCGTCAATATCGACGTGACTTTCATTGTCGAGGGCTGGTACGGCGATTCCAGCCGGATGTACGCGGTGGGCCCGATCGCCCGGAAAGCCGAGCGGCTGATCGAAGTAACCTATGAGGCCATGATGCGCGGCATCGCCGCCGTGAAGCCCGGCGCCACCACCGGCGATATCGGCCATGCCATTCAAAGTTTCGTCGAACCGCAGGGCATGAGCGTGGTGCGCGATTTCTGCGGTCACGGTCTCGGCCGCATGTTTCATGACGAGCCCAACATCATTCACATCGGGCGGCCCGGCGAAGGCGTGGCGCTGAAGCCCGGCATGTTCTTCACCATCGAGCCGATGATCAATCTCGGCAAGCCGCATGTGAAGATCCTGTCCGATGGCTGGACGGCGGTGACCCGCGACCGCTCGCTGTCGGCGCAATTCGAGCATTCGGTCGGCGTGACCACGAGCGGCGTCGAAATCTTCACGCTGTCGCAGCGCCACGCCGAAAAGCCGCCGGCGGCGGCATGATCGCTGGCGGGCCAAACCGCATCATTTGACAATTCGCCGTTGCAAAAACTGGCCGGCACGGCATGCTTGCGCCGATGCCCGCAGATAACAGCGATACGCCGAAGAAATCCGCAACTGCCGAGACGCCGCATTATCACGGCCATCGGATGCGGCTGCGCGAGCGCTTTCTCGGCGCCGGACCTGACGCGCTGAGCGATTATGAATTGCTTGAAATGGTGCTGTTCACCGCCCAGCCGCGGCGCGACATGAAACCCCTGGCCAAATCCCTGCTCAAGAAATTCGGCTCGTTCGCCGAGGTCGTTCATGCGCCGGAAACCCTGCTACGGGAAGTGGACGGGATGGGCGAGGCATCCATCAACCAGCTCAGGCTGATCGCGGCAGCCGCGAGCCGTATTGCAAAAGGCCAGCTGCAGCAACGTACCCTGCTGTCGTCATGGAATGACGTGATCGATTATTGCCGGACCAGCATGGCGTTCGCCGACAAGGAACAGTTCCGCCTGCTGTTTCTCGACAAGCGCAATCAATTGATCGCCGACGAGGTGCAGCAGGTCGGCACCGTGGACCATACGCCGGTGTATCCGCGCGAGGTGATCAAGCGGGCGCTGGAATTATCCGCCACCGCCATCATTCTGGTGCATAATCACCCCTCCGGCGACCCGACGCCGTCGCAGGCCGATATCCAGATGACACGCGCCATCATCGACATCGCCGCACCGCTCGGCATTTCCGTACACGACCACATCATCGTCGGCAAGAACGGGCATGCGAGCTTGAAGGGGTTGAAGCTGATTTAAAATGAGTCCCTCGGAAGAAGCACCGATGACCGAAGCTCATCGTTCTTCTCAGCGGCAATCACTTGCCACATCTATCACGTCAATAGTGCGCCGACCCAGGCCGCGGCCACAACCAGGATCAAGCCGGGAATCAAGCGCAACGTGAAGAACGGTCTTCCGCTGGGAAACGAACCCCGATGCGAGACCTGCTATCGGGAGACCAAAACGAGGCCCGAGCACGCGAACGAGGACGTAACCCGCGGCGCTGATCGCCGTCACAGAATGACAATGATCCAGATCGAGCGCGGATTCAGGGCGTCATAAGGTCCCAGCGCTTGGTTCGGCAGCAAATGGGAGGATCACCAATGTCGCGCCGGCGAAAATGAGGGCGTCTCTGACCTCGCCCTCGGTGAGCACGGAACGAACGAAATGCTGCAAGGGTATTCTGGCGGCGAGCAAGGCAGCGAAAGCGACGGCCAGTCCAGCCGCCAACGCTGGATGCTGCATCGAGAGACCGCCAAGCAGAGCCGTCAGGATCAGAGCAATTTCGGTCGTAAGGCCAGGATCGTCGCTGCGGGACTTGATATAAGCGACTGCTACCAACGCGGCCACGCCTGCGACCGTGGCGGCCAGCACAAGCGCGCCTCCCACCATAACGCTGGTTGCCCCGGCCAGCGAAGCGGCGGAGAACGTGCGTGCCCCGGCGCCCGCGCCGGACCTCCGCCCTTGCGGCGCTCCCGCTCGGCGCCGATCAGAAGCCCAATGCCAAAGGCTATCGCGAGGTTCAGGAGCAAGGAACCGGGATTTGGCATAGTCTTTCCGTTCACGAGATCATCTCAGCGGGCCCGGCCATTCGTGGTTACCAATTCTCAAGCAACGCCACGGACCACCGGGGACGACCAAGGCACCGATGGCTGCCGTCCTCTGATATTGATCCAGATCATTGTCGCAAGCCCGCACTCGTGGAAGCTAAATAAACGACGTCTGTTTGTGGGAGATTGCAATGAACCACAGTAAGCAAGGTCAGCCAACTCTGGTTCCGACTCTATCGTCCGATCAATACCAGGCCTATGATGTGTGGGACGCTCCCACGCGGTGGTTCCACTGGACCAATGCACTCGCCGTGTTCGGCTTGATTATTATTGGAACTATTCTGCTCAATGACGACGCATTAGGTATCTCGGCCTCCGGCAAGATCCTTCTCAAGCAAATCCATGTTGTGCTCGGCTATGTCATGGGGCTCAATTTGATCTGGCGGTTTGTTTGGGCCTTCTTCGGCAATCGCTATGCGAGATGGACCGCCATACTACCTATTGGAACTGGCTATTGGGGCAAACTGCGCGGCTACGGTAACGCTTTTCTGAGCGGTGAACCGCAAGAATATATCGGGCACAATCCCGCAGCACGAATTGCCATCGCAGCCCTATTGCTTCTGCTTGTTCTGCAGACTGCGACCGGTGTGGTGTTGGCGGGCACCGATCTATTCTGGCCGCCGCTGGGAAGATGGTTTGCTGGTTGGGTTGCCGCGCCGGGAATTGATCCGGCAACCGTGTCGCAGCTCGCCGCGAATACGTTGGATCAGACGGCATATAAGGCGATGCGTTCGTTTCGAAGTCCTGTGGTGATGATCCATCTCTATGCGTTCTATCTTCTCACGGGCGTAATCGTGATGCATCTGATTGCGGTTATCGTGACTGAAATTCACGAGGGTGGAAGCATTACGTCCGCAATGTTTACTGGTCGCAAGCTCTTGAACCGCCCCCCGCAGGATCTGTAAAACTCAGGCATGCTTGACGGAAAGATTGGTGCATGAGCCGCCTCCATAGCGAGAACCACCTTGTTAAGCGCATCGGCTGGCTGCGAGCAGCCGTGCTCGGTGCCAACGACGGAATCATTTCGACCGCCAGCTTGGTACTGGGAGTGGCATCAGCCGCGGCTTCTCGAAACGATATCATGCTGACCGGCGTGGCCGGGCTGGTTGCCGGCGCCATGTCCATGGCGGCTGGCGAATACGTTTCCGTCAGTTCGCAGTCCGATACCGAACATGCCGATCTCGGGCGGGAGAAACGAGAGCTTGCGGAAGACCCCGTGTTCGAGAGGGAAGAACTAGCTCAGCTCTATGTTGCGCGAGGCGTCGAGGCTGGCCTCGCTCGCGAGGTCGCAACGCAACTGATGGCAAAAGACGCCTTGGGTGCGCATGCGCGGGACGAACTTGGCATTTCCGAGATCAGCACCGCTCGTCCGGTGCAGGCGGCGCTTGCATCGGCCGCTACCTTTTCCGTCGGCGCGGCGGCGCCGCTTCTGCTTGTCCTGGGGTCGCCGTCCAACCTTCTGATCCCCGCCGTTGCTATCGGATCATTGCTCTTCCTCTCCCTGCTCGGCGCGGTCGGTGCGAAAGCCGGAGGGGCCGGCTTGCTAAAGCCAACCATACGAGTGACCTTTTGGGGTGCCTTCGCCATGGGGCTGACGGCTGGGATTGGCGCCGTTTTCGGCAAAGTGGTTTAGGCCCCGCAACGTAGGCTTGAGGAGGGCGTCTTGCGCGACGTCGCGAGCCTCAAGGCTCCCCGCATCACGACGACATCGCCGCAGCGGCCGCTTCCGCAGCGCGCCGCCTCAAGAGATCCTGTTCGCGTCGGTTGCCTGCCAGCACCGCTGCTGCTTCCAGGGCTGCGCGTGCTTCCTCGTAGCGGCCGAGCTTGTGCAGCAGGTCGCCGCGGACACTTCCGAGCAGGTGATATGTTTTGAGCGCGGGATCGTGCACCAGGCGATCGGCGATCGCCAGTCCCGCTTCCGGGCCGTCCGCCATGCCAACTGCGACGGCGCGGTTGAGCTCGATGACCGGCGAGCGCACCAGCGCCGCGAGTTGGGCATAAAGTTCCGAGATGCGCGACCAGTCGGTATCTTCAGCCCGACTCGCCTGCGCGTGGCAAGCAATAATGGCCGCCTGGAGGGCGTAAAAACCATCGGCACCGCCGAGTTCGCGCGCGCGCCCGAGCGCCTGGATGCCGCGGCGGATCTGAAGCTGGTCCCAGAGCGCGCGGTTCTGCTCCAGCAACAGGATCGGCTCGCCGGCTTCATCGGTGCGCGCGGCGGTGCGCGAGGCGTTCAATTCCATCAAGGCGAGCAGTCCGTGCGCCTCCGGCTCGTGCGGCGCGATGGACGTCAGTACCCGGCCCATCCGAAGCGCTTCATGGCAGAGCTGCGGGCGCAGCAAATCCTGGCCGCGCGCCGCCGTATAGCCCTCGTTGAAGATGAGATAGACGACCTCCAGCACCGAGGCGAGCCGCTGCGAGAGTTCTTCACCGCAAGGAGTCTCGTAGGCCAGCCCCGATTCCGACAACACCCGCTTGGCACGCACAATGCGCTGGGCGATGGTCGCGTCCGACTGCAGGAAGGCGCGCGCGATCTCGTCGGTGGTCAGACCGCAGATCATTCGCAGCGCCAGCGCCGCGCGGGCTTCGCGCGAGAGCAGCGGGTGACAGGCGGTGAAGATCAGCCGCAGCAACTCATCACCGATGTCATCATCCAGCGAGGCATCGAGATCGGGCATGGCCTGCTGCTCCTGCTCCATGTCCCAGGCGACGATCTGGTGCTTCCGTGCCAGCATCCGCATTCGGCGCAGATGATCCAGCGCGCGGCGCTTGGCCGTCGCCATCAGCCAGGCCCCGGGCTTTTCGGGAACGCCGGTCGCGGGCCAGTGCTCGAGCGCCGCCACCAGCGCTTCCTGGGTCAATTCCTCGGCCAGCGGCACATCGCGCAGCATCCTCGCCAGACTGGTGATCAGCCGGGGCTGCTCGATCCGCCAGACCGCAAGGATCGTCCGATGAGCGTCGGCGGCCGTCATGGCCGCCGATCATGTTGGCCGGGCAGCGCCTTCAAGGACCGGCAAACGTGCGAACCTCGCATGTGCCCTCCCACCCCGGCATGAAGTCCTTGTGCAGCTGCATGAACTCGACCGCCGACGCGACGGCTTCTTCTTTGCCCGGAAGCTCAAAGATCGCGTAGCCACCAATGACCTCCTTGGCCTCCACGAATGGGCCGTCAACGACGCTGAGCTGGCCGTCTGTGATCCGTACCTGGGCGCCCGCCGCGACCGGCATCAGCCCGCCACTGTCGAGCATGCGGCCAGCCTTGATCTCCCGGTCGGCGAGCTTGTGCATCGCCTCCATGAGTTCCGGTGTCGGAGGTCCCGGCGGATGGGGGGACGTGACGATATACATGAAGCGCATCTGAGAACTCCTCTGAGGCGAGCCGTGGGCGCCGAGCCCTGCGGAACAGTCTCGCTAATCAAGTCGACGAACCAGTCCGGGGCGGATCGACATGCACTTCGAAAAAAAGCGTCGGCTCGGCAGGCGTTGCGGGACCAGAGAACATGATGACCTGCCGTGCGTCAAAACCCCAAGACCGCCGCCTCGATCGGGCTTGACGATCTTGTTTGTACGGCATACAAATAACAAACCGAAGCGCTGACTGGACCGTGCCCATCGTCTCGACGATAGAGGACGACATGAAAAGTGCTGCTGCGAATGACGGTTTGAGCGATCCCAGGCACACAGCGCGCGCCACCCGCGCCGCGGGCCGGGAAATGCGCTCGCGTCTGTTGGATACGGCAAGCCGCCTGTTCAAGGAGCAAGGGCTGGCAGCCGTTTCGATTGCCGATATTGCTGCGGCAGCCAACGCCTTTCCGAGCCAGATCACCTATTATTTTCACACCAAGGAGGCACTGTTCGTCGAAGCGGCATGCCGCGACGTGCTTTATGTGGCGCGCGCGGCCGAGCAGCATGCGGGCAAACAACTGTCGCCGGAAGACTATACCCGCGCGCTGGTCGATAGCGTGATGGGATCGGATGCCGTCGGCTTCTTCGTCGAAGCCATGACGCTGACCCGCCGCCGCCAGGATCTCGCGCCACTGGTGGAGCGGACGGTCGAGCGGCTGCATTCAGAAGGTTTGCGCGCCTATGCGGCCGAGATGGCTGCGCGCGGCTGGCGTTCGCGGCTCGATCCGGATACGAGCGCGCGGCGGTTTTGGGCGATCACGATCGGCGTCACGCTGGAGGGGCATGCGATGGGCCGCGCGCCGGACGATCTTGCCGCCGAAATGCTGCGGCTGATCGGCCAGCAGGCGGATGCGCCTCCTCCATCGGTGCGGCTCAAGGTGGTCGGCGCCGGAAATTCATCCCTCGACAGTGCTCTCAACAGTGCTCTTGGCAGTTCCTTCGGCAGTTCGCCCGCCGACAAGGAAAAGCAGCAATGACCGCCCTTCGCATTCGCGCCCGCGACCTGATGACCGAGCAGGAGCTTGTCGAGGTGCGCACGCGGTCGACCTGGAAGAGTGTTGCGCTGATCGCCCATGCATGGGCCCTGATCCTCGGTTCGATCGCGATGGTCGCGGTGTGGCCCAATCCATTTACCTTTATTCTGGCGGTTGCGATTATCGGCTCGCGCCAGCTCGGACTTACGATCCTGATGCACGACGGCGCACACGGTGCTCTGGCGAACGGCGCCAAATTGAACATGGCGCTCAGCCAATGGCTCTGCGCCTACCCGGTTTTCGCAGAGACTGTGGCCTACCGCCGTTACCATCTGCAGCATCACGCCCATACCCAGCAGGACGACGATCCTGACCTGATACTGTCAGCGCCTTTTCCAATCACAAGGCCGAGCTATCGGCGGAAGTTCTGGCGCGATATCAGCGGCCAGACCGGCTATGCGCAACGCAAGGCACAGTTTCTCAATGCGCTCGGTGACAGCTCCTGGCCGCTCGCGCAGCGGGCCGCCTGCTTCCGGGACAAGCTCGGTCCCCAGGTTGCATTCAACCTGGTTTTCCTTGCAGCACTTGCTGCGGCGGGCGTGTGGTGGGCCTATCCGCTATTGTGGATATTGCCACTGCTGACATGGATGATGGTTATCACCCGCATCCGCAACATCGCGGAACATGCGGTGGTGCCGGACAGCGACGACCCGCTGCGCAACACCCGCACCACGCGCGCGGGTTTCATCGAACGGCTGTTCATCGCACCCTATTATGTGAACTATCACCTCGAACATCATCTGCTGTTCTACGTGCCCTGTTACAACCTGCCGCGCGTTCATCGGATTCTCTCACGCGGTCCTCATGCTGCACGGATGGAGGTGCAGCCGAACTATGCCGCCGTGTTGCGGCTTGCGACCGCGAAGCCTGCCAGCGAGGACCGGCCTGGCGCGCTGGTGAGTAATGTTCGGCGCGCCCGCGCCGGCATCGCCGTCGACAACAACCAGGTTTCGTCCGGCTTCTAGCCAGCGCGCCTATTCCCGTCACACACGCCCAGACCATAGGCAAAGATTCTTCTTGTTGCGGCAAAATAACATCGTTATTAAAAAATATAATTGATATTTTGTGAGCTGCGACCGCTCGGCCGGTGCACATCGTAACTGCCAGGGAGAAGCATCGATGTCGAAGGTGATCTATGAAAAAGACGGCCGCATCGGCCGCGTCACGCTCAATCGTCCGGAGGTGCTCAATGCCATCGATGACGAACTGCCGGGAGCGCTCGCCGACTGTGTGGAGCGCGCCAATGCCGATCCCGGTGTCCACGTCATCGTGCTGGCTGGCGCCGGC
The DNA here is from genome assembly GCA_963727225.1 of uncultured Pseudomonadota bacterium. GTDB lineage: Bacteria > Pseudomonadota > Alphaproteobacteria > Rhizobiales > Xanthobacteraceae > Bradyrhizobium. The sequence goes on along the minus strand of CAVSFN010000024.1, from coordinate 257,121 downwards.
CGGGCCTTTTGCGCCGGATACGACCTGACCGCCTACGCCCAGACCGCCGGCGTCAACAACGTCACGCAGGACATGCCGTGGGATCCGATGAAGGACTATGCCTTCATGATGAGGAACACCGAATTGTTCATGAGCCTGTGGCGGTCCTATCGTCCGGTGATCTGCAAGGTGCACGGATTTGCCGTCGCGGGCGGATCGGACATCGCGCTCTGCGCCGACACCATTGTGATGGCCGATGACGCCGAGATTGGCTACATGCCGACCCGCGTCTGGGGATGCCCGACGACGGCGATGTGGGTCTATCGGATCGGACCTGAGCGGGCGAAGCGGATGCTGTTCACCGGCGACAAGATCAAGGGTCCCGAAGCGGAAAAGCTCGGGCTGGTGCTGAAATCGGTGGCGCCTGAGAAGCTTGACGCCGAAGTGGAAGCGCTTGCCGAGCGCATGGCCGGCGTCCCGGTCAATCAACTCATGATGCAAAAACTCATGGTCAACCAGGCCATCGAGGCGATGGGGCTGAAGACCACGCAGATGATCGCCACGATTTTCGACGGCATCACCCGGCATTCGCCGGAAGGCTTGAACTTCAAGCACCGCGCCGAGCAGGTCGGCTGGAAGGAAGCCGTCCGCAACCGCGACCAGGGCACGTGGGACTGGACGGAGAACCGGTCCATCAATCCCAGGCGCTAAGCGCCGCCGCGCGTGCAGACGGCGTCGCACCAACTAAGGAGCAAAATGGTTGCCGCGCATGGTTCAAGAGCAAGATGATCCCCGGGTGCGCGCCAGACAGGATGCGCTCAGGGATGCCCGGCGTCAGGTGATCATCGACGCCGCCCGCCGCGTGTTTGAGCGCGCCGGCCTCGAGGGCGCGTCGATCAGGATGATCGCCGCGGAGGCGGGCTGCACGACGGGAGCCATCTATCCATGGTTCGCCGGCAAGGAGGAAGTTTACGCAGCCATTCTCGCCGGATCGCTGGATCGCCTGGCGGCATTCCTAACCCGACGCATGGCACGCGAGTCGGACGCGTTGGCGAAGGCGCGCGCCGGCGTCGAGGCGTTTTATCGCTATTACCAGAAAAATCCGGACGAACTCTGGCTCGGCCTTTATCTTTTCCGTGCCAACGGCGTCCAGCCGGTCGGACTGAAGCCGGAGCTCAACCGCGACCTCAATGCGCGACTGGCTTTGGCCTTCGGCCACATCGCCGGGGCGATATCAGGCGCCGGCTTTGACGACCCCGATGGCCGCGCCGCCGATGGCATCTCCCATGCGAGTGGATTGCTGCTATTGACAAATGCCGGCCGCATGAAGGTCTTCAGGTCACGACCCGACGGATTGATGCTTCGCTACCTGGAGACCGCGCTGCCCTGCTCGAAGTAGCCTGTGAGGAGCTGCCATCGCATTTTATTGCCGCAACATGATCAGCGGATCGGCGCTGTCCGGGACCCGCCGCCACTGCGCGTTGTCGTCGGCCTCAAAGCGCCAGACCTCGCCGCTCTTCGACATCAGCAACAATTCGCCGCGCTCCAGCCGCCACACCGTCGGCGCAAAGGCTGCGATCGCCGGATCGCAGCGCGGCTTGAGGAAGACCGCGAAATTGTCCGGCGTCGCCTCGGTGTTGGTCAGGGTCAGGCCGCAGATCGGCTGGCCGTTGCCGTGAACCATCGCCCAGTCACCGATCATCTGGTCCATCGATTTCGCAAGCGAGCGTGCGGCGACGAGATTCTGCAGGATGTAGATGCCCTCGCCGGTACGCATGCCTTCGAAAATCCCGCTCTCGACTTCGGTAAAGTCGATCACCGGTTGCCCGGCGGCATCCTGCAGCCGCACGATATCCAATCCCTTGATGTTCCAGGCCGCGATATCCTTGGTGAACGGCAGCGCCGCGGCGCAGCCGGGTTCAAGTTCAAGCTTCAGGCCCTGCGGTCCGGAATCGCCTTTCAGCGTGACGACGCAGGTCTTGCTGCGTTCAGTGGTCGAGAGCTCCCATTGGCCGACCATGTCCTTTTTCAAGGTAGTGGCGTCCTGCGTCCGCGCCGGCGACGCGCAGGCAACCAAGGCCAACAGCGCCGCGAGCATGATGCCAGCGCGATGGCTTCTCATCAGCGCCCCTTCACCGGGGTCTCCGCGACCGGTGTCAGCGGCGGTTTCCCGGCAAACCAGGCCTTCAGATTATCGACCACCAGCTGATCCATGGCATTCCGCGTCACCACCGAAGCCGAGCCGATATGCGGAAGCAGCACCACATTCTGCATGGCGCGCAACTCGTCGGGCACGTTTGGCTCGTTGGCGAACACATCGAGCCCCGCGGCCAGGATGGTCCCCGACTTCAGCGCCGCGATCAGGGCCGGCTCGTCGACCACCGAGCCGCGCGCCACGTTGATCACAACACCCCGCGGCCCCAGCGCTTTCAGAACATCGGCATTGATCAGCTTGGCCGTCGCAGCCCCGCCGGGGATGATGATCACCAGCGTATCGACCGCCTTCGCCATCTCGATCAGGTCGGGATAATGCTTGTACGAGACACCGGCCGCCGGGCTGCGCGAATGATAAACCACCGGAACGCGTGCGGCATCGAGCCGGCGTCCGATCGCCTGGCCGATCCGGCCCATGCCGACCATCCCGACCTTGCGGTCGCGCAGCGAGCCGACGCTCAGGGGAAAGTTCTGCGTCCGCCACAGGCCTGAACGCAGATAGCGGTCGGCCTTGACGAACTCGCGCAGGGTCGCGATCAGAAGTCCCATGGCGACATCCGCAACCTCTTCGGTGAGGACGTCCGGGGTGTTGGCGACGACGATGTTGTGCTCGCGTGCGTATTCGGCATCGATGTGATCATAGCCGACGCCAAAGCTGGCGACGATCTCAAGCTTCGGAAACAGCGACAGCGTCGCCTTGTCGCCCCGTACACTGTTGTAGGTGACCGCTGCGCCGCGGATTTTTCCGGCAACGGCCGGACTCAACCGCTCGAGGTCATGCTTGGTTTCAAAGGAATGCAGCACGAACTGGTCGGAAAAACCGTGTTCGACGATCGGCTTGTTCGGCCCATAGATCAGCAAATCGATCTTCTCGGAAGAAATATTCGCACCCGCCATCAGTTTTCCTTTCCAAGCGCACTCTCATGCCAGCGCCGCAACACCAGATGCGACGTTAGCGCCAGCAGCCCATAAATGACAATTCCGGCGACAGAGAGCAACAACAACGCCGCGAACATTCTGGGAATGTTGAGACGGTAGCCGGATTCCGCTATTCGATAGGCCAATCCGGAACCGGCGCCGGCGGAACCGGCCGCGATCTCGGCGACCACCGCGCCGATCAGCGACAGGCCACCCGCAATCCGCAATCCACCGAGGATGAACGGCAGCGCGGAAGGCAATTTGAGATATCGCAGGGTCTGCAGCCGCGACGCGCCGTAAAGTTGAAACAGACCGGCCAGATTGCGATCCACCGAATTCAGGCCGAGCGTGGTGTTGGACAGCACCGGAAAGAATCCGACGATCCAGGCACAGACGATGACCGCGGTCTGCTGCGGCAGGTAGATCAGCAGCAGCGGCGCGATCGCAATGACCGGGGTAACCTGCAGGATCACCGCATAGGGAAACAGGGAATATTCCAGCCATTTCGACTGATTGAACAACAGCGCCAACGCCATGCCGCCGATAGCCGCCGCAACGAACCCCTCGAGCGTCGTCTGCAAGGTGGTCAGCAGCGAGCGCGACAGCACCGGCCAGTCATTGACAAGGGTACGGAAAACCGCGCCCGGTCCGGGTAACACATAGGGCGGAATTTCGTTGGCGCGTACCACGGCCTCCCACGCCGCCACGCCAATCGCGAGCACGACGACGGGAAGCAGAATTCGAACAAGGCGCACGCTGCGGCTGTCCGGCGCGCTTTGCTCGGCAGATAATGGCGGGGTTTGCAATGAATTCATGAAACGGGCTGCCCCTGGCGCAACGGCGCCAGCGCGCTCGATACCTTGCGGCAATAGCCGGCATAATCGACTGAGGTACGGAAATCCTCGCCCCGCGGCTCAGCGGCATCGATGCGAAACTCGGCGCCGACCCGTCCGGGCCGCGATGTCATTACGATCACACGCTGCGATAGATACACCGACTCAAACACCGAATGGGTGACGAAGATGATAGTCTTGCGCAGATCGCGCCATAGCGAGAGCAGATCGTTGTTCAGCCGGAAACGGGTGATTTCGTCAAGTGCTGCGAACGGCTCGTCCATCAGCAGGATGTCGGGGTCAGTGACCAAAGCGCGCGCGAGCGAGACCCGCATCTTCATGCCTCCAGACAATTCGCGCGGGTAGGCGTCGGCGAATTCGGCAAGCCCCACCTGTGCCAGTGCCTCGCCGACGCGCGCGTTCGCCTCCGCGGCTGTGGCATGCGCCAGTTTCAAGGGTAATCGCACGTTCTCGCGCACGCTGGTCCACGGCATCAGGGTCGGCTCCTGGAACACGAAGCCGATGGCACGCCCCCCGCGCGCCTGACCGTGAGCTTGAGAAACGCCGACGCTCCCGGATGTCGGCGCGTTAAGACCCGCGATCAGGCGCAGCGCCGTCGATTTTCCGCAACCCGACGGTCCTAGCAACGACACAAACTCGCCTTTGCGCACATCAAGATCAAACGGCCCCAGCGCCATCACGCCGTTGTCATAAACCTTGGTGACACCGCGCAAGCTCACCGCAAGGCCCGCCGGGCGCGAGCTCATTTCAGACACGGCTGCGGGATCAGCCATTGCGTCTCTGGTTCTGGTCCAGTTCTCATCTGGTTGTCTGGTTTTTGGGCCGCAGATCCTGGCCGACGCCCTTGTTGACAAAGCGAAGCGTGTAGCTTTTCCGGAAGTCGATGTCGCCGCGCACCACGCCTGCGCGCACCATTTTGTCGAAAAAGCTTGTAACCCGTGCATCGGTCATGGCGCCGATGCCGTCGTGCAAGGTGTCACCGGAATCGACAATTCCATATTCCTTCATCTTGGCAACGGAATAGGCCAAGAGCTCGTCGGTCATTTCCGGATTGAGCTTCTTGATCATCGCGTTGCCTGGCGCGTTGTCGCCATACAGATAATGGTACCAACCGACGATCGAGGCGTCGACGAAACGCTGAACCAGATCCGGCTTCTTGTCGACGATATCCCGGCGCGTCTCGATCAAGGTGGAGTAGGTGTTGAAACCATAATCCGCCAGCAGGATGACCCCCGGCTTGAATTTGGCGGTTTGCTCGACCGCGAACGGCTCCGAGGTGACATAGCCCTGCATCGCGCTTTGCTTGTCGGCCAGGAATGGCTGCGCATTGAAGGTATAGGGTTTGACCTTTTCCTCACTGAATCCGTATTCGAACTTCAGCCACTGAAAATAGGTCGAGATGCCTTCCTTGGACACAAACAGCGTCAGCGGCTTGAGGTCTTCCAGCTTGGCGACCTTCGATTCCGGATGCGTCACGAAGACCTGCGGATCCTTCTGGAACATGGCGGCGACCGCCACCACCGGCACGTTATTCGCCGCCGCATCGAACGATTGCAGGCTGTTTGCGCTCATGAAGAAGTCAATCTTGCCGGCGATCAGCAGCATGCGGTTGTTTTCGTTGGGGCCGCCCGGCACGATGGTGACGTCGAGCCCGTAATTCTTGTAGGTGCCGTCGGCCAGGGCCTGGAAAAATCCGCCGTGCTCCGCCTCGGGGACCCAGTTGGTTCCAAACGAGACCTTGTCCAGCGCGGTCTGGGCGGTCGCGGACGAGATCGCCATCAGGATGACCATCAGGCCGGCCGTTAACGCTCGCGTCAAAAGAGGCGGGTTCATGATTGGACTCCGTCGATCGTTCTGGCCCATGATGGGAACTCTCTGCTGGCCCGGACGTAGCTAACGTGTTGGCCGGGATTGAATACAAACTACCCCGCAAGTCTACCCTAGGAAACGTTTCGCTTGATGACTTCAATGCTTCCTCCCCGCGACTGGACCGACATTCACTGGCCGGAGATTTCCGCAGCCGGGCCGGCGCGATGGATCGCGGTCTTACCGCTGGCGGCAACCGAACAGCACGGGCCGCATTTGCCTGTCGGCACCGACATCATGATTGCACAGGCCTATCTAGCGCGCGTGCGCGAGCTTCTCGCCGATACCATTCCAGCGACGTTCCTCCCGCTTCAGCCGGTCGGAATTTCCACCGAGCACATCGACTATCCGGGCACGCTGACGCTGCCCACCGAAATTGCATTGCAGAGCTGGATGGCGCTCGGGACCAGCGTCGCGCGCGCAGGCATCAAGAAGCTGGTGATGGTGACGAGCCACGGCGGCAATAGCGCGGCCATGAGCCTCGTCGCGCAGGATCTGCGGGCGAAATACGGGATTCTCGTTGTCAGCACCGGATGGGCCCGCTTCGGCGCGCCGGAGGGATTGTTTTCTGCTGAAGAATTGCGTCATGGCATCCACGGCGGCGCGGTCGAGACATCGATCATGCTGGCGCGTTACCCCGAACAGGTACGCAACGAGGCGATCGCCGACTTTCGTCCCGCGAGCATCGCGATGGAGAAGGATTATCGCTGGCTGGCCGCGCACCGGCCAGCCCCGTTCGCGTGGCAGGCCCAGGACCTTCACGCAAGCGGCGCCGCCGGCGATGCCGCGCAGGCCTCCGCGGAAAAGGGCCACCGTTTGCTCGATCACGGCGCTCTCGCGTTCTGCGAATTGCTTGCTGATGTCGATAAATTCGATCCGGCGACGCTTTCGGCCGGCCCGAAGAGCTGATGCCTGACCTGTTAACCGTGTGTAATCACCGTCAGAACAAGACGGCTCGAAATTCGCAGGCTGCGATTCGAACTGGACTCGAACACGCTTCGTCCAACTGAGCATGCGGACCGAAATGGCCCCGCGCTCAAACCGGATGGAGCGTTTTTCTGATTGAGGCGTTTTCTTCACGCGAACCGGAAGCCACTGCGCTCGGAAACGCTCTATCCACCCCCGTGTCGTACCCGACCCGCCCGGTTGTCCCGCCGGGCGGGTCATCTTTTTGAATGCCGGAAATATCGGCCAACGGCTGCCGCGGCGGTTGACATAGTATAGGGGGGTACCCTATAGCGAGCGCCATGACACACATGATCCGAGAGAAGAAGAAGCTGCTCGCCCGGGTAAGCCGCATTCGCGGCCAGGTTGAAGCGATCGAGCGGGCGTTGTCCGAAGAGGCCGGATGCGAGCGCATCATGCACATGATCGCGGGCATCCGCGGCGGCGTTGCCGGCCTGATGGCGGAGGTGGTCGAGGACCACATTCGCACCCATCTCGTCGATCCCGAGAGGAATCCGGCCGCGCTTAACGCCGAGGCGGCGGATCAACTCATCGAAGTGGTCCACACCTATTTGAAGTGAGAACAACCATGACCGATGCAAAAACGATCTCTCGGGTGGCGCGCCACGATCACGTCTTTCTGGCCGAAAACCACGAGAAAGCCGAACGCCGAACCTGGGCGGTGATCATCCTTTGCAGCGTCATGATGATCGCCGAAATCATCGGCGGGGCGCTGTTCGGCTCGCTGGCGCTTGTTGCCGACGGATTGCACATGTCGACGCATGCCGGGGCGCTGCTGTTGGCCGCGCTGGCGTACACCTATGCCCGCAAATATGCCAACGATCGCAGTTTCACCTTCGGTACCGGCAAGTTCGGTGACCTGGCGGGATACAGCAGCGCCATCGTTCTGGCGATGATTGCCCTGCTGATCGGTTATGAAGCCGTATCGCGGCTGCTCGCTCCGGTTGCCATCAGCTTCAACGAGGCGATCCCGATCGCCGTGCTTGGTCTGGCGGTGAACGTCGCCAGCGCGTGGCTGTTGTCCGGCGGACATCATCACGGTCATGATCACCCGCATGGCCACGACCATCATCATGGCGAGCAACCGCACCGCATTGAGTTCGGCACCGGCGCCATCGAAATCGAGGTCTTTGAAGACAACGTGCCGCCGCGCTTCCGCGTCAAGACCGAAATGGCTTTGCTGCCGGCGGCTTCCGAGGTCACCATCGAGACCGTCCGGCCGGATGGCAGCCGCCAGTTATTTTCGTTCGAGGATCGGGAAGGATATCTCGAGTCGCGCGACGAAATTCCGGAGCCGCATGCCTTTGTCGCCAAAGTCAGCGTGGCGCATGCGGGTCAGCAACAAGACCACCAGCTTGAATTCGATGAGCATGATCACGAGGCTGCGCACGGTGCCTATCACCGCGACAACAACATGCGAGCCGCCATCGTTCACGTCCTGGCCGATGCCGGCGTGTCCGTCATGGTCATTGTCGGGCTGCTGCTGGCGCGCGCGTTCGGCTGGCTCTGGATGGATCCGCTTGCCGGCTTGATCGGCGCGCTTGTCATCGCGAACTGGTCGGTTGGACTGCTGCGCGATACCGGCGGCATCCTGCTCGATCGCACGCCGGATCCGCGCATGGCGGAGAAGGTGCGTGTGGCCATCGAAAGCGACGGAGATCAAGTCACCGACCTGCATCTTTGGCGGCTTGGCCCCGGGCATCTCGGCGCCATCGTCTCGGTCGCAACCAGCGGGGCACGCGAAGCGGCGCATTACCGGAAGAGATTGGCTCGATTCGCCGGTTTGTCCCATGTGACCGTAGAGGTGCAGCACTTCCATCGAGCGAATGGCTAGCGCTCTGCCGCCGGTCACGCGTCACAGATATTTCGCGATCAGCCTGAAATCCGGGAGGCCCGACGCTGCCGCACTGGCAGCGCCGGATTTCACATAACGGTCTTCGAACCGTCTTATCAGGAACCCGCTTGCTGGCGGTTCGGAGCCTTGCTGGCCTTGGGCGCCGGCGAAAAGATCAGGATATTCAAGGTGAACATACCGATTGATCCGACGGCGCGCCGCCCTTGTCGCTACAGCCAAGTTGCAATTAAGAATTACTTGCAATAAGACGAAGACGTAGAAGACGTAAGTGAATGACGCTTTCCCTTGATCAGGCTTTTGATCACAGTAATCGGCAATCCCGAACGGACGGCTACGTTTCTTCGATGGCAGCGTGCCGGCAAGATCGCAATGGTGACGAAAGAGACCACTTGGAATGCTCGCGCCGGAAATACCCACACGATGAATCGCTGCAGCCGATCCTGGGAACGTGTCATTGCGGGCGTTGGACTGGGGATGCTCATGTTCGATGGTCCCGCGATTGCTGCCGACATGCCGCTCAAGGCGCCGGTTTTGAAAGCGGTTTATGACTGGACCGGGTTTTACGTCGGAGGCGCGGTCGGCTATGGCGGCGGCAACTTGGGGGCCGGTACCAATACTCTCCCCGAGCAAGGTGCATTCTTTCAGCACTCCTCTACGGGCTTTATCGGCGGCTTTGACGTCGGCTACCTCAAGCAGTTTCCGAGCCATGTCGTGCTCGGCATCGAGGCTGACGCCTCGTTCACCAGTCCGGTGGACTCCACGGCACTGACGCCTGCGCCATTCAATACCACGCTCGATTACATCGGCACCGTCCGCGGCCGCGTCGGATATGCGTTCGGAACGCTGATGCCGTATATGACCGGCGGCTTTGCCTGGGGGCACAGCCACGTCGATATCAATGACGGCGGCGGAAGCATCGTCGCATCGCCCGGGCAATACCAATCCGGCTGGACAGCGGGCGCCGGCATCGAATTTGCCGTGAGCGGCAACTGGAGTGCCAGGCTCGAATATGACTACATCGATCTTGCCCACCGGACCTATGACCTGAGCGGCTTTGGCCTGCCGGGCCTCAATGTCGAACCCAATATCAACCTCGTCAAAATCGGGCTGAACTATCGGTTTGGCGATACACCGCCTTGGGCCGCGCCGGCTTCCACCAACGACAAAACCGCGCTTCCGGAATCGGACGCCTGGAATGTCCATGCCCAGACGACCATTATTCCATCGGGCTATCCGGCATTCCATTCGCCCTATGCCGGAACGAACAGCCTGCCGGGAGGTGGACAGATCCAGCATACCTGGACCACCACGGCCTTCGTGGGTGTGCGATTGTGGCAGGGCGGCGAATTCTATTTCGACCCGGAAACGGCGCAAGGCTTCGGCCTCGGCGGCACGCTCGGACTGGCCGGCTTTCCGAACGGAGAGGCGCAAAAGGCCGGTGCCGCGTTCCCCAAAATTCGTCCGCAGCGCTATTACCTTCGCCAGACTTTCGGTCTCGGTGGCGAGCAGGAAGACGTTCCGGATGGCCCCAATCAACTGCCGGGCAAACGCGACATCGACCGCATCACGTTGATCATTGGACGGTTCGCGGTCGGAGATTTCTTCGACAACAACAGTTACGCGAAAGATCCGCGCGCGGACTTCATGAACTGGGCGATGTGGTCGTCGGCCGCCTATGATTTCCCGGCCGACCTGCCGGGCTATACACGGGGCGCTGTGGTCGAGTTCAACCGCAAGGACTGGGCGGTGCGCGCCGGCGTATTCGAGGTGCCGTCGGCTCCCAACAGCGATCTTCTGGTGATCGGCGCCAAGGCCATGGGTTCGGTCGTCGAATTTGAAGAACGCCACACCATCTTCGAGCAGCCCGGCAAGTTGCGGCTTGGCCTGTTCGCCAACAGCGGCAACACCGGCAACTACAATGAAGCGCTGGCGATCGAGGATGCCAACCCCAACCTCGAGATCAACACGGTGATGGCAAGCATCCGCCGCGACAACCTCAAATACGGCTTCTACCTCAACGCCGAGCAACAGATCGCCAAGGATATCGGCATTTTCGCCCGTGCCAGCTGGAATGACGGCCAGAACGAAATCCTGTCCTTTACCGACATCGATCGCAGCATTTCGGGCGGCCTGTCGATCAAGGGCAGCTATTGGGGACGACCGAGCGATACCATCGGTGTCGGCGGAGCGATCAATGGCCTTTCCGAAGCCAACCGCAACTTCCTCGCCGCCGGCGGCCTCGGCCTGCTGATCGGGGACGGCCAGCTCAATTACGGCACCGAACGAATTCTGGAAACGTACTACGCTTACGCAGTCAACAAGAACCTTACGGTCACCGCGGACTATCAACTCGTCGTAAATCCCGCCTATAACGCCGACCGGGGACCGGCCTCGATTTTCTCAGGCCGCCTGCACGGCGAATTCTAAACAAGGCGGCTCCGATGGCTCTCCAAGACCTTCGCCCGGCCGCGCTGGGCCAGGCCCTGCGGCCCAACATCTGGGACGCGGTGGCGCTGATCTTCGTCATCGGCGCCATGGTGCTGATCGTCTATGGAGGCGAGCAGACCACGGCACCCCTGTCGACGCTCGAGGTGACGCCGGTGTCGCTCGACCCGGCCAATCTTCCGGTCTATGCGCTGCGAACGACCCTGCGGATGCTGCTGGCGATCGTCTGCTCCATCATATTCACCTTCATCTATGCCGCCCTCGCCGCCAAGAGCCGGCGTGCCGAGATGGTGCTGATTCCGCTGCTCGATATCCTGCAGTCAGTGCCGATCCTCGGCTTTCTGACCTTTACCGTCGTCTTCTTCATGAACCTGTTTCCCGGCAGCGTGTTCGGCGCCGAACTCGCCTGCGTGTTCGCGATCTTCACCAGCCAGGCCTGGAACATGACGTTCAGCATGTACCAGTCGATGCGCAACGTTCCGAAGGACCTGGAAGAGGCGTCCCAGAGTTTTCACCTTAGCGGGTGGCAGCACTTCTGGCGGCTCGACGTGCCCTTCGCCATGCCGGGCCTGATCTGGAATACGATGATGTCGATGTCAGGCGGCTGGTTTTTCGTGGTGGCGTCGGAGGCAATCACCGTCGGCAACACCACGGTCACGCTGCCCGGCATCGGATCTTACGTCGCATTGGGCATTGAAAAACAGAACCTGCCCGCGATCGGCTACGCGCTCCTTGCGATGCTTCTGGTCATTGTCGCCTACGATCAATTGCTGTTTCGTCCCGTGGTGGCCTGGGCCGACAAATTCCGGTTCGAACAGACCGCATCGGCAAGCGCTCCGACATCCTGGATGCTCGATCTGTTCCGTCGCACGCGGGCCTTGCGGGCGTTGATTTATCCGTTCGCGGCCCTGAACAAGGCCTTCTCGAATTTGCATATCGCGATCCCAAGCCGATTGCGGATGGCAATGACCGCAAAAGGCCAGCCCTCGCGCATCGTCGATGCGGTCTGGCTTGCCGTCATCATCGCAGGCACCGTCTACGCCGGCTGGAAGGTCTATCAATATCTCTCGGCGACCCTTGGCTTGTCGGACATCGTGAGCGCCACCGGATATGGGTTCATCACACTGGCACGCGTGGTCGTGCTGATTGCCCTGGCCACGCTGATATGGGTCCCGGTCGGGGTCTGGATCGGACTTCGGCCCAAGCTCGCCGAGCGAATCCAGCCGCTGGCACAGTTTCTGGCGGCATTTCCGGCAAACCTCGCGTTCCCGATATTCGTGGTGGTGATCGTCCGCTACGGACTGAACGCCAACGTCTGGCTCAGCCCGCTGATGATCCTGGGGACGCAGTGGTACATCCTGTTCAATGTCATCGCCGGCGCCAGCGCATTCCCGACCGACCTGCGCGAGGCCGCCGGCAGCTTCCACCTTAGGGGATGGAGGTGGTGGATAAAGGTCGTCCTGCCCGGCATTTTCCCTTATTACATCACAGGCGCCATCACCGCTTCGGGCGGATCGTGGAATGCCTCCATCGTCGCGGAAGTCGCAAGCTGGGGCAACACCCATCTGACGGCCAGCGGCCTCGGCGCCTATATCGCCTCGGCAACGGAGGCCGGTGACTTCCCTCGGGTCGTTCTCGGCATCGCCATCATGTGTATTCTGGTGACGCTCTTCAACCGGCTGCTCTGGAGGCCACTCTATGCCTTCGGAGAACGTCGCCTTCGCCTCGGCTGATCAGGGGAAATCATGCTCGATCAAACCAAACAGACCAACCTTCTCGATATCCGCGGCGTCTGCCGGTCCTTTCCGAAAGGCAGCGGCGAGGAATTGCTGGTTCTCGAAAAAGTCGATCTGACGATTCATTCGGGCGAAATTGTCGGCCTGCTCGGCCGGTCCGGATCCGGCAAGTCGACGCTGCTGCGCATTATCGCCGGACTGATCGCGCCGTCCTCCGGCGACGCGAAATGCCGTGGCGAGACCATCGTGGGTCCGCCGAACGGCGTCTCGATGGTGTTCCAGTCTTTCGCGCTGTTTCCGTGGCTGACGGTTCTGCAAAACGTCGAACTGGGTCTGGAGGCGCTCGGGATCGAAAGCACCGAGCGCCGCACCCGGGCGCTCGCGGCGATCGACCTGATCGGCCTCGACGGATTCGAGTCCGCCTACCCCAAGGAATTGTCCGGCGGCATGCGTCAACGCGTCGGGTTCGCCCGGGCGCTGGTGGTTCATCCCGACCTGCTGCTGATGGATGAACCGTTTTCCGCGCTCGACGTGCTCACGGCGGAGACGCTGCGAACCGACCTGATCGATCTGTGGATCGAAGGCCGGCTGCCGATCAAGTCGGTGCTGATGGTGACGCACAACATTGAAGAAGCGGTGCTGATGTGCGACCGCATTCTGGTGTTTTCGTCCAATCCCGGCCGGGTCGCCGCCGAGATCAAGGTCGACCTGCCGCACCCGCGCAAACGGCTCGATCCGACATTCCGGCAACTTGTCGATAGTATCTACGCCCGCATGACCCAACGCGCGGAGACAAGAACAGCCACCTTCGAAGGCATCGTCGGCACCGGGGTCGGCATGATCCTGAACCATGTCTCGTCCAACCTTCTTTCCGGCCTGATCGAGACGCTGGCGGGTCCGCCTTATAACGGGCACGCCGATTTGCCGGTTCTCGCCGGCAGCCTGCAACTCGAAGCCGACGAGCTGTTTCACCTCGGCGAAGCGCTTCAATTGCTGCGATTTGCCCAATTGAGCGAAGGCGATCTGATGCTGACGGATGCCGGCAAGCGCTTTGCCCATCTCGAAACCGATGCCCGCAAGAAGCTGTTCGCCGAACATCTGATCAATTATGTGCCGGTGATGGGTCTGATCCGCCGCGTCCTCGATGAGCGGCCTTCGCACACCGCCCCCGCCGCGCGTTTCCGCAACGAACTTGAAGACTACATGTCGGAGGAATACGCCGACGAGACCATGAAGACGATCGTGTCATGGGGACGCTATGCGGAGCTGTTCGCCTATGACGAGCAGTCGGAGCTATTCAGCCTGGAAAATCCGCACTGATTTCGTGGCGTTGCATATTCACGAGTCGTCCTCGCGCAGCCCTCACCCCGCCGCCGAAAACGTATCCGCCCGCGCCATCGCCCAGGCCTCGCGAAAGCGCGGATCGGCGGTGCCGTCGATCAATTCACCCGGCCGCAGCGACGGATAGAGCTGCGCGAATGACCGCACCTCGGTCGTGGAGCTTCGCTGCGAGAAGTGAATTGGCCGGATCTGCTGCGGATGCTCCAGTCCGGCGGCGGCGAGAAGTTCGGCCAGCGCATGCAGCGTGGCATGATGATAATTGTAAACCCGCTCTATTTTGTGCGGCACCACCAGTGCGCGATTGCGCGAAGGGTCCTGCGTGGTCACCCCGGTCGGGCATCGATCGGTATGGCAACTCAGCGACTGGATGCAGCCCAGCGAAAACATGAAGCCGCGCGCCGAATTGCACCAATCCGCGCCGATCGCCATTGCGCGCGCCATGTCGAACGCGGTGGCAATCTTTCCGGCGGCACCGATACGAATCCGGTCGCGTGCATCGATGCCGACGAGCGCGTTATGGACGAAATTGACGCCTTCGCGCATCGGCATCCCCAGATGGTCCATGAATTCGAGCGGCGCCGCGCCGGTGCCGCCCTCGTTGCCATCGACCACGACGAAATCGGGATAAATTCCGGTCTGGATCATCGCCTTGCAGATCGCCAGAAATTCCCAGGGATGGCCGATACACAGCTTGAACCCGGCAGGCTTGCCGCCGGACAGCCGCCGCATCTCGCCGATGAAGGCCATCATTTCCAGCGGCGTCGAGAACGCGCCATGCGATGCCGGCGAGATGCAGTCCTCGTTCATGGACACGCCCCTGATCCGGGAAATTTCTTCGGACACCTTGGCCGCCGGCAGCACGCCGCCGTGTCCGGGTTTGGCGCCCTGGCTGACCTTGAGCTCGACCATCTTGATCTGGTCGTCGCACGCGATCCGGGCGAATTCTTCCGGATCGAACGAGCCGTCGCGATGGCGGCAGCCGAAATATCCCGAGCCGATCTCCCAGATCAGATCGCCGCCGTTCTCGCGATGATAGGGACTGACGCCGCCCTCCCCGGTATCATGCGCGAAGCCGCCCTTCTTGGCGCCCGCGTTCAGTGCGCGCACCGCGTTGGGGCTGAGCGCGCCAAAGCTCATCGCCGAAATGTTGAACACCGATGCCGAATACGGCCGGTTGCAATCCGGCCCGCCGATGCTGACGCGAAATTTCTCATCGGCATGCGGCTTCGGCGCCACCGAATGGTGCATCCATTCATAGCCCTCGCGATAGACATCCTCCTGGGTGCCAAACGGCCGCTTGTCGAGCACCATCTTCGCACGCTGATAGATAACCGCGCGGGTATCGCGGCTGAACGGCATGCCGTCCTTCTCGCTCTCGAAGAAGTACTGCCGCATCTCCGGCCTGATCTCTTCCAGCAGAAAGCGCAGATGTGCCGAGATCGGGTAGTTCCGCAGAACGGCGTGGCTCTTTTGCGTGAGATCGCGAATGCCGAGCAGCGTCAGGGCGCCGAAAATAACGATCGGGATCACAACCAGATCGAACACCTTGTGATCGACGATTCCGATACCGAGAAGCAATGCCGTGACGACGCTGCAAATCGTAAGAACGATGAAGCGTGGCGAGAACGGAAGCATCAACGTTTCCATGGGACCCCTCGGGCAGATTCTGCCGTATTATTTCTTGTCGGCCGCAGCCTAATCCAGAATATCCGAACAACCTGTACACGATATCCGGCGCACGGGTCACCGGTATGACGGCTGGTGGCCGCGAGGCTATCGAATCCTGTCGCCGGGAAGCAATCCATCCAGCGGTGAGCGATGTCTCCGTCACGTGTTTTTTGCAGTGCAACGTAACGCGCGACCGGGCCTCGGCTCAATGCGCGTGCGGGCGCATCTCGTCGGGAATTCCGCTTTTCTGCAAGCCGTTCCGGGCGAGCCAGGCGTCGGTACTATGGATCGCGCGCTCGACATGATCGGCGGTTCGCGAGAAGTCATAGGGCGATCCCGCCAGCGGACATAACGGCGGGACCACGAAATATTCGATACTCGGGTCGAGGTCTTCCAGTTCGCCGACGACTTGCCGCGCGATCAGGAGCGTCAGCGCATGCAGCGCATTTGCGACCGCGCCGGTCGGAGGCGTGTGTGCTGAGCAGCGCATCCCGTCGGCACAGGCGTTGCACCGCGTCCGGGACACGAAAGGATCAGCGTTCGACAAACGCCTTTTCGATCACGAAATGACCGGGCTCGCTGTGGCTGCCTTCGAGAAAGCCACGCGCTTCAAAGGTCTGGCGCAGTTCTTCGAGCATGCCGGGGCTGCCGCACATCATGATCCGGTCGGTTTCGATGTCCAGCGGCGGCAGACCGATGTCGTTGAACAACTGCTCCGACGTGATCAGATCGGTGATGCGGCCGCGGTTGCGGAACGGCTCGCGGGTGACGGTCGGATAATACAGAAGCTTCTCGGTCAATAGCGGTCCGAGAAACTCGTCGTCCCTCAATTTCGCCACCAGCTCTTCGCCGTAAGCCAGTTCGGACACTTGCCGGCAGCCGTGCACCAGAACGATGGTTTCAAATCGCTCGTACACCTCGGGGTCCTTGATCAAGCTGGCGAACGGAGCAAGGCCGGTGCCGGTCGACAGCAACAGCAGGCGTTTACCCGGGATCAGATTGTCGGCAATCAGCGTGCCGGTTGCCTTGCGCCCCACCAGGATTGTGTCACCCTGCTTGATCTGCTGAAGCCTCGAGGTCAGCGGACCGTCGGCGACCTTGATGCTGAAAAATTCGAGGGCTTCCTCGTGATTGGCGCTCGCCATGCTGTAGGCGCGCAGCAGCGGACGACCATCAACCTCGAGGCCGATCATCGCGAACTGCCCGTTCAGGAATTGAAAGCCGGAATTGCGGGTGGCTGTGAAGCTGAAAAGCGTATCGGTCCAGTGCCGGACGGAAAGAACTTTCTCTCTATGGAAGGCGCTCATGTGTTTTGGTTTTTCCAGATGCCGTGATGTAGAACAATCGCGTCGTTCGGGCTTCAAACCAGCGAAAACCCCTGAAACGATTGACGATTTAGTGTGTGACGTACCGCAATATCAGAGATAGTCAACTGCCGTTGACGCGCAATTGATGGCTCAAAATGGCAGTCGATATATTTTGCAAAATGGTTCGCGCATGATCATCGCAAACGCGCTCCGCGCGCAATTAACTTGCTCAAACCGGCAGCGTTCTGGCAGTTAATTTGCCTCGAACAACAGCCTCACATTCGAACGGGATCGCCGGATAGCGCATGCCAGCTTTGAGAGAATTTCGATCGGGAAAACCGAGCGCTTATCCGGACCAGTCGGTCTACGCGGAATATGCCTGCGCCGAATTCGGACTGGCGTTTCGAGACATCGATGGAGGAACCGGGCTGGTCTTTAGCGTCAGTTCTGCGGCCAAATGCATTCATTTCGGCGCCGGCCGATGTTCATGGTATCCGCAAAACAACGCCACGGCTTCATCGCTGGCGACCGACAAGTATTTTGCCAACCAGATCCTTGAAAGCGCCGGCGTACCGACACTGGGCGGAGAATATTTCTTCCTGCATGAGCGGCATCGCGCCCTTCGCTCCGCGGGCCATGAGCGCGAAGCGGCACTTGAATATTTCCGAAAATTGGGCGCAGCAGCCTTCGCCAAGCCTTTAGCTGGATCACGCGGCGATTTCGCACAGGCCATTTATGACGAAGCCTCGCTGCTTCGATATCTCGATGAGGTTTCGCGATATTACGATTCGATATTGATCCAGCCGCTTGCCGCAGGGATCGAATACAGGATTTTTGTGCTGGATGACCAGGTCGTTTATGCAGCGCGGAAATATCCGCCGTTCGTTCTAGGCGATGGCGTGCACGCGATCCGCGATCTGCTGGCCGCGCATGACGCAGCCTTGCAATCCCGCGGTCTCTCGCCGGCTTCCGTGACCGTGGACCGTGACACCTCGCTCGACGTCGTGCTGCCCAAAGGCGAGCGTTGGGACATTCCCGGCCGGATGAATCTGAGCGCGGGGGGCACCATGGTCCTTGAAGCTCCTCGCTCCGATGCGGCACTCACCCAGGCGCGGAAGGCGGTTCGCGCGCTTGGGCTGCGCGTCGCGGCCGTGGACTTGTTCACGGACATCGGCGGCGATCCGGATGCGATAAGGGTGATTGAGGTGAATTCGAGCCCGTCGATCCGGCTACTGGAGCAATCCGAGCGCAGCGATTTGATTTTAAAAATCTGGCATCACACATTTTCCGCCATGGGTTTGCTGGCGCCATCGAGTTGAAATTCCCGCAGCAATTGCCGCAAAGAGCGAGGCACGTAATTGTTCGATCTTCCGAAATATGGTGACGGCGTCGGTCTGGCGCGGATGGCCGACCTGCTCGACGCCATCGCGGTGGATCGCACAAGGTTGCGGCGCGTGTCGGTGGTGGTGACGGGATCTAACGGCAAAGGCAGCACCGCGGCGTTCTGCGCCAGCATCGCCCACGCCTATCGCCTGCGAACCGGGCTGTTTACCTCGCCTCATTTGCACCACTTCAACGAACGCTTTCAGGTTGATGGCGCGCCTATTGGCGACGACACCCTGGCACGCCTGAAGTTGCGCGTCGAAACCGCTATCGCCGAGCTTTCGCTGCGACATAATGAGAAATTCGGGGCCTTTGAGGCGATGTTCGCGCTGGCTTGCATGTATTTTCAGGAGAGCGAGTGTGATTTCGCGGTGTTCGAAGCCGGCATCGGCGGCCGTTACGACCCGGCACGCCTGGTCGGCGCGCTCTGCACTTGCGTGACCTCGGTCGATTACGAGCATGTCGAATTGCTCGGCCATTCGCTGGAATTGATCGTCTCCGACAAGAGCGACGCCTGCGCATCCGGAGGCACCATCGTCTACGGGGAAAATTGCCGGAACCTGCGACCGCATATCCTCGAATATAATCGCCATCGCGAAATCACGGCCGTGTTTGTCCGCGACCAGATCGCCATCGACAACGAGGCAATCTCGGCAACCGGACAACGCTTCGATTTCCAATTCGGTGACTACGAGTTTCGCGTCCTCGAAACGAGCCTGCTGGGCGCGTTCCAGACCAACAATGCAGCGATCGCGGTCACCCTGTTCCTGCTCTGGCTGCGACGGATGCGGCCGGAAGAAGCCCCTGCCAGAATCGAAGCCGCCGTCAGATCGGGCCTCCGCGCGGCGCGCTGGCCCGGACGCCTGGAGCTGATTCAACAACAACCGCTCACCGTGATCGACGTCGGCCACACCCCGGACGGCATCCGCCAATCGCTCGCGAGCCTCAAGGCGATACACGGCGCGGATGGCTGGATCCTCGTGGTCGGCATTTCCTTCGACAAGAAGGCCGACGAGATCGTCGCGTTGCTGGCGCCGTCATTCGACACCATCATTTGCACCGCGGCGCACCATAAGGGCGCGAGCGCCGCGAGCCTCGCCGCCTCGGTGCAAAAGGCCAATCCAGACGCAGACGTTCAGATCGCCGCAACCATCGAGGACGCGATCAGCATCAGCCAAAGGCTCGCCACGTCGCGAAAACAGAAGATATACGTGGCCGGCGGATTATTCCTGGCGATCGAATACGCGACCATCGCCCGCGGCGGACGCGCGCAAGACCTGGATTTTTTCTGAATTCCCAGTGCGAACGCAGGCGCTTTTCGCCGGCGCTCGATCGCTGTCAGTTGCTTCCGATGAACTTGAGCAACGCATCGCCAACACGCTTTATGACGCTGTCCCATTCGCGGGTCTCGCTCTGGCGGAACAGACGCGCGGTCGGATACCAGGGGCTGTCATCCCGGTCGAGCAGCCAGCGCCAATCGGGCACATGCGTCAGCAATATCCAGACCGGTTTTCCCAACCCACCCGCAAGATGCGCGACAGCGGTGTCAACCGATATCACAAGATCAAGATGCGATATCAGCGCTGCGGTGTCGGAAAAACCGTCAAGCTCGTGGCCGAAATGAATGATGTCAGCGCTTTCCCTAAGCGTCGCCGTATCCCTCGCGCGAACCTCTTTTTGCAGGCTGACAAATGTCGCGTCTACGTCCAGGAGCGGCAACAGACAACGCAGATCGATCGACCGTTCACGATCCCGGATGTGTTTTGAGTTGCCCGCCCAGGCAATTCCGATCCTCGGGCGTCGTTTCGCCGGAAGCCGGGTACCCCATTTGAGCAACGCCCGATCCGGCGCGCGCAGATAGGGCATGACGGACGGGATCGTTTCAAGCTGCGTCCGAAATGCCAGCGGCAGGCTGAGAAGAGAACATTGCAAGTCGAAGTCAGGCAAAGGATCGCCTTTGGCCGTGACCCGCGTGGCGCCAGCGAGGCCGGTCAAAAGGTCCCGAAGCGGCTGCTCGACCTCGAGAACAACACGCGCGCCGCGCGCTGCGACCAGCGGCACATAGCGGCAGAATTGAATGGTATCGCCAAATCCCTGCTCGCTGTGAAGGAGGATCGTCTTGTCGGCGATCTTCTTGTCTCCGAGCCAGAGCGGTTGCGGGAAATCGCGCCTTGAAGGCCCCGTCGACGCGCCCCTGCGGCGCCACTCATATTCAATCCAGCCAGGGTCGAAGTCACCGGTGAGAAGCAGCGACATGCTTCCGAAGAAATGCGCGTCGGCATGGTCGGGCCACGAGGCGATGGCGCGATCGTAGCTTGCCAGCGCTTCATCAAATCGCTTCAGACCATGCAGCGTGACGCCGCGATTGACCAGCGCATCGGCATAATCCGGCTGCTTTGCAAGCGCGCGATCATAACTCGCTAACGCCTCGTCGAGTTGCCCAAGCCTGTGCAGCGTGACGCCGCGATTGCTGAGCGCGGCAGCATGGTCCGATTGCACGACAAGCGCCCGCTGATGGCTCGCCAGCGCTTCGCTGTACCGTTCCAGATCATGCAAGGCGACCCCACGATTGGTGAGCGCCTCGACATGGTCCGGCTCCATGGCCAACGCGCGATCGTAGCTGTTCAGCGCCTCGGCGGATTGCTTTAGCTCGTGCAGCGTGACGCCGCGATTGACCAGCGCCTCGGCATGATCCGGGCGTACTGCAAGCGCGCGGTCGTAACTTCTCAGCGCTGCGTCATATTGCTTGAGATCATGCAGCGTGGCGCCCCGGCCGACGAGCGCCTCGACGTGATCCGGTTGCGAGGCAAGCGCCCGGTCATAACTCGCCAACGCTGCATCGTACCGCTCGAGTTTGTGCAATGCGACACCGCGGTTGGTGAAAGCCTCGACGTGAGCCGGCTGCAGCTTGAGCGCTTCGTCATAGCTCGTCAGAGCGTCCTCGTGTCGCTGCAGTTTGCCTAGCGTATTTCCGCGATTGACGAGGGCATCGGCATGATCTGGCCGCAACGCGATGGCGCGGTCGTAATCCGCGAGCGCATCGCCGAAACGTTTCAGCTCATGGAACGCGATACCGCGGTTCACCAATGCCTCGACGAAGTCGGATCGCAGCGCGAGCACCCTATCGTAACTGATGAGTGCTTCGGCACGTCGCCCCAACGCCTGCAAGGTGATGCCGCGATTGTTGAGCGCTTCGGCATGGTCCGGCCGCAGGCCAAGCGCGCGGTCGTAGCTCGCAAGTGCCTCGTCATACCGCTTCATGGCGTGCAGGACGCCCGCACGATTGTTCAGTACCGCGACATGTTCCGGCTGCAGACGAAGCGCGCGGTCGTAGCTTTCCAGCGCCTCGTCGAACCGTTTCATGGCCTTCAGCACGGCGCCGCGATTGTTCAACGCCTCGATGAAGTCGGGCCTCAGCGATAGCGCGCGATCGTAATTGGAAAGGGCGACATCGTTGCGGCCGAAAGCGCTATTGATGATGGCCAGGAGATTGAGGGTGGGCGCCGAATCAGGATCGGCGGACAAAATCTTGAGGCAGAGCTGTTCGGCCTCGGAGAGTTTTCCCGCCTGGTAGGCTTTCAAGGCGAATTCGAAGACCTGGGACAAGGTCAGCGATACGGTCGTCATTTCGATGGGCCTTCAACACCGGCGATTCGGGCTTCGGCACCTTACAACACGCCCCAGACATCGCCACGTTTGCCACTTGTTCCCATTGTGGAATGGAGGCCCGCCGACTAGCGTCATGGGCAGCGCACAAGGTGTGCGGTTGGGCGTTTTCTGCGCGCTCGCCTGCATCAGCAACCAATATTCGGGGGAGGGACGCCATGAACGACACCGTCAATCGTCAGGTTTTGCTGATCGAGAAGCCGACCGGGAAGCTCGGGCCAGAGCATTTCAAGATGTCCAAAGGCGCCATCCCGGAGCCAAAGGACGGCGAGGCGTTGCTGCGGGTGCGCTATATTTCGCTGGATGCCGCCAACCGCGCCTGGATGCACGGCGCGACCTATCGCGCGGCGGTCGAGGCCAATACGGTGATGGCCGGCGGCGGCCTCGCCGAGGTCGTATCATCGAAAGCGCCGGGCCTGGCACCCGGGGACATCGTGTTTGGCGATACCGGCTGGCAGGACTATGCCGCCGTGCCTGCAAAGCACCTGAGCAAGATGCCGCGTCTCGAACCGATGACGCATCTGTTGAGCGTGTACGGCATCGCGGGTCTCACCGCCTATTTCGGCCTGCTCGATGTCGGAAAGCCAAAGGCCGGCGAGACCGTCGTGGTCTCGGCCGCCGCCGGCTCGGTCGGATCGATTGTCGGCCAGATCGCCAAGATCAAGGGGTGTCATGTCGTCGGCATTGCCGGCGGCAAGGACAAATGCCATTGGTTGACCAGCGAACTCGGCTTCGATGCCGCGGTCGACTACAAGGACGGCGCGATGTTCAAAGCCCTGAAGGCCGCGGCGCCGAAGGGCATCGATGTCTATTTCGACAATGTCGGCGGCGACATTCTGGAAGCCTGCCTGTCGCAAATGAACAATCGCGGCCGCATCGCCTGCTGCGGCGCGATCTCGCAATATGACGGCGTGCCGTCGGCGACCGGGCCGCGCGGCGTTCCCGGCCTGATCGTGGTGAAGCGCCTTATCATGCAGGGCTTCATCGTGATGGACTTCATGGATCAACGCGATGAGGCGTTGACCGACCTGCAATCGTGGGTCGCCTCGGGCAAGCTGAAAGTCCAGGAAGACGTGATCAATGGCCTTGAGAATACGCCGAAGGCCCTGATCGGACTGCTGGCGGGCGAAAACCGCGGCAAGCGGATGGTCAAGCTGTAGGCGCAAACCGGGGCAAGCGCGCACGTGTCGCGGGCCCCGCTTTCCGTCCCATCTAGGATGTAACGCTCGGCGCCTGCGGGCTCGGCTGCGGACCGGCTTTCCTGCTCTTTCGTTCCGCGAGCCAGTTCTCGAACCGCTGCACCACGACAAAGAATGTCGGAACGAACAGCACCGCGAGGCAGGTCGAGGCGATCATGCCCGAGAATACCGTGATGCCGATCGACTTCCGTGCGCTGGCGCCGGCGCCGCTGGCGACCACCAGTGGCGCCACGCCGAGGATGAAGGCAAACGATGTCATCAGGATCGGCCGGAACCGGGCCCGCGCCGCTTCGATCGCCGATTCCAGGAGCGGCTTGCGGTCGCGAACATGAAGTTCGAGTGCGACTTCGACGATCAGAATGGCGTTCTTCGCCGACAAGGCGATCAGCAATATCAGCCCGATCTGGGTGTAGAGGTTGTTCTCGATCCGCAGTGCCGTCAGCACGGCCATCGGGCCGAGCAGCGACAGCGGCACCGCCAGGATCACCGAGATCGGCGCGTACCAGCTTTCATATTGCCCGGCCAGCACCAGATAAACCAGCAGCAGCGCAAGACCGAAGGCGTAGTAGATCTGATGGCCGACGGCCTTCTCCTGGTACGACATCGCCGTCCACTCGTAGCCGGTACCCGGCGGCAGGGTCTTGGCGGCGATCTCTTCCATCAGCGCCATTGATTGGCCGGAGCTGTAGCCTTGGGCCGGCAGGCCGATGATCGTCGAAGATGGATAAAGATTGTAGAGGCTGATCAGCGAGGGCCCGACCGACGGCGTGATGGTCGCGAGCGTACCGAGCGGTATCATGTCGCCGTTCTGGTTGCGCACCATCAGGTTTTCAATGTCCCGCAGCGACAGCCGAAATTGCGAATCCGCCTGGGTGTAGACTTGGAAGGTGCGGCCGAACTTGGTGAACTGGTTGACGTAGGACGACCCCAGATAAGAAGCCAGCGTCGAGAACACCTGGTCGGTCGTGACATGCAGGGTCTGGGTCTTGATCCGGTCGACCTCGACGTCGAACTGCGGCACCATCGAACGGAACGGCGAGCTGACGCGCTGTAACGCGCTTTGGGTTTGCGCGTTGGCAACGACCGCATTGGTGATGGCTTGCAGTTTGCCGAAGTCGGAATTGCCGTCGCGCAACTCGACCTGGAGGGCGAAGCCGGCGGCATTGCCGATGCCCTGTATCGGCGGCGGCGGGATCACCAAAATCCGCGCTTCCTGGATCGCCGCCAGCTTTTCGTTCAGCCCGACGAAAAGCGACCGCAGATCCTGGCCGGGTCCGCGCTCGCTCCACTCCTTCAGGATCAAATAGGCGACCCCGGCATTGGCGAGGCTCGAACTGTTGTCGAGCGCCGATATGCCGGCGATACTGATCACCTGTTCGACCCCGGGGGTCTTGCCGGACATTTCGCTGACCTGATCGAGCACATGCTGGGTGCGGTCGAGCGCCGCGCCGTCGGGCAACTGCACGGCGACCAGCAAGTAACCCTGATCCTCGATCGGAATAAAGCCGGTCGGCACCCGCGACAGGCCGTAACCGCCGATACCGATCAGGATCAGCGCTACGATGACAGACAGATTGCTGTGTTCGGCCATGCGGCCAATCAGCCCGGCATAGCCCCGCTCCAGGCGGCCATAAACCGAGTTGAAGCCGCGATAGAACCAGTTGCGCTGTTCCGGCGGCACCGGCCGGCGCAGCCACAGCGCGCATTGCGTCGGTTTCAGCGTCGCTGCGTTGACGGCGCTCAATAGCGCGGTTGCGGCAATCACCAGCGCGAATTGCGCATACATGCGTCCGGTCATTCCCGGCAGGAACGCCGCCGGCAGAAACACCGATATCAGCACCAGCGTGATGCCGATGATCGGCGCGAACAGCGCGTCCATGGCGCTGATCGCGGCGTCATGGCCGGACATGCCCTTTTCGATGTTGTGGGCGGCGCCTTCGACGACGACGATGGCGTCGTCCACCACGATGCCGATCGCGAGCACGATCGCAAACAAGGTTGACAGGTTGATGGTAAACCCAAGCGCCGCCATCGCCGCGAACGCGCCGATAATGGTCACCGGAACCGTCGTCGCCGGGACCAGCATCGCGCGCCAGTCCTGCAGGAAAACAAGGATCACAATGAGGACGAGAACACCCGCCTCGATCAGCGTCTTGTAGACTTCATGGATCGACGCGGCGACGAATTTGGTGGTGTCGAACGGAGTGTCGTATTTCACGTCCTGCGGAAATTGCGCCGCCAGCGCGGCCATCTTTTTCTCGACCGCCTTCTCGACCTCAAGCGCGTTGGCGCCGGGCGACTGGAACACGCCAATGCCGGTGGACGGTTTCTTGTTGAGTGAAAATATCTGGCTGTAGGTCTGGGCGCCAAGCTCGACCCGGCCGACGTCGCGCACGCGCGTAACGTCGCCATTGTTGCCGGTCTTGACGATCACCTCCTCGAATTCGCCGGGGTTGTCGAGCCGGCCGTTGACGTTGAGCGTATATTGAAACGCCTGTCCCGATGGCGTCGGCGGCATCCCGATCTGGCCCGCGGTCACCTGCTGGCTCTGTTGTTGAATCGCCTGAATGACGTCCTGCGGCATCAGTCCGCGCACTTGCAGCTTGTTCGGATCTAGCCAAACCCGCATCGAGTACTGGCCGGCGCCGAATACCGTTACATTGCCGACGCCAGGCAACCGCGACAGTTCATCCCGGATGTTGATCGTAGCGTAGTTGCTGAGAAAAAGACTGTCGTAGGTCGCATTCGGCGAAGTCAGCGTCACGAACAGCAGGATCGCCGTCGACCTCTTCTGCACGGTGACGCCCTGGTTCTGCACCGACTGCGGCAAAGACGATAACGCGCTCGACACGCGATTCTGCACCAGCACCTGCGCGAAGTTGAGATCGGTGCCGATCTTGAACGTCACCGTCAGGGTGTAGGTGCCGTCGGCGCCGCTGTAGGACTGCATATAGAGCATATCCTCAACGCCGTTGACCTGCTGTTCGATCGGCAGCGCGACCGTATCGATGACCGTCTTGGCGCTGGCGCCGGGATAGCGGGTGGTCACCTGCACAGTCGGCGGCACCACATCGGGATATTGCGCGACCGCCAGGCTGAACAGGGCAACGCCGCCGATCAGGATCATCAAGATCGCGATGACGTTGGAAAGCACCGGCCGCTCGATGAAGAATTTCGAAATCATGCCCGGTCCTATTTGGTCGATGCTGGCGGCGCTTCGATCTTCTGCAGTTGCGGATCGACCTTCTGGCCGGGAATGGCGCGCAGCAGCCCGGCGATGACGACACGGTCATCGGCCTTGAGACCGCTTTCGATCACGCGCAAGTCACCCTCGGCGGGCCCGGTCTGGACCTTGCGCTGCTCGACGACATTATCGCCGTTCACCACCAGCACATAGCGTCCGGACTGATCGCTGCCCAACGCCACATCCGGCACCAGCAGCGCGTTCTGCTGCTGATCGAAGGGAACACGGACACGAACGTAATAGCCGGGCAGCAATATGCGGTCGGCATTCGGCAGCACACCGCGCACCGCGAGCGTTCCCGTCGACTGGTTGATCGTCGGCGCCGCATAGTCGAGCTTGCCCCTGTGCGGATAACCGCTTTCGGTTTGCAATCCGACCTCGATCGGTAGCTGCGCGAGATCACTCGACGTCAGCCCCCGCCGTTTGGCTTCCGCCCTGACCCGCAGCACATCCTGTTCGTTGACGTTGAAATTGACGTAGATCGGATCAAGCTGCACGATGGTCGCAAGCTGGGTCGGCGACGCCACGCCGACAAGTTCTCCGACCGAGACGAGATGCGCGCTGACGATGCCGTCGAACGGGGCGACAACATCGGTATAGCCGTAATTGATCGCCGCGATCTTGGTGTTGGCCTGGGCCTGCTGCAGATTGGCCTGGGCGTTATCGCGGTTGGAAGTGGACGTATCGAGGGTCGCCTGCGAGACCGCCTGCCTGGCGACCAGTTCGGCCTGACGCTTGTAATCGGATTCGGCCTGCTTCAGGGATGCCTGCGAACCTGCTTCCGCCGCCTGGGCCTGCTGCAGTTTCAGCTTGTAGGTTTCGGGCTCGATCGTGAACAGCGTCGTGCCCTGTTTCACAAAGCTGCCGTCCTTGTAGTTGATCGATTGCAATACGCCCTGCACCCGCGCCACAAGATCGACGCTCTGGATCGGCGCCGTGTTGCCGGTGGCTTCGAGATAACGCGTGACGTTTTGCTGCACCGGCAGGCCGACATCTACCTTTGGCGGCGGCGGCGGCACAAAACTATTTTGTTCGCAGCCGCTTAGCGCGGCGAACGCCGATATGACGAAAGCCATATGGGAGACGGCGATGGCTCCCTGCCTCCTGCGACCGTTCAGTGCAGCGCATGCTGGCGAACGCGGCAGCTTCATTTCCTTGTCCTTGCCCCAATTCATTTCGTTTTAGAGAAGGCTTCCTGCAATTTGAGGATAGCAACAATCCGCTTGCGGTGGAACTCGAAAGAGAAAATGATCCCGCCCGCGAAATTTTTCTGTCGGGTTTTTCAGATTTGCTTCCGTTGAGACGGCGGCTCCGGTGAACAGCAAGGATCTATTCAAATGTTCAACACGTTGAGGCGTATAGTGACGCTCTGGGCGTCGATGGTTGTCATCCTCTTTGCGCCGGCCACTGCGGCCTATTCGCAAGCCCCGACCGATGCACAACGCAGCGCCATCCGATCCCAATGCCGCTCGGACTACCAGGCCCATTGCGCCAGCGTCCCGCCGGGCGGCAAGGCGTCGCTGCAGTGCCTGCAGCAAAACATGTCAAGTCTCTCATCGGGCTGCCAGGCAGCGGTGCGTGCCGTCGAAGCTCCGGCGGCGCCCAAAGCCGAGTCAGCCCCGGTTGCGCCCAAAGCCGAGTCAGCGCCAGTTGCGCCGGCTGAGTCCACCCCGGCCGCCTCAACGGCCAAGCCGGCCGCTGAGACCGCGGCTCCGCCTCCGGCCTCCAATCCGCCTCCGGCTCCCAAGGCGGCGGCAAGCACCCGAGCCAAAAAGCCGAGCAATGCGCAGGTGACCGGGATACGAAGCGCGTGCCGCAACGACTATCAGCAAAACTGCGCCGGCGTCCCGACCGGGGGTGCCGCGGCATTGAGTTGTTTGGAAAAGAACAAGGCGAACCTGTCGGCGAACTGTCAGAAAGCGGTCAGCGCGGCCGGTGGCGCTGCGGCACCTGCGGGCGGCGATGCTGCGGCGCCGGCGGCTGGTGGCGCTCCGACGGATGCAACGACCGCCGGTCCCGCAGCGGCGCCCGCGCTGGTGCTGCGGCCGATGCGGCCCCGCGAAGTGATTTTCGTCCTGAGGTCGGCCTGCGGCGAGGATGTTCGAGCGCTTTGCGCCGACGTTCCGGCCGGCGGCGGCCGTATCATACAATGTCTGGCGACGCAGGCAGCCTCGCTTTCTCCCGCATGCGCGAATGTTCTCGGGCAGTTCGCAACGCAATAAGAGCAAAAACGTAGAAATTCTGCCGACAGCCAAACTGCCGGATATTTTTCGCTGGCGCGATTGACCGGTTGAAACTAGTCTGGGTAAAATAAACAGTATACTGTCAATCTGGAGGAGACAGTGCGTATCGCCGTGATCGGGGGAGGCCCCGGAGGCCTCTATTTTGCTTATCTGTGGAAGAAGCGGCATCCGGACGCGGATATCGACCTGTTCGAACAGAATGCCGCCGGAGCCACCTGGGGTTTTGGCGTGGTGTTCTCCGAACAGGCGCTGGAATTCCTGCGCGCCGACGACCCCGACACCGTCGACGCCATCGCGCCACGGATGGAAAGCTGGAAGAACATCACCCTCAATTTGCGCGGCGAGAATGTCGCGATCGACGGCGTCGGCTTCTCCTCGATCGGCCGGCTTGATCTGCTCACGATCCTGCAGCAACGGGTTGGCTCGGTCGGCGTCTCGCCGCGATACGACACCGCGATCGAATCGATGGATCAGCTTTCCGGCTACGACCTGATCGTCGCAGCCGATGGCCTGAACTCGCTGGTGCGACGCACCTTCGAGAAGGAATTCGGCGCGTCGGTGTCCTGGTCGGCCAACAAGTTCGCCTGGTACGGCACGGCCAAACGCTTCGAGACGCTGTCGCAGACCTTTGTCGAAACCGACCTCGGCACCTTCAACGCGCATCACTATCGGTATGCGCCCGGCATGAGCACCTTCCTGGTCGAATGCGATATGGCGACGTGGCAACGATATGGTTTCGCTGACAAGACGGTAGAGCAATCGCAGGCCATCTGCGAACGCGTCTTCGCGGCCACCCTCGATGGGCATCGGCTGGTGTCGAACAAATCGGTGTGGCGCAATTTCCCGTGGATCTGGAACGAGCGCTGGTGGACAGGAAACAGGGTGCTGCTCGGCGACGCGCTGCATTCGGCGCATTTCTCGATCGGCTCGGGCACGCGCCTGGCCATCGAGGACGCCATAGCGCTGGTCAAGGCATTGGAGGCCGAGCCGAACATTCCGGCAGCGCTTGATCGTTACCAGGCCGAGCGCCAGCCGATCGTGAAGAAGCTGGTGACGGCGGCGCGCACCAGCGCCGACTGGTACGAAAAATTTCCCGAGCATATGCGGCTCGACCTGATGGATTTCGCCCACAGCTACATCACCCGCTCGGGCCGGATCGACGATGCACGGCTGCGTGCGATGTCGCCGATGTTCATGGCGCGATACGAGGCGTCGAGACGTCCCCTGCGGCAGGGCGGGAGCAAGGCATGACGTCGCCGAAACCAGATGCAACGCGCGAGATCGCCGACCGGGTCCCGCCCGATAGCCCGGGGGCCCTGGAGATCGGCTTTGCGATCCCGCGGCAATACAACGCCAGCCGCATTCTGTTCGACAACCCCGGGAAAGGCCGGGCGGACAGCCTTGCGCTGACCGGCCCGGCCGGAACGCGCAGCTATGGCGAGCTTTGCGCGGAAGCCTCGCGCTGGGGAAACGGCTTGCAGTCGCTCGGGCTGAAGCGCGGCGACCGCGTGCTGATGTTCCTCGACGATACACCGGCCTATCCGGCGGCATTTTTCGGCGCGGTTCGCGCCGGGCTGGTGCCGCTCTTGATCAATACGCTGACGCCCCCTGACCTCTTGCAATTCTATTTGTCGGATTCGAGCGCCTCCGTGGCGGTCGCCGATGCCGAGTTCTGCTCGCGCTTCGACGCGCAGGCCTGCCAGGACACGCCCCTGCGCACGCTGATCTCGGTCAACGGCACGGCCGGCGATCACGCCGCGCCAAACTCGATCGCCGCAGAATCCTGGTTGCCGGGTTTTTCGACTGATCTGGCGGAAGCCGACACCCACCGCGACGAAATGGCGTTCTGGATGTATTCGTCGGGCTCGACCGGCCGCCCCAAGGGCATCGTCCATCTGCAGCACGATATGGCCTACAGCGAAGCCGCGTTCGCGCGTCACGTTCTGAAGCTCAAGCCCGGCGACATCTGTTTTTCGGTGCCAAAGATCTTCTTCGCCTACGGCTTCGGCAACTCGATCACCTTTCCGTTCTGCGCGGGTGCTGCGACCCTGCTGCTGCCGGGCCAGCCCAAGCCGGCGGCGATTTTTGAAGCGATCGAGCGTTTTCGTCCCACCGCGTTTTTCGGATTGCCCACGCTCTACACATCGCTGACCAAGGCCGAAGGTGCTGCGGCGACGGATTTTTCGTCGTTGCGAATTGCGTTGTCCGCCGCCGAGGTGCTTTCGGCGGATGTCTTTCATGGCTGGAAAACCCTCACCGGACTTGAGATCGTCGAGGGGCTGGGTTCCACCGAGATGCTGCACATCTACCTTTCCAATCTGCCGAACCGGAAAAAACTCGGCGCCGCCGGCCTTCGCGTCCCCGGCTATGAAATTGCGCTCAAAGGCACAGACGGTCGCGAAGTCGGCGACAACGAAGAAGGCATCCTGTGGGTGCGCGGCGATTCCG
This sequence comes from uncultured Pseudomonadota bacterium, assembly GCA_963727225.1. Classification (GTDB taxonomy): domain Bacteria; phylum Pseudomonadota; class Alphaproteobacteria; order Rhizobiales; family Xanthobacteraceae; genus Bradyrhizobium. Next base: position 225,789 of record CAVSFN010000024.1, on the reverse strand, counting down.
CGACGCCGCTGTACTGGAACAGGCCGGACAAATCGGCAGAGACCATCCGCGAGGCCGGCTGGATTTACACCGGCGACCGCTTCGTGCGCGACGGCGACGGTTTTCATTTCTTCCGCGGCCGCGCCGATGATCTGATCAAGATCTCCGGCCAATGGGTGTATCCGCTCGAGGTCGAGCTTTGCCTCGCCGAGCATCCTGAGGTGCGCGAATGCGCGGTGTTCGCCGCCGAATTGCCGGACCGGCGCATGACCCTGAAAGCCATCGTGGTGATGAATGCCAGCGCGTTTGACGCAACCGCCGCGACAACAATGCTGCAGGATTATGTGAAAGCAAAACTGCTGCCTTACAAATATCCCCGCGAGGTGCGTTTCATCGACGAATTGCCGAAGACCGGCACCGGCAAGATCGATCGTCAGGCGCTGTTGAGGGTGTAGCTGCGCCCCGCGAAAGCAGGGACGACAAATTAGTAGGCCGTCATTGCGAGCGAAGCGAAGCAATCCACTCTTGCTTCCTTGTTCCTCATGGATTGCTTCGCTTCGCTCGCAATGACGATAAGATACGGCTTCGCCTTCTCGCGGCGCGATGCGCCCGAGGTTTGCAGATCGTGTCCCTCGAAAGAGAGAGGGCGCAGTGCTACCCCAAGAGGGGAGCAGGGAAAGCCGGGTGCCCGTTGCACCCGCAGCCGCGCGTGCGTGTGTAGAAAGCACGCGCGTTAGTCACCACAGGTTCACCGGAACACCCGGCCTTCCCTGCGCAATGGTTTTAACGGCTTATTTCGCGCTCTCCCCGGTGACCGGGCTTGTTTGCCACCGTCATCGGTGAAATTTCTTTCACCAACTTGACGCCAGCGTCGGGGCGTCAGGACCACACGACTTCGCCGTCCGCGCGCAATGTCATTCGTCCGCGCGCTACTGCGCGCCTGACATGCCGCGTCCATCGCATCCCGCACCAACGTTCGTGACGATCGCGATACGCCCCTACCGGGTGCGGGATGGCAATGGATGTAGAAGTGATTTGGGTGAAAAGAAAACCAGAATATTTTTGCAAGAAGGGCTGGACAGGCGGATCGGCGATTTGCCCGTCGGGCAAGCGTTTGAGGCTCATCGGCACGCCCGCTGAGGATCTCCTGATCGAGCCGCAGCAGCCGCACCACGAAGACCGCTGTTCCGAAACATGGGAACCGCCTCGCACTGGCGCGGGTACGCCGCAAGCCATCCCAGGGCCACGCCAAACAAATGCGCCACGAGCCACGCGTCGCGATCTTCGGCTTACCCTATGCCGAACGCCGCAGCTTCAATACCCGCATGATCGAGCTCGATGTCTGCTCTTGAGCGCATGGCGGACTCTCGTTGGACATCGAGCCGCGTCTGCTTTTCAACAAGAGACAAGGCCCGCTGTTGAAAAAACTCGCCGCGACGCCATGCTGTCGCATTAGCGCCGCCCCAATAGCGAGCGGCGGTATCGGCTGCCGCGGGCTTCCTGAAGACACACGTAGCTTCCGTGGAAGCCGTGGCCATAAAGCCTCTGTCCGCTGAGGTAGTATTTGCCCTTTTTGAAATCGAGCCAGACCACCGAGTTGGTCCGACAATGCCGTTGCGCTTCGTCTTCGTAACGAAACAAGGCAAGTGGAAGGGCTGCGCCGGTCGCACAGAGCTGGACGATCATGATGGTCGCAAGGCCCGTAAGCATCTTCAAAGGGCCAGAAGCAGTCATGGTGCGGCGATCGAAACTGAACAACCCACAAACAGAACGAACGTGATAACGATTTGTTTGACAGGGTCTTTCACTGAGCCTCCGACGAATTCAATAACTCATTCAATAAGTTAATCGCGGCATGCAATTCTTGCCATCAATCCATTGGCCGTGGATTCATTTTTATAACAGTCCCCACGACCTCGCCCTTTAGCAATCGGTTGTTTTCGCCCCGCTGACAAACCGCTTTGTGCGGTCGACCGCGTTCTCACAAAACCCTATAAAGCATGTCGCTAAGACAAATGCTTCCGGTGGTCTACAGGACACAACGATAGTACGTGATCTCCATTCCTTCCATGCCCGGGAATAGCCGAGAGATCTTGTTGTCATCGAGAAACTTTATGGTGAACTCCACGTTCTGCAGCATGATGTCCGTTGCGCACGCAGCCAGGAGATTCAAGGTGTCGCCTACCTGCTTTCTTGATTTGATCGTGCATCGGGCAGTTCTTCCTCTAAGCTGGTTACCGTCAGCAACGAAGCCGGCGCCGTAAACGTCCGAATCCCGCTGGAATATGATTTCACTTTTATTTTTCTTGAAAACTTTGCCGCACTGACTGACGTCGCTTGCCCAGGCACCAGTGAGATCAGTCGCCCAAGCCTGCGTCGGCAGCGTCAGCAGCGTACAGATCAGGATGAGCCTTGAAACTGGGGGGCGTCTGAACTCAAACATCATACTTCTCCTCAACAGTCTGTTCAAAATCATCAGATCGAATCAGGTCCGAGTAAGTCATTCCGCCGCGGCATGTTCGGGCGACACTATCTTTTTCTCACCTGTCGCAGGCAGTGTCGCGTTTGGCCGAGCACCCGGCCTCAGGCGTTCGCGAATGGCCTGGAACATCACGTACAGCGGCGGGATGGCGAAGATGCCTATGAAGGACGCCAGGATCATTCCGCCAAACACCGGCGTGCCGACGCCTTGCCGCGCAAGCTCCGAGGCTCCCTTTGCCACCACCAGCGGATAAAGACCCAGAATAAACGCGAACGACGTCATCATGACGGGCCGGAAGCGCAGGCGTGCGCCTTCCGTCGCCGCTTCGAGCAGGGGAATGCCTTGCTCACGCTTCTCTTTGGCAAACTCGACGATCAGAATGCCATTTTTAGCCGCAAGCCCGATCAGCACGACCATGCCGATCTGGCCGTAAAGGTCGAGCGTCAGCCCGGTCATGACAATTGCGGCGAACGATCCGAGGATGCCGATAGCGACTGACAGCAACACGGGAACAGGAATGGTCCAGCTTTCATAAAGGGCCACAAGGAAGAGATAGGCGAACAAAACGGCGAAGCCGAGAATGATCGCCGTTTTGCCTTCCGCGCGCTTTTCCTGAAACGCCGTATCGGTCCATTCGCCCTTGAACCCCTGTGGCAGCGTTTTCGCCGCAACCGCTTCCATGGCTTGAAGGGCCTGGCCCGACGACACGCCCGCGGCGGGGCCACCCTGGATCGTGACGGCGCGAAGGTTATTGTAGCGGATCAGCGCCGGCGGACCAACGACGACGCGCATCTCTGCCAGACTTCGCAGCGGAATCATCTTCCCTTCCGCATTTCGCACATTGATGCGAAAGATGTCATCGACACTCGACCTGTCGGCGGCTTCCGCCTGGACCTGCACCTGCCAGGTGCGGCCGAACAAATTCATGTTGTTGATGAAGTAGCCGCCAAGGGAGGCTTGCAGGGCCTGGAATACATCCTTGAGCTGAACGCCCAGGATCTGAACCTTGTCGCGGTCGATGTCGAGATAGATCGACGGATTGGTGGCAGAGAAGGTGCTGAACACGCGCTGCAGGCGCGAATCCTGGTTCGCAGCCACGGTGAGCCCGCGAACCACCTGCGCGAGCTCCTTCGGGTCGCCGCCGCGCAAATCCTCAAGGACATAGGTAAATCCACCGCCGGTGCCCAGGCCGACAATCGGCGGCGGCGCCAGGGGAACGACGGTGCCGCCCTGGATCTGCCGGAATTTCGGGCCGAGCCGATTGATCACGTCGCGCGCGCCCATGCCGGCGGCTTTGCGTTCCTCAAATGGCTTGAACGTCACGACCATAAAGCCGGAATTGGACTGCGAATAGTTGTCGATGAAGTTCAGCCCAATGATCGAGGTATATTCGTCGACGGCGGGATCTTCCTTGACGATGGCCTCCGCCGCTCGCATCACCTCCGAGGTTCGACTTACCGATGCGCCGCCCGGCAATTGGGCAATCACGAAAATGGCACCCTGGTCGTCCTCGGGCAGAAATCCCGTCGGCGTAATCTTCGACAACGCAACAACGCCGGCGCCGGCGACCGCCACCATCGCAATTCCGATCACCGAGAAGCGAACGAGCCGTGCGACGACGGCTCCGTAGCCATTGGCGACCCGGTCGATCGACCGCATCAGCCAGCCGATAATGCCGCGCCTTGGCCCGTGATGCGGGCGAAGCAGGACGCCGCAAAGGGCCGGTGAAAGCGTCAGGGCATTGATGGCCGAAAGAAACATGGCCACCGAGACCGTGACGGCAAACTGACGAAACAACTCGCCGGAAATGCCGGGAATGAAGGCGACGGGAACGAAAACCGACATCAGCACTAGAGTAATCGCGATAATCGGAGCGGTGATTTCGGCCATGGCGCGCTTGGTGGCATCCGCCGGCGAGAGTTCGGGATGTTCCTCCATCACCCGCTCGACATTCTCGACGACTACGATGGCGTCATCGACGACGATGCCGATCGCCAGCACGATTGCCAGCAGCGAGACCGTGTTGGCGGAGTAGCCGACGGCCTTGAGCGCGATGAAGGCGCCGATCAGGCTGACGGGGACCGCGAGAGTCGGAATCAGCGTAGCGCGCAAGCTGCCGAGAAACAGGAAGACGACCAATACGACGAGGATGAAGGCCTCGATCAGCGTCTTCTGCACCTCGTGCATGGTATCGGTGACGAATATCGTCGGATCGTACGTCACCTTCCAGGCCAGATCGTCCGGGAACCGCTTTTCCAGTTCGGCAAGCTTTTCCCGCACGGCCTTGACGGTGGCGATGGCATTGCCGCCCGGCGATTGATAGATCACGATAGCGGCTGCATCACGACCGTTGAACCGCGTATCGCGATCCAGGTTGGCGGCGCCCAGTTCGGCCCTTGCGACATCGCGCAAGCGCAGAACCGAACCGTCGGGATTGGTGCGAATCACGATGTTTTCGAAATCAGCGACGGAGTTCAGCCGGCCCTTGGTCTGGATATTGAGCTGCAGCTGCTGATCGTCAGAAATTGGCCGTGCGCCGACGCGTCCCACCGCGGCCTGGATGTTCTGCGACTGGATCGCATTGATAATATCGCCGGTCGTGAGATCCAGTCCGGTCAGCCGGTCCGTCCGAACCCACGCGCGCATCGCATAGTCCTGGGCAGCGAACAGGAACGCGTCGCCGACACCCGGTGTGCTCTTGATTGAATCAAGCAGATTGATCGTGACATAGTTCGACAGGAAAAGCGGATCGTGGGTTTGCTTGGGAGAGTAGACGGTTACGAAGGCGAGGATCGCCGTCGACTTCTTCTTGACGTTGATGCCCTGGCGCTGGACTTCGGGCGGAAGCGACGACAGCGCGGTCTGAACCCGGTTGTTGACGTTGACCGTATTGATGTCCGGATCGGTGCCGAGTTCAAATGAGGCAGTCAGTGTGTAGCTGCCGTCATCGCCACTGGTACTTTTCATATATATCATCTTGTCGACGCCGACGACCTGCGCTTCGATCGGCTGGGCCACCGTCGCATCCACTACGGTGGAATTCGCGCCGGGGTACATGGTCGTGACCGAGACCTGAGGCGGCACGATGTCGGGATATTGCGCAACCGGCATTGCAAAGAACGCCAGTGCTCCTGCAATCGTCGTGACAACAGCAATGACAATCGCCAGACGCGGACGGTCAACAAAAATCGCTGACAACATGACCTAGCTCCTGCCGGGGGCCGCCGGTTGCGGCGTCGCGCGTACAGCTGCGCCCGAGCGCAGGCTCTGAAGTCCTTCGACGATCACCAACTCGCCTCCAGTGAGGCCATCCTCGATGATGATGCCAGTACCGCTTTCGCCTGCCGTCTTGACCCTCCGGACCTCGGCTTTTCCGTCTTTTGCGATGAAGACGTAAACACCTTCCTGATCGGAAATCAGCGCGGCCTGAGGAATCACGATCTTTTCCTCCGGCTTGCCGCTCTCGAGTGCCACACGCACCAGTTGGCCGTCGACCAGTGCAAAATCGGGATTTGGAAATGAGGCGCGGACCGAAACCGTGTCAGTCGAACGATTGACACTCACGTCGACGAAGTTGATCTGTCCGAGGTCTTTGTAGGAACTGCCATCGGCAAAGCGTAGTTGCACCTTGATACCGGTGATATCTTCTTTGTGCTGCTCTTGCTGGGCACGCAGAAATTCACGCTGGCTGACTGGAAAGGTAACGTACATCGGGTCCTGGCTGACAATCACCGTGAGGGGGCCACTCTGCGGACTGACGACGTTGCCCTTGGTGATATTTGTCTTGCCGACCTTGCCTGCTATCGGAGAATTGATGTCGGTATATCCGAGATTGATCTTCGCAGTCCGCAGGTTGGCCTCATCGATCGTGATAGTGCCTTTGGCTGAGTCATCGGCCGCAAGGGCCTGATCCCTCGCCACAGCGGTACCCGAGCTTTTCGCCAGCAGGTCCTCTGCCCGCTGCAGCTGAACTTCAGTCAGTATCTTCGCGGCCTTGCTGCGTTCCAATGCACCGTCGGCCTGTCCGACCGCTGCCTCGAATAATCCCTTCTCGATGCTGTAAAGCGGCGCGCCTTCTTTGATCAGATCGCCTTCCTTGAACAGGACACCTTCCAGATATCCGGTAACACGCGCGCGGACCTCAACCCGGTCGACGGCTTCGACGCGCCCGACGAAATCCAGCGCCTTGGTCACGGGCTTTCGTTCCGCTGTAACGACGCCCACCGGTACTGCAGACGGCGGCTGGCTTGTTTGGGCGCCAGCAGAGGCGCTAAGTACGGCCGCAACTAAAACGGCGTAGGTCAATACACGCATCGCTGACTCCTCCAAGAGCTCAACCGACACGATCTTAGTCGCGACCCAAATCAACCGAAAGGGCGCACGACCCGGATCGACGATGTATCCGCCGTCGATATGCAGCACATCTTTCCACCATCAGGCGCGCAGCGTCCTGCGGTCGATCGGATCGCTCCAGACCTGACTTGCGCCCAAGATTGGCTGCCTGATGTGGCATAGGACTCTGCCATCGAAACGTTCTGCCCGGTAACGACCACAACGCGCTTTGGGCCAGTGAGCCAAACTAGGCGATTGATCTTGGCCGAAGGTCTCGTTCTGGGATCGCTATTAAATAAACCTTTTTGAATCCAGGGTCTTGGCTTCGCTCCTTTCGCTTGTGCGTGTTGCGCGCCGTTCCCCGCCATTTTCAGTAACTTCAACGCCTTAAACCACGCAGCCGCGCGGCCGGGTAGCAGGAAGAAATCGCAGCGCAACATTCCAATCCGCCCTCTGCAGACGGCATCCTGCGACTAAATCGACCACTTTGATAGGGCAAAAACTGCATCAATTGTCGCGGAGCTCGACGGTCATCCCGGGGGTGACGGCCGCTGGGATGGTGGCCATTTTGCCGCAGCATGTTTCGTCGCCGAAAAAATTGGTTTAACATGTTCCGTCTCGGGAGCACTGGTTGATGGAGGAAGTCATGCCGTCCAAACCTGATAACCTGTTGCCGCATGCAAAAGATTTCATGAAGCGGATCGCTATCAGCGAAGCGGAGGAAGCCGAAAAGGCGGCGCGCCAGAACGACAAGGCCGAAGCCGAAAAGCGAAAGCTTCTCGAACAGTTGGAGAGGCCGTCGGGCGTATCGGACGCAGAGCGAATTAAGCGAGCGGTGGTGATCATCGAGCGCGCCGTGCGCAACGGGAAAACCGAAGTTCAAATAATTCGTTTTCCAAGCGACCTCTGCAGCGATCATGGCCGAGCAATCAATCAGGGGGAACGGGGCTGGGAAAGCACCCTGCAGGGGCTGCCAAAAGAGCTCTATGAAGCTTGGGCTAAATACTTCCAGCCGCGTGGATACAAATTGCGGGCCGAAATCGTCGATTTTACCGGAGACAGGCCAGGCGACATCGGTATGACGCTGAGCTGGAACTGAGTCAGTTGGTCCACCCTGTGGTCTCGGAAGCGATCCACGCCGCTGTGCGTATGGAGTCGAGATAGTCTCCATCTCCAAACGAGCCGGCCATTTGAAAGGCAATTTCAATGACGCTCAAGGAAAGCCGCGGAGATATCGGCGAGGCGAAAGGAAGAGCAAACGATCATCCTCCCGAGAAGATGAAGCGCAAGGCTTATGAGCGTGAATTGCAAAAGCTGCAGGTTCGGCTCTGCAAGCTGCAGGATTGGGTGAAAGAGAAGGGCCTGCGCGTCGTCATCGTATTCGAAGGACGGGACGCCGCCGGCAAGGGCGGAACGATCAAGGCTCTTACCGATAAAGTCAGTCCGCGCGTTTTTCGCGTTAACGCGCTCCCGGCCCCTTCCGATCGCGAAAAATCTCAGATGTATATACAGCGCTACATCGAACGGTTTCCGGCCGCCGGAGAGATCGTGATCTTCGATCGCAGCTGGTACAACCGAGCCGGCGTTGAATACGTCATGGGATTTTGCACGGAGCAGGAGTGCAGACGCTTCCTGGAGCTTTGTCAGCCGGTTGAACAATTTATAACCGACGGCGGCCTCATATTGATCAAGATTTGGCTTGAAGTCGGCCGGGACGAGCAAAAGCGCAGGTTTGAGGCCCGCATCGAGGATCCGCTCCGGCAGTGGAAGCTGAGTCCGATGGATATCGAATCGTACAATCGCTGGTACGATTACTCGCGGGCGCGCGACATGATGCTAAAAATGACCGACAGCAAGCACGCGCCGTGGTTCATTGTGCGTTCCGATGACAAGCGGCGGGCGCGGCTCAATTGCATCTCCCACATCCTCAGCCAAATTCCGACCAAGAGAGTAACCCGGCCCAAGGTCAAGTTGCCGAAGCGCTCGAGTAAGGGAAAATTCGATGATCAAGCGACGTTGAAGAACAGGAATTTCGTTGATGAAAGATACTGAGCTAGCCAAATATTAAGTGTGGCAATCGTTACCTGCCAAGACTCCGTGTGCGACGTATCAAGGTCAGTGTCATGGCAGTCTCAATTCGTTCGGCAAAGCTACCGATCGTAGCGCAACTGCTTGATTATCGACGCGATTGGTTCAAGTCAGATTTGGCTGCCGGTTTGTCCGTAGCAGCAGTATCGCTCCCGTCGGCGATCGCCTATCCGGCGATCGCCGGTTTGCCCATTGAGGTGGGGTTTTTCGCCGCCATCCTGGCCCTTGCCGCCTATGCGATGTTCGGACCGTCGCGACAACTCATCGTCGGACCCGACGCTGCGACCTGCATCATGCTTGCCAGCGTTCTGACTTCCCTGGGTGCCGCCACTGCAGCCGACCGCGTTACCTTTACAACGGTATTGGCAGTGGAAGTGGGCATTCTCTGCTTTGTTGCAGGAGCCTTAGGACTTGGCTTCGTCGCGAACTTCCTATCGCGTCCGATATTGGTCGGCTTTCTGGCAGGCATTTCGATCAGCCTGATAATCGGCCAGATCACACGCCTCACCACCGTCAAGATTGAATTGAAAGGCCTCATAAGACCCATCGTGGAGTACGCGGCGAAAATCAGCGAAACACATGTACCGACCCTGCTGGTTGGGATCGGGGCATTAATTTTTCTGCGAATACTACGGCACGCAAAACCGAGTGCGCCGGGCCCCGTAATAGCGATCGTTGCGGCCATAGCACTGTCGTATGCGCTGGAACTGGCGTCCAACGGGGTAACCGTGATCGGGAACCTGCCGCCAATCACCTTCATCCTAACTGTCCCGACGCTCGACGCTATTGCCAGTCTGGATCTTCTGGAAGGTGCCATTGCAATAGTGATAGTCGGTTTCGGATCGGGCATCGTGACTGCGCGCAGCTTTGCGACGAAGAGTGGCAATGATGTAGATGCGGGAAAGGAATTGATCGGCTTCGGCACGGCCAATGTTGCCAGCGGCTTGTTCGGCGGTTTTCCAGTTACCGCAGCCAACTCGCGCACTGCCGTAAACTATGCGATTGGAGGAAAAACACAGCTTGTGGGCTTAATCGCTGCAGCCACGCTGGCTGGAGCCGTACTCTACATCGGAAATGTGCTTGCCTATTTGCCAATCGCTGTTCTTGGTGCAGTTCTCGTGTCGGCCGCGATTGACTTGATCGATTTGCCGGAGCTGAGAACTATTCACCGTATCAGTCGGCCGGAGTTCGGGTTCGCAATCGCGACACTTCTCGGCGTCGTGGTTTTAGGCGTGCTGCAAGGAGTGTTCCTTGCGATTGCCGCGACCTTGGCTCATTTGTTGTGGCTCGCGTCGCGACCTCGAATGGCGCATCTTGGTCAAATCGAGGGCAAACCGGGACTCTACAAATTGCACCGACATCCAGAGGCTCGGGCGATTCCCGGACTAACCATAGTGGTCCTGCAGGACGCTCTCATCTTCTTCAACGCCGATTACGTCAAGCGTCGGGTGATCGAAATTGCGGATGCCTTGGACGAGGAAAGCAGATGGTTCGTGCTAGACGCTGAAGCCATAAACTTGCTCGACAGTACGGGGGTCGCAAAGCTGGAAGAGTTGCAAATCCTGTTAAGGGAGCGCGGCGTGACGTTTGGCTTAGCCGACCTAAACAGTCGTTCGCTGCTCATGGTTGAGCAAGCTGGTCTCGCTGATCGAATGGGCAGGCATATGATTTTTGTGAATTCCGAGGCTGCGGTTGCGGCCTTCAGCAGATCGCCAATGACACGTGATCGATGACGCACATTGCATCGCACCTGCCAACATGCGCACCGACGTAACAGCCGGTCCAGGTGAAGATGGGAGCCGCAGTCCACTTTAAGCTGGTGCGTTTGATAGAAGCACCGCTGTTGAGCGTGGCCCCAAGCGGTACGATCCGCCACCATGCGACGGAGCTTCTGCTTCTTCCACGATGTCGCATGGGCTTTCCAGCGACGTATCGACGACGCGCTTCCAAGTCGAAGTCGTCGGCAATCTAAAGTCAAGCTCATCCGAATGAGCGTTGAACATGGCGTAGATGTCTGCATCGCCCGATGAAGCGCCACGCAAATGCAGGGCGATCGAGCGCGAAGCATTACTCAGGTCCGGATCACCATCGAAGCCATGCCAGCTACAATCGGCTCCCCAACCGGTGCTCCGGGCGATCATGGGGTGAGCCCTGCGAAAGGCGATCATCAAGCGAAAGAAACGCAGGATCTCGGCATTTTTTGTGGTCAGGTCCCAGTCGAGCCAGGTCGTTTCGTTGTCCTGATCATGGACGTTCGGGCTTCCGCCTTGCGTGTGCATGAACTCGTCACCCGCCACGAACATCGGCACGCCGTTCGATAGCATCAGGAGACAACAGAAGTTCCTGACCTGCCTCCTTCGGATCGCGGCAACCTCGGTCGGGACATTTTGGGTGCCCTCGTAACCGCAATTCCAGCTGCGCTGCGCCTCGTTGGTGTAGCTGACGAGATCGCAGAGGTTAAGGCCGTCATGGCAATCGATGAAGTTGACGCTTTGATAGCGCCTATCCGCATCGATCAGGGTGTCGGGAAAAAGGTCCGTGCTGCCGTAAAGTCGGGTCATCAGATCGCCAACCACACCGCCTTCGCCTCCGATGAAGCTGCGTGCGGTGTCGCGGAAATGGTCGTTCCATTGCGACCATGACCTGCCCGGAAAGGCGCGTCCCATCAGATAGCCGCCTTGGGCGTCCCACGGCTCGGCAATCAGCCGGACTTCGGCGAGATGATGATCGCCGCTGATCTCCGAGATGATGGGAGGATCTTCTGAATTGAGCGTGCCGTCCTCGTTGCGCGCGAAGATCGAAGCGAGGTCGAAGCGGAAACCATCGACGCCGATCGATGTCGCCCAATAGCGGAGGCTGTCAACAACCAAAAGGCGCGCCGCTGGATGGGTGGTTCGCAAGTCATTGCCGCAACCGCTGAGGTTGCGATAACTGGAGAGATCCGACGGTGACGAGGCGTAGTAGGTCGAGTTGTCAATGCCGCGGAACGTATAGGTCGGACCGTCATTGCCCATTTCCGCCGTGTGATTGTAGACCACATCGATCAGGATTTCGATGCCCGCCTTGTGGAGCTCGTCGACCATCCAGCGAAGTTCGTCCAGCGCGCCGTCCGGCGTACCGACGACGCTGTATTGGGCGTGCGGCGAGAAGAAGTTGAGTGTCATGTAGCCCCAGTAATTGCCTTGAGACGGCTCGAATTGCTGGATAGGCAACAGCTCGACGGCGGTGATGCCCAGTTCCTTCAGGTATGGGATCTTGGCGACCACACCGGCAAAGGTCCCGCGCTCCTCTTCGCGAACGTTCGAATTGGCGCGGCGCGTAAAGCCGCGCACATGCATCTCGTAGATTATCAGATCATGGCCATGCCGCGGCGCTCGCGGCCGACCTAGGAGCGGCACGGCCAATCGATCGGGCAACATGCCAAGCGGTGCCTTTCCCGCGTTTGATCCCGCGCCGATCGCCGCCTCGCGGCTGAAAGCGGGCGGAAAGAAAACGCCTTTTGCGTAGGGATCAAGCAGGATCTTGTCCCGATCGAAACGGTCTCCATGAGCGGGATCGAAGGGGCCATCGACCTGATAGGCGTAATAACGGGCTCCGTCCGCTTGTCGCGAAGAAACCTGCTGGTGCCAAACCCGACCGGTCTTGTTGCGGGGAAATACGAAGGGCAGAACGCGGGTCGGGACGGCGAAGTCGCGATCGTTATACAGCAGAAGCGTAACTGCGATTGCGTGCTTGGAATAAAGCGCAAAATTATAGCTCTGGTTTGCCTCACTCCAGGAACAGCCAAGCGGCCAAGGCTCCCCCTCAAACTCTCCTCCCTCACCCGCCATGACCATTTCCCGATCCGCCCGCTCGCACAGGCCACCTGCTTCTATTCCAACCGCGTCCAAACGAAGGGAGGTGCACCGTTAAGACTTTGTTGCTGACAGGAAGATGACAATCCCCATCGGGGGTGAAAACTATTCCGAACGTCGATCCCGGAATTTGATGTAACTCAACACAGCGACGATCGATCCGTGCATCATGAAAAAGGAAATCTCGCAGGGGAGGATCATGGGCAAATATCGCGTAAGCGTGTTCAAGACGTTGCTGAGCTCCGATGGACACCTGTTCAAGTGTCTCCAGTTCATGATTGATATTGGGCGCGCTAGAACGGCTCAACGGGCTGTTGAAGTCGCACGATGCCGCTATCAGCGCAGGGTACGCATACCGGATTGGAAGAGCATCGCCGACATTGTTGAAGTCAAGGAGCTGGAAACGCTACCTTTTCGAACGGCCCGAGATTTCGGTCACGGTGGAATATCTGTTTGGGTTGGACCGTGAGACGGATCGCAATCTCGGTGCAACCGTTCATAACCTCAAGGATGTGATCGCAGAACAAACAGCGGAATTCGCCCCCAACTCCCTTCTTGGAAATCAATTCGATACGGCGATAACCAGCTTTACACTCCGGACAACTGAGGTCGGATTTTCGCATGTAAAATACGGTTAGAGCAGTTAGCGCGTGGCCCAGAGGACCACGAGGCCAATGGCACCGATTGCGAGACCGACCCAAACGGCGGTGCGATCTTCAGAAACCCAGACGTTTGCTTCCTGTTCCTTTTTCATATGTCACCTTCGGAGTGCGCACGTCGGAAGTTTTGCTGAGTTCCGCGAGGACTGACCAACCGGAAATTAAACGTCTTGCTTGTCAGCCGATAATTGTACGGCCCAAGGCTTGTCAAAATCACCTGACCTTGCTCTTGCAATGCCCCAATCACATGACAGTTCTATGAATAATCTAGCGCAAGGAGCAGCGCGCTATTGAGCTGTAGATTGCACCCATGAAAATCCAAGCTATTCAAGAACTCGGACAATCGAACATCCCGATCCCTTCACTCGTGGCCGAAAAGGTTTCGATCACCACGATGTGCTGATCAGGCCATAGGAAATGCGAGATGGCTCGGTGTCGCGCCGATGCTCCGTTCTGGGTCAAAAGCGCCGCTTTGACCGCGCGCCGGTCACTTCCGGTCTCCCTCTATGAACAGACATCGGGCACCGGTCGGCATGTCTCAAAGGTCGAATAGCGGCCATCATAGACCTTCCTGCAGCGGAAACTCAGCCGCGGCGCGCCGCTTTGATTGCAGCGACGTCTATGTTGTCGCAATCCAAATGCCTGCAAAGACCGCTGCGAGTTGTATTTTAGGCGTCAATCGCAAACTTGGAGTGGACGCTGACGCAAGTTCGAGGGAGTCCAGAGACGGCTAGACCATAGATTCTTTCAATACGGCGATCATCGCCATGAAGATCTTTTTGGCTTCGCTGGCCGTGACCGCGGCTCTCAGAGGTCTTAGACCTTCATTATGGGCCAACGCCCCGGCGAGCATCATTTGCTCGGTTGGATTCGACAGCTTCGCAATCAACATCTCGTGACGGGTTTCCAATTCGCGAACCGTGTCTTCCAACTTGGAAATGGCGGCATCGTTGTTTGTGTGGAAATGATCTGTCACGGCATCACCATAACTGTTCGAGTTGTGTTTCAGCCACTCGGTATACGCCACCATCGGATCAGGGTGAAATTTTGAGGCTTCGTGTGACTTCGGCGGCGGCCCGGAGCCCAGTTTCATGAGCGCCGTGCGCGGTAGAGAAAAATCCGGGCGAGGTCGCTTCGCCTGCGAAAAACAGGCGGCCGTCCACCGGAGCGGCCAGGTCCGCGCGGAGTCCGAAACATCCCGGCCGGGCGTAAGAGTAGGATCCGCGCGCGAAGCGGTCGTGGCTCCAGGTCGACGCGGCAAGCGGGCGGATCCTGCTCCGGATCTTCGTTCCGACGAGCGCGGCAAGCTCGTCGATCGCATAGTCGGCGAGTGCGTCGTGGTCCACGAGCGCGCGGGCGAGCGCTCCGCCGAAAAACGCCTGGATGCAGTCACGCCCCAACGGTCTCAGATCATAGCTTCCGGTTTCCGTGCGGTCGGTTGCGCCGAACAGATGGCCATCTACCGGGAAAGTGTCCGGGTCATCAAGATGGAGCATCACCTTTTCGGCGTAGCCAAGCGGCAGGCCGGCGGCGGCGGCAACCTTGTCCGGCAGAGGTGGCCGAAATCGCACCGCTTCTTCGGCGATGAGATTGGTCGGCAATGTGCAAATGACCGCGCGTGCCCGGACGTTGCCTCGTGACGTCTCCAGTATGATGTCGCGGCCGAAGTGGTCGACCGTCAACAATTCGGTATTCAGAGCAACACTGCAGGACGATCCGAATGCTGCGATCAGCGCGCCATAGCCACGGCGCACTCTCCAGTTCGCCTTCGTCTCTTGATAGTTCGTGCTGTCGTAGGTCGAAATGTTGCCCAGCGCCGCACCGCTGACATAGGTGCTCACCGCATCGATCAGCGGGTTCCAGCGGTTGCCGGGCGCAAGCCAGTCGGCTGCACTGGTGTCCTGTGGAAGTCGGGCTGCCGCTTGCAGTCGGTCCTCGAACGCGTCGAACGCGGCGTGAAAGGCATGCTGTTCCGAGATGGGGAAATTGATATTGAAGCTTTGCTCGCCCCAATGAGGTTCTTCATAGACCAATTCGAAGCCCAGGCTGCGCGCGATTGGCACGAAGCAGTTCCGATCGGGCGAATGAAGCCATTCGCATCCGACATCGAAGTCGACGCCGTCGAGCCGCTGCGTCAGCGCCCGTCCGCCGATCCGGTCCCTTGCTTCGAGCACGAGCACCGACAAGCCTTGCCCAGAAAGCGCGCTGGCGGCGGCAAGGCCAGCCGCGCCAGCTCCAATTATGACCACATACGCGCAAGAATTGGGCTGCATCACTGACCACCTTGAGCACGGCCGGAAGATGGGCGTAATCAACAATACATTCTGTTCGATTCTGCTCAAAGGTGCGAATTGCGGCCATCGACCTTCCTGCAGCGGAAACTCAGCCGCGGCGCGCCGCTTTGATTGCAGCGACGTCTATTTTCTTCATGGTCATCATCGCATCAAATGCGCGCTTTGCTTCTGCGCCGCCGACCGCCATCGCCTCGGTCAGCACACGCGGCGTGATTTGCCACGAAACGCCCCACTTGTCTTTGCACCAGCCGCAGGCGCTCTCCTGGCCGCCATTGCCGACGATGGCGTTCCAATAGCGGTCGGTCTCAGCTTGATCGTCAGTGGCGATCTGGAACGAGAAGGCTTCGTTATGTTTGAACGTGGGACCGCCGTTGAGGCCGATGCAAGAGACACCGGCAACCTTGAATTCGACTGTGAGCACATTTCCCTTCTTGCCGGATGGGTAGTCACCTGGTGCACGGTGGATGGCACCTACAGCGCTGTCGGGAAAGGTCTCGGCGTAAAAGCGAGCAGCGGCCTCGGCATCCTTATCGTACCAGAGACAAATCGTGTTCTTTGCCATCGCATGTCCTTTCGCTTTGAACCACGCCTCAATCGCCATCCACTCCCTTCAAAATAGGTGGCCCAATCGCGGCTCTCAACTGGAGCAAGGCCGAGCTTCGCGCTGACCATGCAGCTTCGATGTCAGCTTTGGGTCGATCTCGGCGTTCTGACCGTGGGCCAACCACTCCGGACCCAACGCGGACATAGGCGTGGCGCAGGCAGCACTGCTACGGTCATCGCCGCACGGACCCATATCTCGTCGAACCGGTTCTGAGGAGCGCGGGACCGACTGCCATACTTGACAGCTTGTCTCGGCCGGTTACCTTACCGGGCATGGGGATTGCGATCTCCCCACGAGGCGACATGCTGAAGAATCGCGTCCCGGTTAGCGCAAGGACGCATCGTGTCGGCAATCAACTCAATTTCCGTGGACAAGCTTGTCCGTCTGATCGGGACACCTCGATGTCCCGCATTGATCGACGTTCGTCCGAAGGAAGATTTCGAATCCAGTCCCCGGCTTATCCCGGGATCTGTTCGAAGAACGCATTCCGATGTTTCGCAATGGGCCGGCGAATTCACCGGTCAATCCGCCGTCGTGATCTGTCGCCATGGGGCGGCTCTCAGTCAGGGAACCGCCGCGTGGTTACGTCACGCCGGCGTCGCGGCTGACGTACTCGAAGACGGGTTTGAGGGCTGGGCAAAGGCCGCGCTGCCGCTGCTGACCGCAAGCAAAATGCCGCCGCCGGACGGTCAGGGGCGTTCCGTCTGGGTTACGCGCGCCCGGCCGAAAGTTGATCGTATTGCCTGCCCTTGGCTGATTCGCAGGTTTGTCGACCCGCGCGCTGTATTCCTTTTTGTTGCAGCCTCGGAGGTTCCGGACGTGGCCGAGCGGTACAGTGCCGTACCGTTCGATCTTGACGGCGTGTTTTGGAGCCATCGAGGCGACAAATGCACGTTCGATCTCATGATCGAGGAATTCGGCTTGACCACCGAGCCGCTGCTGCGTCTTGCCACGATCGTCCGGGGCGCTGATACCGGACGTCCGAACCTCGCGCCGCAGGCCGCAGGCTTGCTGGCCGTATCGCTTGGATTGTCGCGAATGTACACCGACGATCTCGCGCAGCTCGAAGCCGGGCTTTCGCTCTACGACGCCTTCTATCGCTGGTGCCGCGATGCGGTCGAAGAAACCCACATTGCGCACGCCAAACGGCCCGGTATCTAGCCATGCCAGGAAAATTGCCGGGAAAAAAATTCTTCATCTGGTGTTTTCTCATGGTCGCAGCGATGGCTGCGATCCTGGGTTTTCTCTACACCAAAGTGGTTCCCGGCCTGTCGAGCGCCCGCACCGAACCGCCGGCCGCCGAGACCATTCTCGCGACCTGGTTGCTGCATCGGAGCGTTCCGTTCGGTGACAAGACGAGGGTCAATCCAGCGCCCGATCCTTCCGATGCCGCGGCAGGAAAAGACCTGTACCGGGAGAAGTGCGAAACCTGTCACGCCTATGACGGCGGCGGAAAGACCCCCATCGGTTCCAACGAATTTCCGCGCGTGCCGACGCTGCGCTCGGCCGCCATCGCGGCAACGCCGGACGGTGAGCTATTTTACCACATCCGCAATGGCATCCGTAACACCGGTATGCCCGCGTGGAATTTGCCCGACCGTCAGATTTGGCAGCTGGTGAGCTACATCCGGCACCTGCCGGGTGTAGCGGCGATGACGCCTGAGGCAGCGATCGCGCCTTCGGCCGCCGCACCAGCGGTAACGCCGCCGGATCACGGGCATTATGTCGGATCGGCTGCCTGCAAGGGATGTCATGAAGAGATCTACGCGCGATGGAGCAAGACCCGCATGGCCAACGTCGTGCGCGATCCCCGCGAACATCCCGACGCCATCATTCCCGACCTCTCAAAGCCCAATCCGGTCTTTGGTTTCACCAAGGACGACGTCGCCCTCGTTTACGGCAGCCGGTGGAAGCAGCGGTACTTCAAGAAGGTCGGCGACGATTATTTCCCGCTTCCGGTCCAATGGGACGTCTTCCATCAAACCTGGAGCCGCTATTTCGTCCCCAATACCGGCGATTGGTGGGCGGCGCTCTATCCGCCCGACAATTTTCAGCGCCCGACGGGACCGCTTTGCGACGGCTGTCATTCGGTGAATTACGACATCAACACGAAGTCCCTCACTGAGTGGAATGTAGGTTGCGAGAGGTGTCACGGTCCGGGCGAGGCGCATGCCAAAAAATCGGTCCGCGACAATGTTCTTAATCCGGCGCGCTTCGATTACGTGCACGCCAGCGACACCTGCATCCAGTGCCACTCGCAGGGACAGCCTCTCAGCAACCCGATCCAGGGCAAATATTACGATTGGCCGGTCGGCTACGACGTCAGCAAAAACCTCAGGGATTACTGGAAGCTCGAAGAACACAAGCTCGGCGAAACCACCTTCACGCACTTTCCGGACGGCACCGCGCACAAGAACCGGATGCAGGGCAATGATTTCGTCAACAGCCTGATGTATGCGCGCGGCGTCACATGCTCCAGCTGCCACGATCCGCATGGCAACGAAAACGTCGCCATGGTGCGCAAGCCCGGCAATGCGCTATGTCTCGATTGTCATGGTCCCAACGCCCAGGCGGGTCCGCATGCGCCGAGCGTCGAGGCGCATAGCCATCACAAGGCGGGCAGCCCGGGCAACGAATGCATCGCCTGCCACATGCCGAAGATCGCACAGACGATCGCAGACCAGAATGTCCGGAGCCATACGTTCCACTTCGTCACGCCAGGCGAAACCGAGGCATTGAAGATTCCTAATGCCTGCAATGTCTGTCATACTGACAAGTCGATCGAGTGGGCGAAAACGGCGCTGGAGTCGTGGCCGGATCGCTCGCCCTGGCGGATGTCGCGGTGATGGGAATAGCTGGTTCAAAACATGCGCGCCACGTTCGCCTGACCCGCCTGATCATCGGGATTGGCCGGGCCGGGGCAGTAATCATTTGCCTTGTTGCGCGGCCCGCCGCCGCCTATCGGCCGTTCGACGGCACCGATGCGGCTGTCGCCAACCTGAACGAAGTCGAGATCGAGCTGCAACCGGCCGGGCACCTGCAGACAGGACCACAATCGACTTTGATCGCGCCGGAGGTGATCTACAATTACGGGTTCGCCGAACGCTGGGAAATGGTTTTGCAGGGCCAGGTCGAGACCCCGCTCTCTCCAGGCGGCGGCCCGAGCAGTCTCGCCGCCACCGGAGCGTTCCTCAAATACGTGGTGAAGCCAGGCGTTCTCCAGGGCCAATCCGGCATCAGCATCGCCACGGAATTCGGACCGCTGCTGCCCGGTATCAATACCGATCCCGGACTAGGATTTAGCTGGGCCGGCATCGTCTCGCAACGATGGGACTGGGGGACCGCGCATTTCAATGTCGAGGCCAACCTGACCCGCGATCAGCATGGCGAGGCGTTCCTTGATGTGATCCTTGAGGGGCCGTCGAAATGGAAAGTCCGGCCGGTCGCTGAGGTTTTTTACGACAAGGTGTGGACGCAGACCGAGACCCGTTCGGCCCTTGTCGGCGCCATCTGGCAGGTTCGGGACGATCTCAGTTTCGATGCCGCGTACCGCTACGCACTGGTCAGTGGACGAGCCGTGAACGAAATCCGCGCGGGACTGACCTTCGCCTTCAAGGTCGAAGGCGACAAGACCCCCGTCAGGCCGGGCGTGACGTTTGGCAATTGGGGGCTGTCGCGCTGACCGGTTCGTTGCGTTGCGGGGCCATTGGTATCGATTGGCCGTATTCGGGCTTCGTTGCCATGTCTGCTCTTGAGCGCGAGACCGTAATAGTATTCGCTTTCGGGTGTGAATATGTCGGCGGTGAACGATTCAAAACCACAGTCCATCCGTACTGAGTGTTATGGCCCAATTGTATTCTCATCAGCCTCATCAAGATCACGCTCACGACGATCATGCCCGCCACTCGCCCGGCGCTCACGTCCACGCCCCTGCGAACTTCGGAACCGCCTTCGCAATCGGAATTGGTCTCAACACCGCCTTCGTGATCCTTGAGATCGTCTTTGGCTTCGCCAGCAATTCCATGGCCCTGATTGCGGACGCGGGCCATAACCTCTCCGACGTACTGGGTCTGGTCGTCGCCTGGGCGGCGGTAATCCTCTCCAAGCGCGCACCGTCGGCCCGCTTCACCTATGGTCTGCGCGGCACGTCGATCCTGGCGGCGCTATTCAACGCCATGTTTCTCCTGGTCGTCGTCGGCGCAATCGGCTGGGAGGCGATTCTCCGTTTAATCGATCCGAAGCCGGTCGTTGGCATCACGGTGATGGTCGTGGCCGCTGCCGGCATCTTCGTCAACGGGATCACAGCCTGGCTATTCGCGTCCGGCCGCAACGGCGATCTTAATATCCGCGGTGCTTACATCCACATGGCAGCCGACGCGGCAGTGTCTGCCGGTGTCGTGGTTGCCGGCGTCGTGATCATATTCACCGGCTGGGCGTGGCTCGATCCGGTCGCCAGTCTGGTGATCAGCGCAGTGATCGTATGGGGTACCTGGGGTCTGCTGCGCGACAGCACCGCAATGTCTCTCAGTGCCGTGCCATCTGGCATCGATCCTACTGCTGTACGCTGCTACCTCGAAAGTTGCCCCGGCGTTACTCAAGCTCATGACCTTCATATCTGGCCGATGAGTACGACCGAGGTCGCGCTGACCTGCCACTTGGTGATTCCCGCGGGCTCGCCTGGAGACGCCTACCTCATGGAGATCGCTCACAGGCTGAATCATGATTTCGGAATTCAACATGCGACCCTGCAGGTCGAAACCGATCCGGATACGCCCTGCGCACTCGCCCCGGATCATGTGGTCTGACCCAAACATGGTGGCTTGAATGACCTACTTCATCATCAAATGCCTGTTGTCCGGGGTGATCATTGGGGTTGTCTCCGAAGTGGCGCGGCGAAGCCCATCGCTTGGCGCGCTGATTGTTTCGCTGCCGCTGGTGTCCTTGCTCGGTATTCTTTGGCTCTGGCGTGACACGGGAGATACCGGGCGGATTGCCGATCATGCCGAATCAACGTTCTGGTATGTCATCCCATCGCTTCCGATGTTCCTGGCTTTGCCTGCAATGCTGCGGGCAGGCGTGGGCTTTTGGTCAAGTTTGACCGCGGCTTGCGTGCTAACGATGTTGCTCTACGTCGCTACTGCATGGGCGCTGGCGAAATTTGGGATCAGCCTTTGAACAATCTTGCAGAAGCGCTGGGGAGGATTTCCGCCGTTTCTCGAAGCCAGATTTCGTCGACCGTCGGATCGCAAGATCGTGCCGAGACTAAACAGCTCGGATCATGATCTCGGCACGAGACCGAGGCCGACCAGATAGGTATCGACGAACTGAGCCAGCTGTCGACGCAGTTGCTCCGGCGGCACCGCGACCATTCGCTCTTCCAGACCCAGCGAAATGATTCCGTGCACCGCGGAGAACATCATCCGAGCCTGCAGGGCGATTTCCGTTGAATCGCGATCGGGCATCAGCCGCACCAGCGGGTCGTGCATCAGCGCGAAAGCCTGCATCACCATGATCAGGATGTCCTCGGGGAACGGACGATCGTTTTCCATCCTGTGTTCGAACAGCGACCTCAGCAGGTTTGCGTGTTCCGACGCAAATTCCAGATAGGTCGCCGCAAGCCCGTGGAGCTGGCGGATGGGGTCTTCCGACGGCACGCCGACCAGCCGGGCGGTGAGCGCCTGCACCGTCTCCCGGTTGACCGTCAGGATCAGGCCATCGAAGTCGCCGAACTCATTATAGACACTTCCGATCGAGCAGTCGGCGACCTCGGCCACGTCCCGAACCTTCAATTCTCTCAACCCCTTAGCCGAAATTATGTGGCGCGCAATCCGGAGCATCAGCGAGCGCCGTTTACTTTTTTTCTTTTCGCGCAAAAATTCTTCTTGAACATTGTTCATTTTTGTATATCCATATTGAACATTGTTCATTTAACTCGGAGGCTACCAAAATGCAAACACTTGCTGCGGAGATCGCTCTCACCTTTGTCGACGATGCGACGGCCTTGTTGACGGGGGGCGTCCGGATTGTGGTCCGGTTTCTGATGTCCCCGATCGAACGTCTCGCCAATGCCTGCGACGTTGCGGGCGTACTTCCCTCAAGCCGGCCTGTCCGGCCAGGCCAAGACTTCAGGCCAAGACAACGCAGCCGTGAGATCGGACCGCCGGCGCCATCGCATGTTCTCGTTCCACCTCCTGAACCATTTGACCTGAGCGGAGACTCACATGCGTGAATTCCTTGCCGGTTGACTGCCGAGCAGGCCTGAAGGCCACGTTTAACTTGTTGTTGTACACCGCCACTATCGTGCCGAAACAGGACCGATCATGATCAAACAATTGATGTCTTCACGCCGCTTTGCGCCGCTGTTCTGGGCCCAGTTCTGCTCGGCACTCAACGATAACGTCCTCAAGAACGCGCTCGTCATCATCCTGCTCTACAGCACCGTCGCCGGCCACGGCGACGCGTTGGTGACGGTCGCGGGCGCGGTCTTCATCTTTCCCTTTTTCATCCTGTCGGGCCTCGGCGGCGAGCTTGCCGACAAATATGTCAAGTCGGTCGTCGCACGGCGGCTGAAGTTCGCCGAGATTTTCGCCGCCGCCTTCGCTGCCTGCGGCTTCTTCCTGCATTCGGTTCCGCTGCTATTCGTAGCCCTCGGCCTGTTCGGCGTCGTCGCCGCCCTGTTCGGTCCGGTGAAATACGCGATGTTGCCGGACCAGCTCGCCGTTGGCGAACTCGCGACCGGCAACGCGCTGGTGGAGGGTGCTACCTTCATGGCGATCCTGATCGGCACCATTGCCGGCGGGCTGTTCGTGTCCGGCTCCAGCCATATGGGCTGGGTTTCCTCCGCCGTCATCGCGCTGGCGTTACTCTCCTGGGCCTTCGCCTCGCGCATTCCGGCGACGACCCCCTCCGCCG
This sequence comes from uncultured Pseudomonadota bacterium, assembly GCA_963727225.1. Taxonomy (GTDB): domain Bacteria; phylum Pseudomonadota; class Alphaproteobacteria; order Rhizobiales; family Xanthobacteraceae; genus Bradyrhizobium. The sequence continues at coordinate 202,585 of CAVSFN010000024.1, read as the reverse complement.
CGGACCTCCCCATCACGTCAATCCATGGACCTCGACGGTCGGCCTATTGAAGTCGCTTTATCGCGAGCCGCGGCTCTGGGATGGCATGATCATCGTCTCCTGGTTCTGGCTTGTCGGCGCGGTCGTGCTTTCGCTGCTGCCGGCGCTGGTCAAGGACATCGTTGGCGGCAGCGAGGGCGTGGTGACGCTTTGTCTCGCGGTGTTCGCCATCGGCATCGCGGTCGGCTCACTGTTTGCGGCCCAACTCAGCCACGTCCGCCCCAATCTGGCGCTGGTGCCGATCGGCGCCATCATCATGGGCATTGTCGGCCTCGACCTCGCCTCGGCGATCTCGCAGACCGTGCGCGGCACCGGCGTCTCCCCCATAGCCTTCGCAGCTTCGTTCGCGGGAATGCGGATGCTGGCCGACTTCGCGGTGTTTGCCTTCGGCGGCGGACTGTTCGTGGTGCCGTCCTTCGCCGCGGTCCAGGCCTGGTCGGCGCCCTCCGAACGCGCCCGCGTGATTGCCGCCGGCAATGTGCTGCAAGCGGCCTTCATGGTGGCGGGCTCGATCTTCGTCGCGGTGTTGCAGGCCCATCGTCTTCCGCTGAGCTGGATCTTCTTCGGCCTTGCGGTCGCAAGCTTCGGCGCGGTGTGGTTCGTGTTCGGCAAATGGGGCAAGGAAGGCGTGCGCGATTTCGGCGCGCTGGTGTTCCGCGCCCTGTTCCGGACCGAAATTCGCGGACTGGAAAATCTGCCGCCTGCCGGCACCCGCATGCTGATCGCGCCCAATCATGTCAGCCTGATCGACGGTCCTCTGCTGCACGCTATTCTGCCGATCGAGGCGAGCTTCGCCGTCGATACCGGGATTGCCAGGGCGTGGTGGGCCAAGCCGTTCCTGAAGATGATCCGGCACTACACCATGGACCCCACCAAGCCGCTGGCCGCGCGCGACCTGATCAAGCTGGTGGCCGCCGGCGAACCGGTCGTGATCTTCCCGGAAGGACGCATCACGGTCTCCGGTTCGCTGATGAAGGTCTATGACGGCACCGCCATGATCGCGGACAAGGCCGATGCCGTCGTTGTTCCCGTTCGTATCGAGGGCGCGCAGCGCTCGTATCTGAGCTACCTGAAAAACGGCGAGATCAAGCGCGCGTGGTTTCCGAAGGTGACGATCTCGATCCTGCCGCCGGTCAAGCTGCCGATCGACCAGACCCTGAAAGGCAAGTTGCGCCGCAATGCCGCCGGCGCGGCACTACAAGACGTCATGATCGACGCGATGGTCAAGAATGCGATGCTGGACCAGACGCTGTTCGAGGGTCTCGCCCATGCCTGCCGCGACCGCGACACCGGCAAGCCGATCATCGAGGATGCGCTCGGCACCAGGCTGACCTACCGCAAACTGATCCTCGGCGCCCAGATCCGGGCCGCAAGCTGGAGAAGGGCACGGCGATCGGCGAGAATGTCGGCGTCATGCTGCCGAATTCGGCCGGCGTGGCCGTCGTGTTCATGGCGCTGCAGACCACCGGTCGCGTGCCGGCGATGCTGAATTTCTCCGCCGGCCCCGCCAATGTGCTGGCGGCGATGAAGGCTGCGGGGGTCAAAACCGTGTTGACCTCGAAGGCCTTTATCGAAAAAGGCAAGCTCGACAAGCTGATTGCCGCGATCGCGCCGGAAGCGAGGTTAGTTTATCTGGAGGATGTCCGCACTTCCATCGGCACCGCCGATAAGGTCCGCGGCCTGATCGCGGGCACCACGCCGCGCGTAGCCCGCAGCGCCAACGATTCCGCGGTGGTGCTGTTCACATCGGGTTCGGAAGGCACGCCGAAAGGCGTGGTGCTTTCCCACCGCAATATTCTCGCCAACGCGGCGCAGGCCCTGGCGCGGGTTGACGCCAACGCCAACGACAAGGTGTTCAACGTGCTTCCCGTGTTCCATTCCTTTGGGCTGACGGGTGGCATGATGATGCCGCTGCTCGCGGGCATTCCGATCTTCATGTATCCCTCGCCGCTGCATTACCGGATCGTGCCGGAGCTGATTTACCAGACCGGCGCCACCATCCTGTTCGGCACCGACACCTTCCTCACCGGTTATGCGCGCTCGGCCCATGCTTATGACTTCCGGACCTTGCGCCTGGTGCTGGCCGGCGCCGAAGCGGTGAAGGATCGCACCCGGCAGGTCTATATGGAACGCTATGGCATCCGTCTGCTCGAAGGCTATGGCGTTACCGAGACCGCGCCCGTGCTGGCCATGAACACGCCGATGGCCAACCGCCCGGGCACCGTCGGACGCCTCTCGCCGCTGATGGAATACCGCCTCGATCCGGTGCCCGGCATCGAGGAGGGCGGACGGCTCTCCGTGCGCGGTCCGAACGTCATGCTCGGCTATCTGCGCGCTGAGAACCCCGACGTGCTGGAGCCGCTGCCGGACGGCTGGCACGATACCGGCGACATCGTGACCATCGACGCCGCGGGCTTCATCACGATCAAGGGACGCGCCAAGCGCTTCGCCAAGATTGCCGGTGAAATGGTTTCATTGTCGGCGGTCGAAGCCATGGCTGCCAACTTATGGCCGCAGGCGATGTCGGTTGCGGTTTCGATTCCCGACCAGCGCAAGGGAGAGCCATCGTGCTCTTGACCACGCAGAAGGACGCGGACCGTCCCGCCATGCAGGTCCTGGCCAAGGCATCAGGAGCTTCCGAACTGGCTGTTCCCGCCGTTATCCAGGTCGTCGACAAGCTGCCCTTGCTCGGTTCCGGCAAGACCGACTATGTGGCCGCGACAGCGCTCGCCAAGGAAAACGCGAAGGAAACGGCTGTAACTTCGGAACGGGATGTTGCGTGACAGGGGAAGACCCCACCGGTCTTCAATCGCCGGACGCGCCATCGCCGGGAGTGATACTGTTTCACGGCATCGCGCGCACCTCCAGGTCGCTCGGGAAACTCGACCGGGCGCTGCGGCAAGCCGGCTTTGCCACGCTCAACCTCGACTACCCCAGCCGGCGAAAAACCGGGGAACGCTTCACTTCGTCGGCCATTCGATGGGCGGCCTGCTGGCGCGAGTCTATGTCGCGAGGCACCGGCCGGCGCAGCTCGGCCTTGTTGTCATGTTGGGTACGCCGAACGGGCCACATCACGGTCAAGGCCTCTCACAACGGACTTCTCCGCCATCGCGTCGCCATCGACCAAACCATTGCATTCCTGAGGGAAGGCCGCTTCAAGTCCGCTTAAACGGGCGTCTTCGCCTGGCCTGGTTTGACCGCAGCCGATCGCAGGCTAAGATTTGCGAAAAGGGAGAGCTCCATGGAGGACATCGCGGCCCAACGCGCAGCCGAGAAGCTGCTCGCGGCACATCAGGCCAACCTGCAATTCAAGACGCTGGCTCCGCCGGAGGCTCCCGCCACGATCGCGGACGCCTACGATATCCAGGAGCGATATGTGACGCTTCTGCGCCGCGAGCACGGCGGAGATGCTGGTTACAAGGTCGGACTGACGTCGGCGGCGATGCAGGCGTTTTGCGGAATTGACCACCCGATCGGAGGCGTCGTGCTCGCAAAACGCGTGCACCAATCCGGCGTGACGGTGCGGCGCTCGGATTTCGGCCGGCTGGGCCTGGAGTTCGAGATCGCGGTCCGCATCGCATCCGACGTCCCGGTCACGGACATCCCGTATACCGCCGACACGATCGGTGCGCATATCGGCGGCGTCGGCGCGGCGGTCGAACTGGTCGACGATCGCAGCGCTGATTATGCCAACCTCGATGTGCTCACGCTGGTGGCGGACAATTCCTGGAACGGCGGCATCGTGCTGTCGGAATTTGCACCGACATGGCCCGATCTGGAAAGCGTGCTGGGACGCGCCACCAAAGACCGCGCCGCGATCGGCGAAGGGCACGGGCGCGACATTCTCGGACATCCCTTTAATTCAGTCGCATGGCTGGCCACCCAGCTCGCTTCACGCGGCGTCGGGCTGAAGGCCGGCCAGGTCGTGATGACCGGAAGCGTCATGAAGACGGTATTCCCGGAGCAGGACGCCGACTATCGTTTCGACCTCGAGCCGATCGGCTTCGTCGAGGTGCGTGTCGGCGAGCCGGCAAGCGCCGGCTGACACGAGAACATTTTCCACTTCATTGGCTTCATCCTTCGAGACGCCCGACCGGACTGCGCAAGTGCGCTGCCGGGAGAGCGGGCTGCTCCGGATAAGATCTCAGACCGATGTGGGCGACAGGGTTTTAACGCACCCTGGCCTCGGATAGGGTGCGCGCGATCATCAGGGGAATGACATGGCCGGCATTTTTGCGCGAATAGTTGCATTGATCGGCGCCACCACGATCCTGTGGCGCCGGCTGCTGCAGGGCGCAGCACAGCAGCCGGCCTGGGGCAGCGCGCCGGTGGTCCCGGCGGCGAAGCCGCAAGGTAGTCTCCCGACGCTCAAGATGCCGACCGCCCAAGGCTGGAGCGACGGGCAGATGCCGGTGGCAGCATCAGGGCTCAGGGTCAATGCGTTTGCGACCGGCCTGCAACATCCGCGCTGGATTCACGTGCTGCCCAACGGCGGCGTCCTCGTTGCCGAAGCGCAGCAGGTTCCCGAACCGGTCAGGAGCGTGTTCGGCTACGCGATGCAAGCCACCATGCGGCGTGCCGACGCCCTTGGCGTCAGCGCGAACCGCATCACCTTGTTGCGCGACACGAATGGCGACGGCACCGCTGAAAAGCGCGAAACCTTCATGGAGGGACTGAACCAGCCGTTCGGCATGGCGCTCGTGGGCGACACGTTCTATGTCGGCAACACCGACGGCGTGGTGGCCTTCCCCTATGCGGCGGGCGCGGAGCGCATCACCGCGTCGGGGCGGAAACTCGCCGCCTTCAAGCCTGGCGGGCATTGGACGCGGAGCCTGCTGCCGAGCCCCGACGGAAAGAAGCTCTTTGTCGGGGTCGGCTCGCTCAGCAATATCGCCGAGAGCGGCATGGCGGTGGAGGAAGGGCGCGCCGCCATCTACGAGCTTGATCTCGCTGGCGGCGGCAGGCGCATCTTTGCTGGTGGCCTGCGCAATCCGGTGGGCCTTGCATGGGAACCACAGACCGGCGTGCTCTGGACCGTGGTCAACGAGCGCGACGGCCTCGGCGATGAGACGCCTCCGGATTATCTGACGTCGGTTCGCGACGGCGGTTTCTACGGCTGGCCTTATTGTTACTGGGGCCAGACGGTGGACGATCGGGTGCCGCAGGATCCGGCCGCGGTCGCCAAGGCGATCAGGCCGGACTATGCGCTGGGCGGCCACACCGCGTCGCTGGGTCTGTGCTGGCTGCCGGCCGGCACCCTTCCGGGCTTTCCCGACGGCATGGTGATCGGGCAGCACGGCTCCTGGAATCGCAGCACGCTGAGCGGCTACAAGGTCATCTTGGTGCCATTCGTGAACGGCCGCCCGTCCGGCCCGCCGCGGGATATTCTGACCGGCTTCCTCGCGCCGGACGAGCGGGCGTCCTATGGACGACCGGTCGGGGTCTCACTCGGTCCCGACGGCTCGCTGCTGGTGGCGGACGACGTTGGCAATGCGATCTGGCGCGTCACCGGCGCGTAGCAGCGCGGAGCGCTCTGACTTTATTTGACGCGTTTTCCTCACGCGAACCGGTATCCACTTCGCTGGAAAACGCTATGGCCGCCGCTACTCCACGCCGGCTTCCTGCGGCGTGAATTCATAGACCGAGCTGCAGAACTCGCAGGTCACCACCACCTTGCTGTCCTTCACCATGTCGGCGCGGTCCTTTGCGGCGAAGCTTGCGAGCATCGACGACACCGCCTCGCGCGAGCACGAACATTGCGTGCGCAACGGCAATGGCGGGAACACCCTTACCCCCCGTTCGTGAAACAGCCGGTACAACAGACGCTCGCCCGACAGATCGGGATCGATCAGTTCGACATCCTCGACGGTCGAGATCAGCGACTGGCCTTCGACCCAGGCATCGTCTTCGGCCACGGTGTGCGCAACGACACCCTCCGGCGCATCGCCCGGATGCAGATCAGGCTGCCGCGCCCGCTCCGGCGCCTTGGGAAGAAATTGCAGCAGCATGCCGCCAGCGCGCCAGCGATGCTTCGGGCCTTCGCCGCCGCCGCGCCATTCCTCGCCGACCGCCAGCCGCACCCGTGTCGGAATCTGTTCCGAGCGCAGAAAATATTCATGCGCGGCGTCTTCCAGGTTGCCGCCTTCCAGCGCCACCAGTCCCTGATAGCGGCTCATGTCCGGTCCCTGATCGACGGTCATGGCGAGATGGCCGTGTCCCAACAGCGCGCCGGAATCCTGACCGTCCTCGAGCCTTTTGGCGTCGAAGCGCGCATAGGCGCGCAAGCGATCCGGCGCCTGGAAGTCCACGATCAGAAACGATACCGGACCGTCGGTCTGGGTCTGCAGGATGAAGCGGCCATCGAATTTCAGCGACGAACCGAGCAGGGTCGTGAGCACGATCGCCTCGCCGAGCAGCTTGCCGACCGCCGGCGGATAATCATGTTTGGTGAGGATCTCGTCGAGCGCCGAACCAAGCCGGGTCAGGCGGCCGCGCAGATCGAGGGCGGCGACCTCGAACGGCAGCGCCGCGTCGTCGACCGGTACCGCCGACGGCGCGCGGATCTGGGTTTCCTGGGAAATCTTGATGTCGGGTGATTGTGAAGTCATGGCGCTTTATCTGGGGTCGGCAGGCACGGAACGAAAGGGCTTATTGGGTCATGGCCGGACTTGTTCCGGCCATCCACGTCTTGCTTGCATGTGTCGTCCCGGCGCAGACCGGGACCCACACACCGTAGCTGTCGTTCGGGCATTGGAGCAGATGCCTTCGGCGACGATTGACGTCAGGGGTTATGGGTCCCGGCGTTCACCGGGACGACGCCGTTGTCGTGCTCCATTCAAAGGCCGGCTACGCCACGGCGCCGAAACACCACGTCAGAATACCCTTCTGCGCATGCAGGCGGTTCTCGGCCTCGTCGAACACCACCGACTGCGGACCGTCGATCACCTCGTCGGTGACTTCGTCGCCGCGATGCGCGGGAAGGCAATGCATGAACAGTGCGTCGGGTTTCGCCAGCGACATCAACTTGGCATTGACCTGATAGGGCTTGAGCAGATTGTGGCGGTGCTCGCCATCCTTGTCGCCCATCGAGAACCAGGTATCGGTGACCACGCAATCGGCGCCGCGCACCGCCGCCTCCGGATCGTTGCCAAGCATGATCGGCGCATGGGTCGCCTTGATCCAGTCCCTGATCGATTTGTTCGGCGCGAGCTGCGGCGGCGTTGCGACGTTCAACTGGAATTGAAACCGTTCCGCCGCCTGCACCCAGGACGCCAGCACATTGTTGTCGTCACCGGTCCAGGCGACGGTGCGGCCCTCGATCGGGCCGCGATGTTCCTCGAACGTCATCAGGTCGGCCATCACCTGGCAGGGATGCGACCGCCGCGTCAACCCGTTGATGACAGGCACGGTGGCGTACGCCGCGAGCTCCAGCAGCGCATCATGGTTGAGAATGCGGATCATGATGGCATCGACGTAACGCGACAGCACGCGCGCGGTGTCGGCGATGGTCTCGCCGCGGCCGAGCTGCATTTCCGCGCCGGTGAGCATGATCGATTCACCGCCGAGCTGGCGCATGCCGACGTCGAACGAGACCCGGGTGCGGGTCGAGGGCTTCTCGAAGATCATCGCCAGCGTCTTGCCTGCGAGCGGGTGTGTCGGCTTGGCGTGCGCCTTCAGCTTCGCCTTCATGGCGACGCCGGCCGCGAGCATGTTGCGCAATTCTCCGGTCGGCAGCTCGCTGAGATCGAGGAAATGGCGCGGCGCGGTGCTCATTGCCCCGCCGCCCGTTGTAACTGATTGCCGGATAGGGCGACGCAGGCGCGCTCGAGCCGCTGCACGGCTTCCTCGATCTCCGCTTCGTTGACGATCAACGGTGGCAGGAACCTGACCACATTCTCGCCGGCGCCGACGGTGAGCAGCTTCTGGTCGCGCAGGGCGGTCACCAGATCGCCCGACGGCACCACCGCTTTCAGGCCGATCAACAATCCCTCACCACGCACTTCGGCGAGCACGTCGGGATGGCGGTCGACCACCGAGGCCAGCTTCTGCTTGAGCAGCAGCGACATCTTTTGCGCGTGCTCGAAGAAGCCGGGTTTCAGCATCACATCCAGCACCGCGTTGGCCGCCGCAACCGCCAGCGGATTGCCGCCGAAGGTCGAACCATGCGAGCCCGGCGTCATGCCGGCCGCCGCCTCGGCCGTCGCCAGACACGCGCCGATCGGAAAGCCGCCGCCGAGCGCCTTGGCCAGCGACATCACATCCGGCGCAACACCGAGGCGCTTGTAGGCGAACAGCTCACCGGTACGGCCCATGCCGGTCTGCACCTCGTCGAAGATCAGCAACAGGTCGTTGGCGTCGCAGAGCTCGCGCAAGGCCCTGAAAAACGCATGCGGAGCGGCGCGGACGCCACCCTCGCCCTGCAAGGGCTCGATCAGGATGCCCGCGGTCTGCGGGCCGATCGCCTTTTTGACGGCTTCGAGATCGCCGAGCGGCACCTGATCGAAACCATCCATCGGCGGTCCGAAGCCGTCGAGATATTTCGGCGAGCCGGTCGCCGCCAGCGTCGCCAGCGTTCGGCCGTGAAACGCGCCGTCGAAGGTGATGATGCGATATCGCTCCGGGTGGCCCTTGGCGGCGTGATATTTGCGCGTGATCTTGATCGCGCATTCCATCGCCTCGGCGCCGGAATTGGCGAAGAACACGAAGTCGGCAAAACTCGCTTCGCACAATCTTGCGGCGAGCCGTTCGCCATCCGGACTCTTGAACAGGTTCGACATGTGCCACAATTTGGTGGCCTGTTCCTGCAGTGCCGCGACCAGATACGGATGCGCGTGGCCGAGCGCGTTCACCGCCACGCCGCTGGTGAAATCGAGATAGCGCTCGCCGTTGGTCGCGATCAGCCACACACCTTCGCCGCGCTCGAATCCGAGATCGGCTCTGGCGAATACGGGAAGCAGATGCGACGTCGCGCTCTTGGTCATGGCGATCACTGAAGGTTGGAGCCCGCCGCGATGCGCGCATGGATCGCATCGACGACCAGACCCGGAAAAACAAAACGTGCCGCCTTTTCAGGGCGGCACGTGGCAGGCATTCTATGCGGGTGGCGGACACTGTCAACCGGTGACGCGTCGGCCAAGTCCCCTCTGCCAAGTCCCCTCTGCCAAGTCCCCCTCAGGCAAGTCCGTCGGCCAGGTCGCCCCGTGATGCCGGGCTGCCGCGAAAAGCCATTGCAGCGCTGGAATGACGGAACATGTGGACGCAACCACGCGGACTCTTGCGCCGGAGTCACGCCATATTGTAGCCTCTGGGCTGTCGGGTACGACATCTCGTGCGGCGGTTTAATCCTTATCTGTCCCACTGTTCGGCGTAAACGCCCGGGCGTGCTTTCCGCGCCCGGCGAGGGCTAAGGGATTCTGCCGGCAGGGATTTTGATGCAACGAGAGTCGCCACGCCGCTTCGAGAATGGCCGCCGCGACACGAAGGGAAAGAGTGCGATGACGGTATTGACCTGGACCGACGATCGCGTCGAACAATTGAAGAAACTCTGGGAAGGCGGGCTCTCCGCCAGCCAGATCGCCGCGGAACTCGGAAATGTGACGCGAAATGCCGTGATCGGCAAAGTCCACCGGCTCGGCCTTTCCGGCCGCGCCAAGAGCCCCTCCTCGGCCGCACCGCGCCCGCGCAAGGCGCGCCCGGCCCAGCACATGATGCGGGTATCGCGCCCGGTCTCGCGCGGCAATACCGCGCTGGCGCACGCGTTCGAAGTGGAGCTGGAGCCGGATCCGATTGCCCATGACAACGTGGTGCCGATGAGCCAGCGCCTGTCGCTGCTGGAACTGAACGAGGCCACCTGCCACTGGCCGATCGGCGATCCCTCCAGTTCGGAATTCTTCTTCTGCGGCGGCAAGGCGCTGACCAGCCTGCCCTATTGCGCGCACCACTCGCGGATCGCCTATCAGCCGGCCGGCGACCGCCGCCGCCAGCCGCCGAAGCAGACAAGGTAATTTCTGGCCTTAATGATTCCGTCGTCCCCGCCGCAGGCGGCGACCCGTAACCACCGGCGATCGTGGTTATGCTGAGCTGGTGCTCCAGCTCTTCAAAACATTGGAATTGATGGTTATGGGTCCCTGCTTTCGCAGGGACGACGATGGAGTTTTCACTCTACCTTCGCGAACCGGTCGTCCAGGGCATAGCCGGCGCCGCGCACGGTGCGGATCGGATCCTGCTCGCGGCCGGGGTTGAGCAATTTGCGCAACCGCCCGATATGCACGTCCACGGTGCGTTCATCGATGTAAATATCGCGGCCCCATACGCTGTCGAGCAGTTGCTCGCGGCTGAACACCCGTCCCGGATGCTCCAGGAAGAATTCCAGCAGCCGGTACTCGGTCGGGCCGAGATCGACCGGACGTCCCGACCGCGCCACACGGCGCTTCTCGCGATCAAGTTCGATGTCGCCATAGGTGAGGACGGTGGCGAGACGTTCCGGACTGGCGCGGCGCAACAGGCCCCGGACCCGCGCCAGCAGTTCCGGCACCGAGAACGGCTTGACGATGTAATCGTCGGCGCCGGTGGCAAGGCCCCTGACCCGTTCGCTTTCCTCGCCGCGCGCGGTCAGCATGATGATCGGAAGCTGCCGCGTTTCCGGCCGCGCCCGCAACCTGCGGCACAGTTCGATCCCCGACAGCCCCGGCAGCATCCAGTCCAGCACGATCAGGTCCGGAACGCGCTCCTTCAGCCTGGTGTCGGCGTCATCGCCGCGCCCGACTGTCTCGACGTCATAGCCTTCGGCGTCGAGGTTGTAGCGCAGCAGTGTCGTCAAGGCCTCCTCGTCTTCCACTACAAGAATGCGCGCGCTCATATGTTAGCCTTCTCTCAGTTTCCGGGGACGGTCGTTGCAAACGTCGTCATGTCGCCCTTCGGGCGCTTCTCGAGGATCTGCTGGCCCTCGATGATGTAGAACACGGTTTCCGCGATGTTGGTGGCGTGGTCGCCGATCCGCTCGATGTTCTTGGCGCAGAACATCAGATGGATGCAGAAACTGATGTTGCGCGGATCTTCCATCATGTAGGTCAGCAGTTCGCGGAACAGCGAGGTGCAGATCGCATCGACTTCCTCGTCACCCTTCCAGACCGTCATCGCCGCCGGCAAATCGTGCGCCGCATAGGCGTCGAGCACGGATTTCACCTGCGACTGCACGAGGTCGGTCATGTGCTCGAGACCGCGGATCAGCTTCAGTGGATGAAAATCGCTATCGAGCGCGGAGGCACGCTTGGCGATGTTCTTGGCGAGGTCGCCAACCCGCTCGAGGTCGATCGCGACCCGCATGGCGCCGACGATTTCACGCAAATCCACCGCCATCGGCTGACGCCGCGCGATGGTCAGCACCGCGCGCTCCTCGATCACCCGCTGCAAATGATCGATATCGGAATCCGTGGCAACAACGCGGGCGCCCAACTCAATATCTCTTCGCGTCAGTGCATCCACGGATTCGACGATTTGCCTTTCCGCCAGACCACCCATCTCGGCGACCAGCCGATTGAGTTCTTGAAGATCGCTGTCGAATGCCTTGGCGGTATGGTCTGATTGCATTCCAATTCTCCCGCGATTTTTCGCGTCAGCCGAAGCGGCCGGTGATGTAATCTTGCGTGCGTCGATCGTTCGGCGACGTAAATATCTTGTTGGTATCGTCGAACTCAATGAGTTCACCGAGATACATGAACGCGGTCTTTTCCGATACGCGAGCCGCCTGCTGCATGTTATGGGTGACGATTACGATGGTGTAGTCGACCTTCAACTCGTCGATCAGCTCTTCGATCTTGGCCGTTGAAATCGGGTCGAGCGCGGAGCATGGCTCGTCAAACAATATCACTTCCGGGCGTACGGCAACGGTGCGAGCGATGCACAGGCGCTGCTGCTGGCCACCCGAGAGGCTGAGACCATTTGCGCTGAGCTTATCCTTGACCTCGCTCCACAAGGCACCTCGCTGCAGGGCCTGTTCGACGCGGCCGTCCAGTTCAGACTTGGACAGCTTCTCGTAAAGACGGATTCCAAAGGCGATGTTCTCGTAGATCGACATCGGAAACGGGGTCGGTTTCTGGAACACCATTCCTATCCTGGCCCTCAGCAAGTTCAGATCGAGCCCGGGATCGAGAATGTCCGTGCCTTCGAACAGCACCTGACCTTCGGCACGCTGACCGGGATATAGATCATACATGCGGTTGAGAACGCGAAGCAGCGTTGACTTGCCGCAGCCGGAAGGACCGATAAAGGCCGTCGCCTTGTTCGCATACAGCGGAAGGCTGACGCCCTTGAGCGCCTTTGACTCCCCGTAATAGAAGTTCAGGTTTCGGATCGCGATCTTTTCCCTTTGCACCGAGCCCTCCATCGGATGCGACGCAGCGACGGACGCGGGTTTAGCTGCAGCGACGTTCATGATGCTTTCCTCGTTCCTGCCAGCGAGCGGGCGATAATGCTCATTGCCAGCACCGCGAGCGTAATTATCAACGCTCCAGTCCAGGCCAGATCCTGCCAGTCCTTGTATGGGCTTAGCGCGAATTGGAATATGACAGACGGCAAACTCGCCATCGGCGCATTCAGATTCGTGCTGTAAAATTGATTGTTGAGGGCGGTAAACAAGAGCGGCGCGGTTTCGCCGCTGATGCGGGCAATAGCGAGCAGCAGCCCCGTAATAATTCCGGATTTTGCCGCACGGTAGGCGATCTGCCGAATCATGAGCGACCGCGGCAAGCCGATCGAAGCCGCCGCTTCCCGCAACGTATCCGGCACTAGCGTAAGCATGTCCTCGGTGGTTCGAACCATGACGGGGATCACGAGCACAGACAGGACAACGGCGCCGGCTATTCCCGAAAAATGTCCCATGGGACGAACCATGACGTAGTAGATGAACAGGCCGACCACGATCGACGGTGCACTGAGCAGGATGTCGTTGATGAAACGAACCACGCTGGTGAGGTGAGTGTGACGGCCATATTCCGCCATATAGGTTCCGGCGAGGATGCCTATCGGAGCGCCGATCAGAAGAGCCAATGTGGTCATGATCAGGCTGCCGACGATGGCGTTGAGAAGTCCGCCTGCCGCACCCGGCGGGGGCGTCATCTCGGTGAAGACGCGAAGCGAAAGGCCGCTGAACCCGTGCCAAAATAACACCCCGAGAATCAACGCCAGCCAGACGAGACCAACGAAAGTCGCAGCATAGGATGCAACGGCGGCGAGGACGTTGCGGCGACGACGCGACGCGTAAAGCGAGGCATCCATCAGGCGATCCTCTGGTTGATCCGGAGCAGCAGGTATCGTGCGATTGCAAGAACAACGAATGTGATGAAGAAGAGAATGAGACCGAGCTCGATCAGGGATGACGTATAGAGATCGCCCACCGCCTCGGTGAATTCGTTGGCGATCGTCGCCGAAATGGTTGTGCCGGGCGCAAGCAGGGAGCCGGAGATCTTGTGGGCATTTCCGATAACAAAAGTCACTGCCATGGTCTCGCCGAGCGCCCGGCCCAGCCCCAGCATCACGCCGCCAATGACCCCGATACGCGTGAACGGCAGCACCACATAGCGCCAGACCTCCCACTGGGTCCAACCCAGCCCGTATGCGGCTTCCTTCAGCACTGGCGGAACGGCATCGAATACGTCACGCGAGATCGACGTGACAAAGGGCAACACCATGATCGCCAGGATGAGGCTCGCCGTCAGAATTCCGATGCCGAAAGGCGGCCCCGCGAATAAAGTTGAAAGCACGGGCACATTTTCGAAGGCCGCAATCACTGGCGGCTGCACATATTGCTGGATGAATGGTGCAAATACGAACAGACCCCAAATGCCGTAGATGATGCTGGGGATACCCGCCAGCAGTTCGATGGCGATGCCGATCGGACGCCGCAACCACATCGGACAAAGTTCGGTGAGAAACATGGCGATCATCAGTCCAAACGGCACCGCGATCAGCATTGCGATCAAGGATGTCACGATCGTGCCGTAGATCGGCGCGAGCGCTCCGAATTTTTCGGTAACCGGGTTCCAGCTCTGTGCTGTGAGGAAGCCAAATCCAAATTCTTGCAGAGCCGGTAGCGCGCCCAAAAACAGCGACACGATGACGCCGCCAAGGACCACCAGCACGAATACGGCTGCAGTCTTCGTGATGCGATGGAAAACGACGTCGCCGATCCGGAGCCTGTTAAGTACCTTGGCCCGCTCAGCAACGTCCTGCACGCCCACCTCGGCCTCCTGCCAAGTCACGTCGACCACGCTGCACCTCCCAAAGCACTCGCTGAAGATTCAGAAAGTTGGCAGCCGAACCGAAGCCGCTTCCGAATGTGAGAGCGGGGACGCGAAGCTTCCCCGCTCCCATTGACCTTAGTTAGACGCGGTGAAGAGCGGCTTCCCACTGCCGTCCTTGATTTCGGCCGTCCACATCTTCTGGATAGCCGTTACCACCTTGTCCGGCATCGGAACGTAGTCCAGTTCTTCGGCCATTTTTGAACCCTTCTTGTAGGCCCAGGCGAAGAACTTCAGCGCTTCGGTGGCCGCGGCCGGGTCTTGCGGCTGGGTGTGGATAAGAATGAACGTAGCGCCGGCGATCGGCCAGGAGGTGGCGCCCGGCTGATCCGTCAGAATGACGTAGTAATGGTCCGCCTTTTCCCAATCCGCATTCGCCGCCGCGGCCTGGAATGCCGATGCACTGGGCTCAACGGCCTTTCCATCCTTGTTGATCATGCTGACCGAGGTCATCTTGTTCTGCTTGGCGTAGGCATATTCGACGTAGCCGATGGCGCCCTTGGTGTTGGCGACATTGTTTGCAACGCCTTCATTGCCCTTGGCGCCGATGCCAGCCGGCCACTCGACCGAAGTGTTCGCGCCAACCTTCGACTTCCAGTCCGCGCTCACCTTCGAAAGATAATCGGTCCAGATGAACGTGGTGCCGGAACCGTCCGAACGATGAACGACGACGATCGCCTGCTTGGGCAGCTTCGCCGAGGGATTCAGCTTGGCGATCGCCGCATCGTCCCAGGACTTGATATCCCCGAGGAAGATTTTCGCCAGAGTCGCGCCGTCCAGCTTAAGATCGCCAGACTTCACGCCTTCCAGATTGACCACTGGGACGTCTCCACCAACAACCGTTGGAAATTGAACCAGCCCTGATTTGGTCAGGTCTTCGGGCTTCAGCGGCATGTCGGATGCGCCGAAGGTCACGGTCTTGGACTGGATTTGCTTGATCCCGCCGCCCGAACCGATCGACTGGTAGTTCATGCCGTTGCCGGTCTCCTTTTTGTAGGCGTCAGCCCATTTGGCGTAGATCGGGTACGGGAAGGTCGCGCCCGCGCCGGAGATATCCAACGCGCGGACGGGTACTGTCGATGCGGCCATGAGGCTTGCAACGACGAGCGTTTTCATGAAATTCACTGGTTTTCTCCGTGTTGAGAAGGATGTTCGATCCAAGGGATCGGACGTCCGGGCGGCCTGTTTAGGAGCGCCAAGTAGCTCTAATATTGCAGTTACATGACAGTTATGTGACACGAACTCATGTCGAACTTCGACGATTTTTGCGTAAGCTTTACCTCATATCCGAAACGCCAGACCAATCAGGCACTTCGAAATCCTCTCTCAACCCGGTGTCATCCTGTCGTTCGGCAGCCGATTCGCGCGAAGGAGACAGTGTGTCGCATCGCACGCGGCAACAGCCCAGCTCCTGCGTGGCCATCCGGACCGGATCCCAAGGGCTGCTAAGGGCGGGGGTATCACTGAGGTCCCGGTCATTGAGGTCACAAACGGCGGCTTGGTGAAAAAGAGCGACCGCAAAAGTGTCGATCCTTTTTGATATTTCGGCCTTTCGCGATCCCACAATCTGGGCGCCAAGCAGCCAACCGCGACCGCCAGCGTCCTCCGCGCCAGGGTCGAGCTCGTGGAGAGTGCGGGCGTTCCCTTCGGGTCGTGAACGCTCACGACCACCGCGACTAATTCGCGAGGTTCGAAAGTCCTAACTTCTTGAGTTCTTGTTCGCGGAGTTCGTTGGAGATCGGATAAAATCCACTCTTTTCAGTTAGCGCCTGGCCGTCCTTGGACAAAATATATTTGATAAACTCGCGGCGCAGCGGGTCGATTGGCTCGTTCGGCTTCTTGTTGAAATAGATATAGAGAAATCGTGCGACGGGATACTTGCCCGCGTAGGTCGACTCGGCGGACGTGTCATAGCATTCGCGGCCGAAGCTCGCGGCGAGCGGCACCGTGCGGACACCGTCCGTCTTGTAGCCGATGCCGGAATAGCCGATGGCAAATTTGTCGCTTGCGACTTTGCTGACAACGTCCTCAGAGCCCGGTTGCTGCTTGACCTCCGGCCTAAATTCTCCGTTGTACAAGACTTGTTCCCTGAACAACTCGTAAGTCCCCGAGATTTCGTTACGGCCGTACATCACGATCGGCCGCGCCGCCCATTCGCCCGTGAGGCCGGCGTCGCCCCAGGTGTCGATGCTGCGGCCGCCACTGCCCAGGCGTCTCGCGGAAAAAATCCGATCGACTTGCTCCAGCGTCAAACACTTGATGGGATTATCCTTGTTGACATAGACGGCAAGCGCATCGAACGCCACGGCGAAATCCGATGCCTTGTAGCCGTACTTCTTTTGGAACGCCGCGGATTCATCACCGTTCATCGACCGCGACATAGGTCCGAATTGTGAACTCCCGTCGAGTAGTGCCGGCGGAGCTGTCGCCGAACCCTTGCCCTCCACAATTATTTTGGCATCCGGATACTGCTCGTTGAATCCCTTTGCCCACCGCTCCATGTCTTCATTGAGCGTATCGGATCCCACCGATCTGATTTGGCCCGAAATTCCCGGGACAGGTTGATAGGCTGGAAGATTTTGATCCAGCGCTTTTGCGGCGGGTATTATTGACAAGCTTGCAACAAAGGCCGTGGCAATTCGTAGCTTCATCGAGGCTTCTCCTGCTTCGTGTCAAATCATTCGGCGGCGCTGGAAACTTCATATTTCCAGACTTATCGAAATGTTTTCAGCGTTGCAGACGTTGATGACACTTTGGCGACGGAAAACCTGCCCCTGCATATTTCGAGGTGGCGTATCGAACGAAGATCCGTATTGGAGAGATAGTCCCGGTGGTCGCCCTTGGTGAAGTCGCCATCGGCAGCCCCGCGAGAAAACGGCGATAACGACTCCAGGCGCAACGCCGGCCGACGAAGACCCACGGATCGCGTGTCTGAGAAGGACTTCCGCATGTCTCGACCAATGGATATTGGAAGGAAGCGAATGAATTGGACCTCAATTCTGATCCTCCAGATCGTTAACTAGCGGTGTCGTCGGCGCTCATCTCGCGGCGATGGCACTCCATTAATATCGATTTGGGTGGGTGGGACACACTACTCTGATGGGATTGCTGGCCGGCGCGCTATGCGGTTATTTCCTCCAAGCCACGGCACTCACCGTCGTAACAGCTAGCGGAAGCTTGAATGAGCCAACAATAACCGAGGCCTTCTTCGTCGAAGCTTTAACGGGTGCGGGTCGTCGGGGGCATTGCCATGGCGATCGTAGGGTTTGTTAGCTACGAGAGCTCAGCCAAAACGCGACCGCGCGTCGCGAATGCTCACGATTCATCCCGAGAACATGTTTGCCTTTTTTTGGACGCGTGCTAGTGACGGAGCGATTTTCCTCGCTGGGTTAGAATTCATGCGCCTTATCGCAGCTGTGGTTGTTGCATTTATTTTGTTTGGTGCCGTTTCGGTATTCGCGCAGTCGCCTTCCCCAAAACCGAGATCGCCTGGAGAGATAGCTGCCGTCAGTCGGCTTCTTGCGCAGAGAAAGGAGAGTTGTCGCCTCGAAGCGAAACAGGGGAAATTGACATTTTTGGAACGTCGCAGGTACGTTCGCACGTGCATGAAAAAGATATCCCAGAGGCGTTGAAGTCGTACGCAGACTACGACCGAGCAAACATTTTTCTCCAGCAAGTGCCTAAGCCCACCTCTAATTGCTCTTAAGCAGCAGCCTGTTGGGTTGTAGATACTGGCGGCCGTTCGACGATTTCGTGTAAAATTCGGCGGAATTCATCATCGACGCCTCGTTTCGACGAGCGAAGGTTTGATGACGGCTGGATGACGGTGTTAAGCTGTTGAAACCGCCTCGCTTCGGCCAAATGCCGGGGCTTTGGGTTGGGGAAAACAGGCGGTGAAGGTGGCGCCGTTTTTCGGCACGCTTTCGATCAAGAGCCGGCCGCGATGCCGGTTAACAATATGTTTCACCAGCGATAAGCCGAGCCCCGTGCCGCCTTGCGCGCGGCTGTCGCCGACGTCGACCCGGTAGAACCGCTCGGTCAGCCGCGGCAGATGTTCCGGGGCGATGCCCGGACCGAAATCGCGCACCATGACGCGAACTTCCGGCGCCCCTTCGCCCGACGTCACCGAGTTGAGCGAGACAATGACCTTGCCGCCGGAGGCGCCGTATTTCAGCGCATTCTCGACCAGGTTTTCGAACAGCCGCAACAACTCCTCGCGGTCCCCCGCGATCGACACCGGCACTTCAGGCAGATCGATATCGATTTCGACCTGACGCTCCCGCGCCAGCGGCTCCAGCCCATCCACGACCTGCCGGATGATCGGGACAATGTCCACCAGCGTATCGGGGCGAACATGGGCGGAGAGTTCAACCCGCGACAGCGACAGCAAATCGTCGATCAGCCGCGCCATTCGGGTTGCCTGCGTATGCATGATACCGAGAAAGCGCTCGCGCGCCTTGGCATCCTCCTTGGCCGGCCCCTGCAGGGTATCGATGAAGCCCGACAGCGCGGCCAGCGGGGTGCGCAATTCATGGCTGGCATTGGCGACGAAGTCGGCGCGCATTTCCTCGACCCGGCGCAGCGGCGTCTGGTCGTGGAACGTCATCAGCATGCATTTGTCGGTGCCGCCAAACAGCGTCGGCACCGGCACCGGCGTGACGATCAACTCCATCCAGCGATCGACCGGAACATGATCGAGATAGGTCGCGCGCCGGGATTCCGAGGTCGCGATGGCTTCGCGGAGCGCGGTGATGATTTCGGGCGAGCGCAGGGCGAACTGGGCGAGCTCGTTCTTGCGCAGCGCCGGCGCGAGTTGCGCTGCCGCGGCATTGAGGTGAATGACGCGGCCGGCGCGGTCGAGCAGCACCGCGGGATCCGGCATGCCGGCGACCACCGCGCTGACCGCGGCGGCTTCGACCGGGTTGACCCCGCGGACGTCTTCGCGCGAGGCGACGGCGTGGTTCAGCCGCCACGGCACCAGCGCGGCGGCGGCGATGCAGATGAAGACCGTGGCGGCACGGAGCAGCGACAATTCGCCGAGCGCGACCAGGACCGTGAGCGCCATGGCGGCAGCCAGCAGGATAATCGCCGAATGCCGCAACCGGTCCGGCCACGGCGAGTAGAAGGACGAAGGAGCAGCTTCTATTGCCATCGGGTCGGCTCTTCCCATCGGGTTGGCATTGTCAGGTGCGGGTGTCCCCCCGCTCTCGCACATAAGCCGCCTCGCGGCTCGGCTCGGCGTTGAGCGCCTGGGCCGCCTCGCGCAGGCGTTTGTTCCGAGCGCCGATGATAACCTCCCGAAACGTCAGCAAGATTACAGATATGACGAATGGCGCAATATAATAGAGGACGCGGAACAAAAGCATCCCCGCCAGCAGGTCCTCCCGGTCCATCTGCCACAGCCCGACCAGCATGGCGGCGTCGAATACCCCGAGCCCGCCGGGGGAATGGCTGGCAAAGCCCAGCAGCGTCGCCGAGACGAATATGACAGCGACAACCACGAAACCGAGGTTTGGTTCGTCCGGCACCAGCACATACATGGCGAGCGCGCAGAAACCGAGATCGACGATTCCGATCGCGATCTGCAGCAGCGTCAGCGAACCGCCCGGCAGCCCGACGGTCCAGGGCCCGCGGCCGACCGAGCGCGGCCGGATCGAGACCCAGACCACATAGACCAGCAACGCCAGAATGATGGCAAAGGCGACCAGCCGGTTGAGCCAGGGCGGCAGCTGGTCGATCGCCGCCGCCGCTTCCGGATGACAGGCGATACCCAGCCCCAGCACCGCGGCATTGCCGAGCCAGAAGGTCAGGCCGGCCAGAAAGCAGATCTTGGCGACGTCGATCGCGTTCAGGCCCCAGGCGGAATAGATGCGGTATCGCACCGCCCCGCCGGTGAAGACGCTGGCGCCGACATTGTGCCCGATCGAATAAGAGGTGAAGGCCGCCAGCGCATTGATGCGGTAGGGGATATCGGCGCGGCCGATCGCGCGAACCGCGAACAGATCATAGAATGTCAAGGTGAAGTAACCGGCCGCCACGAACAGCGCCGCCAGCGCAATCTGGCGCGCCTCGGTCTGCTTGATGGCCTCGACGACTTCATCGACATCGATGCCGCGCAGCATGTGGTAAAGCACATAGCACGCGATCCCGATCACCGTGATGCTGACCGCAACACCTAGCTTATGCAGGATTTGCCTATGGCGCAGAAACGAGATCGCCCTGCGTATTGCTTCCAGCATCTAGACCTCGAACTGCGATCTTGCGACGGCGACGCCTTGGGCGAGCTTTGTCGCTGCCAGCGCCACGACGGCTCCTGATCCGATGTGGTAGCGCGTTTTGGGCCGCAGTGGAATTCGCCTGGCGTGAATAAAACGCGCTCCTTCAATATATTAGGGGAATTCACGGCGCCGGATACACAGTTTTGCTGCATTCGCCGCGGGATGGCAAAAGTTCCCGCCTCAGTCTTGAGCACAAGGTGGTGAAGTTTGCCTGATATCGGGCAACCAATTTCGCCGTTAACCCGCGTGCCGTGCCGTCAGATAATTCAAACGGCCGGCGTGTGGCGCGAGAGCACCCAGTCGCGCAGCCACGATCCGACGGCGCACCCGGCCAGATACAATGCAAACATCATCAGGCCGAGGTCGAGCCAATAGCCGGGGCGGCCGGGGATCACGCGGGCAAGTGCTGCCGCGAGCAACGCCGCCGCCAGCAGCGCGAGCCAGCGCGACGTTGATTTCGAGATGCCCTGACCGCGGTGAACCACCGCGATCCAGCCCATCGCAAGGCCGAGCAGCAGCGACGCCAGCAGCCAGCCCCAATGGAATGTCGCCAGATATGCCATCGCGTTACCTCACCACGAAATCGATGCGGCGGTTCTGCGCCTTGCCTTCGTCGGTATCGTTGCCGGCGACCGGCTGCGTGCTGCCGTAACCCGTCGCCGTGAAGCGATCGGCGGATAACCCTGCTTTCACCAGATAATCCGTGACCGCCTGCGCGCGTTTCTCCGACAGTTCCTGGTTAAAGGCGGCATCGCCATCGCCGTCGGTATGGCCCGCGATCTCGATATTGGCGTTCGGACAACGCTGCGCCGTCTCGACCAGCCGGTCGAGCAGCCCCACCGAATCCGGATCGATGGCGGCGCGGCCGGATTCGAACTGGATTCTTCCCTTGGCGAGCAGATCCGAAAACAATTGCTGGCACACGGTTGGATCCACCGGCGCGGCCGCGGGCCTGACCGAGATGTCGGCCTTGAACTGCCAGTCCTTCGGGAAATCCTTGCCGAGGCCGGCGCGGATCTGAACCGCCGCCGCGTCATAGAAGGCGTCGCCCGAAAGCTTCACCTCCCGGTCGGACACTACCAGCGTCCCGGTCGACAACCGCGACAGCGCGCCCAGCGCCGGCACCACCACGGCTGCGAATCCGAAAGGCGCGCCGATGCTGGCCTTGAGATTGTCGACCACCTTTTCGCTGAAGAATTTGCGCCGGGCCGCCGCCGCCAGCGCGGCGTGCACGTTGTTGTCAGGCACATAGCCGGTCAAGGTCAGCGTCACCGCGACCGGATCCTTGTAGGCCTGAAATATATAAGGCGGCGCCTTGATCTCATTGGCGGCGACCGAAAAACCCTGCGGCAGGTTTTTCAGCGCCGCCGCGATCGCTTCCCGTCCGCCGAGGTCGCGCGCCATGCCGGAAAGGCTGACCTTGGTATCCGAAAGCTCGATCTTGCCGTCCTTCAATTTCGCGATCTGATCGAGCAGCAGCAACGCCGCAGTATCGAAATGCGACGGCGCGCCGCGCGAAAGATTCATCTGGTCGGCGACTTCGACGCCGCCGAGATCGACGCGGGCCGCCTCAAGCAGCTTGCTCTTGCTGGCCGGCAACGGCGAACTGCCGCTCAGCGTCACCCTGACCACATCGCGCTCGGCCGACCAGACGAACGGCTTGGCTTCGGGAACGAGGCGGGTTTCGTCGTTGACCAGCCGCACGCCCGGCACGGCTTCGACGGATGCCAGCGCGCTGCGACGGCCATCTTCCGAGAAGGCATCGGCGGCAAACGTGACGTCGCGGCCCGCCACCGTGATCCGGCTCTTGTCGAGCACGGTATCCTTCAGCGCCGCCGTGCTATGCGCGGCGAGATCCGCTTCCATTGGCAACGTATTGGTCCAGGCCGCAATAGCCCAAAACACGACCAGTGGAACGACGCCCGGCCACCATTTGCTGCTCCACTTGAAAAGTCCGTGCATTCGACGTCCTGCGGGTATGGGAACCGAGAGAAAACAAACCCTTGCGGGGCTGTCAAACCCGAAATGACGCGGATCGGTCCAATCGGCGGGCAGCCGCCCGACCAACGTTTCGTCGGTGGTTTGCCTTTGACTTCGAAGGCTTGCCACAACCGGCCAGCCACGCGCGATGAAGCGGCTTCGCAATACCGTTATCCGCGCCGGACTGCGAGCGCTTTACTTTACCGGCGCGCCCGAGTTCGTGCGCTCCACGGCGGTGTGGAACGGTTAACTCGTGCAACGCCTACGCTCAAAAGCGCTGACAAAATCAACCGGAGAACTTCATGTTCAAGGATCTGTTTTCGCTGAAGGGCCGCGTCGCCCTGGTGACCGGCGGCTCGCGCGGCATCGGCAAGATGATCGCCGGCGGCTTTCTCGCCCAGGGCGCTGCGAAGGTTTACATCACCGCGCGCAAAGCCGGACCCTGCGAAGCGACCGCCAAAGAGCTGACCGCGGAATATGGCGGCGAATGCATCGCGTTGCCGATCGATATCTCGGGCATGACCGGCATCGACATGCTGGCGGCCGAGATCAAAAAGCGCGAGCCGAAGCTGGATATCCTGGTCAACAATGCAGGTGCTGCGTGGGGGGCGGACTTCGACGCGTTTCCGGAGAGCGGCTGGGACAAGGTGATGAACCTCAACCTCAAGACGCCGTTCTTTCTGACCAAGGCGCTCGCCGCGCCGCTGCGCGCCGCAGCCTCGGCCGAGAAGCCCGGCAAAGTCATCAACATCGCCTCGATCGACGGCATCTTCGTCAATCCGATGGAGACCTATTCCTACCATGCGAGCAAGGCAGGGTTGATTCACCTGACCCGCCGGATGGCGGCAAAACTGATCGGCGACCACATCGTGGTGACGGCGATCGCGCCGGGACCGTTCAAGTCGGACATGAACACGGCGGCGCGCGACAATGCCGACGAGGTTGCGACGCGGGTGCCGTCGGGCCGGATCGGCAGCGATGAGGATATGGCGGGCGCTGCGATCTATCTCGCCTCACGCGCCGGCGATTACGTGGTCGGCGCCACCATCGCGGTCGATGGCGGCATCGTCTACGCCAACCCGGGCATCAAGGGCGAAGGCTGGGATTAACCCCATCGTCATGGCCGGGCTCGTCCCGGCCATCCACGACTTGTTTAGCGGAAAGACTTCAAAGACGTGGATGCCCGGGACAAACCCCGCATGACGGCTTGGATTTAACTCACGTCTCGATCTTCACATACTCAAAATCGCCGGGCTTGTTGTCGATCCCGACCTTGGGCGGCGAAATCCACGAAGCGAACTCGCCGATCTCGGTGACCGGCGTCATCAGCGAGGCGATAAAATCGCCGTCGTCGGCCGAAGGCAGCCAGTCGGCCTTGCGCCTGTTCCAGGTCGCATCGTCGATCAGCACGCCGTCCGGCGTCGCATGGATATTGCCGAACTCGCCGATCTGGCGATGGAACGCGACGTTCGGCAGCGTCAGCTTGAAGTCGTAGCCCGCAGTCGAGATGATCTTGTTCCAGCGCAGCAGGCCCTTGGCGCAGTCCTGCGTGTAATCGTCGCGCAGCCGCATGTTGAGCGCCGTGAGCGCCGGTTCGTCGACCCGCCTGATCTTGCCATCGACCAGCTTGAGCACCGGATAGGTACCGCTCTGCAAACGATGATCGTCGTCAATTTGAGTCTCGCGATAGCGGCCCTTCACGCCGGCATTGTAGGCATTGGCCGCATTGGTGGAGACTTCCGAGCCGAACAGGTCGAGCGAGAGCGTGTAATGCAGGTTCAATTTCTTCTGGATGGTCGGAAGATCGACCACCCCGAGCGCGCGCACTCTGGCGACATCGAAGGGATCGCTGATGCCCGCTTTCCTCATCGCCTCGACGGTTCGCTGCACCACGCGGCTGATGCCGGTTTCGCCGACGAACATGTGATGCGCCTCCTCGGTCAGCATGAAGCGGCAGGTGCGCGATAGCGGATCGAAGCCGGATTGCGCCAGGCTGTGCAACTGCATCTTGCCGTCGCGGTCGGTGAAATAGGTGAACATGAAGAACGATAGCCAGTCCGGCGTCGCCTCGTTGAAGGCGCCCAACATGCGCGGGCTATCGGCATCGCCCGAACGGCGGCGCAGCAACTCGTCGGCCTCCTCGCGGCCGTCGCGGCCGAAATATTTCTGCAACAGATAGACCATCGCCCAGAGATGGCGGCCTTCCTCGACATTGACCTGGAACAGGTTGCGCAGATCGTAAAGCGAGGGCGCGGTCTTGCCGAGATGGCGCTGCTGTTCGACCGAGGCCGGCTCGGTGTCGCCCTGGATCACGATCAGCCGGCGCAGCATGGCGCGGTGCTCGCCCGGCACTTCCTGCCATGCCGGCTCGCCGTAATGCTGGCCGAACGGGATGACGCGGTTCTCTTCCTGCGGCGCGAGCAGGATGCCCCAGCGGTAGTCCGGCATCTTCACATAGTCGAACTTGGCCCAGCCGCGCGGATCGACCGAATAGGCCGTGCGCAGATACACCAGCGATTGCTGGAAACCATCCGGCCCCATGTCGTTCCACCAGTCGATGTAGCCGGGATGCCAGCCTTCCAGCGCCTTGAGCACCTGCCGATCCTCGCTGAGATTCACGTTGTTGGGAATCTTGGTCGAGTAGTCCACGTTCATGATGTTCATGGCGTTGGTCTCCCGCGTTGGGCGATCTTGTTTCGTAAACCGCGTCGTCCGCTTTATATCATGAATAATAATGCATGTTCTGGCGATCGTACAGGCCCGCAACGCCCTAAATCTGCATTTTTCTTCATGTCCGGTTGACAGCGCCGATCGGCACCCAATCGGCCTTGGAGAGCGGCGACTGCTGCAATCTCGATGTCAGCAACGCCGCGAGCGCGGCGGTCGGGAAGCCATCGGCAAATCCGCCGCCGGCGGCGGCCTTGCGCGCGCCGAGTACACGGAGTTCCGCCAGCGCCTCGCCCAGCAGTCGCGCGGCCGCATGGGGCTTCTGCATCCGCAGTTTGAGGTTGGCGCTGGCGATCTGAATGCAGGCCCGCAGCAGGATGCGCTCACGTCCGCCCTGCGGTGCTGCGGCCCACACCGCCTCCAGCACCTCATGCGATTCCCAGAAATATCCGGCGTCGTTGAGCGCGATCCCGTAGCGCAGCGCCGGATGACGCGCCGGTACGAAGTCGCGAAATCGCGACGGCACCAGCGCCTTGGCATGCCACAGCGTGTCGTGGTCGGCCTCGGCGTCCGCGCTCTCGCCGGGAACATAGGCCCAGCGCGGCAGCGGCAAATTGGCCGCGGTGGAAAAAGTATTCATCGGCGCAATGCCACAACCAAATCGTCAGGCGGCTCGGTGCTCCGAGCCTTCATGCAAAACCAAAATGCGTTTAACGAATTCCGCAATTGAAGCGAGCGTCGCCTCCGGCGCTTCGCGATGTGGCGAATGTCCGGCGTTTGGGACGATCGTCACATCGACCGGACAATAGCACTCTTCCTGCGCGATCTCGATCTGTCGAATTGTCCCATACTGGTCGTCGGCGCCCTGCACAATTGCGACCGGCACGCGGATGTAGGCGAGGTATTCCGAAATATCCCAGCCGCGAAACTTGGGGTCGAGCCAGGCATCGTTCCAGCCGTAGAATGCGTTGTCGACATCGCGGTGCCAGCGCTCCAGCTTCGACCTGAGGCCAGCTGTCTCGTAGGCCTTTTTGGTCTCCGCGATCGACCTGAGCCCGACGTCTTCGACAACGAAATGCGGCGCGATCATTGCCACCCCGCGCACCCGGTGATCCCCGGCGCCGCCGGCATAGATCGCCGCAATCGAAGCCCCGTCGGAATGACCCAGTAAAAGACCGCGGCGAAAGCCGATCTGGTCGAGCAGCTTTGGCAATATCTCGAGCGCCTCGATATGCATGTAATCGAGCGGCCTCGGCAGCGTTACCGGCGTCGAGGCCCCGTAGCCGGCGCGCGAATACACCAGTACGCCGGCATCGGTGGCCGCCGCCAGCCGGTCCGGAAAATCTCCCCATAGCCCGGCCGATCCCAGCCCTTCGTGCAGCATGACGATGGTCGGTGCCTCGTCCGGCGCCGGACCGATCATGCGGTATTCGAGATCGGAGCTGCCGATGCGCAAGGTGCCGGCGGGAGCGAGAGCGGTCATGTCGTTTCTCTTGCCTCAATCCGTCATGCCCGCGCTTGTCGCGGGCATCCACGTTTTTCTTGTAAGCCGAACAAGGCGTGGATGGCCGGGTCAAGCCCGGCCATGACGATTAATCAGCCGCCCCATCCCGCAATTTGAACCGCTGGATCTTCCCCGTAGCGGTTTTCGGCAAGCTGTCGACGACATCGATCCAGCGCGGATATTTCCACGGCCCGATCTTCGCCTTGACGTGCTCCTTCAGGGCCTCGTGCAGGCCGTCTGATTTTGCATCCGCGCGCAGCACCACGAAGGCTTTCGGTTTCAACAGTCCTTCCGGATCGGCTTCGGGCACGACGGCCGCTTCGAGTACCGCCGGATGGGTGATCAACGCGCTCTCGACCTCGAACGGCGATACCCAGATGCCGGACACCTTGAACATGTCGTCGCTGCGGCCGCAAAACGTATAGCGCCCGTCGGCGTCGCGAATGTATTTGTCGCCGGTGCGGGTCCAATAGCCCTGGAAGGTATGGCGGCTCTTGCTCCGCTGATTCCAGTAGGCTTCGCCGGCGGACGGCGCATCGACCAAGAGTTCGCCGACCTCGCCATCGGCCACATCGGCGCCGGCTTCGTTCACCAGCCGCACCTTATAGCCCGGCACCGGGCGGCCGGATGTGCCGTATTTGATATCGCCCGGCGCATTCGAAAGAAAAATATGCAAGAGCTCGGTCGAGCCGACGCCGTCGAGAATATCGACGCCGAAGCGCGACTTCCAGCTATTGCCGACCGACTCCGGCAAGGCTTCGCCCGCGGAGGTGCAGATTTGCAACCGCGAGCCGCCGCGCATCTGCTTTTGCGTCTCGTCGTTCAGCATCGAGGAAAACAGCGTCGGCACGCCGAAGAAGATAGTGGGATTGTATTTGTTCATCAGCGCGAACATCAGCGCCGGGGTCGGGCGTTCGGAATTGAGAATGGTGGTGGCGCCGACCGACATCGGAAACGTCAGCGCATTGCCGAGGCCGTAGGCGAAAAACAGTTTCGCCGCCGACAGCCCGACGTCGTCCTCGCGAATGCCGAGCACCTGTTTGGCGTAGGTGTCCGCGGT
The DNA here is from genome assembly GCA_963727225.1 of uncultured Pseudomonadota bacterium. Classification (GTDB taxonomy): domain Bacteria; phylum Pseudomonadota; class Alphaproteobacteria; order Rhizobiales; family Xanthobacteraceae; genus Bradyrhizobium. The sequence goes on along the minus strand of CAVSFN010000024.1, from coordinate 174,760 downwards.
CGCGGCCAGGTTGGAATGCAGATGCCGCACGCCCTTGGGCATCCCGGTCGAACCCGACGAATACAGCCAGAACGCTGGCTCGTCCGCATGGGTCGCCGCGGTCGCAAAGCTGTCGCTTTCGCCGGCGATCTCGTCGGAAAGCCGCTTGTGGCCATACGTATTGTTGCCGACGACGACGACATGATCGAGATCCGAGATCCGCCCGACGATGTCCTTGACCACCGGCAGCAGCGCTTCGGAAATGAACAGCACCCGCGCGCGGCAATCCGTCAGCACATAGGCATATTGATCCGCGGTCAGCAGCGTGTTGAGCGGGACCGGCACGACGCCGGCGCGCATCGCGCCGAGAAACACCACGGGAAAATCTGTGGTGTCGAGCATGATCATCGCCACGCGCTGTTCGCGGTGCACGCCGAGACGGCGCAGCAGGTTGGCGAGGCGGCGGCTTTGCGTTTGCAAGGCGCCGTAGGTCAATTCGGAAACCGTGTCGGTGAAGGCGAGTTTGTCGCCGCGACCTTCATCGACATTGCGGTCGAGCAGCCAGGTCACCGCATTGTACGAATCGGTGTCACTCATGCCGCGCTCCGCTCAGCCAAGCCTGTCACGACGTCCTCCCTGGATTTCCTGAATTATAATGCATCTATACATCAGCGCGAGCCCTTGCTGTCAATCTTTTTTGGAATTATGTTTCCGATTCAGCGCATTCGGTGCGAGATTCGGGGCACTACGACATGACCGAGAATTGCGATCCGGAAACCGGCTTTCTGGAACTGCTGGGCCAGCGCGTCCGCACCACGCGCGCGCTGCGCGGCATGTCGCGAAAGGTGCTCGCCAAGGTCTCCGGTATTTCGGAACGCTATATCGCGCAGCTCGAAAGCGGCAAGGGCAACGTCTCGATCGTGCTGCTGCGGCGGGTATCGAACGCGATGGGCGCGCATCTCGAAGACCTCATTCCATCCACCGAACCGGCGCCGGACTGGCCGGTGATCCGCGACCTCGTGCGCAAGGCGACGCCGAGCCAGATCGCCCACGCCAAAGACATCCTCTCCGGCCATGGCAATGGCACGTCGGTGCCGAACCGGATGTCGTTCGCCGGCATTGCCCTGATCGGCCTGCGCGGCGCCGGCAAATCCACGCTCGGCAAAATGCTGGCGAAGAAGATCGGCTGGAGCTTTGTCGAGCTAAACAAGGAGATCGAAGCCCAGAACGGATTGTCGGTCGCCGAGATCATCGCGCTCTACGGCCAGGAAGGCTTCAGGCGCATGGAGCAGGCCGCGCTCGGACAATTGCTGGCGCGCAAGGAATTGATGGTACTCGCGACCGGCGGCGGCATCGTCTCCGAGCCTTTGACCTTCGACCTGATTTTATCGTCGTTCTACACGATCTGGCTCAAGGCCGAGCCGGAAGAACACATGGCGCGGGTGCGCAGCCAGGGCGATCTGCGCCCGATGGCCGACGATCGCTCGGCGATGGCCGAATTGCGTACCATCCTGCTCAGCCGCGAGCCGCTTTATGCGCGGGCTTCGGCCGTGGTCGACACCGCGGGCCTCAGCGTCGACACCGCCGCCGCGCGTTTGATCGATGCCGTGGCGCCGGTATTGCAGAACGAGGCGCGAATGTTCGCGCGGGGGTGACGCGCGCGTCTCGCACGCGGTGCAGCGCTTCTTCGGCGCCGCTCCGCAGAGCCGGGGCCTACTCATGGGCTAGCTAACAAGGTGGACCCCGGATCGGCAGCGCACCACGCCGCAAGCCATAGCGCATCGAAGAGGCGTGAACGCACTGACGGCGCCGTGCAGCATCCGGGGAACGAGGCTGGCCGAGGCGACGGGCTTTGATTAGAGTGGTCGCGCTGCCGGCAGATGAGGACTCAACCGCCATGATGAGCCAGGAACAGAACGACCTGATCACGCGCACCGGGCCAACGGAGCCTTGCGGGAAACTGATGCGGATGTACTGGCAGCCGGCGGCGCTGGTCGATGAATTGGCCGGCCCGCGCCCGGTCAAAGCCGTGAAGCTGCTCGGCGAGGATCTGGTGCTGTTTCGCAATGAAGAGGGCCGTTACGGCCTGATCGAGCGCCATTGCGCGCATCGCGGCGCTGATCTCGCGTTCGGCCGGCTGGAGAATGGCGGCCTGCGTTGCGCGTTCCATGGCTGGCTGTTCGACGTATCGGGCCAATGCCTGGAAACGCCCGCCGAGCCCAAGGATTCGGTGCTGTGCAAGAACATCACCCAGCGCGCCTATCCCGTGGTCGAGAAGAGCGGAATCCTCTGGGCTTATCTGGGTGAAGGCAAACCGCCGGCATTTCCCGAGATCGACTGCTTTGTCGCACCGGATGCCTATACGTTTGCGTTCAAGGGCCACATCAACTGCAACTGGCTGCAGGCGCTCGAGGTCGGGATCGATCCGTCGCATGCCTCGTTCCTGCATCGTTTTTTCGAAGACGAGGATACGTCGGCAGCCTATGGCAAGCAGTTTCGCGGCGCATCCGCCGGCAGCGACATGCCGATGACCAAGATCCTGCGCGAATATGACCGCCCCATCATCAATGTCGAACACACCGAATACGGACTGCGGCTGGTCGCGCTGCGCCAGATCGACGACGAGCGCACCCATGTGCGCGTCACCAATCAGCTGTTCCCGCACGGCTTCGTGATCCCGATGAGCACCGAGATGACGATCACGCAATGGCACGTGCCGGTGGACGACGAGAATTGCTACTGGTACGCGATCTTCACCAGCTATTCGACGCCGGTCGACAAGCAGAAGATGCGCGACCAGCGCCTCGAACTCTATGAGCTTCCCGACTATCGTTCGCGCAAGAACAAGGCGAACGATTACGGCTTCGATCCGCACGAACAGGCGACCGCGACCTACACCGGCATGGGCGCCGACATCAACGTGCACGACCAGTGGGCGGTCGAGTCGATGGGCACGATCCAGGATCGCACCCGCGAACATCTGGGCACCGCCGACAAGGCCATCGTGCAGTATCGGCGTCTGCTGCGGCAGGAAATCGAAAAGGCCGCCTCCGGCGCCAAGCCGTTCATGTTCCTCGATGAGGCGCATGCGCGCAGCATCCAGGGGCCTGCGACCATGGACGGCATCGGGCCGACCCGCGGATGGGAAATATTCTGGATGGAAGTCGATGTGAAGCGGCGGCGCAGCGCGCCATGGGCCGCGCCGGTTCCCACAGAGATCGCCGACAAGGTCCCTCATCTCAGGGCGGTCTAGGAGTGGCGGCTATCATTCGACGATTCCGGCCGGGAGCAGCGCGTTGAGTTTCGTTGAGCGTCACGGCCTCTGGTCGCGCGAGCAGAAGGAGGCGGCGACCCGCCTTCGCAGAATCGTCGAAGACGAGAAGCTGGAAGTCATCCGGCTCTCTTTCCCCGACCAGCACGGCATCCTGAGGGGCAAGACGCTGGTCGCCAGCGAAGCGCTGGCGTCGCTCGAGAGCGGATGCACCATCACCACGACGATGCTCGCCAAGGATACCTCGCATCGAACCGTGTTTCCGGTGTTCACGGCCGGCGGCGGCTTCGGCATGCGGGAAATGGAAGGCGCCGCCGATGTCCTGATGCTGGCCGATCCCTCGAGCTTTCGCGTTCTGCCATGGGCATCGGCCACCGGCTGGCTGCTGTGCGACCTTCATTTCGCCGACGGTCGGCCGGTGCCATTCGCGACCCGGCATCTGTACAAATCGGTGCTCGCGACGCTGAACCAGCGCGGCTACGACTTCGTCGCGGGGCTCGAAGTCGAATGCCATATCTTCAAGCTCGAAGACGCCAGAATGTCACCCGAGGATGCCGGCCAGCCGGGGCAACCTCCTTCAGTGAGCCTGCTGTCGCACGGGTACCAATATCTGACCGAGCAACGCTACGACCAGATGGAGCCGGTGCTCGAGATTATCAGGCGCGACATCATGGCGCTGAACCTGCCGCTGCGATCGATCGAGGTCGAATTCGGCCCCAGCCAGTGCGAATTCACCTTCCAGCCCACCATGGGCCTGACGCCGGCCGACAACATGGTGCTGTTCCGCAGCGCCGTGAAGCAGATCTGCCATCGCCACGGCTATCACGCGACCTTCATGTGCCGGCCGAAGCTTCCGAACGTGGTCGCATCCGGATGGCATCTGCATCAATCGATCGTCTCTCGCGCCAATGGCGAGAACGCGTTCATGGCGAAGGACAGCGGCGAGGTGCTGAGCGCGTTCGGCCGCGGCTATCTCGGCGGGCTGTTGCAGCACGCCCGCGCCTCGACCGTGTTCACGACGCCGACCATCAACGGCTACAAGCGCTATCGTTCCTATTCGCTGGCGCCGGATCGCGCGATCTGGGGGCGGGACAATCGCGGCGTGATGATCCGCGTGCTCGGCGGCGCCGGTAATCCCGCGACCCGCCTGGAAAACCGGATCGGCGAGCCGGCGGCCAATCCGTATCTCTACATGGCCTCGCAAATTCTCTCCGGGCTCGATGGCGTCGATCGGGGGCTGGATCCCGGCCCGTCCGCCGACACCCCGTATGAAACGAAAGCCGCGCTGCTGCCGAAGAGCCTGTCGGAAGCGGTGGTCGCGCTCAAGGACGATCCGTTTTTCCGCGAGGCGCTCGGCGCGGAATTTGTCGACTACTACGTCCACATCAAGAACGCCGAGATCGAGCGCTTCCAGGCCGAAGTATCGGACTGGGAGCAGCGCGAATATTTCGAGATGTTTTGAGGGACGCGGCTACCCACTGAAAGGTGCTCGCGAGTCAGTGCTTGCAGCTCACCCCTCTCCCTAACCCTCCCCCACAAGGGGGGAGGGAACGGAAAGCAGCGCAAACCGTGTCGACCATTCAGCTGGCGAGCAATTCCTTGAGGGCTGCGTCAAGCACCTTGATGTCGTCGGGGCTGGTGCCGGGGCCGCCGGCGAAATGGCCCCAATAGGTTTCGACCACCCGCAGCTCGGCGTTCGGCATGTGCTTCACCTCGTTGGCGCTATCGGCCGGGGGGAAATACAGATCGGTCGAGGCCGGCATGACAAAGGCCTTGGCCTTGATCCCGGCCAGCGCCTTCTTGTAGTCGCCCTTGTAGATCGGGTTGTTGGAGATATCGCCGTTCTGCCAGGTCCACAGCATGGTCAGGAGATTGTTGGCGTCCTTGGAGAGCAGCCAGCCTTCCCAGAATCCCACCAGGAAATCCTCCAGCGAGGCATAGCCCATGTGCTTGAGGTCGCCCTCGACGCGATAGAAGGTCTGCGAGAGGCCCCAGCCGGCATAGACGCGGGCGGCGGCGCGAAGGCCCTTGGCCGGCTGTTCGGTGTAGAAGCCGTCCTTGTAGGCGGCATCGGCCTGAAGGGCGGCCTTGACGCCTTCGAGGAAGACGAAATTGTGCCGCGAGCACTTGGCCGAGCCCTGGAACGGCAGGATGCGTTCGACCATGTCGGGGAAGATGGCGCCCCAATGAAAGGTCTGCAGCGCGCCCATCGACCAGCCCGTCACCAGCTTGACCTTGCTGATGCCAAACTTCTCGGTGACCAGCCGATGCTGCTGCACGACGTTGTCATAGGCCGTGATATTCGGGAAGCGAGAGCCGTTGAATGGAACCGGCGTATTGCTGGCCGAGGTCGACAGGCCGTTGCCGAAGATGTTGGGGATGATGATGAAATATTTTGCCGGATCGAGCGCCATGCCGGAGCCGATCAGCCACTCGTTTTCGAGGTGCGTGCCGGAATACCAGCAGGGATAGACGATCACGTTGTCCTTGGCGGCGTTGAGCTTGCCATAGGTCTTGTAGGCCATCTTGGCGCCGCGCAGGATTTGTCCGCATTGCAGGGTCACATCGCCGAGCTCAAACATCTCATAATCGACCATAGCCAGTCCCTCTCTCTCGTTTACGGGTTACGCAGTTAAGGCAGTTGTTTTGGCAAGCAGACGCGCAAGGTGGCTCGGCCAGGTCGCCTGGACGACATCGCCAATCGCGTAGGGGTCGCGGAAGAAAGTGCGTTCGGGGATATAGGCGATGAACTCGTCGGTCCCGGTCGCATCCAGCATGACTTTGACAAAGTTGCCCTGATATTCGACCGCCAGCACCCGGCTCGCCAGCCAGGAGGTATCCGCCGCCACATCCACGCCTGGCCGGACCAGCCCGACATCGTCGCGTCGCACCGCGATGTCGATGGTGTCGCCCGTGCTGACAGGGGCTGAGCCGACCGGGACCGCGATATGTTTCATCTGGGGCGATGCGAAGCTGGCGAGATCGCCGTTGATGGCATCGACCCGGCCGGCGAACACGTTCTGGCCGCCCAGGAACTCGGCGACATAGCGATCCCTGGGGGTTGCATAGACATCGCGGGCGGCGCCGGCCTGCCTGATCTCGCCGCGGTCCATCACCACGACCATATCGGCCAGCGCAATCGCCTCGAGCTGCGAGTGGGTGACGTGCACGAAGGTAATGCCGAGATCGCGCTGCATCCGCTGCAGCTCAAGCCGCATCCGCACCCGCAATTGCTCGTCGAGCGCGGACAGCGGCTCATCGAGCAGCAGCACCCGGGGTTCGGTGATGGCGGCACGGGCCAGCGCCACGCGCTGCTGCTGGCCGCCGGAGAGCTGCGCGGGCAACCGGTCGGCAAGCTCGGTCAGCCGAACCTTCTCGATCATGGCGTCGGTTTGCCGGTTACGATCCTTTTTCGACAGGCCGCGGATCCGCAACGCAAACCCGATATTGTCGCGCACGTTCAGATGCGGGAACAGCGCGTAGGATTGAAACATCATCGCGGTGCCACGCGCCACCGGCGGCAGCCCCACCACGTTTTCGCCGCCGATCAGGATCTCGCCGCCGGTCGGGTCTTCGTGGCCGGCTATCATGCGCAAAATCGTGGTCTTGCCGCAGCCTGACGGCCCCAGAAAGCAGCAATAGGCGCCGTCGGGAATCCTCAGATTGATGCCCTGCACCACGGTCGTTACGCCGTCATAGCTCTTGGTAAGACCGGCGAGTTCGATGTCGCCGCGCAGAACCGCCATTGTTTAGCCCCCGATCACGACGCGCCAGCGCCTCGCCGTTTTTGAATGAACACGATGGTTCCCAGCGCCGCGCCGATGATCAAAAACGAGATAATCGTGGTCACGGTACCCAGCGCATAAAGCGAGGGCGATGTGACGTTGAGCGTCATGCTCCAGATCTCCAGCGGCAAGGTGTTCTGGGGACCGGCGGTCTGCAGCGTCCGGGCGAACTCGTCATACGACAAAGTGAATCCAAACAACGCGACGGCCACCAGGCCCGGCGCCAGAACCGGAAGGATCACCAGCCGGATGGTCTGCCATGTCGAGGCGCCGAGATCGCGCGCCGCCTCCTCCCAGGCCGGATTGAAGCGCGACATCACCGCAAACATCACCAGCACGCCAAACGGCAGCGTCCAGGACAGCTGCGCACCCAGCGCCGAGGTGTAGGGAGATGTCTCGATGCCGATCGCATTGAACAAAAGCCCGACCCCGATGCCCAGCACCAGGCCCGGCGCCACCAGGCTGCCGATCATCAGCGCGAACACGATATTGTCCCCCGGAAAACGCCGGCGGAACGCCATCGCGGACATGAACGAGACCACCACCGTGATCACCGTCACCACGATCGCAAGCTTGATCGAGCGATCGAACGCGCCCTTGACGTCGCCGGTCCTCACCTGGGTGAACAGATCGACGAACCAGTGCAGCGACAGCCCCTTCATCGGGAACACCAGGCCGCCTCGCACATCCTGAAACGACAGGATGTAGATGCAGATCATCGGGCCGTAGAGCGCGATAACGTAGAAAGTGAAGAGCCCGGCCAGCACATAAAAGGTCCATGGCCGGCTGCCGCGGCTTGGCGCGATCGCGTGTTTGGTCACGCGCGCCTCAGCGACAGCAACGCTCTGCGGCACCGCGCTCATTGGGTGATTTCTTTTCGGATATCGACGCTGCGCAGGATCAGGGAGACCATCACCAGCAATATCACCGTAAGGATGATCGCGCTCGCCGCAGCACCCGGATATTGCAGCACCGAAATGTCCTCGTAGAAGGCGCCGACCACCGACGCCGAGCCGCCGCCGGACATCACCTTGGTGACGAAGAAATCACCCATCACGATCGAGGCCACGAAAATCGAACCGAGCGCGATGCCGCTTTTGGAGAGCGGCACGATGATCAGCCGCATGATATCGAAGCGGCTGGCCCCCGCATCGATCGCCGCCTCGACCACGCGCTTGTCGATGCGCGCCATCGAATTGAAGATCGGCACGATCATGAATATCGTCAACTGGTGCACATAGGCGACGACCACCGCGAATCCGGAGTAGAGCAGGAATTCAAGCGGCTCGCGGATCAGGCCCAGATGCAAGAGCGCCGAATTGATCAGGCCTTCCTTGCCCAGCAGCGGAATCCAGGAAATCATTCTGATGATGTTGGATGTCCAGAACGGCACGGTGCAGATCAGAAACAGTCCGATCGCAAGCAGCGGATTGCGCACGTGGAAGACCAGGAAATAAGCCACGAAAAAGCCGAGCAGCAGCGTGAAGAACCAGGTCAGGATGGTGAATTTCACGGTTTCGAAATAGAGATTGTAGGTCAGGCCCGACGTCAACACCGTTCCGTAGTTCGCCAGAGTGAAGGTCGGAATCAGACCGCCGAAACCGTCGGTCTCGAACACGCTCGCGACCAGCACCACCAGTATGGGCAACACGAAGAATGGGACAAGCACGAGCATCAGCGGCGAAATATAAAGCCAGCTCGTCATCGATCGGGAAACAGCCATGAACACTCTCTGGGAGACATCCAAAACTCCGCCGGTCGGCGACAAGTCGACCGGCAGGTTGTTGATGACGGCCGGACTTAGAGCCTTTTCCGTTCCGATTGAATCGGAACGGAGGCCCTAATCTCTTTAATTTGACGCGTTTTCTTCACGCGAACCGGTATCCACTTCGCTGGAAAACGCTCTAGGCGACCTTGAAGTCGTTCCAGCGCTTGTTCATGTAGGCCGATTCATCCATCAGCGTATTCCAGCACGAGATATTGGTGACGCGCTCGACAAACGAGCCGCCGTCGCGGACCGTGCCGGCCACTTCCATCGGAACGCCGTACGGATCGGTCACAGGCTCGGGCGCCGGTTTGCCCTCGTACCAGAAGGTGTATTCGGCCGGCGTCATGAACTTCCTGGCGGTCGACGGCACCGGGCTGTAGTAGCCGTAGCGGCTCACAAACGCGCCCTGCCAGCCCGACATGTACCAGTTCATGTATTCATAGGCGGCATCGAGCTTCTTGCCGGTCAGATGCTTCATCAGCCCCATGCCGTTGCACCAGCCGCGATAGCCTTCCTTGCCGTCCTTGATGTTGACCGGGGCATAGACGCAAGGGATCTGCTTGACCCGAACGGCCGCGACCGCCGGCGACCACATCGACTGGATCACCACTTCTCCGGCCGCCATCAATTGCACCGACTGGTCGAACGTGGTCCAGGTGGCGCGGAACTGGCCGGCCTTCTTCAGTTCGATCAGCTTGTCGCAGGTGAAGTCGATCTCCTTCTTGGTCATGTTGCCTTTGTTGCCGTATTTGATCAGCCCGGCGCTTTCAAAACACAACGCCGCATCCATGATGCCGATCGCCGGCACATCGAGGATCGCCGCCTTGCCTTTGAACTTGGGATCGATCAGCTCCTTCCATTCCGTCACCTTGTGCCCCACCAGATCGGGACGGTAGCCGATCGAGTCGGCGTTGTAGACCTGCGGAACGTTGGTCAGCCACTCGGTGACGCCATCGTGCAACTCGGTGGAATCGGGCTTTTCGATGTAGAGCGCTTCGTAAGGCGAGATGCCCTGACGCGGAATCTTGTGGCCGTCGAGCTCGCCCTTGGTGAAAATGGGAAGAAAGTTGTCGAATTCCTTGATCTTCTTGGCTTCGATGCCCTGGATCACCCCGCGCTTGGCCGCGAGCTTCGCCTGCCAGCCCTCGAGGTCCGCGATGTCGACGCTGTTCGGCTGGGTGATGAAGCGATTGATCGCGGCAGAGGTATCAAGGTTCTGCATCGTTACCTTGAAACCGAGATCCTTGGCCGCCTGGTCGCCGATCGCCTTCACGACGGAATACGACACCCCGACATGGCGCAACTCGATGTCCTTGATCTCCTGCGCCCAGATCGTGGGGAAGCCCGTGATGGCGTCCGTTCCAACGGCCGCGCCCGCAACCGCGGCGCCCGCCTTCAGAAATGACCGCCGGTCGATGCCCTTGGTGGATTTAGCTGTCTTGCTACCCGTCTTGCCCTTGTCTTTCGCAGTCATTCGCTCGCCCCTCTGTCAATTTTTGACACTACAGATACCCGTCTCGATCAACTGGATGGAACTCCAGCTTTCGAGCTGCCTGAACAGATTGAGGAGTGCGTTATGACGACGCCCAAACGGCCGCCGAGCATACGCCCATGCCACTCACTCAAAGTTCGCTGACAACACTGTCAAGCGAACGATGGATGGACGATATCGGGAATTCCACTTATGTGCAGTGCGGCAAAACACGTATTCCATTATCAGAAATAGAAGAGTATTGCGCCGATGACAGAGTGAATTGAGAATTGATTGGGCAAAGTGGCGATTAGAAAAGCAGTACTCTGACCTGATTTGCGGATCGATGCCTAGAACGAGTGCAAACAAAAGTTCAGTATGTCGGCCGGTACCGGTCGACACGTTGCAAATTCGTCGATCAGCGGCGACATACGGTCGCAGCCGACCCGCACTCAGATTCCAAGATATCGATGCTGTAGATCGGGCTCGGCAATCAATTGTTCCGATGTGCCGCTCCACACCGCGCGGCCGCGCTCGATGATGTAATGCCGGTCGGCAATACGCGTCAGATTCTCGACGTTCTTGTCGATCACCAGCACCGACTGGCCGCGCGCCTTGAGCATCGACAGGCAATTCCAGATTTCATCGCGGATCAAGGGTGCCAGGCCTTCGGTGGCCTCGTCCAAAATCAGCAGACGCGGATTGGTCATCAGCGCGCGGCCGATCGCCAGCATCTGCTGCTCGCCGCCCGACAGCGTGACGCCCATATTGCTGCCGCGCTCGGCCAGCCGAGGGAACAGCGCATGGATCTTCTGGATGGTCCAGGGGTCGGGGCTACTCAGACGATTGCCTGACGCGGCGACCAGATTCTCGCGCACGGTGAGGTTGGGAAATATCTGACGCCCCTCGGGGACCAGGCCAATGCCCAACTGCGCGATCCGGAACGAGGCAAGCTTGCGAACCTCGCGGCCGCCGAACCGGACGGTGCCGGCACGCGCCGGCGTCAGCCCCATGATCGACCGGATCGTCGTGGTCTTCCCCATGCCGTTGCGGCCCATCAGGGTCACCATCTCTCCGGTCCGGACCTGCAGCGACAGGCCGAACAGCACCTGGCTCAAGCCGTAGCAGGTCTCGATATCGGCGACTTCAAGCAGAGGGGGCGCATCAGCCATTACCTTCTCAGACATGGCGGACCACCGCATGTTGATCGCCGAGATAGGCGCGCTTGACTTCTTCATTCTGGCGGACCGCCGCCGGCACGTCGGAGGCGATCACGCGTCCATAGACCAGAACGGTGATGCGGTCGGCGAGCGCGAACACCGCGTCCATGTCATGCTCGACCAGTACGATGGTGACTTCGCGCCGCAACTCCTGCAGCAGCTTCACCATGCGCGCCGATTCGGCGATGCCCAATCCCGCCATCGGTTCGTCGAGCAGCAACAATTGCGGTTTTGTTGCGAGCGCTACCGCGAGTTCTAGTTCGCGCTGCTCGCCGTGGCTCAGCTTCGACACCACGGTATCGGCGCGATGTTCGAGCCCCACCCTGGTCAATGCCGCGTGCGCCGCCATGCGGAGACCGCTTTCCTTGCGGGCGTTGCCCCAGAAATGGAACGAGTGACCGTCACAGGCCTGTGCCGCCAGCGCGACATTGTCCGCTGCGGTGAATTCGGGCAGCAGCGAGGTAATCTGGAAGGAGCGCGCCAACCCCAGTGCACTGCGCCGCCACGCCGGCAGCCGGGTGATGTCCCGGCCGGCAAAACGAATGGCGCCCGAATTCGGCAGCAGCTGCCCGGTGAGCTGGCTGATCAGCGTGGTCTTGCCGGCGCCGTTCGGCCCGATGATTGCGTGCAATTCACCTTTAGCGACATCCAGCGACAGGTTGTCAGTCGCCACGATGCCGCCGAACCGCCGCACCAGATTTTCAACGCTGAGCAAGGGATCAGCCACGGCTCAGCCTCCCGAGCAGCCCGACAATACCGCCGCGGCCGAACAGCACGATCAGCAGCAGCAGCGGGCCCATGATGAGTGCCCAATATTCCGTCAGCTGCGACAAGAACTCCTCCAGCACCAGATAGACGATGGCGCCAATCACCGGGCCGAACAGCGAGCCCATGCCGCCAAGGATGACCATGACCATGAGATCGCCGGAGCGGGTCCAGAACATCACGGCCGGGCTGACGAAATCGGTGTTGTTGGCGAGCAAGGCGCCGGCAAGCCCGCACAGGGTGCCCGCTATCACGAAGCAGGCGAGCCGGTAGCGCGTGACGGGAAACCCGATCGCCTGCATCCGCGCTTCGTTGGAACGCAGGCCCTGGATGACCATGCCGAAGCGTGAATTGACGATGCGCCAAATCAGGTAGATCCCGCCGAACAGGCAGCCGAGGCAGAGATAATAGAACTGCATGCGGTTCGACAGGTTGATGAGGCCGCCGAAATCGCTGCGCTTGTAGATCGTCAGGCCGTCGTCGGCGCCGTAACGGGCAAGCCCGGATGCGACGTAATACGCCATCTGCGCGAAAGCGAGCGTGATCATGATAAAGTAGACGCCCCGCGTGCGCAGCGAGAGCGCGCCGATCACCAGCGCGAACAGCGCCGATGCCGCCAGCGCCACCGGCCACTGAATGAAACCCGAGCCGATGCCTTCAAAGGCGAGAATGCCGACCGCGTAACCGCCGATGCCGAGATAGGCGGCGTGACCGAAGCTCATCATCCCGCCATAGCCCATGATGAGATTGAGGCTTGCGGCCGCCAGCGCGAAGATCACGATGCGGGTGAACAGCGTCAGCACGAAGATATTGCCGCTGAGATGCGAATAGAGCGGAAGCAACAGCAGGCCGGCGACCGTGAGCGCGGCGACGACGTTGCGGGCGTTGAAGGAAGCGGTCATCGCCGGCTGGCCGGGAACAGCCCCTCCGGCCGTACCACCAATACGATCGCCATCAACAGATAGATCAGCATCGAGGACAGCGCGGGCGCCACCGTGGAGGCGGCGGTCGAACTGAGGACCTGCCGCAACAGATCGGGCAGGAAGGCGCGGCCCAGCGTGTCGATCATCCCGACAAAGATCGCGGCCAGGAACGCGCCGCGGATCGAGCCGATCCCGCCGATCACGATGATGACGAAGGCCAGGATCAGGATATTCTCGCCCATCCCGATCTGCACGGTCAAAATCGGCGCCTGCATCATTCCGGCAAGACCGGCGAGCGCAGCACCAAGCCCGAACACCAGGGTATAGAGCAGCTTGATGTTGATGCCGAGCGCGCCAATCATTTCCCGGTTCGACGCTCCGGCGCGGATCAGCATGCCGATACGGGTTCGCATGACAACCACATAAAGCATCAGCGCGATCGCAAGCGCGACCGCGATGATCGCCAACCGATAGGCGGGATAATACACGCCGGGCAATATCTGGACCGGTACCGTCAGCCAGGTGGGCAGCGGCAACGCCAGACCCGCCGGGCCCCAGATCAGCCGCACCGCGTCATTAAAGAACAAAATCAACCCGAAGGTCGCCAGCACATGATCGAGATGATCGCGGCCGTAAAGATGCCGAAGCGCGACGAATTCCAGCACGATGCCCAACAGCAGCGTCGCGCCGAGCGCCAGGATAATCCCAAAAATGAAATTCCCGGTCCACGCCACGAAGGTCGCGGCAAAATAGGCCCCCATCATGTAGAGCGAACCATGCGCCAGATTGACCAGGTCCATAATGCCGAACACCAGCGTCAATCCCGCCGCCAACAGAAACAGCAGCAGGCCGAACTGCAATCCGTTCAGGAATTGTTCGACGACAAGCAGCATGAACTCTCTAGGCCGTTTTTCCGGTTAGGCGCATCATCGTCAGGCATTCAACGGGCTTCATGGTTCGAGACGCGCATCGTAGCCAAGTTTACGCAGGCTACGTACACTTGCCTGCGTGCCGTGCTCCTCATCATCAGGGTTCAAGACCTCATCCTGAGGAGCGGCCTCTTGGCCGCGTCTCGAAGGATGAAGCTACCGGGTAGCAAACCATGTGTTTGCAAAACATGTGCCGACAGGACGACAGCGCGCACGCCGCCGCCGTATGGCGCCAAATCCGCGATCACTTCATCGGACATTTATCGTGGAAGCGATCCTGGTTGTCCTTGACGATGGTGGCGACGGTTTTCAGTGAAAGGGCGCCGTCGGCATCCTTCACCACATCCTGCAGATAGAAATTCTGGATCGGGATGTGGTTGTTGCCATATTTGAACGGGCCGCGCAGCGACTTGAAATTCGCCTTCTCCATCTCGGCGCGCATCGCGTCCTTTTTGCTGGTGTCGCCCTTCACCGCCACCACCGCGCTGTTGATCAACTGCGCGGCATCATAGGCCTGCGCGCCGTAATAGGTCGGGCGCAGCCCGGGATATTTCTTGCGGTAGTCGGCAACGAACTGCTTGTTCTGATCGTTCGGCAGATCGTTCACCCATTCCTGCGCGCCGGGAACGCCGAGCGCATTGTCCTTCTGCAGCGGCAGCGACAATTCGTCGATGGTGAAGGCGGTGTAGAGCGGAAGCTGTTTCTGGAGCCCGGCCTGGGCATATTGATTGAGGAACTGGACGCCGGCAGCCCCCGGATAGAACACGAAGATCAACTCGGCTTTCGAGGCGCGCGCCTTTGACAGCTCCGCCGAGAAGTCGAGCTGGCTCGGCCACACCGTGTATTCCTCGCCGACCACCTCGCCCTTGAACGTACTCTTCACGCCGGCCAGCATGTCCCTGCCGGCCGCATAATTCGGGCCGATCAGGAACACCGACTTGACGCCCTTCTGATTCATGTAAAGGCCCATCGCCGCCGGCGTCTGGTCGTTTTGCCACGACGTCGAAAACACGAAGGGCGAGCACAGATCGCCGGCGAGTTGCGACGGTCCGGCGTTGGCGCTGATCAGGAAGGTCTGCGAATCGACCGCGGTCTTGAGCGAGGCCAGGAGCACGTTCGACCAGATATAGCCGGCGATGAAGTCGACCTTGTCGGACTGCACCAGCTTCTCGGTTTTCTGCTTGCCGATATCCGGCTTCTGCTGGTCGTCCTCGTAGATCACCTCGACCGGCAGCCCGCCCATCTTGCGGCCCATGTGATCGAGGGCAAGTTCGAACGAGTTGCGCATGTCGTTACCGATTACCGCGGTCGGGCCACTGAAGGTGGAGACAAACCCGATCTTGATGGAATCCGCCGCCATCGCGGGGGCAGCCAGCGCCAGAACCGTCGCGCCTGCCAGCCAGAATGCCGTTTTCATGTCCGTCCCTCCTCGCCACGATGATGCGGCCGACCAGATGAAGTGCCCGTGCGGGAGCCTGCTCCCGTTCGCAGGTCTTATTTTTCGGTGAGTGTTTTGTGCGCGAAATCTCATGGCGGCGGCAAGCGTGAACCGCCAAGGCCCCCTCAAACCTTTGGCTCATGCCCTCAGCCGCAATGCACCATAATTCGCATGGCGCGCAGATGGCAAGAATTATAATTCAGGTTGGGTGCGGTGAGCCGTTAAATCCGGTAATCGGCGCCGTCGATGATGTAAGGCGCGTGGCGGAAATCGCGGATGGTTGAGACCTTGTCGGCGGACCATTGCAGCAGCATGAAATATTTCGGCCCCGCGGCGGGCTCGCCGGGATCGAATACCAGGATCGCCGGACGGCCTTCCACCAGCCCGGGCACCAGCTGCCAATCGGCGGCCTTCGAATAGTTTCCGAAATATCTGGCAACCTCGGCCTTGCCGTTCAGGCGCGTCCTGTTGACCAGATCGAGCCGGACGTCGTCGGCAATCATGGCGCGGATGGCGTCGAAATCCCGCGCGTTGAAGTGGGCGACATAGGCGCCAAGACGATCGCGATCGGCCTTCGATAGTTCCGGATGCGGCAGATCGTCCGGTTCGCCGGCCATTTCGCGAAGCTGATTGCGTCCGCGATGCAGCGCTGCTTTCACCGCGGGAAGGCTGAAATCCATCACCGCGCAGATTTCCTGCAGCGAGCAACCCAGCACATCCATCAGGATCACGCTGGAGCGCTGGGCGACCGGAAGCCGCATGAAGGTGCGAAGACTGGCGCCGGCCAACTGGCGGCTGGCGACGGTGTCGGCCGGGTCGGCAATCATGTCCACCTCCTCGCCTGACTGGATCGCTTGCTGCCGGTTGCGGCGGCGCAGAAAATCCAGCGCGGTGTTGTGCGCGATCCGAAACAGCCAGCCTTCCGGATTGCGAAGCGGGCCGGCCGACCCGAACGACTCCACCGCCTTGATCAGCGCATCCTGCAGCACATCCTCGCCGTCGATCACCGAGCCGACCATGCGCGCGCAATAGCGATGCAGCCTCGGCCGCATCGCGACCACAAGGGCGTCGATGTTCGGTGCGGCCGATGCATCGGGAACCAACTTCATTCGGCGTTTCCCAAAGTTGAAATCCCCGGGGCTAGAGCCCTTTCCGTTCCGATGGAATCGGAACGGAGGCTCTACTTCTTTATTTGACGCGTTTTCTTCACGCGAACCGGTGCCCACTTCGCTGGAAAACGCTCTACGGTTGATCCAGCATCCGATAATCGCCAACGATCCTGAAACCACCCAGCTGTGGCGGCTCAAGGCAGCGTTCGCGAATCCCGCTCTGAAAAGCCTTGAAGGCAGCGAGATTCGGTATGGCGCTGGCGCCATCATCGGCTTCGGTCTCGACCACATGGATGAAGCTGTCGTCGTCGAGCCGCAGCGAAAGATAGCGAACGCCGTCGGGCCTCGTGGCTTTCAATTCCGCGAACACGCCTGCGATCAGCTCGGCATTCCTGTCGGCCATATCGGGCTTTGTCTTATACCTGATCAGGGTCCGTTTCATCATTCTCTCCAAAGGTTGGTTTTTGAGGGTTGGTTGTTGTGATGCAGGATTGTGGGGTCTTGCGTCCTGGACGTTCGAGACAGGGGCAAGGATTCGTCTGCCAGGAAAATATTTTGGACGGTATCTTTCGTTGCCTTCCATGGGAACGATACGGTTTGCGTATCGCCCGATTTGTAAGGTTCAAACACGCTCCGCTCTTGGACGCCAACGCTCCAAGGACTACATATCGATCGAACGTCCGGAGACATTTCAAACCCCTTGAGGCGCTGGCTATGACGACCGAGCAGACGCGGCCCGCAGCACTCCATCGCGTGGTCATCGTGGGCGCCGGCTTCGGCGGACTGGAAGCGGCGCATCGGCTCAAGGGCGCGCCGATCAGCATCACGCTTCTCGACCGCCGCAACCATCATTTGTTCCAGCCGCTGTTGTATCAGGTCGCGACCGCTTCGCTTGCAACTTCAGAGATCGCCTGGCCAATCCGCTATTTGTTGCGCGGTCGTCCTGAAGTCACGACCTTGTTCGCCACCGTGACCGGCGTCGACCCTGCGGAAAAGCGCGTGCTGCTAGATGATGGCGACGCGCTGCCCTATGACACCCTCGTTCTCGCCACCGGCGCCCGCCATGCATACTTTGGCCATGACGAATGGGAGCCGTTCGCGCCGGGCCTGAAGACGCTGGAAGACGCCACCACGCTGCGGCGGCGCATTCTGGTGGCCTTCGAACGTGCCGAGCGCGAGACCGATCCGCAGCGGCGCGCCGCACTTTTGACCTTCGTCATCGTCGGCGCCGGTCCGACCGGCGTCGAACTCGCCGGCACCATTGCCGAACTGGCAAAGGACACGCTGCGGCCCGACTTCCGCAACATCGACACCGACAAGGCGCGCGTCGTGCTGATCGAGGCCGGGCCGCGCGTGCTGGCGGGCTTTGCCGACGATCTTTCGGCCTATGCGCAGCGCTCGCTCGAAAGCATCGGCGTCGAAGTGATGTTGAACAAGGCCGTCACCGAATGCTCCGCCGACGGCGTGGTGTATGGCGGCCAGAGCCTGCAGGCCAAGACGCTGATCTGGGCCGCCGGCGTGCGCGCCTCACCGGCTGCCGAATGGCTCGGCGCACCGGCTGACCGTGCCGGCCGCTTGCAGGTGCTGCCCGACCTCACCGTTCCCGGGCATCCCGATATCTTCGCCATTGGCGATACGGTCGTGATCGCCGGTCCCGATGGAACGCCGGTCCCCGGCATCGCCCCGGCGGCCAAACAGCAGGGCCATTACGTCGCCGACACCATCAAGGCGCGCCTTAAGGGTGCGACCACCGCCCCGTTCCGTTACAAGCATGCCGGCAGTCTGGCGCAGATCGGCAAGCGGCTCGCGGTCATCGATTTCGGGCGCATCAAGCTGCGCGGCACCATCGCGTGGTGGATCTGGGGCATCGCGCACATCTATTTCCTGATCGGCCTGCGCAACCGGCTGAGCGTCGCGATGACCTGGCTGTGGATCCACGCGCGCGATCAACGCGCCGCGCGCCTGATCACGCAAGGCAGCAGCAAAGTGGTGCGGTGAAAGTCTTCGGTCACTTCACCAGCGAACAGCCGCCATCCGCTATCGGCCGGAACGCCTGCTCGGCGGGAATTGTCGAGACCAGTTTGTAATAGTCGTAGGGATACTTCGATTCCTCCGGCTTCTTCACCTCGAACAAATACATCGGATGGATCACGCGACCGTCCTGCCGGATCGTGATGTCGCCGAACAACTTGTCCTTTCCCTTGAATTTCTTCATTTCCGGCACAGCATCTTTGGCGTTGTCGCTTCCGGTGGCGGCAACGGCGTTGAGATAGGCCAGTGTCGAGGCGTAAACGCCGGCCTGATTGCCGCTCGGCATCTTGCCGTTCATGCCCGGCCGCGCCGCGAAGCGTTTGGCGAAGGCGCGGGTTTCGTCATTCTGGTCCCAATAGAATGCTTCCAGCAGTTGCAGTCCCTGCGCGACCTTCAGTCCCATGCCATGGACGTCGTTGATGAACAGCAGAAACGCCACCAGCGACTGGCCGCCCTGCTGGATTCCGAACTCGGCGGCCTGCTTCACAGCGTTGATGGTATCGCCGCCGGCATTGGCAAGGCCGATCACCTTGGCCTTGGAGTTCTGGGCCTGCAGCAGCAGCGACGCGAAATCGGATGTTCCGAGCGGGTGCTTGCTCGAGCCCAGCACCTTGCCGCCGTGCTTCTCGATGTAGTGGCTGGCTTCGGCCTCGATGCCCTGGCCGAGCGCGTAATTCACCGTGAGGAAATACCAGTCGGTGCCGCCGCGCGCCATCATCGCGGCCGCGGTGGTGTTGCCGGTCGCCCAGGCATCATTGACCCACTGGATGGTGTTCGGCGAGCAGGCCTTGCCGGTGAGGTCCGAACTTGCGGTCGACGAAGCCAGGAACGTCATGCGCGAATCGCGCAGCAGCGAATTGATGGTGAGGCCGACCGCGGAATTGGGCACGTCGACCACGGCGTCGACCCCGTCGACGTCGAGCCATTTGCGCACGATCGCCGAGCCGACATCGGCCTTGTTCTGGTGATCGGCGTAGACGATCTCGACCTTGATGTTCTTATCCCCGCCGTTGAAATCTTCCGCGGCCATTCGTGCTGCTTCCACCGAACCCATGCCGTTGGTGTCCTGGAAGATGCCCGAGATATCGTTGAGGACGCCGACCCGCACCACATTGTCGGAAATTTCGGCCCGCACGGGTCCCCATGCCGCGCACGACAAGGCCAGCGCCAGACACCCCCTCACCCCCCACATCGTCTCTCTCCCTGTTTTTCGTCGATGCCCTCTTCGATGTGGGGCTGCGCGCCCTGCTCTACGCGAGAACCGCGCGGCACGGCAATGTGGATGGCCGGTCCGGGGGCCGGAAAAGCAGACCAACCGATACGGCAGAGGCCATGCCTATAAAATAAGCAAAATTGAAATCTCCGGATTCGACCTGAGCCATTATCGTCGCCTTGAAATTCCTTCAAGCGACTGAATATAAGCGCTAATTTTCAATGTTCGCTCTTGCATCACTGCTGTACACAATGGCACACCGCTTGCTTCGATCGGCTAAGAATTCAAGCTCCCGGAGTGCCCCCAGCTATGGCCAGTCTCAGCCACGCAAACCCCGCTTGCTTCGCGGGCCGCATGCCTTGCCAGATTGGGGCCGTGCGTGACTGAAACCGCCGCAGCACTTGTCGCCGCGCATCGCGCCGGCACCGTCTCGCCCACGGAAACCGTCGCGCGCAGTTTCCAGCGGATTCGCAATCACAACGATCCCGCCATCTTCATCAGCCTGCGCGATGAACAAGAAGCGTTGGCGGAAGCCGAAGCCCTGACCGGCAAAGACACCAGCCAGCTTCCGCTGTACGGCATTCCCGTTGCGGTAAAGGACAATATCGACGTCGCCGGCTTGCGCACCACCGCTGCTTGCCCGGAGTTCGGTTATTTGCCTTCGCACGACGCCACGTCGGTGGCGCGGCTGCGCGCGGCCGGCGCGATCGTCGTCGGCAAAACCAACCTCGATCAGTTTGCCACCGGCCTCGTCGGCGTGCGCTCGCCCTATGGCATTCCCAAAAATCCGATGCGCGACGATCTCATTCCGGGAGGATCGAGTTCGGGATCGGCGGTGGCGGTGTCGGCCGGATTGGTGCCGCTGGCACTGGGCACCGATACCGCAGGCTCAGGCCGCGTGCCGGCGATGCTCAACAACATCGTCGGGCTGAAGCCGAGCCTCGGATTGATCTCGACCGCCGGGGTGGTGCCGGCGTGCCGGACGCTGGATTGCGTGTCGATTTTCTCGCTCACTGTTGATGACGCCGTGACGGCGCTGGCCGCGATGGCCGGCCCCGACGGCGCCGATCCGTTTTCACGCAACCGGCCGCTGGCACCGGTCGGCGAATTTCCCGCCAATCTCAGGCTCGGCGTGCCGCGCGATGGCCAGTTGATCTTCTTCGGCGACAAGGCTTCGGAGAAGGCGTATGGCGACGCCTTGCAGCGCTGGACCGCGCTCGGCGCCACGCTGGTCGGGTTCGATCTCGAACCGCTCTATGAGACCGCGCGGCTGCTCTATGAAGGCCCCTGGGTCGCCGAGCGCTATCTGGTGATCCGGAATTTGCTGGCGTCGTCGCCGGACGCGATTCATCCCGTCACCCGCGAAATAACCGCTGCCGGCGCGCGGCTTACCGCCGCCGACACCTTTGCCGCGCTGTACCGGCTGCAGGCGCTGCGCAAGATCTGCGAGCGCGCCCTCACAGGCCTCGATGCGCTGGTGCTGCCGACGGCGCCGACCGTGTACTCGACGGCGCAGGTGCTGGCCAATCCGATCGAGCTCAACAGCAGGCTCGGAACCTACACCAATTTCGTCAACCTGCTCGATCTCTGCGGCCTCGCGCTGCCGGCAGCGCTGCGCCCCGACGGCATTCCCTTCGGCATCACGCTGCTGGCGCCCGCCGGCAAGGACGCGCAGCTTGCCAGCATCGGCCGCGTCTTCCATGCCGATACCAAACTGGCGATGGGCAGCCTGAAGCTGCCGCAACCACCGCTCGCGACCCAGCCGGCCGGCGCCGGCGCCGACGAAATCGCCATCGCGGTGGTCGGCGCCCATCTCTCCGGCATGGCGCTCAACAGCGAATTGAAGACGCTCGGCGGACGACTGCTGGAGGCCACCGCGACCGCTCCGGACTACAAGCTCTATGCGCTGGACACCACGCCGCCGAAACCGGGCATGCTCCGCGTCGAGGCTGGAACGGGATCGTCGATTGAACTGGAGGTCTGGGCGCTGCCGGCGGCAGCGTTCGGGCCGTTCGTCGCCGCGATCCCGCCGCCGCTGTCGATCGGCACCGTGCGTCTGGCCGACGGCCGCGGAGTCAAGGGCTTCATCGTCGAGCCCGCGGCGGTGAACGGCGCCCGCGATATCTCCGCGTTCAGCGGCTGGCGCGCGTTTGTGGCGGAAGCAGCGGCGGTGTGACGAGACGCGAATAGGGAGTGGCGAATAGCGGGCAACGAAGAAAAATTCCCTGTTCGCTATTCGCCACTCGCTCTTCGCCCGTTTACACCGACACCGCGTAGAGTTCGTATTCCCCGCGCACCAGTTCGATATGTGCCCGCATCGCCGCTGCGGCGCCGACGCGGTCGCCACGCATGATCGCCACCACGACGCGGTCGTGCTCGGCGTGGGATTTTGCCAATCGCCCGAGATTGCGGAATTGCGCGCGGCGGAACGGCTGCACCCGCACCCGCGTCGCCAGCGTCATTTCGGCGATGTAGCCATTCTGCGAACCGGTATAGATCGCGTTATGAAAGCGCTCATTGACTTCGTGGAACCGGTCCGGATCGCCGGCATAGCTCAACACCCGCAGTTCTTCGTGTATAGCCTCCAGCCGATGCCGCTCCGCCGGCAACATGCGTTCCGCGGCGAGACCGGCGCATAGCGCCTCCAACTCGGCCATCGCCTCGAACATCCCGGTCAGCCGTTCGATCGTGGGCCGCGCCACCACCGCGCTGCGATGCGCCCGGGTGTCGACCAGACCGCTGGCCGCAAGCTGGCGCAGCGCCTCGCGCACCGGTGTGCGCGATACCTTGAAGCGGCGCGCGATGTCGGTTTCGTCGAGGGCAGATCCCGGCGGCAGCGTGCCGCGTACGATTTCATCGGCAAGCTGCAGCCGAAGTTCCTCGGCGCGTGTGATCTTGTCGGAGTTCGATGACGCACGGTCCACGCGCCGAACCATGGCCTCGGCTTCCTGGGCTGGACGTTGCGGCGCGCTGGCCGGAAGATCGTCGAGACTCATATCTTCTGATCCTGCGGTTCGTCGATGATGCTGACATGGGCGGCAACGATTTTCCAGCCCTCGGCGAATCTCACCCATGTCTGCATCTGGCGTCCGACCCTGCCGGGCGCGGAGTCGCGATAAAACAATGTCGAGGCGACCGCGGCATCGCGGCCATAGCTCGTGATCACCGTGTTCGCGGTCCGGCGCATCAGACCCACCGGCGAGCGCGCCGCGCGAAAGGCGGTGATGGCGTCATAGCCATAGAGATTTTCGCCGATGCCGTAGCGGAGCGTGCGGGCATCGGCGCGGAACAGTTCATCGAGCACGGTGACGTCATTGGCGACCAGCGCCTTCTCGTAGCGCGCGAATTGCGCGGTGACCTCGGCAAGCACATCGGGAAGATCGACGTCCATTTCAGAATCCTCTCGGCCGCGGCGCGGAGACCACGCCGCTGCGCTCCAGCGCATAGGCGACGCGCAGCACGATATCTTCGCGCCAGGGCGCCGCGATGATCTGGACGCCGATCGGCATCGGCTCCAGCGGAACCGGCACCGCGACCACCGGAAGCCCGATGAAGGAAATCGGCTGGGTGTGGATGCCGATATTGGCGCGCACCGGCAATTCGACGCCGTCCAGCATCGACGTCACCTGCCCGAGCTTCGGCGCCACATAGGGCGTCGCGGGCGCGATGATCACATCGACCGCTTCAAATATCTCCAGCACCCGGGCGCGATACCAGCGGCGAAATTTCTGCGCACGGTCGACCAGCGGTGCCGGGATCATGGCGCCCGCCAGCAGCCGGTCGCGCACCGCCGGATCGAAATCATCCGGGCGTTTTCGCAGGCGGTCGAGATGCAGCGACGCGCCTTCGCTGGTCGTGATGACATAGGCCGCGGCGCGGGCGCGCGCGGCTTCCGGGATTTCGACGACGCGCATGATACCGAGCGCCCTGGCGACACGAGCGACCGCCTCCCTGGCTTCTGGCGTGACGTTGTTCTGAAAGTAACCGCCGGCGATGGCGATCCGTAACCCGCTGATATCCCGCGCGAGCAGCGTTGTGACCGGCTCGGCGGGCCGGGTGGTGCACGCCGCGTCGTCGGGATCAGGCCCCTGCATCGCGTCATAGGCCAGCGCGAGATCGCCGACGCTGCGTGCGAACGGACCGAGATGATCGAGGCTCGAGACGAAGGGAAACGACCTGGCGCGGGACAGGCGGCCATAGGTCGGCTTCAACCCGAAGATTCCGCAGAACGATGACGGCACCCGGATCGAGCCGTTGGTGTCGGATCCCAGCGCCAGCGGCACCAGGCCGCCGCCGACCGCGCCGCCGGAACCTCCCGAGGAGCCGCCGGTCATCCGCGTCACGTCATGCGGATTTCGCGACGGTCCGTCGTGGCTGTTCTCGCCGGTGAAGTCGTAGGCGTATTCACCCATGTTGAGCGCGCCGACCAGCACCGCGCCGGCCGCCTCCATCCGCTCGATCAGCGTCGCGTCACGCTGCGACGGCGCCAGGTCGCGATTGATTTTCGATCCGGCCCGGGTCGGCAGGCCCTGCACATCGAACAGGTTCTTCACCGCGAACGGCACCCCCGCGAGCGGGCCGGCAGTCTGACCGGCCGCGACAGCGGCATCGACGGCACGCGCTTTGGCGCGCGCGCGATCCGCGGTGACGTCGGTGAATGAATTGAGGACCGAATCGTGTTGCGCGATCCGCGCCAGCGCCGCCTCCGTCACGCTGACGGCCGAGATTCTTCGCGCGCTCACCGCCCGCATGATTTCCTGGGCCGATAGCCAATCGCTGCGGGCGCTCATGGCGATATCAGGCTGCAAAGACACTGGCCGGCTCGGCTTCGTCTGAAAGCGCGAATTCATCCACCAGTCCCGCAAACCTCAGCGATATCTCGAGATTGGCCCGCACCGCCGGCTTCCAGGCATCGGCGATGGACAGGCCCAGGGCTTTCGAGACGGCGTCGATATAGTCGTCGAGCGGATCAGTGGTCATTGCTCTCTCATGGGTCGGAAACCGGCAGCGGCCATCACTTCACAAGCGGCTCCAGACTCCAAGGGATCGCTTTTTGGGAGAAACTTCGCAAAGTTTGTGCCAGCCCAAATAGCATCCCAACAGCGCCTTAAGCATCTGATATAGCTTAGAATACTGTCCTCGCCTGCATCGATATCGCACAAGATATTTGCATGCAAAGAAGCATCTTTTGCCTATTATTTATGCATACGATCTGCCAGCGCGGCCGCGCCTTCAAACCGGCCAGAGCAATTCCGCCAGTTCGGACAGATCGCCGGCCTTCTCCTGCCAGCCCTCGATACAAATATGCCGGATCGGATCGCTGACGCGATGAAGCAGCAGCAACGCCATCAGCCGCCGCCTCACCGTTGGTGTCACCTCCTCCGGTGAGTATCCAAATCCCCTGAAAAGACTTCGGACGCGGCGCGGCATGCCGGCGGTCATGAAGGCGCTGGGGCCGAGCAGGTCGTATTCACCCCATCCGGTCAACACATCGCCGAAATCGATCAGCCCCGACAGCCGCCAGTTT
This sequence comes from uncultured Pseudomonadota bacterium, assembly GCA_963727225.1. Classification (GTDB taxonomy): domain Bacteria; phylum Pseudomonadota; class Alphaproteobacteria; order Rhizobiales; family Xanthobacteraceae; genus Bradyrhizobium. The sequence continues at coordinate 149,331 of CAVSFN010000024.1, read as the reverse complement.
CCGCCTTCGCGGCTCAACAGGAAATTTTCCGGAATATATTCGCCGGTCAGGATGACCGGCGCTGCGTTCATCGGAATCAGCGTCGTCGCGTCGCGAACAATCTCGTCGAGCCCCTCCCAGTATTTTTGCGGCAGCCCGAGACGCCGGTGCCGCGCACCGCAGCCCTCGATCTGCGTCCGCATGAATTGCTCCCAGCGCGGCTCGATGCGGGACAGTTCTCCGATCGGGGCGCGCTGGACTTCGGCAATGGTTTCGCCGATCTGGCCGAGGACCCGCTCCTTCTGATGCTCCGGCAGCGTGGGCCACACCTCGGCGCCCAGCATGCCGCGCAGCCGCGTTATGACAAGATACGGCCACCCGTCGCGTTCGCCTTGATGGGCGATTTCCGGGATCGGGATGCTCACGCGCCCGCGAAGCTGCGAAAGCGAGGCGCGCTCCGATATGAATTGCGCGCGCAATATCGGCGGAAAAATCTTGAGCACCAGGCCGTCGAGGGCGACGACAAGATTGGTGCCGGTCAGGAACGGATGGGGATCGGCATGCGGCAGCCGGTGGCCGCGCGCGATGTCGAGCGCGGCCGGTAACCAACGCGACGCGTCGGCACGCCATGCCTTGAAAGTCTCGAAGTTCGGCAGGTTTGGCAGCGCGTGCATGATTTACAATTGATCTTCGCAAAAAGCGGCGGCCGAATTGGGGTTCCATCTATAGCGCGCACCATCCGGCAGGACGACCGCTGTATGGTTACTGAGCTGCGGTTCCAATCCGGCAAAGGCGGCGCAGATTGCCGGCAACCAGGGCGCTGGCCGGGCAGTCATTTTTCGCCGGCTTACGGCAAATTGCGTTGAACCTTTTTTTCCGGCCATCGACCTCATCATAGGGGAATCAAGTTGCCAGTGAACAGCCGCGCCTACCTTTCGCGGACCGCAGCAATCGTGGTCGCGCTGCCTTTGACAGCCATGCGTTTTGCGGTTCCTCGGGCCCGTTCGATCCACCGCCGCATCAGACCGGTGCGTTCCGTGGTCGATATCAAGGGCTTGCACCGCGGTGCTGCAGCCGCAGAGCTGATACAACCAGTCTGCGAGGGTGAGTAAACGTGGAAACATCCCGGCAGGACAAGGCTGCGGAACGGCCGGCTGCGGAACGGCCGGCGAGCCTCGCTGCACGAGGCCGTGCCCGCATCGTCGGGCTGCTGCGCGCGGTGCCGATCCGCTGGCGCATTCTGTCGATCGCCGCCCTGAACTCGGCCGTCGTTGTCGTGCTTGCCGCGATGATATGGAATGGCGCCGCGGTGCTCGGCTCGGCCTGGGAGGACGTTCGGCAGGTGCGCGAATCGGAAAAGATTCTGGCGTTGCTCGAGAACGAGACCAGCCGCCTGCAGAACCTGATCCATCGCTACATCAATCAGCCGAGTCCCGAATTTTTCTCGGAGATTCTGCTGCTGCGCGACGCGGTTCTGGGCACGCTGAGCACGCGCGCATCGACCGACCCGATGCTGTCCGGATCGGTGGCGGAGTTGCAGCGCGTCACCGAGCGTTTCTTCAGCGGTTTCGACGAACTGCGCGCCGTCCAGTCAACCATCTCGAAAACCTACGAGGACGAGGTCCTGACTCCGGCCAGGGACATGGCCGGACTCTATTCGATCGTCGAGGGTGCGACCGGGCACCGCGACGCCCCGATCTGGCCGTCGCTTGGAAAATCCCGCGAGGCGTTCACCGCCATGCTGGTCGCCGCCAACGCCTATTATCTTTCACTGGCGACGGCCTCCGCCGAGGAAGCCCGCCGCAATACCGAAACCATCGAGCAAACCATCCCTGTGATGTCCGACCTCGCCGATAACGATCTGCAGCGGATGGCGCTGCAGCGATTGAATGCGCGGACCATGGCGCTGCAGCAGGGCTTTGCGAAACTGTCAGCGCAGCTCGCAAGTCGAACCGAGCTGTTGCGCAATACCGTCGACGCCAGCCAGGCCGAAACCGTTGGCGTCATCGATGGATTGTCCGCCAAGATGCGGCAGCGCGAGCAGAGGGCGCAGGAGACATTCGATCGGACGCTGGCCGACATATCCCGCAAGGTGCTGTCGATCGCGGTGATCTTTCTCGGCATCATCATCACCGCAGGCGTGCTGATCGCATTGAGCATCCGGCTCCCCCTGCAGCAGATCATGGCCGCGATGCAGGCGATCACATCCGGCGACTACGACCGGCACGTACAAGGCACCGGCGCCAACGATGAAGTCGGCGCGATGGCGCGCGCGGTGGAAGTCTTCCGCCAAAACGCCATCGCCAAGCGCAGGACCGAGGACGAGTTGCGCACGTCAAAGGAAAAGGCCGAGAGCGCCCTGCTCGAATTGAACGCCGCCCAGCAAAACCTGATTGATGCGGAGCGCCTGGCGGCGCTCGGCGGCCTGGTCGCCGGGGTCGCCCATGAGGTCAACAATCCGATCGGCATCAGCCTCACCGTGGCGTCCAGTCTTGCCCGCCGCACCGAAATGTTCGAGGCCGAATTGAGGTCCGACACCCAGTTGCGGCGGTCCCAGCTCGAGGAATTCGTCCGGAGCTCGCGCGATGCAACCCAGCAGTTGGTGGCAAACCTGCATCGCGCCGGCGAGCTGATTCAGTCCTTCAAGCAAGTCGCGGTGGACCGCTCGCGTGCGGAACGCCGGCAATTCAGCCTGAGCGAGGCGACCGACCAGATCATCGCCAGCCTGCGGCCGGTTCTGAAGAAGGCCCCGATCACCCTGTCGGTCGAGATGCCGGAAGGCCTGATGATCGACAGTTACCCGGGCGCCTACGGGCAGATTCTGACAAATCTCTTCCTTAACGCCGCCAATCACGGCTTCGCGGACGGGCGCTCCGGGGCCATCACGATCTCGGCGAGGCCCCGCGGCAATGACGACGTCGAGATCATTTTTGCCGATAATGGGGCCGGAATGACCCCGGACGTGCAGCGCCAGGCGTTCGACCCGTTCTTTACGACGCGCCGCAACGAGGGCGGCACCGGCCTCGGCCTGCACATTGTCTATAATCTTGTCACCCAGCAGCTCGGCGGCCGGATGATGCTGGATTCAAGGCTGGGACAAGGCACCACATTTCGCATTATCATGCCGAGAGCCGTCAAGGGCGGCTCCCTGAACGCAGACCCAACCGACGGGACCCTTCAATGGCCGAACAGGACGATGTCCTCCATTTGATCGACGATTCCGGAACCGCTCCGGAAGTATCGACCGCACGCAAATGGAAGATCGCCGTGATTGACGACGATCAGGCCGTGCATGAAGGCACGCGGTTTGCGCTGAGCGACTACAATCTCAATGGACAGACGCTCGAAATCCTGTCGGCCTATTCGGCGGCCGAGGGCCGGACATTGATGCGCGCGCATCCGGATATCGCCGCCGTGCTGCTCGACGTCATCATGGAAACCGATGCCGCCGGCCTCGATCTCGTCGAATACATTCGCAATGAACTCAAGAACGAGACCGTTCGCATTATCCTGCGCACCGGACAGCCCGGACAGGCGCCGGAACGCCGCGTGATCGTCCAGTACGACATCAACGACTACAAGGCGAAGACCGAGCTGACGGCGGACAAGCTGTTCACCTCGCTGACCGCGGCCTTGCGCAGCTATCAGCAGCTCGAGCGCATGGTGCAGACCCGGCGAGGGCTGGAAATCATCATCGATGCCGCCTCGACCCTGTACGATTTCAGATCGATGCAACGCCTCGCCGAGGGCGTCCTGACGCAAATCGCATCGCTGCTCAATGTCGATTGCGCCGGCATTCTGGTGCTGCGCGACGGCGGCGTGGTCGGCGACGATTTTTCCGTGCTGGCCGGTTCGGGCTGCTACAGCCGCTTCATCGGCGTCGCCGGATCCAAATCGCTCGACCCCGAGCTGCGGTCGATGGTGGAAGCCGCCTTCAGGCGGCGCAAGCATGAATTTGTCGACCACCGTTCGGTGCTCTACGTTCGCACCGGCAGCGGACGGGAGGTCGTGGTGCTGCTGCAGGCCGAACGCGAGCTATCCGAAACCGACCGGTCGCTGGTCGAGATTTTCGGCAGCCGGCTTTCGATCGCGTTCGACAACGTGATTCTCTATCAACAGCTCAATGAGGCCAACGCCCAGCTTGAGGATCGCGTCGCCCAGCGCACCCGCGCGCTGATGCAGGCCAACCGCAGGCTGTCGGCGCAATGGCTGCGACTGCAACGCGCCAACGGCTTCAAGAACGAAATTCTCGGCACCGTCGCCCATGATTTGAAGAATCCGCTCGGCGTGATTCTCGGCCGCACCGAAATGCTGACCGAATTGATCGGCGCCGGTTCTTCCAAGGAAAGCGTCACCGCCCAGGTCGAGCATATCCGCGACGCCACAAGGCGGCTGACCTCGATGGTCGATCATCTGATTTCCGACGCCATGGCCGACGCCTTCGACATTTCAATTCGCCGCGAGCCGGTCGATATCGCCGGATTGGTCGCAGAAGTCGCCGATGCCAATCAGCCTCTGGCTGCCAACAAGCAGCAAGCCATCACGGTGTCGGCGCCGCCGAACTTCATGACCATGTGCGATTCCGACCGGATGCGGGAGGCGATCGACAATTTGATCAGCAATGCCATCAAGTACAGTCCGATCGGCGGCAAGATTTCGGTGCTGGTCAATCGCGAGCGGAACAAGACCGTCATCCGCATCGCCGACGAAGGCGCCGGTCTGTCCCCCGAAGATCTTGCACGATTGTTTGGCCGCTTCCAGCGGCTCTCGGCAAAACCCACCGCCGGCGAAAGCTCGACCGGTCTCGGGCTTTCGATCGTCAAGCGCATCATCGACATGCATGGCGGCCAGGTGACGGCGGAAAGCGGCGGGCCGGGACAGGGATCGACCTTCACCGTAGTATTGCCCGCGGCGGATAAGCCGTGACATGACCCAAAGTCCGCACATCATCATTGTCGATGACGAGGCGCCGGCCCGCGAGATGGTCGGCGAGTACCTCAAGATGCATGGCTTTACCGTGACGCTGTGCGATGGCGGCAAAAGCCTGCGCGGCGCGATCGATGCCAATGTACCCGATCTCGTGGTGCTCGACCTGAATATGCCCGAGGAGGATGGACTTTCGATCATCCGCGATCTGAAGAGCCGCACCAATGTCCCCGTCATCATGCTGACGGCCACGGCGAGCCCGATCGACCGCGTGGTCGGGCTGGAACTCGGCGCCGACGATTACGTCGCAAAGCCCTGCGAGTTGCGCGAATTGATGGCGCGGATCCGCTCGGTGCTGCGGCGCAGCTCTCCGGCCAGGACGCCGGCGGCGGCCCCCGAGGCCGCCGGGGCGAAAGCCGCCAAGGACCAATTGGTACGGTTCGGAACCAAATGGCTCGATCTGGCGGCGCAGGCGCTGCGCGACGACGAGGGCAATGAGCATCCGCTGACCGCTTCCGAATTCGGCCTGCTCAAGGTTTTCGCGGCAAATCCGAAGCGCGTGCTGTCGCGCGAGCGCCTGCTGGAACTAGCCAATGCGCGCGACAGCGAGGCCTTCGATCGCGCCGTCGATCTGCGAATCATGCGAAATCCGGCGCAAAATCGAACCCGATCCGACCAAACCCGCGGTGATCCGCACCATCCGCGGCGGCGGGTACCTGTTCTCGCCGGTCGGCGACAAGGTCTGATCCGGCTGGATCAGATTTTTCATCCGCGGCCGCGCCGGGAGCCGATGCGGCGATTGTTCGCCAGAGCGTTTTCGAGCGAAAGCCTGCCCCGCACTTGATGCGGGGTGGATACCGGTTCGCGTAAAGAAGGCCCGTCAAAATAAAAAACTACTGATCCGTCGCGAACGAACAGTCGGCGCCGCCGCCGGAATTATCCTTGATGACGTTCGGATCCAGCTTGCAAATCAGTTTAGTGACCGTTTGGATCATCGAGCCGGCCGCGCCTTCCGCGATAGCGCCCGCCGCGGTCAACGTTGCATTGACTTCATTGGCTTCACGGCCCTTCAGGGTGCGCATGCCCTTGTCAAAGGTCATTTCACAACTGCGCATGATGATATCGACATTGCTGACCCGGCAGGTGATGGATCCGGCCGTGACCGTCAGCTTGTTTCCAGCCCTGGCGTGGCCATTGAACAGAGCCGCGATCGCTCTTTTTTCGCGAGCGCTCAGCAGCGGCGAATACGGAGCTATCACGCCGGCGACCGCCACAGCGGTAGATCCGGTCACATTCACCGGCGCCGCCGCCGCGGGCGTCAGGCCGAAGCCTGCAAGCAGAAATAAAGCCGCCGAGGTTCCGGTCACTCCATGCAACATGACAATCGTTCCCATGATCACATACCCAAGATCATGTGATGGTACGTCCGGTTTATGTAGAACTGAAGATAGCACGACGAGGCAATATATCGCAGAAAGAGACTTTCGAAAACTTTTCGGTGAGGAGAATTCATTGGTCAGCACGATCGTGCCGTGGAGGCGCACCAAGCCTCGGCTGATCGTGCGCGTTCACGGATCGCGGCGGACACGAATGCGGCGCAATTCCGGGCAACATGGTCGCCGTCGTCGTCGTCAGGCATCCCAAAGAAAAGCGGGGCTTCAGCCGGTTCCGGCCGAACTCTGTTTGAACGGTGAATGCACGGATGCGAACGGTTATTACATCGAACAGAACGATCCGGCTGCTTTGTGGACTTGCGCTTGCCTGGATAACCGTATCACCAGCGATCGCGCAGGACGCGCTCTTTCAAAGCAGACAGATCACGCCCAGCGGCGAATACACCTTTGGAATCGAAGGGCCGGCCGTCGATGAGCGGGGCAATCTGTACGTCGTCAATTTCGGCAAGCCGGGCACCATCGGCAAAGTAGCGGCCGGCGCCTCGCAATCGGAGCTGTTCGGGGTGCTGCCCGAAGGAAGCGTCGGCAATGCGATCCGGTTCGATCGCGAAGGCCGCATGTTCGTCGCCGACTACAAGAAGCACAATGTCTTTCTGGTCAGCCCCGACGGCAAGGACGTCAAGATCTATTTCCATTCCGACGATTTCAATCAGCCGAACGATTTGACCGTCGCGGCTGACGGCACGATTTACGCGAGCGATCCGCATTGGAAGCGGCACGATGGGCAAATCTGGCGGATATCGAAATCGGCCAGCGGTGAGGCCGTCGGTGAGAAGATGACCGCCGAGCGCAAGATGAGCACGACCAATGGCATTGATCTCAGCCCGGACGGCAAAACGCTTTATGTGGGCGAGTCCGATACGCGGGAAATCTGGGCTTACCGGATCGACGGCACGCGGCTGCTCTCACCGCGACTGGTCAAACGATTCGCCGATTTCGACATCGACGGCCTGCGCAGCGATACCGACGGCAATCTGTTCGTTGCGCGGATCTTGAAGGGCACCGTCGCCGAACTGTCTCCGCAGGGAAAGTTGATGCGGGAGATCCAGCTCACCGCCCCGGAACCGACCAACCTCGCCTTCGGCGGCACTGACGGGAAAACCATCTTCGTCACGCAGCGCAAGGGCGGATTCGTCGAGTCGTTTCGCACCGACCATCCCGGACGCGAATTCTGCCTTCGGGTTTGTCCCGGACGTCGATAAACTCCCGATTTGGGTCAAGTCCGGCGGCTGCCAGGACCGCCCCGGCGGGCTTAACGGCAAATCCAGGCAGAGGTTCCGCTTTCCGGGACCCTCCTTCGGCTGAATTGATCCAAATCGCCTAAAACCCACACCATTCAAATTGCTGACTTTTCCCACCCAATTGTTTCGTCGCTGGCCCGGCGACGAAACAATTCTCCTGCGCATGAAACCATTTTTCGCTTCCGGCGCAGACATCCCGAAACGCTGGCTCGTTAACAATTTGGGCAACGAAACGCCGCCAAGCGGCGACCAAGTGGGAGCCTGTCATGCAGAACGTCGTCGCCATCAACGCCGCAGCTCGCCAGAGCATCATCGCTGCTCAGGCGACTTCCGATGAAATGTTGCTGGAAGGCATTGCCGAAGGCAGCCGGACCGCGATGCACACCCTTTACTGCCGTCATAATATCCGGGTTTACCGCTTCGTCCTTCGAATCGTGCGCGACACCACCATGGCCGAAGACCTCGTCAGCCAGGTTTTCCTCGACGTCTGGCGCACCGCCAAGCAGTTCGAAGGCCGTTCGCAGGTCTCGACCTGGCTGCTGTCGATCGCCCGCTTCAAGGCGCTGACGGCATTGCGCCAGCGCCGCCACGAGGATATCGAGCAGGAGGACGTGCTCGAAATCGCCGACGAGGCCGATACCCCTGAAGCCTCGCTCGACCGCAGCAAGACCAGCGCGATTTTGAGGGCCTGCGTCGCCAAATTGTCGCCCGCGCACCGCGAGATCATCAACCTCGTCTATTATCATGAGAAATCGGTGGAAGAAGCCGGCGAGATCATCGGGATTCCCCAGAGCACGGTGAAGACGCGGATGTTCTATGCCCGCAAGCAACTCGCCGACCTGCTCAGGATGGCTGGCCTCGACAGCATGGCTGCATGAGCCAACCGGAACTGCCTCCCGATCAAGTCCAGCGACCCGGAGGGGGAAATCCCCTCCGGGTCGCTCTGCGTTCAAGGCTGCCTCGACGCTTCAACGATTCCATCGCAATCATGAGCGTGATAGACCTCTGATCTCATGACGACGGATGGCGGCGATGTTCGAGGGCTGGGATGCCGTGGTGTTGGCCCGGGCGCAATTCGCATTCACGATGTCGTTTCACATCGTGTTTCCCGCCTTCTCGATCGGGCTGGCCAGTTATCTCGCGGTGCTGGAAGGGCTCTGGCTGTGGACCGGACGCGAGGTCTTCATCAATTTGTTCAACTATTGGCTTAAAATTTTCGCCATCGCCTTCGGCATGGGCGTGGTGTCGGGCATCGTGATGTCCTACCAGTTCGGCACCAACTGGTCGGCATTTTCAGACAAGACCGGTCCCGTGATCGGCCCGTTGATGGCCTATGAGGTGTTGACCGCGTTCTTCCTCGAGGCGGGATTCCTCGGCGTGATGCTGTTCGGCCTGGAGCGGGTTGGCCACAAACTGCATTTCCTGGCGACCCTGATGGTCGCAACCGGCACGCTGATCTCGGCCTTCTGGATTCTCTCCGCCAATTCATGGATGCAGACGCCGGCCGGCTACGCCATCAATGCCGACGGCCAGTTCGTCGCCGCCGACTGGCTCAAGGTCATTTTCAATCCGTCGTTTCCCTACCGTCTCGTGCATATGGTGCTGGCCGCCTATCTCACCACAGCGCTGGTGGTCGGCGCCGTTGGCGCGTTCCACCTGTTGCGCGATCAGCATCTGGCCGGCCCCCGGGTGATGTTCTCGATGGCGATGTGGATGGCCACGCTGGTGGCGCCGATCCAGATTCTCGCCGGCGATCAGCACGGCCTCAACACGCTGGAACATCAGCCCGCCAAGGTGATGGCGATGGAAGGCCATTACCAGAGCCATCCGGATGGCGCGCCGCTGGTGTTGTTTGGCCTGCCGGATCAGGCGGCAGGCAAGGTCAAATATGCCATCGAGGTTCCGAAACTGTCCTCGCTGATTCTGAAGCACTCCCTCGATGCGCCGCTTGCCGGCCTCGATACCGTGCCACGCGAAAACTGGCCGCCGGTGCCGATCACATTCTGGTCGTTCCGGATCATGGTCGGATTGGGATTCCTGATCATGGGGCTTGGCCTGCTCAGCCTGTGGTCGCGCTGGCGCGGTACTCTCTACGAATTCCGGCCGCTGCATCTGTTCGCGATGGCGATGGGCCCGGCGGGCTTCGTCGCCGTGCTCGCCGGCTGGATCACCACCGAAACCGGACGGCAGCCGTTCACGGTGTATGGGCTGTTGCGAACGGTTGATGCCGCCTCGCCGCTCGCAGCACCTGCGGTCGCCTCGTCATTGATCGCTTTCGTCATCGTGTATTTTGCGGTGTTCTCCGCCGGCGTGATCTACATTTTACGGTTGATGGCATCGCCGCCGCACCACGGCGAACAGGGACCGCGCAGCGATATCCCCGCCCGCGCCGCCGGCATCACGCCTGCGGCCGGCGTGATAACCGAGGGATCGGCCGGATGAACGGTATCATCGACATCGCGACCCTCTGGGCGTTCATCATCGCCTTCGCGGTCTTTGTCTATGTAGTGATGGACGGATTCGACCTCGGCCTCGGCATCCTGTTTCCGCTGTTTCCGGAGAAGGCCGATCGCGACGTGATCATGAACACCGTCGCACCGGTCTGGGATGGCAACGAGACCTGGCTGGTGCTCGGCGGCGGCGGAATGATGGCCGCGTTTCCGCTGGCCTATGCGGTGCTGATGCCGGCGCTCTACACACCGATGATCGCAATGCTGATCGGCCTGATATTTCGTGGCGTCGCGTTCGAATTTCGCTGGCGAACGCTGAGCAAGCGAAATCGCTGGGACATCGCATTCGCCGGTGGATCGCTGCTGGCAACCCTGGCGCAGGGCATTGCACTCGGCGCTATCCTTCAAGGCGTCCATGTCGAGGGACGACATTATGCCGGCGGCTGGTGGGACTGGCTGACGCCGTTCAGCATCTTAACCGGGCTCGCATTGGCGGTCGGTTACGGCCTGCTCGGCGCGACCTGGCTGGTGCTGAAGACCGAGGGCGCGCTGCGCGACAAAGCCTATCGCCTGAGTTGGCTTTTGCTGTTCGCGATGCTCGGCGCCATCGGCGCGGTCAGCATTGCCACGCCGTTCCTCCATGTCGGGTATGCGCAGCGCTGGTTTACCTGGCCGAACCTGATCCTGACCGCGCCGGTGCCAATCGCCGTGGCCGGCGTGACCGTGCTGTTGCTCCGCAGCCTCGCCAACAGGCGGGATCACCAGCCGTTCTTGCTGGCACTGGCGCTGTTTGCGCTTTCCTATGCTGGCCTCGGCATCAGCATGTGGCCCTATATCGTGCCGCAGAGCATCACGATCTGGCAGGCGGCCTCTCCGGAGAACAGCCAGATCTTCATGCTGGTCGGCGTTGCCGTTCTGATACCGCTGATTCTCGGTTATACCGGATGGGCCTATTGGGTATTCCGCGGCAAGGTGAGACCCGAAAGCGGTTATCATTGATGGCTAAAGCGTTTTCCAGCGAAGTGGGCACCGGTTCGCGTGAAGAAAACGCGTCAAATAAAGAAGTAGAGCCTCCGTTCCGATTCCATCGGAACGGAAACGGCTCCAGCGAGCCAAACCCGCGACCGCTGGCGCAGCGGCTATTGTGGTTCGCAGCCCTCTGGCTCGGTGGCGTCGGCACGGTGTCGATCGTGGCCTTTGGCTTGCGGCTGTGGATCGCGCCGAAATGAGGTTTTCGAGCGCGCCCTTTCGCAATCAGAAAATGCCAAAAATTGAAAGTATTTCAGCAACGTAGTAACTTCGCACGGCTGGATTGCTTGCCATCGGGCGAGGCGTGAGATTTGATGGTTTTAGTGATTTGGCAAACGATGATACAAGCTCGGCGGCACCCTCGAGGAGAGTTTTGCATGATCAAGTTTCGCCATCTGATCTGGATGATGACGGTCGCGGCCGGCCTGATGCTTTCGGCCCCGCCGAGCTTTGCCCAGCAGCCCGATGTCGGCGACCAGCCCGGCCTGCTGCCCGACGACTCCCTGCAATTGTCGCCGGAATTACGCAAGCAGATGGTCCTCTATCGCACCACCGAGGCGCCCGGCACCATCATCATCTCGACCGCGGAGCGCCATCTGTACCTGGTTCAGGGCAACGGCCGCGCGCTGCGCTATGGCATCGGCGTCGGCCGCGACGGATTCCAATGGCAGGGACTGCTGAACATCACGCGCAAGGCGGAATGGCCGGACTGGACACCGCCGCCCGAGATGATCACGCGCCAGCCCTATCTGCCGCGCTTCATGGCCGGCGGACCCGGCAACCCGCTCGGCGCCCGCGCGATGTATCTCGGGACCACCGTCTATCGTATCCACGGCACCAACCGGCCGGATACGATCGGCACCGCCATCTCGTCCGGTTGCTTCCGGCTGGTCAACGCCGACGTTGCCGACCTTTATGATCGCGTTCCGGTCGGCACCAAGGTGATCGTGCGGCAGAAGCCGTCGCTATAGCCGCCGCGCCGCTTTTACAGCCCATCCATTTTCCCGATTATCGCGAGAGAAAATCATGCGGACATTCCGAGGCGGCCTCCTTATCGGGCTGGTGATTGCATTCGCGATCGCGGCCGCCGCCGTCAGCTATGAACGATATGATACGCGAACCCTGAAACGGACGATGCGGCGGGGCGAAGTGCTGTGCGGCGTCAATACCGGCCTGCCCGGCTTCTCGATTCCCGACGACAAGGGCAACTGGACAGGTTTCGACGTGGATTTCTGCCGCGCGGTGGCGGCGGCAATCTTTGACGATCCGAAGAAGGCCAAATTCATTCCGCTCGACTCCAACGAACGCTTCAAGGAGTTGCAGAGCCGCAAGGTCGATATTCTCTCCCGCAATTCGACATGGAGCATGTCGCGGGAGACATCCAACGATCTCTATTTCCCGGCGGTGGCCTATTATGACGGCGAAGGATTCATGGTTCCAGCTTCGAAAAACATCGATTCGGCGCTGGCGCTCGACGGCAGCAAGGTATGCGTACAGTCGGAAACCACCACCCAGCTCAACCTCGCCGATTATTTCCGCACCAACAACATGAAATACCAGGAGATCAAATCCGCTAAGCTGGACGACGTCATCAAGGCCTATGATTCCGGTCAATGCGACGTCCTGACCGCGGACACATCCCAGCTTTATGCGATGCGGCTGAACCTCGCAAAGCCGGGCGATCACGTCATCCTGCCCGATATCATTTCAAAGGAGCCGCTGGCGCCGGTGGTGCGGGAGCGCGACGACGACTGGATGTTGATCGTGAAGTGGACGTTGTATGCGATGATCAACGCCGAGGAACTCGGCGTCACCTCGAAGAACATCGATGAAGCGCTGAAATCGAAAAAGCCCGACGTGATGCGGCTGGTGGGAACCGAAGGCTCCTATGGCGAAGACCTCGGCCTGACCAGGGATTGGGCCGCGCGCATCATCCGGCATGTCGGCAATTATGGCGAAATCTATGAGCGCAATGTCGGCAGCGGATCGAAGCTCGGGATTCCGCGCGGCCTCAACCAGCTCTGGAGCGCCGGCGGCATTCAATACGCGCCGCCGATCAGGTGACGGGCTTCAATAGCTCTTCATTCTTGCCAGTTGGTCGGCGTGAAAATTGCTGTCGCCGAACAGTTCCTGGCACACCCGCGCTCGCTTCATGAAGAAGCCGATGTCGAACTGGTCGGTCATGCCCATGCCGCCATGCATCTGCACGCCTTCCTGAACCGCAAGCGTCGCGGTCGAACCGGCGCGCGCCTTCGCCACCGCGACCGCCGCAGCGGCCTCTTCAAAATGGCTATCGAGTGTCTGCAATGCCTTCAGCACTGCGGCGCGGGTGATCTCGATATCGATATAAAGCTGCGCGGCGCGGTGCTGTAGCGCCTGGAATTCGCCGATCAATTTGCCGAACTGCTTGCGCTCCTTGAGGTAACCGACGGTGCGGCCGAATACTTCCTCGCTGAGACCGACCATTTCCGAGGCCACCGCGCCGCGGCCGATATTGAGCACGCCTTCCAGCAATCGATGGCCCTGATCGACCTCGCCGAGCACGCCGTCGGCATTGACCTCGACATTGCCAAACACGATCCGCGCCGCGTTGTGCGAATCGACCATCGCGGTGCGCTCGAGCGCGATGCCCCTGGCTTTGGGATCGACGAGAAACAATGTCAGTCCGTCGCGCTCGCCCGCGGCGCCCGCGGTCCGGGCCGCCACGATCAACAGATCGGCGGTGTGCCCGTCGACCACGAAGGCCTTGGCACCGTTCAACCTGAAACCATTGCCGGAACGCACCGCCTGCATGCTGGTTTGCAGCGGGCGATGCTTGGCGCCTTCGTCGATTGCGAGGGCTGCCAGCAGCGAGCCATCCGCTATCTTCGGCAGGTGCGCGGATTTTTGCGCGGCGCTGCCGCCACGCGACAACGCCGATGCCGCAAGCACAGCAGTCGAAAGAAACGGCGACGGCATCAGGGTGCGGCCGATTTCCTCCATCACCACACCGGCTTCGACGCAACCAAGTCCGCTGCCGCCAAAATTCTCCGGCACCAGCAATCCGGCAAATCCCATCTCGGCAAAGGCCCGCCACAGGTCGCGAGAAAAACCCGTCGCATCCCTGGCGTCGCGGAGTTGCCGCAAATGCGACACCGGCGCCTTGTCGCTGATGAGGCCCCGCGCGCTGTCGCGCAGCATCGACTGTTCTTCGTTGAGGACGAGTGCCATTGAGTGATTCCGCTTCAGAGCTGTTTAAGACGAAGTAATTTTGATGATCGTCATTCCGGGACGCGCCCTTTTGGCGCGGGCCCGGAATCCATACTCCCCGTCGTGGTTATGGATTCCGGGCTCACGCTTCGCGTGCCCCGGAATGACAGTGATTGTAGCTCGCGAACTCACGCCCCCGGCAAATCGAGAATCCGCTTGGCCACGATGCCGAGCATCACCTCGCTGGTGCCGCCTTCGATCGAATTGGCCTTGGTGCGCAACCAGGCGCGCGGCCGCGCGCCCCCGTTTGAGCGCTCGCTCTCCCATTCGAGCGCATCGGCGCCGCCCGCGGACATCAGGATCTCGTAGCGGCGTTTGTTCAACTCGGTGCCGTAATATTTCATCGCCGAGGAAAACGCCGGATGGGCCTGACCGGCCTTCGCCAGATCGACCGCGCGCTCGGCGGCGCAGGCCAGCGCCGCCTCGTCGACCTCGAAGGCGGCAATTTGTCCGCGCAGCATCGGATCTTCCAGACGGCCCTGCTCGTCGCTGCCGACCGAGTTGGCGGCGATCTGGCCGAGCGGCCGGCCGACGCCGCGCTCGCCCATGCCGGAGATCATCGCGCGTTCGTGCTGCAGCAGATATTTCGCGACATCCCAGCCGCGATTGACCGTGCCGACCACGTGGGACTTCGGCACCCGCACATTGTCGAAGAAGGTCTCGCAGAAAGGCGAGCGGCCCGAAATCAGGAGAATAGGCTTGGTCGAGACGCCCTTGGAGGCCATGTCGAACAGGATGAAGCTGATGCCGTCATGCTTTTTGGCAGCCGGATCGGTCCGCACCAGACAGAAGATCCAGTCGGCGAAGTTCGCGTAAGAGGTCCAGATCTTCTGGCCGTTGATGATGAAGTGGTCGCCATCGCTCTCGGCGCGGGTCTGCAGCGATGCGAGGTCCGATCCGGCGTTCGGCTCGGAATAACCCTGGCACCAGCGGATCAGGCCAGCCGCGATCTTCGGCAGATGCTCCTTCTTCTGCGCATCGGTGCCGTATTTCAGCAGCGCCGGTCCGAGCATCCAGATGCCGAAGCTCGACAACGGCGAGCGGGCACCGATGGCGGACATTTCCTCGCGCAAGACCTTGGCCTCGGCGGCATCGAGTCCGCCACCGCCATATTCCCTGGGCCAATCCGGCACGGTCCAGCCCTTGTCGCGCATCCGCTCGAACCAGACCCGCTGCGGCTCCGACGAGAATTTGGTATTGCGGCCACCCCAGAACGTATCCTCATCTGCCGTCATCGGCCGCCGCATTTCCGGCGGACAATTGGCCTCCAGCCAGGCTCGGGTTTCGCGGCGAAATTGATCGAGATCGGACATGGCAGCGTTTCCATCCAGGAGATCGAGGGCGCCAGTCATCGGCCTGCCCTCGGCGTAACATTGTTGGGCGGACCATAGCGGCGATAGCCCGAAATTCAATATATCTCTGGCACACGCCTTGCGGCACGGGAATATGATAGGGCTGCGCGAACCGGCGTCATGGGGACCGCAACGGTTGAAAAACAAGAGGAAACGGACATGCGCCTGAAGCTGCTTTCGCCTGGCGAAATGAGCGCGGACCAGAAGCAAACCTACGATGAATCGATCGCCGGCAAGCGCGGCGCCCCGCCTCCGCCGATGATGGCCTGGCTCAACAGCCCGGAGATGGCAAGGCACGCCACGCGACTGGGCGCGTTCCTGCGCTTCGACACCTCGTTTCCGGCCAAGCTGTCGGAGATCGCGATCCTGGTGACGGCCCGGCACTGGACTTCGCATTACGAATGGTACGCCCACAAGCGGCTCGCGCTGAAGGCCGGCATGGATCCGAAGATCATCGAAGACATCCGAAATCGCCGCACGCCGCATTTCGACGACCCCAAGGGCCAGATGATTTACGAGGTATCGAAGTCGCTGCATGAGGGCCACGGCGTCTCCAGCGCGCTCTACGATGAGGCCGTGAAGATGCTCGGCGAACGCGGGCTGGTCGAAATCATCGGACTGTGCGGGTATTACACCATGGTCTCGATGACGCTGAACACCTTCGAGTTCGATCTGCCGGAGGGAGAGGTCTCCGATCTGGCTTAAGGCGACTCACGCCGCAGGCGTGGAAGAAAGCTGAAGGAGAAGGATGATGTCCGAAAACACAACGCCCATTATCGCGGGAACGCGCATCGGGCATGTTCATCTCAAGGTCGCCGATCTCGATCGCGCGCTGGGATTTTATTGCGGCGTGCTCGGCTTCGAAATCATGCAACGACTAAGCTCCGGCGCGGCATTCATTTCGGCCGGCGGCTATCACCACCACATCGGGTTGAATACCTGGGAAAGCAAAGGCGGCCATCCTCCGCCGCCCGGCACCACTGGCCTGTTTCACACCGCTATACTCTATCCGACCCGCGCCGCGCTGGCGGATGCGCTGTATCGGGTCATACAGGCGGGAATCCAGCTCGATGGCGCCAGCGATCACGGCGTCAGCGAAGCGCTGTATCTGCGCGATCCCGACGAGAACGGCGTCGAATTGTATTGGGATCGGCCCAAGGAGCAATGGCCGCTAACGCCCGACGGATCGCTGGCGATGTTCACCCACCGGCTCGACCTCGACGATCTGCTGCGGCAACGGGAGGCGTAACCCTCATGGTGAGGAGGCGCCCTCCCGGCAACGCACTTGCGCTGTCCGCTGCGCCGTCTCGAACCATGAAGCAAAATATCGCCCATGCTTCGCGACGATCGCAAGTTAATCGCGTATGCGATCGCGATGCTTCGATGGTCGCCGAAGTGTCAGATACTCGGATCGGGAAATTCCGACAGCGTCTGCGACCTCGCCCGGCGCCTCGCCCATGAAGTCAAGGTCAGCACCGTGAGCCCCAGCAGCACCGGCGGAAGCACCACCAGGTTGACCGCGGACCAGCCGTAATTCGCCAGCAACTGGCCGGACAAAAACGATCCCACGGCCATTATCCCGAACACCAGAAAATCGTTGAACGCCTGAACCTTGTTGCGCTCCTGCGGCCGGTGCGTTTCCAGCACCAGCGCCGAAGCGCCGACGAAGCTGAAATTCCAGCCGATGCCGAGGATGAACAGCGTGGCCCAGAAATGCATCGCCGTGATGCCGGACAGCCCGACCGCTGCGGCGCCGGCCTCGAGCAACAGACCGATCGCGACGATCCGCGGCGCGCCGAACCGCGCGATCAGGGTGCCGGTAAAAAAGCTCGGCCCGTACATCGCAACGATATGCCACTGGATGCCGAAGTTCGAATCGCTGACGCTGAGCCCGCATATCTTCATCGCCAGCGGCGCCGACGTCATCACCAGATTCATCATCGGATAGGAGACGATGCCGCAAAGCGCCGCGGCAATAAACCGCGGCTGCCGCACGATCTCGAGCAACGGACGGCCGCCGTGAAGATCCGCTGGCGCCGGCTTCGGCGCGTCGACGCCCGCCAGCACGGCCATCGCCACCAGCGCGACCAGCGCCTGCACCACAAAGCTGAACGCGAACAAATAGGGCGGCCAGATATCCATCGTCCACTGCACAAGCTGGGGCCCGAGCACGCCGGCGAACACGCCGCCGGCCATGACCCACGACACGGCCTTCGGACGATACTCAGCGCTTGCACCATCGGCGGCGGCAAAACGGTAGGATTGCGACACTGCGCCATAAAGCCCGCCGAGGAAGGTCGCGCAGCAAAACAGCGGAAACGAACCGTGCAGGATGGCGAATGCCCCGAGCAGGCCGGTCAGCACGCCGCAACCGGTGCCGATGATGAAGGCGACACGACGCCCATAGAGGCGCGAGATCGCGCCGGTCGGCAATGTGCCGGCGGCGAGCCCAACCACATACATCGAGAGCGGCACGGTCGCGAACGAGATGTTCGGCGCCAGGGTCGCACCGACAATCGAGCCGGTTGCGAAGATCACCGCCGAATTCGCTCCGGTCAGCGCTTGCGCCGCCGCGAGGCGCACCACGTTGGATCGCGCGCGGGCGTCACCGGACATGTCGTCAACCAGGGTCGCGTCGATCATCAGCCATTTTCCGCCCGAATGCAGCCACGCCCCGTCGGGATCGGCTTGATTCCAATACTATGTATGGGGTCATCCGCTCAATCAACCGGCGCAAACGGGCGCGCGTTATGCGTCCCGTTCAGCCTGCATTCGGCCGCCCGAACACCAGGATCAGATTATTGGCGGGCATCTCGACGATCTCCATCAGTGCAAGGCCGGAGCTTGCCGCCAGCTTCTCCAGGGCCGCGGTATCGCGCACCCCCCATTCGGCATTCCTGTCGCGAAGGCTGCTGTCGAACACCGCGTTGCTGATCGCGGTATGCTTGCCGTCACGCTTGAACGGCCCGTAGAGGAACAGCCGACCATCCGGTCGCAAGGTCCGCCCGGCGCCCGCAACCAGACCCTCGGCGACGCACCACGGCGCGATATGGATGACGTTGGCGCAGAACACCGCCAGCAACTTGCCGGGGCCGTTGCCGTCGTGCATCTCGGGGCACCATGCCGGATCGGACAGATCGATCCGCAGCGGCGGGCGGATATTCGGCAATCCTGAATAGGCCCGCCACGCCGCGATACTCTTGAGATGTTGCTCATTCAGATCGCTCGGCCACCAGGTGATCTCAGGCGTTCGCCGCGCGAAATCGACCACATGCTGGCCGGTGCCGCTGCCGGCCTCCACGACGTCACCGGATTTCCCGGCCAGAAAGCCTTCCAATACCGTCCAGATCGCCTGATGGTTGCGGTGATATGCCGCCGCGTCGAGACGGCCGTCTGGTTCGACCCGCCGGCCGTCCTTGCCGAATTCCTCGACATATTCAACCACCACACCCTCCCGGATTTGTTGATGGCACAACCGCTTTAGGCCGCGCCGGTGCAAACCGCAAAATCTGATTGCGGCGGACGGCCCTGGAACAATCAACTTTTCGGGTACGCCCGCCCTGCCAATCCCTCCGTCCACGTCATCAGCCGATGGCGTTTATGGTTTGGCCATCTATATTCCTACATTGCGATCCATGCTCCTTCGACGAGGCTTGACCTGATCCCGGCGCGATGACGGCGACGCCTGTAGGAGAATTTTGATGACCATCCATCGCCACGGCTTCCCGGCGACGCGGCGCCTGATCCTGAAAGGCGCCGGCTCGGTCGTGCTCGTCGGCCTTGGCAATATTCCCCTCGGTTTCGTTGCGGTCTTGGCCGCTGCCAACGACAAATATCCGCAGGAGGCCTTCAGGCAAAAGAGCGAAGCCGAGGCCATCAAATCGCTCTATGGCAGAACCGCCGAGCCTTCCGACGAGGTGAAGCTCGAGGCGCCGGAAATTGCAGAGAATGGCGCGGTGGTTCCGATCTCGGTCACTACGACGCTGGCTGACGTGACCTCGATCTCTTTTCTGGTTGCCGACAATCCGAACGCGCTGGCGGCGTCTTACACGATTCCGCCGGGCACGATGCCGAGCGTGGCCAATCGTCTGAAAATGGCGAAGACCAGCAATGTGACTGCGATCGTGGAGGCCGGCGGCAAGCTCTACAGCGCGACCAGGGAAGTCAAAGTCACCGTCGGCGGCTGCGGTGGCTGAACCGGTATTCGAAGGAGGTTTCCGATGGCATCGACCATTCGCGTACGCACCACATCGAGTGGCGGCACCACCGAAGTCCAGGCGCTGATCCAGCACCCGATGGACTCAGGTTTCGTCAAGGACGCCAACGGCGAGATCATTCCGCCGCATTTCATCCAGCAGGTCACCTTCGAACATGATGGCACAAACGTGTTCGTCGCGGATTGGGGAACCGGCGTCTCCGAGGACCCCTATGTGAAGTTCAGCTTCAAGGGCGGCAACAAGGGCGATGATTTGAAAATCAGCTGGGTCGACAACAAGGGCGCGACCGATACCATCACGGCGAAAATTCAATAGCGGCTTGTGCTTTTGCATTGCGTTTTTCTCTATGCAAACCGGCTTTGACCTTAAAACGCCATTGCGCTGAGCCAATTGAGAGGCGCGGAGACATCGCATGACCATCCGCCGCCGCGATTTCCTTAAGCTCACGGGTGCTACTGCGCTCTCGGGTGGGTTGTCGCGCATCGCGCGCTCTGCCGACAGCGCCAGCGTTTACGATCTCGATCGCTTCGGCAATGCGCGCATCCTGCATATGACCGACACCCATGCGCAATTGCTGCCGGTTTATTTTCGCGAGCCGAGCGTCAATCTGGGGATCGGCGCGATGCGGGGACAGCCGCCGCATCTGGTCGGCCGCGCCTTCCTCGATCGATTTGGAATCAGGCCGGACAGCGCCGACGCCTATGCCTTCAGCTGTCTCGATTTCGAGAAATCCGCGGCCCGCTTCGGCAAGCTCGGCGGCTTTTCGCATCTGAAGACACTGGTCGAGCGCCTGCGCAGCGATGTGGGCGCCGGACGCACGCTGCTGCTGGACGGCGGCGATTTGTGGCAAGGCACTGGAATGGCGAACACCATGCAGGGCGCCGACATGGTCGAGGCCGCGAACCAGCTCGGGATCGATGCGATGACCGGCCATTGGGAATTCACCTATGGCGAAACGGCGCTGCGCAGCAACCTTGCGCGCTTCAAGGGCGAATTCCTGGCGCAGAATGTCTTTCTCACCGAAGAGGCGGCGTTCAACGGCGCCAAAGCCTTCGATCCCGGATCGGGACGCGTGTTCAAGCCGGCGATGGTCAAGGAGATCGGCGACTATCGGGTCGCCGTGATCGGGCAGGCATTTCCCTATGTTCCGATCGCGCACCCGAAGCGGTTTACGCCGGACTGGACTTTCGGGATCCGCGCTGACGAGTTGCAGAAACTGGTCAATACGCTGCGTAACAATGACAAGGTCGATGCCGTGGTGCTGTTGTCGCACAACGGGATGGACGTCGATCTCAAGCTCGCCGGCCGCGTCGGCGGCATCGACGTCGTTCTCGGCGGCCATACCCACGATGCCATTCCGCAGGCGATCCCGGTGACCAATGCCGGCGGCATTACGCTTGTCACCAATGCCGGATCGAACGGAAAATTCCTCGGCGTGCTCGATCTCGATCTGGCAAGGGGCCGCGTCAAGGATGTGCGCTACCGGCTGCTGCCGGTGTTCTCGGAATTGCTGAAACCGAATGCACAGATGCAGGCGCTGATTGAAACGATGCGGGAACCGCATGCGGCCACCGCCGCGGAAAAGATCGCGACCGCCGGTCATCTGCTCTATCGCCGCGGCAATTTCGAGGGCACCGTGGATCAATTGATCTGCGATGCGTTGCGCGGCGAATTCGACGCGGAAATCGCGCTGTCGCCGGGTTTCCGCTGGGGCATCAGCCTGTTGCCGGGCCAGCCGCTGACGATGGAAGACGTGATGGCGGAAACCGCGATCAGCTATCCGGAAACCTACCTCCAGCGCATGACCGGCGGCCAGATCAAGGATATCCTCGAAGACGTCTGCGACAATCTCTTCAATGCCGATCCTTATTACCAACAGGGCGGCGATATGGTTCGGGTCGGCGGCATCAGTTACACTTGCACCCCGGCGGAATTGGTTGGACAGCGGATTTCCGACCTGAAACTCGGCAACGGCCGCGCCGTCGAGGCCGGCAAGAGCTACAAGGTGGCGGGATGGGCGTCGGTCAACGAACAGCAGGGAACACCGGTGTGGGATGTGCTTGCCAAGCACCTGCGTTCCCCTAAAGCCCCCGACGGGCGCGGCGGCGGCATCACGCTGAGGGGTATCGACGATAACCCCGGCATCGCAGGACAGGGATGATGCATTTCCGGACACATCAAATTAGCGGATATCGACGGTCGATTCTTCGCGCCATCGGCAATGCCGTGATCGCCGCCTTGATGGTGACCATGACCTCATCCGTTGCCCGCGCCCAGCCGGCGCCTCTGCCCGACAAGCCCTTCGCCGAACACCGCATCGTGTTGCAGCTTTCGGACAATGATGCCAGGAAGCAAAGCCTCGTGGTCAGCGTCGCCTATAATCTTTTGAAACTCTACGGTCCCGACAAGGTCGCCATCGAGGTGGTGGCGTTCGGTCCGGGCATCGATTTGCTAAACCCGGACAACCCCAGCCGCAAGCGGGTCGAAAGCCTGGTCGCGCAAGGCGTGCGTTTCGATGTCTGCCTCAATACCTTGGATACGATCGAGCGCGAAACCGGCAAGCGGCCGGAATTCATTGCCGCGGCGACGCCGGTTCAGTTCGGCGTCGGGCAGATCCTGGCGCTGACCGAAAACGGATATACCCTGGTTCGGCCTTAAGGAGTCCATCATGCCAAGCCTTCTTCGACATTTGGTGATCGTCGCCTTGATGTCGATGGCGCTGATCTCGGCCAGCCCCGCGGCCGACGGCAAGCCGCATCGCGTTGCCATTCAGGTTGACCAGAACGATCCGCAGGTCATGAGCCTGGCGCTGGGCAACGCCAGCAACGTGATCGAATACTATCGCGACAAAGACCAGGATGTCGAAATCGACATCGTCGCCTACGGCCCCGGCCTCCACATGCTGCGCGCCGACACATCGCCGGTGCAGGATCGCATCAGGCGTCTCAAGGAGATGGTATTCCCGGGCAAGATTCAGTTTTCGGCCTGCAACAACACCAAGCAGGGAATGGAGAAGGCGGAAGGGCACGCCATTTCCATTCTGCCCGACGCCATCGTCGTTCCCTCTGGCGTCGTCCACTTGATGGAGTTGCAGGAACAGGGCTGGAGTTACGTTCGGCCGTAGCGATACAAGACGCGAAGCTTTGAGGATTCCATACAGCTTCCGCCTTCGTTGCCATCGCGACCAAGATTTTTGAGAAAAAATCCTGCCGTTGTGGTATCCAATGGCAAAGTCCGATAGCAGACAACCATGATCTTTCGCCAGCTGTTCGACAGTGTTTCAGGAACCTACAGCTACCTGCTGGCCAGCCGCGCCGGTGGCGAGGCGCTGATTCTCGATCCGGTGCTTGAGAAGGTCGATCGCTACTGCCAATTGCTGCGCGAACTGGATCTCCGGCTGGTCAAGGCCGTCGACACCCATTTGCATGCCGATCATGTCACCGGTCTGGGCGAGCTGCGCGACCGCACCCACTGCGTCACCATCATGGGCGAACAGAGCAAGGCCGATGTGGTGGCGATGCGCGTCACCGATGGTGACAAGGTCATGATCGAAGGGCTCAGCCTCGACGTGATGTACACGCCCGGCCATACCGACGATTCCTACAGCTACCTGATGGGCGACCGCGTGTTCACCGGCGATACCCTGCTGATCCGCGGCACCGGTCGCACCGATTTCCAGAACGGCAGCGCGCGTGCCCAGTATGATTCCATCTTCGGCCGGCTGCTCAAGCTGCCGGACGAAACCATGGTATTTCCCGCCCATGACTACAAGGGCGATACCGTCTCCACCATCGGCGAGGAGAAGCGCTTCAATCCACGGCTGCAGGTGCGCTCGGTGGATGAGTATGTCGAGCTGATGAACAACCTCAATTTGCCGAATCCGAAAATGATGGATGTGGCGGTGCCTGCCAACATGCAGGTCGGATTGCACCAGGACGAACTCGCCAAGCAGGGACTGGCGCTCAGCGCTCGCGACGCCATCGAGAGCCTTGGCCGGCCCGATATGCTGCTGGTCGATCTGCGCGAGAATGGCGAACGCGCCAGGCACGGCACGCTGCCGGGCGCGCTTCATGCGCCCTATCCCGGCATCGGCGAACATCTTCGGCCGGGCGGCATGTTGCGCGAGGTGGCGGCGGCGACCGGGCGGCGCATCGTGTTCTTCTGTGCGTTCGGCGAGCGCTCGGCGATGGCTGTGACCGCCGCCAAAGACGCCGGCCTCGCCAACACCGCGCATATCGCCGGCGGTATCGACGCGTGGAAGAAGGCCGGCGGCCCGGTGCAGACCGGCTGACTTGCACGCGATCGTCCGTTCCGGAATGACTATTTCATCGGTTCAAATTTCCGCCCATGGCACGATCACAGCCTCGCGCTGGTATTCCGCGCGATAGGCGCTGATCCGGAACACATCCGCCATGACCTGCTCCGACAGCGCCTCGGCGGCAGTACCTTGCGCGACGAGGCGACCTTGCGAAAGCACCAGAACGGTATCGGCAAATCGCGCGGCAAGGCTGAGATCATGCGTGACCACGATCACCAGCGCGCCCTGATCGGCGGCGGCGCGCAGGCTTTTCATGATATCGATCTGATGGCGCGGATCGAGCGAGGCCGTCGGCTCGTCCGCCAGGATCACCGGCGCTTCCACGGCGAATACCCGCGCCAGCGCGACACGGCTGCGCTCGCCGCCGGACAATTCAGTGACGCGGCGTTCGCTGAATTCCACGACGTCGGTTGCCCGCATTGCCCGCAACACCGCCTCGGCATCTTTCGGTGTCAAACGCGACGGGTCGGTCGCACCATGCGGATAGCGGCCCAGCGCGACGATATCCCGGGCCGGCAGCGGCCAGTGCATGATGTGGCCCTGCGGCAGATAGGCGAAACGCCGCGCGCGTTCGCGTAAGGCAAGCGACGACAGCGCGTCGCCGCCGACATCAATGGCGCCGGAGGAAGGAAGCAGCCCCGCCAAAGCGCGCAACAGCGTGGTCTTGCCGGCGCCGTTCGGCCCCACCAGCGCCACCAGATGTCCGGACGGCAGCGATAGCGAAACATCGTTCAGCACGACGCGGCCGGCTAAAACCACCTTGATGCCCTGCGCGCTGAGAAAGGCCGATGCGGTCATGCGACGCCTCCGCCGAGCGAGCGCCGTTCGCGCATGATCAGATAGAGGAAAAACGGCACGCCGATAATCGAGGTCAGCACCCCGACCTTGATATCGCTGGTCGACGGAATGATCCGCACGGCGATATCGGCCGCCAGCAGCAATGCCGCGCCGGTGAGCGCACTCGGAACCAGCAACCGCGCCGGATCATGACCGATCAACGGGCGCATCAGATGCGGCGCGACCAGGCCAATGAAGCCGATCGTGCCTGCGACGGCGACCGCACCGCCGACGCCGAGGGCGGTGCCCAGGATCACGTAAAGCCGCAGCCGGCCGACATCGACACCGAGGCTTTGCGCCGCCTCCTCGCCGAGGCTGAGCGCGCGAAAGGCGTTGCGCTGGCTCAAAAGAATGATCGCGCCCGCAACGATGAACGGCAGCGCCAGCATGACGTGGCGGAAACTGCGATCCTCCAGCGAGCCGAGCAGCCAAAACGCGATTTCGAGCACTACGAACGGATTGCTGGACAGATTCATCACCAGCGCGGTTGCGGCGCCGGCCAGGCTCGATATCGCCAGTCCCGCCAGGATGAGAATCAGCAGCCCGGCGTTGCGGCCCGCAACCGCAAGCAGCACGAACACCGAGGCGAAGGCCGCCACGATTGCCGCAACCGGAAGCGCGTAGGATCGCGCATCGGCAAGACCAAATGCGATCACCAGCACCGCGCCGAATGCCGCCGACTGCGGCGCTCCGAACAACGACGGCGACGCCAGCGGATTGCGCAGCAGCCCCTGCAATGCCGCTCCGGACAACCCGAGAATCGCACCGATCGCGAGCCCCAGGATAGTGCGGGGCAACCGGATTTCGCGCACGATCACCTGTTGCACATCGCTGCCGCCGCCGAACAACGCGTCGATCACGGTCAGCGGCGACAACCGTACCGGCCCGATCCCGAGCGAAACCAGCGCCAGCAACACCACGAGCACAACAAGTCCGGCCATCACGCTGGCGCGCCGGCGCGCGGCAATGTCAGCCGTCACGGTGACGCTCTGAATGCTCATCCATCATCCTCGATCGGCTGCGCGAAGCCGTTGTCACTCCACATCAACTGCAGGGCAGGCTTTAGCTGGAAAGCGCGCGATGAGGGCTCATGCGGCAAAAAAGCGCACTCGTCCAGCCAAGTTTACAGACACGAATGATCGGATTGACTCTCATCTAGCCAAACTCCTACCGTGATTTCCGACGGTTCCCCTTCTCGGGGATCAAAAGGGAATGCGGTGCGGGGAAACTTCCCCAATGCCGCGGCTGCCCCCGCAACTGTAAGCGGTGAATCTTTCGTCACATGCCACTGGGAATCTCGGTCCTGGGAAGGCGACGCAAGGTATCGACCCGTGAGCCAGGAGACCTGCCGTCAGCCGTGGTCACACGCGAAGATGTCGGTCGGGGAGTACAGACATTAGCTTCACCAATGTGCGGAAGCACGATGGTGGGACTTGGTTCGCTGTGACGTGCCACTGACGTCATACCGAGGTTTACAACCATGTTTTCCACCATCATCGCCGCCCAGCGGCGGCGTACCCGTCTGCGTGCTTCCACCCTTCTCGTGCCGATGCTTTCGCTGGGTATTTCTGCCGCCAAGGCGCAGCAGGCATCATCGGATCAGTTGCCGCCCATCGAGGTCAGCCCGTCTCGTGATGAGAACCAAACCCGCGCCAAACCCCTCACCGATCAGGGCTCGGGCCCGCTCCGCGCGGCGCCGAACGTCGCTTTGACGAGCAGCCTCATTGTTTCATCGACCAGCGGCCCGGACGTTTCACCACCGGTCGACGCCGCGGGAAACCGGCAATTCAACGGCATCGTCGGCGCGTCGACAACCGTCATTACCGCGCAAGATATCGCCCGCTCGCCGGCTCAAACGTTGCCGGAGATCATCGCGCAGGTTCCCGGCGTGCAACTTCAAACCCTCTACGGGGGCGTAGGCGGCGCGCAGACCAACATCGACCTGCGCGGATTTGGCGCGTTCGCGGCCGCCAATACCCTCCTCCTTGTCAACGGCCGCCGGGTGAACGACATCGATCTGCAGGGCGTGGAGTTCTCCACCATTCCGATCGATTCGATCGAGCGCATTGAAATAATCAGGGGCAACAGCGGCGCGGTGCTTTACGGCGACAATGCCGTCGGTGGCGTCATCAACATCGTCACCAAGACCGGCGCCGGCGACCCGCCGGTTTCGATTCGCGCGGAGGCCGGCGTTGGATCATTCAATCAGCACCTCGCTTCGGTTTCGGCCACCACCAACAAGGAACCCTGGTCAACGTCGTTCTTCGCAAACGGGATCAACTCCGACGGATATCGCGTGAATAACGCGCTTTCGCAACAAAATGCCGTCGGCGAAATCCGCTACACCACGTCCGACTTCACTGCCTTCTTCAACGTATCCGGCGACAACCAGCATCTTGGATTTCCCGGCGGCCGCACGGTCAATCCGCTCATCGGCGTCAACGAGCTTGTTACCGCCCGCAATGGCACGGACACCCCGCTGGATTACGGCAACCAACAGGGCGCCAATGCGACCGCCGGCGTTACCAAGACGCTCTGGAACGGCGCCGAACTCATCGTCGACGGTGGCGTGCGCAACAAGGATCAACAGGCAGGCTTCTTCGGCAATTTTCCGCTGCAAGACTTTAACGCCGGCTACGACAATACCAGGCTGCAGACCTGGTCGCTGACCCCGCGCCTTAGTATCAAAAACCCGATATTCGGATTGCCCTCGGCTATTCTGACCGGCATCGATTATTACAATGCGACTTATCATTCGAAGCGGGGTGAACTGGAAAGCACGCCCGCCATTCACACCTATGATCTGTCCCAGCAAACGCTTGCCGCCTATTGGCAGCAGACCGTCGGGATCCTTCCGACCACCGACTTTTCGTATGGCGCCCGAATTCAGCAAACC
Source organism: uncultured Pseudomonadota bacterium (assembly GCA_963727225.1). Classification (GTDB taxonomy): domain Bacteria; phylum Pseudomonadota; class Alphaproteobacteria; order Rhizobiales; family Xanthobacteraceae; genus Bradyrhizobium. The sequence continues at coordinate 121,383 of CAVSFN010000024.1, read as the reverse complement.
AGTGTGACGGCGAGGGATACCCTCAATCCGATGGCGCCGGGATATTTTGGCGATGCTCAGGCGCTGCTGCTCGACAGCCACGAAATCAACCACGCCTTGCATATCGGCCTCGAGCACCGTTTCAACGAGGTCTTTTCAATCTTCGGCAGGGCCGCCAGCGCGTTTCGCACGCCGAACGTGGATGAACGGGTGGCATCCGGCCCGTTGTTCGACGCTTCAGGCAATCCCATTGTTGGAAACTTCATGCTGAAAACCCAGACGTCCGAAGACATCGAGGGAGGCTTCCGCATCAAAACAGGCAAGTTCGAGATGCAATCGAGCATCTACGACATGGATCTGACGAACGAAATCCACTACGACCCGGTGGATTTCTACAACTACAATCTGGACCCGACGCGCCGCTACGGCACCGAGACCAGCGCGACGTATCGCGCGACCGATACCCTGCTGTTTCGTGGCGGCTTCGCCTATACCCGCGCCATCTTTCGCGAAGGTCCCTTTGCGGGCAGCGACATTCCGCTGGTGTCGCGCTACACCGCCAACGCCGGCGTGAGCTGGAACATCTGGGAAAAATATCTCGTTGCCGACGCAACGGTGCGCTACTGGAGCAGCCGTCGCATGGACAACGATCAGCCCAACATCCAGCCGCTGATTCCGCCCAGCCCGACGGTCGATTTCAAGCTGAGCGGCGCATACGACCGATACTTCTGGTCGTTGAGCGTGAATAACGTGTTCAACGTGCTGTATTATGATTATGCCATCGCGAGCGCCTTCACGCCCGATGCGTATAACGCCTATCCGCTCCCGGGCCGGACCTACATGTTGAAGGCCGGCGCGACGTTCTGATCGAAAGCCGGCTCGAAACCGTACGCGACCGGCGCGCACCGGCGGCCCGACGTTCACCAAGATTGCCGATTCGGTGGAAAAAGGGCGCTTTTCCGCGGGATACCGTCCAAAATTGCCCTCCGCCAGCAGATGCGTGGTAGTATTGGACATGCAGGCCATCGCCCGACGATGCGCGCCCGTTAGTTTTGAGGCACCCGATGGATGACGAACCGAAAACCGCCGCCGAAATGAAAGAGATCCGGCTGAACCGAAAGCTCGCCCAGGATGCCGAAGGCATCAAGGCCATGGCCGATATTGCCGCTTCGGATATCGCGATTAGAAAGCGGACCGCGAACCTGCGCGCAATCCGATTGGCGAAAGAAGCCGCCGACCGCGACAAGCCGGCCGAACCCAAAACCAAACCCAAAAAGAAGAAAACGAGCTAGATGACAAAAGAAGACCGCAACCGAGCCGATGCGCGCTTCAACAAGGCCGCGCGCGCTGCCAACGACGCCCAGAGCGGCAAAACCGAACGCGACGCTGCGCTGAAGGCCGTCACCGACAACATGGCGAAGCTCAGGGCATTGCGGCTCGCGCGCGAAGCCGCCGAACCTCCGCGCCCTGCTCCGGCGCTCAAAAAGAAGCGCGCCAAATCCAAGACGCCGGAAGAAAAGAGCCCCGCACTGGCGGATTGGCTGGCGAACCAGCAGAGCGGTGGTCGCCGCACTTGAGGTCCGGCCTTGGAGCGCGATGAGATCGAGTCAGTAGCTACGACGGAAGCGCGCTCCCTCTCCCGCTTGCGGGGGGAGGACGGCGGACCCAAGGTCCGAATTCGACCCCGTTGCGGACCTGGCGCGTCTGCGCAGTTCGTCGGGCGAGTCGCGCGATTAAGCGGGAACGTACGTCAACCTAACCACGTCCTCGCCAATTACGTCGCTGGCCACAAGGCGGAGCGGCGGCCGGGGGCCGGCAAAGAATGGCTTGCCGCGACCAAGCACGACGGGATGGAAGTAGAGTTGATACTCATCAATAAGACCAAGGTCGGTTAAGCTTCGTGCCAGGTCTGGTCCGCCAACTTCAATCTCCCCAACGAGCTGGGCCTTCAGCCCGCGTATCACCGCCTCGATGTCATCCTCGACAAGTGTGGCGTTGGGGCCAACTGACTTCAACGAGCGCGACACGACCCACTTCGGTTGGCTCCGCCACGCCGCCGCGAAGTCGCGTTCCTCCGCGTCCCACGCGGGATCGTCTTCGTCCCAATAGCGCATCACCTCGTACATGCGGCGACCGTACACGCTGCCGACCAGGTCGCGCACTTGCTCGGTGAAGTGACGAAAGAGCGAGGGACCAGGCGCAAATTCCTGGTGGTCGACATAGCCGTCCAGGGACTGGTTCAATCCGAAGACGAGCTTCGCCATGCTACAAAATCTCCATCCCTGGTTCTTCAGAATAGCTTGAGCCGCCGTTACGCGTAAGTGAGGTTGGGCACAAATTGCGCGCCACTTTGTCGGTGTGACGAGTAACCGGTGGCCGCTCAGGCGCGCTAGCGCGCTGCCAAGCGCGACAGCCGAAGCTTCGCTTCGGGGTTCTTCAAGCGATGGCCGCCTACGCGGCCTATACTCCCCCGCAAGCGGGAGAGGTAAAGCAAAAGCGGAAAAGCTCTAGGCTGGCGCCGGCCACTCAATCATGGACCGCGTCTTGGTCGCGGCATCGTAAACCTGCACCTGAAGCATCTGGTACTGATTCTTCAAAGCCATGCCCGCCTCCTCGGCGGCCTCGACCGTATCGTGATGCGACTTGAAGTGACCATCCACCACCAGCGAGTAGCCGTCGGTCGGCGCTTTGTCGGCGCGAATGATTTTGCGCGGCTGTTGTTCTTCTGCTTCGATCTTCGGCTTCTTCATTCGTGGCTCCTGCATCATGATCCGATTAACCGGATCACGGTCTTATCTGTTTATTTAAGCATGATCTTTCGAAAAGCCAGATCTCACGCTTCCGGATATGCTGCGGTTGCGCCACCCTTTATACCGAACGCGCAAATAAGGCAGGAAAGATTGTCCACTGCGGCTAATGGCGCTGAGATTGAGATCAGCGCCTGTGGATCAAATGTCCGGCCAAACGTCGATCCGTCCGCATAAGAGGGATATCATGGCCAAAACCGGGCAAAAGGGCGAGCTTCCCAGCAAGCCAGACGGCAAATCGAAGAAGAAGCCGCCTGCGCCGATCGAGGACGACGATATCGAGGATGGCGACATTGCCACGCCCAAGCGTGATCGCAGCGGCAACGACGACGAGCCGCTCTAGCGACGTTAATACTCGTCGGCCGGTCTTTGGATTTCGATCTCTCCCCGCTCCCGGCGCCGTTCGCGAGGGCTGCCATGCAGGGGCATTCATGGACAAATAACCGACCTGGCCGATAATTTTGCCAATCGGGCCATGCCGGGCCCTCGAGAGTGAAACGGGATCCGAATCGGAAATGGTCGACGTTTTGGCTGCACCGCAACAAGCGAAAGCCGACGGCTCGCTGCGCACCCTTGCCGCGATCTCGACAGCCCATTGGGTCAGTCATTTCCATATGTTCGTGCTGGCAATGCTGTTCCCGTTTCTCAAGGATCAACTCGGCGTCGGCTACATCGAGCTTGGCTTTGCTCTGACCGTCTTTGGGGTCATATCCGGCCTGACCCAGGCCCCGATGGGGTATCTCGCGGACCATATCGGCGCCCGCAAAGTCCTGCTGATGGGCCTCACCCTGGGCGGCTTTGCGCTGATCATGCTTGGCCTGCATCTGAGCTATTCCTGGCTGATCGCCAGCGCCGCGCTGCTCGGACTTGCCAACAGCGTCTATCATCCGGCCGATTATGCGATCCTGTCAGCTCACATGGACGAGGCGCGCATGGGCCGCGCATTTTCGATCCACACCTTTGCCGGCTTCCTCGGCGGCGCGGTCGCGCCTGCCATCGTGGCCGCGCTGGTGGCCACGATCGGAGGTCATGGCGCCCTGATCGTGAGCGGCGCGGTTGGGCCGCTGGTGGCGTTGCTGCTGCTCGCGGTCGGTATTCCCGATGCAAGCGCTGCGGATCGCCAGGTCGCCGGTGCAAAAACCCCGCAGCAAAACATCATCACGCCTGCGCTCATCGTGCTGACGATGTTCTTCATGCTGCTTAATCTGTCCAGCGCCGGAATCGGCAATTTCGGCGTGGTCGCGCTGATGGGCGGCTATGGCGCATCGTTCTCGTCGGCCAATATCGCGCTGACCGCGTTTCTCGGCGCCAGCGCGATCGGCGTGTTGGCGGGCGGCTTTCTCGCCGACCACACCCAGCGTCACGGCCAGGTCGCCGCCGTCTGTTTTGCGCTCAATGCCGCCGTGGTGTTTATCATCGCCACGATCCCGCTGCCGTCGCTGCTGTTGACGACGGCGATGGCAGCGGCGGGATTTCTCGGCGGCGTGATTGCCCCGTCGCGCGACATGCTGGTCCGCAACGCCGCGCCAGCCGGTGCGGCGGGCCGCGCCTTCGGCATCGTCTCCACCGGCTTCAACCTCGGCGGCATCGTCAGCCCGCTGCTGTTTGGCTGGATCATGGACCAGAATTGGCCGCATTGGGTGTTCGGCGCATCGGTGGCATTCATGGTGCTGACGGTGCTGCTCGCGCTGGTCACCGACCGCAACCCGCAAGGCAACCCCAAGGAAACTGACAGGGAAACTGACAAGGGAACCGACGGCAAGGCTGATGCATTCCTGAGCGTCACCCGCGGCAGTTGACAGCATCGGGAGACCACCCATGATGCGGCAACAAAACTCGCTTCGCAAAACTTACTTCGGCAAAATTTACTTCGGGATGAAACGCCATGACCAGCAACCCGGACCTCGTGATTCGCGGCGGCAGCATCGCCGACGGACTCGGCGGCGAACTGTATGATGCGGACGTCGCCATCGCCGATGGCCGGATTGTCGAGGTCGGCCGCGTTTCAAGCAAAGGCAAGGAAGAGATCGATGCCCGCGGCAAACTGGTAACGCCCGGCTTTGTCGACCTTCACACCCATTATGACGGCCAGGTCACCTGGAGCCAGGACATTACGCCTTCGTCGCAGAATGGCGTCACCACCGCCGTCATGGGCAATTGCGGCGTAGGCTTCGCACCCTGTCGGCCGGCCGATCATCAACGGTTGATTCAATTGATGGAAGGCGTCGAGGATATTCCCGAACCGGTTCTGAGCGCCGGATTGCCCTGGGCCTGGGAAAGCTTCCCGGACTATATGGACTGGCTGTCGCAGCGCGCCTTCGACATGGACATCGGCGCACAATTGCCGCACGCCGCATTGCGCGTCTACGTGATGGGCGAGCGCGGCGCGCGTCGCGATCCCGCCACCGCGGAGGATAACAGCGCCATGGCTGTGCTGGCCGGAGATGCCGTGCGGGCCGGCGCGCTCGGCTTCTCGACCTCGCGCACCCTCAACCACCGCACCTCTACCGGGGATTTCACGCCGACCCTGAAGGCCGGCGAGGACGAATTGACGGCGATCGCCGGCGCGATGCACCGGGTCGGCCGCAGCGTGCTGCAATTCGTGCTCGATCAAAGCAGCATCGACGAAGACCTGCCGATGATGCTGCGGGTGGCGGAGAACACGCGTTGTCCAATCTCGTTTTCCGTGGCCCAAGCGGACAAGGCGCCGCGACGCTGGCGCCAGACCCTGGACAGCATCAACGAGGCTTCCGCCCGCGGCCTGTCGATCACGGCACAGATCGCCGCGCGCCCGGTGGGGCTGTTGCTGGGACTGGAACTGTCACGCAACCCGTTCCAGACCCATCCGAGCTACAAGGCGATCGCGAAGCTGCCGCTGGCGGAGCGTTTGCTGCGCCTGCGTCAACCCGAGACGCGCGCGGCGATCCTGGGCGAGACAGCGACCGCGACCGACGATCCGCTGTTCTTCCGTCCTAACTACGACAAGATGTACCTGCTCGGCGATCCACCCGATTACGAGCAGCCGCCTGAAAATGCGCTGGGCCCGCAAGCGCGCCGCCAGGGACGGCGACCGGAAGAACTGGCCTATGAAGCAATGCTCTCGGATGACGGCCGTGGCATGCTGTACGTGCCGTTCCTGAACTACGCCGACGGCAATCTCGATGCCGTGCACGAGATGCTGCGCGACCCGCATTCCGTGCCGGGATTAAGCGATGGCGGCGCCCATTGCGGCATCATCTGCGATGCGAGCTTCCCGACCTATCTCTTGACGCACTGGACCCGCGACCGCAGCCGTGGCGAAAAGCTGTCTATCCCCTTTGTGGTGGCGGCGCAGTCGCGCAAGACCGCGTTATCGGTCGGTCTCTACGATCGCGGCGTCATCGCCCGAGGTTACAAGGCCGACCTCAACGTCATCGATTACGACAAGCTTCACCTGCATCCGCCGAAGGTTCATTACGATCTTCCGGTCGGCGGCCGGCGTTTGCTGCAGCAGGTCGATGGCTATGACGCCACCATCGTCTCAGGCGTGGTGACGCAACGTGGCGGCAGCGCCACCGGAGCGCGTCCCGGCCGGCTGGTGCGCGGCGCACAGGGTAGCCTGCACTAGCTTGTTAAACATACTCGGCGTCGTCCCGGCCTTGAGCCGGACGACGACGGAGTATTTTTCAGATTGCCGCTCTCGTCAGGCGAATTTCGGTTGCGGCGTCCGAGCCATCAAACGCGCGCGTTCGGTATTGGGCCAGAGCAGCAACAGACCGAGCACTCCGGACGCGACGAGAATGACGGCGTTGATGGTGAAGCCGGTCATGTAGCCATCGAGCGGCACCGCCGCGCGCTGAATCACGCTGCCCATCACCCACGGTGCGATAATTCCCGCGAGCGTGTAGATCGCGCCGTAGATCGCGATCACGGCGCCGCGCTGGGACACCGGCGTGAATTCCCCGAGCATCGGCGCGCAAACTACATAGATCGATCCGCAAAGCCCGGAGCCGATGACGAGCAGCGTGATCATCAATCCGCCGACGCCAGCATAAGGAATAGTTGCAAGGATTGCGCCTCCGACGATCAACGGGACCGCGCCCAGCACGCCGCGCGCGCCGCGCGTGGACATGCCACGCGCCATCAGCACCTGCGAAATCCAGCCGGTGAGCAGCACCACGACCGCGCCAAAGGCCCATGGCATGATCGAAATCCAGCCGGCATCCTGTTGCGAGAAGCCGAGCCCCTTCACGATGAAGGGTGTGAACCATGTGAGACCAAGCGACAGCGCCCAATAGGCTCCAAATGTTGCCATGCAGCAGCCGATGAAGGTCCGCGAGGTCAGAAGCCGGAAATAGGGAATCCGGGGTTCGGCCGTGGCCATCGCGACGGTTTGAACCAGCGGCCCTTCCTTGCCCAGGATCAGCCACACCACGACCCACATCAGACCGACGACGCCCAGCGCGCCAAACGCGTAATGCCAGGTATAATTGACAATCACCCAGTTCAGCGCCGGTACCGCGAGGATGACGCCGAACGCCGATCCCTGCGACAGGATCGCGGTGGGCAGGGTCCGCTTCTCGTCGGGAAACCATTTGTAGATCGCGTGAACCGCCACCGCTCCGGCCGGTCCCTCGCCGGCGCCGAGGATGATGCGGCAAATCAGCAGCGTGCCGAACCCGATCGTGCCCACCATCGGAAACTGCGCCAGCGCCCAGATCACCGCCAGCACCAGCAGAACCCAACGCGTCTCGACGCGATTGACAATGAACCCGACCACGATGGCTGCGATCGAATAGAGGAAGAAGAACGAGGAGCCGAGCAACCCGAACTGCTCCGGCTGGAGCTTCAGGTCGGTCATGATCGGCACGCCGGCAAGGCCGACCACGATCTTGTCGGCGAAATTCACCAGCATGAAGAGAAACAGGAGGAACGTGATTTTCCAGGCACCCTTGGGTGTCGGTTGTGCAGTCATGATCGCTCCCCCGTGACTGTTTTCTCGACCGTTGACCGGCCTGACCCAATGCTACCCATTGGGTCACCTGCAATGCAACTGGCCATTTTGACCGGATCGTGTGCGCTGCAACTCGATATCTGCGTCATGCGATGCCGCCCAATGCTGTGACAGGCGACACCGGATCACGATCGCGTCGCGGATGCGATTGAGGCGGTGATCTTCGCGCCTTGCCTTGATATGTTGGGCAACAACCCAAAGGGCTTTCAGATATGACCATTTTTGGCCATCGCGACGCGGGATCGGTCGGCGGCCTTGTTTCGCCTTCAATACCCGGATTCCGGATACGGTTCATGCTGAAATATCAAGAGCCGTTGCGAGGCATCGCATACGCCTGACATGGCAACCGGCAACCAGATCGTGCTGAGCGTTCGGAACCTGACCAAGACCTACCGCTCCGGCGGAGAGCAGGTCGTGGTGCTCCGCGGAGTCAACCTCAATGTCGCGGCCGGTGAGCGCGTCGCACTATCGGGAGAATCCGGCAGCGGCAAGAGCACCCTGCTGCATCTGATCGCCGGGCTGGATCGGGCTGACGGTGGTGAGATCACGCTCGCCGATGCGTCGGTCTCCGACCTGTCCGATGCCGGCCGCGCGGCGCTGCGGCGCGATCGGCTGGGTCTGGTGTTCCAGCAGTTCAACCTGATCCCGAGCCTGAATGTCGAAGACAACCTCGTATTCCAGTCCCGCATTGCCGGCCGTCACGACGCGGTCTGGCATGCCGAACTGGTGGAGCGGCTCGGGCTCGGCGGTTTGCTGAAGCGTTATCCCGAGCAGCTGTCCGGCGGCCAGCAGCAGCGGGTCGCGATCGGCCGCGCTTTGGCGGTGAAGCCGCTGCTTCTTCTGGCCGACGAGCCGACCGGAAATCTCGATGAGGCCACGGCGGACGAGGTTCTGGCGCTGACGCGCGACCTCGTCACGCGAAGCGGCTGCGGCTTCCTGATGGTGACCCACAGCGCCCGTCTGGCGGCAACGCTCGACCGCCAGATCAATCTCCACGCCGGATTGATCGCATGACCCGGATCATCTGGATTCTCGCCGTTCTATCGAGTCATTGGCGGCGCCATCCGATGCAGCTCGCCACATTGCTGATCGGACTGATTTCCGCGACCGCGTTGTGGAGCGGCGTGCAGGCGCTGAATCAGCAGGCTCGCAGCAGCTATGACCGCGCCGCGGCCACTTTCGGAGGCGCGAGAACGCCTGCTTTGGTTGGCCGTAACGGCGCAACCTTCTCGCAGCAGTTCTTTGTCGACCTGCGCCGCGCCGGCTGGCCGGTATCCCCCGTTCTCGAAGGTCGCATTCAGGTCGGCGGGCGGTCGTTCCGGCTATTGGGAATCGAGCCGGTGACGCTGCCGATCGAGGTGGGCAATGCACCTGCGATCGGAAAGGCCAACCTGCAATCTTTCCTGGCGCCGCCGGGAGAAACACTGGTGGCGCCGGAGGTGCTGTCCGATCTCAACCTGCCGGAAGGCGCGTCGCCGCAAGCAAGCGGCGGCGCCTTGCTGCCGCCGCTGCGCGTGCAGGCCCAGCTCGTGCCGGGGGTGCTCGTGGTCGATATCGGCACGGCGCAACGGCTCCTGAAAAAGCCGGATCAGATTTCCCGGCTCTTGATCGGCAACACCAAGGGCAAGCGCGCACCGCTCGAAAGTGTCGTCGGCGACCAGCTCCGGCTGGTCGAACCCGGTGCGGAGAGCGAACTGGAACGCCTCACCGACAGCTTTCACCTCAACCTGACGGCGTTCGGCCTGTTGTCCTTTGTGGTTGGATTATTCATCGTCAATTCGGCGATTGGACTTGCCTTCGAGCAACGCCTGCCGATGCTGCGGACGTTGCGCGCCTGCGGGGTGTCGGCGCGGATGCTGAACACGGTATTGGTGATCGAATTGGTATCGCTGGCGCTGATCGCCGGGGCAGTGGGCCTGGTCTGCGGTTACCTGATTGCAGCGTCCCTGCTGCCCGATGTCGCAGCGTCCCTGCGCGGCCTTTACGGCGCGCAAATTCCCGGCCAGTTGACGCTCAAGCCGGAATGGTGGGTCGAAGGCCTCACCATCAGCATCCTCGGCGCGCTGGCGGCGGCCGCCGCCAGCCTGGCGAAGGCGATCCGGCTTCCCGTGTTGGCAGCCGCACAGCCCTATGCCTGGCAACAGGCACAGCAGCGATGGTTGATTCTGCAGGGCGCGCTTGCACTCGCCGTGTTTGCCGCCGCCGGCTGCTTTCTGTGGTTCGGCGATTCGCTCGTCTCGGGCTTTGCCGTGCTCGCAGCGTTGCTGCTTGGCGCGGCGCTGGCGCTGCCCGCGATCCTTGAATGGGTGCTTTCATGGGGCCAGCGAAGCGCACGTCGCGCGCTTGCCATCTGGTTCTGGGCCGACAGCCGCCAGCAGCTTTCGGGACTGTCGCTGGCGCTGATGGCGCTGCTGCTGGCGCTCGCGGTCAATGTCGGTGTCGGCACCATGGTCGAAACTTTCAGCAGGACCTTTGTCGGCTGGCTTGACGGACGGTTGGCGGCGGACGTCTACATCAACGCATCGGATGATGCGCAGGCTGCCGAGATCAAGGCGTGGCTGCGACAGCGTCCCGAAGTCGCAGCCATCCTGCCGGGTGGCCGGGCCGACTCGCAAATCAATGGAGCGCCGGTTGAAATTCTCGGTCTCCCCGATCACGCCACCTATCGCGAGCACTGGCCGTTGCTGCAATCGTCCGAAAAGGCCTGGATTCGGCTTCGCCCGGGCGATGCCGGCTTCGTCAGTGAACAATTGGCCCGGCGGATGAATCTCGGCCTCGGAGACCGGATCGAGGTTTCCGCGCCGGGCGGAAACTGGGCGCTGGAAGTGGTCGGCATCTATGCGGATTACGGCAATCCGAAAGGCCAGGTCGCCGTCAATTTCGCAGGCTTGACCCGGCGCTTTCCGGAAATCCCGCAAACGCGGTTGGGCCTGCGCGTCGCTCCTGCCGCGGTGCCGGCGTTGATATCAGCATTGCAGAGCAAATTCGGCCTGGATGGCCGCAACCTCCTGGATCAAGCCACGCTGAAGGCCGAGTCGCTGCGGATCTTCAACCGGACCTTCGCAGTCACCGCAGCGCTGAACGTCTTCACCCTTGGCGTCGCCGGCATCGCGCTGTTGACCAGCCTGTTGACCCTGAGCAATTCCCGCCTTCCCCAGCTTGCGCCGCTATGGGCGATCGGAATCACGCGACAGCAGCTTGCCGGCATCGAACTCCTGAAGACCATGTCGGTCGCGTTGATTACAACCCTGCTCGCACTGCCGCTGGGCTTGCTGGTGGCGTGGTGCCTGATTGCGATTGTCAACGTCAAAGCCTTCGGCTGGCGGCTGCCGTTCCACGTCTTCCCACTGCAATTGCTGCAGCTTCTGGGTGTGGCCATGCTGGCCTCGCTGCTTGCGGCACTGCTTCCCGTTCTCAAGCTGGCGCGCATGCAACCGGCGGCCCTGATCCAGATTTTCGCCAATGAGCGGTAAGTTTCCGATATCGCGCCGGGCCTTTACCGGCGGAGCACTTCTCCTCGCTTCGGGTCGCAGAAGCGCGATTGCGCAGGGCTTTGCCGGACTGGGCATGGACGGGAGCGGATTCGCATCCGTTAGTCCCGGCAAGATTTTTTCCTTTCCCGCCGATCTCGGCCCGCACCCGGACTATCGCATCGAATGGTGGTACGTCACCGCAAACCTCGCGGATTCCACCGGCGTCGGCTACGGCGCGCAGTGGACCCTGTTTCGCCAGGCATCGAGGCCCGGCGCGCCGCAACAAGGCTGGGCCAATCAGCAAATCTGGATGGGCCACGCCGCGGTGACCCGCGCGGATCTTCACAGAACCAGCGAAACCTTCGCCCGTGGCGGCGTCGGCCAGGCCGGCGTGGAGGCAAAGCCATATCTGGCCTGGATCGATTCTTGGCAAATGCGAGGTCTCGATCAGATGCGCGATATGACGATCGCGCCGCTCGAGCTCAGCGCGTCGGGCGCGGACTTCAGCTACGCGCTGCGCCTCGACGCCGATCAGGCGCTGGTTCTGCAGGGCGACGCCGGCTACAGCCGGAAATCAGCGCGCGGACAGGCCTCATATTATTTCAGCCAGCCTTATTTCAACGCGACAGGCAGCATCACCATCGACGACAAGCCTGTTGATGTCAGCGGACAGGCCTGGATGGATCGGGAATGGAGCAGCCAGCCGCTCGCCTCGGATCAAACCGGATGGGACTGGTTCTCGCTGCATCTCGACAACGGCGAAAAACTGATGCTGTTTCGGCTGCGACAGACCGACGGCAACAATTACTGTTCCGGCAACTGGATTTCGCGCGACGGCAAAACCGAACAGATTGCCTCCGCCGACATCACCATGGCCCCGATGGGTTCGACCGAAGTCGAGGGCCGCAAGATACCGACCGCCTGGCGCATCGATATTCCCGCCCGTGGCCTGAGCATCGAGAGCATTCCGCTCAACGCCAACAGCTGGATGAAAACGAGCTTTCCCTATTGGGAAGGTCCGATCAGCTTTCGAGGCAGCCGCGCCGGGGTAGGATATCTGGAGATGACCGGCTATTGAGGACGCAGCAATCGCTCACGGAGTATCCCCTCGATGTTTCATTTTACCGCTATCGTCACCTGCCTTGCCATCCTGTTTTACTTCTTCACCACGATCCAGGTGTCGAAGGCGCGTGCGGCTTCCGGTATCAAGGCGCCGGCGATATCGGGTAATCCCGATTTCGAGCGGGTGTTTCGCGTCCAGATGAACACGCTGGAGTGGATGCCGATTTTTCTGCCCTCGCTGTGGCTGTTTGCCATCTATATCAGCGATGGAATCGCCGCCGTGCTGGGCCTGGTCTGGATCGCCGGCCGCATCCTCTACATGACCGGCTATTCCCAAGCCGCCAACAAACGCGGCACGGGCTTTGGCATTCAGGCTGCCGTGGCCGGCATTCTCTGGCTGGGCGCGCTGGGCGCCATCATCTGGCGACTTGTTCATTCGTGAAAACAAACAAACGCCGCGCTGTCAGCTAAAGACAGCGCGGCTTTTCAGTTCAAGAACCATGCTGCGATCGAACGATCGCCGGGGTCACTTCGTCAGCGGGCAACCGCTGTCCTTGGCGGATGGAAACGCCTTGTCGCCGGGCACCACAGCGAGTTGCTTGTAGTAATCCCAGGGCTTCTTCGAGTCTGACGGCTTCTTGACCTCGAACAGATAGAGGTCGTGCACCATGCGTCCGTTGGCCAAAACCTTGCCACCTTCGGCGAACATGTCGTCGACCGGCAGTTCCTTCAGTTTTGCGACCACGGCGTCGGAATCCTTGGTGCCGGCGGCTTTGACCGCCTTGAGGTACTGCAACGTCGCCGAATACGTTCCGGCATGGATCATGCTGGGCATCCGGCCGGTTCGCTTCAAGAAGCGCTCCGAGAATTCCCGCGTCTTGTCGTCGTGATCCCAATAGAAGCCTTCCGTCAGCACCAGGCCTTGCGCGGCCTCGAGGCCGAGGCCGTGGACTTCCGCCAGCGTCATCAACAGGCCGGCGAGCTTTTGGCCGCCCTTGACGATGCCGAATTCCGCCGCCTGCTTGATCGAGTTGGTGGTGTCGAGCCCGGCATTGGCGAGGCCGATGATTTTCGCTTTCGAGCTTTGCGCCTGCAACAGGAACGAGGAGAAATCCGATGAGTTGAGGGGAACACGGACCGCGCCCAGCACCTTGCCGCCGTTCGCCGTGACGATCTCGCTGGTATCTTTTTCAAGCGCATAGCCGAAAGCGTAATCGGCGGTCAGGAAAAACCAGCTGTCGCCGCCCGCCTTGACCAGCGCGCCGCCGGTGCCGACCGCAAGCGCATGGGTATCGTAGGCCCAATGGAAGCCATACGGCGTGCAGGCGTCGCCGGTAATGCGCGAACTCGCCGCGCCCACCACAATATCGATCTTCTTCTTTTCCTTTGACAGCTCCTGCACCGCCAGCGCCACCGACGACGTCGTCAGCTCGGTGATCATGTCGACGCCTTCAACGTCGTACCAGCGCCGCGCGATGCTGTTGGCAAGATCGGGCTTGTTCTGGTGGTCGGCGGTGGTGATCTCGATTTTCTGGTCGAGCACGCTGCCGCCGAAATCCTCGATCGCCATCTTGGCCGCCTCGACGGAATATTTGCCGCCGTAGTCCGCATAGACCCCGGACTGGTCGTTCAGAATGCCGATCTTGACGCCCTGCGCCGAGGCCGGCGACGCGAGTAAAAGGCCGCCTGCCGCAACGGCTGCCAACAATCCCGATTTCATCTTGGGTTCCCCTGAGTTCCTGTACCGGGCATGATATTTTATAACCCGGTGGCTGCCCATCGATTTCAGGTCCGCCAATCGTAGGGAGGGATCAAGAAGCGAATGGCGGGCGGCTATCCGGTTGGAGCCGGCGCTTGCCTGCGCGGCCGATCAGCCAGGTTACGGACCAGCATGTAGAAAATCGGGGTGAAGACCAGCCCGAACAGGGTCACGCCGAGCATTCCGAAGAATACGGCGACGCCAACCGCCTGGCGCATTTCCGATCCCGAGCCTGAGGAAATCACCAGCGGCAGCACGCCGAGAATGAAGGCAAACGAGGTCATCAGGATCGGCCGCAGCCGCAGCCGGCAAGCCTCGATAACGGCCTCCAGGCGAGGACGGCCCTCAAGTTCGATGTCGCGGGCAAACTCCACGATCAGGATCGCGTTCTTTGCGGCGAGGCCGACCAGAACGACGAACCCGATCTGGGTCAGGATGTTGACGTCCTGCCCCATTATCCGCACGCCGATGGTCGCGGCAAGCAGGCACATCGGCACGATCAGGATGACGGCGAACGGAAGGCTCCAGCTGCCATACTGCGCGGCCAGCACCAGAAACACGAACAGCACGCATATCGGAAATACATAAAGGCCCGAATTGCCGCCGGTGACCTGCTGATAGGACAGATCGGTCCAATCGTAGGAAAATCCGCTCGGCAGCGTTTGCTCCGCCAATCGCTTCATGGTCTCGATCGCGGTCGCCGAACTGGTCCCCGGCAACGTATCGCCCTGCAGTTCGGATGCCGGATACAGGTTGTAGCGCGCCACGCGATCCGGTCCCGAGATACTGTTGAAGCTTACGACGCTGCCGAGCATCACCATGTCGCCAGCGGCATTTCGGGTTCGCAACCGGGCGAGATCGGCAGTCTCCTTGAGGAAGGGCAGATCGGCTTGCGCGGTGACGTGGTAGGTGCGGCCGAGAATATTGAAATCGTTGACATAGGCGGAACCGAAATAAGTCTCGATCGCATCCGTCACATTCTGGATCGGCACGCCGAGCTTCTCCGCCTTGATGCGATCGATATCGACGAACACCTGCGGTGTATTCGCGGTGAACGGCGAAAACACCGAGGTAAGCCCGGGCGTCTTGCGTGCCGCGCCGACGAGTTCGTCGGTTGCCGCCGCCAGCAATTCGGGACCGCGGCCCTGGCGATCCTGGATGCGCATGGTGAAACCGCCGCCGGTACCGATGCCGGGAATCGAGGGCGGTGGAATGACGATAATGAAAGCGCCCTCCAGCGCCGAAAGCCGCTTTCGCAGATCACCCGTGATCACCGCTGCCGACAGACCCTTTTTCAGGCGCACTTCCGGTTCCTCGAATACCGGGAACAGCGCCGCCGCATTGCTGGCCTGGGTTCGCGTTGCGCCGGACAACCCGGCGAACACCGCCACGCGAACGATGCCGGGCGTGTCGAGTGCGATCTTTTCGATCTCGCGAACAATCCCGGTGGTTCGATCCAACGAGGCCGCGCCCGGCAGTTGCACCGAGACAATGACATAGCCGCGATCCTGCGCCGGAATGAACCCTTGCGGCGTCGTGGCCAGCAGCCATCCGGCGCTACCAATCAACGCCACATAGATCAGGAGCATCACCGCCGAATGCCTGATCACAAAGCCGGCGGCACTGCCATAGCCATGGGACAACCGGTCGAAGCCGCGGTTGAAAAAGCCCGTGAACTTTGCCCAGCCGCGCGCGATCAGGTTCCAGCTCGCCGGCGGCCGCTTCTCTTCATGCGGCTGCAGGATTTGCGACGCCAATGCGGGCGACAGGGTCAGCGAGCAGAAGCAGGAGATCGCGGTCGCCACTGCGATAGTGATCGCAAATTGCTGAAAAAACTGACCGGAAATGCCACCCAGAAAAGCCGTCGGCACGAACACCGCGCACAACACCAGCGCAATCGAAACCAGCGCGCCGCCGACCTCCTCCATGGTTCGCAGCGCCGCGTCGCGCCGGCTCATGCCGTCGCGAAGATGCCGCTCGACATTTTCGACCACCACGATCGCGTCGTCGACCACGATGCCGACCGCCAGCACGAGTCCGAACAAGGTCAGATTGTTGATCGCAAAGCCGAGCGCGGCCATCGCGGCGAAGGTGCCGATCAGCGACACCGGGATCGCCACGATGGGGATGATCGCGGGACGCCAGCCCTGCAGAAAGACCAGCACGACGATGACGACGAGGGCCATCGCCTCATAGATCGTCTTGATCAACTCGCTGACCGATTGCGCGATGAACTCGGTCGGATTGTAGCCGATATTGTAGTCGAGCCCCTTGGGGAAACTGGCCTTGAGTTTGACCATGGTGTCGGAAATGCTTTTGGCGGTGGCCAACGCGTTGGAGCCGGGGCGCTGGGTCACCAGCATCGCAACCGCCGATTTCCGGAGCAGGAAGCTGTTGGTGGTGTAGTCCAGCGCGCCCAATTCAATCCGGGCCACGTCGCGCAGCCGGACGGTTCGGCCGTCGGCACCGGCTTTGACGACGATGTCTTCGAACTGTTGAACGTCCTTTAGCCGGCCGGTGAAAGTGAGATTGGGCTGGAACGCACGGTCGGTGATCGGCGAAGCCGCGAGCTGCCCCCCGGTGATCTGCAGATTCTGGGCGCGAACCGCCGCCAGCACGTCGCCGGCAGTCATTCCCAGCGTCGCGATCTTGTCGGGATCGAGCCACAACCGCATCGAATAATCGCGCGCGCCGAACATCTGGATGTCGCCAATGCCATCCAGCCGAAGCAACTGGTCGCGAACCTGAAGCAGCGCATAGTTGCTGATATAAAGCTGGTCGTGGCTGTCGTCAGGCGACAGCATGAACACGACCATTAATATGTCCGGACTGTTCTTGCGCGTGACGACACCGTTTCGCTGCACCTCGTCCGGGAGCTGCGGCTGCGCAATCGCGACGCGGTTCTGCACCAGCACCTGTGCCTTGTCGAGATCGGTGCCGAGCTTGAACGTCACCGTGATCGTGAGCTGGCCGTTCGATGTCGCCTGGCTGTAGAGGTAGAGCATGTCCTCGACGCCGTTGATCTGCTGCTCGATCGGCGCCGCAACGGTGTCGGAAACGGTTTGTGCCGACGCTCCGGGATATTGCGTGGTGATCACGACCGTTGGCGGCACCACCTGCGGATATTCAGCGACCGGCAGCGTGGTGTAGGCAATGGCGCCGACGATCAGCAGCACGATGGACAGCACCATCGCCAGGATCGGCCGATTGATGGAGAGCTGGCCGAGATTCATGTCTTGCCACCGGCAGGGGCGGGCTTGCCGGCATGCGGACTTACCTTGGCGCCGACGCGCGCGCGCTGCAGGCCTTCGACGATGACGCGATCGTCCGGCTTCAGGCCTTCGCGGATGACGCGCAGGCCGTCGTCAAGTGGCCCAAGGACTACTGGCCTTGCCTCCACGGTGTCGTCGTCCTTGACCACGAAAACGATCTTGCGCGATTGATCGGTTGCGATGGCGGTATCCGGCAACAGCAACGCCTCATAGGGCGCGCTTCCGATCAGCCGGACCCGGCCGAACTGTCCCGGCAGAATCGAGAAATCCTTGTTCGGGACGATGGCCCGCCCGCGCAGCGAGCCGGTCGAAAGATCCAGCCGGTTGTCGAGAAAATCCATCTTGCCGTCATGCGAGGGTTTGGCCTCGCCGGTCAGCGTCACCTGGACGGGATTCGGGTTATCGCGCGAACTCGGCCGCTTGCCCTCGAAGAAAAGCCGGTTGTATTTGAGATAGGTCGCCTCATCCATGTCGAAATAGACGTAGATCGGATCGAGCGAGACGATCGAGGTTAGCAACGTCGAACCGCCTTCGCTGCCCTGCACGAGATTGCCGACGCTGACGAGGTGGCGGCTGACGCGGCCCGCGATCGGTGCCAGCACATGGGTGAACTCGACATTGAGCTGGGCGGCCTTCAGCGCGCCTTCGGCAATGGTCTCGGCGGCGTGCGCCGCCTGCAAGGCCTGGCGGCGCTGGTCGACGACCTGTTCGGAGACAGCACTGGTCTGGACCAGGGTCAGGCCGCGGTCGAGCTCGCGCTTGGCAAGTTCCGCCTTGGCGCGCGCATCCGAGAGCTGACCGTCCGCCTGCTCGGCGACGGCCTCAAAAGGCCGGGCATCGATGACATAGAGAAGATCGCCGGTTTTGACGAATGCCCCGTCACGAAACTCGACGCTGGTGACGAAGCCGCCGACCCGCGCGCGAATCTGGACCTCTTCCACCGCCTCGAACCGTCCGGTGAATTCGTCCCAATCCGTAACGGTGCGTTTGGTCGGCTGTGCGACCGTGACCGGCGGAGCAGCGACGGCCTGCGGCGCCGGCTTGTCCCCGCAGCCGGACAAAGTGACGGCCAGCAGAACGAGCACCGGCCCAAGACCGCGGCTGACAAGACCGCGGCTGACAAGGCCGCGGCAGAAACGAATATTGGAAGCTATCGTTTGAGCTAAATGCTCCGATCTCTCAGTCGCGCCCAACTACCTCTCCTCTGCACGCTTGCCGCGATCGATCGAGACGGCCATCATCGACAGTCGCGGCTGGGTCAAGATGAGACTTGCGGCAACAGTCTGTTCAAGAACCGGCCGGGATCAAGCGAAATAATTATGATTTGGCGAGCGAGTTTCCAAAGCCTGATAACCGAACGGTTCCGATAGTGGTGGAATTGTCAGCCGGAAATCGATATTGGTCCGCTGCGCTGCCATGTCGCGTATCATCGTGAATCGCGCGTTATCGCGCCCGTCATATGACCAGGAGTGAGGTCAAGACATGCAGGCACCTGCCTCTCCCACATCGTTCGATGACGCGCAAGATTTCGATCGCGGCGCCAACCACCTGGCGCCGGATTGCGCCGGGCAGAATTTTTATGCGATCGACCGCGGCCTGCGCGGTCTGCTGCAGCTTTATCTGGAGCCGGACGATTTTCGGCGGCTTGAGCCGCATTTTGATCGCCTCGGTGCGCTGGCCGGCGGGAGGCTGGATGAATTGGCGCGGACCGCTGACAAGCATCCGCCGGCACTGAATGCGCGCGACCGCTTCGGCCGCGACGAGGACTGGATCGACTACCATTCGTCCTACCGCGAGATGGAAGCCATCGCGTTCGGCGATTTCCAGTTTCATGCCATGAGCCATCGCGCCGGCGCTCTGGATATGGATCGTCCGCTGCCGGCGGTCGCGAAATATACGCTGCAATATCTGTTCGTGCAGGCCGAGTTCGGATTGATGTGTCCGATCAGCGTGACCGACACGTCGATCCATCTGATCCGCAAATTCGCCAGCGCCGAGCTCCAGGATTATCTGTTGCCGAAAATGCTGTCGGGCGACATCGCCACGATGTGGAAAGGCACGCAGTTCATGACGGAGCGCGCCGGCGGCTCCGACGTCGGCGCGATCGAAACTGTCGCGCGCTGCGAGGACGGCGTGTGGCGGCTCCACGGCGACAAGTGGTTCTGCTCGCATGCCGATGCGGATATAGCCCTTCTGCTGGCACGCCCGGAAGGTGCGCCCGGCGGCACCGCGGGCCTTGCTTTGTTTGCGCTGCCCCGCCGGCTGAAGGATGGCCGCCGCAACGCCTACCGCATCGTCCGCCTCAAGGACAAATTGGGCACCCGCTCGATGGCGAGCGGCGAGATTCGCCTCGAAGGCGCTGTCGCCTATCTGGTCGGCGATTCCGGGCGCGGGCTCAAGCAGATGATGGAGCAGGTCAACCTGTCGCGGCTTTCGCATGGCGTTCGGGCTGCTGCGATGATGCGGCGCTGCCTCAACGAGGCAATGGTGTGCGCACGAACGCGGATGGCTTTCGGCAAGACCATCATCGAATATCCCCTGCTTCGCCGCCAGTTGCTCAAGATCGCGGTGCCGGTCGAACAATCGCTCTCGATGTTCCTGTATGCCGCGAGCGCCATGGATCGCGCCAATGCCGGCTCGACCGAGGCGGCAGGTATCCTGCAAATCCTGACGCCGCTGCTCAAATTCCGCGCCTGCCGCGACAACATTCCGGTCGCCACCGGCGCCATGGAGGTGCGCGGCGGCAATGGCTACATCGAGGAATGGGTGCATGCGCGGCTGATCCGCGATGCCCATATCGGCGTGCTCTGGGAAGGCACCAGCAATATCAACGCCCTCGATATCATCACGCGGGCGGTCGGCAAAAGTCGCGCTCACCGGACGCTGGAGACCGCGCTCAGGAAGTTGCTGGAAGAAGCAAGCCCGATACCGGCGGCTTTCCGGGACCGCCTTCGCCTGGCGCTTGACCGGACGCTGGTCTTCGCCGAGCGGGTCGCAGCCGAACCCGCACTGGAGGAGACCGCGCGGCTCGCGGCCAGCGCACTCTATCACGTCACAAGCTGCATCCTGATGACGTGGGAGGCGGCCCAGCCGGGCACAGATCCGCGCCGGGCCTTGTACGCAAGGCTTGTCCTCGAACATCGCTTGAGCGCCCGGGATCCGCTTGAGCCCCGCACAGGAGATTGGGAACACGAAGCCGCGCAAATTATTTTTTCGGAGCCGAAGGTTTCGCTTCCGCAGATCGCCGGACTTCTCGAGCGTTAGAACGTTTTCGAGCGAAGTGGAACCCGGTTCGCGTGAAGAAAACGCGTCAAACAAAGGAGTAGAGCCTCCGTCCCAATTCAATCGGAACGGAAAAGGCTCTGGACCGTGCTAGAATTATGATCAAACATTAGGCGTTGGCGATTGCCTTGTTCCGGGCGGTCGGGTTGAAACCGGCTATGAAGGGGGCAACCCGTTCGGGCTCCATCGGCTTGGCGAAGATGTAGCCTTGCACGAAATCGCAACCCTTCAGCCGCAACAGGCCGACTTGGTCTTGTTTCTCAACGCCCTCGGCGATCACCTGCATGCCGAGGCTCAACCCCATATTGATCACGGCATCGACGATCGCGACACTTTCAACCGACTGCACGAACGACTTGTCGATCTTGAGCTTGTCGATCGGGAATTGCCGTAGATGCGAGAGCGAGGCATAGCCGGTGCCGAAATCGTCGAGCGCAATGCTGACGCCGGCCCCGTGCAGCTTGCACACCGTCGCTACCACCACGTCGGCGCCCCAGCCCATATAGACGTTCTCGGTCACTTCGAGCGTCAGCTGCTGCGGCGGTACGCCCGCGCGTCCGAGCTTCCCCAGAATGATATCGGCCAGGTCTGTCAGCCGGAATTGTGCGGTGGACAGATTGACCGCTACATTGCCGAACCCGACGCCGGCATCGAGCCACGCGCGCATCTGCCCAATTGCCATATCGAGCGCGACGTCGCCGAGCCGGATCGCCAATCCAGGCTCCTCGAAACCGACCGCGAAATGTACCGGCGCCAGGATTCCGCGTTCGGGATCGTTCCAGCGCATCAGCGCTTCCAGCCCGGCCACCTTGCCGTCGCGCAAGCCGACGATCGGCTGATAGAACATGATGAATTCGTTGTTATCAATTCCATGCCGGATCTTGCGCATCAGCGCATCCCTTTCCTCGGCTGCCTTGGCGATCTCGGGATCGAACAGCACGACGCTGCCCCGCCGCTGCGCCTTGGCCCGATCCAAGGCGACCTTGGCGCTCTTCATCATGCCGGGGGCATCTTCGGCGTGATCCGGGTAGACC
The DNA here is from genome assembly GCA_963727225.1 of uncultured Pseudomonadota bacterium. Classification (GTDB taxonomy): domain Bacteria; phylum Pseudomonadota; class Alphaproteobacteria; order Rhizobiales; family Xanthobacteraceae; genus Bradyrhizobium. Next base: position 99,722 of record CAVSFN010000024.1, on the reverse strand, counting down.
GCTATGCCGCCGCTGACGCTGAGCGGCAGGGTAGAGTGATCGTGGCGAAACAGCGTCTTGGCCTGCTCGACAAAGGCCTTGGCATAGCGCTCGGCATTGTCCACCGCCGCTCCATGCATGATCACGCCAAATTCGTCGCCGCCGAGGTGCGTCACGGTGCCGACCGCACTGAAGTCTTGCCATAGACCGTTGGCGACGCTTTGCAGCAATGCGTCGCCGGTCTGGTGACCGAACGCGTCGTTGACGTCTCTGAAATGATCGATGTTGAATTTGATCACGGCGACGCGCTCGCCGTTTGCTTGCGCCGCGTCGATATAGCTGTTGAGCGTGTCGATGAACGATGCGCGATTCGGCAGGCCGGTGAGCGGATCGCGCGAGGTGAGTTCCTGGATGCGCACTTCATTGAACTTGCGCCGGGTGATGTCCTGCGCGGCGCCGAAGACGCGTGAGACTTTGCCGTCGATGACCTCCGCATCGGCTAGCACGCGGACCCAGAACGTCTCGCCGTTAGGTCTTGTACCGCGCAATTCGACGTCGCAGGGAACACCGTGCCTGGTCAGCGCGGTGATACGGCGGCGCGACTTGGCGCGCATCTCCGGGTCGTAACGGCTCACGATCAAATCGTTCGCCGGCGGGGTGCCGGGTGGAATGCCGTAAAGCGAATAGACCATGTCGTCCCAAGTATGCTTGCCCGACCTGCGGCTAAATTCGAAGCCGCCGATTTTGGCCATGCGGGCAGTCTGCGCCAGGCGCTTCTGGCTGGTATCGAGCTTGCGCACCGCGCGCCAGCCGAGAATCTCGCTCACCGTGAGGGCCGCGAGCGCGGACAGGCGGCCTTGCTCTTCGGCGCTGAAGTCGCGTGGCGCACGGTCGATGATGCAAAGGCTGCCGATATTGATACCGGCCCGAACCTGTAGCGGCGCACCGGCGTAGAAGCGGATATTCGGCGGCCCACGAACGAGAACACTGGTCTTGAAGCGCGGATCGCTGGTGGCATCGCGCACGATCAACGGCGCATTACCGAGAATCGTCACGTTGCAAATTGCGTCGGCGCGGCTGGTTTCGGTGAGGTTGACACCAGAGCTTGCCAGGATCGATTGCTTGTCGCGGTCGATCAGGGTGACGAGGGCGATCGGCGTCTTGAACAGGCTGCGCGCCAGTTCGCAGATGCGATCGATTTGCTCGATGCGGCCAGCGTCCAGAAGCTCAAGGTCGTATAGCTCGCGCTGCCGCTCGGCTTCATTCGGCGGCATCGGATACGCGCATTTGGCATTTTTTTTGTTGGACATCGCCTGTGCTACTAGTGCGCGCGTAAATTATTGAGCAAAAAAAAGACCTTATCGTCGGCATAGACAATTTTGGCTTACCGGCAACGTAACAAGCTATTCAAATGGTGGGCAACGCGGCGCGCAAACTGGACTGGAATAACCGCCGTTGCGTTGCCAGCCGCGTCAATCAATCAGTACGCGCGTTCGATCCAAGGCCGGGTACCGTTCAATACGGAACTCTCGAGACGGTCTCGATGGACTTGATGACTACCGGGTTTTGCTGCCGCGCCAGATGGTCGATCAACTCGGGCATCATACCGCGCTCGAACAAAAAGCCGGAGCAAGATGGCGATTTGACGATAGGCCATCTCGCGCTAGCCGCTATCGCGCAGAACAAGTTCGAAGCCGAGATCGACATGGCGCGGCCCGGTGCGCGTCAGCATCAGTCTGGCCGCGGTTCGGCCGATGGCATCACCGTGAACGCGGATGGTGCTGAGGCTTGGCGCGATCAGCCGGCCCATTTCCAGATCGCCCAACCCAATGACCGCGACCGGTTGCTCCGCGGCCGGACCGAGACGCAGCAATCCGGCGGCGCGCAGGCCGGACATGAACCCGATGGCGTGCGCATCATTGGCCGCGAATACCGCGTCGACATCAGGCAGATCCGCCAGCGCGGCCACGCTGCCCGACGCGTTGCGCTCCAAAATCAGCCGGCGCGGAGTTTTCGCGCCGGCGGCCAGCGCCGTATCCTTGAAACCGTTCCAGCGCCGCGTCGCGCGGGGGTCGTCGCCACCGATGAAAGCCAGATTCTGACGTCCTTGCGCAACGAGATGCCGCGCCACCGCGACCCCGGCGGCGTAATTATCAAATCCGGCGACGGCGTCGATCGGTGCGACCGGAAGATCCCAGGTCTCGACGACGGGAATGCCGGCACGCCGCAACAGCCGGGCGCCGTCATCCGTCGCGGGCGAGCCCACCATGATGATCGCCTCGGGGCGCCGCGACAGCAGTGCGGCGAGCATGTGATCTTCCCGCGCGGCGTCATAACGCGACTGCGCCAGGATCACGGCGTAGCCGAGCGGCTCCAACTCGTCCGACAGTCCCTGCACCGTATCGGCGAAGATCGAATTCGCGATCGTCGGCACCAGCACGCCGACCGAACTGGTGCGGGCGCTGGCGAGCGAGCCGGCTACCTGGTTCGGCACGTAGCCCAATTCCCGCATCGCGGCCTCGACCCGGCCCCGTGTCTCCGGCGCGACGAGGCCGGGCAAACGCACCACGCGGCTGACGGTGATCGACGACACGCCCGCCAGTTTGGCCACCGCTGAAAGCGTTGGGGCCGAATGCGGCTCGTTGGGTCCAGTGGTGCTCATTCGGAGGAGGTTTAGCGAATGCAAGGCAGAAATGCACGATTCGCCTTGTATCACGCAAATGACAGCGCTAACATTTGATTTGATGGCGCAATCAGGAGAAGCGTGGAATGGTCTCGGAGCAGGATGTACTGGCCTATAAACGCGACGGCGTGATCATGGTGCCTGACGTATTGGACGCTTCGACGCTCACCGAGGTGCGTTCGGTGATCGCCGAACTGGTTGCGGATTCGGCGAAAACCCTCGAGCACACCGACGTCTATGACCTCGAACCTGGCCACACTGCGGAAAACCCGCGGGTCCGCCGCATCAAGACGCCGCACAAGGTGCATGCCTTGTTCAACGATATCGTGCGCAGCCCGGCCGTGCTCGACATCCTGAAGAAGCTGATCGGTCCCAACCTGCGGCTGCACGGCTCCAAGCTCAACATGAAGTCGGCGCAATACGGCTCGCCGGTGGAATGGCATCAGGACTGGGCATTCTATCCGCACACCAATGACGACGTGCTTGCGATCGGCGTGCTGCTGGACGATTGCGACCTCGCCAACGGGCCGATGCTGGTCACACCGGGCACGCATACCGGGGAAGTCTGGAATCATCACGGCGACGACGGCTGCTTTGCTGGTCTGATTGACCCCGACGCCATCAAAACCGAGATCGAGCGTGCGATCGCTTGCACGGGCCGGGCCGGCAGCATGTCGTTCCACCATGTCCGGGCGTTGCACGGATCGGCCATGAACACCTCGGATCGCTCGCGCAATCTGCTGCTTTACGAAGTTGCGGCGAGCGACGCCTGGCCGCTGCTGGGCGTGAAGGATTTTGCCGAGTTCAACAGCCGGTTGCTGTCGGGCGATCCGGTGGTGACGCCACGGATGACCAACGTTCCGGTGCGCATTCCGCTGCCGCCGGCGACGCGGCAGGGATCGATTTACGAAACCCAGTCCGCGGCGAAGAAATCCTACTTCACCCGCGCGGCGTGAACTCCGCCGAACGCGCCGGCGCCATGCACGGGCGCCGACGACGACCAGACGTGACTGCCAAACAGCAAAAAAACAATGCCAAAGAACCAGAACGGGGGAAACGATGATGGCGCCGGACGTTCGCGCCTGCGCGTGATCCTGGCGGCCAGTATCGGGTCCGCGCTCGAGTGGTACGACTTCTTCCTGTACGGCACCGCCGCGGCACTGGTATTCGGCGATCTTTTCTTTCCGAAAAGCGATCCGTTGACCGGCACGCTGCTGGCGTTCCTGACTTTCGGCGTCGGCTTTGTGGTGCGACCGCTGGGTGGCGTCGTGTTCGGCATCATGGGCGACCGCTTCGGCCGCAAGCCTGTACTGGTGGCGACGCTGTTGATGATCGGCATCGGCACGACCGCGATCGGGTTGTTGCCGACCTATGCCCAGATCGGCTATTGGGCGCCGGCGCTGCTGGTCGCGATGCGCGTGGTACAGGGACTGGGGGCCGGCGCCGAATATGGCGGAGCGGTGATCTTCCTGGTCGAGAATGCACCGGCAGGCCATCGCGGTTTCTGGGGTGGCTTTGCGCCGCTTGGCGTGTCGATCGGCAATCTTCTCGCCGCCGGCGCCTTCGCGCTTGTGACCATGCTGCCGCGCGAAGAATTGATGTCATGGGGCTGGCGCTTGCCGTTCCTTGCGAGCTTCCTGCTGATTCTGGTCGGCATTTTCGTGCGTCTGCGTGTCGCGGAAACGCCGGTCTTTACCGAAGCCGTGCTCGCGCGCGGCAAGATCGAGCGCAACCCGGCGATGGAAGCGCTGCGCCGGCATCCGCGAAACTTCATGGTTGTGCTGGGCGCACGCATCGCCGAAAACGGGCTCGGCTATCTCTTCCCTGTGTTTGGTCTGAGTTATGTGATCAACACGGTGGGCGTACCCAGGGCCGAAGCCCTCAGTGCGCTGATGCTCGCCTTTGTCATCGAGCTGTTCGCTATTCTCGGCTTCGCCGCCCTCTCCGACCGGATCGGACGGCGGCCGGTCTATATGTTCGGCGCGCTCTGCGGCATCGCACTGGCGTTTCCGTTCTTCTGGATGGTCGGGACCAAAGCGTGGCTATGGATCGCATTGGCCTTCATCCTGGCGCGGGCCGTGGTGACAGCCGCGATGTTCGGACCGCAGGCGGCGTATTTTGCCGAACTGTTCCCGCCGCAGCGGCGTTTTGCCGGATTTGCCTTCGCACGCGAATTGGGTTCGCTGCTGGCCGGCGGCCCGGCACCGTTTGTTGCGACTGCGCTGGTGGCATGGTCGGGAAGCTGGTGGCCGGTGGCGTGCTACGCCATGTTCCTCTCGGCCTGCACCGTGATCGCGATCTGGGCCGGACCTGAGACGTATCAAGAGAGCATTACGGTCGATAATACGTCGGATGGAATGATCCACGCCGCAGCATTGCCACAGCAGGTCTAGAGCCCGTGGCGCAGCAACTCCGCATCCTGCAGTCGCTCTGGGCGATGGAGCGGCGGCAAGCGGATCAACCCGAATGGCCGCTGCAGACCCAGCTCGCCATGATCCGTGACGCCGGCTTCGACGGCGCCGGCGTCCGCTTCATCGATCCCGGCTTCGCCGCTGAAGTCACCGGCTTCCTGCGCGCGCACGGAATGATCTGGCAGGCGCAGTGCTACCCGACCAATGTCGACGACTTGAAACCGGTGCTGGAGCTCGTGGCGCGGCTCGGAGCCGACCATGTCAACCTGCAGCCGAACGTGCGACCCCATCAAATCAGCGAGTGCATTCCGCTGCTCGACGGCTGGCGGCGGCTGGCCGATCAGGCCGGCGTAGCGGTGCATGTGGAAACCCACCGCGATCGCATGACCACGGATTTGTTTTTCACTTTGCAACTGCTGGATTGTTTTCCCGACCTGCGGCTGACGGCCGATGTCTCGCATTATCTGGTCGGCCGCGAGTTCGCCTGGCCGGTCGACGAGGTCAATCATGGATTGATCCGGCGCATTCTCGATAACACATGGGGCATCCACGGGCGGATCGCCAGCCGCGAACAGGTGCAGATCTCGCTCGGCTTTCCGCAGCACCAGGGCTGGGTCGAGCTATTCATGGGTTGGTGGGAATATGCCATCCGCTCCTGGAGACAACGCGCGAAACCCGACGCGGTGCTGACCTTCCTTTGCGAACTTGGTCCCCCGCCTTACGCCATCACCGGGCCTGACGGCGCCGAGCTGTCAAATCGCTGGGAAGACGCGCTCAAGATGAAGGGCATGATCCGGGCATTGTGGCAACGGATCGTCGACGAGGAGGTTGGCACTCCGGCGCGTGTCGAAGACGCGAACCCGGAATGACGGCGCAAATCAAGTGAGCTGATCCGCCAGCGTCTCCGGCTCGGGCTTCGTCGCTTGAAAAGCTGGCGTCTCCTGCAGGCGCTCCGCCAGCGCCTCCAGCCGCTTGCAACCCAGTCCATCGAAGAAGCGTGGCCGCTTGGCGCGTCCGAACAGCCAGAACGCCGCGACCGTGATATCGGCCTGGGTCATCGCCGATCCTGTGAACCACGGCCCGGCGAATTCAGCGTCGAGCCATGCAAAGCCGTCACGCACCTGCTTGTCGCACGTGTTCAGCCAAGGTGCATGCCAGGCTTCGCGCGGCCGGAAATGCCGCTCATAGAGACCGGCGACCAGCTTTTCATTGGCGCCGAGCGCCACCGCAAGCAGTGTCAGCACGCGGCGACGCACCGCACCCGCAGCCGGGGTCAGCGACGCTTGCGGCCCCGCCACCTGATCGAGGTGGTCGAGGATGACCGCGCTGTCGATCAGTATCTCGCCGTTATCCAGCCGTAAGGCCGGCACCCGGGCGATCGGATTGAATTTGGCCAGTTCCGCCTTGTCCGGGCCGAACGGCATCAGCGGCACATGGCGATAGACGACGCCGTAAAGCCGCAGCGTCACCGCGACGCGCCGCACAAAGGGCGACGCATAGCGGCCATAGAGCACCACGCCTGGCGGCGGGACCGGAAGTCCAGCGACTTCATCTTCGGGCATGACGTCCTGAATTTCCTCCGCTAACCTGCCTTCAAGGCTGCCAACAAAGCTAAAATGTTCGGGGAGGACAAGCACGTGCATCAGGGACGTGTCGTTTTCGGCGCCATGGATGAGGTTGTTTTCGGCCGTCCCGCCGCGCAGGCGGTGGTCGCGCAAATGGACCGTCTGCGCGCCAGCCGCGCGTTTCTGATGGTCAGCGGCACCCTTAACCGCGAGACCGACGAGATCGAGAAGATCCGCAACAGCCTTGGACCCCGTTGTGCGGCAACTTTCGATGCGATGCCGCCGCACACGCCCCGCGAGGCCGTCATTGCCGCCGCCGAGCAGGCCCGCGCCGCCAACGCCGACCTGATCGTTACCGTCGGCGGAGGCTCGATCACCGACGGCGCCAAGGCGGTGCAGCTTTGCCTCGCCAACGACATTCGCACCGTCGATGACATCGACAGGCTTCGGGCAAGCAAGGGTGTGGTGCCGCCGATGACGGCACCTTCGGTTCGCCAGATCAGCGTCCCGACGACGATTGCCGGCGGCGAGTTCAGCGCGCTGGCCGGTGTCACCAACCAGCGCAGCAAGGTCAAGGAACTGCTGCGCCATGATCTGGTAATGCCGCGCGCCGTGATCCTCGATCCCGCTGTGACCCTGCACACGCCCGAATGGCTGTGGCTATCGACCGGCATCCGCGCCGTCGACCATTGCGTCGAGGGCCTGTGCTCGCGCGAGGCGCACCCTTTCGCCGATGCCCAGGCGTTGAAGGGACTTTCGATGCTGACGCAAGGGCTGCCACGGGTGAAAGCCGATCCCAACGATCTCGACGCCCGGATGGATTGCCAGATCGGCACCTGGCTCTCGATGGGGCCGCTGTCCATGGGGGTGCCGATGGGAGCAAGCCACGGCATCGGTTATGTGCTCGGCGCTGAATTTGGCGTACCTCACGGATATACATCCTGCGTGATGCTGCCGTCGGTGATGCGATGGAACAAGAGCGACAACGCTGAACGCCAGGCGCTGGTGTCGACCGCGATGGGAAAGCCGGGCAAGGACGCCGCCGACGTGCTGGATAGCTTCATCCGCGATCTCGGACTGCCGCGCAGCCTGCAGGACGTCAGGATCGGTCCGGAGCAGTTCGACCGGATTGCGCAGCAAGCCATGGCAACGCCATGGATCCCGCGCAACCCGCGCAAGATCGACGGTCCGGCGCAGGTGCGCGAAATTCTTCTGCTGGCCGCATAACAACGTTGGAGGCACGATGTATACTGGCAAGCACGCTCATCTCCGTCCTCTGCAGCCCGCCTTCATCATGGCGGGTTCGGGCGAGACCGTGACCTATGCCGAGCTCGAAGCGCGCAGCAATCGCCTGGCGCATCTGCTGCGCAATCGCGGTCTGAAGCGGCTCGACCACTATGCCATCTTCATGGAAAACAACAGCCGCTACCTCGAAGCCTGCGGCGCCGGCGAGAGATCCGGATTGTATTACACCTGCATCAATTCCTACCTGACCGGAAGCGAACTCGCCTACATCGTCGCCAATAGCGAATCCCGCGTCCTCATCACATCTGTCGCAAAACTGGACGTTGCGCGCGAGGCGCTCAAGGAGTGCCCCAAAGTCGAACTCTGCATCGTGGTCGATGGTGCGGGTGAAAGCGAGCGCATAGTAGGCCTGCAGCAGGCCACGGCCGGTTTGCCCAAGACCCCGATCGCGGACGAATGCAACGGCACCGCCATGCTTTATTCGTCGGGCACCACCGGGCGTCCGAAAGGCATCGTGCGGCCACTTCCCGAACAGCCGCCGGTACAACAACTGCCGTTGTTCGATTTTCTGCTGAAGATTTGGCAATATCGCGAAGGCATGATCTATCTGTCGCCCGCGCCGCTGTATCATTCGGCTCCGCAGGCCGCCGTCAACCTGACGATCCGGATGGGCGGGACAGCCATCATCATGGAGAGCTTCGATCCGGAGCGCTACCTCGAACTGGTGCAGAAATGGGGCGTGACCCATAGCCAGCTCGTGCCGACGATGTTTTCGCGCATGCTGAAACTGCCGGAGGCGGTACGAAAGCGTTACGACTTGTCGTCGCTCGAGATCGCCGTCCATGCGGCGGCGCCCTGTCCGGCGAGGGTGAAGGAAGACATGATCGAATGGTGGGGTCCGATCATTCACGAATATTACGGCGCCACCGAAGGGCTCGGGTTTACCGCATGCGACAGCGCCGAGTGGCTGGCCCACAGGGGCACTGTCGGCAAGGTACTGCTCGGCGAACTTCATATCCTCGATGAAGCGATGCAGCCTTGCGCCGGCGGCACGCCGGGCACGATCTGGTTCAAGACCGCGACACCCTTTGAATATTTCAACGACCCGAACAAGACCCGCGAGGCGCGCTCGCCGGACGGAAGCATGAGCACCGTCGGCGACGTCGGTTATGTCGATGGCGACGGCTTTCTCTATCTGACCGATCGCGCGACCTTCATGATCATTTCCGGTGGCGTCAACATCTATCCGCAGGAATGCGAGAACCTGCTGATCACCCATCCCAAGATCGCGGACGCCGCCGTGTTCGGCGTTCCCAATGCCGATCTCGGCGAGGAAGTGAAAGCGGTGGTGCAGCCGATGCCGGGGATCACGCCGGGACCGGACCTCGCGCAGGAGCTGATTTCGTTCTGCAGCCAATCGCTGTCGCGGCAGAAGGTGCCGCGCTCGATCGACTTCGAGGCGGAACTGCCGCGGCTTCCGACCGGAAAGCTTTACAAGCGGCTATTGCGTGACCGCTACTGGGGCGACCGGACGTCTCGAATCCTGTGACGGCATCGTAGATTGTTAACCCGCGCTGCCGGGCTTGGTCGCAAACCAGATGACGTGCCGCGCGCCGCTGCGCTTTGCCGTGGCGCGGACGGCGACCTCGTTGACATCGAAGCCGGCATCGCGAAGCCGTTTGGAAAATGACGCATTCGGCCCCGACGACCAGACGGCGAGGACGCCGCGGGGCCTTAGCGCCCGGCGGATCGCCTTCAATCCCTTCAAGTCGTACAGCGCGTCATTGGCTTTGCGGATCAAACCTTCAGGCCCGTTATCGACATCGAGCAGGATCGCATCGAACGCCGATTGGTGAGACCCGATCACGTCGACGACATCCGCCTCGCGAATGTCCGCGCGCGGGTCCGAAAGGCTGTCGCCGAAAATAGCGGCCATCGGGCCTCGCGCCCAGGCGATCACGGCGGGCACCAGCTCGGCCACAACGATCCGCGCGTCGCTTCCAAGCACGGCGAGCGCGGCACGGAGCGTGAATCCCATGCCCAATCCGCCGATCAGCAAGCACGGGCGCTTGACGGCCTCTAGTCTCCTGCAGGCGAGCGTGGCGAGCGCCTCCTCGGACCCGCTGAGGCGGCTGTTCATCAGCTCGTTCTGGCCCAGCATCATCGAGAATTCGTCACCTCTTCGCATCAGGCGAAGTTCGACCTCCGCGCCGGGCACGCGTGTCGTATCGATCTGCAACCACGGAATCATGCGATGCATCTACGGGGAGGCGGCGGTCACCGTCAACCGCGAGGTCACGGCCGATGTCGCCATCAGGCCTGGGGCGGGTTTGCCTCGATCTCGGCGACAATTCTCCCGGTCGTCACCTGCTCGCCTTCGACGACATCGATGGCGGAAATCGTGCCGGAGATCGGCGCTACATGCACATGTTCCATCTTCATCGCTTCCAGGGTCATGACCGGCTGGCCGGCCTCGACGCGCTCGCCCTGCCTGGCCAGAACCGCGACCACACGGCCGTTCATCGCCGCACGAACCTTGCCGTCGCTCCCGGTCGAAGCCGCTGCCGCCGGCGCCGCCCGGGTCAGATCGCGGACCGCAAGCGTGCCACCCCGGTACTGGACATAAAGCCGGTCGCGATCCCGCAGGAACCTTGCCGATTCCATCACGCCGCCGATGCGGAAAAGGACCCTGTCGCGACCCAGTTCCTCGATCTCGAACCGGTGCTCGCGTCCATCGACATGGGCTGCATAGCCGCCGTCGCGCTCGCGCACGATTTCGAGATCGTGGACGCCATGATCGATCTCGATGCGGGCTGCGATCGGGAATGTCGCGGCGAGCGTCCGCCCCTTTCGCCACGGCCGGGCATCCGGATCGGTGACGTAGAGCAACAGGCCCGCAACGGCGATATCCGGTGCTTCCGTGTTTTCGCGCGGCGCCAGCAGATCGTCGCGGTGCTTGCCGATGAAGGCCGTCGTCGCTTCGCCGGCGGCGAAGCCGGGATGCCGCAGACAGGCGCCAAGAAACGCCTGATTGGTCGTCACGCCAAAGGCGATGGCGTGCTCGAGACCATGAATGAGCTTGCGCCGTGACTCGTCGCGGGTGGCGCCATGGCTGACGAGCTTGGCGATCATCGAATCATAGAACGGCGGAATCTCGGAGCCGGATTGCAGCGCGTGCTCGACGCGGAGTTCATCCGGCATTTGCCACAGCGCCATCCGGCCGGACTGCGGCATGAAATCATGGCCGGCATCCTCCGAGCATAGCCGTACTTCGATGGCATGACCGGAGAATTGAATGTCTTCCTGTTGAAGTCCGAGCGGCTCGCCGCTGGCGACGCGCAACTGCAATTCGACGAGATCGAGCCCGGTGATCGCTTCGGTAACGGGATGCTCGACTTGCAGGCGGGTATTCATTTCCATGAAATAGAATTCGCCTTTTGTGTCGAGCAGGAACTCGAGCGTGCCGGCGCCCTCATATCCAATCGACTTCACCGCGGCGACCGCGACCGCCCCCATCCGCGCCCGCAATTCCGGCGACACCGCCGGCGACGGCGCTTCCTCGATCAGTTTCTGATGCCGCCGCTGCACCGAGCAATCGCGCTCCCCGAGATGGATGGCATGGCCGAAGGCGTCGCCGATCACCTGGATTTCGATGTGGCGCGGATCGAGAATCGCGCGCTCCAGAATGACGGTCGGATCGCCGAACGCGCCCTGCGCCTCGGATCGCGCGCCACGTAACGAATCCGGGAACGCCGCTGCATCGCTGACCAGCCGCATGCCGCGACCGCCGCCACCGGCGACCGCCTTGATCATCACGGGAAATCCGATGTTCTTCGCCGCCGCGAGCATCGCTGCGTCGCTCTGATCGGCGCCTTGAAAACCGGGAACACAGGGCACGCCCGCCGCCTGCATGATGGTCTTGGCGCCAGCCTTGTTGCCCATCGCCTTGATGGCTTCGGGCGACGGCCCGATAAACACCAGGCCCGCATCCCGGCAGGCGCTGGCGAAATCCTCGTTCTCGGCCAAAAAGCCGTAACCCGGATGAACCGCGTCGGCGCCGCTGGCTTTTGCCGCCGCGATGATCGCCTCTATCCTGAGATAGGATTGCGCCGGCAACGCCTCGCCGATGCGGACGGCCTGATCCGCGACGCGCACATGCAGCGCATCGCGGTCCGCGTCCGAATAGACCGCGACCACGCCATAGCCGAGACGGCGTGCGGTCCGCATGATTCGCAGCGCGATCTCGCCGCGATTGGCGACCAGGATGTTGTGGAACGGCTTGCGCTTCATCGATCCGACGCTCATGGCCGCGCGACCGAAAACTGCATGCGCTGCGGCGAGCGCTGTTCCGCCTCGCGGCAGATCGCCAGCACCTCGGCCAATATCGCGCGGGTGTCGCGCGGGTCGATCACGCCGTCGTCGAGCACGCGCGCGCTGGTCGAGAACACGTCCATCTGGCCATCGAACACGCCAATGATCTGGGCCTTCATCTGATCGAGTTTTGCCCGCTCGACCGGCTTGCCGCGCCGGATGGCGGCAGCCTCCGTTACGATTGCCATGGTCTCGGCCGCCTGCTCGCCACCCATCACGGCGGTCTTGGCATTGGGCCAGGAAAAGCAGAAGCGCGGATGAAATCCACGCCCGCACATGCCGTAATTGCCGGCGCCGAACGAGGCGCCGCAGTAGATCGTGATCTGCGGCACGGTGGCGCTGGTCACAGCCTGGATCATCTTCGACCCGTGCTTGATCATGCCGGCTTCTTCATAGGCGCGGCCGACCATGTAGCCGGTGGTGTTGTTCAGATAAAGCAGCGGCGTGCGCGACTGGCAGCAGGCCTGAATGAAATGCGTGGCCTTGTTGGCGCCGGCTGGATCGAGCGGACCGTTGTTGGTGATGATCCCGATCGCCTGACCTTCGATCCGCGCGTGTCCGCATACGGTGGCAGGACCGTAATTGGAGCCGAATTCGGTGAAATCGGAATCATCGATAATCCGCGCGATCACCTGGCGCATGTCGACCGGCCGCTTGTGGTCCATCGCCATGATGCCCAGCAATTCCTCGGGATCATGACGCGGCGGCCGATGCGACGTCTGGTCCGCGCTCGGCCGGTCCCATTCCAGATTGGACATGATGTCGCGCGCGATACGCAGCGCATCGCGGTCGTCTTCCGCGAGATAGTCGCCGAGACCTGAAATGCTGGTATGCATCTCGGCGCCGCCGAGTTCCTCCTCGGTGGCGATTTCTCCGGTCGCCGCCTTCAGAAGCGGCGGGCCTGCGAGAAACGCCCGGGTCCGCCCGCGCACCATCACGATGTAGTCCGACAGGCCGGTCTGGTAGGCGCCGCCCGCGGTGGACGAACCATGCGTCACCGTGACGACAGGCAATCCGGCCGCCGACAGCCGCGCCAGATTGCGAAAGATATTACCGCCGCGCACGAAATCCTCGACGCGGTAGCGCAACAGGTTGGCGCCCGCGCTTTCGACCAGTTGCACATAGGGCAGCTTGTTCTCAAGCGCCAGTTCCTGCACCCGCAGCGTCTTGTCGAGACCGTAGGCCTGCAGCGCGCCGGCATCGATGCCGGAATCATTGGCGCTGACCATGCAGCGCACTCCGGCGACGAAGCCGATGCCGGCGATGAGCCCGCCGCCGGGCACGCTCTTGTCGGCATCGGGCACATCGAACATGTATCCGGCCAATGTCGACAGCTCGATGAAGGGCGCGCCGGGATCAAGCACCAGCGCCACCCGTTCGCGCGGCAGCAACTGTCCGCGCTTGTGGAACCGATCCTTGGCGGCCGCCGATGCCGCACGCGTCCGTTCTTCCAATGCACGCATCCGCGAAATCAACGCCAGCATCCCGGCGCGATTGGCCTTGTAGGCATCGCTGGAAGGCGCGATCGTCGATTCAAGGATGGCCATGGGGACTAATTGCCTTCGTCATTCCGGAATTGCGCAAACAGCATCACGCGCTCTTTTCCGCGAAATACCCACTGAACGCCTGGCGCAGTTCGACCTTGCGCAACTTGCCGGTCGCCGTCATCGGCATTTCGTCCAGGATCCTGACCAGCTTCGGGATCTGGAAACCGCCAAGGTGCTTGCGGCAATGTTCGGCGATCCCGGCCTCGTCCGCCTGCGCGCCCGGCTTCAATTTGATAAACGCCGACACTGCCTCACCCCATTGCGGATGCGGCAGCCCGACCACGGCGGCGTTCTGCACGGCGGGATGAGCGAGCAGCGTCTCCTCGATCTTGACGGACGCGACATTCTCGCCGCCGGACTTGATCATGTCCTTCTTGCGATCGAGGAACAGCACCTCGCCATGCTCGTCGATCAGCGCGAGATCGCCGGTGTGATGCCAGCCGAATTTTCGTGCCTCTTCGGTCGCCTTCGGGTCCTTGTAATAGCCCATCATGACATTCGGGCCTCGATGCACCAGTTCGCCAGCCTGGCCACGCGGCAGCAGATGGCCGTCATCATCCATGATGGCAGTCTCGTTCACGATCAGGGATTCGCCCCAGTAATTGCCGAAGCGCTTGAGTTGCCGATCCGGCTGCGACATCGTGGTCGCAGGGTACATTTCGGTCTGGCCGCTGCTCAGCATGAAGTTGGGACACATGTCCGCAATCGCGCGCTCAAGCAGCGGACGCCCCATCGGCGCCATGGTGTAGAGGCAGGTCTTCAGGCCGGACAGGTCGTATTCCCGGCGGCGCGGGTGATCGAGGATAGCCTGATACATCAGCGGCAGGCCGACAAAGACCGTCAGTCTGTCGCGCACGATGGCTTCCATGCAGGCCACCGGGTCGAAGCCGCGCATCAGCGCCATCCGGCCGCCGACCGACAGATAGCTCAGCAACATCACATGACCCGCGCAGTGAAACAGCGGAAACTGCCCGGTAACGCCGTCGTTGCGATCCAGATGCATCTCGATGGCGTTGCTCATTACCGCCATCACCACCGCAAGATGACAATGCATCGCGCCCTTCGGGCGCGACGTCGTGCCGCTGGTATAGATGATCATGGCCAGATCGCGGTCGTCGAAATCGATATCGGGCTCGACCTCCGATTGGCCCTTCAACAGATCGTTGAAGTTCTCAAGGCCCGCCGCGGCGGCCGTGCCGGTCAGATCGACCGCCACCAGATCGATGCCCCGCTTCTCCAGCGCCACGCGCCGATCGGCTTGCGCATATAAATTGTCGTCGATCAGCGCAAAACGGACTTCCGCATGATCCAGGATATAATCCATATCCGTAGGCCCGAGCATGGTGTTGACCGGCACCCAGACCAGGCCGGCGCGGTGGATGCCGAACAGCGCTTTGACGAACTCAACCGAATTGTTGCAGATGGTTGAAATCTTCTCGCCGGGCTTCAATCCGCGCGCGACCAGATAATTGGCAAAACGATTGGCATCGCGCTCGATCTCGGTGAAGGTCACGCGCCGCTCGCCGTCGGTAACCGCTGTTCGATCGGGGAAGCGCCGCGCCGCGCGTTTCAATAGATCGCCGATCGCTACCCGGCCGATGCGGCCCGGACCCGGCACGCCGCCGGTCGCAGCTAGATCGCTCATGTTGTCGTCCTCCATTGTTTCGTCATTGCGAGGCGCCAACGGGTCCGGCCATTCGGACCGGCCCGATGGCGGCGAAGCAATCCATTCTTTCATTGTGTTGCACGCATGGATTGCTTCGCCTCGCTCGCAATGACGGTCAGGCTTGATTGCGCTAATGCCTGATGCCGAAAATCTGCCTGGCTTCGGCGGGACTGGCGATCTCACGGCCGGCGCGGCGCGCGCAGGCCGCGATGGTCTCGATCAACTGTCCATTCGATGTCACCTTGGCGCCGTCGGGCTGATAGAACGTATCCTCAAGCCCGGTGCGCAGATGGCCGCCGAGGTCGGCGCAGCGCTGGTGCAACGGCCAGATTTCCGCCCGCCCGATCGCGGTTACCTGCCAGTGGGCTTCCGGCAGTTTGAGCTTGAGCAGGATCGGCAGCAATTCCGGATCGGCCGGCATGCCCGAGGCGACACCCATGACGAAATTATATTCCAGCGGGCCCGAATACATTCCGGTCTGCCGGTACATTCCGACGCAGCGCACGATGCCGACGTCGAAGCATTCGAATTCGGGAATCGTCTCCGCGCCCTTCATCACATCCAGATAGTCCGCGATCTTTTCAACCGCGTTGTCGAACATCATCGGCGGCCAGGCCCAGGTGTTGTCGCTCTTGACCTTGAGGTAATTCAGCGAGCCGGCGTTGCAGGCCGCCATCTCGGGCCGGGTCTCGCGCACGCAATCGAGCGCGCCGGAATAGTTCGGGCCCGAAGTGCCCGTGGTGTGATTGATGATGACGCCCGGACAGGCTTCGCGGATCGCCTGCTGGATCTCGCGCGACACGCTGACCTCCCAGGACGGCAAGTGTCCCTTGTTCGGGGCCTGCTGGCGCAAATGGATGTGCATCACGCTGGCGCCGGCGTTGAAGGCTGCCCTGGCCTCGCGCGCCATTTCCTCCGGCGTCACCGGCACGTGATGCTGTTTCGGATCGGTCAGCACGCCATTCAGCGCGCAGGTGATGACGGCCTTGTCGCTCATGGAGCAGCCTTCAATTCTCTGGTTTTGCGGAATATTGCCGGCGGATCATGCGTCCCGTCGGTTCCTGCTTCTTGCGTCCACGCGCTATCGGCCGGAACGAGACCCTCGATTACGGCCGCCCCTGACGGAAGCCGGCATTGTCAAACACGCCCGGATCGCTCCGGTAAATCGCGAGATCCCGTGAGCCCGAGAAAATCGCGCGCGGCTGCAATCCGTAGAACCGGCGGATCGAATGGCTGAAATGGGTCGAGTCGGGGTAGCCGATATCCTGGGCGAGGTGCGCCAGATTGATGTCCTCGTTGACGAAATGCAGCAGATGCCGCGCCCGTTTCCAGGCGCGGAAGGCGCGAAACGATACGCCGGTCTGCTCCTTGAACAGATGCAGGAACCGGGATGGCGACAGATTGACCGACGCCGCGCAATCGGCCGCCGTCATCTTGCTCCCGGAGAAATCGTTGAGACTCAAAGCGGCGCGCCGGATGCGCTGATCGATGTTGCGGTCAGCTAGCTCCTCGCCAAAAACCAGCCGGTCGAATTCGGCGGTGGTAAAGCCGCCACGCCGCTGCTGACGGCGCAAGGTCTCATAGGCAGCCCGAATTCGTTGCGCGATGTCGGGCGATCCCGTCCCGGAAATTTTTGTGCTCAGGGCAACCAGGGCCGCAGGCTCGACCGTTTCCGGCTCGATGACCAGGCAGATGATCGAGGGATATTCGCTTTCGACGCTGTGGGTCACATAGGGCGGAACGACCGCGACTTCGCCGACCGTCTCCGACTTGCCCTCGGTGATTTTGAGGCTGCCCTGCATCGCGGCATAAATGCTGAAGCCACCGCCAGCTCGTTTTCGCGGCCTGCCCAGCAGGCCGGCATAAAACACCCGTTCGGGGCTGATCAGCATCAGCCGGCCGGATTCGCGGCGATCATCGTCATTCATGGTCCGTCCCTCCCGGGAGCTTCTTGCCGCTTCAGGCGCGGGCTCTCTCATGGAGCGTTGCCAGAATACAGCAATCGCGCCGGATGTCACCGACGCAAACATCAGGGAATACTGGAGATTCAGACGATTTGCGGGGCCGTCGCGGCCGCTTCAGGAACGCCGCGCGACCTTCTGCTCCACGCCGGCGAGATCTTCCGCGGCGACGGCCCTCTTGAACCCGTCGCGCTGCTGCAGGCGTTGCCAGTATGCGGCGACGTTGGGCCCGAAATCCTTTGCAAGCCCGATATTTTCGGCAAGCCGCAATGCGTAGCCGATCACGATGTCGGCCGCGGTGAACCTACCCGCACACAGCGTTTCGGCCTTGCCGGTCGCTGCTTCGACAACCCGCAAGCGCCCGAGGAACCATTTGGCGTAATCTCCCGCCACCTGCGGATTGCGTCTCTCCTCCGGCTCAAGCTGGCTGTAGCGAAGCACCAGCGTTTGCGGAAAGGTCAGCGTGGCATCGCTGAAATACATCCAGTTCAGGAACGCGCCATAGGCGGGATCATCGACGCCGACCATCAGCGGCGTCGGTCCATAGCGGGTGCCGAGATAGTGACAGATGCCCGATGACTCCGACATTTTCGTTTCGCCGTCGATCATGAAGGGAATGGTGCCGAGCGGATTGATCGCGAGATATTCCTTGGCGAACACCCGCGGCGGGAACGGCAGCATTTTCAGCTCATAGGGCAGCCCGAGTTCTTCCAGCATCCAGAGCGGACGAAACGAACGCGCCGCGGCGCAATGATAGAGTGTGATCATCCGGCCTTCCCCTATTTCTGATTCACGGCATGCCCATGTCTTGCATAGCACAACGAATGCGGCAGAGGGCTTCGGTATTGTCAGCCATCTTCATGGTTTGAAGCCACCACACTTCAGATATTCGCCCCCTCGATGATATTGCCGAACCGGTGCCAGCCCTGGCCTTCCCAGCGTTCCAGTTGCATCTGCCGCAGCGGATGGTGGTTGGTGGGACTGGTGTTGACGCGGACGCCGGGCAACAAGGTTGCGACCTCGACATCCCTGAGATTGTTGGCCTCCCGCATGATATTTTCGCGCGCAAAATTTCCATTGCACTGCTCAAGCAATTTGCGCAGCACGGAGGTGACGGTGTACGCGTAGGTATTCAGCGCCTCCTTCGGGTTTCCATCGCTGAAGTACTTCGCCATGAATTTCATGTAGTCCTTCATGCCGGCGTCTTCGGCCCAGGCCTGATCGGACGGATCCTTGATGTACACCGAGGTGATCAGGCCCTGGGCCCGCTCGACCCCGGCGGGGATGATCGTGGAGGCTACCGACGCCGCGCCGCTGGTGACGAAGTGCATCGGCTTCCAGTCGAGTTCGTAGATCTTCCGGATCGATTGCGCGGCGAATTTTGCCGTGGTGCCCGAAATCAGGACATCGGCGTTGGTCGCGCGCAGGGAAACGATTTGCGAATCGATCGTCGGATCGGCGACCTCGTACGAGAGCGCTTTCACGGCAAAATCATATCGGGCGCCCAGCACGTCGCGCAGTCCGTTGACGAAATCCTTGCCGAGATCGTCGTTCTGATACAACAGCGCAAACTTCGCATCCGGCTTCTGGCTCAATGCATATTTGGCAAAGATTTGCGCTTCGACCCTGGAGCTCGGCGCAAAGCCCATGGTCCAGGGATAATTCTGGTAGTCGCCCCATTTGTCACCGTTAACCGACAGGAACAGGTGGGGCACCTTGTTTGAATTGATGTATTTGACCACGGCCGAATTCGGCGCGGTGCCGAGCATCGAAAACAGAAAAGCGACGTCATCCGATTCGATCAGGCGCCGGGTCTGCTCGACGGTTTTCGCCGGATTGAAGGCGTCGTCGTAATAGATGAAATTGATCTTGCGGCCGGCGATACCGCCCTGGTCGTTGATCATCCGGAAATAGGCATCCTGGCATCTGGCGATGGTGCCCAATGCGGAGACCGGGCCGCTCAGCGATGTGGTGGATCCTATTCTGATCTCGGTGGCGGTAACTCCGGGCGTCTCTTCCGCACGGGAAGTGCGCGCAAAAGCAACCACGCCGGCCGCGGCCGAGCCGGCCAGCAGCGAACGACGATTGAGCGAAGTCATGGCTTCCTCCCAGGTTGTGCTGAATCTTCCAACCTATTCTTTATTTTTGCTTCATGTCGGGCAGCGTGCCCATCATCTTGCACAGCACCATCAGCATCACCTCATCGGCGCCGCCGCCGATGGAAGTGAGCCGGCTGTCGCGATAGGCCCGGCTGACCGGCGTCTCGTTCATGAAACCCATTCCGCCCCAGAACTGCAGGCAGGCGTCGGTCAATTCGCGACCGAGCCTTCCTGCCTTGAGTTTGGCCATCGTCGCCAGCCTGGTCACATCCTCGCCGGCTACCAGCGCTTCGCCCGCGCGATAGATCAATGCGCGCAGCAATTCCACCTCGGTCTGCATTTCCGCGAGCTTGAAGTGAACGGTTTGATTGTCAAGGATGCTCTGGCCGAACGCCTTGCGGTTGCGGGTGTATTCGATGGTCTCGGCGATGATGGTTTCGTGCGCCTTGAGGCAGGCCGCAGCACCCCACAGCCGCTCCTCCTGGAATTGCACCATCTGGTAGGTGAAGCCTTGGCCTTCCTCGCCGATGCGATTGCGTTTCGGCACCCGCACATTGTCGAAGAAAATCTGCGCGGTATCGGACGAGCGCATGCCCATCTTGTCGAGCTTGCGCGCGACCTCGACGCCTTTGGTCTTCATCGGCACGCAGATCAGCGACTTGTTGCGGTGCTTGGGCCCGTCGCCGGTATTGGCGAGCAGGCAGATCCAGTCGGCCTGCACGCCGTTGGTGATCCACATCTTGCCGCCATTGATGACGTAATCGTCGCCGTCGGCGCGGGCATTGGTCTTGATCGACGCGACGTCCGATCCGGCGCCCGGCTCGGAGACGCCGATGCACGCCACCGCATCGCCCGATATCGCAGGCGCCAGGAATTCGCGGCGCACCTCGTCCGATCCAAACCGCGCCAGCGCCGGCGTCGCCATGTCGGTCTGCACGCCGATCGCCATCGGCACGCCGCCGCAGCGGATCGCGCCGAGTTCCTCGGCCATCATCAGCGCGTAGCTGTAATCCAGCCCCTGCCCGCCAAACTCGACCGGCTTGTTGAGGCCGAGAAATCCGAGGCCGCCGAGCTTCTTGAACAGCTCATGGGCCGGGAAGATGTCGGCCTTCTCCCATTCATCGACGAACGGATTGATCTCGGCCGCGATGAATTTCTGCAGGATGCGGCGGGGTTCGTCGTGGTCGTTGCTGAAGAGCATTTTATTTCCTTGTCATTCCGGGTCGCTCGCAAAGCGAGCGAACCCGGACGGAAGTTCTCACAATCCCATCTGCCGGCTGGCCAGATCCTTCATGATTTCCTCGGTGCCGCCGCCGATCGCGTTGACCTTGACCTCGCGGTAAATGCGCTCGACCTTGATGCCGCGCATATAGCCGGCGCCGCCGAAAATCTGCACCGCCTCGGAGGCGCAGAACGCCATCGTCTGCGTCGCCTGGTTTTTCATCATGCAGATTTCGGCGACCGGATTTTCGCCCTGTTCGAGCCGCCACGCCAGCATTTCCAGCATCGCCTGCGATGCCGCGACCCGTTGCGCCATGTCGACCAGCTTGTGCCTGATCACCTGATGCTGCGAGATCGGCTTGCCGAAGGTCTTGCGCTCTTTCGCGTAGGCGATCGCCTCATCGAGGCAGACGCCGGCATAGGCCGTGCAGCTCGCCGCCATGCCCATGCGCTCGCTGTTGAAGTTCTGCATGATCAGCTTGAAGCCCTGGCCTTCCTCGCCGATCAGGTTTTCGCACGGCACGCGGCAATCGTCGAAATGCAGCGTCGCGGTGTCGGACGCCCACCAGCCCATCTTCTTGAGTTTGGTGCGCGACAGGCCCGGCGTATCGCCTTCGATCAAGAGCAGGCTGACGCCGCCGGCGCCCTCGCCGCCGGTACGAACGGCGACGGTCAGATAGTCGGCCCGCATGCCGGATGTAATAAAAGTCTTTTCGCCATTGACGACATAATGGTCGCCGTCGCGCCGCGCCTTGGTGCGCAAATTGGCCACATCGGAGCCGCCGCTGGGCTCGGTAATCGCCAGCGCCGAAATCTTGAGGCCCGACAGCACCTCCGCCAGCACCCGCGCCTTGATGTCAGGGCGCGCCGCGCGCGCGATCGGCGGCGAGCCGATGGTGTGACTCATCAGGCTGGCGCTGATCCCCCCGGCGCCGGCGCGCGCAAGCTCCTGCGAGGCCACGATCTTCATGAACTGATCGGCGGGAACGCCGCCGCAATCTTCCGGGAAGCCCAGCGCCAGCAGCCCTATTGCGGCCGCCTTGGCATAGAGCTCCCTGGGGAATTCGCCGGCTTCGTCCCACTGGCTGGCATAGGGTTCGATCTCGCGCGAAACAAAGCTGCGCATCACGTCGCGGAATGCTTCGTGATCCCTGGTATAGAACGGGCTCTGCGCCCGGCTGCGCTCCAGCATCGTCTTCTCCCGCTTAAATCATCATGGCCCGTGTCGGCTCGAGCACACTTGCGTCGAGTGGCTGGCGCAGAACGGGGATAGCACAATCAAGCCGCGCCCCGAGGCGCTTGTCTCCTCCCTCCCCCGCCTTGCGGCCGTGAAACGGCGGTGATTGAAACACCCGCTCGGCGTTGCAGGCAAATGGAATAAGCGAGACCTGGTGCTCCTCGCTTTTTCAGGCTCTTTTAAGCGGCGGCGACGCGTTCCCAGCTTCCGGATGACGAAAGAATCACTTACGGTTTCCGCGGGTTGAGGTGAAATGCGCCAATGATCCCTCGCGAAGGCCAGGCTGAACCCGCGAAATCTCGCGCCAAGGGTTTCGGCAAACCTGCGGTGCTTTACGAAGCCGGCGTTCGCCATTTGCGGGCCGGCGCACATCTCGATGCCCAGCTTTGTTGCCAGCAGGCTCTGGCGATGGATCCCCATCACGCGGACACGATGCACCTGATGGGCTTGATAACGCTCCATGCCAACCGACACGATCTCGCCGTCGAGTGGATATCGCGGGCGATCAAGCAAGAGCCTAAGCCGGAGTATCTTACGAGCCTCGGAAATACGCTGCTAAAACAGGGTCGCTGCGAGGAAGCCCTCAAGACCTTCGATAAGGCCGTCCAACTCAGGCCCGATAGTGCCGAGTTATGGAAAAATCTCGGCGATGTCCTGCAGAAACTGGAGCGACCGGATGAGGCGCTTCTAAGCTTTCAGCATGCGCTCAAGCTCGATCCGCACAACTCCGAGGCCGCAGTTAAAAGTGCGTCTCTCGTTTCCGAGTTGAGCCGGCTGAAATAGCCGTCAGCTCTTAATGCCAGCTCCGGGTCATTCGCGTCGCATTGGCTGTGAGCCGGTCACTTCCGGTTTACACCCAACTCCGGACACGTCGCCGCGCCGCATTAACAGACGCTATGTGCCAATTGCGGACCTCACGCGCGTGCGCGCATGCTTATAGAATAGCGCTTAACCGGAGCGCCGCTTGGCGTTGTCTGGTCCGAGACCACGGTTTGGACATCGACGTCGACGAAGCCGGCCTTGTGGCAAAGCGCATCCCACTCGGAGGCGTCGCGCAGATGGAAGCCAAATTCCTTTTGCGCAAAGTCCGGCGCATCCTTTGGCGCCAGGCATCCCATGAACATCACGCCTTCCGGACGAAGCACGCGGCACACCTCAGAGAGCGATGCCAGCGGTTCTGTCCAGAAATGAACGACGCCAATCGAGAAGACGCGGTCAAAGCTGTCATTACCGAAGGGCAGCGCATCGGCCGAAGTCCGATGAAAGCTCGCCTTGCCCGCGGCCACCAGGTCGGCATTAAAGTGTGAAGCTTCGGCGACCATGGTCGGCGAAATATCGATGCCCACGTAGCGCACGTCCGGCGCCTGCACCATCACGATGGGCACACCGCGCCCGTTTCCGAAGCCAATTTCGAGCACGTGGTGGCCGGCCTCGACAGCTAAAGCCTCTACCACCTTCGTATTGATCTGCTTGTTGTTCTCGTTCAGCCAGTCGGCGACAGCGATACCTACCTCTCCCTCCGGGTTGGCAAGCTGGCGCGCACGTTCGGCTGGTGTGAGCGTCTCGAAGATGGCCATCTGAAAATCCCTAGACAAGAGAGGCCGCCGAGGGAGGCGACCTTCTTCATCTAAGGCGACCGCGAAAACTATTGTCAACTAACTCGCGCCAACCCGGCCATTTCGTCGGCTTCGGGTCCAACGCGTCGGTTGACGATGCGCCGACGAGCGGCTGATTATTCTGCCTAGTTTTTTGCTTCTGCTTTCCTTTTGCCGCTCCAAGCCCCAACACATTCCGAAACGTCTGAATGTTTGCACCGTTATCTTGAAACCCCCTTCTCAGGTCATCGTGCCCGGCATGAAGCACTTGATTACTTTGCCGGGTATGCCGCTGTGACCGGTCCAACTGTCGTAATACCAGACCAGCGTACGGCCGTCACGATTCGGCGCCCTCACCACGGCCTCGTCGGGCACGTCTGCCCACACGCCATCAAGCCTGACTTTGTAGTGACTTCTCGGCTTGTTCTGTGTCTCCCAGTCACTCGGTTCGACGTGCGCCGAGTCTGAGCCGTCGCAGCAGGGACCCTTCCCGCTCTCTAGCTTCTCATACCATCCGTCCAGCTCGGGATGCGACGCATCGTGGGCCTCTGCCGGCGAGATCGCCATGTAGCACAGTATCGCCGCGCCCGCGGCGAACACCGTCGATCTCGCCGTTGAGGTAGATCGCCTTGCGCGTTCCCTGCTGGTTGAGGCCGTCGAGCTGCGGACTGTCGCGCCACGTGGAGCGGCCGGACCTGCGCGACCACGATGGCTTCGAAAGGTGCGTACGCCATAAGGCCACATCATTTCGCGCTCTCCATCTCTTCTTGAGGGGCTGCGAGCGGCAGTTGCTAACCCCGTAATCGCCTCAGCGATAGCCCATCAGCCTTGGGCAGCTTACTCGATCTGGACCATCGATAATACTTTCTAGAACCGCCGGACGTCGGCTGTGGGTCATCGCGACCGAAATGGGCTACCCACCGCATGTCCGGTTTACCCCCGGTAGCGACCGGCTTGCAGACATCGCGGGAGGACCGGTTCGTGCCAACAGCAGACGTGCACCTCATGCGGGACGGCTCGCCCACGAAAATATAGAATACCCGAGCAATCAACCAAAGCGGGTATGGGTTGGTTAAGAAATTGGTGCTGAGAGTGGCGGCATGAAATCCGCTCCGGCCCGCCGCTCTCCCGACAAATCGGTGCGACTATTTCTGCTGCCGCTTGCCTTTGCGTTCTATTGCGGCGCGGCATCTGGAACTCCACGGAACGTGATTGCAAATCAACTCGCGGCGTCACTTCGACAGATCGCTTTCTCGGTTCAGGAAGAGAATAGCGTCAATCTCGTCCTTGCGGATTTGAATTCAGGTTCTGTCCAAGAGCTGGGAAGCACCGCCAATCGACTGATCTTTCCGTATCTTTCTGCTGATGGCTCCCGACTACTCGTGGTCCGACAACACCCCGACAACGGCACATCGGATCTGCTGTCGTGCACGACCGATACCTTTCGATGCAAGCTGTTGCATAGTTCTAAGTATTCCATCACGAGCCCAGTCGAGATTGATGAGAAGAGAATACTGTTTGTGTCGGGCCAACCCAAAACAGACGGAAGTAACCTACGTTCGAAATACTTGGGCTTTTCGGTCAACAGATACGTGAAACACGATATTTGGCGTCTCGATGTCGGGCAGTCGCCAAGCCGAGTTACTGATTTCGAACTCTACGAGCTTAGTGATCTGTGTGTCACCGAGAAGAATTTATACTTTCACGGCCTTGGGCCTCGAAACGATAAGCCCGTGATCCCCCGCTATATTCCAGATCAACGCCCCGCCAGTGATATCTTCCGCCTTTCTCTAGACAGGGCGTCCGGGTCGGTCGTCTCGCCCGTAGTCCAGTTGACGCCACTTTTTCAGGACGAAGGATACACGTCCAGCGGCAAGGTAGCCGCAGACGAGACGCTTGCAGCGCTCATTCGCACCACTACAAATTGGCCGAGCTTGGGATATCGCTACGACCTTGTGATCCGGGATTTGCACACTGGCACGAGCCTCACTATTCCGCCGACGGATCGTCTCGGGTTTTCCCGGCCGGTCTTTGTTGGCAATACGCTTTTCGTAAATGAGATATTCGACAACAAGTACATCATTAAAAGAATGCTGCCGGGCGACACATCACCCCAACTGGCGCTCGAGATTACGGACGGCTCTATTAATCACGCTCCCGTAATTCAAATTCGTGTCGACGATGAGGTTCGCTGATTTGTTTTAAGAGGCTCCTTCTGGAAAGCGCTCCGGTACATCAGACTGTCCGCTCCGGGTCAATCTGAGAAGAACTCGGTTTGAGCAAATGTCTTCTCGGTTATCCCTGAAAACGGACATGCTCAATGCGGTCGGCACTTCGCATTTGTGCTAACGGGCGACATCATTCGAAGACCGCCGCTTCGGCGCAAGCGAGAAGCTTCCGCAGAATAATGAGGCCGGGCGTCTTGGCCGGCCTGGAGCCCATCTGTGCCCTTGTCAGTAGGCTGCCTCTCCCGCATGCGCGCGGCTAGTTGTCGAAACCGACGAACACCGTCGCTTCCTCGACTGACTTTCGTTCGGACACCACCGCATTTGCCGGGAAGCTTTCATCCGGCCAGCCCAGCGCGATACTTTTCATGATGACCTGATCGTCGGCTATTCCGGCATGCTCACGCACCACCGGCGATTGCATGATGCCCTGGCTGTTGATCACGGCGCCCAGCCCGCGAGACCAGGCGGCATTGACCAGGGCGGTCGCCACGGCGCCGCAATCGAAGGGCGTATCGTCGCTGCCGTCCAGCACGCGGTCATAGGTCACGATCACGCATACAGGCGCGTCGAATTGACGGAAGCCGCGCAGGACCCAGTCCTGGCGCCTATCCTTGTCATCTCGCGCGATCCCCATCGCGGAGAACAATTGCTTGGCGACGCCAACCTGCCGGTCGCGGTGCTGACCTGCAAAGGGCTGACCGGTGCGGAACTCGCGCGACTGCGGTACGCCTGCCACCATCCGCTCCGTGTTGCCGGCGCGGATCCGATTTAGCGGTTCGCCGGTGATGACATAGAAATTCCAGGGCTGGGTGTTCATCGACGACGGAGCGCGTATCGCCAAACCGATGATTTCCTCAATCAACGCCTTGGGTACTGGATCGGGTTTGTAACCGCGGATACTCCGGCGACCGAGGATAACGTCATCAAACTGCATTTGTTGGGGATTCCCGGGATAACATCTGAACTGCCTGGATATTTACGGTTTCCCGGCCTTCGCGCAAGATTGACGTGAGGTTCAGATAGCTATCGTCACTTCGGGCAGCCGAATGGTGGTCGAGGGGCTTATCTGGCCATGGGCGTGTACTCGTAGGGAATTGCGATGACAGTGCACTTAATACCATATGTTGCAGGCTTCAAAAGCAGCGCAATTACGCAATTAAGTGCACTGTCACCGTAATACTTGCGTGCGATGTTCAGCTAACCGGTCCGGGGATCCAATCGTCGCCGGAAAGCGGGCGAACTCTTACGCCATAAATCACCCCGAGCTGCAGGCTGGGATCGAAATGGCGCATCGCCCGCTCATTGAGATCAATGATTTGGCCAGGCGTTAGTGGCCCCACGTCATTTATCTTGACGATGACCTTCTTGCCTACAGCCTCAACGAGGGCATATGTCGGCCTCGCGCCATATTGGACCCCACCAAATTTCTGGCGCAAACTCGTCTTGATGGCAGCCGCCCAGACCGAGGGATCATAGCGCTCGCCGGAGGCTGTGTCCGGGCCGCCCTCCCGCCATCCGGGCCGGAACGGATTGTACGTGGATGCTGCGCCAACAATCGCATCCCCGGAAGCCTCATTGACGACGGCGCTTGAATAGACTGCGCCGATTTCACTTCGAGCAACGGTAACCGAAATGCCCAGCAAAACTACGGCGCCGCAAATTGCGGCGCTCAAACGAAACACCATCAATAACTCCTTGACTGATTTTTTTGGATCGTTCGGTTCCCGATGCCGCAAAACATGGTCAAGCAAACGCGGATGCGTTACGAACTCGCGCCAGTTTTTTGCGGATTGCTGCCAAGCTTGGCGGCGGAACCGTTGTGGGGACCACGGTGGTCCTCGCACGGATGTTTTTAGTTCTCGCCGACTAAAACAGAAATTGCGTCAGCAGCATGACTGAATAGAGGCTCATGTAGGAGCATCCGATCGATGGCCACTCGGGGTCAAAAACGGTCCTGACGGCCCCGAAACATCATTTCTGGTCTTACCCGATCAACAGACATCATCCGACGGTCCCGGCATCGCCGCAGCACTTGCCTTGTGCGGAACCAATTAGCCCTCGTACAGCACGATGTCGAATACCACCAATTTCGACTCTGATTCGAGCTCTGGAGACGGCGGCAATAGCTTCGCGACAAGCAATTCCGGTCGCCCCGCACTTTGCAGAAAGCGATCCGTATTGTTGTAAGGGTCGCCTTCAAAATACATCTGGGTCACCAGTGTGTCTTGCTGGCCATAAACTTCAAAGTGAATGTGCGCCGGCCGGATTATATCGGGACCGACGGGATACGCGGCCGGCTTTACAGTCTTGAACCTGTATCGACCTTCCGAGTTTGTGGTCAGAACAGCCGATCCTTCAAAATTCGGGTCGAGCGGCGCGGGATTCGTATCGTCCGGATGCGTATAACGCCCATGAGCGTTTGCCTGCCAAACCTCTATCCTGGAGTTGCGAACGGGTTCGCCCTTCAAATTGAGCACGCGCCCCATGACGTTCAGGATTTGACCCTCGGCGCGACCCGGTCGACCGGGCACCTTCGTGAGATCGGCGTTTTGATCAAATGGTTTCACCGGATAGAACGGACCAAGTATTTGGCCGGGCGTGCGCTGCAAGGCCGCTTGAGCAAACGCGAACTTGGTTGAGACGACGCTTGTGACGCCAGCTATCGCAGACATCCTCAAGATTTCCCGACGGCTGAGCTCATCTATCGAGTAAGTCGCCACTGCCGAGTCCTTCTTCGATTTGCGCTGCATTTTCAGGTCGGCACAGCCATCCACCTGAATGTTCGTTACTCCGACCCTGAAGCGAAGAATACCATTAGGGCCGATCACCCGCCAACGCTAATGCAGGAAAAACCGGACCTGTCCGGCGCAGGAGTTTCCAGCTATTTGCTCAGTCGGCGACTTGGTCTAGAAACGCGTATGTCCAATTCATCGAACTCGCCGCTGCCGTTTGACCAGCTAGCTGAAGCGATCAAATCTCGCCGTTCTGATTATGGATTCATCAGCGGGCTTCGGCTTGACCGCGTCGCCCGTGGCGAGGCGTGGTCCAGCCTGCCCTACCGCCCTATTTTCATCGGTGATATCAAGACCGGTGTTCTTCACGGCGGCGTCGTGACCGCGATGCTTGACGAGAGCTGCGGCATGGCCGTCCAGCTCGCGCTGGATGGAATGCAGGCGATTGCCACGCTCGATCTGCGTATCGACTACCAGAGGCCGGCGACACCAGGCCTCGATATCAAGGCGCATTCGATCTGCTATCGCGTCACCCGTTCGATAGCGTTCGTACGCTCGACCGCCTTTCAGGAAGACGAAAGCGATCCGGTCGCTTCCGCGACAGCCTGCTTCATGATTGGCGCCAACCGAACCAACATGATGGCTGAAGAACGCGTGATCGACGGCATCCCGCCCTTGCTCGAAGCGCCGGAGGATCCAACAGGTGTTTTCGCCAACAGCCCTTTCGCGCGTTTTCTGGGTATTCGCGCCGGCGACGACGATATTCTCGTCATGCCGTTTTCGCCCCAGCTCATCGGCAACCCCATCCTTCCCGCCATTCACGGCGGCCTGACCGGCGCATTCCTTGAAACAACCGCGATTTTCGGCGTAACACGTGAGCTCGGCGTTGCCGCGATGCCCAAGCCGATCGGCCTTACCATCAACTACCTGCGCTCAGGCCGCGCGCTGGACAGCCACGCCAAGGTGTCGATCGTCAAGCAGGGCCGGCGCATCGTTGCTTTCGAAGCGCAGGCCTGGCAGGACGACGCGACCAAGCCGATTGCCTCGGCGTTTGGTCATTTCATGCTGAGCAAGACGCCAGGCATGGATGAAGAATAGGCGTGGCAGCACCATGATCGAGGACGGCGCGGCAGGTTTGGCCGCATCCCGGCAAACCTTCAATGCACCCGCACCTTTCAGGCCGCTTCCAGCCGCGAGACCAGCCACTCGATCTGAGAGAGAGAATTTTGAGGCCCGGACTATTTCTGATTTTCCGAATTTTTTCTTGACCCCGAGGCCAAATCACCTGCATATCCCTCGCCGTCCCGCCCTACTCAGAGGGGCGTTGCGCAACGTCACGGACGCAGGGCGGGATGCGGTGGACGCGGGCGGCGCGCTTGACGGGCGTGTGGCCTGCGGACGGCGAAGTCGTGTGGTCCTGACGCCCCGACGCTGGCGTCAAGTTCTCGAGAAGCAAGCTTCTTGCAGTTTCTTTGGGGGCGAGGGTGGCAAAAAAGCCCGGTCACCCGGGAGAGCACGAAATAAGCTGTTAAAACCATTGCGCGGGGAATGCCGGGTGATTCCGGTGTGACCGTGGTGACTAACGCGCGTGCTACCTACCAACACACGCGCGGCTGCGGGCGCATCGGCGCCCGGCATTCCCTGCTCCCCTCCTGGGGTAGCACTGCGCCCTCTGATCTCAGTGGGCACACCGTTCAGGGTAAAACTCGCGCGGTCGCGCGGCGAGATCGCGGAGTTATATTTCAACGTCATTGCGAGCGAAGCGAAGCAATCCAGTCTTGCTTTCCTGTTGCCTCATGGATTGCTTCGCTTCGCTCGCAATGACGATGTCGGGACCGGCGAGGCTGTTTGAAACCGGCCCGGATGGCCATAGGCCAGCCATTCAACGCAAGACGTATTGCGATACGGCCTCTCATCTGGAAGATGAGGCTTAAGATCAGGCGGCGTCAGACCGCTGGACCTTCGGAGGAGATTTTGCCGGTTCGCCATTATGACTGGATTGCCCATTTCGGCCGCCGGACGCCGAAAAAACTGGCAGTTGTCGATCTCGCCAGCGAACGCCGGCTCTCCTACGCGCAATTCGATGCGCGGATTTCGCGTCTTGCCGCCCATCTGCGGGACCGGCTCGGGGTGGCGCGCGGCGACCGGGTCGCCGTGCTTGCCATGAATACGTCAGACACGCTGGAGGTGCAGTTCGCCTGCGGGCGGCTGGGCGCGATCTTCCTGCCCCTGAACACCCGCTTCACCGTCCCGGAGCTTCAGTTCATCGTCAACGATGCGACGCCCAGGGTCATGGTCCATGACGCCGACCTCAGCGATAACGCGCTTGCGGTCGCAAGAATCTGCGAAACGCCGTCGACCCTGCTGCTTGGCGCCGGCGGTTCCTATGAAGCGGCGATCGCGGCCTCGGCGCCGCTCGACAAGGCCGAAAGCGTGACGCTCGATGACATATCGACGATCATGTACACGTCGGGCACGACCGGCCAGCCGAAAGGGGCTGTGATCACCCACGGCATGACGTTCTGGAATTGCGTCAATCTCGGCGGTCCGGCCTATATCTCGCCGGCGTCGGTGTTCCTGGCCGTGCTGCCGCTGTTCCACACCGGCGGGCTGAACTGCTACACCAACCCGGTGCTGCATGCGGGCGGCACCGCGCTGATCATGCGCGCCTTCGATCCCGGGGCCGCGCTCGAACTGATCAGCGATCCCAAGCGGGGCATCAACTGCTTTTTCGGCGTGCCGTCGATCTATCAGTTCATGGCGCAGCATGCTTCGTTCGCAAATTCCGACTTCAGCCGGCTGATCATCGGCGGCGTCGGCGGGGCGCCGATGCCGGTCCCGCTTTTGAAGGTGTGGGAGCAGCGTGGCGTCGCCCTGCAGCAGGGTTACGGAATGACCGAGACCAGCCCGGCGGTGCTGACGCTCGACCGGGAGGACGCCGCGCGCAAGGCCGGATCGTCAGGCAAACCGGTCCTGCATACCGAAGTGCGGATCGTTCTGCCCGACGGGTCCGACGCCGCCGTCGGCGAGATCGGTGAACTCTGGGTCAAGGGACCGAACATCACGCCCGGCTACTGGAACAGGCCGGATGCCAACCGGTCGTCATTTACCGACGGCTGGCTGCATACCGGAGACGCCGCACGCATTGACGAAGAAGGTTTCTATTACATCGTCGATCGCTGGAAGGACATGTACATCTCCGGCGGCGAAAACGTCTATCCGGCCGAGGTCGAGAATGTTCTGCATCAGATCACAGCCGTCGCGGAAGCTGCGGTGATCGGTATTCCCAGCGAGCAATGGGGCGAGGTCGGGATGGCGATCGTGGCGCTAAAGCCGGGCCACTCCCTTGCTGCGGCGGAGATTCATGCGCATTGTGCGGCCAATCTGGCGCGCTACAAATGCCCGCGCCTGATCCAGTTCGTGGAAGCCCTGCCGCGCAACGCTACAGGCAAGATCCACAAGCCGACGCTACGGAAGAACTTCAGCTCTCCGGATGCGATCGATAAGCTCAAGTCCGCCGTTTCGTAAACTCCACCCCACCCGTTTCGAATATCCATCGTCGATTTCCATCCAATGAAGGGTTCTCTCCATGAGGAATAAGAAACTGTCCCTGCTCGGTTCAAGCCTGGTCTCGATGGCCGCCGCGACGGCGCTGACCGTGCTGGCTACCCAGGGCGCGCTTGCACAGAAGAAGTACGATACCGGCGCGACCGACACCGAAATCAAGATCGGCAATGTCGAGGCCTATAGCGGCCCCGCCTCAGCCTATGGGGTCATCGGCAAGACCGAGGACGCTTACTTCAAGATGATCAACGATGCCGGCGGCATCAACGGCCGCA
Organism: uncultured Pseudomonadota bacterium; assembly: GCA_963727225.1. GTDB lineage: Bacteria > Pseudomonadota > Alphaproteobacteria > Rhizobiales > Xanthobacteraceae > Bradyrhizobium. Next base: position 67,343 of record CAVSFN010000024.1, on the reverse strand, counting down.
AGATCAACTTCATCTCTTACGACGACGGTTACAGCCCGCCCAAGACCGTCGAACAGGTCCGCAAGCTGATCGAGAGCGACGAAGTGCTGCTGGTCTTCAACGCGCTCGGGACGCCGACCCAGACCGCGGTTCAGAAATATCAGAACGCCAAGAAGGTGCCGCAACTCTTCCTCGCCACCGGCGCCAGCAAGTGGAACGATCCAAAGAACTTTCCCTGGACCATGGGATTCCAGCCGAGCTACCGCGTCGAGGCCCGGATCTTCGCCAAGTACATCCTGAAAACCAAACCCGGCGCCAAGGTCGCGGTGTTCTACGCGAACGACGATTTCGGCAAGGATTACGTGGCCGGCCTGAAGGACGTGTTCGGCGACAAGGCATCCAGCATCATCGTGGCCGAGGAAAGCTACGAGACCACCGAACCCTCGGTCGATTCCCACATTGTCAAGCTGAAGGGCACCGGCGCCGACGTGCTCGTCAATATCTCGACGCCGAAATTCGCCGCGCAAGCCATCAAGAAGATGGCGGAGCTGGAATGGAAGCCGATGCATCTCATGACCGACGTCTCGATCTCGATCGGTGCGGTCATGAAGCCCGCCGGCCTTGAGGCTTCCGAAGGCATCCTGTCGGCCGGCTACCTCAAGGACGCCTCCGACCCGCAATGGGCCGACGACGAAGGCATGAAGAAGTTCAAAGCCTTCATCGACAAGCACATGCCCGGCGCGAACATCGCCGACACCAATCTCGTGTACGGCTACACCGCGGCGCAGACCATGGTGCAGGTGCTGAAGCAGGCCGGCGACGACCTGACCCGGGAAAACGTGATGAAGCAGGCCGCCAGCCTGAAGGACTTCGCGCCGGATACGACGCTTCCCGGCATCAGGATCAATACCGGCGCCACCGATTTTGCCCCGATCGAGCAGCTCAAGATGATGCAGTTCAAGAACGGCAAATGGGACCTGTTCGGCGACATCATCAGCGCCGAGATCGGGGGCTGAACCTGGCGACTCCGTTCCGATTGAATCGGTTCTGCCAGCGGCTCACTTCACCTCTGCCCTTGTGGGAGAGCAAAGGCGGCCTTCGGCGGCCGTCCTGGAAAGGAAGCCGAAGCTACGCTTCGGCTTCCTCGCATCGCCAGATGCGATCCGGGCGGGGGAATGAGATCTATCGTCAGGCCATCAATGGCTGATCATCCACGGCCGCGCGGTCGGAAAGCTCTTGGCGCCGCTGCGGGTTCGCTTGACGAGCCGCGAGGGCTTGGTCGAGCAACAGCCGCAACCCGGCCCATGCGACGCCTTGTATTGATCGACCGTTTTGGGCGCATTGGCGCTACGCTCATTGGTGGCATGGGCCTTGCGCTTGTCCGAGGGCATGCAGAAGAAGTTCGGCGCGGTCAGGATCACGCGCGGCGATTCGCTCTCGCATCGTGGACAGTCCTGCGGCGCATCGCATTCCGCCATCGGCCGCATGTCCGTGAACGGGCCGCAATCGTCGCAGAGATATTCGTAAACCGGCATTTTCGTTTCCTCATCCCAGCTTCACAAACGCAACGGTGGATGCGGGGCGGCAGATACTCAGCCGTCCCGCATCCCGTCGCGCAGGGATTACTTGTCCTGTGAGAGCGGCATCTGGATGTCGCCCTTGATATGTTTGATCGGACCCGCCGACGACGGCATGATGTCGAAGTCGAAGATTTCCGTCGGCAGCCATAGCGTCGCGCAGGCGTTGGGCACGTCGACCACGCCGGAGATATGGCCCTGGCACGGCGCGGTTCCCAGGATCGAATAGGCCTGCGCACCGGAATAGCCGAACTTCTTGAGGTACTCGATCGCGTTCAGGCAGGCCTGCCGATAGGCGATATGCACATCGAGGTAATGCTGCTTGCCCTGCTCGTCGACCGAGATGCCCTCGAAGATCAGATAGTCCTTGTAGTTCGGCGTGATCGGTGACGGCTTGAACACAGGGTTCTTGATGCCGTATTTGGCGACGCCGTCCTTGATGATGTCGACCTTGATATGCAGCCAGCCGGCCATCTCGATGGCGCCGCAGAAGGTGATTTCACCGTCGCCCTGGCTGAAATGCAGGTCGCCCATGGAGAGGCCGCCGCCGGGCACGTAGACCGGGAAGTAGATCTTCGAGCCGCGCGACAGATCCTTGATATCGCAATTGCCGCCATGCTCGCGCGGCGGCACGGTGCGGGCACCCTCGGCGGCGATCTTGGCCTTGACATCGCCCTTGGCCTGGCCGGCATGCGTGGTCGGCGCGAACGGCGGGTTGGCCAATCCAGGTACGCGGGTCGGGTTGGTCGCGATCAGCGCGGCCTCGCGCGCATTCCAGGTCGCCAGCATTTTCGGATCGGGCAGGCAGCCGATCAGGCCGGGATGAATGAGGCCGGCGAAGTTCACGCCGGGAATATGGCGCGACGACGTGTAGAGACCCTTGATGTCCCAGATCGATTTCTGCGCCAACGGGAAATGATCGGTCAGGAAACCGCCCCCATTCTTCTTCGAGAAGAATCCGTTGAACCCCCAAAGGGACTCCTTCAGCGGGCCGACGTCGAGCAGATCGACCACGAGCAGATCGCCGGGCTCGGCACCCTTGACGCCGATCGGGCCGGAGAGGAAATGCACGATCGACAGATCGATGTCACGCACGTCGTCGGCGGAGTCGTTGTTCTTGATGAAGCCGCCGGTCCAGTCAACGGTCTCGATGATGAAGTCGTCGCCCGGCTTGACCCACTCCACGATCGGGATATCGGGATGCCAGCGGTTGTGAATCTTGTCGTTGTCGTAGGCCGACTTCGAAAGATCGACCTTGATCAGCGTATCTGGCATCAAAAGCTCCCCTGTTTACACGCGTTGGTCAGATTTTAGACGGACAAATATTTCGAGATCTGCGCGGCGTCGACGCCCTCGCGCGCATCGTCGCGCACGATCTCGCCGTTCTCGATGACGAGAACCCGGTCGGCGATGTCCAGCGCGAAGCTCAGAACCTGCTCGGAAACCACAATCGACAGTCCGCGTTCGTCGCGGATGCGCTTCAGCGTGCGGGCCATCTCGCGGATGATCGAGGGCTGAATGCCCTCGGTCGGCTCGTCGAGCAAAAGCACCTTGGGCTTGGTGGCGAGCGCGCGGGCGATCGCGAGCTGTTGCTGCTGCCCGCCCGACAAATTGCCGCCGCGGCGGTCCTTCATTTCCAGCAGCACCGGGAACAATTCGTAGATGTCGCCGGGAACCTCGGTTTCACCGGACGCGACGAGCCCGGTCTCGATGTTCTCCTTCACCGTCATGGTGGAGAAAATCATGCGACCCTGCGGCACATAAGCGAGCCCCTTGGCGACGCGCTCATAGCTCTTCAACGGGCCGAGCTCGGTGCCTTCCATGGTGACCGAGCCGCTCTTGGCCGGCACGATCCCCATCAGCGACTTCATCAGCGTGGTCTTGCCCATGCCGTTGCGGCCCATGATCGCGACGATCTCGTTGGGCGCGACGGAGACATTGAGGCCATGCAGCACTTCGCTCTGGCCGTAGGCGACATGCAGATCGGAGATAGCCAGCATTCAAAGTGCTCCTTGTCCTTCGCCGAGCATGATCCCGTCCCGAAACCGGACGCCATGTTCCGCGATCATGCCCTAATGCCCGAGATAGACTTCGATGACCTTGGGATCGTTCTTGACGTACTCCATCGTGCCTTCTGAAAGGATCTGGCCCTGATGCAGCACCGTGACCTTGTGCGCGATGTCCTCGACGAATTTCATGTCGTGCTCGATCACCAGAACCGAACGGTTCTTGATGATGCGATTGAGCAGTTCGGCGGTCTTGACCCGCTCGCTGACGCTCATGCCGGCGACGGGTTCGTCGAGCATCAAGAGGTCCGGATCCTGAATCAGCAGCATGCCGATCTCGAGCCATTGCTTCTGGCCGTGGCTGAGAAGTTCCGCATACATGTTCAGCTTGTCTTTCAGAAAGATCATCTCGGCGACTTCCTCGACCCGATCACGTACCTCGGCATCGCGCTTGAACATCAACGCGCCAAACACAGTGCGGCCGCGCGGATAGGAAATCTCCAGATTTTCCAGTACCGTTAGGTCATCATAGATCGACGGCGTCTGGAATTTGCGCCCGACCCCGGCCTGAACGATCTGGTTCTCCTTCAATCTTCGTCAGTTCCTGGCCACGAAACTGAATCGAACCGGAGGTCGCCTTGGTCTTTCCGCAAATCAGGTCGAGCACCGTGGTCTTGCCGGCGCCGTTAGGACCGATGATGACGCGGATTTCGTTTTCGTCGACATAGAACGAAAGATCGTTGACTGCCTTGAAGCCGTCGAAGGAAACCGTGAGCGCCTCGACCGCGAGCAGAAATTCCTTGGGCTGGTGACCGATGAGCATGATTTATCTCCTCACTCCGCCGGCGCGCCGTCGGCAACCGAACTGTCAGTCCAGCCGTTGCCGGATTTCGATTTGCGCGACGAGATCAGCCGGTCGATGCGGGGCTGAACGTGATCGCGCCAGATACCCGCCAGACCATCTGGGAAGGCCAACACGACGGCGATGAACAGCGCGCCAAGTCCGAACAGCCAGAATTGCGGAAACGATTCCGAAAGGCTGGTCTTGGCGAAATTGACCAGCAACGTGCCGTAGACCGCGCCGAAGATCGACATCCGACCGCCGACGGCGGTGTAGATCACCATTTCGATCGAGGGCACGATGCCGACAAAGGACGGCGACATGAAGCCCACCTGCAGCGTGAACATGGCGCCGCCGATGGCGGCGAACATCGCCGCCAGGGTGAATGCGAAGATCTTGAAATTCGCGACGCTGTAGCCGGAGAAGCGGACGCGGTCCTCCTTGTCGCGCATCGCCACGAGAATGCGGCCGAGCTTTGAGTGAGGCGAATGAACTGCGCTGCAATGATGCAACCGAACAGGCAGATCGACCTCGAAGAAATAGAGAATGAACTTGGCATGATCGGTACGGATGTCCCATCCCTTGCAGCGTGCGCAGGTCGGTGATGCCGTTGATGCCGCCGGTATAACCTTGCTGGCCGACGATCAGGATGGTCAGGATCGCAGCGACGGCCTGGGTGATGATGGCGAAATAGACGCCGCCGACCCGGCGTTTGAACATCGCAGCACCGATCAGGAAGGCAAAGAACGCCGGAATGATCAGGATGGCCAGAACGGTGAATGTCAGGCTGTGGAACGGTTGCCAGAAGAACGGCAGCTGGGTGATCTGATTCCAGTCCATGAAATCCGGAATGCCGGGGGTCGACTGGATCTTGGTGTTTTCGACGCTGGAGGCCTCGAGCTTGAGGTACATCGCCATGGCGTAACCGCCGAGACCGAAGAACACGCCCTGCCCAAGGCTGAGAATCCCGCCATATCCCCAGCACAGCACGAGGCCGATCGCGACGAAGGCGTAGGTCAGATATTTCGCGACCAGATTGAGGCGGAATATGTCGAGCGTCAGCGGCAGGATCACGATGAGAAGCAAACCAACGACACGCAAGCCGACCAGTTCGGATCGATTGAAGAAGCGCGGATTGTCGGCCATGACCGTTCTCGTCTTGTTGTTATTTGCGAACCTTGAGTGCGAACAGGCCCTGCGGCCGCATCATCAGGATCGCGACGATCGCCAGTAGCGTGAGCACCTTGGCCATCGATCCCGACATGAAGAATTCCATGGTCGACTGCGCCTGCGAGATGGTGAAGGCCGAGGCGATGGTGCCGAACAGGCTCGCCGCGCCGCCGAACACGACCACGAGGAAGGTATCGACGATGTAGAGCTGACCCGCGGTCGGACTGGTCGAGCCGATCATGGTGAAGGCAGAGCCTGCGACGCCGGCGATGCCGCAGCCGAGGCCAAAGGTATAGCGGTCGACCTTTTCAGTGTTGATGCCGACGGCGCCGGCCATGACCCGGTTCTGCATCACGGCGCGGACCTGCCGGCCCCAGCGCGATTTGTACATGATAAAGGCCACGCCGAGCGTGATCAGGAAGGTGAGGCACATCACGAACATGCCGTTGATCGGAATCTGGATGGCATCGGTGACTTGCCATGACCCCAGCATCCATTCCGGCAATTCGACACCGACCTCGCGCGCACCGAAGATCGAACGATAGGCCTGTTGCAGGATCAGGCTGAGGCCCCAGGTCGCAAGCAACGTATCCAGCGGACGTTTGTAGAGATGCCGAATCAACGCCCATTCGACCAGCATTCCGAGGGCTCCGGACGCGATAAACGCCAGAATCATCGCGAGGAAGAAATAGCCGGCGAACAAGCCCGGCAGATACGCCTGGAATAGATTGGAGGTCATCCAGGTAACGTAGGCGCCGAGGATCAGGAACTCGCCGTGGGCCATGTTGATGACGCCCATCTGGCCGAAGATGATGGCGAGCCCGAGCGCCATCAGCACGTAAACTGAAAACAGGATCAGCCCCGCGAAACCCTGCATCGCGAAAATCGCGCCGAGATCGCCAATCGAATAGTCGCCGAACATCGATCCGTCCTCCGTGGTCGAGAAGACCCGCGCCGCGATAGCCGTCGCGACGCGAGAATTTTGCGGCGTGGACTGTCAAGTCCGCGCCAGGAAGCGTGCGGAGAGCGAGCGCGCTAACGCGCCCGTGGCCTCACTGATAACCCTTCGGGAACGGATCCGGCTCGACGAGATCGGCCGTCTCATAGACCAGCTCGTATTGGCCATCGAGTTTGGCCCGGCCGACGCGGGTCTTGGACCAGAGGTGATGATTTTCATGGATGCGGACGTAGCCTTCCGGGGCACCCTTGAACTCGATCCCCGGGGAAGCCGCAGCAATCTTGTCGACATCGAAGCTGCCGGCCTTCTCCGCGGTTAATTTCCACAGCCACGGGCCGAGATAGGCGGCCTGCGTCACGTCGCCGATCACGGTCTTTTCGCCCCACATCTTCTTGAATGCCGGCACGAACAGCTTGTTGTTCGGATTGTCCAGCGACTGGAAGTACTTCATGCAGGCATAGGCGCCTGCGATGTTTTCGCCGCCGATACCGTCGATTTCGTCTTCGGTCACCGAGATGGTCAGCAGCGTCTGCTTCGACAAATCGATGCCGGCCGCCTTCAACTGCTTGTAGAAAGCGACGTTCGACCCGCCGACGATGATGGCGTAGATCACGTCGGGCTTGGTCAGCTTGATCTTGTTGATGACCGAGTTGAACTGGGTATTGCCGAGCGGGAAATATTCCTCGCCGACCACCTTGGCGCCCTGCAGATGGCCTTCGATGTGCTTGCGGGCGATCTTGTTCGAAGTGCGCGGCCAGATGTAGTCGGAGCCGAGCAGGTAGAATGTCTTGGCGCCCTTGGTCTTGTTGACCCAGTCGAGGCCGGCGATGATCTGCTGGGTGGCTTCCTGGCCGGTATAGATGACATTCTTGGATTGCTCGAGGCCTTCATAGAAGGTCGGGTAGTAGAGCATGCCGTTATATTGTTCGAATACCGGCAGCACCGCCTTGCGCGATGCGGATGTCCAGCAGCCCATCACCGCGGCGCATTTGTCGTTGACCAGAAGCTTCTTCGCCTTTTCGGCGAAGGTCGGCCAGTCGCTGGCGCCATCTTCCTGAACGAACTTGATCTTGCGGCCGAGCACGCCGCCGGACGCGTTGATCTGCTCGATCGCGAGCTTTTCCGCCTCCACCGAACCGGTTTCGCTGATCGCCATGGTGCCGGTGACGGAATGGAGGATTCCCACCGTCACGTCGGTATCCGTCACCGCAAGGCCCGTGGTATTGACGGCCGAGGTCGCGGGAACGTCGGCGAAGGATGGGCGCGAAAGCATCGATATGGCCGGCAAAGCGGCCATTCCCATCAGCAGTTTGCGCCGAAGCGGAGACTGCAGGCCCGGTTTGATTTCGTCTGACATGAATACCCCATTGTGTTCGAGGACGCGCTAAGGATGAGGCAGGATTGCTGAAATTGTGCAGTGCACAGATACGCAAGATCGCGTATATTGCACCGCAAAATAGCGACGTAGATTTTTGAGGCGGATTTTGCGAGCGGGATCGCTTGGGGTCAGGAGTGCAAAGTGGCAGGGCGGCAGCGGATAGACCGCGTCAGGCGCCAATACAATCAATGGGTTGCCAACCAGACGCTGGAAGATTATGCGCTGCGCTTTACAGCCAAGAGCGCGCGGCGCTGGTCCGCCGCCCGCGTCGCCAACACCGCTCTCGGGGCGATATCGTTCCTGGCGCTTGAGGCGATCGGCGGCACCATCACCCTCAATTACGGCGTCACTAACGCCACCGCGGCCATCCTCGTCGTCAGCGTCATTATTTTTTTCTGCGGTTTGCCGATCGCCTATCATGCCGCCAAATGCGGCATCGATATCGATCTTCTGACCCGCGGCGCCGGCTTCGGTTACATCGGATCGACCATCACCTCGCTGATCTACGCATCCTTCACCTTCATTTTCTTTGCGATCGAGGCGGTCATCCTCGCGACCGCGCTGGAGATGTGCTTCGGAATCCCGCGTCCGATCGGCTATCTCGTCAGTGCGGTGGTGATCATTCCGCTGGTTACCTACGGCATCACCCTGATCAGCCGCTTTCAATTATGGACGCAGCCGCTGTGGATCATTCTTCACATCCTGCCGTTTGCGGCGATCGCTTACGCCAATCCGCATTCTTTTGCGGAGTGGACAAAGTTTCCCGGCGAGCACGGCAACCCTGCCGGCCATCTCGATCTGTTGCTGTTCGGCACCGCCGCCTCGGTGGTGTTCGCGCTGGTGGCGCAGATCGGCGAGCAGGTCGACTTCCTTCGCTTTCTTCCGCGCGACCGGCGCACCTCGAAGACCTCATGGTGGATCGCACTGGTCAGCGCCGGCCCCGGCTGGATCATTCTCGGCGCGCTCAAATTGTTGGCCGGATCGTTCCTGGCGTTCTTTGCCCTGAGCCATGGCGTCTCCGCCGAACATGCCGCCGAACCGGCGCATATGTATCTCGAGGCATTTCGCTACGTGCTGTCGCAACCGGAACTGGCGCTGGCGCTGACCGGCACTTTCGTGATCCTGTCGCAGGTGAAGATCAACGTCACCAACGCCTACGCCGGTTCGATTGCGTGGTCGAATTTCTTTTCCCGCCTCACCCATAGCCATCCCGGTCGCGTGGTATGGCTGGTCTTCAATGTGCTCGTCGCGCTGCTGCTGATGGAAATCGGCGTCTACAAAGCGCTCGAGCAGACGCTGGCGCTTTACTCCAACGTCGCCATCGCCTGGGTCGGAGCGCTGGTCGCCGACCTCGTGATCAACAGGCCGCTCGGCTTGCGCCCGCAGCAAATGGAGTTCAAGCGCGCGCATCTCTATGACATCAATCCGGTCGGCGTCGGTGCGATGACAATCGCCACCATCGTCTCGATCAGCGCGTTCTACGGCCTGTTTGGACCGACGCCGAAGGCACTGGCGCCGTTCGTCGCGCTGATCGTGGCGTTCGTCACCGCGCCGCTGATCGCATACGCAACCGACGGCAAATACTACATCGCACGGAAGCCGAAGCGGAGCTGGCAGAATCTCGAAGCGATCCAGTGCTGTATTTGCGAACATACTTTCGAGCCCGAGGACATGGCGTCGTGTCCCGCCTATGCCGGTCCGATTTGCTCGCTGTGCTGCTCGCTCGACGCCCGCTGCCACGATCTCTGCAAGCCGCATGCGCGGATCCAGGCGCAGGTCTCGGATACTCTCGGCAAGCTGCTGCCGACGCCGATCTACGCGCGGATCAATTCGCAAGTTGGACACTATATCGGCGTCTTCGCGGTTTCGGCGGGGCTGGTCGGACTGACACTCGGCATGATCTATCTGCAGACATCGGCGACGGTTGACGTCGACAATCTGCAGCTATCCGACGTGCTCTGGAAGGTGTTCTTCGCGCTCACCATCATCATCGGCGTGGTCGCCTGGCTGTTCGTACTGGCGCAGCAAAGCCGTCGCGCGGCGGAGGCGGAAACCAGGCGCCAGACCACGCTGTTGATACAGGAAATCGACGCGCACAAGCGCACCGACGCCGAGCTGCAGCGCGCCAAGGAGGTCGCCGAATCGGCCAATCTCGCCAAGAGCCGATATGTCGTCGGACTGAGCCATGAACTGCGCTCGCCGTTGAATGCCATCAGCGGTTACGCCCAGTTGCTGGAGCAGGATACCAGCCTGCATCCCAAACCGCGTGACCAGGTGCGCGTGGTACGCCGCAGCGCCGATCATCTGTCGGGCCTGATCGATGGCATTCTCGATATCTCGAAAATCGAGGCCGGCCGGCTCTATCTGTCGCGGGACGAAGTTCGCTTAAGCGAATTTCTCGACCAGCTGGTCGGGATGTTCCGCCTGCAGGCCGCCGCCAAGGGTATCGATTTCGTTTTCAAGCGGCCGAACGTGCTGCCCTATGTGGTGTTCGCCGATGAAAAACGCCTGCGCCAGATCCTGATCAATCTGCTGTCGAACGCCATTAAATTCACGCAGGCCGGGGTCGTCCAGTTTGTCGTCCATTATCGCAGCCCGGTCGCTGAGTTTGAAGTGGCCGACACCGGTCCCGGGATTCAAGCAACCGACCTTGAACGCATCTTTGCGCCGTTCGAGCGCGGCGCATTGGGCGTCTCACAGCCGCAAACCGGAACCGGTCTCGGCCTGACCATCAGCCGATTGCTCGCGGGCGTGATGGGCGGCGACATTCAGGTCACCAGCACCGTCGGCACCGGCAGCACCTTCCGCGTGAAGATGCTGCTCTCCGAAGTCACCAATCCGACGCGAACTGCGCCGGTCGATGCCCCGTTCTTCGGTTACCATGGGCCGCGCAAGACGATCCTGATTACCGACGACGATCCCGTCCACCGCGACCTGCTGCGCGAAGTGCTGACGCCGCTGGGTTTCATCCTGCTGAGCGCGCCGGATGGACCCGGCTGCCTCGCCCTCGCCCAGCATTGCCGGCCCGATCTGTTTCTGCTTGATATCTCGATGGCGGGTATGGACGGGTGGACCGTCGCGGAAACACTGCGCTCGACCGGCCATCATCACGCCCGCATTCTGATGGTTTCGGCGAGCGCCCTGGAGGCGCACGGCACGCCGCTCGCACAGCCGTTTCACGATGGCTATCTGATGAAGCCGATCGACATTCCGAAGCTGCTGGAATTGATCCGCCAGTTGCTCAAGATCGAATGGCAGTACGAAACCGATCAGGTCGCAGTGCCGCAATGGAAGCCGGAAACCGGCTCGCGGCCGCATTTTAAGCATGTGGAGGAGCTCATCAGTCTCGGACAGATGGGATACATTCGCGCGATCCAGATCAAGCTCGATGAAATAGGAACCGACTATCCTGAACATGCCGATTTTGTCTCGCACATGCGCTTTCTGATCGACCGCTTCGACCTCGATCAGTACATGTCAACCCTGAAAGCGCTGCACAGCTATGACCACTGAGTCCAAAAAACGCGACGTCGCCCTGGTCGTCGACGACTCGCCGGAGACGCTGCGTCTGCTGACCGACGCGCTTGACGGCGCCGGCATGACGGTGATGGTCGCCATGGACGGCGCCGCTGCGATGCGAATTGTCGAACAGATCACGCCGGACATCATTCTGCTCGACGCCGTGATGCCCGGCATGGACGGCTTTGAAACCTGCCAGCGCCTCAAGCGTGACGCGGGCCTGAGCAACGTGCCGGTCATCTTCATGACGGGATTGGCGGAGACCGAACATATCGTGCGCGGCCTCGAAGCGGGCGGCGTGGATTACGTGACCAAGCCGATTGTGATCGAAGAGATGCTGGCGCGAATCCGTGTTCATCTCGCCAATGCCAGGTTGACCCAGAGCGCCCGCGCGGCACTCGATGTGTCCGGACGATTTCTGCTCGCCGTCAACGGACAGGGCAAGATCATGTGGTCGACGCCGCAGGCGCAGAAACTATTGTCGGACAATCTCGCCGCAGCGACGGAAGACGAACTGGTGCTGCCGGACGCGATGCTGCAATGGCTTGAACAAGCCCAAAAAGCCAAGACCGGATCGAAAACTCAGGCGATGGCTTCATTTCCAAACAACGACCAGCTTCGGCTGCAATATATGGGCAAGCTTGGTCCGAACGAATTCCTGCTGCGCCTGGCAAAGGATTCCAGCACCAATATGCCGGCGGAATTCAGCAGCGAACTGGGGTTGACCACCCGCGAAGGCGAAGTTCTGTCCTGGCTGTCGAAAGGAAAGACCAACCGGGACATCGCCCAAATCCTCGGTCTCAGCCCAAGGACGGTGGACAAGCATCTGGAGCAGATCTATGCCAAGCTGGGTGTTGAGAACCGCACCGCGGCCGCGGCGATAGCGACCAATGCGAGCCGGCGCAATTCATGAGCTCGCATCATCCGGTCGCTTGAGAATGGCGCTTTTCCAGGATAAGGGCGACCCACTTCGCGTCAACCGCGCCGCCGATCCGTCTTCTCAGGCAGCCGTCTCTAGCTGGAGCTGACGGACGATCATCAATTCCAGCGTCCTGATCGACTGGAAATTCTCCGGCGTTATCTCGGCCTGCGGAATTGTGAAGTCGAACTCGGCTTCGACGCCGAGCATCAGACTGACCATATCCATCGAGGTCAACCCGACATCCACCAGTCGCGATTCCGGATCAACCTGCACGGCAATTGAGTTCTGCTGGAGGATCGTCTCGACGAGAGCGAGGATGCGACCCTGAACCTCGGCGCCAACGGCTTGCATGCGCAACTTTCCATTTGTCATCGTGCGATTTCATTGCACGAAACCGAACTGAATACAGAGCGTCGTATTTAGCGCGCGCACCTTTTGAAAGAAAGCACCTCTCGTTTTACGCAAGCCCTCATTTTGTTCTTAACGCTAACGGTGATTGCGCGAGGGTTAATATCTAAAATTTATCTAAAATGCCGTTGATTAACCGTGAACCCTGAAACCAAACGCATTTACGTTGATTTTCGTCGACGCATTTTAATTAAATCCCTAGCCTCGAAGCTCAATCAAAAGCGGTTGTGCGATCGGATGCGATGTTTGTGCAAATGTATATCGCACCGACAAACCCTCGAGGTCATTGGCCATGAACGTGCAAGAAGCCCGGTTCCGCAGCGCTGCGGTGGACGAAACCAGTGAGCAGTTGCTTCTCGATCAAAGCCCTTCCTTCATCCAGCGCACCGCGGCGGTCGCCGCCGTAGCGGCGGCGGATGCCGAGGACGTCGATCGTCGCGCCCGTTTCCCGAAAGCGGCCATGGACGCTGCACGCGAGCAAAAGCTTCTGGGAATCCAGATTCCAACCGAGTTCGGCGGATACGGCGCATCAATCTTTGATGTTGCCGACACGTGCTACACGCTCGGCCGTGCCTGCGCCTCCACGGCGATGATATTTGCGATGCATCAGACCAAGGTTGCTTGCCTGGTCCGACACGGGGCCGGCAGCAGCTGGCACGAGACGCTGATGCGCCGCGTGGCGACCGAACAGTTGCTGCTCGCATCGTCGACCACCGAAGGACAGAACGGCGGCAATATCCGCTTCAGCACCGCCGCGGTCGAGCGTGCCGGCGCCGAGATATCGCTGGTGCGCAACGCCACGGTGATTTCCTACGGCGCGCAAGCCGACGGCATTGTCACGATCGCACGGCGCGACAACAACGCCGCCGGGTCCGATCAGGTGCTGGTGGCCTTTACCAAGGATGATTACACGCTGGAGCGCAGTCTCGAATGGGAAACGCTCGGCATGCGCGGAACCTGCAGCGCGGGTTTCGAACTGAAGGCGACTGGTTCGGCCGAACAGATCTTTCCAGAAGCCTATGAGAAAATCCATGCGCAGACCATGACGCCCGTCGCTCACCTGTGCTGGTCTTCGGTCTGGGCCGGGATCGCCGCAGCGTCCGTCGAGCGCGCGCAATTGTTCATCCGTAAAGCTGCGCGCGGATCGGGCGGCCAGATGCCTCCCGGCGCTGCACATTTTACCGCGGCGAAGATGACGCTGACGAAACTGCGCGCCATGATTACGTCGAGCATGGATACCTATGCGGCCCACGAGCACGACGAGCGCGCGTTGAGTTCGCTCGACTTCCAGTCCTCGATCAACCTCCTCAAGGTGGAAGCCTCCGAGCTTGCGGTCGCCACCGTCATGAGCGCGATGCGCGCTTGCGGCCTGTCCGGATACCGCAATGACGGCGACTTCAGCGTTGGCCGGCATCTCCGCGACGCCCTTTCGGCGCCCTTGATGATCAACAACGACCGGATCCTGACCAACATCGCAACCGCAAGCCTGATGAGCGGCGTGCCCGCCAGCCTGCGCGATTAGGCGAAACGGCCCCCTTCGGAAAACAATGGAAGCATGAACATGAATGTAGCCGTACGAACGGGCCAATCGGAGGTCACGTCACAACCGGTGGACCCACTGGATCACCTCGCCGGTGCGCTTTTCCACAAAATGGGAACCGACGGCGTTTATGCCAGAACCGCGCTCTACGAGGACATGGTTGAACGGCTCGCCGCCCTGATCACACGCCATCGCGAGCCGGACACCGAAGTGATGCGCTTTCCACCCGTGATGAACCGCGGACAGTTGGAGAAATCCGGCTATCTGAAGAGCTTCCCCAACCTGCTTGGTTGTGTCTGCGGCCTGCACGGGACCGAGCGCGAAATCCACTCCGCTGTCAGCCGCTTCGATGCCGGCGGCGACTGGACAACGTCGCTCTCCCCTGCCGATCTCGTGCTCTCGCCCGCGGCCTGTTATCCGGTCTATCCGATTGCCGCGGCCCGAGGCCCGCTGCCGCAGGGCGGCTTGCGTTTTGACGTCGCGGCCGATTGCTTCCGCCGCGAACCGTCCCGCCATCTCGACCGGCTGCAGTCCTTCCGGATGCGCGAATATGTCTGCATCGGAAGCCCCGATGACGTATCCGATTTCCGCGAACGGTGGATGGTGCGCGCCCAGTCGATCGCGCGCGATCTCGGCCTGACCTTCAAGGTCGATTACGCCAGCGATCCGTTCTTCGGCCGCGTCGGCCAGATGAAGGCCGTCAGCCAGAAGCAGCAATCCCTGAAATTCGAACTGCTGATCCCGTTGCGTTCCGAAGAGCAGCCGACAGCCTGCATGAGCTTCAACTATCATCGCGACCATTTCGGTCTCACCTGGGACATCAAGGATGTCACGGGTGAACCGGCGCATACCGGCTGCGTGGCGTTCGGAATGGATCGTCTGGCGGTCGCCATGTTCCATACCCACGGCGTCGATCTGGCGAAGTGGCCTGCCAGCGTGCGTGAGCTGCTCGGCCTGTAACGACAAGCCGGCCCATAACGACAGGCCGGGATCACGGCGTCAGGCGTGGGCAAAGTCCCAGTACAGCTTTCGGGCCCGGCGGTAGAACGGGCCCGGCTGCAGCGAGCGGTCGTCGATCCGGATGACCGGCGCGACCTTGGCAAAATTGCCGCTGGAGAAGATCTCGTCGGCACCCAGGAAATCAGCGTAGCTCAGGGTGGCCTCGACGATGGTGACGCCATCGCCGCGCAACAGATCGATCACCCGCTGCCGCGTGATGCCATTGAGGAACGTCCCGTTCGGTGCCGGCGTATAGACCACGCCATCTTTCGCCATGAACACGTTTGAATTTCCAAACTCGGCGACATTGCCGAGCAGGTCGAGCAGCAGGCAATTGGTGAAGCCCCGCGCCTGCGCTTCCATCAGCGCACGCGAATTGTTGGGGTAGAGGCATGCCGCCTTGGCATCGACAGGCGCGCATTCCATGCTTGGCCGGCGGAACGGCGACAGCGTGATAGCGCTGCCGGTGGGTGCCGGCATCGGCGCTACATAGATGCAGAGACACCAATTGGTGGTTTCGGGGTCGAACAGCACACCGCCGCCGCTGCCGGTTTGCGGCCAATACATCGGCCGAATATAGAGCTCGGCATTGGCATCGAAGCGGGCTATTCCCTCGCGCGCCAGTCCGAGCCAGGTTACGGTATCGACCACGGGTTTCAGCTTGAAATTAATGGCCGATTGATTGACCCGGGCGCAGTGCCGGTCGAGATCGGGCGCCACACCCTCGAAGGCCCGCGCCCCGTCGAAAATGACCGAGCCCAGCCAGGCCGCATGCGTCCGGGGGCCCATGATCGGCACATTGCCTTCATGCCAGTTACCCTCAAAGAAGGTCCAGGTCTGTGAGAAGTTAACTGGTGCTGTCGTCCGGGCCATCATCGCCATCCAAGCTGCGGCCCTGCGGTACCGCCCACAATGACGCTACTATTGACCCGAATTTCTAAGGAATTCCTTTCGAGACCTCGCTGCGATAGTGGTGGATTCACGATAGATAGACCACAATGGCACCACGCTTTCCGTACCGGAGCCGATATGCCGCTCGATCCCCTGGCAAAACGTCTTCTCACCATGATGGCGGCGGCCTCGCCGCGCGATCGGTCGAGCCCAACCGCCCATGACCGCCGCCAGGCGCTTGCCAAGCTCATGCAGTTCGCTCGCGCCGACATGCCGCCACTGGTCGGGGTCGACGGATCGTTGCCCGGCCTGGCGGGAGATATTCCTTACCGTCTGTATGCACCTTCAGGCGTCGCCTCCGAGCCCCCCTTGCCGGGCTTTGTCTTCTTCCATGGCGGTGGCATGGTCGCGGGGAGTATCGAAACCCATGACCGCATCTGCGCTGCGCTCGCACAAATGACCGGATGCCGCCTTGTGTCGGTGGACTACCGCCTCGCGCCCGAACACAAATTTCCAGCCGCCATCGAAGACGCGATCGCAGCCACCCGATGGGTGTCGGAGCATGCCTCATCGCTCGGCATCGATGCGACAAAGCTCGTGGTGGGTGGCGATTCTGCGGGCGCCACGCTCGCCGCGGTGGTTTGCCAGCAAGCGTTGCGAAACGCCGGGCCACCTATCCTCCTGCAATGCCTGATATGTCCTGTCCTCGACTTCGACGAAATATCGCCGTCCCGTCATGCCTTCGCTGAAAATCATCTTGTCGACAGGGCCATCCTCGATGCCGACCTTGCTGATTATCTGCCCGACGGTGCCGACCCCGCCGATCCCAGAATTTCGCCCCTCCGAGCAACGGAATTAACCGGGCTTCCGGCCGCGATCATTCATACGGCCGAATACGACCCGATGCGCGACGAAGGCAATGCCTATGCAAGAAAGTTGATGGCGGCTGGCGTGACGGTCGAGCACGTCTGTCACGACGGCATGATCCATAACTTCCACGCCATGGGCGCGATCCTTCCCCAGGGCCGGCTGGTCCTCATCGAGATCGGGGAACAGATCAGGCGTGCGGTCGGTTGATCGGCGCAGTCAAATGAAAGGCGCGCGGCGATCAACGGTTTGGTGACCATGTGCGGAAATCAAAACGCCGACCGTGACGCACGGAATTGTCGACCAATTGATTCAAATTTTAGTCAATTGGTTTGGGTTCGTTAGGGTTATTTCCTCAATCTTTTCGCGAATTATTGCTGCCTTTACGGCCCCGCTCTAAAAAAGCAGGGGCGAATAAAACGCATGATGAAAATGCGCGACGCAACCGTAGAGGTGAATAATGCGCAACGAAACAATTGCAATTCATGCCGGCTACGACCCCGATCCTGTGACCAAGTCGGTCGCCGTTCCGATCTATCAGACCGTCGCCTACGCCTTCGACAGCGCCGATCATGGTGCCGCCCTGTTCAACCTCGAGGCCGAAGGCTACCGCTACAGCCGGATTGCAAATCCGACGACCGCCGTTCTTGAGAAACGCGTCGCCGAACTCGAAGGCGGCGTCGGCGCACTCGCGGTCGCAACCGGACAGGCGGCACTGCATTTCGCTCTGGTCAATCTGGCCGACACCGGCGGAAACATCGTATCGGTGCCTCAGCTCTACGGGACAACGCATACCCTGCTTGCGCACGTGTTGCCGCGCCAAGGCATCACGACGCGCTTTGCCGACAGCGACCAGGCGGACGCCATCGAGAAGCTGATCGACGACGATACCAAGGTTATTTTTTCGGAGACCATCGGCAATCCGGCCGGCAATGTCTGCGATATCGAGGCCCTTGCGAAGGTCGCTCATCGTCACGGTATACCGCTTGTCGTCGACAACACGGTCGCAACCCCGATCCTGCTCAAGCCGTTCGACTACGGTGCGGACATCGCCGTTCATTCGCTGACGAAGTTTCTCGGCGGCCACGGCACCACCCTCGGCGGCGCGATCGTCGACAGCGGCCGCTTTCCCTGGACGGAACACGCTCGCCGCTTTCCCGCCTTTAACGAGCCCGACGCCTCCTATCACGGACTGGTCTACACCAAGCAATTCGGCGCCAGCGCATACATTCAGCGCGCGCGCAGCGTCTATCAACGCACCATGGGATCCGTTCTGTCGCCATTCAATGCCTTCCTGCTGCTGCAGGGCATCGAAACGGTGGCGTTGCGTATCGAAAGGCATGTCGAGAACGCAGCCAAGGTCGCAAACTTCCTGCGCGCCGATTCTCGCGTCGCGTGGGTCAATTATGCCGGCTTTCCCGACAGCCCCTATTATGCGCTGGTCCAGAAATACCTGAATGGCCACGCTTCATCGCTGTTTACATTCGGGATCAAAGGCGGCCTCGAAGCCGGCAAGACCTTCTACGATTCGCTGAAGCTGATCACCCGGCTCGTCAATATCGGCGACGCGAAATCCCTCGCCTGCCATCCCGCATCGACCACCCACCGCCAGATGTCTGCTGAAGAGCAGCGCATCGCCGGCGTTCTGCCGGAAACAATCCGGCTTTCGATCGGTATCGAACACAGCTCCGACATCATCGAGGACATCGATCAGGCTCTCGCACAAGCCTGCTCACGACATCAGCGGCTTGAGGCCGCGGAATAGACCGACCGGACCTGGGATGAGCATCCTCTTCGAGAAACATTCGCTGACCGTCAGCCCCGCTTTGGCGCCCGGGCAGCCGCGCGAAGCCGATGAGTTCGATCGCCCTCAAAACGCGACGGATGCGGTCCTGACCATCGGCCTTATCAACAACATGCCGGATTCGGCGCTGCAGGCGACGGAGCGCCAGTTCATCCGTCTGCTGGAGGCGGCCGCTGGCGACAATCGTATTCTTCTGCACTGCTTCTCGCTGCCATCGGTCAAGCGATCGCAGCCGGCGAAGTCGCGGGTCGATCGACAATACGCTGATATCGCCGATCTCGATCACTTGAAGATCGACGGACTGATCGTAACCGGCGCCGAGCCGAACGCCGCAAGCCTTCCCGAGGAGCCGTTCTGGCAAGACCTCGCCGGGATCATCGACTGGGCGGAGGCGAATACGCGTTCGACGATATGGTCGTGCCTTGCCGCCCATGCTGCGGTCCTGCATCTCGACGGCATCGAGCGACAACGGCTCAATGCAAAATGCTCAGGCGTCTTCGACTGCGCCAAGACCGACGACCATTGGCTGACGGAGAATGTCGCCTCGCCGCTCAAAGTGTCGCATTCGCGGATAAACGCGTTGCGCAAAGGCGATCTCACTGGCCGCGGCTATCAGGTGCTGACCGAATTGCCGGAAGCCGGCGTTGATATGTTCGCCAAGCAGTTCCGCAGCCGTTTCATCTTCTTTCAAGGGCATCCGGAATACGACACCCTGTCGCTGCAGCGGGAATATCTGCGTGACATCACTCGCTTCATCGCGGGCGAACGGGATACCTATCCGGCCATCCCTTCCGGCTATTTCGACGTCGAGACCGAGGGCAGGCTTGCCGGCTTTCAGAAGCGGGCATGCGCCGAGCGCAAGCTGCCGTTGAGCGCCGAGCTTCCGGGCCTCAGACTTCGTCGCGATATCGCCGCGGAGGTTGCGCCAGCCGAAATCTTCCGGAACTGGCTCGGATATCTTTCCGGTCGCCCCGCAGCGACGTTGCAGCCCGACTGACTGCGGTACCGGTAATCGACACAGCCCCGATCCCCATCGGCACTTCGCTCGACGCTCATTCTGGAAGCGAGGTTTAAGTGAAGGGCCGAATCAGGAATAGACTTGTCATGCTCTATTTCCTGTTTTGATGCGTTTCTTTGCGCGGTGCGGTATACACCCGAAAAACGCACTTATCGGACGACAGAATTCGCATGTCTGCTCCCGCCGTCGCCTCTACCCATAGCGTCAAGTCCGACCTCGCGCCCAGCGCCCTCGCCGTGTTGAATTCCGTGTTCGGCTTGCCGGCCTTTCGGGGCGAGCAGGAAGCGATCGTCAGCCATGTCACAAACGGTGGCAATTGCCTGGTGCTGATGCCGACCGGGGGCGGCAAGTCGCTGTGTTATCAATTGCCATCTCTCCTGCGACAAGGCTGCGGCATCGTGGTCTCGCCGCTGATCGCGCTGATGCGCGACCAGGTCGCGGGCCTGCTCGAGGCCGGCGTCAAGGCGGCGGTGTCTGAATTCCACGCTCTCTTTCGACGAAGCCTCCGAGGTCGAGGCTCGGCTGCTCGCGGGTGATCTCGACCTGCTCTATATCGCGCCGGAGCGGCTATTGACGCCGCGCTGCCTCGCCTTGCTCGGCCGCGCGCGGATCGCCCTGTTTGCGATCGACGAGGCGCATTGCGTATCGCAATGGGGACACGACTTTCGACCGGAATATATCGGCCTGTCGGTGATATCCGAGCGTTTTCCTGACGTGCCGCGCGTCGCGCTGACCGCCACGGCTGATGAGCTTACCCGCCAGGAGATCGTCGATCGCCTCCGGCTGGCTGACGCGCCGAGCTTTGTGGCGAGTTTCGATCGCCCGAATATCAAATATGAAATCGTCGACAAGCAAAACGCGCCGGCGCAATTGAAAGCCTTCATCGCCGAGCGCCACGCCGGCGATGCCGGCATCGTCTATTGCCTGTCGCGCGCCAAGGTCGAGGATACCGCCGCCGCACTGACCAAGGCCGGCGTGACGGCGCTGCCCTATCACGCCGGACTCGATGCCAGCTCGCGCGCCCGAAATCAGGATCGCTTCATCAACGAGGACGGTGTGGTGATCGTTGCCACGATCGCGTTCGGCATGGGTATCGACAAGCCCGACGTGCGTTTCGTGGCCCATCTCGATCTGCCGAAAAGCATCGAGGCCTATTATCAGGAGACCGGGCGCGCGGGACGTGACGGCAAGCCATCCAGCGCGTGGATGGCCTATGGCCTGTCCGACATCGTGCAGCAGCGGCGCATGATCGAGGAGTCCACCGGCGCAGAGGCCTTCAAGCGGGTGTCGACCGGCAAGCTGGAGGCGCTGGTTGGTCTCGCCGAAACCACGAACTGCCGCCGCGCCCGTCTGCTTGGATATTTTGGCGAGCATCCGAAAGCGGACAAATGCGACAATTGCGACAACTGCCTGTCGCCGCCGCGGCTTCGCGACGGCAAGGTGATCGCGCAGAAGCTGTTATCCTGTGCCTATCGCACCGGACAGCGCTTCGGCGCCATGCATCTGATCGATGTTCTGATCGGCCGCTTGACCGAACGCGTCAAGCAATTCGGGCATGACAAGATATCGGTGTTTGGCATCGGCCGCGAACTCAATGAAAAGCAATGGCGCGCTGTCATCCGTCAATTGGTGGCGCTGGACCACCTCCAGCCCGACACCGAAGCCTTTGGCGCATTGAAGCTGACGGACTCCGCGCGCGGCGTCTTGAAAGGCGAGACCGAGGTGATGTTGCGCGAGGAGACGCCTGGTTCCCGCCTTCGCGCCAGCCGAACCAAATCCAGACGCGGCGATATTTCTGCCCGGCCAGCGGGCGAAGGTGAAGCCGGCGATCCGAACCTGCTCGGCGCCCTTCGGGCGTGGCGTTCGCAGATCGCACGCAAGCGCGGCGTGCCGGCCTATGTCGTGCTGCACGACTCCACCATCGACGGCATCGCGACCTCGCAGCCGCGAACGCTCGAACAGCTCCGCGATATCCCCGGCATCGGCGACAAGAAGCTCGAGCATTATGGGGAAGAGCTGATTGCGCTGGTGAAGGCGGCGGCATCCGCGTCTCCAACATGAGCGAGCTGACCACTCGGGTCAGCGGCTGGTGCATTACAGCACGCCGAGGCGACGCCGCAGCGGAATACTTTCCTCGGTCACCGGCGCCATTTTAGCGCGGCTTCCAGCTCCCAGATTGTTCTGTGCGGCGCAATAATTTCTGCGCCTCATGGTGATGGATAATGATGCGCCGTTGCCGGCAGTGCTATAAACTTAAACGCAACGTGGGTTAATCGACAGAAGCAATCAATTCTGTTCTGACCGCGTGAAGCAGATCTCTACCGGCTTGCGCGCTCTCTCAGCACGGAGCTGATGGAGGTCAAGAACCGAAAACAAACCAGCAAATTGATCAGCAGGGAGGGAGCAAATGTCACGAAAACTGTCTCGACGACAATTCGTAGCTGCCACCGCCGCTACATCCGCAGCGCTCATCACCGCGCCCTATGTGCGCGGTGCTTACGCCGGCGGCAAGCTGACGGTAGGCTTTTGGGATCACTGGGTGCCCGGCGCCAACAAGGCCTCGACCGATCTCGTCAATGAGTGGGCCGCGAAGGAAAAGGTCGAGGTTTCGATCGATTATATCACGAGCCAGGGCAACAAGCTCATCTTGACCGCAGCCTCGGAAGCTGAGGCCAGATCGGGCCATGACATTCTGGCGGTGAACACCTGGCGGCCACAGACCGACGCCGACCTGCTTGAACCGGTCAACGACATCATGGATCCGATCATCAGGCAGAACGGCGAAGTAAATGACACGGTCAAATATCTCGGCCAGGCCGATGGCAAGTGGCTCGGCGTTCCGGCCTCGATCGGCAGCCAGATCAAGGGGCCCTGCTCGCGTATCGACCTGATGAAGAAATACGCCAACATCGACGTGCAGGCGATCTATCCGGCGGGCAGCCCGCCGAAAGCCGACAACTGGACGCTGGACGCGTTCCTGAAGGCGGCGGAATCCTGCCACAAGGCCGGTTTCCCCTTCGGCATCGGTCTCGGCGAAACCACCGACAACGTGGATACCGCCGGCGCGATCTTCAGCTCGTTCGGCGCAGAACTCGTCGATGCCAAGGGCAATCTCACCGTCAAGACCGACGCCGTTCGGCAGGCGCTCGATTTCTACAAGAAGCTGATCGCTTTGCTGCCGCCGGATGCAGCCGCATGGGACGACGCCTCGAACAACAAGTGGTTGATTTCCGGCAGGGGAGCGATGATCATGAACCCGCCGAGCGCTTGGGCGGTGGCCAAGCGCGACGCGCCTGAAATTGCTGCGCAGTGCTGGACCCACGGCTTCCCGGCCGGGCCGAAGGGTCGCTTCGCGCCGTACCTGCCCTTCTTCTGGACCACCTGGAATTTCTCCAAGAACAAGCAAGCAGCCAAGAGCCTGCTCGTGCATCTGTCGCAGCCGTCATCGATCGAGAAGCTGGTGGTCGCCAGCGGCGGTTACGACCTGCCGGCGTACGAAAAGCTGACGACGCTGAAGGTTTGGGAGGAAGAGGGGCCGCCGAAGGGCACGCTCTATCACTACCCAAACCCCTATCACCATCAGAAGCTGTCGATTGCGGCCTCGCCGGCGCCGCCAAAGATTGCGCAGCAGATCTACGTACAGGCCACGCTGACGAAAATGTGCCTGCGTCACTATCAAGGCGAACCGATGGAAAAGACGCTCGCCTGGGCGGAAGGCGAGTGCGAAGGCTACATGCGGACCTGAAGTAATGGATTCAAGCTGCAGCCACGCAATCGACGCGCGGCCGGCGCGCCGTTTTGACAGGCCGCAGGGTAGACGTGCGCCTGCAGGGGTGAGGGTCGCGGCAGGGACGAGGATTTCTCCTCGCCTTGGGGCCCGCCAGAAGATACTTGCTCCGTCCCCCCCTCGCCCCCTCCGCGCTGAGGCCGTTTTTCTGAAGCGGCGCTCTCCTGGCTGGAGCGCAAAGAACGGATAATTGCGCAAGCGAGGTAGTGTTGGGCCCTAAATCACTCCGTCATTGCGAACAAAGCGGGAATCAGCGACCGTCCGTCCTTCCCAGGCGATTCGCTCATGTCAGCTGCGGCCTATCTCGACACTCTCAATATTCAGCAGCGGCAGGCGGTTGAGCATGGCGTGCTCGAGAATAACTGTACGCCAGGATCTCCTCTGCTCGTCATCGCAGGCGCGGGATCCGGCAAAACCAATACGTTGGCGCACCGGGTGGCCCATCTGATCGTGAACGGCACCGATCCCCGGCGAATTCTGATGATGACATTCTCGCGCCGCGCCGCGGCCGAAATGACCCGCCGCGTCGAGCGAATTGCGCGCAAAGTCATGGGCGACAACGCCGGTGTCATGACAGATGCGCTGTCTTGGGCCGGCACTTTTCACGGCATCGGAGCGCGGCTGTTGCGCGACTATGCCGATCAGATTGGCTTGGATCCCGCTTTTACAATTCATGATCGCGAAGACTCCGCGGATCTACTAAATTTGGCAAGACACGAGCTCGGATTTTCTAAAACCGAAAATCGCTTTCCTACCAAGAACACTTGCCTCGCGATCTACTCGCGATGCGTCAACGCAGAGAGCGAGATCGAACAAGTGCTAGGCAAGTCGTTTCCATGGTGTTCGGGATGGGCCGTCGAGCTTAAGCAACTGTTCGCGGCATATGTCGCGGCAAAACAGCGTCAGAACATCCTCGATTACGACGACCTCTTGCTTTATTGGGCCCAGACAGTCGGCGATCCCGTTTTGGCTGAAGACATCGGCAGTCGGTTCGACCATGTCCTCGTGGACGAGTACCAGGACACAAACCGGCTGCAGTCCTCTATCCTTCTGGCTCTCAAGCCCGGCGGCCGGGGCCTTACCGTCGTCGGCGATGACGCGCAGTCGATATATTCGTTTCGTGCAGCAACCGTTCGCAACATTCTCGACTTCCCAAGTCAATTCAGTCCGCCGGCCACGATTGTCACCCTTGATCGAAACTACCGCTCGACGCAGACCATCCTCTCCGCCGCCAATGGCGTAATTGAGCTTGCAAGCGAGCGCTTTACCAAGAACCTCTGGACCGAGCGAACATCCTCAGCAAAGCCGCAGTTGGTATCGGTGCGCGATGAGGCTGACCAGGCCCGCTTTATTGTTGAACGGGTCCTTGAGAACCGCGAGTCCGGGACGGTCCTCAAACAACAGGCAGTTCTGTTCCGGACCTCACATCACAGCGGCCCGCTTGAGATCGAATTGACCAGGCGTAATATTCCCTTCGTGAAATTTGGCGGGCTCAAGTTTCTGGACGCGGCGCATATCAAGGATATGCTTGCTTTGCTCCGCTTCGTCGAGAACCCGCGCGACCGCGTCGCCGGGTTTCGACTTTTGCACCTTATTCCCGGTGTTGGACCCACTTCGGCGCAACGCGTGCTCGACCATATGTCCAACGCCGCAGACCCCATTTCGGCGCTGGCCAATGCTCCCGCTCCTCCTCGCGGCGGCGACGAATGGCTCAGCTTCGTCGAGATCGTCACTGACTTGCGCTCGGGTCGTGCAGGCTGGCCTGCGGAGCTGGAGCGCGCCCGTCTTTGGTACGAGCCGCATCTCGACCGGATCCATGAGGACGCCAATACCCGTCGCGCCGATCTGGTCCAGCTTGAGCAGATTGCCGGTGGTTATCCGTCGCGCGAGCGTTTCCTGACCGAGCTAACCCTCGATCCTCCAGATGCGACCAGCGACCAAGCCGGCGTGCCCCTGCTCGATGACGACTATCTCATCCTCTCCACCATCCATTCTGCCAAAGGCCAGGAGTGGAAATCTGTATTCGTCTTGAACGTCGTCGATGGATGCATGCCATCCGACCTAGGTGTTGGTACTTCCGCCGAAATCGAGGAGGAACGCCGACTATTGTATGTGGCGATGACGCGCGCCAAGGACGACCTTCATCTGATCGTGCCGCAACGCTTCTTTACACATGGGCAAAACGCCAGGGGCGACCGGCATGTTTATGCCTCACGGACGCGCTTTATCCCTGACCGTTTGCTTGGCCTGTTCGAGCGAACAACTTGGCCGATTGCCGTAGCAGGCAGCGCAGCGCGATCTTCGAACCAAAGTCACCGAATAGATGTTGGGGCCCGCATGCGCGGGATGTGGCGGTCCTAGATCAAGTCTGCGCTGTTGTTCGACCGTTCAACGCTCAAAGCGGCTGGTGAGGGTCAGCCTGATCGCAAACACGGGCCGCACGACCAGCTATAAAGCCCTCCAGAACAGCAAGATCATGATTAAATAGGCTGCGACCAGCAAACTGGCGCCCTGTAGGTGCACAAGAGTTCGTCCGGGCTTCGGTGGTGTTAGCCACCAGCCGAGCCGGTTGGCGGTCCACTGCACCAGATACGAGGTAAGGATGACGCTGAACGCGTTGCCAATGAACAGTGCAACCGGGAAATTCAGCTTTAGCACCCCTGTCAGAATTGGAGTGCCCACCAATAGGCCCCACAGGAATACGACCGGATAGAGCGTCAGAAGGACGATCATGTTCATCTTCCACGCTGCGGGCGCCGGTGCACCCTCAGGCGTGGCGTCGCGAAACCATTGCTCGAAACCGCTTTGCGCCATTCGCGTGTGGAACTCAGCCGTCAGCGGTGCGGCTTCGTCGAGCAGCTGACGTCGTTGCGGTGACTCCAGCCAGGCCTGCAGATTGGTCTCGCTGTCAAAACGCAAGATCGCGATAAAGTCCTCCTGCACGCCCGGCACAGCCGGTTCGAAGCGATAACCCTGCAACCCCGCTGCCTTCGACTGCGCCGCGGCGACCTTCTGCTCCCATTTCAGGTATTCAGCCTCCATGCCGGGCTTCACTCGCGTACTGATCACCGCGGAGACCGGCGCTGCGCGCGCGGCACTGGCATCGTCGCGCACGATGTGAACGTCGTCGCGCCCCACAAGCATTGGGGTGGCCCCTTCGATGCGGGACTGCCGTTCGGACGAGCCCAGCCATCGCCTGGCATCTTCCAGGCTGACGAAACGCTGCAGGATCACCCAATCGACCTGCAGCGGCGGATGGGGCGGCATCAGTCGCTGCTCGATGAACCCGGGGAAACCGGAGATCACCGTGCTGGTTTCGCCCTGCCATCGCGCGAACGCGGCGGCGCTCTCCGGCCGAACGCACGTTTGCGTGACGATGCTTACGCTGGTCGCAGCATCGCTCATTTCGCGGCCGCGAGTTTCGCGAAAAGACGATCGGGCGTGAATGGCAGATGGGCAAAACGCACACCAGTGGCATTGGCCAACGCATTCGAGACAGCCGGCGCCACCGGATTGATGCCGCACTCACCCTGGGACTTCGCACCAAGAGGCCCGATCAGGTCGATCGTGTCGGCAAAGAAGATGTCGGTATGCGGCGTGTCGGCAAAGGTGGGGATGCGGCAGTTGCGCAGCTGCGGATTGACCATGTGCCCTTCGTCGTCATGCACCATGTTCTCGACCAGCGCCCAGCCATAGCCCATTGCAACGGCGCCATCGAGCTGGCCGCGGCACTGCATCGGGTTGATCGGCCGGCCGATATCGGCCGCATGCACGCTGTGCAGTACACGGATTTCGCCGGTCACGCGGTGCACTGCAAGTCGCACCCCTTGGACGTTGAAGGCGATCGTGCGCGGCGAGAGATAGGCCCGACGGCTGACCGAGAAGCGATGGTCGACCTTCGCACCTTCAGCATGCAGCTCACGCAGCGAAATCCGCTGGTTGCCGCAGATGACACCGTCGTTGTCGAGGCGGCATTGGTCGATTGCCACGCCGGCGTAGCGACTGGCAAAGTTGATTATATCGTCCGACATGGCCAGGGCAGCCAGGTGAACCGCCTTGCCTCCTACCACGACACCCGTGCTCGCAAAGGTGCCGGTGTCATAGGGTGTGAGATCGGTATCGGCGTTGATGATGTCGATATCATCAGCGCGCGTGCCCAGCATCGATGCTGCGATCTGCTTATGCGCCGTGATGATTCCGTTGCCCATTTCGGTCGAGCCGCAGGCGAGATGGTAGGTGCCGTCCGGCAGCAGGCGCATCTCGGCGCCCGAGCGATGCTCGGTCGGCGGCCCGCATTCCAGCATGGCCAATGCAACACCCTTGCCCTCGGCCCATTCCGCACCTTCGGGCCTCGTGACGCCATTGCCTTTCTGCAGCTCCCGCTCGACGATATCAAGGCATTCACCGATGCCATAGCTGCCGAAGCTGGCGTCGTTTGCTTCCTTCCAGATCGATTCGATGTTGTCGCCCGGCTGCACCACATTCTTGCGCCGCATCTCGAACGGGTCGATGTCGAGCAGTCTTGCCAGCTCGTCGATCGCACATTCCACCGCGAAGGTGGTCTGCGAGGCGCCATAGCCGCGAAACCCGCCGCCCGGTGTCATGTTGGTGTATACAGCGCGGCCGATGCCCTTCTTGTTCGCGCAGCGATAGGCCGCGATCGGGCTCGCCATCGCGGCTGCCAACGTTTCACCGCCATGGCCGCCATAGGCGCCGGTGTTCGAGAACACCTCCACGTCGAGCGCCGTCAGCGTGCCGTCCTTGCGCGCGCCAATCTTCACTCTGGTAGTCATCTGGTGCCGCGTCGTGGCGCCGATGAATTCTTCCTCGCGGCTCCATTCCCACTTCACCGGGCGACCCAGTTTCATCGTGGCGAACAGCACAAGATCTTCCGAAACCAATTCCTGTTTGCCGCCGAAACCTCCCCCGACGCGCTCGGTGAACACGTGCAGGTCGCGTGGCGGAATCCCCATGATGTAGGCGAGCTTTTGCCGCGCGGCGAACGGCGCCTGCGAGCTCGTGCGGACATGCCAGCGGTCATCCTCACCCTTCCAGGCGATCGATCCATGCGTCTCGAGATGCACATGCTGCACGCGGGTGGTCGAGTAGGTCTGCTCGTGCAGCACATCGGCTTCTTTGAAGCCCCTGGCGACATCACCGATTTCACCCTGCAGCGTGCAGAAGATGTTGTTGCTGGCGGTCACCAAGTCTTTGTCATGCAGCAGCGGTGCGCCAGGTTGCACCGCCAATACCGGATCGAATACGGTCGGCAGGATCTCGTATTCCACGTGCAGCGCACGGCAGCCGGCCTCGGCCGCCGCCTCCGTCTCCGCCACCACGGCTGCGACCCGCTGGCCTACGAAGCGCGCAACGTTGTCGAGCAGCATGATGTCATCGGGGTCGACGAGATGGTCCTCGTGCAACGCCGAACTGAACAGACGCTTCGGCACATCTTCCCAGCCATAGACTGCGACAACCCCAGGCACGGCGAGCGCCGCGCTTCGGTCGATAGAGACAATGCGCGCATGGGCATGCGGCGAGCGCAGAACCTTCAGGTGCAGCAGCCCCTCGATCGCCAGATCCATCGTGTAGCGCGCCTTGCCGGTCACGATGGCATCGGTGAACGGATTGGGCAGGCTGGCGCCGAGAGCCTTGCCGGCCTCGTCAGGCTCGATGTTGCAAGTGCCAAGCAGCGCGTCGTTGATCGACCGGTAGCCGGTGCAGCGGCAGAGGTTGCCCTTCAGCGCGTGCGGCAGATCGGTCTTCTGCGCGTCGGTCAGTGTCACGGCCGTCATGATCATGCCGGCGGTGCAATACCCGCATTGGAAGGCCTGCGCATCGTGAAACGCCTGCTGCATCGGATGCAGTTCGCCGTTTGTGGCTAGCCCCTCGATCGTGGTGATCTCGCGACCTTCGCCTCGGAACGCCGGCACCAGGCAGGAATGGAAGGGCCGGCCGTCGATATGCACAGTGCAGGCGCCGCAATCACCGGCGTCACAGCCCTTCTTGACGCCGAACACATCGAGATCGCGCAACAAGGTGCGCAAGCACTGGCCGGCCGTCGGCTCGGCCGCGTAGCGACGGCCATTCACATGGAAATGGGCCAAGCGAGCTCCGTGCGTATCTGTTCGGCAAGATATTGCGTGACGTGGCGCTTGTACGGAGCCGATCCGTGCACGTCGTCGAAATACGCTTCCGGCGGCAATCGGGCGTCCAGGGCATGGCGCAGTTCTTCAGCCGATGGGCAGGTGGCGAAGCGCAACTGCACCGGCCGCGGCGTGGCCGCCGAGACAGTCAGCAGGAAATCCGCGCCATCATCACCCACCGTGGCGATGATAAGGGCGGCCGAGCGTCCCAATTTGGTCAGCGACACCTGCCGCATGGCGGTGCGTTTGGACAAAGCCGCCACGGGCAAATGGATCTTGCGCAGCAGCTCGCCCTTCTGCAGCACGTTCTGGTGGTTGCCGGTTACGAAATCGACGACGGACACCTCGCGCGGTTCGCCGTTGCGCGGCCACAGCGTGCAGACGCCTTCAAGTGCCGCGGTCAGCGAGATCATCGCCCCAGCGGGCAACGACATGCAGACATTGCCGCCGATGGTCGCGGCATTCCAAATCTTGAACGACATCAGGAACGAGTCGATGCATTTCCGGAACAGCGCCACCGCGCGCCATCCAGGCGGGCCTTCGAAGTCGTGCAGCTCCACGACCCGACAGGTCGCGGCGATGTCGAGGCCCGCTTCCGTCGCCGTCAGCGGCGCCCAGCCCAAGCTGTCGAGATCGATCAGCGTGTCGACGGCCACCTGTGGCTCGGAGAACAGCCAAGTACCGCCGGCCAGCCACGAATAACCATCACGCCAGCCATCGATGTCGTCAACGGATGCCGGGCGCTTTACTTCGGCTATCGTGGTCAAATTCATAATCGTCCCCGCTCAGGACTTGTAGACTTCCACAGTCTGCATCATGCCCATTTCCTCATGGTTCATCATGTGGCAATGGACCATGTAGACACCGGTAAAATCGAGAAAGCGTGAGCGAAACACGACCCGGCCACCCTTGCGCTCCACGATGACAGAGTCGCGCCATTCCGGCACGGCCAGCGCCTTGCCGTTGACCGACACGACCTGGAACGGATTGGTGTGTATATGAAAGACGTGGTCGTCATGCTCATGCGTGTTGACGATCGTCCACTCCTCGACCGCACCGAGCTTGACCCGTTGATCGATGCGGGTGGGATTAAACTTCTTGCCATCGATGAAGAAGCCGAATTCCTGCCAATGGCCGGCAGCATCTGCCTCCGGCGCGGTTGCCGAAAAGGTCACCGTACGACGGTTGGTGATTTCGGATTCCTTGATGGTTTGCAGTGGCGGGGGCGGCAATTCGCCCGGCAGCTTCATGTCCATCGGCGCGCCTGACACCACTACCCTCGCCAGTGGGCCGACCGGCGAGGGGTGCCCCTGATCGTAAGGTGCCGCGTTCAAGGCATAGGTGCCGGCGGAGCCCGCCTGCACCAGCAGATCAGCGCGCTGGCCCGGAGCTATCAGAAGCTGCTTGAGAGGCTGCATGGCCCCGAGTTGAATGCCGTCATAGGCGACGGCATGCAGGTCATGCTTCTCGAGATCGAACAGCATGTCGTCCTGATAGGCCGCATTGAGGATACGCCAGCGCTGCACCTCGCCTGGACGCATCTCGATCATCGGCCGGCGTTGGCCGTTGATCGCCAGGAAGCGTGTCGCCGTTTCCGGAAAGAGCGTCTCGAAATCCTCGACCATGCCACTGGCGTCGTAGACCACCTGGGTCAGCACCAGCAGGCGCTCGCGGGCGGATGCTATCTGCGGCACATCGGCGAAATCGCCTTCGATGACGACGGCGCCCACCATGCCGCTCGACATCTGGATATCGGCGCTGCCGTGGTGGTGGGGGTGATACCAGTAGGTCCCCTTGGTGTGGTCCTCCGGCAGCTTGATCTCGATGTCGTAGGTATGGCCAGGGGCCATCGAGCGCATGACGTTGTCGGCAATGCCGCTTGGGCTCGCATGCGATCCATGGAAGTGGAAATTGGTGTTGTTGAACTGATGCGGCTGACTGATGTCCGCGGGAAGCCAGTCCCGGTTCGGCGGCAGATCATTGATCAGCTTGACGCGCAACGTGTCGCCGGGCTTCATGCGCAAGGTAGGCCCTGGGCTGCCGCCTTCATAAGACCGAACATAGAGCCTGACACCGCCGATCTGCCGGTAGGCGTAGCCTACCCGCAAGGTCGTGCTAAGCATGCCGTTGACGGACCGCCGCACCTCGGGCTCGACAAGCGGCTGATCCATGGCGGGCGCCGGCTTGTCTGGTATCATGCCCATGGTGGGAGACATGTCCATGGGGGAGGACATGTCCATCGTGCTCTGCATGGGATCTTCGGCCCTGACGGCCGCCGCGGTCAGCAAAAACGCGCCGATCCCGATACTGCCATCAAGCAGTTGGCGTCGTGACAGTTTCTTCATGCTCGTCGCGATGGCGACGGCATCATTCTCTTCTGGTCCTGCTGCATTTAAATTCCAGACTGGCCATAATTCATTCGTCTCCAATATACGCCTTTAGTAAATTCGACATGAAAGAATCTCGCTCGTTCTTCAAGATTAGCGGGGATGGGCGTGAGACGGTTATTCAACTCACGTGGTTGGGGCTTCTGGCTGATGCTTCGCAAGCATCTACGCATCTTGGTCCTCCCCGAACCTGCGCCGCGCCTAACTCAATCGCCGAATTCTCTCGAGGTGCCCCTTCTACCGGGCCTTGATGCTCGACCGGAACGTGCTTCAACAGGAGCCGCCATTGGCAAGCCGATATGGATATCAAGTATGTTGATGCACAAGTATCCCACTCGATACCCCACTTGCACGTTTGATCACGGCCGATCCCACAATTGGGGTGATCGAGCATGATATTCTGCCGTCAGCAATCGAATGTCTGCTCGGTGAGAGCGACGTTCGACCGGCGTGCGGGCCCTCGACGCGTGGCCGCGATCCACTCAGCCGTGTTTCACCATCGGGCACGCGCTCTCGCTCAGGGGGCGCGCCGCTTCCTCGGCCGGCACTGTGGCGAGCAGCTTGAGATAATCGAAGGGATATCTGGATTCCGAGGGCTTCTTCACCTGCAGCAGATAATAAGGCCGCATCACACGCCCGTCCTCGCGCACCGAGCCCTTGGTGTAGAAGTCATCGATCGGCAGTTCCTTCATCTTGGCAACGACCTTGGTGGCGTCGGTCGTGCCGGCTGCCGCCACCGCCTTGAGGTAGTGCAACGTCGCGCCGTAGGTCCCGGCATGGATCATGCTTGGCGGCTTCCCGCCGTTGCGGGCGAGGAACCGTTTGGTCCAGGCGCGGGTCGCGTCGTCGAGGTCCCAGAAGAAAGTCTCGGTCGCGGTCAGGCCCTGCGCCGCTTCGAGGCCAAGCGCGTGGGTGTCGGGAAACTGCAGCAGGAGCGCCGCCAGGCGCTGGTCGCCGCTGCGGCCCAGGCCGAATTCCGCGGCCTGTTTGACCGCGTTGATGGTGTCGCCGCCGGCGTTCGAGAAAGCGATGATCTTCGCCTTCGAGGCTTGCGCCTGCAGCAGAAAGGACGAGAAGTCGGCGGTATTGATCGGATGGCGCACAGCCCCCACCACCTTGCCGCCGCCTGCCACGACGACCGCCGAGGTGTCGCGCTCGAGGGCATGCCCGAATGCGTAGTCGGCGGTGATGAAAAACCAGGTATCCCCACCCTGCTTCACCAATGCCCGGCCGGTCGTCGCCGCAAGGCCGTAGGTGTCGAAGCTCCAGTGCACGCCGTGCGGCGAACAGGCTTTTCCGGAGAGATCCGAGCTGGCAGCGCCGGTGTTGATGTCGACGGCGTCGTGCGTGCGCGTCACCTCGCGCACGGCGAGCCCCACGGCTGAATTGGGAATATCGAGGATGACGTTGACGCCCTCGGTCTCGATCCATTGCCGCGCGATGTTGGCGCCGACGTCGGGCTTGTTCTGGTGGTCGGCGAAGATGACTTCGATCGGCCGGCCCAGCACCTTGCCGCCGTAATCCTCGACCGCCATGCGCGCGGCGTGGACCGAGCCCATGCCGGTCAGATCCGCATACAGTCCCGTCTGGTCGTTGAGGACACCGAGCTTCACCGCTTGCTGCGCGACCGCAGCGGCGGTGAACCCCGCTCCCGACAACATGAGCGCGAGCGCAGCGATAATGTTGCGACGCATGAAAATCCTCCCCTTGCCCTGGCGACCGGCTGAATACTGGTCGTGTTGCCGCGATCCTACAGGGGAAGAGCATCACTGCAAAGCGGGGCGCTGGCCTTTGCTCCCGCGCCGTGCAGCAGCGCGGCATGGCGGAGCGCCGATGACTTTCGGTCTACCCCCACAACCAGACATTCTCGGGGTGCAGCGGCACTTCTTGAAAGTGCCGACACCAGAAGTCTTCAACGCCTTGGGTCGTGTTCCGTCAGCTCATTGGATGTCGGCGGTTCGATCCCGTCACCGCCTACTACCGCCAAGCCTCGCCATGCGAGCGGATCAAGCAGCTATTCACCTGCCGGGTGCAGCGGTTCATGCATCTGTTTTCATTCGTCCCACTACCGGGGTTGGCACATCTGCCCACGCAATTTGAGGCTCGATCCTCACATCGCACGGCTGACACCGCTTGCGCCGGTGCGTTGAGGAGCACTCCGATGCCTATGAGGCTAATCGCGAAGAAAAGGTGCCGTGCCATGTTCGGACCTCCTGAGGGAAGGTGAGCGGGCCACTCTAACCTCTCGACGAGGCTTTACCTACTTTTTTCCGATCCCTCGGGCGGCGGGTCGGCTATTTCTGGTTGAGAAGGGCGATGGTATCGCGCTTAACTCTCAACGAAGATTTTGAAATTGTGCAGCGAAATCACAGCTCCGACTTGGCGAAATTTCATTGATACAGATCAACCCATTCGCGAAAAGAAGCATCAACATATTCCAGTTAGCCGGAGGTGAAACATGTGTGCACTCAACATGGATATGGCACGCGTGTTCCGGCATGTGAGTTCTTTGGTCGCTGTCGGCTCTTTAATAATGGCGACGGCAACGTTCTTCAGCGCTAGGTCGTCGGCGCAGGAAGTATTGCCGCTTCCCTCACCGCTCTTCAAAGGGCAGATCGGTTTGAGTGCCAAAGACTCAACTCCTGATTTTCCGGAGCCGATACAGGCGCCGAAAGGCGCACCCAACGTCGTGCTGGTGCTCTTGGACGACGTCGGCTTTGGGGCCTCGAGCACATTCGGCGGACCCATTGCTTCACCGACACTGGAACGGCTCGCGAAGAGCGGATTGCGCTACACGCAGTTTCACACCACGGCATTATGTTCGCCCACACGCGCTGCGCTGCTGACCGGCCGCAATCACCACTCGGCACACACCGGGGTGATCATGGAACAAGCTACGGGTTACCCCGGGTATGACAGCCTGATGGGAAAGGACACCGCAACGGTCGGTGAAATCCTCAAACAGCACGGCTGGAACACTGCTTGGTTTGGCAAGAACCACAACGTGCCTGACTGGCAGAGCAGTCAAGCCGGCCCCTTCGATAATTGGCCGACCGGGCTAGGCTTCGAAAAATTCTACGGATTCATCGGCGCTGAAACCAACCAGTGGCGACCGGCTGTATTCGATGGCACGAAGCCGATCGAACCGTATCTGGGAAATCCGGACTACAACTTCGACTATGACATCGCCAACCAAGCCATCAATTGGGTGCGCAACCAGAAGGCCGTCGCGCCAGACCGGCCATTCTTCCTTTACTACGCGCCAGGTGCGACCCACTCGCCGCATCATCCCAAGAAGGACTGGATCGCCAAGTACAAGGGCGGGTTCGACCAAGGCTGGGACAAGGTGCGCGAGGAGACCCTGGCACGGCAGAAACAGCTCGGCATTGTCCCGCCCGATACTCAGTTGACGCCGCGAACCGTAGGCATACCCGCGTGGGACTCGCTCAACGCCGAGCAAAAACAACTCTATGCGTACATGATGGAGGTCTATGCCGGCTATCTTGAACAGACCGATTACAACGTCGGCCGCGTCCTCGACGCAATCGCGCAGTTGGGGCAACTGGACAACACACTTGTCATTTACATCGTCGGCGACAATGGAGCCAGCCCCGAAGGCTTGATTCAAGGCTCGCTCAACGAGATCGCCACCCTCAACGGAATCCAGGAAGATTACAAAGAAGTCCTCAAGCACAAGGACGATCTCGGCACCTGGAAAACCCATAACCATTACCCAACTGGATGGGCGCACGCGATGGACACGCCGCTTCAATACTTCAAGCAAGTTGCTTCGCACTACGGTGGCACCCGCAATGGAATGGTCATCTCCTGGCCAGCACGGATCAAGGATCAGGGCGGGATCCGCTCGCAATGGCACCACACGATCGATATCGTACCGACGATTTTGGATGTCACCGGGCTGCAGCAGCCGTCGATGGTCAATGGCGTGACACAAAAGCCGATTGAAGGGGTGACCATAGCCTACACCTTCGACGACGCAAAGGCGCCCTCGACGCGCCACACGCAGTATTTCGAGATGTTCGGCCAGCGCGCAATCTATCATGATGGCTGGGTAGCCTGCACAACCCCGCCAGCAGCAACTGAGCCAGTTGAACTCACAGGAGACGTCATCAGCGACTACAAGTGGGAGCTCTATCACGTCGCGGAGGATTTCAGTGAAGCGGTCAATGTTGCCGACAAGTATCCCGACAAACTGCACGAGTTGCAGTTGCTGTTCTACGCCGAGGCTGCCCGACACAACGTACTGCCTCTGGATCAAAGCCGAATCGCACGCTTGGACGTATCGATCAGGCCCAGCCTGACGCGCGGGCGCACCGAGTTCACTTATTATGGACCCCTGACGCGCATCCCCGAGGGGGCCGCGCCCGACGTGAAGAACAAATCGTTCCGCGTCACCGCTAACGTGGTCCTGCCCAAGGGGGACGAACAGGGGATCGTGCTGACGCAAGGCGGTCTTAGCGCAGGTTACGCGCTGATGTTCAAGGACGGAAAGCCAGCATTTCACTACAACGTAGCGAACATCGCGCACTTCAACATCGCGGCTAGGGACGCTCTCCCGCCCGGCAAGCACACTATCGTATTCGACTTCAAATATGATGGCGGTGGTCTCGGCAAAGGCGGCGGCGGTACACTAAGTGTAGATGGCAAAGAGGTCGCCAAAGGTCGCATCGGCAACACCATGCCCGCTCGTTTCTCGTTGGATGAAACCTTCGACATCGGCGAGGATACAGGCACGCCCGTAAGTGAGGATTATGATGTTCCGTTCAAGTTTACCGGCCAAATCGAGAAGGTTGTCGTCAACCTCGGTGAAAAATGAGGGCTGCCAAAACTGGCCCGGCTGACGGTCACGCCGTGAAATATGAAGAATATTAGGAACCAATCCTCAATGTCCGAGAATGGGATGGACCCGCCGTGCTCCCGCCCGAACCGCTCAGAGAAATGAGCGGGGGGCTCATCTACGAGCCCCGCAAGGTGCCGGTCGTGCTCAGCCCCCAGGAAGTGGCGCGACTGCTGGAGGCGGCACGACCGCACGGCTGTTCCCGGGCCGCGATCCGGCGCTGTCGGCTTTTGCGATATTACCAATATCGCCGGTAGTAGTGGCGGTGATAAACGCGCACAGGCCGATAATACCCATAGCTACCGTAATAATACGTGCGGTAGCCGTAGTACGGGCCGTTGCCGTAGTACGGGCCGTAGCCATAATAGACGGGAGCATACCCGTAGTAGGGCCCCGGATATCCGTAATAAGGGCCGCCATAGTAACCACCATACACACTGCTCGCGATAGCTCCGCCGATGATGGCGCCAGCAATGCCCGCGCCCAACCCCCAACCGCCCCAACCGCCATGCCAGTGTACCTGCGTCATGCTGTCGGCAACCATCGCCTTCATGGTTCCGACACTTGTCGGCATCGGTCCAGCCGCGGCTTGTCCCACTTGGGCGGTCACCAAAGCTGCCGCCAGCGTATAGCCAATCAACATCTTCTGAGTACTCATCGCCTCTACTCCTGTCTGACACCCTCAAAAATGATAGCACTCCGCGACGAAACTTCTTTGCGCTGAGTCAAAGCGACCCAAGTCGGAAATCCCGCCATGTCCGAAAAGTGCCGATTGCGCGGGAGGAGTACCGTTTGAAAATCCATTTTTAAGGTCAGAGGGGCTTATACGGCGACGCGCGACGGGCGTACCAGTTAGCCTGCTCACCAGATGCTGTTGCCAAAAAAGCCAAATTGCGGTTGCCGCGCCACCAGGACCATCGACGGCGCCAAGCGTCTCTTCGCAATTTTGCGTTTGCGTTGCAGCTTCTGCTCCGGCGTTTTTGGTTTGGATTGTCCTAGCTGCTCGGCATCGGATGGTTGCAGTTGTGCAAATGCCTCCCGCACCTGCGCCTTGGCCGAGACGTCGGTGACCGCTTCTGGGGGCGGGACGCTGGCATCCTGGGCAGGAATGATCGTCGGGAGGCTCGTGTCGTAGACAACGCGCTCCGGCCATTTCCGATTAGAATGAATGCGAATAACGGGCAAATCGGTATAGGCGCTGTCCGCAACCCGCAATTTCGGCAGAAATGCATCCGAAATAAACAGCAGCGCGAGCAATACTCCGCCAACAAAGAAAAAATATCGCGCAAGGGACATTCGTCACTCCCTCCGACCCCTCGCGCGTACTACAGGGTTTCAGCTGGCAATCATTGATCGATATCAAGCGCCAAAGAGGCGTCTACTTGTCTTGGGTCTGTACGGTCCCCAACTCAGAAACTTATCGATCCGCCGCACTGGTCGTTCTGCTCAAAATCTCTGAAACGGGGTAAATCACGTCGTCCAGCCGTGAGCCGGTCACTTCCGGTCTTCCCGATCAGCGAACATCCTCAGGGTCATTCGGCAGGTCTCAAAAGTGCCATAGCCGGAAGTAGCCGAGTGCCCGGCGTCCATGGACGCGGATCAGCCAAGGTCGATACTAGAATTGCTCCCTTATTGCGCGAACTGGACCGAGGCGCCGATGCGGTGCGCGTGGGTCAGCGGTGCACCATGCCCGGCCCGGTCGGCGATCTGACGGCTGTCGTCGCGCAGCCTGCCGGCGAGTTCTGTGAGTGAGCTTTCCGCTGGCTGCGCCTGAAGCGCCGGGTCGAGATTATCGATGCCGGTCGCCACCACCGAGACGCGGACGATACCCTCCAGGCTTTCATCGAACGATGCGCCAATGATGATGTTGGCGTCCTGGTCGGCCTCTTCGCGAATGCGGTTAGCAGCTTCGTCGACCTCGAATAACATCAGGTCCTTGCCGCCAGTGATGGAGATTATGAGGCCACTGGCGCGCTTGATCGAGGGGTTCTCGATCAATGGATTGGAAATCGCGGCCACGGCGGCGGTGAGCACGCGGTTTGCGCCGGAAGCCTCGCCCCTGCCCATCATGGCCTTGCCCTTCTCGCGCATTACGGCGAGAACGTCGGCAAAGTCGAGATTGATCAGACCTTCCTTGACTATTAGGTCGCTGATGCAGGCCACACCCGAATAAAGCACCTGATCCGCCAAGGCGAAGGCATTGGCGAATGTGGTCTTCTCGTTGGCCACCCGGAATAGGTTCTGGTTTGGGATGATCAGCAGGGTGTCCACCACCTTCAGCAGTTCCGCGACGCCGGCCTCGGCAAGGCGCATGCGGCGCTGGCCCTCGAAGTGGAATGGCTTGGTGACAACACCGATGGTGAGAATGCCAAGCTCACGTGCGGTCTTGGCGATAATGGGCGCTGCTCCAGTGCCGGTACCGCCGCCCATGCCGGCAGTAACGAACACCATGTGTGCGCCGGTTAAATAATCGCGGATCGCGTCGATTGCCTCTTCGGCTGCGGCGCGCCCCACTTCGGGCTGCGAGCCAGCGCCAAGACCTGCGGTCACCCGCGTGCCCATCTGGATGACACGCTCGGCCTTCGACATGGTAAGCGCCTGTGCATCGGTATTGGCGACGATGAAGTCGACGCCTTGCAGCCCGGCCGCGATCATGTTGTTGACTGCATTGCCACCGGCACCGCCGACCCCAAACACGATAATGCGCGCCTTCATCTCGCGAATATCGGTAATGTTGGTCATTTTTGCCTCACGATTGCTTCGCCGAGCTCGGAAATGAGAGGATAGGGATTGCTACACGCCAGGGCTTTGCTCCGAAACTGAGCGCGGCAAGCGCTGTCGCTCGGCAAGCCGGCCACCGGCGAGATTTTCAGGCGCGCACCTAGAGCGGCATATGTCGGCGTCTCAACGGACACCGGCTGTTCTCCTGGAACGAACCGAGCGGCAATCGACTGATGATGACCGGGCGACGACGGTAGGCTAGGCCGCGTTGGTTAATAAACTCCTAACGGGCGTGCAGCGGTCTGCCACTTGAGCGTGACCGGCCGGGAATGCGTCCGACCGTCTGACTTCACCTCAAAAGGTGCGCCGGCATCGCTGGGCTTGACTAAGCGCGAGCTGGCTGATCGCAAAGTCGCTGCTGTTCTAAAAGGAAAACCGATCGGGACTTAATGTGCGCGAGCTGCTCAAGTAGGTTGTTCACACATCGCTTGCACTCAGTCCGCTTTTTCCGAGCTTCAAAGTATGTTGCCGGAGTGTTGCTGCAATTCTCTCGTTTAAGGGGAAGGCGAAGCGCGCTCAACTGCAAATGACGGCGCGGCCGTCATGTCCGAGCCTCACTGGCTACTTCCAATATCTGACTTTGATCCTTCAACAAAAAAGAGAGACCGCCTCGCGGCGGCCTCTCGGAAGTCGATCAGCTACTTTAATCAGGCAGCTCGCTTGAACGCCTCCCGCGCCGCCTGATTGGCACGGTCGAAGGCAGCACGCGTTTCTGTCAACGCGGCCATAAGCGAAGACCATGACTGGGTCCCTGCCTGATTCAGCTTTTGGAGCTTTTCCTCTGCCGCGGCGGCGTCGACGCTCATGCGCTTTACGGCGACGTCGATTTCGGCCCGACGCTCAGCAGCGAATTGTTTGGCATCGTTGCCAAGCTTGTCGGCTGCTTCGCGCCAAGCTTTCAATTGGGCCGCGGCTTGAACCGTGAACGTCGCCTGCTGGTCTTCAATTTGCTTTCCGAAGCCCTCCACATATTTCCTGACTCCGGTCTCGAACGAGTTCCACTCATGCTCTAGTTTTGCCTTCGCGCTAATCCAAGCGGCCTCGCTAGCCTCTGCCTGCTTCTTGACGGCGTCACGAAAGCTGTCACGGCTTTTGCGCAGGTCAGCCAGAGCGTTGTTGGCCATGTCGCGGACGTCAGCCTGCACCGCACCAGCTTTGCCTTCAAGCGATGTCAATATGGCGTCCATTTCATCGAGACGCTCTTTAGCCCAATTTGTATTGAAGTGCGTACTGCTATGCGTAACCATTTCTCGTCTCCATAGATTTCCAATGAACTCCTTTTTGCTGGTTAACATGCCGCGCCAAACCTATTTTTGATGTAGGTCAACATCAAACCTTCAGGATCATCCTTGGTGTTGGGTAATCCGGAAGCTAGCCGTTCGCGACGGGTCGATTTAGCCTCAAGGCTGACATCGTCAGGCCGCCTGCTCAGGTCCGAGAAGCGTGCCATTTGCAGAGGTCCGCTTGACCCAGGTCAACGCGCAAAATCGTCATGGGTCTAGTCTGAGTTAGCAATAAGAGGTTTTCAATGGCGTTCAGAGACATCATGGTCGCGC
The DNA here is from genome assembly GCA_963727225.1 of uncultured Pseudomonadota bacterium. GTDB lineage: Bacteria > Pseudomonadota > Alphaproteobacteria > Rhizobiales > Xanthobacteraceae > Bradyrhizobium. The sequence goes on along the minus strand of CAVSFN010000024.1, from coordinate 25,951 downwards.
TGACGAGTTATCCCGAGCCGACGCCGTTATCTGTAGTTGACGATGCAGTTTCGGTCGCTTCAGCTCTCGGCGCGCACATCGCGGCGCTCACCTGCGAACAACACGTTCAGGTGCCCGGTCACTTCATTTCGGGCGCCGCGGTCGGCTTGCCTGGAATCATCGCAGGAGAAGCCCGCAAGAGCCGGAAGAATGCGCAAGACCTGCTTGCAGCGTTTGAAGCCGCCGCCGCAAAATCCGGCATTTCCGGCGAATCCATATTGGAGAAATGTGCTACATTCGAAACTCCGGAGCTGCTGGTCGAATACGCGCGGCTTCGCGATCTCACCATCATGCCGGAGTCGAACGACCGCTGGTATGCCGAAGCCGTGATGTTTGGGTCCGGCAGGCCGACCCTGATCCTTCCGCAGAATCCGCGGTCCCGCCCGTTCGAACTCGGGACCGTCGCGGTGGCGTGGGATTTCAGCCGTGCCGCCGCGCGTGCGGTAGCGGATGCGATACCGCTATTGGAAAAGGCGAAGAAGGTCCGCATCGTCACCGTTCTCAACGAGAAGCGCCTCGATAACAAGCACTCCGCCGAAGAATTGGCGAAGAACCTGTCCCGGCACGGCATCGATGTCGTGCTGGACAGGGTCGACGCCAAGGGCCGGCCGGCCGGTGGCGTTCTCGAAGCCTATGTGGCCTCCCATGAACTGGATTTACTCGTGATGGGTGCGTACGGACACTCCCGCCTGCGGGAATTCATCCTAGGCGGCGCGACCAACAGCCTGTTGTCAAAGCCGCCGCTGCCGATCCTGTTTTCGCATTGACGGCGACGACAAGAGTGGAGAGGACTGCAAATGACCAATCCCATCCATCGGTATGGACTAGCTCCTCGGTTCCTGCACTGGCTAACGGTCATCCTGGTTCTCGTCGCGTGGACGCTGGGGACCTTCGGCGACGACCTGCCCAAGGGAGCCGCGCGGGATACGGGACTCTTTGTCCACATTTCGGCGGGACTTCTGATCCTGATGGCGCTCGTCGTGCGGCTGGCCTGGCGGGTGGCCGAGCCGCCGCCGCCCCCTGAGCCGAACGAATTCGGCAGATGGCTGGGCGCCTTCGCCGACCCGGCGGCGCGCCTTGCGCAATACACCCTTTACGCGTTGCTGATTGCGGTTCCGATCGCCGGCATTCTTGCGCAGTTTGCGCGCGGCAACGCGCTGCCGTTGTTCGGGCTCGGCGAAATCGCGTCACCCTGGATACGCGATCGCGCCTTTGCGCATAATGTGACGGAGATTCACGAAATCCTCGCCAATGCGCTTGTAATCGTCGCGAGCTTTCACGCCGCCGCGGCACTGGTTCATCACTTTGTTTTTCGCGACAACACGCTCATTCGCATGCTTCCTCCCGGCAAGCCGTAGCATTGGTGCGCGGCCTCGAATGTCTAATGAAGAGTGACCCTTCGATGGAAGCCGCCGTGCCACTGCGGCGGCGGCTTGGTTTGGCATTGCTGGTGCTTTACGGCACCGGCATTACGGTGGGTGCCGGCATCTACGTCCTGATCGGCGCCGTCGCTGGCCATGCTGGGGTTTACGCCCCGTGGTCGTTCCTGGTCGCCGCGGCGGTCATGGCCCTGACCGTTGCCTCCTATGCCGAGCTTTCGACGCGCTTTCCGGTCAGCGCGGGAGAGGCAGCCTATGTCAGGGCGGCGTTCCGGTCCCGCGCGCTTGCGACCGCGATTGGTCTGTTGACGGTCGTGACCGGCGTGGTGTCATCGGCTGCCGTGACGCTCGGATCGGCGGGCTATATCCAGCAATTCATCGATCTGCCGCAAGGCCTGATCGTGGTGACCGTGACTGTCCTGCTCGCGGCGGTGGCAGCGTGGGGCATTCTGGAATCGGTGGTGCTGGTAAGCCTGTTCACGCTCATCGAGGTCGGCGGTCTGGTGACCGTCATCTTCGCCGGCCTTCACGCCAACCTTCCGATTGTCGCGACGATAATCCGGTTGCCGCCGTTGAACGCCATGGCCTTGTCCGGCATCGGTTTCGGCAGCCTGCTCGCGTTCTTCGCCTTCATCGGCTTCGAGGATCTGGCCAATGTCGTGGAGGAGGCGAAGGTCCCGCACCGCGACATCCCCCGCGCCATGGTGCTGACCCTTGTCATCTCGACGGTCCTGTATGTGCTGGTCGCCACCGTCGCCGTCACCGCCGTGTCGGTGGAGAGATTGTCGTCCTCGCCGGCGCCGCTCAGCCTGGTGTTTCGCCAGGTCGCCGGCGTCAGTCCAGCGACGATCAGCGCGATCGCCATCGTGGCGACGCTGAACACGATCCTCGCACAGATGACGATGGCGGCTCGGGTGGTCTACGGGCTCGCGCGCGAGGGCGAGTTGCCGGCCCTATTCGCGCGGGTGCATCGCCGTACCGGCACGCCGTTGGTCGCTACCGCCTGTATTGCCGCGCTGGTCGTTCCGCTGGCGTTGTTCGTGCCGTTGACGCCACTTGCGGAAGCAACCTCGCTGGCGACGCTGGCGGTGTTTGCGCTGGTCAATCTTGCCCTGCTGCGGCTGCGATACCGAGGCGCGCGGTCGGACCAACCGCACGTGAGCGTTCCCATATGGATACCCGCAATCGGACTTGTGACCTGCCTCGCCATGATGGCGGGTGCCTCATTCAGGTGAACGGCAGGAGTGGCGCCTTGGCTAGTATGGACGCTTGTTTCCGCCGAACATGTTCCGCAGACGATCTTCGATGTGCCCGCTGCTGGCGATGCCGACCATCGCCACATAGAGGGCAACCAATCCCACCGCGAAATAAGCGACTGCCTCGTGCATCTCGTCAATCCAGGTGGTGCCCCACAGTGTATGTGTCAGCAACATCAAGATTAACGCGCACAAGGGTAGAGCTGCCAAGATCGAGAACATCGATGCGAGAGTTTTGGGAACCCGGTCGGCGTTTTGAAACAGCGCCTTCATTCCGCGCGGGCTATATACGGTCGGCGGAAACTGAACGTGGTGCGGTCTGACGATTACCCAAAAGATACCAACGGCCACAAGGACAGCGATGGAGTAGCCGATCATGTCGTGGGTATGCGGAAATTCCTCGCCGGTGGAATAGGCGAGGACAAGCAGAACGAATAGTGCGATGCCGGATAGCCGGATCAGCAGATCCCAGATCATATCCGGCCGTACAGGCGTCTCGGCTCCGATATCTTTCATGCGACAGGCCTCCGACCGGGGCTATCCATAATCTTCGCAGGTCGACCCGCATTGACCTACATCAATTACGGCGTGGAGGCGGCAAACGCCGGCAGTGGAATCAACCGAAGGCGTGCGCCAGCGCATAGGCGACCGCGGCGGCAAGCCCACCTTCGCGGACCCGCTCGGATCCGTAATGTTCAGCGTCGGTCCGGGCTCACGGTCGCACAACATCCGGCTGAAATCATGGGCGGTGGTTCTCAAGCGCGCAGAGATCGGCGGAACGGTCTTTTTAGAAGTTCAAGGACAAGAAGTGTGGCAAAGCCCACCCCTGTACACAGCAGGAGATCGTCCGGGTGAAGCGGACCAAAGCGAAAGAGTTCTCGCAGCGGCGGCCAGCTCAGAATGGCGGTCAGCAAAGCTGCGTCAACGCCGAGCACCGTCCAAAGCACGGGATTTGGTCTTGAAAGTGCCCGCACGACGGACGTGCTGAACGAGCGACCCGCGAGGATCATAGCGATATTCCCCACGACCAGTGCGACAAAAGCCAGCGACCGGGTGTCCGCCTCGGGCATTCCGCGCATCCACGCGATAAGGAAAATGGCCGCCGTCGCGACCAGCACGGTCGTTCCCTGCAGCAGGCTCCAGAGGATGAGCCGGAACGAAAACAGCGGGCTCTTCGGATCGCGCGGCGGGCGGCTCATCACGTCGCCTTCCTCCGGCTCGGCCTCGAACGCGATCGAACAGACCGGGTCGACCACCATTTCCAGAAAGGCGATGTGAACCGGGAACAGGATCAGCGGAATTCCAAAAGCAAGCGGCAGCAGGGCGAGGCCGGCGATCGGTATGTGGGCTGCCATCACAAAGCCCATCGCCTTTCGAATGTTGTCGTAGATCCGGCGGCCCAGGCGGATGGTGCGGACGATGGAACTGAAATCGTCCTCCAGCAGAACGATCGCGCTGGCTTCGCGCGCCACATCCGTTCCGCGCCCGCCCATGGCGATGCCGATGTGGGCGGCCTTGAGAGAGGGCGCATCATTCACGCCGTCGCCCGTCATGGCGACGATTTCACCGTTGGCCTTCAGGGCCTGGACAATTCGCATTTTTTGCTCAGGCTGAATGCGCGCGAATACCGTCGCAGTCCTGGCGCGGTCGGCTAGTGCCGCATCGTCAAGCCGGGCGATGTCCTGACCGCTCACGAGATCGCCGACGTCGATGCCGGACTGCTCTGCAATCGCCCGCGCGGTGGGCGGATAATCGCCAGTAATCATGATGACACGGATACCCGCCGAGCGGCACTCGCGCATCGCCGTGGGCACGCTCGCCCGCACCGGATCAGCAAGCCCGACCAAACCCAGAAACCCGAAAGCAATGTCTTGCTGAGAGCCCGGCGGATCTCCCGTCAGCACCGCCTTTGCCACCCCGAGGACGCGCATGCCTTGAGCCGCCATCTGGTCGGCATCCCCTACGAGCATGGCCTGCTTGTCGGATGAGAGCCCGCAGAGTCCAGCGATGGCTTCCGGCGCTCCCTTGGCGGCGGCCAGCAGGGAGCCGTCCACCTGGCGCCAGACGTTGGTCATGGCGAGCAGACCGGAACTGAGCGGATACTGATGAACAAGGTCTCGGGGCATCGCGGCCTGCAGCGCAAGTTGCTCCGCCCGCAGATGAAAGGCCTGCTCCATGGGATCGAATGGCTTGACCTGACTTGCGAGACGCCCGAACGCAACGACCTGATCAGCGCCCGCTTCGCCGCTGAAGGCGCTTATGTTGCGAAGGACCGCATCGGCGGGCCGCACATCCGCAATCGTCATCCGGTTTTCGGTCAAGGTGCCTGTCTTGTCCGTGCACAGCACCGTGGCGGCACCGAGGGTCTCGATCGCGGCGGAGCGCCGCGTCAGCACGCCGGCACGCGAGATCCGCCAGGCTCCCATCACCATGAATACGGTCAGAATGACCGGAAATTCCTCCGGCAACAGCGACATGCTGAGCGCGATTCCGCCGAGAAAAGCATTCAGCCACGCGGATTGCAGCCAGCCATATAAAACAGTGAACAGAACACTGACGACGACTCCACCGATTGCAAACCAACGCACCAGACGCCGCGTTTCATTCTGGATCGGTGGCGGCTCGTTCTCGATAACGGAAAGGGATTTTCCGATCTTGCCGATTTCACTCCGCACCCCGGTCGCAGTCACCTCGGCAAGCCCCTGACCGCGCACAATCAGCGAGCCCGAATAGACGAAGGGGAGATCGTCGCCGCCCGGCCTTGTATCGGACGGCAATTCGGCGGCGAGCATCTTGCGCACCGGAACCGCCTCGCCGGTCAGCAGTGATTCATCGGCCTCCAGCGTCTGGCACGAGATCAAGGTCGCATCGGCGGGCACGCGGTCACCCTCGTTCAGCAGCACAAGATCGCCGCTAACGACTTCACGGCCGGGAATCCGCTTCTGCTCGCCGTCCCTCAGCACCAGCGCGCGCGGGCTCGTGAGATCGCGCAGCGCATCGAGCACGCGCTCGCTGCGGGCCTCCTGCACGATCGTGACGACGATGGAGGCGGAAGCCAGTACGACGATCAGCAGCGCTTCCTTGAGATCGCCGAGGCTGATGTAGATCGCGCCCGCGGCGAGCAGCATCAGGAGCATCGGCTCCCGGAGTACTTCGAATGCGATCTGCCAGACCCGGCGCCGTCCGTCCTGTGCAAGCTCGTTGGCACCGTCGGCCGCAAGACGCCTGGCCGCTTCGATACTGGTCAGCCCATTCATCGAGGCACCTTATATGCGAGCCGTTTTGCCACAATCGAAAGCCGGTTAGGGTTCCGAAGGCTTCGGAGCCACGTACGTTTTGAGCTCGACGGTTGCCGCTGCAAGACGGCGATACAAATCCCGTCTCCGGGCAAGCGGCAGCCAGTCATACAGGAATATTTCGAGAGGCCGCCAGTTCGCGACCCAGCCGAGAATCAGAAAACTCTCCTCAGCCAGGCGTCGAAATGGGGTATCGATCAGGTAACCGCCCACGAGATGTGCCGATAGAAGGCAGATGATCAGGATCGTGACGCCGATCCCGAGCGAGCGGCGACCGATCCGAAACAGCTCCTTGATCTCGCGTTGAGTAGCCCCGGCGTGGTCGGCGAAATATCGACGGAAGGCCTCCTTCAACTCGCGTGCCGCCTTCGTTTGCATCTCAGTTTCGGGAAAGTGAACCATGATTCTTATCGCGCGATCGGCCGCGAGTTCGCGGGCCCAACCGACGATGAATTCCTCCGCTTCCTTGTCCAGATCGCGTTCCCGGAACGGAAACGGATCCAATGTATGGAAAAGCTGCGCGATGTTGTCGACGCGCAGCTCGATCAAATCGCCGGGCGCGGTTTCAGCCATTCCATGATCGACCGATTGTTGAATTCTTGCAACGTTAGCCTGCGCCCGACCGGGATTCCTTGCGCTAACGCAAGATATGACGGGGAGCAAGGCATAGAGTACACTTCCGCTTCGGGCTATAGTTTTTTCCTTTATTGGATGAGGGGACGCGGCAGGAATGAATTTTAGGATAGTTGCGGCGGCGTCTTTCCGGAATGTTCCATGATTGGAAGCAGTGTTCCTGATCGCAGGACAATTTCGAATGTTGTATTGACGTTGGCGGTCGTCGTCGGACTGATCCTCTGTTATTTTCTCGCGATACCATTTCTGCCTGCGATCATCTGGTCGGTCACGTTGGGCGTACTCTTTGTTTCCCTGGATGCAAGGATCCGAAGGTCTGTGCGTTCCGCGAACGCTTCCGCCGCCGCGACGGTCGCCATCGTAGCGTTCATCGTCGTCGTCCCGGGTATTCTGGTGGTCGGCTCTCTTCTCAACGAAGCGGCCCGAAGCGTCACGGTCATCAGTCCGATGCTGGACGCGGACCGTTGGACACAATTGCTCGATCATCACCCTCGCCTCGCACCGGCGCTGCGCTGGATCAACGAACGGCTGGACCTGCCCGATCTTATCAAGGCCTCTCTTTCCTGGGTCGCCGGATGGAGCGGCTCGATTGTCCGCGCTTCGGTCGAGGGCGCGGTAGGCCTGCTTTTGACATTCTATTTCCTGTTTTACATTCTCCGGGACCGGGAGAAGGCGATTGCGCTGGCGAAAGAGACGCTACCGCTGTCGGCTTCCGAATTTTCCAGGATATCCGATCGATTCACCGACACCATATTCGCGACGGTCGTGGGCATTGCCGCGGTGTCGGCTCTGCAGGGCGCGCTCGGCGGGGGCATGTTCTGGTGGCTGGGGTTGCCGGCCCCGGTGTTCTGGGGAGTTCGTGATGGGCCTTGTCGCCGTGGTGCCGTTTCTTGGCGCCTTCGTCATCTGGATGCCGGCGGCCCTGTTCCTCGCGCTTTCGGGAGATCTCGCTTCCGCCGCCATCCTCACTTTCTGGGGCACCATCGTGGTCGGCCTGGTCGACAACGTGGTCTACCCTATCCTGGTCGGCAGGAAGCTGATGATGCATACCATCCCGTCGTTCATCGCCATCGTCGGCGGCGTGATCCTGCTGGGCGCACCGGGCGTGGTTCTTGGCCCTCTCGTTGTCTCGATTTCCCTGACCTTGATGGAAATCTGGAAAGAGCGGGTTTTTGAGCGGGTTGAGTAACTACCCAGGACCAAGAAAACAGATTTGACCTGCCTCAAGTGGAGGACGGCGCAACCCATTATTGCTCACCTACTGAAGCGCAAAAAGCAGTAGCAGGACAACGTGGCGCTGAGCCAGTCCCCACAGCCAGCAGTAGCCCGCGGCGTGGTCTTTCACGCCCGCGATCTGTCCAAGACCTACACCATGGGCGAAGTTCAGGTCCATGCGCTCAGGGATGTCAATCTCGATATCTATGAAGGCGAGTTCGTCGTGCTGCTCGGGCCTTCCGGCTCGGGCAAGTCGACCCTGCTCAACATCCTTGGCGGCCTCGACGCGCCGACCGGCGGTGAAGCCCGATGGCGCGACCACGACCTCGTCGGTGCTGACGATGCCGAACTGACGCGATATCGGCGCGAGCATGTCGGTTTTGTCTTCCAGTTCTACAATCTCATTCCCAGCCTCACCGTACTCGAGAACGTGGCACTGGTGAACGAGATTGCCGATCACCCGCTCGACCCGCGGCAAGCGCTGGCGATGGTCGGCCTCGGCCAGCGGCTCGATCATTTCCCCTCGCAGCTTTCCGGCGGCGAACAGCAACGCGTCGCGGTCGCGCGCGCCATCGTCAAATCGCCCGATGTCCTGCTCTGCGACGAGCCGACCGGCGCGCTCGACTACGAAACCGGAAAGGTGGTGCTCGCCGCCATCGCGCGGGCCAATGAGGAACTGGGCACCACGACGGTGATCATTACCCACAACGCCGCGATCGCGGGCATGGCGGACCGCGTTCTGCGCCTCGGCGGCGGACGCATCGTCGGCGAAGAACGCAACCCGCGCAGGCTCAGCCCGGACGAGGTGCGCTGGTGAGCCTGCTCGATCGCAAGCTGTTGCGGGATATCTGGGCCATGCGCGGCCAGGTGATCACGATCGCGCTGGTGGTGGCGGCCGGCATGGCCGTCTTTGTCGCTTCGATATCGACCTATGATTCCCTGCGCGCCGGGCGTGATCGCTTCTACGCAAGCGCCCGCTTCCCGCAAGTGTTCGTCACGCTAAAGCGCGCGCCGCTTTCGGTGGTGGCGCAGCTCAGGGAGATCGCCGGCGTCGCCGCGGTCGAGCCCCGCATCGTCCGCGACGTGATCCTGGATTGGCCACAGGCGATGCTGCCGGTTTCGGCGCGGATGGTTTCGCTGTCGCATGCCGGAGACGAGCCGCTGGCGCGATTGCATGTGCGGCAAGGCAGCCCGCCGGAGCCGGGCGTCGCCCAAAACGTGGCAATCAACGAGGCGTTCGCCGAGGCCAACGGGGTGAAGCTCGGCACGGACGTGTCGGTGGTGCTGAACGGGCGCCTTCAGCGCTTTCATGTCGCTGCCATCGCCCTCTCCCCCGAATATGTCTATGCGGTGAAGCCGGGTATACCGATCCCGGACGACCGGTTCTACGCCGTTCTCTGGGTCGACCGTAGCGCGGCGGAGGCGGCCTTCGACATGAAAGGCGCCTTCAACGACGCCGTCGTGTCGCTCACCCCGGGAACCGACCCGAAGCAGGTGATCGATGAACTCGACCGCTTGCTCGAGCCTTATGGTTCGGTCGGCGCCATCGCCCGCAGGGATCAGCCGTCAAACCGCTTCCTCGAAGATGAACTCAATCAGCAAAAGGTCATGTCGATCACCATTCCCTTCATCTTCTTCGGCGTGGCGGCATTTTTGCTGAACGTCGTGCTCGGACGGCTGGTGACCGCCCAGCGCGAGCAGATCGCGGCCCTGAAAGCGCTGGGCTTTCCGACCACCCCGCTGGTGTTCCACTATCTCAAGCTGGTCGCGGTCGTGGTGTTCTGCGGAGCGGTGCTGGGCCTCGCCGGCGGCTTCGCCTTTGGTCAGGCGATGATCGCGAGCTATCACGGGTTCTTTCGCCTGCCGGCACTCGATTTCGCGCTGACGCCGTGGTCCGCCCTCGCAGGCTTCGCGATCAGCCTTTCGGCCGCGTCGCTTGGCGTCATCACGGCGCTGCGAAACGTCGTCGTGCTGGCGCCTGCGGTTGCCATGCGGCCGGCCGCACCGCGGCGCTTTGGCCGTTCCTGGATTGAAGGATTACTCTCGGCCAGGACCCTGACGCCGCGGCGTGTCCTGACCATCCGCAATTTTGCCGGCCGTCCGTTGCGTAGCGCCTTCACGATTATCGGTATCGCCTTTGCCGTGCCGATGGTGGTGCTCGGGCTGTTCTGGCGCGATGCCATCGACCGGATGATCGAGATCCAGTTCAACCTGGTCGAACGCGGCAACGTCACGGTGACCTTTCCGCATCCGCTCGATCGCAATATCGTCGGCGACCTCGCACGCGAGCCCGGCGTGCTGATCGCCGAAGGCTATCGTATCGTGCCGGTTCGGCTGCGCGCAGGACATCGCAGCTATTTGACCTCGGTGATCGGCCTGCCCTTCAACAGCGCTTTGCGGCGCCCGCACGATGCCGCGCTCCGTCCGATCGAGGTGCCGCCCGATGGAATCACCCTCACCAGTCGGCTGGCCGAACGGATGCAGATCGCCGCCGGCGACATCGTGACCATCGAAGTCATGGAGGGCCGGCGCCGCAAGATCGACCTGCCGGTCAGCGCCCTTGTCGACGAGACGATCGGGATGTCGGCCTATATGGAGGTCGACACGCTGAATCGGCTCACCGGCGAAGGCGCGGTGGTATCGGCCGCGGCGCTGTTCGTCGAGCCGTCGGCACTCTCGGAGCTGTCGCAGCGTTTCAAGCAACTGCCCGTCATCGAGTCGGTGTCGATGAAGGCCTACACACTGAGTTCGTTCCTGGACAAGATCGCCGGCCTCGTGCTCGTCAGCGCCGGCATCCTCACGGCCTTTGCGGTCATCGTCGCCGTTGGCGTGGTCTACAACAGCGCCCGTATCGCGCTGCAGGAGCGCGCCTGGGAGCTTGCCAGCCTGCGCGTGCTCGGCTTTACCCGGGCCGAGGTGGCGCAGATCCTGTTCGGGCAGTTTGCCATCGAGATCGCGTTGGCGATTCCGATCGGTCTGTTGCTGTCCCAGAGCATCGTGACGCTGATCGCCCGGTTTCATTCCAGCGAGAGTTTCCAGATTCCGGGGGTGGTCGGGCCACGAACCTACGCGATCGCGACCGCCATAGTCGTGGTCACCGCGTTGGCAAGCGCATACATCGTGCGCCGCCGGGTGGACCGGCTCGATCTGGTCGCGGTACTCAAGACGAGGGATTGACGATGCGCATCACGGTTGGTCGTGTGGTTATGGGGCTCGGCCTTGCGGCCGCGGTTGCCGGCGTCACCTGGTCCCTGATGCCGCAGCCGGTGCCGGTCGAGACCGCGACCGTCACCAAAGGACGCTTTGTCGCCACCGTCGACGAGGACGGCAAAACCCGCGTCCGCGAGCGCTATGTGGTGGCCGCAACGCTCGCCGGACGGTTGACGCGCGTGCGGCTGAAGGCAGGTGACCGCGTCGCCGCCGACGATATCGTTGCCACCATCATGCCGCCGCCCGCGCCCCTGCTCGACCCGCGCAGCCGCCGCGAGGCTGAGGAAAGACTTGGCACCGCCGAGGCCGCATTGGCGCGCAGCAGGGCGACGGTCGAGCGCGCGCAAGCCCAGGCCGGTCAGGCAAAGACCGATCTCGATCGCGCCCGCACCCTTGTCGCGCAGGGTGCAGCAACCGTGCAGGCGCTGGAACGCGCCGAACTGGCACAGCGGGTCGCCGATCGCGATCTTCGCGCCGCGGAATTCCAGGATCATGCGGCAAGCCACGAGGTCGATCAGGCGAAGGCCTTGCTCGCCCGCTATCAAGATGGCGCGGACGCACCGATCGAACGCTGGAACATCACGGCACCGGTATCCGGCGTGGTGCTGAGGGTCGTGCAGGAAAGCGAGACGGCCGTGCAGTCGGGTGCCCCGGTGCTCGAAATCGGCGATCCGCGCGACCTCGAGATCGTGACCGACGTGCTCAGTGTCGATGCGGTGGAAATTCGTCCCGGTGCCGACGTTGGGATCGAGCATTGGGGCGGCCCGGGCGTGCTTTCGGGGCGCGTGCGGCGGATCGAGCCCGCGGCGTTCACCAAGATATCGACGCTCGGCGTCGAAGAGCAGCGGGTCAATGTGCTGATCGACGTCCTGTCGCCGCGGGAGCAGTGGGCCGGCCTCGGTGACGGATACCAGGTCGATACGAGAATCACGGTGTTCACCCGGGACGATATCGAGATGATCCCGGCCGGTGCCCTGTTCCGCCACGGCGATGTCTGGAGCGTCTATGTCGTCGGGGATGGACGCGCACAACTCCGAACCGTCGATCTCGTTCGCCGATCAGGCCGTTCCGCAGCGGTCAGCAAGGGGCTTGCTCAGGGAGATCGGGTGATCATTTACCCGAGCGATCAGATCAGTCCTGGTGTCCGGGTCAATCTGAAATAGGAGATGCACCCTCCTGGTCGCGCCGAATAGCCGAGCGGTTTCTGTTTTCTGCAAACACCGGCGTTCTGCCGAATGTCCGCTTTGCGCCGTGAACACATCAGCTTGGAATGACGGACGTCCGTTACGGATCCAGCCGAAATCACTGGGGCCGATTTGTTTGTTCGATTGCCATTTCAGCCGCTCAAATCGATTAAACGTTAACGCTGTCTATCGGCGGTGATCGTACTTGAATTGCAGAACAGCCGGGTTCGTCCCACTGCGCTCAACCGTCAGTTTCAAGGTGTAGAGATCAGATCCGGGTAGATCGAAGAAACCGCCATAAGTCGCGTTGCCCGCGATCTGCATCGGTTCAAGCTGCTTTTTGCTGCCGGACAACCCGAGCCCGGACACCTCCGCGGTCACAACGACGTTGGAAACCCGCTCACCACTCGCCGCATCGAAGATTGCCGCAACAATTTGATAGTCATGGGGACTCTTGGAGCTGATTCGATATTCATGGGGGCCCTTGGAGAGGAGGATGTGCGTCGGAGGGCCTTTGACGATCTCTGCGGGCACTACGCCGAGATAGACCGTCAATCCACCAGCGGTCTTCGACTGGTCAGTTTCCGCCGCCCATGCGGCATCGTGCGACATCAAAGCGATCCCTGGCACGGCAAAGCAGAGCGCTCCGAACAGAGCCGCAGCGGTAACCCGTCGTGCCATGGCGATAACCTCCCGTAGCCTGCGAATATTCGGCCGAGCATCAACTCCAGACACTTCGGCTGCGTCTCTGGCGTATGCCTCGGTTAATTCCTCATAAACGAAATGCGTTGTGCGGATATTGATTAGAATCAAATTTCGCTCGGATGAGAGCCAAGTTCAGAACCTGCGGCAGCTCGCAGCACTGGTGGCTCGACCGCCACCATCTGAGGTCCTGTCCATTGCGTGGCGCTGGAGTTGCGTAAGCAGAGTCAGGGCGAGCGCGCCAACATCGCGGCTCCTGACGAATGGCCCCGGTAGCCCAGCGCGTTGCCGCAGACTTTTGCAACATGGGGTAATTCCGGGATCGAGCCAGACAGAGGCAAGGGAATCAGCTCTCCAGGAACGTATGAGGCCAGCCTCATGTGGCCTCGCAACGAAGGAGAGCAGCAATGGAATACTATGTCGGACTGGACGTGTCATTGAAGCAGACATCGATCTGCGTGGTGGACCGGACGGGGTCGGTCGTGCGAGAAGGCGTGGTCGATTCAGATCCTGAGGCGATCTCAGTTTACGTGAGGTCAAAGGCGCCGGATGCGGTACGCATCGGCCTCGAGACTGGACCAACATCCACGTGGCTATGGACCGAGCTTAAGCGACTGGGCCTGCCGGTGATTTGCATCGACGCGCGCCACGCCAAGGCCGTGCTTAAGATGCAGATCAACAAAAGCGACCGCAACGATGCTATCGGGATCGCCCGCATCATGCAGACGGGTTGGTTCAAGGAAGTGCATGTCAAGGATATCGACAGCCACTCGGTCAGGGCGCTGTTGGCCAGCCGCGCGCTGCTTGTCAAGATCAAGCGCGATCTCGAGAACCATGTTCGTGGCCTTCTCAAGAACCTCGGTCTCGTCATCGGCCGTGCCAAGTTCAATGTCTTTGCCGTGCGAGCTGAGGAGTTGATCGAGGGCCGTCCTGAGCTGATAGCCGCGATCAGACCGCTGCTCGAAGCGCGCAATGCCGTCGGAGAGCAGGTCAGCGAGCTTGACCGCAAAGTTATGAAACTGGCTCGCCAGGATGCGCAAGTCCGCCGGTTTATGACCGCCCCTGGGGTCGGTCCGATCACCGCGCTCGCCTTCAAGGCAACGATTGACGATCCGGCACGGTTTGCGCGGTCGCGAAGCGTAGGTGCTTACGTTGGGCTAACCAGTAGACGCCATGCGTCCGGAGAGGTCGATTGGACCGGTCGCATCTCGAAGTGCGGCGACGCCATGCTACGAAGTTACCTGTTTGAAGCAGCCGGGGTTCTGCTGACGCGCGTCCCGAAATGGTCAGCAGTGAAGGCTTGGGGCGTTAGGCTCGCCAAGCGCAACGGGCTCCGCAAGGCCAAGGTTGCGGTCGCGCGTAAGCTCGCCGTCATTCTGCATCGCATGTGGATCGATGGAACCGAGTTCAACTGGTCGACGAAGGAGATTGCTGCCTAGCGAGGGCATTACCGAGTTCCTGCCAAACGGCAGGAAAAGACGTCCCAGCCGGGACGATGGCGATGGTGAGTTCGACAGATTTTTTGCGCGCGTCCGAAAGGGCGACCGCGATTGCAACATTGAACCGCCAGCGTCACCTTACGCCATCATGCGGAGGGTTCACCCCTACCGCGGAGAGAACAGTGGGCCCGGCAAGGACGATCGCTGAAGAGCTTGACACCCAGACCCGGAATTAGAGAACAAACTCTGCACGAAGTCGACATCGGGCTCGTTGCTCAATTGACACGCCTATATCTGAGCCCGCCAGCGAAAAACAATCACGAAGACGTCGCGCCAAGCAATCGTTTATCCTTTCCTTTACGCACCGGGCGCTGGCCAGAGCCCTCCGGCACCCCAGGCTTCGGCCTCTTCCGGCATTAGCGGGTCGGCACCACCCCCGGTACGAGACGGATCCGTATTCTGATAGCTGCGGATTTCTAGTCGGCCGATCTGATTACGATGTACCTCGTCGGGACCGTCCGCCAACCGCAGCAGGCGAGTGGTCGCCAGCGCCGCGGCAAGGAAATGGTCGTTGCTCGTTCCCCCACCGCCGAAGGCCTGAATGGCCCAGTCGACGATCGTCTGCGCCATGTTCGGCGCGACAACCTTGATCATCGCGATCTCCTGCCGCGCCACTTTGTTGCCCACGGTGTCCATCATGTAGGCCGCTTTCAGCGTCAGTAGGCGCGCTTGCTCAATCATTATGCGCGCTTCGGCGATGCGCTCGAGTGTCACCGTCTGCTCCGATACCTTCCGACCGAACGCGAAGCGCTTTTCCGCGCGTCGGCACATTCGCTCGAGTACGCGTTCGCTGAGCCCGATCAGGCGCATGCAGTGATGGATGCGGCCCGGGCCAAGACGGCCCTGCGCGATGTCGAAACCGCGCCCCTCTCCGAGCAGAATGTTCGTCGCCGGAACACGCACATCGGTAAACGTCACTTCGGAGGCCCGATCAGGCACGCCATAGAAGCCGAGGACGGGCAGCGAGCGAATGACCCGCACTCCGGGCGTGTCCTTCGGCACCAGTACCATCGACTGCCGTCGATGCCGGTCCGGATTATCCGCATCCGTCTGCCCCATGAAGATGATAATTTTGCAACGCGGATCAGTCGCGCCGGTCGTGTACCATTTGCGCCCGTTGATGACATAGTCATCGCCGGAGCGAACGATCGAACTCGCGATGTTCGTGGCATCCGATGAAGCAACATCCGGTTCGGTCATCGCAAAAGACGAACGGATGTCGCCTGCAAGGAGCGGCTTCAACCACTGCTCCTTCTGCGCTTCGGTACCGTAGCGCAAAATGGTTTCCATGTTGCCGGTGTCAGGCGCGCTGCAATTGAACACCTCTGGCGCCAGATGCGAACGGCCCATGATCTCGCACAAAGGCGCATATTCAAGATTAGTCAACCCGCCCGAAACGTGCGGAGGCAGAAACAGGTTCCACAACCCCGCAGCCCGCGCGAGCGGCTTCAACTCCTCGACGACAGGGTGCACGGCCCAGGGGCCAAGGCGCTCGGCTTCCTGGTAATATCGACGCTCGTTCGGATAGATGTGTTCTGCCATGAACGCGCGAATGCGCACGGCAAGTTCGGCGCTTTTCGCGCTTTGGCTGATGTTCATGGGTGTCTCCTCTATCGCATTATCGGCGGCTGGAGGTTCTGCTTCAGGGTGTTGCGCGTGATCTTGCCCGAGGCTGTCTTTGGCAATTCAGACAATACATTGATCCGAGCGGGGCATTTGTAGGCAGCGAGCCGCTCGCGGCAGAACTGCGCAAGCGCAGTGAGGTCCAGCGCCGCGCCTGGGTCCGCCGAGACAAACGCGATTACCGTCTCGCCCCGATAGGCATCCGGTGCGCCGATGACGGCAGCCTCACGCACGCCGGGGAACGCGTAAAGCACGTCTTCCACTTCCCGCGGCCACACTTTGAAGCCGGAAGCGGAGATCATGTCCTTCTTGCGATCGACGAGATAGAACCAGCCCGCCTCATCGAAGAAGCCGATGTCCCCCGTGTGCATCCACCCACCGGTCAGTACTTCTTCCGTCTCGACGGGTTTACGCCAATAGCCTGCCATCACGCCGGGACCACGCACGACGACCTCGCCATGCTCGCCGGGACCGAGGGGGCGCCGGACATCGTCGATGACGATTACGTCTGTACCCGGCGTCGGAATGCCGATTGAAAGCGCACCGGACCGGGCTTCGATCGGAATGGGTCCCTCCACGGGGGCCAGGTGGCTCGGCGCCGTGAGTTCGGTCATGCCGTAGGAACTGCGGATCGATCGGCCGAAACGCCGGGCGAAAGCTTCCACCACCGCGGGCGCGATCGGCGCGCCACCGGAATAGAGCCGGTCGAAGCTTGCGAAATGCGCGCGGGTCGCATCCCGTTGGTTCATCAGAGCGATGAATACGGTGATCGCTCCGATGATAAAGGTCGGCCGGTGTTCGAGAAATGCGTCCAGCACGACCTCAGGCTGGAAGCGATAGGTGAGGACCTGCGCCGCGCCAGCCGCAAAGGCGCCGAGCATTTGCACCTCGAATCCCGTCACGTGAAATAGCGGTGCCACGCCGAATATGCGCGACCCTGAGTGGAGCTCGAAATGTTCCGCACATAGCCGCGCGTTATGAACCAGATTGCGGTGCGTGAGCATCGCTCCCTTCGGTACTCCCGTGGTGCCGGACGTGTAGAGAAGCAGGCCGACGTCATCGGGAGCGGGTTCAACCAATGAGAAAGGACGCGCCGCATCGGCGAAGACGCGCGTAAGCGCCTGGCCTGGAGCAGGATCCGAATCCAGCGGGAGCAGCCGTGTGTCATTGCGGCTCTGGAATTCACGCCCGCTCGTCCAGAGCATTAGGTCAGCGTGAACCAGATCGCGAGCTGCCTCCACGACGAGTGACCACTGATCGTCGTGGCAGATTATCGCCCGCGGCGCACAATCAGAGAATAGCTTCTCGAGCTCCGCCTTGCGGTACATCGGATTGAGACCGACGACGATCGCGCCAAGTTTCCAGGCGGCGACGGCCGCGACGACGAATGACGGCGTATTCTGGAGAATGATCGCGACGCGATCTCCCTTGCCGACGCCACGCGCCAGAAGCCAACCCGCGAGCCGATTGCTCAGGTCGTCGACATCCGCGTAACTCAATTCCGCATCAAAGTAATAAAGTGCTGGCGCCTCACGGTATGCCGCGCGAAAAAGATCGAGCGCGGTCATGTTCCCGATGTCTGCCGGCGGCGGCGCCACTGCATGAAGCCTGGTCCACGGCCGAACTCGTGCGGCCTTGTCATAGGCTCGCATAATCGCGGCGACGCCGGGCGGGGACGCCTGTTTCACGATCGCTTTCCGCCAGTGCCACGCGCAGGAGAGCGTACGCCCGGATCCATGGCCTGGATCAGAAGCCTGGTCCTGCGGATATGGAGATGCACCATGCTGCCCGCGCCTTCGGCGTCTCGCGCTCTGATCATGTCCATCAGCAATAGATGCTGCGGATCCGAGAACGGCAGTCCGTCCTTGGCAAATGTTTCCTTCACGAACTGTCGCCGGAAATGCTGGGTGCTGTTCCAGAAGCGCTCCACCATCGCCCGGAGCTGCGGCATGCGCGCGCGCGAATAAGTCCGCAGGTGGAATTCCCGATCAAGTTGAAGATATTCTTCCAGGGTGGTCAAACGCTCCAGCTGGTTGATCATGGCATCGAGCGCCGAAATGTCCGCGTCGGTGAGGTATGGGACACTCTCGACGATCGCCAGCGGCTCCACGACCTCGCGTATCTTGTAGACCTCAATCGATTCCTCCGAATTGACGTCCGCGATCCAGGCGCCCCGGTTAGGCGCAAGCACCACGAGCCCCTCGTTCTCCAATTGTTTCAGCGCCTCACGCACAGGAATCCGGCTCGCACCGAATTTGGCCGCCAGCAATTCCTGGCGTATCCGCATGCCAGGCCGCATTTCGCCCCGGAGCACCGCGCTGCGGATCTCGTCCGCAATGCGTGCACTGAGCAGACGACCATCCTCTTCCGTCGTCACCTGGATATCTGCCGACACCTCGTTGGCTCCATCGTTAGGGCCGCGCGACCGCCCAGCGGGCGGTCGTGTCTGGGACGAATCAGCCTATATACGCAACAGCCTAGTGAATAGCTGCGTACATGATCTTGTCTTCGGTCGCATCAGCGGCCGACATTTCCTCTACGATTCGCCCGCCACGTGCGACCAGCACGCGATCTGAAATGGCGAGTATTTCCGGCAGATAGGACGAGATCACCACCACCGCCTTGTTGTCCGCGGCCAATCCACGAATCGCAGCATGAATCTGCGGGATCGCGCTGACGTCGACGCCGCGGGTCGGCTCGTCGAAAATCACGATCGACGGCTCCTGCGCGAGCGACTTCGCAACGACGACCTTTTGCTGGTTGCCGCCCGAATATTCGACGATCTTGAGACTTCGCTTGAGCGCGGAGATCGAGAGCGACTTGATCCATTGATCGGCGACACGCTTCATCTCTCGCGCCGAATAGAATAATCGCCGGACGCGCGGTGACGATAGAAACCCTAGATAGATGTTCTGATCGACCGTCATGGTTTCGAAAAACCCGTCGACCTTGCGGTCCTCGGTGATATACGCGATGCCGTCGCGGATTGCCTGGCGCGGAACGCGGTAGCGCACCGGCTTCTCCCGCAGGTAGATCATGCCGCCGCGGAGGAAGTTTCGCTTGCGCGCGCCGCAGATGATTTGCGCGATCTCGGTTCGCCCGGCCCCCACCAGTCCGAAGATGCCGACGACCTCGCCGTAGAACGCGGAAAATGACATGTTCTTGACGACGCCGCCCATGGTGACGTTCTCGACCGAAAGCGCCTTTTCGCCGCGCTTCGACCGCGGCTTCGGCGCATCCGGATCGGCTCCGTGGGTCGCGTAGTGGCTCGCGGAAATGTCGCGACCGATCATCATGCGCACCAGCGCATCGCGGGTCATGCCCTTGGCGGGCGAGGTGCTCACGAGCTTGCCGTCCCGAAGCACGGTGATGCGATCGCCAATGTCCATCGCCTCTTCCAGCGCATGGGAAATGAAGATGATGCCGGCGCCACGCTCCTTCAGCGTTCTGAGGAGATGGAAGAGATGCTGCATTTCCTCCGGCGTGAGCGACGCCGTCGGCTCATCGAAGATGAAAATCTGGGCTTTGTGCCGCACCGCCCGGACGATTTCGACCATCTGACGCTTGGCGGTGCCGAGATTTTCGACCAGCGCAAGCGGATCGACGTTGAAGTTCATCGACTGCAGCGACTGCGTCGCGGCGATATTGATCTTGCTGTAAACAGTGAGAAACTTCTCCATCCCGAGTTCGAGATTCTGCGCCACCGACATCGAGGGGACCAGACTCGATTCCTGATAGACCATCGCGACGCCACCCTGCAGCGCCTCCTGCGGCGATTTGAATTCGACCTTGCTGCCGTTGATCAGATAGTCACCGGACGTCAGCGTGATCGCGCCGGCGATCGCCTTGCACAAGGTCGATTTTCCGGCGCCGTTCTCGCCGAGCAAGGCGTGAATCTCACCCGCGCGCAATTCGAAATCCACCCCGTCTATGGCATGCAGTCCACCGTAGACCTTGCTGCCCTTCATGATCTGCAGCAGCGGCGCTTTGCCGTCGTTTTGCGGTTGCATCGTGATCAGACCTCTCTCGCGCCGCTCGTGGACGGCGGCAAAACGACCAGGCAGTTGCTTCCCTTTGACGCGGCTAGTACCTGCGCTCCGACGACGCACACCGCGGTGACCCCGTGGACCCGACCGTCGACCCGGCTATGCAAACTCTCGGTCGCTTCTCCGTCGCCATTGAGGCGCGCGACAAGGCCATAGGAGCGTGGCGGCGCCCAGGGCTTCTGGATGCCGAGTTTCTTGATGCGGCCGATCTGGGTCGGTTCGCGATAGTTAAAGCGACCGTCCAACGTCGGCCCGATCCACAATTCCGGCGGCACCGTCTTCATCATCGCCTCGCAGAATTCGCGCTCTCGCAGCACGAATTCGGTGAGCTGGGTGCGGACGCCGAAGAACGCCATCCAGTAGTCGCCGGCAGCACCGCGAACGATACGGCCGGGGTAGCCTGCGTAGTTCTTGACGATAACGCGCTGGCGATTGCCGACGCGTGAGAAGGCTGTCAATCGGTGCGCCCAGGACTTGCCGACCCAGACTTCCTTGCCGTCGTGCGAGACAACGGCTCCCGAGGGCCACGCCAGTTTGTCCGCACGTACCTGAGCATCGCTCAAATCCGGGCCGCAGGATATCAGTCGACCGGAGGCAGCACGGTGCTGCATCAGATCGGTCAACCATAGCTCCGGCGGATTGGTGAGCGACCCATCCGTCGCGTAGATGGTGCCGTCCACCGCAACGGTCACCGAGGTCGGACACGCGATCGGTTCGCCGCCAGCGTTTTCGAGCCTTCCGACGACGACTCCAGCGGAAGAAAGCGCGACGAGTCCCTGCTTCGAGACGCAGGCGATCAGTCGCCCGTCGGCGGTCCATGCCAAACCGCCGACCGGCGATGCGAAGCTCGCGAAAACCGTGCGCTGGGCGAAGTCGTCGCCGGCGGCGCATCGAATGATTGCGGTGCCGCTCGATACATACAACGCGCCGTCCGGACCGAGCGCAAGGTCGTCGGGACGTTCGAACTGCTCGCCGAGTTGCCGCGCAAGGTCCAGGCGCTGGTTCGGCGAAAACGCGCCGTCAAGCACCGGGATCGCGTGAAGCTCTCGATTGGGGAACAGCACACGGTCGATGATATCGCCAACGAGGGACATTTTAGGCCGCTCCCCAATACGAAGTATGCGCTTCCCACAACGGGTCGGCGTTCGGGAGCCTGATCCGGCCGATGCGGTTGTTCTCGAGACCGCCGATATAAAGATAGCCCTTGTGCTCGCGCACGGATGTAATGGTGGGATGGGACTTCCCGCCGGGATCCCACAGCGACTCGGTGACGGTGCCGTTGTCGTCGAATTTGATCACGCAGCCGTAGTTGATCCCCGGGCACAACCATTCGTCCGGCGGGATTTGCTTGACCATCCGGATGCGAAAACCGGGATTGGCCATCGCGAGATCGTAGACGGGCGAGCGGAGGCCGACGAAAGCAAGCCAGTATTTGCCGTCCGACGAGCGGTTGATGTTGTCACAATAGCCCGGCAGGTTGTCTATCAGCACCTCGCAAGTGCCCGCCTTCTCGGTTGCGATCCAGTAGCGATAGATTCGGCAGAGCCAGGTGCTCGCCCACAGTACCGACTTGCCGTCGTGGGAAATGCAGACTCCGTTCGGAAAGGTGAGGTTCTTCAGGATCGTCCGTGTCGTGCCGGTCGCCGGGTCGTAGCAGATCAGGCGGCCATTGCCGCGACCCTCGAAACCGTCGAGCGCCCAGTCGGTCAACTCGTAGCGCGTGGTGGCTTCGCTGAAATAGATCTTGCCGTCGGGCGCAACGTCGAGGTCGTCAGCCAGATAGAGACGGGAATCGTCCTTCAGACGGGTGCGTGTCCGATTGGTGCGGTCCGTCACCTTGAAGACGGTACGATCGGGCTTGACGCCGTAGACCCCCATGCCCGCGATACAGACGAGCAGGTTTTGCTCGCGGTCAAAGGCAAGGCCGAGCGGCCGGCCGCCGATGCGGGCGAATTCTTCGCGGACCGTATAGTCAGGCGCCCGGAACCGAATGATCGAACCGTTGCGGTTGACGGTGTAGAGGTTGTCCTGGCGGTCGAGAATAATGTCCTCCGGCCCCTCGATCTGATTGAGCGCGATGGCCTCGGCGTCGCGCAGACGGTCGTTCTCCGCGAACACCGTGCCGCTGTCGCGCGCGATCGACGGAGGCGGCTGGAAATCGACCCAGCTCGGCACGACGTAGACCTTCTGCAGCACCTTGCCCTTGTTCTTGACCCATTTGACATTGAAACCAACGGCGACGAGAAGAATGATGCCGATGATCGCGGTCGTGAAATTTCCCGAAACGCCGGTCTGCACCAGACCGCTGATCAGCATGAAAATGATCGCCGCGCCCATCATCGCGCGGGCGATCGTTCCCCGCCCCCCGGCGAGACTGATGCCGCCGAGAACGACCGCGGCGAGGGCGTTGATTTCCCAGCCGCCACCGGTGTCGGTACCCGAGCTGTTCTGCCGGGCGGCATAGAAGATGCCTGCCAGCGCCGTCAGAGTTCCCGAGATCACATAGGCCGAAAACAGCGCCCATTTGACGTTAACGCCGGCATGCCGCGCCGCCTTCCGGCTCGAGCCGACTGCCATGATGTGCACGCCGGGACGCGCCCGGGTCAGAAAGAAATGCGTAGCGATGGCAACGACTATCAATACCGCCATGTTGGTAGGGACGCCGAGAATCGTGCCTCCCCCCATGAAGTCCCAAACCGAGTTGTCGCTATTGATGCTGGCGAGTTCTTCCGTGAAGGCAGCAGTCACCTTGTTGTAGGCGGCGCGCACGATGATGAGAACGACAAGCGTGGTCAGGAAAGGGCGCGTCTTGCCATAGGCGATCATGCCGCCATTGATCGCGCCCATCAGGGCGCCGAACAAAAGCACCACGACAATCATCACCGGCAGCGGCAGGCCCAGTATCAGAAAGACGTAGAGGGCAAGAAAGTTCGACATCGCGAATACGGAGCCGACCGACAGATCGATGCCGCCGGACAGAACCGAGAACGCCATCGCGATCGCCACCATCCCCTGTTCGGCAAAATTGAGCATCAGCTGCTGCAGATTGCCGAGCGCCATGTACTTCGGAATCGTGAAGGCGAAAGCGAGAAAGACTGCGATCGTCAGCGCGAATGGAATGATCGGCTCCATCCACCGCTTCTCCAGCAGCTCGCCGAGAAACAACTGCGGGGAATTGCGGTGCCAAAAGCGTTGCAAGCTCTTCATCAGACGTGCCCGATTCCATACCGATCCAACGGCCGCACCTTTGCGGGCGCGAACCTAGCCGTGACCAACGGCTTTGACCTCTCGGTCAGTTACGAGGCGGCGTCCGCACCGAAATGCGAACGCCGCCGCGATGCTTTACTTGGCATCCTTCGGAACGGTGAAGCAGTAGGCACGATCGTCCTTGCTGTTCACCCAGGCCGGAGCGGTATAGTACGCTATGCGCTTGGTTCCCGGCTTGTCGCCACTCTGCAGCAGACCAATTACTGCGTCGGCGATCGCTTCACCCTGGGTGTCGGCGCGGTAGGAGAGGTTGCGATAGAAGCCGCCCTGCTCGAGCAGGTCGCAATCGGCCGGCTGACCATCGCTTGCCACATAGATCTTCGTGGTACCGGACTTGCCGGCAGCCTTGATCACCTGCACGGCTCCGGCGGCCTGTGGGCCCCAGACACTCAGAATGCCGCAGAGATTGGGATGCTGTTGCAGCACCGTCGTGGTGATTTCGCCGGCCTTGTTGGCGTCCCAGCTCGTCGGCTGTGACGAGACGACCTTGATCGACGGATCGGCCTTGAAGACTTCCATCGCGCCATTTTTCATGTCCAGCGAATAGGCAGCGGTCGCTTCACCTTCGAGGATCGAGATTTCGCCCGATCCCTTGCCGCCACCGCAATCGCCGATCATGCTCTTCGCTAGGCGGCGACCCATATCCTTGGCGTCAACACCGACATAAGCGTCGGTAAGCGTGTTTGAAGCCATGTTGACTTGAACAACATAGATGCCGGCCTCCATCGCCCGCTTCAGTTCCTTCGCAAGCAAGGTAACGTTCGGGTTCTGGACGACGAGCACGTCCGGATGTTCGTTGATCAGTGCGCTCACTGCCTGCAACTGCACGTCGGACTTGAAGTTTGCGTCGCGCACCTCGAACTTCATGCCGTAATCGTCGAAATGCGCTTTCATCACGCGCGTCCATTCGGACTCCAGGACCCCGAGCCATACCGGCGCCCAGGCCACCGTCTTGCCCTTCAACGCCTTGTCGAACTGCGCGCGCAGTTCCTCGCGTGCCTCGGCCGCCTTCGAAGGCGTCGCCGCGATCACGGTCAGAGCG
Source organism: uncultured Pseudomonadota bacterium (assembly GCA_963727225.1). Lineage (GTDB taxonomy): Bacteria > Pseudomonadota > Alphaproteobacteria > Rhizobiales > Xanthobacteraceae > Bradyrhizobium. The sequence goes on along the minus strand of CAVSFN010000024.1, from coordinate 1,560 downwards.
GCGATCGACGCGGCAACGCCCCACCGCAAATGCTTCCTCAATCTTGACGCTTTGCTCATCGCTTCCTCCATGTTGTGGCCATTTATGGCCCTTGTTGACTTGAAAGTGTTGTGGGCGGCGCTAGTCCCCTTGTTTCGACGTCTCCTCGTCGCGCGGATGCAGGTAGGAATCGAGCACGATCGCGATCAACAGCACGATTCCCTTGATGATGTTTTAAGTCTGGACGTCCATGTCCATGATGGTCATGCCGTTCAGCAGCACGCCGATCAGCAGCGTGCCGACCACGACGCTCATGACGTTGCCGCGCCCGCCGACAAGGCTGACGCCGCCGAGCACAACCACCATGATCACGTCGAAGATCAACGTGGATTCAGCGACCTGGAGATGCATCAGCGCCGTCTCCGCAATCATCACGACGCCGCCGACATAGCCGATCCCCGCCGACAGCGCGTATTCAAGCATCGTGAGGGGACGGGTCGCGACGCCCGTCAGTCGCGCGGCGTCGGGATTGTCCCCATGCGCGTAGATGGAGCGCCCGAGCACTGTCCGCGAAAGAAACAGGTGCAGGAGAATAGCCGCCGCACCGAAGATCAGGATCGGCACTGGCACACCATTCCAGATGTTGCCGCCGAGCTTCATGAAGTCGTCATGGCCCTTGGCGAGATAGACGACATAGTGCTGGACTGCGGTTGATCGTGTGATGCCGAGCACGGCAAGACTCGAGGCGAGCGTCGTGAGTAGCGGCGGCATTTCCACCACCGAAATCAGAAATCCGTTGAGAATGCCGATCGCGATCGCCAGCACGAGGCCAATCATCAGAGCCAGACCGGTCGGATAACCGGCGTTCATGACGATGATCGCGATCGCGGTGGCAGCCGCGAGGGACGCGACCTGCGAAAGGTCGAGCCCGCGTCCGATCACCACCACCGCCATGCCCAACGCAAGAATGCCGAGAATCGAGATGTTGCGCGCGAGCGCAAACAAGTTGCCGAAGCTAAGGAAACCATTCAACGAGACGCTGAAGACGACAACCAGGATGACGCACATCGCCGACACAGCCATGGTCTGGCTTGGCCTGTGCCAACGCGCAGCTTGCCCGATTAGGGGCATGTCCTTCCTCCCTTTTGCGTTCTCGCTATTTCGAAGTTAGCGCTTTTGGATTTATTCGTCAAATTTTGTATCCAATTTCCTCAAACATAGAGAAAAATAGGGCCATTTTCACTAGAAAATACCCATATTGGATACATTCAAATTCTTTTTGAAGAATTGGGTCACCTACGCGATGTCTTGGGTGAGGCTGTGCACGCGGCCGATCGGTGTCAACATTGACAGTCGGGCTGACCCATTTTCTTGGATCCGGTTGGGATATCGGCAAACAGGTGCATCCCGGAGCGAGACATTTGACTTGAGCAGTCGGACGTTGCCGCCTCTCTCATCGCGATCGTATACGAGCCGTCAATTCAGAGATCCGTCTCGAATGGCGATACAATCGCGCCCGCGGTCATTGTCTTAGGTACGAGGTGTTACCCATGTGTCCGGGCCGGACAATGAGCGCATGGC
>CAVSFN010000023.1:0-655609 GCA_963727225.1 uncultured Pseudomonadota bacterium | reverse complement strand
GCTCTTCCTCGACCTGGAGGGTAAGGACACTGACCCGCTCGTCGCGCAAGCGCTGGAGGGGCTGCGGGATCATGCCCAGACGCTGCGCGTCCTCGGATCGTTCCCGGCCGCGGGATGACCGCTTTCGCCCGCTACGCCGACTGATACGGAAGCGACCCTCGGTACACTGGCGCCAGCAAAATGCCCTCCTCGGTACCACCAGCACCAGTGGGGTTCGCGTCGCTTTCTGAGCACCGGCGACGCGGGCGTGAGGTTGGCCGGGTGCTCGTATTAAACGCGACGTACGAGCCATCAACGTGCACGGTGCGACGTGCTGTCGTCCTGCTGCTCAAGGACAAGGCCGAGGTGGTCGAGCACGCCCACTGGGAGCTTCATTCCGCTACGCGCACGATCGCGCGGCCGATGGTGATACGCCTCGTCACCTACGTGCGGATCCCGCGAGACACGCACAGGCGCAAGATCACCCTGAGATCGCCTCTCCGCTCTTGAGCGGGCGCGTGAGCGCAATATCGGCCTCGCCAGCGTAGGGTTTCGCCTGCCCGACGACTTCACTACCGCCGGCGTAGACCGTTACGTTCGCATGCGGAATATAGCCGTAGACATGAACGGCCAGGGCGCATTCGAAGATCGGCTCACGGATAGCAGGCGGAGATAATTGTCCTCTCCCCTCGACGGGTGCGGCTTCGTTTCTTTGCGGTTCATTTGACATCGGCCGCTCCCGTTTGCGAAATCGAAAATCCTGCGCGCGTGATTTTTTACAACCGTTTTACCAAAACCTGTGTGAACGGCTTCACATCGGCAAAGCGCGCATCGTGCTAAGTCTGCACCCTCGCGCAGCGATCGAAGATCGCGCACATTTCTGATAGCTTTTCTTCTAGCCCCGGAGGGATGACATGCGTTCGATTTTGATAGCGACCGTATTACTTGGACTTGCGCTGCCTGCTCAGGCGCAGCAGGCAGCTTCTGGGACGATTACAACTATTCGAACCGGTTGGAATGACGACAGTTTTGGCGTCGTGATAACCGCTGCGCAAATTAATCCGGCGCGCTGCACGGAGAACACGCTGGGATACATCAGCACAATCAACCAGCCCGGTTATCACACCTATTATTCTGCGGCACTGACAGCCTATGTAGCCAGAAAGCCCGTCACTGTGACCGTTCACAATACGGAGTGCATTGGTCCGTTTCCCAAGATCATCGGAATAAATATGCCTTGACCGGCCACTCGATATGCCCGGTTCCGTTTGAGTTTCGGAGTGCGTCCACGATGAGGAGTTTCTGTATGTCCAGCAGAGGTCGATCAATAAGGTTGGTTAGACTTGCGCTCATGGCTTTCGGCATCGTCGCTTCACAAACTCTCGCAAATTCGTCCATGGCGCAAAACATCGAAGGATTGGTCGTGCTTCCCGCGGAACCGGGCGTAGGGGTGGTCGTACCTGCCATGCCAAATTCTGTCATTGCGCCAGCTAGGCGATCTCTGCCGCTCGTCATCATCCCTATTCTGTCGGATGACGTGTTTCCCTCCGTTCAATCCGAAGATGTCCTCACCCAGCGCAATGACAACAACCGCACGGGCACCTCCTACGTGCCCGGCATTAACCAGCACACTGTCGAACACTTTAAGCGACTCGGCGCATTTGCCGTCAGTGGCGTGGTACTTTCGCAGCCGCTCTACGTCCACAATGCGACCGTAAACAATACACGCCAGCCCGTGCTGATCGTGGCCACGTCGCACAATGATGTTTACGCCTTTTCACCCTCTGAGCATCGAACACAACCGCTGTGGCACGTCTGGCTTGGAAGGCCGGTCGTAAGCAACGCCGCACCCCCAGGACAGGAACCGCCTCCCCCAGAGGGGGCGGCGTGCGCACCGAACAGCCTCGCTGCCTGGCAAGAGGATCGGACATTAGCTGGAATCGAGAACGGGTTGATCGGTATAGAATCAACGCCAGTCATTGATCCCGCTCTCGGGAAAATCTTCGTGAGTTACAAGACCTTTGACGGATTCCAGCATGTTGCGGCTCTATCGTTAAATGATGGATCGGTTGTCAAATCTATTGTTGTGCCAGCACCCAATCCCGCTTGGCACAAATTGCATCGTAATCGTGCAAGCCTGGTCCTCGCCAACGGCGTAGTCTTCGTCGGTTTCTCGAGCCTATGCGAAGGTACGCCAGTCAGGATGCACGGTTCGATCCGTGCATTCGATGCCGCAACGCTCGACCCCGTCGGGCAGTATCAAGTGACCGATGATCAAACCGATGGCGGCGGTATCTGGCAGGGATCAACCGGCATTGCAGCGGATACGAGAGGCAACCTCTACTTCACCACGGGTAATCGCCGGCTGTGCTTCGGCGTACCTCCCGGTGAACTGACTAACCCCGAAAAACCAAATCTGGCCAGCAGTGTCGTCCGAGTTCGCACCGAACGCACAGCGCCGCAAGGAAACGAGCCATATCATCTCCTGATGGAGACGGCCGATTACTTCACGCCATATCGCCGTATCATGGAGGACTGTTACGACCTGGACATGTCCGCTGCCGGTGTTTTGCTCATTCCGGGCACGCGGTACCTAGGGACGGGAGGAAAGGAAGGTATTCTCTACGTGCTGGATGGCGCTGACATGGGAGGGCCGGACAACGCGGGAGCGATCTGGGATTTCGATAGCGTCAATACCTTTCAACGCAGTGTCAAACACAAGGACGCCGAGGATGACCCGGCCCGCGACCATGTGCACCAAAAGTTTCAGGCCGCCAGAGTTCGCCAGCCCGTTGGTGAAAACTACCTCTTGCCAGATTGGATGCAGTGGCCGCACATTCACGGAACACCCGCCTTCGCCAGCTTTGGCAGCGACCAGTTTATGTTCCTCTGGGGCGAAAAGGACCGGCCTAAGCGCTTCCGTTGGCGCGACGGCAAGTTCGAACTGCCGCCGCTAGAAGGAGGTCCCATCGCTCCTCCTTACGTAAGCGACCGCCTGAACGGAATGCCTGGTGGGATGGTTTCAGTGAATGTAGATCGTAGTGGCAATGATTTAGGTGTGGTGTTTGCTTCGGTTAAGACCTGCGACGAGCCGAACTACCCTTCCTGCAACTCGCAGCAAGATTTTGGTGTATTGCGCGGCTACGATCCATTTAGCATGTCGCAGATTTGGAATGATACTCCTGAGCCTGCGAAGTATTTCTTTGCAAAGCTTGTTCCTCCAACAATCGCGAATAGTCGGGTCTTTCTGGCGACGGGTTCCGGCGAGGTGCTCATCTATGGCGTTCCTCAATAGCGAGCAGCGATGACAATCGATGTCGACCCGCGGGGTGATCACGATTGAACGAGCGCGGGTGCTCAAGTTGCTGGCGGGGTTCGCTCTTCTCGGCTTTCACCGCCGCGCGTCGTCGCCGCGCTCGCCTTGACCGCTTCGGCGACTGTCCGCGCATTTTGATCTTGCTGGCCAGGAATGCCTTAAATTACGGTGATGGTGCACTTAGTGTCCGATGCGTTCTCTTCATGCGAACCGGTATCCACCCAGCAGCAAGCCCCGGGGCAGCCTCTCACTCGAAAACGCTTTTAGTCGATCGGGTGGCCGGTCATGGCGACAAGGTCGCGCACCAGGCGATCGGACATCTGCCCGGTCAACGGCAGCTTGCGCTCCCGCTCGAACTTCTGGATCGCCGCCTGGGTGTCTGAACCGATCGTGCCGGTCGGCTTCAGCTGGCCATAGCCATATTCCGTGAGCACACGCTGCACCGCCGCCACGCGGCGCGCGCCCTGAGCCGCAGTTGGAATCGGCGCCGGTGGCCGCGGAACACTGGCCGTCACCGGCGTGGAGGCGGTGGCCTTGACCAGATTGGCGAGCGGATCGGCAGCTTTGGGTTCGGCGGCTTTCGGCTCGGCAGGTTTGATCTCGACCGGCTTGAGCTCGGCAGGTTTGGACTCGGCAGCCTTGGACTCAACAAGTTTGGATTCCGGCGGTGAGGTGTCGGCGGGCTTGGCTGCGAGCTCAACCGGTCGCGGACGCGGCAATGGACTGGCTGGCGTCAATCCGGCCGCCGGAACCGCAACGACCGAGCCGAACATCGGCGACGGATGGTGCCCGGCCTGCAGGAACAGCGCGTTGGCGATGATCGCGCTGACCGCAGCGAATGCCAGCACGCCCGCCACCAGATCTTTCGGGCTGTGAAGCAGGATGCGCATCGCCAGGCCGCGCTCCGCTTCCGCTTCAACGGCAACCGCACGGGCGCCGCGGCGGCGGCGCGGCATGTCGTCATCCTTCGCAACGTGTCTAGGCACTTTTCTTCACCTGATGAGGCTGGTTTGGCGGTCCGGATCGCAACGCCGGCGTCAGCGTTGCGATATTGCTGGATGGCTGCGGCGCCGGCGGCGTAAACGCCAGCGGCAACGCCACGGTTACGGTGGTGCCTTCATTGATCTTGCTTTGCACGGTGATCTCGCCGGCATGCAACCCGACCAGGCTCTTGACGATCGACAGTCCAAGGCCGGTGCCTTCGTGCCGCCGCTGATAGGTCTTGCCGGCCTGGAAGAAGGGGTCGCCGATCCGCTTGAGATCGTCGGTCGCGATGCCGACGCCGGTATCGGTGACGCCAAGCACCAGCCGCGAGCCATCGACCCCGGCGGAAACCGTCACCATGCCGCCGCGGTCGGTGAACTTGATGGCATTGGAGACGAGGTTCAGCACGATCTGCTTGAACGCGCGCGGATCGCCGTTCATGAAGGGCAGATCCTCAGGCGCGCGGGTCACAAGGTCGATCCCGCTCTCCCGGGCCTTCAACGCGAGCAGGTTGCAGCAATTGAGCAATGCCGCACGCGGCGCGAACGGCTCCGGCGAAATTTCGAAATTGCCGGTTTCCATCTTGGACATGTCGAGGATGCCGTTGACCACCGACAGCAGATGCTGTCCGGAATCGTTGATCAGCTGGGCGTATTCCTTGCGGCGCGCCGCGTCCAGCATCAACGCATCTTCCTGAACGATCATTTCGGAGAAACCGATGATGGCGTTGAGCGGCGTGCGCAGTTCATGACTCATGGTGGCGAGAAAGCGGGTCTTGGCCGCGTCCGCCTGCTCGGCGGCGGTGCGCGCCAGGTCGAGCGCCTGTTCCTGGATTTTCCGGTCGGTGACTTCGCGCATCACCGCGACGACCTCGAATTCGGGCGCTGCCGTCTGCGACGCCGGCTCGAGCGGCCGGCAACGCATCTCTACCCAGATGAAATCGCCGGTATTGTTCTGACCGCGCTCGCCACCGCGCGCCGCATCCCGTTTGAGGCGAAACTCCACGCTGCGCGCCTCGCCGTCGCGCGTCGCGTCCGAGAGGGCCGTGAGATAGGCCGGACGATCGGCGACATGGACGCGATCGAACAGACCGTGCCCCAGCAGCCGCGTTGCCGGCGTTCCCAACATCATCTCCGCCGCGGGCGAAATAAATTGCACCGCGCCGTTGCGGCGATGGCGCAAAATCACGTCGCTCATGTTTCGCGCCAGCAGGTGATATCGATCTTCCTCGACGTTGAGCAACGACACGCTGACGCGGGCCAGCAACTCCGCGCCGAATGCGAGCGCGGCGGCATAGACCGTCGCCGACGCTACACCGAAGGCCGTGAGGGCGCCGCGCAAAACGGCGCTCGAATCCGATGCCGGCAACATGTCGTAATACCCGAAAACGATCAGCAGCGCGGCGCATGCCAGCGCCAGGGCGGACGCGAATACGACCACGCGGCGCGATGCCGAGAGTGCGGCTTCAAGCGGAACAACGACCAGCCAGATCGCGGCAAAGGACTCGATGCCACCGGTTTTCATTGCCAGCGTCATGACCATACCCGCCATCGCCAGCGACGACAGGACATGCGCCCCTTCGTAGCGGCCGGTACGCGACAGAAACCACGACAGCAGAATGGGAGCGATCAGCCAGGTGAATGCTGCGACCTCAAGGGCGGTCGGCGCGCCGCGCAGCGCCAGGTAGACCGGGAATGCCGCGAAAGCCACCAGGCTTCCGAGCAGCCGCGGCGCGATGAATGCGCGATGCCGTGCGCGGGTCAACGCATCGTATCGCGCTGATGGATGCAGCAGCGCGTCGAGACAATCGCGGATGATATTCAAAACTGCCACAGCTTTTGCGCCTCGGTTGTTCGTCAAACAGACGCGCCGGAACGCTCCCTTTATCGTTGCGCCACCGTGTCAGAGCGAAATTAAGCGAACGCTAAGGCGCCCGGGCCGACGGTCAAAGACCCAGTCATTGCGGGGTTTTTGCAGGTCCAAAGACGGCTCATTCAGCGCAGATGGTGAACGTCGGGTTTCCAGGGCCGACCGGGTATGGTTTCGAAATGGTGGATGAGCCCGAGCGATAGCGAAAGCCGCCATCAATCGAAAATTTACACCGAATCAAATCAGTCGGATTTTTCGCAAATTTTCGGCGAATTAAGTTCAATGCAAACACTTGCGATTTATCGACAGCTGTTAGTCAGGACCGATTGCGCGAGATCAACCGCAACAGGATCAAGAAGGACGGCCGGGGTCGCGAGATGTTTTTTCTGCTTCGCATGGCATTCTGGCTCGGGCTGGTGCTCGTGCTGCTGCCAAGAGACAAGACGCCTGAATCGGAAAAGTTGCCGCAGGTCGGGGCGTCCGAAGCCGTGTCGGCCGCGACCGCGGCCGTCTCGGACATGAGTCAGTTTTGCAAACGCCAGCCGGCGGCGTGTGAAGTCGGCGGCCAGGCCGCGACTGTGATCGGCCAGCGCGCCCAGGCCGGCGCGCGCAAGCTCTATCAAATCATCACCGACAAGCGTTCGTCCGAACACACCGGATCGATCGGCGGCGTCGAGAATGCAGACCCTTCGCTTGCCGAAGTCGCGCCGCACGACACGTTGACGCCGGATGACCTTGTGGCGGAGTGGCATGCCGTCCCGCCGCCATGACCGCCAATTGAAGCCCAGAGCCTCCGCTCCGATTAAATCGGAACGGAGTCTCAATCTCTTATTTTGACGCGTTTTCTTCACGCGAACCGGTATCCACTTCGCTCGAAAACGCTCTAAACCGGCGCCATTTTCCGTTCGATCATATCGCTTTCGATCGCCTGCGGTCCTATATATGGCCTAAGGGATTGAACGCGGGACATGATGACGATCGACGAAATCAGGGATAATTTTGCGCTGCTGGAGGATTGGGACGACCGCTATCGGTACGTCATCGAACTCGGCCGTACGCTGGCTCCGATGCCGGAAGCCGAGCATTCCTCGGCCAACAAGGTGCAGGGTTGCGCCAGCCAGGTCTGGCTCTCCAAGCAGATCGACCGCCGTGACGCCGGCGAGCCCGTGCTGAATTATCTTGGCGACAGCGATGCGCATATTGTGCGCGGGCTGATCGCAATCCTGCTGACGCTGTATTCCGGTCATACGCCGCAGCAGATCCTTTCTACCGATGCGATCGCGGTGTTCGACGAATTCGGCTTTCGCGAACATCTGACCCCACAGCGCTCCAACGGCCTGCGCGCCATGGTCGATCGGATTCGCGCCGATGCCCGCGCGGCGCTTGCCGCCGCCTCCTGATAGTCAGCTCGCCGCTCGCGACGGCGCTTCGTCGGGAATATTTCGAGCTATTTTTTCCGCCGCTGCTGCTGGCCAAGTCCCATCTTCTTGGCAAGCTGCGAGCGTGCCACCGCGTAATTCGGCGCCACCATCGGATAGTCGGCCGGAAGGCCCCATTTGTCCCGGTATTGCTCCGGCGTCATGTTGTATTGCGTCCGCAGGTGGCGTTTCAGCGATTTGAAGCGCTTGCCGTCCTCGAGACATATCAGGTAGTCGGGGGTCATCGATTTTTTGACCGAAACCGCGGGTTTGGCCGGTTCCAGCGGCGTCTCGATTCGTCCTCCCGAGACCCGCAGCAAGGCTGCATGAATCTGGCTGATCAGGGCCGGAATTTCGGAAGCGGGGGTCGGGTTGTTGCTGAGATAGGCCGACACGATGCTCGCGGTCAGGTCGATGAAATTCTTGCCGGCGGCGTCGTTCATGGCCTGAACCCTTCGAAGATCGTAACCACGCAGGAACCTTGCGGATCGAACAATATGCCGCTGTGCCAATAGGTTTCGCGGACCGATCCATTACTGCCAGATATGAGCGGATTGACGACGACGTGACAAGAACAACGATGCCTTATTTTTGGAAGCCGGTTCACCGGAAATGGAGCCCGCTTATGGACGCTGGTCGAGATGCGCGCGCAATTCATCGATCGAAGCGAACCGCATCATGCCTTCGGGCATTTGGGCCTCGATCGAGCCGTCCGAATATAACGAATAGGCCATGCCATCGACGACGCCGGATTTGAGAACCGTGACCGGCGGATGTTCCTCGTTCCGCGCAACCGGCGAATTGCGATCGGCGCCGGCAGCGCCAGCGCTCGGCTCGGTAAACGTCGAGGGTGCGCGGCCGCTGCGCCGCTGCGATGGCGCATCAGCGGCCCGCGAGCGCTCCGACTGCGGCCAGGCGTCGTCGAATGTCAACGGCGGCGGGGCCTCGCTCGATTTGAGCGGCGGCGGCGCGGCAGGCGGAGGGATGCGCAGATCAGCCGCGGACGGATCGGTCGTTCGCGCCTCGGCACGCTCGCGTTCCTTCCGCGACGACGAGGAAAACAACAGGTTGCGGCGCGGTTTGACGGCTGGCGCGGCTTCGGCTGCCGGTGGCACGGGGGGCGGCTCATTGCGCTGGCGTTCGCGCGACGCGGCCTCGTCCTGCCACGGCGCCGGCGACAGCCCGGGTTGTGACGCTGCCGGTTCGGCATCGCCTGCGCTTACCTCGGCGGGCCGGTCGTGGCTGAACGGGAAACCGTCGCTTTCCTGGGCCTGATCGCGCGACGCGGCGCTTCCGGCTGCCGACCGCCGGGGAATGTCCGCGCGCGATGTTGTCGCAACACCCGATCCAAGCTGCAGCGCGAGGTTCTTCAACTCCCGAACGATCGCCCAAAGACTAAGCATGATCATGCCGGTGCAAGCCGCAACCGCACCGGTAAGGATCAGAGTATTGCCGAAGCTGAATTCCTTGACCGGAATTCCAAATCCGATCCCCAGGAGACCAGCCAACAAGATGCCAATCCCGGCGATCAACAGCACAACCATCATCGAAATCACCCCCCGGCCTCGCCCGAAAGGCTCACAGCCGCCAATGCTACGATACCGTCATATTGCGCGTACCGCCAACCAGCAATTGCAGGCGTCGTCCGCGGCAACATGACATCGCCCGCCAAGGAATATAGTCCTTGTACCGTGTTAGCGCGAAGTGCCATGCCCGGATGAGACCTTTACCTTGTCGGGATTGTTGCGGCGCATCGGGGGAATTTACGCCACAATTCCGAATTACTTGGAAATGGAACTGCGCTATATGGACGCCGGGGAACAAGGCCGAAAAGCGCCAACGCTGGGCCAGAGGGAACGCCGGGTTACCATAGCCATGTCAGCTATCACGACATCGACCATCGTTACGCCCTTGCGGCGCTCGGTGGAAAGGACCTGCGATGACCTCGCGATCGTGGTGCTGGTTGCGGTCGGCTTGATCGCAAGCCTTACCTTTCACGACTATGGGTTGGGCTGGGACGACTACACCCACGCCGAATATGCCGATCTTCTGCTGCGTATGTACGGCTCCGGTTTCAAGGATACCGCCGCGCTATCGTTCGCCAATCTGTACATGTATGGCGGCGGCTTCGACATGGCGGCAGCGCTCCTGCACAAGGTCATCCCGCTCGAACTGTTCGAGACGCGCCGCCTGCTCGGCGCGGTCGTCGGCATGATCGGGCTTGCCGTGACATGGCGGCTGGGCCGGCGGGTCGGCGGCCCGCTCGCCGGACTGGCGGCACTGCTGCTGCTGGCGCTGTGTCCCACCTTCTACGGGCACATGTTCATGAATCCGAAGGACGCGCCATTCGCGGTTGCGATGGTGATCCTGATATTGGGCCTTGTCCGTCTGGCCGAGGAATACCCCTCGCCCTCGCCGCGGACCATCCTGATCGTCGGTCTTGGCGCCGGCCTTTCGATCGGCTCGCGCATCCTGGGCGGCCTTGGACTGATCTACGCCCTGGTCGGCTTTGTGCCGCTGTTGGTGGCGGAGGTCCACAGCCAGGGCGCGCGTGAAGCCGCCAGGCGCCTCATCCATGTCGCCTATAGCCTGCTGCCCAGCCTGATTCTCGGCTACCTCATCATGGGCCTGATCTGGCCGTGGTCGATCATGGAGCCGGGCAATCCGTTCGGGGCCCTGAGCTATTTCTCCCAGTTCTTCGAGAAGCCGTGGAAGGAAATGTTCGAAGGCGCGCTGGTGTCGGTGCCGGACATGCCCTGGTCCTATCTGCCGATCCTGTTCGCACTGCAGCTTCCCGAAGTGCTGCTTGGTCTTTCCATCGCCGGCACTCTTGGCACGCTCGTGGCGCTGGCGCGCGGCGATGTCCCGGCACGCCGCAAGACCATCCTGCTGATCGTGACGCTGGCGGCAACGCTGCCGCTGGTGATTGCGATGCTGAAGCGTCCGGCGCTCTACAATGGCATTCGCCATTTCATCTTTGTGATCCCGCCGATGACGGTGCTCGCAGGAACCGCATTCGCGTGGGGAATGAACTGGCTCAAGGAAAATCGCCGCGGTTGGCAGCCCGCCGCGGTCGCCGTTTTCTCGTTCGGTCTGCTGTTGCCGCTCAGCGAAATGATCCGGCTGCACCCTTACGAATACACCCACTTCAACAATATTGCCGGCACCGTGCGCGGCGCCGACGACCTGTTTATGCTGGATTACTGGGGCCTGGCGCTGAAACAGGCATCCGACGGCCTGCGCGAGCAACTCGACGAACGGCAGGAAGTGGCGCCACTGGGACGCAAATGGAAGGTCGCGGTATGCGGTCCGCAACGCCCCGCACAGGTCGCGCTCGGCCCGGATTTCACCATCGGCTGGGACAGTCACGCCGCCGATTTTGCGATGACGCTCGGTGAATTCTACTGCAAGGGCCTGCTCGCGCCGGTGATGGTGGAAATCAAGCGCGATGACGTGGTGTTCGCCCGCGTTTACGATATCCGCGGGCGCAGCATTTCCAGCCTGCTGGCCATTCCGGCACCGTGAAGCAGATACCGCGTCGCTTTGGCATAACTGCCACACCAGCCCTGCGCCTTGCTGCGAACCCGCCGCAGGGCTAATCTTTTGTTGAGAACAAACAGCTCGGAGAAACCGGTCATGTCACCAGCGGAAGCTCGCCTGAAGGAAGTGCCGTCGGAAATGACGGAAGCCGAATGGAACCAGCGGGTCAATCTCGCCGCCTGCTATCGCCTTATCGCGCATTATGGCTGGGACGATCTGGTCGACACCCACATCTCGGCGCGGGTGCCGGGACCTGAGCATCATTTCCTGATCAACCCCTACGGCCTGATGTTCGACGAAATCACCGCATCCAGTCTGGTCAAGGTCGATCTCGACGGCAACCAGCTCACCAAGAGCGAGTTCAGCATCAACCCGGCCGGCTTTATCATCCACTCGGCGATCCACGAAGTGCGCGAGGACGCCGGCTGCGTGCTGCATCTGCATACGCCCGACGGCACCGCGGTGGCGAGCTGCCTGGAAGGGCTGCTGCCGCTGAACCAGACGGCTCATTTCGTCACCCACGATCTCGCCTATCACGATTATGAGGGTGTCGCGCTTGACCATGACGAGCGGCCGCGCCTGCAACGAGACCTCGGCAACAAGAACCACATGTTGCTGCGCAATCACGGCACGCTGACGGTCGGCCGCTCGGTCGCGTCGGCGTTCGAGCGCATGTTCCACTTGGAACGGGCCTGCACCATGCAGGTGCGTACCCGCATGCTGGGCCCGACCGCCTATCCGGTCGAACAGGCGGTGATCGACAAGAACGAAGTGTTATTCGCCAATCCCGATCGCGCCGAACTGCGCTCGACCAACCTCGTTTGGCCGCCCTTGCTGCGCAAACTCGACCGACTCGATCCCAGCTACAAGGATTGAAATTTCGGGAATTCGGTGTAGGTTCACTGCCAACGACCTCTGCACTTCCTGCCAAAACGCCGCCCAATTCCGGGCGGCGTTTTCATTTTTTGAAGCACGAACCGGTACGTCGAGCACTTGCCTCAGCGCGGCGCGTCCGCGAACGCGGCGAGAATTCGCGCCCACGAACGAATGCCCTTGTGAAAGCTCTTGAGGTCGTACTTCTCGTTCGGAGAATGGATGTTGTCGTCTTCCAGACCAAACCCCACCAGCACGGTGTCGAGGCCCAGGGTGCGCTTGAAATCAGCGACGATCGGGATCGATGCGCCTGAGCCGATCAAGAGCGCCTCCTTGCCCCACTCGTCGGTCAACGCGCGCCGGGCGGCGGCGAGCGGCTTCATGTTCCAGTCGAGCGCGATGGCGGGTGCGCTGGAATGGTCGGTAAATTCGGCGCTGCAATCCCCGGGCAGCCGCGCGGTGACATAATCGCGGAACGCCTTGCGGATCTTGTCGGGCTCTTGGCCTTCCACCAGCCGGAACGAGACCTTCGCGGAGGCTTGCGCCGGGATCACGGTCTTTGAACCCTCTCCGGTATAGCCGCCGATGATGCCGTTGATGTCGCAGGTCGGACGCGACGAGACCTGCTCGATCAGCAGGCGGCCCTTCTCGCCGGCGGGAAGCGAAAGACCGATCGGCTTGAGAAAGGAATCAGCCGTGAGGTCGAGCTTCGAGAGCTGCGCCAGGATATCGGCAGGCAGGTCCTTCACGCCATCATAGAAACCGGGGATGGTGATGCGGCCGCTGTCATCATGAAGGCCGCCGAGAATACGGGTTAGCACCCGGATCGGGTTCTGCGCGCCACCGCCAAAGATGCCGGAATGCAGATCGCGGCTGGCGGCCTTGATCCGTACCTCATCGTAAACAAGACCGCGCAACGACGTCGTGATAGCCGGCGTATCCGAGTCCCACATGCCGGTGTCGCAGACCAATGCGAAGTCGGCCTTGAGGTCTTGCTTGTTGGCTTCAAGAAACGGAACGAAATTCTTCGATCCGACTTCTTCTTCGCCCTCGATGACGATGGTGACGTCGACCGGCAATGACCCGGTGACCGATTTCCAGGCCCGGCAGGCCTCGACGAAAGTCATCAACTGGCCTTTGTCGTCCTCGGCACCGCGGGCGACGATGATCTTTCGTCCGTCGGCATGATCGGCAATGGCCGGCTCGAATGGCGGTCGATGCCAAAGATTGAGCGGATCGACCGGCTGCACATCATAGTGACCGTAGAACAATACATGCGGGCGGCTGTGATCTTTAGCCCCGCCGTTGATTTTGGCGACGATCGCCGGGTGACCGGCGGTCGGCCTGACGTCGGTGGCGAAACCGAGTGTTGCGATATCCCTGGCCAGATGTTCGGCGGCCGCCTTGCAGTCTCCGGCAAAGGCCGGGTCGGCCGAGATCGACTTGATCCGCAGCAGGGCAAACAACCGCTCGAGGCTGTTATCGAAATCGGCATCGATGCGATCGAGGACCGGTTGTAGTTGCGGCGCGCTGGACATTCCAATTTTCCCTGGGTCAGTTGGTGTTATTCGAGCGGTGCTCGCAACGATGGACCGGCAACACTATCGTCGCAGCAGGCCGCCAAGCGCGCCGCGGACGAGGGCGCGGCCAACCGAACCGCCGATCGAGCCGCCTACCGATTTGCCGAGGTCGGCGACGACCCCGCCGACCACCTGGTTGGTGACCGAACGCGTGACATTCCGCGCGATGACCTGACCGGTCGACAACTTGCCGCGCCGTACGCCGGTTCCGAAAATCGTACCGACGATCGCACCGATCTGTGCGAGAATCCCCCCGCCGCCAGCGGCCGGCGCGGATCCGGCCACGCGCTTCTGCAGCACCTCATAAGCGGATTCGGAATCGATCGTGGTGTCGTATTTGCCCTTCACCGGGCTCATGTCCATGATCGCCTTGCGTTCCTCGGGTGTGATCGGCCCGATCCGCGCCGACGGCGGCCGGATCATGACGCGCTCGACCATTGCGGGCGTGCCGTTGCCTTCCAGGAACGAAACCAGCGCTTCGCCCTTGGCCAATTCCATGATGACCTTGGCGGTGTCGAGCTTCGGATTGGGCCGGAACGTCTGCGCCGCCGCCATGACGGCCTTCTGGTCACGCGGGGTGAAGGCCCTCAGGGCGTGTTGCACGCGGTTGCCCAGCTGGCCGAGCACCTTGTCGGGGACGTCGATCGGATTTTGCGTCACGAAATAAACCCCGACGCCTTTCGAACGTATCAGCCGGACCACCTGCTCGATCTTGTCCATCAGCGGCTTGGGCGCATCGTTGAACAACAGATGCGCCTCGTCGAAGAAGAACACGAGCTTGGGTTTCGGCGGGTCGCCGACCTCCGGCAGTTCCTCGAACAGTTCGGACAGCATCCACAGCAGGAAGGTCGCGTACAGTTGGGGGCTCTGCATCAGCTTGTCGGCCACCAGGATGTTGACCATGCCCCGGCCGTCACGGTCGGTGCGCATGAAATCCTTCAGCGCCAGCGCCGGCTCGCCGAAAAACTTGGCGCCGCCCTGATTTTCCAGGACCAGGAGCTGGCGCTGGATGGTTCCCACCGTTTGTTTGGAGACGTTTCCGTATTGCGTGGTCAGTTCGGCAGCATGTTCTGCGATGAAAGACAGGATCGCCCGCAGATCCTTCATGTCCAGCAGCAACAAACCTTGCTCGTCCGCCACCCTGAACGCGATGTTGAGCACGCCTTCCTGGACCTCGTTCAGATCCATCATCCGCGACAGCAGCAGCGGGCCCATTTCCGAGACGGTGGCGCGCACCGGATGCCCCTGCTCGCCGAACACGTCCCAAAAAACTGTCGAAAACTGGTCGGGCTGAAAGGTCAGGCCCATATCGCCGGCCCGCTTGACGATAAAATCCTTGGGTTCCCCAACTTCGGAGATGCCTGAAAGGTCTCCCTTGATATCGGCCGCGAACACTGGAACTCCCGCGCGCGCAAATCCCTCGGCCATCACCTGCAGCGAGACGGTTTTCCCGGTTCCGGTGGCGCCGGTGACAAGACCGTGGCGATTTCCAAGCGCGAGCGTCAGCCAGGCCGGCTGATCCCCCTTTCCGATAAAAATCTTCTCCGCGGTATCGGCCAACTTGTCACCGGACGTAGCCATTGCATCGCCTCTTCGCGCGCATCAAGGGTTTCAGCATCACAATCATACCGCATCTTGCCATCCGATTGAAACCGGTGAACGGGGCTAACGTATCTTGCAGCACCACCCGCCCTGCTCCCGATGCTTTCTCCCCAACGCGGTAGAAGGCACGGGTGTTGGACAATTTGCCGTGAATCTTCGGCCAACGCTTGCATTGGTGCAACACTCGCGCCTGATTGAATATGAATCACGCCTGCGAATGCGCTCATCGCTTGTAATTCGTTTCGCGCAAGATCAAGATGAAATTCACAAACGGTATCCGGCAAGCAACCGGTTGGGGCGGGGCAAATGGACGAATTGATAGGGCGACTGGTCGCAAAGGCCGGTATCGATAACGCTGTCGCTGAAAAAA
Source organism: uncultured Pseudomonadota bacterium (assembly GCA_963727225.1). Classification (GTDB taxonomy): domain Bacteria; phylum Pseudomonadota; class Alphaproteobacteria; order Rhizobiales; family Xanthobacteraceae; genus Bradyrhizobium. The sequence goes on along the minus strand of CAVSFN010000023.1, from coordinate 640,078 downwards.
CCATCGGCATCATCCTGGGTTTCCTCCGCAACGAAGGCCCCGCCGAAAAAGTTCAATCCCTGATCGACAATATTCCGGGCGCGGAAGCCGCGATCGCAGCCTCCAGCAATGGCGGCGGCCTTGGCAGACTGATGGGCGGCGGTCTGATGGCGCTCGGCACCAAGCTGATGGGGCTTGGTTTGGGCATAAGCGAGATTCAGAACGTCGCCCGTGAACTTTTCCGGTTCGGCCGAGACAAAATCGGAGCGGATCGGATGGGCGAGATCATCGCAGGGACGCCGGGCCTCAATCAATTCGCTTAAGCACCTTTTTCATATCGAGTACCATGACATATCCAATCTCCGAGATTGATGGCCTGACCGCCTTCACCGCTTCGAAACTCAAATCCGTTGGCATCCGCACCACCGAAGGACTGCTTGAGGCCGCCCGCACCGTCAAGGGACGCAAGGCGCTCGCAGCGAAGACCGGCATCAGCGAGCAGCAATTGCTCGAATGGGCCAATGTGTCCGACTACATGCGGATTCCCGGCATGGGCAAGGCCAAGGTCGGGCTGGTGCGCGCCGCCGGCGTCACCACGGTTCGCGAGCTCGCGCTCCGCAACCCGGCGCGGCTGGCGCAGAACATGAAAGAGGTAAATACCAAGCGCAAGCTGGTCCGCATATTGCCTTCGGAAAAGGCAGTCGAGCAACTGATTGCGCAGGCCCGCAAGCTTCCGCCCAAAATTACCTATTAGAAGCGCTCAACCTGGAAGCGTTCAACGGCGAGCGACGGCTCAGCCAGCGCTCAGACCGGCGCCCCCAACATCTTGACTCCCATGCACGGACCGCGCAAAGCGACCCGCATGATCGCGATCACGTCCAGACCCGTTCCAGCCGCTGCCCCGGCCGGTCATCCGGTGTTGCGGGCCCTGCTGTCCCGGCCGCGCCCCGCAGTGATGGGCATCCTGAATGTGACGCCGGATTCCTTCTCCGATGGCGGGCAATTTATCGCGCCGGAACGCGCGATGGCGCAAGCCCGGCGGATGATCGCCGAGGGCGCCGATATCATCGACATCGGCGCCGAATCCACCCGGCCCTATGGCGCCCAGCCGGTCTCGGCCGATGAAGAGATGAAGCGCCTGCAGCCGATACTGGCCGGGGTCGTGGCCCTCGGGGTTCCCGTGTCGATCGACAGCATGAAATCGGCCGTCGTCGGATGGGCGCTCGATAGCGGTGCAGCCATCGCCAATGACGTCTGGGGCCTGCAGCGCGATCCCGACATGGCGAAGCTGGTGGCCGCGCGCAATTCGCCTGTCATTATCATGCACAACCGCGACCAGGTCGACGCTAGCATCGACATTATCAAGGATATTATCGACTTCTTTACCCGCTCGCTCGACATCGCTGACAGAGCGGGTATTTCGCGCGGCAACCTCGTGCTCGACCCCGGCATCGGTTTTGGCAAGACCTCCGAACAGAGCATGACGGCGCTGGCCCGGCTCCATGAAATCAGCGTATTCGGCCTGCCCTTGCTGGTCGGCGCGTCGCGCAAGCGTTTCATCAGTACGGTCACCCCGTCGGAGCCGCATCAACGCCTTGGCGGCTCAATCGCGGCTCATCTGCTGGCGGCGCAAGGCGGCGCGCGGATCATCCGGACCCATGATGTGTCGGAAACCGTACAGGCGCTGGGCGTGGCCGCGGCGATCGAGGGCAACCGATGACCGATACGATTTTCATCACCGGCGTCGTCATCCATGCCCGCCACGGCGTCATGGAACATGAGACCGAGGTTGGGCAACGCTTCGTGATCGATCTCGAACTCGCCGCCGATCTGTCGGAATCCTCGCGCACCGACCGCCTTGCCGACACGGTGTCCTATTCCAACGTGGTCGCGACCGCGACGGCAGCCTTCAAGAATGCCAATTATAAACTGCTGGAGCGCGCCGCCGGCGCCGTGGCCGACGCCGTACTGAGCGCGTTTCCGCGCATCAACGCCATCAAGGTGACCGTCCACAAGCCGCACGCCCCGATCGCCGCGATTTTCGACGATGTCGGCATCATCCTGACGCGCACCCGGCAACCACCCTCTCATGGTTGACGTCCTGCATGGCTGACGTCCTGATCGCGCTTGGCGGCAATGTCGGCGACGTCCGCGCGACATTCGAGCGAGCGATCGCCAATATCTGCGGCATGACGCAGGCAGCATTGCTGGCACGTTCGTCCGATTACGCGACCCCGCCATGGGGTGACGAGCAGCAAGCCCGTTTCACCAATGCCTGCATCGAGATCGAAACCAGCCTCGACCCCCACGCGCTACTGTTTACGCTCCACAAAATCGAAAAGAAGTTCGGCCGCGACCGGGCCAATGAAACGCGCTGGGGTCCACGTACCCTGGACCTCGACCTGATCGCCTATGACGACGTGACGATCGACAAGCCGGAACTGACGCTGCCGCATCCCCGGTTGTTCGAACGCGCCTTCGTACTGGTGCCGCTCGCGGAGATCGCGCCCGACCGTCTGATAGCGGGACGCAGGGTTGCGGCCGCGCTGGCGCAGCTCCCCACCCCGGGAATCGTGCGATTGCCCGATCTCGGCTGATCAAAAAGGGACCGAAACAACTGTTTGGCTTGGCGGTCGGCACGTGGCAATTTCCAGCCAACAACACGAGCGGCTTCTGGGGACGACCTGGCGAATGACATCTATGACCGATGACCTGCGGCTGGCGGCGGATTTCGCGCCGGCGACCTATGACGACTGGCGCAAGCTGGTCGATGGTGTGCTGAAGGGCGCGCCGTTCGAGAAGCTGGTCGGCAAGACCTATGACGGCCTGAAGATCGAGCCGATCTATCAGCGCGCGCACGATGCCGCACCGATCGCCGGCCGGCCCGCCGCGGCGCCCTGGCAGATCATGCAGCGGATCGATCATCCGGATGCGGCGATAGCCAATGCGCAGGCATTGCACGACCTCGAAAACGGCGCCAACGGGCTGACGCTGATTTTCGCGGGCGCCAATGGTGCCTATGGCTTCGGACTCGATCCCTCACCGGAGGCGATCGAGCAGGTTCTCGACGGCGTCTTCGTCGATGCCGGGATTGCCATCGACCTCCAGATCGGTCCGCAGTCACGGATGGCGGCCAGCCACATCGCCGAATACATCAAGCGCAAGGGCGTCGCCCCGGCGGGCAGCGATATCCGCTTCGGTCTCGATCCGATCGGGGCCTGCGCAGTCTGGGGATCAAGTCCCTATGCCTGGGCCGAGATCGCACCAGCAGTCACCGGCGCGGTCAAAAGTCTCGCGGCCACGGGATTCAAGGGCCCGTTCACCGTTGCCGATGGACGGGTGATCCATGATGCCGGCGGATCGGAAGTGCAGGAACTGGCCTTCGTGCTGGCGACCGGCGTCGCCTATCTGCGCGCGCTGGAGGGCGCAGGTATAGCTTTGGATGAAGCGAGGGGCATGGTCTATGCGCGGCTCAGCGCCGATGCCGATCAGTTCCTGACTCATGGCGAAATTCCGCGCGCTGCGATTGTTGTGGGCGCAGATCGAACAAGGTTGCGGCCTTGAGCCGAAGCCGTTGTTGATATCAGCCGATACCGCGTGGCGGATGCTGACCCAACGCGACCCTTACGTGAATATGCTGCGCGCGACCGGTGCGCGTTCTCTGCCGGTCTCGGCGGTGCCAACAGCATCACGGTGCTGCCGCATACCCTGGCGCTGGGATTGCCCGATGCTTTCGCTCGGCGCGCGGCGCGCAATACGCAACTGGTGCTGCTGGAGGAATCCAACCTCGCCAAGGTGTCGGATCCAGCCGCCGGCTCCGGCGGCATCGAAACCCTGACGCAACAGCTTGGCGAGGCGGCATGGTCGCTGTTTCAGGAGATCGAGAAGGCCGGCGGCGTGTTTGCCGCCCTCGAGCAAAACCTGATCCAGCGCAAGGTCGCGGCGACCCGTACGCTACGCGAAGCCAACATCGCCCGGCGCAAGGAAGTCCTGACCGGCGCCAGCGAGTTCCCCAACCTGCACGAGGCTCACGTCGCCGTGCTGGATGCAAAGCCGGTTGCGCTTGCGCCCTATGGCGAGGCCAAGATCAAATTCGACGCGCTGCCGCCGATACGGCTGGCGGCGCCGTTCGAACATTTGCGCGACCGCTCGGATCAAATTCTGAAAGAGACCGGCGCGCGGCCAAAAGTGTTTCTCGCCAATCTCGGCACGCCTGCCGATTTCACCGCGCGCGCGACCTTTGCCAAGAGCTTCTTCGAGACCGGCGGGATCGAGGCCATCGATACCGAGGGATTTACCGATCCGGCGAAGCTAGCCGCCGCCTTCAAGGCCTCCGGCGCGACGCTGACCTGCCTGTGCTCTTCGGACAAGGTCTATGCGGCGCAGGCGACGGCGGCGGCCACGGCCCTTCAAGCCGCCGGCGCCAGACATATCTATCTGGCAGGCCGGCCGGGCGAACAGGAACCGGCGCTCCGTGCCGCGGGCGTCGGTCATTTCATCTTCGCCGGCGGCGATGCGCTGGCGACGCTGCAGGAAGCCTATCGGCTGACGGAGTGAAACATGACCTCGGCGACCAAACCCGTTCTGACCGGCGGCTGCCAATGCGGCGCGGTGCGTTTTGCGCTGTCGGCGGCACCGGTAAAGGTCAGCATTTGTCATTGCCGGATGTGCCAGAAGGCGACCGGCGCACCGTTCGCGTCTTTCGCCGACATCGAACGCGGCGATTTCGCCTGGACCCGCGGCAAGCCGGCGGCGTTCCGCTCTTCTTCGATCGCCGAGCGCGATTTCTGCGCCGCTTGCGGCACGCCCCTCAGCTTTCGCCGCATCGATGGCCCCCGGATCGAGATCCTCACCGGTACGTTCGACCGCCCCGATCGGATGGTGCCGATCCAGCAATTCGGCACCGAATCCCGGCTTGGCTGGGTGGTCGCGATCGCCAATCTGCCGAGCCAGACCACGCTGCAGAATTATGGATCGGATAAGCTTAACGGCATCGTCAGCCACCAGCATCCCGACCATGATTAACGGTCATCGTGATGACTTATCGGACGCTCAGATCGTGCTAGGATTGGCTCATGTTACGGTTTTTGTTCGAATTGCTTTTTTGGTCCGCCCCCGAGCTATTAGGGCATGTTGTCGTGCGCGCATGGCAGCGCAATGCCGCGCATGCACAACCATGGCCATATGATTGGAGAAACCGATCCGACGATCCTGTCTATAAGAAGAATCTTCAAAGATTGATCGAACGAAACCGCCATTTTGAGGAAGCAAGGAATGAGCCGCGTTCCTAATTTCGCCGATGTCCCGTTCAAGGCCGCCGCCGCGACGACGTCGGCCGGCAGCGCCGAGCCTTGGCTCACGCCCGAAGGCATCCTGGTCAAGTCAGGCTATTCGGAAAGCGATCTCGAAGGCATCGATTTCCTCGATACATGGCCGGGCATCGCGCCCTATCTGCGCGGCCCCTACCCCACCATGTATGTCAACCAGCCCTGGACCGTCAGGCAATATGCCGGCTTCTCCACGGCGGAGGATTCCAACGCGTTCTACCGCCGCAATCTCGCCGCCGGGCAAAAAGGCCTCTCGGTCGCGTTCGATCTCGCCACCCATCGCGGCTACGACTCCGACCACCCGCGCGTCACCGGCGACGTCGGCATGGCCGGCGTGGCGATCAACTCCATCTACGACATGCGCACGCTATTTTCGGGCATTCCGCTCGACCAGATGAGCGTGTCGATGACCATGAACGGCGCGGTGCTGCCTATTCTGGCGCTGTTCGTTGCCGCTGCCGAGGAACAGGGCGTGCCGCCGGAAAAACTCTCAGGCACCATTCAGAACGACATTCTGAAAGAGTTCATGGTGCGCAATACCTATATCTATCCGCCGGCGCCCTCGATGCGGATCATCTCCGACATTTTTGCCTACACTTCGCAAAAGATGCCGAAATACAACTCCATCTCGATCTCCGGCTATCACATGCAGGAAGCCGGCGCGACGCAGGATCTGGAACTCGCCTATACGCTGGCGGACGGTGTCGAGTATCTGCGCGCCGGGCTGGCTGCCGGTCTCGACGTCGATCGCTTTGCGCCGCGGCTGTCGTTCTTCTGGGCGATCGGCATGAACTTCTTCATGGAAGTCGCCAAGATGCGCGCCGCGCGGCTGCTGTGGGCCAAGCTCTTGACCCAGTTCAACCCGAAGGACCCGCGCTCGTTGAGCCTGCGTACCCACTGCCAGACCTCGGGCTGGTCGCTGACCGCGCAGGACGTCTACAACAATGTGATGCGCACCACCATCGAGGCGATGGCGGCAACGCAAGGCCATACCCAATCGCTGCATACCAATGCGCTCGACGAGGCGCTGGCGCTGCCGACGGATTTCTCGGCCCGAATCGCGCGCAACACGCAACTGTTCCTGCAGCAGGAGAGCGGCACCAACCGCATCATCGATCCCTGGGGCGGGTCGTATTATGTCGAGCGGCTGACCCACGATCTCGCCGCGAAAGCCTGGGGCCACATCCAGGAGGTCGAGGCGCTCGGCGGCATGGCGAAGGCGATCGAGGCCGGCGTTCCCAAGCTCGAGAATCGAGGAAGCCTCCGCCAAGACCCAGGCCAGGATCGACGCCGGCAAGCAGGCGGTGATCGGCGTCAACAAATACAAGCCGGTCAACGAAGCCCCGATCGACGTGCTGAAGGTGGAAAACTCGACCGTGCGCCGGCTGCAGATCGACAAGCTGTCGCGGCTCAGGAAAGAGCGCAACCAGAAGGACGTCGACGAGGCGCTGGCGGCGCTGACCCGAAGCGCCGGCGAAGGCAACGGCAACCTTCTGGCGCTGGCGATCGATGCCGCGCGCGCCAAGGCCACGGTCGGCGAGATTTCCGACGCGATGGAGAAGGTGTTCGGGCGCCACCGCGCCGAAATCAAATCCATCACCGGCGTCTACAAGCGGGAGGCGTCCACCATGTCCAACCGGGTCGAAAAAGTTCAGGCGCTGATCGATGCGTTCGAGGATGCCGAAGGCCGAAGGCCGCGGATTCTCGTCGCCAAGATCGGCCAGGATGGCCACGACCGCGGCCAGAAGGTGATCGCCTCGGCCTTTGCCGATGTCGGCTTCGACGTCGATATCGGGCCGTTGTTCGCCACTGCTGAGGAGGCCGCCCGGCAGGCGGTCGAAAACGACGTGCACATTCTCGGGCTGTCGTCGCTGGCGGCGGCGCATCTCACGGCGGTGCCGGAACTGAAGGCCGCGCTAAAGAAGCAGGGCCGCGACGACATCATGATCATCATCGGCGGCGTGGTACCGCCGCAGGATTACGACGCTTTGTACAAGGCGGGCGCCGAAGCCATCTTCCCGCCGGGCACCGTGATATCGGACGCCGCCGAGGAGCTGATCCACAAGCTCAATGCGCGGCTTGGACATAGCGAGGCGGCGGAGTAGATCCGCGCCTCTCCCCATTGCGTAAGAGGAATTTCCGTGCGCGTCGCTGCAACAATCACATTCGTCCGCGCGATGTGCCTCACGGCTGCGTTCGCATGCCTCTCCTTCCCCACCCTCGCCGATGACCCCAAGCCTAACGCTTCGGTCAAGAACAAGAATATCGATGCCAGCGTCTTCCTCGACGACAAGATCAAGGCCGACGCGGCGCTGGCGGCGGATTGCCTTGCCGAGGGCAGGAAGTGGATCGACAGGAATGCCGCGGAGGCAGCGACGTCGCGCAAGCAGGACCCCGTCATGTTTCGGAATGGCGCCTGGACCTTTGAGCGCAAATACGAGACGCGCTCGCTTGTCGACGGTCACTATGTCAGCATCGTCAGGTCGGACTACACGAACACCGGCGGCGCGCACCCAAATAGGGACGTCAATACCATCCTGTGGGACGCAAACGAAAAGAAGCGCATCTCGATCCGTCCCTTCTTCGCCGAGACCGCCGACGATGGTCCAACCATGAAAGCGATGCTGAAAGCTATCATCGCTTCCCTGAATGCCGAGAAGAAGAAGCGCGACGCCGGCGAGACCGCGACCGCCGAATGGTACAAGGACCTCAAGCCGACGCTGCTCAAGATCGGCGCGGTGACGCTGGCGCCCTCGACCGTATCCGGCAAGAGCTCCGGCCTCACCTTCCACTATCCGCCCTATGCGGTCGGCCCCTATGCTGAAGGCGAGTATGTCGCCTTCGTGCCGTGGGAGACGCTAAAACCCTATTTGACACCGGAAGGCGCGAAAATATTCGACGGCACACGGCCCAAGGGCGACGACGACGATCAGCAATGACCGCAAGCAAGGTGCCTGACATCGACCGGCTCGCCCACGACGTCCGCTCGGGTCACCGCGCGGCGCTGGCGCGGGCAATCACGCTGATCGAGAGCCGGCGCGGCGATCATCAGGCTACGGCGCGCGAACTGGTGCAGGCGCTGTTGCCCGATACCGGCAAGGCTATCCGCGTCGGCATTACCGGCTCGCCCGGGGTCGGAAAATCCACCACCATCGACGGGCTCGGGATGTTCCTGATCGAGCGCGGCCACAAGGTCGCGGTGCTCGCGGTGGATCCTTCCTCGGCGCGCACCGGCGGCTCGATCCTCGGCGACAAGACGCGGATGGCGCGGCTCTCCGCCTCCGACAGCGCGTTCATCCGGCCCTCGCCGGCCTCCGGCACGCTCGGTGGCGTTGCTGCGAAAACCCGCGAGGCGATGCTGCTGTGCGAGGCCGCGGGCTTTGACGTCGTGCTGGTGGAAACCGTCGGGATCGGGCAATCCGAGACCGCGGTATGTGACATGACCGATTTTTTCCTGGCGCTGATGCTCCCCGGCGCCGGCGACGAATTGCAGGGCATCAAGAAGGGCCTGGTCGAACTCGCCGACATGATCGCGGTCAACAAGGCCGACGGCGACAATATCAAGCGCGCCAATCTCGCGGCGGCCGAATATCGCGGCGCGCTGCATATCCTCAGCCCGCGTTCGGAGCACTGGCATCCGCCGGTCCTGACCTATTCGGCGCTGGCGGGCACCGGCATCGACGTGCTGTGGCAGAAAATTCTCGATCACCGCACCGCGATGAATGCCTCCGGCGAATTCGCCGAGCGGCGGCGGCAGCAGCAAGTCAAGTGGATGTGGTCGATGCTGGAGCAGCGGATGATGGCGCGGCTGCGGGCCGATCCGGCGATCCGCGCCAGGGTGAAGAAGACCGAAACCGAGGTGGCCGATGGCCGCATCACCCCGGCGCTGGCGGCGGAGCAGATCGCGGAGATGCTAAAGTGAGATGAGCGAAAAACTCCGTATCCTCATTACCGGCTTTGGCCCGTTTCCGGGCGCGCCCTTTAATCCGACGCAGCCGCTGCTGGCGCGGCTATTACGCTTGCGGCGCCCTGCTCTTGGCGATGTCGAGCTGTCGGGTCATATTTTTCCGGTGACCTATAATGCGGTCGATCGCCAATTGCCTGACCTGCTGGCGCGCAAACGGCCGCAGGCGCTGCTGATGTTCGGCCTCGCCAACCGCACGCCTTTCGTTCGTATCGAGACCCGCGCCCGCAATGCCGTCACCACATTATGGCCAGACGCCGATCATGCCAGAATACGCAAGGGATCGATCGCCGGCGGCACTGAGGCCATGATGTTCGGCCCGCACACCGCCAGGCTTCTGCGCGCGGCGCTCGGCACCGGCATCGATGCACGGGCCTCGCGCGATGCCGGCAGCTACCTCTGCAATTACCTGAGCTGGCGCGCGATCGAGGCGACATGCCGTGACACCGGTCCGCGCCTCGCCGCGTTCGTCCATGTGCCGCTGCTCGCACGCGACGGCGCTGCGCGAAGGGACGCGAGCCATCGCGTTACGCTGGAAGAACTGGTCGATGCCGGCGAAGCGATGCTGCTGGAGATGGTGAAGCTGACGCGAAGGGCGGTGCGCGAAGTTGGCTCGTCCTGAGGCGAGCCTCGAAGGTTGCGCGGCCTGGATACCATTAACCCTACCCCCAACAATCGGCCATTCGCACCCTCGCCCCCGCCACGCCACGCGGTATTTTTGCGTTACTCCAGCATCGAGGATGCGCTTCACCGCGTCCGGGGAAAGACGCAACCATGGACGTCAATCGCCGCCATCTCATCGGGGCATCCGTCAGCGGCGCGGCCGGCGCGCTGGCGATGTCGCCTGATGCCGCGCGCGCGGCGCCCCTCACCTCGGTGCTCGGGCGCGATGCCACGCAATATGGCGTCCGGTCCGGCAGCCCGGACGATCAGACCAAAGCGTTGCAGCGCGCGATCGACGAATCCGCGCGCGCGCAGGTGCCGCTGGCGCTGCCGCCGGGTGTCTATCGCACCGGGATGCTTCACCTGCAAAACGGCACGCAACTGACCGGCGTGCGCGGCGCAACCAGGCTGGTTTTCACCGGCGGCGCGTCGATGGTGTCCAGCGAAGGCGGCGGCAGCATCGGTCTCTCCAACATTACGCTGGACGGCGGCGGGATTCCGTTGCCGACGCGGCGCGGCCTCGTGCATTGCCTGGTCGGACGCGACATCCGCATCGCCGATTGCGAAATCACCGGCAGCGGCGGCAGCGGCATCTGGTTCGAGAATGTCTCCGGCGACGTCAGCGGAAATATCATTGCCAAGTCAGCCGCGACAGCCATTGTCTCGTTCGACGCGCAGGGCCTCTTGGTGTCGCGCAACACCATCCTCGGCACCAACGACAACGGCATCGAAATCCTGCGCACCGCAATCGGCGACGACGGCACGCTGGTTCTGGACAACCGGATCGAAGACATCAAGGCCGGCCCCGGCGGCTCCGGACAATACGGCAACGCCATCAACGCTTTCCGCGCCGGCAACGTGATCGTGCGCGGCAATCGCATCCGCAATTGCGACTATTCCGCGGTGCGCGGCAATTCGGCATCCAATATCCAAATCACCGGCAACAGCGTCAGCGACGTTCGCGAGGTGGCGCTGTATTCGGAATTTTCGTTCGAGGGTGCTGTGATCGCCAACAATACGGTGGACCGCGCGGCGTTCGGCGTTTCGGTCTGCAATTTCAACGAGGGCGGACGTCTCGCGGTCGTGCAGGGCAATATCATCCGCAACCTGCTGCCGAAGCGCCCGATCGGCACCGCGCCCGACGATGACGCCGGCGTCGGCATCTATGTCGAGGCCGATACCTCGGTGTCGGGCAATGTGATCGAGAACGCGCCCTCGTTCGGGATCATCACCGGCTGGGGCAAGTATCTGCGCGATGTCGCGATATCGGGCAACGTGATCCGAAATGCCTTTGTCGGGGTCGGGGTGTCGGTGGCGCCGGGCGCGGGCACGGTGCTGGTCAGCAACAACCTGATTTCGGAAACGCCGCGCGGCGCCGTGGTCGGGCTCGACCGCATGCGGCCGGTGACCGCGGATCTATCCGCCGACGGCGCACAACATTTCGCGCAGGTCGTGATAACAGCGAATGCGGTGAGAAGGTAAATCCTACAGCGCGTTGCGCAGCAGCGGATACCGCTCGTGCATCATGGCGATGTCGGGAGTCAGTTCCGGGGCAATCTCCAACGTTGCGGCGCTTGATTCCCGCAAGGAAGGCGCTTCCTCCGACGACACGTGAACGGTTTCCAGGCTGAATGAGACGACTGATGGCGGCGGTTCGGCCGGGTTCGGCGCCGGCTGCCATTGAAACCGATGAGCCCGATCGGGCAACATTTCGCCGCGCGGCAGTGGCGCCCGGGGCCGGCCAAGCCAGGAGGTATCGATGGCGGCATGGTCCCGGGAATCCTCACGCATCAACAGATCGCGCCAGAGTTCGACCGCGGCCTTGGCTTCCTGGATATTCTCGAGAAAGGCGAGTTCGCTGTGATAACGGCGCCAGCGGCCGGTTTCGAACAGCTCCGTGAGGTGATCGAGCCGCTGCTCGGCAAGAGCGCACCAGCGCCCGACAATGTCGCGACCGCGCGCCACGTCCAATCGTTGTGTCATAAGCCAGCCCGTAAGGAGAAAAACGGACGCGGACGCAACGGGAACGAATCAATTTGACGCGACATGGATATTCTGTGGAAAACTTTTGCATTGTCCAGTGAGAGTGCCCGCCAGAGCCCGTTCATCGACAAAAAGCCGCGAAAATTGGCGGGTCGTCCTCACTATTGACAGTCAAGCCGCGTGCCGCGATGGCTGAGTTGCGGTGGCCGCCAGCGCGTGGGCAGCGGCAAAGACGGCCGATTTCGCCTGACGGAAGCGCCCGAAATACAGGCCAAAACGAACGAAAGACCCGTCCGGGGGGACAACCGGACGGGTCAAGCTATATGGGCGCTTGGGGTGGATGGGCGCTCGCGCCGAATACAGCCTCGATGGGGAGGGATTACCGCTCCCACCGATATTGGTCGCGGGAGCCTCGCCGCACGTTCAAGCCGCCGGCGATTTTTTTAACGCTTTTTGGCGGGCGTTTTCGGGATGAAGGCTATTGCGCAGCGGGGCGATGAGGGTCGCCCGCAGCGGACTTGTCGGACGCCATGGCGGCCGCGGGCCCGTCCAGCGCCCTGGTGGCCGGAACTTGCTGCCGGTCCGAAACATTTTCACCGGTCGCGCCGGCGGGCGGCCCGGATATTGCGGCGACCGGCGCGGCCGCGACGGCCGAGACCGCGGCAAAGGCATCGGCTTCGCCGGCGCCGAACAGATCGTCGCGGCCGGGGGAACCAAGATCGCGGGCCGTTTTCATCAGGATCGCGCGCAGTTCCTCCGGCTTCAAGGCGGGATTGCGCTCCAGCATCAGGCCTGCGAGGCCGCTGACATAAGCCGCGGAAAACGAGGTGCCGGACGTGATCTGGTATTTTTCCTCGGGCGCCGGCAGGAAGACATCCACGCCCGGCGCGGCGACCGCGATATAGCCGCCGCGGTTCGATGCCGTAAACAGCTTGTCCTGCGCGTCAGTGGCGCTGATCGCGATCACATTTGCGTTGGCGGCGGGGTATAGCGGCGGTGATTTTGCCCCGGCATTGCCGGCGGCGGCGACCATCACGATGCCCTTGCCGGCCAGCGCGGCGATCCCGCGTTCGATCAACGCATCCTTCGGACCGGCGAAGCTCATATTGACGATCTGCGCGCCGTGCGCGGCCGCGTAATCCATTCCCTTCAGGATCACGAACGACGTGCTTTCCGCGCCGCTGGATGCCTTGCCGAAGGCCCGGATCGCCAAAATCCTGGCCGCCGGCGCGCTCCCCATCAACCGCGCATGCGCCGCGATGGCACCGGCCACGCCGGTGCCGTGGACATGTGGACCTTCCTTGCTGCCCAATGCATCAAAGCTGTCCGCAATCGAGTTGGCGAGTTCCGGATGTTTGACATCGATTCCGGAATCGATCACGGCAATGGTTATGTTGGCGCCGTCGGCGAGCTTGTGCGCCTCGGGCAGCCGAAGTTCCGCGGCTGCGTATTGTCCGGGATCGCCCGCGGTCAAGGCCGGTTTCTGTTCCTGCAGGACATAACGGAAGTTCGGCTGCACCGAGCGAACATTGGCATCGGCGGCAAGTTCGCGGCTCACCGTCTCCGCCGCGCGGCGGTCGGCGATGCGAAACAGGCCGATGGTGGCCCCTATCAGCGGGAAATTCCGCGATTGCAGGCGCACGAGGCCGTGATGCCGCGCCAGTTCATCGGCCCGCGCGTCGGACAGCGCGCCGTCGATCTCGGCCACGAGTTCGTTGGTGACGGTGTGCAGGTTGAGAGCGGCCTGCGAAACGTCGCGGCGCGGGATGTTGTTGACGCTCTTGGCCGACGAGGCGCCGCCACCACCACCGGCCGATGAACCCGATTGATCCCAGCATCCGCCATCGCGATAGCCGTCGCTGCAAGGCGGATAGAGGTTGGGCGAATAGCGCGCATAGGGAAGCGTCGACCTTACACCGATCCGGGGCACCGATCTGAAAGAGGTCGTTTTGCCGATCGAAACGGTCTTGCCGGTGATGGTCGGGTTGACCCGCGTTATCCCGGTTGGGTTGACCCGCGCACCCACGCTCGGATTGATGTGCGGCAAGCGCGGGGCGACGTTGAGGTTGGGTGTGCGCATGATGCTTTGCGCTTGAACCGCCATGCCGGCGAACGACGCAAACAGCCCTGCGGCGGCGATCAATGCCAGTACCGCACGTGTTACGATTATTCGCCAGTTGGCGCCGTCGTCGACCATGAGACCTCGGGCCTATGCGTTACCGGCTCGATGCGCCGCCCGGCTTACGGCGTAGCCACCGCGAGACTGATGATCTTCTCGCTTTGCAGCCTGCTCATCAGACCGGCAATTTGATCCTTCGCCATCGCCTTGCCGCCAAATTGCAGGCGAAACATTCCGCCCCGCGTATCGATGATCGCGGCCTGATAGCGGTCGAGGAGTGCGGTGATGTCGGCGACGCGCGCGTCCGGCGCGAACCGCACCAGCGCGCGCGGCGGCGCTTCCACTCCCAACGATCGGGTGATGGGCTCGTTCATGCTCAATGACGCGGTCTGGAACGAGGCGGGCTGGTTCTGCACCAGCGCACCGATCACGCCAGCCTGCAACACCAGCACCAGCGCGCCGAGGCTCGACGACCAGGCCAGCGTGCGCGGCGACAGGCTTGCGAAAAATCCGGCGATCCGCGTCCAGATAGTGCGCGACAGCGACGGCCTGCTTGCCGGCTCGGCGTCGATCGCCGCAAACAGCTTCCGCATGGCGCGCGCGGACGGCGCGCCAAGGCTTTCGTTGAGATCAATGGTCTCGGCGTACTCTTCCCTGATCGCAGCGTATTGCCTGGCAAGCTCGGGATCGCGGGCGAGCGCCTCTTCGACCCGGCGCGCATCACGCGGATTGAGCGTACCGGCCGCATGCCAGGGCAACAGCATCTCTATTTCACTGGGCTCTTGTTCCAGCATTTTTTTGCTCGTTGCCATCATGGCCAGCCTCGCTCGATGCCTGCTGCCTTGAGCAGTTCGGCCAATTTTTTGCGCGCATAAAACAGGCGCGTTTTCACGGTGTTCTCCGGGATACCGACGATTTCAGCCACCTCTTCCACAGATTTCTCGTGGTAGTAGACAAGATCAACGATCTCCCGATGTTCCGACGAAAGTACGGTCAGGCACTTGCGCAACGCTTGACTGGTGTCCTTCTTCTGTGCCGTCACTTCCGGATCGTCGGACGCATCCTCGATCGCATTGGCGGCCTCATCATCCAGTTCAACGTCCTTCCTGCGGCGCAACGCGGACAAGGCCTTGAATCGCGTAATCGCCAATAGCCAGGTGGAAACGGCGGATCGGCCTTCGAACTTGCCGGCCTGGCGCCACACATCGAGAAACACCTCACTGATGAGGTCTTCCGCAACCTGTTCGTCCCGCACCAACCGGACCCCGAAGCGGAAAACCCTGACGTGGTGCCTGCCGTACAGTACCTGCATGGCAAGCCGGTCGCCCTGGGCGATTCGAGCGATCAGGACGTCGTCCGAGGCCGCCTGTGTCGCACTCAATGGCCGTCTCGCAAGGTTGGTCGGATTGGGCTGCGGGGTGGTTCGATGGGAAAGGCAAGATTCTTCAAAATATTGCAATAGCTCATCTGAGTCTGTGATTTAGCCCACATACGGTGATCGCCGGGCGGCCGTCGAGAGCCAGACGATGATCGGGGCCAAGAAATTGGTATCATAATACAGAAATACTTTCTGCGCGCTCCAGCAATCCGCGACCGACCTTAGCAAGGCTTGGCGCGCAACACAGCATTTGCATGACCCGTCCACCTCCACTGGTTCCCCTGAGGCTCCGGCTGCTGCGTCACATTGCCCGGATTGGGCTGATTTCCATTACAAAACAAGGGTAAAGCAACTGTTGGAAGTTCGGAACCGGCTGCCAAAGATACCAAACCTAAAGGCTTTGCCCCTTAGATTTGCGGCGAGTTCCATCAACGGCGAAACCATGGTCAACGTTGCGCCCGCGCTTCCGAATCCAATTGCGGCTGAACTGAACGGCACGGATTCGAAGCCGTCGGCGGAGGCGTTGTCGCGCCGCCTCGGCCAACGCCGGCAATCATTGGCGGCCGAGGTCGGAAGTTATGCGCTCGGCGCCGCCGTTCTGCTGATTTACGCGCATGCCGGCACGATTTCGATGGCCATCCCATCGGCGTTCTTCCTGTGCGGCGTTACCCTGATCGGGATTTTTGCCATCCTGTCCGAAGCGCATTTCAACGACCGTTTCGAAGATCACCACCTGACCGTATTTCAGGTCATCGGCCATATCGCGATCCAGCTCGGATTTCTGCTGGCCGCGCCAGAGATCGGCTATGCTTTTCTGAACGTACTGTTTCTGATTTTCGGAGTTGCCTCGTTGCAAATGAGGCCGCTCCAGGCGGCGATCGCGTGGACTTTCACCGCGTTGAGCGTCGCTCCGATCTTCCTGCTTGCCCGGGTCCCCATCGGCATGCCGGTCGCGACCACGACCGAGCGTCTTGCCGCGGCGTTGTGTTTCGTTCTCACGATCGGGCAATGCGCCTTTGTCGGGCTTTACGGCGATTCGCTGCGGAAGAAATTCTACAAGCGCAGCGCCGAGCTTAGCGAGGCCAACAAGCGTATCGAACAGCTCGCCGAACTCGACGAACTTACCGGCTCGTTCAACCGCCGCTGCATCATGCGGATGCTGGATGACGAGATTGCCCGCGTCCAACGCCTCAAGACGCCCTTTTCGATCGCGCTGATCGATCTCGACTGGTTCAAGCGCATCAATGACGCCTATGGCCATCCCACCGGCGACGAGGTGCTCAGGACGTTCGCCATCACCGTGTTCGCCAACATCCGCAACATCGACAGTTTCGGCCGCTATGGCGGCGAAGAATTCCTGCTGCTGCTTCCCGACACGCCTGATAACGACGCTGCCCGCATCCTCGACCGGCTCTGCGCGATCATCGCCGATCTCGACTGGAGTGCGTTCTCGCCAGGCATGCGGGTAACGATTTCCGCCGGCGTCGCAACGCTGAAACCAAATGAGAGCCCCGACACCTTTCTCGCGCGCGCCGACAACGCGCTCTACACAGCCAAGGCGCGAGGACGCAACCGCATCGCCAGCGCCTGATCCCGCCACTTCCGTTTCCAGAGACAAAGAAACCGTCGCCGGTCTGCGGCCGAACACTCCAGGATAGAGTCATGAGTTCGAAACCAGCCTCCACTTCCGAAAGTCTGCTAGACGAATTGCAGACCACGCTCGCGCATGGAACCGTCGCGCGCCGGGTCGAAACCCTGCGCCGTGTCACCGATCTCTTTATCAACGGAGCGGTGGACTATTCGAGCGAACAGATCGATTTGTTCGACGATGTCTTTCAATGCCTGATGCATCACATCGAGAGCTCTGCCAAGGCGCTGCTCGCCAGCCGCCTGGCCCCGATCGACACCGCGCCGCCGCTCACCATTCGCACGCTCGCATTCGACGATCTCATCGAGGTCGCCGCACCGGTGCTGTCCCGGTCGGAACGGCTCGACGACGAAGCGCTGATCGAGACCGCGCGCAGCAAGAGTCAGGCGCATTTGATGGCAATATCGACGCGCAGGGTGTTGAGCGGCGCGGTGACCGACGTATTGGTGCTGCGCGGCAATGACGAGGTGATCCAGAGCACCGTCAACAATCCCGGCGCGGAATTTTCCGAGCGCGGCTTCACCCGGCTGGTCAGCCGCGCCGAGGGCGACGACGATCTTGCGACCTGCATCGGCCTGCGTCCGACCATGCCGCGGCATCTCTACCTCAAATTGACCGCGAAGGCCTCAGCGACGGTGCGGGCTCGTCTCGAGGCTGCCAACCCGCCAATGGCGGGAGATGTAACCACCGCGGTGCAGGAGGCGACACGGCTCGCACGTTCGGCGCCATCGGCCATTACGCGCGAAACGGCCATCGCCCATGCGCTTGTCAGGTCACTGTACGAGGACGGCAGGCTCGACGAGCATCAAGTGGAGGCGTTTGCCGAAGCCGGCAAGTTCGACGAAGCCAACGCGGCGATCGCAGCGCTCGCCAATGTACCCGTGTCGATCGCGGAGAATATGATGGTGGAAACCCGGGCCGAGGGCGTCATGATCCTGGCCAAGGTCTCGGGGATGTCGTGGTCGACGGTCAAGGCCATCATCAACATGCGCGACGATCTGTCGGGATTGGATCGCAGCGATCTTGAGGCCAGCAAGGGCACCTACGAACGGTTACGGCCCTCAACGGCGCAACAGGTGCTGCGCTTCCACCGCATGCAGCAGACCGCAGCACCGGCGGCCTGAGTGGACAACATCCCTGTCGTCGTCCCTTGCGAAGTTCGCCTGGCCGCAAAAGGACGCGCGTTAAAACCTGAGCATCCTCGATCCCGCCAGCGCGCCGATCGCGGCCACCATCGCGGTGGCGATGGTGTACCAGGTCGCCACGAACAGCGGCGAATTGTCGGTGCAGTGCGCGGCGTATAGCGTCGCCGCCAATCCCGCCGACAACATTCCGGCGAGCGCGCCGGCGAGCGCGGGCCGGGCCGGCGCGCCATGGCGCAGGCCGATCAGGGCCGCCGCCAGCAGCGGCAGCGACAGCAGCGGAATAGCCGTCATGCAAACCCGCGAATTGCTGCCGACCAACCGCGTCATCATCGGCAACCGCTGCGGCAACATCATCTCGCATGCGATCCCGACGGCGAGGAGCCCGACCGGAATCACCAGCAGCCATGCCCAGCCGCGCAGCACCGCTTCCGGCCGTGACAGATGCAGGCTGACCGCGATGGCCGAAATCGCCAGCGCCAGCGTCACCAGAAACTTCAGGTCGAAGAATGGATTATGCATCGCGATCATCGCATCCGGCCGCACGCCGAGCGCCGCGAAGAACATCACCAGCGAAACCGGCGCCGCGGCGAGCAATGCCAGCGCCAGCGCGAAGCCGACCGGCCGCGCTCGGTGCGCGTTGTCGGCGGCGAGAGTTCGAATGAGCTGATCGGTTTCCATCGTCATCGCTCCCGCAATCTGGCGGTGAGGCTGGCAAGCCCGCGATGCAGCGCCACGCGCACCGCGCCCTCGCTCATCGCGAATTTCGTCGCGGTATCCTTGATCGACGCACTGTCGACCGCGATCGACTGCAATACCTCACGCTGGCGCGCCGGCAGCGATTGCAGTTGGGCCGCGACCTCGTTTGCCGGTGCGATCTCCGCGACCGGCTCGCTCGGGATCGTCTCGGCGAAATCGTCGATGTTGACGAAAACCCGCCGGCCCCGGCGGCGCAGTGCATCGATCAGCTTGTTGCGGGCGATCGCAAACAGCCACGGCCCGAACGGTGCGTCGGCGTCCCATGTGTGCCGCTTCAGATGCACCGCCAACAAAATGTCCTGCACGATATCCTCGGATTGGTCGACCGGCTGACCGGATCGCGCCAGACCACGGCGCGCCGCGGCCCGGAGTACCGGCGTGACGGCCTTGAGCAGACGATGATACGCCGCATCGTCGCCTGAAACGGCCAACCGCATCAGGCTGGTCCATTCGTCTTCACGCTCGGGCACGCGCGCTCCTACCCTGCAATTCGGTCGATCTTTCAATTTGTTACACTTTGAGGCTTCAATCACGAAGTCGTGATCCAAACCTAAAAGACGATGCAATCTTCGCATCCCGCCCGGGAATCACGGCCCCCGAACTTGGCGTTGGCAGGCTGATATCATTGATCGGCCCGGCTGACACTGGCGGCATTTTTTCCTGAGATTTCGTCAGCTGGCGATCTCGAAATGCCGGGCCGGCACAATACGTGCCCCGCTTTTGCCCGGACTCGCCCGAAGATTCCCTTTTTTTGCCGCGCTGTGGACACGCCGTGGGGTCTCATTTCGCTTTGGGACTGGCAAATTGGGGAGATTGCCAAATGAAAATCAAAGGCAACGGGCGCTCGGCGTTGATACTGGCCGCAGGGCTCTGGGTATGTTTCGCAGGATCATCGCCAGCCGCGGCAGCCGGCAATGCCACGGCCGCAAGCTCGACTGCGGGGGCACCGATTGCACTCAACAAATACACCAGGCACGGCTCGCACCACGGGAGAAGGTACGCCCATAGATCCAGCAAGGTGGCGCTAAAATCCACCGACGACAAGGACGATAAGAAAGCCGCCGCCACTACTGATGTCGTGGCCGCCGACGCCGACAAATCATCGACGCCGCCATCATCGTCCGACATCCCGACATCATCCGACATCCCGACGGCGGTCGCCAACGCCAATGCCCAATTGGCCGCCTCCGATTCACCGACCAGCAACGCTGCCCAGGCCATGTCGGTGCGAGCCAACAATATCGTGCAGAACGCGCCGAATAATCCGGCTGACACCCAGCCTGCCACGGAATCCCAGGTCGTGGCCGCTGATCAGCTCAACGATGTCGATCGCGCGCTGCACGAAGCCAACGCGCCTGCGGCGCCGCTCGCCATGGCCTCGGCCGAGCCGCCTGCGGCCGGCGCGGCGCCCGTGGTGGCCGGCAGTGCTGCCAGCAGCAGCGACAGCACCTGGGACAAAACCTCTCTGATCGGCAAGATCTTCATCGGTTTTGGCGCGCTGCTGACGATGGCCTCCGCTGCGCGCATGTTCGTGGCATGAGCGGCCTTCCGTCCCGGACGCGGCATCGCGTCCGGGACAAGCGATTCGTCCCACCTGAAATTCGCCCCACTTGAAGCCTGTCCCGCCAGCGGGCACATTGCCTCGCGAAATCAGGCGCGGGGTGGACCATGAGCACGTTCGAATACATCATCGTCGAAAGCAAAGGCGCGGTCGGCATCATCACGCTCAACCGCCCGAAAATGCTCAATGCGCTGTCCTTCGGCGTGTTTCGCGAGATCGCCGCCGCGGTCGACGACCTCGAAGCCGATGACAAGATTGGATGCATCCTTTTGACCGGCGGCGAGAAGGCCTTCGCCGCCGGCGCCGATATCAAGGAAATGCAGCCGAAAACCTTCATCGACATGTTTTCCAGCGATTTCATCGCGGTCGGCGGCGACCGCGTCGCCAACTGCCGCAAACCGACACTTGCCGCCGTCAGCGGCTATGCGCTCGGCGGCGGCTGCGAACTGGCGATGATGTGTGACATCATTATCGCCGCGGACACCGCCAAATTCGGGCAGCCGGAAATCACCCTGGGCACCATCCCCGGCATTGGCGGAACCCAGCGGCTGACGCGCGCGATCGGCAAATCCAAGGCGATGGACCTGTGTCTCACCGGCCGGATGATGGACGCGGCCGAAGCGGAACGCTCGGGTCTGGTGAGCCGTATCGTGCCATCGGACAAATTGATGGAGGAAGCGCTGGCGATGGCGGAAAAAATCGCCGCGATGTCGCGTCCAGCGGCTGAGATGGCGAAGAGCGCCGTCAACCGCGCGTTCGAAACGCCGTTATCCGAGGGACTCAATGTCGAACGCGACCTGTTTCACTCGACCTTTGCACTTGAGGATCGATCCGAAGGCATGGCGGCATTCATCGCCAAGCGCAAACCGGTGAACAAGAACAGGTAAGGTGCGCAGATCTCACCGCGAGTCGTCCCGGCCAAGGCCGGGACGCGCGCCCTTCCGCGCGGGCGCGCAGGATATCCAGCGTGGTGTCGGTGTTGCAGCTCAGGCTGTAGCGCGCGGCGCCGCCGACAAGCGCGTTTCGCCACAAGCTGCGTGACGACGCTAAGCCCGCGCGCCAGCAGATAGGACGCGGCATGGGTATAATTTGCGGAAATATAATGTTGCTGTGACGAACCGGCAACAGCGCGAGACCGAATTCAAGCCATTCTCGCGCGCGATGGTTTGCCTGTGGCGGTGGCGTCCTCTAAGCAGGTAAATATGCCGAAGGCGGCGGCCGGGGCCGCCGCCGACGGGTTGTTTACGGGATCAGATGGTTGGGCGTACCGCTAGGGTTGGCCACGTGGGAAGGCCCGTGCTTCGGTGGAGCATTTGCCTTGGCGTTGCGACTTGCTTCGCGTTTGCCGCAACCGTCGCCCGGGGCGAAGGCCTGCCCGAGGCCTTGGCGAAAGCCTATCAGACCAATCCGCAACTCAATGCCGAACGGGCGCGACAGCGCGCCACCGACGAAAACGTGCCACAGGCGCTGGCGGGCTACCGGCCGCAGATTGTCGCCAGCCTGGGCGCGGGACTCCAGGCGGTGCGAAACCTGCTGCCGGACAACACGGTTCAATCCGCGAGCCTGAAGCCATGGACCATCGGGGTGACGGTGACGCAGACCCTGTTCAACGGCTTCAAGACCGCAAACAGCGTGCGGGTAGCGGAATTGCAGGTGCGGTCAGGTCGCGAGGCCTTGCGCAATGTTGGCCAGGGAGTGCTGCTCGACGCCGTCACCGCTTATACCAATGTGCTGGCCAACCAGTCATTGGTCGAAGCGCAACGCTCCAACGTCGCATTTCTGCGGGAGACCCTTGCCATCACCAAAAGGCGTCTTGATGCAGGAGACGTGACGCCGACCGATACTGCGCAGGCCGAGGCGCGCCTAAGTCGTGGCCTTGCGGATCTGAACGCCGCCGAGGTCAATTTCGCGATCAGCCAGGCGACCTATACCCAGGTGATCGGCAGTCCGCCGGCCCAATTGACACCCGCCGCGACCGTGGACCGATATCTGCCGCACAGCCGGGACGAGGCCACCACCCTCGCCTTCAGGGAACATCCGGCCGTCCTCGCGGCAGGCTTTGACGTCGATGTCGCCTCGACCACCATCCGCGTCGCCGAAAGCAGCCTGCTGCCTACCGTCACGTTGCAGGGTAACGCCAGCCACAGCAGCGATTCAGATTCGACCCTGAGTACCTTCAGGACCGATCAGGCTTCGGTGATCGGTCAGGTCACCGCGCCGATCTACGACGGCGGCACAGCGGCGTCGCAGACCCGGCAGGCCAAGGAACTCACCGCACAGAGCCGGCTGGTGCTCGATCAGGTTCGCAACCAGGCCCGCACCGCAGCTATCGGCGCGTGGGTCTCGAACGAAGGCGCCAAGATCGCAGTGACGGCATCGGAATCCGAAGTGCGCGCCGCTGCGGTGGCGCTGCAGGGGGTTCAGAAGGAAGCACAGGGCGGCCAGCGCACCACGGTCGATGTGCTGAACTCGCAGCAGGATCTGATCTCGGCGAAGGCACGGCTGATCGGCGCGCAACGCGATCGCGTGATCGCGTCCTACACGCTGCTCAGCGCCATCGGCAGGCTCGACGTCAAGACGCTGGCGCTCAATACGCCGGACTATCTGCCGGAGGTGCACTACCATCAGGTGCGCGACGCCTGGCACGGCTTGCGCACCCCATCGGGGCAGTAAACGCCTCAGACCAATGCGATGAAGAGTTGCCGCATGCCGGCTTGACCGGTTCGATCGGCCTTGGGACATTCGCTTGAGACTTGGCTTGCGATGGCCTGCCGGAACGTTCCGAATACGCGGCCGCATGCGTTGACGGTCCTCTACTGTTGTTCCGAAGCGTAAAATTAAAAGCAAAGAAGCGCACAAGGGAGAATACCCGATGCTTACCAGACGCAGTATCCTTCTTGCCTCCATCGCGGCCGGAGTAACCATGCCCAACCGAACAGTCCTTGCGAAAGCCGCGCAGCCATCGACACCGGTGAATTTCGATATTCCCGCGGGCGCCTGCGATTGCCACACCCACATTCACGGCGACCCCGAGAAATTTCCGTTCTTCCCGGGGCGCGTCTACACCCCGGAACCGGCATCGCCCGAAGAAATGACAGCGCTGCACAAGGCGCTGCACATCGAGCGGGTGGTGATCGTCACGCCAAGTGTCTATGGCCCGGATAATTCGGCAACGTTGTTCGGCATGAGCGCGCGTGGCGCCACCGCACGCGGCGTCGCCGTGATCGACGACAAAACGCCGGAGGGCGACCTCGACGCCATGAGCCAGGCGGGCATCCGCGGCATCCGGCTCAATCTGGCAACCGGCGGCGTCAGCGACCCCGCTATTGGCCGCCCGCGCTTTCAGGCCGCGGTCGACCGCGTCAAGAACCGCAACTGGCATATCCAGATGTTCACGGGTCTGGGGATGATCTCCGGGATCAAGGATCTCGTCGCGGCCTCGCCGGTGCCGGTCGTGTTCGACCATTTCGGGGGCGCCCTGGCCAAGCTCGGCCCGGAACAGCCCGGCTTTGCCGATATGCTGGAGTTGGTTCGGGCCGGCAAGGCCTATGTGAAGATCTCCGGCGCCTATCGCGCCTCCAACCTTGCACCTGACTATGCCGATGTGGTCCCGCTCGCCCGCGCCTTGATAACAGCGAATTCCGATCGGATTCTCTGGGGCAGCGATTGGCCGCACCCGGATTCGGTTACGCCGCCCGGGAAGAAGCCGACCGACGTGACGCCGCTGCTTCAGATCGACGACGGCCGCCTGCTCAATCAGCTCCCGGTATGGGCGCCGGACGCGGCGATCCGGAAGAGGATTCTGGTCGACAATCCGGCGCGGCTTTACGGATTCTGACAGCGGTTTTCTGGGGCCGCTTGCTGCATGGTGCATGCTCTTACCATTCAGCGCGCCCGGCGCGAGAAGAACGAGATCAGCACCGGCAGCGTGACCAGGATGACCAGCGGCGCCAGCAGCATCCCGGTCACCACGACCACCGCAAGCGGCTTCTGCACCTGCGAACCGATCCCCGTGGACAGCGCCGCCGGCAAAAGTCCGACGCCGGCGACCACGCAGGTCATCAACACCGGACGAAGCTGCAGTTCGCCGGTTCGGATCACGGCTTTGGCACGGTCGAAACCTTCGTCGATCAGTTGATTGTACTGCGACAGGATAATGATGCCATCCATCACGGCGATGCCAAACAGCGCGATGAACCCGATCGCGGCGGATACACTGAACGGAATGCCGGTTAGCACCAGCCCGAGCACGCCACCGAAAATCGCCATCGGGATCACGCTCATGGCGAGCAGCGTCTCGATCACCGAGCCGAAATTGAACCACAACAACATCGCGATCAACGCCAGGCTGATCGGCACCACGATCGATAACCGCTTGATGGCGTCCTGCAAATTACCGAACTCGCCGACCCACTCGACCCTTGATCCCGGAGGAAGCTTGACCTGCGCGGCGACCTTTTCCTGCGCTTCCCTGACCGCGCCGCCGAGATCACGTTCACGCACCGAGAACTTGATCGGCAGGTAACGCTCCTGCTGTTCGCGATAGATATAGGCCGCACCCGATACCAGCCGGATCGAGGCAAGCTCACTCAATGGAATCTGGGCAATCGTTCCGTTCGGCCCCGGCGCGCCGATGCGCAGATTCTGGATCGCTTCAGCGCTCTTGCGATATTCGGGTGCCAGGCGGACGATGATCGGAAAATGCCGGTCGCTGCCGGGCTCGTACAGATCGCCGGCGGTATCGCCGCCGATCGCCACCCTGATCGTGGCATTGATGTCGCCCGGAGCCAGTCCGTAACGGGCGGCCTTGGCGCGATCAATGTCGATCTGGATGGTGGGCTGGCCGAGCGACGTGAACACCGCCAGGTCGGTAATTCCCTGCACGGTGGCAAGGACGGATTTGATCTTGTTGGCGGTTTCGGTGAGGGCCTGGAGATCGTTGCCAAACAACTTGATCGAGTTCTCCCCTTTCACGCCTGATACCGCCTCGGAAACGTTGTCCTGGAGGTACTGCGAGAAATTGAACTCGACGCCGGGAAACTTGTCCTGCAGCTTCGCCAGCAACTGCGCGGTGAGTTCATCCTTGTCGTGCGTGCCCGGCCATTGGCTGACCGGCTTCAGCGGCGCAAAGAACTCGGCATTGAACAGGCCCGCCGCATCGGTGCCATCGTCGGGACGGCCATGCTGCGATACCACCAATTCCACCTCAGGCTGGCTGCGGATGAGCTTGCGCATCTCGTTGACGTAGATGTTGCCCTCCTTCAGCGAGATGGTCGGCGGCAAGGTCGCGCGAATCCAGAGATTTCCTTCCTCGAGCTTGGGCAGAAATTCCAGTCCGAGCAGCCGGCCGAATACCACGGTCATGACCACAAGCCCGATGGTACCCGCCAGCACCAGCTTCCGATTTCCGACGGCCCAGTCCAGCACCGGAACATAGAGACGGTGCAGCAACGTCATGATCCACGTCTCGGTTTCGCGGATCTGCGACGGCAAGATGATGGCACTCAGCGCCGGCGTGACCGTGAAGGTCGCAAGCAAGCCGCCCGCCAGCGCATACGCATAAGTGCGCGCCATCGGACCGAAGATGTTGCCTTCGACGCCGCTCAACGTGAAGAGCGGCAGGAAGGCTGCAATAATGATGGCGGCCGCAAAGAAGATCGACCGCGACACGTCGGCGGCCGCACCGAGGATCGCATGGCTCTTCATGTCCATCGTGGTGTCGGTTGAAATTTGGCTTTGCTCAGCCTCGGACAGCGCGGTGACCTGCGACAACCGGCGGAAGATCGCCTCCACCATGATCACGGTGGCGTCCACGATCAGCCCGAAATCGATGGCGCCGACCGACAGCAGGTTGGCCAATTCGCCGCGCAGCACCAGAATGATGACGGCGAAAAACAACGCGAATGGAATGGTGGCGCCGACGATCAGCGCGCTGCGCAGATCGCCGAGGAAAATCCACTGCAGCAGCACGATCAGGAGAATGCCGAGCACCATGTTGTGCAGCACGGTCGCGGTGGTGATATCGATCAGGTCCTTGCGGTCATAAATTCGGTCGATCCGCACCCCCGGCGGCAGGATGCTGGAATCGTTGATCGATGCCACCAGTTCCTCGACGCGCAAAATCGTCGGCGAGCTTTGCTCGCCGCGACGCATCAGCACAATGCCTTGTACAATGTCATCATCCTGATCGAGGCCGGCGATGCCGAGCCGCGGCTTCTCGCCGACGGTCACCGCGGCGACATCCTTGACCAGAACGGGATTGCCGCCGCTTTGCGACACCATGGTGTTGGCAAGATCGTCAATCGAACGGATCAGCCCGACGCCGCGCACCACAGCGGATTGATTGCCGATATCGACGGTATTGCCGCCGACATTGATGTTGGAATTGCTCACGGCCTGCAGCAATTGTGGCAGCGTCAGGCCGTAGGCAACCAGCTTGTTGAAATCGACCTGCAACTCGTAGGTCTTGGTCTTGCCACCCCAACCGGTAACGTCGATCACGCCGGGCACGGCGCGAAAGCGGCGCTGCAAAACCCAGTCCTGCAATGTTTTCAGGTCGAGCACGCTGTAATTTGGCGGCCCGACCAACCGGTAGCGGTAGATTTCGCCGACGGCGCTGAGCGGTGAAATCCCCGGCTGAACGTTGCCGGGCAACGGCGCCAATTGCGACAACCGGTTCAGCACCTGCTGCAGCGCTTCGTCGTAGGTGTAGTCGAACGAAAACTGCAATTTGACGTCCGATAATCCGTACAGCGAAATCGTGCGGATCGTGCGCAGGTTCTTGATGCCCGCGACCTGGGTTTCGATCGGGATGGTGATGTAGCGTTCGATCTCTTCCGACGACAATCCCGGACTTTGCGTCACGATGTCGACCATCGGCGGCGTCGGGTCGGGATAGGCTTCGATGTTGAGCTGCTTGAACGCGATCAGGCCGCCGATCATCACGATGGCGAACAGGCCCACCATCAGATAGCGGCGGTTGACAGCGAAGGCGACCAGGCGATCCATTCAGATCGAAGCTTTCAATCAGCAGAAGAGGAAGGAAGGGTATCCGGGGTCTCGGGGGTTTGCTTCTGATACGTCATCCTCTTTTGGCGGACTTCGGATCGGACACCCGAAAAAGATCGTTGCTGGAGCCGACTTGATCCTGAAATTCGCCTCAAGCGCGCCTGTTGGGAAAGAGCCTTCCGGACCACCGTGCTAGCTTCCGGATGCCGCGCGGTCGATGAACAGGCTGCCCTTTGTCACAATCTGTTCCCCGGGTTTCAAACTACCGTCAACCTCGATGAGGTCGCCGTTGATCAAGCCGGTCTTGATCTGGCGGAGTTCGATCGATTTGTCCTCATGCGCGACCCAGAGCCGGACCTGATCGCCCTCGTAGATCAACGCCCGCTTCGGCACGCCAACCGCCGGATGATCGCTACCGGAATAAATCGTGACATTCGCGAACATTTCCGGTTTCAAAAGACCGTCCTTGTTGTCCACCGTGGCGCGAACCAGCAGCCGGCGGGTCGCGGGATCGATCGCCGCGGAAACATAGTCGATGCGCGCCGTCAGCGGCCGGCCCGGCAGTGCCAGCACATTAAAAGCGATCTCCTGGCCCACCGATACCCGCGCCGCATCGGTTTCGCGAACGAAGGCGGTCAGCCAGACCGTGGAGAGATCGCCGATCACGAATACCGGATCGCTGGCGCCGGCGTTGACATATTGTCCGGGTCCGATCTTTCGCTGCACAACCGTGCCTGCGATCGGCGAGAAGATGGTGGTGTCCGGATTGATCCGGCCTTTTTCCTGGAAGGCTGATATGGCGTCGTCGGTCAGGCCGAGGATTCGCAACCTGTTACGCGCCGCCTCCAGCGCCGTTTGCGACGAGCGCAGGTCATTCTGCGCCTGGATCAGGGTTGCCTGGGTCTGCTGATAATCCTTCAACGGAACGGCTTTGCCCTCGAACAGATCCTTGGCGCGCTTGTCCTGCAATTGCGCGAGATCGAGTGCTGACTGGGCCTTGTTCAAACCGGTCATGGCGGCGATGAAATCGTTCTGCGCCTGCACCGTATCGGCGGCTTCGATCACGAACAGCGGCTGACGTTGCGTGACGCTGTCGCCCGGTCGCACCAACAGTTTGGTAACGCGGCCCGCGTAAGGCGAAAACACCGGCGTCGAGCGATCCTCATCGACCGCGATCTTGCCCTCGGTCACGGTCTCCGCCCGGAAGGTTTGCTCGGCTGCCGGCTCAATGGTCAGGCTGGCCCATTCGGCCGGGGTCGGCGTGTAGCGCTGCAGTCCCTTGCGGGATTGGCTCGATACCTCGGAATGCCCCGGCGTTTCCCCGCCAATATGCGTAAACGCGAACCAGGCACCCCCGGCAAGCACCAGCAGGGTCGCGCCAGCAACCAGCTGTTTCCCGGTAAATGTCCGCATTTGCTTGGTGAAATCCGAGAGCATGGCCCCGTCAAACCGGCGGTGATTCTGGCAAGGACTGCCACATAGGTGCTAGGTGCGCTAATAGGGCCCAATTGATGTTTCAAACAACCCAAAAAACGGCAACAGCCCTAGTGGTTAACGTTAAAATTTGGAGAGCAAGGCCTGGATTTCAGTCGGGCGCCGGCCATTGCGGCGGATGACTGCCGAGCGGCATCGCCGGGCGTGCCCAGAACGCCGGCGTCGCCGACAGGGCAGCCGAATGGCGGACGGCCCGCAGCGGACCGAAGCCGGAAGCGGTATCCTCGATGAAGGGCTGCACCGCCTCGCCTCTCAAATCCTCGGTCTTGAGGCCATCGGCCACGCGGCCGAGATTCCAAAGCCAGCGCCCGGTCTGCGCCAGCGACACCCGGACATGCCAGCTGCCGCCTTGGCGCGACTGGCGCGCCCGCGCCATCATCGCGCCGAACGCCATCAGATAGCCGCTGGCGTGATCGAGCATTTGCACCGGCAATTCCTTCGGCCCGTCGACGCCGGCGGCCTGGCCCTCGGCGTGGTTGAAGCCGGTCGCCGTTTGCACCAGCGAGTCATAGCCGCGCCGTTCCGCCCACGGCCCGGAATGGCCATAGGCCGAAAGCGACACATAGACGATGCCGGGGCTGATCCGCGCCGCATCCTGCGGCGAAAAGCCGAGTGCTGCGATCGAGTGCGGACGATAGCCTTGCGAAAAAATATCCGCACTCGCCAGCAGGTCGCGCAAGCGGTCCCGCCCGTGTTCGCTCTTGAGTTCGACGAAACCCGTGAGCTTGCCGCGGCCGGTATCGATGGCGAGCCATGGAATCGCGGGCAGATCGGGACCGGAAATCAGGAGGACATCGGCGCCATGCGCGGCCAGCGTCCGCCCCGCGACCGGACCGGCGATCACCCGCGACAGATCCAGCACGCGCAGCCCGGTAAGCGGACGGTCGCCTGCGGGCCATGGTTTTGGCCCGGCCTCGCCGATTTTCTCGATCGAGATCAGAGGCAATTCGGCAAGCGCCCGGGCGTGGGGCAACGCCGACCATTCCTCATATGAGCGCATCAGCGCCACGGCGCAGCCGCCGGCATAGGCCGCGGTCTCGAATGCCTCGCCGTCCCACTGCATCAGCGCGGCCTGAACATCTTCGCGCTCCGGCTTGCAGTTCAGGACCTTGCAGACGGCGTCGCGGTGATGCCTGAAATTGGTGTGCAGCCGCACCAGCCGCCGGTCACGGGTTTTGTAGATCCCGGCGATGGCGTCCCAGGCCATATCGGACGGCTTGCCGTCGACGCGCAGGTAGCGCTCGGAGCGGCATTCGACAATGGCATGCCGCATGTCGACCGTGACATGCTGCGACTGTCCGCTGCGCAATCTCCATAGTTGCGCGGCGGCAAGTCCGGCCGCGGCAATGCTGGCTTGCGCTGCGGCGGCAACGCGAAACGACGACGGCAATTGCGGTTCTTCGCCCGTCAGCGTGACGGCGTTGAGCTCGGGGGGATCGCCGCCTGCCAGCGTCCACAGATCAGCGAGAATTTCGCGCGGCGTTTGCATGGGTATGATTCCCTTGGAGCCGCCACGACATTATCATGTCGTTTGCCGGCGCCACCATACTGGCAACCGCGGGATATTTACATGAACGCCGGTGATTACCGGATACCGCTTTCGCGGGTATAACAATTGGAGGTGTTGCGCATAAAGCCGCTTTCTTCAATGAAAATCCCGCGAGGGCGGCAGGATGCGCACATTGCGCGGATGGCGGATTTTCTGGGCCGGATTGTCAGGGTGCTGGCGCCGGTCGTCATGCAGCGGTTCGATCAGCGCCGGACCGACCGGCACCGCATGTTTCCGGTGAAAGGCGTCATTGGCCAGATTCATCAAATCATGCGAGCGATCGAACAATCGCTGCGCGACCAGATGCGTCACCT
Source organism: uncultured Pseudomonadota bacterium (assembly GCA_963727225.1). Lineage (GTDB taxonomy): Bacteria > Pseudomonadota > Alphaproteobacteria > Rhizobiales > Xanthobacteraceae > Bradyrhizobium. The sequence goes on along the minus strand of CAVSFN010000023.1, from coordinate 609,190 downwards.
GTTCCGGGCTGCTCTGAATGTAGCCTTCGACCAGAATGAGCCGCGCGCCCATCACTTCCTTGCGAAAACGTTCCATCACCTTTGGCCACACCACGATATTGGCGATGCCGGTTTCGTCCTCCAGCGTCATGAAGACGACGCCCTTGGCGCTGCCCGGACGCTGCCGCACCAGCACCACGCCGGCGCAGCGGACATGACGCCTGTCCTTGTCATGGCGGACGCCGTCGCAGGCGATGACGCCTTCTTTGGCAAACATCGGCCGCAAAAATTCCATCGGGTGCCCCTTCAGCGACAGCCGGATGGTCTGATAATCGGCCACCACCTGCTCCGGCAACGGCATGTCAGGCAAGGGCTGCGCATTCTCGTCCGGCTGTTCACGCGCGGCAGCGATTTCGAACAGCGGCAGCGGCACGTCATCCGGCAACCGTCGTACCGCCCAAAGTGCTGCGCGGCGGTCAAGCCCGATCGAGCGAAACGCATCGGCATCCGCCAGCAAAATCAGCGCACGCTTCGGCAGCGCCGTATCGCGGGCGAAATCCTCCAGCGAGGTGAAGCGGCGGCGTGCCCGCGCGGCGACGATGCGCTCGGCCCAATCCTCTGCTTTCGGCTTGCCGCTTCTTTGTCTTAGAAACTCCTCATCCGGATCGGCCCATTTGAATCCGTCGATCTGCCGAAAGCCGAGCCGCAACGCATGATAAGTTCCGCTTTGTTCTTCCAGCGTGTTCTGCGCATGACTGAACGACACATCGATCTCGCGCACCTCGACGCCGTTCTTGCGCGCGTCGCCGACGATCTGCGCCGGCGCGTAGAAGCCCATCGGCTGCGAATTCAGCAACCCGCAAGCGAATGCATCGGGATGAAAATACTTCAGCCATGACGAGACATAGACCAGTTGCGCGAAGCTCGCAGCATGACTTTCGGGGAAACCATAGCTGCCAAATCCCTTGATCTGATCGAAGCAGCTTTTCGCAAATACCGGATCGTAGCCACGATCGATCATGTTGTTGACCATCTTGGATTCGAACTTGCCGATGGTGCCGACATTGCGGAACGTCGCCATGGCGCGGCGCAACCCGTTGGCTTCCTCGGAGGTAAATTTCGCGGCCTCGATGGCGATACGCATCGCCTGCTCCTGGAACAATGGCACGCCGAGGGTCTTGTGCAGGACCTTATACAGTTCATCCTTTTCACCGTGCGCAGGCGACGGCGATGGGTAGTTCACTTTTTCAATACCATTCCGTCGCCGGAGATACGGATGCACCATGTCGCCCTGGATCGGACCAGGCCGGACGATGGCGACCTCGATGACGAGATCGTAGAATTTTCGCGGCCTCAAACGAGGCAGCATGTTCATCTGCGCGCGGCTCTCGACCTGAAACACGCCGAGCGACTCGCCCCGGCAAAGCATGTCGTAAACCGGCTTCTCATCCTGGGGAATCGTCGCCAGTTCGTAACGCATACCCTTGTGATCCGCGATAAGGTCAAAGCATTTGCGGATGCAGGTCAGCATTCCCAGCGCCAGCACATCGACCTTCATCATGTTCAGCGCATCGACATCGTCCTTGTCCCATTCGATGAAGGTCCGATCGTCCATCGCGGCATTGCCGATCGGCACATAGGTGTCGAGCCGGTCCTGCGTCAGCACATAGCCGCCGACATGCTGCGACAAATGCCGCGGAAATTCGATCAATTCGGTTGCAAGCTCGACGGCAAGTCCGACCATCGAATTCCCGGGGTCGAGCCCCGCCTGCCTGACCTGCATGTCGTTGAGGCCCTCACCCCAGCTTCCCCACACCGTATCCGCCAATGCCGCGGTGACATCTTCGGTCAACCCAAGCGCCTTGCCGACATCGCGGATCGCGCTGCGCGGCCGGTAATAAATCACCGTCGCAATAATCGCGGCGCGGTGGCGGCCATATCTTCGATAGACATATTGCATCACCTCCTCGCGCCGGGAATGCTCGAAATCGACATCGATGTCGGGCGGTTCCAGCCGTTCCTTGGAAATAAAGCGTTCGAACAGCAGATCGACCTTGGTCGGATCGACGGAGGTAACGCCGAGAACATAGCAAACGGCTGAGTTCGCCGCCGATCCCCTGCCCTGACAGAGGATGTTTTGGCTGCGCGCATAACGGACAATATCGTGCACGGTGAGAAAATAATGCGCGTATTTGAGCTTCCTGATCAGGCGCAGTTCCTTGTGCAAGACCTTTTTGGTCTTGGGCGAAATCCGGACCGGAAATTTTTTGTGCGCACCTTGCCAGGTCATGTCTTCCAGATGGCGCTGCGCGGTCTTGCCCGGCGGCACCGGCTCGTCGGGATATTGGTATTTGAGTTGAGCAAGCGAAAAACCGATGTGGCCGGCAAACCGCATGGTTTCCGCGATCGCCTCCGGCACATCGCGAAACAGCCGCGTCATTTCATGCGCAGGCTTGAGATGGCGTTCCGCATTGGCTTCCAGGCGCTTGCCGACGGCATCGATCGTGGTCTTTTCGCGAATGCAGGTCAGCACATCCTGCAAGGGCCGGCGCGCGGGATGGTGATACAGCACCTCGTTGGTGGCCAACAGCGGCACGCGGGCCGTCGCGGCGATACGATGAAGCCGAACCAGACGGCGCCGGTCGTCGCCGCGATACAGCAGGCTGGCTGCAAGCCACACGCCGTCGGCGCGGCTGTGCCGCAATTGATCCAGAACCTTGAGCGCTTTTGCCGTCTCGAAGTGATGCGGAAACGTCGGAACCAGAAGCTGCCCTTCGGCGAATTCCAGGAGGTCATCGAGCTTCAGATGGCATTCGCCCTTGTCGGTATCGTCTCCGCGCTTGCCGCGGGTCAGTAACCGGCATAGCCGGCCGTAAGCCTCCCGGTCGCGCGGATAGACCAGAATATCCGGCGTATCGTCCATGAAGACGAGGCGCGAACCGATCAGAAGCTTCGGCTTGTATTTGACATCGGGATTGCCGAGTTCCTTGTAAGCCCGCACCACGCCTGCCAGCGTGTTATGGTCGGCAATGCCGATGACGGGAAGACGCAACTGGCTCGCCCGACGCACGTAATCCTGCGGGTGCGATCCGCCGCGCAGGAACGAAAAATTCGTGGTGATTCCGATCTCGGCATAGCTGGGAATGTTCATGCGAACAGCCCGTGCACGAACCAGTTGGAAGCAGCCGGCCTGCCTTCCGCGTCAACGAGTTCGCTGCCGTAAAGGCCGTCACGGTAAATCCAGAAGCGCAATCCGGCTTCATCCTCGACACGAAAATAATCGCGCGTCAGGGTCTGGCCGTTGTGCTTCCACCACTCCATGGCGATCCGCTCAGGACCCTCGATCCGGACCACCGCATGGGTGGCACGCCGCCATGTGAAATGGTGCGGAGGCCCGTCAGGAACCGTGGCAAAAGGCACCTTGATGGGCTCCGGCTTTTCGAAAAGCCGGAGCGGACGCAATGGCGGTTCGCTCTCCACACGGGCCGGCCAGGTCGCCTGCAGCGCCGTGGCCAGATGATGCTGCGCCGGCGCCGCCGTCACCGCGCGCTCCGGAATATGGCTGTCCTGCGGCAGGTGCACGACCACGCGTCTCCCGCCGATGCGCGCGGCGATGCGGTCGATCAATGCCGCCAGTTCGTCATTGTCATGCACCTTGGCATCGAGATCGCGTTGCTGCTGCACGACGATTTCCGTGCGGCTGGCGGACAGGCGAACGAGATCGAATCCGAAACCGGGGTCGAGCGGATCGTTCAAGGCATCGAGCCGTTCGCGGAACAGGCGATCGATCACCTCGCCTTTGGTCACGGGTTGTCCGGTGTCCACAACAATCGCGCGAACCGCGCCATCGGTGCGAAAGAAATTGGCTTCCAGCCGCCGCGCGCCCTTGCCTTGCTGCGCCATCGCCACGACCAGCATCTGCGCCAGCCGGGACAATGTCGCGGATATCACCGCATCGGTCGCCACCGGTTCGGCGAAACGCTTCTCCACGATGTAATCCGGCAGCGGCTTGCGGGGACTGATCGGCGCATCGCCTTGCCCCAGCGCCTGTTCCAGCAGGGTCGTGAAGTCAGCACCGAACCTTGCTGTGATTTCATGACGCGCGCGGGCTGCGACATCGCCGATGGTTTTCAGCCCGGCGCGGCGCAGGCCGGTATTTATCGCAGCATCGGCGCCCAGCGCGGACACCGGCAGCGGCTTGACCGCATCAGCTTCCTCGCCGTCTCGGACGATGCAACCATGGACGTGACGATTCATCGTCCGCGCGCACACCGAGGTGCCGGCGATGGCGGCGCTGACGGCAAAACCCTGAGCGGTCAGCACGCCGCACACCCGCCGCATCATCACGGCCTCGCCGCCGAACAAATGGACACAGCCGGTGATGTCGAGAAACAGGCCATGCGGAGCATCGATCGCCACCAGCGGCGTGAAGCGGTCGCACCAGTCGGCAATGGCATTCAACGTCCTGGCGTCGGCGGCTTCATCGGCATCGAACACCCTTAATTGCGGGCAGATGGCGCGGGCGTTGGCGAGCGGCAGGCCGATCTCAAGCCCGAGATGGGCTGCGGCATCATCGAGCGCGGAAATCTGCAGCGCGTTGTTTTGTTTGGCGACGACAATACTGGGGTGATCGCCACTGGAGTGATCGCCAGAGTTTTGTTTCGACGCGCTTGCTTCACGCCAACCGGTACCCGCTTCGCTCGAAAACGCATTAGCCGGCGCGGCGTTGCCGTGCGAGAGCTGGCGCTTGATGCGGTCGGTGGGCAGGCGCGGCAGCCACAGGCTGAGAATACGCCGCCGGTTTCTCGAAAAGGCACTCATCACATTTCCATTCCATGATCCACCGCCCAACAGGGCCATGACGGTTGCGGACAAGCTGCGCGTCGAACATCGGCGTCCCCCAGGCCGGCCGTGAAGGTGTGGCAGGCGGCGAATGCGCCGCGCGCACGATCCATCTTGTTTCCGCCGTTGAAGGCAACGGCTCAGCCGCCACCCGCAGCAACAGACCGGTGACGCCGGACGCTCGCGCGGCCAATGTCAGTTTGCGGCTGGCGACGAGGTCGAGCTGCCGCGCTGGCCCCCAGACTTCCAGCACGACGACGCCTAGCGCATCGCAGGCGAGCGCGTCGGCAGCCGCCCGCAACGCGGAGTCCGCATCCGCCGCGCGCACCGTCACCAGGAGGCGCGGATCAAGACCGAGTTCGGCCAGTCCGCTCATCGACAGCGCACCCGATTCAATTTCAGTGAAATCCTGACGTACCCACACCAAAGGCCGCCGGGCCGCCGCCCTTCCCGCGAGCCCTGCCCGCCCCGCGAGGCCCACAATGAACCCGGTTGCCGCGGCACTCTGCCGTCCCTCGGCGAACACCTCGTGCATCGCGCCGATGGCGAGGCCGCCCTGCAGTGCAGCATCCACGTCAACATGACCGAGTGCTACCCTGTCCGACATGGACGCGTCGCCGTGCGCCTCGATGCGCTCGATGCTGCCGCGCAAAGTCGCAAGCGTGCTCGTGCGTGCGGCGGCGCATGATCCGCCAAAGTGTGAGCTGTTTGGCGACAAGATCATGTGCCCTTTCAATAAAATCGGAGCGCGATCTCGGGACAAACGAGACGTTTGTCCGGCAAAACCGGTTTCCACTTTTGCTGATCGCGCTCGCGCATGCGCCGCTCCTCAGATTGGACCGTCACAGGGTCTTTGGTGAACCTGCAGTCGGCTCATTTGTTCATGATATGTTCTAATATAAAGCTAACATGACCCGGGGAGTCAATCGCGATCGATTCTTATGATTTTCGTCAGCAATTCCAATGAGATGCAATACCTGCCTGGAATGCCGTTTCCCCGGGGCGATTTCATATCCCTGTAGGGGCGGTTTCATGGCCCTGTCACATGCATCAAGCAAAGTCCGGGAACATTTTTTGGGGAGAAATTTACCATGAGCGACGTTGCGTTACCCGGTTCGATCGAGCCTGCCGTCAGAAAGGGCCCCAATCTCGATCATGGCATCAACCCGCTGCAGGGTATTATTTACCTGGGCGTAGTCGCCGCTGCGCTGTTGTTCGTCGCGTACAGCATTTATTCCGACATCGACGCCACCGGCACCCGCGTCACATCATTCGTGCCGTATATACTGCTTTTTGTCGCTCTGCTGATCGCGCTCGGTTTCGAGTTCGTCAACGGCTTCCACGACACCGCCAATGCCGTCGCCACGGTGATTTATACCCGCTCATTGCCTGCCAATATCGCCGTGGTGTGGTCAGGCATGTTCAACCTGTTTGGCGTCTTGATGTCCTCAGGCGCGGTCGCCTTCGGCATTGTCTCGCTATTGCCCGTCGAATTGATCTTGCAGGTCGGCAGCGGCGCGGGATTCGCCATGGTGTTCGCCCTGCTGATCGCCGCCATCATCTGGAATGTGGGAACCTGGTGGTTTGGGCTGCCGGCATCGAGTTCGCACACCCTGATCGGATCGATCATGGGCGTGGGCATCGCCAATGCCCTGCTGCGCGGCCGCGACGGCACGTCTGGCGTCGATTGGTCGCAAGCGGGCAATGTCGGCAAGGCGCTGCTGCTGTCGCCGCTGTTTGGCTTCGCGCTGGCCGCGGTTTTGCTCTTCGCCCTCAAGATCGTGTTGCAGCGTGCGACTCCGGCTCTGTTCGCTGAGCCGAAGGGGGACCAGCCGCCGCCGGCGTGGATCCGCGGCATCCTGATCCTCACCTGCACCCTGGTGAGCTTCTTCCATGGTTCGAATGACGGCCAGAAGGGCATGGGCCTCATCATGCTCATTCTGATCGGCACGGTGCCGACCGCCTATGCGCTCAACCGCGCCCTGCCGGAAAGCCAGATCGCGCAGTTCTCCACGAATTCGACCGCAGCGAGCAAGGTGATCGAAGCCAAGGCTGCCGGCCATAACGTCGCGGGCAATCCGCGACCGGCCGTAACCAAATACGTCGCGGAGCGTCAGATCACCGATGAGACACTTCCAGCACTGGCGGCTCTCGTCCTGGACATCAGCAAGCAGGTAACCCAATACAAATCGCTGGCCAAGTTCCCCGCCGATGTCGTCGGCAACACGCGTAACGACATGTACCTGGTTTCCGAGACCATTCGCTTCCTGATGAAGGACTCGAAAAACGGACTCAACGCCGATGAGGCTGCAACCCTCAACAGCTACAAAGGCTCGCTCGACGCCGCGACAAAATTCATTCCTACCTGGGTGAAAATCGTCGTCGCCATCGCGCTTGGCCTCGGCACCATGATCGGCTGGAAGCGCATTGTCGTCACCGTCGGCGAAAAGATCGGCAAGACCCATCTGACCTACGCGCAGGGCGCTTGTGCCGAAATCACAGCCGCCGCAACGATCGCCGCGGCTGACATCTACGGGTTGCCGGTTTCGACCACCCATGTGCTCTCGTCCGGTATCGCGGGCACCATGGCAGCGAGCGGGTCCGGACTGCAGTGGTCGACGATCCGCAACATCGCACTCGCCTGGGTGCTGACGTTGCCGGCCGCGATGATTTTGTCGGGTTGCCTGTATTTGATCTTTTCCAGGCTGTTCTAATTGCGTTCTGGGCGTTGCCTCTCTCTCACCTCGCCTGACGCAAAAGGCCCGCGCTACCCAGCGCGGGCCTTCATCTCATGCGCGAGGGCGTCACGCCGCCAGCGTGTTCTCGACCAGCTTGATCCAGTACGACGTACCGAACACGATCGCATCGTCGTTGAAATTGTAGGCGGGATGATGCAGCCCGGCACTGTCGCCGTTGCCGCAGAAAATGAACGCACCCGGCCGTGACTCCAGCATATAGGCGAAATCCTCCGCGCCCATTTGCGGCGCTATCTCGTGGACATTGGCGTCGCCGGCAATTTCCTCCGCCACCCGTCTGGCGACATCCGTCTGCAAGGCATGATTGACCGCGACTGGATAGCCCCGGTCGTAAACCAGTTCGATCTCGGCCCCGGTCATCTGGGCCAAGCCCGCGACGACCTCGCGCACACGCTTTTCGACCATTTCCCGCACCTTCGCGGTCAGCGTGCGGACGGTGCCCTTGAGCTCGGCGGTTTGCGGAATGACGTTGCGCGCGTTACCAGCGTGGAATTCACACATCGAAATGACCGCCGATTCCAGGGGATCGACGGTGCGGGAGACGATGGACTGCAACGCCGTGACCAGCTGCGCGCCGACCAGGACGGAGTTGATGCATAGGTGGGGACGCGCCGCATGTCCGCCCAGCCCCTGGATCCGGATGTCGATCGAATCCGTCGCCGCCATGATCGGGCCGGACCTGATCGCAAACGAGCCGATCGGAATTCCGGGGCCATTGTGCATGCCATAGACCTGATCGATGGCGAAACGGTCCATCAGCCCGTCCTTGATCATGGCGGCAGCGCCCGCGCCGCCCTCTTCCGCCGGCTGGAAGATCACGACGGCGTCGCCGGCGAAATTCCGGGTCTCCGCGAGATAGCGGGCCGCGCCGAGCAACATCGCGGTATGCCCGTCATGGCCGCAAGCATGCATCTTGCCCGGCGTCTTGGAAGCGTAAGCGAGTTCGGTCGCCTCCTCGATCGGCAACGCATCCATGTCGGCGCGCAGCCCGATCACCTTGATATCGCTTTCGCCGGCTGGCTTGCGGCCCTTGATGACACCGACGACGCCCGTGCGGCCAAGACCCGTCGCGACTTCGTCGCAGCCGAATTCCCTCAAGCGGTCCGCCACAAATGCGGCGGTGCGATGCACGTCGTAGAGCAATTCGGGATGTTCATGGATATCCCGGCGCCAGGCCTGAATATCGGGTTGCAGATCGGCGACGCGATTGATGATGGGCATGGGAAATCCAGGTTCGCGGTTTATGCATTTTGTCCCTTCTAGCATGCGGCCACGCTCGGCCCAACACTCTCCGGCGATTGACAGAGGCCGTCACACCCGGGCAGAAGCGCGTCGTCGCGCTAGATGTCCCGGCCATCCACGTCTGACTAAATAGCGGTCAGAGCAAGAGGTGGAAGCCCGGCATAAAGCCGGGCTTGACGAGCGATTGCAAACTGGGCGGAAATTTAGAGATGCCGAAGCGGCTTGAAGGTGATTTCGACTACATCGTCGTCGGCGCGGGCACCGCCGGCTGTATCGTCGCCAACCGGCTCTCAGCCGATCCGGCCAACCGCGTGCTGATCCTGGAGGCCGGCGGCAACGACAACTGGATCTGGTTCCACATCCCGGTCGGTTACCTGTTCGCGATCGGTAACCCGCGTTCGGACTGGATGTTCAAGACCGAGCCCGAAGCCGGCCTCAACGGCCGCTCGCTGGCCTATCCCCGCGGCAAGGTGATCGGCGGCTCCTCCGCCATCAACGCAATGATCTCGATGCGCGGGCAAGCCGCCGATTACGACCACTGGCGCCAGCTCGGCCTGGGCGGCTGGGGCTGGGACGACGTGCTGCCCGCGTTCCGGCGGCTTGAGGATCATTTTCTGGGCGAGAGCGCGCTTCATGGCGTCGGCGGCGGCTGGCGGATCGAGGCGCCGCGACTGTCCTGGACGGTTCTCGACGCGGTCGGCACGGCCGCGGAAGAAATGGGAATCCGGAAAATTCCGGATTTCAACACCGGCGACAATGAAGGCGTCGGCTATTTCCACGTCAACCAGAAGCGCGGACGCCGCTGGTCTTCGGCACGGGGCTTTCTGAAGCCCGCGTTACACCGTCCCAATCTGCGCCTCGAAACGAACGTGCTGACCGATCGCCTGATTGTCGAGCAGGGGCGCGCCGTCGGCGTGCGTTTCATGCAGGGCGGCGAGATTGTGGAAGCCCGCGCCAAGGGCGAAGTGATCCTGTGCGCCGGCTCGATCGGATCTGTTCAAGTGCTGCATCGCTCCGGCATCGGACCGGCGGACTGGCTGGCGCCGCTCGGGATCGAAACCATACTCGACCGGCAAGGCGTCGGGCGCAATCTGCAGGACCATCTGCAGCAGCGCGCAATCTACAAGGTCGATGGCGTTCGCACCCTCAACGAGACTTATTATTCGCTGGCAAGGCGCGGGATGATGGGCCTCGACTATGTGTTCCGCCGCCGCGGACCATTGACCATGGCGCCATCGCAGCTCGGGATTTTCACGCGCTCGGATCCGCATCGCGAACGCGCCAACATCCAGTTTCACGTCCAGCCGCTATCGCTCGACAAGTTCGGCGATCCCCTGCACCGCTTCCCCGCGATCACGGTCAGCGCCTGCAATTTGCAACCGACCTCGCGCGGCACCGTGCGCATTCGCTCCGCACAGGCTGACCAGGCGCCTTCGATTGCGCCTAATTATCTGTCGACCGGCGAAGACCGCCAGGTCGCCGCCGACGCCATCCGCACCACGCGGCGGCTGATGAAACAGTCTGCGCTTGCGGCATATCATCCGCGCGAATTTTTACCCGGTCCATCGGTCGGCGACGACGATGCGTCACTGGCGAAAGCCGCCGGCGATATCGGCACCACGATCTTTCACCCCGTGGGCACCGCGAAGATGGGCACGCCAAGCGACCCCATGGCTGTCGTCGATGAACGCCTGCGTTTTCACGGCATCGCAGGGCTTCGCGTGGTCGATGCCTCCGTCATGCCGACCATCACCTCTGGCAACACCAACACCCCGACGGCGATGATCGCCGAAAAGGGCGCGGCGATGATCCTTGCGGATGCGCGGTAACTGGCCTGATGACGAATCCACATCGCATTTCGATCGGACCTGCCGACGCGCGCATTGCGCTGGCGCGATGGGGCGAGGACGATTCACGCAAGCCGCCTGCCCTTCTGTCGCACGGCACCGGGTTCGTCGCCGAGGTCTGGGACGATATCGCCCGCGAACTGGCATCCGATTACACCGTCTATGCGCTCGACCGCCGCGGCCATGGTGACAGCCACAAGCCCGCCGCCGACCGCTATCACTTCCTGGACTTTGCCGAGGACGTCGGCACCGTGATCGAGACGCTCGGCCTGGCCAATATCTACGGCATCGGACACAGCGCCGGCGCGACCGACCTTCTGTTGGCCGCGAAGCTAAATCCCACGTGCTTCGCGCGCCTGTTCGTGATGGAGCCGACCGTGATGGATCCGCACGCAGCGCGGCCTGGGGGCAAAGGCTTGAGCGAGTTTGCGAGCCGCGCCGTGCAAGGCGTGCTGCGCCGCCAGGCCGAATTCGACAGCGCGGAAGCCGCGTTCCTTCGTTATCAGGCCGCGCCGGCTTTTGCGAAGTGGACGGAGTCGTCGCTCCGGGCCTACATCCGTCATGGCTTTGCGCCCCAGGAGGATGGCCGGGTGCGGCTGCGCTGCACACCCGAGATTGAGTCGGCCATCCTGCTCCCGATCTACCAGGCGATGGAACAGGTTTACGACGGCGATGCGCGGGGCAATCCATTCGCGTGGCTGTCCGAGATCGGCTGTCCCGTGCGCGTCGCCACCGCCGGAGACTCCTGGCCCATCTATAAAGAGATGGCATCACGCGCCGTCGCGCTGCTTCCAGCGGCAAGCCAATGGCGCTTCGAAGGTGTCGGTCACTGCGTTGCGCAGGAGACGCCTGCGCTCTTGCTTCAGGCGCTGGCGGCGTTCGAGGCCGACGCCGGTTAGCGACCAGCGCTCACGAAAACGTCATCGCTCGCCACCGGCTAATCGGGAATGGCGGGAATAAACCCCGCCCTCGCCCGATCACGTCCCTGGAACCCAATCAAGGGTCCATGGAGATTGGCAATGAGCGAGTTCGATCACGACCACAGTGACCAAGCCCCGGATGACGGCACCGGCGTCAGCCGCCGCCGGGTGCTGGAATGCATGACATGGGCAGGCACCGGGGTGCTCTGGACCATTTCCGGCGGCGTTCCCCGCTCGCTGGGACTTGTCGGCGCAGCACAGGCCGCCCAGCCTGCCGGCCTGACCTTCCTGCAGATCAGCGACAGCCATGTCGGCTTCGACAAGCCGGCCAACCCGAATGCGATCGGCACCCTCGAGCAGGCGATCGCCAAGATCAACGGCATGCCGGCAAAGCCGTCATTCATGATCCACACCGGCGACATCACCCATTTGTCGAAGGCGGCCGAGTTCGACAACGCCGAGACCATCATCTCGCAGGCCAAGCTCGACGTACATTACGTGCCAGGCGAGCACGATTTCCTCGACGAAGAGATCAAGTTCTATCGCGAGCGCTACGGACGCGCCGCCAAAGGCGCCGGCTGGTATTCGTTCGACGCCAGCGGCGTCCACTTCATCGGTCTCGTCAACGTGGTGAACCTCAAGGCCGGCGGCCTCGGCAATCTTGGCGCCGAACAGCTCGAATGGCTTGAGCAGGACCTCAAGGGACGATCGAAATCGACCCCGATCGTCGTGTTCGCCCATATTCCGCTGTGGACGGTCTATCCGGAATGGGGCTGGGGCACCGAGGATGGCGCCCGCGCGCTGGATTACCTCAAGGGATTCGGCTCGGTGACTGTGCTCAACGGCCATATCCACCAGGTGATGCAGAAGGTCGAGGGCAACGTCACCTTCCATACCGCGCGTTCGACCGCGTTCCCGCAGCCGGCGCCGGGTTCCGCTCCCTCGCCGGGTCCGATGAAGGTCGCCGACGACAAGCTTCGCAGCCTGCTCGGTGTCGCCAGCATCAACTTCAAGGCCGGCGAACAGCGCCTCGCAATCATCGACACGCCGTTGCAGGGCTGAAGGAAAATTCACGATGTTATCAGTCAGTCTCCGCAATCTTGCTGTTCGCCTCGTCGTCGCTATCGTCCTGTCCTTCTGTCAGAATCTCGGCAGCGCCCGTGCTGACGAAACGACGGTGATGATCGACAATTTTACCTTTGAGCCAGCCCAGCTCACGGTGAAGGTCGGCACCACCGTGACCTGGAAAAACCGCGACGACATTCCGCACACTCTGGTGTCAGCGGGAAAATTCAAGTCGAAGGCGCTGGACACCGACGACAGCTATTCGTTCACGTTCACCGCGGCGGGCGATTATCCCTATTTTTGTTCGCTGCATCCGCATATGACCGGGACCATCAAGGTTGAGTAGCGCGCCAAATCGAGGCATCACTCCGATGCCCGGCCGGTGCCTTCAGGCCGGCCGGGCATCCGCATTTTCCGCTAGCGCGGGGCCACAGGTGATGCCGGTCAGATTTTCGGACGACGATCCCGGATCGAACAACGATCCCGGATCGGACAACGATCCCGGAAAGGCGCAGCGTTTTCGCGACGCGGCGCTGCCGTATCTTGACGATGCCTATACGCTGGCGCGCTACCTGCTTCGCGACGCCAACGATGCCGAGGACGCGGTTCAGGAATGCTATCTGCGCGCCTTGAAGCATTTCGACAGCTATCGCGGACCGGCGATCAAGCCCTGGCTGTTCGCGATCCTGCGCAATGTCTGTCGCGCCGAATTCGCGCGCCGCGCGAGTTCGCCAGCCGCCACCGACGACCTGCCTGATGATGCCGAGCAGACGCCGCTGTGGCGCGAGACGCAGGAAACGCCGGAGGCGCAGTTGTTGCGACGCCGGGACGCGACCACGATCCGCCGGCTCGTGGTCGGGCTGGATGAACCATTCCGGGAGACCTTCGTGCTGCGCGAAATTCACAATCTTTCGTATCGCGAAATCGCCGACATCGTCGAGGCGCCGGTCGGCACCGTGATGTCTCGGCTGGCACGCGCCCGCGCCCTGCTGCGCGCCGCATGGCTGGCGGAAGAGGAGCCATCGAAATGACCTGTGACGAGGCTGAGATTCTTCTGCATGCGCTGATCGATGGCGAGCTCGATGCCGGGCACGCGCGCGAGGTTGAAGACCATATCGCGGGTTGCCCGCGTTGCACCGCGCAACTTGCCGCCTATCGGGAAATGAGCAAGGCCATAGCCGGCGCCGATTTGCGGTATGCCGCCCCGCCCCAGCTGCGCCGGCGCATCGAAGCTTCGTTGCCGCAGACACGAACACCGAACCGGCGGTCGGTGCTGAAGGGATTTGCGATGGGATCGGCGGTGTCGGCGATCGCGGCGACCGGCCTGTTCGCCATCGTGCTGCGCCACGGTGACGACCAGCGCATTATGTCCGAAGTCGTCTCGGCGCATCTGCGCTCGTTGCAGGCGGGCCATCTCACCGATGTGGTCTCCACCGACCAGCATACGGTGAAGCCGTGGTTCAACGGCAAACTCGACGTGTCGCCGCCGGTGATCGACCTCACCGCGCAGGGCTTTGCGCTGATCGGCGGCCGGCTCGATTATGTCGATGCCCGCGCCATCGGTGCGATCGTCTACCGGCGGCGCGCGCATGTGATCAATCTGTTCGTGGCCCAGACGCCCGGCACCGAACGCCACGCCGCCAAAACCGAAACCATTCAGGGCTTCAACATCCGGCGCTGGAGCGACCGGGGCTTGAACTACTGGGCGGTCAGCGATCTCGCCGCCGACGAACTCGCCGAGTTCGGCGAGAAATTCGAGGCCGCGATCAAGGGCAGCGGCGCCGGCTAGCGCAACTCCACTTTGCCGGCCACGCTTTACGGATTCAATTTTCAAACAGCACCGACATGACGGTAAGATATGAATCTGCGATCTCGCGGCCCGCGCCCGAGTTTTTGCTCAAGAGTCTCGCCTTCTGAGGATCAGAGGGCGCAGGGAATGCCGGGCGCTCGACGCACCCGCAGCCTCGCGTGCAAAGGTAGAAAGCACACGAGTTAGTCACCACGGTCACGCCGGGTCGCCCGGCATTCCCCGCGCAATGGTTTTAACAGCTTATTTCGCGCTCTCCCCGGTGACCGGGCTTGTTTGCCACCGTCGCTTGCGAAGTTGTCTTTCGCAAACTTGACGCCAGCGTCGGGGCGTCAGGACCACACGACTTCGCCGTCCACAGCTAAGCGCTCTCGTCAGTAGCGCTGCCTGTGTCCACCGCATCCCGTGCCCTACGTCCGTGACGATCGCGAAACGCCCCTCTGTGTGGGCCGGGATGGCGAAAGATATGCAGGTGATTTGGGTCAGAAAGGAACGGATATCTTTTTACCGGCAGGACTGGACAGGTAGAAACAGCTTGAATTGTCTCAACAAATCGAGCTGCACGCGCTCGCGAATTTCAGGCATTTCGTTCGGTATCCAGTTCAACCCAACCATCATACGGTGACGGTGCGGTCCAGCACTGTGACCGTAATTCCTTCGGAGCTACCAGCTATCGCTATGCCATCTGCCGCAAATTCACGGACGGTTAAAGCTGGATCGCGGAACTACGGCTGCTTTCGAGGGTCGATATTTACAGTTGCTTCATACGTTGGCGCGCATCGTCGCCCGCATGATCGCATTGGTTCGGAAATTTTGGGCTGACGAGACCGCCGCCACGGCAATCGAATATGGATTGATCGCCGCTGGTATTTCGCTTGCAATCATCGCCGTCGTCAACGGCATCGGCTCCAAGCTGAACACCAAATTTTCGTCGATCAACAGTTCGCTGAAATAGCGCGATACCGGGTCGGTTAGGCCGCGATGCTCGGTGTGGCAATGACCGTGATGATCCAGCGCGTCGGGTTGCTGGATTTAACTTCCATGACCGAACGGACCAACCCAGTGACCGGCGATCCCTCTACGGTCACGGTTGTTTTTTGGCCGCGATGTTGATCATAGCGGCAGCGCCTCGCGACTTTTGCATTGGCCGTCTCAAACGTTCGCATGATGATCAAGCTATAACTCGCGAAACGGTTCCCGGACGAGAGACGTGCTTGTAAAGTTCCGACAAACGGTCCGCAACATCGGCTGCTTAATTAACCCTATGGCCGCGCTGATCGAGCAACACTACTGCGGCCGATCACACGCCGGATGCGGCAACACGCGTTCGTGATCCTCAACCCCTGCCAGATCGCGGGCATCAAACCATCCGCAGCACTTGTCGCAGCGGAAATAGTTCTCGCCCTCGTCGAGCGGCGGTCGACGGCGTTTACGCCCATGCAGCTCCCGCGCGGTCTCGGCTCATCCATCGTCGCGGTCATGTGCACCTCTCAAAAAAATCAGCCCCGGTTTCCCGAGGCCGATTCTCATACGGCGCGCGGCGTACATCCGGCCATGCTGCCATCGTGGTTTTATATCGTCACGGTGATCGCCGCTGTCAAACCTGCGGACCGTCGCGCTCACCCTGCCCGTGCGTTTTGCCTGGACGGGTTCGCACTTGCCCGTGCCGCCTTTGAGCGGCTTCTTTTTTCATAATCGCGACGTATCGGTCGGTCTGGTTGGCTATCATTTTCCAGCTTCGCATAAGGCTGGTCAGGATCGTGGCTTCGGCTCCGCTCTGTGCCAACAGCATGAGACGGTGACATTCATCGGCTTGGGTTCGGCACCTCTCTGCGCGGTCCATTGCAGTTCCCCTTCATGACGAATTTTTAGTTGTTGCTGCCGATTTTCCGAGATTAGGAGTTAGCCAAAGGGTTGGTGCGTCCGACAACGGCACGAACTGCGAGGTCTTTTTGCAATTTGAGCATTTATAGGCGCGGAGATGGTCGTGCCGCTCCCGCTCCAAATTGACGAGGAACATGGGTTCTGCGCAATGCGGGCACATGCGAGTGTTTGTCGAAATTGACAAAGCGGTCACTCCATCAAAGGGCGCGAGTGTACTTTACACCCTTGACGTGCGGGCCGCTGTTCAATTTTGCTCACTCTGATCAAGTTCCGAGGCTTCTGGACGGCGGCCAATGTCGCCGAGCCTGTCATCGGGCGCGCATTCGCGCGACCCGTTGGCCGCTCGCAATGACGACGAAAATGAATACGCGTTCGCGATCTCGCCGCGCATTTGCGCGCCGACAAGTTGTTTCAGCTCGCACTGCGCGGCTTCGAACAATGCTGCTCTTGGTCAGGATCGGAAGTCTGGAAACACGCGGGCACGACGGGAGATGGCTGACGTGGTTCGGTGAGTTCCGATCTCCGGCGCGCCGCGTCGAATCGCGGCGTATCTGGCGCGAGAGGCGGACGTCCGACAAGCCGCGGGCGCTACGCGGACGTCAGTAAGAGGCTGATTCAAGCCATTGGACGCTGCCGACCCTTCTTGCTAAAATAGCTGCCATGAAAACCCGACCAAAGAGCCGGTTCCATGCCGGGAGGCGAGCCATGTTCATGACCAAAGTGCTTGCTCGGTTGACGATATTTGCCGGCTTGATAGCGCCTCCAGGCACAATCCCCACCGCAGCTTATGCGCAGCAGGCCGTAGCGATCGGCGCCACCGACATCGGCGGCACTGTTGTCGGCGCCGCGGGCCCTGAAGCCGGGGTCTGGGTGATTGCTGAGACCACTGAGCTGCCGACCAAGTTCGCGCGCATCGTCGTCACCGACGATCAGGGCCGCTACCTCATCCCCGATCTGCCGGCCGCGAATTACAGCGTCTGGGCGCGCGGTTACGGTCTGGTGGATTCGGCCAAGCTCACCGCAAAGCCGGGCCAGCTTCTCAATCACACCGCGGTGCCAGCGCCGAACGAAGCAGCGGCGGCGCATTATTATCCGGCGATTTACTGGTACGCGATGATGAAAATTCCACCCGCCGGCGAGTTCGGCGGCAAGAGCGACATTCCCGAAAAGCTGACGCAGACTGACTGGTTGAAGCAGATGAAGAACATCGGCTGCATCGGTTGTCATCAGATCGGTCAGGAAGCTACCCGCACGATACCGGCTGCTTTCGGCAAGTTCGATTCCGGCGAGGCTGCCTGGATGCGGCGCGTTCAATCCGGGCAGTCCGGCGAGCAGATGACCAACCAGCTTGCCGGCAATTTCGGCGGCGTCCCCTTCAAATATCTCGGAGACTGGACCGACCGCGTCGCCAAGGGCGAACTGCCCAAGAGCAAGCCGCCGCGTCCGGAAGGCGTCGAACGCAATATCGTGATCACTTCATGGGAGTGGTCGACGCCCGACAAATACCTGCACGATCTGATTTCGTCCGACCGGCGCAATCCGACCGTCAATGCCTATGGCCCGCTTTACGCCTCGCCGGAATATTCGACCGACAACATGCCGATCCTGGATCCGAAGACGAATAAAGTGTCGTTCTTCAAGATGCCGGTCGCGGACCCCGAGATGCCGGAATCGTTGGGTCCCGGGCATGCCGCCAGCGTGAAGCCGCTGGAGCCGTCCGCCTATTGGGGCGAGCAAAAACTCTGGGATACGCGTGCCAACAACCACAACTCCATGTTCGATGAGAAGGGCCGGCTCTGGCTCTCCGCCACCGTGCGCGGCATCGATAACCCGGCGTTCTGCAAACAAGGTTCCGACCATCCGTCGGCCAAGGTATTCCCGCTGGAAAAGTCGGCCCGCCAGGTGGCGATGCTCGACCCCAGGACGATGAAGTACAGCTTCATCAACACCTGCTTTGCCACCCATCACCTGCAGTTCGGCTACGATGCCAACGACACACTGTGGCTCAGCGGCACCGGCCCGGTTGCCGGCTGGATCAACACCAAGATGTTCGACGAAACCGGCGACGCCGCAAAATCGCAAGGCTGGTCGCCGTTCGTGCTCGACACCAACGGCAACGGCAGGCGCGACGATTATGTCGAGCCCAACGCCCCGCTCGATCCGAACAAGGACAAGCGGATCGTCCCGGGCTCGGGACCTTACGCGGTGATGCCGTCGCCGGTCGACGGCTCGATCTGGTACACCGTAGGCATCTTCGGCGGCCCGCCGGGGTTCCTGCGATTTGACCCGGCGACCGGGCTGTCGGAGGTGTTCAACGTTCCGGCGCCGGCGTTCGGAATCCGCGGCGGCGATATCGACAAGAACGGCGTGGTCTGGGCGTCGTTGTCGAGCGGCCACCTCGGCAGCTTCGATCGCCGCAAGTGCAAGGGTCCGCTCAACGGGCCGACCGCCACCGGCAATCATTGCCCCGAGGGCTGGACCATCTATCAGTATCCCGGCCCTGGCTTCGACGGCATCGGCGAGAACAGCGCCGAGTCGAGCTATTACACCTGGGTCGACCAGCACAACACGTCCGGACTTGGCGAGAACATCCCGATGTCCACCGCCAATCTCGGTGACGGCTTCGTGGCGTTAAAAGACGGCAAGATGATCACGATCCGGATTCCCTATCCGCTCAGCTTCTACGCCAAGGGTCTTGACGGGCGTATCGACGATCCCAACGCCGGGTGGAAAGGCCGCGGATTGTGGAGCACGAACGGCGACCGCGCGCCCTGGCTCAAGGAAGGTGGCAAGGGCTCAATGCCCCGCGCCGTGCACATCCAGTTTCGGCCCGATCCGCTGGCGAACTGAGGTTCGCGGAAAATTTGAACGCAACCAAAGCTATTCCGATCGGAGTTTTTTCGTCTTCCAGGCAGAACTCCCGAGATCGGCTCGCCAAGGAGACTTCATAATTCGCGTAACTGTAAAACTTCTTGTTTTCGTCTCGCAGGCGGGGCTTAGCAGTCTTGGTTAGAGGGCCACGACGCCAATACTTGGTTTCAGCCGATCTTTCCAAATGTGATGGCAACTTTAGGCTCACGCTCGTCCTGGTGCACCGGCTCTCGATGAATTTCCTTGCCGGACGTGTCAAGGACGACGATCGAGCGGATGGGATCCTTGAGACGATGGTCATGACCAAATCGACGAGCCAACTCTTTGCTATGCTCAATCGCGTCGGTGTTGGTGCGAAATTGCAAGCCCGCTAAGTCCCTAATCGGAACCCCGTCTTGCATATCGAAATAATAGGTTCGCACGAAACAATCCTCCGCCATCGGATGCAACGGAGCGGGTGCTCAGAGCCAAGAAACAAGCTCAAAAGCACCCGCCGAAGTGATCGTCCAAGGAAGCAAGCTCTGGATCCAGCCGCTATCTTCCCTTACGTGCTGCAATAGTAAATCGGCGGGACGACCGAAACGTTGCTCTAGATCAAGCACGCACGTCGCATTCGGTCGTTCTCACAAACGGCTTTCGGACTTCCTGTCGAAGCACTCTCTCGCTCGAAAAATAAGAGGTCAGTCTGCCATTATCCCGCATCGTGTGCCGTCTTCGGCAATTTCACCGTGTATTGCGCGGCGTCGCGGAGGGTTACCGGCGGGAGCGACCGTCAAATCAATCGTCAATGTCGACGGTCTAACAACGTAGCGCCTTTGGCTTCTTCATCGGCCAGCAGCTTTAAGAGCCACTTGTGTTGGACTTCGTCCTTCGTCACGGCAAGGTTCGACTCGGCTATCAGCCGTCGGTAATTCGCAAGATTTTGTTCATGAATGAAGCGATCCATTGTGACCTCCATGGGTACATGGTCGAATCACAGGCTGGACCTATCAGGACCCGTTGTCGACACCGAAGAAGCTCGGCGGCAGACGCCGCTGCGGGCGTAGCGATCAATTCCGCATTGCCTGCATTAGGGACGAAATCTTGATGGTCGCAAAATTGGAGAAAGTATCCGAGACCGCATAAGGCAGAATGATCTGGTCGTTATGCCTCATTGCACCACAAGTATAAACGACGTTCGGAACGTATCCTTCTCGCTCGGACGGTTCAGGCCTCAGTAGCGGCTCGCGCGAGCGCGCCAGCACCTTGGAAGGGTCGTTCTTGTCGAGCAGCGCCGCGCCGATCGAGTATTTGCGGACAGGGCCGACGCCATGCGTCAGCAGCAGCCAGCCTTCATCGAGTTCGATCGGCGATCCGCAATTGCCGATCTGCACGAACTCCCAGGGAAATTGCGGCTTCAGAATGGCTGCGCCACCGTCCCATCGGTAAAGATCGCTGGAATAGATCAAATAGAGGTTCTCGTTATCCTGTCGCGCGATCATCGCATACTTGCCGTCGATCCTGCGCGGAAACAGCGCCATGCCCTTGTTGCGCGCCGCCGCTCCTTGAAGCGGTGTCATTCGAAATGACATGAAATCGCTGGTCTCGATCAGTTCCGACCGGATCGCAGTGCCGCTGTAGGCGGTATAGGTTGCGTAATAGGTTTTCCGGCCACCATCGCTGAATTCGACAAAGCGGGCGTCTTCGATGCCGTGCGACTGGGATTCCGTCACGGGGAAGATGATGCGCTCGCTGATATCTTCGTCCGGGTTGAAGATCACCTCCACGTCGTCGCCGACCGGTCCGGATATCCGGTATCCAATTCGGGGGCTGGAAGCCAGCCGAGCCGTCGGATCGACGCTGAGGCTCCCGTCAGCACCGATGGTCCCAGCCCGAAACGTCAGCGACGACACATGCCCTTCGCCGACGGCGCGCAGACTGAGAACGAAGCGCAAGGCGCCTTTCGCCATGCCTGACTGGTCGGGATGCGGCACGATGCTGGGATTGAACAATGCCGAGGCTTCGAACGAATATTCGTTGAGAAAATAGGCGCCGATCAGTTGACGCTGAATTTTGGAAAAAGTGCCGTGCGCCGCCAAGGCCCCTTCCATTTCGTCGGCGCGGGCTTCGAACGTCTCCAGCAGGTTGCGGTGGCGGCCCAGGAAATTCTCCAGCACGTCGTCGAGTTGGCTGGCAGCTGCCTCGGAATCGAGCGCGAGAACCCGCTCGACGATATGGTTGGCGCGCGTCTTGTCGGTCGGATTGAGATCGCGCGGTTCGGTCGCCGGCTTGAACGGACGCACGATCACCCGCGCCGGGTCTGGCCGCAGATAGAGCGCCTGCCGGTTCAGGAAAGTGGCTTGTGACACGGGGCCCTCGGCTCGCTGGAAGATGAAGTTGGGATTCAGGCGCCGACGGCGCGAAGTGCGGCAGGTTTCGCCAGGCCGGCGTTGACGCGCGCCAACTGGCGGATCTCGGCAAGACCGAGAAGATAGCAAACGACCGACTCGCCCCCGCGATTTTCGTTGGCACGGTCGGGATGCAGTCCGTCGCGGCAGCTCCCGGTCTGCAGATCGACCAGCGGCACGGACAGATCATTGCTACCGAGGAACCATGCAAAGGCGCTTGCTGCCACAGCTTTCCACTCGGAGTCATCATCCGCCCGCCAGGCCGCAAGGCAGGCGGCAATCGTCGCCGTGGCTTCCACGGGTTGCTGATCGAAAGCGCGAGCCTGTTTCCGCCGCTCACCAAAACCGGCCGTGCCGACCGGGCGGAAATGACCCGTCGACGCCGTTTGTTGGATCATCAGCCAACGTAAGGATCTCAACCCGGCATCGACGTAGCCTCGCGTTTGCGTCGCCATCCCCGTCACGATCAACGCTTGAGGCAAACGCGCGTTATCGTAGGCAAGCCCCTCCTCGAACCACACCCATTCCGGCGTCTCCACCGATGCGAGAATGGTCATCAGCCTGTCCGCAAGAACAGGCCTGACTTCCCGGGCGCGCAAATCATCAGGAGCCGCCGCGCAATAGGCGTCGAGACCCAGCAGCGTGAATGCCCATGCGCGCGGCGAGCGAAACGCTTCCGCGGAACGAAGTGCTTCGGCAAACAGGGATGCCGCCCACCGGCGGCGTGACGGACTGGAGTCGCTGCGGGCACACTCGCCCAACGCCCACAGCGTTCGCGCGTGACTATCCTCCGAGCCGCTGGCCTCAAGCCAGGTGCGGCTGAAGCCCATGAAGTTGCGAAACCGCGTGGTGTCGGGATTCCATGCATGCTGCACGAAGGCTGCAAAGCGGGCCGTCAAGGCTTCCGGAAGGCACTGCTCACCCGGATTGTTGAGCGCGCAGGCCAATAACAGCGCACGGGCGTTGTCGTCCACGCAATAACCATGCGAGCGATCGGGCACCGAATGCACGGCGTGCTGGAACAGACCGGTATCGTCGCACATCGACAGGAAATGACCGATTTTCATGTCGGGCGCAGCGGCGCTGTGCGGTTCGATAGCGCCCGGATCGGTGCGCGCGATAACCTTGAGCCAGTGACCCTGCCGCGCGTTCTCGAAGGCGGCCATATAACGCTCGGCGGTGCGTTCCCACGTCATCGTTCGGCTGACGGCATAGGCGCGCTTGCGCATGGCCAGCCGGCGATCATCGTCGGTCAGCAATCCCGCGATTTCGTTGCCGATCGCCGCCGCGTCACCAAAAGGAACCAGAACGCCCCGTCCATCGGCCAGCAGTTCACACGCATGCCAGTAGGGCGTCGAGACCACCGGCTTCCCCAATCCGAAGCTGTAAGCCAGGGTACCCGACGTCATCTGCGCCTCGTTGAGGTAGGGCGTAACGTAGACATCGCACATCGAGATGAATTGCAGCAGCGTGGCCTGATCGACAAACTGGTCAAGGAACACCACGTGGTCTTCGACGCCGAGTTCGCGCACCCGCGCGATCAGGCTCTCGCGATAGGCCTCGCCCTGGTCTCGAACCAGGTTGGGATGCGTCGCACCGAGCACCACATAGACCGCATCCGGACACCGTTTCAGAATCGACGGCATGGCGTCGATCATGACTTCGATGCCCTTGTTGGGAGACAGCAGGCCGAAGGTCAGAATGACCGATCGGCCTGCAAATCCGAGCCTGGTCTTGGCTGCGTCCGGAGCGACGAACGCAACGTCGGGTATGCCGTGGGGAATGACCTCGATCTTGTCATCCGGTGCCCGATAGACGCTGCGCAGCAGTTCGCGTCCTTTATGGGCCATCACAACGATCTTGGAGGACGCCTCGACGATTCGCTCCACCACTGCGCGTTGGGCCGCAGTGGGCTTGGCCAACACCGTGTGCAGCGTCGTCACCACCGGCATGGTAAGACGCGACAGCAGCTCGAGGATGTGGGCGCCGGCCTCGCCACCGAAAATTCCGAATTCGTGCTGCAGGCACACGGCGTCGAACCGGCCGGCGTTGAGGAAATCCGCCGCGCGCGCGTACTCGTCGATATTGTTGTCCTTGATCTGCAAAGCGACCGCCGGGGGATAATCATAGGCCTGACCGTGATCGGTCATCGCCACGACGCAGGTCTCCAGGTTCGGGCGTGAAGTCGATATCGCCTGCCGCAGGTCGGTCGTAAAGGTTGCAATTCCGCAGCGGCGGGGTAGCGAATTGCCGATAACGGCGATACGGCGCAGCGATGTCATGTCCGGACCTCGATAATGCCTGAAAATTGCGGGACGGCCGCAGCGGCCGGAAGTGTTATTTTGGCCGGATGTTCACTGAGATTCTGCAATAAGGAATCAATTGGATCGGGCCCCGGATAAGCGATCAGGCCACTCATTCCATTGGGTCCAACCTCGATGCTGGTCCGATCGCCGCCGACAAAGATCACTTCACCAATCGACGCGCCGGCCAGTCCGATCGCCGCGTGGCCGTCGAGTACGAAAATCCAGGTCTCTGGTGCGGCAAGCAGCGCCCAGCTCGAATCTTCGGGAAGATTGATCCGCTCCAGTACAAGATGCTGGCTCGCGATCAGAAGTGTTCGGTTATCTGTAAGGTGTCGTGAACTGGATTGCGTTTGAGCCGGCCCGGCATCGGAAGCGGCGACGGCGGCGTCTTCGTTCAGCTCGCGCTGCCGTCCGTAGTCGAACATACGGAAGGTCGCGTCGCTGTGCTGCTGTATCTCCGCAAGCACGATACCGCTGCCGATGGCGTGGATGGTTCCGGCAGGAACGAATATGGTGTCGCCCTTGGAAACCGGACGCCACTGAACAAGCTCAGCAATCGAGCCGTCCTTGATCGAGGCGCGCAATTCGCGCGGTGTGATCCGGCGTTTCAATCCAATGGCAACCGCTGCGTCCGGCAATGCCGATAGTATGTGCCAGGCCTCGGTCTTGCCGTTCGGCAGACCTATCGAACGCGCAAAGGCGTCGTCCGGATGTACCTGGATCGACAATGGCTCGCTGGTAAACAACAGCTTGAGCAACAGCGCCGGGGTCGGTGCATCTCGATCGGCGCGCTGAAACCATAACTCTCCGATGCTGTCGCCGGATCCGTCAATGCCGCTCCAGGGATGGAGATCGGTGACCCCCCAGGGCTTGCGCACCACCCGCACGGAGGCATGTTCGATGGCCATAGGTTGTCCTGAACCGTGACGCGCACATCGAAGCGATATGCCGTTGGTCGATACCTTCATAAGATTTGGCGAAGCGAGAGCGTCGTATTTCGGGTATGCTGCGGAAGCGATCCGATTGCGCTAGTCGCTGAGATGGCTACTCCGACGCCTGATTGCAACCTTTGCCGCCGAGTTGATCCTCTGTTGGGCCTGCAATCCGCCCACATGACGTCGAGTCTCGCGAAAGAAATAGCTATGTGGGCCCGGCCAGCACAGGAGAATCTGCGAATGGTCAAAAAGCTGCCGCCATGCATCCGGGAGAAGTCCTCCGGGAGGAATTTTTGGTGCCGCTTGCGCTATCGGCTGGGAAGCTTGCCAGGATTTGCGGTGTGCCGCGCACGCGAATTGAGCGGATCGCAAACGAAGAAACCGGGATTACAGCGGATACCGCGCTACGTCTGTCCAAGGCGTTCGGCACCACGGCTCAGATGTGGCTGAACCTGCAGAACAGCTATGACATGCGGGTCGCGAAGCAGGAAATCGGCAAGGAACTGGCTGGCATCGAGCGGATAGGACCCAACAAGGCCGCCTGACAGAAAACCCGCCGCGGATGGCTCCGGACGGGCTCAACGCAAATCGCGGCGCGACCCGCCGGATCATCGAACGAGAACGATATCCGGAATCAGACCGTCGATCAGGCTTACGCCGACTTGCGCACGGCGTTGTCGACCAGCGTCTTGCCCAGCGACCAGATCGCGCCGGGGACCTTGTGACTGTCGGCGATCACGGTATCGAATGCCGTCTCGATCCAGTTGCAGTCTTCCTGGGTGATGGTCAGCGGCGGCAACAGCTTGATGGTGTGGCTGCCATGGCCGGAAACCTGCGTCAGGATCTTGTGATCCTTGAACAGAGGCACCGTGATGAGCTGGCAGAACAAGCCCTTGTTGGCGGCTTCAAGGATGTTCCATGACGCCTTCAGCCGCAGCGACTTCGGCTGACCGAACTCCACGCCGATCATCAAGCCCTTGCCGCGAACCTCCTTCAGCAATTCATAGCCGGGGACCATCCGGGTCAGTGCCAGCCGCAGTTCGGCGCCGCGCTTGGCGGCCGCATCGATCAATTTTTCGGTCTCGATGACCTCAAGGGTCGCGATGCCGGCGGCCATCGCCAGATCGTTTTTCGCAAACGTCGATCCGTGCACAACCGCGCGATCCATTTGATTGAAGATCTTGTCGAAGATGTGCTTCCGCGTCAGCAGGGCGCCAACCGGAACGTGACCGCCGGACAGCGCCTTGGCGAGCAGCACCATGTCAGGTTCCACGTTCCAGTG
This sequence comes from uncultured Pseudomonadota bacterium, assembly GCA_963727225.1. GTDB lineage: Bacteria > Pseudomonadota > Alphaproteobacteria > Rhizobiales > Xanthobacteraceae > Bradyrhizobium. Next base: position 583,067 of record CAVSFN010000023.1, on the reverse strand, counting down.
CTCGACCGCGAGGAACCGCCCGGTACGGCCGATTCCAGTCTGAATTTCGTCGGCGACGAACAGGGTTCCATAGCGGCGGCAGAGCGCGGCGGCGCCCGGCAGAAATTCATCGGTGGGCATATTGACGCCCTTGCCCTGGATCGGCTCGACAATAAAGGCGGCAATCTGGCGCGACGACAGCGCCTGCTCCAGAGCGGCCAGATCGTTGAAGGGAATGGAGGAGCAGCCCGGCAGCAGCGGCTCGAAACCGCCGCGGAAGTTGGAATCGTCGGTGAGCGAAAGCGCGCCGTAGGTCAGGCCGTGGTACCCGTGCGAGCAGTATACGATGCCGGGGCGGCCGGTGGCTCCACGGGCAAATTTGATCGCAGCTTCGACACATTCTGCCCCGGAATTGGAAAAAAAGACCTTATCCAGGTAGGGCACGTATTCCAGCAGGCGCTCGGCCAGCACGCCGGCGAGGGTCGAAACGTCGAGTTGCACGAGATTGGGCAGATCGCTGTCGAGCACGCTCTTCAGGGCCTGGCGCAGCGCCGGATGATTGCGGCCAATCGCAAAAACGCCAAAACCGCTTAGTAAATCCAGATACCGCGCGCCATCGCGATCGAACAGGTACTGGCCTTGCCCCTTTTGAAAGCCGACATCGTAACCAATTGTCTTGAGGACCCGGACCAGCTGTTCATTCAGATGGCGCGTATGCAGCGCCGTGCGCTGCGATTGCCGGTCCACAAACATCTCGGAAACGTCTAGATTTGAATATAGCATCACTTACATACTTCGTTTGTTGGCCGCTTCGTCAACTGAAAACGCTCATTGCGGCGTTTTGCCCTCGACCAGCTACTTAAGCACAGGTTTGGATCATGTTGCACTGCCCGCGAAACATCATGCGCACAATATCATATTCCGGATTATTTTTGGCGACTTGCCTTATGCCTGTCTTTCCAGCACCAGCCTTGGCCGCGGATCCGACCGGCGACTGGCGGGTGGCGGACGGTGTCGCCAACATCCGTGTCGCCGAATGCAACGGAAGCATGTGGGGGGCGGTGTCGTGGGAGAAAGTCCCGGGCGGCCGCGACAAGAACAATCCCGATGTCTCAAAACAGAGCAGACCGACCCTGGGCATGCCGATCCTGATCGACATGAAGAAGCAACGTGGCGCCGAGCAATGGGAAGGCCAAGTCTATAACGCCAAGGACGGGCAATTCTACAGTTCGACCATCAGGCCGATCGGTTCCGAGCAGCTTGAGATCAAGGGCTGTGTGCTGGGCTTTCTCTGCGGCGGCGAAACCTGGACCCGCGTCGCCGGCCCGATACCATCGAGCCCGGTCAACAGCATGGCCAAGGGCACGCCGAAGACCACGGGTGCGTCACCCAAGCCCACCGCGCCCAACAACAGTACATCCGGCAACCCGGCCAGAACCCCCGGTCAAAAGCAGGCCGCGGCCGCGCATCCGGCCGACCCGGTTGGCGATATCTGTCTACTCCCTGACATCGCGCGGTTTGCCCATTAGAGCGGGCTGGAACAGCAATACTGCGGCCAGTGTCGTGACCAGCGAAAGCGCCAGGAGCTTGCCCATGCTCGCGGTGCCGGGATGACTCGATAGCCAGAGGCTTCCGAATGCGGTGGCGGTCGTCATGGCGCTGAAAAATATGGCTCGCGTCAGGCTCGACTGCAGCAGATTCGTTCTGCCGGCCCGCCATGCCGTTACATAATAGATCTTGAACGCGACGCCGACGCCGAGCAGCAATGGCAGCGCGACGATGTTGGCGAAGTTGAGCGGCAGTCCGATCAGCACGCAGATTTCCAGCGTCACCGTGCCCGCCACCAATAGCGGGACCAGCGTCAGCAGCACGTCGGTTATCCGCCGCAACGCCAGCCAGAGCAGAACACTGATCACGAGCAGCGCCCAGATACCGGCATGAATAAAGGCTTTCACGACGGTGTCGCCGGATTTGAGAATCGATACCGGTCCACCGATCGCGTTCGGCTCGGCCGCGAGAACCGCGCCGGCAAACTTGCGCAAGGTGTCGTTGTCGTTGGGATCGCCGCGCGGCAGCGCCTCGACGCGCTGCAGGCCATCCTTGGTCTTCCAGGAACTCACGAGACCGGCCGGCAGCGTCTTCAGACTGACCGGCTGCGCCTGCAGCGAGTTTCTGATCTGGTCGATCATGACTTTCAGCGGCACCACGAAGATGGCCTGCGCCTTGTTTCGCGTGGCCTCATTGGAGTCGGCGAGTTTTGACAGCGCATCGGCCAGCCGCCGCGATGCCGCGGCGCCCGGTCCCTTGTCGTCGCCGGCGGCCTTGCGCAGGCTCTCCGCCGATCCCTTCAAGGCCTCGACATTTTCCGCGTCCGATGGCGCGGCATCGATGGAATCCGGGTTGAGCGCCGGATTGAGGACCTTGGCGCCCTCGGCGATGAGCTTCAATTTTGCCGGCTGGTCATCGGGGACAAAACTGTCCAGCGACATGACGCGAAGCACTTCCGGCAGTTGCTCCAGCCGGGCTTCGATCTTCTTGGCGTCGGCCTCCGAATTCGTCATCACATTGATGGCATTGGCGCCGGTATTGGGGTCCTTCCTCAAATCGAGAAAGGTCGCGATCGATTCGACCTTGGGACTCCGCAGGTTGATCGGGTTGAAGTCGAACCTCAGAAAATACAGCAACGGCAGACCGGCGACCGCGATCAACAGCGTGCCGACGATGATGGCCACGCGGTGCTCTTCGAGGAAATGATCGACCGGCGCCAGAAACGCATAGCCGACCGGCTCTTTTTCCCCGGGAGGATTGAGCAAGCTCAGCAATGCCGGCAGCACCGTGATGCACGAGAGAAAAGCAACCAGCATCCCCAGGCCGGCAATCTCGCCAAGCTCCGAAACGCCCTTGTAGTCGGTCGGCAGGAAGGAGAGGAATCCGGCAGCCGTCGCCATCGCCGCGAGCGAAAGCGGGACCGCGACATAGCCGGCGGCCTGCTCCAGTGCTACCTGCAGATCGTTGCTCTTGAAGCGCTCCGACCGGTAGCGGACGCTGAACTGAATGCCGAAATCGACGCCCAATCCGACGAACAGCACGGCGAACGCGATCGAGAGCAAATTCAGCGAACCGACCATCATCAGCCCGACGGCGGTGGTGATCGAAAGGCCGATGAACAGCGTGGCGAACACCGCCGAGATGATCTTCGGCGAACGCAGCGCCATCCAGAGGATGAACAGCACCACGAGCACGGTGCCGATTCCGTTGACGACGGCACCGTCGGCAACGGTTGCGAATTCCTCGTTGGCGATCGGAACGGGTCCGGTCAGCCTGACGCGCGCGCCATATTCGCCCGAAAGATTGAGGTCGCTGGCGGCCTTCCTGATCGCATCGGTCGCATCCTTGCCGGGCTCTAGCGCGTTGAAGTCGAGGATCGGCTTGAATTCGATGAAGGCGCGCCGATCGGAGTCGGTCAAGGGCTTGTCGCCGACCAGCTCGCGCCAGGAGAACGTCCCCGCGCCGGTGTTCAGCACGTTCTCCACCGTCTGCGCGATCTGCGAGAATGGCCGCGCGACGCTGTCCAGCTTGAACTGCCCGCGCTTGACGCCGGCAAGGCCGATCTCCAGCGCGCCCGTCAATCCCCGCAGGCTGGGATCACCGGCCATGATCTCGATCAGGGGTGCTGCGGATGCGAACTGGTTGGTGATCCGGCCGACCTCGGCCTCGGGAAGAAACAGCAGCCCTTCTTTTTCAAAGAATTCTCCGGAACCGAGCGCCTGAACGGAATCGAAATGCTGGGCGTCGCCGGACAGCTTCTTCTCAAGTGCCGCGCTCGCCGCGGTCGTGAGTTCAGGTGTTGGAGCGTCCACCACCGCAAGGATGGTTCGGTCGCGGTCGAAGGCCTGACCGAATTGATTGTCGCGCTTTCGCCAATCCAGCGTCGGCGAAATCAGCGTGTTGATGTCGGTGTTGATCGAGAAATTGTTGGCCGTGTAGTAGCCCGCAGCAACCGCCAGGGCGAGGGCGATCAGGACAGTAAGAGAGGCGAACCGCGTGCAAGTTTTGACAATCGATACAACAATACTTGTCAGCACATCTTTGCTTTCTAATGTTATGAACTTGCCGGAAACGCCCCGTTGTCTAGCGGAGTTCCACGAGCCGATCTAATGTTGTTTGTGATACTTTTCTTCGGGGACGGGGACGAGTGCAAACTCACCGAAACCTGCGTTTGAGGCGCTGATATAACCGGGATTGCACCCCGGTAAAGTGACGAACGAGTGAGGCTTCAAGTGTTATATTCGCCACAGCTTTGAATAAAACTGTATTATGTTACCTCTTCATGCGCTCTCGGCGACCATTTGTGCGATCTGGCTTTTCTAATCGACGGTTTTTTGACACAAAGCCCTGCCCCTCCGTGTGCTTAGAGAGAGGTTCGTTGGGCAACCAATGGCTCAGATATTGCTGATATCGTGGCCGCGGCGAGCTATACGGAGCTATAGAATGAGTTTGGTGCAACGTGCATAACGGGCGTCCAATGGAGGTGTTTCTGGCACAGCCGCGCGGATTTTGCGCGGGCGTGGTGCGCGCGATCGAGATCGTGGAGCGCGCGCTCGAGAAGTACGGCCCACCGGTCTATGTGCGCCATGAGATCGTACACAACAAGTACGTGGTGGAGAGCCTGAAGAACAAAGGCGCCATCTTTGTCGAGGATTTGTCGGAAGTGCCGCCGCACGCGGTGACCGTGTTCAGCGCCCATGGCGTGGCCAGGAGCGTCGAGGAGGAAGCCGCGGTACGCGGCCTGCCGGTGCTCAATGCCACCTGCCCGCTGGTCACCAAGGTCCACAACCAGGGCAAGCGCTATATGTCGAAAGGCCGGGCGCTGATCCTGATCGGGCATGCCGGCCACCCTGAGGTCGAGGGAACCATGGGTCAGGTTCCCGGCCCCGTGCTGCTGGTCCAGAACGTCGACGACGTGGCGGCCCTGACGCTACCCGCGGACACGCCGGTCGCCTATATCACCCAGACCACACTGAGCGTCGACGACACCAAGGACATCATTGCCGCCCTGCAGCAGCGCTTTACAGATATTCAAGGCCCGGACATCAGGGATATCTGCTATGCGACACAGAACCGCCAATCTGCGGTAAGAGACCTCAGCAAGCTTGTCGACGTCATCCTGGTGGTCGGGGCCACCAATAGTTCCAACTCCAACAGGCTGCGCGAGATCGGCACCGAAGTCGGGGTTGCGAGTTATCTCATTGCCGATGGCAGCGAGTTGAACCCGGATTGGCTGAAGGACGCAAAGGCGGTCGGCATCACGGCCGGCGCCTCGGCACCTGAAGTTCTTGTCGATGACGTGATCGAGGCGCTGAGACGTATCGGCCCGGTTGCGGTATCGGTGCTTCCCGGCCGGGAAGAAAACATCGAATTCCGACTACCGGCCGAACTAACGGCGGGTTGATCCATCTCTCTACCGAGTCCAGAAAGAAAACTTGTAATGGCAATACCGTTTTTCAAGGAAATCAGCATCGGCCGCTATCTGGTGAAGCAGAAACTGCTGGGCCGCAAGCGCTATCCGCTGGTGCTGATGCTGGAGCCGCTGTTTCGCTGTAACCTCGCATGCGTCGGCTGCGGCAAGATCGACTATCCCGACGCGATCCTCAATCGCCGCATGTCGGCGCAGGAATGCTGGGATGCCGCCGACGAATGTGGCGCGCCGATGGTGGCCATTCCGGGCGGCGAGCCGCTGATCCACAAGGAGATCGGCGAGATCGTGCGCGGTCTGGTGGCGCGCAAGAAATTCGTGTCGTTGTGCACCAACGCGTTGTTGCTGGAGAAGAAGCTCGACCTGTTCGAGCCGTCGCCCTATTTGTTTTTCTCGGTGCATCTCGACGGCTTGAAGGACCATCACGACAAGGCGGTCTCGCAGAAGGGCGTGTTCGATCGCGCGGTGTCGGCGATCAAGGCCGCCAAGGCACGGGGCTTCACGGTCAACGTCAACGCCACCATCTTCGACGGACACGCGGCGGAGGACATCGCGAAGTTCCTCGACTTCACCACAGAACTCGGTGTCGGCGTTTCAATGTCGCCCGGCTACGCCTATGAGCGCGCGCCCGACCAGGAGCACTTCCTCAACCGCACCAAGACCAAGAAGCTGTTCCGCGACGTGTTCGCGCTGGGCAAGGGCAAGAAGTGGAATTTCATGCATTCCGGCCTGTTCCTGGACTTCCTGGCCGGCAATCAGAGCTACGAATGCACCCCCTGGGGCATGCCGGCCCGCAACATTTTCGGCTGGCAGAAGCCATGTTACCTGCTCGGCGAGGGCTATACCAAGACCTTCAAGGAACTGATGGAGACCACGGACTGGGACACCTACGGCACCGGCAAATATGAGAAATGCGCCGACTGCATGGCCCATTGCGGCTACGAGCCGACCGCGGCGAATGCAGCGCTGACCAATCCATGGAAGGCCATGTGGGTGGCGCTGCGCGGCGTGCGGACCACGGGTCCGATGGCGCCGGAGATCAGCCTCGATCGCCAGCGGCCCGCGCAGTACATCTTCTCGTCAGAGGTACAGAAGCGCCTGTCAGATATCCGCCGCGAGGAGGCCCTCGCCGCCCAGCAGAAAGCCTCGACAGCCGCGTAGGCTGCGCAGCGCGCGATTGAAATCGATCCCGGTCGAAACCAGCGCGCGCAGCGTCAGCGGGTTGCGCGCGACCCCGCGCAGCACCTTGCGCAGGTCGATGTCGCCATTCGGCTTGATCGCAGACTTCGCCAGTGCCGGCAAAGCGCGGGTGGCAGGATCGCTGATGACACGTAAAGCGGCAAACGGAAGCCCTGCCTCGGCGGCATAGGCCGCCGCGATGTGGCTTTCCATGTCGACGGCTGCAGCGCCCGTCTCGGAGCGCAGCGCAGCCTTCCCGGCCTGGGCGACGATCACCTCTTCCACGCCAGCCAGACCGCCCCTGATCACGCGCCGGCGCCCCAGCGCGACGCTGGCGATCAGTTCCTCATTCAGGGCCACACCGGCCAGCCAACGGGCATCGCCGGCCATGACCTCGGTCGCCACCACGACATCGCCCGACTTCAGGCTGGGGTCCAATCCGCCCGCGACACCGAAGCTGATGACGCCCCTGATCGTCGATGGGTCAAACACGGTCAAAAGGGCCCGCAATTGCTGCGGATCGCTACTACTGCAGATAACGGTCATGCCGGGCCCTGCTGCAATGCGGGCCTCCTGCACCAGACCTGTCACAATCAGTACCGGCCGCGAGTCAATCTTGTCGCCCGCGGACGCCGTAAAGCCTGCCCCCAAATTCACATTCCGACCCCTACCACCCTGCTGTTGGTGCTCTTCAGGTTCCGATACCGCGCCAGCGCCCAGAGCGGAAAGAACTTCGAGTAGCCATGATAACGCAGATAAAACACCCTGGGAAAGCCTGTAGCCGTGTAGCGCTGCTCGTCCCACAACCCTTTTTCGGTCTGTGTGCTTTTTAGGTACTCCACGCCACGCACCACCGCCGGGTGATCGACCTCCCCCGCCGCCATCAGCCCAAGCAAGGCCCATGCCGTTTGCGAGGCGGTGGAGGGGCAACCCTCGAATCCCCGGTAATCGAGTCGGTAACTGACGGCATGCTCGCCCCAGCCACCGTCCTTGTTCTGGATCGAGGCCAGCCAGTCCACCGCCCTGCGCATGGTGGGGTCCTGGTGGTCGACCCCGACGGCGTTGAGCGCGCACAGGACCGACCAGGTGCCGTAAATGTAATTCAGCCCCCAGCGGCCGTACCACGACCCCTCCGCAAGCTGGGTCCGGCGCAGATAGGCGACCCCGTCGGCCACCGCCTTGCTGCTCTGGGTGGTCTCGCCGAGCTGGGCCAGCATCGAGACGCAGCGGGCGGTGACGTCCTCGGTCGGCGGATCGAGCAGCGCGCCGTGGTCGGAGAACGGGATGTTGTTGAGATAATATTCGAGATTGTTGACGTCGAAGGCAGCCCAGCCGCCATCGCGGCTTTGCATGCCCTCGATCCACTCGCGGCCGCGGGCAATCGCCTCATCATATTCATGGCTTTGGCTGGCGCGCTGCGCGCGATCCATCGCCATTACCACCACCGCGGTATCGTCGAGGTCGGGGTAATAGGCGTTGTTATACTGGAACGCCCAGCCGCCGGGGCGAACGTCCGGCCGCTTCACCGCCCAGTCGCCCTTGATATCCAGCACCTGCTTCGGCACCAGCCAGTCGAGGGCTTTTCTCGCGGCAGGCAGCGCATCCTCGCTGCCCGCCTCGAGCAGGGCATGAGCGGTCAGCGAGGTATCCCACACCGGCGAAACGCAGGGCTGGCAATAGGCCTCGTGCTCGCCGATCACCAATAGCCGGTCGAGCCCCCGTCGGGTGACGGCGCGCGGCGGATAGTCGGCGGGTTTGCCGAGCGCTTCGTACATCATCACCGCGTTGGCCATCGGCGGATAGATCGCGCCCAACCCGTCTTCGCCGTTCAGCCGCTCCTCGATGAAGGCCACGGCGCTGTCGATGGCGCGGGCGCGCAACTTCTTCGGAAACATCGGCTCGATGGTCCGCAATACGCTGTCCAGTCCGCGGAACAGGACGAACCAGCCCCAGCTTTGATGCGGCGCCTTGGCCGTCATTCCGATCGTACGCGGTTCCTGCAGAAACAGCTCATCGACGCCGACGGCGCAGGTGTTTTTCGCGCGCGGTTTCAGCGCCGCCAGCACCATCAGCGGCACGATCGTGGTCCGCGCCCAGTAGGAAATCTTGTTGAGGTGAAACGGCGACCACATCGGCAACAGCATGATCTCGACCGGCAGCACCGGCACGCTGCGCCAGGTCAGCACCCCGAACATCGCCAGCATGAAACGCGTGAAAACGTTGCTGTGGATGGCGCCGCCGCGCGACCGGATCGCCTCGCGCGCGCGCGTCATGTGGGGCGCATCCGGGCTGTCGCCGATCGCCTTCAGCGCGAAATAGGCCTTCACACTGGCGCTCATGTCGAACTCGCCGGCGTGCACCAATGGCCAGCCGCCATGGTCGCCCTGAACACGGCGCAGGTAATTGGCGATCTTGCCCTCCAGCACGGCGTCGACCGGCTCACCGAGATAGTGGCGAAGCAGCACATATTCTGCCGGGATGGTGCAGTCGGCTTCCAGTTCGAACACCCAGTGTCCGTCCGACTGCCGGAAGCCAAGCAATGCGCGCGTCGCCGAGGCGATGCTGGCCTCCAGGGCGGCGGTTTCAATGCCAACGGTGGTCGTGCCGGAATGCATCTTGCGATCCCTGTGTCTGCCCCTGTCCGGTTTGATCGGAACGGCGCGCTAAGTCCGGATCAGGCCTGCCGCCTGGCGAGGACCAGATCGGCGGCGCGGTTTCCCGACCGCACCGATCCCTCAATGGTTGCCGGCAACCCCGTATCAGTCCAGTCGCCCGCAAGAAACAGGTTTTTCCAGCGCGTCGGCGCCCCCGGCCGCTGGGCGTTCTGTTCCGGGGTGGCCTCGAATGTCGCGCGGCGCTCGCGCACGATCTGCCAGGGCGGCAATTCGCCCTGCACGCCGGCGGCCTTGCAGATATCGGCCCAGATCGCCTGCGCGAGTTCCTCACGCGGCCTATCCACCAGCCGGTCGGCATTGCTGATGGTGACCGACAGGCGCTGCGGGAACGCGAACAGCCATTCCACCAGCCCGCCGCCCACCACCCCGAGAATCGCAGGCATCCCGGCGGGCGGATCGAAGCGGAAATGCGCGTTCACGATCGCTCGGAATTTGGACGGCGTTTTCAGGCCCGGAAGCAGCGCCGCGGCGGGGCGCGGCGGCACCGCCATCACCACGGCATCATCCGGGGCAACCGCGACATTGTCGTCACCAAACTTCAATTCGCTCACATGGGTTGCCGACATGGCGAACTCGCGCAGTTCATGTCCGAACTGGATGCTGGCGCCCTTGTCCCGCAGCAGCCGGATCGCGGGTTCGACCAGAACCGCGCTCAGGCCATCGCGCGCGATCAGCGGGCGGCATGCGTTGCCTCCCGCCAGTAGCGTTTCCCGTACCACAGCGCCGGCGAGCCCCGCCGACCCCTCGGGAGGATCGACGTTGAGCGCGGCCAGCAGCAGCGGCTGCACCAGCCGCTGGTAGAGCGTGCCCTGGCACGGGATGGTGTCGCCGACCCGTTTGCCCTGCCCTGCCCAGATCAGAGGCATCAGTGCGAGATAATCAAGCAGCCCGGTGTCGGGTACGCGGCGAGCCTCATCGAACACCCACAGCGGCAGCCGGCCGTCGCCAAGGTCGATTTGCCAGCGCTGGCCTGTCGCCAGATCGACGAACGGAAATTGCGCGCGCTTCGGCCCGACCAGTCCCGCCTCGGTGCCGATCGACCGGGCGTAGGCGACCGCGTGATGGTTGCCCGAGAGCAGGAGATGGTTGCCGTTGTCGATGGTGAGGTTGGTGGCCGCATCGAAATAGGACCGGCAACGGCCGCCGGCCTGTTGCGTGGCCTCGTGGACATGCACCTTGAAATTCGCATTGGCCAGCCGAACGGCGGCCGCGAGGCCCGAAATTCCAGCGCCGACGATGTGAACGGTCTGTGGCATCAGATCAATGCGTAGCGAAGAATAATGGCGATGCGGGCGAGCTTGTTGAGGCGAACGGGCGCGCGCGGCGCAGCGAACCCTCTTGTGACCAACAGCTCCAGTATAGCCCGATAATATTTCGACATGATCCGCGGCGCGCGCACCACGCGGCGCGAATTGCGGCTCATGATCTCGTCGGCCTTGCCGAAATGGGTCCGCGCCCGCTCGACCAGCGGCGCGCATACCTTCGGCAGCGCCGGATCTGCGATGACCTTGAGCGGGTCGGTCGAGGTGATGCCGGCGTGCAGCAGAATTTCGCTCGGCAGGTACAGGCGGCCAATGCCGGCATCTTCATCGATATCGCGCAGGATGTTGGTCAATTGCAGGGCGCGTCCGAGATGATGCGCGAGCAGGATGCCGTCGTCCTGCGCCAGACCGAACACCCGCACCGACAGCCGTCCGACCGCGCTGGCGACGCGGTCGCAATACAGGTCCAGTGTGGCGAGATCGGGCGCCCGGATATCCTGCGGCACATCCATTTCCATGCCATCGACGATGGCCAGGAAATCCTGGCGCTTGAGATCAAATCGCCGAACCGACGGGGCGTAGTCGCGCAGCCGCGCCGGCGGATCGCCCCGATAGAGCGCATCGATATCGTCACGCCATTGCTGTAGCGCGGCCAGCCGTTCCGGGCGCGGCCCGTCGGAATCGGCGATGTCGTCAACCTGCCGGCAAAAGCTGTAGATCTGAAACATCGCCTCGCGCTGATCGCGCGGCAAAATGCGCATCGCCGCGTAAAACGAACTGCCGGACGCGGATGTCCCGTCACTCGCATTTGCTGCCGCCGCCTCGACGGTCATGCGCCGGCCGCCGGATTGGACAGGGGGCGCCGACCCACCGCCCGGCGGGTCAGTTCGCTGGCTATCCCACCGAAGCTGTGGGCGAGCAGTTCGGCGGGGCCGAGATGCACGGTCTCGCTCAAGGGATCGCGTACTTTCAGCAGCTGCACGATCTTGTCGGCGAAGCGCTGGATCACGGAGACTTCGAGCCCGAGCCGGAAATCCTTCACTTCGGCACTGAGCGATTTGCTGTCATTCAGCAGCATCTCGGTTCGCGCTGCGAGCGAATGCAGGCATTGCAGCAGCGGCGCCGATGCCCGTCCCTCTCCAAGCGCCTCGACGGAAGCCCCGGCCGCGGCGAGCGCATCGCGCGGAAGATAGACGCGATTGAGGTCCCTGTAGTCCTTGCCGCAGTCCTGAAGATGATTGTTGATTTGCAGGCCCGCGCAGAGCGCGTCCGAGGCCGCCCAGGTCGACGGGCTCTCGCCGTGGACGTCGAGCATGAACCGCCCGACCGGCATGGCCGAATACCGGCAATAGTGGATCACCTCGTCCCAGTTCTCATAACGCAGCTTGGTCACATCCATCCGGAAGGCGGTCAGGACATCGAGCGCATGGCGCGGCGGCATCGCGCGCTGCGCCAGCGCGAGCCGCAGGTTGACGGCCTCCGGCTGGCTGTCGCCCCGGCCCAGCAGTTCGGCTTCGAGCAGATCGAGATAAGCGAGCTTGTCGCGCGCGCCGAGCGTTGCGTGATCGGCGATATCGTCGGCGGTCCTGACAAAATTGTAGAATGCGAGGATCAGGGCCCGGTGGCGCGGATGAATGATCCACGACGCGACCGGAAAGTTCTCGTCGCGGTGAGTCTTGCCGGATCGCAGTTCGCTCGCGGTGGTCATCAAGAACGGGCTACATTGGTCAGGGGATGGTGACTTCGCATGCTCCGGCAATCCGCGCATGCGGATGGATCGCGAACCCCATATAGGGGAATACGTCGCCAAAACCAATGCTATCTGCGATTGCTCGCAAATTCCGCCCACGCCCGAACCACGCCGATAACAGGCCTGCAGCGCCGATTATCGGATGTGAGCGCGGTTCTATTGCCCGTGGTTTCTGAGCACCTGATCGCAGGCTCGGCTGATCTTGGGGCGATGTTGCTGAAGGCAGCCGAGAACACCGAGGTCGCCCTGATCTATCACTGCACGGCAATGGCGCTGCACATCGCGGGAACAGGCCTTTTGCTCGTTCGGCGTGCCGCGTGAATCTTGAGCGAAGGCACCGGTGGAAACCGAGATCGACAAGAGCGAAATTGCGAGAAAAAACCTATACATCGTGTTCCTTCATTCTGACCGGAGAAAATGCCGATCCCCGATAGCGCCTGGCGTGAACGGGATAGATTATCGAATGGCCCCCGCCACAAACCGCTGTGGCGAGCGAAGCCAAAAGCGCTGGTAAATGCGGCCAAATTTGCGTCGGCCCTGCCTCGAATACCCGGTCCGATGCGATGACTCAACTGCATCGATAACCGTTTGATATTAAAACGTAAATTTATGACGGGCTTTTTGCGGCGATCGGTTGTGGGCAAGTGCGACCGATCATCGCGGATGAAGAAAGCTGTCGATATCCGGCACTTTCCTGGTTTTCGCCCGAACCAAAGCGGCGCCGTGCGCGCCGTCGATTTGACGGATATCCGACCCACCAGCGTCGCTGGTGGCCGAAATTACGGCACAAGGGCCGATTTGTCATTTGAACCTAACAGATGGCGGCGACACTAAACTCTCGATGCGGCGCGACTATCTTTTCAAGATCGTCAATTTGAATTGGGAAACTCAATATGAAACCGTCTGCTTCCAGCTTGTTTGGACACGCCATCAAGGCTGCCGGTGTCGGCGCCGCGCTGTTGTTTTCGGTGTCGGCGGGCCACGCCCAGTCGAGCCCGTTTGCCGGCTTTAGCGGGGCGTGGTCGGGCAACGGAAAGGTTTCGCTGTCGGACGGATCGAGCGAGCGGATCCGGTGCCGTGCCACCTATGCAGTCGACGGTAGCGGCCGGGCGTTGCAGCAGACGCTGCGTTGCGCCAGCGACAGCTACAAATTCGATCTGAGCAGCAATGTGACGAGCGATGGCAACCACATCTCCGGCAGTTGGAGCGAAGCGAGCCGGAATATCGTCGGCAATCTGCAGGGCACGGCTGGCCGCGGCCAGATCAATGTCGCCGTCGAGGCGGTGGGATTTTCCGCTCGCCTGACCTTGCGAACCAACGGTAACAAGCAGACCGTGCAGATCAGCTCCCAGGGAGATATCCGGGATGTCTCGATCACGATGGTGAAGAGCTAACCCCGCGCCCTCACCGGCCTGCTTCGGTTTATTCCGCCGGCTTCGCGTGACCTGCCGTCCCGCGAATCCGGTTTGACAGGTTGATCAGGAACATCGCGGTCGGCCGCAGGATAAAGAGATCCGCGACCAAGGCCGCGACCATCGCGAAAGCGCTGAGCCAGCCGAACAGGCGCAGCGACGGCAGGTCGGAAAACACCGTCACCACCAGGCCGCAGGCCAGCACCACCGTAGTCAGGATCAGCGCGGGGCCGACCAGCACGGTGGCGCGCTCCACCGCCAGTTCCGGACTGACGCCCGGCGTGCTCTCGAGCCGCAACCGGTTGAGGAAGTGAATCGTAGCACTCAGTCCCAATCCGAACGACACCGTGAGGGCCACGACGCTGGCAAACTGCAGTCCCTCCCCGAGCAACCACAGCACCGTGCCCGACAACACCACCGGGAAGATACCCGGCAGGATGCACGACAACATCACGACCACCGAGCGGAATGCCAGCCCGATGAAGATCGCCACCAGTGCAAACTCGATCGTCAGCCCGCGATTGAGTTTTTCGATCATGTTGGCGCTGTTGCGCGCAGCTATCGCCGACAGACCGGTGACGGCAATCTCGTAACCCGGATGCTTGGCGCGGATCGCGTTCAGCGCTGCATCGAGCTTTTCGACCACCGGCAGGATCCGGCTCGAATCGAGGTCCGGCACCCTGCCGGAAATCACCACCGCGTCCTGATCGGCCGAGATGAAGCGCCGGACCAGATGTTCCGGAATCAGGCTGACATACTCCTTCAGTGTCGCGACATCGGCACTGCCGGCTTTTTCAGCGAGCCAGCGGCGCAACGTCTCCAGCGACCAGACGTTGCCGACACCCGCCTGGGTCTCGACCATCGCGTGAACGTCGGCAATCGTCTGCAATGTCTCCGGCGCATACAGCGATGCGCCTTTGGGGAATTCGATCAGAACGTCGATCGGATTGGCGCCGGTCAACTTGGCATCGAGGCGACCGCTCGCCGCCACCGCCTGTTGCTTATCGGGCACCTGATCGGCCAGCCGGTAGCGCGGCTCGAGATGGGAGTAGATGAGCGCCAGGCCGCCGACAAAGATCACTGCGATCAGGCTGAACAGGCCAGGACGGCTGACCATGCGCACCGCGATCCAGTAGCAAAAATTGCGCAACGCCTGAACCCCGGCGTCGGCGCTCTGGAATTTCACCGCGAAAACTTTTTCGTTGCGTACCAGCAGCACCCCGAACACCGGCACCAGCGAGAGCACCGCGACCAGCGCGATCATGGTGGCGGCAAGTCCGGCCTCGCCGAATTTGCGGATCAGGTCGGAATCCGAAAATTGCAGGGCAATGAATGAGATGCCGGCGGTGCCGTGGGTGAGCACGCAGGCCGGACCGACCACCAGCACGGCGTTCCTGAACGCGGTGTATTTGTCCTGGCCCGCGATCAGACGGTCGCGCGCCGCGAAGGTCAGCTGCATCGAGTCCGAGAAACTGATCACCATGATCAGCGGCGTCATCACGTTCAAGAACATGTTAAGGCTGAAATTGGCCCAGCCGAGCACGCCAAGCGCCAGCAGGATCGCGATCATCGGCGGGAACGCGGCGACGACCATGAACGACCACTTGCGGAAAAAGATGATCGCGATGATACAGCCGGCCAGAATACCGAGGATGTTATAGGTCAACCCGTCGCGCTCGACCGCGTTGCGGATTTCGAGCTGCATCACCGGAACACCCGATAGCTCGGCTTTGAGTCCGCTGTCTGCGAGATCATCCGCCATCAATTTGCGGATGGCGCCAACCGTCGGGCCGAGCTTGCTGCTGGCGACGACATCAGGCTCGAGCGACAGCACGATCAGCGCCAGCGTGCCGTCCTCGGACAGCAATTTGCCGCGGATGATCTCGTTGGCTTTGACGGTCTCGATGAACTTGTCGTAGTCCGCGCCTTGCGGCAATTCCGACGGGAACAGCGCCGCCGGCAGCTTGCCGGGCGCCGGTGCCTGGCGCGCCGAGAACAGCGAAATCAGCCCGCGCGTGCCGTCGACGAGTTGCAGATCGGTGACAAGATCACGCAGTTTCTCCAGATTGTCGCGGGCGAGCAGCGTCTTGCCTTCGACCACCACCAGCACGTCGAATTCCGTCGCCGGGAAGCGTTTGGTTTCGGCTTCGTATTGCTGGTATTCCTTGGAATTGGAGCGGAACAACTGACTGAGGGAATCGTCGATCTTGATACGTTCGATACCGAACACCGCGCCGATAATGAGCGCGACCAGAACGATGCAGGACAGAATCGGCGCCTTGACTGCGATCAGCCCGATGCGCTCCAGTCCAAAGGCGATGCTCGCCGTTGCCCGTGTCTCGACCTTCTCGACATGGACCTCGCTGTCGCGGTTCTTTTCAAGCATGCCCTGTCCAATTCTCACTGCGGCTCAATGTATAACGCAAATTCCCGGGCGCGAATGAGGCTGAATTGGCCACGCCTGATCAGTGCTAGCTCTTGAAAACATGCAGAAATTTTCCGCGCGCTGGTGTAGCAGGTCTCCACCGCGTCTCGCAAGCGCAGCCAGCCGCCCAAAAACGCCGCGCCGGCGGCGACTGGAGGCCTCAAATCTCCGATTGGCCAACCGGGTTTGCCCTGCCCGCGCCAAGGGTCAAACCCCGCAGGCCGCTTGGCGAACGGGCCGACCGCGCCGGTGTTCTTCAAGGAAGGTGTTACTCGGCAGGGACAGACGCCTCGCGCAGCCGGATCGAGTAGTTCGAGGCGTTCTGCCGCCCGACCGAAGCGTCGCGCGCGTACAGGATCAAATGGTGAGCCACCAGAATCGAACTGATCAGATATTCGATCTCGCCGCGGGCCAGACGCCGCCAGGCGAATTTCCAGAATTCGCGCTTGTAGTCGCCGAGGACCCCGACCTTCCAGAAGATATTGCGAAGCAGGGTCAGACCAAGCTTGATATTCCGCCATGACCTCTGCTCGCGCGAAGGCGGCGGGGTGATCCGATGCGGATAGGTTTCACGAATCTGGTACTCGTAGCGCTCCAGGAGCTTGCCGGGCTGATAGGCGTCGTTCATGCAGGCGCGCCACATCCTCACCACGTCGTCGTAGGGCAGCCGGAAATCGACGTTGGAATCGCGGCCTTCGTCCTCGATCAGCCGGTTTTCGCGTTTCAGCCGGTCCCACAGCGGCGTCTGCGGCAACGCCTGGAGCAGATTGATGGTCAAGAGCGGTATCTGCGAGGCATCGATGAATTCGAGCAAATGCTGCCCGGTCTCGGGCTTGTCGGTATCGAGGCCGAGGATGATGCCGGACACCACCTCCATGCCGTAATTGTTGAGCGTCTTGATCGCCTCCATGATGGGAACCATCATGTTGTGATCCTTGTGCATCGCCTTGAGCGCCACCGGATCCGGTGTCTCAATGCCGCAGAAAATCGTGCCGAATAACGCTTCGCGCATGCCCGACAGGATTTCCGGCCGCTTGGCGATGTTCAACGTCGCCTCGCACGAAAGGCGCAGGACATAGCCGGTCTTCTTTTGCCATTCGATCAGATGCGGCAACAGGTCGAGTGCGGCCTTTCGGTTTCCGATGAAGTTGTCGTCGACGAAATAGACCGAACCGGTGACGCCGCATTCCAGCAACCGGTCGAGTTCGGCCGTGATCTGCTGCGGCGTCTTGAGGCGCGGATTGCGGCCATAAAGTCCCGGGATATCGCAGAATTCGCACTGATACGGGCAGCCGCTCGAATACTGGATGCTGCCGAGAAAATACCGCCTGATGTCGGCGAGTTCATAGGCCGGAATCGGAAACTTGGTCATGTCGAGGCGGTCGGCGGTCTTCAGCACCACCTGTTGCTCGGGGCGCGACGGATCGCGGGCGATCCGCGCGATCAGCTCATTGGTCGCATCGCCCATTTCGCCAATATGAAGATAGTCGAACGACGGATAATATTCCGGACAGGCGCTGACCGAAGGGCCGCCGATCGCGACCGCCAGATCGAAGGCGTGGGCCCGTCGGCAGATATCATTCATCTGCTGACGCTGGATATGCATGCCGCTGACGAACACCGCCTCCGCCCATTCGAAGTCTTCGGCGGTAGCGGCACGGATGTTTTCGTCGATGAATCGGACCGACCAGTTCGCGGGTAAATAAGCCGCAATCAGCAGCAGCCCCTGCGGCGGCATGAAGGCCTGGACGCCGTCGGTCAGCGGATAGGAATATTCGAACGTGCCGAACGAGGGCGTGTAGCGCGGAAAAACGCACAGAATGCGCCGGACGGTCTCGATACCCTCAGCTCTCATTGAGTTTCCTCTGCGGGTTTCCTCTGTGGCGTCCGGCAAACCAAGGTTAAGCACGCCTGCCAAAATTGAGCTACAAATTCCTCAACATTGTGGCAGCGATACCGGCCGGCGACCATGGCAATCCGCCGGGTGCCGTAATGGTTGCGTCAGGATGCCTCATTCCTGCCCGGGACCGCTTCGGAGATCAACCGTAAAGGCTCCGCCCCACATCGGATGCCAGGCCGGCTTTTCGCCGGAAAATACCTTCGTCGCTGGAAAACGCCTTAAAGGTGCCGGCCGGCGGCGTATCCCGACGACCAGGCCCATTGAAAGTTGAAGCCGCCAAGATGTCCAGTGACATCGACGACCTCGCCGATGAAATAAAGCCCCGGAACGGATTTGGCTTCGAACGTTTTCGAGGAAAGCCCTGACGTATCGACGCCGCCCAGCGTCACCTCCGCGGTGCGATAGCCCTCGGTTCCGTTCGGCTTGACGCGCCATTGCTTCACGTCAGAGGCGATCTTCATCAGTAACTTATCGGAGAAGTCGGCGATGCGTTCCGGACCTGCGGTCGCATCCGCAATCTTGCGCGCCAGCCGCTTCGACAGAACATCAACCAATGCGGTCGCCATTTCCTGCCTGGGATGATCGCGGCGCAATTGCTTCAGGGAGGCCAGCACATCGATCCGCGGCGCCATGTCGATCACGAGGTCATGGCCCTCGCGCCAGTAGGACGATATCTGCAGGATGGCCGGGCCGCTCAGACCACGATGCGTGAACAGCAGCGCCTCGTCGAAGCTTGTTTTGCCGCAACTGACGACCGCATCGACCGAAACGCCGGACAGATCTCCGAACTGCGCCAGCAACGCGGCGTCGAATGTCAATGGTACCAGCGCCGGCCGCGGCGGCACGATCTTCAGACCGAATTGCTCGGCAACCCGGTATCCGAAGCCGCTTGATCCCATCTTGGGAATGGACGGTCCTCCGGTTGCTATCACCAATGATCGGCCGCGAAACTCGCCCTGATCGGTGACCACCACAAAGCCGCCCTCGCTCTTCGACACCGCGGATATTCGTATGCCCACGCGCAGTTGCGCATTCGCCTTGCGGCACTCCGCCAGCAGCATGTCGACGATCTGCCGCGAAGAGCCGTCGCAGAACAACTGCCCTCGCGTCTTCTCGTGATGGGCAATGTTGTAGCTGTCGACCAGCGCAATGAAGTCGCGCTGGGTATAGCCACTCAGCGCGGAGGTGCAGAAGCGCGGATTGTCCGACAGAAAATTCGCCGGACTCGTATGCAGGTTGGTAAAATTACAGCGTCCGCCGCCGGAAATCCGGATCTTCTCAGCCGGTTGTCTTGCCTGCTCAAGCAGCAGCACCGAGCGCCCGCGTTGGCCGGCGACGCTGGCGCACATCAGGCCCGCAGCGCCTGCTCCGAGCACAATGACGTCATAGAAGTTCAAGGACGGATTGCGCAACGACGGATTGCGGTCCCAAGAGTTTTGATTTGACGCGTTTTCTTGACGCGAACCGGTCTCCACTTCGCTTGAAAACGCTCTAGGTGTCATTCGACCAGCAGCACATCGACCGCCACCGCGAGCTTTTGCTTGCGCGATCCCACGATGATGCCGTCGACCGGCGAGACGTCGGAAAAATCCCGTCCCATCGCCAGCACGATGTGGTCGCTCTCGACCAGGAGATCATTGGTCGGATCGAAACCGACCCAGCCGATCTCGGCGCCGCACCACAGCGAAACCCATGCATGGGTCGCATCGGCCCCCTGCAGCCGCGGTTTGCCCGGCGGCGGAATGGTGCGCAGATAGCCGCTGACATAGGCAGCCGGCAGTCCAAGGCCGCGCAGGCCGGCGATCATCACATGGGCGAAGTCCTGGCAGACGCCGCGGCGTTTCTCGAACACTTCCTTGAGTGGCGTCGAGATGACGGTCGCCTTCGGATCGTAGCTGAACTCGGTGCGGATCCGGTGCATCAGATCGACCGCGCCGGCAATGACTTCGCTCCCCGGCGGAAAGCTTGCCGATGCATATTCAGTGACCGGGCCTTGCACCGGCACCAACGGGCTCGCAAAGACATAGCCGATCGGCGACGAGGGGCCGAGACTGGTGGCCTCGAAGGCGACGTCGCGGACGCACTTCCAGGCCGGACTTGGCGCGGCGCGTCCCGGCGCATGGCGGAAAACCGAAACCCGCGACCGCGAATCGATACGAAGGTTACGATGCGGGGCCTCGATCAGGATGCTCTCGGTATGAGTGCCGAAAAAGTCGCGCCGGACCGTGCGATCCGCCGGTCGCGGCTTGATGTCGACGGTATGCGAGACCAGTTCCTGGCCGTCGCCGCTCCTCGGCTCCAGCCGCAGCGCGCAGCGCGCGAAACTGACCGGGCTTTCATAAGAGTAGGTGGTGACGTGACGGATGTCGTAGATCACGCGAGGCCCGTCAGCTTTTCAGGCCGGCTGGCATTGGGCCCATGCGGAAAGTAATGCGATCCGATGGCATCGGCGAGGGTGAGCAATTCCTGCTCCAGCGCAAACAGCGATTTGGTATCGAGCGCTGCGGCTTCCGTCGTCGTCAGCGTCGCCTGCAGGCCGACCGCGAGACGACGCGGCCGCTCGATCAATCCTCCCTCTTTCAGGGTCGGCAGGCTGGCGATGTGATCATTCAGCGCAAAAACCTGAAACGCGACCGACCTCGGATTATAGGGATCCAGCACCACGAGATCGCGCACCGGTGCCAGCAGCGGCCCGACCAGGTACCGCGAGCGATAGGTGATCTGGCAATCCACCAGCGTCAGCAGGACATCGAGGTCCTCGCCATCGGCTTCGTCATAGGCGAACTGGCGGGCAAAACGCACGGTGTTGATGGCACGCTCGGCACGGCGGCCCATTTCAAGAAAGCGCCAGCCGGCGGCACGGTTCATGTTCTCTTGCGCCAGCCCAGCGAAGCTCGCCAGCTCCTGCAGCGTCAGTTCGGCGGCGCTGACAACGCCGTCGTCATCGTCAACTTCCTGGGCGAGGCGCCCGGTCATCTCGGTGATGACCTGCCAGGCGTCCGGCGACAGCCGTTCGCGCAGCGATGTCGCCGTGCGCTGCGCTGCCCGCAGCAGCGACAACGCGGAGCCAAACCTTTCCGCGCTTTGCAGCGCCTCGGCGGCGATCTTGGCCGGCTGCGCCCGCGCCACCTGCGACGTCGCACCCCATGTCACCAGAAGCCGCTGGATGCGCTCCATCGAAGGAAGCGCCGTTGACGGTCCCTTGCCGGGATCGCGCTGGGTGCCGAGCGCCCGTATCAACCGCAGCGTTGCCTCGGCGCGCTCCAGATAGCGGCCGAGCCAGAACAGATTATCGGCGGCCCGGCTCGGCACCCAGCCGGCGATGCGCCTGATCCGCACGGTATCGACCGCCGGCAACAGGGTCGCAGTCGAGACCGCCTTGTCGGAGACCACCCAGACGTCCGCCGCCCGCGCACCATCGCCCATCGACACGGCGCGGGCATCGAGCTGATCGGCGATCCGGCAAAACCCGCCGGGCATGATGGTCCATCCACCGGGAGTCGCGGCGGCGAAAACCCGCAGCACGAACGGGCGCGGCGTGATGCGCCCCTGATCCCACACCGGCGTGGTCGACAGCCGCACCAGTTCCTGACCGACATAGTCGATGCCGCGATCGTTGATCGCCGTCCGGAGCCGTTCGCGCTCGCTTGCCGACAGTTCGCTGCCGAGTACGGGACCGTTGCCCGGAAAACCCGGAACACCCCGGCTATAGGCGCCCTCGATCGCGACCTCATCGAGCCGCGACAATACTTCGTCGCGCGCGGATTTCTGGCCGCACCACCAGGTCGCGATGTGCGGCATCTTCAAATCTTCGCCGAAGAAACGCCGGCTCAGGCTGGGCAGGAAGCCGAGCAGCGCGCGGGCCTCCATCACGCCGGAGCCCGGCATGTTGGCGACCACGACGCCGTTCTTGCGCAGCACATCGATCAGGCCGGGCACCCCGAGTTGCGAGGAGGCATCGAGTTCCAGGGGATCCAGCGAATTGGAATCGACCCGGCGCAGCAGCACGTCGAGCCGTTTCAAGCCGGCAACGGTGCGGATATGAATGCGGTCACCGCTGACCGCGAGATCGTCGCCCTCGACCAGCAGGAAGCCGAGATAGCGCGCCAGTGTGGCGTGCTCGAAATAGGTTTCACTGAAAGTGCCCGGCGTCAGCAGCCCGATCCGCGGCTCGTCACGATCGGCGCCGGCGCGCAAGGCATCGCGGAACGCCTCAAAGAACGGCGCCACGCGTTCGACGTTCATCGATTTGTAGAGCGTAGTGAAGGCGCGCGACAGCACCAGCCGGTTTTCCAGCGCATAGCCGGCGCCGGATGGTGCCTGGGTGCGGTCGCCCAGCACCCACCAGCGTCCATCGGGTCCGCGGCCGACGTCGGCGGCATACATGTTGAGGTATCGGCCGCCCGGCGGCTTGATGCCGCACACCGGACGCAGATATTCGGTGCTGCCGGCAATGGCGGCCGCGGGAATAGCCCCTTCGGCCACCAATCGGCCCTCGCCATAGAGGTCGCTCAGGACCAGTTCCAGCAATTCGGCGCGTTGCACGATGCCGGCGGTCAATTGCTGCCATTCGGCGTCGCCGATCAGGAGCGGCAGGTGGCTCAGCGGCCACAGCCGTTCGGCGGTTTCGCCGGGCGCGCGATAGGTCACGCCGGCTTCCCGCAGATGCCGGTCGGCGGATCCGAAGCGGCGCTCGATATCGCCCGGCGTCAGTTCGGAAAAGGCCTCGAAAAACCGGGTCCAGACCTCACGCGGCGCGCCGTCCTGGCCAATATACTCGTCGGGGATTCCCGGCAGGCGGGCATAGCCGCGCGTCCATTGCGCCACGCGCCGATGGCCCGGGCGAACCTTGCTTCCCTCGCGGCTTCCTTGGCTGCTTCCGTGACTGCTTCCCTGGCCGGCCTGTCCCACCATCCCGACTCTCCTGCCCAAAGCCCATTCTCAATGCAGGAGGGGCGTCCTCAAGTCGAGGGTCAAAGGGAATTCAATTGTGCGTTCCTCGCGCGGCGGGTCGATCTTTCCGGGCGTATGGCCGTGGTCCTGAAAGCGGGCCAGCCGCCGCGCCTCGGCCTCGTAGGAATTGACCGGTTTGGTATCGTAGCTGCGTCCCCCCGGATGCGCCACGTGATAGACGCAGCCGCCCAGCGAGCGGCCGTTCCAGGTATCAATCAAATCGAATGTCAGCGGGGCATGAACCGGAATGGTCGGGTGCAACCCTGACGCCGGCTGCCAGGCCTTGAAGCGAACGCCGGCGACCGCCTCGCCAGAGCGGCCGGTTTCCGTCATCGGCAACCGCCTGCCGTTGCAGGTCACGACGTGGCGGCCCTCGACAAAGCCGTTGGCCTTGACCTGCAACCGCTCCACTGAGCTATCGACATAGCGCACGGTGCCGCCGGCCGACCCCTCCTCGCCGAGCACATGCCAGGGCTCCAGCGCCTGGCGCACTTCCAGCGCCACGCCGCCATGATGGACCCGTCCGAACGCCGGAAAACGAAACTCGAGCTGTGCCATGTACCAATCCGGCGAAAAGTCATAACCGGACTGCTTCAGCTCGGAGAGCACGCCCAGAAAATCCTCCCAGAGGAAATGCGGCAGCATGAAGCGGTCGTGCAGCGTCGTACCCCAGCGCACGAACTTGCCATCCTGCGGCTCGCGCCAGAGCTTTGCGATCAACGCCCGGATCAGCAATTGCTGGGCGAGCGACATGCGCGGATCGGGCGGCATTTCCAAGGCGCGGAATTCGACCAGCCCGAGCCGGCCGGTGGTACCGTCAGGCGAATAGAGCTTGTCGATGCAGATTTCGGCACGATGCGTATTGCCGGTAATATCGACCAGAATGTGCCGGAACAGCCGGTCCACCAGCCAGAGCGGGGCCTTGATTCCTGACGGCGGCACGTGGGCCAGCGCGACTTCCAGTTCATAAAGGCCGTCATGCCGGGCCTCGTCGATGCGCGGCGCCTGGCTGGTCGGGCCGATGAACATGCCCGAGAACAAATAAGACAGCGACGGATGCCGCTGCCAGTACAGCACGAGACTCTTCAGCAGATCCGGACGGCGCAGGAACGGCGAGTCCGCCGGCGTATTGCCGCCCACCACCACGTGATTGCCGCCGCCGGTGCCGGTGTGTCGGCCATCGACCAGAAAACGATTGGCGCCGAGCCGGACTTGCGCGGCATCCTCGTAAAGACCGAAGGTGATATCTACGGCTTCGCGCCAGCTTGCCGCCGGCTGGATGTTGATCTCGATCACGCCGGGATCCGGCGTCACCTTGATCACCTCGACGCGTGGATCGAACGGCGGCGGATAGCCCTCGATATGCACCTGCATCTGCATCTCTTCGGCGGTCGCCTCCACCGCCGTGACCAGTTCGAGATAGTCCTCCAACCGCTCCACCGGCGGCATGAATGCGCACAGGATGCCATCGCGGATCTCGATCGACATCGCGGTGCGCACGCCGCCGCCCCGAAGCTGCTGCTCCTGCACTTGCTGATGCGGCGCGCTTTCGGCCTGCCCGCCCTGCTCATACACCGGCAAGGCTTCCACCGGCAGGGCTTCGCGCGGCTCCAGCGGATCCTGCTCGACGATGTAGGGATATTCTTCCGCGGGAATATGCGGCAATGAGGCGATCGGCAGCCGCAGCCCCAGCGGGGAATCGCCCGGCGTCAGAAACAAATTGCCGCGCCGCAGTTTCCAGCGCTCGCTGCGCCAGCGCGAGGGAGATTGACCCGCATCGGCGTTCCAGCGCTGGATCGGCAGCACGAAACCCTTGGGAACGTTGAGCCCCTGATCGAACACCCGCGCCATGCGCGAGCGCTCTTCCGGATCGGAAAGTTTGGAATCGCTGGGATCGACGTTGGGCGGCAGGCCCGCTTCCTTCTGCAACCAGTGCGAAGGGTCTTCGAACGCCGGCATGATGAATTCGGAGGCCACACCAAGTTTCTTCGCGGTACCTTCGGCGAAGCGCTCGGCGTCTTCAATGGCAGCTTTGCGCGACCCTTCGATCCTGGCGATCAGATCGGAATTCTTCCAGATCGGCACGCCGTCCTTGCGCCAATAGAGCCCGAACGCCCAACGCGGCAGGCTTTCGCCCGGATACCATTTGCCCTGTCCGAAATGCAAAAGGCCGCCGGGCGCGAAGCGAGCGCGCAATTTGCGAATGAGCTCGTCAGCGAGGCCGCGCTTGGTCGGGCCGACCGCGGCAATATTCCATTCCGGCGATTCCAGATCGTCGACGGAAACGAAGGTCGGCTCGCCGCCCATCGTCAGGCGCACGTCGCCGGCCTTCAAATCGGCATCGACCCGTTCACCTAGTCTGTCGAGCCGCGCCCAGGATTCGTCGGAGAACGGCCGGGTGATCCGCGGCGCCTCGCGGATCCGCTTGACGCTCATCTCGAAGCCGAATTCGACTTCCGCAAATCCCACGGCGCCGCTGATTGGAGCCGCCGAGCGATAATGCGGCGTGGCGGCGACGGGGATATGCCCCTCGCCGGTCAGCATGCCCGAGGTGACATCGAATCCGATCCATCCGGCGCCGGGGAGATAGACCTCGGCCCAGGCGTGCAAATCCGTAAAATCATTCTCGACCTCACGTGGTCCTTCGACCGGATCGATGTCGGGACGCAACTGAATGAGATAGCCCGAGACGAAACGCGTGGCGAGACCGAGATGCCGGAAGATCTGAATCAACAGCCATGCCGAGTCGCGGCATGATCCGGCGCCCGAGGCCAGCGTCTGCTCCGGCGTCTGGATGCCCGGCTCCATGCGAATGATGTAGCGAATCTTCTTTTGCAATTGCGCGTTGAGATCGACCAGGAAATTGACCGTGCTCGTCGCCTCGCGCGGAATGTCGGCGAGGTAGGCCGCGAGCAGCGGTCCGGCCTCGTCGGTTGCAAGATATGGCGCAAGCTCTGTCTTGAGATCGCCGGTATAGGCGAACGGAAAACTGTCGGCATAAGGCTCGACGAAAAAATCGAACGGATTGATCACGGTCATCTGCGCAGTGAAGTCGACTTCGATCTTCAATTCGGTTGCCTTCTCGGGGAAGACATACCGCGCCAGCCAGTTGCCCTGCGGGTCCTGCTGCCAGTTCACGAAATGGTTCGATGGCGTGACCTTGAGCGAGTAGCTCAGAATCGGAGTACGCGTATGCGGCGCCGGCCGCAGGCGAATGGTTTGAGGGCCGAGATCGATCGGACGGTCGTATTTGTAATGCGTGACGTGATGTAGTGCGACGAAGATCGACACAGACTGAGTGCTCCAGCAGCTTTTTTAAGCAGAACACCGGTTCCGACTGACATCAAGCACTAACAACGGGCAGGCGTTGCCTATGGGAGGAGCGTTTCATCAGGTCATCCGGGCGGCCTGCCGAGAGGTCCACCAAGCTCAGGCATTGCCGTAGTGCGCCTCGTGGGCAATGTCCTTGTTGGTCCGGTCGGGGAGCAGCAAGGCCGCACAGATGCTGATCGCCGCGCAGACGCAAACATAAAGGCCGATCGGGAACGCGGAATGATAGGTCGAGAACAGCCAGGCGGAGATGAACGGCGCCGGTCCGCCCGCAATGATCGAGGCGAGTTGATAGCCAAGAGAGGCGCCGCTATAGCGCAGCCGCGGCGTGAAGGCCTCCGCGATCAATGCGGCTTGCGGGCCGTACATGGTCATCACCGGAATGAACGAGAGCGCCACGGCGAGAAAGACCAGTTCCGGCACCTTGGTGTCGAGCAGAGCGAAATAGCCGAATGTGAACACGGCAACGAAGATGCAGCCGCCAATGTAGACCTTCCTGCGGCCGATGCGATCGGACAATGCGCCGGCGATCGGGACCGTGATGAAGCCGAGCGCGGTCATGACGACCAGTGCCATCAGCAGCAGATCGCGGGAGACCCCCACCACCAGCGTGCCGTAGGTCAGCACGAAGGCGTTGAAGATGAATGACGGGGTTTGCTCGGCCATCCGCAACAGCGCGGACAGGAGGATCTCGCGTGGCTGTCGCTTGAGCACTTCGATCGTAGGAGCGCGCTCGACCTTGTTCTCGGCGAGGATGCGCTGGAACACCGGGGTCTCGAGGATACCGAGACGAATCCACAGCCCGACGGCCACCATGACGATGCTGATCAGGAACGGAACGCGCCAGCCCCACTCCAGGAACTGATCGCCCGAGTACCAGCTGAAGAACAGCACCGCGATGTTGGCCAGGAACAGTCCGGCCGGCCCGCCGAATTGCGGCCATGATGTAATGAAGCCGCGGTTCTTGTTGGTCTGCGCCCACTCCATCGCCAGCAGTACCGAGCCGCCCCATTCGCCGCCGACACCGATGCCCTGAATCAGGCGCAGGATGACGAGAATCACCGCACCCCAGATGCCGATCTGGTCGTAGCCCGGCACCAGCCCGACCGCGGCGGTCGCGATCCCGGTCATCAGCAGCGTGACGATGAGGGTCGCCTTGCGGCCGATGCGATCGCCGTAGTGGCCGAAGATCGCGGCACCGATCGGCCGCGCGACGAAACCGACGAAGTACACGCCGAACGCCTGCAGCGTGCCGACCCATGGGTCGGAGCCGGGGAAATAGACCTTGTTGAAGACCAGCCCGGTCACGGTGCTGTAGAGGAGGAAGTCGTACCATTCGATGGTGGTGCCGACAGTGCTGGCGATGACGGCGTGGCGCAGGGCCGACCGATGCTCGACCTCCGACATCGGAGCAGGACCAAGGGCGATTGTCGTCGCAGTCATGGCAGCGCCTTCCCGTTATGGTTCGATGACGTTTCCTCTTACTTTTTTTGATGCTTGTTGCGTGGGCACTCCCTGACCAGCGGGAGTGCGAGGGGATCATGAACCAATCTGCCGCTTGGAACCAGACCGTTGACTACGCCATGAACCCATAAATCTCCCGAGAGCGGACGGCTGACCGGAGCCCACTTCCCCAATCTCGACCGAATTCCGCAGCGCAGCGAAATGACGAGATGGGCCAGAAGCTGCCGCGCAGCTTCACATCCCGCGATCACTGACGGTTAGACAATCTGGGAAGATGCAACTCGTGGTAAGACGCTAACTGTCTCTGTTCACGCCGCGAGCACCTCACATCGTCGCGCCAAGCACCCAGGGCGCGAATTCGGCGCCGCCAAAGTCAAAACTTTCGCTTTTGGTCGGCTGGCCCGAGGCGGTCTTGAGCATCAGATCGAAAATGCGCTGGCCGCATTGCTGCACCGTCTCCTCGCCGTCGAGGATGGTGCCGCAATTGACGTCCATGTCGTCTTCCATGCGCCGGAACATCGCCGAGTTGGTCGCAAGCTTGATCGACGGCGCGGGCTTGCAGCCGAACACGCTGCCGCGGCCGGTGGTGAAGCAGACCATGTTGGCGCCGCCCGCCACCTGCCCGGTGGCCGCCACCGGGTCGTAACCGGGCGTGTCCATGAAGACAAAACCCTTCTTGGTGACCGCTTCGGCGTAGTTCACGACATCGACGAGATTGGTGCTGCCGGCTTTCGCCATCGCGCCGAGCGATTTTTCCAAAATCGTGGTCAGCCCGCCGGCCTTGTTGCCGGGGCTTGGATTGGCGTTCATCTCGGCACCTTCGCGCTCGGTGTATTCCTCCCACCAGCGCATCAGCGCCACCAGTTTCTCGCCGACCTCGCGGCTGACCGCGCGACGCGTCAACAGATGCTCGGCGCCGTAGGTTTCCGGCGTCTCCGACAGGATGACGGTGCCGCCATGGCGCACCAGAAGATCGCTGGCAGCCCCCAGCGCCGGATTGGCGGAAACACCCGAATAGCCATCGGAGCCGCCGCATTGCAGCGCCACCGTCAATTCGCTGGCCGACACCGGTTCGCGCTTGACGTTATTGGCGTCGGTCAGAGCTTCGCGCACAAAGGCGACGCCGGCTTCCACGGTCTTGCGGGTACCGCCGATTTCCTGAATTTCCAGTTCACGCAGGCGGCCCGCAAGCTTCTGCTCTTTCATCAGGCCGCCGATCTGGTTGACCTCGCAGCCCAGGCCCAGCACCACCACGGCGGAAAAATTCACATGCCGCGCATAGCCGCCAAGGGTGCGGCGAAGGATCGTCAGCGGCTCGTCCTGCGTCATGCCGCAGCCGGTCTTATGGGTCAGCGCGACCACGCCATCGACATTGGGAAAATCCGCCAGCGGATTGTCGTGCGTGAACGGATTCTTCTTGAAGATATCCGCGACCATGCCCGCGACATGGGCGCTGCAATTCACCGAGGTCAGGATGCCGATATAATTGCGGGTCGCCACGCGCCCGTCGGGGCGGCGGATGCCCTCGAAGGTCGCCGGCAGGTCGAAGTTCGGCGTCGGAGTGACATCGACACCGAACGCATAGTCCTTGGCGAAATCGCCCATGCCGCAATTCTGGGTATGGACATGCTGGCCCGGCGCGATCGGCGATGTCGCAAAGCCGATGATCTGGCCGTAGCGCCGGATCGGCTCACCGACCGCGATCGGCCTGATCGCCACCTTGTGACCCGCCGGAATCCGTTCGATGTGGTCACGCCATCGGCCACCAGCATGCCCACCGGAATGCTCGAGCGCGCGATCAATACGCCATCATCGGGATGTAATCGGATCACGGGTGCCTGGGCCATGGGTGTTCTCCTTGATTAAGTCGGTGAATAGCGAGTGGCGAGTAGCGAATAGAAATGTATCCACTCGCTACTTCCTATTCGCCATTCGCTCCTTACGCCTTGCCGCCGGAATCCTTGCGGGTCTGCGCCACCTGCATCCTGGCATAGGTCGACATCATCCCGACCTCATTGGACAACGTCACCAGCTTGAATCCCATGTCGATCGCCTTGGCCGCGCCAACAGCACCGCTGCAGTGAATGCCCGGATAGAGGCCGCGCTTGCCGCATTCCTTCACGATCTTTTCGTAGATCTTGAGAATCTCGGGTTCATCGCGGTCAAGCTTCGGCACCAGACCGTAGGAGAAGCCGAGGTCGGACGGGCCGATATAGACACCGTTGATGCCTTCGACATCGAGGATCGATTCCATGTTTTCGACCGCCGTCTTCGTCTCCATCATCGGAAGCAGCACGATCTCGTCATTCGCGGTCTGCTGATAGGTGCCGGCCGAGCCGTACATGCCGGCGCGGATCGGGCCGTTGCTGCGGGTGCCGCGCGGCGGGTATTTGCTGTAAGAGACCAGGTTTTCGGCCTCCTCTTTGGAATTGATCATCGGACAGATCAGACCATATGCGCCGGCATCAAGTACCTTGCCGATCATGCCCGGCTCGTTCCAGGGCACCCGAACCATCGGCGTCACCGGGTGACCGTGCATCGCCTGGAAGCACTGCACCACCGACTGATAGTCCTGCACGCCGTGCTGCATATCGACGGTGACGCTGTCGAAACCGCATTGCGCGATCACTTCGGCGGAAAACCCGGACGGTATAGCAAGCCAGGCGTTCACGACGGCCTTGCCTGAGGCCCATACTTTTTTGACGTTATTTGCCATTGGTCGCGTTTCCTGTTTTTGGACTGTTGCCATCAGCCGAATTGCGTTGCGCCGCCCGAACGATCAACTGACCGCCCTTTGTATGCTGACCTCGCTGACGCCGACTTCGCGGGCGGTATTTACTATTGCCGCCCAGGTATCGTCAGGCAAGGGCACGCCGTTCTTGGTGCGCTCGGCGCGCGTTTTCCGCTCGGGATCGCCGGGGATCAGCACCGCGTCGACGCCGGCGACCGGCTTGGTCGCCCTGATGAAATCGACATAGCGCGAGATTTCGCCGTCGAAGAAATCGCTGGTGTCGACCACCTTGGGATCGATGTAGATCGCCAGCATGCCGTTGGCAAAGCGGCGGTCCGGCGCGGTCGCGCCGGTGCCGGTCAAGGCGCCGCCGAGCAACTCGCAGATGAAGGCAAGTCCCGAGCCCTTGTGTTCGCCGAAGGCGCGGATCGCGCCGGTGCCCTGGGTGTGATCGCGCGGCCCCTCCGCGCTGTGCGGTCCGTACAGCACCGCCGGATCTTCGCT
This sequence comes from uncultured Pseudomonadota bacterium, assembly GCA_963727225.1. Classification (GTDB taxonomy): domain Bacteria; phylum Pseudomonadota; class Alphaproteobacteria; order Rhizobiales; family Xanthobacteraceae; genus Bradyrhizobium. The sequence continues at coordinate 552,027 of CAVSFN010000023.1, read as the reverse complement.
CAGCGTGCCGTCTTGATCGATCAGCGCCCCCTTCGGCAATTTCTTGCCGCCGCGGCTTGCCACCAGCACCTTGCCTTCGGCGACGATCGAGGTGGCAAAATCGAGCACAATCGGATCCTGTCCGTGGCGCGGAATGCCGACGCAATAGGGCGCGGTCGAAAGCCGCTTCTCGACCCCGCCAAACGGCGCCACCAGCAGCGAGCCCGCGGCGTTGACGAAATGGATCGAAACCAGTCCTTCGGCTGCGGCCATTTCCGCCCAGTCGCCGATCCGGCCGATATGTCCGGCATTGCGCAGTGCTATCGCGGCAAGGCCGACCTTCTTGCATTTCTCGATGCCGATCCTGACCGCCTGCGGCCCGACGGTCTGTCCGTAGCCGAATTTGCCATCGATCACCGCCAGCGAAGGTGTGTCGACCACAAGCTCGACAGACTGGTTGGGAACGACCGAGCCCATTTTCTTCCACCTGATATAGACGGGCACGCGAATCACGCCGTGGCTGTCATGCCCGGTGAGATTGGCTGTGGTGAGATAGGTCGCGATGCGCCGGGCTTCTTCGGGCGAAGAATTCGAATGGGAGAAGACTTCCGCAACGAAGTCGATCAGATTTGGAACTTGGATCGTGACCATGTCTGGATTTTCGCCCCTGTATTTGGGTCTGGACCGACCGCGGCATGCGCGGGACCATCCCATGCCGATTTTCACGATCGGCTTCCCCGGCACTTTCAGCGAAAAATCAGCCGCGTGTCTATGGTCTCGACGAAAGGAGCGCTGCGATTACATCGATTTGACGGCGCTATGCATCGCCTCGATAGCATCGTTGCAAATTTGCGATCACTCGAATTCGATACTTTGCTCTTCCGCACCCTTCAGTTCCGACAGGCTGCGCTCGAGCTCATGCAGCATATCCTGCAACTCGGCGAGTTTGCGGGCGCCGTAGCGTCTGGTTATCTCAGCGTAAATCGCCTCCGATGAGGGTGCGACGGCCTCGATCAGCTTCAACCCCTTGGCGGAGATCGACACCACACTGCGGCGCAGATCGGCCTTCGCCAGTTTCCGTTCGATCAGGTGACTGGCTTCCAGATCGCGCAGAATTCGGGAAAGGCTTGGGCCGAGCAGAAAAGCCACCCGCGCCAGTTCGGTGACCTCAATGGCGTCGACCGCGGCCAGCGCGCGAAGGATTCGCCATTGCTGCTCGGTCAGCCCGTGACTGCGCAGTGAGGGCCGGAACTGCCGCATCACCGCTTCACGCGCGCGCAACAATGACATCGGCAGCGAACGGGTGAAATCGCGCATCGGCACACGCCGGACCCTGGCGGCGTCCGCCGGCTCCGAACCGCCAATCCCTGATGTTTTTTTCCGGGCCATTATCAATCCTCAACCGGGATTCGCCGATTTGCGACCTGAACCGCAATTAATTTTTGCGCCGCAACAAACGCCAATTGCATTTGATCGATTTCATTTAACATGTTAATCATATTTCCGCATCATTCTTTTCAACCACCCGCGCACCTGGCCACGACCGAGAATGGCATTGACCAAAGACGATATCCGTCTCGCCGCCGAGCGGCTACATCAGGCGGAAAAAACCAAAATACAGATCCGGCAGCTATCGCTCGATCATCCCGGAATCACCATCGCGGATGCGTACGCGATCCAGCAGGCGTGGATCGGGATCAAGGTCGCCGAAGGCCGGCTCGTCAAGGGCCACAAGATCGGCCTGACATCGAAGGCGATGCAAAGCGCGCTTGGCATCGATGAGCCGGATTCAGGGGTCCTGCTTGACGACATGTTCTTTGCCGACGGCGGTCTCGTGCCATCGGATCGCTTTATCGGCACACGGGTCGAGGCCGAGCTTGCCTTCGTCATGAAGCAGCGGCTGGCCGGACCCGGCTGCACCCTGTTCGACGTGCTCAACGCGACGGACTTCGTGGTGCCGGCGCTGGAAATTCTCGATACCAGGATCGAGCGGGTCGACCGCGAAACCAGATCGACGCGAAAGATCTTCGATACCATCGCCGACAATGCGGCCAACGCCGGCATTGTGCTCGGAGGCCGTCCCTTACGCCCGCACGAAGCGGATCTGCGCTGGATCGGGGCGCTGTGCTATCGCAACGGCCAGTTGGAAGAAACCGGGCTCGCCGCCGGCGTGCTCAATCATCCCGCCACCGCCGTGGCCTGGCTCGCCAACAAGATCGCGCCGAACGGGCTTGCGCTCGAAGCGGGCCAGGTGGTGCTGGCCGGATCGTTTATCCGCCCGATCGAGACCCGCAAAGGCGACACGATTCAAGCCGACTATGGACCGTATGGCACTGTCAGTTGCTATTTCGCCTGATGGATCCCCAACAGTCGCAGGAGTGATCCGGACATGCCGCATTTCACGCTAGAATATTCAGCCAACCTCGATGCGCGGGTTGACATGGGCAAGGTCGTCGAAGTCGTGCGCAAGGCCGCGGTGGAGACCGGGATTTTCCCGCTCGGCGGCATTCGCGTTCGCGCCATCCGCTGCGAGCACTTCGCCATCGCCGATGGCCAGCCCGATTTCGGATTTCTCGGCATGGTGCTGCGCCTCGGCGAAGGCCGCGATCTCGCCACCCGCAAGAAGGCCGGCGAACATATCTTCAAGGCGCTCTCCAGCTATCTCGATCCGGTTTTCGCCGGCAGCAAATTCGCTTTGTCGTTCGACATGCAGATCAACGACAAGGAAACCAGCTGGAAGCGCAACAATATCCACGACGCCCTGAAGGCGGAGGCTGCACATGGATAAGATCGTTCCGAAATCATCGGATGTGTTTCAGGCCAATCTCGACCGGGCGGCACCGCTGCTCGCAAAACTGAAGGCAGACGGCATCGGGCACATCATCGACGGCAAGGTGGTGCCGTCGATATCGGGGCAGACTTTCGAGACCAGGTCGCCGGTCGATGGCGCCGTGCTCGCGACCGTTGCGCGCGGCGGGCCTGAGGACATCGACCGCGCCGCGACCATTGCCCAGCAGGCCTTCAAGGCCTGGCGTGATATGCCCGCCACCATGCGCAAGAAACTGCTGCATCGTGTCGCCGATGCGATCGAGGACCACGCCGACGATATCGCGGTACTCGAATGCATCGACACCGGTCAGGCCCACCGCTTCATGGCCAAGGCCGCGATCCGCGGCGCGGAAAACTTTCGCTTCTACGCCGATAGATGCACCGATGCGCGCGACGGGCTGAACCTGCCGAGCGACGAGCACTGGAACGTTTCAACCCGCGTGCCGATCGGCCCGGTCGGCGTGATCACGCCGTGGAACACGCCGTTCATGCTGTCGACCTGGAAGATCGCGCCGGCGCTGGCCGCCGGCTGCACGGTGGTCCACAAGCCGGCGGAGTGGTCGCCGGTCACCGCCGACCTGCTGTCGCGGCTGGTCAAACAGGCCGGCGTGCCGGACGGCGTTCTCAACACCGTACACGGCATCGGCGAGGAAGCCGGCAAGGCCTTGACCGAGCACCCCGCGATCAAGGCGATCGCCTTCGTCGGTGAAACCTCAACCGGTGCCGCGATCATGGCGCAGGGCGCACCAAGCCTGAAGCGCGTGCATTTCGAGCTCGGCGGCAAGAACCCGGTGATCGTGTTCGACGACGCCGACCTCGACCGCGCGCTCGATGCGGTGGTGTTCATGATCTATTCGCTGAATGGCGAGCGCTGCACCTCGTCGAGCCGGTTGTTGATCCAGCAAAGCATCGCGGAGAAATTTATCGAGAAGCTCACCGCGCGCGTCAAAGCGCTGAAGGTCGGTCATCCCTTGGATCCCGCGACCGAAATCGGTCCCCTGATCCACGAGCGCCATCTGGAAAAAGTCTGCTCCTATTTCGACATCGCGCGCAAAGACGGCGCGGTGATCGCCGTCGGCGGCAAGCCGCATGACGGCCCCGGCGGTGGACATTATGTGCAGCCGACGCTCGTCACCGGCGCCCATGCCGGGATGCGCGTCGCGCAGGAAGAAGTGTTCGGTCCCTTCCTGACCGTGATTCCGTTCCGCGACGAAAATGACGCCGTCGAGATCGCCAACTCGGTGCAGTATGGATTGACCGGCTATGTCTGGACCTCGGAAATGGGCCGCGCGCTGCGGGTCGCCGACGCGCTCGAGGCCGGCATGATCTGGCTGAATTCCGAAAACGTCCGCCACTTGCCGACCCCGTTCGGCGGCATGAAATCGTCCGGCATCGGCCGCGACGGCGGCGACTATTCGTTCGACTTCTACATGGAAACCAAGCACGTCTCGCTTGCCAAAGGGACGCACAAGATTCAACGGCTGGGGATTTAGATCGCAAGTTCGTCATATCCGGGGCGCGAGCTCGGGTCAAAATTGACGCCTTACGCGTCGATTTCGCCGACGAAGCAATCCATCTCTCGTTACCGAGGAAGATGGATTGCTTGCGCTATCGCTCGCAATGACGGCAAACTCTAGACGATTTCAGGCACACCGATGCCCGTGCCGCAGCATATTTTCGATCCGCCGTTCAACATCATCCGATGCAGTCACGTCGTGCTCGACGTGGTCGATCTCAATGCCAGCCGCGAATTTTACGAAAACACCGTCGGGCTGCATGTCGAGGATCGCGACGACAAGGCGGTTTATCTGCGCGGCAGCGAGGAGCAGCAGCATCATTCGTTGGTGCTGCGCAAATCGGCGGCGGCGGCATGCAACCGCTTGGGGTTCAAGGTCGGCAACGAGCAGGATCTCGACAAGGCCGCGGCGTTCTTTTCGGAGAACGGGATCAGCTACGCATTCGCCGAGCAGCCGTTTCAGGGCCGCACCTTGCAGTTCACCGATCCCTGCGGTTTTCAACTCGAGCTCTATGCATCGATGGAGAAGCGCCCGCATCTGCTGCGCCGCTACGATCTCTACAAGGGCTGCCACCCGCAACGGCTCGACCACTTCAACGTGTTCGCCGCCGAAGTGCAGGACACCGTCGACTTCTACGCCCGGCTCGGCTTCCGGCTCACCGAATATGCCGAGGAAGACGGGCCGAACGGCCGCATCGCCGCGGCCTGGATGCATCGCAAGGGCAATGTGCACGATTTTGCCATCACCAACGGCAAGGGCCCTCGCCTGCACCACTTCGCCTATTGGGTGCCGACCGCGATGAACATCCTGCATCTGTGCGACGTGATGGCTTCCAGCGGTTATCTCAAGAATATCGAGCGCGGCCCCGGCCGCCACGGAATTTCCAACGCGTTCTTTCTCTATGTCCGGGATCCCGATGGCCATCGCCTGGAGCTCTACACCAGCGACTACTTCACCATGGACCACGACCACGAGCCGATGCGCTGGTCGCTGCGCGATCCGCGGCGGCAGACGCTGTGGGGCGCGCCGGCGCCGCGTTCCTGGTTCGAGCAGGGATCGCCGTTTGCCGGACAGCCGGTCCGCGAACCGCAATTCGTCGCCGATGTCACTATTGCCGATTGATGTGTTGACCGTATTGGACAGCTGATGGCCCCTCCCCGCCTTGCCACTTTCGCCGTTGGCGGATCGATAAAATACGGCGCTGTCGCCGATGGCGGGATCGTCGATCTCACCGCGCAGTTCGGCAAGGAATATCCGACGTTGCGCGAGGCGGTCGCCGCTGGCGCGCTGATGAAGCTGGCCGAGGCTGCGGCGCGGCGTTCGCCTGACCACGCCCTCGACGCGATCACCTGGCTGCCGCCGATCCCGGCGCCGGAAAAAATCATCTGCATCGGCGTCAACTATCCAGACCGTAACGCCGAATACAAGGACGGTCAGGACGCGCCGAAATATCCCAGCATGTTCATGCGCACGCCGCGCTCGTTCGTCGGCCACGGCACGCCGCTGGTTCGCCCGCGCGCATCGGCGCAGCTCGATTACGAGGGCGAAGTGGTCTTGATCGTCGGCAAGGCCGGCCGGCATATCGCGGAGAGCGCGGCGCTGGATCACATCGCGGCGGTCACGCTGTGCAATGAAGGCACCATTCGCGACTGGGTCCGTCATGCGAAATTCAATGTAACGCAAGGCAAGAATTTCGACGCCACCGGCAGTCTCGGCCCATGGCTGGTTCCCTATACCGATGAATCGCAGATTGCCGATATCCGGCTGACCACGCGGGTCAACGGCGAGACCCGGCAGGACGATCGCACCAGCCGGTTGATCTTTGGGTTTCGTTACCTGATCAACTATATCTCGACATTCACGACGCTGGTTCCCGGCGACATTATCATCACGGGAACGCCGACCGGGGCCGGCGCGCGGTTCGATCCGCCGCGCTACCTCAAGCCCGGCGACGTCGTCGAGGTCGAGGCCGACAATATCGGCCTGCTGCGCAACGGCGTGATCGACGAGACCGAATGAGTGCGCCCAAATGAGTCTGCCAATGAGCGATTGGACAACGCAATGACTTCCACTTCGGGCGGCGAAGCCATCGTCAGCGGCCTGGTCGCGCACGGCATCGACACCGTGTTCGGTCTGCCCGGCGCGCAGATTTACGGGCTGTTCGATGCGTTCCAGCAGGCGCAGCTCAAGGTGATCGGCGCGCGCCACGAGCAGGCTTGCGGCTACATGGCCTATGGCTACGCGCGATCCACCGGGCGGCCCGGCGTATTCAGCGTAGTGCCCGGCCCGGGCGTGCTCAACGCAGGTGCGGCGCTGCTGACGGCATTCGGATCGAACGAGCCAGTACTTTGTCTCACCGGTCAGGTGCCGACGGAATTTCTCGGCAAGGGCCGCGGCCATCTGCATGAGATGCCGGATCAGCTCGCGACGCTGCGAAGCATCGTGAAATGGGCCGATCGCATCGAATATCCCGACGCGGCGCCGAGCCTGGTTTCGCGCGCGTTCCAGGAAATGCTGTCGGGCCGGCGCGGGCCCGCGGCGCTCGAAATGCCGTGGGACGTGTTCACGCAGCGCGCCGACGTGGCCGCAGCACAACCTTTCGATCTGTTCCCCGCACCGCAGCCCGATACGGAGCGGGTCAAGGCCGCCGCCGCGCTGATCGCCGGCAGCAAAGCGCCGATGATCTTCGTCGGCAGCGGCGCCATTCACGCCCGCGATGAAATCCTGGAGCTGGCCGAACTGCTCGACGCGCCGGTGGTGGCGTTCCGCAGCGGCCGCGGCATCGTCAGCAACGCCCATGAGCTCGGGTTGACGATGGCGGCGGCCTATCGGCTGTGGCCGCACACCGACCTGATGATCGGCATCGGCACGCGGCTGGAACTGCCGACGATGTCGCGTTGGCCGTTTAAGCCGGACGGGCTGAAATCGATTCGCATCGATATCGATCCGTCGGAAATGCGCCGCTTCACGCCCGATGCCGCCATTATCGCCGATGCGCAGGCCGGCACCCGCGAATTGCTCGCGGCGGTGCGGAAGCGCGGCTATAGCAAGACCTCCGGCCGCCGCGCCGCGATCCGTGAAGCCTCGGCCACAGCGCTGAAGCAAATCCAGTCGATTCAGCCGCAGATGGCCTATCTCAACATTCTGCGCGAGGTGCTGCCGCCGGAGGCGATCGTCACCGACGAGTTGTCGCAAGTCGGCTTTGCCTCCTGGTACGGCTTTCCGGTGTATCAGCCGCGCACCTTCATTACTTCGGGTTATCAAGGCACGCTCGGCGCGGGCTTTCCCACCGCACTCGGCGCGAAGGTCGCGCATCCCGACCGGCCCGTGGTCGCGATCACCGGCGATGGCGGCTTCATGTTCGGCGTGCAGGAACTGGCGACCGCGGTGCAATTCAATATCGGCGTGGTCACATTGGTTTTCAACAACAACGCCTATGGCAATGTGCGGCGCGATCAACGCGAGCGGTTCGAGGGTCGCGTGGTGGCATCCGATCTGGTCAATCCGGATTTCGTCAAGCTGGCGGAATCCTTCGGCGTTCGTGCTGCGCGCGTCACGTCGCCTGAAACATTTCGTCCGGCGCTGGAAAAAGCGCTGGCGGACGGCGGTCCCTACCTGATCGCGATCGAAGTGCCCAGGGATTCAGAAGTTAGTCCGTGGACATTCATTCATCCGGCGAAACCGTAGTCCCATCGGGCCCCTCGCACGCTTCTGAGTGCTTTACCGGCTGCGACGCGAACAACCCGCGATCCCATGCTGATGCGACCTGCAAATTCCGCTGCAGAATACTTTTCGAATTTTCTGCTTTCGCTGACGTCGGCGCTGTCATCCGTGTGTCATTTGCGATTGGTAGATCAGCGTTACCGAACAATAGCGTCAATCGTTCGACAAAACCGATCACAGCGCCAGCAAGCGGCAGCCTGATCGGGTCAAGGAAGCGACCGATGCTGCGATTGCAGAATGTTGCAATGACCTATCCGAATGGCGTTGCGGCTGTCATGCCGACCAGTATCTCAGTTCCAAAGGGCCAGTTCCTCGTGCTGCTTGGGCCCTCAGGGGCGGGCAAGTCGACCCTGCTTCGATGCCTGAATGGGCTGGTTACGCCAACCCACGGTGACGTCATCGTCGAAGGCCGGGGTTCGATTTTCCGGAGTCGCCGCGCGCTGCGGGAACATCGCCGGCGAACGGGAATGATCTTCCAGCAACATCATCTGATCGGGCGTCTTTCGGCGCTACAAAACGTTCTGCTCGGCCGCGTCGGTGCGCACGGTTCGTTGCGGTCCATATTTCCGTTGCCTCGGTTGGATCGGCGAATCGCGTTGCAATCGCTCGAACGCGTTGGCCTGCTCGAGCGCGCGCTTGATCGGGTGGACGAACTTTCCGGGGGGCAACAGCAGCGCATCGGCATCGCCAGGGCGATGGCGCAGCGGCCACAGATTGTCCTCGCCGACGAGCCGGTGGCGAGTTTCGATCCGGCGTCGGGCGAGAAAGTGCTGACGGACCTTCATCGCATTTGCCGCGAAGACGGCATTACCGCGATCGTCAGTCTCCATCAGGTCGAACTGGCTCGTCGATTCGCCGATCGGGTGATCGGTCTGGCCGGAGGACGGATCGTTTTTGAAGGCACCGCATCGCAGCTGGGTCAGACAATTCTGGACCAAATCTACACCACCGTGCCGCCCCAGATGGCAGCGGCTTAGTCGGCATTCAGATCATCGAAGGGATCAGGCTCATGGAACGTAGAAACTTTCTGCTCGGCTGCGCCATCGGGGGGCTGGGTCTTGCCATCGGTCCGGCTACCGCCCAACAAGCGCAGAATCCTGCCACCATACGCGTTGCGCTGCTCCCCGACGAGAACGCTTCCACCATCATTCAAAACGCACAACCGCTGAAAAAATACCTTGAGCAGGCGCTTGGGAAGGACATCGAGATCATCGTCACGACCGACTACTCGTCGATGATCGAGGCGATGCGGTTCGGCCGAATTGAGGTCGCGTATTTCGGGCCACTCTCCTATGTATTGGCCAAGTCGAAGGCACCGGGCATCGAGCCTTTCGCCGTCGGCGTTTCGAAGGGATCGCCGACGTATAAAAGCGTCATCATCACGCGCGCGGATGGACCGGTAAAGTCGTTGGCCGACATCAAGGGCAAGATGATGGGATATGGCGACTTTGCCTCGACTTCCAGTCATCTGATCCCGCGCGCGTTGCTGGCGCGCAATGGCCTGTTCGGCGACACCGACTACAAATACGTTCTCCTCGGCGCGCATGATGCTGTCGCGCGTGCTGTTCAATCCGGCCAGGTGCAGGCTGGCGGCCTCAGCCAGGAGATATTCAAGTCGCTTGTCGCCAAGGGTTCGATCGACGGCAACAAGGTGATTGTGCTGGCCGAAAGCGACCCGATCCCGAACTATCCGATAGTCATGCAGGGATATCTCGCGCCCGAACTCAAGGCCGCGATCAGGACGGCGTTCCTCGAACTCAAGGATAACGCGATATTGAAGACCTTCCGCGCCGAAGCATTCACGGCGACCGACGATCACGCCTACGACATCTTGCGGGAGACTGCGAAAGTCCTCGATCTCGACCTTGCGAAGCTCGGGGGATGAGCCGCGCTACTCCCACCGGCTACGATGCCATCTTGGTCCGGGAAGACGCCACCCGGATCAAGCGTGGTGCTGCCATTCTCGTTGTCGTCCTCCTGATTATCGCCGCGATGTCGCTCACCGGTCTGCTTGATCCGCGGCGGTTCGTGGATGCCTGGCCGGCGGTCAAACAGCTCTCCAGTGAAATGTTTCCACCGGATTTCAAACGGTTCAACAACTGGCTGAGGCCGCTGGCCGATACCCTCGCGATGTCGGTCGCGGGAACCGCGCTTGCCGTTGCGCTGTCGTTGCCGCTTGCCCTGCTCGCCGCCCACAACACCGCGCCGAACCGGATCGCTTACCGGATAACGAGAGCGATGTTGAATCTGCTGCGATCGGTGCCCGAACTGATCATGGGCATTATCTTCGTTGCCATGGTTGGCTTCGGAGCCCTGCCGGGAGTACTCGCCGTAGGCCTGCATTCCGTCGGCATGATCGGAAAATTCTTCGCAGAGAGCATCGAGCACGTCGATCCAAGGCCCGTCGAGGCCGCGCGAGCCGCGGGCGCTTCATCGTTCCAGGTGATCTGGCATGCGGTGTTGCCACAGGTCATGCCGCAGCTTGCGGACACGACGATCTACCGCTGGGAATATAATTTTCGCGCCTCGACGGTGCTCGGTGCCGTCGGCGCCGGCGGCATCGGTTTCGAGCTCATCGCGGCATTGCGCGTACTCGAATACGCACAAGTATCGGCCATCCTGATTTGTATTCTCATTTGCGTGACGATCGTCGATGGCATTGGTGCCGCTCTGCGAAACTATTTGAAATAGCGGGGGATAGCGAGGCCATGGCCGAAATACCCGGAATTGTTGTGACTAACCCCGTTTTCCCTGAGACCAGAGCCCTCCTCGAGCAAAGTGCAACTGTTGTGGCCAATGAGGTGCTTGAGCCGTGGTCCTATGAAGAAGTGCGACAGAGATGCCGGGACGCCGTTGGACTGCTTGCGTTCATGACCGACAGGATTGACGCCGCCTTCCTGGCGGCATGCCCCAAGCTTCGCGTCATCGGAGCAGCGCTGAAGGGCTGTGATAATATCGACGTTGAGGCCGCAACAAATGCCGGCGTGTGGTTGACCATTGTCCCGGACCTGCTGACGGTGCCGACCGCGGAGTTGGCGATCGGACTCATACTCTCATTGGGCCGGAACATCGTCGCAGGCGATCTTGGCATCAAGAAGCATGGCTTTCACGGTTGGCGCGCTCAGCTCTATGGTACGGGCCTGGCCGGCGCAACGGTGGGTATCGTCGGATTTGGACTTGTCGGCCGCGCTATCGCCGAACGCCTTGCCGGGTTCCAATGCCAGTTGCTGGCCTATGATCAGTCCGCGTCCGAGGCGCTAACGAGATCCTGGCCGTATGTTACGATGGCAAGTTTCGGGGATGTGATCGCCAATTCCGACTATGTCGTGCTTGCGCTGCCGCTGACCGCGGGCACCAGGCACATTGTCAATGCCGAAGCCATCGCAGCCATGAAGCCGGGTGCAAGACTCGTGAATCCTGCCCGCGGATCGCTGGTTGACGAGGCCGCCGTGGCGGACGCCATCGCTCGCGGGCACCTTTCGGGCTATGCGGCGGATGTGTTTGAGTGCGAGGATTGGGCTTTGAAGGATCGGCCGACCCGCATCGATCCGCGCCTTACAGCACCGTTGGCGCCAACGGTTTTTACCCCGCATATCGGATCAGGGGTCACCAACGTTCGGCGCGAGATAGAACTTTCCGCCGCCCGCAGCATCCTCGACGTTCTCGCCGGTCGTATTCCGTTTGGCGCGGTCAACGACCCGGGCAAGCAGTTCGCTCATGCTCAATCTCGTTCACGCTAAGACCTTCCTCGCGGTTCTCAGCGAGCGCGGATTTCGTGCCGCGGCACGCGACCTGAAACTGTCGCCCTCAACCGTTATCGAGCATATCAAGCAACTTGAGGAAGACCTGGCGGCGCCCTTGGTCGTGCGCCGGCGCGGGATTGTTGAGCCCACATCTCAAGGTGCAGCCTTCGCGCCGCTTGCCCGCGCGATGCTCGATACCGCGGAGCGCAGCCGAACCATGCTCGCGCAATCTCGTTTGCGCGTTGCGTCCTCAAGCAACGTCGGCACTTATCTTTTGCAGTCCATGCTTGCTTCCTTTCAGGCAACCGATCCGTGTTCCGTCGATCTGTGGATTGGTCCCAATCCCAACGTCGCCGAACGGCTGGCGAACGGTATCGCCGACGTCGCATTGATGGAGTGGTGGAATGATCGGCCCGGCTTCTGCGGATATACCTGGCGAAATGAATCGCTCGTCATCATCGTTGCTCCCGATCACCCGTGGGCCGAGCGGCGCGCGATCGAAGCAAGCGAACTCGCGAGCCAAACGCTGTTGGGGGGCGAAGCGGGAACGGGAACAATTACGCTCTTGAGAAAAAGGCTGGGACATTTGTCGGAGGGATTGACGGCCATCGGAGGCTTCGGAAGTACGGAAGCGGTCAAGCGGGCTGTCCGCGCAGGACGAGGCGTCTCACTGGTTATCGCGGCGGCGGTGGCCGACGAGGTCAAAGCGGGACAGCTCGTCTCGTTGCGCCTGAAGGGTATCGAACTCGTAAAGGAATTGAAGATTATCTCGCCAATAGGTGTGCCCGATGCGGCACCCGCCGCGCGCTTCGTCGCCCATGTTTTGAGAGACGCATGGGTTAGCTAAAGCGGGGCGCGGCGCCGGCGGGCAGTGCCGAGTACGACCGTGGGAGCGAAAGAAAGCGCTCTACTCACGACGCCTTTCTGAAGGTCAGATTGATGCGTTGCCGGCCCAGCAAGGCATGCTCGCCGTCCGCCAGCGGCGCGACGCCGTGAAACGCCAGCCGCGCCGCGCCGCCCCATACCGCGATGTCGCCATGCTGCAGCCGAAACCGGCTCGGCTTGTCGCTGCGCTTCAATCCGCCGAATAGAAAAATCGCGGGCAAGCCCAGCGACACCGAGACGATCGGCGCGGCCAGATCAAGCTCGTCCTTGTCCTGATGCAGGGACATGCGGGCACCGGGCTGGTACCGGTTGATCAGGCACGCGTCCGGCGAAAATCCGGCGAAGCCGGCGTGCGACGCCGCCTCCCCGGCAAGGTCGCGAAACACTGGCGGCATCGCCGGCCACGGCCTTCCGGCTTCGGGATCATTAGTATCGTAGCGATAGCCGGTGCGGTCGGTGACCCAGCCAACGCGGCCGCAGTTTGTCATCGCTACCGACATCTGATGGCCGCCCGGCGTCATCATGTGGCGAAACGGCGCCTGCTCCACAATGGCGCGTAACGCCGCGATCAGACCGGCTTCGACCGGGGATGCGAATCTGCGCAACAATACGGCGCCCTCCGCCATCGCTTCTTGCGCGGGCCGCACATCGGGAATGCTTTCAAACAAATCCGCCGTCAAAAGGCTAGCGCTCACTTCGCATCGTGAAAAATCACACCAACGGTATGACGATGGCCGGAACGCAGCCGGCTCACGCCATGGCGCAGGTTAACGCGATAGAAACCGCGCGTCCCCTGCACCGGCCTGACATGCACAGCAAAAGCCACCGCATCGCCCTGCGCCAGCGGTACCACTTCGGGGCGCGACTGCATCCGCGGCCGCTGCTCGGTCAGCACGAATTCGCCGCCGGTGAAATCGCGGCCCGGCTCCGACAGCAGGATCGCGACCTGCAGCGGGAACACGTGTTCGCCATAGAGATCCTGATGCAGGCAATTGTAGTCGCCGGCGCCATATTGCAGCAGCAACGGCGTCGGCCGGGTCTGTCCGGCGTCATGGCAGCGCTTCAGGAAGGCCTGGTGCCGCTCCGGATAGCGGATATCGATGCCCATGGCTTCGTTCCAGCGATTGGCGATGGCAAAGAGTTGCGCATAGAGCGCCGGCCGCAACTCCGCGATCGGATCGGGAAGCGGATAGGAAAAATACTTGTACTCGCCGCGGCCAAACCCGTGGCGTCCCATCACTACCCGGCTGCGGAACCGGCTGTCGTCCGGATAGGTTTCCGCAAGGGCACGACACTCTTTCGCCGAGAGCAATCCCTTGAAGACCGCGCAGCCCTGGGCATCGAGATCGCGGCTTGCCTGCGCCCAATCGATCGCATCGACGCGCGCGCCGATGCCGGAAGACGGGACGGGATGGATGATATTTTTGGCGTTTGATTTCATGGCGGGCAACTTCGCAAATCAGGGCGGCTGGCGCCACCCGATTTCCGGGAAAGATACGGAACCCAGAGTTTGATGATAACAACGGTAAGTATTTTCATCGTCATGGCCGGGCTTCGTCCCGGCCATCCACGTCTTTAATCATCGGCCGGTCTCAAGACGTGGATGCCCGGCACAAGGCCGGGCATGACGATTTGATCGGTCAGCCCAGCACCGGCAGCGCGATCACGTCATAGGCATGACGGATGCTGCGCTTCAAAACCGGGTCCTCGAGTTCATATTCGAAGCGGCTGGCGGGGCGAATGCCGCCCTTCGCCGCGAAGGTGCCGCCGAACATGGCGCAGCCGTCAGGCAATCCCTTGCCGCCGAAAGCGCCCTGAATGAGGTCGGCGACCGAGAGCATGCTGTCCAGTTTGCCTTCCTGATACAGCACGCGCGCACCATCGATCCAGGCATAAGAGCGCAGGATCATCTGATCCCAGTGACCGGCAACCTCCTCCAGTTCCCACAGCACCGGCGCCATCACCTTGTCGCACATCTGTTTCGACACCGTGACGCTGTAGGTCTCCACCTTTCGATCGGTGTGATCGGAGCCGAGGCCGACAAAGATGCGGCCCTGCCAGCCGATCAGGACGAACTCGACCTCGCCACTGGAATCATTGCCGCTGACTTCGATGCTGTCAGCGGTGGTGATCCGCCGCGCCGAGACGCGGTAGTAGATCGGCGTGGTGGCTGGCCGAGCAATCCCGATCGCCTCGAGTTCGGCGATATGCTTGTCGCGCGCCACCGGATCGCGTCCGGTCCAGCCGGCGATCACGGCCTGATCGATCGCCAGCCTCAACGGCGTGGCCGTGCCCTGGGCCTCGATGGTGAATGCCAGATCAAACATGGATAACCCCTTCCATTCCAGCCGCCAGTTCGAAGATGCGGCGGTCCGCCCCGCCGGTGGCCGCCAACATCAACCCGACCGGCACCTCGCCTTCGCGATGCGCCGGCATTGAAATGGCGCAGCCGTCGATGACATTGATCAGGCTGCAATTGCGCAGCGCCAGCAGGTTTGCGTGAGTAAAAGCCTTGTCGTCTGCCAGATCGGCGATGCGCGGCGGGGTGTTGGCGGTGGTCGGCAAGATCATCGCATCATAGGGCGCGAGCCGAACCGCGATGCGGGCGATCAGCGACCGCCGCGCGCCGAGCAAGTCGACATAGTCCGCCGCACTCTGGCTTTCGCCCCGCATGATCCGGCTGGCGACGCGGGGATCATAGATGTCGCCCTTGCTGGCGATCAAATAACGATGCCAGGCATAGCTTTCCGCGGCGGAGAATCCGCCCTTGGCGTTCATCTGCGCCACGTCAAGGAATTCCGGCACCGCGATCCGCTCGATCAGCGCGCCTTGGCGCGAAAGCGTTTCCAGCGCCCGATCGAAGGTTCGCGCCACCGCATCGTCCAGTTCGTCGAGCACGGTCGTGGTCGGCACCGCCAGACGCATTCCCCTGATCGCGCGCGGCTGCAAAGGGATGACCGGCTCGTCGGCAAGCACGGCATCAAGCACCGCGCAGCAGTCGCACCGTGCGCGCGATTGGCCCAAAGCTGTCGAGCGAGAACGATAGCGGCACGCCGCCATCGAGCGGCACGCGCCGCTGGGTCGGCTTGAAGCCGACGATGCCGTTAAACGCCGCCGGAATCCGGCACGATCCGCCGGTGTCGGTGCCGAGCGCGCCATGCGCCATGCCGTCGACGACGGATACCGCCGCACCCGACGACGATCCGCCGGGCACATGACCGACGCTGCGCTGCCAGGCGCCCTTCGGGGTGCCGTAATGCGGATTGATGCCGATCCCGGAATAGGCGAATTCGGTCATGTTGGTGCGGCCGATCACGATGAAGCCGGCACGGCGCAACCGCGCCACCACGGGTGCGTCGGCTTCCGCCGGCGGCGAATTGTCGAGCGCGCGCGAACCGGCGCGGGTCACCTGGCCCCTGATGTCGAACAAATCCTTGATCGAAACCGGAATGCCGGCATAGGCCGAAGGGGCGGCCTTGACCTCGCGCAGCCGGTCCATCGCTTCCGCCGCTTCGATCGCAGCCTCCGCATCGACATGAATGAAGGTCCGCGCACCTTCGCCTGAAGCGTCGGCGATCCGGGCCAGGCACTGATCGACGAGTTGGCGGGCGCTGGAGCGGCCGCTGGCGAGGTCCTCGGCTAATGCAGCAAGTGTCGGCGTGTTCGGCATGGCTTTATCGCCTCATCGTTTTCTTTGTTTCTGAGCTACTTCAGTCCGAAATAGGCGCGCCGCAGCGCTTCATTGTCGGTCATCTCCGCAACCGTGCCGGAAAAGCGGATGCGCCCGCCCTCCAGCACAAACACCCGCGTCGCCACTTCGAGGAAACCGATATTCTGTTCGGCGATCAATAGCGCCAGACCGCGCTGGCGCAACTCGCCGAGGATACGGATGACTTCCTTGACGAACAACGGCGACAGTCCGGCCGAGGGTTCATCCATCACCAACAGCCGCGGCTCGGCGGCGAGCGCCTTGGCGATACCAAGCATCTTGCGCTGCCCGCCGGAGAGGCTGGATGCCGGCGCCCGGCGCTTGTCGCGCAACACCGGAAACACGCCATACATTTCCTCGACCCGGGCGGCGGGATCGGCATGCCCCAGCGCCTGGGCGCCGACGCGGATGTTTTCCTCGATCGACAGATCGGGAAATACCGCAAGTTCCGACATGTAGGTCATGCCGAGCCGCATCCGGTCGCTGGAGCGCATCCGCGTCACGTCCTCGCCGCCGAGCCTGATGCTGCCGTGCCGCGCCTCGATCAGTCCGACCAGCGATTTGAGAAAGGTGGTCTTGCCGGCGCCGTTGGCGCCGAGCAGCAGCACCGTCTCGCCGGCGCGCACGTCGAGATCGACGCCCCACAGCACCTGCATGGTGCCGTAGCCGGCATCGATCCCGGCAGCCTCCAGCAGCGAAGTAGGTTCAGGCGGCATGCTCGCCTCCGAGGAACACTTCGATGACCTGCGGCACCTTGACCGCGACCGCGAGCTTGCCTTCGAAAATCTCCTTGCCGGCATTCATGACAATGACGCGATCGGTGATGTGCTCGATGAAACCCATCAGATGCTCGACGACGATGATGGCGATTCCGGCCTGCTGCGCCAGCGCCTTGATGCGTTCGGCAATCCAGTCGAGCTCGGCCGGGTTGAGCCCGGCGGCAAGTTCATCGAGTAGCAGCAGCCGCGGACCCGTGGCCAGCGCGCGAACCAGATCGAGCATTTTTTGCTGCGCATTATTCAGATCGGCCGCCGGCCGGTCCGCGACATCGGCCAGGCGGTATTCGTCGAGCAGTGCTGCCAATGCAGGCGGGGCCACCGCGGCGCCACCATAGGCCAGCGCGACCTCGACATTCTGGCGCACCGTCAGCGACAGAAACGGCTTTGGAATCTGGAAGGTGCGGTTGATGCCGCGATGGACCAGTTTGTGCGACGCGACCCCGCCGATCGAGACGCCATCCATCACGACCCCGCCGCCGTCCGGCGCATAGAGACCGGAGATCACATTGATCGCGGTGGTCTTGCCGGAGCCGTTCGGCCCCACCAATCCCAGGATTTCGCCCGGCGCGACGTGGAAGCTCAATCCATCGAGCGCATGGAAGCCGCCGAAACGTTTTACCAGTTTCGAGACATTGAGAATGGGTGCGCCGTCAGGGAACATGCCACCCCCGCCGTGTCGCGAGCGATACCAGGCCAGCCGGGAGAAACAGCACCAGCCCCATGATCAACAGCCCGTAGATCAACTGGAAATATTGCGGCGTCGTGAATCCGATCAGATTGTAGATTCCGTACAGGATGATGACGCCGACGATCGGGCCGCAGATCGTGGCAACACCGCCAAACAGCGCGAACACGATCGCGAAGATCGAGAAATCGCCGCTGAAGACATTGTCGGGATAGAACACCGAAACATACCAGGCGTAGACGCCGCCGGCGAGACCCGCCACCAGCGCAGAGCCGAGCCATGCGATCACCCGCATCCGCACTACGTTGACGCCCGCCATCGATGCGCTGACCGCATCCTCGCGCACCGCCTGCAACGCCAGACCAAAGCCTGAGTTCTTCAAAAACACCACGGCGCCGAGCGTCAGCGCCAACACGACGAGTGCTGCGGCATAGGCCAGCGTCGGATTGAAGGTGTCGGTGAGTGAGACACCGTAAGGCCCGCGCGTGATGCTCTCGAGCGCCGGATTGGCGACGAAGTGCAGCACCGCAAGCGACGCGGCGAGGTTGGCGATGGCGAAATAGGCGCCGGAGAGACGTAATAGCGGCGTCAGCAGCAGCCCAAGTGCGACCCCGACCAGCCCGGCGGCGATCACCGCGAGCGGCGCCGGCGCGTGATAATGCATCACCAGGATCGCAAAACCGTAAGCGCCGGCGCCGAAGAAGCCGACATAGCCGAACGGCAGATAGCCGGTGAACCCGTAGATGATGTTCACGCCCTGGGCGAGGATCAGGAAGATGACGAAATTGAACAGCAGCAGATGATTTTGATAGACGCCCGGCAGCACCGCAAACACGGCGAGCAGCGGCACGACGATGAACAGCGTGTGTCTGAGAGCGCTAGGCAACACGCACCCGCCTTCCGAGCAGTCCGCTCGGACGCAGCAGCAGGATGAAGATCAGCAGCACATAGGGCAACAGGTCGGCCCATGAACTGAGATAGGTCTGCACCAGCATGTAGCAGACGCCGTAAACGACGCCGCCGAGCGCGGTCCCCAAGGGATTGCCGAGCGACCCCAATACCACGATGGCAAACGACGTGACGGTGGCATCGGCGCCGAACGCCGGCGTCACCGATCCGAACATGAAGGGCGCGAATACGCCGGCCACCGCCGCGAGCCCCAATCCAATGCCGAATGCCGCCGCCGAAACGCGATCGACATCGATGCCGGTGGCAAAGGCTTCGTCGCGACGCGACATCACCGCGCGGGTCAGGGTGCCAAGGCGGGTGCGGTACAGATAGAGGTAGACCAGCGCGATGGCGATCAGGCTGGTGACGGCCGCGATCACCCATGGCGCGGGAAATCCCTGGCCGAAAATATGGATCGGTCCGGCCACGTCGGGCTTGCCGCCGAACAGCTTCACTCTGATTGTCGAGAATACCGTGCCGAGCGCCCGGCTCTGGATCGAGCGCTCGCTGGTGCCGAAGAAGATGGTCGTGACCGCCTCGATCACCTGCGACAACCCGAAGAACAGGATGATCGACAGCATCTCCGGATTGACCGAGCCCTGCAGGCGCGGCACCAACACCCAATAGAGCAACACCCCGACCAGCACGAACACCACGAACGCCAGCGGCACCGCGAACAACGGATCGATCCCGGCCAGGGTCGCGACCCCGAATGCCACGAACGCGCCGAGCATCAGAAAATCGCCATGCGCAAGATTGACGATGCGCATGACGCCGAACACCAGATTGAGGCCGATACCGACCAGGCTGAAATACAGACCGAACAGAACGCCGGCGACGAGCGCATAGACTAGCTGCATGGGCGCTCCGCTCCCGGCATCCGGTCTTCGATCTGCGACCGCGTCATGGACGCGGGTAGACCGGCTTGCCGGTAGCCGTTTCGTGCGGATAGATCGAGACGAATTTGGGGTGGCCGTGCTCGTCGAGAATGATCTGCCCGAGCGGCGTCAATTCGCCGATCTGGCCGCCGGTTTCATCGAGCGCATAGGTCCCGTCGAGCGTCTTGAGCTGTCCGGAGAGGCTGAAATTCGCCCGGCGCAGCTCGAGCTGATCGAGGCTGGTCGCAACCGACAGCGTCTTCTCGATGATGAGCCCGGTGGTGTATCCGGCGGTGGCATTGAAGCCGAACTCGATCTTGCCGTCGGGATATTTCTTGTTCCAGGCGGCTTTATAATCCTTCATGCTCATGCCGAAATTGACGGGATAGTCGAGTTCCGAGGGCGGCACATAGGTGAATACATATTCAAGGCCCTTGGCGCCGACGTTCTTTTCCAGAAGCTCGGTCTCGATGCCCGCATAGATCGCGAACAGCATTTTGAAATTGACGCCGACGTCCTGAACGTTGCGCAGGAACGCGATATCGTTGGGCGCATACCCGAAATGGATCACGGCATCGGGCTGCGTGTTGGCGATGTTGTTGATGATGACGGTGTAATTGGTGGTCTCGGTGGGAACGCCCTGATCGTAGACGATCTCGATCGGCGCGCCGGAATCCTTGACGAATTTGCGGAAGGCGTTGGCCTGCGTTCCCGTGAATTCGTTGGTCGAATAGAGCAGCGCCACCTTCTTGATCCCAAGGCCCGGGCCATCCTGGGTGAGGAAATCGGCGACCGGCTTCGGCCAGATGGTCGAGACCGGGTCGGCCATCAGCGCGATATAGGGATTATCCTTGGAAAAGAAGCTGGCGCCGGTACCGGTCTGGTCGAACAGGAACATCTTGTGATCGCGCGCGATCGCCACCGCCGGCGCGGTCAGCACCGAACCGGAATCGGCAACCAGCAGATCGACCTTGTCTTGCGTGACCAGTTGATTGTACAGCGTCGATGCGGTCGCGGTGTTGCTCTGATCGTCGTAAGCGACGAGCTTGATCGGAATCTTCTTGTCGAATGCCTTCACATAGGCCCCGCCCTCGGCATTTTTCTGGTCAGCCCAGAGTTTGAGCGCGCTGAAAACCGGCATCGAAATCGAGGCATAACGGCCGGATGACGCGTAGAGCGTGCCGATCTTGATTTCCGCTGGCGCGTCGGCCGCCACCGCCGGCGCGGCAAATATCAAACCCGCCACCAACGCCGCGCCCGTCATCCTCAGCATGAAATTCTCCCGATTTTCTTCATTCCGGCGAACAATAGCGCGTGGGGTCGCAGGGACACAAGCGCTCCGGACTAATCCATTGTTCGTGTGCCGGAATACGCGGCATGCAGGAGGTCGGCTAGACCGTTGACGCCTGGCAGTACAATGTCGCATCAAGATCAGAGCCAGCGGGCGATCACATGCCCGCCGCAGGGAGGAATCAGCGATATGGCCGATGCGACGCGTGCGCGACCAAAGCCGACGCCCGAGACCCAGCATTTCTGGGACGGTACACAGGCCGGCGAACTCCGCCTGCAGCGCTGCGATGCTTGCGCCAACGTCTATTTCCCGCCGCGTCCGTTCTGTCCGGCCTGCGCCTCGCGCAAGGTCAGCGTCTTCAAGGCCAGCGGCAAGGCCAAACTCTACAGCTACGTCATCAACCATCGGCCCGCCGCACCGGGTTTCACACCGCCTTATGCCATCGCCATCGTCGAGCTCGACGAAGGTCCGCGCATGATGAGCAACATCTTGGATTGTCCGCAAACGCCGGAGGCGCTCGAACTCGACATGAAGCTGGAAGTCACGTTCGAAAAGCTCGACGACAGGATCACCCTTCCCCAGTTCCGTCCGGCGAAGGGTTAAGTACCATGCGCAGAAATCAGGTCGCCGTCGTTGGCGCAGCCGAAACCACCGAACTCGGCGTTATTCCGAACGTGTCGCAGATTCAGTTGCATGCCGACGCAGCGCTGAACGCCATCGCCGATGCCGGACTGAAACTATCCGATATCGATGGCATCGCCACCGCGGTGGAAACGCCGCAGCAGATCGCGCACTACCTCGGCATCACGCCGACCTGGGTTGACGGCACGTCGGTCGGCGGCTGCTCGTTCATGCTGCATGTCCGCCACGCCGCCGCGGCGATCGAGGCCGGGCTGTGCAAGACCGTGCTGATCACGCACGCCGAAAGCGGCAAGTCGATGATCGGGAAGCCCCCGCGCTCGACGCCGCCGGACAGCCTCAACGGTCAGTTCGAATCGCCGTTTGGCGTCTACGGCCCGCCCAGCATGTTTCCGATTCCGGTATTGCGTTACATGAAAACCCACGGCATCACCCATGAGCAGATCGCCATGGTCGCGGTGGTGCAGCGCGAATGGGCCGCGAAGAATCCGCGCGCCACCATGAAAGCGCCGATCACGGTCGAGGACGTGCTGAATTCGCGGATGATCGCCTACCCGTTCCGCATCCTGCAATGCTGCCTGGTCACCGACGGCGGCGGCGCGCTGATCCTGACCTCGGCAGACCGCGCCAAGGACTTTCCGAACAAGCCAGTCTATGTTCTGGGCACCGGCGAAAGCGTGGAAACGCCGATGGTCAGCCAGATGCAGACCTTCGATTCCTCGCGCGCCTTCAGGGTCGCAGGCCCCCTCGCCTTCAGGGAAGCCGGCATCGCCCACAAGGATGTCGATCACCTGATGATCTACGACGCGTTCGCGCATCTGCCGCTGTATGGCCTCGGCGATCTCGGCTTCATGCCGCATGAAGAGGTTGGCAAGTTCATCGCCGACGGCAATACCCGCCCCGGCGGCAAGCTGCCGCTCAACACCAATGGCGGGGGCCTGAGCTACATGCACTCCGGCATGTACGGCATGTACGCGCTGCAGGAAAGCGTGCGGCAAATGCGCGGCATCGCGCCGGCGCAAGTCAAGGGCGCGAAGATTTCGGTCTGCCATGGCGTCGGTGGAATGTTCGCCGCGTCGGGCACCATTATTTTTACGAACGAGCGATAACCACTTTCGTCATTCCGGGATGCGCCCTTGGCGCAGACCCGGAATTGTTAAGATTCCGGGTTCGGACTTCGCACGCCCCGGAATGCCGAAAACAACGGGAGAACCCTAATGGCCAAATCACTGCAGGACAAAGTCGTCATCGTCACCGGCGCCGGCCGCGGCATCGGCAAGGAAATCGCGCTGCTCTGCGCGGCCGAGGGCGCCAAGGTGGTCGTCAACGATCCCGGCGGCGCCGCCGACGGTTCGGGGTCGAGTGCGGCCCCTGCGGAAGAGGTGGTCGATGAGATCAAGAAGCGCGGCGGCATTGCGGTGGCGAATTTCGAAACCGTCGCCGAGGCAGTCCCGGCCAGCAAGATCGTCAAGACCGCGATCGACAGCTTCGGCAAGCTCGATGGCGTGGTCAACAACGCCGGCATCCTGCGCGACGCGATCTTCCATCGCATGAGCATCGACGCCTTCGAGGCGGTCATCAAGGTTCATCTGATGGGCTCGTTCTACGTGTCGCACGCCGCGGCACGGCTGTTCCGCGAACAGGAGAGCGGCGCGTTCGTACACTTCACCTCGACCTCGGGCCTGATTGGCAATTTCGGCCAGGCCAATTATGCCGCGGCCAAGCTCGGCATCGTCGGGTTGTCGAAATCGATCGCGCTCGACATGGATCGTTTCCACGTCCGCTCCAATTGCGTCTCGCCGTTCGCGTGGAGCCGGCTGATCGGAACCATCCCGACCGAGACCGAGGCGGAGAAGGCGCGGGTCGCCAAGATCCAGCAGATGGGCCCGGAAAAGATCGCGCCGCTATGCGGTTTCCTGCTCAGCGACGCCGCCAAGGACGTTACTGGGCAGATCTTTGCGGTGCGGATGAACGAGATCTTCCTGATGAGCCAGTCGCGCCCGCTGCGCTCGATCCATCGCGCCGAAGGCTGGACCCCGCAGACCATCGCCGAGCACGGCATGCCGGCGCTGAAGTCGTCGTTCTACAAGCTCGACCGCTCGGCGGATATTTTCAACTGGGATGCGATCTGAGGCGGAAATAGCGTCTCCGTGTCGTCCCGGCCTTCGCCGGTACGACAAAGAGCTACCCGCTGTTTCTCAAGCCTGCCGAAATGCCGTTGATGGTGATCTGGATGCCGCGCAGCACCTGCTCGTCGGGGTTTTGCGCGCGATGTTCCTTGAGGAGTTCGACCTGGACGTGATTGAGCGGGTCGAGATAGGGAAAACGGTTGCGGATCGAGCGTTCCAGCAGCGGGTTGCCCTGTAACAGCCGATCCTGCCCCATGATATCCAGCAGTGTTTCGATCGACGCATGCCATTCGCGCCGGATCCGCCCGAAGATATTTTCGCGCAGCGCCGCATCCGGCACCAGTTCCGCATAGCGCGAGGCGATCGCGATCGAGCTTTTCGCCAGCACCATGTCCATGTTGGACAACAGCGTGCGGAAGAACGGCCACTCGCGATAGAGCTCTTTGAGGAACGGCATGCCCTTGTCAGGATGCTGCGATATCCAGGTCTCGACCGCGCTGCCGAAGCCATACCATCCCGGCAGCATCAGCCGGCATTGCGCCCAGCTGAACACCCAGGGGATGGCGCGCAGGTCCTCGATGGCCCGGGTTTTCTTGCGCGAGGCCGGCCGGCTGCCGATATTGAGCGTCGAGATTTCCGTGATCACGGTCGACGCCCAGAAATAATCGACAAAGCCGTCGGTCTCGTAAACGAGGCCGCGATAGGCTGCGAAGGCCAGCGCCGATAATTGCTCCATTGCCTCGAGATATTCGCTGCGCGGCGCACTCCGTCGCGGGTGCAACAGGCTCGCTTCGAGCGTTGCCGCGGCGAGAATTTCCAGGTTGTTGCGGCCGACCTCCGCATTGGAGTATTTACTGGAGATGATCTCGCCCTGCTCGGTGATCCGGATCTGGCCATCCACCGCGCCGCCCGGCTGCGCGATGATGGCGTCATAGCTCGGCCCGCCGCCGCGGCCGACCGAACCACCGCGGCCGTGGAACAGCCGCAGCCGCACGCCGTGGCGCTCGAACACACTGACAAGGCCGATCTCGGCCTTGTAGAGCTCCCAGCCCGAGGTGACGAAGCCGCCGTCCTTGTTGCTGTCGGAATAGCCGAGCATCACCTCCTGCACCCCGCCGCGGCTGTCCACGAAGCGACGATATTCCGGCAGCGAAAGCAGGCGGTCCATGATCGCGGCGCAGGCCTGCAAATCCTCGATGGTCTCGAACAGCGGCACGATGTTGATCGCGCTGCGGCCCGAAGGGTCGACCAGACCCACCTCCTTCAGCAGCAACGCCACTTCCAAGAGATCGGAGACGCCCTGGCTCATGGAAATGATGCATTGGGGGATCACATCGGCGCCGAACCTGGCGTGCGAGTTGGCAGCCTCGTGGAACACGGCGAGTTCGCCCAGCGTCTCGTCGCTGTATTTGACGAAGGCCGACGTCAGCGGCCGCGGATTGCGCAATTCGCTCGCAAGCTGCGCGATCCGCGCGTCTTCGTTCAGTGCCAAATAAGACGTGCCGGGCGTAGCCGTATCAAGCAATTCGGCGATGGTTCGCTCGTGCACGGCGGAGTTCTGCCGCATGTCGAGGCTTGCCAGATGGAAACCGAAACAATCCGCCGCCCGGCGCAGCAGCCGCAGCCGGCCGCGCGCTATCACGCGCGAATTATTCGCGATCAGCGAGCGGTCGAGAATATCGAGGTCAGCCTTGAACTCCCCGGCATTGGCATAGGCAGCCGCTTCGCCGACCGGCTGCCGCATGGTTTCCACATCGAGCTTCAGCGCGGTCGCCGTCAGCCGGGCGTAGATGCCGGACACCGCCAGCCGGTAGGGCTCGCCGCTTCGATGCGGCGAGGTATCGGGCGAGCGCTCGGCAAGCACCCGCAATTCCTCGGAAACATCCGCAAGGTGCGCGGCGAGCGACAGCTCGGCGCCCAGCGCATGCAGCTCTTCCAGATAAAACCGCAGCACGCGGCTACTCTGCATCTTCAGCGTACCGCGCATCACTTCCGCGGTCACAAACGGGTTGCCGTCGCGATCGCCGCCGATCCAGCTTCCCATCCGCAGGAACGACGCCAGTTCTCCCTGCGCTACCTCATCGCCCTCGTTCAACCGGTCCTCCAGCACGCAATGGAGCCGCGGCACCTCGTGCAGGAAGGTGTAGTCGTAAAACGAAAGACCGTTGGCGACCTCATCGAGCACGGTGAGCTTGGTGCGGCGCAGCAGGTTGGTCTGCCACAGTGTCACTACCGCGCGGCGCAACTGCTCGTCGCTCGCCTCGATTTCCTCCGGCGCGAGCTGGACGCGTTCGCGGCGTTCGAGCAGCGCGGAAATCTCCATCTCGCGATCCATGGTGCTCTTGCGCCGAACTTCGGTGGGATGGGCGGTCAAGACCGGGCTGACCAGCGCGCCTGCGAAGAAATGGCGCAGATCGGCGGCGCTGAAACCGGCCGCCCGCGCATGCGACAGGGTCTCGGCCAGCGTGCCTGGCCGTGGCGTTCCGCCGGCGCTGCTGCGCGCGCGCATCTGCCGGATGTTGTTCTGATCTTCGGCGATGTTGGCAAGGTGCGAGAAATAACTGAAGGCCCGGACGATGCGCACGGTCTCGCTGATCGACATGCTGTCGAGGATGATCTCAAGCTCGCGCCGCGCCGGCCTGTCGTCGTCCCGGTGGAACCGGATCGAGGTCTGCCGGATGCGCTCGACCAGATCGAATACGTCGGCGCCTTCCTGATCGCGTACGGTATCGCCGAGAATGCGGCCGAGCAGCCGGATATCGGTCCGCAGCCGGGCGTCTTCCTCAAGCGCCAAAGCTTCATCGGCGCGATTGGACCGCAGATCGGCATCAGAAGGCATGATCTGGGACGACATGGTTGGTGGCTCCAGAAACTGCCCGGCATCCTCCAGTCGCAATTTTTCAAGCCCGGCGCAAGACCAAGAAAAAGGCGATGTTGCTTTTTAAATCCTTCGCCCAGCCCTCTCCCAATGAGGATCGCGCAGGCGGCGCTTGAAGATCTTGCCGGAATCTTCGCGCGGCAGGCTGGCATGGATTTCGACGTGTTTCGGCACCTTGTAGTCGGCGAGCGCGGTCTTGAGCTGCGCGCGGATCGCCGCCACGTCGAGCGCTACGCCAGGCTGCGGCTCGACCACCGCCATCAGCGCCTCGCCGAACTCTTCATCGGGGATGCCGAACACCGCGCAATCATGCACGCCGGGAACCGCATGCAGCGCGGCTTCGATTTCGGCGGGATAGATGTTGACACCACCCGAGATCACCATGTCGCGCTTGCGGTCGCAGATGAAGACGTAGCCGTCCTGGTCGATATAGCCGACATCGCCTGAGGTAATGAATCCGTCGCGTTCGATCTCGGCGCGCTTCTCCGGCTTGTTGTGATAGGTGAAATCCGGATTGCCTGCCATGCGTGAATAGATTTCACCGATTTCGCCTTGCGGCAGAAGTCTCCCGTCGTCGCCGACAAAACGCAGCTCCGCGCCCGGCGAAATCTTGCCGACGGTGCCCGGCTTCTTCAGCGCGTCCTCGGAATTGGCGAAGGTGACCGCGCCGGATTCGGTGCTGCCGTAGAATTCATAGATGACCGGTCCCCACCATTCGATCATCGCGCGCTTGACGTCGGCGGGACAGGGGGCGGCGGCATGAATGACATGCTGCAGCGAGGACATGTCGTATTTCCGGCGCACCTGTTCCGGCAGTTTCATCAGCCGGATGAACATGGTCGGCACCATGAAGATGGTGTCGATCTTCTGTTCCTCGATCAGCCGCAGAAATTCCTCCGGATCGAATCGCGGCATCAAAACCAGCGCACCGCCGAGCCGGCCCGCGCGCAGCCCAAACGAGTTCGGCGCGGAATGATACAGCGGCCCCGGCAGCAGCACGCGGGCGCCCGTCTTCAAGCCGTAGATCATCGCGCGCATCCGCTCCAACGACGCGCTCTGTTCGGGCGTCGGCGCGTTGCGCCTCACTCCCTTGGGGTGACCCGTGGTGCCCGAGGTGTAGATCATGTTCTGCGGCTGCGGCAGCACCGGGCCGTCATAGGGCTGTTGCCGTTCGAGCCAGACTTCGAGATCGGTCGCAAAGTCGGGCGTGGCGAGGTGACCGGGATCGACCTTGTAATTCGACAGAATTTCCGGCGGCGTCGGCACGCTGAGGACACTAACGCCAGCGGGGATCGCGTCGCGCAGTTGATGCAGCATGTCGGCATGGCCGATCAGGACCGGGGCTCCGGAATCCTTCAGCACATAATTGATTTCCTCCGGCTTGAAGTGCCAGTTCACCGGCACCGCATAGGCCCCGAGCCGCATCGCCGCATAGGCCGCCTCGATGAAGGCGATGTCGTTGCGCATCAGGATGCAGACGCTGTCGCCTTGCTTGACGCCCAGCCCGGCCAGCCCGCCGGCCATGCGCGCGGCGCGATCGGCGACTTCGTCGTGGCTGCGCCGTCGCTGACCGCTGAGGATACCGAGGAAAGGTGGCTGCATGTCGATCATAGCCGTTTTTCGTTGTCCGAGAAACACCAAGGGAGGGATTTGCCGTCATGGCCGGACTTGTTCCGGCCATCCACGATTTGCTTGCAGCAAAAAAAGTGGATCACCGGGACAAGCCCGGTGATGACGGTGTGAATTCAAACGTCGGCGAAGCGCGGCGCGCGTTTGTCGATATTGGCGCGCACCGCCTCGAGCTGATTGGCTCCGCCCATCAGTTTCATCTGCTCGACGGATTCGGCAAGCAGCGCCGGGCCAGGATCGATGGCCAGATTATTCAGCAGGCGCTTGGCGGCGCGGATCGCCTCGGGGCTCTTGGCGGCGATCTCGCGCGCGACTTCCAGCGCAGCCGCGCGGGGGTCGTCGCAGATCCGCGTCGCGAGGCCGTAACTCAAAGCCTCCTGGGCCGAGAAAATCCGCCCGGTATAGGTGAGCTCGCGCAGGATATCGTCGCGCACCAGGCTGGCCAGGATCGGCGTCCCCGCCATATCCGGAATCAGTCCCCATTTGATCTCCATGATCGACATCCGCGCATCGGGCGCGAGAAAGCGCATGTCGGCGCCGAGCGCGAGCTGAAAGCCGCCGCCGAATGCCACGCCCTGGATCGCGGCTATCACCGGCACCGCAAGCTGCCGCCATCCCCAAACTGCCTGCTGCGGGAAATTGGCGAGGCCACGGGTGCGCTCGGTCAGGTCGCGTTTTTCGCCCCCCGCTATCCCGTTACCGCCGCTTTCCTTCATCGCGGCAAAACGCCCCATATCGAGACCGGCGCAAAACGAGCGGCCCTCTCCGGATAATACTACCGCCCGCAGGCCTTTTTCGTGGGCAAGCCGATCGCTGGCGGCGACGATCGCTTCGAACATCGCGGCATCCAGCGCATTCATCTTGTCCGCCCGCACCAGGCGGACATCCGCGACGCCCTCCGAAATCGACACCGACACGCGCTTTTCCATGGATGGGTTCTCCCTTGCTCTTCTTTGCCGTTTGCCTTTACAGAAAGGCGTTGTCCCGTTTTAGTCAATCAACCAATTAACAGACATTCCTTTAGGGCGGAAACCTCCATGTTTAACGAACAGCTTCTTGCCGGCAGACGCATTCTGGTCACCGGCGGCGGAACCGGTCTTGGCAAATCGATGGCCGCGCGCTTCCTCAGCCTCGGCGCCGAAGTTCATATCTGCGGCCGGAGAAAGAGCGTCTGCGATGAGACCGCGACCGAACTGATGGACCTGCATGGCGGCCGGGTGACGAGCCACGGCGTCGACATCAGGAACCCGCTCGCGGTCGACGAGATGATCGAGGCGATTTTTACCGAAGGCCCGCTCACCGATCTCATCAATAACGCCGCCGGCAATTTCGTCTCGCGCACCCAGGACCTGACGCCGCGCGGCTTCGATGCGATCGCCAACATCGTCATGCACGGCACATTTTATGTGACTCACGCCGTGGGCCGGCGCTGGATCGCCGGCGGGCACCCCGGCAACGTGGTGTCGATCACCGTGACCTGGGTCCGCAACGGCAGCCCCTATGTGGTGCCTTCTGCGATGAGCAAATCCGCTATCCATGCCATGACGATGTCGCTGGCCACCGAATGGGGGCGCTACGGCATCCGGCTCAACACCATCGCACCCGGCGAAATTCCGACCGAGGGCATGAGCAAGCGCCTCAACCCCGGCGATGAGCCCGGCGCTCGCACCATTGCAAGAAATCCGATGGGCCGTGTCGGCAAGATGGAGGAACTGCAGAACCTTGCCGTGTTTTTGATCTCCGGCGGCTGCGACTGGATCAGCGGGGAAACCATCGCGATGGACGGCGCGCAGGCGCTGGCGACGGGCGGCAACTTTTACGAGCTGCGCGAGTGGTCGGACAAGGACTGGACCAACGCGCGGGATTCGATCAAGGCGCAAAATGAGAAGGACCGTGCGGCACGGAGATAGCTCGATCCCGTATTGTTTTTGCTGCCGGATAACGCCAAACTCCGCGCAACGAAAACAAGACATAACGGGAGAGACATGACCGCCACACCGCAATTGGCCAACCTTGCCGACATGGTGCGCGACCGCGCCAGAACTCGCGACAACGCGGTCGTGTACGAGTTCGAGGGACGCCAGACCACCTTCGCCGAGTTCGACACCAGGACCAACCGGGTCGCCAGGGCGCTGATAGCGCTCGGCGTCAAACCGGGCGAACGCATCGCCTATCTCGGCAAGAACAGCGATCTCTATTTCGAGCTGCTGCTGGGAGCGATGAAAGCCAATGTGGTGATGGCACCGGTGAACTGGCGCCTCGCCGGACCCGAAGTCGCCTTCATCGTCGGCGACTGCAAGGCGCCGGTGCTGTTCGTCGGCCCCGAATTCATCGCCCAGGCCCGCAACATCAAACCGCAATTGCCTGATCTTCGCCACATCATCACCACCGAGGGCGGCGCACCGGAATGGCCCGATTTCACGGCGTGGCGCGACGCGCAGAGCGGCGACGACCCGAAAGTGCCGATCAGCCCGAAGGACATCGCGATCCAGCTCTACACCTCGGGCACGACCGGAAAACCGAAAGGCGCGATGCTGTCGCACGCCAACTTCCTCAATCTGGTACAGACCGGCAATCAAGCCGAAAAGCCCGAGTGGAACCGCTGGTCGACCGACGACGTCTCGCTGGTGGCGATGCCGATCTTCCATATTGGCGGGTCCGGCTGGGGCGTGATGGGCCTCTATCACGGCGCGCGGGGCGTGATCGCGCGCGAGTTCGATCCGACCAAGGTGCTGGATTTTTTCGAGCAGTCCGGCATCACCAAGCTGTTCATGGTGCCGGCGGCGATGCAGTTCGTGGTGCGGCAACCGCGCGCGCGCCAGGTCGACTTCTCGCGGCTGAAATACATGCTCTACGGCGCCTCGCCGATTCCGGCAGCACTGCTGAAGGAGTGCATCGAGGTGTTCGGTTGCGGCTTTGTGCAGATGTACGGCATGACCGAAACCACCGGCACCATCGTGGCGCTGCCGCCGGAAGATCATGTCGAGGGACTGGACCGGATGCGCTCGGCCGGCAAGGCCTTGCCGGGAGTCGAACTTGCGATCCTCGATGCCGACGGCAACCGATTGCCGCCGGGCGAGGTCGGCGAGATCGCGACCCGCTCCGGCTCCAACATGGCCGGCTACTGGAATTTGCCGGAAGCCACCGCCAAGACGCTCGACGGCGACGGCTGGCTGCGCACCGGCGACGCCGGCTACATGGACAGTGACGGCTATCTCTATATCCACGACCGCATCAAGGACATGATCATCTCGGGCGGCGAAAACATCTATCCGGCCGAAGTCGAAAGCGCGATCTGCGATCACCCTGATGTCGCCGAAGTCGCCGTGGTCGGCGTGCCCGACGACAAATGGGGCGAGGCGGTCAAGGCCATCGTGGTGATGAAGCCCGGCAAGAAGGCGACGTCGTCGGATATCATCGGCTTCACCCGCGAACGCATCGCGGGCTTCAAGACGCCGAAGACGGTCGACTTCATCGAAGCCCTGCCGCGCAACGCCTCCGGCAAGATCCTGCGCCGCCATCTGCGCGATCCCTATTGGGCCGGCAAGGATCGGCAGGTGAATTGAGCGTCGTCCCCCTCAATGCTTGCCCGCTCCCATATAGCCGAACAGGAATCCGGCGACCTTGCGCTTCTGGATTTCCTCGCTGCCTTCGGTGATGCGGTAGCGGCGGTGATGCCGGTAGATGTGCTCGAACGGCTTGTGACGCGAGTAGCCCATGCCGCCATGCACCTGCATGGCGCGGTCGGCGGCTTCGCAGCACAAACGGTTCGCCCAGAAATTACACATCGAAACCTTGTCCGACAGGGTGTGCTCGACCTGCGCCTGCGTGAGCTTGTCCATCTCCCAGGCGGTCTTGCGGATTAACAGCCGCAGCATCTCCGCCTGCGTCGCAAGCTCGACCAGCGGCCACTGGATCGCCTGGTTCTCGGCCAACGCGCGGCCGAACGGCTTGCGCTGGCGCGCGTATTTCACGCTTTCCTCGATGCAATAGACGGCAGCACCGAGCGAACTCGCCGCCTGCCGGATCCGGTTCTCGTGCACAAAGCATTGCGCCAGCGACAGACCGCGGCCAACCTCGCCGAACAGCGCATCGTCGGGCACGAACACGTCGGTAAAGCTGACGCGCGGATGATCGGTCGGCATGTTGAAGGTCCACATATATTCCTCGACCTTGACGCCCCTGGCGTTGGCCGGCACCAGAAAGCAGGTGATGCCGCGCGCGTCGCCGTCATTGCCCGAGGTGCGCGCGAACAGCGCGCAATGGGTCGCGACATGCATGCCGGTGGTCCACATCTTCTCGCCGTTGATCACCCATCCGGCAACGCCGTCGCGGGTCGCTTGCACCGCCCGGGTTTCCATATGGGTCGCATCCGAGCCGTGCTCCGGCTCGGTAAGGCCGAAGGTGATGCGATATTTCCCTGATATCGAGCCCTCGATCATCGCCTTCTGGTCGTCGCGGCCATAGCGGTCGAGCATGGTCACCAGCGGCAGGTTGCCGACGATCGAATGTTCGTTCTGCAGATCGTTGTGCAGGCCGAGCCCCTTGGAGGCGAAATGTTCGCGGATCACCGCCATCCAGAGATTGGAGCCGTCCTTGCCGCCATAGCGTTTCGGTATCGCGAAGCGGAGATGCCCGGCGCTGTCGGCGAGATTTTTCACCTTGCGCAGCAGCGCTTCCCATTCATGCCGCGGCAACCCGCCATTGTCGAAATCGGTGCGCGCCCATTCGCGGCGATGATCGAAAAACCGGATGTTGTCGTCCGCGTTTTCGATCGGCTTGATCTCGCGTGCGATGAATTGATCGAGTTCGGCGAGATAGGCGACGAGGTCGGCCGGCAATGCAAAATCCAAGGCAGTTCTCCCAGAAATCGTTCTTCTTGTCGTCTTGTGGCGCGGCGAGGTCGCAACGTGGTCCCGAGTCCGATCGATTAAGATGAGAACATCAAATCAAGTCAAGCATAGGAATACGGCTTGTGACGCGGAGGTTACCCGCGTAATTGGATGGCAACCGGCGGCGAGAGCTAGTTAGTATTCTAGTTACGAATTCCTTGCCACGGCAAAAGAAACGACGGGAGCAAACATGGACTTGAAATTCTCCAAGGTCACGCGCAAGGGCCCGGTCACGATCGTGACGCTGTCGCGGCCCGAGGTTTACAACGCGCTGCATACCGATGCGCATTTCGAACTGAACAAGGTGTTCGACGACTTCTCCGCCGATCCCGAGCAATGGGTCGCGATCGTCACCGGCGCCGGCGACAAGGCGTTCTGCGCCGGCAACGACCTGAAATGGCAGGCGGCGGGCGGCAAGCGCGGCTGGGACACCGGCGGATTTGCCGGGCTGACCTCGCGGTTCGACTGCGACAAGCCGATCATCGCCGCGGTCAACGGCGTCGCCATGGGTGGCGGCTTCGAGATCGCATTGGCCTGCGACCTCATCATTGCCTCGGAGAACGCGATGTTCGCGCTTCCCGAACCGCGCGTCGGCCTCGCCGCGCTGGCCGGCGGGTTGCACCGGCTGCCGCGCCAGATCGGCCTCAAGCGCGCCATGGGCATGATCCTTACCGCGCGCCACGTCACCGCCCGCGAGGGCCACGAACTCGGCTTCGTCAACGAGGTGGTGCCGGCCGGCGAGGCGCTGGCGGCGGCGGAGCGCTGGGCCGAGACGATCTGCAAGAACAGCCCGATGTCGATCCGTGCCTCTAAGCAGACCATCCAGAAGGGCCTCGCGGTCTCGCTGGAGCAGGCGATCGCCGACCAGCGCGACTATCCCGCCGTGAAGGCAATGGCGGCGTCGCAGGATTATATCGAGGGGCCGAAGGCGTTTTCGGAAAAGCGCCCGCCGAAATGGGTCGGCAAGTAACGCGCAGGCCCCACTCCTCGCCATTGCCTGCGACAAACGCGAAGCGTTTGCGCAAGGGAGCGTCAGCGACGAAGCAATCCATGCTAGTGGCGCAAATGGATTGCTTTGCTTCGCTCGCAATGGCGAGTTAGCCGCCACCCTTCTCTCCAAGCTCCCTCCGGTAGGACGCATAGTTCGGCTGATCGACCGCGAGCTTGTCCATCGTGGTCTGCCACAGATGATCGGCAAGCCCGGGCGTCTGCAGGTCGACTTCGCCCTTTGCGATGCGGTCGGCGAGCGCGCGATTGAGCTCGGCGAGCGAACCCTGCATCGCCAATAGCTGCGACAGCCGGGCGATTTCCGCGGCGTCGCTGTCCTGCTCCAGTGTGATCTGGCGCGTCACCAGATCAAGCGCATTGATCGCAACCCGCAGCTTGAACGCCTGATGCCCGCTGATCTGAGGCGCGATGTCGCTGCGCAGGAAATCCGCGACCGCCTTGATGAGTTCTTTCGGTGTCGGTTCGTCCTGCATGTCACTCTCTCATCTTTTTGGGCATGATCTTATCCGAAAACCGGTTCCCACTTTTCGGGATCATGCCCGTTCTCATTTTTTTCATGCCCGTGGCGCCAATAGCCGCAACAGATCGATTTCAGTTTCCGAGGAGCGGCGGCCGATCATCGCCCGCTCGAGGGAATGCTCGGGGTTGCGGCGAAAGCGCTGCATCATGCCGCAGCACATCAACCCCAGCGCAGCGTTCCCATCACTTCCCAGAACATGACCCGGTGCGGATCGACGCGGCGGCCGGCCGCTTCGTAACCGGCGAACAATTCCTCACGCGTGCCGAAGCCGCCGACCGGCTTGTCGATCTGGCCGAAGCGCCAGGAATTAACGCAGATCCACCCCAAGTCCTCCATCGGGTCGCCAAGATGCGCGAGCTCCCAGTCCAGCACGGCGCGAACGCCGTCGGGGCCGATGATGAGGTTGCCGTGCCGGAAATCGCCGTGCACCAGCGTGATCTCCTGCGACGGACCGGGGTCGCGGTCGCGCAGCCAGCGTAGCGCGAGTTCGAACACCGGCCGCGGCCAATCGAGACTGCGGTAGTCCCGCTCAAGCTCGGTCATTTCCTTCGTAGCCGTCATGCGGCGAAGCTCCGGCAGCTGCGGCAACGCCAGGCCGTGGATGCCGGCCAGAACCTGGCCGAGCTGGCGCGCGAGTTTCGGGCGTGCTTGCGCAAACCGGTCGTCGCGCAGAATCTTCCGGGGAATGGTTTCGCCATCGACCCGCTTCATGATGAAGCCGGTGCCGAGTTCATCCTGCGGTTGCAGCAGATGCAGCACCTGCGGCGACGGCACGCCGGCCTCATAAGCGCGCTGCATCAGCGCCGCCTCGACATTCAGCCCGGCCGAGCGCTCCAGGGCGGTGTAATCCGGCGGCGCGCGGCGCAGGATCGCACCGATGTTGCCCGCGGGGTGGACGATATCGAACGACCAGGTCTCCTGGCTGGCGCCGCCGGAGAGCCTGACGGCGCCGGCAACGCCAGTGGCGCCCGGATACCACGACGCGACGCAGCGCCCGAGCAGCGCTTCCATCATCTGCCCTTGAACTTCGCCGGACGTTTTTCCAGGAACGCGGTGACGCCTTCCCCAAAATCCTCCGCCGTGCCCGCGATCCGCTGTGACTGCGACTCCAGATTGAGCTGGTCCTCGAACGAATTTTCGGGGCTTTCCCAATACAGCTTGCGGATCAGCGACAGCGCGATGGTCGGGCCATTGGCAAGCTCATGCGCCAGCTTCATGGTCTCGTCCATCAAGACAGCGTCGTCATAGACCCGGTTGACGAGCCCCCATTCCAGCGCCTTCTCCGCCGGCAATCTTTCGCCCATCAGCGATAGTTCGACCGCGCGAGCCTTGCCGATCAGCCGCGGCAGCAGCCAGGTCGATCCGCAATCGGGTACCAGGCCGATGCGCCGGAACGCCTGCAGGAAATAGGACGAGCGCGCGCACAGGATCATGTCGCCCATCAGCGCGAAACTCATACCGGCGCCGGCAGCGGGTCCGTTGACGGAAGTGACGATCGGGCAATGCAAATTGCGCAGCCGGCGCAGGAACGGATGGAATGCGGTTTCCAGGGTGACGCCGGCGTTGCTCTTGCCCGGCGCTTGATTGTTGCGACCCTGCAGGTTGGCCCCGGTGCAGAAGGCGCGCCCCGCGCCGGTGATGACCAGACAGCGGACTTCAGCCTTCTTCTCCTCGATGGTGTCGAGCGCCTCGCCGAGACCGCCCAGCATGTCGACCGACACCGCGTTCATCACCTCCTGATGATCGAGTTTGAGGATGGCGACCGGCCCATCGATATCCAGCGTAGCGTGTTTGAACTGCATCTGTTTCCTCGTCAGTTGTCGTCCGCGTTGTTAGCACCGCGGATGCGTCGGGATCTGATATCTCGAGCCTTTTCCGTTCCGATTGAATCGGAACGGAGGCTCTATTTCTTTATTTGACGCGTTTTCTTCACGCGAACCGGTATCCACTTCGCTCGAAAACGCTCTAGACCCCATATTTGATTTTTAAGGCGCGCTTGTCCATGGTTGGTAGCGGGACATCTGCCCGCCCCCGGACGCAGCCTTAACGCGCGCCAAAGCAAATGGAAACGCCTCATGGAAACGCTTGCACGTATTTTCGACCTCACCGGCCGCGTCGCCGTCATCACCGGCGGCAATGGCGGAATCGGTCTCGGCATCGCGCAGGCGCTGGCGGCGGCCGGGTGCAACATTTCGATCTGGGGCCGCAATGCCGAGAAAAACAAAAGCGCCGCCGCGATCATGGCGGGCAGCAGCGGCAAGGTTGATACCCGCATTTGCGATGTCACCGATCCCGCCTCGGTCAAGGCCGCGATGGCCGCCACGCTCGATCGGTTTGGCCGCGTCGACGGCTGCTTCGCCAATGCCGGCATCGGCGGCGGCGGACGGCACGCCTTTATCGACCGCACCGAAGAACAATGGCGCAACATGTTCGCCACCAATCTCGACGGTGTTTTCCACGTGTTTCAGGTCGCGGCGCGCCACATGACCGAACGCGCCACCGCCGGCGACGCATTCGGCCGCCTGGTCGCGACCTCGAGCCTGGCATCGATTTTCGGCACCGCGCGCAACGAGCATTACGCGGCGACCAAGGCCGCCATCAACGCGCTGGTCCGCGCGCTCGCGGTCGAACTCGCACGCCAGGGCGTCACCGCCAACGCCATCCTGCCCGGCTGGATCAAGAGCGACATGACCGCCAACATCATGGCCAACGAAAAATTCGTCGCCAATGTGATGCCGCGGATCCCGATGCGGCGGTTCGGCGAGCCCTCGGATTTCGGCGGCATCGCGGTCTATTTGATGAGCAAGGCGTCGTCCTATCATACAGCGGATTGCTTTGTGATCGACGGCGGCTATACGGCGTTTTGAGGCCACCTTCCGTCATTGCGAGCGAAGCGAAGCATCCATAAGTCAATAAGGAAGCAAGAGTGGATTGCTTCGTCGCTTTCGCTCCTCGCAATGACGTCAAGATATGATTTCACGATCCCGCGGCGCGAGGCGCCCGAGTTTTGCATGAATCCTTCGCCCAAAGAGGGCGTGGCGCTACCCCAAGGGGGGAGCGGGGAATGCCGGGTGCCCGTTGCACCCGCAGCCGCGTGCGCGAAGTGTAGATAGCACACGCGTTAGTCACCACGGTCGCACCGGGACACCCGGCATTCCCGCACGCGATGGTTTTAACGGTTTCCTTCGCGCTCTCCCCGGTGATCGGGCTTTGTTGTCACCGTCGCCTCGCAGACACTTCTGCGAAGCTTGACGCCAACCATTGAGGCGTCAGGACCACACGACTTCGCCGTCCGCATCAGCGCCGTTCGTCCGCGCAAATATTTGCGCTGCGTGCTTTCGCGTCCACCGCATCCCCTGCCCTACGTTCGTGACGATCGCGAAACGCCCCTCTGTGTTGGGCCGGGATGGCGAAGATGAAGAAGTGATTTGGGTCAAAAGTGAACCGGAATATTTTTGCAAAGGGGGCTGGACAGGCAGTTGGGTGATTTGCCCGCCGGGCGCGCTCCTCCGTCATTCTCCGATCCGAACGGAAATATTTGCGAAACAGGCTGGACGACCCCCCAATCACCGGATTGAGATGGGCCATACCGGATAGGTTCCAACCAAGAGATCAACCAAATGCTCGCCTCACAGCGCGCCCTCTTCGAGATGCCGCGCGACATCTGTTACCTGAATTCGGCTTCCTATAGCCCGCTGCCGCTTCGAACCCAGGACGCCGGCCGCGCCGCGATTGGGCGCAAAGGCAAACCCTGGACGCTCGACGCTGACTTCGCCAACCGCCAGCACGAACGCGCACGGACAGCGGCGGCCCGCCTGATCCATGCCGATCCCGCCGACATCGCGCTGATCCCCTCGATCGGCTACGGCGTGGCGACGGCGGCGAAGGTCCTGACCATCGACCGCGGCGCTCGCGTCATCGTTCTGGAGGATGATCATTCTTCGCCGGTGCTGGAATGGCAAACGCGCGCCGCCGCGCAGGGTTTTACCGTCGAGACGGTCCGCCGGCCGGGCGATGGCGACTGGACCTCCGCCGTTCTCGCGGCCATCGAGCGATCGGGGGCACCGCCGGTCAGCCTTGCCTCGATCTCATCGGTGCACTGGTCGGACGGCGGGCTGATCGACATCGAAAAAGTGGGCGCGGCGCTCCGGCAACGAGCAGCGACTTTTCTTGTCGACGCCACGCACAGCGCCGGCGTGCTGACAATGGATGTGAAGCGTCTCGATCCGGATTTTGTGCTTTTTCCGACCT
This sequence comes from uncultured Pseudomonadota bacterium, assembly GCA_963727225.1. GTDB lineage: Bacteria > Pseudomonadota > Alphaproteobacteria > Rhizobiales > Xanthobacteraceae > Bradyrhizobium. The sequence continues at coordinate 513,115 of CAVSFN010000023.1, read as the reverse complement.
ACAAGTGGCTGCTGGGGCCTTACGGCCGGGCGTTTCTCTACATCGCCAAGCGCCATCAAGGCGGCATCCCGCTCGAGCAAACGTCGTTCGGCCGCCGTGACGTGCGCGCCGAGAATGAGGTCTATTTCGCTGACGTCAGCTACGTTTCCGATGCGGGGCGTTTCGACATGGGCGAGCGCGACCATTTCATTTCGATGGAGATGGCCTCGATCGGCATGGAAATGATGGCTGAATGGGGCGCAACTGCCATTGCGCAACGTCTTCTGATGCTGACAGAACGGATCGCGGAGGGCGTGCGCGGGACCGGCGTCGGCGTGCCGCAGCGTCACCTGCGGGCGCCGCATATCCTGAGCCTCAGCTTCAGCGACGGGATGCCGACAGGCCTCATCGAAGGACTCGCAACCGAAGGCATCTACGTCGCGGCGCGTCTGGGTCGGATGCGCATTTCACCCCACGTCTATAACGACGAGGCCGACGCCGAGCGCTTCGTTGCAGCCCTGGCCCGGCGACTCGTCATCGCAAAGCCCTCGTAGCCCTTCGCTGCGACATCGTCGCAGATCTGGCGATAGGTGCCGACGCCGCCGATATAGGGCATGAAAATCCTCGGCTTGCCCGGGATGTTGGCGCCCATGTACCAGGAATTGGCCTGCGGATAGAGCGTGCCGTGGGCGACCTCGTTGACATGCGCAACCCAATCGTCCTCTGCTTGGCGGCTCGCTTCCATGGTGCCGAGGTCACGTCCGCGCATGTAGGCGATGCAGTCGGTGATCCAGTCGACGTGCTGTTCGATCGAAACGATCATGTTGCTCAACACCGACGGGCTGCCCGGGCCGGTGATGATAAACAAATTGGGAAAGCCCGCGCTCATCAGGCCAAGATAGGTCCTGGGGCCCTCGGCCCATTTCTGGTTCAGCGTCTGTCCGTTGCGGCCGCGGATATCGATCTTCGCTACCGAGCCCGTCATCGCGTCAAAGCCGGTCGCCAGCACCAGCGCATCGACCTCGTAGTCCCCGGCCCCGGTGCGCACCGCGTTCGGCAGGATTTCCTCGATCGGACTGGATTTGATATCGACCAGCGTCACATTCGGGCGATTGAAGGTGGCGAAATAATCGCTATCGACGCAAATGCGTTTTGATCCGATCGGATGGTTGTTGGGCTGCAACAGCTTTGCGGTTTTCGGGTCGTTGACGATCTCGGCGATCTTTTCGCGAACGAAATCGGCGGCGGTGTCGTTGGCCGCCCTGTCGAGCACAAGGTTGTTGTAGGCGCCCATGAAGGTGACGCCGCCCCGCGCCCACCGCGATTTGTATCTGGCGCGGCGCTCGTTATCGCCATCGTCGAGCGCGCCGCGATCGGGCATTTCCTGCACAATGCCGTTCCGGGTCTCGCGTGCCTTGCGCCGGATCTCCGGATAGTCCGCCTTCCAGGATTGCCGCTCCTTGGCCGTCAGCGCCGCATTGCGGGCGGGGATGGAAAAATTCGCGGTGCGCTGAAACACCGTGAGGTGGCTGGCCTGCTCGGCGATGACAGGCACCGACTGGATCGCCGACGACCCGGTGCCGATCACCCCGACGCGCAGGCCGCTGAAATCCACCGGCTCATGCGGCCAGTGACCGGTGTGATAGACCTTGCCCCTGAAGTCCGCGAGACCCTTGATATCCGGCGTCCGCGCGTTCGACAGGCAGCCGGTGGCGAGAACGACATATTTCGCGGTCACGGTCTTGCCGTCGGACGTGGTCACCGACCAGGTATTGGCGCTTTCATCGAAGCTAGCCCGATCGACGCGGGTACCGAGTTGAATATCCGGACGCAGGTTGAACCGGTCCGCGACATGGTTGGCGTATTTCAGAATCTCGGGTTGCGGCGCGTAACGTTCGCTCCAGTTCCATTCCTGTTGCAGTTCGTCGGAGAACGAATAGGAATACTGCATGCTCTCGACATCGCAGCGCGCCCCGGGATAACGATTCCAGTACCAGGTGCCGCCGACATCGCCGCCCTGCTCGTAGACCCGCACCGACGCCCCGATTCCGCGCAGCCTGTGCAGCATGTACATTCCGGCAAAGCCGGCGCCGACCACGACGACATCATAGGTTTCCGGGCCTGCGGTGTGGCTTTTGCCGGAAATGGATTGCAAGGCGGGCATCCTGTTTGCGCTCCCTCGGATTTTTTCGGATATTGCACACCAGCATTCTACCGCCGCATCAAAAGCGCAAGCGACAAAACGGCGGCACCGGGTTGCATATCGGTGTTGCGGTTCGGGTTGCATATTTTGCCAGACGGAATGTGCTCGCGCGCGATCGCCGTCTGATAGCCTCTGCGCGCAAGACCGGACGAAGGAAACCAGCTTGGCTTTCCGGTCCCTGATGCGCTAGCGTCACATGAGAATTCGCAAATTCAAACCAGAAGCGAGCGGCGCCAAAAAGGCCGCAAGCAGGGAGTGAGCACCACCATGAAATCGCCGATCTGCGACATGCTGGGAATTGAATTTCCGCTGCTGGCTTTCAGCCATTGCCGCGACGTGGTTGCCGCGGTCAGCCGCGCCGGCGGATTCGGCGTCCTCGGCGCCACCTCGCATTCGCCCGAATCCGTCGAGCAGGAACTGAAATGGATCGACGACCATGTCGACGGCAAGCCGTATGGGCTCGACGTGCTGATCCCGGAAAACATCTCGACATCAGGCGAGAAGAACGTCACCTGGAAGAGCCTGGAAGCGCGGGTCTCGCCCGAACATCGCGCCTTCACCCGCAACCTCCTGAAGAAATACGGCGTCGAACTGACGGCCAGCAATGTCGCCGACAATCAGCCGCAGCCGTTCGACGCGCAGCAGGCGCTGGAAGTTCTCGACGCCTCGTTCCGGCACCCGATCCGCCTGATCGCCAATGCGCTGGGCGTGCCGCCGAAGGCAATGATCGACATGGGCAAGAAGCACAACGTGCCGGTCGCGGCCCTGGTCGGCGCCAAGGAGCATGCGCTGCGTCAGGTCGCGGCCGGCGTCGATATTCTCGTGGTGCAGGGCACCGAGGCCGGTGGCCATTGCGGCGAGGTCTCGACCATGGTGCTGGTGCCCGAAGTGATCAAGGCGATCAAGCCGATCCGGGATGTGCCGGTGCTGGCCGCCGGCGGCATCATGAACGGACGCCAGATGGCGGCGTGCATGGCGATGGGCGCCGCCGGTGTCTGGACCGGCTCGGTGTGGCTGGCCACGGTCGAATCCGAGACCACCGAAATCTTCCGTGAAAAAATGATCGCGGCTTCCTCGCGCGACGCCATCCGCTCCAAAGGCCGCACCGGAAAGCCGGCACGTCAGTTGCGCTCGGTCTGGACCGACGCCTGGGACCGCGGACCCGACAGCCCCGGCGCGCTGCCGATGCCGCTGCAAAGCATCATCAGCCGCGACGCGTTCGCCGCGATCGATCGCTCGGCGGCGGCCGGCAACGTGCAGGCGCGCGACCTTGTCAGCTATTTTGTCGGACAGGGTGTCGGCCTGATCGACAGCGTGAAATCCGCAAGTGCGGTGGTGCAGGAATTCAAGGAAGATTTCGTCGAGGCGGTCGAGCACCTGAATGCGCTGGTGGCGGAGTAACGCCGGACAACTGCCGCCGTCATTGCGAGGAGCGTAGCGACGAAGCAATCCATTCTGTTTCCGTAGCGAGTTGGATTGCTTCGCTTCGCTCGCAATGACGAGAGAACAAGAACCTCCGCCGAATTGACTGCCTGATAGAGAAACAAGAAAAAATGTCGAATAACCCCTCGCCCGTCTCCGAAGACCGTATCCCCGTCATTGTCGGCGTCGGCGAAATCGTCGATCGCCCGAAGGAGATCGCCGCCGGCCTCGAACCGCTCACGCTGCTGGAGCAGGCGCTCAGGCGCGCGGAGCAGGATTCCGGCAGCAAGCTGCTCGGCGAGATCGGCTCGCTCGACATCGTCAACTTTCTGAGCTGGCGCTATCGCGACCCCGAAAAACAACTGGCGGAGCGATTAGGCATCCATCCCCCGCACCTTTATTACGGCCCGGTCGGCGGCGAGAGCCCGATCCGCTATCTGCATGAGGCGGCCAAGCGCATCGCACGCGGCGAATGCAGCGTCGCCGCGGTCTGCGGCGCCGAGGCGCAATCGACCGCGACCAAGGCCGGGCGCGCCGGCATCGATCTGCCGTGGACGCCGTTCGCGCATGACGTCGAGGAGCCAAAGCGCGGCGCGGCGTTCCAGAAGCCGCTGGCGGTGAAGCTCGGCGTGTTCAGGCCGGTGACGGTCTATCCATTTTACGAGGCCGCGACCTCGGCCCATTGGGGCCAGACGCCGCGCGAGGCGATGGCCGAATCCGGCAATCTCTGGTCGACCTACGCGACCGTCGCCTCGGAAAATCCCAACGCCTGGCTGAAGCGGCGCTTCGCGCCGGATGAGATCACGACGCCGACGCCGGACAACCGACTGATCGCCTGGCCCTACACCAAGCTGATGGTGGCCAATCCAATGGTGAACATGGGCGGCGCCATCCTGATGACGAGCCTGGCAAAGGCGCGCGCCGCGGGGATATCGGAGGATCGTTTGATCTATCCGCTCGGCGGCGCATCGGCGGAAGAGCCCCGCGACTACCTGCTGCGCGACCAGTTCTACGAGAGCCATCCGCAGAATGCCGTGCTCAAGGCGGTGATGGAACTCGCCGGCGGCGACGGCAGGAAATTCGACGCGATCGAGCTCTACAGCTGCTTTCCCTGCGTGCCCAAGATGGCGCGCCGCACCCTGGGCCTCGGCAGCGACGTGCAGCCGACGGTGACGGGAGGGCTGACCTTCTTCGGCGCACCGCTCAACACCTACATGACGCACGCGGCCTGTGCGATGGTGCGGAAACTGCGCAACGGCGCCAAGCTCGGCCTGCTCTACGGCCAGGGCGGCTTCGTCACCAAGCATCACGCGCTGGTGCTATCGCGGCAAGCATCACCGGAACCGCTCGCGCAGGATACCAGCGTGCAGAGCGAGGCCGACCGCAGCAAAGGCGCGGTGCCCGACTTCGTCACCGAGGCGGCCGGCAAAGGCACGGTTGAAAGCTTTACCGCGCTCTATGGCCGCAACGGCGACGTCGAACATGGCGTCGTGATGCTCAGGACCCCGGAAGGCGCCCGCACGCTGGCGCGGGTACCCGCCAACGACAGCCGGACGCTCGAACATCTCCTGAACATGGACCGCACGCCGGTCGGCTCGTCAGGCGATATCGTCACCGCAGACGATGCCGTGCCGGAATGGCGGGTGGGGTAGAACTCGTGTCCCGGACGCGGTGCAGCGTTCTCCTGGCGATGCCAACGGGTCGCGCGAATGCGCGCCCGATGACATGCTCCGCATCGTCCGGTCACGCTGCTCCGCTAGTCCGGGCACAAAGGGCAACAACGCCGCCCTACCCCTTCACGCCCGGCCGTTCCGAAACGTTGGTGGGCTTGCCCTTGGCGCCGGCCACGCGGACCTGATCGCCGTCGGCGATGCCATCCGGCGGCGCGACGATCACACGATCTTCCGGAGCGATGCCCGATGCGAGCTCGATCTCGCGGCCGAGATCGCGGGCGATGGTCACGGTCTTGAACAGAATCTTGTCGTCCGGAGTGACGGTCGCAACCCGCAGGCCGTTCTGGTTGAAGATCAGGGCGCTGGAGGGAATGTGCAGCGGCGCATTGTCCCGCGCCAGGCTCATGCGCACACTGGCATAGCCGCCCGGCATCAACTCTTCCTTGGAATTGTCGAGCGCGAGCTGCATCTGCGTCGTGCCGGTCGATACCTCGACCGACTGCGACGAAGCCTCAACCGTCGCGGCGAACGTCCGGTTCGGATAGTCCGGCATCGAGAGGATGGCCTTGGCGCCGATCTTGATCGCGGGCACGTAATTCTGGGGAACGTTGACATAGACGCGCAGCTTCTTGATGTCGGAAATCACGAACATCGCGGGGCCGGTGCTGCCGCCCGAATTGATCAGGGCGCCGACATCGGTCTGGCGCGAGGTGACGATGCCGTCGAACGGCACGGTGATTTTCTTGTAGGCGGCCAGCGCCTCAAGCCGCTCGACATTGGCCTGGGCGGACTTGACGGCGGCGTTCTTGTTGGAGAGGTCGGCGGTGCGCTCGTCGATTTCCTGCATCGAGACGAAATTCGACGCGATCAAGGTCCTGCGACGGGCCAGCGTGACTTCGGACAGTTTCGCGCTGGCCTGCTGGTTGACGAGATCGGCACGGGCCTGCAGCAACTGCTGATCGAGGTCCGGCGCATCGATTTCGGCGATCACATCGCCGGCCTTGACCTTGGCGCCGATGTCGACGCTCCAGCTTTTCAGATAGCCGTTGACGCGCGCAAAAATCGGCGCGCGATAATAGGCCTCCAGCCGGCCCGGCAGGTCGATGGTGGCGCTGAGAGCCTTCGGGTCCGGCAGCACCACGGCTACCGTCGGAATGGCCTGGTCGTCGGTCCACTCCCGCAGCTTGACGCTGGCGTCCTCGCGCGCCCGGATTCCGGTCACCACGACCAGCAGCACGACGATGACGGCCACAACCCCTAAAATGCCCAACTTCCGGCGGGAGCCAGTCGGGCTATGTTCAGTGGGCGGCATGCGGTGTCTCCGAAAGGGCGTCTTTGGCGCCCTGCTTCTTGTGTACCATACTAAATACCACGGGAACAAACATCAGCGTGGCGACCGTTGCAAAGATCAGGCCGCCGATCACGGCGCGTCCCAGCGGCGCGTTCTGCTCGCCGCCCTCGCCGAGGCCGAGCGCCATCGGCAGCATGCCGATAATCATGGCCAGCGCGGTCATCAGCACCGGACGGATACGGACGAAGCCTGCTTCGATCGCCGCGTTGATCGGGTCGCCCAGTTCCTCATACCGCTCGCGGGCGAAGCTGATCACCAGCACGCTGTTGGCGGTGGCGACGCCCATGCACATGATCGCGCCGGTCAGCGCCGGCACCGACAGCGTGGTCTGGGTCGTGAACAGCATCCACACGATCCCGGCAAGCGCGGCCGGCAGCGCCGTAATGATCACGAACGGATCGGACCAGGACTGGAAGTTCACCACGATCAGGAGATAGATCAGCACGATCGCGCCGAGCAACCCGAACAGCAATCCCGAGAACGCACTGTTCATGGTCTGCACCTGGCCCAGCAGAAATACCGAACTACCCTTTGGCACATCCTTGGCGGTATCCGCGATCACCGCCCTGACGTCGGCGGCGACCGCGCCGAGATCGCGCCCCTGCGGTGTTGCATAGATCTGCACCATCGGCTGGATATCGTATTGCGAGACGACTGCGTTCGAAGTGGTTCGCTTGATGTTGGCGATGCCGCCGAGAATCGACGCCGAGGGGCCGCCCGCGGTCATCGGCAGCATCTCCAGCGCGCTCAGCGAATCGAGCTGATACTGCGGGGTCTGCATCACGATCGAATACGATACGCCGTTGTCACGATTGAGAAAGAAAGTCGGCTGCACCTGCGAACTGCCCGCGAGGTCGACGGTCATACTGTTGACGACATCGCGTTCGGTCAGTCCGACATATTGCGCACGGGTCCGATCGACGTCGACATTGAAGGTCGGATAATTCGGCGATTGCTGAATGCGCGCATCGGCGATGCCGGCGATTCGGCGGATATTGGGCAGCAATTTATTGGCATAGGCGAAATTCGCGCTCAGATTGGCGCCGCGGATCTGAAGGTCGATCGGCGCCGGCGCGCCGAAGTTCAGGATCTGGTTGACGATGTCGGCCGGAAGAAAGGCGAACGTCATGCCCGGAAAGATGCGCGGCAACTGTTCGCGCAGCGCCTTCACATAGGTCTCGGTCGGAGGGTGATCTTCCTTGAGCTTGACCTGGATGTCGCCGTCCTGCGGGCCCAGCAGGCCCGTGTTGTTGTAGGTCATGTTGATGCCGCTGATCGGAAAACCGATATTGTCGGCCATCGTATCGATTTCAGCCGGCGGAATGATCTTGCGAATCGCCTTCTGCACGTCGGCGAACTGATTGGCGCTTTCCTCGACACGGGTGCCGACCTGGGTGCGCACATGCATCAGGATCTGCCCCGCATCGACCGAGGGGAAGAAGTTCTGGCCAAGATACGGCACCAGCAGGAACGACAATCCGACAAAGCCGAGGAATCCGATCACGAAAACCGGCCGGCGCTGCATCGCCAGCGACAACAGATCGCGGTAGCCGCTGCGAAACCGCTCGAAGCCGGCCTCGAAGCCGCGCTGAAACCGCACCAGCGGATTGCGCGACGGCGCCGCATGTTCGTCGTCGGAGTGATGCAGATGCGGCTGCAACAGGTACATCGCCATGGTCGGCACCAGCGTGCGCGACAGGATGAACGACCAGATCATGGCGAACACCACCGCTTCCGCCAGCGGCACGAACAGGAAGCGCGCAACGCCTTGCAGGAAGAACATCGGCACGAACACGATGCAGATGCACAAAAGCGAGACGAACGCCGGCACCACGATCTGGTTGGCGCCGTCCAGGATCGCGTTCCGGACGTCCTTGCCCTGCTCCAGATGCCAGTTGATGTTCTCGATGGTGACCGTAGCCTCGTCGACCAGGATGCCGACCGCCAGCGCCAGGCCGCCCAGCGTCATGATGTTGAGGGTTTCGCCGATCGCCGACAGCATGATGATCGCGCCAAGCACGGCGAGCGGGATCGACGTCGCGATGATAATGGTCGAACGCCAGCTTCCCAGGAAAAGCAGGATCATCACGCTGGTCAACAGCGCCGCGATCACGCCTTCGCGGGCCACCGCGGTGAGCGCGCCGCGAACGAATATCGACTGGTCGCCGATGAACCCGATTTTCAGCGCGTCAGGCATCGTATGCTTGACGTCGATGACCTTCTGCTTGATGCCCGAGATGATATCCAGCGTCGAAATGTAGCCGGCCTTCAGCACCATCATCAGAACGGAGCGATTGCCGTTGACGTGCACGATATTGGTTTGCGGCGGATTGCCGTCGCGCACACTGGCGACGTCACGCACGTATACCATGGCGCCGTTGACAACCTTGATAGGCAGGTCACCAAGCTCCTGGATCTTGCGCGGCGAGTTGTTGAGCTGGATGTAGTATTCAAAACCGCTGATCTTCTGCGTGCCCGCCGGCGTGATCAGATTCTGCGCGGCGAGCGCGTTGGCGACGTCCTGACCGGACAGTCCGCGCGCCTGCAGCGCCTGCGAATTGAGATCGATCTGCATCTGACGTTGCTTGCCGCCATAGGGATAGGGGATGGCGGCCCCAGGAACCGTCACCAGCGGCGTGCGCAGCTGGTTGATGCCGATGTCGGCGAGATTTTGTTCGGTCAGACCCTCGCCCGACAACGCCACCTGGATGATCGGAACCGTCGACGCGGTGTAATTGATAATCAACGGCGGTGTCGCGCCCGGCGGCATCGCCCTGATCAGGGTTTGCGAAATCGCGGTGACCTGGGCGTTGGCGGTGCGGATGTCGACGTTGGGCTGGAAGAATATCTTGACGATGCCGACGCCGTTATAGGAGTTCGCCGCGATGTGCTCGATGTCGTTGACGGTGGTCGTCAACGCCCGCTGAAACGGCGTGACGATGCGTCCCGCCATCTCGTCCGGCGGCAGCCCGGTATAATTCCAGACCACGCCGATAACGGGGATCCGAATCTCCGGAAAAATGTCCGTCGGCGTCCGCAGCGCCGCGAGCGGCCCGATAATCAGGATCAGCAACGCGAGCACGACGAACGTGTACGGCCGGCTCAGCGCGATGCGGACCAATGCAGTCATAGAACGGGCATTCCTGGCTCAAGCGGAAGGGCTTGGATTCGCGGTGCGTAGGGAAATCGTTGGCGCTCATTTACCTGAATTGCGCTTGAATTGCTAACGCACGGCTGCGACCCTCTCATGCAGTTCGGCCGTATCCTTAACCCATCGTCCGTTAACGGCGATGTTCGAGCGGGCTTGATGGTCGACGAGCCGGTCACCATGTCGTGAATGACCGGCTGCGGGCGCTTTCCGGCGCTTCTCCTTGCGGGCAAAGCCGCCCCAAAATTCAGCGCATCAATGCCAGTGCGTCGGAGAAGAATTCCGGGCCGCCGAAATTGCCGGACTTCAGCGCCAGCAACATTTCGCGATGTTTCGTGCCAATGGCGCGCAGCACCCGGACGCCGGCGGCGATTTCGGACCCGACCAGAAAGCCCGGAATTCGCAAGCGATCGACCACCGCGCCGGCGGTTTCGCCGCCGGCGGGCCGAACGTCTGGTAGCTGGCGCCGCCAATTGAATTGAAAGCCTGATCTAACGATTCAAAATAGATCCCGGTGTGACGCCAAATCGTGTTCTGAACCGGCGCGTAAAGTGCGACGAATCGGAAAAGCCATGCCGCACGGCGACTTCCGTAATGCTTGCGCCAACCCGGCTCGACAGCAGCGCCTCATAAGCGGCTTCCAGCCTGCAATTCCATAGCCAACGATCGAACGTCGTGCCATGCATCGCAAAGGCTCTTGCCAGAGTGCGTACGGATACGCCGAGCTCCTGCGCTACGCGGCCGCGGCCAAGCAGCGGCTCGAACAGCTTGTCCCGAATTATTGCTGTTGCCTTGCTATAGAGATCGGGAGTTTGGCGAGAAAGCCCCTGTTCCTGGGAACACCCGCACAACAGCTCCTGCATGGCGCGAGCTGTAACTTCGTCGCAGATACCATCAGGTTCGATATCCGGATCAAGCAAATCCCGTGCAAGGGATCGGACGAGCCTTCCCGCCGTCGGGCTGATGAGGCTGCCAACTGGTTGTGTGGCACGCGGTAACTTTATCACGTATTGCGAGAAAAGACGCGGGAAATCGAGCAAATAGGGTCTGTCCGCCTGCACGACGTCGAGCTCACCCGGGGACATTATTCGGGACTCCTCCCCTTGCTGCACACGGGTGGTGCCGCTGATTTGCATCATCACAATATGTGCATCGTCGTGGTTAGAGCGAATCAGGTCGGCAGTTCGCACAACGCCAGAGGGCGTTGCATCGACTCGCGCCACAGAGATGCCAGCGATCGAGCGGCTGAATAGTTTTGCGCGAAAGCCCGCGCGATCTGCCGTTCGGCAATCCAGCATCGTAAACGTTCGGCAGACGACGTCCGACCAAAAGGCAAAGCGGAGCGTGGGCTGCAACAGGTCAGTCGATAGAATATCCAACTAACGCGCTCCCGACGGAGAATTGGCCCGCCGGTACCTGCCGGTGTCCCGCAGGTACAAGCGGCCGCGATCGTCATCCACCATACTGTCATTCACCTGCAACGAGGGCAAATACAATGATGCAGAAATCGAGCAAGCCGGTTTTGGGCGGGCGCGAAGTTGTACGCGTCTCCATTGTACAGAAGGCGCCGGCCTTCCTGGACCGCGAGGCTTCGCTGATCCGGGCCGAGACGCTGATTGCGGAAGCAGCCGAAGGCGGCACCGACCTTATCGTCTTTCCAGAAGTGTGGCTCTCCGGCTACCCCTATTGGACGGAAGGCTGGGATAGCCCCCTTCAACAATGGGCAGGAGGTCGTATCCGCTTCCGGGATGCTGCCATCGTCGCCCCCAGCGAAGACACCGAACGGCTAGGTGCTGCCGCGCGCAAGGCTGGAGCCTACGTCGTAATGGGTTGTAACGAGATGGATTCTCGTCCTGAGGTATCCACAATTTACAACGCGCTGCTCTTTTTCGACCGCGACGGGCGACTGATGGGTCGTCACCGCAAGACCATGCCAACCTTCACAGAGCGGCTGTTTTGGGGTCAGGGCGACGCGTCCGATCTGCGAGTTTTTGATACCGACATCGGGCGCCTCGGTGGCCTGATTTGCGGCGAGCACCTCATGACACTTGTGCGAGCTGCGATGATCGGGCTCGGCGAGGAAATCCATGTTGCCGTGTTTCCCGGCGCGTTCGCGCTGCATACGGGACCGCAACTGGAGGAATGGGACGCGGGGCATCAAGCATTCTGGGGCCACGCCTCCGTGCGTGCGCACGCGTTGGAGGCTGGCGCGTTCGTCCTCTCCGCGTGTGGGCAAATCTCCGAAGCCGATATTCCCGACGATTTTCCCCATAAAGGCCATATGAACATCGGTTACGCCAAAGGTGGATCAAGCATCATTGCCCCTCTCGGGATCCCGCTGGTGGAGCCGGTCGAAGGCCCGGCGATCGTGCGAGCGGAACTTCAGGCCTGGATGATCAAGGCCTGGAAGGCCATCATCGACACCAATGGGCACTACGCGCGACCAGACCTTCTCAAATTGACCGTGGCGAACCACGTGCCCTCACAACATCCGGTGATCCTGCGCACACAGCCCAGACCAGCTCTGCTGGCAGAAGCAGCCGAGAGAAACGATGTTGAACCAGCGCTGGTAGAATTGATGATGCATGATGTCGCCCGCCTCAACGTCGTTGGAGGCCGCGACGGCAACTCGGCATAACGAAGCGGGTCGGACTGACCGCCGAGCTTCACCGCATCAGTTCGAGTGCGTCGGAGAAGAATTCCGGGCCGCCGAAATTGCCGGACTTCAGCGCCAGCAACATTTCGCGATGTTTCGTGCCAATGGTGCGCAGCACCGGGACGCCGGCGGCGATTTCGGAGCCGACCAGAAAGCCGGGAATCCGCAAGCGATCGACCACCGCGCCGGAGGTTTCGCCGCCGGCGACCACCAGCCGCCGGACCCCCGACTGGACCAGTCCCTCGGCGATATCGGCCATCGCCTGCTCGATCGCGTGACCGGCGGCATCGCGGCCGTGCCGCGCCTGCAAGGCCGCAACCTGATCCGGCGTCGAACTGCTGGCGATCAGGATCGGACCCCGCTCGAGGCGCTCCCGGGCCCAGGCCAGCGCGCGGCGGACTTCATCCGTGCCCAGGACAACCTGGTCGGGATCGAGATGCAGCACCGGCATCGCCTGCCCGGCTCTGGCGATCTGGCCGAGGGTTGCCTGGGAACAACTGCCGGCCAGGCAGGCCGCCGGGCCGCCGACCGGTGATTCGGAAATCGCGTCCGGAAGGTTCGATCCGACCCGGCCCGAGGCGACCAGCGCACGCGCCAGCCCGAGGCCGAGCCCGGATGCACCGACGGAGAGGCGGTGATCGGTCGCGACCAAGCCCGCGGTTTCAAGATCGCGCTCGAACACCGCATCAATAATGGCCGCCCCGAAACCGCTGCCAGCGAGATCGGCCAGACGGGCGCGGACGGCATCCGGCCCGCGCGCGACGTCGGCGAGACCGACCAGCCCGACTTTGGTTCGCGCTTTGGCGCGCCAGCACCCGCACCAGGTTGGAGTCGTGCATCGGATTGAGCGGATGATCCTTCAGCGGACTCTCATTCAGCGGCAGCGAGCCGACGAACAGATTGCCCTGATAGACGGTGCGGCCGGTCTCGGGAAATGCCGGCGTCACCAGCACGATGGCATCGCCGGACAGGCCCCGCAGCGCGTCCATCACCGGGCCGATGTTTCCAGCGTCGGTGGAATTGAAGGTCGAGCAGATCTTGAACAACACATGAGCCGCACCTCGGTCGCGCAGCCATTGTTCGGCGGCGCGCGAGCGCGTCACCGCCAATCCAGCCTCGATCGACCGGCTCTTGAGCGACACCACCACCGCATCGACGTCGGGCAACTCAAGATCGGCCGCCGGCACGCCGATGGTCTGCACCGTGCGAAGGCCGCAGCGCGTCAAGGTGTTGGCGAGATCGGAGGCGCCGGTATAGTCGTCGGCAATGCAGCCCAGCGCCAGCGTCACGGTTTTGCTCCGGCATAGGGCCTGAACCAGCCGAGGCCGTCGGTGGTCTTGCCGCGCGGGTTATATTCGCAGCCGACAAAGCCGTCATAGCCGAGCCGGTCGAGCTCAGTGAACAGGAACGGATAGTTCAATTCCTCCCCGTCGGGCTCGTGGCGCGACGGGATGCTGGCGATCTGGATATGACCGATGATGGGCATCATCTCGCGCAGCCGCATCGTCACGTCGCCATGGATGATCTGGCAGTGATAGATGTCGAACTGCAGTTTCAGGTTGGGAATTTTCAGCTCGAGAATCAGATCGCGCGCAAATGCAAAGTCGTTGAGAAAATAACCGGGCACGTTGCGCGGGTTGATCGGCTCGATCACCACGTCGATACCATGGGGGGCGAAGAACTCGGCCGCCGATGCAACCGACTGGCGAAACGCCGCCACCGCCTGCGGAGCGCTGCGTTGGGCAATGCCGGCCATCAGATGCAGGCGCTTGACGCCGGTCGCCTGCGCGTAAGGTAACGCTGTGCGCAGGCTTTGTTGCAAATCGGCAAATCGATCCGGCAATGCGGCAAAGCCCTTTTCGCCGGCGTCCCAGTTACCCGGCGGCAGGTTGAACAGCGCCTGGGTCAGCTTATTGCGATGCAGCCGCTCGCCGACCGTTTCCGCCGGATGGTCATAGGGAAACAGGAATTCGACCGCGGTGAATCCAGCCTTGGCCGCCGCATCGAAACGGTCGAGGAACGGAACTTCGGTGAACATCAGGCTGAGATTGGCGGCAAAACGGGGCATCCACTGTCCTCTTTTTCGTTCACGGCTGGTTCGGATCGCTGCGATCTTGGTGCGCTTTTAGCTCACTTTTATTTTGGTTCGCCTGGCAAATGCGTGCCGGTGACGCGGGCATACATCCGCGCCACCGAGGCATCGTCGTCGCGGCCCATGCCGGAGGCTGCCGTCATCAGAAACATCTGCAGCGCCGCGGCAGCTATCGGCACCGGAAATTTCGCCGTGCGCGCCATGTCCTGGATGATGCCGAGGTCCTTGACGAAAATTTCCACCGCACTGCGCGGTGCGTAATCGCCGTCGAGCACATGCGGCACGCGGTTCTCGAACATCCAGGAATTGCCGGCAGACGCCGTGATCACCTCATAGACTTTCCGGATATCGAGCCCCTGTTTCGCGGCAAAGGTGATGGCCTCGGAAGCGGCCGCGATGTGAACGCCGGCGAGCAACTGATTGATCATCTTGAATGCGGCGCCCTGCCCCGGCTGCATCGCCGAGTTCGTAGAGTTTTGCCGCCATCGCGTCGAGCGCCGGCCGCGCCTTGGCAAAGGCGGCCGCACTGCCGGATGCGAGAATGGTGAGCTCGCCCTGGGCCGCGCGCTGCGCGCCGCCGGAGATCGGGGCGTCGAGATAATGCCGGCCGCTGGCTTCGAGCTGTTTGGCCAGCCGCCGCGCCACATCCGGGTCCATCGTCGCCGAGGAAATGAACACCGCATCCTCAGCCAGCGTTTCAGCGACGCCGCCGGCGCCGAACAGGATGGTCTCGGTCTGCGCGGCGTTGACGACGACGCTGACGACAATATCGGCATGTTTCGCGGCCTCCGCCGGCGTCTTCGCGCCCAAACCGCCATCCGCGACGAACCGCGCGACGGCTTCACCGGAAACATCGCAACCGGTGACTTTGAGGCCGGCGCGCCGCAGCGAGGTCGCCATGCCAAAACCCATCGAGCCCAGCCCGATGACGGCGACGTGCGGTTTTGCGGATACGGTTTCGGTCATGCGGCAACCTCCGTGGTTTCTTCACAGCCGCAGTTCCAGGGCGGCTTTGCCTCTGGGTACCACGGCTTGGCCGCGCTGCCAAAGCATGAGAAAAGGCGGTCAAAGGATGCTGCCAAAATGACCGAAACCAGGATTCGCGAGGAAATCTGCCGCCTCGGCCGCTCGCTGTTCGAGCGCGGGCTGACGCCGGGCTCGTCGGGCAATATCAGCGTGAAACTGGACGACGGCGGCTGGCTGGTGACGCCGACCAATGCGTCGCTGGGCTCGCTGGACCCGGCGCGGCTGGCGCGGCTCGGCGCCGACAGCCGGCTGATCTCCGGCGATGCTCCGACCAAGGAGGTGCCGCTGCATGCCGCGCTGTACCAGACCCGCGGCGACGCCCGCGCCGTGGTGCACCTGCATTCGACGCATTCGGTGGCGCTGTCGATGTTGCCGGAGATCGATCCACGCGCCGCGCTGCCGCCGATGACGGCATATTATCTGATGAAATGCGGCGAGACCGCGCTGGTGCCATATTATCGGCCTGGCGATCCGGCCGTCGCCGAGGCCATCAAGGGGCTGGCCGGAAAATATACCTCGGTGCTATTGGCCAATCACGGCCCGGTGGTGTCCGGCGACACGCTGGAAGCCGCAGTGTTTGCCATCGAGGAACTGGAAGAGACCGCGAAGCTTTATCTGCTGCTGCGCGGGCTGAACCCGCGTTTTCTGACGCCGGCGCAGATAGCGGACCTGTCAAAGACATTCGGGTTGGTGCTGCCCGGGCATGATCACGATTAGAGCGGCGTCTTGATTCATGCTCAGCTGCTTGCCGACAGGGGATCGTAGCCTGGCTGCTTCATCAGGTTGTGCAACTGTCTGCGCCGGATTCCCATGTTGCCGCCGTCGAATATCGGAAGCGCCAGCGCGTCCTCGAGCAGGCTCGCCAACGGAAGCGTGCGGTCGTAACTGTCGATGCCGACGACGCGCATGAGGTCGGTGATGACCCGGACTGCCGTCTCGGACCCGAACACCTTGGCCTGAATGGCGAGCTCCGCGGCTGCAGGAGACTGCTGGTCGAGTGCATGACAGGCGCGCCAGCTCAGATAGCGCGCGGCCTCGATCGCGATCTTGGCATCGCCCAGCGCATACCCGACGGCCTGATGTTCGATAATCGGATGGATGCCGCCACGCCGCTCGGTCCGGGCGAAATGCAACGCAAAATCGAAGGCGGCCCGCATCAGCGCGACGCCGAAGATTCCGACCAGGGCCGCCGTGCCGGTAAAGCTGGCTTCCGCCAGCACGAGACCGCCGCCCTGCTCTCCCAATAGATGGCTGCGCGGCACCTGGACGTCGTCGAACGCGAATTCCGTCACGAGATGGGCCCGGTGGCCCACTGCTTCGATCGCACGTTCGAATACGAGCCCGCGCTCCGGCCGTTCAACCGCGATAACGGAAACATCCTTGCCGGGCGATCCGGAAGAAGGGGTCCGGCACACCACGCATAGGAGATCGGCGCCCTTGCGATCCCATCCCGTCGCCGACGAGACCCACTTCTTGCGTCCGGCAATCACCCACTCATCCCCATCGAGACGCGCGGTCGTACGCACGCCTTCGCCCGGCGGCGGCGAGCCCGCGTTGGCGCTGCCGCCCGGCTCGCTGGAACAGAAGCCCGCAAGCGGCGCGCCGCGCTTTTGAAGGAAGGGTCCCAGGAAGCGTCCGCACTGCTCGGGCGTACCGCCAATCAGGACGGGCAAGAGGCCGAGAACGGTTCCAAGCATGGTCAGCGTGACGCTGGCGTTCACGCTGTAGAATTCTTCTGCCAGGATAGCCATGTCGACGAGGCCGTTTCCGTCACCGCCGGCCGGCGCAGGAATGCATTTTCTCAGGTATCCCGCAGCGACCATCGCTTCGTAGGTGGGCCTGGTAGCCAGGAAGCGTTCCTCCGCCGTCGGCAGCGTGTCGGTTGCCATCCTGACGCCGGCGAGGACTTCCTTCGCGAACTTGCGGGCGTCCGCCTTCAGCTCGCTTTGCTCCGGAGTGAGGGTGAAATCGATTGCCATCAGATGCCTCCCGACTGGTCCATGCCCTTCGGCCGATCAGCGAGGAAGTTAGCCGGCGCGGGCGCGGACGTCTTGGACTGCGGCGAACCAAATTCTTGGCCTGCAGCGCACCGGCCTAGGATTTTGACGACTGCCTGTTGCGGAAATCGCGCGGCGACAGGCCATTGCACCGCTTGAACAGCCTGTTGAAGTACGAGATGTCGCTAAATCCGGCGGCGAAGGCAATCTGGGCAATCGTCATGCCGCGACAGCCTGGATTGAGAAGATCCCGTGCGCTGGCAAGGATGCGCCGGTCGTTGACGTGCTCGCCGACCGAACGGCCAGTGCTGCTGAAGAGTTTATGGACGTAACGAAGCGAGCATCCGAATTTCCGTGCCAGGCTCGAGGCGTTGAAATCGGCTTCAGTGAAATGCCGATCGACGTAATCGAGCATCATCGACAATTGCACGGACGTCTGGACGCGCGCGGGCGGCTTATCGGCAACAAACCTGTCGACATGAGTGAGCAGGTCCAGCAAATGCTCGCCCACATCGGGGACCAGCGGAACGGCCCCCGAACCAATGCACAGATCGGCATACCCTGACAGCGTTCGCGCCAGCGCCCACCCCATTTCGGTCGCCGACAATGTAAACCGCGGGCGGTCGGAAAAATGGTTCGGCAGCAACCCGCGGGGCACTGCAAAGCACAGCAGGTTGAAATCCCGCAGGTTTACGATTTCAAACGGCTCGGTCGTATCGACCACCGCAACATCCCCGGGACCGCAAATCTGCTCATGACCGCGCTGCACCGAACAGGAGAGACCTTCGAGTTGCAGATTGAGAAAATATAAATCGCCTTCGCCCTTCGCGATGTGCGCAGGCTGGCGCGCGACCGTATGAGACGTCGCCGTTACCCTCGAAATATGGATTGGCGCAAGATCAGCCTTTGAGATAGCTCCGCAAAAGGGGGCGTCCGAAATCTTGCGCGGCTCAAGCTGCACGAAAGCGTCGGCAAGATCGTCGGCCCAGCTTCCAAAGGGCCGGTCCGCCTGAGTAGCTTTGGTCAACCACTCCATGGGCTCGCTAACCGTGAGAACTGGTTCAATTAGGAGATCGCGACGCAAAAATCATGCCTGAAACCCCTCCAAGGTCAAGTTCTGGTTCCGACTTCCCCCTCAGAGCACCGCCAACTGCTTGTTCTTGAGGTCCGTCACCAGCATCAATCCGGGCGCATGGGTGATGGCGAACGGCAGCTTCGCTGCGGCGATCACCGCTTGCGGCGTCACGCCGCATGCCCAGAACACCGGAATTTCATCGGCTTCCACCGGCACCGGATCGCCGTAATCGGGCTTGGCGAGATCCGCGATCCCGATCGCGTGCGGATGGCCGAGATGGACCGGCGCGCCATGCACGGCAGGAAACCGCGACGTGATCTGCACGGCGCGGATCGCATCCGCCGGCTTGAACGGCCGCATCGACACCACCATCGGGCCGGCAAACGGCCCCGACGGCGCGCAGGCGATATTGGTGCGATACATCGGCACCCGTACATTGCGCTCGATGTGGCGAATCGGCAGATCCTCCGCCATCAATGCTTCTTCAAATGAGAAGGAGCACCCCAGCACGAACGCCACCAGATCGTCGCGCCAATGCGCCATGATGTCGGTCGGCTCCTCGACCACCTCGCCGTCGCGCCAAACGCGATAACGCGGCAGGTCGGTGCGGATGTCGAGATCGATCCCGAGCGAGGGAATCTTGGGATTTCCGACATCGGACATGCCGATGACGGGACACGGCTTTGGGTTGAGCTGGCAAAACCTATGAAACGATGCCGCGAGTTTCTCCGGCAGGATCGCCAGATTACCCTGCACGAAACCGTTGGCGACGCCGGCGGTGGTCGTCGCCATGCCGGCGCGACATGCCAGCCGCGCCTGCAGGCTCGGCAGTATCTCCGGCTCGCTGTCAACGCCCTGTTGTTTTTTCGCCAGACCGGCAATCATCGAAAGCGCTCCGTGCCTTGACAGGCAGTGTGCCTCGACAGGCAGTGCCACACAGTTCTACCATGCAAGGCCACAAGACGCATCAACAGCTTTCCGGGACACTGAATGACCAGCATCGCATCCAATCTGCAAATCGATTCCGCCCGCCTGTGGGATACGATTCACGAAACCGCGAAATTCGGCGCCACGCCGAAAGGCGGGGTGCGGCGGCTGACGCTCGGCCCTGAGGACAAGCAGGTGCGCGACTGGTTCCGCAAGTCCTGCGAAGCCGCAGGTCTCGACGTGCATGTCGATGCGCTGGGCTCGATGTTCGGCCTGCGCAAGGGCCGCGACATGTCGAAGCCGCCGGTCGGCCTCGGCTCGCATCTCGACACCCAGCCGACCGGCGGCAAGTTCGACGGCGTGCTCGGCACGCTGGCGGCACTTGAGGTGGTCCGCACCCTCAACGACGCCGGAATCGAAACCGAAACGCCGATCTGCATCGTCAACTGGACCAACGAGGAAGGCTCGCGCTTCGCGCCGGCCATGATGGCGTCAGCGGCTTATGTCGGCGATTTCACCACCGACGATATTCTGTCGCGCAAGGATGCCGAGGGCGTCACGGTGGCCGAGGCGCTGGATAGCATCGGCTATCGCGGCGCGCATCCGGTGGGTACGCAGAAATTTGCCAGCTTCGTCGAACTGCACATCGAGCAAGGCCCGATCCTTGAAGCGGAACACAAGACCATCGGCGTGGTCGATTCCGGCCAGGGCGTGCTGTGGTATGACGGCAAGATCACCGGCTTCGAGAGCCATGCCGGCACCACGCCGATGCCGCTGCGCCGCGACGCGCTGGCAACCTTGTCGGAGATCGTGCTGGCGATGGAGAGCATCGCAAAAAAACATGGCCCGAAGGCGGTCGGCACCGTCGGCGAGGCCGTGATCGCCAGCCCCTCGCGCAACGTCATTCCCGGCGAGATCGCCTTCACCGTCGATTGCCGCAGCGCCGATGCCGGAATCATGGATGCGCTCGACAGGGACTTGCGCGCCGCTGTCAGCGAGATCGCCGGCCGGCGCAAGGTCGAGGTCGCGCTCGATCTGGTCTGGCGCAAGCCGCCGACCCATTTCGATCCCAAACTGGTGGACGCGGTGGAGAATGCCGCCAAGCGCGCTCGGCTATTCCCACCGCCGCATCACGTCGGGCGCCGGCCACGATGCCTGCAATCTCAACACCGCGATGCCCGCGGCGATGGTGTTCGTGCCCTGCAAGGACGGCGTCAGCCACAATGAACTTGAGGACGCCACGCAAGCCGACTGCACCGCCGGCGCCAACGTCCTGATGCACACCGTGCTGGCGCTCGCCGGCGTCGCGTCCTGACCGCCGATCAATCCAGTCAACCAGCGGAGGCTTTTGTGCGCGGGGTTTTTGTCGATGCCAACGAAGCGCTGGCTGTGATCTTCGAACGGCTGACCAAGCCGGGCGATCCCGCGGTTCGCATTCATCGCGACCCCGACGTGACGCCGGACCAGCTACCAGCCGTGCTCGATGGCGCCGGGATCGCAATCGTCGATCACACCGCGCTGCCGACCGCGATCGCGCGCCGATGCGCCGGGTTGAAGCATGTGGTGTTTCTCGGCACCGGCGCGCGCAGCTATATGAACCCGGAAGAACTCGCCGAACTCGGCATCGAGGTTCATCTGATCCGGGGCTATGGCGACACGGCGGTGGCCGAATCCACCATCGCGCTGATGTGGGCGGCGGCGCGCGGCATCGCCCGGATGGACCGCGAGATGCGCGCCGGCAACTGGCTGCGCGAGGATGGCATGCAGCTGACCGGCAAGACCCTGGGGTTGATCGGCTTCGGCGGCATCGCCGCGGAGGTGGCGCGCATCGCGCTCGGCAGTGGCCTGCGCGTGCTGGCCTGGAACCGGTCGCCAAGGATTTATCCCGGCGTCGATTTCGTCGACATCGACACGTTGCTGGCGCAGAGCGATATCGTCTCGCTGCATCTGTTGCTGAACGACGAAACAAGCGGCTTTCTCTCGCGCCAACGGATCGCGGCGATGAAGTCCGGCGTCATCCTCGTCAACACCGCGCGCGGCGCATTGGCCGACGAAGCCGCCATGATCGATGCGCTGAAGTCGGGCCACATCCGGCACGCCGGGCTCGACGTCTTCAACATCGAGCCGCTGCCGGCGGATCACCCGCTGACCCAGCTACCGAACGTGACGCTGTCGGCGCATTCGGCCTTCCGCACGCCGGAGGCCAGCGAAAATCTGATTGAGGCTGCGTGGGCGCATTGCCGGAGGATCGTGAGGGGTTAGATAATTCACTCTTCGTCATGGCCGGGCTTCGTCCCGGCCATCCACGTCTTTCTTGCCTGGACGCAGCTAAGACGTGGATGCCCGGGACAAGCCCGGGCATGACGACCATATAGCGTGAATTCAATTGGCTACATTCGCAGGATGACGGCGCTGCCCTATTCCACCATTTCGGCGACCGCCTTGCCGCACGTCGTCGTGTCGGCATTGCCGCCGAGATCGCGGGTGCGCAGGGTGCGTTCGCCGAGCGTGCGCTCGATCGCCGCGACGATCGAGGCCGCGGCGGGCTTCTCGCCGAGATGTTCCAGCATCATCGCGCCGGACCAGATCATGCCGATCGGGTTGGCGATGCCCTGGCCGGCGATATCCGGCGCCGAACCGTGCACCGGCTCGAACACCGAGGGGAAATCTCCTGATGGATTGATGTTGCCGGACGGCGCGATGCCGATGGTGCCGGTGCAGGCCGGGCCGAGATCGGACAGGATGTCGCCGAACAGGTTCGATCCGACCACGACATCGAACCAGTCCGGATGCAGCACGAAATGCGCGGTCAGAATATCGATGTGATACTTGTCCCATTTCACCTTGGGATAATTTTTCGCCATCGCCTCCACGCGTTCGTCCCAATACGGCATGGTGATCGAAATGCCGTTGGATTTGGTCGCCGAGGTCAGATGTTTTTTCGGCCGCGACTGCGCCAGTTCGAACGCGAATTTCAGGATACGGTCGACGCCGATCCGGGTCATCACGGTTTGCTGGGTGACGAATTCGCGTTCGGTATCCGGAAACATCCGGCCGCCGACGGACGAATATTCGCCTTCGGTGTTTTCGCGCACCACCCAGAAGTCGATGTCGCCGGGCTTGCGGTTGGCCAGCGGCGACGGCACCCCCGGCATCAGCCGGACCGGGCGAAGATTGACGTATTGGTCGAATTCGCGGCGGAACTTGATCAGCGATCCCCACAACGAAATGTGATCGGGGATTTTCGCGGGCCAGCCGACCGCGCCGAAATAGATCGCATCATGCTTGCCGATCTTGTCCTTCCAGTCGTCCGGCATCATCTGGCCGTGCTTTTCGTAATAATCCCATGATGCGAAATCGAAATGGTCGAAATGCACGCTGACGCCGTGCTTCTTCGCCGCAATTTCCAGCACGCGTAGTCCTTCCGGCACCACTTCCTTGCCGATGCCGTCGCCGGGGATGACCGCGATCCGATATTGCTTTTTTTGCTTGCTCATCGAGTTTCCTTCAAGCCCTTCTTTCAGGAAGCCTTGCCGCGCCGACAACGCCATTTATTTGATCGAATTGCAATGGACCAAAGCCCGCCACGGTGCAACGCTGCACTGCAATGTTGACCGTTTCGGCGGGCAGCCTGACAGTTGAAATTCATCGCAAAGACACCTCACCCCTTTCCCCATCAGAAGAGTAAAATCCCATGGATCTTCATCTGCGCGGCAAGCGCGTTTTGATCACCGGCGCATCGAAGGGCATCGGTGCTGCCGCCGCCGAGGCCTTCGCCGAGGAAGGTTGCCATCTGCTTCTTGCCGCCCGCAGCGGCGATCAACTCAAGGCGCTCACCGAGCGGCTGCGATCGGCGCACCAGATCCAAGCCGGCGCTCACATCGTGGACCTGCGCAAGCCCGAGGATATTGCGAAGCTCGCAAGGGACGCTTCCGATATCGACATCCTCGTCAACAATGCCGGCGATATTCCCGGCGGTTCGATCGAGCAGATCGACGAGGCGACCTGGCGTCACGCCTGGGAATTGAAAGTGTTCGGCTACGTCAATCTCACCCGCGCGATCTACGCGCAGATGAAATCGCGCGGACACGGCGTCATCGTCAACGATATCGGGGCCGCCGGCGAAAAATTCGATGCCAATTATATCTGCGGCAGCGCCGGCAACGCGGCACTGATGGCGTTCACCCGTGCGCTCGGCGGCAAGAGCCTTGCCGACAACATCCGCGTGGTCGGCATCAATCCAGGCCCGGTCGGCACCGACCGCCATGTGACGCTGTTGAAGACCCGCGCGAAACATCAGTTCGGCGACGAAAACCGCTACAAGGAGCTTCAGAAAGGCCTGCCGCTCGGCCGTCCGGCGCATGCGCGCGAAATCGGCGACCTGATGGCGTTCCTCGCCTCCGACCGCTCCGGCTATACGTCCGGCGTGATCTACACCGTCGACGGCGGCATCAGCGCGGGCTGGGGGTAGTTGGCGCCTACCGCCGTCATTGCGAGCGAAAGCGAAGCAATCCATTCTTCCTTTGCGGCTATGGATTGCTTCGCTTCGCTCGCAATGACGAGGTACTTAGCTCACCGTCCGTTCGAACAACTGCCGGATCAAGGTCGTGATCCGCCCGGTCGGCGACGTCATCTCATTCATGATGGTGAAGTGATCGGCACCTGGGATCTCCTCATACGTCACCGGCAATCCGTATTGGGCACGGTGGCCGGCGAAATCCGCGGTCTGCTTGCGCAAGAGCGGCAGCTCGGCGCTGCCGGCCACCAGCGACAGCGGCTTCATCGCGCCACCGGCCTGCATCATCGGCGAGTTGCGGCGGGACATCGCTTCATCGAGGCCAAGCTTGACGTTGAGGTAGCTGTGGCGGATCGGCTCGAGATCGTAGATGCCGCTGATCGCCATGGCCGCTTTGACGTGCGGATGCGACAGCGCCATCGAGGTCAGATGCCCGCCGGCGGACCATCCGGACACCACGATCCGGCCCGCATCGCCGCCGAGCGCAGGCAATCGCTCGACCAGAAAATCGAGCCCCTGGTGGATTTCGGCGACGATCTCATCGAGCGTCGCATCGGGCGCCAGCGTGTAACCAAACAGCGCGACATTGATGCCATGCGCCAGCGGGCCGCTGGCAAATACCGTGAAGATTTCCTTGGCGCGCCCCTGCCAGTAGCCGCCATGGATGAACACCAGCGTCGGGCCGCCGTCGGCGGATTTCAGAAAGTCGATGCGGTTGCGTTCGCGCGGGCCATATCGGAGGTCCAGATGGCTGGCATGCCGCGCACGCATGTCGGTCGAGCGTCGCTCCCAGCCGGCAATGATATCGGCGCTGCCAGCCACGGCAACGCCATTGTTAAGGCCGAGATCACGATCTTGCTGGCTCATGCGGCGCCAGTCGGGCGCGTCAAACGGCGTGGTCATGCTGAAGTCTCCGGTTGCGACGTCGAACCCTAACGCGTTTCCACTTTACGAAAAAATGTTTTACAGCACTCAACGATCCGCTTTCGAGGCATGAAACGACGGGAGAGTGACAAGTGGCATCCGATCAGGAGCTGGTGCAAGCGACGGCGTGTGCCATCATCGACAAGCTCAATTCAGGCGACGTTACGCCGCTCGATCTGCTTGATGTGCTGGAGAAACGGATCGCCGAGGTCGACGGCCAGGTGAACGCCTTGCCGACGCTATGCTTCGATCGCGCCCGAACCCGCGCCAGGGCGCTGATGAAAAGACCCGCCGGCGATCGCGGCCTGCTCGCAGGGTTGCCGGTGCCGATCAAGGACCTGACCGATGTCGAGGGCGTGCTGACGACGCAAGGCTCTCCGATCTACCGGGATAACATCCCCACGCGCTCCGATCTTGTGGTCGAAGGTCTCGAAGCCAACGGTGCGCTGGTTTACGCCAAGTCGAACACGCCGGAGTTCGGCGCCGGCGCCAATACCTTCAACGAGGTGTTCGGCGCGACGCGCAACCCCTGGGATCTGTCGCGTTCCGCCGCCGGCTCCTCGGGCGGAGCCGCCGCAGCCCTTGCCTCCGGCATGGCATGGCTTGCCCACGGCTCCGACATGGGCGGCTCGCTGCGCAATCCGGCCAGCTTCTGCGGCATTGTCGGGATGCGGCCGAGCATCGGCCGCGTCGCGCATACGCCCGCCGCAAAGATCGATCGCAATCTCGGTGTGCAGGGCCCGATGGCGCGCAATGTCGAGGACGTGGCACTGCTGCTCGATGCCATGAGCGGCGAGCAGCCGGCCGATCCGCTGTCGCTGCCTTTGCTGCCGGTGTCGTTCCGGTCGGCCGCGCGCTCCGGCAAGGGGCCCAAGCGCGTCGCCTACTCGCCCGATCTCGGCATCACCCCGGTCGATCCCGAAGTCGCCGCCATCACCCGGAAGGCCGCCGCGCGCTTCTCCGAAGCCGGCGCGATCGTCGAGGAAGCGCATCCGGACCTCAGCGAGGCCCATGAATGCTTCCATGTGCTGCGCGCGTACGACTTCGCGATCAGCAAGGCGGCGCTGTTGCGCAGCAAGCGCGATCTGCTCAAGCCGGAAGTGATCTGGAATATCGAGGAAGGCCTCAAGCTCTCGGTCGACCAGTTGGCGCGCGCGGAGGCGCAACGCATCGCGATGACCGCGCGCACGCTGGAATTCTTCAAGGCATACGACCTGCTGCTGACGCCGGCGACCATCGTAGCACCCTTTCCGGTCGAGAATCGCTATGTCGCCGAATGCGCCGGCAAGAAATTCGACAATTATGTCGAGTGGCTCGGCATCGTCTATGCGATCACGCTGGTGTGCTGCCCGGCACTGTCGTTGCCGTGCGGGTTCACCGCTTCAGGCCTGCCGGTCGGGCTGCAGATGGTGGCGCCGCCGCGCGGCGAGGCACAACTGCTTGCCGGCGCCAGGGTGCTCGAGGATATTCTGGGCCTCCGCGGCACCACGCCGATCGATCCACGGCCAGCGAAGTAAAACCACCCTCAGGAGGCCAGGTTCGTCGCGTCAGCCGCCTCGATGGCGACCGCCAGCGCCAGTTTGGTTTGCTCCACGATCTCCTCGACCAGTTCCTCGCGGCTGATGTGAGCCAGCTGTCCGGTGAGCAGGCCCTGTTCCGCCAGCGTGATCACCCCGTGCAGCGCGGCCCAGATTTTCAGCGCCTGCCGCTCGCGCAGAAATCCGATGGCGGGAGCTTCCAAGGCTTCCAGCAAGAGACCGAATGTCTCCATCGCCGCGGTGTGAAGCTCGCTGCCGTCTGCCGCACAGGCCATCGTTCGCGACGCGAACATCAGGCGATAAATCCCGTTGCGGCGAAGACCGAAATCCAGCGCCGCCTGGGCAAAGCGCGACAGCTTTGATTGTTTCGATGGCTTGCTGATCGCAGCGCGGAGAATAGCACTGAATTGCCGCAACGCCTCCGCGGTCGCGGCCTCCAGCAAGGCGCCGCGATCGGCAAAATGCCGGTAGGGCGCCGGCTGCGAGACCCGCAGTTTCTTCGCCAATGCCTTGATGCTGATGGCTTCCGGACCGCCTCGTTCGGCTTCCTGAAGGGCGGCCTGCACCAGCGCGTCGCGCAGATCGCCGTGGTGGTAGCTGTTCAGCGGCTTGCGGACCAGTCGAGGCGGCATCCGGGTAGTGATCCCTGCTTTTCGCCGACACTGCAATTGCAGCGATAATGTAATATGCTATAATTTAGCAGCGCTGCCAATATGCCGGTGTCACAAAAGTAAAATAGGGAACGTCATGCGCGCAGCGAAGTTGCGCGCGACCAAGGGGAACGCCTGTCATGCCCGGAAAACTGAAAATTCGCGTCGACCAGGACAAGTGTCAGGGACACGCGCGCTGCAAATCGCTCGCGCCCGAACTGTTCGAGCTCGACGAATTCGGCAATGCACATGAAGTCGGCGACGGCACGGTGCCTGCCGGACAGGAGGACAAGGCCTGGCTCGCCCAGACCAATTGCCCGGAAATCGCGATCGAAGTGACCGAGGAATAGCTACTGACGGAACGAAGCTCAGACGATTCAGACCGAACACAAGGATTTGTCCCGATGTCCAATTCCGCCACCATGATGCCCGCGCATCCTCCGGTCACCGACTGGGTTCACGATTTCGATCACACCGATCCGCGCTGGACCGAAAATCCGTTTCCGATCTGGGACGAATTGCGGGCCGAATGCCCGGTGGTCCATACCAAGCGCTTCCTCGGCTGCTACATGCCGACCACCTACGAGGCGGTGAAGCAGGTCGCCTACGACACCGAACATTTTTCGTCGCGCCGCGTCATCGTGCGCGACGTGCGGCCGGACATCACGCAGTCGGCGCCGCCGATCACCTCGGATCCGCCGCAACACAAGCCCGCCAAGCAGTTGCTGCTGCCGCCGTTCACGCCCGACGCGATGAAGAAGCTGGAGCCCAGGGTTCGCGCCATCTGCAACGAGCTGATCGACGAATTCATCGCCGATGGCAGATGCGACGCCGCAGCACGCTACACCAAGCACATTCCGGTTCGCGCCATCGCCCACATGCTCGGCATTCCCGAGAAGGATGGCGAGCTATTCATCAAGTGGATCCATGAAATTCTCGAGCTCGGCATCAAGGATGAATCCGCCATGGTGCGCGGGGTCCAGGAGATGACCGGCTACTTCGCCGCTCAAATCGAACTTCGCAAGAAACATCCGACCGACGACCTGATCTCGACCTTGATGAACGCCAGGGACAAGGACGGTCAGCCGTTGTCCGACATGCATGTGCTGGGCTCGCTGCGGCTATTACTGATCGCCGGGATCGACACCACCTGGAGCGCGATCGGCTCCTCGCTGTGGCATCTGGCCCGGACGCCGGCGGATCGCGCGCGCCTGGTCGCCGAGCCCGAACTGATGCCGACCGCGGTCGAGGAATTGCTGCGGGCTTATTCCCCGGTGACGATGGCACGCGAGGTGATGAAAGAGACGGTCATCAGCGGCTGCCCGGTCAAGCCCGGCAACATGGTGTTGCTGTCGTTTCCCGCCGCCAACCGCGATCCGGCTGTCTTTCCCGAAGCCGACAAGGTCGTGATCGACCGCAAGGAAAATCGCCATGCCGCTTTCGGCCTCGGGATTCACCGCTGCGTCGGCTCCAACCTGGCGCGAATGGAAATGACTGTCGCGATCGAGGAATGGCTGAAGCGGATTCCGGATTTCAGCCTCGACCCGGCCGGTCAGGTCACCTGGTCGGAAGGCACCGTGCGCGGGCCGCGGCAGCTTCCGATATTGTTCGGAACAGCCGGCTGAGGTTTTTATCGTTTGGGGTTCATTGACATTTCATGGCACCGGGCCTGAATTGGCTAGATATCGCCATCAAGCCCGGCCGACCCATGACCGACGATATTGATCCACCCCCGATCAGCAAACTGACGCGCAGCAAGCAGCGCTGGGCGCGTGAGGGCCGCTTCCTCACCGGAAAGACCGTTCGCCCGCAAGAGCAGCGACTGCCGCCGGGACAACATCTGACCCGGGACTGGCCCACCCTCGATCTCGGCCTGACGCCGAAGATTTCCCGCGAGCGCTGGCGCCTCGACGTTTACGGCGCGGTTGAGAATCCGATCTACTGGGATTGGGCCCAGTTCACGGCGCAGCCGCAAACGAAGTTCACCTCCGACATCCATTGCGTGACCACCTGGTCGCGCTACGACAACCAGTGGGAAGGCCTGGCGACCCGCGATCTCCTGATGGCCTGCCGGCCGCGCGACGATGCCCGCTACGTCGTGCTGCATTCGCATGACGGCTACACCACCAATCTGGCGCTGGAGGATTTTGCCGCCGAAGATGCCCTGCTCGCGCACGCCTGGTCGGGCGCGCCGCTGGAACTGGAGCATGGCGGCCCGGTGCGGCTGGTGGTGCCGCATCTGTATTTCTGGAAGAGCGCGAAATGGCTGCAACGCATCGAATTTCTCGCCGAGGACGCGCCGGGCTACTGGGAGGTACGCGGCTATCATAACCGCGGCGATCCGTGGGCCGAGCAGCGCTATTCCGGCGATTGACGCGATGGTCCATTTCCGGACCATGGAGACTGAACATGCCCAATGAGCGTTTCCAATTCACCGGCTCGGAAGGCCAGCAATTGGCGGCATCGCTGGATCTGCCCGAGCGCGAACCGCTGGCCTATGCGCTGTTCGCGCATTGCTTCACCTGCGGCAAGGACGTACTGGCGGCGAAAAGGATCGCGGCGGCACTCGCAGCGAAGGGCATCGCGGTGTTGCGGTTCGACTTCACCGGCATCGGTTCCAGCGAAGGCGATTTCGCCAACTCGACATTCTCGTCAAATGTCGCCGATCTGGTGCGGGCCGCCGACCATTTGCGGAAAGTCCGAAAAAGCCCCGCGATCCTGATCGGCCATAGCCTCGGCGGCGCTGCGATATTGGCCGCAGCCTCGCAAATTCCGGACGCCAGGGCCGTCGTCACCATCGCAGCACCGGCCGATCCGGCGCATGTGACGGGCCTGTTCGCGGATCGCATCGAGGACATCCGCAAGGACGGCAAGGTCGAAGTCTCGCTGGCGGGCCGGCCGTTTCATATCAGACGCGAGTTTCTCGACGACATCGCCGAGCACAATCTGATGGCCCATGTGGCGAAGCTGCACAAGGCGCTGCTGATCATGCACGCGCCGACCGACGATACCGTCGGCATCGACAATGCGACCCGCATCTTTGTCGCGGCCAAGCACCCCAAGAGCTTCGTGTCGCTGGCGGGCGCGGATCATCTTCTGACCCAGAGAAGCGATTCCGCCTACGTCGCCGACATGATCGCCGCGTGGGCCACGCGCTACCTCGATCCTGTCGCGCCCGAGCAGGTTGCCGACGCTGCTGAGGCGCCGCGCCGCGTGGTGGTTCGTGAGACCCGCAACAGCAAATTCCAGCAGACGGTTTCGGTCGGGCCACACCATTTGCTGGCCGACGAGCCGGTTGCCGCCGGCGGTGAGGACACCGGGCCTGGGCCGTATGATTTCGTGCTGGCCGGCCTCGGTGCCTGCACGTCGATGACCATGCGCATGTATGCCGACCGCAAATCGCTGCCGCTGGAGCGCGTCACGGTCACGCTAAAACACAGCAAGATCCACGCCGAAGACTGCGCGGAGTGTGAAACCAAAGCCGGGATGCTCGACCAGATCGATCGGGTCATCAGCATGGAAGGTGCACTCGACGCCGGGCAGCGCGGCAAGCTGATGGAGATCGCGGACAAATGTCCGGTGCATCGCACGCTGACCTCGGAGATTCGTATCGTGACGCGCGCGGCGGATTGATGGTCAGGCAGAAACAAAGTCTTCCGTCATTGCGAGGAGCGAAGCGACGAAGCAATCCAGACTTTTTGCGTTCAATGGATTGCTTCGCTTCGCTCGCAATGACGACTTTATTCTACGCCGGCCGCAGGATGACACGATCGCGCGAAGAGCCGGCGACGGCGAGAAAAGCCGACTTGGTGTCTTCCAGCGAATAGATCGCGCTCGGCCGAATCGGAAACGGCTTGAGATGTCCGCCGGCGAAACCGGGGCCAAGTTCGCGGAGCACCGCGCCGGTCGCGGTCGAGGACAGCCCCAGCGTATCGATGCCGACATAGGTGTGCTGGCCGCGATAGAATTCCAGGATGTTGAACGGCACGATCCGCTCGATGGTGGCGATCAGGATCTGACGCCCCCGCAACGCCAGCGATTGGTGCGCCGCCTGAAAATAGGGATCGCCGACGGTGTTAAACACAATGTCGGCGCCTTTGCCGCCGGTGAGTTCAAGGACCCGCGCAGCGACATCCGCCGCGGAGGCGTCGATCACCTCGACCTTTGAACTGGTATGGCCTTCATAGGGTTCGTTCTTGCGCGCCACACCGATCACGCGCGCGCCGCGCCAGCTTGCGATCTGCGTCGCAGCCTGCCCGACCTTGCCGTTGACGCCCATCACCAGCACGGTCTCGGCCTTGGTCGGCATTCCGGCGCGGCGCAAGCCTTCCATGGCCGTGACAAAGGGAACGCCGATGCCGGCGGCTTCATCCCAGGAGAGACCAGCCGGCTTCTCCACCACCGCATCGGCTTCGACGGCAAGATGCGTGGCGTGGGTGCCGTCGCGCCGGATCCCGAGGTCGCCCGATGAGCCGAACACCTCGCGTCCGATCCAGCCCGCCGGGCCATCGATCACGATCCCCGCATAGTCGCGGCCGGGCGTGCGCGGGAATACCGCGTAAGGCATCAGCCCGGTCGCGGCTTTCACATCGGAAGGATTCACCGCCGCCGATTTGATCTCGATCAGCACTTCATTGGCGGCCCGCGACAGCGTTCGCCGCTCAACCGTTGGGGCGAGCGAAGCCGGATCGTCGGCCTTGGCCAACAGGCGAACGCAACGCGCCTCGATGGCGATCGGTTCGGCATCCGATTTTTGGGCAGGCGGCATCACGGATATTTCCGGGTTCGCGTGTAGCTTTGCTCCCTGAAGCAACAGCGATTACCCCTTTGGCCGCTTGTCGTAAACACGCTTCGCCTTGCCGAGCGAGCGCTCCAGCGTCTCGGGTGCTACAATCCCGACGCGCGCGGATATGCCGATGGTATTCTTGATGAAGGCCGAAACCCGCTCGGCATGCACTGCAAGCCCGCTGCCGTCCCAGCGCTCGGGCCGCGCTTCCGCCAGCACGGTCATCTCGTCCATCCGTCCTTCGCGCGTCAGTTCGATGATGAAGTGACCGCCGCACCAGTCGGTCGCCAGCAGGACTTCCTCGATCTGGGTCGGGAATACGTTGACGCCGCGCAGGATGATCATGTCGTCGGACCGTCCCGTGACCTTTTCCATGCGCCGCATGCCCGGCCGCGCCGTGCCCGGCAACAGCCGGGTCAGGTCGCGGGTGCGGTAACGGACGACCGGAAACGCTTCCTTGGTCAGCGAGGTAAAGACCAGCTCGCCTTTTTCACCGTCGGGCAGCACCTGGCCGGTCTCGGGATCGATCACCTCGGGATAGAAATGATCTTCCCAGACATGCAGGCCGTCCTTGGTCTCGACGCATTCCTGCGCGACGCCCGGACCGATCACCTCGGACAGGCCGTAGATATCGGTCGCGTCCATGTCGAACGCCTGCTCGATCTCGGCGCGCATCGCGTTGGTCCAGGGCTCGGCGCCGAAGATGCCGAACTTCAGGGACGATTTGCGCGGGTCCAGGCCTTGACGCCTGAACTCGTCTAATATCGCCAGCATGTAGCTCGGCGTCACCGTGATGATGTCGGGCCTGAAATCGTTGATGAGCTGCACCTGGCGCTCGGTCATGCCGCCGGAAACCGGCACCACCGTGCAGCCCAGCCGCTCGGCGCCGTAATGCGCGCCGAGTCCGCCGGTGAACAGGCCATAGCCATAGGCGTTGTGCATGAGCATGCCGCTGCGCCCGCCGGCGGCGCGGATCGAGCGCGCCATCACCTCCGACCACATGTCGATATCGGCCCTGGTATATCCGACCACGATCGGCTTGCCGGTGGTGCCGGAAGAGGCGTGAACGCGGACCAGTTTCTCGCGCGGCACCGCGAACATGTTGAACGGATAATTGTCGCGCAGATCGGTTTTCACCGTGAACGGGAATTTGGCGAGATCGGACAGTTGCCTGAAATCGGACGGATGGACGCCGGCGTTGTCGAACGCTTTTTTGTAATGCGCGACGTTGTCATAGGCATGCGCCAGCGACCACGCCAGTCGCTGCGTCTGCAATGCCATGATCTGGTCGCGCGAGGCGCGCTCGGCGTCGTCCATTTCGGCGCGGTAGCCGCCTTCCCTCAGCTTTGTCGGAGCCATTGCGCGTTTCCCTGATCGATCTATTTTTGTTTGGTTTCGGCCGCAGACGTCGGCAGCCACACGCCGCCGATCGTGCGGGAATGCCCGCGAAATTCGGCAATCACTGTGTCATCCGCCGTGACGCGCACGTCATAGATGCCTGATCGTCCGTTGCGCGAGATTTCGCGAGCGGTCGCGATCAGCCGATCGCCGAGCTTGCCCGGCCTGATGAAGGAGATGTTGCACTGCGCCGCGACGGCGCGCTCGTTATGGCTGTTGCAGGCAAAGGCGAAGGCGGAATCCGCCAGCGTGAAGATAAAGCCGCCATGGGCGATGCGCTGGCCGTTGACCATATGCGGCTGGATCGTCATCGCCAGGATTGCGAGACCGGGCTTGACCTCCATGATCGCCATGCCGAGCCCCTTGCTGGCGTCGTCTTCCCGCCACATCGCCTCGGCGCAGGCACGCGCGATATCATCGGACGAAGGCGTGGCCTTGATATTCACTGCGATCTCCCTGCGGTCGCGCTTACTTCAGACTCTCCTCTTGAGCTGCGATTAGTCATTAGGCGGAGCAACCATGGTGTCAACGATCTCGCTGCCGTTACCTTTGCGCATCAATCCAATCTCATCATGCTCTAAACGTGGTCGTAATCCACCGTAACCTTGTCGGACACCGGCCGCGCCTGGCAGGTCAAAATAAAGCCGGCCTTGAGCTCCCATGGCTCCAGCGAATAATTCACCTCCATGCGCGCATCGCCTTCGACAAGCTTGGCGCGACAGGTCGAGCACATCCCGCCCTTGCAGGCGAACGGCAAATCCATCCCTGCCCGCAGCGCCGCATCAAGGATGGATTCCTCCGCGGCGACCGGCACGTCGCGGCGCTTGCCGTCGATGATCAGCGACGCCGTCGCTTTCGCCGGCGCGCCAGCCGGCACGACCGCTTTCGGGCGCGGCTTGCCGCCGAGCCCCGAGACGAAACGCTCGACATGAATACGGTCCGCTGCGATGCCGATATCGCGGCAGGTCGCCTCGATATCCTCGCTCATGCCGGTGGGGCCGCAGATGAAGACATGATCGACGCTGGCCGCCGGCACCAGCGAGCGCAGCAGCACCCTCACCTTCTCGCCATCGAGCCGGCCGTGCAGGATCGGGATATCCTGCTCCTCGCCGGAGATCACATGGAATACCGAGAGCCGCTCCATGAAGCGGTCCTTGAGTTCTTCCAGGGCCTCACGAAACAGCATGCCGGCGGTCGATCGGTTGCCATAGAACAAAAAGAACCGGCTGCGGGGCTCGCGCGCCAGCACGCCCCTCACGATCGAAAGAACCGGCGTGATGCCGGAGCCAGCGGCAAAACCGACATAGAGCCGCGCCTCGCCGGGCGCCGGCGCGACGCCGAAGCGGCCGGTCGGCGTCATGACGTCGAGTTCGTCGCCGGTCTTCAATTCGTCGGCGGCCCAGCTTGAGAACGCGCCACCATCAACTTTTTTCACCGCGATCCGCAGCTCGCCGTCGTCGGGTCCGGAGCAGATCGAATAGGAGCGGCGCACTTCCTCGCCGTCCATTGTCGTGCGCAAGGTCAGATACTGGCCGGGCGCAAAGCGGTAGTCGTCCGCAAGTTCTTGCGGAATAGCAAACGTCAGCGACACCGCATCGGCGGCTTCGCGGCGCAGATCGTTCACGGCCAAGCGATGAAAACGGGGGATTTGTGACATCGTAGCTTTCCTCAGCGTCATTGCGAGGAGCGGAGCGACGAAGCAATCCATGCTTTCTTGTCGTGGCACGATGGATTGCTTCGCTGCGCTCGCAATGACGGCATCCACCTCAGTGACATTTGAAATAATCGAACGGTTCGCGGCAGCTTCGGCAGCGCCACAGCGCCTTGCAGGAGGTCGAGCCGAATTCGGACAGCACCTCGGTATCCTCCGAGCCGCACTGCGGGCACGCGACCTGCTGCACGCCGAATAATGCGCGGCGGGAGCTCGCCGCCTGCGGCGGCGCGATGCCGTATTCCCTAAGCTTCTGCCGGCCCTGCTCGCTCATCCAGTCGGTGGTCCAGGCCGGCGACAGCACGGTGCGAACTTTCGAATTGCGGAACCCTTCGCGCTCCAGCGCCAGTTCGATTTCCAGTGTGATCATGTTCATCGCGGGACACCCGGAATAGGTCGGCGTGATCGCGACTTCGACGTGGCCGTCGGTGACCGCGACATCCCGCAGCACGCCGAGATCGGCGATAGTCAAAACCGGGATTTCAGGATCGACCACGGCCGCCGCAGCATCCCATGCGCGTTGCCGCAGATCGGCATCGTTGCGTATAGCGGTCACCATGTGGCCCCCGGAAATGTCCGCTGCATCGATTGCAGTTCGCTAAGCAGATGGCCGAGATGTTCGCTGTGCCTGCCGCTACGGCCGCCCTGCTGCATCCAGCCGCTTTTGGGCAGCGCCAATGTCGCTTCGCCCACGACATTCGAAACCGTCTTCAGCCATTGCGGATGCAGCGTCGCCGGATCGACGGCGACGCCGCGCTCGATCAGGGCGCGCTCGCTCTCGTCGACCCCGAACATCTCGCCGGTATAGGCCCAGAGGTCATCCACCGCACCTTGCGCGCGGCGATGGCTTTCCTCGGTGCCGTCCCCGAGCCGGACCATCCATTCCGAGGAATGCCTTAGGTGATAGGCGCTTTCCTTCTCGGACTTGGCCGCGATCGCCGCCAGTGTCGCGTCGGTCGATTTCATCATCGCGCGCCAGTAGAGGTCGGCAAACGCCGCATAAAAGAACTGCCGCGCCATGGTGCGCGCGAAATCGCCGTTCGGCTGTTCCAGCAGTAACAGGTTACGGTATTGCCTGACGTCGCGCAGATAGGCGAATTTGTCCTCGTCGTTGCCTTGGCCTTCGACATCAGCGGCATAAGAATAAAGCTCACGGGCCTGGCCGAGCAAATCGAGGCCCATATTGGCGAGCGCCATGTCCTCTTCCAAAGCGGGCGCATGGCCGCACCATTCCGACAGCCGATGTCCCAAAATCAGCGCGTCGTCGGCGCGGCGCAACGCGTACAGCACCAGCGGCGTTTCGGTAACCTGAAATGGAAGCGGCAGCCATATCTTCTATCCACTTGCTCTCGCCTCTTCGCCGACAGCGCGAAGCGCGTCTCGAAGGATGGGCCGCGAGTCAATGCCAAGCCTCCATCCTTGCGAGACGCCTGCATCGCATAGCTCGCTCAGGATGAGGGGTCAGCGTTACATATGTCCGACTTCGTCGGGCACGTCGTAGAATGTCGGGTGGCGGTAGATCTTGGATTCCGCGGGCTCGAACATCATGCCCTTCTCGGCAGGATCGGACGCCGTGATCGCATTCGACGGCACCACCCAGATCGAGAGCCCCTCGCCGCGCCTGGTGTAGATGTCGCGCGCGGCCTGCAGCGCCAGCGTGGCGTCGCTGGCATGCAGCGAACCGACGTGCTTGTGCGCAAGGCCGTTGCGGCTGCGAATAAAGACTTCCCACAGCGGAACGTTCGGCGTGGTCATCGTGACCTCCCTGAATTCTGGTTGCGGCTTACGCCGCCAGCCTTTGCTTGCGCTTCTCGGCGTAGGCCTGGGCCGCCTCGCGCACCCAGGCGCCTTCCTCATGCGCCTTGCGCCGCGCCGCCAGGCGATCGCGGTTGCACGGACCATTGCCTGAAAGCACCTGGTTGAACTCTTCCCAGTCGATCGCGCTGTACTCCCAATGCCCGGCTTCGTTCTGCTTCATGCCGGGATCGGGAATTGTCAGGCCGAGATATTGCGCCTGCGGCACCGTCGCATCGACGAATTTCTGCCGCAGCTCGTCATTGGAGAAGCGTTTGATTTTCCATCTGGTCGAGGTGTCGCTGTGCTGGCTCGCCTTGTCGGGCGGGCCGAACATCATCAGCACCGGCCACCACCAGCGATCGAGCGCGCTTTGCGCCATCGCCTTCTGCTCCTCCGAGCCGCGCGCCAGCGTCAGCATGATCTCAAAGCCCTGGCGCTGGTGAAACGATTCCTCCTTGCAGACGCGGATCATCGCGCGCGCATAGGGACCATAGGAACAGCGGCACAACGGAATCTGGTTCATGATCGCCGCACCATCGACCAGCCAGCCGATCGCGCCGATGTCCGCCCAGGTCAGCGTCGGGTAATTGAAGATCGACGAATATTTGGCCTTGCCGGCCAGCATCAGGTCGACCAGTTCCTCGCGCGAGGTGCCCAATGTCTCGGCCGCGGCGTAGAGATAGAGCCCGTGGCCGCATTCGTCCTGCACCTTGGCGAGCAAGGCCGCCTTGCGGCGCAGCGACGGCGCGCGCGTGATCCAGTTGCCCTCCGGCAGCATGCCGACGACTTCCGAATGCGCGTGCTGCGAAATCTGCCGCGTCAACGTCTTGCGGTAGGCCGCGGGCATCCAGTCGTTCGGCTCGATGCGCTCCTCGGCGTCGATGCGCGCCTGAAACTGCGCGGCGCGGCCGGCGTCCTCGATTGAGCGGTCTTCGGGCTCGGAACTGTTGAGCGCTTGAGTGTACATGGCCGATCTCCATGGAAGCGAGATTTGATATATATCAAAAAATAAAACACTCAAGCCATTTTTGTAACATATTTAGGCACCTTCGAACCGCCGCCTGAGTTCCGCCCCGGCCGCCGGCAAGGGACCGTTTTCGTTCGAACCGTTCAGGTCAAGCCATCGTTCGGAGGCGGCAAGCAGCCCGCGATAGATGTCGCCGCAAAGCCGGCGGGCGGCCCGGCCCGGCCAATCCTCTGGCAATAGAGCGGTCGGCAGCAGCGGATCGCGCAGCACCACCCGCCGATAATGGTGGATCAGCAAAATGCGCGCCGTGAAGGCGTCGGCGTCCGAGAGTTGTTCGCGGCGGTCGATCCACCCCCGCAGCGGCTCAAAGGTCTTCATGAACTTCAGATAGGCGTCGGCGGTGCGATCGAGCGGCCAGCTCTCGCTCAGCAACCGGCGGCCGCTGTCGTCCTCGGCCGAAACTTCCAGACGGATTGCGCGCGCGGCTTCCTCGGGAACGGGAACGCCTGATGGTGCGACCCACACACCCGGCAGCGGGCTGCCGAAGCCGGCATTCTTGAGCGCATCCCGGGAAGCGTCGCGATCCTCGCTGCTGCCGATCAGCAGAAGTTCAAAGCGCCCGGTCCAGTCCGAGATTTGCGTATCGTAGATATGCCGGGTCGCGGTATCGAAGGTCTGCCGACCTTTCTTGACCAGCCGGTAGAAACTGTTGCGGCCGACCTTGTTGCGTTCGAGCCAGCCATCGGCGGCGAGCCGCGACATCGCCGTGCGCACCACGCCGCTGTCGATGTCGATGGTGTCAAAGAACGCCAGCAGCGTGCCGAGCCAGACCGACCCGCCGCGCGGCGCGATCGCATCGCCAAACAGCGTGATGACGATGGAGCCGGTACGCGAGGGTTCGCGCTTGAGCTGTTCGATGATGCGGGCAAGCGGATGCGCCATCCGCCACGCATAGCGCGTTTTCGGGATTTACGACAACGCCGGCTGGCAGCCGGCGCCTATCGCTTCTCCCTCACCCCGCTTGCGGGGCGCGAGGTGAGCAACGTTCGCGCCGTCTCTACCTCGCGGGATCGGGATCACCTGGCGGGATCGGGATCACGTGGCGGGATTGGATCACCTGGCGGGATCGGGATAGACGAGGCTGCGCCAGCCGCTGCGGTCGAATGCCGCCCACTTGCCTTCGGGCTGCGCCAGGCGGTCGGCGACCGCGTAAACCACCGCGGGGTGATGACCCATGCCGCAATGGCTGCTTTCGACCTCGATGTTCTCCGACCGAACCGACGGTTTTTCCATGCAGCCCTGCCACGCGCAGATGCCGTCGGTGCGGCTGAAGATCGCCGTCGTCGGCACCGGCGGTGTCTCCGAGAGCGCCCCGCCGAACCGGCGATCCTCTTCGTCGGCGCGGCGGCCGCTCGCCATCTCATAGACGCGCCAGGCATTGGTTGCCTTCGGACTGCCGGCAAACGGACTGCCGAGCGTGATCACCGAGCGCACCCGATCCGGCATCATCTTGGCGAGCTGACGCGCATAGAGGCCGCCAAGGCTCCATCCGACCAGGCTGACCTTGCGCCCATGATTATCATTGAGCTCATGCACGAGATCGACCATCGCGTGCTGCACGCCTTCGCGGAGGCCGAGATTGCGGCCCTGGCGCCAGCCGCTGACCGCATAGCCGCGGTTCTTCAGGAAGCTGCGCAGCGGACGCGTCGAGGTGTCGGACGCGACCAGCCCGGGCAACACCAGCACCGGATGGCCGTCGCCCCGTGGCGCGAGGCTCAGCAGCGGCAATGCGCCGAGAAACGCGCCGAGCTCGTGGATGGCGCGCCCTTCCAGAAACATCAGGGTTCTGGACGGCGGCTGCAGCGTCTGGGCAGTGGCGGACATCGAATTTTCCTCTCCTGGCGGGGCCTCGAGCGGGCGCCTCATCGATCAATTAAAACAGGTGAATCTCGTCTGCTCGTGCCGCAACGCAACAATCCATCAATCAAGCTATGACGCTGATTCCATCATTCAAGCGGGGGAACTTGCGGGGGACAATAGCTCCCTGCACTTAAAACGGCCTCAGTGATCTAAAAGTCACAGCCAGCGCAGCACGAATTCGATGGTGTAGAGCCCTAGTCCGGCAAGCCCGCCGATCAGCGAGCCGTTGAAGCGGATGTATTGCAGATCCTTGCCGATGTTGATTTCGATCAGCGAGATCAGTTGCCCCATGTCCCAGGCCTTGACCTGATCGGAGATGAAGCTGGAGACGCCGCTCTTCTGATCGGCGATGAAACTTCCGAGCACCGTGACCAGACCCTTGTTGATCTCGGCGCGCAATTCGGAATCACCGGCGAGCGTCTCGCCGGCCGCCATGAACATCCTGGCCAGAAGCTGCTGCAGCACCTGGGTCTCGCCGGTCGCGCTGCGTTCGATGAAGTCCCGCGCATTCGACCAGATGTTTCGTGCAAGATCGCCGAGTTCGGGACGCGCCAAGAGGTCGCGCTTCAATCCGTCGACGCGATCGGCATAGGCCGGGTCGCTGCCGAGCTTGTCGACAAACGACAGCACCATGCGATCGAACTCGCCGCGGAACGGATGCTTCGGATCGTTGCGGACATCGTCGAAGAATGCCGTGGCGGAGGCGACGATCTTCTTCACCAGAAACGCATCGGTGCGATAGAGCTTGAGCAGCGTCGGCAGTTCGTCGCGGATTTTCGCGCGGACCATCGTCATGGTTTCCGGCTGGGTCAGCGACTCGTGCACCGCGCGCAGGATATCGTCGAGCAGCCCCTGGTGGCGGCCCTCGGCCACGAAAGCCCGCAGCGTGCCGGCCACCAGCGGCGCGAGATCGACCGTCTGCAACTGGGTGGTGATGCGGCGGGCGATGAACGTCATCAGGCCCGAGGTTTCCGTCGCCGAGACCGCCTCGGGCAACAGGTGCAGCGTAAAGCGCGCGAGATCGGTGCTGCGCTTGCGGTCGCGCAGCCAGTCGGCAATGAAGCTGCCGAAGTCGATCTGGCGCAGCCTGGCATTGACGGGATTTGCTTCGAGGAAATGCACCTCGATGAATTCGCCGAGCTTGTCGGCAATGCGGTGCTGATTGCTCTGGATGATCGCGGTATGCGGTATCGGCAATCCCAGCGGCCTGCGAAAAAGCGCGACCACCGCGTACCAATCGGCGAGGCCGCCGATCGTCGCGGCTTCCGCGAAAGCCGCGATGAAGCCGAAAACCGGATGCACCGGCAGTAACGCCTTCGCGGTCACGAACAGCGCCAGCGTGCCGGTCAATACCAGCGTGGCCAGCACCTTGACGCGCCTGAGCTCGGCAGCGCGCGCAGCGTCGCCGGGAGCGTCGAACGAAAAGGTGCCTGACGTGGTCATGGCGGCTTTCAGATGAACAAAGTCCCCTCATCCCGAGGAGCGGCCCGTTGGCCGCGTCTCGAAGGATGAGGCCTCATGGTTCGAGACGGCGCAAGAGCGCCTCCTCACCATGAGGGGCTATATTGATCGATCGGGGCTGCGCGGCAAAAAAGAAGGCCCGCATCAAGCGGGCCTTTGAATTTATCCGCGAGATCAGTCGATCGCGATCAAGCGGTCTTGGTGTAGACCTTGGAGAAGTTGTCCTGGGCGGTCTTCGCACCGTCAGCGACGAGCTTGCCGAGATATTCGGTGCTGGACTTCGCCCGCGAGATCAACACTTCGCCGCGCGCACGAACCATATCGGACTGGATCTGAACCGCTTCGTTGAGCGACTTGGCAGACGCCAGCTTGTCGATGCCGGCGAAGAACGCCTCGACGTCCTGATAGATCGCCTGCTGGATGTTGCGGCTGATCTTGGCGGCTTCGCTAACCGAACCGGCAACGGCGGTCTCGATCGCGGCGGTCGCCTTCTCCGAACCGGCGTAAAGATCGGCGGCGCGAACCTTGGCGGTCTCGGCCTGCTTCTTCACGAATTCACGGGCAGCCTCGGGAACTTCCATGTTCTGGAAATTCTTGAACGCGTCGGTGACGGGCGCGAAAGCTTCCTTGACGCCGTTCAGCACGGAATTGGTTTCGGTGGTCATTGGGTTTCTCCATCCTCAGGGTTTGAGCTATGGGCTCACCCCGTCCGGATTGGCCCGGGGCGAGATTGTTGTGTCACATTTCATGGTGCGACGCAACATCAATGTTGCGATGCGGTATCACGAATTCGTGATCTGCTCGTTGATTATGCGATCTGCCCGATAAACCGGCCCAGACCCTCGCTTTAAAGCACCCTAATGCTGCACGGCGTCCGGCAGGCCATAGGCCTCCATCTGGGCCCGGACCTGCGCTACATTGTGTCCCAGCACGACGATATCGTGCGTTTTGCCAGCCTTGTCCCTGACGTGGTCGCGCAGCAGCGCTTCGGCCTTGAATCCGAGGCCTTCGAAGATGGCGATGGCGCCGGTTTGATCGACCGTCATCTGCGCCACCAGCTTCTCAAGGCCGGCGCCCAGGGCGAGGGCAAAGATCTCCTGCGACAGCGCCCGTCCGACCCCCTGGCCGCGCACATCCGAGGCGACCACGTTGCGGATTTCGCCGACATGCGGCGACCACGACAGGGGATCGCGCACCAGCGTTCCGCATCCCACCACCCTGCCCGCCTTCACCGCGAGCAGGCTCGTAATCGCGCCGCGCTCGATCTCCTTGATCCAGGCGGCCAGCACCTTCGGCTCGCTGATGTCGCGCGGCAGGAACAACAGATCATGCACCGGCAGCTTTTGCGCAAAATCGAGCACGGCGGCTTCATCGGCCGGCGACATCAACCGGAATTCGATCTCGCCGGCCTCGGTGGCCACACGGCGTGGGTAGGAACGTGCTTCGCTGCTCATGTCGATCTCTCACCCAGCCAGGAATCCAGTTTCGGCCACAGCCGCTTGATGGCGTTGGCGCCGGCGACGAGGCTGACGTGGCCGCCCTTCAGCATCACCTCTTCCTTGTCGGACGAGCCGATCTTTTGAATCAGCGGCTTGGCGGCGTCGTAGGGAACAATGTGATCGTGCTCGGCGACCGCATGCAGGATCGGCACCGTGATCCTGGAAATATCCGCAGGCCGGCCGCCGACCGACATCGCATTGTTGTAGAGCTTGTTTTCCCACATCAGGTCCTGGGTGATCTGGCGGAAATACTCGCCGGCCAGCGGCAGCGTATCGGTCGCCCAGCGATCGAACATGCGGTACGATTTGACGTATTCGTCGTTCCAGATGTTATCCCATAGCTGCACCTGGCTCGCCGCGCGCGAGGCCGGCCGCAACATCTCGAATGAAGAAAGGATCATCTCGGGCGGCACATTGCCGACGCTGTCGATCAGCCGGTCGACGTCGAAATAGCGCTTGTCCGAGAAATTCTGGAACAGCTTCATCTCGCGGAAATCGATCGGGGTGGTGAAGCAAATCAGATTTTTCATTGGCCCGTCGTTGAAGATCGAACCGTAGAGCAGCGACAGCACGCCGCCGAAGCAATAGCCGATTACCGTGACGTCAGTCTCGCCGGAATCGCGCTGCACGCGGCGAACGCAATCCGGGATGAAATCGAGGACGTAATCCTCCATCCGCAGCGATTTCTCTTCCGGCTTCGGCGCGGTCCAGTCCATCATGTAGACGTCGTAGCCGCGCTTGAGCAGGAACTCGATGAAGCTCTGGCCCGGCACCATATCGAGGATGTAGCCGCGGTTGGTGGTCGCCATCACGATCAGGATCGGCACGCGGTAGATCTCGTCCGACAACGGCCGGTAGTGATACAGGCTGAGCGTGCCGCGGGCGTGCAGGATATCCTTCGGCGTCGATCCGAGCGACGGGCCCGACGAGGCGAAATATTCGACGCCCTTGATGCTGCGCTGGATCGCGCGTTGCACCTCGGACTGGATCCGGTCCGGAATCGACGCCAGATCGAGCGGCGCCGCGGTATTCATTTTTTCTCTCCACCCGCGCCCGGCGGGCGTTTGGTCCGCGGCGGCCTGGGTGCTGCGGCGTAGCCGCCTTCCGGCGCGCTGGAATTATTATGGACCTGGTGCAGCAGCGCCCTGATCTCGTTCAACTGTCCTTCG
Source organism: uncultured Pseudomonadota bacterium (assembly GCA_963727225.1). Classification (GTDB taxonomy): domain Bacteria; phylum Pseudomonadota; class Alphaproteobacteria; order Rhizobiales; family Xanthobacteraceae; genus Bradyrhizobium. The sequence goes on along the minus strand of CAVSFN010000023.1, from coordinate 469,230 downwards.
ATCGACTGCAACCGCTCGGCCATGCCGACCATCTGCGCCCGGCTCGGCAGATTCATGCTGACGAGATATTTCTCCATGAGATCGCCGAGCTGCTTTTGCGCGCCCGCGGTAACGCCGCCGACCTGGTTGACGGCCTTGCTGAATTCCGGCGACGCCATCGCCTGGTTGGCGAAGGAATTGAATCCCTTCTCCATCTCGCCGATCATGTTTTGCCAGATCGCGACCGGATCGTTGCTCTTGTCTGCCATTGGCGTCTCCCCGAAAAGGACGACGATGAATACCGCGCCTGTTTTGGCCATACCACACTGTTGCGCGGAGGCGGTCAACATCGCGGCCGCGATTTGTCGGCCATCCGCCGTCGGCAAGCCTTCTGCGCCAGCCGAAACCGTGTCATAAATTCCTCATCGAAATGCCATTTCCGAAGGAACAGCCCGGTGAACTCACTCGCCCACCAGCCGCCGAAGTTCGCCCGCGCCAACGGCATCGACCTTTGTTACGAAATCTTCGGCCACGCCGACGCCGAGCCGATGCTGCTGATCATGGGGCTGGGCGCCCAGATGATCCACTGGGATGACGATTTCTGCCGGCAGTTGGCCGCTCGCGGCTTTCGCGTCATTCGGTTCGACAATCGCGACATCGGCCAATCCAGCAAACTGACCGGCGGCAAGCGCCTCGGCCCGGTTGAACTGCTCAAGCTGCGCTTTCTGAAAATCCCGGTCGCCGCACCCTACCGACTGCACGACATGGCGCTGGACGTGATCGGCTTGATGGATGCGCTCGGCATCATCTCGGCGCATCTGGTCGGCGCATCGATGGGCGGCATGATCGCCCAGGAAGCGGCGATCTCGTTTCCGCAACGGGTACGCTCGCTCACGTCGATCATGTCGACGACCGGCAATCCAAAACTACCGCCGCCGACCCGGGAGGCCACCGCCGTGCTGATGGCGCCGCCGCCGAAGACCAGGGACGAATATTTCGAACGCTTTGCGCAGACCTGGAAGGTGTTGCGCGTCGGCAGCTTCCCGCAGGACGAAGCGCTCGATCGCTCGCGCGCCGAACGCACCTTCGAGCGCGGACTGAGCCCGGCCGGCGTCGCGCGGCAGCTCCGCGCCATCCTCGCATCTGGCAGCCGCAAGGAGCGGCTGGCATCGGTCAAGGCGCCGAGCCTGGTCATTCATGGCACCGTCGATCCGCTGGTGCCTCCGGAAGGCGGCAAGGACACCGCGGCCTCGATTCCCGGCGCCAAGCTTCTGATGATCAAAGGCATGGGCCACGCACTGCCGATCCCGATGTGGCCCGAGATCATCGATGCGATCGACAAGCATGCCAACGCGGCTGCCGCCAAGGCGCAGCTTTAGTTTGATGAAACGCCACCACGACAGGAGAAAACACCATGAGGCTGGAAGGCGGATGCTATTGCGGCGCGCTGCGTTATGCGGCGGAGGGCAAGCCGATGTTCAAGGCGCAGTGCCATTGCCGCGAATGCCAATATATCAGCGGCGGCTCGCCCAACATGTTTCTGCTGATGCCGCTCGACGGCTTCAGCTACACCAGGGGCACGCCAAAAAAATTTACGCGCAGCGATCTTGAAGGCGCCGTGACGCGAGAATTCTGCGCCGAATGCGGCACCCATGTCGTCACCCGGCCGCCGGGCCTGCCCGGTCTGGTACTGAAAGTCGGCACGCTCGACGATCCCGGCCTTTTCGGTGGCCCGCAGGCGGCGATCTACACCATCGACAAGCAGCCCTTCCATCAAATCCCCGACGGCCTGCCGGCCTTCGAGCGGCTGCCGCCGCGGTAAGGCGCGGCGTTACCCCCCGGCCCAGACGTCGAGCACGTAGCGGTTCCCGGCGCCGAGATCGTCGATCCAGCGCAGCGCCGCATCCGCGTCGGCCGCCTTGCGTTCGCGATAGATCGCAACCAGCGCTGCCTTGACGTCCGGCTCCATCTTGCCGCCGTCGCCACAGACATAAATGATGGCGCCGTTTTCGATCAGGCTCCAGACCCGGTCCTGCTGTGCCGCGACCAGGTTCTGCACATAGGTCTTGGGGCCGTCGGCGCGCGAGAACGCGGTGTGCAGTTCGGTGATGCCGTCAGCCGCGAAAGCCTTGAGTTCGTCGGCATAGAGATAATCCTGATCGGGATGACGGCAGCCGAAAAACAGCATCGCCGGACCGAGCGTTGCACCCTTGGCCTTGCGCGCGGCCCGCTCCTGCAGGAAGCCGCGGAACGGCGCCAGACCTGTGCCGGGTCCGATCATGATGATCGGCACGGAAGCATCATCCGGCAGCCGGAAGCCGGCCTTGGTCTCACGCACCGTGGCGTGGATCGTCTCGCCCGCACGGCGGCCGGCCAGGTAATTCGAGCAGGTGCCTTTATAGATACCGCGTCCTGAACTCGCCGCGCCCGCGACCACGGCGACGGTGACGCTGCACCGCGACCGATCGCTCGCCGGCGACGACGAGATCGAATAATAGCGCGGCGCCAGCAGCGACAGCATTTCGAGATAGGCGTGGAACGGCAATTCGCAGGCCGGATGTTCCTCCATGAGGTCGAACACCGATTTGCGCTTGCCGAGAATCTCCGAGCGATAAAGCTCGGTGGCGGCGGCATCGTCGCCGACATAGGCCAGCAGTTTCGGCTTGGTCACCGGACAACGGGTGTTTTCCGACATGATCTGAATCTGTTTGCGGGTCGCAACCTGCTGCAATTCCACAAACTCGCTCAGCAACCGGCCCACCGACACGGTATCCCCGATCGGCAATTGCGCACGGCGGCCTTCGGCGACCTGCAGCCGGATCTGGTCGGCGGGCAGGAATCCGAAGCGGCGCGCCACCGAATCCACCAGCGCCGGATCGTTGCGCGGCACCACGCTGAGGTGATCGCCGACCCGGTAGCTGATGCCGGAAGGCAGTTGCACCTCGATGTGCCGGGTCGACCGCTCCGAGGCATTGGCGCCGCTCTTGTTTTGCAGTTCGCTGTTGACCAGCACCTTCATCGGCGCGGCGCCGCCAAGGGCAACGGCCGCGTTGATCGTGGTCGGCGCGACCGGCTCGATCTTGTAAAGCGGCTCGTCGTCGGCACTGCGGCTGAAGTCTGAATCGATGCCGAACTCCTTGGTCGCCAGCGGCGCAAGCTTTGCGAACCAGCTCTCGAATTGTCCGTCGAGGTCGCTGCGGGCATCGCCTTCGCCGCGCACATACACATTGCGAGCGCCGTGCGCTGCCAGTTGCTCGTCGAGCAGCCGCGGTATCGACTGATAGGTTGCGGCCCAGTCGCTGTTGCCGCAGCCGAACACCGCGTAACGGACCTTGGCGAACGTGTCCTTCGGCAACTCGCCGCCGAGCCACTTGACGAACTGGGTGGCATTGTCCGGCGGGGCGCCATTATACGATGCGCAGAAGATCAGCACGCCACCCTGCTCCGGCAGCTTGCCGACGAAGTCATCGAGCGGCGCGAGTTTGGTGGCAAAGCCGTTGACCTCGGCGAGATCGGCGACGCGGGCCGCAAGTTCCTCAGCGGTGCCGAGGTTCGATCCGTAAAGCACCAGCAGCGGCGTGTTGTGAGCGGGCCTGCTCCGCGCCCGCGGCGCCGCGGCGGCCGTCGATACCGCCGCCGTGGTTGCGGTCCGGCCGGCATAGGCCCCGCGGTCCTGGTCGGCACGCGGACGCACCTTGATCTTGAAGCCGTCAGGCTTGATGGTCAGCGTCTCCTTCAGCACCATCTGGTAGCGGTGATTGTCGATCAGCTTGAAGCGTTGCAGGATCATGCCGATCGCCAGCGCCGCTTCGTGCATGGCAAAGCCGCGGCCGATGCAGGCGCGCTGGCCGTTGCCGAACGGCTTCCAGGCATTGACGGGGCGCGCCGCCTCGGCCTCGCGGCTGAAATTTTCCGGATCGAACGCGTCCGGATTGGGGCCCCAGACGCTGGGATCGCGATGCAGCGCCAGCACCAGCACGGTAATGAAGGTGTTCTTCTTCAGCTTGTATTTGCCGCCGATGGTCTCGTCGCCCAGCGGCGAGATGCCATAGGCCGGGGCCGGCGGCCACAGCCGCAGCGCTTCCTTCAGGATTTGCGTGATGTAGGTGAGTTGCGTGACCTGCTGATAGGTCGGCTTGGCGTCGATGTCGGGCCCGAGCACCCGGTCGACCTCCTCATACGCCTTCTTGAGCACGTCGGGATGCTTGAGCAGCGCATAGATCGCGCACGACAACAGGCCGCTGGTGGTCTCATGCCCCGCGATCAGGAAGGTGTTGATCTGGTAACGGATGTTGACGTCGTCGAGCTGTTCGCCGGTGACGCGGTCGACGCCGGTCATCATGGCGCCGAGCATGTCTTTCTTGCCCTCGGCGGCCTCGGCGTTCTTGCGGCGCTCGGCCACGATCTCGTCGACCATCTTGTTCATGAAGGCGACGTCGCCGGCCAGATCGCGCCGGCGTTTATGCATCCACAGATTTTCCATCGGCAGGCCGCGGATCATCATGATGGTCTCGAGCGAGCGCACCAGCGATTCCACGAACGGGTGGTAATCGCGCCGGTAGAACGAATTGAAACGGTAGTCGAATCCGCACAACCCGATGGTGTCGAGCGTCAGCGCGGTCATGTCGTGAACGACGTCGATCTCCTCGTCGCCATTCAGCCGCTCCCACTTCTTCACAAGCTGCTCGGCAATATCGACCATGCTCGGATGATAGGACTGCATCGCCCGGTTGCCGAACGGCTGCATCAGGATATTGTGCGCCTTGCTCCAGTTCGGCTCGGTCGTGTCGGCGGTGAAGAGGCCGTCGCCGGCGACCGCGCGCACCCGGCGCAGCGGTCCGCGCACCGCCTTGTCGAAACGCTTCTCGTCGCTGAGTTCGTCGACGAGATCATGACCGGAGACGATGACGATCGGCGCACCCATCATGTCCAGCCAGAAAATCGGCCCCAGTTCCTTGGCCAGCCGCGCCAGATTTTGCACCGGCGCGGTCGAGTCCAGCGACAGCATGTTGCCGACCACCGGCTTGGTCGGCGGGCGCGGGATCGGGCTCAATCTGTTCGTCGACGCCATCGCCTAACCGTCTCCTGTCCTGGTCGGAGCTGTTGCCTCAAACCGTCGGTGCCTTACCCGAACCGCCTTCTACGCCATTCAATCAGCTTGGCGCTGACCTCTTCCGGTTTTTCCTGTTGCGTCCAATGGCCGCTGCCCTTGACCAGATACTTTTCAAGGTCGGGAATGATCTTTTCCATGCCATCGGCCGCCGACGGCGGCAGCACCTGATCGTTTTCAGCCATGATCATCAATGACGGCACCCGCACCGTATAGTCGAGGTCCGCCGAGCGCTGCCAGTTGCGCGACATGTTGCGGTACCAGTTGATGCCGCCGGTAAAGCCGGTTTTGGTGAAGGTATCGACAAAGACCTTCTTCTCCTCAGGCGACAGGATCGGCGTCCGCGGATCGTGCTTGGCGTCGTAACCGGCAATCATCTGCGGAAACGCCAGATTGAGCCTGGGCGACGCACCGACGCCTGCGACCGGCACTTCCGCCGGCGCGGTGTCACTGCGCGGCACCGGCTTCCGCATGAAGGCATCAAAGGTCTGTTCGACCCGGCTGTCGAATATCTTGTCGGCGCCGCGCGCCGGGTCCTGAAACTGCACAATATACATCTGCTCGCCGAAACGCTTGCGCAGCAGTTCGATCGGATCCGCCGGCGCACGGCTGGTGTGGGGCGTGTTGACGCCGACCACGCCGGCCACGCGATCGATGTGCCGCAGCGGCATTTGCCAGACGATAAAGCCGCCCCAGTCGTGGCCGACAAAAATCGCCTTGTCGATCTTGAGATGGTCGAGCAGGCCGACGAGGTCGCCGGTCAGGTGCTCGATGTCGTAAGCTTCGACGGCTTCGGGCCGGTCCGTCGCGCCATAGCCGCGTTGATCGGGCGCAATCACCCGAATTCCGGCATCTCCCAGCGCCTTGATCTGGTGGCGCCAGGAAAACGCCATCTCCGGCCAGCCGTGACAGAGAACAACCGGCGGCGCGTCGGTCTTCGGCCCCGCCTCGTAGAAGCCCATGCGAATGCCGTTGGTCTCGGCGAATTGCAGCGGCGGCATTTCAATCATCGGCATAATCTCACTCTCGTATTTTGGTATTGGGCTTGATCTCCGCGCAAACGCTTTGCGTTTGTCGCGAGGGAAAACCGGTTTCACCCTCGGGTCAATAGCACGAAGACGCGCTCCTGCGCGATGGAGTTCATGCTCTAGCTTGCCGCACTCTTGAGATCGGCCGGTGGCGCAAAGGCGGCTTGCAGCGCTGCGAATTCCCCTGGCAGCATGTCGCAGAGAACCTGGACATGAGGAATGATGTTGGCGCCGGCGATGAAGCCGAAATCCAGTTGATCGCGATAACTCTGCACGGTGATGTTCAGCGCTAGGCCGTGGGTCGAAATCGACACCGGGAAGATGTGCAGCAATTCCGCACCCGCCGCATACAACGTCTGGCGCGGACCGGGCACATTGGAAACCGTGATATTCGCCGACGGGGGCAACACGTCCGAAAGATTGGAGCGGCTGTACAGCAGCGCCAGGATCTGCACCAGGATAGGTGCGCCCAGCATCGAGATGTTGGACACCTGCGGCATCAGCGCCCGCAGCGGATGCGACATCTCCTTCGACTTGGTGGATTGCGCGATGATCGTCTCGAGCCGCGTCTTGGGATCCTCGACGTTGGTGGCGATCGAACAGATCATGCCGAAGACCTGGTTGTTGGCATCGGTGTTGCCCTCTTCGCGCAACGAGATCGGCACCGCAGCGGTCATCGATTTCACCGGCAGCGCGCCCTGCTCCTGCAGATAGCGCCGGACCACGCCGCTCGAAATCGCCAGCACCACGTCGTTGAGCTTGCCGCCGGCCTGCTTGGCCACCGCCTTGGCCTGCGACAGCGAGATCGACACGCCGGCGAAGCTGCGCTCCGACGAGATCGTCTTGTTGAGGATCGTCGACGGCGATACCATGCTGGCGATGCTGTCGCGCGACTTCGGATCGGAAATCTTTCCGACCACTTCCGAGACGCTTTTGAGCATGGCGGGAACGCTGCCGGCGAACTTCACCGCGGATTCGATCTGAAACATCGCATTGTCGAACAGGATCGAGCCGAGATCGCTCTTGCCGGAGCGCGGCAGGTCGATGCCCTTGGCAGCCGTCGAGGCATCGAAAGGCTGGCGCCACAACTGCTGATAGGAATCGATGAAGTTGGCGGCGATGTCGCGCGGCTCCTGCCCGACCTTCGGCCGCGCGGTCGGCTTGCCGACGTCGCGTGGCACCGGCGTCACATCGTAGATCATGTTGGTGAGCGCAGCACCGGCGCCGCCGTCGATGCAGGCATGATGCATCTTGGAATAGAGCCCGATCTCGTTGTCCTTCATGCCTTCGAAGACATAGAACTCCCACAGCGGACGGGCGCGGTTGAGAAGCTTGGCATGCATCCAGCCGACGATACGCTCCAGCGTCGCCCGGTCATATGGCGCCGGCAGGCTGCCGCGGAAGATATGACGGTCGATATCGAACTGCTCGTCCTCGACCCAGCTCGGGTGATCGATGTCGAGCGGCGCCTTTTCCAGCCGCGCCTTGAGAATCGGGGCAATGTGCAGCCGCGAGGCGATCATCGCCTTGAAGTCCTCGAAGAAGTTGCCCTTGTAATCCTCGGGCAGACGGAAGATCGCCATGCTCCCGACATGCATCGGCATTTCAGGCGTTTCCAGGTACAGAAACGACGCGTCCATTGAGGACAGCTTTTTCCCGTCACCCATCTTTTTCCTCCCTCGTAGAATTCACGCGGCGCCTTGCCGGCGCTTCTGGCGTTCAGACCGATTGTGCATTTTCCGGTGGTGCATATGCAATGGCAAACGGGCCCGACCGGGAAAATGGCTCGAATTGGCCCTCGGTCTGGGCCAAACGATCCGCGACGGCCCACAAGGCGGCCGCGTTCACGCCCAGCCCGACATGACTGGCAAGGCGCACCTCGATATTTTCGGCGGTGTCGGAGGGGCGCAGCAGGCAGGTTCGCCAATTGACGATGCCGTCGGTGCGCGAATAGATCGATGTCGTCGGCACCGGCAGATCGCCTGCGAGCGCCCTTCGAAGCTCCGAGTCTTCCTCCACCGCTTCGCCTGACATCGCCTCGTAAAGCCGGGTTGCGTTGGTCGCCCGCGCATCACCCGCGAACGGACTTCCCAGCGTCACGACATATCGCACCATGTCCGGCGCGTGCAGCGCCAGATCGCGCGCATAGATGCCGCCCAGGCTCCATCCGACGAGGCTGACCTTGCGGCCGGTCGCGGCATGAATCTCGGCAAGCCGGTCCCGCAGCGCGGCGCGCATCCGCGTCACGCCGCCGGTGTTGCGCCCCATCTGCCAGGCGTAGGTATCGTAGCCGAGCTCCTTCAGATATCGCCGCATCGGCGCCATCGACAGATCGCTGGCGAGAAAGCCCGGCAATGTCAGTACCGGATGGCCGTCGCCTCGTGGCGCGCGCATCAGCAGCGGCGACAACAACAGGCTGGTGTTGAATTCGAATATGCCCCTCACCTCGGCCAGCATCAGGCCAAGACTGGGCGGACGAAGCTGGCCCGCCGCCGGCGGTGGGCGCTGTTCAGTCGGCATCATTTTTTCTTGTCGCTGGCGCGGACGCCGCCAAGGCCCGCCATGGTCACGAACATGTCCTGAAAACGCTCGGCGATCTTCGGATCGAAGGTGAACCAGCTTTGCATCAGCGCTTCCGGAGAAACCTTCTCGATGTTGGCCATCATCTGCTGCTGCAGCTTGTCCATCACCGCGGTCTGCATCGGCTGCACATCCGGAAGTCCGAAGAACTGGCGGGCTTCGAGGGGGGTGCAATCTATTTCAACGTTTACTTTCATGGCCGCTCCTGATTGCATTTTGACCGTCGGTCGCAGTATCGTCACGACAGGCGACACGACGCAAGCTAACTTGCGAGACGCGGCGGCGGCGTGAGCCGCCAATCGACGCTTATGGTCAACCAAAGCGCTCGACGGCAAACGGCCGCGGATCGGCGAACGGCGTCTCGCCGGTCATCATTTCCGCCAGCAGGCGGCCGGTCGCGGGGCCCAGCGTCAGGCCGTGATGCTGATGGCCGAAATCGAACCACAGCCCGGCATGGCGGGGCGCCTTGCCGATCACCGGCAGCATATCGGGCAAGCACGGCCGCGCACCCATCCAGGGTTTTGCGTCGACCGTGTCGGCCAACGGAAACAGGGCGCGCGCCCGCGGCAGCGCCCGCTCCAGCTGGATCGGCGTGGGCGGCGCATCGCGGCGGGCAAACTCCACGCCGGTGGTCAGACGAATGCCGCGGTTCATTGGCGCCAGCAGATAACCGAGATCCGAATCGAGAACGGGATGATGCAGCACGGCATTGCCGCGCGGCGCCAGATGCAAATGGTAACCGCGCTTGACGCTGAGCGGAATTGAATATCCGAGCGGACGAAACACCAGATCGGACCATGGCCCCAATGCCACCACGACGTCGCGCGCGACCAGTGCGCCATGCGGCCCGCTGACTTGCCATCCGCCGGCCGTTTGTTCGAGCGTTCGTGCATCGCCCACCAGAAAGCGCCCGCCCTTGCGCGTGAAAAGCGCCGCATAGGCCTTGGCCAATCCGCCCGGATCGGGAACAAACCCAGGCGCCGGCAAATAGACACCGCCGGCGAACGCTCCGGTCAGATGCGGTTCGCGCGCGGCAATCGCCTGGCCGTCGAGAATCTTCGCCATCGACGCCATACTGCCTGGCGCGATCGAGGTCGCGTGCGGCGTTGGCCAGGGTTTTCTCGAAGCGAAAAGCTTTGATCCAGCCGGTCCGCCGCAGTAATTCCGGCACCCCGGCCTCCGCCACAAGCGCCTCGTGCTCGATCAGGCTGCGCTGGATCAACGGCAATTCGGCCATCGCGCTGTGCAACGCCCGATCCGGCGAAGACGCGAGGAAGTAACGCACCAGCCACGGCAGGAAGACCGGCAAGTCCAAGAATTGATAGCGCACCTGCGGCGCGCGATTGATCGCGTACTGAAACAGCTGCCCGAAATCGCGGGGAAACATATAGGGAAAAACCGACGCGCATTCGATCAGCCCGGCGTTGCCAAAGCTGGTCTCTTCGCCGGCGAGTTCGTGCCTGTCGACCAGAATGACGTCCCGCCCCCGCTGCTGCAGGTGCAACGCCGCGCCGACGCCGACCATGCCTGCGCCCAGTACCAGAATGTCGGCCTTGCGTTCCGCCATCCGGCGCTCCCCCTGAATGTTGGATGCTTGCTCAGGCTACCCACAACGAATCGCTATCGACAATACGCCCGAGCAATAACCGCGGTTCGCCGGTTGTCAGATCACGGTCGCGCGCGTGACGCGGCGGCAATCCATCTCAAATTCGAGATCGACCACCGGCGGGCGGGCAAAATGCCAGGTCAGGCCCGAACGCGTGGCGCCGCGGATATCACGGCATCATGCCAATGCCACCGCGACGATCATCACCGTCGCAGCGCAACGCCTGTCAAGCCGAACCTCAGGTCGCCTTGAGCGCCTTCGAACCCAGATCGAATTCCTCGATTTCCTTGGTCCGCTCGGATTCAGCACCTGCCCTGTGATCGGTGGCGATCGCCACGTAGACGGCGGGCAGCACGAACAGCGTAAACAGGGTGCCGATCGACATGCCGGCGACCACGACGAGACCGATCGAGAACCGGCTGGCCGCGCCCGCCCCCGATGCCGTCAGCAGCGGAATGAGGCCCGTGACCATCGCCGCGGTCGTCATCAGGATCGGGCGAAGCCGGACCCGCGCTGCCATCTCGATCGCCGAGCGCCTGTCGAGGCTTTCATTGAGCTGCAGCTCGTTGGCGAATTCGACCATCAGGATGCCGTGCTTGCTGATCAGGCCAACCAGGGTGAGCAGGCCGACCTGGGTATAGATGTTCATGGTGGCGACGCCGAAGAACAACGGCAGCATGGCACCGACGATCGCCATCGGAACGCTGATCATGATGACGAGCGGATCGCGCAGGCTTTCGAACTGCGCCGCCAGCACCAGGAAGATGATGATCAGCGCGAAGCCGAACGTCACCGCAAGCTGGTTGCCTTCCTGAACGTATTGCCGGGAATCCGCCAGATAGTCGTGACTGAAGCCGGCCGGCAGCTTCTTGGCCTCACCCTCGAGGAAGTCCACTGCCTGTCCGACGGTCACGCCGGGCATCGGCACCGCCTGGAAGGTCGCGGAGTTCAACTGGTTGTAGTGCGTCAGGGCATTGGGATCGGTCGCGGTTTCGATCGATACCAGTGTCGACAGCGGCACCTGCTGGCCGGTCGCGGTCGACAAATAAAATTCGCCGAGCGATTCAGGCGACAGCCGCTTGTCGCGCGGCACCTGCGGAATAACCTGATACGAGCGGCCCTCGAGGTTAAACCGGTTGACGTAGTTGCCGCCCAGCAGCGTCGCCAGCGTATTGCCGATGCTCAGCATGGTGATACCGAGATCGCTCGCCTTGGTGCGGTCGATCTTGACCCGCACCACCGGCTGATTGAAGTCAAGATCGCTGTCCGAGACGATGAACAACCCGCTCTTGCGCGCGGCGTCCTTCAGCTTGACCATCTGCTCATAGACCGCCTGGAATCCGTTGGTCGAGCTGATCACCATCTGGACCGGCAGGCCTCCGGGACCGCCGGGCAATGGCGGCAGGTTGAACGCAAATGCGTTGACGCCTTCGATCTTGCTGAGTTGCCCCTGCACCAGCGGCTTCAGCTTGATCGAAGAGCGGGTCCGCTCATCCCACGGCTTGAGCAACATGCCGGCGATACCGCCCTGCGGGCCGTTGATGCCGTTCAGAACGAAGCGAAGATCGGTCTCCGGGAAACTGGCGAATACCTTGTCGAGCTTTTCGCCGTAAAAATCCACATAGTCGATATTGGCGTATTTCGGCGCCTTGGTCACCGCGAACACGATGCCCTGATCTTCTTCAGGCGCGAGTTCCTTTGAGGTGTGCATGTACAGGAATCCGACCAGCCCCAGGATGGTCAGGGCGAACAGCCCCGTGATCGGGCGATAGTCGAGCGACCGATCGAGCTGCCGGCCGTACCAGCGTGTCATGGCCCCGAACACCCGGTTGACGATCTTGGCAAACCGTCCCTCCTCGGCGCTCTTGAGGAAGATCGAGCACATCATCGGCGACAGCGTCAGCGCGATCACACCCGAAACGATCACCGAGCCGGCCAGAGTGAACGCAAATTCGCGAAACAGCGCGCCGGTGAGGCCACCGAGGAAACCGATCGGCGCATACACCGCAGCCAGGGTGATGGTCATGGAGATAACGGGACCGACGATCTCGCGCGCGCCCTGCATCGCGGCCGCCACCGGCGGCTTGCCTTCCTCGAGATGCCGATGAATGTTTTCCACCACCACGATGGCGTCGTCGACGACGAGCCCGATCGCCAGCACCATCGCCAGCAGTGTCAGCAGGTTGATGCTGAAACCCATCACCAGCATCAGGCTGCAGACGCCGACCAGCGACAACGGAATGGTCACCACCGGGATGATCACCGAGCGGAACGAAGCCAGGAACAGGAAGATGACGACGACCACGATGATGATCGCCTCGCCCAGGGTTTTCTCCACTTCGTCGATCGACGATTGAATGAACCTGGTCGAATCGTAAGCCACCTTCATTTTCATCGACGGCGGCAGGTTGCGCTCAAGCTCCGGAAACAGCGCGCGGACGCCCTTGACCAGCGTCAGCGGATTGCCCTGCGGTGTCGCCTGCACGCCGATAAAGATCGCATGCTCGCCGTTGAAGGCGACACTGGCGTCGCTGCTCTGCGCCGCCAGTTCGACGGTGGCGATGTCCTCGACCCGTACAAAGCCGCCATCCTTGGACTTGATGATCATGTGCTTGAACTGATCGAGATTGATCAGGTCGGTGTTGGTCGAGACGTTGGAGACGATGAAATATCCCTTGGACTGCCCCGCGGCGGCCTGAAAGTTGTTGGCGGCGATCGCCGCGGAGACGTCGAGCGGCGAGACGCCGCGGCCCGCCATGCGGACCGGATCGAGCCACAACCGCATCGCAAAGGTCTGACCGCCGAGAATATCTGCCGAAGCAACGCCGTCGACGGTGGACAGCACCGGCTGCACCACGCGCGTCAGGTAGTCGGAGATCGCCGAGCCCGACAGCACCTCGCTGGAGAAGCCGAGATACATCACGGCCGTGGTCTGCCCGGTCGTCTTGGTCACGACCGGATCGTTCGACTCTTTTGGAATAAGGTATTTGACCGAATTCACCTTGGCGAGCACTTCGGTCAGCGCCTGGTTCGGATCGAAATTCAGCTTGATATAGACCTGGATGGTCGAGGTCCCGAGCACCGAAGACGACGTCATGTAGTCGACGCCTTCAGCGGACGCGACGGCCTGCTCGATCGGCGTGGTGATGAAGCCCTGAATCAAATCCGCCGACGCGCCGGGATAGACCGTGGTGATGTTGACCACGGTATTCGACAGCTTCGGATACTGCCGGATCGGCAGGCTGGTCGCGGCCTTGAATCCGATCAGCAGGATCAGCAGACTTACGACCAATGCCAACACCGGCCGCTTGATGAAAATATCGGTCCAGACCATCGCGATGTTCTCCGGTCGTCAGTAGCGCGGCGGATTTGCCGGAATCGGCGGAGGCGAGTCGGTCGAGATCGATACCGCAGCACCCGATTGCAGCTTGAGTTGGCCGACCGCGACCACGCGATCGCCTTCCTTCACTCCGCTGAGGATTTCAGTCCTGCCGCCGATCCGGTTGCCGGTCCGCACGAAGCTGCGAACGGCGGTCAGGCTGGTGCTGCCGTCATCAGCTTTCTTCTCGGTGATCAGGAACACCGAATCTCCGTAGAGGGTGTAGTCGACAGCCGTTTCCGGAACGGTAACCACCGCCGGCTTGTCCGGCAGCACCACCGTCGTGGTCGCAAACATGCCGGGCTTCAGGATATGGTCGGGATTGTCCATCGTGGCCTGAACACGGATATTGCGCGTATCGGTGTTGATCTGCGGCTCGATGGTGGTGATCTTGCCCTCAAAAACCTTGCCCGGATAAGCGTCGACCAGCACGCGCACGGTCTGCCCGACCTTGAGCATCGCGCTCGCCTTTTCCGTCGTCGTGAAGTTCGCATAGATCAACGACAGGTCGGTCAGCGTTACGATCTGCGTGCCCGCGGTCAAATACTGGCCGACCTCGACGTGGCGGACGCCGAGCACGCCGTCGAATGGCGCGCGCACGAGCTTCTGCGAGATGATCGCCTGGGTCTTGGCGATGCCGGCGTTGGCGGTGTCATACGTCGCCTGCGCGGCATCGGCCGTGGCCTGCGGACCGAACTGACGCGCCGCCAGTTGCTTGGCGCGATCCAACGCCAGCTGCGCACCAGTAGCCTGGGCCTTGAAACTTGCGAGATCACCTTGATCCGGCGCATCGAACAACTGCACCAGCGGGCTTCCGGCCTTCACAGTCGCGCCGGCGGTAAACATGATGTCGGTGATGCGCCCGCTGACGTCAGAAGTGACGTTGACCTGATGCACGGCGGCGAGATCGCCGACCGCCGTCAGCAGGTTCGGAATCACCTCGGATTTGGCCACGGCAATCGCAACCGGCGTCGGCGGCGGCTTGTTGTTGGCAAAGAACTGCGCGATCATGTGGCTGCGGAAGGCGTTGAAGCCGACCAGAGCCCCGACCAGCAGCGCCAGCAGCAGCCCGATGATGATGAACCAGCGCACCATCCGAACCGGACGGGCCCGTGGTTTTTCAACGATCGGCTGACCCGCGATATTGGCTTCGGTCACAATATTCATGTCATCCACCCTCTGCAGCTACCGGCTGTCCCGGAACCAGCATTTCGCGATCCAGTTGGGAAGCAATCGCGGTTTCGTTAAGTCCAATTCCCCGGAGAATAAATTCGCAAACCTGCCGTTCGAGATCGGCGGCGTTGCCGTAGGACACACATGGAACGGCAGGTAGCCGCCCCAGCGCCATCATCAGCAGGGTGTGGTGCGCAAACCAGAACAAGCTCAGCGGCTCACTTCCAACCCGTGATGCGTCTCCCGCCGCTACCGCGCGCTCCAGCGACCTGACGAAAACGGGCTCGATCCAGTCAGCGATCTTTCCGTAAAGCAGCCGGGCGAATTCTCCGTCATCGAGCTGGCTCGAGATCATCAGCCTGAGGCGCTGGGCCTCCTCCTGATCGGGCGCATCCGATGCGTGCAGGAAGTGGTGGACGATGGCGCGCATCAGTATTACGAGGCTTTCCGTCGAGGGCTCGAGGCCCAGCAACCAGTGCATCGCCGGATCCGCTTCGCACTCTTCGGCCAGAATCTCGGCATACAATGCCGATTTGGTCGGGAAGTGCTTGAACAGCAGCGCCTCCGAAATGGAGGCCGCCGCCGCGACGCTTTTGGTCGTGGTCCCCGCGAAGCCGTTGCGGGCAAAGCAACGCTTGGCGGCGCCCAAGATCAATTGCCGCCGCAAATCACCGGTCATGCGCAGGGTGCTCATGGTCGTGAGTAAGCACTCACCTTACTAAAAGTCAAGGTTCATGCTGCGGTGCACCCGCAACAATTTCGTCCCCTAAATGGGGCGAAATCCGAGCGCGCCGCGGATCCGCGTCACGATAAATGTGCCGTCGCGACTGGAGAGCACGCGCTCCAGGTTAGCGCCGTCGATCTTGATGCTGGCAAAGCGCGGCCCGCTTGAGACGTCCTGCATGGTCGGGGCAAACGCCTCGACGTCAGCCATGGTGGCGAGCGAGCGGGCGTCGGATATCCCGCATGCGCGGGCGACGCCGACCAGATCGACCGTGGTCGCGGTGTGGCTGGCCTGCCCGCCGGTCTCGCCATAAACCTCGTTGTCGAGCACCACGATGGTGAGATTGGCCGGCTTTTGCAGGCCGACGGTCGCGAGACTCCCCATCCCCATCAACATCTCGCCGTCCCCGGTGATCACGACCACCGGCAGCCTGGGCTGCGCCAGCGCGACGCCGAGCCCGATCATGACGGCGCCGCCCATCGCGCCCCAGAGATAGAAATTGCGGTCATGATCGCCGGCGGCGGCGATATCATAGGTCGAGGCGCCGAGCCCGCCGACCACGACGGCATCCTTGCGCGCGGCCAGCAGGCCGGAGACAACGCTGCGCCGTTCGAGAAGATTTGCCTTGCTCATTTGACGAAAACCTTTGCGCCGATCAGGCGCTGCGACAGCAGAACGGCGGTCGGCGTGCAGGCATTATAGGCCTGCCCTGCCGCCGCCTCGACGACCTCGCCGACTTCCGCTGCATGAGAGGCACGCAACACCTTGATGCCGGATAGTTCGAACACGCCGGCGGTGCTGGAACCCATCGGCACCTGCCAGGGATTGAATTCACCCCATTCGCCGCGCATCGTCACCAGGGTCAGGAACGGAAAGCGGAAGATCTGGGTCAGCGACAGCATGTTCACGCAATTGCCGACACCGCTCGATTGCATCAGCAGCACGCCGCGCTGGCCGCCGGCCCAGGCGCCGACCAATAGCGCCACGCCTTCTTCTTCCGTCGTCAGCGGGACCGCGCGCATCGAGGACGCGCCGAGCACGCGTTCGATCAGTTGCGAATGCCCGGCATCGGGCACATAAGCGACCTGGCGAACCTCGAAGCGCTGCAAAATCGCAAAAATGTCCTCCGGCCAGGCCGGCTGGTTTTCGGTGGCGGCATCGGCGCGGGCGTGCATTTTCATTCCCAGTCGGTTGACGAGACCCGTTTCGGTGCGGGACTGTAGCGGCAGCCCCGGCTCCGGAAAGAGCGAAAACGGCATATCGGTCACCACCAAAGAGTATGGCAGCATGAATGCGGACGCGCGAGAGCTCGCGGCAGGTTTCGATATCGAGAAACTGACCCCGGAGTTCTATGTCGACCCCTACCCGACCTATCGCGCCTTGCGGGAGCATGAGCCGGTCAAGCGGCTGCCGAACGGGTCGTATTTTCTGACGCGCTATGACGATCTGGTCAGCGCCTACAAGAACACCAGGCTTTTCAGTTCCGACAAGAGACGGGAGTTCGCGCCGAAATACGGCGACTCGCTGCTCTACGAGCACCACACCACCAGTCTCGTCTTCAACGACCCGCCCGCGCATACCCGCGTGCGACGGCTGATCATGGGCGCGCTGTCGCCGCGCGCGATCGCCGAAATGGAGCCCGACCTGATCGCGCTGGTGGATCGGCTGCTCGACGGGCTTGCCGCGAAAGGCAGCGTCGAACTGATCGGGGATTTTGCATCCGCGATTCCGGTTCAGGTGATCGGCAATCTGCTCGACGTGCCGATGGAGGAACGCGAACCGCTGCGCGACTGGTCGCTGGCGATTCTGGGCGCGCTCGAACCGGTAATCGGCCCTGACGTCTTTGCGCGCGGCAATGAGGCGGTAAAGGATTTTCTCGCCTATCTGGAAATACTGGTGGCGCGCCGGCGGGCCAAACCGGGCAATCCCGAACGCGACGTGCTGACCCGGCTCATTCAGGGCGAGGACAATGGCGAACGGCTGACCGCCCGGGAATTGCTGCACAACTGCATCTTCCTGCTCAACGCGGGCCATGAGACCACCACCAATTTGATCGGCAACGGGCTGGTGGCCTTGTCGGGCAATCCCACGCAGAAGCAACGGCTGATCGAAAACCCCGCGATGACCAAGACGGCGATCGAGGAAATTCTGCGGTTTGAAAGCTCGAACCAGCTCGGCAACCGCATGACGACGGAGCCGGTCGAACTCGGCGGCATCAAGCTTGCGGCGGCTACGCCGGTGACGCTGTGCATTGGTGCTGCGAACCGCGATCCCGCGCAATTCGCCGATCCGGAAGACCTCGACGTCGGCCGCACGCCGAACCGCCACCTCGCCTTCGGCACCGGCGCGCATCAATGCGCCGGGATGGCGCTGGCCCGGCTCGAAGGGGCGATTGCGATCTCGCGATTCCTGGCGCGGTTTCCGCGCTACGCGCTCAGCGCTCCGCCGGTGCGCGGCGGCCGCGTCCGCTTTCGCGGCTTCCTGAGCGTGCCATGCGTGGTTGGCTAAGGCTGGATCATTCGGTTCACACACCCGCGCCGGCAAGTTTGCATCATCCGGTTTCCGGGATAAGGTTGTTGGTGCACACAGGTGGGTAGTCATGGACCAGGTCCGTCAGATGACGCTGAAGTTTCGCTGCCCGCGCGAACTCGACAAGACTCTGCCACGGCCAATTCCGGCAACGCAGGGCCTGCCCGAATGGTACAAGGCCTTGCCTCAGAAGGCCTACAATTCGACCATGGGCATCGAGGCACATACGGTCAAGAAATGTCCGCCCTTCATCGATGCCATGACCTATGGCTTCCTGATGCCGTTGCCGGTCGACCTTGAAGTGCGGAACGGCGAATTTAGCTGGAATTTCGAAGTCCCCAAGGGATTCATCAGCGAGTATCCGCATTCGCCGATCGGGTTTCACGATTCCGGCCAGATCGCCGGCACGCCATTCTTCGATGACGACCGCTTCATCATCAAATTCAACAATTTCTGGACCATCGAAGCACCTCCGGGCTATTCGGTGCTGTTCACCCACCCGGTCAATCGCGCCGACCTGCCGTTCACCACGCTCACCGGTCTTGTCGATTGCGACACATTCCATGACAACCCGATCAATTTCCCGGCGCACTGGCATGATGCCGGGTTCAACGGTGTGCTGCCGAAGGGCACACCGGTGGCGCAATGCCTGCCGGTGAAACGTGAGAGCTGGGTCGGCCAGTATGATCTGCTGTCTGACGAGGAAACCGAGCAAATGATTAAAACGCTCAACGAGATCGGGCGAAGAACCGACGTGTACCGTCGGCATTTTCGTGAGCAGAAACGCTAGTGCCCCGCATCCGAAGTTCGTGATACATTGCAGCACGCTCTTGCACGAACTTCGGATGCGAAGGGGCACTAGCAAATCTATGATTCTAGTACCGCTTTTCGATCTGACGTTCCTGGGATGAGTTTGCGGCAGGTGGTGCAGGAACTTCAGATCGGCGGTACTAGCGCCGGTAGACTACGATCCGGAAAAATGGAAAGCGATTTTTCCTGCAACAAACGCGGAGCGCCTTACGCGCAGATCGTGCTCAACAAACAAATTAGAGCGGGATGACGATTCGAAGATACCTGCCCTAGGGAAGATACCTGCCCTAGGATTGAGAGGCCTGGAAAAATAGCGCCGCTTCACTCGGCCGGAGCCAGAATCGGCCGCGCGCCGCCGCCGCTAGCGACGAGAGCGCATTGTGGTAGTGTTCCAAATCACCACGGGCTGCCTTGCGGAAGCATTCGTAGCCGGCATCGGGCTGGCCAAGCTCCAACAGACAATGTCCGAGATTGAGCCAAGCCCCGGAATTGTCGGGACGGTTCACCAGATAACGGCGAAAGTACGCGGCGGCTTCCTCATTCTCGCCGAGTTCAAGATGCGCCTTCGCCGTCCCGAACAAGGCGTCACACGAGCCGGGAGAAATCTCCAGCGCCCGTGCAAAGACGACCTTGGCATTGGCGCAGTCCCTCCGAGACAGGTGGGCATAGCCAAGCTGGATCGACAATTGAGGCATCATTGGCGCGATTTCGAGCCCGCGACTGAGGATGTTGACCGCCTCGTCATAGCGGTTCAGCAAGACCAGCAGATAACCGAGCTCGTTGAACGCCGTGGCATAAGGGGGGCGTCGCTCGATCGCGACCTCGAGCCGGCTGAGCGCATCCCGATGGCGACCGACCTGACGCAGCGCGATCGCCAGTACGGTATCGAGCGCCGGATCGTCGCGGTCACGGGCAGCGGCCTCCAACGGCGCAATCGCTTCCGCGGCGCGGCCCTGCATCGTCAATGCGCAACCCAGTATATACAGCGCCGTGGTGTGCCGCGGGTCGACCCCGAGCGCCTCGGTCGCAATGCGCGCGGCGTCCGCGGGTTGACCACTGTCCAAAGCAAGCATGGCCCGCGCCAGCGCATCATTGTCGCGACTTTCGTCGCCGCCGTTATCGCCGGTGCCTGAAGATGTCTTCGCCGTCATTCCTGAAACATAATCATTCCCGATACTCTGCCGCCGGAATGGCGCTTCAATTCCGGGATATTGAATCCGGCACCCGCGGGATCGTCCGGGCCTCATCGGCCTCGTGTTGGTGCCGCCACATGTTTGCATAGATGCCGCCATTCGCAAGCAATATCTTGTGTGCTCCGCGCTCCGCGATCACACCTTGATCCAAAACGATGATTTCGTCGGCGCCGACAACCGTGGAGAGCCGATGGGCGATAATGAGCGTGGTGCGGTTGCGTGAAACCCGCTCCAGCGCGCTCTGGATTTCCTTTTCGGTCCGGGTGTCGAGCGCGGACGTCGCTTCGTCGAGTATCAGGATGCGCGGATTCTTCAAAATCGTGCGAGCGATCGCCACACGCTGCTTTTCGCCGCCCGAAAGTTTCAAACCGCGCTCGCCCACCTCCGTCTCGTAACCTTCGGATGCGACGCCGATGAGGCCGTCAAGTTGCGCATGCCGCGTGGCGTCTTCGAGCTCGGCGTCCGATGCCGACCAGCGGCCGTAACATATATTGTAACGTATGGTGTCGTTAAACAGCACGGTGTCCTGCGGCACGATTCCGATTGCCGCGCGCAACGAAATCTGCGTCACATCGCTGATATCCTGACCGTCAATCAAAATCCGGCCCGACGTCACATCATAAAAACGAAACAGCAGCCGGGCGATGGTCGATTTGCCGGACCCCGACGGACCGACCACGGCCAGCGATTTTCCGGAAGGCACCTCGAAGCTGACGCCGTTGAGGATTTTTCGCTCCGGCTCATAGGCAAAGACGACATTGTCGAAACGGATTACGCCGCTGGCGACCTCGAGCGGTCGCGCGCCGGCCCGATCCCTGACTTCGGGATTATCCGCCAGAACCGACCACATGGCCTCGATGTCGGTCGCCGCCTGCTTGATTTCCCGATAGGCCAGACCAACGAAATAAAGCGGCTGATAGAGCTGAAGCATCATGGCATTGACCAACACGAAATCGCCGATCGTCTTGGTACCGGCCTTGACCTCGAGCGCACACATGATCATGGCGGTGCCGAGACCGATCGTGAACACGATCGTATTCGCCGAATTCGTCATGGACAGCGACGCGATCGCCTTGACGCTCGCATCCTCGTAACGCTTCATCACGGAATTGTAGCGTTCGACCTCGCGGTCCTCGTTGTTGAAGTATTTCACCGCTTCGTAGTTGATCAGTGAATTGATCGCCCTGGAATTGGACTCGGTGTCGGTACTGTTGACCTGGCGGCGGATCCCGAGCCGATATTCCGTCAGCCGATAGGTCAGAACGACGTAGCCTGCGACGGTGAGCACGACCGTGGCGACATAGCGCCAGTCGAATTGCCACATCATGTAGCCGACGATCAGCAGCAGTTCGATGAAGGTCGGCAGCAATTGCATGGCGACGAGGCGGACGATGATTTCGATACCGTTGCGACCGCGCTCCAGCACGCGGCTCAAACCGCCGATCTTGCGCTCGAGATGGTAGCGCAGCGACAACTCATGCAAATGCGCAAAGGTCCGCACTGCAAGCCGGCGCACCGCATGCATCGCCACCTTGCCAAACAGGCCGTCGCGCAACTGGGCGAGCGTCGATTCCATGACGCGGACGACACAATATGCGACCACGATGGGGACCGGCGCGGCCACCAACCACACCAGCCAAGGCAGTCCCGCCGGCGGCGGACCTTCGAAACCGGCCAGCGCGTCGGTGACCAGCTTGAACAGCAGCGGAATGGCCAGCGTGGCAAGCTTGGTCGCCAGCAGCAGCAGCAAAGCGACGATCACGCGCAACTGCAAATCGGGACGCTCGCGCGACCAAATATAGGGAAACAAAGGAATAATGATCGACAATATCGACCGCCGGCCTACAGGCGACGCCGGCTTTCGGTGCTCTTCGCGATCGTTTTCGGTGATCATAAATTTTCTAATCCCCATGTGCCTCCGTTGACACCCAGCCGCCGCAGCTTAGACTAGCTACGCTCCCATTTGCGACCGAGGGCAACAGCCTGGGGGCGCGCCGTTGCCCATCAAGGTGAGGAATTTCGATGCCTATCTCCGAGAAAAACCGTGAAGATGGCGTTCGTACCTTCGTTCTCCCGCCGCTGCTGACGCAACATATGCTTCCCGTCGAGGGTGGCAGGCGCCCGGCAGCCCGGATGGAGGGATCGTGCAATAATTCGACGCCGCGCACGCTCAACAATTGCTTCTATCGCGCCCGCGGACCGCTAGCTCCTGAATAAATCGAGACCTTCTCAACAACGCGAATAGTCGTGAATTGATTGCCTCTCCGCCTGCGGCAGCGCTTCAGGCGGAGAGTTCAATATATTTCCCCCGCCTGCGGACATATTTCCGTCATCCGAGGCACTCGATCCAAAACAAGGGCCCGCGTCTTTGCTCTCGCCAGATCGGCTCGCAAGAATCGCGGTTGACTCATTCTCTCTGTGGGAGCGGCTCGCAGCCAACCTCCGCGCCGAGAGCCCAACCAAGCCGCAAGAAATCGAGACAAGGCTGCAGCAATGGCGGAACGCCGCCTGCGATGGCGACGAGACGCTGTTCCTCGAGCGGCTTGCGCGGGACGGGCTGGATGCGACCGACGCGCGACGCCTGTCGGGACGGATCGAAATCCCCCGGAATTTCAAGCTGCCCGAATGGTGTGAGGTATTAAACCGCATCCTGGAAGCGGCACCGCGATTGCAAGACGCCGCCACCTCGCCGGAGCCGGCAACGAAATTCCCCTATTTGATGCCTGACGATCCGCTGCCGTTCGAAGAACTGTTTCTGCCGTTTGTCGAAACCGCACATGCGATGCTCGACGAAGATGGAGCAAGCAAGCTTCCGGCCAAGGTGTTGAACACTTTCGCGCACGACCTTCTGCGAAAGCTTGCCGAGATTGCCGCGCGCGTGCTCGCGGTGGAGTTTCGGGCCTTTTTGGCGTATCGCCAATTCGCCGATCATGAGCCCGCGGAAGCTAAACCGGGAATAAACTCACGCGCGCAGTATCGCCGCTTTATCGCGGAGATCTACCGGGATGGCTGGGCGCCATTGTTGGTAGAATATTGCGTCATGGCCCGCCTGCTGGCCGAGACGGTGACGCAATGGGTCGGCAACATCAGCGAATTCGAGCGACAGCTTTTCCAGGACCTTCCCGAAATCGAGAGAACGTTCAATCGGCGGGAGCCAACTGGTGGCGTCATCGCCGTACAGACCGGTCTTTCGGACCCGCATCACGGCGGGCGCACGGTCGTCTCGGTCGAGTTTTCGTCCGGACTTAAACTCATTTACAAGCCGAGAAGCCTCGGGCTGGAGCGGGCGTATTTCGATTTCGCGGCGTGGATCAACCGCTCGGGCGCGCTATTGCCGGTCCGCATTCTGGCCATCCTGGATCGCGGCGATTACGGCTGGGTCGAATATGTCGAACACCGATCCTGCGCCAGCGACGCGGAAATCCGCCGTTATTATCGGCGGACCGGCAATTTCCTTTGCCTGGTCTACGCCCTCAACGGCAGCGACTTTCACTTCGAAAACATGATCGCCGACGGCGAGCACCCCGTGCCGATCGATCTCGAAACGATTTATCATCACCGGGCAAAAATCGCCGCCGGCGCCGGCGATGACGCCGACGAAATGGCTGCGCGGCTGCGGCTTTCCGTGCTGGCAACCGACCTGCTGCCCGATCCCGTCAAGGTGGACCATCAATATTTTGACATCTCCGGGCTGGCGCGCTCCGAGCAGGAAGAAGGCGAAGCCGACCTTGTCGTCTGGAAACATATCAATACCGACGGCATGGACTATTCCTACGAGTTGCAGCGACCGCCGCCCGCGCACAATTTGCCGAAGCTGAATGGTCAAGTTGCGGTATTGAATGACTACACGGACATCATCCTCGGGGGTTTCGAGGAGGCCTATCGATTTCTGCAAGAGAAAGCGGATGTGCTGCTCGACGAGTACGGGCCGCTGCGATCGATGTTTGCGCACGAATCCCGCTTCATCTACCGATCGACCGCCCTGTATTCGCTGATCCTGCGACGGGCTCTCCATCCCGCCTATCTCGGCGACGGTGTCGATTTCGGCGCGCAACTCGATGTCCTCGCACGGAAGCTGCTCAAGGAATCAGACAAGCCGATCACATGGCCGCTTCTGCAGACCGAAACGGCGTCGCTTTGGAAACTCGACATTCCAAGGTTTACGGCGCGCGGCGACAAAAATGCCCTGAGCGTCGGATTCCGGGAATCCGATCGTCGAATGCTTCGTCGATTCCGCCTGGAATGCGGCCCGGACAAAGATCGGTGGCCTGAGTGAAGAAGATCTGCAATGGCAGCTCAGCCTGATCGTCGGCTCGTTCGATGTGCGCAGCGCCAATCTTGGGACCGATCCGCCGGTCGCTACCGCAAACGAAGAACATGAAGAATATCCAGAGATCGAGCCGCTGGACAGAGATGAGCTGCTCCGCGCCGCCATCAAGCTGGCAAACGAAATCGAAGCCAAGGCCTTCCGTCAAAGCAACGGAGACCTCGGCTGGATGGTGCTGAACTACGCGCCGGCAGCCGAGCGATACACCCTGCAGCCGATGGAAAACGATCTTTACAACGGCCGGGCGGGCGTGGGTCTGTTCTTTGCCGCGCTCGAAAAGAACTCGCCGAGGTCCTCATATCGCGCTTTGGCGCACGCCTCCCTGAAGCCGATCCAGCGTTGGATCAAACTTGCCACCGATGAGGAGCTGACCGAGTTCGGCTTTGGCGGATATTCCGGACTATCCTCGATCGTATATGCGCTGACCCGCGCGGGTGAATTTCTGGGTGAAGACGAATTGATCGCCGATGCCAGATCGGCGGCGCTGCGAATTCGCTCCGATCAGATCGAAAAAGACGATAGCCTCGATGCCATGAACGGCGCCGCCGGCGCTATTCCCGGCCTGCTCGCCTGCTACGCTGCTACCGGCGAGCCGGAGGTTCTCGCCCGCGCCGTCGCATGCGGTCGCCATTTGTTGCAACGGCGTGCGCTTGACAAATTCGGCTTCAGGACCTGGCCAACGCTGGATGGATGCCACCTCACCGGTTTTTCGCACGGCGCGGCCGGCATCGCCTACGCTCTGCTGCAACTCTACAAGATCACCGCCGATGCCGAGTTCCACGAAGCGGCGGTCGACGGGATTTGTTTTGAAGGATGCGCTTTCGTCAGCGAGCAAAACAACTGGCCGGATTACCGGCGCGCCGCCACCAGGCTCTCGCAAGGCCCGATGTTCCGCATGGCCTGGTGCCACGGCGCGCCCGGGATCGGCTTGGGGCGGATCGCTGCCCTTGATATGATGGATACATGCGACGTCCGGCGGGACATCGAAGCCGCCCTGGCGTCAACCAGCAGCGCCAATTTATTGCCGCGCGACCATCTTTGTTGCGGCAATGCGGGACTGATGGATACGCTCTGCGCCGCGGGGGAGCGGTTTCCGGAGGCCGAGTGGTCCCGCAAAGCGCTGCAGCTCGCCGCCAGAACCATGGCGCGCGGCAACAAGCGCGGTGGCTTCAACATCGCCTTTCATAATGGCTTCTTCAACCCGAGCCTGTTTCAGGGAACGGCGGGTGTCGGCTATCAACTGCTGCGCCTGGCTGATCCAACGAGAATTCCTTCCGTGCTGCTGCTGAATTGATTCATGAACGCAACGCGCAGACCAATACTAATGGCTCAACGAGCTTTGGGGGTTCGGGAATGGATGAAGCGATCTTGACCGAAGAAGAGCTGAAGCGGGCGGTACAAAAGATATTCAAGCTGTCGCAGACCGATCCGGCGTTCCGCGCACTTTGTCTGACCAACCCGAATGAAGCCATCCAGCGGATCACCGGCAAGGCCGTGTCGCCCGATGTCAAAATCCAGTTCCTTGATTCTGCTTCGGATCAACCGGACGGGTCCCGCAACGCCGCGACGTAATTGACGCTGCGCTTACCCAAGGTTTGAGATCTTGTTGAGGCTGCTACATGTCGGAGGCCGGTAGTCGTAAGCTGATGGAGCTGGAAGCGCTCCGCGGCGTTGCGGCCGTGATTGTGCTGTTCCATCATTTTCTGCTGGTTGTTGCGCCGCGCCTGCACGGGCGCAATTTCCCCGACGATCCGATCGCGATGGTGCGGACGCCGCTGTTTGCGCTGGTCAACGGGTCGGCGGCTGTGGCGATCTTTTTCGTCCTGTCCGGCTTTGTGCTGACCTTCCACGCCATGGAAAAGCGCGATTGGAGCAAGCTCCTGGCAGGTGCCGCAAAGCGCTGGCCACGGCTCGTTCCATTGGTAGCCATCGTCAATATCCTCTCGGCGATGTTCGTGATGCTCGGCCTCTATCACGACCATTCGTGGTTTGGCGCGGGCGTATTCAAGCCGGCAACACCGGTGATCGAAAGTGCCTTGATCGAAGGCGTGTTCTCTACGTTTTTCACTGGCAGCACCGATTTCAATGCAGCGCTATGGACCATGCATTACGAGCTGTTCGGCAGCTTCGCGGCCTATGCCACAGGCCTTCTCCTGATCTTCCAGAAATCTTTCCCCCGCGCCATGGTGACCGGCACGATCGCCCTCCTGTTGACGGCGACGCTGACCGGCGAAGGCGGCATCTACTATGCCATGCTGGTGGCCGGGGCGTTGATCGCGCGGATTTATATGGAACGCGACACCGCGGCTTCCGCTCTGGCCTTCATGAGCCCGTGGCGCGTGCCCATCGTTCTCGGCACCGTCGGTCTGGTGGTCGTGCTTTGCGGTTATGACGGATATTCCAAGCCCGTCGGCTTTTATGCCTTTATGGTGCCCTTTGCGTCGCCAACAACAGAGCCGTTGCTGCACGGCATCGCCGCGGTTGCCATCCTGGTGCTGGTTCTGTTTTGCGATCCGATCCGCCGCAGTCTGGCCGGTCCGATCGCCGCGCTGTTGGGACGGCTGTCATTTCCGGTCTATCTCGTGCATCTGCCGATTCTGCTCGGGCTGGTTTCGCCTATCCATGCCGGCATGGCGGCGCGCCTCGACAACATGGTCGCAGCGCCGGCGGCATTCGTGTTGTTTATCGCGTTGACGCTGATGGCCGCCTATCCGCTCGCCCGATTGGACGAGTGGTGGGTAAGGAGACTGCGCGACATTGCCTCGCTGGTGATCGCCAGGCTGCGGCACGCCAGATGGCGTCCCGTCGCCACGGCTACTCCCACGATGCGGACAGGCGATGAAACCAGCCGCACCGATTGGCCTCAGGTAATCGAGAAGTGATCTCCGTTACGGGCACAAACGCAAAATGCCCCGACATCGGCGCCGTCGCCGCTATCGGGGCATTGGTGGAAGTGACGGCGAGATCGAGCGTCGGTCGCCGATCCGGTATCAGTAGCCGCAGGAATTGCAGCGCGGCGGAACCGGCACGTAATAACTGCGCGCGGGTGCGACCATCTCGACGCGCTCGCGGGTGCCGTATTGAGCGGGAATGCGCTCGTACTGGACGCCTTCGGGCGCGACCATCACGGTCTGCGGCACCATCACGGTCCGGTATTGAGCCGGCGTGCGATGCGCAACGACGCCGCCGGGCGATACCATCACCGTTTCCTCGACGGTCCTGTACTGCGGCGGCACGACCTGCTGCTGATAGCAGGTGCCGCAAGGCGGCGGTGGCGGCGCGTAGCAGCTGTAGCAGCCTGCGGACGCGGCGGTCGGCAGCGCAACAGCCGTAACGGCTGCGGCGATCATGGCAATATAGACGCGTGAAATTTTCATGGTGTGCCTCGGGGTGCGAACTGCCCCCATGAATAAGTCACCGGTCCGGATCGTCAACGTAAACCGCTAATTTACCTTTATGGAGATCATTAACAAAGCATTTCGGATCAACGCAACTGAACCACCGACCGATAGCGCGCGATGCGTGTCTGCAAGACTTCATCTATGCAAGACTTCATCATCCGGCCTTCCCCACCAGTGGAAAAAAACTCGATCCGGATAGCCGGCGAAGCCCTGCGGCTCGACCGCTTTCAGGATCAGGAGCGCGCCGTCCGCTCCACCAGCAGTGTGGGAATGCCGCAGGTGCCGTTGCGCACCGTCAACACCCGCGTACCGGGCTTGCGGCCGGTGCGCACATCGGACACATCGACGCCCGCCGACACAAGCCGCGCCCGCGTCGCATCGATATCGGCGACACGCCAGCTCAGGCCCCACAGTCTGTCCTGCGCCTTGTCCAAGTTAGCTCCCGGCCGCTCCACGACCTCGACAATGAGATCGCCGCAGCGGAAGAACATCAGCCGGCCCCAATCCGGATGCGAGCGGTCCAGCGCCATGTCGAGCCCAAGCCGCGCGCCGTAAAGCGCTGCGGCCCGTTCGGGATCGGCGGTCGAGACCACCACATGATCCATCGCGGTCATCGGCGCGTCGGCGATCGCGGCCGAGCGCGGGCGTTCGTTGGCCAGTTCAAGGAAGAACAGCCGCACGCCACGTGTGGCTTCGGTCGCGGCGCGGGTTCGCCGCCACGACAGGGTTGCGCCGGTTGCAGTATCGCGGCTGTCTGCGTCGGCGATCGGTTCCGGCTTTAGCGCGAGCCGATCGAGCCTGCGATGCATCCGGGCGATGTCGGGCGTTCGAAAGCAGATGCTTGCGAGCCCGTCGCCCTGTTCGGCAAGCACGGTACGGATTCGGTTCGCGGTCGCGCTATCGCCGCCGGGCGACATCAGCTCCAGCGTCATGTTGTCGAGCGTGAACAGCATGCGCTCGACACCATCGCCACTGCTTTGCCACGCCGGCGCGCGCGCGAGCAGCGTCTGATAGGCGGTGGCGCCGGCCTTGATATCGCCGACCAGAACGACGATGTGATCGAGACCGCTGATCATGGGAACAGTCCCCGGGTGGCCTTTGCGGCGCGGACCTTTTCCACGCCGATCGCCATCGCGGCGGTGCGGTGTGGGATCTTGTCGGCCTTCGCGCGCGCTACCATCTGGTCGAACGCGCGATCGAGGATATGATATTCGCGCCGCATCACTTCCTCTTCCTCCCAGAACAATTGCTGCAGGTCCTGCACCCATTCGAAATAGCTGACCACCACGCCGCCGGAATTGCACAGGATATCCGGTATCAGGAAGATCTCGTCCTGACGTTTTTCCAACACAAGATCGGCATCCGGCGTGGTCGGGCCATTGGCGGCTTCCGCCAGCACCCGGCACTTCAGGTTTTCCGCGACACGCGCGTCGATCACGCGCTCCATCGCCGCCGGCACCAGAACATCGCAGGGCAATGTGAGAATTTGCGCAGGATCGAATTGCAGCTGGCTGGAAAACCCGGCGATGCTGCCATGCTGTTCGCTGTGCCGCATCAGCGCCGGAATATCGAGGCCGGCCGCATCGTAGAGCGCGCCGGTGGCGTCGCTGATCGCGATGACCTTGAGACCGAACTGATGCAACCCAAGAGCTGCAAAGGAGCCGACATTGCCGAAGCCTTGGATCACGGCGGTACCATCGTTCGGCTCGATCGCGCATTCCTTCATCACTCGCCTGGCCAGATATGCGACGCCGCGCCCGGTGGCTTCGCGCCGGCCCAGCGTACCGCCGGATGCCACCGGCTTGCCGGTGACAATTTCGGTCACGGTGCGGCCCTGATACATCGAATAGGTGTCCATGAACCAGGCCATCACCTGCTCGTTGGTGCCCATGTCCGGCGCCATCACATCGGTATGCGGCCCGACGAACGGAATCATCTCCTGCATATAGCGCCGTGACAGTGCCTCCAGTTCGCGCCTGGAGATCGAAGCGAGATCGACCCTGACCCCGCCCTTGGCGCCGCCATAGGGCAAGCCGACCAGCGCGCATTTCCAGCTCATCCAGATCGCCAGCGCGGCTATCTCGCCGATATCGACGCTGGGGGCAAATCGGGTGCCGCCCTTGGTCGGGCCCAACGTCAGATGGTGCTGAACACGATAACCCTCGAACACCGCGATCGAGCCGTCGTCGCGGTGGATCGGACAGGAAACGGTGATCGCCCGTTTTGGCAGCAGCAGCCGGTCGCGTTCGTCCATCGGGATCGACAGATGATTGGCGATCACACCGAACTGGTCGACCGCCATCTCGAACACCGGGCCGGAATAGACGCTCTTCATGGCCTGTTCTCTTCTGTATGCCAGGATGTCGGTCGTAGTCCCGCCACAGGGTTATCTCAAGCGATACGGTGCGCCCATATGCGAATAATTTTAGCGAAACTCCTGCGATAACCGGTGCTAGTGTATGGCGCCGGCCGGGACCACCCTTCAACGCGTGATGGATAACTTTATGCAGGCCCTCTTCATCGGACAGACTTATATCGATGTCACCTTCATTACCGACCACATGCCGACCGGCGACGAAAAGCATGTTGCATCGGCCTACGCGGTCTCGTTCGGCGGCAACGCAGTCACGGCGGCGTTCTGCTGTGCCAAGCTCGGAATCGTGCCGGACCTGATCGCTACCGTGGCCAATGACTGGCTGGGGCGGATGTTCCAGGACATGAGCGCGAAGTATGGAATCTCGATCCATCCGCGCAAGGTCAATTCCTCGTCGCTGTCGTTCATCATGCCGAAGGACGGCAAGCGGGCGATCGTGCGCTGCCGCGACGACGAGCACATCCACCCCTTTCCCCTGCTCAATCTCAAAGGCTGTCGCGCGCTGCATGTCGACGGTCACCAGCCGGACGCTGCGATCCACTATGCCAAGCTGTGCCGCGAGGATGGTATCCTGACCTCGCTAGATGGCGGCGGCTTGCGCACCAACACCCACGAGCTGCTGGAATTCATCGATGTCGCCATCGTTGCTGAACGGCTCTGCGAGCAGATGGATATGACACCGGAAAAGATGCTGGACTATCTCAAGGGCCGCGGCTGCCGGGTCGGCGGTGTCACCCAGGGTGAGAAAGGTCTGATCTGGTACGACGAGACAGGAGCGGTCCGCACCATGCCCGCGCTCCCGATCGCGCCCGAGCGCGTGCTCGATACCAACGGCGCCGGTGACGTGTTTCATGGCGCTTATGTATTTTCGTATCTCAACAATCCCGGCAAAAGCTGGCACGACCATTTCGAGTTTGCGCGCGCGGCGTCGACCTTCAAGATTCAACGCCTCGGCAACGAGGCCGGATTGCCGACGCTCGCCGATATCGAAAACGTCAAGCAGGAATTTCAGATCGGGCGTAAGAAGGAATTTTGGGATTAAGCATGGGCTAGGTCTTCCTGAAATTGCTAGGTCAGTGCGCTCTTGAGGTCAAAACCTGCGTCGGCCGCCTGCTCCGGCGCGATCGACCGGTTCATGCCGAGAATTTTCCGCCCGAACACGTGATCCGAGGCGCGGTTGATCGACTCGATGCCGACCAGCTGTCCTGATTTGTAGCAGAACGCCGAGAACGAGCCCTGCCCGGGATCGCCGCGCACCACGACCTGATCATATCCAGTGGTCAGGCCCGCGATCTGCAGCTTGTCGGGACCCTGATCGCTCCAGAACCACGGCAGGCCGTCATAGGTCCTGGCATCGCCGGTCAGCCGCGCCGCGACGCAGCGGGCGTGATCGGTGGCGTTCTGAACGGATTCCAGCCGCAGCGACCCGCCGAAGCGCGGGCTTGCGAACAGCGCGCAGTCGCCGATGGCGGAGATATCCGGATCCGAGGTCAGGAGTTGCTCGTTGACGATGATCCCCGCCGCGACCGGGAGGCCGGCTTGCGCGGCCAGCTCGATATTGGGCAAGACGCCGACCCCGACCACCACGAGGTCCGCCGGCACATGCCGGCCGTCGCTGAGGCTGACGCCGGCGACATTGACGCCATCGCTCTCGATGCTGGTGGCCTGGACGCCGAGATGGATGCGAATTCCCGCCGCGGTGTGGCGGTCCTGAAAGAATTGCGAGATTTCCGCCGTCACCGCGCGCGCCATGACGCGGGCGCCGAGTTCGGCGACATCCACCTCGAGGCCCTTGGCGCGCGCGGTGGCGGCGAATTCCAGGCCGATGAACCCCGCCCCGATCACGACGACGCGTTGAGCCGACGCGATCCGCTGCCGCAACGCCTCGCTCTCATCCAGCGTTCGCAGATAGAGCACGTCCTTGAGATTGGCGTTGGGGATGTCGAGCAGCCGGTTGCGCGCGCCGGTGGCCAGCACCAGATGGCCATAATCGAGCGCCGCACCGGATGCGAGCGAGAGCCTGCGCGCCGCGCGATCGATCGCGACCGCGCGATCGGCAATCAACTCGATATTCTGGTCGCGGTAAAATTTCTCCGGGCCGGAACATCAGGCTGTCCGGACGGCCTTCGCCCTTCAGATAGGCCTTGGACAGAGGCGGCCGCTGATACGGCAGATGCGCCTCGTCGTTGATCAGGCCGATGCTGTCCGCCAAAGCCATGTTGCCGCAACGATGCCGCGAGCTGAAAGCCCGCGTGGCCGGCGCCGACGATCAGAACGGGTCCTTGCGTCATTCGGTCAGGCCGGCACGACGCGAAGCGGCAGGGTATCGAGCCCGCGCAACGTATTGTTCAGCCGCAACTCCGGCTTGCCGGTCAATTCGAACGACACCACGCGCCTGGCGAGTGCGGCGAAGATCGCCTCGCTTTCGAGCCGCGCCACCGCCTGCCCGACGCAGCCGTGAATACCGGTGCCGAAGGTCATGTGCCCGGTCGCGCGCCGCCTGACGTCGAACGTATCAGGCTTGTCCCAGCGGCGCGGATCGCGGTTGGCCGCGGCGAGAAACAACAGCACCTTCTCCCCGTCGCCGATCCTGACACCGGAGACATCGACCGCCCTGGTGGTGGTGCGGAAGAAGGTTTGCACCGGCGCCTCAAAGCGCAACACCTCCTCGAAGGCGCCGCGGATCAGCGCCGGGTTTTCGCGTAAAATCGTCCATTGCTCGGGATAAGCGGCAAAGCAATACAGCGCGTTGCCGAGTCCATAGACGGTGGTGTCGATACCCGCCGACAGGAAGGAGCGCACCAGCATGCCCGCTTCGTTCTCCGTCAACTCGCCGGCATCGACGGCGTCGAAAATCTGCATGCCCAATCTGCCGGGCGCCAGCGCCGCACGGCTGCATTTCGACATGATCCAGTCGCGCACCGGTCCGGCATTGGCCGTCGCCTTGTCGAACAGATCGTTGCGCGGGCCGAACGAATTGAACACCATGCTGCCATAGGGCAGCAGGTTCTCACGACCGTCCTCGGAAAGCCCGACGGCATCCGGAAACACCTTCAGTGGATAAGCCTCGGCCAGATCGGCAATGCCGTCGAATTCGCGCCGGTCGACCAGCCGATCGATCAGCAATTCCGCCTCGCGATCGAACGTCTCCCGCAAAATCTTGATCGCCGCGGGCGACAGGATGCGCGTCAGC
The DNA here is from genome assembly GCA_963727225.1 of uncultured Pseudomonadota bacterium. Classification (GTDB taxonomy): domain Bacteria; phylum Pseudomonadota; class Alphaproteobacteria; order Rhizobiales; family Xanthobacteraceae; genus Bradyrhizobium. The sequence goes on along the minus strand of CAVSFN010000023.1, from coordinate 435,824 downwards.
ACGGCCCGGGTCCGGGTATGCAGCGGTGGGTCGGCTTCCAGGATGATGCTTGGCGGACGCCACGGCGGCTCTTTCCGGAAATCGCTCAGGCCGACCCCGGCCGACGAGCAATAGGTCTGCCAGTCGGTCAGCGCATCGCGGACTTCCTGATGCCGGGCCATCGTCCAAATACCGTATTTTTCGAGCCACACCACAGGCCCTGCCTCGCGCAGCGCTTCGTGGTGGGGATAGGGATCGCGCAGGAATTCATGCGAAAACGGATCGACGGTGGAAACCGGCCGGCTCAATGTTGCTTGGTCGCTCGCCATATCGCCTCCCGCCGGGCACCTTCGCGCGTTCGCGCTTGACTTTATCGAGCTGCGGCGCTTCGCCGCGTCTCGATGGATGAGCCCGCATTGTGACCTCATGATTTAAAGTAGCGCAAGCGCGGTTCTTCACCATCAGGAAACTATGCGGCATTTTGCAGGTTTCACGGGGGATTGTCACCTCCTTCGCTCTGCTGTTTAACTGCCCGACATCGTTCGCGACACCGGGGCTCTTTTCCAAATGCCAACACCTGATCACGCCGCCGTCTCGCGTCCGGACGATCCGGCGCTGCTGCGGATCGAGGGTCCGATCGCCACCATCACGCTGAACCGGCCCGCCGCCTTCAACGCGATCGATCTTTCGATCGCGAAAAAACTGGAACAGCTCGGCTTGGAGGTCGAGGCGTCGGATGAAGTCCGGGTGCTGGTGATCGAAGGCAAAGGCCGCGCCTTCTGCACCGGCGGGGATCTGCGGGTCATCGGCGCAGCGGCTGCTGCCGACACTATCGCACCCGTGGTTGACGAGATTCTGCGGCACGCCCACGCCTTCATCGCGACGCTGCGCCGAATGCCGAAGATCGTGTTGGCCAGCGTGCACGGCTGGGCCTCAGGCGGCGGCCTCTCGCTCGCCTTCATCGCAGATCTCTGCATTGCCTCGGAAGATGCCCGCTTTACGCCGGCCTATGCCAAGCTCGGCATATCGCCGGACGGCGGCGGCACCACCGGGCTGGTCACGAGCGTCGGTGCGCGGCGCGCCATGCAGATCTATCTCACCGAAGACAGCTTCTCGGCGGCGCAGGCCTATGACTGGGGTCTGGTCGCCAAGGTCGTGCCCGCGGCAGAACTAAAAACTGCGACACACAAACTGGCGCAGCGCCTGGCGCAAACCGCACCGGCCGCGCTGGCCGCGACGAAAGCGCTGATCCACCGCGCCCATATCACGCCGATCGAGCAGCAACTTGATGCCGAGCGAGAGGCCATCATCGACTGCATGCGCACCGACGAATTCCGTGTCACAGCGAAGAAATACGCCAGCAAGAGGAAGTGATCGCAAGCGCGTTCATTCGCTCGATGACGGTCCCTCGCCGCGCATGAAATCGAAATCGCAGCCTTCGTCGGCCTGCAGGATCGTCGCATTGAACAGATGCGCATAGCCGCGCCGGGCCCATTCCGGCGTCTCGATCGGAGCCAGCGCCGCGCGGCGCTTTTCAAGCTCGGCGGCATCGACCATCAGATCGATGCGCCGCCCGGCAACATCGAGCCGGATCATGTCGCCGTTCTTCACCAGCGCCAGCGGACCACCGACGGCGGATTCCGGCGTGATGTGCAGCACGATGGTGCCGAACGCCGTGCCGCTCATCCGCGCATCCGAAATCCGCACCATATCCTTGACGCCGGTGCGCGCGAGCTTCATCGGGATCGGCAGATAACCCGCCTCCGGCATGCCCGGCGCGCCCTTGGGACCGGCGTTGCGCAGCACCAGCACATCGTCGGCGGTCACGTCCAGCGCGGGATCGTCGACCCGCAGCGTCATGTCTTCGACGGAGTTGAACACCACCGCACGGCCGGTATGTTGCAATAATTTGGGGCTCGCCGCCGAATGCTTGATGACGGCGCCGCGCGGGGCGAGATTGCCGTGCAGCACCGCCATCGCGCCTTCCGGCTTGATCGGGCTTTTTCGCGCGCGGATGACATCCTGCCCCGGCACCTCCTCGGCGCCATCAACGACATCGCGCAGCGTCTTGCCTTCGATCGTCCTGGCATCGAGGTCGATCAGGTCGCCGAGTTGCGCCATCAGTTTCGGCACGCCGCCGGCATGATGGAAATGCTCCATGTAATGCGCGCCCGACGGTTTGAGGTCGATCAGCACCGGCACCTCGCGGCCGAGCCTGTCGAAGGCTTCGAGATCAATCCGATGTGAGGTGCGGTTGGCGATCGCGGTCAGATGAATGAGCCCGTTGGTCGATCCGCCAATCGCCTGCAGCACCACTTGCGCATTTTGGAACGCGGCCGGCGTCAGCAATTCGCTGGGGCGCGGCCCCTTGGCGACGGCCATGCTGGCCGCAACCCTGCCGCTCGCCTCGGCCGAGCGAAAACGCTCGGCATGCGGCGCCGGTATGGTCGCGCTCATCGGCAGCGAAAGTCCGAGCGCCTCGGTGACGCAGGCCATGGTCGAGGCGGTGCCCATCACCATGCAGGTGCCGACGGAGGGCGCGAGACGGCCGTTGACGGCCTCGATCTCGGTCTCGTCGATTTCGCCGGCGCGGAATTTTGCCCACAATCGGCGGCAATCGGTGCAGGCCCCGAGCACCTCGCCCTTGTGATGCCCGACCACCATCGGCCCGACCGGAATGACCACCGTCGGCAGGTCGGCAGAGACCGCGGCCATGATCTGCGCCGGCAGGGTCTTGTCGCAGCCGCCGATCACCACGACCGCATCCATCGGCTGGGCGCGGATCATCTCCTCGGTGTCCATCGCCATCAGGTTGCGCAGATACATCGAGGTCGGATACGAAAAACTTTCCGCGATCGAGATGGTCGGGAACACCATCGGCATCGCGCCCGACAGCATCACACCGCGTTTTACCGCTTCGATGATCTGCGGCACGTTGCCGTGACAGGGATTGTAATCGCTGTAGGTATTGGTGATGCCGACAATCGGCCGGTTCAGCGCGTCGTCGGAATAGCCCATCGCCTTGATGAAGGCCTTGCGCAGGAACAGCGAGAACCCGGCGTCGCCATAACTCGTCAGTCCCTTGCGCAGTCCGTCAGCCATTTTCTTGATTCCTTTTTGCCCTGCCACCTTATGCCGAGGCATACCCAACATGAAGTCGTTATTCCGGGGCGGACGCGCACTTGCGCGGACGAACCCGGAATCCATAACCACGACAGGGATTATGGATTCCCGGCCTGCGCTGCAAGTGCAGCGCATCCTCAGATGTGCAATTGCACATCGGGGAATGGCAGAGTAACGGCTATTTCCAGTCCACGATCCGGCGCGCGTCGCCGTCGAACTCCATGCTGCAGAACGCGCCGCCCTGATAGAAATCGCCGACCGGATCGGCGGCCAACTTGGCCTGCTCCGCAAAGGCATGCTCGCGAAAGTCCTCGGCGCGGCCGGTCGGGCGATAGCCGAGATCGTAGGCGCGGTGATTGTCCCACCATGAGCGCTCATTATACGACGCGCCGTAGAAGATCTCGAAACGGATATCGGGATGATCGAGCCCGATCCGGCACAGTTGCACGAGGTCTTCCGGCTTGAGCCAGATCGAAAGCCGGCGGTGATCCAGCGGCTTGTCGCCGAAATTGCCGATCCGCAGGCAGGTGACGCCAAGCCCGTGCTTGTCGGCATAGAGCGCGCCGACCGCCTCGCCGAACACCTTGCTGACGCCGTAGCGGCTGTCCGGCCGCGCCGTGACGTCGGTTCCGATCCGGTGATGGCGCGGATAGAAGCCCACCGCATGGTTCGACGACGCGAACACGACACGCTTGACGCCCTTCCTGCGCGCCGCCTCGAACAAATTGTAGCAGCCGATGATGTTGGACTGCAGGATATTGTCCCACGGGCCCTCGACCGAAAACCCGCCGAAATGCAGGATCCCGTCGACGCCGTCGCAGATCGCCTCGACTTGCGCCAGATCGGACAGTTCGGCCGGCTTGAATTTTTCGTGGATACCGAGATCGGCCGGCGGCTTGAGATCGCTCAACAGCAGATCCGGATAGACCGGTGGCAACCATTTTCGCAGACTTGCGCCGATTGCTCCCGATGCGCCGGTTATTAAGATGCGTGGCATTTGATCCCGCTTTCTGGCAGCCGAATTGCGGCCGCCGGCCGGCAATGATAGCAAACTAAAATGCGAGAAAAACAAAAATGAGAAACGCCCAAAAATGAGAAACGCCAATGAATGATCATTCCGCAGCTTCCGCCGGCTGGCGACCGGCAAGCTATTATCCCGATCCCGCCATCCAGGCGCTCGACCCGCGGTTCGAGAAATACTGGCTGAAGCTGTCGGCGGTGGAACGGCTGACGACCGGGTTGCGCTGGGCCGAAGGTCCGGTGTGGTTCGGCGACGGGAGATACCTGCTCTGCAGCGATATTCCCAACAACCGCATCATCAAGTGGGAAGAGGAGACCGGCGCGGTCAGCATCTTCCGCAAGCCGTCGAATTTCGCCAACGGCCACACCCGCGACCGCCAGGGGCGTCTGGTGACCTGCGAGCACGGCGGACGCCGCGTCACCCGCACCGAATATGACGGCACGATCACGGTGCTGATGGACAAATTCGAGGGCAAACGGTTGAATTCGCCGAACGACGTCGTGGTGAAATCCGACGGCTCGATCTGGTTCACCGATCCCGTGTTCGGTTTGCTCGGCAATTACGAGGGCTACAAGGCCGCCTCCGAGATCGACGCCAATGTCTACCGGATCGACGGTGCGACCGGAAAGGCCGGCATCGTCGCCGAAGGCGTGCTTGGCCCGAACGGGCTTTGCTTTTCGCCGGACGAAAAGATTCTCTATGTCGTGGAATCACGCGGCGTGCCCAACCGCAAGATTCTCGCCTATGACGTGGTGGCAAGCGGCGATAAAATCTCCAACAAGCGGGTGCTGATTGACGCCGGTCCCGGCACGCCGGACGGCATGCGCTGCGACACCGACGGCAATCTGTGGTGCGGCTGGGGCATGGGCAATCCCGAACTCGACGGCGTGCTGGTGTTCGCCCCCGACGGCGCGCCGATCGGCCGCATCGCGTTGCCCGAGCGCTGCGCCAATGTCTGCTTCGGCGGCGAGATGCGCAACCGGCTGTTCATGGCCTCGAGCCAGTCGATCTATGCGCTGTATGTGAACACGCAAGGGGCGCTGGGAGGATAGGACAACACCGCTATGCGCTGCCGGAGGGTGAAGCAAAGTCCTAACGGCAAAACGCCGGAGCAGGATGACATCCCGCCCCGGCGCTTTGGTGTCGTTCTAAAGCCTACGCGGCGTTGAAGCCGGCGATCGCCTTGACCTCGAGGAATTCCTCGAAGCCGTATTTGCCCCATTCGCGGCCGTTGCCGGACTGCTTGTAGCCGCCGAACGGCGCGGTGCGCTCGTTCGGCACGCCCTGCAAATTGACGTTGCCGGCGCGGATCCGGCGGCCGACCTTGCGGGCGGTCTCGACGGTGTCGGCGGAGACGTAACCCGCCAGACCATAAGGCGTGTTGTTGGCGATCCTGACCGCGTCTTCCTGGTCCTTTGCACCCATGACCACGAGCACCGGCCCGAAGATTTCCTCGCGCGCGATGGTCATGTTCTCGGTGACATCGGCAAAGATCGTCGGGCGCACGTAGAAGCCCTTGTTGACGCCTTCCGGCAGGCCGGGACCACCGGCCACCAGCGTTGCGCCTTCCTCGATGCCCTTCTGGATCAGGCCCTGGATCTTGTCCCACTGGCCGCGGTTGACCACGGGGCCGATGGTGGTGCCTTCGGCGCGGGGATCGCCGGCCTTGGTCTTGTCGGCGACGCCCTTGGCGATGGCGGCGACCTCCTTCATCTTCGACAACGGCACGATCATCCGGGACGGTGCGTTGCACGACTGGCCGGAATTGTTGAACATGTGCATGACACCGCCGGTCACCGCCTTGGTGAGATCGGCGCCTTCCAGGATGACGTTCGGCGACTTGCCGCCCAGTTCCTGGCTGACACGCTTGACCGTCGGCGCCGCGCGCTTGGCGACATCGATGCCGGCGCGGGTCGAGCCGGTGAACGAGATCATGTCGATGTCCGGGTGCTCGCTCATGGCGGCGCCGACTTCGGGGCCGAGACCGTTGATCAGGTTGAACACGCCCTTCGGTACGCCGGCTTCATGCAGGATTTCGGCAAAGATCAGCGCCGAGGTCGGCGTGAATTCCGAAGGCTTCAGGATCATGGTGCAGCCAGCGGCGAGCGCGGGCGCGACCTTGCAGGCGATCTGGTTCAGCGGCCAGTTCCACGGCGTGATCATGCCGATGACGCCGACGGGCTCGCGCACCACCACGGCGGATCCGACGGTTTCCTCGAAATGATAATTCTTGAGCACGTCGAGCGTAGCTGCGATGTGGCCGAGGCCGGCGCCGGCCTGCAGCCTTTCCGCCATCGGCAGCGGGGCCCCCATCTCGTCGGAGACGGCGGCGCCGATCTCCTTCATGCGGCCTTTGTAGATCTCGATGATCTTCGAGAGCAGCGCCACGCGCTCCTCGCGGCTGGTCTGCGAAAAGGTATCGAAGGCACGCCTGGCGGCGGCTACGGCCTTGTCGACATCGGCCTTGGAGCCGAGCGCAACTTCATACATCGCCTCTTCGGTCGCCGGGTTGACGACGGGCGTGGACTTCTTGACGACCGGATCGACCCAGGCGCCATCGATGTAGAATTGCATGCGGTTGACCATCGTAAACCTCGTGATTTCAGGGGCATATGGAAGGGGAACGGAACGTTCAGCGGGTATCCTTGCACGAAATCCCGGCAAAATGAACCCGCTATATCCGGGACACCGTATTGCGGCGGGCGCTGGATATAAGGTCGGCGTTATGAAGGTGGCAAGACGGCCCCGGGTACTTTGTCGTCCCTGCTATCGCAGGGACGGCAAGCACTGTCACACCGCCATCTTGCGATGCCGCACCGGGGCGCCGGCGGTGAGGCTTTCGGCCGCATCGATGATGGCGTTGGCGTCGATGCCGTGGTGGCGGTAGAGGTCGTCGATGGTGCCGGTCTGGCCGAAATGCTCGACGCCGAGGGCTTCGACCTTGTGACCGCGCACGCTGCCGAGCCAGCCCAGTGCCGCCGGATGGCCGTCGATCACGGTGACGAGCCCGCAATCGCGCGGCAGCGGCGCCAGCAGTTTTTCGATATGGCTGAGATGTTGCGGCGCGCGGCGGTCGCGGCGCAATTGGCGTGCCGCGGTCCAGCCTGAATGCAGCCGGTCCGCCGATGTGACCGCCAGCAGGCCGACATCCCTGCGGCTTTCACCGATCAGGCCGACGGCCTCGATCGCCTCACGCGCCACCGCGCCGGTATAGGCGATAACAGCCTCGGCGTTCGGCCCCGGCTTGCGCAACCAATAAGCGCCGTCGGTGATACCTCTTTGCAGATCGGGCGTCATGATCCGCTGCGGCTGCTCGAGGGTGCGGGTCGATAGCCGCAAATAGACCGAACCACCCTCGCCTTTTTCCTCGCGCTGCATGTGCTGGAATCCCCAGCCCATGATGACGGCCAGTTCATCGACAAAGGCCGGCTCGAACGACGCCAGGCCATCCAGCGCGATGCCGATCAGGGGCGTCGCGATCGATTGATGCGCGCCGCCTTCGGGCGCCAGCGTCACGCCCGACGGGGTCGCCGCCACCATGAAGCGCGCGTCCTGGTAGCAGGCATAGTTCAGCGCATCGAGGCCGCGCTGGATGAAGGGATCGTACAGGGTTGCGACCGGCAGCAGCCGTTCGCCATTGATGGCGTGCGACAGCCCCAGCGCCGACATCAGGATGAACAGGTTCATCTCGGCGATGCCGAGCTCGATATGCTGCCCGGCAGGCGAAAAATCCCAATTGAAGGTCGAGGGGATCTTCTCGCTGCGGAACAGGTCGGCCTTTTCGGCGCGCGCGAACAGCCCGCGGCGGTTGACCCAGGCGCCGAGATTGGTCGACACCGTCACATCGGGCGAGGCGGTGACGATGCGCGATGCAAGCTCGGTATCGCCGCGCGCAAGTTCATTGAGCACCAAGCCGAAGCCCTGCTGGGTCGACATTTGCGGCGACGGCTTGAACGAAAGCTGCGGCGGCACCTCGATCACCGGCGCGGTCAGGCGGCGCCGGCCGTCGCGATTGAACGGCGCGTTCGCCAGAAACGCCTCCAGCACCGCGGGCTCCTGCGCGAGCCCCTCGAATTTCTCCCATTCATGCCCGGGCCGGATGTTCTGGTCGCCGCGCCATTTCTCCATCTGGGTAACCGTCATCAACCCGGCATGGTTGTCCTTGTGGCCCTGGAACGGCAGCCCGATGCCCTTGATGGTGTAGGCGATGAAGCAGACCGGGCGATCATGATCGATCGCTTCGAACGCCTCGATCATGCTGGCCATGTCGTGTCCGCCGAGATTGGACATCAGTTCCAGCAATTCGGCGTCGCTGCGCTTGTCGATCAGTTGCGACACCGCGCCCTGGTCGCCGATCTCGTCGCGCAGATGCTTGCGGAACGCGGCGCCGCCCTGAAAACAAAGCGCCGCATACATCGCGTTCGGGCAGGCATCGATCCAGCGCTTCAAGGCCTCGCCGCCGGGTTCGGCGAACGCCGCCTGCATCAGCCTGCCATACTTCACGATCACCACGTCCCAGCCGAAATTGCGGAACATGGATTCGAATTTCTCCCACAGCCCTTCGCGCACCACCGCGTCGAGGCTCTGACGGTTGTAATCGACCACCCACCAGGTGTTGCGCAGTCCGTGCTTCCAGCCTTCCAGCAGCGCCTCGAAGATGTTGCCCTCGTCCATCTCGGCGTCGCCGACCAGCGCGATCATCCGCCCCTCGGGCCGGTCCTTCATCCAGCCATGCGCCTTGACGTAATCCTGCACCAGCGAGGAGAACAGCGTCTGCGCCACGCCGAGGCCCACCGAGCCGGTGGAGAAATCGACGTCGTCGGTATCCTTGGTGCGCGACGGATAGGATTGCGCGCCCTTGAAGCCGCGGAAATTTTCCAGCTTCTCGCGGGTCTGGTGCCCGAACAGATACTGGATGGCATGGAATACCGGGCTCGCATGCGGCTTCACCGCGACGCGGTCTTCCGGCCGCAGCACCGAGAAATACAGCGCCGACATGATGGTGGCGAGCGACGCCGACGAGGCCTGGTGGCCGCCGACCTTCAGGCCGTCGACATTGGGCCGGATGTGATTGGCGTGATGGATGGTCCACGACGACAGCCACAGCACTTTGCGTGCCAGCGCGGACATCAGTTCAAGGCGAGCGGGCTCGATCGGCATGGCGGCACTCTCCGGCACCGTGATTGGTCCCCGATTTTATCGGGCTGGTGCGGGCTAAAAATCTCAAATTTTCGCGACATACCGTCCAAAATTGGGATAAATTACCACCCTGAAGCCAAATAACCAGAGTTTATCCCAATGCATACGCTCGACGCCATCGACCGCAAAATCCTTCGCCTGCTGCAAGCCGACAGCCGCACCACCATGCAAGAGCTCGCCGACAAGGTCGGCTTGTCGGTCTCGCCGTGCCATCGCCGCGTCAGGTTGTTGGAGGAGCGCGGCGTGATCAGCCGCTACATCGCCACCGTCGACCAGAAATCGCTCGGCCTGCATGTCAGCGTATTCATCTCGATCAAGCTCGCGCGGCAGAAGGAAGAAGACCTCGATCGCTTCGCCAGGGCGATTTCGAAATGGGATGAGGTGCTGGAGTGCTATCTGATGACCGGCAACCGCGATTATTTGCTGCGCGTCGTCGCCGCGGACCTCTCGTCATATGAGGCGTTTCTGAAAAACAAGCTGACCCGGCTCGACGGCATCGCCTCGATCGAGTCGAGCTTTGCGCTGAGCCAGGTGAAATACTCGATCGCGCTGCCGGTGTAAGGCAGCGTTTCTCGCCCCGATCGGAACGTCTACTCCGTGCGGTCCCTCACACCGGAATTTTCGTCGATCGAGTACACGACATCATTGCCCGTCCCAGCTGCTTGCGGCAGAGCGAAAAATACGCGAAAATCCACGCCTTACCTTGATTTGTGCGTGATATTCGAGGCCTTCGATGTTTCGCCGCTATGTTTTCCTGGCAGCCGTCGCGGCTGCCTTCCTCAGCGCTCCCTTTCCCGCTCTGGCGGACAAACGCATCGCGCTCGTGGTCGGCAACTCGATCTACCAGAACGTCGCGCGGCTGGAAAATCCGCGCAACGACGCCACGTTGATGGCGACGACGTTACGCAGCCTGGGCTTCACCCTTGTCGGCGACGGGCCGCAGCTCGATCTGGACAAGGCCGCGCTCGACCTCGCCGTGCAGAAATTCGGCTCCACGCTGCAAGGCGCCGACGTCGCGATGTTCTATTATGCCGGCCACGGCGTTCAGATACGCGGCGCGAATTTCCTGGTCCCGGTCGGCGCCAACCCGACCCGTGAGGCCGACGTCGACTTCCAGATGGTGGATGTCGGCCTGGTGCTTCGCCAGATGGAAGGCGCCGGCACCCGGCTCAATCTCGTGGTGCTCGATGCCTGCCGCAACAATCCGTTCGGTGGACGCGGCTTGCGCGCGACCGACGGGGGCCTTGCCCAGATGCGCGCGCCTGAGGGGACGCTGATTTCCTTTGCGACCCAGCCCGGCAACGTCGCCCTCGATGGCGAAGGAAACAGCCCCTACACCAAGGCATTGGCGGCCACGATCCGCAAAAGCGGGCTCGACATCTTCCAGACCTTCAACGAGGTCGGGCTCGCGGTGAAGCGCTCGACCGGCGGCTCGCAGCAACCTTGGGTCTCGAGCTCGCCGATCGACGGCAATTTCTATTTTGTGGCCCCTGGGCCGGCGGCGGAAACGCCGGCTGTGGCCGGAACGGACAACGCGGCGCAAGCCTGGGCCGCGACCCGCGACACCACCAGCCTCGCGGTGATGGATACGTTCATCCAGGAATATGGCGGCAGTATCTACGGGCCGTTCGCCCGCGCGCGCCGCGATGAACTGAAGAATGGCCAGATCGCACTGGTGAAGCCGAACGCGCCGCCACCCAGGTCCGCCGCGCCGCGGCTGACGCGAGCCGACGTGGTCAAGCTGTTCGAACCGTTCAACCAGACGCTAAACCGGGTGCGCAAGAGCTACATCGAAAAGCGCGAGGACAAAGATTTGATGGTCGCCGCCAATACCGCCCTGCAAAGGGCCTTCCCTCCCCAGCAACAGGTTTCGAGTGCCGGACAGCCCGAACTGCGCAGCGGCGTGACCAGCGATGCCGTCTACGATACCGCGCTCGCAATCATGAACGAGCAGCCGACCAACAGCGAAGACAGCCGAATTGTCGGCGTTGCCATCAACGGTGCGCTGGCCTCGCTCGATCCGCATTCGTCCTATATGAACCCCACTGAATATGCCGACATGCAAACTCAAACCCGCGGCTCGTTTGGTGGCGTCGGCCTCGAAGTGACGATGGACAACGGTCTCATCAAAGTCGTGTCACCGACCGATGAGGCGCCGGCCGCGAAAGCGGGCATTCTGGCGAACGACGTCGTGGTAAGCATCGACGACGAATCGGCGCAAGGGCTCACGCTCAGTCAGGCTGTCAGAAAGATGCGCGGCCCGATCGGCAGCAAGGTAACACTGCGGGTCATTCGACCGAAACAGGATTTGCCGATTGATTACACCATCGTCCGCGACACCATTCGGGTGACAGCGGTACGCTGGCGTGTCGAAAACGACGTCGGCTATATCAGGATCACAACTTTCAACGAACAGACCGACCAGGGCTTCAGGCAGGCCATTGGCGAAATCAGCAAGCAAATCGCCAATGACAACCTGAAGGGATACGTCGTCGATTTGCGCAACAATCCCGGCGGATTGCTCAAGGCGGTGATTTCGGTTTCCGACGAATTGCTTGATCGCGGCGAAATCGTCTCGATGCGCGGACGCACGGCGAACGAAATGCAACGGTTCAGCGCCAAGCCGGGCGATCTATGCAAAGGCAAGCGCGTCGTCGTGCTGATCAACGGCGGCACCGCTTCTGGATCTGAAATCCTCGCCGGAGCCTTGCAGGACAACAAGCGTGCCACCCTTGTCGGCACGCGGTCGTTCGGAAACGGATCGATCCAGTCGTTCTTCCCGCTGGACGGCGGCAACGGCGCATTGCGCCTGACGACCAGCCGGTACTTCACCCCATCGGGCAATTCCATTCAGGCGAAGGGCATCATTCCGGATATCGAAGTGCTGCAGGACGAGCCGGAAGATGTAAAGAAGAAGAATGCTCCAGCCGGAGAAGCGACGCTGAACCGGCATCTGCCGGGTCAGGGTGTCGAGCAGGTGGCCTCGCAGTCCTACATTCCGCCCGACGTGAAAAACGACAAGGCTCTGATCACCGCGGTGGCCCTGCTTCATAAGGGATAGGTAAAACAGAGCCGCTGATCTTCGCAAAACCTACCGACATCACGTGGTTCGGTGATGGTCCTGTCCCTTCGGCTTGCCCAGCTCCGCAATCCGCCAGACCCCGAGGCTCTTGTCGCGCCAGCCGCCGCCGGCCTCCTGGCAATTCTCGTTCAGAAGCTCCACGGGAGGCCCCCAATTGAAAGGTGCGCGTTCGAAATTCAGCGCGCGCCAGTCGCCGTCGTCGCAATCTGCGTTGATCTGCCACTCCGGAAACGTGGTTGCGATCAGCCAGGTCGCACCGGATGCCTTGAAATTCGCAATCGCGCGTTCGATGTTGGCAAACGACAGATGCACCAGACAGTCGCGGCACAGGATCGCGTCGCATCCAGGCAGCGGATCCCGCGTGATATCGGCGAGATGATATTCACCCCCGATGTCACCCGCCGCGGCGCTGGCCTGCAGAGTCTCGATCAGCGCCGGTACGATGTCGACGCCGACCGTGCGGACGCCTAAATCGGCGTGGTTGATCCAGCGCGCTTCGCCGCAGGGCGCATCCAGCAGCGAGGTAATCGCGAGTTTGCTGAGAAGCCGTGGTAATTCGGCGCGCAGCACCGCGGTTGCGTCGAACTCCGAGCCAAGCCCGGAGATCGATGCCGTCGCGCCCCACAGGTTGGTGTCATGGATGCGCCGAAACCGCTCCGCGAGACTGAGGTCCGTAAAGGACTCCCTGTCCGCAACAAAGCGCTGATGCGCGAGGACCGGCGGACGATTGGAATCGTCGGGAAGCATGGCATCAATCCTGTCGTCCTGCCTCGTCAAGAGCGCGCTCCCCACCATGAGGCGAAGGCAAAACCTATCGCCAGGGCTCGACGATGATCTTGGTGTGGCGCTCCGGATTGGCGAGATCGTTGAATGCGGCGGCGACGCCATCGATGCCGACGGTTGCCGTCACCAGCGAGGCCGCATCGACCTCGCCTTCCGCGATCAGGCGCAGTGCCGAAGCAAACTCATCGGGCGTGTAGCCCAGCACATATTGAACGTTGAGTTCCTTCATGATGCCGAGCATCGGCTCGGAGCGGTCGGTTTCCATGCAGACGCCGACCACCACGATGCGGGCGTCGCGCGGCGCGCCTTCGAACACCTGCTGCAGCAGGCCGGGTATCCCGACGCATTCGAAAATCAGCGCGGGCTTGAGCGCCGGCAGCAACGCCTGCAATGGCGGCCGCGCCGCCTTCTGTTCCGGCGACATCGCGGCGTGCTCGGCCCAAGTCGCATAGGGCTGGGTCTGCGCGGGGTCCACGACGATGTCGGCGCCGAGCCGTTGCGCCAGTGCGCGGCGCGCCGGCGAATAATCGGCGGCGACGATCGGATGCAATCCCTTCAGTTTCAGCCCCGCGATGACAGCAAGGCCGACCGGACCGCAGCCGATCACCAGCGGCACCTCGTCGCCGCGCACATTGGCCTTGGCAACCGCGTGGATGCCGACCGCGAGCGGTTCGGTGAGCGCCGCATGCTTCGCCGCAAGCCCGTTGGGCACTTCGAGCAGCAGCGCCTCGCTGAGCAACATGCGCTCGGCATAGCCGCCGACATGGTCGTTGGAATAGCCGATGGTCCGGACTCCATCCGGCGTCAACAGTGCCGGCAGCGAGCACACAAGAGTCCCGGGCTTCAGCTTGCGTTGCGTGGCGGGGCCGTAATCGAGAATCTCGCAGCAGAATTCGTGGCCGAACACAACATCGCGGCTGAGGTCCATCGGCTTACGGCCGGGAAGATGCCTGGAAAATTCGGCCATGCGATGGGCGTGCTTGCGTGCGTGCAGGTCCGATCCGCAAATGCCGCAGGCCAGCGTCTTGACCAGCACCGCTCCCGCGGCCGGCTTCGGTTCGGGCAGCGTATCGACGACGATCTCGCCGTTCCTGAAAATGGCCGCGCGCATCGGCGTCCTCCTTGTGTTCTTGTTGTTGGGTGATTTATAGCGTTTTCAAGCGAAGTGGATACCGGTTCGCGTGAAGAAAACGCGTAAAAAAATAGAGCCGCCTTGCGACGCCATGCGTCAACCCAGGCGGCGGTTGACGATCGTCACCACACGTAGCGCACGACACCCTTGCCGGCGTAAGAGCGCGTCACATCGGAGAACTCGCCCTCGAAGGTGGCGGCAGCCGACCAGCCGTTGAGCCATTTCTTTTCTACTGACGCTGTGACCAGCGCGGAGTTGGAGGCCTGCGCCGCGCCGTTGACGACGAAACTCGCGCCGGGCAGCGTCTGGAATGTCGCGGCAATCGAACGATCCGGATCGTAATCATGAGCCCAGGCCATGCGTCCGCGCAGCGTGAAAATGCCGTCTCGCATCGCCCAGGATTTGTCGGCGCGAATGCCGAGTTCACTGCGCACATCGGTGACGTCCTTGGCGTTATAGGTCAACGCAAAAGCGTTGGAACCGGCCACCGCCTGCTCGGCGTAGGCAGGCAGATCGAAGGTGGTGAATTGCGCGGCGGCGTAAGGCGTGATGCCGATGCCGCCGACCCATGGCGCGACATAACGATAGCCGCCTTCGAGACGTCCCGAAAATGCATTGGCGTCGAACTGCGCGCGGAGTTGATCGGACCCGGCCACGGTCAAAGTGCGATTGGTGGTGATGTCCTGCCATCCATAGGCCAGTGCGGCCGTAACGTAAGCCTGCCCAACCGTGTGACGGATGAAATGCGCCGGCCTGGAACAGGTCGGAATGCCCGGAGCCGCTACCCGCGACCGAGAAGTTCGTGCCGCCGCCGGCGAGCGCAAAACCCGCAACCGTGAACGGCGAGATGCGATAGTCCGCGCCCACCGCGGTGCCAAAGACACTCGAGGTCGCGGTGTTGGAGCCAAGCGCCGTATTGCCGTCGGTGGTCTGCGAGCCGCCGTAGCCCGCCGCCCAGACGCTCCAGCGCGGATCGTAGGTCTGCGCCAATGGCGCCTTGGTGAACATCGCATAGGCGTCGCGCGCGGCACCAATATCTTGAGTGGAGGCGTAGCCGACCGGGGCGCTAGGGCCTGGAGGCGGGCTCCCGCCGCGCCCGCCGACGAACGGATCGGTCAATAGTCCCATGAAAAGGTTCATCGCATCGAAGGTCGCCTGCTGCGAACCGGTCGCCAATTCGCCCGATGCCTGTGTCAGGCCTCCCGGCGTCAGCGTGGCGAACGACACCGGGATGCCGCCATTGGCATTGAAGAAGTTGGTCAGCGCCGCGCCGACGTTGCGCTGGTTGACGTTGAGGCCCGGTATTACCCCGAAGTCGAGCGCGAAATTGAGATAGGCATGGGTCGGGTCGTAGCTCAGCGTAGCAACGAGCCCGCCGGAAGGACTGGCCAGACCGACCCCGGCAAAGCCGCCGCTGACGCCGCCGTTCGCGCTAAGGATCATGTATTGCTTCATCACCTCGCTGCCGGGCAGGAACGCCGCCCCAACGGTGCCGGCCAAGGTCGCGGTGCCGGTCACATTGGCAAATGTCGAAGCCGTGGAGTTGAGCGTGACCAGATACAGCGCGCCCGACTGGAACGCGAGATTGCCCGCGACCGTCATGGAAGAGCCCGGCGGGCCGTTGCCGGGCAGAAAGATGCCACCCGCGCGCGATCACGGTATTGCCGACGGTGCCCGCGCCGGTCAGCGCGCCGCCGGCATTCACGGTGGTGAGAACAGATGACGCGATCGAGCCCTCGACGTCGAGGAAGCCGCCGAACACGGTCGTGGTGCCGGTATAGGTATTGATGCCGGAAAGCGTCAGCGTGCCGGCGCCGACTTTTTCCAAAGAGCCGGGTCCTGTCGTGCAGCCACATGGATTGTTATCGGCGATCACGCCGCTGACAGTGGTCGAGAGATTGTTGCTGCCGACAATCGAGCGTGTTGCCACCGCCGATGTAGTAAAAGCCCGAGCCCGCGATCGAGCCCGCGGTGATGCGGCCGTCGCCGTTCGGACCGATACTCTCGGAGAAATCGACATAGCCGGTGCCGCTGGTAATGAACTGTGCGTTGCCTCCGGTAGAGGCGTCGAAGAAAGCGACGGCGCCACCGCTGTTGGTGGTGATGGTAGCGTTGCCAGCCGTCGTGAACGCATTGAACTCCAGGTTGCCGCCGGAATTATTTGTGATCTTGGCGTGGTCGGCGGAAGCGCTATCGAAGCCGACCGGAACACCGAAGGCGATCAGGCCATTGTTGTTATTGATGATCGTCGCCGTTCCCGCGGTGCTATGCTCGAAGAAACCCAGTCCGACCGGCGCCAGACTGAAAGGACCGCCGAAGCTACCGTTCATGATCGTGGCGTTGCCGGCCGAACTATGCTCGAAAAAAATCGTCGAACCGCCGAAGCGATTGGTGATGATGGCGTTGCCGGCGCTGCTGCTACTCATAGAAATGCGTCTGGCCGCCAAACCGATTGGTGATGCCGGCGTTCATCGCTGAGCTGAAGTCGTTGAAAGTCGTTATTCCGGCAAAACGGTTCACGATGGTCGCGCTGCCGGCGTTGCTGTTATCGAAGAAATCGGTCTTGCCACCGAAACGGTTCGTGATGTTTGCATTGCCCGCCGTACTCATGCCGTTAAATTCCGTGAGCCCCCCAACCCTGTTGACGATGACAGCATTTCCGGCGCTGGCGATATCCTTGCTGAAGGCGAAGCCGAAATCGGTCTCGCCGCCGTTCTTGTTGGTAATAGCCATCGTGCCGGCGATGCCGCTAGGAAGTTGGCGCCATTGAAGGTGTGTGAAGGAGGTAATCCCGCTGGTATTGGCATTGACGATGTTAAACGTGCCGAAATTGGTGACAGCGCCGACAATACTGGCCGTGTGGGTGGCATCGCCGAGCTGCAGCGACGCGCAGGAGCAGATGAAGGTGCCGCCGCCATAGGTATTGGCGCCGGTCAACAGCAGCGTGCCCGGGCCGAATACCGATATTCCGTTGCTGCCGATGATGTTCGATGCGATGACAGCGGAAGCGCCACTTACGGCGACGTTGTCGACATTGAACGACGTGCCGCCGGCAGCGACGGTCAGGTTGCCGCCCCGAACGGTGTAGATCGAATTGTCGCCGGTTGCGTTAAAATCCACCGTGCCCGTGAGCTGGATGCCGCCGGGACTGACAACGACCGTGCCGCCCGATCGCAGGCGTCGATGAACCGGAAGCCCCGAAAAATGTGACCGCCGCCGCCGTCGGATCATAGGGATTGCTGGCGGTGCCGGTGGCGTTGGTCCAGTTCGTCGTGGTGTTATTCCAGACGCCGCCGCCGCCATTGATGGCGCCGTTCGGCGTGGTTTGGGCGCCGTTGAAATATTGCTGAGCGCGCGCGCAATCGATTGTAGCGCCGATCACAGCCAGCGCTGCGATCAACGCCAGGATCGCCCGGAAGATCGCTCGATCCGAAGTGAACGACGCCCAGCCTCGGCGCAGCCGGCCTCTCACCCGCGATGGCAATTGAAAACGCAACGCCAACCCTCATTCCAGCGCTCTTCGGCGCCGCCCGGGTTCCACGCTAGCATGAGCTCCATAAACGCACTGTGCGGACAGCCCGGAATTCCTCGACCGACACGGAAAACGTAAGCTTTTCGGCGACACTGTTGCGCATGCGCAACGGTTTTTCACCTCCCGCTACCCTCTGAAGATAAATTTGATCGCCGCGGATCAGGCGTTGGGCGACGGTTCGGCCTCGACCAGCAGAAGCTGCGACCGCCGCAACCGCTCGCGATGGGCGGTGTAGAGACCGCTGGCGACGATAAAGGCGGCGCCGACCACGGTCCATATGTCAGGCACCTCGCCGAAGATCAGGAAGCCGAGGATACTGACCCACAAGAGTTGGGTATATGAAAACGGCGCAAGCACCGAGGCATCGCCATACCGGAAAGCCAGCACGACGATCCACTGCCCGGCCGTCGATGCCACGCCGATCAGGATGCCGAACAGGATATCGTGCCAGCTCGGCGTCACCCAAACGAACGGGACCAGCGCGCACATCACGCAAGCGCCCGCGATCGATGAATAGGTCATGGTGGTGATGGCGTGTTCCCGGCCACTCAACATGCGCGTCATGATCAGCGTGCAGGCCCAGGCCAGCGCCGAGACCAGCGGGAAAAACGCCGCGGCATGAAACGCGTTCGAGCCCGGCCGCAGGATGACCAGCACGCCGATCAATCCGACCGCGGTCGCCAGCCAGCGGCGCACGCCGACACTCTCGCCAAGGAACACAATCGACAGCGCGGTGACGAACAGCGGCGAGACGAAGGCGGTGGCGGATGTTTCGGCGATGGGAAGAAACCGCAGGCCGGAGATGAATAACAATGAAGAAAACACCAGCGCAACGCCGCGCATGACCTGCAGACCGGGACGGCTGGTTCGCAAGGCATAAAGCGGCGAACCCGGCAGCATCGCCGGCGACATGATCAGCGTGAAAGCCAGAAACCGGATCCATGCGATCTCGATCGAGGGCAGCGTCGCCGACAGGTATTTCGCTGTCACGTCCGAGATCCCCAGAAATATCGTCGAGGCCAGGATCAGCGCGATGCCACGGAACGGCCGGTCGGCGCGCGCGGGCGCGCCTGGAGTGGCCGGCTTCTTCTCAGGCAAATTCTCAGGCACAGGCATTGGAGCACGATCCAGCCTGGCAGTCGCAGCGGATGGCGGGGTCAAAATTGAACTCGGGCGCGGAAATAATCGAATCAAGCGAAGCTATCAGAAACGACAAATGCATGGATACGACAAGGCCGGAAAACAGGAAGCCGATATGCGCGATTGGACGCGGGGGCTGACCGCAGCCCTCGTCAAAGCATCGGCAGGCTTCGCGGTCTCGGTCCGCGCGGAAAGGCATGGTCGAGGGCTGCGATCTCGTCCTTGCCGAGCATAAGCTTGCCGGCCGCGGCGTTATCGGCGGCATGTTCCGGCGTCGACGCTTTTGGAATCGCGAACACGGAAGGCGCGCGGGTCAGGAAAGCCAGCGCGACCCGGCGCACTGAGGCGCCATGCGCTTCGGCAATCGCCTGCAAGACCCGCCCCGCCTTGCTGCGCGGTTGCGGAAAGTCGTTGTGACCGAACGGCGAATAGGCCACCACCGCGACGCCATGTTGCTCGCACCATGGAATCACCGAATGCTCGATCGCGCGTTCGCTTAAGTGATAGAGTACCTGGTTGCAGGCGATCCTGCCTTGGCCTGCGACCGCCAGCATCTCACCGAGATCGTCGGCATCGAAATTGCTGACGCCCCAGCTCCGGATTTTCCCGGCGCTGACCAGCTCTTCGAGCGCAGCGACCGTCTCGGCCAGCGGATAAGCTCCGCGCCAATGCAGCAGATAGCAATCGAGCCGGTCGGTTTTGAGCCGCGCCAGCGAACGCTCGCATGCCGCGATGGTGCCGCGCCGCGAGGCATTGCTTGGCAAAACCTTCGAGACCAGAAAGATTTCGTCGCGCCGCCCGGCGATGGCTTCCGCCACGACGAGTTCGGCATCGCCATACATCTCCGCAGTATCGATATGGGTCATGCCAAGATCGATACCGCGGCGCAACGCCGCGACCGCGCCTTGGCGATCGCCGCGGTCGATATACCAGGTGCCCTGCCCGATCACGGACACCTCTCGACCTGTGCTGCCGAATGACTGAAGTCTCATCTGTTATCCAGAACGCTGATGTCGGCGACCAGCACGGTGCCGGTCACCGATTCCGTCACATAGAGGCGGTCGCTGTTGTTGCCGCCGATGGCGACATTGGTGCAGCTCGGTCCGGCGCAGGACTTGATGCGCGCGATCAACTCGCCATTGGGCGCGAACACGAACACATGTCCCAGCGATGCGTGCGCCACGAACAACCGTCCCGCTTTATCCATCGTGAGGCCATCGGGACCGCTGGTACCGAAGGTCGAACAGAAGCGGCCGACCTTGGCGACACCGCCGTCTTTCATCAACGGCACGCGCCAGACCGCATTGTCGCGCGTCATCGCTACAAACAGCACGGTCTCGGTCGGATCGAGCACCAGACCGTTGGGGCTGATGCCGGTGTCGATCAGGCAGTCGAGCTTTCCTTGCCGCGAGAGCCGATAAACCCGCCCGGTCGGATCGTGCAGGCCGGTCTGTCCCTGCTCGGTAAAATAGATGTCGCCATTGGAGGCGATGTGCAGATCGTTGCATCCCCGAAAGGATTCGGAATTGCGCGCCGTCAATACCGGCTGCATCCGCCCCTTCGCCACATCGAGTTCCATGATGCCGTGCCTGTAGTCGGCGACCAGGACGCGTCCATCGCGGCCGATCTTGAGACCGTTGGGCCAGCCGTCATATTCCACCACCAGCGACCATGTGCCGTCCGGCGCGACCCGGAAGATGCGGCCGAACGGGATATCGACAATGTAGAGTTGGCCTTCGGCGTCGAAGCACGGACCCTCAATGAAACAATCGGTCGGTTGGCCCGGCCGGTTGGCGTCGGCCCAATCGGTGCGCGTGCCCTTGCGCCGTAACCGGTCCGGCATCGCCGAGAAAACTTCCGTACCGATCAGCCGCGGCGGAACATCCAGATACATCATCGCGTGGTTTTTCCTGTCCTATCCGGTCAGGC
Organism: uncultured Pseudomonadota bacterium; assembly: GCA_963727225.1. Lineage (GTDB taxonomy): Bacteria > Pseudomonadota > Alphaproteobacteria > Rhizobiales > Xanthobacteraceae > Bradyrhizobium. Next base: position 414,904 of record CAVSFN010000023.1, on the reverse strand, counting down.
GCACCATAGATGACCTCATCCGCGTCGTCGATTGCGAGGCCGAAGCGGCTACGAGCCGATCGGTTCTGGGGCGCTGCCGCCACGGGCTGCTGCTTTCGGCTCGCAAAATAAATGTTCAGGCCTTGTCGTTCGGGCTCCGGCTCGAACGTCTGTAGGGGCCAATCGGGTCGCAACCGCGATCCGGGCACCCATTCCAGGAGGCTCAAGGTGACAACCGACCTCAGATATCTCGTTTATTTGTCGATGCTGACCGCCGCATTGTGGATTCCCTATGTCATCTGCCAGGTGATGACCAACGGACCACTTCAGCCGGATAACTATGTCGACCCCGCCTTGCCGCGACCGGTGCCCGCCTGGGGACAGCGGGCGCATCGTACCTACTTGAACGCGGTGGAGGTCTTTGCCCCGTTCGCGGCACTGGTTATCGTTGCGCAATTAGCCGGAAAAGCGAACGCGACGACTGCGTTCTTGTCCGCGAGCTTCTTCTATTTGAGGCTAGCCCACGCCATCGTTTATTGGGCCGGGCTTCCCTATCTTCGAACCATCCTGTTCACTTTGGCATTCGTTACCGAAGTCGGGATTTTTTGGCAAATTGTCACGTAGCTTTGTTACGGGCGTCCGAGACCCGTCTGCCTTTTGCTTCGGCAGCGACCGATCCGTGATGACGCGGATCGGCCGCTTTTGTGCGAACAGCCGACGTCGCGCTCGCAATTTTTGCAGCTACGAGATCGCCCAGAGCTTGAACCAAAGCGCCTTGAACAAAAGCCCCGGAGCACGCCGGGACTTTGAACATTTCGATTTTCCGTTGCGTGCCTCGCGCTTCACTCCTTGAACAGGTCGACGCTGATGATGACGACCGGTTCGGACGACGAGGCGTTCTCGGCCCAGTGGTCAACATCGGTGCCTTCGGTGATCGCCTCGCCGACCTTATAGGTCCGGTCGGGGCTACCCTTGCGGTGCTCTGTCAAAGCTCCCTTGATGATGTAACCCAGGGCAGGACGGTCCTTGTGGCTGTGAAAGCCGGCAAACCCGCCTGGTTCAATCGTGATCTGCCGCATGCGCATCTGGCGCTGCGAAAGGTCGTCCAATCCCTGCTTGCCGAGCGCGAACGTCGACAACGCTTCGGCTTTCACCCCCTTGTTCTCCGTCGGAGCCTGCTGGGCAGCCGCCATGTCGAGTGCTCCGCCGATCGTCAGGATGGCGAGCACCGTCACTAATTTAGCGATCATCATTTCCTCCCTTTGTGGACTTGCGACATAGAGCAAGATGGCTTTTGGCCGAAACGCCATCTCGTTCTGTCTTTTTGTTTGAGCTTGATCTCCGGGCAAACGCTTCGCGTTTTTCAGCGATCACGGTCGTGCGGCATAGAAGAGGTTGGTCTGGCTCTTGATGTCAAGCATCTCAACGCTGCCGAACCCGGCGGCGCGGAGCAACGCTTCGGTACGCCTGGGCCCCATGCAGGTGCCAAGCCCGGGACCGCCGGCGGCCAGGGATTGTGTCATGCAGTGGAACAGGCTGAAACCGTAATACATGGCCGGGATCGAGCCGATATTGTCCTGCATCCGATCCCCCGCCCTCGGCTCGACAACGAACAACGCGCCATCGGGCTTCACGAGATGACGCAACTCTCCCAGCGTCTTGCCCGGGGCCGAGAAGTCGTGAACGCAATCGCAGGCGGTGATGAGGTCAAAGCCTTCGCCTTTTTCCAGCTCGCCAGTGGCATTGGCGATGAATTGGATGCGGTCGCCAAGGCCGGCTCCCGTTGCTGCAGCGCGGGCCTGTTTGATCGTTTCAGGGTCCGGATCGAGACCGACGACCTCGCACTTGGGAAAAGCCTTCGCGATTGCCGCCCCCACACGCCCGACGCCGCAGCCGAAATCGAGTACACGGCCACCGTTCTCCAGCCGTCGGACAACATCCGGCAGTTTGGTCAGCCAATAGCTGCCGAAGCGATTATCGTATTGCCCGCTATTGATCATATCGAGGGCGACGACGCATTCGGGTCCGAACTCCTCGAAGCGCACCCCACCACCGGTGCGGAAGCAGTCGGCGACCTTCGGAGCGGCGCCAAGCAGGGCAGTCGCAAAATAGAACAGCCCGCCCATGAAGTGATCGGTGCCCTCCGAGGCGAGAAGAAAGGCGTGCTCCTCAGGGAGCAGGTACGTGTCGGCGCCGTCGTCATATTCGAGATAGCCGGACGCCGTCATCCCCTTGAGCCATTCCTCGACATAGCGCGCCTGAAGGCCGGTGGCATCGACGACTTCGCTGGCTTGCATCGGCCCCCTGCCCTGCATGGCGCGATAGAGGCCCGTCTTGACGCCGACATAGGCCATGCCAACGGCCATGGCACCTGCCATGTCGCCATAGACCTTGTCTGCGAATGTCTTCACTTTGTCTTTGTTCATGGCCAATCTCCCTTTCGACGTTCGCGCAAGCCGGCTCAGTTCAACCGCAGCTCAGTGATGTGCCGTGGATCCGGGCTCAGTTCGTTACGTTCCACGCGCTTGACGATGTCTGTCAGCACGGCATTGGCACTGCACGAACGGCCGACCTTTTCACCCTCGCGTACCACGAAACCGTTGAGGAACTCGATCTCCGTGCGCCGCCCTTTCTGCATGTCCTGGCCCATGGAGGGACGCTGTTCGGAGGAGGTGTTCTTGTTGTCCTTGAAGCGCTGTTCGTCGCAGGCGCGCATCGCCGTCTCGTCGCCCTCGCCTGCACGGGCAATTGTCTCGGGCGGCAGGTGCAGAATCTCCTCCAGTTGATAGCCGTGCGCCTGCCCGACGCGGATCGCTTCGCTCCCGAGCCTGGTGGAGAAGCGCCGGATCGGCTCGCTTTGCAATATCTGTCCGCCGGTGAGGCCCGTGCAGGCGGAGAGTCCGTTGCCCATGGCGTTGGCGACCAGTTTCGACCAGCGCTCGCCCCACAGATTGCCGGTTGCCTTGGCGCTGTCGGCGTAGCCGACCAGACGGCAGACTTCCTCCGCCCGTTGCGTGATACGGCCATGCACTTCGCCGGCGCGAAACACCGTGTGCGCCGCCCCGCCCTTGCCGGCGCCGCGGTGGATGTGGCCGGGTTCAGGCAAGTTGACGCTGATACTGCTGGCTATGCACCCAAGCGTCTTGCCCCAGCCGACGACGCCGGCGATTGTCTCTTCATTCATGCAGTTCTGTAGCGATACGACGTAGCCGTCCGGCGCCAGATACTGCCGGATCAGCATGGTTGCCCATGCCGTGTCGTAGGACTTCATGCAAATGAAGGCGATGTCGACCGGCGCCTCCCTGGCCAGCCGCTGTGCGTCCGTGACGTGCAGCGCGCGCACGGGAACCGAAAATTCCGGGACGTCCCTGGCGTGGGTGACGCGCAGGCCGTGCTTCCTCATGTGCTCGACATGCTCGGGCCATGGATCGATGAACGTCACGTCCTCGCCCGCCTGCGCCATATGGGCGCCGGCATACCCGCCGACGGCTCCCGCTCCGACGATAGCTATCTTCCGAGCCATGCTTTCCTCCCGGCACCACCGGCTTCAAGGTTAGCGCGCCGGCTCGGCTCAGCGCAAATGCTGAACCACGTCGTAGCAGACGCCAGGCGCCATTCGCTTGCGACGTCCGGTTCGGCGGGCGATGTTCGCGGGGCCCGACTTTAAGCCGCGATATCGAATAGAACGGCGAGCGGCAGCTCCGCCTCGGCCCTGACAAAGCCAATTCGAAGAATGGCTCTAATGGTTCGCGCCGCACAGGACGAAGGTCTCATTTGGTCAAGATGACATGCGAGCCACGATCGGTGCTCCCGGCAGACATCGATTGCCGACGACCAGGCGACCAGTGAATGTTCGGGAGCGAGCGCGCTCTCGCGGCTGGGGACGGCAGCCCCCGCCGCGGACATCAAATGGTGTATCACCGCCCTGGCGAGAAGGTCATCGAAACGTCCGTTGTCGCAACGCTCGCTACCCGCAGCATCGATCGCAAACAGCGCGTCGGCCTCCGCGCGGCTGACCGAAAGTCCGGTGCGGCCCGCCGCAACGAGAATGCGTGCGCAAAGCGCGGTATCGTCGCCGTCAATTGTTCGCGAGAAATGCAAGCGGCCAGTCACGGTCGGTCCCTCGCCAACAATAATATCGCAGCGCACCTTCGCGAGCGCCGCAGTGCTGCGCGCAGCAATGTCGGACGTTGACCCCGCGACGTCGGCAACCAGTTCCTCCGGGCTGCGTGGTTCACACCAAAGCATCTCAAGCTTGCAGCCACTCATCGTTCGCTCTTGTTGACGCGGCCTTCTTGACCCGGAAGGCGCGCCTAGCCGCCGGCACTCACGACGGGGCGGGCACCCTTTGCCTCAGATCAGGGTCGTCCAATGCGCGGCCGTAACCATCCCCCGATGACGTCATGCGGCGTTCGTCGGCAGCGCGGCAGGCTGTGTCGTTGGACCGCTGCTTTCGCGAAGGCCAGTGCCTGCCGGCCGGATTGTCGTTTCTCGCGCGCGAGCGACATCCATTCACGGATAATGGCGCGTCGCATTTTCATCTTGGCCATTTTGTATTTCCTTTCAAGACGGGCGCGGCGGACGATTGCCCACCGTACCCAGGGCAGCGCGCTACGCCGCCTTTTGAAGCGGATGAATCAGCAATCTCCGCGCCGAAAGCGCACAACCGCATTCGTGCACCATACCCTGCTCAACAACGAAGCCGCGCTTTTCCAGCGACGCGCGAAGGCTTTGGTTTACTGCGGGCTTCTGAGCGTCGACCCAAACCACCAGCACCGCGCGGTCGCTAAGGAAATTCATCAGCCAGTCCAACGTCGCCTCAAGCGTCCCAAGCCTGCGTCGTCGCCAATCGACGAGCGCGACATCGTACTGACCAGCCGAACGGCCACAGTTGCCCGTCGCCGCAGCGCGCGGAAAGCCGCGCCGATGCAACTCCAGCATCAACTCCATGCTCTTGGAGCCGGCTACGATGATGCGGTGCTGCGTCGAGCAGCCAGCAAGCGCGATCATCGGTTCAATAATTCTGTCGCCAGCGGCAACCTGAAGAGAGGACATTTTACATCACCTGTTCTTGTTCGTTCTCGCCTGTTCCGCCAATCACATCCTGGAACGAGTTGTCCACCAAGCGGCAGAGCTTCCTTTAGGCCGCATTACTTCGTTCGCATCGCCGGATGGCTTATCGTCGTGCGAGAGCGCTTGTATCGGGATGGATACGTAGCGGGCGGGACATATAGTTTCGAGAGGGCTGCAAGCTCCGTCGTATATGAGCCGCATAAGCTACGCGTTGCACCCCGACGTTGGTGGCGTGTCGCCGTTGAACCGGTCGTCGTGGCGAACGCTGATGTCGCTACCGGGCCAAGCGTTGGACGGTATTTATTCCGCTCCTAGAAGAGGCCACAGCGATCCCTCTCGAATTTATACGCTTTGCCGTTCACCTTCTCGGCAAGCATTCGGTCCTTCGACCATGGAGATAGAAGAAGTCCAATTCAGTTTCTTCAAAATTCACCAGCGAGCGTCCGCGCTATTTGGAGGCCAACATGACAGTCTATCATGCATATATCGTTGGGTCACACAGCCGCTTCATTGGGGCGGTTCGGATGGATTGTGCCGACGATGACACCGCTATCAAATCGGCTAGTCGTCTCGTCGACAGGCACGATGTGGAGCTTTGGCAGAACGATCGACCTGTAGTCAGGTTTGATGCCGCGTCAAAACAGATGTTCAGAAAACCAGTGGAGGCATCGAGCCCAACTTGACGCGGCAAATATCTAGCTGGCCGCGACCGTCAACCGACGCCGTTCAGGCTCGGCTGCGGCGCCATCCGTATCCGCCTCCGCGATCAGCCGCTTCAATTCCGGAATGCACGAGCCGCAATTGGTGCCGGCCTTGAGTTGCGCGCCGATGGCGGCGGCGGAATTCGCACCGGCCGCGATGGCGTCGCAGATCGTGGCGCGGCCGACGCCGAAACAGGCACAGACAATCGGCCCGGCGCTGGCGAGCCCGTCGGTCGATCGGCCCGACAGCAACATCCGCCGCTGATCGTCGCTGATCTCCCCGGCGGAGAACAGGTTCTTGACCACCTCCCAATCGCCGGCATCGTGCGCGGGGCCGACGAACAGGCAGGTCTCGATGCGATTCTCTGCGAACGCCGCCGCGCGATAAACGCCGCCGCCGGAATCCCGGTATTCGGCGAGATCGTCGCCGGCGACCGAGCGCAACCATGATTGCCATCTTGCCAGATCGGCGTTGTCGGCAAGCAGATAGCCGTAACCGCCGGTGACGGCGACGCGCGTCCACCAGAGCTGCGGCGGCAACTGCAGCGGCGTCCGGGACAGAGCGAAGCCGCGAAAGACGTATTCGTAAGGTACGATCGATACGGGGGTCGCCTTGTTCTCGGGCTGGCCGGAAAACGGGTCGGTGAACGGCGCCACCAGCGCGCCGACGCGGGCGGCGGATGCGGTCTCCTCGCTCCAGTGAATCGGCGCGAACAGCATGCCACGCTGCGCACGTTCGCTGACCACGACTTTGAGGATGCATTGTCCGTAATCAGTGACAATGCGCGCGAAGCTGTCATCGGTGACGCCGAACCTTGTCGCATCAACGGGATGGATCTCGACGAACGGCTCCGGCAAATGCTGTCCCAGCCGCGGGCTGATGCCGGTGCGGGTCATGGTGTGCCATTGATCCCTGACCCGGCCGGTGTTCAGCCGCAGCGGCCGCGCCGCGGTGGTCTCGGTTCGCAACGCCGGGATGTCGGTCGCGACGAAGCGCGCCTTGCGGTCGTTGGCAAAAAATCCGCCACCTGCGAAGAACCGCTGCTGCGGCCCGGGGTCGCCGGAACGTGCCGGCCACAGCACCGGCGCCATCGCATCGAACGCCTCATCCGATAGCGACGTCAACGCCCCGATATCGAAATCGCGGCTGCCGCCATTTTCGAATGCCGACAGGCTGGCATGTTCGCGAAACACATCCGCCACCGAATTAAAATCGAATGCCGCGCCGAAGCCGAGCCTTTTCGCAACCTCGCAGACGATCCACCAATCCGGTTTGGCTTCGCCGGGCGCTGCCAGGAACGCGCGCTGCCGCGAGATGCGCCGTTCCGAATTGGTTACGGTGCCGGATTTCTCGCCCCATGCCTGCGCCGGAAGCAGCACATGCGGACCGGCATTGACGGTGTCGTTGGAACGCACGTTTTCCGAGATCACGAACAGCTCGAGTTTCTTCAGCGCGGCGCGCGCTGCATCGGCGTCCGGGAGCGACACCGCGGGATTGGTGCCGATCACCCACAGCGCCTTGATCTCGCCGCGCCCGATCGCCTCGAACATCTGGACTGCCTTGAGACCCTCATGGGTGGCGATGCGCGGCGCATTCCAGAACCGGCGCACGCGGTCGATGTCCGGCGGCGTGAACGCCATATGGGCGGCAAGCTGATTGGCGAGCCCGCCGACCTCGCGGCCGCCCATCGCATTGGGTTGTCCGGTCAGCGAGAACGGCGACGCGCCTGGCTTGCCGATCCGCCCGGTGGCGAGGTGGCAATTGATGATGGCATTGACCTTGTCGGTGCCCTGCGCCGACTGGTTGACGCCCTGCGAATACAGCGTGACCACGCGCGGCGTATTGCCAAACATCCGGAAGAATTCGGCAACGTCCGGTTCGGAAAGGCCGGTCGCCAGCGCGGTTGCGGCAACGCTGCCGGCGATGCTCCGCGCCCGCGCCAGCGCGTCTTCGAAACCGCTGGTATGCCGTTCAATGTAGTCACGATCGAGCGCGCCGTCGTCGGCCAACTGCACCAGGAGACCACTGAACAGCGCGGTGTCGGTGCCGGGCTTCAACCCCAGAAACAGGTCGGCATCGCCTGCGGTATCGGTCCGGCGCGGATCGATCACCACGATGCGCGCGCCGCGCCGCTGCTTGTTGGCAAGCATGCGCTGGAACAAGACCGGATGGCACCACGCCGCGTTGGAACCGACCAGCACCAGCAGATCAGCCTCGTCGAGGTCTTCGTAACAGCCCGGCACGGTGTCGGCACCGAACGCGCGGCGATGACCGGCGACCGAAGACGCCATGCACAGCCGCGAATTGGTATCGACATTGGCGCTGCCGATGAATCCCTTCATCAATTTGTTGGCGACGTAATAATCTTCAGTCAGCATTTGCCCGGACAGATAGAATGCGACCGCGCCCGGACCGTCGCGCGCGACGATGTGAGCAAAGCGATGCGCCACATGGTCGAGCGCATCGGTCCACGCCACCCGCTCCATGACGCCCTTGCTGCAGCGAATCATCGGATAGAGCAGGCGCTGCTCGAGGCCCAGGGTTTCGCCGAGCGCCGAACCTTTCGAGCACAGTCGTCCGAAATTGGCGGGATGATCCGGATCGCCCGATATCGCCGCTCCGCCGTTGCCGTCCGCTGTCGCCAATACGCCGCAACCGACGCCGCAATAGGGACAGGTCGTGCGCGTGGCGCGCAAGGCGGGATCGACGATCGTCATGGGAGTAACCGAGCCATCATGCCGCCTTTGGCCGGATCGCGACCGCGCGGCCGAACATCATATCCCTGCGAATTCGCGCGACCGGCTCGCGGTTGCGGATCAGTTCGAGATACCAGAGCGCGCTCTCGACATCGCCGACCAGCACCGCGCCGGCGAGCCGTCCTTCCGAGATCACCAGCTTCTTGTAGGTGCCGTGCCTGACATCGTTGAGCAGGATGGTCTCGCTGCCCTCCGCGCCGATAAAGTCGCCGGCGGAAAACACGCTGACACCCGAGACCTTCAGGTTGGTCGCAACCACACTGCCGCCATAGGCGGCGGTTTTGCCCGCAAGATGCTGCGCCAGAACACGCGCCTGCTCATAGGCCGGCTCGACGAGGCCGTAGCAGATGCCGCGATGCTCGGCGCATTCGCCGAGCGCAAAGATTTCCGGCGCAGCGGTCTGCAGATGATCGTCCACGACGATGCCGCGGCCGACGGCAATGCCGGCGTCCTTTGCCAGCGCCACATTCGGCCGGATGCCCGCCGCGAAAATCACCGCATCGGCCTCGATCCGGCGTCCATCCGTCAACTCGACGCCATCGACCCGTGTCGCACCGTGAAGGCGCGCGGTGTTGGCGTTGAGCAGCACCTTGATGCCCTTGCGCTCGACCAGGGTTTTCAACAGCTCGGCGGCCGGCGCATCGAGCTGACGCTCCATCAGCCGGTCCATCAGATGAATCAGGGTGACCGGCGCGCCGGCCTTGGCGAGACCATAGGCCGCTTCCAGCCCCAGCAACCCGCCTCCGACCACCACGACGCGCTTTTTCTGCGCGGCCAGCGTCAGCAGCAGATCGACATCCCGGCTGTCGCGGAAGGTGTGCACACCTGCAAGGTCCGAACCGGGCACGTTCAGCCGCAGCGGCGTCGAACCGGTCGCAACCACCAGCCTGGAAAACGACACGCTCTCTTCATTTGCGATCTTCAGTTCATGGCGGCCGACATCGATCTCGGTGGCGCGGCAGCCATATTTCAGGGTGACGCCGCGGTCGCGCCACCAGGAAGCCGGCCTGAGCTCGATGTCATGCGAGGCCGTCTCGCCCGCCAGCACCGATGACAGCAGCACGCGATTATAGGCCAGTCGCGGCTCGTCGCCGATCACCGCGATGGCGTAACGCCCCAGCGCGACCTTGGCGAGTTCATCGACCAGACGCGCTGTGGCCATTCCGTTGCCGACGACGACCAGTGGTTCGCTCAATTGACGTGTCCTTACTCAGCCGCTTGCGGCCGACCGTAGGCTTCGGAAATCATGAATCCGGACAGCGTCCCGTACGCCGCGGTCCAGGCTTCCGCGACGTCGGGCGTCCAGCCGTCTCCCAGACCCTTCTCCAGCGTCCACAGCAACGCTGAGCCGACGACCGGATAATGCTCCGCCTTGGCGCCGTAGCTGACATGACGCTTGGCCAACGCGCTCGCGGCAGGCAGCACCGATTCCAGATTGCCAAGACCGTTGACCACCACCGCCAGCGTCGCCATCAGCTTGCGGCGCTGCTCGGTCAAGTCGGTCGGAAACATCGCTTTCACCTTTGGCGCGATCTCGAACAGCCGATCATAGAACAATACCGCGGCGGTTTCCGAAATCGGCGCGACCTTGGCGAAGCTCTCCTGCACGAGTTTGACGTGATCGGGTGTCATGATGTCCTCCATCGTCCTCGGTTGCGATTGCGATTCGATCCATGCTGTTCACACCCGTGCCTCGGCCAGGCTTGGTACGCCCGACGCCGCCGAACTCCTGCGCAAATAGTGCCACCAGGTGAGCGCGAGGCAGACCGCGTAGAACGCCAGGTAGATTTCCAGCGCGAGCTGCGGACCGCCGGTGATGGCGATCGATTTGCCGAAGCCGCTCGGGATCAGATAGCCGCCGCACGCGCCGATCGCGCCGATGAATCCAAGCGCGGCCCCACTCTCGATGCTGGCGGTCTTCAGGGCGAGCGCGCGGCCGGCTTCGCCGGTGCCTCTTGCCTTGCGAAGATTCTCTTCGCGGAAAATCGACGGGATCATCCGATAAGTCGACCCGTTGCCGATTCCGGTAGTGACGAACAGAATGAGGAACATCACGAGGAAGCCCGTGAAGTCCTTGATCCCCACGAAGTAAAGGACGCCGATCGTCGCTGCGCCCATCGCGATGAAGTTCCAGAACGTCACGATGGCGCCGCCGACCTTGTCGGCAAGCAAGCCGCCAAACGGACGCGCCAACGAGCCCACCAGCGGCCCGAGGAACGCGATCGCGATCGTCACCGCCGGGAACTGGGTCTTGATCAGCAGCGGAAACGCCGCGGAGTAGCCGATGAAGGAGCCAAACGTCCCGATATAGATAAAGGACATGATCCAGGTGTGTTTGCGTTTGACGATGGCAAGCTGGTCCTTGAATGAGGACTTCGCCGAGGTCAGGTTGTTCATGAAGAAAGTCGCGCCGAACACCGCGACAAGCAGCGGTACAATCCACATCAGTCCGGCGTTCTGGAGGTAGACGCCGCCGACAGGGGTGGCCTGGTAGAGATTGAAAAGGCCAACGCCCATCAGAATGGGGGTCAGCAACTGCACGCTGCTGACGCCAATATTGCCGCCGGCCGCGTTGAGGCCGAGCGCCCAGCCCTTCATGCGGTCAGGATAGAAGAAGGAGATATTGGCCATGCTGGAGGCGAAGTTGCCGCCGCCGAGACCTGCGGTGGAGGCTATCGTCAGCATCAGCCAGAACGGCGTTTCGGGCTCGCTGACGAAATAGGCCAGCGCCAGCGTCGGAATGAACAGCACCGACGCGCTGAAGATCGTCCAGTTGCGGCCGCCGAACGTCGTCACGGCAAAGGTATAGGGAAATCGCATCAGCGAGCCGATCAATCCCGGCACCGCCACCAGCTGAAACAGTTGATCCGTCGTGAAGTGGAAGCCGGCCTGCGGCAATTTGGTTGCGACGATGCTCCAGATCAGCCAGACCGAAAATCCGATATGCTCGGCAACGATCGACCAGATGAGATTGCGCCGGGCGATCACTTTGCCCTTCGAATTCCAGAACGTCTCATCCTCGGGATTCCAATCTGAAATCCAGGCCGGATCTTTGCTCATCAGAGATTTCCTTTCTAAACGTGCGATGCACCGGGATCGGTCCGGCGGCGTGTCAGGGGCATGGAGGCGCGCTCTGGGGAGGCCCCAGTCTGGCGGTGTCAAAATTCGGATGATTGGTTTCGAAGGACGGCATCGATGGCGTCAGCACTAGCCATTCAAGCTTCGTGCCAAGCTACCGCAATGCAAAAAGTAATTATTTTAGAATAAGTTAGCGACTAGACGGGGATCGCGCACCGGCAGCGTCACCGCCGCCAAAATTTGCGATTCGCTCAATCCTTGTGCGCCGCACAACAAATGAGCAGACGATCGCACAGCTCTTTTCAGGCGTCCTCGGTCGCCGCCATCAGCGGCTTCGGCGCGGTCCCTGCGCCGGGCTTCATCCGAAAATCGTAAGCCATCAAATGCCAGGGCCCGGACGCCGGCTTGCCGTCCGGCATCACCGGATCGCTGCGTTTCTCGATCCTGGAAATCAGATCGTCCTTCACTCCGAACACCACATCGGTATCGAGATATTTGTCGCCCTCGATAAAGACGTGGGTGATCAGCGGTTCATAGCCCGGCGCATTGACGAGAAAGTGCACATGGGCCGGCCGCATCGGGTGACGCCGGGTCTGCAGGATCATTTCGCCGACCGGGCCGTCGGTCGGGATCGGATAGCTGCAGGGCAGAATGGTGCGAAAGAAAAACCGGCCGTCGGCGTCGGTGACAAAGCGCGCCCGCGATGACGGGCCCTGCGTCTCATAGGACGGCTTTTGCGAATCGTAAAAGCCGTCATCGTCGGCGTGCCAGACATCGACCGGGACGCCGGCCAGCGGTTTGCCCGCAAGGTCGGTGACGCGGCTTTGCACGAACATCCGGTCCCCCGAAAGGTCAGCGGAGATGTCAGCACCGTGCGGCATCGTCTTGTGTTCGCCGACATAGAACGGGCCGAGCACCGTGGTCTCGGTGGCGCCATCGCGCTGGCGATGGTTCACCGCATCGACCAGCATCGAGACCCCGAGCACGTCAGACAGCAGGATGAACTCCTGCCGGGTCGGCGTGCATTTCTGGCCGGTACGGGTCAGGAAATCGATCGCGTAACCCCATTCGTCGAAGCTGAGATCGGTCTTGCGCACGAAGTCGTGCAGCGATTTCACCAGTTCCTGCAGCAGAAATCTGACGCGCGGGTCCGGCGTCTCCTCAAAGCTGCGGATCACGGCGGCGGTAAGTTCGTTGTCCTTGAATTGAGGCATTGGGGCTGTCCTGCGAGATGCGCGAAGATGAGCTCAAGCCTACACCAGCGATCTGACGGTGGTAAGCATGTAGCGATTGGAACAAGGCACACTTTTCGGCTATCAAGGCAGCCCTCGACCGCTCCGGAGATCAGTCCCGATGTTAGCCCCCACCCCCGCCTCGCCCGAATCCGCCGGCATGTCCAAGGCCGCCCTCGATCGGATCGAAGATCATCTGAAGCAGCGCTACATCGAGTCCGGCCGCTTTCCGGGCACGCAACTCCTGGTCTACCGCCGCGGCAAGGTCGTCCACAGCACGGTGCAGGGCTTTGCCGACGTCGAGCGCAAGGTGCCGGTGAAAGACGACACTATTTTTCGCATCTATTCGATGACCAAACCGATCACCAGCGTGGCCTTTATGATGCTGGTCGAGGAAGGCCGCGTCGCGCTTGACGAACCGGTCCATAAATACATCCCGGAATGGAAGAGCCTCGGCGTTTTCCAGGCCGGGACCACGCCGGCCTTTCTGACCCGGCCGCCGTCGCGGCCGATGTTGATCGTCGATCTGTTGCGGCATACCTCCGGCCTGACCTACGGCTTCCAGCAGCGATCCAACGTCGATGCCGCCTACCGCGACATGAAAATCGGCGAGGTCGTGAAGGCGGGAACGCTGCAATCGATGATCGAGGACCTTGCGAAAATTCCGCTGGAGTTCTCGCCCGGCGAGGCCTGGAATTATTCGGTCTCCACCGACGTGATCGGCTACCTGATCGGGAAAATCAGCGGCAAGCCGTTCGAACAGTTTTTGAAGGAACGCATCTTCAATCCGCTCGGCATGAACGACACCGACTTTTTTGTGCCGGCCGACAAGGCCCATCGCTTTGCGGCGTGCTACTCCGCCGACCCGCAAGGCGGCATGACGTTTCACGCCACCAACCGCAAGGGCGGCCTGACGCTGCAGGACGATCCGACCACGAGCTCCTTCCTGACGCCGCCGTCGTTCATTTCCGGAGGCGGCGGTCTGTGTTCGACCACGGCCGATTATCTCACCTTCTGCCGAGCGCTGCTGCACGGCGGCGAGCTTGGCGGCGTCAGGCTGATCGGTCCGAAGACGCTGGCGCTGATGACCGCCAATCACCTGCCCGGCGGACGCGACCTGCCCGAGATGTCGCGGTCGCTGTTCAGTGAAGCGGCCTACAACGGCATCGGGTTCGGTCTCGGCTTCTCCGTCACCATGAACCCCGCACAGACGCTGATTCCCGGCAGCGCCGGCGAATATGCCTGGGGTGGGGCGGCGACGACATCGTTCTGGATCGATCCCGCGGAACAACTGATCGCCATCTTCATGACCCAGGTGCTGCCCTCGAGCGCCTATCCGCTCCGGCGTGAGTTGCGCACCATGGTTTACGCTGCAATCACCGACAGCAATCTTTAGGAACTTGCTTTAGGAACTTGGCGGGTTCCGCATGATGCGCCGCCGGGCCTAAAATCCTTTGCGCCTAAAATCCTTGGCGCTAAAATCCTTGGCGAATTTCAGACGCTTCTCCTATGCTGAAAATGATTTGTCGCACTCGCGCCAGATCATTTTCGCAGGACCCGCGTGCCGAAACTCTCCCTGCCAGTTCGTCTCGCTCTTCTGGTTGCGGGAACCACGCTGCCGCTGATTATTTTTGCGGCCGTCATCGTTTTCAATAATTACGAGCAGGACCGCAAGGATGCGTCCCGGCGCGTGCTCGAAACCGCGCGCAGTATCCGTCTCGTGCTCGATGCCGAGATTCAGCGAATGACCGGCGGACTCCAGGTTCTGGCGCTCACCGACACCTTGCGCAACGGCGACTTCGAAAGCTTTCGCAGCATCGCTTCGGGTTTCCTCGAGCAGTATGGCAAGGAGGGTGTGCTGCTGGTAGCGGACCGCGAAGGTCGCCAGTTGTTCTCCTCGGCGACACCGGACAACACCAACCTGCCGTTGCGCAACAATCGCGAAATAGTGGAAAAGGTGTTTGCGACCAAGACCCCGCATTATTCAAATCTGTTCATCGGCGCGGTCAAGAAGCGGCCGCTCGTCACCGTCGAAGTGCCGGTGCTTCGCGACGGCAACGTCCTCTACGACGTTTCCTTTGCGCCGCCACTCGAGATTTTCCAGGCCATCATCGAAAAACAGCGTCCGAGCAAGGACTGGACGATCTCGATTTTCGACGGCGAGCGCATCAATTTCGCGCGCGTTCCAAACCCGGAAGACACCATCGGCAAGCAAGCATCGCCGTTGCTGTATGCCGAGATGCTTCGAAGGCGGGAAGCGACCCTGCCGACGGTATCGCTCGAAGGCACGCCGCTGATCACGACTTTCCTGCGATCGTCGCTGACCGACTGGACCGTGGCCGCCGGGATCGCGGAAAGCTCGCTGGTCAGCCCGTTGTGGCGCAACCTGGCCATCACCAGCCTGATCGGCGGGGTGCTGCTGCTGACCGGGCTTGCTTTTGCCGTGCGCATGGCCACGACGATCGCCCGCGGCGAGGCGCTTCATAATTTGCTGATCGACGAGCTCAATCATCGCGTCAAGAATACGCTGGCCATCCTGCAGGCGATCGCGGTGCAGACGTTTCGGAGCGCGAGCGCGGCCGAACGCGAGAAATTCGAGGGCCGGCTCGGCGCGCTGGCGGAGGCGCATAATCTGCTCAGCCAGGAGAAGTGGCAGGGCTCCGAGCTGAAGGACGTGATCAACCGCGTGTTGCAGCCCTATCTGATCAACAACCCGGCGCGGATGCGAATGTTCGGACCGAGCGTGCCGCTGGCCCCACGGCTGGCGGTGGTGCTGTCGATGATCGTGCACGAAATGGCGACCAATGCCGCAAAATACGGAGCGCTGTCGAACGAGACCGGCACCGTGGCGCTGAATTGGGAAGTCATCGAGGAAGACGCCAGGCCGAAATTGCGACTGATCTGGACCGAGGCCGGCGGCCCGCCCGTCGTCGCACCGGTGCAGCGCGGTTTCGGATCGCGGCTGATCGAACGCAGCGCGCGCGATCAGCTCGGCGGCGAAGCCACCGTGGATTTTCTGCCGCGTGGCGTGGTCTACACCGTGACCTGCGCGCTTGAAGACGACAGCTAGCTCAGCTGGAGCGTTTTCGAGCGAAGTGGAAACCGGTTCGCGTGAAGTAAACGCGTCAAATAAAGGACTAGAGCCTCCGTTCCGATTCAATCGGAACGCAAAAGGCTCTAGCCAAAATTCTGCAAGGCCGGGAAGGTGTCGAGCAGCCAGATGCTGATGGCGGAGACGCTGCCGGTGAGAAAGCCGATCCCGGTGATGACCATCAGCACGCCCATCGCCCGCTCGACCGTGGCCAGATGCCGCTTCATCCGCAAAAACAGCGACGAGAACTGCTCGACCATGAAGGCCGCGATCAGGAACGGAATGCCGAGGCCTGCAGAGTAGACCGCAAGCAGGCCCGCGCCCTTGGTCATCGTCGCCTCGGAGGCGGCAACCGACAGGATCGCCGCGAGGATCGGCCCGATGCACGGGGTCCAGCCGAACGCGAACGCCAGCCCCATCACATAGGCGCCCCACAGCCCGACCGGCTTCGGCACGGTCAGCCGGCCCTCGCGCATCAACAGCCCGATCCGCGTCAGCCCGAGAAAATGCAGGCCCATGATGATGATGACGATGCCGGCCAGAATCGAAAGCTGCGCCGACCAGGCGCGGATCAGGCTTCCGATCAGGCTCGCACTGGCGCCGAGCGCCACGAACACGGTGGAAAAACCCAGCACGAACATCATGGCTGCGATCATCACCGCGCGCCGCGACGACGCCTCGCTCTCGTCATTGGCGACATGCTCGATGGTGGCGCCGGTCAGATAGATCAGATAGGGCGGCACCAGCGGCAGCACGCAGGGCGACAGAAAGCTGACGAGGCCGGCAATCAACGCCGCCGGGATCGAAACACCGTGCATCATGCGCTCATCATCGTGGTTGCCGGCACCCTGCCTTCGGGAGCGCCAGTCTCGCGTGCCGGCCCTGATGTAAGGGATGCGCTAGAATGCGCAACGGTGAACAGGCCGGCCGCGCTCGGGCGCATGCCTCTCGCCTGGGCCCACGCCGGGACTGATTGCAGCTTGGGCCGTCCGCGCGCGCCTTGGCGATGGCCGGAGATATCGTCGATCGCCCACCCGGCACCGCAAAAGCCCCGACCGGCCGCCGCCCCAGCGACCCATGCCAAAGGTAGTGTTGTGTTTCCGACACACGCAGGCCTGCTTTAGAAGAGTTATAACCAACGAAAATAGAACGACCCTGGCCATTCGATGGCCGGCTGGCCGGGCAGCCGGGCTCGCGGCCAAGTTCCAGCGCACAAAATCCAGTAATGTGATACAAATTCGCCCATTCCAACGACCTCAAGTAGTATATAAGCAATATGCAAGGGTAAATCCTTGATCCACCTGTGCGGGGGCCCCCCGACGGAAAGACGGTAGAATCGGTATGAACAAATCAGCGGCGAAGAAAATGAAGCAGCGCAGTGCCGGAAAACCCGACATTGAACTAGGCAAGCGAATCCGGCTACGGCGCGTCGAGCAACGGATCTCGCAGGCAGAGCTCGGGGACCAGCTTGGTGTCAGCTTCCAGCAGGTTCAGAAATACGAGAAGGGCGTCAACCGCGTGGGAGCCGCCCGCCTTCAGCAAATCGCTACAGCCCTCGATGTGCCCGTCACCTTCTTCTACGACGGCGACGGCAAGGCGCGAGAGGTCGAGAGCCTGCTGTTTCTCGACAGCTCATTCAGCCTGAGATTGTTGCGGGCCTATAGCAAGATCAAGGACCAGACCGTGCAGCGTCAATTGGTGTCCTTGATGGAATTGATCGCGGCGAACGAAGCCTGAGCGCCGAAGAGACAGCCAGGCCGTTACCGGCCTTGCTCGTCTTGTCTACTGCACCGCGGACATTATCGGCCAGCGTGTACGGCACGCAGCGTATCGCTGCGCGCCTGCCGCCTGCCGGCCCCGGCGCAACAACCTCCCGCCGCGGCATGAAATGGCTGTCGTTGGCAATGGCCGTCGTTTGGCCGTTGGATTTATTTTCGGATCGGCCCTGCTCCGCGCGAACCATATCGGCGGCCTCCGCGACACATCAACGGCCAGGACGCCGGGCGCGGCAGTGCAACAGCCGCGGTGTCAACTTAATCAGAACGCAACGCTCAGGGGCTAGACTTGCGAAAACGCAAGTGGCGGATCAGATCGCCACGATTGGTTCGGCTTGCACGGCCGAACCTGTTGATTTGACATTGGCGCCGTTGCCGCAGGCGAATTCCGGAATCAGGATACATTCCATGCGAAGAATGACAATCGTTGCCATCGCCACGATGCTGACGACCGCTTCGGCGTTCGGTCAAAACGCCGGGACCGCCGGCCCAGGCTCTGCCCCGCTCACCGCCAAGCCGGTCACCGCGCCGCCGACGGGCGCGACAAATCCTGCCCTGCACACGGCCGCCGTGAAGCCGGCCGCCGCATCTACCCCCAAATCACGTTCGGCGGCGGCTTTGGCGCTGTCGCATGAACCGACCTTCGACGAAGGCACCGCGCAGCGCATCAGGGATGCGGCGTTGAGTTATTCTGATTTGGCGGTACGCGGCGGCTGGCCGGCGATTCCCTCCGATGCCAAATTCGCCATTGGCGTACCGGGACCGCATGACGATCTGCTGCGACAGCGGCTTCTGATCAGCGGCGATCTTGCCGTCGACAAGGCCTCCGGCGCATTCGACGAGGTTGTCGCCGAGGCCGTGATGCGTTTCCAGGCGCGCCATGGCCTTGCACCGACGGGCACCGTGACCCCGCGCACCCTCGCCGCGCTCAACGTACCCGTGCAGAAGCGAATCAAGCAGCTTGAGGCCTCGCTCGAGCGCCTCGAAAACATGAATTTTGGATTCGGGCAGCGCTATGTGGTCGTGAACCTGCCGGCGACATTTGCCGAAGCGGTCGAAAACGATCATGTGGTGCGGCGTTATCGGGTCATCGTCGGCAAGACCGAAAAGCCGTCGCCGACGCTGACCGCCGAAATCACCGGCGTCATCCTCAATCCGACCTGGACCGTTCCGTCCTCGATTTCGAAAACCGAAATCTCGGCGCACATGCGCAAGGATCCCGGCTATCTCGCCCGCATGCACATGGAGGTGCTCGATGCGCACGACGTTCCGATCGATCCGCG
The DNA here is from genome assembly GCA_963727225.1 of uncultured Pseudomonadota bacterium. GTDB lineage: Bacteria > Pseudomonadota > Alphaproteobacteria > Rhizobiales > Xanthobacteraceae > Bradyrhizobium. The sequence goes on along the minus strand of CAVSFN010000023.1, from coordinate 395,935 downwards.
ATCGGTGGACTGGTCTGGCGCCCGCACGCCGAATTTCACGGTGCGCCAGCAGTCCGGCACCTTCAATGCCCTTGGTGCGGTGAAAATCGACATGCCGAATCCGTACTCGGTCTATATGCACGACACCAACCAGCGAAACCTGTTCAGCGACGATTACCGCTTCGACTCGCACGGCTGCTCGCGGGTCGACAATGTGCGCGATCTTGCCGCCTGGCTGCTGCAGGAAGAGATGCCGAAATGGAATCGGGCTGCCATCGACGCGGCCATCGCCACCGGCCGGCACGAGGAGGTCGTCCTGCCGAAGAAGGTTCCGGTGGCCTGGATCTACCTTACAGGGTGGATGACAAAGGACCAGATCGTGCAGTTCCGCAATGACATCTACGATCAGGACGAGCAGCTATTGGAAGCCACCGCGGAGGAAGCAGCGTTCTTCAATCGCGCCGGCAGCCACCCGTTGACGGCGCATCTCGCGCAGTAGTGCGTCCTCCATATCGCCTGATATCGGCTTCGGATTAGCGCGATAACGGCGTTAGGCTGTCGCTCTCTTGATCCACGGGGTGAAGTTCCCTCTTGTGTCCCATACGCCACAGTGCCGACCAAATCCTCCACCTATCCCCTCTGCCGCACTGCAGACGTATTCCGACGTACAAGCTTCCGGTGTAGGAATATCCACGGGGAACGTCAGCAGATTGCTGCTTTGTTTCCGCTTACCAAGGGGAAAAATACCATGATGAAAACTTTGATCGTAGCGGGCGCAACGCTTGCCTTCGTAACTGTCGCTGGCGCCGCCGACCTCCCGCACCCGCAGCCCGTCTATAAGGCAGAACCGGTGGTCGGCAAGATGCCGATTGGCAAGTCCCCCGTCGGGAAGGGCCCGATCGGCAAGGAGCCGGTGGTAACGCGGGCTTACTGATACGCGACGGGTCTTGTTGAATCTGACCTTTGTCGTTGACGGCTGAAGGGCGAAGCGTAGCAAGCAGGCCGAAAAGATTCGGGCCAGGTTTGTTTGGGGGGATTTACGCTCGCTCTTCCGCTCTCGTGCAACATCCAATGAGTTTCTGCGCAGCGGCTAGCTTCTGCGCAGGAAAGTGACGCTCGCGGCGGTTCGGAACGCTTGATTTCCCGCAAAACGGGAGGTCCACAAGCGCGCCACCGGCGCGAACGCGTTCGTTTCCTACAAGACTTCGTTTCTACAAGACTTCGATTCCAATATGACGTCGATCGAATCCAAACCGGCGTCCGAATCGAAGCCGGCGCCGCGGTCGATTCGCAGGCCGGAATCGGGATCGCAAAGGGCCGGTACTGTTGCCATGCTTTCGCCGGCGAATTCAGCACCGCTCTCAGGTAACAGGTCGCCTGCTCGCCGGGCCTCCGATGCCGCACGTCGGCTATGGAAGATTGCACCGTCTACGCCGGCAAGAGGCCCGCTACGCGATAGCTGTCGATCAACGAGTCGAAGAGCGAAATATCGGAGCGACTCCTCGCCATGAGTTGCGCGCCCGCGACAGCGGCGAAGATCGCGCGAGCCCGCTGTTCGCTCTCCCCGGAATTGACCACGGCCGCAGCGGACAGCACCTTGCTCAGCCACGCCACGTTGACATCGGCAAAGGTCTGGACCTCCTTCTTCACCGCTTCCGGCAGGTCGTCATATTCGGCAGCCATGAAGCTGCAGAGGCACATGCGATTATCACTCGCGAGCGATCTGCGAAACAGATCGGGATATCGACGCAGGCAGCAGACCGGATCCGGGGTTTCGGCCAACATCGACTCGAGATTAGCCGCTGTGTCCTGCCAATAGCGCCTCGCTACCGCTGCCCCGAGATCGGCCTTGCTCGGGAAATGATGGTAGATGCTCGCGGCCTTGATGCCCACTTCGTCTGCGAGATCGCGGAAATTCAAGCCGCCGTAACCGTGCGCCTGTGCGGTCCGTCTGGCGGCCGCCAGGATGGCTTCCCTGGAACTTGAACTCATTTCACTACCTCGCCACTGCGCTCCAACAGCCTACCAAGTGACAGATAGGGCTTGACCGCGCAAATTATAGCTCTTAAAGGCTTACCTACCAAGTGATAGGTAGGGTAAAAAGTGAAGGAAGTGACGATGAAGATTTACGATTGGCCCACCGGCCCATATCCGGCTCGCGTCCGTATCGCCTTGGCCGAGAAGAACCTGCAATCGCGCGTCCAGTTCGTGACGGTCAATCTATGGAAAGGCGAGCACAAGAAGCCGGACTTCCTCGCCAGGAACTACTCAGGCACGCTGCCGGTACTCGAACTCGACGACGGAACCTTCATTGCCGAGTGCACGGCCATTACCGAATACCTTGACGCGCTTGACGGCGCTCCCACGCTCACCGGCAGGACACCGCGCGAAAAGGGCTTGATCCACATGATGAGCAAGCGCGCGGAATTGGAGCTGCTCGACGCCATCAGTGTTTATTTCCACCACGCCACGCCGGGGCTTGGACCCGACGTCGAGATTTATCAGAACGCCGAGTGGGGGTTCCGTCAGCGCGACAAAGCCTTGAGAGGGATGCACTACTTCGATGCGGTTCTAAAAAGACAACCGTTCGTCGCCGGTGAGGCCTTCTCAATGGCCGACATCACGGTCATCGGCGGTTTGATCTTTGCGGGGCTCCTGGAGCTGCCGGTGCCAGCGGAGTGCGAGGCTCTTCGGGCTTGGTACGCCAGGATGCAGGAGCGTCCCAGCGTCAAGAATCGGGTGACGATGTCAGAACCGACCGAGGCGTCGGTTTGAAATCATGGGCTGTGAGCGACTGGAAGGGGCGAAGTCAAGAAAAGCGCCGCACCCATGAGATGGTGGCTTGCGGATCGTTCATCATCAAGGAAGTGAACCGGCTTTGAAATATGCCGATCATGCCGAACGAAGACAGCCCGCCGCTTCGCGCGACGGGCTTTTCTTGTTGCACGCAACTATTTTAAAGCTGCTTGCTTCAGGCTGTCTTGTTTCAGGCTGTCTTGGCAAACATCGTCAGGACGCCGCCAGTGATGTTGATAGCAACGACTTGCGCTGAAGTGAGGCCCTCGGCTTTAAGCGCGGATGCCGCCTCCGGTGTCGCATCGATAGACTTCCGAAGTGACTGCATATCTTCTTCGCTTGTGTGCGCGACGACGTCATCGACCTTCGAGCGCATCTCCGGTTTCAAGTCCTTGACGTCGACGACCCGTACGCTCTGTATGACTTTATTGGATTGAGCAGCCGGTGTCTTGGCCTCGGATTGCGGCGATGTTCCTTGTGCCTGTGCCTGCACGAAAGCTGGCGTCCCGAGAGCGAGGGCTGCTGCGATGGCGAATGCGGTAAAGATGCGCATGGTCGTTCCTTTCCTTTCCGGTTTGAAAAACCAGAAAAAGTCGTATCCGCGAAATTTGGTTAGCGTCTGAACCTCATGTGGCCATTCAGTGAAAGCAATGCGGCTGCAATGCGAGCGCGCAAGCCAGCGGTGATGGCGGGCATAATGAGGCCGACACCACGCGGATAACGTCTTCCCCGGTCTCAACGTCGACCACCACAAATCAAACGGCGCGGCCTATCCGTTTTTTTTGCAGATTGGCGCGAAAAAAATGGCGTCCGGCGACAGTGCCGATCTCTAGCCGCAGATCATCGATCAGGGGTCCGTCGCCGCCCAACCGAATTCGCGACGCAAGTCGGCGGCCTCGGATTCCTGCGTGTTGCTGGTTACAGCCTGTACCCTCGGAGTGGCTTCCATACCGTCCGCCACCGCCACAACGCTGTACTTTGCGTTTTGTCCTGGTCGCCGCCGAAGCCATGGGCCAAAACCATGGCCCAGTCCCCGGCGCCACGAGCGCGCACTTGTTCCGTTCGACCGATCCAGCCCATTCCAGTCGGGATGTCGGTCCCTTTGCGCATCCCGGATGCGCACTGGAGGCTCCAAGCCTCCCCAGGAATATCGCTCGAAAACCTTCCTGCCCTTTCGATTTATTCATTTGCCCCAAAAGCATGGCTGCCGACGTTTGGGGTCGTATTGTGACAGTACAATGAACCCGAGGGCCGCCGGCGCGTTGGAAGGTTTCACAGCTCCAACCGTTGAACCCATGCCTACAGCAGCTGGAATTCGATCAAGTCGCCTTCGCCCCAGGCCAAGCTTTCCGATCACCGTCCGGCCGACCAGGGCGGATGTCGTGATTGCAGGTGAAATTGCCCGCGATACCGGACCGGTCCCGGAGGAGATCGCACGCGCCTTGACGTGGGGCGCGGACGAGAAGGTCCTTCTGGTTATGGCGGCGGCCGGCTGGCTCGCCTCGCGCGGTCGCAGCGAGCCGCTGCGACGTGCTGGTAACCACGCATTGCTGGTCGCGGTCGCCGCGTCATTGCTGCCGCACGGTTTGAAGCTTCTGTTCGACCAGACCCGCCCGGATCGCACGACGGTGCTGGGCCACGTTCACGGCATCTCATTCTCCGGCAAGCGCGAGGATGCCTTCCCCTCTGGTCACGCGCTGCATATGGGCGCGCTGGCGTCCGCGGCCGGCGCGTTGCCAGCCGGGCCCCGCCGGGCGATCCGAGCGCTCGCGGTCGGGCTATCGCTGACGCGCGTCGTGGTCCTGGCCCACTGGGCGAGCGATGTCGTCGCCGGATTCGCGTTAGGCGCCGCCCTCGAGCGGCTGCTGCGATTGTGGACCGGCTATCCACTCGAAGCTGCACACGAGGACGATCATGCCGATTCTTGAAGACCTGAAGGAATATGCGGAGCGCGCCACCGGCCTCCGGCGGCCCGGCAAAAGGAAGGCTCCGGACTTCGCACGAACGCGAAAACCCCGGGCCGTCCGCTTCAAGCAAGACGGTCTCGTCCCCAACCATCCGCGATGGCCGCTGATCATCTATCGGAGCGCGGTCGATCTTGACGACCGCCACGACCCTGCGGCCGTGATCGAGGACCTGTTCGAAGCGAACGGATGGGGCGGTACCTGGCGCGACGGTATCTACGATTATGTGCACTATCACTCCAGGATCCATGAGGTGCTCGGCATCGCGCGTGGCAGAGGGCGTGTCCGCTTCGGTGGTAACAAGGGTCGAATATTTACGTTGAAGGCCGGCGACGTCGCCGTTCTGCCCGCGGGCACGGGGCACCAGTGCCTTTCGGCAGACGACGACTTCCTCGTCATCGGCGCCTACCCGCCGGCAGGTACCTACGACGAATGCACGACCGCCGATGACCGTCCCCGCGCCCTCAAGACCATCCCGAAGGTCGCGTTGCCGCGTAAGGATCCGGTCTACGGGAGCGGCGGCCCGCTGTCGAAACTCTGGAAAAAAGCCAGATGACCGAATACCTCATCCGTTTCCTGGTCGGCGGCGTCGTGGTATCGGCGTTTGCGATGCTGGGCGACATTCTGCGTCCCAAAAGCTTCGCCGGTCTGTTCGGAGCCGCGCCCTCCGTCGCGCTCGCGACACTCGGCATCGCCGTGTACCGGCACGGAGCCGACTACGCAGCCCAGCAAAGCTGGGCGATGACGGCAGGAGCTGTCGCGCTCGCCGTCTACGGCGTCGTCGTCTGCCAGTTCCTCATTCGCGCGCGGCTGCGGACGGTCCCCGCTACGTTACTGTCCCTCGTCGTTTGGCTGATTGTCGCCTTCGGCCTGCTGGCCGTCGCCGGTGGGCAGACATGAGCCCGGTCCGCTTTTCTCCGTCGTCGCTCAAGGAAGGCCGCTGGTATGAATACCTGGTCCGCTTCGCACTCGGCGGCGTCGCCACCGTCTTTACCGGCCTCATCAGCAGCCGCTATGGCGCATCCGTCGGCGGTCTCTTTCTGGCGCTTCCGGCCATCTTCTGCGCCAGCGCGACCCTGATCGAGAAGCACGAAATCCGGCGCAAGCGGGAAGCGGGCCTCGACGGCGGACGGCGCGGGCAGCAGGCGGCCGCGCTCGATGCTGTCGGCGCAGCGCTCGGCGCGCTCGGCATGCTGGGCTTTGCGATCGCGTTTTCGTTGATGGTGGAGCGCAGCATCGCGGCCGCCTTCATCGGCGCATCGCTTGCCTGGCTCGTCGTCTCCATGACAGCTTGGTACGTGCGCCGCCAGATGCGCTCGGTCCGGAGGAGGCAGACCTCAGACAAAATAAGCGGCTCCGCGATTCCGCGGAGCCATTGAAGCGGAAACGGCCGACATCAGGCCGATCCCACGGCGTACAAGATCGTTCAATACGCCCAGCCTTGACGTGTTGCGGCGCAAGATTGCCATTTGTTCCCGGCGGGAGGATGCTGTCGTTCGCGGCACAAGGAGAGCAGCATGAGCAAGGCAGGTCTCGACAATCGCCACCGCAACCACGATGGCGAAATCAGCCACAAGCACGGCAATACCCTCATCGGCACATTGCGCAAGATTTACGGACAAGGTTTTGCCGCCGGTTATCCCGCGACCGAGAAGCTGAGCGAGATTCTCCTTCAACTCAACGAAACGTCACTGAGTCAGCTCCGCCGCGATCATGAGACCGGCCACCTGGAGCACAAGATCGCAAACGCTTCGAAGTAAGGTCGCGAATGGCAAAGCCTCAATTTTCGATGCCAGCCTTGCGATGGCGCGGGCGTTGGAAGAAATGCGACGGCAACCCGGCTGTTTGGGTGTAACGAACATCGCAACGTCGACGGATCAGATCGGTCATCCCGCCAAATCCGACCAGAAAATATCCGCGGCGGGTTGCGCTGTTGCTAACCCGCCCGCCCCAGGCCCGACTGATTTGCAGGGTGTGTCCAGCCCCATTTGCAAAAATATTCCCGTTCCCTTCTGACCCAAATCACCTGCATATCCCTCGCCGTCCCGTCCCACACAGAGGGGCGTTTCGCGATCGTCACGGACGTTGGAGCGGGATGCGGTGGACGCAGGCGGCGCGTTGACGAAGGCGCTGATCTGCGGACGGCGAAGTCGTGTGGTCCTGACGCCCCGACGCTGGCGTCAAGTTCCTGGGAAGCAAGCTTCTTGCAAGTTTCTTGGGGGCGACGGTGGCAAGAAAGCCCGGTCACCGGGGAGAGCGCGAAATAAGCTGTTAAAACCATTGCGCGGGGAATGCCGGGCGACCCGGCGTGACCGTGGTGACTAACTCGCGTGTTTTTTTCTACACGCGAGGCCGCGGGCGCATCGGGCGCCCGGCATTCCCTGCGCCCTCTGATCTTGCAGAGGGCAGGACGTCCAGGAAAAAACTCGCGCGGTCATGCGGCGAGATCGCGGAGTCACACGTGTAATTTGAGCAACGTCATTGCGAGCGCAGCGAAGCAATCCATCAAGCCACAAAACAAGAATGGATTGCTTCGTCGCTTCGCTCCTCGCAATGACGACTTGCTTTTTGTCGACCCCGCTTTCGCGGGGTACGACACCTTCTCTTGGCGACACGCGTACGGCGCACCTTCGCCTACAGCGCCGCCAATACCGCCTTCGCAATATCCGCCGTGCCGTTGCTGCCGCCGAATTCCATCGGCTTGATGCCGTCAGCATAGACCTTGTCGACGGCGCGCTCGATGCGCTCGCCGGCTTCGGCGGCGGCTTCGATGCCATGCTTGTCGGCCAACCAGTCCAGCATCATCGCGGTCGAGAGGATCATCCCGGTCGGATTGGCTTTGCCCTGCCCCATGATGTCGGGCGCGGTGCCGTGACATGGCTGGAACACCGCATGACGGTCGCCGATATCGGCCGACGGCGCCATGCCCATGCCGCCGATCAGCCCGGCTGTCATATCGGAGAGAATGTCGCCGAACATGTTCTCCATCACCATCACGTCGAAGTCCCAGGGACGCTTCACCAGAAGCGCCGAGCAGGCATCGACATAAAGCCGGTCGGCCTTGACGTCGGGATGCCGCTTGGCCGCCTCATCGAACATCTCGCGGAAGAACGCAAACGCCTTGAACACGTTCGCCTTGTCGACGCAGGTCAGCACACCCGGCTTGCCGCGCGCCTTGCGGCGCTCCGTCAGACGAAACGAGAATTCGAACAGCCGCTCGGAGGTCTTTCGCGTGATCACCAGCGTCTCGCGTGCTTCGGTATCGGTGACGACGCCCTTGCCCATCGACGCAAACAGGCCTTCGGTGGATTCCCTGATGACGATGAGATCGATGCCGCGCTGATCGGCGCCGACGATCGGGCTCGGCACACCCGGGATCAGCCGCGCCGGGCGCACGCCGGCATAGAGATCGAAATGAAAGCGCAGCTCCACCTGCGGCATGATCTCGGTGTTGTCGGGGTAGCGCACCGAAGGCAGGCCGCAGGCGCCGAGCAGGATCGCATCCGCTTCGTCGCAGAGCCGCAGCGTGCTTTCCGGCATCGATTTTCCGGTCGCGAGATAATTGTTGGCGCCGGCCGGCGCGTCGGTGAAACGAAACTTCAGGTCCGAGGTCGCCTCGATCTTGCGCAGGACCTCGAGCGCCGGAGCCATTACCTCGGGGCCGATACCGTCGCCGCCGAGCACGGCGATATGGAGCGCATCGTTAGCTGACATGGGGATTACCTTTGGAGTTTCGTTTGAGATCGCGAGTAACTCGTCATGCCCGGCCACAGCCGTCCGAAGGACGGCGTCGCTTCCGCTCGCCTATGTGCCGGGCATCCACGTCTTGTTTTCCTGAAGCGGCAAGAAAAACGTGGATGGCCGGGACAAGCCCGGCCATGACGATGATGGGAAATCTACGGCGTCAGCACCGCGCGTCCGACCAGCCTGCCCTTCTGCAGATCGACCAGCGCGTCGTTGGCCTTGGCGAGCGGCATCGGCGTTACCGGGATCGGCCCGATCTTCTTGGTGCGAACCAGATCGAGCAGTTCCTGGGTCTCCCGGAGATTGCCGACATAGCTGCCCTGGATCGTAATCGCCTTGATCGGAATCAGCGGCAGCGCCCATGGCGCACCACCGCCGAACAGGCCGACGATCACCAGCTTGCCGCCCTTGGTCAGGCAGTCGAACCCGAGTTGCGTGGTCGCGGCGTTGCCGACCAGGTCGATCACCGCGCGGATCGGGCCGCCGGCCTTTGCGGCCAGTTGCTCCAGCGCGTCCGGCGCCTTGCCGTCGACGGTCGCGAGCGCGCCCGCCTTCTCGGCGGCTTCGCGCTTGCGCGCGTCGATATCGACGACGATGGCACCCTTGCCGCCCATCGCCTTCAGCAGCGACAGCGCCATCAGCCCGAGGCCGCCCGCGCCGAAGATCACGATCGGGGTGTTGAAATAAGCCTCGACCTTCTTCAAGGCGCTGTAGGTGGTGACGCCGGAGCACGCATAGGGCGCCGCGGTCACCGGATCGAGCCCCTTCAGATCCAGGAGATAGCGCGGATGCGGCACCGTCAAATAATCGGCATAGCCGCCGTCGCAATAGACGCCGATCGAATTGGGTTTCAGGCACATGTTCTCGTCGCCGGCCAGACAGGTCTCGCATTTGCCGCAGCCCAGCCACGGATAGACCAGCGCGACGTCGCCGACCTTGAGACCACCGGTGGCGGCCTTGGCATCCGGTCCGAACGCCACCACTTCGCCGACGGTTTCATGTCCCATGGTTCGCGGCAGCGACACGCCGCGGTCCTTCAGCGAGAGCGGCTTGCGTCCATGGCCGAGATCATAGCCGCCTTCCCAGATGTGCAGGTCGCTGTGGCAAACGCCGGCCGCCTTGACCTTGATCAGGACCTGCGTTCCCGCCGGTTGCGGCGTCGGCACATCCACCTCTTTCAGGGGTGCATTGAAATCGGTGACCTGGAAACTCTTCATCGTTTCTCTCCCATTGGCGCGGCTTTTGCGAATAGAATGCGCGCAGTTTACTGGTCAACAGCATTTTCCTGCCGGAGAATGCTGTCGCAGCCTTTGCTGTCGGCTCGACATTGCCACGCATTTCCCTGCGCCGTCGAGACCACGCCGGCCCGGAATTCCCGACCGGTATTGCGGCCGTGTCGTCAGCCCCGCTCTGTCACCTGCAATTTCCCGGTAAAGCCGGCGATTTCATCTTCGGAGTGTCCGGTCTCCCTGAGAAACGCAACCGTGTGTTCGCCCAGAGTTGCCGCCCGCCTTCCCGCGGCGACATTGGCCCGAGACATCCGGAACGGCAAATTCATGACCTTGAAGGTGCCGCCGCCGTCTTCCACCTCGGCCAGCGCGCCGCGATGCGCAAGCTGAGGATCGGACAACGCCTGAGCGACGGTGCGATAGGCAGAAGAGGGAACGCCGCCCCGACCAAGCGCTGCGAGGCATTGCTCGGTGGTCAATTGGCGCGACCAGCTTTCAACACCGTCCATCAGATCCTTCCAGTTATTGCGCCGGTCGGCATATTTCGCAAAGCGCCGATCGCCGATCCATTCCGGATGACCGGCAGCCGTCACCAGGTTCTGGAACGTCTTTTCGCTGGCGATCGCCACCATCACATATCCGTCCGACGTCTCGACCGGGCCGAACATCGGACGGCTCGGCAAAGTCACTGGGAATTGCGACGATTGCACTTCATTGAGCGTCAGGCTGAGCATCGATTCCAGCATCGAGACGTCGATATGCTGACCAGCCTGGCTGTCGCGACGCTGGTACAACGCCGCCGAGATCGCGCCGAAGGCATAGACGCCGGTGATCACGTCGGCATGATAAATTCCGCAATAGTCCGGACGCGATCGCCCCGGCTGGTACGACAAATGGGCCATGTCGTAACCGGAGGCGGCGTGGATCACGGGCGCGTAGGCCGCGAGCTCCGCGGACGGCCCGGTCTGGCCGTATCCGGAGATCGAACAATAGATCAGCCCCGGATTGAGCTGCGCCAGCGAGCCATAATCCAGTTTCAGCCTCCGCATCACCCCGGGGCGAAAGTTTTCGACCAGGATATCCGCGCTCGTGACAAGCCGGCGGATCACTTCGATGGCCTGCGGCGATTTCAGATCGAGAACGAGGCTCTTCTTGCCGACATTGAGCTGACCGAAAACCGAGCTGAAATCATTCCGGAGCGGCGGACGGTTTCGCATCGTCTCCCCGTCGGCGGGCTCGATCTTGATGACCTCGGCGCCCATGTCGGCCAGCATCCGGGTGCAATGAGGACCGGCGATGGTGGTCGAAAAATCGAGGGCGCGAAGGCCTTGAAAGCTCTTGGTCGAATTATTCGCGGCATTTCGCCGTTCTGTCATCCGGGGACTCCTGAACTCATGTATCCGTTGGGCGCAGAAACCCTAAGTGCCGCGGCTTTCCCTGGGAAGCGATTATCGGCATCGCACCCGCGAGGTCATCGGCGTCCTGCCCGGATCCGACATTTCTTTCGCAGCGCAGCGAATTGGACCCGTTCTTGCATGGTCTCAATTAAGGCTGGTACGAGGGCATTTCTTGAAAGTACTTTTCGTTACCACGGAGATGGACGACTTTGTCCGGGTGGGCGGCCTCGCGGCCGTTTCGGCGGCCCTGCCCCGGGCCTTGCGGCGGTGGAGCGACGTCAGGATTTTGCTGCCCGGATACCGGGACGTCGTCGAACAATTCACCCACATCCAGATTGTCGGCCAATGCGCCGCCCTGGCGGAAATGCCCGCCTGTTCGCTCGGCCTGGCGTCGACCAAGGACGGTCTGCCGGTCTACATCCTGCTCTGTCCGCAACTCTACGACCGCCCCGGCAATCCCTATGGCGACACTGCCGGCCGCGACTGGCCGGACAACGACGTGCGCTTCGGCCGATTTGCCTCGGCCGCGGCCCAGCTCGCGGCGGGCACTCTCGACAAGAATTGGGCCGCGGATCTGGTTCACGCCAACGACTGGCAGGCCGCCCTTGTGCCGGCCTACCTCGCCTGGAACGAGGTCAGGATTCCCACCATCCTGACCATCCACAACCTGGCCTATCAGGGCCTGTTTCCCAAGGAATCGCTGCGCCGGATCGGTGCGCCGGAACATTCCTTTCATATCGAAGGCCTCGAATTCTACGACAAGCTTTCGTTCCTCAAAGGCGGCATCGTCTACGCTTCCCATCTGACCACCGTCAGCGAGACCTATGCCAGGGAGATCACCACGACCGAACTCGGTTGCGGGCTCGAGGGTTTGCTTCGCCGCCGCTCCGACGCCGAACAATTGACGGGGATATTGAACGGCATCGACGAAAGCTGGGATCCGCGGGTTTGCGCCCAGCTCGCACAACCGTTCGGCGCGGGAGACTGGGAAGGCAAGCGCGCGAACGCCGATTACGTCCGCCAGCAATTCGGCCTTGCGCTGTCCCGCGGTCCGATTTTCGGTCTGGTGGCACGTCTCGTTCATCAGAAAGGCGTCGACCTCGTGCTTTCCGCCGCGGACGAGATCATCGAGGCAGGCGGCCAGATTGTCGCGATCGGCAGTGGTGAGCCGGAGATCGAGCAGGCCCTGATCGATGCGCATCACCGCCGGCCCGATGCGATCGGGGTCGCCATTGGTTTCAATGACGGTCAGGCGCGGCGGATTTTTGCCGGCAGCGATTTTACCTTGATGCCGTCGCGTTTCGAGCCGTGCGGCCTGAGCCAGATGTACGCGCAGAAGTTCGGGTCGCTGCCGATCGGCCACCAGACCGGCGGGCTCGCCGAAACCATCATGGACGGCGAAACCGGATTCCTGTTCACCCAACCGTCGACCGAGTCGCTCCTCGGCGGTATCCGGCGCGCGTTCACAACCTTCGTGGCGAAGGATCGCCTCGACTCCATGCGCCGCAATGCGATGTCGCGATCGTTTAGCTGGGACATTTCCGCAGCCTGCTACAGCGCCCTGTATCGAAAGGCGGTGTCGCCATAGTGCCGACCAGTTTGTTTCTCCCCTTGCCTGCTTAGGCCGGGCTGCGCCGCGTTTCCGGCATCACAAGCCAGATCATGACGAGGCCCGTGGCCGCAACCGCCGCGAGCCCCGTGAATGCGATGCTGCTTCCGAAATGGTCGGCGACGTAGCCGGCCAGCACAGTGCTGAGCGACGCGCCGATTCCGACCGCGGTGCCGACGATACCCTGTGCCAGATTGAAATGACCGCTTCCGAAGGCGACGTCGGCGACAATCAACGGAACCATGACACTGAATACCGCGGCGGTGATGCCGTCGAACACCTGCACTGCGACCAGCAGATACGGATCGCTCACGGTGGCGAACAGCAAGCCGCGGATCGCCAGCGCGGCAAAGCCCAGCATCAGCAGCGGCCGGCGACCCCATTGTTGCGCCTTGCGTCCGACCGAGGGCGACGCCAGCGCGACAATGGCCTGCGGCACTACAATGCACGCGGCGATCAGCACCGGCGCCCAGTGGCTTGAGCGGGTTGTCACAACGCCTGCCATGAGTGGAAGCATCGCCGCGTTGGCGAGTTGCAGCAGCAGCACGCTGCCGGCAAAGATCAGGAGAGGACGATGGCGCATCAGTTTCAGAACGCTTGTTGCGCTGGCATCGGGCACCTCGCGCGGCACCGCGCCATGTGCATGGGCCGCATCAACTTCCCGTTCGCGGATGCGCCCGAGCGCAATCAGGGTCGGAATGGCCAGCAGGAAAGTCACCAGAAATACCGAGCGGCTGGACAACAGATATCCGCAGGTACCCATGACGGCAGCGGCAACGCCATTGCCGAGCGATGCAAACCGGGCGTTGCGTCCGAACCGCTCGCCGATCGCCAGCGGCCCGACCAAACCGAGGCTGATCGCGGCAATCGCCGGACCGAGTACACAACTAGCAGCGGCGTGCAGCGTCGCGGCCGCCACCACCACCGGAAAGATCGGCCATGCGGCATATCCAAGCGCGCAGACCCCGATCGTCGCTACGGCGAGGCCGGCAACCAGCCGTTCCGAGCGCGCGGCATCGACAATGGCGCCGCCTGGCATCTGGCCGATCAGCGCGACCAGACCGCCGATCGACAGCACGAGACCGATCTCGACCTGCGTCCACTTTTGCGTCGTCAAATACACTGCGATGAACGGCCCGAAGCCGGTCTGCACGTCTGCAAGAAAAAAGATGAACCAATCGAGGCCCCGCAGGCTCTGGCGCGACGGCGACGGCGATGGCCCGCGCGCCTCCGGCTTCGGTGGCGGCGACCGATCACCGTCGCCACCGGCCGTCCGTTGGCCGATGCGGTCGATCGGCTGTCTGGGCGAGCGTGCGAACAGGGCTATTGCTCCAAATGTCAGGGAATGAGTGGCAGCAGGGCGCCTGACGCGCCGAGCACGACGATTGGCGCGTCTTCCTTGTATTCAGGCGCCGCCTTCACCTGGTCCTTGGTCAATTCAAGCGTGATGCTTTCGCCCTTGTGGGCGATCTGTCCGAAATGCAGCGCGTTCCAGTCGACGACGATTTTCCGGCTGCCGACGCCGAGAAAGCCGCCGAAATCGATCACGGCCGCGCGCACCTGGCCGGCGCGATCGACGATCACGTCGACGATCCGCCCCATATCCTCGTCCGTCGGGCTGCGCACATCGCGCCCCAGAACGCCATGCGCATCCGTCGCTTCGATGATCGTGACGGAGGGCGGCGGCGCGGCTTCTTTCGGCGCGGCCGGGGCAGCTGCTTTTTGCTCCTGAGCCGGCGTCGCCGCTGGCGGCGAAGCGGTGTCATCGGCTGCCCAGGCAGCGACAGCGGCGAATGTTGCGACAACGACGGCAAGGAACGCAAACTGAGGTCTAGCGCGCATACGGCCTCCCGAAATGCCCGATCCAAGGGCATGAGTTGAAACGCGGACGCCCGGTCGGCGGCCGCTCACCATTCAGCTTCGGTGGAACCGGCGACGCTCGGCTACCAACCGGGATCGCCGCTCAAAGTTCGACTTTGGTACGCGATAAAGCCGCCCCGCTCTTAATGCGCGAGAACGATGGACACCTGAATTTGGCCGCGCCGGCGCAAGACCTCCAGCGATACGTCGTCGCCGTGACGGCGGACCCGCAGGTCAATGCTTGAAGGGCCGAGTTGCATTTCGCGCAAAATCACTTCGTCGAGGAACGCCGGCAGCCGCGGATTTCGCAGCCGGATTTCACCGCGCTGCGCATCGAATTCGAGGCCAAGGGCGGCTTCCAGCAGCGTGAACGGCGTGGCGCTGGCCCAGGCCTGCGGCGCGCAGGCGACGGGATACAAGGTCGGGCCGCGCTGCTTTTCACGCTGGAACCCGCAGAACAATTCAGGGAGCCGCCGCAAATCCATGTAAGTGGCGGCATCGAACAGCGCCTTGAACACCTGCTCGACCGCGTGCTTGAGGCCGTAGCGCGCCAAACCGAGCGCGATCAGCGCGTTGTCGTGCGGCCATATCGAGCCGTCGTGATAGGACATCGGATTATAGCGCGCCTCGCCGCGCGCCACGGTGCGGATGCCCCAGCCCGTGAAAAAATGCGGCCGCATCAGATCGGCCGCGACCATCCGGGCGCGATCCTCGCGCACGATGCCGCTGAACAGGAGTTGCCCCGCGTTCGAGGTACGCACCCGGCATGGCTGCTTGGCGCCGTCGAGCGCCAGCGCATAGGTGCCAAGTTCCTCGCACCAGAACGCTTCTTCAAAGCGCTCGGCAAGCCGCTGCGCCTCGGCCATCAACTTCCGCGCCTGATCCGCCTTGCCAAGGCGCAGGGCGCAACGCGCCGCCAGTTGCTTGCCCGCGAACACATAGCCCTGCACTTCGGCGAGTGCGATGTAGCCTTCGGCGAGACGGCCATCGGCATGAAAGATCGCATCATACGAGTCCTTCCAGCCCTGATTGGCCAATCCTTGTTCTGAGGCGCGCTGATATTCAACGAAGCCGTCGCGGTCGGGATCGCCGGCGCCGTCGATCCAGCCCAGCGCGGCCTCGATCGCCGGCCACAACTCGGCCAGCGTTTCGTCATCGCCGGTGCGTTCGACATAAAGGCCGGCCAGCAGCACGAACAGCGGCGTCGCATCGACGCTGCCGTAATACCGCGCAAACGGCACCTCGCCCAGATCGGCCATTTCGCCGCCGCGCATTTCATGCAGGATTTTTCCAGGCTCCGCATCGGCGAGCGGGTCGACGGTCTTTGCCTGATAGAATGCGAGCCGCTTCAGCACGCCGCGGGCGATCCGCGGGTTGATCCACAGCATTTGCAGCGCCGTGATGATGCCGTCGCGGCCGAATGTCGTCGAATACCAGGGAATGCCTGCATAGGGATATCGTCCTTGCGGCGTATCCGTCATCAGCATGTTGAGGTCGGCCATCGACTGGCACAGCACCTCGTTGAAGATATCGTTTGACGTCTCGATGCTGGTGGCGCCCGCCGCGGAATGGCGCATCTCGCGGCGATGTGCCAGCAATCCGCGAAAGAACAGCACCGGCTTATCGCCAGCCGGCTTGTTGCAGGATGCGGCGACAAATAGCGAACTGATCTGTTGCGGCGCCAGCTCGAAATGATAGGTCGCTGCATTCACCGCAAGCCGCGTCGGCCGCGGATCGAAATGCAGCGCCGTGCTGCGCGACTTGCCGTCGAGCCCCTTATAGTCGAGCACAACATCGGAAGGACCAAGCAGCTTGCTGGAGCCGGTGCCCCGGCGCGGACGCTTCTCGCCGCGCACTTCGAACAAATCGGCGAAATCGTTGTCGAACAGCAGCGTCAGGTCGAAGCTCGCGAGGTTCTCGCCGTGATTCTGCAGGCCGATGCGCTGATAGGCGGTTCCGCGCCACAGAAAGACCGTGCGCACGATATGCAGCATGTCCTTCTGCAGCACGATTCGGCCATTGCGATAGACATCGGGATTGGTGAGATCCACCGTCAACGCGGAATTGTCGTCGCGCAGATTGGAGCCAAGCAGCAGCGGCTGTACGTCGTCCAGCACAAGTTCCAACCGGGCGAGGTAACGGGTGTCGGCATTGAACAGGCCGTCCGGTCCGCCGGCGGAAGCGCCGATGTCGCCATGGCTGTCAAGCACGATAAATGTATCGTCATGCTTGAGCGAGCGCCGCGGCCGTGCCGCGGGTCCGGTCATCGGGATGTAGAACGGCGCTTCCGAAACAAGTTCGACGGTCCGGGCCGCGATGATCTGGCTTACGACTTCGGCTGGCATTTTACCTCGAGCGGCTTCCCCGGCCTTGCGGCAAACGCACCGGCACTCAACCCCTCCATGGTATCACGCTGCATGGGTTGCAAGGCGACTCATTTCCTGCGTCACCAGATCGCGATACGGACCCTGGCCCTGCATCAGGCGATGCGGCGGACCGTCTTCGATGATCTTGCCTGCCCTCAGCATCACCACCCGATCGAAACTGCGTAGCGTCGCGAGGCGATGCGCGATGGCGATGACGGTGCGGCCGTGCATCAGGCGGGCGAGAGCTTCGCGGATCGCCTCCTCGGATTCGCTGTCGAGCGCGGCGGTAGCTTCATCGAGCAGCAGGATCGGCGCATCCTTCAGGAATGCGCGCGCGATGGCAATGCGCTGCCGCTGGCCGCCCGAAAGCTTGACGCCACGGTCGCCGACCATGGTCGCGAGCCCTCCCGGCAGGGTTTCGACGAAATCGCAGCGTGCGGCGATCGCCGCGCGCAGCACTTCATCGTCCGTCGCGGTTGGCCGTCCATACCTGATATTTTCCATGATCGATCGATGGAACATCGAGATGTCCTGCGGCACCACCGAAATGGCCTCGCGCAGGCTTTGTTGCGTGACCCGGGAAATGTCCTGGCCATCGATGGTGATGCTGCCATGCTGCACATCATAAAAACGCTGCAGCAGCACAAACAGGCTGGATTTGCCGCCGCCGGATTGACCGACCAGCCCTACTCTCTGGCCAGCCTGAAGACGAAGGCTGAATCGGTCGAATACCTGGGATCCGCCGGGATATCCGAATGAAACATTGTTGAAGGCGATCGCTGCCCCCGCCTTTACCAGCGGCTCGGCTTGCGGATGGTCCTGCAGTTCGTGCGGAAGCAGCAGTGTAGCGATGGCTTCCGTCAACCGGGCAACATGCTGGGTGACGTCGACCAGCGCCACGGCAAGGTCGCGCGTGGCACTCAGAATGGAAATTCCCAATGTGCAGACCAAAACGACATCGCCGGTGGTGGCTCCGCCGCCCTGCCAAAGCACGGTGGCCCAGGCCAGCAACCCGATCGTCAGCAGGATAGTGACCGCGGCATGCGCGATCCGCAGCTTTTCGAGATAACGCAGGCTGCGGCCCCGCGCCGTCAATTCACGGCCGACGGTCGCATCGAACCGGTCGTGCTCGAAACGAAGCCCGCAAAACGCACGCACCAGCGGCATGTTGTTGATGACATCGACCATCTCGCCATCGACGGCCGCGGCCTTGTTGGCGAACTCGTCGTGCAAAGGCTTGCCCGCGGCCGCCAGATGAAACATCGCAATCACCATCGTGCCGGCGACAACGATCAATCCCGCCGCCATCATCCAGTTCACGGTGCTGATCAGGGCAATGGCCGCAACGGTTGCGATGCACGGCGGCAGCACGTTCCAGACGAACATGTTCTCGACGGTGAAAACGGCATTGGAGGTGGCCGTGATGCGGCTCGTCAACATCCCCGGCAGCCGGTCGGTGAAATAGCTCGGCGCATGTCCGGTCAGATGACGAAAGATGTCGCGGCGGAGATCGCCGGTCACGCCCACGAACGTAAAGCTGGCGGTCCAGCTGGCGATCCGCCACAGCGAATTATCCGCCGCTATCAGTGATACGAGAAAAACGAATGCCAGCCACACGCCGTTTGCATGAGCCGGACCGGCCGTCAGGCTGTCGACCAGAGATTTCACGCCATATTGCGTGCCTATTGAGCAGCAAGCCGCGGCGACAACGGCGGTCAGGATAACGACGTGCGCCGCCAAACGCTGACGGAGATAGCGCAGCACGAACGGAAGCGGACGATGCGCATATCCTGAAAGATTGTCCATATTGCTGCAAACCCGTTGGAGAAGAAGGAAGATTCTATTTGGGCGCCTGCTGTTTGATCGAATGCTCCCACCGTCCTGCCAATATTGCGCAACATTTCCGCAGCATTGGCGACAGCAAAAGCCCGAACGGTAAGAGTTTGATCGGAGGTGATGGCATCAAGAAGACCATGGTGTGAAGAAGTGCGCGTTCTTTGGGAACTTCGCAGATGCGGAAACGTTCCCTGTTCGGCATGCCGGTGCCATCTGCGAAATCGGGGTTTTTTCACCTAACACCTAAGAGGAGACGGATAGATGCGCATCGCGCAGGTTGCTCCACTGACGGAGGCTGTCCCGCCAAGGCTCTATGGCGGAACCGAGCGGGTGGTCCACTGGTTGACCGAGGAACTGGTCGCGCTGGGCAACGACGTCACGCTATTCGCCAGCGGCGATTCACAGACTTCGGCGAAGCTCGAGGCAACCTGGCCGAAGGCCCTGCGCCTCGACGGCTCGGTCCGCGACCCCAACGCGCTGCATATGGTGATGCTGGAACGCGTACGACAGAAATGCGACGACGAAGAGTTCGATTTTCTGCATTTTCACCTCGACTACTACCCTTTTTCGCTGTTCTCGCGGCAACCGACGCCGTTCGTGACCACCTTGCACGGCAGGCTTGACCTGCCGGAGCACCAGCCGGTGTTCAACACCTTCTCGTCCATTCCGGTGATTTCGATCTCGAACGCGCAGCGGCGTCCGGTGCCTCAGGCCAAATGGGTCGGCACCATCCATCATGGCCTTCCCGAAAAGTTGCTGACGCCGCGGCCGGTGACCCCCAGCTATCTGGCCGTGCTGGGCCGGATCGCGCCGGAAAAGGGTGTCGATCGGGCAATCAAGATCGCGACCCGGTGTGGTATCCCGCTCAAGATCGCCGCCAAGGTGGATCGGGCCGACCAGGAATATTACGATGAAGTCATTCGCCCGCTGATGGACCACCCTCTCGTGGAATATATCGGCGAGATCGGCGATCATGAAAAATCCGACTTCCTGAGTGGCGCGATCGGGCTGCTGGTGCCGATCGACTGGCCGGAGCCGTTCGGCCTGGTCATGATCGAGGCGATGGCATGCGGCACGCCGGTGATTGCCTATAACCGTGGCTCGGTCCCCGAGATCATCGACGAGGGCCTGACCGGCTTCATCGTCGAAGACGAAACCAGCGCGGTCGCGGTCGTCGGCCGGCTCGCCGGCTTGAACCGCGATGCCATCCGAAAGCAGTTTGAAAAGCGCTTCACCGCGCGCCGCATGGCGCTCGACTATCTCGCCGCCTACCGCAGCCTGATGAAGGCCGCGGAGCCCCGGATCAAGCTGGTGAGCAGCGCCGAATAGCGGGAACGACAGTCGTCCCCGCGAAACGGAAGACAGAAAAGTGAGCTGTCATTCCGGGGCGGGAGCGAAGCGAGCGAGCCCGGAATCTATAACCCCTGCAGGGAGTATGGACTCCGGGCCTGCGCCAATGGCGCATCCCGGAATGACGCGGATAAATTTCATCAAACAGCCAACATCAAATACGCCTCCGCCTTCCCGCAGCGCGAAGCGCCCGAGTTGTGCTTAAATCCTTCGCCCAAAGAGGGCGCGGGGAATGCCGGGTGCCCGTTACAGAAGCCTCGTGTGTAAAAGTAGTAAACACACGAGTTAGTCACCACGGTCGCACCGGGATCGCCCGGCATTCCCGCACGCAATGGTTTTAACGGCTTATTTCGCGCTCTCCCCGGTAATCGGCGCGGATGAATTCCGATCACATGCGCTGGATCGCCGAGGATCCGCGCCCACGCCATCGCGGTTTGGCGATGGCTGCATTGCAGCGATCGCCGCCTGGCCGCCTTGCGGCGCAGCGCGGGTTGCCGGTATTGTATCGTTGAAAATCCACCCCTTCAGAACATGACCCGTTGCAACGGAGCCGATCGATGACCCCTCCCGTGAGTTCACCCGCGATCAAGATCGTCAAATCGGTCCGCGAGCAGGTCAGCCCGGAAGAATGGCAAACCCGGGTCGATCTCGCCGCCTGCTATCGCCTCACCGCCCTGTACGGCATGACCGAGATGATTGCCAACCACATCTCCTGCCGCGTTCCGGGATCGCCCGATCACTTCCTGATCAACCCCTACGGGATGCTCTACGAGGAAATCGATGCGTCCTGCCTGATCAAGGTCGACCTCGACGGCAATACCCTCTTCAACGCCTCCGACTATGGCGTCAACGCCGCCGGCTTTGTCATTCACAGCGCCATTCACATGGCCCGGCACGATGTCGACTGCGTCGCGCATACCCACACCCCGGCCGGCATGGCGGTCTCGGCGATGGAATGCGGGTTGCTGCCGCTGGCGCAGACGTCGATGCGGTTTCTGCACGTCGCCTACCACGACTTTGAAGGCATCGCCGATGATGTCGGCGAACGCGAGCGGCTGGTGGCCGACCTCGGCGATCACGAAGCCATGGTTCTGCGCAACCACGGATTGCTGGTGGTCGGACGGACCATCCCGGCGGCATTTGATGTGCTGTGGCGCATGGAACGCGCCTGCCAGGTGCAAATCATGGCGCTCTCCTGCAACACCAAGCTGGTCCAGCCACCGCAGGACGCGCTGGAACAGACCTACGACAAAATGAAGCCGCGCCCGGGCCACGCCAACCGGAACGGCGACCTCGCCTGGCCGGCGCTGCTGCGGAAGCTCGACCGCGTCGATCCGTCGTATCGGAATTAGTGTATCGGAATTAGCGCGGCACCACCGCGGTCGCCTCGATCTCGACCCGCGCCGCCTTTTCGACCAGGCGCACGACCTGGACCAGCGCCATCGCGGGATAATGCGTGCCGAAGATTTCGCGATAGGCCTGCCCGAGTGCCTTGAGGTTCGCCAGATACTCTTCGATATCGACGACATACCAGGTGAGCCGAACCAGATGTTCGGGCCGCGCGCCGCCTTCGGCGAGAATGGCTGCGATATTGCTCAGGGCCTGGCGGACCTGCGCGACAAAATCGGCCGGCAAATGGCCGAGGGTGTTCCAGCCGATCACCCCGCCGGTCACCACGATGCGGCCATCGGCCGCCACGCCGTTGGCGTATCCCTTCGGCGTCGGCCAACCGCTCGGCTGCAAGATCTGCGGGCGGGCCACTGATGCTTCATTGTCCGCCATCGGCAGCACTGCGAGGTTGGGCGCCTTTGGCGTGCTCACTGGTCGATCTCCCTCACCTTGGCTGATTTCATTCCGCGGCCATCCCTGCCGATGTCGAGGCCGCCGTGCTCAACGCGATCTGCCGCAAGGCAAACCGCTGCAGCTTGCCGGTTTCGGTCTTCGGCAGTTGGGTGACGAATTCGATCGCACGCGGATATTTATAGGGCGCGATCTCGCGCTTGACGTGATCCTGCAACGCCTTCGTCAGCTCAGCATCGCCGGTGAAGTCGGCTGCTAGAACCACATAGGCCTTGACGATCATGCCGCGCGCGGCATCGGGGGCTGCGACCACACCGCACTCGGCCACCGCCGGATGGCGCAGCAATGCCGCTTCGACATCGGGGCCGGCGATGTTGTAGCCGGAGGAGACGATCATGTCGTCGGATCGGGCCACAAAAGACAGCCGGCCGTTGGCGTCGCGGACAAAGGTATCGCCGGTCAGATTCCAGCCATCGCGCACATAATTCGACTGCCGCGTATCCGCCAAATAGCGGCATCCGGTCGGCCCGCGAACCGCAAGCTTGCCGGCGGTGCCCGGCGGCAACTCGTTCATGTCATCGTCGACGACCCTGGCCTCATAACCGGAAACCGGGTGCCCTGTCGTTCCGGCGACGGAATCGCCTACCCGGTTGGTGATGAAGATATGCAACATCTCGGTCGAGCCGATGCCGTCGAGAATCGTCTTGCCGGTCTTGCGGGTCCAGTCTTCGAACACCGGCGCCGGCAAGGTTTCACCGGCCGAGACCGCCAGACGCAGCGACGAGAGATCCGCACCGCGGTCCATCGCGGCCATCATCGCCCGATACGCGGTCGGCGAGGTAAAGCAGATCGTGGCCTTGTAGGTTTCGATGATCCTGACCATCTCGGTCGGCGCGGCGTTTTCCAGCAGCGTCGCGGTGGCGCCGAACCGCAACGGAAAGATGGCGAGACCGCCGAGCCCAAACGTAAAGGCCAGCGGCGGCGATCCCACGAAAACATCGTCCGGCGTGACGTTGAGTACTTCCTTGGCATAGCCATCCGCGATGATCATGAGGTCGCGATGGAAATGCATCGTCGCCTTGGGTTCACCGGTGGTGCCCGAGGTAAATCCCAGCAAGGCGACATCGTCGCGGCCGGTCTTGACAGCATCGAACCGGACCGGCTTGCTCAGCGCAACCCGATCAAGTTCGGCATCATGGTTTGATGTGCCGTCGAAATTCACCACCTGCTTGAGGAACCGGCTGGTCTTGGCGCACGCCACCAGTTCATCGGCAATGCGGCTGTCGGTCAACGCCAGCGCGATCTCGGCCTTGTCGATAATCTTGCTCAATTCGCCGGCACGAAGCATCGGCATGGTGTTGACGACGACGGCGCCAGCTTTGGTTGCCGCCAGCCAGGCGGCGACCAGCGCCGGATTGTTGCCCGAGCGTATCAGCACGCGGTTGCCGGGCTTGACGCCGTAATTCTCCACCAACGCATGCGCCAGGCGGTTCGACCAGTCAGTCAGTTCCTTGTAGGTGCGCTGGCGGCCGTTACCGATCAACGCGACCCGATCGCCCAATCCCTTCTCGACGATACGGTCGGTCAGTTCGACCGCCGCGTTGAGGTATTCGGGATATCTGAACTCCGGCCGGTCGAGCAGCAATTCCGGCCATTGCTCGAACGGCGGAAGATTGCGCCGCGCAAAATCGTCAACATGACCCGACGGGCCAAGGTCCGAAATGCTGTTTGACATGTCCATCGCCCCTCGTTTCCGGGATGAAAGGCCTGATCCGTAATCATTTTATACTTAAAGTAATTTGGCGCAAGGCCCGAAATCCGAAGCATCCAGCGCTTTTTATGGGCGCGCGGGTGATGGAGCAGCGGGCCTCAGCGCGCCGCCAATTCCTTCAGACGCAGCACCATCGGCGCGTTGGGGTCGGCCAGGGGCGCGATCGCCGTGAAATGATTGGCGCCGGGGACCGTGCCGAACCGCGTCGCAATGCCGGCCGCGCCCCAGCGTTCCACGATAATTCGGCTTTGCCGGAGATATTCCGCGCTTTCGTTTTCGCCGACGACCGCATCGAGGCTTCCGCGCGACGGTGCCTTCCAGAACAACGGGCTCGCCGCCCTCGCCGCCGCGTGGTCGAGACGCAGCGCCTTGTTGATGGAAGTTTCAACCAGCGGCCCAAGATCGAACAAGCCCGAAATGGCGTAAGCCGCGGTCACGAGGCCGGTGGGTAACGACGCATCGAATGCCGGCCAGTCGGTTGCGAGCAGACAGGCGGCCAGATGCCCGCCCGCGGAATGGCCGCTGATCACCAGAGGCTGGCCCAGCCGCGCCAACTCGCGCGACGCCATTCGCATCTGCTGGATGATATGATCGACGGTCACCTCGGGGCAAAGGTCGTAACTCGGAATCGCGACGCCGATGCCGTGGGCATTGAGCCCGCCGGCAAGATGGCTGAAGAACGAACCGTCCAGCGCCTGCCAGTATCCACCGTGAATGAAAACGACGATCGGACCATCGCCATCGCCGGGAAAAAGATCAATCGTGTTCCGCGCACCGGGACCGTAAGGCATGGAGCGCGGGGTGTGTTGCGCGCGATAGCTTGCTGCGTCCCGCGCCCAACCGGCGATCAGCGCCGGGTTCTCCGGAACCCGCGCCCGGTTGTTGTATTCAACTTCGTAGTCGACGCCCGCGTTCAAGACCTACGACGCCCGTGCTTGCGCGGATTTCTGCGCCGAGGCCTTGGTCTTGGCCAACAGACGCATCAATTCGCGGACATCCCTAGGGCCCAGATCCGAAAAGATGTCGGCGATCCACAATTCGTGCTCCGCTGCCATTTTGCGAAACTCGGCACGGCCGGCCTTGGTCAGCCGGATCATCTGCACGCGCCGGTCGGATTCCGATGTCCAGCCGGTCGAGATGCCCGGATTCGACCAGGCGCTCGACCAACCCGGTGACGTTGCCATTGGAGACCATCATCCGCTTCGAGACATCCGACAGCGTCATGCCGTCCGGCACCTTGTCGAGCTGTGCCATCAGATCGAAGCGCGGTAGCGTGACATCGAAGCGCTCGCGCAACCGGCTGCGCACCTCGCCCTCGATCAGGGTCGTGCAGGTCAGGAGGCGAAGCCATAGCCGGATTTCATTGCCGTGATCGTCCGGGAGTTCGACGGCTTTGGTCTCGGAATCAAGGATCATGATGCCATCATATCTGCTTGGAGCCTTCACGGCAGCGCGAATACCTTCAAATAATTCAGGGGGTGCCGCAAGTCAAAACGCCTGATGGCTCCGACTTGCGCGCTTTCCTGAATTTCTTTAGGCTTCAAATAACTGGCGCGCCGCTTGCATGCCACTAGCGTGGCCGTGCTTTTGGGCCGGGCCTGCGGCGGCCTTGCTTGCGGCGGCAGCCGTCATCGGAATAAGCTGGTCTTTTAGGCGCCGATCGGGGGAAAAGTCATGAAGCAACATTTGCAATGGGTCGGGCTGGCGATTTTGCTCGGTGTCACGGCCAACCAGGCCGCAGCACAGGAGAAGCTCAAGATCGGCGTGATCGTGACTTCTTCGGGTCCGGCGGCGGCGCTCGGCCAGCAGGTCCGCGACGGCTTTGCGCTCGCCATCAAGGATCTCGGCGGCAAGATGGCGGGCCGCGATGTCGAGGTGGTAGGGGCCGATGACGAACTCAAGCCGGACGTTGCCGTCAGCAAGGTCAAGGGCCTGCTCGAGCGCGACAAGGTCGATTTCGTGGTGGGGCCGATCTTCTCCAACGTCCTGCTGGCGATCCACAAGCCGGTGACGGATTCCGGGACCTTCCTGATCAGTCCGAATGCCGGCCCTTCGAGCTATGCCGGCAAGAACTGCAGCCCGTTTTTCTACGTGACTTCCTACCAGAACGATCAGGTGCACGAGGTTCTCGGCAAGGTCGCCCAGGAACGCGGCTACAAGCGCGTCTATGTGATCGTTCCGAACTATCAGGCCGGCAAGGATTCCGCGGCCGGTTTCAAGCATGACTACCACGGCGAAATTGTCGCGGAGAGCTATGTGCCGCTGGGCACGCTGGATTTCCAGGTCGAGCTTTCCAAGATCGCTTCGCTCAAGCCCGACGCGGTGTTCACCTTCATGCCGGGCGGCATGGGCGTCAGCCTGGTGAAACAATACAAGCAGGCCGGCCTTGCCGATCAGATTCCGGTGCTTTCGGCGTTCACCGTCGATGAATCGACGTTGCCCGCACAGCAGGACGCGGCGGTCGGCATGTTCGGCGGCGCCGACTGGGCGCCCAACCTCGACAATCCCCAGAACAAGAAATTCGTGGCGAGCTATGAAGCCGCCTACAACGGCGTGCCCGGCACCTACGCCATGCAGGCCTACGACACCGCGATGCTGATCGACAGCGCGGTCAAGGCGGTCAAGGGCGACCTGACCAACAAGGAGGCGGTGGCGGCGGCGCTGAAGAAGGCCGACTTCACGTCGCTGCGCGGCGGCTTCAAATTCAATACCAACGGCTATCCGATCCAGAACTTCTATCTGACCAAGGTCGCCAAGCGTCCCGACGGCAAGTACCAGACTGAAATCGTCCAGACGGTATTCGAGAATTACGGCGACAGTTACGCCAAGGATTGCACGCCGGGCAAATAAGAAACAGGCAAGGAAACAAGACAATGAAAAGCGAGATAGCCGGCATCACCCGGGCCAACGAGGGCATGCAGGGAATTTCCTGGAATATCCTCGGCCAGACCTATGTGCCGAAAAACTGCACCGAACATTCCTTCTCCTGGCACGCGACGCTGCCGCCGGGCACCTTCGTGCCGCCGCATATCCATCCGGATCAGGACGAATATCTCTACATCCTGGAAGGCAAGCTCGATTTCATGCTGGGCGGTGGGGAGACGCAGGCGACGCCGGGCGATCTGGTCCGCCTCCCAATGGGCATTCCGCACGGCATCTTCAACAAATCCGATCAGACCGCCAAGGTGCTGTTCTGGGTATCGCCGAGCCGCAGGCTGTACGATCTGTTCTGGGGCCTTCACAACATGAAGGAGCAGAAGCCCGAAGACGTGGTGGCGATGGCCGCCGAATACAACATCCACTTCCTGCCGCCGCCGCCGGGAGCGTGAGGCCCTCATCTGAAAATGATTTTCGTCATGGCCGGGCTTGTCCCGGCCATCCACGCCTTTCTTGATTGGGTGCAGTTAAGACGTGGATGCCCGGCACAAGGCCGGGCATGACGAACTCAAAGCCCCAATTCCATTGGCTGCATTTTAAGCCACGCTCTCGGGATGACAGCTGCGTAAGCGGCTAAACCACTTACGCCCGCACCGCGGCGAGGCCCGGCACCGCGGCGAAGCCGGCCTTGCTGGCGTAGCCGCGCACGATCGCCTCGCGCTGGCTGCGGCTCAGCACCTGATCGATATCGGTGAAGCCGTCCGGCGCCAGTTGTTCGACCGCGTCGATCACGCCTTCCGGGCCGCCGCGCCGGTTCGAGCGCACGATCTCCGCCGTCATCGGCAACCGCTTTTGCTCATATTCCATCAGCGCCTGACGCGGATGCTCGGAGCGCGCCAGCGCATCCGCAAGACAACGCGCATCGAGAATTGCCTGCGATGCGCCATTCGATCCGACCGGATACATCGGATGCGCGGCGTCGCCGAGCAATGTCACGCGGCCGCTCGACCAATAGGGCAAGGGATCGCGGTCGCAGGTCGGATATTCGTAGAATTCGGGCGTCGCCGAAATCAGGTTCGGCACGTCGACATGGGGCACCGAGAACCGCGCGACATGCGGCATCAGTTCCTCGCGCTTGCCCGGCCGCGACCAGTCCTCGCGGCGCGGCGGCGGCGCGTTGCCGTCGCCGACCTTCACCAGCACCGCCCAGTTGGTGAGGCGGCTCGCCGGACTTGATCCTTCCGCAATCGGATAGACCACGACCTTGGCATGCAGCCCGCCGGCGACGATCATCGAACGGCCGGTCAGAAACACCGGCCAGTCGCGCGCGCCGCGCCACAGCATCAGCCCGTTCCAGCACGGCGGGCCCTCGCCCGGAAACAGCGTCTCGCGCACCCGCGAATGAATACCGTCGGCGCCGATCAGAATGTCGCCGCGCACGGTGTTGACGTGGCTGCCGGCGCGATCGAAAAAATATGCGGTGACACCGCCTTCGTCCTGGGTGAAGGCGCCGAGCCGGCAGCCGGTGTGAATGGCCTCCGGCCCCAGCCGCTCCTCGACGGCGCGGTGGATCACGCTCTGCAACCGGCCGCGATGGATCGAGAATTGCGGCACGTCATGGCCGGCATCGACGCCGCGGGATTCGCGCCAGACTTCCTGGCCGTGGCGGTTGAGATAATAAAGCTCGTCGGTGCGGATCGCGACATCGTCGAGCTTTTGCAACAGCCCGAGGCCGGCGAGTTCGCGGATCGCATGCGGCAGCGTGTTGATGCCGACGCCGAGTTCGCGGATGGTGTCCGACTGCTCGAACAGTTCGCAGCCGATGCCGCGGGCGCGCAGCATCAGCGCCGTGGTCAGCCCCCCGATACCGCCCCCGACGATAATCGCCTTCATCGGATCACTCCACTCAATACCCTACGCTAACGCACCATAACGTCGCATGGTCCCTTACTCGGCCGCAAGCGGCTTTGTCGCTTCCGCTTTCAGCTCGGCGCGGGTCTTCGGCTTAGCCTTAATTTTCAGATCGTCGAAATCCTGCCGGTCGCGCACGCTGTTGCGGAAGATCTGCTCCTTGCCCGGCAGATATTGCGGCGGGCAGGCAATCTCGGCGCCGTACCAGGCCGCGGCCTTCATCGTGAACGATGAATCCACCAGATGCGGGCGGCCGAGCGCCACGAGGTCGGCCCGCCCGGCGGCGAGGATGGTATTGACCTGATCCGATGTGGTGATGTTGCCGACGCACATGGTCGCCACCCGGGCCTCGTTGCGGACCTGCTCGGAGAACGGCGTCTGGAACATGCGGCCATAGACCGGCTGGGCATCGCGCACGGTCTGTCCGGTGGAGACGTCGACCAGATCGACGCCGACCTCGGCAAAGGCGCGCGCGATCGCGACCGCGTCATCGCCGGTGATGCCGCCTTCGGCCCAGTCGGTGGCGGAGATGCGAACCGACATCGGCTTGTGCGGCGGCCAGGCCGCCCGCAACGCCTCGAACACCTCGAGCGGAAACCGCAAACGATTGGCCAGCGAGCCGCCATAGGCGTCGCGGCGCTGGTTGGTCAGCGGCGAAATGAAACTCGCCAGCAGATAGCCATGGGCGCAATGCAGCTCCAGCATGTCGAAGCCGCAGCGCTCGCCGCGCTCGGCTGAAGCGACAAACTCTGCTTTGACCGCATCCATCGCCGCGCGGTCCATCTCGCGCGGCACCTGGCTGTCGGGAAAATAGGGAATCGGCGACGCCGACAACACGTCCCAGCCGCCCTGCTCCAGCGGACGATCGATGCCGTCCCACATCAGCTTGGTGGCGCCCTTGCGGCCGGCGTGGCCGAGCTGCAGGCAGATTTTCGCGGCGGAATTGGCGTGGACGAAATCCACGATGCGTCGCCACGCGGCTTCCTGCTCGTCATTCCACAGCCCGGTACAGCCGGGCGTGATGCGGGCGTCGCGGCCGACGCAGGTCATTTCGGTGAAAATCAGCCCGGCGCCGCCGACGGCGCGCGATCCGTAATGCACCAGATGAAAATCGCCGGGCACGCCCTCCTGCGCCGAGTACATGCACATCGGCGACACCACCACACGATTGGCCAGTTGCATCTCGCGCAGCCGCAACGGCTGGAACATCGGCGCGACCGGCTTTTCGATGTCGACGTCCAGACCATGGGCGCGGACCTGCCGCGCAAAGGCCTTGTCGACCTCGGCGACAAAGTCCGGCGCCCGCAGCGTCAGATTGTCGTAGGTGATCGCCTTGGCCCGCGTCATGACACCGAACGCGAACTGCACGGGATCGAACTCCCAGAAGCGATCGACATGTTCGAACCAGACCAGCGACACGTCGGCGGCGTGCTGGGTCTTCTCGACCTCCTCGCGGCGGCCCTCCTCATACTGCTGCAACGCGGCATCGACCGTCGGCGCGCGGTGCATGGCGTCCGCCAGCGCAATCGCGTCTTCCATGGCGAGCTTGGTGCCGGAGCCGATCGAGAAATGCGCGGTCGCCTTGGCATCGCCCAGCAGCACCATATTATCCTTGACCCAGCGCTTGCTGCGGATCATCGGGAAATTGCGCCACATCGAACGATTGGTCAGGAGTTGATGACCCTCGAGGAACCAGCCGAAAATGCCGGCCATGCGATCAGCGGATTGCTTCTCGCTCAGGCCCGCTAGGCCTGCTCGCTCAAAGGTTTCCGGATCGGTCTCGAAAATCCAGGTCGAGCGCCCCACTTCGTATTGATAGGCGTGGGCGATGAACGGGCCCCATTCGGTTTCCTGGAAAATAAACGTGAAGGCGTCGAGCGGCCGGGTCGAGCCCATCCAGGCGAACAGATTGGAGCGGACATCGACCTCGGGCTGGAAGTGCTCGATATATTTGTCGCGGAAACGGCTGTTGATGCCGTCGGCCAATACCACGAGATCGGCATCGGCAAACCGCGCTTCGTCGTCGATGTCGGCCTCGAACAACAAGGTGACGCCGAGCTCGCGCGCCCGCTCCTGCAGGATCAGCAGCAACGTCCGGCGCGAGCAGCCACAGAAACCGTTGCCGCCGACCCGGTGCACCGTGCCGCGAAAGTGCACGGCGATGTCGTCCCAATAGGCGAATTCCTGGGTAATGCGCCGATAGCTCGGGGCATCGTATTTCTCGAAATTATCCAGGGTGGCATCGGAGAACACCACGCCGAAGCCAAAGGTGTCGTCGGCACGGTTGCGCTCGTAGACGGTGATGTCGGCCTGCGGCCGCTGCTTTTTCAGCAGGATCGCTGCATAGAGACCAGCCGGTCCACCACCGATGATCGCGATCTTCATGAGGGGCCTCCGGCGCCGCTATCCGACCTTTCAGATTGTTTTAAACCTAAAGTAATTTTGGGGCAAGCCCTTTTGCATCGGCAAATTCTACCTCATCCTGAGGAGCCGCGCACTCGCGCGGCGTCTCGAAGGATGGGCCACAATTTCATGGTTCGGGACGCGCGCCAGGAAGCGCGCGCCTCACCATGAGGTTAGGCTCAATTGCCCTGAAATGCCGGCTTCACCTTATTCGAAAACGCCTCGAAGGCGCGGGCGAAATCCGCGGTCGTCATGCACAGCGCCTGCGCGACTGCCTCGGCCTCGATCGCCTCTTCCACCGACATCGCCCATTCCATCGCAAGCATTCGCTTGGTCATGGTGTTGGCAAACGTCGGCCCCTCGGAAATCTGCTTGGCCAGAAGCTGCGCCTGCGACAGCACCTGATCCGGGGCGACAATGCGGCTGAAGAAGCCCCAGCGCTCGCCCTCCTCCGCGGTCATGAAGCGGCCGGTATAAAGCAGTTCCGATGCCCGCGACTGTCCGATGATGCGGGGCAGGATGGCGCAGGCGCCCATGTCGCAGCCGGAAAGGCCGACCTTGTTGAACAGGAACGCGACCTTGGCGCCGGTTGCGGCCAGACGCAGGTCCGACGCCATCGCAACGATCGCCCCCGCGCCGGCGCAAATGCCGTCGACCGCCGCTATGATCGGCTGCGGACAGGCCCGCATCGCCTTGACGAGATCGCCGGTCATGCGGGTGAAGGCGGTGAGACCCTTGGTGTCCATTTTTACCAGCGGGCCGATGATCTCGAATACATCGCCGCCCGAGGAAAAATTGCCGCCGGCGCCGGACACCACGACGGTTTTGACTTCATCGTCCATGGCGCAGGCGCGGAAGAAATCGGTCAGTTCCCGGTAGCTCTCGAACGTCAGCGGATTTTTGCGCTCGGGGCGGTTCAGCGTCACCGTCGCCACGCCGTCATTCACCTTCAGCAGGAAGTGGTGGGGCGTATAGAGCGCCAATGGCAGCGTGACGGGATTGGCTGGCTTGCTCATGGGATTTTCCTTGTTTCAAACTTACGCGCTATTCACGCGTCTAGACCTCTCCGCCTGCGACCGCGATAGCCTGTCCGGTGATCGCACCGGCGCCCTCGCCGCAGAGAAAAAGCACCGCATCGGCAACTTCCGCCGGTGTCACCAGGCGGCCCTGCGGGTTGTGTTTGGAAAGCTCAGCGACCGCCTGCTCGCGGCTGCGGCCGGTTTTTTTCATGATGTTGTCGATACTGCCGGCCACCAAATCAGTATCGGTGAAGCCGGGACACACCGCATTCACCGTCACGCCGGTCGTTGCCAACTCTAGCGCCAGCGAGCGCACCAATCCGACCGCCGCATGCTTGGCGGCGCTATAGGCGCTGACATAGGCATAACCCTTGAGACCGGCGGTCGATGCGACGGCGACAACGCGCCCGTAATGCCGGTCCTTCATCGCGGGCAACACCGCCTGAATAGCGTAAACCACGCCCATGAAGTTGACGTCCATCATGCGCCGAAACAGCGCTGCGTCGGATTTGGCGAACGGCGCGGACTCGGCAGCACCCGCATTGGCGATCAGGATATCGATCGGCGCTCGCGCCGCCGCCTCGGCAATCGCGGCGGCAACGGCCGCCTGATTGGCGACATCGGCCACTGCCACGAAGTGCGCGGAACCGGCGGCAACGGCGTCATCGAGGGCGGCGCGATCGCGGCCAAGCACGGTGACCGTCGCTCCGGCCTGCACCAGCACGGAAGCGATCGCGCGGCCGATGCCTCGCCCGCCCCCGGTGACGAGCGCATGCGAAGAACGCGGCAGTCCTGACATGCGCTAGCCTCCCCGAACGATTGATCGATCCTTCTCAAGGCGTATATTTTAGACTTCAAGCTTTTGCAAGAAACGCGATCCGGCGTTCGGGATCAGCGGCGGCTTGATCCACCGACCTCAGCCTTGTTTTTCAGGCTAGCGGCTTCTTCTCAGCGTCGCCGAGGGAGTTTCGCCGAATTTGGCGCGATAAACGCTGGCCATGCGGCTTAGATGCGTGAACCCGAGATCGAATGCGATGTCGATAATCCGTTCACCCGACCGGGCATTCAAAAGCCGTGCGTTCAGATGCTCGAGGCGAATATCCAGCAGAACCTCGGAAATAGAGACCCCGAAATGGCGCTTGAAGCCCAGTTGCAACGACCTGATTCCGATACCGGAAACCCGCGACAGTTTTTCCAGATCGAGCGGCTCGGCGGCGTGGGCCTCCAGGCTGTCCCGTGCCCGCTTGAACACGGCGGGCAATGCTTCGCGGCGGGGCGCCGGCCGATTGATCGCATCGCTGAGATTGTGTCGCTGGCCGGTGAGTAGAAGCCCGAGGATGGATTCGCGCAAGGTAGCCAGCATGACTGGCGGCAGATCCCGAGCCGGCCCGCCATGTTCGGCGAGATCGACGAGATATTCGATCTGGAATTGAAGCGCGCGTCCGAAAGGTGTGTCGAGGTCGATATGCGGTTCGAATTCCACCGGGCCCGCCGGCCTTTCCGCCAGCGCGGCAGCCCTGCTTTCGACCTGCCGCCGATCCACCAGCAAGATCGAGTTGCGCGCAATTATCCTGCCAGACCATCCGGGTCGGCAGTGTGGGAGACAGCAGCGACGCCACGGCGCCGGGGCCGGGACTCCACCACGCGGCCTCCCGTCCTGATTTGGGCCGTCCCGCGGATCGGCATCTGCAATAGAAAGAAGCGGTCAAGGCAACCCGGATCGATCGACACAGAGCCGCCGTAAGCGACGTAGTTGACCGAAAATCCGTCAAACGCGGCGGAGTTGTGCAGCGCATGGAAATCGGGCCAGGAATGCCGGAGAGGATCCAACGCATGCGGACAGAATATTCGTCCGATCGATTCCGCGGCATCATCGACATCGGTTGTATGAACGCGCGAATATGCCGCTAGCCTGGTGCTGGCAGAGGCACGGTCGATACCTGAAACGGCTGCGCCCATGGCCCGATCGCTCGAATTATTTGAACCCTATAATATCCGGACCGCGGCATTTGGAAAGCCGTCCCGGTGATCTAATTGCGACCGTTCGCCGCTTATTGGATGGGCAGAAGCCGCGGCCATCAGGACTTGAACGGCAAACCGCGGCGCCTGTCCGGGCGTTCAAGGCTTTCGCCAGACGGACAATGGATTCGTCCGGCGGCTAGACGGGGGCCGCTGGACGTAGCAGGTTATGGGTCGTCTCAAGGCAACGCAAGAGAGGATCATTGCCGTGTCAGCACTTGAAAAAGGCATCACCCGGAAGGGGGAAGGATTTGCAGGTACGTCCTGGAACATTCTCGGTCAGATTTATTTTCCCAAGGCCGTCTGTGACGCGACCTTCTCCTTCGAGGCCAATACAGAGCCGGGGCAATTTGTCCCCGTCCATATCCATCCCACCCAGGACGAATTCATCCTGGTCCAGGAAGGCACGCTCGACCTGAAGCTGGACGGGGTCTGGACGCAGGCGAAGGCCGGCGACCTCGTGCGCATGCCGCGCGGAATTCCCCACGGCTACTTCAACAAATCGGACAAGCCGGTCAAGGCGCTGTTCTGGGTTTCGCCAGCCCGCAAGCTGGAAGCGCTGTTTCAGCATCTGAACAATCTCACGGACGTCGCTGAGGTCGTTCGTCTTTCGGCTGAGCACGAAGTGGATTTCCTGCCGGAAGACGCCAACGCCTGACGTCGCGGGCTCTCGCAATACTTCAATAAGGACGATCAACGTCTAACCGTCGATGGTGCACGCGGCAGCCCGCGCTGCACGCCTCAATTCTATTGACTGCGCTACCCCACAGCGATGCCGCAAGGGCTGAAGTCACACAGGAGGGCGGGTTCATGGTCAAGCAGAAGATTGTGTGCGTTATCGGTGCAGGCGTCTCCGGACTGGTCGCCGCCAAGACATTCGGCGCGCGCGGACACCAAGTGACGATCCTCGAACGCTCGGGCGATCTCGGCGGGGTCTGGGAGCCGGCGCGCTCCTATCCCGACGTACAGACCCAAAGCCCGAAGGAACTCTATCGCTACACCGACAAGCCGATGCCGGACTCCTATCCGGAATGGCCCAAGGGACCGCAGGTTCATGCCTATCTGACCGACTACGCCAAGGACCACGGCTTGACGCAGCGGCTGCGGCTCAACACCGCCGTCGTCGGCATGGCGCGCCGGAATTCGGGCTTGCCGGGCTGGACGCTGGAAATCCGGAATCCGGATGGCGGCGTCAGCAGCGAGGAATATGACTTCGTCGCCGTCTGCACCGGCCAGTTCAATGAACGCCAAACGATCAGTCACCCCGGCGAAGAAGCCTTCAAGGCGGCCGGCGGCGTGATCCTGCATTCGGCGCAGCACACCGATCCCTCCACCGTCAAGGGAAAGAAGGTCGTCGTCCTCGGCGGCTCAAAATCCGCAACCGATATTGCGGTCAATTCCGTCAACGCCGGTGCAAGCGAAGTGACCTTGGTCTACCGCGAACCGGTCTGGCGCATCCCCTACTTCATCGGAGGGTTGGTCAATTTCAAGCGGATTCTCTACATCCGCGCCCAGGAGGAAATGTTCCGCGGCTGGGACCTCAGCACCAAGTCCCGCATCTCCCATGCCATCGCCAAACCGTTCATCTGGGCGAACTGGCGCGGGCTGGAAAGCATGCTCAAGATGCAATTGAAGCTGAAGAAATGCGGAATGGTACCCGAACAGCGTATTGAGGACGGAATCAACTGCTCGGTTCCGATTGCCACGCCGGAATTCTTTCCGATGGTGGCGGATGGCCGGATCAAAGCCATTCGCGGCACATTTGACCGCTACGACGGCAAGACAATCGTCATGACCGGCGGCGAGCGAGTCGCGGCCGACGTCGCCCTGCTCGCGATCGGCTTCAAGCTTGGCGTTCCGTTTCTGCCGGAGGCCTATCGCAACAAGCTCGTGGAGCCCGACGGCCAATATCGGTTGTACCGCGTGATCGCAAATCCCGATCTTCCCGACATGGGTTTCGTCGGCTTCAATTCCAGCTTCTGCACCGTGCTATGCGCCGAGATGGCCGCGAATTGGCTGGTGCGCTACAGCGACGGCCAATTGGCGAACCAGCCGACCGCCGCCGAGATGCACAAAAATATCGACATGATGCTGCACTTCAAGCGGGTCGAGCGGCCTGCCGCGAGCGTTTACGGCGGGCTGTGCGTCGCGCCCTTTCACTTCAAGCATTTCGACGAATTGCTCGCCGACATAGGCGCGACGATACGCCGGCGTGGCGCATTGGCCGAGAAGTTCACGCCGCCTGACGCCGACGCCTACGCACGCTTTCTGGCATCGGCGCCGGACTACAGGGTTGAGGCCGCGTAGCGGGCACAACGCTCGACGCGCCACAATTGCTTTAAACATAAAATTATCGCTTTTCATCCGTCGAGGCCCTGCTAGCATCCGCCGGTCAGACAATACCGGAGGTCCGGCGTGGCCGATCTTGCGCCTATCAAGACCAGGGACGGCCGCTTCACCTATGAGGCCGCCGGCGATCCCGATTTGCCGCCGCTGGTATTCCTGCACGGAATTGGCGGCGCGGCGCGGGCGTGGCGCGGCCAACTCGAATTTTTCGGGGATCGCTTTCGCACCATCGCCTGGGACATGCCGGGCTATGGCGGCTCGGCGCCACTGCCCACCGTCAGCATTACGAACCTGGCCGATGCCTTGCAGGATTTCCTGCCGCAGGCCGGCGCGATCAAGCCTGTCCTGGTCGGGCATTCGATCGGCGGCATGATCGTTCAGCAGTTGTTGGCGAACAACCCGCGCATCGCCAGCACGGTTGTCCTCGCACAGACCAGCCCGGCATTTGGGAAACCTGATGGCGATTGGCAGAAAGCCTTCATCGGCGCGCAACTCGGCCCGCTCGATCGCGGCGAAACGCTGGTCTCGCTGGCGCCGTCGCTGGTGCGGGAGCTGGTCGGTGACGACCCGGACCCAGGCGGCATGGAGCTTGCCCGCGATTGCATGGCCGCGGTGCCGGAGGCGACCTATCGCGCTACGATGCTGGCGCTGATGGGTTTCGATCTGCGCAGCGCGCTCAAGGACATCAAAGTGCCGACGCTGTTGCTGTCGGGCTCCCGGGACAACAATGCGCCGGCGCCGATGATGGCGAAGATGGCAAGCTATATTCCCTTCGCAAAATATGTTGAACTCGATGGCGTCGGCCACCTCGCCAATCTGGAGCGTCCGGCCGCCTTCAACGCAGCACTCGATCACTTCCTGAAGGCGAACATGACTGCAGCACGCGAGACCGCATGATGACGGTACAAGTCAGCAAGGGCATGACGGCGGCCGACGGGGTCAGCCTCGATGCACCGATCTTCGATCCCACGGCGTTTCGGCTGAGCGACGAACAGGCCGCGATCATCGCGACCGCCCGCGAGCTTGGCCAGGCCGTGTTCGCAGGGCGCGCGGCAGCCTACGACCGTGAAGCAAAATTCCCGAGCGAAAATTACAGGGATTTGCATCGCGCCGGCCTGCTCGGTATCGCCATTCCCAGGAAACATGGCGGTCTTGGCGCCGACTACCAGACCTATGCGCTGGCGGCTGCCGAGATCGGCCGCTATTGCGGCGCGACCGCGCTGACCTGGAACATGCACGTCTGCTCGACGCTGTGGTCCGGCCCCCTGGCCGACGATCTCGACATGGACGCTGCAACCCGCGCCGAACACGAACGGCGCCGCGCGGTACATTACAAGCGCATCGTCGACGACGGCGCTGTCTATTCGCAGCCGTTCTCGGAAGGTGGCGCGGCCGCGGCCGGTGGCGTCGCGTTCGGCACCGAGGCCAAGCCGGTCAAGGGCGGCTGGCTCGTCAACGGCAAGAAAATCTTTGCGTCGCTGTCGGGCCACGCCGATTATTACGGCGTGCTCTGCACTGAGATCGCGGAAGGCGAGAAAGCCTCTCGCCGCAACACGCTTTATCTGGCGCTGCCGGCCAAGGCCGACGGCGTGTCCGTGGTCGGCGACTGGGATCCGCTGGGCATGCGCGGCACGGTATCGCGCACGCTGCTGTTCAAGGATGTGTTCGTCGCCGAGGATGCGGCGCTGATGCCGCGCGGCGTCTACTTTCAGGCGGCGATGCGCTGGCCGCATATGTTCCTGACGCTGTCGCCGACCTATGTTGGTCTCGCGCAGGCCGCCTACGATTTCACCGTGCGCTATCTGCGCGGCGAGATGCCGGGCACGCCGCCGGTCAAGCGCCGGATGTATCCGACCAAGCAGATCGCGGTGGCGCAGATGCAGATCAAGCTCGAGCAGATCAAGGCGATCTGGTTCCAGGCGGTCACCGAAGCCCGCTCCAATCCCACCAAGGAGCAGGTGCTGCGCGCCTACGCCGCGCAATATTCCGCGATGGAAGGCGCCAACGAGATCGCAACGCTGGCGATCCGCACCTGCGGCGGTCAGGCGATGCTGAAGTCGTTAGCCTTGGAGCGGATCTACCGCGACAGCCGCTGCGGTTCGCTGATGCTGCCGTGGACCGCCGAACTCTGCCTCGACCGCATCGGCCGCGACGCGCTGTACGAGAGCGGCGAATCGGACGACTAGTTCGCAATGAACCTTTCCGATCTCATCGAGCGTAACGCGGCGTTCACGCCGGGCAAAGCTGCAATCATTTTCGACGGCGAAGCGCTCAGCTACCGGGCATTGCACGATCGCATCGAAGCGGCCGCCCGCGTCCTGAAGGCTGAATTCGGCGTCAACCGCGGCGATCGGGTCGCGATCCTCAGCCTGAACCGGCCGGACTACCTCGTACTGCTCTATGCCTGCGCGCGGCTCGGCGCCATGCTGGTGCCGCTGAACTGGCGGCTGGCGGCGGCCGAGCAGTTGTTCATCCTGTCGGACGCCTCGGTAAAAGTGCTGGCGCTGGAGCAGGCCTTCGCGGCGATCGTTCCCGAGCTTGCAAAACACCTGCCCACGACAAGCATCGTCGGGCTCGATTTTGTGCCCCCGCAGGGCAGCGCATTCGACACGCTGCTGGCGCAGGCCCGCGGCGACGGCCGCCATCCGCATATCGACCTCTCCTGTCCGCTGCTGATCGTCTACACCTCAGGCACGACGGGACGGCCCAAGGGCGCGGTGCTGCGGCAGGAGGCGCTGTTGTGGAACGGCGTGATGAGCCAGCACATGCACGGCCTCACCTCGGACGATCATGTGCTGACCGTGCTGCCGTTCTTCCATGTCGGCGGCCTCAACATCCAGACCACCCCGGCGCTGCATTTCGGCGCCACCGTGACGATCCTCCCGCGCTTCACGCCGGAGGCCACGTTTGCCGTGATCAGGCGCGACCGTCCGACCCTGACGGTGCTGGTGCCGGCCATCATCCAGGCAGTGACCGACCATCCCGACTGGCTCTCCATTGATCTCACCTCGCTGAAGGCGGTCTCGACTGGATCGACCATCGTGCCGCCGCATCTGATCGAGCGCATCGTCGCGCGCGGAGTGCCAGTGCTTCAGGTCTACGGCTCGACCGAAACCTGTCCGGTCGCGATCTATACCCGGCTCGGCGGCGATCTTTCGCGCGTCGGCTCGACCGGCCTTCCCGGCCTCTGCTGCGAGGCCGCGGTGATCGATGCCGCCGGCCATGAACTGCCTCCAGAGACACCGGGGGAAATCGCGGTGCGCGGTCCCAATGTATTCTTCGAATATTGGGGCAATGCCGAAGCAACCCGCGAGGCGCTGCACGACGGCTGGTATCGCACCGGCGACATCGGCCGGCGCGACAAGGACGGCTATTTCTGGGTGCACGACCGCAAGAAGAACCTGATTATCTCCGGCGGCGAGAACATCTATCCCGCGGAAGTCGAACGCGTATTATTGGAGCATCCCGACGTCGTCGAATGCGGCGTCATCGGCCGGCCCGACCCGAAATGGGACGAGGTGCCGGTGGCCTATGTCATCCGGCGCGGCGGATGTTCGGTCGAGGCGGAGAATCTGAAAGCGCATGTGCTGACGCAGCTCGCCCGCTTCAAGGTGCCGCGTGAGATCGTTTTTGTCGACGATCTGCCGCGCACGGCGTTGGGCAAGGTGCAGCATTTCATGCTGCGGCAGATCGACGAGCCGGCGCCGGCGCAAGGAGAGGCGTCATGAAGATCGCGGTGCTGGGCGGCGGCAACGGCTCGTTCGCCGCCGCTGGCGATTTTGCGCTGCAGGGCCACGACGTCAGGCTGTGGCGGCGCGACACGGCTCAGGTAGAGGCACATCGCGCGGCGGGCTCCCGCATCATCGTTCAAGGATGCCCGTGGCCGACACGACGTGCAATTGGCGCTGGTGACTTCGGACATCGCCGCGGCCGTTAGCGACGCCGAGTTGATCCTGTGCCCTGCCCCGGCCTTCGCGCAGTACGACATCGCCCGACGCCTTGCGCCGCATCTTGCCGACGGGCAGGTCGTGTTCCTGCCGCCGGCTACGTTCGGCTCGATGATTTTCGCTGAGGCCATGCGTGACTCTGGAAATCATGCCGCGGTGAGCTTTGCCGAGACCGGAACGCTGCCGTGGCTGACGCGCAAGCACGGACCGTTCGAGGTTGCCATCACCATCCGCGCCAAGCGGCTGCCGGTCGGCGTGTTTCCCCTTGATACGGCCGGTCACGCCATCGATGTCATCGGGCGCGCGTTCCCCGGCGTGATCGAGCCGTGCGGCGACGCCCTGTCGGCAGCGCTGATGAATGCCGGGCCGATCATCCATCCGCCGCTGATCGTCATGAATGCCGGGCCGATCGAGCATTTCGAGCGCTGGGACATTCACAAGGAGGGTACGCAATCAGCTATTCGCCGGGTCACCGACGCGCTCGATGCCGAACGCATCGCGGTACGCGAAGCGTTTGGCTATGGCAGCCCGCATTTTCCGCTGGCGCATCATTATGCCAGCGAGGGCGAGCAATGGATGTATGGCCGCGGCTCGCACGATCGGCTGACCGATTCCGGTGACTGGCGCGAGCGGATCGTACTGTCGGAGCATCGCTACATGCGAGAAGATTTACGCCTCGGCCTGTCGTTGCTGGTTTCGGTGGCTGACCTCGCCGGAGTTTCGACGCCATTGGCGAAATCCTTTCTCGCCATCGGTGGCGCGATCTGCGGCGAGGATTTCATGAAAGACGGGCGCACGCTCGCAAGCCTCGGTCTCGGCGGCCTCGACCGCGATCAATTGCAAATCCTGTTGCGCGAGGGCTATCAGCGATGACCACCACTCGTCCCGTCATCGCCTGCCTCGGCGCCGGCCGCATGGGCCGCGGCATCGCGGTGGCCTTCGCCTATGCCGGCCACGTCGTCACCATGATCGATATCAAGGCGCGCACCGCGGACGGTTTCGCGACACTCGAAGCCGATGCGCTCGGTGAAGTCAGAAAAACCCTGGCCAGTCTGACGCGGTTCGGATTGCTTGATGGCAATGGCGCCGAATCCATCATCGCCCGGGTTTCGGTGGTACCGGCGCAGGATATGGCAACAGCGCTGGCCGGCGCCGGCATGGTGTTCGAAGGCGTGCCTGAAGTGGTCGAGCTCAAGCGCGAGGTGCTGGCGGCAGCCTCCAAATGCGTCGCGCCCGATACCATCATCGCCTCGACCACATCGACGATCCTGGTCGACGATCTCTCCAGCGCGATCGACCACCCCGAGCGTTTTCTCAACGTGCACTGGCTGAACCCGGCCTATCTGATCCCGCTGGTCGAGATTTCACCGGGCGCTGCGACCGATCCGGCCATCACCGCGCGGGTCAAGGCCCTGCTCGAAGGCATCGGCAAGGTGCCGGTAGTATGCGCCGCCACACCCGGTTTCATCGTGCCACGGATCCAGGCGCTGGCCATGAACGAGGCGGCGCGCATGGTGGAGCAAGGTGTTGCCAGTCCTGAGGATATCGACAAGGCGATCCGGTATGGCTTCGGTTTTCGCTATGCGGTGATGGGCCTGTTGGAATTCATCGACTGGGGCGGCGGCGACATTCTCTATTACGCCAGCCGCTATCTCGAGGGCGCGCTCGGCAGCGACCGCTATCGCGCGCCGGAAGTGATTTCACGCAATATGGCGAGCGGCCGCATCGGCATGCGGACCGGCGCCGGCTTCCTCGACTACACCGGCCTCGACGTCGATGCCTATCGCGAGCAGCGCCTTGCGGCATTGGTGGAGCTGCTCCGGCATTTCGGCCTGGCCAGACCTCCGGTGCTCTAGCCGAATACATCCTGCAGCACGCCTTCGCGGATCACGGCGACGCCGTCGAGTTCGATGGTGGTGCCCATCATCGGCAGATCGAAATGTCCGGCGGTGTAGCGTCCGGCGAATTCGTTGGCGCCGGTCGAAAACAGGAAATTGCCGGCCACGGCGCGCAGCTCGGTGCCGTTGGTGTCGCGCTGGTCGTACATCGTCAGCGCCTCGTAGCGGGCGGCGGGGTTCATGCCGAACCCGACATGCGACACCGCATAGGCCTCGCGGTCGCCCCACGCCGCCAGATAGGCGCGCATCATGGTTGCGTCGGCGCCCTCGCCTTCCAGGTCCGTGACGTAATCGTCCTTCAGTGTCATCCGGATCGGCGCCGTCAGATAGCGCTTGAAGGTGAGATTGATGTCGCCGGCGGCCATCACCAGCGTGCCGTTGACGCTGCCGCTCTTGGGGAAGCTGACGACGATGCCCCCCGGCCAATGCGCCAGCGTTCCCGGTCTGTCGGTCCAGCCCCAGACGCCGACCGTCGACGCGCCGACCATATCGACATCGAGTTCGGTCCCCGCCTTGGAGGTGACGCGCATCCGCTTCGTTCCGCGCAGCATTTTTGCAGCTGTACGCACGCGTTTTTCCAGAGCCAGATCCGGCACCATGCGCTCCAGCGCTTCGGGATGCTCATTGGAGATATTGAGAATGCGGGCGCCGGCTTTCAGTATTTCAGGCGTCTCCACCGCGTGCATCAGTCCTTCGACGGTGCAATCGACCACGAAGCCCGCCTGCTGCAGGGCTGATATCACCGGCCCCAGCCGCTGGATCGCCTCGCTGGCGCCAGTGGAACGGATCGGCACGATCTGCCGGTTGCGCGGCGTCGGCACGATGACATGAAACGGCCGGGCGCCCATTCGCAACAGGGCCAGCTCCGCCAGATGGACATTGAGCGCGCGCGACTGGGTCTCCGAAAGGATCGCGGCGGTGTCGCCGGGTTTGACCGCGCAGCGCTCGAAAATCTCGCAGAACGCGTCGATCCATTTCGCTTCGATGCGATCTGCCAACATGCCTTGACGTCCTTTTCTCTTTTGGGGAGGAAGATACTCACACCTTGACGGCGCAGGTCAATACGGTCCGCCGTCAGACTTCCGGAAACCCGCGCAGCAAATAGGACCGCACCGCCTGCAGCAATCCGTTGAGAATGAGGCCGAGCAGCGAAATCGTGATCAGCGGAACGAACATGTCGACGGCCTGAAAGGTCCGCGCGGCCGTCACCAGGAGATGGCCGAGGCCATCGGTCGAGGTAATCATTTCGGCGAGAAACACCACGATACAGGAGATCACGAGACCGATGCGGCAGCCGGTGAGGATCGACGGCACTGCGGCCGGTAGCACCACCTTGAACAGGATTTGATGGCGCGGCGTACCCGCCGCCATCGCCGACCAGATCAATTTCTGTTCGACCATCGAGGCGCCGTAATAGGTCGACAGCAGAATCGGAAACA
This sequence comes from uncultured Pseudomonadota bacterium, assembly GCA_963727225.1. Taxonomy (GTDB): domain Bacteria; phylum Pseudomonadota; class Alphaproteobacteria; order Rhizobiales; family Xanthobacteraceae; genus Bradyrhizobium. Next base: position 352,375 of record CAVSFN010000023.1, on the reverse strand, counting down.
GCGCGTCCGCCGCCACCAGCGTGATCTTCGATTCATGACCGAAACCGAGCAACAGCAGCAGGGCCGGATACAGTGCGACCTTGGGCAACGGCGCCAAAACCCGTACCAGGGGACGCACCACAGCATTGACGGCCGGACTGGCCGCCGCGGCAAGGCCGATGCCGACGCCGAGGATCACCGCGATCGAAAACCCGGCGAACAACCGAAACAGCGTGGCGCCGATTTCCCGCTGATACGCGGTAGTGGCCAATTGCTGCGCCAGACGCACGAACACGGCGCCGGGCGGCGGCAGCAGCGACACCGGCGCATATCCGAAGGAGTCGATCGCCTGCCACAGCCCGATCAGCAGCGCGATCGGAACGATCCCCAATAGAACATCCGTGGTCACGGCGCGTGCGTTCATGAAAAGCTCAATGGAAGATCGAAGCGCGGCTCGGACCATTTGACCAATCTGGCGCGCATTTTCTCGAACGCGGCGTCAAGACCGATGCCCATCGCGCCGATGATGATGATCATCGCGAAAACCGTATCGTATTGTCCCATGTCGAGCGCATTGAACAGGATATTTCCGGCGCCGGACTGCCGCGCGATCATTTCGCTGGTGACCATGGTGATCAGCGCCAGCACCAGACCGGTGCGGCAGCCGGTGAGAATTTCCGGCAACGCGGCCGGCAGCACGATCCGGATCATGCGCTGCGCCACCGACAGGCCCATGGCCGCACCGGACCACAGCATCTTTTCCTCGACCGCCTTGGCGCCCTGAAAGCTGTGATAGATCACCGGCAGGCTGACGCCGAGGAAGATCACCAGCGTTTTGGAGACATCGCCGACCCCGAGCCAGAGCATGATGATCGGCATCAGCGCCGCCTTCGGCACCGGATAGATCACCATCAGCAAAGGATTGAAGAACGACGCCACGGCGCGGCTGCGGCCCATCATCAATCCAAGCGGAATCGAAACCATTACAGCGAGGCCAAAGCCGATCGCCATGCGGCGGAGCGATGCGAGAATATTGATCAGGGATTCCTTGTCGCCGACGATGGACGGGATGGCGCGGATCGCCTCCAGCGCGGTCGGAAAGCTGTCGTTGTTCAGGATCAGCGCCGCGACCTGCCAGACACCAAGCAGGCCGAGGCAGGCGAGCAACGGCGCCGATCGCGTGAGAAGCGCGCGCGCCGTTATCATGGGCGCAGCTCGTCATCGCTGGTATCGTCGATCATGCATTCGATGTCGACGACGTATTTCTGGTAACGGGGGTCCAGCAACAGCTCTGCCCGGCGGCGCGGACGCGGCAGGCCGATATCGACGATCTCCTTGATGCGGCCGGGCGAGCGCGTCATCACCACGACCTTGTCGGACAGGAACACCGCCTCTTCCACCGAATGGGTGACGAACAGCACCGTCTTGCGATCGCGTTCCCAGATGTTGAGCAGATCGTTCTGCAGCCGCGTGCGGGTATGCGCGTCCAGCGCCCCGAATGGCTCATCCATCAACAGCACCGCGGGGTGATAGGCCAGCGTGCGAGCCAGCGCGACGCGCTGCTTCATGCCGCCCGACAATTCCTTGGGATAGAAATGCTCAAAGCCCTTGAGGCCGACCATCTCGATCAGCCGGCGGCTTTGCGCTTCGGCTTCGTCATGCTTCACGCCCTGCTGGCGCGGGCCGTACATCACGTTGCCGAGCACGCTCTTCCACGGAAACAGCGCGAACTCCTGAAACACCGGCCCGCGGTCGGGCCCGGGCCCGGTGATCGGCTTGCCCTTCACCCTCGCCACGCCTCCGGTCGGATTGACAAAGCCGCCGACGATATAGAGCAGCGTCGATTTTCCGCAGCCGGAGGGGCCAAGAATTGAGACGAACGCGCCATCCCCGATGGTCAATGAGATATCCGACAATGCCAGATGGTCCTGGCGTCCGGAGGTCCGAAATAGCTGCGAGACGTGATCGATCTCGATCATCGCGGTCGCTTGTTCCCGCACCGGGGCGGTTTCCCCCTCAATACCCGGCCGCGATGGCAATACCCGCATCCCCGCTTCTCTTCCCGCCTTCGTTGGCTGACAACCTTGGAGCATAGCGGAAAGCTGCAAGGATTGGCGATGCTGTTTTCGGGCAATCGGCCGACAGAAAGCGGGCGATATGGCGCGGCGATGTGCCGTCGTTCAATCTTGACGGCAGGCTGTCTTTGGACGGCGGCACCGCTCGTGAGGCCTGGGTCAGACCGAGCGGATCGGCATGATGTGCACGGCCGAGGATCGCGCTAACGACGTAGCCTTGATATCACCGGTTAACGGACGAGAACTCGGTGTTGCAATTCCTGCCGCATTCCGGCGCCGAGGTCTCGAGAAACCAAACCAGCACGAATGTACAAAACGCCGTCACCGCGATGCCGCCAGACAGAACCATTTTGATGTCGTCGCCGTCGGCCTGCTTGAGCCATTTGCGCATCTGTTTCTCCCGGCAGGAATCACGTTGATGACACTGTTTACCTGCTGGCTCGGCCGGTTACAATTTGTTCATTCAGGACCGAGTTCGGCGCACGGGAACCCGGATAGCCGCACGAGCAGTTAGTCGAACCAGGGCCACTCCGCCGCGCCGTCATGCGTGACGGCGCCACCGGGCGCCTGGCCCACCAGACGCGCGTATTTGGCCAGCGTCCCCGCGCGATGCCGTGGCGGCCGCGGCTTCCACGCCTGACGGCGCTCGGCGAATTCATGGTCATCGATCAAAAGATCCATGCGGCGCGCGCCGGCATCGATCCTGATGCGATCGCCTTCGCGCACCAGCGCCAGCGGGCCGCCGACGAAGGATTCCGGCGAAACATAGCCGATGCACATTCCGCGGGTGGCGCCGGAAAAACGTCCGTCGGTGATCAGCGCAACCTTCTCTCCCATCCCCTGCCCGTAAATCAGCGCGGTGACGCCGAGCATCTCCCGCATACCGGGACCGCCGACCGGACCTTCATTGCGGATCACGAGCACGTCGCCATCGGCATAGTTGCGATTGCGGACGGCATCGACGCAGGCTTCCTCGTCTTCGAACACCCGTGCGCCGCCCTCGAACACCAGCTTCTTGAGGCCGGCCACCTTGATGACGGCGCCATCCGGGCAAAGATTGCCCTTCAGAACCGCGACCCCGCCATCCGGCATGATCGGCGCGCTGGTGGGAAAGATGATCTCGCCGTCCGGCAAATTCGCATCGCCATATTCTTGCGCGATCGTGCGGCCGGTGATGGTGAGGCAACCACCGTCGATATGACCGCTCTCGACCAGCGCGCGGATGACAACGGCAGTGCCGCCGATATCGTAAACGTCCTTTGCGGTGTACTTTCCGCCCGGCCGCAAATTACCGATCAAGGGCGTGCGCGCAAACACTTCGCCGACGTCGTCGATGTTGAAGGAGATGCCGGCTTCGTTGGCGAGAGCAGGCAGATGCAGCGCGGCGTTGGTCGATCCGCCGGTGGCGGCGACAATGGCCGCGCCATTCTCCAGCGATTGCCGCGTCACCACTTCGCGCGGCAACGGTCCGCCTCGTTGCAGCATCTGCATCACCAGGCGACCGGCCCGGCGCGCGGCTTGCGCGCGCTCGGCATAGACGCCGGGAATCATCGACACGTTGGGGATCGTCAGCCCCATCGCCTCGGAAACCATCGCCATGGTGTTGGCGGTAAACTGTCCCGCGCAGGCACCGATCGTCGGCAGGCACGCCCGCTCGATGCCCTCAAGCGTCGCCTCATCGATTTCGCCGGTCATGAAACCGCCGACCGCCTCGTAGGAATCGAGCACAGTGAGGGTCCGCCCCTCGAACCGTCCGGGAAGCGCGCTGCCGCCATAGATGAAGATCGACGGCACATTGCAGCGGATCATTCCCATCATCACGCCGGGCAGCGTCTTGTCGCAACCGCCGAAACCGATCAGCGCATCATAGGCCAGGCCGTGAACAACGGCCTCGATCGAATCGGCTATCAATTCACGCGAGACCAGGGAGAATTTCATCCCCTCGTGATTCATGCTGATGCCGTCGGAAACCGAAATGGTGGAGAATTCCCGCGGCGTGCCGCCGGCCTCCGCAATCCCGGCCTTGGCGGCATCGACCTGGAAATCGTGGGTCATGTTGCAGGGCGTCTGTTCGCCCTTCATGCTGACAACCCCGATCATGGGCTTCGTCAGCGCCTCGTCGTCCAGTCCCATCGCGCGCATGAAAGCGCGGTGGGGCGCGCGATCAAGACCATCGATCGTGACCCGCGATCGTCGTTTCTTCATGCGTCGTTTCTCCGGATGTCGCCCCCGGCGTTTGCCGGGACGACGCTGACGCCTGTCTATTGCAGAGGCGCTACGATGGTCGGATGCCTGAACTGGGCGACGTCCATCTTGGGCAGCATTCCGGTCGCGGCGTAAATGTCGAGCATCTTCTGGATCGCATCGAAATTCGGCGCCGCACCGGGGTCACGCCCGAAATCATTGTCCTTGAGCAGATAGGTATCCAGCACCGGCACCGGCGCCTTCAGCACTTCGGAAACGACCTTGAGGGTTTCCTCACGATTGGCCAGCACCTTCTTCATGCCGGAGGTAATATCGCGCACATAGGCCTTCACCAGATCAGGATTCTTGTCGACGAAGTCGGCGCGACAGGCCTCGAGAATGTGCACGATGTTCGGCATCGCCTGATTGAGTGAAAACAGCTTCCGCGTACCGCCCTTGGCTTCGGCGCGCGCCGCGAACGGCTGGTTCATGTTGACCGCATCGACGCGGCCCTGACGCAGGGCGTCTTCGGAAACCGCAAAGCCGACCTCTACCAGCTTGATGTCGGTTGCCGGATCGACCCCGTTCTGCTTCAGAAGCATGTTGAAGGGCCCCTGGGTGCCGCCGCCGATCACGGAGATGCCGATAATCTTGCCCTTGAGATCGGCAATGGTCTTGATCGGCGAATTGTCCTTCACGGCCCAATAGACCGAGAAGCCGCCGGGCTTCTCGAAGACGTGCTGGGCCACGATGTAGGCTTTCAGATTTCCGCCGACCACGCCGTTCGCCAGCGACAACGGCGCCTGCGTCGCGCAGTCGAGCGCGCCGGCTGCCAGCGCCTGCGTCATCGGAGCGGTGCCCTGAAACTGCGTCCATTCGATGTTGTAGGTCTTGCCGAGATCGGGAAATTCCGCGGGCCTGCGCATCATCCAGTATTTCGATTCTTCCGCCGGAATGGTCCAGCCGACCCGGATCGTCTGCTGCGCGAGAGATGAATTTACGCCCGCAACCATGAAAGCCGCCGCCGCCCCCGCCACCGCGATCCAATTCGAAGATATCCGCATCATCCCCGCTCCAATTTCCCGATACCGGCCGGCGCCATCGCAAATAACATGCTGCCCCAAACCTTTCATGGTTCAAATGATCCGGCAAGCCATCCTGACCTATCCGGCGTTGCCGACCCGGCTGTGCCGGGAGCCGTAGGCGAAGTAGATCACCAGACCGATCGCAAGCCATATGGCCAACCGGATCCAGGTATCCAGCGGCAAGCCGAACATCAGGAAGATCGAGGTCGCAGCACCACACGGCGCGACAATCCAGATCGCGGGCGATTTGAACGGCCTGACCAGCTCGGGCTCGGTCACGCGCAGCATCAGCGTTCCAATCGACACCACAGCGAAGGCGAACAGCGTTCCGATGCTGACGAGTTCGCCGACCAGCCCGATCGGCAAGAGTCCAGCGAAAACGGCCGCCACAACACCGGTTCCGATGGTCGCGACATAGGGGGTACGAAAACGGGGGTGAATTCTGCCTGCCACCGGCGGCAGCAACCCGTCATGCGCCATGGCGCGGAAAATTCTCGGCTGCGCCAGCAGCATCACCAGAATGACCGAAGTCAAACCGAAAACGATCGCCAGCTTTATCAGCGGGGAAAGCCAGCCTATTCCGGCGGCATCGATCCCGACGGCGATCGGATCGGCGACGTTCAACCGATCGAACGGCACGATCCCGGTCAGCACAAGCCCGACCGCGAGATAAAGCACCGCACAGATCGCCAGCGAACCCAATATGCCGACCGGCAGGTCCCGCATCGGCGACTTGGCCTCCTGCGCGGTGGTGGAGACGGCGTCAAACCCGATATAGGCAAAGAACACCACGGCCGCGCCACGGACCACGCCCGACCAGCCGTAGATGCCGATCCCCGCGTTTGGAGGAATAAACGCACCAGCGGGATTGCTTGACGTGACCCAGTTGGCGGTGCTGAAGGCAGGCGCGGCGCAAACGATAAAAAGTCCGATCACCGCAAGCTTCACCGCAACGATAATGGTGTTGAACCGGGCCGACTCCCGGATGCCGACCACCAGCAGTGCCGTAATCATCGCGATGATGACCATGGCCGGAATGTTCAGGATGGCGCCCGTCGATAACCATGCGTGTTGCGCAGCATCGAACGAAAACGGCGACGACACGTATCGCTCGGGCAGAATGAGGCCGAAATCCCTGACAAAGCTGACAACATACCCGGACCAGCCGATGGCGACCGCGATCGCGCCCACCGCATATTCAAGGATCAGATCCCAGCCGATAATCCAGGCGATCAGCTCGCCCAACGTGGCGTAGGTGAATGTGTACGCACTGCCGCTGATCGGGATCGTCGATGACAGTTCGGCGTAGCAAAGACCGGCGAACCCCGATGCGACGGCTCCGAAGACAAAAGACAGCGTGACTGCGGGCCCTGCATTGGTGGCGGCGGCGTGTCCGGTCAATACGAAAATGCCCGCGCCGATGATACCGCCGACGCCGATTCCGACGAGATTGAGCGCAGACAAGGTTCGCTTCGGCCGCCGCGGTTCGTCGTCGCCCTCACCGTGAGCCGCCTCGTTCGCGAGTTGCGCCGTGGACTTGCGCGCCCAGTAATTTGCCAAAAGCCGGTATCCTTTCAGAATTCGGTCGCCTTGGCGACGAACTCCTTGCGGCGATCATCCGGCGACAGCCGCCTTTGCTTGGCGCGAACCGGCTTCGGCGCGGCCTTCCTGGTCATGTGACAAACCGGCCGTATCCGCCGCGATGAAACAGCAACGGCTCCTGCCGATTGTACGCGTAGGCCTCGACCGCGCCCAGGAAAATGACGTGGTCGCCGCCATAATACCGGTCAGCGGCGCGGCACTGGAAATTCGCAACGCTGGCCGCAAGAACAGGCGCATTGCCAAGGCCCGGCGTCCATTCGACCCCGGCGAATTTGTCTTCCGACGAGGTCGCGAATTTGTTGGCGAGGGCTTGCTGTGATGCGCCAAGCACATTGACCGTGAAATGGCTGGCATTCTGGAAAATGCTCATCGCTTGCGAAAAGATCACGAACTCCACAGCACCAGCGGCGGATTCAGCGATACCGAGGCGAACGAATTGCAGGTCAACCCATAGGGCTTGCCATCGGCCGCCATGGCCGTGATGACGGTGACGCCGGTGGCATAGGTGCCCAGCGCATTGCGAAAATCCCGCGGATCGATCGGTGACTGATCACTGGCCAATTCGTTGGCCGGATCCGGATTGATTGGATGCTTTGGCGCGTCAGTCATCCCTCGCCTCAAAGCGTCAGGTTTTCGGATGGCAGGCCAAGCGCAACGCGACCGTAATTGGTGCCGGCGGCGTCGAAATTGAACGCGATGTGCGAATTGATCGCGTGCGCATCGCGAAACTGCCGCTGCAAGGCGCCTGCCGTGGACAAGCCCCGCGCGCCGCTCGCTGCAAACAGCAACGACACCGCCTCCGTGCAGAGATTGACCGAAAAAGCCCCGTCGCGCCGTAGTCTGGTCTTGACGGCGGTGTCCGGAACGTAGCCGCGCCGGGCGTCGGCCATCGCCTCGATGCATGTCGAGCGCATGATGAGGCGGGCCGCATCGATCTTTGCGGAAGCCTCGGCAATCTTGATCTGCGTGCTCTGGAGGTCGCCGATCTTGGCGCGGTTGTAGGTCGATGCGCGATGCCGTGCGATCCCGGCATAATCGTCCAGACAGGCCTGGGCATTTCCCAGTGCTACGCCGGAAAGCACAAAGGGAAACAGCGAAAACACCGGCAGCGCATAAAGCGCGTTCGGATTGGCGACGCTGCCGGGCGTCGGGCCGCCGTCGAGATCGCTGACCGCCAGCGTCATCTGCTCGGCAACAAAGGCATCCTTGACCTCGACGTCGTTCGATCCGGTTCCGCGCAACCCGGTCGCGTTCCACGTATCCCTGATCTTGTAGTCACTCTTGTTGAGCAGAAAGATCCGGTACCGGATGCCGTCGGCTTCATCGTCGGATGAAACGACGCTGGCCAGCATGTTCCAATCGCAGGAATCCACTCCCGACGAGAACGGCCAACTGCCGCGCAGCACATATCCGCCATCGACTTTTCTGGCGCGGCCGGCCGGAAAGATGAAGGAGGACGCAATCAGGGCATTGGGGTCGTTGTTCCAGACCAGATCCTGCGCGCGCTTGTCGAACATGCCCAGCATCCAGTGATGGCTCGCCAGATTGGCCAGATTCCAGGCGACCGAGGCGTCGGCTCGCCCGATCGCATCGGCGCAATCGACCAATGCGACATAATCGAATTCTGAACCGCCCACCCGGTTCGGCTGCACGATCCTGAACAGGCCGGCCTCATGCAAATCGCGTTCGGTCTCGGGCGGCAGACGCCGCAACTCCTCGGTGCGGGACGCGCGAGCGCTCAGTTGCGGGATCAGCGCTTCGGCGCGGGCGACCATCGCCGCATAGGCGCCGGATTCCAGATCCGGCCCGGAGGACAGGCTTGCGTTTGGCTTCCGACCAACACCCGCCATTTCGTTCCTCGCTATCTCGCCCGTCGTGCGGTCTTGAGATGTGGTCGATCGAGATAGAGCGAAGCGGCCAGCCCCTCCTCGTTTTGTTCGGCGAATTCGGTCAAGAGCTTCATCTCGGGAATTCGCGAGCGATCGAGCGTTTCGACGTCGGGCCAGTCGATCTCAACCAGATTTCCCGCGGGGTCGCGCAGATACATCTGAACGCAGCCATCCGGCAGTTCGTTGACCGGATTGCGAAAAGTGGTCGAGTCAAGCGCGCCCATCGCCTTGGCCGCGTCGTAGGCGGCATGGAAGTCGTCCACATCGACCGCAAAGTGCTGGTAGACCGGAACCTGATCCTCAAGCTCGAAGATGTGCAATTGCAAATCTCCGCAACGGAGATATTTGGTCTTGAAACCGAAATTGTAGCTCGGAATCGCCTGCATCCCCAACACGGTCTCGTAGAATTTCACCGACTCCTCGAGATTCCGGGTACCGATCGAAAGGTGATTGAAGCCGGTAACCTTCATGGCGGGCCTCCCTTGAAAGCAACGTGCGTCGCAACGCAGCGAGACCAATTGAAGCGATCCGGCAAATTGTTTATCGCTTGATCACTATTTATTCAAGACGCGGCGGCAGCTGCTTCGATACTGGCGTTCGCCGATTTCGCCAAACAAAGCGCCGATCTCGGCGGATTCGGCAATGACAGTCGGATGAAGTTCGTCGCCAACCATCTGGTCGCGATTCACGACGTCGCCGCCGCCGAAGCGATGAACCTGGCGCAGCAGGGCGGGCTCGATCCGAAAATCGTGGTCGACACGGTCGGCGCCGGCGGCTCGCGGATGAGCCTCCGTTCCGATTCAATCGGAACGGAAAACGCTCTGGCCTTTACAGATAGCCCTCGCCGGCCTCGGCGGCAAAACGGCCGGGATCGCCTTCCCAGACGATCCGCGCATGTTCCAGCACATACACCCGGTCGGCATGGGGAAGCGCAAAGGTCACGTTTTGCTCGCCAAGCAAAACCGTGATCGGCGTGGTCTGGCGCAATTTTTCCAGTGCCTTCGACAACAGCTCAAGAATCACCGGCGCCAGCCCGAGCGTGGGTTCGTCCAGGATCAGGATTTTCGGTTGCATCATCAGCGCACGTCCGATCGCCAGCATCTGCTGTTCGCCGCCCGACAGTGTCTGCGCGGCCTGGCCCTGACGCTCCTTTAGAATCGGAAACAGCTCGAACAGCCATGCCAATTGCCGGTCCTTTTCTTCAGGCGACAGATGCTGGCCGCCGAGATCGAGATTTTCGCGCACGCTCATCTCGCCGAACAGCTCCCGCGATTCCGGGCACTGCACGATGCCGCTTCGCGCGATGCGGGCCGGACTGATGCCGCGCAACTTTTCGCCGGCCCGGACAATCTCGCCGGTGTAGGGCAGAAAGCCTGAAATGGTGTTGAACAGCGTGGTCTTGCCGGCGCCATTGAGACCGACGACCGAGACGAATTCACCCTGGTGCACATGGATCGAAACGCCATCCAGCGCCTGCGCCTTGCCGTAATGGACGCTGACGTTCTCGACCTGCAGCAGCGGCACCTTGTCCTTGAAGCTGGTTTCCGGCCGGGCCGAGGTTTCGATCGCGCCGCCGAGATAGACTCGCCGCACGGTCTCGTTGCGCATCACCTCGTCGGCGCGGCCGGTGATGATCTCCTCTCCGAGATACATCGCAAGCACGCGGTCGACCAGTGCCGCGACGCTCTTGACGTTGTGGTCTACCAGCAGCACCGCGCGGCCCTCATCGCGGAAGCTGCGGATCAATTCGGAGAACATGCCGACTTCGGCCAGTGTCAGTCCGGCGAAAGGCTCGTCTACCAGCACCACCTTGGGATCGCGCGCGATGGCTTTGGCAAGCTCAAGCCGGCGCAGGTCCGCGAACGGCAATGTCGGCGGATGCCGGTCCATCACGGCGCCGAGGCCGACACGGTTGGCGATCCATTTGGCGCGTTCGGTCAGCGCCTTGTCGGCGAACAGCATGAACAGGCTGTCGGGCAGCAGCGCCACCATGATGTTTTCAAGCACGGTCTGCCGGTTCAGCGGCCGTGAATGTTGAAACACCATGCCAAAACCCTTCCGCGCGATCTTGTGCGCGGGAAGGCCGGCAACGTTTTCACCCAGGAAAATGACATCGCCCGCGGTCGGGCGTTCGATGCCCATGATGGTCTTCATCGCGGTCGACTTGCCGGAGCCGTTCGGGCCGATCAGGCCGAAGATCTCGCCGGCGCGCAGATCGAGGCTCAGGTTCTTGACGGCGGTGAGGCCGCCGAAGCGCTTGGTAAGCCCGCGAACTTCGAGAACGGGAGCGTTGCTGACAGCATCCATTATTGCCGAGCCCCATGCGCCAGGGCCGATCCGAGGAAGCCATTGGGGAAGAACAGGATCACCAGCAGTGCCACGGTCGAGACGATGAACGTCGCCAATTCGCCGGTCGGGCGCAGGAACTCGCCGGCCACGATCAGGAAGATCGCGCCCAGTGCCGCGCCCAGCACCGTGCGCCGTCCGCCCAGCACGGCGGCAACGATCACCTGCACGCCGACGGCGACATCGACCACCGTTCCCACCGAAGCCGTCCCGAAATAAAACACCAGCAACGCCCCCGACAGGCCAGAGAAAAATGCGCTGACCACAAAGGCCGCGAGCTTGTGCTTGACGATGTTGAAGCCGAGCGCGCCGGCCTGCACCGGGTCCTGGCCGCTGGCCTGCAGCACCAGGCCGACCGGCGATTGCGAAAGCCCGTACAGAATCGCCGCACTGATGGTCATGAAGCAAAGCGCGATCCAGTAATTGGCGCCGGCGTTGATCGTGATCACGTCGGGGATCGTCAGGCCGATTTCGCCGCCAGTGAGATCGGCGAACACCACGATGAAGTTCTGCAACATCAGCACGGCGACCAGCGTGGTCAGTCCGAAATAGGGCCCGCGCACCCGCAAGGCCGGAAGCGCCAGCACAAATCCGGCGATCACCGACGCCAGCGCGCCGAGCACGATGCACAGATACACCGACCAGCCATATTGATTGTTGAGAATGCCGGCGGTGTAGGCGCCGACACCGATCAGGAAGGTCGGTCCGAAATTCACCTCGCCGGCGAAACCGAACAGCAGGTCCCACGCCATGGCGAAGACGCCGAAATAATACGCGACCGTGAGCAGGCCAAGAATATAGCCGGACACATAGAGCGGCAGCGTGGAGGCGATGATGACGATGCCGAGCGCGATCCAGAACAGCCTGGACTTGAAGAAATCCGACATGCTCATCGCCTCCCGAGCAGGCCCTGCGGCCGGACATACATCACCACGACCAGCAGCAGCAGCGCCGGAATGGTCCGGTACGCAGGCGAGCCCAGATAGGCGGTGAGGGTTTCGAGATAGCCGACGACGAATGCCGCGATCAGCGAGCCGGAAACGCTGCCGAGGCCGCCCAGCACCACGATCGAGAACGCGCTCGCGGTGAGCGGCCCGACGCTATAGGAGCTGACGCCGAGAAACATTCCGAGCAGCACGCCGGCGATGCCGGCAAGGATGCCATAGATCGCCCAGACCACGACATAGATGTTGGTGAGCTCAAGTCCGAGCAGCGTGACGCCGCGTGGATTCATCGAGGCTGCCAGCACCGCCTTGCCGGTCCGGGTGCGGTTCACAAGAAGCCAGAGCAGACCGATCACCAGACAGCAGACCAGGGCCGTAAAGATTTCGTTCTTCGGCGTGCGCACACCGAGGATTTCGACAACGCCTTCGACGATCGGAAGCACGGTCTTGGCATTGTTGGTGAAGAAATAGGCGATCAGCTCCTGAATCATGATCCCCCAAAGCAACGTGCCGGTGAGAACGAAAATTTCCTTCTCCTCATTGGGGATTCGCGTCGATTTCTGAATCGGCTGCACCACCGAAAAATAGGTGATGAGCGCAGCAACCAGCGCGACCGCGACGCCGACCAGCGCGCCGGCATAGGTGTTCATATGCAGCACGCTCGCGGCGGCCCATGCCGCCACCGCCGCCAGCACCATGATGGCGCCGTGCGAAAGATTGAGCACGCCGGAGACGCCGAAAATCAGCGTGAAGCCGGTTGCACCCAGAGCGTACAGCGCACTGATGGCAAAACCGTCGATCAGGATCTGTAAGGCAAGCATTGATGATGGCCGCGGCAGCAGCGCTGCCTCACTCTGGGAAACTACAAATGCGAAAATGCTCCCGGGTCAGCCCGGGAGCATAATCATGGAGGGGTCAGTTCGACGTGACCTTGATGAAGCTTGGGAATTTCAACTGGCCTTTGGCTACTTCCTTCGGCCAGACGCTGATCTGCTTGCCATCCTGCCACTGCAGCATCAGGCCTGTGATCAGGCCCTTGCCGTATTTGATCGAATGGGTGAACGGATCGTCCTTGCCATAGAACTGGGTGCGGCCGATGGTGCCTTCCCAGTCGGTTTTTTCCAGCGCCTCGACCATCTTGTCCGCATCGGTCGACCCCGCGCGCTTCACGGCGTCGGCGATGTAATAGACTTCGTCATACGCGGTATAGCCGGCATAAGAGGGATAGTTGCCGAACTTCGCCTTGAAACCCTCGGCGAACGGAACCGACTTCGGCGTTACCGCGACATTGGGACCGGAGACGCCCTGATAGAGCACGCCGTCCGAGGCATTGTTGGTATCCTTGCCGAAGGTCTCGTTGGTCGCCTGCGAGGAGATACCGAGCATCGGAATCGGAACCTGTTGGTTCTTCCACTGCACCGTCGGCTGCACGCCGACATGCGAAATGCCGGTGATGATCACGTCGGGCTTTGCGGCTTCGATCTTGTTGAAGATCGGTGTGAAGTCGGTGGTGTCGGGCGAGAAGCGGATATGGTCCAGCACTTTCAACCCGATCTTGGGCAGGCATTCCTCGTATCCGATGTCGAGCGGCTTGGTCCAGGCCGCATCCTCGCTCATGATGACGGCTGTCGTCATATGCTTCTGCTCCACCAGCAAATCCTTGGCGGCGTCGCAGACCGACAGCGCGAGCGCTGCCGAGGTCAGATAGCCGTGGAAGGTATATTTGTTCTTGTCGTAATCGTTGTGAATGCTCTTGCTGATCTCGTTGGACGCAGCACCTGGAGTAATGAAGGGCGTCTTCAGGCGCGCCGCCCAGGGTTCGAGCGCCAGCACAACTTCGCTGATATAGCTTGCGATGACGACGTTGACCTTGTCCTCGTTGACCGCGCGCTGGAATGCGCGAACCGAATCCGCCGAGGAGCTGTGGTTGTCGTAAGTGACGATTTCAATCTTGCGTCCATCCACGCCGCCCTTCGCATTGATCTCATCGGCGGCCATCTGGGCGGCCTGCGGGATCGACGCACCGGCAATGGCCTGCGCCTCTGCGATGACACCGATCTTGATCGGGTCCGCGGCCAGGGCCTGACTTGAGGCCACAGCCAGCAGTCCGAGCGCAATTGCTCCGAGCAGCCTGCCCAGTGACCAAAGAACAGGCGGTCGGGATGTTCTTGTCATATCGTTTCTCTCCAAGTGATCGTCTTCTTAAAGTGATCGCCTTCTTAAAGCGATAGCCTTCTTAAAGCGATAGCCTTCTTACGTTGCCTTCCGTCATTCTAACCACGCTTGCGCATCGGGCAAGCGAAACCACACGCCAAATCCGCTCAAGAAAGCGAACCTTGATCGGCACGACCTGATGGTCACCGGGGCTGTCGAGAGCGCTGCCACATTGTTGATCATCTGTCGCCGGCGGCTTTCAGATGGTGCTCCAAATGCGAGTCGTCGGCACAACGGATGCCTAGCGCATCAGCTCATTCCCCGGCCAAGTTGTACACAGCTTGAGGAATACGGCGCCGCGTTACGCAGTCCAGATCACGATAATTTCACGACAGGCCCGCCAGTCTCGCATCCTGACAGCAGGGAGAGACTTTCGTGCAGAAAGGATCTGAGGCATCAGCCCGCGGGATTTGGCAAGCTGCGCCGGTGAACTGTCCCGCTCATCGTCACGGGGCCCCTTCCGGGTTTCGGCATTTCCTGGGTACGCCGAATGCGTCGCAGCGATTCAAGGCCTATGGGCTGGACCCGCTCGACGCCCCGGAACATCTGCCGAAAGTGCGCGGGTTGATGAACCGGTTGTCCCGGCGGATGGATGCCGAACTGAATTGGCCCAGCCACCCCGACAGCACGACCGAACGCTGGGAAAACCCCCATATCCCTTCGGGATACACGTACCTGCTGCAATTTGTGGCACATGATCTCGTGCACTCGGCGATACCGCTTTCGATTGCCGGCGGGCTTAATCCCGACACTGCCAATGCGCGCCGCTCGGCCCTCAAGCTGGAGACGCTGTTCGGGAGCGGTCCGGTCGGCTCGCCCTTTGTGTATGCGCTGGATGCGCCAAACGACGAGCGCCGCACCAAGCTGCGGCTTGGCCGCATGCGCTGGGATGAGAAAGGCGTCGAGCCCGGCTGTCCGTTCCGCGACATCGCGCGAACTCCGGCCGAGAATGTCACCGGAATAGATCGCAGCATCGCGGGGCATCGCGTTGCCCTTACCGAAGCGCTGGTTGCCGATCCGCGCAACGACGATCACGCCATCATGTCGCAGCTGACGGCCCTGTTTGCGCTGCTGCACAACGGCCTCGTCGACATTGTTCGCCGCGGCGAGCCTGCCACCGGGATCAACGCCAACCTCGGCGCCGCCTACAAACGGTTTCTGTGCGCGCGTGACGCACTGACCTTGATCTATCACAACATCATTCGCAAGGACCTGATGCGGCGGGTGATGCATCCGGCGATCTACGCGACCTATTCCGGCCCGACCCCGGACTTCATCGACCGGCCCGTGCCCGGCATACGGGAACGCGACGACTGGCAGGTCCCGCTCGAATTCTCCCACGGCGCATTCCGCTTCGGTCACGCGATGGTCCGGCCGGAATACGTGATCAACGATCTTTCCACCCACGATCTTAGCACGACGCTGGAAAAGACCTCGGCGAACGATCCCGTCAACATGCCGCTCGATACGACATGGATTGTGAAATGGTCGCGCTTCTTCGAGATCAAGGGGTCGAGGCCGAATTTCAGCCGACGCATGGGTCCGTATCTCAGCGACGGGCTCGGCAATGACCAGATATTTCCCGCCTTCGACCTGACCAACCGCGTCGGCCTGCTCTATCGCGACCTTCTGGGCTCCGCACTCGCCGGACTTTGGTCGGTGGATGCGTTGATTGCCGAGATTGCGGTCCGGCGGCCGCAGCTTGTCAACATGTCACGGCTGCTTGCCGACCGTTGCTACCGGATCGAACAGCTCCGCGAGTGGCTGATTTCCGAACCAACTTACGGCCGACTGACTGCCGAAGACGTCGAGACGCTTGCCAGCGATCCGCCGCTGCCGTTCTTCATATTGTTCGAGGCGATGCGGCAGCCGCGGGCCGAGGGCCTGTGCCTCGGGCCGCTGGGCTCGATCATCGTGTCGGAAGTGATCTTCGGTGCTCTCGAACATCACGAGATTCCGGCCGGCCGGGGCGCGGCTTCGTTTGCCGACGCACTTGCTGAAATTTCCGCTGAATATTTTCCGACAAATGTCTTTGCAGCAGTACCTGAAATTGAGCGCATGGACCAACTGGTCGAGTTCACCGCGGAGATCGGTGACTTGCAGCAAGCCGTGCCTGCATTTTTGTGAGTCGGGCTCATTCCGCCTCACGCAACCCGGAGGAGTGAACAATGGCGATCGAAAGAATGGTAGTGACGAACCATGAGCGTTGGGGCAACCTGGTGAAAACCTGGTCCACCGGCAAGAACTATCTTGAGGATGACAACGAGTATCCGATCCCGGAAACCGTCGACGAATTCAAGGAGCAACTCGCCAAGGCCCAAGTGTTCATGACGGTGCCGGAACGCTACACACAGATCAAGTTCGTGGCGCAGGAATTCGATACGATCGTGGTACGATTGCCGCCGAAGTTTGCGATCGAGGATTCCGAGGAACGGCTCAGTCAACCGGGCTCAACCTATCCGATCCCGCCGTTCTACAAGCGTCTGTTCAACGGCATGGATCCGGTGATCCCCGAAGATCAAAAATTCCGCGTGCATGCCGAACGCATCGGCGACTACACGATCAGCTTCTGTGGCTGAAAAATCCAGCTTACAGGGATAGCTGGACGATACCCTCGACAGGAAGCCCCGCGCCGCGCAATCCGTCGCGCAGGGCTTCCCATCGCACCCTTACATTGATCGGATGGGCTTGCAGAGCCCAACGCACCACGGCCTCGTCGGTCGGCGCGGACGATCCAACCCAAAACGAACGTATTCCATTGACGAAACGCTGCGCCTCTTCCCGCGCCCTAGCCGTTTCCCCGAGGTAGAACAGTGCCGCCGTCCGCCATACGGGCAGGATGCGTATGACATCACGCGCGCGATCGCTGGCTTCGAGAGCACCGGCATAGTCGCCGCACAGGAAGCGAATGGTGGTGTGGTAGGCCCAATCGAGATGCGAGGGCGCCCGCGAAAGAGCCAGCGACTGATCGGCTCGCAGCCGGGCCTGCTCGATTGATCCGCAGAAAGCGGAATAGTGCGCAGAGGACAGCAAGGTCCATGGGTCGTTGTCGTTCAACTCGCAGGCGAGTTCCATATGCGACGCCGCCTCAGCCTCCCGGAACGCCAGCACATAAGACCAGCCACAGCACAAATGCGCCCGGGAATCGACCGGATCCAGTTGAACGGCGGTCTTCGCAAGTTCGAGGGTCGCTCCGGCCTTGCCGAGATCGCGAAAGCGGCCAGGATGCACGAAATGTTCGAAGTTATTCATTTGCACCAGGCTGCTGTAGCAAGGCGAGAAAGCAGGATTTTCACGGATGGCATCGCGGAAGATGGCGACGGCTCGCTGCCAGCTTTCAGGGTCGAATTTTGCCATCAGATTCTGCCCGCGAAGCCAGCGGTCGTGGATATCCAGCGACACGTCCGGCTCGCCTGCCAGCCGCATCAGCCGTTCGGTCGATAGCTGCACGTTCAGCGAGGTCGCGATCCGGCGGATGATGCGCTGCTGTGCTTCGAACCAATTGGCGAGGCCGAGGCGAAAACTTTCGCTCCAGACATAAATGCCGGTGGTATCGTCTCTCAGAACCATCACGATGTTGATTTCAGCACCGACCTGATAGGCGGTGGTTTCGATGCAGTATTGCGCCGCCGAATCCGGCCCGGACGGCGCAAGCGGGGTGGGAGCACGATCGACCACGCTCCATTCGCGGAAGCGCACGAGCGAGGCCGCCAGATGTTGATGAAAACCCTGAACGAGATAGGTGTGATCGCCGTCGATGCCGTGCATGGCAAATGGCCGCAGCACGAGGCAGGTCTTGGCACCTGCCTTGACCGCCGCAACCGCCCGCGGAACGGCCCGTTCTATGTTTCCCTGGATCACCCGCAACGCGCGCTGATCGGCCGGCCCGGGCGCGAGCGGCTGCTCGAAAGCCCCAAGCTTGATTTTTGCAACGAGTTCTTCGGTCACGGGCGACGGCTCCATGCCGTAATCCCGGTCCAGCAGATTCCAGAGCGCCTTGTAGATGCGCAGGGCTCCCGCGACATCGCCTTCTTCGGCGTGCACCCGCATCAGATGGCAACAACCCTCCTCGTGGGTTGGATCGAGATTGACGATGGCGGTCGCCATCTGCTTTTTGACGGCAGCGGCGATATCGTTCCCCACCAGACCGGCATCGAGGCTTCGCATCAGCCTGTCATGGATCGTCTGACGCTTGGCCAGAACCCAGACCCGAAATGAAGGATCGAGATCGTCCATACCCTCAAGGACCCGCTCGTCGAGGTGCGGCGTATTAAGGAGGAGCGAATGCACGCTGCCGCTCTCCGCCGCCCGGATGATGCTTTCGACGTCGACCTCGACCTGCTCGGGATCGAGATGGATTGCGAGCCTGCCGGCGACAAACCCGCGATATCCTGCATCCTCAAAGGCGGCACGAAGTTCGCGAACGACCTGGCGCAAGGAGGCGCGTGCCTTTTCCTCATCCGACCGGCTCCACAACAGGCCGACCAGCCGTTCGCGGCTTTCGTGTTTCGCCTCGGTGAGCGCAAGATAGCCGAGAACGGCGCCGGCCTTCTGGGTTCGCAGTTCGATCAACTGGCCCTTGAATCTGATGGCAAGACGCCCCACCAACGACACCGAAAGGCGCGCGGCGCTTCCCGGCGCGGTCGCGGACTCGCCTGCAGCCAACCTTTGAACGCCCGCAGCCTCTTGCATCCACAGATACCAATCCGGGTTTGCGGTCCGGACAATCTATATCAAAGCGACCCCACCGGTATAGATTGCGCCGCCGCCGGTTCGCGCCATCATGTCGGCGAGCCGCGGCATCACGATCTCGGAAGGTTCAAGCTGGAGCCCGGGCGTGATGACGCGGGCCGCCGGAATGGCAAGGTGCGCACGCGTGAGGTCGAGAGTAAAGGTCTCGATGCCAAATCGCTCCAGGCGTTTCGCGATGAGCTGCAGCACGGAGTTTGCGTCGGTGGTGTCGATGGCAAGATGCTCCGATGGCTCCGCCACCGGTTGCAGCAGCAGGCATTGATCCGCGTTGATCATGGTGGCCCGGCGCCGATGAACCCGGTCCCGCTCGTTGAGCGCTGCTTCCCCGCGCTCCCGGCACTTCGCTTCAACCACCGCATAGGCCAGTTCGCCCTGGCACATTTCCAGAACTGCGCCGCAGGCCGCGGCAGCGAGTGTCGGCCGCGCGGCCAGGCCAAAAGCAAAGCCAAAACCATCGGCCGCGCAGGAGACCGCCGCAACGCTGGGCACGCCGATATCCGTCGTTATGTCGAGCAACCAGCTCCGCCGCGCCGAAGCATTTTGCCGCAGCCGCGCCAGCAGAGCCTTGGCCTTGATGTATGCCTGATCCCGGGGCGGGATCGATCGGCCGCGATTGCCGCCCCACCACCACAGGCTGGCCGCGTCCCGTTCGATCAACTCCAGCAGCCCGTGCAACGCCGCCGCGTGCCATGACGTGCCGGCGGCTGATCCGGTACTCAGCGGGAACGGCGGTCTGATCTCTCGCTGGTCCAGCGGCCGGCGCAGGCACAGGTCTGCCGGCAGCAAGACCTCGCAACGATCGGTAACCCGCGTGACACGGTGCCATGAAAGTTCAGCATCCGGACGCAGGCGGCAGGCCTCGAACGCGGCGAGGAACTCCCGCGTTGCCGGACCCTGCCCGGCAGCCGGACCGCCGGGACCGGGCAATTCCAGCACATCGGTCCCGGTCTGCAACTGGGACAGATACTCGATGCCCTCGCCGATACATCCCTGAAATGCCTGCTGCGGCGAAGGACCTACGCCGGAAACACTGACTGCGGGACTACCGGCATGCAGGGGGTCGGCCATCGCCGGATCGATTTCGGCGCCAAAGCAGACCAGACCGGGAGCCTCAGGCGCGGCCAGTTCGAAAACCCGAACGAACCGGGACGCCGCCATCAACAGGCGGGCACGGTGGTGGGTCTCGGAGCCGGATTCGCCGACACCGGCCGGATCGGCGTAGCCAAGCACTTCCAGAAGCAGCCGGGCATCGGGGTCGCCGGTGTCTTCCGGGTTATCGCCGAGCAACAATGAAGCAGCGCGCGCGAACAGATTTGGCATCGGGTCCCCCGCCTGTTCACGATGGTCTCACGCCTGCCGCGCACAGTCTGGCCCACGAGGACGTCCACCCCCGGAGAAACACATGCTCGCCAAAGCCTTTGTCGTCGCCATGACAGCCGATATTGCCCGGTCGGACTACGCAAAGCCAACCCTCATCCGCAGCCGCGGCCGCGAGTGGTTGATCGCCTGCCGCTGGGGTCCCGACGGCGAATACCTGTCGATCGCGACGGCCGGCGCCATACTGGGACCCAGCGGAGCCGTGGCGCCCGACGCCATTGCGCCGATCCACAGCCTGTTCGGGGTGCTGGTCTCCGAATCAGAAAAGGATGCCGCCAGCACCTTTTTGCTGGTGCGCCAGTTGCCGATTCCGATCGAGCTTGCCGGCACTTTCTTTCCCGCCGACGGCTACGCATTGCTGCAACAGCGAGAGACGATCAACCTTGTCTGCAAGACCCGCTATTCGCACAGTTGCGGTTGGTTGAACGGCAGGGAAGTCCGCAAGGACATTCCCGACCCGGCGCCGTCCTCGCTGGAGGCCATGGCATGGCACATCGAGGCCAGGCGCTGCAACTGGATCGGCGAGTTCATTTCCGAATCAGTGCAGCGCGAAAGGCGCGTCGTTCGCGCCAGCGGCTGAGCCCGATCTCGGTACCTCTGAAATGCCGCGCGGCTTTCAGACGCACAGTATGAGCTGGGTCGCAATTGTCAGGATTTTCCTACCGAACGAAAATTCCTGGCAGGAGAATTCTTGGGAGCAAGAATGCACCGTCCTGCCGGGTCGATCGTCACCGTCATCGACTGCGGGGGCATGGCTGCAAGGAAATCTTGCAGTACCAACCTGTCCTCGTCAGAGAGCCCAAACAGCCCGCGCATCAGTTCGAAAAAACCCGGCTCCTCTCCGACATACAGCAGTTCGAGAAGTTCCGCGCTGGTGTACCGTCCTAGAGCCGAGAAAAGCCGTTCCGTTTCATCCATGGGCCCGCTCTCGCAGGAGCGCTCAAAGTTATAAATTACCGCAGTCATTTGCGCCTCAATACTTGTTATGATCCTTGGCAAAAATACTTGCCAGCCCGCCGCAAAATCGAGATTGCCCGTTCATCGTGAATTCAGCGTGATCGCCGCAGTCGGATCAACTCCGCGTCAGAAGCAGCAAGCGCGGACGGCGTCACCCTGACCAAGGCCGTGGCAGCCGCTTCCAGATTGCGGCAGCCTCGACAGGCCCGGTGCCCTGCGGGTAGGGCCCGTGCCAAAGGCCGTTGCAGAGATGCGCCGTTGCGGGAAAGTTTAAGCTGAAGCGCGATTACTATTCCGGCGTCTTGATGCTTCTGCTCGGGGTGGGCGCGGCGTGACCGGCAGCGGCTACAAGGTCGGCAGCCTTGCCAAAATGGGGCCGGGATTCATGCCGGTCGTGCTGGGTGTCGTGCTGGCGTTTTTGGGCATCCTGATCGCGCCGGCACCGCCCTGGGATCATCGGAAGCGCTCTCGACCCTGATCAACAAGACGTCGAGTACCAAGTATCCGAAGCAGGTTCCCGGCTTGCCGGTTCAGATGCTTTCCGGCCTGCCGGCTTCGCTCAACACGGATCCTAACTTCGGTCTCGCAGCGGCAACGTCCTGCGCCACGCCAGGCACCGATGGCTGCATCCAGCTGCGCCACGGCTAACGCCTCCGAAAAAGTTACCAATCAATTCCGGATCGGGCTCTACCCATTCATTCAATATCTTTATGCGTATTTCCCGTTAACCAGCAGCATCAACGGCTCTACCACCAATTCCTCGACCATCAACTACGCCGCCGCCAACCTTGCTACGCTGCTCGATACCAACACCAATTCAAATCTTGGCTCCGGTGGCACGCATATCGACACCGCGCTCAACGGCATAAACAGCCTGATCGCCAACGTCGGCGACGGCAGCACCTCAAACAACACGCTGCCTTTCGTCGTCCTCATCAGCGACGGCGCACAGGATAACCAGACAAAAGGCGTTCCCAACGGCAGCTGGCCGGCAGCAACCACGCTACCGTGATCGATCCCATTAACACCAACGTGTGCAGTCAGCTCAAGAAACGCGGCATCATCGTTTCCGTGCTCTATGTTCCTTACCAGTTGATCAACCCGACCAATCCCTCGTTTGCCGGTGACGAGGACGACTACGCCAACAACAACATCCCGAATATTCCGGCCAGCCTTCAGGGTGCGCGTCACCGAACTTCTTTTTCACGGCAAATACGCCTGCGGACATTACCACCGCCCTGAACGCCATGTTCCAGCAGTCGCTCGTCACAGCTCACATCCCTCACGAATTGAGCCCGGCGGGCCTCGCTCCCCGCATGCACGTCAACCGCTTGCCAAAACGAAGGCCCGGCAAATGCGGGGCCTTTCTCTTGCCATTAGCTGGATTGTTCCGCCCGTCGTTCGAAGGGCTCACCCCGCCAACAGCCGGCTTTCGTCGCTTGCGCGGGAACGAGACGCTGCACGGGCGACTTCACCGGCCAGCGGGGTGCGGTTGCATTCGATAAAGCGCGAGGCGATTTCTTCCTGCGCCTTGTGGTGCCACATCTCCGCTTCAGCAAGCAGCCGCCAACTCTCAAGCGGGCGAAACACTGCGCTCTGCCGGCACAGGGATTCCATGGCGCGGTAGCGAACGAGGTCATTCATTTCACGCCTCCTGCCTGCCCGCCCTCAACGATCAAAGACCGATTTTGCGGCCGTGTCAGTATGATTCTGAACTTTACCACTGCGATCAGGAGACCTGCCGGCCGCAACCCAAACTCGACGTGGCCTCGAAAACCTGAATTGACGACATCCATAAGACGTGTTCCCGACCGGCCAGTGCCGTTGGAACGTCAGGTATCGCGCATGGATAAGCGCGCGTCGCAGGTCGGGGCCGCAAGGAATGCGTTGAGCTCGCGGATGGTCGCTTGCGCACTGCACAATAGAGTTCAGTTCATTTGCGCGGTGAAATGTGAAAGGCTGCGGCCGCTCGAAGCCGCTCACCTGCCGGCTGGTGGAAAAAACCCTTGGATCGTAATCACATGGACACCGTCGAAACCCGCACTATCGCCAAAGTCTCAAAGCGGCTCGTGCCGTTCCTGATCATCTGTTATTTCGTCGCGTATCTGGACCGGGTAAACGTCGGCTTCGCGGCGCTTACCATGAACAAGGACCTCGGGCTGTCGCAGACCGCGTTCGGCTTCGGCGCCGGCGTCTTCTTCCTCGCCTATTTCATCTTCGAGGTGCCATCCAACCTGCTGCTCGAAAAATTCGGCGCGCGCAAATGGATTGCGCGCATCATGCTGAGCTGGGGCATCCTGTCCGGCGCCATGGCGTTCATCCCCGCCATCGCCAGCGCAACCGGGCTCGGCAATGAACACAGTTTCTACCTGGTTCGGGTGCTTCTCGGCGCGGCCGAAGCCGGCTTCTTTCCCGGCATCATCTTCTATCTGACCCTGTGGTTCCCGGCGGAATATCGTGCGCGCATTGTCGGCTACTTCATGGCCGCCATCCCGCTCTCCACCGTGATTGGCGGGCCGGTCTCGGGCTTGCTGCTCTATCTGGAGGGCGGCCTCGGTTTCGCCGGATGGCAGTGGCTGTTCATCATCGAAGCCGTGCCCGCGATCCTCCTCTCCGCCGTGGTCTTCTTCTATCTCACCGATCGGCCTGCCGACGCGACCTGGCTCGCACCGGACGAGCGGGCCTGGCTTGCCGAACGATTGACGCTTGAAGAGCGTCAGCGTCAGGCGGTGCATAACTACTCGGTGGTGCAGTCGCTGTTCAATCCGCGCGTGCTGGGACTGAGCCTGGTCTATTTCGGCGTGGTGGCGATGAATTACGGCTTGGGTTTCTTCCTGCCGCAGATCGTCAAGGCCTTCGGCCTCACCACCTTTCTCACCACGGTCGTCGCGGCCACGCCTTATGTCGTCGGGGTGATCGCCATGGTGTGGTGGGGCCGACGTTCGGACCGCAAAGCCGAACGGCGGTTCCATGCCGCCTTCCCGCTGCTGATCGCCGCCGCCGGCATTGCGGCCTCCACCGTACTCGATGACCCGACGCTGAAGATGATTTCGTTCTGCGTGGCCGGCTTCGGTATCTTCGCCAACCTGCCGGTGTTCTGGACGCTACCCACCGCCTTCCTCTCCGGCGCAGGTGCGGCAGCCGGGATCGCGGTCATCAATTCGATCGGCAACCTGGCTGGATTTGCCGGACCGTTTGCGATGGGGTGGATCAAGGATGAGACCGGCAGCTATGCCGGCGGGCTGTTGTTGCTGGCCGCCCTCGGCATCATGGCGATAGGCATCGTGCTGGCGCTCGGACACGACCAGGCGCTCGAACGCGCCCCGCTTGCCGCCGCCGAATAAACGCGGAGTTCAGCGGCCAAACTTGATCCTGCCCGCGGCGAGGCGCGCGGGTGCGCTGTTGCGCGTGCCAGGGGCGCTGAACTCCTTCCCAAGCTGCCCAACTCCATTGCATACAATCGACAAATAATGATGAAAATTTAGACAGTGCGAGTGCATGCCCAACTTTTGCACTGGGCGTCGTCATGTAAAATATTAATCTTATCAAATGATTACAAGAAATTGACCCTGCAATGGGCGATGGCACGAAGCTTGCGATGGAAGCTCCGGGCTTTGCCGGTCCGGCGAAGCCGCGAAATCAGCGGCGGTCAGCCCGCCAAAGGGAGCAACCAATGGATTTTGGCAGGATTTCAAGACGACATCTGTTGCAGGGAAGCGCTGCGCTGACGCTCGGAACAGCTCTTGGCGCGCGTTCCGCCGCGGCGGCTGATACCACCATCGGCTTTATCTATGTCGGGTCGCGCGACGACTATGGATACAACCAGGCCCATGCCCAGGGGGCCGCGGCCGTGAAGAAAATGTCGGGCGTCAAGGTTGTCGAGGAAGAAAAGGTTCCGGAAACCGACGCGGTCGAAAAGACGATTGAATCGATGATCAATCTCGACGGCGCCACGCTGATCTTCCCGACCTCTTTCGGCTACTACAATCCGCACATGGTCAAGATGGCGGCCAAGTTTCCCAAGCTGCATTTCGAACATTGCGGCGGACTATGGAGCGAAAAGGATCCCAAGAACGCCGGCAGCTATTTCGGCTATATCGACGAAGCGCAATATATCTCCGGCATCGTGGCCGGCTATTCCACCAAGAGCAACAAGCTCGGCTTTGTCGCCGCCAAGCCGATCCCGCAGGTGCTGCGCAACATCAATGCCTTCACGCTGGGCGCCAAGCTCGCCAACCCGAAAGCCACCACCCAGGTGATCTTCACCGGCGACTGGTCGATGCCGGTCAAGGAAGCCGAAGCGACCAACAGCCTGATCGACCAGGGCGTCGATGTCCTGACCTGCCATGTCGATGGACCGAAGACGATGGTCGAGAACGCCGCGCGCCGCGGCGCGATGGTGTGCGGCTATCACGTCAACCAATCGCCGCTGGCGCCAAAGGCCTATCTGACCGGCGCCGAGTGGAACTGGGAAGCACTCTATCCGAAGTTCGTGAAGATGATCGCCGCCGGCCAGGAAATACCAAATTTCTACCGTGGCGGCCTGAAGGAAGAAATCGTCAAGGTCTCGCCGTATGGCGAAGCGGTTTCGGCCGAGGCCCGCAAACATGCGGATGATATCAAAGCCAAGCTGGTCGCCGGCGATTACGTCATCTTCAAGGGTCCGATCGCGGACAACAAGGGCAAGACCGTGATCGGCGCCGGAACCGAGCGCGGCCAGAAGGACGCCGAGCTGGAAAAGATGGACTATCTGGTCGAGGGCGTCGTCGGAGCGACTTCGTGACATCGGGCGTTGCGGATCCTGCCGAAGCAGCTGCGGTTTCTCCAGCCGCTGATCCGGGATTTCTGCAACGCTACGGCGGCACCATCGAATACATCCTCATTCCGGGCGCGGCGCTGGTCGGCGCGCTCGGCGTGTTCGGGATATTCGTCGCCCTGTTCGGCAAGAACCCGCTCGATCTCTATTTCTACATGTACTACGGCGCGTTCGGCACCTGGTTTTCCTGGCAGAACACGCTGACGCGCGCGGCTCCCCTGATATTGACCGCGCTTTGCACAGCACTACCCGCGCAGCTCGGCATGGTCATCATCGGCGGCGAAGGCGCGCTGCTGATCGGTGCGCTGGCGGCAACCGGCGCGGCGCTGCTCGTGCAGTCCGCGCCGCCTCCGGTGGTGCAGCTTGTCATGGTCTGCGCCGGCATGGCCGGCGGCGGCCTCTGGATCATGCTGGCGGGCGGCCTTCGTCAATATCGCGGCGTCAACGAAACGATTTCGAGTCTGCTGCTGGTCTATATCGCGCTTGCGATCCTCAACCATCTGGTCGAAGGCCCGATGCGCGACCCCGCCAGTCTCAACAAGCCGTCGACCCGCGAGATCGGCGCCGTCAACATGATCGGTTCGATCCCGGGTACCGACGTGCATTGGGGACTGGTATTCGGCATCGTCGCCGCGATCGCTTCGTACATCCTGATCTATCACACCGTGTTCGGATTCGCCGCGCGAGTCGCCGGCGGCAATATTCGCGCCGCCAAGATCGTGGGCCTGAGTGTCGGCAAGCTGATCCTGACGATCTGCTTTTTGGCGGGCGCAGCGGCCGGCCTCGCCGGCATGATCGAAGTCGCCGCGGTTCAGGGCAAAACCAACGCCAACCTTGCCGCCGGTTACGGCTTTACCGGGATCCTGGTCGCTTTCCTGGCGCGGCAAAATCCGCTGGCGATCATTCCGGTTGCAATCCTGCTCGGCGGCATCAGCGCCAGCGGCGGACTGTTGCAACGGCGGCTTGGCCTGCCCGATGCATCGGTGCTGGTGCTGCAGGGGATTATCTTTGTCGCGGTGCTGGCGAGCGACGCGCTTTACGGGCGGATCGGCTTTCTGAAAGGCAAATCCTGAACATGGCGGACGGCACGATTGGACTCTGGACGGTCCCGCTCGCGGTGTTCGGCGGCGCGATCCGCGTCTCCACGCCGTTTCTGTTCGTCAGCCTCGGCGAATGCATCACCGAGCGCTCGGGGCGCATCAATCTCGGTCTTGAGGGCACGCTGGTGATGGGCGCGATGAGCGCCTACGGCATCTCCTATCTCTCCGGTTCGCCCTGGCTGGGCGTTCTCGCCGCCGGCCTGACCGGCGCCCTGCTCGGCGCGCTCCACGCCGGTATTTGCTCGCTGCCGCGGGTCAACGACATCGCCGTCGGCATCGCGCTGATGCTGTTCGGCACTGGTCTTGCGTTCTATCTCGGCAAGCCGCTGATCGAGCCCACGGCGCCGCGATTGCCGGCCATCGATTTCGGATGGTGGAGCGATGTCTCGCAGGTTCGCGCGGCGCTGCGGATCAATGTGCTGTTTCTGATCGGGGTGGCGCTGGCACCGATTCTATACTGGGCATTTCGCACCACACGCTGGGGCCTGTTGATCCGGACCGCCGGCGAAAGTTCGGACGCCGCGCGCGCCATGGGGCATTCCGTGCTGGCGATCCGGCTGCGCGCGACGATGGTCGGCGGCTTCCTCGCTGGTGTCGGCGGCTCGTTCCTGTCGCTGTTCTATCCCGGTAGCTGGAACGAGGGCCTGTCCAGCGGACAAGGCATCACGGCGGTCGCGCTGGTGATCTTCGCGCGTTGGGACCCAATGCTATGCCTGTGGGCATCGCTGGCATTCGGTGGCGCGGCAGCACTCGGGCCCGCGCTGCAGTCGGTCGGGGTCACTTCCGGCTATCACCTGTTCAACGCCGCGCCCTACATCCTCACGCTGGCGATCATGATCATCACCTGCTCGCCGAAGCGCACGCTGACCGGCGCGCCCGCGGAACTTTCGATTACACGCTAGAGAGACCACAAATGGCCGAACGCTATCTGAAGTCCGAGCCCTACGCCTGGCCCTACAATGGCGATCTGCGTCCGGACAACACCGCCCTTGTCATCATCGACATGCAGACCGACTTCTGCGGTGTCGGCGGCTACGTCGACAAGATGGGCTACGACCTGTCGCTGACCCGCGCGCCGATCGAGCCGATCAAGCGATTGCTGGCCGTGATGCGCGATCAGGGTTTCCACATCATCCACACCCGCGAGGGCCATCGGCCGGATCTGACCGACCTGCCGGCGAACAAGCGCTGGCGGTCACGCCAGATCGGCGCCGGGATCGGCGATCCCGGCCCGTGCGGCCGGGTGCTGGTGCGCGGCGAAGCCGGCTGGGAGATCATTCCGGATCTCGCACCGCTGCCGGGCGAGCCGATCATCGACAAGCCCGGCAAGGGTTCGTTCTGCGCCACCGACCTTGAACTGATGCTGCGGCTGCGCGGCATCGAGAACCTGGTTCTCACCGGCATCACCACCGATGTCTGCGTGCATACCACCATGCGCGAGGCCAATGACCGCGGCTTCGAATGCGTGCTGGTCGAGGATTGCTGTGCTGCCACCGACAAGAGCAATCATGAACATGCCTTGAAGATGATCAAGATGCAGGGCGGGGTGTTCGGGGCCGTCGCAACGTCGGCAAGTCTGATCGGAGCCTTATCGTGATTATCGGCGAAGTGCCGATGCCGAGCGGGGCGCTTGGCGTCGATGCCATTGCCATGACCATGCGGTTCGGCGAGTTCGTCGCGCTGGACAATGTCGAACTGAAAGTACGCCCCGGATCGTTCCATGCGTTGCTTGGCGAAAACGGCGCCGGCAAGAGCACGCTGGTCAAATGCATTATGGGTTACTACCACCCGACCCAGGGCGAGGTGCTGGTCGGCGGCCGTGAGCAGACGATCGCCAATCCGAAGGACGCCCACGCGCTTGGCCTCGGCATGGTGTACCAGCATTTCACGTTGGTGCCGGCGATGACCGTGGCCGAAAACCTGGTGCTGGCGCGGGACGATGTTCCAGCCGTTATCAACTGGGTCAAGGAGAAGCAGGAACTGGAAGCGTTTCTTGCGCGGATGCCGTTCAAGGTGCCGCTCAATGCCCGGGTGTCGGACATTTCCGCCGGCGAGCGGCAAAAATGCGAAATCCTCAAGCAGCTTTATCTCAAGCGCAGGTTTCTGATCCTTGACGAGCCGACATCGGTGCTGACGCCGGGCGAAGCCGACGAGGTGCTCGGCATGCTGCGGGCCATGGTCGTCAACGGCGATCTGACGATCTTGATGATCACGCACAAATTCCGCGAGGTGATGGCGTTCGCCGACGAAGTCACCATCCTGCGCCGCGGCAAGCTCGCCGGTCGCGGCCGTGTTGCGGATCTGACGCCGGACGATATGGCGCGCACCATGATCGGCGCGGAAGAATTGACCATTCAGCCGCCCCGGGTCGGAGAAGTCGGCGAGACACGGCTCGAACTGACCAAGCTCACCGCGCTCGACGATGCCGGTGCGGTCGCGGTGCATGGCGTGTCGCTTGCCGTCCGTGCCGGAGAGATCGTCGGCATCGCCGGGGTTTCCGGCAACGGCCAGCGGCAGCTTGTCGAGGTGCTCGCCGGCCAGCGCGAAGCCGAAAGCGGTGAAATCCGCGTCGCCGGCGACATCTATCATGCCCGCCGCGAGGAAATGCGCCGGCACAAGATGTCGCTGCTGCCCGAAGAGCCGTTAAAAAACGCCTGCGTCGGCGGCATGAGCGTCGCCGACAATATCGCATTCCGCCAGTTCGACCGCGCGCCGTTCGCGAGCGGCGGCTGGTGGCTCAACCGCACCGCGTTTCAGGACGACGCCGACAAGAAGATCGCGCAGTACAAGATCAAGACCCGTACGCCCGATACGCCGATTGCAGCGCTCTCCGGCGGCAATGTGCAGCGCGCGGTGCTGGCGCGCGAGCTCGGCGATGTGGTCGAAGTCCTGATCGCCGCCAATCCCTGCTTTGGACTGGACTTTGCCGCTGTCGCGCAAATTCACGCGGAAATCATGGCTGCGCGAAATCGCGGCGCCGCGGTGCTGCTGGTCAGCGAGGATCTCGACGAATTGCTTGAACTCTCCGACCGGCTCGCCGTGATGTTCCACGGCGAACTCGTGTATGAGGCTCGCGCCAGCGAGGCCGACCTGACGGAAATCGGACGGCACATGGCGGGTCACTGAAGCGTTTTCCAGCGAAGTGGATACCGGTTCGCGCGAAGAAAACGCGTTAAAATATAGAAGTAGAGCCTCCGTTCCGATTCAATCGGAACGGAAAAGGCTCTGAGCGCCGGCGCGAGCAGGCCCTCAACGAGGCCGTTACCTCATTCGGCAGGCGCTGCCAGCGGCATATGGGAATCCGAAATGCTTTCGCTGCTCGTTGCGCCAAACCTCTCGACCGCGAGAAATCCAACCGCTACGACCGCGTAGGCCAGTGCGACGCCGGGCGTGACGCCGAGGCCGCCGCCGATGCCGACCGCCTCGCCATGCATGAAGCCGAAATAGGTCAGCACCGCGCCGGCAAACGCGAACGCCGCGGCCTTTGTAAAGTCACGCTCGATGACAAAGACGCCGATCGCGCCGAGTATGAGGCCCGCGAGGATCGAACCGCCACCCATCACTTCCAGCCCATGATAGAGCACGCCCTGTTGAGGCAGCGAGGCGATGGCTGCGGTCTTGACGGCGCCGACCTTGTCGGGCGCCAGCGCCCCCACCGTCTGGGCCGCGCTAAGTGTCGCTCCCAGCATGGTATCGATTTGCAGCTTGGCCCAGGCGGCCAGATGCGGCGTCAGGGCGAGCACGATCGCCGGTGCATGCTTGATCGGCGTGGTCTGGAACGCCTGCGCGCCGATCAGCATGCCGATATAGAGCAGGATCGGCGAAATCGCGACCACCGGCACCAGCGCCAGCAGCACCGAGATGATGCCGAACCAGGCCAGCACGACCACCATGATTCCGGTCGCCGCCGAATAGCCGATCCGGCCGCCCATCGCCTTCCATCCGGGATGGCCGATATACACCGCATTGATGAACGGATTTCCCATCAGGCAGCCGATCAGGCTGATGACGCCGTCGGCGGTCAATACGCGGGTGGTCGGATATTCATCGCCGGCGGCCTCGGCGCTTTCGACATTGTCCATCGCCTCGACCAGATCGTAGATGCCGAACGGTATAGCCGTCACCAGAATGATGCCGAGAAATTCGAAGCCCGAGAACACCTGGCCGATCGCAGGTATTGGCAGCGAGAAGCCGAAATTTGCGAACGCGTCGCCGACGCCCTTGACGCTCAAGCCTCCGAGCCCGAGGCCGAACAGGTTCGAGCCCCAGGCGATGATCATGCCGACGGCGATCGCGACCAGTCCGGCCGGAATCCCGCGCGGAAACTTCACGCCGCCGAACCAGCTCATCAGAATGATGGCGAAGCAGACGAGGCCGATCTGCGGCGTCATATACATTTCGAGCGCCGGCCGCATCGAGATAAATGTCACCGAGACGCCGGCGAGCGTGCCGAGCAAGGCGGCACGCGGCGTTATTTTCCGGATATAGGGCGCGATAAAGCCGCCGATCATCAGGATGAAGCTCTGAAAGAACACCCAGACGAGGCCGGCCGACCAGCCCTTCAGGGGATCGCCGGTCTTGATCGTGATCGGCAGCATGATCACGAAGGTGACGATGAACATGTGCGGCACGCTGACGCCCGACGGAAGGGCGCAGACGTCGTTGCGTCCGGTCTTCTGCGCCAGCCGGTAGGCCAGCCACGCATAGTAGAATGTGGAGAGGCACAGCATCAGGCCGAGCGCCGGCAGGATGCGGCCGAATACCAGCGTGTCCGGCATCTTCAGCACGAAGCGCAGCAGACCGGTCAGCACCAGCATATTGACCAGGATATTGGTACCGAATCCGAAGAATGCATTCCAGTCACCGGGCGTCCACAGCGCCGGCTTGAAACCTGATTTTTCCGCGGCCATGCTCATGCTCATCGTGATGCTCCCGCTGCCAGATTGTTTGAAGTCTCCACTGTCATTGCCTCAAGAACCGCGGCCGAGTCGCTGACCCAGCCGAAGATGCCACCCTGGGCCTTGATCATCTTCAGGCCCATGTCGTGGAATTCGGGAAAATAGGATGCGCAGCCATCCGCCAGCACGACGCAGCGATAGCCGCGGTCGTTGGCCTCGCGCACCGTGGTGTTGACGCAGACCTCGGTGGTGACGCCGCACACCAGCAAATTCGCGATGCCGTATTTTTGCAGGACATCGCCGAGTTCGGTCGCGTAGAACGCGCCCTTGCCGGGCTTATCGATGACGATCTCGTTGTCGAGCGGATACAGTTCCGAAATGATGTCGTGCCCGGCTTCGCCGCGGATCAGGATCCGGCCCATCGGACCGGGATCGCCGATGCGCCGGCTTGGCTCGCCGCGCTCGATCTTCGCTGGCGGCGCGTCGGACAAATCGGGCAAATGGCCCTCGCGGGTGTGGATGACGAGCATCTCGTTGGCGCGGGCCGCGGCCAGCACCGCCGCGATCGGCTTCACCGCGCGCGCCAATTGCGAGACGTCGTTGCCCAGCGTTTCGCCGAAGCCGCCCGGCTCCATGAAATCACGCTGCATATCGATGATGAGAAGTGCGGTGGCCGACCAGTCGAGGTCGATCGGCGTTGGCTCCGCGACGACCGTGCCGCTGAAAGGACTTCTGGAGTTCGCCATGACCTGCGCCCGCCCCAAACGAGAGAACCCTCGAAGGGAACTAAGCAAGCCCTATGCCATTGTGTACAATGCCCTATAGCATCGCTCCGTATCGGAATCTTTCGTGTTTTCAGTCAGTTGTATCTTGCGACCGAGGTCTGCTTATTTCCCGGGCGAAGCTTTTGCGACGTGCAATTGCCCATTAGCTAGGCGTAACTCGGGGCGGCGGCTTGCTGTTGCCTGCGTGTTCAGCCCCCGGGCCACGGCATCAATGTCCGCCAGTGTGTTGCACAGGTCACAGACGAATCGACAGCCTGCTGTCTATCCTCACATCGTAAGGCCGCAAACAAGGTAACGGCGGTACACAGACGCTGGGGAATTAAATTCCAGGCTTCGACTTTGAGCCGTCCGGAAATCGGGCGGCTTTTTTTCCTGGATACGAGCGTGAGGCTCCAGGTTTTCTTTGAAGCTGCTGCTTCCACGTTTCCCTGCAGTTCGCTTCCTCAGCTTGCCTCGCAACTGCCCGTGCCTATCTTTCTGGGCAACATACAACCCTAACCCAACAATTCCAGGAATCCTCTGGTGCCGCGGCAATATAGCAACGGAGGCCGAGACACACGGCGCTCCTCCGGTTCAGCGGCCATGGGAGCATCTGCGGCATCCAGCCGATCTCTCAGGGAGCGCGTCGGAGCCTTAAGGAATCTGCGGCCCTTCCTGCTGATGGTTTGGCGCACCAGCCCCGAATTGACCGCGGCATCACTGGTGTTGCGGCTGCTTCGAGCGGTGATGCCGGTCGTCACCCTCTATGTCGGCAAGCTGATCATCGATAATGTTGTGCTGCTGGTGCAGGCGCCGCATAAGCCTGAAACGCTGCGGCTGTGGCTCGACAGCGGCCTGTTGAACTGGCTGGGCCTGCTGCTGCTGGCCGAATTCGCGCTCGCCGTGCTGGCGGACATTCTTGGGCGCATCGTGTCGCTGATCGACAGCCTGCTCTCCGAGCGCGTGACCAATGCCTCGAGCGTGCGATTGATGCAGCACGCCGCGACGCTCGACCTTGAGGATTTCGAGGACTCCGAATTTCAGGACCAGCTCGAGCGGGCACGCCGACAGACCAGCGGAAGAATGTCGCTGATGGGCCAACTATTCGGTCAGGCGCAAGACATCGTCACCGTGATCAGTTTTGCCGCCGGGCTGATCTTCTATGCACCCTGGCTGATCGCCCTGCTGTTCTTGGCCTTGGTGCCGGCGTTTGTCGGCGAGGCGCATTTCAATGCCTATAGCTATTCGCTTGATTTCGTCCGCACCCCGGAGCGGCGCGAACTCGACTATGTCCGGCAAACCGCCGCCAGCGTTGAAACCGCCAAGGAAGTTAAGATCTTCGGCCTCAACGGATTCCTGATCAATCGCTACATCCGCCTGGCGACCGATTTTTACGCGGCCAATCGACGGCTGGCGCTGCGGCGCGCCGGCTGGGGAGGACTGTTCACCGCGATCGGCACCGTCGGCTACTATCTGGCCTATGCTTACATCACCTGGCGCACCTTGACGGGAGAATTTTCGGTCGGCGACCTGACCTTCCTTGCCGGTTCGTTCCGGCGCCTGCGCGCGCTTCTTGAAGGATTGCTGACCAGTTTCTCCAGCACGGCCGGCCAGGCGCTCTATCTCAACGACCTGTTTTCATTTTTCGAGGTGACGCCGGAAATCCTGTCGCCGGCCAATCCGCGAAGTTTCCCGAATCCGATTCGGCGCGGCTTTGAATTTGAAGACGTCGGATTTCGCTACCCCGGCTCGGAGCGATGGGCGGTGCGCCATCTCTCCTTCACCCTTCACGCCGGCGAGGTGCTGGCATTGGTCGGAGAAAACGGTGCCGGAAAGACCACCCTGGTGAAGCTTCTCACCCGGCTTTATGATCCCGTCGAAGGCCGCATCCTGCTCGATGGCCACGACCTGCGTGAGTATGATCTCGACGCGTTACGCGGCAGCATGGGCGTGATTTTCCAGGATTTCGTCCGCTACAATCTCAACGCCGGCGACAATATCGCGGTCGGAAAGATCGCCGCGCGCGACGATCTGGCGCGCATCGACCGCGCGGCGAAAAGCAGCCAGGCCGACGAAGTCATTGCCAAATTACCGGCCGGCTATCAGCAGATGATCGGCAAACGGTTCAAGAACGGCGTGGAACTATCCGGTGGAGAATGGCAGAAAATCGCGATCGCGCGCGCCTATATGCGTGAGGCGGCGGTGCTGATTCTGGATGAGCCAACCGCGGCGTTGGATGCGCGATCCGAATTCGAAGTGTTTCAGCGTTTCAAGGAACTCAGCTCCGGAAAGACCGCCATCCTGATCTCCCACCGCTTTTCCAGCGTGCGCATGGCCGACCGCATTCTGGTTCTCGCCGACGGCTCCATCGAGGCTTCCGGCACCCATGACGAGCTATTGGCCCGGTCAAGCCGCTATTCCGAACTGTTTGAACTGCAGGCCGCCGGATATCGCTAGCGGCTCAAGCGGGCGCTCGGCTTGAACCCGCAACCCAGTGCTGTTGCTTGGTGATATATGGCCGATATACACGTGGGATAGGTATCAAGCGGCCGGTCCCCGCGCGCCTTTTCACAGCCGGATGCGAGGCACGATTTGAAATCGAAGACGCCGACGAAACGCCGGCCTCGCGCAGCCGAGGCCGAGGACGGCACGCTGACCGATCGCGCCTATCGCGAACTTGAAGAGATGATTGTCACGCTGCAATTGTCGCCCGGAACGGTGCTGTCGGAGCAGGCGCTCGCCGCGCGTCTGAAGATCGGCCGAACCCCGATCCGTGAAGCGCTGCAACGGCTGGCGCGGGACGGCCTTGTCGTGATCATGCCGAGGCGCGGCATCATGGTCTCCGAGATCAATTTGAGGCTGCAACTGCGGCTGCTCGAGGTGCGTCGCGTGCTTGAGCGGCTGATGGCGAGCCTGGCGGCCGAACGCGCCTCGCCCGACGAACGCCGCGAATTCGCCGAGGTGGCGGAAGCCATGCTGACAGCCGCCGCCAACGCCGACGACATCGCCTTTATGCGCCTCGACCAGCGTTTCAACATCCTGATCGCGATGGCGGCGCGCAACGAATTCGCCCGGCGGTCGATGGGCCTGATGAACGCGCTGTCGCGCCGGTTCTGGTACCAGCACTATCAGGAGGTCGCCGACTTGCCGTTGGCCGCCAAGCTGCACGCGGCGGTCGCCGAAGCGGTTTCGCAAAAGAAGGCCAAGGCGGCTGCAACCGCATCCGACCGGCTGATCGACTACATTGAGGATTTCGCGCGCAAGACGCTCGATACCTGAACCATATCAATCAAAATGTAATGACGCTGCGAATGGTTTCGCCGCGTTTCAACGCAGCGAAACCGTCGTTGATCTCCTCCAATGCAATGCGGCGGGAGATCAATTCGTCGAGCAGCAGCGAACCGTCGAGATAGGCACGCGCCAGCAGTGGAAAATCGCGGCGCGGTCGCGCATTGCCATAGCTGACGCGGCGGATGCGTTTCTCCTGCATCAGCGAGCCCCAGCGAAATGCGACGTCCTTGTTGACGTCGATCTTGCCAAGCCAGATGACCTGACCGCCGGGCCGCACGGCTTCGGTGGTCATCCGGAAAGCCGAGGCGCTGCCCGCCGACTCGATCACGACATCGGCGCCGCGGCCGGCGGTCTCCCGTTTTGCGGTCGCGATCACATCGTCCTTCGATGCATCGACGCCAAGGGTTGCTCCCATCCTCTGTGCCAGAGCAAGTTTCGCCGGATCAAGGTCGACTGCGATGATCGCGCCAGCGCCTGCCAGCCGTGCGCCTTGCACTGCGGCGAGGCCGACAGCTCCGCACCCCACCACCATCACGGTATCGCCATGCGCGACCGCGCCGAGATTGAGCGCGGCGCCAACGCCCGTCATTACGCCGCAACCGAGCAGGCAGGCGCGGTCGAACGGGATCTCCTTCGGAACCGGAATAGCCTGCTGGTCCGACACGATGCAGTATTCGCCGAACGCGCCCATAAACATCAGCTGCCGAAGCTCGCGGCCGTCGGCCAGTAGGCTGCGGCTTTCGCCGTCGAATGCGCGTGCCTTGGGTCCTTCGCCGAGATATTCCTCGCACAGGATCGGCGTGTCACGGTCGCAATAGAAGCATTGCCCGCAATGCGGGTTCCACGACAGCACCACGTGGTCACCGGCTTTCACGCCGCGCGCGGCCGCACCCACCTGTTCGACGACGCCCGCGGCCTCATGTCCAAGCACGATCGGCATCGGATAGCGCAGCGATCCCTCGATCACCTCCAGATCGGTGTGACAGAGGCCCGCTGCGCGAAGGCGCACCAGCACGTCGGTCGGCTTTAAATCCGCAGCGGTAACGGTTTCGACCGACAAAGGCGTTTGGGCTGCATGCAGCACCGCGGCACGATACTGCAGCGTCATTCAGGCGACCGCCTTGCTGGCCAACGCGGCCAGCGCCAGGTCAATATCCGCCGAGTTCATCTCCCACTCGTTTCCGAAATTCGCGACGATAGCGCGCATGAAGGGCTCGACCGCGGCCTTCGCGGCGGCATGGTCGCCGAGATGATCGGTCAACAGCGCCAGTGCGAGCTGGCGCGGCTCGGGACCCTCGTAACTCCACTCGAAGCCGTTCTTGCTGAACTCCATGATGTTCATGCACGGATCGAGCGGCGCGCCGTCGACAGTGACCTTGACGCCGTCGATGGTCCGGTCTCCCCAATAATGCTTCATTCCGCCCTCCTGTCTCTAAGCCGGTTCGCTCCGCTCCCGGAATATCGGTATCTGCGTGTCGGAAAAACGCAGGGTATCAGCTTCCTAAACGCATCCCACTATCGTGACGCGCCTGGCGCGCTTGTTGCCATACCATAAATATATCAAAAGCATTGCAGCAAAGCGATTTCTCTCGGGCAGCGCCTGTCGACAACTTCGAAACATTCGTTGCCGGTCTAATAGATTGGTGATATATTAGATGGTGACGACATGCGGTAGATGGAAACACGTGATGGAATTATCATCGAGTCCGATGACGGAGCGGCAGCGAAACTACCGGGCGACGTACCGCCACCGCATCGCCGGATGGTACAATGGCTGGCTCCATGCCTTCGTGATCTACGTGATCGGGTTCACGGCCCTGTCGGTCTATTTCGCCAACATCAGCGAGCTGCGCTGGTGGGAGTTGGGAATCGTGCCCGTGACTTTCCTGTGCGCCAATTTCTTCGAATGGTGGATCCATCGCTTCGTCATGCACCGGCCGTCGCAGGTGAAAGCGTTCCGCGCGATCTACAATCGCCATACGCTGATGCATCACCAGTTCTTCACCGAGCAGGAGATGCGCTTTGCCGACCATAACGACTGGCGCGTGACGTTCTTTCCGCCCTACGCGCTGGTGACCTTCACCATGATGTCGATTCCGCCGGCACTGGTGCTGGGCTGGCTGATTTCGCCCAATGTCGGCTGGCTGCTGATCTCGACGACGACGTCGATGTACCTGATCTACGAATTCATGCATTTCTGTTGCCACGTCGATGAGAACTGGTTCGTGCGCAACGCCCCCTTCGTCAACACCATTCGGCGTCATCACACCGCCCATCACAATCAGTCGATCATGATGGAGCGAAACATGAACCTGACCTTCCCGGTGATGGATTGGCTGTTTGGTACCTCGGATCTCGATCGCGGCCTGATCGGCCACCTGCTGAACGGCTACGACACCCGCTTCGTCAAGACCAACATGCGCAAGACCTCGCGGACGCCGAGGCCGGACATGGCGCAGCCGTCCACCGGATTTATTGCGCCGGCCGAGTAATGTGCCCACCGGATATCCGCTGCGTAAACGAGCGGAGCAGCCACCATGCAGGCGATCGAACCGAACTGGATTTCACTGCTCTGGTTCGCGGCCTTTGCGACCATCGGCACGGTCGCCCTGCTGATCGTTGCCGGCATGTTTCCGCTCCGTGACCGCCCCGACACAGTGGGATCTAGTACGGCAACGCTGCTGGTGGTCGGTAATGCTATTCTGCTGGCAGCGCTGCTAACGGGCACCGGACTTTACGGCTACGCCGAACTTCGGTGGAGCACGCTCGTTGTCGTGGCCGGCCTCGTCGTGCTGTTTGCGCCCGGGCTGTTCGAGGCATGGCCATCATCGTGGCGCGATGGCAACACCGGGCTTGTCGTTCTGGTCGGCGTTCAGGCTCTGGCGATCGCAACACTAGCGAAAGTCGCGGGAATACCCTGGGCAAATCTGTTGTGAATCTGTGCGGAGAACGCGATGCCGGTAAAAATCAAGCTTGGTCTATCGCTGATGGTTGTTGTGGTGGCGGCCATCGCGTTTTATTTTCAACATATGCTTGGGCATGACCGTATCCAGTATGTGGTCGCATTCCTCGGCTTCTTCATGATTTTCGCGATGTGGCTGTTCCCCGAAGTCAAGCGGGACGAATCGGCCGGCGGCGCTCGCCGCAACGCATCAAAGCGCTAGACGATCGACCCGCGACCGCGCATCCTCACAGGAATGCCGAAGCCAGCGCGGGCGATTCCGTTAGCGCATGCGCCATGTATTCGAGGCCGGCGGCCAGCCGGGGACGGCCGATCGGACCGCCGAGACAAACGCGCACCGCTTCGGGCGGCGCGCCGCTCACGGTAAATGCATCACTGGCGACAACGCCAATTCCCGTGGAGCGCATGTGCTCGACAAAGGCGGTGCGATTCCACGGGCCGGGAAGCTCGACCCAAATATTGAAGCTCAATGCATCGCTCTTGTGCATTCCCTTCGGCAATATTTCCGAGACGAGCTTCTGCCGCGCGGTCGTCTCGCTTCGTATGAACCGGAGCATCGTATCGGCGGTGCCGTCTTCGATCCATCGCGTCACCAGGGCGACGGTAAGCGGCGAGGCCATCACCGTGGCGGCGCGAAGTGCAGCCGCGAATGGCCATATCGAACGGGTATCGGGCACCACGACATAAGCCGCGCGCAGCCCGGCGCCGATGCATTTGGCCAAACCCGCGACATGCCAGGTCAGGTCCGGCGCGATCGCGGCAAATGGCGCATGCCCGTGCGCGGGAATAAAACCATAGGCATCGTCTTCGACGATCGGAAGTTTGAACCGCCGCGCCATGGCTGCGATGTCGCGCCGCCGCTGATCGCTGATGGTGATGGTGGTCGGGTTCTGCAGCGTCGGATTTAGATAGAGCGCTTTCGGCTTCAGTTTCTTGCAGGCCTCCGCCACTGCATCGACGTCGACACCCTCGGCATCCATCGGCAAGCCGACCAGTTGCAGGCCGAGCTGCGCCGCGATCGATCGAATTCCGGGGTAGGTCAGAGCTTCGCAAAGCACGACATCGCCCGGCTTGGCGAGAATGGTGAGAATGCCGAGCAATGCCGGATGGGCGCCCGGCGACACAAAGATCCTTTCCTGCGCGGGCACCAAAGCACGCCTACCGAGCCAGCTCGATGCGGCGTCCTTGTCGGCCTGCGTGCCGCCGAAGCCCTGATAGCGCAGCAGCGCAACGATATCGCGCGACACATATTCCATGCCGGCCTGCATACGCTCGATCAACTCGGGATCGTCCGGCTCGGGCGGAAGATTCATCGAAAGATCGACCGGGCGCGGCGGCGACATTTGCTGACCGCGCCGCGGCCGTGGCTTGTCGCGAACGAAGGTGCCCTGCCCGACCTTGGATTCGATCAAGCCTCGCTTGCGGGCTTCGACGTAGCCACGCGCCACGGTCGTGAAATCGACATTGAGGCGCTTTGCAAGCTTGCGCTGCGGCGGCAGCCGGTCTCCGACCGCAAGTCGTCCGGCTCCAATGTCGGTTGCGATGGCCTCGGCGATGGCGAGATAACGCGGTTTGTCACTGGTCGCGAGATCGGGCGTCCACTCGGCCATCTGGTTCTTTCATCGTTGGATCGAGAAATTGACTGCATATTGTTGCGTATAGGATTTTTTGCCAAAAGTTTCAATCGCGGATTTCGAGCGCGCCCCGGACGGCGATGATTGATGGTTTTCAATACGCTTTGCTCAATGGAAATGCACGACGCACAGGAATTATACGCATTTTTTTGCAGCAGGGATTCGGATCCCGTCAAAAATCCAATCATTATTGAATGCATATTTGAATGCAAATTGACTGTTTTGATGATCTGTTGTGCAAAACGTCAACTGGCACATCCGTTGCAAAGCTTGCGACGCGCCCGGCCGACGCCTGGGACGATCACAAGGAGTGCAACATGCCAGCCGTAACAATGCCCGCACGCCAGAAAGGCGACTACCTCGTCGACTACGAGCAGAAAGTTTTCGAAGATGTGAAAGCGAAACCCGGCGAAAAAGCGCTGGTCACGTTTCACACCGTCGCCTTTGAAGGCTCGATCGGGTTCGTCAATATGCTGCAAGCGACGCGCCTGATGCGCAAAGGCTTCGAGACCTCGATCCTGCTTTACGGACCTGGCGTCACGCTCGGCGTGCAGCGCGGGTTCCCGAAAATCGGTGACGAGGCGTTTCCAGGTCACCAGAATTTCAACAACACGCTGGTCAAGTTCATGGCGGAAGGCGGCAAGGTCTATGCGTGCCGGTTCGCGCTGCAGGCGCTTTACGGCCACGGCGAGCCTTCGCTGATCCCCGGTATCATCCCGATCAGTCCGCTCGACGTGCTGGATCTCACGTTGATCCACCGCAACGACAACGCCTTCATGCTCCACACCTGGACGCTCTAGGCCACGACATCACTCGCCAGCGGCGGACCGGATGGAGAGAAACAAATGGCCGAGAAACAACTCGTCAGGGTCGCCGCGGTGC
Organism: uncultured Pseudomonadota bacterium; assembly: GCA_963727225.1. GTDB lineage: Bacteria > Pseudomonadota > Alphaproteobacteria > Rhizobiales > Xanthobacteraceae > Bradyrhizobium. The sequence goes on along the minus strand of CAVSFN010000023.1, from coordinate 310,624 downwards.
AGATTGCGCCCGATCTCGATACGCCGACGGGGACGCTCGATCGCGTTCTCGCGGCGATCGCGGAGGCCGCGGGCAAGGGAGCCAGGCTTGCGGTGTTTCCCGAAACGTTCGTGCCTTGGTATCCCTATTTCTCTTTCATCCGTCCGCCGATGCTAAGCGGCCCCGAGCACATTCACCTCTACGACAATGCGGTTGTCGTCCCCGGCCCTGTCACCGAGGCGGTGGCCGCGGCGGCCCGCAAATACAACATCGTGGTCGTGCTCGGCGTCAATGAACGCGACCACGGCACGCTTTACAACGCCCAACTGATCTTCAACGCCAACGGGGCGCTGGTTCTGAAGCGCCGGAAGATCACGCCGACATTTCACGAGCGCATGATCTGGGGTCAGGGCGATGGCTCCGGCCTGAAGGTGGTCGATACGGCAATCGGACGGATCGGTGCGCTGGCTTGCTGGGAACACTACAATCCGCTCGCCCGCTATGCGCTAATGGCCCAGCACGAAGAGATTCACGTCGCCCAGTTCCCGGGCTCGCTGGTCGGACAGATCTTCGCCGACCAGATCGAGGTGACGATCCGCCATCATGCGCTCGAAAGCGGCTGCTTCGTCGTCAACGCCACCGGTTGGCTTACCGAAGACCAGATCGCCAAGATTTCGCCCGAGGAAGGACCACGCAACGGAATCCGCGGCGGCTGCATGACCGCCATTGTCTCTCCCGAGGGCAAGCACATCGTTCCGCCGCTCACCTCCGGCGAAGGCATCCTGGTCGCCGACCTCGACATGGCGTTGATCGTCAAGCGCAAGCGCATGATGGACTCGGTCGGCCATTACGCACGGCCCGAGCTGTTGTCGCTGCTGTGGGACGACCGCCCGGCGATCCCGCTCCATTTGTCACACGCCGCAGCGTCCCTCTCCACCTCCGGAGGACAATCCGATGAAGCCCATTCTGGTGCACGAACAACCGAAGCCGATGCCGACCGAGCTGCTGATCAACGAGTTGCAATCCTTCGGAGTTCGTCTCGTTGATCCCAAGGCCGGCGGTGACAGCCGGCGCGGCGGGGCCGGGCCCTCCGATCACATGCCGATGACGATCGACGGCGCGACCGTGATGATTCCGGTCCACAATGCGCCGGCATTCGAGAGTCCTTACATCGTCGACAAACCCGATACGCTGGGCCGCAGCCAGGTCAGCCGCGACGGCACCGTGATCGGCGAAGTGAAATTCCAGCTGCGGCCGCGCTTTTACGAGCGCTCGACCGCTGACGGCATTCCCTATTCGAAAATTGCAACGCTGCACGGCCGCGACGTGCTGGCGACGACGATCCTGCAAACCTGCATCCGGTATCAAAGCCGCACCAAGACCTGCCAGTTCTGCGCCATCGGCCAATCCCTCGCCGCCGGCCGTACCGTTGAACGCAAGACGCCGGAGCAACTCGCCGAAGTCGCCCGCGCAGCTGTCGAGCTTGATGGCGTTACCCATATGGTGATGACAACCGGAACGCCGCCGGGCCGCGACCGTGGTGCCAAAATCCTTTGCGAAAGCGCGCTGGGGGTCAAAGCCGCGGTCGATCTTCCGATCCAGGGACAATGCGAGCCGCCCGACGACGACACCTGGTTTCAGCGAATGAAGGACGCCGGCATCGATTCGCTCGGCATGCATCTGGAAGCCGTCACCGAGCGGGTGCGTCAGCGTATCATGCCGGGAAAGGCGCAAGTGTCGGTGCAGCGATACTTCAGAGCGTTCGAGGCGGCAGTACCCGTCTTCGGACATGGCCAGGTTTCGACCTACATCCTCGCCGGGCTTGGCGATAGCCAGAAGGAAATCCTCGACATTTGCGAGCGTCTCGTCGGCGTCGGCGTTTATCCCTTCGTGGTGCCGTTTGTGCCGATTTCAGGCACGCCGCTGGAAAGCCACCCGACGCCGTCTCCGGCGTTCATGCACGAAATCCTCGGACCGCTGGCAAAGCTCCTGCGCGACGCAGGTCTCAGGTCCGGCGACATCAAGGCCGGCTGCGGCAGATGCGGCGCCTGCTCGGCGCTTTCGACTTACGAGAGGAGGGTGCCGGCATGATCTTCGAACCCTTCAAGCCGTTTCTCGCCAGCGCCTATCAAATCAAGTTCGCGACCGAAGCATGGGAGAAATGCGGCGCCGCTACGCTGCGCCGGCAAGTGTTCTGCGGGGAACAGGGGCTGTTCGACGGCGGCGATCGCGACGCGGTCGACGACGTTGCGATCCCGCTTGTGGCGATCTCCCTGTTCGGCGTGGCCGCGGATGCCGTGGTCGGCACTGTTCGCATTCACCAGCATCCGGAAGACCCCGGCGTGTGGTGGGGCTCGCGGCTGGCGGTTACCAGGCAGTATCGGCGCCTCGGCGCGGTCGGGGCGGGCTTGATCCGCCTGGCCGTCGCGTCGGCGCATGCGCGCGGCTGCCACACCTTCCTCGGCAACATCCAGAGCCAGAACGCCGATCTGTTCCATCACATGCACTGGCGCACGCTCAAGGAAGTCGAACTGTACGGCAAGCCGCATCACATGATGCGGGCCGACCTCGACTTCTATCCGCCATTCCTGCAACCCGAAGTCGGTTTCCTGTCGCTACCGAAGCTGGCCGCGTGATGATGGGCTCGCTCGCTATATCGGCGCTGGCGCAGCGGCTGCGATGCAGCAATGGCATCGCGGCCAAGAGCGACATCGCGTCGGTCGCGCGATCGCTGGGCCTGTCCGGTGCCGGCGTCATTCCGGTTGGTGACGATTGTGCTGCGATTCCCGACGGCAGACGGTTATCTGCTGTTCGCCATCGAAGGCTTCATGAACGAATTCGTCGCCAGCGATCCATGGTTCGCCGGCTGGTGCGGCGCCATGGTCAACATATCCGACATTGCGGCGATGGGCGGACGGCCGATCGCTATCGTCGACGCGATCTGGGCGAATGGCGAAGCCGACGCCGCACCGGTGCTGGCCGGTCTGAAAGACGCGGCGAAGGCCTACGGGGTTCCCGTCGTCGGAGGACACACCAACATCCGCACCGACCGCGGCCAGCTATCGGTCGCGATTCTCGGCCGCGCCAGCAAGCTGTTGACCAGCTTCGATGCCTCGCCCGGCGACAGATTGATCGCGGCTATTGATCTGCGCGGGCGTTACCGCGAGCCATTTTCGAACTGGGAAGCCGCGACCGATGCGCCGCATTCCCGCCTGCGAGGCGATCTCGAGCTACTGCCTTCGATCGCGGAAGCCGGCTTGTCGCGCGCCGCGAAGGATATCAGCCAGGGCGGCATCGTCGGCACCGCAGCCATGCTTGCAGAATGCTCCGGCGTCGCCATCGACATCGACCTCAAGGCGGTTCCGAAGCCGGACGGCGTCGCGCTCGAGCGCTGGCTGCTGACGTTTCCGAGCTTCGGCTATTTGCTCTCGGTCGAGCCGCATCACGTCGCCGAGGTGACGGCCCGCTTTACGGCGCGCGGGATCGCCGCCGCCGATATCGGCACGGTCGGCTTGGCAATCGTCTTACCGTCGGCAACGGCATCGCATCCGAAACGATCTGGGATTTCGCGCAGAAGCCGTTGATCGGCGCCGGACCGCCGTCACACTTCGCGGTCGAGGCGGTAGCATGATCGCAAGCAACCGGCTTCCGCGAATTGCCATCCTGGCGCACTCCACCAATCCGCGTGGAGGCGTCGTCCACGGACTCGAATTGGCTGACAGCCTCACCCGGCTTGGATACGAGGCAGTGATTCATGCGCCTGATACCAGCGGCAAGGGATTCTTTCGGGCGCCGCTATCGCCCGCGATAGCCGTGATGGCTTCACCGGCGGGCAAGAATGTCGCGGAAATGGTGCAAGCGCGCATCGGCGACTACATCAAACATTTCGAGCTGTCGGCCCATCGGCAATTCGACGTCTTTCATGCGCAGGATTCGATCTCGGGTAATGCGCTGGCGACCCTGAAGCAGCGCGGCCTGATCCGGCGCTTTGCGCGCACCGTCCACCATATCGACAGCTTTCAGGATCCCCGCCTCAGCGATTGGCAAACGCGCTCGATTACCGAGGCCGACGAATTGTTCGTCGTGAGCGAACTCTGGCAGTCGCGGATCATGGCCGAATTCGGCCGCGCCTCCACCAAGGTCGGAAACGGCGTCGATACCGAACGCTTTACCAACAATGCCCGCGCGCTCGACCAGCAGTTGCGGGATCAATATGGCATCAATGGAAGCCCGGTGCTGTTTTCCGTGGGCGGCGTCGAGGAACGCAAGAACAGCACTCGAATCCTCGAAGCGTTCCGGCAGCTATTGCGGATACAACGCGACGCCCAGCTCGTGATCGCCGGCGGCGCGTCGTTGCTCGACCATGCGATGTATCGGCGGCAATTCGACGCCCTGATCGCGGCGGACAGCGAGCTCAATCGCGCCGTTGTTTGTCTCGGCCCGGTTCCGGATTCTGATATGCCCTCGCTTTACCGGATCGCGGATGCGCTGGTGTTTCCGTCCATCAAGGAAGGCTTCGGCCTTGTCGTTCTGGAAGCGATGGCGAGCGGCACGCCGGTGGTGACCTCGCGCATCGCGCCGTTCACCGAGTACCTCGGTGCCGACGACGTGGTGTGGTGCGATCCCTTGAGCGTGGCGTCGATCGCCAATGCCATGGCGATCGTTCTGGCCGAACCGCTGCATTGCAGGATGGCGCAGCGCGGCGCTTTGATTGCGCGGCAGCATGACTGGGCCAATACAGCGCGGGCACATCTGCCGGCCTATCAGAAACTGACGGAGCTGCAGCATGCCTGAGATGCTGTTTCAGATCCGCTGGCCGGATGGCGCGATCGAACAATGCTATTCGCCGTCGCTGGTGATCCGGGATCACCTCGCCGTCGGCGAAACCTACAGCGTGCCCGAATTCCTGCGACGCAGCCGTATCGCACTGACCATCGCCAGCGATCGCGTAAGGGAAAAATACGGCTTCGCCTGCTCGCGGGCGATGGGACAGCTTGCAAGGCTTGAATCCGCCGCCGGTCATTTCGACGACAAGAGCGGCGAGCGCGTCACCGTCATATCCTTCCACGAATAGATCAGGAACGTCACATGACAAATACATCAATTCCCTCGCACGCCAGCGTTGTCATCATCGGCGGCGGTCAGGCCGGTCTCGCCATGAGTTATCATCTCAAGCAGGGCGGCATCGATCATGTCATTCTGGAGAAGCACCAGATCGCTCATTCGTGGAAGACCAAGCGCTGGGACGCCTTTTGCCTGGTGACGCCGAACTGGCAGTGCCGGCTTCCGGGATATCCCTATCAAGGCAGCGATCCCAAGGGCTTCATGCTGCGCGACGAGATCGTCGCCTATATCGAGAATTACGCGAAACACATCTCCGCACCGGTCAGGGAAGGGATCGCCGTCACCCGCTTGAAGCAGGACGCGGACGGCGGATTTGCGCTTGAAACCAGCGCGGGCGAAATGACGGCGGGAGCGGTGGTGCTCGCCGTCAGCGGCTATCACGTGCCGAACGTACCACGGATGGCGGATCGGCTCGACGGATCGGTGACGCAGCTGCATTCCTCCGCCTATCGAAGCCCGGCGGACTTGCCTCCGGGTGAGGTCGTTGTGATCGGCAGCGGCCAGTCCGGCTGCCAGATCGCCGAAGACCTGCATCTGGCGGGACGCAAGGTGCACCTCGCCGTTGGCAGCGCGCCGCGATGTCCGCGGGTCTATCGCGGCCGCGATGCGGTCGAATGGCTCGACGATCTCGGTCAGTATGACCTGCCGGTCGATCAGCACGGCCTGAAGGAGAAGGTCCGCAAGAACGCCAACCACTATCTGACCGGGCGGGACGGCGGCCGCGATATCGACCTGCGCAGATTTGCCCTCGAAGGGATGTCGCTGTACGGCCGGCTCAAAGACGTCGAGGGCGGGCGGCTGATATTTGCCGACGACCTCAAAAAAAATCTCGACAATGCCGATCGCGTCTATAACGGCATTTGCGGGCTGATCGACGATCACATCGCGCGTAACGCCATCGATGCGCCAGCCTCGCCGCATTATGAGCCGGTTTGGGCTCCCACCGACACGCCTGCCGAACTCGATCCGGCGAAGGCCGGCATCTCCACCATCGTCTGGACCACCGGCTTCCGGTCCGACTGGTCGTGGGTCGAACTTCCGATTTTTGACGGCGCCGGCTATCCGACCCACCGGCGCGGCGTGACGTCGATGGACGGCGTCTATGTGCTCGGCCTGCCCTGGCTTTACACCTGGGGCTCGGGACGCTTCGTCGGCGTCGGCCGGGATGCGGCCTATGTGACCCAGCATCTGCTGGGCAACTCCGCGGCGTCCAAGAGCGGAAGCCAGCGATTTTCGGCAAGCGCTGCGTGATCGCGGCGCCCGACGTCGCTGATCTTCAGCGCTCCGCAAACGCCTTCTCGACGACGAACTGGCCGGCCTCGCCGTGATTGCCTTCGCGAAAATCCTTGCCGAGCAGCAGCGCCCTGGTGTCGTGAACCAGAGCGGGACTGCCGCAGATCATGACGCGATCATGGTCGGCTTCAAGTTGCGCAACGCCAACGTCGTTGAACAATTTGCCTGATGTAATCAGGTCCGTGATCCGGCCGCGATTGCGGAACGGGTCGCGCGTCACGGTGGGATAGTAGATCAGCTGGTTGCGCACCAGGTCGCCGATCAATTCGTCGTTCGGCAGCTTCTCGGTGATCATCTCGCCATAGGCCAGTTCGGCGACGCGTCGGCAGCCGTGCAGCAACACCACCTTTTCAAAGCGCTCATAGGTTTCCGGATCCTTGATCACGCTCAGGAACGGCGCGAGCCCGGTGCCGGTGCCGATCAAATAGAGATTGCGGCCGTCCTCGAGATTGTCGATCACCAGCGTGCCGGTCGCCTTGCGGCTGACAAGGACCTCGTCGCCCTCCTTCAGATGCTGAAGCCGCGAGGTCAGCGGCCCGTCCGGCACCTTGATCGAAAAGAATTCCAGCCGGTCCTCGTAATTGGCGCTGGCGACGCTATAGGCGCGCAGCAGCGGCTTCTCGCCGACCTTGAGGCCGATCATGGTGAATTCGCCGTTGCGGAACCGGAACGAGGAATCCCGCGTGGTCGTGAAGCTGAACAAAGTATCGGTCCAGTGATGGACGCTGAGAACGCTTTCCAGATTGAAATTGCTCATTCCGCTTGATCCGGGTGACGGGCCTTGAAGCAGGTCGCCGATTGCATCGATCAATTCATTTGTATACAAATGAATAATCCAACTTGATCCCGGCGTCAAGCCGGGCTCAAGTCGCGTTCGACGACCCGAAGGCATTGAGCAGAAAGGAATAAATCCATGGCCCATGACCAACCTCAGGCCACAGGCCCCACCAAGCTGGTGATCCGCAATATCGGCCTGCTGCTGAGCGGCGCGATGGAAAAGCCGATCCTCGATGCCGACACGATCCTGGCCGAAAATGGCAGGATCACCGCGATCGGACGGGCCAAGGATCTCAATGCCGAGGGTGCGACGACGGTCATCGATGCCAACGGCACCACGGTCACGCCCGGCCTGATCGACAGCCATGTTCATCCCGTCGCCGGCGACTGGACGCCGCGGCAAAACCAGATCGGCTGGATCGACAGCTTTCTCAACGGCGGCGTCACCACCATGATCTCCGCCGGCGAGGTTCACATGCCCGGCCGGCCGCGCGACGTGGTCGGCGTCAAGGCAATGGCGATTTTCGCGCAGCGCGCGTTCGATAATCTTCGTCCCGGCGGGGTCAAGGTCCATGCCGGCGCGCCGGTGATCGAGCCCGGCATGGTCGAGGAAGACTTCAAGGAGTTGGCGGCGGCGGGCGTCAAGCTGCTCGGCGAGGTCGGGCTCGGCGGCGTCAAGGACGGCCCCACCGCGCGCAAGATGGTGGCGTGGGCGCGCAAATACGGCATTCAAAGCACCATCCATACCGGCGGCCCTTCGATTCCTGGCTCCGGCCTGATCGACAAGGACGTGGTGCTGGAAGCCGACACCGATGTGATCGGCCACATCAATGGCGGCCATACCGCCCTGCCCGACGGCCAGATCCGCTGTATCTGCGAAGGCTGCAAGCGCGGCCTCGAACTGGTCCACAATGGCAACGAACGCGCCGCACTTTATACGCTGCGGATTGCGCGCGAGATGGGCGACCTTAACCGCGTCATCCTCGGCACCGATGCGCCGGCCGGCTCCGGCGTGCAGCCGCTGGGAATCCTGCGCATGGTGTCGCTGCTGTCGTCGCTCGGCGATGTGCCCGCGGAGATCGCGTTCTGCTTCGCCACCGGCAACACCGCGCGGATGCGCGCGCTCGACTGCGGCATCGTCGAGGTCGGACGCGCGGCTGACTTCGTCATCATGGACAAGGCGCAGCATTCCGCCGGCAAGGACATCCTCGACAGCGTGCAGCTCGGCGACCTGCCCGGCATCGGCATGACCATCATCGACGGCATCGTCCGCACCCAGCGCAGCCGCAACACGCCTCCGGCAACGAAGGTGCCTGAGATTGTCGGACATTGATTGATCGCCTGCATCGACGTTCAGGAACGAACGCCGGTCCCGGAGTTCGCATTCGAAAAGTAAGTCGTCATTGCGAGCGAAGCGAAGCAATCCATATAGCCGCAAAGGAAGAATGGATTGCTTCGCTTCGCTCGCAATGACGGCAAGATAAGCCTTCGCGATCCCGCGGCGCGAGGCGCCCGAGTTGTGCTGAACCTTTCGCCCATGGAGGGCGTGGGGAATGCCGGGTGCCCGTTGCACCCGCAGCCGCGCGTGTAGTGTAGAAAGCACGCGCGTTAGTCACCACGGTCGCACCGGGATCACCCGGCATTCCCGCACGCGATGGTTTTAACAGCCTATTTCGCGCTCTCCCCGGTGATCGGGCTTTCTTGTCACCGTCGTCGGTGAAATTTCTTTCACCAACTTGACGCCGGCGTCGAGGCGTCAGGACCACACGACTTCGCCGTCCGCGAAAAGCACCATTCGTCTTTGGTGCCACCGCGTCCATCGCATCCCTTGCCCTACGTTCGTGACGATCGCGAAACGCCCCTCAGTGTTGGGCCGGGATGCGAGAGACGTAGAGGTGATTTGGGTCAAAAGGGAATGCAAATATTTTTGCTAAGAGGACTGGACAGGAAAATAAGTGATTTGCCCGGCGGGCAAAATCACCCAACCTGTCCGCGATGGCCTCCGATCGGCAATCGCTGCGTTCCCCCTCAACCATAAAGATAATCTACCATCGCAACATCGGCGTTGCTCGGCTCAATTCAACGACTTCAAATCAATGACACATAGCCGACGTTCTGCCAAAGCCATACGTGGTCAGCCATTATAACGTACTTTACACTTGCAGAAAACTGCCCTCACTGTGTAACTCAGGGCTGCGTTCAGTTTCCGCAGCCGCCACTCTAGTCATCTTTGCTGCGCCGAGGCTGCCAGTATTTCACTTCGCACGCAGATGACCTTGACGCGCTCATCAGGCTCGAGCTCACGGCCAATCGAGCTTCCGGCCAGGTAGGCCTGTCCGTGCATGAAGCAGGTGGCCGGGTTTCCGAACTCGGCCGGTACACGCAGGACCATGGTCGCGCTATTGCGAGTGCAGTCCTGAACATCAGGTGTAGCAGCAACCGAACAAATAAGGACCAGAGCCGTCAGCATACGAACTCCCGCTTACCGCGCCGACAGGCCGAAAGTGGTTGCGTTCACGATGCTTGCCTGCTTCGCCGTCCTCGGACGCGGCGTCAGTACGGCCACCTGATGGGGTGAGGCCGGCATTCCGCCCAGCATGAGCGTTGGGATAGTCGAATGTTCCTCAACATTTGTCGACCCCACAACAGCAACCTGATGAGGCGTGATCGGAAAGCCCGTCAGTTCAAAGGTTGGAAGCTCTGCAGCCGCAGCGCTCGTCGCGTCCAGAATGGCCGCGACCACCGCTATCAACAATACCCTCTTCATGGCAATCTCCTCCGAAAAAGACATTCGCACCACGAAATTCCGCAATGACCTTAGTTCAATTTACCTACGCACGATGTGAACTGATTCACATTCCTGCGCCTATTTTAGGATAGCAGGTGGCGCGGAGACGATCTTGGCCAATCACGTACCGCGGCGTACAGCCATCAGTGCGTCAATTTCCTACAAGTTCTGATTGTGACGTGGATAGGATTTGGTTTTCTGAAGCCAGGTCAGCCTTCAGGATCAACCGACCCCGCCGAACGCGAGTGCGTCGATTAGACATGCGAATGGCCGCGCGGTACCGGGTGGGCTAACGCCCGCAACAGGTCCAGGCTCTGTGAAAACCCCATCGATGTCACGATCCCCTTGCTGAATCGCGGAGGGTTGATGAAGGGTTTCGTTCAAGGGGCGGATCGCCAGCAAAATCAGCCACCCTCGCAGCGACGGGCTGAGGTCCGCAACCGCTGCGTTCTCGGATTAGCGAACAACCGAAGCACCCGAGCTGGTGATGGCCACCGGCTTTCCGGCTTTGATAATGCGTGCTGCCTGCTGCGAGCCCTGGTCCGGGTTGGCGCGGAATGACAACGCCAGTCCGGATACCGCGATGGCCGCCACAAGTGCCGCGACCACGATCTTGAGATGGGTCGATCGGTCGGCGCTGTAAAAGGAATGATTCATCGTCGCGCCCCTTCTAGCCGCGCCTGCCGGCAGAATTGTCGGCATGGCGGTCCATCGGAAGCACGACCACTTTGGTGCCGACGTTGACCCGCGAATAAAGGTCGGCAACGTCATCGTTGGTGAGGCGGATGCAACCGGATGACACACGGGTACCGATGGTGCCGGGAGCGTTGGTGCCGTGAATGCGATAGATGGTACCGCCGAGATACATCGCGCGAGCACCGAGCGGGTTGCCGGGACCGCCCGCCATGTAGCGCGGCAGATAGGGTTGCCGCGCGATCATTTCCGCCGGCGGTGTCCAATCGGGCCATTCCGACTTCTTGGTGATCGACTGCACCCCCGACCAGGTAAAGCCGTCGCGGCCGACCCCGATGCCGTAGCGCACCGCCTGTCCGTGACCCAACACCAGATAGAGATACGTGTTGGGGGTGTCGATAATGATGGTGCCTGGCGCTTCGCGGGTGGCGTAGTTAACAAGCTGGCGCTTCAAGCGTTCGGCGACGACGCCATCCTGGGAGGGCGCGGTCTGCAGCCGCGGCGCGGTTTGTGCTGGCCACGCCATCGCCAACTGATACAGCGGCAGCGGATCCGCGCCAGCCGAGTGGGAAAATGTGAGGGTAACGATCGCACCGAGAGCAATTGCGGTGCTGCGGAAGCCGGCTCCAGAAATACCGAGATTGGACATCGTATTCCCCTGTTTGACTGTTTGAGCGCCTGAGTGCGCCTTTCCGGCGCTTTCCCTAGGCTAACCAGTAGCTGGCAACGGTTTCGGGACGGTTGCGTCGGGGGCCTAAAATGGTTTCGTCCCGTGCAGAAATAATTCATCACAGCGTCCGCTGCGGGACTTCAAAAGCCAAAAAAGCTCCCTCGGGAGAAGGCTTTACGACCGATGAAATAAAGGATGGCGCTCTAATGCCTGATCGCATACAGCGGCGTTCTGACCGTAAACTGGTAGGCCGGCTTCGGCGTCCATGCGATCCGATTGCTTATTATTGGCCAGCATTATTATGCACGTCTGTTTTCATAACCAATCGTCGCAAAAGGCGCTGGGGTCGCAGACAGTTAGATCCTGAATGGCCATCACGCCGCGGGATGGCGGAAAAGATGACTGTCAGTTAAAGTTGGCTGCTTCGAAGCCAATGGTGGTTCACGATGGCCGAATACCCTCAGCCGGATACACCCACGGAAAGCCCAATAAAATCCAGAGCGCCGTTTCGCGAAAAAGCAGGCGAAGAACTGAGGGAGTTCATCGTCCTTACGGCCTATCTCTACATTTGCTTCGCGGCAGTGATCTATTTCAAAGCTGCGGTTTTGCAGGCGCACGATGTCGCTTACGCGCATGTGGGCCTGGCCTTCGTCAAGGCCGCCATCTGCGCAAAATTCATGCTGATGGGGCGTGTTTTTCACATGGGAGAGCGATTTAAGAAGCTTCCACTCATTGTTCCAACGCTGCACAGGTCTTTCGTTTTCCTCCTGCTCCTGGCAGTGCTGACATTCATCGAGGAGATCGTCGTCGGGACAATTCATGGCCGAACCGTCCTGGACTCAATTTCCGGAATAGCGGGCGGGACGTTCCAACAGATGGTCGCGACAATTCTGATCATATTCTTGATCCTCGTTCCCTACTTTGCATTTCGGTCACTCGGCGAAATCGTTGGCGACAAAACACTTGTGCAGCTATTCTTCGAGCGGCGTCACCGCGCTTGAGCTGGTATGTCAATCGGATGACACGCCGTGGAGGCTCTCAGGCCGACGCTTAGTTGCGGCGAGCTAGCGCGCACCCTGCTGCGATCCCGTGCTTGCTTCCATGTCGTATCGGATGCAAAGTCGCCGAGTGGACAGAAGCCAGCCGCCCGCAACGTCAGGGGCGCCTGACGCGTTTGGCGCGTGAGCACGCGCCGGTCGTTGCTGACGTCCGTCGTTGGCGTGCAGCAATTATCGAAAATTTCTATTCTGGAATTGACCAACCCTAAACTTCCGGTGGCGCGGAAAAGCGTAACTTTCAGTTCAAGTCAGGTCCCCATGAGTTCTTGCCGATGCAAACTCTTCATCGGCCCGACACCCGCAACAAGCCGATATGCGGCTGGTTCCCGGCGGTACGTTCCGCATGGGATCGGACAAGCATTACCCCGAGGAAGCGCCGGTTCACCGCGTCACGGTCGACGGGTTCTGGATGGATCGTGCGCCGGTGACGAACCGGAGGTTTCGGGAGTTCGTCGAGGCGACCGGCTATGTCACCTTCGCCGAAGTGGCGCCCGATCCGAAGGATTATCCGGGCGCGTTGCCGCACATGCTGAAGGCCGGATCGCTCGTGTTCGATCCACCCGATCACCCGGTCGATCTGCGCAATTTCGCCAACTGGTGGAGTTTCAAATTCGGCGCCAACTGGCGTCGCCCTTATGGCAAGGGCAGTTCGATCCGCGGCCTCGACGACCATCCTGTCGTGCACATTTCGTACCGGGATGCCGAAGCCTACGCGGCCTGGGCCGGCAAGCAACTGCCGACGGAAGCTGAATGGGAATACGCGGCGCGTGGCGGTCTTGATCAGGCCGAGTTTGCGTGGGGCGATCAATTGACGCCAGGTGGCCGGCACATGGCCAATATCTGGCAGGGCGCATTTCCGTGCGAAAACCTCGTCAGCGACGGTTACGCCCGCACCTCGCCGGTCGATGCGTTTCCGCCGAACGATTTCGGACTCACCGACATGATCGGCAATGTCTGGGAGTGGACTTCCGATTGGTATTCGACCCGGCATACCGCCGACGCGCCGAAGACGTGTTGCATTCCGGAAAATCCGCGCGGCGGTCTCGAGGACGGCAGCTACGACCTGTGCCAACCACAGATCCGGATTCCCCGCAAGGTCGTCAAGGGCGGCTCGCATTTGTGCGCGCCCAATTACTGCCGTCGCTACCGGCCGGCCGCGCGCCATGCGCAGCCGGTCGACTACATCCATGAGTCATGTGGGTTTCAGGTGCATAACAAGAACAGGAGGAGTACGCCATGAGCAAGGATAAGATTGCGGAAAAACCGGACAGCGATACCAGCCTGGTCGGCGGAGGATTGAAACGCCGCGATCTGTTATTGAGCTGCAGTTCTCTTGTCGCCGCCTCCGCGCTCTCGGCTGTCGGGCTGACAAGTCCGGCAGAAGCGCAAGAGCCAGCGCCGGCCGTCGCTGGGCAAAAGCCCAACATCGTTGTCATCATGGGTGACGACATCGGCATGTGGAATCTCGGCGCCTACCATCGCGGCATGATGGCCGGCCGGACTCCGAATCTCGACAAGCTCGCCGCCGAAGGCATGCTGTTTACCGATTACTACGCAGAAGCGAGCTGTACGGCAGGCCGCGCCAACTTCATTACCGGCGAACTGCCGATCCGCACCGGCATGACCACGGTCGGGCAGGCCGGCGCACCGATCGGTATACCTGCGCAGGCGGTGACGATCGCTACCGCACTAAAAGGAATGGGCTACGCCACCGGCCAGTTCGGCAAGAACCACCTCGGCGACAAGAATGAATTCCTCCCGACGGTGCACGGCTTCGACGAATTCTTCGGCTACCTCTATCACCTCGACGCGATGGAAGATCCGGCGCATCCCGCCTATCCGCAGGAGTTGCTGAATACGGTCGGGCCGCGCAACATGATCCATTCGTATGCGACCAGCGTCGACGACGCTACCGTTGATCCGCGCTGGGGCAAGGTCGGCAAACAGAGAATTGAGGATGCCGGAACCCTCTATCCCAAGCGAATGGAAACCGTGGACGACGAAATCCGCGACCTAGCGCTGAAGTTCATTGACAAGAGCAAGGCCGACAACAAGCCGTTCTTCCTCTGGCTGAATCCGACGCGCATGCACATTGTCACTCACCTTTCGCCGAAATACGAGGCGCTGCGCAACTCGCAGAACGGCTGGTCCATCCACGAGGCGGGCATGGCGCAGCTCGACGACGACGTCGGCATCGTGATGAAGAAGTTGAAAGACATCGGTGTGGATGACAACACCATCGTGGTCTTCACCACCGACAACGGCACCGAGGTATTTACCTGGCCGGACGGCGGACAGACGCCCTTCGCACAGAGCAAGGGTACCGTCTTCGAAGGCGGCTTCCGCGTGCCAGCGTTGATCCGCTGGCCCGGCAAGGTGCCGGCCGGCAAGGTCGAGAACGGCATTATCTCCGGGCTGGACTGGTTTCCGACCTTCCTTGCGGCGGCAGGCAATCCGAACATCGTCGAGGAGCTGAAGAAGGGCAAGCAGATCGGCGATACGACCTACAAGTGTCATCTGGACGGCTATAACCAGATGGACATGATCACCGGCAAGGGGCCGTCGAACCGGCACGAAATCTGGTACTTCGGCGAAAGCGAACTCGGCGCCGTGCGCGTCGACGATTACAAGTATCGTTTCATCGATCAGCCTGGAGGATGGCTGGGCGAAAAGACCAAACCCGACGTGCCCTACCTGATCAACCTTCGACTCGATCCTTTCGAACGCACAGGCTGGCCCGATAGCGGGACCAAGTACGGCGCGCAACAATACTTCGACTGGTTCAAATACGAATTCTGGCGCTTTGTGTTCGTTCAACAGCAAGTGGAAAAGCTGGCGATGACAGCGATCGAGTTTCCGCCGATGCAGAAGGGGGCCAGCTTCAACCTCGATGCCGTGAAGGCAAAGATCGAGGCGGCCAGGAACTCGATCGCCAGGTAGGCACGCCAAGGTATGCGGCGGGTGCCTCACGCCAGGGGCACCTGTCGGACCAGCGCAACGCCTCAAGCTGATCGTGCCCGCCGACCGAACAATGGGGTTTCATCCGTGACGACATAGTGGTTCATTTGGGGCTGCATCGCCGCGGTCGCGCCGGCAGCTATTTCGTGGACGGTCGTGAAAAATGGCATGGCCATCAAGGGATATGACGACGAAAGCCAGCCGAACACTGGCTGCAATCAGTCGACGCGTTAGGGAGACAAGCATGACCTCGTCGAAGTTGCCGCTCTGGCTTCGTTTTATCCTGCTTGTGGGCGTAATTGGTCTCGCGACCGGTGCAAGCCTCCTCGCCTATCGCTATTACACGCGCCCGACAACGCTGAGCGTGGCGGTGGGCTCGATTGACGGCGAAGCCGCCAAGGCCATGTCGGCTATTGCCAGCCAACTCGCTGCAACGAACGCGCCGGTGCGGCTCAAGGTCATCGACAGCGGCACCGCGCTTGAAGCGGCAAAAACGTTTTCAGCGGGCAAAGCGGATCTCGCGGTGGTTCGCGGCGATGTCGGCGACCTGTCGCAAGCGCAAGCCGTCGTCGTCGTGAGCCATGTGGTCGTCCTCGTCGTCGTGCCGCCGGGTTCGGCCATCGACAGTATCGACAAATTGAAAGGCCGCCGCGTCGGCGTAATCAGCGGGGAGACCAATGCCAAAATTGTCGACGTGCTGAGCAAGGAATTCGGGCTCGACCCCGCCAAGGTGTTCAAGGATATTGCGTTGCCGGATGCCCGGCGCGCTGTTCAGTCCAAGGAAGTCAGTGCGCTGCTCGTGGTGATCCCTTTGGCTGGAAAATATCTGTCGCTGGTGCGAGACATATTTGCGCAGGGCCCCAAAGCCCTGCCGGTACTGCTCCCGATCGAGTCAGCCGGGGCAATCGCACAAGCCGAACGCGCCTATGAAAGCTTCGAGGTGCCCAAGGGCACGTTGCGGGGATCGCCGCCGGTTCCGGAAGATGACCTGACGACCTTGAGGACTTCATTATATCTGGTTGCGAACAAGAAGCTCCGCGCCGATTTGATCACCAGCCTTACGCTAACGATCATGAAAGTGCGCAGGGAGCTCATGGGCGAGGAACCAATCTTCGCACAGATCACCGCGCCCAGCACCGATCAGGATGCCTACCTTCCCCTGCATCCCGGCGCGGCAGCCGTTTATAACAGCACCCAGCAAAGCTTCATGGATGAATATGGCAACTGGATTTACCTGACGCCAATGGCGCTGGGCGGCGCGGCCACCGTGCTTGCCGCGGCCTGGAAATTTCTGGGACTGGGCGGACCCGCAAACCCACAAGGCCCGCTGGATTCTCTTTATGCCCTGGGACGCCGGATCCGGAACGCCGACACCGAGGCCGAGTTGTCGGATATCGAGGAAGAGATCGACGGTATTCTAAGAGCGCAAAGGGCCAGATCCGCCGGCGGGGATGAGACCGCGGTCGATGACGCCACCCTGAATGTGGCGGCCCATCGCCTCGAAAGCCTTATTCACGATCGACGAATGATGCTGGCGAAGAAACCGGCTGTTGCCTCAGCGGCCTGAGTGGCCGGGAGGACGGAGATATCCATGAACGCTTTGTTGATCTCGCTCCTTGTATTCGCGATCGTGTTCGGCGGCGCCCTGCTCGGCGTCGTGATTCGGCCTTTGCTGTCGGAAAGCCATCTGCAACCCGACTCAAAGGACGTTGTGAAAATGGCGACAGGCCTGATCGGCACATTGGCCGCGCTGGTATTGGGCCTGTTGATCGCATCCGCGAACAGTTCGTTCGACCAGAAGGTCAACCAGGTCCGGCAACTGACCGCCACCATCATTGTTCTCGACGATCTGCTGGCGCAATATGGGCCGGAAGCGGCTTCCCTCAGAATCCGTCTGCGGCAGAGCATTCCGCCGCTGGCCGATCGCATTTGGCATGAGCAGGAAAGCTCGACCGCCAGTCCGGTTCATTTCGAATCGAGCGCCCAGTCGTTGGCATTTGAAAATGAACTGCAACGCCTGTCGCCAAACAATGACATGCAACGCTCGCTGCAATCGCGCGCGATTCAGGCGTTCACGGAAGGCGCGCAGACCCGGCTGCTGTTGTTTGCGCAGGCTGGCGGCTCGATCCCTGTTCCGTTCCTGATCATTCTGGTTTTCTGGCTCAGCGCGATTTTTGTGAGCTTCACCTTGTTTGCGCGCGTCAATCTTGTCGTGATGGCCGCCCTTCTGATATGCGCGCTGTCGTTTGCCGGCGCGATCTTTCTGGTTCTGGAGCTGGATAACCCCTTCACGGGGCTAATGGGGATTTCAAGCGCGACGTTACGGAGCGCGCTTTCGCCGCTGAGTCCGTAGCGCACTGGAATCGACGCAAGCGCGCCACTGATTACGGCAGCGGCATGCCCGTTGAAAATTCGCCCGCCGAGACAAGCTGTCCGTTCGCGACGTGATCGTCTTGGGATGACGGGTTGGCGAGCGCGAAGCTGATCATGAACAGCATGACCACGCCAACCAATGCGACGATCGGCAATTCCCAGGTCGAAAAAAATGAATCCCGAACAATCGGGTTGATCGATGAATATGCGAGGGGCTTTTGCATGTGACACCTGCCAATCGGGTTGATCGACTTCCGATCCGCACATCTATTTTACAAATGGAGGGATGGTGCGGATTGCAAAATCTATTACCACGCCCGCCGGCGAGGGAATGTGAACCGGTTCATATTGGGTGCGGATTAATCAGCCGCGGGCTGTTCCAGCCGACCTGATGCGGGCCCAAAGATTTACGGTGACAGCTCGGGTGCACCGCGCGGGGTCGATCTGGTGAGCCATTGCGTGTTTATTTTTGCACCCGCAGAGTTTAGGCTGCATTTGGGCTGGAGGGTATTTTCATGCGCGTCTGCTGGCGAGTGGTCGCCGTTGCGTTTGTTTTCTGTCTAACGGGTTCAGGCCCGCTCGTTGCAGACGAAACCGAACGACATGAACCGGACGTCGACATGTTCGCGTCAATGGCCGGCAGGTGCAGCACGCTGAAAGTCGCGGAGCGCGATTTCGTGTGCAAGACCATGGCCTTCTTCCACAGCCCAGGCGGACGATCCAGTTTCTCCGTCCCACTGAATGATCCGGACGACGACAGCCATATCATTACGTTCTCGGGTGAAAAAAGTAAAAGAGAGCAGGATAATCTGTACGAGCTGTCGATCGACCAGATGCTGTTAAAGTCCAAGGACCGACCCAAGGTCGATGGGCTGCCGGTGCCATCGGTTGTGTTATCGACTGGAACATGCAAACAGATCGGGAATTTCGCCGCGCAACAGGTGTCCAGCATCTCCTGTGAGGCCACCGATGCAAATGGGAATAAATATCAGCTGCAATTTGAATCGGATGGCTCACCTATCAGGGTATACATGATCAGTGTATCCAATCCAACAAGCAGCGTATCCGATCCTGCTGCGAGTGCGGCTCGAGCCAAGGCACTAGCCGCACATATCGTGCAGTTGAAATGCAGGCACATGGCGGATGCTCAGGGCATCCTGCCCAGAGACCGCACCGACTTCATCCTTCGATGTATGGAAGAATAGCGGAGAAAGCCATGCGATTACTGTCAGCTCGCTGGGTGTTCGGTTTGGCGATAGTGATATTGGTTGGCTACGGTCTAAATCGCGGGGTGCTGGTTGGATCCAGAATAGAAACTGCGAGACTGAGCGACGACTATCCGGTGCCATTCTACAAGAAACATTGTCGCTACCTGTTTTTCAACGGTGTCCAGCAGGTTTGGACCAGCTCCGAATCAACAAGAGAAGAAGCGGAACAAAGCTCCTGCGCTCCGCTGAAAAGTGAACCCCTTATTCATCGCCGGCGAAAATCCAGTTCTTAAATTGCGGTGACATTGCACCGGATGACCCCGATGTGCACCGGACGATGCGGAGCCCGTCACGGGGCGCGCACGCGCGCGACCCGTTGGCATCGTCTGGCGCGAACGAGCGCTACCTCTCCTGTCCGATCAGTCCGGGGGATTCGCCCGGCGAAAGCAGCAGCTTCCAGACGAATGCGCCGACGGCGGCTCCCACCAGCGGAGCAATCCAGAACAGCCAGAGTTGACCGGCAGCACCGGTCTGCGCGAACAGCACGACCGCCGTCGAACGCGCCGGGTTGACGGAGGTATTGGTCACGGGGATCGAAATCAGATGAATCAGTGTCAGCCCCAATCCGATGGCGATCGGCGCAAAGCCCGCGGGTGCTGCTTTCGACGTCGAGCCGAGAATGATGATCAGGAAGGCCGCGGTCAGGACGACCTCAGCGACCAGACACGACAGCAGGCTGTAATGTCCCGGCGACAAGGCGTCGTAACCGTTCGAGGCGAAACCACCGGCCGCGAAATTGGGCGCGCCCGAGGCGATGACATACAGCACCGCAGCACCGGCGAACCCGCCGACGACCTGGACGATCCAGTAAGGGATCAGCTCGGACCATTCGAAACGGTTGGCGATCGCAAGGCCGAGCGAGACGGCGGGATTGAAGTGCCCGCCGGAAATTCCGCCGACGGCAAAGGCCATGGTCAGGACGGTCAATCCGAATGCGAAAGCGACGCCGACAAAGCCAATACCGAGCTGCGGAAAAGCCGCAGCCAGCACGGCGCTGCCGCAACCTCCAAATACAAGCCAAAAGGTTCCGAAGAATTCCGCGGCGAGTTTCCGAGACATCAATCTCTCCTTTGCGATCCATCCCAAGCTTCTGTCGGCATTCTCAGGGATTTCCATGCCAGGCAGATCGCGCCGGCCGCCGTTCAACGCATGCCTCAACCATGGTCGCCCAAGAATCAACGCGCTTAAAGTCTATGGCTACGAGCCAAGCATGTCCAACGCCGCAACCATGGCCATGAATGGGATGGCTCATCAATGGGATGTGATGCCGACACTGTCGCAAAATTCCTAATGCCCTGCGATCAATTTCCCGCAAATTGACCAGACCCGTGCAGTGGATTTGACACTCTCCGGGCAGGCCGCCTTGCAGTGAACGCCGATGTGCGGAGTGCGGTCTCGGCGGCACAGATCACGACAGCAAGATGACGGTGACCGCCGAGGCCTCAGCTCCAAAGGATCAACCGCGCTTTTTCCGCATGGTCTCCACCGGCGGAACATCCATGCTCGCCTTCACCACCTCGCCGAGTGCTGCACAATCCGCTTTGCGCGGTGACGTCCGGCGAAACGCCAGGCCGATGCTGCGGCCGGGCTGCGGGTTCTTCAGGCGCAGGAATTTTACCCGCTCGTCGCGCTTCTCGACATCGGCCGCGATCTGTGGAATCAGCGTCACGCCGTAGCCGCCCGCGACCATCTGCATCACCGTGGTGAGGCTGCTGGCGCCAAATGTCGCGCCGCCGGCGCTGGAGCGGCCGCGTCCAACCGTCGCGCAAAATGCCAGCGCCTGGTCGCGCAGGCAGTGGCCATCCTCCAGCAGGATCAACCGACTTTGGTCGATGTCCGCAGCCGCAACCCGCGCCGTCTCGCTGCGCGGATCGCCGGCGGGTACCGCCAGCAGAAACAGGTCTTCGAACAGGGGCATCGTATCGATGTCGGGCTCGCCAACGGGCAGGGCCAGCAGCGCCGCATCAAGCACGCCGCTCTTGATGTCCTCGACCAGTTGCCGGGTTTGGGTTTCCCGCAATTCAAGCCGCAATTCCGGAAACCGGTTCTGAAGCAACGGGAGAATCCTCGGCAACAGATAGGGCGCCAGCGACGGTATAACCCCGAGCGTCAGCCGTCCCGTCAGCACGCCGCTGCGATGGCGGGCGAAATCGACCAGATCGCGCGAGGCCGTGAGAACGTCCTCGCCGCGCCGGGCAATTTCGCGCCCGACATCGGTCAGCATCACGTCGCCCGGCCGCCGCTCCACCACCGCAACGCCAAGCGTGCGCTCGAGGTCGCGGATCTGCATCGACAGCGCCGGCTGGGTCACGGCGCAAGCCTCGGCGGCACGGCCGAAATGACCATGTTTGGCGAGCGCGGACAGATAACGCAGCTGTCGAAGGGTGATCATACCGATCAGATAAACTGATCGATGGCTCAAGACAATTCGACTGGACCTGATGTTAGATATCTTCCAAAGTGGGGCGGGCGAGCACGCCTGGGCGAATTCGCTGCAGCCTAGCGAAACGTCGCCTGACCCCCGCCGGCGAACCCGGTACCGCCGATGCGGTGGGCGGTTTCGCCCCGAAATTCCATACCGAAGGCAACCGGATCTCGTCGGCACAGCGCCTACTGGTCACAATCCTTCGATATGGAACAAATCGAAGAAAAGTACGGAACATGATCGGAGAAAACCATGGACGCAAAGACTGACGACAGCGCGGGCAAATGCCCGTTCAACGGCACCCACGGACACAGCAACCGCGACTGGTGGCCAGAGCATCTCGATATCAGCGTGCTCCATACCAATGCGCCCGCCGCCGATCCGATGGGCGAGGCCTTCGACTATGCCAAGGAATTCGAGAGCCTCGACCTCGACGCCGTGATCAAGGACCTGCATGCCCTGATGAAGGACTCGCAGGCGTGGTGGCCGGCCGACTTCGGCCACTATGGCGGACTGTTCATCCGCATGGCCTGGCATAGCGCCGGTACGTACCGCATTTCCGACGGTCGCGGTGGCGCCGGCGCCGGTCAGCAGCGCTTCGCGCCGCTCAACTCCTGGCCTGACAACGCCAACCTCGACAAGGCGCGCCGCCTGCTGTGGCCGATCAAACAGAAGTATGGCCGCAAGATTTCCTGGGCCGACCTGATGGTTCTCGCCGGCAACGTCGCCCTCGAATCGATGGGATTCAAGACCTTCGGCTTTGCCGGCGGCCGCGCCGATGTGTGGGAGCCTGAAGAGCTTTATTGGGGACCCGAAGGCACCTGGCTCGGCGACGAGCGCTACAGCGGCGAACGTCAACTGGCCGAACCGCTCGGCGCGGTGCAGATGGGTCTGATCTACGTCAATCCGGAAGGCCCGAACGGCAATCCGGATCCGATTGGATCAGCCAAGGACATCCGCGAAACCTTCTTCCGCATGGCGATGAACGACGAAGAAACAGTGGCGCTGATCGCCGGCGGGCACACCTTCGGCAAGACCCACGGCGCCGGCGATCCGTCGCTGATCGGCCCCGAGCCGGAGGCAGCCGCGATCGAGGATCAGGGCCTCGGCTGGAAGAGCAAGTACGGAACGGGTATCGGCGCCGACGCCATCACCGGCGGCCCGGAAGTGACCTGGTCGCAGACGCCGACGCAATGGAGCAACCACTTCTTCGACAACCTGTTCAAGTTCGAATGGGAGCTGACCAAGAGCCCGGCCGGCGCAAAGCAGTGGAAAGCGAAAGGCGCCGAGGCCACCATCCCCGACGCCTTTGACAAGTCGAAGAAGCATGTTCCGACCATGCTGACCTCCGACCTCGCGCTGCGTTTCGACCCGATCTACGAGAAGATCTCGCGGCGCTTCTACGAGCATCCGGACCAGCTCGCTGACGCCTTTGCCCGCGCCTGGTTCAAGCTCACGCACCGCGACATGGGGCCGATCGCGCGCTATCGCGGCAAGCTCGTGCCGAAGGAAACGCTGATCTGGCAGGACCCGATTCCCGCGGTGGATCATCCGCTGATCGGGGAACAGGACATCGCCGCCCTGAAGGCGAAGATCCTCGCGTCGGGTCTGCCGGTTTCAGAGTTGGTCTCGACGGCCTGGGCGTCCGCATCGACGTTCCGCGGCTCCGACAAGCGCGGTGGCGCCAACGGCGCGCGGATTCGCCTCGCGCCGCAGAAGGATTGGGAGGTCAACCAGCCGGCGCAACTCGCAACCGTGCTTGCCAAACTCGAAGCGATCCGAAAGGAGTTCAGCGCCGGCGGCAAGAAAGTCTCGCTCGCCGACCTGATCGTTCTCGGCGGCAGTGCTGCCATCGAGAAGGCGGCAAAGGATGCCGGTCTGGCCGTGACGGTGCCGTTCACGCCCGGCCGCATGGACGCGTCGCAGCAGCAGACCGACGCCGACTCGTTCGCACCGCTCGAACCCCGAGCTGACGGCTTCCGCAACTTTATCAGCGGCAAGCGGCAGTTCATGATGCCGGAGGAGGCCCTGGTGGATCGGGCGCAATTGATGACGCTGACGGCACCCGAGATGACGGTGCTGGTCGGCGGCCTGCGCGTGCTCGGCGCCAATGCCGCCAACGCAAAGCACGGCGTCTTTACCAAAAGGCCCGGGACGTTGAGCAACGACTTCTTCGTCAACCTGCTCGACATGGCCACGCAATGGCAGCCGGCCGCGGGCTCCGAAGGCGTGTACGAGGGACGCGACCGCAAGACGGGCGAACTGAAGTGGACCGGCACCCGTGTCGATCTCATCTTCGGTTCGCACGCGCAGCTGCGCGCCATTGCGGAAGTCTATGGCAGCCACGACGCCAGGGAGAAGTTTGCCAAAGACTTCGTCGCGGCGTGGACCAAGGTGATGAACGCGGACCGTTTCGATCTGGCCTGATCAAGGCGCAAGGCGATAAGACATCAGGGCGGTGGTTCAAGGCAACTTGAACGCCGCCCTGATGCTATCAGCATCATGAAGGCCCCGGCTTTACTGCAGGTGGGCCATCTCTTAGATCGATTCAGCCCGCGCAGTACCTGATTGCCGGAGCCCCCAGCGCCCCCTATGCTCGCGCGGTTTTCAGTGCCCGGAGCCCGCATGACCACCCCGCTTGATCCTGTTATCGCCGATATCATTCCACGCTTGCCGCTGCGCGATCCCGATACGATGACGCCGCAGAGCGCACGCGACGCGTTGCGTGCGCTTGCCGCTTCGCGCGCCGCCGTTCCGCCGCCGCCGGTCGAGAGCGTGGGCGATATCCAGATGAAGGGCGCGGCCGGGCCGCTTGCCGCGCGCGTCTATCGCGTCTCGCAGGAGACATCGCCGACCGTGGTGTTTTTCCATGGCGGCGGCTGGGTCGCCGGCGATCTCGAAACCCATGACCGGCAGGCGCGCCTGCTCGCCGTCGAGACCGGCGCCGTCGTCGTCTCCGTCGACTACCGGCGCCCGCCTGAAACGCGCTTTCCCGGCGCCTTCGAGGACGGCTTTGCCGCCGTGCGCGACGTCATCGCGCGCATCGCCGAATTCGGCGGAGATAGCACGCGCGTCGGCGTCGCCGGCGACAGCGCCGGCGGCAATCTGGCAGCGGCCACAGCCATCGCCTGCCGCGACGCCGGCATCGATCTCGCCGCGCAATTGCTGGTCTATCCCGTGACCGATGTCGCCGGGGGCTTTGCCGACGCGAAAGAGAACGCGCGTTTTCCGTCGCGGGCGGAAAATGCCGAAGGTTACTTCCTGACCAGCGCCACCATGCAATGGTTCGCCGGCCATTATCTCGGCGATCCCGGAGAAGGCGCCGATTGGCGGGTTTCGCCATTGCGCGCGAAAGGTCATGCCGGGCTCGCGCCGGCTGTGGTTTGCACGGCGTGGTTCGATCCGCTGCGCGACGAGGGCAAGGCCTATGCCGATGCGCTGCGCGCCGCCGGTGTCACCACGAAATATCATCACGGCGCCGGCCTGATCCACGGCTATTTCGGCCTTGGCGAAGCCTCCCAAGTCGCGCGAACTCGAGGCACAGCGCGCCCGCGCCGATTTCAAGGCCATGCTCCATCGCGTTTGAAGCATTCGCAGGCAAAAAATGACCTAGCGACGGGCCTCCGTGCCCTCTAAAAGCATCCAGATACCCAAGAAGCGCCCGCCGGAATCCGGGCCGTTGCTGCATGCTGCAAGACCCGAAGCCCGAAAATCGAGAACCTCATGAACAACAATCTACCGGCGGATTCGATCGAGGCCGTCACCGCAGGACTGGCCTCGGCGGGCTATATCGCGAGCCGGCAGATCGCAACCGCGGTCTATCTGGCCGAGCGGATCGAGAAGCCGATTCTGGTGGAAGGCCCCGCCGGCGTCGGCAAGACCGAGCTCGCCAAGGCGCTGGCGGCCTGGCGCGGGCTCAAAATGATCCGCATGCAATGCTATGAAGGGCTCGACGAAGCCAAGGCGCTGTACGAATGGAAGTACGCCAAGCAGCTGCTCTACACCCAGATTCTCAAGGACAAGCTCGGCGAAGTGCTGGGCGGCGCCGAAACGCTGGCCGGCGCGCTCGACCGGCTGCACGATTTCGGCGACGTGTTCTTCTCCAAGGAATTCGTCGAGCCGCGCCCCCTGCTCCAGGCGCTGGAACAGCCCAGGGGTTGCGTGCTGCTGGTCGACGAGATCGACAAGTCGGACGCCGAGTTCGAATCGCTTTTGCTCGAGATTCTCTCGGACTACCAGGTCAGCATTCCCGAACTCGGCACCGTGGTGGCTGTGGTGAAGCCGACGGTGATCTTGACCTCCAACGGCGAGCGCGATCTTTCCGATGCGCTCAAGCGCCGCTGCCTGCATCTTCATATCGGCTTCCCCGAGCAGAAGCTCGAGGAGCGCATCGTCGAAAGCCGCGTCCCTGGGATCGCGAAATCCCTGCGCACGCAGATCGTCGGCTTCATCAACCAGGTCCGCACCCTCGACCTGAAGAAGCTGCCCTCGGTCAGCGAAACCATCGACTGGGCGCGCGTGCTGGTGCTGCTGCAGTCTTCGGAGCTCGATCATCAAACCGTCAAGGACACGCTCAACGTGCTCCTGAAATACGAGGCCGACATCGAGACCACGCTGCCCCAGGTGACGACCTTCGTCGCCAGGGCCGGACGGCAAGGCGTGTTCGGCTAGGAAACGGGGCACTGATGCGAGAGGAACTGCATCGATTTTTCCGGGCGGCTCGCGGAGCCGGCGTTCGGGTATCGCCCGCGGAAAGCATCGATGCCATGAAAGCGGTGGCCGATGTCGGATTTGCCGACCGCGACATCCTGCGCGACACGCTGCTGCTGACGCTCGCCAAAAACCAGGATGAAAAGCGGGCGCTGGGCGAGACCTTCGACCTGTTCTTCAGCCAGCCCGAGGTGAAGGACGCGACCGCGCCCGAGGATGCAGACAAGGATGCTGCAAACAGCGCCGTGCCGGATGCGATGACGGCCGAGACCGGCGAAGCCGGCGCACCATCGCCGGAAATGGGCGCGCTGGCGCAGATGTTGATGTCGCAGGACCGCAACGCGATCGCCGCGGCAATGGCTGACGCGGCCAATGCCGCTTCGCTGTCCGATATCCGTTACTTTACCCAGCGCGGCATCTTCTCGACCCGGATTCTCAATCAGCTCGGCATCGAGCGGCTGCGCGACGATCTCGACGCGCTGACATCGACCAATCCGGCGCAGGCCGAACGGCTCGCGGCGGCATTGACGGCGCTGCGCGAAAACGTCGGCGAAATCGTCTCGCAGGCGCTGGTGCTTTATGGCCGCGAGGAAAGCGAAAACCTGCGCAACGAGATCCTGCGCAACGCGCCCCTTGCCCGGCTTGAACGGCGGCAGGTCGAGCAGATGAAGGCCCTGATCCGCGCCATCGCGCGACGCTTGCGCGAGCGTTACAGCAAGCCCCGCAAGCGCCAGCGCCGCGGCCATCTCGATATCCGGCGCACGTTGCGGCGCAACGCGGCCTGGGGCGGCGTTCCTTTTCTGACGTCGTGGAAACGCCGGCACCGCGACCGGCCGCAGATCGTGGCGCTCTGCGATGTCAGCGGCTCGGTGGCGCAGGTGTCCGATTTCTTCCTGCTGCTGATCCACAGCCTGCATGAGGTGGTCGACGACGTGCGCTCGTTTGCGTTTTCGGGACATCTGATCGAGGTCAGCGACATCCTCGACACCAAATCGCCTGAAGAGGCCATGAGCGAGATCATGTCGAAGGTCGGCTTTGGTTCGTCCGACTATGGCGGCTCGCTGCTGGATTTCGAGAAGGGCTGGATCAAGACGGTGACGCCGAAGACGACGGTGATCGTGCTCGGCGACGCCCGCACCAACAACCTCGATCCGCGCGCCGATATCCTGCGCCGCATTTCGGAACGATCCAAGCGACTGGTCTGGCTCAACCCCGAAGGCCGCATGGCCTGGGGCTGGGGCGATTCGGAAATGCCGCGATATGCCGCCTTCTGCACCGTGGTGCGTCAATGCGCGACCGCCAAGCAGCTCGAGCGGGCGGTGTCGGATATTGTGGCGGCCTATCAGTAGCTTGTCGTTTCCGGGTTCGCTGGTTTCACTCACGCTCCGGAATAGCAGAATTTTTCCGGCAAGCCCTGTCGTGGATCCAATTTTTTGGGTTCAGGCGAACAGCGCCGGACTGCTGCTGTCAGCGCAGGCTCTCTCTTCGATTTGGTTGATTCCGGCGAGGCTTGGCAGATCGAGCACGGCGCGTAGCGCGGCGCCAAGCTTCTCCGTGGCGTCGTCGGCACTCTTCGCCGCGCCTCGCTCCCGCCAGGCGACGACTCCATCGGGCCGCACCAAAAGCGCGCCGGCCTCATCGATCTCGCGCACGCGTTGCCACTCGCAGTACAGGTCCTGCGCTTCCAGCGAGCCGGTTACGACGATCCGCAGGAACGGAAGATTGAGGCGGCGCACCGCCTCCTTCCATGCTGTGCCGGCGAGACCGGTCACGACGGTGAAGAGACCTTTTCCCGTCACGTCGAGCGTCGATATCCTCTTGGAGTCGCGGCCGACGAGCCACGCGTGTGGAATCTTGGCCCCCGGTCGCGTCGTCGGCTGATTGTAGAGATCGCGGTCGCGCAGCCATTTTTCGGGTTCGGCGCCAATATCCGGGATTACAGCGGAGGATTCGTAGCGCTGATTCATCTCGACGCCCTGGGCGTTGAACTCCGTTTGCTTGAGGTCGAGCGCTGCCTGAGCAGCCTTGCGGGCGGCAACGCCCTCCGGACCCGGATCGCGGAAGCGCGCAATTCCTGCCGCGACCGGATTTTCCGCTGTCTGGACCCGGAAACAGGCGTTCAGCGGCGCGTAGTCGAGCCGCGACTGGTTGGCCCGCAGCACAACCTGTTTTCCGACAGGAGCCCTTTCCTGCGAATAGCTCTCCAAAAGCGTCTGGCCAGCCCAGCCCTTGACGGCGTAGGCGAGTTTCCAACCGAGATTGTGGCCGTCCTGCACGCAGGTGTTGTTGCCCAAGCCGCTCGACGGGGGATGCCGGTGGACGGCGTCACCGCCGCAGAAAACGCGGCCCTTGGAATACTGCGTCGCGTGGGCCTGATTGATGTACCAGACCGACGTCCTGACGATATCAGGGTCGATCGCCGGATCGCCGATCAGAACCCTGATTTTCTCACGGACGTTTTTCTCGGAGAGATCTGGCTCCCCCTTGTTGATATCAAAACCCCACCCGGCGATCCATTGCGTCCATGGCCGCACGGCGCGGAGAAGACCCATACCGATCTCGCCGAAACTCGCGTCCGGCGTGACGATCCAGTTCAGGATGCTGGGACGATGTTTGCTGTACCTGGAGAGGTCGGCGTTGAAGATCGTGTAGACCGTGCCCGCACGCGCCATGCGACCCTCGATGGGTAGGTCGAGATGCTCGACCACCGACGATTTCGCGCCGTCGGCGCCGACCATATAACGCGCCCGAATAGTGAACTCCCGCTCGTCCAGCCGATCGCGCAGCGTGGTGGTAACGCCGTCGGAATCCTGCTCATGACGGACGTATTCGGTGTTGAACGCGAACGTGGCGCCCTTCTCGGCCGCCTTCTGGAACAGGATCGGCTCAAGCAACGGCTGGATGATGTCCACCATGCCGCACGGACTTGCTCGAAGGTAGTCCCCTCGCCGGTCGTCTCCAGTCCCCCACGTCCGCATGCGAAGGAGTTCGGGCCCAGCCAGGCTGGTGGTGAACGTCGTGTCGCCCATCAGCTCCCATGGGCTCGCGTACCGGGCCACGTCCTCCGAGATTCCGAGATCGCGGAAGACTTCGTTGGCTCGTTGGTTCGTGATATGCGCGCGCGGACTATCGGCCATCCAATTGCCGCGCGACACGATGTGACAGCGCACGCCGCAATTCGCGAGCGCAAGGGCAGTCGTCGAACCGGTCGGACCGGCCCCGATGATGAGCACGTCTGTTTCGTATGCCATTGTTTGCTCCGCGACGCTTCCGCATTCGCGCGGGATGAGTCGATCAGTGAGTAGCGTTGGCCTGTCTGGCGGCCATCATCGCCATGCCGGCGATCCAGCCTGGAATCGCTTCGTAGAACTCCTGCTCCAGGGTGAAGTGGCCACCCGTCGAAAAAGCCGCAAAGGCGGCGACCCACGCGAGGACTTCGTTGGCACCGCGACCTGCCGTCTCACGCACCTTGTCGGTGTCGAGCGCATCGGCCCGCCAGATTTGGCCGCTGCGCAGGATCTCCATAAACTCTTCGTCCCACATCGGATTGAGAGGCTTGCAGGGGCCCTTGCCGGCTTCGGCCAGAACGGCTGCCTCGAGCACGCGTTTCTCGCGCGCCTTCTTGGCTTCGGCGGTCGGATGGCGTCCGTCGATCAGGCGCTCGCGGATTTCGGGTGAGGCGTCCTTGATCGACGGCAACGGTGGGTCGTGCGACAGACCGCCCGACGCGGCGAACAGCACACGCTTGTCCGAACGCATCGCGAAACGACCGACGGATTCACCGAGTTGCCGGGCCCGACGGTAGGTCGGAACAGGAGGTGCGGCGGCGTTCACGAAGATCGGCAGGATCGGGACGGATTTGAAATCGCCCAGAACCGCTTCCCACATCTGGACGAAGCCATGATCGACCGGCATTCGGTATGACACTGCGACGTCGAAGTCCTCCGCCCGGACGTGGTCCACAAGCTCGAGAGCCGTCTGTTCCGGCACATCCAGCGGACCCGTCCCGCCTCCCCAATCGCCGAGGGAAACCGCTCCCGCACCGACGCAGAACGAGGGCATCAGGTCGTAGAAGAAGCCGTTGAAGTGATCCGGCGCGAACTGGATGACGTAGTCAGGCGCAAACTCCTTCACGAAGCTTCCAAGCCGCTCGAACGCCGTTCGAACGCGTTGCTCGGTGTCGTTGCTGGCGGGCCCCCGGTACATGAGGGGTGTATGAGACGCGCAGACGATGGCGATTGACATGGTCGGATTCCTTCGAACGCCGAGTGAGGGTTGTCGATCGATTGCTCTCGGTTACTTTTTCACCAGCGGACACTGGCTATCGGAAAGGGGACGGTTGACGGACTCTCCCGGTAAAGTCTGCACGACGTTGTAGAGATCCCATTCACCCTTTGCCTCTCCCGGTTTCCTCACCTGCAGCAGATACATGTCGTGGATCATCTTGCGGTCGGCGCGGATGTAGCCGTCGCCGGCGAAGAAATCGTGGACGCGCTCCTTTTCCATCTGCTTCATCACGGCCGGGGCGTCGTCCGTGCCCGTGGCTTTGACGGCCTTGAGGTAATGCGACACGGACGAATAGACGCCTGCGTGAAAGCTGGTCGGCATGATCTTGGCCTTTGCGTAGAAGCGCTCGGCCCACGCCCTCGTCTCCGGCGTGCGCTCCCAATAGAATGGCGAGACTTCGTAAGCGTCATGCGCGATCTTCAGGCCGACTGCGTGAACGTCGGTCAGCACCGACTGGAGCGGAACGATCTTGGCCTTTGCGCTCAACCCGAACTCGTCGGCCTGCTTCAGCGCGGTTACCGTATCGCCGCTCGAAGCCGCGATCGCGATGACGTTGGCTCCGGCATTGGATGCGGTGAGCAGGAACGATGCGAAGTCGGAAGTATTTGGCGGAAACACAGAGTTGCCGACCACCTGCCCGCCGTTGAGCTTCACCTGCTCCGACGTGTCCCGCGAGAGCGCGTGACCATAGGCCTGATCGACGGTCAGAAAGTACCATCTGGTGCCTCCCGCTTCGCTGACGGCTTTGGCGGCGCCCTTCGCCAGGTTGTAGGTGTCGACGGTCCATTGAACAGTCAGCGGCGAACAGGCTTTGCCGTTGAAGTCCGACGAGGTCGAACCAGACAGCAGCATGATCTTGCTCTTCTGTGCCGCTATGTTCTGAACAGCGAATCCGATCGGCGAACCCTGCATGTCGGCGATGACGTCGACGCCTTCGACGTCGAACCAGCGCGCCGCAATCTGGGCGCCAATATCGGGCTTGCCCTGGTGATCGGCCGAGATCACTTCAACATTCAGACCCGCTCCGAAATCCTCGGCGGCCATTTCGGCAGCGATCACCGAGCCCTTGCCGTTTGCCAAAGCCGTCGGTCCGGCTATGTCGGTCAGAACGCCGACCTTTACCTTGCCGCCGCTGAGATTTGCGGCCCCGCCGGCGGTCTGCGCTGCGGCCGATGCCGCCGAAACTGCGAGGGCCAGACATACGGTTGCAGACAAATGAAAGCTTGATTGAACCATCGTTTCCTCCGTCGGCCGCCCTGTTTGGACGTGCGGTCTATGGATTGCCGCGCTTTGGACTTGGATTCCATCAGATCCTGTGAAATGTTCGCACTGCGAACAAACCCGGAGGGGCTATGCACCGTAATGTCAGGGCGCTTTCCCGAGGGCTGGCGCTGATAGGCGAGCTCAATGCGAGCGGGCCGTCGAACGTCGTGCAACTCGCAAAGAGAACCGGTCTCAACCGGACAACCTGCTATCGCCTGCTCGATACCTTGCGGGAAGACGGTTACGTGACGTTCGACGAGACCAACGCCCTTTTCGGTCTCACGCCTCACGTGCGCACGTTGAGCGAAGGCGTGTCCTCGCGCGACGTATCAAGCCAGGCGGCGCTGCCGGAGATGTTCAGCCTGCTCGATCAGGTATCATGGCCGAGCGACTTCGGGGTCTTCGAACTCGGCTCGGTGTTGATCCGCGAGAGTACCC
This sequence comes from uncultured Pseudomonadota bacterium, assembly GCA_963727225.1. Taxonomy (GTDB): domain Bacteria; phylum Pseudomonadota; class Alphaproteobacteria; order Rhizobiales; family Xanthobacteraceae; genus Bradyrhizobium. The sequence continues at coordinate 278,520 of CAVSFN010000023.1, read as the reverse complement.
ATCCTTTCAGCCCTTTTTCGGTTCACCGGTCGATGGTGGGCCGTAGGAGGTCTCTGGTGCGCAGCGCGCTTGGGAGGGCTATCCTCACTGCCTCACCACCGGCGTTGCGTCGCGAGATGCTCGAGATGACGGCGTCGCTTGTCGAGGAGGATGCGCCGCTGGCAAAGGATCGACGTTTCATCGAAGGCATCGTCTCCCAGACGAAGAACGACGGTTACGCTTCCTCGGTCGGGGGATCGGAAGATGGCATCAGCGCGATCGCGCTTCCGATCCAGGGTGGCGGTCCCGTGCTCGGCAGCCTCAACCTGATCTTTTTTACATCATCCATGACACCGGAGGTCGCCGCCCGCCGATATCTATCAAGCATGAAGCAGGCAGTCAGGGATATCGAACGTCGATGGTCAGCTGCGAACAAGGCTCCGGGAAAGGGCGCGTAACCAATTCCTGTTCAACGCGCATTGTGGTATCTGATGACGATACGTTGCCGCTTCGGATTTCGATAGAGACGCCCGCCATTCACCGCAGCTTGCTCAGCAGCGCCACCAGCGTTTCGCGCTCCTTGGCGTCGAGCGGCGCCAGCGTTTCCCTGGTGATCGCGAGCGCGTTCGGCGCGGCCTTCTCGGCCATCTGCGCGCCGGCGCGGGTCAGGCTGACCAGCAGGCGGCGGCCATCTTCCGGATCGGCGCTGGTCTCGGTCAGGCCGCGGGCGGTGAGCCGGTCGATCACGCCCTTGATGGTGGCGACATCCATCGCCGTCAGCCGCCCGAGCTGGTTCTGCGAGCACGGCCCGGTCTCGGTGAGTTTGGCCAGTGCCGCCCATTGCGTCGGCGTCAGATTGATTCCGATCTCGCGGGCGAAGATCGCGGCATGGCGCTGCCATACCTGACGCAGGATGAAGCCGATCTGCTCTTCCAGAACATAGGACGGCCGCGACGGTTTGACGCTCCGCTTCGGCTGAAGAACCCTGGTCATGTGCGTTCCTGCCTCTGTCTTCTCTTCTTGGTCTTCTTTGCGCCTGACATCACAGCGCCAGATGCGCGTCGCGAATATCCGGACGGGCGTCGAGCTCGCCCATTGTCCCGCCGAAACAAATGCGACCGCGCTCGATGATATAGGCGCGGTCGGAGATCAATCTGGCGAAATGCAGGTTCTGCTCGGAGACGACGATGCTGACGCCCGCTTTCTTCATGGTCAGGATCGCATCGACCATCTGCTCCACGATCTTCGGCGACAATCCTTCCGAGGGCTCATCGAGCAGCACCAGCGACGGGTTTCCCATCAAGGTCCGCGCGATGGTCAGCATCTGCTGCTCGCCGCCGCTCATGCGCCCGCCCTGGCGGCCGCGCATTTCAGCGAGATTGGGAAACAGCGCGAACAGTTTGTGCCGGTCCCAGGTCGGCGCGTTCGGCCGCGCCGGCTGGCGGCCGACCTCGAGATTTTCCTCGACCGTCAAATCAGTGAAGATCCGCCGCTCCTCCGGCACATAGCCGAGCCCGCCGCGCACGATCGCATGGGTCGGCTGATCCGAGATATCACGGCCCTCGAACACGATGCGGCCACTGCGTTGCTCGACCAGGCCGATGATGGAGCGAAAGGTGGTGGATTTGCCGGCGCCGTTGCGCCCCAATAGCGCGACTACCTCACCGTCGCCGACCTCCAGCGCAATGTCGAACAGGATGTGGGCGGGACCATAATGACTGTTGAGGTCCTGAACGCTGAGCTTCATGCCGGCGCTCCGTCGCGGTGGCGGGCGTCGTAGACCAGGCCCTCGCCGAGATAGATGGCACGCACTTGCGGATTGCGCCGGACTTCTTCCGGCGATCCCTCCGCGATCAGGGTGCCGCGATTGAGCACCAGAATGCGGTCGGCATGCTCGAACACCACATCCATGTCATGCTCGGTGAACAGCACGCCGATCGATTGCTCGCGGGCGATGCGCGCGGTGAGGCGCATCAATTCGATGCGCTCGCGCGGCGCCATGCCGGCGGTCGGCTCGTCCATTAGCAAAAGCTTCGGCTGGTTGGCGAGCGCGATGGCGAGTTCCAGCCGCTTGAGGTCGCCATACGCAAGTTCGCCGCACGGGCGTTCGGCGTAACCACTCATGCCGACCAGCTCGAGCAGGCGACCGGCCTCCGCGCGCGCAAAGCGCGGCGTCGAGGACCAGAGATTGAACAACTGCCGGCGATACGACACCAGCGCGACCTGAACGTTTTCACGTACCGTCATGGTCGGGAACGTCGCGGTGATCTGGAAGGTGCGCCCGACGCCGAGATCGCCAGATCGCGCGCGGCTTCATGCCGGCGGTGTCCTGGCCGAGCAGGCTGATGCGGCCCTGGTCCGGGACGTTCTGGCCATTGAGCATGTCAAAGCACGTGCTCTTGCCGGCGCCGTTGGGCCCGATCAGCGCCAGGATTTCACCGGCATGAAGCGCGAACGACACACCGCGCACCGCATGGACACCGCCATAGGATTTGCTCAGGCCTTCGACCGACAACAGCGTGGGGACCATGCTCATTCGGCGCTCTCGATCCGCGACGCCAGCGGCTTCGGCAGTTCCGGGCGGCGGCGATTCTGGATCGTCTCCCACATGCCGACGATGCCCTTGGGAAAGGCGATCACGATCAGGACGATAACGCCGCCGAGCACCAGCTTGGACAAATCGGTCTTGCTCACCAGCCAGATGTTGAGCGCCTTGTAGGCGATGGCGCCAACCACCGCACCGGAGACGGTCTCGACGCCGCCGAGCAGCACCATCACCAGCGCATCGACCGAGAGCGAGATGCCCAAGCTGTCGGGGAATACGCTGCCCTTGAGGTAGGCGAACAGCGCGCCGGCAATGCCTGCCACGGTGCCGGATATCACGAAGGCGGTCCATTGCACGCGCTTGCCATCGATCCCGATCGCCTCGCTGCGCCGGATCGAGTTGCGGGTCGCCCGCAGCGCATAGCCGAATGGAGAGAAGACAATGATGCGAAGTGCGGCCACGCAGAGCGCGGCGACGCCGATCGAAAGCCAGTAGAAATGCGACGCCGACGCCGCCCACTTCTCCGGCCAGACGCCGAGGATGCCATTGTCGCCGCCGGTCAACGCGACCCACTGGAACGCGACCGACCAGACGATCTGCGCGAAGGCCAGCGTCAGCATCGCGAAATACACACCCGACAACTGCACCGCGAAGAATCCGAACACCACCGCGCCCAACATCCCGAGCAGTGGGCCGAGCAGCAGCGAAACGATCATCGGCAGCCCGGCGAGCTTGGCGAGGAAGGCGACGCCGTAGGCACCGAGCCCGAAATAGGCGGCATGACCGAACGAGGCGAGCCCGCCGACCGACATCAGGAAATGCAGGCTGGCGGCAAAGATCACAAAGATCGCGATCTCCGAGCCGACCGTGAGGGCATAATTGCCGGCGAACAGCGGCAACGCCACCGCCAGCACCAGCGCTGCCATGGCCGCGAAGCGTTCATTCGACGTCAGTGGCCGCCACGGATTGACCGTCAGCCCCGGCGTGCGGCGCGCCGGCGCTTCCGGCTTGCCGAACAGGCCCCATGGCCGCACGATCAGCACGGCAGCCATCACCAGAAATACCAGGATGATGGATATCTTGGGAAAAATAAGGATGCCGAACGCATTCAATTCGGACACCAGCACCGCCGCGACAAACGCGCCGACGATGCTGCCGAGACCGCCGATCACCACGACCACGAACACGTCGACGATGATCCGCAGATCCATGGCGTGATTGACCGCGTCGCGCGGAATCTGCAGCGCGCCGCCCAGTGCCGCCAGGAACACGCCGACCGCGAACACGCTGGTGAACAGCCATTTCTGATTGACGCCCAGTGCTGCCACCATGTCGCGATCCTGGGTCGCGGCGCGAACCAGCACGCCCCAGCGGGTTCGCTGGAACAACAGCCACAGCACTCCGAGCACGATCGGGCCGAGCGCGATCAATAACAGGTCGTAGGTCGGGACATTCTGGCCGAAGAAATCAACCGCGCCGCGAAATCCCGGCGCACGAGGACCCAAGAGGTCGTCCGGGCCCCAGATCAGCACCACCAGATCCTCGACCATCAGGGTCAGGCCGAATGTCGCCAGCAGTTGAAACAATTCGGGCGAATGATAAATGCGCCGCAGCAGCACCATCTCGACCAGCGCGCCGACCGCGGCGACGATCAGGGCTGCCACCACGATGCCGCCCCAAAATCCGATCGCGCCGGAAAATCTCGCCGTCAGCGTGAACGCGACATAGGCGCCGAGCATATAGAAGGCGCCATGTGCGAAATTGACGATCCGCGTCACGCCGAAGATGATCGACAGGCCCGACGCAACGAGAAACAGCGACGCCGCGCTCGCAAGACCGGTCAGGAACTGGACGAAGTAGAAGGCCATTGACGATTTGCGCTCTATTTCCGAGTACCCTCTCCCCGCTTGCGGGGAGAGGGAGAAGCAGTGCTTCACTCCTTCGGGCGCAGCTTTGCGACTTCGTCATCGCTTGGCAGATAGTCAGAGCCCTTGCGATAGACCGAAATCCACCATGATGCCCTTGCCGTCCTTCAGGGCGGTCCTGCCGACGAACGCGCCGAGCGTCGACTGGTGATCGATCTTGCGGAAGGTGATCTCGCCGAACGGTGACGGCACCGACAATCCCTCCGCCGCCGCGATCAGCTTTTCCGGATCGTCCGACTTGGCCTTGGCCAGGATGGCGGCGGCCGATTTCATGGTCTGATAACCGACGATCGAGCCGAGTCTCGGATAGTCGTTGTACTTGGCCTGATAGGCTTTCAGGAACGCGTCGTGCTCCGGGGTCTTGATGCTGTACCAGGGGTAACCGGTGACGATCCACCCCTCAGGCGTTTCGTCCTTCAGGGGATCGAGATATTCCGGCTCGCCGGTGAGGAAGCTGACCACCGCGCGATTCTTGAACAGACCGCGGGTATTGCCTTCGCGCACGAATTTCACCAGATCGGCGCCGAAGGTCACGTTGAGAATGGCTTCCGGATTGGCCTCGTTGAGGGCCTGCACCACCGGCCCGGCGTCGATCTTGCCCTGCGGCGGCCACTGCGCATCGACCCACTGGATATCCGGCCGCTTTTCCGACATCAGCTTCTTGAACACGGCCACCGCGGACTGGCCATATTCATAATTCGGCGCGATCGTCGCCCAGCGCTTGGCCGGCAGCTTCGCCGCCTCTTCCACCAGCATCGCCGCCTGCATGTAATTGGAGGGGCGCAGACGGAAGGTGTAGCGGTTGCCCTTCGACCAGGTAATGGCATCGGTCAGGGGCTCGGCCGCCAGAAAGAAAACCTTCTTTTGATTGGCGAAGTCGCTGACGGCCAGACCGATATTGGACAGGAACGTGCCGGTCAGCATCGCCACATTCTCGCTCGACACCAGTTCGTTGGCGGCGGTCTGCGCGTCGGCCGGCTTGCCGCTGTCATCCTTGGAGACGACGACGAGCTTCTTGCCGTTGATGCCGCCGGCGGCGTTGATTTCCTCGACCGCGAGTTGCCAGCCCTTGCGATAGGGCTCGGTGAAGGCCGGCAGCAACGAGTAAGAGTTGATCTCGCCGATCTTGATTTCGCTCTGCGCCAGGGCGGCGTTCGCGACGCCGGCGAGCAGAACGCCGATAGCCCCACCCAACAGACGTTTGCTTCGTTGCATCCCAGACCTCCAATGTTGAACCTTCGCTTAGCGCAACCCGTCCTCGCCCTTGATCTCGGCCACCGTCAGACCTCCGACGCGCGGCAGCGGCCTGCCGCTGTCGGTGACGGCCAGCGCCACCATGATCTCGTTGGCGCGGGGCGCATCGTTGATCTGCACTTCCATGCCGTCGAAGTGGCTTCGCACGAACGCCGCATCCTTGTGGCCGAGCGGAATATCCAGTGTCGTTCCGACCCCGCCGCGCTTCTTGGACGACGGAATCAGCGCCGCGCCCTTGCCCAGCACCTTGCGTACCGGTGCGCCCATCTTGGGATGCAAGATCGCTGCCGCATGTTCAAGCTCGCCGTTTTCGCCGACCGCTGCCGCCTTGCCGTAACTTTGCGCGTTTGGCCCTTCGATGCCCAGCGCCGCCACCGCCCTCGCCGCGAGCAATTCGCCGAGTTCCTCGCCAATCGCAATCAGCGGCGAGAGATCCTCAACATATTTTCCGGCAAACGGATTCTCGATCACGGCGATGGCCGCGGCGCGGCGGGTTGGCGGCGTGACGGTGCGTCCCATTTCCAGATAGGTCTCTTCAACGACCGTAACGATCTTGCGAATGATCGCGCTCATCGCTTTCCGCCTTGTCCCTGGTTAAACATGTGCCGCACTTTCTATTCTTTCCTGACGAACCTCGCGCGATTCGCGCAGCTTGACCGGTCGTAAAGCCAGCAACACGGTTTCACTGCACAACCGCAATGCCGCACCGTCGATCAATCCCGCAGCAAGCAGCCGACGTGCGCAGCCAGCACCCGCTTCGAGCGCATCAGCAATTTCGCGATCTGATAATTCCCCGACGCCGCGCGTCACGAGGCGCGCGCCAAGATCGCTGTCGGGCTGCAGATCATGCGCAGGAGTTCGGAGGATGCCGGGGTGTCCGGGCAGATCGACGGCGTTGGCAATGATGGTGGCGGCCGCATCGGCTTGCGACGCGGTCCGCGCCAGCACCGTCACGGCATCGGCGATGCCGAGCGAGAAACTGCGTCCGTGGCGCCCGCTGGTCGCGATCCCCCGTGAGGGATCGTCGGCATCGATCACGGTGGTTCGCATCAGGCCCTGTCGGTCCGGCCGATCGATCAGGCCCACGGTGAAGCGCTCGCCCTCCGCAAGGTGCAACGCGATGTCGCCGCCATTGTTGACGTAAGCGCGCTCAAGCCGCGCCTCCTGCACCATGGCGCCGAGAATCTCTTCGGCGACGGAGCCCGCAACCGCCGCCATCGGCGTGATAAAATGGTCAGCCGCAAACGGCGCCACCGCGGCATGCATGCGGCGGGCAACCGTGCCTTGCAGCAGGCAGTGCATCGGATCGGCCGCTTGGCGCAACATCTTTAGTTCGTCGCAAAGCTCGTCGAGCAGGCCGGTGAAACGCCGGGCGGCGGCGTCATAGGCCGCGCGCAGGCTTGCCTCGCCGGCGCACGCCTCGACGATCAAGTCGATCGGTCCGTCCTGCAAATGAAGTCGCTTGCCGTCAGCCAGAAACCTGATTTGCGGGGCTCTGCTCATGCGCGCGGTCCCGGCGGCCGCGGCGACATTTGGCGGATTTCAGTGTTTTCTTTCAACGATGCCAGCGGACGCACATGATCCATATGGCCGCCGAGCGCCGCATAGTCCGACAGCCGAAGCGTAAACTCGATCGGAGCGACCAGCGCCGGGGTCGGAACGTAACCGAAGGCGCCGGCCGGCAGTCGCGTGACATCGACCATGAAGGTGATGCCGCCGCCCGGCCAGACATAGACCGGCGCGCCGCCGCTGGTGACCCGTGTCAGCGCTTCCTTCACCGATCGCGTCAGGCGCACCGGATTGTCGGTGACGCCGGCGCGCAGCGATCCGCCGGCTCCGCCCATGAACAGCACCGTGCACAATGCCGGTTCGCAGTTCTCCTGAATCCGCTCGACCGATTGCCGGAGATCGGCGGGCATCGGCTTTTCGATCGGCCGCAGCGTCTCGTCGAGTTCATAATAGGCCGAGTGCTCGCCGGTGGTGCTGACCATCAGCATGGTCATGCCAGACCGAGCCGTCCTGGGGTCGAACGGGCCGAGCACCGAGAGCGGGTCGGAGATCATGGTGCCGCCCCACCCGGTACCGGGCTCGGCAACCTGGAAATAACGACCCGGCGTCGAGCGTCGTCCCTTCATCTTGATTCCGGTGTCGGGAATGTCGAGCAATTTGCCGGCCTGGTGTTCTGAAAGAACCCCGGTGATGTGGTCGTCTACGACAACGACTTCATCGACCTTGCCATGCCATTGCTTGGCAAACATGCCGATCGTCGCCGAGCCGCAACCGACCCGCATGCGTTCCTCGGCAACGCCGTTGACGATCGGCGGGTATCCGGCCTGCACCACCACGGTCGCGCCGCCATCGATCGTCAGTTCGACCGGCTTGCAGTTGCTCAGATCCATCAGCGCGTCGCAGGTGACACGCCCTTCTTTCTTCGAACCGCCGGTCAGATGATGGACGCCGCCCAGCGACAGCATCTGCGAACCGTACTCGCTGGTGGTGACGTGGCCCACGGCCTCGCCCTGCGCCCGCACCGTTGCCGTCTCAGGGCCGAGATACCGATCGGTGTCGATCTTCACTTTTACGCCGCAGTAACTGAAGATGCCTTCGGTCACCACGGTGACCATATCGACGCCGTCGATCTCGGAGGACACGATGAACGGCGCCGGCTTGTAGTCGGGATAGGTGGTGCCGGCGCCGATAGCGGTGACGAAAACGTTCGGCTCGCGAACGATCTTGCCGTCCCAGTCGCCGGTGGCCTGGAACGGCACCAGCCGCCCGCCATGGGACACCGTGCGCTCCAGCACGATATGCGGATCGACGCGCACCAGCTCGCCATTGTGATTGGCATAGCGATCGCAGGCCCCCGCCGCGCCCGGCTTGATGTAACACATCACCGGGCAGGCATCGCAGCGGATCTTGTCGGCGGTCGCATCAGTCAGCATGAACAAGCTCTCGAAGCCAGCGTCAAACTGTCGAACGGCGAAGTTGATAAAGATGCACGCTAACGCAATCGGGGCGGTGCCGGTCGTTCACGTCCGTGCGGTCCGTGGCATTTTGTTTGTATACGAACGATCTTGCGCGTGCGGCGGAAACCTGTCAAGCGCCGTCGCGATCGAAAAAACACCGCTGCCGAATAAAAACTCAATTGCCTGCCGCAGCTGTTCATAAATCGGGCAAACCGTTTTGCCGGGGAATGCCAAGCTTGCACGTTTGTATGCAAACGGTATCTTCGCAAGGGTTTAAAGCGGTGTTTGCAACGCAGCATCGGAGTGGAACCACCAGCATGACGCAGAGCACGATCCGCCTGACAGTCAACGGCAGGATCCACGACGTCACCGCCGCTCCCGATACCGCGCTGCTCTATGTATTGCGCAATGATCTTGAATTGAACGGGCCGAAATTCGGCTGCGGGCTCGGCGAATGCGGGGCCTGCACCGTACTGATCGACGGCCTTGCGGCGCGCTCCTGCGTAATCCCGATCAGCGGCTGCATCGAGCGCGACATTCTCACGCTCGAAGGTCTCGGCTCGCGCGATCATCCCGATCCGGTGCAGGACGCCTTCATCAGGAACAGGCCGCGCAATGCGGCTACTGCCTCAACGGCATGATCATGGCCACCAAGGCGCTGTTGAAACGCACCCCTCACCCCTCCGAGACCGATATGCGCGAAGCGCTGCGATATCATCTGTGCCGGTGTGGCGCGCATGTCGAAATCATGCGCGCGGTGAAGCGGGCAGCGGGTTACGCCGAAGAGGCCCGGGATTGATGGCCGCGCCGGATCCTGATCGTCGGCCGGGATCGCTGTCGGTCATTCGCGCGGCAGGGTCTGGCGCGGAAGGCACGTTCGAGACCTTCGTCAAGATTACAGCCGATGGAGCGGTCACGGCCTTCAACGGTCATGTCGACCTCGGCACCGGCATCCGGACCGCGCTGGGACAGATCGTCGCCGAAGAACTCGACGTGTCCTTTGCGCGGGTCGTCGTCGTGCTGGGCGATACCTCGCTGGTTCCCAATCAAGGCGCGACCATCGCCAGCGAGACCATTCAGGTCACCGCAGTCCCGCTGCGCAAGGCGGCAGCGCAAGCGCGGCAATTCCTGATCGCGCGCGCGGCGGAGCGGCTGGAGCTTTCCGAGCAGGACCTTGTCGTCGAAGACGGCCTGATCCGCGGACGCGATAACCGCAGCGTCAGCTATGGCGAATTGATTGCCGGCGAAGTCATCCGACTTGAACTGGCCGAGAGCGTTGCCGTCAAGGCCGTTGATTCCTACAGGATTGTCGGGCAGTCGATGCCCCGCATCGATCTTCCGGCGAAAGCAACCGGCGAACTGGTTTATGTTCACGACGTGCGCGTGCCCGGCATGCTGCATGGCCGCGTGGTGCGCCCGCCCTATGCCGGGGTCGATGCCGGTGCCTTTGTCGGCACCAGCCTGATCGCAGTCGATGAAGCCTCGGTCCGCGATATTCCGGGGCTGATCGCCGTCGTCAAAATCCGGGATTTCGTCGGCGTCATCGCCGAGCGCGAGGAAAACGCGGTCAAGGCCGCAACCCAACTCAAGGTCACCTGGAAGTCGACGCCGACGCTGCCCGATATGAAGGACGTCGAGACCGCGCTCCGCGCCAATCCATCGACGCCGCGCATCCTGATCGACAAGGGCGATGTGGACGCCGCCATCGCCGCTGCCGAAAAACCGATGCAGCGGACGTACATCTGGCCGTACCAGATGCACGGTTCGATCGGGCCGTCCTGTGCGGTCGCAGATGTCGGGGAAGATCAGGTTCGGGTGTGGTCGGGCACGCAAAATCCGCACCTCCTGCGCGCCGACCTAGCGCTGCTGCTGCAACGGCCGGATTCCGAAATCGACGTGATCCGGATGGAAGCGGCCGGCTGCTATGGCCGCAATTGCGCCGACGACGTTTCGGCCGACGCGGTTCTGTTGTCGCGCGCGGTCGGCCGTCCGGTCCGCGTGCAATTGACCCGCGAACAGGAGCACGCCTGGGAACCGAAAGGCACCGCGCAATTAATGGACGTCAACGGCGGTTTGCGCGCCGATGGCAGCGTCGCCGGTTACGATTTTGCGACGCGCTATCCCTCCAATGGCGCGCCCACTTTGGCGCTGTTGCTGACCGGAACCATCGCGCCGGTTTCAGCCGTGTTCGAGATGGGCGACCGCACCGCGATCCCGCCTTACGACTACGACGCCATGCGTGTGGTGGCGCACGACATGCCTCCGATCGTGCGCGCCTCCTGGTTTCGCGGCGTTTCGGCGCTGCCGAACACCTTCGCCCATGAATCCTATATCGACGAATTGGCCACCGAAGCCGGGGTCGATCCAATCGAATATCGCCTGCGCTACCTCAGGGATCCACGCGCGATTGACCTCGTCAACGCCGTTGCCAAACGCGCCGACTGGGCCCCTCGCCCGCGCTGGAAGGAGCCGGTCGCCGACGGCGACGTCGTGCGCGGCCGGGGCTTTGCCTACGCGCTGTATGTCCACAGCCAATTTCCGGGCTTTGGTGCGGCGTGGTCGGCCTGGATCGCCGACGTTGCCGTCAACAAATCAACCGGCGATGTCAGCGTGACGCGCGTGGTCGCCGGCCAGGATTCCGGCCTGATGATCAATCCGGACGGCGTCCGCCACCAGATCCACGGCAATGTCATCCAGTCGACCAGCCGCGCGCTGATGGAAGAAGTCTCGTTCGACCGCAATGCGGTGACCAGCCGCGAATGGGGCGCCTACCCGATCATCACCTTCCCTGATGTCCCCAAAATCGACGTCTTGATGCTGCCGCGACCGGATCAGCCGCCGCTCGGTGTCGGCGAATCCGCCTCGGTGCCGAGTGCTGCCGCGATCGCCAACGCCATCTTTGACGCGACCGGTGTGCGGTTTCGTGAATTGCCGTTCACGCCCGAACGAATTCTGGCCGGATTGCGCGGCGAACAGGGTTCGACACCAGCGGCCTTGCCGGGGCCCGCGCCCGGAACCGCGGATCTAACTTCGATCCAAGCGCAGCCGAATCCCTTCGCCCGGCGGCGTGGTGTATTTGCAGGCGCTGCCGCCCTTGCAGCCGCTGTGATCGGCATCGCGACGGCCGTGCTGCCGTGGCGGTCGATCGCGCCGATCGCACGGCCGGATGCGTCGGTTTATTCGGCCGCCACCATCGCCCGCGGCCGGCAACTGGCCGCGCTTGGCGACTGCGCGGTCTGCCATACGGCCGTGAACGGCGTCATCAATGCCGGCGGCCGGGCCCTCGAGACGCCGTTCGGCACCATCTACAGTACCAACATCACGCCCGATGCCGAGACCGGCATCGGCGCGTGGTCCTATCCCGCCTTCGAGCGCGCGATGCGCGACGGCATTCACCGCGACGGCCGGCATCTCTATCCGGCGTTTCCCTATACGCATTTTGCAAAGACCACCGACGCCGATCTGCAAGCGCTCTATGCCTACCTGATGGCGCAGTCGCCGGTGCGCGCCGAAGGTCCCGCAACCAAGCTCTCGTTCCCGTTCAACCTGCGCCCGCTGATGGCGGGATGGAACGCGCTGTTCCATCAGGCCAGTGCATTCGAAGCCGACGCGACGCAATCGGCGAACTGGAATCGCGGCGCCTATCTGGTCGAGGGCCTCGGCCATTGCGGCGCCTGCCATTCGCCGCGTAACGCGTTCGGTGCCGAAAAAGCTAGTGCTTATCTGGCCGGCGGTTTCGCGGAAGGCTGGGAAGCGCCTCCGCTGACGTCGCTGTCGCATGCGCCGATCCCCTGGAGCGAGGATGAACTGTTCGCCTATCTGCGGTCAGGCGAATCCCGCTTTCACGGTGTCGCCGCCGGCCCGATGGCGCCGGTGGTGAAGGAGCTTGCAAGCCTGCCCGACCACGACATCCGGGCCATGGCGGTCTATCTCAGCTCCTTCAACGAGAAGACGATCGGTCAACCCGACCAGGAAGCACTGGCCGCCAGGCTCGAACATCTCACCGGCACCAGGGTGGTTTCGGCCTCGGCGATGGGCGCGCGGCTCTATCAAGGCGCCTGTGCGGTCTGCCATCAGGTCGGCGGCGCGCCGCTATTCGGCAGCCGGCCATCGCTCGCGTTGAACAGCAATTTGCACAGTGCGATGCCGGACAATTTGATCCAGGTGATTTTGCACGGCATCGCCTCGCCGGTGTCGAGCGATCTCGGCTACATGCCCGGCTTCAAGGACAGCCTGTCGACCGATCAGGTCACGGAGCTCGTGTCCTATTTGCGGCAGCAATTCGCGCCCGGCAAGCCGCCCTGGGCCGACGTCCACGCAGCCGTCAGCCGCGCCATGCAGGCGACATCGCATTGACGGCCGATTTAGTCCTGTTCGAATTCCACAGATCCGGCAGTGGCATAAAGCGCGTATTTCGCTTAGGCTTCTCGCCCGTTGCCGAACTCTCTCAACTTTGCATTGGTCCGGGCTGGAAAGCACCTTGAAGATGAATTCGATACGGCGGGGTTTGCTGGTTTCCAATCTTGATCGGCCGGTCAAGTCGAAAAGCAAGCAAACCCCGGGTTCTTCACGGTCGCGTAAACCGGCTCCTGCATCCCGCCCGAGGGCCGGCAAGGAAAAGCCCTCCGGCGACAAGGCGCTGGCGACGAAATCCGAGAAATCCCGCCAGTCGGTGCTGGAAGCAGCCGCGAAGCTGTTTCGACAGCAAGGATATTCCGCGACCACGCTGCGTCAGATCGCCAGCATGGCCGAGATCAAGGCGGGAAGCATTTATTACTATTTCAATTCCAAGGAAGCGATCCTCGACGAGGTTCTCGACCAGGGGCTGCACCGGATTTTTGAAGCAGTGAAGACCGCGTTGAAGAAGGCCGGCAAGGTTTCACATCGGCGCCGGATCGGTCTTGCGATCGAGACGCATCTGGTGGCATTGCTGGAAGCCAGCGATTTCACCTCGGCCAATATTCGAATCTACGGCCAGCTTCCCGAGCGCCTGAAAAATCGCCATCGGCCGCTGCGGCGCGCCTACGCCAAATATTGGGATCAGTTGTTCCTGGATGCCCGGCGCGCCGGCGAAATTCGCGCGGATATCGAGATCGTCCCGTTGCGGATATTCGTGCTGGGCGCGCTGAACTGGACCGTGGAGTGGTTCAGCTACTCGAAGAAGGAAGCGGTCCTCAAGCTGGCGCAGCGAACCGAGCTCCTGATCCTGGACGGCGTAACCAGGAAATAGAGCATGATCCGGAAAAGTGTGCAGCGGTTTTCCGAAAAGATCATGCTCAATCAAAAACCTAAAGCGCGATGTTGATACAACCCAATCCCATCGCGCTTTAGCCTGGCAAATTTATTCGCGCCGCACTACCGCTTCGAACCGCTGCTGCCGGTCATTCGTTTGGCGACCTCTTCCAGCATCACTTCGGTGGCGCCGCCGCCGATCGATTGCACCCGCGCGTCGCGGGACATCCGCTCGATCGTGCTCTCGCGCATGTAACCCATGCCGCCGTGGAACTGCAGGCAGGCATACATCACCTCGTTGACGAGTTCGCCGCAATAGGCCTTGACCATCGAGACTTCCTTGGTGGCGTCGATGCCGCGCGCCACCAGCCAGGCCGCGTGATAGACAAGCTGCTTTCCCGCCTCGACCCTGCTCGCCAGCATCGCCATCCGCTGGCGGATCGTTTGCTTGGACCACAGCGGTTCGCCGAACGCCTGCCGCTGCGTCACCCAATCCAGCGTGATCTCGATGGCGGCCTGCGCCTCGCCCATCGCCATGGCGCCGATCACGATCCGTTCGTTCTGGAAATTCCGCATGATCGCGTAGAAGCCGTGGCCTTCCTGGCCGAGCAGGTTGCTGGCGGGAATCCGGCAGTCTTCGAACAGCAGTTCCGCCGTATCCGAGGAGCGCCAGCCCTGCTTGTCGAGCGCGCGTCCAACCCGGAAACCGGGCGTCCCCTTCTCGACCAGAAACATCGACATCCGCTGCGAGGGCCGCGCGTCCGGGTTGCTCAGGGCGGCGACGCAATAGAGATCGGCGTGGACGCCGTTGGTGATGAACAGTTTGCTGCCGTTGAGGATGTAGCTGTCGCCATCGCGGCGCGCGGTGGTGCGGATGCCCTTGACATCCGAACCCGCGCCCGGCTCGGTAACACCGACCGCCACGATCTTCCTTCCGGCGATGACATCCGGCATGAAGCGATGCTTCAATTCAACCGAGTCGGAATTGTACAGATGCACCGACGCCATGTCGGTATGGACCAGCACCGTGATCGCCACGCCTGAAAAGGTCGATCGCCCCAGTTCCTCGGCGAGCACCACGGTCGCCAGCGCGTCCATGTCGGAGCCGCCATATTCCTCCGAGTAGCGGATACCGAAGAAGCCAAGCTCGCCCATTTTCCGCAACACCGCGCGCGGCACCATGCCGTCCTGTTCCCATTGCAGCGCGTGCGGCTTGACCTCCTCATCCACGAAGCGGCGGATCTGGTCCCGCAGCAATTCATGCTCTTCGCCGAAATAGACGGAGCGCGACGGGGTATTGGCGATATGCGTATTCATCAAGGCCTGGCGGGGTTGGGAGGAAAAAGACATGGGCACGGGTTAGTCCTAGCATCCACGGACCAAATCGGCAAAATCAATGGCGTCATAATCCCAGCGCATTGACAAGTTCGATCGATTAGCTGCCTCTTTCGTAAAATCTAACATCGGTTAGAATACTTCTCGTGCAATCGAACACAACCGGAATCGAATACCCATGCCGCAGCCCACAAAAATGCGTTTCGCGCCGGATCTATTGAAGGATCAGGTCGCCCTCGTGACCGGCGGCGGCACCGGGATGGGTCGCGCGACCGCATTGGAAATGGCGCAATGTGGCGCCCGGGTCGTCGTGCTCGGCCGGCGCATCGAGCCGATCGAGGATTGTGCGAAAGCGATTCGGGATGCCGGCGGCGATGCCTTTGCCGTGTCGGCCGATATCCGCGAGCCCGAGCGGATCGAAGCGGCGATGCAACGCATCAAAAGCGAATTCGGCGGACTCAATATCCTCGTCAACAATGCCGGGGGCCAGTTCGTGACGCCGGCGCGCGAACTCAACAACAAGGGCTTCGAGACCGTGATCCGCAACAATCTGATCGGCTCATGGCAGATGACAAAGGCCGCCGCCGATCATTTCATGCTGGCCAACGGCGGATCGATCGTGTTCGTGACCGCCTGCATCCGCTCCGGCCTGAGCGGATTCGTGCATACCGCGGCAGCGCGCGGCGGCGTGCTCGGCATGATGAAGACGCTGGCCTTTGAATGGGCCGAATTCGGCATCCGCCTCAATTGCGTGGCGCCCGGAACCGTCAAGACCGAAGGCATGGGTCACTATCCGATCGATCCCGAGCAGTGGCTCAAGCTCAATCGCAACGTGCTCGGGCATATGGGAGATGTGGAAGATATTGCGGCCGCGATCATCTTCCTGAGTTCGCCGCTCGGCAAGTTCGTCACCGGAGAGGAATGGTATATCGACGGCGGCGAGACGCTGCATCTT
Source organism: uncultured Pseudomonadota bacterium (assembly GCA_963727225.1). Lineage (GTDB taxonomy): Bacteria > Pseudomonadota > Alphaproteobacteria > Rhizobiales > Xanthobacteraceae > Bradyrhizobium. Next base: position 262,329 of record CAVSFN010000023.1, on the reverse strand, counting down.
GCCCATGACGCGCGCCAGATGATCGATATGATGAAATTCACCAAGCGCGAGCGTGGCGACGGGAAGGTGAAATAGAGCATGATCCGGAAAAGTGGGAACCGGTTTTCCGAAAGGATCATGTTCAAAAAATAGATCGAACGATGCCGACCGCAGCGGCGCGATCCATCTCACAACGCCTGTGCGATCCGCACCCCCTCCTCGACCGCCCGCATGGCGTCGAGTTCGGAGGCTTCCTTGGCGCCGCCGATGACATGAGCCTCGACGCCCGCGGCGCTGAGCTCATCGAACAGTTCGCGGTTGGATACCTGCCCGGCGCAGATCACGATCGTGTCGGCTCCGATCACCCGTGGCACGCCGTCCACCAGAATATGCAGCCCGGCATCGTCGATCCGCTGATAGCTGACGCCGGCGAGGATCTTGACGTCGCGCTTGGCAAGGCTGCTGCGCAAAATCCATCCGGTCGATATGCCGAGACCGACACCAGGACGTGTGGCTTTACGTTGCAGCAGCGTGATCTCACGCGGACTGCTGCGCGGCGCCAGCGGATCGCCGGCCAGGCCTCCGGGCTGCGTCAGGCTGGAGTCGATGTTCCATTCGCGCTGAAACTCCGCAATATCCAGGCCCCGCGCCTTGGGGCCTTCATCCGGCTGCGAATGACAGAGATACTCCGCGACGTCGAAGCCGATGCCGCCGGCGCCGACGATCGCGACCTTATGGCCGGCATGACGCTTGCCGCTGAGCAGGTCGTTGTAGAAAACCACCTTGGGATGATCGATGCCAGGAATGTCCGGCGTCCGCGGATGCACCCCTGATGCCACCACCACGGCTTCAAAATCGCCGCGGCCGAGATCGCGCGCGGTCGGCGACTTGTTGAGCTGCAGATCGACGCCGCCCTCGTCGATCCGCCCGCCGAAATAGCGCAGCATCTCGTCGAATTCGGACTTGCCCGGAACGGCGCGCGCGAGATTAAGCTGACCGCCGATACGATCGCTGGCTTCGAACAGCGTGACCCTGTGGCCGCGACGGCTGGCCTCGGCCGCCGCCGCAAGGCCGCCGGCGCCGGCGCCGACCACCGCGACCTTGCGCGGCGTCGCCGCCGGCCCCTCGTCGAACTCGGTCTCGCGGCAGGCTCGCGGATTGACCAGGCAGCTGGCGCTGCGATCGGAAAAAATCAGATCGAGGCAGGCCTGGTTGCAGGCGATGCAGACATTGATCGCACCGGCATTGCCTTCCCGCACTTTCTTCGCGAAATGCGGATCGGCCAGCAACGGGCGCGCCATCGACACCAGATCGCTGTCGCCAACGCTGAGAATTTCCTCGGCAAGCTCGGGCTTGTTGATGCGATTTGACGCCACCACCGGAATGCCGACGGCGCGCTTGAGGCGCGCGGCCGCAAAGCGCCAGGCGCCGCGCGGGATCGGATAGGCAATGGTCGGAACCCGCGCCTCGTGCCAGCCGATCCCGGTATTGAGAATATCGGCGCCGGCCGCCTCGACCTTGCGCGCCAGCGACACGATTTCCTCGCCGGTGGCGCCGCCCTCGACCAGATCGATCGCGGATATCCGGTAGATGATGATGAAATCCTGACCCACCGCCGCGCGCACCTTTGAGACCAGTTCGACCGGAAAGCGATGGCGGTTCTCCGCCGATCCGCCCCAGGCGTCGCTGCGATCGTTGGTCCGCAAGACCGTGAATTCATTGATCAGGTAGCCTTCCGACCCCATGATCTCGACGCCGTCGAACCCGGCCTCCCGGGCCAGCAGCGCGCAGCGCACATAGTCCGAAATCGTTTGTTCTATTTCCGCAGGTATCATCGCGCGCGGCGGAAAGCGATTGATGCGCGAACGGATATCGGAGGGACCGAGGCATTCTTCCTGCCGCGCGTAGCGTCCGGCATGCAAAATCTGCAGGCAGATCTTGCCGTCATGCCGATGCACCGCGTCGGTAACCTGCTGCAATTCCCGGGCCTGCGCATGCTCGGTCAGGATCGGGCCGCCCGGCTCGATCAGCCCCGCGGTGTTGGGCGCATAGCCACCGGTGATGATCAGGCCGATCTCGCCCCTGGCGCGTTCGGCAAGAAACACCGCCATCTTGTGCAGCCCGTTCTCCTCCATGTCGAGGCGGGTGTGCATCGAGCCCATGATCATCCGGTTGCGCAACGTGCTGCGGCCCACTTTCAACGGTGCGAGCAGATGCGGATAGAGCGACGTCCCCGGACTGGTCTGCATGGCATTGCCCCGTATGCGTTGCTAACTTTCTAACACTTGTTAGAATGAAGGCAATAAATCAAGGACATTCTGCGGAGGCTACCCATGGACTACGCGCTCAGCGAGCAGCAACAGGCCTTCCGCGAAACTGCCATGCGCTTTGCGAAGGAAAAGCTGGCACCACACTATCAGAAGCGCGCCACCGAAGACCGCATCGACCGCGCGCTGATGAAGGAAATGGGGGCGCTCGGCCTGATCGCACCCGACCTGCCGGAGCAATATGGCGGCCTCGGCGAAAGCAGCGTCACCGCCGGCATCATCATCGAGCAGATCGCCTATGCCGATTTCAACGCCAGTTATGTTCCGTTGCTGGCATCGCTGATGGGCGGCATGCTGGCCCAGCACGCCTCGCCCGATATCGCCCGGGAATGGCTGCCGAAAGTGACGGCGGGCGAAGCCATCATCGGCCTCGGCCTGACCGAGCCGCGCGGCGGGTCGGATGCCGCCAATCTCATTCTGCGCGCGGAGAAATCCGGAAACGGCTATCGCCTGAACGGCGAGAAGACCTCGATCAGCTTTTCCGACCAATGCGAGGCCGCGGTGATCTTCGCCCGCACCGGAAAGGTCGAGGACGGCGCCCGCGGCGTCAGCGCGTTTTTCGTCGATCTCAACCAGAAAGGGGTCACGCGCACCCATTTCGACGACATCGGCACCAAGCCGGTCGGTCGCGGATCGATCTTCCTGGACGACCTGTTCGTTCCCGCCGAATGCCTGATGGCCGAAGAAAACAAAGGGTTCTCCAAGATCATGACGGGTTTCGATTTCAGCCGCGCCCTGATCGGCCTGGAATGCCTCGGGCCGGCGCAAGCCTCGGTCGATGAAACCTGGCACTATACCTCCGAGCGGAACGCGTTTGAGCGGCCGATCGCGCAGTTTCAGGGCGTGAGCTTTCCGCTGGCGGAGGCCGAGACCCAGCTCACCATGATGCGCCAGCTTTGCTACTACACGCTGTCGCTGCGCGACCGCCGGCTTCCGCACACCGCAGAAGCCGCGATGTGCAAATGGTACGTCCCGAAGGTAGCCTGCGAGATCATCCACCAATGCCTCTTGACCCATGGGCATTATGGTTACACCACCGATCTGCCGTTCCATCAGCGCTATCTCGACGTGATGGGCCTGCAAATCGGCGACGGCACCGCGCAAATCCAGAAGCTGGTGATTGCCCGCGAGAAGGTCGGCCGCATCGCCGTGCAATACGCCAAGCAACCGCAATAAGGTTGAGGGCGCGCGCTCGCCGCTATGTCATCGCGTTGCGCTGAAAACGGGATCGCTGACGGAGTCGCGGCTTGCACTTAGCGCCACCAGCTTGGGATAGCTGGCGCGAAGCTCCCTGAGCAATTGCGCGATCGGCGGATCGGCAAACCAGCCGCGATCGTTGACATATTCCATGTGGCGGTGATCGCGGGTATCGAATTCGTGAAACAGCGCATCGTGCTCGCCGTCGAATATCAATTCCCTGACGCCGAACCGCTGGCATAGCTCGGTATTGAACGCCGGCGTCACCTTGAACATCCGCCCCTTCAGCCAAAGCGCGACATAGCCGTGATAGATGAACAGATCGGTTCCCATCAAATCCGCCAACTTGGGCGAGTTCAAGTGATTCTTCACATCGGCAAAGCCCACGGCCGCGGGAATGCCAGCGGCGCGCAATGCGGCGGTCAGCAGAATGGCCTTGGGGACGCAGAAGTTCGATGGTCTCCCGGCGATGCGGCTGGCGCGGTAGTCGTCTTCGGCCAGGCCCAAATGGAACGGGTCGTATTTGATCTGATCCCGCACCGCATTGAACAGGCCGATCGCCTTCTCGGTCGCGGAGAGATCCGGCCGGTCCAGGGCACGCGACACGAATTCGTGCACCTCCGGAGAATCGCTGTCGACGAAGGGCGTCGATTGCAAAAACTCGGGAGCATGGGCGTCCGTCGTCATTGTCTTTCCTTCCGTCAAATTCAACCGCACAGCCAAAATCACAAGACAGCCATCATCCATCGCCAGCCTGGTATTGCGCAATCGCGACGCCCAAAAATGCCACCATCCGAGCTGTCGAACAAGCGTTAGAATTTGTTGACGCGGTTTGCGCGACAGGTCTAGCTTCCGGACGAACCAATCGATGCACCGCGGCCCAATTGCGCTGCGCCAGCCAGGACCGCGATGACGGAAGACACATCGTACATATGGGTGCCTCCCCCGGAACTGGTGGCGGCCAGCAATTTGACGGCATTCCTGCGCGCCACCGGCCAGGTCGATTACGACCAGCTTGCCGCACGCGCCGAAGCCGATCCGGCGTGGCTGATGGAGGAAGTCTTCCGGTTTTGCGACGTCCGGTTCTATCGCCGCTACGACCGGATGCTGGATGTCTCGCGCGGCGAGCCATGGGCGCAATGGTGCGTCGGCGGCACCACCAATATCGTTCTGAATTGCATCGACAGGCACCGCGACACGCCGGTGTGGGATCAGGCCTTTCTGGTCTGGGAGGGCGAAGATGCCCGCGAGCAGCGCCAGCTGACCTATCGCGAACTCGACCGCGAGGTCGGACGCCTCGCGCAGGCGTTGCGCAAGCTCGGCATCGGCCGCGGCGACGTGGTCGCGATCTATATGCCGAACCTGCCGGAAACCTTTGTCGCGTTTTTCGCGATCCTCAAGCTTGGCGCGATCGCGATGCCGCTGTTCTCAGGCTTTGGCCCAAGCCCGATTCAATCGCGGCTGAACCATGGCGGCGCCAAGGCGGTGATAACAGCTAATGGCACCTGGCGCCGCGGGGCGCCGGCGCCGCTGAAATCCGTGCTCGATGTGGCGCTGGATTCCTCGCCGACCGTGCAACATGTGATCGTGGTCGGCCGCGACGGCCTCGCGATCGAGACGCCGATGCGAGAAGGGCGCGACCATTGGTGGCACGATCTGATTTCCGGTCAGGATGGAGCCTTGGCGACCGTGGAGATGCAGGCCGAAGATCCCGCCATCCTTCTCTATACGTCGGGCACAACGGGTGAACCCAAGGGCTGCGTGTGGACGCATATCGGTTTCATCGGCTCGATGGTCACCCGCGACATGATCATCTGCGGCGATTTCAAATCGTCCGACCGGTTCTTCTTCCTCAGCGACATGGGATGGATGGTCGGCGCGATGTGCGCGTGCATTCCGAGCTTCGCCGGCGCCAGCCTGTTGATTGCCGAAGGCACGCCCGACTTCCCCGACACCGGGCGGTTCTGGCGGCTGATCCAGAATCATCAAGTGAGCTATCTCGGCGTCTCGCCGACCATCATCCGCAGCCTGATGCGCTATGGGCCCGAGCAGGTCGAGCCCTACGACCTCAGCAGCCTTCGCATCACGCTGTCCGGTGGCGAAGCCTGGACCGCGGCTCCCTGGCTGTGGTTCTTCGAACATGTCTGCAAGAAAAAGATTCCCATCATCAACATTTCCGGCGGCACCGAAGTCGGTGGCTGCATCTTCATGGGAACGCCGAACCATCCGATGAATCCCGGCTCGTTTTCCGTGTCCGGGCTTGGTGTCGGCGCCGATATCGTCGATATGACCGGCAGAAAGCTGCCGCCCGGCGAAGTCGGCGAACTCGTGCTGCGCCATTCGTCGATCGGCCTCACCAAGAGCCTGTGGAAAGCCGACGAACGCTACATCGAGAGCTACTGGAGCACGCTTCCGGGCCTGTGGGTGCACGGCGATTTCGCGATGCGCGGCCATGACGGGCTGTACTACATCCTCGGCCGCTCCGACGACACCATCAAGATTTCAGGCAAGCGCACCGGACCGGCGGAACTTGAAGGCATTCTGATCGATACCGGCAAGGTCTCCGAGGCCGCGGTGTTCGGCATTCCGCACCCCGTCAAGGGATCGGCGATCGTCTGCGCCTGTGTGCCGATGCCCGGGGTCGATGTCGCACGTGGCGTGGCCGACGAACTGTCGTCCGCCATCGTCAACGGCATGGGCGCTTCCTACCGGCCGGAACGCATTGTGTTTGTTGACGACCTGCCGCGCACGCGTAACCTGAAGATCATGCGGCGGGTGCTGCGCGCAGTATTCGAGCACAAGGATCCCGGCGACCTTACCGCGCTGGCCAACCCTGAGGCCGTCGAACGGTTGCGCGAAAAGCTCGCCGCTGTATGAATGACAAGACGCCATGAATGGCGAAAAGAGGCCGGGCGAACCCGGCCTCGCCGAACTCTGACTCCGCGTCTGAAATCAGATCGGGCATTCCTGCGGGAATACCGGCTTGCGTTTCTCCAGATGCGAGGCGAGGCCCTCGCGCGCCTCGGCACCCGTAAAACCCAGAATCTCCAGCGCGGTCGAGGTGTCGAAGATCGGGCCGTTGACGCGCAGCCAGTTGTTGAGCGCGTATTTGGTCCAGCGGATGGCGCTCTGCGCGCCGTTCGACAGTTCCTCGGCGGTCTCGAGCGCGATCTTCTGCAAATCGGCATCCTCGACGCACAACGAAACCAGCCCGATCCGCTCCGCCTCCGTGCCGGACAACGGCTTGCAGGTGAGCAGGTAATATTTCGCCTTGGCAAGCCCGCACAACAGCGGCCAGATGATGCAGGCGACATCGCCGGCCGCGACCCCGAGCCGGGTGTGGCCATCGACGATGCGCGCGGACTTTCCGCAGATCGACACGTCGGCGAGGATGCCGACCACCAGTCCGGCACCGACCGCGACGCCGTTGATCGCCGAGATGATCGGCTTGTTGCAATTGATGACGTTGTAGACGAGGTCCTTGGCTTCCTTCCATGTCGCCATGCGCGCGACCGGATTGTCGAGGATGCTCTTGATCAACTCAAAATCGCCGCCGGCCGAAAACGCCTTGCCGGCGCCGGTAACGATCACCGCGTTGATATCGGGATCGTCGTTGATGTCGCGCCATATGTTGGTGAGCTGGGTATGGGTTTCCGCATCGACCGAATTGTAGGTCTCGGGCCGGTCGAATGTGATACGAAGAACGCGCTTCGATGGATAATCCAGCTTCAGTCTGGTGTAGGCCTGGTAACGCTTGGACATCGATTTTCCCTTACTTTCATTCGAACAGGTGTTAGAATTTAGATGCGTTCGATTGCTGCCGCAAGCCGATTAGGCCAGAAGCCGGCAATCGAAGAAAGCAAGAACAGTGTTTCGAGGAAAACGATGCCGGGTCAGCCCCTTAAATCTCTGACAGAAATGGCGGGCGCAACCCCGAGCGTCGGCGAGTTGTTTCGCGCCCGCGCCCGGATTCAGAAATCCCTGCCGGCGATCGAATATCAGGACCGTCTGATCAGCTATGGCGAGTTGCTGGATCGCGTAGACCGCCTCACTTCCGTATTGGCAGCGCGTGGGCTTGTTCGCGGCGATCGCGTCGCTTTGCTGTCGCGCAACCGGCCGGAATATCTGGAGGTTGAACTGGCGGCGGCAAATCTCGGCGTCATCACCGCGTGCCTGAACTGGCGATTGTCGGAACGCGAACTCGCTTATTGCATTGAGCTCGTGTCTCCCAGACTTCTGATCGCTGAACAGGATTTGACCGCAAATTTGGGTAACCGCGGCGCTGGCAGCCGCCAACTGATCATTATCGGCGATGAATATGAGCATCTGTTGCGGCAACAGAGCGCTCATTCGCACCCGGTCGTGATCGATCCGGAGGACGGCCTCGTCATTCTCTACACCAGTGGAACCACCGGCCTGCCGAAAGGCGCCGTGGTCTCGCACCGCGCCATGGTCGCGCGCGCGCTGGTATTCAGTTCCGAACTCAACATTCTTCAGCGTGACGCCTTTGTGGCATGGGCGCCGCTGTTTCACATGGCATCGACCGATCACAGCCTGGCAACATTGCTGCGCGGTGGAACGGTCGTCGTCGTCGATGGCTTTCAGATCGAGCCGCTGTTGTCCGCGCTGCAGCGCTACCACATCGGCTGGTTCGTTTTGATCCCCGGCATGATCGATGCGTTCATTGCCGGCTTCCGGATGCAGAAGATCACGGTCAAGGGCGTCGGCTGTTGCGGCGCGATGGCCGACCTTGTTCCTCCGCACGTCCTGGCCGAGGTGACCGAGTTGCTGGGCGCAGCTTACGTCAACAGCTTTGGCTCGACCGAGACCGGATTGCCGCCGGCAACCCGGTCGCTGATCGCCATCGGTGACGTTCCGAACCGCCTGTCGAAACAACAGAGCGCTTTCTGCGAGGTCAAACTGGTGGATTCCGACGACAACGAGGTCGCAGTGGGAATGCCGGGCGAACTCGCCATTCGCGGCCCAACCCTGTTTTCGGGCTACTGGCAGGCGGACGAGACCAATGCGCGCGATTTCCGCGGCGGCTGGTTTCACATGGGCGACGTGTTCCGGCGAAACGACGACGGCACACTCGATTTCGTCGACCGCGCCAAATACATGATCAAGAGCGGCGGCGAGAACGTCTATCCTGCGGAGATCGAACGGGTGCTGATGAGCGATCCGCGCATCACCGAAGCAGCAGTGGTGCGCGCGCCGGACGCCAAATGGGGCGAAGTGCCGGTGGCATTCGTGTCGCGGCGCGACAGCAGCATCACCGAGCCGGATCTACTTGTCATTTGCCGGCGCGATCTCGCCGGATACAAATGCCCGCGGCAATTCCGGTTCATCGAATTCTCCGAGTTCCCGCGCTCGACCAGCGGCAAGGTGCAGCGTCACGAACTCGAAGCCCGGCTCAAACGCGCCTGAGCGCGGCTTCCGCTACGTCCGGGACGCTCCTTACATCCGGAACACCCCGAATTTGGTCTTCTTCGCCGGCGTCCGACCGGCGAGGTCAAGCAGCAGCGCCATCACCTCGCGGGTCTCGACCGGATCGATCACCATGTCGCACCACAGATTGCGGGCGAAATTGTAGGGATCGGCGAACGCCTCGAAATCCCTGCGCACCGGCTGCTTGAATGCCTCCCGCTCCTCGTCGGTCCAGGATGTCCCTTCCCGCTCATGAATGTTGTCGCGCACCATCGCGAGCGTAGTCGCGGCCTGTTCCGGACCCATCAGCGCCGCATGCGCGCTCGGCCACATCAGCGTGGCATTGGGCTTGAAGGCGCGGCCCAGCATCGCGAAATACGCCGCGGCGTAGGAGCCGCCGGTGATGACGGTATATTTCGGCACATCGGCGCAGGCCATCGCGGTCATGAATTGCGCGCCGTGCTTGGCAATGCCCTGCCGTTCCACGGCGGTGCCGACCATGAAGCCGGAGACGTCGACCAGAAACAACAGCGGGATGTCGCGCTTGCAGCACAGTTCGATGAAGTGCGCGCCCTTGATCGCGCTTTCCGAGAACATCACGCCGTTGTTGGCCAGGATTCCGATCTCGAAACCCTTGATGCGGGCGAAACCGCACAGCATCGTCTCGCCGTGAAGCTGCTTGAATTCCTGGAACTCGCTGCCGTCGATCAGCCGCGCCAGGATTTCGCGGTTGTCGGTCGGTGTCCGCCTGTTGGCGCTGACGATACCGTAGATTTCCTCCACGGCGTAGGCCGGCGGTTGCGGCGGCTTCGGCGTCCAGCGCAATGGCGGCGGCTCACCGAACCGGGCGACGATGTCGCGCGCGATCGCCAGCGCGTGACTGTCGTTCTCGGCGATATGATCGGTCACCCCGCTGACGCGGCTGTGCATCTCGGCCCCGCCCAGCGGTTCGATGTCGATGACTTCGCCGGTGGCGGCGAACACCAGTTGCGGACTGCCGAGAAACATCGCGCCCTGATTGCGCACGATCACCACCTCGTCGCACAGCGCCGGAATGTAGGCGCCGCCGGCGGTCGAAGGTCCGTGCACGATCGCGATCTGGGGGATGTTTTCCGCCGACATCTTGACCTGATTGTACATGATCGATCCGGCCTGCCCTTCGTCCGGAAAGATGTTGGCGAGATCGGGCAGAAAGCCGCCGCCTGATTGCACCATGGTGATGCAGGGCAACCGGTGCTGCCACGCGAACAGCTGCGCGCGGGTATGTTTCTTGGTCGTCATGCCGAACAACGTCCCGCCCTTGACGGTGGCGTCGTTGGCGATGAGCATGCAGCTCCGGCCGCCGATCTGGCCGACACCGGTAATGATGGTCGCCCCCGGCGGCACGCCGTCATACATGCCCTCGCCGGCCAGATGGCCGAAATCGAGAAAGGGCGATCCGGGATCGATCAGCGCCGCGATGCGCTCGCGCGGCAGCAACTGCCCCCTCGATTTATGCAACGCGCGCGCCTTGGCGGAGCCGCCTTCATTGGCTGCGGCCCGGCGCTGATGCAGATCGGCAATCCGCGCCAGGTAACGCGCGCGGTTTTGCTGAAATTCGTCGGATCCGGTCGCAACCGTCGATTTCATCGCGGTCATCGACGATCTCCCGAACGCCATCGCGCGATGACGGAAGCAACAAAATCGGCTTGGCTGTTTTCTAACATTTGTTCGATTTCTAACGATTGTTCGATTGAAATCCTAGAGGCTTCTGCCTAAAGATGGCAAGCAGGATCAGGCTACCGGATCGCGGCGGGTGCCGCGATCTTCGTTGTTTCCCGGCAGGATCAGCCTCAATTGGACCGAAGGCCCCGTAGCGGAGAGTTCCTCGATGGACTTTGATTTGACGCACGAGCAGCGGCAGATTCTCGAATACGGCAATGTGGTCGCGCAGAAGTACGATCGCAAATACTGGATGGATTGCGCCGAGAAGCACGTCTTCCCGGAGGCGCTGTACCGTCAGGTCGCCGAAGACGGCTTCGTCGGCACCATGGTGCCGGAGGAATATGGCGGCGCGGGACAAGGCATGATCGAGATGCATTTGTTCCTTGAAGGATTGTCGAACAACGGCATTCCGCTGCTCAACCTCGTGGTCGGCGCCGCGATGAGTCTCGGATTCATCGCCAAGTATGGCTCGGAACAGCAAAAGAACCGCTATCTGCCCGAGGCCTGCAGCGGCAAGACGCGATTCTGCTTTGCCATCACCGAACCTGATGCCGGCAGCAACACCATCCGCACCTCCACCATGGCGAAAAAGCGCGGCAATCGGTTCGCATTGAACGGCCAAAAGACCTTCATCACCGACGCCGACGGCTCCGATTATGCGCTGGTGGTGACGCGGACCACGGCGCATACCGAGGTCCAGAAGAAGACCGACGGTTTCACCCTGTTCATCGTCGATCTCAAGGCCAAGGGCGTGCAGAAGCAATATATTCCGGTCAGCATTCCGGCGCCGGAAACGCAGTGGCAGGTGTTTTTCGACGACGTCGATCTGGGGCCGGAGGACGTTATCGGCGAAGTCGACAAGGGCTTCGGCATTCTGTTCAAGAGCCTCAATCCGGAACGAATTCTGGTGGGATCGATCTGCTGCGGCCTCGGCCGCTACGCGCTCAACCGCGCCGTCGAATACGCCAAAGAGCGCAAGGTCTTCAACAACGTTCCGATCGGCGCCTATCAGGGGCTGCAGCATCCGCTCGCCAGCGCGCGAACCGACGTCGAAATGGCGTCGCTGATGACGCTGAAGGCGGCATGGGTTTTCGACCAGGGTCGCGAGGCCGGCGAATTCGCCAACATGGCGAAGCTCGCCGCGGCCGATGCCGGCACCAAGGCCGTGGACATCGCGCTGCAATGCTTCGGCGGCAACGGCTTCACCAAGGAATATGGCATCTTCGATATCTATCCGCTGGTGCGGCTGCTGAAGACAGCACCTCTCAACCGTGAAATGATCCTCAACTACATCGGCGAGCACGTGATGGGCTTGCCGCGCAGCTACTAAAACGTGAACCGTAAAAGCGAGAACCGGCCTTCCGGAACGATGATGCTCAGCGAACAGGGTCGCCGGCGATGGCCGTGATGAAGTCCGATGTATCGGCGGCAAGCGATGAATTCCGTCGTAACCGTGCGGCTTACGATGGTCGAATCGCCGATCTCCACGCGCGCCGCGCCGCCGCCATGCTGGGCGGTCCGGAACGGGCGCGGCGGCTCCACAAGGAGCGCAAGCAGCTATTGCCGCGCGAGCGCATCTCCGCGCTGCTCGATCCCGGCTCGCCGTTTCTTGAATTCTGTCAGCTCGCCGGCGAAGGCATGTATGACGGCGTGCCGCCGGGCGGCAGCATCGTCACCGGGGTCGGGATGGTGTCAGGCCGCGCCTGCATGATCATCGCCAATGATGCGACGGTGAAGGGCGGCACCTATTACGGCATCACCTGCAAGAAGCACGTCCGCGCCCAGAAATTCGCCTGGCAGCACCGCCTGCCCTGCGTCACCATGGTGCAGTCCGGCGGCGCCAACCTGCCGGACCAGCCCAATATCTTTCCCGACGACGGACAGTTCGGTTCGATCTTCTACAACCAGATCCGGATGTCGAGCGAAGGCATCGCACAGATCGCCACCGTGCACGGGCCGTCGACCGCCGGCGGCGCCTATATGCCGGCGCTGTGCGACGAGACCGTGATCGTTCGCAATCAGGGCGCGATGTTCCTTGGCGGTCCGCAACTGGTCTATGCCGCGACCAAGGAAGAAGTGGACATGGAGACGCTCGGCGGCGGCGAGATGCACAGCCGCGTCAGCGGCGTTACCGATCACCTGGCGGAAAGCGACAGCCACGCCATCGCCATCGCGCGCGACATTGTCGCCAACCTCGGCGATGTTCCGCCACAGCGCTGGGACGTCGCGCCCCCGCGCGAACCGCGCTTCGACCCCGGTGACATTTACGGGTTGATCAGCACCGATCCGCGCATTCCCACCAATAACCGCGAAATCGTTGCACGGCTGGTCGACGGCAGCGAGTTTCATGAATTCAAGCCGCTCTACGGCGAGACGCTGATCACCGGCTTTGCCCGCATCATGGGCTTCGAGGTCGGAATCCTCTGCAATAACGGCGTGCTGTTTTCCGAATGCGCGCTCAAGGCAACCCACTTCATCGATCTGTGCTGCAAGCGAAACATCCCGCTGCTGTTCATGGTCGACGTGACCGGCTTCATGGTCGGGCGCGAGGCGGAGGAAGGCGGCATCGCCAAGCACGGCGCCAAGATGATCACCGCGATGGCCAGCGCCAGCGTTCCGAAATATACGCTGATCATCGGCAATGCCTATGGCGCGGGCTATCTGGCGATGTGTGGCCGCGCCTTCAAGCCCCATGCGATGATGATGTGGCCGCACGGCCGTTCCGCCATCATGGGCCCGGACCAGGCTGCGAACACGCTCGCCATGGTCAGGGACGAGGCGCACAAGCGCGACGGCACGAGCTGGACCGACGAGGAGCGCGAGGCCTACCGCGCGCCGGTGCGCAAGACATTCGAGGATTTCGCCAACGCCTATAATTATGCGCGTCATACCTGGTGCGACATGGTGATCGATCCACTCGAGACCCGCAACGTGATGGCGCTGCTGCTCGATCTTGCCGGCCGCCTGCCGCCGCAGGAAACCGAGTTCGGCGTATTCAGGATGTGACGACAGAGGATATCGGCAGTGTTCAAGAAAATCCTGATCGCCAACCGCGGTGAAATTGCCTGCCGGATCGCGCGCACCTGTCACCGGCTCGGTATCGCGGTCGCGGGCGTTCACTCCTCGGCCGACGCCAACGCGCTGCATGTCAAGGAAATCGGCGAGTTGATCGAGATCGGCGGCGCCGCGGCGTCGGAGAGCTACCTGCGAATAGATGCGGTCATTGCCGCGGCAAAAGCCGTCGGCGCGGAGGCCATTCATCCCGGCTTCGGCTTTTTGGCCGAAAATGCCGCGTTTGCCCGCGCTGTGGAAGCCGCCGGCCTCGTTTTCATCGGGCCGACGGCCGAGGTCATCGAACGGCTCGGCGACAAGGCGTCCGCCAAGCAGGAAGCCGAAGCCGCCAAGGTGCCGATCGTCCCCGGCAGCAAAACGCCGAGCGAGGATCCGGCCGAAATCGACCGCATCGTGCGCGAACTCAAACCGCCGGTGATGCTGAAAGCCGCGGCCGGCGGCGGCGGCAAGGGCATGCGCGCCGTCACGAACTTCGATGGTCTTGCCGGCGAAATCGAATCCGCGATGCGGGAGGCGAAGAACTCCTTCGGCTATGCCGGATTGATCGTCGAAAAACTGGTCGAGCGCGGCCGCCATATCGAGGTGCAGATCGCTGGCGACGGCAAGGGCAATGTGATCCATCTGTTCGAGCGCGAATGCTCGCTGCAGCGGCGGCATCAGAAAGTCATCGAGGAAGCGCCGGCCGCCAATCTGTCCGCGACGCTGCGCGAGAAGATCGCCGCCGACGCGGTGCGGCTCGGCAAGCGCCTGAATTATCGCGGCGTCGGCACGGTCGAGTTCATCTTGCGCGACGACACCTACTACTTTCTCGAAGTCAATCCGCGGCTGCAGGTCGAACACCCCGTCACCGAACTGGTCACCGGCATCGACATCGTCGAACTGATGTTGCGCATCGCCGCCGGCGAAGGGCTGCCATTTGCGCAAGGTGACGTGACGTGCCGCGGCCACGCGGTCGAGGCGCGGATCTGCGCCGAAGACCCCGCCAACAACTTTCTGCCCTGCACCGGAGAACTGGCCTATGTCCGGTTTCCCGATCAGGGGGTTCGCGTCGAGACCGGCGTCGAGACCGGATCCGTCGTCACGCCCTATTACGATTTAATGCTGGCGAAACTGATCACCCACGCCGACACCCGCGATGAAGCGCTCGACCGGCTGAAGCAGGCACTCGACGACACCTCGATCTTCGGCATCACAACCAATCAGGGATTTCTCGAGCGCCTGATCGACCTGCCGGCGACACGCAGCGCCACTTTCTATACCCGGCTGATCGACGACCAGATCGATCGTCTCGTCGACAAGACAAAAGAACTCGACACCGAAGCCCTCGCGCTCGGCGCGTATTTCTGGATCACCCGGCAACGTCAACCCGTCGCGCCGAGCCCGTGGCGGTCGCGCGACATGACGGGCTGGCACATGGCCGCCGGCGGCGAGGGATTGTCGCCTATACCGATCCTCCATCTCGAAGAGAGTGGCGCGAGCGCCGAGATACGGTTCGCGCCGCTGCAAGCGGACGGATCGATGATCGTCAGCGTCAATGACGACAAGCTCAAGGTCGCGCTGGTCCCGCTTGCCGACGACAGTTTCACCGCCATCGTCGGCGCGCGCCGCGAGACCGTACGCATTTATCAGGAAGGACAGACGATCTTCGTCCACGACCGCCGCGGCACCCACGCACTGACCGCGGTGCCGTACCTCACCTATATCAGCGCGGTTGCGGAAACCAGCGGCGAACTGCGGGCGCCGATGATGGGCATGATCCTGAAGGTCAACGTCGCCGTCGGTGACAAGGTCAAGGCGGGAGACGTCGCCGCGGTGCTCGAATTGATGAAGATGGAATTGCGCGTCAGCAGCGAAATCGACGGCGTCGTGACCGCCGTCAATTGCCGCGCCGGCGAAACCGTCGAACGCAACGCCGTCATCGTCATCGTCGAGCCGGAACAGATCAATTGATTCCGGAATCAATCTACGAAGCTCGGCCATAAACCAGGAGTGGGAGTGATGAGACTGGGAAGCGTCAATTACGAGACCAAGGGAAAAATAGCGATCCTGACGCTCGACGAGCCCGCCAAGCTCAATGCGTTGAGCCCCGGCATTCGCGAAGGGATCATCGAAGGCCTCAAACGGGTCGATGCCGACCATGATATCCGCGTCGCCATCATCACCGGCAGCGGCGAGAAGGCATTTTGCGCCGGCGCCGATATCAGCGGCTTTCAGTTCGATCCCGAGGCGGTCCGCAACTTCATGTCGGTCGCGCTTGCCGTGCTGGCTGCGCCGGAAAATTGCGGCAAGCCGGTGATCTCCGCCGTCAACGGGCTCGCCTATGGCGGCGGCTTTGAAGTCGCCATCGCCTCGGATTTCATTATCGCTTCCGACCGGGCGCAGTTCGCGGTACCTGAAATCAAGCTTGGCCTGTTGCCGGGATTTGCGATCGTTCGGCTTGCCGAGATCGTCGGCCGCCCCAAGGCCAAGGAACTGAGCATCCTTGGCGACCCGATCAGCGCGGAGGAAGCCTACCGTCTCGGGCTGGTGCTACGCGTGGTGCCGCACGAAAAGCTGATGGCGGAGGCGATGGAATTTGCCGAGAAAATCGCTTCGAAGCCGAGGCTCGCGGTGCGGATGGCCAAATCCTTTTACAATCGCGGCCTTGGCGGCGACGAGATGCGGCATGCGATCGACGGCTTTCCACTGTTGTTCATGCACGACGATGCACGCGAAGGCATCGCCGCGTTTCGCGAGAAGCGAAAGCCGAAATTCGGCTGACCGGGATTATCGATGCAACGCGGATCGGAGCCGACGACGACACCGGAGAAGCGAAGGCGGCTGTTTACCGGCGCCCATGGGCAAGCGATCGTGGCTGACGTGGTCGGTCGCGGCTCGCCCGTGGTGCTGGCGCATGGCGGCGGCCAGACCCGCACGGCGTGGGCCCGAACCGCCACGGCGCTGATGCAGGCCGGACACCAGGCGATTGCCATCGACATGCGCGGGCATGGCGAGAGTGAGTGGTCGCCGTCCGGCGCCTATACGTTCGACGATTTCGCCGCGGACTTGCTGGCGATATCAGCGCAACTGCCGGAGAAGCCGGCGCTGGTCGGCGCCTCGCTTGGCGGGCTCGCGGGGCTGATCGCCGAGGGTGAACTGCAGCCGGGCGTATTCGCTTCGCTGACGCTCGTCGATATTACCCCGCATATGGAGGCGAGCGGCGTCGCTCACATCCTGGGATTCATGCGGGCGCATCTGGCTGACGGCTTCGCCTCGCCCGACGAAGCCGCCGACGCGATCGCCGCCTACCTTCCGCACCGCGAGCGTCGCGAAGGCTCCGCAACCTTGAGCCGCTATTTGCGCAAAGGCGACGATGGCCGCTTTCGCTGGCACTGGGACCCCCGGTTCGTTACTTCCGTGAACCAGGGCGAAGCCGGGCAAACCACCGAACGTCTGAGTACAGCGGCAAGGCATCTGCATCTGCCGGTTCATTTGATCCGCGGCGGATCGAGCAATCTGGTCTCAGAGAGCGCCGCGCAACAGTTCCTGCAACTGGCCCCGCATGCCCTCTATACCGACGTGGCCGGCGCCGGCCACATGGTAGCGGGCGATCGCAACGACGCTTTCACCGAAGCCGTCGTGACATTCATTCAAGGCCCGAAACGACGCCGCTGAGGTGCCTGTAATCTAGGCCGAAGGTCCGCTTGCTTGACCCTATTACGTTCGTTAGCTTACCAATAAGGCTATCAAAAGAAGACTAAAATCGCCGATTGTGCACGGCCGCGCGGTGCCAAAGGGTTCAGGGACGGAACAACAAGTTGGCTGCTGGGGAGACCACCGATCCGGTACTTGAATGCCGGTCCGTTGAACGGCGCTTTGGCGGCATCGTGGCGCTGAACGGCATCGACATGCGGATCGAGCGCGGCGAGATATTCGGCCTGGTCGGACCCAATGGGTGCGGCAAGACCACGCTGACCAACGCCATCACCGGCTTTTACCCGCCGCAGCGCGGCACCATCGCGCTCAACGGCCGCGACATCACCGGCATGGCGCCGCACAAGGTCGCAACCCTTGGCGTCGCGCGCACCTTCCAGAACCTGGCGCTGTTCAACGGCATGAGCGTGCTCGACAACATCCTGCTCGGCCGCCACGTTCACATGAGGCCGAGCGTGATACGCACCGCATTTTACTGGTGGCTGGCGCGCAATGACGAGACGGCGAACCGCGCCGCGGTCGAGGACGTCATCGACTTCCTGCAGCTTGAAAGCGTGCGCGACGAACTGGTCGATGTCATTCCGATCGGTCTGAAAAAGCGGGTGGAGCTGGCGCGTGCGCTGGCCGCCGAGCCCAGCTTCCTGATCCTCGACGAGCCGATGGCCGGGATGAACCAGGAGGAAAAGGAATATATGGCGCGCTTCATCCTCGATGCGCGCGACGAACGCAAGGTCACGGTGCTGCTGATCGAGCACCACATGGACGTCATCACCGGCATCTGCGATCGCATGCTGGCGCTGAACTATGGCGCGATGATTGGTACCGGCATACCCGCCGATGTCGTGGCCGACCCGCGCGTGGTCGATGCCTATATCGGAGGCGCGCATGCCGCGCGCTGAGCCCGGATCGACCTGGGACTTCGCCGTCGACACCACGCTGATCCGCGTGCTGGCGCGCAATGCCGAAGTGTTTCCGGATCGCGTGGCGATGCGTGAGAAGAACAAGGGCATCTGGAAAGAGATGACCTGGCGGGAACTGCTCGACAGCGTGATTTCATGCGCGGCGGGACTCGAGAGCCTCGGCTTCGGTCCCGGCGAAGTGATGCTGGTACTCGGCGATAACAGGCCGAGGCTTTATGCCGGCATGCTCGCAGCCGGGGCGCTCAGCGGTTATGCGATGCCGGCGTTTGCAGACGCGACGCTGGACGAAATCCGCCACTTTGTGCATGAGGCGGGCGCGCGCTTCATGCTGGCGGAAGATCAGGAGCAGGTCGACAAGATCCTCGACCTGCGCGACCAGGGCGCAACCATCGAGCACATCATCTATGACGACCCGCGCGGACTGAACGCCTATCCCAATCCCGGCCTGATCTCATGGGAGGCGGTGCAGGCCAAAGGCGCCGAACGACTGGCGGCAGACCCTGCCTTGCGCGATGCGTTGATCCAGCGCGCGCAACCGGAAGGGCCGGCCGTGTTCGTGCATTCCTCCGGCAGCACCGGCAAGCCGAAGGGCGTCGTGCTGTCGCATCGCAACCTGCTCGCAGGCGTCCGAAACGCCTATCGCGGCGGCGCTTTCCAGTTCGACGAGACGATCCTGGCCTATTTGCCGATCGCCTGGGTCGGCGATTTCGCCGTCACCATGGGCGCCGGCATCGCGCTTCGCTTCACCATCAACATTCCCGAGCGGCAGGAAACGGTGCTGCACAATCTGCGCGAAATTGCCCCAACCTTCTATCTGGCGGCGCCGCGCAGCTGGGACAATCTGCTGACCGCGATCCAGGTTCGCATGGAAGACTCTTCGCGGCTGAAGAAATTCATCTACCAGTTCTTCATGACGGCAGCCCTTTCGGCCGAACGGCGAAAGCTCGACGGCGGCGAACCGACCTTGAAGGAGCGCCTGCTCGGTCCGCTCGGCGAGTGGCTGGTCTGCGGACCGATCAAGGATCAGTTCGGTCTGGCGCGGTTGCGCGGCGCCTTTACCGGCGGCGAGGCCATGGGCGAGGATACGTTCGTGTTTTACCGCGCGCTCGGCATCAAGCTGCGGCAGCTCTACGGCCAGACCGAAAGCAGCGCCTACAACGCAATCCAGAGCGTGGACGAAGTCCGGCTGCATACGGTCGGGCGTCCGTTGCCGGGCGTCGAGGTCCAGATCAGCGGGTCCGGCGAAATCCTGATCCGGTCCGGCAGCGTGTTTGCCGGATACTTCAAGCAGGACGAAGCCACCCGCGAAACGCTCGACGGTGACTGGCTGCACACCGGCGACGCCGGCTATCTCGAACCCGACGGCCATCTGGTGGTGCTGGGGCGCCTTTCCGATGTGGTGCACACCGCCAAGGGCGAGCGCTATATTCCCAATTATATCGAAAACCGGCTGAAGTTCAGCCCGTACATCAAGGATGCCGCCGTGCTCGGACGCGGCCGCGAGACGCTTTCGGCCATCATCTGCATCGACCGGGAAGCCGTCGGCCTTTGGGCGGAGTTACGCGGCATCTCGTACATTTCCTATGCCGACCTGTCGCAAAAGCCCGAAGTGACCGAACTGGTTGCCGCCGCGGTCAAGCACGTCAATCGCTCGCTGCCGGAGGGATTGCGGGTGCGGCGCTTCGTTTGCCTGCACAAGGAGTTCGACGCCGACGACGGCGAGATCACCCGCACCCGCAAAATCCGGCGCAATGTCGTCGAAGCCCGCTATCAACCGATCATCGACGCCATCTACGATAACCGGCCGACCGTGCTGATGAAAGCCCAGATCAGCTACGAAACCGGTGAAGTCGGCGTCATCGAGCGGACGTTGTCGGTGCAGGAGGCCTGACGCATGGACGCGATCTCGCTGCTGGAATTGGCGGTCAACGGCATGCTCGTCGGCCTGATGTATTCGCTGGTCGCGATCGGAATCGTGCTGATCTACAAATCCTCCTCGGTGCCCAACCTGGCGCAGGGCTCGATGACGATGCTGGGCGCCTATGTCGTGCTGGCATTCGCCAACAATGCGGGCGCGCCGATCTGGCTGGCTATACCGCTGGCGATCGTGACCATGTTCGTGATCGGCATCGGCATCGAACGGGTGGCGCTGCGCCGCCTCGCCGGCCGTCCGATCATCATGATCCTGATGTTGACGCTTGGACTGGAGATTTTCCTGCGCGCAGGCTCGATGACGATCTGGGGCGGCACCGCGCGGCCGATGCCGATCGGCATCAGCGACGCGCCGCTGTTTCTCGGACCACTGCTGATCAACCGCGCCTATGCGGTCGGCGCGGCGGTCGCGATCGCGATGTTCGGCCTGTTCGTCGCGTTCTTTCGTACCCGGCTCGGCGTCGTGCTGCGTGCGATTTCCGATGATTATACGGCGGCCTGGTCGGTCGGCATCTCGGTCGAGCGCGGGGTTGCGCTGTCGTGGGCGATGTCGGCCGTGGTGGCGACGATTGCCGGCGTGCTCTGGAGTTCGGTGCAGGGCGTCGATCAGTCACTCGCCCAGTTGCTGCTCAAGGGTGTGACGGTCGCGGTTCTGGGCGGGCTCGACAGTATCGGAGGCGCGCTGCTCGCCGGCGCGCTGCTCGGGATCGTGGAAGGCGTCGCCTCCAGCGTCCTCGATCCGATGCTGGGAGGCGCCAGCCGGGACCTGGTGGACGCGGCGATGCTGATCCTGACCATCCTGATCCGGCCGCACGGCCTGTTCGGCCGCCACGATATCGAGAGAGTGTGAGCGCATGCTTTTCCGCCAGGCCGGCATTTTTCACACCGACTACGCCGCCGACCGGGCGTTGTTTCCGATTCCGGCCGATCGCTGGATGATCGGCATTCTGCTGCTGCTGGCGCTGGCCGCGCCGCTCTACATGGACCAGCTTTACCTCTCCAGCTACATGCTGCCATGGCTGGTATGGACCGCGGGCGCGCTCGGTCTCAACCTGATCCTCGGATGGGCCGGACAGTTTCACCTCGGCTATGCCGCGGTGATGGGTATCGGCGCCTATGCCGCGGTGCATGCCATGAAGGCCGGCATCCCCTGGGAGTTCGCCATCATCCTCGCGGGGCTGACGGCCGCGGCGATCGGAATCGTGTTTGCCTTTGCCGCACTTCGCGTCAAGGGCCTGTATCTGGCGCTCAGCACACTGGCTTTGCAGTTCGTGATGGACTGGACGATCTCGCACGTGCCGGCGATCAGCGGCGGTACCCAGGCCACGCTGCAGGCGCCCGACATCCGCCTGCTCGGCATACCCGTGACATCGGACGCCGGATTGTACTACATCGCGCTGGTCTGGTGCCTCCTGGTCACGTCCTTCATGCTCAACCTGCGGCGCACCGCGCTCGGCCGCGCGCTGGTCGCGGTCCGCGAGAAGGATTACGCCGCCGCCGTGATCGGGGTGAACAGCTTCTATTTCAAGCTGGTGGCGTTCGCGACGTCGTCGTTCATCGGCGGCGTGACCGGCGCGATCCTGATCGGAACGTTTTACCACGCGGTCACGCCGGAACAGTTTTCCGTCGACGTCTCGATCCAGGCGCTGGCGATGGTGATCGTCGGCGGTCTCGGCAGCATCATCGGCAGCTATTTCGGCGCCGCGTTCATTCTTCTGATGCCGGGAGCGATGAACAGCTTCATTTCGTGGCTCGCTACGAAGTTCGGACTTTCGCTCGGCATCGAGACGCTGGGCCACCTTCCGCAGGCGCTTTACGGCGCGCTCATCATCGGATTTCTCCTGATCGAGCCGCTCGGCCTAGGCAAGATTTACAACAACATCCGCGACTACCTGCTGGTCTGGCCGTTCGGCTACACCAAGAAATAGCGGAAGCACGCATGCCATGAACGCACCGGTCGCTGCCAAGATTTTATCGCTCAACAACGTCGAGGTCGTCTACGATTACGTCTCGCTCGCGATCAAAGGCGTCTCGATCGAGGTGCCCGAAGGCGGAATGGTGGCCCTGCTCGGCGCCAACGGCGCGGGGAAAAGCACGACGCTGAAATCGATCAGCGGCCTGCTGGCGGCGGAGCGTGGCGAGGTGCAGGCGGGGCGAATTGCAGTTCCGTGGCCAAAGCATCGGCGGCCTGATGCCGCAGGACCGCGTTCGGCTCGGGATCGCGCATGTGCTCGAGGGGCGCCGGGTATTCGAACACTTGACGCCGGAGGAGAATTTGATCGCAGCCTCGGCCCTGCATAGCCGCCAGGACATGAACCGCAACAAGGAACGGGTTTACAGCTATTTCCCCCGCCTGCATGAGCGCCGGTCGGTCGCGTCGGGCTACCTCTCAGGCGGCGAACAGCAGATGCTGGCGATTGGCCGCGCCCTGATGACCCAGCCGAAATTGCTGATGCTCGACGAGCCAAGCCTCGGACTGGCCCCGTTTCTGGTCGCGGAGATTTTCCAGATTCTCGGCCGCATCAACCGCGATGAAGGGCTCTCGATCCTGCTGGTCGAGCAGAATGCGATCGCGGCGCTCGAAATCGTTTCCCATGGCTACCTGATCGAAAGCGGCCGCATCGTGATGCACGACAGCGCCGAGGCATTGAAGAAAAACCCTGATATCCGGGAGTTCTATCTGGGCGGCGCGGAAGCCAAGAATTTCCGCGACATCAAGCATTACCGGCGGCGAAAGCGATGGCTGACATAGCGGCGGCCGGACATGGCCCAGCAAGGGCTGGCGCCGGTCGCGGCATTGTAATTCAATCAATCCACAAGGGAGGATCCAGAAAATGAAATTACCGTCCATATTATCCGGACTGGTGCTGACGTTGGTCAGTGTCATGCCCACATCCGCGGCCGATCCGATGCGGTTCGCGCTGTGCTACGACCTGACCAAGGCCTACACTTTCGTCACGCCGCAGGTCGCCCAGGCCGCGCGCGATTATGCCGACCTTCTCAACCTGAAAGGCGGCATTGAAGGCCATCCGGTCGAAATGATCGTGCAGGACCACGGCAACGAGCCGCAGCGCGGCATCGAATGCTACGAAAAGATGAAACGCGAGGGCGTGATGGTGTTCGACATGCTGTCGACGCCGGTCTCGCGCGCGGTGCTGCCGCGCGTCATGAAGGATGGCAACATCATGATTCAGTCGCTGGCCGGCCGTGGCGATGCGGTCGACGGCGACGTCTTCAAATGGGTATTCCCGATCGGCCCGACCTATTGGGGCCAGGTCGCCAACGATATCGGATATATCAAGCAGAAATCCGGCGGCAACCTGAAGGGCGTCAAGATCGCCTTCCTCTATGTCGATTATCCGTTCGGGCAGGAACCGATCGGTATTCTCAAGACGCTGGCGGAGAAAGAGGGTTTCGACCTGCAGCTCTTCCCCTACCCGCTGCCCGGCAACGATCAGGCCTCGGCCTGGACCCAGATCCGCCGCATGAATCCGGACTGGATCATCAGCTGGAGCCTGTCGAACATGCACGTGATCGCGTCACGCGAGATGAAGCGCAACGGCATCCCGATCGACAAGTACATTTCGGTGAACTGGCTCAACGAAGTCGACATCAAGAACATCGGGCCGGCGGACGCCAAAGGGCTTAAGCGCGGCACCAATGTCGCCGGCGGATCCAACCAGCCCTTGATTCAGGAAATCATCAAGGAGCTCTACGACAAGGGCAAGGGCAACGGCGACCGCAAGAATCTCGACGACGTCTATTACAACACCGGTCTGGCGATCTGGTCGATTGCCACCGAAGGCGCCCGCCTTGCGATCAAGAAGGACGGCTGGCCGCTGACGCCACAGAAGATCAAGGAAGGTCTTGAAAGCATCAAGGATTACGACGCCAACGGATTCATGGCTCCGGTCACCGTCACCGCGCAGGATCATGGCGGAGGCGGCAAGACGCGTATCGAGATGTGGGACGGCGAGAAGTGGGTGCCACAGACCGACTGGAGTGCGGCGTTCAAGGACGAGGTCTGGAGCGTCGTGAAAACGCAATCGGCGGATTACGCCAAGGCAGAGTCGCAGAAATAGCGACCTCACGGCCGGACAACGTCGCGGCATCGCCGCCGTCGCTGTCCGGCCGGTTTGCCTGAAGGGCTGGTCAGCCGACCGTTTGCGCGCGCCTGAGTTCCCCGATCTCGTCGGACGACAGGCCGAGTTCGCCGAGTATCTCGTCGGTATGCTGGCCGAGCATCGGCGGCGGCAGCCCTGCATCGTGTATCGTGTCGTTGATCCGGACCGGATGACCGATCCCGTGCAAGGGACCCGCAACCTGATGTTCGTAGTCCACGATCATTCCGCTGGCGCGCGTGTGCGGATGCTCAAGCAGCTGCGACAAAGTGTTGATGGGCGAGCTGGGGACACCGACCCTGGCGAGCGCATCGTTCCAGAATGCCGCGGTTTGCGCCGACAGCGCGCGCTGAACATGGTCCAGCGTTTCCTCGCGGTGCTTGACCCGATCCGCATTGGTCCTGAATTTGGGATCATCGGCGATCGCCTGCAGCCCGGTGACACCACAGAATTTCCGCCACAGATTGTCGTTCGCAACCCCGATCATGATCGGGCCATCGGCCGCCTCGAATGCCTGATAGGGACAAAGCGACTCGTGGCTTGAGCCGCATTTCTTCGGCTGCACGCCGCGCTCCCAATAGGTCTGCAGATTGTAGCCGAGCAGGCCCAACGCAGTATCGAACAGCGAGACCTGAATCGTGCCGCCCTGTCCGGTCCTTTCGCGCGCGAACAACAGCGCCATGATGCCGCTGAAGGCATGCACGCCGGTCATCTGGTCGATCGGCGAAATCGGACTGCGAATGAAGCCGCCATCCTCGTCGCCGGTCATCGACATGATGCCGCTGAAGGCCTGCAGGATGACATCATAACCCGGCGAATTCTTCAGCGGTCCGGAGCGGCCGAATCCCGATATGCTGCAATGGATCAGGCGATCGTTCAGCGGCCGAAGCGTCGCTGCATCGATTCCCAGCCGTTCGGCGACCCCGGTCCCGAAGCTTTCGATCGCAATGTCGGCGGATTTGGCCAGCGCATGAACGATCGCACGTCCTTTATCTGTCTTCAGGTCGACGGCGATACTGCGCTTGTTGCGGTTGGCGCTGAGAAATACAGTTCCGAGACCGGCGGCGGGAAACGGCGGCCAGCCCCGGGTTTCATCGCCCTGCCCCACCGTTTCCACCTTGATGATCTCGGCGCCGAGATCGCCGAGATATTGCGCGCATAATGGGCCGGCCAGCACTTTCGAGAGGTCGAGCACGCGAATTCCGGCGAGAGGTTTTGTCACGGCGATCCCGTCCATCGGAAAATTTACAATACCATATACTTGCGTACCAATTGGTTCGCAAGCGTGGTCGGGCCTTGCATTTCAGTGCGCTTAACATATCGTATGCTAGCGAACTAAAACGAACAGGATCCCGTTTCGCCCATGATCGAGCGAACCCTTTTCCGAGAAGAGCACGACATTTTCCGGGCGCCGATGGCGATCGCGCTGGCGAAGCGCTCGTTTAACGTCGTCTCCGACAGCATTCGCGGCGTCAGCAATTTCTCGCTGCACGCCCTGAAGATGTTCTACGACACGCCGGAATCGAAGGAAGGCGTGGCCGCCCTCAATGAAAAACGCACGCCCGACTTCAATAAGTTTTCGTCTTGATTTATGAAGGCGACGGCGCTGCGGCGCACCGGTGATTTCCGGTCCACGTCCGGGCCGTCACCGATAACATCATCATAGGGGAAAACGTCATGGCATCGCGCAAAATCATCATTTCCTGCGCCGTTACCGGGTCGATTCACACGCCGTCGATGTCGCCCCATTTGCCGGTCACGGCCGCTGAGATCGCCTCGTCCGCGCTGGCCGCGGCAGAAGCAGGCGCCGCGATCGTCCATCTTCACGCGCGCGATCCGAAGGATGGCCGCCCCGACCAATCGCCCGAGGCATTCGAGCCGTTTCTGCGCGTCATCAAGCAAAATTCCAACGTCGTCGTCAATCTGACCACCGGGGGATCGCCCTACATGACGGTCGAGGAGCGGGTGAAACCGGCAGCGGTCTGGAAACCGGAGATCGCAAGCCTGAACATGGGATCGATGAACTTCGGATTGTTTCCGATGCTCAAGCGCTTCAAGACCTTCAAGCATGACTGGGAGCCCGCCATGCTGGAAGGCTCGCGCGACCTGGTGTTCCGCAACTCGTTCAAGGACATACGCTACGCGCTGGAAACACTCAACGGCACCGGCGCGCGCTACGAGTTCGAGTGCTATGACACCAGCCATCTCTACAATCTGCATTACTTCTGGACCGAAGGCCTGGTGAAGGCCCCGCTGTTCATCCAGACCGTGTTCGGCCTGCTCGGCGGCATCGGTCCGCACCCCGACGATGTCATGCATATGAAGCGCACCGCCGACCGGCTGTTCGGCGAGAACTATAGCTGGTCCGTGCTCGGCGCCGGCCGCGCCCAGATGCCGATCGCTGCGATGGCAGCCGCCATGGGAGGCAATGTCCGCGTCGGTCTGGAAGACAGCCTGTGGATCGGCGCCGGCAAGCTCGCGCAGTCGAATGCCGACCAGGTGACGCAGGTTCGAAAGATCATCGAAGGACTCGGCCTGGAGGTCGCGACGCCCGACGAGGCGCGGGAGATCCTGACGCTGAAAGGCGGCGACAAGGTCGGATTCTGAATCGGACTGTTGTCCAAGCCGGCACTACCGGGCTCAACTTACAAGGATGAGGTTCTTTCCCCTCGTGGTGAGGAGCGCGGCGATGCCGCGCGTCTCGAACCATGAGGGTTTGGACGACCTCAGTAGCTTTTCGGCAGACCGAGCACCTTCTCGGCGATAAAGCTGAGGATCAACTGTTCGGTGACCGGCGCCAACCGCGCGATCGAGACTTCGCGGAACAACCGCTCGACATGATATTCCTTGGCGTATCCGAAACCGCCATGGGTCATGATTGCCTGCCACGCGGCATCGTGGCCGGCGCGCGCGCCGAGGAATTTCGCGCTGTTGGCTTCTGCGCCGCAGGGCTTGCCGTGATCGTACAGCCAGGCCGCGCGCATCACCATTTGCCATGCCGCTTCGAGATACATCCATTTTTCCGCAAGCGGATGCTGGATGCCCTGATTTTGCCCGATCGGGCGATCGAACACGACGCGGTCGCGCGCATATCGGGTCGCGCGGCGAAGGGCATCCTGGCCTATACCCACGGCTTCGGCGCCGAGCAGGACACGCTCCGGATTGAGGCTGTGCAGGATGTAGGAGAAACCCTTGCCCTCCTCGCCGATCCGGTCCTCGTCCGGGATGAACAGACCGTCGATGAAGATGGCATTGGAATCGACCGCCTTGCGTCCCATCTTGGGGATCAGGCGGACCTCGATCTTCGAGCGGTCGAGATCGGTGTAGAAGATCGTGATGCCGTCAGTCGGCCGTGCGCAGTCCTCATAACGGGTGGTTCGGGTCAGCAGCATGATCTTGTTGGCGACCTGCGCCGTCGAGGTCCACACTTTCTGCCCGTGAACGATGTAGCCGCCTGAAACTTTTTGCGCGAAGGTCTTGATGCGGGTGGTGTTGAGGCCGGCATCCGGCTCGGTAAACCCGAACGCGCATTGATCTTCGCCCGCCACCAGCCGCGGCACCCAGCGCGCCTTCTGCTCCGGCGTGCCTTTCACGACGATCGGATGCGGCCCGAACAGGTTGATATGCACGGCGGACGCCGCGGCCATGCCGCCGCCATGGCTTGCGACTTCGTGCATCATGATCGCGGCCTCGGTGACGCCGAGGCCGGCGCCGCCGTACTCCTCCGGCATCGTGATCCCGAGCCAGCCCGCATCCGCCATCGCGCGGTGGAATTCGAACGGAAACACCCCGTCGTCATCGCGTCCGAGCCAATAGTCGTCGCCGAACCGCGTCACCACTGAGCGAACGCCTTCCCGGATCGCGGCATGATCGTCCGATGGCACGAATTCGTTGGCCAGCGATGAACTCATGATCCGCTACCTTCGCCCACGGAAGCCAGCGCGCGCCGCGCGGCAGTGAGATGCGGCATGTCGTACATCTTGCCATCGATGCCGATCGTTCCGACGTCGGGGCTCGCAGCGAAGGCCGCCACGACGCGGCGCGCATGCGCAAGATCGGCTTCCGACGGCGTGAAGCTCGTATTGATGGTCGCGACCTGATTGGGGTGAATGGCGATGCGGCCGACGAAACCATCGCGGCGCGCGATCCTGCAGCTTTCCGCAAGGCCCTCCGGATCCTTGAAGTCACCGTACAGTGTCTCGAGCGCCTGCACACCCGCGGCGCCAGCCGCGAACAGGCATTGGGCCCGCGCGACCTGATAGGGGAACGTCCACTCGCCACCGGGCTCCTTGTTGGTGAGCGCGCCAAGCGCCGCACCGAGATCCTCGGCCCCCCACGTCATGGCGACAAGCCGCTTGTTGGGTCTCGTATAACCACTGAAGCCGATCATCGCCGCCGGCGTCTCGGTGGCGACGACCAGCAGCTTGACATGCCCCGGCGTCACGCCGTTGGCCACTTCCAGCACATCGACATAATGCGAGATCAGCTCGACATCCTCGACACCATTGACCTTCGGGATCAGGATGCCATCGAGACCCGGACGCACCACCGCCGCCAAATCGGCAAGCGTCAGCCCGGTACCGAACGGATTGGTCCGCACCAGAAACGACCAGTCGCGCGGCGCCCCACCGAGCAATTCCTTGACGTGATCGCGCGCAAAACTCTTGCGTCCCGGTGCTACGGAATCCTCGAGATCGAGGATCAGCGCGTCGGCGCCGCAGGTGGAGGCCTTGGTGAATTTGTGCGCGCTGTCGGCGGGCACGAACAGGAGCGAGCGCAGCTTCATGTCGGCCGCCGCATCATCAGCCCGGTGCGACGGCAATACGCCACCTCTTCATCGCGCTGATTGAATCCGCGATGCTCGAAGGTGACGATCCCCTGGGTCGGGCGCGACTTGCTGTCGCGAACCGCCAGAATTTTCGTCTCCGCCCGCAGCGTATCACCGGCAAACACCGGGCGTGGGAATTTGGTCTCCTCGAAACCCAGATTGCCGACCGTGGTCCCCAGCGTGGTGTCCTGCACCGTGAGGCCGATGATCAGACCGAGAGTGAAGATCGAATTCATCAACGGTTTGCCGAACTCGGTCGACTTGGAATATTCGTGATCGATATGAACCCTGGCCGGATTATACGTCAGCGCCGAAAACAGGATATTGTCCATGTCGGTCACGGTGCGCCGAATCTCGTGCACGAAGGTCTGCCCGACCGAGAATTGTTCGAGGTAAAGTCCCGCCATCGCTGTCTTTCCTTGTTGTTTCCATCCTGGAAACGAAACTACCGAAACGCCGACGAATGGCAATCCATCAGGATTGCAGGTCAGGTTTTTTCTTCAGCAGGTCCGGCAGTGTCGAACGATGAAATCCCTCAAACGGAGCCGACCGGTCATGGGGCTCGAGCTTCCAGGTGTTGCGCGATGCAATCACCATCGCCTCGTCGCGGGAGCGATACCGCAGCGGATGCTCGCCCACCGTGCGCTATCTGAACGATCCCGCGGCCCGGCCCCGGGCCTTTCCACTGATAGACGTTGATCGGTTTGCCATCGGAGGCGGCGATCGAGCGTTGTGATTCGCCCATGGTCATGGGTGATGTCCCCTGCTCAGTCGAAGCTATTTTCCGCGAAATACCGGCTTGCGCTTTTCCCGGAACGCCTTCACGCCCTCTTGCGCATCCGCCGTTCGGGCGATGGCGGCAAGGGTCTGCGCCTCGTCCTCCATCTGACTTTCCAGTGAACGGTTGGGTGTCTGCAAGAACAACCGCTTGATACCTCCGAAAGCCTCGGTCGGTCCCGATGCCAGTTCGCGCGCGATCCTTTCGGCTTCTTTCAGAACCGCATCGTCGCCGACGACAACGTCGACCAGGCCGGACGACAATGCCGCGTCGGCATCCATCGTCTCCGACATCAGGAAGAAGCGGCGGGCGCGCGAAGGGCCGATGCGCCGCGTCACGGTGGTCGTCGAGCCGCTGTCAGGGGTGAATCCGATCCTGGCAAATGCCGCCGAAATGCGCGCCGACTTTCCGATCACGACCAAGTCGCCCGCGGCCATCAGCGAGACGCTTCCGCCGGCGACATTGCCCTGCACCGCCATTACCACGGGCGCCCGCATCCGAACCATCCGCACGATCGCGTGGTGCAAATCGGACGTCCAGATCTTGACGGTTTGCGGCAGTTTGTCGCCGCTTGCCGCCAGCGCGACCAGATCGCCGCCCACGCTGAACAGTCTTCCGCGCGCCGAAATCAATACCGCCCTGACGTCGTCGCGCTCGCTCAACTCGGCCATGCAGAGATTGAACTCGCGGCAAAACGCGCCGTCGATCGGATTGCCCCGGTCAGGCTGATTGAGGACGATATGCGCCAGACCATCGGAGATCGTGCATTCAAAGCTCGTTGTCGGTGTCGCCAAACTCATTTTTTTCTCCCGGCTTTTCCGATTCACAGGTCGCGAAGCTTGCGGCGTTCAGGCGGACCGGCTGGCTTTTTCCTTGCGCGAGGAAGCCTGGATGGCTGCTCGCGCGCGCTGCCAGTCTTCCTTCGAAAGTTGCGAGAGCTCCGCAAAGGTCACCAGAATACGCTTTCCGTCAAGCACGTCGCGGGTAAACACGGCCGGAGATCCTCATCGGTGGCGGGGCGGCAATCAAAAACTAATACGCTACCGTACTTAATTTGTAAACCGGCCCTGCCGGCGCGTCGAGCTTTTAAGATACGCTGGCGTATGATATGGCTGCTTTGCAGTGCATCGCCGTCCCGAAAAACTGCCATCCGCGAAAGAAAAGTGTCTCGATGATCGATCGGCCAGACTGGTATCTCCGCCTGGGATATCTCATCCACGACGTTTCGCGGTTGCGGCGAATGATGTTCGATAGGGAGTTGGCGCCGCTGGGAATTACACGTTCGCAGTGGTGGGTGCTGGCTTTCATTTCGCGCAAGGATGGCCTGCCGCAAACCCAGCTCGCCAACGAACTCGACGTCGGCAAGGTCGCGCTGGGGGCCCTGATCGACCGGCTGGAAACTTCCGGCTTTGTCGTCCGGCAGGCCGATCCGGTCGACCGCCGCGTCAAGCGCGTCTACCTTACCAAGCAGTCGCGCGGGTTTCTGGAAAAGCTCCGCAAGGAGACCGACAAATTCAACGCCAAGATCGTGACCGGCATCCAGCGAAACCAGCTTGAGATTACATCGGATGCCCTGCTGGCGATGAAGCGCAACCTGCTGGCGATGTCGGGGGAAACGATGTCGGAAGATAGCGAGAATACCGATACCGCAAAGCCGGCAAAGCGGCGCAAAAAAAAGCCTGCGGAACAGCGTCGCGTCGGCGGCCGCTGATTTCTTGCGCGACAGAACCCGACGGCAGGACCTGCCGCCGATGAGCGGCGACAATCGACAGCGCGCCGATCATTTGCCCCAATGAGCAATCCCGATCCAGCCCAGCACGGCCGCTGCAAAAATCCAGATCGCAATGATGACGATCGCCGCGATCTTGCTGCGCGGACGCTGCCCGACCTCGATCGCCTTGGCGCGATATTCCGCCATGATTTCCTTCGGGATCAGTGACACGACCAGCCAAATGCCGAGTGGCAGGATGATCAAATCGTCCAAATACCCAATCACTGGAATGAAGTCCGGAATGAGATCGATCGGCGACAACGCATATCCCGCAACGGCAATCGCCAGTATCCTGGCATACCAGGGCACGCCGGGATCCCGGGCGGCGAGATAGACCGCATGAACGTCGCGTATCAGCTTGCGCGCCCAGATTTTCAGGATACGGAACATGGCGCGGCCATGATGTCGGGGTCGTCGAGAGCTTTTCCGTTCCGATTGAATCGGAACGGAGGCGCTGCTTCTTTATTTAACGCGTTTTCTTCACGCGAACCGGTATCCACTTCGCTGGAAAACGCTCTTGACGATCTTCCCCGTCGATGCCTCAAAGCATCGTCACTGAAGCTTGCACTTGGTTTCGGGACGATCGAGACCGAGTGTATCAAGCGCTGATGATTGATGCAGGAACCCCTCCTGTGGAGACACCGATACGGTGTTGCGGCCGTCGAACAGCAGGATCGGCTGTCGCAATTGCAGGTTCCAGTCGCGAATCGTCAACTTTTGGCCCTTGAAGGCCGCAACCGAGAACTCCGGGCTCTTGATGTAGGCCTGCATCTTGCCGGCATCGCTGGAGTTGGTTCGGGCCGCCGCTTCGCCAATCATGCGAACCGCCGTCCAGACTTGCATGTCGCTGGCTGTCATTGAACGCTGGAATGCCTTTATAAAGCGGTTTTGCAACTGTACGGCACCCCATTGATCGAATGCCGCATTCCAGGTGTTGGGAACAAGTCCGGCCGAGCCAACCACCGGACGCGCATCCCAGGTCCGATAGGGCAAATAGCCGGCAAAAACCTCGCTTTCATCCGCAGCCACCAGCACATCGTGCTCGGGCGCGCCCTGCGTCGCAATCGGCATCTGGCGCTGAATCTCGGTGACGCCGCTATCGGTGCGCCGCGCGCCGCCGCTGTCCTTGAATTCCCGCTGCTCGACGATCTTGGCGCCGAACCGTGTCGCAGCATGGCGCAAGGCTTCGGCGAACAGCGCGTCCTTTTCGTGCGAGCCCGTAAGCAGCATCCACCTGCTCCACTTCTTCCAGACCAGGTATTGCGCAAGCGCGTCGGCGAGCATGGAGCGCGTCGGCGCGACATGGATGACGTTGGCGCGACAATCCTTTTCACGCAGCCGTTCGTCCAATGCAGAGGCGTTAATCAGCATCTCGCCGCGAGCCTTGCCGGCGTCGGCCACCTTCAGCAGCCGATCCGCATCCAGGCTCGTGACGATGAACGACGCGCCCTGGTCGGCGAGCGCATTCATGGCTGCGACCGGATCGTCGCCCTCGCCCAGCAACGTCTCGACCAGCGAGTAATGCTGATTGAGGAAGCGCCCGGTGGTATTATCGTCTTCGATCGCCAATTGAGCTCCGGCAAGACCGTCATTGCCCGCCGGTACATCGATCAGTGATATCTTGATTCTCGATGGCGCCTGGCGAAGGTAGCCGATCTTGATTTCCAGCGGCTGATCGGACAAGCCCGCTCCGCTCAAGGCGATAACTACGCAGACACCAAGCAGAAGCCGCAGCAATCACACCTCCCATGCCATATTCAGACCCGCTGCATGAACCGATTGCACCGCAACATTCGTTCTGATGCCATCTGGTCCAGCCGCTTTCGGCAATCGATGCCGGCATTCCAGTCTGTCTTCCGTTATCTTTAGGGTACTTGATTTATCGTGTAGCACAAGGAACCACGAAATCGCCGGCCGAACTTCGAACCGCTACGATTGTCTAATTCGACAATTGGCGTTACGTCGGGTTTGGAGACCATGGCCCATCATCCGATCCTGCGTTGATATGACGCCATATTTTTGTTCCATCGACGGAATGGGGCTTTATTGTCCGAATCCAATCGACCTGAACTGGAAATGACACATGTTCGACTTGCGCTGGATCATGGTACTCGGCCTCTCTTTGGTCGGCTTCCTGCTCTCGTTTGATTCCGCCCTTGCCTTCCGCGCCTATGTTTCGAACGAAAAAGGCAATTCGGTCTCGGTGATCGACACCGACAAAATGGAGGTGATCGCAACCGTCAAGACCGGGCAACGGCCGCGCGGCATCGAAGTCTCCCGGGACGGCAAGTTCGTCTATGTCGCTGTCGGCGACGACGACACGGTCCAGATCATTGACACCAAGAGCCTGAGCATCGTTGGAGAGTTGCCGTCCGGTCCAGACCCCGAACAATTCGCACTCGATCCGACGGGAAAGTCGCTCTACGTCGCCAATGAAAATGACGCGATGGTGACCGTCATCGACCTGGAGAAGCGCGCCTCCATCGGCGAAGTGTCGGTCGGCGTCGAGCCCGAGGGCCTCGCGGTCAGTCCGGATTCCAAGGTCCTGATCTGCACCTCCGAGACGACGAGCATGGTGCATTTCATCGACACGACGAGCCGCCAGATCGTGGGCAATCTGCTGGTCGGTTCTCGCCCACGCTTTTCGGCCTTCAAGTCCGACGGATCGGAGCTATGGGTCACTTCCGAAATCGGCGGAGTTCTTGCGATCATCGATCCGGCGACACGGCAGCTCAAGCAAACCGTCAGATTCGAAATTCCGGGACTTCGATCCGAAGCGATCCAGCCCGTCGGCATCAATATCACCAAGGATGGCAAGCTTGGCTTTGTTGACCTCGGGCCCGCCAATCGCGTGGCGGTGGTTGACGGCGTCACTCACGCCGTCCTGAAATACCTGCTGGTCGGCCAAAGAGTTTGGCACGGTTCGTTTTCGCCGGACGAGAAATATCTGCTGGTCGCCAATGGCGTCTCGAATGACGTCTCGGTCATCGATGTCGCAAGCCAGCGGGTTATCAAATCCATTCAGGTTGGAGAACTGCCCTGGGGCGTTGCCTTTGGTCCCAATTGAAGGCCCGGCAGAATTGAAAACCCGCAGCGCTGGTGTTCGCCTGAACCGGCCACGAATGTGAACGCAACCGCGCAGCGGTTGCCGTGCGCTCGCCGGAAGAAGCGTCAAATTTTACGCTTTTCGCTGCCGGGATAGTCGCAGCTCCATTTCCTTGCCATCCACGCAGGATGCTGGCCGATCCACTCGGCGATATAGGGTTGCGCAGCCATCATGCATTGACGGAGCGAACCATCCCAGGCGAACTGAAGATATTTTTCCTCGCAATTATTGGGATTGGCGATGGCACAGACGGTCAGGATGATTTCAATCAATCTGTCCTCCATTCAAAACTTGCCTTCACCATATTACGTCAAATTTGTCCCCGCGTTTCAAATTTCGACAGGAATCACGCCGTTGCCCCCATCCAAAATCGCTATATCCTCGCTGTCACAGGCCCGCCCAGGAGACATCCGGCACATCAACTGTGGAACTTGGTACTTCACCAAATATTCATCGGCCGGCGCAAACAATTCGCCGCATCGCAACCTCTCGCGAACAAGAAACATCCATTGAAAGGCGCATGAAATCCGCAGCCTTGACTTTGAATGTCATCGTGCAATCTTTCAAAAATTCGGGAAAACTTGGCCGGGTTTGACAGGAGATTTGCCTTTGCAGCTTATGCTGCGAATGCCTGAATCCGTGACTTCGCGGCAAACGGGCATTGGATTTTTCAGAAGAATCGGGATTTTCAGAAGAGCCGGGATTTTCAGAAGAACCGCTAATAGTCCGGCCTCAAGAAAACACATTGGTGGAGGAACGATAGATGAAGATACGCGCCGCAGTCGCGTTCGAGGCGAAGAAGCCGCTTGAGATCATTGAGCTCGATCTGGATGGTCCGAAGGCTGGCGAAGTCCTTGTCGAGATCAAGGCGACAGGCATCTGTCACACTGACGCCTATACGCTCGATGGTTTCGACAGCGAAGGAATTTTCCCCTCGATCCTCGGCCATGAGGGTGCCGGCGGGGCGCCGATCATCCCGCACCCGTGGCCATCTTCTTTGCGTCCCTGCGGCGCCGGAGCCTTGAAATCATGACGCTCGAAACAGTCTCTCTCAATCGATCGCATGGAGGCGTCCAGGGCGTTTATAAACACGCCAGCCGCGAGACCCGGACGGCCATGACCTTCTCGGTTTATGTCCCACCGCATCAAGGCGGCGCGAAGCTCCCGGTGGTCTGGTATCTTTCCGGACTGACCTGCACGCATGCCAACGTCACCGAGAAGGGCGAATATCGCAAGGCCTGCGCCGAACTGGGCCTGATCTTTGTCGCGCCTGACACCAGCCCGCGCGGCGAAGGTGTGCCCGGTGATCCCGCCGGCGCTTACGATTTCGGGCTTGGCGCCGGCTTCTATGTCGACGCCACGCAGGCGCCGTTTGCGAATAACTACCGGATGTGGAGTTATGTGACGGAAGAACTGCCCGAATTGATCGCCCGGCACTTCCCGGTTGATGCCAAACGGCAATCAATCCTCGGGCATTCGATGGGTGGGCATGGCGCCCTGACCATCGCGCTGCGGCATCCCGCCCGCTATCGCGCCGCCAGCGCCTTTTCGCCGATCGTCGCACCGTCGCAGGTGCCGTGGGGAATCAAGGCATTGGGCGGATATCTCGGCGGCGCTCGCGACGCCTGGCGCAAGCACGATGCCGTCGCGCTTATCGAGGATGGCGCACGGTTTGCCGATCTTTTGGTCGACTATGGCGATGCCGATCAATTCCTGGCCGAACAACTTCGCCCCGACCTGCTCGAGCACGCCTGCAGGCAGGCGGCAATCCCGCTTACCCTTCGCCGTCAGGCCGGCTATGACCACAGCTATTACTTCATATCAACCTACATGGAAGATCACATGCGCTGGCACGCCGCGCGATTGAAATCCTGAGGCACGGCTGCCCAGTCGATGCGACTATCTATCGATGACCAGGCCCTTTCAGAGCGGGTAAGCAGAGCGCGAACCTGCCAACGTCATGCCTGCGTCCTTTTGACGGACCGGACACGGCCCAGCGTGAGATTGCGACAAGCGCCGCGGATTGCTAGTAACAGCAGCGCCAACCAATGGCATCAGCCGCGCCCCGTCGTTCACCGCGCATCGAGCGGAAGCGCCTGGGCGAGAGGATGGAGCCGCAACATTCCGGGGAGCAGCAAGCGATGGGCAAGGCGGCGACTCTGATAGCTTTTATTCTGGTATTCATTCCAACAGGCGCGTCGGCAAAGGATACCCAGTTCTGGAACCTGACGGCCAATACGATCACGTCGTTGCAGTTTTCGCCGACCGGCAAGAACGAGTGGGGCCGGAACCAGGCCGACAACGACAAGGATCATACGGTCGATCACGACGAACGCCTGAAAATCACGGATACGGCCTCTGGCACCTATGACGTGAAGATTGTCGACAAGAGCGGACGGACCTGCATCGTCCCGAGCATTCAAGTCAAGGCAGGATCGATCTTCTCGATCGATGAAAAAAATCTGAAGGACTGCACCAAATAGATGGTCAATAAATGCGTTCGGCGGACATCGTGCTGGAGGCCGCATCGTATGTTCCGGCTTGCTTGGCAAAAAATCGGCCGGTTACGGACCCCTCGATCTCTCGTTCCCAACGTCGCCGGTATCGCTTCCTATGGTGAACCCGAACATATGTTCAGTCTCGATCGGTTCGGTGTGGCCACCGGTCGGAATGAGCGCGAGTACCAACAACAGACACGATTTGAACGTGCCGTGCCGTGCCGCTCCGCCATGACGACAAATGAAACGGAAGGCGTGAGGCGCTCGTTCAATGCGGCAATCCCACCAATTCGAAATATCTTTTTGCAGCGCAATATCGGCACGCTCGCCTTGGATGAACGGCACTGCAGCTGAATATTCGCGCACGGACCTTGGCTCCTTGTCATCAAGGCCCGGAACCGGTTTTCCTGACTGTAGTTGATATTGCGATCCGCTAATATTGCTGTGAAAAAAACCTGGAAGCCTCGACGACAACGGCCTTCGATCGCCAATGCCTGGTCGCCGACACCCACCAAGCCCCAACTTGACCCAGGCAGCTGATTTTGCAAACGTTGGTTCGCAATCGGAGCGGCGTGAATCGGCTGCTGTGATTCATCGGACGCACAAATCACGGATGGGACAGTGACAAATCTGAAGGTTTACATTTTCGCTGCCTTCGCGCTTGCGGGCACGGTCGGCGCCGCGGGCGCTCAGGACGCCGCCCTTGGCGAGAAGGTATTTCTCAAATGCAGAGCCTGCCACCAAGTCGGCGAGGGAGCCAAGAACGGCGTTGGGCCGGTGCTCAACGGCATCGTGGGCCGCAAGGCCGGCACGTATCCCGACTACAGCTACAGCGATGCCAACAAGAATTCCGGCATCACTTGGGACGAGGCGACCTTGAAGGAATATCTGAAGAACCCCCGCGCCAAGGTTCCCGGGACCAAGATGATTTTCCCCGGTTTGCCAAAGGATGAGGACATCGACAATGTCATCGCCTATCTCAAGCAACTTGGGGCCGACGGAAAAAAATCCTAGCCGGCGGCGACGAGAGGCGTTGACGGTGGCTCGGTTGCGTACCCTGCTCCGATTCTGCGCTGTGCTGGCGGCCTTGATCTTGGCTGCGGCGCCGCATGCGAGAGCTGATGACCTCAACGACTATCCGACCTCAGCGCGTGCCGACTATGTTTTCGGGTGCATGAAGGCCAATGGCGAAACACAGGAGCTGCTGCAGAAATGCTCGTGTTCGATCGACGTGATTGCCTCGATTATTCCTTACGACAGTTACGTGGCGGCCGAGACAATTATCTCGATGTCCCAGGTCACGGGCCCGGTCGGTTCTGAATTTCGATCGACCGAGCCGGCCAAGCTCGCATTGCAGGAATTCCGCCGGGCACAAGCGGAGGCCGAAATCCGCTGTTTTTGAGCGGCCTTCGCAGCAGACTCCTTGAAGGCCTTCAATTCATCGGGCTCTCCCCCGAGATACCCGTTACTGGAATTTCTGTGTCTCACTTATGAGATGCAGTCCAAACCACTCGTCCTTGAACTGGTCTTTGCTGGTGTCGACCGCTTCGGCATGAAAATTGGCCGCGCCGTTAGGCCTGTAGTTGAAGCGGACATTCGGATCTTCAGAGATTGCGATGCCGCCTTCCATCGCCATCACGAGATCGTCGCCCTGCCAGATCTTCAGGTTCTCGATAAAGAACGGCGGCACGTAGAGCCGCGTCAACTGGTCCATCTGCAGACCGGAATTTTGGGGGTGGCGCAGCATGATCTGGGCCTCGGGCAGAGCCTCGGCGCGCGAAGGGAAGGTACGGAATTTCATCTGACCGAGCATCGATTTGGTGGCGTCGGCATTCGCCGCCGCTGGCGCCGAGCACCCGCCGGAGGCTTTCACGTAAGCCTTGACGCCATAGAGCTGGCCGTCGCTAAGTTCGGCAATGACACGTACATAGGAATAGCTATTGACCCGGACGCGCGTTGAAATCGAGGTCACGCCGGAATGCGGGCCGATCGTGAACGTTCCGGCGACAGGCGCCGGATTCTCGTCGATGACAAGCGTCAACGATTGAAGCGTGCGCTTGTCGCCGGCGGCGAAGTTGACGCGCATGCCGATCGGAACGACGGCGGCGTCTTCGGCCCGCCGGGGCGCATCAAGGGTCACCAGGCCGGCGCCATCGAGTATCGGACGATCTTTGAAGATGTCGCCCTTGATGCTGTTCCAGGCTTCTTCGGAAGGTTGCTCCGATCCGGCAGCGGCCGACTGGGCGCGCGCCGCCGTCGGCCCGGCAAGACACAGCACCGCGATCAAGACAGGGACTGTCAATCTGGCGAAAATCGACATGATCGAATTCCTTTTCCATCATGAAACAGCGGCAAGCCTATCTGAAATGCCTGCCAGCGACAAGCACAGCGGGGCCAGACGAGGCGTCACTCCCACTCAAGCTCGCCGAATGCCGCAATGACATTGCGCGAACTGTATTCGTCGAACAATTTCCATCGTGACCGTTCGCTTTGCCCGGCCTCTCTGGCCGCCCTGGTAAGGGGTACCCCCTGGACAATCAGGCTGTGCACTTCGCTGGCAAGACTCTCGAGATAGCGTCGCTCGTCGGCGGCGGCGCCTCGCCAATCGCCAGGGACCGGACCATGCCCGGGAACGACGCGCTCAGCGACCATGCGCTGCAATTCCTCAAGGTCAGAGAGAAAGCCGCGGATGCTGCCATCAATGACCGGCAGATGCCCGACGAACAGGAGATCGCCCGCAAACAGGGTCGAAGTCGTGTTGTCGAACACCGTCAAGTCATTGTCAGTATGTCCGGGCCGCCAGGCCTTCAGCGTCAATATTCGCCGGCCGAGATCGATCTGCGTTTCATTGTCGATGAGGAGCGTTGGCGGAATAATCTTCACTTCGTCGATCAGCGCATCGCCGAGCACCACCCGAAATGCCTTCAGGTAATACTGGCCCCGCGCCGTCATTGCGCGTGGCAAATTCCTGTGTCCGACAAAAGTGGTTCCTTCCTGCGCGAACGCCGCATTGCCAAATATGTGGTCGGGATGCATGTGCGTA
Source organism: uncultured Pseudomonadota bacterium (assembly GCA_963727225.1). Lineage (GTDB taxonomy): Bacteria > Pseudomonadota > Alphaproteobacteria > Rhizobiales > Xanthobacteraceae > Bradyrhizobium. Next base: position 221,933 of record CAVSFN010000023.1, on the reverse strand, counting down.
TTGATGACATAGCGAATCGGCTTTGACGTCACGCCGCGGATCGCGGCCAGCAGGCGCGCTCCCTCGCGGGCGCTGCCGCCGGAATCAATGACCGCAACCGCATCGTCGCCGACGATGAAGCCGACATTGGCGGCATCACCCTGATTGGCCTCGGTCATCAAATCGATATTACCGATATGAGCATAGACGCCGGGCGCGACCTCGGAGATGCCGAACGGCACAAGCGCTGTTTGCTCCTGTGCCCAGCTATTGCCGGAAAATAGCATCAGAGCGAAGTAAAATAGCATCAGAGCGAAGATCGTCACGCGGCCTGCGAGGCGCAACGCCAATTCCACAAACCAAGCCGAACGCGCGCGCCAAACAACCGGGCGAGATTGCGGGCTACCACAAGGCGCCAAGTTACCCATCCCATTTACCCATCTTTGTCTCTCCGCTCGAAGCCTCGGGAACGAACCGACCAATCTAATGTTGATTCTTTCCGTCGAAATTCCTCTTCACGTTGCAGTGCGAGAGTCAGGAAATCATTAACTTGCTTATGCAGGGGGAGTTACCTAGTCTTTTTCTGCTTTAGTCTTCATGAGCCACGGTAGTAGGGAGCCCGTTGTTTCGGAGACTTAAGCAGGCACTGTTCGCTGCACTCTATGAGTTCACGGGTTGTGACGCGAGTCATGGGCTGTGACACGGTGGCTGTGACACGATGCCGAAACAATTCATCCAAAAGAGGGCGAATGACGTCCCGTGGAGAATGTGCGTCCAGGGAACGTCAGCTACCCTTCTAGGCAAAAACCCAGGGAGGAAGCGAATGAATAAGTTTCTAGTCATTACGACTTCGATCTTCGGCCTGATGGCCGTGCAGGGTTTTCCTGCGCGCGCCGACGAGGCGTTGGAGAAGCTGGCCAAGGATCCGAAGCAATGGGTCATGCAGCAGGGCGACGACGCCAATACGCGTTACTCGAAGCTCAATCAGATCAACGCGTCGAACGTCAAGAAGCTGCAGGTGGCCTGGACATTCTCGACCGGCGTGCTGCGCGGCCACGAAGGCGGCCCGCTGGTGGTGGGCGATACCATGTACGTTCATACGCCGTTTCCGAATACGGTCTATGCGCTCGACCTGAACAATGAAGGCAAGATCCTCTGGAAGTATGAACCCAGACAGGATCCCAACGTCATCCCGATCATGTGCTGCGACACCGTCAACCGTGGCGTCGCCTATGCGGACGGCAAGATCTTCCTGCACCAGGCCGACACGACGCTGATCGCGCTCGACGCCAAGACCGGAGCCAAGGTCTGGTCGGTGATGGACGGCGAGGCCGGCAAGGGCCAATCCGGCACCGATGCTCCGTTTGTGTACAAGGACAAGGTTCTGATCGGCGTTTCCGGCGGCGAGTTTGGCGTTCGCGGCTGGGTCAGCGCCTACAATATCAAGGACGGCAAGCTGGCCTGGCGCGGCTATTCCGAAGGGCCGGACGCCGACACCCTGATCGACCCCGACAAGACCACGGCGCTCGGCAAGCCGGTCGGACCCAATTCGTCGACCTCGACCTGGGAAGGCGATCAATGGAAGATCGGCGGCGGCGCCACCTGGGGCTGGTATTCCTACGATCCGGAGTTGAACCTCGTCTACTACGGTTCCGGCAATCCCTCGACCTGGAACCCGGTGCAACGCCCCGGCGACAATCGCTGGTCGATGTCGATATGGGCGCGTGACCTCGATACCGGCAAGGTCAAATGGATCTACCAGATGACCCCGCATGACGAATGGGACTTCGACGGCGTCAACGAGATGATCCTGACCGATCAGACCATTGGCGGCGCAGCGCGGAAGCTGCTCACCCACTTCGACCGTAACGGCTTCGGCTACACGCTGGATCGGGCCACCGGCGAATTGCTGGTCGCGGAAAAATTCGATCCGGTGGTGAACTGGGCAACCAAGGTCGACATGGACAAGTCGTCCAAGACCTACGGTCGTCCGCTGGTGGTGGACGCCTATTCGACCCAGCACCAGGGCGAAGATACCAACTCGAAGGGTATCTGCCCGGCAGCGCTCGGCACCAAGGACGAACAGCCGGCGGCCTACAGCCCGGAGACGCAGTTGTTCTATGTGCCGACCAACCATGTCTGCATGGACTATGAGCCCTACAAGGTGGCCTACACGGCCGGTCAGGCTTATGTCGGTGCGGCGGTGGCGATGTATCCGCCCAAGGGCGATACCAATATGGGCAATTTCATTGCCTGGGACGGCAAGACCGGCAAGATCGTCTGGTCCAACAAGGAGCAGTTCTCGGCCTGGGGTGGCGCGTTGGCCACGGCTGGCGGAGTGGTGTTCTACGGCACGCTGGAAGGCTATCTGAAGGCGGTCGATGCCAAGACGGGCAAGGAACTCTACAAGTTCAAGACCCCGTCCGGCATCATCGGCAACGTGATGACCTATGAACATGGCGGCAAGCAATATGTTGCGGTGCTCTCGGGCGTCGGCGGCTGGGCGGGCATCGGTCTTGCGGCCGGTCTGCTGCAGCCTGAGAACGCCGCCGCCTGGCATGGCGCGGTCGATCAGGGCAAGTTGCCGACCAAGGAGAAGACGGTCGATACCGCGGGCCTCGGCGCAGTCGGTGGCTATGCCGGTCTGGCGTCCTACACCTCGCTGGGCGGGACGTTGACGGTCTTCGCGCTGCCAAGCGAATAGGTCGCGACGTCACGGAGAGATGATCCTGGATCGGCGCGCCGCTATCTTGCTGCGCGCCGATTGTTTTCTGACCCGGCTGTGCTTGAGGACGTTTACGTGAGCATCAATAAATTCGTGCTTGGGAAATTCGTGGCTGTTACCCTGGCGGTTGCCGTTGCCGGCGCAACCGCGCGGGCGGACGGATCGGGCAATCCGGCCGTCGCGTCATCCGACGATGGCAAGTACGCCGACAAGGACGGCAACCCGACCTACAAGGTCAGTGAGGACGGCACCGTCGACTGGTACACCTTCTCCGGCTTTCGGCGCTATCATTCGGACTGCCATGTTTGCCACGGCCCCAATGGCGAGGGATCGAGCTATGCGCCGGCATTGGCCAATTCACTGAAGACGCTGAACTACAGCGACTTCAACAACATCGTCACCAACGGCCGCAAAAACGTTGACGCCGCCAACGACAAGGTGATGCCGTCATTTGCCTCGAACGTGAATGTGATGTGCTATCTCGACGACATCTACGTCTATTTGCGGGCGCGCGCCAGCGACGCCATTCCCGGCGGCCGTCCACCCAAACATGAAGACAAGCCAGAGGCCGCCAAAGCCGCCGAGGCCAGTTGCACGGGGATCAAATGACTTTAGAGCATACCGAAAAACCAGCGAAGCTGAACCCTCATGTTCCGGGGCGGACGGCGATGATCGGGCCAATCCTGGCAGGCGCTATGGCCTTTGGGGTTGTCGCCCTGCAGCCGGTCGCAGCCAGCGCCCAGGCCAATAATGGCGAGGCCGGTTCGCTCGAACTGGTCGATCCCAGCGTCTTTCGCGCTTGTGGCGATCCTCGCAACCTTCCGTTCTCCAACGACAAGGGCGAGGGATTTGAAAACAAGCTCGCCGAATTGTTCGCCGCCAAGCTCGGCAAAAAACTCAGCTACACCTACTTCCCTCAGGCAACCGGCTTCGTCCGGATGACGCTGGGCTCGTTCCGGTGCGATATCATTATGGGATTTCCCCAAGGCGACGATCAGGCGCAGGTGACCGTTCCCTATTACCGGACGACCTATGCGCTGGTCTTCAAGCGTGGCAGCGGTCTTGAGGATGTCACCGCGATCAGCGATCCGAAGTTGAAAGACAAGCGGATCGGGATTGTCGCAAAGACACCACCGAGCACGAACATGGCGATGAACGGCCTTTTGGGGCATGCCAAGTCCTACCCGCTTTTCATCGACACCCGCGCCGATTCCTCGGCGCAGGCGATGATGGACGATCTCGCCAAGGGCGATATTGATTGCGGCATATTATGGGGGCCGATGGCGGGCTATTACGCCAGCCAGGCGACCCCACCTCTGGTCGTCGTGCCGCTGACCAAGGAAACGACCGGTCCGCAAATGACCTATCGTATCGGCATGGCGGTGCGTGCTGCGGACCAGGAGTGGAAGCGTACGCTCAACCGGCTCATCATGGAAAACCAGGTCGAGATCAACAAGCTGCTGATCAGCTATAACATCCCGATCCTCGACGAGACCAACATGCCGATCACCCCTGAGACGCTTTCGAAGCGGCCATGATCAGAACCGCCGTCCGCTACGCGTTCATCGTGATCGTCGCTACCGCCGCCGAGGCTGGAGCGGCCGAGGTGCCGGAGCCGGATGGCTATCGCCTCGAAAATTATCGGGCGCCGACGCCCGCTACATTGCGTGGCGTCAAGGTTATAGGGACGGACGAGGCAGAAGCCATCTGGCGCAGCCATTCGGCTTCCTTTGTCGATGTCCTGCCGAGAGTTCCACGACCCAAGAATTTACCCGAGGGAACCCTTTGGCACGACAAACCACGGACCGATATCCCCGGCAGCATCTGGCTGCCTGACACCGGATATGGCGAACTCGCGCCCAGCATGGCCGGCTATTTCTCCAAGGGGCTGGAGAAGGCAACGCATGGCGATCACGCCGGAATTCTTGTTTTATATTGTCTGGCGAATTGCTGGATGTCCTGGAACGCAGCCAAGCGCGCCCTGTCCCTCGGCTATTCGAATGTCGCCTGGTATCCCGAGGGGACCGATGGCTGGAGCGCCGCCGGCCTTCCCCTGGAAGATGCCACGCCAGAGCCACGTCCAGGCGAATAGCCCGTCCATCCCGGCTAGCGAGCCGTTCGGGGCACCTCTATTTCGCCGGCGCGTCGGCGTTCAAGACGCTCTGGATCGCACTTCCCAAATCAAACAACCGCTTCTCGATGAGCACCGGCACATCGCACACGTATAAGGTCGATTTCCGCCGATCCTCGAAAATGCGCGTCTGCCACGAAAGGCGATTGGCGAGTTCATCGCTTTGCGCTTGATCGGCATTCGGCCTGTCCTGCAGTTCCCGCATCTTCTGGGTTTCGTCGCGTATTTGCTCGGCCATGGCCTTCTGCTTGCGTGAAAAGCGCTCGATCCCGTTCATTACCTCGTCGCGCTGCGCGTTGAGCTTGGAATACAAAGCGGCGAAAAGCGACTTTGCTTTTTGCTGTTTTTCATCGCTCGTTCCGGCGACAAACTCCGCGACTAGCTTTCGCGCGTCCTCCATCGGGGTGCGGCGGGCGGCCAGACGCGCGACGATTTCTGGTTGCCTGGGGTCAGAGGGTTCCGCCTTGTCGATTCCCTCGATCGATGGACCTGTCCAGACGCTTGCGACGGAAATACCGGGCACTTTCAATTGCTGGCAAGGCCAGTCCGGATAACGCGGATCGAGCGCGAAGGCCGGCTGCGCCAGGCACGCCACCAGTGCAACCGCGAAACAGAAAGCAGAATTGCCGGTCGAAAGAGCCACGCTAAACCTCCCTGCAAGCCCGCCACCGCTTTCTGGCAGCACAGCCATCGAATCTTCGCCCGAAAACGGATTTGCCGATGCCGCGCCAGCGGGCCAACGTCTCAAACCGTAACGGATATCCGCTACCCATCGCAAATCAAATTCAGACCCATCCGGCGTGACATCAAGCCGTCGTTGCAAGCCCTCCATCGACCGGAATGACCGCACCGCAAACAAAGGCACTCGCCTTCGATGCGAGATAGAGTGCGATGCCCGCCAGATCGTCGGGATTTCCCATCCGCTTCATCGGCGCATCTTCGACCACGGCCCTGGAGCCCTGTTCGTCGATCGCGGAAGTCATCTTGGACGGGAAATAGCCCGGCGCAATGGCATTGACCGCGATGCACTTGGGCGCCAGAAACTTCGCCATGATGCGCGTCAGGTGGTTTACCCCCGCTTTCGACGCGGCATACGAATAGGCCTCGAGATGAGAGGTCCTGATGCCTTCGATCGACCCGATATTGATCACCCGCGCATAGGATTCCGCCGACCCCGCCGCCTCCAGCAAAGGCAGCAGACGCTGCGTCAGGAAGAAAACGGATTTGACGTTCAGGTCCATGACCTTGTCCCAGCCATTTTCCGGAAACTCGTGAAAGCTTGCACCCCAACTGGCACCGGCATTGTTGACGAGAATGTCGAGCTTCTTCTCCCGCTTTTCGAGCTCGCTGGCGAAGCGATCGATCTCCTCCATCCGCGAAAGATCGGCGGGAATGGCAATGCATTCGCCGATCAGCGACAATTCGTTGGCCAACTGCTCGCACGCCTCGGCGCGGCGTGCCGTGATGTAAACCTTCACGCCATTTTCGACGTAGGCTCGGGCGATCATCTCGCCGAGACCGCGACTGCCACCAGTGACGACTGCGACCTTGCCGCGCACAGAAAAAAGCTCTTCGATTTTCATTTTTGTCTCCTGATAATCGGCGGGGCCGAAACAGCGATATCAGCCGACGGCACCGGCGGTTCGCATTTCGGTGATGGCAGCCTCGTCAAATCCGAGCTCGCGATGGACCCTCAATAGCATCGAATTGGTCGCGAACAAGCTGGCGGAGATTTTCGCCGTTCGATACAGCCGCCGGACCTTTCGCTCTTGCCTATGTCCGCAGACCGGCCCAAGCTTGGCAGAAATGCCGTTCGCGCACGGTGCCCCGGCGCCGCTTCGGCCTGATGATTTTCGAATATCGAATAGGGCCGCCAAGGCTCAACCACTCCCGGAGGAAACAATGCTCGATCGTCCGTGGCTAAAATCCTACCCCAAGGGTATCCATTGGGACGCCGACCTCACTCCCGTGCCGGTCGATCAAATCCTGGACGACGCCGTTGCGAAATGGCCGCTCCTTCCCGCCGTGTCCTTCATGGGAAGGACACTTACGTACCGTGAACTTGCCGCCCTGGTCGACCGCGCGACAACCGGACTGCAGAAGCTCGGCGTGAAGCCCGGCGTTCACGTCGGACTTTACCTTCCCAATACGCCGCATTACGTGATCAGCTTCTTTGCGATCCTCAAGGCCGGGGGCACGGTCGTCAATTACTCACCGCTCGATGCCGGGAAAGTTCTCGAGCACAAGGTCGAAGACAGCCAAACCGATTTTGTGATCACGCTCGACCTGGTCACGCTCTATCCGCAGATGAAAACCCTGCTGGGCAAAACCCGGTTGAAGAAACTCATCGTCGGCAACATCGCGGAAATGGCCTCCCACCGCGACGCGGTAAACGCGAGCCTCGCAGCGGCGAAGCAGCTTGTCGACGTGCCCGCGGACGGCCAGCACGTCAAATTCGAGGAACTGCTCGATAATGACGGACGGCACGAACCGACCAAGCCGCGCGATCTCCTGGAGACCATCGCGGTGCTCCAATACACCGGCGGCACCACTGGTCTTCCCAAGGGAGCCATGCTGACCCACGCAAATCTCAGCAGCGCCTGTCGTCAATATTGGGAGACCGCGCAAGGCGAACCGCCGCTGATCGAACCCGCGAAAGAACGCATGCTGATCGTTCTTCCGCTATTCCACATCTATGCGCTGTCAGCGAATATGCTGCTCGGAATCCGCATCGGCGCTGAATTGATCCTGCATGCCCGCTTCGAGCTCGACAAGGTAATCGCCGAACTCGCCGAAAAACACATCACCATGTTCCTGGGCGTGCCGACGATGTACATGGGCATTATCGGCTTTCCCGGGATCGACAAGGTCGATCTGCGGGCCTTGAAGTATTGTGCTTCAGGCGGCGCGCCGCTGCCTGTCGAGACGCTCCAGGAATTCAAACGGCTGACCGGCTGCCAGATTTTCGAGGGGTGGGGCATGACCGAGACGTCGCCATCGGGAACGTTCACGCCGGTCGGCGCGAGCAAGCCGGGCTCGTGCGGGATCCCGGTCCCCGGGGTTACGATCAAATTCCTCGATGTTTCCGATCCCACCAGGCTTGTGCCGCTGGGAGAGCGCGGCGAAATCATCATCCGCGGACCGAACGTCATGCGCGGTTACTGGAAGAATGAAACCGCGACCGCGGAGAACATGACGGCTGACGGCTTCATGCGCACCGGCGACGTCGGTTACATGGACGAGAACGGCTTTATCTTCATCGTTGATCGCACCAAGGACATGTTGTTGTGCGGCGGCTATAACGTCTATCCACGCAACATCGAAGAAGCGATTTACGAGCATCCCTCCGTCGCCGAGGTGTGCGTCATCGGAATTCCCGACCAATATCGCGGGCAATCACCGAAGGCCTATCTGGCGCTGAAACCCGGTGCGCCGGAAATGACGCTGAAGGAATTGAAGGATTTCCTCAAGAGCCGTCTTGGGAAACACGAAATGATCCAGGAAATAGAGATTCGCGCTTCGCTGCCGAGGACGCCGGTCGGCAAACTGTCCAAGAAAGAGCTGTACGACGAGATCAACGCAAAGGCGTCGGCTGAAAAGGCCATGCAATAACGGCGCGACGGCGCGCTCGCACCGTACTTTACGACCACGGCGTTTTGCGGTGATCGCTGTTCTTGCAGAACCGGCGGTGAGATTTAATAGGTCTCGACGTGATAGCGCCCGCCCTCGCGCATCGCCGGCTTGAGCGCTGTCCAGTCGAGCGAGGCGGCGCGGCAGGCGTCGGCGAAGGCTTCATCGACGCCGCCTTCCATGCCTTTCAGCCCGCAGATATAGACATGCGTTTTGGAGTCGCCGAGCAGTTGCGCTATCTGCCGGGCTTCGTCGCGGATGCGGTCCTGCACATAGACGCGGGGCTCATTGGGGACCCGGGAATAGCAGAAGTATTTTCCGAGCAATTTATCCGGCACCTTTTGCAGCGGTCCGAAATACGGCAATTCTTCCGGCCGGCGCGCCCCAAAAAACAGCAGCAGCTTTCCCTCAGCATCCGGCATCGCGCGGCGACGGCGCTCGGTGAAGCCGCGAAACGGCGCGGAGCCGGTTCCGGTGCAGATCATGATGATGTTGGCGGCCGGGTCGTCCGGCATCAGGAATGTCGCGCCGAACGGGCCGGTGACTTCGAGCTTGGCGCCGCGGGGAAGATCGCAGAGATAATTCGAGCAAACCCCTTTGTCCTCGCGCTTCACCGTCAATGCCAGATTGTTGGTGTTGCGCTTCTCGCCATCGCGAGAACTGGCGACGGAATAAAGCCGCGGATGGTGCGGCTTGCCGCTGGCATCGACGCCAGGAACCGCGATGCCGATGCTCTGGCCTTCCAGAACCGGAAACGGCAGCTGGCCGAAATCAAGTATGATATGCCGAACATCGGAGTCCGACGCTGCATCGGTCAGCCGATAGTTCCCGGTTACCGTCGCGGTCGCCGGTTTGCCGCGATTATAGAGATTGACGGTCGGCTTGCTGGCGGAATGCGGTGCCACCGGCTTGCCGCCCAGCCCCTTGCGCGCCTCCTCCAGGAGTTTGCTGACATCGTCCTCCAGCGCCTCGACGGCAGCGCCGCCACCCGCGTCGGCGATGGTTTCGTCCTGGACCGGCAGGTCGCTCCAGGAAAATTGCTCATCCAGCGAATAGGGCCTGGCGACCACGCGCCAATTGTCGATCGAGCCGGTGGGACAGGGCGAAATGCAATCCATGCAGTGATTGCAGATGCTGGCGTCGACGACATAGTTGTTGCCGTCATGCGTCACCGCATCGACCGGGCATGTTTCTTCGCAGGTGTTGCAGCGAATGCATATCTCGGGATCGATGAGATGCTGTTTGATCAATTCCCGGGTCGGCGCGTTCATGTCGTCCAGCCCGGTTTGATCACGCCGCTTCGATCTTGACGTATTCGAAATCGCCCGGCTTGTTGTCGATGCCCATCTTCGGCGGCGCGATCCACTTCGCGAACTTGCCCGGCTCGCTGACCGGCTCCATCAGCGAGGAGATGAAGTCGCCGTCATCGGCCGAGGGCAGATAGTCGCTCTTCACCTTTGCCCATTCGCCGGCACTGAGGATGACGCCCTTCGGCGTCGCGTCGACGTCCCTGAATTCACCGATCTGGCGGTGGAATGCGGTGTGCGGCAATTCAAGCCGGAATTTCACCCCGGTCTTTTCGATGATCTTGTTCCAGCGCTCGACACCCTTTTCGCAGTCCAGCGTGTAGTCGTCGCGCAGCCGCATGTTCAACGCCGTCAATGCCGGCTCATCGACCAGCACGATCTTGCCGTCCACCAGCTTCAATACCTTGTAGATGTCGTTGGTCAGGCGATGGTCGTCGTCGATCTTGGTTTCCTGGAAGCGGCCCTTCAAGCCGGAATTGTAGAAATTCGCCGCGTTGGTGGAAACTTCCGATCCAAACAGGTCGAGCGACAACGAGTAATGCAGATTCATTTTCTTCTGCAGGGTTGGCAGATCGATCACACCGAGTGCGCGCACCTTCTCGATCGCATACGGATCGTCGATGCCTGCTTCCTTCATTGCGTCGCAGGTGCGCTGAAGCACGCGACCGACCCCGGTCTCGCCGACGAACATATGATGTGCCTCTTCGGTCAGCATGAAGCGGCAGGTGCGCGACAACGGATCGAAGCCGGACTGCGCCAGACTCTCAAGCTGCATCTTGCCGTCGCGGTCGGTAAAGAAGGTGAACATGAAGAATGACAGCCAGTCCGGCGTCGCCTCATTGAAGGCCCCCAGCATGCGCGGTGAATCGGCGTCGCCCGAGCGACGGCGCAGCAGATCGTCGGCCTCCTCGCGGCCATCGCGGCCGAAATATTTCTGTAACAGATAGACCATCGCCCAGAGATGACGGCCTTCCTCGACATTGACCTGAAACAGGTTGCGCATGTCATAGAGCGATGGCGCGGTCTTGCCGAGATGGCGCTGCTGTTCGACCGACGCTGGCTCGGTGTCACCTTGCACCACGACAAGACGGCGCAGCATGGCGCGATACTCGCCGGGTACTTCCTGCCACGCCTTTTCGCCCAGATGCTGACCGAAATTCACCTTGCGTGCCTCGTCCTGCGGCGCTAGCAGCACGCCCCAGCGATATTCCGGCATGCGGACGTAATCGAACTTGGCCCAGCCCTTCGGATCAACGCTCACGGCGGTGCGCAGATACACCAACGATTCCTGAAAACCTTCCGGCCCCATGTCGTTCCACCAGTCGAGATAGCCGGGGTGCCATCCTTCCAGCGCCTTGAGCACCTGCCGGTCCTCGGTGAGATTCACGTTGTTGGGAATCTTGGTGGAGTAGTCGACATTCATGATGTTCATGGCTTTGGTCTCCCATGTTGGGCGATCTTGTTTAGCGAATGGCGAAGGGCGAATGGAAAGAACAACTATTCGCTAGTCGCTTCTACACTCGCGTCATGTCGAACTGCGCCTTCTGGCCGGTACCGTAGCGCCGCAGCGCGCCATCCTCGCCGACAGCGTTGGGGCGCTGGAAGATCCAGTTCTGCCACGCCGTCAACCGCGAGAAGATTTTCGATTCCATGGTCTCTGGCCCGACGAAGCGTAAATTGGCTTCCATGCCGGTGAGGCTGTCGGGCGAGAAGCTGGCGCGTTCCTCGAAGAACACCCTGATCTCGTCATCCCAGTCGATGTCGTCGAGCGCAAAGGTGATCAGGCCGAGTGCTTCGGCTTCACTGGCATCGAGCGCCTCGCCGATCCTGGCCCGCGCGCGTTCCAGATCGGCAGCATCGGCCTGAAAGCGCGATTGCAGCCGCGTCAGGCCGTGGCTCATCGGGTACGGTCCGAAATTCGCAGCGCTCAGTTCGATCGTCGGCGGCGCGCGGTTGTCACCCTGCTTCTGGCCGATCAGCATGTAGGAGCGGTCGGCGGCGAACACCAGTTCCGCCAGCGTGCCGACGAAACACGAGCCCGGCTCGACCAGCGTCACCAGCGTGCGCGAGGTAACGTCGATGCGCTTGAGCACCCGCTTCCAGTATTGCCTGATCTCGTTGACCAGCCAGTGCGCCTTGTTGGCTTCGAGAAAAGCATCATAAGCCAGCACCTGGGCGCGATCGCCATGCGACTTGAACACCAGCATCGCGGTTTCCAATTCGTTGATGCGCAGATGCAGAATGGCATCGTCGAGTTCGCGCGCCACCTGCAGCGACCAGAAGCTGGCCCCCTGCCCGATCATGCCGTCGATATCGGCAGGCGGGGCTGCGTCAGGCGCCTTGATCGAGATGGTGGCGATGCGTTCGGCGCGATTGATATCGACGCTGACAAATCCGTAACGGATGCCGCTGTCGTCGATGCTGCGCGTCAGGGGGCCAAGCGAAATGCCTTTTCCGCTGCCGTTGCGCTTCGAGGCCGCGGCGAACTCCTTGCTGCGCTCGGCGACCCTGGCCTCCAACTTGCTGTTCGGTACGATTTCATCGACCAGGCGCCACTGTACCGCGCGCTTGCCCTTGATGCCCTCCTCGATGGTGCAGAAATAGTCGGCGTGGTCACGGCGCACCTTGCGCTTGTCGACTACGCGGGTCAGCCCGCCGGTGCCCGGCAGCACCGCCAGCAGCGGCACTTCCGGCAGCGCCACCGCCGCCGAGCCATCATCGGCGAGAATGATGTGATCGGTCGCCAGCGCCAGTTCATAACCGCCGCCGGCCGCGGTGCCGTTGATGACGGTGACGAAGCGCTGCCCGGAATTCTCGCTGGAATCCTCCAGACCGTTGCGGGTTTCGTTGGTGAATTTGCAGAAGTTCACTTTGTGGGCGTGGGTCGCGCCCGCCAGCATGCGGATATTGGCGCCGGCGCAGAACACCCGGTTCTTGCCCGAGCGCAGCAGCACCACCTTGACGCCGGGATGCTCGAAGCGCAGCCGCTGCACCGCGTCGGCCAGTTCGATGTCGACGCCGAGATCGTAGGAATTCAGCTTGAGCTGATAGCCTTCGAACAGTCCGCCATTCTCATCGACATCCATGGTCAGCGTCGCGACGTCGCCTTCGACGTCGAGCTTCCAGTGCCGATAGCGCGACGGATCGGTCTGGAAATCGATGTACCTAGCGCCGCCAGCAAGAACGCGATCTTCACCGGCCATGAACCACCCCTTGGGATTTCTTGTTGAAACTATGCATAATAATGCATAGATATTGGCGTTTGTCTACAGGCTAAAATGCAAAACTGCATTATGTTGCATGATATGATGGACCTGAGCACTATTTTCATACCGCTCCACTCTGGATCGGGTTGTGCTGGGGACAAACGCGGATCTCCCGGCAGCGCGGCGCTCCGAGCCGCCGCTACTATCCAAAGGCCATGCCATAGAACGACAACGCGCAGCGATCGGATCGGATCGGATCGACGCACGCCACTGCGAGACGCTCGGAGGCGGTGAACGCCTTCATGGACAAGCGCAAACCTGCCTTTATCGGGCAGTAAAGTCCGCCGACCGCCTTGGCCATCAAGGCGATCATGCGCGACTTGTCATAGAAATTAGCTCAGGCGACTTTCAGCGATGCCTTGCCATCGGCGCCAAGAAATCCCATAAGCCGCTCCCGAATCAGGCGTTCGGCATCGACCATAATGCGATCAATCAGCTCCTTGACCGTCGGGATGTCGTGGATCAGGCCGACGACCATGCCGCAGCTCCAGGCTCCCGCATCCATCTTCCCCTCGATCATGACCTTGGGATAAACTCCGGCAACCTCTTCGTGGATGTCGGCGATTTGCAGCTTGCTGCCTTTCTCGCGCTCGATTTCCAGCAACCGGTCGACAGCGGCGTTCTTGAGTACCCGTTCGGTATTTCTCAGGGCGCGCATCACCAGCCTGGTGTCGAGCTCGGAGGCGGCAACCAGTGCATTCTTGACGTTGTCGTGGACCGGCGCCTCTTTCGTTGCGATAAATCGCGTACCCATGTTCATGCCTGCCGCGCCCATCGCAAGGGCGGCGACCAGGCTGCGCGCATCGGCCATGCCGCCGGACGCAACGAATGGAATTTTCAACTCCTCCGCGGCACGCGGAAGCAGAATCATGTTGGGTACGTCGTCTTCACCGGGGTGCCCGCCGCACTCGAAGCCATCGACGCTGACAGCGTCGCACCCGATCTTTTGGGCCTTCAGCGAATGCCGAACCGAGGTGCATTTGTGAATCACCTTGATACCCGCGGCCTTTAGCGCCGGCATATATTGTTCAGGACTGCGCCCGGCCGTTTCAACGATCTTGATCCCGCCCTCCCTGATGGCCGCGATGTATTCCGGATAAGGCGGTGCGGTAAATGCGGGAAGGAAAGTCAGATTGACGCCAAACGGCTTGTCCGTCAGATCGTGACAGCGCGCAATTTCCTTGGCCAGCAATTCGGGCGTTCGCTGCGTCAGGCCGGTGATAATGCCGAGGCCTCCCGCATTCGAGACCGCGGCCGCGAGTTCAGCAAAGCCGACATAGTGCATGCCGCCCTGTATGATCGGATGTTCGATATCGAACAATTCGGTGATGGCTGTTTTCATCTGAAACTCCAATCCTGATCCCGGCAACCGGTGGCGTTTTCGATCCCATGGTCAATTTATGGCTCTTTATGCGCGATCGGTGGGTTATTTCCAAGAGCTCCGGCAGCTCCCGTTCCGGCCTGGCTTTCGAACGGCATTGCCTTGCGGAATGCCGCGCAGGTCTTCGGAGCCAGTTGTTCCTCGAAACGCCCCTGGAAGACGAAGTCTCCGGCGTGGGCAACGAGTTCGGCTCATCTATGGAATCTCGCGATCAATGGTCAGTGACGCCGAGTCGAACCCTCGAAATGCTTTTCGCCGCGGCATTTAAGATTCTTTAATCAACCCTTCTTGACCAGCGGACAGTTACTCTCCTTCAGCGGTCGAAAGGCCTCGTCGCCGGGGATTACGGCGCGAAGCTTGTAGTAATCCCATTCGCCTTTCGATTCCGACGGCTTTTTCACTTCATAGACGTACATGTCATGCACCATGCGACCGTCTTCGCGGATTCGGCCGTTCTTCGCAAAGAAGTCGTTGATCGGCAGCTCACGCATCTTGGCCATCACGGCCTTTGCGCCGTCGGTGCCCGCCGCCTCAACCGCTTTCAGATAATGCATGGTCGAGGAGTAGTCGCCCGCATCGCCCATATGGGGCATACGCTTCATTCGCTCGTAAAACCGTTTCGACCAGGCTCGCGTTTCATCGTCGCGATCCCAGTAGAAGGCGTTGGTCAGCACCAGGCCCTGTGCCGTTTCAAGCCCGAGGCTCTTGATGTCGGTGATCCAGACCAGAAGACCTGCGAGGGTCTGTCCGCTGCGCTGGATACCGAACTCCTGCGCCGCCTTGACGGCATTGACAAACACCGTTCCGGAGCCGGCCAGCCCAACCACCTTTGCGTGCGACGCCTGCGCCTGCAGCAGGAATGACGATTGATCCGATGTCTCCACCGGATAACGCGTCGATCCCAGCACCTCGCCGCCGAGCGACTTGACGACCGCCGACGTATCGGCCTCGAGCGCATGACCAAACGCATAATCGGCGGTGAGGAAATACCAGCTCGTGCCGCCGGCCTTCATCATCGCGGTCGCGGTGCCTTTCGCCAGCGAATAGGTATCGTAGGCATAGTGAACGCTGTTCGGGGTGCAGGCGTCGCCGGTCAGCCGGGAAGCCCCTGAACCCGTGACGATAGCGATCCTGTCCTTGTCCTTTGCGAGCTGCGTTACCCCAAGGGCGATCGACGAGTTGATCAGGTTCGCAATCATATCGACGTTCTCAACGTCGAACCATTTGCGGGCGATGCCGGAGGCTATGTCGGGTTTGTTCTGATGATCGGCGACGACAAGCTCGATCGGCTTGCCCAGGACTTTTCCGCCGAAGTCCTCGATCGCCATTCGTACCGCGGTGACTGCGCCCTCGCCGGATTCGTGCGAAAACTGTCCGGACATATCGGTGAGCACGCCGATCTTCACCACACCGTCGGATATGCCGTCGGCAGCGGCAATCGCCGATCCTAATCCCACGATTCCCGCCAGCGTGACAGCCAGCGCGGTTCGGCCAACGGTACCCATGGCGCACCTCCCCTGCTTGATCGGGACCAAAGCTCTTCGGTTATCCGCGCGGCGGATTTCCACCCGCTCTTGCCTGTTTCATATAACATGCATAACTAGACTTACTTTTTTTCGTAAGTCAATCCGGGTCGTGTAGGATAGGCACGGCGGCAGCGCAGTTGCCGCAAAGGGTGACAATATGACGAGCGGATTGCGCCAGGGCGCGCAACGGCATCCCGCAGGACGGATGCAGTCGTAATGGCGCGCGCGGCGACAGCCAAAGCAGCTCCTCGACGAGCGGCCGGCGCGACCGCCTTGCCGCAACCGGCGACGGGAGCAAGTCCGGCCCGCGGTGAACGAAATTGCTCGGTGGCGCGGACCCTGGATATTGTTTCGGATGCGTGGGCTTTTTTGATCATTCGCGAAGCCTTCTTCGGCACCCGCACGTTCGAAGCCTTCCGTTCAGCCCTCGACATTCCGCGCGCCACGCTGACGGACCGCCTGAGAAAATTGACCCGGCTCGAGATTTTCCGGCAGGTGGCAACGCATGTCGGCCAACGCAAGGAGTACCGGCTCACCAAAATGGGCTTTGATCTCTATCCGAGCTTCATCGCGCTGATGCAGTTCGGCGACCGCTGGCTGTCAGACAACAAACGCCCGCCGCTGGTGCTGGTCCACCGGTCTTGCGGCTGCGAGAGCCACCCCATTGTCGCCTGCTCCGAATGTTCATCCGAACTCGAAGCAAGGGCGGTTCAATATCGCGACGGACCTGGCGCCGGCCGCAAAGCTGCAAAGCCCGGGCGGAATACCAGGCGCGCGTCCGACGGCAGCAGGTTCATGCTGGGGCGGCCAAGTTCGGTGTCGCGCGCGCTGCAGATCATTGGTGACAAATGGAGCTTCATGGTCGTTCGCGAGGCTTTCTTTGCCAATCGCCGCTATGACAAAATCCAGTCGGAGCTTGGCATCGCGCCCAATATATTGACCGACCGGCTGTCGCGCCTGGTTGCTCAGGGCGTGTTTCACCGGCGTCTCTATCAGACAGCGCCTGAACGCTATGAGTATCTGCTGACCGACATGGGCCGGGATCTCTATGGGCCGTTTATCGCCATGCTGGCGTGGGGGGACCGCTGGCACTCAAAAGGAAAGCCGCCGCTGCTGCTGCGTCATGTGAAATGCGGGCATGATTTTCATGCTTCGGTGATCTGCGACCAATGCCAAAAGCCAATCACCGCTGCCGATATGCAATACAAATTGAGCTACGATCCGGCCGCCTACGGCGCACTGGGACCAAGATCCATTACCTGATGCCTCAGCTTCGTTTCAGCGCCTCCACCAGCTTGAAACGCATGATCTTGCCGGATCCCGTGCGCGGGATTTCCGTGACAATGTGGGTCGCCTCGGGAATCTTGTAGGACGACAGGCTTTTGCGGCAGTGCGCGAGCAGCGACTCCACGTCGAGTTGGCTCCGTTCGGCGACGACAAACAGATATGGCACTTCGCCCAGCGTCGGATGCGCCACGCCGACCACCGCGCAATCGATGACGTGTGGATGCTGAATTGCGACTTCCTCGATCTCGGCAGGCGCAATGTTCTGCCCGCCCCTGATGATCAGCTCCTTGATGCGGCCGGTGATCGTGAGATAGCCGTTCGGGTCGGATTTCGCGAGATCGCCGGTGTGATACCAGCCCTTTCGCAGCGCTGCCGCGGTTTCCGCGGGTTTGTTATGATAGCCCTGCATCAGGTTGGGACCGCGAACGATCAACTCACCTTCGGAACCGATCGGCACGTCCTCGAGGGTTGTCGGATCGACGATCCGTGTCGCCAGACCCGGCACCGGAAGACCGCATGATCCCATCGGACGATCACCACTGGTCCAGTTCATCGTCACCATCGTCGAGGTTTCGGTAATGCCGTAACCGTCAAGCAGGGTCGCCTCAAAACGCTCCTCGAAGGACCGGTTCAGCGCCGCGGGCATGATCGCGCCCGCAGAAATGAACAGCCGCGTGCGACCAAGCCCGGTTATGCCACCTTCCCGCGCACGCTGCAGCAGATAGTGAAACATCGTCGGCACGCCCGGAAATACCGAATACTTTCCGGACTGCAACAACTCCAGGGCCTGCTGCGGCGAGAAGCGCTCCAGGATGTGCTCACTGGCTCCGACGGCCAGCACGCTAAGTACCGACAGATTAAGACCGTACGAATGGAACAGAGGAAGCGGGGACAGCACGACGTCTTTGTCGCTGAGATTACAGATCGGCGCCCAACAGGCGGCGGCAATCCATAGCATTCCGCGGATCGACAGCAGGACGCCCTTGGCGCGGCCGGTCGTGCCGGACGTGTAGATGATGAATGACGAGCGGTCGATATCGGCCGGGTCGCGGACGGCGCGCGGATTGCCTTGGGAAAGCTCGTCCAGGTGCAGGCCAGCTTCCCTGGCACCAGCTCCGGCCAGCACCAGCGACACCGGAGCCGGCGACCCCGCAAGCAGTTTGCCAACGAGCTCCTTGCGGGCCGGAGTCGTGATCACCGTTCCGCAGTCGGCATCGGACAATCGATACGCGATCTCCGCCTCGGCGGCGTCATAGCTGATCGGAACGATGATCGCGCCGGCCCGCAAACCGGCGAGGCAGGCTTCGATCCAGTCGACTCCGTTCGGAAGATAGATGGCGATACGATCCCCTTCCGCTACGCCGTTCTCCGACAGGCCGGCGGCGATTGATGCCGTCCGGTCTGCCAGCTGCGAATAGGTGACCGACCTTACCGCATCCCAATAGGCGACCTTGTCGGGCCGCTCTCTTCGGTGCCGCTCAAGTAGCTCTGATACTGGCGCGATCAGCCCGGTATGCAACATTGCCGCCTCCGACCGTTCACACCATGCTGAACCCGCCGCTGATGCTCATCACCTGGCCGGTGATCCAGCTACCTGCGTCGGATGCGAGAAGTGCGACCATCGGAGCCACGTCCGACGGCAGACCAAGACGACGGATCGGATATGCCTTGACGAGCTTGTCGCGATTGGCGTCCACCCAGCTTTTGTCGTGCGAGGACTCGATTAAACCGAGCGCGATCGAATTGGCCGTCGTCCCTGTTCGTCCCATTTCCCGCGCCAGCGATTTCATGAGCGCAATGGTGCCGGCGCGCGCCGCCGCTCCGATCGCGAGTCCGGATTCTCCGATGCGGGAAGAGTCTCCCATGATGGAGATGATCCGGCCGCGGCCCGATGCCTCCAGCAAGGAAGCGGCTGCATGGCAGCAGTGGATTGCGCCATAGAGGCAGATATCGATCTGCCGGTGCCAGTCTTCCGGCGTGGTTTCGTTGAATTGCTTCCGCAACACCAGACCGGCATTGTTGACCAGAATATCCAGCCCGCCGAAATCGGCCTTGACGCTCGCCACCATGCCTTTGACGGCTTCGTAATTTGCAATGTCTGCCTGATAGGCCTTGGCCTTGCCGCCGGCCTTCTGGATTTGCGCGACGACGGCGTCCGCTTCGTTGCGCGAACTATGGTAGTTTACCGCGATTGCCGCCCCCGCCGCGGCGAGGGCGTGCGAGATCGCCGCGCCGACATCTCTTCCGCCGCCGGTAACGAGAGCAACGCGCCCTGCAAGATCGTTCATTTCTGGCTTCCTTTCGTTTTCATGCGAGCCTGCTCCAGCAACCTGAAAAGTCGTTCCGGAGTCATTGGTAAAATCGACACATCGATGTCGAGCGCCGATAGCGCATCGGAAATCGCATTCGCAATCGCGGCGGGAGCGCCGATGGTGCCGCCCTCGCCCATTCCGCGAAAGCCGCCGGCAACCGCGGATTCGCTTTCGATATGGACGACGTCGATGTCCGGAATCTCGACGGCGGTCGGCATGACGTAGTCGACCAGACTGGCGCTCAGCAACTGACCGTCTTCGTCGTAAACCAGCTCTTCGTAAAGGGCAGCACCAATACCTTGCGCGACGCCGCCATGAACCTGTCCGTCCACGATCATCGGATTGATGATGCGACCGCAATCTTCCGCGACGACATATTTGAGTATCTTCACAAAACAGGTCGAGGGATCAACCTCGACAACAGCCAGATGGGTGGCGCAGGCCGTCGTCCCGTTGATGGGATCGTAAGTGTAGCTGGCCTCCAGCTCTTCGCGCGCCTCGACCGGCAGCGTTCTCATGTCCGAATAAACAGCCTTTGCGATCTGTTTGAACGTCACCGCGCGATCGGTCCCTGTAACGGTGGCGAGGCCACCGTTGACCTCGATGTCGTCAGCACCTGCTTCGAGCAGATGCGAAGCGACCTTCTTGATTTTCTCGCGCAAGATCCGTGAGGCGTGTTTTGCGGCACCCCCGCCCAGAACCGCGCTACGGCTCGCATAGGTTCCAGTCGACATCGGCACCGCATCGCTGTCGCCCTGCACGACGCGGATATCCTCAAATTTCGCGCCGAGATCGTCGGCGATGATCTGGGCGAGCGTCGTCTCCAGCCCCTGCCCGTGCGAGGCAACGCCAAACGCCGCAGATACCGCGCCGGTCGAATTCGAGGCGGATCTTGGCAGTCTCCGAGCCAGTGTTGATCGGCATCCCGGGGGCAACGGCAATTCGAGAGCCTATCCCGGTCAGTTCGGCATAAGTTGCGAAGCCAATGCCAAAATAGCGTCCCTCCGCCCGTGCTGCGCTTTGCTGCTTGCGCAAATCTTCATAATCGGCAGCCAGCGCCGCAGCTTCGAGGCATTCAACAAATCCGGTCTTGTCCCAGATGATCCCGGAAGCGATGCGATATGGAAACTCGTCTGGCCGGACCAGATTACGACGGCGTATCTCAAACGGGTCGATGCCGAGCGCCCTGGCTCCCATGTCCATCAGGCGTTCGGTGACGAAGGTAGAAATCGGCCTGCCGACGCCGCGATAAGGCCCTGTCGGCGGCTTGTTGGTCGCTACCCCACGCACGGCGCCCCGGTAAGATCGGATTTTGTAAGGGCCGGGAAGGAAGCTAACGACCTGCACCGGTTCGAGCCCGCACGTCCAGGGATAGATCGAGTAGGCGCCGACATCGCCGATCACGTCGGCTTCCAACGCGATAGCTATCCCGTTCTCATCGAAACCCATTTCAGCATCGATGACTTCGGCGAATGCCTGGCTGGAGCTGCTGATGTCTTCCAGCCGATCCGCCGTCCATTTAAGCGAACGGCGCAACTTTCTTGCCGCCACGCACAGGAAGATTTCTTCGGGATAAAGCGAGCCCTTGGAGCCAAAGCTCCCGCCCACATCAGGCGCCACAACACGCAACCGGCTGCCGGGCAGATCGAGCGATTCCGCGAGCGCATCGCGCACAATGCCGGGTATGTTCGATGACGCGTAAAGCGTGATGGAATCCCTTTTGCGTTCGAACTCGGCCGAATAGCTGCGCGGCTCCATCGCCAGCGGAGCCTTGCGCGTCATCTGGAAGCGATCGCGGACCCGAACATGCGCGGTCGCAAGATCGGCGGCCACGTCTCCTTTCCTAAACTCCCTTGCGATCAACACATTGGTCGCGGCTTCCTCATGAAGGAGCGGTGCGTCCCCGGAGGCTGCGAATTCGGGATCGGTCACGGTCCCCAACGGCTCGTATTCGATGTCGATCAGTTCCAGGGCGTCCTCCGCCAGATACCGATCCTCCGCGACGACGGCGACGACCGCTTCCCCGACATATCGCACTTTCTTCGACGCCAGGGCCGTTATCGGCGTCGCGTAATAATTCGGCATGCGGGAAACCGGGATCACCGGCTTGTAGTCCTCCGCCAGATCATCCGCGGTAAAGACCGCAACAACGCCCGGCGCGGCCCGCGCGCCGTCAGCTTCGATCCGCAAGATCCTCGCATGCGGTTGCTCGCTGCGGCGAAAGGCAACGTGAAGCGCACGGTCGGGCTTGCGATCGGAGGCATATTCGCCATTGCCCGTCAGCAGACGCTGATCTTCGGTTCGTCGGATCGGCATGCCGACATGACGCGGTCGCAACAGGTCTGAGGTCTGGACGATGTCGTCCTTACTCATAGGCTTCTGCCCCCTTGCGCAGGCTCTGCCATTGAGCGTCATCATGTCCGCAGACGATGGTTGCGCCGGACTTCTCGATCCGGCGTATCTCCCCATAAGAGTTCAGCAACGCTTCCGCATTCCAGGTATTGCGGGGCGCGGTATCGGCATCCAGATTTTCGCGCAGGCTCACGGCGTCGGACGCCAGAAGAAACGAACCATCCCGATCGAGATGGACGGCCGCTCCAAGCGACCCAGGGGTATGACCCGGCAATGGAATCAGAACCAGCTTGCCGTCGCCGAACACGTCCCTGTCGCCATTCACGGCATCGACCGGCTGCCCATGGTCCCAATCCGCCCGCAGATAGCCGGCGGCCTCTGCGCCCGCCGCGTTCGCGGCTTCGATCTCCCTGGCATGCACCATGATGGTTGCCTTCTTGAAAAACGCATTACAGCCACAGTGGTCAGGGTGGAAATGCGAATTCACGACGATATCGATATCGTCCGGGCTGACGCCGACGCATGCGAGACTTGGCAGAAGGGTGTCCTCCGCGCGCATCAGCGGCGTCATGACTTTCATCAAGGACCCCCATCTTTCCTCGCCGTGCTCGACGACGGAGGGATGGCAACCTGTATCGAACAGCACGTTGCCCTGCTTGTGCCGGATCAGCGCGCTGCTTACCGGGGCTTCAAACGTCTCGCTTCGATCGGCGGTTTTGACATAGACACTCTTCTTCAGGCGAAGCCGGCCGGCAGACAGAAATTGCAATTTCATGGGGTGCTCCCGCTTCGCAAATCAGCCGCCGCACGGATCGCAGCGACGATGTTTTGGTAACCGGTGCAGCGGCAAAGATTGCCGGATAATCCCTCGCGGATTTCATCATCGCTGGACAGCGGATATTTCTTCAACAAATCCATCGCCGTCATCAGCATTCCCGGCGTGCAGAACCCGCATTGAAGACCGTGCTTTTCACGAAACTGGGTCTGGATCGTATTCAGTTCATCCGGCGTGCCCAAGCCCTCGACCGTCACGATGTCCGCACCATCGGCTCTCACAGCCAGCGTCAGGCAGGAGCGGACGCTGTCGCCGTTCACAAGGATCGTGCACGCCCCGCAGACACCGTGCTCGCAACCGACATGTGTCCCGGTAAGCCCGATGGTGTCGCGTATGAAATCGGAAAGCAGCAAACGCGGCTCAACGCTCGCCGCATATTTTCGTCCGTTTACCGTGACAACGATATCCATCTTCACGGCGCATGTCCCGCCGCGCGCGTCCACGCGGTCGCGAACGCTTTTTCGGCCAACGCGCCGATCAGACTTTTACGGTATTCGGCTGAAACATGGATGTCGCTCTCGGGGGTTACGCATGAGCGCACGACTTCCGCAAATCCGGCTGCCGCTTCAGGGCCGCCTTGAAGGCCCTGCAACGCCGCTTCGGCATCCCGAAGGCGCCGCGGCGTGTCAGCCACACCCATGACTGCGACCCTTGCGTCGGCAATTCTGCGATCGAGAAGCTCGAAGGAGACGGCGATGCACGCAAGTGCAAAATCGCCAAAGCGGCGCGCGACTTCTTCGAACGCCCAGCCCGTGTGTGATGTCAGAATCGGAAAATCGATCTCAAAGACGATCTCTTCCGGATCGAGACAATTCGTAAGAGCTGATATAAAGAAGTCTTCGGCCGGGATATCCCGGCGACCCTCCGGCCCCTGCACCTTGATTGTTGCCCCGTAGAAGACAGCCAGCATCGGCAGCTCCGCAGCCGGGTCCGCGTGCGACAAGCTTCCCCCGATCGTGCCCTTGTTGCGTATGGCGAGATGCGCGACGTGCCGCATGGCGGCAGCCATGACCGGAAGCTTCGCCGCGACGAGCTCTGAAAACTCGAGATCGGCGTGCCGGGTCATGGCGCCAATAGCGACCCGGTCGCCCCTGAGTTCAATGAACGACATGCCCGGAATGTGCATCAGATCGATAATTATCGCAGGGCGCGTCATCCTGAAGTTCAGCAGCGGCATCAGTGATTGCCCACCAGCCAATACCTTGCCGTCTCCGTTCGCCGCAGCGAGAGCCGCAACCGCCGCTTCAAGGCTCGTTGGAGCGATATAGTCGAAGGCGGCTGGCTTCATTTCGCTCCTCCAGACGGCTTGTTGGAACTTACATTCGCTCTGCGACGAATGCGCGCGATTCAGCGCCCACTGAAGCGGGGCGCTCTTTTCTCGGCGAAAGCGCGCCTTCCTTCCCTGAAATCTTCACTATCGGCGGCCAGGTCGATCATGCGTTGGGCGGCGGCCATGTCGAGGGCGCCGTCCCCCATCGACAAATTGTTCAGCATGAACTTCGCCCCCGCGATCGACAGCGGAGCGTTGCTGGCCAGCGTTCCGGCAAGGCCGACCGCGGCGGAGACCGCGTTGTCGCATACCTCATCCACGAGGCCCATCGCGTGAGCGCGCGTCGCGTCGTATCGATCGCCGGAGTAGAGCATACGCTTGGCGTTGACGAGTCCGGCAATGGCCAACAGCCGCTGAACACTTTTTACGCCATACACAATCGAGAGTTTGGCAGAAGGAATACCGAGTTTGGCTGAATGATCTGCAAGACGAAAATCACAAGCCAAGGCCAGGTGACAGCCGCCACCCAGGCAATAGCCCGAGACGGCAGCGATCACCGGTTTGCTCACATTCGCGATCGCGGCCGAGCAGTTGTCGACCGCAAGTTCATATTCCGCGCTTTGACTCTTGTTTTCTCTTAGGGTGTCGAACTCCGACACGTCCGCGCCGACACAGAAATCCGAACCCGAGCCTGTCAGCACGATCGCGCGAATATCGTCATCCCGCGCAAGGCTCGAAAATACATTCGCAAGCTCGCGCCACATGCTCAGGGTCACGGCATTGCGCACCTCGGGCCGGTTGAGGCTCACAACCCCCACATTATCCCGTGCGGTGACAAGGATATCTGGCATTTCCGGACCTGGGTCTCTTTTTCGGTTATTGCTCGATTGTCGGCCACAAGCCTTGAGCCGCAAAGCCTTGAGCCGCAAAGCCTTGAACCGCAAAGCCTTGGACACCGTTTTAGCGGTGCAACGAAACTTCGCAATCTCGGCGCGTGACTTGCATAAGTAGACTTAACTGACGGCCGCCGTCAAGTTCCGCTTCATGCGTCCGGATCGCGAATGCCCCCCGAACTCTTGCCGATTTGTAACACCCTCCCCATAAGGCCTTGTGCCAGCGTCCGCGCGGCAAAAGCTCGGGTGAGACCATGACCGTGATTGATTTTGAGCGCGATAGTTCAGCCGATTTTTCGGATTTATACGCCGCTTGCTCAACGCCGGCTTGGCGAAAGGAACTCGTCGCTATCGCCAAAGCTGCGGGAATACTATTTAACAATACATGTCGCCCGCGCCATTTCGATGAGCGCTATTGCTGCCGAATCAATTCGCAATCCAGGATTGGAACATGACGAACCGAAGCTTCTTTGATCGCCCGTCCGGTTTGACCATTGCCGAAATCATTTCTCTGACGGGAGCCGAGGCCAGCGATGCGACACGGCTGTCGCACCTGATCAGGGATGTCGCCCCAATCGACCACGCCGGACCGACCGATCTCACCTTTATCGAAAGCAATAAATACGTTGAAGCGCTGGCAAAGACCCATGCCGGAGCCTGCCTGATGCCACCGCGTTTTGAAGGCCGGGCGCCGGATAGCCTGATTGTGCTGCGTACGCCCGAGGCATTCCAGGCTTTCGTCACGGTTCACAGCGAGCTTTATCCGCAATCGCTGCGTCCTACCTCGCTGTTCGAGGCCAACGGCATCGCGCCGAACGCAACCATCCATCCCACCGCCCGGATCGAGAACGGAGTAACGGTCGATCCGGGAGCCGTGATCGGACCCCGCGTCGAGATCGGAGCAGGCAGTATCATCGGTGCGACCGCCGTGATCGGAGCCGACGTCCTGATCGGGCGCGATTGCGTGATCGGCGCTGGATGCTCCATCATGCATGCGCTGATCGGCGATCGCGTCGTGATCCATCCGGGCTGCCGTATCGGTCAAGACGGCTTCGGTTACACCGGCGCCAAGCAGAGGAAAATTCCGCAGACCGGCCGCGTCATCATCCAGAATAATGTCGAGATCGGCGCCGGCACGACGATCGATCGTGGCAGCATCAGGGACACAACAATCGGAGAGGCCACCAAGATCGACAACCTCTGTCAGATCGGCCACAACGTCGTCATCGGCCGCCATTGCGTTGTGGTCGCGCAGTGCGGATTGAGCGGCAGCGTGACCCTGGAGGATTTTGCCATGCTTGGCGGCGCCGTTGGCCTTGCGCCGCATGTCACGATCGGCAAAGGCGGCCGGGTAGCCGCGCGCTCCGGCCTCATGCACGACGTGCCGCCGGGAGAAACCTGGGGCGGCTATCCGGCGACCACGAGCAGGCAATGGATGCGGCAGCAGGCCACCCTGGCCCGCCTGGCCACATCAGGCAAAAAGACCGCGAACTCCTTCGACGCCCTCCGATGAGGGTTGAAGTTTCGAAACCGTATCGGCGAAGGTCACGTTGGTAGCTGCCTCGCGGAGATGAACGAAGACGCCCTTCCATAGCGGCCACGAAGCAAACGCCGCCAAAATCGGCCGTTGATCGTCGGTCGCCGGAAGGCGGGGTTGATAAAGTTAGGTGATTTCCTGGCCAATTCGGGGGCTCCCGCCACTGGCTGCAGGCTTTCGGGCGCGATAGAGTACCAAAATGGCAGTCACAGACATCGCGACCCGGACCTATAATCATGGCTGGCGGCTCGACCCTATCGTGCGCAGCCTGCTCGATACGGATTTCTACAAACTGCTGATGCTGCAGATGATCCGGGCATTCTACCCGGACCAGCATACGACCTTTTCGGTCATCAATCGCAGCCGGCACGTGCGCCTTGCCGAAGTCATTGACGAGGCGGAACTTCGCGCCCAGCTCGATCACGCCCGCACCATCCGGTTCAGCAAGAAAGAACTGATCTGGCTCGCCGGCAATACGTTTTATGGCAAGACCCAGATGTTCTCGCCGGATTTCATCAACTGGCTCGCCAAGTTTCGCCTTCCCGAGTATGAGCTCCACAAGGTTGACGGCCAATACGAATTGCATTTCCACGGACCGTGGACACATACCACCATGTGGGAGATCCCGGCGCTTGCCATTCTCAACGAGTTGCGCTCGCGCCAGGTGACGAAGGGACAAGGGCGGTTTGCCCTCGATGTTCTCTATGCCCGTGCGAAGGCCAAGCTCTGGACCAAAGTCGAACGGCTGCGCCAATTGGATGGGCTGCGCCTTTCCGATTTCGGCACGCGACGACGCCATGGTTTCTTGTGGCAACGCTGGTGCGTTGAGGCGGTCAAGGAGGGCCTCGGACCCTCCTTCACGGGCACCTCCAATGTCCTGCTGGCGATGGACAACGATCTGGAAGCGATCGGAACCAACGCTCATGAGTTGCCGATGGTGGCCGCCGCCTTGGCAAACGACGACACCGAGCTTCGCTGGGCGCCATATCGCATCCTGGATCAATGGCGCCACACCTATGCGGGCAACCTCCTGATCGCGTTACCTGACGCTTTTGGTACCAAGTCGTTCCTGAGAGACGCACCCGAATGGGTGGCGGATTGGACCGGCTTTCGACCGGACAGCGCCCCACCGATCGCGGCAGGCGAAGAGATCATCAAATGGTGGAAGCAAATGGGCCGCGATCCCAGGGAGAAGCTTCTTGTCTTTTCGGACGGCATGGACGTCGGATCGATCGAGGAGACCTACCGGCATTTTGCGGGTCGCGTCAGGGTAAGTTTTGGCTGGGGCACCAACTTGACCAATGATTTTATCGGATGCGCTCCGGACGGCTCTGCGGATCTCGATCCCATCTCCATCGTTTGCAAGGTGACCTCGGTTGATGGGCGACCGGCGGTAAAGCTCTCGGACAACCCGGAAAAAGCCACCGGTACCCCGTCCGAGGTTGAGCGTTATCTGCGCGTATTTGGAAACGCCGGCCGCGTTCGCAGCGCGGTGCTGGTCTGACGAACCAATCGGGATTATCGCGCGCTTATTGCACCGCAACAAGCGGCGCAAGTCGCCGTTGTGTTCGGCGTTAATTTGGGTTTGTCTAACAACACCGCGAACGCTCCCTTGTCGATTGTCCGGGCTTCCGATGGAAACCAAACCCATCTTCAGCGTCGACGACACCCACCGTGTCCTTCAACGATTCGAGGCCAATATCGGCGCTTCGAGTGAGGGCCTGGGATGGTCCAGCACGTTCGCCTCGATGCAGCGCGAAAGACCCTTCGAAGGACGGTTTGAGGCGATTTCAGATTGCCTCATGGTGCTGCATCGCGGCGGCCCGGTCGATGTGACGTTCAGGATGGACGGCAAGACAGTCGATCAGCATATCCCCAAAGGCGGCATCTTTTTCCTGCCGGCGAGCCATGATTGCGAGGTGTCACTGCATTCCGCGCTCGATACCATTCATATCTACCTTCGGGCTGATTTATTCGCCGAACAGGACAACGCACCACTCGGCCGCGCGGCGTCGCTGGCACCGATTTTCGGGGATCGCGATCCGGTGCTGGAACATCTCGGTCAAGCTATCGGCAATGTCATCGGGGAGAATATCCAGGGATCCTCGCTGTTCGTGGATCCGATCGCGAAGGCCATCGCCAATCGCTTTATCGTTCTCAACTACCACGATCAGCCGGTGGATCGGGCCCGGCGCCCAAGCCAATTGACCGGCAGGCAACTCCGGAGTGTCCGCGATTTTGTGGAGGCGAAACTGGAGACGGATATCAGGCTAAACGCGATGGCGGACATCTGCGGTCTCAGCACTGAATATTTCGTGCGCCTGTTCAAGGCGACGTTGCAGGTCTCGCCCTACCAATATGTGCTGAACCGTCGGGTCGAACGTGCCAAGATTCTACTTGGCGAAAACAAGCAAAGCCTCGCGGACATCGCGCTTCAATGCGGTTTTTCGCATCAGGAGCACATGACGCGAATGTTCCGCCGCTTCACCGGCGTGACCCCGGGCCTGTACCGGCGCGGCCGCGATTGAGGCCGTCGTAGAATCCGCCGCCGCGCATTATTGTCCGGTTTTGTGCAGAAACGTCCCGGTTTCATGCAGGCCTTCCCGCGGTTCCCCCGTTAGCTTCTCCCTCGATAGCAGGCCTCGCTAATAGCTGCGACGCGTTACCGGGAGAACGCCGATGAGCCGCGCCAGCGCGGATACCCAAGAGGTCGCGTGCGATGGCGCGCCCCTTGGCGCGTTTGCCTATGACGCCCCGCAATACCGGGTCGTGTTCGGCTTCGGCACGCTGGCTCGGCTCGGCGACGAAGCCGACCGGCTTGGGATCAGACACGCGCTGATTCTGACCACGCGCCATCAACGCAGCGAGGGCGAACGGATCGGCGGACAGCTTGGAAGCCGCTTCGCGGCAACGTTTGCCAACGCCGAAATGCATACGCCGGTCGAGGTCACCGAGGCGGCGGTTCAGGTGGTGGAAACCAATGACGTCGACGGCCTGATCGCGGTCGGCGGCGGCTCGACCGTGGGACTGAGCAAGGCGCTCGCGGCGCGGACCGGATTGCCTCAAATCGCAGTGCCCACGACCTATGCCGGATCCGAGATGACGCCGATCCTCGGCGAAACCCGGGGCGGCATCAAGACCACCCGGCGGTCGCGCGATCTGGTTCCGGACACCGTGATCTACGATGTCGATCTGACCTTGGGGCTTCCGCCAGACCTCTCGGCATCGAGCGGAATGAACGCGATCGCGCACGCGGTCGAAGCGCTCTATGCTTTCGATGCGAATCCAGTGACATCTTTGATGGCCGAAGAAGGCATCGCCGCGCTGGCGCGGGCTTTGCCAAGAATTCTTGACGCGCCGTCCGACCGGGCCGGCAGGCGAGATGCGCTGTACGGCGCGTGGCTGTGCGGCACCTGTCTCGGCGCTGTCGGAATGTCACTGCATCACAAGCTTTGCCATGTGCTTGGCGGCTCCTTCGATCTGCCCCACGCACTGACGCATGCGATTATTCTGCCGCATGTCGCCGCTTACAACACCCCGGCCGCGCCGGAGGCGATGCAACGCATTGCCCGGGCTTTGGGGCAGCCCGATGCGGCGCTTGGCCTTTATGATCTCGCGCGACGCCTGAACATTCCGAACCGTCTGGCCGACATCGGCATGCCGCATGCCGGCATCGCTGAGGCAGCCGATCTCGCAACCCGAAATCCGTACGCCAATCCCCGGCCGGTTGATCGTGCAGCCCTGCACGGCCTGATCGGCCGCGCCTGGGATGGCCATCCGCCGCTGCTGCAATGAAGGCCGCGACATCGCCGGCATCCCGAAGGACGACACCACATGCCCCAGTATGACGATCAGGAATTAACCGCGGAAGTCATTCGCAGTTTCGCGGCGACCCCGAACCCCAGGCTCAAGCTGATTCTGACCGAGCTCGTAAAATCCCTGCACGGATTTGTCCGCAACACCGATCTCAGCTTCGAGGAATGGAATTATGCCATCGATTTTCTCACGCGGACCGGCCAGACCAGCACGTCGACGCGGCAGGAGTTCATCCTGCTGTCAGATGTGCTCGGCGTCTCGATGCTGGTCGATGCCGTGAATCACCGCGAACGGGAGGGCGCAACCCAGACCACGGTGCTTGGCCCGTTCTACGTCGGCGAGCACAAGCCGATGCCGCATGGCACGGATATCTCGGTCGGCATCAGCGGGGAGCCGATGTTCGTCCGCAGCCGCGTCACCAATCTTGAGGGCAAACCGCTCGCCAACGTCGAAGTCGATGTCTGGCATGCCGACGATGACGGGTTCTACAATTCGCAAAAGCCGTCTTACGAGACGCAGGGGCCTTCGCTGCGCGCCCGCTTCATCACCGATCACGACGGCCGCTTTTCGTTCCGGACCATCCTGCCTTGCAGCTACCCGATTCCAACCGACGGGCCGGTGGGCGAGTTGATCGAGGCAACGAAACGTCATCCGATGCGGCCTGCGCACGTGCATTTTCTGGTCAACGCGCAAGGCTACGAACCGCTGATCACGCATGTCTTTATCGAAGGCGACGAGTATCTGGATTCCGACGCGGTCTTCGGCGTCAAGGATGATCTCATTTCGAAGATCGAACATCACGACGAGCCGGTGATGCCGGACGGCAAGGTGGCGTCGGGACCGTGGCACGTGATGTCCTACGAATTCCAGATGAAACCGGGGACGGGAGCCGTGCCGCAGCCGCTGATGTCGGCCGCGGAATGAACCGCGACGGCGCAACAGTGCAACGCATAGCCCAATCATTTTGGAGACAGCGATGACCCATACGATCGAAACCGATGTTCTGGTGGTGGGGAGCGGTCCGGCCGGTGCGGCATCCGCCGCCTTGCTGGCGATGTACGGCGTGAAGCATGTTCTGGTCACCAAATACGGATGGCTGGCGGATACGCCGCGCGCCCACATCACCAACCAGCGCGCCATGGAAATCTTGCGTGACCTCGGCCTCGAAGAGAAGGCGGTCGCCCAGGCGACGCCGCAACATCTGATGGCCAACAACGTGTTCTGCGAAAGTCTGGCCGGCGAGGAGTTCGGGCGACTCTATTCATGGGGCAATCACCCCTTAAGAAAGGCCGATTATGATCTGGCGAGCCCGGTCAGCATCTGCGACCTGCCGCAGAATCTTCTCGAACCGATCCTGCTCGAAGCCGCGGGCCAGCGTGGAACATCGATCCGCTTCAATACCGAATTCGTTGATCTGGTTCAGGATGCGGATCATGTGACGGCAACCGTGAAGGACCGCCTCTCGGGCGCGACCTCACAGATCCGCGCCAAATATCTGATCGGTGCGGACGGTGGCCGCAGCCGCGTCGCCGAGGTCATTGGCCTGCCGATGGAGGGCCAGATGGGCCGCGCCGGCAGCATGAATATTGTGGCCCATGTCGATCTGACCAAATACGTCGCCCATCGCCCGAGCGTTCTCTACTGGGTGCTGCAGCCAGGCGCACAGATCGGCGGCATCGGTGCCGGTCTCGTGCGCATGGTGCGGCCGTGGAACGAGTGGCTGTTGATCTGGGGATACGACATCGAACAGGGCGAACGCACCCTGACCAATGACGAGGCGATATCGATCGTCCGCAACCTGGTCGGCGACGAGACCCTCGACGTCACCATCCGCTCGACTTCGACCTGGACGGTCAATGAAATGTACGCCGGCCACTATTCTTCGGGCCGGGTGTTCTGCATGGGAGATGCCGTGCACCGTCATCCGCCAACCAACGGGCTCGGCTCCAATACCTCGATGCAGGATGCTTATAACCTGTGCTGGAAGCTAAAGCTCGTTCTGGAAAACAAGGCCTCGCCGGCGCTGCTTGACAGTTATTCGGCGGAGCGGCAGCCGGTCGGCAAGCAGATCGTGACGCGCGCCAACAAAAGCATCGGCGATTTTCCGCCGATCTTCGAGGCGGTCGGCCTGTTGTCGTCGACCGATCCGGTTCAAGCCAGAAAAAATATCGAGGCGCGCAAGGCCCCGACCGCGGAAGGCAAGGCGCGACGCAAGAAACTCAATGACGCAATTACGCAAAAGAACTTCGAATTCAATTGCCACGGCGTCGAGTTGAACCAGCGTTATGCGTCCGGCGCGGTCGTGGCCGACGGCACCCCGGAGCCGGACTACCAACGCGATCGCGAGCTTTATTATCAAGCGACGACATGGCCGGGGGCGCATCTGCCCCATGTGTGGGTCGAGCATCACGGGAGGCGCAAGTCGGTGCTGGATCTCGTCGGCAAAGGGCGCTTCACGATTTTGACGGGAATCGGTGGCGACGGCTGGAAGCAAGCAGCGGCCGCCGTCACGGCGACTTACGGCTTGCCGATTGACGTCGTCACCATTGGTCCAGCCGGTTGCGACGCGCTGGATATCTACGCCGACTGGTACCGGCAAAGCGAGGTCGAAGAGGACGGCTGCGTCGTCGTCCGCCCCGACATGTATGTGGGTTGGCGCGCCAAGCAGGCGACGTCAAACGCGTCGGGCATTCTGGTCGACGTGTTCGGCAAGCTGCTCGGCCGTATCGACAGCGGCAGCGGCCGCAATACGGCGTCGGTCGCCGCCGAATAGCATGCTTTGGATCGCCTGAGAGTTTTCATTTTAGCGAACGATCGCGACCGATAGCAAATCGGTCCATCACAATGGGAGGGAAACATGACACGCATCAAGACAGGTTACGACCGCCGCAGGATTCTACAGGGGATGGCCGGGGGTATCGCCGCTGCCGGCGGGATGACCTTGTTCGGGCCCGCCGTTCACGCCGCCAAGACCATCAAGATCGGTTACGTTTCACCAAAGAGCGGTCCGCTGGCGGCCTTCGCCGAGGCTGATGATTTTGTGCTCGGCGAGTTCCGCAAGGCGGTCAAGGACGGACTGAAACTGGGATCTCAGGTCTATCAGGTCGAGATCATCACCAAGGACAGCCAGTCCAATCCGAATCGTGCCGCCGAAGTGACCAAGGAACTGATCACGCGCGACAATGTCGGGCTTGTTCTCGTCGGCGCAACGCCGGAGACCAACAATCCAGTGTCAACACAGTGTGAACTTGAGCAAATTCCCTGCATTTCGTCGGTGGCACCCTGGCAGACCAATTTCATCGCACGCCAGGCCAATCCGGGTGATCCGAAAAGCTGGAAGCCGTTCGACTACACATTCCACTATTTCTGGGGGCTGGAAGACGTGATCGGCGTGTTCACCGGCATGTGGAATCAGGTCGCGACCAACAAATCGGTTGGCGCGCTGTTTCCGAATGACGGCGACGGCAATGCCTGGGGCGACAAGGTGGTTGGATTTCCGCCCGTTCTCGCCAAACAGGGCTTCACCCTGACCGACCCCGGACGTTTCCAGAATCTGACCGACGACTTCAGCGCACAGATCTCCGCGTTTCGCGCGGCGAATGCGGAGATTGTGACCGGCGTGGTGATCCCGCCGGATTTCACGACGTTCTGGAATCAGTCGCAGCAAAAGGGATACAAGCCGAAGGTGGTGTCGGTCGCCAAGGCGCTGTTGTTTCCGACAACGGTGCAGGCGCTTGGCAAGAACGGGCACAACATTTCCACCGAGGTGTGGTGGACCCCGAGCCATCCCTACAAGTCGAGCCTGACTGGCATCAGCGCCGCCGATCTCGCCAAAGGCTACGAGCAGGCGTCCGGCAAACAATGGACCCAGCCGATCGGCTTCGTCCATTCGCTGTTCGAGGTTGCCGTCGATGCGCTGAAGCGCGCCCAGGATCCCTCGGACGGCGCTGCACTGGCGAAAGCCATCGGCGCCACCAAGCTCGACACCGTCGTCGGCCCGATCGCTTTTGGCTCCGACAAGGTGCCGCCGTTCGCGGCGAAGAACATCGCCAAGACGCCGCTGGTCGGCGGCCAATGGCGGCTGGACGGCGATAAATACAAAATTGTCGTCACCGAGAACAGCCTGGCCCCGCAAATTCCTGTTGGCGGGAAAATGCAGCTGTTGAGCTGATCGAGACAACAGGCAAGGTTCGGTGATGCTCGAGCTGAAATCGGTCTCAAAAGCGTTCGGCATGATCGTTGTCGCTAGCGACATCGATTTATCGCTGGCACGCGGCGAAGCGCTCGGCATCATCGGCCCGAACGGGGCCGGCAAATCGACCCTGTTCAACCTCATCACCGGCATGCTGCGGCCCGATCGCGGTCGCATCCTGCTGGAAGGCCGCGACATCACCGGGTTGCCGCCGGAGCAACGCTGCCGGGCGGGTCTTGGGCGGTCATTCCAAATTCCACTGCCGTTCGAACATCTTTCGGTGTTCGAAAATCTCTCGGTCGCCGCATTGTTCGGTGGCGGCATGTCGCAAGCTGAAGCGGTTCAGGTCTGCGGCGAGACGCTGGCGCTAACCGGGCTGGAGGCCAAGGCCAACCTGCGCGCGGGAAGCCTGTCGTTGCTCGACCGCAAGCGGTTGGAGCTGGCGCGCGCACTGGCCACGCGGCCACGGATTCTGTTACTCGACGAAATCGCGGGCGGCCTGACGGATGCGGAGTGCCACATCCTGATCGAGACCATACGCTCCATCCACGCGCGCGGCATCAGCATCATCTGGATCGAGCATGTGGTTCACGCATTACTCGCAGTTGTAAGCCGCCTTGTCGTGCTGGATTTCGGACGCATCGTCGCGCAGGGCCTGCCGTCCGAGGTCATGCGCTCGAGCGAGGTGCAAACGATCTATATGGGCGTTCCGGCATGACCGCACTCCTGAATGTCACGGCGCTCGACGCCTTCTATGGTGATTTTCAGGCTCTGTTCGGGATCGATCTCGAGTTGCATCCCGGCGAGGCGGTAGCGGTCATCGGCGCGAACGGTTCCGGAAAATCGACGCTGCTCAAATCGCTCGCGGGACTGGTCAAGAACCGGCCGGGTGCCATCCGGCTGGCCGGACAGAATATTGGCGATCATGCCGCCGCCAAGATCGTGCGGATGGGATTGGCGCTTGTTCCCGAGGGGCGGCAGCTGTTTCCCTCGCTGAGTGTCGAAGAGAACCTTTTGATCGGCGCCTATGGCGGCGATCGGAAGTCGCCGTGGGATCTCGACGCGATCTATCGAATGTTTCCGGTTCTCAGGGAGCGCCGGAAAAGCAGCGTCACCGTGCTTTCCGGCGGACAACAGCAGATGATCGCCATCGGACGGGCGTTGATGTCGAATCCGTCGATTCTGCTGTGCGACGAAATCAGCCTCGGCCTCGCGCCTATCATCGTTGAAAATATCTATCAGATGATTCCCCGCATTCGCGAGAACGGCACCGGCGTGATCGTTGTCGAACAGGACATCGCCCGGGCTTTGAGAAGCGCCGATCGCTTCTATTGCCTGCAGGAAGGACACGTGACGCTGTCGGGCCGGCCGTCGGATGTGGATCAGGCCGCCATCCGCGCGGCCTATTTCGGGGCATGAGGCCAGCATGACCGGGTTCATCGATACGGTGTTGGCTGGGATATTGCTGGGCGGCATCTATGCACTGTTCGCGCTCGGCCTGTCGCTGATCTTCGGCATCATGCGCCTGGTCAACCTTGCCCATGGCGATCTCATCCTGCTCGCGGCCTATCTGGTTCTGACGGTGACGACGGCGCTGGGGGTTCCGCTGGCGGTTGCGACGGTTTTGGTTATCGCTGCAATGTTCGCTCTGGGATTCATCCTTCAGCGGCTGGTGTTGGAGCGCTTGCTCGGCGACGACATCCTGCCGCCCCTGCTCGTCACTTTCGGGCTGTCCATCATCATCCAAAACGGATTGTTGCTGGTGTTCGGCGCCGACAGCCGCAGGCTTCAGGCCGGCGCCTTCAAGTCGTCATCGATCATGCTCGCGCCCGGCCTCGGCGTCGGCCTGGCGCCGCTGACGGCATTGATCCTGGCGGTCCTGGCGGTGGCCCTTCTCCAGGTGGTGTTTTACCGCACGTCGCTCGGTCGCGCCTTCCGCGCCACTGCCGATAATCCGCAAATCGCACAATTGATGGGGATCGATCACCGCAATATCTACGCCGCCGCCGTGGGCATTTCCCTGGCGGTTTCCGTGGTCGCCGCGGTCGCCTTCGGCATTCGCGCCAATTTCGATCCGTCGATCGGGCCGGCCCGGCTGCTTTACGCCTTCGAAGCCGTGATCATCGGGGGGCTGGGGAGCCTCTGGGGAACGCTGGCCGGCGGCATTGTTCTTGGTTTGGCACAGACCATCGGAGCCCGTATCGATCCGGAGTGGCAAATTCTTGCCGGCCATCTGGCATTCCTGGCCGTACTGATGGTGCGCCCGCGTGGCCTTTTTCCATCGAGGCGACCATGACCGTCGAAAGTGCCCACGATCCGCTGGCGGCTACCACCGTAACATCAGCACCGAAGCCGGTCTGGCACGCCCAATCCGGCACGCGGCTGTCGCGCGCGGCGGGCATGGTCGGAGCCATCGTCGTGTTGGCATTGATCGCACTTCCAGCGGTGGCATCGCGCAATCTCATCCAAGATCTCGTCTTCGTGTTCACCATGCTGGCGCTGGCGCAGCTCTGGAACGCGCTGGCCGGATGGGGCGGTCTGGTTTCAGTGGGACAACAGGCATTTGTCGGGCTCGGAGCCTATGCGCTGTTTGCCTGCGTGACCCTGGCCGGGATCGATCCGGTCATTGCGATTCCATTGGCAGGGTGTTTTGCAGCGGTGGTGGCCGCCGCCGTCGGACCGTTGTTGTTTCGCCTTGAGGGGCCCTATTTTGCCATCGGCAGCTGGGTTGTGGCGGAAGCGCTACGACTGGTCTGCGCGCAATTCAAACCGTTGGGTGGCGGCACCGGGATGTCGCTGTCCAACGCGGCCCTGGTCGACATGACAGGCAATAAATGGGTGCAGACCCTGCTCGGGGTTCGCGCCGCGGTCGCGCGCGATATCGTCGTCTACTGGATCGCCCTTGTTCTCGTGGTCGGCATTACCTTAGGACTCTACGCTTTCGTTCGTTCGCGGCTTGGACTTGGACTGGCGGCGAGCCGCGACAACGCGGCCGCGGCCAGAAGCGTCGGGGTTCAAACCGGCCGCATCCGCTACATCCTCTGGATTGCGGTGGCCTTCGTTACCGGCATGGTCGGCGCGCTGACCTATCTGCAGAAAGCCAGGATCTCGCCGGATGCCGCCTTCAGCGTGGTGGACTGGACCGCTTATGTATTGTTCATCGTCGTCATCGGCGGCGTCCGCACCATCGAGGGGCCCATCGTCGGCGTGCTGATATTTTGGGCGCTGGTCTATAACCTCGCGCAGTACGGAAGCCTCTATCTTCTCGTTCTCGGCGTGATCGCGGTTGGCATGATGCTGTTCGTGCCCGCCGGCATCTGGGGAAGTCTTGCAGCGCAACGGGGCCTGCAACTCTTCCCGACGCGAAGGCTGCTCGCACGCTCGCAATGAGCGCATGAAGTACGCCCGGGCCCCCAAAAGCCATTAGGTCTATTGTGCTGTCAGTCCGCCATCCACCGGGACGGCCTGGCCAACCATGAATGACGATTCCGCAGACGCCAGAAACAGAACAACCCGGGCG
This sequence comes from uncultured Pseudomonadota bacterium, assembly GCA_963727225.1. GTDB lineage: Bacteria > Pseudomonadota > Alphaproteobacteria > Rhizobiales > Xanthobacteraceae > Bradyrhizobium. The sequence goes on along the minus strand of CAVSFN010000023.1, from coordinate 183,974 downwards.
ATTTCCATTGGATCAGCGATGCGCCCGATGGGATGCAGCTTCATCACGTGCTGCTCGACAGCGGGGTCCTGAAACCAGTTTTCCAGCAGTTGGGTCCGTGTGGCGCCGGGGCACACGGCGTTGATGCGAATACCTTGCGAGATATAGTCGAGCGCGGCGGCGCGGGTCAGTCCGACGACGCCGTGCTTGGATGCGCAGTAGCTGCCCAGCCCCGGATTGCCGACAAGGCCGGCGACCGATGCGGTGTTGACAATGGTGCCACCGCCCGTTTCCAGCAGCGCCGGTATCTCATGTTTCATCGACAGATAGACGCCCTTGAGGTTGACGCCGATGATTCTATCCCACACGACCTCTTCTTCGTCGGCCAGTGCAAATCCGGCCCCGGCAACGCCAGCGTTGTTAAAGGCGATGTCCAACCGCCCGAACGCCAATACCGTGGACTTGACCATGGCCGCGCAGCTTGCTGCCTGGCTGACGTCGACCTTGATAAAGATCGCGTCGACCCCCTGCTCGCGCACCAGCGCCGCGGTGCGCTCGCCGTCGATCTCGTTGGCGTCTGCGACCGCGATCCGTGCCCCTTCCGCGCCGAAACCAAGTGCCGCCGCGCGGCCAATGCCGCCCGCGGCTCCGGTGATCAGAACGACCTGGTCCTGAAAGCGCTGTTCCATTGCAACTTCCCTTGCTTCGATCCGGCGGTGAACCGCGACAACAATCCGCAGCCGGCTGTTTGCATCACGTGACTGATCAACCGGCCATGTCGGAATTGATGCTACGCTGGAGACGAGACCTCGATCGGATGGGTCTTGGCGACGACACGAGGTGCGGTTTCGTCAAGCATCAGGCAGAACAGCGCGGCGGCAAATCCAAGCACCGCAGCCATCCACATCGGCGTCGCCGGCCCGAATGCATCGGCAGCCATGCCGGCAAGGGTCGGCCCTGCGACGCCGCCGATAATCTCACCGAGCCCCATGATGAAACCGAGGGCGGTCGCGACATAGGAGGCCGGGATCGTTTCCGAAGGAACCGTCGCCATGAAAAGAGAGAAACAACCGATCGCAAGGAAGCCCACTCCCATAACGAGGACCATGGCGGGGTACGGTCCAGTGAACAGCACCGTCGTCACCGGCGAGATCACGCCTACCAGCGCGAACAGAGCCAGAATTGGCCGGCGGCCATAACGATCCGACAATGCCGGCACAATAATCGACGACAGCGCACCTGCAATTCCGAGCGCGCCAAGCGCAACGCTCATCGATTCCGGCGACACCCCCCGCGTCTGAACCAGATAGATCGGCAGGAACGTCAGCTGGATGAGCAGCCAAGACACCATCAGGCAACTGACGATCGCGCAAATCCAGATATTGCGGTATCCGATCATTTTGCCGAACGAAATCGTAGCACCCGAATGCTCCGAGCCGCTCAACGCCTCCTTCCTGGCCGGCTCGCGAATGAAGAACATGATCAGGATGGCAACGATGAAGCCCGGTATGCCGGCGATGTAGAATGCCTCGCGCCAACCATAGGCCACGCCGACCGCAACCAGGATCAGGGGTGCCGCAAAGTTGCTGAGCAGCGAGCTGATGAAATTCTGCAAGACTCCCATATTGAAGCCACGCCGATGTTCGGAGGATTCCGCCGCCATGATTGACTGCGCGATCGGCAGCACCGGACCCTCAGCGAAACCCATCAGGAGCCGGGCACCCAGAAGCATCAGAAACGAGGTGGCAAGACCGGACAGGATTGAACACGCTGAAAATACCACGATGGCAATGACTAGAAGTGTCTTGCGGTTGCCGAGATAATCCGACAGCACGCCGACGCCGTAGCCCGAGATGGCCCAGGTCAATGCCAAGGCCGACGCCAGCACGCCAAGCTGCGTGTTGTTCAAACCAAGTTCAGGAACCAGGAACGGCGCAAGGAAACTGATCGCGAGTCGATCGAAGAAGACAAAGCCGAACGCCAGGCCCATGAGAAGAATGACGAGATTCTCATAGCTGAATAGCGGTACCTTTTTCATTGATCCCTCCTCTGAAATCTTGATTGATGAAACGCGCATCTCACCCCTGGCCGCGCTGATATCCCGCGCGGCCTCACCGATCCGTCTCTTGATGAAACGGTTTCAGCTCATGAATTTGGAAATGGCCATCACGGCCTCGGGAGATTCATCGAGCACCAGATGCCCCGCTCCCTTGAACATCTGGATGTCGGCCTTGGGCACGAAACTTTGCCAGAGCTTGGCCTGCTCCGAGGGAACAATCTTGTCGTCCTTGCCCCAGAGCAACAACGTCGGCATCTTCAAGCGATGCAGATAGCGGTGCAGCTTGGGATCCCACGGTCTGTCCCATAACAGCCGCGCCACCGTCGTCGATTCGCGATAGCGCGCGGCGATGAAATCAAGGTCGGGCGCCGCTGGCAAATAGGGCTTCAACACATCCATGTTGGAGACCAGAAGCCCGGGCAGCTGCTCTGGCGGCACCGCCAGCACGTCGAGGGTCGGATGATCCTTGTCACGCAATCCGGCCGGTCCCACCAGCGCGAGCTTGCGTACCCGGTGCCCGTGCTCCGTCGCGAACCGCGCTGCGAGATTTCCTCCGAGCGAAAACCCGACCAGGTTGACCTGGTCAATTCCAAGCGCTTCCAGCAGCGCGACATAATGCATGACATAGTCGTGCATGTCCGCGATGGTGGGGTCGTCATCGGATTCTCCGAACCCCGGATGGTACGGCACGAGCACGCGGAATTTGTCGGTCCACTGCTTGGCGAATTCGAAGCCGTGAAACGTTCCTGCTCCATGCAGATAGAGCAAGGGCTCGCCCTGGCCCGCGACGTACATCACGACGTTGATGCCGTTGATGCTGTGAACCTCGCGTTGAAAGTCAGTCATTTTGCTCTCCAGCGTTATTCTGCGGCCATCGGCTGCGCGGCGGGCTTGTGGCGCAACCGGGGAATCACACCTTCGGCGATCATGGAAAGATTCTTGACGACCTTCCAATGCGGCATGTTTCCGAGGCACCCTTGAATATTGAAATGGTTGGTTCCCATCAGGCGTCCCCATTCGCCGATCTGGTTGGCCACCTTTTCGGCGGTGCCGACCGCGATAAACAGCGATTCCTCAAGCAGCTTGAAGTCGAACGAACCATGCAGCTTGTCTCCGACGGCCGCGCGTGCCTTGAGCTGCTCGATCGAGATATAGCCGGGAGGAGCCAGGAACTGTGGCGTGGTCCGCAAAGCGTCCTCGAAGAAGAACTGAAGGTGCTCAGTGAATTCTGCCCTCGCCTGCTCTTCGGTCTCTGCGACATAGGCCAGCACACCGAGCGGAAGCTGATCGGGCCGAATCTTGTTGCCGAAATGTGCGGCACGTTCGCGCAGCTTGTTATTCAGCTCCAGGGCGCGCTGCCGCGTGACGAACACGGCGGAGTAGCCGAAACCCCGCTCGGCAGCCAGTTCGATCGTCTCCGGACTGCCGGTACCGACGATGTAGCAGGGCGGATGGGGCTGCTGATACGGACGCGGCCAGATGTTCAGGAAACGATAGGTATAGAAGTCTCCGTAGTAACTGGTCGGCCCGTCGCTGGTCCACGCCTTGATGATGATATCGATCGACTCGCGATGCCGCTCGCGCGCGGTGACCGGATTGACCGGGTTCGACCAGTATTCCATGCCGGTGCCGAGTGGAAATGCGACCTCCAGCCGTCCCTTTGAAAGAACGTCGAGCATCGCATATTCCTCAGCGAGCCGATTGGGAAATTCGAGATTGGGCGGCGTGCCCCAAACGCAAATCCTGGCGTTCTTGATGCGCGACACCAGGTTCGCGGCGATCAGGTTGGGCGCCGGCATCATGCTGTAGCTGGTGTTGTGATGTTCGTTGACGACGATCGCATCAAACCCGAGCCGGTCGGCGAGTTCGAGCTCCGACAGATATTGTTCGTAAAGCAGGAATGCCTTCTTCGGATCGTAGAACTTGTTCGGAAAATTGACCCAAAGGGATTTGTACTCCTTGTGGTTGGGCGGGAGATGAATATAGGGCATGAAGTGCATGATATTGAATCTGACGTCTTCCGACATATCGTTCTCCCTGAACGTTTTCCGCATTGAGCCGGCGCCGCCGTCGTTCCAGAAAGAACCGCGGGCCGGAGCGCTGCATTCCGATGGCGCCGGCTAATTCATGAATTCCAGCGTCAATTCGATCAGCCTCGCCCCTTTCGGGTTTGATTGTGCGCCGGCCGTCTTTGGTTCCAGTTCGGCGAAATTTTCATAGGCCAATCGCATGCGCGCGAACTCGACGACCTGCTCGGCAACAAAGGCGAGTTGCTGGGCCACCGACGGATCCCGGCATGTTCCATCGGCCGCGAATGGCTTCAAAGCCGAGTTGACGACGGCCGAGAACGGCGTCGGCCACCCGCGCAGCGCATGAACGATGGCTCGCAAAGTCGACAGCGTTGAACCCATCGCCTGCACCCCGTCCGCGCAAATAATGCTGCCGACCGCGCGATCGGAAAAATAAATTCGACGATCGCTGCGAAGATCCTCGGTATAGTCCAGCGCGTTCTTGATCAGCCCGGATATCGCGCCGTGGTAGCTCGGCGAAGCGATGATGATGCCGTCGGCCCGGCGCAACGCATCGATCAGTTCGATCGCCGCGGCGCCGTGCATGGCGGTTGCCGGATCGTAAGCGGGGAAATTGAGCAGGCTGCCGGCGAAGATACGGGTCCGTGCGCCCCTGCGGCGCGCCTCGGACAGCGCAATCTGGAGTGCTCGCTCCGACGACGATCCATCTCGAAGGGTGCCGCCGATGCCGACAATCAATGGCCCCGGCGCTGCCGTATCGGAAACGACGCTGCTGCGGTGCGGCGTAACGGTCACTCTATTTCCTCCGCCCGGCTCTTGTTGTTTCTTCTCCGGCCGACGCGAAGGACTAGGCTTTTCCAAAAATCTGCTCCTGCATAAAACGGGTACCATTTGGCAAGAAAGCCAATAAAATCGATGGATGACGGATGGTGCATTGCAGTAACGACCGGCGCGGGTCGAACAATGCTCCACCACGCTGCCCGGATGCGATGACGTCTCGAACTCCCGTGCCGCGGGAAGCCGCTACCTTGCCAACATTCGCGAACTGCCTTTTACTCCGGGCGTCCGATGCGATCGATCAAGGCGAGGAAAACACCCTGAGCGCCCTATCGCCTTCACCGACCAAGCAAGTCCACGACGTGTTGCGGAAATCCGCCGCGGATATTTTTACGACCAGCGCAGGTCGTGACTGGACATCCATCTTTGCATCGATGCAGCGCGAATACCCGTTCAACGAAACGTTTGATGCGGTTTCGAGCTGCCTCATGGTGATTCCCCGCGGAATCGCGGTGACCGATGTCATCTACAAGCTTCAAGGCAGGACGGTGACGCGGCATATTCCCCACCGCGGTCTGTTCTTCCTGCCGGCCGGATACGCATGCGAAGTTGATCTGCGAAACGTGCTCGACACTATTCATATCTATCTGCCACCCGAATTGTTTGGTGAGCAGAATTTCGGAGCTCGGATCGCGCCTTCCGATTTTGCAGCCATTCTCGGCGAACGCGACGCGGTGTTGGAGCATCTCGGCGCGGCGATCGCGGAAATCATGCAGGAAGATGCGCCGCGCCCTTCACTGCTGGTCGACATCATCGCTCACGCGATCGCCGCCCGTCTGTTCGCCATCAACAGCAATCCCAAGCGCGCGCGTACGCCGTCACATCGTCGGCTCGGGCAAAAGCAGATCGAGCGGCTTCGAGATTTTGTATCGGCCAATCTCAGCTCGGATATTGCGCTTGCGAGCATGGCCGCCGTCTGTGGCCTCAATAGCCAAGAATTCATGCGAGCCTTCAAAGTGACGGTGGGCATTTCACCCTATCAATACGTCCTGGCGCTTCGGATCGCACGCGCGCGCGATCTGTTGTGCGATCCGTCGTGGACATTGCCGGACATTGCCGCGCAGTGCGGATTTTCACATCAGCAGCATTTGACCAGCACGTTCCGACGTTTTACGGGACGGACGCCGGCAGCCTACCGCCGAGGCGCTTAGCGCTGCCAAATCCGGGCGACCGCCTGCATCGCCGCCAATTCGGGAATTCAATCAGAGGATTCCTTGTGCCCGCGCGTCATGGGTCACTTGTGCAAAGCCGCAAATAGCAGTCTAATGATTGCCGAGGCGTTCTCGAACGCCTGTTTTGCGCGCTCCGATGCTGTGGCGCGCCCATAAGGCGATGCTTGCCGAACCCACTGCTGAGGGGCGGAAGTCTTCGCGTTGGCGGGCGGCTTCCCCACAAACCATTCGTGGAGATGCGCATGAATCTCGAAGCTTACAGAATCAGCTCGGAGCCGTTCTATCAGCCGGTGAGCGACGAGATCGCGATATTTGAAGCCGCCTTTGCCGAACGCCTGCCCGTGATGTTGAAGGGGCCGACCGGATGCGGCAAAACCCGGTTCGTCGAACACATGGCCTGGCGCCTGGCGAAACCCCTGGTGACGGTCGCAGCCCATGAAGACATGACCGCTTCCGATCTGGCCGGCCGCTATTTGCTGGAGCCGGACGGGACCGTCTGGCACGACGGCCCGCTGACGATGGCGGTCAGATATGGCGCGATCTGCTATCTCGATGAAATCGTCGAAGCCCGGCAAGACACCACGGTGGTGATCCACCCGCTGACCGATGCGAGGCGAATTCTGCCGCTGGAGAAGCACAACGAGATCGTGCCTGCCCACGCCGATTTCCAGCTTACGATCTCCTACAATCCGGGCTATCAGAGCGCCGTCAAGGATCTGAAGGAATCGACCAAGCAGCGCTTCCTCGCGATCGATTTCAGCTATCCGCCGCCGGCGGTCGAAGCCGCCATTGTGGCGCGCGAGGCCGGAACCAATATCGAACTGGCCGGAATCCTGGTCGCCATCGCGGAGCGATCCCGCAACCTTCAAGGCCACGGCCTCGACGAAGGCGCCTCGACACGCATGCTGATCCATGCCGGACGGCTGACGCGGGCCGGCCTGCCGCTTGAAGCCGCCGTTCGCTCAAGCATTATTCTGCCCATTACCGACGATCACGATATCCGCGAAGCACTCAGCGCAGCCATCCAGGCTTGCATACCGTGAGTGCCGCAGCCTCGTTGCGACTGATTGCAGCCCAGCCCGAAGGCGTCGTCCGCCGCGTTCACTTGCTGATGCGGCAGCGTGACGTGTTGAGGCCGCTATTCCGTATCGCATGGGACAATCTGGCGGTTCGTTTCGATGCCGACGAACTCGAAGGCTGGGCTGCGGGCGTGCTGACACTGGCCGATGTCAACGCCGGTCCATCCTGCCTGGTCGCCTTCTGGGAGATCAGCCGAAACCAGCCGACCGAAGAAGGCATCGCTCCCCTGATCGTGGCGGCGCACACGGCGGCCAATGTTTGCCGCCAGGCCGGCGCGCAGGCGGCGGCTGCGACGATCAATTCCGTCGCGATCGCGCGCCGAATCCTTGGTGCCGGCGCGAGCCTGGCGCGCTGGTGGCGAACCATGGACGAACTGGCGCTGCAAGCCCCTGAATCGGTGGAGGCAACGGCGGCGCGGATGGGGGAAATCCTGTCGGCGGGTAATATCAGCGCCTTCGAGAGTTTCGTCGCGGCCGGCTTGAAGCTGGCGGCCGGTGACCGGCGCCGAAGACTCAAATTCTTCACGCTGCAGGATGAACTCGCACGGCGCCTGATTGAACGGGCATCGGCCGGCATTGGATTTGCCGAGACCGAGCGGCAAACCAAGGCGTTCGTGACTTCCTTGTGGGGCCGAGCGCCTCTGCTGCGGAGCTTTTCCGGGGATACCGGCCAAACGGTACAACGCCGTGCCGGGATCGCTGGGCCGCTGATTCGTCTGCCGGATATCTATCGCGGCATAAATGGCGATGCCGCCTACGCGCTGTACAAGGCTGCGGCGGCGCATGCCCAGGCGCATCTCGTGCTCGGCGGGCCCCGGTTCGCCGTCGGGACCCTGAAACCGCTTCAGATCTCGCTTGTCACCCTGATCGAGGACGCTCGCATCGAGTTGCTGGCGATGCGCCAACTGCCGGGGTTGCACAAACTGTGGTCGCCCTACCACATCGCCGTGCCGGCCGGCGTCGCCACGGCCCCCACCCTGTTGGCGCGGCTGGCCCGTGCCCTGTTCGACCCGCACTATCGCGACGACGACAGCTTTGTTGCCAAAGGGCGCGCGATGTTCGAGGCCCGGTTGCCACGCCTTGAAGACCCCGCCATCAGCCGCGAGATCGGCATGCTGCTGGGTAATGATCTCGGCCAGATGCGGATTCAGTTCAACGCCAAAACCTATGTCGTCGAGCCGGTCTACCGCGATGACGGCCTCGGCCTGTGGGACTTCGGCGAAGACGCGCCCTTGTCCGGCGAGGCCCTCGATCTTGCCGTTGACGCCGCGCGCGTCGAGCAACGCGACGATCCGGATCAGACCTCGCTCCGTCCCGATGTGCTGGAGGACGACAGCAAGGTCGGTCGCGCACGCCCGATCGCGCCGGACCAGCGTGGCATCGTGATTGCGAAATATCCCGAATGGGATCGGGCGCACGGCATCGAGCGGCCGGAGTGGACCACGGTACGCGAGGTCGCCGCGCGGCCCGGCGATCCGCGGCTCGTCGAGGAAGCTCTCGATCGCGCCGATGTTCTGCGCAACCGGATTCGACGACTGGTCCGCGGCGTCCGGGTCGGCCGGACGATCCGGTTGAAACGACAACTGGATGGTCACGATCTCGATGTCGACGCCATGCTCGAAGCAGGGATCGCGTTGCGGATGCGTCAGGAACCCGATCCGCGCATTTTCCGAACCACCACCTCGAAGCATCGCGATCTTGCGGTGCTGCTGCTGCTCGACATTTCGGAATCGACCCGCGACCGTCTGGCATCCGGCGCCTCCATTCTCGACGTCGAACGTCTTGCGGTCGCGGTTCTCGCCGAAGCAATGAGCGCGCTTGGCGACCCCTTCAGCATGCTCGCCTTTGCCTCGAACGGGCGCGACGACGTCGAAATGACCACGGTCAAGGCCTTCAACGAACCTTACGACCGCGTTTGCGTGGGGCGGCTGGCGGCGTTGTCGTCCGGCCTGTCGACGCGGCTCGGCACCGCGCTTCGCCACGCCGGAGAGCTTATCAGTCACGCCCGCAGTTTCCGAAAACTCGTTATCGTATTGACCGATGGTGAGCCGTCCGACATCGACGTCGCCGACCCGCTCGAGCTTGTGGAAGACGCGCGACGCGCCGCGGTCGGATTGCGGACGCGCGGCATCGACGGTTTCGGCGTGGTGCTGGGATCGGGCGCCATGAATTCAGCGGCGCGTATTTTCGGACGCGGCAATACCATGCTGGTGCCTCGGGTCGAAGACCTGCCGGCGCGGCTGTCCGAACTCTATTTCCGTCTCGCCCGGCGCTGAAATTCATTCGTGATGAGAATGGTCTTTCGCGGAAAACGAAACGTCACCGGACTGCGCGGCGCTTCGACCGCCGTCACCATCTTCGTCCAGAATACTGACGCCGACCCGGCGCTCCGAAATCATCTCACCAAGCCGGGCCGTGTAGTCCTCGGGCCGGCCCTCCAGCGCGACAAACAGAACCTCGCCCTGGAAGCGGACACGCCAATGCAGATTTCCGGCATGATAACCCAATTCGATTGCGTCGCTGATCGAGCGCGGCTCGAGGCGCATCCATCGCTCGGTCGCGGCGCGCACGACGATCGCGCGTTTGCCGTCGATCAACAGCACCGCCCCGTCGAACAGCTTCTGGTCACGCGGCAAGGCGATCGCAAGTTCCTCGCCACCGCGCGTCGTCGCCAGCAGCCGGCGCCGCGCCAGATCAGCCGCCGGTATATTGACCACGTCGACCGCACCGTGATGCTCGAGGCGATGAATTTCCTCCGAGAAGGCGGGTTCGAGGCGGCTACCCAGGACATGATCAATGCGCAGCATCGCGCCAGATCCTTTCAGCGTTAGGCTTACGATAGAAGCCAGGAAAGCTCCGCACCGGCGGCATTACGCCGGCGCGACGCCTCTGGTTTTGACTCAGCGGTTCAAGATAGCTTCCGAGAACGTAACTAATGCCGAGCATGCTCAGATATCCTTCCCGGGATAATGCAGGCCCGGAACATTGCTTTAGCGCTGTCGTTTACGACGCAAGAAGCTCCTTCAGATTCGCATCGATGCATTCCACATTCATGCCGGAAAAGCGGGTCGGCCTTGTGAAGGCCGACCCCAACGATCATCACGGCTTCACCACCGCCACGCTCGCGCTGCGCGATTTGGCGATGGCGTAGTATACGATGCTGGCAACCAGGGCCGCGGAGATCGCGGTCGAGAGAAATGGCATCCGCTCCTCGACAATGAAGGCGCAGACCGAACCCGCCGCCCAGGCAATAAACGCGTCAGGCCGCCAGTCAGCCTCGATTTTCGCATTCGGCCGGATCAGATACTGGTCCACAAGGATGACCGCGCCGATCGGGGGCACGAGGATGCCAAGCAACGACAGCCACTGGATGAAGAACGCCCACACATTTCCAGCCGCGACGACAATACCGATGGCGCCGAGGATTATTGCCATGACGCGCATGTGGTTGCCGAGGATGCGCGACCAGCCGGTTGCCGCATTATAGAGGCAGTGCGAGCAGACCGATCCAAGGTTGACGTAGAGGAACAGGAACGCCAGCCCGCTCAACCATGTCATTTGCTTGCCGTTCATGTAACCGAACATATTGTCGGCGCCGAACGGGTTTGCATTCGGTACCGCGAGTGCCGCCGTCATGACGCCACCAACCAGCATCGCGATCAGGTTGGCGAACGGAAACGCGCTGAAGGTCGACACCAGCGAAGCGGTCGGCGTCTTCGCCCATCGATTGAAATCCGCCGTCACCGTGCCTGCATCGATAAACAGCGCAAGCACCACCGTTAGACCGACACCCATGGACATGGTGGCGACGCCGTTGTTGCCAGCGTAATTGAAGATCGCCGACGCTGTGCTGGTGGACGCGGCGTCGAACGCAACATACAAGCCGAGTATTACGAATAACGGTACCGACACCAGCCCGATATAGTGCAGCCCCTTCACGCCCACGAAGGTGATGCAGATATACAGAAGCCCGGCGATCACCGTCATGGCCACGTAGTTCAATCCATAAGTCGAACTGACGAGAGCGCCGGTGATTCCGGTCTGCACCGCATACCAGCCGAGCAGCAGGGTCGATAGCAGGCCGGATGCGAAGACGTAGCCCTTCTTGCCGAACACGATGCTGGCAATCAGCGCAAAGTTCATGCCGCGTTTCGTACCGATGAGGCCGAGCAGCCCGACATAGCCGAACATGATGATATTGCCGAGGACCATCGCCGTGAGGGCCCTTGAAAAACCCATGCCAAGCACGAGAATCGAGCCGGTCATGGCGCCAGTGATGATCATGGGAAAGCCGATCCAGACCATCGTGACGGAGAACGCGCTGCGGCGCGCGTTCATTGGCACGGGTTCATGCTCGTACTCGTCTCCCAGAAGATGGTCGACCTGATCTTCGGTCACGTGGAGGGTGTCCACCACGGAGCCTTGTTTAGTCACGGAGCTGTCCATAATGATACAAATCCTTCAATGAGTTGGGTTGCGGTCACGTCGATATTTCGTTCGCTGTCGCAACCGCGACAGCGAAGCAGCCGGGGTCATTGTTGTTATGAATTATCCGTCGCTTCATTTAGATCGTGACCGAAAGTCAGGACGCCGATCCGGATTTGCGAATTCTCCCCCTCCCTTGCGCGCCGGCGCAAGAACGCCGACGCGAAAATCTCAGGTCTCGAGCTAGCGATGAGCCGACACCTTGTTGGGAATTCCCTCGATCGGCGCCTCTTCGGTTCCCACGGTGGTCCGGGTAAAGGATTCCACCATCTCGCGGGTGCCTTCGGGATCGGCGATCCATTTGTTGTAGAACTCATAGGGACATGCCGCGACGCCGCGGTCACCCTCACCGGAATTGATCATCCCGGTGTAGCCGCGATGCACCAGCTTGAAGAGATGGTTTTCGGACTGGCCATTCTTGCGTGCGTCGCGGATCAGCATCTTGGAGAGTTGGGCGTACTGGATGCCGTATTCTTCCTCGCCGGTCTCGCCGAGCGTGCGGCCGTCGAAACCGATGATCGCCGAATGACCGAAATAGGAGTAAACGCCGTCAAAGCCGGCGGCGTTGGCAACGGCCACATAGACGTTGTTGGCCCATGCCATCGCTTTCGCCATCACCACTTGCTGATCCTTGGCCGGATACATGTAGCCCTGGCAGCGGACGATCAGCTCGGCCCCCTTCATCGCGCAGTCGCGCCAGATCTCGGGATAATTGCCGTCGTCGCAGATGATCAGCGATACCTTGAGACCCTTGGGTCCATCGGAAACGTAGGTGCAATTGCCGGGATACCAGCCCTCGATCGGCACCCACGGCATGATCTTGCGATATTTCTGCACCACCTCGCCCTTGTCGTTCATCAGGATGAGGGTGTTGTAAGGCGCCTTCTTCGGATGCTCCTCGTGCCGTTCGCCGGTCAGCGAAAAGACGCCCCAGACCTTCGCCTTGCGGCAGGCTTCCGCGAAGATCTCGGTTTCCTCACCGGGCACGACAGAAGCCGTCTCATACATTTCCTTGGAATCATACATGATCCCGTGGGTCGAATATTCCGGGAAGATAACGAGATCCATTCCCGGCAGACCGGTCTTCATGCCGACGAGCATGTCGGCGATCTTTCTGGCGTTTGCCAGCACCTCGGCCTTGGTATGAAGACGAGGCATTTTGTAATTCACGACGGCGACGCCGACCGTGTCGTTGCTGCTGGAAATGTCACCGTGGAGCATGGAAGTGGCCTCCTGTTGTGGTTGGTTTAGGTATTTTGCCGATCAAACGGCCATGTGACGATGGACAAGATCGTCGGTTAGCGTATCGATCGGTCCGGACGCCGCGACGTGGCCTTTTTCGATGATCACGAAGGATCGCGAGGCACGCCGGGCGAAGTTCACATCCTGTTCGACGAGAATCACCATGATGCCGTGCTCGCTGTTCAGGCGCATGATCACGTCCTCGATCTGCTCGACGATGTTGGGCTGGATTCCCTCGGTGGGTTCATCAAGCAGTACAATTTTAGGATCGGTCAGCATCGCGCGAGCGATAGCGAGCTGCTGCTGCTGGCCACCTGACAGATTGCCGCCGCGGCGATTGAGCAGTTCTTTCAGCACCGGGAACAGCTCGAACACCTTGTCCTCAAGCACACCGGCGTGACCGGGGTCGCGACGGGCAAAGGTGCCAAGTTTCAGATTCTCGCGCACGGTGAATTGCGGCAGAATGCCCCTGCCCTGCGGAACATAGCCAATCCCGTGCCTGACCCGATCGTGGGTCGGGGTCGAGGCAATTTCCTCACCATCGAGCCGGATGCTGCCTTCGGTTTTGTCCATCAGCCCGACGATCGCCCGCAGCAGCGCGGTCTTGCCGACACCGTTGCGACCGAGCACGCTGAGGAAGCCGGCATCGCCGACCTCCAGTGTGACATTCTGCAAGGCGCGGCTTTGACCATAGTACGCGCTGAGATTGTTGATCTCAAGCATGATCGAAGCCCCCCGAACCAAGATAGGCTTCGCGCACGAGGGGGTTGGTCTCTATGTCGCTGACGCTGCCTTCCGCGAGCAACTTGCCTTGATGCATGACCGAAATCGAATCGCCGATTTCCTTTACGAAGCCCATGTCGTGCTCAACCACGATCAACGTGTGCCGACCCTTCAGCCGGTTGAAAATTTCCGCGGTCTTGCGGGTTTCCTGGACGGTCATGCCGGCCGTCGGCTCGTCCATCAGGATCAGTTCGGCGTTCTGCGCCATCAACAGCGCGATCTCCAGCCACTGGGTCTGGCCATGGGATAGATGCGCGGCGGGCGCCTCCATTCGGTCGATGAGACCGACGAAAGCGCAAAGGTCTTCCAGCCCGGCAGTGTCGTCGTTCTGGGGCGCACGCAAGAGATTCGCCCATACGCCCGGGCTCTTGCAGTAAGCGACTTCCAGATTCTGGCGCACGGTCAGTTCCCGGAACACGCTCGGCACCTGAAACTTACGGCCGACGCCGAAGCGTGCAATCGTGTATTCCTCAAGCGTCTCAAGATGTTTGCCGTTGAACAGGATCGAGCCGGCGGTCGGCTTGACCTTGCCGCAGATCAGATCGAGACAGGTGGTCTTGCCGGCGCCGTTCGGGCCGATGAGGCAGCGTAGTTCACCCTTGCTAACGGTCAGGTCGAGCCCGCTGACGGCCATGAAGCCGTTGAAGCTGACGGCGAGATCGCGCACGACTAGATGGGTGCTCATGCGATCTCCTCCGGACGGTCGGATTTCACATCGATGGTTTCGTTCCGGGGATGCCCGCCAGCGGGCCAGACTTTGCCCAGCAACTGGCTGATCAGGCCGGCGAGGCCGGACGGCAGGAAGAGAACGACCAGCACGAACAGGACACCCATCACCAGGGTCCATGTGTCGAGAAAGGTTTTCGATTCCGACAAAGCACCCTGCACACCGGTGACCAGCACCGCGCCGAAGAAGGCTCCCGGCAGGCTGCCGCGGCCGCCGACGGCACACCAGATCACCACCGACAGGCTGAGAGGCACGTTGAGGAATGTCGGCGACGCGAACTCCATCACGATCGTATAGAGCATGCCGGCCAGGCCCGCGATCGCCGCCGAGATCGCCATCACGGTGATCTTGTAGCTGGCGACGTCATAGCCGAAATACTGCACGCGGCCTTCCTGGTCGCGAATGGCCTGCAGGATAAGGCCGAACTTGGTGCGCGAAAGCACGTAGCCGAACAAGAGGGCGACACTGCAGACGGTGGCAATCAGATAGAATGTGGTGCGGTTGTACGCGTCGAACACGATGCCGCCGATGGTCAATTGCGCCAGATCGGTGATGCCATTGAAGCCGCCGGTATATTGCTGCTGGTCGATGATCAGTAGGTTGACGACGACCAGCATGGCCAGCGTCGTGATCGCCACGAATACGCCAGTAATGCGCCCGCGAAACATGAACCAGCCGAGCGCGGCCATCAGCGCGGCCGGCACGACGATGCCGGCGATGATTGCGAAGGTCATCGAATAGAATGGCGTCCAGAACCAGGGCAGCTGCTGGACATTGTTCCAGACCATGAAGTCCGGCAAGCCTCCGGCGCCAGTCTGAACCGGAATGGTTCGGAGCTTGAGCGCCATGGCCATGCAGTAGGAACCGAGACCGAACGGGAGTGCCTGGCCGAGGTTCAGGATGCCGCCATAGCCCCAGGACAAGGAAAGCGCCATCGCCAGCAAACCGAACACGAGATAGCGGCTGTATTTACTGATCAGGTAGTCGTCGACCAGCACATAAGGCATTAGATACATGACGGCGATTAGGACGAGGATGCCGATCAGTTCCGGTTGCCAGAAACCGGTTGCGCGTTGCCGCAAAGCAGACTGGCCAGGCTTGCTCATGCGCGCACCTTGGCGACGAGCAGACCTTGGGGCCGGAAGCGAATGACGCTGATGATCAGGATCAGCACAATCGCCTTGGCGATGGTATCATTTTGAAGGAATGCGATCACGCCTGTGACCTCGCCGAGGGCGAAGGCGCTGATCACCGTCCCGAACAGGCTCTGCACGCCGCCGAGCACGACGACCATGAACGCATCGACGACGTAGCCGGTGCCCATTTCGGGTGAAACGCTTTTCAGCGGCGAGATGATCGCGCCGGCAAGGCCGGCCAGCCCGGTGCCATAGGCGAAGGTCGCCGAATAGACCCAGTCGGCGTTGATGCCGAAGGAGGACGCCACGCCACGGTCCTGTACGACCGCGCGCAGCTTCAAGCCGAAGGTTGTGCGGTTGATGATGAACCAGCTGACCAGGAACAACAGCGCGGCGACCACAAAAATAAAGATGCGGTAGGCGGAAATCTCAACCCCAAGAATCGACACGCTACCGGCCATCGATGGCGGTAGCTCGACGTAGCGCAGATCGCCACCGGCGGTGAGCCGAATGACCTGCTGCAGCACGACACCAATACCCCAGGTCGCCAGGATGGTATCGAGCGGTTGCTGATACAGACGGCGCAGCAGGAAGCGCTCAACCAGCCAGCCGAACAGTCCGAGGCCGAGAAAAATCAGCACCAGGCCCGGCAACAAGGATATCCCGGCATAAGTCTTCAGCGCCCAGGCAGCGTAGGCGCCGAGCATGATGAACTCGCCATGGGCAAGGTTGATCACCCCGATCGTGCCGTAGATGATCGAGAGGCCCAGCGCCGCGAGCAGCAGGATCGATCCAATGCTGAGCCCGGTCAGGACCTGTTCGAAAACGATTTGCATTCCAATTTCCCGCGATGGCACAGGACGCCGAGCGGCCGACCGGCCGCCCGGACGCGCAAGGGCTGATCAGGACTTCTTTTCGACCAAGCCCTTTTCCGTGCAGACCTGGTTCGGATAGGCCGCGTATGGATCTGGCTTCAGCCATTCCTTGGCCTGGACGATGATTTCGAACTGGCCATTGGACTTGGCCTGAGCGATCTTCGGCCAAAGCCAGGTGTGCAGATTTTCCGGTTCAAGGCGGACCTTGCCCTGCGGGGCGATCAACTCGACACCCTTGACGGCTTCGCGGATGGTGTTCGGCGTAATGTCGCCCTTACCGAGCTTTTCCACCGCCTGCTTGAACATGTAGGTCTGGAAGTAACAGGCCTCGGACACGAAGTGCGTGACCTTGTCGGCACCCCAACGCTTTTTGTAGGCAGCGACGAATTTCTCGTTCTCTGGCGACTTGTAAACTTCGAAATACGGCGCGGAGGTGAAGTGGCCGGCGGCGGCTTCGCCACCCATGGCGGCGATCTCGTTTTCCGATGTGGTCAGGCTGGCCATCGGCATCTTGGCAGGGTCGAGGCCGGCAGCCTTGTACTGTCGATGCAGCGCCACAACGGAATCGCCAACCACCGTCGAGAAGATGACGTTCGGCTGCTGCTGACGGAACTTGTTGATAACCGAGGAGAACTCGGAATGGCCGAGCGGCACGTATTCCTCGTTGACCACCTCGGCACCGTATTTCTCAAGCAACTTGCGGCAGTAGTTGTTCTCTTCCTTCGGGTAGATGTAATTCGACCCGATCATCGAGAACTTCTTGCCGAAGTTCTTGATCAGCCACGGAATGAATTCATCCTGCTGCTGGTTCGGAACGGCGCCGGTATAGATAACATTCTTCGAGCATTCGCGGCCTTCATACAAGGTTGGGTACCAGTAGAGATTGTTCTGCTTCTCCACGACAGGCAGCACGGCCTTGCGGCTTGCGGAGGTGTAGGAACCGAACACGCTGACGCATTTGTCGCCGGCAACCAACTTGCGCGCCTTTTCGGCGAAGGTGGCCGGATCGGAAGCCGGATCTTCGATCACCGGCACTATCTTCATGCCATTGATGCCGCCCGCTCCATTGATTTCCTCGATCGCCAGGATGGTCGCCTTGTTCAGCGATTCCTCGATGATCGCGGTGGTGCCTGTCAGCGAAAACAGCACGCCGACCTTGATTTCTCCACTCGCCGCGGAAGCGAGATCGGCGTTCTTGATCCAGATATGCGGAAAGCCCGCGCCAGCAAATGCACCAAGTGCCGCAGCATTTTTCAACAACGTCCGTCGCGTGGTTTTCATAATACTCCCCCTTTTGGCTGCCCGCAGGTTGAGGCATGCCTGTTACTTTCGCACTCAGGTGCGTTGGTTCGAACTGAAAATTTCCAGAGTCGCCCGAGGCCGGCGGACCAGATTGGATCCGTGCCCATTCTCGGCCGTCAAAACAAAAAAAGCCCGACAGATCCTCGCGGATCTTTCGGGCTACCTAGCCGGGCCGGACCAACAGCATCGGTGGTCAGGCAAAAACTGCTACCGGGCTCGTCATCCCATCGCAGATGGGCGCAAAACTAAACATCTTTTGGCCGGTACTGCAAGAGTTCATTTGCATGAATAATTGCAGCGGCCATGTCATCCATCGACATCCGTTTCGCCATCGCTTGACGGCGAATGCTTTCGTAAGCTTCGGCCTCGTTCAATCCCTGGCCATCCATCAAGATCGCCTTGGCTTTCTGGATTCGCTGAATGCCGGAAAGTTTGCGTTCCAGTTTGCGGATTCGCTTTTCGGTTTCACGCTTCTCCAGCCAGATGCTGCGAGCGATCGTCAGATTGGTGAGCAGACCAAAGGGACGGATCGGTCGTTCGATGACGGCGACCGCCCCGGCCTCCAGTACCAATTGAAGTGTGGATGGATCTTCATAGCCCACGACGGCGATGATCGTGGGCCGCGATCCGTCACTGGACTTCAGCAGCCGCTGAATATCGCCCCGGACATCGTGCTCAACGGCAAGCAGCATCACGTCGCAGCTATCAGTCCAGCATTCGGGGACCGGCCATTGCGTCTCGACCATGCAGCCAATACGCCGCAGATGCTCAACCAGCCGGACACGCTCGCTGTCCGGCGGATGCACCACCTGAACGCGGAGGCCGCGAAGATCGCGAAGGATTTGGATCGCCACCACCTGCTCCCCGGCTCAGAACCTCAGTGGCTGATTGTTTGAAGATCGTCGGCCGACCAATCGTCAAGACTCTGTACAACGCAATAGGGGTCCGGCTTGATCCGAACACCGGGATTCCAGACCGTCTGGAATCGGCCAAATTTGTCCAGCCGGGCTATCCGCGGCCAGAGGTAAGTATGATTGTTTTCCGGATCGATCCGGACCCGTCCCTGTGGCGCGTCAAATTCAGAGTCGCGCAACTCCTTCAGCACTCTTTCCGGATCATCCGACCCGCAGCGCGCGAGCGCGCGCATCGCCAGATGAACCTGAAAATAGGCTGCTTCTGCGGCTGCCGGTACGGGAGCGTCCGCACCATATTTGCGCTTGAAGTTTTCCACGAAACGACGGGCGGAGGCTGACGACGAGGTTTCAAAGAAGGGTGCTGCCGTAATGTGTCCCTCGGCGGCTTCGCGATGCATTTCCGCGACTTCGGCTTCGCTGGTCGTCAAGCTGGCGATCGGCATCTTGGCCGGATCAAAGCCGGCGCTGCGATAAGCCTCGTAGAAAGTTGACGTGCCCCGCCCCACCACGGTCGAGAAGATGACATCCGGGGAGGTCTTCTTTATCTTCGCGATCACCTTCTCGAAATCCCGCGGACGAGGTTCAAGCGGGACATATATTTCGTCCAGCACCTCGCCGCGGCCCTGCACGACGAAATCGGCCATCAGCCGATTGGACTCATACGGATAGATGTAGTTGGACCCCACCAGCAAAAAGCGGTTGCCGTAAGTCGACAGCAGGAATCTCGCCAGTTGCAGGGAATTCTGATTGGGTGCAGCGCCGGTGTAGATACAGTGTCGCGAATATTCAAAACCCTCATAGAGCGTCGGATAAAAAAGCAAGCCGCGATGGCTTTCGACAACCGGCAGAACCGCCTTGCGCGTGCTCGACATATAGCATCCGAACAAGAGCCGGATGCGGTCCGTCTGAAACAGACGCTCGGCAAGGCTGCGAAACTGCTTTGGATCGGACGCCGGGTCGTAAATGACGGGCTGCACCATGCGATCGAGCACGCCTCCGCCGGCATTAATCTCGTCGATTGCGAGCAATGTCGCGTTCAACTGGGATTGTTCGACGGCGGAAGTAACTCCCGTCTGGGAGAACAGCACTCCTACGCGCCACGGAGCATCGGTGTTTTCGCTGAAACTCATAACTCTGACATGGACCATTTCATCGCAAGATGGAAGTGACCTTACGTCAGATTGCAGGAAACTCAAATCACCATCCTGAGGCGCTGTTCCGCTCCCCGCTCTTGGCCGGGAGATGCCGCCAGGAGCAAGGAGCTTACTAGCGAACGGAATCTTCGTTTCCGCTGCTGAGGACGACGAACGCCTGTTCGCCAAGCGTGAAGTGCGCGACCTGCACCATCCCCAGCCTGGCGTGGGCCTTCAGCGAGCGGATATTGCCGGCGTTGATGAACAGCACCGCTTCCCGGCCCGGCAGCAAAGCGACGACGTGTGCATACATCGCCTCGAGCACGCCCAGCCCGCGCGCGGCCTGATCGACGCAGACAGGACCATAGACATAAGCGTCGGCGCTGCCGGGCCACGCCTTCAACATCGCGACTACCGGCGGGGCCGATGCCTGCGCTCTCTCAGACGTCAATAGTACGCCGACGAGTTTCGGACCGTTCATCGCCACGACGATGAATGCCCCGCCTTCTATCCACTCCGTCACCACGCCGATCGGCCAGTCGCCAAGGAGAGCGCCGCCCCGGTCGGGCGAATTCGCCATCAGCAGCGCCGAAATGGGTTCGGCATCTTCGATCGTCGCGGGGCGCGTTTCAATCATGCTGGCAAGCCTGCAGATCAATTGCTTCGTCGGGCGCCGCCACGATCCGTCAGCACTAAAACGCCCCTGCAAGCGTAAGCCTGATCGCCAAAGGCTCAACCGGATGCAGAACATAATCCATGACGCCGTTCTGGCACACGGCCGAAGGCGCCGTTTGAACCGGATAACAAAGATTGTAAAGGCTGTCGGTCTTGATCAGCGATCCATAGGCATAGGTTATCTGGTTGGTCTTGGTGTTCAGCAGATTGAGCACGTCGAGCTGGATCCGCCATCCGTTTTCAAACCGATAGCCTATGCGGCCATTGAATATGCTGGTGGGCGGTGAACGGAAGGCGTTGTCTTCGGTGAGAGGGCTCGCACCAAGGTAACGCCAGCGCAAGGTTTCGAACCAGCCGGTCTTCTGGCCGATGGTGATCCCGGCGGAGGCCACCATCGCCGGTGCATTGGGGATGTAGTTGCCGGGCGCGTTACCGATCTGGGCCTGCGGAAATCCGGCAAGCGATGCATAAAGGTCGGCCTGCTCGGTGTCGTAGCCGACAAACCGGGCATGTGACCACGCCACATCGCCGTCGAACGTCAGCCAGGAATAGGGCTGATACTTGTTGGTCCACTCAACTCCGTAACGCTGGCTGGGCCGGCTCGCCGAGGTATCGCCCGCATCGCCCTGGAACACGATCTCGGAGGCCTGGTCGAGGACGAACACACTGACCGATGAATCAAGTCCCGGAATAATCTTGGTCCGTGTGCCGACTTCCGCGCCCTTGGTCCGGACCAAGAGCGGCGAAGCGCCAACGGGCACGGAAGCCGCGGTCGGATTTGCAACCCGGTCGACCGGCTCTTCGGTGATCGTGGCGCCGCGCGCATCGTTGCTGTGCATGCCGTAGCCGGCTCCGAAGAAAAATTCGGTCTTGTTGAACGGACCTAGCACCATCCTGAATTTGGGGCTGCCGATCCCGGAACTGACCTTGCCGGAGTTGGCGGCATCGAACAGGGAATCGACATTGGCCCAATAATAGTCGCCGCGCCATCCCACGATGGTCCTGAGCCAGTCGGTCCAGTGCACCGTGTTCTGGACATAAACTCCGACGCTTGCTTCCTGCACCTTGTCGCTGCGGACATTTGACAGGAAGGAGCGTTGATAGGTGTCGGTCAGGCCGAGGTCGATGCTGTCATTTCGGGTCTGGACCCCGAACGTGGTTTCCATCAATCGGCCGGCGAAGGTGCCATTGAGGGTCCTCGACGCTGCGCCACCCGACATCACCCGACTGTCGTGTTGATGAAACTGATCGCCCTGTACCGGATTGGTCAGAAAATAAGTGAAATTGTTGAACAGATCGAGGTCGCTCTTGACGATGTAGGCGTTGGCTTTCCACGACCCGGCATCGTCGGTGCCGGACATTCGCGCCGACAGCGCAAACCGGTCGGTGTTGCCGCCGTCGGTCGGGTCTTCCTCGCCGTAAAGTCCGATCTGCCCCGATGTGATCGCGCGTTGCGGCACCTGGTCGGTTGAATTCCACTTGTTTGAATACGCCATGCCGGTGATGGAAAGCCCGTCCTGCGCCGTCCCCTGGCTGTAGCGCAGCAGACTATTGATCTTGCGCATGTCGTCGGGATTGACCCACGGTCCGTTATACGCGCCGGCCTCGCCCGCAAACAGCAGCGTCCCCTCGCCCATTTTGGTCGAACCCATGCCGAAAATTCGCCGGTAGCCGAAGCTGCCGACGGTCATTTCCGCAATGCTCTTGTTGACGCTGTCGATCAGGCCAATGTGCAGGTTGCCGGCCGAGCTGAAGTCGCCCTCGTCAGCGAAATAAGGTCCCTTGCGAACCTCGACCGAATTGATGGTTTCCGGCATCAGCCAGTTCAAATCCGCATAGCCCTGGCCATGAGCATGGGTGCGCATATTGGCCGGCACGTCGTCGACCCAGATCGCCATGTCGGTGCCGTGATCAAGATTATAGCCACGCAGAAAATACTGGTTGGCTTTGCCCTCCCCGCTGTGCTGCGTCACGATCAGGCCCGGGACCGCCTCCAGGATTTCGCCGGGGCGCGCGACCGGACGCGCGTTGATTTCCTCGCCAGTTATCGTCATTTGGCTCGCCATGCTCGGCGGACCTGATGGCCCGGAGGCGACATTCGGAGCACCCGACGGAATTACCGCAGGCTGGGCCGGACCATTTGAAGCCACCACAGGCTTCGAAGAACGCCGGCTGTGTGCACCGCGGTTGACCGCCTGGCGCAGCTTCGCCGACCGATGCGGCGCCTGCACCGTGATGGCCGGTAACGTCGCAGGACTTGCCGGGGAGGTACCTGCCGGGGAGGTACTTTCCGAGGAGTTCCCGGGTTCGACGGCGGGCTGACTGACGGCTTCCGGCGCGGATTGCGCCCGGGCCGAGGCCGTATACAGCAGCCCCGGCATCAGCACCGCCGTCAAAGCCAGTTGACGCAACTCATTTGGCACGCGTAGCCCCCGCCCGCACCGACAGAGGCGAAACGCCGGGCTTGTGATCCGCGATTGGTCGTCGTCAGGCCCACAATCGCAGTTTCAGCATTACGCGCATCGTGCTCTTATCAAGTGGTAAAAAAGTATTGCCCGCTTAGTATGATGTCAATCCATATTCATCATACCGGGGTATGACGAAAGGCAGCAAAATGCAGCGCATCACAATCACCCTCGACGATGACCTGATGCACGAACTCGACCAGATGATCGTCGAGCACGGTTACCAGAACCGGTCAGAGGCGATCCGGGACTTCACCCGTGCGGGCATGCAGCAGGCTGCGCAGAAAATGGGGAAGTCGGGGAGTTGCGTGGCCGCGCTGGTCTATGTCTACGACCATGCCGCGCGCGATCTGTCGCGACGCCTGGTGGAGAACTATCACGGCCATCACGATCTCTCGATGGCGACGCTTCATGTCCATCTCGACGACGACAACTGCATGGAAGTGACAGCGTTGAGAGGCACCGGAGCCGAGGTGCAGCATTTCGCCGACCACGTCATTGCCGAGCGCGGCGTGCGCTACGGCCGCCTCGTCATGATCCCCACCGAGGCCGGCAAGAAAAAAGCCGTTGCTCACAAGAAAGCCGGGCATCGACATCCGTGAGGCGAGAAGTTAGCGCGACAGCCGCACCAAAGCGCAGGCGTTTACGATGGGCGCTCGGCGCGGCATTGATCATCTTCGGCTGCCTTGATCTGCAAGCAGCTCTACCTGCGAATTTGCCGCGTATCGCGTCGATCAATCTGTGTACCGACCAGCTTCTGATAGTGCTTGCGGACCCGGTGCAGATTTTGGGATTGAGCCCCTATTCGCGAGATCCGACCCGCTCATGGGCTGCCGCCCAGGCAGACTCGTTCCTGCGGCTCTCTGGAACGGCAGAGGATGTTCTGATGCTGCAGCCCGACGTCGTTGTCGCGGGCCGTTTTACCAAGCTCGCGACCCGGGAACTGCTGAAAGAAAAGGGCCTGCGCGTCGTTGAATTCGATGCCGCACGGTCGCTGGACGACGTCAAGAAGCAAATCCGGCTGATGGGTGACGTCACACGGCATCCAGATCGCGCTTCAGCGGAAATCGACCGGCTTGACGCCGCGATTGCGCATGTGCGCCAGCTTGCGGCGCGCAAGCCTCATCGCGTGCTCGCGATATCCCGACGCGGCTGGGTTACCGGCGGCGACAGTCTGACCAGTTCTTTGCTGGCCAATGCCGGCCTGTCCAACGCCGCCAAGGATCTCGGGATCAAATCCGGCCGGTTTGCAACCCTTGAAACTATTGTAGATCTCAAGCCGGATTTCATCCTGGTCTCCGATGACAGTGGTTTTGCCGAAGATGAAGGGAGCGCATTCCTGCTGCATCCGGCCCTCGAGAGGTTTTATCCGGCCACAAAACGGATCGTGATTCCGGAACGACTGACCGTCTGCGGCGGACCGATGCTGTCGGAGGCCATGGATCGCCTGGCTTCCGAGCTTGAGCGCGTGGACCGCTAGGGTGCTGATCTCGGGTAGCGGCCTTTTCATCGTTGTCGCAGCGCTGGGGTTCGACGCGCTGATCGGCGACCCCGACTGGCTCTGGCGGCGACTGGGACATCCGGTGGCCCTGATCGGAGCCTTGATCGGAGTTCTCGACAGCGGGCTCAATCGCGAAGACCGGTCGCAACAGCAGCGCAAATTGGCGGGCATCGCCAGCACGGCCGCCATGGTCGCCGTATCGGTAGCCGTGGGCGTCCTGGTTCAAACCACCGTGCAGCGGCTTCCGATGGGGAATATAATGCTCGCGGTGATCGCCTCGATTTTCATCGCCCAGCGAAGCCTCTATCAGCATGTCGCCGGGGTGCGTTCGGCTTTCGCCGAGGGTGGCCTCGCCGGCGCCCGCAAAGCCGTGGCCAGGATCGTCGGGCGCGATCCCGAACAACTGGATGAAGCCGGCGTATGTCGGGCGGCAATCGAATCCTGCGCCGAGAATTTCTCCGATGGGGTGGTGGCACCGGTGTTCTGGCTGGCGCTGTTGGGGCTGCCTGGATTGATCGCCTACAAAACCATCAACACCGCCGACTCCATGATCGGGCATCGTACCGAGCGGTACAAATCGTATGGCTGGGCCGCGGCGCGGCTTGACGATCTCGTCAATCTGGTTCCAGCGCGATTGTCGGCCTTGTTGCTGGCGAGCGCGGCGCCGATCGCCGGGGGGACGATCAGCAACTCGTTGAAGGTGGTAAAGCGCGATGCCTCGAAGCATCGTTCGCCGAATGCCGGCTGGCCGGAAAGTGCGATGGCCGGCGCGCTCGGCGTGGCGCTGGCCGGACCGCGCCGCTACGCCACACATATGGTCGAAGATCCCTTTTTGAACGCCGAAGCGACCCGCCCGGCCGTGCCCGACGATATCGGGCGCGCGCTCGATCTTTACGCCGCGGCGTGCGTCATCGAAGCGGCCGGCTACGCCGCACTGGCATTGGTGGTCTGACGGCTGCGGGCAATGGTCAGAATGGCCTCGATATCCAGATGCGCTTCCAGATGATCCGCCAGCGCATCGAGCGCGGATTCGATTTCGATGGAGTAGGCGAGCGAAGAGATAATCCCGAGATTGGCGAGCCACGCTTTTCGAAAGGCGTCGCCGGTGAATAACCCGTGGACATAAGTGCCCTGCACGCGTCCGTCGGCCGTGCTCGCGCCGTCCGAGCGTCCATCGATCGTCACCACCGGCCTTGCGCGATCGGGGCCTTCGCTGTGGCCGAGATGGATTTCGTATCCCTCGATGGCGGTCCCCGTTGCGCAATGCGTGCCTTTGACCAGCCTGGTCGATTTATCCGCGCTCATGACCGTGGAGATATCCAGCAAGCCGAGGCCTTCAACCGTCGCGGCTGGTCCCTCGATACCCTCCGGATCGGCGATGGTCTGTCCCAGCATCTGATAGCCACCGCAAACGCCCAGCACGTGACCGCCGCGGCGGACATGGGCCTTGATGTCGATGTCCCAGCCTTGCGCCCGCAGAAAGGCGAGATCGCCGATAGTGGATTTGCTGCCCGGCAGGATCACCACGTCGACATTCCCTGGAATTGGCTCGCCCGGCCGAACGAACAAAAGTTTGACACCGGGCTCCAGCGCCAAGGGATCGAGGTCGTCGAAATTGGCAATACGGGCCAACATTGGCACCGCGATCACGCGCGACGAAACCGACCGATGGACCCGGCCGAGATCGACGGCATCCTCCGCCGGGAGCCACGCCGCCCGCGGCAGCCACGGCACCACACCGAGCGACGGCCAGCCCGTCAATCGTGTCACCGCGGCAAGCCCGGAATCGAACAATCTGACATCACCGCGAAACTTGTTGATGACAAAACCGCGGATGCGTGCGCGCTCCTCCGGCTCCAGCACCAGATGCGTACCGGCAAGACTGGCGATCACGCCGCCACGATCGATGTCGCCGGCCAGCACCACCGGCACATCGGCCGCATCAGCAAATCCCATATTGGCGATGTCGCCGGCGCGCAAATTGATCTCGGCCGGACTACCCGCGCCTTCGACCAGAACAATATCAGCCTCGCGCGCGAGCCGGGCAAAACTGTCCAGCACCGCCGGCAGTAACGCCGCCTTCTTGTCGAGATAATTCCTCGCTCGCAGCGTACCCCAGCGCTTGCCCTGCACGATGACCTGCGAACCGCTGTCGGTCTCCGGCTTCAGCAGCACCGGATTCATATGCACGCTCGGAATCATTCTCGCCGCGCGCGCCTGCACCGCCTGGGCGCGGCCGATCTCGCCGCCTTCCACCGCCACGGCCGCATTGTTCGACATGTTCTGCGGCTTGAACGGCGCCACCTTCATTCCGCGCCGCACCAGTGCCCGCGCCAGCCCCGCGACCAGCGTCGACTTGCCGGCATTGGAGCCGGTACCCTGGATCATCAGTGCCGGCGTCGCGGAGGTCATCAGAACTCGACGCCTTTCTGGGCCTTCACCCCCTGGCGGAACGGATGTTTTATCAGGGTCATTTCGGTGACGAGGTCGGCCAGCTCGATCAGCGACGCATGCGCATTGCGACCGGTGATGACGACATGCTTGTCGGCCGGTTTCTCGTCGCGCAGGAAATTCACCACCTCCTCGATTCGAAGATATTCGTAGCGCAGCACGATATTGAGCTCGTCCAGCAGCACCATTTGATGACGATCGTCGCGAATGAGTTCCTTCGCACGCGCCCAGCCCGCGCTGGCGGCGGCGATATCGCGGGCGCGATCCTGCGTCTCCCAGGTAAAGCCTTCCCCCATGATGTGCAGCGTCACCAGTTCCGGAAATTTCGCCAGCACCCGCGCCTCGCCGGTGTCCCACGCCGGTGACTTGGTGAATTGCACGACGGCGACGGGATAGCCATGGCCGATGTGGCGGAACACCATGCCGAGCGCGGCGGAGGTCTTGCCCTTGCCGGTGCCGGTGTGGACGATCAACAGGCCCTTCTCGCCGGTCTTGGTGGCCATGATCTTGTCGCGCGCGGCCTTGTGCTTGCGCGCTTTTTCCTTGTGGCGGGCATTTTCCGCGTCGTCATTCTCCGTTGAAGACCCCGTCATGCGATTTCCCTCTGGGCTTCCGGCAAAAGTTCGGCGATCAGATGGGCGGCCCGGTTGGAGCGCGGCGTCCACAGCCCGCGCCGGATAGCTTCGGCAAACCGCGCGGCGGTTTCGCGCAAGGCCGCCGGATTGGCCGCTGCCATGAAATCCCGCACCCGCTCGTCTTCCAGATAGGCCGCGAAGAGCTGATCGAAATGATGGTTCGAGACCGCCTCGGTGCTGGCGGCGAACCCGAACAGATAATCGACCGTGGCGGCGATCTCGAACGCCCCCTTATAACCGTGGCGCATCACGCCGGCGATCCATTTCGGATTGGCGGCGCGACCGCGCACCACCCGGGAGATTTCGTGCGACAACGGCCGTGCCAGCGGCGCCTCCGGCCGCGATGTATCGACATGCGTGATACGCGGCGCTTTGCCGCGCAGGCTCTGCACGGTGGCCGCGAGGCCGCCCATGAACTGATAATAATCGTCCGAGTCCAGAACATCGTGCTCGCGGTTGTCCTGGCTCTGCGCAACGAGATCGATGGTCGCGAGCCGTTCGGCGAAGTCATCCCGCGCGGCCTCCCCCTGGGCTCCGCCGCCATAGGCATAACCGCCCCAGTCAAGATAGACGCCGGCGAGATCGCCGCGATCGTGCCAGCCGCCTTCGTCGATCAAGGCACCGAGCCCGGCGCCATAAGCCCCCGGCTTCGAGCCGAACACGCGATGGGTCGCCTGCCGCTGCGCCGCCTCGAAGCTCACGCCATTGGCTTCGAGCGCGCGCCGCTTCGCCCGGACATTGGCGGCAATCGGATTGGCGTCGTCGGGTTCGTCGAGTTCGGCGATGGCGCGGACCGCGCTGCCGATGATGTCCATCTGGGTCGGGAATGCGTCGCGAAACAATCCGGAGACGCGGAATGTGACGTCGATCCGCGGCCGCTTCAATTCGGACAGCGGCGTGATGGCGAAGCCTGTTACCCGGCCGGAGGTTTCCTCCCACAACGGCCGCGCACCGATCAGCGCCAGCGCCTGCGCGACATCGTCGCCGCCGGTGCGCATGTTGGCGGTGCCCCAGGCCGACAGCGCAATGGCACGCGGCCATTCGCCAGCCTCCTGCCAATAGCTTTCGACCAGGCGCTCGGCCGCCAGACTTCCGATCCGCCACGCCGACGGCGTCGGCACGGCGCGAACATCGATCGCGAAGAAATTGCGCCCGGTCGGCAAGACGTCAGGCCGGCCACGGGTCGGCGCGCCGGACGGGCCGGGCCGCACAAACCGGCCATCGAGCCCTTGCAGCAAGGCTGCCATTTCGGCGCCGCCACAGGCGTCAATGGCCGGGCGCAGTTTGGCGTCGATCCAGCCGAGCACGGCCTTGGTGCGCTCCCAGCCGGCATCGCAGGGTTGAACGTCCGACACCAATCGAAGCGCGAGCAGTTCGATCCGCTCCACGGTATCGCCCGCGGTGCGCCACGCGGCTTCGCTGACATCGGACAGAATTTCGGGACGAGGCCCGTCGAAGTGATCGGCAAGGTCGCGCGTCAACGGATCGAAATCGCCCAGGCCCAGATCGAGCGCCAGCGCACGATGCAACGAGGCGTCCTGCGGCCTGATATCGGAACGCGGCAGCCGGGAGATCGAAACCATGAGATCGTTGCGCTGCGCTTGTTGCGGCGTTCGCCCGAAAACATGCAAGCCGTCACGGATCTGCATTTCCTTGAGATCGCACAGATGCGCATCGAGCGCGCGTAACGCGTCGTTGGTCGGCGTATCGCGCGTGACGTTGACATCGGCATCGAGCCGCTGGGCGCGGGCGAGTGATAAAATGTCTTCGGCAATCGCGGTGGCGCGTTTGGGATCAAGGTCGGCGGCGAGCGCATATTCGTCGACCAGCGTTTCCAGCCGCGCCAGATCGTCATGCAATTCGGCACGGGTCAGCGGTGGCGTCAGATGATCGATGATGACGGCAGCCGAGCGGCGCTTGGCCTGAATGCCCTCGCCCGGGTCGTTGACGATGAAGGGATAAAGATGCGGCAACGGCCCCAGCACCGCGTCAGGCAAGCAATTCGCTGACAGACCGATGCTTTTGCCGGGCAGCCATTCGAGGTTGCCGTGCTTGCCGAGATGCACCACGGCGTTGGCGTCGAAATGGCGCCTGATCCAGAGATAGAACGCCAGATAATGGTGCGGCGGCACCAGATCGGGATCGTGATAGGTGCTCTTGGGGTCAATATGATAACCCCGCGCCGGCTGCACGCCGACCACCACGTTGCCGAAACGATGCAGACCGAGACGAAAGCTGCCGCTCACGACATGAGGGTCTTGCGACGGCCTCCCCCAGCGCGCCTCGACGGCGCGTTGTACGTTCTCGGGCAATTCCGCGAAGCCGGCTTCATAGTCGGCCAAGCGCCATGACATCCCGCCGAGACGGGCGCTGCGCTCTTCAAGCGCGTTGGTCGGACCCGCCTGCAAAAGCTGCATCATCGAAGCGGCATCGCCCGGCGCATGATCGATACCGTAGCCCGCGACACGCATTGCGCCGAGCACTTCAACTAGGCTCTGCGGGGTATCGAGGCCTACGCCGTTGGCGAGGCGGCCATCGCGACTCGGATAATTGGCCAGGATCACCGCGACACGCCGCCGAGAGCTTGGCGTGCGCCGCAACCGTACCCAGGCCCGCGCCAGATCGGCGGTCGCACTGATGCGATCCTCGACGGGACGAAAGACGGTCGGCGCAAAGCCCGCCTCGGATTCGACGCGCTCCTTGAAGGCGATGGCGTGGGCGAAAATTCTCCCATCGACCTCCGGCAGCACGACATGCATGGCGAGATCGCGCGGCAACAGCCCGCGCGCCGAGCTTTCCCAACTCGCTCGCGTGATACCGGCCTGCGCTACCTGCAGCACCGGACAACCCGATGCTGACAGCACCCCCGCATCGTCATTGGCCGTCGCGGTAGCGAAGGCGGTGGCATTGACGATGATATCGGGCGGATAAGCCGCCAGCGCCGCGCGCAGGAAGGCCGCCGAGCGCTCGTCCTTGAGACTGGTGACATAGAGACAAACGGCATTGAGCCCGCGCGCGTCCAATGCCGCGCGCAGCGCATCGATCGCCGCGGTGTCGCCACCCGCGACCAAAGCGCGGTAGCAAATCACGACCGCGTTCGGGCGGTCACTCGATCGCGGGCTCTCCGCGCCAGAACCCGGCCGACGGCATCGGCCGCGCCGGCGCCGGCAAATCCCCCCGGCCGATCAGATAGGCCGCAAAGCGCAGCGCCAGTTCGGCGTTTTCCACGCCGCCTTCGGTGCAGTAGCGCCAGAACGCATGGGTATCGCTGGCGTTCAACGTGCCGCGCGCGGCCAGCCGCGCATCCCAGCTCAATTCGCCGGGAATGCAGGCCAATAGCGCACCACGGCGCAACGCATCGCTGCGCAAACTCTCGACGCCATGCGGCCAGTAGCTTTCGCCCCCGAGCATGCGCAGCACGACAATCCTCGCATCGCGCAGCGTGCGCTCGACATAAAGATCGACCGAGGCCGGATGGCCGAGCGCCAGCAGGTTGGTCAGCCGCACGCTCGGAAAATCTTTCGGCAACGCCGCATGCGCGGCGCCGAAGGCGGCAAGATCGCTGTCGGCGGCCGACAGCACGACAATGTCGGCGGACGCCTGCCCGAGATCGCGGGCGACGTCGCCGTCGTCAATACTTCCGCTATCGTCGAGCTTGAGATGCATGCCCTATCCCGCCAGCGCGCGGCGGACCGCGTCACTGTCAAATCCCTTGAGGCCGATCACCACCAGATGCTCGGCCTGCTTCACGTCGGGCCGGGCGAATGACAGGTCGACCCGGCTGCCGACAGCCTGCACCACGATCGGCGCCGCCCTGTCGCTGATCCGGGCATGGCCCTTGACGCGCAACACCCCGCTCAGGTTCAGGGCGTCGCTGACGCGCAAACGCATCGCGTCGACGCTGTTGGCAGGCGACGGCGTCACCACGATGCTGTCGAAATCATCATGGTCGTGCTCCTCCTCTTCGCCGTGATGGCCGGCACGCGCTGCCATGTCGTCTTCGGCTGCGGAATTGAGGCCGATCAGCACCGCCGGCAACAGCGCACCATGCGAGCGCACGATGCGCACGCCCGGGCGCAACACCGCCGCGAGCCGATCCTCGATGTCAGCCAACGCGTCGGCCGAGACCAGATCGCTCTTCGAGAGCACCACCAGATCGGCGCAAGCCAGTTGATCCTCGAACACTTCCTCGATCGGATCGTCGTGATCGATCGAATTATCCGCCGCGCGCTGGGCCGCGACCGCGCCTTCATCTGACGTGACGCGGCCTTCCGACAGCGCCAGCGCGTCGACGACGGTGACGACGCCATCGACGGTGGCGCGGGTGCGCACGGCGGGCCACGCGAATGCCTTGAGCAGCGGCTGCGGCAAAGCCAGACCGGACGTCTCGATCACGATGGCGTCGAGCGGGCGATCTCGCGACAGCAATTTATCCATGGTCGGAATAAAATCATCGGCGACCGTGCAGCAGATGCAGCCATTGGTCAGTTCGACGATATCGCCGGGGGCGCAGGCCTTGGCCGCGCATTCCTCCACCAGCCCGCCGTCAAACCCGGCATCGCCGAATTCATTGACGATCACGGCGATGCGGCGGCCGTCGGCCTGGGTCAAAAGCGAGCGCAACAGCGTGGTCTTGCCGGCGCCGAGGAAGCCGGTAAGCACGGTGACGGGAACGCGGGACATATCAGTTCTCCTGATTCGATGAACGTTTGAGCCAGAGCGGAAGTCCGGCGGCGATGAACACGACATGGGGTACAGAGGCCGCCAGGATCTGATTGAGGCGTCCCTGCGCGTCGCGAAAACGGCGGCCGAGCGGGGTTTCAGGCACCAGGCCAAGGCCGACCTCGTTGGAGACGAACACCACGGGATATCTGGCGACGCCAAGAAACCGCGTCAGCCGACGCGCCTCGATCTCGGGATCACGCCCCGCCAGCATCAGGTTCGAGAGCCACAGCGTCAGGCAGTCGACCAATACCGCCCGGCCGTGGGTCGCTTCCCGGGTCAGCGCATCGACCAGCGCCAGCGGCTCCTCGATCGTGGTCCAGCCTTCGCTGCGTTGCCCTCGATGATACGCGATGCGGGCTTTCATCTCCTCGTCATCAGCCGTCGCGGTCGCCAGATAAATTCGCGCCAGGCCGCTGTCGACAACCAGCCGCTCGGCAAAGGCTGATTTGCCGGAACGCGCCCCGCCCAGCACCAGCGTGGTCACGAGATCAGTCATTTCGGCGCGCGCCCGTCGTCCGGCGACCACTGCATCGGCGGCACCCGGGCCAGCATGCCCTTGCGCAGCACCTCGGCACGCTCGCGCCATGGCACCAGGCCGTAGCCGGAATTTTGATAGGACTTCACGAATGACTTAAGCGCCGCGGTGCCGCTGTCGGCCTGCAGATCGCCGAACAAAAAAGTGTAACCATCGGGGCTGGTTACCGCGACCGTTGCCGGGCGCTTGCAGACACTTAAGACACTGCACCGGCCGCACCACGACGTTCGGATCGTCGTTCCCGAGCGCGGCCCAAACCGCCGCAAACATATCGGGGCCCACCAATGTGCCGCCATCGGCGGTCTTGCAGGTCGTGCAGACGCTGACGATCACGGGACCCTCCGGCCAATTTGGCTGCGGCGGTTCAGCCTGCGTCGAATTCAGGAGATTGGTTGTCGGCGCTTTCGCGATCCATCACAGGCTCATAGTCAGGCCGCAAGCGGCCGCGAGCTTTGTTGGGTCGCGCTTGACGATTGATCGCCGTCAAGCTCGCTCCCGTCCGGTGCACCCCGCCCCGACGACGCCTCCAAAGCACAGTTCGTGATGGCAGGTCTCCTGGCTCGCGGGTCGCTGCCGTCAGCCGCCTTCCCGGGAAATTCCCAGTGGCACCGGCGAGGGCTCGTCGCTTACAGTTGCGGGGGCAGCGCCGGCGTTGAGAGTTCTCAGCTTGAGAACGCTCGCACCGGCTTCCCTTTTCACCTTCCACGTGGAAGGACCATCGCGGATGACGCTACCGGGCAGCCCTGCCGGGGTCAACCGTGCCAAGACGGTGGTGTGACGGTGTTGACCTCATGGCGGCGGTTGCGTCAGGTAAGCGCACGCGAAAAGGGAACCCGATGACGCCACATTTGAAGGAATTTTGGCAGCCGCCGCCGATTGCGCCGCTCGATCCGGCACTCGCCGCCGAAATGCGCCGGCGTATCGATGGCAAGGCCAAGCCGCCGGGATCGTTGGGGCGTATCGAGGATCTGGCCGTGCAGCTTGGGCATGATCCGGCATCCCGACCCGCCACGCGGCGACAAGGCTGTGCTGCTGGTGTTCGCCGCCGATCATGGCCTCACCGAAGAAGGCGTGTCGCAATATCCCTCCGCCGTGACGGTCGCGATGGTGATGACCTATTTGGCAGGCCGCGCCAGCGCCAATGCCTTCGCCGCCGCCAGCGATGTCGACGATTTGCGTCGTCGATGCCGGCGTCGCTGCGGATCTCCCCGCGCATGCCAACCTGATTGCCGCAAAAATCCGCATGGGCACGGCCAACGCGGCGCGCGAGCCGGCGATGACGCCGCAACAGGCCGCCGATGCGCTGGCGCGAGGCTGCCAGATCGCGATGTCAGAGATTGCCGCCGGCGCCAGCATTATCGCGCTCGGCGAAATGGGAATCGGCAACACCGCTTCCTCGGCGCTGCTGGCGCATCGTCTGGCACCGGCGCCGCTAAAGGATTGCATCGGCGTTGGCGCCGGTCAGGACGACGCCGGCATGGCCCGCAAGCGCGCCGCGATCGAAAAAGCCGCAGCGCGCAGCAACGCTACCGCTCCCTTCGAGGTGCTTCGTGAGTTCGGCGGACTGGAAATCGCGATGATGGCCGGCGCGGTGCTGGGCGCAGCGTCGCAACGCCGCCCGGTGTTGATCGACGGATTCATTTCCAGCGCCGCAGCGCTGGTGGCGATACGGCTTGATCCCGCGGCGCGCGATTATTGTATCTTCGCACATCGCTCCGCGGAAAAGGGCCATGACATGCTGCTTGCCGCCCTGAATGCAAAACCGCTGCTCGATCTCGGCCTTCGACTGGGGGAAGGCACCGGCGCCCTGCTCGCGGTGCCGCTGGTGCGCGCCGCGGCCCGGCTATTGACCGATGTCGCCGATCTCAGCGACGTGCTGGCCGGAAACATCTGAGATGAACGGAAACCGCGAGCTCCTGAACGCGCTGCGGTTCATGACCATCGTTCCCGTGCCATCGTCCGATGCCGCCATCGCTCCGGATTGGCTGTCGCGCTGCGCGAAATATTTTCCTGTTGTCGGCATCGGTATCGGTCTCGCATCGGCCGTGGTGCTGCTGCTGGCAGACCGCATCTGGGGTCCGGTTGTCGCATCCCTGCTCGCGGTGGCGGCGAGCATTATCGTCACCGGCGCGTTGCACGAAGACGGCCTCGCCGATACCGCCGACGGCCTTGGCGGCGGCTCGAGCGTGGAAAAGCGGCTCGCGATCATGAAAGATAGCCGGATCGGCACTTACGGCACGCTTGCACTTGCGTTCAGCCTTTCGCTTCGGGTGACGGCATTGGCTGAGATGCCCGCATGGACCGCGGCCGCGGCGCTGATATCGGCCCACGCCGCCGCGCGCATCACGCCGGTCTTTGTGATGAATGCGTTGCCTTACGCGGGCGACACCGCGGCCATGAAGGTCAGCTATAACGAAGCGTCCGTCAGCGCGCATGACCGAGGCTTCGCATTGGTCGTCGTCCTCTGCGCGCTGCTGCCGCTCGCCTTGGTATCAATTCCTGTCGGTCGTCTCAGGACTTCTGCTCGGCGCAGCACTTGCCGCCGCCGTGGCCCTGTGGGCGCGCAAGCGGATCAACGGCTATACCGGCGACGTTCTGGGCGCGATCGAGCAGATGTTCGAGATCGGCTTCCTGCTCGGCGTCGCCGCCGTCATTCGATAGGCCACTTTAGCGGCAACGCATACGGCTCGCCTTCGCGCGCCTCGGCGCCACGGCCGATCCCCTCGATCGCATCGACCATGCGGCCATCGCGTTCGAGCAGATCATCCGCCAGCCGCACCATCAGCCGGTTGGGCGTGGCTGATGGCGACCGCCGGCGCAGTTCGACGGCGATGTCGCGCTCGAATCCCGGATTATGATCGCAGGCAATGGCATAGGCCGCCGCACTGGAGCGGCTGATCCCGGCCCAGCAATGGATCAACAGCGCGCGTCGATGCAAGGTGTTGCGGCCGAAATCGAGCACCGCCTGCATCATGTCGCGGTCCGGCGCGGTCAGGCCCGCAATCGGTTCGACGATATCGTGGAACGCCAGCCGCAGATGCCGCTCGCAGGCAAATTCGCGCCAGTCGACGTGCGGATAATCCGGCGACAGCAGCGTCAACAGGTCGAAGCTTTGAAGGCTCGTCGTGACGCCATTGAGCGCGCTGAGTGAGCTGACATGAATCATGGCACCGCCGATGTGGGACGAAGCTCAGCCTGATATGCTACGATTGACCATCAAGCGCCCCTTTTATCCCCAACGCGCATCTTGCACGATTTTCAACCAGTCAGACAGTAGGCCAATCAACGACAACGGAGGTGGCGAACATGAACGGAAATCGTTACTATGGAGTCCGCGTCGAGGGCGCAAAATACGGCGTGGGCTTTGGCTCGGCGCTAGCTATCGCGATATCCTACACTGCCAACCACTCGATACTTTGGGCAATCATCCATGGCATTTTGGGCTGGCTATATGTGATTTACTTCGCGCTGTTCCGGTCATGATTAGCGCTGCGCTGCTGAAGCTCGGCCTGATATGCCACCAGTGAACTACGGACTGTAGTAAGTGCGGCGACCATCTGCCGCAAGCCGGTCAAGGCTTGCAGGGTTTTGCGACAGGCCGCTTTGACACCACCTGTTGCGGTGCCTTTTGGTCCAGAACCGCTCTGCGCGCCCAGCCTAATTTATTGAACCGGATCAAGCTGATGCTAGCTGTCCAGTCCTCTTCGCAAAAATATTCCTGTTCACACCTGACCCAAATCACCTGCATATCCTTCGCCGTCCCGTCCCACCAGAGGGACGTATCGCGATCGTCACGGACGTGGGGCGGGATGCGGTGGACGCGGGCGGCGCTTCTGACGAGGGCGCGAGCTTGCGGACGGCGAAGTCGTGTGGTCCTGACGCCTCGACGCTGGCGTCAAGCTTCGCAGAAGTATCTGCGAGGCGACGGTGACAAAAAAGCCCGATCACCGGGGAGAGCACGAAGGAAACCGTTAAAACCATTGCGCAGGGAAGGCCGGGTGTTCCGGTGGACCTGTGGTGACGCACTCGCGTGCTTTCTACACTTTGCACGCGGGGCTGCGGGTGCAGCGGGCACCCGGCTTTCCCTGCGCCCTCTGTATTAAGAGGGCGGAACGTTAGAGCAAGAACTCGGGCGCATCGCGCCGCGGGAACGCGAAACTGTATCTCAGCTGTCATTGCGAGCGAAGCGAAGCAAACGCAGGTGTCGCGACGGAATATGGTGGCGTCGTCTCGGCTTGAGCCGGGACCCATAATCACAAGTGTCGATGTTGTGCGACGCTGGAGATACGGGTTCTGTCGACAGCGGCATCGGTAGTTATCGGACCCGGCTCAAGGCCGAAATGCGAATAGAGCGCCACACATCAACGCTTAAAAATCATCCGGCTCGACATCCAGCCGTTGCTGCCAGCGATGACGATCGAGTTCGGGATCGAGATGCTCCTCCACCGGCCAGCCGATGCAGAGATAGGCGACCAGCGTCCAGGCTCGGCGGCACTTCGAGCGCCCGATGAATGACCTCGGGCTCGAGGATCGAGACCCAGCCAAGCCCCAACCCCTCGGCGCGCGCCGCCAGCCACAATGTCTGAATGGCGGCCACGACCGAATAGAGGAGGGTTTCGGGCATGGTGCGGCGGCCCAGCCCGCTGCCCTCTTCGGCCGCCTCATCGGCGAACACGGCGACATGGACCGGCGCGTTTTCGAGGCCCTCAAGCTTCAGCCTCGCATATTGGGCGCGCCGTTCGCCGTCGTAATTTTCCAGGGCTCGCGCATTGGCACGCGCGAAGCTGGATTTCACCTCGTCCCGGCGATCGGCCAATTCGACGAGCACGAACCGCCAGGGCTGGCAGTGGCCGACCGAGGGCGCATGGCTGGCGAGTTCAAGCAGCGAATGCATCAATGCGGGATCGATCGGATCACGGCGAAAGCGGCGAACGTCGCGACGCCAGAGAATGAGATCGCGGAATGTCTCGCGAAACCTCTCGTCGAATGGCCGCGGCGATGGATCGGGCATCCCGGTCATGCGGCGGCCGCCCCGTCGATGACATGAAAAAACGTTCCCGTCGTCGAGCCCTGCCGGATGCCTTGTTCGGGCACGCTGGCCCCGGAAGCATCCCGGCAATCGACCAGTGAATCTCCGGCGACCGAAATTGTGCTCGCATAATGGTATTCATGGCCGAACACTTCCGCGCCCTCCGCGCCGAGCGAACAGTCCCGCTTGAGCCGGGCGCGGCGATAGCCCAAATGCAGCTTGCGCCTGGCAAAGGACGTTTCGAGCCCGAGCAGCCCGGTCATCTCGTGCCTCACGCCGTCGGCATCCTCGATCCCGCGCCCCAGCACCATATAGCCTCCACACTCGCCGTGGATCGGCACCGAGCGTTCAGCCAATGTGCGAAGCCCTGCACGAAAAACGTTAGCCGACGCCAGCGTGCCGGCATGGAGTTCCGGATAGCCTCCGGGCAACCATACGGCGTCGGCGGTTGCATCGGGCGCCTCGTCGGCCAATGGCGAAAACGGAATGATCTCCGCGCCGGTCTGGCGCCATTGCCTGACCAAATGCGGATACATGAATGAAAACGCAGGGTCCTGCGCCAATGCGATGCGCTGGCCCGGCGGCGGCAAATGGTGCTTCGACTCATTTGACCGCCCGTCACCCGCAGGCGGCAGAACCTTGGCTGATCGTGCCGATCGCCTGATCGCATCGATATCGACGGCGGCGTCGACGGCATCGGCGAGCCTGTCCAGATGCCGGTCGATATCAGCGATCTCCCGCGCCTGCACCAGCCCAAGATGCCTTTCGGGCAAGGCGATCGCTTGATCGCGCTTTATCGCGCCGAAAACCGGCAATCCTGTCCGCTCGAAAGCCGGTGCAATCAACGAAAGGTGCCGCGCACTCGCGACGCGATTGAGGATCACGCCGGCGATCTCGATGTCGTCTCGATATCTGGCGCAACCAAGCGCGACCGCGGCAGCCGTCTCGGTCTGGCCGGTAACATCGAGCACCAGCACCACCGGCCATCCCAAGAGCGACGCCAGATCGGCCGTGGTCCCGGATCCCGATTGTCCGCGCGCCGCGGCGCCGTCGAATAATCCCATCACGCCTTCGGTGACGGAGATATCCGCATCCATCGATGCCGTCGCTGCAAGCGTTGCGATCAGCCCCGCGCCCATCGCCCAACTGTCGAGATTGTAGCTGGGGCGACCGGCCGCCATCTCATGAAACGCCGGATCGATATAATCGGGGCCGCACTTGAAGGGCTGCACCTGGTGGCCTCGACGGCGAAGTGCGCGCAGCAGGCCGAGCGTCACGGTGGTTTTACCGGCGCCGGAACGTGGCGCCGCAATGATGAGACCTGGAACACCGGACGAAAGGATCATGGCCGTGCAACCATCACGAGCCTCTTCCCCGGAACCGCCGCTGATAGGCGCTGTCATACAGCGCGCTGTCGCGGAAATCCCGCGCCGCCAGCACCTCGCCGACGAGAATAAGCGCGGTACGATCGATGTTTGTCTTCTCGACTTCGCCGACGATGGTGCCGAGCGTCGCCCGGATAATCCGCTCGTCGGGCCAGCTCGCGCGAAACACCACGGCAACCGGACAGGCCTCGCCATAGGCGGGAATGAGTTCTGCGACGGTCTTGTCGAGCGCGTGAATGGAGAGATGGATGGCAAGGGTCGCACGGGTCGCGGCGAACGCGGCCAGGCTTTCGGTTTCGGGCATCGACGAGGCCCGTCCCGGGGTCCGGGTCAGCACCACCGATTGGGCGACTTCGGGCAGCGTCAGTTCCCTGGCCAGCGCAGCCGAGGCCGCGGCAAAGGCCGGGACGCCCGGCGTGATCGTGAAGGGAATATTGAGCGCTTCGAGCCGCCGCAATTGTTCGCCGAGCGCGCTCCAGATCGACAGGTCGCCGGAATGAAGACGCGCGACATCCTGGCCTTCATCGGCGGCCTGCTTGAATTCGGCGACGATCTCGTCGAGCGACATCGGCGCGGTATCGACAATGCGCGCACCGGACGGGCAATATTCGAGCAGCGCCTTGGGAACCAGCGAGCCCGCATACAGGCAGACCGGACAACGCGCGATGAGATCGCGTCCGCGCAGCGTGATGAGATCGGGCGCGCCGGGGCCGGCGCCTATGAAGTGAACCGTCACGATCCCTCACCGATGGCAATGGCGCAGGTTATCCTGTTGGCCGCGACCCGCGCGCCAAGCAGCCGCGCGTTCGACCCGGCCGCGACCAGCGCGGACGCCTCCGCGATCGACGGAACACCCTTGATCTCCTGAACGCGCAACGAGCGTGTCAAAACCCGGCCGGCGACCCGCCCCAGATCCGCGACCGGGCATCGAACAATGGGAAGCGAGAGCGAGCGGGCGGCGCCCGCGATGCCGTGCTGGTCGGCTTTCGAGGTCTCGGTCGCAATCGCCGTGAGGTTCTCCGGCGCGATGCCGAAGTTTGCAAGCGCCACGGAAATCAGACTGACAATGTCTTCGGAGGATGTTTCGCGTCCGCATCCGATCCCCGCAACGATCATGGCTTCCTCACTCGCCACTGCGTGACCGGCATCGCCGGCCGCCAGCCAGACATGGCGCCCACTCTATCGGCTCGAGCGACCTGCAGTCGAATGAGATCTCCGCCAAATTGCTGGAAATGGCCGGCAAGCCGCGTCTCGGTCTCGAGCGACACGGCATTGGCAACGAGGCGGCCACCGGGTTTCAACGCCGACCACGCCGCGTCGAACACGCCGTCATCCATCATGCCGCCGCCGATAAAGACCGCATCCGGCCGGGCGAGCCCCGCGAGCGCTTGCGGTGCGTGGCCCTGCACGATCTCAAGTTCCGGCACCCCAAGCGCTGCCGCGTTACGGGCCGCCCGGCCCGCGCGGTCGGCGTTTGCCTCGATGCCGATCGCGCGCAGCGAAGGATGCTGCAGCAACCACTCGATCGCGACCGAGCCGGCGCCAAGCCCGATATCCCAGAGCAGTTGACCGCGCAGCGGCTGCAGCGAAGAAAGCGTAACGGCACGAACTTCCCGCTTTGTGAGCTGGCCGTCATGCTCGAACAAATCGTCGTCAAGGCCGGGCGTTAAAGCAACAATGGCGGCATCGGGTTCCGCGACCACCTCGATCGCGATGGTATTGAGCGGCTGGATTTCCTCGATCTTGAAATTCGAGGCCGTAGCGTGACGTACGCGTTCACGAGCGCCGCCCATCGCCTCCAGCACGGTCATTCGCGTTTGTCCCATATGACGCGTGGTGAGAAGTTCGGCAAGCTTGCGCGGCGTCGCGCCGTCCCAGGAGAGTGCCAGTATCCGGGCATCGGGTTGCAAGTGCCGAATAATGCCGTTGAGCGCACGACCGTGCAGCGTGACCAGCGAGATGTCCTGCAGCGGCCAGCCCATCCTCGCGGCGGCGAGACTGAAAGCAGAGGGCTGCGGCAGACAAACGAACTCGTCGGCCGGGACAAAGGCTGCGATCTGCTTGCCGACACCGAAATGAAAAGGATCGCCGCTCGCCAGAACCGCGACCGGGCGCCCGCGATAGATCTCGATCTCGGGGAACGCGTTACCGATGGGGTTCGGCCAAACCAGACGCCTACCCCGAATAAGTTCGTTGGCCAATTCCAGATGGCGCGCGCCGCCCACTACCAGTTCCGCCGAATCGATCAGCCGGCGGGCCACGGAGGAAAGTCCTTCCACGCCATCTTCACCAATGCCGACGATGGACAGCCAGCGCCGCCCTGTGCAAATTGCCGGCTCAGCCATCACGGAACAAGCCCCGATGCGCGTTCTCATCCTCGGAGGCACGACGGAGGCCTCGGGCCTGGCGCATCTGCTTGCGGCCGATCCCCGCTTTGAGACGACGCTCTCGCTCGCCGGGCGCACGTCGAAGCCACGGACGCAACCGGTTCGTACCAGGATCGGCGGCTTCGGCGGTGCCGACGGATTGGCGGCATGGCTTGCGCAGGAAGCCATCGAGGCGACCGTCGACGCAACGCACCCCTATGCCGATCAGATCTCGTCCAATGCTGTGGCCGCCTGTGAGCGGCTTGCAATTCCGCTCGCCACCATCTTGCGCCCGGCGTGGCAGCCCAAGCTGGGCGATCAATGGCTGACGGTCACGAATGCGGAAGCAGCCGCCGATGCGCTCGGACCGGAGCCGCGCCGGGTGTTTCTCAGCCTCGGTCGTCTCGAACTCGGCGCTTTCGCAGCGAGTCCTCATCATCACTATCTCGCGCGCACTGTCGACCCGCCGGAGGGTATCGTGCTGCCGCGCGATACCCGCTTGATATTCGATCGAGGTCCTTTCGACGAGCCAGCCGAGACGGCGCTTCTTATGAACGAAAAGATCGACGTACTGGTCTCCAAGAATTCGGGCGGGGCGGCGACCTACGCGAAGATCACGGCAGCGCGCAAGCTGGGCATCCCGGTCGTGATGATCGCGCGGCCGCATAAATCGCACGGGCATGTCGTGGACACTGCGGAGGCCGCTGCCAAATGGCTGGAAAAGCGGCTTGCTCATCGCGCCATCCCCGGTTCCGCTCGAGGCGTATAGACCCAGGGCCGATGCCCGGTTCGGGGAATGAGCCGGGTAGCCGCAGCCCCGATGATGACCAGCGTGCTCATATCGGCAAGCACCGGATCTGCTTCGGCGAGGGTCGTCACGATGACACGCGTTTCGGGCGTCGCCGCTTTCCGGACGAAGAGTACGACGGCCTG
The DNA here is from genome assembly GCA_963727225.1 of uncultured Pseudomonadota bacterium. Taxonomy (GTDB): domain Bacteria; phylum Pseudomonadota; class Alphaproteobacteria; order Rhizobiales; family Xanthobacteraceae; genus Bradyrhizobium. The sequence goes on along the minus strand of CAVSFN010000023.1, from coordinate 141,521 downwards.
CGGCGGCTTGATCGTTCGCAACAGATCAAATGCCTGCCCGAGTTGATGCGGACGGGCTTTTGACGCGGGGTTATAGAGCGCGATGACGAAGTCACCCGTGGCAGCGGCCCGCAGCCGCCGTTCGATGGTCTCCCACGACTTCAGATTGTCCGACAGCGAGACCGCGCAAAAATCGCATCCAAGCGGAGCGCCGACTTCGGCCGCGGCCGCCAGCATGGCGGTAATGCCCGGCTCGACCCGAATGTCGAGGTCTCGCCAATCCGGATCGCCGCCCTCGACGGCTTCAAATACCGCCGCCGCCATCGCGAATACGCCGGGATCTCCACCGGATACGACCGCAACCTTCCGGCCCTCGGCGGCGAGCGTGAGCGCGTGACGTGCGCGCTCGATCTCGACGCGATTGTCCGTGGGATGACGCAGCTGACCGGGAACGGTATCCGGAATTCGATCGAGATAGGGTCCATAGCCAATCAGGTCGGTTGCGGCACGAATCGATCGCGTGGCGGCTGGCGTCAACAGGTCGATCGATCCGGGCCCAAGACCGACAACGACGAGCGAACCACTCATAGCCGCCTCCCCTGGCCGGGAATCAGCACCATTGAAAAATAGGGGCTGCCGACGTCGGGCCCTTCCGACAGCGGCATGATCTGCTCGCCCTGCATGGTGCCGCGCTCGACATAGATCGCGCGCGCCAGCAGGCCGGCCGCCGTAACGGCGCGGCGGACTTTGGCCAAATGGGTGCCGACCTTCATGATCACCGCGGCATCGGTGTCGGCGAGGCGGCGCGTCAATTGCTCTTCGCCCATGGTTCCCGGCAACACCGAGAGGATGTCGTTGCCCCAGGTGATCGGCGTGTTGGCGCGCGTCCAGCAGCCCGACATGCCCGTTACGCCGGGCACGACCTCGATCGGAAAGACCTTATCGAGACGACGCCAGATGTGCATGAACGAGCCGTAAAAAAACGGATCGCCTTCGCCCAGCAGTCCGACCGACTTGCCCTGCCGAAGCAACACCGAGAGCGCCTCGGCGGATTCCTCGTAGAACCGCCCGATCCGTTCCCGATAGGAGGGATCTTCAGGGGGGATTTCGTTGGTCACGGGATATTCGAGCCGAAGCTCGTGGCGGTCGGGTCCCATCAGGGGGTCGACGATGCCGCGCGCATTGCCTTGAAGCCCGCGTTTGGCAAAAAAAGCAATCACATCGACATCGCGCACCAGCGCGGCCGCCCTCAGCGTCAGATAGCTGATATCGCCGGGTCCGACGCCGATACCGTAAAGGGTTCCAGCGCTCGCCGTTCCCATGATCGCTGCAAGGTCCATCATTCGCGCTCGCTCGCCAGTGCGTTGACCGCGGCAACGGCCATGGCGCTGCCGCCCCTGCGGCCATGGACGACCAGGAAGGGAACGCGGGTCTGTGCCGCGAGGGCCTGCTTGGATTCGGCAGCGCCAACAAAGCCCACGGGAACGCCGATGATGGCGGCTGGGGGCGCCGCCCCCTGGTCGAGTATTTCGAGCAATCGAAACAGTGCGGTCGGCGCATTCCCGATGGCGACGATGGCGCCTTTCAGATGCGGCCGCCAAAATTCCAGCGCCGCGGCCGATCGGGTGTTTTCGATTTCGGCAGCGAGTTGCGCCACGCCGGGATCGTCCAGCGTGCAAACGACGCTGTTGTTTTCCGGCAGTCTGCTGCGGGTGATACCATGAGCGACCATCTTGGCGTCACACAGGATGGGGGCGCCGCGCAACAATGCTTCGGATGCCGATGCGGCAAAGGTCGGGGACATCAGGACGTCGGCGGCGATATCGACCATCCCGCAGGCGTGGATCATCCTGACGACGACCTTTTCCTCTCTTGGCCCAAAGCGGGAGAGATCAGACTCGGCGCGGATGATCTCAAATGAATTGCGGTAAATCTCCGCTCCATCCCGAATGTAGGAGCGTAATTCAGTCATGCCCGTGGTCCTGGTCGATGCCGAAAATATCGCCGGGATCGGCGGCAAGCTCGGTGAAAGAGAGACGGCGCGTTGTACGATCCCGGGCGCTGCCGTTGCGCACGATGCCATAATGACCCTCGGAACCGACGAGTACCAGGTCGGCCGGCCCGGACTTCGCGCACCCTTTGGCGCAGCCGGAGACGTGAACTGTCCCGGCGAAACGAAAACGCGGCAACAAACCCGCAATCCGGCGCCCGTCGCCGCGCGTGTCCAGGGTGGTCGACGAACAACCGGGAGCGCCAGGGCAAGCTTCGATCTGGAGCAAGGGATCGCGCGGATCAATGATCAAACCGTCGCGTGCGGCGGCATCAAGGATGCTCTGTGCCGATGGCCGGCTGGGTAACCCGGCATACAACGCGCGCCAGGGCGACAGCCTGATCTCCTCGCCGCCATGGGCCACGATCGCGTCAGTTAGCTTGCGAAGCTGCTCGGTTTCGACGCGCCCAAAGGGCGCTGCGATTCCCACGGCGAACCGACCGGCGCCGAGTTCAATCAAACCAACGCGACGATTCAGCAACGAAGCTGCTTTTCGCGGATTTTTCGGCAATATATCGAGCCGCGATCTCATCACTGACCGAATGGACGAGAAGCCCTCGTCGGACAGATCGCGCATGCGTTGCCGCGGCTCGCGCGAAGCCACATTGATGAAGGCCATGCCTATCTCAATCGCAGCCGTCGCCGCGGCATCGGGCGAGATTGAACCAAGCCACTCTGTTCCCGACCTCGTCTCAAGACCGACCGCAAACGCAGCCTCCGGACCATGCGCAATGGCCACAAGACGTACGTCGGCGCGTTGCTCTGCAAGAGACAGAACACCACCGCCGTCGACGATGAAGCCAAACTTGGACGGCAACGCCCAGAGGGATTCCTCGGACGCCAGCCGTCGCGCAAGCTCTCGACCGACGCCTCTCGCATCCAGCACCTCGGCGGGATCAATTCCGGCAAGAGGACTGATCATTACGTTGCGCACGGCCTCACCATCCGGGCTGTCGTCGAGAAGTCCTAGTCTTGCGATCACGTCATGCAATGACGGCAATGAACTTTCGCTGACACCCCGGAGCTGCAGATTGGCCCGCCGCGTCAGATCAATGTGACCGTTGCCGAGATGCCGTGCCGCGTCGGCGAGTACTCTCAATTCGTGCGGGCTAAACGCACCGGATCGCGGGCGTATGCGGACGACAAGTCCGTCGCCACTTTGCATCGGCCGCAAAGCGCCGGGGCACCAGCCCTTCACCTCAAATGCTGCCGAACGATTCACTGCGCGTTCTCTCCGATGTAGCGTAGCCGCCGCGAAATCGGCGATGACATGGTTCTCTCAAATCTTGGCATCGCCCCCCCTTCGCATGAGGTAGCTATCCATGATCCATCCATTGGCCCGCCGGGCGTCCGCCCTGATCCGTTCGATATCATCGGCCACATCCTTGAGCTTGCCGGACACCAGGATTTCGTCTGGCGTGCCTACATACGCACCCCAATAGATATCGATATCCTGATCGGCAAACCGCTTGTAGGTGTTTTCGGCGTCGAGCATGACGACGACGCTGTCCATATTGTCAGCGAAGCCCTCTGCCATCTTTCGTCCGGTGGTAATTTCGATCGACTGACCGATGCGATTGAGCGTTGTCTTATGCTTCGCTGCGAGCGCCTGAATGCTGCTGATGCCGGGAATGACCTGGTAATCCAGTTGGTGCCGGCCACTCTGCGCGATCACTTCGACGATGCGGATCGTGCTATCGTAGAGTGTCGGATCACCCCACACCAGGAACGCACCGCATTCGCCGTCCGCCATCTCCTCCGCTATTAGTTTCTCGAACAACGTCAGCTTGTCGCGATTGAGGTCATCGACGGTCGAGAGATAATCTTCTGCGCCGCGCGTCCATCCCGGACTGGTCGCGTCCACGAACCGATGGTTGTTGCCCCTGATATAGCGGCGGCAAATTTCCTTGCGAAGCTCGATCAACTTCATCTTGCCGGGGCCTTTGTCCATGATGAAGAAGACATCCACCTCATTGAGGGCGTTCACCGCCTGCATCGTGATATATTCGGGATCTCCGGCTCCGATGCCAATAATGAGTATCTTCTTCATGAAACCGATACTCCACTTTCCTCAGTGCTACTTTTTTGATGCGCTTCCGGTCTGGCGCGCCGGCTCGGAGCTTCCAGGTCTAGGACTGTGACAACGACGGCTCGCAGCCTGATTGATCACGGCAGAGGAATTGCGACAATGCCCGGTAGAGCATTTGCCGTCGGTGCGATCGTTGCCGCCCCGGTTTCAAACAAATCGGCAATGGTTCGCGAAAACGACGCGCGACGTCGTTTGCGCGGCATCAGCGATGGAAGACATAGGCCAGGCCTCGGGTTGTCGTCAGTGGCACGTCACAGCGAACCAAGTCTCACCATCGCGCTACCGCATCATCGGTGAAGCTAATGTCTGTACTCCCCGACCGACATCTTCGCGTGTGACCACGGCTGACGGCAGGTCTCCTGGCTCGCGGATCGATACCTTGCGCCGCCTTCCCAGGACCGAGGCTCCCAGTGGCGCATGACGCAAGATTCACCGCTTACAGTTGCGGGGGCAGCCGCGGCATTGGGGGAACCTCCCCGCACCGCATTCCCTTTTGATCCCCAACGAGGGAACCGTCACAATGACGGTAGAATTTTGGGACGGGATGAGTCAATGCCGTTATCGGAAGCTCAGGCCCGTTACGCATGCCAGGAAACGCCTGCTCACACCGGCCGCACCAACAACGGAGTGGATCGAACCAGAGTTGGGCTCGTGACACAATCGTCCCAGTGCTCCAAGCAACGATCGAACCGATGCTGCGGGATTGCGATTACGGGAGATGGACGGGCCGGTCCTTCGGCGAGGTGCAGGCGCAACAGCCGGAAGCCCTCGCCGACTGGATTAAAGATCCATCTGCCACACCGCACGGCGGAGAATCTGTCGTCGCTGTGATCGCGCGGGTTTCGATCTGGCTTGATAAGCAACTGACCATACCGGGGGTTATCCTGACGGTTACTCACGCCTCTGTGATCCGCGCCGCCATGGTTTGCGCGCTCGTAGCAGAACCGCGATCATTTTGGCACATCGACATTGCCCCGCTTTCTCTGACACAGCTCAGCGGCAATGGTGGCCGCTGGACGTTGGTCTCGATGAGTTCCGGCAAAGCAAACTCAAGCACCGACGGCTTCTGCTGATTTTCGTGAGTACGGACCACTCGGTCGGATAGTTTTTAACGATTCCAATCATTTAGATATTCATTGAGTGGTAAAAGCCGCTATTTTCGAGCACTGGTCGGCTGCTTGAAAGGACGAATTCTTGCTTGTCGCGTTCCTAATCATGCTCCGCGAGGGGATTGAGGCTGCACTGATCGTCGGCATCATTGCCGGATATCTCAAGAAGACCGGCCGCCAGAATGCGCTGCCGGCGGTCTGGCTTGGTGTTTTGCTTGCCCTGCTGATCTGCACCGCGCTCGGAATTGGACTCGAAATCGCCGGCGCGGAATTTCCGCAAAAAATGCAGGAAATTTTCGAGGGGTGCGTTGCGTTGATTGCGACCGGCATTTTGGCGTCGATGGTGTTCTGGATGGCCAAGGCGGCGCGCTCGATCAAGTCTCAGCTGCACGACTCCATAGATGCCGCCACCGGATCGGGTGATGGTCGGGGGTTGGCGCTGGCAGCGATGGCGTTCCTTGCTGTCGGTCGCGAAGGTCTCGAGTCCGTGTTCTTCCTGATCGCGACCGTACAACAGGACGTCGGCATCGGTGTGCCGATCGGCGCCGTCCTCGGAATTCTCTGCGCGTTCGCATTCGGTGTCGGGATGTATCGCGGCGGCATCAAGCTCAATCTTGGGACATTCTTTCGCTGGACCGGTGTGTTCATCATTTTTGTCGCGGCTGGCCTTTTGGCCGGTGCGGTGCGCGCATTCCATGAAGCGGGCCTCTGGAATGTGCTGCAGCAAACCGCATTCGATATTAGCGGCATCCTGCCCGGCGACGGCCTGGTCGGCACGCTGCTGGCGGGCATTTTCGGCTACCAGGATGCCCCGACCGTCGGAGAGGTGATCGTCTATTTGGCATTCCTGTTGCCGGCCTTGGCCATCTTCTACCTGCAGGGGCGTCCGCATCCTGTTCCCCGGACCGCCTGACGGCGTCCGCTTTCAAAGGACATTAGCTAATGAGGCCGTTTTCCTCGGCGTCGCTCACGGGTATCGCATGCCGGCCTTCGTGGACCGCCTTCATGGTGTCTATGTTCGCAGGCGTTGCGGTTTGCAATCCCGGCTTCGCGGTGGCGCAAGAAGCGTCGCAGCCGGTCGCCGTCACCATTACCGACAAAGGTTGTGAGCCTAACACCCTGTCGGTCCCGGCCGGCAAGACGACGTTCAAAATCAAAAACCAGAGCAAACGGGCTGTCGAATGGGAAATTCTGGACGGCGTGATGGTGGTCGAAGAGCGCGAAAACATCATTCCCGGATTTGTCCAGTCCCTCACCGCCGAGCTGAAAGCTGGCCAATATCAGATGACGTGCGGCCTGCTGACCAATCCGAAAGGCGTGCTTACCGTCACGGCTGCGGCAACGAGCGCGTCAACGCGCGAGCCGAGCGCGCTGGATCTGGTTGGCGCGCTCGCCGAATATAAGGTCTATGTGGCCAAGGAAGTCGGTGATCTCGTCGAGCAAACCAAGCGTTTCGCCGAAGCCGTCAAGGCCGGAAAGCTGGACGAGGCGCGGAATCTGTATGCGCCAACACGTCAGCACTTTGAGCGCATCGAGCCGGTTGCCGAACTCTTCAGCGATCTCGACAAGAGCATGGATGCGCGCGCCGATGACTTTGAGCTGAAAGAAAACGATCCGGCCTTCGTTGGCTTCCACCGGCTCGAGAAAGCGCTGTTTGCTGACAAGAGCACGGCAGGCATGCAACCGCTGGCCGACCGGTTGGTGCGGGACACGCAGGACCTGCAAGGCCGCCTTGACGGGCTCACCATACCGCCCGCCAAGATGGTCAGCGGGGCTTCGGATCTGATCGAAGAAGTCGCGTCGACCAAGATCAGCGGCGAGGAAGATCGCTACAGCGGCACCGACCTTTCGGACTTTCAGGCAAATGTCGACGGTGCACAGAAGATTTTCAACTTGTTGCGCCCACTGATCGCAAAGCGCAATTCGGAGCTTGAGGCCCGCATTCGGACGAATTTCCTGAAGGTGGACACCCTCCTTGGCCGTTATCGCGGACAGGAAGGGCAGTTTCAAAACTACGAGAAGCTTTCCGCATCCGATCGCAACGCCCTCAAGGGCGCGATTACTGCATTGGCCGAGGATCTCTCGCAGTTGCGCGGAACCCTTGGTCTGGATTGAGACCGCACATGGTGGATAAAAACGAGAGCGAGCAAGCGGCGGCTGTCACGGGCGAGATTTCCGGCGAGCCAAACGGAGTACCGACGCGTCGCCGTCTGTTGCAGGGGATCGGCGCCGGCAGCTTCGCCGCGCTCGGGATGACACCGGCGTCCGGGGCTGCCGCGGATTGCCAGGCGGATCAGGAGAACGACGGAACTCTCGATTCGCAGCCATTTTACGGACCGCGACAGGCAGGCGTGGTTACGCCGCAGCCGGCCGCGGCACTTTTTGCCTCGTTCGACGTTCTTGCGAACGATCGCGCGGGCCTTGAAAAGCTGCTCCGTACCTTGACCAAGCGCATAGCACTGCTGACCCAGGGAGGGCCTGCGCCGACGCTGGATGCGAGATTGCCACCTGCAGATTCAGGGTTGTTAGGTCCACAGATCTATCCCGACAACCTGACGATGACGGTCGCGGTCGGCGCTTCGCTGTTCGATGATCGTTTCGGGATCGCTCCATTGAAGCCACGGCACCTGATCACGATGGAGCAGTTTCCCAACGACGCGCTCGATCGCAAATCGTGCCACGGCGATCTCATGCTGCAGATCTGCTCCAACACCTCGGAAACCAATATCCACGCGCTGCGGGACGTGATCAAAAATCTTCCCGACCTTTTGGCGCTGCGCTGGAAGCTTGATGGCTTTCTGCCGCCGCATACGATCAAGCGGGCCGGCAAGGACACCGTGCGCAACCTGTTGGGGTTCAAGGATGGCACCGCCAATCTTGCCGTCAGCGACAGCGCGCTGATGGAGCGAATGGTTTGGGTGCAGCCAGCAAGCGACGAGCCCGCATGGACCGCAGGCGGCAGCTATCAGGTTGTACGCATCATTCGCAACCTGGTCGAACGCTGGGACCGCACGCCACTGGCAGAGCAGCAAAGGATCATCGGCCGGAACAAGATGAGCGGCGCCCCGCTCGGCATGAACAATGAGCACGATGTTCCAGCTTACGCCAGCAATCCGCAGGACGAGGGCATTGCTCGCGATGCGCATATCCGGCTTGCCAATCCACGGAATAAAGCAAGCGAAACCAGTCTCATCTTGCGCCGGGGCTATAACTACTCGCGTGGTATTTCCACCGCCGGGCAGCTCGATATGGGCCTGTTGTTCGTGTGCTTCCAGTCCAATCTGAGCGCCGGGTTTCTGACGATTTCAGAAGCGTCTCGGCGGCGAACCGCTGGAGGAGTACATCAAGCCGGTCGGCGGCGGCTATTTCTTCGTGCTTCCCGGAGCCCAGGATGAGAATGCATTCCTCGGACAAGGTCTGCTCAGCGTTTGACAGGAAGCAATCGCAATCCAGCGCAAATCGGTGATGAGCGCTTTGCGGGCCGAAGCGTCGTCGGCGAGACGGCCTGGCTGGCGAGGCAATGCTTGATCGCGCCCGTCTCCAAGCGATTTCCCTGCTATCAGGGAATTTAATCGGGAATTTCGCGAATTTGACGCATCTGGAGGTGGCCTGGCTTTTGTTCAACGCCACAGCTTTTCTTCACCGACAAACTCGCTTCCAGGCAAAGGTCCCGGCCGAAGGAAGGCGTTCAAGACATTTCGCATGAACCTGCCGACATTGTTGTCGCCATTCTTGCAAGGCAGCGCCTGACTCCAGGCGATTGACCCGATCGAAAGACAGGCGCCTTCATGTGCCGTCGTAAAGTAGGTGATGTCGGCGCGCACCTGCGGATCCTGCGTTCCTCCGCGACCTGGGAATGCGTAGGTGACTTCTTCGGACACCAGCGGATAGTTGTCCGAGTGCCCGTGAGACGAGGCCAGCAGCAGCGCATGCGGCGGCGTGCCGAGCGTAAGATCATAGCGATCAATCTCGATGCCGGCGGCGCCGCCGAGACCGAGCCCGAAATCCCCGATCTTTTCCTGCGGACCGATGCCATCGAACATCCACGCCACCCGACGGTGGAAGGAATCCGGCATCCGTTCGAACGGTTGGCTTTCGTCCATACCTTCTGACGTAAAGCCGACCCCGACGATCTTCTGTGGTGCGCGACCTCGCGCGCGCCACAGGCCGGATTTCTCTCCGGTAGAGGCGAGATATCCTTCGCCGGGATCGGCCTGCCAGGCGCGCGAACCGGTATCGAGCTTGCGGACTTCCATGCAATGCGGCTCGCCTTCACGCAGACCCGAAACCCAATAATAGCCGTTGCCGCCCGAATAGATCAGCCTTCCGCCCTCGCAGAGGTAATCCTCGGTCGCATCCAGCATCTTCTCCGAATAGTATTCCGGATGGGTGCAGTTGATGACGGTGCGATAGGGCCGCAGCGCGTCGACGCCCTCGGCATGCAGATCGTGGTCGGTCAGGATCTCGTAGTCGAGACCGGAATTCTCCAGCCACCAGATCAGCGACAGGTCGGCCGGCAACGCCCACGGCATGCCCATCGAACTCAGGCGGTGTCTCGGGCGGATGTTCAGAATCGGCCGGCGCCATGACGAATAGCAGCAGCCGGCGCCGTCGGAATGATGGTCGTAGGTCGAGAGGCCAAACTCCTGCAGCTTGTTGAACTCGATGTCGGCCTCGGTGAGGATCGGCGTGTGCGCGGTGATCGCCTGCGCAATCAAGGCGTCATAGGCCAGACGCTCATTGGCGTAAGCAAGATAGGTGAAGGTTGACATCAGCACCGCCAGCGGCGCCGTCGGCTTGGGCGCGCGGACGAAAAACGGAATATGCTCCTCCGCTTCGCCCGAGCGCAGCCGCAGCGCATAGACACCGCTCTTGAGATCGGCGGGCATAGCGACGGTGACGCTCGGTTGCCAGCGGCAATCGATCAATGAATTGTCGTGGAAGACGATGCCGCCATATTGCGTGGGATCGAGCCGGAAGCTGTCGGCCCTGCCCTTCCAGTTCCAGCCGGTCATAGCACGTACCGGCCGATTGATGCCCTCGGCATGCAGTGCATGCGGACCGACGTCGACAATGGTGTCGCCGATGCCGCGGTCGGTATAGCCCACCGTCGTGTCCCAATGCGCGATCACCGCCCCGGCCGGCTTCTCGCCGGAACGCGCCAGCGCTTCGATCGCATCTGGCGCGAGCACTTCACCGGCGAGGCCGGCGCGATCGATCTTGCCGCAATAGAGCATGCCGACGAAGCGGCCGCGGCGGTCGTTTTCCTCGCTGGCGCCGGCCCAGAGAAATGGGGTCGCGACGCCGGGGTCCGCCGGTATCACACGCAAGGTCTCGACGACCTGTGACCCGTAGTCGAACGGCACCACCGGCCCGGTCAGCGAATTGTAGCGATTGATCACGCCGATCTGGTAGAGCTTCGCCTCCCGCGTCGCAGCGTTGAAGCTCGCCGCGACGAAGTACCAGGCTTTGGCTACCAGCGGGATTTCCGCCGCGACGTGGTCGATGGTTGCGCCATCGCCGACCCAGAATTCGAGGCGTCCTTCCGGGCTGATGCCGAGCGCGTAACCCTTGCTGGACATGATGTCCCATTTCGACAGGATCGCCTGCCGCGCAATGCCCGGCTTGGTCGGATAGACGAAAGCGTAGATCGTGAAATCGCCCGGCATTGCCAGACGTTGTCTGGGGTCATCGACCACCGCATGAGCGCCGACCTGGGTGAACTGCCGGCGCACCTGAAGTTTCGCTGCAATGGCGCTCGCCACCTCCTCCTCGATGAACCCCGGTCCGTCAGGACTTTCGTCGCCATGAATGAGTCTCACGAGCTGCGCGTCCACAGCCTCCAGCCCCTCGCCAGAGACCATAAAGGAGAGCGTCTCGCCCGCCTTGATCGACCAGGGGTCGGCGTAACCGTGGATGCGCTGGGTTGCCATGGTCGATCCTTCAGAAATCAGCTTGCGAGGAGATCGTTGACGCGCAGCAGGAAAACAGCGTGATACGCTTCGTCCATGGTGGCGTAGAGCTTGTCATCGACGACGCGCGGCGGATGCCCCGGCCGACCGGAAAACGCCAGTACCTTGTAGGTGCTGGAGGCATACGGACCGACGCGCAGAATGGCGTATTTGTCCGGCATTTCGCCGCGTCGGAAATAATTGAGCACCCGGTCGAGCGCGTCGGAATGCTGGCCTAGCGGCTTCGCCCTGTGTTCGGCGATCAGCTCCGGGGTGACCTGCGTCTTGAGCTGATCGCGGATACGCTTGTCGAACAGCCGGTAATAGACCTGCTGCTTGTCGGCAATCTCGGTGGCTTCTTCGGGCATGACCTCACCCCCTTTTTCGGTTCGAGCTGCGCGGCTTTCGCTTTTCTTGCGATTGCGGAAATTCCGGAACTGCATCCTCACGCCGGTCAGGCCGTGATGCGAGGTCAGCGCGACGACAATCATCACTGCGGTGACGAGAATGATGCGAAGCGGTCCGAGATCCAGCATGCCCTTGTCGATCAGGACGACGATGGCGGTGCCGAGCACCGCGCCTTCCGATCGTCCAAGGCCGCCGATGACAATCATCGCGAACAGCAGCAACAATTGGTCGAGGGAGAACACCGCGAGCGAGATCGAACGATAGAACATCACGTAGAATGCGCCGATCGCGCCCAGCGCAGCCGATGACAGGATGAACACCCAGAGCCGCGCCCGGCGGTAGTCGATCCCGTTGGCCTCGGAGAAGGCTTCGTCCTCGCGCGCGGCCTGCAACAACAGGCCGAGCCGCTCACTGTTGATCAGCCGGAACACCAGAAGTGCGGCCAGCAGCAGCGCGAATGCTGCGAAAAATCCCAACAGCAATCCCGGCCGCTGCAGCAGCCAGTCGGCCGGGATGAAGGAGCCGACCTGATTGATGCTGCCATTGGTTGGCGCCAGCACCTTGATCTGCGAGACGAACACGCGGCAGATCTCGGCGACACCCAAAGTGAGCAGCGCGTAATACAGACCGTCCAGCCTCGTCGAAGGCAACGCGAGGAAGCCGCCCAGCACAAGCCCTACCAGGGCACCCACCGGCATCATCAGCGGCCAGGGCACGCCGAGATAGACATTGGCCGCCGCCGCCGCGTAGCCGGCCATACCGACCACCGCCATGGTCGCCAGAGAGAAGATGCCTGCGGTGCCGATGATCAGCGTCCAGATCACGTTGATAGCGGAGAAGATGCAGAAGATGGCGGCGATGTTGATCGCCTGATCGGACAGGAACGGCGTCACCACCAGCAGGCCGCCGAGGCCGATGGTCCACCACAACGGCCGCTTGTCGAGCAGCCTGCGCTCTCGGCGCAACGACTTTGGATTGCTGATGCCGCGCCAGGCCAGCCAGTGGCGCTTGGTCAGCGGCACGCGGCCGCGGCGCCAAGCTTCTGCACCCGCTGGCTTCAAGGTCAATTCATGCGGCCGGCGACCAATCTGGAAAAAGCGCTTTTCAGGCTGCGGTTGCGGTGCCATCGTCTACTCCCGCGTCTCGTCGAGAAGGCCGCCGAGGCCGCGCGGACGGATCAGCAATACGCAAACGATGAAAGTGAATTGCACGAACAGCACGTAGCGCTGGCCGAGGAAAGGAATGGCTCCGGTCGCCGCTTCGATGAAACCGATCAGCACCGCGCCGGCCACCGCACCCGGCACCGAACCCAATCCTCCGAGCAACGCGATCGTCAGACCCTTGATCAGCGGCGTGACGCCGGCGGTCGGGCTGACGAACACATTCTGCGACAGCAACACCGCGGCGAGGCCCGCGAGCGCGCCGGTCAGCATCATGATCGGCAGCGCGGTCTTGCGGGTAGAGATGCCACATAGCGCCGCGCCCTCGGCATTCTGCATCACGGCGCGGATCTCGAGGCCCTTGCGGCTGCGACGCAGCCACGCCAATACCGAGCCGAGCAGCAACGTGGTGGCAACGATGGTAACGACCTGATCGATGCGGATCGACATGCCCAGCGCGGTGAACCGGCCGGTGCCGAACACGCGCGGCAGCGCCTTCTGCTGGGGTCCGAAGGCCCAGAGCAGCATCTGCACGGTGGCGAGGTTGAGTGCGAGCGTGATGATCAGGCTGCGTACCGCGAAATTCTCCTTATCGTGGATCGGGATGAACGCAACTAGATAGACGACGATGCCGAACAGCGCACCGGCGAGCACCGCGACGAGACCGATGAAGACCGCAAGCGCCGGAATGTCCCAGCCGGTCGCCGCGAGCCACTCCCTAGCCAGCGGCCCGGCCCAGATCGCGGCGAAATAGGCGGCGTAGCCGGCGATGGCGAAGGTGGCGCCATGGGCCATGTTGACCATGCCGACACTGGACCACAGCAGCGAGATCCCGATCGCCATCAGGCCGTAAATAGCCGCGAGATATAGAGCGTAGACAATCAGACCCGCATCCATCACGCGAGATCCACATGGCCGACGTCGCCGCGCAGATGTCCGGCGTGCATTCCGATCATACGGTCCACCTTGCCGGACAACAGCGCGACATTCTGCTCGGCGATTACCATCGCCTTGCCGTCCAGCCCGATATCGATCAGCGCATCGACAACGCGCTGCGATATTTTCGGCGCAAGGCCGAGCGAGGGCTCGTCGATCAGATAGAGCCTGGCATCAGCCATCAGCGCGCGCCCGACCGACACCATGCGGCGTTCCCCGCCAGAGAGCTTGCCGACATAGGCCTGCTCCAGCGCCTTGAGCTGCGGGAAAATGTGGTAGATGTGGTCGCGGCGCAGCGCGCGATCGCGCCACGACGCCTTGGTATAGGCGCCGCAGTCGAGATGCTGTTTCACGGTAAGGCCTGGGAAGATCGCATCGCCTTGCGGCGTCATGGCGACGCCGAGCCGGACGATGCCCGGCGTGCGCCGGCCTTCGCCGAGCGAGCGGGTGCCTCCGATCTCGACGCCGTCGAATACGACGGAGCCGCGCTGCCATCCGACCAGATGCATGATGGCGCGAAACAGCGTGGTCTTGCCATGACCGTTGAGGCCGACAATCGCCAACCGTTCGCCGGCGGCGACCGAGAAGTCGATCTCGTGCAGCACCCGCAGCGGTCCATAGCCCGCCGACAGGCCAGTGATGCTGAGCAGCTTTTCGCTCATGTCGCACCCTCGAAATAGGCCGCCCGCACGGCAGGGTCGCTGAACACGCCCTTGGGGTCGCCCTCGGCGATGACAGCGCCAAGGTCGAGCACGCAGACCCGGTCGGCAATCGCACCGAGCAGTTCGAGACGGTGTTCAATGAGGATGACGGCGATGTGATATTCGTCAACCAGCTTGCGCAGCAACAGATCAAGTTCGGAGATTTCGGTGTTGATCAGGCCGGAGGCCGGCTCGTCCATCAACAGCACGCGCGGACGCCGCATCATCAGGCACGCCAGCAACAACTTGCGGCGATCGAAAGTATCGAGCGAGCCGGCGATCCGGTCCCAGTGCACTTCGAGATGCACCAGCCGCGCGGCCCACTCGGCGTCGTGCACCGACATGTAGGGCGCATACGCTTTTCGCGCAGCGCGGAAGGTTTCGCCGACGGTGAGCGCGTTCGGTACTACCGGACTTTGATATGTACGGGCCATCCCGAGCCGGGCGCGTCGAAAGATATCGAGCCCAGCGAGCGACTTGCCGTCGAGACGCACGTCGCCCTGCTGGGCATGGTAACGGCCCGACAGCACCTCGAACAACGAGGTCTTGCCGGCTCCGTTGGGCCCGATCAGGCCAAGCAGTTCGCCGCTCTGCACCGAGAGCGAAACGTCCTTGAGAATCTGGCGGCCGCCGAGCGAAAGATAAACGCCGGTGCACCCAAAACATGGCGTCCGATCGGACATCGGTCCCGGTTTCTTCGCTCAGAACCAGGGCGCAGGCTTGATCTTCACTTCCGCCAGTTCATCGGGCGCGATGATCTTGTGTTGTCCGCCCTGCACCTGCAGCAAGAGATGGCTGATGCCGGCCTTTACGTCTTCCGTCTGCCAGGGATGCACCAGCGGCGCCTGCTCGGGGCGATCGAAGGTGTAGGTGCCGCAGACGCCCGCATAGCGCAATTTGCGGATCGCAGCACCGACGCCGTCGAAATCCGACGGATCGACCGTGCCCCAGACGCCTGCGAGCATCTTCACGGTGTCGTAGCCGCTGCCGGTATAGACGATACCCATATTGTCGCCGAAACGCTTTGTGTAGGTCTTGCGGAAGACTTGGCCAGCGGCGTCCGCATGGGTGCCAATGACCGTGCCCCAGATCATGCCCTCGGCGCTGCCCGCGGCGAGCTGGAGAAATTCCGGCTGGCTCGGACCGTACTGAAGATAGACCAGCGAACCCTTGACCGGATCCGCCGCGAACTGCTGGGCGAAGGCGGCGAGTTCAGCGGCGACCCAATGGTCGATGAAGATCACGCCGGCATCGGTGTCGTGCAACGCGCGCAGCACCGGCGACCAGTCCTGCACCGGGAACTGGATGTCGGTGATCGCACCGACCGCCCACGTACCCTTCAATTCGGCAATGGCCTGCTGCACCGACTTGGAAATCACCTGGGTATAGGCAATCTGCTCCTGCACGATGTGGATCTTGTTATTCTTCGGTTTCCAAGAACCCGAGGCTACGATCTTGTCCAGATAGCGAACAAAGCCGTAGCCGTACCATGTCTCCGCACCGTCGATCTGGAAGACGTTCTTGTATTTCGCCGGATTCGACTTGACGAGTTCGAGCGACGAGAGCGCCGTATTGCCGTGCAGATAGGGCACCTTGGTCGCTGCCGCGGCATCCATCGCCGGTTGCGGAATGAGCACGAAGGCCGACACGATGGCGTGGACCTTCTTGCCGTTCAACGACTGGATCGCAGCAACTGTTCCTTCCGGCGTCATCACATCGATATCGACGATCTCGGCGCGGAGTTTGCGTCCCTTGACGCCGCCGGCGGCGTTGATCTCGTCGATGCCGACGGTCACGCCGTTGAGCCAATCCTTGTGATCGCCAACCCCGACGGGCGAGGATTGCGCGGCCGGAACGCCGATCAGGATGTCATCCGCCGCTTCTGCCCGTGGCGGGAAGGCTGTCAGCAGCGCCGTGCCCACGGCGCCTCCCAGAAATTCGCGACGCTTGATGCCGAAAACCATTTTGCGCACCTCTTCAGAAAAGAATGTGCGAACCTACGGCGGCGTTGACCTGTCGGGTATGATGCAAATGCATCCCCGCTTCTGCCCGGCGCTCACGAGGGCTCTGCGCTGTGCAGCACTTTCGACAGCGTGGCCTTGCTGTGCACGCCGAGCTTCACCAGAATCGACTGGGTATGGTTGCGCACGGTGGCGGGAGACAATCCGAGCAGCCGGGCGATTTCCTTGTGGGTGAAACCGTTGGCGATTTCGTCGGCAATCTGGCGCTCCCGCGAGGTGAGACGATCGGAAAGCGTCGTCGGCCGCAGCGCGACACCGAACAGCGGCTGGCCGGACCGATGCGCAAGCTCGGTCCGGTCCATGACGATCCCCCATTCGGGAAGGTTGCACCGTCCCGGACATGGAGCCGACGTATTGAGCTCCGCGGGAAGATAGTCCGCGTTCCACCCACGGCAGCGATCGCCGATCAAACGCAGCGCTTCGGGCGAGGCATGGAGAACCCTGCCTCGGGCGTTGACCAGCAGATTTGCCGCGCCCGCTCCGCCACTGACGCCGCGTTCCACCAGATAGCGGACGTGATCGAGCGCGCCGCGCAGAAAGATGATTTCGCTGCCATCAATCTCGTCCGCCCCGCGCCCACTCCGATAGGGCGACATGAACAGCGATATCGGGCTGCCCGGCCGGTCGGCAACGACCACCGCCATCTTGTCGATGTGGTAACGATCCGACAGCGCCACCATCCCCTCGGTATGTCGACTTCCATAACGATCGTAACGCGCAACGCAGCTCCCGGTATCCATGACGTCGCGGGCCAGCAAATCCTCATGCTTGATTTTCGACCAGAACAGATCGAAATCGTCAGGAAGATTGTGGGAAAGGCTGGCGCATAGATCGACCTCGCCACGGCGGAGATCGGCCCAGCCGCCCCAACTGCAATCAGCATCGACGGACGCCGCCAGTTCCTCAAGGCTCCATTGGAACAGCGCAACAGGATTGTGCGTCAGGCTGCGCTGATGCAGCTCCATCACAAAAGAACTGAACTGATCGATGCCGGCCCGCGATCCCATCATTGGTCTCCAGAACAATTCACGTTTCGAAATCATGGCTCCGACCGCGGCTGCGGGTTGCGACCGGTGAGCGCGCCGGTCGCGGCGGGCGCGGACGGCATTCAGGAAAGTAAGGTGGTCAACTTCCCGCGCTTGCGGAATTCAGCGGGCGTCTCTCCAACCTGAATTTTGAAGCCGCGCGAAAACGCGCTGGTTTCGCTGTATCCGAGCTGGAGGGCGATCGAGGTGACCGGAATGCTGGTTTCCACCAGCATGCATTTGGCGATGTGCGACCGGACCCGGTTGCGAATATCGAGATAATTGATGCCGTGGTCTGCGAGCTTGCGCTGGAATGACCGGATGCTCATGCCGAAATCGCCGGCGACGACCTCGATATCGGTCGCGGCCGACCGACAAAGCGAGGCGGCTATCCACGCCTCAATGCCGCGGACCAGATCGAGCCGCATGCTCCTGTGCCGTATCGAATCGGCCAGATCGGCTTCAAGCCGTGCGTGCAGATTACAATCCGCCGCTTTCAGCGAGACGTCGAGAAAGCGCGCCGGGAACAGCAACGCGTTTTCGCGTCGGCCGAACCGCAGCGGACACGCGAAGTGCTGCTGATAGAACGGCAGATCATCGCCGGCGGAATGTTCGAACTCGACACTGCTTGCCTCCCAGGCCGACCCCAGAAAACTCGCCAGCATGCAATATTCGATAGCCAGCGTAAAACCGGCGTCCTGCTCGCGGAAACGAATGGCCGGATCCTCGATCGAATAGACCAGCCGCGCGGTGCCGTTGCTCACCGACAGGACGCTGCGCGTGCTGGTCTGAATGCTTTCAAAGAAGCAATTGAAACTCTCAAGGGCATCGCCCACGGTTTGAGCGGTCTGCATGAGATGGCTGATGGGCCCCAGTGCCGAAATCTTGAACTCCTTGCCCAGTTCCAGGCCAAGCGTGCGGTTGCCGGATTCGTACGCAGCTGCCTCGAGCATGGACGTGAAGGCGGCAAGCGGAATCATTTGCGACGGATCATCCAGAGCCGCACGCGGAATTCCCGCCCGAGCGTTGATTCCCGCGGATTCCGGTCGCCACTTGACCAAGGCGGAGAGCAATTCCTGCACTGCGCCTGCGGTGATCGTTCCTGAAGCAGACATTCCCACCACCTGAGAGGGAGAAGCCATTTTTTCTAAGCAAGAAGCACGCCAAAGCGCGGTCGACGACTGAACGCTGAGATAAAGAAACGAATAAGTGGAACTATGTCATAGCGCCGAGCCGACGAGCCAGACCGCTAGTCCCGCAATCAATCGTGGTTTTATCAAGCTATTTGCGGCGGCCGTTCTTACGATCTGCGAGCAAATCCGAGATTGGCATCTACTGTCAATCTTGAGGTTCGCCCGCAGCCTATGATGCGTTGCTTGAGCATGATCAGCAAGCGGCATCTTTCCCGCGCTGCGAGAGCGGCTTCGGCTGCTGGTGCCTGCGTCAAACCCGCGGTTTGCATACCGCCGCCGGGATCATGCCGATGAGGTCGTGCAACACGGTGTTGTCACGACGGTCTTGACGTGAGCATGAAAAACAAGATGTCGATGGCTGGACAATCTCCGAACAAGCTGCGGCGCGAGGCCGTTGGAGTTGCCCATGTAGTGTTTTTTGTCGTCGCCGCCGCCGCGCCACTCACGGCCGTCGTCGGCGTGACGCCTGCAGCATTTGCATTCGGCAATGGGCCTGGCGTCCCCGGCACCTTTCTCCTTGTCGGGGTACTGTACCTGCTGTTCAGCGTTGGCTTCACCACGATGAACCGATTCGTCGCCAGCGCGGGTGGTTTCTATCCGTATATCACTGCGGGGTTGGGCCGACCGCTCGGCGTCGCCGGCGCACTGATCGCGCTCGCTACCTACTCGGCGATCGACATCGCAGTTTACGGCATGTTCGGGTTCTTCTCCAACGCGATCGTAACGTCGCACGGCGGACCGGACGTGGCATGGTGGATCTTCGCCTTCGGTCTCGGGGCAGCGGTCTATCTGTGCGGCAAGCGCAATATCGCGTTTAGCGGCACGGTTCTGGGGTTCTGCATGATCGCCGAGATCGCAATCCTGCTGCTGCTGGGCGCGACCATCCTGATGACCGGCGGGGGCCCTGAACAGATCAGCGTCGCGCCGTTCGGCCCCCGTGCGATTTTCTCAAGCGGCTTCGGCGTCGCGCTGGTGTTCGTGGTTTCGTCCTTCATCGGGATCGAGGCGACCGTGATCTTCGGCGAGGAGGCTCGCGATCCGGTGCGGACCATTCCCAAGGCGACCTACATCTCGGTGCTGCTGATTGCGATCTTCTACGCGTTCTCGACATGGGCGATCTCGATCTATTATGGCCCTTCCAGAATCCTCGCCGAGGCCACCAGCAATACCGCGACGCTCTACCTCAACGCCATCGACGGGTTGCTCGGGCCAGTCATGGCGATGGCAATGAACGTGCTGCTAATCACCAGCCTGTTCGCCTGCGCGCTGTCGTTTCACAGCACCATCAACCGTTACTTGTTCGCGATCGGCCGCGAGGGTCTGGTCTGGAGTGGATTCGCGAGAACGCATCGCGATCACGAATCGCCACATGTGGCCGGCGCGGTGCAAACCGTGATGGCACTTGGCGCCACGGCCTCCTTCGCACTGACCAAGCAGGACCCCTACACCGTGGTGTTCGCCTGGATGGGGACCTTCGCCAGCCTCGGCATCCTCGTCATCCAGGTCATGGTATCGATCGCCGTCATCGTTTTCTTCAGCAAGAAGACGCACGGCATCGGCATCTGGCACCGGTTAATCGCGCCGGCGCTTAGCGCTGCCGGTCTCGGCGCCTGTCTGATCCTGATGGCATCCAACCTGGCGCTAGTGAGCGGTTCGGACTCACGCATCGTCAATTCGTTCCCAAGCCTGCTGGCGCTGATCGGCGCGGTCGGATTTGGCTTCGCGATCTGGGTCAGGTCGCGCCGCCCTGAGATCTACGCAATGCTCGGCCGCGCTTTCGAGTGAAACAACGGGACTCGCGGGTCTTTTGCAACACAACGCCCACCAAGAAACAGGAGATACCATGGACCTCGCAGTTTGTTGCCAAACGACGACAACAGCGGACGCGTTACCCGTCCTGCATCCGTTGCAGCCGCTGACGCCGGCGGAAATCTCGCAGATCGCCGCCATCGTGAACAGCGATCCGCCCTATGGCGCGGACACCCGTTTCGAGACCATGGAATTGTGCGAACCGGAGAAAGCCGTGGTCCGCGGCTTTACCTCGGGGGCGCCGATCAGGCGGCAGGCGCGCGTCAACGTTTTCAGTGCCGCGAAGCTGGGCGTGACCAGCCTTGTCGTCTCGCTGGACACCGGCAAGATCGTATCGCGCCAGGAATTCCCGACCGCGCGTCCGATGATCCAGCTCGAACAGTTTCTCGTCGTCGAAGGCTTCGTGCGCAAGCATCCGGACTTCATCGCCGGATGTGCAAAGCGCGGCATCACGGACATGACGACGGTCTGCGTCGATCCATGGTCGGCGGGCAATTTCTCGATCCCCGGCGAGGAAGGCCGCCACCTGTGTCACGTCTTCGCCTGGCTGCGGCTGCGCGAGAACGAGAATTTCTACGCTCACCCGATCGAAGGTCTCAACGCGGTGATCGACCTGAAGACCTGGGAGGTGATCCGGGTCGACGACTACGGCGTTGTCCCGGTTCCGATGCAGGAAGCCAATTACGAGCGGGAATTCATCAATACCACCCGGAAGCCCTTGAAGCCGATCAACGTCGTGCAGCCGCAGGGCGTCAACTTCAGGGTCAATGGCAACAGCCTGTCGTGGGACAAGTGGTCGCTGGTGGTGGGCTTTAACGCGCGGGAATCCCTGACGCTGCATGACATCCGCTATGACGGCCGTCCCATCCTGCACCGCGCCTCGCTGGTCGAGATGGTCGTGCCATATGGCACTCCCGACAACGGCCACTTCCGCAAGAACGTGTTCGACATCGGCGAATACGGCATCGGCAAGCTCGCGAATTCGCTCAAGCTCGGCTGCGACTGTCTCGGCGCCATCGAATACCTCGACGTGCATCTGAACACCATGCACGGCGACGTGATGACCATCGAAAAGGCCATCTGCATCCATGAAGAGGATTCCGGGCTGCTGTGGAAGCATTGGGACTTCCGGACCGACCGCAGCGAGGTCCGGCGCGCGCGCAAGCTCGTCGTCTCCAGCATCTGCACCGTCGGCAACTACGAATACGCGATGTACTGGTACTTTCACATCGACGGCGCCATCGAATTCGAAATGAAGGCGACCGGCATCATCAATACGGCGGCCTGCATTCCCGGCAAGCCGCCGAAATACGGCAGGGAGGTGCTGCCCGGCGTCGTCGGCCATATCCATCAGCACATTTTCTGCGCGCGGCTCGATATGTCTGTCGATGGCGACGAGAACAGTTTCATCGAATGCAACACGCTTGCCGAGCCGGAAGGCCCGGGCAATCCGTATGGCAACGCGTTCTACGAGGAACAGACGGTGCTGCGTACCGAACACCAGGCCGCGCGCCGCGCCAACGCCGACAGCCAGCGCTATTGGAAGGTAATCAATCCTAACAAGACCAATTATGCAGGCACGCCGGTCGGCTATAAACTCGACGCCACCAATTGCGTGAATTCCTTTGTCAGGCCGAATTCGCCGTCGGGAAAACGTGCCGGATTCGTCCAGAACCACGTCTGGGTGACGGCCTTCGATCCGGCGCAGCGTTACGCTGCAGGTGAGTTCATGAACCAGTCCGACGGCTCTGGCGGTCTCCCTGATTTCGTCGCCAAGGACCGCTCGATCGAAAATACCGACATCGTGCTCTGGCATGTATTCGGACTGCATCATCCGGTGCGGATCGAGGACTTCCCGGTGCAGCCCTGCGTCACGACCGGCTTCAAGTTGATGCCGTCCGGATTCTTCAACGGCAATCCGTGCATCGATCTGCCCGCCGGGGTGAATGAGGCGAGCTGCTGCGCCAACGCTACCGGCACCTGACCGTTACCCGCTCCGCCAGTACGCCTGGCGGAGCGGACTCCTGCATCACCGTGAGGAGGCGACTGCCCTGGTCACCAGCGGAATTCATTTTGTCGGCGGTGCGCTGATGGGACTGGCCGGCAGCCTGCATTGCGCAGGGCTTTGCGGCGGTATTGCCTCGTCGCTGCTGCTCGCAACCGAAGCACCGGACGGCGCGCCCGCAGCACGAGCGGCTACGCTTCTCAAGGTCCAACTCGGTCGCGCCCTCAGCTATACGCTGTGCGGCGCATTGGTCGGAAGCGGCGGCGCGGCTTTCGCCGGACTGATCCATCTCGCGGGCGTACAACCGATGACACGCATCGCCGCTGCCTGCGCGCTGGTTTGGACGGGCTGCTCCGTCGCGGGCCTCGCACCCAACTTCGCCGTCATGGACCGGATACTGGCGTCGACATTCAATTCCTGGCCGGTGGCGGCCACGCGGCGGTTCCAGGATCCCCATCCTGTCGTGCTCGGTATTCTCTGGGGCTTTGCCCCGTGCGGCATGGTCTATGCGGCGCTGCTCAACGCCATTCTGAGTGGTTCATTGGTGGCGGGCGCCGGGTTCATGGCAGGCTTCGGCCTGGCAACGATTCCGGCGGTGGCAACGGCGGCCTTTGGCGTGACGGCGCTGGCCGGCTTCGGGGTCCGTCTCCCGCGCAGCAAGCTCCGCGCCGCGCTGGGAACAGCACTCCTTGCGCTGGGATTGGCGAGCCTTGCCGAACCGGCGGCGTCACTCTCGGCCCTGTGCCTCGGTCGGTGATCGCGCTGCCGAATTCACCACGGCAGAAATAACTGCGGAATCAGTTGCAGTGCTTCGACGCGGTCGTGCCGGAGGCGGCTTTCAGCCCGGCGGAAAAGCTGCGGCGCGCAGCCGACGGTGTTCCTTGCGGTGAAGAGTTTAGAAGTGCAGTTCGGCAGGCATCTCCGGGGGGCCGGATCGAACTCACGGCGTCGCGCTCCCAAGGCTTTCGCTTCGCCCAGGTCGATGCCTGTAGCGGCGGAGGCATCGGGCGGACGATGACAATCCTGTTCGCTGTTCACCGGTGCCCGTACTCGGTGAAAACGTAATCTCTTGTCTGCACTATCGTATGGCACGCGTAACCGCACTTGGCATCGTTTGCCTGTGGCGGCTGGTCATCTAAAGTGCCGGACCTGAACGTATCGGATGCGGCGTCGTACTCGAACTCGGCATATCCCCATCCGCCGCTGTCGGCGAACCTCTTGCTGTCCTTCACCATGAAGTCAACGTCATGCTGGGTCCCTGGCACCATTGGCTGACCGGGGTACGTCTCTTGTTTTTTCGGGATCCAATGGATTTTCGCCATCCTGGCGCCGTCCGGGAAAGGCTTGCCGTTTCCGGGCACGCCCTCCTTAAAGGCGTCGATCATTACGGAATTCCCCATGATTACGGCGATCTTGCCTCCGTTCTCACTGATGGCAATTACTGGCCAGCCTTCGTATCCTTTGAACTCAGCGAACGCGAGCCCACCCGGAACTTGCAGTGTGTATTTGTCCTGCGCGGAAATGGCCCTGCCGCCTAAGACGGCGACCACCGCTGCAATGATCAAAATCGCTGAGAATGCAGTTCTCTTCATCACTCTCTCCCGCGCTTAGCGTTTATCGGTCGGGTCCGTTCAACCACTGCCGGTTCAGTGCGTGTGCGATACAGTTTAAAGTTGGCTTACTTAAAAAGCCGGACATCACCCGCCGGTCGTGACGATAGCCTATTGATTGAGGCGAAATTCTCACGATCCGTTGTCGCGCCGAGAAAATCAAAGCTCCGATATCGCGCCATCGACGACCAGTTCCGCCCCGCCACCTCAGCTTTGTTGCAGCGGCAGACGAACTGAACGTGACACCCGCGGCGGTGGGAAGCCTCGTTCGCGCCCTGCAAGCGGTCGTCGGAGTTGAGCTTTTTCATCGCTCGCAGGCGGGCCCCGCACGACTGGTGTTGACCGAGGCCGCGCAGGCCGTGCTACCGGAACTTCAGGCCGGCTTCGATCACCTGGCCGTGGCCTTCGAGCGCTTGAAAGCGTCGCGCGGGCAAATTACGATCAGCATCACCGTCCCGCCTGCCTGTCGCTTGATGTGACGTTCTTTGTCGTCGCTGAATCAAATCCATTTCTCCTGTCAGCAACCACTCGAAGGTCCATCCTGCTGATCAGATCTGAACGGCGCGCGTCGGCGGCGCTCATTGCGGCCATCGTCTGTTGCAAAGTACTGATATTCGATCCGAGAGACACGATTCCGCCTAGCACCACGGCAATCGATCCGATCACAGCGACCTGTTCCGATCCGAATAAGCCGAGCATCATAAAGAGCAGCAATGCGATGCCGACGGCGATTGCCGCCTTGGAAACCAATATAATCTTTCGGCATCGCTCGCGGACCTCGGCAAGCTCCTCGAGCTGCGCTTCGATCCGTGAGATCTCGTCGATCGGGTCGTCCTCGTCCGTCAGATTCAAGGTCGAAATCCGGTAGGCTTACGGTCGCAGGTGGCCGCAGGTTACATGCGCGCTGGTTGAGACATTGAGGCGCAAGCGCACTGCCACGTCTACCATGCAGTGCATTTATTCTAGCGTCTCCCGAGGCGAGTCTCCAGAAAACGGGGAATTTTCTTGAATTCGACCGAAGACTTTCGCGAGTTTCCGCCGAAAAAGCTCGAAAATGGTGCAACTGGATACTTTCAACAATTAGAAAAGCCCGCCATCGGCGGGCCTTCCGGCTACCAAAGATGAAAATCCTCTAAATCGCGGACTGCTCGGCCGGCTCTGCAGTGCAGATCGCACCCGTCTCCACGCGATTTCCCTGCTATCAGGGAATTTAACTGGGAATTCTGCAGGCCATTGGCTTTCTCATTGGACTCCACGCCGCCGTCGACTTTGCGGGTCGCAGAAGTGGATTTCGACCTCAGATGTCAGCAGGAGGCTTGACCTTCCTCAATACGAGACAAAATCCGACATGATTTATTGGTTCCATGAAAAGATATATCAAACCTTTCCTCGAAATCCGATTGGACGACGTCGGGCTTGTTGGCGGCAAGACCGCGTCGCTTGGCGAGCTGTATTCGACTCTCGCGTCCGAAGGGGTGGCTGTTCCAAATGGCTTTGCCGTCATAGCGGACGCCTATCGCGATGCGCTGTTGCAGCGCGGAATTGCGGACGAACTTCATCAGCTTCTCGACGGTCTCGACAAACGCAAGATCAAGCGGCTTGCTGCCACAGCCGCCAAAGCCCGCGAAATCATCTACAAGGCGATGGACACGGCACCTCTCCGCGAACAGATCGTGGAGGCGTATCGGGAGCTTGAACGGGAGTCCGGGGCCGGCGTCGCTGTCGCCGTTCGAAGTTCTGCGACAGCCGAAGATCTGCCGACCGCGAGTTTTGCCGGCCAGCATGAAAGTTTCCTCAATGTGCGCGGCGCAAGGGACCTGTTCGAAGCCTGCCGGCGCTGCTTTGCCTCGATTTTCACCGATCGCGCGATTTCCTACCGCATCGACAACGGCTTCGATCACTTCAAGGTCGCGCTCTCCGTCGCCGTGATGAAAATGGTGCGATCGGATATCGGCGCCAGCGGTGTCATCTTCACGCTCGATACCGAATCCGGATTTCGCGACGTGGTCTTCGTCACCGGCTGTTACGGCCTCGGCGAAACCATCGTCCAGGGCCAGGTCGATCCCGACGAGTTCTATGTTCACAAGCCGACCCTCGCCCAGGGCTTTCGCTGCGTGCTGCGGCGCCGGCTCGGGGCCAAGCAAATACGAATGATCTACGGCAAGCGCGGCGGCAGCCATGCGACGCTGACCCGGAACGTGCCCCATGCCGAGCGGCGGAAATTCTGTATTTCCGATGCGGAGGTGCTGAATCTCGCGGACTTTGCGGTGCGGATCGAGGCGCATTATTCCAAGCATGCCGGTACTGCCATGCCGATGGATATCGAATGGGCCAAGGACGGCTCCGACGGGAAGCTCTATATTATTCAGGCGAGGCCCGAGACTGTGGCCTCGCAGCGTTCGCCCGATGTCTATGAGACCTACGCGCTCAAGGGGCTCGGGCCCGTCATCGTAACCGGTCGGGCGGTAGGGGAAAAAATCGCATCGGGTCGCACGCGCCGCATTGCAACCGCGCGGGACCTCTCCGCCTTCAAACCGGGCGAGATCCTGGTCGCGCCGGCGACCAGCCCGGATTGGGAGCCCGTCATGAAGATCGCCGGCGGCATCATTACCGACAAGGGCGGCCGGACCTGCCATGCGGCCATCGTTGCGCGGGAACTGGGCATTCCCGCCGTGGTCGGCGCGACGCACGCGACCGAAAAGCTCAAGACCGGGACCAAAGTCACGATTTCCTGCGCTGAAGGCGATATTGGCAGCGTCTATCAGGGAACGGTCGCCTTCGACGTCACACGAACGCCAGTCAGCGAGCTCAGGCAGCCGCGCACCGCCATCATGGTCAATGTCGGCACCCCCGAAATGGCATTCCGGACAGCGATGCAGCCGCAATCAGGCGTCGGCCTCGCCCGCATGGAGTTCATCATCAGCGAGCATATCGGCGTGCACCCGATGGCGCTCCTCAAGCCGGAGAAGATCACCTCGGCCAAGACCAGGTCCGCGATCGCTCGCTTGGTTGGAGGTTACAAAAACCCTTCGGATTTCTTCATCGAGAGGCTGTCGGAAGGCGTCGGCACGATTGCCGCGGCATTCTATCCCAAGCCGGTGATTGTGCGGCTCTCCGACTTCAAGACCAATGAATACGCCGGCCTGCTCGGCGGCGAGGCGTTCGAGCCCAAGGAAGAGAATCCGATGCTGGGATTCCGGGGGGCTTCGCGTTACAGCCACCCGGCTTACGCCGAGGGATTCGCGCTGGAGTGTGCGGCGCTCCGCCGGGTGCGCGAGGAAATGGGCCTTTCCAATTTGCGGATCATGGTGCCCTTCTGCCGGACTGTCGAGGAAGGGCGACGGGTGATCGCGACCATGGCAGCCCACGGCCTGAAGCGCGGTGAAAACGGCCTCGAGATATTCGTCATGTGCGAGATCCCGAACAATGTCATTGGGATCGACGCATTTTCGGAACTGTTCGACGGCTTTTCGATTGGCTCAAACGATCTCACCCAGCTGACGCTGGGCGTCGACCGGGATTCCGACATTGTCGCCTTCGATTTCGACGAACGCGATCCGGGAATGCTAGAGATGTTCAGGCAGGCGGTGGTCGGCGCCAAGCGCAATGGACGTCACGTCGGCATCTGCGGAGAAGCTCCCGCCAATTACCCGGAGATCGCGCGTTACCTGACACAGCTTGGTATCGATTCGATCAGCGTCAATCCCGCAAGCGTGTTTCGCACCATGGCCGTGGTTCTCGAGGCGGAAGCCAATCAGGCCATCGTCAAGGTATGATGGCCGCTAAGCGGCCCGGCCGGCTTTTGCGTGAATTTGCTCCGCGGCGGCATTGACCCTGGTCATAGTTTCGGTCAACTCCGTATAGACCTCATCGTCGATCGTTACCGTGCCGAAATTGGAATTTTCGCCGTCAAAGCGCCCTTCAGCCGGCTGGTCGGCATGCTCGAACCAGTGATAACCAACCACGGCCGGCTTTTTCAGAGCTGCCATGACGTAACGTTCGAAACACTGGGCGCGCTCCAGCTGGCTTCCCACCCGCGGTCCGCCTCCACGGCTGTTGGGCAGGCCGGAATCGTCACCGCGGAAGGAAAATTCGGAAATCAGGCACGGTTTCCCGCCAGCTGCATAGGCATCGATAACGGGACTTGAGTCGAAGTCATAGCAATTGAACGAGACCACATCGAGGTAGCGGCCGGCCGCGGCAATGACGTTGGGGTGCGGCTGATAACCGAACCGGGAGCCGATCACGAGATGATGGGGGTCGGCAGCCTTGATCGCCGAGGCGCACAACTCGAAATATGCCTCGGCGACAACCGCAACAAAGGCATCGCAATCCGCGAAAAATGCCGCGCGCGCGGGATTGGCGAGGTTGGCTTGCGTCTCAAGCGCATCGTTCAGGCCGCCGGGCGGCATTCTGAAGAACGGCGCCTCGATATGTCCGATCGTGCCGAGTTCCTCCCATGATCTCGCCGGCGTGCGCCAGACCGCGTTGAATTGGGAAAATTCCCGATAGCGCTCCTCCAGTCTGGTGATGGCCGCGACGCGGCCAGGACGGTGAGCCGGCAGGTTCATAAACAGCGTCA
The DNA here is from genome assembly GCA_963727225.1 of uncultured Pseudomonadota bacterium. Taxonomy (GTDB): domain Bacteria; phylum Pseudomonadota; class Alphaproteobacteria; order Rhizobiales; family Xanthobacteraceae; genus Bradyrhizobium. The sequence continues at coordinate 112,893 of CAVSFN010000023.1, read as the reverse complement.
GCAGTTCGTCAGCGCCTCGCCAATCCGGCGACCAGTACAGCTCGTTGTCGATGAACGTGCCGAGCAATCCGGCCTCGTTGCGCTGCTTCGTGCAACGATCTTTTGCGCTTCCCCGGATGTGACTTAGAAATGCGGGATCAAAGACGTCGGGAAAGATCTCGTCGCGCCGGTGCAGTCGGAAAGAGGCACCGAGCGCAGCCGTAGGCGTGATAGCGAGCAGCGACGATCCTGCACTGGCGACAAGTTCGTCAGACCAGCACCCAAGCGTGTTGAACTTCCAGCTCGCCAGCCGATTTGCCGCTGCCGCGCGCCAGATATGCTGGCTGCCGTATTTTTTCCGGCACGTATCGGCATATGGCACGCGATCGGTATTTCCGACGTGGTCCTGATCGAAGCGGACCGTATTCACGCCCTTGGAAATGAAACGGCCGCCATCGGGATCGACAAGCCAGGACACCCCATCACGTTCGCCAACGCGAAAGAAACCGCTTCCGCGGAAACAATTGTCAGCGATTCCACCCCATTTGGTTCTTTGCAATCGAGCACCCAACGGTCAAGTTATAATTATTTATTTATCGCACCAGCCGCTGAGAAACGCTTGATATATCTCAAGATCGTCTCGTCACCGGCAGGTTTAGTCACAATCTCGCAGTTTGCCTGCGCGGAAAGGTGAGCCGTGAATTCGAAAGTAAATTCGGCTGGAAGCCAAGCGGACCGTTTGATGCCGGCGTCGGAGTTGCCTTCCACCGCCGGCCTGCGCCGGAATTTCATCTGGGGAGTCTCGACCTCAAGTTTCCAGATCGAGGGCGCGACCCAAGAAGACGGTCGGGGACAAAGTATCTGGGACGTCTACTGTAAGAATGGTGAGATAAAGAACCACGATACTGGCGACATTGCGTGCGACCACTATCATCGCTACCGGGAGGATGTCGCCCTGATGAAACGGCTGGGCGTTCAGGCCTATCGGTTCTCGGTGGCCTGGCCGCGCATATTGCCACAGGGGCAAGGATCCGCAAATGAGCCGGGCCTCTCCTTCTACGACCGGCTGATCGATGAGTTGCTGACCGCCGGCATCCAACCATGGCTATGCCTGTATCATTGGGACCTGCCACAGGCTTTGGAGGATCTTGGCGGCTGGATGAACCGGGAGTTGGCGGCATGGTTTGCCGACTATACGAGGCTTGTTGCCACCCGTTTCGGAGATCGCGTCAAGCATTTCGCGACATTCAACGAACCATCGATCTTCAGCCTTTTCAGCCGTTCATTGGGCAAGCTGGATCGAAGCAGCGAAGACAATCTCCACCGCACGATACATCACGTAAACCTCGCGCATGGTGCGGCCGTGGACGTGCTTCGCGAAAAGATCCCCGGCGCCTTGATCGGATGTATTCACAATTATCAACCCTGCTGGCCGTCCAGCGGGAACGAAGCCGACGCGGCAGCGGCCGCGCGCCTGGATGTCTACTGGAACAAGGCGTTTCCAGACCCGCAATGTCGCGGCGAGTATCCGCCACTCATTCGGCCTGCGATCGAACCGCACATGCAGTCCGGCGACATGGCGCGCATTTGTCGTCCGGTCGACTGGTTCGGCCTCAATCACTATAGCCCGGTCTACGTAAAGGCGCAGGCGGATTCGATGCTGGGTTTTGACTTCGGCGAGAAACCGACCGGCGTTCCCCTCACGCCGATCGAATGGCCGATCAATCCCGAAGCGTTCAGCGAAACGCTGCGCATCGTCCATGACAGCTACAAGCTGCCGATCTACGTTCTCGAAAACGGACTGGGCAATTTCGACAAGCCCGACGCGGCAGGAGCAGTCGTCGACCCGGATCGGATCGCGTTTCTGCGCCGCTATATCGGGGCGATGAATGCCAGCGCCACCGGCGGCGTGGATGTCAGGGGTTACTTTGTCTGGTCGCTGCTGGACAATTTCGAATGGATGTCGGGATACAGCGAACGATTCGGCCTGACCTATGTTGATTACGCCTCGCTGCAGCGCATTCCAAAATCATCGTTCCACTGGTACGCGGATCTGATCAGGACAGCACGTCAGCGATGAACGTGGCCCCCCCAGGACGAACCGCGCGGAAGGTGTTGCTTGCAGACATCGGCGGCACCAATGCGCGCTTTGCAATCCTGGCCGATGGAACAGTAGACAGGGTCGCCCATATGGCCGTCAGCGACTACGACAGCTTTCGCGAGGCGCTCAGCGCGTATCTTGGCGGGGTGCCGGAAGCCAGCGCGATCCGCGCCGCAATTTTGGCGGCCTCCGGCGTGGTCCAGAACGGCCGCTGTTCCCTTACAAACAATTCCTGGGTGATCGATGCCGCCGAGTTGCGTGCAGCCCGCGGATTTTCCACGGTGCGCCTGGTCAATGATTTCGAAGCGGTTGCGTGGTCTCTGCCCGTCCTTTCCCGTGACAAGCTGCTCCAGGTAGGCGGCAGGCAGCCGGTCGCCGGCGCGCCTCTCGCGGCGCTTGGTCCGGGCACAGGCCTTGGAATGGCAGTCAACATACCGCACGCAACCGGATACCTCGTGCTCTCGAGCGAAGGCGGCCATGCAACACTGGCCGGCTGCTCGTCGCGGGAGGACGCCGTGATTGCCTATCTGCGGCAACGGTTTGGACATGTTTCGGCCGAACGGGTTCTTTCGGGCCATGGGCTGGAAAATCTTTACAAGGCTCTCGCTGCCCTGGACAATTTGATGCTGCCAGGGCGCAGCGCCGCCGAGATTACTCAGGCCGGAATCGAGGGTACTTGTTCGACGAGCCGCGCCGCCATCGATATGTTTTGCGCCATGCTTGGGACTGTCGCCGGCAATCTTGCGCTCACGCTCGGTGCAAAGGGCGGAATATTTGTTGCCGGAGGCATTGTACGTCACATGCCCGAATATTTTGTCAGCTCCCCTTTTCGCGCGCGTTTTGAGCAGAAAGGGCGGTTTCGCAAATACCTCGAACCGATTCCAGCCTATCTTATCCTGGACGAGGACGCCGCTTTCGTCGGCCTGCGGGCTTTGGCGGAGGTCGAAGGCATTGGCTGAAATCCCGCTGACTCAAATCGTCACCCTCACCATAAACCCCGCCCTCGACGTCTCGACGTCGGTAAACAAAATGGTGCCTTTCACCAAAATGCGGTGTGCGCCGGCCCACCGTGATCCAGGGGGAGGTGGAATCAACGTAGCTCGGGTTCTTAAGCGGCTCGGTATTGTCACGACCGCAATTTACCCGGCCGGTGGCGCCACCGGAAAGTTGCTCGCAACGCTGCTTGAGTGCGAAGGCGTGCCAAGCATTGTGATCCCGATGGCAAACGATACGCGGGAGGACATTACGATCTTTGACGAGACGACCCGCGAACAATTTCGACTCGTGTTCCCGGGTGCTCCGCTCAGCGACATGGAATCGCAGGAATGTTTGGCAGCGATTGCGCGCATCACGCCTCGACCTGCATTTATTATTGCGAGTGGCAGCTTGCCTGCCGGCGTATCGCATGATTTTTACGGCAGAGTCGCTCAGGCTTCGAAAACGGGTAGCAAGGTCATCGTGGACACGTCCGGCCCCTTCCTGAAAGCAGCTCTGGAAGCAGGCGTTTATCTCATCAAGCCCAACCTTCGCGAGTTTCAGGAGCTGGTGGGAATTACCTCCACCGACGAAGCCACGCTCGTCGAAGCGGGACGTCGTCTCTTCGACCGCTACCGCATCGAGGCCATTGCTCTCTCAATGGGGCTAGATGGCGCCATTCTCGTAACTCGCGACAGGGCTCTGCGCGCGAATGGTCTGCCTGTCGAGGCGGTCAGCGTATCCGGTGCCGGCGACAGCTTTCTGGCGGCGATGGTATGGAGTTTGTGAACGGTAACAGTCTCGAGATCGCGCTGCGCTACGGGATAGCCGGCGGCTCTGCCGCGCTGCTCAATCCCGGGACAGAGCTTTGCCGCCCCGAGGACGTCCACCGCCTTGCGTCCGAGGTGATTGTAACGCCGATTGCCCGCAATCCTCGTTAGTTGGCAAAACGACTTGGGCTGGATGCACTTCTCTGGATCACGGCGATCAGTCTAGCCCGTGTTTTTTCTCGCCGCCTTGACGGGAACAACGCCGCCGGGAAGCGAATGGCTGTGGACGTCTGCAGTCAATGATCAACCCTTCTTTGAGCATGGGGTATCAAGATTACAAATATCATGGGGCAAGAGATCCACGTTGAACCAACCCGCCATCTGATATTCAACAAACACGAAGCCTACTCATCAAAACCATCTTTATCATCGGCGGTTCCACCGGCTCGCCGGTAATGCGTGGTCCGATCTGACATCCTATAGCAGCGGCACGCAAAATGCTCGCTGGATTTGATTTCGATGTCGAACTCGTACGTAACAATTACGGCTCAGCAAGTATATTCTCCCTTCCTTTTTGGCCAGGATCGTCGATGCTTTGCAAACCGTGGCCGCAAGAGAACATTATTGGTCCGCAGGGCTGTTCAGGCATGTCACAGGGAAGCGCACCGGAAACTGATCGTGGAAGCCCGCTTTTACGATTTTTGTCCAGCGCAGCTGGTTTCTGGAAGGGCAAGTCCGGCCGCCTAAGCTGGCCTTTGAGCATAGCATTGGTCGCGATCACGGTCGCGCAACTTGCAATACAATATCTGCTGAATTACTGGAATCGCGATTTCTTCAATGCGCTGGAGCGTCGCGACGGCGCCTTGCTCTGGAGCCAAGCCCTCTTTTTCATACCGCTCGCCTGCTCCAACATTGCGCTCGCAGTCGCGTCCGTGTGGGGTCGTATGACCATGCAGCGCAAATGGCGGCAATGGCTCACGACCTATCTCATCACCTTTTGGTTGACGAAGGATCGTTACCGACGGCTCAAGTTCGTGAGCGGTGAATACCAGAACGCCGAATACCGTATTTCATTCGACGCGCGGATCGCGACCGATGCTCCGGTAGACTTGGCATTTGGTCTGCTGGCGTCCGCACTGACGGCGCTTGTATTCATCCACGTTCTTTGGTCCGTGGGAGGCGGTCTGACTTTCGTTCTTTCCGAACGCGAGTTGACCGTGCCAGCTTACCTGGTGGTCGGCGTCGTCGTTTACTCGTTGGCGTTCACGGCCATCATGATTGCTATCGGCCGCAACTTGACTTCGGTGATCCAGGCGGAAAACCAGGCAGAAGCCGAGCTACGGGCGGCCGCCAACCATATCCGCGAAATCGGAGAAGCAACGCCGCCGGCCACGGCCGAGCCGGAAGACCACCGCAGTCTATGGCGCGCCTTGCGCCAGGCTCTTCTTCGCTGGCGTCAATTGTGCCGGCAGCTGATGGGAACTGCCATGGTCTCGCAGACCGATGTTTTGCTGGCACCCGTATTTGCGTGGGTGCTCTGTGCGCCCAAGTTTCTCGCCGGGAGCATGACGCTCGGCGAACTCACGCAAGCGGCGGCCGCGTTCGTGATGGTGCAGTCCGCATTCAACTGGGTCGTCGACAATTACCAGCGGCTGGCCGACTGGCGCTCATCGGCTTATCGAGTTGCGACGCTGTTGCGGGCGCTCGATGATGTCGATCGGGCCGACTCGACGGCGCCCCCGCAACAGGCTGATATCCAGCAGGATATTCCTGCAGCAAAAGTGTCGGGAGATTACCGGTGAAGGTAAAAGACTTTATGACGCATCAGGTCGTGACGGTTACTACACTATCGACCGCATTTGGGCCCTCGGCGATTCCCGGGCAAGGCCCCCTGAGCGCCTTTGCCGACGACCGCCCTTGCGAACGGTTGACTTAACGCAAGATCAGCGCCGGACGGCCTGCTATGCTTAAGCATGTGTTCCGAAACCACAAAAATGCCGTCCGCGACGTGGCGTGACGTACCAAAAAGCGTTTGGGCGCTTGGTTTTGTTTCCCTGCTGATGGACGTCTCCTCCGAGCTCATTCATAGCCTGCTCCCCGTGTTTCTCGTGACGGTGATCGGTACCAGCATGGCGGTGGTTGGCTTGATCGAGGGCGTCGCCGAGGCTACCGCCGCCATCACCAAGGTCTTCTCCGGCGCCCTGTCCGACCGCATCGGCAAACGCAAGCTCCTGGTCGGCATCGGTTACGGGCTGGCTGCCGTCACCAAGCCGGTGTTTCCTCTCGCGAGCACGGCTTGGGAAGTTCTGGCCGCGCGTTTCGTCGATCGTATAGGCAAGGGCATCCGCGATGCGCCGCGCGATGCGCTTGTGGCCGACATCACGCCACCCGCGATCCGCGGCGCCAGCTACGGCATCCGGCAGGCGCTCGATACCGTGGGTGGGTTTGCGGGACCGCTGCTGGCGATGGCGCTGATAGCGCTCTATGCGAATGATTTCCGCGCCGTGTTCTGGTGGGCAGTGGTGCCGGCTGCACTTGCAGTGCTCTTGATCATTGTTGGCGTCCGAGAGCCAGATGGCGTCAAGGGAACAGCGAGGCCAGGCTGGCCACTCCGCAAGGAAGATCTCCTGCGCCTCTCTCCAGCCTTTTGGATCGTCGTAGCCGTTGGCGTGATGTTCACCTTGGCGCGCTTCAGCCAAGCCTTTCTCGTGCTGAAGGCGCAGGCCGAAGGACTCCCGTTGGCCTTGATCCCGTTGGTGTTCGTATTGATGAACCTGGTCTACGCCGCGACCGCGACGCCAGCCGGAATTCTGTCCGACCGGATAGGACGGGTGAAGCTGCTGTCGTGCGGACTTGGGTCGCTATTCATCGCTGATCTGACGCTGGCCTTTGTCCCTGGTCTTGGAGGCGTGTTCGTGGGCGTTGGCCTCTGGGGCCTCCATTTGGGGTTTTCGCAAGGACTATTATCGGCACTCGTGGCCGATACCGCCCCCGACGACTTGCGCGGCACGGCCTTCGGCCTGTTCAATCTTGTAAGCGGCGGCGCATTGCTGATCGCGAGCGTTCTGGCCGGTTGGCTGTGGCAATCCTTTGGGGCAACGTCGACGTTCCTCGCCGGGGCGGTCTTTTCGGGGCTCGCGGTCCTCATCATGTTCGTCGCCTGGAAGGCAACAGCGAAACCGGCAAGCTGAATTCGCGCCGGCATGCGCCGGCCGCTCCGAACCGAGGCGCTATCGTGAGGGACCGGATAAACTCCTTAAGGGAAGTTGCTAAATGCACGAGGGACCTTCTTGCCAAGCTGGAGCAGCGTCTCGAACGCATTCATGCGAAGCAGCGATTTGGGATCGAGACCGATCACGAAGCGCAAGTGTTCGGCCAAGGCCTGACGTTCTTATCGAGAATTGGTATTCGGTCCTTCGGTGATCCGAAAACACGCTCAAGCTGGCCGGCCTCTACGGACGGGGAAGAAGGAATGCAGAGCGCATTGTGCTGAGGCACAATGATGTCTGGTTCAAGGAATTGCCGCCGCTATTTGATGGCCCCACCCTGGTACGGCGCATGATGTCGGATACGTTCATCGGCATACCTTTCAACAGCAGTCAAGGCGAGGCATCAGGTCGAGGTGCGTTGCGCGACAGCGAGGAGTTCGTCGCGCTTTTGTCGAATTTGTATGGCGTCGACGCCATATACGGCGAGATCGAAGACGAGTTTGTTAATGGCCGCGTTCGGCACCGCGCTGATATCGGCGTCGATCACGGCACGGGCATAGTCCTCCGCGACCGTTCCCTTCTCGCCGCGTTTCTCCGCAGCCCATAAGCCCAGCATGCGCAAGGCGCGCGCGCGGGCCTTGAAGGTACGCTCCTCATCATGAGCGAATTTTGCCTCGAAGGCCTCTTCCCTGCGGTCAAAGCTGGTCATTTTTCACCTCCCTCGCCTAAGTCACGCGTCCGCCGCCATTGATCAAAGTCGCCGGCATCTGCCGCCGGCCGACTTCAAAAACACCAAAATATGATTAGCAGCGCACCGAGTTGAGATGGATCAAGTCACACTTGCGCATTTTATCCTTAGTGACGCGGTATCCTGGTGGCCGGCGTTGTTTAGAAGGTCGGGAGAACGCTCATGCTCAAGAATCTGCTCGTCCATATCCCCTCAGAGCGGCTGATACGCCCTGTCGTCGACGGAGCAATCTCGCTGGCAGTGACGCGCGCTGCGCATCTGGATGCGGTCTCGGTAGGCTACGAAACCGCAAATGTAGGTCTCGCCATCGACGGCGGCGCGGCGGTCGCTGCGGTGTTTGAGATCGAACGTGAGCGCGCGTTGGCGCGCGCCAATGCCGCCCTTGCCGTCTTTGAAGCCGAGGCGCGCAACGCAGGCATAAGCTACGGCCTCCAGCCGCTCGCATACCTTCCGGCCGAAGCCGCGGCAACAGTCGGCGTCTCGGCGCGGCTGTACGATTTGACGATCGTGCTGCAGCCCGAACCGGACCGGGACACGTTCGACAATACGATGCCGCAGGAAATCCTTTTTCAGTCGGGGGGCCCGGTTCTCTTCATCCCCTATACGCATAAAGGTCCTTTTGAGCCGAGGCGCATCGGGATCGCGTGGGACGGCAGCCGGCTGGCGGCACGCGCCCTTCGTGACGCCGCGCCATTCCTGGCTCGCGCGCAGGCGATCACCATCATCAGCATCAATGAGGCGCAAGCACCGGCCGATCGGTCCGCGGCGGCTTTGACGGCGCATTTGGCGAGGCATGGGCTCACCGCGCGCATCGAGCGCGTGGCCGCGGACCACGCCGATATCCAGCCTACCATCCTCTCGATCGCGGCAGACAGCGGTCTCGATTTGATCGTCATGGGAGGCTACGGCCATTCGCGCTTCCAAGAGCGCATTTTGGGAGGAGTTACGCGCGGCATGCTTCAATCCATGACCGCACCGACGCTGATGTCGCATTAACCGCCGCGGCAGGCGCAATCTCCTTGCCTGAGTTCTCGTGTTAGCAAGGCAATGCGGATGAAGGAGACTTGAACACATGGCACCGTGTTTTTCGGATCAGGCCCGGAGCCTGATTGCTGGTTTCCTTTTGTGCTTATCCGCAGCCGCGGAAGCCGCCGACTCCAGCCAGCTAAAGGCAAGAGGTAAGGCCATTCTTCAGGAAAATTGCGGTCGCTGTCATGCCATCGAAGCTGTCGGCGAGAGCCCGCTCAAGCAAGCCCCACGGATGCGCGATATCTACGCCCGGTTTGCGCCGCGAGAGCTGCAGGCGGAACTGAGGGAGGGCATGGTTTCCAAACACAGGACGATGCCGCAGATCGAATTTTCCGACGAGGATACGGATGCGATCCTTGCCTATCTCTACGCTCTCGCGATCAAGAAATGATTTGCGGCCCCGGAATCTCGGGCGACGCAGAGCTTTCATGAGCGACGACCGTAGGGACCAGGTGTTCCGAAACCGAAGCTCGCTTACATCGCTGCATTACCTTCAACGAATTTCGGCTTCGAGCCAATAGCCAAAGGGCTCGATCTTGATCGATCCCGATCAACATCACCTCAGGAAATCCCGAAATCCTGGAAGGTAGCCAACCAAAGGGGCTTTCGCTGGCACGTATTCCGAATGCTGCTTCCGTTGTCGTGGACTGAGCATCGTCCGCTGCTTGGCTGAATTTTCGGTGGATGGCCATGATCGAGAGATATTCTGCCGCGTATCCGCCCCAATAGAACCGAAGGTTGCCCTGAAGCAACGGTCTCTGAGATTGGAAGATGATCAGGTCAATTTGGCTTGCGGCAGTCTGTTTAGCTGCGCTCGGCGCGGTGACTGCTGGGAAAGTCTTCATCACGGCTGCGACCCCGACGATCCACGAAGCACCGGCAGACGGAGCGATGGTTGACGCTGGCCAAACTCAAGAACCATTGACAAAGGCAGATCGGCTTCAAATCACCCATGTGCCTCAGCAAGCGTCGGCCGAGCCCGGGCTGCAACCGATTGAGCCATCTGTTTCGGAAGTCCCGAATTCAGTTTCGCCGGAACAGACAATCATCGTCAACCGACATTGGCATGACCCCAATGACACAAATTCCGCAACCGCAAAGTCCAAACAAGTCAGGCGAACCGTGACTGCCAAGAAAGGTAAATCCGCTGTCGATCCCAAGGCCGGTCAGACTGTAGATCACACCAACCAAGCGCAGACCAAGCCTTGTAATCGGACCGGCGTTGGTGACTTTTTGAGGTTGTTGAACCTCTCCCCGGCCTGCAACTCCTAATTTGGTGGCAACCGACGATGACGTCGTGCTCGTAGGTCCTTCCGTCGATCGTAATCTGCCCGAACTCGCTGCCTTCGATCCGCATCAGGCCCACCTCAGGTTTGGTCACACGTACAAGCTCGGTGGCGTCAACCAGCGAGGCGGGCCGGCACACCCACCCACTTACGTCTTGCGCGATCCGAGTTTCGCCGCGATGTAAGCGACCGCCCCATCGAGGGTGACAAGCTTCGGGTAATCGATCTCCGGGATATCGATGCCGAGACGATGGTGGATGGCAGTGATGAAGTTCAGGAAATCCATCGAATCGATGTCGATGGCTTCACGAAGATCCGCTGCTGGATCGACGCTCGCCAGATCAACCTCAGGCGCGATATTATTGAGTTCCTCCTGCACCACCTTCCGAATATCAAGGTCATTCATAGCTTGTCTGGCTCCTGCAGCAGCCTGCCGATCTCGGCCAGGAACAACGCGCCCGCGTGTCCGTCACTGACCCGATGGTCGGCAGACAATGTGATGGTGACCACCGAGCGTGGTCCGATGGCGCCGTCGATGACCCATGGCCGCGTCACGATCTTGCCGAAACCGACAATCGCCACCTGTGGCGGATAGATAATGCCGTACAGTGTTTCGACACCGCGTTCCCCCAAACTCGTAACCGTGATTGTCGGGTCAGAAATCTCCGAACTACGAATGCGACCGGCACGGGTACGTTGAACGAGGTCGCGCATACGCACCATCAGCTCGTCAATCGAGATCTGATCGGCTTCGTGCAGCGCTGGCGCCGCCAACCCGCCACCGCGAATGGCGATTGCAACGCCGGCATGCACCGCGCTCGCTGGTTCGAATTTGCCATCGAGGTAGAAGCCGTTGAAGGCGGCGAAGCGGCGCGCGGCCAAGGCGACCGCCTTGATGGCGAGCGCTCCGATCAGCAATCGGATGTTGGGCGGCCGCGTCGCGTTCTTTTGCGTCAGCCATTGCTCGCAGGCCGTAACGTCGACCTGGTGCCCCAGATAATAGTGCGGAATTTCTCGTTTGGATCTCGCCATTGCGGCGGCAATGGCCGCTCGCATCGCGTCGAGATCAAGCCACAGCGCTCGCTTCTTTTCCGGCAGCGCGACGGCCGCGCCGAGGCGGTGCTCGACATCGGCATAGGTGATCGCCCCCGCCGGGCCGCTTCCGGTCACCGTCGAGAGATCGACACCGCGTGCCTCGGCGAGCCGCCGGGCGGCTGGCGAGACCCGCGCGCGCGCCGCGGCGCCTGGTGCGACCGACGGCGGCGGCGCAACGGGCGCCCGCACCACAGGCGGCGCCGCAAGCGGGACGGCCGGCGCTGCCGGCGGCGCAGCGACCGCTACATCGCCAAGCGGTCCTTCGAGTTCGGTTCGAATTCGCGCCAGCGGGGTCCCGACCGGCACCGTGGTGTTAAGATCGACGAGAAGTTGCTCGATTTTGCCGTCTTCGAAGACTTCGATTTCGATCGCGCCTTTCTGTGTCTCGACCACGGCAACGATGTCGCCGCGTTTGACCCGATCGCCGGGCTTGACCAGCCATTCCACCAGCGTGCCTGCTTCCATATCTGCACCGAGCGAGGGCATGCGAAAATCCACGGCATTTCCTCTACGTTCGCCCGAGTACAGCCTTGGCGGCCGCGATGATCGTGGGCACCTGCGGGATGGCCGCGCTCTCGAGGTGGCGAGCATAGGGAATCGGCACTTCTGCGCTGCACACGCGGCCGATCGGAGCGTCGAGGTCCCAGAATGCCTGCTCAACGATACGCATGCCGACTTCCGCCGACAGGCTACCGCTTCGCCAACCTTCGTCGATGATGACCGCCCGGCGCGTCTTGGCCACAGACGCCATGATGGTCGCGTCGTCGAGCGGCCTCAGGCTACGCAGATCAATCACCTCGGCATCAATATTCTCGCCAGCGAGGACCGTGGCGGCTTCGAGCGTCTTCCACAGCGAGCCGCCGTAGGTGATGAGCGAAATATCACGCCCGGAACGCCGAACTGCAGCCTTGTCGATATCGACCGGGCCAGCGTCCGCGGCCAGCTTTCCCGTCATATTGTAGAGCATGACGTTTTCGAAGATCAGCACCGGATCCGGCTCTTCCAAAGCCGTCCATAACATGCCGCGCGCATCCTCTACGGTCGCCGGTGCCAGCACCTTGATGCCAGGAATATGCGCATACCAACCTTCGAGGCTGTGCGAATGCTGGGCAGCAACCTGGCGGCCGGCCCCGGTTGCCATGCGAATGACAAGCGGCACGCCGAACTGATTTCCCGACATGTGGCGCACCGTGGCCGCGTTATTGAGAATTTGGTCGAGTGCGAGAAGACTGAAATTCACCGTCATCAACTCAACGATTGGCCGCATGCCTGCCATCGCCGCACCGATGCCGGCGCCGGTGAAGCCGGATTCCGACAGGGGCGTATCGCGGATCCGCTCGGGGCCGAACTCGGCCAGCAAGCCCTTGCTCACCGCGTAGCAGCCGCCGTACCGTCCGACGTCCTCGCCCATGAGGAACACGCTTTTATCGCGGCCTAGCGCATCACGGATCGCCTCACGGACCGCGTCGCGGTAGGTGATCTCCGTCGCTCCGGACTGCGTCGTCACTTGTGCCATAATGCCAATGCCTCACCGACCGGCTCGCGCGCTCTATCTGCGTAGGTGAAGCGGGTAAGCTGCTCGACCGGCTCCCACGTTCCGGCCTCGGCGAATGTAACCGCCTCAGCGATCTCCGCCGCCACTTCGGCCTCGATACGCGCCAAATCGTCTGTATGAACCATGTGATTGGCCTCCAGCCACGTCTGATAGCGCACGATCGGCTCCTTGTGCCGCCAGGTCTCGACCTCGGCCTTATCGCGATAGAGCTGAGCATCGAACATCGAATGCGCGCGCAGCCGATAAGTCCGGCATTCCAGGAAATAGGGCTTGCCGGCCTCGCGCACTTCATGCACCGCCCGACGGGCGGCAGCCTCGACGGCGATGACATCCATGCCGTCGACGGCCTCGGAAGCGATCCGGTAGCACGCCGCTTTGCGCTGGATGTCGATTTCCGATTCCGAAAGAGCCAAGGCCGTTCCCATGGCATAAAGATTGTTTTCGCACACGAACAGCACCGGTAGCCCCCACAGCGCGGCCAGATTCAAGCTTTCGTGAAACTCGCCTTCGGCAACAGCGCCGTCCCCGAAGAAACATGCCGTCACGTTGTCGTTGCCCCGCATGCGATCGGCGAGCGCGAGCCCAACCGATAGCGGCAGACCGCCGCCCACGATGGCGTTGCCGCCATGGAAATTTGTCGCATGATCGAACAGATGCATGGAGCCGCCACGTCCGTGGCTGCAGCCTTCTTGCTTTCCGTACATCTCTGCAAGCACTGTGGTCATCGGCACGCCGCGCACCAGCGCCTGCCCATGCTCGCGGTAAGTCGCTACGATCCGATCACGCTTTTCCAGCACGGGGATGACGCCGACCGCAACCGCTTCCTCGCCGTCGTAGAGGTGCAGGAATCCCCGGATCTTTTCTTGGGTGTAGAGTTCGGCGCATTTATCCTCGAAGCGACGAATACGGATCATCTGCTTCAACAAACTCAACATATGTTCGCGCGACAGACGCGGCTTGTCCGTAGGTGCGGTCATCGCTCCTCGCTTTCGAGCGTCGAAATGTCGCCCACTGGCAGGCCCAGTTCACGGGCCTTGAGTAGGCGACGCATGATTTTGCCACTGCGCGTCTTCGGCAGATTCTGCCGAAAGGCGATGTCCTTCGGCGCAATAGCCGGGCCGAGACGCTGGCGCGCATGGCCAAGCAATTCCTTGCGCAGCGCCTCGGTGGCTTCGAAACCGTCCTTGAGCGCAACGAATGCCTTGACCATTTCGCCGGAGGTCGGTTCTGGAATGCCGATCACGCCGGCCTCGGCAACGGCCGGATGCTCCATCAGCGCACTTTCCACTTCGAACGGGCCGATGAGATGGCCGGCGCTCTTGATCACGTCGTCCGCCCGGCCGACAAACCAAAAGTACCCTTCATCGTCGCGCATCGCGAGGTCGCCGGTAAGATACCAGCCCCCCACGAAGCACTTCCGGTAGCGCTCTTCTTCGTTCAGATAGGCGCGCATCATCGATGGCCAACCCGGGCGTAGCGCAAGTTCGCCCATGGCCATCGATTTGGTCATTTCGCGCACCGTCCCGTCTTCAAGGCGCTCGATGATGCCAGCTGTGACTCCCGGCAGCGAGCGGCCCATCGACCCCGGCTTGACGTCCATCGACGGGTAGTTGGAGATCATGATGCCGCCGGTTTCCGTCTGCCACCAGTTGTCGTGGAACGGCTTGCCGAAGGCCGCCGCGCTCCACACCACGGCCTCCGGATTGAGCGGCTCGCCGACACTGGCCATCAGACGCACTTTGGACAGATCGAACCGCTTGGCGATTTCAGTTCCCACTTTCATCAGCATGCGGATCGCCGTCGGCGCTGTGTACCAAACAGTGACTTTCTGCTCTTGCAAAATGCGATACCAGCGTTCAGCATCGAATTCGGCCTGGTCGACGATCAAGGTCACGCCGTTTGTCAGTGGTGAAATAATGCCATAGGAGGTGCCGGTCACCCATCCCGGGTCGGCGGTGCACCAAAAGATGTCATCCGAATGGAGATCGAGCGCGAGCCGGCCGGTGATGTGATGGGCGACGACGGCTTCGTGGACATGCACGACCCCCTTTGGGCGCCCGGTCGTCCCGCTGGTGAAGTGAAGCAAGGCCATGTCTTCGGGACCCGTCCATACCGTCTCGAACGTATCCGACGCTTGCGCCAACGCCGCGGACAGATCGATGGTGCCTGCGGGAAGGCTGCTCGAACATTCAGTGAGGAAGACGTGCTCCAGGCTCGCCAGCTCTTTCCGCCAAGGCTCTATCTTCCGCCGGTAAAATGCCTCTGAGGTAATAAGCGCTTTGGCACTGCCGATCGTCATACGGGCCTTGATGGGTTCCGGACCGAACGCCGAGAACAATGGGGAGAAGACGCTGCCGTTCTTGAGTGTGCCGAGAGCGGCGATGTACAGTTCGGGCACCCGGCCGAGAAGCGAGAATACCCGATCGCCTTTCGCCACCCCGCGCTCCGCCAGGATATTGGCAAACCGATTTGTTTGCGCGCGTAGAGCCGCGTAGTTGAAATCGCGAACCTGATCGTCTCGACCGATCCAGCGCAGCGCCAACTTGTTGCCGCGACCCGACAGCACGTGCCGGTCGACGGCCTCATGCGTGATGTTGATCCCGCCATTAGGCAGACCATCGAGTAGTGCCCGCGCCTGCGACCACGCAAATTGCTTGGCGTACTCTTCGTAATCTTGAAGGTTGGCGCCGACATAATCCTCGGGGCGCTTCCGGATACGCTGCCATTCCATGGCTGACCTTGAGGCAATTGTGCTAACAACATAATGCCGGATATCGCGGCAGCTTTGACGTGGGTCAAGCTTGCGAGCCGCGTTAATCAAGGCCGCGCAATTCTCCGCAGAGCCTCCGCCCGTTATGAGCGTAGGCATCCGGCGACGGCCCCTGGTTAGGTCGTTTTCGGCGGACGACAAATTGGGCTCAAGCTGCTTGGGCGACGTTCTGAAGCCGCCAATTCCATGGCAGGAGGCCGTGGATGCGCTTGGCGGGATGATCCGGGAGGCGAGCCAGCCGGGCGGTTGAGACATTGAGGCGAAAGCGCACTGCCACGTCTACCATGCAGTGCTTTATTCTAGCGTCTCCAAGACGAGTCTCCAGAAAACGGGAGTTTTATTGAATTCGACTGGAGACTTCGGGAGTTTTTGCCGAAAAAGTTCGAAAATGGCGCAACTGGAGACTTTCAACAATTATAAAAGCCCGCCATTGGCGGGCCTTTCTGCCACTAAAAAGGAAAATCTCTGAAACGCGGAATGCCTGGCTGGCGACGCAGTGGGATTCGAACCAGTCTCCACGCAAATTCCCTGCTAACAGGGAATTTTACAGGGAATTCTGCGATTTTGGGTCTCTCAGGGCTGACTTCGACGCAAGAAGCTCCGGTGCCGCAGCCACTTCTCGAGCAATTCCCTAAGCGAATTAACAGGGAAAATATTTTCAGAAGCAGGGAATTTGTTGGACGTAACAGGGAATTTTGCTGAGCGCCCCTCCCGAGCCTGATTCCAGACTAATAGGCCCTCAACTCACGCCCTGGCAGTCACGAAATGCTGTTTGGGCCGCTTCGCGCCGATACTGTTGATTTAGTCGGCTTTGTTTCGGAGTGCTCCGTTTTCGAGGCGCTAATCTTTAGGGTGTTGTCTCAGGATTGGGCCGAGCGTCGGCGCCGGCTCCTTTGGAGTCTTCATGCCGCTGCGGGGCAAGCGGCTGGCATCGCTCGAAGCTTTGCGAGCTTCCTCAGGTTTTGGGCGGTGGCCGCGAGCAGGAACTCGTCCCGCGCGCCGCTCGGACCGCGCAGTCTGAGGCGACCGAGGATGCGCTTGAGATGGGCGAACAGCATCTCGATTTTCTTCCGGCGATGACGCGAACGCTCGTAGGCCGGTGTATTTGCCAGGCTTCGGGCGACATCGCGCGCGTCTTCGTCGAGGTCACGCGGTACTTTGCGCTGCGGCGTGTTCGGGCAGCACTTCGCCTTGAAGGCGCAGCCCTGGCAATCAGACTTGCTCGACCGGTACAACCGCGTCCCGTCCTTGGTGATGCCCAAGCGCGGCGTCGCGTAGGTCCGCCGGAACTGCACCAGCAGCTTGCCTTGCGGGCACGTGTAGTGGTTGCGGTCAGCGTCGAACACCAAGTCGGACCGGGAGAAGGTGCCGTCGGTCCGGTTGGACTTGTCGAACACCGGGATGTGCGGTTCGATCTGACGCTCCTTAACCAGCCATGCCAGGTTCGCGGCCGAGCCATAGGCGCTGTCGGCCACAAGGTGCCGGGGCGTTATGCCAAAGCGTCTGGCGGTTCGATCGATCATGGTCCGTGAGGCGCCGATCTCTGCCTGGCGGATGGCCCGGCTGGCTTCGACGTCGAGAATGACGGCGTTGTCGGTGTCGATCAGGTAGTTGGTGGCGTAGGCGAAGAAGGCGTGTCCCTTGTGGGCGCCAGTCCACTGCGCGGCCGGATCCGACGGCGAGATAAACTTCGGCCTCACATCATCCGGCGGACGTAGAAGCTCTCCTGCGCGAGTCACGTGCCTGTCGCAAAACCGTCGGACTGGAGTCAACATCAGCGGGCAACCTGCGCCTGATTCGACGAGGGTGCTTCGAATGCAGGTTGGGATACGCGCAAAGCAAGATCTGACTCGACGCCAGTTGCTGGTGCGGACGGCATCGACAGTCGCTATCGCGGGACTGGGTAGTTTCGCCAAACCCTATCTCAGCCGCGCCTCGGATCGTCCGCAGATCCCATCCGGGCTTGCATCGGGCGATGTATCTGCCGGTTCCGCGGTAGTGTGGGCGAGGGTCGACCGGGCTGCGCGCATGCAGGTGGAATGGTCTACGCTCGAAAGCTTCAAGACCGTTGTTGGCGTCGCATCATCGCAGGCGTCAGCGGAGCATGACTTTACATCGAAGGCGCTGCTCGAAGGCTTGCCGCCCGGGCAGGATATCTTCTACCGGGTACGGTTCGAAGACCTCGATGCCGGAATATCGGGAGAAACCCAGGTCGGGCATTTTCGGACCGCCCCACTCGACAAGGGTTCGATATCGTTTGTCTGGTCCGGCGACGCTGCGGGCCAGGGATGGGGCATCGATCCCTCTCGCGGCGGCATGCGCACCTATGGGACCATGCTGGAAAACCGTCCGGATTTTTTCATTCATTCGGGGGATCATATCTACGCCGACTGTCCTATTCCCGCTGAGCTGAAACTGCCGAACGGGGATATCTGGCGCAATATTGTGACCGAGGAAAAGTCCGCGGTAGCGCACAGTCTCGGGCAGTTTCGCGGCAACTACAAATACAATCTGCTCGATGAGAATTTGCGCGCCTTCAATCGAGAGGTGCCCATGTTCGCTCAGTGGGACGATCACGAAGTGACGAATGACTGGTCGCCGATCGGTACTGCCGATGAAACTGGTTACGCCGAGGATGGCACTTCGCGGCTGATAGCGCGCGCGGCCCGCGCGTTTCATGAGTTCATGCCAATTCGCGCGATCCCTGGGCAGGAGGGGCGCGTCTATCGCAAGATCGGATATGGGCCGCTTCTCGATGTCTTCATGATCGACATGCGCAGCTATCGCGATTCTACATGGAACAAGCGCAGCGACGGCGGTGACACCTTCATCTTGGGGCCGACCCAACTCGCCTGGCTAAAGCGCGAGCTTTTAGCGTCTGACGCGGCCTGGAAGGTAATAGCCGCGGACCTTCCAATCGGTTTGATCAGCGAAGATGCGATCGCGCTCGGCGATGGCCCTCCGGAGCGCCGCGAAAAGGAAATTGCCGACTTGTTGTTTTTCATGAAGCGCGCCGGCGTCAGGAATACCGTGTGGCTGACCGCCGACATGCACTATACGGCAGCGCACTATTACGACCCGAACCGGGCAGTATTCCAGGAGTTCGAGCCGTTCTGGGAATTCGTCTCGGGTCCTTTGCATGCGGGGACATGGGCTCCCGCCAAGCTGGACAATACATTCGGCCCGGCGGCGATGTTTCAAAAGGGCTGCAGTGTGGAGCAAGGCGAAAATCTTGCCCCATGTTTCGGGCTGCAATTCTTCGGCCGGGTCGATATCGACGGGCAATCGAGGGTCATGACGGTGACCTTGAAGGATGTCGACAACCGAGATCTATGGTCGGTCGATATCGAGCCGAGATCGGATGCGCGGCCGGGGCAAATACTGGCGCAGCACATCTGAGGCCTTAGACGCCCATCTCGAATCACCGAGAACCAAGTCAGGCCGATGACATCGACGCCCTTGGCAATTGATCGCGGCGCTTTGCTTCACTAATATATTCTACCGCTTGGTCTTGCAATTTCTTGGAAAATACCGAGTGATCCCACACCGCATCGTCGATACCGAGGCCGACGGAACAACAGGTCAAATTCCAGTCGCTCCATCAACTGCCAACACTTGCAGCAGTATCGCCCGTAATAGTTTCTTCGGTGGGATCGACGGCCGCCCAATAGACGAATACAGCGCTGAAAAGTCGCTCACCAGCACCGCCAGAGCTTCGTTCACGAGCGCGCGGATAGCGCGCAGCGGATGGCTTTGGCCAATGCGGGCCTCAAGATCGACATAACTGAAAAGGGAACCGGACCGCTCGTCCTCGCCTCGCATCCGCCAGCCTCCGCTCAAATGCGGAATGACAGAATCACATCACGATTCCTATCGCCAGCTACTTTTTCAACAGCCTGCTAGATTTGTAATTTCAGCCCGAAGCATCAAAGCATATCGTTGGGGCGATGTCCGAAATGGTCAAAATCGGACCTGCCATTCGAACGGTCCACATTTGGCGCCGGTGCCGAAGCGCTGATCGAAATCGACAATGCCGCCGCTCACTGGAATGCGCGTTGCTGGCAGCTTGCGGGTATATTGGTCAATAATCACCGTCTTCCCATCAGCAGTCACCGAAATTTTTACCGGCTCGAGCGCTTTGCCCTTGTTAGCCTCACTAAGGTCGAGGGTATAATAACCAATCACAGGCTGCGCCAGCGCGGGACCATTCAAAGCGATTGATTGCGGAATGTAGACTTCCATAGTTGCATCTGCGCCTTTGCAGGAAAGCATCCTGATCATGTATGAGTCTGACCCGGATCTTTGGCGGCGGCGGGCACGGCGAGGGTCCACAGCAGCGGCAATGCCAAGAGTACTACTCGCGTCATGACGGGGCCTCCTTGTCCAATCGATTAAGAAAGTTTCCGCAAAGTTAGCACTTCTTCGAGGCGTTTTAGAAGGTACGGCAGTGCGCGACCAATGTCGCTTATGGGTCAAACTGACAAGAACTCAGTTCGAGCATATGTTTTCCGCTTTACTCTCAAACTCGGACATCGCTCGATGCAGTCGGCATGTCTCAAACGTAGAGTTGAGGACGGGCGCGGTAGCTTGGGCCATTCGGCAACGCTCCGTTTCCCATCCCCGCTCATCGAACCGGACGTGCCCGATTAAGGCATCCGGCTCTCCGACCGGTTTCACCGTGAGGCACACAGCGGGGCCGTTAGAGGTAGGCGTTCGAGACGCAGCAGACCGTGTTGTCCATAGACAACGTCGAGAGAGAACCGGTGTGTGCCACGCCCTGCCACTTTGTGCCGTCTCGCGAGGAAGTCGCGTACGCGCTCATAGACGTATCGGTCAACGCTGCGGAATGCCGATCGGCGTGTCCCATGGCAGAAGTAATTCGACCAGCCAAGCAGAGAGCTGTTCAGCGTGTCGCGCACTTCGGGCCATGGATCGTTGTTGCCAGGCACCAGCAGATTGCCAACCTTCGTCTTGAGCCGTTGCACGCTCTTCTTGGACGGGCTCGCGCTCAGATACCAATGACCGTTCGCTTTGTAACGGTGAGGTCCGAACGAGTAGCCGAGGAAGTCGAAGCGTTCTTGCCGAGCATTCTTTAACGAGGTCTTGGCCTCGTTGAGTGTCAGCCCGAGCCGCGTCATCACCGCCTTCGTCCATGCCAGGGCCTCGGCCGCACATCCGCGACTGAGGATGACGAAGTCGTCGGCATACGCGATGACGTGTGCTCGGAACGCCTCCCCGCGCCCGGTCAGCCGCCAATACTTCAGGAACCGATTCATGTAGATGTTGGCGAGCAGTGGGCTCACGACGCCGCCCTGTGGCGTGCCGCGTGCGTTGCTCTTGCCACCACCGATGCGCCGGGTCCCGTCGCCATCATCCCGTTCCTCGATCGGCGCTTTCAGCCACAGCTTGATCAGCCGGAGCACGTGCCGGTCCACGATGCGACGAGCCACTGATTTCAGAAGCTCGCCGTGCGGAATTGTATCGAAGTAGCGGGATAAGTCGGCGTCGACCACGTCGGTATGGCCCCGGCAGATCAGCCGGTGCACTTCCTTGACCGCGTCCACCGCTCCGCGAACGGGGCGGTAGCCGTAGGCATTGTCCTCGAAGTCCGCCTCGAAGATCGGTTCCAGCACGAGCTTGGCGGCGGTCTGGACCACCCGATCCCGGATCGTCGGAATGCCGAGCGGTCGCTCGCCTCCGTCCGGCTTCGGTATGGACACCCGCCGCACCGGATCGGGCCGGTACGTCTTCGAAACCAGTTCCTCGCGCAGGCCCGCCAGCCACCTCTCCAGGCCCGACGCTTCGACCGCCGCGAAGGTCATTCCGTCCGTACCCGGCGCGCCCGCATTTGCTCGGGCCAGCGCATAGGCATGACGCAGGATGTCCGCGCGGTAAATCTTGTCGTAGAGCAGGTAGAAGCGGAAGGCAGGCTCCGCCTTCGCCTTGCGGTATAGCTTTCTCTGAAGGGTCCGGATCGTTATCGGTGTTGCCAGGCTCATCGCCAATCACCTTCACCTCACCATCGTCGAAAGCGCACCAGAAGTCAGGGTCCTTTGCTCCGCCGGCATTACCCGGCCTCAACGCTCCTATGACCCTGTCCGACTCCCGCCATGACCGCCGCCTTCGCGACGTTGAGGCCGCTACCCTCGCCCTTGACGGGCCTCCCCCGATTACCCGAACCACCTTTCCGACGTGCCGTGCCCACTACCCCGGCGGATCGAGCGGGTGCGCGTGTCGATTGCTTCCCCGCTCATACAGCCTTCCCCAATTGGCAGGAGGGTCGGCATCCGCATTGTCACTTTCGAGGCCTGCTCAGGCTTCACTCACGTTACGGCCCGCCGGATTGCTCAACCGCCTAAAGCGGCCTTTGTCACGAGGCTCCAGCCCTGCCGGTTACCCGGCCGAACCGCTCGTCAGCTACCAGATCAATCGACAACTCTCTGGGTGGAATCTTCCTCCACTAGTGATCCGCGCCTTCGGGGCGCACTGCCAACAGGCGACATTGCGTTGTTTGGTCAGATATGAAAGAGGCCGCCAACTGAGGCGGCTTTAATGGAGCGACCGAAGCTCGGCTTCCATTTCCTCGACCAGCTCCCTGATCCCTTCGACGGTAAAGGTCGCGAGAGCGTCGGCCATTCAACGCCGCAATGAAGGGTTTACATCAAGCGTGATTTTCGAGCGGCGTCGAATGGGCATTGACCCCGGGAGGCCGCATAGAAAAGCCGCCTCGCGGCGGCCTCCCTCTATTAAGTCCGGTGATTTGCGTCGTGTCGCTTCGGCCTTTACGGCCTCAGCTTTTTGACGAACTCCGCGCCCAAGCAAGGGACGCCGCTGCAATCGGTACTGTCTCACCGACGTCGAGCACCGGGACCACGTTGACGTCGTTCCAATAGTTGTACTTTGAGACGAATGCGACGATGACCTTCGGGTCGCTCGCCTCGACCATAACGTAACCTCCGTTACCGGCTAGGTTCGACAGGAACGCCTGGACCGTCAAGCCGTCCTCCGGCTTCCATTTGCCGAACGCGTTCAAGAGCCCTTCCGTGTTCGAAAAATTCTGGTCGTGGGTGAGTCCGGCTGCGCGGATTTTGTATTCAATTATGTATTTCAAGAAGCCCTCCTCTTAAAAGTGGACCGAATTGATTTGGCGCGTTGGATGCACTTATTTGTCGGATGGAGTTTGGGAAAACTACTTTTACAATCCAGCCGATTGAGAAGCTGGTGATCGAACTAATAAAGGTACATTTTGAATTTTTGATTACAACTGAAATCATGGGACGCCGCTTCAAGGGCGGTGCAATGACATGTCAGTCGTGCTGACCTGAAGCATGGCGAATACGCTTGCAACGCACAGCCGGAGCATACGTTAGGATCAACAGCGGTCCTGACTGGCCCCGAAATGCGACTTCCGGTCCACCCCGAACAACGGACATTATCAGGCCGCCCCGGCATGTCCCAAAGGTGCCACTTCCGGACGCATCGGTACGGAAAAGGAGGTATCGACCAATGTCAGCCGATCGAGAAGCAGCAGCTTGTCGCACGAACGATTAATCTGGACGATGTGGTCAAAGCATGGTTGTTCCGCGGCGAAGCTCGCGGAAATCCTCATGGCAGTTTGGAGACTGAAGTGGAACTTCGGAGGAGGGCCGCCGCGTTCCCCCTCAAGAGCGTCCTTCGATTGTCCGCTGAGAGAGTTCAAGCATCGACGATTTTTGCGGCACGCGCCAAGATGAAGGGTAAGCGATGCGAACGCCACTCCCACTTCCAATGCTCATAATTTCTGTCTGTTCAACTTTATCATCGAACGCACACTCCCAGAAGTAGCCAGACAACGACTGTCGGCCCATGGGAGAGTGCAACAAGTTACAAGGCGGACAAGTTCAGTGCCTGTGTCATGAATCGTTCTGCTGCCGGATTAGGGATAAGCTTTATGCGAGCTCAAGATGGGCTTTTGCTAGTTCTCCAGAATTCTCCAAATGGAAGCTCGATCGCGGCAAGGCCTACACTGTTCGCCTCGTCGCAGGTTCGCAATCCATGGAAGCCAAAGCCTTAGCTGAAACGAGGGGTGTGACGGTGGCGCTTGCAGACCGCCCGTTCAACGGAAAACTTCGAACAGCTACCGTTCTTGATGTCCGCGGAGAAGGCGCGACGCTACAGGTCCCGCTGGATGGAAGTGCGGCAGCCTTTGAGCGTCTAGAAGCTTGCTTCGAGAAAAATAGTCGAGAGAGCGCCGAAACAAATCCGTTCGTTGCACCCGATCGAAAGCCTTAAGCCACGGTCAGGCAGCCGCGATCACCACCTCCGCGCGCTAATAGCCAAGTCCGCTAAGGGTCAAACTGAGAAGAACTCAGCGTGAGCAAATGTCTTCTCAGTTACCCCTGAAAGCGGACATTTCTCAATGAAGTCGGCACTTCGCATTTGTGCCAAAAGGGGCCATGAGGATTTCGGGCGCCAACGGCGACATCGGCTATGGCGCCCCATACCTCCGATTAGTTTTTCAGCTTATTCGCTTCTTGTCATCGTGTACGATCAAAGCCCTTGCCAGCCAAGGTTTACCTCAGCGGACCTTTTGGATGTTTGTATCAACGGGATTCGTCCAACCTTGGTTGCAGGAACTGCCACCAAATGTGGCGGAGTCGCATCCCTCGACGAGGAACCGATAAGTTCCAGCGGGAGCACCAACCCGGGACCAACTCCCAAAGCTCAAGTTTGAGCCGTGAAATTCGTCCTGTCCCAAGAAGGCGCCGTCCCGGGAAGGGCGCACGGCAAAGAAATCATAGTGGAACGGGTCGGTAGGACCCCAATTAAATCCGACTAAATCTCGATACCGATCATAATAGGCGGTTTGAACTGAATTTTGTCCGGTGCCTGGCGTTGTGCCTATCTTCCCTCCTTCAAATGATTGGAATCGGCCGTTGCCATCAGCATTTTCCTCCACTCCCGTTGGACAGTCTAACAACTGATAGAAGACGCCCACGCTCGCCGTGTACGGAGCGCTGTTATATTTTTGCAGAATAAGACCATTGACTGGAATGTTTTGGCTGCATATGGGCCGATCAAAATATGCAGCTTTCGACCACCGTTGATTGTAGTTACCCCAGCAATCCCACAATTAAATCTTGCCGCCGTTTCGCTGTACCGTTCCCAGGTCGGCATCCAGGCATCGACCGCTTTGCACATTCACCCACGGCCCATTGTCTGTCACTCTCCATTTCTGGTTGGCACCACCCGAGCATTTCCACAGCTGTACCAGTGTTCCCTTCTGTCCAATTGTTCCCAAATCCGCGTCCAGGCAGCGGCCACTTTGTCGGTTTGTTATGGAGCCGTCAGAGTTGAAAAACCATGCTTGGTTCTGCCCGCCCCAGCAATCCCAGAGTTGGATAGGGGTCCCATCCTGTCCAATGAACCCCAAGTTTGCGTCAATGCATTTGCCGGTTTCAAAAAGCTGAGCGCTGCTGGCAAAGTGAAACTTGATGTCCCATCCCTGGTTCTGACCGCCCCAGCAATCCCAGAGTTAAATCGGAGTACCGTTCTGGCCAATCAGATCGAGGTTGGCATCCAAGCAACGGCCATTTTCTAGGTTCACGAAGTAATCGGAACTGTTTGAATTAAAAGGAATTGGTATCGAAAGTCTACGCCATTTCTGACTGGGAGGCCCCCAGCAGTCCCAAAGTTGAATGGGAGTGCCCTTCTGGCCGATGAAGCTTAAATTTGCATCAAGGCACCGACCACTCTGGGCGTTTGTGATCGTTAGATCAGCATTATAATACCATGTTTGATTTTCCCCGTTCCAGCAGTCCCACAGTTGAATCGGAGTACCGTTCTGTCCGATTTTTGCCAGATCAGCGTCCAAGCATCGGTGGTTCTCTTTACCGCCAATATAGATCTGCGTTTGTGATCCAGCAATCGCAATACGCGAGCTAAGCACGTGAGAACAGCACAGAATTATCGCAAGCATTAGAATCCGAACGGCACCGCTGGATAAGGACAGTGACTGTGAAATTGTCATGCTAGTCTCCGGATATTTGAGCAAAGGCCTCGGATTCATGCGGACCATCTCTTGATGAGGAAATTGGAGATGTGCCATGCCCGGCATGATCGCGACCCTTCGATAGTTGTTGCATTCCGCGTGGCAGCGAACCGACTGGAAGAGCGTGCCCTCACCGTAATCTAGCGACGATCAGCATGCAGTTTGCGCAAGGCAAATCGTATTCTGCGTGAGGTTTCGACGAGCGGATCAAACACTTCAATCGATAGATCGTATTATCACCCTTATTTTGCACCTGTTGTGAAGCGCTTCACATCCGAAGCGGTGCTTGCGGGGAGGGATGAAAATGTTTGCTCGTGCTCAGGTGACGTTGATTTAGCTGCCAAAGACATTTCACGAATGTTATTGAGCCCGAGGAAGGTATGCGCGCCCTCGCTAGCACAACAATCGTATGCCTATGGGCCGAACAAAGTCATCGACATGTGCTCAAGTGCAGTGTCGCAGCTTCGCATGAAAGTATTTCATGCCCGGCATCAGTCGGTTCCCGAACAGCAATAACAACGTGTGACCCACCTAACATTTCGGACTCTTTTTCTCGAATATAGTTCGCCTGAAAATGAGTGCCTGTTAATTAAAGTTGTACCCTCGTCGGTTTTTAGACCGGCGTCGCGTTATGCGGAGGACGATATGGACATCATCGACGTCGGCCCCACCCGGCTTAACACTAACGCTAATGACATTGGACACTCGGTAACCGGCCGCATGCTCTCTATCGCCTGTTCTCCGGACGGCAAGGAACTCTACGCAGGATCGTACTCCAACATCTGGACCTCCCAGGACGGCGGGCAGAAATGGGAGCAACTAACTTGGCCTCAGCCAGACCCCAGCCAGTTCAACGTTCCTGGGGCTTTGGGAGGCTGGAGCGTTGTCGATATTGCAGTCGCAATGGGCTGGCGCGTGGAAAAGCATCCCCGCTCTCTCGCTACGCTCACTCACAGCGGATTCGCGGACATCGTCGGTTTCGGCGAATGCGGAATGTGGGTAGCGCTCAGCAACGGCAACGGCACATTCAAAAATCCCCACGTCGTAAATTCTGAATTTGGCCTGGAAGCCGGAGGCTGGGAAGTCGACAAGCATCTCAGATTCCTGGTTGATCTGAACAAGGATGGCCTCGCCGACGTCGTGGGATTCGGGTTCGACGGCGTCTGGACGGCGATCGGGAAAGGCAACGGGACCTTTCAAGACCCGGTCTTCGTGCTCAACAACCTCGGTTACAACCAGGGCTGGCGAATAGAGAAGCATCCCAGATTTGTCCAGGATATCGATGGCGACGGGCGCGCGGACCTCATTGGCTTCGGCGATGAATTCGTGTGGACGGCGATCGGCGATGGCCTTGGCGGATTCCAGGACGCGCGTCCCGTTCACAACAACTTTTGCTTCAACCAGGGTTGGCGCGTTGAAGAGCATCCCCGGTTTGTCGCCGATCTGGACAATGATGGTCTCGCCGACATCATCGCTTTCGGCGACACAGGCGTATGGACAGCTTTCCAAAACCCGGACGGAACGTTTCGCGAATCCGACCCGCAACCCGTGTTGGCTAACTTCGGTGTTGAACAGGGCTGGCACGTCGATAAGCATCCCCGCCTTATTGTTGATCTCGACAACGACGGCTTTCCCGACATCATCGGTTTCGGCGACGACGGTGTATGGACCGCCATGAACGATCGTCTTGGCGGCTTCGGAACGCCGCAATTCACTCAAGGTCTGTTCGGTTATAATCAGGGCTGGCGCGTCGACCAACATCCCAGGCTGGTGATCGACCTCAACGGCGATGGCATCGCCGACCTCATCGGGTTCGGCGATGCGGGAATATGGACCGCCATCGGTAAAGGAGATGGCACTTTCAACGATGCGCAGTTCGTGCATGCCAATTTCGGTGTTCAGCAAGGCTGGCGCGTAGATCGTCATCCGCGGCTGGCCGCAAATCTGGGCCACGGCAAGGTTGGTGTTGTTGGATTCGGTGATGCGGGCGTGTGGAGTGCGCTCGGAGATGGCGGCGGCGGATTTCCCGCGTCAAATTTCGTGTTGCCCAATTTCGGTTACGGAACCATCGTTCTTGCACTTACCGCCAATGATCTGGCCAAAGGCAGCCGCGGCTTGTGGCGCTCCACGGACTGGGGCACCAACTGGACACAGGTGCATCAGTTCACCACGTCCGCTAACCTCGGAGAGTTGCAGTGGGCCAAAGGAAGCGATCACCTTGTTTACGCAGCCGGCGGATCATCGCTCGCGATCAGCGCAGACGCCGGAGCAACCTTCAAGGATGTGCTGCCATGGGGCAAGGGCCCGGCCGTATCTGTCAACCACGTGGCGGTATGGCAGAACGAGCCTGCCGACTCTTTCCCGGCCATCATCTACGCCCTGGGCGGCAGCACGATGTTCGTATCATTTGATGGCGGTGTCCACTGGAGTCGCGACAAAGGCGCCTTGCCGCAAAACATCGGCGGGCAGACGAGCCAAGTTGCCAACTTCAATTCGGCGCACCTTATGGTGATCTCGCCACGCTGCCCGCTTCAGGTTTTTGTAGCGCAAAACGGCAGCAGCGGCGCCGCCGCCCTTTACCGAGGAGACTACACCCGCTTCCCGGGTACTCAGAAATCGAATTGGTCCGCGCTGCCCCTTCCGGATCTGATCATCGACCCGGCCACCCAGGACTCAGGCAACGTATTTCTTGTTTCTACCCAACCAGGCCGCGGCGATCTCCTGTTCTATGGCGCGCAAAGATTGTCACAGAACTCTTCACAGTCAGCCGTATGGGTAGGCCCGATTGAACCCGCCGCACCGTCCGACTGGTATCGCCTGGGCTCCGGTCACGCCGATTTGCACGGCTTTCTCCTCGCGCCCGATTTCAAGGCGCAAATGGAAAACGGTAATTACCAGCCGGGCGCCGGGACGCTGTGGATGTTGAGCGATGGCGGAATTTATCACAGCACCAACGGAGGCGGAAACTTCAGTCCGGCCGATAACGTCACCACCCTGTCGTGCATGAGCGTTGCCGGCGTAGCCATCGCAGGCAAGGGCGTGGCGCTATCGCTAAACACCGGCGACAACGATGGCTTCTACTCCATGAATGGCGGCCAGAACTGGTCGTACCAGCAGTACGGCGGAGGAGACAACGACTGTGCTTTCGCCGATCCTCTGCGGCCCCATGCCATGATGGTGTTTACTCCTCGCTGGGACACCGCTGGCAACCTCGCAGATCACACCGTAGACGGGCAGACGGTATCGGTGTATCAGACGCAACCGGGCAATCTTCCCAATGCCAGCGCAACCGGGCATGACCGCAAGGCGGTGACCGGGCCACCAACATTGCCGAACATCTGGAACGCTTCGAGCTTCTATGCCGAGCGCGGCTTTCGTCCCATCGTGCTGGGCCTGGAAGGCGAGAATGCGCCGTCCCAAGGCGATTACATTTTCGTTCTGAATCCTAGCGATGCCCAACCAGTGTTGGTCCGCACGCAAAACATCTTCGACATCAAGCACCGCGAAGAGTGGGTGACTACAGCCACCGGCCCCGGCCAAGGCGCGAACGTCTTCCTGC
This sequence comes from uncultured Pseudomonadota bacterium, assembly GCA_963727225.1. GTDB lineage: Bacteria > Pseudomonadota > Alphaproteobacteria > Rhizobiales > Xanthobacteraceae > Bradyrhizobium. The sequence continues at coordinate 83,787 of CAVSFN010000023.1, read as the reverse complement.
AGGGTCCACCGCTGCCTGAGGCGAATCTGGGTATCCTACAGGCGGCAGGCGGGCACGCAAACACGGTATTCTTCGCAGGCGGCGCCGACCCCAAAGGCTTGGGTGGCTCCCCAAACACTAATCTCTGGACGTGGACGGCTGGCGCGGCGAACTGGACCCAAATCGTGCCCGCGCCGGCAATTCAGGGGCAATCGGTCGGCGCACAGAGTGCCATCAGGTTCTTCGTAAACCCATATCAACCGCAAGTGATCTATATTCTGGACGGCGATCATGTGAAGCGGTCGGACGACGGAGGCCTCACTTGGAACTTGGACCAGAATCTGGAGACCCAGCTTACCTGGGGGAACAACCAGATCCCGATCTCAACCAACGACGACCCCGCCGGCATAGGCGAACATTTCGACCTCATACTGAATGACATGAAGTTCGATCCGAATTTCTTCGCGGCTCGTTTTGCGGTCGGAACGGGCGGAGCGTTCATGACGATAGATGGCGTCAACTGGACGCGTCTGCTGCATACCGCAGCCCTCCCGGGTCGGCCCTCAAGCTGTTATCTCAATTCTTTGTCTGAGGCCACTGCGACCCTCTACGTTGCATTCGCAGGTCGAAGCTTAGTGAAGATTCCGAATCTATTGCTTACGATTATACAGTAATTTTGCGGCCCGGCTACGGGTGCCCGAGATCGAGGGAGCCGGCCCAAAACATTACGGGATCGGGTGTTACAGACCTTCGGTGAGGCTTCGATCATCGATCCCGTTCGCTGATACTTCCCCAAGATCCGCCAGTGCGGATTTTCGTCAGTGTTCCGGCTTGGCCAGGAAACTTCGACATCGAGATTGACTGCATTGCTGCCGTCTAGCCGAATGCAACGAGAATAGGGGAGGAACGTTCGCTCCGCGACGGACGGTCTCGTGGGAAAAAAATGTCGGAACATTCTACAGGGCGCACGATGCGCTCAGCGTAAACTACGAGCGGATCGGGGTACCCTACGGCGCGCATCACCTTAACGCTCTCTATTTTCCCGATTAGAGGCCCCTTCTCCGCTCCTTGTGCAGGAATTAACGGTTCGTAAAGAACTTGCTGAACATTTTAGAGGCTCCCTCCTATTGGCAGGAGCCTCGAAATGCCCCGCAAAGGCCACGAAGAACTCGACCGAAAGCTGGCGCAGGCCCGCAGATTGGCCTTGGAGCCGTCCGATCCGCTGACGCGGGAGCGGCTGGCCCAGCTAATCGAAGAGTTGGAGTTTCAGCTTCAGGATCAACGCCAGGTCGCCTAGCCTGTCGAGCCCACAGCCCGCAGTTCTCCAGATCAGTTTCGAGAAGCCGCAAACGAAAATCCACAAGCAACACTCAGCCGATGTCCGTTCTTGAGCGGATACTGTCGCAAAAGTTGAAAGTTGCATCGGTCCGAGTTTTTGGCGAAACCTGAAAAAGCGAAGCGATCGACGATTCGGATAACCTCAGTCGTGTTACCGAAGTCGCCTATGAGTTTAGCGTGAGGCGCCTCAGATCCCTACGGCCGCTTCGCCATGAGCGGTCAACCGCTAAGGGCGTTCACGCAAGGTCGTGCCGCAGACGGCATGCTAAACCGACCGAAAGCTCCAGATCGGCCCGCGCCAATGCTCGCCGTCGCCTCGAAGCTGGACGAGCCGAGAGACATTCGGCGCAGTCCCGATCGCCCGCGGCCAGAACGCCTTGGCCGCCACATTGCGTTCGGCCACCGCAATTTCCCAGTGACCTGGATACTGCGCCAGGATCTGGCGGACCGCCTCCGTCGCCACGCCGCGGCGGCGATGTTTTCGCGCCACGAAAAATTCCGCCATGTTGTGCTCGATGCTGCTGTTGCGGCGGGAGCGGGTGTTGATCAAAGCGAAACCGGCCAGCCTTTGTTTCACGCGGATCAGCAGCGGACGGTAACCTTCGACGCACCAGTAGCTGTCAAGGCCCCGAAATGGCGCATAGCTGCCCTGATCATCGAACTCCAGGTTTTCGGAAGTAGGCGGCTCCATCTCCGAGAAGTCGTAGATGTAGAACTGCGAGAGGCGCTCGATCAACGGCCGCTCGGGCCAACCGGCCAGCCTGACGCTGACGATTTCGGCGTCCGCTCTCATCATGGCTCGCCCCAGCAGACATGGCTCCCTCATCAAACGCCCCGTTCACAAATCGTTCGGTTTTCCGGGAGAAGGGCGCCGGCAACAACGCGCGAATGGGCGCGAAACTCAGCGACGATGGAGTCTTCCAAAGTAACCCTGACGTCATAGATGTCGGATCGGCCGGAACGCACGACTTCCGTCGCCGTAGCAATCAGACCGTCGCCAAGTCTGGTTGCCCGCACGAGCGAAATGCTGCAATGGGCGGAAATGGTCCGTTCGTTGTACGCATTGCACGCCAGCGTAAAAACCGAATCGGCCAGGGTGAAGATTGCGCCGCCATGCGTGATGCCGAGGCCCTTGACCATAAATGGCAGCACCGTCATCGCAACCGTGGCTTGCCCCGCCTCGATCGACAGCCGCTCTACGCCGAGCCTTCGAAGCGTGGCTTCCTGTGTCCACAGGAACTCCGCGCATTCCAGCGCCAGCTTGCGAGACGAAATGGCCGCCGCATTGCTCACCGCAAACTCCTGTCGATCCGCGATGGGCGCAAAACGCATGTCCCAGGGCAAGTCATGGTCTTTCTGGTCTTGGTCGGTCCATCAGGCTTTCTTGCGCAAGAACAGGTAGTCCGCCGAGTAGGGCACGCTACTGTAATTGCCACTCTCGCACGTCCCCTGAGCGAGCCCACCTTTGGCGTTGATGTGCTCTACGAAGGTGGCAGCAGACAGGATGCCGTTGCCGCGATGTTCGGCCCCCGCGCCAACGAGCTCCATACATCCTGTTCCTTACGTTCCGCCGCGCGGGCAAGCCCGATAACCAAACTCGCTGATCATATCGCCGCCTTAAATGGTGAAGAATGGGTCGACCTCCTCCAGCGCATGGTTCGTGAGCAAGAAGGTACGAAGCTTCGCGTTGTAGTGGGGCAGGAAAAGCTTGAGATAGTACTCGCTAGGTCTCCGCTGATCATCATGCGGGGCGTGAAACAGAAAGTTCGCCTGAGGGCTGATACAAACGTTGCGGATGCCGAGGAAGAGCGTGCACGCCGATGGGCAATGTCCGTCCACTCGAAACAGCTCGCCGCTCTGGTTGTACTGCTGGACTACGGGCTCGAAGCGCGCATAAGGGCCCCCCTGCTCGTATCCCGCTGAGGGGCCGGCCGCGAATGCGTCGGCCTGGAAGAGCACGAACAACATTGCAAGGTATTGCCTCACATAGATCTCCCGCGTTGATATTGTGCGGCCGCTTGCGACTGGTTCCGCTCGATTGGCCCGGCACGTCCGGACGAACGATGAACCTGTTGCGCATGATAGCAGTTCGCGCACCAGGGAAGCCGCCAATCGGCGCAATGAAAGACTCTGGCGCAACATCAGCGCTGGTTTCTTCTGCGCAGGAACACGTAGTCCGCGGAATAGGGTGCGCTGCGGTAATCGCCGGTTCTCTCGCACGATCCCTGCACGACCCCGCCTTTGGAGTTGATGCGCTGGACGGCGGTCGCGGCCGACAGAATGCCGTTACCGCGCTGGTCGACCACTTCGAGTTCGAGCGAAGGAATGTCGTTTGAGGTCGCGCCGGGCGCGCTGGCAATGACCTTGCCCTTCACGGAGCTGCCGTCGGTGTGCTCCCAATTCGGGCCGGCGTAGTGCCGTCCGATCGACTTTCCGTCCAGCATGAGCGTGGCAATCGGTTCTCGTAATTGCCAGGTCAGCTCGCGAACTCCCGATTGGGATTTCCCGGCGTCCGGCTTGCACTCGTAGACCTGCGCGCCCTCGGCATGGAGGGTGGTGATGACCGTCCTGTCGCGCACCGCAATCGCCAACGGCTCTTGCGCCGCTGCCCTGCTGACAAGCCAGAGGGCGGCAAACGAAATGACGTTAAGCAACGCTTTCGGAATCTTCATCGGTTTTCTCGGCTTGGTTGCAGTTTAAACGTGATGGGTCGGCTGGCGGCGGCGAAGCCGGAGTGCTCGCCAGCCTAGCGCTCGCGCAAAACTTCCTGGCGGTAGCGCAGCAACGGCGAAAGCAGATAGCTCAGGACCGTCCGCGATCCCGTCTTGATTTCCGCGGTCACCGCCATGCCGGGAGACAGATTGACCATCCTGTCGTCGATCTGCCATTTTGGTGCGATCGAGCGAAATGCGCGCGCTGTAGTTCAGTTCCTGGCCTTTCGGCTCGCTGGTTTCGTTCTGCGTCCCCAGAGTCCGATCGTTGGAGCGGTCCTGCTGGCGTTCGCGGATGACGGCATCCTGCGAGACCGAAAGCACCTCGCCATGCAAGAGCCCGTAGCGGGTAAAATTGAAGGTATCGACCTTGATCTCGGCCTGCTGCCCGGCGTGGACGAAGCCGATGTCGCGGTTCGACACCATCGCCTCGATTTCGAGACGGGCTGTCGCTCGGCACCACCACCAGCAGCGACTGCGCGGGCGTGACCACGCCGCCGACGGTGTGGACCGCGAGCTGCTGCACCACGCCATCGACGGGCGCGGTCAACTGCTGAAGCCTGGTCCTCTGCTCGGCCTTGATCAGGTCCTGGGCGAGCCCGTTCGCCTTCTGCTCGGACTTGGCCAGTTCGTCGGAGAGCGTATGCCGATACTCCGCCGCCGCCTGCCCGCGCGTCTCGCGGATCGCCGCGATCGCCGCCTCGGTCTCATGCAGATGGCTGTTCTGAACGTTGAATTCCTCCTGTTGCTCGACCAAGCAGCTGGAGCACCTCGAAATAAGTGAGCTTCGAACCCAGCTCCTTCTCGACCAGCGTCTTGCGGATGTCGACCCGCGACTGGATCACCGGAATGATCGTCTCGAGCTTGTGGATTGTTGCCGAGTGGTGGCTTGCTCGGCCTCCTTCTGCGCCTGCTGGCGCAGCAGTGCCGCGATCTTGGCGCGGTGCTCGGTCACCTGGTTCAGCAACAGCTGACGCTGGGTCGCGACCAGTTCCGGGTCTGCACCGGCGGGCGGCATAAAGCCGGCTGCGGGATCGTCGTCGCCGGCGAGCGCCGCGCGCAAGCGCGCGATGTTAAGCCGCTCGGCGAGCAGATCGTTGCGCAAATGATCGCGCTCGGCCGCGTTCACGGTCGGATCGAGTTCGATCAGCACGTCGCCGGCCTTGACCGCCTGCCCGTCCTGCACCCTGATCGACCGCACGATCCCGGTCTCGAACGGCTGCACGACCTTGGTGCCGTCGCCCGGCAGAATCTTCCCGGTCGCCGACGCCACGATGTCGATGGTGCCCCACCAGGCCCAGAGCAGCGCGAGCGCAGAACACCAGGGCAATCGTGGCCGCGGTCGCCCGGCCGACCGGCGACGGCGGCGTCTCCACGATCTCGAGCGCCGCCGGCAGAAACGCCAGCTCTTGGCTGCTTCTGCGTTGCGCAGGGGCGGAACGGGATGACGCGTGGCGCGGACCCGGCGGAAACAGCCGCTTCAGACGACTTCATGGAATCCTCCTTGCAACCGATGCAACGATGCGTAACGGCCGCCGGTCTTGATCAGCGCTTCGTGGCTACCATCCTCGACCAGGCGGCCGCGATCGAGCGTGACGATGCGGTCCGCCGCGCGCACGGTCGAGAGCCGATGCGCGATCACCAGCACCGTCCGTCCCCTGGCGATATCCTTCATGTTCTGCTGGATGATGCGCTCGCTCTCATAGTCCAGCGCGCTGGTCGCCTCGTCGAAGATCAGGATGCGCGGGTCGCCGACCAGCGCGCGCGCAATGGCGATGCGCTGGCGCTGGCCGCCCGAAAGCGTCGAGCCGCGCTCGCCGACCACGGTGTCGTATCCTTCGGTGAGCTCGAGGATGAAGTCGTGCGCACCGGCCAGCCGCGCCGCCGCAATGATCGCGCTCCATCGGCATCGCCGGATCGGCGAGCGCGATATTGTCGCGCACCGAGCGGTTGAACAGCACGTTCTCCTGCAGCACGACGCCGATCTGGCGGCGCAGCCAGGCCGGATCGGCCATGGCGAGATCCATGCCGTCCACCAGCATCGCGCCCCCGCTCCGGAACGTAGAGCCGCTGCACCAGCTTGGCGAACGTGCTCTTGCCCGAGCCCGAGGGCCCGACGATGCCGACGGTCTGGCCGGCCGGCACCTCGAAAGAGACGTCGTGCAGGACTTCCTGTCCGTCGACGCGATAGCGGAAGGAGACGTGGTCGAATTTGATGTCGCCGCGGATCGCCGGCAGCCGCGCCCGTCCGGCCGAATAGGTCGGCTCCGCGGTGGTGTTGAGGATGTCGCCGAGCCGCGCGATCGACAGCCGCGCCTGATGAAAATCCTGCCAGATCTGCGCCAGACGCAGCACCGGCGCACTCACCCTGCCGGCCAGGATGTTGAAGGCGACGAGTTCGCCGACCGAAAGACTCGCCGTCGATGACGAGCTTGGCGCCGCAATACAGGATGCTTGCCGTGACGATCTTGCTGACGAGCTGCACCGTCTGGCTCGCGCTGTTGCCGAGACTGAAGACCCGGAAGCTCGCCGCCACATAGCCGGCGAGCTGCTCTTCCCAGCGCCGTTGCATTTGCGGCTCGACCGCCATGGCCTTGAGCGTCTCGATCCCGGTCACGCTCTCGACCAGGAAGGCCTGGTTCTCGGCGCCGCGCCGGAATTTCTCGTCGAGCCGCCGCCGAAACAGCGGCGTCACCCCGGCCGAGATCGCAATATAGAAGGGGAACGAGCCGATCACGATCCATGTCAGCAGCCGGCGAGTAAAAGAACATCACGCCCAGGAAGACGAAGGTGAAGAACAGGTCGATCAGCAGGGTCAGCGCCGAGCTGGTGAGAAAATTGCGAATGTTCTCCAGTTCACGCACCCGCGCCACCGAGTCGCCGACGCGCCGCGCCTGGAAATAGGCCATCGGCAAAGCCAGCAAATGGTGAAACAGGCGCGCGCCGAGTTCGACGTCGATCCGGTTGGTGGTGTGGGAAAACAGATAGGTACGCAGGATTCCGAGTACGGTTTCGAACACCGAGATCGACACCAGTCCGAGAACCAGGACATCGAGGGTGGTCAGCGATCGGTGCACCAGCACCTTGTCGATCACCACCTGGAAAAACAGCGGCGAAACCAGTCCGAACAGTTGCAGGAAGAACGATGCGACCAGCACCTCGCCGAGCAGATGGCGATATTTGTGGATCGCGCCCAGAAACCAGGCGATGTCGAAGCGGCGGGTAATGTCCGACAGACCGGCGCGGCGGGTCATCAGGATCAATTGTCCGTCCCAAATCGAAACTCAACTCGTCCCGCGTCATCAGAGCGGGCCGGGACGCCGGCGACTGCACCAGAACCTTGTCCTCGGCGGCCTTCGCGACCACCAGGAACCCGCCATCGCGCAGGACCGCGATGGCGGGCAAGGGCGTGCTGCCGAGCCGGGACCAGTCGGTCCGGTAAGCACGTGCCTTGAGCCCGAGGTCTTTGGCGCATCGGAGCATCTCCGGTGCGCCGATCTTGTCCGTGCCCAGCCGATGCGAGATCTGTCCGGCATCGGCCGCAACCCCCTGGAGATGCAGCAGCGTCACAAGGGCTTCGAGACCCTGATCGACCGGTCTCGTGCTGTTGGTTTCGCTGCTCATGGCTGCTCTCCAAGGCGATGTTTTGCGTCAGGCGGCGTGAGGCTGCGCCAACAGCGGCGGCTGGTTTGCCGAAGGATCGGCAAGCGGCACGCCGCCGAGACCGACTCCCGTCGTGACCAAGCTCGAGGCCATGAACTGGCCCAGAAGGGCGGCGCCTCCGGCCGGTGAGCCACCGGATGCCGTCGCGGTATGGGGTGCGCCCACCGCAGCGTTGAAGACGACATTGGCGCCGGTTCCCCCGTCGAGGATGTCTTGACCGCCATTGCCGATCAGGATGTCATCCCCTGCGCCGCCGCTCAGAGTGTCGTTGCCGCGGCTGCCGATCAGGATGTCGTTGCCGTCGCCGCCATTGGCGGTGAACTGCATCGCCCCTCCAAGCCCGAAGGCGTTGATGACGTCATCGCCACCGAGGCCGTTGATGACGATGCGATCGTTGGCCTCGAAGCCGGTGATCGTGACGTCGGTAGCCAGACCCGACACCGTGACCACGCCGTTGTTGTCGGTGATCGAGATCGCGTCGTCGCCATTGGTGGCGTTGATCACGACCGTGTCCCCCTGACCATCGCCCTGACCGCTACCGGGAGTCGCGGACAAATCGATAGCGACATGTTTCACGTCGGTCTTGGACAGATCGTCCACCGTGATGGTGTCCGCGCCGCCCAGGGCGTTGACGTCGATGTTCTCGATGTGATCGAGATTCATCGTGACGGCGCCGACGTCGCGGGTGAGGATCGCATGCCCTCCGTTGGCTGAGATCTCCATGTTCTCGTTGACGTTCGCGCCGTTGAACAGCAGAGTGTCGTTGCCGGCCCCCCCGTCGACGGTGTCGCTGCCATCGCCGGGGTTCCAGACGAACGTGTCGTCGCCAGCACCCATATTCGCCACGTCATTGCCGCGCCCGCCGATGACGGTGTCGTTGCCTGCGCCGCCGGTGATGGTATCGTTGCCATCGCCGCCGTTGAGGGTGAGACTGACTTGGCCGGCATGAACCGCCGAAGCATCGATGACGTCGTTTCCGGCACCGCCGTTGACGACCAGCGAGTCGATGCCAGCGTCGAAACCCTTGACCGTCACCTGCGCCGACAATCCGTTGACGACCACCGACGAGCCGCTGCTGACGACGCTGATGTGGTCGTCGCCAGCCGTACCGTTAACGTTCACGGTGTCCGGCTGGCCGTCGCCCTGCCCGCTGCCCAGCGTCGCGGAGAGGTCGATCGCGACCTGCTTGACGTCGGTTCCGGTCAGGTCGTTGACCGTGACAGTGTCGGCGCCGCCGAGCGTCGCGAGCTGGATGTGCTCGATGCCATTGAGGTCCATGGTGACGTTGCCGACGTCGCGGAACAGCCTCGCCCGCGAGCCGTTGGCCGAGATGTCGATGTTCTCGTTCACATTGGCGCCGTTGAACACCAGCGTATCGGTGCCGGCTTGACCCTCGACCACGTCGCTGCCATCACCCGGATTCCAGACGAACGTATCGTTGCCGTTACCCAGCAGCGCGATATCGTTACCGCGACCGCCGATCACGGTGTCGTTGCCGTCACCACCTATCAGGGTGTCGTTGCCCTGGCTTCCGGTGATCGTGTCGTTGCCGGCACCGCCATCGATGGTGAGGCCGATGACACCGGCCGCAAGGCCGGCAGCGGTGATGACGTCGTTGCCAGCACCGCCCTCGACGATGAGTTGGTCGTTGGCTACTTCGGAGCCGGCAAGGGTAATCGTTGCGGGCAGGCCGGCGACCGTGACCGAGCCTCCCGCTCCCGACACCTGAATGTTGTCGTTGCCGTTGGTGCCGTTGACGGTCACGCTATCCGCCGCGCCGTCGCCTACACCGCTGCCGGGTTGGCTCGCCAGGTCGATCGCGACCTGCGTGACGCCGGTACCCGTGAGGTCGCCTACATTGATGTTATCGGCGCCGCCGAGCGCGTTGAAATCGATGTGCTCGATGCCGTTGAGATCCATCGTGATATTGGCGACGTCGCGGCTGAACTTCACCCGGCCGTGGTTGGCCGTGATACTGATGTTCTCGTTGACGTTGGCGCCGTTGAATACCAGCGTATCGGTGCCGTCCTGGCCTTCGACGGTGTCACTGCCGTCGCCCGGATTCCAGATGAAGGTGTCGTCGCCGCTGCCACCGATCAGGGTGTCATTGCCGCGTCCGCCGGTGATGATATCGTTGCCGTCGCCGCCCAACAGCGTGTCGTTTCCGTCGCCGCCGGTGATGGTGTCGTTGCCGGCGCCGCCGTCGACGGTGAGGTGGATCAGCGGAGCGAGACCGTTGCCGGCGGTGAAAACGTCGTCGCCACCGTTCATGTTGAGCACGAAATTCTCGGTGGTGCCGATATCGAGCGAAAACGGTGCCGGGCTGGTCCGATCGAAGCGCACCCGGGTGCCGTTGGCCGCGATCGTAAAGACTTCGGCGCCGTTGCCGCCGTTGACCTCGGCCGTGTCGATGCCGTCGCCGCCCTCCATCAGGTCGGTGCCCTCGCCCGGATTCCAGATCATAAGATCGTTGCCGGCCTGACCGAACATCTGGTCGTTGCCGGTGCCGCCGGTCAGCGTGTCGTTGCCGTCGCCGCCGAACAGAAAATCGTCGCCGCCCTTGCCCTGCAGAATGTCGTTACCCGCGCCGCCGAACAGCTGATCGTTGCCCGAACCGCCGATCAGCGTGTCGTTGCCGGCGCCACCGAACAACTGCACGGCAGGCATCGCACCGTTGGTTTCGTTGACCGAGATCGTGTCATTGCCGCCGGTGCCGAACACCTGGATCATCGCAGTGTTGGCAACTGTCGGCTGCCCGCCCGTGACGGCCACGGCTCCGCCGTTGATGAGAATGTTGCCGGCTACATCGCGGCTGGCAACGATGGTGTTGTCGAGGTTATCGTCGAATACCGACAGCACGCCGCTGCCCGCGGAAAAATTGGCCTTGATTGTCATTGTAGTCGTCCTTTCGAGGTTGATGAATCAGCGCGGATGCGCATTCCAGAATCTGGTTGGGTTGAAGTTTCGTGCCGGTTTTTTTACCGCTGTCTGCGTCTTCGACGGTCCCGATCCGCTTCAGCGCGGCCGCGAACCGTCAAAGCCGTTCAGAAAAGTCCGATGCTCAGGTCCGGGCCGTTAATCGCCAAAAGCAACGCACCGATCCGGCCGACCCCGCGAAACATGGCGATCATTCCGAAGATATCGACGTCAGACCGAGTTGCTGACGCGCGGGAAGGAATTCCCGCCTTGGTCACCAAGCCCGGACCTGGCGAAACACTCGATCTGGCAGCCATTGTCACCTCCGTCATTTGACGCGCGCATGCGCGGTTGCTGGGCCACCAGAAATGGCGGCCCTGCGCTACGGAAGTATTTCAGGCAAGAGCAATCGTGTTACGGTTGTAACCTGGTGGGCGGTCGCAAACAGCGGGCCAGTGCCGCAGCAAGTTCGGTGTTGTCCAGAGGCCAGTGCAGCACTTCGGAGATGCCGGCGTCCGTCAGCGCATCGATGCTGACATCGGCGGCAGATGCGACGGATAGCAGCACAGGTTGCAACGGCGATACCTCGTGCAGGGCTCGTGCCAATTCCACCCCGCCCTGGGACCGCGAGGCGTGGCCGACCAGGATGATATCGAATCGAGCGGACTCGGAACGGCATGCCGCAAGGGCATCCACCGCAAGCTCAAACCCGACCGGTTCGTATCCTAGCGCCGCCAGCTTCTCTTCATCGCGCAGCAAACGATCTCGCTCGCTTTCGACGATCAGCACGGTCTCGCCGTGTCCAAGCGGAAGCGCCGAAGATCCGTCCGCCGCGATGGTGTCCGCCGCCACAGCGGGCAGCCAGACCTCGAACCGGCTTCCACAGCCCGGTTCGCTCTGAACGTTGATGGCTCCATCATGATCGCGGACGATCTCGCGAACCGTTGCGAGACCAAGGCCAGTTCCTGCCACGCGCGTCGTGAAGAACGGTTCGAACATTCGCCGCGCGACGCGTTCATCGATTCCGCGTCCGTTGTCGCTGACGGAAAGGCATACGTAGCGGCCAGGCGAGAGTTCTCCGTCGCTCATTTCAACGAAAGCGGCCACCTGTTCTTGTTTCACAGCCACGCGGATACAACCGCTATCGTTCGTCGCTTGCGCGGCGTTGGTGCACAGATTGAGGATGACCTGCTGGAGCTGCGCCGGTTCGCCTGACACGGCGACGTCGGCCGGAACGTCTTCGAAGACAAGCTCTACATCCGACGGCAGGGAGGCACGCAACAACGAGGCCGCCTCGTTGAGCAGAGTGCGCACCTGAACCGGACGGGCACGCCCGTCGGTCCGCCGGCCGAAGGTGAGGATATTGTCGACGAGGTCGCGACCGCGCTCGGCAGCCCGGCGAATCTCGTCGATGTGCTGTGCCGGTTTGGTACCGCGGGTGATTTGCGGCTCCGCCATCTCCGAATAACCAAGGATGGCGCCGATGATATTGTTGAAATTATGCGCGATCCCGCTGGCCAGCGATCCGATCATCTGCATGCGACGTGCCCGCTCCAGCCGCATCGCAAGCTTGGTCCTTTCCCGCTCCAGAAATTCGCGCTCGAGCGCGTTAGCTACGGCGTCACCGGCAAGCCGCGCAAGCGGGATAGGAGAAATCCTGCTCCGTATCGGCCGGAAGCGGTCAAAACCCATGATGCCCTGGACCCGACCCGGTCGGATCAGCGGCAAACAGGCCCATGCCCGCACGCCAGCGTCCGTCAGTGCATCCTTGACAGCACCGGGCGGCAAGGCGCTCGCATCGGCAATGGTGACGCTGTCATTTACGCCGAGCTGCTCGGCTACTGCCAGCGCCTGTCGAGGCCAACCTGGCGGAAACGTCGCTCCGTCCTTCGACCATGCGTGTACCCGGACCGGTTTCTCGTCTAGCACCACATATGCGCGATCCGCGTCGACAATCCGACTAAATTCACCCAGCACCTGCTTCAATCGCATCCCGGTTTCGGCCGGCGGGCAATTGATCAGACGCGTCGAATTTTCGGCTATGACGTGTTCGAATGCGGCCCGCCGTCGCAGTGCAATGGCGCGGGCACGCAGCCTAAGGCCGAGAATGACGAGCATGACGAGCAACAGCAGGGAGACAACGTAGAGCAGCAGCCGATAGCGCAGCTCTCCGTCCTCGACCACGGACCGATGGTGGGAAAACAGTTCGCGGGTCTCCTCCAGGGCTTGCGTGCTGGCCACGGCGATGAAGGCCTTCAGCGTTTCATCGACCGCGGGGAGCTGATCATGGAGCAGCCGCGCGTGCGACAGCATCGCACGCGCTGATTCCGCGTCCGGTCCAGTGGCAGGCGCTTGCTGCGCAAACTGGTCGATCCTTTCCTGGAGTGCCCGCACCGCGTCGGATGAGGTGTCACGCGACAGGTGGAGGATCGCAGCCGCCAATGCGCCCGTTGCCGGCGCGAGTTGCACGTCGTGAGCAAGGAACGCCGGGCTCGTACTGAGAAGGCCAACATACGTGAGCGAGTTCTGCAGTAGCGCGTTGCTAGTCTTGAAACGTTCCAGCAGCTCTTCCTGCTCGGCAACCGCCGCCGCAAGCCGGTCAAGCGGTTTCGAATCAAGGCGCTCGGCCCGTGCGTGCGAGCGGAGCCGGGTCACCGCATCCCCCATCGCTCGCGCGGCAGTGTTGAAACTATCGTAGTCACGAAGCAGACCAACGCGCGCCTGAAGCACGTCGCGGCGGAGCGAGGCCTCGGCAAGCGCATAATCGTCGAGCGTCTGGAGCGTCACCGCGTACGCAGGTGCGTTGGTATCTATACCGCGCAACAACAGCCAGGTCAGTAACGCGAGCAGAAATGAAACCCCGAGAATAAATGGCAAATTCCTCATGGGGTCGCCGCGCCCGTGCCTGGCGTGGTGGCGGCCGGCCTTATGGCTTGACCCCGGTATCTCCCGGTCAGCGTGTTGAGGAAGGCGACGATGGCGGCGATTTGCTGATCGGTTAAAACGCGGTCTAGTTGGGCGACACCCATCGCCTTGACTGCCTCCGACAACGTGGAGGCGCTGCCGTCATGGAAGTACGGTGCGGTGGTCGCTACATTCCGCAAGCTGGGGACACGAACCAATACCGGCTCCGGCGAACCCAATGGATGGAAGATGCCATGCCGTTGAAACAGATTGCCGCCCACATTGACACCCTGATGGCAGGTGATGCAGCCGAGCGATTTGAAAACCTGGTAGCCGGACAACTCGTCCGGCGTCAGGGCGTTGGTTTCCCCGGCAAGCCATCTGTCGAAGCGGCTGTCCGGCGTAACCAGCGACCGCTCGTATGTCGCGATCGCATCCAGCACAGCTGTGAAGTCAGGCTCCCTTCCGTAGGCGTCGTGAAATTGCCTCACGATTTCGGGGTCAGCACGCAGTTTGCTGAGGATTTCGTCAACGCTCGACGCCATAATCGCGGGATTACGAAGACTGCCCTCTATTCCTTCTTCCAGCGAACGGAAGTTGCCCTCCCAATTCAGGCGGAAGTTCAGACTTACATTGAAGACCGTCGGCGTATTGAGGACAATCGGCGGGCCTTCACGCGTATCGTGGATACTGGCGCTGGCGCCATTGGTTCCTATATCGTGGCACGATGAACAACTATGTGTATTATCGTGAGACAGACGCCGGTCGCTGAACAATCGCTCTCCGAGCAGCACACGCTGCGGGTCCTGGGCGCGTGGCGCGGGTATTGGCGTGATCGGCTCCCGGTCGGCGCGCGCCTCAAAACTCGGCGATTGAGCGTCCGCCGGCGAAATCGCGCTTAGACAAACGAGCGCCAGCAGCAGATACGCGAAGCCGCAGCCATGCACGGCCGCCGTCATCGCTGGCAGCGCCGTTGAAGGGAATGGACGCAATGAGCGGCTCATCACCGAATGACCCCGGTCCTCGCGGAAGCGTTGATCGCCAAGTGTGCGTCCTCGTCGTGGAAGATGATCCTGCCTTGCAGCGCATGATCCTAAACTATTTCGCGGAGAACAACATACGGACCCTGGTGGCAAATAATCGCCAGGAAATGGTCGATCGGCTTGGCAATGCCGAGGTAAATCTGGTGATCCTCGATCTCCGGCTTGGATCAGAAGACGGACTGGATCTGCTACGGGAGGTCCGCTTGGGCTCCGAAGTGCCCGTGATCATCATCACCGGTCACCGCCGCGACGACATCGATCGGGTGGTTGGTCTAGAGCTCGGCGCTGACGATTATCTGACGAAGCCATTCAACCTGCGCGAATTGCTCGCGCGTGTTCGCGCGATCTTGCGCCGATTCGATGCCGGGAGAGCCGCGCCGGCGCGCGATCCAGAGCGTGGCCGATTTCGATTTTCTGGCTGGCAGCTCGACCGCAGGATCCGGCAGCTTACCGACCCGGCCGGCACCCCCGTCGCATTGACCAAGGGCGAGTACGCGATGCTGCTGGCCTTTCTCGAAGCGCCACAACGTCCGCTTAGCCGCGAGCACCTATTGCAGGCTACCCGCGTTCACGAAGATGTCTTCGACCGCAGCATCGATGTGCAGATTCTCCGCCTGCGGCGCAAGCTCGAGCGCGATCCGAGCGCGCCGCGCGTCATCCAGACCGAACGCGGCTTCGGATATGTATTCGCCGTTCCGGTAGAGAGGGTCTGACGAGGCAATTTTTGGCGTACTTCCGGACTCCGCCGCGAAGTCTTGCTATCCCCTCGACCACAGACTCGGTTCGACGGTTCAACGCACCGACGTGCACCACAGTGAATTCTGCGCCGCAGATTGAATGATATTGGTCTGCGCCATCGGGTGACAGAACTTTTCGGCGGTTCGATCCCGTTCGCCACCCACTTATCCGGATGCAGCAGCGTGGCATGCGAAAAGCCGGCGTCGATGATAATGGCCCGGGCCTCTGCGGACGTGCATTGGTCATCCGAGAATCTTTCCTTTTGACGACCTAGTTCGTTTAGGCCAGCAGTTTGATCGGCTCAACCCGCTCACCAACCCAGGAACTGAGCATCTGGTGGTAGAGAGTGGCGGATTGCCACAGCGTGCGGTGATAGAGCTGTCCCTTCGGCGAGTTTGGCGCGACCTCCTCGCAAAGATCGAGACCCATCGTCTGGTGGTGCATGTCGACGTCGGCATGCACGCCCCAATATCGCCCGGTATGGATATTCAGCTTCTTCAGAATGGGAATGACAGCGTTATAGAAGTCGAACGCGACACCTTCACTGAGCACGTTGAGCGCGACCACCTGCACGTCATGAGGATCTCGCATGGCGCTCCGCCAGCAGAAAGACAAAGTATTCATCGTCTCAAGAGTCGCAGGCACGCTGCCCGGTTCGACGCCGTTCAGAAATCCATGCTCTTTCATCCAGGCAATTAGCTGGTCGGGATGGTCTGCTTCCTCAACAGCGTGTTCGGCAAACACCGGCTGGAAGCGTTTGTCCTGGCACAGCGAGTAACGCAAACAGAGCGCCTGTGTGAATTCGCGCGACTGATGAACGAGCTGATGGACCCACTGCAAATCGTTGGGTCGGTCGGCCCTGGAAAGGTTGGCGAAAAACGGGCCTTGGCGCAGCTGCGCTCGGTAGTTCTCAGAGTAATCAAGCAACCATTGCATATCGTTTAGTTCCTTCTCGAAACAGTTGAGCGCTCTAGCGCCGTGGCGGGAAGCTCGACCTCTCGCGAAGCAAAGTAGACAGGAGCTAAGTTACGGCTTGGCTACATTTTTAGTTGAATTGGTTACGTCGGTAACGCAATCAATTGCTCCAGTCACTCTCACCTGGCAACTCAATGGCCGTTCCAAGGAGAGGACATTCCTGTGAACGGCAGCTTTGCGCCAGTAGCTACCGTTCGCTGGTCACATGTTATGGAAGAAGTAGGCTACTGGCGGACTTTTGCCCTGCACTCACCGGCTGCGGGCAACACCGCCAATGCTCCGATCTCACATCAAGATTGATCGGTGTGAACCAGTTCACACCGATCATTCGCGCCACCACGCTAGTCTGCCTGATGCGCGGCTGTGGGGACTCGGGCGATGGCCAAGAGAAAATCGTAGTGCTCTCCGACGGGACCGGAAACTCATCGGCCGCGGTGTGGCGCACCAACGTCTGGCGTACCTTTGAAGCCCTCGACCTGTCGAACTCCGATCAGGTTGCGTTTTATGATGACGGAGTTGGCACCTCGACCTTCAAGCCATTGGCACTCCTTGGTGGCGCGTTCGGCTTCGGCCTGAAGCGCAACGTCATCGATATCTATAAATTTGTCTGCAGAAACTACCACGAAGACGACGAAATCTTTGGCTTTGGCTTCAGCCGTGGCGCATTCACGATCCGTGTTGTCACGGGTCTGATACTTGATCAGGGGCTCGTGCAGGCCGCGAACGAAATTGATCTCGACCGGCTCGCAAAGGCCGCTTTCCGCGATTATCACAGGCACAAGTACCACACCGTCTGGTGGGAACTCTTCCACAAGGATCGCAAGATTCCGCCTTCCACCACGGCGGCAGGCAATCGACAAGTCAACAACATACGCTTCCTCGGACTCTGGGACACTGTGGCGGCCTATGGGTTGCCGGTTGATGAAATGACCCGCGGCGTCAACAAGTGGATCTGGCCGCTCGAACTCCCCAACCGCGTGCTTAGCCCGCGGGTCCAGCGAGCCTGCCACGCGCTTGCTTTGGACGACGAACGGACCACGTTTCACCCGGTCCTTTGGGACGAAAGTGCCGAGCCAACCACCGGTTCGGACCAGACGCGGCGCGTTTCCGACGAGCGCATCAGCCAGGTCTGGTTTTCGGGAATGCACTCCAATGTCGGTGGCGGCTATCCCGATGATTCACTGGCGCGAATTCCACAATATTGGATCATGACCGAGGCGCAGAAGTGTGGACTGCGGTTCAAGTCAGCGCCGAATGCCGACCCAGACAGCTTGATCAACACCAGCGCCGCTAGGGATAAGGACGGCCGACTCTATGATTCACGCAGCGGAATAGGCGGTTACTATCGCTACGGCCCGCGCAATCTCGCCGAACTGTGCCACGACAAGTTTTCAGACAATCCCGGGGACCAGGTCAATATCCGCCTGCCCAAGATACACGAAAGCGTCTTCAGGCGCATCCAAAACAACGCGCATCCCTGTGCGCCTCTCGGGATTCCCGCACGCTATGAGGTCGTAACTGATACGGGACAAATTCTTCCAGCGTCCGCCAATCCCTATGAAAAGCCCTCACAGAGCCAAGCGCGCGCGAAGGCCCAGGAGAGCGTCTGGAATACGGTCTGGAAGCGCCGCATCGTCTATTTCTCGACGGTCCTTGCAACGGCTGCGCTAGTTATTTTCCCGCTCCTGAAGAGCATTCCCGCGTCAGATGAATACTCTAGTCCGGTGCGCTGGATTTCTGATCTGATCCGCCTCCTCAGTTCGTTTCTGCCTTCAGTTGCCGACCCTTGGGTGAACGGATATGCGCGCAGCCCCATCACCTTTGTCCTTCTTGCTGCTGTTGCCGGAGCACTAACCTGGTTGGGCGTACGGCTGGCGTCTGAGATCAAAAGCGACATGGGCTCGATCTGGCAGAGCACGGTAGTCGACGGCCATGCCGTCTCACGTTCCTACGACAACTGGATCTACCGACTACGAAACAGCCCAGCCTATGTGGCCGCAAAGAGATCATGGAAGTTTAGCGTTGGTCCTGGGCTCTCGGCCATCTTCTTTCTGTATGCTGGGGTCATGCTTTTGAATCATCTCGCCTACATTGTTCTTGACGATGCAGGCTTTGTTTGCAGCGAGAACGCTGCTCCCACTCGAATGGCCAAAGGAGAAACGAGAGTATTTTCTTTCAACACCTCTTCCATGTGTTCGGCGACGGGCATTTTGTTGGAAAATGGGGGCCGCTACGCAATCACGATCAAAGCTAAGGAAGCGTCCTGGTATGATCGCGATATCCTCACGAGCCCAGCAGGATTTTACAGCCTTGATGCACCACACCTCTGGCAAAAAGGCCTCATGGTCCTCGCCATTCCGTTGCGTCGCGAATTGATCAGGCCATGGTTTCGCATTGTGGCGCGAACCGGCGGCACTGGTGGGGAAGAGAGCTTCTTGGATCCAGATCCAAAGGACCACACCATCGATGAAGTGCTCCGCGCAACCCGTGACGGCGAACTCTTCCTTTTCGTCAACGACGCCGTCATTGGGCTGCCGGGCCTCGCTGGTGTCTTCTACGCCAACAATATCGGTACTGCCGACGTGACCATCACTCGGCGTTGATTATCCGTGAGATATTAGATGTTATGGAATTTTGATGTCAGCTAGTTTCCCACAACGGGACGTTCGTTAAGGCAACGATTACGTCCGCAAAGTGCCCAACAGCCTGATATCGGCCGCGAGCCATTGCGCATCGGTTGGCAATAGACCGGCCTTGGTAGCTTTATCCGCTACGTTTAGTGACCGGCTCGACCGTGCGCATGGCGTCGCGAACGAATTGATTTCGTTCGCGACGGCGCTGGCGAGCAGATTCAAGCTCCCAAAAGGCGCGGACCAAGCATGAGCCAAGGCAAATAACAAGTAGAACAAAGCAAAGCGCTTGCGTAGCGTCAGTCATCGGTTTCGAGCAACTTGCAAACTGGAAGAGCGGAGCAACTACATTTGACCGCCTGAACAACGGTGTAAGGTGGCATACTCGCCCAACTCTATGCGAAGTACATCTTCCTGCATCCGAACACGCCCCATTCCGCGCAGCAATTCGAGAAAGTCGCGCTCGGATGAGCAAGATGGAATGACAAAAGTAGTGCAGGCGCGCTTTCCGGCAGCGAAGGCCGCAAGCTGCAAAAGATGTGCGACAATCGTTGTTCGGTCGGCGTTTGCGCATTCCGCAAGCGCCAGCTCCGAATCCTCCCAGCCGGACGCAAGGGGGTGCACTTCGATCGCCGCGATGAGACCAGCCTTTCCTGAGCACGCCAGAATTATTGCGTTGTCCAGGTTAAGTCCACGGCAGTGCTGTCTGATCGCGTTATCAGACACGGCGCCGCCAAACCGTCTGCGCCGCGCGTCAAAATCCAGCCCAAGGTAAAAAGGCAGTAGCGAGACTTCCACATCACTTGCGGTCAATGATTTGAATAGAAGAGCTGAATTTGACGAATGCGAAAATTCGCTGGCAGTTGAGTTCTTCATCATCGTCTCCAAAATCGCGATCGTCGAACCGTCAGAATTCGATATACGGATTCGGCGGCGAGCCGTGTGGTTGGCTTCACATTTGCTCGCGAAGCACGGGAGACAAATTGCCGCACACTCTTCCGGATTGTGCTGGCTCTTTTATGCCATCGAAAGGCGGGTACCTTCGTAAATTCAACAGAATCTAGCGATGAATTAGATGCTGTGGGCGGCGGTCGGCTCTTCGAATGTTCTCTGGAGATTGACGGCCTGAAACGCGAGCCATTTGAGCTGGACACTCTCCCCGATAGCTTCCGGTACGATCGGAATGTTGAGGCATTCGGCGTTAACTGCGGAATTGGGGTCTCCGACTTCGTGATTCGGACTTCAGACGCTCCGACAAGGTCGCGTCTTCGGCCTGACTGCGAGAGCGCCATCCACATGCCGCGAAAATAAACATCCTGCGCTGTCGCCAGGTTCATCGCGGTGGCGGGCGCGCGTTGGCGTCAAGCAGATTCTGCAAAATGCGATGCCGGGTCGGCACGAGATTATTGATGCGCAGCATCGCCAAGTGATCCTGGACAGCAGCAATGTCCACATCAGTCATACCGTCAACCAACATCTGTTCTTCATCGGGCGGTCGGACGACAGCGGATGGCCCCTGCGCATGCAGCAGACGGTAGGACCATGCGGCGCGGCGGTCGTCGCGCTCCGCTCGCGTAGGGTCGAATTCGGGAAATGATTTTGCGGCTGCGGCTAGGCGTTCCAACTTTTGCAAATGTGTCGTCACGACGTCGCGCAACAATCCGTCGATTTGGGGCGGAGTAAGATGCATTGCCGACTGCTCAAACGCTGTCACGATCTCCTCCAGTTTGGCATCAAGGAGAACCACCAGGCGTCGGGCAAAAGTCGGATCGGCGGTCCTCAAACTCAGGAACAGGTGTCGTTTATGAAACCAGCTCCTGAGCGGAAGCGGAAGACGCCGCCGCCAGTAGTACAGGGCTTTTCTGCGATAGAGATGGGCCAACTTGGACACGATCGCTCCGGTGAAGCAGTCATGTGTCGCAACGCTGTGAACCAGCGCCCCACCTGGGCCGATTTTGCCGTGTCTTCAGGAGCTTGCGGGTGCCTGGCTGGCGACGCAGTGCTGATCGCGCCAGTCTCCACGCAAATTCCCTGCTATCAGGGAATTTTACAGGGAATTTTGCGATTTTGGGGCTCTGAGGGCTGATTTGGACGCAAGAAACCGTTGCCGCAGCCACTTATCGAGCAATTCCCTAGCGAATTAACAGGGAAATTATTTTCAGGAACAGGGATTTTGTTGGACGTAACAGGGATTTTTGGTGAGCGCCCCTCCCCGAGCCTGATTCCAGACTGAATAGGCCCTTAACTCACGCCCTGGCAGTCACGAAATGCTGTTTGCGTACGAACGGCCGCTTCGCGCCAACAGTCGTCTTCCGCAACGACGTCTGATTTTTACCGCAGAAGCGGACATCGCTCACCCGCGGAGCCGTGTCAGCTTTGTGCCGATTTTGTTCTCTAATTCCGGGTCTGGGTGTCAAGCTCTCCAACGATCGTCCTTGCCGGGCCCGATGGCCGTCCTGAGCTGATAGCCGCGATCAGACCGCTGCTCGAAGCGCGCAATGCCGTCGGGGAGCAGTCTGCGAGCTTGACCGCAAAGTTATGAAACTGGCTCGCCAGGATGCGCAAGTCCGCCGGTTTATGACCGCCCCTGGGGTCGGCGCGACAGCTTCATAATGCTCACTATCAGTTGCGTGAGACGATTATCCGTTACCGATTTCATCCTCGTTACGGGCAAACGGTCATCGTGACCAGTCGCAATCGCCGTGGTAACGACGTCGCTGTGACCATCCGTCAGCCCGATGGCACACTGGCGCAGCTACCGGTCTGGATGACGGAGGATTCGGCGGAGGCGATGGTGGTGAAGGAGAATCCACTTCTGCCGCTGGCGTATCTGCGTGAGCTCCGTCTCGAGCTCGATACCTGCCTAAGCTTGTTGCACGACAATTCCCGTCGTGAAGGAGACAAGCATGACGCGTCCGCAACAATATCAGCGCCAATCCGACCTCTTCGTGCCCAAGACGCCACTGGTATCGATGACAGCGCCCGAGCGGGCGAACCTATTGCCACTGGTGAGCGCGCTCTTGTCGGAAATACTCAGTGTAGCCGCAGTGACGGAGGCAGGCGATGAAGATCACGCCTGATCATCTGGCGCGGGGCGCCTTCATCTACGTTCGACAATCCACCGTCGACCAGCTTACCAACAATCATGAGAGCCGACGGCGTCAATATGGCCTTGCCGAGCGTGCTCGTGCTCTCGGCTGGACGGATGTGACAGTCATTGATGACGATCTCGGCCGCTCGGGTTCGGGCGTCAGCCGTCCGGGATTCGAGAGGCTGCTTGCAGCGATCTGTGAAGGCCGCGTTGGTGCCGTGTTTGCCATCGAGGCGTCGCGCCTGGCGCGCAACGGACGCGACTGGCACACACTGATCGAATTTTGCGGCTTGGTCGGCACGGTGATCGTCGATGAGGATGGAACGTATGAGCCACGCCATCCAAACGACCGGCTGTTGTTGGGTATGAAAGGGACGATGAGCGAGCTTGAACTATCGCTCCTGCGCGCCCGTTCGATGGAAGCCCTGAAGCAGAAGGCACGACGGGGCGAGCTGTTCTTCTCGGTAGCCGTTGGCTATGTAAAAGTGGGCCGCGACAAAATTGAAATGGATCCCGACCGGCGCGTGCGTGAGGCGATTGGGTTGGTCTTCACCCGGTTTGCCGAGATGCAAAGCATCCGCCAAGTGTTTTTGTCGCTTCGAGGTGACCAGATCGCGCTGCCGTATATCGACCCAAAAGTCTCGGGACAACATCAGGTGCTGTGGAAGCTACCGGTCTACACGACCGTGAGCAATCTTCTCACCAATCCTGTTTATGCCGGTACTTACGCCTTTGGCCGAACCGGAAGTCGGATGACAATCGAAAATGGCCGCAAGCAAATCGTTCGCGGCCGTCGCAAAGATCGCTCAGATTGGGCGGTCTTGCTCGTCGACCATCACGAGGGCTATTTATCCTGGCCAGACTTTGAAAGGAATCAACGGCTGATCGCTGACAATGCCAATGGTAAGGGCATGATGGTGCGCGGACCGGTGCGCAAGGGGGAAGCTTTGCTCGCCGGCCTGCTACGCTGTGGTCATTGCGGCCGCCGGCTGCTTGTCAGCTACAATGGCACCAAGGGCGATGTCGGCCGCTATAATTGTGACGCGACCCGGAGCAATCCCGGTGCTGCTCCCTGTATCTCGTTCGGCGCTTTGCGGGTCGATGAGGCGGTCGGAGTCGAGATTGTGCGGTTGCTGCAGCCGCTCGGTGTTGAAGCGGCCATCCAAGCGATCACACAATGCGAGCACCAGTCTGGCGAAAAGCAACGCCAGATCGAGTTGGCGCTCGAACAGGCGCGATACGAGGCAACCAGGGCACGCCGACAGTATGACACGGTCGACCCTGATAATCGTCTGGTTGCTGGCGAACTCGAGCGGCGGTGGAATGCCGCCCTTGCGGCCGTACGCGCATTCGAGGAGGAACTGGAGGCGCTGCTTCGACAGCGGCCGGCGACCTTGAGTGCAGAGGAGCGTGAGCGTCTGCTGAAAATGGGGGCTGACCTGCAGGCTGCTTGGCACCATCCGGCGGCCACTGCCGTCACGCGTAAGCGTATCATCCGGGTCGTGTTGCGTGAGGTGGTAGCCTGCGTCGAGGATGACCAGATTCATTTATTGTTGCATTGGCAGGGCGGCGATCATACCCGCCTGATGGTGAGAAAGAACCGGAGGGGGCAAACACGGTGGGCCGTCGAGCCCGAGACGGTGGAATTGATCCGCGCCTGCGCGCGATTGATGCCTGACAAAGCCATTGCCGGCATGCTCAACCGGACAGGTAAGCGAACAGGTCGATTGAATGGATGGACACAGTCGCGGGTGCGGGGCTTCCGCAACACACACGGCATCACGGTCTACAGGGATGGCGAATGGGCCGAGCGCGGCGAAGTCACGTTGCCTGAAGCAGCCAGGATGCTCAATTTGAGCCCCCTGACGGTGCTACGCCAAATTCGCGCCGGCGCCATTCCCGCCAAGCAATATTGTGTAGGCGCGCCCTGGGTAATCAAACGACGGGATATCGAAGATCCGCATGTGATCGAGCGCGTCTGGGCGTGCTGCAAAAGCCCGTCATCATCAAATCCAAATCAAAAGACCTTTGTCTTTCAATAACGTAGTGGGATGGGCATTATGACGTGGGATCAGGTCCAATCACCGCGCTCGCCTTCAAGGCAACGATTGACGATCCGGCACGGTTTGCGCGGTCGCGAAGCGTAGGTGCTTACGTTGGGCTAACCAGTAGACGCCATGCGTCCGGAGAGGTCGATTGGACCGGTCGCATCTCGAAGTGCGGCGACGCCATGCTACGAAGTTACCTGTTTGAAGCAGCCGGGGTTCTGCTGACGCGCGTCCCGAAATGGTCAGCAGTGAAGGCTTGGGGCGTTAGGCTCGCCAAGCGCAACGGGCTCCGCAAGGCCAAGGTTGCGGTCGCGCGTAAGCTCGCCGTCATTCTGCATCGCATGTGGATCGATGGAACCGAGTTCAACTGGTCGACGAAGGAGATTGCTGCCTAGCGAGGGCATTACCGAGTTCCTGCCAAACGGCAGGAAAAGACGTCCCAGCCGGGACGATGGCGATGGTGAGTTCGACAGATTTTTTGCGCGCGTCCGAAAGGGCGACCGCGATTGCAACATTGAACCGCCAGCGTCACCTTACGCCATCATGCGGAGGGTTCACCCCTACCGCGGAGAGAACAGTGGGCCCGGCAAGGACGATCGCTGAAGAGCTTGACACCCAGACCGGAAGTCGTCTACGGCGCCGCGGCGCGCTTCCAGGTGGTCCGGAGCGTCATGCCATTTGGGGTTCGTGGGTTGTCGAATTTGAGTTCGTCTGAGGTTAGCAGGGTAATTGTTCGCTTCTGGTTGGGAATGGCCGCAACGTTCGCATAGGTACTGGCTGCGAGGTTGACCAACATCACCTTTGTATTTTCGTCAATCGCGTATGTGCCGTAATACGCAATACTTGATGCTACGATGCTTTGTGCCTCTTCGGGCGTCGCCTTGGCTCGATCATTAGCCGCAATCTTCGGAATTTCCGCGCGCGACTGGAAGAGCGAGAAATGGCCGTCGTTTGAGAAGATGATCATGCCCTTTGGGGAAGGACCGAAGGGTTCTCCGTTTTTGCCGTCGTCCGTCTCGCTGGTAACAGCGATTAGGGTCCACGCCCCGACAATCTGTTCTTTAGCGGTTTTCTGCTGAGCAAATGCGGCGCCCGCAGGGCGAGGCTAAGTCCGACTGCGACGAGAGCCTTGTTCATTTTTTTACCCCCACGGTTGAGTATGCCGAGCGGCCACCGGTATGACGCCAAGGCGCCATTAGCATACTTCGTTCAAGGAACGGCTGACTACTATGGCCGTTATGGGCGTACTAAATTGCAACGATTATCTCAGATCGGCGCTTGTGTTGCATGATAGAGCTTTAGTCAATCACGGCATTGGCATCCAAGGTGGAGGGGTAAGACATGCTCGAACAAGTACATGACGCTCTCTGGGTCGTAGAGGGAGAGATGGTCAGCTTCTTTCGCTTTCCCTACCCGACGCGTTCGGTTATCGCCCGACTGGCGAATGACGATCTGTGGGTATGGTCACCTGTTAAGCTAACTGCTGATCTGCGCAATGAGGTTGATAGCCTGGGGTCTGTCAGACATCTCGTAAGCCCCAACAAACTTCATCACCTATACTTGCAGGAATGGAAGGCGGCCTATCCCGAGGCCCAATTGTGGGGGCCGCAAACGACAATCAAGAAGCGGCCCGACATCAAATTCCAGGAAGCGTTGGTAGACAGTCCGCCGATTGAATGGCTTGCCGATATCGACCAAGCCTGGTTCCGTGGCTCTCCCGCCATGGACGAGATTGTCTTTCTTCACCGTCCCTCCGCTACTGCGATTGTCGCCGATTTGATCCAGACGTTCAGCGATCATTTTCTCCGAGAACATTGGGGTTGGTGGCGTTCCTTGGCGCGCCTCGATGGCCTCACCCAGGACAAGGCCTGCGCGCCGCTCGAATGGCGATTATCGTTTATCAACCGCGGACCGGCGCGTCGGGCGCGCGATAAAGTGCTGAACTGGAACTGCCAACGCGTCATTGTTGCCCACGGCGAGTGGTCTCATGCGAACGGGAAAGTGTTTCTTGCAAATTCTTTTCGTTGGCTTGGCACTTGATCTGTAGCCCGCTCGGATTTCACACACTTGCGATGAATTCCGCTAATGGGATAGTCCGGCCGTGCTCCTGCCCCGCCAGCAAGCGAAGCTGGCAAGGGGCGCCAAAGACAAGGAGCACGCCATGTCTCAGACACCCAATACCGCGATCGCCGTGATCGGCATCGATATCGGCAAGAACTCGTTCCACGTCGTGGGCCACGATGCGCGCGGCGCCATCGTGTTGCGGCAAAAGTGGTGGCGTGGCCAAGTGGAAACGCGGCTCGCCAATATACCGCCTTGCCTGATCGGCATGGAAGCCTGCGTCGGCGCACATCACCTGAGCCGCAAACTCGCATCGCTTGGTCACGATGCCAGGTTGATGCCGGCCAAATATGTCCGCCCCTATAGCAAGGGACAGAAGAACGACTTCAATGATGCCGAAGCGATTGCCGAAGCCGTGCAGCGCCCGACGATGAAGTTCGTGGCGACCAAGACCGCGGAGCAACTGGATCTGCAGGCACTGCATCGGGTGCGCGAGCGGCTGGTATCGCAACGCACCGGCATCATCAACCAGATTCGCGCCTTCATGCTCGAACGCGGGATCGCCGTGCGCCAGGGTATCGGCTTCCTGCGCACGGAACTGCCCACCATCCTTGCGACGCGCATCGATGCCCTGTCGCCACGCATGTTGCGTGTCATCGAGGAGTTGGCAGGGCGACTGGCGCCGGCTGGATCAGCGTATCGATGGCCTGTCCGGCGAGATCGAAGCACTGGCCCGTCAAGATCAGGCATGTTCGCGCCTGATGATGGTGCCCGGCATCGGGCCGATCATTTCCAGCGCCATGGTGGCAGCGATCGGCACTGGAGACGTATTCTCCAAAGGCCGCGACTTCGGCGCCTGGCTCGGACTGGTGCCCAAGCAGATCTCGACGGGAGACCGTACGATCCTCGGCAAAATCTCCAGGCGCGGCAATCGCTACCTGCGCGTTCTGTTCGTGCAGGCGGCATGGGTCGTGCTGGTCAGGATAAAGAACTGGGAACGTTACGGGCTCAAATCCTGGATCGAAGCCGCCAAGAGGCGGTTGCATCACAACGTGCTCGCGATCGCGCTGGCCAACAAACTTGCCCGCATCGCCTGGGCGGTGCTGGCGAAAGGACGCGCCTTCGAGCTGACCAGTACCGACGATGCAAGCGTCCGACCCGCTTGATCCTCGTGACGCTCTGCGGGACGAAGGAACGGCCATTGGCTCGAACAAAGGCACTGCGCGATATGAGGAGCAAGCGATGACGTAACCCTATCAACAGCTTCCAGCCGAGGTCTGCGAGAGGACAAGACAAAATGGAGGATCGGTCTTCCGAGCGCGTACGAACACTGGTGACCCGAATGGTCCGATCGAGGCCTGTCCGCTAATGAGAACGCACGCGCGCTGATATCCATGATGGCCCGGAGCAAAGCTCCAATCAGAGGCCGGATACATTGATGCAAGACCGCCACCGCCAATTCGCGAAATCTTCTTGCAACGCACGGCCGGACCATACATTCGGGTCAAAAACGGTCCGTGACCGCACCGAAACGTCACTTCCGATCCACCCCGATCAACGGACATTCTCAGCGCCCGTCGGCATGTCTAAAAGGTGCCAAAAGCAGCCGCAAGGCGTTTCACACAGACCGGAAAAACTGATAGCGTGCATGTAGGCGCAGGTGCGGGGTAGGGCATGAAAACGATTCTCACTGTGATCGTCATCGTGGCTGCTATCGTGAACAGTTCGGCCGACGCGCAATATACCGATGGCATCGTCAAGATCGGCGTATTGACAGACATGTCGAGCATTTATTCAGATATCGGCGGCCCTGGCGCGGTCGTGGCGGCAAAGCTCGCTGTCGAAGATTTTGATGCGGCAGCGAAGGGGATGAAAGTAGAAATCGTCGGCGCCGACATGCAAAACAAACCTGACGTTGGCGCCAGCATCGCCAACAGGTGGTTCGATGTCGACAAGGTCGATGTGATCGTCGACGGCATGAATTCCGGCGTTTCCCTGGCAGTGAGTGAGATCGCCCGCCAAAAGAACAAGCTGTTCCTTGTGACGGGCGCGGCGACGTCGGACCTCACCGGACCAAAGTGCAACACCAATACAATTCACTGGGTCTACGATACCTGGGCGCTCGCCAATAGCACCGGCAAGGCGACGGTACAGACGGGTGGCGATACGTGGTTCTTCATCACCGCCGACTACGCCTTCGGCTATGCGCTCGAACGCGACGCAGCGGCGGTCGTCGAAGCCAATGGCGGGAAAGTGCTGGGCAAAGTCCGGGTGCCGATCAACACCAGTGATTTCTCGTCGTTTCTGCTCCAGGCACAAGCCTCCAAGGCTAAAGTGATCGGCCTCGCCAACGCTGGCGGCGACGCCACAAATGCCATCAAACAGGCGGCCGAGTTTGGAATCGTCAGAGGCGGACAGAATATCGCAGGTCTCCTGTTGTGGGTGAGCGACGTCGCCGCGCTGGGTCTGCCAACAACGCAGGGCGTCGTCTTAACGGAGGCCTGGTATTGGGACATGAACGACAACAACCGTACCTGGACGAAACGCTGGCAGGTTGAGCGCCCCGGCAAGGTCCCCACGTCGGCCCAGGCGGGTGTCTATTCGGCAGTGACCCACTATCTCAAGACAGTCGAGGCGCTAAAGTCTGACGCCGATGGCCGCGCCGTCGCCGCTAAAATGAAGGAGCTTCCGACCGATGACCGCCTGTACGGCAAAGGAACCATTCGCGCCGACGGACGCAAAATCCACGATATGTATCTGTTTGAGGTAAAAACGCCCGCCGAATCGAGATACTTCGGCGACTTCTACAAACTGCGAGCCACCATCCCGGCAGCGGAAGCCTTTCGTCCATTGAAAGACGGCGGCTGTGCACTGGTGAAGGGCTAATCGCCAGCGTCTCTGCTTGCCGAGAGCCGCGCTCACCAAAAAAACGCCGCTTCCGTTGTGGGTCGATGCTGTCGAAAAAGTCCCAAATTGCTTTGGGACTGTTTTTTCGCCGAACGACGAAATGGAGGATGGTCGCTCGTCGATGTGCCCTCAGACCTGTTACCGGAGTTGGCGGTGAGTTCATCGCTCGATGATGCGTCCCCCCACGTTATTTTCACTTAGGCCCGTCTACGGCTCTTAAAATTTATGTTCAGCGATGCAAAACGACTTTTTCGACAGTATCGGTCAAAATGCGAAATGCTCATCGCGAGTAGATGTTTTCCGCTTTGCCTCCAAACTCAGACGCAGATCGATGCGCTCAGCACTTCGCATTTGTGCCAACATGCGACATATGAACGGATCTCGCGGTATCGCAAAAACGGCGACCGCATTCCCAAGCTCAAAACGTGCAGCCACGCAGCACAAGTCTCATCAACGCCGCGAAGGCGGCAGCGTATCTCCGAGATCAATCGCGGAATTAATAACCCTTTAACTACTTTCCCGAAATCGTGCCTAGCAATTGAGAGGATGTTTGCTGTCTTTATGCAAGCAAGGGAGTTGGGTCACTGGCACGTTGTGGAGGCATGACAATGCCAAGTAAACAAAAATCGGCCGGGGAACAAGAGTTGAAGGGATCCGCAGCCGATCTGACAGAATTCGCGCGAGTGCAACGCGAGTTGACAGAGGCCAAGCAGGAACTTGAAACACTTTATGCCGCGCTCGACAATGTCGACAGTGGCCTGCTGGTACTCAACAAAGATCTGCGCGCTCTCTACAGCAATCCAGTGCTGCACGCGATGTTCAGAGCTAACAGCTCCGAGGAGATCAGAGAAACTAAGCCGCTCTATGCTGACATGCTTGCGGCCTCAGCCCAGGCAGTAGCCGTCAATCTTGAAGACTACGTCGCGCGTCGGCTTGCGTGGGTACGATCTGGCGACGCAAAGCCCATGGATTTGGCCATGACCGACGGAACGACGATGCGTTGTCATTTGGCCGTCCTGCCCGACGGCGGTCGCATGCTGATCTACAGCGATGTCACCGACATCGTGCGGAATGCCAAGGAACTAGAGCGACTGGCGACCACGGATGGAATGACGGGCATTTACAATCGCCGGCACTTCCTGACCCTGGCGGATCGTGAGTGGACTAGAGCCCGCCGCTATGGACGGCCGATCTCCTTCCTGATGATCGATATCGACTATTTTAAATCGATCAATGACAATTTCGGCCACCAAGTCGGCGACGAAATGATCGTGCATCTAGCGAATCTGGCGCGCGACTGTAAACGCGAATGCGACGTGCTTGCGCGCATTGGCGGCGAGGAGTTCGCGCTGCTGTTGCCGGAAACCAATTTACCACAGGCACAAGTCGTAGCGGAACGATTGCGTAGTGAGGTTGCCGCCAACTCCCTAGTGGTGGCCTCGCGTTCGATTCCAGCAACTATTAGCATTGGCGTGGCCACTTCGGCAGAAACGATGAACAATGTTTCCGACCTGATGAAAGCAGCCGATCAAGCCCTTTACGATGCTAAGCACGCCGGTCGCAATCGGGTGATCTGTTGCATCTCTCGCGACGCCACACCGAGTATCGCGGCGCAGTATCCCGATACTTCGCTCGAAGCGGCGAGTACCGGGTGAACAGCGGACATTGAACAGCGCCCAGCAAGCTCGCTTGTGTTTGCGCCATAGTCACTCCCTTTCCACTGAATCGGATGCCTACCGCGTAACAGTTTAGTGCAACGTATGTTTTGCGGTCTTAATTTTCTGCGACAGGACCGAGACCGCCCCGCCAATGGAACGATTTCCGTTGTGGGGTCATTCGCTGCACACTGTTTGCCGACCGGCCCTGAGCGACGTCCGCTTCGATCTGAAAACCGACCTGATTCCACCTGATCCGATGGCACATGCTTCTCGCCCTCTATAACCGAGCCGAGGAGTATGGCCATGCAGGATCAAGTGAATGCAACCCCCGCGCCCAAGCGAGTGCCGTGGAACAAGGGAAAGCTGACCGGGGCAAAGCCGCCGCTGCGGCCAAAGCACGTCTGGTCGATCCGGACAAAGCTCCAGATCGAAGGCCGCGTTCGCGACCTCGCTATGTTCAATCTGGCAATCGACAGCAAGCTTCGCGGATGTGATGTCATCGCCATCCGAGTCGAGGATGTCGCTGCGGGCGGATACACGTCAGATCGCGCAACGGTCCGGCAAAAGAAAACCGGGCGGCCTGTCAGATTTGAACTGGGCGAGCAAACCCGTCAGGCGATCGATGACTATCTCAAGGCCACCGGCAAACGGCCTGGCGAGTTCTTGTTCACCGGCCGTCGCGGTCCTGGTCGCAGTATGACGACCCGCCAATATGCACGTCTCGTCTCAGAGTGGATCGGAAGTGTCGGGTTGGACCCGAGGCTATTTGGTACCCATTCATTGAGACGAACAAAAGCCACCCTGATCTATCGACGGACAGGTAATCTCAGGGCCGTCCAGCTCTTGCTCGGGCATACAAAGATCGAAAGCACGGTCCGGTATCTTGGCATTGAGGTCGATGACGCGCTGGCAATGGCGGAACAAGTTGATGTCTGAAATACCCGGGCAGAGCGGACATCTCTGCCCGCCTTCTAACAGCCGGTTTGTGCCAAGACGCGACATCGAATGAAGCAAAAGCACCGGCTGTCGCAGCTAACCTGAAATCGAGATATCCCCCGGCTACTGCGATGAGCATTGCTGAGCGAGTTGGCTGAGAATGACCTTGGCGTTGTCGTTCATTTCGCGAACGATCTCGGCGGCAGGCTGTACCTTTCTAACGAGCGCAACACCCTGGCCCGACCATAATGAAAGCGGCTCGATTTCACCGACAGTGTCCGGCCCCGGCGTGTAGCTCCTATACCGGTCAGCTTCGCCGCGGCTTGGTGACCTCGCAATGATCTCGCCTTCGCCCGGTCGTTGGCCCGAAGGCGGCCGACCCGCGGCCTCCCAGTCGCGGACAGTGCTGTTGCGCAGCACCCGATGTGGCGCATTTGCCCAGCCACCATCGAAGAGATTTTCGCAATAGGCGGTGTCGTTCTCGGAGGCGGCAAGGATCCGACGTTGATATTCAGGATGGATTGACGCCTCCTCAGAAGCGAGAAATCGGGTGCCGACCCAGACACCCGCTGCTCCGAGCGCCAGCGCGGCGGCCATACCACGACCATCGGCGATGCCGCCAGCGGCAATCACGGGAGTGTCGCCGACCGCATCGACGATCGCTGGGACGAGAGGCAACGTCGCGACCGTCCCCCTGACGTGGCCGCCGGCTTCCCATCCCTGCGCGACGATGACATCGACGCCACTGTCAACGGCGCGCCGAGCATCATCGGCGTTGCCCACGGTGTACATGACCTGAGCGCCACCAGCCTTGGCGCGCTTCACTAGGGAGCCGGGGTCGCGCCAAAAGAACGAGATGATCGGCACGCCTTCCTCAAGGCATACCTCGAGACGCTCTTGTTGAGAAAACTCCGTAACCAAGTTCACGGCAAAAAGCTTTGAAGTGAGTCCGCGCATTTTCCGCACGGTGCTGCGAAGGGTTTCGAGATCGGCGCGCCAAAGCGGCAATGTTCCCAGCGCCCCGGCATCGCTCACTGCCGCGGCAAGACGCACGGGCACTGCTCCGCCCATCGGGGCCTGGACAATGGGAATCTCGATTCCAAGCGTCGTGAATAGCTGTCGCATAGGCTTCTCCCATGAGAGCCGTCAGATGGCGTCCAGACCCGCCCTTCGGCCATGATGGCCGGATGGCTCATGCGATTTCGACTGAAGCTTATCGTCGGGTGCTGCGGACTGTCTACATGCCCCGCGAAGGATCCGAATGCTCTCGCCGCGTGGGAACATGATCCGTCTGCTCCGTCATGCGGTCCGAGTCCGCCATGGGGGCAATCTCGACCGAATTGGGCTGCCCGCGCCATGTCCGGTTTACCCCCTGTAGCGATCAGACTACGGACATGCCGGATCGGCAGCTTCGTGCCAAAAGCGGTCATGTCCTCGCTCCAATAAGCCGAGCGGGGACTGGCGGCAGCCGCCTTTTGGAGTAATAATTCCGGGTTTCAGCCTGGAGCGATTTATGACGAGTGAATTTCGTATAGACGATTACCTCGCGCGGATCGGATTTCGCGGCTCTGTAGAGCCTAATTTTGCGACCCTTGCGGCCCTCCATTTTCAGCACGTCAATGCGATCCCTTTTGAAGGTCTTGATCCGCTGCTAGGCCTGCCTGTGAATCTCGATCTCGGAACGCTGCAGAGAAAACTGATGCACAGTCGGCGCGGCGGCTATTGTTTTGAACAGAACATTTTGTTCAAGGCCGTGCTGGAGACAATTGGCTTCAAAGTAACAGGGCTCACCGCGCGCGTGCTCTGGATGTCGCCGCCTGACAGTCCGCTTGGGCCTAAGACGCACATGCTCTTGAAGGTCGATTTGCCGGATGGGCCGCGCTTGGCCGATGTTGGTTTCGGCGTGTGCGTTATGGACACTCCGCTGACGTTTCAGACCGATATTGAACAACGCACTGCGATGGGTACATATCGATTGAGCGAAGCCGATGGAATGTTCTGCTTGAGCGCAATCCAACCTGCGGGCTGGCGCAGGATGTACACGTTCAATCTAGAACCTCAAATTCATTCCGACTACGAAATCGGCAGTTGGTTCGCGGCCACCCATCCGGCCGCACCGTTTTCTTCCACGTTGATAATGGAGCGCCTCGGCGACGATAAGCGCTACAAATTGGTCAATCGTAAGTTCAAGATCGAGGCGCGCGACGGTCAGTCTCTCGATGAGCGCACGCTCGGTACTACCGCAGAATTGCGAGAGATCTTCGAAGAGACTTTCAACGTCGTGCCGCCTGTGCCGGTCGAGCAGGTCTTTTCACGACTGCCGGCGTAACGCGACGACCCGCTTTTCTGAAGAGTACGTCCGCGCTTTAATAGCCGGAAGCGCATGCCTAAAGGCGTCAGGTCAAGGTCAGCTATGGGTCAACAAGGACCCTGAACGCCCCGAAACGCCACTTCCGGTCTTCCCCTATGAACCGACATGATCAGACCGGGCCGACTGGTCCGTTTCGTGCCAAAGGTGGACAAATCGCGGGTCAATCGGAGAAAGCTAGCCTAAAGTGCAACGGGCTAGTTGCTTGCAAGCCGAGCGGCCGCGCGCCGGTCCCTCGGCGTAATGCCAAAGCGGCGCCGGAAACAACGGCTGAAATAGGACAAATCGGAAAAGCCGGCCGCGTAGGCGATCTCAGTTACTGCCGCGTTATTCGCAGAGTTCGCAAGCTGCCGCTCGGCGAAATTAAGACGCTGCTCTAGCACGTAATCCGCAAAACTCATGCCTCCCTCGTGAAACCATGTCTGCAATGTCCTCGTAGCGATGCCGGCACTTGCCGAGATCGCTACGATGTTAAGCGTTGGATCAGCTAGACGGAGCCGAATATCCGCACAAATTGAGGCGAAGAGTGCTTGGCGCGTAGTTCGGCGCGTTGATTCACGAGCTGCTGGCGTGGCGTGCAGTGCGAGCGCCAAAAGATCCAAATATATCTCGCCGACTTGGGCCGTCGCCGCGGGCGAAAGAAACCGCGCAGCTTCCGCGAGCTCCATAGAGAAACGGTGCAGAAGAGCGCCAGCACCCTCGCGCGGAATTTGTCTCACGACCTTATCGGGTGCATTGATGGCGCGAGCCAGCAGGGCGTCACGCGGTATCAAAAAGCACGTGAGCGCCATATGGGATTGAAAGTCCAAATCGAACGGCCTAGTGCCGTCAAAAAAGCAAATGTCATTGGAGCGAACATGCTGATCGCGGCCGTCTTGAGACAATACGCAATCGCCTGCGTGCTGTAGGTTGACGAAGAACCAACCTTCTGCGTCGGACGATATCGTGCGCTGGCTCCGACGTACCAAGTGGCGTTCCGATCTTACGTGATTAACGTGCAGCGGTCCCAATGGCAAAGATGAGATAGAGCCGTTGAAGGCGGCCTGTTCGGCGCGCTCCGTACGCACGCGTAGAAAGGCGTCGCAGACGGCGTCGCTCCAGAACGCGAACCTTTCGCGCATCGGCACCGCATCAGTCGACCACACGCGCATTGCCACGTTCCCATAGAGGCAGCAAACAATAAGCTACCATTTGTTGAGGTTTTGAGCAAATCGGCAATCGATATTTCAGCGCTCTAAGACAAAAGGATCGGCGTGCTAGTCCAAGCCAGCGAGCCCGTGCCTAGTATATCATGGCGAGAGCTAGAACCTCTTTGTCATGGCATACGGAGCCGCTTCAATGCTCAGTTTTGTTCTCATTCACGGATCGTGGCACACCGGCGAGCATTGGGCTCCGGTGATCAATCACCTCAAATCGAAGGGGCACACCGCCGTCGCTCCGACCGTGCTTGGACACGGAAAGGGCGTGGAAAAGCGGGTCAATCACTCCCAGCAAATCCAAGACTTGGTGCAACAGATTGAGCGTCAAAACTTGCGTGATTTTGTTGTGGTTGGTCACTCATACGGCGGCACTATCATTGCTCGGTTAGCAGAGGAGATTCCCGATCGCATTCGCCGTTTAGTGTTCTGGAATGCCTTCGTGCCGGCACGTGGTCACAGCCTTAACGATGAAGTCCCACCGCATTATCTGGCCTTGTTCGATCAACTTGCGGCGGCTTCCGGTGACGGTTCGGTAATGTTGCCGTATCCGATCTGGCGCGAGGCGTTCATTAACGATGCAGATGATGCGCTGGCAAAATCCTCATATGAATCGCTTTCGCCCGAGCCTTATCAGCCCTTTGTCGACAAGCTCGATTTGGCGCGCTTCTACGAGACGAAAATTCCGAAGAGCTATTTGAACTGTACGGAAGATAACGCATTGCCGCAGGGCGCTGATTGGGGATGGCATCCGCGCATGTCACAGCGGCTCGGCCTTTACCGCTTGGTACAGATGCCGGGAAGCCACGAAGTCATGTTCACCAATCCGACGGGGCTTGCGGAGAAGCTGATCGAAGCTGGACGAGATTAGAACCTGCACTAGGTAGCATACTTATAACGGATTCCGTTTTCGTGTGGAATGTGATTCAAGCTCTGTGAAGGAGTTTGCTCATGGCCCGCTACGAACTGACGGAGTTTAAGTGGAAGGTGATCCAACCGCTGCTGCCCAACAAGCCTCGCGGAGTGCCGCGGGTTGATGATCGACGGGTTCTGAACGGTATTTTCTGGGTCTTCCGCTAGGGCTCGCCTTGGGCCGATGTGCCGGAGCGCTACGGCCCGCCAACGACGGTCTACAATCGGTTCAACCGATGGCGCAAAGCCGGGGTCTGGGACCGGCTGATGGACGCGATCATCGCAGCCCACGAAGCGGCGTGCGGGTCACCTCGGAAGTTGACGCCTTGTTTGCCGCCATGTCGGCTCGCGCCGGCGCGACCTTCATATCGTTCAACCGGACGCGCACCTACGGCGTCCGGCCCGGAGAAGACGCTACCGGCGTGAAATCCGGATTCTGGTCGTTGCCGACCCGTATGCCGGAATAGGTGACGAGCCCGTCGGCGGTAGCGAGCGCGTCGCCCGAGCGCAACGAGCCGTCCATCGCGAGATCGACTGACGCGAGACCGGCGGGATTGTGGCCGTTGCAGGTGCAATCGGCGCGCAGCGCCTTCCGATAGGCAAAGGCGTTTTCGCTATCGGCGTAGCGCTCGCCGGTTGCGGCATAGGCTCTGTCGATGCTGGAGCCGAAGAAAACTTTGGTCGGGCTTGCCGGACAGAAGGCCTGGCACATCTGCGCCGGCGAGGCCGCGCCGCGCATCAGCGGAAAATATTTGCCGTCGCAACTGCGCACGCAGAAGGCAGGTCCCGCGCTTACGACGACAGGCCGCGGCGGTGATTGCGGATTATTGTCGGTCTGGTGCTGTTGCTTCTGGCCGCCACCGAAAAAGAAATCAAGCAAACCTTCGGCCGCACTCATTTCAGGCGCCAGCGCCACGGGGCCAACGATGGCGGCAGCAACAAGCATGCGGTGCAGTTTGCTTTGAAAGGACAATTCGGTACGCAACGCTTGCTCCACCGGACGCAACGGACCTCTATGCAGCACTAAGGCGCGCTGACTTCAATCGTGGATGCGAAACGCGCTCTAAGCTGGGCGGAGAAGAGGAAAGAAATAGGCGAGTGGGGACGGCAAGCGCCACATTTCGGCTGCTATGGCCGTTGGGGCAACGATCCCTCCGGAGTTCGCGCCGCGTTGAAACCGACCGAAGTCCGAGATGGGTCAAAATGCGACCTGACGACCCCGAAACGCGACTTCCGTTCCTCCCCGACCAACGGACATAGTCAGGCCGGTCCCGCTGGTCCGTTTCGTGCCACAAGCGGAAATGAGAATATCAGATCGCCCCGCGAGCGACCACCGTTGCGGGCCGCTTGCAAGCCGTCGCATGCGCGGCAGCCAGGACAGGATTCCAGTACCCTCTCGACCGCGAGACGACGTAGATTGATCTGGTTCTCTTGGCCGTCGGCAGCCAGGGTCAAAATCTTCTCGGCGAGGCATGCCATCAATGAAGGTGTCCGCCTTGCTTCGGGCACCGTCTTTGCAGCGTCCGCCAGAACGCCCCGCAATATGGCGCGAGGATTAGCTTGCGGCAACTCGAGCTTCGCGGGTGCCATGACGCTACTCCACAGATGCTACTTAGAAACGAGAATTGCCGTAAACTGCAGTTTCGGCTGTACGAAGATAATGATCTAAATCAATGCAACCAGGGATAGTCGGTATAGTGATCGGATCACCCTCAGGAGGTTGGCGTTTCAGCTGATCGGGGGAGGCTCAAGCAGAGCTAAACCTTTTAACTATGGAGGAGACAATGACGACCAGAGGTATCTTGTTGGCAGGTTGCGTGATATTTCTCAGCTTACCTGCGAATGCAGCCGACAAAGTTAGCGGCGTCAATAAAGACCTTCAGGTGCTCTCAGAAGTCAGTTCCGTCATCCCTGACAAGCCGGGTCACTCTTTCAAGCAGATTACAGAGACCTGGAAGTCAACGGGTAGCGGAGATCTTGCCAATAACTGGGTCACAGCTGTCGAACAAAACGATATCATTGGTGGCGATATTACCCTCAGAGGTTATGGCACTAGTCACACTGCTAGTGGCGACCTGGCCTATTTCAGTTATGAAGCCACCTACAAGGTCAACCCCAAAGATGGTGGTGCATTCGAAATGACCGGCACCGGCAAATTTAACTGGCTTGGTGGCACCGGCAAATATCAGAAGCTCAATGGTCAGGGCACATTTACTTGCAAGGGGAATCAAGCGGGTACTGAGTGTCCTTGGCAAGGTGAAGCTCAAATGTAAGGGAATTAGAAAATAGAAAGATGGAGCGACTGGCTCCATTTTTCTATTTATCATAGTTAGTCTTCCAAGTTTGTTCGGCCAGAGCCTTCCTCTCGAATAGTCTGCTGTGGGTCAATCGCTACAGGTCCTTTGCCGCCGAGCCGGATGCAAAGTCCGCTTTGACCCATTAGCCGACCTGATTCTAATACCCAATCCGGTGGCGACCCGCCTGCGGCGCACGCTCAACCGCCGGCGACCTAGCCGCTTCATTCGATTACCTCGTCCGACAGAATGAGCCTTTATTCACCCTGGCGCTCGTCCAGAGCGGCACCGTACCAAAGGCTATTGAATTCTTCTTCGACCGCCCAGCCGACGTTCCGCCCGCGTGATCTAAGCTTGTCGAGCCGCTCAAGGTAGCTGGTGCGCCCGGCGGGAGGTAGCCTTGATATAAATTCGATGGAGCGTCCATACATGCGGATCAAAGCGGTAAAATAGCTCTCATCCTCTATGCTGCAGGATTCTAGAAAGCCGAACGCCTCCTCGCAGATGGCGGCCCGCGGGGCCAAAATGCCGTGTCTGGGCGTGATAGATCGTTGAGGTCTGCTCGATCTTGAGCTGAAGGCTGCTGATCTGCTTGATCAAAGCCTTCTCCAGCTCTCCCAGCACGTCCACGCCACCGAGTTCGCGCGAATAGTTCTGAACCAGGAAGCTGAACCGTCCCGCGTGCGGGAATTGACCGGCTGACGTTCTATTGATGCAGTTCCAGCATTAATGGATCGATACATCCACTAGCTATGTACCATACAGCAATACAATCGTAATAATCGAAACGGGGGCTCGCTCTCCTTGCTCACGCACAATGCCGAATGTCGGCGTTGCGAATCAGCAACTGAGGAGGATGAAAAGGCTGGGTAGCTTCGCGCGCCGTCCGAAATGTGTGCGCCCTGTGATAAATTCGCGGCGAATCATTGGCGACGAAATCGCCAACGTGAACGTCAGTCGGGGGGCAAGTTCATGATTGATGATCGCCAGATCGGCATCGAGCGAGACGAGATGGACTACGTGTCGCGGTGGATCCTCAGCCTGGCCATCGGCATGATCGTGCTGGGCACGGTGTTCGCCGTACTCGACTTATACGACCTTCTTCCACCACTTCCCGCGGCCGCAGTCGCGCATGCCGATTTGCGATGAAAACCGCCTCAGGAGGATTACACGGTTCTTGAATTGCAAATCCGTGAGTTGTCCCCCGCAGGTCCGATGGTAGGCTCGCCTGAAGGCGTGATGCGAACGCGCCGACTCCTCTGATTGGCCCCGCCTTGTTGCTGCCCGGCAGGGCGGGGTTTCAACCCTCGCGAATGTGCGTCTTTCGCGCCGTGTGCCCCGCAACGACCCGTCGAACCTAACCGAGCCCCGCAGCGGCCGTTCCTATGCGAACGGCTAATTGCGTCCGGCCACGGTCAGCGCGATGCTAGCGATGCCGGTAATTCCGCCGGTTGTGTCTAACGACTCTGCCCCCGGTGTGCACGGGGGCTTTTTTTTGGGGGCCAGCCCGGCGCTGCCGGCTGGGCGGTTTTTAGGACGACTCCCACACCGAGCGTTGAGAGCGCCACAACTGGCAGCATCGTCGTGGGATCGCTCAGCAACATCTTCGCCCCTGGGTCTATCTTCGAGAAATATCTGCGGTGGGTATACCCGCCATGGTCCATTTCGTGACCGGGTCGCTGGAACTCACGACCGCCGTTCTGCTGGTGCAGGCACGGACGCGGCTGTGTGGTTCGGCGCTCGGTTGCACCGTGATGTTGGCGGCGCTCGCGACCGTCACCCTCCACGGCGAATACGGGCACGGGGTGCCGCCGCTTGTCGTGGCGACACTTATCGATACTCGT
Source organism: uncultured Pseudomonadota bacterium (assembly GCA_963727225.1). GTDB lineage: Bacteria > Pseudomonadota > Alphaproteobacteria > Rhizobiales > Xanthobacteraceae > Bradyrhizobium. The sequence continues at coordinate 43,575 of CAVSFN010000023.1, read as the reverse complement.
CGGCTGCAACCGCCAGGCGGCTCCCCAGCTTGGCATAACTGTCGGCACTGGAGGCCGAGGGAATCTTCGTGACAGTTTCTGTACCTCAGCCACGGCAGCGCGAGGTCCGTTCCCGGACCCAACTCGGAAATGAGCTAGTACCCGGAATCATAGCTGAGTGATACGGCGGCCTTTGAAGCGACGTTGACGGACCTTTTTCTTGGTCCAGACGAAGGGCTTGGCCTTGTCGTTATAAGCTTTGATATAGGCATCGATGTGCAGCTCGAGCTGTTTGAGGCTTGTGAAGGAGGCGCCGCTGAGCGACTGCCCCTGCAGGATCGAGAACCAGACCTCGACCTGATTGAGCCAGGACGCACTTGTCGGCGTGAAATGAAATTGCACATTGGGATGGGCCTTGAGCCAATCCTCGTTCTTTTTGTGGGTGTTGAGGTTGTCGAGGATGACGTGAAGCTTGCGGTTCGGAAACGCCGCAGTGACGCTGTTCATGAAGTCGAGAAATTCGATGCGGCGACGCCGCTTTGAATGCGCTGCGATGATCTTCCCGGTGGCGACTTCGAGCGCCGCAAACAACGTTGTCGTGCCATGCCGCTTGTAGTCGTGGCTCTGGCCGGTCAAGGCGCGGCCATTGGGCAACTTCAGATAGCCCTGCGCTCGCTCCAGAGCCTGGATCGAGGGCTTCTCGTCCACGCACAGCACAATGGCCTTCTCGGGCGGGGCGACATAGAGGCCAACGACATCGGCGGTTTTGGCCGTGAAGCTCGGGTCGTTGCTCTCACACCAGGACTTGCGAGCCACGAGGTCAATCTTGCTGTTGCGCAGGAACCGCCAGACATATTGGACGTCGACATCGCCCAGCGCCTCGGCCAGCAGAGGCCCGGTCCAGCGTGCGAACCCCTCCGGCGGCGGCTTGTCCAGCAGCTTCAAAATCCGCTTGTCGGTCGCCTTCGTGTAGATCGGCTGCTTGCCGGGCCGCGGCTTGTCTTGCAGGCCTTCAAGGCCATGGTCGGCATAGCGGTGCCGCCAAAGGCTGACAATCCGCGGCTGGACCCCAACTTCCTTGGCGATCGACCGCGTACTACGCCCGGCCGCCGCCAACAGAACGATCCGCGCCCGCTTCAAATCGCGCTGCATTGTCATCGGCGAGCGACAACAGGCCTCAAGCACCTTGCGATCTTTCTTCGAAAGGTGGACTTCTCTTGCTTCGGGTATCATCCCGATGTTGAATCACGACTCACGCTCTATGAAAAGTGGGTACTAGGTCATTCATCGTCGCGTCCAGAATCGGCCGCCGCGATGATCCAGCGGTTCGCTCAGGTGTGCTTTAGGAAGCTGGGATCAATCATCAATTCGCCGGGTGCCACTTTACCCATGAATACCGGCCGGAGTGTGTGTGACTTAAATCGCCACACATTGTCTTTGTCTAATACACACTCATTGATCAAATCTGCCACCATAGGGGGATTTGATTGTTGCTTCGATGGACCACCATAGAAAATGACTATACCCCGCACTGTCGCGCGGCGCTCGCTGCTCGATGCTACATATAGATTGGTGACCAGATGACGCACTGCTCTCACGCCGCTAATCCCTAGTTGACGCACTGCTTGCGCGGGGCTTTGAAGAGCACGCCACTCATAAAATGCTCGGATCTGTTCACGCCCTTCAAACTGGTGGTGACCCACAATCTTCACACCGTCCGGAGTGAAAAATTCATGGGCAGTACGCCCTTCGTTGACGTCGACGTCGTACCAAAATGTCACCTCAAGACGATGAAGAGCGTGCCAGAGGAGGAATTCGTTGTGAGTATTCATTGGCACTTCATCCAACCTGCGATTGGTCGCGATTTGGTTATCTGTCATCGAATGGGCCTTTCGATTTGTAACGGCGCCCCGTTGCGGTGATCGGGTTTGTATCTTTCCCTACTAAACCTGTCTCGCCAGTGAGTTCCACTCGAACCATCTTGCTAGGGTCATAAGGCAGCCGCTGCCAGCACGCTTGGTGTCTCTAATGACGTCGGGGATAGCAGCGTGGATTGCGAGAGTTATCTCGCATTCGTGATCGAAGGTCGTCGGAACCCTGGACTTGTGCATCGGCCCAAACATCACGTGGAACGAAATCACGATTGAGAGCACCAATGAGCCGATCACGATTTTGGATTGCTCGACGGCACTCGTTACCGTGACAACCCACCGACCTGCGCCATGATCACATACCGCGCCCGAACGGACTTCAAGTCGCCGAATGTAAGTCAGCCCTGCGCTAAGGATTATCTAAAGCCAAATCAATAATTTCCCATTGATTTCGTTCGAACTTCATGCCGATTGGGGTTGAGCTATTCCCCATGGAACTGTGCTATGCCCTCAGTGCCCCTCTCGTCCAAACTCTCTATTCAGCCGGTCGTCGGGAGCGGTCAGCCGGCTCGTGACGACAAAAGGAGGGTCAACCTCCTGATTCTTTGCGGCCTTGCGTTGATCGTAGGCGTCATGACGGGCTGCGGCGCCGTCGCCCTGCGCGCGCTGATCGGATTTTTTCACAACGCGTTTTACAACGGCACCTTCAGCATCTGGTATGACGCCAATGTCAGCGAGGGGCCGAGCCGTTTTGGTGACTGGGTCCTGCTTTCGCCGATCCTCGGCGGTCTCGTCGTTGTCTTTCTGGTGCAGCAGTTCGCACCCGAAGCGAAGGGCCACGGTGTTCCTGAAGTGATGGACGCGGTGTTCTACAAGCACGGCAACATTCGCGGTCAGGTAGCTATCATCAAATCACTGGCCTCGGCGCTTTCGATCGGCAGTGGGGCCGCAGTCGGCCGCGAGGGCCCGATCATCCAGATCGGCGCAGCGCTGGGCTCGGCTTTCTCGCAGGCCATCAAACTCTCGACCTCACAGAAGATCACCCTGCTGGCAGCCGGCGCCGGCGCTGGCATTGCCGCGACCTTCAACACGCCGCTCGGCGGCGTATTGTTCGCGCTGGAAATCCTGTTACCCGAGGTGTCGAACCGTACTTTTCTGCCGGTGGTGGTCGCGACCGGTGCTGCCACCACGATCGGCCGGATATTGATCGGGCCGGCGCCGGCCTTTGTCGTCCCCGACATCCAGCTTTCGCTGGCGCAGTCGATTGGTGTGGAAGATTCCATCGCCTTTGTCCTGTTGGGAATTCTTAGCGGCGTCGCCTCCTGGGCCTTTATCCGTCTGCTTGTCATCATGGAGGACGGCTTTCCCAAACTGCCAGGCAATGCCTACACCCAGAATATTCTCGGCATGGCCATCATCGGCCTGATGATGGTGGTTCTGACCCACGCCTTCGGCCATCCCTATGTCGATGGCGTCGGCTATGGCGTGATCCAATCGACGCTCGACAACCAGATGACCTCCGCGGGCCTGCTCGCATTGCTGTTCGTGCTGAAGCTGCTTGCAACCACCATCAGTCTCGGATGCGGCGCCTCCGGCGGCATCTTCTCGCCGTCGCTCTATCTCGGCGCCACGTTGGGAGGAGCCTTCGCCATCGTCGTGGGTGTTGTCTTTCCCCATGCCGGCATCACGGCGCCGTCAGCGGCGATCGTCGGCATGGCCGCGATGGTTGGCGCGGGAACCGGCGGCGTCATGACCGCCATCGTCATGGTCTTCGAGATGACCCGCGATTACGCCATCATCGTTCCCGTCATCGTCGCGGTCGCGATCGCCGCCGGCATCCGGCGCGCGCTCATCGGTGAGACGATCTACACGATCAAGCTGCGCCATCGCGGCCACCGTATCCCGAAGGAGCGGCACATCAATCTCTTCCTGGTCAGGCAGGCGCAAGACATCATGGAGCGGCGTTTCATCCTGGCCAAGGCTGGAACATCGCTGAAGGACACCATCAGCGCCGAAGACACCGACGATCTGCGCGCGATCATCGTCGAACGCGAGGGCCGCATCGTCGGCCTCATTCCGCCGCGTTCGGGGCTCTGGCGCGAAGTCCCAAGGCAATCCGAACCTGTTGGTCGAGCGTTTCGTCGAATCCCGGATGGTTATTTGCCGGGACGTCGATCTCTTGAATTTAGTGCTTGCTAGACTAAAGCGGCACCGTTCCGGCGCAGCCATCGTCTTCCGGGGCATCGCGCGGCCGAGGGTCCGGGACATCGTCGGAGTCATCACCAAACGCGCGATAGCCGACACGGTCATCGACAGCTTCGACGATTGATCCGAGGTGGGATTAGCAATTCACAAGCCGAAAGGCGTGGCATTGCGTCGATGAAAACTACGTCGGATCAATTGCTGGCTACGCCATGGGTTTCAACCCGCTTGAAAGCCTGGATCAGCATTCTGCAGTAACCCGAAACTCTACTGCCGGGAACGACCTATCCGGGACCTTGATGCGATGCAGCAATCGACGGCTCTTCGGTAGCCGTCAGGGCGTGCTCGACGCCGAGCCTGTCGATAGATTTGCACTCGCCGCCGTGCTCGAGATCAACGCTGCCTGGGTAGTCGAGCGGCGATCCTTGACATAGCCGATGGGAACGCCAAGCCGCGAAATGGTCGCGACGACCTTGCCATCAATGATCTTGTCACAGCTCAGATGCGTCGGAGCGATGAAGAAGTCGGCTCGGCCCCATTGCTGATTCTTGATCCAGCGTAGCCGGACCCGCTTCAACCGACGTTCGAACGCATACCGCTCCCGCTCGAACGAGAACTCGCTCGCCGCAAACCCCCACCGTGTAGTCGCGAGGGGTAAGTGAGTTGCCGGAGCGATCGATGCTATCGAGATATTCCTCAAGCTGGGAGACCGCCTCCGGCATAATGTTAACCCAGTAGTCGGTCACGTAGAGGCGCGATGCGCCATAAAGGCCACCGACAACAGGATTGTAGTAAAGGTACTCGTATGGGTGGAGCCGAAACAGGACGCTGGCATTCCAGGTGAAGTAAACACTTGCGGCCGCGAGCGCCGCAAATCCGAAGGGCTTTCGCCACGACGACAAAGCGGTCACCGCGGCGTCAATGCCGATACCGGCCAGGACCGCGAGCGGCGGTAGCACGAATGTGAAATGGCGCAATCCGGTGAAGGCGGGGCCCCTTGCGATTACCTGACAGGCAAGCGGGAACGCGACCGTAAGCGCAACCAATGCGATCTCCCGGCGACTGGATGGCCGCAATCCAGCGCGACGGGCCAGCGGTGAGGCACCGGCAAACAGCAGCCCAATTGCAGCGCCCGCGAGTGTCATCAGCGAGACGCGGATGAGGATATAAATCGGCACATAGAGACGGGGAACCGTCTCCATCGGGTAAATATGACCGTCGAGCAGTGTTTCGATGTGTTTTTGAAACCCGGCAAACTCGAACAGGCCGCGAACGGGATTGAGCGGAGCCAGCGCCGCCCACGGCCAAGCCGCGATCATGATGAGATAAGCGACGATAAACGCGGGGCAGAGATAAAGCATCGACTGCAGAAAGAACTTGCTGGTCTCCCGCCAATGCCTTTGCAGCGGTTGGGGCATCGTAAGCAGCAACGCAAAACCGGCGTAAAACACCAGCAGCAGCGCAATCACGCGAATGCCGAGAGCGCATCCAGTCAGCAAACCGAACGGCGGCACGTTGCCGAAGCTCGGACGCGGCAGTTCGCGCATGATGCAAACAAGCATGTATGTAGCGCCGATCATCCCGGCTGCGAGCGGAATGTCCTTGGTATGGTTGAACATTGCGCCGTACCAGCAGCCGCAGACGGTGAGCGCCACTGCCGCAATGAAACCGGCGCGAGAGCCGGAGATTGTCCTTGCCGTGGCCGCGGTCGCTGCGATGCCAGCGATGCCAATCAGTGCGCAGAAAATATGTCTGATGTCATAGACATCGAAGCTTGAAAACATCTCGCTCAGGCGCACGCTCACGATATCGAACAAGCCGCCGTACAGATAGAGGTCGCGAAACCCGAAGACCGTCTCGTCGGTCATGCCGCTTCGGTAGTATTCGAGGATAAGCTGCCCATAGTGATGTTGCAGGCCCTCGTCGTTCGATACCGCATAGTCGCGGAAGGTCCAGAGCGCGATTGAGGTGATCGTGATTATCAGCAGCGCGGTCGCAAGATCGAAGGCAGCAAATTGGCGGGGCAACTTCGCAATTTTCGTAGAGCTGTGAATTTGGTCGGCCGTAGCCAAACTCGCGCTCGAACTAACATTTTCGCTCATACTCGTCCTTTTGGGTTTCGAATTCCGTGGCGGGTAACGCGTGCCGGTAAAGCGAATAGCTATGGCCGATATGTTTCGCTTTCGAGCGGCGTTTCGCCTCTCTACCGCAACCGGTCAACCTGAAGAAAACCTTGGTTTCGTTTCGCAATGATCTTCCTGCACAAAATTAGCTTCAACTAAGGTCATCGAGAATTTCGTATGCGAAAATATCGATGGCAACTCCATGCGCGGGGCGTGTCGCGATATGTTTCTTGTAAGCGGACATCGGCCTTCGCAAAACCACAATCCAACCGTCCGCGGAAACCATTCGCTCTAAAATCTCCGCGGTTGTCATCGACATCCAAATCGCCCCTTTTGACACTGAGCTACCAGCGTGGCTCGCCCTGCATTTTGCAATGTTATTGAATGAGGAGGTATTGAACCAAAGCCTTACTGCGCTCCGAAAACACTAAACTCTTATTGCAATGCAAAAACGGAAATATTGATGGCGGGAAGGTCCGGCTTGTCGGAGACCTTGCGATCGCGAATCAGTTGGGAATTGCCGCTGAGCGATGGCCGGCCTCGGCGCGGTCGCTTTCCGGGCGGCCAGCGTTTGACGCTCGCCACTGCCGCGGATGTTGCCGTGCTTGTAGAATACCGCGTCTATTCCAGCGCCAGCAGGCCTGCCGCCCAGCGAACTCGCGGGAGAACCTCGCTTACCGTTAGTCCTGTCGGTTCGGCCTCGACAGCGAGGTGCCGGCCTAACTTTACCTTCTCCAAGAATAGGCATCGCTGCTTGACCGGGATCTGCTGCGAAAGCCGTTCGAGACCGTGGTCCGGCGCACATGCCGAAGGGCTGGTCGATGGGCTGCCTTTGCGGTCGATGCCAACCTGATTGCTGCCGATGCCAACAAGCAGCTCTTTGCTGCCGGGTCTGAGGATGTTGACACGAGGCCATCACGAGGACGCGCCCATCCGACCGCGAATATCTTGATATCCTAGATGAGGCTGTTTGGGGCGCAGCCAGCGAGACGGTACCGAAGTTCGTCTCCAGGTCGGATCCAGCCGCACAACGGACTGGCGCTCAAAACGGGCATACCTTCCTTAACTACGCCGACAACCATCGCATTTTAGTGTAACGATGGAATGTGTCGTTCAAATCGGGTTCTTTCTGAAGCAGGGCTACCGAAGATCAAATCCCCACGACAACGCAGAGCTTCAGGAGCGCTAAATCTAATTCCGCACGCTTTTGCATCGTCAGGGCATCGTGCTGACTCAATGTCGAAGACAGGAGAATGGCCGTGAAAGCTCTCGTATATCGGGGACCGCGAAAGAAGATCCTTGAAGATCGACCGAAACCGAAAATTGTTGCGCCGACGGATGCTATCGTCAAGATGGTCAAGACGACGATTTGCGGAACCGATCTGCACATCCTCAGGGGCGACGTGCCAACTTGTACGCCAGGCCGCATCCTGGGTCATGAAGGTGTGGGGGTGCTCGACGAAGTCGGAGCGGCGGTTACCGGGTTTCGTGCCGGCGATCGCGTGATCATATCCTGCATTTCCTCGTGCGGAAAATGCGACTATTGCCGGCGCGGAATGTACTCGCATTGCGTCAACGGCGGTTGGATTCTCGGTAACAAAATCGATGGCACCCAGGCCGAATATGTTCGCACCCCGTTTGCCGAAACCAGCCTTTACCACATTCCTGCAGATGCGGATGAAGAAGCTCTCGTCATGCTGAGCGATATTCTGCCGACCGGATTCGAATGCGGCGTGCTTAACGGCAAGGTTCAGCCCGGTTCGACCGTCGCCATTGTAGGGGCCGGTCCGATCGGGCTCGCTGCCTTGTTAACGGCGCAATTTTACTCGCCGGCCGAGATCATCATGATCGATTTCGACGATAACCGCCTGGATATGTCATCCCGCTTCGGCGCGACTGCGACAATCAACAACAAGGACGGCAAGGCAGTCGAGAAGATCATGACGATGACCGGCGGCCGCGGCGTCGACACAGCGATTGAGGCGGTCGGCGTCCCCGCGAGTTTCATCACCTGCGAACATATCGTGGCGCCGGGCGGCATAATCGCCAATATCGGCGTGCACGGCGTCAAGGTTGATCTGCATCTGGAGCGCCTGTGGGATCGCAACATCGCGATCACGACAAGGCTGGTTGATACCGTCACCACGCCGATGCTGCTCAGGACTGTGCAATCGCATAAGATCGACCCTACGCGGCTGATCACACATCATTTCAAGCTCGACAAGATCATGGACGCCTACGACACTTTTGCCGCTGCGGCCGAGAACAGCGCGCTCAAGGTAATCATCGAAACGTAGCGAATCGATCGCGAAAAGACGGCGAGCGCCGTGAGGCTTGAACGCGAAGCGTGCGGTGACGAGTCAAAAAGGAGATCGACGCTGCAAAAAATGAACGCTCTCTTAAGGATATCGAGCTGCTCGTGGCCATGATTGGCGATATGGACCGGGCTATGGTCGACCGTGAATCTGCCAATTGCGAGTCATTGCGCGAATTCGCGGCCACGATATTCGACTGGAGCCTTAATCGCGGCTCGCCACCAATGCCCGAAGTAGCGCTCTCGGCTGTGCTTAGACTTTGACACGTTCAGTGCGCCAGACGTCTTGCTGTCACTCCCCGTACTCTGTAATGGTTCCGAGCAACGTACCTGCCGTAACGGTTTTTCCGTCTGTCAAAAGAATCTCGGACAGCACCCCGGTAACGGACGCTGACACTTCTACCGTCGTGCCGTCGGTTTCGATCTCAACCAGCGGTTCATCGAGGCTGACCGGGTCTCCGACCCGCTTGAACCATCGTCCGATCGACGCTTTTGTTGCGGGCGCCCCGATCTTCGGCACTCGTATTTCCGTCACCATGGTCGCCATCCTTTGGAGTTTCGACGTCGCTTGCCCTGATCTCAAAAGACTCAATACGTGCCCCCTGCACGACGCCTTCCGTCCGCCTCACGAAGCGCACAATCACGGCTAGCTTCACGTGATCGTGCTCTGCCTTCTATTTTTAATAGCGTGCTGGTTGTCCGCTATATTGAGCTATGTCAACGACCTCTCTTCGTTCTCTTATAGGCTTTCTACGTGGTCGGCCGTTCTCCCCTGATTGCTATTGCAATATCCGATCGATCGATATGCACTAATCAACTGTTTCTCCCTTAGCTCGTCCTGACGCGCCATCATCGAGACTGGGGTGGAGTTATTGGTTGGCCTGATCTTGCTGTTACGAAGGGGCCGAATATGCTCGCACAAGAAGCTGTCAAGGCCCCATCCCTCGGCGCAATTGTCTCGGTCCGCGGCAGTGTCGTGGATGTACGGTTCGATGAGCATTTGCCGCCGATCTACTCGGTGCTGCGGGCGGGCGATAAGGGGCAGATCGTCATCGAGGTGCTGGCACAACTGGACGCGCGTCACGTGCGCGGGATTGCGCTGACACCCACGCAAGGTCTCGCTCGCGGCATGGCGGTGCAAGACACGGGCGGCCCGCTAGAAGTGCCGGTGGGTAAGGAGGTTCTCTCCCGGATGTTCGACGTGTTTGGCAACGTCATCGACCGCGGAGCGGCGTTGTCGGGTTGCCAATGGCGATCCGTGCATCAGCCGCCGCCGCCGCTGGCACGACGATCCACCAAGTCTGAAGTCTTTGAAACAGGTATCAAGGCCATCGATGTTCTCATGCCATTGGAGCGCGGCGGCAAGGCTGGACTGTTCGGCGGGGCAGGCGTGGGCAAGACGGTGTTGCTCACCGAGATGATTCACAACATGGTCGGGCAACACGAAGGCGTTAGCATTTTTTGCGGCATCGGCGAACGCTGTCGTGAGGGTGAGGAGCTTTACCAACAGATGAAGGAAGCCGGCGTGCTGCCGAACATGGTGATGGTGTTCGGCCAGATGAATGAACCGCCGGGGGCCCGCTTCCGGGTTGGCCATGCGGCGCTGACGATGGCCGAGTATTTCCGCGACGACGAGCATCGCGATGTGCTGCTACTGATCGATAACATCTTTCGTTTCATCCAGGCTGGAATGGAAGTGTCGGGCTTGATGGGCCAGATGCCGTCGCGGCTGGGCTATCAACCGACCATGGGCACCGAGCTGTCGAGGTTGGAAGAGCGCATCGCCAATACCGATACCGGTGCCATCACCTCGATTCAGGCGGTGTATGTGCCGGCGGACGATTTCACCGATCCGGCGGCCGTGCACACGTTCTCGCATCTCTCCGCGTCGATCGTGCTCTCTCGCAAGCGGGCAAGCGAAGGACTGTTCCCGGCCATCGACCCCCTGCAGTCCAATTCCAAGATGGCCACGCCGGGTATCGTCGGCGCGCGGCATTACGGTTTGGCACAGGAAATCCGGCGGACGTTCGCGCAATACGCCCAACTCAAGGACATCATTTCGATGCTGGGTCTTGAGCAGCTTTCGCCGGAGGACCGCAATGTCGTCGCCCGCGCCCGCCGCCTGGAGCGGTTCCTGACCCAGCCGTTTTTTACGACCAAACAGTTTACTGGGCTCGACGGCAAGCTCGTCAGCCTAAAGGACGCTTTGGACGGCTGTGAGCGAATCCTGCGCGATGAATTCAAAGACTATCCGGAGAGCGCGCTCTACATGATCGGGGCGATCAATGAAGCCAAGGGGAAAACGAAACCCGGCCTCGTCTCACGGCTGAACCTAAGTCAAAAGCCAAGGCCGACCTGACCCCAGCGGCCAATGCGACGCCGGAGGCAACGCCTGTGGCAAAACCCCAGGCGACGCTCGAACATGCCGGCGATGCTCATGAATCTTAAGGTTCTCTTGCCCTTCCAGATCTTCGCCGAAAAGACCGGCGTGTCCCGCATTGTCGCGGAGTCGCACGAGGGCTCATTTGGACTCTTGCCACACCGACTGGATTGCGTGGCGGCGCTCGCACCGGGAATTCTGATCTTTGAGACGAAAACAGATGGCGAGACTTACGTCGCCGTGGATGAAGGTGTGCTGGTGAAGACCGGCCCTGACGTGCTCGTTTCCGTCCGTAACGCCATTGCCGGAACCGACCTCGGCAAATTGCGCGAGGCGGTGCAGCGCGAGTTTCTAGACCTGGACGAACGGGAGCGAAGTGTGCGCTCGGTGTTGGCAAAAATGGAAGGCGATCTCATGCGTCGCATGGCGACTTTTCACAATGCCTGACGAACCCCAAAACAAGCTCTTGAAGCCGAAGCTGGCGCTGAGTGAGGAGGTCGGTGCGAAGGCGGCGCGGAAGCTCAGGGCGCGGCGCCACTCCGCACAGGGCGTCTGGTTCGGCTTGGGCATGATGGGGCTGATTGGCTGGTCAGTGGCAATTCCGACGCTCCTCGGTGCAGCGCTCGGTCTGTGGCTGGACCGGCACTATCCGGGAAGGCATGCCTGGACGCTGGCGCTGTTGGTGGCCGGGCTCGCGATCGGCTGCTTCAATGCGTGGCATTGGGTAACTAAAGAAGACAAAGCCATGCAAGACGAACGGGAGGATGGCGATGAATGAGGTTTTGCTGCTGGCGCTGGCATTGTCGGCGGGAATGTTGCTGGGCGCCGTTTTCTTCGGCGGCCTCTGGTGGACGGTGCGCAAGGGTGTTTCGTCTGAGCAGCCGGCGTTTTGGTTCTTCGGCAGCCTATTGCTGCGGATGAGCATTGCGCTCGCCGGATTTTACTTTGTTTCTAGCGGTCAGTGGGAGCGGTTGCTGCTTTGTCTCGTTGGATTTGTCATCGCGCGCCTGGTGGTGACGTGGCTGACCCGGTCGTCCGGAGATAACCAAAGCGTCCCGGTACAGGAGGCCAGATATGCGCCTTAGTCCCGATGAGATGATCTTCTGGCAGTACGGGTTATTCAAGTTAAACGGAACAATCGTGTTCACGTGGGCACTGATGTTTGTGTTGGCCGCCGGCTCAAAGCTCATCACGCGCAAGCTTTCTACGGGTCTGGAACGTTCCCGTTGGCAGAGCCTTCTGGAAATCGTCGTCACCGGAATCGAGAAGCAAATCGAAGACGTCGGCCTCCGCCACCCCGAGAAGTATATCGGCTTTCTCGGCACTCTTTTTCTGTTTGTTGCACTGGCCAGCCTCTGCACCATCATTCCCGGCTACGAGCCGCCGACGGGGTCGCTTTCGACCACGGCTGCACTCGCGCTGTGCGTTTTGGTGGCCGTGCCGTTTTTCGGCATCGAGGAGCAGGGGCTTGGCGGCTACCTCAAGTCCTACGTTGAGCCGACGGTTATCATGCTGCCGTTCAACATCATCAGTGAACTTTCACGCACGCTGGCCCTGGCGGTCCGCCTGTTTGGCAACATGATGAGCGGGACGATGATTCTCGCGATTTTGCTGACCATCACCCCCTTCATCTTCCCGATCGCCATGAGCGTGCTCGGTTTGCTCACCGGCATGGTGCAGGCCTACATCTTCAGTATCCTGGCCGCGGTGTACATCGCGTCCGCCACGCGCGTCCGCAACCCAAAACCTGAACCCGCCGCAAAACGTTGAAATACGAACCCGGCTCAAGAGGAAATACTAATGGATAGCATAACGCTCATCGCAATTGCTTCAATCGTCACCGCCGGCCTGACGATTGCCCTGGGAAGTATCGGACCTGCGCTCGGCGAAGGGCGTGCGGTCGCCACGGCATTGAGTTCGCTCGCGCAGCAACCCGATTCCGCAACGACGATCACGCGTACGTTGTTCGTGGGCCTGGCAATGATCGAGTCCATTGCGATCTACTGCTTCGTGGTCTCGATGATTCTCATTTTTGCCAATCCGTTCTGGAACCATATCATCGCCCAAGCCGCGGGAAAATAGGCCATGCTCATCGATTGGTTCACCGTCGGTGCGCAAGCGATCAACTTCATCATCCTGGTGTGGTTACTGAAGCGCTTTCTCTACAAGCCCATACTCGACGCCGTCGACGCGCGGGAGAGACGGGTCGCCACGGAACTTGCGGACGCCGATGCGAAAAAGGCCGAAGCCTTAAAGGAGCGCTACGAGTTCCAGCACAAGAACGAGGAGTTCGACCAGCAGCGCGCCGCGTTCCTGAGCAAGGCTACGGAGGAGGCGAAAGCCGAACGTCAGCGGCTCCTCGGCGAAGCGCGGCAGGCCGCCGACGCCTTGAGCGCGAAGCGACAGGAAACGCTGAGAAGCGACGCGCATAATTTAGGTGAAGCTATCAGTCGCCGGACCCGGCAGGAAGTATTTGCCATCGCGCGCAAGGCACTGACGGATCTCGCCACGACGAGTCTGGAAGAACGCGTGGCTGAGGTGTTCACGCGCCGCTTGCGGGAGATGGACGGTAAGGCGAAAGCGGGCCTCGCCGAGGCCCTTAAGTCCGCGTCCGACCCCGCGCTGGTGCGCAGCGCGTTCGACCTGCCCGAGGAGGAACGCGCGACGATACAAAATGCGCTCAACGAAACCTTCTCGGCCAAAATACGCGTCCGCTTCGAGACCGCGCCGGACCTGGTCAGCGGGATTGAACTGACCACGAATGGGCAAAAAATAGCTTGGAGCATCGCCGATTACCTCGCGTCGCTGGAAAAGGGCGTCGACGAACTTCTGAAGGAGAAGGAAAAACCTGAGGCCAAGCCAGAAGCCAAAGTCGAGCCCAAGCCAGAAGCTAAAGCCGAGCCCAAGTCTGAAGCCAAAGCCGAGCCCAAGCCTGCAGCCAAAGCCGAGCCTAAACCAGAAGCCAAAGCCGATCCGAAGCCAGAAGTAGAAGCCGCGCCTAAACCTGAAGAGCCCAAGCCCGGAACAAAGAGCCAATGATCACTGCGCCTGAAAGCTTGCAGAGTGTCTTCGACCGCGCGTTTGCTGGAATAAGCGAGGTGCGGGAAGCATTCACGCCGCAATTGACGCCACGGGAGGTGGGGACGATCATCAGCGTCGCTACCGGCATTGCCAAGGTCTCCGGCCTTCCCAGTGTAGGCTTTGAGGAGTTGGTAAAGTTTCCCGGCGATGTGCTCGGCATTGGCTTCAACGTGGACGAGGATGAAATCGGCGTCGTTCTGCTCGGCGAATACTGGCATCTGCACGCTGGCGATGAGGTCGAGCGCACGGGCCGGGTGATGGATGTGGCCGTTGGCGACGAGTTGCTGGGACGCGTTATCGACCCGCTCGGTCGGCCGCTCGATGGCAAGGGCCCGGTGGCGACGAGCAAGCGCCTGCCGATCGAACGGCCGGCCGCCCCTATCATGGACCGGGCGCCCGTCATCGTGCCGCTCCAGACCGGATTGACGGTTATCGATGCGCTCATTCCTATCGGCCGGGGCCAACGCGAGCTCATTCTCGGTGACCGGCAGACCGGAAAAACCGCCCTTGCGATCGACACTATCCTCAACCAAGGAGGTCAGAATGTCGTGTGCGTCTATTGTGCCATTGGCCAGCGCGCTTCCGCCGTGGCAAAGACCATCGCCGTCTTGCGGGAGAACGGCGCGATGGATCACACCATCGTTGTCGTGACCGAGGGTAATGACCCGCCAGGTCTTGCCTACATCGCTCCTTACGCCGCGACCAGCGTCGCGGAGCATTTCATGGAAGCGGGCCGCGATGTACTGATTGTTTACGACGACCTCACGCAGCACGCTCGTGCCTATCGCGAGCTTTCCCTGCTGCTTCGCCGGCCACCCGGTCGCGAAGCCTTTCCCGGCGACATCTTCTACATCCACTCGCGCCTGCTCGAACGCGCTACCCACTTGCGTCCGGAACTCGGCGGCGGCTCGCTTACCGCACTCCCCATCATCGAGACTGAAGCGCAGAACATTTCCGCCTACATTCCGACCAACCTCATCTCCATCACGGACGGGCAGATCTACCTTTCGCCGTCGCTGTTCGAATTGGGGGTGCTGCCCGCGGTGGATGTCGGCAGATCCGTCTCGCGCGTCGGTGGCAAGGCGCAACGAGCGGCTTATCGTGCGGTGGCGGGTGACCTCAAACTCGCCTACGCGCAGTTCGAGGAACTCGAGACCTTTGCCAGGTTTGGCGCCCGCCTGGACGAAGACACCCGCAAGATCATCGAACATGGACAGCGAATCCGCGCCTGTCTGAAACAGTCGGAATTCGCTCCGGTATCCGTGCCAGGACAAATTGCCGTCCTGCTGGCGTTGACCGCGGAACTCTTCGACAGGGTACCGATCGACCAGATGACGGACGCCGAGCATGCCGTGCAGGAGGCGGCGGCGAACATCCCGGCGGAATTGACAGAGCGATTCAATACCGCCGATAAATTGAGCGACGAAGACCGGGCAGCGATTGTCCAGATTGCGCGCAATGCGCTCATCCGCTTTCAGCCCAAGCCGGAATCCAAGCCACAATCCAAAGCCGCGTCTGAATCTGAAGCCAAAGCCGGGCCTGAGCTGCAGCGCGAATCCAAGCCGGTTGCCAAAACGGAGGTCAAATCGAAGCCCAAGCCGACACCCAAGGAGCAGTCTTGAGCGACACCACAGCGAGCCTCCGACGCAAGATCGACAGTGCCGGCGATCTGCAATCCGTTGTTCGCACGATGAAAGCCATGGCTGCTTCAAACATCGGCCAATATGAGCGAGCGGTGCGCGCATTGGGTGACTACTATCGCAGCGTGGAGCTGGGATTGAGCATTTGCTTCCGGAAAAGCGTGCCGACCGCACCTGTCGTAGAACGCAAAGGACGACCAGGTCCGAGGTTCCTCGACGCGGTCGTGTTCGGTTCGGACCAGGGACTGGTGGGCCGCTTTAACGACTTGGTGGCTGATTATGCGGTGAAGACCCTCGCCGCTATGCCCGGCAGACACCGGGTCTGGGCCGTCGGTGAGCGCGCTCATGCCCGCCTGATCGACGCGGGCCTGCCGCTGATGGGCGTGTTCACCATACCGAACTCCGTCAAGGGCATCACCCCGCTCGTCGGGCAGATTCTCGTGGAATGCGAGGCGCGCCATAGCGAGGGCGAATTCACCGAACTTCACCTTTTCTACAACCGCCCGACCTCCCGGGCGGTTTATGCGCCCGTCAGTCAGCGACTGCTGCCGCTGGACGAAAACTGGCGACTGAAGCTGGCCGGACTTCCCTGGCCGACGGGAAACTTGCCCGAAGTGATGGGGGAAACCACCGCGACCTTGCGGGCGCTCATCCGTGAATATCTTTTCATCTCTCTTTTCCGCGCATGCGCCGAATCTCTCTCGAGCGAAAACGCAAGCCGACTGGCGGCGATGCAACGTGCCGACAAGAATATCGACGAATTGCTGGAGGAACTTAATGGAGCATTCCATCGTCTGCGCCAAAGTGGGATCGACGAGGAATTGTTCGATGTAATCTCGGGCTTCGAAGCGCTGAGCGTAGAAAAGAAATGATGCACATTGGCATTGCTGTGGACCATTGTCTGATTCGAGCTAATGATTACCCCGCATGAGTAATGTCGGGAACCTTGCGGCCTTACTGGTAAGCGATGACCGCGCTCACCGCCTCGGGGACGCGGGCGGCCCTGTCCGAACGCTCACGTCTCGGTGAAGGAACGGAAAAAGATCGATTAAACGCATCGGGTCATTTTCGATCTGCCAGGCCGTGAATCAAAAGGCGCGTGTGATCGAGGCCAATGACTCCCTCATCTGCAATGCCGATGATAACATACGGCAGAAAGGACTACGACGCATTGATACGGGTAGCTTCCACGGCGCTAAGCAACGTCGACGCGTCGACCGGGTTGACGACCGCGGCTTCGGCTGATGCCTCTGTGGGATTCCTTCGAACGCCGATTGATTGTCGCCAAAAGCCAATCGCGTCAAGCTGCTGTCTACGCGAAGCAGCCATGGAATTTTTTTTCCTACGCTGTTCTTTTACCCATGCTCCAAGATTATACGCCGCTTCGACATGGGCCTCAGGCACGCGGCAGTGATCCTCGCGCGACTTAAATTTCTTTAAAACGGAAAATCCTCTCTCCCACGCTTCATGAAACGGGGTCCAAATAAATCCCAAACAGGTGAGACGATCCCGTCGGTCCTCAGAAAGTCTATATTTCTTTGACCGCTGATGATGGACCCAACAAGCAAGCAACTTATCGGCATTGTTTGAGCTAACATTGCAGTCGCCGTGGTTGATTTTATAGTCCTTGAGTCTAGCGAACATATCTTCCCAGAAGGCCTGACGAGGATCCCAGACAAATCCAACGCTGTCCAAACGTCGCTTTCGCTCGGTGTGCAATTTCTTTTGGCGCGTCCGTTGTAAATTGACCCATTGACCGAGCCTGAACGAACCTTCGATATGATGCTGAGGTACGCAACTATGGCCTTCTCGCCTCCTAAATTGCAGTAATCTAGAATACCCTTCCTCCCAGGCACAGTCGCGCAAATTCCAAATAAAGCCGATCGCATCCAAAAGCCTTCGGCGGTTAGCAGACAATTTATCTTGCTTCGTGCGCTGGGCACGAGTCCACCGACCAAGCTTGGTCGCTCCGTCGACTTTGTCTCTGGGCACATTGCAGTGGCCTTCGCGCGCCCTGAATTGCTCAAGGGCAACGAAGCTCTCTTGCCAACCGCAGGTGACGCGTTTAGTAACCGCAAGATCCCGATCTTGCAATTTCTGATTTGCTTTGCCGTTTGCGAATGCGGACATTGGGATAAGATCATTCATGGCGGCGCATCCAGAATGGCAACCGGATCAATGAGTGGTCAACCTCCCAAGGTTCCATAGTCTATTAAACCTTCGGCCTAGCGAGCGGGTGATGCAGCACGCCGGAGCATGGAATCGGTTGAGCGGAGAGAAGGTTGTGCGTCGCACGAAAGGTCGAATTTGGCGCGGAAGAGCAGTCAACCGGCGAAAGGCAATCCATTCTTTGCAAGGCAACTATCAAGTGGAAACTGTAGCGTGGTCTGACGGCTATTGTGCGTTGCGGATAATTATGAACTTAAGCGCTCATTGTTGTCCCAAAGTCTTATAGTGCAAGATTCGGCTGATGTTAGTGTAAGTTCAGGTTAGTAATTCGTGCAGCTTTCCGCCGACGAGCGGGACATAGGATTCACATTTTTTAGTTTTTAGACGCTGGTGGGGAGAGCTCAGCCATGGCCACAATTGTTACGACTTCATCAAGCTTGCGTTCGGGCGGAATGACGGCGGAGGAACGGAAAGTCATTTTCGCCTCGTCGCTTGGCACCGTTTTCGAATGGTATGACTTCTACATTTACGGAACGCTCGGTGCGTTTCTCGCGAAATACTTCTTTTCGAATGTGCCGCCGAACGTCGGTTTCATCTTTGCGCTGCTAGCCTTCGCCGCCGGCTTCGCTGTTCGACCGTTCGGCGCGCTGATTTTCGGTCGCCTCGGCGATATGATCGGACGCAAATACACCTTCCTGATCACGATGACCCTGATGGGCATCGGCACCTTCTTCATCGGTCTGCTGCCGAGCTATGCGACCTGGGGCATCGCAGCGCCTGTCGTTCTGATCGCGCTGCGGCTGGTCCAGGGCCTGGCGCTCGGAGGTGAATATGGCGGTGCTGCGATCTACGTCGCCGAGCATGCGCCGGCAAACAAGCGCGGCTACTATACCTCCTGGATTCAGACCACGGCGACGCTCGGTCTGTTCATGGCGCTGTTGCTCATTCTGGGCATTCGCACCTGGATGGGCGAAGCCGCATTCGGCGATTGGGGCTGGCGCGTTCCGTTCCTGCTGTCGGGCATCCTGCTCGCGGTCTCGATCTGGATCCGCTTGAGCCTCAGCGAGTCGCCGATCTTCGCGAAGATGAAGGAAGAGGGCAAAACCTCGAAGCGGCCGCTGGGCGAAGCCTTCGGCGAATGGTCGAATGCCAAGATCGCAATCCTGGCCCTGTTCGGCGCGACCGCGGGCGAAGCGGTCGTCTGGTACGGCGGCCAGTTCTACGCGCTGTTCTTCTTGACCCAGACGCTCAAGGTTCCGGCCGTGACCGCGCAGATCATGATCGTGGTGGCGCTGGCGCTCGGCACGCCCGGCTTCGTCATCTTCGGCTGGCTGTCGGACAAGATCGGCCGCAAGCCGATCATTCTCGCCGGCTTCCTGCTGGCGGCGCTGACATATTTCCCGATCTTCAAGGGAATTACCCACTTCGCCAACCCGAAGCTTGAAACGGCGCTTTCGGCGTCGCCCGTCACGGTGATTGCTGATCCCAGCGAATGCTCGTTCCAGTTCAAGGCAACGGGAACCGAAAAATTCACCACCGGTTGCGACGTCGCGAAATCGGCGCTGGTCAACCTGTCGGTGAACTACACCAACCAGGATGCGCCGAAGGGTACTCCGGCGCAGGTGAAGATCGGCGAACAGACTTTAACGTCGACTTCGCCGGATTTCGTCAAGGCATTGCCGGCGGCGATCAAGACCCATGGCTATCCGGCATCGGCCGATCCGGCCGACATCAATCATGTCATGACGGTGCTGCTGCTCTGGGTGCTGGTGATCTACGTGACGCTGGTCTATGCCCCGATCGCGGCGTGGCTGGTTGAACTGTTCCCGAGCCGGATCCGCTACAGCGGCTTGTCGTTGCCCTATCACATCGGCAACGGCTGGTTCGGCGGCTTCCTGCCGGCAACGGTATTCGCGATCGTCGCGGCAACCGGAAACATCTACTCAGGCCTGTGGTACCCCGTCATCATCGCGGCTATGAGCCTGGTCGTCGGCTTAATTTTCCTTCCGGAAACCAAGGACGTCGATATCACAACGAACTGACCGTCTCGCGCCGGCGGCAGCCGCGTTCGGACAAGACTCCCTCAACAAACCGGCCGCAGATTGCTCCGCGGCCGGTTCTTCTGGGTCAACGTTCCTGCGCGATAGTCAAGCCGCCGCCTCTCCAATCAGCCGAGGCCGAGGGAATTCACGGGTCCCGATATTTGGGGTAACATTAGTAGTACGCGGTTTTTGCGCGCACACCGGACCGATTTCGCGCTGACCTGGATCGTTGCGATCGCCGTTCCGTTCATGTTTGCCGCGGCTTCGCCATATCCTCCACCACGGTCGCGAGCCATCGTGCGTGTCACAAATCTGATGGCGGTGCTCCCCTTGCCGGTGCGTTGGTCCCGCTTTCACCGCAAAGACCGCCGCTTCTTATCAGTGACGATTGAGGTCAATAGACGTCTTTGTATGAACGAGCATTCCGGCGTGAAGTTGCTGGTTTCGCGTATGTGGAAGCTACGCTTGGCCGGATCATCAAGTTAGCTGCTGAAGTTGCCGCCTACTACAACGGATGGATCACTTGGCGAATGTCCGCTTCGCGCCAACGGACTAAACCGCTCGCGCGGTAGGGCGCTGCGGCGAGCGGCATGGCCATGGATGGATGATGGGAGCGTGTTGCCTGACGATGAAGGGCCGAAGCATATCCCCAGAACCGATGATCGTTCAGCACGATGATCGCGCGATCTCGCACCGACAGCGTTGGGAGCGCACCGAACGTAGCGCGACGACATCTGCGTCGCGGACAGTTTCGAATACCCGAACCGATGCGATTGGAGATGCAGTCATGATATATAAGGCGACCTCGAAACAATTCCGTTGGACGCTATCACGTGGAAATATTTGTTCGAGCGATGCGGTACAAAGGCTGCCATCAGGCACATAGCGCAAAAGTTGTAATATGTGCCCTTTTTACAACGCCTAACTCTCTGAAATTACAGGAGCGGCGAAAGGCGTTTTCACCCATTCGCAAAGTTCGTGCCATATCGCAAAAGTTGTACTCGGACTCACAGCCGCCAAATCCCCCCAGCGTCTGACGCGCCACCTCGCCACACCTCCCGCGGTTTCCTCCTTTGGAGGTTTGCGTACGCCGGCCCCGGTGCGCGCCGCGCCACCTTCTGGGGCCGGCATCCGCAAACCTTCACAACAGCGGCCTTCCATAACCGCCCATTACGCAAATCCGCGTAAATCTCACGAATTGTTGAACTGCGAAATTCTGGCGAGTCCCTCCGATTCCGCGCATCAAGGCGCACGTCTACGGGTCCGCACTTGATTACGCCACGAAATCGAATAATCGAAAATCACAGAATCAAACAATCAAGAAACTCGCAGCCGCACAACGCTATAGTGGACCTTCGATTTTCACGGAATCAAGTTGATTAAGTGAAATCGTTATGAACTTTTTTCTCCAAAGTTAGCAGACAGTCCGCGCACAAACGCTCACTTAGCAAACGCCCTTTGTGACCATGCGCTTCTGACAACTCCGATCTATCATCGCGAACTGAATATCGGGTCCGGTGATTCTCGGAGAAAAGACGATGATCAGAGCAAAGACCGAGGGCGATCTCCCTTGTTGGGGTGTGGAGATGGAGCGGCTTTGTAACCTCAAGCCTGCTGAGCGCAATGCGCGAACCCACTCGAAGAAGCAGATAAGGCGGATCGCGTCGAGCATCAGGGAATTCGGTTTCCTGAATCCGGTAATTGTCGACGACACCAACATGATTCTTGCAGGCCATGGAAGGCTCGAGGCCGCGCGACAAGTCGGCCTCACCCATGTTCCTGTCGTACGTTTCGATCACCTCACGGCGGCGCAAAAACGCGCCTACCTGATCGCCGACAACCGGATCGCCGAACAGGCTGGCTGGGACCGAGAGATGTTGGCGATCGAGCTCGGCGAGTTGATTGATCTTCTTCCGATCGAGGGATTCGATATCTCGTTGACAGGTATTGATACACCCGAGATCGACTTGTTACTCGCTGACATGGCCATCTCGCAGAATGAGCCCCAGGAAGCCGTCCCGCTCCCTCCCCGGAACGCGGCTTCGAAGCCGGGAGATCTTTGGCACCTCGGAAAACACCGGTTACTATGTGGTGACGCACAGCAAGCGAACCAACTCACGCGCTTGATGGATGGAGCTTTGGCCGCGGCGGTGTTTTGCGATCCGCCCTACAATCTCCGGGTAAGCTCGATCGGTGGGCGCGGTCGGATTAAGCATCCCGAATTTGCTTTCGGCTCCGGAGAGATGCAGCCGCAGCAATTTCAGCGATTTCTTTCCAAGATCCTTGCCAACGGTATCCGCGTCTCGGCAGACAGTGCGATCCATTTCGTCTGCATTGACTGGCGTCATGTCGTTGATCTGATCATGATTAGTCGCGAGATCTACGGGGCAATGCTGAACCTCGTGGTCTGGAACAAGTCGAATGCCGGCCAAGGTTCATTCTATCGTTCGCAACACGAACTCATCGGTGTTTTTCGAGTTGGCGAACACCCCCACAAGAACAATGTTGAACTCGGCCGGTTCGGCCGCAATCGCTCGAATGTCTGGACCTACGCGGGCGTAAACACGTTCGGTCGAGGAAGAATGGAAGCGCTAGCGGTTCATCCGACCGTCAAACCTACTGCGCTGGTCGCTGATGCCCTCCTCGATTGCACAGCACGTGGCACCGCCGTGCTCGACCAATGCTCGGGTTCGGGTACGATTTTTCTGGCCGCCGAGAAAGTGGGGCGGGTCGCGTACGGCTTGGAAATCGAGCCACGCTATATCGATGTCGCCATCCTACGCTGGCAGCAGCTAACCAAGCTCGAGGCTATATTAGAGGGCGACGGGCGCAGCTTTGAGGAAATAAAACGGGCTCGCGCAAAGGCAAATAATTCGCCGAGCGCTGTTTTGTCTAACCCTGTTTCGGACCAATCGTCACCGCAACGAGTGAAGCGTCGCAGCAAGTCGATCACAGGCCCTGGCAAACGAAAGCATGGCTTGGAGATCAGCCGTGGCTAGTCGAAAGCGAAAACCGCTGGACCCTGCTGTCGGCTATGGGCACCCGCCTAAAGCAACGCAGTTCAAGAAGGGCCAGAGCGGGAACCCGAAGGGGCGTCCCAAAGGCAGCCGGCCGGTCGGAGCGGTTCTGCAAGAGATTACTCGGCCAGAGAATAGCGGTGACCGAGAACGGCAAGACGCGTCGTCTGCCGGCGTTGGAGGTCATGCTGCGCCGGCTCGCCAACGACGCCATGCGAAGCGAGCCCGTGGCTTTGAAACTGATGCTTTCGCTATTCGACCGCTACGGTCAATCGCCGGAAGCGGGAATTCGTCTCGATGAAGTCCTGGCCGAGGACAAAACGATCCTGGCGAACTACTTGAAGCAGCCCTCGAATCGTTCTGGGCAATCCCGAACATCAAAGAAGGGAAAATCCAATGACCTCTGATGGCCGCCTGTTGCAAGCTCTGCTACGCAACGACTTCCGGGTCTTTGTCGAAAAGGTCTTCATGACGCTGACACCTGGCCAAACCTTCATCAGGAGCTGGCATCTCGAAGCGATCGCATACCAGCTCGAACGGGTTCGTCGTGGCGAGATCAAACGACTGATCATCAACATGCCGCCGAGATCGCTGAAATCGATCATGGCTTCGGTCGCCTTCCCCGCGTTCATCCTGGGACTTGATCCGACATGCCGCATCATTTGCGCGAGCTACTCCGGCGAGCTTGCCAAGAAGCATTCCAATGACTTCCGCGCCATACTCGAACTCTCGCTGGTATCGATCGACTTTCCCTGGGACCAGAGTTGGCGCCTTCAAGAACAACGAGACCGAGATCGAGCTTACGGCGCGCGGTTTCCGCCTTGCAGCGTCGGTTGGAGGCACGCTGACCGGTCGGGGTGGAGACATAATCATTATCGACGATCCGCTCAAGCCTGATGACGCCTTCTCGGAAACCAAGCGCTCAGGCGCAAACCAGTGGTTTACAAACACGTTGTTATCGCGGCTCGACGACAAGCGCACGGGTACCATCGTCGTGGTGATGCAACGGGTTCATATGGACGATATGACCGGCTTTCTGACTGAGCAGTCCGACGAGTGGGAAATCCTCAACCTGCCTGCGATCGCTGACCACGACTGCGAAGTCCCGTGTTGGGAAGGAAAACCGCATCTCCGCAAGGTCGGCGAGGTTCTTTCGCCGGAACGCGAGCCGCTCTACTTGCTGGATGCTCTAAAGTTGCAGATGGGCAGTGACGGTTTTTCCGCCCAGTATCAGCAGATGCCGGTGCCGCCTGGGGGCGCCATGATCAAACGAGACTGGATCGTGCGCTACAAGGAACTGCCGCTACTCCCTGAGCGGATACTGGTGATGCAGAGCTGGGACACCGCCAACAAGGGCGGCCCGCAAAACGACTGGTCAGTTTGTACCACGTGGATTCTGGCACGCGGAATGCGGTGGTACCTCGTCGACGTCTGGCGCCGTCGCGTGGACTATCCCAGCCTCAAGTCAATCGTCGAAAGTCATGCGAGACAATGGGGGGCACAGCGCATAGTAGTCGAGGATGCCGGTGCCGGAACCCTGCTGGTTCAGGAATTGCAGTCGCGGGTCCCCGGTATCATCGCCATCAGGCCAGAGGGTGACAAAGCAAGCCGTATGGCTGTCGCATCTGCTAAGTTCGAGGCGGGTCAAGCGATGCTGCCCGAACGCGCGTCCTGGCTAGCCGACCTCGAAGCCGAACTTTTTGCCTTTCCCGGTGGCAAGCACGACGACCAGTGCGACTCCATCAGCCAGGCGCTTCTCGACAACAACGTTTCGTGGGCTCAGATGCTGACACTAACGGATTGGCAGGAGTTTCTTACGATGGCGAGAATCCCATATCGCCGGCGCCCAAGGTAGCGGTTACGGGTGGGCGATGGGGCGGAATAACCGGCAACACCTCCAGAACCCCGCAAAATCCGGCATGGAAGCGGCGAACAGCCGACGAAAAGGCTGCTTTTCCGCTGGACTTCCGCCCGCAAGAGAGCGTGTGTAGGAAGCGGAAAGTGTAACGATCCCAGGATTTTTGGGCACCGCCCGATACCTGATCCCACTCTCCAACAGCTAACCCCTAAGCCCGCGTGCGGGCTCGTGTCAGTGGCAGCGCCGAATGCTGCCACTCATAAAGGGGAGAGCCATATGGCCGCCAACAAATCGAAATCCAAATCCACGAAGACCGTAGGCAAATCGCCGCGCGCGGCAAAAAAATCAGCCAAGGCAAGCGGGTCCGCTCAATCAACAAAAATAAAACCGAACGCCCTCGCCGCAAAGTCGGCATCGACGAAGGCACCTGCCCGGTTCTCTTCAAAACAAGAGACCGTTGTCGGAATGCTGCGGCAGCCGAAGGGCACGACCATTGCCGCGATCATGAAAGCGACAAGCTGGCAACAGCATTCGGTGCGCGGCTTCTTTGCCGGCGTAGTCAAGAAGAAGCTCAAGCTGAATTTGGTGTCCGAGAAGGTCGGCGACGAGCGCATCTACCGGACCGCCAAATCGGGCACGGCGCGATGACCGCCTTGCAATCGATACCGTCCGCTCAACCGGCCGATCCGGCCGTCGAGGACGAACTGGAGCGGTTGGCGATGTTGCCGATCACCCAGTTGCGCCGCAGGCATGCGCAACTATTCCGAACCGATCCGCCAAAAGCGTTCGGTCCGGATCTGCTCCGGCGCAGCATCGCACAGCGGATCCAGGAGAAGGCCTATGGTGGTCTCTCCCGTTCAGTGCAGCGCCTGCTCGACCGGATGATGAAAGCCTATGCAGCCAAGCCCAGTGGCAGACTCGTGCTGCCGCGCAGGATCAAGCCGGGCTCGGTGCTGGTTCGGGAATGGAAGCGCAAGAGTCATCGCGTCATGGTGCTGGCGGACGGGTTTGCCTTTGACGGCAGGACCTTTGCCAACCTCTCCGAAATCGCAGTCCTGATTACCGGGACAAGATGGAATGGACCGCGATTTTTTGGTCTGAGGCCCAAGACGCAAGACATCGGAGAGGGTCTGACCCCGGATCCGTCCAGGGGTCCGAAGCGAAAAGTCGGCACCACGTCGGTCCGATCGAGTTATCTGGGCGGCGGTAGCGACTATCGGACGCGGAGTACGCCTAAAACCGCCAAGACGGTTCCAGAGGACGAGCGACATGGCCGCTAGTTCTGTCAAGCTAATCCGCTGTGCCATCTACACCCGCAAATCCACCGAGCATGGCCTGGAACTGGAGTTCAACTCGCTCGACGCCCAGCGCGATGCCTGCGAGGCCTATATAAAGAGTCAGGCCTCACAGGGATGGAAAGCCCTCTCTCAACATTATGATGACCCCGCATATTCCGGCGGCAATCTCGACCGCCCAGCCCTTCAGCAGCTGTTGAAGGATGTCGATGCCGGCCGGATCGACGTCATCGTCGTCTATAAGATCGATCGGCTGACGCGGTCGCTCGCCGATTTTGCAAAGCTGGTCGAGGCCTTCGATGCCAAATCGATCTCGTTCGTCGCGGTCACCCAGCAGTTCAATACCACGACCTCGATGGGGCGATTGACCCTCAACGTCCTCTTGTCCTTTGCCCAATTCGAACGCGAGCTCTCCTCGGAGCGGGTCCGCGACAAGGTGGCGGCCTCAAGGCGCAAGGGCAAATGGACCGGCGGCACCGTGCCGCTGGGCTACGACACCAAGGACAAGAAGCTTGTCATCAACAAAACCGAGGCCGAGACCGTCCGATATATCTTCCAGCGGTATCTGGAGGTGCAAAGCTTCGGAAAGCTGGTCGCGGACCTCGACGCCAAGGGCATCGTTACCAAACGTCGGGATACCAAGGTCAAAAAATTCAACGGCGAGATTCCTTTCACCTATGGTCCTCTTGCCTATTTTCTGAAGAACCGACTCTACATTGGCGAAACTGGGCACAAGGACAAATGGTTTCCCGGCGAACACAAAGCCATTGTCGACCGAAAGACGTTCGACCAGGTCCAGCAGCTACTCGCCTCCAAATCTGAAGGTCGGAAAGCCCGTCGCACGGCCAGCGAAGCATTGCTGATGGGCAAGCTCTACGACGATCGCGGCAATCGCATGAGCCCGAGCTTTTCCACCAAGAACGGGGTGCGCTATCGCTTTTACGTCAGTTCAGCATTGTTGCGGGGACAGAAGGGCAAGGTTGGATCTGTCGGGCGGGTTCCCGCGACAGAGATCGAGGGTACTGTCCACGCCGCCATAATCGCTCAAAAGGGTCAAGGACCGAAAGGCCCCGCCAGTTCGCCCGATCCCCTTGAGAGGGTCGAACGCGTCGTCGTTGCCCGAGATCAACTATCGATAAGTCTCAGGCGATCCGCCGATGCCGATGACATCGACGATTCGAACTCAGAAATGAGAGTTCCCTGGTCATCAAACGACAAGGTTCCAACCCGCACCGTGGAGAGCGACGGCGAGAACGACGCCTCGCATAACGAGGGCTTAGTCCAATCGGTTGTTCGCGCCCATGCTTGGAAGCGTGCCCTCCTGGACGGCACGCATGATTCAGTCGAGACGCTGGCGGAGGCAAACCGACTACATCCAAAGGTCGTTCGCCAGGCACTTCGGCTCGCGTTTCTTTCGCCGGACGTCACCTCAGCCATCCTGGAAGGCAGGCAGCCCAGCAGGCTTTCGCTGGCGCAAATCCCAAGACTGCTTCCGTTGTCGTGGACAAAGCACCGTCCCCTGCTTGGCTGAATTTTGGGGATCGCCATGATTGAGGGACGTTCTGCCGCGTATCCGCCTCAAAAGAAACGAAGGCTGTCGCGCAGCGAGGTCTCAGAGATTGGAAGATGATCAGGACAATATGGCTTGTGGTTGCGTGTTTAGCTGTGCTCGGCGCGGTGGCTGTTGGCAAGGTTTTGAAACCAACAGCAACTCCGATAACCCATGAAACTCTGGCAGAGCGAGCGACGGTTGACGGTAGCCTAACTCAAGAACCGCTGGCTAAGGCAGACCGGCTTCAAATTACCAATGCGCATCAGGAAGCACCGGCCGGATCCGCGCCGGAGCGTATCGAACCGGTCGCTTCAGGCGTCCCAAATTCAATTTCGCCGGAAGAGACAATCATCGTCAACCGACATTGGCATGACCCCAATGACACGAATTACGCAGCTGCAAGGTCCAAACAATTGAGTGGAACCGCGACCGCTAGGCAAGGTAAATCTGCCGCCGATCCCAGAGGTGGTCAGGCTGCAGATCATACCAAGCCAGGCGCGCCCAGGCCTTGTAATCGGACCGGCGTTGGTGACTTTTTGCGGTCATTGAAGCTCTCCCCGGCCTGCGATTCCTAATTTGGTGGAAAACGGACGGTTCTCACCGCAACGTCAAACGCCCAGCAAATGGTTTGGATCCTGGGCGGTCTCAAAGCGCGAAATGAGACCTTCAGGCAGTGCGACCAACTTCGCCGAACGGTTGATCGACGACCCGAAAACGGCGGCGCCCGCGACCTGTTTTGCGAGCCGTGTATATTCTGACCACACCAAATACAGCATTAAGGGAGGCTGCTGCCTGTTTGCAATCAGTTGGTCACAGCGCTCGCTGGCGCCTTCGGTGAGCCACCATTTTTGTGCAACAGTGACAATCTTCCTGAAATTGCGAATTGTTCCCGTTTGTTGTGCAGGCGGAACGCTTGCCAGGTGAGCGCAATGGGTCAGCCAATTGAGCCCGGCCAGGATGGCAATTGCAAAGTCAGTTGACGCCGTACCCGTAAAGTCGATCACAGTTTCCGCGTGAGCACGTTGAAACAGGTAAGCGTCGATCATTTCCATCTGACGCGCGGGACCGCTCAACAGATCAAATTCGCGACCGGGGGCCATCATTACATACCGCATCGCTTCTAGCCGTGTGTCATCCCAGACGGAGCGAACATCACCACTAGCGTCTGAAAGCGCGCGTCGACAGGCCGGATAAATCAGCTTGCCTTGGTCAACATCATCTAGATATCGAGGGACACGCTCACTTAAATCTTCGAGAATGGCCGCGGGCCCAAAGCGAACTCCTTTCGGACCGTCGCTTGGCTTGAGCGCCCTAAGCATTTTCCTCGGATGCCAGTCAAACAAGTCCCACCCTCACTTGTTGCTAGCATTATGTCCACTAGGGGCTCGGGTTCAACAAACTTTGGGGAAGGAACGTCCGCAATATACTGGAGCGCAACGGCACAAATCCTCCGAACGTTGTCTACCGTGATCGCAATTCGAAATATTAGATGCTCACTGAGCGGCGCGGCCACGAAAAGCCTTAATTCCTAACGAAAGATGGCAAAGCTTCATAAGCGACTAGGGGAAATTATGACGCGCAGCAAGTGGTCTCTTATCATTCACCACGACGATCAGGGCAACCGTTCGGTCATCTCGGAAAACACATTCAACCATTTCGCGGAAGTGCACGCGATAATGAAGAAAAACAAGGGAAAAGCCTTTGTGGTGATTATTCCCAAGACAGCCAAGCCTATGGAAATTCAAGCATTCCACAACTTAAAGCAGCTGGGGTACGTCGTCGAAGCGCGGTGAATTTGGAACGCCGTGAGGCCTGGTCGCTGGCCTCGATCACAGCCGGTAGCGTCGTGCGCGTTAACGCGAACGGCTTCTAATGGGCGTGAGCATCCAAAAAGCCAAAAATGGTGTTCATGTCTGACTGCGCGGGCAGATCGCCATCCAAATCGTCATCGATAACGCGTTGACATGCTTCGATTGCGATCTCGTCACCAAGACCATTGGCTGCTTCAAGGACATTCCACGCGATTTTCACCCAGATATTGTCGGGCGTTGCCCAAGCCGTAACAATGCCAAAGGATCTATCTGCGGGTTCGTCACGTATCCCCTCGATTGCTATCATTAGCCGCTCCTTTTCCGTTTTGAGGCTTAGTAAGCTTCAGAACCTAAAAACCATGTTCCGGATTAGATTGAATTTGAGTTTGCCGCATACTGAATTTTCACCATGATTGCCCGCAGCCGCCGAATGAAAAATGGAATCAAATAGCTCGATAAGCTTTAGCGGTACTCGGCTCTCGCCTGTTCAAATCTGCTCGCGCGGCTGGTTCTCTTGCAGGCAGTCCTTCCTAAGGAGGGTATCCATCGCGCCGATTGCCGAGTAACGATCCGCCGGCATGGACAAATTTCAAGCTGATCCAAACGCGTGACAAATTCCGCTTTCGAACTGTCGATAAGCCTTAAGAGCTTGTCGGTCAGCAAAGGGGAGGATCTGCATCATGATCACGCCTGCGATTCGCGTCGTCGGGTCGATCCAATAATACGTATTTAACAGGCCGGCCCATGTGAGGCTGAACGAGCAACATCAAGATGATCACGAGACCATAGATCACCTGCCGGCCAGCCTCGGGCATGGCCATGATCGACAACACGCTATTGAGCAGCACGATCAGCACCACGCCGACCAGCGTGCCGAGGTAACGGCCACGACCTCCCAAGATGTTTGTACCGCCGATCACGACCGCTGCGATCGAAGGCAGCAGATAGGAGTCGCCCATCGCCTGATAGGCCTTGGTGGAATATCCGGCGAGCCCCGTTGCCCAAAGGTGAAGAGACCATCATCCACCACGGAAATTAAAAATAGCAAGAGGCCCCGAGATAATCGGGGCCTTTCCCGTGGACATGCCCTTCATGGCATTCGTCACTTCATCCACAAAACTCAGGCTCTTTCATTTTCGTTTGCTAGCGTTAAGTCTTTTATCGTCGCCAAATCACTGGCTCGATGTATTTGATCTCGATGCATAGGGTCGCGATGGCGTCTGTGGGGGAGAGGGTCCATGCCGTGCACGCGCACGCGCGCGGCTTCAAGTAGAAACGCCAATTACCGGTGACGAGGACTTGCTCAAAATTGCAAGACCAAGCGGTAGAAGATACGCCTAGCGGTGCCAGTCCTGACGATGTCGAGAAAACTCCGGTATTTGACCGGGTTGGCGTAGCGCCGAAAATCTAACCTTTGAACCTTTAGCCGCTAGCAGCGACCTAATGTCAGGCAAGCTCAGGAGGCGATCATGTCTCATTGGCACGACACGATGGTCGATAGGCCAGAAGCGGATAGCGCGGTTTACGCGACGGGCTGGACAATCAGCGGACTCGCGGTTCTGGCCGTGATCTTTACGGTATGGGTGTTCGCGATCTAGCGACGACGTTGGAACGATTTACGGGCGGCTGGATTGCACTCGTCTTCGCTCGGCGGTGTCGAGCGCAAGGGGCTACCGATTGGAACTTACGCCCCCCTCCGTCGGTGGTTCTGCGGCCCCAGCTTGCCCCCACGCTGGGGCCGTTCCCGTGATGCCACCGGACGAGGCTGCCAACTGAGGCGGGCCTTACTCGGGCAGTCTCAGTTCGTCCTCGTCGGTTGCTCTAATGGGATCGTCAGCATCGCATTTTTCGCAGGCGAAGAGGGTCCCAACCAAGCTGGGCTGGCGTTTCATCCGCTGACCGCATTTGGGGCACTTATCGGCAGGAAGCAGGCGGGGCATCGTAGATCAACGTCGGCAAATCGGTTTCGTGTCGGTGCGTTTTCAAGACGTATATTCAAAACTGGGCCACAGTGAGTTCGGCTAGCACCCGGCCACTGCATGAAACGCTTCACGAACCTGTCCGATGTGCGCGCCGTTCGTGGTGATGTCTCGCCGACGGCCAAGCCAACCGTGGCTACAGCGTGAAGGCTGCAAAGACCAACGCGCCGATTAATGCTGCGAAGCCCAACGCGATGAGAGCAAGGAAAAACTTGGCCATGCTCGGCAACGCCGGGCTGGCGTTTTAGTTCTGTTACTCTACAGGCCGCAATTCGCCGCTAAGGATGAAGGTTCAGGATGAAGTCGGCGGCGTCCTGCAACGTCACAAGTTCTCTTAGCGAACCCACTGGCTCAAATGAGCGACCGTCGGAGCGAAGGGGATTGCGAGGGCACAAACGAAACTCGCCACCAACATGCTTCCGGTCGTTATCAAGACTAGGTCAATCGACCTTGCACGCGCGCCGCCATAGATCAAATCGAAGTGTCTGGAGAGGCTTTCGTCCCGATATGTTTGAATACGCATAGCAGCACCTTCCTAGTGCGTTGACTCAGGCTAAAGGGCAAAGACTGGCTGTTTCATGACGGGTCTCTGCCCAAAGAAAAGGCCCGTGCGTGATGCCGGCGGGCAGGCGCGTATCTGGTCGATCTGCGAATGCCGAGCCTGGAGCGGCGGTCGCCGGGGGGCCTCCTGTGAAAAAGGAAACCGACGACCGCCTGAGCCGTCACCGTCGTGAGGCAATGATGGCCCGAGACTCCAATGCCGCCAAGGCTGGCGAGTTCCGCGATACACCGAAACAGGGAACGCTTCGGTCCGGCGTTAGTCCCGAAAACGGGAATGTTCGCGGTAGCTGCCGGAGACTTTCGACAACTTGGGCATACATTTCGTTGAGTCGGGAGTCCGGAGACCTGCCGCCAAATTGCGAAAGCCAGCAACTGGCGGGCCTTTCTGACGAGTAAGTGCGCGCGTCATGCTCGGACTGCAACCAGATGCTGCCCTTTGCACAGTTCCCCTGCGTTACAACCACCCCCGTTTGCCGAATGCAGAAAGATCAACTCCAGGCGGGGCATACCATCCCCCTGAGCCATAACGGGCACCGAGCTTCAGAGCGACCTCCTTGTTGCCATAAGGAATCCGTAGCGGCGTAACTGTGACCGAATTTGCTGGCGCGGGAGCCGGTGGAACGACATCGGTGTCAGCCTTACGTTTCCGAGACCTCTTCGGTGGCGCAGCCAATTGAGGCGCAATGGGCCCTGCCGGCCTGTAGGTTGTTTTGCGACCGCTCTTGCGGCGTTTTTTGCCTCGGTTCGCATCAATCCACGCGGACATCGCAGCCGAGTTGGTCCTCGCATCATCGGGGATGATGAGACCTTTTCCCTGCGCCAGCTTCTTGGCGTACAACAACTGTGCTGGACTTACCGGTTTGGGGTCGAGCTTACCGGCTGTTTCACCGTCGGACTTTTTAGGCGCGTGTTCGCTAAGGAATTTGCGACAGATCGCTATCGACGTCTTGTAGCCGGGCGGTGGTTTGATGCCCTTTTGCCGGACGAGGCTGTCAGCAAAGCGTTTCATCGCAGGCGTCGGTGGATACGTTGCTGTGCCATTGCCCCCTGCACTGCCAAGCAAGGAAGGTCCCCCCGCAGTAGCCCCCTCCTTCAGCTTGTTGATAATACGCTCGGCGACATCGCATACGGCGTCAATCGCGCCGACCATCTCCTGTTTGCCTACAACGACGTCGTCGAGCAGGCATTCAAGTTGCGCCGTCACGCCCGGATCGACTAGCGCCGGATCGGCTTGTTTGAGAACGCTGAACAACGACAGGCCGGTCTCGGTCGGAACAATATTCTTTCCCTGGGCAATCAGGAAACCCTGCTTCTTCAGCCCGCCGATGATCTCGGCTCGGGTCGCAGGGGTGCCAATACCCTTGGCTTCCTTCAAGCGATCCCGCAGAACCTCGTCATCAACAAAACGCCAGGCATTCTGCATAGCCTCGATCAGAGTGCCTTCGTTGTAACGCGGCGGCGGTCGGGTTTCCTTGTCCTCAATTTTTGGATCTTGCAGTTGCGCGGTCTCGCCGTTGCGCAGCGGCGGCAACAATTGCGCCTCATCGCCCTTTTCGTCGGCGGGTTGCCACTCCGGAAATGCTGCTCGCCAGCCGAGATCAATGGGTTGGCGACCGGCTGCGCGGAATTCGAAGCCGTGCACATCGAGCGTTGCGGTTGTCTGCCGGTAACGGAAGTCGGGCATCAGGGCGGCCAGATATGCCCGCGCGATGACGTCAAATAGCTTCTTTTCGTCAGACGACAGACGAGGCCAGACCTCCGGCAATTTGTTGATAGTGTTGACATTGGGAATGACGGCATGATGGCTCGCACCCTCCAGCCCCTTGTCGTAGAAGGTGCCGCTCGCGCCTCTACGGATCACCGGCGGCTCGGGTACAGGGATCGCGCTGAACGATTGGCCCACCCGCAGTCCGGCTATGATTCGCGGCACGTCCGATATCAAACTCTGCGGCAGATAGCGTACCTCTGCGCGAGGATAGGTGATGATCTTCTTGCCCTGGCCGTCATACAGCTCCTGCGCCACTTCGAGCGTTTTGCTGGCTGACCAGCCGAAGCGCGAGCCGCAGAGTTTCTGCAACGATGGCAAATCATGCAGCTTGGGTGGCCCTTGCCGCTTATCTTCGACGCGCACGGTAAGCGCGCCCTCGAAGCCTTCAGCCGCTTTGACTACGTCCTGGGCAATCTCGCGCTTAACAATTCGGTCCTGCGGCGCGTGCCGCATCTGGAATTGCCCACCCGCAACTTTCGCGGTGGCGACAATTTCAAAATAGGCAAGCGGTACGAAGTTTCGGATTTCCAACTCGCGCTTGCAGACGATGGCTAATGTCGGCGTCTTTACACGACCAACTCCAATCACTCTCCGCGTACCTTGACCAAGGATGACGGTCGCGGTGCGGGTCAGTGACAGGTTGTAAATCTGATCGGCTTGTCGGCGGGCTACGGCAGCGGCGTAAAGGCGGGCGTATTCGGTATTTGGCTTTGCCCTGCCGAATGCATCGCGGATGGTCTGCGAATCCTGCGCGGTGAACAGCACCCGCATCACCTGACCACGATACTCGTAATGCTCAAGAATTTCCTGACCGATCAGCTGACCCTCGCGGTCGCAATCGGTTGCAAGCCAAACTCGTTTGGCAGTGCGCAACGCCTCTCGAATGGCCTTGAGCTTGGCGGCCTTGTTGCCGCCCTCTGCCGGGCGCGTTCCGTAAAGACCTTCAGGCCGTAGAAGTATCGGGGACCATCGCTTCCAGGCCGGAACAACGTCCTCCGGTTCGAGGAGATCGAACAAATGGCCCTCAGCTGGAAGAACATCACCGTAGCGAGAACCAATTGCGGCGCGGACGTCTTTAGCCTGGCTGGTTTTCTCCGTGATGACGATCTGATCTGCCATGACGGCCCACTTGGGAGGATGTATTTAACGATCGCTCTTAGAACATATCATGAACAAGATAGATGTGCAAGGTATGCTGAAACCAAATTGAGCCTCGCTTGGAAGATTTAAGGTCGTGTCGGTGGAGCGTTTTCGCTGCCTCGCGTCGATTTGGGCAAAACCGATGACGCCCCGTTAAGTTCGGAACAATTGACGAATGCTCGCGGCGGCAGGATCATGCGGTATGGAAACCTCATTGAGGACCTCCCGATGACCGCACTCGGCAACGTCCCCTGCAATGGCTGCCGCGCCTGCTGTCTCCACGACCGCAATACGGTCGTTTTGCCGGTTCCTCTTCCGCCAACCAATACACACGGACTTCGAGTTTCGAGTTCAGGAAAGTAAGCTGCCCGCGAGAACGTCATGAGACAGGCGGCCAAACCTCAAAAATTTCGAACCAGGTTTGTTGCTACCAGGCATCAGGATCAACACAAGCCCAACTGACTATTATCCGCTAGAGCAGATGCAGATGTCCCGGTTCAACGGTGAGCACGGCGTACTGTTCGGACCGGTAATTGCCGGAGAAATCGGGGACTAATTGGCCATCCCCGCGTTGCCGCCTAGGGAGTCCAGAGACAGCTAGACTATAGATTCTTTCAATACGGCGATCATCGCCATAAAGATCTTTTTGGCCTCGCTAGCCGTGACTGCCGTTCTCAGCGGTCGCAGACCTGCATTATGAGCCAACGCCCCGGCGAGCATCATTTGCTCGGTTGGATTCGACAGCTTCGCAATCAACATCTCATGACGGGTTTCCAATTTGCGAACCGTGTCTTCCAACTCTGAAATGGCGGCATCGTTGTTAGTGTGGAAATCATCTGTCACAGCATCACCATAAAATTGTTTGAGCTGTGTTCCAGCCACTCGGCATACGCCAAAATCTGTAGATAGCCGGAATTCACCCAATTTGCCGGTTTTGATGCATGCTAGCGAAAAACGACCCGTCGACCGCTTTGCGGAGGGCAAAGCGGGACCCGCTGGCGAGATGTCGGACCACCGCATATTCTCAGCCACCATCTTTCGATGCGGAAAGTCGGTTTCTTCGCTATCTCTGTGCTGTTTGATAAGGGTCGGGAATATCTGAAAATTGAGCGCCAGCGACCACCGAACCGGCATAGGCGCACACCAAGACGATGAAGACCCGAATGATAGCGGACATAGCTGCCTCTTTTGTTTGTTCGAACGAGGCTACCAAGGACTCGTTTCAAGCCACTTAGCAAAAGTGGTTTTTGGGACGTTCAGAGGTTTGGTAAACAGCTAGTATTCCGTCAACACGCTGTTTTACCCACAGGACGGTGCCAAACCAGCATGCAGAAACGGAGCAAACGGATTATGAGTGAGCGAGAAAATATTCTGAGTGCGCTCCGTGAGAAGCCACTCAAAGTTTTCGAGATCATGAGACGTGCCAATATCTCGAACGAGGAATCTTGCCAATCGCTGCTATTAAGAATGCGCGACGAAGGTCTAATAAAATTCGATATCCATAAAGGGCAATGGTTCATCGGGTAGCTGTAGTCCACGTGACTAAGCACCATTTTGCTGCGTTTCTTCTGCGTTGAGGCGAGTGGCGGATGAGCGATTGCTATCCTGTAACCGGGGCGTATTGATCAGCGCGTTTCCCAGCTAACCCCAACGCGGCCAAGGTAGCCGTCCCGCCAAATCACGTCACAATGCCAATAGGTGTGGCAATTGTCGAAAGTCAGATCGAATTTGCGAGGCAGTTCGGCGACGGTGGCCACATCCAAACTGATACACGCACCCAACGTATTCAGGTTTTCAACGGTGCAGTCATGCCCAACATCCGCATCCTCCGCCAAAACTTTGGCTGGCTGCGCAACCTTCGTCCTTTGGAGTCGGCGACGTTCAATCACGTAAGTTCTCCGACCTGGCAGATTACGCGGAATTTTCTTCAATTTTGCTAAGGCTAGTCGTACTGTACGACGATGGCCGTTTAGATTCGGGAAACCATAAGACGGGCCTTCCCGAACACGTCCTCTCCAACGGACGCATCAGATGGGTACTACCCCTCTAATTGGCGAAAACCCCGACCCGGATGACCTGCGTCGCCTTGAAGAGACGATTTATGAATTCAACGTGCAAGCAACGGGCATCTCGGATGGCAGGCCATTTGCGTCGTTTTTGCGGGACGCGGAAAAGGCAGTCGTTGGCGGCATATCGGGTTGGACATGGGGCAAAACCTGTTTTATCGGCCATCTATTCGTCCCGGCGGAATTGCGAAATCAGGGATACGGGACCCGACTGATGCAAGCAGTCGAGGCTGAGGTAATCAACCGAGGATGCGACCAGACCGTAGTTCGAACGCATGATTTTCAAGCCCCGCAGTTTTACATCAAGCTTGGCTTTGCAGTAATTGCGAGGATACCAGAATATCCGGTTGGCCACCAAGAGATCACGATGATTAAGCTTCTGACCAAACTGAAGGTTTTGGCGTGATCAGCCTGTGAGGCGTTTCTCTTCGAGAAAAGCGCATGTCCACGACACACCCACTAATCCGCGGAATTGCCAGATGACATGGCACGACCAACCTGTAACGAAATTATCGAAACTCAACTCAAATTTCTTGTGAATTCTGCCGATGCGATTTGCATCGAACTCTACGCAGGCACCCATCGAGGTTAGGTTGCGGACGACACAATCTTGTGGACTATCGAAGTTGGGCAAAAGCAACTTGGCCCGTTGATGCACAACAGTCCGCCCAAGCTTACGACGGTCACAATACATGTGCTGGTTCCGAGACTAGACGAGTTTAACATAAAAAAATTTCGGACGTAAAGTGATTTGATCACCGCGCTTTTCCTGGAACTACGAGGCTGCAACTGGCGGCCTTCAACCGATCCGCAAGCCAGAAAGACGATCGCGAGTCTGCAATTTCTCCACTATTATCTGTCCCGAGACTTCTGGCTCCAAGGAATATGCGATGAAAACGGGGAAGTCGGAGCGTGACCTTTTGCTTGATCAAACGTTGGCGCTCGTTAAAGCGGCGATTGATCATGACTCAGTGCCTTCTAGCACGGCACGAGCGCGCCAGAACCCAATGCTCAGTAATGAAATCGAAGCCGAGAAAATAGCTCGAAAAGAACAAGACCCTTTGGTCGAGGACATATTGTGGCTCATCGAGCACGTCTCCCACGAGGCACCTAAGGCGACCGGAACAACATGGGAAGCTGAGCGTCTGAAAATCACCGACGACATCAGCCGCATGACCGCGGAACTCAATACCCTCAGGAGCCGAGTAAACGACTTTAAGGAAACGCAACAGAGATTACATCGAGAACGAGACGCTCCGACGATTGAGGCAAAAGCCCGCGAAACTCCGCAGAATTCGCCCGAGCCTGGAAGCCAATGAAAATCGATTCTAAAACCCAAAACCGAACCTGACGTCGAGGCCACGCTCGGCGCTAGCCTAAAATGCCTTTGTGGTTGCGACCGTTCACCCATCTATCCACAGCCAGACATGACACCTTCACGATTTCCCCCTAGACTTAGCGACGGGGAGAACAGCCGTGACTCATTGCAAGACTGATCGTGATGCACTTGTTGATGAGGGAATAGCTTTCGCAAGAACCGTTCGCCGAGAAGCACCGTCCAACGATTTGGCCGAGCGGCCAAGATTAGTGCCCATGAACTGGGGTGGACCGCGGCGGGAAGAAATTACGCAGCGCGTTTCGAATTTCAAAGCCCAACAGCAGCGGCTGATAAGAGAGAAGCCTACGCCACCTCAACTTTGAGGAAGATGAAGCGAAGTCTAATCTGATATAAGGTCTATGTTTTCGTCAGATATTGGATGCGCAAATAACGATTTTCCGCCTTCAGCGATCTGGACGTGGTGATGGGCCATCACCGAGCCGGTCCGCCGTGTCCACCATGGGCGGCGTCGGCTAGTGGCGTTAATCGCTGTGCCAAGCCTTTTATCCGTCATCGTTCTGAACCAAGACAGAGGCCGACCGGCTAAGGTTCACACTTGCTAAGTTCCCAATTCCAGATATGGAAACCGAAGCCAATAATTTTCGCCAGTGGCGGATCCTGCCGATCATGATGGCGTTACCGGTGACGTCGGCGAGGTACTTTTTGAATATGTAAGCTGCGTCGGAGCGTCTCAAGCAGCATCCAGAGCCTGTTTTTTCAAACACCATCCTGCCAATGAGGATACGTGTGGTTATCCTCAGGGGGATACGGCACTAATCGGCTGGCTGCATCCCATCCGCAATGGCGACAGCAGTTAGCGTCACTGGGTCCGTCACGCCATCTGATGCGGCCCGAAGGAGGCGTTCAGCCATTTTCGCCTTTGTGGCTGGAGTACGATGGGCCTTGTCCATCTGATCTACAGCCGCTTCGAGAACCGATCTTAAAGTAGAAACCAGTTCCGGTTCGAATTCTGTTGGCGATAGTTTCGGCGATGGTGACGACTTCCGCATTCAGGACTCTCCGGTTGATACGGATCGTCTATTGGAATAGTGAGTCCACGATGTGACAAGGCTGCGCATCTTTTTGTGATGCCGACAATCGTTTCGCAAGTGCGCGGAAATCGTGCTTCATCCGGTCGTTCTTTTGGCTTTTTCGATCCGCAAATAGTTGGTCATCTATTGTCCCAATCTTGGGGGCCGTCCTGGATGCGCGTCTCAATAACAATCTTGCTTTGGATGATTTCAGAAGTGGCGATGGCCGGGCCACTAGAAGAGGCTGATTTCAGCTTTCAACAGGGGCGACTTCGACCTTGCCCGCAATGGCTACAGTGAACTGGCGAATCAAGGTGATCGTATCGCGCAGTTCAAGCTGGGTGTGCTGTATGATGAGGGCAATGGAGTCGATAAAAACTCCCGCGAGGCAATCCGGTGGTATTGCATCTCATCGGCTCAGGGTTTCCCGGAAGCCGCTTACAATCTGGGCCGCCTTTATCAGGATGGTCGTGGCATTCCTCAAAACTTCGAACGAGCTAGACAGTGGTATCTCATTGCAGCAGAGCGGGGAGCGACAAAGGCGGCAGTGAACCTTGGCGTGATGAATGCCTGGGGCGAAGGTGGACGACGCGACTACAGGACGGCCATCGGCTGGTTTCTATTTGCGGCCCAGCGCGGAGACGCTGGAGCTAAAAACAATCTCGGCACGATGTACTTTAACGGACAAGGTGTACCGAGAGATTTAGTCCGGGCACACATGTGGTACAACTTGGCCGCCGCGCAAGGCGACGCGGAGGCGATCCAAAACAGGGCGTCTGTTGCGCATCTCATGACTGCGAAGCAAATAGCGAGGGCGCAGAAGATGGCTAGTGAACGGCAAATGTACGTTCCATGACTCTCAGCGCCGGGATCGCGGGCAAATCCGTTAGCCCATCCTCAGATCGGCGGTCTTTCAGGCCCACACTTAGCATACCGATGGCGAACCATTCCGTCCCAAATCTCTATCGTCTGCGGATTGATTACGGTCAGAAAATATGTGGTTTTTCTATTGAAACTAAGCCACTTACCGCGCTTACCGAACGACTCAGCAAAAACCACCTGCGGCCACTTTGATTGACCTGATTGCTGTCTCGGTTTGGACATCACCTTTGACATCGTACCGCTTATCCTTTGCAAAGATAATCATCTCCGAGATAGATTTTTTGGATACGGCGTCAACGCCAAACGTCTTAACAGCAATGCAGGTTTCATTTGCGGCGGCGGGAAAATCGGTATCGATTGCCGTCCACACACCA
Source organism: uncultured Pseudomonadota bacterium (assembly GCA_963727225.1). Classification (GTDB taxonomy): domain Bacteria; phylum Pseudomonadota; class Alphaproteobacteria; order Rhizobiales; family Xanthobacteraceae; genus Bradyrhizobium. The sequence continues at coordinate 3,062 of CAVSFN010000023.1, read as the reverse complement.
CTAACCGGATAAACTTCTGCGCTGCAGGAAACGAAATCAGAATTAGGCCGATCAAAAGGCCAAGCGAAGACACTCCCCTAAGGCGGGAACGGCTGCCAATTGCATGATTGACTGCTTGCGCCAAAAAGGGTCCCACCTTCGAAACCCCGCGTTCAACAATATAACACAAAAATCGACATTTTGTCGGTCTCATTCGGGATGCCGAGAGTTGAGGGCATGTGGCCTCTTGAACCTGGACCGAGGTCGATATAGTTTTTTGCGGGGCAACAATTCGAGTGTGGAGAGTTTTGCCATGACCGCTCGTTCTATTTTTGCCCTGCTTTTCATTGCGTTCGGCATCGCGGTAATTTTGGCGACCGTAACCTCAGTCAAATATCCGCCGTTCAACGATTATGATCGGGCCGCACTGACACGACACAATTCGCCGAGGGCATGAGGCAAACTATGCTTGATGTCAGATGGCCCTTGAATCCCGCCCAAGGCCGATTAACTATTTGGCGGGATAGAATTCGCCTGAAAAGCTAACCGGTGTGAAACACAGACTTTCAACTCAATCCGTGCATGTGCCTCTCTTTGGGTACTTTGCCGTCATTGGCGGTTTTCTGCTCTCGATGTTGTTCATCGCGAATGTGTTTCTTCCGGCGACCATGGTTGATGGCGGCAGCCAGCCTCATCAGTCGAAACCAAAAATTCTGATTGATTCGGCTAGAAAATTGCCCGAACGCATTGTCTACGATACGAACCTCCCGACAACCCTTGCGGTTGTTCCTGTTGCTCAAGAAGCAGCGCGTTCTTCACCGTTGAATTCGATGGCTCAAATGTCTGCGCCGACGGCACCTAAGCAACCAACTCACATTCAAGTTGTGAGAGAGAAGCCTGTAAAAATCGCAAAGCGAATTTCCCGGCAGAATTTTGCATCGTTCCAGCAGCAACAGAGACCGCCCGACCTTTTTGCCTCTTCGTGGTGAACCCGCGATAAGTACGGGCCCGGCTGCAAAGATTATTTGCGCGATAAGCTAAAGGTTATCGAGTGTAGGAAGTTCTCCTCATCCGCCCCCAACAGCGGCTTTTTCGGCCTGCTGATAGAAATTGTTGTACCGCCCTCCGGCTTGGCAGCCTGATTTATAGGCGCGGCCAAAGCCTCCAATTCGGCAGGATGATCGGGCCAGTTTCGGCGGCTACGTACGACATTGGTACGGAACTTGCTTTATTTCGTGCATGGGCACGAGAAAAAAGGAAGCGTTACCCTCAGACCCTCAAGGATTGGACTGGCGAAGGCCGATTCAGAAAGAGCTTATCGGCCTGTTTGACGAACTTGCCGCGTTCAATGAGCGTATCGCTGAGCTTACGAAGCTAGGACACCAAAGTCACGCGATGGACGTGTTGAAGGCGCAAGCGATAAGTCTCGCCGCTCAAATCGATGAACTTCGTTGCATTTTGATCGTGCCGAAACAATAGTTGGGCGCAAACGTCCATTCTCCTCGCCAGCCTCAGCTGGAAAAGGACCTGAGCGTTGGTGCGCAAAGCCTCCGCTCATATCAAAGCTCAGCAGCTAACTCGCGACGGGTAGTCAGTTGGTGATGGGCCGTTACTTCGACTGGCGCCGGTTATTCAGCAATCCCGCCATTCAACTCGCGACATTTTTGTAGTTTTATTGCGAGTTGTCATTGGAACTAGGGTCATTACAAGTGAGACAATTGATTGTTGGCATAACAACGAACGAGCTCACTCTCAGCTAAACTCTAGGGAGGCGCCGAACCGTTGAGCAGGACCGAGTGGCGGCGGCCATAAGCGAAGTAGAGGGCGAGGCCAATCACCAGCCATACGATGAGACGCAGCCAAGTCTCCCAAGGCAGGAATACCATCAGCAGGAGCGAGAAGGCGATGCCGAAGATCGGTACAAACGGCACGCCGGGTGTGCGGAACGGGCGGGCGACCTCCGCGTCGCTCCTGCGCAGATAAATCACCGCGCCGCAAACCAGCACGAAGGCGAACAGCGTGCCGATGCTGACCATTTCACCGAGGATGTCGATGGGAGTTAACGCCGCGACGACGGCCACGATGATCCCGATCAGAAGCTGGCTTTTATGGGGCGTCCCGAGCGAGGGATGCACATCGGAGAACATTTTGGGCAGCAGCCGTCCTTAGCGATCTGGAAGAAGATGCGGCTCTGGCCGTAGAGCAGCACCAAGATCCCTGTGGTGAGGCCGCATAGCACTCCAATTTTGATCAGCACCGAGAACCAAGTCAGCCCGATGACATCGACGCCCTTGGCGATTGGATCGGACACGCCGAGTTGGGTGTAGGGCACGAGGCCTGTGAGTACACCGGCGACCGCGACATACCGCATGCATGACTTCGCAATTAAGTACGCCCCTCCGATCTGGATACGACCGCGAATTTGACTACGGCGTGCGGCCGGCAGTCGCGATCGAACCCGGTCTCCGCCGACAGTCTCTGCAAAACGGGAATATTCGCGGTAGTCGCCGGAGACTTTTGCCGGAATGGCCCGCGAGTTCTCCCTTTTGGGAGTTCAGAGACCGCCGCCAATTGCAAAAGCCCGCCAACAGCGGGCTTTTCTGCTCGTTGAGGGGTGGCACCTCCGATCTCGGGACTGCCTGGCTGGCGACGCAGTGGGATTCGAACCAGTCTCCACGCAAATTCCCTGCTAACAGGGAATTTAACAGGGAATTTTACGATTTTGGGTCTCCCAGGGCTGATTTCGACGCAAGAAGCCCTGTGCCGCAGCCACTTCTCGAGCAATTCCCTAGCGAATTAACAGGGAAAATATTTCAGAAACAGGGAATTTGTTGGACGTAACAGGGATTTTTGGTGAGCGCCCCTCCCCGAGCCTGATTCCAGACTAATAGGCCCTTAACTCACGCCCTGGCAGTCACGAAATGCTGTTTGCGTACGAACGGCCGCTTCGCGCAACAGTCGTCTTCCGCAACGACGTCTGATTTTTACCCCAGAAGATGGTGTAATCGGCCGGCCCAGCTTGTGGATAGCTGAAGATTTTTGGGTGCTGCGCTTCAGGCTGATGGTGAAACGAGGTCCGTGGT
>CAVSFN010000022.1:0-538170 GCA_963727225.1 uncultured Pseudomonadota bacterium | reverse complement strand
GCCGGAGGGACCGGCTGGAGGCTGTTGGGGTTTATGTCGTATGGGAGGCGCGAAACGCCGGGACAACCCGCCGGGCCTCAAACTGTTCCTGCGTTGAACCTCTTGTTGTTCGCTTTGCCGACATACGAGGCACCTGAAATCCCCTCGGTCATGACCGAGCATCGCGCTTTCACCGCTCGCGCGATGATCAACCCGCCCGTAGGTCGCTGCCGCTTGTCAGCGGCGATGTCCCTATTCTCTTGACCGCCTTCTCGCTAGCCGATGGTTTGCGCAGTGATGCAGAAAATGGAGGACTACATGACCGATCTCACGCACGACATGACCGACAAGATGCCCCGCCGAGGTTTGTTCGGCCGTTTCGCCGGCGCGATGGTCTCGCGCTCGCGGGGTTTGCGACGACCCCGGTGCGCGCAGAATCCGCGGCAACGCCATCCGACGGGCCGGATTGGCCAGGAGCGCTGAAGGGACGTCATCGCCAGGTGGTGGACGCCTACGATGCCAACGCCGGATTCCCGCTTGCGTTCGCATACACGTTCCTGGTGCCGCACGGACCGCCGAGCGCGAGCCGTTGCCGCGACGGCGGTCGTCGTCCTGCGCCACGGCGCGTTCCCGATCGCGCTCGGCAGCGAGATGTGGCAAAAATACAAGATCGGGGAGTTGTTGAAGATCCTCGATCCGGAGACCAAGGCGCCGGCGGTCAAGAATCCGTTCCTGCATCCGAAGCCTGGCGTGCTTCTGGTCGACGATATGGCGGTCGACCGGCTGCTCGCGAACGGCACGGTGATCGGCGGCTGCAACATCGCGCTGCAGGTGCAGAGCAAGATGCTCGCCGGCAACGCCGGCGTGAGCGCGGACGAAGCCGCCAAGGAATGGGCCGCAAATGTGGTCCCGGGCATCACCATCATTCCATCCGGAACATGGGGGGTGAACCGCGCGCAGGAAGCCGGCTGCACCTACTGCGCGGGCGGCTGACTTCAACCAATCATAAACGGCGCTGGTACAGAGCCGCCGCCTAGCGATCATATTCCGCTAGGGCGGCGTTGTGCGTTTCCGGGTTGCCGGCATGTTTTAACCCCTGGTGGCCTAGCATGTTCCCGCTGGGCTGGGGAACAGCCATGGAAATCGTCAAACGGTCGATAGAACAGCTAAGCTCGCCGATCTGCGCGTTCTGTAATATTGAGGCCTGGTTCGGTCGGCTCCCAGCCCGCCGCCTCAGACCGGCGGGTTTTTTGTGCCTGTAAACGGTTGCGCAGAAGCCCATGTGGATCACGCATCCCGAAAATCGGCCCTGCGGGTTAGGCTGTGGATATGCTGCGGAGAATAAGCCTAACGCTGCTGAGCAAAGCCGCGGGGCTGGTCCGCCTAAGAGATCGATAGTTCGAAAGTGTTGCAGCCGCGCTATATCCTATCGGCCACTGTGTTGCCATGATTAGTTCAGCCGGTTGGGGGCTCGACCAGCGCGCCAGATCGGCTAGGCTCGGCACATCTTCGGCGGAGGGCAGTGTGCCGAGCCGACGCTTAACAAAACCCCACCTGATGGAGATCACCGGGCGGGGGTTACCTCAGTCCGCGACAACTGCGATGGTAGCGGCGACAGTCCCCTCGGCTTGGGCGGTCCCATCCGACGAGCAATCTCTTCATCATTCAGTTGGACGCCTGTAGTATTTTGTTTCCCGAGAGCTTCCCCAAGCGAGTTTTCGGGGAAGCAATTTAGCCGAGTTCTACGCTAACTATTGTTTATTGGCTCGCTCAGAGCGAGCCACGCTTGGCCAAATTATACCCATTCTATAAGGGTTTCTTTTGGTGACGGTGGCCAGATCGTGAGTTGATCGAGCGGGCGAAAACACAAACGTTGGAAGCCATCGCCGATCAACTTAAACAGCCGCCAAAGTCAATTCTCAAGAAGGCGGCGAAACTTGGTCTCACGATAAAACGAAAAGGCAAATGAGGAAGTGACAAAGCCACCATGGCCGTGAAATGAGGAAGGGAAAGTGAGATGCGAATTTTAGTTGCTTTGCTCGTCGTTCTCGCGGTGCTTTACTATTGGGACGCAAATTATAATAACGGCACGCTCTTGGATGGCTTAATCCGCATGGAACGGTCGATGCTTCACCACATGGGGCATTAGCCGCCGCGAGGAGTGAATGAGCATCATCCCGAAACTTGTGGCGCTGGCTTTGGTGGCCACCCTTAGTTCGCCAATCCAACAACGTCAGATCGATTACAGCACAGGGGCACCCGATAACCAGCGCATCACTCAGCTTTGGTTAGTGACCTATGTCAACGAGAAAGGCCTTGAAGTCGTCGCTCAGGCAAAATTACAAAGCGGCGACTATGCGCCGTTGATCGCGGCCGATTTTGAACGGCTGGCAAGTATGCTGCCCGCTGCTCGTGATCTAGCGACAACCCGGAACATCAAAATGCGTCTGATCAAACTCACCAATCGCTTGGACATCGAAGAAATCGTGCCCTGACCACTGATCGCCCGTACTCCGGCTCGGAGAAAGCCGATTGATCGCTCAGCCATTACGGTTTGCATCCTTCGCCTTCCGCGCGGCGAGAGCTTGGGCCAACCTGATCTCGAAATCGACTCATCCAGCGGGCGATCGAAGAAATTATCCGTCACATGCAACCCGCGTGCTTCGTCCGGATGCAGCTTATAAATATTGCAGTCTTTGAAAACGCAAGCGGTGAACGCCAGTTGCTCCGTGGAGTGGTCGATCAATAGCGTGCATTTCACGAACTCGCAACGATCATAGCGGGTGAAAATGCTTTTGCCTCGAAAATCAAAATACGCGCCCTGAAAGCGGTTGCGGTAGATGACACGCTCGTCCGGCGGGTCACCCGCGCTCACTTCTTCGCCTTTGCCTCACGCGCCAGCCGGTCCGCTTTGAGGCGTTTGTGGTTCTGCTGGAATTCTGGCTCGGCCTGGCTGTCCGAAATCGTCTGCCTTGACGCCATTGGATCGAGGGCCCTTCGATCGGCCTCGTCTGCGACCTGTTGCTCTGCGGATCTCTTCAGTTTGGTCATTTGGCTTTCACCTTCAGCCCGAGCACCGCGGTGCTGTCTAAATTAGCTTTTTTTGCTTGCCGCCGAAGATACGCAAGCCGGTCGCGAGCGCTGTTGGCCCGCCAGCATCATCAACGTTGGCAGTGTCGCCGCGGTCGCAATGCCGATCAGCGCCACGCCGGTCAGCGATGCGCCGGTCGACCCGATCTACGACGCGATCGAGGCGGACCGGAAAGCTTTTGCGACCATGCAGACCGCCTTTGCGGAGCACAGGAAGGCACACGAGATAGCCGACGCCAAGGTCGCTCCGGCTCACATCCATATCCCGAGCATGGTGTATCCGGCAACACCGTAGCCCCGGGTCACGCCGGCGGGTGATTTCGCCCCATCAACCAATGGGTCTGCATGAATAGCCTGCCAGGTCGGGCCGGGAGTTTTTTGCAGTTTTGTTGCTTGCGCACGGTCGCCAGTTCGGCCTTCCGGACGGCTTCTCGCAATTCAAGCAATTCAGCGATCTGACATGCGAGAGCCGAACTGATATCGGCCGCGAACTTGAGTTTTTCTGGGGATCGATGCGATTCAATCGTCATTGAAACACCATTTTTCGCCGACCATCACGGCAACCTAGCGCTGCTTAATTGCCGGACAGTGTGAACCGTATCACATTTCGAATTTCATATTTTGGGAGGTTACGACCAGGACGCTTCTGCCGGCCGCAACTCCCAGCCTCACCCGTGGCCTTCCGAGACTCGCGGAAAGGGGCTATCTGGCGCCCATGAGGCTCGAAGGGGTCTGCGCCCGTGCGTAACCACGGGTTAACCGATCGAGCGCACGCTGTTCGGGACCTTCTGGTGGTCACTGTGTGCGTATTGGAAAGCCGTCGCTGATCTCAACCCAGCGGCGGCTTTTTCAAGACGGGCCCCGATGAATTATTAGGCGTTCACGAACGACAGTCTCACGGGCATCCGTGGTGCCATAGCGGCCGATGATGTGCTCAAACGACAGGGCCTGGATATCTTGATTCCGCGTTCGTGACACATCCGAACACCGCGGAACTCGAGACGGAAATGCTCAGACGCGGAAAGATGCTCGAGGTCATCGTCAGAGGACCAGACGGCACTGCCGTTCGAGGGATGATGGATGGGGTTCAGGTCCGTGCTCGCGAGCCCGCCGCTTCAACGGGTTTCTTTCTTTTGCTCTTGTCGGGCTCGGCGATCTGCTGGCTTTCCCTCTCTGGCCGTCGGTTTCGAGGTGCGACCGATTTGCCGGCCGGGAAAATCGAGCGGCCCACCGCCGATCGCACCGTCTTTGAACGTCCAGGGGGATGATGCTCATGACAACTCCGGGTCGGCGGTGATTTGACGCCTCAATCGCCAAACAGCTTCCCAGAGCCGTGCGAATGGCGATGGGCACAACTGTGTTCCGAATAAGGGTAGGGCTGATTTTCCGCCGGTGTGGGAATCTGATCACACCATCGCGGTCGTGCGGGGGATCTCCGCCAGATGCTGGCGCTGAGGCGATTGCTCACCATCCACAAAGGCGAAAGCCCCACTTGGGGGAAGCGGGGCTTTCAAATGGAGAAGCGGAGGGTGGGACCGCGCGCTTCATGAGTGGGTCTTGTTGCGGGGCTCAGGTCCGCGTCGGTTTGCTTCAGGCCGTTAGATCCGTCGGCTGCAGCTCCACCGGGCCGCTTGATTCCCGGACGATTTTGGCGGCTAGGGCTGGTCGCAAACGATCAAAAATCTCAAGCCGATCGCGTGCGATTTCACGCGTGAGAGCATCGCCAAAAAGCGGAACTTCGTGAATTGTGGCGCGTGGAATCCTGCACAGTATTCGAGCGCCGTTATTGACAGCCCAAACCAATAGATTGTTTCCATCCCATTGGATTTCGCTGTCGAACTGAATTTCGGCAGACATATGCCTACACCGACAGCTGGGCTTTTTTGATCTGCTCGCGTAGCCTTTCCAATTCAGATAACTGAGCTTTTAGATTGGCTGCTATGGCGGCGATGGCCGCAAATCGCATGTCGATGAAAGATGTGGTGCGCTGCTGGAGAGAACTCATTGAAACCCTCAACGGCTAAATGGAAGCAACAGGCTGAAAACGACGTGGTGTCAAACGGAGACAGATTAATCCAAATATAGGTCACGGCGACGAACCGGAGGTTCAAATTGGGAAGTACCCAGTCCGCCAGCACTACATAAGCAAGTAGCGCGCCAACTCCGTCATGGGCGGGGAGCAAATGAAAGAAGCGGCCAGCTGAGGCGACCTTACTCGGGATGGAGCGCGAGCTTCCTCAATTCAAGTTCCGCGGCACAGGCGCTGCCGCCCTAGCTTAAATCGAGGCCGCCGGCCAAGCCGCGCCACTTCGGACTCACCAGCGGGCTTCCTAGAGTCCGGTAGAGGGCGTGCACCGAGCCGCGCTACCGGACCCCGCGCTTCGGCCGTGCCGGATCTGTCGGCAGAACAGCTATAGGGGCGGCCTGCTGAGCGCTCGCGAAAGTATGTTGCAGGGCTTCAAGTTTGCCGGACAGCGCGCTGATCTGATCGGACAATTGCTTCGTTTCCGACTGATTGGATGTGACCGTTTGCTGCAGAGCCTTCATTTGATCAACCGCTTGCTGCAGCGATGTTTGCAGATCCTGGATTGACTGAGCAGTCGGGTCTGGCGGAGGCGCTTTATGCACCTTCGCGGGAATAGTTACGTAAACGCCCAAAATGACCAAGAAAACAAATGCCAATGCCGACAGCGCCAAGAAGGCTGGCGACCTTTCCTGCCGAGCTTCAGCGTCTGATCCAGAAGGTCCGTGCTCGTCCGACATACCCAACCCCTCGGCGCTTGTCGCGTTTTCGCGGATGAACGGGTCTTTCGGCATTGGGCGATGTTCAGCCGCCGGGCAAATCGTCGTCCAGCGGAGTGCCGCGGCCCGCACGAGACCAAGCATAGTCCCACTCCGGCCATGCTGCGTAAAGCAAGTGCCAGTTCTTTCCCTCAAGCAGTTCCCGGGCGCGTTGAGCGACAAGGCTGTGCAGCCGATCGGCTTTCAGCCCCCGGCCACGCTCATTTGCAAGAACGAAAAGGCGGAAGAAATCGCCGTAGGGCTCCTGATGAAAGTGGCCGCCGTGCCTATCTTGCGACCTGAGCAGCGTGATGACCTGGTCGACAATTTTGTCGTGTGTCCTTTGCTCCGTGCTTCCCACGTGCTTCCCAGACCGCTTAAACTGGGAAGCGATAATTCAAGAAGTGCCCGGGTTTATTGGCGCGCTCGGAGAGATTAGAACTCCAGACTCCCGGATTGGAAGACTGAGGGTATCGCGGTTTAAAGCCGTCCTTGGCAATCCGGAAACAAAACTCACTGATCATTCCGAACTTGACGCAGAACTCGCCAAGCACGCGGCGCAAACGTGCATTTCGGGCAATGGCGGAAAAGCTGAGATGATATCGCCTGCTTGATCACGCTTGTGTCCCAATCCGGCTTCGCAAATCGCTCTGGTTTGGGAGTAGTGCCGTTCTGGCAAGCGCTACGAAGCTGGATGGTAATATAATACCTTTATTGAAATTATTATTCTTATAATGGCAGAACGAAGCCAAATTTATGCGATATTTCAAAGGTGCTCGGTATGCGAGGCGCAAAATCCTCAGATGGCTGCGGGGCGCCGGTTAGATATGCGCGAACGACCTGAAGGTTGGAAGGTTAGGGGGCACCCACGGCAAGGGAAGGCGCGCCGAAATCGCTTGGTCTTGCTGGGTTCTGCCATCCCATCGCGGGCGGCTGGTATGACCAGTTCGACCGCGAAGGCAAGTCACTGAGCTCAACCTAACCGCAACCGCGTCGGCGTTTGTCACGCGCTTTGCGCCTGCGCGGAAGCAGAGCAAATGCTGCGCTGAGCCGGCTCTTACTACTTATTCGAAATGTGCTTGGTGAATATCCTGACAGCAGCGCTTTTGATCGAGGGAGGGGCGTCGAACAGGTCGGATGCGATTTGCTCGATAGCGTCTCGATGGGCCATGAACTGCGCTTGCCTGGCGGTACTCAAGGTGCCCCTCACGCCGGCAAGCTCATCCATCGCGGCGTCACTGATCTGACATTCGACCGTTTCACCGTCGTTAAGCATCGAAAACCTAAACGCCAATCGTTCGAGGTCGTATCCCAGGACTTTGCCTCGCGTCAGCGGCATCGAAATATCCCTCAACGCTTCGTCTGACTGTGCTTCTCCCCGATAGTTTTGTCGAGAAAGTGGCTTGCGCGATCCGAAATTCCGCGCTCAGAGCCACCGCTTCCTTCGTTTGAAGCTCTTCAGATTCTTGAAGCTCTTGCGCTGATCGCCGGCGCCGCCGAGATAGAATTCCTTGACGTCCTCATTGTCGCGCAACTCGGAGGCTGAGCCGTCGAGCACCACCTTGCCCTGCTCCATGATGTAGCCGTGGCTCGCGACCGACAATGCGGCGCGGGCGTTCTGTTCCACCAGCAGGATGGTGACCCCGAGATCCCGGTTGATTTCCCGGATGATCGCGAACACTTCCTTGACCAGCAGCGGCGACAACCCCATCGACGGCTCGTCCATCAGGATCATCTTCGGGCGCGCCATCAGCGCGCGGCCGATCGCCAGCATCTGCTGTTCGCCGCCGGAGAGATAGCCGGCAAGGCCAGTGCGTTCCCTCAGGCGCGGAAAATAGTTGTAGACCATGTCGATGTCGGCGTTGACCTCGTTGTCGCTGCGGGTGAAGGCACCGAGCCGCAGGTTTTCGAGCGACGTCATGTCGGCGACGATGCGCCGGCCCTCCATCACCTGAAAGATGCCGCGGCGAACGATTTTGTCGGGGTCGATGCCGTTGATCCGTTCGCCGTTGAAGACGATTTCACCGCGGGTAACTTCGCCGTCTTCGGTCTTGAGCAATCCGGAGATCGCCTTCAGCGTCGTCGACTTGCCGGCGCCATTGGCGCCGAGCAGTGCCACGATCGCGCCTTGCGGCACTTCAAGGCTCAGGCCGCGCAGCACCAGGATGACGTCGTCATAGACTACCTCGATGTTGCGCACGCTGAGAAGCGGAGCCGTTGCGGGCGCCGATGCGATGGTTGGGCTGCCGATTGCGGTGGTTTCGGTCATGGGTGAGTTGTCATCCGCCGGTCAACTTCGTCATGCCCGGGCATAGTAGTCTGTTTTACGCAGACTACGTAGACTTGTCTGCGCTGCCGGGTATCCACGTGTTTTGTCGCGCAACGCAGGTCAGACGTGGATGGCCGGGCATAGGCGAGCGGGAGCGACGCCGTCCTTCGGCCGGCTATGCCCGGCCATGACGACGTCCTAGAGACTATCTTACCACCCAAACCATTCCGGCTTGCGCGGCAGCTCGACGGTCTTGACCTTCTCAAGCTTGATGGTGCCCTTTTTGATGAGGTCGTTCAGGTCGCCGTCGGTCGCGCCGGATATCTTGGAGCGATAGAGATCGACCTTGAGCGTGCCGCGATGGTCCTTGTCGGTCCAGGTGGAAGGATTGCAGACGCCTTCCATACCGGCCGGCACCCAATCAGCCTTCTGGTAGAAACCCTTTGCGACGTTGTCGCCGGTCGGGCCGCCGTTCTTGACGGCCCAGTCGATGGCTTCCTTCATGTAGAGCGCGGTGCAGACGCCGGCGACGTAGTGCACCGGGCGATAGACGTTGCCGGTCGGATCGGACATTTTCGAAATTTCCATCACGGTCTTCATGCCGGGTGCGTTGCCGCCCCAGCCCACCGCCGTGCGCAACGGGAAGATCACGCCATCGGCGGCATCGCCCGCGGCCTTGGCGGCGTTTTCATCCATGCCCCAGACGTTGCCCATGAATTGGACGTCGACGCCGGCGGCCTTGCAGGCCTTCAGCACTGAAATGTCAGAGGCCGCCGTATTGCCGAGATAGGCATAGTTGGCGCCGGCGCTCTTCAGGCTCAGGCATTGCGCGCTGTAGTCACCGGGCGTGAGAGCGAACACCAGCGATGGCAGCACCTCGAACCCCAATTCGGTAGCAAGCGCTTCGCCGGCGGCTTTGGGTGCGTTGGGAAACGGATGGTTGGCGCCCATATGCACGAATTTCGGCTTGCCCGGTTTGCCCTTGGCCTTCCAGTCCTCGGCCGCCCAGGTCAGTTCGGCGCGCAGCGCATCCGAATAGGTCGGCCCGTAGAAGAAATTGTAAGGAGCGGCCTTGGCCTTGCCGCTGGCGCCGGTCGGATCCGACAGCGCGGCGGCATAGGAGCCCGAAATGTCCGGTATCTTGTCCTGGGTCACGAAACCTGTGAGCGCTTCGGTATCAGCCGTGCCCCAGCCCATGATCGCGGCCACCTTGGTGTCGGGGCTCGACCACTTTTTATACAATGCGACCGCCTTGGGCACCTGGTAGCCATAGTCGACGGTATCGACGCTAACCGGCTTGCCGCCGATCCCGCCGTTCTTGTTGACCCACGCAAATGCATCCGCGACGCCTTGCCCATAGGGCGTTCCGACGTCCGACGTTCCGCCGGAATAATCGGCGAGCTGGCCGATGGCGATCTGGGCCTGCGCCGTTGACGCTAAGCCGCCGAGCAGCAATGCGAGCGAAACCGAGCTCAATAGGGATTTGGTCGTCATGGGATTTCCTCCGTTTTTGTCTGTTGAAATCGATTGTAGCTTGTCCCGTCGCAACCTCAATGTGAAAACGGGTAGAGTTTCCAGTACGTCTTGATCTGCCGCCAGCGATGCGCGAGCCCATCCGGCTCGAACATCAGAAAGCCGATGATGATCAGCCCGATCGAGATCTCACGCAGGAAGGTGATGTTGTTGTTGAGCGACAACGCCTTGTCGATGGCGCTGCCTTTCAGGCTGGCACTGATCCACTCCATCGATTCCGGCAGCACCACCACAAAGGCGGTGCCCATCAGCGTGCCCATGATCGAACCGGTGCCGCCGATGATGACCATGGCCAGAAACAGGATGGAGCGTTCGATGCCGAAGCCTTCGTTGGAGACGACCAGTTGATAATGCGCATAGAGCGCGCCGGCGATCCCGGCAAAGAACGCCGCCAGCCCGAACGACAGCGTGCGGTACTTCGTCAGGTTGATGCCCATGATTTCAGCTGAGAGGTAATGGTCGCGGATCGCCACCAGCGCGCGGCCATCGCGCGTTCGCATGAGGTTGGTCACGAGGAGGTAGCTCGCCAGCACGTAGGCCAGCACGACGTAGAAATACTGCCGGTCGCCACGGAGTGTATAGCCGAAGATCGAGAATGGCCTGGCGCTGGCCGGCACCGAGCCGCCTGAGAACCAGTCGGCGCGCGAGAAGAAGTCGAGCAGGATGTATTGCGCGGCCAAAGTGGCGATGACGAGATAGAGGCCTTTGAGCCGCGCCGCCGGCACACCGAAGATCAGCCCGACCAGGGCCGTGACGACGCCCGCCAGCGGGATCGCGAAGAATACCGGGATCGGCCAGGTGTTCGAGATATAGGCGGAGGTGAATGCGCCGAACAGGAAGAACGCGGCGTGGCCGATCGAGATCTGCCCGGTAAAGCCGACGAGAACATTCAGGCCGAGTGCTGCGATGGAAAAAATGCCGATCTGGATCAGGATGCTCAGCGAATATCCGTTGAGCACCAGCGGCGCAAAGCAAACCAGCACGATGCCGGCAATCGCCACGTTGCGGCTGGTCGTGGTCGGAAAGATCGTGGTGTCGGCCGCATAGGACGTGCGGTAATCGCCGGCCGGGATCAAGGAAGGACTTGCCATGGGGCTCTATTGCTCCCGCCGCTTTTCGGCGATCATGCTCATATCCGCTCGATGTCTTTGGTGCCGAACAGGCCATAGGGCTTGATCATCAGGATGATGATCAGCACGTAGAAGGGCGCGATTTCATACAGATTGCCCCAATGCAGATATTCGCTGTCGACGTATTGGGCGATGTTTTCCAACAGGCCGATGATGATGCCGCCGAGCACCGCGCCGCCGATCGAGTCAAGCCCGCCGAGGATCGCTGCCGGGAAAACCTTGATGCCGTAATCCGACAGACCCGACGACACGCCGTTGACGACCGCTACCACCACGCCCGCCACCGCCGAGACCGTCGCCGAGATCGCCCACGCCATCGCGAACACGTTCTTGACGGAAATGCCGAGCGACTGTGCCACCTGCTGGTTGAAGGCGGTGGCGCGCATGGCAAGCCCGTATTTCGAGGCCCGGAAGAACCAGGCCATTCCAACCATCATCGCCAGCGAGACGACGAGGCTCATCACATAGACGGTCTGGATTTGCAGGCCGAGGAAGTTCAGGGATTGGCTGGTAAAGACGCGGGGGAACGGCTGCGGATTGACGCCGAAAATCCATTTCAGCGAGGCCTGAAACACCTCCGACAGCCCGATGGTGACCATGATCACAGAAATGATCGGCTCGCCGATCATCGGGCGCAGGATCACGATCTGGATCGCGATGCCGAACACGAACATGAACACCAGCGTCAGCGGCATGCCGATCCAGAACGGCACCTGATATTTGGTGAGCAGCGCCCAGCACACCCAGGCGCCGATCAGCAGCAATTCGCCTTGCGCGAAGTTCACCACCTGGGTTGCCTTGTAGATCAGCACAAACGACATCGCGACCACGCCGTAAAGCGTGCCGACCACCAGGCCGTTGACCAGAAGCTGGAACAGGAACTGGAGGTTCATGGCAGATCGCCTAAACCATCGTTCGTCATGGCCGGGCTTGTCCCGGCCATCCACGCCTTTGTTGCGACCAAGTAAGACGTGGATGCCCGGGGATAGGCGAGCGGAAGCGACGCCGTCCTTTGGACGACTATGCCCGGGCATAACGATAGTTGGGTGTTATCCTGACTTATTCCGCGGCCTCCGCGAGCGGCGTTTCGCGCGCGAGATCGACCACCGCCAGCGTCGTGCGGATCCGTTGCGTCGTGCCGTCCTGGAACCGGATCACGGTATCGATGGGAATATTGCGCTCGCCGCTATAGATCGCGTCGATGATACTGGCGTATTTCTCGTTGATGACGCTGCGGCGGACTTTTCGCGTACGGGTCAGTTCGCCGTCGTCGGCGTCGAGTTCCTTGTAAAGCAGCAGGAATCTGGAAATACGCTGCGCCGGCGGCAGCGTGGCATTGACGCTTTCGACCTCCTTGCGCAGCAGCGCGTACACTTCCGGCCGCGAGGCGAGGTCGGTATAGGTGGTGAACGAGATCCGTTTCTTTTCCGCCCATTTCGAGATGATCGAGAACCGGATGCAGATCATCGCCGCCAGCGCGTCGCGGCCGGCGCCCAGCACCACGGTCTCGGCGATGTAGGGTGAGAATTTCAGCTTGTTCTCGATATATTGCGGCGAGAAGCGTTCACCGCGCGCGGTTTCGGCAAGATCCTTGATGCGGTCGATCACCACAAGCTGCTTGTTGTCATTGAAATAGCCGGCATCGCCCGACTGCATCCAGCCATCCTTCATATCGGCGGCGGAGGCCTCCGGGTTCTTGTAGTAGCCGAGGAACATGTTGGGGTGGCGCACCACGATCTCGCCGACGCCGTGGATATCTGGATTGTCGATGCGGATTTCGATATTGTCGGCCATCGGCACACCGGTGGTATCGGGATCGACCTGACCGAACGGATGCAGCGTGTAGGCGCCGAGCAATTCGGTCTGGCCGTACAGCGTGCGCAGCGGCACCCCCATGGCCTGAAAGAACTTGAAGGTGTCCGGACCGAGCGCCGCACCGCCGGTCGCTGCCGAACGCAGCCGCGTAAAGCCAAGGCGGTCGCGCAAGGCGCGAAACAGTAGCGTGTCAGCGATTACCGAATGCTTGCCGCGGGCCAGCGCCGACAATCCGGTCTTCATGCCGAGCTCGTAGAGCCTTTGCTTGAGCGGGGAGGAGTCCATCACGCCGGCGCGCACATCGGCGGCGATGGATTCCCAGACCCGCGGCGCGAACAACACGAAGGTCGGCGCGACCTCGCGGAAATCATTCATCATGGTGTCGGCTTGTTCGACAAAGTTGACCTTCATCCGGCACAGCAGGCCTTTGCCGAGCACGTAGACCTGCTCCATGATCCAGGGCAGCGGCAGCACCGAGACGTATTCGTCATCCGGCCCCTTCGGATCGAATGCCAGATAAATCGCGCAATGCCGCAGCACCCGACCTGCGGCGAGCATCGCCAGTTTTGGATTGGCGGTGGTGCCGGAGGTGGTGCACAGGATCGCCACGTCGTCGCCCTTGGTGGCGTCCACCAGCCTGTCGTAGAGATCGGGCTCGCGCGCGGCGCGGTCGCGTCCCAAGCGTGCGAGCTTGTCGGCTTCCATCAGGCGCGGGTCGTCATATTTCCGCATTCCGCGCGGATCAGAATAGACGATGTGCTTGAGGTTGGGCACGCGATCGGCGAGCGTCAGCAGCTTGTCGACCTGCTCTTCGTCCTCGGCGAATACCAGTTTGGCTTCGCCATAGCTCAAGAGGTAGGCGGCTTCCTCGTCGAGCACGTCGCGATAGAGCCCGAGGCTCATCGCGCCGATGGCGTGGGTGGCGATCTCGGCCGACACCCAGTCCGGCCGGTTGTCGCCGATGATGCCGATCACGTCGCCGCGGCCGAGGCCGAGTTCGATCAGGCCGAGCGCGAAGTCGTGCACCCGCGTCTGATAATCGTTCCAGGTGAATACGCGCCAGAGCCCGAAATCCTTTTCACGCAACGCGGTCTCAAAGCCATGTTCGCGCGCGTTAAGGCGCAGCAGCTTCGGATAGGTGTCAGCCTGCGCGACCCGGCCGGCATAGTCCATCATGCCGCGCTCTCCGCGGTTGCCGGCGTGTCGTCAGGATCGACCAGAACCTCGTCCTCCTCGCCCAGATAGGCGCGCTTCACATGGGGATCGGCCAGCACCGCGGCCGGATCGCCCTCGGCGATCTTGCGGCCGAAATCCAGCACCATCACCCGATGCGAGATATCCATCACCACACCCATGTCGTGTTCGATCATCATGACCGTCATGCCGTACTCTTCGTTGAGATCGACGATGTAGCGGGCCATGTCCTCCTTTTCCTCGAAATTCATGCCGGCCATCGGCTCGTCAAGCAGGATCAGCCGCGGCTCCAGCGCCATGGCGCGGGCGAGCTCGACGCGTTTGCGCAGACCGTAGGGAAGGGTGCCCGCGGTGGCCTTGCGCACCGACTGCAGGTCGAGGAAATCGATGATCTCCTCGACCTTGCGGCGGTGCTCCAGCTCTTCGCGCCGGGCACCGGTCAGCCAGTACAGCGAGCCCGTAATGAAATTGTTTTTCAGCAGATGATGGCGCCCGACCATGATGTTGTCGAGCACGCTCATATGATGGAACAGCGCCAGATTCTGGAAGGTGCGGCCAATGCCGAGCCGGGGCCGGGCGTTCGGATTGAGCGCGGTGATATCCTGCCCGCGATAGAACAACTGGCCTTCGGTCGGCCGGTAGCGGCCCGAGATGCAGTTGACGATCGAGGTCTTGCCGGCGCCGTTGGGACCGATAATCGAGAACAACTCGCCATCATTGACGCCGAAACTGACCTCGGTGAGCGCACGAACGCCACCAAAGCGCAGTGACACCCCGCGCACTTCCAAAGCGTAAGCCACTCATCCCTCCAGGAAACGGCGCTTGGCGCGCTCTTTTTCCATCAATTGCGGGCACGCGACCGATCCTATATCGGCCGTCCCTGATAGGCCATCCAACTAACGGCGTCTTGCCCCACGGACGCCGGACGCATTTCTCGGCTTCAGCATTCGGTTGCCTCCGGCGTCATGCCAGGTGCCCCCAATGCCATGCCCAATCTTTCATCCGGGCCAGCAGTTCCGTGGCGTCAATAGGCCGACGTTATGCGTGGCCCTCCATAGGATAAAGCGCTACTTTGAAATGTCTTGAGCCTGACAATTCGTCGGCAAATTTCTCGACCGTGCCGCGTTCGCGTTCGCCCTACGGCGGGAGGGGCGCCCGGATCATTGTTGCGGTGCAATATCCCGGTGGCCGGGGGTCGAGCAAACAGGTGACGGTCGACGAGGATGATTGCTGCGGATTACCTGAAGCGCATCGCGGCCTGGTCGCGCGAACTGACCGGGCCGGAGATCGAAATCGCGCGCGCCGGGATTGTCGAGAAATCATACAGCGCCAATGAATTCATCTTCCTGCGCGGCGACCATTTCGAATATTGGACCGGTGTCGTCTCCGGTCTCGCCAGGATGGGCATCGTATCCCGCGGCGGCAAGGCCGCCAGCTTTGCCGGCCTGACCGCCGGGGCATGGTTCGGCGAGGGCACCGTGCTCAAGAACGAGGCCCGGCGCTACGACGTGGTGGCCTTGCGCGACACCCGGCTGGCGATGATGGACCGCGGCACCTTCCTCCGACTGTTCGAGAACAGCGTCGGCTTCAATCGCTTTCTGGTGGGGCAGCTCAACGAACGTCTCGGCCAGTTCATCGCCTTGCTCGAATATGGCCGCACGCTGGATGCGACGGCCCGGCTCGCCCGCTGCATCGCGACGCTGTTCAATCCCATTCTCTACCCGGACCTGACGCTTCACCTGGAGATCACCCAGGAGGAAATCGGCGCGCTATCCGGGATCTCCCGGCAAAACGCCAACCAGTGTCTGAAAAGACTGGAGAAGGAAGGCTTGCTGCGACTGGAATATGGCGGCGTGACCATCGTCGACCTCGAGCGGTTGCGAAGCTATGGCGAATAGCTGAGATCGCGTAGCCCGATCCTCGGAGGTCACGCGGCGGGCCCGGGCTGCGCGGCGGGGCTGGAGACGAAGCCCTCTCAGGATTCATTCGCTAGAGACATGAAGAAAGAGCGAACCAGGCCGCAAACCGTGTCGACGTTTTCTCGCGAAAGTTCGGGAAAACTGGGGAGGTTTATTCCCCTCGCACTCAACGATTCTGCAACCGGGAACGATTCGTCCGTTCGACAATGAGGTAGAGTGTGGCACGGATAAAACAACGGTCGTGTTTCGACCTTTGCCACCTTCAACCAGTCTCTGAGAGATTGGCGAAGGTTTGGATCGTCGACGACAATCGAACACATCCAGAAGGAATTCACGGTGTCGGGCAGTTCTTCCAGTGTCTGCAATGGCAAGCCTTGCAGGCCCTGTCGATACCAAGCTGCGATCTGGCGCTTTTTTTCGAGCACCGCGGTCGCATTTTCGAGCTGCGCAAGGCCAATCGCCGCGCAAATATTAGTCATGCGATAATTGTATCCCACTGCATCGTGCCAGTACTCTTGCACCGGAGAAACAGCTTGCGTCTTGAGATGGTAGGCGCGAGCCAGTAGCTCGCTGTTTTTTGCGACAACCATACCGCCTTCGCCGGTGGTAATGGTCTTGTTGCCGAAAAAGCTGAAGGCCGCCATATCTCCGAATGTCCCGACATGTCTGCCCTTGTAGTACGTGCCGAATGCCTCGGCACAATCCTCGATCAGAAAGAGGTTGAACTCCCGGCAGATGTCGACCACTTCGTCCATGTCGCACGAGTGTCCATACAAGTGCACGACCATCAGCGCCTTGGTGCGCGGTGTGACTTTCCTGCGGACGTCTTTCAGATCAATCTGCCACGTTGTAGCGAGCGACTCCGCGAAAACCGGCGTTGCTCCAGCTTGAATAATGGTATTGACAGAGGCAACGTAGGTCAGCGTTGGAACGATTATTTCATCGCCTGAAGCAAAGCCGAGTGTTTCAAGCGCAAGATGCAGAGCCGCGGTGCCGTTGCAAGCACTTGTGACATGCGACGCGCCAATGAATTTGGCGAAGGCATTCTCAAATTGTCCTACAAACGTCCCTCTCGAGGAAATCCACGACGAGTCAATACACTCATTGACGTATTCTTTTCTCTTCCGCCCAAAAAAGGCCGGTACAGCGGTATGAACTCGCCGACTTCCGTCGGTGAGGATGGTTTTGATTGAAATTCCAACGCCTCACGATCGCCTGCCAAAACCGGGTTACCCCTCATTTCGTTGCTTCCACCCAAGGAATTGGTGCTCACTAACATCATTGTTTCCGGGGTCAATTGCACTGTGTAGTATTGCAATAGCGGTTTGAAAAGGCCACCTCTATTGGGCGTAAATCTTGGGGTAGTCGCTGCTTTCGATTTCGAGTGTTGCAAATCCGAAACCGAAAGCTAACGATTGTTGGGGATCGATTTCACGAAATGGCGGTTCAGGATTCGAAACGGCGCGTCGCCCTCCTTACCGGTGTCACCGGGCAGGACGGTGCTTATCTGGCGGAATATCTGCTCGGCCTCGGCTACACCGTCCATGGCGTCAAGCGGCGGTCATCCTCCTTCAACACCGCGCGCATCGATCATCTCTATGAGGATCCGCACGCCCGCAACACGCCATTCCTGCTGCACTATGGCGATATGACGGATTCGACCAATCTGATCCGGTTGATGCAGCAGATCCGGCCGACCGAGATCTATAACCTTGCGGCGCAGAGCCATGTCGGCGTCAGTTTCGAAAGCCCGGAATATACTGCGAATGCCGATGCCATCGGCGTGTTGCGGTTGCTGGAAGCGATTCGTATTCTCGGCATGGAAAAGGAAACGCGGTTCTACCAGGCGTCCACCTCGGAACTGTACGGCCTCGTTCAGGAAGTTCCACAGAAAGAGACCACGCCGTTCTATCCGCGCTCGCCCTATGCCGTGGCCAAGCTCTACGGCTACTGGATCACGGTGAACTACCGCGAGGCCTACGGCATGTATGCCTCCAATGGCATCCTGTTCAACCATGAAAGTCCGATCCGCGGCGAGACCTTCGTGACGCGCAAGATCACGCGCAGCGTCGCCCGGATCGAGACCGGTCTCGAAGACACGCTTTATCTCGGAAACCTCGAGGCAAAGCGCGATTGGGGCCATGCCCGGGACTATGTCGAAGGCATGCACAAGATCCTGCAGGCGGAGGCGCCCGACGATTTCGTGCTGGCGACCGGCGAAACCCGCTCAGTGCGCGAATTCGTCGAGATTGCATTCGCGGAGACCGGCCGACACGTCGAGTGGCGCGGCCAGGGTATTGAGGAAACCGGCATCGACGGGAAAACCGGCAACACGCTCGTTCGCATCGATCCGGTTTATTTCCGCCCCACGGAGGTCGACGAGTTGATCGGCGACGCCAGCAAGGCGCGCCAGAAGCTCGGCTGGAAGCCGAAAACGACCTTCGCCCAGCTCGTCAAGGAGATGGTGGCGAGCGATCTTAATATCGCCAGGCGGGAGGCCGCCAATGGCAAGAACCCCGTTTGAGCTGAAAGGCAAAACGGTCTTCGTCGCCGGGCATGGAGGGATGGTCGGAGCTGCGCTGGTGCGCCGGCTCGCGCAGGAAGATGTCGAATTGCAGACGGTTGCTCGGAGCGAGGTCGATTTGCGCGATCAGGCCGCCGTGTTCGAATGGTTCGCCGGCAAACGTCCGCGGGTGGTGTTTCTGGCCGCGGCGAAGGTCGGCGGCATCGTAGCCAACGATACGCTGCGCGGCGAATTTCTCTACGACAACCTGCTCATCGCGGCCAACGTGATCCACGCCGCCTATCTCCATGGCGCGGAAAAGCTGATGTTTCTTGGCTCGTCCTGCATCTATCCGAGGCTGGCGCCGCAGCCGTTGCGCGAAGATTCGGTGCTGACGGGACCGCTGGAGCCGACCAACGAGCCCTATGCGATTGCCAAGATCGCCGGGATCAAGCTGGCCGAGGCCTATCGCAGCCAGTATGGCTCCGACTTCATCAGCGTGATGCCGACCAATCTCTACGGACCCGGCGACAATTATGATCCCGAATACAGCCACGTCGTCGCCGCACTGATCCGCCGCTTTCATGAGGCAAAGCTGTCCGGCGCTTCCCATGTCGTGGTCTGGGGCACCGGCACGCCGCGGCGGGAGTTTCTCTATGTCGACGATCTCGCCGACGCCTGCGTTCATCTGATGAAGAATTATTCCAGCGACCTGCTGATCAATATCGGCACCGGCGAAGACATCACCATCGCCGAATTCGCCCGCGTGGTTGCAGCGGTTGTCGGTTATGGCGGCGAGATCAGCTTCGACCCCGCGCGGCCCGACGGCACGCCGCGTAAATTGCTCGATGTCAGCCGCCTGGCCGGACTGGGCTGGCGCGCGCGAACGTCGCTCAAGGATGGAATTCGGCTCGCGTATCAGGCATATTTGAGCGAGCATCGGTAGGGTGACTTACTTTCGTCATTCCGGGTCGCGCGAAGCGCGAGCCCGGAATCTTTAACTACGACTGGACGTATGGATTCCGGGCCTTCGCCAATCGGCGCATCCCGGAATGACGTTGCATTAATTATGTTGCTTCGCGTTGCGCGGCGCCTTCTTTCCCAATTCATGCGCCATCGCCGAAATCAGCGGTTTCATGAAATAGGCGTCGTTGGCCGGATAAATATCGGTGCGCAGGCCGAGGGATTTCAGTTCGTCGGAAACCACCGGCCCCACCGACGCAATCGGCGTGCGCGTCAGGCCCTCGCGCAACCGCGCTTCACAGCCATGCGCTTGCGCAACCTCGATCAGGCGGCGAACCTGGCCCGAGCTGGTCAGGGCAATCGCGTCGATCGTGCCTTTCGCCATCTCATCGATCGCGGTGATGATATTGGTCTCGGCGGCCTCTGCGTCATAGACATAAGGCAGCACCGCATCGACCGTCGCGCCTTGCGCTACGATCGCGCCAATCAGCGCGCTGTGATCCTTGTCCGGATAAAGCTGCAAGCCGAGGCGATGTCCCCTGAGGTCGACGCGCGCCAGCATTTCGGCGATGCCTTCGGATGTCGGCTTGTCGGTCGTCACCTGCGGCTCCAGTCCGATCTCGCGCAGCGCCCGGCCGGGCTTGGGTCCGCGGGCAAATTTTCGCATCCGGCCGAGGGCGGCGATGAAGTCCCGGTCGGCGCCGATCCGCCGCGCGACCTTGATCAGCCGCCGCAGGCCTTCGCCGGTCATCAGCACCAGGTCGTCGCAGGGCTGGTCGATGGCGCGCCGGATCCAGGCCTCGATCGGCGCAGGATTCGGCGCATCGTGGATGGTGAACATCGGGCATTGCAGCACATCGGCACCCTGTTCCGCCAGCAGGCGGGAGAACTGGGCTTCCTCGCGGGTTTCCAGAATCAGAATGCGATAGCCGTTCAGCCTGTCAGCCATGTTCTATCAGCCAAGTTCTTGCAGCCAAGTTCTTGCAGCCAAGTTCTCGCAGCCACCATGTTAACGCCGATCGACGTCCATTTGTTCATCTTGACGCTTCCAGCGGGATTGGCGCAAGGCCGTCGCGGGTGATAGAGCAGGGCCGCAAATCCGCCAGTTCCGTTCCTTCGAACAGCAGCCCAGTCCGCTCCATGCCCGACCGTCAATTCGTGTTAACGTTATCCTGTCCGGATCGTCCGGGCATCGTATCCGCCGTGTCGACGTTTCTGGCTCACAATGGGCAGAACATTCTCGACGCCCAGCAGTTCGACGACGTCGAGACCGGCCATTTCTTCATGCGGGTGGTGTTCAACGCCGCCGATCTGGCGGTCAACCTTCCGTCGCTGCAAACCGGATTCACGGCGATCGCCGAACGTTTCGGCATGAACTGGCAGATGCGCGACCGCGCCAGCCGCCGCCGGGTCATGTTGCTGGTCTCGAAGTCCGATCACTGCCTTGTCGATATTCTCTATCGCTGGCGGACCGGCGAACTTGAGATGATCCCGACCGCCATCGTCTCCAACCACCCGCGAGAGACCTACGGCAATCTCGATTTCGGCGAGATTCCGTTTCACTACCTGCCGGTGACCAGCGAGACCAGGCAGGCGCAGGAGACCGCGATCTGGGATCTGGTCGGTCAAACCAGGACCGATCTCGTGGTGCTGGCGCGCTACATGCAAATCCTGTCGGACGAAATGACGGCGAAGCTGTCGGGGCGCTGCATCAATATCCATCACTCGTTTCTGCCGGGCTTCAAGGGCGCGCGGCCCTACCACCAGGCCCACGAGCGCGGCGTCAAATTGATCGGCGCCACCGCGCATTACGTGACTAGCGCGCTCGATGAGGGGCCGATCATCGACCAGGACGTCGAGCGCATCAGCCATCGCGATACGCCGGAAGATCTGGTGCGCAAGGGCCGCGATATCGAACGCCGCGTGCTGGCGCGCGCGATGCGCCATCACCTTGAAGATCGCGTGATTCTCAACGGCCGCAAGACTGTGGTGTTTATGGACTGAGCCTTGCCGTCTGAGCTTGCCGTCACAGCCCATGACGGTTCAATGAACCGGCGCCAGCCCCGCGGCGGGCGATTGGGCTTGGGCCGGCTCCTCCTTCGGCGGCGCGGGCGTGAGCCGCTTGCGTTCCTGTTCCTTCATGTACTCATCATATTTCGCGGTGCCGGGACGGGGAGGCACATCCGGCGGCATGCCGCCCATCCACTGGGGAATATTGTCGCTGGCTCCGGCCGCCAGATACGCGTTGACCGATGCGCAGCCGCCCAGGCCGCACGCTGTGAGAGCGACGGTAAGCAGGATGGCGAGTTGGCGTGTCTTGATGGGCATTGGCGGAGCGTCGGAGCCTCTAGGTCGTCGGGTGGCCTGGATGGGCCGGGTACGTTGTCTGGCCGGATATCGGCATCGCCAAGCTGCGATGTCGTTGGGCGATCATACGGTAGATAGGCATACGGTCGTTAAACGGAGGTTTACGGTAATATTATACCATTTCTGGTTGGCCCTGCCCTTGGCGGAAGTGAGTATGAAGAGACCTTGGAGTGGTTTGCGCCCATTGTCGCGATTGACAACGTCGCGCGGCTGGGACGCCATGCCGCGCCGATACACGGTTGAATAATCTGGGCTATGGTGAGGCAGCGGCCGGGGACTCGGTTCGAATTACGAAAAACGGCGAGGGGAGAGCGTTCATGTTCATTGGCACTAAAATGCTGTCGCGGGCCGCGGTGGGCGTGGCAATAGGGGGCGCGTTCGCTCTGGCGCCCGTGCAGGCGCAGGAGACCGTGAAGATCGGCCTGATCCTGCCGATGACCGGCGGCCAGGCATCGACCGGCAAGCAGATCGACAATGCGATCAAGCTGTACATGCAGCAGAATGGCGACACCGTCGCCGGCAAGAAGATCGAAATCATCCTGAAAGACGACGCCGCGCTCCCCGACAACACCAAGCGCCTCGCTCAGGAACTGATCGTCAACGACAAGGTCAATCTCATTGCCGGATTCGGCGTCACGCCCGCCGCATTGGCGGCAGCACCCCTGGCGACCGAGGCGAAGATTCCCGAAATCGTGATGGCGGCCGGCACCTCGATCATCACCGAGCGTTCGCCCTACATCGTGCGCACCAGCTTCACGCTGGCGCAGTCCTCCACCATCATCGGCGACTGGGCCGCCAAGAACGGCATCAAGAAGGTCGCGACATTGACGTCGGATTATGCCCCAGGCAACGATGCGCTCAAATTCTTCAAGGAACATTTCACGGCCGGCGGCGGCGAGATCGTCGAGGAGGTCAAGGTCCCGTTGGCCAATCCGGATTTCGCGCCGTTCCTGCAGCGGATGAAGGATGCCAAGCCCGATGCCATGTTCGTGTTCGTTCCGGCGGGGCAGGGCGGCAATTTCATGAAGCAATATGCCGAGCGCGGGCTCGACAAAACGGGCATCAAGGTGATCGGCCCCGGCGACGTCATGGACGACGATCTGCTCAACGCCATGGGAGACGCTGCGGTCGGCGCCGTCACCGCGCATTTGTACTCGGCCGCGCATCCCTCGGCGATGAACAAGGAATTTGTCGCCGCCTACAAAAAGGCCTATGGCAGCCGTCCGGGTTTCATGGCGGTCAGCGGCTATGACGGCATTCAACTGATCTATGCCGCGTTGAAGAAGACCGGCGGCAAGACCGAGGGCGATGCTCTGGTCGAGGCGATGAAGGGGATGAAGTGGGAAAGCCCCCGCGGCCCGATCTCGATCGATCCGGAAACCCGCGACATCGTGCAGAACATCTATATCCGCAAGGTCGAAAAGGTTGACGGCGAGCTCTACAACGTCGAATTCGAGACCTTCGAGGCCGTCAAGGACGCCGGCAAGACGAAGAAATAAAAGTTGCAGAAGTTGTTGCTGGCTCGGCAAGAAAAACGTCGTCATTCCGGGGCGCGAGCAAAGCGAGCGAGCCCGGAATCCATAACCACCGCGGGGATTATGGATTCCGGGCCTGCGCCAAGTGGCGCATCCCGGAATGACGAGCTTGGATTGATCGCCCTGGATACCTTCTCGTCATGACCACGCTGTTTACCATCCTGTTCGACGGCGTTGCCTACGGCATGTTGCTGTTCGTGCTGGCCTGCGGTCTGGCTGTTACGCTCGGGCTGATGAACTTCGTCAACCTTGCCCATGGCGCGTTTGCGATGACGGGGGGATACGTCTGTGCGGTGCTGGTCAATCAGTCCGGCTGGCCGTTCTTTGCAGCGCTGCCGCTGGCGTTTGTCGCCAGCGCCCTGGTCGG
Source organism: uncultured Pseudomonadota bacterium (assembly GCA_963727225.1). Classification (GTDB taxonomy): domain Bacteria; phylum Pseudomonadota; class Alphaproteobacteria; order Rhizobiales; family Xanthobacteraceae; genus Bradyrhizobium. The sequence continues at coordinate 514,725 of CAVSFN010000022.1, read as the reverse complement.
CGTGGTGCTGGAGCGCTCGCTCTATCGCCACCTCTACAACCGCAGCCACCTCGATCAGGTGCTGTTCTCGGTCGGCCTCGTCTTCATGTCGGTAGCGGCGGTCGATTACATCATGGGATCGTCGCGGATTTTCATCAAGCTTCCGCCCGCACTCGAGGGACAGATCGATTTCTTCGGCGTCGGCATCGGCCGCTACCGGCTGATGATCATCGTGATCTGCGGATTGCTGACGGCCGCCCTTCAACTGGTGCTGGCGCGCACCCGGTTCGGCAGCCGGCTGCGGGCGGCGGTGGACGATCCGCGCGCTGCCAGCGGGCTCGGCATCAACGTGCCGCAGGTGTTTGCCTTCACCTTTGCGTTCGGCTGCGGCCTTGCGGGATTGGGCGGCGCGCTGAGCGCGGAGATCCTCGGGCTCGATCCGTATTTTCCGTTGAAATTCATGATCTACTTTTTGATCGTGGTGACCGTCGGCGGCTCCTCCAGCATCACCGGGCCGTTCCTCGCCTCCTTGCTGCTCGGCATCGGCGACGTCGCCGGCAAATACTATGTGCCGAAGCTCGGGCCGTTCGTGATCTACACCATCATGATCGTCATTCTGATCTGGCGTCCGAACGGCCTGTTCGGCCGCGTCGCTTCGCGTTGACGCCGACATGACCGCGCCAGCCGATGTCGGATATCATGCTCTGCAGCACGCGCGCTGGCGCTGGAGCGAGATCGCGTTCTGGGTTCTCGTGCCGGCCTGCGCGTGGCTGTTTCCCTCGCGGTATCTCATCATGACGGAAATCCTGCGGCTCGCTCTGTTCGCGCTGTCGCTCGACCTGATCCTGGGCTATGCCGGTATCGTATCGCTCGGCCATGCCGCGTTCTTCGGCGTCGGTGCCTATTCTGCCGGATTGCTCGCGCTGCACGGCATCGTCAGCGAGCCGGTGGCGGCGCTGGTGGTGGCCGGGTTTGCCGCCGCCGTGGTCGGCTTTCTGACCAGCTTCCTGGTGATCCGGGGTGTCGACCTGACCCGCCTGATGGTGACGCTCGGGATCGCTCTGCTGCTGGAAGCGCTGGCGGAACGTTTTTCGGACATCACCGGCGGCACCGACGGTCTGCAGGGCATCGCGATGCAGCCGATTCTGGGCCTGTTCGCGTTCGACATGTTCGGCAAGGTCGGCTTCTTCTACAGCCTTGTGGTGCTGTTTTTGTTGTTCCTGCTGGCGCGGCGGATCGTGCACTCGCCGTTCGGGCTGTCGCTGCGGGCGATCCGCAACAACTCGCTGCGCGCGGCCGCGATCGGCATTCCCGTCAACCGCCGCCTGATCGCGGTCTACACGCTGGCGGCGTTTTATGCCGGAATTGCCGGCGCGCTGTTCACCCAGACCACGGCGCTGGCGTCGCTCGACGTGTTCTCGTTCGAGCGCTCGGCCGACCTGATGCTGGTGCTGGTGATCGGCGGCGCCGGCTATCTCTATGGCGGCTTGATCGGCGCCGTCGTGTTCAGGATGCTGCAGGAATTCTTTTCCAATCTCACGCCGCAATATTGGCAGTTCTGGATCGGCCTCGTATTGGTCGTGATCGTGCTGGTTGGACGCCAGCGGCTGCATCGCGCGGCGCTGTGGGCGCCCAATCTGGTGATCCGGCTTTTTGGCGGCGGCAAGACCATCGTGGCTGTTGGCGGGAGCGACGCGCCATGACCTTCGCGCTGGAAACCAAAGGGCTCGAAAAGCAGTTCGGCGGGCTTAAAGTCACCCGCGACCTGTCGCTGAAGATCGAGGCCGGTGCGCGCCACGCCGTGATCGGCCCGAACGGCGCAGGCAAGACCACCGTCATTAACCTCTTGACCGGCGTGCTCAAGCCCAATGCCGGACGCATCCTGCTCGAAGGCACCGACATCACCGATTTGCCTGTGCATAGCAGGGTGCGACGCGGCCTGTCGCGCACCTTCCAGATCAATCAGCTCTATGCCGATTTGACGCCGCTCGAGACCATCGGGCTGGCGGTGTCGGAACGGCTCGGCCGCGGCGGCGACTGGTGGCGCCGGATGGGCACGCGCACCGACGTCAACGCCGAGATCGCGGAAAATCTCGAGCGCTTCCATTTGCTCGATGTGATGAACGAGCTGACGGCAACGTTGCCCTATGGCAAGCAGCGCCTGCTCGAGATCGCGGTTGCGATTGCGACCAAGCCGCGGGTGCTGCTGCTCGATGAACCGGCCGCCGGCGTTCCCGAAGGCGAGCGCCACGATATTCTGGCGGCAGTTGCAGCCTTGCCGCGCGATGTCACGGTGCTTTTGATCGAGCACGACATGGATCTGGTGTTTAGTTTCGCCGATCGCATTTCGGTGCTGGTCGGTGGCGCGCTGCTGGTGGAGGGACCGCCTGACGAAGTGGCGCGCGATCCGCAAGTCAAGGCGGTCTATCTCGGCGAGGGCGCCGATGCCTGATCTCCTCCGCATCCAGGGCCTGCGCGCCGGTTATGGCGAAGCGGTGGTGCTGCCGAAACTTTCGCTCGGTCTGGCGGAGAGCCAGGTGCTGGCGCTGCTGGGGCGCAACGGCGCCGGCAAGACCACGCTGATCAATTCGATTGTCGGACACACTCGCCGTTTTGGCGGCACCATCGCGGTCGGCGGGCTCGACATCACGCCGATGCGCCCCGACCAGCGGGCGCGGGCGGGTATCGGCTGGGTGCCGCAGGAGCGCAATATTTTCCGCTCGCTGACGGTGGAAGAAAACATGACCGCGGTGGCGCAACCCGGACCATGGACTGTGGCGAAGGTGTATGAGATGTTTCCGCGGCTCAAGGAACGCCGCAACAATTTCGGCAACCAGCTCTCCGGCGGCGAGCAGCAGATGCTGGCGATCGGTCGCGCGCTGACGCTCAATCCGAAGGTGTTGCTGCTGGACGAGCCGACCGAGGGACTGGCCCCGATCATCGTCGAGGAGCTCTTGGCCGCGCTCGGCGCCATCACCCGCGCCGGCGGAACCTGTTCGATCATTGTCGAGCAGAATGCACAAAAGATTCTGGGGCTGGCCGATCGTGTTGTGATATTGGAGCGCGGCGCGATCGTCCATGACGCGACTAGTGCTGCCCTGAAATCCGATCCCGCGGTGCTCGAACGCTATCTCGGCGTCTCGGGCGCTGCGGTACATTAATTCGTTGGGAGTGAGACCATGCAAAGAACCAAAGCCCCTTTCCGAGCCGACGAGGTCGGCAGCCTGTTGCGGCCGCCGCGCATCAAGGAAGCGCGCGCCAGGCTGGAGAAGGGCGAAATCTCCGCCGACGATCTGCGCAAGGTCGAGGACGTGGAGATCGAAAAGGTCGTGCACAAGCAGGCCTCGACCGGGCTGAAGCTCGCCACCGACGGCGAGTTCCGCCGCTCATGGTGGCATTTCGATTTTCTTAAAAGTCTGACCGGGTGCGAACTGTTTCACCCCGACACCGGCATCCAGTTTGCCGGTGTCCAGACCCGGCACGACGCCATCCGCGTGATCGGCAAGCTCGATTTCCCGGACCATCATCCGATGCTGGATCATTTTCGTTTTCTGAAAAAGCATGCCGATACCGCGCATGTGACCGCGAAGATGACGATCCCGTCGCCTGCGGTGCTGCATTTCCGCGGCGGCCGCAAGTCGATCTCGAACAAGGTCTACCCCGATCTCGATGCGTTCTATGAGGATCTCGGCAAGACCTATCGCAAGGCGGTCAAGGCGTTCTACGACGCCGGCTGCCGTTACCTGCAATTCGACGACACGGTCTGGGCCTATCTCTGCTCGCAGGATGAATTGAAGAAGGCGCGCGAGCGCGGCGACAATCCCGACGGCCTGCAGGAGATCTATGCCCGCGTCATCAACTACGCGATCGCCGAACGGCCCGCCGACATGATGATCACCACGCATGTCTGCCGCGGCAATTTCCGCTCGACCTGGATTTCGTCCGGCGGCTACGAGCCGGTGGCCGAGACCATGCTGGCCGGGACCAATTACGACGGTTATTTCCTCGAATATGATTCCGAGCGCGCCGGCGGTTTCGAGCCGCTGCGGTATCTGCCGAAGGGCAACAAGGTCGTGGTGGTCGGCGTCATTACCTCCAAGAGCGGCGAACTGGAGAAAAAGGACGACATCAAGCGGCGGCTGGAAGAGGCGGCCAAATTCGCGCCGCTCGATCAGCTCGCGCTCTCGCCGCAATGCGGCTTTGCCTCCACCGAAGAAGGCAATATCCTCACCGAGGAAGAGCAGTGGGCCAAGCTGAAGCTCACGGTCGATGTCGCCAACGAGGTGTGGGGCAAGTAGGATTATCCGCCTGTGAGGGTCCATTGCCGAATCCCGAAGCGATCATTGTGGGAGCTGGCCCGGCGGGGCTGGCCTCCGCCATGGCCATGCGCGCCGCCGGGCTCGAGGTAGCGATACTCGAAAAAGCGGATAGCGTCGCATCAGCCTGGCGACATCATTATGATCGCCTTCACCTCCACACCGACCGCAAGCATTCCAGTTTGCCCGGCATGGAAATGCCGCCGACCTATCCAACCTATCCGTCGCGGCTGCAGGTCGTGGAGTATCTCGAGAGCTACGCCGCGCGCTTTGATATCCGGCCTGTTTTCAATACGGAGGTTTCGTCGATCCGGCGCGATGGGACGCAATGGTGCGTGCATACGGCCCAGGGCCCGATCTGCGCACCCGTCGCGGTCGTGGCAACCGGCATAGCCGATGCGCCGTATCGGCCTTCCTGGCCGGGGTCGGAGGTCTATCGAAACCCTGTCATCCACAGCAGCGAATATCGCAATCCGGAGCCTTTTGCGGGGAAACGCGTGCTGGTCGTTGGCTTTGGCAATTCCGGCGGCGAGATTGCGCTGGACCTGGCCAATGCCGGCGTCGACGTCGCGCTTGCGGTTCGCGGCCCGGTTCAGATCCTGCCGCGCGATCTCTTGGGCTTTCCGATCCTGGCATGGGCGATCCTGTACCGGCCATTGCCCGCGCGGCTGGTCGATTTCATCAACGCTCCGATCTTGCGGCTGGCCGTCGGTTCGATCGAAAAACTGGGATTGCGCCGTGCAGCCAAAGGGCCGCGCCAAATGGTCGACGAGGATGGGCGGGTACCGTTGATCGATATCGGGACATTGGACAAGATCAGGGATGGTTCGATCAAGATTCGCGGCGGCATTGACCGGCTTACGCCCGATGGCGTGGTGTTTGCGGATGCGACTACGGAAGAATTCGGCGCGATCATCCTGGCAACCGGCTTTCGCCCCGACCTCCGCCAATTGGTCCCCGATGTGGACGGCGTATTCGACAGCAGCGGAATGCCGCTTGTGACCGGTCAGGCGACCAGCGCACCCGGACTTTATTTCTGCGGCCAGATTACGTCCCCGACCGGACAGTTGCGCGAGATCGGACTGGAAGCGCGCCGAATTGCGGAAGTTTCCCAACGTTACATCGCCGCGCTCAGTCCCTGATCTGACCGATTCACTAGCGGCGGGGGCCCGTTAGATCGATGAAGCTTGGTCCTTGAGCGACAGGCTCATCAGCCGCAGTTCCAGACCGGCCCGATCGGTGTCCGGGTCCAGCACGGTCCGAGGCCGCCGCCATTGTAGTGGCCGCGGTAAAAGCCGGGCTGGCCGAAATAGTGCCATTCGCCATCATAGCCGTAATAGCGACCAACCGGGTCAATATACCAGGGGCGCCGTTCGCGGCTCGCGAGCTGCCGCCGCATCGCATCTTTCTGGGCGTAAAGCGGCTGGCTGTTGCTCAGCGGCTGAGTGTAGCCCGGCAGGAAGCCATAGCCGTGCCAGCGCTGCGCCGACCGCTTGTGAATGGGCGCAGCCGTCGCGACGACCGACAGCAGCGAGAAAACGACAGCAATGGATAGACACACAAGGCGCGACATAGGCAGACCATAGACAATCCGCTGCGGCAGGACCATTCAAATCCGAGTGCAAAAACGCCGGGCGCTGATACCGTCGATCCAACGGCTAAACAATCGACGCGATGGAACAAGTGGCGATGATAGCTGTTGCCAAGCGACGAAACCGAAGTTGGGCCTTTATCGAGATACCGTCGACGCGGCGTGAATCAAGTTTATAAAGCGGACTTTAAGGTCAGGATAGGCCATGCGTGCCTTGATCCTCGTGGCGACGGTGCTGGGAGTTTTAGCCAGCGTCAATCCAGGCATTGCCGGTCTGAGCACAACCCCCCGGGAGGTGTCGGCATCCATCGATACTGTTCCTGACGAAGCAACTCAGTATTCCGAAGATCAGATCGCTCTGACCAAGGCAAAGCGTCGCGAGGTGCAACGCCGGCTAGCCAAGCTCGGGCTCGACACCAAGGTCAGCGGGAAGTTCGACGACTCGACCCGCGCTGCCATCGCGCGCTGGCAGGAGGAGCACGACTATCCCAAGACCGGCTACCTCAACATGGAGCAGCACAAGGCGCTGCTGAACGAGAGCGTCGCAACGTCAGAGACCGATAGATCCAATAACCACCGCGACCGTCGCGGAGGCCGTATTCGCCATTCCCGTGGCCCGGGCGGACCATTTCGCGTGATCGGCGGCCTGGTGGGCGGACTGTTTGGACGAAGGTGAGCCGCGAATTTCCACGCCGAGCCAGCCATGGAGACATCGAGGCATCGCTGAGGCCGTCATGCCGCAAGGGCCGTTATGCGCCGCCGGTGCGCATGATCAAGATGACCGAGACGCAGCTCAGGCTGCCGGCAAGTTCGCTGCGGAGCAGGTGCTCGACCGCGCCGGCTGGAAAACCGCAGATATCCAGCGCATTGAGATCAACGAGGCCTTCGCGGCGATATCAATTGCAGTCGCGAAGGACCTCGGTCTGAACGCCGACGTGGTCAACGTAGAAGGCGGCGCGTCCGGCGCAGTGCTCACGACGCGCTTGCTGCAATCGATGAAACGCGATGGTCTTAAGAGAGGCATCGTCACACTCCATCGGCGCCGACAGGGAGTTGCACTGGCGCTGGAAACGGTGAATTGAGCCGATCAGAGACTTGGCGTAATGCATTCATGACGCGATTTGGCGCGACGGTTTCCAGCGCGTCCGCTTCCGGACGCGTGACCGGCCCGTTCCCAGGATAGATTTCAATGTTTCACTTTCACGCTCTGAAAGCTCCCACGCCATTTCTTTTTTTCACCGGCAAGGGTGGAGTCGGCAAGACCTCTCTTGCGTGCGCTACCGCCATCGGCCTCGCAGATCGTGGATTGATTGTCCTTCTCGTCAGCACCGATCCTGCGTCGAACCTCGACGAGATGCTCGAAGTGGCTCTGACCAATCGTCCAACCCCGGTGCCAAACGTGGCCGGACTTTCGGCGATGAATATCGACCCGGAAGCTGCCGCCGAGAATTATCGAACCCGTGTGCTGGAACAACTCGGACCAGAGGTTACCGCTAGCGAGCGATCAACCGTGCGAGAGCAGCTCTCCGGAGCCTGCACCACCGAAATAGCCGCCTTCGACGAGTTCGTGGGCCTCCTAGATGGCGATATGACGGGGTTCGATCACATCATTTTCGATACGGCCCCGACCGGCCACACTCTGCGGCTCCTTAGCCTCCCAAAGGCATGGACCGGATTTCTCCGGGACAATGAACGTGGGGCATCCTGTCTCGGTCCACATTCCGGTTTGAAGATGCAGGAAGATCGCTTCCGCAAGGCGCTTCAGGCCCTGGGCGACCCGAGGCGGACTACCATTATTCTGGTCACCCGCGCCGACCGGGGCGCGATCCGCGAGGCCGCCAGGACTTCCGGCGAACTCGATGCGCTCAATCTATCGAACCAGCTGCTCGCCGTGAACGCACGCTTCCACGCCACGGACCCAACCGATGCTGTTGCAGCCGCGCTCGAGCGGGATCAGGACGAGGCTCTGGCCGCGATGCCAGCCTCGCTCGCGAAGCTGCCTCGGGACGAAATACCATTGCTTGGCTTCGACCTCGTCGGTCTCACAGCTCTCAGGGCCCTATTGTCACCCTCCAATCCATCGCCCCCCGCAGTCAGCGAGCCGGAAGCCGAGCCGGTTGATCTGCCCGGCCTCGACCGGCTGGTCGATGATATCGCGCAGGGCAAGCAGGGCCTCATCATGGTCATGGGCAAGGGCGGCGTCGGAAAGACGACGATTGCCGCCGCCATCGCCGTGGGGCTCGCGAAGCGAGGTCATGCCGTCCACCTCAGCACGACTGATCCGGCAGCACACGTCGCTTTCGTCGTGGATGGCGCGATGCCGGGCCTTACGGTCGATCGGATCGACCCTGCGATCGAGACCGAACGCTATGTTGCAAAGATAATGGCGACCCGCGGCCGCAATCTCGACGAGCAGGGCAGGGCGCTGCTGCGCGAGGACCTTGCTTCACCATGCACCGAGGAAGTGGCGGTGTTTCACGCCTTCTCGCACATTGTTGCGGAGGCCCGCGCCGCCTTTGTGGTGCTTGACACGGCTCCCACAGGCCACACCCTGCTGCTGCTGGATGCGACCGGCGCTTATCATCGGCAGATGACAAGCCAACTCGCACCGAGCGCACCTCGGCGCATCATCACCCCGCTGATGAGGTTGCAAGACCCCGCCTACACCCGCGTGATCCTGGTAACGTTGCCGGAGACAACTCCGGTTTCCGAGGCCGCAGCCCTTCAGGGTGACTTGCGGCGCGCCGGCATCGATCCGTTCGGCTGGGTCATCAACAAAAGCCTAGCCGCGGCGGGAACCCACGATCCATTACTGCGACTACGGCTCGTGACAGAGCGCGCGCAGATAGCTCGCGTTCAGAAGGGGCTCGCAAAGCGGGCATTCGTTATCGGCTGGCGAAGCAAACCCCCAATCGGTATTGGTGAGCTTCAGACTTTGTCATGATGGGATGGGGGTCACATGCTGCTGACGCGAAGATAACGATTTCATCAGTTGGAAATCCGAACATGGTTCGCAATGAAAAAGACTTCGAAATGATTATCATTGCGCAGGGTCAGAAGCAGAACTTTGCGTGGCTCGCCTTCGCTCTGATCACAAAGATAGGCGCGCTTCTCTTCGACAAGAGGAAGTTGCGATGGACGACGGAGTTGGGGATCGACTCCGATCGATACGTCGAAATATTCGACTCCGGTAGACCCCTGTCCCCACCAGAAGGTGAACTGCTCGCTTGAAGACGGAGCGATCGTGTAGACTGCGGATTTATATTCGACGTTAGCCATGATGTAGAGCCTTTCACTATCTCACGTGAGTGCCAATGCGCACACGATACGATATCGTTTGTCGTCAACAGTGAGGTAGATCACCGACGGCCTCCGGATCACACGTCTCCGCTTCTAAGGTGAGCAACTTGCGACGACTGAGTTCGAGGTTGAATTCGGCGTCCGGTGGGATCATCGCGGTGAGATTGCTCCACGGTGTTCGCGAGAGCGTATCGCGAATTGACGACAGTCCGGCAAACCGGCCTCAGGCCGATCCGGCGGTTTTCGGGCGAGGGGAGGGGTTAGGCCGGGGCCGATGTTAGGCCGGGGCCCGGTGCGCCGCGGGGGGCCCGGTCCTGATTGGGTCAAATTGGGTCAGAATGGGCGCCGTGGGGGGGGGGGGCCGCCCGAGGTCAGCCGCGAGATGGACATCGGCGGCCGGACAAGTTACGCTGGAATAATGCCGATGGCGTCTATTTCATGCCGTCCGCACCGAACCGTCAAACCGTTGCGGCGGTCGGGATTTGGTTAAGGGGATCGGGGATTCCGGACGAAAGCAGGGACAAACCGCCTTGTTTGTCTCGATTATGCCTCACTTCGGGTTGCATTATTTGCGATGCCCGACGAATCCTTGGGGGGTTGGTCGCGTGTCCGGCGTGGTGTAAATTGGGGACCTGATGGCTTTCGACGCAGCGACAGCTGATCGGCCGTTGTCTCGCCGCCGCAAGGGGTGGTCCGAGACCATTACCCTCGGTTTGGCCGCGGTTGCCTTGTCGCTGGGTGCTGCCGCCTGGATTACCGATTCCGATCTGTCCACGCTGGCATCGGCTGCGCTGCCGCCAAGCGCCGATCGCCTTTCCTCTTTCGAAGATCGTTTCCTCCCTGCCTCGTCGATGCCGACGAAGCCGGCCTTGCAGCCGTTGGACCGTTCCGCGCTGGCGGAGGTGGAAATGAAGCTTCGCGCGGCTCAGGATCTCCTGGCCCAGAAGTTGATGTCACCGGATTTGCGCGGTGGCTTTGTCGCGGCCGGCCTCGAAGAGCCCAGGGTCGAAGAGGCCAAGCGAGCGCCCACGACCGTTATTCCGCTGCCGAGGTCGCGTCCTGCCGCCGCAGGACTGGTGCCGGTCCTGGCTCAAGGCGACAACGGGGCGGGGCTGGACGATCGCGCGCCGCCGCAAAGGCGGGCGGACGATCGTACGCTGTTTGAAAAACTGCAGGATCGGCTGGCTTCGATTGCACCGGGCGTCGGGATGTTTCGCCGGCCGCCGGACCTCGCCGCGCTCGGCTATGACGGTCAAACGGCGGTTTACGACATCACGGCGCACGCGGTTTACCTGCCAAATGGAGCGATCCTCGAGGCGCATTCCGGAATGGGCGATTTGAAGGACGATCCGCAACATATTTCGGTGCACATGCAGGGCGCGACGCCGCCGGCGACCTATGATTTGAAGCCGCGCGAGACGGCATTTCACGGTGTTCAGGCGCTCCGCATGACGCCGGTCGAAGGCAGCGAGGTATACGGGCGCGCGGGGCTCCTGACCCACAGTTATATGCTCGGCCCCAAGGGCGATTCGAATGGCTGCGTCTCGATCAGGGATTACGACCGGTTTCTCAGGGCCTATAATGACGGCGCGTTCACGCGCCTTGTCGTGGTCCCGAGCTTGAGGCCCGCAATGGTGGCCTCGCAGTCGTGAGCGATGCGGCGATGTTGAAACGCCGCGGCGAGCGATAATTCCTCGACAATCTCAATTCTTTGGCGCGGATGGCACCGCTTTGGGCGGACGGATCGGCGATCGGCGTGTCGCAGGAGGCGTCCCGGCGTTTGCCCGAGGTCTGCGGCCTCGTCTGGTGTCGACCGAGGCCAGATAGGTAGCGAGCTCCGCGGCCGTGTTCGAACTGGTCGCGTAATGCTCCTGCAGGAACTGGAAGAGCTGGGAACGGGAGCGTCCTTTGGCGAGAGCTGGCGCGCTGCGATGGCAGGTCGCGCAGCTATCCGCAAATAATCGCGTCGCCGATTTGCCCTGATCGAGATTCTGGGCATGGGCCGCCGAACCGGCCAGCGCATAGACGGCGCCGAGAACGAGCAGACACCGCCGCAGCGTTGGCTGCGTCATGAACTCTGTTGATAGCTGCACGCCGTCGCCCTTCGCCGCTTCGAACCGCCCCTGACATGTTGGACAAATGCCAACGTCCCAGCCCTTACCACCTGAGGTCAGAGAACGTCAAAAAGGCGGCGACATTCCCATTTTGAAGCGGCCGGTCTCGTCGATCTGACGTTGGAGCGTTTTCCGAGGCATCGTCAGATCCACCTGGTGAGCAGCCACTTGCACCTTTGATAGATGCCGGCGGACCCCGAGAATGCTTCGCTCATCGGGAGCAACCGGAGGTGACGGGCGTCCGGCCAGAACGGGCGATTTGACCCTTTCGGCAAAATAGGCTGCGGCAATTATGTTGCGCCGCACTGCACTGCGATTTCTCGGGATGGATATAGTAGGGTGCAAACCACACAAGTGGTCCGGCCTTTTGAAGGTCCGCGGGGCCGCCGAGGCAAGGGCCAAGTGAGCTAAACAAATGACCGCGATACCTGACAACACGGTAGCTGATCCCCAGCAGGTCATTGCGGATCTCCAGCGCAGGCTTGACGAATCAATCGCGCAGCGGGCCGCCACGGCCGACGTGCTCAAGGTCATCAGCCGCTCGGGTTTTGATCTGCAGATGGTGCTCGATACCTTGGTCGAGTCTGCGTACAAGCTCTGCGGCGCCAGAGTGGGCCTTCTTTATTTGCGGGGCGATGAGGCTTTTGAATGCAAGGCCATCGCCGGCGAGGGCGATGCGGAAGCGAGCCAACTGTTCAAGGGACGCCCAATACGCTCGGGCCGTGGCACGGCCGCGGAGCGGGTGATCATGACGGGAGAGGTTCAGAGCGTCACCGACTTCTTCGCTGACCCGGATTTCGATCCGAAGATCAGGGACGCAATCCGGAATGCCGAGGCATCAGGTTCCAGTTTAGGAAAACTTCGCTCCACGCTTGCGGTCCCGATGACGCGCGACGCCGCCGTTATCGGCGTGATCGTGATCGTGCGTTCGCAAATCGGGCCGTTCCCCCCGAGCCAGATCGAACTGCTGCGCAGCTTCGCCGATCAGGCGGTGATCGCCATTGAGAATGCACGGCTGTTCGACGAGGTGCAGGCGAAAACGCGCGATCTCAGCGAATCCCTGCAACAGCAGACCGCGACCGCCGACGTGCTGAAGGTCATCAGCCGCTCGGCATTCGATCTCAACATGGTTACGACGGCGATTCTACAAGCCGCAGCGCAATTGTGCCGGGCGTCTCTCGCCACGCTTCACCTCCGCGATGGCGACGTCTGTCGCCTGGCAACGCAATTCGGCCTGCCCGAGGCGTTTGAACAAGTCAGCCGCGACAATCCAATCCCGGCTCGTTACCCCCTGCACTCGCGCCGCCAAGTGCGCGCCGGCGAATTCGCACAATTCACGGACGCCTGGAGCGATTTAGATTATCTATACAAAGCGGTGGCAAAATTGGGTGGTTATCGTGCTATCATCGTCATCCCGATGATGCGCGAAGACGAGCTGGTCGGCATTTTCAGCCTCGCCCGACCCGAGCCCGAACCATTCACGCCGGGTCAGATCAAGCTGGTCCAGACCTTCGCCGATCAGGCGGCGATCGCCATCGAGAACGCGCGACTGTTCAACGAGACAAAGGAGGCACTGGAGCGACAGACCGCGACGTCGGAAATCCTACGCGTGATAAGTCAGTCCCCGGCCGACGTGCAGCCCGTATTCGACGCCATTGTCCAGACAGCCGTGCGGCTGATCCGCTGCGATATCGCATTCGTGTTGCGTTGCGACGGCGCCACCTTCTCGCCCGCTGCGGCGGCCGGACCGGACGGGCCGCTCCCCGACCTCGGGCCCTCGCATTTGCCGATCGACCCCGGCGCCAACTTTCCATCGCGCGCCATCGTCGGAAAGAAAAACGTGCATCTGCCGGACTGGTCGTTGATCGACCTGCCCGAGCACGAGCGTCAGATGCAGGCGCTGATCGGCGTGAACTCCGCGCTGTTTCTGCCGCTGTTGCGCGAAGCGGAATGCATCGGCGTTCTCGCCTTGGCCGGTAAACAAGCCAATATCTTCGGCGAGAGCGAGATTGCACTGGCCGAATCGTTCCGTGACCAGGCCTTGATTGCAATCGAGAATGTGCGCCTGTTCAAAGATGTGCAGGCGAAGACGGCGGACCTACAAGAATTGCTGCAGCAGCAGACCGCGACCGCCGACGTGCTGAAAGTCATCAGCCGCTCGGCATTCGATCTGAAATCGGTGCTCACCACGCTGACCGAGTCCGCAAAGTCGTTGTGCGGCGCATCGCTGGGAATCATATGTCTGCGCGACGGCGAGGTGATGCGGCTTCGGGCTGAATCCGGCTGCACGCAGGCCTTTGTCGATTTCATGGAGGCCAATCCGATCAGGCCTGGCCGCGCGACGATCACCGGCCGGGTCTTTATGGACGGCAAGCCCGTCCATGTCGCGGATGTACAACACGACCCCGAGTATAATTTTGGTCAGGCCCCGACCATCGGCGCCTATCGGGCGGTGCTCGCGGTGCCGCTGATGCGCGACGGCGCGGTCGAAGGCGTGCTGTTGCTTGGGCGGCCGGAGCCCGGACCGTTCAGCCAGCGCCAGATTGATCTCGTACAAACCTTTGCCGATCAGGCGGTCATCGCCATTGAGAATGTGCGTTGTTCGAAGAGGTGCAGGCGAAAACCAGCGATCTAGGAATCACTGGAGCGACAAACCGCGACTGCCGGAGTGCTGAAGGTGATCAGCCAGTTCACCTTCGGACCTGAACCCGTGCTCGACGGCCGACCGGTCCGAGTTGAACTGCTGCAACACGACCTTATCGGCGGCGTTCTCCCTGTACAGGGTCGTCCGTTCTCTTATGTGTTGGTCACCTCAACGGCATTCACGCCGACAACCCCCGCCGCGGATGAACTGTTGCGGAGCCACTTCCCGCTGCCCGTTTCGATCGCCAGTCGGTGTCGAATGGCGCAGGTCTGTGAGCACCGTCGTGCAGGTTCGCCGATACCGTAATCTTGTCGACGGATTTTGATTATCGCGGCGGCGCGATCGTCGGAACTTCCGCTCAATCTTGGGTCGCGCCGCTGACTGCGCGACGGCGAGCTCGAGCGGCGTCTCTCGCTGTTACGCGCGTTAAGCCCGGAGCTTTTGCCGACGCATCAAATCCAGCTCGTGCAGACGTTCGCCGATCAGGCGGTGATCGCGATAGAGAATGTCCGGCTGTTCGAGCAGGTGCAGGCACGAACCAGGGAGTTATCGGCCTCGCTCGACGAATTGCGCACCGCCCAGGACCGGCTGGTGCAGACCGAGAAGCTGGCATCGCTCGGCCAGCTTACCGCCGGTATCGCCCACGAGATCAAGAACCCGCTCAATTTCGTCAACAATTTCTCGGCGCTGTCGGCCGAATTGATCGACGAGCTGAATGATGCGCTCAAGCCGCCGGTCGCGCTCGACCACAAGGTGAGGGAAGAGATCGACGAACTCACGCAGATGCTCAAGGGCAATCTCGAAAAGGTGGTGCAGCACGGCAAGCGCGCCGATTCGATCGTCAAGAACATGCTGCTGCATTCGCGCGAGGGGTCGGGTGAGCAGCGGTCCGCCGACATCAACGCCATCGTTGAGGAAAGCCTCAATCTGGCCTATCACGGCGCGCGGGCGGAGAAATCCGGCTTCAACATCACGCTGCAGCGTGATCTCGATCCTGCGGCCGGAATGATCGATCTCTACCCGCAGGAGATGACGCGGGTGTTTCTCAATCTGATTTCAAACGGCTTCTATGCCGCCGCCAAGCGCAAGGAGGCGGGTGAGGAGAGTTTCGAGCCGACGCTGAGCGCAACCACGAAAAGCCTGGGCAACAAGGTCGAAATCCGGATTCGCGACAACGGCACCGGCATCCCCCCGGAAGTAAGGGAGAGGATGTTCAATCCCTTCTTTACCACCAAGCCCGCCGGCGAAGGCACCGGGCTTGGCCTGTCGATGAGCCACGACATCGTCGTGAAACAACATGGCGGCAAGATCGAGGTCGATACGATGCCGGGCGCATTTACCGAATTCATTATTACGCTGCCGCGAGCGGCAGCCGCGCAACAGCAGGCTGGAGGCACCAATTGAGCGTCTATATACTCGTCGTCGATGATGAGCCCGATGTCGAAGAGCTGTTCCGCCAGCAATTCCGCCGTGACCTGAAATCCAAACGCTTTACGATGGAGTTTGCTCCCTCTGCGCCCGACGCACTGGCCCGGGCCGCCGAGATCAGGGATCCGTCGCTGATCCTGATCCTGTCCGACATCAATATGCCGGGCATGAGCGGCCTCGAAATGCTGCCGAGGGTGCGCGCGGAGCGGCCCGACGTGCCCGTCATCATGATCACCGCCTATGGCGATGCGGAAACACGCCGCAAGGCGATCGAACGCGGCGCGGTGGGTCTGCTGACCAAACCGATCGATTTTGCGCTGCTGCGCCATGAGATCGATGTGCGCCTCGGGCAAGCCGCATGACCGCAACCATCCTCGTTGTCGATGACGAGCCTGATCTGCAGGCTCTGGTCCTGCAGAAGTTCCGCAAGCAGATACGCGGCGGCGCGGTGACGTTTGTATTCGCCCGCGATGGAATCGAGGCACTGCAGTCGATCGCGGATCATCCGGATGTCGACATGGTGGTTTCCGATATCAACATGCCGCGGATGGACGGCCTGTCCTTGCTGCAGAAACTGCAGGAGGCCGAGGACAGGAAATCGACGATCATTGTTTCCGCCTATGGCGACATGAGCAATATCCGCACCGCGATGAACAGGGGCGCATTCGACTTTCTTACCAAGCCGATCGATTTCGGCGATCTCGAAATGACCATCGACAAGACCATCCGTCACGTCGAGATGATGCGCGAGGCACGCCGTCGTCAGGCGGAGGCGGAACGCGCGCACGCCTCGCTTTCGCGGTATTTCTCGCCGCAGATCGCCTCCCGGCTGGCCGCCGCCAGCGAAAGTAACGGCATGGAAGTGCATCGCCGCGAGGTCGCGACCATCTTCACCGATATCACAGGCTTCACCTCGCTGGTGGAAGGCGCGTCCCCCGAAGTGCTTGGGACGCTACTCAACGAATATGTGGGCGGCATGACTGACGTTGTCTTTGCCCATGAGGGCACGGTCGCAAAAATCATCGGTGACGCGATCCAGATCCTCTTCAACGCGCCGGGGGAGCAGCCGGATTATGCGACGCGCGCGATCGCCTGCGCGCATGATCTCGATGCCTGGGCGGAGGCGTTCCGCGAACGCTGGAAGTCCAACGGAGTGAATTTCGGCGCCACGCGCATCGGCGTTCACGCCGGCCCGGCGTTGGTCGGTAATTTCGGCGGCAGCCGCTTCTTCGACTATACGGCGTATGGCGACACCATAAACACTGCGGCGCGGCTCGAGGCCGTCAACAAATTTCTTGGCACGCGTATTTGCGTCAGCGCCGCGGCCGCCGATGGCGCCACGGAGTTTCGCGGCCGGCCGGTCGGAGACCTGATGCTGCGCGGGCGCAGCGTGCCGCTGCGGGCCTACGAGCCTTTGACGGAGGCGAGATTCAACGGCCCGGCGACGACGCAATATTCCGAGGCGTTTGCCAAGCTTGAAGCAGGCGAAGCCGGGGCGATGCCGGCCTTTGCTGCGCTGGTCGGGTCGCATGACAGTGACGCTCTTGCCGGCTTTCACCTGAGACGGTTGCTGAACGGCGCTAAAGGTGTGCGCATTCAGCTGGAATAACGGCGACGACCCGGAGCCGACAAAAACGGCCCCGTCAATTTGAGCCGCTCAGTCGAAGTGCACGCCCATGCGATACTCGGTACGCCAAACGACGGCGCAGGGCAGATGCAAGCCATCGCCTGGGACAACCAGGGTGAATTCTGCAGGGATACGGACCGCGCTGGATAACTCCAGCAACGCTCCGGTGGTCGACAGGTTGCGAACAGTGCAATCGATGGCGACGCCGCCAAACTCGATGGTTGCGGCTTTAAGGACGCGGTGGCGAACTGCAATCCGAGTTTCAACCATCCAGTCGAAATAGGACAAAAACTTAAAGAATCGATAAAGAATTCATCGGCAATCTCGTGAACTCGCAAAAATCGGATTTGGGATTCCCTATTTTAAGGGGCGGGTAAGCAGCTCCGGCTAAAGTGAAGTTTTCTGAATGCGTGATTTTCCCGGCTACTCGGCCGGTCAACGAGGGCATGTTGCAGAATGCTACAGCCAGTTTCCATCATCGCCGAACTTGAGGAAGCCGTCCGAAGCGGCTCTTCGGCGAAGCGGATCAGCACCCTTCGGCAGGTCACAGATCTTTTCCTGCGTGACGCGGACCGTCTGAGCGAAGACCAGGTGAAGGTATTCGACGACGTCCTGTGTCACCTTGTCGCGCGCGTCGAAACAAGGGTAAGAGCCGAAGTCAGCGCACGGCTGGCGTCGGTGGATCATGCTCCATCGGGAGTGATCGAGCATCTCGCATGGGACGATCAAATCGAGGTGGCTGGTACGGTGCTGGCCAGCTCGGCGTGCCTGACGACCAATACCCTCGTTGAGATCGCCAGGACCAAGGGGCAGGAACATCTGCTCGCTATTTCGGGCCGCACCGACCTTACCGAGGACGTCACCGATGTGATCGTCGATCGCGGCGAACGCAAAGTCATTCGCAAGCTTGCCGGTAACGCAAGCGCGCGTTTTTCAGATAACGGCTATAAAGGCATGGTCGCGCACGCCGAATCCGATGACGAGCTTACCGAGATGCTCGGGATTCGGATCGACCTTCCGATCAAATTTCTCAGAGATCTCTTGCAGCGTGCCACCGAGGCGGTGCGCGCCCGATTGGCATCGATCGCGCCTGCCGAGCTCCAGGAAGAAATCAAGCGTGTATTGAAGACATTCGCCAGCGCGGCCCGCGGGGAAAGCCCGCCGATGCGGGATTTCAGCCGTGCCGAAGCGGTGGTGAGACGGATGAAAGGCCTGAACGAACTCAACGACGCTGCGATTAGCATGTTCGCCGAAACCAGGAAATTCGACGAAGTAGCCGCGTCGCTCGCCATTCTCAACAACAGCGCGCCGATCAACATGATGGCGCGGCTATTGGAGGGACTTCGCTCGGATCTCGTCTTGATACCCTGCAAATCGGCCGGCCTCGGCCCGGCAACAGTCGAATTGATCCTGCGCAATCGACCGGTCAAACATCCCATCACCGAAGAAACCCTGAAAATCGCGTTGAAGGATTACGGCAAGTTATCGGCCGAAACCGCCGAACGCACGGTGCGCTTCTGGCAGCTGCACGACAAAATCGAGAAGTAACCGTGAACTCGCGGTCCGCACGTGCGCGAACTCGGACAAGCCACGAAAGCCAAGTTCGTGACCGGTTAACAACCCGTTAGCGACGTTGGTGTATTTTAGCAATGTGGCACTCGCGACGTCGGATTCAACCGGCCTGATTGCCTCTCCGGAGCTTTTGAAGGACCAAGCCGACAATGGCCGCAACAGAATCGGCTGCTTTGATCGCGGAGTTGGAAGGCGCTCTGGATCGCCGATTGCCCGAGCGCTGGGCGCGAATATTGCGGCAGGTGACGAAGCTGTTTCTGGCTGACGCTCATCGCTTCAACGAAGCCCAGATTGCCGTATTCGACGATGTTTTCCTTCGATTGATGGAGCGGGCGGAGACGCAAGCCTTGGCTTTGCTCGGCAACGAGCTGTGTGGGGCAAGTGCAGTTCCACGGCAGGCGATCCGCCGGCTTGCGTTCCACGACGACGTATTGGTGGCAGGACCGGTGCTGCGACGGTCGAGGGGACTGCCGGACAACGATCTCGTCGAAATCGCCAACGTGCGCGGCCAGCAATATTTGCTGGAAATTTCCGGCCGGCAAACCGTCGATGCACCGTTGAGCGACAAGCTCGTGGAACGCGGAGAGACAGCGGTGCTTGCCAGGCTCATCCAGAATTTAGGAGCGAGGTTTTCCGAAGCAGGCTGCGCTGCGCTTGTCACCAAGGCCAAACTGGATGAAACGCTCGCCGAAGCGCTTGTGCGCCGATCGGACTTGTCGCCGACGTTGCGAAAAGAGCTGGTTGCGAAAGTCAGTGACACTCGAATGCGTTCCATGCAGGCAAAGCCTGATGCACTGCAGGAGAAGATCAAGGCGGCGATCGCTACTACCGCGGAACAGGCCGAAACGCCGAAGCCAACACAAGCAGACTATGCAGCGGCCCTGTCCAGGATGGCCGAACTCAGCCGCAAGGGCGGCGTGAACGACCGCAGCGTCAACCGCTTTGCGGTCGAGCATGAATATGTGGATGTCGCAGCAGCACTGTCGTTTCTCTCGGGAACGCCGGTTGAGGTCATCGTACCGGTGATCGAAAGCGCCGACATAGAGGGACTGATGGTGGCTTGCAAAGCTGCAAGACTCAATTGGACGACGACTACGATGATCATTCGCCATCGCCCGGGTTGCCCCGCGGTCACAAACCGGGAACTCGAACAGGCTCGGGCGGCGTTTGACGCCCTGTCTCTCTCCGTAGCTCAACGGACGATTCGTCTCTGGTAGGCAGCAGGTCTGACGCTGAAACAACCGAACGATCATGATCCAGACTGCCACGACGGTGCACCGGCCTTTCATGACGCTGGAGCTCTTGCTGCCGCATGCTTCATACCAAGCGACGGGCTACCGGATCTCGGCACCGTCGAGTTCGTTCTGCTCGGTGCGGGCAGAACTCTGACCGGGCCTGCGGCGGAACTCGCCGGCGCCATCCTCGCCAGCGGCATTCGGGTGTAGCGGGCAGGGCCGTTTTCCACCTGTTTCGTGCTTGGCCCACCCTGATTATCGCGGACCTTTCGCCACGCAAGGTGCAGGGCACTTCAATGGGGATGGAGAGACCGCGGCCGACGCTGGCTTGTTGACCGGGACAACGGGTGAGGTTGGCTTCACCTGGCCGACGACAGGACTTGGTTTCAGGGGACTGGCTTCAGG
The DNA here is from genome assembly GCA_963727225.1 of uncultured Pseudomonadota bacterium. Lineage (GTDB taxonomy): Bacteria > Pseudomonadota > Alphaproteobacteria > Rhizobiales > Xanthobacteraceae > Bradyrhizobium. The sequence continues at coordinate 494,514 of CAVSFN010000022.1, read as the reverse complement.
GGACTTGGCTTCAGGGGACTTGGCTTGGCGTCAGGGGGCTCGGCTTCCCCGGGCCGCTCTCGTGAGTGACCGGGTTCGCGCGTCTCCTCTGCATGGCGCGCTGAAGCCATACGATCGCCTGATCTATCCAGTAGTCGTTACGCACCGGATCGGCCTGGGCCTTCTCACGACACATTGAAGCCTGGACAGGCACTCTTCGCGCTGATGCATCACGTCCCCGATCATCTGGTCTTCGGCCAAGCCTCCGTCACGGTGCTTTCGATAATATGCCGCTGAACCCTTCTGCAATGCGGGCAGGTAAAGGTTCGCAAGTCTTGGCCTGCATGGCTCGGCTCAATCGCCGTCAACTTCATAGGAGAACCGCAAGCGGTGCACTGCGGACCCTGGTTTTGCGTGTCGAGCATTACGGTATGCCGTCAGTTCGGTACCCTGAGTTCGCCAACAAGCCAACCGGCCGCCCTCGATTGAAGGGGATCAGATGCAATGACGCTGATCTCAACTTGATCGCATTTGGGGCATTCGAATAACCGGTGTTCGAAACCAATTGGACCGGATGATACGCGTTCCAGCATCATCCGCGCTTGGCAGCGGGAACAGCGAGGGCGCTCAATTGTGGTCAGGAATTGTGGGGTAGAGGTCATGACACTTCCCTGCATTTGGCGGGAGCGTTAGCGGGGCTCTCGGTCACCGAAAATTGCCAAAGGCCGCTCGACGATACCGTAATCGTGCACCCTTCGCGATGCAGGACTCTGGTCAATATTGCTCATTTCACGGAAAAGTTTTCACCTGAGATTGGGTGCTCAGATTGGGCGATAGCGTTGTGGAACCTTTCGCGTCTCCGCGACTTCGTCCAGGAGAGCGATTCCCTCATGGATTTTTCCGTCAGCGAGGTTGACCAAATGCGGGCCCCGGATCCGTCGAGCATCCACCGGCGCATTGAACGGCGGTGGGCTGAATGCGCCGAAGTGCTGAGACAAATCCGCTGCAAAATCGCGGTCGCGACCGAGCAAACGTTACGGTTCGTGTTCAACAATGAAAGCTCGCTGATTCCGGTCCCGATAGGCGCGGTTGCGGACCGGCGACGACTTGATCCGTCTCGACCACATGATTGATTTTCCAAATCATAGCCGTTCATATGATCCAACGCGGCGCGCCGTGCGATTTTGGGGACATGACAGCGCGATAGAGGCATCATTTTTTATCAACGAGGAGGCGTTGATGAGAATTGAACCAGATGCAGCCGCCGATGAGTTCGGGCTTTCTGATCGCGTTCGATTCCAATCGTGATCTGATATGTGCCGCGGCAGCCAAGCTCTATGTTCGCGGAAGCAGAGGTTCCTATGATCTGGTTGCTGCAAATTTTTGAAATGATGAGAATCCGGTAACGCTTCCGCCCGATGCAGGTAAAGCGCAGTGCTTGAATACCGGCCTTCAAGGATTGAGGCGGGACCGTCTGAGTTCGAATACCGCGTCTTCGATTGCCAGAAGTGCGGTCGTACTCACACGATGATGATTTCGAGCGATCCGATGGAGTCCAGCGTGCGCGACTGGCTCGATGGCGAACCTGATGGGCCGAGATAGCCACGTCATTAAGGTCGTCGATCTCATTTGCGATGATGACGACACTGCCAAGAAACGCGCCGAGCGAATGGTTGACGGTCACGACGTCGAATTTTGGCAGCATGCCCGCGGGATTACAAAATTTGAAGGCAAGCGAAAATAGCGCGACGACGAGGAGATCGCCGCCCATCGGGCGGGATTTCGTTGCGGGAACGATAAGATCCCATCTGGACGCTCGGTCGCCGCGCGCGGGTCACGACTTCCGCGCCTTTCAAAGGTAATCATCCGATTCGCTCAACCGTTTGCTTCTGACTCCGGATCAGCCATGCCTGCTGTGAAACTTCGCGCATCGACGATTCTCGGCGCATTCGAGGAAGCGCGGACAGAGCTTGTCGGTAAGGCCGTGGTGCTCACGGACGGAAAGGCCGGAACGGTGGAAAACGTCTGGCTTGACGAATTGCACGGTCTGCGAATCTCGATCAGGGGCCACGATGGAAAGTGGCCGATCTCAACCATCAAACTCGCGCAGCGCTGAGGCTCAGTACAGTCGGAGGATCGTCCCACTTCGCGCGTCGCTCAAAACACCCGGTATCTCGACCTCCTGCCGGTCCGCGAACAGTGGACCCGGATCTGAACGGAACCCACCGGCAGGCTGCCGCTAGGCTCGCTTGTTCCGTAACCCATTTCATTTCGGAACGAATGCTGGCACGCCGGATTGATCTCCATGGTGCGCATTGGCAGCAGAAAATGGACAGCGGCCCAAACTGCGCACTTGATTGCGCCGATCGATGACGGCTCGTCCCCCGTTTGCATCGCCGTTTCACTGAAACGATCGGTCACAGTTATTCGGGCCAAAGCGCGGAATCTCGGCAAGCCGTTTCCGATAGTCGCGTCGCGTTCATGATCTTCCAGGCAGAATCGATTTGAGGTACGGCAATGCGAAAGTTCTTTTTTGATATAAAAGATGGCGTCCCGTTTAGAGATAGGATCGGGATCGACTTCAACGGCAATCTTGAGGCTATCGCACACTGCAAGGAGCTTGCGCAGCATTTCCGTGACGAGAGCTTGCGCGACGATCAGGACCTGGAGATAACCGTCGTCAACGCGGCTGGACGGGAAATCCATCGCGAGTTCGTTCACCGGGAATAGTCGGGGCGGCCAAGTCCGCTCAAATTTTCATCGAACACCGCCAGTTTTCCCGTTTTCGCGCGGCCAAATCCGGAACGCGCCGGTGAGCGGTTTTGGCCAGACGTTCGCCACTGACTTCGATAGATTGGGGTACCTCCCAAACTTGGACCCACCCTGCACCGGAGCTTCCCTGCCCGTTCCGGTGCAGGGTTTCTTTTGAGTTCGGCACAAAAGAAACGGCCCAACGCGGGGGGGGGGCGCTGAGGCTGTCAGACTTGGCACTGCAGACTTGGGACTTCAGACTTGGGACTTGCGCGGCCCGCGATAGCTCCGTAGCGCTAAGCTGCAGGGCCACCGGTCGTCCCTTTCCCCTGCACTATTCAGATATGTGGGTTGGCTGGATGCTCACACGCTGGTAGGCTCGGAACGGCCAAGCGGTGCTCCCTAACTGTGATGAAATGACCCCAAAGTCAGCGACAGACGTGTTTGATCCCAGAGACTTCCTCGCCAAGGTTGGCGTGGGCAAGACGGTTATTGAATTTCACAAGAATCAGACCGTGTTTTCTCAAGGCGACGTCGCGGACACCGTGTTCTACATTCAACAGGGAAAGATCAAGCTGACCGTCATGTCCGAGCAGGGCAAGGAAGCCGTGGTCGCGATTTTGGAGCCGGGCCAGTTTTTTGGCGAAGGTTGCATGAATGGTCATTCGATCCGCATCGCGACGACAACGGCGATGGAGAATTGCGTCATCACCGCAATCACAAAAGCGGCGATGATCACCGCCCTCCATGACGAGCCGAAGTTTTCCGAGCTGTTTATGGCGTATCTCCTGACCCGGAACAGCCGGATCGAAGAAGACTTGATCGACCAGTTATTTAATTCGAGTGAGAAACGATTGGCTCGCCTGCTGCTTCTCCTGGCGAATTTTGGAAAGGAAGGCAGCCCGCAGCCGATCAGCCCGAACGTCAGTCAGGAAACTCTGGCCGAGATGATCGGCACCACCCGCTCCCGCGTCAGTCATTTCATGAACAAGTTTCGCAAGCTGGGCCTCATCAGCTACAACGGGCATATCGAGGTTCACAGTTCATTGATGGACGCGGTCTTGCGCGATAAGCCCGAGCTGAAACAGGCTGAATAAGGTCGTCCCCCTCAATAGCGGACTTGCGGTGAAAGTGCCGGCATGGCCGTTTCTTGCCAAAGTCGCAAGTCACGAACTTCATCGCGTTACGCAAGCATCCCCGTTGAAAGCTTCTCGACTATCGACATAGCTGCTCGATCGCTGATCGCTGATCGGTTGCTCAGGCCGGTGCGACGAGCGAGGTCATCGGGACGTCCATCGTATATATGAAGCCGGTCGGTTCATACGCCAGCCGGACCTCGCCTTTCAACTGTTGGCCGAGAGACGCCATCAGACGCGTGCCAAAGCTCTGCCGGGAAGGGGCATGTATGGACGGACCATCTTTTTCGGACCATGTCAGCTTTAAGCGCTGCTTTCCTTCGTCGATCTTCCAGTCAACGTCAACGCTTCCCGCTGGAACGGACAGCGCACCAAATTTTGTTGTATTGGTGCAAAGCTCGTTGAGGGTCATCGCAAGCGCAATCACCGCCCCCGATGTAATTTTAATGTCAGGTCCCGAAATCGAAAATCTGCCCGATCCTTCGCCGTCATAAGGCTCGGTCGCACCTCGTATTGTGTGAGCCAGGTCGGCGTTGGCCCATCGCGCCTGCAAAAGCAGATCGTGCGCTCGACCGAGCGCGATCAGACGGCCTTCGATGGCATGCTGGCCGTGCTCCAGGCTCGTCGCCGTTCGCAGGCTTTGAGAGGCAATGGCGCTTACGGTCGCCAGCGTGTTCTTGATCCGGTGGTGCAATTCTTCCAGAATGAGTTTCTGTAACTTATCGGCAGTTTCACGTTCCTTGGCGTCGATGCCCGCCTGAGCCAGCAAAACTTGCGCGTCAATGCCTGCTTGCTCAAGCAACAGGCGAAGACTGTCGTTCTCTGCCGTCAAGACTTCGTTGGAAGCGTGACTGTTCGATACCGCCGGGCCAACATGGTGAGGAGTTTCAACGTGTGGAATGGTTGTGAGAAGTTTTGAGATATCGGCAGGCATGATCCTTAGGGTGCCTTCTGCCATCATTTCCTGCAATTCCGCGATCATCTTTTTTACTTCAAGCGGCTTGCCGTAGAAGCGGCTGTTAGCTGGCTTTTCGCTTTCGGTCGGAGTTACTTGACCGGACACCAACATGATTTTGATGGTCGGCCACCGTGCGTGGACGGCGTGAGCCAGTTTCAGGCCGTCGATAGTTCCCGGCATCTGAATATCCGTGAACAGAAGATCGATATCCGACCTTGATTCAAGTATAACGAGGGCATCGTCGGCGTTCACCGCTTCAAGAGGCGTAAAACCCGCGTCTTCCACGATATCCACGGCACGCATCCGCAACATCATTTCGTCTTCAACAACGAGAACCTTGGCCGTGGGTTGGAGCAAATCCATGTTGCTATTGCTTTCCCTGGAACCATTGATTGCCGCGGCCGACGGACGTTGCCTGTGAAGGGATGCTATAGCTGCTTGTAGCTCAAGGGCGGCAAGGGAGTGTGAGCTGTATTGCTCACTTCGGAAATTGCTCACTGGGAATGACTTGAAAGCCGTTGATCCGGGGGATGGCTCTAACCGCTCGGACTGGCGATCCGGTGTCCGCTTCAGCGGGGCATCGCATCGCGCCTGAAATCTCATTTGTCCTGACGGATCAAGCTGATTTGCCCTGTCCAGTCCTGTTTGCAAAGATATTCCGCTTCATTTTTTGCCCAAATCATATTTACAACTGAAGTCATCCCGCTCCTCCACGAGGGGCGTTTCGCGATCGTCACGGACGTGGGGCGGGATGCGGTGGACGCAGGCGGCGCGTTGACGAAGGCGCTTATCTGCGGACGGCGAAGTCGTGTGGTCCTGACGCCTCGACGCCGGCGTCAAGTTCTTGAGAAGCAAGCTTCTTGGGGATGACGGTGACAAGAAAGCCCGATCACCGGGGAGAGTACGAAGGAAACCGTTAAAACCATCGCGCGGGGAATGCCGGGCGAACCGGCGTGACCGTGGTGACTAACTCGCGTGTTTTTTTCTACACGCGAGGCTGCGGGCGCGCTGGGCGCCCGGCATTCCCTGCGCCCTTGGTTTCAGAGGGCGGGACGTTTAAGCAAAACTCGCGCGAAAGATGCGGCGAGATCGCGAAGCTGTATCTTGCCGTCATCCCCCGCCACCTGGTCTCGACGGCTTTCGTTTCTACGTGCTCGTACGCCCAAACACACTCGTCAGGGGTTACCAGCGGTGGGCAGATGGTGTAGGACGTCCTCCATCAACGGGCGCTGCCCACCCCACCGTCCCAAATGCTGGCTCCCAACCGTCCGATGAAAAACGATCAGATCCTGAGCCAGATCTCCGAATACTGCCGCCAGGCCGAGATGGCGGAATCCACTTTCGGCCGCCGCGCCGTCAACGACGGCAAGCTGGTGCACCGGCTGCGCGAGGGCAAGCGCATCACCATCGACACGCTGGACCGGATCCAGGCCTATATCTCAGCTTCCATGCCGGGCGGGCTGCCGCCGCCGCGCGGGCTTGAAGTACCGCCCGAAAAGCGCGATCCGCGCGGCAATTTCCGGTTCTTCGAGAACCGGCAGAAATACCTGCTGTTCGTCCATACCTGCAGCGAAAAGCGGGTGACCGCGGAGCGGGTGGCGCTCGAACTCGGCAGCATCCATCCCCGGCCGCCGGCGCTGCGGGTGTTTGACGCAGGCGTCGGCGACGGAACCGTGCTGGCGCGAGTGATGCGCGCAATGCATGGCCGCTTTCCGCATATGCCGTTCTACATCGCCGGCAAGGAACTCAGCCTGGAGGATGTCCGGCTGACGCTGGACAAGGTGCCGGACCGGCTGTTCGAGCATCCGGCGACGGTTTTTGTCCTCACCAACATGTATTACGCCGAGGCGCCCTGGCTGACGCCGGCCTCGCCGGCGGCCGCCGCCGGGATGATCTGGCACGAAGTGGCGCTGCGCGGGGCCTCATCGGGCGAATTCGAGGCCCAGATCGCCGAATTGGGCCCCTTTCTGGAGCAGAACTGGCGCGCCAATGTCAGCCCGCGCTCCGGGATGCCGGTCTACGAGCGGCCGGTCGCGATCGTCCTGTACCGGGAAGATCATCGGTTTTTGCTCGATTCGATCATCCCCCGCGCCGGGCGTTCGGAGGCCAATTTCGACCTGATTATCGCCTCGCAGCCCTATCGGGCCAAATCCTCGGTCAATTTTCGCGCCAAACGCATCATTGCGCCGCTGGCGCGGGCCTTGCGGGCAGGGGGCCGTTTGATCGGAATTCACTCCCACGGGCAGGATCCCGGCCTTGAGATGATCCAGGCGGTCTGGCCGGGAGAAAATCCTTTCGCGGTGAGCCGTCATGAGCTATTGCGCGCGGTGAAATACGAGCTCGGATCGGCCGGGCGCGACCTCAATTTTAATGCCTATGCCGATAACCGTTCGATCTTCCGCTATGATATGGAAGCGCTGCCAAATGAGGTCACGGGGTCGATCGGAACCTCGACGGCCTTTGCAGCATGGAACGCGGCGGTGTATGTCGCCCAGATCGAAGACGACCGGTTGACGGAGATGACACAAGGCGGCCGTTACCTCGATGCCGCCAGAGAGGTTCTGCGCAAGCATAACGGGCTCTGGTTTTACGACGAATCCTACGTCATCTCGCGCCGTCGCGACTGACATCTCAGGACACATCATGAAAAAGACCGCCGAGGTCTGGCGGAAAAGGGGATAGTTGATGCGCGCGTCTTACCTGTTCACCAGCGAGTCGGTTTCAGAGGGTCATCCGGACAAGGTCTGCGACCGGATTTCCGACGAGATCGTCGATCTGTTTTTCCGCGAGGGCCCGAAGGCCGGTATCGATCCGTGGGCGATCCGTGCGGCGTGCGAAACGCTCGCCACCACCAACAAGGTGGTGATCGCGGGCGAGACCCGGGGTCCGAAATCGGTCACCAACGACCAGATCGAAAGCGTCGTCCGCAACGCCATCAAGGACATCGGTTACGAGCAGGAAGGGTTTCACTGGAAAACCTGCGACATTGAAATCCTGCTGCACCCGCAATCCGCCGACATCGCGCAGGGCGTCGATGCGCTGCAGCCCGGCACCAACAAGGAAGAGGGCGCGGGCGACCAGGGCATCATGTTCGGCTACGCCACCAACGAGACCGCGGATCTGATGCCGGCGCCGATCTTCTACGCCCACAAGATCCTGCGGCTGATCTCGGAAGCCCGCCACTCCGGCAAGGAAAAGGTGCTGGGCCCGGACTCCAAGAGCCAGGTCACCGTGCAATACGAGAACGGCAAGCCGGTCGGCGTGCGCGAGATCGTGGTCTCGCATCAGCATCTGGTCGAGGACATGACCTCGAACCAGGTCCGCGATTGCGTCGAGCCCTATGTGCGCGAGGCGCTGCCCAAGGACTGGATCAACGGCAAGACCATCTGGCACGTCAATCCGACCGGAAAATTCTACATCGGCGGTCCCGACGGCGATGCAGGTTTGACCGGCCGCAAGATCATCGTCGATACCTATGGCGGCGCGGCCCCACACGGCGGCGGCGCGTTCTCCGGAAAAGACCCGACCAAGGTGGATCGTTCGGCGGCCTATGCCGCGCGCTATCTCGCCAAGAACATCGTCGCTGCCGGTCTCGCCGATCGCTGCACGCTGCAGCTCGCCTACGCGATCGGCGTGGCGCGGCCGCTGTCGATCTACATCGATACCCACGGCACCGGAAAGGTGCCCGAGGACAAGCTCGAGACCGCGGTGGCCGAGGCCATGGACCTGACGCCGCGCGGCATCCGCAAGCACCTCGATCTCAACAAGCCGATCTACGCGCGGACCTCGTCCTACGGTCATTTCGGCCGCACGCCGGATAACGAAGGCGGCTTCTCGTGGGAGAAAACCGACCTTGCCGAAGCGCTGAAACGCGCGGTGTGATTTCTCGCCGCATACGCCGTCATCCTGAGGTGCGAGCCGTCTTCGGCGAGCCTCGAAGGATGACAGCGGGAAGAAAGATTGTGCCCGTGGCTATCCTTCGAGGCGCGCAAGAAAAAGCGCGCACCTCCCGAGTGAGCGGAATTTCGCTCATCCGGGGATGACGTCATAATGCGTCCAGTTTAATTCAGTATCGATACTTCCGAATTCATCCGCTCAGGGAACTCACATGACCGCCACCGCCAAGAAGCCCGCCTTCACCGACTACATCGTCAAGGATATCTCGCTCGCCGAATTCGGCCGCAAGGAAATCTCGCTGGCCGAGACCGAGATGCCGGGGCTGATGGCGACGCGCGAGGAATACGGCCCGAAGCAGCCGCTGAAGGGCGCGCGCATCGCGGGCTCCCTGCACATGACGATTCAGACCGCGGTGCTGATCGAGACGCTGGCAGCCCTCGGCGCCGACATCCGCTGGGTCTCCTGCAACATCTATTCGACGCAGGATCACGCCGCGGCCGCGATCGCCGCCGCCGGCATTCCGGTGTTCGCGGTGAAGGGCGAGAGCCTCACCGAATACTGGGACTACACGGCGAAGCTGTTCGACTGGCATGGCGGCGGCACGCCCAACATGATCCTGGATGACGGCGGCGATGCCACCATGCTGGTGCATCACGGCCTGCGCGCCGAGAACGGCGACGTGAAATTCCTCGACAAGCCGGAATCGGAAGAAGAGCAGGTGTTCTTCGCGCTGATCAAGAAGCTGTTGAAGGAAAAGCCGAAGGGCTGGTTCGCCGAGATCGCGAAAAACATCAAGGGCGTTTCGGAAGAGACCACGACCGGCGTGCACCGGCTCTACAATATGGAGAAGGAAGGCAAGCTGTTGTTTCCGGCGATCAACGTCAACGACAGCGTCACCAAGTCGAAGTTCGACAATCTCTATGGTTGCCGCGAATTGCTGGTCGACGGCATCCGCCGCGGCACCGACGTCATGATGTCGGGCAAGATTGCGATGGTCGCGGGCTTCGGCGACGTCGGCAAGGGCTCGGCCGCTTCATTGCGGCAGGCCGGCTGCCGCGTGCTGGTGTCGGAAGTCGATCCGATCTGCGCGCTGCAGGCGGCGATGGAAGGCTATGAAGTCGTCACCATGGAAGACGCCGCCCCCCGCGCCGACATTTTCGTGACGGCAACGGGCAACAAGGACATCATCACCATCGAGCATATGCGGGCGATGAAGGATCGCGCCATCGTCTGCAACATCGGTCACTTCGACAACGAGATCCAGATCGCAGGGCTTCGCAACCTGAAATGGACCAACATCAAGCCGCAGGTCGACGAGATCGAATTCCCCGACAAGCACCGCATCATCCTGCTGTCGGAAGGCCGCCTGGTGAATCTCGGCAATGCCATGGGGCATCCGAGCTTTGTGATGTCGGCGTCGTTCACCAACCAGACGCTGGCGCAGATCGAGCTGTTCGCCAACAACAAGGGTGGCAAATACGAGAAGAAGGTCTATGTGCTGCCGAAATCGCTCGACGAGAAGGTAGCGCGGCTGCATCTCGCCAAGATCGGCGTGAAACTGACAAAACTGCGTCCGGACCAGGCCGACTATATCGGCGTCAAGCCGGAAGGCCCGTTCAAGGCGGATCATTACCGGTACTGAGAAACAAGACGTATTGCGGTGAGGGGCGAGATTTAGCCGGCGGCTATTTTTCGGCCCTCACATTGTTCTGGTCGGTATCGGCTGTTTCGTCGATGGAAAAACTGATCGGCACGCCCTGGCCGTCGCGGCAGTTCAACAGGCCCGAATGGGATTTCGATGCGGACGCGACGATCCGGCAGGTGTCGTCCTTCATGGCCAGGGTGCCCTCGACGGCCGAGGTCCGCCGCGAAACCGTCAGCCGCACCACGCCGGACTTTTCCTCGAGGCCGTTGACGCTGCACAGTCCGACATGCCGCAGCGTCACGGGGCCATCATAGCTCACGCCGCTGCTGGTGATTGTTTTGGCCAAATTCGCTTTCATCTCCCATTCCTGGAGATAACCGACCTGGCCGTTGACCGAATAGGACTGCGCCATCGCGCTTCCAGCACCGGCGCCGATCCAGATCGCCGATATCAGCGCTCGCACGACCACATTGGTCGAGCGCAGCGCGGTCATTGCGGCAAGTCCCGCACGATCCGGAAACCGTTGGCGTAGTAACGGACGTCCTCATCGTAGCGGAAGCGAGCCGAGGAGCGGACGTCGGTCGCCTTGCTGGTGAAATTGCCGCCGCGCAAGACGCGCAGGCGGCAGTCGCCGGTGGTCCAGGCGACCGCCTCCTTGGGTGCGCTGCGATAGTTGTCGTTCCAGCAATCCTCGACCCATTCGGCGGCGTTGCCGGCGGTGTCGTAGAGCCCGAAACCATTCGGTCGGAACGACCCCGTGGCGACGATTTTCTGGTTGGTCGGGCTGCCGCAGGTTTCGCACTGCGCATGGCCCGAGCCGACGTCGCGGCCCCACCAGAACGGCGTCTTCGTTCCGGCGCGCGCCGCATATTCCCACTCGGCCTCGCTGGGCAATCGGTATTTCTGCCCGGTCTTCTGCGACATCCAGGCGAGGTAGAGTTTGGAATCGTCCCAGCTCACATTGACCACCGGCCGGTCGCCGCGGCCCCAGCCGTGATCGTCGGGCCGGTGCTTGCAGGCCCCGGCATCGGCGCACTGGTCCCATTCCGCGAAGGTCACCTCACGGCGGCCGATGGCGAAGGGGCGTCGGATGCTGATGGTGCGCTCCGGCTTTTCATACGGCGTATCGTTGGACCCCATGACGAATTCGCCTTGTGGCACGACCACAAGCTCGGGGCAGTCGTCGCAATCCCGAAAGATCTCGCCGGGCTCGACACTGGTCTGCCTTTGGGCAAACACCAGGTCCCTTTGAACCGGCAACGCCTGGTCGGGCGACGAACCGACACTGAGGCCGCGTGGCGATTCCGCTCCGGTGCTTGCTGTTGCAGCCAGCACTGTGAGGGAGATCACAAACAACAGGCCCAATTTCATGTTGTTGTACCGTAAACAGATCACCGGATTCCTTCGACCTGCGGTGTAACATGCTCGGACCGTACTTTGCTTCATTTAGCTATCATCGGCAAGGCGAGGCGCCGGCGCGACGAACTGGCGCAGGTTGGGCGCTCCTTGGATTATGGTTTACATCGCAGGGCAAACGAATATCGTTTGCCCGACCCCGCCGGGCGCTATACTGCCGCTGGAGAATTGCGATGATCCACAGAACGCTTGCCTCAATATTTGGTTTCATACTTGCCTCGATCTTCGTACCGGTTTTCGGCATGCTGGCGCTATGCGACACCGCTTTGGCTCAGACCGGCGGCCCGACGCAGTCTCCTCCGGGAGCGGCTGTTTACTTCATCGGCTTAAAGGACGGCGACACATTGCCGACCAAGTCGACGATCCATTTCGGACTTCGCGGCATGGGCGTCGCACCGGCCGGCTCGGATCGGGCCAACTCGGGTCATCATCACCTGATGGTCGACGTGCCGACGCCCGCGCTCGACCACGAAATACCAAACGACTTTCAACACCTGCATTTCGGCGCCGGCCAGACCGAAACCGAGCTAACGCTGACACCGGGCGAGCATACCTTGCAGCTGGTGTTCGCTGACAAGAATCACGTTCCTCATACCCCGCCGCTGGTGTCGGATCGCATCAAGGTGAAAGTCGTCGACCAGGCGGCAGCGCCTCCGCAGGCGGCTGCGGCTCCGCAGGCGCCAACCGGCGCGCGGCATCCTTCGCCGAAGGATGCCAAGGTCTATTTCATCTACCCCACCGACGGCGCTTATATTACGCCGAACCCGGTGATCCGCTTTGGTCTGCTGAATATGGGCATCGCGCCGGCCGGCTTCGACAAGCCGAACACCGGGCATCATCACCTGCTTGTTGACGCCGAGCTGCCGCCGCTCGACCAGCCTATCCCCAACGATTTTAATCACCTTCATTTTGGTGCCGGCCAGACCGAGGCTAAAATTACGCTGCCGCCCGGTCCGCACAAGCTGCGCCTTTTGTTCGCGGACTCCGCTCACGTTCCGCACAATCCGCCGGTTTATTCCGATGTTATCAATGTCACGGTAACGGAAAGCGGCCGTCCGCCGCCGCGGCCGCGGCCGAGGCGGCACCACCACCATCACCATTCCTGGCACGACTACTATTGATGAGAAGATGAAACTGAGAAACCTTCTTGTTTGCGGCTTCTGTCTCGCGGCGGGGATGCTGTTCACCACAGCCACCATCGCCGCGGATCGGCGAGTCGCGCTCGTGATCGGGAATTCCACCTACAAGAACGCCTCATCGCTGCCCAATACGATCAACGACTCGACCGCGATCGCCGCTCTGTTCAAGTCGGTCGGTTTCGAGGTCGTCATTTCGCGCGCCGATCTTGGTGTGGTCGACTTCAAGCGCGCGGTGCGCGAATTCCTGCTCACGGCGGAGAACTCCGATATCGCGGTGGTCTACTATGCCGGCCACGGCGTCGAGATTGGCGGCACCAACTATCTGGTGCCGGTGGACGCCAAGCTCGGTCGCGACTACGACGTCGAAGACGAGGCCGTGGCGCTCGACCGCATCATCTGGGCGCTGCAGTCGGTCAAGCGCCTGCGCCTGATCCTGCTCGATGCCTGCCGGGACAACCCGTTTCCGGGAAAGCTGCGTTCCGCCGGCATCCGCTCGACGATGAAGGGCGGGCTTGCCAAGATCGAAGACGTCAGCGCCGATACGCTGGTTGCCTATGCAGCGAAAGCCGGCTCGGTTTCCTATGATGGCGATGGCGGCAACAGCCCCTACGCCACCGCGCTGGTCAAGCACCTCGCCGAGCCGGGGCTCGATATCCGCATCGTGCTGGGCCGGGTTCGCGACGAGGTGATCAGCATGACCGGGGGGCGGCAGGAGCCGTTCATCTACGGCTCGCTGGGCGGCGCGACCATTCCGCTGGTGCCGGCGCCGGCTGCGAAAAAGATTGAGCCTGACCCGGCACCGCCGGTGGCGGTAGCCAAACTGGAGTCGGCCACGACGGTCCGGGCGAGCCCCCCGGCCACCCCTCCGCCATCCAATGTTGTCGGTAATTCCGCACCGCCTGCCCAGGCGCTTGCCAAGGTTGAGCCGGCCAAACCGCTGCCGCCAACGCCCGCGCCGCCAACGCCCAAGCCGCCACCGGCGCAGGCCGCCACCGATCCGGCGCTCGCCTGCAACCGCGACGAACAGCGTCTGGCGCGCCTGCGCTCTGACCCGTCGCGGGATGCGATTACCAGCTTTCAGCGCGAGCTTTCCTGCGAGCGGCTGAAAGCCCAGGTACAGCGCCTGTTCGAAAGCATCGTGATCGAGCCGCGGCCACCCGCTCCTCCCGTCGATAGCGCTCCCAAGGTGGCGCCGACGCAGCAGGCGCAAGCGCAGCCGATCCCGGCGGAGGATGCCTGTACGCGCGACGCCGAGCGGCTGGCCCGCCTGCGTGCCGATCCGAGCGCTGACGCGATCACGAAGTTTGAGCGGGAACTGGGCTGCGAGCATATCCGGCCGCAACTCCGGCGTTTGCGCGAGAGCCTGGGTTTGTAGCGCGGCGGGCGTTTGCCGGTTGATTTTCTAACCGCTTGCGCGCTAATCGAATGATGGACACGACCAACCAACATGTCGACGTACTGATCGTCGGCGCCGGCTTGTCGGGCATCGGTGCGGGCTATCACCTGCAGCAGAATTGTCCCGGCAAGAGCTATGTCATTCTGGAGGGCCGCGAAACCATCGGCGGCACCTGGGATCTGTTTCGTTATCCCGGCATCCGTTCCGACAGCGACATGTTCACGCTGGGTTACTCGTTCAAGCCATGGACCGAGCCGAAGGCGATTGCGGACGGGCCGCGCATCCTGAACTACGTCCGCGAGACCGCCGCCGATAACGGCATCGACCGGAAAATCCGCTTCAACCATCGGGTCAAGCGGGCGTCGTGGTCATCGCAGGATGCGCGCTGGACCGTTGAGGCCGAACGCGGGCCGGCGGGCGAGGGCGGCGCGGAACTGGTGCGCTTTACCTGCAATTTCCTGTTCATGTGCAGCGGCTACTACAAATACGAGGAAGGCTATACGCCGGAATTTTTGGGCACCAAGGATTTCGCCGGCCGCATCGTGCATCCGCAGAAATGGCCCGAAGACATCGACTACGCCGGCAAGCGCGTGGTGGTGATCGGCTCCGGCGCTACCGCGGTGACGCTGGTGCCGGAGATGGCCAAGACCGCCGCTCACGTCACCATGCTGCAGCGTTCGCCGACCTATGTGGTCTCGCGCCCGGCACAGGACCCGTTCGCCAACAAATTGCGCGCGCGGCTACCGAGCAAGCTCGCCTATCATCTGATCCGCTGGCGCAACGTGCTGTGGGGCATGTATTTCTTCCAGCTCAGCCGGCGCAAGCCGGCGCGGGTGAAGGAGTTAATCCTCGGCGGCGTCAAGATGGCGCTCGGTCCCGACTATGACATCGCCACCCATTTCACGCCGCGTTACAATCCATGGGATCAGCGGTTGTGCCTGGTGCCCGACGGTGATCTGTTCGGCGCCATCCGGCAGGGCCGCGCGTCGGTGGTGACCAACCAGATCGATACCTTCACCGAAAAGGGCATCCGGCTGAAGGACGGCAGCGAGCTCGAGGCCGACATCATCGTCACCGCGACCGGCCTGAATTTGCAGGTGCTCGGCGGCCTCGAGGTCAGCGTCGACGGCCGCACGGTCGATTTCGCGCGAACGCTGAACTACAAGGGCATGATGTATTCGGATGTGCCGAATCTCGCCTCCGCCTTCGGCTACACAAATGCGTCGTGGACGCTGAAATGCGACCTGACCTGCGAATATGTCTGCCGCCTGATCAATTACATGGACCGCCACGGCTACAAGCAGTGTATGCCGCACAATGTCGATCCCTCCATCACTGAATTGCCGTCGCTGGATTTCTCGTCCGGTTATGTGCAGCGTTCGATCGCGAAGATGCCGAAGCAGGGATCGAAGCGGCCGTGGCGGCTCTATCAGAATTACGCCCTCGACATCGTCAGCCTGCGCTTCGGCAAGATCGATGACGGCGTGATGAAGTATTCGTGAGCGCACGGCCTTGTTGCCGGGCCGCCATGCGTTGTTTCACGTATTCGCGCGGTTCGCGAAATCGGCCATCATGGCAAAACGGTTAACGCCGAATTAATCGGCGGCTCCTACGCTTCGGCAGCTGAGGCTGCTGATAGCATGAGGAAGTCCATGGACGCTCAGAGAATTGCCATCGACGCCGTGGTTGCGCTGACTGATTGCGACCGCGAGCAGGTGACCGCCTTCATCCGCAGGCTCTACCTCGCCGGTGTAAAGGATCCCAAGCGCCTGACCTTCAAGGGTCTGCAGGCGCTGGCGCAGGGCTGAGCGGCAGCGAAGCCTCGAAGCGCTTGAGAGCGTCTCAGGCGGAAGCGGCGATCGACCTGAGGAAACCGTCGATCTCGGATTGCAGGCTGGTGGTGGATTCCGACAATTGCTTTGCCGATGACAGCAGCTGGCTCGATGCCGCGCCGGTCTGGTTGGCGCCCTTGCTGACTTCGGCGATGGTGCCGGCAACCTGTGTGGTGCCGGCGGCGGTCCGCTGAATATTGCCGGAAATTTCCTGGGTGGCGGCGCCCTGTTCCTCGATCGCCGCGGAAATCGCGCTGGTGATCTCGGAAATCTTGCCAATAGTCGAGCTGATCATCTTGATGGAGCCGACCGCTTCCTGGGTCGCGGTCTGCATGCCCGCGATCTGGATGCCGATTTCGTCGGTGGCCTTGGCGGTCTGCGCCGCGAGCGCCTTGACCTCCTGGGCGACCACGGCGAAGCCGCGGCCGGCTTCCCCCGCACGGGCCGCTTCAATGGTGGCATTCAGCGCCAGCAAGTTGGTCTGCTCGGCGACCGAGGTGATCAGCTTGATCACGTCGCCGATCCGGTTGGCGGCCTGCGACAGCGCATTGATGCGCGAGTTGGTTTCATCGGCCTGCTGCACGGCGCTGGCCGCGATGCGGTTGGACTCCTGGACCTGCGCCGAAATCTCGCGGACCGAACTGGCCAGCTCCTCGGTCGCGGAGGCCACCGACTGCACGTTGTTGGAGGCGTCCTCGGAGGCATTGGCGACCACGGTGGCAAGCCGCGTGGTGTTGTCGGCATTGTCGCTCAGCGAGCGCGCGGTGCCTTCCAGTTCGCTCGAAGCCGACGACAGGGATGTGATGATGACGCGGAAACGCTCGCTTGCGTCCGCGATGGTATTCTTGCGGATCTGGCGGTTGGAGCCGAAATAGATCGCCACGAAGTTTTCGTTGTCCAGCATGACGATCCTGGCGATGGTAGACAGCATCAGCGCCTTCTTGTCGCGCGCCGCCTGCGCGGCCCGCCCGAAGCGGGGAATCGCGATTTCATTCTCGGCGGCCTTCAACAGCTGGTCGAAGATGAACATCATGCGGCAGCCGACATACCATTGCGGGGCCACCGCGGCGCGTTGATTGAGTTCGCAAAACCGTGTCGCCGAGTTCAGGTACTCGGCGCCGAAATCACCGGCGGCGATCAGGTCCCAGTGCTGCAGTTGGATCCGAACCGCTTCCTGCATCGCGCCGTCCTTGAAGATGCCGCAGGCGGGATCGTGCTGCCGGACCAGGTCGTAGAACCGCGCCAGAATGCCCGGCATGGATTTCGCGAAAAACGGCCGCATCTCGCGCAATGTCGCCCGCACCTGCTCGTCGATCTGAAGCGATTCGAGACGGATAGCGTTCCAGTCGGGGGTCATCGGCGGCTCCAGCGCGGGGGTCGTGGCAGCCTGCCTATCTAATGTGCTTATGGTTAACGGACTGCGAATTTGTTCCTCTTCGGGCCAAAAAAGGCCCCAAATGCGGCTCCTGAGCCGGGGGGTTGGCGTGGGGCGGGTAGCCCGGCGGCTAGGCCGGCTTCCCGATCGCCACCTTCAGGGTGCCGATGCCATCGACCCCGCATTCGATTTTGTCGCCGGGCGAGAGGGCGGCGACCCCGGCCGGCGTTCCCGTCATGATGATGTCGCCGGCGCCGAGTGCTACCTGCTCCGACAGTTTCTCGATGATCTCCGGCACGCTCCAGATCAGCTCGGTGAGGTCGCCCTTTTGCCGTTCGGTGCCGTTGACCGAGAGCCAGATCCGCCCCCGGGCCGGGTGGCCGATTTTCGCGGCCGGTTGCAGCGCGCCGCAGGGCGCGGAATGGTCGAATGATTTGCCGACTTCCCAGGGCCGCTCTTTCTTGCGCGCGGCCAGTTGCAGATCTCGGCGCGTAAGGTCGATGCCGACACCATAGCCGTAGATGTGCTCGTGGGCCTTGTCGGCCGGGATGTTGAGGCCGCCGCTCTTCATCGCCACGATCAGTTCGACTTCGTGATGCAAATCCTTGGTCAGCGGCGGGTAGGGGATGGTGGCGCCATCCGGCTCGATCATGTCGGCGTGCTTGGCAAAGAAAAACGGCAGCGCCCGCTCGTCATTTCCCATTTCCCTGATGTGCTCGAGATAATTGCGGCCGACGCACCAGATGCGGCGGACCGGAAATGATTTGGTGTCGCCGGCGACGGCGATCGAAGGCTGTTTCGGTGCGGGGATCACAAAAGAGGTGGCGTTCATGGACGATCTCGGGCGGGGGTTGCGGGCCGGATTTCGGCGTTAGGCTTACGCGGTTGCGCTGATCGGCGCCAGCGTCAGCGGCCCGGCGTCGCGATGTTGCAGGCGGAAGAACGAGGCATAACGGCCGCCGCGGCGCAGCAGATCGTCATGCCGTCCGCGCTCGACGATCTCGCCGCCCTCGACCACCAGGATGGCGTCGGCGTGCATGATGGTGTGCAGGCGATGGGCGATGACGATGGTGGTGCGGTTCTGGCAGAGATGCTCGATCGCTTCCTGCACCTGCTTTTCGGATTCCGAATCCAGCGCCGCGGTCGCTTCGTCGAGCAGGATGATCGGCGCATTCTTCACCAGCGCGCGGGCAACCGCGATGCGCTGACGCTGGCCGCCTGACAATTGGGTGCCGTGCTCGCCCACCGGCGTGTCGTAGCCGAGCGGGAAGCCCATGATGAAATCATGCGCGCAGGCGGCTTTCGCCGCGGCGACGATCTCGGCCTGGCTGGCGCCGGCTTTGCCGAACGCGATGTTCTGTCCGATGGTGTCGCGGAACAGATAGACGTCCTGCCCGACATAAGCGGTCTGGTGGCGAAGCGATGCGCGCGACACGCCCGAAATGGCTTGTCCGTCGATCAGGATATCGCCGTCGGTCACTTCATAGAGCCGCAACAGCAGCGCCAGCACCGTCGATTTGCCGCCACCGGAGGGGCCGACCAGTGCTGTGACCTTTCCGGGCTCGGCGACAAAGCTCATGCGGTTGAGTATCGGCTCGTTCGGGCGGTAGGCGAAAGTCACGTCGCGCAATTCCACCCGCGCATCGGTCAGCTCCAATGCCGGCTTGTCGTCATCGGCGGGTTCGCTGGCGGGGCTATCGACGATCTCCAAGAGCTTGCGCGCGCCGATCAGGTAGCTGTTCAACTCGATATTAAGCCGCGCCAGACGCTTGGCCGGCTCATAGGCGAGCAGGAACGCGGTGAGGAACGAAAAGAACTGGCCCGGCGTCGCGCCCAGGGCGACGACGCGGTAGCCGCCATACATCAGCGCGCCGGCGATCGCGAAACCGCCGAGCGTCTCCATCAACGGGCTGGAGCGGTTGGAGACGCGCGCCATCTTGTTGGCGTTGCGCTCGACCGCGTCGATGCTGGCGTCGATGCGGTCGCGCATGGTCTGCTCAAGCGTGAACGCCTTGACGGTGCGAATGCCCTGCAGCGATTCCTGCATGGTCTCCATGATATCGGCGGTGCCGGTGAACTGGCTGTGCGCGAGGCCCTTGATCCGTTTCACCAGCTTGCGAAGCACCAGCATGGCCGGCGGCGCCACCAGGAAACCGAGGATCGCCATATAAGGATCCTGCGTCACCATCACAACGACGAGCGCGATCAGCGACAGCAGATCGCGGCCCACCGCGTTGATCAGCAGGCTCAGCACCTGCGTCACCGAATTCGCGCCGGCGGTCAGGCGCGCGAGAAATTCGGACGAATGCCGCTCCGAGAAGAACGCGACGCTTTCGCTCATCAGCTTGGCAAACAGCCGGCGCTGGTTGTTGGCGAGGATCGCATTGCTGATTTGCGACAGGATCACCGAGTGTCCGTAGGTCGCAAGACCCTTGATGATGAAGATCACGACGGTGACCCCCGACAGGATCGCGATGCCGCGGACGCTTTTGTCGACATAGGCCTGGTTGATGACCTTGCCGAGCAGATAGGCCGATCCGGCGGTGGTCGCCGCCGAGACCGCCATCAGCGCGAAGGCCAGCAGATAGCGTCGCCAATACACGACACCCTGCTCCATCACGAGGCGGCGAATCAGGATCGCCGCGCCATAGGGATCGTCGGTGATTTTCCTTGGAAGTTCGGTCATCCGCGTTCCATTGACGGCGCTGGACAGGCATTCGCCCGCGCGTCAGGGTTAGCTGGTGTCCCGAATCCGAAATTCACACTACCGGAATTCACACTGCCGGGCTTCGCGGGTTCGACGCGCCCGACGGGACACCAGAAATCCAAGGGTTCTAGTGCCCGCTATGGACGGGTTTTTCAAGCCAAATCAGGGCTTGCGCCGAACCGGATTTTAGGCCGACACCGCCTGCTGCTGGTCGCCCTGGCGCTCGCGGAGCAATTTCTCTTCCCACGCCAGCGCGTGCGCGGCGATGGTCTCGAGGTCGTCGTATTGCGGCGTCCAGTCCAGCGTGGTGCGAATGCGGCTGGTGTCGGCGACCATGGTCGTGATGTCGCCGGGCCGGCGCGCGGCATGTTGAACCGCGAAATTGCGCCCGGAGACGCGCCGTACCGCCGCGATCGTTTCGAGCACGGAATAGCCGCGGCCGTAGCCGCAATTCAGCGTCGCCGAAGCCCCGCCCTCGCGCAAATAGGACAGCGCCGCGCGATGCGCCTGGGCCAGATCGCTGACATGGATGAAATCCCGGATGCAGCTTCCGTCCGGCGTCGGATAGTCGGTACCATAAACCTCGATCTTGGCGCGCTGCCCGGTCGCCGCCTCGACCGCGATCTTCAAAAGGTGAGTAGCACCCGCGGTCGCAAGCCCGATGCGCGCCAAGGGATCGGCGCCCGCGACATTGAAGTAGCGCAGCACGACGTAATTCATGCCATGCGCCGAGGCGACATCGTGCAGCATGATTTCGGTCATCAGCTTCGAGGAGCCATAAGGCGACAGCGGCCGGGTCGGTGCGTTCTCGGGCACCGGCATCTGATCCGGATTGCCGTATACAGCGGCGGTCGACGAAAAGATGAAACGGCTGACACCGCATTTCACCACGGCGTTAAGCAGGCTGCGCGTCGTCATGGTGTTGTTGCGATAATAAGCGAGCGGATCGCGCATCGATTCCGGCACCACTATCGAGCCGGCAAAATGAATCACGCTCTCGACGCCGTGGGCCGCAATCACGCCCTCGACCAGATTCTCATCAGCGGCGTCGCCGATGAACAGCGGAACGCCTTCGGGCAGGAATGCCGAAAATCCGGTGGACAAATTGTCGATCACCACGACGTTTTCGCCGGCTTCCACCAGCGCCTGAACCATGTGACTTCCAATGTAGCCGGCGCCGCCGGTGACAAGTACGGTCATGAGTTCACCCATCTCCGATTTTCCGATCCCGATGCTATCCGGGCTGCGGTGAAGAGTGGGTTTCGGCGCGACTGAACTGGTCACTATGCTTAATGTTGCGTATAGGAAATGCGCCAAACGGAGCCTGACGTGGCAATCGAGAACATTTCCGTCGAAAACCTGCAATTGATCGTGCCGAATCTGCACAGGCGCTATTCGGGCGTCACCGCGACCAATCGGATGGTGGCGCCGAAACTTGCAAAAATGTTCCGCGCGGCCTGGCTTGGTCCGGATGCGCCCGACGGCATCGCGCGCATCGGCGCTAGCGGAACTCGCTGAAATTGTGGCGCCGCCGCAACGGCGCTGATCTGGCATGCGCGGCGCAACAACGAGATGATTGTCGGCGTGCTGCTGCGCGCGCTCGGCTGGCCGTTGCAGCTCGTGTTCACCTCGGCGGCGCAGCGGCATCATACCTGGATCACGCGCTGGCTGATCCGGCGGATGGATGCGATCATCGCGACCAACGAGATTTCTGCATCGTTTCTCAAGCGCGAAGCAACCGTGATTCCGCACGGCGTCGATACCGATACTTACGCGCCGCCGGCCGATCGCGCCGCCGCTTTCGCGGAAGCGAAATTGCCGGGCCGCTACGCGATCGGCTGCTTCGGCCGGGTGCGCGCGCAGAAGGGCACTGATGTATTCGTCGATGCGATGTGCCGGCTGTTGCCGCGCTATCCTGATTTTACCGCGGTGATCGTCGGCGCCATCGTGCCCGAGCAGATCGCCTTCGCCAGCGATCTGAAGAAACGCATCGAGGCCGCCGGTCTGCCATCGCGCATCGTCATGACCGGCGAACTGCCGATCGAGGAAGTGCAGCGCTGGTACCAGCGGCTGACGATTTACGCCTTCACCTCGCGCAATGAAGGCTTTGGGCTGACGCTGATCGAGGCGATGTCGGCAGGCGCCGCACTGGTGGCGTCGCGCGCGGGTGCGGCCGAACTCGTGGTCGAGAATGGGGTGACCGGCGTGCTGACGCCGCCAGGCGATGTCGATGCGCTGGTGGCGGCCCTGGAGCCGCTGCTGCGCGATCCGGCCGTCGTGCACGGCGATGGGAACGCGGGCGCGGACGCGGGTACTGGAGAAATTCAGTCTCGATGCGGAAGCCGGCCGGATCGCGGAAGTTTATCGCGGTCTTGCTGTTTCGTAGCGCGATTTTCACTGTCAATGCCTTTAGCTGCGGCTACCACGACGCCGTCATTGCGAGCGCAGCGAGGCAATCCATCTGATCGCAAAGAAAGAATGGATTGCTTCGATGCGCTCGCAATGACGGCAAGATACGTCTCCGCATTCCCGCGGCGCGATACGCCCGAGTTGTGCTTGAATAATCCGCCCAAAGAGGGCGTGGCGCTACCAAGGGGGAGCGGGGAATGCCGGGTGCCCGTTGCACCCGCAGCCGCGCGTGTAGTGGTAGTAAGCACGCGCGTTAGTCACCACGGTCGCACCGGAATCACCCGGCATTCCCGCACGCGATGGTTTTAACGGCTGCTTCGAGCTCTCCCCGGTGACCGGGCTTGTTTGCCACCGTCGCCCCCAAGAAGCTTGCTTCTCAAGAACTTGACGCCAGCGTCGGGGCGTCAGGACCACACGACTTCGCCGTCCGCAAGATAGCGCTCTCGTCTTTGGCGCCGCTTGCGTCCATCGCATCCCAACCCTACGTCCGTGACGATCGCGAAACGCCCCTTTGTGTGGGCCGGGATGGCGAGGGATATGCAGGTGATTTGGGTCTGATGTGAACCGGAATATTTTTTCGAATGGGGCTGGACACTGATTTGCCGATTTGCCCGTCGAGGCAATGTCAGTTTGCAGACTTGGTGGTGTAGCCCGCATGTAGCGCAGCGAGATGCGGCCAGTTCTCGCATTGGCGCTCTTGCGGCAGTTCGATTGACTCCCGGATATCGCTACGCTCGTCAGGCTGGCTGATGATGATGAAAGCGGTGGGGCCGCGCAGGTCACCCACCATCCGACCGCACCAAGACCCGCAGAGGCAATGCAACCCATGCCAGCACGTTCCGACGGAGACCAGAATGTTTTAGTCTTCAAGCATCTTTGCATGCGGTCGTGCAACGAAGCTGACAAATGAGCAACACCTGGCCGTGAACCGCAGGAGCGCGCCTTTACGGCCGAGAGAATGTGTCCGCTTTGTGATAAATTCGTGACGAATCACTGGTGGCGAAATCGCCAACCTCGAACGCCGGCAGAGGAATTAGGGCCATGGATTCTATGAATACCGTTAAGCTTGGGCGCGATATCGACCTCGATCAGGACCAGACCGACTCTGTGACGACTTGGATCCGGCTGCTGGTCATCGGCATGATGGTACTGGGCGCGGTGTTCGCCACGCTCGATTGGTACGAGTTCTTACCTCAGCTCCCGGCGGCCCTCTGAGCTGCGAACCGGTCAGTGGCCCGATGGGAAAGTTTGGTGAAACTGTGCCCGCGTAACTCACCAATGCCGCGATCACGATCGCCGTCAGCACCCATCCCGGAGCCAAAGTAACCGGAGGTCAACCATGGTAGCAGCGACAGCGGGACTGCCAAAGGCGCGATGAGAATGCGACCGCGGCGCGCTTCATCGAAACATGACTTCCTATTCCCCCGCAACCCCGCGCATCATCGCCTGCTCGATCTCGTCGCAGATGGCGTGCGCGGCGGTGAGATGGATTTGCTGGACCACTGGCGTGTCGTCGCTCGGCGACACCAACAGATGGTCGCAAAATTCGCCCAGGGTTTTGCCTTTGGTGCCGGTGAAGCCGATGGTGACGATCCCGTTTCCCCGCGCGGTGCGTAGCGCCGCCAGAATGTTCGGCGAACGGCCCGAGGTCGATAGCGCCAGCAACACATCGCCGCGCCGGCCAAGGCCCGTGACCTGCCGCGCGAACACCTGCTCGAAGCCGTAATCGTTGGCGATCGCCGTCAATGCCGAGGTGTCGGTGGTCAGCGCAATCGCGGCGTAGCCGGGACGCTCCTGCTTGTAGCGGCCGATGATTTCGGCGGCGATATGCTGGGCGTCGGCGGCGCTGCCGCCATTGCCGACGATCAGGAGCTTGTTGCCGGCGCGCAGCGCCGCGACGATGACGGCTGCGATCTGCCGCGCGGTGGCGAGCAGTGCTGTATCCTGCGTCGCTCGCGCGAGGCCTGCGAGCGATTGCTCGAAATGCGCGGCGATCGGGTCTCTCGCGTTGTCGGGTTCTGATTTGGATTTTTGGCTCAAGGCGCACCGTCAGGATGGCAATGGTGTCTTTGGTAATGATCGCGCCAAGGCAGCGCAAGCTTGCGATCTTAATGTGAGACGCGGGCCGCGGCCTCGTTCAGCACGCGCTCGGCGATAGCGGCCACGTCGGAGGCGGGAATGTCCCGCATGCAGCGATGGTCGTTCATCCGGCAGACCGTGCGGTGACAGGGCTGGCAGGATAGCGTCGTCTTGGTCTGCACTGTCGCCGCGAGACTCATTGAGGGGCGCCCAGAGCTGGGGGCTGGTGGGGCCGAAAATGCCCATGGTCGGGGTCCCGATCGCCGCGGCGACATGCATCAAGCCGGAGTCGTTTGAAATCGCGACGCCGGCCGCCGCCATTGCCAGGATGCCGTTGCGCAAATCATTGCCGGTGAGGTCGCGGACGCGCGGTCCGCCGGCGGCGACGATCTCGGCCGCCAGCGTCTTTTCGCCGGGTCCGCCGACCACCCAGACGTCGAGGCCCTGCTGGGCCAGAAGCCGCGCGGTCTCCGGGTAATAAGTCCAGCGTTTGGATGCGCCGACCGAGCCCGGCGCCAGCGCCACGGCGGGGTTGCTGCCGAGCCCGTTGGCTTGCCGCCAGCGGCTGGCCTCACCGGCGGGAACGTGAAGCTGCGGCACCGGCCATTCCTCCGGCAATGACGCGCCGTCCGGCAGCGCCAGCGCGGCGTTCTTGTCGATCAGGCGGGGCAGGGCCTTTTCGCCCCAGCGCCATTGGTTGAGCAGCCCGAATCGGGCCTCGCCGACGAACCCCACCCGTTCCGGAATCCCGGCCAGCGCCGGCGCGATCGCCGATTTCCAGGTCCGGGGCATGACCAGCGCGGTGCTGTAGTTCCCGGCGCGGAGCCGCCTCGCCAGCCCCCATTGCTGGGCGAGCGCCAGCCGGCTGCGCGGCAGGTCCCAGACGATCCCGGACCGCACGCCCGGCATGTAATCGACCAGCGGCGCGCACAGCGAGGTGGTCAGCAGGTCGACCGGGCGGTTCGGCCAGCGCTGCTTTCAGAACCCGCACCACTGTATGGCCGCGCACGAAGTCGCCGATCCACATATAGGGGACAATGAGAATCGGCCGGGTATCGTCCCGGTCCTCCGTCCCTTTAGTAAAAGATGAATCATTATTCATATTTTTAATGTCTGGCCCGGCACTTTTTCGATTCCAGTCGGTAACTGCTCCTCGCCGGCGGGTAAAGGCAAGCCGAACCGGGCGCTATCCTCTTCACGACGGCGGACGGCCCAAGTTGCCTGCCGGGCAGGAGTCGGGCAAACAAGATTCGGGCAAAGCTGACGCCGGACAATCAGGGCAGGGACCATCATGTTGCTGGTGACCGGTGGCGCCGGTTTTATCGGATCGAACGTCGTGGCCGCGTTGAACGACGCCGGGCGCGCCGATGTCGCCGTTTGCGATATCCTCGGCCATGACGGCAAATGGCGCAATCTCGCCAAGCGCCAGCTCGCCGATATCGTGCCGCCGGCGCAATTGCCGGCCTGGCTCGACGGCCGCCGGTTAGAGGCCATCATTCATCTCGGCGCCATTTCCGAGACCACCGCAACCGACGGCGATCTGGTGATCGAAACCAATTTCCGGCTGTCGATGCGGCTGCTCGACTGGTGCACTGACAACGCGACCCCGTTCATCTACGCTTCGTCGGCATCGACCTATGGCGATGGCGCGCTGGGCTTCGGCGATGATTCCTCGATGTCCGCGCTAAGGGCCTTGCGGCCGATGAACCTGTATGGATGGAGCAAGCATCTGTTCGATATGGCGGTCGCCGAGCGCGCAAGCCGTGGCGAGAAGCTGCCGCCGCAATGGGCCGGCCTGAAATTCTTCAACGTGTTCGGCCCCAATGAATATCACAAGGGCACCATGATGAGCGTGCTGGCGCGGCGCTTCGACGACATCAAGGCTGGCCGGCCGGTGCAATTGTTCAAGTCCCATCGCCAAGGCATCGCCGATGGCGACCAGCGCCGCGATTTCATCTATGTGGATGATGTGGTTGCCGTGATGATGTGGCTGCTGGCGACGCCGTCGGTCAGCGGCATCTTCAACGTCGGAACCGGCAAGGCGCGCAGCTTCAGGGATGTGATGCTCGCGGCCTATGCCGCGCTCGGCAGGCCGGCGAATATCGAATATGTCGATATGCCCGAGCCAATTCGCGGCAGCTACCAGTACTTCACGCAAGGCGATGTCGCCCGTTTGCGCGGCGCGGGCTACAATGGCGGCTTCACGGCGCTGGAAGCGGCGGTCGAGACCTACGTCAAGGGCTTCCTCGATCGCGCCGATCGTTTCCGCTGACAAACAACGAGATCCGATGTTCGATTTTGACGCCCTGTCGCATGCGATTATCAGCCAGACCGTGCTCTGCGTCGGCGACCTCATGCTCGACGAATTCGTCTATGGCGAGGTGTCGCGGATTTCACCGGAAGCGCCCGCGCCGGTGATCGCGGTCCAGCGCAGCGAGACCAATATCGGCGGCGCCGGCAATGTGGCGCGCAATATCGCAAGCCTCGGCGCGCGCTGCATTTTCGCAAGCCTGATCGGCGAGGACGAGGCCGGCGCGAAACTGAAAGCCGCACTGGCGCAGGAAGACCTGATCGACAGCGTTCTGGTTTGCGATTCCGAACGGCCGACCACGCGCAAGGTGCGCTTCGTATCCGAGCATTTCTCCACCCATATGCTGCGCGCGGACTGGGAACTGGCTCAACCCGCCTCCGCCGAGATCGAGCAGAAATTGCTCGACAGCATCCTGCCGCTGTTGCCGCGCGCGGATATCGTGCTGTTGTCCGATTACGCCAAGGGCGTGCTGACCGCGCGGGTGATCCGCAACATCATCGACGCCGCGCGAAAACTCGGCAAGCGCGTGATCGTCGATCCCAAGAGTCCGAATTTTGCGATTTATCGCGGCGCGACCCTGCTGACGCCCAACCGCAAGGAATTCGCGGAAGCCACCCGCAGCCGCGCCGAAACCGAAAAAAACATCGCCGATGCGGCGCAGGACGTCATGCAGCTTGCCGATTGCGAAGCGGTGCTGGTGACGCAAAGCGAGCACGGCATGACCCTGGTGCCGCGCCAGGGCGACGCCATTCATGTTCCGGCTCATCCGGTCAAGGTACGCGACGTCTCGGGCGCGGGCGATACGGTTGCCGCGGTGCTCGCGGTGGTGCTCGCGGCGGGGGCCGATTGGGAGACCGCCTTGCGGATGGCGAACGCGGCGGCGGCGGTCGCGGTCAGCAAGAAGGGCACCGCCATTGTCACGTCGAGGGAATTGCGGCGGAAAATCCTGCCGCATGCCTATCTGGCGGCCGAGGAAAAGATCATGGCGACGAGTGGCGAACTCGACGCGCAGCTTAAGGATTGGCGAAAGCAGGGTCTGCGCGTCGGTTTCACCAACGGCTGTTTCGATATCCTGCATCCCGGACACGTCAAGCTATTGACGGCGGCACGCGGCGCCTGCGACCGGCTGATCGTCGGCCTCAACAGCGATGCTTCGGTGGCGCGGCTGAAGGGCAAGGACCGGCCGGTGCAGAACGAGCGCGCCCGCGCCGAAGTGCTGGCGGCGCTGGAGGCGGTCGATCTCGTCGTGCTGTTTGAGGAAGACACTCCGATCAAGTTGATCGCACAGGTCGAACCGAGCGTGCTGGTGAAGGGCGGGGACTATACCCGCGAGCAGGTCGTCGGCCACGAGATCGTCGAAGCTAGTGGCGGCGAAGTGCTGCTGGTCGAGGTCTTGCCCGGTTTCAGCACGACGTCGCTGGTCGATCGCGCGCGCGGGTCAGCGAAATGACGGCTCTCTCAAATCTGACCTTGCGCAACGCATTGATCGCAACGCACGACGCGCTGGCGACCGTGCTGGCATTGTTCGCGAGCTTCTATCTGCGCTTCGAGGGCAGTGAAAATTTCTTCGACCGCGTGCCGCTGTTGCTGCGCATCCTGCCCTATTTCGTCGTCTTCAGCCTGGTGGTCTGTTACGTCTGCAATCTGACCACCACGAAATGGCGTTTCATCTCGTTGCCGGACGCGTTGAATATCTTGCGCGCGGCCACGGTGCTGGCGCTGGCGCTTCTGGTGCTGGACTACATTTTTGTCGCGCCCAACGTCCATGGCAGCTTCTTCCTCGGCAAGGTCACCATCGTTCTCTACTGGTTCCTTGAGGTGTTCTTTCTGAGCGCGTTGCGCTTTGCCTACCGCTATTTCCGCTATACGCGTGTCCGCCGTCATGCCCGCACCGAGGGCGCGTCGCGGACGCTGCTGGTCGGCCGCGCCGCCGATGCGGAGGTCCTGCTGCGCGGCATCGAAAGCGGCGCCGTCACGCGGCTGTGGCCGGTCGGCGTATTGTCGCCTTCGATGGCCGACCGCGGCCAGTCGATCCGAAATGTTCCCGTGCTTGGCGGCATCGACGACATCGAGGATGTGATCCGCGATTTTGCAAGACGGGACAAGCCGATCGCCCGCGTGGTGATGACGCCGTCGGCATTCGATCCCGAGGCGCACCCGGAAGCCGTCTTGATGCGGGCGCGCCGGCTTGGACTGATCGTCAGCCGCCTGCCGTCGCTGGAGAGCGGAGATACGCCGCGGCTGACGACGGTGGCCGTCGAGGACCTGTTGCTGCGCTCCAGCGTCAATATCGACTATGCGCGCCTCGAGGCTCTGGTGAGCGACAAGGCGGTGATCGTCACCGGCGGCGGCGGTTCGATCGGTTCGGAAATTTGCGAACGTGTCGCCACATTCGGCGCCGCGCGGTTGCTGGTGATCGAAAATTCGGAGCCGGCGCTCTATGCGGTGATGGAATCCCTGGCCGAGCGCAAATCCAGCGCGGTCATCGAAGGCCGGATCGCCGATATCCGCGACCGCGAACGCATCATGCGGCTGATGAAGGAGTTCAAGCCGAATATCGTGTTTCACGCCGCCGCCCTGAAGCATGTGCCGATCCTCGAGCGCGACTGGAGCGAAGGCGTCAAGACCAACATCTTCGGATCGGTCAATGTCGCCGACGCGGCGCTGGCCGCGGGCGCCGAGGCGATGGTGATGATTTCGACCGACAAGGCGATCGAGCCGGTCTCGATGCTGGGCCTGACCAAGCGATTTGCCGAGATGTATTGCCAGGCGCTCGATCATGATCTGGCGGCGCAGTCGGATGACAAGCCGCGGATGCGGCTCATTTCCGTGCGCTTCGGCAATGTGCTGGCGTCGAACGGCTCGGTGGTGCCGAAGTTCAAGGCGCAAATCGAGGCGGGCGGGCCGGTCACGGTCACCCATCCCGATATGGTCAGGTATTTCATGACGATCCGGGAAGCCTGCGATCTGGTGCTGACGGCCGCGACCCACGCCTTGGCGCCGGTGCGCGCGGATGTGTCGGTCTACGTGCTCAACATGGGACATCCGGTCAAGATCGTCGAACTGGCGGAGCGTATGATCCGGCTGTCGGGCCTCGAGCCCGGGCCATGACATCGAGATCGTGTTTACCGGGATGCGGCCGGGCGAGCGCTTGAACGAAATCCTGTTCGCCAGCGAGGAACCGGCGGTCGAGATCGGCGTCGCCGGCATCATGGCGGCCAAACCCAACGAGCCGCCGATGCAGGCGCTGCGAAAGTGGATCGCAGCACTTGAGCAGGCGATTGCGAATGACGATCGAGTGACCATCAAGGCCGTGCTGAAGGATGCCGTTCCCGAATTCGGTTCGACGGCCGCGTAATCCGACGCGACCACGTCGAAGGCTATTTATGGATCAGACCGCAAAAATCCAAAACACCGCGAAAATCCAAAACGCTGCGAAAATCGTCGTCGTCAGCCAGCACTACCCGCCGGATCAGAGCACCACCGCGGCCATCATGGCTGTCATTGCCGGCCATCTCGTGGCGCAGGCGCCGGTTCTGGTGGTTTCGGGAACGCCGGGCTCCGCCTCGCATGAGGCGACGGAACGGGATCGGCCGGTGGTTGTCGAAGTCAAAAACAGGATACCGGCAAAAGCCGCGCTGATCCGCCGCGCGGCCGCCGAAGCGCTGTTCACCCTGCGCGTGTTCGTGGTGCTGTTGGGCAAATTGCGGCGTGGCGACGTGGCGCTCACCGTGCCGGCGCCTTTCATGCTGCCTTATGCGGTTGCCGCCGCTGCCAGATTGAAGCGCGCCCGCTCAGCCCTGATCATGCACGACCTTTATCCCGACGTTCTGGTGATGGCCGGTCTGCTGAAACCATCGTCTTTTCTCGCCAAGGCGATCCGTGGCGCCAACGCGCTGATGTTTCGCGGGTTGAATGCCGTCATTATCATCGGGCGGGACACCGAAGCATTGCTGTTGCGGTACAAGGGCGTAACGCCCGACAAGATCCGGTTTATTCCCAATTGGGCCACGCTGGTTCCGGGTGTGCGGCCGATTCGATCAGACAACCCCTATCGCCGCTTGCACGCGGCGCGTTTCCTGGTCGGACTTTCCGGCAATCTTGGTTTTACGCACGATCCCGATGTCGTGTTCGATGCCGCGCGATTATTGCGGGACGATCCGGATATTCATTTTCTGCTCTCGGGATGGGGCATAGGCTTCGAGCGGCTCAAGCAAATGCAATCCGGTGCCAATCTGCCAAACGTGACATTGGTCGAGCGCGTGCCGGAGCAAGACCTCGAACAGTTCCTTGCCGCGGCCGACATCTGGCTCATTCCCTATCGCAAGGATCTCGCCGGCATCTCGGTGCCGAGCCGGTTCTACAATCTGCTGGCGATCGGCCGGCCGGTGCTGCTGCTTTCCGAACCGAACGCCGAGGCGGCGCTGACCGTCAGCGAGCATGGTCTCGGCTGGGTGGTCGAGCCCGGCAATCCGGAGGAACTGGCGCGAACGATCGGTCTCGCATCCCGGTCCGAGGATCCATCAAGGGCCGAACGCGCCGCTATGATCGCACAGCGCTACAATTTTGCGGATGCGATGGCTGCCTATGCTGACTTGATGCAAAAGCTGTTGCGCGAGGCTTAGTGGATTTAGAGCCTCAATAGATTTTGCGGCTAGATCAGGTGCGCGGTCGCGCGAACCGGCGCAGCAGCGAGGCCGTGGCGATGGCGCCGATGGCGAGACATGCGAGCTTGATCGTGACGGATGGCGCCATGATCGATCCGGCCGCCAGTGCCGCAAGTCCGATATTGAGCGCGAACACTTCGCCCACCGCCTGCGACACGGTAAAACCATTGTCGGTCGCGCGCTGATAGAAATGCGAGCGATGGGCCGCCCAGAACGGCTCGCGGTTGACGAGCCGGCGCAGCAAGGTCGCGGTGGCGTCCAGCAGATAATACAGCGGCAGCAGCAATGCTGCGGCGAATTGCTGGTGATAGGCCAGTTGCAACAGACACCAGCCCAGCAGCAAGCCGATCGGCAGGCTGCCGACGTCGCCGAGAAAAATTGTCGCCACCGGACGGTTGAACGGCGCAAATCCCAGCATCGCGCCGCAGAGTGCTGCAGCGACAAGGGTCGCCGGCAGCGGAAACTCGCCAAGCGAGCCGAGGATAACCATCGCGCCGGTGATCGGGACGATTTCGGCCACGGTCATCCAGTCCAGCCCGTCCATGAAATTGACCAGATTCACGAACCAGAGGCCCGCCAGCAGAAGCAGGCCGCGTTCGATCCAGATCGGGCAGGGCGGAACGATCCGGATATCGCCCGGCGCCGTGAAGATGATCGCGCCGACGGCCAAAGCCTGCAGCAGCAGCCGCGTCAGCACCGGAATGGATTTGAGGTCATCCGCGAAACCTACGATGGCAATGAACAGCGAGGCTGCGAAAACCGCGACGGGGATACTCAGCGCAGCGGTGCCGGCACAGGCCGTCACTGTACCGGCGACCAGCAGTGTTGCCGCGATCACGGCGATGCCGGCCCCTTGCGGCGTCGGAATGCGATGCGAGGACCGCGCGTTCGGCGTCGCCAGCGCATGCCGCAACAGCACCGGACGGATCGCCCAGGTCATGCCGGCCGAAAGCACCGCTGCCGCGAGCACGGCGAAAAGCAACAGGAGCGGTTCGGAAAGGGTCATGCTGTGCGTGGCCGTTGCTTTGGAAAGTTATTTGGGAACTTCGATTGGTGCCGTGCCCTGTGCGGCCTTCTCGGCGCTGAAAATCCACACCAGTCCGCCGAAGGCGCCGACAATGAAGTATACCGCGCCAAACAGCAGCGAAACGTTCACGCCTTCATTGGCCATCAGTCCGGCATAGCCGAAGGCGAGCCCCAAACTGGCCTCGCGCACACCCCAGCCGGCAATCGAGATCGGCAGCATGGTGATCAGCATGACCGGGGGAATCAGCTGAAAGATCTGGCTGAACTGCACCGGTGCCGCGATCGATTGCACCACGCACCAGGCGATGACGACGGCGAGCACGTGGACAAGCACCGACAGCACTGCAATCGCGGGTCCATGCGCGCGGCTGAAAATCACCCGGTTGGCAATCACCGAGCAGGCGTAGAGGTGATGCGTGCCCCACCAGTGCTTCAGCCAGGGAAACGGCAACGTGCCGAGAACGAGAAATCCCGCTCCACTCGCCAGTGCCGCGAAATCGACCAGCAGCAGCGCCGACCGGCCGTCGGGATCGCGGATCAGATTATAGCTCCAGGGCAGGCTCGCGACGATAATGACCGCCAGCGCAATGAGGCCGATGGCGCGATCGACGAAGATGGAATAGGTCGCCGCGCGCCACCCGGCGCCGCCGCGCGCGACCAGCCAAAGTCGCACGGCGTCGCCTCCGATCGAGGACGGCAGGGTCTGGTTGAAGAACGTTCCGATCAGATTGAAGCGCATCGCCTGCCGGGTTTCGAGCGGCGCGTCGCACTCGGTGCTGATCTCGCGCCATCGTAACGCGCCGACCAAGATCTGAAGGAAAGTCACGGCGATGGCGAGGCCGATCCAACCCAGGCTCGCCAGATCGAGGCGTGAGGCGAGCTCGGTGAGGTTGACCTTGCGCAGCGAGAAATAAAGCAGCGCCGCGGACACCAGAATTTTTGCGGTCGAAAGCAGAATCCGGCGCATCTCGCCCGCGCTCGCCAAGTTTGAGAACAAGTTTGAGAACAAGTTTGAGAGGATATCAAAAACAGCGCAACCCGGCGCCGCGCGCCGAACTTCGCCGCCTTGGTATGGTTTTAAAGCCGATCTGGCAATAGCCGCGCAACTGGGTATTGCGACACCCTCGATACGGCGGGTAAAGAGGCGCGGGGCGCGCCGGTTGCCGCTGGGCCGAACCGATGCCCGCAAAGGACATGATGTCGGATCAGACAATATTGGTCACCGGGGCGGCGGGCTTCATCGGCTTTCATATCGCCCGCCAGTTGCTGGCAGAGGGCCGTGATGTCGTCGGCCTGGACAATCTTAATGATTATTATGATCCGGCGCTGAAACGGGCGCGGCTGAACATTCTGCGCGAGAATTCGCGGTTCAGCTTCGTGCAGGCCGATCTTGCGGATCGTCCGGCCATGGCGGCCTTGTTTGCCAGGCACCGGTTCGCGGTAGTGGTCCACCTCGCAGCCCAGCCCGGCGTGCGGCATTCGATCGACCATCCGCAGGTTTACATCGACTCCGAACCTCGAGGGCTTTGCCAATGTTCTGGAAGGATGCCGGCACAATGAATGCCGTCATCTGGTGTATGCGTCGTCGTCGTCGGTCTATGGCGCCAACACAAAGTTGCCGTTTTCAGTCGGCGACATGACCGATAGTCCGATCAGTCTCTATGCGGCGACGAAAAAGGCCAACGAACTGATGGCTCATTGCTACAGCCATCTCTATCGCCTGCCGGTCACCGGCTTGCGATTTTTTACCATCTACGGGCCATGGGGGCGGCCCGATATGGCGGTCTTCCTGTTTGCCCGGGCGATCGTCGAGGGCACGCCGATCAAGCTTTTCAACCATGGCAAGATGCGCCGCGACTTCACCCATGTCGGCGACGTCACCCGCATCATTTTGCGGCTGGTCGATCACATTCCACAACCGGCCGGAGCCGCCGGGGGTCCGCCTGCGCGAATCTACAATGTCGGCAATCAGCACCCGGAAGAACTGATGGTTCTGGTGGCGCTGCTGGAGAAGGAGTTGGGCCGGGCGGCGGTAAAGGATATGCTGCCGATGCAGCCCGGCGATGTCACCGAAACCTTCGCCGATGTCGGAGATCTGATGCGCGACGTCGGCTTCAGGCCGCAGACCTCCCTTGAGGACGGCATTCGCGATTTTGTCGCGTGGTATCGCGACTACTACAAGCTTTGAGGACACCGATGGACCGACGAATTGTTCCACTGATCATGTGCGGCGGCGCCGGAACGCGGCTATGGCCGGCCTCGCGCGAGGTCCGTCCGAAACAATTCCTGCCCTTGTTCGGGGTGCGTTCGACATTTCAGGATACGCTGTTGAGAGTTTCGGATGCGACGCTGTTTGAGCGTCCGATCGTCATCACCAACGCGGCGTATCGCTTCATGGTGCTGGAGCAACTGGCCGAGATCGGGCTGGAGGCCGATATCCTGCTGGAGCCGATACGACGGGATTCCGGTCCGGCGATTGCCGCCGGCGCCGTATTCGCGGAACTGCGCGACAGCGCCGCCGTCGTTCTGGCGCTCGCCGCCGATCACGTCGTCCGCGACACCGATGCCTTTATCGCCGCCTGCCGGCAGGGGCTGGTCGCGGCCGATGCGGGACGCATCGTTACTTTCGGGGTGCAGCCCGAGCGCGCCGCCACCGAATACGGCTATATCAGCCCTGGCGAGGTTATCTCCGGCGCGGTTCGCGCGGTCGCGAAGTTCGTTGAAAAGCCCGATCCGGCAACGGCTGCCGGTTACATCAAGGCCGGGTATCTCTGGAACAGCGGCAATTTCATGTTTCGCGCCTCCGTTCTGCTCGACGAGTACCGCTCCGTCGATGCGAAAAGCGTGCAGGCCGTCACCGATGCCGTGAGCAAGGCCGGGCGCGATCTCGGATTTGTCACGCTCGACGCGGATGCATTCGGAGCGGCGAAAGCCATCTCGATCGACTACGCGGTGATGGAAAAGACCCCGCATGCCGCGGTCGTACCGGTGGCGTGCGGCTGGTCCGACGTCGGGTCGTGGCATGCGGTGTGGGAATTGTCTGACAAGGACAGCCAGGGCAATGCCGCGCAGGGCGCTGCCGTGTTCGAGGACTCCCGCAACTGCAACGTTTCGACCGACAAGGCGCTGGTCGCGCTGGAGGGCGTCGATGATCTGGTGGTCGTGGCCACCCAGGACGCCGTGCTGGTATCGCGCCAGAAGGATGCCAACGGATTGAAGCGGCTGGTGGCAAAGCTGAAGACCGTCGCACCGGAGGTCACCGAGAATCATCTCAGGGTTCATCGTCCCTGGGGAGCCTATCAGTCGGTCGACATTGGCGAACGTTACCAGGTCAAGCGCATCACCGTGAAGGCGGGCGAGCGGCTTTCGCTGCAAAAGCATCACCATCGCTCCGAACACTGGATCGTGGTGCGCGGTACCGCACGCGTGACGGTCGACGAGCTCGTCAAGATCGTGCACGAAAACGAATCGATCTATATCCCGATCGGCGCCGTCCACCGGCTGGAAAACCCCGGCAAGATCCTGCTGGAATTGATCGAGGTCCAGACCGGCAGCTATCTCGGCGAGGACGACATCATCCGCATCGAGGATGATTATCAGCGTGAAGGCCAAGCGACGGGAAACCGCGACAAAGTGCCTTCAAACCGACATTCAATGAACAATGAAGTCGCTGGCGTGCAACGCGCTGAGAGGGACGTTGGTCAGCGTTATGACGTCGTGATTTCCGAGGTTGATCAACGTATCATGACCACCATGGGCCGTCTGGAATAGCGACTGCGGTTCGCCGGCCTGCGCGTCGGCCAGGAGTGACGCCAGCTGCTTGTTGCTGGTGACCGACGAGAACCCATCGAGTTCAATGGTGTCCGCAGCTGTGGCATGTACGACCGTGTCAGAACCGACACCCGGGTGGAATACGAACGCATCATTGCCCGCGCCTGCGATTGTTACCGTAACCGACTGGGTGGCTGTGCTGTTGGTGCCGTCGGTGTGGTGGTCAGCAACGGTGACCTCGTAGGATTGAGTCACGGTGGTCGGCACCAGGGTTGGAATCGAAATTGAAATGCCAGCCGGCGGAGTCTTGACCGTTGGCTGTCGTTACAGCATCGACGGTGAAGTTCCCGACATAGCCCGCACCGCCATTCTGCGGCGAGACAGTGACGCTCTCTGTGTGCGGTTGGGTCCGGGTCGCTGAATGAAAGTGTGCCGCGGGCGAGATCCTGCTTCGCCGCAGGATCGATCACGATCGTGCCGCCGCTTCCATCGCTGGAAAGCGAGAACGTCGAACCGGTATAATTTCCGGCAAGCTCGACGTTCGCGGTGTGATGTTGAGCGTCGCTAACCGTCAGCATGCCGCCGGTGGAGGTGCCGGTATAGGCAACCGTCGTTCCCGGCCCGAATCCGATATCCCTAAGATCGATCTTGTCGGAGCCGGACAAGCTGCCGTTTCCGGTAAAATTGAATATCTTCCCACCGAACGTCGACGAGTGGTCAAGGATCAATACCCCAGTCGGGCCGCCGAATTTTACCGATCCGGAGTCTGCGGCAGCCAGTTCGAGTGAAGCACCGGTTCCGATCGTTGTCGATCCTTCTGCGCCGATCGCATCGCTCAGCGTGAGGTGGGTACCTGCCGGCACACTCAACGCTTCGAAACCGGCGATAGCCTGGTTCAGCGCCGGGTTGTTCTGCGGACTGAAGCTGTCGATGTTCGGTCCTACATTCGATGGGCTGCCGTTCGGATCCCATTCCCAGAAATACATGCCGGCCAAAAAAGAGGTCTTGGACTGGGTCCACGCCTGGAAGAAGGCCTGATAGAGTTCGGCCTGCAGCGTCGGGTCCGGACTGGTTCCCGATGCGGACGGATCTGCCGCGGCGCCGCTGTCGTTCGCGTAGCCGAGCTCGGTGAACAACAGGGGCTTTCCGGATTGCGCCGCAAGATTCTCGAAGTACGCGATCGGCGATTGATTGCCGATCTCCGCGTAGGCGCCGGGATTTGACGATGCGGTCGCCGGCTGAAGCCAGCCGTTGACCAAATCCTGAAGGGTCGGATTCGGCGCATTCGACAACGGCACGTAGTTATCGATTCCCTCGTAATTCAGCTGGCTCCAGAAGCTTACTTCGCTCGCCGTGTTCCACGAGGCCGAGTAGGTGAGCGCACCCGAGAATACCTGACGCACCGCGGTAATGATGTCGGTCCAGTAAGACAGGTATTGCGGACCGGTGAGCTGGTCGAGTTCCGCACCGATCGACAGCATCTGCGCGCCGTTCGCCTGGGCGACCTGCGCCTCCTGCACGATCATTTGCTGATAGCTGGCGAAGAAGGCGGCGACGTTGGTCGGCTGATAGTTCTGGCGCCAGTCGCCGACGCTGTAGGGTGCGATCTCGGTAGGGTCGAGGAAATCGATCAGCGGTCTGACCATCACGGAAAGACCGAGGCTTTCGGCTTGCGCGATCGTGTTGCCAAGCGCCGTGAGGCTGTCGGTGTAGTTCGGATCGGCCACCACCTGCGATGTCGCAACATCAATTCCGTAATCGAGGGTCGCTTCGATCGAATTGGCGCCGGTCTGTGCGAGGCTTGGCAGCGAGTCGGAATTCTCGTAGGCGCCGTTGTAGAAAGCGACGTAATCAAAGCCCTTGTACTGCAGTGAAAATGTGCCGGGAACGCCGATCGTGCCATCGCCGTTGAGGTCCTGATGGAAGGTGGTCTCCAGAGCTTCCAGCGCGGTGCTGTTTCCCAAACACGCCGGGGATGCGATGGGAGATAGTTGCCGTTGCTGTCGGTGCTCCACACCGTGTACTCGTCGGCGCCGGGATCTTCCAGGCCACATCATAGCCGCTGGCGTTCTCGACCGCGCTTTATATTCGGACATCGTAATGCCGGAGACCGCAACCGGGTTGAGCGCATCAGGCGACGACAGCGGGGTGCCGTTGTCGGCAAACAGCAGCTCGGCCCCGGCGCCCGAGGACGAGAAACTTTCGCTCGCGGGATTGAAGCCGAAGGCCGGCGTATCAGCGGCGCTGACCGCACCTGCAGTGATCGCGCCGGGGGTCATGGCGTGGCCCACGACGGTACCCGCATTCGCGCCGCTGATCGTGGCCGGAAAGCCATCGCCTGCGGTGATCTCCTTGATCAGGCCGGGATCAGGGCCGGACAGATTCTCGATGGCAATCTGATAGGTTCCCGAGGGAAGCGACACATCGACCAGCGGATTGTTCAGCTCCTGGCCGGCGGTCCGGTTCGAAAACTCGCCGTAGAGGATTTCATTGTGGAAAACGACAACCTCCAGATCCGAGGTTGCCGCGCCGTAGGGCTGGTTCCACTGCAGGATCAAAGGAACCTGGTCGCCGGTTCCTTCGGTATTGATGGTGACGGTCTGAACGAGGCTGCCGCCGAAGCTTTCCGTATCCGTGAGAATCGTTCCGTCGAATGAACCCGATATCGGCGTCCAGGCGGCCTGGTAGCCGTTGCTGGCGTTGTTGCCCGCCGCCGTGACGTAGGTGACGCCTTCCGCCTCCACGGTTTTAATCGCCTGCGCCACCACGCCGTTCTGGAAGAACGGCTCGTCGAAATAGCTGACATCGTCGCAGATGACTTTGCAGCCAGCGGCGGCAAGGGCGAGAATGCCGTTGGCGAAGTCCTGCTCGCTCTCGAAGGCGGTGTAAAAGGCGAGGCTGGCACCCGGGGCGATGTCGTGCACGATCTGCATCATCGCGCGGCCCTCGTCGGCGCCGCCCGAACCGAGGTCTTTGAGCACTTGAATGTTGGAAGCGGATGGCAATGCCCCGTCCGCCTCGTCGGCGGCGGCACCTCCGAGGTCGTTGAAGCTGTCGGAAAGCACGCCGACCTTGATGCCGGTGCCGTTGACGTTCAATCCGCTTTCGTCGAGCGCCTGCCGCACCTGCGCCGCCGTGGCGCCGCCGGCGCCGACACTGGCCTCGGTGATTGGACCGGAGGTTTCGTGCGCAGGATTTGCCGGAGCAGCCAGCGCAACCTGCGCCGGTGCCGATGTCGCGGGCTCGGCGGCAACGGCTGCGGTTGCAAATCCGCCGCTGTTGAGAGGCGCCGCTGTGGTCAGGCCAGCATGGAAAATCGGGTAGTCAACATGCGCCAGCGCCCCGAACGTGCCGCCGTCGCCAATGGCAACGTCAGCAACATGCGATCCGGCGGATCCGGCTACCTGGTTAGCCAAAACCGGCAACGTCGCTATTGACGTTGCCGCGAGCCGGGAAAGTCGCCATCGCCACCGAGCCGCTGCCGTCTTCCGGCGCGGCTGTGTCCTGTGCATCATCGTGGGTGAGGATGCTTCTTTCAGGCAGAGGCACCGTAACGTCGTCGTCGAGGTTGTTCTGCCCGTCGATGAACGCGACATCCTGATTCGAAAGAGCAGGGCTTGCTGTCGTCTCTAAAGCATTACCGTTGAAGGCAGTTCCGGCATCGTTCCAGGTCGAAGGGGAGACATTGGCATCGGTCTCGACCCCGGCAGCGTAAAGGCTGTCGGCCGGCTCTTGAAGCTCTGGCATGAACCTGGGCTGCATCGCTAGTCGTTGGTCCTCAACAAGAATTCAGGCCTGTTCCACGGCGGACCAGGTACCCTCGTCGATGCCGCGCGCTGCGGAAGTGAATATGCCGAGCCGCGGCAAAATCTATCGCGAACACCACGCCCGCATCACATTCAGTTATGTTATCCCAGCCTTAAATTGTCGTTAGGGAAAAGCGCGAAGTTGAAGACTATGGCATTGCGGGTTACCGAAGATTGTCCCGCGATTCGCCGGCCCTGAAGTTGCTATCAATCGGTCGAGGCGGCGTCCCAAGCCGAACCCCGTGGATCAGGCTCCGGACCTAGTGACCGACAAGACTATGTAATTTTTTGACTCAAAACGTGTCCGGGATTGTCTCTCGGCATTCGCCACATGTGGGGCGACGTGCTAGGAGAACCACCGGGACGGCCGGGCGGCAGAAGCGCCGAAGGCTGACGGCAGGCTGATGACGAGGCTCACAATATGACTTCCAAAGCATCCGCATCGAGCGCGAAAGCCGAGGCGAAACGGTCGCTGCGCGTCGGCGTCGTTGGCGCCGGCGTCATGGGCAGCAATCACGCCCGTGTGCTGGCCGGGTTGCCGGATACCGCGCTGGTCGGAGTCGTCGATCCGTTGCCGGCGCATCGGGCGCGCGCCACCGAACTGGCGGGATGCCGTACCTTCGCAGGCCTCGACGAACTGATCGCGGAAGGCGTGGAGGCGGTGACGATTGCCGCGCCGACGCATCTTCATCATGAGATCTCGCTGGCCTGCATCGCGCGCGGCATCCACGTGCTGGTGGAAAAGCCGATCGCGTCCTCGGTGGAGGAGGGACAGGAGATTGTCGACGCCGCCCGCCGCGCCGGGGTGACGCTGATGGTGGGCCATGTAGAGCGGTTCAATCCGGCCGTCGCCGCCATCAAGCAGGCGATATCAGGTGAAGATATCCTCTCGATCGCGATCACCCGGGTCGGCCCGTTTCCGCCGCGAATGTCGAATGTCGGCGTGGTCATCGACCTTGCGGTGCACGACATCGATCTGATCCGCTGGTTCACCGAGTTGGATATCGTGGAGGTGCAGCCGCAGCTTTCCAGCGCCGTCGCCGAGCGCGAGGATATCGCGCTGCTGCAGTTCCGCACCGCTTCCGGCGTGCTCGCGCATATCAACACCAACTGGCTGACCCCGTTCAAGGCGCGCAACGTCACCGTCGCTACCCGCGGCAAGTACGTGATGGGCGACCTTCTCACCCGCCAGGTCACCGAGTGCTTTGGTTTCAAGCCGGACGGCAGCTATTCGATGCGTCATCTCCCGGTCGGCCACGACGAGCCGCTGCGCGCCGAATTGATCGCGTTCCTTGCGTCCGTCCGCGCCGGCGGCGTGTCGGCGGTCACCGGCGAAGAGGGCGTGGCGAGCCTCGAAATCGCGATCCGTTGCCTGGAAACGCCCGCGAAGCCGGCCGCAAGCACTGTAGCCCGCAAAGGGCCGCGCCGCGTCGTCGGCTGACCTTGTTCACTTCTTCAGAGGATTGCATGAATCAACACACGCCAGCTCAAGCTATCGCGTTCATCGACGTCATCGAGCAACGTCACCGTCTCGGCAAGCGCATCGATGATGCGGTCACGGGCGTGCTGACGCATTGCCAGTTCATCAACGGGCCGGAAGTTGCGCGACTGGAGGCGGACCTTGCGGCCTTCAGCGGCGCGAAACATGTGGTCGCCTGCGCCAGCGGCACCGACGCGCTGCTGATGGTGTTGATGGCGAAGAAGATTGGTCCGGGCGACGCCGTGATCTGCCCGACCTTTACGTTCTGCGCGACCGGCGAGGTGGTGGCCCTTCTTGGCGCCACGCCCGTCTTCGTCGATGTCGATGAAGCGACGTTCAATATCGATCCCGATTCGTTGAAAGACGGCATCGCGGTCGCCAAGAAGCGCGGGCTCAAACCGAAAGCGATCATTCCGGTTGATTTGTTCGGGCAGCCCGCGGATCACGATGCGGTCGCGGCGATTGCGGAAGCCGAGGGGATGTTCGTTCTGGACGATGCCGCGCAGGGTTTTGGCGCGACCTACAAGGGTCGCCGCCTCGGCAGTATCGGCCTCGCCACCGCGACCAGCTTCTTCCCGGCCAAGCCGCTCGGATGCTTCGGCGACGGCGGCGCGATATTCACCGACGATGCGCAACTTGCCGCCGATCTGCGCAGCGTTCGCGTCCACGGCCAGGGATCGGATAAATACGACAACGTCCGCCTCGGGCTGACGGCGCGGCTCGATACCATGCAGGCGGCGATCCTGATCGAAAAATTGAAGATCTTCGAGGACGAAATCGCCGCGCGCAACCAGGTCGCCGAGCGCTACGCGCGCGGGCTTGGCAATGTGGTGTCCGTGCCACGCCTCGCCTTGCGGATGCACCTCGGTGTGGGCGCAATACACCATCCGGCTGCCGAAGGGCGTCAACCGCGACGGCTTTGCCGCAGCACTGAAGGCGCAGGG
Source organism: uncultured Pseudomonadota bacterium (assembly GCA_963727225.1). Classification (GTDB taxonomy): domain Bacteria; phylum Pseudomonadota; class Alphaproteobacteria; order Rhizobiales; family Xanthobacteraceae; genus Bradyrhizobium. The sequence goes on along the minus strand of CAVSFN010000022.1, from coordinate 451,790 downwards.
CATTCCGACTGCGATCTATTATCCGAAATCGATGCATCAGCAGACCGCCTATCGGAATTTCCCGGTCGCGGCCGGCGGCTTGCCCGTCAGCGAGAAGCTTTCGGAAGATGTCATCAGCCTGCCGATGCATGCCTATCTCGACGAGCCGACCCAGGAGCGGATCATCAAGGCTGTGCGCGGCGCGCTCGGCGCATGATCCCGAAAAGCATGCCCTCGGACTTGATCCGTGGGTGGCGTCCGGTTTTCGGAAAAGATCATGCGCAAACAGATATTCGCATGATTTCGCCATTTTGAAGCGCCGCCGCATGCGCTAGAAGCGGCGGATGCTCGGTCGTATCTTTACTGTTGGCGGCTACACGCTCCTTTCGCGGCTGACCGGCTTTGCGCGCGACATCATGCTCGCCGCCATCCTCGGCGCCGGGCCGGTGGCGGACGCGTTTTTCGTGGCGCTGCGGCTGCCGAACAATTTTCGCGCGATCTTCGCCGAGGGTGCCTTCAACGCGGCCTTCGTTCCGGCCTATGCCCACGTCCAGGGCAAGGGCGGCGAGACCTCGGCGCGGCTGTTCGCCAGCCGCATCTTTACCCTGCTGTTTGCCTCGCAGGTCGTGCTGCTGGTGGTGGCGTTGCTGTTCATGCCGCAGGCGATGAGCATCCTTGCCCCCGGTTTTACCGACGAGCCCGAGCAGCGCCGGCTTGCGATCGAACTGACCCGAATCACCTTTCCCTATCTGCTGCTGATCACGCTGGTGACGCTCTATGGCGGCATGCTCAACGTCATGCACCGCTTTGCAAGTGCCGCCGCCGCGTCGATCTTTCTCAATATCTCGATGATGGCGACGCTGGCGCTGGCGACATTCTTTCCGAGCCCCGGTCACGCCGCGGCGTGGGGGGTGCTGATCTCCGGCTTCCTGCAATATTTCCTGCTCGCCGGCGATCTGGCCCGCCATGGCGGCCTGCCGCGCTTTGCGCCCTTGCGGCTCGATGAGGACGTGCGCGCGTTTTTCCGCGCGGTCGGCCCGGCGACCCTGGGCTCGATGGGCACGCAAGTGGCGATCTTCGCCGATACCATCATCGCGACCTTCCTGCCCGCCGGCGCACTGTCGGCGCTGTATTATGCCGAGCGGCTTTATCAATTGCCGATCGGCGTCATCGGCATCGCGATCGGCACCGTGCTGCTTCCGGAAATGTCGCGGCGGATTACGGCCGGCGACGATGCCGGGGCGGCGGCGGCGCAACGCCGCGCCTTCGAGTTCACCCTGCTGGCGACGGTGCCGTTCGTTGCCGCGTTTCTCACCGTGCCCGATGTGATCATGCGCGCGATGTTCGCGCGCGGCGCTTTCACCAAGGCCGATGCCGCGGCGGCGGCCGCTACGCTCGCCGCCTATGCAATCGGCCTGATACCGTTCGTAACGATCCGCAGTGCGGTCGCGACGTTCTATGCCCGCAAGGACACCGCAACGCCGGTGAAGGCATCGCTGACCGGTCTCACCGTCAACGTGCTCTTGAAGGTTTTGCTGATGGGATCGCTGGCGCAGATCGGTTTAGCGCTCGCGACGGCCGTGGGCGCCTGGATCAATCTCTTGCTGGTGCTCGGCTTTGCGGTGCGGGCCGGCTACCTTGAGCTCGACAAGGCGCTGATGCGATCGCTGGCCAAGTTCGTGGTTTGCGGCGCCGTGCTCTCCGCGGCGTTCTGGGTTGCGGCCAAATTTGCGGCGATCCAGTTCGCGCAAATGAACACGCTCCGCGACGAGACCACGCTGGTATTGCTGATCGCGGTCGGGGCCTTTGTCTATGGTTTTGCCATCCTGCTGCTGTTCGGCAGGGGATGGATATTTTCGCTGGTCCGCGATCGGCAATCGCCGGGCTAGGCTCATGTGAAAACCAAAGCCCCGACGGGCAGCTGAAGCCGTTTGCGCTTCGGCGCGATCCGCTGCAATATGCTGCAAAATCGGATACGCAATCGGAGACAGGATGGCTCCCATCAAATTCGGCATCGGTCAAAGCGTCCTGCGCAAGGAGGACGATGCGCTCATTCGCGGCAGAGGCCGCTACACCGACGACCACGCGCCGCAGGCCTCGATGCATGCGCTGGTGCTGCGCTCGCCGCACGCTCACGCGAAATTTACCCTCGATGCCAGCCGCGCCCGCGGCCTGCCGGGGGTGGCCACGATCCTGACGGCGGAGGATGTCAAGGATCTCGGCGGTCTTCCGTGCCTGTTCAACCTGGAAGTGAACCCGTTCAAGGGCCCGCCCTATGCGATCCTCGCGCACGGCGTGGTGCGCCATGTCGGCGATGCCGTCGCATTCGTGGTCGCCGAAACCATCGATCAGGCCCGCGATGCGATCGAGGCGATTGATGTCGAGTGGACACAGCTTGCCGCGGTGGTCGGCGTCGCCAACGCGGTGAAGAAGGGCGCGCCGCAGGTCTGGCCGGATCATGCCGGCAATGTGCTGTTTGACGTTCCGCTCGGCGACAAGAAGGCGACCGAGGCGGCATTCGCGACAGCCCATGCGGTCGCCGAAGTATCGATCGTCAATCCGCGCGTGGTTACCAATTTCATGGAAACGCGCGCGGTGGTTTGCGAATATGACGCGAGGCGCGATCATCTGACGCTGACGATCGGCAGCCAGGGCAGCCATCGGCTGCGCGATATCCTGTGCCAGAATATCCTGAAGATCCCGGTCGAAAAGATGCGGGTGATCTGTCCGGATGTCGGCGGCGGGTTCGGCACCAAGCTGTTTCCGTATCGCGAATACGCGCTGGCCGCGGTCGCCGCGCGCAAATTACGCAAGACGGTGAAGTGGACCGCCGACCGCGCCGATCACTTCATGGGTGACTCGCAAGGGCGGGATAACGTCACCATCGCGCGGATGGCGCTCGCCGAGGACGGCAAGTTCCTCGCGATGGATGTCGATCTGATGGGCGACATGGGCGCCTATCTGTCGACGTTCGGGCCCTATATTCCCCATGGCGGCGCCGGAATGCTGCCCGGCCTCTACGACATCCAGACATTTCACTGCCGTGTCCGCACCGTGTTCACCAATACCGTGCCGGTCGATGCCTATCGCGGCGCCGGCCGCCCGGAGGCCGCTTACGTGGTCGAGCGGCTGGTCGACGCGGCCGCGCGCAAGCTTGGGATGACGCCGGATGCGATCCGGCGCAAGAATTTCATCACACCGCGCGCGATGCCCTACAAGACCGCGACCGGCAAGGTCTACGATTCCGGCGATTTTACCGCGCATATGAAGCGGGCGATGGAGATTGCCGAGTGGAAGGAATTTCCCAGGCGCGCCAAGGCGGCGAAGAAGCAGGGCCTGGTGCGCGGCATCGGGCTTGCCACCTATGTCGAGGTCTGCGGCACGATGGGCGAAGAGACCGCCGATGTGCGGCTCGATCCCAATGGCGACGTCTCGGTCCTGATCGGGACCCAGTCGAGCGGGCAGGGCCACAAGACCGCCTATGCGCAAATCGTGGCCGAGCAGTTTGGGCTGGCGCCCGAGCGTGTTCATGTTTTCCAGGGCGACACCGATCAGGTCGCCACCGGCCTTGGCACGGGCGGGTCGGCTTCCATTCCGACCGGCGGCGTCTGTGTCGAGCGTGCCACGCACAAGCTTGGCGTCAATTTGCGGGAGATCGCGGCCGAGGCGCTGGAAACAGGCATCGGCGATCTCGAGATCAGCGATGGCGCCGTGCGGGTCGCCGGCACCGACCGCTCGGTCAGTTTTGCCGATCTGGCAAAGCGGCCCGGCGTCGATGCCTCTAAGCTGAACGCGAGCGCGACATTCGCCAGCGCCGACGGCACTTTTCCCAACGGCACCCACATCGCGGAGGTCGAGATCGATCCGGCCACGGGCATCACCCGAATCGCGAACTACGTCATCGTCGACGATTTCGGGATGACGCTCAATCCGCTGCTGCTCGCCGGCCAGGTCCATGGCGGCGCGATGCAGGGCATCGGCCAGGCCTTGATGGAGCACGCGATCTACGATCCGAAGGACGGCCAGCTCGTCACCGGCACCTTCATGGACTATGCGCTGCCGCGCGCGGCCGATGGTCCGTCATTTGTGTTCGAGACCCATAACGTGCCCTGCAAGACCAATCCGTTGGGCGTCAAGGGCGCGGGCGAGGCCGGTGCGATCGGCTCCTGTCCGGCGGTTGTCAATGCGATCATCGAGGGGCTGTGGCGCGAATATAAAATCGATCACATCGATATGCCGGCGACCGCCGAACGGGTCTGGATTGCGATCCGCGAACACCAGCGCCGGCACAGTCTCTGATATTTGGAAACGCCTGTTTTGTCCTGGCGAGATGGAGAGCGGACCGATGATGCGAACTGTTGTGGTGATTGGGACTTTATTGCTGGGCGTCGGTGCCGTGATGGCGCAGCAGGACCTGGTCAATCAGACTCAGACCGTGATGAAAACCAACGGGAAAAACGCCGGCGCGCTGGCCGCGATGGTCAAGGGTGAAAAGCCCTACGATCAGGCCACGGTCGACGCCGCGCTGAAGCAGTTCGAAGACACCGCCAAGAAGCTTCCGACGCTGTTTCCGGCCAGCACCAAGGGACTCAAGCCCGAGGGCGACTACAGCGCCTCCTCAAAGATCTGGGAAGACAAGGCCGGTTTCGACGAGCACATCGCGAGCTTCGCCAAGGTCCTGACCGAAGCCAAGGCCCAGATCAAGGATCTCGAAACGCTGAAGACGACATTCCCCTTGGTCGGCAAGCAGTGCGGCGGCTGCCACGAGACCTATCGTGTGAAGAAGGGCTAGAGAAGGTTTCGTCCCGGATTGACTCAATTCTTGTCATTTCAGGATGCGCGACTTCGCGCAGGCCCGAAATCCATACTCCCTATGGTGGTTATGGATTCCGGGCTCATCGCTTCGCGATGCCCCGGAATGACGGTGTGTCGGTTGGACCAACGAAAAGGGCGAACGCGTGATACGCGTTCGCCCCTTTTTGTTCGACGATCACGCCAGGCAAGTCTACTTCGTGACCTGACCGCGGATTTCGCCACCCGGATTGGCCGCGGTGTGGACGTTGATGTAGTACTTGCCGGCCGTCAGATCGGCGGCCTGGGCGTCCGTCAGGGTGGCGCTGCCTTCGGTGGGGCTGGAGGTGGCATTCGGAATCGCAAGCGCGACACCGGCATTCTTGCCGGCTTCGGCCGGCCCGTGGAAATGCGCCGCGGTCGCAGGGCCAGTAAGCCCGGAATAAGTCAGCTTCCAGCTCATCTTCTTGGTCGCCGCATCATAGTCGATGTCGGCGGCGCCTTTACCGGTTGAGGTGTTGGCGGGCACTTCGGACGCGCCGTTGAGGGTTGCTTTCATCTTGTCGGCAAAGGCGGGTCCGGCGAAGGCGACGGTCGCGGCGAGTGCGAATGTCGCGAGCATGGTCCTGGTGTTCAGCATGGTTTTCTCCCTGTGGGCGTCTGATGGCGCCAGTTTCAAAACAATGAGATATCGGCTTTATTCCCGCGACAAGCTCTAACGCCTCAAATTTTTAAAGCTGTCTGTCGCCCTGACAGCGGCCATATTAGAGGTTAATTTGAAGGCGGGTAGTGACGGATCAGTGAATGCCGCGACGAATTTTCCTCAGCGCTGTTCTGGCTGGCGCTGCCGCTTTGGGTATTTACGCGTGGCTGACCGCTCCGCCGATCATATTGGCGGTCACAGCATCGCCATACACGCCCGACCTCGCTAACGGACTGACAACCTTCAACGCGGGCGGATGTTCCTCCTGCCATGCCGTTCCCGGCCAGCCCGATCGAACCTGGCTCGGCGGCGGCCTCGCGATACCGTCGCCGTTCGGAACATTCTACGCGCCGAATATCTCGCCTGATCCGGTCGATGGCATCGGACGATGGACCGAGGCGGAATTCGTCGGCGCCGTGACCCAGGGGATATCGCCAGCCGGATTTCATTATTTTCCGGCCTTTCCCTATACGTCCTACGGGCATGCCAGGGTTTCAGATATCCGCGACCTGTTTGCCTATCTGAGGACACTCGCGCCGGTGTCCGGCAAGGTGCGCGATCACGATGTGCCGTTTCCCTTCAATATCAGGCGCAATGTCGGAATCTGGAAATGGCTGTTCATGGACGGCAAGCCGTTGGTGCCGGACGCCGCGCGTTCGGCTCGGTGGAATCGCGGCGCCTATCTGGCCAACAGCCTCGGCCATTGCGCGGAGTGCCACAGTTCCAGAAATTTCCTCGGCGGCATCATTGCCGCGCAACGCTTTGCCGGCGGACCGAATCCGGAAGGCGAGGGCTGGGTGCCGAACATCACCCAAAAAGGAATTGGCGAATGGAGCGAGACCGACATCGCCTATTTCCTCGAAACCGGGCAAATGCCTGACGGTGACAGCGTCGGCGGCTCGATGGTGCGCGTGATCAGGAATATCTCGCAATTGAGCTCTGAGGATCGCGCGGCCATCGCGGAATATATCAAGTCGCTGCCGCCGGTCGACGGGCCGCCTCGGCCGAAGAAGGCGGAAAAGGCCGGCGACAAATCCTGACGGCAGAGCAGCTGATGTCAGGTCCGCGCTGCGCCGGCCGCGATCACCATCAGCGCCCCCGCAATCGCGAGATCCTTGACGAACAGCGTTCGCTCCGCCTTGTCTGCCAGGTTGAGATGAAATCCGATCGCGGTGGCGATACAGAACAACGCAAGCGCTCCGGCGGCGAACGGCAGTTGCCAGCCGATCAGCACGGCTCCGCCCGCGCTCAATTCCAGCAAAATGACCAGCGGCAGCAACACGCCCGGAATATGGTGAGCGGCCATGTGATCCAGGAAAGGTTGAGGGCCTGCGATCTTCGCGGCGCCGGCGAGAATGAACAGCAATGCGAGAAGGGTCCGGCCGACAATCGTAATGACTGCAATGGGCATCGCATGGTCCTTTGTCCGTTATCGGATGTTTTGACCGGAGGTCATTTGGCTGGAAGCTGGGCCTTGAGAAAAGAACAGGGCGGCTGAGAGGATGAAGGCAAAGACGAAGAAGATCGTTCGTCCGAGCACCAGTGCCTGGGCCAATTCAACCGGCGTTACCGAGATCAGCACGCCGCATGGAATATAGCACCAGAGCACGACCGCGATGATCCGGCCCAGCCGTCCGAGTTGCAGGAAGCCGAACGAGAACAGCAAAACCGCCAGATAGCTTGCGTGAAACTTGACCTGGGAGGCGATCATTTGAAGTTGGCCGTCGGTCACGGAAAGCGGCAATCCGTTCTGGACCGAGTGCACCATCGTCATGATGTGATGGTTCTCGATCGCGTCGAGAACGACCGTCAGCATCATCGCAGCGAGTGCTATGCCCAGCAGGCGGCTGTCCAGCATCGCGCGCAGCCGAACGCTCAGCAGGACAAAAAACGCGCCATAGAAAATCATGAAGAGATTATCGAGGCCGAGATTGAGCCGCAGGCCGAAGGCAACAAGAGGCGTTGCCAGGTACGCGCCATAGGCTTCAACCGAGCGCGCAGTCTGGAAAAAATCCTGCGAACCGCGCGTGGACAGGATCGCAACCACCATGCCGGCAACCGTCAGCGCGGCGAGTGTTGCCAGGATGGCGAGCATACGATCCAGCGACCGGATCTCCATGATATACCTCTCCCGCAACCAAACCGGCTTCGTCCATTACAAATATCATTTGATATCCAAAAAGCAACTGTAATCTGTAATTTGAAAGGCTGGATCCAGTGCCAAGGTTAAATCGCGAGGAAAGTCAGGCGCGTACCAGGAATCTCCTGATCGAGGCGGCGCGCAACGAGATCGTGAAGAAGGGCTTCGCGCTGGCCTCGGTTCGCGACATCGCCGACGCGGCGGGCTTTTCGCAGGGCGCGTTCTATTCGAATTTTCCGGACAAGGAGGCGATCCTGCTGGAGCTCGTACAGCGGCATCAATCCGAAGAGCGCGCGAAGATCGAGGCCGCATTGAGCCACGCCCAGGGCGACGTCGCCAAGACCATGGCGGGAATCGAGAAATGGGCCTCCACCATTAATTCCGATCCCGGGTTTGCGGTGCTCGCGACCGAACTGCAATTGCAGGCATTGCGCAGCCCTTCGTTCGCGCAAGGCTACAATGATTTAAATCGCAAGCATCGCCGCGCGCTGGGTACGCTGGTGACCAGATTGTTCGAACTGTTCGGCAAGAAAGTACCTGGCGATCCGGTCGAGATCGCCACCGGGTTCATCGCGCTGGGTCGCGGCATGGCGCTAATGTCAAGAGACGGTGAGACCAACCGCAGCGGGCGGATCGTCGTCACCTTTCTGAAGGCCTTGATTGGATCGGCGCCGTCGGGGACCTAGGGCGTGAACCCATAAATTCAGAGTGGTCGGCGGACGTCCGCTTTATTTCGGACTCAAGTCGGGCATCACAGCACTTCCGAAAAGTGCCATAGGCACACCATCGAGTTCGCACCTGTCAATGTCCACTTACCTCTAAATTGCTGATGTGCTGGCGCGTTCGCCATTCGCGTCGCGGTGGAGTCTGGGGTCATGCCGTGGGGGCAAGATTTGAACTTGCGACCTTCAGCTTGTGAGCCCTGACGAGCTACCGGGCTGCTCCACCTCGCGATACCCGTTGCGCGCCTTTAAGCGGAAGCCGCTTTCCGCGAAACGGGATGAGTGACCTAACGCACATTCCGCGTCGTAGCTTTGTGACAAAAGCTTATCCGTGAGCCCCCGCTGTCAGGAACGAAAACTGGCACGAAACAGGATGGTAGGGGAAGCGAACTCGACGTCTTTCAGTGCGCGTTTCGATCCTGATTCCGTGAATCAGGGTTGTCGTCACATTGGCCGTCGACCATAATCCCCCGGTCCCAGCAATGAATGGGTGCTCAAAACATGAGTGAGCCAGAAGCACAGTCTGAGGTTTCTCCGGGCGCGCCCGGCGAGCAAAGCCCGCCTCCACCTCAAGAGCCGCCGCGCGGCAAGAAACCTGGTTCCGGTCGGGGCCCCCTGATCGGAATTATTGGCGGACTCTTGATCTTTGGAATAGCCGGCGGCGTCGTATTACCCAACATCGTTCGCGACAAGCCGCCTGTTGTCGGTGAGGAATCCACTCTGGAAGTGCTTTTACCAAACGACATCAATGGGGCCCTCCCTACCCTTGATCCCGGGACTTCGAAAACAGCGGTGGATGACGCGAAGAACTGCAAGGCGCCGTTGGCATGGGTGACGTTGACGCAACGGAATGGCCATGCCGGCATGGTGCGCATCCGTTCGGGACAATATCTGTCACCGCCGATCAAGCTCACCCCGGTCCCTCAGCGCGTCGCTGTTCCCTATCCCGCGCCTTATCCTATGGGCCGTGGCGTTTTGACATTGGTCGGCGAGGCGGACCAGGTGGGGTTCTACCTGAGGCCCGGTGGTATTCACGACGTGAACGGCACGTATTCCGTTAACGTGAGATGGCAGGTTCGCAGCCCGTGCCCATCATGAACGTGCAAATTGGGTGAACTGGTCGCCGTGATTGGGAATTGCCGTCAATGAAGAACTTCTTCCGCAACAACCCGATGGCCGGCATGTGCGTCGCCATGATTGTGGCCGCGATCGCCACCAACTGGATCCTTAATCCGAAATCCGGTCCATTCAGCGCATTGACATGGGCAAACTCGCTTACGGTGGGTGCCGTGCTTCTGATCATGATGGCCGGCGTCGCAATGACCTACGTGGCGATGCGGCTCGCCAGCGACCCCACCGGCTTCGGATTGGTCCCCGTCGGGGAGGGCTATACGGTCGGGCGTCGGCTGAACGTGGATTCTACTTCTGCGTCTGTCCGCAGCGCCGACGAGGTGCTCGACGAACTTGACCGGATGATAGGGCTCAGCTCCGTCAAGGAGGAGGTCAACAAGTTGCTGGCCGGCATCGAAGTCGAGCGCAAGCGCCGTGAACAGGGCTTGCCCGTGGCGAAGGTGAGCCGGCACATGGTGTTCACCGGGCCGTCCGGCGCCGGCAAGACCGAGATCGCGCGCGCCCTGGGCGAGATTTATCGCTCGCTTAAAGTGCTGCGCAAAGGACACGTGGTCGAGGTGCAGCGCGCCGATCTGGTCGCAGGTTATATCGGGCAGACGGCCATTAAGACGCTGGACAAGTGCAAGGAGGCACTCGACGGCATCCTCTTCGTCGACGAAGCCTATTCACTCGCGGGCGAAGGCAAGGATTTCGGCCACGAGGCAATCGCGACGTTGATCAAGTTCATGGAAGACAACCGCGACCGCGTCATGGTGATTGCCGCCGGATACCCCAATGAAATGCGGCGTTTCATCGCCATGAATCCGGGCATGGCGAGCCGCTTCAACCGGACCATCGAATTCCCGGCCTATGAGCCGAAAGAACTGGCTGCGATCTTGCGATTGATGGCCAAGCGACAACGCACGGAGTTGCCCGACGTCACTCGAGCAAAGCCTGGTCCCCTGGATCGAATCCCAGTGGAAAAGCGAGGGTTGGGGTAACGCGCGCGAGATGCGCAACCTTCTTGACAAGGCGGGCGAAGCCCAGTCCTTGCGCGTGGCCGTCGATCCGAACGCCGACATCAGCACGATCGAGATGGTCGACTTCGAAAGCGCAGGCGTGCCTTTGATGCGAACGCGCGTCCCGCCGCCGGCGCCTCCGCCCGTGCCGACCATACCAACTCCGGCTCCGACCGTGGTTGAACATTCGTTGGTGCCTTCTTCGCCCGGCCATTTGGCGCCACGCGCCGGGCGCAGGCTAAAGGTCGAGGCCACTATCCCCTCTGAACGCACGCTCGATCAGGCGCTGGACCACCTCGAAGAGATGGTCGGGCTGGAATCGGTCAAGGAGGAGGTGAACAGGCTCATGTCGTCGCTTGAAGTCGAGCGCGTGCGCCGCGAGCAAGGTCTCGTCACCGCGCCCATCAGCCGGCACATGATATTTACCGGTCCGCCCGGAGCGGGGAAGACCGAGGTCGCGCGCGCACTCGGCGAGATCTATCGTTCACTCAACGTGCTGCGAAAAGGTCATCTGGTCGAGACTGACCGCTCCGGTCTCGTCGCGGGTTATATCGGCCAAACCGCTCCCAAGACGCTCGACAAATGCAAGGAAGCGCTCGACGGCATCCTGTTCATCGATGAAGCGTATTCGCTCGCCCGACCGGGTAATGATTTCGGCCAGGAGGCCATCGATACGCTGCTCAAATTCATGGAGGACAACCGCGACCGCATCATCGTCATTGTCGCGGGTTACCCGAATGAGATGCAGCGCTTCATCGGTAGCAATCCCGGCCTCTCCAGCCGCTTTACCAAGACGATCGAGTTTCCGCCCTATGCCGCAAACGAACTCGCCGATATCCTGCGGGTGATGGCAAAACGACAAAACTTCGTATTGCCTGATGATCTCGAGTCCAGCCTCGGTCCGTGGATCAAGCTGGGCATACGCAACAAGTCCTGGGGACAGGCGCGCGAGATGCGAACGCTGCTGGAGCGCACGCGCGAGGCCCAGGCCACACGCATTGCGCACGAACCCTCCGGAGACGTGCGCCAGCTCACCATGGCGGATATTGACGCGGCCATCCAAATCTCCGGATATCGCGAGATCGTGCCGGAGAAGATCAGCGATACCCTCGTCAAGATTCCAGAGCTCCCTCGCTCCGTCACCCCATTGTCGGAGGGGACATCCGCTCTCCAGGCCGCGGTTGTGACAGTACAACTACAGGGTAGCCACGGCAGCGGCTTTTTCATCTCCAGGGACGGGTATCTTTTGACCAACCAGCACGTGGTACAAGACAACAAATTTGTAACCATCAAACTGACGACGGGCCGTCAGATGCCTGGCGAGGTGTTGCGGTCGCACAAAGCGCGAGATGTCGCCCTGGTCAAGGTGAACAAATCGGCCATGGCGGCCCTGCCGCTGCAGCTCGAATCGCCTGATGTCCTTGCTGAGGTCTATGCGGTGGGGACGCCGTTACGTGAAGCGTATTCGACGACCATCAGCAAGGGCATCGTCAGCGCCTATCGCGCGTTCGACGATCTCAAGCTCATACAGAGCGACGCTGCCATCCATGGCGGTAGTAGCGGAGGGGCCCTGGTGGACCGGTTCGGCAATGTCGTTGCCATCAGTGTTTCCATATTTACCGAGTCCGCGGCGAAGGTGGGCACAAGCATCAACTTCTTCATCCCCATCGCCGACGCCCTCAAGTTTCTGGCCATTGAGCTGGTCGGACAGGACGTGGCATAGCCGCAAACGAAGCGATCGGCCCGTGGATGGAATTAGAACAAACAAACTCGATGACAGCGATCGGCCGAACAGCGGCCTTGCATATCGCGTTCTGGCAGTACGATCCCTTGTACCGTCGCGCGTGGCTTGTCTGGCCGCAGGCGATAGCAATCCTTCTTGCGAGTTGGCTTCTTTTGGGTCTTCCAGAAGCAGCAGTTCCGCTGGGCAATTGGGCAAAGCCTGCCGATTGCACCAACGCGTTGACCCCGGGCTGCGCAGCAACCCGGCACGCCGTGTATATCTGGGACGACGATGAGGTCGGCAAACCCACGATCGCCAATCAGATCACGGTCAACGTCGACCGGTCGGCTTTTCGAAATTCTGCCGCAGACGACCAGCCGAAACTCGCGGCGGCGCTCGGCGCCTATTATCGCTATGATTGGGGGAAGACGGTCGATATCCTGAAATCGGCGAACGCAAGCGACCCGAACGTTCAGTTCGTCACCGCGCTCGCTTTGCTGATCCCAAACTCGACGGACCAGTCGCGCAACGCGCAAGCGTTGCTGCGCGAGGCGTTTGCCGGAGGACATCGTCAGGCTGGCAGCGTGCTTGGCCGTGTCCTCTTCGTGGGCGCGGGCGGCTTGCCGAAGGATGAGACGGCGGGACGGAAGTTGATCGATGACGCGGTGGCGGCTGGCGAGCCATACGCGATGCGACTGGCTGCTGCCGGATACGTCAGCGGCGAATTTGGCGGCACGTTCGATACTGTCAAGGCCGTCGATCTCTTGCGCAGGTCGGCAGATGGTGGCGAGCTCATCGCCATGGCGCAACTAGCCTACTGTATCGATACCGGGCGGGGCGGGCTTAGCCGGGACGCCGCGAAGGCGATCGATTATTTGCGGCGCGCGGCGGACGCGGGGTTTGAAGGAGCACAGCTCACGCTCGCACGGTGGTTCAGAGACCGATATAGCAATCAAGAAAACGCCGATTTGTCGGAGTCGATCAAGTGGTATGAGCGGTCCTATCGCCAAGGGCACTCGATCTACGCTGCCAGCGAGCTCGCTCATGTCCATAGATACGCGCGCGCGGCACCGTGGTTCGACACCAAACGCTCGTTTGAATTATTTCAGGTTTGCGCGCCTTACAGAAATGCCTATTGCCAGTATTGGATTGCTCGTGCCTATCACGACGGTGCCGGAACAGCGCGAGACTACACCCAGGCCTACGCTCACTACACGGTTGCGAAACAGCTCGGGCGACAAGATGCCAACCTTCAGAGACTCGAAGATTTCCTCCAACCTGCCATCAAGACCAGCGCAGCCGAGCTTGCCAAGACCATTTCGGCGGGCCTCAAACCGGTACCACGCGTGATCCGGCTACAAACGGCGGAGACTGAGACCGCAGGCCCATCTCCGTGGCCGGACCCCACCCCGCGACCGGCATCACCTTGATCCGCTAACTAATAGTCTTGCTGGCTCGTAACTATTCAAGCGCGTGCGAAGCATGGGATGGGTCTAGTCCATCGTCCGGTAGCCGAGCGCGCGGAGCATGATGCGTCATTGTCTCCAGACGGTAGAGCCCGGACTGATGATAGAAGAAGATCTCGCGGCACGCTACTACCACTCGTACGTCGAAGTAATCGGGGGGCGGCGATGCACGAGCTCGGCATTGCCGAGGCATCGTGCGGCCAAGGTAGCGCCAACGACAGCGAAGGGACTTGGCTTTCAGTGCCTTTAAGGTCCGCTTTGCGTCATCGCGTCGATTTTGGCATGTCGGTAGCATGTCCGGCTAGCGGTTAATCTCGGAAGTGGACGATGTCCGGATTTGCCGGTCGACCTCATGCGGCCTGCGACCCTTTGATTCCGTCACGAACGGCGACGCGGACGCAAGCCGGCATGTTGCTTCGGCACGGACGTCACGGCGGGATGTTGCGAGGCCGGCGGCGACAAACGGCTCTGGAGATTTTCAAGCAGCCATCGTGCGGCGGGCCGGGGTGGACGGCTGCGTTCATGGGCGGCGAAGATCGGCAACAAGCCCGGCGCGACAGCGGGATCCTTGATGATCAATTCGACCAGCCTGCCATTGGCCAGATATGGTTTGACGATATGCGCCGGGATCGTCGCCCAGCCCGATCCGGCGAGCAGGAAGTCCAGCCGCGATCCCATGTCGACAAAGCGCCAGATCCGCGAGCTGACGACGCCATGACTGGGGCCGCTGGAGTCGTAGGGATCGGTGAGGATGAGCTGCACATGCTCTTGAAGAACATCGCGGGTGATGGGACGGGTCTCGGTCGCCAGCGGATGTGAGGAGGATGCGACCGGGATCAGCGCGATCGACATCAAGGGATAGGTCTGCATCTCCTGCTGCGCGGTCGGAAACATGGCGCATAGCGCCAGCGCGGCCGATCGATCGCGCAGCCGTCGCTGGGCCGCCCCAAGTCCCTCGGTGTACAGCGTGACCGGAAGATTGGGATAGGTCATGCGCAAGGCCTGCAGGCTGTCGATGACAGGCCCGGTCGGCAGGAAGCTGTCCATGGCCAGGGTCAATTCAGGTTCAAGGCCGGCGGCAATCTCGGTGGCAATGCTCTCGAACAATTCGGCTTGGCGCTGCACCTGCCTCGCCTGTGCCACCAGCACGCGCCCGGCTTCGGTCAGGACCGGCGTCTTGCTGGATCGATCGAACAGCGCCACGCCCTGCGCGGTCTCAAGGGTTCGAACCGATTGGCTGATCGCCGACTGCACCCGCCGCAATTTGCGGCCGGCCGCGGAGAAGCTCCCGGTATCGGCGATCGTCGTCAGCACCCGGAGCTGGTCGAGGGTCAGCGCACCCAGCATTATGTATCTCCATTTGAGATGGAAGATATCACAATTTGATCGGTTTTACTATGGGTCGATCGCGCGTAAGACCGGGCCGCAACATCATTTGGGACCACGGCGAGATGACCAGGCCTTCGCGATTGCCCACACTGTTCATCCCGCACGGGGGCGGGCCCTGCTTCTTCATGGACGTGCCGCCGCCGCTGCCGCGCGACCTATGGGACAATATGGCGGCGTATCTGCGCGGCATTGCCCCGTCCCTCGCACAGCGTCCCAAAGCCATTCTGATCATCTCGGGCCACTGGGAAACCGAGGTGCCGACGGTCAACGCCGCGCCGGAGTACTCGCTTTATTATGACTATTACGGATTCCCCGAACATACCTACCGGCTGACCTATCCCGCCAAGGGCTCCCCCGACCTTGCTGCGCGAGTCCGGGATTTGCTCGGGCGCGCCGGTATCGATTCCGCTACGGAGACGAGCCGGGGATTGGACCACGGCGTCTTCGTTCCCTTGAAGCTGGTCTATCCCGATGCCGATATTCCGCTGGTGCAATTATCGTTGCGACACGATTTGGACGCCGCGGCCCATTTGCAGATCGGTCAGGCTTTGCAGCCGCTCCGCGACGAAGGCGTGCTGATCGTCGGCTCCGGCATGAGCTATCACAATATGCGGAACATCCGCGTTCCGGGACGCGGGGATGCGGAATCCAGCAGGTTCGACGCGTGGCTGACCGACGCCGTCACCGACCCCGATGTGCGGGCACGCCATGAAAAGTTGTCGGCCTGGCGAACCGCGCCATGTGCCGTGGAGTGCCATCCCGAGGCCGAACATCTCTTGCCCTTGCACGTCGCCATCGGCGCTGCCGGCGACGACATCGGACGTCGCGTGTTCGGCGATCGCATCCTTGGAAAAGAAATCTCCGCCTATCAATTCGGCTGATCGCCGGCCGTAGCAAGCATCAAAGTCATCAAGGACCATGCCATGACCACCGCAGCGCTACCCGCTTCTCGCAGCAAGATCATCGTGCTCTGGATCCTTCGTATCCTGATGGCCGCGCTGTTTCTGTTCGCCAGCTACATGAAGTTGACGGACAATCCGATGATGGTCGACGAATTCAACACCATCGGTCTGGGCCAGTGGTTCCGCTACTTTGCGGGCGCACTGGAACTCGCGGGTGGCATTGCGATCCTGGTGCCATCGGTCTCGGTCTTCGCCGCGCTTGTTCTATTGGCCGTCGATGCCGGCGCTTTCATTACCCAGATCGCGGTGCTTCACGGCGACTGGATCCACACCGTGGTGATCGGAGCCATTCTCGCAAGCGTGATTTATCTGCAGCGTGATCGTTTCGGAAGCAGGGGCTGACGCGAGCCCGATGAACACACGACTCCCGGCAAGGCGCTTCTGCCCGCTACCACCAAAGGCGTCATCCTGAGGTGCGCGCTCTTGCGCGCCTCGAAGGATGGGCCGCAAGCACCATCTTGTCATCCTTCGTGGCTCGCCGAAGTCGGCTCGCACCTCCAGCGATGAGCGCAATTGCGCTCACGCGGGGATGACGGCTCGCTCTGACGCGCTCTAGCCGGTGCCGAACGCCTTGAAGGTAATGATGGTGTGGGTGTCCTGAATGCCGGGAATGACCTGCACCTTCTCATTGACGAAATGGCCGATGTCGGTGTCGTTGTCGACGTAGAACTTCACCAGGAGGTCGTAATCGCCCGCGGTCGAATAGATCTCGGAGGCGATCTCGGCCTCGGCAAGCGCGTTGGCGACGGCATAGGACTGGCCGAGCTTGCATTTGAATTGCACGAAAAAAGGAACCATCGCTGTGATCTCCGAAGCCGTCGCAGGGGGCCAATAGAGCAAAAAACCGGGCGCCGTGGCAAGCGAACTTGCTGCCAATAGCAGGTCGCGCTACCACAGAACATCCAGCCTTTTCGGGATCGCTGAAACCTGCGAGCAGAATGATGACGACGCCCATCGCGCTCACCATCGCCGGCTCGGATTCATCGGGCGGCGCCGGCATCCAGGCGGACCTGAAGACGTTTGCGGCGTTTGGCGTCTACGGCGCGTCCGTGATCACGGCCCTGACCGCGCAGAACACCCGTGGGGTTGCCGGCATTCATCACGTGCCCGCCGATTTCGTCACCGCGCAAATGGACGCGGTTTTCAGCGATCTCGACGTTAATGCCGTCAAGATCGGGATGGTGTCGCAACCGGCGACGATCGCGGCCATCGCAACGGCGCTTGAGCGATGGTCACCAAAACATGTCGTGCTCGATCCGGTCATGGTGGCGAGCTCCGGGGATCGGCTGCTCGATCAAGGCGCGGTTGAGGGCTTGCGAACCGGGCTCATTCCGCGCGCCTCGCTGATCACGCCGAACCTGCCGGAGGCCGCCGCGCTGCTCGACGAACCGCTTGCCGTGAGCCGGGCTGCTATCGAGAGCCAGGGCCGGCGGTTGCTGGCGATGGGGTGCCGGATGGTGTTGATCAAGGGCGGCCACGGGCAGGGCGCCGAGAGCATCGATTATCTGGTTGGCGGCGATGGCGTCATCGCGCTGGCCGCGCCGCGCATCGCGACGAAAAATACCCACGGCACCGGATGCTCGTTGTCCTCGGCCATCGCAGCCGGCCTTGCCAAGGGCGAGGAACTGGAAACCGCGGTCCGTCATGCCAAGACCTGGATCAGCGCCGCGATCGCAGCCGCCGATCGCCTCGATGTCGGTCGCGGCCATGGGCCGATCCATCATTTTCACCGGCTGGATTGAGACGGCCGGGACGACCTGCAGAGAACGCATGTGTCGCTTGGCTGTCGCACTGCACTGCTATTTGCCAATCAACAGATGGGACATCTGATTCGTTTTGGACTGAAGCGACGGGTTCCAGCGGCGGCGTGAATCGTCATCGCCCTGTCATGGGATTTTGTTAGCTGCTCGCGCATGGGAAGTGACGTGATGAGTGAAGAGTGTCCTGAACGACGCTTTCGCACTTTGTTTATCTCCGACGTCCACCTCGGAGCACGCGGCTCGCAGGCCGATCGATTGCTCGACTTTCTCCGCAGCCATGATGCCGATACCATCTATCTTGTCGGCGATATCGTCGATGGCTGGGCGCTGCGATCCAACTGGTACTGGCCGCAATCGCACAATGACTTCGTGCAGAAAATACTGCGCAAGGCGCGCAAAGGCGCCAAGGTTATCTATGTGCCGGGCAATCACGACGAATTCCTGAGGAATTACTACGGCACGCATTTTGGCGGCATCGACGTCGTGGAAAACACCATCCATGAGGGCGTCGACGGGCGGCGCTATCTGGTCATTCACGGCGATATTTTCGACCTTGTGGTGCAGAATGCGCGCTGGCTCGCGCATCTTGGCGACACCGCCTACGATTTCGCCATCCGGATGAATCGCATCGTCAACACGTTTCGGCGCTGGTTCGGCGTGCCGTACTGGTCGCTGTCGCAATGGGCCAAGCTGAAGGTCAAGAACGCCGTGAATTACATCGGCGCCTTCGAACAGACGCTCGCGGCCGAGGCGCGGCGTCACGGCGCCGACGGGGTGATCTGCGGGCATATCCACTACGCCACCATCCGCGACGAACACGGCATTCGCTATATGAACTGCGGCGACTGGGTGGAAAGCTGCACCGCCCTTGCCGAACACGAAGACGGCCGGTTCGAAATCATCACCTGGACCGAGCCGCTGCGCCGGGCAGCGCCGGTAGCCTCGGTGGCGGCGCGCGCCGCCTGATGCGTATTCTGATCGCGACCGATGCATGGCATCCTCAGGTCAATGGTGTGGTACGTACGCTCACCACGATGGCCGATGCCGCACGGGGGCTCGGCGTCGAGGTCTCCTTTCTGACCCCACAATCGTTCCGCACCTTTGCGATGCCGAGTTATCCGGATTTGCGGCTCGCGCTGCCGTATCGGGCGAAGATAGCCCGGCTGATCGCCGACGCGCGGCCTGACAGCATCCACATTGCGACCGAAGGGCCGATCGGACTGCAGGTGCGCCGTCATTGCCGCAAGCACCGGTTGCCGTTCACGACCAGCTTTCATACCCGCTTCCCGGAATACATTTCCGCGCGCCTGCCGGTGCCTGAATCGTGGATTTGGGCGGCGCTGCGCCGGTTCCACGGAACCAGCCAGGCGGTGATGGCCGCGACGCCGGCGCTGGCAGGTGAATTGCGCGCGCGCGGCTTTCGCAACGTGGTGCTGTGGCCGCGCGGTGTCGATACCGGGCTTTTTCATCCCCGCGCCGCCGACCTTGGGCTGCCACGCCCGATCTTTCTGTGCGTCGGCCGGGTTGCGGTGGAAAAGAACCTGGAGGCGTTTCTCGACCTCGATCTGCCCGGCACCAAGGTGGTGGTCGGCGACGGGCCGGCGCGAGGCGCGCTCGCGCGAAAATATCCGAAAGCGGTGTTTCCGGGTGCGAGGCAGGGCGAAGAATTGGCGAAGGTCTATGCCGCCGCCGACGTCTTTGTGTTTCCGAGCAGGACCGACACCTTTGGGCTTGTTCTGCTGGAGGCGCTTGCAAGCGGGCTGCCTGTTGCGGCGTTTCCAGTCACCGGCCCCCGCGACGTGATCGGTGCGGCGCCGGTCGGCGCGTTGAACGATGATTTGCGCGCTGCGTGCCTGTCCGCGATGACAATTTCGCCGCAAGCTTGCCGCGAGTTTGCCGCAAGACATTCCTGGGAAGCATCAGCCCGCGCTTTTGTCGACAATATTACCGATATCGGTAGCTTTGATCGGAAAGACGACGCGGTACCATTGATCGAGCACCATCCGCGGTTCGTGGCCTGATCAAGCTTTAAGCGCCTTGCCGGTATGTCAGGGTACGCGATACAAGTCGCGCATGGCAGAATCATCCCTGATATCAACTGTCAGTTCCGCGGATATCGATGCGGCGGCGCGCGTGCTCGCCGACTTCGCGGTGCGAACGCCGTTATTGTCGTCGCCTGCGCTCAACGAACGCACCGGAACCAGGATCTTCCTGAAGCCGGAAATGCTGCAGCGGACCGGTTCGTTCAAGTTTCGCGGCGCCTTCAACAAGATGTCGTCGATCCCTGCGGCCGCGCGCGGCGGCGGCGTGGTCGCCTTCTCCTCCGGCAACCACGCCCAGGGCGTGGCGGCGGCGGCCAGGATCCTGAATATGCCGGCGACCATCGTGATGCCGGCGGACGCGCCGCTCACCAAGCGCGAACGCACCAAGGCCTATGGCGCCCGAGTGGTGCTGTACGATCGCGCCAGCGAGAATCGTGAAGCGATCGCCCGCGACATCGCCGACAAACAGGGTGCTACGATGGTGCCGCCCTATGACGATCCGATGGTGATCGCGGGCCAGGGCACGGTGGGTCGGGAAATCGCCGAGGACATGGCGGCGCTCGGCCTGACGCCGGATATCGTGATTGCGCCGGTGTCGGGCGGCGGCCTGATCGCCGGTGTCGCCACCGCGATCAAGGCGCGCTATCCGCAGGCGATGCTGATGTCCGCCGAACCGCAAGGTTTTGACGATCATGCGCGCTCGCTGCGATCGGGCAAACGCGAGCCGCATCGCGCCGAAGGCCGCACCATCTGCGATGCGCTGATGGCGTCGATCCCCGGCGAAATCACTTTCGCCATCAACTCTCGCCTGCTCACGCAAGGCGTCACCGCTTCCGATGCGGAAGTCACGGTTGCGGTCGGATTTTCCTTCCGGGAGCTGAAGCTGGTCGTCGAGCCGGGCGGCGCGGTCGGGCTTGCCGCGCTTCTGGCCGGTCACATCGATGCGCGCGACAAGAATGTCGTCATCGTGCTGTCGGGCGGCAATGTCGACGCGGACATGTTTGCGAAACTGATCCGCTGACCGCAACGTTTTCCGTTCCGATAGGGTCAGAAGGCAAGTTCACGAGAACAGCGCGATCTTCTCGGCCTGGCTCAGGCGCCGGATCGGCGCAAACGGATCGGGCGCCAACTGATTGCGCCTTCGCACGATTCCGTTCGCGATCAGTGTCGCGCCTAGAGACGGTTCAGACGAGGGTTCAAGGGAAGGTTCGGGCCAAGGTCAACCGGCCGAGGCTCAACCGGCCGTTCGAACGAAGGTCGCGAGAGCGAAGGTTCGAGGGACGGTTGAACTACCGACGCCATCGCCGATACGGCGGCTGGTTCGGGCGCTTGCGCGATCGTTGGCGGCTTGGCCGACGGCGGGTCGGCGCTGAGAATGTCGCCATCATCTGCATCGGCGGGATCAGCATAGGCGGCATCGTCGGTATCCCAAGGGTCCGGTGCCGCCATTTCAAACGCGACCATGTCCAGCACCGCTTCGTCATGGGCGTCGGCGGCTTCGGGCGGCACGTCCGCGACCTCGGGCGCTGCAACAACCGCTTCGTCGGGCAATGCCGAAATATTCGTCGCGGCCTCCGGGTCGCTTGCCGCGCTCGCCGCGGACGCTGTCTCGACAGCGGCGGCAGGTGTTTCATCGGGCGGGGCGGGCCAGGGTGACGGACAGCGTCTTCCGCGCGCTGCTCTTCTTTATTTGACGCGTTCTTCACGCGAACCGGTCTCCACTTCGCTGGAAAACACTCTTGTGGTGTCGCTGTCGTCAAGCGCTTCGATCCGCTGCTCGATGAGATCGAAGGCCGCGCTCAGTCCGGATCGGCCGTCCGCCGAGGCGATCTGTCCGCAACCTGCTTCAATGGCGCTGAGCTGGGAATCGATCAGATCGCAAATCCGGCCGTCGGCGCCGATTTCCCGCAACCGCCACGAGATTTCCCGGATCACCCTGGCGCCCTTGCGGACCGGCGCCAGCGCTTCTTCCAGCGCGAGATCATCGAGCGTTGCTAAAGCCGCGGCTCTGGCCTCATCGACCGCGCTCCTGATCGCGACCAGCGCCTCGGCGAGTCCATTGTCAGCGGCCGGTTGCTTTTGCGCGGCAAGATTTTCTTCGATCCGCGCCACCGCGTCGAGCACCATGCGGGTGTCCGCGTTGCGGTTGCGCCGGGCATATTCGCCGAGAAACCAGCGGCCCCGCGACGTCTCCATGAACGCTGCACTGATCGCCTCATAGTCCTCCTCGCGCGGCTGGCTTGCGCGAGCGGAGATCGGCGATAGGGCGAATGCTTCGTCGGCCATGCTAAACTCGTCGCGCAAATCACCGCGCGTTACGCTAACGATCATCACGATATCGGGCGAATCGCAATTGAATTGATGATGGTCGAATCAACAATCCCCATCGCATCTCGGAACGAGCCCAGGCGATTCGCGGCGCGGCTGGCGCTGTTTTACGGCACGCTGTTCGGACTTGGGGGCACTTATCTGCCGTTCTTTCCGGTGTGGCTGAAGGCGGTCGGGATCGACGCCTCGTGGATCGGGATCATCACGGCGGTCCCGTCCGTCACCCGATTCACGATTCTGCCCGTCGTGACCGGCCTCTCCGAACGGCGTCAATCGGTGCGCGGCGCGATGATCGTCACCGCCTTTGCGACCGTGTTCGGATTCGCTGTCGTCGGCACCCAGCACCAGCCGCTGCTGGTACTCCTCGCCTTCGCCGTCACCGCCTGCGTGTGGACGCCGATGGTGCCGCTGACGGACGGCTATGCCTTGCGCGGCGTGGCGCGATACGGCCTCAATTACGGGCCGCTGCGGCTGTGGGGCTCGGCGGCCTTCATCGCCGGCGCATTGGCATGCGGGCTGCTGGTCGATTTCATCGCGGCCCGGCACCTGATCTGGGTCATTGCCGGGGTGGCCGGGCTCGGCGCTGTCGCCAGCCTCGGACTTCGGCCGCTCGATCATCCGAAGGCGACCCCGGCGGCGGTCGCGGGCTCAGGCGCCTTGCTGCGCGAACCCGGTTTGCTACGCGAACCCGGTTTGCTGCGCGAACCCGGCTTTCTCGCCATCATCCTGGCGTCGGCGCTGATCCAGGGCAGCCACGCCGCTTATTATAGTTTTTCCTCCATCACCTGGCAGGCATCCGGCCTGGGCGGACTGACGATCGCCGGGCTGTGGGCGCTGGGGGTACTGGCCGAGATCGTGGTGTTCGCGCTGTCGCCGCGATTTAACTGGCCGCCGACGGTGCTGGTGGCGATCGGCGCGCTTGCGGCTGTGGCGCGCTGGCTGATCACGGCGCAGGAGCCTTCAGCGCCGGTGCTCGCCGTGGTCCAACTGGCGCACGGGTTGACCTTTGGGCTGACCCAGCTCGGCATCATGGGATTGCTGGTGCGCCATGTGCCGGGCCATGAAATGGTGAGGGGGCAGGGCTATCTCGCCGCCTGCGGCGGCATCGTCGCCAGCAGCGCTTCGATTTTGTCCGGTGCGGTCTACGCCCGGCACGGGCAGGGGGTCTATTACGTGATGGCCGCGATGGCGCTGTCGGGCGCAATCGTGATCTGGCTGGCGCGACGCCGGCTGGCGGATCATCCCCAGAGTGCGGCATCCGGCGGATAGACCAGGCTGCCGTCGTAGCGCAATCCGCCCTCGCGGTCGCGCGCCAGCAACAACGGTCCGTCGAGATCGACGAAACGAGCCTGCCCAGCGAGCAGCATCGCCGGCGCCATCGCCAGCGAGGTCGCGACCATGCAGCCGATCATGATTTCAAATCCCAGCGCCTGCGCGGCGTCGGCCATTGCCAGCGCCTCGGTCAGTCCGCCGGTTTTGTCGAGCTTGATATTGACGGCATCGTAGCGCTCGCGCAGTCCCGCCAGGGAGCTCCGATCATGCACGCTTTCGTCGGCACAGACCGAAAGCGGCCTGCGGATCCGCGCCAGCGCCTCGTCCTGGCCGGCGGGCAGCGGCTGCTCCACCAAGGTGACGCCGGCCTCGGCGCATTCGGCGAGCCGTTGCGCCAGATTATCTGGCGTCCATGCCTCGTTGGCATCGACAATCAGTTCGGATTCGGGAGCAGCTGTGCGCACCGCGGCGATCCGGGCGCCATCGCCGTCGCCGCCGAGCTTGATCTTGAGCAGCGGCCGCTGTGCCGCCCTGGCGGTCGCTGCCGCCATCGCCTCCGGCGTTCCCAGCGAGATCGTGTAGGCGGTGGTGCAGGCCCGCGGGGCGGGACGTCCGAGCAGGTTCCAGACACGCCGGCCAGCGATCTTGGCCTCCAGGTCCAGAAGTGCGCAATCCAGCGCATTGCGGGCGGCGCCCGCGGGCATCGCGGCTTGCAGGGCCTGTCGGTCCAGTCCCCGCGCAACGGGTTCCTGCATCGACTTCAGGGCGGCCAGGGTCTCCTCCGGCGTTTCGCCATAGCGCGGGTAGGGGACGCATTCGCCGCGCCCGGTACGGTCACCGCGGCTTACTTCCGCCACAACCGTCACCGCCTCGGTCTTGGCACCGCGGCTGATGGTGAAGCTGCCGGCGATCGGCCAGCGTTCGATTCGCGCGTCAAGCATTGGGAACTTGCTGGAAGTCATTTTAAAATCTGGCAATTTCTGAACCGTATGCTTGCTCGAAGCAACCAAGTATGGCTGGTTAGGGGCGTGCTCTACAAGGCAATGCGCTCGACAAGACATTGTGGTCGACAGGACATTATGTTCGACAAAGACATGGGACGGCGTGCTGGAACCTTTCCTCTCGTGACGAGCGTGGACGCGATCCAGGATTTGGCACCGGAGTTGGCATCGTGAGTGGCGCCCCGACATTGGAGCGCATCGCGCAGGGCAATGGACTTGCGTTGTGCGCCGCGGGTTCGTGGACCGCGCGCTTTGCGCCGGTGCTCGAGAAGCTGGTGGCCGATGCCGAGAAGCTGACCGGCAGCCGGCCCAACATCTTCATCGATGTCTCGCAGGTCTCCAAGCTCGATACTTTCGGGGCCTGGTTGATCGAGCGGCTGCGCCGCAGCCTGACCCAGGGCGACCGTGAGGCGAAGATCGCCGGGCTTTCGGCCAATTATTCCAGCCTGGTCGACGAGGTGCGCCGGGTGAAGGCGTCGGCCGCCATCGACACGAATTCGGTCACGATTACCGGGATCCTGGATCAGGTCGGCCGCAGCATGGTCGGGGTCGGCTCGACCATGGCCGGCCTGGTCGACATGCTCGGCGCGGTCCTTGCGGCGAGCGCAAGGGTCATGATTCACCCCTCGGGCTTCCGCCTGACCTCGACCGTGCATCATCTTGAGCAGGTCTGCTGGCGCGCGGTGCCGATCGTGGTGCTGATCACCTTTCTGATCGGCTGCATCATCTCCCAGCAGGGCATTTTTCATTTCCGAAAATTCGGCGCCGATATCTTCGTGGTCGACATGCTGGGCGTGCTGGTGCTGCGTGAAATCGGCGTGCTGCTGGTGGCGATCATGGTGGCGGGCCGCTCCGGCAGCGCCTACACCGCCGAACTCGGCTCGATGAAGATGCGCGAGGAGATCGACGCCCTGCGCACCATGGGATTCGATCCGATCGAGGTTCTGATCCTGCCCCGGATGCTGGCGCTGATCATTGCGCTGCCGATTCTTGCCTTCCTCGGCGCGATCGCGGCGCTGTATGGCGGCGGGCTGGTGGCGTGGCTGTATGGCGGCGTCGATCCCGAGGCCTTCCTGCTGCGGCTGCGCGACGCCATTTCGATCGATCATTTCACCGTCGGCATCATCAAGGCGCCGGTGATGGCGGCGGTGATCGGCATCGTCGCCTGCGTCGAGGGGCTCGCGGTGCAGGGCAGCGCCGAATCGCTCGGCCAGCACACCACCTCGTCGGTGGTGAAGGGCATCTTCTTCGTCATCGTCATGGACGGTATATTTGCGATCTTCTTCGCCTCGATCGGAATGTGACGATGGCGCCTGAAACATCCGACGCCATCATCCGGGTTCGCGATATCTCGGTGCAGTTCGGCGCCACCAAGGTGCTGGACGGCCTCGATCTCGACGTCAAGCGCGGCGAAATCCTCGGCTTCGTCGGTCCTTCCGGCGCCGGCAAGTCGGTGCTGACGCGTACCATCATCGGGCTCGTGCCCAAGACCAGCGGCCGCATCGAGGTTTTCGGCATCGATCTCGACGCCGCCGACGCGCGGGCGCGGCGCGGCGTCGAGCGGCGCTGGGGCATCCTGTTCCAGCAGGGCGCGCTGTTTTCCTCGTTGACGGTGCGGCAGAACATCCAGTTTCCGGTGCGCGAATTTCTCAACGTCTCGCAGCGCCTGCTGGACGAGATCACGGTCGCCAAGCTCGGCATGGTTGGATTGAAGCCGGAGGTCGCCGACCGCTTTCCGTCGGAGCTTTCCGGCGGCATGATCAAGCGCGTGGCGCTGGCCCGTGCGCTGGCGCTCGATCCCGAACTGGTTTTCCTCGACGAGCCGACCTCGGGCCTCGATCCGATTGGCGCCGGCGACTTCGACGAACTGGTCCGGACCCTGCAGCGCACTTTGGGCCTGACCGTTTTCATGGTAACCCACGACTTGGACAGCCTTTATACGGCTTGTGACCGCATTGCTGTTTTAGGGAACGGTAAGATCATTGCGGCAGGATCGATGGCCGACATGCAGGCCTCGCAGCATCCCTGGTTAAGGGCCTACTTCCACGGCAAGCGCGCCCGCGCCGTCATGGGTTAAGCCGCCTTTGGGCTAGGCAGTCTTGAGCGAGGCAGTCTTGGGCGAGGCAGTCTTGGGCTAGTAACGTTTTCCGGCGAAGCGGATACCGCTTGGCGAGAAGAAAACGCGCAAAAATAAGCAAATGGCGCCTCGGTTCCAGTTGAAGCGGAACGGAGGTTCTGGTGCCATGTCGTTAGTATCGGAGTTGGTTTGATGGAAACGCGGGCGAATTTCGTCCTGATCGGATCGTTCACATTGGCGGTGATTGCCGCGGCTTTCGGCTTTGTACTCTGGTTCCAGAGCCTCCACACCACCAAGGCGCGCAGCCCGATCCGCATCATCTTTGAAGGTCCGGCATCCGGTCTGCGTAACGGCGGTAATGTGAATTTCAACGGTATTCGAGTAGGCGAGGTGATTTCGGTCAAGCTCGACAACCCGCGGCGCGTGGTCGCACTGGCCATGATCGAGAACAACGCCCCGATCCGGAAAGACACCCTGGTCGGGCTCGAATTCCAGGGGCTGACCGGGGTGGCCGCGATATCGCTGAAGGGCGGCGAGGAGGCCGCCCCCAGCGTTCCCCTCGACGAAGATGGCGTCCCGGTGCTGACGGCCGATCCGAACGCGCTGCAGGACGTGACCGAGGCGATCCGGGGAACGCTGCAGAACATCAACAAGGTGGTTGCCGACAACCAGATCGCGGTGAAGAACTCGCTGCATAATCTCGAGACGTTCACCGCGTCGCTGGCGCGCAATTCCGAGAAGATCGACAACGTCATGCTCAAGGTCGACGGCGTGATGGGCAAGGCCGACGATCTGATGCTCGGCCTCGATACGCTCGCCGGCGGCAAGGACGGCGGCGAATTGTTCTTGACCGTGAAATCGATCCGCGAACTGGCCGAGGATTTCGACAAGCGATCGGGCGCCTTGATGTCCGACGGCCGCCGCACGCTGGGCGACATCAGCCGCGCGGTGAACAACCTCGACCGCAACCCGACCCGCCTGCTGTTCGGTCCGGCAACCACCGCCACGCCGCAGGCCTCGGTGCCCGCGCCCGCGCCCGGGCCCGCGACGGAGCGAAGGCGACCGTAGCGGTTGCGCAGCGCGAAAATGGCGGGGCGATCAGCCAATCAAATAATTTATCGTCACCATCACCCGCCCTTCTTTTGGGTGAGCGTCTTCGCAGTCTCGGCCGCCCGGGTATGCAAGCTCGCCTGGTGCATCCGGATGATATTGAGCCGGGCCTGATTATATTGAATTTGCCGGTTTAGATCCTGGCTGCATTGATCCAGTTGGCGGTCTTCGTAAACGGACACGACACACCACCCAAGCAGGGCACCGGCGGCGGCGAGTTGAAAAGCGTTGTAGAACGGAATGGCTGCACGCCTCGACATGCTTTCCTCCTATCGCTTCGCGCGATTGAGTTGCGATCCGGCCGCGTTCAGCGCCGCCTCGGTGGTATCAAGTTGCGATTCGATAAGTTGTAACTGCGCGAGATGGGCGCCGCAGACGGAAACGTGGCGGGATTTGCTGTAGAGGTGATGGTAAAGGTTGCCCACCGACAGCGCCGTGACTGCCACTGTCGCGATTTTGAGCCATGGAAGATTGGCCTTCATTGTTGTCTCCATTTCAAATCCGCCCGGGTATTGATTGACCTGACGCTCGACCCGTTGGTAGCGATGAACGGCGATCTGGTTTGTGATCGAAATCACGCAGGCGGCCGGACGGGTCCGTCGCCGCATCGCCCGCCGGGCAATCCATGAAGCGGGTCGGGGCAGGGCTTGCCAAACGGGCCACGCTTGCAAAACGCCGCGCGATCCTCGTGAATGAGATTCAATGGGAGCGGCGAAGCCGCCGGAGACGTTCGACGGGGGACATGGCGCGGCCGCAGACATGACAGGCCGCTTTTCCATGGACTGGACCGTAATCCCGGGAAACCGCCGTCATCTCCCTCATTTCTTTTGGGTGAACGCTTTCGCAGTCTCGCCCGCTTGCGCCAGCAAGCTCTCCTGGCGTGCCCGGATGGCGCTGGTCCGGGCCTGGGCAGCTTGAGTTTGCTTGGTTAGATTCTGCCTGCATTGGTCCAGTTGATGGTCTTCGAAACCATACCCGACACACAATGCGATCAGGGCGATCGCGGCGGCGAGTTGAAAGATGATGTAGGCCGGACTTGCTACGCGGACTGACATGTTTTCCTCCTACCGCTTCACGCCGTGGAGTTGCAATTCAGCCGCGTTCAACGCTGCCTCCGTGGTATCAAGTTGCGCTTCGATAAGTTGTAACTGTGCGAATTGGGCGCGGCAGCCGGAAACGTGCTGCGATTTGCTGTAGAGGCCGTAGTAAAGGCTGCCCATCGACAGCAGCATTAGCGCAATTGCGAACCTTGGAAGATGGGCTGTCATTTTGGTCTCCGATCCCGATTCGGTCTGTCCGATTGGGCCCGACGCCCCACCCATTGGTATTGATGAACGCCGATCTGGTTTGTGATCGAAATCACACGAGAGGCCGAACAGGTTCGCCGCCACATCGCCAGCGAGCCGATCGATGAAGCGGGTCTGGCTTCGCGGCCATGCTTGCAAAAGGGGCCATGCTTGCAAAAGACTGCGCGATCCTCCTGAATGAGAGTCAATGGGAGCGGCGAAGCCGCCGGACAGGTTCGACGGAGGACACAATGGGATATCGGTTGGACGCTCAGGACGAATATCCGCACATCCCGAGCGCGGAACCGCATTTCAACGAAAGCGTCTATTGCAACGGCTTCGATCGCCGCACCGGGGCTGGCGGCTGGATGCGCCTCGGCAACCGAGTGAACGAGGGATATGCCGAGCTCTCGGTCTGTCTCTATCTGCCGGACGGGCGCATCGCCTGCCAGTTTCAACGGCCCGAGATCAAGACCAACGCGCAGTTTGGCGCCGGCGGTCTCGGCTATCAGGTGAAGCAGGCGCTTCGCGCCGTCGAGATGACTTATACCGGCGAACTGCTGGTGCTCGACGATCCGAATTTGCTGCGCGATCCCGACCAGATGTTCAAGAAAGCCCGGCGCGCCCGCGGCGCTGTCCGTCTTGAGCAGTCAGCGGCATCGCCGCCGCATGGCGGGGTTCCGGATTCGCCGGATCACGAACCGATGTATGGTTTTAATTTTTCGCTCGGGCACTTCAACCAGCATACGTCGGTGCGCGGCGAGATCGAGGTCGGCGACGAACGCTTCCCGATCGACGGCGGCGGCTGGCGGGACCATTCCTGGGGTCCCCGACTCTGGCAGAACATCTATTTCTATCGTCTCTTTCTCGCCAATCTCGGCCAGGGACGCGGATTCATGCTGTTGAAGATCACGAATGCCCAAGGCCGGGTGCGGCGGCTTGGCGTGCTCCTCGTCGATGGTGAGTACGAAGAGGTGCTGGACATGGACCTGATGACCGAGTGGACCGATCGCAGGGATCCCGACCGGGTCCGCATCAGCGTCCGGACCGCAAGGCGCACCGCGCTGATCGAGGGAGAGATTGTCACGCTGGCGCCGTTGCGCAATCGCCGCAAGATCGACGGCGAGACAGTGGTCTCGCGCATCGCCGAGGGTCAGACCCGGTTCTCATGGGACGGCGTCACCGGCTACGGGATGACCGAATATATCGAACGGTTCGAGGGCGAGCGGCTGGTGGGCTATCCGCTCTGATCACGCAGAGCGATAACGTTGCTCATCGCTATGCCGCTCATCCCCAGACGAATGTGCGCGAGTCGAGCTCGACCGTCACGATATCGTCCGGCGTCTTGGCGCCGGCGCCGGCCGGTTTCGGCTTGCCGGTTCCGGCCGCCAAAACAAAAACGGAGGCATCGCTGCCTCCGTTTTTTATTTTCACGTCCAAGTCAAACCTTAGCCAAGCCTTCCGGCCGCATGCGCGAGCAGAGTATAGACGAGGCCGGTCTCGGAGGTGAGATGGCTGCGCAGCATTCCAGGGCCGCGCTCGTCGCGCGCGACCTCGTCGAGCAACCGCTCGAACTCGGTGATGTAGCGGTCGACGGTCTGCTTGAAGTTGCGGTCGGAGCGATATTTGCGCGCGACTTCATCGAAGGCCTTCTGGCCGGCCGGCGTATAGAGCCGCTTGGTGAAGGCCTTGTTCTCGCCGCGCTGATAGCGATCCCACATCTCGGCGGCGAGATTGCGATCCATCAGGCGGCCGATGTCGAGCGACAGCGAGGCCAGCGGGTTGTCGCTGGCGGTCTGCTGCGGCGGACGGCCGCGCGGCGGCTCCGGGTTGGCCGGGCCGGTATCCGCACGGTTCAAGAGGTCGGAAAGCCATCCGTCGCGGCCCTGGTCGGCACTCGCCGGCGAAACCGGCGGCGCTTCAGTGCGGCGCGAAGCCGGCACGCCGAGATCCGGCGGCGGCAAGCTCGAGGCGCTGCCGGCATCGCGCTGGCGTGGCGCGGGCCGCGACGATTGCACTTCGGCGCGTCCGCCGGCGGTCGCCAGCATCGGCTCTTCTTCGCCGCGCTGCACGCTGGCGCGGCCGGTGCTCACCACGTCGAGCCCGCGGCCGTGACGCGCGACGATCCGGTTCAGTTCGGCCAGCGCCTCGATCTGGTCGACAATCACCTTGCGCATCTGCGAGGTGTTCTCGGCGGCTTCCTGCGGCATTTCCAGTACGCCACGGCGAAGCTCGTTGCGCGTGGCTTCCAGCTCGTGATGCATTTCCGAAGCCATTTCCTTCATGCTCTGCACCATGGTGGCGAACCGGTCGGCCGACTGCTTGAACATCGCATCCGATTCCTGGGTGCTCTGCTGGTAGAGCTCGTTCAGGGCCTCGGCGGTCAGGCGGCGTTCCTCTTCGGCCGAGGCGCGGACCGCCTCGAACTGGCGGCTGATCGCGGCAGAACCCGCACCGGCGGTCTCGGCCACCACCCTTGCGATGTCGCGGGCGCGCTCTTCGGCGGCGGCCAGCGATTCATCCAAGAGGCCGGTGAAGCGCGACAGTCGCTGGTCGAGATCGGTGGTACGCAGATCGATCGTGGTCACCAGCGAATCCAGCGCCGATTTGCGTTCGGCGACGGAGGCGGTGGTGCTGCGGTTGCTTTGTTCGACCAGCGCCGCGGCATCGACCAGCGCCTGGCCATGGGTATGGAACTGGCCGGAAAGCGCGCCGAGATCTTCCAGCGCCTTCGAGGTCTTGCTGTTGAAGACGTTCAACTGGTCTTCCAGCGTCTGGGTGGCGACGCCGTTCTGCGCGGTGACGTCGTTCATGGCGGACACGAAGTCGGCGACCCGCGTGACCAGCGCTCGTTCCAGCGAATTGAGATTGTCGTGGGCGCCGGTGAGCACTTCCTGCAGCAGGATATTGCCTTCGCGCAGACGCTCGAACAGCGCGACCGTATCGGTCCGCAGGATCTTGCTGGTTTCCTGCATTTCGGTCACGGCCGTGATCGAGACCTGGCGCGACTGGTCGATCGCCGCCCGCGAGGACTGCTCGAGATCCTTGAGCGACTTGTTGACGGCGCCGGCGGCCAATTCGCCGGCGGACGTAATGGTCCGCGCGACGTCGGAGCCGTTCGACATCATCGATTGCGAGAACGCCTGTCCCCGTGTTTCGATCGATTTCAGCGCTTCCGCGGTGACGCGGTCGATATCGACCGTGAACTGATTGGTCTTGGTGCCAAGGGCCTCGACCAGGATTCCGCGCTTGCCGTCGATCATCTGCGCCAGACGATCGGTCTGCTGCTGCACATAGCTGACGATCTCGTCGGTCTTGCCGGTCATGGTCGAGCCGAAGCCGGTGCTGGCGGCGAGAACCGAGCGTTCGATTTCAGTGGAGGTCGACTTGACCTTGGAACTGACTTCGTTCGATGCGGCCACCAGTGCGGTCTGCGCATTGAGGGCGCTGGCCGCAATATTGTCTGTCGTGGTGGCGGTGACCGCGCTGAGCGTCCGCTCGATGTCGGCGGAGATCGCCCTGATCTGGCTTGCGGTGTCGGCCGACGCCGTGGTCAGCGAACCCTGCGCCTCGCGTGCGCTGTTGAGAATGGACGCGGCGGTGCCTGCCCCGACCGCGGTCAGTGTGCGCTCGACATCGGTCGCCAGCGCCTTGACGTGGTTGGCGGCTTCCGACGATGCGGCGACCAGCGTGGACTGGGCCTCGCGCGCGCCGGCGGTGATCAACTCCGCGGTTGAAGCTCCGGCGGCGGTGAGCGTCTCGGCGGTTGAAGTTCCGGCCATCGACAGCGATCGCTGGATATCGGTTGCCAGCGCCTTGACACTATCGGCGACATCGGACGAGGCGGTGACCAGTGTGGTCCGGGCCTCGCGGGCGCCGGCGGTGATCAATTCGGCGGTGGAGGTTCCGACGGCCGACAGCGACCGTTGGACGTCGAGTGCCAGCGACTTGACGTGTTCGGCGGCATCCGACGAGGCGGTGACGAGCGTGGTCTGGGCCTCGCGGGCGCCCGCGGTGATCGACTCGGCGGTCGAGGTCCCGGCCATCGTGAGCGACCGCTGGACATCGGCGGTCAAAGCCTTGACGTGTTCGGCGGCATTCGTCGAGGCGGTGACCAGGGTGGTGTGGGCTTCCCGGGCGCCTGCCGTGATCAACTCGGCGGTCGAGGTCCCGGCCATCGTGAGCGACCGCTGGACATCGGCGGTCAAAGCCTTGACGTGTTCGGCGGCATTCGTCGAGGCGGTGACCAGGGTGGTCTGGGCCTCGCGGGCGCCTGCGGTGATCGACTCGACGGTTGAAGCCCCGGCCGTGGTGATCGTCTCGGCGGTTGAAGCCCCGGCCATCGAGAGCGACCGCTGGACATCGGCTGTCAAAGCCTTGACGTGTTCGGCGGCATTCGTCGAGGCGGTGACCAGGGTGGTCTGGGCCTCGCGGGCGCCTGCGGTGATCAACTCGACGGTTGAAGCCCCGGCCGTGGTGATCAACTCGGCGGTTGAAGCCCCGGCCATCGACAGCGACCGCTGGACGTCGGCCGCCAGTGTCTTGACGTGTTCGGCGGCCTCCGACGAGGCGGCGGCGAGTGTGGTCTGGGCCTCGCGGGCGCTGGCGACGATCGAATTGGCATTGGACGTGCCGGCGATCGATAGCGAACGCTCGACGTCGCTGGCCAGCGACTTGACATGGTTGGCGGCATCCGAAGCGGCCGTCACCAGCGTATTCTGGGCCTCGCGGGCACCTGCGACGATCGACCCGGCAGTTGAGGTGCCGACGGCCGAGAGCGTGCGCTCGACTTCGGCGGCCAGATCCTTGACCTGGCTGGCGGCGTCGGCGGAGGCCGTGACCAGGGTGGCCTGCGCATCGCGGGCGCTGGTCAGGATCGAGTCCGCCGCACCGGTGCCGACCGCGGTGATCGCGCGCTCGACTTCGGCCGAGGTCAGCCGCAACTGCGCGCCGACGTCGGAGGAAACCGAAAGCAGCGACTGTTGCGCGGCGCGTGCGCCGGTCTGGATGGTTTCGCTGGTATTGACCACAAGGTTGGTCAGCGAGCGTTCCGCGTCCTCGACATGGGACCTGATCCCCAGCGACAATTCTTCGGCGCGGGCCATCAGGCCGTCGCTGGCCTGCCGTCCGCTGCTCTCGATGCGGCCGGCCACGGCTTCCACGCGTGAGCCAAGAAGGTCCTCGAACTGCGAGACCCGCACGTCGATATCGGTGGCGACCGCGCCGACCCGGCTTTCGATGCCCTGATGGATTTCCTGGAACCGCGCGGTGATGGTGTCGGTGAGGTGGGCGCTGCGACCGTCGATGATTTCGGTCACATTGGCGATACGCTGGTCGACCGCTGCGATTGCCTGCGCGGTGCCGGTGGTCAGCGAAGAGGTGAGGAGGCCGAGACGTGAATCGATCGAACTCGATCGCCTCGGTGGCGCCGGTGGTCAGTGAAGAGGTGAGGTGGGTCAGGCGTGCATCGATCAACTCGATCGCCTGAGTGGTGCCGGTGGTCACGGAAGAAGTGAGGTTGGTCAGGCGTGCATCGATCAACTCAATCGCCTGCGTAGTATCGGTGGTCACTGAAGACGTGAGGTGGGTAAGCCGTGCATCGATCGACTGGATCGCCTGCACGGTGCCCTCGGTCAGCGACGTCGTGAGATAGGTGAGGCGCAAGTCGATCGACTGGATCGCCTGCGAGGCGCCATCGGTCAGCGACGAGGCCAGCGTACCAAGACGGCTGTCGATGGTTTCGGTCACCGATTTTGCCCGCGTGTCGAAGGTCTGCTCGAGCGTCTTGAGGCGACCGTCGACCAACTCGTCGAACAGTTTGATCCTGCTGTCGAGCGAGGTATCGAGATGGGCGACACGGTTTCCGAGCGTGGTTTCGAATTGAATCAGGCGCTGGTCCAGCGAGGCGGTGATCTCGCCGCCGTTCGAGGTCAGGCGGGTGTCGAAGGTGTCGACATAGGTCTTCAGGCTGTGCGCGATATCCTGCGTGCGCTGACCCATGCGGTCGACGATATCGCCGCCGAAGGTTTTCACGGTGCGATCGAATTCGGAAATGTGGCGGGTAATGAGGGCACCCAGCGTGCCGCTGTCGCGCGCGAATTTTTCCGCAAGCTCGCCGCCCTGATTCTTCACCAGTTCGTCGAAAGCGCTCATCTGCAGACTGAGCGTATCATGCGCGGTTTCGGTCTGGTTGACCACCTTGGCCACCAGTGAGTTCACGGTGACGTCCAGCGCATCGCTGGCCTTGTCGCCGCTGGTCAGGATCTGGGTCGCGAGGCGGTTGCCGGCGTCATCGATCTTGGCCACCAGATCGCCGCTGCGCAGCTCAAGCTCCAGCAGCAGCGAGTCGCTGGAATTCTTCAGCGAGTCGTGAACCTGTTCGGTGCGGTCGGAAATGCCGTCGACGATGGTGGAGGAGCGTTGTTCGAATTCGCTGGTGATGCGGTCGATCCGCTCGTTCAGCATCTCATGGACGCGGTCGGCCAGGTCGACGAACTCGTCATGGACGTGCCCGGTCTTGAAATTGAGGCTGGTGGTGAGGCGCTCGCTGGCGTCGAGCACCGCGCGCGTGGTTTCGGCGCTGGCTTCCTCGAGCCGGTCGAGCAGGTCGCCGCCGCGCTCGCCGAGCGCGAGAATCATGTTGTCGCCGGCGCTGCCGAGCGCGCTGGTGATGTGGGCGCCGCGTTCCTCCAGCGCACCGGTGATGCTCTTGGCGACCTCGTCGACGCGTGACGCGATCGCATCCGAGATCAGCGCGATGTCGTGGCGAAGGTCGATCTGCACGCCGGAGATGGCGCTGCGAACCTGTTCGGCCTGTCCGACCAGATTGTCGCGCT
The DNA here is from genome assembly GCA_963727225.1 of uncultured Pseudomonadota bacterium. Lineage (GTDB taxonomy): Bacteria > Pseudomonadota > Alphaproteobacteria > Rhizobiales > Xanthobacteraceae > Bradyrhizobium. The sequence goes on along the minus strand of CAVSFN010000022.1, from coordinate 416,074 downwards.
GATGGGCGATATCCTGCAGCAGCGCGCGGATCCGCACCTCGTTGTCGGTATAGGCGCGCTCGAGCGCGGAGACTTCATTGGCAACCAGGGTTTCGAGTTCGCCGGCGCGCGCAATCGCGCGCTCGACGCCGTCGCCCATCGCCGCGACTTCGCGGCGGATCGCCTGACCGACGGTCACCATCGAGTCGCTGGCCGCAGCCTCAGGCTCGGAAAAACGGATCGCCATCTGCGCCATCGACTGCGCGATCATCCGCATTTCCTGGCTGCGCCAGGCAAGGCTGGCGAGGAAGTAGAACAGCATCACCGGCACGCAGAACAGGGCGACAAGACCGGCCAGCACCAAGACGCCGCCGCTTTGGCCCATCGCAGACTGAATCGAGGGCAAGAAGCCGAAGGTCAGCAGCGCGCAGCCGGCGAGCCAGATGCCGGCGACGACGGTGAAGATCGTAAACATGCTGCGGGCAGGGCGGCCCTTCTGAATGGCCTGCAGGAGCTGCCCGATGGTTTCGCGGTCGTCATTGGCGGCGCGGCGGGTCGCACGCGGCTCCTCGATCGGCTCGAAGCTCGGCCGATCGGCGTTGGGCCTCGCATCGAAGGTGCCCTGGTCGAAATTGAACGCGCCCTCGTTATAGTCCTGCGAGGACGAGTTGGTCGGCGTGAGATCGCCGTGGGCCGAACCGCGCGCATTATCGCCTGCCGGCGCGTCCGAGATGTTCAAGGCTTCCTGAATGGCAGAAAGCGCGACTTCTGTGGGGTCTTTGACCTTTTTGGGATTGTTCGCCATGTTCAGTCTGAGCCCTCGTTCTACTAGGTACGCATTAGTGTCTTGCGGCTTGAGTCTTGCTCTAACGGCCCTTGCAAGCTCGAAACCGGCCCCCGCGCGGTGCGAAAGCACGGCCTCTGGGGTCGGCTTGTCCGCTACATCCGCAAACATCCTATTGGCTAGGCCGTGCGAATGAAATGGCTCCGGTTAATACAATCTTAATCATCGTTAACAGCCGGACGCCATAAGGCCTTACCAGTCCTCAAAATTCCCGGTCGATGCGGCCAATTGGGGCAACTCTTGGTCAAAAGCAAGGCGAACTTGCGGCGAATGCCTCATACGTTCCATTAACCACTTTCGTGATTGGCTGCCCGAAACTTCGTTGCCGCGACGACGGCGCAGGAAGAATTGGGCTATCGCCATGCCGCTTCATCTGGAACGGATTGACTGGATGCCATCGCCGCCGCTCGCTCCCGATGACGGTCCGATCGACATTGAACATCTTCAGCGCATGACGCTCGGCGACGCCGGGCTCGAACGCGAGGTGCTGGCGATGTTCGCAAGCCAGGCGATCAGCCTGATGCGCGAATTCGCCGCCCCGTCCTCCGACAGGCGGGCGCTGGTACATACGCTCAAAGGTTCGGCCCGCGCGATCGGCGCATTTCGGGTCGCCGAAGCCGCCCAATTCCTGGAAGCCGTGCTGCAGCAGGGCGACGACCCGTCCGAGGCGCTCGATGAGCTCACCGATGCGGTGGCCGGCGCGCGGACGGCCATCGACGAAATCCTGCGCCGGTCCTGATGCCGTCCCGTCGATAGGCCTGGCGAACCCGCGCCCCGCAGGTTTTCTCGGCAACCGCGCTAGCGCGGAGCGGATCGACCCGTTATAGGACTGCCCGGACCCGTCATAAATATCTTCCGGCAGCACGAGCAATCATGGCCAAGATCAGCTTTGTCGACCATAACGGCGAAACCCGTACTATTGACGTCGAAAACGGCGCCACCGTGATGGAAGCGGCGATCCGCAACGCCATTCCCGGGATCGAAGCCGAATGCGGCGGAGCCTGCGCCTGTGCGACCTGCCACGTCTATGTCGATGAGGCGTGGCGCGAGAAGGTCGGTGGTCCGTCCCCGATGGAAGAGGACATGCTGGATTTCGGCTTCGACGTGCGGCCGAATTCGCGGCTGTCCTGCCAGATCAAAGTGAGCGACGAACTCGACGGCCTGGTGGTGACGACGCCGGAGCGGCAGGCTTAAAAGCTGATCCTCGAGCAAGCGCGCAGCGAATGACGCCATCGCCGGTTTTCAGATCCCGTCGATGTCGCGCCGCCGCCAGCGCTGGAAATTCTCGATGATCTCGGCGGTCAGCGCTGTCGGCTTGCGCGAGCTTTCGCCGATCAGCACATTCACCGACTGGGCCGATGCCACGCACTTGCCCTGCGAGAACACCACCTGATCGAAGGTCACCGAGGTCCGGCCGAATTTGGCCACGCCGAGCCCGAGTTCAATGGTGCCGGGCCAGCGCAGTTCGGCGCGAAAATGGATATCGAGCCGCACCAGCATCCAGGCGAGGCCCTCCGGCATCAGTCCGAAACTGCGGTCCTTCATCAGCGTCACGCGCCCGGTTTCGAAATAGGTCGCATACACCGCGTTGTTGACGTGCTGGTTGGGGTCGAGATCGGCATAGCGCACATTGTCCGACAGCCGGTAGGGGAAATCTTCCAGGCGCGGGGTTGAATCGGGACGGACGGTTGCATTCACAGGCGGAATCTCCGGAGTTTCCCGTCGTTACAGCCGAGTTCGCGAACGGCGGCAAGAGGTTGCAGGGCTGGCCCGCGGCCCATTTATGGCTTTCCTCCAACCGCCACGTTGGCTAGACAGGCGCAGCCAATTCCGCCGCACCAGGCCTTCGGTCTGGTCCAACCGAAAAGAAGCGACGAAAAGCGATATGAGCGAAGCGATCAAAACCGATGTGCTGATTATCGGCGCGGGCCCGTGCGGACTGTTTGCCGTTTTCGAACTGGGCCTGCTCGACATGAAGGCGCATCTTGTCGACATTCTCGACAAGATCGGCGGGCAATGCGCCGAGCTTTATCCGGAAAAGCCGATCTATGACATTCCCGGCATTCCCTTTGTCACCGGCCAGGGTCTGACCGATGCGCTGATGGAGCAGATCAAGCCGTTCAATCCGACCTTCCATCTCAACGAAATGGTGGAGACGATAGAGAAGATCGGCGATCCCGGCTTTCGCGTCACCACCGATGCCGGTCAGGTGTTCGAGTGCAAGGTGGTGGTGATCTCCGCCGGCGGCGGATCGTTCCAGCCGAAGCGGCCGCCAGTGCCGGGGATCGAGGCCTATGAAGGCACCTCGGTGTTCTATTCGGTGCGCAAGATGGAGCAGTTCCGCGACAAGGAATTGCTGATCGTCGGCGGCGGCGATTCCGCGCTGGACTGGACGCTCAATCTGCATCCGATCGCCAAGCGCGTGACGCTGCTGCACCGGCGCGACGATTTCCGCGCAGCCCCGCACAGCGTCGAACAGATGCGCGCGCTGGTGGCCGCCGGCAAGCTCGATCTCAAGATCGGCCAGGTCACCGAACTGGAGGGCAAGGACGGCGTGCTGTCCGGCGCCTTGGTCAAAGGCAGCGACAACGCCATCTCGAAGGTTGGCTGCAACACCATCCTGCCGTTCTTCGGCCTGACCATGAAACTCGGGCCGGTCGCGAACTGGGGCATCGCGCTCGAGAACAACCTGGTGCCGGTCGAGACCGCGGCCTTCGAGACCAACGTATCCGGCATTTTTGCGATCGGCGACATCAACACCTATCCGGGCAAGCTCAAGCTCATCCTGTGCGGCTTCCATGAGGGTTCGTTGATGGCCCAGAAGGCGCACCGCTATGTCTATCCGGACAAGCGGCTGGTGTTCCAGTACACGACGTCGTCGTCGAGCCTGCAGAAGAAACTCGGGGTCAACTGACCCCGCGCCACAGGCCGGTTTCTTACGTCAGATTTGTGGCAGTCGCCCGCGAAACAGCCCTCGATATCGCGAATGCGGCACTGGAACAGTCCGCGAAATGGCCGTAGTCTGACACCATCGTTTGATGGATTGGTCAGGTGGTGACGATGCGGACTGCTGTATCCAGACTGGCGCTGCCGCTCATGACGGTTCTCGCCATGTTGCTCGCCGTTACATTCCCGGCGCAGGCCGCCGAGCCGACTGCCGCGGGGCTGTGGCAGAAGATCGAAAATGGCAAGCCCGCACTCTATGTGCTGATGATCGACCACAACGGGATTTTTGAAGGCGTGATGGCCAAGACCTTTCCCCCTAACGCCGAGGAAGCGGCGAAAGAGGTCTGCACCAAATGCACCGACGACCGCAAGAACGCGCCGTGGCTCGGCATCTCATTTATCCGCGACATGAAGCGCGAGGGCCTGCATTTTGAGAACGGCAACGTCCTCGATCCGCGCGACGGCAAGGTCTACCACGCCAAGATGACCTTAAGCGACGACGGCCAGACGCTGACGCTGCGCGGCTATATCGGCATCGCGCTGTTCGGGATGGACGAGGTCTGGCACCGCCTCCCGGACTCGATGATGGCCCAGATCGATCCCGCGATCGTCGCGAAATACCTGCCGGCGCAAGCCGCGGCGCTGAAGCCGCCGGCTATGACCAAGCTGCCTGCCAAGAAGAACGTGGCGCCGGCGCCGGCGCCCGCACCTGCACCGGCGCGTTAGGGTGTGGACTCATTCAAAACCGGACACCGGCATTTCCGAGATACCCGGCACCCGCTAATCGGACATGGTCGGACGCCAATGATCCGGAGCGGGACTTCGTATCTTCCGCTGTGGTCCAGGTTAGCTCCCGCGAAAACTCATTAGATGCAAACCTTCGGATATCCCTCTTCGGACCCGGAGCGATCATCGACCGCGCACGAATGCGCGATCAAGGTTCGGCCGACCGGCAAGTGCGCTAGCGCTTGCCTTGCGATCTCAGGCGTTGCACCGGCTGCGGTTGCGGCACCGCGGTGGGATTGGTCGTCGCCGTAAACGAATTGTTCAGTTTGAACGAATCGTTCAGCCTGCGGCGCTCCTGCCAGGGCCGCACCACGTTGAGCCAGAGCTCACGGGTGCCCATGATGGAGATCGCGATGCCGAACGGGATCATGAAATACAGGATCCGGAACACCACCAGCGTGGCCACCAACTGCTCCCTGCCGAATTCAGGAAGTGCCACCAGCATCGCAGCGTCGAACACGCCGAGGCTGCCCGGCGCATGGCTGGCGAACCCAAGCAGGGTCGCCAGAATGAACACCACCGCCAGCGAAATGAAATCGATGTCCGGTTGCGTCGGCATCAGCAGATACATCGCGCAGGCGCAGAACCCGAGATCGACCACGCCGATCAGGATTTGCAGCAGCGTCAGCCGTGCCGAGGGCAACACCACCTTCCAGCCGTTCTGCCCGAGCTCGCGGCGATTCTTGCCCATCACGAGCCAGGCGAAATAGGCCGCGATGCCGGCGAGGCAGCCGAGCGCGATCAGCCGGTTGATTGCCGCCGGCAGCAGGTCCATCGCGCTCGCCGCCGAGGGGTGCCACGCCATGCCGAACCCGAGTACGAACAAATTGCCGAGCCAGAACGTCAGGCCGGATAGAAAGCAAATCTTGGCGACGTCGATCGCGGTCAGCCCGTAATCGGCATAGATCCGGAAACGGATCGCGCCGCCGGTGAAGACGGTGGCGCCGATGTTGTGGCCGATCGAATAGCTGGTGAAGCTCGAAAGTGCTGCGATGCGATAGGGGACGTGCTTCTTGCCGATGGTCCGCAGTGCAAAGAAATCATAAAATGTCAGCGTGCAGAATGCTCCGACCACGCAAAACGCGGCGAGCACCACATGGGTCAGCGGGATGTCGGTGAGCGCAACCAGAATCACGCCGGTGTTGACGCCTTTGAGGGTGCGCACCAGGGTCGTGATCGCAAGCGTGATGATGAGCAGGCTCGCGGCGATACCGAGCCGTTTCCAGCCGATCCGTTCCTTGAAGCCACGCCCGAGCGTGGTCAGCAGTCGATGCATTCGTCCTCCCGGCAGGGGCGGCGATAATAAGCCCGTCGGAGCGATTGGCGCCCAGGCGGCCGACCGTCGCTCCATATGTGAAAGACCCTTAAGGCAAAAACGTCCCGGTGTGCAGTCCTTGACAACGCTACCTTCAGCCTTCGATCGGGGCGGGTGTCACACGCCATACATATGTCCAGATAACGCAAGATGCGAATCGAGCTCCCGCACCGGCCCTCGCCGGTGGCATTGGGACAAAACGTCGCGCAGACCGCGTCCACGTGGCGTTTGGCGTCGTGCTGGCCGATTTGCCGTACCTAAATCGCCCAAAATCCGCTTCTGGCGGCAACATTCCATGCCCGGACTCGATCAAGGTCGGTATACACTGATTTTCTCAAACTGGGGGATCGGGATCATTGATGGAGCACGCGCGCCGCGCTGAGACGGGTTTCCCGGTTTACCGGGCGGAACCCCTGTCGGCTCCCATCGGTGCAGTTAATCGACGCATCCATTGGCGTTACGCGTTTGCGGTGGGCAGCTATCACCTGCTGGCATTGCTGGCGTTCTCTCCCTGGTTCTTCAGCCGGACCGGGGTCGCATTGGCGGTGATCGGGGTCTATGTCTTCGGTGCTGCCGGGATCAACCTCTGTTATCATCGGCTGCTCAGCCACCGCAGCTTTAGCTGTCCGCTGTGGCTTGAGCACACTTTTGCGATCATCGCGGTTTGCTGTCTCGAGGATACGCCCGCCCGGTGGGTGGCCACCCATCGCCTGCACCATCACCACGCCGATGAGCGGCCCGATCCGCACAGTCCGCTGGTCAGCCTGTTCTGGTCGTATATCGGCTGGTTGTTTATCGAAAATACCGACCTGCACCGGGCGACGTCGTACGACCGCTATGCGCGCGACATCATCCGCGACAAATTCTATCGATGGATCGAGCGCAACGTGGTGTGGATTACGCTGGCGCAATCGCTGGCGTATTTCGCGGCCGGCCTGCTGATCGGGATATCCATGGGAGACACGGTCGACGAGGCGCTGCAATTTGGCGCGAGCGTTTGGCTGTGGGGCGTCATCATCCGGACCGTTCTGGTTTGGCATGTCACCTGGTGCGGAAATTCCTTTCCGCATTTGTTCGGCTACCGCAATTACGAGACCAGCGACAACAGCCGCAACAATGCATGGGTGGCGATCATCACCAGCGGCGAAGGATGGCACAATAATCACCACGCCGAACCCGGTTCGGCCTCCAATCAGCGGCACTGGTGGGAGATCGATCTGACCTATTTGCTGCTGCGATTGCTGGTGCTGCTGGGTCTCGCCTGGGACGTCCAGTTGCCGAAACGCGCCATTTCGCCGCGCGTCTGATCCGGATTTCTCGCCGGTCGGTTAGTTGCGCGGCGTTCCATCCGTTGCGATCGTTCCATCTGTCGCAGCATCACTTGTTCCCTTCTCAGGTTTCCGCGATTTGCAGGAACAACACTGCGATCGGCTGGTTAGCGCTGATACCAGCAACCCGGACAAATCGGCGTGCCGGCGACGACACCCGCGCTGTTCTGTCCCCAGAGCAAAAGGACCCGGCTAATGGGACTCTTCACCAAAGACATCCAGACCCTGGACGATCTGTTCCTGCATCAGCTTCAAGACATCTATTATGCTGAGAAGCAGCTCGTAAAGGCGCTTCCGAAAATGGCCGAAAAGGCAACGGACAAGCTGCTCAAGCAGGGCTTTCTCACCCATCTCGATGAAACCAAAACGCATGTGCAGCGCCTCGAACAAGTGTTCAAGATGCATGGTGCCGAGGTCAAGGCGGTCGACTGTCCGGCGATCGACGGCATCATCGAGGAAGCGGACGAGGTGACCGGCGAGGTCGCGGATAAATCCGTGCTGGACGCGGCCTTGATCAATGCCGCCCAGGCCGCCGAGCACTACGAGATCACGCGCTATGGCAGCCTGATCGCGTGGGCGAAACAGCTTGGCCGCGCCGATTGCGCCAGCCTGTTGCAAAAAACGCTCGATGAGGAAAAGGCGACCGACAAGAAACTGACCACGCTGGCCGAAGGCAGGGTCAATCTTCGCGCCGCGAGCTGATTGTTCGCCATCGCCGGATGATTGAGACAAGCGTCGCGCGGCAAGTCCGCGCGACGTTTGCTTTTGGTGAAGAAAGCGGGCGCGCCATCGGATGCAATCTGCAGCAACACTTCGATGTTAGCCGAAGTGTTGTCCCGCAACGGAAACTATGGTGACCGCGTTGGTTCCTCGAATTGAGTGAGGTCACCCATGCGAAATGCTCCCCTGAAGTTTCAACCGTTTCCGGCTGACGGCATCAATGCCGGCTCCGAACGCAAACCGGCCTCCACGAACCTCTCGACGTCGCTGACGCTTGCAGCCATGAGCCTCGGCTATGGCGTGGTTCAACTCGATGTCACGATCGTCAACACCGCTCTCAACAGCATCGGCACGTCGCTGGGTGGTGGCGTTGCGGAGCTGCAATGGGTCGTCAGTGCCTATACGATCGCCTTTGCCGCCTTCATTCTCACCGCGGGCGCATTGGGCGATCGCATCGGTGCGAAGCGGGTTTTCGTGACGGGCTTCGCCATTTTCACGGCAGCCTCGGTCGGCTGTGCGCTGGCGCCCGACGCCACCGTCCTGATCGTGGCAAGAGCCGTGCAGGGACTGGGCGCGGCCATCCTGGTTCCGAACTCGCTGGCGTTGCTCAGCCATGCCTATCCGGACGAAATGCAGCGCGGCCGCGCGGTAGGCATTTGGGCCGCCGGCGCCAGTCTTGCGCTCACGGCGGGGCCGCTCGTTGGCGGCGGACTGATCGCGCTGGTCGGCTGGCGGTCGATCTTTCTCGTCAATCTGCCGATCGGACTTGCCGGTCTGTGGCTGAGCTGGCGCTATGCCAGCGAAACCACGCGATCGCCACAGCGCGAGATCGACCTGCCGGGCCAGCTCGCGGCGATTGCCGCACTGGGTTGTCTCGCCGCGGCGATCATCGAAGGCGGCGCGCTGGGCTGGAGCCATCCTTTCGTGATCGTGGGCTTCGTCGCATCGGCGGTGCTGGCGCTGCTGTTCGTTTGGCAGGAACGGCGCGCGCCGCAACCGATGCTGCCGCTGTCGCTGTTCACACATCGGTTGTTCGCGCTGACGTCGCTGGTCGGGCTTCTCGTCAATGTCGCCTTCTATGGACTGATCTTCGTCTTCAGCCTGTATTTCCAGCGCGTCAACGGATTGTCGCCGTTGTCGACCGGGCTCGCATTCCTGCCGATGATGGGCGCGGTGCTGCCGGTCAATCTCGTCGCCGCGCGCGTGTCCGAACGCGTCGGCGCGCCCGCTACGATCGCCGCGGGTGCTGTGCTGTCGGCACTCGGATGTCTGGCGCTGCTCGGAATTGGGCCTGGCACCGGCTACTGGGCGATCGGAGCGCAACTGACGATCATCGGCGCCGGTCTCGGATTGCTGGTGCCGCCGCTGACGTCAACCCTGCTCGGAAGCGTCGAGAAGTCGCGCTCCGGCATCGCCGCCGGCGTCCTCAACGCGACCCGGCAAACCGGCAGCGTGCTGGGTGTCGCGCTGTTCGGCTCGCTGGTCGGTCAGGCCGACGCTTTCATGGCGGGGGCGCATGCGGCGCTGATCATCTCGGCGAGCCTTCTGCTTGCGGCGGCGGCGGCAATCTGGCGCGGCACTTCAAACCGAGGGTCACATTGATCGGAGAAGGCTCGATCGGAAGCCGCGCGAGGTCAGGCCCTGCGCAATGCAAAGTGCGCGCCGCAAAATGCCATCAGCGCGCCGAGAGACAACGCTGCAAGACCCGCGAGCACGCCGGATATGGTCGGGATCGCGCTTGGCGCCGCGGCGGCTTGAGCCGCGCCGGCCAGCACCAGCACGCCGATCGCGATCAGGAACTGCCGCATCCGCCGTGGAATCTGCCCCGACACCGCGCTGTCCATCAATGTCGCGGTGAAATACCCCCCTGAAAAACCGACCGTCGCGATCAGCCACCAGGCGATGGCCGCACCCGCGGGCATGAAGCTGCGCGTATCGGATCGCCACAGGCCGCCGAGGTCGAGCCCATACCGCGCGCCGAGCATGTGCACGGCGAGCGCCAGCAGCACGCCCGAAAGCATGGCGCCGGCGAGGATCAGGCGGCGCGGAAAATAGGTCGTCTCGGCCATGGTCTGCTTGTAAGATGAAGCCTGCGGTGCGTGCAAGCCGGCATCACGAATCCGGCCGACGCGTCGCGAAGGGCTCGCATTCGGGAACGACTGAAAAGTCATGACGTCCGGACTTCTCGCCTTGATCGCCGCGGCTCTCTTCGGCATCAAGCCTACCAACGATGCACTGCTGGCGACCGAGCCGGATCAAGCCGGGCCGCAGGTGCGCGCGCTGGTGGTCAAATGGGGCGCGCTCCACGCCGTGCGTACCGGCCTCGGCGCGCTCGCGACCGTCGCATCCCTGTGGGGATGCCTGATGCACGTCGCATGATCTTCGGAAACCCCAGCACTTGCGTCGAGTGGCATACGGCCGATGGCGCCTGATGGATCAAATGAAGCGATCTCCGGCGCCCGTTACGCCTACAAGGCGTCGCTGATCGGCGCAGCGCATCGATTCGAACTGACCGACGAGGGCTTGTCCTGGCAGATTGGCGGCCGATCCGGCGTGTGGCCTTACGCCGGGATTTCGGCGATCCGGCTGTCATACCGTCCGGTGTCGATGCAGTCGCGGCGGTTTCGCGCCGACATCGAAAGCGCGGCTCATGGGCGCATCGCCATCCTGTCGACCAGCTGGCAGACCGCGGCCCTGATGGCGCCGCAGGACCATGACTATCGCGCCTTCATCATTCAGTTACATGCGCGCATGAAGCAGGCCGCAAGCAGCGCGACGCTGACCGGCGGGCTGCGGCCGCGCATCCATATTGCGGCGGTTGTCCTGCTTACCCTGGTCGCAACGGCGATGGCCGGGCTTTTCATTCGCGCCATAGCTGTCGGCGAATGGGCGGGCGCATTGTTCCTGGTCGGCTTCGGCGCCTTGTTTGCCTGGCAGATCGGCGGCTTCGTCAGGCGCAACCGGCCGCGCGCCTATACGTTCGATCGATTGCCGGAGGCGTTGCTGCCATAGGGTTATGGCGGCGGTGCGGAAACCTGCCGTCATCACGCGGTCGCCAACACACCCCAGCTCGTCCCAAAACCTTCGCCGTCGTTGGATCGATCGGAAATACGGCGAGGCCTTGCTGCGCGCGGAGCGGTGCGCCGTTCACGCAAGCGGTTGATCCGCAAGATCGCGCAATCGACGGCCACCCGCGACAGGCGTATCGCGAGCCGGGCCAGCCGTGCCACAAGGCGCAGCATCGCCCGAACATGGTCGCGTCCGGCCACCAGCCGGATCATCACCACGAACTCAAGATACATCAGCGTGTCACCGGCAAACAGGAATGCCAGATCGATCGGAGCCGTTTGAGCAAAAGCCATCACCAGGATGGCGATCGCGACAAATTCCAGCACGCGACGGACGGTCAGGCGGCTGAGAAAGTCGGCGAACTGCACCACCAGCACTTCCCAAAGCGCGTCGCCGAACGCGAGCGGGATTTCGTAGGACCACTTCCGCCACCAATTCTTCACCGGGCCAACTCCGCAGATATTCAGTGCCGTACCACCAGCACGGAGCATTTGGCGTAGCGCACCACATGGCCGGCGTTGGAGCCGAGAAAATAGGTCCGCATCGCCGGCCGGTGCGATGTCATGACGATCAGGTCGGCCTTGATCGCCGACGCCTCTTCGAGAATTTCGTGATAGATGCCGCCCTGCCGCACCACGGTGGAGATGCGCGCGGCATCGATGCCGGATTCACGCGCCACGATGGCGAGTGCTTCCTCGGAGGTCTGGCGCTGCTGGGTGTCGAAATCAGCCGGCACATATTCCGCCAGCATCACCGGCGTCATCGGCAGCACGTTGAGAAGCCGTACCGCGCCACTCCAAGTCTGCGACAATGTCGCCGCGGTCGCAATCGCGGGCTTTGCCAGATCGGTATCGGCCAGATCGATCGGGACCAGAATGGATTTGAACATCTGCGCCTCCGGGTGCGGGGCGAGCCTAGCACAAAACCAGGTTTTGGCGACGCGGCGGAGGGTCGGCTTACTCGCCGGAGGTTTGCTTCAGCAACTTCGGAGTGACAAACAGCACCAGCCGTCCGCGGCGGAATGCCACATCGGCCCAGTCGTCCACAGCAAAATCGAGGACCGCAAGACCCGATGTCGGCAAATTGCCGGCGAGCGCCTTGCGGCCGGCCGCGTCGCCGCTGCCGGCCAGCGCGAGCGCCAGTTCATGCATGCCGGGATTATGCCCGATCACCATCAGCCGCTGCGCATCAGCCGCTGACGCCGAGCGGACCGCCGCCAGGATCTGCAACGGATCGGCGCCATAGAGTTCCGGCAGCTGTTCCAGATGCGGTTGCGGGACGAAATCCTTCATCGCCGCCCAGGCTATTTCCCAGGTCTGCTGGGTCCGGGTCGCGGTTGAGACCAGCACCGCATCGGGAAACGGTGGATGGGTTGCGATCCAGCCGCCGATCTCGGCGGCGTCGTTGCGGCCGCGGTCGTCGAGACGGCGGTCCTGATCGCGGCCACTGGGCGCGTCGGTCTCTGTCTTGGCGTGACGCAGCAGCATCAAACGGCGCATGGCGCAATCTCGACTGGTTTCAGGCCGGAGGGCTGAGTGCGCGGGTTGGGGAAAAGATCATGCGCTCTTTCAATAGTTTAGAGCGCGACCGGATGCAAAACCGGATTCCATTTTTTTGGATCGCGCGCGAGGCGGTGGTTCGGCGCTTGTGTTCACCTTCGCTGCAGCTCCGTCAAGTGAGCTTCTGAACGGAATCTAGGCTGGAATCATGATTTCGCGGTGTCCTTTGAATGCAAAGTTCGCCGGAACATGAGGGTGATCGGTACAAGGTGACAAGCGCCCGGCAGGTCCGTAAGAAAACAACATGAGCGAGACTTCCGCAGGCGCGACCAACCGACAGGATGCCGCCGGCATGCCGGAGCGGTTGCGTCTTTCCTTCGATCTGGATGTCGACATCTGCGTGGTCGGCGCGGGGCTTGCCGGGCTCGCGGTGGCACTGGAAGCCGCGCGCCTCGGCGCCAGCGTCGCCGTTCTGGAGGGGCGGCACGTCGGCTGGGGCGCATCCGGCCACCAGCTCGGCACCGTAATGCCGGGTTACGGCCTGCCGATCAGCGACTTGATCGCACGGGTCGGCTTCGACGACACCCGCGAGCTCTGGTCGTTGTCGAAGCAGGGCGCCGATCTGGTCCGGGCCAATGCCACCGAAGAATTGATGCCAGGCATCGCGCTCAGCGAGGGCGTGCTGGAGGTCTCCAATGTCGATGCCGGCGATCGACTGATCAGCCGGCTGCAGATGCTCGGTGAGGATTTCGAAACCGAGGTCGAAGGCTGGCAGGTCGATCGTGTGCGCGATCAGCTCAGGACCGGGCATTATTTTCATGGCGTCTATTATCCAAAGGCGTTTTCGATCGACGGCCGCAAATATGTCCATGGCCTTGCCGCGCTGGCGCGGCGGGCAGGGGCGCGGATTTTCGAGGACACGCCGGCCGTCAGCGTCGACTGGTCGGGGATTCGCAAGCGCATCGTCACGCCATCGGCACGGTTGCGTGCGTCCCACATCGTGCTGGCGGGCAACGTCCATCTCGGCGCGCCGCTGCGGCGGTTGTCGGAAACGCTGCTGCCGGTTTGGCGCTACGCGGCGGTAACCGCGCCGCTCGGCGAGCGCCTTGCCGAGGCGATCGCGTTTCAGGGATCGGTGATCGACAGTGACGGCATCGATCATTTCCGGATCGTCGATGGCGGCCGGCTGATGTGGGCTTCGCCGGAAACCACCTGGGCGGCCCGGCCGGAGCGTTTCGCCGGCGCCATTGCGCGCCGCATCCGCACGATTTTTCCCCAGCTCGGCGAAGTCGAGATTGCCGAGGTCTGGGGCGGCGCGGTTGGAGAGACGGTGCATGGCATGCCGCAGATCGGCCAGTTGCGTCGCGGCCTGTGGGTGGCCAGCGGCTTCGGCCGCCAGGGCTTGAACACCTCGGCGATCGCCGGGCAGTTGATCGCCCGCAGCATTCTGTGGGGCGACGAACGCTGGCGGCTGTTCTCGCCGTTCGAACTGGTATGGGCGGGCGGGCCGACCGGACGCATCGCCGGACATCTCGTCGGGCTGTGGGGACGGGGAAGTTCCGCCGCTGCCGGCGCATTGGCCCGCCATCGGGAACGGGTGCGGACCAGCGAGGGCCTGCGCGAGGGGCTCCGCGATGCGCGCCTGGCGGAGGCCAATCGCCAAGCCGGCACGCTACGGCCGCGCCGCCGCCCGCCGCCGGGCCACCCGCTTTCAGGGCATCCGCAGCCGTCAGCGCCGGTCAGTCCGGGCGAAGGCGAAGGCTGACTTTGCTCGCCTCGCTGCCCGTGGGGCGCGGGTTCGGAGTGCGGGCGCTCGCAAGAAAGTGAGAAAATTCCGGGCCAATCGGTGTAACTTTCATGCTGGCGTCCCGTAATTGGCAGCGAGCCCCTCGAACTCGTTTCGCACGGAGACCATCATGATTGACCGCCGTATCTTGCTTGCCTCTGTCGCCAGCCTGTTTGGACTGGCGGCGTTCCGCTGGCTGCGGATTTCCCCGGTGCAGGCTTCGGAGAAATTCGAGGTTGAAAAAACCGACGCGGAGTGGCGCGCGCAGCTCACGCCGCAGCAATATGAAATCCTGCGCAAGGAAGGCACCGAGCGTCCCGGATCGAGCCCGCTGCTCAAGGAACACCGCAAGGGTATCTTCGCCTGCGCCGGCTGCGACCTGCCGCTGTTCTCCTCGGAGACGAAATACGAGAGCGGTACCGGCTGGCCGAGCTTCTTCCAGCCGCTCGAGAACGCCGTGGGCAAGACCGAAGACCGGACGCTGGGGATGCTGCGCACCGAAATTCACTGCCGCCGCTGCGGTGGTCATCTCGGGCACGTCTTCAACGATGGGCCGAAGCCGACCGGCCTGCGCTACTGCATGGACGGCTTTGCGCTGCTGTTTCATCCGGCCACGCCGTCGTCGACCTGATCGGCTCTAACCTCTTGACACGCTTTCTTCGCGCGTCGGCTTCGCCCAAAAGCGCCGTACGCGCCCGGCAATTGTTGCCCGCCCGGCAATAGTGCCCCGGTCTTCGGACCGGGGCATTTCTATTTAAGCGTATGAAATACCGGGTTTTTTATTTTGGCACGGCGCTTGCGATGTCTCATTCGATGACGGCCATGGCGTGAATGCCGGCTGGCCGCCCGGATCGAATGTGGAGACAATGTTATGGGTATCTTCGACGCGCTCAATACCGCGGTGGGCGGCCTGCAGGCTCAATCTTTCTCCTTGCAGAACATTTCGGGCAACATCGCGAATTCATCCACCATCGGTTACAAGGGCATCAATACCAGCTTCGAGGATCTCGTTCCCGATGCGACGTCACCCAGCCGGCAAGTCGCAGGTGGCGTCACCGCTTATGCGCAACAAACCATCACCACGGCGGGCACCGTCTCCGCGACGACCGTCGCAACCAACATGGCGATCAACGGCGATGGTTTCTTTGACGTGCAGAAGCCGACCAGCACGGTCGACAATACGCCGGTTTTCAACGGGGTAACCGACTACACCAGACGCGGCGACTTCCAGGTCAATGCCAACGGGAACCTGATCAACGGCGCCGGTTATTATCTGATGGGCGTTTCGGTGGATCCGACCACCGGAAATCCGGTCGGCAACGTGCCTCAGGTCTTGCAGTTTCAGAACAATTTTGTTCCGGCGCAGCCCACTACGTCGATACAATACGCGCTCAACCTTCCCACCACCCCGTCAACCTCGGCGAGCTCCACGGGGGCGGCCGGCAGCATTGTGGCGGCGGGAGGGCTCGATCCCGGTAACTTCACCGCCGGACATAACCCGTTGGTGACCGGCACGCCGACGTTTGCAAATGCATCGGTCACCGGCACCGCGGTCAACGATCAGGAGACGCCGGCGGCCGCGATTACCGCGTCCACGGCATTGTCCGGAGCGGCCGGAACCAATTCGTTGACGTCAGGCTTCGTGGCCGGCAACACCATCACGGTGGACGGCACGGTTCTGACCTTCGTTGCCAGCGGCGCTACTGGCAATCAGCTTAACGTCACCGATTCCGTCGGGACTCTTCTCAGCAAGATTCAGTCGATCACGGGAGTTGCGCCTTCCATCAGCAGCACCGGCGCCATTACGCTGAATTCGGGCACGGCCGCCAATCTTTCGGTCAGCAGCAACAATGCGGCCGCTTTCGGGGCTCTCGGTTTTGCCGGCACGGTGACTGCGGCGCGCGTCAGCAACCCCGGCACCGGAACGGTGATCGGGGACGACAGCGCGACTTTCGTGAGTGAGTCCATCAGCGGAGGCGCCGTGACGGCGTATAATTCCGCGGGAACGCCGGTTAACGTCCAATTGCGCTGGGCTTTGACCGCGACTTCCAGCGGCGCGAGCACCTGGAATCTGTTCTATCAGACCGATCCCTCCGCCACCGGAACCTCGCCCGCCTGGGTCAATGTCGGCACCAACTTCACATTCGGACCCTCGGGTGGGCTCACGAGCCCAACGACCGGGACGGTTTCGATCCCCAACCTGACGGTCAGCAATCAATCGCTTGGGGCCGTCTCGATCAGCTTCGGATCGTCGGGGCTTACGCAATACGCCAGCACCGGCGGCACCGCGACCATCAATAACATAACGCAGAACGGATTCGCCGCGGGCCAGTTGCAGTCGCTGGCGATCAACAATAACGGCATCGTGGTTGGAACCTTCTCCAACGGACAGAATATCGATCTTGCCGCGGTCACGCTGTCACACTTCAACGGCACCAATTACCTGCAGGCTCTGGATGGCGGAGCTTATGCTGCGACCGAACTGTCCGGACCGGCCATCCAGGGCGCATCAGGTACGATCAGCGGATCATCGGTGGAAGGCTCCAATGCGGACATCGCCGACCAATTCACCAAGTTGATCGTGACCCAGCAGGCCTATTCAGCGAACACCAAGGTCATCACCACGGCCAACGACATGGTTCAGAGTTTGCTGAGCGTAATACGGTGACGAAATCAACACGCGTGACGTGAGTTGAGACAGGCAAAAGCATGAGTTTGAGTTCAGCCCTCTCGATCGCGATGTCCGGCCTGAACGCGAGCCAGGCCGGACTTTCGATCGTCTCCTCCAATGTCGCCAACGCCAGTACGCCCGGCTATGTCAGCCAGAGCCTCAATCAGGTCGAAGCGAATTATGGCAGCGCGGGTACCGGCGTGCAGATCGCCGGTATCAGTCGTGCGCTCAATACATATGTTCAGAGCCAGTTACGCACCGAGACATCCGGAGGCGGATACGCCGATCGGATTTCCAATATCCTGACACAACTGCAGAACATCTACGGCACCCCCGGCGGGCAAGGCACGCTTGAAACCGGGTTCAGCAATCTAACCTCGGCCGTGCAGGGCCTTTCGGCGAATTCGGGAAGCTATTCCGCGCAGAGCGCGGTCATCACCGCCGCGCAGAACCTGGCGCAGCAACTGAATTCGACCACGCAGGGCATCCAGGCGCTGCGCTCGAATGTCCAGCAGGATATTTCGACGTCGATATCTTCAGCGAATACCGCGATGTCTCAAATCGCCAATCTGAACACCCAGCTTCAGGGGATGAGTTCGACCGATCCCAGCGCGGCGACCCTGCAAGACCAGCGCGACACCGCGATCAATACGCTTTCGCAACTGATGGATGTTCGTGTCACGACCAGCGGCAACAATCAGGTCTCGATCTACACCAATTCAGGGGTCGAGCTCGTCGGTGCGCAGGCGTCGAAACTGTCGTTCAACGGGCCTGCGGCGCTGAGCGCCTCGAATCTCTACAGCACCAATCCAACCCAAAACGGGGTCGGCACCATCACGCTGACGAGCCCGAGTGGTGCGACGGTCGACATGGACGCGACAAATGGCTTCAGTTCCGGCCAGATCGCGGCCGATCTCAAGTTGCGCGACACCACGCTGGTACAGGCACAGAACCAGGTCGATCAGCTGGCCGCCTCGATCTCGAGCGCGCTGTCGGACACCACCACCGCGGGGACGGCGGTGACGTCAGGTACGCAAGCCGGCTTCACGCTCGATCTGTCGAACATGCAGCCGGGCAACACCATCAATCTGACCTATACCAATACCGCGACCAATACCCAGCAGCAGTTGCAGATCGTCGCCGTGGGCACTTCTTCCGTGCTGCCATTGCCGGCCACCTCGAGCACAAGCCCCAACACGACGGTGATCGGCGTCAATGTTTCAGGCGGCATGGCCTCGATCGTCGCGCAATTGAACGCCGCATTGGGCGGCGCCAACCTGCAATTTTCCAACCCGTCGGGCTCGACATTGCAGGTGCTCAATGGCACCGCTACCGGCTCCGCCGTCAGCTCGGCCTCGGCGACCATCACGGCCTCGTCGCTGACGAGCGGCAGTCCGGCGCTGCCGCTCTTTACCGACGGAAACGCGCTCTATACGGGAGCCATCACCACCAGCGGATCACAGCTGACGGGATATGCCGGCCGCATCACCGTGAACCCCGCGGTGATCGCCAATCCGTCCAATCTTACCGTCTACAGCACATCGCCCCCGACCGCGTCCGGCGACACCACGCGCGCGGATTTCATCAATTCGCAACTGACCACCGGTTCATTCACCTATTCGCCGCAGACCGGCCTCGGCTCGTCCTCGACGCCGTTCACCGGAACGATCACCAGCTACATGCAGCAGTTTCTCAGTCTGCAGGGCAATAACGCGACCAATGCGCAGCAACTGCAGCAGGGTCAGGACGTCGTCGTGAATACGCTGCAGCAGACCTATAATACCACCACGGGCGTTAACATGGACGCGCAAATGTCCAATCTGATTGCGTTACAGAATGCCTATTCCGCCAACGCCCATGTGATGGCCGTCGTGCAATCGATGTTCTCGACTTTACTGCAGGCGCAGAGATAAGGCGACTTGAATGGCGATCAATAGCATCGGGTCCAGTACATCCTTGCTGGGACAATCCGTTCTCAACATCAAGAACCAGCTCAACACTCTGCAGGTTCAGCTTGCGACCGGCGAAAAGTCGACGACCTATTCCGGGATGGGCACGGGTGAGGGGTTTGCTATCGCCGCCCGCGCCCAACTGTCGAACATTACCGGCTATCAGAGCACGATCACCAATGTCGGCACCACGATCAGTGCCGCCAATACCGCATTGCAGGCGTTGTCCAGCACCAGCAGCAATGTCGAGACCGCGGCCAACAGCGGTTCGCAGACCCTGAACAGCAACGGCCAGACGGCCGGTCAGGTGACTGCGATCTCGCAGCTGTCGTCGATGCTGTCGATTCTCAATACCCAGGGCGGCAACGGATATATTTTCTCGGGCGCTGCCACCAATACCCCTTCGGTGACGACCGCCGACGCGATCCTCAACGGCAATGGCGCCCAGGCCGGGCTGACGCAGATCATCAGCGAGCGCCAGCAGGCCGACCTCGGCACCACCGGCCTCGGCCGTCTCACGGTGTCGGCTCCGACCACGACCTCGGTCTCGCTGGCGCAAGATAGCTCGCCGTTCGGCATCAAGCTGGGCGCCGTCAGCTCGACGCTGACGGGGGCGACGGTGACAGGTCCGGCCGGTTCGCCGGCGGCGATATCGGTCGATCTCGGCGCCACCAATCCCAATCCGGGCGATCAGTTGAACATCACGCTCAACATGCCTGACGGCACCACCCAGTCGATCAAGTTGACGGCGACGACGACCTCGCCGCCGCCGACGGGATCCTTCACCATCGGCGCGACCCCGGCTGCCACCGCTGCCAACCTGCAAACGGCGTTGACGACGTCGATCACCACGGTTGCCAACACCTCGCTGGTTGCCGCTTCCGCGATGGAGGCCTCGAGCAATTTCTTTGACCAGCCGCCGCAGCGGGTCAGCGGTCCTCCGTTCAACACGGCCACATCGCTCGTCAACGGGACGTCGGCGAATACCGTATCCTGGTACACCGGCGGCACCACCACGGGGTCCGCCCGCGCCACCCAGGTCGCCCAGATCGGTCCGTCCCAGACCGTGGATTACGGCATACAGGCCAACGAGCAAGGCATCGCATCGCAGCTGCAGGCGATCGCTGCCTTCGCGGCCTTTACCGTTTCGCCGACCAATACCAATGCCGCCGCGCAGGTTTCGGACATGAGTGCGAGCGTGGCGCAGGCGCTTTCAACCCAGCCCACCCAGCAGTCGATCCAGGATATCCAGACCGACCTCGCCAATGCCCAGACCACCATGTCGACGGCGTCATCGCTGCAGACCCAAACCCAGAGCACGCTGCAGGATATGGTGTCGCAGATCGAGACCGTTTCGCCCGATCAGGTCGCCAGCCAGATTCTGGCGCTGCAGACCAGCCTTCAGGCCTCCTATCAAACCACCTCGATGCTGTCGCAGCTCAGCCTGGTGAAATTTCTGCCGATTCCGTCGGCATAACGCCTGGTTGGTTCAATTCGGCCGCAAACGTCGCCGGGTTCCTGCGCGCTGGAAAACGCTGCGGTAAAGGTATCGTTAACCAAGTCTGTTTACCTTTCGTAAATGCAGGCTGACGCCGTTTGGTTGCCTTGAACCCTGGTGTTGCACCGGCAGAACGCGGCGCTGTGGCGTGGGGTTTCGACAATGCTAGACAGTGCCGTGCGGTTTGATCCGGCCGAGGATCCGATTTCTCGGGATCGATCCCGCTCAGCCGCCGCGATGGCCGAATTGTTCGCGCCGCTGGATCGGCTGCTCGGCTGCGGCGGCGATCCGCGATTGCGCCTCAACCCGGAGACCGGGGCCAACGAATATGGCTGCCAGCCGTTTCCCTGCCCGGACACGCTGAGTTTCGCCTCCAGCACCGCGACGTCGATTTCGCAGCGCGCTTACGATCGCGCCGGCCATGCGCGGGAAGCGCTGATGCGGTCGGCGATTTCCGTCGGCATCGATGCGGCGTTCGATGCACGCATCGAGGCCATGCGCGACGAACTCAGGAACCATCTCGGACTGGCAAATGCCGATATCGTGTTTTCGCCGTCGGGCACCGACTCGCAGCTTCACGCGCTGTTCCTGACCCGCGCGCTGCTCGGCCCGGCGCTGACCACGGTCATCGTGGCGGCCGATCAAACCGGAAGCGGAACCGCCTATACCGCGCGCGGATGTCATTTCAGTGCCGCCACCGCGCAGGGAAGTCCGGTGCAAAAAAGCGAACCGGTCGCGGGGCTGGCGCATTCCGTCACCAGCGTCGCGCTCGGATTGCTCGATGAGAACGGCGATTGCCGCCCGCAGGCCGAAATCGATTTACGGGTTCTCGGCGCCGTCGAGACGTCGATTGCGAGCGGCACCGGCGTTCTGCTTCAAATCATGGATTCATCTAAGCTGGGCTGGCGGGCTCCAAGCGATCAATGCCTCGACGAAATTGCGGCGCGTTGGCCGGGTCGGGTCCAGGTCGTCGTCGACGCCTGCCAGATGCGCCTCGGCCGCCCGCGCCTGAAGCAATATCTGGATCGCGGCTATCTGGTGCTCGTCACCGGTTCGAAGTTTTTCACAGGCCCGCCGTTCAGCGGAGCGCTGCTGGTGCCGGCGGGTCGCGCCGGGACCATCGATGCGATCCGCGAGATTGCGCCGGGAATGCTTGAATACACCAGCCGCAGCGACTGGCCGATGCAGTGGCACGGCTTAAGGTCGCGGTTTCCGATCCGGGCGAATTTCGGCCAGTGGCTTCGCTGGGAAGCCGCACTTGAGGAAATCCGCGCCTATCACGACGTGCCGGACGAGTTTCGCCGGATGGCGCTGAAGGCGTTTGGCGAGGCCGTGGAGCGCAGCATCGCTTCATCGCCATGGCTTCGGCTGTTGCCGCCGCAGCCAAGGCCGGCGGACGGCGGCATCGACGAAGAACTGGCCGAGCGAACCATCTTTCCGTTCGTGATCGGAGCGCAGGACCGCGCTCTATCGCTGGATGATTGCAGGAAGATCTATCGCGCGCTGGCGCGGGACGCACGGGATAGCGTCGCTGCGGAAGTGCATGGGCGTGACGCGGAGATCGCAGCGATGCCTTGCCTGATCGGTCAACCCGTGGCGCTCCGTCAGCGCGGGCCGCATCCGATCGCAGCGCTGCGCATCTGCGCCGGCGCTCGCCTCGTCACCGAGACCTGGTCTGCCGACGCGGACACGGCGCACGCGAATTTACAGCGTGAACTTGGCCATGTCGGCGCCATCGTCGCCAAGATCGAGTGGCTGCTGGCGCATATCGATGGCCTGAATTTCGCGGAGCTTCCGCGTGGCGCTTGAGAGCACCGAGCGGGACGACCTGGTCGGCTATCCCTGCGCGGACCGGATCGGATTTGCCAGGCTCACAACGATGGCGTTCGGCGGGACCGACCTTCGGCCGTTGCGCGATCAATTGATGTCGAAGGTCGTCGCCGGAACCGCCGGCGCAGGCGAGGGGCTCGATCTGTCGCTGATCGCCCAGCTCCTGGGCGACAAGCCGACAGGAATGGCGATTCAGGCGGAAGTGCTCGCCTTTCATCAGCTGTTTCGGTCGCCCTGTTCGGCGGAAAAGCCGAAGCTGCGCGTTCTGGCGCTGGCGGCTGCGATGGACATGGGCGGCAATACGCCGATCGAGTTTTTGCTGGAAAACTCCGGGATCGAACTGCTGACGCTTTATGTCGTGGCCGGGGTCGAACTGCCGGTACCGCTGCCCGACCATGACGTCGCCATCGTGATTGCATCCGACTCCGATCAATGCCGCGAGGCGCTGGGCAAGATCGACCGCGCGGCCTCGCGTTGGCCGCGGCCGCTTCTCAATCCGCCACCTCTCGTGGGCAATCTCGACCGCGACAAGCTGCATCGTCTGCTGTCCGGAATCGAAGGACTGGATATCCCGGTGACGGCGTCCGCGCCGCGGGCGCAGTTGTCGGAGCTGGCGCAGCCGAATGCGGGGCTTGCGAACCTTGCGGCTGACTTCGAATTTCCGATCATTGTCCGGCCGCTGGGTTCGCATGCCGGTGTCGGGCTCGCCAGGATCGACGATCGCGCCGCGATCGACCGATATCTTTTGGCGCGGCCGGAGCCGGAATTCTTCGTCTCGCGTTTCGTCGACTACGCCGGCGATGACGGCTTGTTTCGTAAATACCGCATCGTCATCGTCGATGGCCGGCCCTATGCCTGCCATATGGCGATCGCCGATCGCTGGGACATCTGGTACCTCAACGCTGGCATGGCTTTCAGCGAAAGCAAGCGCCTGGAGGAGGAAAACTTCATGCGCACCTTCGATCAGGCTTTCGCCGCTCGCCATCAGCGCGCGCTGGCCGCCATGATCGAACGCATAGGTCTCGACTATTTCACGGTCGACTGCGCCGAGAACCGGCGCGGCGAACTGCTGATCTTCGAGGCCGACAATACCGCGGTGGTGCACAACATGGATTTGCCGGAGCTGTTTCCCTACAAGGCTCCGCAAATGCGCAGGGTATTCGAGGCCTTCGCCGCGATGCTGTACCGCCGGGCGCGGGACGGCCGCGAGCACGCGGCGTGACGATTCGAGTGCGAATGTACGGGAGGCGGCTAATTTGGCGTTCGGGTTTGGCTTGCTAGCCGATCCGTCTGCGGCAAGATGGGGCTGTCGATTCCTGGAGCGATAGTCGGCGCCTTGCACGATGCCGTTCCGATCGGAGAGATTGCGCGCCATGACGATCAAGCTTGCCGCGGCCACGATTGCGGATACAGTTATCGCGCCGACCGATCTATCGCCGTTAGCGCGGCAAAGGATTTTCCTCTATCTCGGCATCTTGATTATTCTACTTGCGTTCGGCAGTCCTTCCGGAGGCCTGATCGATATTCCGATCAGCTTTCTTCTGAAAAACAAGCTGAAGCTGAGTGCGCATGAGGTTGCCGGTTTCCGGCTCGTGGCCGCAATCCCGCTCTATCTGTCTTTTGCTTTCGGATTTATTCGCGACATGTGGAGCCCCTTTGGTATGAGGGATCGCGGATTTATGCTGCTGTTTGGCGTGATCAACGCCCTTCTTTATGTCTTTTTCGCCTTCACGACTGTCAGCTATGAGGTTCTGGTTGTTGCGGTTGTTATGTTGACAGCCTCTTCCCTTTTTATCGCAAGCGCTCAAAACGGATTGACCGCGATGATCGGTCAACAGCATGCCATGACTGGTCAGATCAGCGCGGCGTGGAACGTCTTCCTGTCGATTCCTGCCGTTGCTGCGTTGCTCGCCGGGGGAGCACTCAGCGGCTTACTCGAAGACAAAGGCGCCGATCAGGCGATCCGTATTCTTTTTCTCGTGGGTGCGGCGATCATGACCATAGTCGCCGTTTATTCCCTCTGGAGGCCAAAAGACGTATTCAACAATTTGCGCATCGAACATGGAGTGGGCCAGCATCCGGTGGCAGATCTTAAAAGGCTAATGCGGCACTGGCCGATCTATTCAGCTCTTCTGATCTGGCTGTTGTGGAATTTCGCACCTGGTTCAGCCACTCCGCTGCAGTATCACCTGCAGAACACACTGCATGCCTCAGATGCCCAATGGGGGCAGTGGAACGCCATCTTTGCTGCCTCCTTCATTCCGACTTATGTCGTATATGGAGTTCTCTGCCGAAGGTTTGCACTGAAAACGTTGCTGTTATGGGGAACCGTGATTGCAGTCCCGCAGATGGTTCCGTTGCTCTTTATCCATTCGGTGACGGGCGCCTTGATCGCCGCGGTGCCAATCGGCCTGATGGGCGGCATTGCCACCGGTGCTTATCTGGATCTGATCATCCGGGCATGTCCTCGTGGGCTGGAGGGGACGACCCTCATGTTGGCGAGCAGTCTCTATTTCCTGGTGTCGCGATTCGGTGATGTTCTCGGCACAAGGCTTTATGATCGGTTCGGCGATTTTGACGTCTGCGTCATCGCCATCACGGTTGTCTATGCCCTGATGCTTCCAGCCCTGCTATTGGTGCCGAGGCAATTGATCGCCTCGGCGGACGGGCAAATTCCTATTCCTTCAGAATGATATTCCTTTTGCGGCGTTGGATATATGGAGCGACAATATTGCCGCGGCGGAAAAATCTTTCGCCGGGAGAGCAGCACATCAGCACTTCCGCTCGCCTTTCCTGTTCCGAAACGATGTTCAAAGCCCGACGTTGAAATGGCGGAATTGGACAGGGGGAACCTGATGCGCGGAACTCGAGCCGGTACCTTCGTGCCGCCGCAATTCCGCAGTTTCGTGTCCCGCAATGAACTCGAGGAAACCGCGATGAAGAAGCTGCTTGTCGCCGCGCTAGTCGCAGGGTCGTTTATTTCGGCCGAAGCAAGTGCTCAAGAACGCGCCGGAGATGCTGCCTTGGGCGCGGTGTCGGGAGCGGTCGTTTTGGGACCCGTGGGGGCGGTGGCAGGTGCGGTGATCGGATATACGGCAGGGCCAACGATCGCGCATTCCTGGGGAGTTAGGCGGTCCGGCTCGCGGTCTCACGCTCGACGTACAACGCAACTCGCGAGATCTGATCCTCGATCCCTGAAGCAAAATTCCAATATTCAAGGCGACGCGACGCAGGGTGCGTCGATACAGGGAACCGGCGAGCAGGCGGCAGTTAAGGTAAGCTCGCCGCCACCCACTAAATCTCCCGAGATACCGACGGGGCAGGGAGCCGCGCCACCAGTCCAGGGATTTGAATGACTTTGATATTTTCTCGTACGGTCAAGCGTTTCGCGGGTGACAAAAAAGCGACTTTTCGGGAATCGCTTTGGTCAAAAAAGTCTGCGTGAATTGCCGAGCATGTGCTCAATTGTCCGATAACAGCGCCTCAATATTGATGTCGCGCGGCTGGCGCTACGTCGATAATCCCGAGATTGACCAGTGTGCGGTGGAAGCGGCGTTTCCGCTCCGAGGGTGATGCGAAGTAGGCTTCGCCGCAATGCTTGAGAAGGCTCGCGCGCGTGGCAAAGATCTCGTCCAGCGGCAGACCAGCCTGCTGCAAGGCGACCGTCCCAAGAAAGGCAATGTCGAGGTCTGGCCCACGCCCGGGGATCATTCGGTCGGAGCCGTCGTTCAGCGTTTCCATGGCATAGAACGTGCGAAACTGGCGTCGCGCGTCTGTCGGGAGCTTGATTTTTGCCTCGATCCGCCGTGCCATGACGGGTTGATGATCCCCGTAGTGTACGATCAGCATGGGACGTCCGGGAAAACGGTTGACAAGCTCGGACTTGAGCCTGTTCCAGGTCATCGCGGTTTCTGCGAGTCGGGCGTAGTACTCGGCATAGTACGCATCCGGAAGGCTGGCGGTAGCGAAGGCCCGTTCGCGCTCAAACAGCCCGGGCGTGACCAGTTTTCGGTTGTGTGGGCCGTGATTGAAGTTCGTCAGCGCATACAGGAAACGAGGCGCTGCGTCGCCGGCAATCCTTTTCATGTGAACGCCGAGTGCTGCTTCCAGAAACAATGCATCGGAATACGTCGCTTCGAATCGGCCGACATCGAAGGGTGGATGAAAATCATCGGTAAAAATACGTTCGCTGATGCCAATTGAACGGTAAAACTCATCGTAGTTGAGAAAGCTGCGACGGCAGCTCGACGTCAGCATTGTTCTATAGCCAAGGGCTGTCAGCGAATTTGGAAGACTGTTGTGGAATCGGCCGACGCCTCTCTTGAAAAGAAAATAGGCGTTTGAACCGAAGCTGGCGCTGGAAAGGCCGGTTAGCAGACTAAATTCGGATTGCCACGACCCTCCGCCAAAAATATCGACGTTGAGGGTTCCATGGAGACCGTTCTTCGGAGACAGAAATGCTTCGACGGTTGGTTCGACCGGGAGCCCAAATACGCGCGGATCGAAGATCGATTCGTGCTGGATCACGATAATGTCGGGAGTGTCGAGGGTGCGTGCGGGTACGGCCGGCATCAGCGGCAACGGATCCTCGGCTATATCGCTGAGAACGAGCCCTCCGAACTGTCGCCAGGAAAGCGGGTCGAGCAGCGAGGCTATGAAACTCGAGAAAAAACACCGCTGCTGAGCCGCAATGCGCTGGAACGCAGCCGGTCCGCCGCTGGTTCTATATGCCGCAAACAAGCCAATAGCGGCAACGCTGAACAGGATAACCCGGAATTCCCCTGAAACTGGCGACCCTGCTGCGTAGAGCCATGCCGCGACCGCGGCCAGCATGAGTGCGATGGCTCCGGAGAAAAACGCTGTTACGGCGAGCGGATATTGTACGAAGAAAAACGGCACTGTCCCGGCGAACGCCAGCGGCAAGTCCGTTACGATTAGTTTCAGTCCGCTATGCCTGTACTTGACATTTGACGCGCCGAAGATGGCCGCTGCCAGGATCGACGACAGCAGGATCGCTCTTTCGAGATCGGCAACGACGAACAGTAGCACCGTGGCAATCAAACACAGCGCGGCAATAGCCAATCCAAGATGCTCAACACTGCGCTCCGCCAGGCAAATGACGGCGACGGCTACCACAATGATCAAGGTCAGCGTCATGAGGGCAAGATGTCCAGCGAGCGAATGAATGCTACACTGCTATACCATCGGGACTGGCCAAGACAGCCGCGCGTCGTTTTGCTGCGATGCAAGATGCGCCCGCTATCGGGGGGCAAAGCGGGCTTTGGCAAGTAGTCTGCCAGCGCATTGATGAATTCGCGGCCTGGAGCCTTTTCCGTTCCGATTGAATCGGAACGGAGGCTCTACTCCTTTGTTTGACGAAAACGCTCTAGTCTTGATGGACCAGATAAGACGCGAGCATTTTGCGCGCGTCAGCGCGGCGCTTCGTCCGCCATTCCGGCCTGGACAGATCCTGCTCGAAAATGATCGACAGGGTATGAACGTTCGAGACGTGAAATTGGCTCAACGCCGCCATCATGACATAGAGCCGCAACGGATCGATGTCGGTCGCGATGGTTCCGTCGGCTGCGCCGCGCGAAAGCAGCCGCTCCATCATCGCCAGGACCGGAAACGACATTTCGCGGATCCGGGAAGATTTTTTCATATAGCGCGCCTTGGTCAGATTCTCGGTCGTCAGAAGCCTGACGAGGTAGCCGCTGCGCTCGAAATGCGCGTTCATGAAATCAAACAGCTGAAGCAGGCCCTCCACGGGATCGAGATGTTCGACATCGAGACCGAGTTCTTCGCCGCGCAATTCCGCCAGCGCGTTTTCAAGGGCTGCGACATAGAGCGCGGACTTGCTGCCGAAATGCTGGTAGATCATTCGCGGATTGGTGCCCGCTTTCTGCACGATACGGCTGATGCGGGCGCCGGCAAGGCCGTGGGCGGCGAATTCGGCGGTAGCCGCGCGCATGATCTGCTCGCGGCTCTGCTGCGCGGTGCGCCGTGGGCGGCGGCGCAGCCGGGGTGCGAGCCGGGTGTCGGTCGGGGGGTCCACGATTGAATCTCTTTGGGTCATGCCATTCCAATCGCATCCGCATAGCGGACGCCGAGGTCGAGCAGCGCGCGATCGTGTCCGGGCGAAGCCAACACCGACAATCCGATCGGGCATCCCGCAACCTTGCCCGCCGGCAGGCTGATTTGTGGAATGCCGGCGTGCCCCGCGATCGAGGTCAAGGTCAGGGCGTTGCGGTAAAAAGTGCCAATCTCATCCGCGCCGGCGTCGATACGGAGCGCGATGCAGGGCGCCGTCGGAATCAACAGTCCGATGCCATCGCCGAGCGCCTCGCGCACGCGGCTGGCGATCAAGACGCGGATGGGCTGATAGCGAGCTACGTCTGCCGGTGTGATCGATGCGGCATCAGCGAACCGCGGCGCGATCTTGTCTCCGAAGCGCGGTTTCGCCGAACTGATCCATGGGCCAAGCTGGGTCCAGATCTCCGCTCCCTGCAACACGCGATAGCATTCGAGCCATTGCTGCTCCTGTCCTTCGAACAAGGATATCTCATCGATATCGAATGCCGCGCATGAACGACGCAACGCCTCAGCGACGCCGGGATCAGCGAGCGCGAGGGCATCACGTACCAGCCGAAAGCGATGGACCGGCTTGGGCGAAGCGTTGGGCAGAAGCACGCCGCCGACGCGGGAAAGCATCGCGGCATCACGCGCGAACCAGCCGACGGTGTCGTAGCTCGGCGCGAACGGCATCACGCCGGCGAGCGATATCGCATCATGGGTGGGCCGAAAACCGCAGACGCCGACGAAGCTCGCAGGCACACGGACCGAGCCGCCGGTGTCGGTGCCGATGGCAAAATCCACCAGTTTCGCGGCAACGGCCACCGCCGATCCGCTCGACGATCCGCCGGGAATACGATCCGGGCACGCCGGATTGACCGGCGTGCCGTGATGCGCGTTGACGCCTTGGAGGCTGAAGGCAAGTTCGTCGGTGATGGTCTTGCCGGCCAGGCTGGCGCCGGCCGCAAGCAGCGCTTCCACCGCCGGCGCCGATCGCGCCGCGGGAGATTGCACCTTCTGCCAATCAGGATTGCCGCCACCGGTCGGCGTGCCCGCGACGTCGATCAGATCCTTGACGGCGAATGTCATGCCATCGAGCGATCCCGATGCTGTGGGCGCGCGCACGCAGCGCGGTCCCGGGATGAAAGCGCCAAAATCCGCGCGGCCCGAACGCCCAATCGAGCTGGAGGCTGTCACCGCCAATTTATCGCACCATTCGTCTGCCGAGCGAGGCCATCACCGATTCCGAGTCAGTGACGAAGCCGAAACATTTCTTCACGTTCCAGACCGTGGCTTCTGTGCAGAAGTCCGGCGACGTCGTGCCGCAGCAGTCCTGCACCAGAATGCAGCCATACCCCAGGAAGTTGGCGTCGGTCAGCGAGTGCAGCACGCATTGATCGGTATTGACACCGGTGAAGAGAATGGAGCGGACGCCGAGGTTGCGCAGGATGCTGTCGAGCGGCGTGTCCCAGAATCCGCTGATGCGATATTTGTCGACCTTGATATCATCAGGCTCCTGCCTGAGTTCATCGACGACCGCGGCCGCCCACGAATCCTTCTCCAGCACGCGGGCGCCGTTTCCGGGCAGGGGATCGCCGAGTCCCACGCCGACGCCAACGGGCTTGTAGAGATGGATTTGATTGGGTGGCATGTTCGCAAGGTCAGGACGGTTGCCCCAGTTGACCCAGATGACAGGCACACCGGCATCGCGCAGCGCCGGAAGCATCCGCTGCAGCGGCTCGATCGGCTTGCGGTCCGGCCGGTAGTCGGCGCCGAGATAATCGACCCATCCGCCCGGCGCGCAGAAGTCATTCTGCATGTCGATGACGATGACCGCGGTGCGCGTCAGATCGACCGTTACATTTTGCGGCGCGCAGGCAATCGTAACCGGAACCGGTGCCGGCGAGGGCAGGGCCATGTTGACCTCGCTCTCGGTCGCCCACCATGCGGTCTGCCGGCCTGCGCCAAGTTGCCCGCCCGGCTGCGCATCCAGCCGCTTTTCCGTCGCCGTCATTGAGGCCTCCGCTTTTCGTTGGTCCGAATTTGTTTCATGGCCGAAGCTGTCGCGACGGGAAGACCCTGCACCCAAACCTTCAGCCTGAAACCTGCATTGCAAATTCGCTGCCAGCAGAAAATCCAAGGAATTTCATCACGCCGAGCGCCGCCGGAAATCCATTTGCCCATGAAACGGACAGAGCCAAGCCAGTTCTGGATAAAAAGTAAGCATTTGTTTGTTTTGGCTTGGCCGTTCGGATAATTACTATAATTTTTTCAACTGGTTAACTTGGTGGCATACCGCTTGCTAGCGAATTCGCGCAGACAGAATTTTCCTTCCATCCTAAAGCGCGAGGTCTTCCATGTTGTCACGTCGTTTGATCCTGCGGGGCGCTTTGCTCACGGGTGCATTTGCTTCCTTCGCCACTTTTGCGCCGAGCGCTCAAGCCGCCGACGCGCTCAAGGTCGGCGTCCTCATTCCCGGCTCGAAGTCGGACAAGGGCTGGATGGAATCTTCCTATGACGGCCTGATGGCGTCCGAGAAGAAACATGGCGACAAGATCAAGGTCCAAATGATCGAGAACATCAATTACGCCGACATGGATCAGGCGTTGACCAATCTCGCCTCCAAGAACGAACTCGTCATCGGTGTCGGCGGCCAGACCCAGGCGGCGGTGTACAAGATCGCCAAGCGTTTTCCCAATGTGCACTTCTCGATTGTCGGCGGTAACGAAGGCGAGTCCGCGCCGAACGTGGCGGGCTACGATGTCAAGCAGGCGGAAATCGCCTTTGTCGCAGGTGCTGCCGCGGCGATGTTGTCCAAGAGCGGTGCGGTGAGTTACGTCGGCGGGATGGAAATCCCCTCGATCGTCAACGCCGGCAAGGAATTCGGCAACGGCGCCAAATCGATCAATGCCAGCATCAAATATTTCGAAAACTACACCGGAGATTTCGACGACGTCGCCAAGTCCAAGGAAGCGACACTGGCCGCGATCGCGCAGGGCGCCGATGTCCACTATCACATCCTGAACCTCGGCCTGCGCGGCATGGAGCAGGCGGCCAAGGAAAAGGGCACGCACATCATTGGCAGCTATACCGACCGTTGCGGCACCGATCCGCTCTACGTCGCTTATTCCATCACCGGCACCGGCTATCAGGTGCAATATGCGATCGACGAGGCCGTCAAGGGATCATGGAAGCCCGGCTACAAGGAATTCGGTCTCAAGATGGGGCCGGAAGCCTCCGGCATGGCGATCTGTGGCGGCACCGCCGAACAGAAGGCCAAGCTCGACGCCATCATGAAGGATATCATGGCCGGCAAGATCACCGTGCTGAAGGGCTGACGCCCGGCCATGAGCATGTCGTCCGATCCAGCGGCGCCGGCTGCCGAACCGCTTCTGTCGCTTCAGGCCATTACGAAGCGGTTCGGCAGTTTCGCCGCCCTGTCGGACGTCTCGCTCGATATCCGCCCGGGTGAAATCCACTGCATCCTTGGCGAAAACGGCGCCGGCAAGTCAACGCTCTGCAACCTGATCTTCGGTGTGCATCGTCCGGACTCCGGCGTCATGCGCTACCGCGGCGCTGCGTTCCAACCTTCAGGCCCGGCGGACTCGCTCGCGCAGGGCATCGCCATGGTGCACCAGCATTTCAGCCTGGTGTCCGATATGACGGTCGTGGACAATGTGCTCTTGGGCCGCGAGCGCGGCGTGCTAAAACGGAAAGAATGCGCAGCACAGCTTGAAAAGCTGGCGGTCGAATACGGCCTGCCGCTCGATCCCCATGCCCGGATCGAGGACCTGTCGGTCGGCGAGCGGCAACGTGTCGAGATCGTCAAATGCCTGATCCGCGACCCGTCGCTGTTTGTGCTCGACGAGCCGACGGCCGTTCTGCTGCCGGATGAGATCGCAGCCCTGCTCGAGGTTTGCCGCCGGGTCGCCTCTGGCGGCCGCGCCGTCGTGCTCGTCACCCACAAGCTGGCCGAGATCAAGAAGATCGCCGACCGCGTCACCGTGCTGCGCGGCGGCAAGGTGGTTGGCGGCTCTTCGACTCCGGCGGCCGACATCGATAGCCTCGTGCGCGCGATGATCCAGGGCAATGTCGAGACGCTCGATACATCGGCGGCTTCGATCATGGGGCTAGAGCCGGTCAGGCATGTCAGCCACGCGCGGAGCGCGAACGCGGTCCGGATCGAAGTCCTCCAGGTCAGCGGGCTCACGGTGAAGGACCATCAGGGCGTCACCCGGCTCGATAATTTCACGCTCGGCGTCGATCGCGGCGAGATCGTCGGCGTCGCCGGCGTCGAGGGCAACGGCCAGAGCGAATTGACCGCCGTGCTGGCGGGGATGATGCCGGCGACCGAGGGGCGGATTCATCTGGGCGAAACCGAATTGACCGCCCGCAGTCCGAAGGAAATCACCGCCGCCGGCATGGGCATCGTCCCGGAAGATCGCCACGCGGTCGGCTGCGTCGCCGCGATGAGCCTTGCCGAAAATATCTATCTCAATCGGCTCGAGGAATTCACCCGTTTCGGTTTTCTCAAGCGCGGTCTGCTCGAGAGCAAGGCCGGCGAGATGATGCAGCGGTTCGATGTCCGCGCCCGCGGCCCGGGCGTGATATTCTCGTCGCTCTCCGGCGGCAACCAGCAAAAGGCGGTGCTGGCCCGCGAGATCACGCTGCCCAATCTGGTTTGCCTGGTCGCAGCGCAACCGAC
Organism: uncultured Pseudomonadota bacterium; assembly: GCA_963727225.1. Lineage (GTDB taxonomy): Bacteria > Pseudomonadota > Alphaproteobacteria > Rhizobiales > Xanthobacteraceae > Bradyrhizobium. The sequence goes on along the minus strand of CAVSFN010000022.1, from coordinate 383,077 downwards.
ACGGGGTCTCGATGTCGGCGCGGTGGCTGCGGTCTACAGCCAGATCCGGGCGGCCTGCGAACGCGGCGTCGCCATCCTGTTGGTCTCGTCGGAACTGGATGAATTGCTGACGGTCGCCGACCGCATCGTCGTGCTTTACCGCGGCCGGATCATGGGATCCTGCATCGCCGACCCGGCGCGCCGGGCCGAGATCGGCGCCATGATGGCAGGGCAGGCGCAATGACTGTGATCGAGCAGCCCGGTCCGTTGTTGAAGCGTTTTGCGGCAAGGCCGGCGCTGCTCGGCTCGCTGCTCGCCGTGACGTTTGCGGCGCTGGTCGGTCTTGTATTGATCGCGTCGATCGGCGTCTCGGTACCGGATGCGATTTCGGCGTTCGTCGATGGCACGGTGGGCTCACCCTATTCGATTGCCGCATCGATCAATCGAAGCCTGGCGTTCGCGCTGGTCGGGTTCGGCTTCATCCTCGCGAACCGCGCCAACCTCACCAATGTCGGCGGCGAGGGCCAGATTGCCGTCGGCGGCATCGCGGCGACGGCGGTAGCACTTTACGGCCATGTCAGCGGATTGCCGTTCGGGCTTTCCTTCCTGCTGCCGATGCTCGCGGCCGTTGCCGCCGGCGCCGCATGGGGCGCGCTGGCCGCCGTGATGAAGGTCAAGGCCGGCACCAATGAAGTGATCAGCACGCTGCTGCTGTCATTCATCGGGGTATGGCTCTTGTATTGGTGCGTGCAGTCGCCGGCGCTGTTGCGCAAGCCGATGACGACCTCGGCGACGCTTCCGGAATCGCTGGAAATTCCCGACGCGACCAAGCTCCCTCTGCTCAGCGGCGACTATTCCTTCCCGCTGCATATCGGACTTCCGCTCACCATCGTGATTGCTGTCGTGGTTGCGGTGCTGTTGTCGAAGACCGTTTTCGGATTGCGCCTTCGCGCGGTCGGACTCAATCCGGTTGCCGCCAACCGGGCCGGGATTTCATACGCGCGTACCGTGGTGTTTGCGCTTGCGAGCGCCGGCGCGCTCGGCGGATTGGCCGGAGCGCTGATGCTGCTTGGCGAGCAATACACCCTCAAGGACGGCTTCTCGTCCGGCTACGGCTTCGACGGTCTGGTGGCGGGATTGCTGGCGCGGGGTTCGGTGACCGGTGTGATCGCCGCAGCGCTGCTGTTCGGTTTCATGCGGTCCGGCGGCATCAACATGGAAATGGTCGCCGCCGTGCCGACCGCGCTGGTCGTGGTCATTCAGGGACTGATCGTCATCACCCTGGCCGGTGCGACGCTGTTCATTGAAAAATGGGAGCGGCCATGAGCTGGGAGTTGTTCGCGGTGTTTCTGGGGTCGTCGATCCGGCTCGCGACGCCCTTGCTGCTCGCAGGCATCGGCGAGATGGTGAGCGAGCGGGCCGGCGTGCTCAATATGAGCATCGAGGGGATGATGCTGACATCCGCCTTCGCCGCCGCTGTCGGTTCCTGGGCCACCGGCGATCCACTGCTCGGGCTATTGCTCGGCATCCTCGCGGTGCAACCGATCGCGCTGTTGCAGGCCGTGCTGAGCAACACGCTGCGGGCCAACCAGATCGTATCCGGCATCGGCATCAACATTCTGGTGCTGGGCGCGACGACGCTGGCCTATCGCGAGATTTTCGGCGCACGGTCGCGCGCGGAAATTCCCGGCCTCGTCAAAATCAGACCACCGCTGCTCGGCGATATCCCGGTATTCGGCACAGCTGTGTTCGAGCAGGTCTGGCTGTTCTACGCCGGCATCATCATCATCGCTATCACGGCGCTGGCTCTGCGTTACACCTCCGTCGGCCTCGCCGTTCATGCCGCCGGCGCCGAGCCGAAGGCGGTCGACAAGTCGGGCCTTTCGGTGACTCGCATCCGTTATGCCGCCGTGCTGTTTGCCGGTTTCATGGCGTCGCTCGCAGGCGCCTTCCTGTCGATCGGCGACATCCACACCTTCACCGAAGGCATGACCCGCGGCGCGGGCTATCTGGCGATCGCTTCGGTGATTTTCGGAAAGTGGCGAATTGGCGGAACGGTGCTCGCCTGCCTGTTGTTTGGTGCTGCGACGGCGCTGCAATTTCAGCTTCCGGCGATGGGCATCAACGTGCCCAACGCGCTTCTGATCATGCTGCCTTATCTGCTGGCGTTGATGGCGGTCGGCGGTCTGGTCGGCCGGCAGATGGCGCCGGCGACATTGGGCGAAGCTTACCGCCGGTAATCAGGAAGCCAGGCCCGGGCATCGGCTGCGCAGCGGTCCGCTCTCAAGATCGTGGCATCCAATACAGGGGCAAGGGCCGGCACGATCGGGAGCATCGTCCAAGTTGCCGCCGAAGCAGACATCGGCCGGTTCCGATTCAGGCAGGGCGCGGAAAATGCTAGCGTACGGACGTTGGCTGATTTCGAAAGCGATCCGTTGGCTTCGGGGTGACATGGCCCTGGTGGGGACTTCGGACGGTTTTTGGGATGGCCGATTCCCGGAAAGACTTCATAGTTGTCGGCGAACTGGAAAAAGATGTCGCGAGGGATGCCGAACCTGTCTCGCTTGCAGCGGCAGGCTCATCATTCCTTTCAGCGAGGCGAACTCGAGCGGGCGGAAAAGCTGTGCGCCGGAATCCTGGCGCACCGGCCCGATGACTTCGACGCGCTGCATTTGCTCGGAATGCTCCACTTCCAGCGCCATCGCCTGGTCGATGCGCTCCGCTTCCTTGCGCGGGCGCTCAAGGTCAATTCCAATTCCGCCGATGCACTGTCGAATCTCGGGCTGGCGCTTCATGCGACCGGACGTTACGACGAGGCCATCTCGAGCTACCGCCATGCGCTGGATCTGGCGCCGGACCATCCGGAGATAGTCTACAATCTCGGCAACGCCTGTCTGGCGCTCGATAATGTCGACGACGCGCTTTCGAACTACGACAGGGTATTGGCGATCGCGCCGGGTCACGTCGGCGCTCTCGTCAACCGGGGCAATACGCTTCTGCGGTTGAACCAGCCGGTCAAGGCGTTGGCGAGCTACGACGCCGCGCTCGCAAGCTTGCCCGGTCATCCGCAGATCCTGACCAATCGCGGTCACGCGCTGCGCCGCCTTGACCGGCCGGTCGAAGCGCTGGTGGATTTCAGGACGGCGCTGGCGGCCGCGCCGGAATTTCCGGAAGCCCATTTCGAAGCCGCGATGACGCAGCTTTCGATGGGCGATTTCGACGCCGGCTGGAAGGCCTATGAGTGGCGCTGGAAGACCGGCGCATTTGCCCGGCATCTTCCGCAGCCGAAAGGACCGTTGTGGCTGGGCGAGGTGCCGATCGCCGGCAAGAGCATTCTGCTTCACGCCGAACAAGGCTTTGGCGACACCGTTCAGTTCGTCCGCTATGCGCCGTTGCTGGCCGGCCGGGGCGCGAAGGTCACTTGCGAAGTTCAGTCGGAGTTGCAGCCGCTGTTGTCCGAGAATGTCATGCTCAAAGGCGTCACATTTATTGCCGCCGGCGAGCCCCGTCCGGCATTCGACCTGCATTGTCCGTTGCTCAGTCTTCCCTTGGCGTTCGGGACGCAGCCCGGGACCATCCCTGCTGCCGTTCCATATCTCGCCGCGTCCACAGAGCGGCAGACGTATTGGCGCGATCGCCTGCCGCCGGGGCGCCTGCGCGCCGGATTTGTCTGGTCCGGGCAGTCGTCGCACAAGAACGACAGCAACCGCTCGATCGCGCTGCCGCGTCTGTCCGCATTGTTTGAGGATCCGAAAGTCCGGTGCTTCAGCCTGCAGCGCGACCTGCGGGACGCGGACGGCGAAGCCTTGCGTGGGCTGCCGAACCTCGTTCATCTCGGCGGCGAGCTGCGCGATTTCGCCGATACCGCGGCCATCATCTCGTTGCTCGACGTCGTCATCTCCGTCGACACGGCGGTTGCGCATCTGGCCGGCGCGCTCGGGACGCCGGTCATGATCCTGCTGCCTTATGCGGCGGATTTTCGCTGGATGCGCCATCGCGACGACAGCCCCTGGTATCCGGGCGCCAGGTTGCTGCGGCAGCCGGCCTTTGGCGACTGGGACAGCGTGATTGCGCGTGCCGCCGAGGAGCTGCGGCACCTCGCATTAGGATTTCATTAACCACGTCTATTTACTGTTTGGTGAGGATTGCAGGCCGCGTCCGCCGCTTTCGGAGCCATTGATGACCGATCGAATTCACCTTGTGGTGGCCACGCCGTGCTTTGGCGGACAGGTTTCCAGCATCTATGCCAGCTCCATCTTTCAGTTGCAGCGGGCCGCGCATGACAAAGCCAATCTCACGCTCAAGGTTGAGATGCGCGATGGCGATGCGTTGATTACGCGCGCGCGCGCCAACCTGATGACGCTGTTCCTCGATGATCCCACTGCGACACATTTCCTGTTCGTGGATGCCGATATCGGCTTTGCGCCCGAGCAGGTATTCCGGCTGATCGAATCCGGCGCCGACGTGGTCGCCGGCGTCTATCCGATCAAGCGCGTCAACTGGGACAAGGCGAAGCGGATCATCGAGAGCAAGCGGTCGAAATTGCCGTCGGCCGCGCTCGACTACGTGCTGGAGATCGACAATCCGGATCACGTCACCGTGGTGAATGGTTTTACGCGCGTGCGTTACGCCGGAACCGGATTTCTGATGATCCGGCGTCACGTGTTCGAGAAGATGTGCGCGCATCCGGCCTACGCAGCGCTGCAATTCTTTCGCGAGCATTCGCTCGACGCGCTGGCCGGAAGTCCCAATCGATTTGCACTGTTCGAATGCATGATCGATCCGGCGACCGGAACCTATCTCAGCGAGGATTTCGCGTTCTGCAAACGCTGGACCGATATCGGCGGCGAAATCTGGGCCGACCTGGAGAGCCGCCTCGATCATGTCGGCCCGTCGGTCTATCACGGCGATGTTTCGTCGCAGTTTGCCGCGCCCGCGCTTGCCACCGATGCGGCGTGAGATGGAATCCGGCTCGGGCCAGCCGATCGAGTTGGCCCTGCCGCTTTGCGCTGATCGAATGGGTGTGGCCAGGCTGACGAAAATAGCCGTCGCCGGAATTGATCTTTGTCCGCTCTGGCAAACCCTGATTGCCAGGCTGATCGACGGCACCATCAAGGCAGGCGAGGGGATCGACCTGTCGTTGATCGCACAATTGCTGGGCGACAAGCCGGCGGGTCTCGCGATCCAGCACGAGATACTGGTCTCCCATCAATTATTCCGTTCGCCATGCGCGGTGATGAAGCCCCGGCTGCGCGTTCTCGCGCTTGCGGCGGCGACCGACATGGGCAGCAATACGCCGATCGAGTTTTTGCTTGACGATTCCGACATCGAATTGATGACGCTTTATGTGATGCCGGAAACCGAATTGCCTGTCGCGCTGCCCGATCATGACATCGCCATCGTGATTGCGTCCGACTCGGACGAATGCCGGGACGCGCTGCGCAAGATCGATCGCGCCGTCATGCTGTGGCCGCGTCCGCTGCTCAATCCGCCGCGGCGCGTGTGCAACCTCGATCGCGACAAGCTGCATCGCGTGCTCGACGGAATTGCGGGCGTTGAGATTCCGACAACGATAGCCGTTACGCGCGAACAGCTTTCGCAGCTATCGCCATCGGCCGATGCGTGTTGCGACATCGCGGCCGATCTTGCATTTCCTGTCATTATCAGGCCGCGTGGATCGCATGCCGGCGCAGGCCTTGCGAAACTCGATGATCACGATGCGATCGAGCGCTATCTCGACGCGCGGCCGGAGCGAGAATTCTTCATCGCGCGCTTTGTCGATTATTCGAACCGCGATGGCCTGTTTCGCAAGTACCGGATTGTTTTTATCGATGGCCGGCCTTACGCATGTCACATGGCGATCGCCGATCGCTGGGACATCTGGTATCTCAACGCCGGAATGTCGGCTAGCCAAAGCAAGCGTCTTGAAGAACAAACCTTCATGCAGACATTCGACATTGCTTTCGCGCGCCGCCATGCGACCGCGCTGAACGGGATCTCGAAGCGAATCGGTCTCGATTATTTTACGGTCGACTGTGCCGAAACCAGAGACGGATCGTTGCTGATTTTCGAGGCAGACAATGCCGCGATCGTCCACGACATGGATCCGCCCGACATCTTTCCCTACAAGGCGCCGCAGATGCAACGGGTATTCGGTGCGTTCGCGGCCATGCTCGATCGCCGCGCCCGGCAAAGCCGGGAGCGCGCGGCGTGACAACGAAGCCGCGCGCGACATCGCCGCTGTCCGGATCGAACGAGACGCTCGATCCCAGGAATTGGGATGACATCCGCGCCCAGGGCCATCGCATGCTCGATGACATGCTGGATTATGCCGCCAACATCCGCGATCGTCCGGTCTGGCGTCCGATACCGGATGAGGTTCGCGCGCGATTCCATGCTGGCCTTCCGCGTCAGCCCTCGGATCTTGGCGAGGTCTATCGGGAGTTCACCGATTTCATCGTTCCCTACGCAACCGGAAATGTTCATCCGGGCTTCATGGGATGGGTGCATGGCGGCGGCACCGCCGTCGGCATGCTGGCGGAGATGCTGGCGGCCGGACTCAACGCCAATCTTGGCGGGCGCGATCACATTCCGATCGAGGTCGAACGCCAGGTGGTCGAATGGACGCGCGCGATGTTCGGCCTCCCGAGCGGGGCAAGCGGGATTTTCGTCACCGGCACATCGATGGCGAATCTGATGGCGGTGCTGGTGGCGCGGACGTCAGCGTTGGGACAATCGGTCCGACAACGGGGCGTCGGCGACGAGGGCGCATCATTGACGGCCTATGCCTCGACCGCGACCCATGGCTGCGTTGCCAAGGCGATGGATCTTGCGGGCTTCGGCACCGACGCTTTGCGTATCATCGAAGCCGATCGATTCCACCGCATCGATGTCGTCGCGTTGCGCGACCGCATCGCGCTGGATCGCGCCGCCGGCCGTAAACCGTTTCTCGTGATTGGCTCCGCCGGAACGGTGGACATCGGCGCGATCGACGATCTGGCGGCGCTGAGCGCGCTGTGCCGCGAGCAGGGGCTGTGGTTTCATGTCGATGGTGCCTATGGCGCGCTCGGAATTCTCGCGCCGGTCATCGCGCCGCGGCTGGCCGGAATCGAAAATGCGGATTCAATTGCGCTGGATTTCCACAAATGGGGACAGGTGCCGTATGACGCCGGCTTCCTGATCGTTCGCGACGGCCGCCAGCACCGCGATACGTTTTCCGCGCCGGCTGCGTATCTGCGCCGGGAAACCCGGGGCCTTGCCGCCGGTTCACCCTGGCCCTGCGATCTCGGGCCTGATTTATCGCGCGGCTTTCGCGCGCTCAAGACCTGGTTCACCCTGAAGACCTATGGCACCGAAAAGCTCGGCGCGATGATCGCGCGCACCTGCGCGGTCGCCGGATATCTGGAATCCCGAATCCTGGCCGAGCCGCGGCTGGAGCTGCTGGCGCCGGTCCAGCTCAATATCGTCTGCTTTCGTTACCGGGCCGCCGACGCCAACAGGGTGAATGGCGATATCGTCATCGACATCCAGGAATCCGGAATCGCGGCGCCATCGACGACGGTTCTCGATGGCCGGCTCGCGATACGGGCGGCGATCGTCAATCACCGCACCGACACCTGCGATATCGATGCGCTGGTTTCGGCGGTGCTTGAATTCGGAGCGCGGCGATCTCCGCCGGGCGCCGGCTAAAACGCCGGGCACTGGTCGCAGGCGATGGTCAGGCGGCGGCGTGCTTGCTCTGCATGGCTTCGTTGGCTTCGTTGCGATCCAGAAGCTTCTTCTCATAGGCGATGAGTTTCTTGGCTTCCTTCAGCGCCTGATAGAGATCGCCGCTCAGGATATTGTTGTTGATGCCTTCGATGACAGGCCACGCGCTCGGTGCGGCGGTGACGATATCGCGCACCAGATTGAAATAGGCGCCGTGATTGACCTGGGGATCCGGCGAAATGTACATCAGTTGCACCGCCAGATAGACCAGCTTGGCCGGCGTATTGGCGGTGGCCGGCGTCATGATGTCCTTTTCGCGCAGAATCGGAATCTTGTTGCCGTCGATCAGCAGGCGGGCGCGCTGATCGGTATTGGTGATCACGCAGCTGCCGATGATGATCTGCTCGTTCGGCTTGAGCTCTACTTTTAGGGCCATGACTGATCTCCGGTTGCCGCGTCCTGTGTGCGCCAAGTCTTGTGTGCGCCAAGTCTTGTTTGCGCTATGTGGTGGCGAATTTTGCTGCTGCCGGCCTTGGTCGCGCCAGCGGCGGCTGTGCTGTTGTGGCCGATCTCGTCACAATCCTTTCCGATTATCGTTAACGCTTGGTAAACGCGAAGCGGATGCCGGTTTGGCGCGGTTGTTCGAATATGCCGCTATATCGGCCTTATTTTGCGAAATCGGCGAGCAAACCAGTCCTTCGCTGGCGCGGCCCGGGCATCGGTACAGCCATGCCGATTCATGTTTTTTTAGAGACTAGCTCCCAAGGTTGGCCGTCGCCCGATCAAAAGATTGGGAACCACGCTCGCACTCTAATTTCACACCAGAAAGGTATGAAAAATGTCCGGTATTGTTCTCTCTGCTTCGGTTCGCCAGAACCTGCTCTCGCTGCAGTCGACCGCCGCACTGCTCGCGACCACCCAAAACGACCTCGCCACCGGCAACAAGGTCAATTCGGCGCTCGATAATCCGACCAGCTACTTCACTGCGGCAGCCCTCAACAACCGCGCCAGCGACATCAACAACTTGCTGGACAGCATCGGCAACGGCGTGCAGGTGCTGCAGGCCGCCAATACCGGCATCACCTCGCTGCAGAGCCTGGTATCCAACGCCCAGTCGATTGCCAACCAGGTGCTTCAGGCCCCCACCGGCTACTCGACGAAATCCAGCGTGACTGCCACCGCCATCACCGGCGCCACCGCAAACAATCTGCTCGGTCCGTCGACCGCTGCTACCGTCACCGGTGGGGCCATTACGAGCGCGGCTGCGACGACCACCAAGCTGAGCGCGTTAGGCACGCCCATCACCACCGCCGACAGTCTTCTCACGATCGACGGCAAGACGATCTCGTTCACCAACTCCGGTGGCAACACGGTCACATCGGCTGGCGGATCGCTCGATCTGACCAACGCGACGGTGGGCGACTTGCTGGCCGCCGTTGACACCATCACCGGCGCAGCCTCCGGCTCGTCGACACTCAATGCCACCAAGCTTGTCCTGAGCACCGGCACGGCACATGCCGCTGGTGATCGGCGGCGCTGCGGGCATCGCTGACCGCGCTCGGTCTTACGGCCGGAACGACGGCTCTCACTCCCCCCGCGATCAGCGGTAAAACGCTGCAGATCGCCGCCACCGGCAACGGCACGGCAACCAACATCACCTTCGGCACCGGCGCCGGCCAGGTTTCGACCCTCAACGAGCTGAATACGGCGTTGGCGTCGAATAACCTGCAGGCCAGCATCGATACCACTGGTGCGATCACCATCACGACCACGAATAACGCCGCGTCGTCGACGATCGGCGCATTCACCGGCAGTACCGCAACGCAGTTCAGCAGCCTGACCGCTGCTGCTCCCGTTGCCGACCCGAACTCGCAGGCGACACGTAACAGCCTGGTCGCGCAGTACAACCAGGTCCTGGCCCAGATCAACACCACGGCGCAGGATTCCTCGTTCAACGGCATCAACCTGTTGAACGGCGATACCCTCGATCTGACGTTCGACGAAACCGGCGCTTCGAAGCTGTCGATCTCCGGCGTGACCTTCAACGATGCCGGACTTGGTCTGTCGAGCCTGACCGCCGGCACCGACTTCCTCGACAACAACTCGGCCAACAAGGTGTTGTCGACGCTGACCCAGGCCAGCACCACGCTGCGCACCGAGGCATCCGCGCTCGGTTCGAACCTGTCGGTCGTGGAGATCCGCCAGGACTTCAACAAGAGCCTGATCAACGTGCTGCAGACCGGTGCGTCCAACCTGACGCTGGCCGATCCGAACCAGGAAGCGGCCAACAGCCAGGCGCTGTCGACCCGGCAGTCGATCGCGGTCTCCGCGCTGGCGCTCGCCAACCAGTCGCAGCAGAGCGTGCTGCAACTGCTGCGCTGATCCGGACTGCAAGAAACCGAAAGCCAAACGGCGGGGGAAACCCCGCCGTTTTTTCGTTTTAGGCAGTCCAGGCAAGGCCAGGCTGTTCGAAGGCGTCGCGGATGTACCTGTTAAGAAAGCGTTCATCAAACAACTTAAGCCAGCGTTAACTCTAATTTAAAGGGGCCTCGGTATAACGGCGAACGTAAACTAGGAAGGGTTGACACATGTCCGGTATCGTTCTCTCGGCCTCGGTTCGCCAGAACCTGCTCTCGCTGCAGTCGACCGCCGCACTGCTCGCGACCACGCAAAACGACCTCGCCACCGGCAACAAGGTCAATTCGGCGCTCGATAATCCGACCGAATTCTTCACGGCGCAGGGCCTCAACAACCGCGCCAGCGACATCAGCAACCTGCTGGACGGTATCGGCAACGGCGTGCAGGTGCTGCAGGCCGCCAATACCGGCATCACCTCGCTGCAGAGCCTGATCGCCAACGCCCAGTCGATTGCCAACCAGGTGCTTCAGGCCCCCACCGGCTACTCGACGAAATCCAGCGTGACTGCCACAGCCATCCCCGGCGCCACCGCAAACAATCTGCTCGGTCCGTCGAGCGCTGCTACCGTCACCGGTGGGGCCATTACGGGCGCGGCTGCGACGACCACCAAGCTGAGCGCGTTAGGCACGCCCATCACCACCGCCGACAGTCTCACGATCGACGGCAAGACGATCTCGTTCACCAACTCCGGTGGCAACACGGTCACATCGGCTGGCGGATCGCTCGATCTGACCAACGCGACGGTGGGCGACTTGCTGGCCGCCGTTGACACCATCACCGGCGCAGCCTCCGGCTCGTCGACACTCAATGCCACCAAGCTTGTCCTGAGCACCGGCACCACATCGCCGCTGGTGATCGGCGGCGCTGCGGGCACGCTGACCGCGCTCGGTCTTACGGCCGGTACGACGGCTCTCACTCCCCCCGCGATCAGCGGTAAAACGCTGCAGATCGCCGCCACCGGCAACGGCACGGCAACCAACATCACCTTCGGCACCGGCGCCGGCCAGGTTTCGACCCTCAACCAGCTCAATACCGCGTTGGCGGCCAATAACCTGCAGGCCGGCATCGACACCACTGGTGCGATCACCATCACGACCACCAATAACGCCGCATCGTCGACGATCGGCGCATTCACCGGCAGTACCGCAACGCAGTTCAGCAGCCTGACCGCTGCTGCTCCGGTTGCCGATCCGAACTCGCAGGCGATACGCGCCAGCCTGGTCACGCAATACAATCAGGTCCTGCAAAATATCAACACCACGGCGCAGGACTCCTCGTTCAACGGCATCAACTTGCTGAACGGCGATACCCTGAACCTGACCTTCGACGAGACCGGTGCTTCGAAGCTGGCGATCGCCGGCGTGACCTTCAACGACGCCGGACTTGGCCTTTCGAGCCTGACCACCGGTACCGACTTCGTCGACAGCAACTCGGCCAACGCAGTGCTGGCACAATTGACCCAGGCCAGCACCACGCTGCGTACGGCGGCATCGAGCCTCGGTTCGAACCTGTCGATCGTGGAGATCCGTCAGGACTTCAACAAGAACCTGATCAACGTGCTGCAGACCGGTGCGTCCAATCTGACGGTTGCCGACCCGAACCAGGAAGCGGCCAACAGCCAGGCGCTGTCGACCCGGCAGTCGATCGCGGTCTCCGCGCTGGCGCTCGCCAACCAGTCGCAGCAGAGCGTGCTGCAACTGCTGCGCTGATCCGGACTGCAAGAAACCGAAAGCCAAACGGCGGGGGAAACCCCGCCGTTTTCTTGATGTGCTCGCTTCGTGGCAGAGACGCTTCGGTTTGCCCGGTTCCGGACACATATGGAAACCGCCGCTAACCCTATTTTAAAGACGACCTCGTATAAAACTTGGGCAGCCCGAAGCCTGCGTCCCGTGCAAAACCCCCTGTCGAGGTCGTGAATGTCCCATGCAGCCTACGCTCGCACCGCCCAATTTTCTTCCCCCCGCGAAGTCGAAGCGCAGACGCTGCTGATGGCGGCAAGGAAGCTCGTTGAAGTTCAGACCAACTGGAATGGTCCCGACAAAAAATTGCAGGCTGCGCTGTTGTTCAACCGCCGGCTTTGGACGATTTTCATGGGCGCGGCGGAAAGCGATGAAAATCCCCAGCCGCTTGAGGTCCGCCAGAATATCATCAACATCGCTGTTTTTGTGATGGCGCGAACCATCGAAATGCAGACCAATCCCAATCCGGAAAAACTGCAATCGCTGATCGACATCAACTCCAATATTGCCGCGGGCCTTTCGGGCAGGCCCTGATCGTCTCATCGAGATAATGGTTTTAAGGGTGCGTCGCGCGGTTGCGGCGTCCGCACCGAATCAGGCGTTGCGATCGGTAGCGACGCCGCGCGGAATCGTGTTTTTTGTCAGGTCGAGCGCACGAAAATACGCCCGCCGCCGCAACATCGCATTGTCCGGAAACTGGTTGATTACCGCGCCGGTGCGCTCGTTGATCGCCTGATAGACGATCGAGCCCGCCGCGCGATCGAGAAAGGCCTGATGCGAAACGTCATTGCTCGGGCCCGGATCGTTGCGCACGCTGGCACTCGCGTCCACCACCGTGACGCTTTGGCTTGGAGGCAGCACGGTTGCGACGGCGTTATTGGCCGCTTCGCTCACCGGCTGCGCAATTGGCGTTGCAACCGGCGCCCCCACCGGTTTGATGCTGAAATCCGTACTCATGGCAGCCTCCTGGCTTCCCTCGAGTCAAATCCCAACCCCTCCAGTCGCCGTTATGACTTAGACCTCTCAATGTTGCGTTAGAGAATGAACTGAATTTTGCGCCGATTTCGGCGCACAAGTTTGATGAAAAATGTCGGTATTTCGCAAGCAGCGGTGCGCTAACGATCAGAGCGAACGGCTGACCGTCAGCGGCGTGATCTGCCGCGGTCCAGGCGCCGCACGCCGTCCGGCCGCGGTGTAGGTGTTGGGAATATTGCGGCGCTGCATCTCGGTATTGACGCCGCGCACGATGCTTTCGGATACCGCGTGCGCCGTCGCCAGCACCGTGAGGTTGATCTGCAACATGGCGCGAAACACGTCATGATGACGATGGAGCGTCTTCAAGAGCTCCGGCGAGGCCTGTGACAGATAGTTCTGGCTGGCCTTCAGATGCGCGACCGTGGTGGCATAGCGGCGGGAAAACTCGGTCTTCTTGGCTTCGAACGTCATCGCCTCGCGGATCTTGCCGGCGCGAACCAGTTCGGTCTCGCGCTCGATGACTCCGAGCAATGCGCTCATCACATCCATCAGGTTCTCGGCGAGCTTGCGCGCCTCGGCGGGCGTCGAGGCCGTCGGGACTGGCGCGGGCGCCGGCTGCCGTTGCGGATGCTGTTTTATCATGTCTGGTTACCCTGGACCTGGCTGGACTGCTTGGCCTGCTGCAGGATCAGCTCGCGAAAGATGTCTTTGGAAATGCCGATGCCGCCCGCCTTGGCGAAGGATTTCGAATATTGCTCCGTCAGCATCGAGCGCCACACGCCGGTGCCCGGCGTATCGCCGAACGGGCCTTCGCCCTTGAGGCCGTTGGTCATCTGCGAGAACATCTGGTTGATAAACATCGCCTCGAAATCGGTCGCGGTGGCCTTGGCTTTGGCCTGCGCATGCGGCGACACCTTGGTCAGGGCGTCCGCCAGCGTGAAATCCGGACGACCGTTGTACGTCGCGATCGCGGCCTGTGACCTTGCGGCGCTGTGGGTGCTGTTGGCGGCGTTCATTTGCATCACATCACCTCGATGTCGGCCTGGATCGCGCCGGCGGCCTTGATCGCCTGCAGAATGCCGATCAGGTCGCGCGGGCCGATGCCCAGTCCATTGAGGCCGTCGACGAGCTGCTGCAACGATACGCCGTCTTTCACGACAGCGAATTTCTTGCCGTCCTCGGTAACGCCGACGCGGGTGTTGGGCGTGACCACGGTTCGCCCGCGCGACAGCGGATTGGGCTGGCTGACCTGCGGGCTTTCCGAAATCGTGACGGTGAGGTTGCCCTGGGCGACGGCGACGGTGGCGACGCGGACGTCGCGGCCCATCACGATGATGCCGGAGCGCTCGTCGATCACGATCCTTGCGGTGAGGTCCGGTTCGACCTGCAACTGCTCGATTTCGGTCAGGAAGGCGACGACGTTGCCCTTGAATTCCGCGGGGATCGAGAGCTGCACGGTCGAGGGATCGATCGGCTCGGCGCATTTGGCGCCGAGATAGTCGTTGACCGCGGCGGCGATCCGCTTGGCGGTGGTGAAATCGGCATTGCGCAGCGCCAGCCGCACATTGGGCAGGCGGTTGAGCGCGAATTCGATCTCGCGCTCGATAATCGCGCCATTGGCGATGCGGCCGACCGTCGGCACGCCCCGGGTGATGCTGGCGGCTTGACCCTGGGCCTGGAAGCCGCCGATCGAGACCGAGCCCTGCGCCACCGCATAGACGTTGCCGTCAGCGCCGAGCAGGGGGGTGACCAGCAGGGTGCCACCTTCCAGATTCTTGGAATCGCCGAGCGACGACACCGTGACATCCATCCGGGTGCCCTGGGTGCCGAACGGCGGCAAATTGCCGGTCACCATCACCGCGGCGACGTTGCCGGTGCGGATGGTGGCGCCGCGGATGTTGACGCCCATGCGCTCGAGCATCGCCTGCAGGGACTGCTTGGTGAAGGGGATGTTGTTCAGGGTGTCGCCGGTGCCGTTGAGGCCGACGACGAGGCCGTAACCGATCAGCTGGTTCTGCCGCACGCCTTCAATGTTGGCGAGATCCTTGATCCGGGACGTCGCGCCCGCGGGAATCGCGGACACTGCCAGCGACAGCCATGCGGCGCAGACCACCCCTAACACTCTCGCCGACAAAACGCTTGGCATCCTCTGCTCCCCGCTGAGGTTTTGGCTGGACCGGCGCATCACTCCCATGACGGTGATCCGGCATTAACCATGCGAGCGCCGTGCCATACCCTTTTTTGATATCAAGATATTGATATTGTTATATAAAAATATTGAAGCAAGTTCTCTAACCCTGTCCGGCGCAGCGGCGAAACTGCCCCTGGCGGCAGATTTTGCCGGGCTATTTACGCTCCATTAACCATAAGCGGGCGAAGCTTCGGGTAACCCCCGGCCCGGATGGGCGGAGCGAGTTCCGGACCGCTGGAGATGCCGCCCGGATGTCGCTTTGCCGATCCGGGCTACGCAGGAAGCCAACACCATGCGCATCTACGGACCGAACGGCACCACTCTCGGATCTGCGCCGGCCAACGTCCGGCGAACCGGTTCGGCCGGATTTGCCCTGCCGGAGGACACAGCTTCGACCCCCGAAAGTCGCGCTGTGATGGCGCCGAAGACGGCGGCCAATATCGATGGGCTGCTGGCCATGCAGGGCATCGAGGATCCGGTTGAGCGCCGCAAACGCTCGGTGCAGCGCGGCAAAGGCGCGCTCGATGTGCTGGATGACCTCAAGATCGGCCTGCTGTCCGGCAATTTCAATGCCGCGACCGTGAGCCGGCTGCGGGACGCCGCCGCCAGCCTCAAATCCACCTCCGGGGACCCCGGCCTCGATGCGGTCTTGTCCGAGATCGAGCTACGGGTCGAAGTGGAACTGGCCAAGGCCGGACAGTTCTGACGCCGGCCGCCATTTACGCACAGCTTCCTGCGGGAAGCCCCCGCGGTGAGCCACTTCCGGCCGTCCGACGATATTGTCTGTCACAACCCGCCGCTATATAAGGCGCGCGCGGATGGACCCTTTTTCGTCCGCCTTGCACGTACAGATGGGCTGGCCTTGGAAAAGTTGAAAAATTATCGACCCTCCGAAAAAGAGCCTTTCATGAACGACCGCCAGCGCGATTATTTTCGCGCCAAGCTGCTGGCGTGGAAGGAAGAGATTTTACGGGAATCTCGAATCACGTTGCAGACGCTCCAGGAAGAGAACGTCAACCATCCTGATCTTGCCGACCGCGCTTCGTCCGAAACCGACCGCGCCATCGAATTGCGCGCTCGCGACCGGCAACGCAAGCTGATCTCCAAGATCGACGCGGCGCTGCAGCGCATCGACGACAACACCTACGGCTATTGCGAGGAGACCGGTGAGCCGATCTCGCTGAAGCGGCTCGAAGCCCGCCCGATCGCCACGCTGTCGGTGGAGGCGCAGGAGCGCCACGAGAAGCGCGAGAAGGTTTATCGCGACGAATAGGCGGCGGGCCCGTTCAGGCGTGACCGCCATACGCGAACATTCCTGGATGTTTTGCCTGTTGCCTTGAAATGGCATTTTCGGAAAGCTGCCGCCGATGAACAAGATCCTCGCGGCCGCGAAAGCCATCGCCTCGGCCCGCCGCGACCGCACGCCGCTGCAACCGCTCGCCGCCGCTGTCGCGCCGCAGGACGAGGCCGGCGGATACCGCATTCAGGATGCGCTTCACGAGCTGCTGGCGGCCGATTTCGGCGCGCTGGTCGGTTACAAGATCGGCTGCACCAGCGCGGTAATGCAGCACTATCTCGGCATTCCGCACCCTTGCGGCGGCGGCGTATTTGCAAACGGCGTTCATCCAAGCGGCGTTTCGCTGCCGGCAAAGGATTTCGTCCGTGTCGGCGTCGAATGCGAAATCGCGGTGCGGCTCGCGCATGACCTTGAGCCGTCGCAGGCGCCGTTCAGGGCGGACGTTGTGGCGCAAGCCGTCGAGGCGTATCTGCCCGCCATCGAGATCGTCGATGACCGTTATGCCGACTGGCAGACCATCGGCGCGCCCACTTTGGTGGCGGACGACTTCTTTGCCGCCGGCTGCGTGCTCGGAGAGCCGGTGGCGCGATCGGCAGCCCCCGACTTGCTGGATATCGTCGGCCGCGCTGTCATCAACGGGGTTGAGGATGGACGAGGCACCGGCGCCGACGTGCTCGGTCATCCGCACCACGCGCTGGCGTGGCTCGCCAACCATCTCGCCGCCGACGGCAAGGCCTTGCGCGCGGGCCAGATCGTCCTGACCGGAAGCCTGGTGAAGACCGTGTGGCTCAACCCGGGCGACAGCGTGACGATGGATTTGTCGGGTCTGGGCACGGTGCAGGTCAGCTTCGCCTGAAGCCTTGTCCCGACAAAGGCGTCTTTGCGCCGCCACCCCTCCTTTTGAGGGAGTTCCCAATTCCATTTTGACGCCAGCGTCGAGGCGCCAGGACCCACACGACTTCGCCGTCCGCTTCGCGCCGTTCGCCTGCAGCGCATCGCGTTCACCGTGAACGCCTTATGTTATAAACGCCGAAACTGTACTCATTGGGATTCCCATATGTGGAACGACCCCGCGGTCAAGGGCTCTCTTTCTTTTGCTAACCCCATAGGGAGCGTTGCGCCCATATGTCCGGCCTTTACCGCGGTGTGAACCGCCGGCCTCGATGACGTTCGCGATATGACTGGCCAACCAAATCAGCGCGCTCAAATAGGCGCTTCGGGAATCGCGGCCTCTGTCTTACCGGGATGTCGTCCCGTGGGGTCATCGTTGATTGAGTGCACCTTGCCCTTGGCCGGCGGCGGTGGCGCCGACCAATTCGTCAAATTACGTTCGCGTTAGGTCGCAGGCTCTGCGACCGGGTTCTTTCGAATGAACTCTCCACCCTTGGTAAGCAGTGCCCAGGCGATCCTGGCCATCTTGTTAGCCAACGCGATGGCTGCCACTTTGGCCGGCCTGCGCGCCAACAACGCAGTCAGCCAAGGCGATATCGTGGCGCCACGTCGTACCTGCCGCGACACTGCCGTTGCACCCACGACGAGAAGAGAGCGTAGCGCCGGGTTCCCCATCTTCGAGATTTTTCCTAACCGTTCCTTGCCACCGCTCGAATGCATCTTCGGCGTCAGTCCGATCCATGCGGCGAAGTGGCGCCCTGACGTGAAGGCGCCGGGGTCAGGAACGAGGGCCTGGATCGTAGCCGCGGTGATCGGGCCGATACCGGGGATTGTCGTAAGCCGACGCATAGTATCGTCCCGTCGGACCTCCGCGACAATCTTGCGTTCAAGTGTATCGACACGCTCCGTTAGCGCCTCGATCTGCTCTGTGAGCATCTTGAGCGCCGTTCGTGCTGCAGGCGGTAATCGCCCGTCATTCTCGTCTCTTATGATTTCGAACAGCATCTCGACCTTGGCAGCTCCTTTTGCTTCGACGATGCCGACTTCAGCGAGATGCCCGCGCAGCGCATTAATCGCCTGGGTCCGTTGGCGGACCAAGAGGTCTCGGGTCTTCAACACCATCAGGGCAGCTTGACACTCGGCTGTCTTGATCGGGACGAAGCGCATCGTTGGTCTCGACACCGCTTCGCATATGGCCTCGGCGTCGACCGCGTCCGTCTTGCCACGCTTCACGTAAGGCTTCACATAGGCCGGTGGGATTAACCGGACGTCGTGGCCGAGCGCCCTTATCTCACGTGCCCAGAAGTGCGACCCGCCGCAGGCTTCAAGCCCCACAACACAACGCGTTAGCTTGCCAAAGAACCCAATCATTTGGGAGCGACGAAGTTGCCGCTTGACCGTAACCTTGCCATCTGCGGATACCCCGTGAACCTGGAATATCTGTTTGGCAACATCGAGTCCGATTATCGTAGTCTCACCCATCGAACAGCCTCCTCTTCTTTTTCGTCCAGTCCACCAACGACTGGACCTATGGCACCATGATGCCGCGAGCGGGGTCGTTCCACACCATCAAATCAATGAAACTCTAACTCGATGCTGGCTTTTGAGAGGAGCGGCATCGATGGGAGCGGCGGTATCGATCACCCGACTTGACCTGACGGCTTCGGAGCTTCGTAAGGCGGCGAGCGGGGAGAAGAATAGTGCAGCGGCGCGTCGGATACTTGCGCTTGCGCTGGTGCTCGATGGCGTGGATCGTAAAACGGCGGCCGAAACCTGCGGCATGGACCGTCAGACCTTGCGGGATTGGGTGCACCGTTACAACGCCGCGGGACTGGCCGGGCTTCGCAATCTCAAATCGCCGGGTCCCGGATCGAAACTCACGGCGCGGCAGCAGGCCGAATTGGCTGAGCTTGTCGAGGCCGGCCCCGACCCCGCGGTGCACGGGGTCGTGCGATGGCGGCGGGTCGATCTGCGCGACGAATTGCAGCGACGCTTCGGTGTCGCGCTACACGAGCGTTCGGTCGGGAAGGTTCTAGCCAAGCTCGGCTACCGTAAACTATCGGTAAGGCCCCGCCACCCACAGGCTGACGAAGAAGCCCAGGAGGCGTTTAAAAAAACTTCGCCGCGACAGTCACGGCGCAACTCCCCGACCGCGCCAAAGGCAAGCCGATCGAAATCTGGTTCCAGATGCTATGAGGACGGGCTGAGCCGATACTTTGGCGGCCCCGAATTAAAGCGATGGAGCTGCCATTATGCAACCGATTGACACCGTTAATCCCACTATCCTCCTTGCTATCGAACTCAGTGCATCAACGTGGCTCGTAGCCGCCCACGTGCCAGGGTTGGAGAAGCCGCATCTGCATCGGATCGATGGTGGCGACACGGCCGCCTTGTTGGCTCTGATCTCGTCTCTTCGGCCCGTGTTGCTCGCGGGCTCGACGCGACGATAAGCGTTGTCTGTTGCTTTGAGGCGGGACGTGACGGCTTCTGGCTGCACCGTTTGCTGACGGCACATGGTGTCGCCTGCCATGTTCTTGAACCCACCAGCATTCTCGTCAACCGCCGCGCCCGACGGGCTAAAACGGACCGGCTCGATGCGGAGGGCATGCTGCGCGTGCTTGCGGCCTATCTCCGGGGTGATCACCAAGCCTGCAGCATAGTACGCGTGCCGACACCGGAAGAGGAGGATGCCAAGCGCACGCACCGCGAGCGCGAGAAGTTGGTGCAGGAGAGGCTGCGCATCGAAAACCGTATTGAAGCGCTGCTGTTCACCCAGGGCATTCGGAAAAGGCCCTCTCTTCGTTCATGGAGCGCGATCTTGCTGTCCTGCGCACCGGTGATGGACGCGAGATACCGCGCCATCTTCGGGCCGAATGGATCGCTTGCGTCGACGGCTCGTCATGACCTTGGAGTTGATCCGGGAGGTCGAGGCCGAGCGCGACGAGGCGGCAAAAACCAAGCCGCAGGATCAGGCCTGCCGCAAGATAGCCGCTCTTTCTCGCATCCGGGGTATTGGCGAGAACTTCGCCGCCGTGCTTACGCGTGAGGTATTCTATCGTTCATTCGACAACCGCCGGCAGATCGCGAGCTACGTCGGCATCACGCCAATGCCCTACCAGAGCGGCGGTATGGATCGCGATCGGCGCATCAGCCGGGCGGGAAACCCGCGCGCAAGGACGACTATGATCCAGCTCGCATGGCTCTGGCTTCGCTACCAGCCTGGCAGCGAGCTGGCAGAGTGGTTCCGCGAGCGCGTCGGCACGTTGGCAGGGCGCACACGGCGGATCGCCATTGTGGCCATGGCGCGCAAGCTGTTGATCGCGCTCTGGCGCTATGCAGAGACCGGAGTGATACCGGCTGGCGCCGAGATCCGGGCGGAGACAACAGTCGCCGCATAGACAGACAGGAATTGCCACCGGCAGCATTCGCCGGCGGCGATAAGGGGAGCGCGACCGTCTTCCTCTTTGGTGGCACAACGCCGCCGCGTTTCAGGTGGGTCGCGTCTCGCCGGGGCTACGCCTCGTGCATGAGGCATTATGGTGCGGGACCGTGCTCCGGGCCCGACCGCATGTAAGGTGACGCAGCCATAGCTGCGAGACTCGATAGCCCCGGACCCAACGACGTGCCGAAGTACCATCAATCCAGATCGGAGAAGCGAATGCCACAGACCCGTTGACAGCGGAACCCTCATGTAAAGATGAAGCCCGGATCGGCCAGCAGAGCACGCTGACCCGCGTCTGGGCCAAGCGCGGAACGAGGCCCCGCGCGCCGCACGACCGACGCTACGACTGGGCCTACCTGTTCGGTGCGGCTTGTCCGCAACGTCGCGTCGCAGCAGGCCTGGTCATGCCGGCGGCGAACGCCGAGGCCATGTCGCTGCATCTCACGGCTATCGGCCACAAGGTGGCCGCAGGTAGTCACGCCGCTCTCGTCCTCGACGGCGCCGGCTATCATATTGCTTAGCGCGTTTCGCTGGATGGTGGTGAGGCTGCGATTTCGAAGTCAAACCCGTCACGGCTAAAGGGTTCATCGATAAGTTCGAAGTGCCACCACTCCTTGGCGTAGGGACGAAAGCCTGCCGCTTTCATGTAAGATCTGAGCGTTCGACGGTTATGCAGTGCTATCCGGCCCGCAAGAGGGTTCGATGTATTTCCAAGCGTGTCTAAACAGTCGTAGCCCGTGCCGAAATCGATAGTTCCATCCTCAAATCTTTCGCCTTTTGGAGAAGTGCATGCCTTAAGGGACCCCGGGGGATTCGGCCGCGGCACGGATGAAATGGCGGTTGGGACGATACCGAGGTCCACCGCGCTTCCCCGCGAGTGAGCTGATCGTTTCGCGAGATACCCCAGATCGAATAGTCTTTTCTTATCGGTGCGTGGATAGAATTCGGCCTTCATTTCGGAGTGAGCCGGATCTCTGCTCCACTGGACAAAATCTTCAACAGCCCGCTTCGGCCGATAGCAATCCCAGACGATGAGCGATAGCTCATTCTGGGCCAACATCCTCTGCACCTTTTCAAGGGCATTTGCGGCGGGCGCGCTGAGGATACACTCTGCGGCGAGGTATCCTTTGATTGGTCGGCCTACAAAGTTATGAGATCCTGCATAGCGAATGTCTTGAACGATTGTGGGATCTATATCGCGCAAATAAACGAAACCCTTAGGCAAGGCGGAGTTTGCCAAAGCCAAAGCTGGCAGCATCATAACAATCAAGACAAGGCCACGCTGGATCGGCACACCAAATGGGTTCACCTGCAGTCTTTGTGCAACGGGTTTCCTGTGAATCAGGGTTGCCGGCATCAATGCTAAAATCCGGGAGGGATGCGGGGTGCTGTCGTCACCACGCCATCAGGGCGGACCGAGGAAAGGTTCACAGAATTCCTTCACGGCCGCCGCGACAGCGCCGCTGATGATGTCCCGGCGTTCGGGCGAGACCATCTTGAGCTCTTCGTCCCGGTTGATGATCGAGCCTGCCTCCAGCAGGACGGCCGGCATCCGGGTCGTTCTCAGCACGACGAGTTGATCGTAGCTGTAAACACCGGTTTCCTTGTCCAGCAGCGGGTGCCGGTACCGACCCATGATGGCTTGAGTATATTGCTGGGCGTATTGCAGACCCTGGGTCTTCATTTCCTTGCCGACGAGTTCGGCGAATGCAAGGCTCGTCTTGAAGTCCGGATTGCCGCGGGAGACGTAGACGGAATAACCGCTGAAGCGATCGCTGAAATGGCTTTTCTTACCCTCGAATTCCCAGTTCTCAAGCAATGAATTGGGCACGGAGTTGTGGTGAATCGACAGGAAGAGATTTGCGTGAAGGTCGTTGGCGGCGGCAACACGCTTGATCAGGCTGGGCCTGGCCTTGCCCTCGGTCAAGAGCAACCTCGTCTCAGGAAAGCCTTCGGACCTCAATTTCTCCTCGATCCGCTGCGCAAGGCGCAGATTGAAGACGAACTCGGCCACGTTCCGGGCGCTGGTGGCTCCTTCTGACGCGGCGGTATGCCCCACATCCAGAACGATCCGGAATTTCGAGCGATCGCACATTGTCGCCAGCGGTTTCAATGAAAAAGGGACGACCGGCCCTAGGGCGGCAAGCTTCACGGTGCGGGACTTCGGCGAGACGGCATGCTTCGCCAAGGTGACGTGCTCTGGCGATCTGCCGTGCCTTGACGAGCCCTTGACGACATCCGACAGCCGGCCGGCATCGCTGACCTCGATCGGCAGAAGCACCAACGCGGCCATCGCGGCGATGATAGCAGGACCGCGTCGCCAAATAGCGGAGCCTGATCGGGCGAATTTTCTCTCTGACGACAGCAATCCCTGCTTTCCCCAAGAGTGATTTCTGTTCGCGCTTCATGGCCGAACAAGTCGACTTTATCAGGGATTCGGAACCAAGAGTTACTGAAAATAGGCTATCAGTTCGATTTAGGCGAGGTGATCAAAAGCTATTCAGAGCCATGGGGTTGCCTTCGTAACCAGCCGTTTTACCGCGCCTTCATCTCGTCGAACTTCGAAAGCGCTCGTTCAAATTTGCTATTGAAGAGCCACATCGCATCAAGAATTTCACGAACGGTCGCAGATGTTCTTGCCCTGTCGGCCTGTCCAAAGGCGAAGATGCTGTTGTTCCGTAGATATCCCATGATCCTCGGGTCGGAAATTCGATAGTTGATTAGGTCGCCTGACTTGAGTGCGGACCTGATCGGGCTGGGAATGATCTGGATGAGTTCAAAGAACTTCATTTGATCGATGGGGTTTGGCAGTGTTTTGACGATCAATCTTACTTGCGGGAAAATGTCTGCGTGTTCGCCCATCAATGCATCTCGCACCGCGGTCCAGTGGTTGAACCGATGATCCAGATTGCCAGCCCGAGCCTCTTCCTTGTCGTCGCGTAGGCTCAAGGCCGGATCAAAAGCTGCTATCGTCGGTTTTATCGCCGCCCATTTCTTTTGACCATTTTGATCTTCGGATGGTCCCGTTTGGAAACTTCCCTTGTATTTATTCGAACGCCCATTACCCACGTTTTGATTGCCATTTGTCTCGGCGAAGAACAGTCCCAGACTAATACGACCTGCCTCTTCAGCGTTCGCCGCATCAAGTCCCTTGGCTCGCGCAATGGCAATCGCCAGATCGACAACGTCCTTGAATGGCGTAGCTGACTTTTGGGCGTTGGCGGGCGGGGCCTCCATAATGTCGAAAAGAGCCCGGTATTCGTCGACCAGCGGTTCTGTTTGAGCGTCAAAATATGCCGGAGGAATTCCGAATTTGTTGGGTCGACCGATTTTGGAGGGGAGGGCGTCGGTGAGGTCTTTGTACGCGCTCATCATATTGATGCGCGCAAGGTAGAGTGCCTGTCCCGGTAAATTCGGCAGCCGTTGGTTCGAATTGACCTGCGCGCGCCGCTGGCCCAGGACCGACTCAAAATCGCTTACTGCATTATTGTACGCACTGAGCGCGTCCGATTGTTTCTTCGGAACGACGTCCGGTTGACCCATTGCGGGGGAGGTGAAGCTGAGATTGCCGATGGCGGGTGAGACGAGCGACGCAACCGTGTTGATAATTGCATCGACGGCGATGGGAATTGTCGCCGTGAAGAAAAGTCCGAGAGCAAGAGTTGCCGTGGGCGAAGCGGCATATTTTTTCATCCCCATGGCAGTGTCCCATGCCTAAGGTATCAACGATACGACTCATTGGATCGTAAACAACGAACGTACCGCTTGGCGAGACGAAATTTCAAAATCCGCAGTGTCCGCTTCGGCTGCTTTTTCGCGCATCTGCCGCTTCCCAATCTGCGTTTGGACTCGTGGGGGCACGTCTGCAAAAGTCGCTTTGCGGCATGGGGCTGTGAGGGAACACCGTCGCGTGTCAAACTCTCGGGCGTTTCTGATAACGGGTTTGGGGCAGAATTCATCCGCGATTGTCCGTTGGTTAGCTTCCCGGGGGAAAACTTGCCGCAGCCCGTTGATCCGCGACAGACATGCGGCCTTTGACCGGAAAGGGTCGAAAGTCCAGTTCCAAATGGTTCCATCGGTAAACATTTGAACCTGGAAGGCATGGAGCCAGACACACCTTAGATCGGAAATTTTGGCAGTCGCTCTCAGATCGCCGAAGGCCGCAAGAACCTGTCCTATTTTGGTTCAATTATGCTCTTACTTCGTTATTTCACTTTTGTCGGTGGAGCGCTCCTCGCGCTCTTGATTGTCGTGTCATCCTTCATTCCCGAAACGGAAACAATCACTCGTCCCGACGCCGTCAGGCCGGTCATCCGAATCGCGTCGAACAGGGTAGGCCCACCGCGGGTGGATATCGATACCCGCGTGCAAACCCCGGTCGTTCCCGTATCCGTTCCGGAAATTCTGCCGCCGCAAGCGCCGGCGCGCGTCGCGGAAGGCCAGCTTAGTGCACCGCTCCCAACCGCCGTAGTGCCGTTGAAGATCCAGCGCAAGAAAACGAGAATCGCAAGGCGGCCCGATCGCCAAAGAATTGCCGCCAATCCTCAAGCGTTTCAGCCTTTCCCTCAGGGGGTTCAGCCGTTCCGTTTAACTTGGTAAATTTAGAGTTTCGGCATCCAGCCGACTTTGCTGAGTTGCATGAAGCCGTAACTTGGCGAACGCCAATCCTTTCAAGGTACGGCTCGGGCGGTCATCAACATGATTTGGCGCGCACGCCGGTAAGCTCATTTTGACTTTTTCCATGATGTTGCCAAAACACTACAGTTGCGAAGGGGCGCTGTGATACTCTCCGGGCAGTTCCAGCCGCATGAACCATGGTTCGTCCGGTTGGTTCGCGGGGAGACCGTGAAATGACCCAGCGCTTACATTCGCTGTCGTGTTTCCTGACCTTGGCTGTGCTCGCATTTTTTTCGACTGACGACGTTGCACGGGCCAGCCATAAGCCTCAGCAGGCCAGGAAGCCGCATGAAGTAACCGGAGCACGGCACCACCGCAACGCGGCGAAGACTGAGCATGCAAAAGATGTCATGGCCGCGCAACGCAAGTCGACGCGATCCAGCGACGCGCCGCCTTCGAGTGCTGAGGCTTTTCCGCTCTCGGCCGATCTTGCGGCGGTAAAGGATGCGATCGATCTCGCGCGCAAGGCCAAGACAAGCGAGGCAACCGCCGTCCAGAAAGCGATCGGCGACCCGGCGGCGCGGAAGCTCGTTGAATGGTTCATTCTGCGTCATCCGGAGGTTGACGCTAATTTCAGCCGGTACGCGGCGTTCATCGCTGACAATCCGGACTGGCCGAGCATGGGTCTCATGCGAAAGCGAGCGGAGGCGCGCCTGTGGCAGGAGCGCAGCGACGCCGCCACCATTCGCAACTTCGTCGGCGATCAGCCGACAAGCGCCAAGGGTCGCTTCGCGCTCGCGCGGGTCCTGCTCGCCGAAGGCGATCGTGATGGCGCCGGAAGCCTGGTTCGCCAGAGCTGGCGGTCGGATGAATTGTCGGAGCGCTCGGAAGCCGACGCGTTCGAACTGTTTCGCGACTTGCTCACCCGCGAGGACCATCGTGCGCGCATGGACAAGCGTATCGGTGCCAAGGACCTTTCGGGCGCGCGGCGCGCTGCGCAACGCCTGGGCAGCGATGAGCTTTCGATCGTGAAGGCCTGTGCGGCGGGGAACGCGGACGAGGCGCTCGATGCCCTCAACGCAGTTCCGACCGACGCCCGCAGCGATCTCGGATACACACTCTGCCGTATCCGATGGATGGTACGCCACGACCGGATCGACGACGCGATCAGCCTGATGCTGGCGGCCGCACCTGAGACCATGGCGCTTCAAGATACCGACGAATGGTGGCGCGAACGGCGCAGTCTCGCTCGCAAGTTGCTCGATCAGGGTAAGTTTGAAGCCGCCTACCAAGTGGTGCGCGATGCCGCCCTGCCGGCCGACGAATATTACCGGGCGGATTTCCATTTCACGTGCGGCTGGATCGCCCTCCGCTACCGCAATGATCCCGCGACGGCGCGGGCGCATTTCGCCCATATAGACGAGGGATCGGCCAATCCGATTGTGCTGGCGCGGGCGAACTACTGGCGAGCCCGCGTTGCCGAAGCGGTCGGCGAGAAGGACGCAATGCGCGACGGTTATGAGGCTGCCGCCCGCTACCCCACCGCCTATTACGGACAACTCGCGCGCGCAAGGCTCGGCCTCGACCGAATTGAGCTGCGGGTGCCGGCGCCGGCTAGCTCCGCTGATGATGAAGCGCTCGCCGACGACCGCGTGCGCGCCGCGGGTATGCTCTATGCGCTCGGCGAACGCGACGTCCTTCTAAAGTTTGTTGCTGACCTCGCCGAACACGGCGGTGACGCGACGGTGCTGGTCGCGCTCGGTGAGCTGACCGGCCGCCACAACGACGCGCGCGCCATGTTGCAAATCGGCAAGCTTGCGCTCGCCCGCGGCCTTGCGCTCGACAACTACGCCTTTCCGGCGATCGGAATTCCGCAGCACAGTCCGGTCGGTCCCGAGATCGAACGTAGCGTCATCTATTCGGTCGCACGCACCGAAAGCGCGTTCGACCAGCGCGACAAGTCGTCGGCCAATGCGGTCGGCCTGATGCAGGTCACGCCGGAAGCCGGGCGTGACACTGCCAAGCGATTCGGCGTCGCCTATGATTGGGACCGGATGGTCAATGATCCCGCCTATAATACGCAAATGGGCGCGGCCGAACTCAGCGCGTTGTTGAAGGAATACGCCGGCTCTCATATCATGACTTTCGCCGGCTATAATGCCGGCCGGGGCCGCGTTCGCGATTGGGTGAAGATGTACGGCGATCCGCGCGATCCCAATGTGGACGCGATCGATTGGGTAGAACGCATTCCGTTCTCCGAAACGCGCAACTATGTCCAGCGAGTCATAGAGAATCTGCAGGTCTATCGTGTCCGTTTTGACCCAGGCACACCTGTGATATCGAAACTCGATCAGCATGGCGTGGCAACAGGGGAAGCCAGCTCCGCGTCGCTTTTGCCGATTCAGCCATCGGTGTGGTGAATCTGATCGCATCCGCGAGCGTTCTGCAGCAGCTCCATACGCATTCCTGTTAACATGCGGCTGTGCTATTTCGTCAGCGAGCGATGAAAACCCGATCGAAGTCCGAAGGTCCAATTGTCGGCAGCTGAATCGGTAACGTGGATTTCCCGGCCCAGGTTTACCGGCACGCGCGCCAGAGCAGGGCGGGAAGACGTGTGGAGATGTCCTTGCCTACCTCTTATCGAGTTCAAGGTAGGTGGTCCACACGGCGCTTGCCAATGGCTGCGATGGACGCTGAGCGCATGTTTTCTTGACTTCAATCATTACCGCTGCCGTGTCGACTTTTCTCTCTGTCTGTCCGCTCGCTGCGGCAACGTAGTTAAGTCCCGTCCAGAATCCATAAATCCAGATTGTTCCCTCCAGTCGAAGCGCTGGAGTAGACCGCCAGTGAGCACAGCTCAAGCCACCTATCCCCATCATGTCGACGGAAACTTTGGCATCCTGCCCTGACGACGCGCAGACCGCGGCGGTGCAGATTAGCGCCGCCAATAAAACTGATTTGACCATTGGGAAGGATTTCTTCTTGGCGAATGTGGTTTGCTGGTTCGACTCGGACACCGCGAGAGATGCAGCTTCAGTGTCCGTAGTCGGTTGGTAGACCGTTTTTTCAATGACGCTCTCTTTCGAGGCTCATGGCAACGACGTGGGTGTGAACTCTTTCAAAAAGAGAAGTTTCAGCGTAGTCCCGTACGCCCGCTTTTGGCGGGAGTAAAGCGGGCCCGGACATGGAAGCGCGGACAATTCTGACCCAAAGCGATCTTTCGATCGTCAGGTCCAGGCCGCTTCCACTGGCTATTGGACGACGTCAAGTTTGACCTTTGCGAGACCCTTTCCAACCATTCCCAGCGCATCAGCTGCGGAATAGGAGACATCGACAACTCGTCCGGGAACGTACGGACCGCGGTCGTTGACCCGAACTGTCACGGACTGTCCGCTGGCGACGTTGGTCACGCGCAACTTTGTGCCGAACGGCAACGTCGGATGCGCGGCTGTCAAATCGTGCGTATCGAACTTTTCACCGCTCGCGGTCTCTGTTCCCTCTGTATAGAAGCTGGCAATTCCCAGCGAAGCAGTCTGTTTCCTGGCCGCATCGTGGTGCGACGCGAACGGGGTGTGCCTTTTTGCGGACGCGACACGTCTGTTAATAAGGAATGATGCCGTTCGATTGTGTTGCAGCGACGCCTGTCGACCAGGGGTAACAAACTCGGAATTTCCGGTGAGGACAGAGGACGACTGAGCGCAGGCCGCAAGCAAAGTCCCTGCCAGAGCGACGACAAACAGACGGATGACGTTCCGAACGGCCGTGGCCGAGACCAGCAACGCGACCAGACGAATACGGTTTGCTTTACTATCGACGCACAATATTCCGGCACAGCTGATGGAAGACATGTTGCATCCCCAACTCGTGCCCCGAGCCAAACCCAATCCGACCTGCAATAGGGGCGTAACCGTGGCCGGATGAGACCCGACACGGCATCAGCGATGCGATTTCATTCGGGTGTGATTATTGTGCCACAGAGGGAGCGTGGGGTATGCGAAAGCGCCGCTTGTCAGAGCGAGCAATTGCTCAGGAGAGTCGGGAGGCGTGACGTCATTCGCTGCCGGAAGATGCTGGCTACGAAACTCGCGCCAGTGCTACCTCCGTTCTTCGGTGGAAGTGAAAAACTTCGCACCATCGAAAAAGCGGTTCGGGCGGTTGAATACGGAGATGAACGTCGCTCCGTTGGGAGCATGCGCGACATGGATGTTGCCGCCAGGCCTCCAAACGAAGTCACCCGCTCCAACGCTTCCTTCGGAATCTTCCAGCGATCCTTCGAGCATGAAGGTCTGTTCGAGCGCCGTGTGCTCGTGCAATGGCACGACCGCGCCGGGCGCCATCTTGAACAGGATGGTCGAGCGTCCTTCGTCGTCTTTGTATAGGATCTTCATCTCGATTCCGTCGAAATCCGTCCGCTGCCAAGGCATCGACGACGCTGCGACGAAGGTCGACCGAAGTTCGGGCGGGTTCACGGGCAAAGGCTTGTTCATGGCTTCATCTCCGGAATAGTTGCCAATTCGATACGATCGCGAACTCGAAACAAACCCGGCGGTACGACCTGCGACCATCGACGGCAATTTTGCTCGTCTGGTGTGGGGATGACGTAGCCGTAAACCTGGACGTCAAACGCATCCAACCCCAGCGTTCCCCGTCGCGCTTCATGCCATATTGACACAAACCTGCAGGGTCGGAAGCCTCAAACGCAGCATGATCGTTATATTTCTTAGCATCAGACGAAATAGGCACGGCCTCCGCCAGGGGAGCTGACGGAGGCCGCGTAGTACATCTCACTGCGCCTAGGTTCGCGATGAGATGTGGGAGCTCTTGGATGGTTCTCCTGTTCGGACCTGAACCTGCTCGTCGAACATCATGTGCTGATCTCTTTGTTTGAGCATGATCTGTTCGGAAAACCGGTTCCCATCTTTCCGGATCATGCTGTTAGAATGGCAGCAGCACGTCCATCACCTGGCTGCCGTAACGCGGCTGCTGCACGTCGGTGAGCTGGCCGTGGCCGCCATAGGCGATGCGGGCTTGCGCGATCTTGCTTGAATTGATGGTGTTGTCGCTCTGGATATCCTCCGGACGCACGATGCCGGCGACGATCAGCTCGCGCTTTTCGAAATTGACGCGGACCTCCTGCTTGCCTTCGACGACCAGATTTCCGTTCGGCAGCAACTGGGTAACCACGGCGGCGATGTTGGTCGTCAGCGTTTCCTGTCGCTGGATGGTGCCCTTGCCGTCGTAGGACGAGCTGGAGTCCGCGGTCAGGAAGCGCCCAGGCAGAATTTTTGCGGCTGTTGCACCCAGCAAGCCGCTGCCGAGGAACGCGGTGATCCCCGAATCTTCCGTCGTAATGCGGCTGCGCGCAGTCTCGTTGGCGAAATTGGCCTGATCGGTGATGTTGACCGTGACGGTCAGCAGATCGCCGATCTGATGCGCGCGCTGGTCCTTGAAGAACGACCGCGAGCCGTTCCGCCACAATGAGTTGGCGTTGTAGGACACCGCTTCCGGTTTCGGCATTGGCATCTGCACCGGCTTGTAGCCGGGCTGCGCCGTCGGATTGTCGATCGAGGACAGTCTCGGCTGTTCGCCGATCTGGGAGAGCCGGTCGAGCGATGAACAGCCGCCGCCTGCGATGCTGACGATGGTCAGCAAGGTGCCGGTGAGGACGATACGATTGATACTGGACGTATACATGAACTTTTACTCGACTTTTGGAGACACTTGCGAACTGTTGCCGGCGGCAACCGCAACCGGTGCAGCCGGTTCTGCCGATCCGACCGCGGAGGATGCGTCGGTGGCGGGGGGAAGGCGGGGCGTTGCGACCGTGATCGCGACCTGGCCGCGGCCGATAACGACGCCGGACACGGTGCGCTTCGATTGCAGGTTGAGCACGTTGACCACATCGCCTTCGGTGCCGCCTTCCAGCGCCTTGCCGCGAATGGTGAGGTAGAGACCGGTGGATTCGTAGATCAGGGTGACGTTGTCGTCGCGCTGCACCAGATCCGGCTTGGCGACATCGGAGACCCTTAACGCCTGGCCGGCGCGAAGCTGCTTGCGCATCTGCATTCCGACCGCGAGATGGCGAGCCGCGGCGTCGCTGCCGACCTCGGCGCGCGGACGCCGCTGGGCGATCACGTCGGAAGATTTCAGGACTTCGCTGCGCTCGACGTCCCGCGTCAGCACGGCAGCCTCGACGGTTTCGATCGCGGTGCCGGTAAAATGCAATGTCGTTGCCATGGCGCCTGTGTCGTTGCCGATTTCGAAGCTGACATCGAAGCGGCCACTGCGCGGCTCGTACCAGGTCGAAACCGGCTGCAAGGCACCGGTATTCGATGCTTCAAGCTGCATATCGCGCATGCCGCGATCGAATGTCAGGGCAATGTTGGCGGCGTCGCCGAGGCCGTGCCGATGCTCCAGCGCGCGAGCGACCTGAAGTTCGATCTCCCTGGCCGGGAGCGGGCGCGACAGCCGGGTCACGGTAATCGTCTTGATGCCCTTGGTGTCGACGCCGATCACCTGATGCGCCTGCAACGTGGCCAGCACCTTTTCGGTTGGCAGCGAGCCGGTGGTGCCGAGATCGGGCGCGCGATAGATCGCGATCAGTGCCGCGGTGCCGGCATTGTCGAGGATGTCGCCGATCCGCACCACGTCGCTGGAGACGGTGACGCTGGCGCGCAGCGCCGGCGTTGCGATGACGTCTTCGCTGGTCTGGGCGAGTGCCGTCGCGGCGCTGGCCGCGAGCAGGGCGGCTGCCAGGAGAAGCGAACGCATGGTCATCATCATCTCCCTTAACGGAACAGCGCGGAGGTGGTTTGCAGCATCTGGTCGGCGGCGCTGATCACCTTGGCGTTCATTTCGTAGGCGCGCTGCGCGGCAATCAGGTTGGACATCTCCGAAACGACGTCGACGT
The DNA here is from genome assembly GCA_963727225.1 of uncultured Pseudomonadota bacterium. Classification (GTDB taxonomy): domain Bacteria; phylum Pseudomonadota; class Alphaproteobacteria; order Rhizobiales; family Xanthobacteraceae; genus Bradyrhizobium. Next base: position 350,911 of record CAVSFN010000022.1, on the reverse strand, counting down.
TGGACTGCTCAAGGCTTCCTTGCGTAATCGCTCCGTAGCCTTCGGTGCTGGCGAGGCCGTCCTGCGGCTGGCCCGACGACGGCGTGTCGGTGAAGAGGTTGCTGCCGACCGGCTGCAGGCCGGCCTTGTTGATGAAGCGCGTGATGGAGAGCTGGCCGATGATCTGCGACGTCGTCGTCGACCCCGCCGGCGTCACCGACACCTGACCCTGGGCGTTGACCGTCAGGCCCTGGGAATTCTGCGGCACCGTGATGGTGGGTTGCACCGGATTGCCCGCGGCGGTGACGATCCGCCCGGTATTGTCCATCTGGAAGGTGCCGTCGCGGGTATATTGAAAGGTGCCGTCCGGCATCAGGATCTTGAAAAATCCCTCGCCGGTGATGGCGAGATCGAGATCGTTGCCGGTCTGCGAAAGCGTTCCCTGCGTCATCGATCGCGGCGTCCCGACGGTCTTCACACCGCCGCCGATATCGATACCCACCGGCAGGATGGTGCCCTGATCCGAGGCCTGGGCGCCGACCCGGCGGACATGCTCGTAGATCAAGTCCTGGAATTCGGCGGTCTGCTTCTTGTAACCGGTGGTCTGCAGGTTCGCGATGTTGTTGGAGATGACCTGGACGCTGAGTTCCTGGGCCGCCATTCCGGTCGCTGCAGTATGAAGAGCTTGCATGTGTCGTCTCCTTGAATGGGCTTACGACGGAACGTCGGCGAGTTTTTCGATCGCCGACTTATGCAGATCGCTCTCCTGCTGCAGTAGTGTCGCGATTTGCGTGTAGGCGCGCGACACCTCGATCATACGGCTCATCTCGGCCACCGCGTTGACGTTGGATTTCTCGATGAAACCCTGGCGCACCGCGGATTTGGGGTCGGGCTGTGCTGCGCCTTGTCCCGCCGAATAGAGATTGGCGCCTTCCTTCAGCAGCTTCTGCGCGTCGGGAAAACTGACCAGCCGGAGTTTGCCGCGGAGCGAATCCGTGTGGCTAGAGCCTTCCTGCACGGTGATGGTGCCGTCGGGCGTCACGTTGACGTCGTGGTCGGTCGGCTGAAACACGATGGGTCCGGCGGTGCCGAGAACCGGATTGCCGGCGGCGGTCACGAGCTGGCCCTGGCCGTTGAGCTGCAGGCCGCCGTCGCGGGTGTAGCGCTCGCCCGCGGCCGTCTGCACCACGAGGAAGCCGCCACCATCGATCGCGATGTCCAGCGGATTTTTGGTCTGCTCAGCGGCGCCTTGCGAAAAATCGCGAAAGGTGCCGCGGTCCTGGACGTAGCTGAGGCGGCGATCGCTTCCGACGAAGTTGTCTTCGTGCGCGCCCGGCATCAGATATTCCTCAAACAGCGACGCGTCGGCCTTGAAGCCGGAGGTGTTGACGTTCGCGATGTTGTTGGAAATGACATCCAACTGTCGTTCCAGCATCGTTTGGCGCGAAAGCCCGATGAGAAGTGCATTCTGCATCGATAGTTCTCCCCTGAATGATCCGCGAGCCTAAAGCCCTCCCAGGCCGGTTGCGGATGCTGCGAACCGCAAGCTCTCCCAAGCCGCGGTTCTCCGACAACACAGCGAAAGCCGTGCCAGTTGAGAAAACATCGATTCTGGAAGGACTTAGATGTTTCGCCGGGGGCCTTGCCGGGCGGCAATAAGGTCTTGTTGACCATGTTTGCCCGGCAACTTTTTCCTAGTTGAGAGGCAAACGAAAGGTTCCATTAACCATTATTACCCTAGCGTCCGGATCAAGAGGGCGCGTGTGCGCCGGCGGCCTTTGTATCGCGTCTTTCAAGCCAGCCTGGCGGCATCGCGCTCATTTCCCAAGACCGGGCGGGCACGCGATGGCAGACAATGAACAGGCCGAGAGTGGCGCGGAAGCGCCAGTCGCCGCGCCTAAAGGCAAGCTCAAGCTGATCATCGCCGCGGTCGGCCTGTTTGCCATCATCGGCGGCGGCGCTGCGACCTGGTTCTTTTTCTTCCGTCACCATGGCGAGGAGATGCACGCCGAGGCGCCGGCGCCGAAGCCGCCGGTATTCATCGACGTGCCCGACATGCTGGTCAATCTGGTCGGTTCGCCCGGCGAGCGCGTGCAATACCTCAAGGTCAGGGTGGTGCTTGAGGTCAAGGAGGAAAAGCAGGTCGAGGCGATCAAGCCGACGATGCCGCGCGTCACCGACATCTTCCAGACCTATATGCGCGAGTTGCGGCCGGTCGACCTGAACGGCTCGGCGGGGCTGTTTCGTTTGAAGGAAGAACTGACCCGGCGGGTCAACGCGGTGGTCGCGCCAAGCGAGGTCAGCGCGGTGCTGTTCAAGGAAATCGTCGTTCAGTGACGAGACGGATTTAAAATCATGGCGGACAACGATCCGGTCGATCAGGACGCAATCGCGGCGCAATGGGAAGCGTCGCTGGATTCCGAGGATCCGGTGCAGGCCGCGGAAGCGGCCGCGGCCAATGAACTCTCCGGCACGATGGCGTTGCAATGGGCCGCCATGGTCGAGGACGGTAGCCGTGACCTCGGCGGCAAGAACAGCGGCGAGCGGGTACTGTCGCAGGAGGAGATCGACAACCTGCTCGGCTTTTCCGTCGGCGACGTCAACGTCGACGACAATTCCGGCATTCGCGCCATCATCGATTCGGCGATGGTCTCCTACGAGCGTCTGCCGATGCTCGAAATCGTGTTCGACCGGCTGGTGCGGCTGATGACCACCAGCCTGCGCAACTTCACCTCCGACAACGTCGAAGTTTCGCTCGATCGCATCACCTCAGTACGGTTCGGCGACTACATGAATTCGATTCCGCTGCCGGCGGTATTGTGCGTGTTCAAGGCCGAGGAATGGGAAAATTTCGGCCTGGCGACGGTGGATTCCAGCCTGATCTATTCGATGATCGACGTGCTGCTCGGTGGCCGTCGCGGCCAGACCTCGCTGCGGATCGAAGGCCGTCCCTACACCACCATCGAAACCAATCTCGTGAAGAGGCTCATCGAGGTCGTGCTGGCGGATGCCGAGCAGGCCTTCCGGCCGCTGTCGCCGGTGACCTTCAGCATCGACCGGCTGGAAACCAATCCGCGCTTCGCCGCCATCAGCCGGCCCGCCAATGCCGCCATTCTGGTGCGGCTGCGCATCGATATGGAGGATCGCGGCGGCAATATCGAATTGCTGCTGCCCTATGCGACCATCGAGCCGATCCGCAGCGTGCTGCTGCAGATGTTCATGGGCGAAAAATTCGGCCGCGATCCGATTTGGGAAGGCCATTTCGCGACCGAAGTCGCGCAGGCGGAGATTTCGGTCGATGCCGTGCTCTATGAAGCCGACATTCCGCTCAAGCAACTGATGAAACTGAAAGTCGGCGACACCCTGCCGCTGGAGATGCGCGCCGACGCGCTGGTGTCGGTGCGCTGCGGCAATGTCACCTTGACCGAAGGGCGGATGGGCCGGGTCGGCGACCGGGTCGCCATTCGCGTCACCAAGCAGCTGCGCAAGCCCAATACCACCTTAGCGATGTTCGAGAAAGCCGACGAGCAAACCAAGTTGATGGAGGCCCAATGAGTCATTCACTCGGAATTGTGATCGAGAGCCTGGTGGCGGTTTTGCTGATGCTCACAATCGGTTACTGCGCGCTGCTCAACAAAAGGCTGAAGCGCCTCAAGGCGGATGAGCATTCGTTGAAGGCGACGATTGGGGAGCTGATCACGGCGACCGAAATCGCCGAGCGCGCCATCGGTGGCCTCAAGCACACCGTTCGCGACGTCAACGTCAATCTCGGCGAGCAGCTCGCCTCCGCGGGCCAGCTGTCCCAGCAGTTGAAGAAGCAACTCGCCGAAGGCGACAACGTCTTGCGGCGGCTGTCCAAGATCGCGATCGCGGCTAGACCCGCGGCCGATCCGGTGCCCGCGGCCCCGCCGGTTTCAGCGGCCAGGGCGATTGCCGCGGCGGCGCAGGTGTTCTCCGAGCGCAAAAGGTCCAATGGCCTCGCCGCATGAAATCTGTTCGTGACATTCGTATCATTCCAGTTGTCCTGGCCGCGATCTTCGGCTTCGCCGTATTGAAGGTCGCCGGCCTCGTGATCGATGGCGGCTACGTGTTCGACTACGACCCGCAATCGACCAAGCAGTCCTGGGCGCAGGAAACCTTCAATTTCCCGGGCGGCAACAAGACCGAAGCCGCCGCCGATATCACCGGCTCGGTCGATGAGAAGAAGGAAGAGAAGTCGAAGGAAGAAAAGCCCAAAGAAGAGAGGTTGAAGGAGGAAGCGGCCAAGCCGGCCGTCGCGCCGCCGGAAGTGGCAAAGCCGGAAGGCGCCGCGGTCATGCCCGCGCAAGGCGCCCCGGTGTCGCCGTCCGAGCGCGCCATTCTTGAGCGGCTGCAGTCGCGGCGGCAGGAACTGGAAGCCCGCGCCCGCGAAATCGATATTCGCGAAAGCCTGCTCAAGGCCGCCGAAAAGCGCATCGAATCCAAGGTCCAGGAAATGAAGGCGGTCGAGTTGCGGATCGCCGCGGTGAGCGAACAGAAAACCGAAGCCGATGCCGCGCGCTTCAAGGGCATCATCACCATGTATGAGAGCATGAAGCCGAAGGATGCCGCCAAGGTGTTCGACCGGCTCGAGATGCCGGTGCTGTTTGAAATCGCGTCGCAGATCGCGCCGCGCAAGATGTCCGATATCCTTGGCCTGATGTCGACCGAAGCGGCCGAGCGGCTGACGACCGAAATGGCCCGCCGCGCCGGGCCGGACAAGTCCGCCTCCGCCGCCGATCTTCCCAAAATCGAAGGCAAGATGTTGCAGCAAAAGCCCAATTAACGGGGATATTTAACAGGTCCTTAAATCAAAAAATTGATATATCTATTTGATATTATTGTATTTTTTGTCGGTCGATCAACCCCTAATTGTCAGCAGCTCTACAGAGATAGCCCGCCTTTCTGAGCGCTTCATTTCGCTGCGCGCCGGGCGACATAGGGAAGCCGCCCCTTTGGGGATAGGGCGGAACCCAAAGCCGCTTCAATACGTTTGCTGAGTGAAACAGGAGACGGCCATGAACAGCGATAGTCAGGCGAGAATGCGTGTTGCAGCGCTAATTTATTTGATAGTGAATGCGGTCGTTTTCGGTGTTGGCCTAATATCGGTTTTGATGACTCCAACTCTGGCACAGCACGCCTTCTTCTGGATACCCGCGATCATCGTGACCAGCTTCGTTTTGTCAGCACCACTGTCATGGTTCATAGCCCCATCTATGATGATGCGTTTCATCCTGGCCCGCCGGGTTCACTAAAATCACTGCTTACCTTGGGCAGAGGATCACTGGCAGAGCTATGGCTGGCAGCGCGCGATTCTAGTCCACGACGGGGAAGGCCTAAACGTGCAACCCAATTCGTGAAGCCGTTTGAGTGGATAACGCTGCGGGCGTGACACTACGATCCTCCCCCTTGAACGGTCGGAAGGGGACAATCAAAACTAACGCAGAACTAACGATTGCCCTTAAATTGATCGTAACGACGATTTGCCAAAACAAAGGAGAAATGCCCGTGCCGCAGCGGTTTCTTGCATTTCTTAATGATTTTTAAAGATGCTTAAAAGCCGCCAATCTTAACAAGTCCTTAAATCGCTGATTCTAAATTCAAATGCGAGGGACGCGAGGGCGTCCCGCTGCCGATCAGATCGGCGAACCGAGAGACCCCTCGATATGCCGAGAGCGGCTGCCGCTGGAATTTGGTCGCGTGTCCGCGCCTGCGCGGCGGCGGTCGGGCGTGGCCTCCGCCGGCCGTCGCGGCTTGCCGGCGGCCTGGTCCTGCTCGGCTCGATGTTCTCCGGCGTCTGCCACGCTACCGATGCGATCAAGGGTGAGGCCACATTCGCGGAGGCGGGCGGCTATGCCCGGCTGGTCCTCAGGCTTGCCGAGGATGTCGATTCCGAGGTGACCGCCGCCGGCTCGATTATCGTGATCCGGTTCAAGCACCCGGTGGATATCCCGATCGACGCGTTGCCCGAGGCGGTGCCCGATTATGTCGCCTCAGCGCGGCGCGATCCCGATGGCTCGGCGATCCGGCTGTCGCTGGCGCGCAGGGTGACCATCAACACCATGACGGCGGGCGAACGGGTGTTCATCGACCTGTTGCCTGACAGCTGGAAGGGGCCGCCGCCGGGACTTCCCCTCGAGGTGATCCGCGAACTGTCCGAGCGCGCGCGGAACGCCGAGCGCGCGTTGCGTCAGCAGCGGGCGATCGCCGAGGCCAAGAAGCGGACGCCGATCCGCGTCCGCGCATCGCTGCAACCGACCTTCGTCCGCTTCGTGTTCGAAATGCCCGACGGCGTCGGCGTCTCGTCGGCGCTGAACGACCAGAAACTCACGCTGTCGTTCACGGCCGGGCTCACCTTCGACCTGGCGGACGCCAAGCTGGCGGCGCCGTCGAATATCGCCTCGATCAACCAGAAGCTCGAAGGCGATTCCTCGGCGGTGGAAGTCGCACTGATCGGCGATGTCGACGTGCACTCCTTCCGCGAGGACAAAAACTACATCGTCGATGTCGCTTTCCAGCAAGCCGAAAAGCCGTCAGCGCTGTTGTCGCCGGCACCGGATGCCTCGCATGCTCCGGCGACAGCCGCCCCGCCGACAGCCGCTCCGGTGGCGGCCGCCCCGGCGTCAGCAGCTCCTGCGACAGCCGCTCCGGCGGTGACCGCGCCGGCCGCGTCCGGGACGCCTGCCGGCCAACCTGCGACGCCGCGACAATCCGGCGAGGCTGCGCCGCCAAAGCCGCTCGCCGAACAAGCCAGCATCGAGGCCAAACCCGCCCCGGCGCCGAAAACATCGCTCGTCTCCGAGGCGCCGAAGCCCGCGTCCCCCGCAACCGAAGCGCCGGCTTCCCCGCCGGAGAAGCCGCCCAAAAGCCAGGCCGCGTCCGAGCCGCCGGCTACAACCAGGGCCGGTGACAGCGCCGCTGCGGTGGATGCCAAGCGCGACAGCGGCGGTCTGCGCCTGAACTTTTCCTTTGCCGCCGCCACGCCGGCGGCACTGTTTCGCCGCGCCGATACCGTGTGGCTGGTGTTCGATTCCACCAGGCCGATCGATATCGAGCCGATCCGCAGCAGGGGCGGCGCGGTTATCGCCGATGTCAGCCTGCTGCCGCTGGAAAAGGGTCAGGCGGTCCGCATTCGGCTCAACCAGCCGCAGATGCCCTCGCTCACCGGCGACGATCAGGCCAGCGGCGCGAACTGGACGCTGACCTTTGCCGATGCGATGCAAACGCCAACCCAACCGCTGACGGCGACACGCAACATCAGCGATCCCGCCCATGCCAATGTTTCGGTGTCGTTGCCCGGACACGGACGGATGCACCGGGTTCTCGATCCGGACGCCGGCGATACCTTGCTGGTGGTCACGGCGCCGCCACCCGTTCGCGGCTTCATCAGGGAGCAGGACTTCGTCGAGCTGGCGCTGCTGGAATCGATCCACGGCGTCGCGGTTCGTCTGAATTCCGATGACATCACCACCGAAATAGCGCCCGACAAGATCATCCTCGGCAGGCCCGGCGGCTTGACGCTGTCGCCGGCCGATGCCGCCGCCGATCGCGCCTCAACCGCGGTCCGGCCCATCTTCGATGTCGGCGAGTGGCGCAAGAATCAGGGCGAAAACTTCATGGCGCGGGAGCGGGCGCTCGCCGCTACAGCTGTGGCGGCCGGGCCCGATCAGCGCGCGCCGGCGCGGATCGATCTGGCCCGTTTCTATCTGGCGCGCGGGATGTATCCGGAAGCCAAGGGCGTTCTCGATCTTGCCCTCGCCGATACCAGGCGAGGCGAGGAGGATCCGGCTGCGCTGATCGTGCATTCGGTGGCGAGCACGCTGATGGGCCGTCCTGAACTGGCGCTGAAAGACCTCGCCAATCCGGCCATCGGGGCCAATTACGATTCGCAATTATGGAAGGCGTTGGCCTGTGCGCGTCAGGGCAAGTGGGCCGAGGCACGGGAGAAATTCAAGAACGTCGAATTCGCCATCACCTCGCTGCCGATCGAACTGCAACGCACCGTGATAACGGAAGCGATGCGCGCGTCGCTTGAGGTCAAGGATTATTCCGGCGCCGCCAGGCGTGCCGCCGATCTGGAAGTCATCGGCCTTCCGCCTGAACAGAAGCCAGCGGTCCTGGTGCTGCGCGGCCGGCTCGCCGAAGCACTCGGACACGACAAGGACGCGCTGGGCGAATACCGCATGGCCGTGGCTTCGGCGGACCGTGCGGCGGCCGCGGAAGGCAAGCTGTTCGAGATTGCGCTGCGGCAGAAGCACGACGAAATCAGCCCGGCCGATGCCTTGCACGAACTCGAGACGCTTTCAGTGATGTGGCGCGGCGACGGCATCGAGGTGAAGGCGCTGGTCATGATGGCGCGGCTTTATTCCGAAGCCGGACGCTACGGCGAGTTGTTTTCGGCGGACCGGACCGCGACCCGGCTGCAGCCCAATGCGGAAATATCCCGGCAAGGCCAGGACGAGGCGGCAGCGCTGTTTGCGCAACTCTTTGTGGGATCGAGGGGCGACGACCTTCCGCCGGTCGATGCGCTCGGGCTGTTCTACGAATATCGCGAATTGACGCCGATCGGGCGGCGCGGCGACGAAATGATCCGCCGGCTCGCCGATCGGCTGGTCGCGGTCGATCTGCTCGATCAGGCCAGCGAACTGCTGCAGTATCAGGTCGATCACCGGCTGGAGGGAGCGGCGCGCGCCCAGGTGGCGGCGCGTCTGGCGATGGTGTACCTCACCAATCGCAAGCCGGATCGCGCCATCGCGGCCCTTCGCACCACCCGCATCGCCGATCTTGCGGGTGAACTGCGCCAGCAGCGGCTGTTGCTGGAAGCGCGCGCGCAAAGCGACATCGGCCGTCATGACCTCGCGCTCGATATCATCTCCAATATCGCTGGCCGCGAGGCGATCCGGCTGCGCTCCGACATTTACTGGGCGTCGCGGCGCTGGCGCGAGGCGTCCGAACAGATCGAATTGTATTACGCCGATCGCTGGCGCGACTTCAAACCGCTGAACCCGGTGGAGAAGGGCGACGTGATCCGCGCGCTGGTCGGATACGCGCTGGCGCAGGATGTCATCGGTCTGGCGCGCTTCCGCGAAAAATATGCGCCGCTGATGAGTGGCGACGACGACCGCGCCGCGTTCGAGACCGCGAGCCAGCCGGCCGACGCCAACACCGCCGAATTCGCCCCGATCGCGAAGATGGCCGCCACTGTCGATACGCTCGACGGGTTCCTGCGCGAAATGAGAGCGCGATTCCCGGACGCGACCGCAAGGGCGACAATGCCGCCGGAAATTTCGAAGGCCGATGCGGTCCCGACCGGATCATTGCCTGAGATCGTCGGGTTGAAGCGGGCGGAAGCGGCGAGGTAGCGCAGCCGGCCGCGCAACTCAGAGCGTTTTCCAGCGAAGTGGATACCGGTTCGCGTGAAGAAAACGCGTCAAAATAAGCAGAGTCTTTCGAATCATCCCCTCGACAGCGCCTTGCCGAAGCGTCAGCCTGCGCCGAGCTGAGGCATGATCCGGAGCGGCCGTCATGAGCAAGCCCATCAAGACCGAAGCCGAACTGATTGCGATGGCGAGAGCGGAGCTGAAAGTGCACGCCGACTGCCCGGACGGAATGGTGATTTCGGTTCTTCGTGCCGGCGACTCCTGGGAATTCCGCGCGACGGCCGATCAGGCGACATCGCCAGGTCAGGCTTTCCGGAATGTGTCGCCATGCTGGTCCAGATCGGCGACCACCTCAGCAAGCAGTTCGATGTGCGGGGTTGAGGGCAAGGCATTAGCGGACTGCTGGCGTCATCGCGCTGCGCACAACGAGTTCTCCGGTCGCGCCGTCGCCGTCGCCAAGCGGACGCAGCCGCGCCTCGACCTCCGCGATCGGACGGCCAAAGCTGCGGATCAGGTCCGGGCGCGTCACGAGCAGGGCGTGATCGGCGCTGTCGAGGATCGCGAGCGGCCAGCCGCCCTCGACGCGGCCGTAGACCTGGGTCAGCACCGGGCCGAACAGCTCGATCGCGGCGGTGACGTCCTCGGGTGAGGCCGGACCGCCGCCATAGAGAAGGTGTCGCAACTTCAGAGCGTGGCCGGATCTCGCGCCCGCGACGACGCCGCGCAGCATCGCCGGTACCAGCATGGTTGCGGTGACACCTTGCCGCGCCATCGCGGCGACCACCACCGCCGAGTCGAAGCGGTCGACCAGCACCTGCGGCAGGCCCATCGCGAGAAAGGGAAAGGTGCCGAGGAAGCCAGTGCCGTGCATGATCTGCTGCGCCGACAGGAACACTTCGGAGACCTCGTCCCAGCGGCCGTAGCGGCCGGAGCGATAGAGCGCGATGTTGTTGTCCATGATCGCGGCCCAGTTGCGGTACGACAGCGGAATGCCGTGCAGTTCGCCAGCAGTGACACCACGAGGATAGACCATCAGGCAGCGTTCGGGATCGATGGCGGCGAGGGGAGTGCGCGCTGTGCCGGCGAGCGGCTCGAAATTGTCATGCACGCGGGCTGCCGGACCGAGTGGCGCCGCATGCTCGCGGTCGGCGAGCACAATGTCGACGCTGGCGGCGCGAAATACCTCGCGCGCCTCCTCGGCGGACGATTGCGGATCGACCGGAATCCGCGTTCCGCCGATCCACTCGACCGCAAGGAAGGCCTCGACAGCGGCGAAACTGTTGCGGTACCACAACCCAACTCGCGCGCCTTCCCCTGCGGCGTCGGCGATTGCGCCGGCCACCCGATCGACGCCGGCGACCAGAGCCTCGGCGGAACGGGATCGTCCGTCGAGATCGAACAGGATCGGCCGATCGGCTGCGCGACGCAGCGCGTCGCGCAGGGCGGTGGCGGAATAGCTCATCGCGACAGCACCCCTTGCTCGACGATGCGTTGCCTGAGCACCTCGCGCTGGACCTTGGCGCCCCCCAGCACCGTGGGAAGTTCGTCTACCACGATGATATCGCGCGGTACCTCGTGGCCGGCGAGCGACTTGCACGTGGTGATGATCTCGGATGCCAGCGCCGGCGCTCGTGCCGCGCCGCTCTTCAGCAGCACCGCCGCTACCACTGCCTGACGGCCGTTCTCGCCAATGCCGACGACGCCGCAATTTGCGACGTCCTTGTGGCGCAGCACCGCGGTCTCGACCACGTGCGGATAGACCACGCCGTCCGGCGTCGTGATGCGGTCCTTGGCGCGGTCGAGGTAGAACAGGAAGCCGTCGCGGTCGATGTAGCCGATATCGTTTGGCCGGAACCAGCCGCCCGGGAAGAATGCCTGCTCGGTCTTGTCCAGCAGATCCCAATAGCAGCCCGACGACATCGCGCTGCGGACCACGATCTCACCGACCTCGCCGGCGCCGAGACGTTCGCCATGCTCGTTCATCACCGCCATCTCGAAGAAAGGTGATGCGGCACGCCCGACGCTGTCGAGCCGCGCCGCGGCCTCGGCCGCATCGGACCACGTCAACCGCGTCGTCGGCGCGCCCTGCTCGGTCGAGCCGAAGCCGTGGCACCAGACATTCCCCAGCACTTTCGTGGCGCGCGCCAGCAATTCGGGCGTCGCGAAGAAGATCACCACTCGCTTCAGGCCGTGCCGCAGGCCGCGAGCCTCGATGCCGTCCAGGATCGGCGGCAGCATCGGCCCAGGCACCAGCATGCCCGTGACGCGGTGCTTCTCGACCGCATCGACGATCGCGTTCGGCTCAAAGTCGTAATCGTCGACGATCACTGATGCCGCGCCCCGCAGCAGGTAGGGCATCAACGTCTGGAAGCCGCTCGCCCACTGCAGCGCGTGGAAATGCAGGTTGACGTCCTGCCCTCAGCCACTAGCCGCTGTAGCTCTGCACCAGGCTGCCGGCCACCAGCGACCAGCCGTCGACCAGCACGAAGAAGATCAGCTTGAACGGCAGCGACACCACCACCGGCGGCAGCATCATCATGCCCATCGACATCAGCACCGATGCGACCACAAGGTCGATGATCAGAAACGGCAGGAACAGCAGGAAACCGATCTCGAAGGCGCGCTTCAGTTCGGAGATCATGAACGCCGGCACCAGGATCCGCAGCGACATTTCCTCAGGGCTAGCCGGCGGCGGTTCGCCCGACAGGTCCATGAACAGTTTGACGTCCTTTTCGCGGACGTTCTTCTGCATGAAGCCGCGCAGCGGCACCGAGGCGCGCTGCAGCGCGTCCTCGACGCCGATCTGGTTGGCGACCAGGGGCTTGATGCCGTCGTCATACGATTTCTGCAGCACCGGGCCCATCACGAACGCGGTCAGGAACATGGCGAGCGCGATGATCACCGAATTCGGCGGCGCGGTCGCGGTGCCGAGCGCGGTGCGCAGCAGCGACAGCACCACGACGATCCGGGTGAACGACGTCATCATGATCAGGATCGACGGCGCGATCGACAGCACCGTCAATAGCGCGATCAGCTGGATCGCGCGCTCGGTGACGCCGCCATTGCCCTGGCCGAGATTGATGCTGATGTCTTGCGCGAACGCCGGACCCGCCAGCGAACCGGCGGCTATCAGAATGGCAAAAAATAAAACTCTACGCGGGACGGATGCCGATCTCACGAAGGGGTCTTTGGACGGCCCAGCAGGGATGCCATCTCGTCTTCCAGATTCTCAAAGCCGCTCTTGGGCGCCGGCGCGGAGACCGGCGGGGCCATCGATGGCTCGCTGCGCGGCGGGGGGCGGCTCGCCGGCGGTTCCGGTGCCACCGGCGGCGCACCGACCCGTGGTTCGGACGCAGCCTCGCCGGCCGGCCGGCGCAGCGCCGCCTCCAGCCGCTGCGCCATCTCGGCGAGATTTTGGTCCGCGGCCGACAGTGACGGCGAGGAGATCGGCGGCGGCGAGGGGATCGGCGGCGGGGCGGCGACGGTGCGCTCCGGCGCGCGAACCGGCGGCGGCTTGGGCGGTTCGCTCAATCGCGGCGGCCGGGGGATCATCGGTTCGTTGCGTGCCGTCGTTCGCGACGGTATCGGCTCGCTGCGCGGTTCAGGGCGCGGTTCGAGGCGCGGTTCCGGGCGGCCGCCGAGCGATTCCGGCGTGAAACCTGTCAAAGGATCGTTGCGCTCGCTGCGCCGTTCCGGCAGCGCCGGCGGCATCGGGCGGCGCACTTCGTCGACGAAAGAAGGCCGGGCCGGTCGCGGCGGCGGCTCAGGCATCTGCGGTTCGGCCTGATCGAAGATATCGGGCCGGCCCGAATCGCCATCGGTCCAATTGCCGGAATCGGGCAACGGCGCAATTCGCGGTGGCAATTCGGCGCCACCGACGGGGGCCCGCGGAGGTATCTGTTCGCGTCCCGGCGTGGCGCGGACGATATTGGGTTCCACGACGATATCGGTCGGACCGCCGATCATCAGCAGATGTTCGATGTTGTCGCGCCGCACCAGCACCAGCCGCCGGCGACCGTCCACGGCGGCGGCGTCGATCACGGCCAGTCGCGGCATCCGCCCCCGATTGGTGTTGGCGCCGAGGCGATTGCCGGCGAATTGGCGAACCAGCCAGGCCGCGACGCCGATCAGCGCCAGAACGGCCACGAATGCAAAGAAAAATGTGACTGCCTGCATGCTTAGTCCCCGGCAAATAGCGTCTCTTTAGACCTCGGTTTCGTCGAACGCGGATCGGAATCGACACAACATATGGCGAACAAAGCCCGAGATTGGCCCAATCTCTTAATTCCCCGCGGCAATAGTTGCCGTCCCGCTTCTTAATAACCCATGAATTGCCCGGGCCAAAACGACTTCTGAAAGTCCCAACTTCAAACACTTGAATGGTTAACGCGGCTTTGCTGGCGGAACTGGCGCCCGATCGAACTTCCGACGCATCCGTGACGGGGCATCGTCAGCTGATCGCGGCACTTCTTAACCCGCTGTTAACCATACACGCGGCAAATTCTGCCCACCTCAGCGGCGGCGCGCCATGAGGCGAGGAGAGCGGTCCGATGTCCATGAACGATATTCCGGGATTGGCGGTGCTGCGGACCCGGATGCAGTGGCACCAGGAACGCCAGCGCGTGCTGGCCGAGAATGTCGCCAATTCCGACACGCCCAATTTCAAGCCGCGCGATCTGCTCGAACCGAAATTCGACAGCACCGGCGCCCCGGGATCGATCGGATCGCTGGCGATGATGCGCACCAGCGGCAATCATATTACGCCGTCGGGCGGCGGCGGGAGCTTCGAGCACAACGGCAAGGTCGGCTTCGAGACGCGGCCGGCCGGCAACGCCGTCAATCTCGAAGACGAGATGCTCAAGGTGTCAGCCAATCAGATGGACTATGCCGCCGTGACGTCACTCTACACCCGCAGTCTGCATCTTCTGAAGACTGCGATCGGCAAGGCCTGAGGCCGGACAAGCCGGGGAAGGAACAATATGGCAGATCGTCAGGTTATCGCGGATTTCGCCCGATCGATGGGGATCGCGACATCGGGCCTGCGCGCGCAGGCCGGACGGATGCGCGTGATCTCGGAAAATATCGCCAACGCGGATTCCGCCTCGCCGACCGCCGGTGGCGATCCCTATCGCCGCAAGGTGCCGAGCTTCACTTCCGAACTCGATCGCGCGCTGGACGCCAGGGTGGTCGGGATCGGCAAGGTGCGGCCCGATACCTCGGCCTTCCGCATCAAGCACGAGCCCGGCAATCCGGCGGCGGATGCGTCGGGCAACGTCAAATATCCCAACGTCAATCCGCTGATCGAAATGACCGACATGCGCGACGCGCAGCGGTCCTACGAGGCCAATCTCAACATCATCAGCGCCACGCGCCGGATGCTTGCGCTCACGCTCAACATCATCAAGTCCTGAACGGGAAACCTGAACCATGGCTTCACCCACTGTCGCTGCCAATGCCTATGCGAGCGTCGGCCGCATCCTGGATCCCGGCGTAGCCGGCAAGGCATCCGCCGCCGGCGGCCCCTCGTTCGGCGACCTGCTCAAGGACGCCATCGGCGACGTTGTCGACGGCGGCCGGAAGGCCGATTTGCAGACCAACGCGATGGCAGCGGGCAAGGCCAATGTCATGGACGTGGTGACGGCGGTAGCGGAAACCGATGTCAAGGTATCGACGCTGGTATCGGTGCGCGACAAGGTCATCGCCGCCTATGAAGACATCATGAAGATGGCGATCTGAGTTTTCCTCATCCTGAGGAGGCGCGTTAGCGCCGTCTCGAAGGATGAGCGGCCTGAATTCGTGGTTCGAGATGCGCGCGATGCGCGCTCCTCACCATGAGGGAAAATGGGGATATTCAATGACCGGTGCTGAAACCCTCGATGTGGCGCGCGATGCGATCTGGACCATCGTCGTGGTGTCGTCGCCGCTGATGATCGTCGGTCTTGTCGTCGGCGTGGTGGTGTCGCTGTTTCAGGCGCTCACCCAGATCCAGGAACAGACATTGGTGTTCGTGCCGAAAATCCTGGCGATCTTCGTCACCTTGCTGCTGGCGCTGCCGTTCATGGCGGACGCGCTGCACAGTCACATGATGCGGATATCGTCGCGAATCATAGGTGGATGAGGCAAAGTGCGGGAATGCATGCCGACATTTCATTACTGCCCGCGCTCGCCGCCACTTTCATGCTGGTATTCGCCCGCATCGGCGCCATGGTGATGCTGTTGCCGGGGTTGGGCGAGTCCAACATTCCGGTCCGTATCAAGCTTGCGATCGCCTTGTTGCTGACGCTGATCATCCTGCCGCTGCATCGCGACGCCTACCACGTCAACATGGATACGCTGATGCCGCTGTTGGTATTGATGATCCATGAAATCCTGATCGGCATTGTGCTCGGCGCCACCGCGCGGGTGACATTGGCGGCGCTGCAGGTTGCAGGGTCGGTGATCGCCCAGCAAATGGGGCTCGGCTTCGTCACCGCGGTCGATCCGACCCAGGGCCAGCAGGGACTGCTGATCGGCAACTTCCTTACCCTGCTTGGCCTGACGCTACTGTTTGCAACCGACACCCACTATCTCGTCATCGCGGCGCTGAATGAAAGCTACGCGGTGTTTTCGCCGGGCGAGATGTTGCCGAGCGGGGACGTCGCGGCGCTGGCCACCCGCGCCTTCGCCGCCGCGTTTCGGATCGGCATGCAATTGTCGGCGCCGTTCCTGGTGTTCGGCCTGGTTTTCAATATCGGGCTCGGCGTGCTGGCGCGGCTGATGCCGCAGATGCAGGTCTATTTCGTCGGCGTGCCGCTGGCGATTCTCGCCGGTTTCCTGATCTTCGCCTTCGTCATCTCCGCGATGATGGGAACGTTCCTCGATTATTTCACCGGCGTCATGCACGACCTGATGCCGTTAAGCTGAAAGCTGATCGATGGCCGACGAAAACGACACATCCGACAAAACAGAGGACCCCACCCAGAAGCGTCTGGACGACGCCCATGATCGCGGCGATGTCGCCAAAAGCCAGGAGGTCAACACCTGGTTCATGATCGCCGGCGCGACACTGGTGCTGTCGACATTTTCCGGATCGATCGGCGGCGGGATCGAGATGCCGCTGCGCAATCTGATCGCCAATTCATGGATGTTCCACGTCGACGGCCCCGGTCTGCTGGCGCTGGCGCAGAGGCTCGAATTTGTGGTGATCGCAGCGATCGGCGTGCCGCTGTTGATGCTGGCGCTGGCGGCGATCGCGGGCAACATGGTGCAGCACCGGCTGGTGTGGTCGGGCGAGTTGCTCAAGCCGAAGCTGAGCAAGATCTCGCCGGCCGCCGGAGCCACAAGGATTTTCGGCAAGCAGGCGGCGGCGAATTTCGCCAAGGGCATTTTCAAATTGATCGCGCTCGGCGTCGTGATGGCGGCGGTCCTGTGGCCGGAGCGTCATCGCCTGGAGTTGATGGTGCGGTTCGATCCGGCGGCGATTCTGGACGCGACCACCAGCCTGACCCTGCGTCTGTTGGGTGCCGTCGTGGCGATGCTCGCGGTGGTCGCGATCGCGGATTATTTCTTCCAGTACCGGCAATGGTACGAGCGGCAGAAAATGTCGCTGCAGGAGATGAAGCAGGAATTCAAGCAGTCCGAGGGCGATCCGCACGTCAAGGGCCGCCTCAGGCAGTTGCGCCATGCGCGCATGAAGAAACGCATGATGACGGCGGTTCCCAAGGCCTCCGTGATCATCACCAACCCGACCCACTACGCGGTGGCGCTTTCCTATGAACGCGGCATGTCGGCGCCGATCTGCGTCGCCAAGGGCGTCGATTTGATCGCGCGCAAGATCAGGGAAATCGCAACCGAGCACAACATCCCGATTGTGGAGAATGTACCGCTGGCGAGGGCCCTGTATGCGACCGTGGAAATCGACGCCGAAATCCCCGTGGAACACTATCATGCGGTTGCCGAAATTATCGGCTACGTCATGGGGCTCAGGCGCGGTCTTTCCGGCCGGCGGGTGTAAACCGGGAGGGAAATTGGCCGGAAACGCGTGTAACCAGCGAAATAGCGGTCCGATGGACTTGCGCTTGCCGGCCCGATTCAGGCACTCAGGAGTGGGCGTGCGCAAAGCGCGTCATATTCACGCCGACAGGCTGCGTCCGTTCGCATGACCGCCGAACCTGACATCGATCCGTCACCACCCGCGATGACTGCCCATGAGCCGGCGCGGCGCAGCGGCAGCATTGTTCTGGTGCTGCTGGTGGCCGGCGGGATCGTCGCGGCCGCGATCGCGCTCATGAGCATCGGTCATGCCCAGGCGCAGCCCTATATCCTCGGACTGCTGGCGCTGCTGGCAACGGTCGGGCTGTTCAACCTGTTCGCCTTCGCCGCCGGAATCATTCGCTTCGCCGATCGTGCCGCCGACAACCCGGTGACGAGCCGGATCGCCGATCACGCCTATGACGGGCTGGCGGTCACCGACTCGCGCGGTCATGTGGTCTATTCCAATGCGGCCTATCTGGCGCTGACGGGGGCTGCGACCGCGCTGGAGGCCCGCCCCGTGGAGCGGGTCTTCATCGGCAATCCCGATGTGTCGGAGGCGGTGTTTCGCCTGCTCAAGGCGGCGCGCGAAGGCAAGCGCCAGCAGGAAGAAGTCCGCATCGCCAGCACCGAAGGGACCCATGGCCGCTGGCTGCGGATGCGGGTACGGCCGCTTGGCCAGAGCAAGCGCGAGGCGAAATACGCGGTGTGGTCGATTTCGGACATCACCCGCGACCGCGAACGCCAGGAGGATGTATTTCAGGAACTGCAGCATGCGATCGAGTATCTCGATCATGCGCCGTGCGGGTTCTTCTCGGTCAATGCCGCCGGCGACCTCGTCTACGTCAACGCCACGCTGGCGAACTGGCTTGACCACGATCTTGCGGAGATCGGCTCGGGCGGCCTGAAGCTGACCGACATCGTGTCCGGCGACGGCGCTTCGCTTTTGACCTCGATCGTGCCGGTGCCCGGTGAGGTCAAAACCGAGGTATTCGATATCGACCTGCGGATGCGCGGCGGCAAGACCATGCCGGTGCGGCTCTATCACAAGCTGGCATTCGGCGCCGACGGCGTGCCCGGCGCGTCGCGGACGCTGGTGATCAGCCGCGCCCGCGACGAGCGGTCCGATCCGCAGCGCGCCGCCGAAGTGCGCTTCATGCGCTTCTTCGACCATACCCCGATGGCGATTGCGACCGTGGACCGGTCCGGCGCGGTGGTGCGCGCCAACGCCCGCTTTGCCAAGCTGGCGCAAAGCCTGAGTGCCGACGGTGCGGCCAACAAGTCGATTTTCGCTGCGGTCAACGTTCGCGACCGCAACCTGCTGGTCGCGGCCATCAATCAGGCCGCCGAGGGGCAGGGCGATATCCCCCCCGTCGAGGCGATGCTCGATGGCGCCAAGGAACGGTGGGGGCAGTTCTTCGTCACCGCGGTGGAGGAAGGCGAGCGCGAGACCGAAGCGGCCATCGTCTACTTGCTGGAGACCACCGAGCGGCGCACGCTCGAGAACCAGATCAATCAGTCGCAGAAGATGGACATGGTCGGCCAGCTCGCCGGCGGCATCGCGCACGATTTCAACAATGTGCTTTCCGCCATCATGATGGCGAACGACTTCCTGCTGAACGCGCACAAGCCGACCGATCCGTCGTTCCAGGACATCATGCAGATCAAGCAGAACGCGACCCGCGCGGCGACGCTGGTGCGGCAGTTGCTGGCGTTCTCGCGCCGCCAGACGCTGCGGCCGCAGGTGCTCGATCTCGGCGACGCGCTGTCCGATCTCACCATGTTGCTGCGCCGCCTGATCGGCGAGAAGGTCAAGCTCGACCTGGTGCATGGCCGCGACCTGTGGCCGGTGAAGGTCGACGTCTCGCAATTCGAGCAGGTGATCGTCAATCTCGCGGTCAATGCCCGCGATGCGATGCCCGACGGCGGCAAGCTCACGGTGCGAACCTCCAATGTGACGTCGGAGGATGCCGCGCGGCTGTCCTACAAGGGCATGCCGGCGGCGGATTATGTGCGGATCGACGTTGCGGACACCGGCAGCGGCATTGCCCCCGACATCGTCGACAAGATCTTCGAGCCGTTTTTCTCCACCAAGGAAGTCGGCAAGGGCACCGGGCTTGGCCTGTCGACGGTGTACGGCATCGTCAAGCAGACCGGCGGCTTCGTCTATGTCGATTCCGAAGCCGGCAAGGGCACTTCATTCCATATCTTCCTGCCGCGGCATCGTCCCGAACTCGAGACCCAGCCCGAAGCGGTGGCCGCGAATGGCGCGGCCAGGGAGCCGTCGGCGGAGGCCAAACCCCGCGCCGATCTGACCGGGCAGGGCACCATCCTGTTGGTGGAAGATGAAGAGGGGTTGCGCTCGCTGAACGCGCGGGGCTTGCGCTCGCGCGGCTACAGCGTGATCGAGGCGTCGAACGGCATCGAGGCGATGGAAGCGCTGGAGCAGAAGAACGGCGCCGTCGATCTTGTGGTTTCCGACGTGGTGATGCCGGAAATGGATGGCCCGACCCTTCTCAAGACCATGCGCGGCCGCAACCCGGACCTCAAAATCATCTTCGTTTCGGGCTATGCGGAAGATGCCTTCGAAAAGAGCCTGCCGGAAAACCAGCAATTTGCGTTCCTGCCCAAGCCTTTCACGCTCAGCCAGCTGGTTGCCGCCGTGAAGGAAACCATGACGCCGACTTAGCCTTTGGCGTCCCGAACGCGCTGCACCCTGGAAATGGGGCGGCGCGATCGGCCCATGCCCCGCGACCGAGCGCCGCAGCCGCGGTTCCCGATAATAGCTTCACATTTGAGCAGCGGCGCACATCTTAGTGGCGCTTCCCCCTGCCGGGGATTGAGGAAAGTGACATGAAACTCGCCCGCAATATCGTTCAGGCAATGGCGCTCGTTTTGGCGCTGGCGTTGCCCTTGATGCTGGCTGTCTCGTCGGCCGATGCCCGGGTTGGCGGTGGCCTCAGCTCGGGCTCCCGGGGATCACGAACGTTCTCGGCGCCGCCGAGCACATCGACGGCGCCGGGTACGGCGCAGCCGTTCAATCGCACCCTGACCCAGCCCGGCAGCCCCGGGATCGGGGGGGCTGCGGGCGGCGGACTCTTCAATAGTCCCGGCCGGGGTTTGCTTGGCGGCCTGGCCGCGGGCTTCCTCGGCGCCGGCCTGCTGGGCATGCTGTTCGGCGGCGGGATGTTCGGTGGCCTCGGTGGATTGTCGTCGATCCTCGGCCTGATCCTGCAGATCGGCTTGATCATCATTGTGGTTCGATTGGCGATGTCATGGTGGCAGCGACGCCACGCGACAGCGTCGGCTTATGCCGGTGCGGCCCCGGGCTACGGCGCGCCATCGAGCATGCGTTCCGCATCGGGGTTCGGACTGGGATCGGGCAGCGCGCCGCTTGAGATCGTCCCAGCCGATTATGAGGCCTTCGAAAGATTGCTCGGAGATATTCAGGCCGCATGGGCGAAGGAGGATATCGCCAAACTGCGTACCCTGGCGACGCCTGAAATGGTGTCCTACATCGACGACGACCTCGCGGCAGCACAAGGCGCGAAACCAGACCAACCTGGTCTCCGGCGTCAAGCTGCTGCAGGGCGATCTCGCCGAAGCCTGGCGTGAAGGCGATACCGACTTTGCCAGCGTGGCGATGCGTTATGCGCTGATCGACAAGACCATCGACAATGCCACCGGCCGCGTGGTCAAGGGCAGCGATGCGCCGACCGAGGCGACGGAAGTGTGGACCTTCCTGCGGCCGCGCGGCGGAGGCTGGGAATTGTCGGGGATCCAGCAAGTCTGATCGTCGGCAAGGCGAGAACGATACAAGGCGCTGCGGTCGACCCGCGGCGCCTTTTCATTCACACCAACAGCTCGGTTCGATATTTGGCCGAGAGCGCCCTGGCGCGCTGGATGCGCTCGGCCCGCTCTTCGCTGCTGAGCTTCGGGGGTGGCGCGGTACGGCTATCGACGGGGTCGCCGACCGCCAGGAAAAATTCCTCCTGCCCCGCCGGCAGGCACATGCAGAGCAGGCGCGCCGGCTTGTCCGACATGTTCTTGAACGCGTGCGGCGCGTTGGCGGGGATGTTCACGGTCGAACCGGCGCCGGCCCGCCGTGGCTCGCCCCGGAAGCTGAATTCGATCTCGCCATCCAGGATCGTGAACATTTCCTCGAAGTCGTGACGGTGCGGCGGCGGTCCGCCGCCGGGCGGAATCAGCATGTCGATCAGGCAGTAACGGCCGCCGGTGTCCTTGCCGGTTACGAGGATCGTGTAGGTGCCGCCTGCGACCGAGATGTGGCCCATCCTCGCATCGTCAGGATTGGCCACCGTGAGCTTTCTGCTCGCATCGTCAGGCGGGAGCGCCGCTCCGGGCGCGCTGGTGTTGGTCATCTGGTTTTTCCTTCCGGTCGACAGCAGCGTACATCAGAAGCAACACTTTGTGACGGCGCCAAGAATGCGGCCAAGCTATCTCGCTCAGCTGTCTCCTCGTCGCCTCACTGCAATTGTTGGACCGGGATACGCGTGCGAAATTCATCAACTCCGCCGGCGGAACGGGTAAGGCTTCCATGATCGATGGCCCTCGTCCGGTCCGAAAGACCTTGCACTTCGCGAATGAGCGTTGAAAATCCGCAAGCATCGACATGTCATGAGTGGATGCAATTTTCGACCATGCCTTCAACGGATGGCTTCGAACGAATGCATGGTCGATTTGTTAACGCTATGAGCCGGCATGCCGGGTCCAAACGGTCAGGGATCGCCCATGAAATATGAACTCTACTACTGGCCGGGCATTCAGGGCCGCGGCGAATATGTCCGCCTCGCGCTGGAAGAAGCCGGGGCCGATTATGCCGATGTCGCGCGCAGCGAGCGCGGCATGGCCGCGATGATCAAGATGATGGAGGCGGACAGCGGCACGCCGCCGTTCGCTCCGCCGTTTCTAAAAGCAGGGCGACTTGTGATCGGGCAGACCGCCAACATCCTGCTTTATCTGGGATCGCGCCATGGTCTGGCGCCGAAGGCGGAAGCAGGCCGGCTGTGGGTGCATCAGCTGCAGCTCACGGTCACCGATCTCGTGCTGGAAATTCACGACACCCACCATCCGCTCGGCCCGTCGCTGTATTACGAGGATCAGCGCCAGCCAGCCAAAAAGCGCACCGATGAATTCTGGAGCGCGCGGGTGCCGAAATATCTCGGTTATTTCGAGCGGCTGCTGGAGAGCAATGGCGGGTTCCATCTCACCGGCCGCAGGATAACCTATGTCGATCTTTCGCTGTTCCAGATCATCGAAGGGCTGCGCTACGCCTTTCCGAGGCGCATGAAGGCGTTCGAGCGCAGCATCCCCGGCCTGGTCGGTCTGCACGACCGTGTCGCCGCGCGACCCAAGATCAAGGCCTATCTCGGCAGCGACCGCCGGATCGCCTTCAACGAGGATGGCATCTTCCGCCGCTACAAGGCGCTGGATATTTAGAACGTCATTCCCCGATGTGCAATTGCACATCTGAGGATGCGCCGATCGGCGCAGACCCGGAATCTCAAGGTCGTTGGATCGAGATTCCGGGTTCGCCGCAATGCGGCGCCCCGGAATGACGGGACCACGTTGGCGATATCCTACCTGTTCCGCCCGTCGATCGGCGTCATCGCCAGCTTTTCCAACTCGATGCCGTCGATGCAACTGACGTTGAGCGCGATCACCTCGGTGCCGTCGGGCTTGCTGCCGCGCGCGAACACGTCGACGCCGCAGTCGTTGCAGAGCTGATGCCGGATCGCGTGCTTGTTGAACAGATATTCCTTCAGATTGTCCTCGCCGGCGCGCAACTGGAAACTCTTCGGCGGCAGGAACGCGAAGTGCAGGCCCTTCTTGGTGCAGATCGAGCAATTGCACGCGGTCACCATCGCAAGATCGCTGGTGCATTCAAAACGCACCATGCCGCAGTGGCAGCCGCCGGTATAGGTCTTGGTCTGGGGCATCGGTCCGCTCCGTGAATGGCTATTGTCCGCAGTATAAGCCATTTTTGCCGGCGGCGGTTCGACTCTCAAATCTCGAGAAACTCTGGAATACTGGGTGGCCCGCTGGAACCTGTCGCCGGGCTCGCCGGAGGCGAGACTCGGTGGCGGGCGATGACAGCTATGGTCGTGGCAAGTGAGCTGCCTGCTTCAATCCTCAGGCGATCTGGTCGATCCGCGTGCCCTGGCCGGGGGGAAGCGCGGCCACCACCGGCGGCTGGGCCTCGGTGGCATCGTCGGCGCTGTTGTCGTTTGACGGGTCCGGGGTTTTGGCCGCGCTGCTATTGGTGGCCGTCACCGGGGTCGACTTCGGGAGAGGGGCCGACGTCGTGATCGCCGAAATGCTCATTGCAAAAGATCCCTGGTTGGTGCGCCGGACTGTGACGGGGCGAACACCAAGGCTTTATGAATCCAAACCATAAACCGCGCGCTATTCTGACCGATCCGGCCCCAATGGTGAACGGGAAGCTCGAATATCCCTCAAAATTGCAGCGATCTTGCCGGCGTAGGGCTGCGCCTCACTGGTCCTTGCCGCGCGAGATCGCAATCGACGCGTCGGTCTTCGTCCGCGTGCAGTTCATGTCGAGCCGGCGGTAACGTATCGAGACATCGTCGCCGCGAAAAATGCCCATCCGCGACATGCACCGTGAAACCCCCTTCAGCATTTCATCTTTCGGCAAACTAAAGATGAGGGCGGCAGCGCTGGCAACGAAATCGAGGAATTCCGGCTTCGGCTTGCGGCCGTTGGCCTTGGCATACAATTCGGTGCTGAATTTACGGCCCGCACAGCCAAGCGAAAGCTCTTTGGCCAGCGGATGCGACAGATAGATGACGCGGGCAGCGGTGATGCCGACCTTGAGACCGTCGATCTGGCCCTTGAGCTGGCCGGCGAGATCGTCACAGCGGTCGGCATGCGCCGGCGATGCGCCCGATACGGTCAGCGCCATCGCGGCCAGCAGCGCCAGCATGGCGGCGAGCAAGGTCGATCTGCGAAATTCAGGTGTCAATGCCATGGTGAATGCCCCCTTGCGCGCATTGAAGCGTCCGCCAACGGTTAGCGCAAGAGCGGGGTTCTTGCTTCTCCCGGACAATTCGTAGCCGAAACCGTTGCTCGGATTAGCGCGAATGTGGAAAAGCAGGCCGAGAGGCGCGGCATCAGCTTGGCCGGCATGACATCCAGAACCTTCCTTTTGTCCTAAAAGTGCTTAGAACGGTTCAACCGCCGGCGTCTCGAAGCGGACGTTTCCGGCTCCCGAACTTGCGAGCATCCCCATGAACGCCCCCACCGCCATCCCCAATCCGAAACCGGTTCCGCCCTACAAGCACACGACGCTGTTTCCCTTGGGCGCGGACACCACGCCCTACAAGAAGATCACCACCGAAGGCGTACGGGTCGAGAAGGTGCTGGGCAAGGACATGCTGGTGGTGTCGCGCGAGGCGCTGCGGGCGCTGTCGGAGGCCGCGTTCGGCGACATCAACCATTATTTGCGGCCGGGGCATCTGAAGCAGTTGCGCAGCATCCTCGATGACAAGGAAGCCAGCGACAACGACAAGTTCGTCGCCTTCGATTTCCTCAAGAACGCCAATATCGCCGCCGGCGGCGTGTTGCCGATGTGCCAGGACACCGGAACCGCCATCATCATGGGCAAGAAAGGCTCGCGCGTTCTCACCGATGGCGACGACGAGGCGGCCTTAAGCGAAGGCGCGCGCGACGCTTATCTGCGGCGCAATCTGCGCTATTCGCAGGTCGCACCCTTGTCGATGTATGAGGAAAAGAACACCGCCAACAATATGCCGGCGCAGTGCGAGATCTACGCCGAGGGCGGCTCCTTGGAATCAGACTTGGCCTACAAGTTCATGTTCATGGCCAAGGGCGGCGGGTCCGCCAACAAGAGCTTTCTGTTCCAGGCAACGCCCTCGGTCCTGACCCGCGACCGCATGCTGGCGTTTTTGAAAGAGAAGGTGCTGACGCTGGGCACCGCGGCGTGCCCGCCCTATCACCTTGCGATCGTGATCGGCGGCACCTCGGCCGAACTCTGCATGAAGACGGTGAAGCTGGCGTCCGCGCGCTATCTCGACGCGCTGCCGACCCACGGCTCGGCCGACGGCAATGCCTTCCGCGATCTCGAGATGGAACAGGAAATATTGAAAATGACGCAGTCGCTCGGCGTCGGCGCGCAGTTCGGCGGCAAGTATTTCTGCCACGATGTGCGCGTGATCCGGTTGCCGCGCCATGGCGCCTCATTGCCGATCGGACTTGGCGTCTCGTGCTCGGCGGATCGCCAGGTGCTCGGCAAGATCACCAAGGACGGCGTCTATCTCGAGGAACTCGAGCACAACCCCGCGCAATATCTGCCAGTTGTGGAGCAGGCGCTCGGCGGCGAGGTGGTCAAGATCGATCTCAACCGGCCGATGAAAGATATTCTCTCAACGCTTTCAAAGCATCCGATCAAGACCCGGCTGTCGCTATCAGGCACCATGATCGTGGCGCGGGATTCCGCGCATGCCAAATTGCGCGAGCGGCTGGAGCGGGGCGAGCCGCTGCCGGATTATTTCAAGAACCATCCGATCTACTACGCCGGCCCGGCGAAGACCCCGGAAGGCTATGCTTCCGGCGCGTTCGGGCCGACCACGGCGGGAAGGATGGACAGTTTCGTCGACCAGTTCCAGGCGGCGGGCGGATCGATGGTGATGCTGGCCAAGGGCAACCGCGCGGCGGCGGTGCGCGAGGCCTGCAAGAAGCACGGCGGCTTCTATCTCGGCTCCATCGGCGGGGCGGCGGCGAACCTCGCCGAGCACTGCATCAAGAAGGTCGAGGTGGTGGAATATCCCGAACTCGGCATGGAAGCGATCTGGCGCATCGAGGTCGAGGATTTCCCGGCCTTCATCATCATCGATGACAAGGGCAATGACTTCTTCAGGGAATTGAACCTGGGGTGAGGGGGAGCGAGCGATCGTCGTTCCGGCGCGCGCCGGGACCCATCCGCCGATGTCATTGTTGCCGGAATGGCGGTGGTTGTGAACCCTAACGCCGCGGTATAGGTCCCGGCCTGCGCCGGGACGACCAGCTCGGCCTTACGCCCGCGTCCCCTTGAACGGAAAACTGCCCATCGGGCCGATGCCCATTTCGCCGGAGATGCTGTCGCCGGCGACCTTGCCGGTGAATTCGAGCGTCAGCGGCATCGGATTGGTGATGGAGACTTTCCAGGCGACGTCGTCGCCGTTGGCCTTGCCGTCGAAAATCTCGGTCGAATTGCCTTCGGCGGCCTGGGTGCCCGTCAGTGCGCCGCCGGAATTCTTCAACGTCAGCGTCGCGTTGCGATCGCCCATCGGCGTGCTCATGACGATATTCCAGTTTCCGTCCACGGCCATCTTGGTCTCCTCACATTCTGTTCGCAAAACCGGAATGGTTCTGGAATTCGGGCAGCTCAAGGGGGCGGTATAGCGCATCTCGCCGCCCAAGCCCAACCGTCTTCCATAGCGTTTTCCAGCGAAGTCAGGCGTTGACGGAGCGAAGCCGGCTTCTGACCAGCATGCGAAACGCGACATATTGCACGGCAAAGGCCGCAATTTTCGCACCCATCGCCACGACAGACACATAGATCGCCCACAATTTCATGTCGCCGGTCAGCGCGATCGCGATGGTGCCGGCGCCGAGCGCGAACATCAGTGCGGCCCAGGCGTAACCCGCCAGGGTGACGTATTCCGGAATGGTCTCGGCCACGATCGGGGGCATGTAGCGCAGCATCCAGCCGCGCTTGAGCATGATCGTGCCGATCGCAAAATGCGCGATCGCAGGTTTGGCCAGCACGAAACGCGGATCGCGGGTCAACAGCGTGGCGCTGCCGAGCACGATCACCAGCGCCAGGCTGGCATAGGTCATGAAGCCGAGTTGCTGGCCCTTGAGATGGGCGTAGATCACCTGCGCCACGGCGCCGGCGATCGCCACGCCGGTCGCCAGCAGCACGTTGTCGGTGATCAGGTAGACGGCGATAAACAGGATGGTGGACAAGAAGTCGACGGCGAGTTTGGCGAAAACGTCTTTCATCGTCTTGTCCTCAAGTTTCGTTGAATTTCCGGTTTCGCTGTAACTCGGCTTCGTTGAATTTCGAAGCGTTCGTCAGCAGCCGGACGGCGCGGTGGCGGAGCTTGCGAATTTTGCGCGCCGGTATCTCGGGTACCATCTGGTGAAATAAAGCGCGGTGTTGCGGGCAGCGAAGGCGATTGCCAATCCCGACCAGAGCGGCAGGCCCGGCAGATAGATCATCAGCGCGTTGGCCATCAACATCAACAGGAAAGCGGCGCTCCACACCGCCGTGATGATGTAGTTCGCCGTCAGGAAGCCGGGCAGGCCGGCGGTCTGGGCATCGACGACCTCGCGGGCATATTGCAGCGTGAACGGGAAGCGAATCGCCAGCGACAGCAGCGCAATCGCAAGCATGCCGCAGTCGACCGCCAGCTTCACCGCTGAAGGGCTGAGGCCGGGATCGATCAAAATGAGGTAACCGCCGAGTGACGCGAACAGGATCGCGGAGCCGGCGCCGAGCAGCTTGACCGCGCGGCCGCGAAACACGTCATAGCCGATCACCATCAGGCAGATCGCCGCGGCGGTAAACAGGCTCGGCAACGGCGAACCCGCCAGCATCAGCAGGGTGAAGGCGGCGTAGGGGGCGAGGATCAGAAAGATCATCATAGGCAGCCTCGCGGAGCTAATCTTTACATTGTAAAGATACATTTAGAGCGGGAAAGAGGAGGCGTCAAGTTAAATCTTTACAGTGTCAAACCAGAGGTGAAAGAGGAATTATAATAAGCTATTACAATGACTTGGATAATACATATCGCACAAAACCTCACCCGCAACCTTGCCGCAATGTTCCAACAGTAGAACAGGACCCGACGGAACGTATCTTGGAGGTTGGCATATTGCGTGTGTTGCTGGTGGAAGACGAGCCGGAGATGGCTTCGGCGCTCGCCGCGGCCTTGAAAAACTACGACATGGTAGTCGACCATATCGCGACGCTGGCCGATGCCGAGGAAGCGGTTTCCATCAATGAGTATGGAGCGATCCTGCTCGACCGCCAGTTACCGGATGGCGACGGGCTGACGCTGATTTCCAAAGCTGCGGGCAAAAGGCGTCGGCGCTGCCGTGATCGTGCTGACCGCGCGGGGCGAACTGGTCGATCGCGTTGCAGGGTTGAACATCGGCGCCGACGATTATCTCGGCAAGCCATTTGCCGTCGAAGAATTGCTGGCGCGGCTGCGCGCGGTGCTCCGTCGGCCGGCGGACCTGCCGTCCGAAATCATGAGGCTTGGCCGAATCTCATTCGACGTCGGCCATCGAGACGCCAGCGTCGCCGGTCGGCCGCTCGATTTGCCGCGCCGCGAACTCCTCGTGCTGGAGACGTTGCTGCGACGAATGGGGCGCACGGTCGCACGGTCGTCTTTGGAAGAGGCGGTCTACAGCATCGATGACGAGATCCAATCGAACGCCCTGGATACCCATGTTTCGCGGCTCCGCCGCAAATTGTCCGAGGCCCAGGCTGGAGTTGAAATACATGCCATTCGTGGCGTGGGCTATCTGCTGAAGCGCTCGTTATGACGGACGTGCGGCCGCATTCCCTGCGATGGCGTCTGGTGCGCCGGCTGGTCGTGTTGCAAGCCGCGATGCTGGTGCTGCTCGTCCTGTTCGTGGTTGTGGCGCTATGGGGCGCCGGATTTTCTGCTGTCGCTCGAATTGGAAGACGACACGATAGATGCGCTGCGTGATGCGATTTTCCGCGATGCGGACGGAGAAATCGTCGTTCGCGATACGCCCGCGGTGGCGAAGCAGCGGGAGGAGTCTCCCAATTTCTGGTTCGTGATCAGAGACCGGGAAGGACATTCTGTTTCACAAGGCGGGGTGCCTGGGGAATATGCAAGAATCGGCGACGCCCTCGATAGCATCGGCCAGGCCCGGTTCGGCTCCAACCTCGGGGATGCGCGGCGGCCGACAGCACGGCTGAAGCGGATCGATACCTCCGCCGGCAACGTCCAGATTCTGACCGGCCCGGGCGGTGCGGTATCCTGGCGACGGGTTGCTTTTGCGACCTCGACGTTGTTCCTGAGTGTCGTTCTGCCGATCGTCGCTTTGATGGCGCTGGCAACGCTGATCGCTACTCCCATCGTGGTGCGTCGAACCCTTGCTGGCCTTGGCCGTGCTGCTGCGCAAGCCGAGATGATCGACGTCGATGGACGCGGTGCGCGACTGCCGCTGGAAGCCGTGCCTTCGGAAATCGTTCCGCTGGTATCGGCGGTTAATGACGCTCTGCGCCGACTCGATCAAGGATATGAAAGGCATCAACGCTTTCTCGTCGATGCGGCGCACGAACTTCGTACACCCATCGCAATTCTTCAAACGCGGTTGGAATCTCTTTCGCTCGGACCTGACGCAGCGCGCGTCCTTGAGGACGTCGCGCGTTTATCCACTCTGGCCGACCAGCTTCTGGATCTTCAGCGCGTCAACCAGCAGATCGATCGGTTTGCCTATGTCGATATCGTCGCAATGGGAAGAAAGGTGGCGGCTGACCTTGCTCCGCTGGCGATCGCCGCCGATTACGAAATATCGTTTGAATCCGCGTCAGAGCATGTCTGCGTGCGGGGCGATCAGGGATCTCTGGAGCGAGCACTGACCAATTTGATCCAGAATGCGATCCAGCATGGCAGTCGCAGAGGGGTCATCGCCGTTCGGGTGGATTGGCCGGCCACGGTCTCGGTTACCGACGACGGCCCCGGCATCGCCTCCACCGACCGCGAGCGTGTATTTGAACCGTTTTACCGATTGCATGGACGCAGCCGCGGCGCGGGATTAGGTCTCCATCTCGTCCAGGAGATCGTCCGGCTTCATGACGGACAGGTTGCCATCTTCGAAGGTCCTGCCGGCGGCACTTGCGTCAGAATGACGTTCAAGCCGGCCAGGGCCTAGGCTCCGATCGCCAAGACCCGGGCTCTAAACCTTTGTTTGGCGCGCTTTCTTTATGCGAACCGGTAGCCACCCCGGATCAAGTCCGGGGCCACACTTTCGCTCGAAAACGTTGTAGACGCGTCGTGGGCATTGCCGGTCACTTCGTGTGCGGCAGCGCCTCGTCCTCACTCGGAATTTTCCAGTTCTGCGGCGACGCGCAACGTTCGCGCAACGTCCATCCTTCATATCGCGTCGATGCCGACATCAGTCGGCAATGCGGTTTGATAGGACGGGTGATATACTCTCATGGCAGCACACGATGTCTTGTTGTTTTTTCGCGCTCTCGCTTGCAATCCTCGCGCCGTAGGTGCAATCGCGCCATCCGGGGCGAACCTGACCAGCCTGATCACAAGCGAGATCTCCGCGGCTTCCGGTCCGATTCTCGAGCTTGGCGCCGGCACCGGTGTCTTTACTGAAGCGTTGCTGGCGCGCGGTGTGAAAGAGAGCGACCTCACGCTGATCGAATATGGGTCGGACTTCATGAGACTGCTCCAGGCTCGATTCCCAAGCGCGCGCGTGCTCTGGATGGATGCGGCTTGGATGGCCTCCTACAAGCTTTTTGCGGAGCCGCTTGGGGCGGTCATAAGCGGGCTGCCGCTGCTCAATTTTCCTTCGAACAAAGTCGGTGCCATTCTCGCCGCCGCTTTCAGCAGCCTTCGCGACGGTGGAGCATTCTATCAGTTCACCTATGGAATGCAGTGCCCGATATCGAAGCGACATCTGGATGAACTCGGACTGAAAGCCAATTGCATGGGGCGCGTGCTTCTCAACATCCCGCCCGCGTCGGTCTACCGTATCACGCGAAGCACGCCGGGCAGCCGGGACTGAACGCGATGCCTATGGATATGCCAGAGCTCGCCGCCATTCCCCTTATCGCCGTATGGCGAGGGCCTACAGGCGCAATCATTTCAGGGTCACCGTTGTGGGACAGACCATTCCGGCAAGAGGCGAATCCGGGATTGACAGGGTAGGGTCTCAATCCGCCGCAACCCAGTTGCCGTGGAAGCCGTCGGGCACCCGATGCCCCAGTTGCACCAGCGCCACGGGGCCGGCTTCGACATTGGTGGCATTGAACACCGCCAGATCGCTACGGTTCTCGCCGGCGCGCCAGACCGCGGCCAGCAGCCAGCCGTCGCCCTCGGCGGCATCGTCGCCGCGGGCGACGAATACCGGTTCGGAGATGGTGTCGCCGGCGGGCAGGAGATATTGGCCAAGCCGCGATCCGTTGCCATCGACATGCACCACGCCCGACAGCGCGCCGAACATCGGCAGACCGGGGTTGGCGCAGGCATACCAGCCGTGGCGATTGGCAAGGCCGGCGCGGCGATCGTCGATGCGCGGAAATTCGCCGGTGATATCGTCGAGATAGGTTTGCGTGAAGCGGTCGGTGTTGGAAGCCAGATCGAAGGTCCAGCGGCACAGCCGGGCGCGCGACTTCTTGGGGTCGGTCGGCGAGCCGTCGGGATGGTTGAACAGGGGGGCTTCCTCGAACTGCATGACGTCGGCGACAATGCGGTCGCCTTCTTCCCACGCATTCATGACGTGGAAGACGTAACAGCTCTCGGCGCGAAACCAGACGATGTCGCTGGCGTTGCCGTTGCGCTTCATGACGCCGACATAGGCGCCCTTGTCCGGCTCCCAGGCATAGGGCATCCGGCCGCGCATCGCGCGCTCCATGCTGCCGGTAATGGGCAGGATCGGAAACAACAGATGACGTTCGGTGACGATGAAGTCGTGCACCATGCTGGCATAGGGCGCCTCGAAGCGGTCGAACCGCGTCACCACACCGGATGCATTGACGGATCCGAAGGACAGCGCCGGCGTCAGGGGTCCTGCGGCATTGTAGCCGAAGAACACCATCTCGCCGCTGACCGGATCGATCTTCGGATGCGCGGTGAAGGGTCCCGCGATGCGGCCGTCATAGTCGCAATAGCCGCGCCGGTTCAGCGTGCCGGGCTCGATCTCGGTCGGCAGGTGGCCTTCTTCCAGCGCGAGCAAGCGTCCGCCGTGAAAAATGATGTTGGTGTTGGCGACGCCGCCATCCTGCGTGATCGAGGTGGGCGCATCGGGCAATTTTCGGCCGAATCCGCCGAACAGCGCGCGGCCGGCGTCGTGCTCGGCCTGCCATTTCGGGGTGCGGACCCAGCGGTTGCGGTAGCTGGCGCGGCCGTTTTCGAGATGGAAGGCGTGCAGCATGCCGTCGCCGACAAACCAGTGCGCGCCGGGCGCCTCGAATTGCGGATTGGGGCCGTTGCGATAGAGCGTGCCGTTGAGTTCACGCGGGAGTTCGCCGACCACTTTCAGAAACGGCGCGTCGCATTCCATCGGAATCGGCGCCAGATTGGTGCGGGCCGCAGGGGTCGTCATTGGCTGCTGCATCGGTCGCTCCATGGATTTATCTTTACATCGTAAAGATACCGATACTGCCGGCCACAGCGGTCGTCAAGCGAAATCTTTACAGTGTAAAAATACCGGCCTATAAGACCGAAATGACAAGAAAGCCCGCCACCACCCGAGTCCGGACCCGGTCCGATGCGAACAGTAATGTTGCGCCGGCGCGGACAGCGCGGAAACGAGGCGCATCGCGGCCTTCCGGGGCAGGGGAAGCCGCGCCGTACCATCACGGCGCGTTGCGCGGCGCGTTGCTCGAGGCGGCCGAACGGGTGCTGGAGCGCGACGGGCTGGCGGGACTGACGCTGCGCGCGGTGGCGCGCGAGGCCGGCGTCTCGCACGCCGCACCGACCCATCATTTCGGCGATTTGACCGGCCTCGTCAGCGAACTCGCCGCAGTCGGTTACCGGCAATTCAGCGCCGCGATGACGGCTGCCGCCGCGGCCGGCACCTCGCTGACGGAAAAGGCAATGGCCCGCGCCAAGGCCTATGTCGCCTTTGCGCAGGCGCACCCCGGCATGTACGGGCTGATGTTCCGTGCCGACCGTCTCGATATGAAGCGGCCGGCGCTGCATGAGGCCGCCAATGCCTCGTTCGCAGGATTTGCCGGTGCGATCGGCGCCAGCCGGCATGAGCAGATTTCCGAACAGGCGCTGTCGCTCGATCAGGCTGCCGCGATCGTGCGGGCGTGGTCGCTGGTCCACGGCTTCACCATGCTGCTGCTCGACGGCCGGCTCTCCGACGTGCTTCGCCGGATCCCGAAAGGCACCGACGTCGAAACCCTGCTGGAAGCCATGCTCACGTCGACCGTTACCCGGCCCCAAGAGCCGTAGTCGATGCCTGTTGTTGCAGCGGCCTGCGCGTGAGAGGAAATCTTCATATCGGTCCGATTGACGCAATCTGGGGAAGGTTCGCAGCCGATGCGCGAAACACCTGACATTTCGCCGGAATCGTTTTAGAACTGCGGCTTCGCGATCCGTCGCCTTCCCTGGTGTCAGTTCTCATCGATCATGCCTGCCATTTCATCGAATAAACCCTATCGTGTCGGCCGTTCCCGCACCGGGCTTGGCCTCTTCGCCACCAAACCGATCAAGAAGGGCGCCAAAATAGTCCGCTATTTTGGGCCGCTACTGGATTGCCGGAAGAAGAAGGACGACGCGGTCGAGAACAAATACCTGTTCGAACTCAACGGCCGCTGGACCATCGATGGCTCGGTGCGCAAGAACATCGCGCGCTATATCAATCATGCCTGCAAACCGAACGCCGAATCCGACGTCAACCCCCGCAAGCGCAAGGTCGTGATCCGCGCGATCAAGAAGATCGAGCCGGGCGAAGAGATCAACTACGATTACGGCACCGACTACTTCAAGGCGTATCTGAAGCCGATCGGCTGCAAATGCGACGCCTGCGAGAAGAAACGCAAGAAGAAGCGCGCCGAGGCGAGGGCGGAACGGCTGCGCCTGAAGGCCAGGGAAGAGAGGAAGGCCTTGAAAAAGGCCGAGAAATTGGCAGCCAAGGCCAGGGAAAAGCGGCAGCAAAAGTTGCAGGAAAGAAAGCTGCAGGCAAACCAGAACGGCCATTCGAACGGCGTCAGGTTGAACGGCGCTGTCAACGACGCGCATCTCAACGCCAAGAATCTTAACGCCAAGAATCTCAACAGCAAAAATTTCAGAAGAATCTGAATGGTAAGCACCGTTCAAATGGCACGCTGAAAAGCTCAATTGTTGCCAGCCGGAGGACGCCGGCACCTGCGTTTCAAGCCGAGGCGGCCGGCCCGGAGCCCTTTTTCGCTCGCGGCGGATAGGCGCATTCCGCCAGCGTGGTGGCGTCGAGTTCGCGCATGAAGGCCTCGCGCGCGCTGGCCAGCTTTGCCTTTAGGCGGCAGCGCGGCGTCAATACGCAGCTTCCGCCGTCGTCGCGAAAACATTCGACCAGCGGATGTCCTCCCTCCAGCGTGCGCACGATCTCGCCGAGCGTGATCGATTGCGGCGGCCGGGCCAGCGTGAAGCCGCCGCCCACGCCGCGCTGGGTCGAGATAAAGCCGCCATCGGCGAGATCCCGCACCACCTTGGCCAGATGATTGCGGGAGATGCCGAACTCGGCCGCGATTTCGCTGGTCGCGAATGAGCGCGTCGGCTCGCCGGCAAGCCGCATCAAAGCCCGCATCGCAAAATCCGTGAACGACGTCAGGCGCATAGGAGCCCTCTCGAAAATAGAACTTTACGATTGTCCATTATAGACCTAAATAGGTATTTGAAATACCTATTTATTGGAGGCCTGCTATGACAGCGGCAGAACGGCGCGAAAAGATCACGGCCGAGATCGCCGCAGCGACCGGCATCACCGAGGCCATGATCGAGCGTCTGGTGCGCGGCTTCTATGCCAAAGTCCGCAGCGACCCGGCGCTGGCGCCGATCTTTGACGCCCGGATCCAAAATTGGGAGCCGCATCTTCAGCAAATGTGCGCGTTCTGGTCATCGGTGACCCTGATGTCGGGCCGGTATCATGGCACGCCAATGGTCAAGCACATGCCGCTGCCGGTCGATGCCTGCCATTTTGATCGCTGGCTTGAGCTATTCGAGGCCGCCGCGGGCGAGCTTTGTCCACCGCAGGCTGCTGCGTATTTCGTCGAACGCGCGCGGCGGATCGCGGCGAGCCTGGAACTCGGGGTCGCAAATGCGAACGGCGTCATGCCCGGCGTCGGCGAAAGGTTTTGGCGTCACGGAAGAGGAGCCGTCCCATGCACCACCGAACCAACGTCGTGACTGACAAGAGGTCAGCTAATCCTTATTCCGGCAGCAGCCTGGTGCCGATGCTGGCCGCCGGGCTTGTTTTGACGCTGGCGGGAATGATCTTGGCGCTGGCCTTGAGTTGAACAAGATCGGCCGCCGCGAAGTCGTTGCCGCGAATCCTCGGCTCTCGTAACCTTGGGCTTTCGAAGCCTTGGGCTTTCGCGGCAACCTTTTGTCGAGACGATCGGCGTGCGCTCAAGCCGCCACTGCGCCGCCGCTCCGCCGAAACCCGATATATTGCAATTCGCCGAGGGCGCCGACGGCGATGGCCTGCATCGCGACAAAGACTTCGCCCAAGACGTTCGGCGTCACGGCGCTCGAGAACAACAGCGCGATGCTGGCGATGGCCCACGCGGCGTTGCCTGCGATCACGATCAGCACCAGCGGCTTCGGCATGGCTTGTCGCGTGCCGAGCCAACCGACCAGCGCCGTGTAGGCGATCACAAACAGGCCGGTCTCGCGCAGCAGCGCTTCGGGAAGGGCGAGCCATGGCGCGAGTTCGGCGGCGCCGAAGGTGAGCAGCACGGCCGAGACGCCGCTGAAGATGGCGTCAGCCTGGATGGCGCGGCGCAGAAACTGAGATGGCTGGATCATGACAGGTCTCCTTGAGATGAGGGTGGACGGGCGATGGATCGGGACGCCGATCGGCGCCAGGACCGGAGCTGACGCAGCAGGCGGTTGCCGACGCTGGTCTCGACCGCCTGCACATGCACGAACACGAAGACGCCGGTGTTGTGCACCAGCGGCTCCGGCATGTTGAGAATGCGCGCCAGCAGCCGGGTTGCCAGATTGAGCGTCCACGGAATCATGCTGGCGGCGATCGAGTTGGGTCGGGTAGGCGTGCTCATGGTCATCTCCTGTGCCTTCGAAGATGATCCGTTCCGATACGCAATTCGATTACGTCGGAGGTAACGTGAACGAGACGTCACCGATGAGAACGCTGTCTGCTGTTGGGTTTATTGATAAAATCGTCGTCGAAAAAAATTTCCTTAGTTGGGGTGGCGGCCAATACTAAAAAACATTTTATCATTTCTCACGACCGGTTGAATGCCAGCCGCGGAACGCAATCCTTATGTGTGATTTGAATTGTTCAGCAACGAGAAATTTGAATCGTTCAGCAACAAGAATAAGGAGAAATGACTATGAAACTTTCAATTATCACGCTGGCTGCGGTCCTCGTACTGTCCAGCCCGTTCGCAATGGCGCAGAGTGGCGGTCATTCCTACCATAGAGCCGCAAGCCCCGCGTTTCGTTCAGCGATGAACAGCATGCCTTCACAACATCGCTACTGGACATCTGATGCCTGGACGTCGAATCGCTTGAACGGTCATGGAATCGACCGCTTGGGTGTTACGACCAACACGGGGCGGATGTATAATGGAAACTAGGAACATCGCCGGAGGGCAATGTCCTGACGGCGCTCCTTGTTAATCGCGCTCAAGAATGGCGGCGATCAAACGGCCCCTGCGACATGCAGGGGCCTTTTTTTAACTCTTGCCGGCCCTGCAGCCGGCCGTTGAGCGATTTCATTACCTCAGAGGTAATGGAATGGATGAAATTGCATGGTAGGTTTTCCACCATGAACACATCCACCGCCACGGCGCGCGCCGAACGAACCCAGCCCGTCCATGTCGGCGATCACTTGCGCGAATGGCGGCAGCGCCGCCATCTCAGCCAGCTTGATCTCGCCGGCGACGCCGAAATCTCCGCGCGTCATCTCAGCTTTGTGGAAACCGGCCGCGCCTCGCCGTCGCGCGACATGGTGCTGAAGCTGGCCGAGCGGCTCGATGTGCCGCTGCGCGAGCGCAACGTGCTGCTGGTCGCGGCCGGGTTTGCGCCGGCCTTTCCGCAGCGCTCGCTTGACGATCCCGCGCTGAAATCGGCGCGGGCCGCGATCGATCTGGTGCTGAAAGCGCATGAGCCGAATCCGGCGCTGGCCTATGACCGGCACTGGAATCTGGTCTCGGCCAACCGCATGGTGATGCCGTTATTGGAAGGCGTCCCGGCGCGCCTGCTCGGCCAACCCTTCAACATCCTGCGTCTGGCCTTTCACCCCGAGGCGCTGGCGGCGCGCACCGTCAACCTCGCTGAATGGTGCAGCCATCTCCTGGAGCGGCTGCACCGGCAGTGCGAAGCGACCGCCGATCCCGAATTGATAAAACTCTATCACGAGCTCAAGGCCTATCCGATCCCGGCGCGTTCGGCGCCGCTGTCGCCGGACAACGTCGCGATCCCCTTCAAGATGCGGCTCAATGGCGAGGTGCTGAGTTTCTTTTCCACCACGATGATTTTCGGCACGCCGGTCGACATCACGCTGTCGGAACTGGCGCTGGAGACGTTCTTTCCGGCCGACGATCCGACCGCCGAGCGGATGCGGGCGATCGCGGCCAGTATGAAGTAGGCGCGGGCTTTATCGGGCGCGCCGCGCCCGCTGCTGCCAGGAGCTAATCTAGTCGACACCGCGTATCTCGCTCGAATCCGTATTCGTTACTCGCAAAGACACCGATGCTCGTGGGCGTACCACGGTCACGGTGCAAGGCGCGCGAGAAGCAACGATGGCTGATACGCTACCCAGGAATCTACGCGGCCTGGAGTTGGCCCGCGCTCCCATAATGATGTGGTCGACGTGACTGACGTCGGCAAAATCCAGAATTGCATCCGCCGCGTCCACGGCTTCGAGCACGTGATAGGTTATTTGACGATCGTGCTGTCGCAACGGTTCGGCCCAATCCTTCAGGCTTGCCAGCCGGCTGACATGTTTGTTGTGGCCGCTTTCGTCGAGCGTGCGATCTATGGTCAGCCGATTTTGCTTAAGCACGTGGACGCAAGCAATTCTTGCGCCCGGAGCGGTCTCTAGAAACCGGTTAACCTGCGACCGCAGGGCTTCAGACAACGTGTCGGTTCCTTCGGCCAGATCAATCGCCACCATGATGATCGGAGCTGTAGCAATCTGCGCAGTCATGGCATTTCGACGCAGCAAATCGATATTGTTCTGATCGAATTTCCGTTTGAGTGAGCTCCAGAACGAGCTGGGCCTGGACCTTCCCGCACGTTCGGTCAATTTTACCAAGGCTGGATTTTGCAAATCGAAGCCAACCTGTGCCGCGGTCGGATAGCGTGCCGCCGGATTCACTTCCAAACAATGCAGGACGATTTCCTGCAATTCAGGTGGATAGTCGGGCCTGATGGCCCGAGGCGGCATGGGATCCTTCCACAAACGTCGTTTAAGGCCGGCAAGCGACTCGGATTCGCCAAAGGGACGGCTGCCGGTTGAGAGAAAATAGATCAAGACGCCGAGCGCGAAGATGTCGCTTCGCGGGTCTCGCCGTATGCCAAGAACCTGCTCAGGCGCCATATATGGCGCGGTTCCGTAGGGGAGACGAAATTCCTCTTCCATGAGGTCGGGCAGCTGGTTGTGGTGAGCAAGACCAAAATCGATAAGTACAATTTCTCCTTCCGGTCGCACCAGAATGTTTGACGGCTTGATGTCGAGATGAATGACGTTTTGACGATGAATATCGTCTATGGCGGTCGCGACGCGCGCGGCGATGTCGATGGTTTCGGGATAACTTCGCGGAAGTTGCGCCAGCAGCGGCTTCAAGGTCTGGCCGGTGACATATTCCATGACAATGTAGGGCTGAACGCTGAAATCGCCTTCAGCAAAGAATTTCGGTACATGGGGGCCCGACAGGCGCGGCAGGATCATTTGCTCCATTTCGAAGCCGACGATCGCACTTGGATCCTCGCCTTCAAAAAGCAGCGGCACCTTCATGACCAGGGGAACGTTGATGTCGGGATGGGTCACTTTCCAGAGCATTGCCATGCCCCCGGTATGGATCGCTTCACCGATGACAAATCCGTCGATGATCGACCCCGAGGTAAGTCGTGGCTTGGCCATTCTCATCGCCCCCGAAACAAGCGATCGGCGAGATGGTGCGGAAGTCCGGCAGCTCGAATTCGTGCTGCGGCGGTTTCGACGTCATAGGGAACGCGGTGAAAGGTAATTTCCAATGTTTGATCGTCAAAGGTGCAATAAGATGCGGCCGAATGGCCATCGCGCGGCTGTCCGACGGATCCGACAACGACCAGCCATTGGCGTTGCTTTAGAAGCGGGATTGCCACGCCCGGTACGGGCTGGAATGAAGTGAGTTTCCCGGTGGTTGCCAACGAATAGATCGCGGGCGCGTGAACGTGACCGCAGAAAGTGATCTGCGCATGGGTCGAATGCAGACTCTGGCGGGCCGTCTCCGCGTCGAGCACGTAGCGAAACCGCGAAGGGGCAGAGGCGTCGGCGTGCACGTAAAGTCGCCCGGCTTCCTCCTCCGTCAATGGCAGCAGGTCGAGAAATCTGGATGATTCACTGCTGAGTTCGGTTCTGGTCCATTCGATCGCCAGTTCCGCATTTCCGTTCATTGAAATCGAAGGATCCGAAATAGCGCGGTCATGGTTGCCGAGAACAGCGAGGGCGCCCTCGTCGACGTAGGATCTGACTTTCCTCACGACCCATTCGGGGTCCGCGCCGTAACCGACGTAGTCACCGAGGAATATATAGCGTCCAACGTTGCGCGCCTCGGCGTGCTGAATGCAGGCTTCAAATGCCTGCCTGTTGCCGTGAATATCGGACATAAGTGCATTGAGCATTGGATATCTGTCGGACGTCCAGTATTTTTGCTGTCCGGATAAATTAGACGGAATGCCAGAATGTCAGTTAGTTCATCTTGACGAAGTTTTGCTCTCCAACCGGCGATTTTTATCGTTTGGCCAATAACAATGATCATCCGGCAGGCTGGCAGTCTAATTGATTTATATCAATCCGCCTGGGCGGAGCGGCAGGCGGATTTCGATCCCGAGAAAGTCATTCAGCGGCTTTCGGCTCTGGCCGTTCAGGCAGCCCATTCAGGTCCGTGAGTTCGTACCGCATGATTCGAGGTTATGGTTTAGGCGCTTGAATCAAATCCAAACCGACGCCTTCAACCGGCAAAACCGGACAACCGGCATTGATGTTGGCTCCGGCCGACATGAGCATTCCCGAAGTTCCGTTTTGGCAGACTAGACCGGACGGCCTTGAGTCTTCTAAAGTGCAAGGCGGCATAGCCGCGATCAATGAGGTCTCGTTCTGTGAATTCGAAACGCCAACGGGCGAGGCTCCGGTCGGTCCATTTTGCCATTGCGGTTCTGGTCGCGCTCACCGCGGCCGGAAGTCATGCGGGTGCCGCGGGGCGCCGCGGCGAACGCGCGATCGAGTCCATCGAGTCGCGCCCCGCGGGCCAGCCGATCATGGCGATTGTTTCGCTCCAGAACCAGCGGATCACGGTCTACGATGCGAAGGGCTGGATCCTCCGGGCGCCGGTGTCGAGCGGCCAGAGTGGACGCGAGACGCCCGCCGGGATCTTCAGCGTTATCGAAAAGGATGCGGATCACCACTCGAACCTGTACGACGATGCCTCCATGCCCCATATGCAACGCCTCACCTGGTCGGGCATTGCGCTCCACGGCGGCAATCTGCCGGGATATCCGGCGTCTCATGGCTGCGTTCGGATGCCCTTCGACTTCGCGGAACAGCTGTTCGACATGACCCAAATGGGCTTGCGGGTGATCGTGGCGCCAACCGATGTGGCGCCCGTCGAGATCGACCATCCGGTTCTGTTTCAGGCCAAGCCGGATGCCGGCGCCCTGGCCGCCGCGCGTGTTGCGGACGCGAATGAGGCGGCCAAAAAGGTCGAGGAAGCCAGACGCGCCGCCGGGGCGGCCTACCGGGAGTCGACCCAGTCCATGATGCCGGTGCGGGTGGCGGAAAACCTCAAGCGAAGAGCCGAGGCGGCATTGGCGACCGCCGAGACGGCGCTTGGCTCCGCCATTCCGGGCGAAGCCAAGGAAAAGGCTGAAAACGACAAGGCGCAGGCCGTCGCCGATATTGCCAAATTGCAGGCGCAACTGGACGCCGCAAAGGCGGAGCAGCAGCCGAAGCTCGACGCCGTCAAAGCTGCGCGTGAAGCCATCACAGCCGCGGAGACGGCGAGGGTCGCGGCGGCTGAGGCGGCGCGTCAGGTGATGGGCGAGCTCGAGCCGGCATCGGTGCTGATCAGCCGCAAGACCCAGCGGCTCTATGTCCGGCAAGGCTTCGAGCCGGTGCTGGATGTTCCAGTGACGATTCTGGATCCCGATCGCCCGATCGGCACGCATATCTTTACCGCCATGGAGCAGACTGGCGGCGACACCAAGCTGCGATGGAGCGTCGTCTCCCTGGAAGGTACGCATTCGCATGGCGGCGTGCCCGAATTGCAAGGCCCGGCGCGCGCGTCCCATGGCGGCGACGCCGAACCGGTACTGGCGACGGAGCCAGCCGGCGCCAAGAGCGCGCTCGACCGGATTGTTATTCCACAGGACGCATTGGATCGTATCGGGATAGCGCCGCGGACTTCCCTGATCGTCACCGATGAGGCCTTGAGCTCCGAGACCGGCAAAGGCACGGATTTCGTGGTGCTCCTGAGCGGGGAGCCGCAAGGCGGCATCAAGATCCGGCGACGCGATCCGGTGGCCGAATTCAGTTACGCGCCGCGCCCACGCGCTTGGCGATCGCCATACGGGGACCCACTTTCCAGCTGGTAAACCTGTTCTTTTCCGCTTTTGGAAGCCCTCAACTCCGCGAAGGCTTCATGGCTTCGAAGTCGACACCTCAGGTCGATCGCTTGACGACGCCGGTCGGCGTGGCGAATCCTTCCATGGTTCGAATTCGCTTCTCGAGCCACCATCCATATTCGGGAGTCCAGTCCTCGAACTTCCGGTTGATGCCGAGATCGTGGGCCCAGTGGAGTGCAATATTGGGATTGAACTGTGATTGCCGGCCGACAGCGATGAGGTCGGCCTGCCCATTCTCCAGGATGGCTTCCGCCTGCTGCGATTCCAGAATGATGCCGACCGCCATCGACGCAATGCCCGCTTCCTTGCGGACCCGTTCGGCGTAAGGCACCTGGAAACCGAGGCCGCGCGGGACTTGCGCCGCGGTCGCCGAACCCGAGATGCCGCCGGAGGAGCAGTCGATCACGTCGACGCCGCGGGCCTTCAATTCCCGCGCGAAGACAACGGTATCATCCAGATTCCAGCCGTTCTCTGCCCCGTCAACAGCGGAGACGCGGACGAACAACGGCATCGTTGGCGGCATTTCGCGCCGTACCGCCTCGACAATCTCGAGCGGCAGGCGCATTCGCCCCGCACGGTCGCCGCCATATTCATCGTTGCGCGTGTTCGAAACCGGGGAAAGAAACGACGCCAGCAGGTAGCCATGGGCCGTGTGAATCTCGATCACGTCGAAACCGGCCTTGACGGCATTTCTGGCCGCGGCTGCCCAAGTGCGCACCATCGCCTTGCATTCATCTGATGTGAGCTGGTGCGGGGTAAGCCATCCCGGCGCGACCGGCTCGCTGGTCGGGCCGACCGGCTGCCACAGCTTGGCGCCCGCCTTGATCTGTTGCGGGGTGAGCGGGCCCATGCCGTCCATCGCGCGCTGCGAGGAAGCCTTGCGCCCGCCATGCGCGAGCTGAATGCCGATCGCCGTATTCTCGCCCTTCATGAAGGCGATCAGGGGCTTGAAGCTCTCTACCTGTGCGTCGTTCCAGATGCCGAGATCATGCTCGTTGATCAGGCCGACCTCTTCGACTGCGGTGGCCTCGACAAAGACAAGCCCGAAGCCTCCGAACGCATAGCGGCCGAGATGCACGTTGTGAAACATGCCGCAGGTGCTTCCGGGCGCGGCGCGGTAGTGAACCATCGGCGGCACGACCAGGCGGTTCTTTAAGCTGAGGCCGCGGACCTTGAACGGCTGGAACAACAACGGTCGTGCAGGGGCGATGCTGTCGGTGGCCAAATCTGACATGTTTTGCCTGGTGAGTTGGATGTGGGGTGGGCGGGCTTGCATCGAATAATTCTATATTTTGATTAGCAGGTCCAGCAGACCTCTGCGAAAAGCTGCCCAACTAAAAATGCGTCCCCGAGGGATCGCACCGTGGCGCGACCAAACTGCCTCGCGTTTAAAGTCCTAATCCCTGAGCGGGATCGGTAATACGTCTACTCTCGTAACTGCCCATCCGTGCAATCGCCTCGTCCCCGCCGCATAAGTCCATCAACGGGTTGCGCTCCAGCTGCAAACCTTGATCCAGCGGCGTTTCCACAGCATTTCGGATCAAGCGCTTCTGCAGGCGTTTTCCAATCAAGCGTCTTTCGGGGCCGGCAGTTTAGGGCGACCGCCACGGCCGCGATCTCCTCTGAGCTGTGCATGCTGAGATCGGCGCCTGTATCGCAACCGGCGCACGGCCACAAGTCCCGACTCACCGATCATGTGCGGGTAGAAAACCCGTATTTCCAATATTTCTGCGGCG
Organism: uncultured Pseudomonadota bacterium; assembly: GCA_963727225.1. Classification (GTDB taxonomy): domain Bacteria; phylum Pseudomonadota; class Alphaproteobacteria; order Rhizobiales; family Xanthobacteraceae; genus Bradyrhizobium. The sequence goes on along the minus strand of CAVSFN010000022.1, from coordinate 306,970 downwards.
AAGCAGTGTTCCGGCATGAACTGCCGTTTGACCGCTCGTCGCTGACCCGCTGCCCGAACGCTTGCAGCCGCCCATTGAAGCTGTGTCGACGTCAGTGTCGGCGGCGGGATGCCCAACTGCGTTCGACGACGTCTTCGCGGAAATGCACGGTGCGATCAGATTCTGTCAAATTGCATGACATGCGGTAGGTGACCTCGAGGCCGCCGAGCTACCACTTTGCTCCAACTTTTTCCGCTTCGCCGCTCAATCCGTGTTGAGCATCCGCGGGCATGTTGAGGCTGTTTCTGCAATTCGGCGATGAGATCGCGCTCGCTCAGCTTGTCCGGCATGTGCTCCTGCGCTCGATGGTGTCCATTGCGCCAGTCCCGGGCCCCGCTGCGTTGATGCACATCAAAGCGGTGGCGCCTCCACTGATGAATAATGCACTATCGAATTGATGAACAAGAACCAATGCGAAGTATAACCAAATGCTGTTTAATCGTTCGGTCGGTGGGCGGCCTCTGATGACCACGCGCGGCCAATACCTTTCGATTTCGTTCGCGGGCATGGCGGTGAGCCTGCTCCTTTTGGCAGCATTCATCCCGGCTGCGGCGGCCGCTGCGATGACGGCAAGCCGGTGGGAGACCTACACGAACACCCGCTATGGCGTGATGATCGATTATCCAGCCGATGTGTTCGCCATCGAACCGCCGCCGCCAGACAATGCAGGCCGCAACTTCGAGGCGCCAAACCTCAAGGCGCGGTTTCACGTCTACACCCATGCCAACGCGCTCGATCAGACGCTGCAGGAGATCGAGGACGAGGATGTGACCGACCTCGGCGACAAGGACGCGACGAAGCAGAACGGCGGGGACTGGTATCAGGTCCTGGGCGTCAAGGATGACGAGGTCATCGTGCACCGCGTGGTGCTGAGCGAGGGCGGCTCGATGGTGCATCGCCTCGAGATCGCATTTCCGGCGGGCGCCGTGGCCAATTTTGCGCCCATCATGGACCGGATGACGAAGAGCTTCCGCGTCGACCCGACAATTCCCGAGAAGGCTGCCGAGTAGGCAAACGAATCCGCCCCCGCGGCGCCGCGTGCGTCAAGCGCGCCGCGCCCGAAACCGCAAACGCAGGGCAGTGCGGCCGATCCGGAAAAGATCAGTGGCGGAGGGTGGCGCATCACGTTGTCCTCCAAAGGCTCCAAGGACCTGCCGACGCTGATCAGCGAGCGCACGTCGCCGGCGAGGCGACGCTCGGCAATGTTCTCTTCCTGTGCGACGGCAACTGCTACTACGTTTTGTTGGTCAGCCCGTTCTTTAAGTATCGCCTGACGCAAAGGGACACTCGTGCTGAATACCGGCATCGAATTCGCGACATCGTTCCGCGATCTCAACGACTTGATCAAGCTCAATGAACGGCATTCCGTTAAGGCTCATTCTGGCGACTATTCGAACGGATGGTCCCCATGCCGCGCTTCACTGTTGCTTTGCTTTGCCTTGTCCTGTCGTTGACCTCCGCCCTGGCCGCGCCGGTCGAGCGCCCCGAGCCCGGCGAGGTGATCGATCAGGTCGCGCGTACACCGGCTCTCACCAATGATGTCGTCAGCCTCGCGCTGAAGGACAACGCGGCCGCGCTCGACCGCCTCACGGTTGACCGCATTCAAGCCGAGGCCAAAGCCAAGCGCCGCGGGCCGTTGCGGCCTTGCCGGATCGCTCCGCTCCAATTCGATCATGGCCGCGCGGGCGCCCGGCTCAATGCAGCCTGATAGGTCGCCGCGTAAGGAATGAACTCAAGCTGTCGCAGCGCATAGCCCGAGGCGGGTTCGAACGCGAAGCGCGCGGACAACGCGTAGTCCGCGGTCATCGTCGAAGCAAAGAACACGGTCGCATGGCCCTCGCCGACGATGTAAGCGACGGGAGCAAGCCCGACCATGGTCTTTGGATTGATCTTGCTCAGCGCGTCCCGCATGGGCGCGGTGGTGTCCTTCGCTTCGCCGAGCAATTTTCCGAAGCCTTCGCTTTGGGCGGTCTTGATCAGGGTGGCGGTGGCCGTGCGCAGCGGCGCGAGGCGGGCGTCCTCTCCCGCCGCCGGCACCGCGAGCGCCGCGAGCCGTAACTGGGTTTCATAAAGCGTCAGCGCCAGCATTGGCGCGACCAGCGTGTTGTAGGTCTGCGCGTCCTTGATGCCGAGCGTATCGCGCCATTCGGCGATCCGCGTCGCGTCGCCGAACCGCGTTTCGATGGCGCGGATGGTGGCCACGACCGATTGCGCGAGCATGTTGGGCCGATAGCCCTGGCCGCGCAGCCATAGCGGTTGCGGACTGATCTCCGCGTTCGCCCTCCGCACCAGATCGCCCGGCGCCCAGTCGACGTCGACGATGCGCCGGCCCTCGCTGCGGCTTTCCCAGACCGTGAACACCGCGATGTCGACGAACGGGTTGTAGAACACGACCAGCATGCGTGGCTGATCGAGGCCGGCCCCTGTGAACACCGAAGTCCCGAGCAGGAGCCGCCACCCGTTCGCGCCGCTGCCCGCGTCCGTCATCTGCTTGGTGATGGCGGTCAATTGTCCGACAGCAGGGCCTGCCGCAAGCGCTGCGACCGTCTTGTCCGGCTCGGCCGTCATGCCGCTGCGGAATCGCAACGCGTCCGCAAAGCTCTTGACCTCCATCACCGTGGGCTTGAGCGGATCGGCGAGCGCCGCGGGCGGTGTTAGCGCGCAGACAGCCGCACCGACAAGCAGCGCCCGGACAAGGGTAGGAAATTTCATGGTACCATTCCTCTCGACGTTATCGCCACGAGCCAATGCCGTTGTTCCGACTGCGCATCACAAACTCGAGCTCTTGCCCGGTGCAGTGCACGGTGGCCCGTGCAGCTTGCCCGCCGCGTCCGCGGTATGGACCCGCTTGTTAGCGCTCGTCCGCCTTTTTCAAGACACTGATCGGTTTCAAGCGACCACGATATATCGCCTCCATGACTGCAGCCGGTGGAGGCCTGCCGAGTAGATCCGAGTAGGAGTCATCGACTTCGAGCGTATTGCCGTTACCACGCCCGCAGCGAGGTTGCCATGTGCGCTTGCGGGCCGCCCGGGGGAACTCTCGATCCGGCGCAGGTCACCTTGCCGTCCGCTATTCCGCAATCGATCGTCTGATCGACCTCCAGCACTTTGGCGCAGAATGTATGACGCAGTTGCGACGCCATCGCCGCGGCGCCACGGTTGCGGGCGGCGCGACTGTCGGCGGGGCAGTGGTGACGAGGTGCTGCCAGTCGAGGATTTGCGCTTCGCCGCCGCCGAAGCTCTGGCTGGTCGCGATCATCTCGGCGACCTCAGGCGGCAACTGCTGATACAGCGCCTGCTGGCGCGCCTGGATCATATCCATCAGCGGATCGGGATCGACGATGAAGGCGATGCCGGCCTCCACCGCCTGCGTCACCGAGCTCTTGAGGTAGAAGTTGTAGGCCGCTGGCGCGAGGTAACCGCCCGCGAAGTTGCCGATCGCACCGCCCACCATCCGCCCGATCACATTGCCGACCACCGGCACATAGGAGCCGGCTGCGCCGCCGAGCACGCCGCCGATCACTTCCCCGCCGCTGGCACCGGCGCTCGCCACCGCCGTGGTGGCGGCAAGATCGACCGCGCCGCTCACCGCGCCGCGGCCGTCGCCCACCAGCAGCGGATCGACCACGGAGCTCAGGACGTCAGAGGCCTGAAACAGTTGCGGCGCGAGCCTGTAGGGCAAGGTCTTGCCGATCCGTTCGGACAGGCCGTGCCAGCCCTCGATGCGGGCGTTCCAAAGGTTCTTGAGACGGTTGCGGGTGCCGCCGCTGCCGCGGAAGTCGTTGCGGGTGACATCGGCGGCGACCCCGCCCTTCTCGGCGAATGTGGTCACCGCACTGACGCCGGTCGCAACAAAGCCGCCGAGCGTCTCGATGGCCGACGTATCGTCGCCCGGCGCGCGCACCGACTGCTCCTGCGCCGATGCGGCGGAAGCCGCGACCAGCAGCATGAGCGCAACTGTGATGAGAGTGGAGGCGCCCTTCATTCGAGCACCCGCCACTGGAAGGTTCCTTCCCCCGACGCGGTGGAGCCGGAATTCCCGCCGGGGCAACTCCCGCTGCCCCTCGATTGCCGCTGGTGCGGCCCGGCGCGCACCTTGCCTGTTCCATCGGGACTGAAGACATAAGTGATCGGACCTTTGTAGTCCTCGGTCCAAATGCATGCGGTGTCGGCGGTGCTATTCGTGACGATGTGCGCCGTCAATGTGCCCGTCAGCGTCGCTCCCACCAGTCGCCCGATGGTGCTGCCGCTATAGGACCTCATCCAGCTCGGGGGACGTTCCATGCGAGTGGCGCAGCGCACGTCGGTGCCGTCGACACGGCAATCGTCGATCACGATACCGCGGTCTTGCACTTCGATCTGGAAGTGCGTCATCGGCGGCAGTGCCGTGGCCGGTGGCAACCCTGCCTGCTGCTGCGGCGGCGTTATGGCGGCCGGCGGGTTGGCAGTGACGAGATGCTGCCAGTCGAGGATTTGCGCCTCGCCGCCGCCGAAGCTCTGGCTGGTCGCGATCATCTCGGCGACCTCAGGCGGCAACTGCTGATACAGCGCCTGCTGGCGCGCCTGGATCATATCCATCAGCGGATCGGGATCGACGATGAAGGCGATGCCGGCCTCCACCGCCTGCGTCACCGAGCTCTTGAGGTAGAAGTTGTAGGCCGCGGGCGCGAGGTAACCGCCCGCGAAGTTGCCGATCGCACCGCCCACCATCCGCCCGATCACATTGCCGACCACCGGCACATAGGAGCCGGCTGCGCCGCCGAGCACGCCGCCGATCACTTCCCCGCCGCTGGCACCGGCGCTCGCCACCGCCGTGGTGGCGGCAAGATCGACCGCGCCGCTCACCGCGCCGCGGCCATCGCCCACCAGCAGCGGATCGACCACGGAGCTCAGGACGTCAGAGGCCTGAAACAGTTGCGGCGCGAGCCTATAGGGCAAGGTCTTGCCGATGCGTCCGGACAGGCCGTGCCAGCCCTCGATGCGGGCGTTCCAAAGGTTCTTGAGGCGATTGCGGGTGCCGCCGCTGCCGCGGAAGTCGTTGCGGGTGACATCGGCGGCGACCCCGCCCTTCTCGGCGAATGTGGTCACCGCACTGACGCCGGTCGCAACAAAGCCGCCGAGCGTCTCGATGGCCGACGTATCGTTCTCCGCCGCCTGTTGCGCTTGCGCGAGCGAAGCGGACGCGAGCGTCAAGACGCCGGCTATCAGCATCCCAACAACGCTACGCCTCAATTGCATTACGGTTTTCCATCGCGCCCGGCCGGCATTTGAATAAAGACTTACCCGCGTTGGACCAAATGTGTTTTGCGCTATGTCAAGGGCTCGCACGTCAGGCCGGGGCGCCGGCTGGAGGCCGCGCGGAACATTTGGCGCCAGCGGCGCAGCCCGCGACGACTTGATCAAGCTCAATGATCGGAAATCCGTTAGGGCTCATTCTGGTTGCTCAATGGATAGTCGCCATGCCGCGCTTTGTTGTTGCCCTGCTCTGCCTTGCTCTGTCGTTGACTTCAGCGCTGGCGCAGCGCCCCGACCCGGCGAAGTGATCGATCAGGTCGCAAAGTACACCGGGCTCACGAATGACACGGTGAGTCTTGCGCTGAAGGATAACGCGGCGGCGCTCGGCCGCCTGACCGATGCGGTACAGGCATTGCAGATCGCGCAGCAGTTCCTCGATGCGAAAAATGCCGACATCGCCAACGACGGTGCTCTCGAGCGCGACCGATACCGCCGCTGAAGCCCTGCTGCCGCCGCCGCTGATGACCGCCATCAAGGCGGTGCGCGCCTACAAGAGCATCCTGGAAGCGTTGCGGGATATGAAGTTCATTCCGGCGCTGGAAGGATGGCTTTACGACGCGTATCGCGCCGAGCGCATGCAGGCAACGCCTGACGCCGATCCGCTCGTCGTGCCTTGAAGACGTGGATGCCGCCTTCAAAGGGTATTACCCCATGAAGGTCGCCATGGTCGAGGAACTGATCAAGGCGAAAGGCTGGAACGTGGACGTGATGGGCGAGCGGATGCGCCGCCATGCCGAGACCCAGATCGATCGTTTCTGGGCCAACCGGCTCGAAGCGACCTATCAGCAGGAGAAGGTGAAACCGCAGAAAGAAGCGATCCTCGCCGCGATCTGGGGTAGCGTCCAGGACATCATCAATCAGCTCAAGGCGCCGGGCGTCATTCACGCCGGGCTGTTCCCCGATCCTGCGCGCGATCTCCCTGCCGGCTGGTGGTGGGTCAAGCAAGGATTCCAGAACCAGCCGCCCTTCGATGAGGGTAGGTCAGGTGTCTTCCGCGGTTGGAAACAACAGTTCACGATCAGTCGCGCCAGCGGATTTCAGTTTCTTCCGAACGGACAGTGGTGCCAGGCACCCAACAACTGCCGAGTCCCAATGCCGGCGCTTCAATTCACGATTTTCATCATGGTGGATGCAGAAAGCGAGCCTGTCGCTTCAGCCGCCGCCACCATTGAGTATTACGTCAAGAATGGCACGATGCAGCGCATCGGCCAACACGCGGCGTGGCAATACCTCGACTTTGCGCGCGCGGGCCAGCTCAAGTTCGCGGCCGGTCCCTATCTTGTCATCCTCAGCTTCAGCGAATCGGGAGGCGAGCACTCCACGCTGGAGATCGGCATGCACTTTGCGCGGATCATCCTGGCGCGCATTCAGGCCGAAGGGAAAGTCAAAGACGCGAGGAGCCTTTAATCTCGCATCCGCTGATCGGTTCGCGTCCACGGCTTGATCAGGCTCAATGTTCGGCCGCTCGCCCTGGTGCAGGGTGATTGCGTTGCAATCAAACGGTCCCGCCATGCCGCGCTTCGCTATTGCCCTGTTCTGCCTTGGTCTGTCGTTGGCTTCAGCGCTCGCGGCGCCGCCCGAGCGCCCCGAGCCCGGCGAAGTCATCGACCAGGTCGCGAACTATACCGGGCTCACCAATGACGCGGTCAGCCTGGCGCTGAAGGACAATGCCGCAGCGCTCGGCCGCCTGACCGATGCGGTGCAGGCATTGCAGATCGCGCAGCAGTTCCTCGATGCGAAAAATGCCGACATCGCCGCGACCGTGTTCTGGAGCGCGGCCGATACCGCCGCCGAGAAGCTTCTGCCGCCTCCCTTGATGACCGCCATCAAGGCGATACGGGTCTACAAGAGTATCCTCGAAGAGCTGCGCGACAACGTGCTGATCCCGGCGCTCGATCAGAATATCTACGAGCAATACCGCGCCGAGCGTGAGCAGAACCAGGACCCGGTCAACGCCTTCGACTTTGCCGTCACCATGGTGCACGGCTACTACGTGGTGAAACCGAAGATGGTCGACGAGCTGATCAAGGCCAAGGGCTGGAATGTGGACGTCATGGGCGAGCGGATGCGCCGCCTCGCGGAGGCCCAGGTCGACCGCTTTTGGCGCGAGCGCATGGAGGCGACCTATCAGCAGGAGAAGGCGAAGCCGCAGAAAGAGGCGATCCTCGCCGCGATCTGGGGCAGCGTGAAGGACATCATCGACCAACTCAAGGCGCCGGCCGCTCCGCTCAGCGCCGCGCTGTTCATCGATCCGAGCAAGGATCTTCCTTCAGGCTGGTGGTGGGTCAAGGGAGGGAACCACAGCAATCGAGCGCCATACGATATGGCTACCGAGGGTACTGGCGGCGGCTGGGCGCAAGAGTTCGCGATGAGTCGCGCCAGCGGCTTCCAGCGCGACATGAGCAGTGCAGATGGTCTCTGGTGCAAGGCGCGGGATTGCAAGATGCCCGCGCTCGACATTGTCATCACCATCCTGAATGCGGGAGATCAGGCCGGGAGCGCGGCACTGATCGACGCCCACATGAAGTTTGGCCAGCTACAGCGTATCGGCCAGCATGCCGGATGGCACGGCAGCGCCGACGGGAGTATGGGCAATTTGGAATTCGCGGGCGGTCCCTATTTTGTCATGGTCACCATGACGAAGTGGTCCGCTGAGCGCGCCACCCAGGAGATCGGCATGCACTTCGCCCGACTGATCCTGGAACGCATCCGGGCCGAAGCCACGACGAAGGGCGCGGGCGACCTCTGACGACATCAACGAGCGGCCCATTGCTTGATCAAGCTCAATGATCGGCTGCCGACCAAGGCGTAGAGTGGCTGGTTTTCAATCGAATGGTCCCGCCATGCCACGCTTTGCCGTTGCGTTGCTTTGCCTTTTTCTATCGTTGACCTCCGCGCTCGCGGCGCCGCCCGAGCGCCCTGAGCCCGGCGAGGTGATCGATCAGGTCGCAAAGTACACCGGGCTCACGAATGACACGGTGAGTCTTGCGCTGAAGGATAACGCGGCGGCGCTCGGCCGCCTGACCGATGCGGTACAGGCATTGCAGATCGCGCAGCAGTTCCTCGATGCGAAAAATGCCGACATCGCCGCGACCGTGTTCTGGAGCGCGACCGATACCGCCGCCGAAGCCCTGCTGCCGCCGCCGCTGATGACCGCCATCAAGGCGATGCGCGCCTACAAGAGCATTTTGGAAGAGCTGCGGGACACCATCTTCATTCCGAAGCTGGAAGACTGGCTTTACAACGCGTACCGCTTCGAGCGCACGGAGGGAAAGCCCGACGCAGATCCTCTCTTCGTATTGAAGAACGCGGATGCCGCCGTTAAAGGCTACTACCCCATGAAGGTCGCTATGGTCGAGGAGCTGATCAAGGCCAAAGGCTGGAACGTGGACGTGATGGGCGAGCGGCTGCGGCGCCACGCGGAGGCCGAGATCGACCGCTTCTGGGCACAGCGGCTCGAAGCGACCTTTCAGCAGGAGAAGGTGAAGCCGCAGAAGGAGGCGATCCTCGCCGCCATCTGGGCCAGCGTCCAGGACATCATCAATCAGCTCAATGCGCCGGGCGCCGCGGTAGACGCCGGGCTGTTTATCGATCCCGCCAGGGACCTTCCGTCAGGCTGGTGGTGGGTCAAGGAGGGCCTTTATCGGAATTCGACGTGGGGGCCGCGCGACTTGCCCGGAATGGGGATGCCCAGCATGGAGCGTCAGTTCGTACTGAGCGCGGCGAAGGGTTACAGCTACAATGGCCAATTCAACGATTATTGCCGTCCCGACGGCCGGCACGTCAAATGCGATCTTCAGGCAGTTCAGTTCGGAACGATTATCACGCGCTTTCCCGACGCCAAGGCCGCCACCGATCAGGCGACCGCTTTCATCAGTGGCGGGAAATACGCGCCGATCGGCAAGACAGCGGGCATGCTCAACCCGCATCCGAGCGTCCTCGCGGTGCATCTGGCGTATGGCGCCTACGACATTCACCTCACGGCCTCTGCGACAAACGCCGTGCAGTATCTCTCTCTGATCGAGGACTTCGGTCGTGTCATTGCCAAACGGATTGCCGCTCAGGCGCCCTCGGCGGGAGCCGCCGCACGCTGACCCGAAGTGCGCTGCGCAAGCTGCCGTACGCCATAGAAGGAATTCGCCATGCGACTTCATCATGCGGTCGTTCTGATCATCCTGCCGGGCCTGGCTTCAATCAATTCGGCACTCGCCTGTTCGTGTATGCGCAATCCATCGGCGGGCTGGGCTCCTTAAGTCGTCCGCGGCACGGGCGTCGCACTGACGAGCACGCCCGCCGGGCCCGGCGTCTCGGTGACGACATTCAGGGTCACCGAATCGTTCAAGGGGGTTCGAGATGGGCGGTTCGTGCGCGTCCGTCATCGCAGCGGCTCATCCGCGTCATGCGGCTTGCAGTTCGAATCGGGCAAGGCCCATACGCTGGCAAGGCCCTCATCGTCCACAATCTGGATCAACGCTGGACGGTCGGTTTTGGCGCCCGCCTGATCACTCCCACCGGCGGCGACACGTTCGGTTCGGGAAAATGGCAGATCATGCCCGGCGGCGGCTTTCGCTACGCGTTGTGGGAGATCAATTCATCGAGCTATTTCGAGCCGGTGGTCAGGTACGATGTCAGTTTCGCCGGCGATCCCACCCGGAAAAATATCAGCAATCTGCAGTTCGCGCCCACCTTCAACCTCGGTCTTCCCGACCACTGGTTCATCACCTTCTATCCAAACCCGGACATCCGCATCAATTACGGCGATCCGATCACCGGCCAGACCGGCCGGCTGTTCCTGCCGTTCGACGCCAGAATAGGGCGGCAATTGTCGAAAAATGTCGCGATGTCATTCGAACTCGGGGTGCCGATCATCAAGGATTACCCGGTTTATAATTTGAAGGCGCAAGCCAGATTGAACGTCACCTACTAAGCTTGAGTGGCGTTTCGGATCTTCCTCCGGCATCATCTCGGTTCCGATCCGGCCTTGATTTCTGCGCTATTCGAGAAAAAATGACGTAAAGTCGCGCTTTGGAGGGTGGCGATGACGAGGTCCAGGTTCGTGTTGTTGCTCGTGGGGCTGCTCGGGCTGGTTCTCGGCGGCTGCACGAACTCGGCGCGCTTTTCGTCGCCGGACGCGAACTTGACTCCGAGGGACCGGGAATTGCTGGCCAATCCGCCTTACGCGAACGCGGACATTCCGGAGCAGTTTCGTCGACGCGTTGTCGACTACCCCTATAAGGAAGGGCCCGGAACGATCCTGGTCAATAGTGACGCGCGCTATCTCTATTACGTCCTGCCGGAAGGCAAAGCGGTTCGCTACGGCGTGGCCGTCGGGAACGAAGCGCTGGCCTGGTCCGGCGTCGCGACGGTCGGCCGGATGACTGAATGGCCAGATTGGATCCCGACGCCGGATATCCGGGCCCGTCTCGGGCCTTTCCCCGACCGCGTTCCAGGCGGTCCGGCCAATCCGCTGGGCGCGCGGGCGCTCTACCTTTTCCAGGGCAAGACGGACACCCTGTACCGCATCCACGGCACCAACCAGCCGCAATATATCGGCCAGGCTGTATCATCCGGCTGCATCCGCATGACCAACGAGGATGTGATCGATCTGTATGATCGCGCGAGGTTGGGCGCGACCGTCATCGTCCTTGCGCCGGGCCAGAGCGGATCGAGCGAACCCGCCGCAGGTGGCCGCCGCTGAAATCTCGGCAAGCGAACCTGCGATATCCAGCAGTCGATCGCGGGCTTGCCCCAACTCGCGGAGCCTGTCATCGGCGGCGCTTCGCGCCCCGCTGGTTTCCGTCCCTGGATTGAAATCAGCTGCGGCCCGTCTTGAAATGTGACTCACCTCACACCGCCAATGAACGGACTTTCATGTCCCTGCGTCCACTGGACACGAGGGGACGGTTCCTCGTTTCGAAATCGCGCTTTTGGATCTGACAACGATGGCGAGTCAGATCGGCGCGAATTCCAATCAGGGAGGCGACCGTGAGTGATCCGATCGACATCTTCGAAGCCACCGCGTTCCGGCAAACTTCGAACGGCTTTATTATCCGCGTACCCAGCTTCTGGGTGATTGGCAAATCGCGGCACTATTTGGCAAGCGAGGCGCAAAAGAACGAAATCGTTGCGCGGGTCAAGCGCGGGCGGAAACGAAGCCTTCTGATAACCTTGTTACTTTGGCTCGTGGTTTTTGCCGGCTTTGTCGCCGGGGAAGCGTTCCTGACGGGTCACGACGACCCGACCGTCCGCGATACCATTGTCATGATAGTATTCGCGTTATTCTCTTTGTTGCTGTTCCTGAATTTCTGGTATGTCTTGTTGCTCCAGCCCAGCCTTCGCTTGCTAACTCCGACCAACGAGCGGACCACATTCGCCGAGAGGCGAACCGCACTGCGCGCCGCAATGCGCCAGAAAGTGCCCTCGGGACAATTCCTGATGGTAGGCGTGCTTTTGTCTCTGAGCTGTTGCTTCTCCCTCTACTCGTATTTCCTCGCAAGTCACGGAGTTCGTCACTTCAGCTTTGAAAATGGCGGTGGTTTCGCGTCTTTGTTTGCCGCGGCTGTGAGCGGACTGGCGGCAGCGCTGTTTTTCTATCGCGAGATCAGGAGTAGCCGATCTGAAGGCGACGCGGCCGGAGAAAAAACCGCCGAATTGAATGCCGATTTGCTGGACGCGCGATTTGAGCGTTTGCGTTCCGATCACAACCAGTTGCGGCGCAGCGTGACAATTGCCGCGGCATTTATCGCCGCAACCGTGGTTGGCGCGACTGTCTTGAACGGCACGGTTCGGACCGTCGATGCCGATCGCCTGATCCTGCGGAATGGGAAGGGCGAAATCGCCGCCCTGCTTGCGGTCGGGAAAGACGGTGCCCCCACTTTGGGACTTTATGGCCCGGACCACACCGCAAGCGTCGTACTCGGACTTTCGGCATCAGGAGCGCCTTCGCTTGGACTCTACGGTCCAGACCACAAGGTGCGAGCGGTGCTCGGTCTTTCACCTGCCGGTGCACCAATTCTGCGGCTTAATGACCCAAAGGGCGAGGGACGCTTGTCGTTCGCCCTGGCCGACGATGGCTCGCCGGATCTTCAATTGACGGGTTCGGACGGAAAATCCCGGTTGGCGCTGACAGCCCATGCTTCCAATCCGGGCCTTGTTTTCGTCGATTCCGCCGGCGCAGTAAAATTAAGGCTTGCCATCGACTCCACCGGTGTACCAATCCGGATATTCAATGCGTCGACTACTCCCATAAAGGTGTTCGACGCGGGCGGCAAAGAGCTGTCGGTTTCGAAATAGCGATGGCTTCCGGCAGGTCGTGCCGGGATCAGGTGATTTGCAAGTCGTCGACCAGGCGTCCCGGCTGCTCGATCCGTGGCGTCTGCCCGCCACGCAGCACCGAGTTGCCTTCGTAGAGCGTGCGCTGGTCGATGGCGGATGGGGCCAGCCAATGCTCTTCCTTCATTTCGGTATTCAAGCCGTAGACCTTCAGCGCGTTGCTATAAACCACCTGATGGATGGCCTCAGTGCTGACGCCGCGCTGCGCCATGAGGCGGGCCGTCTTGGCGACCGCGAGTGGATCCGACACACCCCAATCGCAGGCGGAATCGACGATCAAGCGCTCCGGGCCATAGCTCTCGACGATCGCAGCCATTCGTTCGCTGCCCATCTTGGTGTTGGGATAAATCGAAAATGCGCACCAGAACCCGCGGTCTCGAACCTCGCGAACGGTCTCTTCGTTGTTGTGGTCGATGACACAACGCGCCGGGTCAAAGCCATGTTCCTTCAGCACATCCATCGTTCGCAACGTGCCCGGGCGCTTGTCGCGATGCGGGGTGTGAATCATGATGGGAAGTTCGAACTCCTTGGCGAGTTCGATCTGGGCTCGCAGCGCCTTGTCCTCAAGCGGGGTCTGCTCGTCGTAGCCAAGTTCACCCATCGCCACCACGCCTTCCTTCACCAGAAACCGTGGCAAGGCATCGATGACGGCCTCCGCCAACGCCTCGTTATTGGCTTCCTTTGGATTGAGGCCAATCGTGCAGTAGTGACGAATGCCGAACTGGCCGGCGCGAAAGCGTTCAAAACCGGAAATCAGCGAAAAATAGTCGGTGAAACTGCCGACATTGGTGCGCGGCTGGCCGAGCCAGAACGCCGGCTCGATCACGGCCACCACGCCTGACTTGGCCATCGCTTCATAATCGTCGGTGGTGCGCGAGATCATGTGCGCGTGCGAGTCGATGATCATGCCGGCGTAGCGGCCAGCACCGCTGGATGGTTGCGCCACTGGTTCGGCGTTGGCGACCATCCGGCCTTGCGCCAATTTTTGCACGTCGTCCAAAAGGCGGGCAAGCTGCTCCGGTGTTAGCTGCCCGTTGCAGCATGGACAGCTCAGCGTCGCATCGGCGAGCAGTTCCTTCAGGGAACCGGAATCACAAGCGAATGTGCCGGGAAATGTGCCAAGAGGCGAGCCGATCGCAGTCATTTGTCGAGTGTCCTTCCGCGCCAACGCCGCGGCTCGCGCAAGGGGCCGAACGTTGCCCCTTGCGAAAGCTTGCAAGACCGACGGTTGGTTGCCGACGGTTAGTTACCCGCCGGTATAGGTGATGGTCCAGATCACGCCGGACTTCCCGACCGTGTAGAAAGGTGTCGGCATCTGGAAGTTGGTATAGACCTCGCCGTAGTCCACCACATACATCGTCTTGCCGTCGCGGCTGAACACTACCGAGTTCGGGCGCTCCAGCCCGCCGCGGTTTTCAGGCTTCTGATAGGCATTCGGTCCGGGATCAATGTTCTGCATAAATTTCGACCATTTGACGCCGGCCGGCTCGAGAAACTCGATCCGCAGCACCAATGGCCAGGTCGGGATCAGGCTCTCCGGACCTGTGTCGAGGATCCCGTACACCGCCCCGAACAGATTGTTGTTGGCGCCGAAGTTGGACGCGCTCCAGGCAATCCCATCGAGCGGGTTGTTGGTATCCCATTCCAGCACCGGGTTGATGTAGCCGTTGGGATTCGGATTGGCGACGATGAGCGGCACTCCGCGGTAGCCGTCGATGTTATGCTGGAAGTGGTAGGGACCGGGGGCTTTGATGAACGGCTTGTCGCCGATGTAGAGCTGCGGGTAGGGGCGCTCCACCGGGTTGCCGGTGTAGGGGATCAGCGAGAAGCGCTTGTTGGAGACGAAGCCCATACCCTCCTTGTCCGGGAACCCGCCGTCCTGGCCCTTTTCGGTCACGATCCAGAGCTTCTCGGCGCCATTGGCGACGCGGCGATTGCCGACATCGTTGGCGCCGTTGTCGGAGACCGCGAGCGCGTTCTCCCACTTGGTTCCTTTTGGTCCGAAGGCAACGCCGGACTGGTTCCGGAAGCCCATGGCGTAAACTTCCATCTTCTCGTGCGGATAGATGCCGTCGGCATCCTTGTCGCCGATCTTCACTCTCATGACGGAGCCGCCGCAGGGCACCTGCGCCTTGACGACCTGGCCGGGCTTCGCGGCGACGCCGACCGGCATCAGCGCACCTGTCATGCGGCCGTCCGACGATTTGACGTTGAGGCCGGTATGAACGATGTCGCGGCAGACCGGATCATGCGGGGTGGTCCCGAGGCCATCCTTGTGCTTGACCCAGAATGGATCATTGGGGATGTCGGTCCAGCCGTGATTGTCGGGATCGGCAAAGCCGGTATTGCTCGGAAAGCCGAGCGCGAAATACAGAAAGCCGTCCTTGCAGGTGATGCCGCCATTACGGTGGTCGCCGATCGGCAGATCCTTGATGATGAGCTTGGGTTCGCCGTTGACGCCTTTCATCTCCCAGATCTTCTCGCCGTATTCCGGGATGTACATCGTGTCGTTCTCGGCGCAGTAGCCGATCTCGTTCATGACAGTCTTGAAGATGCCGCGACCGACTTCCTTGATCAGGTTTCCGCTCTTGTCGAAAATCTTGACATGCGGAGGATCGATGGTGTCGAGCGAGTTGAATAGTGCGCCGGAAATGGCGACCCACACATTGTCGTCCTTGTCGACGGCAGCGGCGGACGGCGTGTCGAGCCCCGCCTTGAATACTCCCACCTTGTAACCCGCGGGCACCACGACCTTGTCGGGATTGGGGGTTACGGGCGTGCGCTTCAACCAGTCGCCCGCCGTGGGGCTACCCGGTTTGGCGTCCATATCGGCCATTGCTTGGCCGGCAGGCAGAACTGCGACAAATGCAGCCAGAATCATCCACGTCGGCATCCTCATGTGTTCCTCCTTGCGTTTGGTTTAGCTCCCGGTAGTTCTAATTTTTAGTTTTATTGGAGTGCGTTTTTATTGGAGTGCATTTTGGTGAAGTGCATTTTTGGTGAAGTGTACGACTCACTCGACGACAAAAGTTCGAAATACGATGGCGCCGGCGAGGTCTTGTGGGGTCGTCGTCTTCCAGCCTTAGTTCTTGCGTTCGGGTTGGTTCCCGGTGGTTTTATTCGAGTGTATGTTCATTCGACGACAAGAGTTCGAATGAATGCGACGACGTCGGCGATATCCTGCGGCGTCAGCGTGTTCTTCCAGGATGGCATGAACGCGCTCTTGCCGGCGGCGGCGCCTCCTTCGGCGATGACGTCGGCTAGATAGTCGTCGGGCAGGGTCTCGATGTAACCTTTGCGGGCAAGCGGGCCGACATGCGGCATGAAGCCCTTGCCGCCACCCTTGCCGTCGGGGCCGTGACAGCCCTGACAATCTTGCAAGAAGATCGCTTGGCCACGGCGCGCATCCCCGCCCGCGACCGCCGCACGTAGCATGACCGGCGACAGCGACGAGGTAACAACTACCAGGCAGCAAAAAAGCGCTGCCCGCGCACAATTCCTCCACATTCGCAGGTGCTCGTTCTGTTTGTTTTGACGTTCGTTCCTGCTGCGCGACGGCCGACCGGCAATGGTGCCCGAAGCGACCGCGCGCATTATTATGCTTTAGTCTAACCTCAAATCCACCCGCAAGCCAATCAAAATTCTCCGATCCCTGCGGCTAGCCGGCTGCTGAGGAAAATCTGTGGCGACGCCGAGTTAAATCGCCGAGCAGTTCTCTTCGAGAAACCGCTCTGCGGCGAACACAAAACGATATCGAGTTCCCGGAAACATGCCGGAATACTCGCGCTTCAATTCATGAATTAAAAATCGGGAATTTTTCCATGTCATGGCCTCCTGTCACTGAGGATATTTTTGCCAGCCAAGCATAAGCAGGGTCGCGACCATCAACATCAATGCGGCGTTGACGGCATGGAGTCCGACGCCGGTCGGCAAGCGACCGTCGAGTGCCCGATGCACAAGAAAATATTGCAATGCAATCTGCAAAATCGGCAATGATGCGAATAGAGTACGGCCGCCGCGAGGCCTTCCGCAAAACCAGGCGAGTATCGGCAATGGCAAGACCAGCCACTGAAAAATGCTGACCCAGGTCTTGTGATAATCCCACCATTCCGGGTTGGTGATTGAAGACATTCCGGCGATAAAAAATTGAACGAGGATGGAAACGGTCAGCAGCCCCGACAGAGATCTCAGGAGCATGCTTGCCGCTGCGGGACGATCGTTGAGCCAGCTCATGCGAGATCGCGCCATTCGGCTTTTTCCGATTCCAGCTTCGCTTGAAGACGAGCGATCTCGTCCATCGGCAGGCCGGCCTGCAGGTCCGGCGTCCGCCGCAATGCCAAAGCGATAGCGAGACGCTCTTTGTCGTTTCCGGCATTCCAGCCATGCGCTAACGCCGAGACGCCCTCGCTGTCGGCATGTGGCGCAACGCATCGCCACAGCTCACCGCTGACCGGCCGTTGCGCGGCCCAACGCTCCTGCGCCAGTCCGACCAGCATGCGTGCGAGACGCGGATTGGCGCGTTCGTCCAATCCCTGGATCGGCCAGAGCGTCGAGCCGATGAAGAACGCCTTCACCACCATCTGATTCCACGCGTCTTCCGCAAAGGTTTCGCGAGGGTAGGGATTGCGGTGGGCAACGGCCTCAAACACCGGCTTCATTCCGGAGCGGACAGCCTCGCGCGCCCGCGGTTCAATTAGTTTCGCGCCGGGGTAAACCGGCAGACCACGGCACAACGCGATCAGTTCATTGATTTCGGCGGTGGTGCAGAAGCTGTCAAACCGCGCGGCGAAGGCGGCATCGTCGCCTCTGTGGCTGGCAGCCATCAGCGCCACGCGAGCGAGTTGATCGATGCTCCAGTCGCTGAGATCGAGGCCGGCGCGCAAGCTGTCCGCGCGCGCCAAATCGGCTTTCGGGAGCGCCAGATCGGCCTTGCCGAGCCGTCGCGGGGCGAGGCCGATGGCAACGCTGAGCGGCCGCTCGGTTGAGGCATTGGCCACATCCTTGATGGCGCCTCGAAACCAGGTGATTCCCGGCTCGCTTGTTCTTTCCGAGATCCACCCGTCGGCGGCTGCGAGAAATTCATTCAGCACGGGAATCTCACGCCATTTTTTGTACATCCGTAACGACGCATGACCTTGTTCATGTGCCGGGAATCGACTTCTGAAACAGCCGCGTCAGCGGATAGCCTAGCGCACAGATCATGACGATCACGCTCCCGCCACCAGCTGCGGCAATCGCCAGGGCATCGACCAGGCAGATAGCGGCAATCAGCCCGGATACGGCAAGCGGCACCGCACCCGGCGAGGGCCGTTTCACCAGCAACCGGATGGCAGCCGCGTCAGCCGCCAACAGCAGAACGAAGGCAGCAATCGTGGTCCACCCGTCCAACAAAACAGGCAGCGCGACAATCAAAGGCACCGCGAGCAGCACCAGCGGCCAGAGATTCCCGACCCGATCGAGGCTCTCCTGCTTGGCCGCATAGGTAATGCCGGCGACGTGGCAGGCCAGCGCCGCCGCGCCAATGAGGGTTGCGTTTGAGATGCCGCCGGCCATGGCAACGCCGGTTCCGATGTAGACCAGCGCGCGGCACAATCCCATCACGACCGGGCTCAGCATATTGCCCTTGTGCCGGACATCGTAAAGCACGATCACGCCGGCCAGCAGGAAGCCGCACAATATCGCGCCTGGACCAAACGCGATCATGAGTGCAATGCCTGCGGCCAGCAGGCCAAAGCCGATCAGCATCACGGAGTTCGCGCGGATCTCGCCGGCGTCAATTGGACGGCCCGGCCGGTCTCGCGCGTCGATCGTGCGATCGAAGTAATCGTTGAGATACATGCCACCGACATAGAAAGCGGTCATGGCAATCGCGATCAGTGCGGCCCCATCCGAATGCCAGGCGCCGCCGGCGATGATTGAACCGGCAAGAACATTGGTCCAGACCGTCGGCACGTTGGAGATCCGGCCAAGACGCAACAGCGTCGACAGGCTGGGCATCTGGGCGGCCGCCACGCTCATCCGACCAGTTCCTTCCTGCAGAATGAAATCTCGCGGGCGATATCGGCCGCCTTCGAGCCCGTCCGTAAATGGTCGGGGAGAACGTCCCAGGTGTAGGTCTCGACCTCCAGATGCGAAGAGCGGGTCTTATGCCGAAGGGCGGCCAAGGTTGACACGAGATCGGCCCGGGTCGATCCGATCTCGCCGAGGTCGGACAGAAACAGCGGAACGTGGCAGTGGATTCGCCACTCGCCGTCGGCGCGCCCATCTCTGAAGGCAGCGACCGCATCGGGCAGGTCGACGTAGCGCGTCAGGCCCGCGGCGCCCCGCACGATGGTTTGGTGCAGATAAACGCCGTCGTCGTAACGCATCACCGCGTTGATCAGTTCATGGGTCATGACCGGGATCCGCATCGCCGCCGAAAGCTGGACTTTCGGCACCGAGATTCCGGCGGCAAGCAAACGATCAAGTGCTGCGACGGGATCTTCATATTCCACGGATCCGTGGCAGACGTCGTAACAGATGCCGAGATGCCGGCGCAGCATGGATTCCGCGCCACCGCGGCTTTCGCCGATTTTGGCCGCAAGTGCGTCAAGTGATTCAGGTTTGAGAAGTTCCGCTTCGAAGAAGGCCAGGCTTTCATCCGTGGTCTCCAGGAAGCAACTCGGCTCCGGCTCGAGCGCAAGCGCGATGCGCTTGCCGGTCCGACGCTCGGTCAGGACGAGGTCGGCAATCGCCGTCATCATGCTGGCCGTTATCGCAGCGACCGCCTCATCGCTCTTGCCGTTGGCTTTGAATGCTCCCGGCACCGTGGAGATGCTGCCGTCCATGCCATCCGGAAGGATGCCGGCCAGCACCGCGGCGGCGTCGGCAGTGAACGCGACACGCTCCGGGCTGCGCCAATCCGGAAGATAAACCTGCTCCTTGACGCGCACGCCGTGGAATGGCCCAAACGGGAAGGCGTTGATGGTAAAGACATAGGCGCCAAGCGATGCAAGCTGCTCGCGAAACGCCCCCAACGCTTCCGGCTGCCGCGCCGCCGCGGCTGCTTCCCCCGACAGGCGCAGACCGATGCCGAGCGGGCGATCCGGCGTCACCGCGGCCTTGATGGCAGGCACATGGGCATCGAGACTGGCACGAATATCGGGCCAGCTCTCGCCGGCATGGATGTTGGTGCAGTAGGTCAGGTTCACATTTCCCGGAAGCTGGTCAAGTTTCATCTGGCTTGCGCCTGTTGCTGCAGCCAATCGATGCAGCGGTTGATCCGCTCCGCATTCATTTCATGCACTTCGATGCCACGGCCGATGTCTGCCAGAAGCGTGATGGTCAGCTCGCCGCCGAGATGCTCCTGGAAGTCTGCCAGTCCCTGCAACAGGGATAGTTGCCCTGTTTGGTTTTTTTGTCGCAACGCGTCGTGCCACAGGGCGAAACCCAACCGCTTCAGGACCCGGACGACGCGCTCGTCTTCGCCTTCGGCGAGCAGGCCCGTCATCACGGAGTAGCGGGTATCGAGCGCGATGCCGATCGCAACCGCCTCGCCGTGATTGACCTCGTTCTGCGTGAGGTGTTCGAGCTTGTGAGCGGACCAGTGCCCGAAATCCAGCGGTCGGGCCGATCCCGCCTCGAATGGATCGCCGCCGAGCCGGATCTGGCGCATATGCAGTTCCGCGCAATCCTTGATCAAATGATCAAGATGGGGCCGCGAGAATTGCGCCAGCGCCGCCGTGTTGCTTTCGATCCAGCGAAAGAAATTGCCGTCGCGGATCAGCGCGACCTTGACCGCCTCCGCCATGCCGGCGCGCTTTTCGCGTGCCGGCAGACAATCGATAAAGGCGCTGTCGTTGATAATGGCCCATGGTGGCGCGAAGGTGCCAATGAGATTCTTCAGGCCTAGCGAATTGACGGCATTCTTGACCCCGACACCGCTGTCATCCTGAGCCAGGACGGTCGTGGGAAAGCGGATGTGGCGAACGCCACGGTGAAATATCGCCGCCGCGTAACCAACCGCGTCCAGCACCGCACCGCCGCCGATCGCAATCACGAAGGAGTGCCGGTCGATCGCCAATTCCGAAAATTTCTCAAGAAGGCCCGAAATGGTGTCGGGATCATTCTTGCAGCGCTCGCCACCGGGGACCGGAACAAGCTTGCCAATGATCGTGAGATGTTTGGCGTGAAATGACGCGTAGGCCGCAATCTGATCCGCCAGATCAGGCAGAGCCGAGAGCACACCCTCATCGACGAAAATGCCGCATCGGTGAAGCTTGTCGGCTTCCTTGCGCGACAGAGCGTCGATCAGGCTGCGGTTTCCGGAATTGAATGCACCGCGCGTGAACACCACGGGATATTCGTAGCTGACCTCGAATGATTGTACCCGAACGTCACTGATGGCGTTCGACGGAGTGTCGAGCATGGAACTCTCCCTCAAACGACACCCGGCATTTTGCGATGATGCGGTGTCGCCACGCACTTCCGATCTCGGCGACACCCGTGGGTGCGTCGCAAAATCCCGTGCGTTTCCTTTTTTCAATCAACAAAGTGGCACTTCACTGATGGGTTTGGCAAGCTGGTTTGCATGGCCGGAAAAACCTGCGACGATGACGTTGCGCGGCGTATCTAGAGCCGGGAACAGTTCCCGATTGGCTTTTTGGGAGAAGTGATTTGAAATCGGTGCTGGCGATGATCGTGGTCGGGCTGACGCCGCGCCATCTGGGACCCCTGATGCCGCGGCTTTCGGCGCTCGCCCGTGAAGGCGCCATGGTGCCGCTCCAGACCGTGACGCCGGCGGTGACCTGTAGCGTTCAGGCCAGTTTTATGACCGGGCTGACACCGCGCGAACACGGCGTCGTCGCCAATGGCTGGCTGTTCCGCGACCTGATGGAAGTGATGTTATGGCGGCAATCCAATCGCCTGGTCGAGGGCGAGAAGGTGTGGGAAGCCGGAAAGCGGCGGAATCCGGCGTTTACCTGCGCAAACATGTTCTGGTGGTACAACATGGCGTCAAGCCATGATTTTGGTGCAACGCCGCGACCGATCTACAAGGCGGACGGCCGCAAGCTGCCGGATTGTTACACGGTGCCGGACAGCCTGCGCGACCGGCTCACCGAACGGCTCGGACCTTTTCCATTGTTTCAATTCTGGGGCCCGGCGACGACGATCGCGTCGACACGCTGGATAGCGGACGCGACCAGGATGGTCATGGCCGAGCAGAACCCGACGCTTACCCTCGTTTACCTGCCGCATCTGGATTACGACCTTCAGCGCTTTGGCCCGGATGGAGAGCATCCCGCGGTCAGGAAATCCCTCGCTGAAATCGATGCGGTAGCCGGCGATCTGGCCGATGCGGCGCGCGCCAGCGGGCGCACTGTCGTTATCCTCTCCGAATATGGCATCACCAAAGTCGACCGCCCGATCCATATCAATCGCGCGCTTCGAGACGCCGGGCTTCTGACGGTTCGGCTGGAGGATGGCGGCGAATTGCTTGATCCAACCGTCTCAAAGGCCTTCGCGGTTGCGGATCATCAGATCGCGCATGTTTACGTGTCCGATCCGAACTCGCTGCCGAAGGCGAGGGAAGTGCTGCAAGGCCTCCCTGGTATCGAGCGCGTCTATGACGCTGCCGACAAGCACAGCCTCCAGCTCGATCATCCGCGCTCAGGCGAACTGGTGGCGATGGCCGATGCCCGCTCGTGGTTCACGTACTACTACTGGAACGACGATCGGCGAGCGCCTGATTTTGCCCGCACCGTCGAGATACATCGAAAGCCCGGGTATGACCCGGTAGAGCTGTTTCTCGATCCGAACATATCGTCGCCAAAACTCGCGGTCGGAAAACGCCTTCTGATGCGCAAGCTGGGCTTTCGCGCGTTAATGGACGTTATTCCGCTGGATGCAGCGCTGGTCGGCGGCTCGCACGGTCGCATCACCGACGACGCGAGCGACGGGCCGCTGGTCATCTCTGATCGTATCAGCTTGCTTGATGGGAAGAGTTTGTCTGCTACCGGCGTGAAATCACTTTTGCTGGATGCCGTCTTCTCATAACCGGGAGATGCCATTAGCGGTCAAGCCGACGGGGGCCAGCGAAAGTCTGCGTAAAGCGGCAAGACGCAGGAAGCGATGATATTCGACGGCTGGCGCCGCTCCCGCCGCGAAGGTATTGCACGCGGGCAATTGCTATCAGCTAACCCGCAGTCTGGCCAGCCAGCCCGAGGGTGCGGCATCTGCTTGATCCGGCGCCTGCGCAGTTCCTCCGACCACCGCGCCGAACGCGGCAAAGAACTCGCCGGCGAGTTTCTTTGCCGTTGAATTGATCAGCCGCTGGCCCAGTTGCGCGAGCTTGCCGCCGATCTGCGCATCGACGTCGTAATGCAGGATCGTGACGTCAGGACTTTCGGATTCCAGACGCACCGCGGCGCCGCCTTTGGCGAAGCCCGCGACACCTCCGGAACCTTCGCCGGAAATGCGATAGCTGTTCGGCGGATCGAGATCGGATAGTGTGACCTTGCCGCCGAAGGTCGCCTTGACCGGCCCGACCCTGAACACCACCGTCGCGGTCATCTCGGTCGGCGAGGACATTTCGAGATTTTCGACATCCCGGAATGCATTGCTTCAGCACCTGCGGATCGTTGAGCGCCGCCCACACCTTTTCCTTGGAGGCGGGGATGCGCTGGCTGTCGTTCATTTGCATGATTGAATTTCCCTAAGGGGTTTGCGAAGTCAC
This sequence comes from uncultured Pseudomonadota bacterium, assembly GCA_963727225.1. GTDB lineage: Bacteria > Pseudomonadota > Alphaproteobacteria > Rhizobiales > Xanthobacteraceae > Bradyrhizobium. The sequence continues at coordinate 283,590 of CAVSFN010000022.1, read as the reverse complement.
TGCGGCGCGCTGTCCTCGCCGCCGCAGGGTGGTGATCTCGGCCAAAATCGACATCGCGATTTCTTCGGGCGTGATGGCGCCGAGATCGAGACCGGCGGGCGCCTTGATGCGATCGAGCGCGGATGCGGCGATGCCTTCGCCGATCAGTTTGTCGCGAAGTGCTGCCATCTTGCGGCGACTGCCGACGAAGGCGTGATACGCGGCATCGGTGGATGCCGCCGTCCGCAACGCGGCCTCGTCGCCCTTGCCCTGCGTCGACACCACGATGAAACGCCGCGCCTCGTGCAGCCTGCCGAGCGCAAAGCCGTCGATCAACGCATCCGCATCGGGCGTGTTCGTCAGGTCGGAGGCGGGCGCGGCGAGGGTGACGTGGTAGCCGAGCTGGCGTGCCTGCGCCGCCAGCGACAGCGCGACCGGGCTGCCGCCGAGGACGATCAATGAAGGATGCGGCAGCACCGGTTCGACGAACACGTCCATGGTGCCTTTGCTCGGGCACATGTTCTGCGCAAAGCGCACGCCGTCGCGGTTCTCGCCGGGCTTGACGCCGAGTTCGGCAAGCAGATTTTCCGGCTGCACCGAAACCATGCGCGGCTCGCCATCGGCAAGCGCCTCGCGCGCGGCTTTAAGCACCGCGCCACGGGCGCAACCACCGCCGATCCACCCCGCCACGATGGTGCCGTCGGGGCGGATGATGGCCTTGGCGCCGGCCTTGGCGGCGGTGACCGACACGGTGCGCACCACGGTGGCGAGAACGAAGGTTTGTTCGGCGGCCTTGAGCTGCGCCACCAGATCCATCACTTCGACATGCCTGGTCATGGACGTTTCCTTGGGCGCCTCGCTCACAGGTCAGCCAGATAGGGTTCGAGTTCGGCCAGGCTTTTGAGCGTGTTGGCGGGCGCGTAAAGGTCGATGTGCGGCAGCGCCGCCTTGATGCCCGCGGCCTCCGGCGCATAGCCCTGCCACGCCATCATCGGATTGAGCCAGACGATGCGACGGCAGCGCCTGGCGAGCGCCGCCATCTCGCGGCCGAGCAGCGCGGCGTCACCGGTCTCGTAGCCGTCGGACACGATCATCACGCAGCTGCGCGAGTGGATTACCCGCGCGGCGTGCCAGCGGTTGAAAGTCTGCAGGCTTTCGCCGATCCGGGTGCCGCCGCCCGCACCTTGCGCCATGATCGACAGCCGATCGAGCGCGCGGCCTGCATCCTTTTCCTTCATCGCATCGGACACATAAGCAAGCCGGGTGTGAAACAGGAATGCCTCGGCCTCTCGAAACTCGTCCAGCACGCCGTGGATGAAGCGCAGGAACACGCCGGTGTACATGCTCATCGAGCCGGAAGCGTCGAGCAGTATGATGAGCCGCAGCGGCTTTTCCTTGCGCTGGCGTTTGACGAGGTTGATCGGCACGCCGCCATGGCTGATATTGCTGTGGATGGTTCTTCGCAGATCGAGCCGGTAGCCGCGCCGCCGCGCCAGATCGCGGCGGGTCAGCCGCGTGCGCATGATCCTTGCCAGCCGCGCCGCGGCGGCGTGGGCCTGTTCGATCTGGTCGGGATCGGCCAGTTTGCGGAAATCGACCTCGGCCAGATTGTCGGCGCGTGATGCGCCTTCCATACGGCCTTCGCCAGAGCGATCCCCGGGCGCCTCGTCCGCCGATGGAATCTGGTCCGTCGCCGCTTCGTTTCCCGTGCGTTCGGATTGAGAATCCTGCAGGCTCTTCAGCGACGGATTATTGGCCGGCTTCGCCGACCCCGTGGTGATCGATCGCGATTTGACCCGGCGGCCGAGCCAGAACGCGTCGAACAGCCCATCGAACCGATCCCAGTCGGATTTCCGCGCCGAGAACAGATGCTTGAACGCGACCCGCAACAGCCCGGGCGTTTCGGCATAACCCGCCGCGATCAAGGCGGCGGCGTCCCGGCCTTCATGCAGGCCAACGGCATAGGCGTTGTCGCGCAGGGTCTTGAGAAACGCCGCAAGCTTTCTCGAGACGAGGCGCGAGACCTCGTCGATTTCCTCATAGTCCGGGCTGGCGCCGCAGCAGCTCATGCGACCTTCCCCAGCAGACGTTCGGTCACTTCGCGCGTCACGCGCGACTTGTCCTCATGGGTCTTGAGCAGGCACATCAGGGTTTCGTGCACGATCTCGGGGGAATCATGCAGGTCGCGTACATCGAGCCCGACCAGGGCTGCCGCCCAATCCAGCGTCTCGGCGACGCCGGGCGCCTTGCGAAGTTCTTCCTTGCGGATGCTTTCGACCAGCCGCGCGATCTGCAGCGACAGCGACGCCCCGGCGCCGGCGATCCGCGCCATGATGATGCGCGCCTCGCGATCCACGTCGGGATAATCGACATAGTGATAGAGGCAGCGGCGGCGCAGCGCGTCGGAGAGTTCGCGGGTGCCGTTCGAGGTCAGGATCACATGCGGAATTGTGATTGCGGTGATGGTTCCGAGCTCCGGGATCGACACCTGGAAATCCGAAAGCAGTTCGAGCAGGAACGCCTCGAACTCGTCGTCGGCGCGATCGATTTCGTCGATCAAAAGCACCGGCGGCTTGTCGCGGCGGATCGCTGCCAGCAACGGCCTCTCCAGCAGGTATTTTTCCGAGAAGATCTGATCCTCGATGGCATCGGCCTTGTCGCCGCGATGGGCCTGGATCGCCAGCAATTGCCGCTGGTAGTTCCATTCGTAGAGCGCGGACGATTGATCGAGGCCCTCGTAGCATTGCAAACGTATCAACTCGGTGGCGTGCGCGGCGGCGAGCGCCTTTGCGACTTCGGTCTTGCCGACGCCGGCTTCGCCTTCGAGCAGCAGCGGGCGCCTGAGCAACGCCATCAGCGAGATCGCGGTCGCAAGCTCGCCGTCGGCGATATAGCCGCTGGCCGCCAGTGCTTGCGCGATCTCTTTGCGATCTTTCATGGGCAGTGCGTTTCTCTTTTCGTCATGGCCGGCATAGCCGTCCGATGGGCGGCGTCGCTTCCGCTCGCCTGTGCCCGGCCATCCACGTCTTTCTTGCTGCGCGCTCGTTAGGACGTGGATGCCCGGGACAAGCCCGGGCATGACGAGTTTCGCGTTACGCGAATACTCCGAGGCTCTTCGCCGCCCGCCAGTTGCGCCAGTAGTCGTGCGGCATCTGGATGTGGGTCGAGCCGAGGAACGAGAAGGCGTCGTTGACGGCGTTGGAAAACGCCGGCACGCCGCCGACATTGGGGCTCTCGCCGACGCCCTTGGCGCCGATCGGATGATGCGGCGACGGCGTGACGGTGAAGTCGGTTTCCCAATGCGGGGTCTCGACCGCGGTCGGCATGAAGAAATCCATGAACGAACCGGTCACCACATTGCCTTCGTCGTCATAGCGGATTTCCTGGCCCATCGCGATCGCGAAGGCTTCGGTCAATCCGCCATGCACCTGGCCCTCGATGATCATCGGATTGATCCGGGTGCCGCAATCGTCGAGCGCGTAGAAGCGGCGGACTTTGTAGACGCCGGTATCGACGTCGATGTTCATCACGCAGATATACGCCCCAAAAGGATAGGTCATGTTGGGCGGATCGTAATAGCTCACCGCCTCCAGGCCCGGCTCCATGCCCGGCGGCACCGAGTTATAGGCCGCCCAGCAGATATCCTTCATCGACATCGACTTTTCCGGCAGGCCCTTGACGCGGAAACCGTCGATATCCCATTCGAGGTCACCTTCATGGACCTCGAGCTTGTAGGCAGCGATCATCTGCGCCTTGGCCTTGATCTTGCGCGCGGCCATGGCGATCGCAGCGCCCGCCACCGGCGTCGAACGCGAACCGTAGGTGCCGAGCCCGTAGGGCGCGGTATCGGTGTTGCCTTCCTCGACCATGATGTTGTCGGCGGGGATGCCGATCTCGGTGGCGATGATCTGCGCCCAGGTGGTCTCGTGACCCTGGCCGGTGCTCTTGGTGCCGACGCGGGCAATGCCGGCGCCGGTCGGATGCAGGCGTATCTCGCAGGAATCGAACATCGCGATCCCGAGGATGTCGCAATTCTTCGACGGACCGGCGCCGACGATTTCGGTGAAGAACGACACGCCGAGGCCCATGATCTCGCGGGTCTCGCCGCGCTTGAACGCCGCGCGCTGCGCCGCCTGCTCCTTGCGCAGGCCGGCATAGTCGACCGTTTCCATCATCTTGCGCATCGCGGTGTGATAGTCGCCGGAATCGTATTCCCATCCCAGCGCGGAGTGATAGGGGAACTGCTCCGGCTTGATGAAGTTCTTGAGCCGCAACTCAGCCGGATCCATCCCGAGTTTCTGGGCGAGAATGTCCATCCCGCGCTCGATGCAATAGGCCGCCTCCGTCACCCGGAACGAGCAGCGGTAGGCGACGCCGCCCGGCGCCTTGTTGGTGTAGATGCCGTCCACCGACAGATGCGCGACCGGGAAGTCGTAAGATCCCGTGACGATGTTGAAGAAGCCGGCCGGCCATTTCGACGGGTCGGCGCAGGCATCGAAGGCGCCGTGATCGGCCAGCACGTGGACGCGCAGGCCGGTGACCTTGCCTTCCTTGGTGGCGGCTATTTCGGTGGTCATGTGGTAGTCGCGCGCAAACGAGGTCGCGGTCAGGTTCTCGATGCGGTCCTCGACCCATTTCACCGGCTTGCCGGTGACGATCGAGGCCACCGCGGCGCAGATGTAGCCGGGATAGGCGCCGACCTTGTTACCAAAACCGCCGCCGACGTCGGGCGAGATCACGTGAATCTTCTGTTCCGGGATCTTGGCGATCAGCGCCACCACGGTGCGGATCACATGCGGGGCCTGGAAGGTGCCCCAGATCGAAAGCTCGCCTCTGATCTTGTCGAACGAGCACACGCACTGGCAGGTCTCGAGCGGCGACGGATGGGTGCGATGATAGGAGATCATCTCCTTGATCGTGACCTCCGCCTTGCGGAAAGCGGCATCGGTGAGATCCTTGTCGCCGACCGTCCACTCGAAGATGTGGTTGTGATGCTTGCGCGGCCCGTGCGCGCCGGTGGTCTTGCCGGCGAGATCCTCGCGCAGCACCGGGGCATCGGCGTCCATCGCCTTGAACGGATCGATCACCACCGGGAGCGGTTCATATTCGACCACGACCTTGTTGATGCCGTCATCGGCGGCATAGCGGTCGGTGGCGACCACGAAGGCGACTTCCTGATTCTGGAACAGCACCTTGCCGTCGGCCAGCACCATCTGCACGTCGCCGGCCAGGGTCGGCATCCAGGCGAGGTTGACGGTCTTCAGCGTCTCGGCGGTGATCACCGCCAGCACGCCCGGCACCTTCAGCGCCTCTTCCGAGTTGATCGACTTGACCCGCGCATGGGCGTGGGGCGAGCGGACGAAATCGCCGTGCAGCATGCCCGGCAGCTTCAGATCGTCGACAAAATTGCCCTTGCCTTGCGTGAAGCGGGCGTCCTCGACGCGCTTGCGCTTGCAGCCCATGCCTTCGAGGGCAGCGGTGCGTTGTTCCCGCGTGGGAGTCATATCATTCATTCCGCAGCCTCCTTGAATTCAACGCCATTGATCTTGTCGGCGGCGTACTGGATCGCCTTGACGATGTTCTGGTAGCCGGTGCAGCGGCAGATGTTGCCGGAAATGCCCATCCGGATTTCCGCCTCGCTCGGCGAGGGGTTCTCCTGCAACAGCCGCTGCGCGCGCAGGATCATGCCGGGCGTGCAGAAGCCGCATTGCAGGCCGTGCATCATCCGAAAACCCTCTTGCAAAGCCGACAACGTTCCGTCGGCATTGGCGACGCCCTCGATGGTGGTGATCTCGCTATCCCTGGGCCTGCACCGCGAACACGGTGCAGCTCTTCACCGACATGCCGTCGAGATCGACGGTGCAGGCGCCGCAATGGGTGGTCTCGCAGCCGATATGGGTGCCGGTGAGCAGCAGGTTCTCGCGGATGAAATGCACCAGCAGGGTGCGCGGTTCGACGAGGCCTTCGACCTCGGCGCCGTTCACTTTCATGGTCACATGGGTCTTTGCCATTCTTGATCCTCCCTAGCTTGCGCGAGCCGCAGCGCGCTGCAGCGCGCGCGTCACCATGATGCCGCCGACATGTTTGCGGTATTCGACCGGCCCGCGCGCATCGGCGGCCGGCGACATGATCGCCACCGCCGCTGCGGCGGCCTTCTTGAGCGTCGCGGCATCGAGGCTGGTTCCGATCACGGCCTTGGCCGCGTCGGCCGCCAGCAGCGGAGTCTCGTGCAGATTGGTGAGGCCGATCGCGCAACTGGCGACCTTGCCGCCGGCCATGGTGAGAACGACCGCCGCCGCGGCGGTGGCGTAATCGCCGATCTTGCGTTTCAGCTTCTCATAGGCGTAACCGTGACCGGCGGCCGGTGCGGGAACGGATATCGAGGTCAGGATTTCGCCGGGCTCAAGGGCCGTGAAATAGGCGCCCTGATAGAATTCGGAAGCCGCGATGTCGCGGGCTCCGGCGGGGCCTTCAAGCCGGTAGCTCGCACCCAGCGTCATCATCAGCGCCGGCATGTCGTTGCCGGGATCGCCATTGGCGACATTGCCCCCGATCGTGCCCATGTAGCGCACCTGCGGATCGGCGATCAAAAGCGCGGTTTCGTGCAGGATCGGCAGCGATTTTGCGATGTCGTCCGACGCCAGCAGTTCGTGCTGGGTGGTCATGGCGCCGATCACGATGCGGTTGGCCTCGCGGCGGACGCCCTTCAGCGCGGCGATGCCATGCAGATCGACCAGATGCTCGGGGCGTGGCGAGCCGAAGCTTCATCATCGGGACCAGACTGTGGCCACCGGCGAGCGGACGGGCCTCCTCGCCGAGCGTCGACAGTAATTTGACTGCGTCGGCCACGGTCGCGGGCCGGTGATAGCTGAATGAGCCAGGAATCATCGTCTCCTCCATCCGTCCTCTTGAGGCGCTTGCGGGGCGCGCGGACGCTGGAGGCACGCTCTCTCTGCGAGTTCTGGCATGCAATCACCGGGGCACAAGGTCGCGAAATTCGCACGAGTTGCCGACTTCCGCGCACGAAATGCGTCAGTCTTGTCGACCTAATCGAGTGAAAAGCGCTGATGATCCCCCTCGGCAGCCTCCGGAGAGAAGTGAATCGTGTTCGCGCAGCCGCACATTCAATCCGAAGCGGTATGGTTTTAGGCGTGACGCCTCGCGAGCCCGAGCCGCGCCTTGACCTCGGCGATCTTGGCGCGGCTCACGGGAACCCGGTGCGGGGAGGGGCCATCAAGCTCGATCACGGCGCCATCGCCCTCCTTGCGAACGAAGCTGACATACGGGATCGCCACGATATGGCTGCGATGCACCCGGACGAACAGGCCAGGATCGAGCTGCGCTTCGGCCTCCGAGATCGACCACGGGCACATCCGCTCGCGGGTGCCGTCATGAACCCGGGTGTAATGGGCGTCGGCCCTCACGCTGCGGACATTCGACGTATCGATGAAATGCGTGCCGTCGGCGCCCTCGACCGGCAGGCGCGCCGCCGGCGCGGCGCGGCGCGGCTGGCCCAATCCGCCGAGCGGGGCCGTCATTACCCGCTGCCCCGCGGCCGCGGTTGAGGCCAATGCCGGAGCAAAGGCGTCGGCGACCATCGTCTCCGTTTCCGCGAAAGGCCGGCCGGCTTGTTCCGGCAGGTCGCGCACCGCGCGCCGGCGCGGGTCGGGCACCAGCGACAGCAGGAAGCCGGCCGCGATCACGAAACAGAACAGCGCCACCACCAGCGACAGAACCTGCTGCGACGCGGCAAGCCCTCCGCCCTGATGGTGCGACCCGGCCGACTCCGGAACGAAATGCGCGCCCCACATGGCGGTGTAATGCATGCCCGACACCGCGACGCCGAACGCGATCGAACTCACGATCAACCGGATGCCGCCCTGCCGGGCGAGGAACGCGCGCAAGCCGCCATAGGCCGTGACGATCGCCACCAGCACCGACAGCAACACCATCGAGACATCGTGCCGCATTGAAAAATTGCCGGCGAGGCCGTGCATGCCGACATAGTGCATGCTGGCGATACCGGCCCCCATCAGCACCGCCGAGGACACCACGCGCCGCAGCGACGGCTCGCCGATGCTGACGAAGAACAGCGATATGCCGACCACCAGCGCGCAGATCAGGAACGAGATAATGGTGGGAAGCACGAGATAGACGGTATCGGCCGGGAGCGGCGCCGCCAGCATGCCGATGAAATGCATGGTCCAGATGCCGATCGCGAGGAACCCGGCAGCACCCGCCAGCAACACACGACGGCTCACGCCCGGCGTCGCGCGGATGCGTGCCGCGAGGCCGAAGCCGGTATAACCACCCAGGATCGCGATCACCACCGAGAGCGCGACGAGATAGGGATCGTGTCCTTCGAACATGATCTTCTCGGCCGCCCGTCTCCACGGGCATGCCTCCTCCCGTCGCGACCTTATACGGCCGGTGGCCAAATTGACAATGCGCAGACGTGGCCGAGATCCAGCGTCCAGCACTGGTGGGCGGAACGCGTAGCGGCGGTTGCGCTTGTACCTCTGTGCCTATGGTTCGCCGCCTCGATCATCGCTCATGCTGCAGCGATTCGCGCGGTTTTCATCGGCTGGATCAGGACGCCGCTTGCAACGAGCTGCATGACGCTGCTGCTGATCGCGCTGCTTCACCATTCGGCGCTTGGTCTGCAGGTGGTGATTGAGGATTACGTTCATTCAGGTGTCAGGTTTGTAGCAATAGTTGCGGCTCGGCTCGGCTGTTACGGACTCGCCGTGATTGGCATCATCGCCACTCTGCACATCGCCTTTGGCGGCTAAGCCGGCGGCAGCCCTTGCCTCATTCCGCTCGCGGACCTTGAGCGGGATAAACCACCGTCCCGTCGTTGCGAACGACTGCGCCGGGTGTCAGGCTCGCCACATCGACATGCGATTTTCCGAGAATGTGGTTCACTTGCTCGGCTGCGGCCAAAAGGTAGTCGGTAATGATCCGGCGGTGGCAGCGCCACCAGACGGCTTCAGCGCACATGATCACGCACCGATGCTCGCTGCCGCGTTCCCGGAGCCGGGCCAAGCCGGCGGCGAAGGGGGCTGTTAGGGCGTAGTCCGCATAGTTCCGAAAGCTGCGCACTCGCCAATAGGTGTTGAGCGAGGACTCAGTGCCGCGCGACTTTCCCCGTAGACCGCCGAGCTCGGCGATATGCTGATAGCCGATCTGCCACGGCGCCAGCGCTTCGGGGAGGCTCTGCTGATTGAACTGCGGGTTGGTGCGCGACCGCGGCATCGACCTTACGTCGATAACGAGATCGACGCCGGACTCCCGCAAGAGATCGGCAAATTCGACGATCGTCCTGGTCGAGTGGCCGATGGTGAAAAAGGTGTTCGTGTCATCGCTCCAATGGACGAAGCCGCGTGACGACCCGGCATTGCCGCGGACTCTAAGCGCGCGATTCCAAAATCAAAAGCGCCAGTTGTCGGCAAAATGTCGCGATTTCGAGGAACCGATAGGTAGTGCCGCGGTTGGTTGCTCATGCCGCTCAGTGCGAGAACTGCTTCCTTTACAGTTCTTCGGCGGCATCGGATCGAACGAACGTGCCGAAGAGCTTCAAGATCCATGATCGCGTGAGCTGGAATTCCGAGGCGGGGCGCGTCAGTGGCACGATCGTCCGGGTACGTACTCGCAATTTCAAGGTCAAAGGCTACACCCACCATGCGAGCACGGACGCTCCACAATACGAGATCAAGAGTAGCAAGACGGACCATGTCGCCTTCCACAAGGGCTCCGCGCTCACCAGGCTTGACGATTGACGTCCCATTGTCAGGCGCGCTCGATGACTGAAAACGATCGGCTGATGCCCACAAGTTCGCTCGTTTCCCTGGTCGAGCCGCTTCGTGCAAAACTTGACGGTTACCGACGATCGCATCCGCCTCAATCGCAGTATGCAGCGACGACAGGGAATCAATAGATTGGAACTGCCGATATCGTGCCGTGGCAAAACCTTGTTAACGCCCGCGCATTCCACCGCCATTCGAGGGACCTGCTCATGCCGCGAGAAAACTCCGATACCCCCAGCGATTGGATCCAGCGTCAACGCGCTCTGTCCAGATGGGACAACGAAGGAGGCGCCGGGCCCGATGGTCCCGCCACGGTTTCGGCGCCCGACAACGAGCGCATTCCAATCCCGGAACTGACCAATGCCGAACTCGTGACGCTACGTATCCGTGTCATCGCGTTGGAGAATTTGATGATTTCTCTGCTTGCGATAGCATCGGATGACCAACTCCGATTGGCTCGCGAAATGGCAGGCTATATCTCCCCACGGCCCGGCTTTACCCAACACCCACTGACAATTCATGCCGCCGCCCACATGGTCGATCTCGTGCAGCGCGCTGATCATTTCAGAGACTTTGAATCTTGATTGGTGCGCCGCTGCTTGCGCTACCTGCCTGTCAAGACTTGCAGGAAGAGTAGCGCGCTGGGAAGGCATGTTCTGTTTATGGCTGCCGGCGCTTGTCGGACATGGCGCGATGTCCGGTTTAAGTCCGTAGTGCGCTTCAAAGCTGACATTGGCCGATCAACCTGAATTTATGGTTCACGGTATCGCCAATGACGGGAGTCTCACAGACTGATTTTGCCCGTCGGGGCAAATCAGCAAATCATGTCCAGCCCCATTCGCAAAAATATTCCGGTTCACTTCTGACCCAAATCACTTCTACATCCACCGCCGTCCCGTCCTCACTAGAGGGGCGTATCGCGATCGTCACGAACGTTGGGTATGGGATGCGATGGACGCAGGCGGCGTGTTGACGAAGGCGCTGAGCTTGCGGACGGCGAAGTCGTGTGGTCCTGACGCCCCGACGCTGGCGTCAAGTTGGTGAAAGAAATTTCACCGATGACGGTGGCAAACAAGCCCGGTCACCGGGGAGAGCGCGAAATAAGCCGTTAAAACCATTGCGCAGGGAAGGCCGGGTGTTCCGGTGAACCTGTGGTGACTAACGCGCGTGCTTTCTACACACCACGCGCGGCTGCGGGTGCAACGGGCATCCGGCTTTCCCTGCTCCCCTCTTGGGGTAGCCCTGCGCCCTCTGATTTTCGAGGGCTTCTTCCTTCATAGCTCGGGCGCATCGCGCCGCGAGATCGCGGAGGTGTATCCCCGATTTTGCTGATCACGCTCCCTTGCCCGGCACCCAACCACGGCCTATTTCTAGCACTTCCACAAGGAGGCGCCCCGATGAGCACATTAAAACCGCTTAAGATCGATATCGTCTCCGACGTGGTGTGCCCGTGGTGCTACATCGGCAAGCGCCGGATCGAGAACGCGCTGGCGCTGGTGCCGGATGTTCCGGTCGAGGTGCAGTGGCGGCCGTTCTTTCTCAATCCCTGGGTGCCGCGCGAGGGGATCGGCCGCGACGAATACCTCACCGCGAAATTCGGTTCGGTCGAAGCCTATAAGGGCATTGCCGGGCGCGTGGTCGCGGCCGCCGGCGAAGAGGGGCTGTCGTACCGGCCCGACCTCGTCAAGCGCCAGCCCAACACCATCGATTGCCACCGGCTGATTCACTGGGCCGAAGCCAAGGGCAAGTCCGCCGAGATGAAGCAACGGCTGATGGAATTGTATTTCCGCGACGGCGGCGATCTCACCGACATCGACGTGCTGGTGCAGGCGGCGGCCGATTGCGGGCTCGATGCCGACGATGTGCGCCGGCGTCTGGCCACCGATGAGGATGTGGAACGGATCTCGGCGCAGGCCCAGGAAGCGGCCGACAAGGGCATCTCCGGCGTGCCGACCTATGTGTTTGCGCAGAAATACGCGGTGTCCGGCGCGCAGCCGCCCGATCAACTGGCGCGCGCCATCCGCCAGGTCTCGGCGGAAGTGAACGCGCAAGCGGCCGAGTGAAACGCAAATATGTTCATTTCCTGCGGATGAAATGAACAGCGCGGCGCACCGACTGGTAGGCGAGCCGGCGCAACGTCAGCGCCGCATGGATCAGCGGGACGACGGGATCGCCGCGCCGCAACGGAACCAGCACGTCGCCGATCGCAAAGCGCCCGCGCCAGATCGGATTGATCATCGGATGATCGGCGTCCGCGGTGGAATCAGCCGTTGCGATTTGCGGATCGGCGCAAAGATGCCGGGTCAGATCGAGCGTCAACTGCACGCCGGGCGAAAATTTCGCAAAGCGTTCGTCGATGCCAAGCTTGAAATAGAACGCGCGATCCTGATGTCGCAATACGATCGCGGCAGCGACCGGGGTATCGCCGGCCCGCAAGCTCACGATCTCGCATTGACTGCCTTCAGCGAGCGCCACGGTGGCGCGCCGCACGAAACTGGCGTCGCCGTCGTGCTGCACCAACGCGGTGCCGCGCTGGCCTTTCCAGCCGCTGGCTTCGAGCGTCAGGAATGTCTCGATCGCAGACGCAACGTCTTCGGGTGTCCGCGCCACCTCGAAATGCACGGCGCCGTGTTCGGCCAGCCGATGGCGCTGGCGGCGCAATTCCTTCAATTTCTTGGCGCCGAGCGCGTCACGCAACAGCGCATCGGAATCGCGCGTCGCGTCGAGGCAGGCGCGGATCCGGGATTGCAGCACCCGCGGACGCAAGCCCGCCTGCCGCAAGACGTGCGTGACCGCCTTCATGGCGGCGCCGTCCAGCGCGACGTTGCGCAGGATCAGCGCGTGGGCGCCAACTTTCCGCGCCTGCGCCAACAACTCTGTCACGGCGTCGTTGGCAGCGTCGCGATCGAGCAGCGGCGTGCCGAGCGTGCCATAGGGATCGGCGTTTGCGAGAGCTGGCAGCGGGATCTTGCAGGCGCGCCACAGCGAAATCGCCGGCATCAGGCCGATCAGGCGCGCCGTGCCGTCGGCTGCGAACGAGGTATTGCTCCATGCGCTCAGCGCGGAGACGCCGGTGCGGCCTTTGGCAAAAGCGTTCACCGCCAATTCCCAGCCGGGCAGATAATAGCCGTTGGGTTCGACGGCGCGTTCGGCAAGCTCGCGCCAACGGCTCGCAGCGATCGCGGTGAGGGCTGTGAACGCATCGCCGTCGGGCGAAGCCACTTCCGCCGGCGGGCGCATGCCGACGACATCTCTTTGCAGAGATGTGCGACCAACCGCCGCCGAATTCGCGATCTCGACCACGTCCCCATTTCCCCGTTCGCGATGGATCCGAGGAGGCGTGCGTCGAGCAGCGCTTCCTCCATGGCGTACCTGAGAAAACGCTAGCGGAAAGATTGGAAAATAGCGTTGGATTTGCGGTTCAATTTGAACGGTAATGTTAACCGGGCGGTTATCATTGGCCCCCCGTGGACGGCGACCGTTTGTTGCTGTCGGCAGGACGCGCTGATGCGGCTAGATCGGCTGGTAGGTCTCCGATCCGCAATTGTCATTGGCGTCGATGCGCTGGCGATCGAGGATCACGCCGCCGGTGATCGTGATGCGATAGGTTTCAGTGCCCAACGGCCGGCCCATGGCGTTGGTGAGGTCGGCCCGCACGCAGGCGGTCCAGCCCGATCCGCGGAGGTCGCGGTGCGCCGGCGAGACCCGCACCTCGTGCGGGTACGAGTTGGCGACGAACACCGAATTCAGGTTGGCGCGGACCAGCTGCGTGACATCGGGGGGCGCTTCGGGCGGCGGCGGGTCCATGGCTTTGGCGCGCATGAATTCCGGCACCGGCGCATGGCTGTCGGCAATGCCGCAACCTGCCAGCGCCCAGCTCGCCATCAACGCGATGTAAATAATGCCCCGCCGCATCCGCTGACCATACCCCGAGCGGGTGAAAATGACGCGGGATCGCGGCCAATTCGCGGCCTTCAGTCATTAACAATTGCTAACAATTGCCGAAACCGGCGGCAAAGCGCTATCGTACTCCCTCGGACCGATCCGGGATTTGCCATGATCCGGCGACAGGGTAAGTTCGGAACCGGATGGCAGGGAGACAGGCGATGAAGACCTTCATGATGGCGGCGGCGATGCTGGCTTTGATCGCGATGCCGGCGCATGCGCAGAAGCGCGGCGGTGTCGCGCCCGGTTCCACGGCCGAACAGCCGAAACCGGTCGACGAAAAGGCCTACAACGCCGCGCTCGACAGGATACCGGAGCCCAAGCAGAAGTACGATCCGTGGGGCGTCGCGCGGCCTGCGGATCCTGCGAAGAAGCCTAAATAGAACCAGCCCCCGGGGACCGAACAGCAAGTTTCGCGATCCGGGCCTGAACCTCCGCCCGGGATCCCTCGACCTATCGACGGGTCCGGAGGCTACCGCATGTTCCGTCCTGTCCTTCACACTGTAATTGTGACTGCGGGAATTTTGTGGGGGGCGCAGGCGGCGGCTGCCGAAAATCGCATCGCGCTTGTCATTGGCCAGTCGAACTACCGCGCGGTGGTCGCGCTCCCCAATCCGGCCAACGACGCCAAGGCAGTGTCCCAATTGCTGAGCGAAGCCGGTTTCGAGGTACTCGGCGCTGCCGATCTCTCGCAAAGCGAGATGCGCGAAAAGCTTAGCGACTTCGCGGCCCAGGTGGCGGCGAAAGGCCCTGATACCATTGCACTGGTGTTTTATGCCGGCCACGGCCTGCAGATCGACGGCGAGAATTTTCTGGTGCCGGTCGACGTCGATCCGAAGCGGGAAGCCGACATTCCGCTGCAGGCCGTGCGCCTCAATGATATCCTGAATACGTTGACCTCGGTGCCGAGCAAGATGCGCATCGTGCTGCTCGATGCCTGCCGCAACAATCCTTTCCCCGCCATCAACCAGAGCGCCGGCCATGGGCTTGCCATCGTCGATGCCAAGATTGGGGCGCCCGGCACGTTCGTTTCGTTTTCGACGTCGCCAGGGGCGGCGGCCGAGGACGGCAGCGGCGCCGACAGTCCCTATACCTCGGCGCTGCTTTTGGCGGCCAAAGAGCCGGGGCTTTCGATCGAAGACACCTTCAAACGTGTGCGCGTATCGGTCAACAAGGCGACCGAAGGGCGTCAGACCCCCTGGGATAGTTCCTCGCTGACCGACGAATTCAGATTCTTTCCCGGTCAGGGTGCTGCTGCTCCCGAGCAGCCCGCCGCAAAGCGCACCGTCGATGAGTGGCGCAGTGAATTGCAAGGCAAGCCGGTCGAGGTGGCCCATGAAATGATCGTGGCCGCCGGCACCGACGAAGCCTATGAGGCGTTCGTCGCGTTGTTCACGCAACCGCCGTTCGGCCAGGAGGCGCGCGAGTGGCTCGATCGCCGCCACAAGATGGTCGCATGGAACAATGCCGTGATTGCCAACACGTCCTCGGCCTATCGTGGATTTGTGGCCGAATACCCCGACAGCGATCTCGCCGCGACTGCGCGCAAGCTGGAAGAACGGCTGCGCAACCGCCCGAACGCGGCAGCTGCGGCCATCGTTGCGCCGGTGACGAACGCCTCGCTCGCCGCGCCGGCCTGTCCCTGCAGCGGTGCGCCGTCGGTGCCGCTGCAGAAAGTCGATCTGGCGCCCCGGAAGCGCGTGGAACCTGAGCCGCCACCCAAGAAGAAGCACGCCGAACACGAGCCGCCGCCAAAGCGTGTCAAGTCGCGTCCGCCGCACCGCCGCGGGCATGACGACGACGATGATGTGGCCTATCGCCGGTCGCCCCCTCCCGACTATTATGAGCCCGCGCCCGGGCCGTCCATCGGCCTTGGAATAGGCATGGGAGGATTCCGAGGTGGTATGGGAGGCGGCGGCTTCGGCGGAAGAGGCGGACGCTGAACGGCGACAACGCGACGGGCTGCCGCGAAATTCATCCAGCCGTGAGGCACCAGCCAGCGCCCCGGAAATCGTTATGTCTGCCGCGGCGTTGCCTACTGGGTCGACGATCAGGCGGCCGAAAGTGCCGCCTGCCGGGCGCGGATTTTCATGGGCACCAACGATGCCCGCGTGATCGCGCTCGATGCCCGAACCGGCATTCCCTGCGCCGATTTTGGCGCTGGTGCCGCGGCATCGTCATTGTCGGCTCTTCCGGCACGACGATCGGCGAAAGCGTGGTGGCTTTTCGTCTGGCGCGCCAGGGCGAGACGCCCTCGCTGTGGTCGCGCACCGTCGACCGGCCGGGCGGGCGGTTCTGGAGCAAGGTGGTTATACTGGCGATCGTGCTGATCGCGGTGATCGCACTGTGGCGCTGGCGCCGCCGCGCAGCGTCGCGAAGCTAGGGCGGTCCCCACACCGTCTCCTCGGTCCAGCCAAGATCGTCGAATTCGATGGCCCTCAACGGTGCTTCTGCGATTGAAAAGAATTCGTCGAGTTGAGGCGGTTCGATGGCTGTTGCTGAAAGCATGGCGTGCGCCTGCCCCCGATGGTGAATCTGGTGCTGGAACAGATGCATGAGCAGGCGGTCGCGCCGTTCGGTCTGCACGCGCGTGTCGCGATTGACCCGCACGATGTCGTCGAGGAGAGCAGGCGTCAGCGCGTTGCAGACAGCGATCAAACGCTTGTCGACTTCAGCCTGAGCACGCTTGAGTTCAGCCAGCGACGGACATGGAACGTCGCTCTCCCAGGCTTTTGGCCCGAGCCATCCACCCTCAAGCGCGTCGACGTAGAACAGATCGATGACATAGATGTGGTTCAAGGTCAGCTGCAGACTGGGGAAGAAGCCGGTCCGCTTCGCCTCGAATTCCTGCTGGCTCAGGCTTGCGCAAGCCGTCAGCAGCCGGTGGTTCGCCCAGGCGTTGTTGTAGGCGAACGCGCGGTAAGTTTGAAAAAGACCGGCGGGCATCTCTGTTCCGTCGTTGGAGTCCTTGCAGGCAGGCGTTGGAGCGCATTTCAACACTATCATATTGGCGTTTTTGTATCCTAGTCGATGCCGGGCGAACGCAGCGGCGAATATTCGATCGACCACACCGGCGCCATCTATCTGATGGGCCGGGGCGGCGAGTATCTGGGGTTCATGCCGCCGCAGACCAGTCCCGACCGATTGACCGAGGTCTTGCGCAAAAATCTCGCCAGGTGACTGGCGCCTCGTCGCGCGTGTCGCGCCGCCTGCAATGCGGCTGGCCATTCGTGGAATCTCCGATAAGGTCTCCGCCATGGACGAGCAAGCAACAACGGTCCTGGGCAGCGGCGTCGTCGAGTGGCTGGCTGGCGAAGCGCTCCAGGATACCGAGTCCGCCAAACTTTATGGCGAGCTGTGCCGGCGTCTGCGCGGCGTGGGCATGCCGATTTTACGCGGACACGTGGCCTTCCGGGTGCTCCACCCGCTCTACGATGCCAGTACGATGGAATGGACGGCGGAGAGAGGTGTCATTGTCGAACACTTTCGCCCGGAACAGAGCGGCCAGGATGATTTTCTGAACAGTCCCACCGGCCATGTCATGATGCATCGGCTTCCGGTGCTGCGGCGCCGGCTGACCGGTGAAACGGCGCTGATGGACTTCCGGGTTCTCGAGGAATTTCGCGCCGCAGGCGGCACCGACTATGTCGTATTTGCGATCGCCTTCGATCCCGCCGGCGATACAGGCGTGCTCTGCTCATGGCTCGGCGACCGGGCCACTGGTTTCACCGACCAGGAGATCGTGGAGCTCCAGCGTATCACCCGCGAATTCAGCATCGCGCTGAAGTCGAAGATCGAGCGCAGCGTCGCGCAGAACATCGCCCATGCCTATCTCGGCAAGCGCGCAGGCCAGGCTGTGCTCAACGGCTTAATTCGGCGCGGCGACGGCGAGAAGATCACCGCCGCGTTGTGGTACAGCGATCTGCGTTGCTCGACGGAACTAGCGGACCGGCTCTCGGCCGAAGCCTTCCTGCAGCTATTAGGCCGCTATTTCGAGATGACCGCGGCCTCGGTGCTCGACCATGGCGGCGAGGTTGTCTCGCTGATCGGCGACGCGGTGCTTGGCCTGTTCCGCTTTGATGGCGCGCCCGACGAGGCTTGCGGCCGGGCGCTCGCTGCGGCCAGCGAAGCGCGCCGGCGGCTCAACACATCGCAATCGGTGGCAAATAATGTGGCGTTCGATTTCGGCATTTCGCTGCATTTAGGTCAGGTTATCTACGGCAATGTCGGCGTGCCCGAGCGATTGCAGTTCACGCTGGTGGGTTCGGCCGTCAACGAGGTCGTTCGCGTTCAGGACCTGACCAAAAGTCTTGGGCATCCGCTGCTCGCCACCGGCCCTTTTGCGCGAGCGGTGGCGGGCGTCTGGCAGCCGCTCGGCGAGCATCACTTGCGCGGGTTGGAGACGCCGATGCCGATCCTGACCATGACGCAGCCATCTTGACGCCGAAACGCGTGTCATCGGCTTGCGACGATATGCTGCCGCGCCGGCGGCATGGTATCACAACATCGCAAACGCGCTTGTCACCATCGCCACCGGCTTGTTGTCGGTAGCGCTGGACAGCGTGACCCGGCCGAAACTCATGGTGCGCCCGAGCCGGACCACCCGCGCATCGGCCAGCACGTCCGACGCAGTCGCGGCCCGCATGAAATGCGTGGTTTGATCAACCGTCGTCATCGGCCGAAAGCCGCGATTGGCTGCCATGATGGCGATCACCATCGAGGTATCGGCGAGCGCCATCAGCGCCTGACCGCAGACAATGCCCCCGGACCGGCACAATCGCTCGGAGAACGCCATCCGAAGGATCGCGCCCGGCTGCCAGTCGGGGGCAGCACCTGGCGGCGGGGCACATTCGATGTTGCCGATCGACAGCCCGAGGTCCTGCACCCACGGCGCGATCACGTCGCCGAGGACGCGCCTTGCTTCCTCAATATCGAATTCCGCGGCTTGTGGTTGTTGCATGAACGCTGGTTCCTTGGCCGCGATTTGTTGCTGGACACATTTAGACATGGACGCCGCGGCTTGAAAATGCCCGACTTGGGGCGATATGCTGGGGCGTGTGGGAGTAGGGTATCATGTTCAGGCGATTGGCACTGATCCTCGGCGTGGTTGTCATGGGTCTGGCGCTCAGTGGGTGCACGAAATGCGGTCCGATCTGGGACGATTGGCAGCAATCGCCGAAATCCTGCAAGTCGGACGGCTTTTAGCACTGCGCCGGTCGCGCTTGGCGTCACTGTTGCGGCGGTTGTATAGGTCGGAAAAATAAAGGGAGCATCCCATGAAAATCTTCCGTGTCGCGGCCGCCATCGCGCTGCTGACAGGGCCGGCTTACGCGCAAACGCCCGGCCTGAATTTGATGCAGGATGGGCCCGGCAAGTCAGCGGCACAAAAAGCAGCCGAGGAGGCGCGAGACAAGGCCTACAAGGAATCGCTGAGGAAAATACCAGACGCCAAGGCGCCATCCGATCCGTGGGGTAATGTACGCAGCGGGGATGCGGCCAAGACCTCTGCTTCCAAGACTTCTAGTCCCAAGACCTCTATTGCGAAGGCCTCCAATTCCAAGACGGCCGCTTCGGTAAAGCCGAAGACCAAAACCGGCACCGACGCAAACTGACGGCAGATATCGGCAAGCCTGGTTCGTGCCGCCGACCGGGCGGGCGGCGAGCTTTCTTTCGCAGCCTGAGCGGCCCGGTTCCCGCAAGCATCACAGCCTTTTCCGTTCCGATTGAATCGGAACGGAGGCTCTACTTCTTTATTTGACGCGGTTTCTTCACGCGAACCGGTATCCACTTCGCTGGAAAACGCTCTATATTTGGCCGGTCGTCATGGGTACCGGAGTTGCGACATGGTCTTGCGTCCGCGCGATCTTGCAGACCGGATGGCTGGCCGGCGGAAGCCGGACGATGGCTATCTACGCGAGACCTTCACCCTGCCGCGCGACAAGGCGCGGACCAAGGCGCGCGATTTCCTGACCCGCTATCCCAAGGCCGCCTATATGAGCGGAGTTGAAAGCTGGCGCGAATTGCCTGATGGCGATATCGAATTCACCATGCGGCGATTGCACAGCGCCGACTAGCGTGATTTCCGATTGTGCCGCTTTGTTTCAATCCTCCATCACTTTTAACTTTTCTCGCTAACAGGCATTCAAGTATTTCCGGCGTACGATCCGGCAGGGCACACCCTTTGGCTCGACCAGGAGCGTAAACGTTTGGCGATGAGATCACGCTCTTCCAGGAATTGAGCGGGCGACCTCGGGGCAAACGAGGACGTCTGTCTGGCAAAGCCAGACTCCGTTTTTGCTTATCGCGCGGGGCGCTTCGGTCCCTGAGGATACGATGGCGAGAAACTGCAAAAATCCCGGCGCGCGCAAGAATGTCCGGGTCGATCTGCACAAGCCGGGATTCCTGATCCCGGCGCCCGACGCGCCATGGATCGAGTGCATGATCCTCGAAGTTTCCGACGACGGGGTTTGCCTCGATGTCGGCGCGCTGTCGGTGCCGAAGATCTTCGGCCTCGCATTCACCGCGGGCGGCGAGGTGCTTCGGGTTTGCTCGCTGATCTGGCGCCGGGGCGAGTTGATCGGCGCGCGCTTCGTGACCGCCAAAGAACTGCGGCAGGGTTTTGTGCCGTCGGAAGACGCCGATCAGAGCGTCCCGGTCGCGTAGCGGAACGTGCCGGCCGGTCCGGATTCCAATCCAGGCGTTTTGCAGCAAAAGCCCGCCGCGCAGTTGAGGCGGGGATGGGTTCACCATGATGTGACGGGAACGTTTTTCCGGGCGGCGCGTTGATAGTGAACATGCCGACCCCCTCGGCATAGGTAACCCCGACTGTGACGGCCCCGGCTCCCCCGCGCTGGGGCCGTTTCTTTTGGGCGATTGCGCTCGCCCTGAATTGCGATCGGCAGAGTGGGCTGAGCGTGAGGCCGCCGAAAAAACAGGACGGGCCATCGGGCGGCCGAAAAAAGATAGCCGCCACCAGTGTTCTGCTGATGACGGCTTGATTTACATTCGCACCAACTCAGGTTGGATCGGTATGGTTAATAAATCGTGTGGCCTGCTCCGTCAGGAGGGCAATGAAAAACCCGCCCGATGCGTTCATCGAGCGGGCCTCTTCCAAGGAAGTAGCACGGCGCTTTAGGGAGCCCCGAGGCCCGGATCATAGCAACGGCCGTGGCCGTTCGAATACGGGAAAAATACCGGTCGGGGTCGGGAAAAAGACCCGTCCCCTAACAATTCGAGCGTCGAAAACGACCTTGAATTGATTTTAGTTTACCAGTTCGCGTTCTGGCTGTGTGGTTGCTTCCCGGTGTTCGATTGACAGTGACCGGTAGTGCGCCGCCATTTCCCGGTAGTGCTGGCGGGAGATGGGGTCGGCGGCCCGTTCGGCGCGTTCATCAAACATGCGGGCTCGTTCGATCAGTTCTTGAGCATAGGACATGGAGACACCTCAACACAGGTCCATATGCGCTCATGTATGGTTAAGATTTTGTTCGCGCAGGTCGGGCACGGATATTTGATGTCCGGCCGGTGTTGGCGGATCGAAGGCGCCTTCGCAACGAGAAGAGCCGGCTAACCGGGCCGGCCTCAACCGAACGCGACGCCTCGCAAGGTCCTGGTTGAAAACAGACCCCTGCCGACATTGCCGTCGCCAGCTCAGGCTGGCTAAATGCCGCCGATCGAGACGAGGGCACCGCATGGTCCAGCAATTCAGCAGGCGATCGATCGCGGGGTTTGTCGCAGGCATGCTGGTGGCGACCGTTCTCACGGTCATGGGCACCTACTACGTGCTGCACAGGTTTGTGCTCGACAATCCGGCAGATCCGTTGACCAGGGCAGGCGGCCTGCGGCCAAGCCAGACCGTCAAGTGAATGAAAGAACCCCGCCCCACGGAATTGGGGGCGGGGCAAGTTGATTGGTAGGTAGCGCGACAAGCCTAGCATCTGCCGGATCGTCCGGAGCCGGGAACGATTGCCGCTTCAAAGGGATAACTTCCCGAATTCGGCCAGGACGGCTGTCGCAGCGGACGTTGCTTCGGCGCCCATCGCCATCGATTTTCGCCGCCGGCAAAATCATCGCCGACGCCGATGCGTCGAAAAAAGAAGATGCTGAATTGAAGAGGCCGCCAATCGGGGCATCGGATGACGCGCTCCGTCGACAGAAGCGGCTTTGCCATTAGCGAGGCATTAACCATAAAGATCGTATCGTGCCTGAGCCGATTTTGGAGCCGGAGCCGCGCCATGACCTCAGAGTTCAAAGAACTTATGGTTCTTCCTGCGGCGATGATTTTGTTTTTATGGGCGGCCTCAACGTTGCCGAGCCTGAACTGGCGCAGCGACCCGCCGGTACCCATCGCCGTCGCGTCACGCTAACGGGACCACGCCTTCAACCAAAGGGACCATTCGGCGAGCCGTCGAATGGAAGGGGCGCGGCCTGGCCGTTCCACCAGCACGAAAGTGCAACCGCCATCAGGATGATGGCGAGCGCCCGTTTGAGCGGCCCGGCTGCGCTCCTCCCGTCGGTCACGCGCCGGGCCTTACCGGTCGATGGAATGCGTCTGATCTGACCAGCTAACTTGATTTATGACGCGGCGATTTCAGGTTGAAAACCGCTTGTCCCCGTTATCCCTCAGCCCTGAGGACTGGACGGTCAGACGAATGGCGACCTCATGAGCGCCGTCGAAAAGTTCCAGAACCTGATCGCAGAGCAGGCACCGAAACTCGCCGCTATTCCCCGGTCTTGTCGCCAGCTCGATCCGGCGATATCCGGCGCTGCATGTGGGACAAATGACATCGGAAGTTCTCATGCGCGGCAGCCTAGCATCATGGAACCGGTAGTTCTACGGGAAGGCAAAGAGAAGATTGCTGAAATCAAAAGCGACTTCACAGATTTACCGCATCCCGCGATCTAAAAAGGTCTACAGTTGAGCTTCTTGTCCGCCATGGGGAAAGAAAAATGCGCAGCTATAGCGCCTCAAATATTTTTGCCGATACGTGGCAGCGGGGGCGGATCAAGCGTTCGGTGGATGATCCATATGAGCTTGTACAGCGCAAGCTCAGAAAGGCGGCCGCAGAGAATGTATCAACGCCCCGACTCCCCGGATTGTGAAAGAGGCCGCCAACTGAGGCGGCTTCTTGCTCGGCTATCAAGCCGGGGTGCAGGTGCCGCCGGGGTTGCTCGTCGGGGTCGTCACCGACGTGCAGACGGAGCCCTGGGTCGCCCAGATGGCAACACCGTAGCCGCCGACCTTGATTTCGACTCCCACGTAGCCCTTCTCGGCAATGATGGTGAGGCCACCGCCATTCACCGCATCGAGTTGGTCCATGCTCAATTCGTAAGTCTGGCTGTTCATGTCTCTCTCCTGTTTTTAGGAAGGGACCATCCCCTCATGATCGGTGGTCGGAGGAGTACGCGGGACAGTTCATTGGCGCTGTGACGTGTGTCACAGTGCTTGGCCGATTTGAAAAAGGCCACCAACCAAGGCAGCCTACTTATCGTGCCCTAAGGCTCTGCCGTAGAGCTGCTCACCCTCTTTGATCTCCTGCTTAGGGAGATCAGTCTGCACATTCATGCCGGTGTATGGACATCGAAAGACGAGGAGATCAGCCATCAAGTCAGTCTGGGCCTTGGTCGGCAACACGATCTTGATGCGGATCCAATTTGGCCACTGAACGCACAACGCCGCCCTAGCGGAATATGATCGCTAGGCGGCGTTGGTTTAGTCCCGAGGCCCCTCAAATCCCCTCGGTTCAAATAGGTATGCAATGGGGATGCCAAGGTTCAATAACTAGGCAGAGTTTCCTGTGGCCTTTTCGTCAAAAGGGGCCACTCAACTCAAAAATTCATTCCAAGTGCCGCAGATGCCGTTATTTGTTCCTGTAGACGAGTTGCCAGACATTCGTGCTGCGGCGCCTTCTTCTGAAGTGACATTGATGGCTCGGAACTTGAGTATTCAGCCCCCAGTGTTGGGTACTCCGGCGCTTTCGTCCGGCAATCGGCAGACTGTGACGATTAGCTGGATCGGAGAAAAAGGCGTGAGCAAATCCTCCGATTGCAATAAAGGATGACCGATTGGAATTAGCTGCCCTTCTTTATGATCAAGAGGGCGTTCAAAAGGTCATCGATCGCCTAGCAGCAATGAAGGCACTCCTACCAGAACAAGTCGATCCTACACCGCAAGAGGCCGCCAACTGAGGCGGCCTTACTTCCGGGCTATGCGGCCCTGTTCACGCACAAGCGAATTGTATCGGTCGATTTGGCCTGAAAGTCTTGACCAGCTAGAAGAGATATTTCTCAGAACCTCGGCTAGATCCTCGCTCGGCGCTGATTTCATTAGGAGAAGACATTTTGCGGCCTGGTCTCGGCAGCGTTGTGAACTGTCCATGGGTCTCGAATAACTCCAATCCACGCGAAACACGCAAAGACATGTACGATTGAAGCGCCCCAAAGTTTCAGAATTACGACAGGTTGGGCGGCCCTAACGAGGTACCCCAAAAGGTGTACGAACATACCGTAGTCTTACGGCGTACAGGTCGCGGCAAATTTACGACCCCTTGGAATCCAAATTAGGCCACTGCGAAATTCAACTTAGGCCACTGAGGCTTAAAACAGGCCAGTACCGCAATCCCAAAAAGAACATATTGCGAACTTAGAACAAATAGGGTACATTGTTCCATCAGTCGCTGATTCAGCCGTTGCCGCCCGTTTGTCCCGCTAGCGAATCCCCGCCATAAGGAGCACCACCCATGTCCGCCACTGCCCTGCGTATCGTCGAAGGATCCTCCATGGACAAGACCAAGGCCCTGTCCGCCGCGCTGTCCCAGATCGAGCGTCAGTTCGGCAAGGGCTCGGTGATGAGGCTCGGCAAGAACGACCGCTCGATGGACGTCGAGACCATTTCCTCGGGCTCGCTCGGGCTCGACATCGCGCTCGGGGTCGGCGGCCTGCCGCGCGGCCGGGTGGTGGAAATTTACGGTCCTGAAATCCTCGGGCAAAACCACGCTGGCGCTGCACACGGTGGCGGAGGGCCAGAAGAAGGGCGGCATCTGCGCCTTCATCGACGCCGAACACGCGCTCGACCCGGTCTATGCCAGAAAGCTCGGCGTCAATATCGACGAGCTCCTGATCTCGCAGCCCGACACCGGCGAGCAGGCGCTGGAAATCTGCGACACCCTGGTGCGCTCCGGCGCGGTCGATGTGCTGGTGATCAATTCGGTGGCGGCCCTGGTGCCGCGCGCCGAACTCGAAGGCGAGATGGGTGACGCGTTGCCCGGCCTGCAAGCGCGCCTGATGAGCCAGGCGCTGCGCAAGCTCACCGCCTCGATCAACAAGTCCAACACCATGGTGATCTTCATCAACCAGATCCGGATGAAGATCGGCGTGATGTATGGCTCGCCGGAAACGACCACCGGCGGCAACGCGTTGAAATTCTATGCCTCGGTCCGGCTCGACATCCGCCGCATCGGCGCGATCAAGGAGCGCGACGAGGTGGTCGGCAACCAGACCCGCGTCAAGGTGGTGAAGAACAAGCTGGCGCCGCCGTTCAAGCAGGTCGAATTCGACATCATGTATGGCGAGGGCGTCTCCAAGATGGGCGAAATTCTCGATCTCGGCGTCAAGGCCGGCATTGTCGAGAAATCCGGCGCCTGGTTCTCCTATGACAGCCAAAGGCTCGGCCAGGGCCGAGAGAATTCAAAGGCGTTCCTGAAAGCCAATCCCGACATGACCGCCAAGATCGAGGCGGCGATCCGCCAGAATTCCGGCCTGATCGCCGAACAAATTCTCGCAGGCTCCCCCGAGCGCGACGCCGATGGCGAGGAGGAGCCGGCGGAGGATTGAGTTTTTCCGGAGTTGGGCCGCTTGGCCTGAGTTCCGACACAAGCGGGCGCTGAGGACGTTGAGTTGCCGACGTTCCCGGTGTCCGTTTTGTTTTGCGTATAGTAGAGAGGACTATCACGCGTCTGATCCTGACCAGTTCGGCCGGCTCAACTCTGATGCGAGAAGACTTCGCCGACGCTGTCGTTTTTTTCACCTTTCGCTTTGTGTGGGGACCGCTGCCGTCTCCGGACGAGCTTGCAGCCTATCTCGCTGCCGTCCCGGATTGGCGCGATTTGGCCAATGAGTTGAGTTGAATTTCTAAATAATACCGGCGCGCCCTCGTGCCCCGGATGCTGCGCAGCGCGTCAGCGGTGCGCTGCTGATCCGGGGCCCATGTTTTCAGTTGCTCTATGGGTCCCGGCTCTGCGGCGCAGCGCGAAGAGCGCTGCACCGCGTCCGGGACACGAGGTATTTGTGGCCTCTCACTCCGCCGCCTGTGCGTAGTCCTCGACCGGCGGGCACGAGCACACGAGGTTGCGGTCGCCATAGACGTTGTCGACCCGCCCGACCGGACACCAGTATTTGTCCGACCGCGAAGTGCCCGCCGGGAAACAGCCCTCGGCGCGGGTATAGGGGCGCGCCCACGTCTCGTCGGCGATGTCGTGCACGGTGTGCGGCGCGTGGCGCAGCGGCGAGGCTTCGACTTTCCAGCGGCCGGATTCGATCTCGGAAATTTCCCGCCGGATCGCGATCATGGCATCGCAGAACCGATCAAGCTCGGCTTTGAATTCGGATTCGGTCGGCTCGATCATCAGCGTGCCCGGCACCGGAAAGCTCATGGTCGGGGCATGGAAGCCGTAATCGATCAGCCGCTTGGCGATGTCGTCGACGGTGACGCCGCAAGAGGTCTTTAGCGGGCGCGGATCGACGATGCATTCATGCGCGACCCGGCCTTTTTCATTTTTGTACAGCACCGGAAAATGCGGATCGAGTTTGGTCGCGATGTAGTTGGCGTTGAGGATCGCGATCTCGGTGGCGCGCGTCAGGCCTTCGCCGGACATCATCAGGATATAGATGTAGGAGATGGTGAGAATCGACGCCGAGCCGAACGGGGCCGCGGACACCGCTCCGACCGTAGCCGCCTTTGCCCCTTCGACCGCGGCGTGCCCCGGCAGGAACGGCACAAGATGAGCCTTGACGCCGATCGGTCCCATGCCCGGGCCGCCGCCGCCATGCGGAATGCAGAACGTCTTGTGCAGATTGAGATGGCTGACATCGGCGCCGTAATCGCCGGGCCGCGACAGCCCGACCTGCGCGTTCATGTTGGCGCCGTCGAGATAGACCTGTCCGCCATGGCCATGCACGATGTCGCAGATCTCGCGGATGTGCTCCTCGAACACGCCGTGCGTGGAGGGATAGGTGATCATCACCGCGGCGAGATTGTTTGCGTGCCGTGCTGCCTTGGCGCGCAAATCATCGACGTCGACGTCGCCGCGTTTGTCGCAAGCCACCACCACGACCTCCATGCCGGCCATGCTGGCGGAGGCCGGGTTGGTGCCGTGCGCGGAGGAGGGGATCAGGCAGACATTGCGATGTGGTTCGTTGCGCGCGGCGTGATAGCCGCGGATCGCCAGCAGGCCGGCATATTCGCCCTGCGCGCCGGAATTCGGCTGCAGCGAGATCGCGTCATAGCCGGTGATGTCGCACAGCCACTGCTCCAGCCGCTCGAACAGCGCGTGATAGCCCGCCGCCTGCGCGCGCGGCGCGAACGGATGCAGGTTGCCGAATTCGGCCCAGGTCAGCGGGATCATCTCCGCGGTGGCGTTCAGCTTCATGGTGCAGGAGCCGAGCGGAATCATCGCGCGGTCGAGCGCCAGATCGCGATCGGACAGCTTGCGCATGTAGCGCAACAGCTCGGTCTCCGAGCGGTGGGCGTGGAATACCGGATGGGTCAGGAACGCGCGGTTGCGCTTCAGCTCAGCGGGCAACGCCTCGCGGGAACCTGCTTCGACCTCCGCGTAATCAAGCCCGCCGCCGAACGCGCGCCACACCGCCTCGACCTGCGCCGCCGTCGTGGTTTCGTCCAGCGCGATGCCGAGCGTGCCTTTACCGGAAGTATCCTGGCCGATCCGCAGGTTGATCTTCTCGGTCAAGGCGCGGGCGACGATTTCATGTTGCTTCGCGCCGGTGTCCACCGTCACCGTGTCGAAGAATGCTTCTGCCTTCGGCGCAAAGCCGAGCTTGCGCAAGCCCGCGGCCAGCGTAGCCGCGCGGCGATGCACCTGGCGGGCGATGTGGGTCAGGCCCTCCGGGCCGTGATAGACCGCATACATCGAGGCGATCACCGCCAGCAGCACCTGCGCGGTGCAGATATTGGAGGTCGCCTTTTCGCGGCGGATGTGCTGCTCGCGGGTCTGCAGCGCGAGGCGATAGGCCGGCTCGCCCCGTGAATCGATCGACAGGCCGACGATGCGTCCGGGCAGCGAGCGCTTCAGCGCGTCGCGCACCGCCATATAGGCCGCATGCGGCCCGCCATATCCCATCGGCACCCCAAAACGCTGCGCCGATCCGATCGCGATATCGGCGCCAAGTTCGCCGGGCGAGGCCAGCAGCGTCAGCGCCAAGAGATCGGCGGCCACAATCGCCAGCGCGCCTTTGGCGCGCAGCACCGCGATCGCCGGCCGCAGGTCGCGCACCGCGCCGGAGGTCCCCGGATATTGCAGCAGCGCGCCGAACACCTCAGTGCCTTCCAGATCGGTTATGGGATCGCCGACGATCACCTTCCATCCCAGCGGCTCGGCCCGGGTGCGCAGCACCGCCAGCGTCTGCGGATGCACCTCGGAATCGACAAAGAACGATCGGGTTTTCGCAGCTGATGTGCGCTCCGCCAGCGCCATCGCTTCCGCCGCCGCGGTCGCTTCATCGAGCAACGAGGCATTGGCGACGTCGAGGCCGGTGAGATCGCAGATCATGGTCTGGAAATTGAACAGCGCTTCGAGCCGGCCCTGGCTGATCTCGGGCTGGTAGGGCGTATAGGCCGTGTACCACGCCGGATTCTCCAGGATGTTGCGCTGGATCACCGCCGGCAGAATCGTCCCCGAATAACCTTGGCCGATCATCGAGGTGAAGACCTGGTTCTGCGCGGCCAACGCGGTCATATGCGCGAGCGCTTCGGTCTCGCTCAGGGGGGCGCCGAGATCGAGCGGCGCATTCTGCCGGATCGATGCCGGCAGCGTCTCGGCCATCAGCGCGTTGAGGCTTTTCGCGCCGACCGTCTCCAGCATCGCGGCGACGTCGCGGGGCGAGGGCCCGATGTGTCGGCGCACGAAAGTGGCAGCGGCGTCGTCTGCGGGGGTGCGTTGCGCGGTCATGTTTTTCCTCATGGTCATCTCACGCCGTATGCGTCTTGTAGGCGGCCTCATCCATCAGGCCGTCGAGTTCGCTCTTGTCCGCGATCTTCAATTTGAAAAACCAGGCCTTGCCGCCGGCGTCGGAATTGACCAGCGCCGGCTCGGCCGTCAGCACGCCGTTGACCTCCAGCACTTCGCCTGAAATCGGCGCGTAAACATCGGACGCGGCCTTGACGGATTCGACCACGGCCGCGGCTTCCGCCTTCTTCAGGCTGCGGCCGACCTTCGGCAGTTCGACGAACACCACGTCGCCGAGCTGCGACTGCGCATAATCGGTGACGCCGATGGTTGCGACATCGCCCTCGATGCGGAGCCATTCGTGGTCTGACGTGTACAGCGTCGTCATGATCAATCCTTCAGCGTTTATAGGTGTTGGGAACAAAGGGCATGGCGGCGACCCGCAGCGGCAAGCGCTGTCCGCGCAATTCGGCAAATACCAATTCGCCCACGGTGGCATGCGAGGTCGGCAGATAACCCATCGCGACCGGCGCGTTGACGCTGGGGCCGAAGCCGCCCGAGGTGACGCTGCCGATCTGCATCGAGGAGGCCGCATCCGCGAACAGCGGCGCGCCTTCACGCACCGGCGCGCGGCCTTCGGGTTTCAACCCGACACGGCGGCGCGGCGCGCCCTTCTCAAGCTGCGACAATATCTTGTCGGCGCCGGGGAAACCGCCGGGCCGTGCGCCGCCATGGCGGCGGCTCTTTTGAATTGACCATTCCAGCGCGCCCTCGACCGGCGTCGTCGTGGTATCGATGTCGTGGCCGTAGAGACAAAGCCCGGCCTCCAGCCGCAGGCTGTCGCGCGCCCCGAGCCCGATCGGCAGCACGTCGCTGCTTTCGAGCAGCGTCTTTGCCAGCGCTTCGGCGTGTTCGGCCGGAACCGAGATCTCAAAGCCGTCCTCGCCGGTGTAGCCGGAGCGCGATACGAAGCAATCGATGCCGTCGACTGTGTGCGGACCGGCATCCATGAACCGCATCGCCGGCGCTTCGGCGCAGAACTTTTCGAGCACGGAGAAAGCTTTCGGCCCCTGCAGCGCGATCAGCGCGCGATCGGCCAGCGGCTCGATCACGCAAACATCAGACAGATTCGCGCGCAGATGCGCCTCGTCCTCGGCCTTGCAGGCGGCGTTGACCACGATGAACAGATGACTGCCGAAATTCGCCACCATCAGGTCGTCGAGGATGCCCCCGGCGGCATTGGTGAATTGCGCATAACGCTGGCGGCCGGCGGCGACGCCAAGAATGTCCTGCGGCACCAGCCGCTCCAGCGCCAGGGCCGCATCAGCGACGTTGCCCGATTTCGGCCGCAGCGCGATCTGGCCCATATGCGAGACGTCGAACAGGCCGGCACTGGTCCGGGTATGCAGATGTTCCCGGAGCACGCCGGTTGCATATTGCACGGGCATGTCATAGCCCGCGAACGGCACCATCTTGCCGCCGCAGGATGCATGCAGCGCGTGCAGAGGGGTACGTTTCAGCGGTGATTGGTTGTCGCGCGCAAGCATCACAGGGCCCTCGCGGTTGCCGGAGGAAATTCCCCGAAAACCTGTCGAAGCCCCATCTGTCGCTGTGCCTGAGAGTATTATCCCGTCGGCGGACGTATCCGGGTCTAGGCCCGGCGGCGTCTCTTTCCAGATGCTATCAAGTCACGCGGTCCATTTGCCTGAGAGTTTCCGGGGCGGTTGCTCCTTCGGCGCCGGCGTCCAAAGCCGATCTCTCCCGACGTGACTGTCTTGAACAGATAGGAGAAAAACACGGCGCCGCCATGGCTGTCAACGCAGCCGCAGCATGTATCAACCGGTCTTGTGCTGGTGCGGCAAGCCCCTGATCCCTTGCACACTTTCTGGACAGCGCCGCGACCCCCGTCTAAAAGCGGGGCGGTGGAGCGCGGTCAGCAAAAGTGGGATCCGGTTTTGCGTCCGACCGCACCCTAAATCATTGAATGGGCGCATGATCTCGCCAAACCGCTTCACGTTTTGGCGGATCATGCGTCGAAATACCCGCCTGCGGGCGAGGGCGCGATTGGACCAAAATGAGCGGCGTTAACGAGATCAGGTCGACATTTCTGAACTACTTCGCGGCCCAGAGCCACGAAATCGTGCCGTCGTCGCCGCTGGTGCCGCGCAACGATCCGACATTGATGTTCACCAATGCCGGCATGGTGCAGTTCAAGAACGTCTTTACCGGCGTCGAGAAGCGTCCCTACCAGCGCGCCACCACCTCGCAGAAATGCGTGCGCGCCGGCGGCAAGCACAACGATCTCGACAATGTCGGCTACACCGCGCGGCATCACACCTTTTTCGAGATGCTCGGCAATTTCTCGTTCGGCGATTATTTCAAGGACCGCGCCATCGAACTGGCGTGGAATCTGGTCACCAAGGAATTCGGCCTGCCGAAGGATAAACTGACGGCGACCGTCTATATCGACGACGACGAGGCGTTCGGTCTCTGGAAGAAGATCGCCGGATTGCCGGAGTCCCGCATCATCCGCATCGCCGGTTCCGACAATTTCTGGCAGATGGGCGACACCGGTCCCTGCGGGCCCTGTTCGGAGATTTTCTACGACCACGGCGACAAGGTCTGGGGCGGGCCGCCGGGTTCGCCGGAAGCCGAGGGCGACCGCTTCATCGAGATCTGGAATCTCGTGTTCATGCAGTTCGAACAGCTGGCGCCGGGTGTCCGCAATCCGCTGCCGAAGCCGTCGATCGATACCGGCGCGGGGCTGGAGCGCATCGCCGCCGTGCTGCAGGGCAAGCACGACAATTACGACATCGATCTGTTCGTGGCCCTGATCCACGCCATCGCCGAATTGACCGGGGCCGATCCGCAAGGCGAGCAGAAGGCGTCGTTGCGCGTGATCGCCGATCATTTGCGCGCGTCGTCGTTCCTGATCGCCGACGGCGTGCTGCCGTCCAATGAAGGCCGCGGCTATGTGCTGCGCCGGATCATGCGCCGCGCGATGCGTCACGCACAGTTGCTCGGCGCCAAGGATCCTTTGATGTATCGGCTGGTCTGGGCGCTGGTGCGCGAGATGGGTCAGGCCTATCCCGAACTGGTGCGCGCCGAAAGCCTGATCGAGGAAACGTTGCGGCTGGAAGAAACCCGGTTTCGCAAGACGCTGGAGCGCGGGCTGTCAATTCTCGACGAGAAGAGCAGTTCGCTCAAGAAGGGCGACATGTTCGACGGCGACACGGCGTTTACGCTGTACGACACCTATGGCTTTCCGCTTGATCTGACCCAGGACGCGCTGCGCAACCGCGGTATTTCCGTTGACATCGCCTCCTTTACCGACGCGATGGACCGCCAGCGCGCGAAAGCGCGCGCGGCATGGGCGGGAAGTGGCGATACCGCCAGCGAGAATGTCTGGTTTCCGTTGCGCGAGAAGCTCGGCGCCACCGAATTCCTCGGCTACGAGACCGAGACCGCCGAAGGCGTGGTGGGTGCACTGGTCAAAGACGGCAAGGAGGTCGAGAGCCTCAAGGCCGGCGAAAGCGGCGCCATTATCCTGAACCAGACGCCGTTTTATGCGGAGTCCGGCGGCCAGGTTGGCGACACCGGTCTAATGACCGGCGAGGGCGTGCGGTTTCGCGTCACCGACACCCAGAAGAAGGCCGGCGATCTGTTCGTGCATCTGGGCACGGTCGAGCAGGGCACGTTGAAGCCTGGAACGGCGATGCTGCTCGACGTCGATCACACAAGACGCGCCTCGATCCGCGCCAATCACTCCGCGACGCATTTGCTGCACGAGGCGTTGCGGCAGGTGCTCGGCGACCATATCGCCCAGCGCGGCTCGCTGGTGGCGCCGGACCGGCTGCGCTTCGATTTCGTGCATCAAAAGCCGATCACACAAGACGAATTGAGCCGCATCGAGGATATCGCCAACGACGTGGTGCTGGAAAATGGCGAGGTCACCACGCGGCTGATGGCGGTGGACGATGCGCGGGATTGCGGCGCGCGGGCGCTGTTCGGCGAAAAATATGGCGACGAGGTTCGCGTGGTCTCGATGGGCAATGCCGCGCGCGATGGTGCTGCGAGCAACGCCCTCGGCTGGTCGGTGGAATTGTGCGGCGGCACCCATGTGCGCCGGACCGGCGACATCGGCATGATAACGGTAACGAACGAAAGCGCGGTGTCGTCAGGGGTTCGCCGCATCGAGGCGCTGACCGGGCGTCATGCGCGACATCATGCCAACGACACCATTGCGCTCGCCAAATCGGCCGCAGGCGAGCTGCGCACCACGCTCGATGAGATGCCGGTGCGGATCGCAGCACTGATGGAAGAGCGCAAGAAGCTCGAGCGCGACCTGTCGGATGCGCGCAAGAAGCTCGCGATGGGCGGCGGCGCTTCGTTGAACGGCACGGCGGCGAGTGCCGCCGGTGTTCGCGAGGTCGGCAACGTCAAGCTGATGATGCGTTCGGTCGAAGGCATCGAGATGAAGGACCTCAAGAGCCTGGTCGATGACGGCAAGAAACAGCTCGGAAGCGGTGTCGTTGCCATCGTCGGCGTCACCGAGGAAGGCAAGGCCGGCGTCGTGGTCGGGGTCACCAGCGATCTCACCTCGCGCTACAATGCGGTCGATCTGGTGCGCGTCGCCTCCGAAGCGCTCGGCGGCAAGGGTGGCGGCGGCCGGCCTGACATGGCGCAAGCCGGCGGCCCCGATGGGGCCAAGGCGAGCGCGGCGCTCGATGCCATCGAAAAGGCGATGGCCGGCGCCTGAGGACAACAGGCGAGATCGCGTTGACGGAGCGAGCGGGCGAAGATGGCGCGATTCCTGACCGATCCGGAGCCTTCTCCGCACATTCAGAAATTAATCCTTACGTTTCCAGACGAGGTATAGCGTGCCCTCGAACTTCGGCTGAGGATTGCCGCTGCTGGTTGGGGGCTCCCAGCCTGAAAAACTCAGGGCGACGTCAGTCACACTGACGCCCTGGCAGCTCTGCCGTACCGTCTGCATCCTGATCTTTGGCCATGAAATCCGGGGCAGGCGGCGTTTCAGCCGGGGTGCCCGTACCAGACGGGCGAGAATGCCTGAACCGAGGCGAGCGGAAAGCCGTGTCGAATGATCTAGAGACATCGTCGCACCCTTCATTAGGACTGTAATTAAAACTTACATAACGTAGTGTGAGAGTCAAATGTTAGTTGAGCATTAACCATTTTTGCGGGTAAGGGATTGATTCGGGTCTGTAAGGCTTTGGTCAGCGGTAATGTTCTGTTACCTTAACAAAAGGTAAACAGTCCTTGGAACCGACAAATGGCGCTGTCTCCGGATGTTGTGCGGCAGGTAGAGCAGGATCTGCTCGTGAAGGCGGATGTGCTGGCCTACCATATCGGTAATTTGGTAGTGACGGACGCAGAGCGAGCCCGGGCCGTCTACGAGGAAATCGTCGCACGCCTGAGGAACGCGGTTTCGCCCGCCGCCGATTTGGCGCCGAAATCCGAACTGCTATCGCTGGATCGTCGGCCCAATGTGCGCCTTGCCAAATCCGGTGGCGACGAAATCGAGGATTTCATTCTGGACATCCTCGCCCATAGCCCTCGTGGATTGTCGGTTCAGGAAATCGTCGATGGCCTTGTCGAGGCGGAGATCGAGATCAAGCGCGCGACGCTGGTCGTTCGCCTTCACCGCATGCTGCAAGCGGGCAAGCTGACCTCGCGAACCCACGGACACTACGTCCTGAGCGAAGCCGAGCACAATCGGCGGCAGTCGGCCTGAGTCATCGCCGCAGCGATCGGCGGCTGGTGCAATCGCCGTCGCGTTACGCCTTGCGCAGGAACACATATTCCGCGGAATAGGGCGCGCTGCTGAAGGCGCCGGCCTTGTCACAGGCGCCGTCAAGCTTTCCGCCCTGGGTGTTGATCCGCTGCACTGTGGTGACGCCGGTGAGGATACCGCTGCCACGCTGGGAAATTACACCGAGTTTGAGCCAGGCAATATCGTTCGGCGCAGCACCCGGAGCGCTGCCGGCGACCTTGCCGACCACGGCGCTGCCGTCAGTGTGCTCCCAATTCGGCCCGGCATAATGCCGGCCGACGGTCTTGCCGTCGAGCAGCAAAGTCGCGATCGGCTCGCGGAATGCCCAGGCCAATTTGCCATCGGCGCCGGCCTTGCATTCATAGACCTGCGCGCCTTCGGCGTGAACGCTGAGCACAACGGCTTCTCCCGGCGCCGCGATGGCGTCGGGAAGCGCCGTCTCGGCGGCGGACACGCTCGCCAGCGAACCCAGCAACAATAGAGCAAGCGTGACAGTCTTTTGGATCGGCACGCTCATGCCGCCGTCGCCTTGGTCAGGTTCTCCGCGACCTTGTCGAGGAATCCGGTGGTGGACAGCCAGCGCTGGTCGGCGCCGACCAGTAGCGCCAGATCCTTGGTCATGAAGCCGGCTTCGACGGTGTCGACGCACACTTTTTCCAGCGTGAGCGCGAATTTTTCGAGCGCGGGGTTGTTGTCGAGCTTGGCGCGATGCGACAGCCCGCGGGTCCAGGCGAAGATCGAGGCGATCGAGTTGGTCGAGGTCTCCTTGCCTTTCTGATGCTCGCGATAGTGCCGGGTCACGGTGCCATGGGCAGCCTCGGCCTCCACCGTCTTGCCGTCCGGCGTCATCAAGACCGAGGTCATCAGGCCGAGCGAGCCGTAGCCTTGCGCGATGGTGTCGGACTGCACGTCGCCGTCGTAGTTTTTGCAGGCCCAGACGTATCCGCCCGACCATTTCATCGCGGCGGCGACCATGTCGTCGATCAGGCGATGTTCGTAGGTGATCTTCTTCTCGTCGAATTTGACCTTGAATTCGCGGTCGAAAATGTCCTGGAAGATGTCCTTGAAGCGCCCGTCATAGGTCTTGAGGATGGTGTTCTTGGTCGACAGATAGACCGAATAATTTTTGGCAAGACCCTGGTTGAGCGAGGCACGGGCGAAATCGGCGATTGAATCGTCGAGGTTGTACATCGCCAGCGCCACGCCGGCGCTCGGGGACTTGTAGACTTCCCGCTCGATCACCTGGCCGTCGTCGCCGACGAATTTCAGGGTCAGCGTGCCCTTGCCCGGAAACCTGAAGTCAGTGGCGCGGTACTGGTCGCCGAAGGCGTGGCGGCCGATGATGATCGGCTTGGTCCAGCCCGGCACCAGCCGCGGCACGTTCCTGCAAATGATGGGCTCGCGGAACACCACGCCGCCCAGGATGTTGCGGATGGTGCCGTTCGGCGATTTCCACATTTCCTTGAGGCCGAATTCCTTCACCCGGGCTTCGTCCGGCGTGATGGTGGCGCATTTGACGCCGACGCCGATCTTCTTGATGGCGTTGGCGGCGTCGATGGTGACCTGATCGTTGGTCTTGTCGCGGTATTCCATCCCGAGGTCGAAATACATCAGGTTGATATCGAGGAACGGGGTGATCAGCTTGTCCTTGATATATTGCCAGATGATCCGCGTCATCTCGTCGCCGTCGAGTTCGACGACGGGGTTGGTCACCTTGATTTTTGCCATGGCAGATCGGGCCTTTTTGGGATAGCGCGTTTCGGGACGAATGGGGAGCGAATGGGGTGATTGCATCCGCGCTATAGCACTGCAAACGCCCTGGCGAAAGCCAAGGCGTTATGCACTTTGCGCCCATCTTATTGGCTTAAAACGCCGCCTGGGTGGCGGTGCCCGCCACCACATCGTCAGCGCGAGGATATTGGTCATAGAGCGCGCCGCGGTCCGCACCCATGGTAGTGAAATTCCGGTGCAGCACATGCAGCGCGACCACGAAGAACGCCGTGAATGGCGCGAGGTGAATCAGGAAGAGCAGGAATTGCTTGGCGCTCATCAGCTTGAGCGCGATGATCCAGAACCGGAAGTCGACCTTGAATGCGAGATCGGCCAGCCACAACGCGGCATAGCCGACGATGACGGTGGCCAGCGCAGATTTGTTCTGCAGGTTCGCACGCAAGCAGTGGCTTACAACACCCTCTTGAGGCTACGCTCGAAGATTCAGTGATGGCGCTAAGGCGATTATTTTGCTTGAGAATTGCCAGGTAGCAGCCCATCGCAAGGGGCTAGCCGCAAGCGGTTGAATCAGGCTGTTAGGAGCTTGATTCAAGATCTTCAGAAGTTGAATCAGAAGGTGAAGTGAGATGTCCGGTTCGGGCACCGACAGGACCAAATCAGGCGTCGATCTGGCGGGGCCTATCGTGATTCTGGTCGAGCCGCAGCTCGGCGAGAACATCGGCATGGCGGCGCGGGCGATGGGCAATTTCGGACTGACCCGCTTGCGAATCGTCAATCCGCGCGACGGCTGGCCGAATGTTCAGGCCCAGCGCGCGGCCTCCGGCGCCGACCACGTCCTGGACCATGTCGAGCTGTTCGATACCGTCGAGCAGGCGGTCGCCGACTGCACGCTGCTGCTCGCGACTACCGCCCGCGCGCATGATCAGGCCAAGCCCGTGATCGCCCCGGAAGCTGCCGCGCGCGAGATCGCGAGCCAGTGCCTCGGCGGCGGCAAGGTCGGCATACTCTTTGGCCGCGAGCGTTACGGCCTGCAGAACGAGGAGGTGGCGCTCGCCAACCGCATCGTCACCTTCCCGGTCAATCCCGGCTTCGCCTCGCTCAACCTGGCCCAGGCGGTGCTGCTGATCGGCTATGAATGGTTCAAGCTTGCTACAGGGGGCGCGTTGCCGTTCGCGATGCCCGAACGCTCCGAGCCCGCCTCGCAGCACCAGATGCAGGCGTTCTTCGACAATCTGGTGCGCGAGCTCGACAAGGTCGAATTCCTGCGCCCGGCGGAAAAGCGCGAGACCATGCTGGTCAATCTGCGCAACATCTTCACCCGCATGGACCCGACCAAGCAGGACATGCACACCTTGCACGGCGTGGTGATGGCGATCGCCGAGGGCCGCAAGGGCCCGGCCAAGGGCGGCGTGCTCGACGGCGAGCAGGCCACCAGGTTGCGCGCCTTGCTCGCCGAGCACGGGCAGGGCGCCTCGCCGTCGGAAAGCGGCACCGTGCGCGGGCTGGCGCGGCTGCTGCGGCGAAATCCGACCGATGCGGAACGCATGCTGTGGCGGGCCTTGACCACCGATCGCCGCTTCGCCGGACAGTTCAAGCGCCAGACCCCGGTCGGCCGGCATATTCCGGATTTTGTCTCCTTCGTTCACCGGGTCGCGATCGAGCTGGTCAATCCCGGCGAGACCGAAGCCATTGTCAAGGACCGCGCCACGCGGCAGGCCTGGCTGGAGCAGCGCGGCTACCGGGTCGTCATCATGCATGTCGCTGATATCGAGCGGGATTTGGCGCGTGAGCTCGACCGGCTTGAATCCGGCCTGGTCGATTCACCCTAGAAATCGGCTTCATCCTCGCCGATTTGGCATGCTCCTTGCGTGCCGACCCTGCACATGAAGTGTCAGGGAGCGAGACCATGAAACGATCCGACCTCACCGAAAAGCTGCTCGACATCAAGCGCGAGAAAGGCTGGAGCTGGAAACACATCTGCGAAAAGATCGGCGGCTATTCCGAGGTGCTGATCGTCGGCGCCATCCTCGGCCAGATGAAGCTCACCAAACCGCAGGCGGCCAATGCCGCCGAGCTGTTCGGGCTCTCCAAATCCGAGACCGCAATGCTCAACGAGACACCGATGCGCGGCATGGAAATGCCGCCGACCGATCCCCTGATCTATCGCTTCTATGAACTCGTTATGGTCAACGGTCCGGCCTGGAAGGCGCTGATCGAGGAGGAATATGGCGACGGCATCATGTCGGCGATCGATTTCGACATGGTGATGGAACGGCTGCCCAATCCCAAGGGCGATCGGGTCAAGATCACGATGTCCGGCAAATTCCTGCCTTACAAATATTACGGTGCCAGCGGCAATGTGCCGGAATATGGCTTCAAGGAGGGGTGAGCAGCCACGGGTCGTGATTGCGATCCAACGGACGGCGGTGCTGCCTGCCGGCCGAAACCAGTGCCGCGACGAAGCGGCAAGAAAAGCAGCAAGAAACGCGTGAACTCGCCGCCCACACGCGCGTTAAGAGACGGTTTACTTCCCCGCCTTTACCTGCACGATGGCCTGCGCCATCAGTTCGTTCA
Source organism: uncultured Pseudomonadota bacterium (assembly GCA_963727225.1). Lineage (GTDB taxonomy): Bacteria > Pseudomonadota > Alphaproteobacteria > Rhizobiales > Xanthobacteraceae > Bradyrhizobium. The sequence goes on along the minus strand of CAVSFN010000022.1, from coordinate 244,582 downwards.
TCTTGGCGCGAAGTTCAGGCTCGGTGAAGGTGATGCCTTTGGCGTCGAGATCGGCTTTCACCTTGCGAAAGACACCGTCGCCGGCTTCCTCGAAGTCGGCGGTGACGACCTCTTTCGCATAGGCGCTGGCGGCTTCGCCGGACATTCCGAGCCGGGAAGCGGCCCATAATCCGAGCAGCCTGTTACGGCGCGCCTCAGCCTTGAACCTCTGCTCCTCATCGATCGCGAACTTCTTCTCGAAACCTTCCTCGCGCTTGTCGAACGTGGTCATTTCAAGAGTTCCAATCTACGCCGGCCATGTGACGGCGGCTCGTTGCAGTAACTCGCCCCGATGCCTAGATAACCAAAGAGAATCGCTAAAACAATGGCCTAAAAGCCGCAGGCAGAGCGGTAAAACTTGGGCCCGGAAGACCGGATCGATTGTGCTGGATAAGCCAATCGGCTAGGTTCGACTCAGGCCCGGTTCTCGTTCTGTTTTCCCGTTCCTGGCCTTCACGGCAGCTCCGTCGTGGGTCGCAATCTTGTCATCCGGAGCAAACCAATTTCATGGATTTCAACAACACACGGTACATCCCAATGAGCCGACGCCGCCGCATTTATGAAGGCAAGGCCAAGGTCCTTTACGAAGGACCGGAGCCGGGAACCCTGATCCAGCACTTCAAGGACGATGCGACCGCGTTCAATGCCAAGAAACACCAGATAATCGAGGGCAAGGGCGTCCTCAACAACCGGATTTCGGAGTACCTGTTTCAGCACCTCAACGATATCGGGGTGCCGACCCATTTCATCCGCCGCCTCAACATGCGCGAGCAGCTGATTCGCGAAGTCGAGATCGTGCCGCTGGAAGTGGTGGTGCGGAACGTGGCGGCGGGATCGCTGTCGCAGCGCCTCGGCATCGAGGAAGGTACCCAGTTGCCGCGGTCCATCATCGAATTCTACTACAAGAACGACCAGCTCAACGACCCGATGGTCTCCGAGGAGCACATCACGGCGTTCGGCTGGGCGACGCCGCAGGAAATCGACGACATCATGGCGCTGGCGATCCGCGTCAACGACTTCCTTACCGGGCTGTTTTTGGGGATCGGCATCCGTCTGGTCGATTTCAAGATGGAATGCGGCCGCCTTTTTGAAAACGAGATGATGCGAATCATCGTCGCCGACGAGATATCGCCCAACTCGTGCCGGCTGTGGGACATCAAGTCGAACGAGAAGCTCGACAAGGACCGCTTCCGCCGCGATCTCGGCGGCCTGCTGGAGGCCTACACCGAAGTCGCCAAGCGGCTGGGCATCCTGATGGAAAACGAGCGGCCCGCGGGCTCCGGTCCGGTGCTGGTGAAGAGCTGAGGTCGTCAGTGAAAGCGCGCGTCACCGTTACACTCAAAACCGGCATTCTCGATCCGCAGGGCAAGGCCATCGAGGGCGCGCTGAAATCGCTCGGCGTCGATGGCGTCGCCAGCGTGCGCCAGGGCAAGGTATTCGATATCGAGCTATCGGGCTCCGACAAGGCCAAGGCCGAGGCGGCGCTGAAAGATGCCGCCGACAAGCTGTTGGCGAATACCGTGATCGAAAATTACCGGGTCGAGCTGCTCTAGGATGAAATCCGCCATTCTCGTCTTCCCTGGAATCAATCGCGAGCGCGACATGGCGCGGGCGTTGCGGCTGGCTTCGGGTCATGAGCCCACGATGGTCTGGCATGCCGAGACCTCGCTGCCCAAGGGCACCGATCTGGTCGTGTTGCCCGGCGGATTTTCCTATGGCGACTACTTGCGCTGCGGCGCCATCGCCGCGCGCGCGCCGGTGATGGACGCGGTGCGCGACTTTGCCAGGGACGGCGGTCTGGTGCTGGGCGTCTGCAACGGCTTTCAGATCCTCTGCGAAGTCCGGGCTTCTGCCCGGCGTGCTCATGCGCAATGCGCGGCTGAAATTCATCTGCCACGATGTGCATCTGCGGGTCGAACGCTCGGATACGCCGTTCACCCGCGGCTACAATGCCGGGCAGGTGATCCGGGTGCCGATCGCCCATGGCGAGGGCAATTACGAGGCGGACGAAGAGACGCTAAAGCGGCTCGAAGGCGAGGGGCGGGTGCTCTATCGCTACTGCTCCGCCGAGGGCGTGGTCGACGAGCGCTCCAACATCAACGGTGCCGCTCAATCGATCGCCGGCATCCTCAACGAACGCGGCAACGTGCTCGGCATGATGCCGCATCCGGAAAACCACGTCGAAGACATCATGGGCTGCACCGACGGCCGCGGCCTGTTCGCAGGGCTCGTCGCGCATCTGGAGCGCGCGGCGTAACATAGCGTTTTCAAGCGAAGTGGGAGCCGGTTCGCGCCAAGAAAACGCGTCAAAAAATAAGCGCTGCTATCCGGCGTCGTTACTCGTGGCGGGTAGCGTTCGCCGTTTCACCCGCTTGATGGTGCCTGAGAAGGTGAAAAGCGAGCGCTCGCCGGATTTCAGCAGGCCGCGCATGAAGATCATCGAGCCGCCGGCGCGCATGATCTCTCCGGTGCCTTCGATCAGCTCGCCTTCGCGCGCCGCGTCGAGGAATTCGCAGGCGAATGACACCGTCACCCCCGGACCGTCGAGCACGGGAGCCGCCATCGCGAACAGGCAATAATCCGCGAATGCCATGAAGGCGCCGCCATGGACATTGCGCGAGCCGTTAAGGTGCTTCTTTTCGATCCGGAACGCGCAGCGTATCTGGCCATCGTCGTCCATCCGGTGCCAGAACGGCCCGTTATGGGTCTCGAAATTGTCGCGGCTCCAGGTTCGCCAGCCCTTGAATTCGCCCTCGGTGCCGACATGCAGATCGGGGCGGTTGAGGAATGCAGATTTGGTCAGGTCGTCCACGCGATTTGGCCTTGGTTTGAGGGTTTCCGTCCTTAAATCCGATCCATCGGCGATGTGCAAATCCGTGCCACGCTCCAAACGCCTGCAAATCTATGGACAGCGGGAAATTGCGCCGTAAAAGGCCTTTTCCACGCCTTCCGATCTCCCTAATAAGAGACCTCCGTCCTGCCAAGAAGCCGCATGAACCAGCCGCAAATCACTCCCGAACTCGTCGCCAGCCACGGCCTCAAGCCGGACGAGTATCAGCGCATCCTCAAGCTGATCGGCCGGGTGCCGAGTTTCACCGAGCTCGGGATTTTCTCGGCGATGTGGAACGAGCATTGCTCGTACAAATCGTCGCGGCTGCACCTGCGCGGGCTGCCGACCAAGGCGCCGTGGGTGATCCAGGGGCCGGGCGAGAACGCCGGCGTCATCGACATCGGCGATGGCCAGGCGGTGGTGTTCAAGATGGAGAGCCACAACCATCCGAGCTACATCGAGCCGTATCAGGGCGCGACCACCGGCGTCGGCGGCATTTTACGCGATGTCTTTACGATGGGCGCGCGCCCGATTGCGTGCCTGAACGCATTGAGCTTCGGCGCGCCGGAGCATCCAAAGACACGCCATCTGGTCTCCGGCGTCGTCGCCGGCGTCGGCGGCTACGGCAATTCGTTCGGGGTGCCGACGGTCGGCGGACAGGTGCGTTTCCACACCCGCTATGACGGCAACATTCTGGTCAATGCGATGGCGGTCGGCCTCGCCGAAACCAGCAAGATCTTCTACGCGGCGGCGTCGGGCGTAAACATGCCGATCGTCTATCTCGGCTCCAAGACCGGCCGCGACGGCATTCACGGCGCCTCGATGGCGTCGGCCGAATTCGACGACGATTCGGCCGAGAAGCGCCCGACCGTGCAGGTCGGCGATCCCTTCGCGGAAAAGCTGCTGCTGGAAGCCTGCCTCGAAATCATGGAAGCCGATTGCGTGATCGCGATCCAGGACATGGGCGCGGCGGGCCTGACCTGTTCGGCGGTGGAGATGGGCGCCAAGGGCGATCTCGGCGTCGATCTCGATCTGGACGCGGTGCCGACCCGCGAAACCGGCATGAGCGCCTATGAGATGATGCTCTCCGAGAGCCAGGAGCGCATGCTGATGGTGCTCAAGCCCGAGAAGGAGAAGGAAGCCGAGGCGATCTTCCGGAAATGGGGGCTGGATTTCGCCGTGGTCGGCTACACCACGCCGAGCAAGCGCTTCGTGGTGAAGCATGGCGGCGACGTCATGGCCGATCTGCCGATCAAGGAATTGGGCGACGAAGCCCCGCTCTACGATCGGCCGCATGTGGAAACGCCGTTGCTGCCGGTCATTCATGCGCGCGAGGTCAAAGCGCCGGTCGGAATTGTCGCGGCGCTGGAAAGACTGATCGCGACGCCGGAGCTGTGCTCGAAGCGCTGGGTGTGGGAGCAATATGATCACGTCATTCTCGGCAACACGGTGCAGCGTCCCGGCGGCGACGCCGCCGTGGTGCGGGTACAGGACGGCCCAAAGGGACTGGCGCTGACGGTGGATGTGACGCCGCGTTATTGCGAGGCCGATCCCTATCTGGGCGGCATGCAGGCGGTGGCCGAGGCCTGGCGCAACATCACGGCGGTTGGTGGCCGGCCGCTGGCGGTCACCGACAATCTTAATTTCGGCAATCCGGAGCGGCCGGAAATCATGGGCCAGTTTGTTGGCTGCCTGAAGGGCATCGCCGAGGCCTGTCGCACGCTGGATTTCCCCGTCGTGTCCGGCAATGTCTCGCTCTACAACGAAACCAACGGGCGCGGCATCCTGCCGACGCCGTCGATCGGCGGCGTTGGGCTGCTCGACGATTTTACCAAATCCGCCACCCTGGCGTTCAAGGCCGCGGGCGAGGCGATCCTGCTGATCGGCGAAACCCAGGGCTGGCTCGGACAGTCGGTTTACCTGCGCGACATCTGCGGCCGTGAAGAGGGCGCGCCGCCGCCGGTTGATCTGGCGGCTGAAAAACGTAACGGCGACGTGGTGCGCGGCATGATCCACGCCGGCACGGCGACATCGGCGCACGACGTTTCCGACGGCGGTCTGTTGATAGCGTTGGCGGAAATGGCGATCTCGGGCGGGCTCGGTGCGCAGCTACTGGCCGCGCCGGAATTGATTGTGCCGCATGCCTACTGGTTCGGCGAGGATCAGGCGCGCTACATCGTGACGGTCGCGGCCGAGCAGGCCGGGCTGGTGCTGGCGAAGATGAGGGGCGCCGGCGTGCCATGCGCGCGAATTGGCACCACCGGCGGTGACGCCATCAACATTGCGGGACAGGGGCCGGTATCGGTCAAGGCGCTGGCAACCGCCTTCGAGAGCTGGTTTCCGGCTTACATGGGGAGTGCCCGGCCGTCAGGGCAGGTCTGAAGTCAAAGCTGAAGCTCAAGGCAAGTCTAAGCTCAGGGCAAGTCTGGAACCATTACCAGCATGGTGAGGCTGATGGCGGTGGCGATCAGGATAGCGGATATCCCCATTGGGGTGTCCTTTTCACGTTTCCCCTGGACACGCCTCCCGCCAAAATCAATGCAGTTTTGATGCCAACCGCCAAGCCTGCCGTCGCGGCCCGGCTGGCTCGCCGTTAACCCCCAACCGGAACCAGATCGGTCGATCGAGGTTAGATCAGCGGCTTGCGTGGGCCGCGGCTTCCACGCGGAGGAGGCTGGAGGAATAGCCATGACAATTCTGAAATGGGCGCTGATCTTTTTCCTGGTGTCTGTGGTCGCCGGCATCCTCGGCTTCACGGGGATTTCGGCGGCATCCGCGGATGTCGCTCGCTTCCTGTTTTATGTCTTCGTGGTGATCTTCCTGGTCCTGCTGATCCTCGGTCTGACGATCTTTCGGGTGTAAGGCGCCAAGCCGGCACGCCGGCCTGCGCGCAGACCTTCAGGACATCTCCTCGATTTTGACCTTGTCAGGATAAAACGCCAGATGGCCGGAGATTTCCGCCATCGCCGGGAACGGCGTCTCATAGGTCCAGATCGAATTCTCGATGGTCTTGCCGTCGGCATTGACGCTGAAATAATTCGCATCGCCCTTGTAGGGGCAGTGCGTCACCCGGTCGGTACGCGTCAGCAGCGCCAGGTTGGCGTCGCTGCGCGGCACATATTGCACGGCCGGGTAGCTCGCTTCCTTTAGCGTCAGGGCATGGGTGGTGTCGGCAATCACGACGCCGCCGGCAAGGACGCGGACGCGCTTGGGATTCGCCGTAATGGTGATCGGGTGGTCGGGGCCGGGAAGTTTCATGGTGATCAGCCTTTTTTGGTCAGCGCGTTGCGATCGTGCGGCACGATCCAGCGGCTTTGCAATGATCGGGACGTGAATATAGTACGACAGCGCGTGACATCCAGAGCGCGATCGGCAAAATTGGACGCCGGTTTTGCCGGGAAAACGTCTTCGTTTGTCCCGAGGTCGCGTTCCAAAGCATCATAATTACGCATGATCCAAGCGCCAAACCGCTCACACTTTGGCCGATCATGCGCTAGGGTGTCCGCGCCGGGGTCAGCCGCCGCCGCTGCGATTACCGGCCGCGTTCGAACGCTTGATGGGAGAGATATGGGATGCCGATGGACGCCCGCGATATCGAATCGATGATCAAGGCAGCCATTCCCGACGCCGAGGTGACGATCCGCGATCTTGCCGGAGATGGCGACCATTATGCGGCCACCGTGATTTCGGAGTCGTTCCGCGGCAAATCCCGCGTCCAGCAGCATCAGATCGTCTACCAGTCGCTGCGGGGCCAGATGGGTGGGGTACTTCACGCGCTGGCGCTGCAGACCGGGGTGCCGGAGGGCTAGGCGGGGCAAGGGACGCCATGGTCGACGACGGTCAACGCGGCGCGCTGTTTCGCCCCATCGTGCCGAACCAGCATGCCCGCGTCACGTACGCCGAATTGTTGTTCGATCTGGTGTTCGTTTTCGCGGTCACGCAGATCTCTCATACCCTGCTTGCGCAGTTCACGCCGCTCGGGGCATTGCAAACGTCGCTGCTGTTCCTCGGCGTATGGTGGGTGTGGGTTTACACGTCCTGGGTCACCAACTGGTTCAACCCCGAACTCACGCCGGTCCGGATCCTGCTGTTCCTGCTGATGCTCGGCGGGCTGGTGCTTTCGACCTCGATTCCAAAGGCGTTTGAATCACGGGGATTATGGTTCGCTGCCGCCTACGCGGCGATGCAGGTCGGCCGAACGCTGTTTTGGGTCGCCTCGACGCCGCCGACCCGGCCTCTGGCACGAATGAACGCGATCCGCATCCTGGTCTGGCTATCGGTGTCGGCGGTATTCTGGATCGCGGGCGGTTTTGCGGTAGGACAGCAGCGGCTGATTTTTTGGGCGGTCGCACTGGCCATCGAATACATTTCACCGGCGGTGCGGTTCTGGATCCCAGGATACGGCGCGTCTTCGGTGGCCGAATGGAGCGTCGAAGGCGGCCATATGGCCGAGCGCTGCGCCGGCTTCATCATCATCGCGCTCGGCGAATCCATCGTGGTGACCGGCGCGACATTCGCCGATCTGCCCTGGACCATCGAGACCGTCACGGCTTTCCTGGCGGCCTTCATCGGCGCGCTCGCGATGTGGTGGATCTATTTCCACAAGGGTGCTGAGGCGGGCTCCGAGCAGATTTCAAGATCCAGCGAGCCGGGCCGGCTGGCCAGGCTTGCCTACACCTATCTGCATATGCCGATCGTGGCCGGCATCATTCTCGCAGCGGTCGCCAATGAACTGGTGCTGACCCATCCGGCGGATCACTCCGACCACAAGACGGTCTTGAGCGCGATCGGCGGTCCATTATTGTTTCTGGTCGGAACCATTCTGTTCAAGCACACGTTCCGGCGCTTTCTTCAGCTCTCTCATGGCGTCGGCATCGTGGCGCTCTGCATCCTTGCCTGGTTTGCGAGCGGGCTGTCGCCGTTGATGCTGTCGATCCTGACCACGGCGATCCTGGTCGTTGTCGCTGTGTGGGAATCGATTTCGCTGAAATCGGGCGCGGCCGAGGCTCAGTCGGACGCCACCAAGGCGTGAACCGAGAACATGCCGGCGGCATCGGTCCACGATTCGCGCGGCGTCCAGCCCGAGCCACGCGCCAGGGCTGCGAAGCGCTCCAGGCTGTATTTGTAGCTGCTCTCGGTGTGGATGCTCTCGCCGGCGCGGAATGAAAAATTCCGGCCGAGCACCCGCACGCTCTGCGCCTTCTTGGCGATCAGGTGCATTTCGATGCGGTGCCGGTCGCGATTGTAGATCGCGCGATGGATGAACCCGGAGGTGTCGAAATTGCCGCCCAATTCGCTGTTGATGCGGACCAGCACATTGAGATTGAAGCGTGCGGTGACGCCGGCGGCATCGTTGTAGGCCTGATACAGCACGCGCTCGTCCTTTTCGAGATCGACGCCGATCACCATCTGCGCATCTTTTCCCAGAATGTCGCGGGCGCTGCGCAGGAAACGGCAGGCCTCATGCGGTTCGAAATTCCCCAGCGTGGACCCTGGGAAAAATCCCACCTTCGGCATCGCCTTGACCGCGTCGGGCAATGCGAACGGCGCGGTGAAGTCGGCCGCGACCGGATAGACGTCAAGATCGGGGAAATCCTGGCGCAGGGTGTCGGCCTGCGCTTTCAGGAAATCACCGGAAATATCCACCGGTACGTAGGCGCCGAAGGCGCATTCGTTCAACAGCAGCCGGACCTTGGTGGTCGCGCCGGCGCCGAATTCCACCAGCGCGGCCCCCTTCGGGATGATGGCCGATATTTCGCGGGCCCGGTCGCGCAGGATGGTGAGCTCGGTGCGGGTCGGATAATATTCCGGCAGCACCGTGATCTGCTCGAACAGCTCAGAACCCGTGGCGTCATAGAAATATTTCGGCGACAGTCGCTTGGGGTGCTGCGACAGATCGTCGATCACGTCGCTGGCAAATGCGGTCGTTGGTTCATCGAAGCGGTGCGTTTTGGCCAAGGCGGCGGCGTGCACATTCATGACGGTCTCCTGAACGCGCTTTTCCGGCGCGATTGAATTCGAAAAAGATCAGCTGGCGTAGTCGGCGAGGCGCAGTCCCGTGAATTGCCAACGGTGGTGCGGATAAAAGAAATTGCGATAGGTGACGCGGCTATGCCCGTCGGGGGTGGCCAGCGACGAGCCTCGCAGCACGAGCTGGTTGACCATGAACTTGCCGTTGTATTCGCCGAGCGCGCCCTCGATGGCGCGGTAACCGGGATAGGGCGCGTAGGCGCTGCGGGTCCATTGCCACACGATCCCGTAGGCGTCGTTGAGATGGCCGGCGCGGGCGGCGACTTCCCATTCCATTTCGGTCGGCAGATGCTTGCCGCTCCAGCGCGCGAACGCGTCGGCTTCATAATAGCTGACGTGGCAGACCGGGGCGTCGAGGTCGACCGGCTTCAGCCCCCCAAGCGTCATGATCCGCCATTCGCCGTCAATCCGGCGCCAATGGCCGGGCGCCTGCCATTGCTCGCCATCGACGGCTGCGAAGCCATCCATCAGCCAGAGCGTCGGCGTGGTGTAGCCGCCGTCGGCCATGAAGGCGAGCCACTCGGCATTGGTGACGAGGTTGCGCGCCAGCTGCACCGGACCGACGAGGGCGCGGTGCGCGGGCTTCTCATTGTCGAAATGGAAGGCCTCGCCGGCATGTCCGATCGTGTGGATGCCCTCGCCCAGCGTAACCCATTCATCGCCCGCGCGGCGTGATGCGGGAAAACGCCACGCCGGATCATAGGCCGGGGGAATCGGATTTTGCGCGAAGGCATGCAGGATGTCGGTCAGCATCAATTCCTGATGCTGCTGCTCGTGATTGAGGCCGACTTCCACCAGCGGCGCGAGCGCTGCCAGCGTGTCCTCCTTGGCCTCGTGAAAAAATTTCACCACGGCGGCGTCGACATGCCGGCGGTAGGCGGTGACCTCGTCGGCGCTGGGGCGTGTCAAATGGCCACGCTGATGGCGGGCGTGACGCGGTCCGGCGCTGACATAGTAGGAATTGAAGAGAAAAGCGTAGTCCGGGTGAAAGGGCTTATAGCCCGCACAATGTTCGCCGAGCAGGAATTGCTCGAAGAACCAGGTGGTATGGGCACGGTGCCATTTCGCCGGGCTGGCGTCCGGCATCGACTGGATCAACTGATCCTCTGGCGTCAAGGCGGCGGCCCGGCGCTCGGTCTCGTTCCGGACATCAAGGAAAGCTCCCACCAGATCCTGGGCGAGGCTGCTGGAATCGGAGAATAATGACCGGCGAGGGTCGCTAAGGGTGGCAGCAGCGGATGCTGGTTTCGTCACGACGATCTCCGGTTCGGAAGAGAACGTCGCTCTAGCCGAGCGGTTCCCCGAGAATGGTCTGTCCTAGATAGGGGCTTCCGTCCGGGATAAAAGCCTTCCCCGGGGTGCGGCCCGGGCGGTGGCGATGGGCGCCGGCGACGACGGCCCGGCCTTCCGTAGATGTGGACGGGGCAGGCCATGCATGCCAGCTCCCCGCCATTTTACTTTGGATGCACAACGGTTTGGGATACATATATGTCAGTGCAAGGTTTACCGGGCTGATGCCGGCCCGCGGGCTGATCCTCAAAAGGACGCGAATATGAGCATTGAGCAATTTATCGAGAATGAAGTGAAGTCGAACGACGTGGTGCTGTTCATGAAGGGGACGCCGCAATTTCCGCAGTGCGGCTTCTCGGGTCAGGTCGTGCAGATCCTCGATCACGTCGGGGTCGGCTACAAGGGCCTGAACGTTCTCGAATCCGCCGACCTGCGCGACGGCATCAAGACCTATTCCAACTGGCCGACCATTCCGCAGCTCTACGTCAAGGGCGAATTCGTCGGCGGCTGTGACATCATCCGCGAGATGTTCCAGGCCGGCGAGTTGCAGCAGCTCCTTGCCGACAAGGGTGTCACCGTCAACGCGGCCGCCTCCGCCTGAGTTTCCCCGCGCGCCAGATCGGCTCGGCGCGGCTGGAAGTCATCGTCGCCGACATCACGACCCTGCGCGTTGACGCCATCGTCAACGCCGCTAATACGTCACTGCTCGGCGGTGGCGGCGTCGATGGTGCGATCCATCGCGCGGCCGGGCCTGAGCTGTTGGCCGAATGCCGCGCGCTGAATGGCTGCGAGACCGGCGACGCCAAAATCACCAGGGGTTACGGTTTGCCGGCGCGCCATGTGATTCATGCCGTCGGGCCGGTGTGGCACGGCGGAAGCCAGCACGAAGATCAGGCGCTGGCATCCTGCTACGCCCGCGCGATCGAACTCGGCCAGACCCATGGTCTTGCCTCGATTGCCTTTCCGGCCATTTCCACCGGCGTTTACCGTTTTCCGGCCGATCGCGCGGCGCGGATCGCCGTCTTTGCCACGGTCGGTGCGCTGGCCGCGGCGCCGGCGGTCAAGCGCATTGTGTTCTGCTGCTTTTCCGACGCCAGCGCCCGGCAGCATGCGCAGGCGATGGCGGAGACCGGCGGCTCTTGTACCGGTTGAACCGGCCGCTGGCGCACAATGTTTTTTATTTCCCCGGCGATGGCTTCGGTTTCGGTTTAGGTTTTGCCCGCCGCACCGATCCAGGCGAAGCCAAACCGCCACGGCCGGGCTTGGCGCGCCCTCAGATGTGCAATTGCACAGCGAGTGATTACCTGGTTTGGAGCAAGCGATGTCCGTGCAACAGACAGTGAAAGCCATCGGTGGGCGTTCCTTTCGGCCGCCTGAAGCTGTCGGCTGGGCCGTCCTTGCCATCTACCTCGTTCTGGTCGTCGGTTTTGCCTGGAATCCGACGCCTTTCGCGCAAGGTCTGGCGGCGCTCGGAGTAGCGATTGCCTGCACTCACGCAGCATTATTCTACGGCTGGAAGAATGCGCTGGTCCTTCTGGCTATTTGTCTGGTGACGACGTTCACGATGGAGAACATCGGCGCCGCCACGGGGTTTCCGTTTGGCCACTACCATTTTGAAGTCGGATCGAACTTGATTCATATCGGAGCCATCCCGATTATCGTCGGTCCGCTGTGGTTCGGCATGGGATACATTTCGTGGATCGTGGCCGGAACACTGCTTGGCGGCACACCCCGGCGTTTGAGCGGAAAAGTCCAGCTCATTGCATTGCCTGTTGTCGCCGCATTCGTGATGACGCAATGGGATGTGGTGATGGACCCGCCCGAGGCAACAATTTCAAAAGCCTGGATATGGCACGACGGCGGCGCGCATTTCGGCGTTCCCTTGTCGAATTATCTCGGTTGGTTATTGACCTCGTGGCTGTTCTATCAGGCGTTTGCCATTTATCTCAGCCGTCGGCACGACGTGCCGGCGTGGACGGTTAATCAAGGACGTGTGCTCAGGCTCTCAGCGATTTTGCTGTATCTTTGTTCCGGCCTTACCCATGTGACTCCATGGATCATCGGCCAAAGCGGCGAGGTAGCTGACGCCGCCAGCCATGTGTGGCGCGTCGCTGATCTGCGCGAGACAACAGTCGTGATCCTGCTGTTCACGATGGTCTTCACGTCGATGCTCGCAGGGCTACGACTTGCGACGGATGCCGCCGATCGCTGAGAGTAGTATTAAGAATTCGCGACCCTGGAATGCGAGGCAGTCGTAGCCCGGATGAGCGAAGCGATATCCGGGAAAGAACGCGACGCTGCTCCGGATATCGCTTCGCTCATCCGGGCTACAACGACAACAATCGTCTACACACCACGCGCGATGTCGCGCACCAGGCCGAGCGTCTCCTCGATCATCGCAGCCGTCACGTCGAGATGGGTGCAGGCCCTGATCCGGCCGTCCATCATGGCAAGCAAAACGCCGCGCTGGCGCAACTTCGAGACCATTTTCTCGCCGGTGACGCCCGCGCCATCAGGACTGAAGAAGACCAGGTTGGTTTCGGGCTGTTGCACCTCGACGCCCGCAATCTGCGACAACCCCCGCGCCAGCGTTCGGGCATTGGCGTGATCGTCCGCAAGCCGATCGATGTGGTGGTCGAGCGCGTAGACGCAGGCGGCGGCACAAATGCCGGCCTGGCGCATCGAGCCGCCAAGGCGTTGCTTCCAGCGCCAGACCTCGTCGATGAAATCGCGCGAGCCCGCGATCACCGCGCCGATCGGCGCGCCCAGTCCCTTCGAGAAGTCGATCCAGGCTGAATCCCATCCCGCGGCCACGTCGCGCGCGCTGATGCCTGTGGCGACGCAGGCGTTCGGCAGCCGCGCGCCGTCCATGTGGGTGGCCAATCCGTTCGATCTGGCGATTTGCACGATCGCATCGAGATCGGATTTCTTCCAGATTGTGCCGCCGCCGATATTGGCCGTTTGCTCGACGCTGACGACGGTTTGCGGCGGCTGGTAGCGAGTGCGCGGATGAAGGGCTGCCCGCAAGGTATCGGGCGTGAATTGTCCGCCGGCGCCCGGCAACGCCGTGATCTGGAATCCGCCCAGTGCGGCGTGGGCGCCGCCTTCGCGGGCGAGGATGTGCGAGGTCTCATGCGCCAGGATCTCGTCGCCGGGGCGGCAATGCACCAGGGTGGCGGCGACGTTGCACATGGTGCCGGAGGGCATGAACACCGCGGCCTGCTTGCCGAGCAAATCGGCGACGCGCTCGCACAGCATATTCACGGTCGGATCGTCGCCGATCTGCTCGTCGCCCACTTCAGCGCGCGCCATCGCCTCGCGCATGTCAGCCGTCGGGCGGGTCTGTGTGTCCGACAGCAGGTTGATGCGAACCGGTGGCTGTCTGGGATCGCGCGGGGCAGGGGTGTAGATCATGGCGGGTTCTCTTGTTCGGCGGGCGCACCTTACGCAAACAAAAAGGCCCCGGCAAAACCGGGGCCCTTGATGTCAGGAAAAAGCCGGCGGATCAGCGCGAATAGAATTCGACGATCAGATGCGGCTCCATCTGGACGGCGAACGGCACGTCCGACAGATGCGGGATGCGGGAGAACTTCGCCGTCATCTTGGAATGATCGACTTCAAGGAAGTCGGGCACGTCGCGCTCGCTGAGCTGGTTGGCTTCCAGAACCACGGTGAGCTGCTTGGAGGATTCCTTGACCTCGACGACATCGCCGACCTTCACCTTGAAGCTCGCGATGTTGACGCGGCGGCCGTTCACCTTGACGTGGCCGTGATTGATGAACTGGCGCGCGGCAAACATGGTGGCCACGAATTTGGCGCGATAGACCACGGTGTCGAGACGGCGCTCGAGCAGGCCGATCAGGTTTTCGCCGGTATCGCCCTTCATCCGGCCGGCCTCGACGTAGATGCCGTGGAACTGGCGTTCGGAAATGTTGGCATAGTAACCCTTCAACTTCTGCTTGGCGCGTAGCTGCACGCCGAAGTCGGAGAGCTTGCCCTTGCGGCGCTGGCCGTGCTGGCCGGGGCCGTATTCCCGGCGGTTCACGGGGCTCTTGGGGCGGCCCCAGATATTCTGGCCCATACGGCGATCGATCTTGTATTTCGCCTCACTGCGCTTAGTCATCGCGTCCTCTTGATAAAGTTTGAGTTTGAGGAAACGCGCCCTCCTGTGCGCCGGGAATTTCCCGGAGCCGACAGGCCCAGCCTTTAAGCTTGAAAGGATGGGCCACGGGTCGCGAAACGCAACGCGGGCCGAAATCGGCCCGCGAGCAGGCGGTTTCTAGGGAGAAATCGCTGTTCTGTCAAATGAAAGCCGGTGATTTTGGGAGCCAAACCGGCATCGGGCCGATCACGTCGCGAGCTAACCCGACGCAATCGTTCTGCTTCATGGCGCGGGCGAGGCCAGCGGCCTGGTCTTGTACATGAATCCCCAGCACTTTCAGCGGCTTGCGGCCGTGTAACTTGGCGTCACGCACGGCGCCGGCTGCGATACAGCTCGCTTCAGCGCTTGATGCCTTCAAAACTTGCCGCGATGCCGCGGGCAAACAGCGACCAGTCGAAGCCGAGCGCCAGCGCCACATAGCCGCGCTCGATCATCTGATTGGCCTGTTCCGGCGTCCGCGCCGCGCCGCCGATCGGGACGCCGCTGTTGAGGATGCCGGCCTCGGCGCGTGCCATCAGCGCCAGCACTTCAGGGTCGTCCATGCGGCCGTGTTTGCCGATACTGGTAGCGAGGTCGCCCAGCCCGATCACCGCGACGTCGATGCCGGGCGTCGCCATGATCTCGTCGATACGGTTGACCGCCTCGACATGTTCGATCGTGATCATGCAGATCATGTCATCGTCGGCGGTTGCCATGTAGTCAGGCATCGAGACGCCCCAGCGAAAGGGGGCGTGGAAAGGTCCCCAGAGCCGGTCGCCGCGCGGCGGGTAGCGCACGCTGCGAACCGCCTTCTCGGCATCCTCGCGGTTGCAGATCATCGGAAAATTGATTCCGAGCGCGCCGAGATCCATCGGCGCCTTGGCAAGCCAGGGCTCGTTGGCGGCAATCCGCGCGAACGGAACGCAAGGCGTGCCCGACGTGGCGACGATCATCCCGTGCGCCGAACCAAGGTCGATCGGACCGTGCTCAAGATCGACGATGATCCAGTCGAGCCCCGACCGCGCCATGATCTGAACGGTCTGAATGCTGGGAATGGTCGCAATCGCTCCAAACGTGGGACGTCCCTCGCGCCATAATTTGCGAAGACGATTGAGGGGGGCAGGCGTTGCGGGCGTCAAATCCGAAACTCGGTTGGGGTGATAGGAGAAACTGCGTACGTCTGGAAGCTAGCAGCGCGGCATGATGCCGGAAAGATCAGTTTGCCTTCACGCCGGAATACGGCCGCCGAAAAACGGCGTCAACGCGTGGCTCAGCGCATGCGGCCGCCTGGAGGTAAAGATCATTTCGGCGCCGCCATGATCGGCTTCGCTGTCGGCGGGCTTCAGCAAATCCGCCACCCGCCGGGCGATCGCGGGCGCAGGATCGATCCAGTCCACCGGCCAAGGCGCCAGTGCCACGAACCGCTCCATCAACAGGGGATAATGGGTGCAGGCCAGCACCACGGTGTCGGTGCGCGCCGAAACATCTTCGCGGTCCCCGACAAAACACGGTGCGAGTTCGGCCAGGATTTCCGGATCCTGTACCTCACGGCCGCTCAAGGCGGCTTCCGCCAGCGAGGCGAGATCCGCCGAGCCCACCAGCGTCACCTCGCAACCTTGCGCGAAGTCGCGGATCAACGCCTTGGTGTATTCGCGCTGCACGGTGCCCTTGGTGCCGAGCACCGACACCCGCTTTGTTTTCGAACGCAGGCAGGCCGGTTTGATGGCGGGCACCGTTCCGACAAAGGGGACTTTGTATTCGTTGCGAAGATGCGACATCACCAGGGTCGAGGCGGTATTGCAGGCGATCACGACCAGGTCGGGGGCATGGGCGGCGATCAATTCGCCGATCAGCGGCACCACGCGGGCGATGATCTGGTCCTCGCTGTGGCGGCCGTAGGGAAAGAACGCATCGTCGGCGACATAGACATAACGCGCGTCGGGCCGCGTGGCGACGATTTCACGCAATACCGTGAGGCCGCCAAGGCCGGAATCGAATACCAGAATCGTCAAAGGCGCAGACACGCCGCGATCCTAGCCGATCCGGGGTTACCATCCAGTTGTTATTGCAGGCCGGTGCGCTGCGCAGGCCCCTGATTCTATCGCTTCGATTGTGGCTTGCACGGTCCACTATTGTATCTTGCGGACCAGCAATTTGGGGCGGGCTGGCGGCTCCGGGAGCGGGGGGCATCGATGTCGAAGAACGTCGTCTTGCTATCGGATGGAACCGGTAATAGTTCGTCGAAACTATTCACGACCAACGTCTGGCGCCTCTATCAGGCGCTCGATCTCGAGCAACCCCGCGCAGCAGATTGCCTATTACGACGATGGCGTCGGCACCTCGTCCTTCAAGCTATTCGCCATCCTGGGCGGCGTTTTCGGCTTCGGACTGAAGCGCAACGTCATCGACATCTACTCCTTCTGCTGCCGCAACTACCAGCGATGGCGACAGGATCTACGGCTTCGGGTTCAGCCGGGGCGCGTTCACGATCCGAGTGGTCGCAGGCTTCATCGCGCGCATCGGACTTGTCCGCTACAATGGCAACGATGCGCGATTTGGCGCGCGATGCCAAAATCGCCTACCGCGAATATCGCAAAGCCAGGAATTTCAAGTCGGGCGCCAAATATCTTGATCGGGCCGCTGCGGGCGCTGCGCATTGGGTGTGCCACACGATTTTCCGCAAGCCTGCGTTCCGGCAACTCGATTTGGACCGAGGTCGAGAAAATCGACTTTCTCGGGGTTTGGGACACGGTCGACGCCTATGGAGGTCCGATCGATGAGATCACGCGCGCCATCGATTATTGGTATTGGCCGTTATCGATGCCCGACCAGTTCATGAACCGCAAGATCGGCCGCGCCTGTCATGCGCTGGCGCTGGAGGAGGAGCGCGACTCGTTCCATCCGGTGCTTTGGGACGATCGCTATGTCCGCAACGACGACAAGCTCTATGCCGTCGATTACAGCTGGAAACCGGCGCCAGCAAACTCTGACAGACCCCTGGCCCAAATCGACCGCGAGCGCATCAGCCAGGTGTGGTTTGTCGGAGTTCACTCCGATATCGGCGGCGGCTATTCGCGGGCCGGTCTTTCCTACCATAGCCTGGCATGGATGATGGAACGCGCCGAATGTTTATGGTTTGCAGTACCTGACGACACAGGCAAGCTGGCTCAGGAGCTTCATCGATCCCTACGACAAGCTCAACAATTCACGGCATGGTCTTGCCGGCTATTATCGCTATCAGCCGCGCAGGCTCGCCGACATCTACAACCGGCCTCCATACAAGTTGTCGCTCCGCAACGATTTTCGACACATCGTCAACTTGTTGAAGAACCGGCCGGACCCTGAGCGCGAGGTAAAGGCCGAGCTCGCGATCGCGCAATCCTATGTCGTGCGGCCGCATCCAAAAATTCATCAGAGCGTGGTCGACCGTATCCGGACAGGAAACGACGGCTACGCTCCGATCGTATTGCCGGAACAATTTGACGTCGTGGGCAATGACGGTGCCATCACCCCGAAACGCGTGCAATTGCGCCGGTCGAAGCCCGTTCGCGCGCCATCCGTCAGGAGAAGGTCTGGGATTGGGTTTGGGCGCGCCGTATCACCTACTTCCTGACCGTCCTCGCCTCGTTGTTTCTCGTCGCGCTGCCGCCGATCGATGGCGGCCGGGACGGGGAGGGGCCACCCGGGCCGAAATCGTGGTGCCGATCATCGATCTGGCGGCTGCGTTTCTGCCAGGCTTTGTAAAGCCGTGGCTTGATGCGTTTAGAAATTCACCTGGGCGATTCCTCATCGGTGTCCTGCTGGTCGGCGTGTTGATGTATGCCGGGGGCTGGATGCAGGGACACATCCGCGATCTGATGCGCAGTATCTGGCGAACGCCGGATGCTCCGGCGCCTCCGTCTGGGGGCATCGTCTACCGGCTTCGTTCGGCGGGACCGTATCGCGCCTTCTTTTACCTGCTCAAATACTGGATTTTGCCGACCATTTTTGCGCTTTTAATCTTCTCTGTTTCTGGCGGCCGCGGTCGTCACGCTGGTCAACCGGGTATCGTTCGCAGCGTTCGATCTCACCGGGCGGGTGTGCATAGCTAGCCAAAATCCGCCCGCGCGATCCGTCACCGGCGTCGGCACGGCGACGTTCGAAACCAGGACGCTGTGCTCCGCGACGGGACTCGCCGTGGAGAAGAACAGGTCTTATCGGCTCAACCATCGTCGTTACCGACCCCTGGGAAGACGGTCATAGGTTCAATGAGCCTGACCCGGAAAAGGCGAAGGGGATCGAAACCGGGCCGCGGGGCTTTGGCTGGAACAAGATGATCTCGGCCGATGCAACTGGCGTGCCGATTCGGCGGCTGCTCGCCTCTAACTGGTTTGCGACCATTATTCGCATCGGCAATACCGGCTTCGGCGAAATCGTTCTGCGGTACGATCGCAAGGAGCACGCCGCCTTGCCAATGTCCTTCCACCACAAGCTATACGGCGACGTTCAAGGCCCAAAAAACCGGAGAAGTGTTCGTTTATGTCAACGACGCCGTTATCGGCATCCCCCGATATTTCGATCGTTTCTACACGTTGAACAACAAAGGAAAGGCCGATCTGACGCTTCAGCTTTTGGAAGACAAATAGCGTGCTCCAGGCAATCGTCTGCGGCTGACCACTGCGACGCTGCCCATGGGGCCCGTTTTCGATCAGCTCTCGCCGAACACGCGCCTGAAAATCGTGTCGACGTGCTTGAAGTGATAGCCGAGATCGAACTGCTCGGCGATCTCGGCATCGCTGAGATATTTCTTCACGTCGGCGTCGTTCTTCAACAAGGTCTGGAAATCGCCTTCGCCGCGCCACACCGGCATCGCGTTGCGCTGCACGAATTTATAGGCGTCCTCGCGGCTGGCGCCTTTTTGCGTCAGCGCGATCAGGAGGCGCTGGGAATGGACGAGGCCGCCGAGGCGGTCGAGATTCTTCTGCATGTTCGCAGGATAGATCAGCAACTTGTCGATCAGGCCGGCGAGGCGGTTGAGCGCAAAATCCAGCGTCACCGTGGCATCGGGAGCGATCATGCGCTCGGCCGAGGAGTGCGAAATATCGCGCTCATGCCACAACACCACGTTCTCCATCGCCGGCGTCACATAGGCCCGCACCATGCGCGCGAGGCCGGTGAGATTCTCCGACAATACCGGGTTGCGCTTGTGCGGCATCGCCGAGGAGCCCTTCTGGCCCTCGGAGAAAAATTCCTCCACCTCCAGCACCTCGGTACGCTGCAGGTGGCGGATTTCGGTGGCGAGGCGTTCCACCGAGGACGCGATCACGCCGAGCATCGGCGAAATACATCGCGTGGCGATCGCGCGGGATCACCTGGGTGGAGATCGGTTCTGGTATCAGCCCCATCGCCTTCGCGACATGCGCTTCGACGCGCGGATCGATCTGGGCGAAGGTGCCGACCGCGCCCGAGATCGCGCAGGTCGCGATTTCCTTGCGGGCGCTGACAAGGCGCTCGCGGGCGCGGATGAATTCCGCATAGGCGTAAGCAAGCTTCAGCCCGAACGTCACCGGTTCGGCATGAATGCCGTGGGAGCGTCCGATGGTCGGCGTCATCTTGTGCTCGAAAGCGCGCTTCTTCAGCGCGGCCAGAACCTTGTCGACGTCTGATATCAACAGGTCGGCGGCGCGCGCCAATTGCACATTGAGGCAGGTATCGAGCACATCCGACGAGGTCATGCCCTGGTGCACAAAGCGGGCCTCAGGGCCGACAATTTCCGCCAGATGGGTCAGGAAGGCGATGACGTCGTGCTTGGTCTCGCGCTCGATCTCGTCGATGCGCGCGACATCGAAGGTGGCGTCCCTGGCCTTGGCCCAGATCGTCCTCGCGGCCTCTTTCGGGATCACTCCCAGTTCCGCCAGGGCGTCCGCCGCATGCGCCTCGATCTCGAACCAGATCCTGAAGCGCGTCTGCGCCTCCCAGATGGAAGCCATTTCCGGGCGGGTGTAGCGGGGGATCATTGCGCACTCTGACGGTTGGGGGATTACGCCGCGCTTTAGCAGAGCGGCCCCGGTGAGACAAACGCCAGCCAGACGAGGGCGGACGCCCGGATCGGGGTGCTCGCGGGGGCCATTTTCACGAATTATTGACTGACAGATATTGAAATCTGTCAGCGCGATGTGCTATATACAACCCGACGCCGTTAATGAGGCGTCACCCGGACTCGTTGGCCGAGTGGGCCACCAACCGGGGATTTTTACAGGACGTACTGCCATGACTACCGAAATCTTTTCCTTGACCGCCCAAATCCATCGCTGGCTCGACCTCCACGTGGCCCGTTATCTTGCCGCGCAGGCTGCCAAGCTCAGCCATTAAATCGGAATGGCCCCAACCATCCGCAAGATCGCCTCGCAGACGACGATGCTCGACGATAAGCAGAAGGTGCGCGCATGAATGAAGCTGTGGTTTTGACCCCTGAGCGAATTCTCGAGGTCACGGAAGACGTGTTGCGCCGCTTCGGGCTGACGAAGGCCACGGTTGTGGACGTTGCCCGTGCGCTCGATGTCAGCCACGGCAGCGTCTACCGGCATTTTCCGAGCAAGGCTTCGCTGCGCCAGGCCGTGGCCAAACGCTGGCTCGACCGGGCCAACGAGCCGCTTCGGGAGGTCGCCGAAGGCTCAGAACCGGCGCCCGCCAAGCTGGAGCGCTGGCTCCGCACCATGATCACGATCAAGCACAAGAAGGTCTGCGAAGACCCCGAGATGTTCGCGACCTACCTGTCGCTCGCACAGGAAGCGTGTGAGGTGGTCAAGGCATACAAGGAGGGTCTGATCGATCAGATCGCGCAGATCCTGTCCGAGGGCGTGAAGCAGGGCGCCTTCCAGGTCAGCGACCTCAAGGCATCCGCGCGCGCGCTGTTCGACGCCACCAGCCGCTTCCACCATCCCGCCCATGCCGATGAATGGAGCGATCCGGAGTTCGGTGCGCGGATCGACGCGCTGTTGGCGCTGTTGCTCAAGGGCCTGGAAGCGCCGCGGAAGCGTTAACATCTCAAAACTGGTAGCTTGCACCGAATTTGACGCCCTGTGCCCAGAACGACGAACTTTTGAACAGCGGTTCAGGACGTGCCGCGCCCGTCAGCGTCGCGCCCGGGCTGAGCGCGGGGTTGCCGGTGAAATTAAGCGTGGTGTCGATCTGGTCGCCGGGGCGCACGACGTTGCTGAGGTAGATGACGTCGTAGCCGACGAAAAGGCAAATCCCGCTCGATATCGTATAACCCAATTGCAATTGCGCTTCCGGCAGCACTGCGAACTGGTTACGGGTTTGCTGACCGATGTTGGTCGCCTGCGCAAAGATGCCGCCTAGGGTCGTTCCCGGCGTGATGCCAAAACCTGTACCGGAAATCACGGAATTTCCGTTGATGGACACGGTTTGATAATTGTCGCCGAGCGCCACTTTGGCGACCACCGAACCGTCAAACTGGCCGAATTGCTTTTCCGCCTTCATGCCCAGTTGCGCACCGAAGAACTGATTCCGGGTCGAGAAATTGTCGGTGGCGGTGAAGCTGGCCGCGCCAGCCGGCGGCAGCAGGGTTTCGGTGGAGGCAATCGAAAGACCTTCCCGCAGGTCGAGATAACGAAGGCCGGCGATGACAGATACGGTGAGCCCCGGCGCGCCATAGGCACGATAGAGGCCGTTGCCTTCGATGCTCCAGAGCTGGAGCGAGGAACTGATCACTTGGCCGCCGGCGGCAAAGCCGGGATCGGCCAGCACAAACGACGACGAGCCGAGCGGGAAGCCGGCGCCGGGCGGCACGTTGGAAAACGGCACTCGCAACGGCGGCGTACCGTCGGACATCGACGAGAAGCCAGTGCTCTTGCTGCCCAGGAAGAACCCGTCGGCTTCCAGCCCGAAGCGTGGATCGGATTCCAGCCAGTGACCGATTGTGAAGCGGCCACCGCCGAACGGGCCGTAGTTCAGGTGATCGGGGGACTGCAGAACCGTGCCGGGGATTCCGAGTGCCCCGCCAAATCCGGTCACCGCGGAAGGACTGCCCGGAACGAAAGTCGTCAATGTCGGCGGCAGAGATGCCGATTTGACCGTCCATAAGAGCGCTCCGCCGCTTACCCACCAGGTCGGCGCGGGCGGCGGCTTCGGCCGCGCCTTCAACGGCAGCTCAGCCGCGCCCGCGGCGCCAATAGCGCCCAGGGTGAACAACACGACGCAGGCGGCAGTGGATTTTTTCAAGGGAGTCTCGCGAGGACAAGCCTTCCTGCGCGGATCAATATCACTTTAGCGTGCTCGATTCGCAGCATTTCGGCAACACGTTCCCGAAAAACGCCGGACCCGTCCGGATGAGCCTGGGAGCAGCCGCGTCAGACCATCTCGCCGCGCGCGGCCGCCGCTGCATCGCGGATCGCGGAAATGTTGGCCTTGTAGGCCTCCATGGTGCCGCCCTTGAATACGGCGGAGCCCGCGACGAAAGCGTTGGCGCCGGCGGCCGCCAGCGCGCCGGAAACATCGGGGCCGACGCCGCCGTCAACCTCGATATCGATCGGACGTCCCGCGGTCATGGCCCTGATGTCGCCGACCTTGCCGAGCGCCGAGCGAATGAAGGCCTGACCGCCGAAGCCGGGATTGACCGACATCACCAGCACCAGATCGATCAGATCGATCACGTATTCGATCGCGCTGACGGGCGTGCCCGGATTGAGCGAGACGCCGGCCTTCTTGCCGAGCGCGCGGATCGCCTGCAGCGAGCGATGCAGATGCGGGCCGGCCTCGGCATGTACCGTGATGTGATCGCAGCCGGCCTTGGCGAAGGCCTCGAGATACGGATCGCACGGCGAGATCATCAGATGCGCGTCGAAGATCTTTTTGGTGTGCGGACGCATCGCCTTGATGACATCGGGGCCGTAGGAAATGTTGGGGACGAAATGGCCGTCCATGACGTCGAGGTGAATCCAGTCGGCGCCGGCGGCAGCGACGGCGCGGACCTCTTCGCCCAGTTTGGCGAAATCGGAGGCCAGGATCGACGGCGCGATGACGAGGGGGCGTGACGCAAACTGTTGAGACATGCGCGTTTTCCCGTGGGCATTTTTGCAGGCGTGCGGACGGCTTTCGCCTAACACGCGCAAAGCGTCGGGGCAAATGCGGGCGGCGCCGCCGCTATCGGGGCGGAAAATTCTGCCGCTGCGGCATCAATTGCCGGGGATGCTGAACCGTTCGGGTCGCGAAAAACCGTCATTTTATTGGGTTTTTCCGCATGGCACGGGGTTTGCTGATCAATCGGCGTGGAAGCTTGGCCGCGTGAGGCGGCAATTGTCGGAGTTATGCCATGCTGTTTGCTCTTGGCGCCGCGACTGCCGCGCTGGACGCCGTCAGTTCGCTGACTTCGTCGAGCGCTCCTCGTCGGGTGCGTCCTCGCCGCAATCGAGCGGCTTTAGCGCTGTCGACCCGTTCAAAATCGCGAGCCCGGCCTCGACAAGTTCCGCGCCGGCTTCCGGGTCCGGTGCAGGTTCGCAGATATCGCCGGCGACCCTGAACACGCTGCTGGCGGCGCAAAGCCAGTCATCGACCGGGTCCGCGTCCACCAGCGCATCCGATGCATGGCAGGATGTTTCGTCGCAGATCGACAGCAATGCCGGATCCAGCGAATCCAGCGCGGCGTCATCATCCTACAATTCGCTGGCAAAGATGTTTCAGCAACAGATGAACGCGATGTCGTTCTCCGCTCCGCCGCTATCGTTCAGCGTCTGAGACAAGACGGTTCACTGCTACCCGAAACGAGCTTTCCATGATGGCAAGGCGCCCGGGAAAGGCAGCGCGGCCGCCGTGTAGACACCGCGCGCGATGGCGCGGGCGACCACATTGGCCGCCACCATTCCCAGTTCGGTGAGGCCGGCCAGCGGATCAACAGGCTTTTCGCCAGTGGCGGCGGCGAACAGCACGTCGCCGTCGAGCGGCGCATGCACCGGATAAATCGCGCGGGCAAATCCGGTCTGCGCGATCATGGCGAGCCGCTTGGCCTGCGGCTTGCTCAACACAGCATCGGTCACGACCACCGCGAGCGTGGTATTCTCGATGGCGGTCGCCGCCGCGCCGCCCTTGAGACGGGCCGTCAGCATGTCCGGCGTGAACGAGGCCGGCAATCCGCGCCCGCCATATTCGCCGCCGATCTCGAACGGTGCGGCCCAGAACCACGGCCCGTCGCCGACCGTGACGGTGCCGACCGCATTGACGACAGCGAGTGCCGCGACCCGGACGCCGCCTTGGGTCGCCGCCGATGCCGAGCCGATCCCGCCCTTGAAGTTGGCCGTGGTGGCGCCGAGGCCGGCGCCGACGCTGCCAAGCGCGAAGTTCGTCGTTGCCGCTGCGGCCGCGGTGTAAGCGAGATCGCGGTAGGGCGGAAAGCGGCCCCAGGCCTTGTCGCCGCCGTTCAGGAGATCGAACATGATCGCGCCGGGCACGATCGGAATGATCGCGCCGCGCACCGCGAATCCGCGTCCGTGTTCGGCGAGCCAGGCCTGCACCCCGCCGCCGGCTTCGAGCCCGAATGCCGAGCCGCCGGCAAGTGCGATGGCGTCGATCTTCTCCACGGTGTTGGCGACGTCGAGCAGCGCGCCCTCGCGGGTGCCGGGGCCGCCGCCGCGGACATCGATCGCCGCCACGACGGGCGCATCGAACACCACCGCGGTGACGCCGGACGCCAGCCTCGCATCGTCGGCGTGGCCGACGCGGACGCCGGCAATATCAGTAAGCAGATTTTTCATCGTACCATCCTGTGGGCACAGATGACGGCATGGCTTCGCTGTGGTCAACCGCATTGAAGCCGACATGCCACGTTCGCAAAACGAAAACGCCCCGGCGAAACCGGGGCGCTGCATGTCGCGATACAGAGCGTTTTCCAGCGAAAGCCTGCCCCGGACTTGATCCGGGGTGGATACCGGTTCGCGTTAAGAAAACGCGTCAAAACAAAGGAGAAGTCTTACGACCCCTTCGGATTGATCTCGACAGCGTTGCCCTTGGAGTCCCACTTCCAGACCACATAAGAATCCTGCTTGATGTCGCCCTTGGCGTCGAATGACAGGTTGCCGATCACGGTTTCCCAGGCGCCGGCCTTGATCTTGCCCATCACCTTCTTCGCATCGGTCGAGCCCGCCTTCGCGACGGCCTGCGACCACACCTGCATCGCGGCGTAGGTGTAGAGCGTGTAGCCTTCGGGGTCGATGTTCCTGGCCTTGAACTTCTCGACGATGGCCTTTGCGGCGGGGTTGTTGCGCGGATCGGGACCGAAGGTGAACAGCGTGCCCTCCGCGGCCGGGCCGGTGATGGAGGCAAATTCCTTGTCGTTCAGCGCGTCGCCCGCCATCAGGATGGTCTTGAGACCCTGGTCGCGCATCTGGCGCAGGATCAGGCCTGCTTCCTGATGGTAGCCGCCGACATAGACCAGATCGATGTTGTCGCGCTTCAGCCGCGAGACGATCGCGTTAAAATCCTTGTCGCCCTTGTTGTAGGATTCGAACATCTTTTCGGTGAAGCCCGCGGCGTTCAGCGCCTTCTTGGTCTCGTCGGCGAGACCTTTGCCGTAACTGGTCTTGTCATTGAGGATCGCGACATTCTTGCCCGCGAATGTCTTTGCAATGTAGGCCGCGGCGACCGGACCCTGCTGATCGTCGCGGCCGCAGACCCGCGCGACGTTCCAGAGTTTGCCGTCGGTGAATTTCGTCGCCGTCGAAGCCGGCGTGATCTGCAGGACATTGCCGTCCTCATAGGCTTCCGACGCCGGGATCGACGACGAAGAGCAATAGTGGCCTGCGACGAACGGAATTTTCGCGCCAGCGATTTTTTCCGCGACCGAGCGCGCCTGTTTCGGATCGCAGGCATCGTCCTCGACATCAAGCACCAGTTTCCGGCCGAGCACGCCGCCGGCGGCGTTGAGATCCACGACCGCCTGTTCGGCGCCGTTCTTCATCTGCCGGCCGAAGGCGGATTCGCCGCCCGTCATCGGCCCCGCCACGGCAACGGTGAGGTCCTGCGCCAATGCCGCCGTCGACAGCAGAAGCGAAGCGCCCAATGTCAGGCCGATGAGCTTGAATGATTTCATAAGGAGTCCTCGCGGGTGGTCGCTGCGGCAGGTACCCGACGCGCCGCCGGGTTGGAAAATCTCGGCCATTGTCGGCTGATTTTACCGCGAAGTCATCGGCAAATTTATGGGCAAATCCGCGGCCTGTTCGCCACGCCTGGAGCATGGCGCGGAACGCTACGCCCGCCGGCCGCCTTCCAGGTAGGCCGCGCGGATTTCGGGACGCTGCAACAGCTCAGTGCCGGTTCCGCTCAGCGTGATCAGGCCGTTGACCATGACGTAGCCGCGGTGGGCGAGCCGCAGCGCATGATTGGCGTTCTGCTCGACGATCAGCACGGTGAGGCCGTCCTGCCGGTTCAGGGTGCGGATTGCGTCGAAAATCTGTCGCGCGATCAGCGGTGCCAATCCGAGCGATGGCTCGTCCAGCATCAACAGGCGAGGGCGGCTCATCAAGGCGCGGCCGATCGCCAGCATCTGCTGCTCGCCGCCCGACAACGTGCCGCCGCGCTGGGCCATGCGCTCTTTCAGCCGCGGAAACAGCGTGAAGACGCGTTCGAGCCCGGCGGCGCGGTCGGCTTCGCTGCCATCGGCGGCATCGGCGCCCATCTGCAGGTTCTCCGCGACGCTCATGCGCGGAAAAATCCGGCGGCCCTCGGGCGCCTGGGCGATGCGCAGCCTTGCAATCTGATGGGTCGGCACCTCGGTGATGTCGGCGCCGTCGAACTCGACTTTTCCGGCGCGGGCGCGCGGCTTGCCGAAGATCGTCATCATCAATGTCGATTTGCCGGCGCCGTTGGCGCCGATCAAGGCGACGATCTCGCCGTTGTTGATGTCGAGATCGACGCCCTTCAAAGCCTCGATCTTGCCATAGGCGGCGCGAAGGCCGCGGATCGCGAGCAGGGGCGTGGCGGAGGGCGCGGTCACGTGGCGCTCCCCATCACCGCGATCGCTTCTTCCTCGTCGGCGCCGAGATAGGCCGCGATCACCTTGGGATCGTCGCGGATTTCCCGCGGCGTGCCTTCGGCGATCTTGACGCCGTAGTCCATCACCACGATGTGGTCGGAGACCTCCATCACCACCGACATGTCGTGCTCGATCAGCAGGATCGAGGTGCCGAAGTCGGCGCGGATCGAGAACAGCAACTCGCTCAACGCCGCACTTTCGCGCGCATTCAGTCCGGCGGCCGGCTCGTCGAGGCACAGCAAAGCCGGTTCCGTGCACATCGCGCGGGCGATTTCGAGACGGCGCTGATCGCCATAGGGCAGGTTGCCGGCGGCATCGTCGGCGCGGTCGAGCAGACCGATGCGGTCGAGCCAAAGCCGCGCCAGATCGATGGCGCGTTTCTCGGCGGCGCGCCAGGACGGCGCGCCGATCAGCCCGAGAAATGTCAGGCCCGAGGCGCGCATCAGCGCATTGTGCTGGGCGACCATGAGATTTTCGAGCGCGGTCATGCCCGGGAACAGCCGGATGTTCTGAAAGGTGCGCGCGATCCGGGCCTGTTTGGAGATCCGGAAATCCTTCAGCCGCTCGAGCCGGATCGCGGCATCGTCATGCATCAGCCGCATGGTGCCGGCGGTTGGCTTGTAGAAGCCGGTGATGCAATTGAACACGGTGGTCTTGCCGGCGCCGTTCGGCCCGATCAGTGCGGTAATCCTGCGCCGACCGGCGCCAAACGACAGATCGTTGACCGCGACGATGCCGCCGAAGCGCATCGACAAATGATCGACGGCGAGAATGCAATCACCGCTGCTCCCTTCGCTCATCCCGTTACTCATCCCTTGCCCTCCTTGACGAGGTCGGAGGAGATGGCGCGGCTATGCCTCAGGAAGACGGTGGGCGCGCGGTGGCCGATCAGTCCGCGCGGCCGCCAGATCATCAACAGCACCATCGCAACGCCGAACACCAGCATGCGATACTGGTCGAGACCGCGAAACAGCTCGAAGCCGCCGATCATGGTCAACGCGGCGAGGGCGACGCCGAGCTGCGAGCCCATGCCGCCGAGCACGACAATCGCCAGCACCAGCGCCGATTCCTGGAAGGTGAAGGATTCCGGACTGATGAACCCTTGTCTCGTGGCGAAGAACGCGCCGGCGAGGCCGCCGAACATGGCGCCGGTGGCAAATGCGGTCAGCTTGGTCGTGGTGGTGTTGATGCCGAGCGCGCGGCAGGCGACCTCGTCCTCGCGCAACGCCTCCCAGGCGCGGCCGATCGGCAACCGGCGCAGCCGGATGGTCACCCAGTTGGTGAGCAGCGCCAGCGCCAGGATCAGGTAAAACAGAAACACGATGCGCTGGGTCGGCGAGAACTCGATGCCGAGCCTGGCGGCAAGGCCGTCGTCGCCGGCCGTGAGCGGAATGCCGAACAAGGTCGGCCGCGGAATGCCGCTGACGCCGTTGGGACCGCCGGTCAGGCTTTGCCAGTTGATGATGACGAGGCGGATGATCTCGCCGAACGCCAGCGTGACGATGGCGAGATAGTCGCCACGCAGTCGCAGCACCGGAAAGCCGAGCAGCACGCCCCAGAATGCGGCGAGGATACCGGCCAGCGGCAGGCAGACCCAGAACGACAGTCCGAAATTGGTTGCCAGCAACGCGTAGGAATAGGCGCCGACGGCGTAAAAGGCGACGTAGCCGAGATCGAGCAGGCCGGCGAGGCCGACCACCACGTTCAGTCCCCATCCCAGCATCACATAGGTCAGCACCAGAATGCCGAGATCGAGGATGTAGCGCTGATCGTAGAAAATCACCGGCACCAGAAACGTGAAGATCAGGAGTACCGGCGCTACTCCGCGCCGCAGGATTGCAAGCGTGCTCTTCACGGATGGCGGAGCCAGCCTGATCGTGCCAACCGGTCCCCACCATTGCCGCAGCAATTCCACGACGATGCTGCCGCCGAACACGATGGCGACCATGGCGGCGAGATCGCCGAAACGTGTCCAGTAGATCAACTGCCCGGTCGGCCCGGCCTCGGTGCGGATACCGATCATCAGCGAAAACAGTACCAGCGCCACCAGCGCGCTGATCAGGGCTTTCTTGAAGATGAAGGCGACGCCGGGGAGGCGCGAAGCGGGCGTCGGTTCGGGCGCCAATGTGGTCACGCCGTCGCCCGTCAAACTTTTTCAACTTCGGGCCGGCCCAACAGGCCGGTCGGAAGGAAGATCAGCACCACGATCAGGATCGAGAACGCGGCGACGTCCTTGTACTCGACCGAGAAATACGCCGACCAAAGCGTCTCGATCAGGCCGATTGCAAGCCCGCCCAGCATCGCGCCGGGCAGTGAGCCGATGCCGCCGAGAACGGCGGCGGTGAAGGCCTTGATGCCGGCGACAAAGCCCATGAAGAAGTCGACCAGGCCATAATACAGCAGGTACATCATGCCGGCGACGGCGGCGAGTGCGGCGCCGATCACGAAGGTCATGGAGATGGTGCGGTCGACATCGACCCCGAGCAGTGCGGCCATGGTCTGATCCTGCTCGCAGGCGCGCATGTCGCGGCCGAGCCGGGTCCGCGCCACCAGCCAGGTGAAGATCGCGAGCAGCACGATGGTGGTGACGACGACGACGATCTGGACGTTGGACAGCCGCACCGCAAAACCGTTTCGTTCGAACAAGGTATAGCCGCCGGTGATGATCGGCGGCACCGGCTTGACCCGCGCGCCCTGCGCGACCTGCGAATAATTGCTCAGCACGAACGACATGCCGATGGCGGACAGCATCGGCGCGAGGCGGAACGAGTGCCGCAGCGGCCGGTAGGCGATACGTTCCACGGTCCAGCCGTAGAGTGCCGTGATTGCCATCGATACCAGAAGGACGATCAGCAGGATCACCGGAACCACGGTGAGGCCGATCGAGACCAGGATCAGAAAGCTGATCAGCGCGATAAAGCCGCCGATCATGAAAATGTCGCCATGGGCGAAATTGATCATGCCGACGATGCCATAGACCATGGTGTAGCCGATGGCGATCAGGCCGTAGATCGAGCCGAGCACGATGCCGTTGATGAGTTGCTGGGCGAAATAGTCCATGCGCTGCCGCTGTTTGCAGCATTTTCCGGCAAAGTCGACCCGGTTTGCCGTCAAGAAAATGCTCGCTTCAACAAACTCCGCGGCGATGGCCCCGGCAGCCGGAACGACGCGTCGTGTTATTTTCTAACAGCGGGAACCCGGTGCGGCAACAGCGCCAGGCGCTGCCTAAGGGGCTTGTACATAGCTAGTTTTGGTCTTTCGGTTCCGTGGCCGCAGTTGCGACAAGCTGTCACCACGCAATGATCACGACGGAACCGAGATTCTCCTGAAACCAATGCCGGGTTTTCCGGTTATCCCCGACTACGTTCAACAAAGGAGACCTTCGATGTCGAACCAGAACCCGAATCCGGGCCAGCAGAACCAGAACCCGAACCAGAAGCCCGGCCAGCAGCAGGGCGGCGGTCAGAAGCCCGGCCAGCAGCAGCAGGATCCGAACCAGAAGCCCGGCCAGCAACCGCCCAAGGATCGCTAGTTCGAAGGTGAACCACGCGAGAACAGGAAAGTCCCGCCGAAAGGCGGGATTTTTCTTTGTCCGGTTCCTGTCGGGATTGCATGAGCGCCGGCCGCCGGTAAGCCGGTGCGGCCGATTAAGGTAAACAAAAGGTTTAAATTGCCCATCGCAGTTTAGGCGCGTTACCTCCGCAAACGCCGCCGCTCCTTACCCGGAGCCGGCGGAAAAGCGGGAAATGCGATGTCCACAAACTGGCGGATCAGTTCATTCAATGGCGCGCTGCTGGCGGCCTATTTCATTCCGACCTGGACCATCGTCGCTTTCAGGATCATGACTTCGCCGATCCACGGCCTCTATGAGCAGCCGAGTGTATCGGTTGCGTTGTTCATGAGCGATCACCTGCAATTGGCGTCGGCGACCACGGTTCGCTTCGCATGGCTGCTGGCGCTGGGCAGGCTTACCGTCGTCGCCTTTTTTGCCATCTTTCTGATTTTCATCAGCCGCCCCTCGATCCGCAGGGCCGGCGGCTGCGACGAAGCGCTGGCGATGGCGCTGGCCATCGGCAGCGCGATCAGCCTCGGCAGCATGGTCATGGCCTCGCAGGTCGGCGAGGCCGGAGCGCTTCGATTGCACGCGACGGAATTGCTGATGCTGCTCGGCACCGCGATCGTGTTGCTGGTCGAACCTCCCGTTCAGGCGGAGGCCAATCGCAGCGCCATGCCTGCGGATCTACCCCTTCAGCAGCCCCAACTCCTGGACAATCGCTGACGCCTCCTTGACGGCATGGTTGGCCGCGGGCACGCCGCAATAGATCGCCTGCTGCAACAGGATTTCCTTGATATCGTCGGGCGTGAAGCCGCCTTCCGCCAGGGCTGCGCGCACGTGCAGGCGGAATTCATCCCATTGGCCGAGCGCTATCATGGTGCCGATCACCAGCACGCGCCGGGTACGCTGGTCGAAATGCGGCCGGGTCCAGATTTCGCCCCACGCATGGCGCGTGATCAGATCGATGAACTCGGCGTTGAACGAATTCTTGCTGGCGATCGATTTATCGACCCAGGCATCGCCGAGCACCTTGCGGCGCTGGGCCATGCCGTCGTCGCGGCGTTTTTGATCGTCCATGTATTTCTCCTCCCGTCATTGCGAGGAGCGAAGCGACGAAGCAATCCATTCTTCCTTTGTGGCGCTATGGATTGCTTCGCTTCGCTCGCAATGACGGCTTGCGTCTAGCGTTGCGTCAGGAAGCCGACCACGGCTTCGGTGAAGGCGTGCGGCTGTTCGACATTGGAAATATGCGCGGCGTCGAGAATCGTTAAGGCGGCGCCGGGAATCTGGCTGCGGATGAACTCGCCGGCCGCGACCGGTGTCGCCATATCGTGGCGTCCGGCGATCACCAGCGTCGGGCTCTTGATCTGAGGCAACAGCGCGCGCTGATCGAGCGTGCTCAGGGCTTCGCAGCAGGCGAGATAGCCCTGCACCGGAGAAGCGATCAGCATGGCCTTCATGTTGGCGGCGATCTGCGGCTCGCGTTCGCGGAAGTCCGCGGTCAGCCAGCCGGCGATGACGGCATCGGCGATCGAGGCGATGCCGCCTTCCTTCACCGCCTTGATGCGGTTGAGCCAGTTGGTCGGATCCGGATAGTAGCAACTGGTGTTGCAGAGGACGATCTTGTGGAATCGCTGCGGCGCGTTGGCGCCGAGCCACTGTCCGACCATGCCTCCCATCGACAGTCCGCACCAATGCACCTTCTCGATGTTGAGGTCATCGAGGATCGCCAGCGCGTCGCGGCCGAAGCGCTCCATGGAATAGGGGCCGGGCGGCACGGCGGATTTGCCCTGGCCGCGCCGGTCATAGCGGATCACGCGAAAAAGCTGGGTGAACACCGGCATCTGCGGCTCCCACATCCGCATCGTGCAGCCCAGCGAATTCGACAGCATCAACGTCGGTCCGCCGTCACGGCCTTCGACGGATACGTGGAGCATGCAGCCGTCGGCATCGATCATCGGCATCAGAAATTCTCCGGTGTCTTATGTTTTGTTGTTGTGATCGAGCGAGGCGAGCAGCCGGTCGATCAGGATCTGTGAGACGCCCTGATAGGCCATCGGCTCGAACAATCTTTCGATTTTCCCGGCGTCGAGATGGGCGGTGACCTTCGGATCCCGGGTCAGCACGTCGCGCAGGTCTTTCTTTTCGGCGACGGCCTTTTTGCTCGCGGCCTCCATGAGATGATGGGCCTCGCTCTTGCCGATCTTTTCCGCCAGCGCCATGGTCACGGATTCGGCCATGATCAGCCCGTGGGTGGCGTCGAGATTGAGGCGCATGCGCGCCGCATCGACTTCCAGCCCTTCGGCAATATCGACAATGGCGGCGAGCGCGCCCGACGTCACGAGCTGCAGCATTGGCAATGTCGGCCATTCCGCGTGCCATGGTCCGGCGCTGCGTTCGTGATCCTGCACTTGCGCCGCGAACATCGTCGCTGCCAGATTGGGCGCCATGGTGGCCGCGGCCAGCGCGGTCGCGGCCGCGACCGGGTTGCGCTTGTGCGGCATGGTCGAAGAGCCGCCGCGGCCTTCGCCTGACGGCTCGAACGCCTCGGCGACGTCGGTCTGCATCATCAGCGACACGTCGCGGGCGATCTTGCCGCATGTTCCTGCAAGAATTGCCAATACCGAAGCTGCCTCCGCCATGCGGTCGCGGTGGGTGTGCCACGGCGCATCCGGCAGCGGCAGCTTAAGTTCCTGCGCGAGTTTCTCGGCAACGCGCCATCCGTTGTCGCCGAGTGCGGCGAGGGTGCCTGCGGCGCCGCCGAACTGCAGCGCCAGCGTTTCCTTGCGCATTCGCTGCAACCGCGCGCGCGAACGGTGTAGTGCTGCGGCATATTCCGCCAGCTTCAGTCCGAACGGCATCGGCAAGGCATGTTGCAGCCAGGTCCGCGCCACCATGGCGGTGGCGCGATGTTGTTTTGCAAGCCTGGCAAAACCCGCGATGGCGCGATCGAGGTCCGGTATCAGTGCATCAATGGCCGCGCGCAAGGTCAGCATGGCGGCGGTATCGATCACGTCCTGGCTGGTGGCGCCCCAATGCACGTAGCGCGCCGCATCGGCGTCGGCTTTGGCGACATTGGCGGTGAGGGCCTTGACCAGCGGGATGGCGATATTGCCCGACCGCGTCGCGGCCTCGGCGAGGGCGCCGAGATCGAACGATTCGCACCTGCAGGCTGTCGTGATTGGACCGGCCGCGCTTGCGGGGATGACCCCGACTGCCGCCTCGGCGCGCGCCAGGGCGGCTTCAAAATCGAGCATATGCTGCAGATACGTCGCATCGTCGCAGACCGTGCGCATGGCGGCGCTCGACAGCATGGGCGCGAGCAGGGGTGAGAGGGAGGTGCTCATGATGCGCGCGACCTAACCATTCCCGTCTGTCTCTGCCAATCCCCAAGTCTTTGCCAATCCCAAAGGCTCCGGTAAGTCTGTTGCGCTGCGAATATGCATTGCCTCTCCTCCATTGGTCCTCTTTCTTTTGCCCGGTGCGTGCTCTACTGGGGGAAACAGTGTGTGTGAACCGGGAGACATGCCATGGCCATGACGATGAACGGCGAAGTTCAGCTTGGAGCGCCGCGCGAGGCTGTGTGGACCAAATTGAACGATCCGGAGGTGCTCAAGACCTGTATCCCCGGATGCGAGGAACTCGAGAAAACCGGGGACAACGGCTTTCGCGCGGTCGCCAAGATGAAGGTCGGCCCGGTGTCGGCCCGCTTCAAGGGCCGGGTGACGCTGAGCGATCTCGATCCGCCCAATGGCTACAAGATTTCGGGCGAAGGCGAGGGCGGCGTCGCGGGCTTCGCCAAGGGCGGCGCCACGGTGGCGCTGGCCGACAAGGACGGCGGCACCTTGTTGACCTACAATGTGGAGGCTCAGATCGGCGGCAAGCTGGCCCAGCTCGGACAGCGGCTGATCAACGGTGCGGCCAAGAAACTGGCCGACGAGTTTTTCGCGAATTTCGCCAAGGCGGTGCAGGGTTAGGCTCTTAAAGAGGCTAGGCTTCTGAAGGGGCTAGACTTCTGAAGAGGCCGGGCTCCGAAGAGGCCAGGCTTGCCGGAGAGGTTGATTCTCTCAAGACCAGGCCGACAAACCGGGCTGGCCGGGCGGAAATCCCGCAAAGTCATATCAGGCAAGGTCCCGGGCGAGGTTGCCGATTGGCGGGATGGCCCATATTATGGCCTTGGAATGATTTTAACGACTGCGCTGCCGTGCAATGCGGCAGTGCAGATCAAGAGAGTGCTGAATGGCCAAGATTTCCCTGATCGTGAACGGCAATCCCGTCAACGCCAATATCGACCCCCGTACCCTGCTGGTGCAATTCCTACGCGAGAATCTGCGGCTGACCGGCACCCATGTCGGCTGCGACACGTCGCAATGCGGCGCTTGTGTCGTGCATCTGGACGGCAAGGCCGTCAAATCCTGCACGACGCTGGCGGTGATGGCGGACGGACACGAGGTCAGGACCATCGAGGGCCTTGCCGCCGATGGCGCGCCGCTGCATCCGATGCAGGAGGCGTTCCGTGAGCATCATGGCCTGCAATGCGGCTTCTGCACGCCCGGCATGATCATGACCGCCGTCGATCTCGTGCATCGCAGGGGTCACGACCTCAGCGATCATGTCATCCGCGAAGAACTCGAAGGCAATCTGTGCCGCTGCACCGGTTATCAGAACATCGTCCAGTCGATCGCGGCTGGCGCCAAGGCGATGGCGAACTCCGATCTCGCGTAACGATTTCAGCGCACAGCGCTCAGGGATTTCTGATGTACGAATTCAAATATCATCGTCCGGCCACCGTGCGGCAGGCCGCCAATCTGCTGCTCAAGAATGAAGACGCCAAAATTATCGCCGGCGGCCATACCTTGCTGCCCGTCATGAAGCAGCGGCTTGCCAGTCCGCCGCATCTGGTCGATCTGTCGCATATCGAAGGTCTCGACGGCATCGAGATGAAGGGCCGTTCGCTGGTGATCGGGGCTACCGCCAAGCACGCCGAGGTCGCGACCTCCGCCATTGTCGGCGAGGCGATCCCGGCACTGGCCGAACTCGCCGGCCTGATCGGCGATCCCGCGGTGCGCCACAAGGGCACCATCGGCGGCTCGCTCGCCAACAACGATCCCACCGCCGATTATCCCGCGGCATGCCTCGCGCTTGGCGCCACCATCGTTACCAACAAGCGACGCCTGAAGCCGGAAGAGTTCTTCCAGGGGCTGTTCACCACCGCGCTGGAGAGCGACGAGATCATCACCAAGGTGATGTTCCCGCTGCCGAAGAAGGCCGCCTACATCAAATTCCGCAACCAGGCCTCGCGTTACGCGCTGGTCGGTGTGTTCGTCGCCAAGCGTCCCTCGGATGTCCGCGTTGCCGTGACCGGCGCCGGCTCCGACGGCGTGTTCCGCGTCACCGCGTTCGAAGAAGCCTTGAAGAAGCGCTTCTCGCCCAAGGCGCTCGATGGCTTGACGGTGCCGGCTGACGGACTGAACAGCGACCTGCACGGCAGCGCCGAATATCGTGCGCATCTGATCTCGGTGATGGCGCGCCGCGCCGTTGCGGCTGCGACCGGCAAAGCGTGACATTGCCAAATCCTCGGCCAAATCCTGGCGCATCAAGACTGGTTGTCCCATGAGTGCATCGGCGCTGCCCACGTCCGTCGATGCGATGCTCGAATTGCTGACATCGCACGGCTATCTCGCGGAGCGTTCGCTGGCGACGGTGACGTATCTGTCGCTGCGCATGGGCCGGCCGCTGTTTCTCGAAGGCGAGGCCGGCGTCGGCAAGACCGAGATCGCCAAGGTGTTGTCGGCGGCATTGGGTCGAAAGCTGATCCGGCTGCAATGCTACGAAGGTCTGGATGTCGCCTCCGCGGTCTATGAGTGGAACAGTGCCGCGCAGATGATCGCGATCCGGCTCGCGGAGGCTGCCGGCGATACCGATCGCGAACAGCTTTCCAGCGACATTTTCGCCGAACGCTATCTGATCAAGCGGCCGCTGCTGCAGGCGCTGGAGCCGGATGTCGCCGGCGCCCCGGTGCTGCTGATCGACGAACTCGATCGCGCCGACGAGGCGTTCGAGGCTTATCTTCTGGAAATTCTCAGCGACTTCCAGGTGACGATACCGGAATTTGGCACCGTCAAGGCGCCGCATCCGCCGATCGTGATCGTCACTTCGAATCGCACCCGCGAAATTCACGACGCGCTGAAGCGCCGCTGTCTCTATCATTGGGTGGATTATCCGTCCGCCGAGCGTGAGCTTGCGATCGTCAAGTCGCGGGTGCCTGGAATCTCCGCGAAATTGTCGCAACAGGTCGTCAGCTTCGTGCAGGCGCTGCGCGAGCAGGATTTCTACAAATCGCCGGGAGTGGCCGAAACCATCGACTGGGCGACCGCGCTGACCGAACTCGACGCCCGCTCCCTGACGCCGCAGGTAGTCGGCGATACGCTTGGCGCGCTGTTGAAATACCAGGACGACATCGCGCGGATGCAGGGCGACACGCTGCAGAAGATTTTGAAAGAGGCGACGAGCGAGAATTAGCTGGTCAGCGCATAAACATGAGTTGTCATTCCGGGGCGCGCGAAGCGCGAGCCCGGAATCCATAGCCACCGCGGGGAGTATGGATTCCGGGCCTGCGCCAAGTGGCGCATCCCGGAATGACGATGGTGAGTTGTTCAAACGGAATTCTCCAGCTTCGAGCAGCGAACATGGCCGTTGATCCCACGCCACCTCCGATCCGGCCTGTTCGCCGACAATGTCGTCGGCTTTGCCCGGGCGTTGCGGGCGGCCGGGATGCCGGTCGGGCCGGGAGCCGTGATCGACGCGCTGAATGCGTTGCGGGTGATCGAGATCGGCAACCGCGCCGATGTCTACACCACCCTTGAGGCGATCTTCGTCAAGCGCCACGAGCATGTGCTGATATTCGCACAGGCGTTCAACCTGTTCTTTCGCGCCGCCGAGGAGTGGAAGCACCTGCTCGATTCGGTGCCGCTGCCGGATCACGCCAGGAAGAAGCCGCCGCCGGCCTCGCGCCGGGTCCAGGAGGCGATGTCGCAGCCGCAAATGAGCGAGGCCCCGCAGGCCCAGGAGCGGGAAATCAAGCTCTCGGTATCCGACACCGAGGTGTTGCAGAAAAAGGATTTCGCGCAGATGAGCGCTGCCGAAATCGCGACCGTGACCCGCGCCATCGCCCAGATGAAATTGCCGCAGGCCGAATTGCGCACCCGCCGCTATCAGCCGGACAAGCGGGGCTTGCGGCTCGACATGCGCCGCACCCTGCGCGGCAGTCTGCGCACCGGCGGCGATATCATCGATATCCATCGGCTGGGGCGGATCGACAAGCCGGCGCCGATCGTGGCGCTGCTCGATATATCGGGCTCGATGAGCGAATATACCCGGCTGTTCCTGCATTTCCTGCATGCCATCACCGATGCGCGCAAGCGCGTTTCGGTGTTTCTGTTCGGCACCCGCCTGACCAACGTGACGCGGGCGTTGCGGGCACGGGATCCCGACGAGGCGCTGGCGAGCTGTTCGCTGACGGTGGAGGATTGGGCCGGCGGCACAAGGATCGCCACCTCGCTGCACAGTTTCAACAAGTTGTGGGGCCGGCGCGTGCTCGGGCAGGGCGCGATCGTGCTCCTGATCTCCGACGGGCTGGAGCGCGAGGCCGACGCCAGGCTGGCGTTCGAGATGGACCGGCTGCACCGGTCCTGCCGCCGGCTGATCTGGCTCAATCCGTTGCTGCGTTACGGCGGCTTCGAGGCCAAGGCGCAAGGCATCAAAATGATGCTGCCGCACGTTGACGAATTCCGCCCGGTGCATAATTTGAGTTCAATCGAGGGGCTGATATCGGCGCTCTCGTCGGCAACGCCGCCGCATCACCGCAGCCAGATCCGTCCCGCAGCTTGAAAGAGGCTCCCATGCTCAATCGCGACGAAGACATTCTCAAAGCGGCTGAGGACTGGCAGAAGGCCGGTCACGGCGTGGCGCTCGCCACCGTGGTTGAAACCTGGGGCTCGGCGCCGCGGCCCGCAGGCTCGAGCCTCGTCATCAACGATGACGGCACGTTTCTGGGGTCGGTGTCCGGGGGCTGCGTCGAGGGCGCTGTCGTCACCGAGGCGCTCGATGTGATTGCCAGCGGCCAGCCGAAAATGCTCGAATTCGGCGTCGCCGACGAGACCGCGTGGAATGTCGGGCTGTCCTGCGGCGGCACCATCCGGGTGTTCGTCGAGAAAGTCGGCCAATCGTGAAGCTTGAGACGCTGGCAGAGGTCAATATCGAGCGCGCCGCGCGGCGGCCGGTGATCGTCGTCACCGATACCGGCAATGGCGAGCAGCGGCTGGTCAAGGCCGCCGACATCGCCGCCGATCCGCTGCGAGCCGAACTTGCCAAACAGTTGCGCATGGGCAAGAGCGGCATGATCGAGGCAGGTGGCAAGAAGCTGTTTCTCAACGTCTATGCGCCAACCGCCCGCCTCGTCATCATTGGCGCGGTTCATATCAGCCAGGCGCTGGCGCCGCTGGCGCGTTCGCTGGATTATGACGTGACGGTGGTGGATCCGCGCACCGCGTTCGCGAGCCCCGAGCGATTTCCCGACGTGCCGCTGATCGCGGAATGGCCTGACGTGGCGCTGCCGCCGCTCCATGTCGACCACTACACCGCGTTCGTCGCGGTGACCCACGATCCCAAGATCGACGACCCGGCATTGCTGCACGCCTTCGAGCGCAACTGTTTCTATATCGGCGCGCTGGGCTCGCGAAAGACCCACGCCAAGCGTGGCGAGCGCCTCAAGGCGCAGGGTGCCAGCGAGGCCGATATCGCCCGCATTCATGCGCCGATCGGTTTGCCGATCGGCGCGGTCTCGCCATCCGAGATCGCGGTGGCCATCATGGCCGAGATCACCGCGCAGTTGCGGTTGCCCAAAGAGAACGCCGCATGAAATTCGGTCCCGCCAGCCCGGCGGACGCGATCGGCGGCGTCACCGTTCACACCCTGCGGCAGGGATCGCTGGTGCTGAAGAAAGGCACCACGATCGGTCCCGCCGAGGTGGAGGCCCTGCGCCAGGCCGGCGTCGAGGAGATCGTCGTGGTCCGGCTCGAAGACGGCGACATCTCGGAAGATGAGGCCGCGGCCAGCATCGCGCAGGCTGTCGCCGGCGACGGCGTCAATGTCGAGCGCGCCTTTACCGGCCGCGCCAATCTGTTCGCGGCCAAGGCCGGCGTGCTGGTGGTGGACCGCGCCGCGGTCGATCGCATCAACAGCGTCGATGAAGCCATCACCTTCGCCACGCTCGCTGCCTACAAGCCGGTGGTCGAAGGCGAGATGGTCGCGACCGTCAAGCTCATTCCATTCGGGGTCGAGGCGAAGCTGCGCGACGCAGCGGTGGCTGCGGCGAGCGGCGGCGCGTTGCGGATCGCGCCCTACACCATCAAGCGCGTCGGCATCGTCTCGACCTTGCTGCCGGGGCTGGCGTTGAAGGTGGTGGAGAAGACCTTGCGGGTCACCGCGGAGAGGCTGGCCCCCGCCGGCGCCACCATCATTGCCGAGCGCCGCGTGCCGCATGACGAGACGGCGCTGGCGGCTGCGATCAAGGAGCTGCTCGCTCTCGGCGCCGAGCTTGTGATCGTGTTCGGCGCCTCGGCGATCGCCGACCGGCGCGACGTGATTCCGGCGGCGCTCACGGGCATCGGCGGCTCGATCGAGCATTTCGGCATGCCGGTCGATCCCGGAAATCTGCTGCTGATCGGCAATGCCGGTGGCGTGCCGGTGCTGGGCGCGCCCGGCTGCGCCCGCTCGCCGGTCGAGAACGGCTTCGACTGGGTGCTGATGCGCCTCCTGGCAGGCCTCAAGGTTACCCGCGCCGAACTTACCGGCATGGGCGTCGGCGGCTTGTTGATGGAGATCGTGACGCGGCCGCAGCCGCGCGCCAGTCTCGGCGCCGACGGCAACCGCAATGTTGCGGCGATCATTCTCGCCGCCGGGCGCTCGACCCGGATGGGCGGTCCCAACAAGCTTCTGGCCGAATTCCGCGGCAAGACGCTGGTCCGGATCGTCACCGAGCAGGCGCTGGCGTCGAAAGCGCAGGCGGTGATCGTGGTCACCGGCCATCAGGCCGCCGAGGTCCAGCAATCGCTGCATGGGCTCAAGGTGAAGTTCGTGCACAATCCGGATTTCGCCGCGGGCCTTGCCGGCTCGGTCAAATCAGGCATTGCGGCAGTGCCCGACAATGCCGACGGCGCGGTGGTATGTCTCGGCGATATGCCGTTGATCGATGCGCATCTGATCGACCGGCTGATCGAGGCGTTCGCGCCCGATAGCGGCAGTCTGATCGCGGTGCCGGTCAGCGATGGCCGGCGCGGCAATCCGGTGCTGTGGTCGCGGCGGTTCTTCAAGGAATTGATGACGCTCGACGGCGATATGGGCGCCCGCCATCTGATCCTCAGGCACAGCGAAACGGTGGCGGAAGTCCCGGTCGAGGGCCATGGCGCCTTTCTCGATATCGATACCCCCCAGGCGCTCGAGGATGCGCGGCGCGGCTAAGCAGGGGCCGTTTCAACCTGTCGTTCACCAAGTCTCAACGCCCCTCGGCTAAATTCTGGCGGCTTGACCTCGGGGGAGGGGATTTTGATCGTTTCGACTGCCGCCGCGCAACGCCGTGCGCTGCTCATTCTTGCGCTGACCATGGTGCTCGGCGCCTCGCGCTTCGTCACCGAAACGTGGGCGGCGGGCGCGTTCGCGATCGGCAAATGCGGCGCTTACGGCCAGGCCTATGACTATGCCGGCGAGGCCGGCGCGCTGGCCGCGGCACGCAAGCAGTGCAAGGGCGAGTGCACCACGACGGTGACCATGAAGCGGGCCTGTGCCGCGTTTTCGATCGACATGACCAACCCTTGCGGCGCGCATGGCTATGCCGTCAAGCCGCGGATTTCGAACTCGCTCAACGAAGCCACCCGCAAATGCTACGAATTCGGCGGCAAGGAATGCGTGATCCGCGCCTGGGCCTGCGACGCCAGGGGTTAGTTTCAGAATTCATTCCAACGCGCCCCCGGGATGACACCGGAGCATCCATGCAATTCGATACCAAGATCGCGGTCGTGATCCGGACCGACCTTGAGG
Source organism: uncultured Pseudomonadota bacterium (assembly GCA_963727225.1). Lineage (GTDB taxonomy): Bacteria > Pseudomonadota > Alphaproteobacteria > Rhizobiales > Xanthobacteraceae > Bradyrhizobium. Next base: position 202,575 of record CAVSFN010000022.1, on the reverse strand, counting down.
TTTGGCAAAAGCTGAACGTGGCGTCGTTCCTGACTTCAGGTATCGCCGCCGCGTATCCGGAATGCATCGGCGAAGCCTACCAGGACGGCTCCGGCACCCGTTATCTGTCGCTGATCGGCCAGCCGATCCTGATCTATGGCGCCGACCGGCCGGCGCTGACGCGCGCGCTGGATCGCGCGCTGGCGAGGGGCGTGAAGCCTGCCGTCTATACCGAGGACATGTTCAAGACCACGCATGATGCGGCCAACCGCGAGGTCGTAAAGGCCGTGATCCGCGCCGAACTCAATCTGGTCGGGCTGGCGATGCGCGCCGAGCGCAAGGTGATCGACAAGATCGTCGACGGGTTGAAGTTTCACAGCTAGCGGCTGCAACGCGTCAGATAATAAAGCCGAATAATATCAATATATTGACTAAACAAAAATGCCCGGTCCGGCTTCCGAAACCTCGAAACATTGACAATGACTGACTAGTCAGTCATATTTTTTCACCTCAGTTTCAGGGAGCAAACCGATGTCGAATGGCTCTTCGAAATCAGCCGATCGCCGGCGCGGAGAGAACGTTGCCCCGGTCAAGAAGCAGAAGCCGGCGCGGTCAGGGAGCCCGTCGCTCAAATCTCTCCCCAGCCGCGCGATACGGGCCGCGGAACGGCGCGAGGCCATCATCGCAGCGGCTTTGGATGAATTCATCGCGCGCGGCTATGCCGCGACCCGGCTCGACGACGTGGCCAAACGCGCCGGCGTTGCCAAAGGCACCATCTACCTGCACTTCGCCGACAAGGAGACGCTATTCCAGGAACTGATACGGACCGCGCTGGGGCCGCTGATCAGCCGTCTTGCCGCGCCGCCGCCGGCAGGCGGATCGGCACGTGCCGCGCTTGAGCGTTTTGCTCAGATCTTCGTGCAGGAGATCGTGACGACGCGGCGGGGCGATATCGTCCGCCTGATCATCGCCGAAGGCGCGAGGTTTCCAAGCGTCGCCGACTTCTACTATCGCGAAGTCGTGGCGCGCGGCATGGCCGCCATGCGTGCGCTGATCGAACTCGGCATCGCGCGTGGCGAAATCCGGCAGCAAGGCCTGACGCGCTTTCCGCAGATCGTGGTGGCGCCGGCGATGCTCGCCGTGATCTGGCAAGGGCTGTTCGGCAGCCAAGCGCCGCTCGACGCCACCGAGATGCTGCGCGTCCATCTCGATCTGATCTTTGGCGAACGGGGGACGACATGACCTGCTCGACAATGATGGTGCGAATTCTGGCGGCACTCGCGCTCGCGGCGGCGCTCGCCGGCTGCAACGATTCGCGCAATGCCGGTTATCAGGGCTGGGTCGAAGCCGACATGATCTTCGTCAGCCCCGATAAATCCGGGCGCGTGACCAGGCTCAGCGTTCGCGAAGGCGACGAGGTCAAGCCCGGCGATCAGCTCTATTCGGTGGACGACGATCTGCAGCAGGCCAATCTCAACCAGAACAAGGCGACTTTGGCCAACGCCCAGCAAAGCTATGACCGCGCATTATCATTGAGCAAAACCGGATCCGGCACGCAGGCGACGCTCGACGCCGCGGTGTCAGCGCTGCGCGTGGCCGAGGCGCAAGTCGTGACCTCGCAGACCCGCCTTGCGCGGCGGATCGGCTACGCGCCGGTGAGCGGCACCGTTCAGCAGATCTATTTCCGCGAGGGCGAGACGGTGCCGGCGCAACGCCCGGTGCTGTCGATCATGCCGCCCGGCAACATGAAGGTGCGGTTTTACGTGCCGGAGCCGGATTTGCCGAAGCTCGCCATCGGCGACGAGGTGCGGGTCGCCTGCGACAACTGCGCCGGCGATCTCACCGCCAGGATCTATTTCATCGCGACCTCGGCCGAATATACCCCGCCGGTGATCTACAGTCTGGATGAGCGCAACAAGCTGGTGTTCCTGGTTCAGGCGCGGCCCTCCAACCCCGACTCCTTGCGCGTCGGCCAGCCGATCAGCGTGTTCTTCAACGCCAAGACGCCGATAGCGGACCGACGATGACCGCGGCGTCGACTTCAATATCCGACATCGCGATCGATGTCCGCGGCTTGTCGAAGTCGTTCGGCGGCCGCGAGGTGGTGCATGACCTGTCGATGCGGGTGAAGCGCGGCACCATCTACGGCTTCCTCGGTCCCAACGGCTCCGGCAAGACCACCACCATCCGCATGCTCTGCGGCTTGTTGACGCCCGACAGCGGCGAGGGCACTTGCCTCGGCTACGACATCCGTCGCGACGCCGACAAGATCAAGCGCCAGGTCGGCTACATGACGCAGCGCTTCAGCCTGTACCAGGATTTGTCGGTGCGCGAGAATCTGGAATTCGTCGCAAGGCTGTATGGCGTGCGCGACCCGCGAGGCAAGGCGCGCGAGATGATCGGGCGGCTCGGTCTCAATGGTCGCGAGGGGCAACTTGCCGGGGAGCTCTCCGGCGGCTGGAAGCAGCGGCTTGCGTTAGGCGCCTGCACGCTGCCCAATCCGCAACTGCTGCTGCTGGACGAACCGACCGCCGGCGTCGATCCGAAAGCGCGGCGGGATTTCTGGAATGAAATCCATGCGCTGGCGGCGGAAGGGCTGACGGTGCTGGTCTCCACCCATTACATGGACGAGGCCGAGCGCTGCCACGAGATCGCCTACATCGCCTATGGACATTTGCTGGCGCACGGCACCGTGGACGATGTCATAGCGAAATCGGCGCTGTCCACCTACACGGTCACCGGCGACGACCTCAATGCGCTCACCACCCAACTCACCGGGAAGCCAGGCGTCGACATGGTAGCGCCGTTCGGCACCAGCCTGCATGTGTCGGGACGCGACAAGGCCGCGCTCGAGTCCACTATTGCGCCCTGGCGCGAGGGCCACGAATTGCACTGGCAGCACAGCGAGCCCTCGTTGGAGGACGTGTTCATCGAACTGATGACCCGCGCCAGGGACAATTTCCAATGAGCATGGCTGAAGTTTCAAACCGGAATCGCGATACAACCGAACGGCCGTTCGGCTTCTGGCGGCGCAGCTATGCGATGATGATCAAGGAATTCATTCAGTTGCGACGCGATCGCGTGTCGTTTGCGATGATCGTGATGATCCCCGTCATGCAGTTGCTGCTGTTCGGCTACGCCATCAACACCACGCCGCGCAACCTGCCGACCGCGGTGCTGTTGCAGGAGGACAGCGACCTCGCGCGTTCGATCCTCAAGGCGCTGGAAAACACCGCATATTTTCACTTCACCACGGAAGTGCATGATGTCGCCGAGTTCGACAATTTGCTGTTGTCGGGCAAGGTGCTGTTCGGTGTCGAGATTCCGCGCGGCTTCGAACGCGCGGTGCGACGCGGCGATTATCCGGCGCTACTGGTCGCCGCTGATGCGACCGATCCGGTGGCGGCGGGCTCCGCCTTGTCGGCGCTCGGGGTGGTGGTGCAGACCGCGCTGGCACATGACCTGTTCGCGGGCGATCCGCCGTCGCTGCCGTTCGAGATCCGCGCCCATGCGCGTTATAATCCGGCGGCATCGTCGCGGCTGAATATCGTGCCTGGCCTGGTCGGCACCATCCTGACCATGACGATGCTGATCTTCACCGCCCTCTCGGTGACGCGTGAGATCGAGCGCGGCACCATGGAGAGCCTGTTGTCGATGCCGATCAAGCCGGTGGAGATCATGCTCGGCAAGATCGTGCCTTATGTTCTCGTCGGTTTCATCCAGGCGACCCTGATCGTCGGCATCGGTGTGCTGCTGTTCGGGGTGCCGGTGCGCGGCAGCCTGATCATGCTGGCGCTGCTCTCGACATTGTTCATCACCACCAATCTTGCGATCGGCTACACCTTCTCGACCATCGTGCAGAACCAGTTGCAGGCGATGCAGTTGTCGATGATGTTCTTTCTGCCCAGCATTCTGTTGTCTGGTTTCATGTTTCCCTTCGCGGGCATGCCGGTATGGGCGCAATATATCGGCGAAGGCCTCCCGCTGACGCATTACCTGCGGATCGTTCGCGCGATCATGCTGAAGGGCGCGACGCTGGTGAATCTGCAATACGATGCCATCGCGCTGCTCGCCTTGATGCTGCTGGCCATGACGATCGCGGTGACGCGATTCCGCCGTACGCTGGATTGATGCTCAATCGGCTAAGCGCTCTGGACTCCTGAAAGCGTGCATGATCTTTTCGCCCGAACCGCTTACATTGGGCGGATCATACGCGAGCAGACACGATGCTGGGGCGATGGTGGCGTGGGGACGGCGTGGAACGGCCCGCGGTGTCGGTCGATTTCGATCATGCACTGACGCGGGAAGTGCTGCGCACCGAGCTGGTGCGCATCAAGTCGCTGATCGCCACCGCCCTGGTTCTTCTCGTCGTTCTCTGGGCGGTCGATCTGATCGCACCCCGAGGGACTCGATAACATCTGGCGGGGCCGGTTCCGCCCGATATACCTCAGTGTCATCCTGATTCCGTTCATCCTGTTCGAGCTCTGGGTCCATGGGAATGTCCGTCGGCACCTAAGGCTCGATCGCGACTTGCCGGTGCTGCGGCGATACCTTGGAGCGTTGATCGAAACCTCGCTGCCGACCTTCGCGCTGGCGCTGCACATCAGAAACATGGGGCCGGTTGAGGCGCTGGGGTTCGTGATGCCCTTTGCCTATTTCATCTTCATCATTCTGTCGACGCTGCGGCTCGATTTCTGGCTATCGACCTTCACTGGATTTCGTTGCGGCGGCCGAGCTGTTTTGCATGGCGATGTTTTACCATCCGGTCGCGACGTCCGATCCAGCGCCCGATATCTGGTATCACGCTGCGCGCAGCATGATTATCCTGATCTCCGGGGTTCTCGCGGGCGCGGTCGGCGTTCAACTGCGCCGTCAATTCGCGGCGAGCATTGCAGCCGCGACCGCGCGCGATCGCGTCACCAGCCTGTTCGGCCAGCACGTTTCGCCGCAAGTGGCGGAGCGGCTTCTGGTCGAAGGCGCCGGCACCGACAGCGATATCCGCCAGGTCGCGGTCATGTTCGTCGATTTTCGCAGCTTCACCTCAGAGGCGCGTTCGCGCTCACCGCAGCAGGTCGTCGACCGGCTCGACGGCGCGTTCGCGGTGCTGGTGGAAATTCTGGACCGTCATGGCGGCATCGTGAACAAGTTCCTCGGCGATGGATTCCTTGCGCTGTTCGGCGCGCCGTTCGAGGTGGACGACGCCGCTCATCACGCGGTCGGCGCGGCGCGCGAAATGCTCGCGGCGATGGAGCGCATCAACAGCGCGTCTCACTGGCCGCTGCGCATTGGCATCGGCGTTCACTTCGGCGAAGTGGTGGCGGGCAACATCGGCTCGCCCAGGCGCAAGGAATATACCGTGATCGGTGACACCGTGAATTTTGCTTCGCGACTGGAGGCGCTCAACAAGGATTTCGGTTCGCAGCTCCTGATCTCGAGCGCGGTTCGCGATGCGCTGGGTGAAGCCGGCGGCGACGCGGTATCGCTCGGCGAGGTGGCGGTCAGGGGCTATGACCGGCCGATGACGGTGTGGCAATTGGGGTAACGGGAGACATCGGATGCGGTCACGCTATGTCAGCCATGATCACGTCGATCAAATCACAGCTGCGGCGCGGCGAGATTCTCGATCTTGACGCTGTCGCGGTCTTCGATGATCTCGGCGATCCATCGCCGATGGCAGTGGAGGTGGTCGCGCTCGTAGCAGAGAATGCAGACCGGACCCGATTTCTTGACCAGCGACGACAGCTCGTCGAGTTCCTCTCTGGCCTGCGGCGTCTTCAAATGTTTGGCGTAGATCTTGTGTAGCGCGTCGAATTGGCCGCTGCGTGCGGCGATGCGGCCGTCCTTCGGCGTGCCCAGTCCGCGCAGATGGACATATGCAATGCCGCGCTGGTCCAGCCCGGCCGCGAGCTGGTTCTTGGAAAAACCCGGGCGGCGCGAGGAGGCGACGGCGCGCACGTCCACCAGCAGCTTCACGCCGGCGCGCTGGAGTTCGTCGAGCACCGATTTGGCCGGCGTCTGTTCATAGCCGATGGTGAAGAGCTTCTTGGCTTTGGCCATGGGATGCGCCTCACTGCTTCACGCGTTCGATCAATTCCATTGCACCGGCCGGCGCGCGGACCTTGCCCTCATGAATCACATAGGCAAACACGTCGCGCGGCGCCGGTTGCGGCTTGGCCGGATCGACGCGCGGCAAATCGTCGGGCTCGCCGCCGCCGGCCCATAATTGAAGCCGTTTGGCCCAGGCATCGAGTTGCTTCGGGGGATAGCAGGTCGCGATCTCGTCATTGCCCTTCTGCAGCCGCGCGTAAACGAAATCGGCGGTCACGTCGGCGATGGCCGGATATTTGCCGTGCTCGGCGAACACCACCGGCGTTGCGAACTGGCGCAACAGCGCGATGAAACCGGGCGCGCAAAAACTGTCATGGCGCACCTCGACCACATGGCGTAGCGCGCGCCCCTCCAGCTGGCGCGGCAGCAGCTCGAGAAACTTGCCGAAATCGGCTTCATCGAATTTCTTGGTTGGTGCGAACTGCCACAGCACCGGACCGAGCCGGTCGCCGAGTTCCAGCACGCCGGAATCGTAGAACCTTTTGACGGAGTCGCCGGCTTCCGCCAGCACCCGGCGATTGGTGGCAAAGCGCGGTCCCTTCAGCGAGAACACGAAACCATCGGGCACCTCGCGCGCCCATTTGCGAAAGCTCTCCGGCTTCTGCGAGCCGTAATAGGTGCCGTTGATCTCGATCGAGGTCAGCTTCGAAGCCGCGTATTCCAGCTCGCGATGCTGTGGCAGCTTTTCCGGGTAAAACGTTGATCTCCAGGGAGGAAATGTCCATCCACCGACGCCGATGAAGATTTGTCCGGCGTTGACTGGAGACGACCTTTTTTGCTTTGGCCACTTCTAAGCCTCTTCTTGGGGTGTTCCGCCGGCGAACACTATCGCTACGGCTTGCAAATATGTTCTCTTTTCGTTCTTATCAGATCAATGAGATTTGGTCCATGCAACTTGCCACTATCAGAGCAGAAATTGAACGCATGCGCCGCCAACAGATTAGCGGGTCGCGGCTTTCATGAACTCCAGCCCGAACGCGGTCAGTTGATAGCGCGCGCAAGTACGTGATCCCGATTGAGCGCCAGGCAGCAGCCCATCGCAGCGTAAGAAACATCCAGAGGCGACCAAGCCGTCGCGGCGGTGCAGAAGCGGTCGAGAGCAAAGTATACGTTGGCGGAGGATTGAGATGATAGGAAAGGCGGATCAGGCGGCGAGGTCGCTATTCGGGCCTCTCACAGCCCTGATCAGAAACTATCTTTGACGGAAATTGACCTTCTGGCGGCATAGTCGCTAACCGATCCTTATCCGTTGCCGAAGAGGACAGACTAAGGGGCTCTGCTGGCGTTCCTCCAATCTTCGCCTGCTCCGCGAGGCCTAGCGCGCGCTGTTCCCGCTCGCGTTCTTGAGCGGCATTATTGGCAATGTCCATATTGGCAATTTGACTACGGTCGCAAGGAGCAGCGTTTGCTGCAGCGACGCTTAAAATGATTGCGGTGCAAGCAGCGAGAATGATTGGTTTTGCCATCATGCGTTTCTCCGTTGGATTGGGAAGTACGCAAACGCGAAACTAAATCGCCTTGAAACAGGTTCCACGGTGAATGACAAAACGTCCTCCAAGGTTAATCGGGCGGCTTGGTTTTTGCTACCTTTTGCTACAGCTTCGACGCTCTTTTCATCGCGAAGATTACAGCAGCAAAGAAACCGCTGCAAATAAATGGTGATTCTAACGTTAGCCAGGTAGCGCCAAGTAACAGCACAAATTTAGTAATAGGTGCCGTTGATTTCGATCGAGGTCAGCCTGGAGGCCGCGTATTCCAGCTCCTTCGCCTGCGCCAGCTTCTGCGGATAGAACACCCCGCGCCACGGCGCGAAGGTGCAGCCGCCGACGCCGATGCAGATCTTGCCGGTCGCTGAATTTGTTTTTTGCGGGCGTCTTTGCAACGGTCTTCGTCGCTGTCTTTGCGCTGTTTTGGGGGTCTTGCTCACATGGCTGGTCCCGCCGGCCGGAATTGGCCAGTTCGCTCGGCAAATATCGTGCGCCGGGCCGCACGGCACCGGCTCTCGCCGGGATAATTTTGCAAACCGGCCCAAATTTGGCTAATTCAACCCAGTGAACTCTCTCGCGCGATCCTTTTGCGCGAGGAACCGAAGCGCATCTCGGAGGATGATCTCTTGGCCTGGCCCATCATCGTCGCCTGGATCCACTACGTCTCCATCATGCTGATGATCGCGAGCCTGCTCGGCGAGCATCTCTTGTTGAAGCAGGAGCTGACGGCGGCTCAGGCCGGCACTGTCCAGCGGCTTGATATCGTGTACGGGGCTTCGGCAGCCATCGTGCTGATCACCGGCATCCTGCGCATGTTCCTGGAAAAGGGTGCGGCCTATTACAACCACCACATCGCGTTTCATATCCTGTTCGGGATTTTCGTCATCGCGGCCTTGATGTCGATCTATCCCACGCTGGTGTTTCTGCGCTGGCGGTCCGACACGAGCGCGGGCCGCGGGCAACAACTGGCGACCGATCAATTCAAAAAGATTCAGATGATCCTGCGGGTGGAAATGACCCTGTTGCTGCTGGCGCCGTTCTTCGCCACCTGGATGGCGCACGGCGAGTTTTAGCGCAGAAGCGAATGCTGGATTGGCGTAATCCGCCGATTGCCACCTACGCTGCGCAAATACGCTGAGCCTGTCATCGGGCGCGCGTCCGCGCGACCCGGTGGCTATTGCGCCCTGCGGCAAGATGCGGCTGACGGTCGCCGGATAGACGCGCACCTCGGCGGCTATCTGCTTGCCTGTATGACGCTGCCGACGCAAAAACTGGACCGCGGCGCACTTGGCTGGCGGGGTTTGACTTGGCAATGAAAGAGGTATCGAGGAGCGATCACGCAAACCATCGACGTCCCTCCGCGCTGAAGCGCTCAACCCATTTGGCAACGGTCTTCGCAGTGGTCTTGAACTGACGGGTGGTCGCCTTGCTCAGCCCTCGGTCAATCACACTATGCACCATGGCCTCTCGGCCTTTGGGCGTCGGTCCCTCCTTGGACTCTGAAGCTTCGCAACCTCAGTTTCCTCGGTCCGGATCGAATGGACAAGCTATTGAGAGCTCACAACTTGTCGCTGTGGTAGAGATTTATCGGCTGGTTGATGTCGTGAAAAAGGCGGCCGACCCGGCCGCCTTTTTGTTTCGATGTAACGACGGACAAGATGCCGTTGGCACGTCAGTAATATCCGGGGCCGCCGTACCCGTATCCCAGACCGGCGCCGAGCAGCGAGCCTGCGATCAAACCGCCTACAATACCTGCTCCGTCATCATAGCCGCCGTATCCATCATAGCCGTATCCACCATAGCCGTAGCCACCACCGTAGCCTCCGCGGTATCCGCCCCGAAAGCCACGGCCAGCGAAGTGGGCATGGCCTCCGTGGAGTCCGCCTGCGTGACCACCATGAAAGCCGCCGCCGTGTCCACCTCCACCATGTCCGCCACCTCCACGAGCAAGTGCAGGGGACGCTGCAGCAAGTGCCACTGCCAGACAGGCAGCTCCTATCGATCGATATTTCATAACTGTCTCCTCCATTACGGGTAATGGTGAACAGCCCTACGTCTTGGTCGTTCCAACACTTTCAATTCATAAAGAATTCTTTAGTTCATAAAGAATTCTTTAGTCGGCTCTGCCGCGGGTGCGGCAAGCCGTGCGCAGTGAATTAAAAAAATTTTCGTATGACTATTTTGAAATACTGATAGCTACGATCCAGAACTTAATGGAAGGATCTTCGATGAATAAGCTCTTGCTCGGTACAATCGGTATTCTCGTTGTTGGCTTGGCAGTTCCCGCTTCCGCCGCCGATCTGCCTGCTCGAACGTACTCCAAAGCGCCGATGATGCAGCCCTCTCCGATGGTGGACTGGAGCGGTTTCTATATCGGCGCGGAGGGCGGTGGAGCCTTTGGTAGTGACAATCTCTTTTTCCCGGATCCGTTTTTCCCGAGTGCGACCGGCCGCTTCGATACCTCCGGTGCCATGGCTGGCGGCGTCGTAGGCTATAATTGGCAGGCTCCGGGAAGCAACTGGGTGTTTGGCGTTGAAGGCAACCTCGATTGGGCGGACATCAACGGAACGGCAATCTGCCCGAGTGGAGCGAGCTGCAGCAGCAACCTCAACGAGATATTCACGGGAACCGGCCGGATCGGCTACGCTTGGAACAGCGTATTGCTGTACGCTAAAGGCGGTTTTGCCTGGACGAATGACCGGGCCGACGTCGTTGATCCGGTAGCCGGCGGAATCATTGATAGTACGGGTCGCGTCGGGCGAGATGGCTACACCCTCGGTGCCGGCCTGGAATACATGTTTGCGCCGGGCTGGAGCGCGAAGGTCGAATACGATTATTATAATTTCGGCGCCACGACCGTGAGTGGAAGCACGCCGGGTGGCGCATTTGTCGAACCCATCACACTGGCGAATTATTCGGTAAATTCTCTGAAGGCTGGCATCAACTACCACTTCAATTCTGGCTACTCGGGCGTGTCCCCCTACTGATCTCTCAACTCTCCATCAGCTTAAAAGCCCCGGCATCTTCCGGGGCTTTTTTTGTACCGGAACGATATTCGAAGTCTGCCCAAGGCTCGCTTCGCCCAAAGCAAACCCGCCGGGTATGAACCTGGCGGGCGCAGTTGCTTACTTCGTTAGTTGCTAATTTGCACGCGGCGAAAGGAAAACGTCACCGCAAACGGTCGTGAAAACGGCGACGTTTTTCTCAGGATGTACTACGGACAGGAATGCCGTTGGCCATCGTATCCAAGATAGGTTCCTGAAGCCGGGTCATACGACTTATATCTCTGAATGCAGTAACCGCTATCGGCGGTCGCGGGTCCGGCCGTATAGGCGTAAGAGTTGTCATCGTATCCAGGGCCATAACCGCCGTAATCGTATCCCAAACCGGTGCCGATCAATGAACCGGCAAGAAGACCTCCGGCGAGTCCGTACCCGTCATCGCCGTAACCGCCATAACCATAACCGGCGTAGCCACCGTAGCCGCTGCGGAACCCGCCGCCTCTAAAACCACCGCTGCCGCCCGCGAAACGCGCTCCGCCTCCGCGAAGTCCGCCATGGAAACCTCCACCGCCCATGCCGCCGCCGTGGAAGCCACCCATGCCACCGCCATGAAAACCGCCGCCGAAGCCGCCACCACCCCCGTGACCACCACTGCCTCCGCCATGTCCGCCGCCACCCCCACGAGCAAGTGCAGGAGACGCAGCCGCAAGTGCCGCTGCCAGACAGGCAGCTCCTATCGAACGATATTTCATAACTGTCTCCTCCACTACGGATAACGGTGAACAGCCCAGAGTCTTAGCGGTTCCGAGACACTTAATTCATAAACAATTCTTTAGTCGGTCAATGGAGTTAACTTTTCAAACGTGATCTTCCGTCTCGGCTGATAAATTGGAAAAACAATGAGTTGCTTACAAAAGGAAAACCCCGCGACTTAGCGGGGGGATTGCCCTGCACCTTGCAGAGTCCTATGTTCTCAAGGCGGATTTCAAAGTTCTTCTCCGCGCCGGCGCCCGTCGCCGCTGCTCTGGGAAGATTCGCACAAAGCTATCCAAGCTTAATTTTACATCCAGTAATCTTCGGCAATAAATCCACCTTAACCGCCTCTCTCAGAAACCGGGACCACCTCACACCTCTGCATCGACGCGGAAAAACCAACAACGAAACCGCAAATCAAAAACACCTCTTGCACCAAGGAATCATCGATTCCACTAGACATGCACCTCACACATCCAAACTGCTCGCGAGATTGAACGGCGAGGCCATTGGTGCGATTTGAGGGTTACGGTGACGCTGCACTCAATTGACGTGGCTCGCATTTAGCTGACCCGGCGTGCAGAAACCGTCCCACCGGTCAGTTGATTTTGCCCGGATGGGCAAATCAGCGAGTTCGCCTGTCGAGTCCCCTTTGCAAAAATATTTGCATTTTCTTTTGACCCAAATCACTTCTACATCGCTCGCATCCCGGCCCACACACAAGGGGCGTTTCGCGATCGTCACGAACGTAGGGCAGGGGATGCGATGGACGCGGTGGCGCCAAGGACGAATGGTGCTTTTCGCGGACGGCGAAGTCGTGTGGTCCTGACGCCCCGACGCTGGCGTCAAGTTGGCGGAAGACATTTCCGCTGATGACGGTGGCAAAAAAGCCCGGTCACCGGGGAGAGCGCGAAATAAGCGGTTAAAACCATCGCGTGCGGGAATGCCGGGTGATCCCGGTGCGACCGTGGTGACTAACGCGTGTGCTTTACTACACTACACGCGCGGCTGCGGGTGCGGCGGGCACCCGGCATTCCCCGCTCCCCCCTTGGGGTAGCGCCACGCCCTTTGTTGGGCGAAAGGTTCATGCACAACTCGGGCGCATCGCGCCGCGAGAATGCGGAGATGTATCTTGCCGTCATTGCGAGCGCAGCGAAGCAATCCATTCTTTCTTCGCAGCCACATGGATTGCTTCGCTGCGCTCGCAATGACGATCAGATCACCTCGTCCCGCTTGGAGGAGAGCTCAAACCAGCGCGATCGCTTCCGGAGAGGTTTCGCCGTCGAGCCAGTCTTGTTCATTGGCCAGCGAGCGCCAGGCGTCTTCCATGCGCTTGTAGCGGAGGTAACTTGGGTGATCGGGGGCGCGCTCCGCCAGCCGCTGACAATTGTCAGCATTTTCGCGGAAATGATCGGACTGCTTCATGGTGTTCTCCTACCCCAAAGCTAGGCGTCGGCCGGACATAACCAACCATGAAACCGCATGAAATGTTGGTAACGTCGATGTGTCAGGCTGCAGGCGTTCATCAAGCACAAGGCGGCGGCGAAATAGCTATCCCTCGCGGCGCGGCGGCTGGCATGATAGTTTGGGGTCGCCAAGGCAACCAGGAAGTATCCAGATGAACTCCGAAACCGTCGCCCGCGTATTGGGCGCCATCGTCGGGGCGGCTGCCCTGATCATGGCGTTCATGTACGCGCCGCCAGGGCAAACCGTAAAACCGGCTCAAACGATTGAACCGCCGAAGGCGCAGCCTGTCGCGCCGGCCGTCAAAGGGCCGGTGGTAAGAGAGATTCCCCAATAGAACCGACATTCGGGTTTGCCGAGAAAACCGCCCCTTGCGGAACGTTCCGATCGTCCCTAAATAGCATTCAACGGCGACGTCGATGCTTGATAGCTCCGGCGCTGGAACGACCACTGAATAGCTCGGCTGCGCCGGATGTACGCGCGCCTGTTGTTCGTGGTCGTTGGCATTTTAGGGCCTGTTTGGCCCGGTTCAGGCCCTCCCGCCAGTATCCTGCCGCCTGCGTTGCCCACGGGCTTTGTGGAACTGCGCCTTGGCATCCCCGGAGGCTGCGGATATACGCTGGCGGCATGAATGAAGCCATCAGACCGGGCCCCGAAAACCCGCCGCTGACCGCGGGTTTGCCGCAGCTTTCGGTGGTGGTGCCCACCTTCAACGAGCGCGAGAATGTCACCCCGCTGTTTCGGCGGCTGGAGACCACGCTCGCCGGCATGGCGTGGGAAGTGATCTTTGTCGACGACAATTCCCCCGACGGCACCTGGAACGTGGTCCGGGAACTGGCGCGTCAGGATTCGCGGGTTCGCTGCATCAGGCGGATCGGACGGCGCGGCCTGTCGGGGGCCTGCATCGAGGGCATTCTGGCATCGAGCGCGCCATGCGCCGCCGTGATCGATGCCGACCTGCAGCATGACGAGACGCAATTGCCGAAAATGCTGGCGCTGCTGCAAGCCGGTACAGCCGATCTCGTGGTCGGCAGCCGCTATGTCGAGGGCGGCAGCGCCGACAGCTTCAACAAGCAGCGTGCCGGCGCCAGCGCGCTGGCGACCGAGGTTGCAAAGCGCGTGTTGCGGGTCCAGATCGCCGATCCCATGAGCGGCTTCTTCATGATCCGCCGCGATCGCTTCGAGCAGCTGGCGCCGCAGCTGTCGACCCAGGGCTTCAAGATCCTGCTCGATATCGTCGCCACCGCGCGCGGCGATTTGCGGATTGTCGAAATTCCCTACAGCTTCGGCTCGCGGCTGCATGGCGAGAGCAAGCTGGATTCGATGGTGGCGCTGGATTTCCTCGGCCTCGTGCTGGCGAAGCTGACCCACGACATCGTCTCGCTGCGCTTCCTGTTGTTCGCAACCGTCGGATCGATCGGCCTGTTCGTGCATTTCGCCGCGCTGTTCGTGGCACTCGACGGATTTGATCTGCCGTTCCCGCAAGCGCAGGCCTGCGGCGCGCTGCTGGCCATGACCAGCAATTTCATCTTGAACAATTTTCTCACCTACCGCGACCAACGTCTCAAGGGCTTTGCCATCCTGAGGGGCTTATTGTTGTTTTATCTGGTTTGCGGCGTCGGGCTCGCCGCCAATGTCGGGGTGGCGTTTTCAGTTTACGATCAGGAACCGATCTGGTGGCTGGCAGGCGCTGCGGGCGCGCTGATGGGCGTGGTCTGGAATTACGCGATGTCCGGACTGTTCGTCTGGCGCAGGCGATGAACCGGCAATGAGCCCGTACGATGTGCGGCTCGTCCGCGGCACGGTTCTGACGATACTGGCGCTGGTGGCGCTGCGGCTGGTGGCCGCGGCCTCGACCCCGATCACCTTCGACGAAGCCTATTACTGGATGTGGTCGAAGCATCTCGCCGGCGGCTATTACGATCATCCGCCCGGCGTCGCGCTGGTGATCCGGCTGGGCACCATGATCGCCGGCGACACCGAACTCGGCGTGCGGCTGGTGTCGATCCTGCTGGCGCTGCCGATGAGCTGGGCGGTCTATCGCGCCGCTGCGATCCTGTTCGGCGGCCATCGCCTCGCTTCGACCGCCACGCTGTTGCTCAATGCGACTCTGATGGCGGCGGTCGGCACCATGATCGTCACGCCGGACGCGCCGCTGCTGGTGGCCTCCAGCTTTGTCCTGTTCTTTCTCGCCAAGGTACTGGAGACCGGACGCGGCGCCTGGTGGCTCGCGGTCGGCGCCGCGGTCGGCGCGGCGTTGCTGTCGAAATACACTGCGTTGTTTTTCGGCCCGGCGATTCTGATCTGGCTGGTGACCGTGCCGAAACTGCGGCGCTGGCTGATTTCGCCCTGGCCATATCTCGGCGGCATCATCGCGCTGGCGATATTTGCACCGGTCATCCTCTGGAATGCCGATCACCACTGGGTCTCCTTCATCAAGCAGATCGGCCGCGCGCGGATCGCGGATTTCAGGCTCGCGTTCGTCGGCGAATTGATCCCGACCCAGATCGCATTCGCAACCCCGTTGGTATGGCTTCTCGGCGCGATGGGGCTTTACGCGCTGGCCAGGCGCAATGCCGGCGCTTTGGCCGCACGCACGTTGATCAATGCGACGTTCTGGACCATCACGCTGTATTTCGTCTGGCACTCGCTGCACGCCCGCGTCGAAGCGAACTGGTTGGCGCCGGTTTATCCCGTCTTCGCGATAGCGGCCGCGGTCGCCGTCCATCTTGTGCGCTGGGAGCGGCGCCCGCAGCGCGTAGTGGTTTTTTGCGCGCGCTGGGCTTCGCCGATCGGCATCTTGATGTTTGCGCTTCTGATCGTGCAGGCCAATACCGGCGTGCTGTCAGGCTATCGCCGCGACGCCACCGTGCGCAGTGTCGGCGTCGGCTGGCGCGACCTCGCCGCCGGGATCGAGGCGGTCCGCCTGCGCGTCGGCGCTGGTTGCGTGCTGGCGCCGGACTACGGCACCACCGGCTGGCTTGCCTTCTATCTGCCGAAGGGCAGCTGTGTGGCGCAGCAAAGCCAGCGCATCCGCTGGGTCAACATGCCTGAACCGGATCCGGCGCTGCTTGCAGGCAAGCTCTTGTATGTCGACGAGGTGCGGCCCGGCGGGCACCCGCAGTTGAAGCAAATATTCACGCGGGTCGAGCAGGTCGCCGAGTTGCCGCGCAAGCGCGGACCGCTCACGATCGAAACTTACGCGCTGGAACTGCTTGATGGCGCCAAGGGCGACGTGCTCGACCGTTCCCCGCCGCCCGAGCTGGAGTAGGGTGCGCCACGGTTTTGCACGCGCAAGGTTGGCACAATCAGGCATTTTTGGGGCGGCGGCTTCGTCCCGAGGCGGGGCCGCATTAACCATACCGCCGAGCTGCCCGCACTTAATCTGCATTTAACTAAAAGTCGCCTTAATGACGCTTCGTGCCTCTGCAAGATGTCCCGCTGGAACCTGAGCGGCGCATCGTGCGCAGGCTCGCGTTCGATGGTGCTTCCGACGCACCGGTGATCGAACGCTGCCTGCGAGGGGAACAAAGTGGAACCACTCTGGATGCAAGGCGAATGAGTACCAGTACGCGTGCGTGTTATGGTTTTACGGCCCACCATCCGAGACCTTCAGCCCGGAAAGCCACCTCTCACAATTTCTTCGGCGGCGTGGCCGTCGGCTGCCTTGTGCTGGGCTGTGTCTGGGCCGTGTATGCCAATGTTTTCGGAGCCAGCATTTACCCGGCTGTGAGCGGCAATTTTGATGTGGCTGTCGTCAAGCGACCGGCGCCTGCGGCCCCGAATGCGCTCACGGTCGCCAACAGCACGATTGTGATGGAATCGCCGCCAGCAGTTGTCGCGCCCGCAACGGTCTCGCCGGGTCCGTCGCTCTCGTTCGATGACCGCTTTGCAGCGGCGGCCGCGCAAGGCGAGCCGTCGAGGTCGCAATTGGCGGAAGCTCCGAAGCCGCAGACAGACGCGCCAAAGCTGGCGGAAGCGCCGAAGCCGCGAACTGACGCCGCGAAATTGGCGGAAGTGGCAAAGCCCAAACAAATTTCGTCGCCGCCAGCGCCGGTTCAGGTTGCCGCGGTCGCGCCAGCGTCGCGCTCCGCCGATGCCCAGCCGGCGAAAAGTCCGGGGGCTACCATCCGCGACATGGCGCAACGCGCCAAGGCGGCAGTGATGTCGATCGCTTCCGCGGACAAGTCCTCGATTGTTGAGAAGCTGTGGGGCAAGCCGCAACCGAAGAGTTCGCTGCTGGCTTATGCTTCCGCCGACGCCAGCAGCACATCGTCGCTCGGGCCAAGTCAAAATCTCGCGCTGGAAGGCACCCAGCCGCGCTACGATCAATCGACCGCCGTCTACGACATCTCCGCGCACATGGTTTACCTGCCCGACGGCACCAAGCTGGAAGCGCATTCGGGCCTTGGCTCCAGCCTCGATGATCCGCGCTCCGCAAAGATCAGAATGCGGGGCGTGACGCCGCCGCACCTTTACGAGCTGACGCCGCGCGAGGCGCTGTTTCACGGCGTGCCGGCGTTGCGGCTGAACCCCGTCGGCGGCGAAGAGGCAATCTACGGACGCGCAGGTCTGCTCGCGCATACCTTCATGCTCGGTCCGAGAGGCGATTCCAACGGCTGCGTATCGTTCCGGGATTACAACGCATTCCTGAACGCCTATCGGAACCACGGCATCAGGCGTCTGGCCGTCGTGGCAAGCATAGACTGAGCGCCGCGTGGGTTCGTCATGCGAAGTCATGACGAAGCGTTCGGCGCGATGATGCCAGACTGGGCAGATCCACGCGCTCATTCGTTGTGGCTGGAACGACACAGCGTTCTCGAAATCCAGAAAATCGCCGAAGCAGACTTGCAACCGCAAGATGTTTGGTTTATTAGCCCGCTCCTTCGCTAGGCCATGGGTTCGGGCTCGTTGAGATCCCGACTGGCGCGAGCCGATGTTCGGTTTCGTGTTCCGCCGAATGAAGATGCCGCAGTTGTAGCTCATGGAGAGCATCGGGGTAACCCGAAGGCACCGGTTCGATTCCGGTCTATTGCTCAACAAGGGATAGCTCAGTGGTAGAGCAGATGACTGTTAATCATCGGGTCGCAGGTTCAAATCCTGCTCCAACGCTCCGGTTCAGCTTGAAAAACTGATTCCTCTGAAGGGGACCGGACGCGCGCTTCAGTCGCAGTCCGGCCGTATTGCCGCAAGGCTTTTCGTCCGAACCTAGACACTGCAAGACCGGCTCTGTGCCGCGGTGGATACCGCTTGCGCTGATGCCGGGTACTGCGCTCGACCGCTCGACACCCGTCGAGCGATTGCGCGCGTGTGCCCGTCGTGACGCCAGCTGAAACCACGGCCCGCCGATATTTCAGGAAGCGGCGTTCGCGTCCTCGATATCCTTTCGAACGAAACCTGCTTTCCGACCTCGGGCCGGAGAGTAAACGATGGAGGCTTGCCATGACCTGGCATTTCTTGATGTTGCATGTGACGGTGAAGGATGGCGAGCGCGCCCTGTTGACGCGCAACGGCAGGCTTGAGCGCGTGCTCGAACCCGGCCGTCACAGCCTGTTCGATGCGCGGCGCGAGCTTGCGGCCGAGGTGTTCAGCGTTGTTCGCGCCGAATTCCCTGCGGAGCGATACGCGGTGCTGAACGCCGCGCGGCCTGATCTTGCTGCCATGCTGTTCGAGTTCGTGGCGACGAAGGCGAACGAAATCGCCATCGTCAGCCTCGATGGGCGTCCTGTGCAGCTCATGACGCCCTGGCAGGCGCGTGCCTACTGGAAGGTCGCGACCCGCGTCGATGTCGAGCGCATCGACGTGACCAGCGATCCTCGTGTCAGCGCGCATCACCTAGCGATGATCGAGCGCAGCCGTTCAACGGTCGTGACCGAAGCGGTGGTCGAGAACCATGAGGCCGGTCTGCTCTATGTCGAGGGCCGGTTCGTGGAGCGGCTTGCGCCCGGCCGGCACGCGTTCTGGATGGTCGACTCACAAGATCGAGGTCAAGCGCCTCGATCTGCGTCCCCAGGCTGTCGAGATCACGGCGCAGGAGATGCTGACCAGGGATCGCATCGCGTTGCGTGTGACCCTGACGGCGTTTCGCCGGATCGTCGATCCCGAGCGGGTGGTTGCCGCGGTGCCCGACGTGGATGCGTGGCTGTACCGTCTGGTGCAGTTCGCGATCCGCGAAGCGGTCGCCGGCCGCTCGCTCGACGAGGTGCTGTCCGCAAAGGCCGCACTCGATGCGGAGCTGCGCGACTACGTTCGCGCACGCCTCGCGGACAGCGGCGTCGAGGTAACGGAACTCGGCGTGAAGGATGTCATCCTTCCCGGCGAGATCCGGGAACTGGTGAACAAGGTGGTGGAAGCGGAGCGGGTCGCGAAGGCGAACCTGATCCGCCGGCAGGAAGAGACCGCGGCGACGCGGTCGCTTCTGAACACCGCCAAGCTGATGGAGGAAAACCCGCTGCTGCTGCGACTGAAGGAACTGGAGTCCCTTGAGCGGCTGGTGGAGAAGGTCGGCCGCATCGACCTTCACGCGGGCGATGGGCAGGGCTTCGATGCGCTGCTCAACAAGCTGGTTCGCCTGAAGCCTGCGGAAACGGCATAACAAGAAGGGTCGCCCATGGGCGGCCCTTCACGTTCCGCTTCGAGCTCGCGCCTTGCGCTCAGTGCGGAACGACGCTATCACTCCGACATGTCCGAACCTGATTTTCAACCGACGCTGACTGGCCCGACCGTGATCGTGCGACCGGTAACGTCAGGCGATTGGGCGGAGTTGTTCGCTGCCGGCTCCGATCCGGAAATCTGGAAGGTGCATCCCCGTTCGGATCGTTACACCGAGCTGGCATTCAGGGAATATTTCGACGGCGCGGTTGCCTCCGGGATGGGGTTTGTATTCGTCGACCGGCCGACCAACCGACTGATCGGCTCAAGCCGCTATTATGGTTATGACGCCGGGCGGAGCGAAATCGAGATCGGCTGGACCTTCATCGCCCGCAGCCATTGGGGCGGTACAACCAATCGCGAAGTCAAACGGTTGATGCTCGATCACGCCTTTACGTTTGTCGATACCGTGATCTTCTGGGTGGGCGAGCAAAACTGGCGCTCCCAGGGCGCGATGACCAAGATCGGCGGCGTCAGGCGCGCTGGGCTCTTTACCCGGGAAGCGACCGGCGCAACGCCGCATTTCATCTTCGAAATCGGCAAGAGCCAATACCAGCAAGGCGGCCGCGCGCTGGTCGCGTGACGCTTCAAATGGCCTTTTCCAGACTACAAAACTCACCCACAACAAAAAACCCCGGCATCGCTGCCGGGGTTTTGCATTGTTGAAACCGCGTGAACGGCTGGATCAGAAGTCCATGCCGCCCATACCGCCGCCGCCCGGGGGCATGCCGCCGCCGGCTGCGTTCTTCTTCGGCAGTTCGGCCACCATGGCTTCGGTGGTGATCAGCAGTGCCGCAACCGAGGCTGCGTTCTGGATCGCCGCACGAACCACTTTGGTCGGGTCGATGATGCCCTTCGAGATCAGGTTGACGTATTCGCCGGTCTGCGAGTCGAAGCCGTAGGAATACTGGTCCTTCTCGAGGATCTTGCCGACGATGACGGAACCGTCCTCGCCTGCGTTGATCGCGATCTGGCGGGCTGGCGCGGAGAGCGCCTTGCGCACGATCTCGACGCCGGTCTTCTGGTCGTCGTTGGCGGTCTTGATGCGCTTGAGCTGCTCGGAGGCGCGCAACAGAGCGACGCCGCCGCCCGGCACGATGCCTTCTTCAACCGCCGCACGGGTCGCATGCATCGCGTCATCCACGCGATCCTTGCGCTCCTTCACTTCAACCTCGGTCGCGCCGCCGACGCGGATCACCGCGACGCCGCCGGCGAGCTTGGCCAGGCGCTCCTGCAGCTTCTCACGGTCGTAGTCCGAGGTGGTTTCCTCGATCTGTGCCTTGATCTGCGTGACGCGGGCTTCGATGTCGGCCTTCTTGCCGGCGCCGTTGACGATGGTGGTGTTCTCCTTGTCGATCATCACCTTCTTGGCGCGACCGAGCATGGCGAGCGTGACGTTCTCGAGCTTGATGCCGAGATCTTCCGAGATCGCCTGACCGCCGGTCAACACTGCGATGTCCTGCAGCATCGCCTTGCGGCGATCGCCGAAGCCCGGCGCCTTGACGGCTGCGACCTTGAGGCCACCACGCAGGCGGTTGACGACGAGGGTGGCAAGCGCTTCGCCTTCGACGTCTTCCGCGACGATGACGAGCGGCTTGCCGGTCTGCACCACGGCTTCCAGCAGCGGAAGCAGTTCGTTCAGGCTGGAGAGCTTCTTCTCGTTGATCAGGATGTAGGCGTCGTCCATTTCAACGCGCATCTTGTCGGCGTTGGTGACGAAGTAGGGCGAGATGTAGCCGCGGTCGAACTGCATGCCTTCGACGACGTCGAGCTCGGTTTCGAGCGACTTGGCTTCTTCAACCGTGATGACGCCCTCGTTGCCGACCTTCTTCATGGCATCGGCGAGGAACTTGCCGATTTCCGCATCGCCATTGGCCGAGATGGTGCCGACCTGGGCGATTTCCTCGTTCGAGGTGACCTTCTTGGAGTTCTTGACGAGATCGGCGACCACGGCTTCCACAGCCAGATCGATACCGCGCTTCAGATCCATCGGGTTCATGCCGGCAGCAACCGCCTTGGCGCCTTCCTTCACGATCGCCGCGGCCAGCACGGTCGCGGTGGTGGTGCCGTCGCCGGCAGCGTCGGCCGACTTCGATGCCACTTCGCGCACCATCTGGGCGCCCATGTTCTCGAACTTGTCCTCAAGCTCGATTTCCTTGGCGACGGTGACGCCGTCCTTGGTGATGCGGGGTGCGCCGAACGACTTGTCGAGCACGACGTTGCGGCCCTTCGGACCGAGCGTGACCCTGACCGCGTTGGCGAGGATCTCGACGCCGCGCAGCATGCGGTCGCGGGCATCGACGCCGAATTTGACTTCTTTAGCTGACATAGATTTCTCCGTTTGAAATGGGGTCCTCGTCCCGAGGAGCCCGCTGATCGCGCGCGCCTCGAAGGATGAGATGATGTGAGCTTGGCCTCATCCTTCGAGATCGCCGGCTGCGCCGGCTCCTCAGGATCAGGGAACGGGCTTTGGCGCTTACGCGGCCTTCTTCTTGGCGGCGGGCAGATCGGTGAGAACGCCCATGATGTCGCTCTCCTTCATGATCAGCAGTTCCTGGCCATCGAGCTTGACCTCGGTGCCGGACCACTTGCCGAACAGCACGCGGTCGCCAACCTTGAGGTCGATCGGGATCAGCTTGCCGGCTTCGTCGCGGCCACCCGGACCTACCGCGGTGATTTCGCCCTGCGAGGGCTTTTCCTTGGCACTATCCGGAATGATGATGCCGCCAGCTGTCTTCTCTTCGGCGTCGATGCGCTTGACCACAACGCGGTCGTGAAGCGGACGGAATTTCATGCAGTCCTCCTAAGTTTTTGAAGATGTTGTAGAGTTTTGAATTCTGGCAGTCTGTGCCAGCGAGTGCCAGCACAGCCAAAGTGGACATAGTCCAGACTTGTCAGGGGGACAAGGGCCTGTAGCAGAAAATTTGGCACTCAAATATAACGGCTGCCAAAATCTCAAGCCATCGTTAACAATAGCGATCGGCGCCTACCGATCCTGTTAGCAGATGCGGTAAGTCGCTGCCAACGCTTGAAATATCAACAGTTCGTTAAACTTTTAGGCTTGTGATGGCTAGGTCACGTGCGTCACATTTCTCTCATGTGAGCGCATCTCCACCGGGTGGCTCCCGGTTGGCGGCCACTTCGGAATATGCGCTCCAGCAATGGAGGTTGGCATGGTCTCGCGAGTTGGGGTTTCCGAGGACTTCCGGAAACAGGTGTTGGGTTACGGGCTGACGACGGCGCAAATTCTCTATCGCATGCCGGATCACCCCTCATTGCTGCAAACCTACGTCTGGCAGAATTACGATCTGTTCCCGAAATTTCCGGCGCTGAAGGATTTTCTCTCTTTCTGGGAGAAATCGCTGGACGGACCTTTGTTCTCCGTGACCGTCGCCCATTCCAAGCTGATCAAGCCTGCCGAACTGCGCGCCGTCGACGGCGTGTTCCGGCTGCACTGACTGCGCAAGGGTAAGGCGCTCGCGCGCCGAGCCCACGGTGCCTCGAATTGTGCTAGCCTTTCCGCATCGAACGGAAAGGGAGAACGTCGATGGCCAAGCAGAAGCCGACATCGCGGGCCGCGGCCCGGACCGCCGCGCAGAAAAAATCGCCGCCGCGCAAAAGCGCTACCCGCAAGTCTGCCGCGAAATCCGCATCGCGAAAAGCAATTAAGGCCCAAGGCCGCAAGGCTAAAGATCGCACGGCCGCGCGCGGGCTTCCGGCAGCCAAGCCGCTGCGTCGTCCGAAGCAGCGTATCGCCATCAGCCACTATCGCGAGGAGGATTTCAAAGCCAACGGCCTGCGCCGCTACGCGCATTATCGCGACCTCGGTATCGCCGCCGCCAGCCACGGCCTGGCGCAGGCGCATGTGATCCGGCTGGTCGGGCCGTGCAATCCGGCGGAAGTCTCGAAACTGCATTTCCACGACGTCGAGTTTCAATTGGTCTATGTGCTCAAGGGCTGGGTCAAGACCTACATGGAAGGGCAGGGCGAGACCTTGATGAAGGAGGGCAGCTGCTGGAGCCAGCCACCGCGGATCAAGCATCTGATCCTCGATTACGCGGATAATTGCGAATTGCTGGAAGTCATCCTGCCCGCGGAGTTTCGGACCGTCGAACTCGCGGCGTAGCCCGTCGTTATTCCGGGGGCGATACACGCCGCAGCCATCAACTCAACACGCCGACGATCGCGCCCATCAGGCAGGTCGTCAGCGTGCCGGAGATGATCGATTTCAATCCGAGCGAATTGATTTCATCGCGGCGTTCCGGCGCCATGGTGCCGAGGCCGCCGATCATGATGCCGAGGCTGCCGAAATTGGCAAAGCCGCACATCGCATAAAGCATGATCAGCCGCGAGCGCGGATCGAGTGCGTCGGGACCGAGTTTCGACAGATCGACATAGGCGATCAATTCGTTGAGCACGGTCTTGACGCCCATCAAGGTCCCCGCCGTGATCGCCTGCGGCCACGGCAGGCCCATCAGCCAGCACACCGGCGCCATCGCGTATCCGAGCGTCCGCTGCAACGAGATCGCTTTACCACCGGCATCGGGCAACAGTCCGAGGATCGCGTTGGCGAGATGCACCAGCGCCACCAGCACAATCAGCATCGCGACAATGTTGAGCAGCAATTCGAGTCCGGCCGTGGTGCCCTTGACGATGGCGTCCATGGTGCTGGACGCGTGCATGTGGATCGCCGGGCCCTGGGTCCTGCAGCGCGCCGCCGGTGCGTCGTCCGCCGGTTTCCGGCACCATGATCAGGCTGATCAGGATCGCCGCCGGCGCGCCGAGCACCGAGGCGATCACGAAATGCGCCGCGGCATCGGGGATCAATGGCGCGAGCAAAGTGGCGTAGAGCACCAGCACGGTGCCGGCGATGCCGGCCATGCCGCCGGTCATCACCAGGAATAATTCGCTGCGCGTCAACTGCGCGAGATAAGGCCGGATGAACAGCGGTGCTTCCACCATACCGAGAAAGATGTTGGCGGCGGTGGACAGTCCGACCGCGCCGCCGACGCCGAGCGTGCGCTCCAGCAGCCACGCCATGCCGCGCACCACCGGCGGCAGGATCCGCCAGTAGAACAGCAGCGTGGTCAGCACGCTCATGATGAGCACGACGGGCAGCGCCTGAAACGCCAGGATGAAATCCGCGCCCGGCGCCTTGAGGTCGAACGGCAGTGTGCCGCCGCCGAGATAGCCGAACACGAAGGACGTTCCCGCGCGCGAAGCCGCCGAGATCGCGCCGACCGCGTCATTGATGGCGCCGAAGGCATGCGCGACCAACGGCAGTTTGATCAGCGCCAGCGCGGTAAGAAAGGTCACGCCGAGGCCGATCGCGGCCTGCCGCAGCAAGACCGCGCGGCGGTTCTCGCCAAACGCCCACGCGACAGCCAGCAATGCGAAGACGCCGAACGCCGATTGCAGCTGCAGCATCTATCCCCCGAGGCCAGACTCATCATGCCCGGGGTTGTCCCGAGCATTCACGTCATTCGTCGAACAACAGAACAGGCACGGATGGCCGGGGCAAGCAGGGCCACGACAAATTCTGCGTTCGCGTCTTCGACGCGCCCCGGAACGACAAGCCTAGCCCCGTCCGACGAACGGCATCTTGCTGGCCATCACTGTCATGAACAGCACGTTGGCATCGAGCGGCAGGCTGGCCATGTAGGCGACGGCGTCGCCCACCGCCTTGGCGTCCATGCGCGGCTCGGGAATCTTGCGGCCGTCCGGCTGCAACACACCTTCGACCATGCGATCGGTCATCGGGGTCGCCGCGTTGCCGATGTCGATCTGGCCGACCGCGATGTCGTAGGCGCGGCCATCGAGGTTGCTCGCCTTGGTCAGGCCGGTGATGGCATGTTTGGTCGACGTATAGGGCGCGGAGAACGGCCGCGGCGCGTGCGCGGAAATCGAGCCGTTGTTGATGATGCGGCCACCACGCGGGGTCTGGTCCTTCATGATCCGGAATGCGTGCTGCGTGCACAAAAACGGCGCGGTGAGATTGGTTGATACCACCGCCTGCCATTGCGCGAGGCTGAGCTCCTCGAACGGCACCGGCGGCGCGCCCATGCCGGCGTTGTTGAAGAGAACATCGAGCCGGCCGTAGACGTCCATCACCTTGGCGAACAGGGCGGCGATCGAGCCGGGATCGGCCATGTCGGCGGAAACCGCAAGGCTGTTGCCGATTTTCTCGCCAAGCTTGCTGGTCTCCTGCAGCATCTCGATGCGCCGCCCGGCCAGCACCACCGTGAAGCCCGCCGCTATCAGCGCCAACGACGCCGCGCGTCCGACGCCGGTGCCGGCGCCGGTCACCAACGCGATCTTGTTTTTTACCTCGGTCATTTGCTCCCGCCTTGTTATGTTTTTGCTTCGATTTCGGTCTTGTAGGGTGGCCTCGGAATATTCTGATGCGCCGCGCGCAACGCGGCCGACCAGCGCGAGCGCAGATCGTGAAAATACGGCTCGCCGGCCTCGATGCGGTGGTTGAGATCGGCCTCGCAGACGTCGGAGCGCACCACCAGCACGTCGATCGGCAGGCCGACGCCGAGATTGGACCGCATCGTCGAATCCATCGAGATCAGGCTGGTCTTGAGCGCTTCGTACAATTCGACGTCGTAATGCATCGCGCGGTCGAGCACCGGCTTGCCGTATTTGTGCTCGCCGATCTGCAGATAAGGCGTGTCGGTGGTGCATTCGATGAAATTGCCGGCCGGGTAGACCATGAACAGCCGCATCCGCGAGCCCTCGATCTGGCCGCCGAACAGGAACGAGACGTCGAAATTGATGTCCTCCGATTGCAACGCGACGCCTTCGGTGGCGTGGACGCTGCGGATCGCCCGGCCGATGCGCTGCGCGGCCTGGAACATGGTCGGCGCGTTCATGAGGGTTTCGAGTTCGCCGGTATGCGGGTCTTCAAGCCCTTCGGTCAGGGTCGACAGCACCGACTGGCTGATGGCGAGATTTCCGGCGCTGGCGATCGCCATGATGCGTTCGCCCGGCTTTGAGAAGATATGCAGTTTGCGAAAGGTCGAGACATTGTCGAGACCGGCATTGGTGCGGGTATCCGCGATCATGACCAGCCCGTCCCGCACCAGCACTCCGCAACAATAGGTCATTTCCGATCCTCGAAGGCGTCAGCGGGGAATTACTAGCCAATTTCGGCAGGCACTCCAACCCATTTCGACCCGCCGCAGCCTTTCATTCGGGTTGGCGGGTGAAGCTGGATGAGATTCTGCGTTCCCGCGGCGCGGTGCGCCCGAGTTGTGCAGGAACAGGGCCCAAATAAGAGGGCGCAGGAAACGCCGGGTGCCCGTTGCACCCGCAGCCTCGTGCGCAAAGTGTAGGTAGCACACGAGTTAGTCACCACAGGTTCACCGGAACACCCGGCATTTCCTGCGCAATGGTTTTAACGGCTTATTTCGCGCTCTCCCCGGTGACCGGGCTTTCTTGCCACCGTCGCCCCCAAGAAGCTTGCAAAAAGCTTGCTTCTCGAGAACTTGACGCCAGCGTCGGGGCGTCAGGACCACACGACTTCGCCGTCCGCAAGCTCAGCGCCTTCGTCAACACGCCGCCTGCGTCCATCGCATCCCATACCCAACGTTCGTGACGATCGCGAAACGCCCCTCTAGCGAGGACGGGACAGCGGTGGATGTAGAAGTGATTTGGGTCAGAAGTGAACCGGAATATTTTTGCGAGAAGGGCTGGACACTGATTTGCTGATTTGCCCGTCGAGGCTGGGCAAGAACTCGGCTTTTTCGAGAGTTGATGTAGGATTCTGTCATGACGAATTGTACATTCAAGACTGGCGAGAGCCGGGATCAGGGCAGCCTGCTTCCTGCGCGGGTTGAGGACTATGTTGGGCCGGACAACCCGGTCCGGGCGATCGAAAGCTTTGTTTGCGCGCTCGAGCTTGCAAAGCTTGGCTTCCGGCATGCGCAGCGCGTCGTGGGAGCGGGGCAGCCGCCCTATAATCCAGCCGACCTGCTCAAGCTTTATCTTTACGGCTACATCAATCAGGTCAGGTCGTCGCGGCGACTGGAGCGGGAAGCGTGCCGCAATCTGGAACTGATCTGGCTTTTGAAGAACCTGAAGCCGGGTTATCGAACGATCGCCAACTTCCGCAAGGAGAACTGGAAGGCGCTGAAGGCGGTGAACCGCAGTTTCGTGCTTCTGGCACGAGAACTCGGCCTTGTCGGCGGAACCCTCGTTGCGGTCGATGGCGCCCTGTTCCATGGCGACGCCAGCAAGGCGAGCATTTTCACGCGCAGGAAGCTGGCCGAACAGATCGCAACCCTGGACAGGGAGATCGAGGCTTACGGCAAGTCGCTTGAAGACAATGACGCAACGGAAGCCGAGCAGCGACCCGACGGTCACGGCGATGGCGATGGAGGCCATGGCGGTGATCTTGGGGCGAGAGTAAAGGAGCTGATGGCCAAGCGCTCGCGCGCCCAAGCCGACCTTGAGGGGTTGGACACGAGCGAGAAGAGGCAGTTGTCCCTGACCGACCCTGACGCACGGCTTCTGAGCAAGGGCGACCAGACCATTGCGGGCTACAATGTGCAGAGCGTCGTTGACGACAAGCACAAGCTCATTATCGCCAGCGAAGTCGTCAATCGCAGCGATGCAGGCCATCTCCATGCGATGGCGAAAGCGGCGAAAGAGGTTCTCGAAGCCAAATCGCTGCAGGTGCTGGCCGATGCCGGCTATTATAACAGTGCGGACCTGAAGGCCTGCGAAGATGATGGCATCGAAGCCTATGTGCCGCCGTCGGAGGGCAACGGGGTGCTCGAGAAGCAAGGCCGCTTCAGCCTGAAGGATTTCAGGTATGACGCCGCAACCGATGCCTACCGTTGTCCGGCCGGCGAACTGCTGCGTCCGACAAAGGGACGCTTTACCAACACAAGCGGCCGGGTCGAGATCCGCTATCTAAGCGGCAAGGCGGTCTGCGCCGCATGTCCGTTAAGGGCACGTTGTCTCGCACCGAAGGCAGCTCAACGCAGCATCGGCCGCTGGGAGCACGAAGACGTCATCGAACGTCATCGCGCGCGGATGCAAAGTGCAGGCGCAGACGGATTGATGCGCCGCCGGTCCGCCATTGTCGAGCACCCCTTCGGCACCCTCAAATGCCGCGCCGGCTATCGCCACTTCCTCCTTCGCGGCTTCAACAAGGTTCGCGGCGAATGGAGCCTGATGGCGCTCTGTTACAACTTTACCCGCGTGCTCAACATCCTCGGTTTCGAGCGATTTGTCGCCTGCATGGCGACGATACTTTTGCTGCCCGAATACGCTCTCACAGTCGCCCTGCAATGGATCCAGCGCATTCTGCGGGCGTTCGAGACACCTAATCTGCCACGGCTCGCAATCAGCCGAACCGGACCCACCCCTACCGTCTAACGCAGTTCTTGCCCAGTCTCGTCGGGCAAATTCAGTCGGGCTCACGTCGACCTTTGCATCGTCGTCATCGCCCGCGCCGATGTCTGGCGCGCCGTCAGGTCTATCGACATCCAACTGACTAAATTCAGTTTCTCACTGGAATGCAATCGCATGAGCAAACATTACGACCACAGATGATCGATGTCCACTACATCCCCAACAAGCGGACATTCAGCGACACGACAGCGACGTCCGGAAAGTGCCAAACCCGTAAGTAGTCATCCCGTCGCGCATTACGCGACTAAGCCCGCCTTGCGGAGACCGTCCACAACGCATTCGAAATCGTCGGGATTTTTGTACGGCAGCACCTTGCGACGGTGTTCCAATGAATAGTCGGGGTTGACGCGGAATACCTCCTGCCACTCCACGCGAGCCTCTTCAATACGCCCCATCTGACCGTAGCTCGCCGCCAGCAATACGCGCGAGGCGTCGGTATCTGGGTTGCGGACGATTCGCCGCTTCAGCAGAGCGGCAGCCGTTTCGTATCGGCCCAGTTGAAAGGCCGCCTGCGCCTGAAAGTGCAGCCACATGCCAGGACAAAGCGGATCCAGCGCCATCGCGCGGTCGAAGCATCCGAAAGCCTCCTCGGATCGGCCGACATAATGCAAAATCACGCCGAGGGCGTTATGCCCTTCAGCAAAATTCGGATTGAGCGAGATTGATCTTTCAGCAGCGCGAACGGCGTCGTCGTAGCGTCGCATCCACAAATTGACAAAGGTCATCCCCCAATAGGTATAAGGGTATTTGTCGTCGAGCGCTGCAGCCCGCATCACCGCCTCATTTGCTTTTTCGAGCGACTGCGATGGCGACGCGCTCCACTGACTGACGTAGTCGTTGATATGGGCCGCGGCGAGAAACCCATGGGCGGGAGCAAAGTTGGGATCCAGTTCGATCGCATGTTGTAGTAATTCGCGTGCCTTGAAGTTGGTCTCCTTTGCATGAAGCCACCAGAGTTCGCGGCCGCGCAGGAAATAGTCAAAAGCCTCGAGATTTTCAGTATGCTCTGCTGAGAGCCGTTGCCGATCGCCCGGCGAGAGGTTGACCGAGAGCGCAGCGACGATCTGATGCGTAACGTCGTCTTGAACGGCGAAAATGTCCGTCAAGTCCCGATCGAAGCGCTCGCCCCAGAGATGTCCACCGGTGGTCGCATCGATGAGCTGGGATGTAATTCGAACCCGGTTGCCGGATTTGCGGACGCTTCCCTCCAGGACATAGCGAACGCCAAGTTTCGTGCTCACCTCCTGCACGTGGACATTCTTCCCCTTGAAGGCGAAGGAGGAATTACGAGCGATGACGAAGAGCTGCGATAGTTTCGACAAGGCGGTGATGATATCTTCGGAAATTCCATCGGCGAAATATTCCTGCTCGATGTCGCCACTCATATTGGCGAAGGGTAACACGGCGATGGAGGGTCTTTCAGGTGGCTTCGGCGGGCTCAAGATTATTGAGGTGCCCAAGGCCCCTGCGTCGGCCGCACTAACGGCATAGGCGCGAATCGCCTCCTCGATATTCTTTAGAGATTGGGTGCCGAGATCCTTGAAATTGAGCTGCAGGATTTTCCTGACTTGTTCGTGAGCCACAGCGGAGATGCAAACGCCGCCTGCAGTCGCAACTGTTTGCAGGCGGGCAGCGATATTGACCCCGTCGCCGAACAAGTCCCCGCCCTTCACCATCACGTCTCCAACGTGGACACCGATGCGGAAATTGATGTGTTGATCGGGCGAAAGCCCGACGTTACCGGCGGCAAGGGCGATCTGCGCCTCGACCGCACATTGCACAGCATCGACCGCACTTGAAAACTCCGCCAGCACACTGTCACCAGCGGTATTCGCTATTCGGCCGCGATGAGATGCGATCAAGCCGTCGAGGATGCCACGGCGCTCGGTCAGGTCCCGCAGCGTCCGGACCTCGTCAGCTCCCATCAAGCGACTATAACCCTCGACGTCAGCCGCAAAAATCGCGACCAACCTGCGCTCGGTATCAACCGGTTTTGTCAAATACGCCCCCTAAATCCGCTAACAGCCTATCGCGGGACCAAGTGGCGGGACACCCCAAAATTGGGACGACCTCTCATCGGGCAAAGCGTCAGATGTCCGTTTTGGGTGTGCGCCGTGAAAAGGCGGCGCTTTCCAGTGGGCGCAAATCCCACCCGGCAACCGCTTCAGCCGGAAGCAACCGGAGCAGTCATGGAGGAGACGAAAGGCTCTCGCTTGGTTCTCGGAACCCGATGCATCCAAGCGTATTGGTCTGGCATCACCGGCGCTTTTTTTTGGCCACTACCGGTCACTAAGAGCGTCGTATTCTCGCCCGATCTTAGGCGGCCAAACATGCCACGGTCTCTCATCGCCGATCTCGCCAAAATCGAACGGCCGCCTTGCCCGAAATGCCATCTAACGCAACCTTACCGGTAGAATCTCCGCAGAAAGCTGCACTTCGTCGCCGAGGTGATAACCGTAGTACGCCGGTCGGGAAATCAGACGCAGGAACAAGAAAAGGCGAAACCGCAGCCGCCGCAGCAATCCCATATCCCTGGCTGGCAGCAGATTTTCATGCGAGACGTGCACGACCCATTGCCGGGGGTTAGCGGGCAGGTCGATCGCGTGATGGCGCGCCATTTCCTCGAGGTATCGCTCGACGTTCGGCTCTTCCATAAAGCCGAAACGCAATTGGACGCTGATGACGCTGCCGCGATCCTTGTCGCGGTCGAACGCGATGACGCGAACGCGATCGTCGTGGATGTAAGGCACCTTGGGGTGGATCACCTCGACGAGAATAAGGTTACGCGGAAGGACGCCGTAGCGATCCCATAGCAAGCTGACCAGGGTAGGCGCTCTATCGGTCGGATGACGCACCTCTGTCGGCGCGAGCACGAGCGCGTTACGTTCAATGAAAACGGTGCCCTTGCGGTGCAACTCGACGATGTCGGCCATGGTGTGGGTCGACCGGGCATTATAGGCTGCGAACGTCGCCTTGCGCCCCCAGCGCCAGGTCGCCATTACGAGGAAGCTCGCAATGCCAATTCCTAGCGGTATGAAACCTCCCTCCAGGAACTTCAGCGAGCATGCAACCAGAAAGGCGCCATTCACCGCAACCAGGGCGCCCCAGATCAAAGCGGTTGGCGCGGCGCCCCATCCCCAATAGCGCCGGGCGATGCTGAACATTGCCGCGGAAGTGATCACCATGACGCCCGAGACCGCAAGCCCATAGGCGGCCGCGAGATCAGCAGACGAACGAAATACAAGCACTAGCGTGACGCAGCCGGCGTAGAGCGTCCAATTGACGAAGGGAATGTAGACTTGTCCGGAATGTGCCTGATGCGTGTGGCGCACGTTCAGCCGGGGGAAAAGCCCGAGGCCGACAGCCTGCGAGACCAGCGAAAAGGCGCCTGATATCAAGGCCTGAGAGGCAACAATGGTCGCTAGGGTCGCAAGCACGACAAGTGGCATGAGCAAAGCCTGCGGCACCAGATTGTAGAAGAGCTTGCCGCCTTCAACCGGAGCGCCGGTTAGCAGATAGGCGCCCTGGCCGAGATAGTTCAGAAGCAGCGCCGGAAAGACAACCGCGAACCAGCTGATGCGGATCGGCCGCGCGCCGAAGTGGCCGAGATCCGCATACATCGCCTCGCCGCCACAGACGACCAGCACCATTGCGCCCAGGATCAGAAGCGAGCCGCGCGGCCCGGCCCGAAGCAGAAAGCCGGCCCCATAGCTGGGATCAAACGCAGCGAGGATGTCCGGCTGTCGGATTATCGCGGCAAGGCCGAGCACCGCGATCACGACAAACCACACCAGCAGCAGCGGACCGAAGACCACGCCGATGCCAGCCGTCCCCTTGAATTGAACAGCGAACAATGCGGTCAGCAGGACGACTGTTATCGGCACGATCAAAGTCGAGAATGCAGGGGTGGCGACCTCCAGCCCCTCGACTGCCGACAACACGCTGATGGCTGGCGTGATCATGCCGTCGCCCAGCAGCAGTCCGGCCCCGAGCATCAGCGACCACAGCAACGCCCTTCGGCCCTCATTCTTGAACCGATGCAGCAGGCCATAAAGGGCGAAGACGCCACCTTCGCCGTCATTGTCTGCGCGCAGCACAAGCAGCGCGTACTTGATCGCAACGATGATCGTGATGGTCCAGATTGCGAGCGATATGGCGCCGAGGACATTTTCCGGTGTTCTGCCAATGTGAGTCGAGCCGAAGAATATCTGATCGATAGCATACAACGGAGAGGTGCCGATGGCTCCGAAAACGACGCCCAGCGCGCTGATGGCGAGCGCCGGCGTATTGCCGCCGGATGTATGGCCTTGTACCCGTTCAGCGCAGGCGTCAGTGTTAGGCTTGCTTTGGCTTCGGCCTCGATTCTTCATTCGCGCGGAGATTCCTACTTCTGAGTGAGATTGTCCCAATGCGTTCCGCTGACCGGTCCGAAAAATCGTCCGCTCTTCATGCAAAAAGCTCCGGAATTCTTGCAGGCTTCGGCGATATAGGGTTTGTCTCCTCCGATCGCGATACATCGCGCGAGAGCCTCTGTGCATGTCATGGCGAATGTTGGAGCTATCGTCGACGCTAGGTAAGGGAAGATCACGAGAAGCAAGCGCAAGATGTCCCCCTCTGGTTCCTCGAAACCCGCCCGCACAGACCGCAGCCTGTTTCAATAGGACATAATCAGCTAAGTTGCTTGGCCCGATATTGATCGGTGTCAAATCTCCCTCAGCGGGTATCAAAGCGCAGCAATCGGTCTAACGCCCCCATTTCCGAATTGGGGCAGGAGCGGAAGCGGGCTGTCCTCATTCGGTCACCTCGTCGGCTGGGGCCTCACTCAGGCATCGGGCCGCTTCATGTCAACTTTAGATCGGACCGGGGTCGAAAATTTTTCTGCCTACCCCTTGAAACCAAAAACCGGTTTTTTTATTTTATCGTCGCCACCGCAAGGTGGCGTCCCCGATGCCGTGACGGGTCGGGGACTTGAGACGGGCACCGGTCGTGTCCGGTGCCGCTCGTACCCATTTTGCTCTTTGGAGGATCTGGCTATGCGCACTTACGACTTCTCTCCCCTTTGGCGTTCGACCATCGGTTTTGACCGCCTCTTCGACCTCGCTGAAACCGCCCAGCGGGCCGGCGAGGACAACTATCCCCCCTATAACATCGAACGGCTCGGCGACGACCGCTACCAGATTTCGCTGGCGGTTGCCGGCTTCGCGCCCGACGAAATCTCGGTGACAGCCGAGCAGAACGTGGTCACCATCGAGGGCCACAAGGCGGAAAAAGCCGAGCGCGAATACCTCTATCGGGGCATTTCCGCCCGGCCCTTCAAGCGGCAATTCAATCTCGCCGACTATGTCCAGGTGAAGAGCGCCGCGTTCGAGAATGGCCTGCTGAAGATCGAGCTGTTCCGGGAAATCCCCGAGGCGATGAAGCCGCGGCGGATTGCCATCAACGGCGCACCGGCCAGCAACGTGCATCAGATCGAAGGCAAGGCCGCCGCGTAAATCTCATGTTTCGAAGACTTGTGCATTCCCCCGCCCGGGAAACCGGGCGGGTTGATCAGCGGTGACGCAAGGAAAGGAGGACCACCCGATGATCGACCATGCTGACAACATTATCGACCTGAATGCGATACTGCATCCTGGCTCGGTCTACGACCACCCGCGCGATGTCGTGGCGGACCAGACGATCTCGATCGGCGAAAAGCGCGCCATCCTCGCATCATGGGCGTCGGATGCCGCTGCCGTGGCATCGAACCCGGCGCTCCGAGAATTGCCAGGCTCGCGGCGCCTGGTCACCATCGATGATGTGCTTGAGGCGCTGTCCGCGCTGGACCACCACCCCAAAGGCCCGCCGGGCGGCAAACCCGCACGAATGAAATCGGCCGCGCGGGTTGGCGTGGCAGCGTAGCTAGGCGACCGTCAAAAGGATCATGACGATGATCGATGAGAAGTTTGCTCTCCTGCGGACGCACCGCAACAACATCACGCGCTACTGCCGCCTACTCAAGACCAAACTCACGGAGTGCGAGCGGCAGTTCATCGAGAGGCGCCTGTCCGAGGAACGGTCCGAGATGGAAAAGCTCAGCGCTTCCACGTTCCCCCTCGCGTTTCAAATGCCGACGAAGCCGGTCGAAACGCCCGCACCAAAGACCATATGAGGCCGTGGCAATCGGGATGCCGTACAAATTCACGGCTTTTGAAGTGGTTTTGGAGAAGAGCGGCCGGAAAGAGATGGCGGTGGCGCGTGTCCACGACCGATGGGCGCGCCATCATGCTCGGTTCAGAACGCAATCGGTCTGCTGCCAAATATTATGCTGCCAGGCGCTGTTTCAGCTACTCCTGGCCGCGCCATACCAGCCAGGGATGCCTTCGCCATAGCGCGCTCTTCCTTTGACGCCAGCGTCCCGTTCAACACGGTCGGTATGTCCGTTCCGTGCCGCAAAGCGGACCCTCGTTAAAGTACAAGCGTCGCTTAAGGCCACGCTAGTTGCCGAAGGCCGATCCCCTCGCATAGTCATTCAACCATCTCGTCGGCATCAGAGGTCGTTGCGACGGAAATAGACGTCGACCTTCATCCCAACAATCAGCGGGCCGGGGGCAGCCAGTTCGACCACGGCTTCCGCGACGTCGATGTCCGTGAAACCGCTCTGTCCTCGCGCGCCGAAGCTGCCGGGTCGGATGATCGGCGCGATCGAGGAAACCTTGCCGGCGAAATCGCGGCCGGGAAATGCGGCCGAACGTACAACGACCGGCTGTCCTGGTTGGATCAAGCCGAGGTCGCGCTGGTCCAACTCCGCCCGGACGCGCAGCCTGGACAGGTCACCGAGCACCACAAGCGGCTGCGGTACGGCCGGCGACGCCAACTCACCCGCCCTGACTCCGAGCTGCAGAACGGTCCCGGAAATCGGCGCACGGATTGTCAGATTGTCGAGCGCGGCTTGCGCGCCGCGGAGATCGATGCGCGCTATCGCAAGCTTCGCCTCCAGCTCCGTCGGCAGAACGGAAGGTGTGTCGGCTTCAAATCTGGCCAGTTCGTCTTGCCGCTGCTTCAACTGCTCGCGTGTACTTGCCAAGGCCGCGCTCGCCGCCGTTAGCGCCGCGTCGGATCCGGTACCGGGCTGTCGCGCCGCCGCCGCCCTATCGACAGCAGACCGGGCCTCGACGACCGCCTGTTCCGCATCGGCGGCCGCATCCTCGACCTTCCGGCGTGGGGCGTCTTTGGCAGCCGGAGGATTGGCACGGCCGCGCTTTCGCAGATTGACCTCCGCTTCGACTTTCGCGAGGTTTGTCCGGACTTCAATATTGTCGATCCGGATCAGGGCTTCTCCGGCGAATACCGTGTCGTTGATTTTCACCAGAACCTCGGCGACCCGGCCGGGGACCGGCGACCCGATCCGGATCTGCTCCGACCATGGTTCGACACGGCCCGGAGCCACCGCCTGCCAGGTCTTCGTATCCGGCGCGGCACCAGGGACAGCCACAGATTCCTGGGCACGGGTTGGTACAAGCAACGGGGCGAATACGGCGGCTAGGCCGAACACGCCGAAGGCGGCAAGAAGAATCAGCTTTTCGTTCGACATCGCTATGGTTCCTAGGCTTGCTGCGCTATTTTTCCGGCACCGGCCGTGCGGCTATCGCTGATGATGCGTCCGTCCTCGATGCAGACAATCCGATCGGAAAACTCCTCGATGCGCGGGTCGTGTGTGACGACCAGCACGCCGCGTGCCGGATCTTTGGCAAGCCGCGCCAACACCGCCATTACAGCGCGGCCATTTTCAGCGTCCAGCGCGGCCGTCGGCTCGTCCGCGAGAATGACCGATGGATCTCCAACGATCGCGCGCGCGATGGCGACACGTTGCTGCTCGCCGCCGCTCAGCTCGCGCGGATACGACCCCGTCTTGTTCTCGAGCCCAACGATCGCCAGAACCTCCGCGGCCTTTTGCGTTGATTGTTTCGCGTTTTCGCCGCGGATATCGAGGGCAATCCGGACGTTGTCGATGGCCGTCAGCGTCGGGAACAGATGATAGGACTGAAACACGAACCCGATATAATCGCGCCGGAATTTTGCGAGTTGTTCCGGTTTCCTGCCAGTCGTGGAATGACCGTGAACGCGAACCGTGCCGCTTGACGGCGTCAGCATGCATCCGAGGATGGAGAGCAGCGTGGTCTTGCCGCTTCCAGACGGCCCCGTCAGCAAGGTCAGCTCGCCGCCGGCGATCGCTAGATTGACGGCAGCGAGCGCCTGAAACCTGCCGGCGCCGACGCCGTGGAACTTTCCGATGTCGATGGCTTCGAGCACCGTGCCGGTCATCGCGTGAGCACCATCACCGGATCGATGCGCATCACCTTCATGATCGCCAGGACCGCGGACAAAACACTCATGAAGACCGTCAGCAGCAGAAGCATCAGGATCATTGCCGGGGTCACGATGACCGGCAATGCCGTATCCGCGGTTGCCTGAACGACGGTCCAGCCGATACCGGCAGCCAGACCGAACCCGATTAACGCACTGATTAGAGCCTGGATGATGATGACCTTCACGATGTAACCGCCGGATGACCCGATGGCCCGCAGCGTTGCAAATTCGGGCAGGTGATCCTTTGTGCTGGAATAGAGTGTCTGCGCGACGATGACCGTGCCGACAATCAGGGCGAGCAGGGAGCCCATCAGCAGCGCGGCACCGGCACCGGTGCCGGACACCCAGAACTTCTTATTGCGGCGACCGAACTCGTCGGGCGTGAGGACGTCGGCGTCGACGAGCCGCGCGCGCAGCTGATCGCGAATCTCCGCCGCATTCACCCCCGGGGCAAGGTGGACGATGAAATACGACGCCTTGTTGGGCGGAGTGCCTGTAAGGGTGCGCGCCAGATCTGGAGAGACGAAGACATAAGGCATCGTCGTGAAGGAGCGGATACCGTGGGTAATTTCCAGCACCTTGACCGTCTGATCGTTGATTTCGGCGCTTTCACCGATCCGGCTGGTTTCGAGACGATCGAAATAGGCCTGGTCGATCGCAACGGCGCCGGGGACGGCGAGCGACTGCAGACTGCCTTCGACGACATTCCAGGGCAGGAGCCCACCGTCTCGCTTGTCGGCCCCGACAATAAATACCGGAGAAAGTGATCCGGACGCTGCGCGCCAGCGGCCGACGCCGACCACCAGCGGAACTGCCGCCAGCACTCCATTGATCGAAAGGGCGCGAAACCGCTCGTGTTCGTCCAGCCATGACGGGTCTTCGAAACTTTTCGATCCCCGCGGCACGATCCAGAGATCGCCGCTGGCATGATCGATCATCACCGTCACCATTTTCTGGAAACTCACATACAGGCCAATCTGAACCGTCACGAGAACCATCGAGAAGCCGATGCCAACGACGGTGGCAATCAATCGCAGTCGATCCTGAAACAGGTTCCGGAACGCGAGTTTGGGAGCAAGCGACATGTTGTGTCCGATAGAACTTCTGTGCCGAATGGAAGATCGTTCTGATTGGCCTTACGTCTGCGGCCAAGCCTTAAGGTATCCGGCGGTCAGAATGCATACCTTAGCCGTCATCGCGTTGATTTGCCTCAACGTGCGGTTCCTTCATGTCCGTTCAATCAATTGCAACGATGAGGTGCCTCCCGGAGCGCGCCCCTCTTACCGATAACAGTAGCCGCGGCGATAGGCATAGGGAGCGCCGTAGTAGCCTGGCGCGAGTAGCCCGAGCCCCACAACACCCATAAGCCCCAAGGCGGCACCAGCCGCAGCACCCAAGAAACCAAAGCCAATTGCGGACCCGGATCGCCGTAATAGCGGTGCACCGCAGGCTCGGCCGCAATGCGGCCAGCCGGAACGTCAGCTTTCGGATCTAGACCGAAGGGACAAAATCGACCCAACTGCTACATTCGGCGGGGTGACGAGCGCCCTCCGCTTAGGCTATCAAAGCGGAAGATCCGAAAGATGTTCGGCGCGGGAGCGAGGGGCTAGCTCACCGCCACCGCTGGCCGCACCAACTCCACCATCGCTCGGTTGAACTTTTCCGGCTCATCCACAAACGGCTCGTGTCCGGACTGCTCGAACCACAGGAGATTCTTAGACGGCGCTGCCAGCCTGTCAAAATAGGCCACGCTAACGTCTGGCGGGACCCATCGATCATGACGCCCGAGGAAGAAGAAGACAGGCGACGGGAGAGCGGGTGCGAGCGTCAGAAGATTCAACGCCGACACTTCAGACCACATGGCTTCAAGAGAGAATTGGAATCCGCGCAGAATGTTCGGCAGATCGAAGACGGACGACTCCGGCCCGCCGAGCATGGTCCGCCACATGTCCCACAAAGCTTTTCCCTCCAGCTGACCCGCGAAACGCTGGAGCCAGGTGCGCTCTGTCCACAAATGGTTGGCGGTGTGAGGCGGCGGCCCGATGGCGCGCAGCTCCTTCAGTGCCTTGGTGTTGCTGAGACGCTGCGCTTCCGCAAGCGCCCACTCATAGGACGCCAACTCGCCCGCCGGCCAATCGCCAATCTGTCCGCTGCCGATGTACGCCGCGACCTTCGCCGGGAAGCGCGCAGCATACAGCGGGCCGAGCGCGGAGCCCCAGGAGTGTCCGAAGATCGCGACCTTCGGCTTCCCGACGCGGGCGCGCACGGTGTCAACCAGCTCATCCAGGTCGGCAATGAACTGCTCGACCGTCATTGAGGATTTGGGGATATTGGAGTTGAACGATTTACCGGCGCCGCGCTGGTCCCAGTAGACGACGGTGAAGCTTCTTTCGAGCGGTCCGTTGTAGCGACGGAACAGGCGCATTTCTGAAAAACCCGGTCCGCCGTGCAGAAGGATCAACGGTGGATTGGCCAGGCTTTCGCCACGGATCATCACCCACTGACTGAGTCCGCCCAGTCGGAGATATCTGATCTCGGCGATGCTGTTCGGAATAACCCTCCCATCTGGTCCAAGGAAGGGCCGCGTCTTCCCCGGGTGTTTCATCGCGACCTTCCGAATTGGGCCAACGACCGCTCGTTCCACAGGGCCTGTACTTCGGACCGAGGATCCTCGACGACCCCCGAGCGTGTATCGAACCGCATGGTAGCCCTGCGCTCAGGAACGTACTTCGGCCACCCGCAGTCGCCGCCGGAAGCGAAAGCCACCGAGGCGGCATGCATGGTGTCGGCGAGCTGTTGCGGCGGGCCCGCCCCTAGAAGCGGCTCGGTCCCACAGCCGAGCGTGTCGAACACGAACGGAATCTCCAGCCCATGGCATGCACCGAGGCGTCCGTTGAACTGAGGTGAACGCCAGGCAAACTCGTACATGTAGGTGAGCGACGTCTTCGCGCTCTTCGCGTGTGCGTCGGCAAGGCGCATCGCGGGCATGCGGAAGTACCAATCTGCCTGGATCGCCGCGAGCAGGTCGCCAGCGCAGGCGTTGGGGAGTGCGGCGCGATAACCGGCCAGTGTGGCATCGATCGGAAGCCCATAAGCCGCGACGGCTCCAGCCAGCATCGCTTCCGTGATCAAGACACCATCAGAAGAAATAGGGCAATTACCGCCTTCTGTTTCACATAGGTCTCTTGTTTTTGTGACTGGAAAACCAATGTCCAGCAGAATCCATAGGACGCCTCGCAGTGTTGATGCAGATCAATTTGTATCGCCGTGGCGAACGAAAAGCCGCGCGGTGTCAATGAATGACGATTTCAGGGCCGGCGATATCCTCGCCATAGGGCCACTTTCAGCTCTGGATTTGCGGCATGTCCTCGCCGTGGGCGAGCGGTAGTTGACCCGGCAGAGCAGTCCGCTTCTGGTGCCAACAGCAGGCATCGAACAGGTCCTCAGTTCGCTTTCTCAATGTCTCCGGGCTTCCAGCTCTTGTCTATTGCCGCTTGGGTCGGGCCGTAAAGCCGAAGGATAGCTCACGCAACTTGTAGCGGCCTTGGTACAGAGGAAGCACAGCGCTTAGCAGCTTGCGTTTTGTGATCTGCGCCACACGACTCGGCCGCCCGAAAGCCTAGAGTACGTTTCGACAATAAGTTCGACAACAAGGGAGCCTATCATGTC
This sequence comes from uncultured Pseudomonadota bacterium, assembly GCA_963727225.1. Taxonomy (GTDB): domain Bacteria; phylum Pseudomonadota; class Alphaproteobacteria; order Rhizobiales; family Xanthobacteraceae; genus Bradyrhizobium. The sequence goes on along the minus strand of CAVSFN010000022.1, from coordinate 161,693 downwards.
CGGTGGCGACGATATTCAGGCGGGACGATGGAATACGGCCGAGACCACGACGGTTCTCGCTGGCGGGAGGCCCACCAATCTCGGCGCCGATTTTAACGGCACCGCTGTCCTTCGAGTGGTCTCCGAAACGGGTGATATACATCCGAAGGGGAGACTCGATGCGATCGTCGGTGTCGGGTTCAGCGGCGGCACCGGTCTCACCGGCTTTGGCGATGGCGGAGGAAACGGTGTACTTGGACTTGGAAGTGCGGGAGGCGGGACGTTTCTCGCGGCGGCCGGCATCGTGGCCACTGGCGGGCTGTCGACCAGTGGCACCCCCACCACGGCTAATCGTTCACCGCATGGGGCCGGCCTGGTTGCGACGGCGGGTAGCTCTGTACAGCCGACCATTCCCAGCGAGACCGGCAACGTGGGCGTCTTCGGGCAAGGCGGGGACCAGGTCGACGAGACCAAAAACGTGGGAGGCTCGAATTTCATTGTCGGGCCTGGATTCGCCGGAGCTGGGGTTGTCGGTCGCGGTGGAGTCAAAACGACGAACAATCCGGACCCAACTATCCCCGACGAGCCAAATGGGCCGCTTACAACCGCGGCGGACGGCGGATCGGCGGGAATTGTGGGGATCGCCGGCGGAACGAAAACTCCGACGCCTGGGGAATTCGTCAACATCGGCGTTTTCGGTACGTCAAACTCGGGCGCCGGCGTGAGAGGACACTCTAAAGAGGGCACCGGCGTGGTCGGTGCCTCTAGCCAGGGCGTCGGCGTATTCGGTAGTTCGGTTGATGATCGGGCAGCCGTTTTCCATTCGTTTAACCTAGCCCAGCTCAATCTTAAGCCTTTGGTGAAAGTGCCCGCCAACCTGGACCTCGCTCCTCAGGTCCGAGGCCGGCCGGGGGACCTTCTCGTGACGATAGTCCCTGATGTCGAGGCTCAGGGCAATGTTGATATCGCGGAGCTTTGGTTCTGCAATTTGGTGAACCAAAGCGGGGTGACCAACTGGGTCAAGCTGGGATGATGGATCCGGCGGGGACGAAATAGCGCTGGTCCAACATCTCAGCGGGTTTGTTAGCTTTCATATCGGTCCTCTCGGCGCAGTAGCATTGTGCCCTTGCCCGCGTCTCGCTTCGGGGCCACGAAACGCTCGATGTTGCATCAGGATTTAAACCCTCTGCGGCCCGAGCAATGCCTGGTAGTAGGATTTGACGGTCCCGTAGCATTCGCAGACCGTTTCCTGAATGGCCTCAACATCGAGGATCTGAATTCTACCCCTCGAATATTTTATCATCCCAGCCCGTTGAAGGGTGCTCGCATGCAACGTGACGCTGGTGCGCCTGACACCCAGCATCTCAGCAAGGAATTCCTGAGTGAATTGCAGATCGTCGGTGCCCGCCAAATCTCTCGCCCTGAGTAGCCAGCGGCAAAGCCGCGCTTCCACTTGATGAGCCGCCATGCAGGCAGCCGATTGGCTTGCTTGCGCGTAGACCGTCTGCTCGTGACGAAACAGCGTTGATAGCAGGGCCTGACTTTGAAGCGCCGCGCTTTTGAGCTCGCTCACTTTGCACATCATCGCGGGTCCGCCGAGCTGGACGATGCCTCGATTGCCGGGAATGTTGCCGCCAAGAGCGGCGGACGCGCCGACAACTCCATCTTTGCCGACCATGGCGGCTTCGATTAGCTCGCCAGATGAAAGGCCCACCACGAGCGAGACAATCGCGCCGGTGGGAAAGTAGATGTCAGCGATCCCGCTTCCTGCCTCGAACAAAATCATCTCGTCTTCGAGATGGACAGTTTTCAAGTGAGGCCGAAGGGCTGCGGCATCATTTTCTGAAAGAGAGGCCAACAGCAAATTGCCGGAATTGGGCATGTCATGCTCCCGTGGGGTTGGCGGGAGCACAGAGAACTCTCAGTCAGCGGCGTCTGGAAAAACTACGGATAATCAATAAATCGCAGACATTTGACTAAACAAAGCGAGCTTTATTGTTTTCCTGTTATGTCGGGCAGATAACAAACAGCCCTCGCGATCAGGTTCAAAATTTGATAGGATGATATCGACCCATAGCAGCCGTCCGGTAAATCGCGAACGGTTATCGGTAAAGGTTGTTTGTCTACGGGTCGAGGAACGCACCGGCTAAAAACAACCAATCAGCTACAATTTTATCGGTGCGGGAATATTGCGGAGCGTTGTCATGGAGAGGTTCATCCATAACGAAAATCTCAGGCTTTGGCGCAAGCGGCTTTCCGAGACGACCGATCCTAAGAAGCGATCACTGCTTCTCGACCTCATCTCGAAAGAAGAGGCCCGGGAGGATGAGATAGAGGCGCGCGACAAATCGGCCAAATCACAGCTCCAAGCCAAATCGCGGCCCCAAGAAAAGCGTCCTTAAAAGCCGCTCCATTGGTGGAACATTGTCCGAGATCAATGTGATCACCGATTGCGAGGCTAATCATTAATGAGCACCTGCCGAACGGCCCCAGGGGGTGAAGTTCCGGTGCTGTCAGGGATTGCGTGATCACCCTCATCCGGAACTTGATGTCGCCGATTGGCACATAGCGCCAGGTATGGCGTCGCAGTGGTATGTCCGCAGTTGCGTTTAGGCCGGACTCGTCGCGCTTCGCCGCTCGAACAAACGCAAAGTCCGATGAAATAATACTGCGGGCGATCTTGAGCTGGATCAAAGTGTCGGAGCGCAAACACGAGCAGTGTTCATTTGCTTTTTCTTTTAGCTGTGGAGAGACAAAATGAGCCTTCCGAGATTGTGGACCAGAAGCCAGGAATTGGATCCGTTCCGGTTAATCCGGCGGGAAATGGAAAACGTGTTTCGTACTTTCGATCAAAACTCGCCTTCTCCGGATATTGGGGCTGGCGCGCCGGCAATCAGTGTGGCGGAAACGAACGATGCGTTCGAAGTGACAGCCGAACTTCCGGGCGTAGACCAGAAGGATATCAAGGTCAGCCTTGACGACAACCAGCTGGTCATTTCCGGTGAGAAAAGGGCGGAGAGTACCAAGGAAGAGAAGGAGTGGCACATCGAGGAACGGAGCTACGGTTCTTTCTACCGATCGATGTCTCTGCCTTTCGAGCCGGAAGGCGGAGCCGTCGAAGCTCATTTCGACAAGGGTGTGCTGCATCTCACGATAAAGAAACCCGCAAAGGCCGTGAAGACCACCAAGACAATCGATATTAAGACGGGTGCTCCACCGAGCGTCAGCCCCGCCAAGACCGCGGTCCCGAGCAAAGCCGCTTAATGTTCGCACGGTCGTCAAAGTCGGAGAGCCGCCTTCGGGCGGCTCTCCCGATGCGATTGCTTCCTGGAGCATGAGCGGTTCTGGACGCGCTTCAAACTTCCTGCTCAGCCCCGCGCCGAGATGATTCTCTCAGGGCGGGGTCTTTCATTGGCCACCTCAGCGGCTGGACCTATTTGCCCTCTTTTTCGATTTTCTTCTTTTCTTCCGCATTCATTTCTTTGATCTTCGGGTCTTGGTTAGCCGCGCCAGTTGTTTGAGTAGCTGTGACTGGCGGGCTGGCATTAGGAATGGATGTTTGCTCCGGACCCGCCTTCGCGGGTCGTGTTGCTGTGGTGTCGGGTCGGTTGGCTTGCGCGGCCGTTGTCGGCGTTGTCGCCGGTGTCTGCTCGCCGCCCGACTTCGGAATAACCGTATTTTTCATATTGGTCGGCGGCATGTTGGGCTGATTTTCAGTTTTATCCTGGGCAAATGCGGGCGCAGATAACAGCAGTAGTGCGATTGCTAACTTGTACATCGTTTCCTCCTTGGAATCTGGTTGTGACCAACCCCAACAGAATCCAAGGCGGCGAGTTCCATTTTTTATTGGCCGCCTCAATTGGTGGTCTCTTTTGACCACAACCCGTTTCCGTCGTCCTTGTCGCGATCGTAACCGAAATCGAACTGATTGTTCTCCGAACCGAGGATAGCGGGCATCCATTTTGTCGATGAAGTCGTGACAGCCCCTGCTCAAACTCGCGAATGCAACAGTTGCGCCTGGATGTTCAGGCAGGCCGCGTTCGAGTTAGGCTTGCTCAGCCGGCGTGGGGGCGCTTCGTCCGTCTTCGGCTCGTCGCGTCATCTAATGCAGTGCGACGATATGTCCGAAGGCGGCGGCAGGCCGGAAATAGACGACACAAGGTCAAACCGACGCGCATGACGCTTAGCGGATCTTAGGTCGCAGCGCTTTGTTCATTATTCGCAGGCCCCGCCGCAAGTGCTAGGCTTTTGCATCGACTGACGGAAATCTCCCCAAGCAAATTGGAGGACGGATCGGTGATTAGATCAACGATTTTATGTCTGTGTCTGATAGCAAGCGTCTCATTTTCTCGAGCCGCCGCCGCTGAAGAAAACATTGCGAAACGAATTGTTGGCGCATGGTCGCTTGTTGCTGTAACCGCGGAACGCGCTGACGGCAGCAAAATTGAACCATTTGGAACGAATCCAAAGGGCATCATCATTTTCACGGACAGCGGACACTTTTCTTTGTTTCAGTCTCGCGCGGATATTCCAAAATTAGCGGAAAATGATCGTAGCAAGGCCACTGCGGAAGAAGCTAAGGCGGTAGTTGGCGGATCGATTGCTTATTACGGAACCTATTCCGTCAATGAGATGGATAAATCTCTGTCAGTCACCCTTGATGGCGCTACGTTTGCGAATCTCCTCGGAGGTGCTCAAAGGCGCGATATCACGTCGCTTACCGCTGACGAATTAGGATTTTCCAATCCTCGGACCCCCTCCGGTATGACTTTGCAAACTGTCTGGCGACGCGCGACGGCTCAGTGAATATTGTGCCACGCGACCTTTAAGTTAAATTTGGTCGAGCGATCGGTCTCACTTGCGTTATGGCGACGCCCGAGATGGCGAGTAGCGCCCCGATAGCTAACGTCGGGGTCATGCGGTCGCCAAGGAACAACACGCTCGAAATCAAGGCGAAAACCGGAAGCAGCAGGGCGAACGGTGCCACGCGGGCCATGGTGCAACGGGCGATCAGCCAGAACCAGAGGCCGAAGCCGATAATTCCTCCGATGAAAATAGTGTAGGCGAGCGCCATCCAGCCACGTTCGTCCGCCGTGACAAGGGTCGTCAGTTGTCCATGTTCAAGGTACAGCGACATCAACATGACCTGCGGCACCGTGAAAAGTGACGACCACCCCGTCAACATCAAGGGATCGAAGGGGCCGTGACGCTTGGTCAAGACGTTGGCGACCGCGAACGCGAAGGCTGCCCCGACCACCAGCAGGATCGGTAAAGCATTTGCGGATAGGCCCGGCCCGGCTGCCAACACGACCACGCCGCCGAAGGCAAGCAACACACCGGCGGACGAAATCAGCGACGGCCTCTCCGCCAGCAGTGGCCAGGCTAACAGGACGGTGAAGGGCGTAGTGAGTTGATAGGCGACGGCAGACATACTGCCTGAACCGAGCCCCATGCCCACATAGAAGAACCCGAAATTCAGTCCACCAAGGAAGACCGAGATTACAGCGATAGGGCCGAACTCTTGACGTGTCGGCCTTCTGACGAAGGGGATGAGCAGCAGTGCTATGGCGAGGAAGCGCAGTCCGAGGAAGAAAAGTGGCGGAAACTGCACCACGCCCACTTTAATGGCTACGAACTGATAGCCCCAGAGTAGAGGCACCAGCACCGCGCAGGCGATCTGAATGAAAGACATGGCATCCTCGTTTTAAGACCAATCGGTCCAGATAGAGGCGCGCATAACCCGGAGTACGTGCATGGGCTAGGCTACCTGATGAAGCGGTCGAGAAGAGCGTTAACAGTGGCTTGCGACGTGGTTCGCGTTGGTCCCGTTTTACCGATCACCCGAAGTCCCTCGACGAAGCAGACCAGTATCCGCGCGGCACTTGCAGGCTCAACACCAGCTGCCAGTTCGCCCGCTGCCTTCGCGCGCGAGAATGCGTCAGCGGCCTTGGCCTCCATAGCTTTGAAAAAACTGCCGATGCGACCTTGGACATCCGGGTCGTGGCCAGCCAATTCCATGGCTGTGGCCACCAGCAAGCATCCGCGCCGACCACTGGCGCCGCTCGTGCGGTCGACGTAACCAGCAAGGAAGGTCCGCAGGCCATCAACCGGCGCGTGGCGCGGACCGAGTTCGACGTCTATCCGCGCCAGAGCGTCGGCGATGTAGCGATCGAGCGCACGCAGGAAGAGCGCGTGCTTGCCCCCGAAAGCGGCATAAAGGCTGCCACGCGAAAGCTTCGTCGCTCGAAGCAGGTCTGGAAGCGCCGTGCCGTGATAGCCGCGTGACCAGAACACACCCATGGCACGCTCGACAGCGGCTTCGGTGTCAAAACTACGGGGCCGGCCACGCGGCAACCGCATTGGGGTTTGGTGTCTCATAGTCATAAATATAGACCAATCGGTCTTGAATTGTAAGTGGCAGCTGGATCAAAAGCGGACGACTACTGCGACTGCCACTGACCCTGCCGTCCGCCGGCCTGATCGACCTTGACCGCCACGGTGAGTGTTTCCATGCCGCCGCCATAGCGGGTGCCGCGCACCGGCGCGGCGCCGAGATAATCGAGGCCGATGGCGACGCGGGCATGGGCGTCGGTGGTGCAGATCGCATTGGCCGGATCGAAACCGACCCAGCCCAGATTCGGCACGAATGCCTCCGCCCAGGCGTGTCCGGCCTGCTGATTGACCATGCCGTCGGAGCGCAGGAAATGCCCGGCAACGAAGCGCGCCGGGATGCCGCCCGAGCGCGCGCAGGCGATAAAGATATGCGCGTAATCCTGGCACACCCCGCGCTTGCCGGCGAATGCCTCGACCGCCGAGGTGCCGCTATTGGTGGGGTCTTCATCGAACGTCATGTGCTCGTTGATCTGCATCATCAGCGCATGCAGAAATCCGAGCACGTCGTCTTCCGATTCCGACCGCAGCTCGCGCGAAAACACAGCCATCGCGGTGTTGACTTCGGTCAGCGGCGTCGAGCGCAGGAACAGGCTCGGCGGAAACCGCTCATCGGTGCCCCGCAACACGCCGCCGGTATCGTGGGTCTCGATCAGGCCTTCGACCGTGATCGTGAGATCGGCGATCGGCCCGTGGGTCAGCACATGCGTGACATTGCCGAAAGCGTCCTGATGCACATCGAGACGGGAATCGGTGGAGACGTCGATCTGCCATTCGGCGACATACTGCCCGTCATGGCTGCCGGGCGTCATCCGCAGGACCTGAATGACGCCGGTGGCCGGCGGCTCGTAACGGTAGCTGGTGGAATGGGCAATTCGCAGACGCATGGCGTACCGGGAGGGAGTAAGAGTTCGAGTGTTAGACGATCGTCATTGCGAGCGCGGCGAAGCAATCCATCTTACTTTGTCGCCAGATGGATTGCTTCGTCGCTCCGCTCCTCGCAATGACGTTGTTAGTGGCCGGGACAAGCGCAGCCATGACGGTATTCGTCAAATCAAATATTGCTTGCTGATGATTTCACCAAGCCTGCCGTTATCCGCGATGAATTCCTGAATGAATTCATGCACGCCGTGCTGGAAGATATCATCCATGTGACTGTGTTCCAGGCGGTTGCGGACGCCGCGGGCGTGGCGCTGCGCGGCGCCCTGGCGGCCATAGGCGACGCCGATCTGGTCGAGATTGCGCACCAGGTTGCCGTAGCAACTGGCCAGCGAACGCGGCAGCGAATCGTTGAGGATCAAAAGGTCCGCGATCAGCCATGGCTTCAGCGTCTCGCGATAGACCCAGTGGTAGGCGGTCAGCGCCGATACCGAGCGCAGGATCGACGTCCATTGATAATAGTCGAGCGGTCCGCCGACATGCTCCTCCTCGGGCAGCAGCACGTGATACTTGACATCGAGGATGCGGGCGGTGTTGTCGGCGCGCTCCAGATGCAGTCCGAGTCGCGAAAACCAGTAGGCGTCGTTGCGCAGCATGGTCCGGTAGGCCGAGCCGTCGAACCGCAGTGAGGTTTCCTGCACGAAGCGCAAGAACTTGGTCAGTTCTTCCCGGGTTCTGGTGCCTTTGCCCCAGCCTTGCTGAAGATCGATCCAGGCCGAGTTGATGGTGTCCCACATCTCGCTGGTCAGCGCGGTGCGCACCGAGCGGGAATTGAGCCGCGCGTTTTCGATGCAGTTGCGAATCGAGGAGGGATTGGCCGGAGAGAACGACAGGTAGTCGACGACATTGTGCTCGTCGGCTTCCTCGTAGATCTCGTAGAAGCTGGCGCTGACGCCCGCGGTCAACAGCGCCGAGTCCCACTCATTGGTCTTGCCGATATAGGCGTGTGGCAGAGCGGTGACGCGCAGCGTCGCCTCGATGGTGCGCGCCAGATATTCGGCGCGTTCGACATAGCGGGCCAGCCAGTAAAGATTTTCGGCGGTGCGTGACAGCATGCGGGATTCAGCTTTTTTCCCTCCCCCCTTGCGGGGGAGGGTCAGGGAGGGGGGTGAGCCGCAAGCACTGCGGCTGGAGACCCCCACCCCCGACCCCTCCCCGCAAGGGGGAGGGGAGCAGGCGAGAGGTTCCGCGATCTGTGCTCAAATTCAACATTTATTCGTCCAGAATCCAGGTATCCTTGGTGCCGCCGCCCTGGCTTGAATTCACCACAAGCGAGCCTTCCTTCAGCGCCACGCGCGTCAATCCGCCCGGCACGATGGTGACGTGATCGCGTCCGGTCAGCACGAACGGCCGCAGGTCGACATGGCGCGGCGCGAGGCCGGATTCGGTGCAGGTCGGGCAGGTTGACAGCGCCAGCGTCGGCTGGGCGATGAAACCCTCGGGCTCGCGCTTGAGCTTGTCGCGAAACGCCTCGATCGTCGCCTTGGTCGCAGCCGGTCCGATCAGCATGCCGTAGCCGCCGGAGCCGTGGACTTCCTTCACGACGAGATCGCCGAGATTGTCGAGAACGTAGGCCAGATCCTTGGGCTCGCGGCAGCGCCAGGTCGGCACGTTCTTCAGGATCGGTTCCTCGCCGAGGTAGAATTTCACGATCTCGGGCATGTAGGAGTAGACCGCCTTGTCGTCGGCGATGCCGGTGCCGACCGCATTGGCCAGGGTGATGTTGCCGGCCGCATAGGCCGACATCAGCCCGGGCACGCCGAGCGCCGAATCCGGACGGAAGGTGAGGGGATCGAGGAAGTCGTCATCGACCCGGCGGTAGATCACATCGACGCGCTTGAGGCCCTCGGTGGTGCGCATGAACACCTCGTCGTTCTTGACGATGAGGTCGCGGCCCTCGACCAGTTCGATGCCGAGCTTGTCGGCCAGAAACGAATGTTCGTAATAGGCGGAGTTGTAGACGCCGGGCGTCATCAGCGCCACGGTCGGCTCGGCGGAGGCACTCAGCGGGGCGACCGATCGCAACGCCGACAACAGCTCGTCCGGATACTTTTCCACCGGCGCGACGCGGTGGCGGGCAAACAGGTCCGGAAACAGCCGCATCATGATTTCGCGGTTTTCCAGCATGTAGGACACGCCGGAGGGGGTGCGCGCATTGTCCTCCAGCACGTAGAAGTCTTCCGGATTGACGCGGACGATGTCGATGCCGGCGATGTGGACATAGACGTCGTGCGGCACGTCCTGGCCGTTCATCTCGGGGCGGAACACCGGGTTCTGGAAGATCAGATCGTCCGGGACGATATTGGCGCGCAGGATATCGCGGCCGTGATAGATATCGCGCAGGAACATGTTGAGCGCGCGCACCCGCTGCTTCAGGCCTTTTTCGAGGATCGCCCACTCTTTCGCCGACATGATCCGGGGGATCACGTCGAAGGGAATCAGCCGTTCCTGGGCCTCGGCGTCGCCATAGACGGCAAAGGTGATGCCGATCCGGCGGAACAGCAGTTCCGCCTCCTGGCGGCGATATTCCAGGGCGTCCGGCGGCGTCTCCTTCAGCCAGCGGGAGAGCTCCTGGTAGGCCGGACGGAGGTCGCCGTCGGGGCCGTTCATTTCATCGAACGCAACTGCCATATATCCCGATGCTTTTTTGCGGCCATGCGGGACAGTGCATGACCGAAAGGGATGGTAGCAAGGCCCGGGCCAGCGCGATATGCATTCGCGGAGGGCATTTGCCAGCGATGAGTGGATTGTTGCCCGAAAAAACGGCTGGGCGGTGCTCATTTCGGCGGCAAAACCCGATAGCTTCGAGGTGCTGCTTGAGCGAGGGTGTGGACGCGCGTTTTCCGGTATTTTCGCCGAACAGGCGCGAGACGACGAGGAGAGGTCATGAGCGATATCGTTACGGCCGGCATTCTGGTGATCGGGGACGAGATCCTGTCCGGACGGACCAAGGACAAGAACATCGGCTTTATCGCGGAATACCTCACCAATATCGGGATCGACCTCAAGGAGGTGCGCGTCGTCGCCGACGAGGAGGCTGATATCATCGCAGCGCTGGATGCGCTTCGCGCCCGCTACACCTACGTCTTTACCACCGGCGGCATCGGGCCGACCCATGACGACATCACCGCCGACAGCGTCGCCAAGGCCTTCGGCGTCGGTATCGATCATCACCCCGAAGTGGTGGCGCGGTTTCGCGAGCGTTTCCAGGGCGCAGGGGAGTTGAACGAGGCGCGGCTTCGGATGGCGCGGATACCCGACGGCGCCGAACTGATCCAGAGTGCCACGATTCTCGCGCCCGGTTTCAAGATCGGCAATGTCATCGTGATGGCGGGTGTGCCGTCGATCATGCAGGCGATGATGGACATCGTGGCGCCGACGCTGAAGTCCGGGGTGCGGATGTTGTCGGAATTGGTTCGCGCCAATGCCAGGGAAGGCGACATCGGCGGGCCGTTGCGCGCCATCGCCAACGCGCATCCCGACACCATCATCGGCAGCTATCCCTTTGTCGATGACGACAAGAAGCCGAACACCAATCTCGTCGTCCGCTCGCGCGACCCGGAGAAGCTGAATGCCGCGATGACCGCGGTAAAGGAGATGCTGGCGGGATTGAACGTGGTCCGGTAGCGGATCGAGTATCGTGATTCACAAAATCCAGGAGAATGAGGATGGCGGAGCATCCGGAACTGAGCGCGCAGGACCGGTCCGGTAAGCCCTTTCCGGTGTCATGGGACCAGTTTCACAGGGATTGCCGGGCGCTGACCTGGCGGCTGAATGAGGTCGGGCCGTTTCATGCCGTGATCGCGATCACCCGCGGCGGGCTGGTGCCGGCGGCGATCGTCGCGCGCGAACTCGGCGTTCGCGTGATCGATACGGTATGCATCACCAGCTACGATCACACCAGGCAGGCCGACCTGAAAGTCCTGAAAGGCGTTTCGGCCGACACCGCCAGGCTCGGCGGCGGCACCGGCAAGGGATTGCTGATCGTCGACGATCTCGTCGACACCGGCAAGACCGCGCGCCTGGTGCGCGAGATGCTTCCCGATGCGCATTTCGCGACCGTGTACGCCAAGCCGATGGGGCGGCCGCTGGTCGATACGTTCATCACCGAGGTGTCGCAGGACACCTGGATTTTCTTTCCGTGGGACACCGCGCTCTCGTTCCAGCCGCCGATCCGCGACGGCGCGGCGTGAGAGTCAAATGCCGTCGCCGCTGCAAAACCGGGTCACGCCGCAGGGCGACATCATCGCAACGCCGCATCGCGGGATGTTCACCGGCAATCGCGGCATCATTCACGATCCCGCAACCAGAACGCTGCTGACGCGGCGCTGGAGCAGCAACGCGTGGCTCACTTGCGTTTGCGAATTCCGGGGGCGGCGGCGCAAGGTGATGGGTGGCCGTAGCTGGACCGAGCTGTTCTTTCTCGACGAGGCGACCGCGTTCGCGGCGGGGCATCGGCCCTGTTTCTTCTGCCGCCGCGACGATGCCAACCGGTTTCGCGCGGCGTGGCAGGAGGGTAATGGCGTTAGCGGCGTTCTCGCGCGCGACATCGATATCGTACTGCACCGTGAACGGCTCGAACGCGGAAAGAAGCGGCTGCACGCGCTGCCGATGCCGCTGCAGCAATTGCCCGACGGCGCCATGGTTCAGGCCGGAACGGAGAGTTACCTGATCACGCAAGGCGCTGCGTTGCTGTGGTCGCCGGGTGGATATCGCCGGTCTCAGAACGCGCTCACCGAAGCCATGCTGCTGACGCCGCCATCGACGCTGCGGGCGCTGTCGGCGGGATACCGGCCGGTGCTGCACAAGAGTGCGGTGAAAGCGTAAATTTCAAAAGGTGTCATTCCGTGATGCGCCACTTGGCGCAGGCCTCGGATGTGCAATTGCACATCGGGAAATCCATACTCCCAGTCGTGGTTATGGATTCCGGGCTCGTCGCTTCGCGCCGCCCCGGAATGACGACATGTTCTTGTTTGCGATTCACCCCAATCGCTGCCTTGCGAGCCTGGCGCCGGCGCCGAGCGCCATCAGTTTTGCTTCGGCGATATCGCGATGCATCGGCGCCATGCCGCAATTGGTGGTCGCTATGATGTTGCTGTTCGGAACGAATTTCGAGACTTCGTCGATTACCTTGACCACATCCTCGGCGGTCTCGACGGTATCGCTGGCGACGTCGATGACGCCGGCCTGGACGATCTTGCCCTTGAGCAGGCCAAGCAATTCGAGCGGCACCCGCGAGTTGCGGCATTCGATCGCGACCTGCTGGATCGGGCTTTTCGCAATCGCCGGAAAGATATCCTCGTACTGCCGCCACTCGCTGCCGAGCGTCTGTTTCCAGTCGGTATTGGCCTTGATGCCGTAGCCGTAACAAATATGCACCGCGGTGGCGCAGGTCAGGCCTTCGGCGGCGCGTTCCAGCGCCTTGATGCCCCAGTCCGAGACCTCGTCCATGTAGACGTTGAAGGCGGGTTCGTCGAACTGGATGACGTCGACGCCGTCGGCTTGCAAGGCTTTGGCTTCCTCGTTGAGCAGTTCGGCGAAGGCGAACGCCATCTTGACGCGGTCGCCGTAATACTTGTCGGCGATGGTGTCGATGATGGTCATCGGGCCGGGCAGGGTGAATTTCAGCTGGTGCGTGGTATGGGTGCGGGCGATGCGGGCCTCGTCGGCATGGACGCGGCCCTTGAGCCGCAACGGCGCCACCACCTGCGGCACCATCGCCTTGTAGCGATCTTTGCGGATTCCCATCTCGACCTTGTGGGCGAAGTCGATGCCCTCGATCTTCTCCAGGAAGCCGTGAACGAAATGCTGGCGGGCCTGCTCGCCCTCGGTGACGATGTCGATGCCGGCATCTTCCTGCAGCTTCACCGCCAGCAGGGTGGCATCACGCTTGGCGCGCGCCAGTTCGGCGCCTGCGGATTTCCAGGGCGCCCACAGCGTGTTGGGTTCGGCCAGCCATTCCGGTTTCGGCAGCGAGCCGGCGATCGTGGTTGGAAACAGCATGTCGGCGTATCCCTCGTGGTTTCTTGATTGGATGGTCTATCTATCTGCCATGTCCTATCTGCCATGTCCCGAGCGTGGCGTACATGGCGTTCGAGCGGGGTGGAATGCGCCGAAAGCAGGGGGTAGGATTGCCGAGAGCCTCTCTCAGGATTACCCCATGATCGACCTTCACTATGCGCCGACGCCGAATGGCTGGAAAATCTCGATCATGCTGGAGGAGCTCGGAATTCCCTACACCGTGTTTCCCGTCGACATCCGGGCCGGCGATCAGTTCAAGCCGGATTTTTTGGCGATCAGCCCGAACAATCGTATCCCGGCGATTGTGGACCATGCGCCCCCCGATGGCGGCGCGCCGTTTTCGGTGTTCGAAACCGGCGCTATCCTGATCTATCTCGCCGACAAGACCGGCCGCTTTCTGCCCAAGGACATGCGCGGCCGATCCAATGCCACGCAATGGCTGATGTGGCAGATGAGCGGGCTTGGTCCGATGCTCGGCCAGCATGGCCATTTCGCGCTCTATGCAAGTGAGAAAATCCCCTATGCCATCGAGCGCTATCGCGACGAGGCGGCCCGGCTTTACCGGGTGCTCGATACCCAACTGGGCAAGACCGGAAGTTACGTCGCCGGCGACTATTCGATTGCCGACATCGCCTGCTTTCCCTGGACCATGACGCACAAGGCACAGGGGTTTACGCTGGACGATTATCCGAACGTCAAGCGCTGGTATGCCGAAATCCGCGCGCGGCCGAAGGTGCAGGCGGGGCTTGCGATCGGCAAATTCGAGAAAAAGCCGTTCGACGACGAGGCGCGAAAGAACATGTTCGGGCAGGACGCAAAGGAGCTGGCGGGGAGGAAATAACAGCCCGTCATTCCGGGGCGCGCGAAGCGCGAGCCCGGAATCCATAACCACCGCGGGGACTATGGATTCCGGGCCTGCGCCAAGTGGCGCATCCTCAGCGACAAGCGCCATGCGCTTGCGCGGGGAATGACGAGAATAAATTGGGCAATCGCATCCATCGCAAAGAGCAAAACAAACAAGGGAAACGCACCATGATCGAATTCTTCTTCGACTGCTCCAGCCCCTGGACCTATCTTGCCTTCCACAACATCCAGCCGCTGGCGAAGGAGTTCGGCGTCGAGATTTCGTGGCGGCCGATCCTGGTCGGCGGCATCTTCAACACGGTCAATCCGAGCGTCTATGCTTCCCGCGAGACGCCGGTGCCGCTGAAGGCGCGTTACATGAAGAAGGATCTGGCGGATTGGGCGCGCTCGGCGGGACTGGCGATCAAGATGCCGCCGACGGTGTTTCCGGTGAACAGCGTCAAGGCGATGCGTGGCTGCATCTGGCTGGACAAGGCGATGGTGCCGTTCGCGCGCGCGGTATTCGAGGCCTATTGGGGCGGCGACAAGGACATTTCGCAGGATGCGGTGCTGACCGATATCTGCAAGAGCGTTGGCGTCGATGCGCAGAAATTCTTCGCTGGCATCGGCCAGCAGGCGATCAAGGATCAGCTCAAGGCCAATACTGATGAAGTAATGGCGCGGGGCGGATTTGGTTCGCCGACCATCTTCGTCGACAAGACCGACATGTATTTCGGCAACGACCGGATGGTGCTGATCCGCGAGGCGCTGCAACGCCGCAAGACCAACGCAGCGCCGAGCGCGGCCTGATGCCGAAGGCCATCATCTGCCGCGAACTCGGGCCGCCCGAGAGTTTGCGTCTCGAAACCTTTGAAGCCGCGCCGCTGGCGCAAGGCCAGGTGCGCGTCGCCATTCATGCCGCCGGGATCAATTTTCCCGACATCTTGATGGCGGCGGGCCAGTATCAGCTCAAGCCGCCATTGCCGTTCACGCCGGGGGTGGAAGCCGCGGGCGACGTGATCGAGGTCGACGGCGCGGCACGGGGCTTTGCTGTTGGCGACAAGGTCATCCTCAAGTTGAGGCACGGCGCTTATGCCGACGAGGCCGTGGTTGCGCCGTCGCAACTGATGCCGCTGCCGTCGAGCTTCGACTACGCCGAGGGCGCGACATTTCTCGCCGCCCACGGCACAGCCTATTACGCGCTGATCGATCGCGGCCAGCTTCGGCCCGGCGAGGTGCTGCTGGTGCATGGCTCAGGCGGCGGCGTTGGTCTTGCCGCGGTGGAGATGGGCAAGATGCTCGGGGCGACTGTGATTGCGGCGGCCTCGTCGGAGGAAAAGCTTGCCGTAGCAAAGGCGCGGGGCGCCGATCATCTGGTGCTCTACAGCAGCGAGCCGTTTCGCGATGCCGTCAAGCGCATCACCGACGGGCGCGGCGCAGATGTGGTGTTCGATCCGGTTGGAGGCGAGATCTTCGAGGACAGCGTGCGCTGCATTGCCTGGGGTGCGCGCCTCCTCGTGGTCGGTTTCACTGGCGGCATCGGCCTTGCCCGCACCAATCTCCTGCTGATCAAGGGCGCCAGCGTGCTCGGCGTTCGCGCCGGCGAGGCGGTGCGGAGAAACCCCGCGCTCGGCGAGGTGCGTTTGAAGGCACTCGCAGAATGGGCGGAGGCCGGACGCATCAGGCCGAACATCTCGCACCGGCTGCCGCTCGAGAATTGCGCGCAGGCGATGCGGCTTTTGATCGATCGCAAGGCGATCGGCCGGGTGGCGCTGATGATGCGGTGAGAGGCGATGCCAGTCGTGCTCTCTCGTCATGGCCGGGCATCTCTCGGCCATCCACGCAAGAATGCGAGAGAGCCGTCAGTGTCCGCGCAAGGCCGGGATGCAGCTGCGGCGAGCCGAACCTCACTCATACTCCCGCTCTTCCCACCACGGGAAGTAATCCGGCATGTCCGATGACACCTTGTCCTTGAATACGGCGGGACGCTTTTCCAGGAACGAGACCACGCCTTCCTTGACGTCATCCGAGCGGCCGCGCGCATAGATGCCGCGGCTGTCGACCTTGTGGGCTTCCATCGGATCGTCGGCCGCCGACATCCGCCACATCATCTGCCGGATCAGCGCCACCGACACCGGCGCGGTCTTGGCGGCGATTTCGCGGGCCAGTGCGCGCGCGGTCGGCAGCAATTCGTCGGCGGGTACCACCTTGCTGACGAGGCGGCCGGCCAGCGCTTCCTGCGCCGGAAATACCCGGCCGGTGTAGCACCACTCCAGCGCCTGCGCGATGCCGACAATGCGCGGCAGAAACCAGCTCGATGCGGCTTCCGGCACGATGCCGCGCTGGGAGAATACGAAACCGAAGCGCGCATCTTCCGAGGCGATGCGGATATCCATCGCAAGCTGCATGGTGACGCCGATGCCGACCGCCGGGCCGTTCACCGCCGCGATCACCGGCTTTAAGCATTTGAAGATGCGCAGCGTCACCTGTCCGCCGCCGTCGCGCACATTGGGGTCGCTGTAGTCGACGCTGCCGTTGGCGAGCCGCTTCACCGGCCCGCGCCGGGCGTCGCGGTCGAAGGTGTCGGCGCCGGAGGAAAGATCGGCGCCGGCGCAGAACCCGCGCCCGGCGCCGGTGACGATGATGGCGCGGATGTTGTCGTCCTTGTCAGCCTGGTCGAAGGCGTCGATCAATTCCTTCTGCATCGCGGCGTTGAAGGCGTTGAGCTTGTCGGGCCGGTTCAGGGTGATGGTCAGGATCTGCTCGGCGACCTCATATTTGATCGTCTCATACGCCATCGGGGGGTTCCTCTGTGGTGTTGTTGTTCTTGAAATTCAGACCGTCATTCCGGGACACGCACCTTTGCGTGGACCCGGAATCTCGAGATTCCGGGTTCGTCGCTTCGCAACGCCCCGGAATGACGATATGAAACTATTTCGGTGGCTTCGGCCAGGGTTTTTGCGGGCCGCGCATCGTCTCGAACGCTTTCGCCATGCCGAGCACTCCGAGATCGTCGAACCTGCGGCCGATAATCTGCACGCCGATCGGAAATCCGCGTGCATCATAACCACCGTTGATCGAGACCGCCGGATTCTCCGACATGTTCCAGGGCACGGTGTAGCAGATGTGCTCGAACGGCCGGTCGGGGTCGTTGATCGGGGAGGCGAACTCGGCGGGAAAATTCACCACCGGCGACACCGGCGAAATCACGTAGTCGAGATCGGCGAACAGCTTGGCCGCCGCGGCGCGGATCGCCATGGTGGCGTTGAAGCCCCGGATCACGTCGACGCCCGACAGTCTGGCGCCGGCTTCCGCCCATCTGATGATATAGGGCAGCGCCTTGGCGCGCTCGCTGGCGCTGAGTTTGGAAAGATCGTCCCACATCCGCGCGCGCCAGAAATTGTCGAGGCCGTCGAGCATTTCCCGGGTCAGCACCCCGGCCACTTCGGTGACGACGGCGCCGGCCGCCTCGAACGCGCGCGCGGCTTTTACCGCCACGTCGCGCACCGGCTGCTCCAGCGACTGGCCGACGCCAAGGTCAAGCATCAGGCCGACGCGCAGTTTGCGTAAGGGTTTATCGTGGGTCTTCCAGTGGATGTCGTTGGAGGGCAGACTCATGCCGTCGCGGCGGTCCGGCTTTGACAGCACGCTCATCATCAAGGCTGCGTCATCGACGTTACGGGTCATCGGTCCGGCGACGCGGCCAACATAAGGCGGATCGATCGGAATTCGCCCCAGGCTCGGCTTCAACGCGACCAGGCCGCACCAGCAGGCCGGCAGCCGCAGCGAGCCGCCGATATCAGTTCCTAGATGCAGCGGGCCATAGCCGGCGGCACCTGCGGCGCCCGCACCGGAACTGGAGCCGCCGGGATTCTTGGTGAGATCCCAGGGATTGCGGGTGAGGGGATGAAAGCTCGACAGACCCGACGACAGCATGCCGTAATCCGGCATGGTGGTCTTGGAGAAAATCACCGCACCCGCCTCGCGCAACCGCGCGGCCGGCGGCGCATCCACCGCAGCCGGCGTCAATTGACTGGTGGCAGCACCCAGCGGCACCGGCACGCCCTTGGTGGCGATGTTGTCCTTGAGCGTCACGGGCACGCCGTCGAGCACGCCCATGCACCGGCCTTGCTGCCAGCGTTCGGTCGATGCCTTGGCAGTGGCGCGCGCGCCTTCCGGATCGAAGGCATACAGCGCCTTGATGTGCGGTTCCCACACCGCGATATGCGCCAGCACATCCTCCAGCACTTCCGACGGCGAGAATTGCTTGGCCCGAAAGCCCGCGATCAGGTCGACGGCGCTGAGATCGTGCAGCGAGGTGACACTTTCGTTCGATGCTGTTTCTTCCGATGTCGATTTATGCATGGGCGGCAACCGGCAAACGGGTTTCGATGATGCGCGCGAACATACTAGCGCCGATCGGCAGGATCTTGTCGTCGAGGACGTAGCCGGGGTTATGCAACGGCACCGAGCCGTCGTGGCCGACCCAGAAATAGGCGCCAGGCACCGCATGCAGCATGTCGGCGAAATCCTCACTGCCCATCTTCGGGTGCGACCTCGTAATGACCTTGGCGGGATCGACCACCGTGCGCGCCACGTCGGCGACCACTTTGGACTGCTCCTCCTGGTTCACCAGCACGCTGAAGATGTTGCGGATGTCGACCGTGATCTCGACCTGGAACGCACTGGCAATGCCGGCGCAGATCGTGCGCATCCGCGTCCGGATCAGCGCGCGCACCTCGTCGGAGAAGGCGCGGACGGTGCCGCAGAGTTTCGCCTCGCCGGGGATCACGTTGTAGGCAGACCCGGCATGGATCTGGGTGATCGACAGCACCGCCGATTGCAGGGGATCGACGTTGCGGCTGACGATGGTCTGCAACGCCTGTCCGACCGTCATCGCGATCACGACCGGATCCTTTGAGCGCTCGGGCATGGCGCCATGCGCGCCATAGCCGTTGATGGTGATATCGAAGAAGTCGGCGCCGGCCATCGCCGGCCCCGGAAGGATCGCGAGTTCGCCGTGATTGAGATCGGGCGCATTATGCAGTCCATAGATCTCGTCGCAGGGAAATTTTTCGAACAAGCCGTCCTTGATCATGGCGCGGGCGCCGCCGAGACCTTCTTCCGCCGGCTGGAAGATGAAATGCACGGTACCGTCGAAATTACGGGTCTCGGCGAGGTAGCGCGCGGTGCCGAGCAGCATGGTGGTATGGCCGTCGTGGCCGCAGCCATGGAAGCGGCCGGGAATGGTCGAGCGCCATTTCAGGTTGGTATTCTCTTCCATCGGCAGCGCATCCATGTCGGCGCGCAGGCCGATGCGCCTGGCGCCGCCGCCCGTGCCCTTCAGCACGCCGACCACGCCGGTGCCGCCCAATCCGCGATGCACTTCGATGCCCCATTGCGTCAGTTTGTCGGCGACGATGCCGGAGGTGCGGACTTCCTCGAAGCCGATTTCGGGATGGGCGTGCAGATCCCTGCGGATCGCGGTGAGTTCGTCGGCAAAGCCTTCGATGCGGTCGATATTGGGCATGTCTGTTATCCGGTTGCAGAAGACGTGGAACGTGATTTGGTTTCGGGAATGAAGGCGGGACCGTTCGGCTTGATCCGAATGCCCGGACGCAGCCGCGTCCATGGCAATGAAGCCGTATCGGCCGGCATCGCGCCGGGTGCGGCGCAGATGATCAGCTTCTCCGCGATCGGTTCGAAATCGGCGCGGAAATGCACCGAGCTTTTGTTGACCAGAATTGATTGGTCCGATGGTTCGATGCCGACATAGCGATACATCGACTGATCCGCGAGCTGCGCCCGGTGCGAGCTTACCACCACCCTGACATCGCCGATCCGCAAAGCTGCCGACGGGCCCATGTCCATGTCGCGGCCGCCATAATAGGGACCGGTGGCGACGAACTGTCCGTCGGACAGATTCTCGACGATGAAACTCTCCTTGTACGGCGCGTCACCCGGAATGCCCGATCTGCCGCCGAGCGCGAGTGTGACGGTGGCGCCGACGCCAGCGGCGTGCGCGGCCTTTGCCGACCGGGGATCACAGATCACGCCGATGGCGGCGCGGGTGGCGTTGTTGCGGACCAGCGCACGCAGCATGCCGGTGGTGTCGGAATCGCCGCCGGCGCCCGGATTGTCCTGGGTGTCGGCGATGACAATCGGCTTGCGCGCGCGCCTCGCCAGTTCCATGGCGTAACGCACGCCCTCGTCGGGCGTGAAGATGCGGCCGTCAAAATCGCTCTCGTGACTGACGATGAGTTTTGCCATTTCGTCCGCGGCGGCATCGGCATCGGCTTGCGTCCGGCCATAGGCGAACACGCTCGGTCCGCAGTCGCCAAAATCCGCGGCCGGAAAGCCCGGCGCGAAAGACAGCGTCGGCACCGCGTCGCTCTCCAATGCCGCAAGCCTCTGATAGATGCTCTTGCAGGGCTGGTCGCTGGTGCATTGCCAGCTGATCGGAATCAGGAACGGCAGTTGGCGGAACGCTTTCGCCAGGCGCTGCTTGGTACGCAACAACATGGCGAGATAACGGGCGGCGGCGCGACCGGTGTCGGCCATGTCGACATGGGGGTAGGTGCGATAGGCGATCAGCGCGTCGGCATGTTCGACCATCCGCGGCGTCACATTGGCATGCAGGTCGAGGCTCACCACCAAGGGCAGGTCGTTGCCGATCACCCGGCGGACACGGGCGAGAATTTCGCCTTCGCCGTCATCGAGATGCTCTGACACCATGGCGCCATGCAGATCGAGATAGACGGCATCCAGTTGCCCTGCCGCGCTGATGCCGTCGATCATCACTTTGGCGACGCGCTCGAATGCATCCCTGGTGACATGCGCGGAAGGACTGGCGGCGCAGGAGATCGTCGGCACCAGCTCCCAACCATTGGCTTCCGCCTGCTCGACAAAGCCTGCCAGTCCGACGTTGATATTGCGCATGACCTTGAGCACGTCCCGACCCTGTGCCATCGCCGGCCAGCCGCCGCCATGCACGAAGTCGTCATAGCTCGCCTTCGTCGGCGCGAAGGTGTTGGTCTCGTGCAAAAAGCCGCCAACGGCGATACGGGTCATATATCGATCTCAGGCAAGGATGGATTTAACGTTAGACTCGTCATTGCGAGGAGCGCAAGCGACGAAGCAATCCAGTTTTGCATGCCCGCAAGTTGTTTGGATTGTTTCGCGGAACTTCTCACCGGACGCGCAACCGCGCGACGCGTTGGCTCGCGATGACGACGGATTTACGTCGCCGCAGCAGCCACCGCAACCGGCCGGAAGTTGGCAAAATCCCACTCCCGTCCGGGGGCGGCGTCAAGCAGCGCCCGGGTATAGGCTACTTGCGGATTTGTCAGGACTCGCGCCGCCGGGCCCTGTTCGACGATGCGGCCGTGCTGCATCACCGCGACGTCGTCGCAGATTTGCGCCGCCACGCGCAGATCGTGGGTGATGAACAACAGCGCGATGCCGAGCCGGGTCTGGATCTCGTCGAGCAGTTCCAGCACCTGCGCCTGCACCGAAACGTCCAGCGCCGAGACCGCTTCGTCCGCCACCAGCACATCGGGATCGAGCGCCAGCGCGCGGGCAATGGCGATGCGCTGGCGCTGGCCGCCGGAGAATTGATGGGGATAGCGCGAGATGGCATCGACCGGCAGGTCGACCAGTTCGAGCAGCTCGCGCGCTTTCTCCAGCGCGTCGGCATGCGGCATGCCGAAATTGACAGGCCCTTCGGCGATGGTCTCGCCGATGGTGATGCGCGGATTGAGCGACCGATAAGGATCCTGGAAAATGATCTGGATGCGCTTGCGGTGCGGCTGCAGCAGCCGGCGCGACAGTTCCGAGATTTCGTGACCCGCCAGCCGAATGCCGCCGGAGGTCGGATCGATCAGGCGGACGATGCAGCGCGCCACCGTCGATTTGCCCGACCCGCTTTCGCCGACGATGCCGAGCGTACGGCCCTTGCGCAAGGTCAGCGTGACGTCCTGGGCCGCCGCCACTTCGCGCACGCCGCCGAAGAAGGAGCGTTCGCGATAGACCTTGCCGAGTTCGTTGGCTTCCAGAACCACCGGCTCTGACGACGCCGGGCGCGGCGCCCGCGGTATCAGGCTTGGCACCGCCGAGAGCAGGTTGCGGGTATATTCCATCGTCGGAGTGCGCAGGATTGCGTCCAGCGTTCCGGTCTCGACCAGCCGGCCGTGCCGCATCACCGCGACGCGATCGGCGATTTCGGCAACCACGCCCATGTCGTGGGTGATGAAAAGCACGGCGGTGCCATGATCACGTTGCAGGTCGCGGATCAGGGTGAGGATTTGCTTCTGTGTGGTGACGTCGAGGGCTGTGGTCGGCTCGTCGGCGATCAGCAGTTTCGGCTCAAGCACCAGCGCCATTGCGATCATGATGCGCTGGCGCTGGCCGCCCGAGAGGCGATGCGGGTAGGAGGCGAAAATGCGTTCGACGTCGGGCAGCCGCACCTGCTCCATCATGCCGAGAATCCGCTTGCGCCGCGCCCGCGCATCGAGACCGGTATGGACGCGCAGCACTTCGTCGATCTGGCCGCCGACCGGCACCACCGGATTGAGCGCGGTCATCGGTTCCTGAAAGATCATCGCCATGGTGGTGGCGCGCAACTGCCGCAGCCGCCGGTCGCTGGCGCCAAGAAGTTCCTCGCCGACCAACTTGATGCTGCCGCCGAGCGGCGCCAGCGAACCCTTTTGCAGCAGTCCCATCACCGTCAGCGACGTGACTGATTTGCCCGATCCGCTTTCGCCGACCAGACACAGGGTTTCGCCTTCGCGCACCTGCAGCGAGACGCCGTCGATGATCCGCGTGCTCTGCGGATCCTTGCCGAGACCGACCGTGAGGTTGTCGATATCGAGAACCAAAGGGTTTGAATTGGGCGTCGCGCTCACTTGCCGCCCTCCCGCTGCTTCAGGCGGGGATCGAGCGCGTCGCGGGCGGCGTCGCCGATCAGATTGACGCTCAGAATCGCGATCGACAGCACCAGACCCGGCCAGAAGATCAGCGACGGCTTGATCTGGAAGAAGGCGCGGCCCTCGGCCATGATATTGCCCCAGGTCGGGGTCTCCGGGTTGATGCCGGTGCCGAGGAACGACAGGATGGCTTCGGTGAGAATGGCGGAGGCGCAAACGTAGGTGCCTTGCACGATCAACGGGGCGATCGTGTTCGGCATCAAATGCCGCCACATGATCTTCGGCAGGCTGGAGCCGACGGAAATTGCCGCTTCCACATACGGCTCCTCACGCGCGGAGAGCACCACCGAACGCACCAGCCGTGCCACGCGCGGAATTTCCGGAATGGTGATGGCGATCAGAACGGTCATCACACTCGCGCCCGACAGCGAGACCACGGCGATGGCGAGCAGGATGCTCGGGATCGCCATCAGCCCGTCCATCGTTCGCATCATGACGGCATCGATCCATTTGAAGAAGCCGGAGACGAGGCCGATCACCAGTCCGATGCCGATGCTGAAGACGGCGGCGCCGAGGCCGATCAGAAGCGAGATCCGTCCGCCGTAGAGTATCCGCGACAGCACATCGCGGCCGTAAGCGTCGGTGCCGAGCAGGAACTGCGCGCTGGCGGGCCGTAAGCGTTGCGCCGGCGCGAGCAGCAGCGGATCGTGCGGGGAAAGCCAGGGCGCGAGCACGGCCGATGCGATCACCAGCCCAAGGCAGATCGTGGCGGCGGCGATGATCGGGGTCGCGGTGAGGAATCCGAGCCCCGACCGGAACGGCGTGGTGATCGGGATTGACGGTTCGGGCAGGGTTTCGATCGCCATCGGGTTCCTGCCTCAGTAACGGATTCTGGGATCGAGCACGGTGTAGGCGACGTCGATCAGGAGATTGACCGCGACATAGATCAGCGATGTCAGCAGGATCATGGCCTGGATCACCGGATAGTCGCGCGCCAGCACCGCATCGACGGTGAGGCGTCCGATGCCCGGCAGGTTGAACACGCTCTCGGTAACGACGACGCCCGAAATCAACAGCGCAAAGCCGCTGCCGATCACGGTGACGACGGGTACGGCGGCATTGCGCAGCGCGTGGCGCAGCAGCACGCCGCTTTCGCTGATGCCCTTGGCGCGCGCCGTGCGCACATAGTCTTCACCGAGCACATCCAGCATCGCAGCCCGGGTCATGCGGGCGATCAGCGCGACATAGATGAACGACAGCGCGCAAGTCGGCAGGATGATACGCTCGAGAAACGGCCCGAATCCCTTGGTAAGGCTGCGAAAGCCCTGCACCGGCAGCCAGTGCAAGTCGATCGCGAAAATCTGGATCAGCACATAGCCGATCACGAATACCGGGACCGAGAAGCCGAACACCGACAGTCCCATCACGAAGCGGTCGATCCAGGTGCCGTGTTTCCACGCCGCGATCACGCCAAGCGGCACCGCGACAATGATCGAGAGAATGATGGTCGACACCGCGACGCTGATCGACGGCTCGACACGCTGGCTGATCATTTGCAGCACCGGCACGTTCGAAATCAGCGACACGCCGAGATCGCCATGCAGCAGCTTGCCGACCCAGCTGAAGAACTGGGCGTAAAGCGGTTCGTTCAATCCGAGCGAGATGCGGATACGCTCGAGCTGCTCGGGCGTCGCGTTGTCGCCGGCCAGGATGGCGGCGGGGTCGCCGGGGGTCAGCCGCAGCAGCAGAAACACGAACAGCGCCACCACGGCCATCACCGGAATGGTGGCGAGGATGCGACGGATCAGATAACCGAACATTGTTATCCCATCATAATGCACCAACCGGGGTGCAGGTTATCACGGATCTTGTTTCGCCCGTGGGCAATGGTCAGCAAGTCCTGTGCCATCGACGGCGCGACAAAGCCAGCCTCACTCCAGCGTCGCCAGCAATCCGGCCATCAGGCGGCCGCGCTCGGCAAGGCTGTTGATTTCGATGTGTTCGTTGAGCGTATGCGCGTCCGCACCCCGTACGCCGAGCCCGTCCAGCGTCGGGATTCCCATGGCGCCGGTAAAATTGCCGTCGGAGCCGCCGCCGGCGCTGCCGTGCGGAAGTTCTGCGCCCATCGCCTTCGCCACGGCGCGCGCCTTTTCGTACAGCGCCATGGTTCCTGCATCCGGCTCCCATACCGGCCGGGTCACGCCGCGCGTCACCTTGAACGTCACATCGTTGGCGGTTCCGGAAAGCGCCAGCATTCGCTCGACGCCGCGATCGAGATCGGCCTGGCGCTTCGCCATGCTCAGCGCTTCGCCCGAACAGGTGGTGGCGACACAATTGACCCATTGGCCGCCATGCACGATGCCGACGCTGAAGGTGCAGTCCGCCGACGTCATGCCATCGATGGCGATGATCTGGCGCGCCATCTCGCGAATGGCCGAGCGGCCCGCGGACAGTGTGGCGCCGGCATGGCTCGGTTTGCCCGTGGCTTCGAGGTTGAACCGCGCGATCGCATAGCGTCCGGTGACGACGCCATTGTCGGGCCGGCCCGGCTCCGGCACCAGAACGTATTTGTTGCGCGCGGCCTCCGCCTCGATGATGTCGCGGGTGGAGGGGGTTCCGACTTCCTCGTCCGGCGTGAACAGCACCGTGATCGGCAGCGGCGTCGCGATCGAGGCGCGCGCCAATTGCCGGATCGCTTCCAGCGTCAGGTAGTTGCCGCCCTTCATGTCGAAGATGCCGGGGCCGAAACATTTGTTGCCTTCGCGGCGCCACGCCAGTTTTTCCAGAGTGCCTACGGGGTGAACGGTATCGAGGTGGCCCGCGATCAGGATTCCCGGCTCGCCTTGCTTGGGGTGCGGAAAGCGCGCGCGGACGCAGCCGCCGAACCCTTGCCGGCCGGCGATGCGTTCGATCGACGCGCCCATCACAGCCATTTCGCGCGCGGCAAGATCGAGCATGCGGTTCACGGCACCAACGTCCCAGGTCGGGCTCTCGCATTCCACCCAGGCGCGCAGGCCCTGCAGCATGGCCTCGGAATCGAACGGAAGGTTGGCAAGGTTCATTGCACTTCTCTCATGGTCTTCGGACAGGATCGTTCGGCGATGCGAAGGTGTGGCTGCGGACGCTCAGGGGATGCATCGGCGACGATTTTGTAAAGTCAAACCTGCGCGCGTCATCAGGCCTGTTCGCCATGCTGCAATGAAGCAAAACCGGATTGACGCGCAACGTGCTTGGTGCAAGTCTCAAATTCAAGTCTCAAATGTCGAGGATTTACAGCGTGTTAGTCCGCCTAAATAACGGACCGCATGCGTAAGGAATCACCGGCCTTTGATCAGTTTCACGTCAGGAGAGCACCGATGTCCCCGATCTCGCACTGGAAGCGTTCCGCGATAGCGGCGGCCGTGGCTCTCGCGGCAATGCTGCCGCAGCCGTCGCTGGCCGCGGGCAAGACGATCACCGCGGTGATGCATTCCGATTTACGCGTGATCGATCCGGGCATGACGACGGCCTACATCACGCGCGACCACGGCTATATGGTCTATGACACGCTGCTGGCGACCGACTCCAGTTTCAAGATCCAGCCGCAGATGGCGGATTGGAAGGTCTCCGACGACAAGCTCACCTACACCTTTACGCTGCGCGACGGCCTGAAATGGCATGACGGTACGCCGGTCACGGCGGAAGATTGCGTGGCGTCGCTGAAGCGCTGGGGCAAGGCCGATGGCATGGGCCAGAAGCTGATGGATTTCACCGCGAGCCTTGAGGCCACCGATGCGAAAACCATCACGCTCAAACTGAAGGAGCCCTACGGCCTGGTGCTGGAGTTGATCGGAAAACCGTCGTCGCTGGTGCCGTTCATGATGCCGAAGCGATTGGCGGAGACGCCGCCTGGCACGCCTATACCGGAACAGATCGGCTCCGGTCCCTTCAAATTCGTGAAGGCGGAATTCCAGCCCGGCGTGAAGGTGGTCTATGAGAAGAACACCGATTATGTGCCGCGCAAGGAGCCGCCGAGCTGGACCTCCGGGGCTAAGGTGGTGAAGGTCGACCGCGTCGAATGGATCACGATGGCCGACGCCCAGACCGCGGTGAACGCGCTGCAATCCGGCGACATCGATTTCCTGGAAGCGCCGACGTTCGACATTCTCCCGGTGCTGTCAGCCAACCCGGAGCTGACGATCGAAACCCTGAACAAGCTCGGCTACCAGACGCTCGGACGCATGAACTTCCTGTATCCGCCGTTCGACAACGTAAAGGTTCGGCGCGCGGCCTTGCTGGCGATGAATCAGAAGGACGTTCTGGATGCGCTGGTCGGCAACCCCGAATATTACAGGATCTGTGGGGCGGTTTTTGTCTGCGGCACGCCGCTTGCGACCGATGTCGGCTCGGAATCGCTGGTCAAGGGCAACGGCATGGCGGAGGCGAAAAAGCTGCTCGCCGAATCCGGCTATGACGGCACCCCCATCGTGCTGATGGCGCCCGGCGATGTCGGCGCGCTGAAGCCGCAGCCGATCGTCGCGGCGCAGTTGTTGCGCGAAGCCGGCTTCAAGGTCGATGTGCAGGCCACCGACTGGCAGACCGTGGTGCAGCGCCGCGCCAGCCAGAAGCCGCCGAAGGAGGGCGGCTGGAACATGTTCTTCACCAACTGGGTCGGCGCCGACGTGGTGAACCCGGTTGTCAATGTCTCGATCAGCGGCAGAGGCAAGGTTGGCGGCTGGTTCGGCTGGCCGGAAGACGCCAGGATGGAAGCGATGCGCGATGCCTTCGCGCGTTCCTCCTCGCCCGAGGAGCAGAAGAAGATCGCCGCCGACATCCAGAAGGAAGTCTATGACCAGGTGATCTACATCCCGCTCGGGCAATATTTCGCGCCGAGCGCGTGGCGGAAATCGCTGACCGGTGTGCTCGACGGCCCGGCCACCCCGTTGTTCTGGAATGTCGACAAGTCGGAGTGAGGCTAAGCATTACAGCGGACAGACGGCAGTGCCGTGAAATCGGAAAATCAATCAGCTGCTCGCGCGGCGTGCGCTGCGTCGCGGGCACCAGGGCCTGCTGGTTCAGCTCTCATCCTCGCCCAGTTCGTCCGCCGCCATCGACTCCCTGACCTGCGCGACGAAGCGATCGGCGTCCTTTTTCATCTCGCGAATGAGTTCGTCGGCGTCGCGGCGAAAGCGATCGAGGTCGAGCTTCAATCCGCCGCCGGACGGTTTGGCCACCGACACCGCGTACGCCATCATCCGCATGGTCGCTGAAAGTCGCAGCAGCAGCAACGGAAGGATGTCGTCGGCAACTCCCTCCTCGTCGGCGAACTCCGAAACGCGTTGGAACAGGAGATCCGTGAGGCGGTTGAAGTCATCAACCGCTTCATCCCCGTCCTCGCCGAAAAGATCATCGTTCTCGTCGGGCATTCCGACCTCGCTGCGCTTGTCGGGAGTGGTGCGGGCGGTGGGACTCGAACCCACACGACGTTGCCATCGAGGGATTTTAAGTCCCTTGCGTCTACCAGTTCCGCCACGTCCGCTTTGGTCGCCAGATCAGAGGCTTAGCGTGTTTTCTGGCCAAGTGGAATGAGCTTGGGCTGAAGAAAACGCACCCTTTCCTTAGCATGATCCATCATAGTGTGAGCGATTTGGCGATAAGATCATACGTTAACTCGATATTTTTTTGGCGGACGCGCCCGAGCAAAGCCTCAATGCGGACATCTGCGGCTGCTTTACGCAACCTCAATGTTGTCCGTTTATGAAGGCCGCATGATCGCTCTTGTTTGTTCCTTGCGGCCACGGTTGCGCGCCGCCGCTGCGATGGCGCTGTTCGTTTGCGGCATCGGGCTCGCCGGCTGTGCAGGCTTGGGAGACGGCGTTGCCTCCGGCGCCTTCGTCGATCCCGCCAAATACGATTTGTATAACTGCAAGCAACTGGAGACCGAGCGCAAAAACCTCACTGTCCGCGCCGCGGAATTGCAGGGCCTGATGGCGAAGGCCGACACCGGTGCAGGTGGCTCGGTGGTGGCGGAGTTTGCGTATCGCAACGACCTCATCACGGCGCGCGCCCAGGCCAAGCTTGCCGACGAAGCCTGGCGGCGCGACAAATGCCAGGACACTCCGCCGGCCGCGGCTGCGCCCACGCCACCTGCGCCGCCGGCGGATGCCAAACAAAAGCATCAACACCAGCATTCCGGTAGCGGGCTTAATTGACCGTGACGCGTTGGTCGTCAGCAGGCTCGCGGCGGCAGCATCAAGGTATCGGTCACACCCGCCAGCCGTAAATCCAGTCCTGTCGCGCCAGCAGGCGTTTGGCGCCCAACGCCCTGATCACGAGGTCGCGGGCGTAGGCCGCGGGGCCGGTAAGGTGATAGGTCCGTCCCGCATCCCGCGCGGAGCGCTGGACCCGCGCCACGCGTGAGCGGCGCAGGCGCGTGTAGCGTTGCATCGCGGCCGACATGGTCGGTCCGCCTTCGTTTTGGGATTCGCCGAGGCATTTAGCGAGCACCGCCGCGTCCTCGATGGCCATTCCCGCGCCCTGCGCGGCAAACGGCAGCATGGCGTGCGCGGCATCCCCCAGCAACGCGGTCGCACCTTCAGTCCATTGGCCGCTGTCGGGAACCGTGAACAACGCCCATTTCCGCCACTCATCGACGGCGCCGATCATCATTCGCGCAGGAGCCGGCCACGGCGATGATGCGAAGGCGTTCTTGATCTCGGAGACGTCACCGGGTGCGCTCCAGCCCGGCCTGTTCCAGGTTCCCGGCACTACCACGACGACGTTGATCTGGCGCGCGCCGGAGATCGGATAGGCGACCAGATGCGCATTCGGTCCCATCCAGAGCTGGACCCTGCGCGAGGTAAATTCGCGCGGCAATTGCGTGGCTTCGAGCGTTCCGCGCCAGGCAATCAGCCCGGAGAATTGCGGCTGCACTCCGGGAAACAAATGGTGCCGGACCGTGGACCAGATTCCGTCGGCGCCGACCAGCCCCAGCGCCACCTCCTGCTGGCGCGTGGTGCCGCGGCGCTGGACCACGGTCAGCCCCTTGGCGTGGCCGACGACGTCTTCGAACTGGCAGCCGAGCCGCAGCTCGATATCGGGGTTGTCGTTGACCTCGGCCACCAGCGCCGCCTGCAGGTCGGCGCGGTGCACCACCCAATAGGGCGCGCCGGCGCGCGATGTGGCAGCTTCGCCGAGCGGCAAGCGGGCAATTTCACCGCCGCTTCGCGCGCTCATGATGCTGATGGCGTCCGGGATGACAGCCCGCGGCGTGAGCCGGGGCTGCAGCCCGAGGCCGATCAGCACGCGGCTGGCATTGGGTGAAAGCTGCAGGCCGGCGCCGGCTTCCTCCAGCCGCTCGGCTTTTTCAAGCACCACGACGCGAAAGCCCTGGCCCGCGAGCGCCAGCGACGCCGTCAGTCCTCCGATCCCGGCGCCGGCCACGAAGATCGTGCGCGAGGCGGCCACCGATCGATCAGGCGACCTTGTCTTTCAGCACGCATTCGGGCGGCCGGGCTTCACCGGCGGCGAGGTCGGCGGCATAGCGATACAGGGTGGAACAATAGGGGCAGATGATCTCGTTGTCGTTGCCAAGATCGAGGAAAACATGCGGGTGATCGAAAGGCGGGTTGGCGCCCACGCACATGAACTCCTGCGAACCGATTTCGATGACCGAAACGCCGGCATCATTGTGAAAGTGCGGAACGACGTGGTCGGACATGGTGTTCACCTTGGGTCGCAATGGGGCGGGCGGAATCGACAGGACCGCGGCAATGTTGAAATGCCGCGCACCATACTGGCGGGTGCAGTCAATTCCTAGAGCCTCGGCCGCCCATTGGCTCATGCAAATTCGACACAATCTTGTCGTCCCAGAGAAGCCCTTCTTTCGTCGGGGCCGTTGTGTCTTAAAAGAGGCACACCATCTTGGCAGGACGCGAAAGCGTCGGATTTTAGGGATGTAGCGAAAAGCGTCGGATTCCCGGGATGAAGCGATTGCGGCTAGGTTTGGCGGTAGCGGGCATGGCGCTCAGCGCGGTTGCCTGCGCTGCGCTATGGCCGCACGCGCGCGATGCCGGCGCTATTCTGGCGGCGCAGAACGATCCGGCTGAGCTTTCCGACCTTCAGCTCAATTCTGCGCTGCGAAACAACCGCGCCGTGATCGAGCAGAATATCGAGGCCGCGCTGGCTGCCAACGACACGGATCTTGCCAACAGTTTTGTCGATCTGGCCGGGGAGAAAAACATTTCCCTTCCCGACGAACTGTCGCGGCGGGTGGGTGACGCGGTTGCCGAGGCGAATTCGTCGTCGCATTTTGCAAAGCGTTTCGCCAGCGGGCTTGTGACCGGAAACGCCGACGATGTCGCCAGCATGTCGGGCACGGTGGCGGGCGATTTGTTCGTGTTCGGCGACATCAGGGATGTGGTGCGCGAAGGCAAGCACCTTGCGATGGGCGAGGAAACCGATCGGCTGGTGCTGGGGCTCGCCGCGGCGGGCCTCGCAGTCACGGCGGCGACCTACGTCTCGATCGGCGGCGTGGCGCCGGTGCGCGCCGGTCTCACGCTGGTCAAGGATGCCCGCAAGGTCGGGCGGCTGGGCGAGGGGCTGACCGAATGGGCGGGCCGCTCAGCCCGCAATATCGTTGACACGCCGATGCTGCAAAATGCGGTCGAAACCGGGTCGGTGATGCGGCCCGGCCAGACCGTAAGCGCGATCAAGGCGGCGTTTCACGTCGAGCAGGCCGGCGCGCTGGTCCGTCTCGCCAAGGACGTCGGACGCGTCGGCGAGAAAGCCGGCATGCGTGGCGCGCTCGATACGCTGCAAATTGCCGAAGGCCCGAAAGATGTCGCTCGCGCCGCACGGCTGGCGGAGTCCAAGGGCAGCCAGACCCGCGCGATCCTGAAAGTGCTCGGCCGCGGCGCATTGCTGCTGGCGGCCGGTGCGTTCAATCTCACGCTGTGGATGTTCGGCGCGGTGCTGGCGCTGTTCGGCTTTCTGTCCTCGATCAAGGCCACCACCGAACGCCTGACCTTATCGTGGCTGCTTCGCAAGAAAGTGCGGCGGTTGCGAAAGCAGATGGCAGCTGCGGCGTTGGCATCCGACGTGTCTCAGACGGGCGCCGTCGCCCAATGACTGTGAGAAGTCCGGGCTAGCTGCGGCCTTCGATCCCCGATCCCCTCCCGAAAACGGAATGATCAATGCCGAGCTTTCACAACGGCGCTGTTGAAATTGCCTATCTGGACGAAGGCGAGGGCGAGCCGATCCTGCTCGTGCACGGCTTTGCATCGACCAAGAATGTGAACTGGGTTTATCCGACCTGGGTTTCCGAGCTGAAGAAAAACGGCCGCCGCGCGATCGCGCTCGACAGCCGCGGCCATGGCAATTCCAGCAAGCTCTACGATGCCGAGCAGTATCATATCGGCGCCATGGCCGGCGATGTCGCGGCGCTGATGGATCACCTCCGCATCGAGCGCGGCGGACATCATGGGCTATTCGCTCGGCGCGCGGATGACGGCCTGGCTCGCGCAAAGCCAGCCGCAGCGGCTGCGTTCGGCGATTTTCGGCGGGCTCGGGATGGGCCTGATCGAGGGCGGCGGTCCCGGCGAGACCGTGGCGAAAGCGCTGGAGGCGCCGTCGCTCGAGGATGTGACCGATCCGGTGGGACGGACGTTTCGCGCCTTCGCCGATCAGACCCGCTCCGATCACCGGGCGCTGGCGGCCTGCCTGCGCGGCTCGCGGCGTCTGATGACCCGGGACGAAGCCGCCAGCATCAAGGTTCCGGTGCTGATTGCGGTCGGCACATCGGACGAAATCGCGGGCTCGGCCGCACGCGCTTGGCAAGGTCATTCCTGGCGCGAAGGTGCTCGACATTCCCAATCGCGATCACATGCGGGCGGTGGGCGACAAGGTCTACAAGACCGGCGTGCTGGATTTTCTCTCAACGGCGACAATGAATTGCCGCGCGGCCTGTCGTCATCGGTGAAATGCCGGATCGCTGCGATCAGCACCACGAAGGTTGCGATCCAAACCATCCGCGCGCCATAGCGATCATGCGGTCCGGAAATCACGCCGCAGACAAAAGCGTTGCCGAGCAGGGCCAGTGCAACGGTCGCGGCGAGCAGCGCGAGATCGTCGAGCCGGCGGCGCCGGATCGCGGTTCCGAAGATGGCGGCAACCAGCAGCATCGAGACAAGCGCGACCGGAACGTGAATCCAGTTGATGACAGCAAAATTGATGTCCCGATGCTGTTGATGCGCGGCGCGCATCGGCGCGACCTGCGCCGGCAGATAGCGCTCGATGATGCCGTAGGTATGGGGGATCTCAGCCGTTGGTGCCTTCGCCGGTCGCCACATCAGCGAGTTGCTGTGCCGTGGCGACCAGAGCGGCCTCGGCCTGCCAGAGCGGATGTTCGGCCAGCGAGCGCCGGACGATGAAGCCCATCTCGTCGTTCAAGCCCTCAAAGCGGCCAAGCTTGTCGAACATGCTGTGGCCCCACAGGAAGTCGTCGGCGGTGGGCGGAAGTTCGTTGCGATAGGGACAGAGTTTCAGCCGCTGCTCCGGACAATGATCCTTCAAATAGCGCGCGACGATGCCATCCTGCATCATCCGGCCGAACGCGACGCCGTAGCCGCCGGGCGTCCATGCGAACTGTCCGGACAGCGCGAAGTTGGCCGATAAAAGCATGGCGGCGCCGGCGACAATGGTCAGGCTGCCTTGCAGCAACCCGGAAACGGCTGTCCGATCGCCCAGCAAGGGTCGCGCGATCCAGCCGGCGCAACACAGGCCGAGCAACACCGCAAGCGTTGCGCTGTGGGTTGCCGCGGCGAAGGCGGTAAACGCGAACAGCAGGCATTTTTCGACGGTGGACGTCTTGTCGCCGTGCAGGACGAGTATAAAGAGCGACAGCACCGACAGGCCGGCAAAGATGTCGGTCAGCAGCATGCTGGCGAGCCAGGGTAGCGCCGTGGTCAGCATCAGAACGAGGCTCACCGCGATCAGCCGCAACGGCCGCGCCATGCCGAACACGCGCAGGGTCAGCTGCAGGATCCAGAGCGTCGCCAGCGCCTGAACTCCGAGATTGATCCAGAAGTGCGAATTCTCGCCGAAATGAAGGTAGAGCCCGAACACCGTCGAACGGCTGGGGACCAGATAGCCTTCGTACCACCGCGCCAGATAACCGCCGGTGTCATACTGGAGCAGCGGATAGCCGTTCCACAGCGCCGGCGCGATCAGCATCAGCGGAACGGCGACGGCAGCGATCCATACCCAGGCCGAGGCGGTGGTGCGCGCGCGCAAGGTCTGCGTGGTAATGCTGCTTCTCCCGATTTTCCGGCCATCATGCCCGGGTCGCGCGCCAATCCGAAATCCGCAAATAGTCGGACACCGCAGCGCTTGATTTCCCGGAATTCCCGACCATTTTGAGGCGACGTTTTTGAACAAGGCACGATTCGGCCGGCATCAAGAAGATGTGTCGCTTCAATATTTTAGCGTACAATCGAGGCCAAAACCGGCGTTCACCTTGGCCGAGGGCGCCACAGGACAATGGTCCACCCGTCGTGCTATAGTGCGGGGCGAAACGGTCGAATTGCGAGAGCAACACATGGCAATGCATCAGGTCAATCCGCAGGGCACCAAACTGGCAGCGCTCGATCCGATTTGGGATCGGGTGCGGACCGAGGCGGAAGACATCGTTCGTCGCGAGCCTGAACTCGCCTCCTTTATCTATTCGACCGTGCTGCATCACGATCGGCTGGAGGATTCGGTGGTGCATCGCATTGCCGAGCGTCTGGATCATTCGGCGCTGTCGGGCGATTTGATTCGGCAGACCTTCGATGAAGCCCTGCGCGATGATCCCGATCTCGGCAACGCGTTTCGCGCCGACATGGTCGCGGTGTACGACCGCGACCCCGCGACCTCCCGGTTCATCGACCCGCTGCTCTACTTCAAGGGCTTCCATGCGATCCAGACCCATCGTCTGGCGCACTGGCTCTATAAAAAGGGCCGCAAGGATTTTGCGTATTATCTGCAGAGCCGCGCGTCGGCCGTGTTCCAGACCGACATCAATCCCGCGGCCAGGATCGGCCGCGGCATCTTCCTCGATCACGCCACCGGCTTCGTCGTCGGCGAGACCGCTGTGATCGAAGACGATGTGTCGATCCTGCACGGCGTCACGCTCGGCGGTACCGGCAAGGAAAACGAAGACCGCCATCCCAAGATCCGCCACGGCGTTTTGATCGGAGCGGGCGCGAAAATTCTCGGCAATATCGAGGTCGGTCATTGCGCCCGCATTGCCGCCGGCTCGGTGGTGGTAAAGCCGGTGCCGCACAATGTGACGGTAGCCGGGGTTCCCGCCAAGATCGTCGGCGAGGCCGGCTGCGCCGAGCCGTCGCGCACCATGGATCAGATGATCAACGCCATCGGGCTCTGATATAAGGCTTTGCGATTTCGAAAGCTGTGGTTTCAAAAGCTGTTTGATTTCAACGCGGTTCAATTCAGGAGCGCTTAAATCGTGGTTACGATTTCTGCAAGTTGGGCTAGCAGTTCGCTTCGTCTCGTCCTAAAACTTCCCGAAACCTAAAATCGTATTGGAGACTGCCGTGGACGTTCAGGAAGTCAGGAAACTCGACGCCTATCTCAAGCGCCTGTTCGGCAATCAGAAGATTCGCGTGGTGCCGCGGCCGAAAAAGGACGATTCGGCTGAGGTCTATATCGGCGAGGAATTCATCGGCGTGTTGTTCGTCGACGACGAAGACGACGACCGTTCGTTTCAGTTCCAGATGGCGATCCTCGAGGACGACCTGGTGGAGCAGGGCTGACGCGGCAACGGCCCTCGGGGCATCTCCAGCCGTCATAGCAGGCCGCTATGCGGGGATTAAGAGTTCACCCCTTCGACCCGTGCAATTCCACCGTCAACCGATCCATGGCGTTGGCGACGTCGCGCCATTGTGCCAGCCAGCTTCGCGGAAAACGAAACGTCAGATCGGCCCCCTCGACGCGGCGCTCGCTCAGGCACATCCCGGGGGTCGCCGCATCGCGCGTGCAGCGCGCATCGAGACCAGGCGTGTTCGCCAGGAACAGGTCTTCGTTGCTGTAAGGCGAGCCGTCCCGAAAAGCGCGCACCGTCAAGCCGTCTTGTCCGGGCGTTGAGGTCTGCTCGAGGTAGCGCGGATAGATGGTGCGCAGGCGCTCCTCCGGCGTCAGCGCGTCATGGTGTGCCGATATCGACAGGAAGATCCGGTCGATCGGCTGTACCGCTTCTTCGATGGTATCGACGCTGACGTGTTTCGGTGCGTCGGGAGCCTCAAGTGACGGAAAAGCGAAGCTGAGATCGACGCGTTCCTGCGGCCCTGAGTGGCGCTGGATTTTCATGCGGACGGCCACGGTCGGCACATTGAACAGCGTTCCTCCGATGCTCACCGGCAACCTCGCCGGATTGCTGGAAGCCTGCGCGCCCCAGGTCGGCCACAGCAAATAGGCGACGAGGGCGATCGCGCCGGCAGTGACCATGCCTGCCAGCATGATCGGAACCATATGGCCACGGGGGTCCCTGCGGGAATCGCGGGCGAGGTGCTGGGCGGTCGAAAAGAGTGTCATGAAGCGAGCATCGTGAGGGGTTCGATCAAATCACTTCCGAATATGCCATGTGCGATTCGAATTTTCGCACGATTTCGCGCGATCGAGCTCGCACGCAACGGATTGCAATCGGCGCGCACCGTCCGCGGCGTTAACCTTTCCTTAAGGATAGTGTGGCGGCCGGCGGCCAATTTTGCGAAGCATTGCGGGTTGGTTGTGGAGCGGAAGATCCTGCGATGTCGCCTGATGCGTTGAATTCGATATTTTCCCTTTGCATCGGCTTTGCGCTGGCCGGCGCGCTTGCCAGCGGATATCAGACCTTGGCGCAGCGCCCGGCGGGTTTTGGGTTGCTGCAGGAAGGCGCCGCACCGAGGACGTTCGCGGCCGTGCCGTTCCTGGTCTTTGCAGCACCCTTCATCATCATGCGCAATACCTTGCGCGGCGCGCGGATCGAACGCCGGCGCTTCGAATTCGTGATGATGGCAACTGTGCTGGCGGGTTTCTGGAGCCTGATGTCCGGCACTTTTTTCGTGATGACGCTGCGCGCTGCCGGATTGCTGGCCTGAGCGCCACGGCTATGCCAAAGTCTCCCCAAGCACAGGAGACCAATCAGGCATGGCGATCTACCAACTTGACGGGCAGGCGCCCGAACTTCCCGCGGACGGTAACTACTTTATCGCTGACACCGCCGCGGTGATGGGCAAGGTCCGGCTGCTGAACGGCGCGAGCGTCTGGTTCGGCGCGGTGCTGCGCGGGGACAATGAGTGGATCGAGGTCGGTGAAAACTCCAATGTGCAGGACAATTCGACCTGTCATACCGATTTGGGCTTTCCACTGACGATCGGAAAGAATTGCACCGTCGGTCACAACGTCATCCTGCACGGCTGCACCATCGAAGACGGCGCGCTGGTCGGGATGGGTTCGATTGTCATGAACGGTGCACGGATCGGCCGCGGCAGCGTCGTCGGCGCGGGCTCGGTGATCACCGAGGGAAAGCAGTTTCCCGAGCATTCCCTGATTATCGGATCGCCGGCACGGGTGGTCCGAACCCTCGATCCCGCGCAGGTCGCGAAGATGGGAAGTGCGGCGAAGTTCTACGTCAGCAATGGCGGACGTTTCAAGAAAGGCCTGACGAAGATCGGCTGAGGGCGCTGCTTGAGAGCGTTTTCAAGCGAAAGCCTGCCCCGCACTTGATGCGGGGTGGAGGCTCTAGCTAGCCGCCCTCGGATTCATTGGCTTCGGCCTCGCCGGCGATGCTCTCGTGTCCCGCTGCCCATAGCGAATGCTGTTCGCTGCCGTCCCGGTACGGATTGCCTTTCGCCGGAATATTCTCGCGCGCGGCGCGCTGGCCTTCCTCAAACGGATCCGGGTCGGTGGTCATGATGTCGATTTCCTCGATCGGCCTGCCTTGTTTTTCACTCGCGTGTTGGCGAGCAACGCGCTCTTGCGCAGTGCATCCCGCAGGTCGACGGGAATGCCGTGTTTCTTGAGGAGATCGGCGAACGCTTCATCCGCCAATTCCTGAATGGTCGCCATCCGGTCGCGCCCGAGCTGCGTCAGCTTGTCGAAGGTGTCGTCATCGAAGGCGATCAACTTGCGCACGACTGCCTGCCTCCAGCGTCGCCACAGACTTCTGATCAATGGTGGCCGATCGAAATTGTTCCAGCCCGGAACCAGCAAGACGCGCGGGCGGTCGGGCCGCGCGCCGATGGCGTGGTGCGCCGGTCAGCCGAACACCCCGTACTTCCTGAACCAGGCCTGCATCCGGCCCCACGCGTCTTCGGCGGCTTCTTTGCGATAACTTGCGCGATAATCGGCATGGAAGCCATGCGGCGCGGCTGGATAGATCTTGAATTCAGCGGTTTTCCCGGCCGCTGTCAGCGCGGCCTTTAGCGCCTCGACCGTCGCGACGGGAATGCCGGCATCCGCCTCGCCATACAAGCCCAGCACCGGCGCCTTCATATCCGGGGCGAGCTGGGTCGGGCTCTTCGGCCAAAGCGGGTTCGCCGGATCGACCGGCGGGCCGTAAAACGCGACGCCCGCCTTGAGGCTGCTGGAGTGCGCGGCATATTCCCAGACGGTCCGTCCGCCGCGGCAGAACCCAATAATGCCGAGCCGGCCTGCATCGCCGCCCTGAGATCTGGCCCAGGCGACCGTGCTGTCGAGATCGGACAGCAATTCGGTGTCCGGTTTGGAATTCACGATCGGCAGCAGTTGCGGGATGTCCGATATCCTGGTGAGGTCAATGCCCTTGCGAAAATAATAGTCCGGCGCGACCGCGAACGCCCCGAGCTTGGCAAGACGCCGCGTCACGTCCTTGATGTATTCGTGCAGGCCGAAAATCTCCATCGCAACCAGCACGACCGGAGGATTGTTGACGCCGTTCGGACGCGCGAAATAGCCGGGCATTTCGCCATCGGCCACTTTTATTTTTGTATCGCCAGCCGTGAGGCCGTCGGTATCGGTCTTGATGACGTCGGCCCGTACCGGTCCCGCTGCCAGCGTATAACCTGCCGTAACGGCGGCGGAGGCGGTCATGAAACCGCGGCGCGAAAACGGCGCGACTTGTGTCAGCCCGATGAAATCGGGCGTATGCAGGGGCTCGGCGCTCATGGTGGGTTTCCTCGGGGATTGGCTGGAATGCGCATTCAGCAGGCAATCCCCGCGAAACACAAATCACCAGCCTGCGAGGAATCGAGCGATGCGCTGAGGTCTTGGCGCCGATTCGGTCTGCCAAAAAAACAAGGCCGCCGGCGGAGTATGACGCCTGTGCGGCCTTGCCCTGCCCGGACATTGAAATCGGCTTGCGCCGCCCGGTGAACCATAGAGTGCACGGACGAGGCGCCGGCCGATGTGATCCATTTCACAATAGGCGCGAAAACTTTGAGGCGAGGGGGCGGGGCACTGGCCGGCATCCGGGCTTTCGCAAGACCGGGATGGCGTTAGTGTCGCGATTTGCCCGGCCTATGATGCCCGGCGTGGTGTCTTGATCGGATCGAGCTATGTCTTGTCGAGCGCGGGCTGGATGCTTCCGGAGACTGGGCGTTCGCGAAAGACTGCCGGAGGCTGTCGATCGCGCCGGAGAGATCTCCAACTTGCTCCGTCAGCCGCTTGGCATCGGTTTGCTGGGCCGCAAAAGCGCGCTTTAGCGTCTGCAATTGATCCTGAACAACTTGCAACTGGTCGATCGACTCCTGCTGGGACTCATCCAGGGCCTTCGTTTTCTCCGCGAGCTGTTCGGAGGCGAGGGCAGCTCGGGCCTGTACCTGGCGGACGGCTGCGATCCGATCCTGCTCGGGCGAAGTGCCCGAATAAGAGCGCCATAGCGCGACCGATCCCGCTGCGATCACGATGATGACGAGCGCCGCGGCGGCGAGCGCAATTGGCTGCGAGCCGATACGCCCGATGCCATTGATCTTTGCGTCATCGGAGGTGGCTTCGATCATGGGACTCCCAAGCGCAATAGGAAGCGAAAGTTCCAGTCTTGCTGAGGATAGAGGTGCCTGACCCGGATTCAAAGCAAAAATGGTGGGCGCCGATGCGGGGCGACATGGGCAACGATCACAGGCCGGAACGCGCCATGAACAAGATCCCCGGATATCCCCCGCCGTATACGTACGTTCCTGTAGCGTTCTGCCATGAACTGCAGAATGCGGCCTGCTAAACTCCAATAAAACGAGCGTTTGGAGCTACGAAAAAAGTTGCGGCCAGCTCTTGGGGGAGAGCTGGCCGCGCGCGATCCGGTCTGGGACGGGGAGGGGTGGGGATGTGACCGGGTCGCGGGTCCTGTTATTTCCTGGTTGTCAGTGGTCGCGGGCGCTGGCGGTGGCGAGCGCCGGGCGGCTGTCGCCAAGCGAGACCCATACATTCGGATCGCTCTGCGACTGACGCTTGACGAAGCGGTAGCCGGTCTCGGTCCAGGCCACGACGTTCTCGTTCTGGTTGTCGAGAATGAACTCTCCCTTGTCGGTCTTCACGGTCAGCACGGCGTGGCCTTCGCCCTTCTTGTCGCGCACCACCGTGATCAGCAGCGCCTCACGCGGCCAGCCGGCGTCGATCAGCATCTTGCGCTTGAACAGTACGTAGTCCTCGCAGTCGCCGTAGCCGTCGGTCGGCAGCGACCATTTCTCAATCACTCCCCAATGATCCATATCGGTCATCGGCTTGACGGTTTCGTTGACCCAGCGGTTGACCCGCAGCAAGTCTCGCCATGCCGTCTGCGACATCACGATATCGCGTGGCTGCGACGCACGGCCGGCGCATTCGCCGGGATTGTCGGTACAGAATTCAACCCAGCCGATCGGCGAACGCGTGGTGTCGCCAAGGCTCGCATAAAGAACTCGTTCGTCCCCGGCGTTTGCCGTCGCATTCAACCCCAACAGGATGGCGGCAATCGCCAATCCCTTTCCCCTGATCCCAAACATTGTGGCCCCCGTTTCTTGTTGGGACCACGTTTCGCACAAACGTTTTGCGCCGCCGCTAAGTAAGCCAAGTACAATTGAGACGAATACAGGTAAAAACCGCGCCTAATTCGATCTATACTTGATTCAAACTCGATTAAAATTTGAAACGACTGCAATCGATTCAAATTTTATGCATTAATGCGTTGTGGCCTGCCGCTCAGCGGTTTGCGCCGGCAAAGGCGGGCCGCGTTAACCCCGTCGAGGCGCGCGCCAAACGGCGAATGACGGCATCCGGCAACGCGGATACCGCCTTCAGATTTCAAGTAAGGGAGGAATTGCGGCCCGCTGCGCTTTACCGCGCGGTAACGCTGTCTTCGAGCGTCTCGGCGAGTTGCTCGTGAACGAAC
Organism: uncultured Pseudomonadota bacterium; assembly: GCA_963727225.1. GTDB lineage: Bacteria > Pseudomonadota > Alphaproteobacteria > Rhizobiales > Xanthobacteraceae > Bradyrhizobium. Next base: position 120,239 of record CAVSFN010000022.1, on the reverse strand, counting down.
TCAAGCGCGAAGCCTTCTTCGAGGTTTCGCACCACCCGAGACTTGACCTTGCCCAGCAGCACCAGGGATTTCACCGGCGGGCGGTTTTCCGCGGCGATCGCGGCGCCGGACAGCGACATGTCGATAATCCGGCAGGTCATCTTGCTGCCGTCCTCGAGGGTGAGGATCGCGATCGGGTTGCGCGGCACGATACGGTCGTGGCGGCGGTCTTCCGGCAGGTTGAGAATGTCGCGGTTCGCAAGCCAGGTCAGCTGCGCGGCGAGCTTGTCGCGTTTGCGCGCGGTCGCACCCACGCTCATGGCAAAGCCGTTGTCGATAATGCGGGTGATTTTGCCCTCGACCCGCCCGATATGGTCGAGATAGGCAATGACGCGATCGCCGACATTGCCGATGCCAGGCGCCAGCAGGGCCAACCCTCCGGGCGACATATTGATGATCTGGCATGGGAATTCGCGCCGGTCCGGCAACATATAGCGGCCGAGCAGGTGAACTTTCACCCGCTGGAAACGCCGTCGCTCCTCGGCGGCCGGAAGAATCGATTTTCTGTGCGCTAACGCCATCTTCGCCACCCGACGACCGGCTCCCGGTGTCGTGCGACCCTACGGCCAGCACGGTTAATGAGTGGTTAGCAACGGTTGCATGAAGTGCAGATTACGCCTCCTTTGGCGCAGCAGCGGAATCGAGGGCGCGTCCTCATAAGTCGGGCTCGATTGGTGCGGGCTTGACCAATGTCCATTGTGCCCCGGTAGCGTCCAAATTCCGCGGCGCACCGAAATGGCGGGATGTGCCAGTAGGTAACATCGCAGGGCTTGCTTGCTCGAAACGAGAGAAGCCGTCGACAGAGATGCCTACGGTTCGCTATTTTTTTGCGAGCAAAAGATCCAACTCTGGCAACAGAACGATGCCATCCTGATCACTGCCGGATGAATGAACCACAAGCCATTTGCAGAGTGCCGTGCCCTGATTGTACGGGGCGTGGGGAACATTTTCGGGGAGGTAAACCTGGTCCCCAGCACTTGCCACTACCCGGTATTCCAGTTCATCCCCGTAGTAGACCGCGCATTCGCCTTCCAGAAGATAAGCGATGGTCTCAATACCTTTATGATAGTGGACCTTTGCTTTTGCGCCGGACGGCATCGGCAAAACGTTCATGCAAATTTGCTTCGCGCCTACCGTCTCAGTGGAGGCCCCAGCCCCATAACTGAAGCCCTGCTTCCCAATGTAGGTTTTGCCGGGCCGAATTACTTGAACAGACCCTGCTGCTGATTTCGACATCTGAAATCTCCGAAGCGTCTAAGCCGCATGCTAGTGGCGCCACTTCCAAATTGAAAGCTCATCGAGAGGCGAACCGCGAACAAGACGGCGAAGATGCCCAGCGATTGCGCACGCTTCATCCCTTAACGTTGCCACCCAATCTGTGACCGCAAGGTGGGCCTGTCAATCGCGCCTCGGATTCGATCGTGCAAGCCGGAGATTGGCATCGCCGCGCGGTTCACATAGGCTTGCCGTCGCCCACGCAACGCCCAATCAACAATCGCCGAAGGGCCGGAGCCAGCTTCATGGAACAGATTCGCGTTTGCACCTATGACGGGCCGGGCGCAGCGCCGGTCATCCGCAGCGTTGCATGGCCGAAAATTCCAAAGAAGGCGGCGTTGATCAAGGTCGGCGCCTGTGGCGTCTGCGGCACCGATCTGCATATCCTGAAAGGCCACTGGCCGAAGCAACTGCCGTGGCCGTTCACGCTCGGCCATGAAATCGGCGGCGTGCTGGTCGAGGTCGGATCGGAATTCGCCGAAGACTTCATGAGCAAGCCGCTCAAGGTGGGATCGAAGGTGATGATCCCGCCGCTGATGCCGTGCGGCCAATGCTATTATTGCCTCCATTATCCGCAAAGCGCCAACAAGTGCCTGACGCCGGTCTATTACGGCCGCTATCTCGGCTTCGACAAGGCGCCGCATCTGTGGGGCGGCTGGGCCGAATATGTCTATGTCGATCTGGAGATGCTGCCGGGCACCAAGATCTACCAGCTGCCCGACGACATGCCGCTGCGGCTCGGCGCATTGTCGGAGCCGCTGACCTCCTGCATCCGCGCCTTCAATCGCGCCGCGCGATCAGGCGGCTTCACCTGGGGCGACACCGTGGTGATTCAGGGCTCCGGTCCGATCGGAATTCTGGCGGTGGCCGCGGCACAGGAGATGGGTGCGGGCCGCGTCATCTGCGTCGGCGCGCCGGAGACGCCGCGATTGGCGCTGGCGCGGAAATTCGGTGCCGAAGCCACCGTCGATATCGAGGAGGTGGCGACGCCGGAAGCGCGCATCAAGGCCGTGCGCGACATCGTCGGCGGCTTCGGCGCCGATCTGGTGATGGATTGCTCGGGGCATCCGAGCGCCGGCCCGGAAGGCATTGAAATGCTGCGCGACGGCGGCACCTATGTCGAGATGGGCCAGTTCACCGACGCCGGCTCGATCATGACCTCGTGGCATCGTATCTGTACCAAGGACCTCAACGTTCTCGGGTCATGGGGTTTCACCGGCAACGATCTGCCGCTCGGCGTCGACATGCTTTATCGCACGCGTCACAAATATCCCTGGCTCGAGATGCAGACGCTGTATCCGTTTTCCGAGGAGGGGATCAGCCGTGCGGTTGCCGACGCGATGGCGATGAAAACGGTGAAATCGACCATCGTGCCGTGGCCGGAACTGGCGGAATAGACCGGAAACTATCGCCGAAATCTCGCCTGCCCGGCGTAGCTAACCGATGTTGCTCTGGATGACAATTCAATCAACGTGTCTCGGCAACATCACTTCCGCTCTCAGCAACGTCGCAGGACAGTCAGAACAAGACAAACCTCCAACGTGAACTGACTGAAGATGAGCTCAATACCGTTGCCGGCGGCACCGATTCTTTCGATATCGAGCAGGTTCTCAACATCGGCTCGCAGACTAGTGGCGCGGACCCGTTCTCCATAACTCGTAAGTAAGATCGATGGTTTGTTCCGCTATTGCGAGGGCATCATCTACTTCGATGCCGGGGTGATCTCCTCAGCGTGTGCATTCTCAAGCACGCGCCCGCCACAGCGTAACCGCAAGCAGCATATAAGCAGCGCAAGTCCACAGCGACTGCCAGTTGTCCGGCCCTTCGTTAAGTCCCGTATAGATAGCCGCCACCAAAAACACGCCGGCAAATATCGATTCCGCCATAGGGCGGATTCCTTTCGTGGGGCGATCGAGCAGCGTCATCGCCGCAAAAGGGACCGCCGCCATGGTGAGAGCCGCAAAAGGAAAATCCTTGTAGCGCGGGTCGAACACAAGGCCGAGCGCGGTTTCAGTGCCGATCACGATGGTTACGAGCCAGGCCAATCCGTGCACGGTCGCCAGCCCCGATAAGGTTCGGTAGTCCTTCGGACCCAGCAATTCCAGAAATGTGGGCGGTGCGCGCCCCGACATCAGGGCGTTGGCGCCAAACACCGGCGAAGCAGTTGCCGCTCCCAGAAGTGCGCCCGACAGAAGCCAGCTACCCGTTCCGTAACTTTCATAGAACATCTTTTGGGCGGCCACCCCAAACAGGATTCCGGATGTGGTTGCCGATATTACGACCGCAAACCATGAGACGAGCCGGGGCTGACAAGGCTTGCGGCGCAAGGTCAGCCATGCCGCGCCGAATACCAGGATCGCCAGCGCCATTCCGCCGCTCATTTGCAGCTTCCAGAGCGGAAAATTGCTAATGGGGACGCCGGGCGGATATTTCGGCGTGCGCCACTCAGAATTGAACAGGCCCCAATATCCGCCGACCGTGCCTTCGATCGGTTGCTTCCACGATTTATCATAGGCCTCGAACAGGTTGACGCGGAAATTCTCACGCCGGGCAAGATCAAGGATCTCCGAAACCACCCGGGCCTGATTGGTGCGCGACGGTAGCGCTGACTCGCGCATCCGCCCCTCGCTCGGCCAGCCTATTTCTCCGATCAGGATTTCCTTGCCCGGAAATTCTGACGCCATCCGCCGGCGGGTGGCATCTGCGTGAGCGGCGGCAAATTCCGCCGGGACCGGAACATCTTCCCAAAATGGCAGGATATGAAGGGTGACGAAATCGACAGCATCGGAAACTTCGCGGTTGCGCAGCCAAAGCTCCCAGACATCGGCATAGGTCACGGGAATGGCGACCTGGGCCTTGACCGAGCGGATCGTTGCGGCGAGGTCGGAAGCTGCCATTTCTCCGCGTAACAAGACCTCGTTGCCGACGACGAGCGTGGTGATGGTGTCCGGATATTCCCTGGCGAGGCGTATGCCCGTCGATATCTGCGTCGAATTCTTCTTCTTGTCCCTATCGAGCCAAATTCCCTGAATGACTTTCAGCCCCACCTTGGCGGCAACTTCGGGAATCTGATCGAGACCCAGATCGGTCGCATAGGTACGGATGCAGTCGGATATTTTGGCAAGCTGGGCGAGATCTTCCGCGATCTGTTCCCGTGACACCCGCGTATCCGGTGACAGGGATGTCTGGTGGCCGCGGAAGGGGGCATATGATATGCACTGCAGTTTGGCATTCGGATCGATCGGTGCGCGTGCCAAAATGGTCGGTATGGCCAGCCACCACCACACCGCTGCGATCGCACCCAAGGATATAAGAATCGCCAGTGGCGTGCGAAGCGAAATCAGTTCCGTCCTCCGGGTAGGGATCGTCGATTGACGGGCGTCTTTTTGATGGTGGTCCTCTGAGGGCAATAGGTGACCGAGACAGAGCCGACGTCACGCACACTTTTGATCAACAGTGGTTCGTCAGCTATCGCTTCGAGCTTCCGACGAAGTCGGGGGATATCTCCGTCAATCGTGCGGTCCAACGGTAACCGGCCAAGTGCTTGCATTATTTCGTCACGGAACATGGCACGCGGGGCATTCTCAACCATTCGATCGGGCAACAACATGATTGTATTGCACAGTCTACATTATCTGCCGCCCATCTGTTGATATGAATCAATGAGCCCGGTTGGCGCGCATCGCTACCGACGAGCGTTTTGAGTAGGCTTTCTCTGACTTCCGGTTATGCCACTTTTCGACCTGGCCCGGTATCCGGCTTGCGTGCGTAAGCGAAAAATGGACATCGATCGAGCGTTGCTACCGGAATTTCGATTTATAGGTGCGCGCCCTAGCTGAGACCTTCATAGACCACGAAGCCGCGCGCGATTGCCAGTTTGCGTAGCGCGCGAGGAATGAAGCGCTGTGGCGGATGGCCGAGATAGCGCCACGATGTCAGCTTGAATTCGCCGAGCAGGCCGGGTCGTTCGCTGAATGGCGCCAGCAGCCCGGTCAGGCTGATCGGCGTATGGGCGCGGGTGTTGAACGGCAGCAGCAGCAATTCCAGATGCGCCGGTGAGCCGTCTTGCGACGTCGTGCTGATGCCGGCGACGGCGGCCAGCAATTCCTCGGCCACCACCGCGATGATCTCTTGGATGTCGCGGCGGCTGTCGGGTGCAAACAGCGCCGAAAAGCTGCGATCCTTCAGATCGCAGCCGAGCAGGGCGCAGACCCGGGTGCCGGCGACGCGAAACGGATAGCCGGAGGCGGCGTCATAGGACAGCACGAAGATATCGCCGAGCAGTCCCCGCACCGCGTCGGGCTCGATCTCGCTACGGTCCGGCGCACGGGCGTCGCCGCGCCTTTCGTCCCAATATGCGAAAAACTCGCGGCTCGACGGATGTTTCATGAGGCAACCCTGTCCCCGCGTTCGGCTCGACAGGACACATCTGTCTCGCTTTCAGTCACGCGCATTCCCCGATTTGTTGTGCAAGACAGGCTGTGCAGCGTCCATGCCGCGGCCGCATTTGCCGACGTTTTTGCGTCGTTAACGTTAAATTAACTATGAGGTTGGCGATCGGCGCGCAGCTGCTAGGGTCAGCGCATTGCAACGCTCGCTCGTTGTTCTCCAGCGGCGCGCGAGGTTGTTACACAGGTGGCGTCAAACAGTTTGGTCGTCGCGCGGGGAGGGGTGGGGATGTCGCCCGGTTGCCCTGGCGCGCAAGCCTAACGTCGATCGAGGGAGGGCTTTCTCAGAGCCCTCCCTTTTTCTTTGCAACAAGCCGCCAAGCGCAGATCGTGTCCCGACGACGCGGTGCAGCGCATCGACCCCCTTTTGTGCGCTTGCGCTGCCGCGTCAAGCCGCCTATTGGGGCGCAATCGCTCGTGTGAGCCGCCGCCTGAGGTTTTCGACCCCTTGGAATCTCAACTGGAATCGCCATCAGAATTGCCGCCGGAGGCCCCGAGCGAGCCGATCCTGACGCTGCCGGGCGCCTTGACGGCGTATATTGCGCTGCTTGCGGTGATTCACGCAGTGCGGATGCTGTTGCCGCTCGATATCGACGATGTCGTCATCCAGATGTTCGGCTTCATTCCGAAGCGCTACGATTCGACGCTGCTGGCGATCCCGCTTCCGGGCGGCGCCGGCGCCAAGGTCTGGAGCTTCGTGACCTATTCGTTGCTGCACGCCAATGTCAGCCATATCGGATTCAACGTGTTGTGGCTGTTGCCGTTCGGCAGTGCGCTGGCACGCCGTTTTGGCGCAATCAGGTTTTTTGCATTCATGGCGGTGACGGCGGTGGCCGGCGCGCTGGCGCATCTCGTCACCCACGAACACGCGGTGGCGCCGATGATCGGCGCTTCAGCTTCGGTGGCCGGCACGATGGCGGCCGCGATCCGATTCGCCTTTGTGCAGGGCAGCTTCCTCTCGTTCAGCCGCGGCGACGCCGACGCCGCGGCGAGGGTGCCGGCGCTTTCGCTGATGCGTGCGCTGCGCAACACGCGCGTGCTTGGTTTTCTGGCCGTCTGGTTCGGCGTCAACATCATTTTCGGCATCGGATCGATCGCGATCGGCGCGGACGGCGGCAGCGTCGCCTGGCAGGCGCATATCGGCGGATTTTTCGCAGGCCTCCTGCTGTTTTCGCTGTTCGATCCGGTTCCGCGCGCCGCAACCGATGCTGCGGATGCGTCATCGCAGGACGCATCGGATCGCGGCTGATCGTCGCTTGCGGCGCAAGGCGATTTCATTCATCATCCGAAGCATGATGAGGCAAGGCACCAGCATGCCTGACTGCCTTGCTCGCCGAATGCGCCTGCATCGAAATTGGGCGCTGCGCTGTTGATTGAAGACTCAAGGGAACAGAGATCGCGCTCGTTCCTTGGCGCGATCGACTTCAAGGAGGCGACAATGACGGTACGTGCAATTCTCGATTCCAAAGGCCATCAGATCCAGAGCGTCGAGCCGGAAACAAAGCTCTCCGCTGCGATCAAGGTTCTGGCGGAGCGGAAGATCGGCGCCGTACTGGCGATGAGCAAAGGTCGCATCGAAGGCATCCTGTCGGAGCGCGATATCGTGCGCGTGCTTGGTGAGCGTGGTGCTGCGGTGCTCGACGAACCGGTCAGCGCGGTGATGACGCGCAAGGTCATCAGCTGCAAGCAGAGCGATACCGTCAGCGCGATCATGGAAATGATGACGATGGGCAAGTTCAGGCATTTGCCGGTGGTCGAGGACGGCAAGGTTGTCGGCCTGATTTCCATCGGCGACATCGTCAAGTGGCGGGTCAGGGAGTACGAAACCGAACAGGAAGCGCTGCGCGAATATATCAAGACCGCCTGACCAGGCCGGTCACGCGCCTGGCGCGAGAATGTGGATCGCTTCCTGGATCGACTCGATGGCGCGCTCGGCGGCGCGCGCGCCGTGCCTGATCAGATCGTCGGCGCGGTGGAAATCGAACCAGCCGATTTGCCCGACGCGGGGCGAGATCAACAGATCGGGCGGATCGCCGGCCAGGCGTGCGCGGGTGATGCGGTCCTGCATGATGTTGAAGGCATCGACCATGACGGTGGAGATGCCCGGCCGTCCGCCGCCGCCGAAAAACTCGCGCTTCACGGTGCGCTCGGGAGAAAACAGCCGGCCGAAGCGGCGTTTCGGCGGCACAACAGGCTCGATCAAGGCTTCTGGCGCGACGGGGACCTCGGCCGAGTGGCCGTGGGCATAGATGGTCGTAGAATGGTTGAACACGTCGCTCGAGAGATTGGCTGCGATGACGATTTCCGCGCCGAACGCCCGCGCCGCCGACACCGGCACCGGATTGACCAGCGCGCCGTCGACCAGCCAGCGGTCGCCGACCAGCACCGGCGCAAATATCCCGGGCAGGGCGTAGGAGGCACGCATCGCATCGACGATCCGGCCATGGGTCAGCCAGATCTCGTGACCGGTGCGAACTTCCGTTGCAACGCTGGCAAATTTCATTGGCAATTCCTCGATCAGCGTCTGGCCGAGGGCTGCCTCGAGTTGGGTGGCGAGCTTGTCGCCGCCGATCAGACCCGAGCCGTTGAGGCGGATATCGAGGTAACCAAGGATATTCCGGGGTTGCAGGCCGCGCGCCCATGCTTCCAGGGTATCGAGTTGGCCCGCCGCATAGGCCCCGCCGACGACCGCGCCGATCGATGTGCCGACCACGATATTGGGGACGATGCCATGCTCAACCAGCGTCCTGACAATGCCGATATGGGCAAATCCGCGCGCGGCGCCGCCGCCCAGCGCCAGCCCGATCACCGGCCGCCGGGTGCTGCCGAGTCCCTCTCTACCGCGGCCATTTGTGCCGTTTTGGCCGCGCCCGATTAGCTTCTCCAGCACCGGATTTCTCCTTCGAAGAGCAGTCTATTCGCTACGGTTAGACCCTGCCAGAACCAGCCACAAGCATGGTTTATGCCGCGATCCTGACGGACTAGGCAGGGATTGCGACTGCACCGCGACCCCGGCGACACCGAGACTTTTGCCGATGTCACGTCCCGTGCCGCAAAGCCGGTCCGCAGGCTTGAATTTGCCGCGTTTTCGGTGAAAAGCATGCCTCATGACTCTCGGGGGTAACGGCATCACTGGATCCGGGCGAGGCAGACGCCGGGTTTTCGCATGCGCGCTCGCTGCCGTGCTGGTGTTCGGGATTCCGGCCGTTGTCTCGGCGCAGATGTTTACCGACCATCCGCCACCGATACCGCCGGCCTCGGTTCCAGAACCGTCGGGGGGCGCGATGAGCCTCGCCCCACCGCCCGGTCCGGCACCGACTCCCAATTTGCCCGCGCCGTTGACGCAGCCGCCCGTTGCCGCGATACCGCCGGTGATTGCACCTCCGAGCACTTCGACGGCCGGTCAGGCCGTGTTGTCGCTGACGGCGCGTTACGGCAAGGACCTGCCGGTCATTAACAGCGGACTGGTATGGCGGGTTTTCCCGGACCGGCCGGACGAGACCGGCGCCTTCAAAATAATCCGCGAGGACCACGGCGCGACACCCAACATCGTGCTGCCGCCGGGCAGCTATGTCGTCCACGTCGCGTTCGGACTGGTTAGCGCGGTGCGGCCGGTGACCCTGAAGTCCGAGACCGTCCGCGAGTCCTTCGTGCTTCCGGCGGGCGGCCTGCGCATCGAAGGCCGCGTCGGCACCAGCAAAATTCCGCAGAACCAGATTTCGTTCGCGATCTACAAGGGCAGCCAGTTTGAAGTCGGCGAGCGCGCCCCGCTGGTGCCGAGCGTCTCCGCCGGCGATGTCGCGCTGCTGCCGGAGGGGACCTACTACATTATTTCCAACTATGGCGACGCCAATTCCGTGGTGCGCTCCGATATCCGCGTCCAGGCCGGCAAGTTGACCGACGTCATCATTACGCATCGTGCCGCGGTGATCACGTTAAAGCTGGTCAGCGACAAGGGCGGCGAGGCGTTGGCCAACACCGCATGGTCCGTGATCACGCCGGGCGGCGACGTCATCAAGGAATCGATCGGCGCTTTCCCCCGCGTCATACTGTCCGAAGGCGAATATCGCGCCATCGCCAAGAACGAGGGCAAGGTGTTCGAGCGCCCGTTCAACGTCGTCAACGGTGTCGACGGCGAGGTCGAGGTCATCGCGCGCTAGTCCAGCACCTCTTGGTGAAGAGACGCGTTTGCGCCGTCTCGAACCATGAGGCTGCACATGCTCATCTTTCGAGACGCTGACCAGGAGGTCGCTGCTCCAGCGATCAGCGCAATTGCGCTCACGCGGGCGATGAGGGTCTTCTCGCAGCGTCAATCCGGTTACAACCGTCATAGTCGCTAACGCGCACTAACCATCGCATGACTTAAAACCTTCATAATCGGCGGTTTGCCGCTACCCTTTCAAGATTTTCATACCGCATTAAGGAGCCCCGCATTGGATGCAGCGGGGACGCTCGCGTTGTGGGGAATTCATGTTTGCCGCCAAAAGATCATCCGGAAAACTCAATATCGAAATGTTCGACGACGTCCCCGTCCTGCAGCGCAAGTGGCAAGCTGCACTTCGGCCGGGTGAGGGCATGCCTCGCTATGAAGATGTGATGCTGGGGAGCCTCGGTCGTTTGGCGGATCATATCGTCCTGCTGAAAAACAACAATGGAGCGCTCGAAGTGTCGCGCACCGGCCGCTACGTCCAGCAATGGCTGAACGACGAGCGCTGGGATATTCCGCTCAACGCGCTGCCGCCCGATTGCGCCACCGCACTCGGCGAGGCCGCGGCTAACGCGCTAAAAAACAACCGTCCCTATCTCGCCGCAGCGCATTGCGTGCGCGATGGTCTGGTCCAGACCTACGATATCCTCGCGCTGCCGACCTCCTCACGTTGGGGCGGCACGCTGATCGGCGCCTATGTCAACGAACGGGCCCCGCAGTATAATCTGCTCGATGCGATTTTCTCCGCCACCAATGAGGGCGTGCTGTCGCTTGCGGCGATTCGCGATAGCGGCGGCGAGCCGTTCGATTTCCAGGTCGTGCATCACAATGACGGCGCCTCGCGGCTGCTCAAGCTGCCGTCAACGGGATTACTGTGGCGCCGGCTCAGCGCCGGGGGCAATCTGCTCTGTCAGCCGGCGGTGATCGAACGGTTGCTTGATGTGATCAGGAGCGGCAGCCGCGATCAGTTCGAGATTGACAGCGACGAACGGTGCCTCAAGCTCGGCGCTACCGCGTTCGGCGATATTCTCGCGCTGACGATTTCGGATGTAACGGCTCTCAAGCGGCGCGAGGCGTCGTTTCGCCTGCTGTTCGACAACAACCCGATGCCGATGTGGGTGTTCGACGCGAACACGAGTGATTTCCTGGGCGTCAACGACGCAGCCGTGCAGCATTATGGATACAGCCGCTCGACGTTTTTGCGCATGAAGCTTCAGGAGATATGGCCGAAGGATGAATGGGCTATCCACAGCCAGGCCCTGCGACAGGTCGGCGACGCCTATCAGTCCGGGCGCACCTGGCGACATCTCAAGGCCGATGGCAGCGAAATTCAGGTGCTGACGTTCGGGCGGCGCGTCGCGTTCGACGACCGCGACGGTTACCTCGTCGCCGTGGTCGACATCACCGAACGACGTCAGGCTGAGGCCCGCATTGCCTACATGGCCCACCATGATGGCTTGACCGATTTGCCGAACCGGGAGTTGTTTCAGGAACGCCTCAAGCAGGCGCTGGCGGGAGGGCGGCCCGGCAGCGGCAGGGTTGCGGCGCTATGCGTCGACCTTGACCTGTTCAAGAACGTCAATGATTCATTCGGCCACCCGATCGGCGACCGCCTCTTGAGGTCGGTGGCCGATCGGCTCAGGTCGTACGTCATCGGCAACAATCTGGTCGCCCGGCTCGGCGGCGACGAGTTTGCGGTCATACTGACCAACGTTGTTTCCCCGAACGAGGCAAGCGACTATGCCACGCGGCTCATCAAGACGTTGAGCGAGGCTTACGAGATTGACGGCATCGAGGTCGTGATCGGTGCCAGCATCGGCATCGCGCTGTCGCCCGGCGACGGCGACACCAGCGAGGAACTGATGCGCAATGCCGACATGGCGCTGTACCGCGCGAAATCGGATGGCGGCGGCGTTCACCGGTTCTTCGAGCGGGAGATGGACCGGCAGGCGCAAAAGCGCCGCGATATGGAGCTCGATCTTCGTCGCGCGTTCGCTAATGGCGAATTTGAACTTCACTATCAGCCGCTGGTGGATATCGCCGCGGACCGGATCAGCGGCTTTGAATCGCTGCTGCGCTGGCGGCATCCGCAAAGAGGCATGATTTCACCGGCGGACTTCATCCCGGTTGCCGAAGACATCGGGTTGATTGTCGCGCTGGGCGAGTGGGTGTTGCGAGAGGCCTGCACCGAGGCGGTGAAATGGCCCGCGGATGTCAAGGTCGCCGTCAATCTGTCCCCGGTACAGTTTCGCAGCCGCAACCTGGTTCAGGTGGTGATCTCGGCGCTGGCGCATTCCGGCTTGTCGCCACGGCGGCTCGAGCTTGAAATCACCGAGTCGCTTTTCCTGGCAGAGACCGAGGCCAATCTTGCGATCCTGCATCAGCTGCGCGAACTCGGCGTCAGCATTTCGATGGACGATTTCGGCACCGGATATTCCAGCCTCAGCTATCTCAGAAGCTTTCCGTTCGACAAGATCAAGATTGATCGCTCGTTTGTGAAGGATCTTGCGCAGCGCTCCGATTGCGTGGCGATCGTCAGGGCGATCTCCGGCCTTGGCCGCAGTCTCAACATCACCACCACGGCCGAAGGCGTGGAAACCGTCGACCAGCTCGACTGGCTGCGCGCCGAAGGCTGCAACGAGGTGCAGGGCTTTTTGTTCAGTGCGGCCAAGCCCGCGGCCGAGGTCGAAGCGCTGCTGTTCAGGTTTGGCCAGCGGGCGTCGCAAGCGGCGTGAGGATGTAGGTCAGAACCGCGTCACGATATCGGCGAGCGCCGGGCGAGGGCGGTCCTCGCTTGATTTCGAGGGCGTGCCGATATGGATCAAGCCGGCGAGCTTTTCGTCCGCCTTCAATCCAAGTCCGCTCAAGACGTCGCGGTCGAACGCAAACCAGCCGGTCAGCCAGCACGCGCCGTAACCGAGCGCCGTCGCCGCGGTGACGATGTTCATCGCGCTGGCGCCGGCGGATAATTCCTGCTCCCAGGGCGGCACCTTGGGATGCGGCCTGGTGAAGCTGACGACGCCGATCACCAGCGGTGCGTCGGTGAGCCGGCGCTTCTCGACATCGATTTCGGCTGACGTTGCTTGCGGATTTTTCTGCGCGAAGACTTTGGCGATCACCTCGCCGGCGCGGACACGCGCATCGCCTTCGAACACGATGAAGCGCCATGGCGTCAGCTTGCCGTGATCCGGCACCCGCGCGCCGATGGTCAATATGGTTTCGAGCTCGGCCGGCGAGGGGCCGGGATCGCCCATCTCGCGCGGCTTCACGGAGCGACGAATCTTCAGGAGATCAATGGCGTCGGGCATAGGCATTCCCTGATTTCGCATCGTTGATGCGGTCAACCGGCATATCGGGCGAACCGGCAAGGTTTGCAAGCGCCACGATTTGGCAGGGCTCTAAACTCAAGCCGCGTTCGCCCGCTTCAGGTCGGGCGGCGTGGCCTCATCGACCAGTGCGGCCAGCGCTTCATCCGTCGGCAACACGGTCTGGCCCTCGCTCCCCAAGCGGCGGATCGAGACCGAATGGCTCTCGGCTTCCTTCTTGCCGACCACCAGCAGTGCCGGAATCTTCGCCAGCGAATGTTCGCGGACCTTGTAGTTGATCTTCTCGTTGCGAAGGTCGATCTCCACCCGCAACCCGGCGCGCCGCGCGGCGGCCGCCACCACCTTGGCGTATTCATCGCCTTCCGAGGTGATGGTGGTGACGACGGCCTGGACCGGCGCCAGCCAGAGCGGAAAATTGCCGGCGAAGTGCTCGATCAGGATGCCGATGAAGCGCTCCATCGAGCCGCAGATCGCCCGATGCACCATCACAGGCGTTTTCTTCGAACCGTCGGCGTCGATATAGAATGCGCCGAAGCGCTCCGGCAAATTGAAGTCGACCTGCGTGGTGCCGCATTGCCAGTCGCGGCCGATGGCGTCACGCAGCACATATTCGAATTTCGGGCCGTAGAACGCGCCTTCGCCGGGATTGATCGAGGTCTTGATGCGATGATTGTGGCCCTGCGCCTCGATCTGCGCCAGCACCGTCGCCATCACGCGCTCGGCATGATCCCACATCTCGTCGGTGCCGACCCGCTTGTCCGGCCGGGTCGAGAGCTTCACCGTGAGATCGCCCTCGAAGCCGAAATCCGCGTAGGTCGACAGGATGAGATCGTTGATCTTCAGGCATTCGTCGGCGAGTTGTGCTTCAGTGCAGAACACATGCGCGTCGTCCTGGGTAAATCCGCGTACCCGCATCAGTCCATGCATCGCGCCCGACGCCTCGTAGCGATGCACGACGCCGAATTCGGCGAGCCGCAGCGGCAGGTCGCGATAGCTTTTCAGCCCGTGCTTGAAGATCTGCACATGGCCCGGACAGTTCATCGGCTTTAGCACGAACCAGCGCTTGTCCTCGGCCTCGTCGCCGGCCGACTGCGCGGCGAACATGTTCTCGCGATACCATTCCCAATGGCCCGAGGTTTCCCACAACGCCTTGTCGAGAATCTGCGGCGCATTGACCTCGTCGTAATTTCCGGCAAGCCGCCGGCGCATATAGGCCGTCACCGCCTGGAAGATGCTCCAGCCCTTGGCGTGCCAGAACACCACGCCGGGACCTTCCTCCTGGAAATGAAACAGGTCGAGCTCGCGGCCGAGCTTGCGATGGTCGCGCTTCTCGGCTTCCTCGATCTGCTTCAGATAGGCGTCGAGCTCTTCCTGTTTTGCGAACGCCGTGCCGTAGATGCGCGTCAGCATCGGATTGTTGCTGTCGCCGCGCCAATAGGCGCCTGCGACCTTCATCAGCTTGAAGGCGTTGCCGATCTTTCCGGTGGACGTCATATGCGGGCCGCGGCAGAGATCGAACCAGTCGCCCTGCTTGTAGATCTTGATGGTCTGGTCGGCCGGGATTGCGTCGACCAGTTCGACCTTGAACATTTCGCCGTTGTCGCGGAACACCTGCTTGGTTTGCTCGCGGGTCCAGATCTCCTTGGTAAAGGGTTTGTCGCGCGCGATGATCTCGCGCATCTTCTTTTCGATCGCGGCAAAATCTTCCGGCGTGAATGGCTCGTTGCGGAAGAAGTCGTAATAGAAGCCGTTCTCGATGGTGGGACCGATCGTGACCTGGGTACCGGGCCACAGCGATTGCACCGCCTCGGCCAGCACATGCGCGGCGTCATGCCGGATCAGCTCCAGCGCGCGGGCATCGTCGCGGGCGATGAATTCGATTTTCGCATCGCGCTCGATCGGATCGGCGAGATCGCTGACCACGCCATCGAGCGCCATCGCCACCGTGCGCTTGGCCAGCGACGGCGAAATGCCCTTGGCGATATCGAGGCCGGTGATGTTTTTGGGAAATTCGCGCCTGGCGCCGTCGGGGAAGGTGAGGGCGATCTTGCTGGATTCGACCGGCTTCAGATTCGCGACGCTGTACTGGAATCCCGATGCGGGCTTGGTCTTGTCGTCTGTCATGGCAGTCTCCTGTGGCTCACTCCTGCGAACGAGCGCAGGTAAGCGGGAAGCAGCGGTATAGCAGGGGATTCGCGTGGCGCAATCCGGCATTCACCCGAAGACCTGCAGCACAGCGCGGCCGCGATAGCGCCTGCGAAATAATCCGGGCTCGCCCTTTTATTCCAAAGCGCCGTAGTCTACATGCATTTGCATGAAAAAACTGCCGGAAGACGGTCACGTCCATCGCCGCTTCGCGCCCAGCGCGCTGATGTTCGGCAATATCGTCACCGGTTGTTCGGTGCTGGCACCGGCGGGAATGCTGATCGAATTATCGTCGGACCTTGGCGTCACGGTGCGCGACGCCGGATTGCTGATCACCTTTGGCGCGGTGATGCTGTGCGTCGGCTCGCCGCTGACGGCGTGGCTCACCAGCCGGATCGACCGCCGTATGCTGCTCACGACGACGCTCGCGGTGCTGGCGGTGACCAACGCCGCGTCGGCATTCGCGCCCGATTATGCGAGCTTGCTTGTCATTCGCCTGATCATGCTGGCGGTCGGCGTGCTCTACACGCCGCAGGCGGCAGGCACCGCGGCGCTGATCGTTTCAGCGGAAAAACGCGGCAGCACCATCGCCTATATCTTTCTGGGCTGGTCGCTGGCGGCCGCGGTTGGCCTGCCGCTGATCACGTTTGTCGCCAGCCATTACGGCTGGCGCGCGGTCTATGGCGGCATCGGCGTGATCGGCTGCCTCAGTTTCCTGCTATTGGCGTGGCGGCTGCCGGGCGGATTGGTCGGGGCGCGGGTGGATCTCAAGACCTGGACCGACGTCGCGCGCAACCGGATGATCGTTGTGCTGCTGTTGATCACGACCGTGCAGATGTCCGGCCAATTCGTCGTGTTCACATTCATGGGGCCGCTTTTGACCAAGCTGACGCATGCCGGCCCGAATGAGGTCGGGCTGGTCTTCGCGCTCTACGGCATATTCGGCTTTATCGGAATTGCGATCGCAACCCGCATTGTGGATTCCTGGGGGCCTTACAAGACCTCGGTGCTGTTCACGTTCCTGATGCTGACGGGCCTCACCGGATGGGCGCTCAGCGCCGGCATTTATCCGCTGATGGCCGGCTCGGTCGCGCTCTGGGGATTGGGCTTCGCCTCGACCAACTCGATGCAGCAGGTACGTCTGGTCGCTGCCGCGCCGGCGCTCGCCTCGGCGTCGGTGTCGCTTAACACCTCGGTGCTTTATATCGGGCAGGCCGTCGGTTCGGCGATCGGCGGCGTGTTGTACGCGCGCGATCTGCTGTACGGCGCGGGATACGTGTCGATGGGCTTTGTCGCGCTGGCGCTGATCGCGGTGATCTACAGCGGCAGGCTCTCCGGCGCGCGAGCTTGATTGCCGATGCGGCGAGGGTGCCGCGGGCTGGGATTACTGGTTCTCGGCGGGGGAGGTGGTCGCTACCCGTGTCAATGCGGGTGTTGCCGCCATTTTGACCAGCACTTCCTTGACGGGGTTCTGTGTCCAGGCATGCGTAACGTAATCGCGGTGTCTCACGCCTTCGGGGGTCTCGACGAATACCACGCTGCCGGGCTTTAACGGCCCGTCCATGCTCTCAGAGACGGCGATGCCCTTGTCCCTTATCATGCGCATCAGTTCCCGGTCGTGACGCTCGGTGTAATGCGTATAGGAGCTCACGAAGAAGCCGGATCGGTTTTTTCCGACCCAGGACGCGAACTTGTCCAACTCGCCATAAACCGCGTCGAGCAGGAACACGCCGCGCACGCGATTGCCAAGGCCGCCCACTTCCAGGCTCCAGGCGGTCGGCACAAAGCCGCCGCTGTAGCCGACGATGATGACCGGCATGGACGCGAACGCTTTGGCGGCGCGCGGATCGCCGTACATCTCGGCAAGATGGTCGGCTGATTCCTCCACGAAGCGCTTGAGGCCGCCGGGCTGCCAGAATTTGCCGGCGCTGGAATCGGCGGCATCGACCGCCAGCTGCGGCGCCAGCAAGACTGCATTCACGCCGGAATCCGTAATCTGCTGCGGCACCAGTTGCCGGTTGCGCACGTCGCGTTCCAGCGTCGCGCCGTTGCCGTGGAAGAACACGACGATGACGCCCGGTTTGCGGATGTCGAAATTCTCAGGCACATGCATCAGCACGCGGTTGTCGTTGAAGGTCTCGTCCTGCCAAAGGACCCGGCCGCTGTAACTGCGATGGCCGCGGCGTCCGCCATTTGAAATATTCAGGAACGGCTGGTCGGTGCGCGGATTATTGCCGAGATAGGGAAACGCCGAGGATTTCAGGCCGACCAGCATGGTCTGGTCTTCTTTGGCCGGACGCTGGTAGGGAACCTGCGGTTCCAGCGATGCAACCCGGTAGGGCGCCGGCGCCGCCCGCGCCGTCCGCCGGGCAGGGGCGTCGGAGGGCTGCAACTGGACCAGGCTTTCGCTCGCGGTCGGAAAGCGGTCCTTGAATTGCGGTTTCGGGAAGCGATCGTCGAACGAGTCGCCCCTCGCGGCCTGTACATTGGCCGCCAGCGTTCCGGCGCTCGGCGCCTGGCCACATTGCAGGAGAACGAAAGAGAGCGGGACAAGCGCCGACAGGATGGCGAGCAGGCGCCAGTGCTGAAAACCGGCGCGATGCCGAAGCGCTTGCGCCTGTATAGGCAGCGCCGCGCCCGACGGAGCTATCGGGCCTGCGCGATCATACGTCCGGAATTTCGGATTGGCTCCGACCATCCCCCACTGCCCCACTATCCACCGAACAATCGGCGTATGTCAGCTCGCTTAGGTTGCGGTAACGTTAAGTTTCCGAGAATATTCCCCACCCGGAAAACCCAAGAGAACACGTAATCGTGTCGTGATTGTGGGGGCGGTCATCGTCTTTTCGCAATGACCCAGCCCGCCCAACAGCCGCAGGCGGTCTGAAAGGTATTATAGTACCAAATTTGGCTCTGGATTTAAATCACTGTTAACACTGCTTGAATTGATTGGGGTCAACCTGCACGATGAAAAAGTCAGGGGCGTGACGCCCGAAGTGTGGACCGGCATGACGGCATCAGAAACCGGAGGCGCGGCATGGACCGGCCGGCTCCCCGGCGGCGGGTCCAGGGTCTCGGTTGTGGTGGCGACGGCCATCGTCGTGGCCGACATGATCGGCGTCGGCGTCTTCACCAGCCTCGGCTTTCAGGTCAAGGACATCCCATCGGGCTTTTCGATCCTGTTGTTGTGGGCCGTCGGCGGCATCGTCGCGCTGTGCGGGGTGTTTTCCTACAGCGAACTTGGCGCGATGTTTCCGCGCTCGAGCGGCGAATATAACTTCCTGAGCCGCGCCTTTCATCCGGCCTTCGGGTTTCTGGCCGGCTGGGTGTCGGCGACGGTTGGTTTCGCAGCCCCGGTGGCGCTGGCCGCGATGGCGTTCGGCGAATATGGCAAGTCGGTGCTGCCGGGCGCCCCGCCGCTGGCGCTTGCCATTGGCGTCGTCTGGCTGGTGTCGATCGTGCAACTGACCGGCGTCAGGCACTCCAGCACCTTTCAATTGATCTCGACCATCCTGAAGGTGGTGCTGATCACCGGCTTCCTGATCGCGGGATTTGTCGTCGGCACGCCGCAGCCGCTCTCGTTCGCCCCGTCTGCTCCCGACTTTGGATATGTCACCAGCGCGCCGTTCGCGATCGGGCTGGTATTCGTGATGTATTCGTTCTCGGGGTGGAATGCCGCGACCTACATCATCGGCGAGATGCATACCCCGCAGCAAAGCCTGCCGCGCGCGCTGCTGGCGGGGACGCTGATCGTCCTTGTGCTCTATGTCGCCCTGAACGCCGTGTTTCTCCACACCACGCCGATCGACAAGCTGTCCGGCCAGCTCGATGTCGCCCGCATCGCGGGCAGTTACATTTTCGGCGAAATCGGCGGCCGCATCGTCGGTGCAATGATCTGTATTGGCCTTGTGTCCTCCATCAGCGCGATGATGTGGATCGGCCCGCGCGTCATGATGACGATGGGGGAAGACATCCCGGCGCTGCGGATCTTTGCCCGCAAATCGACCCAGGGCGCGCCCGCCTATGCCATCCTTTTCCAGCTCGCGGTCGCCAACCTGATGCTGTTCACCCGCAGTTTCGAGGCCGTGCTCGATTTCATCCAGTTCGCGCTGTTGTTCTGTTCGTTCTTCACGGTGCTCGGCGTCATCAAGCTGCGCATCACCCAACCCGACCTGCCGCGGCCCTATCGCGCCTGGGGATACCCGGTCACTCCGGTGGTTTTCCTGCTCGTGACCGCCTTCATGATGTACTATCTTCTGGTTGACCGGCCGTTGCAGTCGTTTCTGGGAATTCTGATTATGATTTCGGGCCTTTTGATCTATGCCGTGTTCCGCAAGCGCCCCGATCGGGGCCCCGCGGCCGCATCCCCAAGCCGCGAATAGAAATGCTTCAAACCATGAAAATTGCAGCGATCGCTGCCATCGCGCTGCTCACGGTTGTGGCACCTGTGCGCGCCGCCGATGTAGCAACCGCCGACGATACCGCGCGGTTTCTTGCGGGCATGCAGCCTTCCGCCGACTTCGCCGCTGGCGCCGCTCACCAAGAACCCGTCCTGGCAGCGCCATGCACGGTTCTTCGACGAAGCGTTCGGCCAACTCGAGCAGAACCAGATTTCCAAGATCCGCGCCTGGGCCGACGCCAATCTGGCCGCGCCGCGGCCCACGATGTTCTACATGTTCAGCGGCCCGGACTTCCTCTATGCGGACGCGTTCTATTCCAAGGCGACGACCTATGTACTGAGCGCGCTCGAACCGTCCGGTCCGGTGCCCGACGTCCTGAAGCTGCCGCGTGGCGGTGTTGAGCCCGCGCTCTACTACGTCGAACATTCGCTGGGATCGATCCTGCGACTGAGCTTTTTCATCACCAAGCAGATGAAGGTCGACCTGCGGGTCGGGCAGGTCAGCGGTACCCTGCCGATCCTTTACGTCTTCCTGGCGCGCTCGGGCAAGACCATCCGCAGTGTCGATCTGATCGCGCTGGACGACAATGGCGTGGTTCATCCCGCCAACGAAGACGCCGGCAAGAACGCGACGCGCGGCGCGCGCATCATCTTCGCTGGTAGCGACAATCAGGAACGGACGCTGTATTTTTTCAGCACCGACCTTTCCAACAGCGGCGTCAAGAACAGCGGCTTCCTGAAATTCTGCGCGACACTCGCGCCGGGCAACAGTCTGATCAAGAGCGCGTCCTACCTGCTGCATGCCGGCAACTTCTCCACGGTGCGGGATTTCCTGCTCGCCAACAGCGCCACCATCATCCAGGACGATTCCGGCATTCCGCTCGGCGATTACGACCCGAAGAAATGGCGGTTTTTTCCGTTCGGCCGCTATGCCGGTCCGATCAACGTATTTCCCGGCCGCTACCAGGCGAGATACGCCGAACTGTTCAAGCGCAGCCAGCCCTTGGGTTTTGGCATCGGTTACCGCTGGCGCTCCAATGAATTGAACTTGCTGCTATCGGTCAGGCTGGCCGCCGGCGAGACCGGGAATGTCGAGACCACCTCGGCCGCCCCGGTTGCCGAAACGGTGCGGCACAAACCGCGGCACCCGCGACCGAAGCAGCCGAGAGGCTTTCTCGGGTTCTCGCGATAGCTTGTGTTTCACGGCGCATTGACCCCGCGCCAGCGTCCGAACCGCCACGGCGTATACCATCGCGCGCCCGGGGGTCTTGTCAGCGGCACGTTGTCGATTCCCGAGGTACCCCAGGGCTGGCAGCGCAATAGCCGCGCCAGCGTCATCCATCCTCCGCCCCACAGGCCGAAACGCCCGATCGCTTCGTCGCCATAGACCGAACAGGTCGGCAGATGACGGCAGTTGAAGCCGACCAGAGGTGACAGCGTGTGCCGGTAAATCCAGATCATGGCGCGGCCCGCATTGCGCGGCAGGCGTTGCACCACGCCGGCGCAGTCGGGGCACGGCCATGAATGAGGAGATGAATGCTTCATAGGCGGCATGCTGTCATCATGGGCGTGGATTTGTCCGGTTCCGAAGCATGGAACCTGCGGATGCAGGCAATTGAGCCACACTTCGGCAAATATCGCATATTTCGGGTGGCGGCGCTGCAAAGGTTCTATGGACGGTGGCGATTCGCGCGGTTACCTTTTTCATAACGTCAATGTGACAGAATTGTTTGGATCATCTGGCGTTGAACTGGGGTCATTGCCACTGCCCGTTTGGGGGGCTTGGGGGAAGGAACCGAATTGAGGCTCGTGAGATCGCTTGATCTTCGCGGTTGGGCGCTGCTCGGCGCCGCCGCCCTCTGCATCGTATTGCCTGGCATGGTGACATCGCTCGGCGGTTCGGCGCGTGCCGGGGCCTCGCTCGAAGAGCGAAAATTGCCGATGCGGTTCAAGTGGGTCGGGTGCCAGCCGAATTGCCGGGGCTGGGTCAGCGCGGTCGGCATCGTGACCGCGGACACGCCGAAGGATTTCGATGAATTCGCCGAGGGACGCCAGCTCGACGGTGTCACCATCGTGCTGGATTCCAGCGGCGGGTCGGTCAACGACGCCATTGCGCTCGGACGACGCTGGCGCGGACTCGGTGCGCTGACCACCGTCGGTATCAGCCTTGAGAATCGTACCGCGCAGGGCGGCCGCGCCGGCGTCATGCCCGAGGCCTATTGCGAGTCGATGTGCGTGTTTCTGCTGCTGTCGGGCAAGACGCGCTACGTGCCCGGGGCCGCGCATGTCAGGGTGCATCAAATATGGATGGGTGACCGCGCCGACGATGCCAGGGCTGCGAGCTACACCGCGGAAGATTTGATGATCGTCGAACGCGATATCGGGCGTCTCGCCAAATACACCTTCGACATGGGCGGCGTGGGCGATCTGTTGTCGCTGTCGCTGAACGTACCGCCGTGGGAAGAACTGCACGAATTGTCGCGGGCCGAATTGCGGTTGACCAAGCTCGTCACCACCGATTCGGTAGCTGAGGTGCTGCCTCAGATCGACAATCCCGATGCACCGGTCGCCGAACTGACCGCCAAACCGTTGCAGGATCACTTCGCGCGCAGCGCGGCGCAGGCCGAGGCAGATCAGCCGACGTTGAAACCGACCAAGACGGCGGAAGCGACCGTTCCGACCGGCGGCGCACCGGCGGCTCCGGCCCGGTAGCGGATATCACTGCGCGTTCGCGGGCTGTTTGGTCTTGGCTTCGATCTGGCCGATCGCATCGACGACGGCATCGAAGGTCAGCATCGTCGAGGCATGCCGCGCCTTGTAATCACGTACCGGCTCGAGCAACGCGATGTCGGCCCACTTGCCGTGCGGCGGGCTGCCGTTTTCCTTCAGCATCTTGCGGACGGTCTCGCGCAATTCGCGCAGTTCGTCCGCGGTCGAGCCGACGACATGGCTCGCCATGATCGAGGACGAGGCCTGGCCGAGCGCGCAGGCCTTCACGTCATGGGCAAAGTCAGTGACGACAGGGCCGTCCATTTTCAGGTCGATCTTGACGGTCGAACCGCACAGCTTGGAATGGGCGGTGGCGCTGGCGTCCGGTGCGGCCAGCCGTCCGAGCCGGGGTATGTTGCCGGCCAGTTCGATGATGCGCTTGTTGTAGATGTCGTTCAGCATAAGATGCAGGTCTCGGCTTCCTTTGCTGCGACCGCCCTTGGCGAGCGCAGTCCACAGCCTTATATATGGAGGCACGCGGCGGAAATACAGTCCGGCCGCATCCCGCGGCGCCGGAAATAAGAACCAATCCGGCTGTCGCGGTGCTAGTATAGTCGTACTCAGGCGTCCGGCGGCAAAGCCGCCCCGTCTGCCGGTGACACTCCGGTCTCGTTCAAGGCCGGTCGAACGGAGTTGACATGGACGCATTGATCAAAACGCTACGCCCCGGCAAATCTTCCGAGATTCCCGAAACCCGTCCCGCTGAACTCGATCCTTCCGAATTTCTGGCCGCCGCGGTGCGCGCGGACCAGCCGCGTCCGTCGCGCGCGGAAGCCGAGCAGGCGGTGCAGACCCTGCTGGGCTATATCGGCGAGAACCCCTCCCGCGAGGGTCTGGTGGATACGCCGCGCCGGGTAGTCGAAGCCTTCGACGAACTCTATCAGGGCTATCACCAGTGCCCGGCGGAGGTGCTCAACCGCACCTTTGGCGAAACGGCTGGCTATGACGATTTCGTGCTGATCCGCGATATCGAATTCACTTCGCAATGCGAACATCACATGATGCCGTTCTACGGCAGGGCGCATATCGCCTATACGCCGGTGGAGCGGGTGGTGGGACTGTCGAAGCTGGCGCGGTTGACCGATATCTTCGCGCGCCGCCTGCAGACCCAGGAGCATCTGACCGCCCAGATCGCAGCCGCGATCGACGAAATTCTCAAACCCCGCGGCGTTGCGGTGGTGATCGAGGCGGAGCATACCTGCATGTCGGTGCGCGGCGTCGCCAAGCATGGCGCGTTGACGTTCACCAGCCGCTATACGGGCATGTTCCGCGACAATCCGGCGGAGCAGGCGCGTTTCCTGTCCATGGTGCGAGGGACGCAGCGCTGACCAGCCCCCTCGCTTGGAGTTATGAGGGACTGGCCGTGTCTACATCTACAGCGATCAATGACGTCGAGGAGGGGCTGACGTTCAAGCCCAAATTCGACGCGTCGGGACTCGTGACTTGCGTGGCCACCGATGCCGGCACCGGCGAGGTGCTGATGGTCGCGCATATGAACGATGAAGCCTTGCGCAAGACCATCGCCAGCGGGGAAGCCTGGTACTTCAGCCGCTCCCGTCAGTCGCTGTGGCGAAAGGGCGAAAGCTCCGGCCATGTCCAGCGCGTGGTTGAGATGCGGATCGATTGCGATCAGGACGCGGTCTGGATCAGGGTGGAGCAAACTGGCGCAGCCTGCCACACCGGCCGGCGCTCGTGCTTCTACCGCGCCGTGACCGCAGGCGAGGGCGGCGCGCAATTGTCGTTTGTGGACGCCGAAAGGCTGTTCGATCCGCAGGATGTTTATCGGAAGTGATTTTGTCATTCCGGAGCGACGCAAAGCGGCGCTCCCGGAATGGCGATGGCGGACCTTCTTAACCCGCCATTAACCATAATAGCCGCAGTGTGACGGTGGCATGAGCGGCTTTTTGGGAGAAAGGGCGCTCGAACGGACCGAACGGTCGTTTCGCGGGGAGCGGGGCACCAACACATGGCGGTCGACACTTCAAACGCCACGGCGACGGCAGGTGTCGACCCGTCGCGCGCGCGGATTGCCGGCGCGATCAAGCAGGCTGCGACCACCACCGGCACCAGCTTCGAGTATCTGCTCGCCACCGCCAAGATGGAATCCGATTTCAATCCGACGGCAGGCGCGTCGACATCGTCGGCGCACGGGCTTTATCAATTCATCGATCAGACCTGGCTCGGCACCGTGAAGGAAGCGGGCGCGCAGCTCGGTTACGGCAACTACGCCGACGCCATCAGCAAATCCACGTCCGGCACGTATTCGGTCGGCGATCCCGCCGCGCGAACAGCGATCATGAAGCTGCGCGACGATCCCGTCGCCAGCTCGGCGATGGCGGCCGTTCTCACCCAGTCCAACAGTTTCCAGCTTACCGGCAAGATCGGCCGCCGCCCGACCGACAGCGAACTCTATATGGCGCACTTCATGGGCGTCGGCGGCGCCGCCAAGCTGATCTCGAGTGCCGAGGACAATCCGCAGGCCTCGGGGGCGGCGTTGTTTCCCAACGCCGCCGCGGCCAACCGCTCGATCTTCTTCGATCACAGCGGACGCGCGCGCAGCGTCTCCGAAGTTTATTCGGTGCTGAACGCGCGCTATGCCGGCGCTGCCAGTTCACCGGCAACGCGCACCGCGATGACCGCGTTCGGGGCCACGCCTTCGGCTGCGACGATCGCCGGCGCCTCCGCGCCGGTCGTCAAATCAGCCTTTCTTTCGAGCTTTCCGGATGTCGGATCGGCGACCGCGGCGTCGGCCTCGACAACGGCAAACAGCCCGGCGCCGACCGATCCGATGTTCCGCTCGCTGTTCCAGGTCGGCGACCGAACTCAGCCGGTCTCGCCCGCCATTCATGAATTGTGGGGCAACTCCTCGTCGCTGACCTCGGTTGCGTCAGCAACCTCGGTCGCCCCTGCGACCCCGGTCGCCCCTGCAACCTCGGGGCCGTCGCTCTCGCCGCAGACCCCCAACGCCCGGGCACCGCTGCCGCTCGATCTGTTCAGCGACCGCAGCGGAACGTTCAGCAGCTAATTTCCCACGGCGAGCAGGCGCTGAAATGTTGCGGCAAGCCCGAAATGGGCACTATTTCTCCCGCCGATTGATCGGCTAAACTCCTTCCCGGCACCGGTCTGGATATGTCTGGCGATCGCGAGATGGTCCGGCGCAGGGGGAGGGTGCGATGGTGCGGTTTCTCGCCCGGTTTCTGTTGACGTTTTTCGCTGTAACGCTGGCGGTGGCCGCATCCCCGGCGTATGCGGACAAGCAATATTGCACGCCCGAGGCCTATCTCCCGTCGCAGATCGAGGCGTCGATGAAGGTGTGTGACGCATTGATCGCCGACAAGCGGCATCCGTTGCGTGATTACATCCAGGCCTATGAAAATCGCGGCGACCTTTACATGCGAAAAGGTCAAGTCGACGCTGCGATGCAGAATTACGATCAGGCGGTGGCGCTGCTGGCGAAGGCCTCGAAGCTTACCGAATTGATCTTCGACAAGCTGACGCCGACCTCGGTCGACAAGATCAGCGCCGCGTCGGTGTTCTACCAGCGTGGCATGGCCTTCCGTCATCAGGGTCAAAACCAGCGCGCCATCGACGATTACACCAAGGCGCTGCAATACCGCGATGATGCCCAGGCCTTTTGGCGCCGCGCCGATGCGTATCAGGCTCTCGGCCAGATCGACCAGGCGATCCGGGATCTCGACAGAGCGGTCGCATTGGGTGGTGACAACGGCAATTACCTCGACGAACGGGGCGTTGCCTACAACAAGAAGGGGGAATTCGATCGGGCGATCGCCGATTTCGATAGAAAGATTTCGCTGCAGCCGCAAGACGCGCTGGCGTTCAACGGCCGCGGCGTGGCGTATCTTGCCAAGGGCGACGTCGATCGGGCCTTGGAGAATTTCGACAGAGCGGTGGCGATCTCGGCCAACATCGCTGAATTCCGGTACGGTCGCGGCCTCGCGCTCGTCAAGAAGGGTGACATTTCCGGCGCCGTCGCGGAATTCGACAAGGCCATCGACGAGGCGCGGTATGAAAAGAAGCCCGAACTCCCAGACTACTACGTCCACCGCGCCGACGTGCTCGGAGGCAAAGGGGAGTGGCTGAAGGCGCTGGAGGACTATCAAAGCGCGCTGACCTTGAACCCCAATCACGCCAAGGCGCAGGCCGGACGCGACGCGGCGCGATTAGCGCTCACCACGGTATCCAGGCAACCTGCCGCGTCCGATCCGACTGCGCCGCAGGCGGCCGTCGCCGCGGCAGAACCCGCCCCGGCAAAGCCGCTGGCACCGGCGGTCGCCGAGCGGCGGGTCGCCCTCGTGATCGGCATCTCCGCCTACAAGAACGTGCCGCTGCTGCCCAATCCGGTACGGGATGCGACCTCGGTCGCGGAGGCACTTCGCCGCACCGGTTTTCAGACCGTGACGCTGCAGACCGATTTGCCCAAGGAAAAACTCGTCGACGCGCTGCGCGATTTCGCCCAACTCGCCGACGCCGCCGATTGGGCGGTGGTATATTATGCCGGGCATGGCATCGAAATGGGCGGGTCGAACTATCTGATCCCGGTCGACGCCCGGCTGTCGACCGACCGCGACGTCGGTTTTGAAGCGGTACCGATGGACCAGGTATTGAGCGCAGTCGACGGCGCGAAGAAGCTGAGGGTCGTCGTGCTCGATGCCTGCCGCGACAACCCATTCGCCAACCAGATGCGCCGGACCCTGAATACAGCCAGCCGCTCCATCGGCCGCGGACTGGCGTCGATCGAGCCGGAAAGCGGAACGCTCGTCGTCTATGCCGCCAAGCACGGCGAGACCGCGCTCGACGGCAGCGGAACCAACAGTCCGTTCGCGACTGCTCTGATCAAGAACATCCAGATCCCCGGTCTCGAAGTGCGGCGAATGTTCGATTTCGTCCGTGACGATGTCATGGACATGACGATGCGAAAGCAGCAGCCCTTCAGCTACGGGTCGATTTCGGGAAGGCAGGAATTCTATTTCGTTTCAGCGAAATAGCCGGGCTTGTGGATGTGCCGCCGCAGGTGCGGCGACCCCCGTAGAGATGACGAAGGACCAGCGACGCGAGCTGCCGTCACCGGCCGGTCCATTCCCGCACCCTTAACAAAACGTCAATAAAACCAGCCGTTTATGGTGAACGCTTTGTTAAGCGTCATGGTTTATTTTTGGTGACAGTGGCATCGTCACGGTGTCGTTTCAGGTTGCGTAAGCCGGCAGGACCATGATCGTTCGGCAGTTCATCAATTGGATACGGACCGCTCCGGCGGGCGAGCGGGCAGAGGCAACGCGATCCTTGGCGCGGGCCTGGCTGATTTCCGATCTCACCGAGGAGGATCGCGCCGCCGCCGAAGGCGCGCTGCTGATGCAGCTCGACGACGCTTCGCCGCTGGTGCGCCAGGCCATGGCCGAAGTGTTTGCGCGCAGCAGCGAGGCGCCCGCCGCGATCGTGCAGGCGCTGTCGCTCGATCAGGCGTCGGTGGCGCTGCCGGTACTCGAACATTCACCGCTTTTGATCGATGCCGACCTCGTCGACATCGTCGCGACCGGCAGTTGCGAGCTGCAATGCGCCGTCGCACGCCGCGTCAATCTGCCGGCCTCGGTCTGCGCGGCGATCGCCGAAGTCGGTAGCGCCTCGGCGGCGCTCGAACTGATCGAAAATGCCTATGCCGAGCTCGCGCCGTTTTCATGGGATCGCATCGTCGAGCGCCACGGCCATCTCGCGGCCATCCGGGAAGCGATGCTGGTGCTGGAAGATCTGCCGGCCGCGACGCGGGCGGCCCTGGTCGCCAAGCTTTCGGAGACGCTGACGCAATTCGTTGTGGCCCGCAACTGGCTCAGCGCCGATCGCGCGGTGCGGGTGGCCGGTGAGGCGCGCGATCGCTCGACCGTGAATATCGCGGCGCGTTCGCGCGGCGACGACATGCGCGGTCTGGTGTGGCATTTGCGCGCGACAGGTCAGCTCACCGCCGGATTGATCCTGCGCGCGCTGTTGTCGGGCAATCTCGAACTATTCGATCATGCGCTGGTGGAACTGTCCGGCCTGCCGCAGTCCCGCGTCTTCGCGCTGCTCCATGACCGCGGCGGCGCCAGCCTGCACGCGCTGTTGCAGCGTGCCGGATTGCCGGAATCCACCTTCGCGGCGTTCAAGATGGCGCTCGAAGTCAACTATGAAACCGGATTTGTCGATAGCGCCGGCGGTGCCGCAAGGCTGCGCCGCCGGATGGTCGAACGCGTGCTCACGCATTGCGAGACCGATCAGCAGGCCGCCGAGCCCTTGCTGATCCTGCTGCGGCGCTTTGCGACCGAGTTGGCGCGGGAAGACGCCCGCATGTTCTGCGATGAGCTTGTGGCCGAGGCCGCCGTCGCGCCGATCCATCACGATCTGATCGCCGCTTGATTTTGTGATCTTTCAACAGTTGGTGACGGCATCCCCGCGTGAGCGCGATAGCGCTCATCGCTGGAGGTGCGAGCCTCTTCGGCGGGCCTCGAAGGATGATTTCGAACCCATCCTTCGAGACTCGCCGCTAAGGCGCGCTCCTCCAGCGACAACAGCGTAGCCGTTGCGCGGGGATGACGGCAGTGCAGGGATCAATCCGCCGGTGCGATGCTCGGTGCCAGGATGGCTTCGAGGTGTTCGGGGCGGTCGCGATTGGCGTGAGCGAGGTACTCGTCGGCGACGGCGCGCAGTTGCCGGCTCAGTTCGCTGGCCGTGCTGATCGTATCCGGCCTGGTACGCTCGCGCACGATGGCTTGAATGGCATTGATGTGATGCGCGATCAGGTCGGACGGCACCTGGACGAGGTCGGGCGCGTGCTCGATGACCCGGCACAGGCTTTCGGCGGCGGCGCCAGCGGAGGGGTATCCGAAGGTGGCGGCGTCGCCCTTGATATCATGAGCGGCGCGAAACAGCTCTTCGCGGGTCAAGCTGGTAAAACCGTCCTTCAGAATGGCGGCGTGGGCCGCCGCGAGGCGCTCGGTTTCGATTCCCATCCAGTTCTCGAATTCGCCGGACATGCTGGCAAGGGCCGCTTCGGCGCGCGCGACCGGATCGTCGAGATCCTTTTCGGCGATACGGCGCAGCACCTTGCGCAGCGGATTGGGCTGCGTAATCACCCGATGATCCGCGAAGGTTTCGATCTGCAGCGTGCCGGGCTTTTCTTTCGCCATGATGATTTCCTTAGGCCGCGCTAGACGGGGGTCCGGGCCTTGTCGAGCAACGAGGGCTGGTGCAGGACTTCCACCTCGCCGCCGAGACGACGCTCGGGGCCGATATAGGCGTTGTTGGTATTGCGCCGGCGGTCGGGACCGAAATAGGTCTTGGTCTTGATGAACGGACGCGGATTGGCGACGACGTTCAGGATGCGCTGATAAAGCCCCTTGGCCGAGATCGGTTTGGCGAGGAATTCGGTCACGCCGGCGTCGCGCGCCACCGTGACGCGCCGCTTCTCGGAATGGCCGGTCAACATGATGATCGGCGCGTAGGGATTACCCTTGGATTCCGGCTGCCGGATCATCTGCGCGAGTTCGAGACCGTCGAAAATCGGCATCGACCAGTCGGTGATGACGATGTCCGGGACGTAGTGGCTGTACATCTCGAGCGCGGTTGCGCCGTCCTCGGACTCCCACACCTCGCGCGCGCCGAACGAGTGCAGCAGCGTTCGCAGGATGCGGCGCATGTGCGGATTGTCGTCGCAGATCAGAAATCGCAGCTTGTTGAATTCGATGCGGAACATGGACCAGCTCTCAGCGCGGACCGAACAGCCCGGTATACCCCGCGTTAACCATATCCCGGCCCCGTTAACGAATGGTTGCGATCCTTCCGGTGCCGGTGCCGAGAGCGGCAAGTTCCGAACCTAATGCGCAAACTGCTCGCTCAGAATCCGCTCTTCCAGGCTGTGGCCGGGATCGAACAGCATCCGCATCGCGATGGTCTTGTCGGAAAGCACCTCGACGCGGCGGACGTCGCGCGCCTCGTCGTGGTCGGCCACGGCCGCTACCGGCCGCTTGTCGCTCTCCAAAACCTCGATCACGACAAAGGCGGTGTTGGGGAGCAGGGCGCCGCGCCAGCGGCGCGGGCGGAACGCGCTGATCGGCGTCAATGCCAGCAGCGCCGCGTTGATCGGCAGGATCGGCCCTTGCGCCGAGAGATTGTAGGCGGTCGATCCCGCCGGCGTCGCCACCAGGATGCCGTCGGCGATCAACTCCGCCATCCGCTCGCGTTCGTCGATCATGATTCGCAGGCGCGCGGCCTGATGGGTCTGGCGAAACAACGCGACTTCATTGATGGCGTGATGCAGATGCACCTCGCCATGAACGTCGGTGGCCCGCATCAGCAGCGGATGGATCACGGATTCGCGCGCCGCCGCCAGCCGCGAATGCAGATCGTGGGTTGAGAACTCGTTCATCAGGAAACCGACGGTGCCGCGATGCATGCCATAGATCGGCTTGCCCGAATGCATATGCTGATGCAGTGTTTGCAGCATCAATCCGTCGCCGCCGAGCGCCACCACGACGTCGGCGCTGGCCGGATCGTGATTGCCATACATTTCGGTGAGCTGGGCGAGCGCCTGCTGGGCTTCGGCGCCTGCGCTCGCAACAAAGGCGATCCGGTCGTATCGCTGGGGCGTGGCCATGGAATCGTGGGCTCATCTGGGCGCTGAAGGGAGCTGGGGGCGCGGAAGGTCGTCTATACGACCTTGGCAGGGCTTGTCGAGATAGCCAACTCCCTAGGGATGTCGCCGGGACCCGATGACGCGCCCGCGAACCAGGCCAAGCTGTCGCAGTTTCGCGTCATAATTCCACTATATAAGCGGCCCGCGCCAGGCCGCAGTGAGAGGAGAATAACCGACATGACCACGCCTTTCGCCGTGCCGCGTCACGCGCGCGTGATCCTTGCGTTTCTCATCCTCTTTATGGTGGCGGGCGCGCGCGCCGAGGATGCGCCGCAACCTGTCGCGCCGCCGTCGGGTCAGAAGTCCGGAGCAGGCGGGGAGCATGACAGCGCTTCACATCCGCCGGTCACTGCCGAGCTGCATCGTCTGCCGCCGGATTCCAC
This sequence comes from uncultured Pseudomonadota bacterium, assembly GCA_963727225.1. Classification (GTDB taxonomy): domain Bacteria; phylum Pseudomonadota; class Alphaproteobacteria; order Rhizobiales; family Xanthobacteraceae; genus Bradyrhizobium. The sequence goes on along the minus strand of CAVSFN010000022.1, from coordinate 88,568 downwards.
GACCAAACAAACGCTGGTTCTTCCCGGGCGCACGCTCGCTTTCACGGCGACCGCGGGATCGATCCGCCTGTTCGATGATAAAGGCGAGCCGCAAGCCGATATCGCCTATACGGCTTATCGACTGGACGGCGCCGATCCGGTGGCGCGGCCGGTCACCTTCCTGTTCAATGGCGGGCCGGGGGCTGCGTCCGCCTTTCTGCAATTCGGCGCGGCCGGACCCTGGCGGCTGGCGATCGACGGAGACGGGGCGGTTGCTTCCGCTTCGCCCGATCTGCAGCCCAATGCCGAGACCTGGCTCGACTTCACCGATCTCGTTTTTATCGATCCGGTCGGAACCGGCTATAGCCGCTTCGTCGCGGCCGGCGAGGACGCCCGCAAGCGGTTTTATTCGATCGACGGCGACGTCAACTCGATCGCCGTGACGATCCGCCGCTGGCTGGAAAAGTCGGACCGGTTGCTGTCGCCCAAATTTATTGTCGGCGAAAGCTATGGCGGCATCCGCGGACCGAAGATCGTTCGCGAGTTGCAAGTCCAGCAGGGCGTCGGGGTGCGTGGGCTGGTGTTGCTCTCTCCGGTGTTCGATTTCCGCGAACGCTCGGGCTCCAGCATCCTGCAATATGTGGCGAGCCTTCCCAGCATGGCAGCGGTCGGGCGCGCGGCGAAAGGCGCTGTCACCGCCGCCGACATGGCTGACGTCGAGCACTATGCGCAAGGCGATTTCCTCGCCGACCTGGTCAAGGGTCAGGCCGACGCCGAGGCCACGACGCGCCTCGCCGACAAGGTCGCTGCCCTGACCGGGATCGATCAGGCGGTCAGCCGCCGGCTGGCCGGGCGCTTCGATGTCAGCGAGTTTCGCCGTGAATTCGACCGCCGCGACGGCAAGGTGACGGGACGCTACGACGCGTCGGTGATGGGGTTCGATCCCTATCCGGATTCGAGCTTCTCGCATTTTGGCGATCCGTCCGGCGAATCGCTGGTCGCGCCGCTGACCAGCGCGGCAGTGGACTTCACCACGCGCAAGCTCAACTGGCGGCCCGATGGGTCCTACCAATTGCTCAACGGTGCGGTCGAGAGGGCCTGGGATTTCGGTAGCGGCCTCAATCCGGTCGAGTCGATTTCCCAATTGCGGCAAATTCTCGCGCTCGATCCAAGACTGAAACTATTGGTGGGGCACGGTCTGTTCGATCTTGCCGCACCCTATTTCGGATCGAAAATCCTGCTCGATCAACTGCCGGCCTACGGTTCGCGCGAGCGGGTCAAGCTCGTGGTCTATCCGGGCGGCCACATGTTCTATTCACGCGATGCGGCGCGCGCGGCTTTCCGCGCCGAGGCTGAGGCGATGATGAAGTGAAGCAGAAGATTGGTTAGCGACTTCGGCGCGGCGCGTATTTGCGCTCCATCTCCGCCGTCAGGTTCTTTTCCGGCTTCAATCTGGCGCCCGCGAGCCAGACATCGGTGATCGTGCCGGCCTTGTTGCGGGTGCGGCGCACGGCCTGGCCATGGCTGGCGTATCCGGCCGCCTGGGAAATCCGGCCGGTGTCGCGGCCGGTGACCTCGATTTCGGTCGCGTCCATCAGCGGATTGATAAAGTGCGGATTGGCCGCCATCACGAGATTTCCCATCGGAACCAGATCGACCGCACCCCACATGCTCCACCAGCGCCCGGTCCAGTCGCGAACGCGCCTTGCGGGTGCGCCGTGTGCCGCAAAGCCGCGCAAGATATGCATGGCGCCGTCAAGCCAAAGATAGGCCCCGCCATCGACGGAGTTGGTCAGGATGGTGATGGCCAGATCGCGGCCGGGGATGACGCAGGTCCGTGAGACATAGCCCTGGAAACCGCCGGTATGGCCGAACCAGTCCCAGCCGCCGAGCGAGCCGCTCATGATTCCCAGGCCGTAATAGCCCTCCAGGCTTGCGTGCGGATTGCGCCATTGTTTCCGGGTCATCTCCCGGCGGCTAAAGGCCGAAAGCACGCTGCGTTTCGCATTCGGCGCCAGTTGGGCGAAGAAGCGGGCCACATCAGCCGCCGTGCTGACGAAGCCCGCGGCCGGCATGATGGCGTGGGTGGCATTGTCGCCGGGAATGACGAGGCGCCGGCCGACGGGAATGCGATAGGTATGGCCGCGCGCGAACCGGATGCCCTTGGCGGTGGGCATGTCGGGCGTGGTCTCGCGCAAACCGGCGGCGTCGATGATCTCGCGTTCGACCCAGACCCGATAGGGCTCTTTGGTGATTGCTTCGATCGCAAGGCCGAGCAGTCCGAAGCCGTGGTTGGAATATTTGAAACGGGTGTTGGGCGTGATCGCGGGCGGCGACTGCAGCTCTGCCAAGAGCTCCTTCGCATCAAGATAGGGCCGGCCATCGGTGAACTGTCCGGAATCGGCGCCATCGCGGGTGAGGCCGGCACTGTGCGAGAGGGCTTGCGCGATGGTCGTTTCCGCGACCTGCGGATGCAGGCCTTTGACATACTGCCCGACCGGATCGTCGAGCCGCAATTGGCGCCGCTCGCGGAGTTTCATGATTCCGGCGGCGGTGAAACTCTTCGAATGCGAAGCGATCCTGAAGCGGTGGCGCGGGGTGAGCTTTTCACCGGTGGCGAGATTGGCGTGGCCGAACGCGTATTCGGCGACCACCTTGCCGCGATGCGCGATGGCGACAATGCAGCCCGGCTGCTCCGAAGCCCGTAGCTGGAATTCCAGCCAGTCGCGAATGTACCCGGTCGCCGATCGCAGCCATGGTTCCATACGCCTTCTCCTGAAAATGTGAGATCAGATCGCGATCCGATTAGATCGCTATCCGATAAAAACAAAACCGGCGCGGCCTTTGGAGCCGCGCCGGTTGAACGAACGGATGCCGCCGAATTCAGTAAACGAGGCCGGTGCCGGTCGGCTTTTCCAGTGCCGCGGCGAGCGAGCGATATTCGGCGCAGTCGGTGCCGCACAACTCGCCGATCCGGCTCAGGTGATATTGCGCCTGATCGCGGTTGCCCTGTTCGAGCTGCCACAGGCCGTAATATTGCCAGGTTCGCACATGGTCCGGGTCGGCCTTCAGCGCCCGCTCGTACCAGATCTGCGAGACCTTGTAGTCGCCGAGCTTGCGATAGGAATAGCCGATCAGATTGGCGACGTCGGCGCGGTCGTCCTGGCCGAGCGCCTTCAACTGTTCGATCGCCGCGGCATAGTCGTTGCGATCGTAAATCGTGGTGTAGGCCGCGCGATACCCCTCGATGAATCGGGGATCGTCGATGCTGGAGTTCTTCTTGGCCTTCTTGCTCTTCTTGACGTCCGACTTGGTGTCGGGCGGCGGCGACGGCGATTCGCCGCCCGCAGCAAAGGCCGAAGCGAGGGGCGCTGCGATCAGCGCCATCGAGTACATCGCCAGCGCCAAAAGCCTGATCGCAAATTTGCTCATACGTCTCTCCCGATGCCCGTGTGTATTTCGCCAGAATTGAATGCCATCCTACACCGGCGCCCGCCGAAACGGAACATTCCCCGGACAAATCGTTTTTTGGCGGGCCGACGATCCCCATCGCAGGCCGCAGGATGAACAACAAGTCATCCAGATGAACGAAGTCCGTCGCCGCGCTTCAGCACGGGTTCAGCTCGCCACCTCTAAGGTCGCACCAACGATCGACGAACCCGGCCATCCGACCGGCCATCTCGCGATCCCGTTGAAAGAGGAAACTATCATGTTCAAGACAATTTCCGCAGTACTGCTTGCCGTTTCCGTTCTCGCCGCGCCTGCGATGGCGGCCAGCCGGACGCCGCATGCACCGGCGATCAAGACCGCGCAGGTCAAGCACAGCGTGCTGAACGCCAATGCAAAGATGGGCCGTCATCACCACAAGCATGTGCGCCATCACCCAGCCCACAAGCAGATCAGTACGCTCAAGAAGCATCAGTTCTCGAAGGTCACGATCAAGCACGCGACACCCGCCAACAAGCGCGGCTGAAACGGATCCGCGAGGGGCGGCTTCATCCCATTGTCCAGCGCTGTCCCTTGCGGATGTCAGACCCGGCCCGTGTGCCATCGCTTCCCCGATGGCGCCGGGCCGGTGCCGCATTTTGAACATCGGCGCGGGCGCCAGCGGCAAATGCGGATTCCCTTTCAACTGCGAAAGAGCTAGAACCGCCGCGGGGGCGTCGAACCTTTGAAGACGGGTTGCATTTGGGGATATCAGCAAGGCGCGCGGCGATGATGTTGTTGCTGCCGATCGCGCTCGCGGCCTGCGCGGGCAGCGATGACGGCAGCAGCATCAGCTATACTTCCGATCGCAACGGCACCAACCAGCCACTTCCAACCAATTACCGCCTGCAATTGCTGGCGTTCATGCGAACCTACCTCAACGATCCCGTTGGCGTGCATGATGCGATGATGGCCGAACCGGTAGAGCGCACCGTCGGCGGGCGGCAGCGTTATGTCAGTTGTCTGCGCTTTAGCCCGCGCGAATTCGACGGCAGCTATCGCGGGTTGCGCGAACGCGCCATTGTCTATGTCGATGGCAGGCTGGACCACGTCGTCGAGAATGCCGACGACATTTGCGCCGGCGTGACCTATGCGCCGTTCCCCGAACTGCAAACCATGGCGCGCTAGCTCGTGGCTGCCGGTTCGCGCAAAAACCGCGTAAAGTGAAAACGTCAAAATTAAAAAGATAAAGTTTCGGTTCCTGCTCAATCGGAACCGAATTGGCGTCGCCCGATCGCTCGGAGCCGCGCGGGAACTCCGATCACTTTTCAGCGAGGCTTGAACCTGCACGGAATTCCAAATGGCCTAATAAAGGGTCAAAAACATCGAAAAAAGTAATCGCGACGGAACAATATGGCGTTGTTGTTTCGCCGTCACAGTTAGAAACCATCGACGTGCCGGCGATGCCGCGAAGCAACCAAACTGCTGCCACGTTGTTTGATAAGGGTCGAAGCGAGACTAACGGGGAATAACCATGAAGAGACTTTTGCTCGGCACTGCCGCTATTATCGCGTTCGCGGCGCCTGCTGTTGCGGCTGACTTGCCTGCACGCACCTACACCAAGGCTCCCGTCTATACGCCGCCGCAAGCGGTCTACAACTGGACCGGCTTCTACATCGGCGGCAATATAGGCGGCGCGTTCGCGGGCGGTAACGGCCTGGAGGGAAGCGGCGGTCGGTTCATGGGCGGCGTTCAGGGCGGCGCGGACTATCAGTTCGCCAATAACTGGGTGATCGGTGCCGAAGCTCAGTACGACTGGCTGAGCAACAACAATAACGGTGGCGTGATCTTCCCGGCCGGCACCCTGGTGACCGCGAACACCGATCAGATCGGGTCGGTTACCGGCCGCTTGGGTTATGCTTGGGGTCCGACGCTGCTGTACGCCAAGGGCGGTTACGCCTGGCGCGACAATCCTAATATCGGCGTCAGCCTTGCCGGCGTGGCACAACCCTTTACCGTCGATGGAGCCCACAGGGACGGCTACACCGTCGGTGCCGGTCTCGAGTACATGTTCGCCCCGAACTGGTCCGCCAAGCTGGAATACCAGTACTACAACTTCGGCAGCACCACCTTCACCGGCGGTCCCGCCGAGATCGTTGGCGCCCGGTTCAACAACGACGAGCACACGATCAAAGCCGGTCTGAATTACCGCTTCGGCTGGGGGGGCCCGGTCGTCGCCAAGGACTGACCGCCAAAGTACTGACCGCGGTAGCTTCGCTACCCGAAAAGGCCGGCTTCCCGCCGGCCTTTTCGCTTGGGGGTGACTTGTATGGGGGGACCCAAGCTCTTTTGCTCTGCCAAAAAATAATTTTTGCGGTGCACGGAACTTCCGCGCAGGATTGGTTATTGTGCTCCTGCCGGTTGGTGGACAACAAAGACAATGAACATGCGTGCTTTGGCGTTAGGGTTGTTTTTTTCGGCGATTGCCCTGCCGTGTTTTGCCCAGACAGTGCTGAAATCCGAACCGCTCGTGCTGTCACCCTATGAGATCGCCTTCGTCCAGGACGCCTCGTGTCCGACCGGGAAAGTGCTCAAGGTCACCGGCGCGATCAGGGGTCTGCACCGCAGGAAGGCCTGTGTGACGCTTGCCACCGAGCAGGCGTCTTTGGCGGTGGCAACGCCGTAAAGGCTTAAGCGTTTTCCGTTCCGATCGAATCTGAACGGAGGCCTCTATTTCTTTGTTTTGACGCGTTTTCTTCACGCGGACCGGTACCCGCTTCGCCGGAAAACGCTAATCCCTGTCTGGGCCTCATAAAGTGGGCTGGTCTACCGCGCATGGGCGGGCGGGCTGCCCGGATGCGGCTGAAAATCCAGCTCGGCCTCGCGCTCGGCGTCGGCCTGATTCTGGGAGGGATCTTCCTGCGGATCCGGCTGGCAGGGCTTGATCTCATAGTCGTTGTCGAGCACCGGCCGCGACGAAGACTCTGCCTCTTCCGATGCCGCATCGACCACCAGTCCGCTTTGCCGGGCCAGCTTCCAGACATCCGCTTCCGTCGGATAGGCCTTGCTCAGCTTGGCTTCGTTGCAGAACAGCGCATAAGGCATTGCATCGTTCCCCCAAACCACCCTAACGCGCAAACTGGGTCAGGGTTTCAAGCCGGTCCGGCGGTAAAGTCATAGGCAGGCGAGAATTCGCCTCGCCCCCGGGGGCGAGGGTTTTCGCTGGAGTCCCTGAGTTGTAAACGAGTCCTGAATCCCTGCAAAAATATTGCCTGGGACTCGCGGGCTAGAATCGCTCGATGCTTTTGCCCATGAGCACGATCCGCCAGACCTCCAGCGAACGCCTGCATTTCGGGCTCACCGTCGGGCTGCTGGCGGCCTGCGCGGCCAACCTGGTGCTGGTATGCACCTGGCTGTAGGGCCTTCTGCGTCCCGATTGCATTGGAACGGACGCTGTCCCTCTTTATTTGACGCGTTTTCTTCACGCGAACCGCTATCCACTTCGCTGGAAAACGCTCTGGCCGATTGACGCCGGACCCGTTCCATCCATCATGCAAAATAATGGCAAGACCGCCGCGGCGATGGCCGGTTCGGGAGGGGGGAGGAGGATGATCGAGGCGCTGAAACAGCTCGTCAATGGCGATGAGGCGCTGGTCAGGCGCGGGCGTTTTCTCACAACGACCTTCCTTTTGGAGGTCGGCCAGAACACCTGGCTGATCGCGATCTTTGAAGGCCGGATTGTTTCGGTGACGTCAGGCCCCTTTGTCATGCCATCGTCATCGTTTGCGCTGCGCGTGGCGGAAGCGGAATGGGAAAAATTCTGCCGCAGCCAGCCACCGCCCGGCTCGCATGACCTGATGGCGCTGATCAAACGGCGCGCCCTCAAGGCGGAAGGCAATCTGCAGATCTTCATGGCCAATCTGCGCTACTTCAAGGAAGCGCTGGTCAAGCTGCGCACCCCGGGAGCGCGAGCTGCGCTCTCGGGAGCGCAAGCTGCGCCCCTCGGGAGCGGCGGCATGAGCGTGGCATTCGAGCCGATCATCGGCCGCTACATGCATCTCGACCTGTTCGGGCGCAAGCATCGGATTTATCTTGAGCAAGCCGGCGATGGCGTTCCGTTGCTGTGTCTGCACACCGCGGGCTCCGATGGGCGACAGTACCGCGCGCTGATGAACGATGCGCGGATTACGTCGCGGCACCGCGTCATCGCCTTTGACATGCCCTGGCACGGCAAGTCGTCGCCGCCGCCGGGATGGCACAACGAGGAATATCAACTCACCTCGGCGCAATACACCACCATGATCTTTGAGATCATGACGGCGCTCGAGCTCGACCGGCCGATCCTGATCGGATGCTCGATCGGCGGACGCATCGCGCTTCATTTGGCGCTCGAACACCCGGAGGCGTTCCGCGCCATCATCGGCCTGCAGGCCGGCGCGCATGTCGATCCTTATTACGACCTGAATTTCCTGCACCGTCCCGATGTCCATGGCGGCGAGGTGGGCGCTGCCGTCGTCTCCGGATTGGTCGGGCCGGATGCACCCGACGACGGGCGCTGGGAGACGCTGTGGCATTACATGCAGGGCGGCCCGGGCGTTTTCAAAGGCGATCTGCATTTCTACAAGCGCGACGGCGACATCAGGGGCCGCGTGGCGCAGATCGACACCAGCCGCTGCCCGCTGTATCTGCTCTCCGGCGAATACGACTATTCCTGCACGCCGGAGGAAACGCTCGGCGTTGCGAAGAGCATCCCCGGCAGCGAAGTGACCATCATGAAGGGCCTCGGACATTTTCCGATGAGCGAGAACCCGACGGAATTCTTGAAGCACCTGCTGCCGGTGCTGGAGAAGATCGCGCAGACCTAATCGGCGGGACTTGATCAGGCAGCCTCAAACATGCAGGCGTCATACGCCCCCTGTAGCCTGACCATATTGAAGTAATGTTGAGTTGAAATTCGAACAATCGCATCACGTGTACGACCGCAAGCTTACTTTAACGCACCGCACCAATTTAAAGAAAGATTGTCTGAGCTGATCTGCGAATTGCGTATGGCGTGTTTTCCGCAGTTGTGATCAGATGAGCTACGATGATCTTCGGAGACTGCGAATCTCACCTGGGTCACGCAAGGAAACGGTGGGAGGCACATGTTTAAGGAACGACAGAGTTGCTGGTTGCCTTTTTTTAGCCCAGTTCCAGCGTGCAGCTTGCGCCATGTGTGAATCCGATCGCAACGCGACAATTTCCGCTAAAATTACGGATGCAAATCTGGCGACGGACACGTCATCGCCTTCAGATCACACGCGACGCACGCTGATCTTGACCGCTCTTGCTGCCAGCGTGTGCATCGCAGCGAACAAATCGGCCGCTGTGGCGGACGAGGAACAGCCCGGCAGCGATGAGCGTCCGCAAAAAGCTGACCTTCTTGTGGCCTCCGAGGGGGACGGGGAGGGGCAAATCATCAAGCCGCAGGACCTGAAACTCGGCGGACCGCCGGTGCATGCCTGGCCGAAGGATCCCAAAACCTCGGTGATCCGCAGCGGCTCGCGGCTCAACGAGATACTGGTCATCAGACTGGATCCGGCCGTACTGGATGATGAAACGCGTTCGCACGCGGCCGATGGTATCGTTGCCTATTCGGCGGTCTGCGCCCACGCCGGATGTCCGGTCACGGGCTGGGTGAAAGGAGAAGAGGTCGACAAGCACGTTTTCAAATGCTTTTGCCACAATTCCGAGTATGATCCCCGGCACGGCGCGGAGGTCGTGTTTGGACCGGCGCCCCGGCGTCTTGCGGCACTTCCACTCGCCATTGTCGACGGTTCACTTGTTGTGGCAGGATCGTTTGTAGGAAAGGTAGGTGGCCAGCCAGCAGGGTAATGGCGACACGCCACCGCATCCGTTTCCGCACAATCATAAATACAAAATACAAACAAAATACAAAATCGTGAAGAGAAACAAACAGGGAGGTAGTATCTATGACCATCAAGCAATGGCTGTTGTCAACTCTGGTCGGGTCCACATGCCTGATCTCAATCGCTGCCGTGGCCGGCCCGATTGAAAATTACAGCCCCGTAACCGCCGATCGTCTCAATAATCCCGAGCCGGGTAACTGGATGCTGTACCGCCGGACCTATGACGGTCAGGGATATAGCCCGCTCGACCAGATCAACACGTCGAACGTGAAAAACCTGACTCCGGTGTGGACCTTCTCGACCGGCGTCATCGAAGGTCACGAGGCTCCGCCGATCGTCAACAATGGCGTGATGTTCGTGGCAACCCCGATGGGGCAGGTGATCGCGCTCAACGCCAAAACCGGTGACGAGTATTGGCGGTACAAGCGCCAGCTTCCCGAAGATCTCTTTCAATTGCATCCGACCAGCCGCGGCGTGGGATTGTGGCAGGACAAGCTTTATCTTGCCACCACCGACGACCACGTCGTCGCGCTCGACGCAAAAACCGGCAAGGTGGTCTGGGATACCAAAGTCCAGGACTATAAGAAGGGTCAGTACTTGACCCTGATGCCATTGGTAGTCGACGGCAAGGTCATCGTCGGCGGCTCGGGCGGCGAATATGGCGTTCGCGGCTATGTCGTCGCGTACGACGCCACTAGCGGCAAGGAATTGTGGCGGACCTTCACCATCCCCGGCGAGGGTGAACCCGGCCATGACACTTGGAAAGGCGACGACTGGAAAAGTGGCGGCGGATCCGCCTGGATGACCGGTAACTACGACAAGGACACCAAGACCATCTATTGGGGCGTCGGCAATGCCGCACCCTGGCCGGGCGACGGCCATCCCGGCGACAATCTCTATACCAGCTCCGTGCTTGGGCTCGATCCTGACACCGGCAAGATCAAGGCCTTTCACCAGTACCATCAGAACGATTCATGGGACTGGGACGAGGTGGATGCGCCGATGCTGATCGACCTGAAGCGGGATGGGCGTACGTTCAAGAGCCTCATCCATCCAGGACGTGATGCGATTTTCTGGGTGCTGGAACGCAAGCCGGACAGCATCAACTATGTGGCCGGCTGGCCCTTCGTGAAAACCAACGTCTGGAAAGGTATCGAGGCCGAGACCGGCAGGCCGATCGTCGACCCCGAGCACAAGCCAATCATGGGCAAGCGGGTTGAATTCTGTCCGTCGCTGTGGGGTGGCAAGGATTGGCCGTCGGCGGCCTACAGCCAGAAAACCGGACTGGTCTACGTTCCCGCCAACGACAACTTCTGCGGCGGCTTTACCGGCGAGAGAGTGCCGCTGGTTCCAGGCCAGCTCTGGCTCGGCACCAAGCCCGAAGATATCGGTCTGACGGTTGCTCCCGGCGCCGATCATTTTGGCGAGCTGCAGGCGTGGGATCCGGCGACCGGCAAGAAGGTCTGGTCGCATAACTTCCCCAAATCGCAGCTGTTCGGCTCGGTAACCGCGACCGCCGGCGATCTGATCTTTGCCGGAGGCACCAACGACCGGATGTTCCGGGCCTTCAATGCGAAGACGGGTGAGGTCCTTTGGGAGCAAAAGACCAACTCCGGCATTATGGGCATGCCGATGTCCTACGAAGTCGACGGCACCCAATATATCGCCATTCAGTCCGGTTGGGGCGTTGACGCGCAACGCATCCAGGACGCATTGGCGGGCACTCATGTCCCTAGTTTCGAGAACAACATACCGCAAGGCGGCGTAGTTTGGGTGTTCGCCGTCAAGAAGTGATCGCAATGCAAGAGTAATTAAGAGTAACCTGGCCGCTCCGAGGGAGTGGCCAGGTTATATTTCAAGAGTTCGGGTCATTTCGAAACGTTCAAGTCGCTTCCAGAACAAGGCGCACTTCCACCAGGATGTGTGTTCCAGAAGGAGGTCTCTTCAAGATTAAAATCCAGGCCTTTTCCGGATCCCTTTACCGGATGGGTCGATCTCCACAAGATCCGGACGATGGCGTCGGGCGGCTGGGAAATATGTTCTCGCTCTCGCCGAAGCCGGGTCGCAGCTTAAAAGAGCGAGGAAACATCATGATTAAAGTCAAGATAAACGGCAAAGAACAAAGCTGGGACGGCGATCCGGCACTTCCGCTGCTCTGGTTCCTGCGTGACGAAATTGGATTGACCGGCGCCAAGTTTGGCTGCGGTCAGGCCTTGTGCGGCGCCTGCACCGTCATGGTCGATGGACAGGCTGTACGGTCCTGTATCACAGCGGTCTCGGACGCTGCGGGACGTGAAGTAACAACGATCGAAGGTTTGCATCCGACCGGCGACCATGTGGTGCAAAAAGCCTGGCGTCAGGTGAACGTGCCGCAATGCGGCTTCTGTCAATCCGGTCAGATCATGCAGGCAGCGGCCCTGCTTCACGAAAATCCGAAACCGAGCCACGACCAGATTCGCGAGGCCATGGCGGGCAACATCTGCCGCTGCGGCTGCTATCAGCGCATCGAAGCCGCCGTGCATCTCGCATCGACGGGGGTGTGATCATGAATTTCATCGCAAACCCCAGCAAGATCGATATCAAGGTCGAGAACGTCACGCGTCGCGGCGTATTGAAAGGCCTTGGCATTGTCGGCGGTCTCGTGCTCGCCGCGCCCGTAATGTCACGCCAGGCGATGGCGGCCTATGTCACCGGAGCGGACAAAATGCCGCACGGGACCGTGGTGGATCCGCGCGTGTTCGTGGCCATCGCATCCGACGGCACTGTGACCATCGTGGCCCATCGTTCCGAAATGGGCACCGGCATCCGCACCAGCCTTCCCATGATCGTCGCCGACGAGATGGAAGCCGACTGGTCGCGGGTTCATGTCAAGCAGGCCCATGGTGACGAAGTCAAATTCGGCAACCAGGACACCGACGGTTCGCGCAGCACGCGACACTATCTGATACCGATGCGTCAGATCGGCGCATCGGCGCGCGCCATGCTGGAAGCCGCGGCGGCCAAGCGATGGGGCGTGCCGGTCTCCGAGGTGAAGGCGATCAAGCATGAGGTGGTCCATGAGTCCAGCGGACGCCGCCTCGGATTTGGCCAGTTGGCGTCGGATGCCGCGGCTCAACCGGTCCCGGCCATCGAAACCCTGAAACTGAAGGACCCAAGTCACTACCGCTATATCGGCAAGGGCGCCGTCAGCATTGTCGATCTCCACGATATCACCACGGGGAAGGCAGAATACGGCGCCGATGTGCGTCTGCCGGGCATGAAATACGCGGTCATTGCCCGTCCGCCGGTGGTCGGCGGCAAGGTGGTGTCCTTTGACGGGGCGGGTGCCCTGAAAGTGTCTGGTGTCGAGAAGGTGATCGAGGCGCAAGGCTGGCCCTGGCCCTCGAAATTCCAGCCGCTCGGCGGCGTCGCGGTGATCGCCCGCAATACCGGTGCGGCCATCAAGGGACGCGATGCCCTGAAGATCGTCTGGGATGATGGGGCCAATGCGAGCTACGACTCCAAGGCCTACCGCGCCGAACTCGAGGAAGCCACGCGCAAGCCCGGCCTCGTGGTTCGCAATGATGGCGACGTCGAGGCGGCGTTGAAGAGCGCCGACAAGGTTGTCGTCGGCGAATATTATTTGCCCCATCTGGCCCACGCGAGCATGGAGCCGCCGGTCGCGACCGCCAATTTCAAGGACGGCAAGGTCGAGGTCTGGGCTCCCGTCCAAAGCCCGGGCGGCACCCGCGAAGATCTGGCGAAGACGCTCGATATCCCCATCGAGAATGTCACCGTCAACGTCACGTTGCTGGGCGGCGGCTTCGGCCGCAAGTCGAAATGCGACTTCGTGCTTGAGGCGGCGTTGCTCTCGCGGGCAGTCGGTGCGCCGGTCAGGGTGCAATGGACGCGTGAGGACGATCTCCGTCACGACTTCCTTCACACCGTTTCGGCGGAGCGAATTGAAGCCGGCCTCGACAAGAACGGCAAGGTGATCGCGTGGCGGCACCGCAGCGCGGCGCCGACCATTCTTTCGACCTTCGTGCCCAAATCAGTACATGAATTTCCCATTGAACTTGGCATGGGATTCGTGGATCTGCCGTTCCAGATCGCCAACATCCGTTGCGAGAATCCGGAAGTTGCGGCCCATACCCGCATCGGCTGGTTCCGTTCGGTTTCGAATATTCCGCACGGCTTTGCGGTGCAATCGATGGTCGCCGAACTGGCGCAAGCCACGGGACGCGATCCCAAGGACATGCTGCTGGAACTGATCGGTGAGCCGCGTATCGTCACGCTCAACGATTCGGTGAAGGAGTTCTGGAACTACGGCGAGCCGCTGGAAAGCTACCCGATCGACGCCGGCAGGTTGCGCGGTGTCGTCGAACTGGTCGCGGACAAGGGCGAATGGGGCCGGAAAGTGCCGAAGGGTCACGGGCTCGGCATCGCCGCGCACCGCAGCTTCGTCAGTTACGTTGCGACCATTGTCGAGGTATCAGTCAGCGACAAGGGCGACCTCAGGGTCGAACGTGTCGATACCGCGATCGATTGCGGAACGTTCGTCAATCCCGAACGGATTCAATCGCAGATCGAGGGTGCCGCGATCATGGGGCTGAGCCTCGCCAAGCACGGCGAGATCAGCTTCAAGAACGGCAGGGTGGAGCAGGGCAATTTCGACGGTTTCCCTGTCGTGCGCATGGATGAGTTGCCGTTGGTCACCAACGTCCACATCATGCCGGCGCCGGCCGATAAGCCGCCGAGCGGTGTCGGCGAACCCGGCGTGCCGCCGTTTGCCCCGGCGCTGATCAACGCGATCTTCGCCGCCACCGGCAAGCGCATCCGCTCGCTGCCGATCGGGAAGCAACTGGCGATCTGAGGACCGAACAATGGCTGTCGCTCGCGGGCGTGTATTGAATCAATACACGCCTGCGAGCGAGTCTTTTTGACCCATCGCGTGTGTCAGCGTTCCGGTAACCCCTCTGCGACAAATGCCCGAGTGATCTTTTCGGCCGCCTCCAGGAAAATCGAGCCGGCATTCTTGCGTCGTAAGCAACCCCGCCCAGGTTACAGCCGGGCCGCGATATCAGGCCTCGTCGAATAAGAAAATATGAACTTTGTCCGGCTCCATCTGGATGATAGTACTCGGGCATTGCTTTAGGATTTTGAGGGCTTGCTTGTTCAGATGGTCTACCGATCAAGTCGAACTCCGCAGACCGCTTCGATCATTGGCGGGAAGTCCGCGCCAAGGGGCTGTTCGGGGTAACGGCCGAGCTTGAGCCGGAACGGCGCGAACATTTTCGCGGTGAGTTTGCGCTGCAGCCAATCGGCAAGGCTGGGTTGATTGAAATCCGCGCATCGTCCTACCGCGTCGAACGAACTGCAGGTGACATCACCAACGCGCCGAGCGACAGCCTCTGCATCTATCAGCAGCTTAGCCAGGGCGGCTGGTTTGACACGCTCCGCGAGGATTTCACGGTTCGGCGCGGCACTTTCGCCACCAGTTATTCGGACCTGAAGTACCGAACCATTCCGACCGGCACGGACGGCTTTCGCCTGCGCATCCTGAAAATACCGCTCGCCGAAATGGCGTCGCCGTCGAGGTACGGTGTGCACGATCTCGTCGCCAAACCATTCGATGATGGCCTTGCCATAGGTCCGTTGCTGCAATCCTGTTTCGCAGATCTGGTGGACGCACCCGGCAGTCTGGAGGCGCCTGAGGCCTCCCGCCTCGTGGATGCGCTCGCGCACCTCGCGCTGATCGGGCGCGGCGTGGTCGGGCTCGGCAGCAAAGCCGCCATCCAGGCGCTTCGGGTCGGGCGTCTTTCAGCCGCGCAGCGACTTATCGCCGGTCACCTGTCGAACCCGAACCTGTCGCCAGCCTTCGTCGCTGATCGATTAGGCGTTTCGGTCCGCCACATGCACGAGTTGTTTGAAACCACCGAAAAGAGTTTTTCCCAGACCGTGACCGCGGTTCGCCTCGAAGCGAGCCGGAGGCTTCTGACGTGCGCGCCGCAGCGGTCGATCTCCGATGTTGCCTTTGCCTGCGGCTTCGAAAGCCTCGCCACCTTCTACCGCGCCTTCCGCGCGGCGCAGGGCACCACGCCGGGCGATTTCCGGGCGCGGCAAGTATTCGGTTCGTAGGGTCTCGAGCGGTCCTGTGACTTTTTTGCTACATATGACTAAAAATAGCCGGAAAAATCTCGCGTGCGCTGAGTAAGAAGACCCGCGCCCCTTCACCTGCAAGAGTCCGGTTTTGCGGGATTATGGGTCGTGCGTAGGCGTAATCTGCGGATTGATACGCGCGTAGGTGACGCGGTCCGAGTGGTCCAACCGCCGGTGCACCATCCCGTCCGTCGACTGATCACGTTCATTTTGATCTTCGCTGCCGTCTGCGCGCTCGCCGCAGTGCTCGGCGCCGCGCCTGCCCCTGCGCAGGTCGCCGGAGGCACCGGCGGCGCTGGCGACGGGGGTCCCGGTTCGTTTAGCAGCGGTTGCGAAACCGGCAGCGAATGTCAGCACGAAATTCTGGGTGGCGCCGGCGGAGGTGTTGGCCAGGTAGGCACGGGTGCGAACGGAACGAGCGTCAACGATCCCGGTGGGGTTCTCTTTCTCGGAGATGGTGGAGGTGGAGGTGGCGGCTCGGGGGGCGCCGTCGGCGGAAGCGGTGGCCAGACTTATATCGGACAGCTTTCCCCGGGCGGCCCCGTTTACACCGTGCCCGGGGGTGCGGGAGGAACGACTCCCGGCGCCAACGGCGGCAATGGCTCGGATAGTCCTATGTTCGCGCCGGGCGGCGGCGGCGGCGGTGCCGGCGGCTACAACGGCGCGACAGTCAATGGTGGCTCTTATTCGGTACCGAACGGGAATGTTGTTGCCGGGGGCCAGGGCGGCAATGGCGGCAATGGCGGCAACGCGGCAGACACTCAGGCCCAGTACACCTCCGGCGGCGGCGGTGGCGGGGGTGGCGGCGCGGGTGGCATCGGCATCGTCGGAAGCGGCAGCGCCGTCATCACCTCGAACGTAGGCATCATCCAGGGCGGTGCTGGCGGCAACGGCGGCAACGGCGGAGCCACGTCGAATTCAGGCGGTGGCGCGGGTGTCGGTGGCAATGGCGGCAACGGCGGCGATGGCGGTTATGGCATCTACGGCTCGAATTTCACCGTAATCAACACGGGCTTCATTCAGGGCGGCAACGGCGGCAGTGGCGGCGGAGCCGGAGTTTCCGGGGCCGGCGCCTACGGAATCTCTCATGCAGGCAGTCAAGGCTATGGCGCCGAAGGCGTCTATGGCTCCAACCTGACCGTGATCAACAGCGGCACCATCAACGGCGGCTATGGCTTGGGCGGGGAGGCCAACGCGATCACCTTCACCGGCGGCACCAACACGCTGGTGCTTGAAGCCGGCTATTCGTTTGGCGGCGCCGTTGTCGGCGCCGGCAACGACACGCTCGCGCTTGGCGGCGGCAACAATGCGACCTTCAACGCCAACCAGATCGACAACCCGGCATACTTCACCGGCTTCAGCAATATCGTCCAGAACGGCAGCGCGACATGGACAGTGTCGGGCTACACCTACGAGCAGTGGAGCGTCAATGCCGGCACGTTGCAGGTGACGAACGGCAACACGCTGACGATAGACTACACCTTGTCCACCGCGGCCGGCAGCAACGTGACGGTACAGGCCGGCGCTGTCCTGAACGTCACGACCGGTATCACGAATGCCGGCACCATCACCAATTCAGGGACGATGAACAGCACGACTAGCGGATACTTCTACGGCAACGATTACGCGACCTTGAGCAACAGCGGGACGGTGACGAACAAGGCATCGTGGACGGGTGACGTGATCGGCAACACCGGCACGATCACCAATACCAGCGGCGCAACCTGGAACGGCCTCGCTACGAACAACAGCGGCGGCTCGCTGACCAACAACGGGACCTGGGTCGGCAATGCGACCAATAGCAGCGGCGGCTCGCTCACCAACAACAGCACCTGGACCGGCACGGTCAGCAACAGCGGCACCTTTATCAACTCAGGCTCGGTCTCGGGATTGCTGACCCAGTCGGCGGGCACCACCACCAACACCGGCGCGCTCAACGGCGGCGTCAACGTCACCGGCGGCACCTTCACCCAGAACAGCGGGTCGGTCACTGGTGGCCTGACCAACGCGGGCACGGTCAATGCCAATGGCGGCGTCATCAATGGCGCGATCACCAACAACAGCGGCGGCATGTTCAATGTCGGCGGCACGGTGACGAGTAACTCGACCTTCAACAACCATTCGGGAGCAACCCTCGCCATCCTGGCGAACGGCAATTACACGGTGAGCGGGCAGATCGCCAACAGCGGCACCTTGACGGTGGCATCCGGCGGCGTGCTGACCGGCAATTCCGGGATCACCAACAGCGGCACCATCACCACAAGCGGCACGGTCGCCGGCGGCCTGACCAACACCGGCACGGTCAACGCCAATGGCGGTGCGATCAACGGCGCGATCGCCAACAACAGCGGCGGCCAATTCAAGGTCGGCGGCACGGTGACGGGCAACTCCACCTTCACCAATGCATCCGGCGCGACATTCGCGGTCAATTCCGGCAGCTACACATCAACCGGCCTTGTCACCAACAACGGCACGACGACGGTCGCCTCCGGGGCGACGCTGACCGGCAATGCCGGAATCAAGAATACCGGCACATTCACCTCTAACGGCACGGTCGCGGGCGGCCTGACCAACACCGGCACGTTCAACGCCAATGGCGGCGCGGTCAAAGGCGCGATCGCCAACAACAGCGGCGGTCAATTCAAGGTCGGCGGCACGGTGACGGGCGACTCCACCTTCACCAATGCTTCCGGCGCCACCTTCGCGGTCAATTCCGGGAGCTATACATCAAGCGGGCTCATCACCAACAACGGTACGACGACGGTTTCGTCCGGCGCGACGCTGACAGGCGATGCCGGAATCAGCAACGCCAACAGCCTCACCAGCAGCGGCACGGTGACGGGCGGGTTGATCAATACCGGCACGGTCAACGCCAATGGCGGCGCGATGAACGGCGTCATTGACAACAATGGCGGCGGTCAATTCAACGTCGGCGGGGTGGTGACGGGCAATAATCCTTCACCAACGCCTATGGCGCGACGCTTCGGTCGGGGCTAGCGGCAACTACACGATCGGTGGCCTCCTGACCAACAATGGCACGGTCACGATCACCTCGGGCGGCGCGCTCGCTGCCAATTCGGTCAGCAACACATCCTGGTGGCGAGCGGCGCCACCCTCAACGGCAATGGCGGCATCACCAACAATCTCGGCGCCACCATCGTCAACAACGGCACCGTCAACGACGATCTCAACAATGCCGGATCGGTCACCAACAACCTGACCTACAACGCCAATGTCGCGACCAACACCGGCACCATCACCAACACGGCGCCGGGGGTGTGGACTGGCAATATCCTCAGCAACACCACGGGCACCATCAGCAACGGCACTGGAGCGACGTGGATCGGCAGCGCCAACAACGATGGCGGCACGCTGAACAATGACGGCACCTGGAACGGCGCTGCCTCCAACGCGGGGAGCTTCAACAACATGCCGAATGGCACAGTATCGGGACTGTTCACGCAAACCGCTGGCACCACGACCAATGCTGGACAACTCAATGGCGGAGCGACCGTCAGCGGCGGCACGGTCACCAACAACAAACTGATTTTGGGAACGGTACGATTTCCGGCAGCGGCGACGTCGAGAACAATGCGAACATCACCGCGGTAACAATGCGGCGATCTTCACAAGGGTCGGGCTCTCCTGACCCCGAACACTGCCCGCACCACGACGGCGCAATCAACGGCGGCGCGACCGGTCAGTGGCGGCACCGTCACCAACAACAACGCTAAGCGGAACGGTGTCAGTTTGGCTTGACTAACACGACGACGGCACCACGATCAACGCTGGCCAGCTCAACGGCGGCGCCACGGTCAGCGGCGGCGCGGTCACCAACAACAATCTGATCTCCGGAACGGTGCCATTTCCGGCACCGGCATCGTTAACAACAACCTGACCATCACCGGGACGGTGAACAACGACGCGACCTTCAACAACAACGCCAACGGCACGGTGTCGGGCCTGCTGACCAACACCGGCGGCACCACGATCAACGCCGGCCAGCTCAATGGCGGCGCTACCGTCAGCGGCGGCACCGTCACCAACAACAATCTGATCGTCGGAACGGTGGCGATTTCCGGCACCGGCGATGTCGAGAACAATGCGACCATCACCGGCGTGGTCAACAATGCCGCGACCTTCAACAACAACGCAGGTGGCACGGTGTCCGGCCTGCTGACCAACATCGGCGGCACCACGACCAATGCCGGGCAACTCAACGGCGGCGCCACGGTCAGCGGCGGCACCGTCATCAACAACAATTTGATCGCAGGAACGGTAGCGATTTCCGGCAGCGGCGACGTCGAGAACAATGCGACCATCACCGGGGTAGTCAACAATGCCGCGACCTTTAAGAATAATGCCAACGGAACGGTGTCGGGGCTGTTGACCAACACGGCCGGCACCACGACCAATGCCGGGCAACTCAACGGCGGCGCCACGGTCAGCGGCGGCACCGTCACCAACAACAATTTGATCGCAGGAACGGTAGCGATTTCCGGCAGCGGCGACGTCGAGAACAATGCGACCGTGACCGGTGTGGTGAACAACGCCGCGACCTTCAACAACAATACGAATGGAACGGTGTCCGGCCTTTTGGCCAACACGCGCGGGCACCACGACCAACAATGGCCAGCTCAATGGCGGGGTTACCGTCAGCGGTGGCACGGTCAACAACAACCTGACCATCACCGGGGCGGTGAACAACGCCGCGACCTTCAACAACAATGCGAGCGGCACAGTCTCGGGCCTGTTGACCAACACCGCAGGTACGACGACCAACGGCGGACAGCTCAACGCTGGCGCCATCGTCAGCGGCGGTACGGTCACCAATAACAATTTGATTTTGGGAACGGTGGCGATCTCCGGCGCCGGAGAGGTCGAGAACAATGCGACCATCACCGGGGTGGTGAGCAACGACGCGACGTTCAACAACAACTCGAACGGAAAGGTGTCGGGGCTGCTCACCAACACGGCCAACGGCACCACGACCAACGGAGGCCAGCTCAATGGCGGGGCGACAATTAGCGGCGGCACCGTCACCAACAACAACTTGATCTCGGGGGCGGTGGTGATTTCCAGCACCGGCATCGTCAACAACAATCTGACCATCACCGGGCCGGTGAACAACGACGCGACCTTCAACAACAATGCGGGCGGTACGGTCTCCGGCCTGTTGACCAACACCGCCAACGGCATCACGACCAACGGCGGCCAGCTCAATGGCGGCGTCAGCGTCACCGGCGGTACCTTCACCCAGACCGGCGGTTCGGTCGTGGCGGGTTGACCAACTCGGCCACCGTCAATGCCAATGGCGGCGCCGTCAATGGCGCAATCGCCAACAACGCCGGCGGCATATTCAATGTCGGCGGCACCGTGACCGGCGACTCGACGTTCGGCAACGCCAATGGCGCGACCCTGGCGGTTGGTGCCACCGGCAACTACACGCTCCAGGGGCTGCTGACCAATAGCGGCGTGATCACCGTTGCGAATGGCGGCCAATTGATTGCGACAGTAGGCGGCATCACCAACAATGCCGGCGGCACGATCACGGTCGCCGCCGGCGGCAGCGTGCACGATGACCTCAACAATGCAGGCAGCGCTAACAATAGCGGCGCGTATGTCGCTGATGTCGCGACCAACACCGGCATCATCACCAATAGCGGGACCTGGACCGGCAATGTCGCTTCCAGCGCCGGAACCATCACCAACAACCTGACCTGGACCGGAACGGTCAGCAACGCCGGCACCTTCAACAACAACGCCGGCGCAACGCTGTCGGGTCTCTTGACCAACAGCGGCACCACCAACAATGCGGGGACGCTGAGCGGGGGTCTCACCAACACCGCCGGTGTGACCATCAACACCGGCTCCATCGTTGGCGCAACTACGGTCACTGGCGGCACGCTGACCGGCAATGGTTCGGTCGCTAACCTCTCGGTCGGCAGTGGCGGCACCTTCGCGCCGGGCTCCGGCGCGGCGGGCTCATCGGCCATGGTCAGCGGCAGCCTCGCGCTCGCCTCGGGCGCGATCTATCTGGTTCGGATCAATCCATCGACCTCTTCATTCGCTGATGTGAAGGGCACCGCGACGCTGGGCGGGGCGACGGTCAATGCGGTCTACGCCAATGGCAGCTATGTCGCCAAACAATACACGAT
The DNA here is from genome assembly GCA_963727225.1 of uncultured Pseudomonadota bacterium. Taxonomy (GTDB): domain Bacteria; phylum Pseudomonadota; class Alphaproteobacteria; order Rhizobiales; family Xanthobacteraceae; genus Bradyrhizobium. The sequence continues at coordinate 66,958 of CAVSFN010000022.1, read as the reverse complement.
CCTGACCGCGGCCAGCGTGACCGGCACGTTTGGCGCGACGGTCAATACCAATTTGCCGTCCGGCTTCAAGACCAGCCTGAGCTACGACGCCGGCAATGCCTACCTCAATCTTGCGCTGGCGTTTGTGGCGCCGCCCACCAGCGGGCTCAGCCGCAACCAGTCCAATGTCGGCGACGCGCTGGTCAATTTCTTCAACAGCAATGGCGGCATTCCGCTGGTGTATGGCGGCCTGAGCGCTGCGGGGCTGACGCAGGCCTCGGGCGAGACCGCCACCGGAACGCAGCAGACCACGTTCGACGCCATGACGCAGTTCATGGGCGTGATGACCGATCCGTTTAACGCCAGCCGCGGCGATCCTAGTTCTTCTTCGAGTCATGCATCGCCATTTGCGGAGGAGGGCGCCAAGACGAACGCCAACGCCGCCATCTATGACAAGGTGTTGCCGCCGGTTCAATCCTTCGAGGCGCGCTGGAGCGTGTGGGCCTCCGGCTTTGGCGGCTCCCAGACCACCGACGGAAACGCTGTGGCCGGATCGAACAGCACGACCAGCCAGCTTTATGGCACCGCGGTCGGCGCCGACTATCGCTTCTCGCCCAATACCATTGCAGGCTTCGCGCTGGCCGGCGGCGGCACCAATTTCAGCGTCGCCAATGGCGGTTCCGGGCATTCCGACCTGTTCCAGGCCGGCGCCTATCTGCGCCACTCGATCGGCTCGGCGTACCTATCGGCCGCGCTGGCCTATGGCTGGCAGGATGTCACGACCAATCGTGCGGTGATGGCGGATCAATTGCAGGCGCGGTTCGATACCAATGCCTTCTCCGGCCGCGTCGAAGCCGGCAATCGCTGGGTGATGCCGAGGATGGATGGCATAGGCCTGACGCCTTACGCCGCCGCTCAGTTCGTCACGATCGCACTGCCTGCCTATGCGGAAAGCGCCCTGATCGGCAGCAATGCCTTCGCGCTCAGCTATGGTTCGAACACCGCGACCGACACCCGCAGCGAGCTTGGTTTGCGCAGCGACAAATCCTTCGTGGTCGGAGATGCGATCCTGACGCTGCGCGGCCGCGCGGCATGGGCGCATGATTTCAACACCGACCGCGCGGCTTCCGCGACGTTCCAGGCGCTGCCCGGCGCCAGCTTTGTCGTCAACGGTGCTGCGCCGGCGCGCGATTCGGCGCTGACGACGGCTTCGGCCGAGATGAAATTCATCAACGGCATCTCGCTCGCCGCCACCTTCGAAGGCGAGTTCTCCGAAGTCACGCGCAGTTATGCGGGGAAGGGGACTGTTCGCTATGCCTGGTAGGTATGGCAAGCGCAGTTGAGGATTTCGCCGGTGGTACGTCGGCGGCCATGGCCGCCGGACTGTTTGGGTTGAGGCGTCAGTAGCTTTTATTTTCGCACAAAACCATCGGCTTGATCAGTTGCCTGCCCGCACCCCCAACCACCGATACCGCTCCTGCCGCAAAGCGTTGACGCCGCGGCGCGCAAAGCCCATCCATCATTCGTGGGATGAAGCTGGGCAAATCTGTGATAGACAGACGCCCCGTGGCGCGCTTTTTGCATCGTTAGCCGAGTTGCGCTCAGCGCTTCCGTTGATGACTTGGTAGAGCTCGCCAGAAGTCGCACCACACACCGCGGCACGCGATCTCGGGGCTTCATCGAATTTCGCGCAGGCTTGGAGGAATGTTTTGATGAGTAAGGCTTCGACAACGAAAGATCCCCAGACGATCGGCCAAGCCGGTCTGAACCTGGTCGAGCTTACCGTCGAACAAGTCCAGGCGGCCTTCGAAAGCGGCGCGTTCACCGCGGAAGCCCTGGTCCGCGCTTGTCTGGATTGGATCGCAACCCACAACCCAAAATACAATGCCATCATTTTTCTGAATCCCGATGCGCTTGACGATGCCAAGGCAATTGACCGGCGCCGGGCTGCCGGCGAGAAACTCGGACCCTTGGCCGGTGTGCCGGTCGTGGTTAAGGATCCCATGGACATGGTGGGTTTCCCCACGACCGCGGGCTGGTCGCTGCTTTATAGCAAGACGGGTGGGGTAGATCTGATGCCCGCGACCGACTCGCCCGTGGTCGCACGCATGCGCGCTGCCGGCGCGGTTATCCTCGGCAAGACCAACGTTCCCGTGCTTAGCCATTCTGGCAGCCACGCCAATGACAGTTGGGCAGGACCGACGCTCAACGTCGCAATGCCCGACCGGCTTCCAGGCGGCAGCAGCGCCGGGACCGCGGCCTCGGTCGCCGCAAGTATGGCCGTGCTTGGATTAGCGGAAGAAACCGGGGGATCGATCCAGAATCCGGCGTCCGCACAAGATCTCGTTGGCATCAAGCCCACCCTCGGACTCGTGCCGAATGCCGGCGTCGTGCCATTATCCGCAAACCGCGACGTTGTGGGTCCGATTGCCCGTTGTGTGCGCGACGCTGCGCTGTGCCTTGATGTGCTGGCCGGTTATACGGCGGAGGATCCCAAGACGCTCGCGGGAGTCGGCCGAAAACCGAAGGGTGGTTACACCTCGAAGCTGAGTGCCGACGCACTGCAGGGCAAGCGACTGGGCCTCTATGGTCCCGGGTGGCGCAAGCAACCGCTTTCCGAGGAAGCGGCGACCCTTTACGCTCGCGCCAGGAAGGAGTTGGAAGCCCAGGGTGCGATTCTCGTCGAGGATCCCTTCGCCGGCTCGGGGTTTGCGGATCTCCGTAAGCCGACACCGCCGCTGCCCAATTTCGACGCGCGTGGTCTGGAATCCATCCCCTACGATGTGCAGAAATATCTCGAGAGGCTGGGCCCAAACGCAGCGCTGAAGACATTCGCCGAGTTTGCAAAAGCGACTGCCAAGGAATCGGCTTTCGGTGAAAAGGGCGTGCTTGGTTTCATGCCAAATCTGCCGCAATTCGCGGCAGTTCTCGCGGACCCATCGAAGCCGCCCGATCTGTCGGAATTCATTGCGTTGAAGGAGGCTTATCTGAATATCTTCGAGGAGGTCTTCGCGCGGGAACGCCTGGACGCAGTGGTGTTTCCGCAGATGCGTGAAGAATTACCGCTGCTCCATAGTAAAGAGACAATCCAGGAAACGACCGTTGGTGAAATCAACATCGCCGGTTTGCCGGGGGTCACTGTTCCCGCCGGGTACTATCGCTCCGGTTCGCCTTTCAGCCTGATCTTCGTCGGGCAATTGTGGAGCGAAGCCGATCTGCTGGCATACGCCTTTGCGTATGAGCGCGCGACCAAGCATCGCCGGGCTCCCAGACTAGACGCGCAGGGTCCGCAATAATCGTTCAACCTCCTGGGGCGTTTATGCATGCAAGTATTGCGCCCGTATCTCGGCGAGCCGTGCGTGTGGACCGGCATGAGGATTGCAATGCGATAGATCGCGGCATTCGCGCGAAGGTGGGGAAATCAATTGACAGCTATCATAGGCAAGGTCGACGCGATCATGCGGTTTCCGATCAAGTCGCTGCTGGGAGAGACGCTCGAGGGATGCGCCATCTCGTCGAGGGGCCTCCACGGCGACCGTGCACTCGCCCTGGTCGATACGGCGACCGGCAAGATCGCCAGCGCCAAGCAACCAAACCTCTGGCGTGATTTGCTGAAGCTCAGCGCAAAGACAGATCCGTCAAACTCGCGCCCGCGCGTTACTGTAACCAATGCAGCCGGAATCCATCTTGATCACCTCGATGAAAATTTCGACCTTTGGCTATCCGAATTGCTTGGCCGGAATGTAAAACTGATTGAGACCAAGCCAGATGGCGTCGCATTGAATCGCGCGCGGCCGGATGAAGTATTGGAGCGCGGCATAGACGAAGCGGTGACGCAGGATTTGCTCGCCATTGGAGCCGCAGCGCCGGACGGTGGTTTCTTCGACTTTGCCCCCATACACCTCATGACCGCTACGTCTCTCGATGCCATATCCAGCTATGCGCCCGAGGCGTCGATTTCAGCGGAGCGATACCGGCCAAACCTGGTGATAGAAACAATATCCTCAATGGCATTTGCCGAAAACCAATGGGTCGGACGACGGATCCAACTTGGTCAATCAGTCAAGATCGAGATCATCGCTCCCACGCCACGGTGCGCGGTGCCGCTGCTTTCGCACGGGGCTTTGCCCGCTTCTCCCGCCGCAGTTGGCGCAGTGAACAAATTGAACCGGGTGGAGTTTCCGTTACTCGGGCCCGGACAGTTTCCATGCCTCGGCGCATACGCCACTGTGCTGTCATCGGGCTTTATCCAGAGAGGCGACCCGGTGTCCCTCGAATGAGGATGTCGTTCTCTCGTGAAGCGCGAGGCTGTACTATTTCGGCCGCAGCTCCCTCGTGGTTGGCGCACACCGCCGCAGGCGTCATTTCCGATTGCAGCTAACAGTGGAACAGCTTTGACAGAACAACGATCATTTTCATCGACAATGATAGAATGAGTGGCATGTAGTTTGCTTGCATTTGCACGCAAGAACTTAGTACAAAAGGGATGGGCGGTGAGCGCGAACACCGCAAATGACATCCTTCGGGGACAGCGGCGAACGCGCCGCGCCGTCGGGTGACGTTCCGTTCTCCGCGAAAGATCATTCTCACCACAATGGCCGCTAGGGATGCTGTCGATATTGCAGGCGATCTGGCAGGCCGACGGAGCGTTTCCCAGCGGATCCTTTGCTTTCTCCTATGGGATTGAGGGCGTCGTCGCGCTGCGGTCCGAACTGGATCAGGCCGGGCTTGCCGAATTGGCGGCCACGATTATCCGTCAACGCTGGCTGACCTGCGATCGGATCGCGCTGGTAAAGGCATTTCGTGCCGCCGGCGATCTTGACGCCATTGCAGATATCGACCGTAATGTCGAAGCATCGACGTTCGGCAGCACGATGCGCGACGGCTCGCGGCGTAACGGCGGCTCGTTTCTGGCCTCGCATGCGAGGCTCGGCGATGTGATGGCGCTGCGCCTGCGTGGAGCCGTCCGCTCGGGCATCTGTCTTGGCCACATTGCCGTCATGCAGGGAGCGGTATGGCAGACCATGGGCCTTAGCGAAATGCTCGCGCAACTGGCCTCCGCCTACGGGGTGGCCTCTGGCGTCACCGCGGCTGCGGTGCGGCTTGGCGCGATCGGCGCGCTGGAAGGCCAGAAGATCCTGCGTGGATGCCTTCCCTTGATCGAGACCCTGGTCGCTCAACCGGTTCCAGAAGACGCCGAACTGTCGAGCTTCGTTCCATTTCTTGAAATTGCCGCCGCGCGGCACGCGCGGGCCGATCTTCGTCTTTTTGCCAACTGAAAAACTCGACGATGCTGCTGACACCTACCGAGCTCGAACGTTTGACTATCTTTACCGCGGCCGAACTGGCGCGGCGGCGACGCGCCAAAGGACTGAAATTGAACTACCCCGAAGCGGTCGCCATCATCACCGATGAAATCCTGGAAGGTGCCCGGGAAGGGCGCTCGGTGGCCGATCTGATCGGATATGGATCGACGATCCTTTCGACCGATGACGTGCTGTCCGGCATCGCCTCGATGATGAACATCATTCAGGTGGAATGCGTGTTTCCCGATGGTACCAAGCTCGTGACGGTCCATGAGCCGGTCCGCCCGGCGCCCGGAACGCAGGCCGATCCCGAACATCCGGGCCGCATCACTGCCGTCGACGGCAGCATTGATCTCAATGCGGGCCGCCGCTCGGTTACATTGAAGGCCCGCAATACCGGCGACCGGCCGATCCAGATCGGATCGCACTTCCATTTCTTCGAGGTCAACAAGGCCATGGAGTTCGACCGAGCCGCCGCCTTCGGCATGCGGCTCGATATTCCGGCCGGCACGGCGGTGCGCTTCGAACCCGGAGCGTGGAAGGAAGTAAAGCTCGTGACCCTGGGCGGCCGCAGCGAATTGACCGGCCTGAACAACCTGACGAATGGATCAAGCTCGGATCCCGCTGTGCGCGACGGCGCGCTCGAACGGGCGAAAAAACGCGGCTTCAAAGGGGCGTAGTGAAATGGCGAGCATCGACCGTCACGACTACGCTGCACTTTACGGCCCGACCACAGGCGACCAGGTTCGGCTCGGCGACACCGCGCTGACGGCGGTCGTCGAAAAAGATCACGCCGTTTACGGCGACGAATGCCTGCACGGCGGCGGCAAAACCCTGCGTGACGGAATTGGCATGGCCGGCATTACCAGCGCCGAGGGAGCGCTGGATTTCCTGCTTTGCAACGTCGTCATTATCGATCCCGTCATCGGTATCGTCAAAGGCGACCTCGGCATTCGCCACGGTCGCGTCGTCGGCATCGGAAAGGCCGGCAATCCGGCGATCATGGACGGCGTCGATCCGCGCCTGATCGTCTCCAGCGGCACCACGGTGCGCGACTGCGAAGGGCTGATTGCGACGCCGGGCGCGATCGATGTTCACGTTCATTTCGATAGCGCCGGTCTCGTCGAGCATGCGCTGGCGAGCGGGATCACCACGATGATCGGCGGCTCGCTCGGCCCGATCACCGTCGGGATCGATTCCGGCGGTCCCTTCAACACGGGGAAGATGCTGCAGGCCGCGGAAGCCTGGCCGATGAATTTCGGCTTTTTGGGGCGCGGCAATTCGCATCGCGTGCCGCCGCTGGTTGAGCAACTCGAGACCGGCGTCATGGGGCTGAAGCTTCACGAGGATTGGGGGTCGATGCCGGCCGCGATCGACACCTGTCTGCGGGTGGCCGACGAGCACGATTTTCAGGTCCAGATCCACACCGATACGCTGAACGAGTTCGGTTTCGTCGAGGATACCCTGGAGGCGATCGGCGGCCGCACCATCCATATGTACCATACCGAGGGTGCGGGCGGCGGCCACGCGCCGGACATCATCCGTGTCGCCGGCGAGATGCACTGCCTGCCGTCATCGACCAATCCGACCAATCCCTTCACCATCAACACGTTCGACGAACACCTCGACATGACGATGGTGTGCCATCATCTTAATCCGGCGATTCCGGAGGATGTGGCATTCGCTGAAAGCCGCATTCGCAGACAGACCATCGCGGCCGAGGACGTGCTGCATGACATCGGCGCCATCTCGATGCTCGGCTCCGACAGCCAGGGCATGGGCCGCATCCACGAGGTGATCTGCCGCACCTGGCAATTGGCGTCGAAGATGAAGGAGCAGCGCGGAGCGCTGCCGGAAGATCGCACGGGTTTTGGCGACAATGCCCGCATTCTCCGTTACATCGCCAAATACACCATCAACGCCGCGCGCACGTTCGGGATCGCCGACCACATCGGGTCGCTGGAGGATGGCAAGCTTGCCGATATCGTGGTCTGGCGCCCGGCCTTTTTCGGCATCAAGCCGGAGCTGGTGATCAAGGGCGGCTTCATCGCCTGGGGTGCGATGGGCGACAGCGCAGCCTCGCTGATGACCTGCGAGCCAATACTGATGCGTCCGCAATGGGGCGCGTTCGGCAAGGCTCCCGCGGCCTTGTCGGCTTGCTTTGTGCACCCGCTGGCGATCGCGCGCGATTTGAAGGGTGAACTTGGCCTTTCCAAGAAGATGCTTCCGGTCGGCGGCACGCGAAAGCTTTCGAAGCGCGACATGCTGTGGAACGATGCCTGTCCAAAGATCACTGTCGACCCCGAGACCTTCAATGTTTTCGTCGATGGGGTACTTGCCACCTGCGAACCGGCTCGCGAAGTGCCGCTCGCGCGCCGCTACATGCTGAGGTGACCGATGCGGCAGGCGATTGAAGAAAACAGCCCGGGGTCAGCGGTCGTATCGCCGGCGGCCCGGGTGGGCATCGGAGGACCGGTCGGGTCTGGCAAGACCGCGCTGATCGAGGCGCTGATCCCCGAACTGCAGCGTCGGGGCGTCGACCTTGCCGTGGTGACCAACGATCTCGTCACCAAGGAAGACGCCGAACGGTTGCGCCGCTCCGGCCTCATTGATCCGTTGCGGGTATCCGCCGTCGAAGCCGGCGCGTGCCCGCACACCGTGATCCGAGAGGATCCGACGTTGAATATCGCAGCCGGCGACGACCTCGAGGCCAGGTTTCCCGGCGTGGAATTGATCCTGTTCGAGTCGGGCGGCGACAATCTCGCATCGACCTTTTCGCTTGATCTGGTCGATTGGTGGATCTTCGTGATCGATGTCGCGGGCGGCGACGACATTCCTCGCAAAAAGGGACCGGGACTGCTGCGGTGCGATTTGCTCGTCGTCAACAAGATCGATCTGGCGCCGTATGTTGGAGTCGAGCTAGAGCCGATGCTGGCGGAGGCCAGGCGGGTTCGCGCCAATCGTCCGATCATCGCCACCAACGCGCGATCCGGCACCGGAATCGAGGAGGTTGCCGATGCTATCCTTGCCGCAGTTCTGTTCCGAACCTGACGCTGGCCGCGAGGCCCAAGTTCCAGAGCCGTTTCCGTTCCGATTGGATCGGAACGGAGGCTCTGGTTCTTCAGTTGACGCGTTTTCTTCACGCGAACCGGTACCCACTTCGCTCGAAAACGCTCTACTGGTTGCGGAACTGGCTGGCGGACGAACGATACTCCGCCGTCAACATGTCGGATATCCCTTCCACATCACGCGTGCATTCCAGCTCGACCGGATGCGGCCCGATCTTGCGACGCTCTATCTGCAGTCGACGTCCGGTGGCCTCTACGCCGCGGACCGGCTGGCGCTGGACGTGACGGTCGGCGTCGGTGCGGCGCTCAATCTCACCACGCCGGCTTCCACCGTCGTCCATGACGGGCGCGAGGAGGGTTCATCGATGCGGCACTCGGTGACGGTGGAGGATCGGGCTTTCTGCGCGATTATTTCCGATCCTTACATCCTTTTTCCGGGAGCCAATTTGCATATTGCGACCATTGCAACTGTCGCCGCCGATGCAATCCTGATCATGGCCGAGGGATTTGCCGTGCACGACCCGAATCGTCGTGGCGGCATATTCGCGCGATTTGCAGCGGAGACCCGCATCATGCGGCCCGACGGAGCGCGGGTGGTGGTCGACCGCGGCAGCATTTGCGGCAACGATCTGTCGGGAAATTGCGATGCGCTGGGCGGCATGAGCGCCGCCTGTTCTGTTCTCGTGATCGCCCCGCCGGATCGACTGGCTGACATCGCGGAGATCGAGGCTGCGGCGGACAAATGCGGATGTCTCGCTGGCGTAACCGCGGCACCTAACCAGGCAGGGCTCGCGATGCGGCTGCTGGCGCCCGACGGCGGCACGCTGGTGCGCGGCATCGAAGCCGCATTCCATGTCGCATCGCGCGCAGCGCTCGGCGTTGAGCTGGCTCCGCGCCGCAAGTAGTTGAACCGGCTTGCGCCTTCCAGACAGTCACGCGCAGGGCAGGGATCAGCTAGGTGAGTGAATGCGGCGACCGAAATCGGAGCAACTGGAGTTGTCAGGTCATGGCGCCCGGCATGAAGCATCTGATCTCCACGCGATCAAGGGAACCGCTGCTCCAGAAATAAATCGGCCAAACCATCGTTCTACCAACCTTGTTCGGTTCAGTGATCACTGCCTCGGCGGGTACATCCCACCATTTGTCCCTGATGCGAACGCGATAGTGACCATCCTTGGTCTCCCAATCCGTGTCCAGCACGACATTGCCGTCGGCATCGGAGCAACACGGGCCCTTGCCGCTCGAGAGCTTTTCAAACCATGGCTTGAGCGGCGAGTTGGCAAATCGTCCGTCAGGATCGCGGGCAAACGCCGGCTCGAAGACCAGCAAGGCGACGGCAAAGGCGGCGCAGGATCTAATCCACGTAACCATCTATTTCCTTTCCACTCCTCCGGCAGCAGAAAACTCAAACGGACACCATCCGGCAGACGAGGGCCCGCTTGAAGACGCAAGGCTGCCCTAGCGAAGTGTGAAAGCAAAACCAATGCCAAGGTTCAGCGAAAACACGCTGCCCGGTGGGGTATGCTGCGGACGGGGTGAGCATTCCGCTCAGGCGTGCGAGGCGCGGACCTATCCAGTTCGCGTTGTCTTTTTGCGACGCCGGAGCGGCGGGATCACGCGGCCAGCCATCCAAACGCGCGGCGCAGGAACGCCTGGGCATCCTTTTCCACGGGTGTGCCGTGGGCCATCAGCACCCTCTCGGCGGGCCATGCGAAAATGCGTTGCAGGGAATCACGCGCGGCGCGGCGGTTGGTGAAGGCGATATGAAACTTGCGCGGCACCGACGGCTCGGAGCCCGTCATCGTCCAGTTTCGCCGCCAGGCCTCGCCAACTGGAGAACAAGCTGACGGGAAACTGGCGGATCAGATCGGTAAAGAGCACGGTGCCGCTCCCGACGTGGAAGAATATCACCTCGGTCGTGATCAGATTGCCGCTATCTGCGGTTAGGTGTAGATCATTGTTGCAAGAGAGCTGTCTGCAACGAATTGGGCCGTTGAGAATCTTCCCGTGGCCTGTTTGATCGGGCCTTCCGCATTTTGATCCAAAGGCGACATGCAGCGGACCGCCTTCACACTCAATCACTCAGGCGACCCGCAGCGGGATTAAGTCCGGAAATGTCCGGCCGCCCGTTCGCGCCACTGCCCCATGAGCCAGGCAAGATCTTGGCCCGCGAGACCGTATGTGTCGGGGAGGAAAGCGTTGTGATCGGCGAGAAATTTGTTCAGCCGCACCAGTGGCGTGTCCGGCGACTTGAGGTCGTCATAAACGACTATCCTTTCCTCGGAGCGGTATTGCTGGACGGCATCGAATCTTCTCACGTCCTGCCATCGTACGCGGTGACGCTTGTAAAACCTCGTCGCCTGGAAGCCTTCTTTGTCCAGTTTAAGCGAGCTTGCGCCGGGCAATAGCATGCCCACACTGATGGTCGAAAGGGTACCAAAAACGACAAGGAAAAACCAACCGTCTGAAATCCCGTAGAAGACCATCAGTATTCCGGCAATGGTAAACAGAGAGCAGGCAAACGTTAATCGAAGCCATTTTCTGCGAGACGAATAAAGGGTCACGGGTCCAGGAAATCGCGACAAGATCGAAATCGGCTTCCGGATGCGGTGGTTGCATAGGCCCATTCCGTCCCTCGGAGGTGAGGCGCGAAGTCAGACCCTCGGCTGCCATGGAGGCAATTCCCGCTTCGTTCGAATCTAATAACGCCTCAGGCCCCATCTCCTTCACCTGCTAGTGGTCGGAGGAATCGAACAAGATATGAGCGAAGCCACCATGAGCACGACCAACGATTAAGCCTTGATTCAGATCAACGATGAGATCAGAACCAAGGTTCGTTGCAGCGGAAGATTCTGCACGAGGCGAAAAATGCCAAATGGCTTTGATGTCGGCGACATCACTGCTTTTGGGAATGCGCGGAAGTGATGCGTATATACGGCGTCGACCGCGGGCGTCACGGCGACTTGACGACGTCGAGCAGCACCACGCCGAGATCGTCGTCCGGAGAATAGTCCTTCTTGGTCGCGGCGAAGCTGGTGGGGCCGGTTTTCTTCAGGCCGTCGAAACAAGTCGAGAGCAGTGACTTCGGGTCTTCCTTGTCGATCGTCAGCGCGAACTGGCCGATCGGACCGGACCAGTTGCGCGCCGTCTTGACGATGTATCGCAGCTCAACGCCTTGCAGCGCACCGGTTTTCTGTGCCGCCTCGGCGGCATTGAGGAACGAATTGTCCGGGCAATAGCGCTTGCGCATCTCGGCGGTTGCCATCTCTTCGCTTGACGTGAAGAACACGCGCGGAACAGGCCGGTATTTATGTGTAACTTCAATCGTCTTGCCTGCCGGGAATTTCTGAAGCCAGTAGAATGTGATGTCGGTCGTCCATTGCGGGTTCACGTCAGGGGGCTTGCCGGGTCCGCCGTCGGCGCGCGTGATAGCGCCATACCGCTCGAGCTCCGACAGGGCTTCGGCGGGGAGGCGTCCCAGATCATCGTAGAATTTTGTCTGGGCGTCGTCATTGGCCATGATCGTGGTCAGCGGCAGATGATGCTTGAGCAGCAGCGCTGTAATATCGACGCCGAGACTGGTGGCCCTGGCCTGGACGGAGGGCGTGACAGCCTTGCCATCGACAGCAACTTCGAAGTTGATGAAATTGATCGGGTCGGCAGCCTGGATCACATAGTTGCCGCCTTCGCCGGTCTCGATATCTGGCAGCGGAAAGGCCACCAATATTTCCACATCCTGCGCCGTTTTGTTCTCGAACAGATAGCGAACACGTACCTCGCTCTTGCTGAGGAAGAGATCCTCCTGCTTCATCGCAATCTTGTCGTTGTAGACAAGATCGATGCCGCCGGTCTGAAGGCTTGCCGACGAGTTGTTTGCCATCGCGCCGCATGGGGCGAGTAGAACGAAGCTCGACAGAATCAGGGACCGAGTAAACGGCTTATCCAGCACTTTCATCGTCTTCATCCTTTCAACGCCGTCTAGCTGACCCTCGATTCCATGAAACACACTACCGAGACCGGCGGATTGCGCTGAATCAAGGACCGGCCGCGAAAGCCGTGGTCATTGGAATCGGAAATTCGGGAGCGTTAAGACGACAAGCACTCACGTCGTCGGCCCCTCCAAATGGAGGCTTAGTCTGGATTGATCGGGGACAAATCGGTGAATTGATTTCCCGCCTTGGAAGGGCCTGCGCTCATGAAACTCGGGCACGCTTTTGAATGCTGTTGGACGATATCAATGGCCAGAGGCAGTAAACTCATAGCGATCATCAAGTGCTTCCTTGGTGGAATGGTCATGCTTGTCGCGATCAGTCCGGTATCCATCGCGATCGCGGCAAGTTATGACGACCTGCTTGCGCAGGCCAAAGGGGGTTCCGCCGCCGTCGACTTTACCACGCTGCGCTATGCCTATGCCGGAAGCAGCCAGTATAATCCGTACGATGCCAAGGAGAGCGAATTGCGAGCGCTCATGCAAAAAGCTTATGAAGACAAGAATTATCCCGAAGCGATCAAGCAAGCGCAGGCCATTCTGGACAGCGATTTTGTAAACATCGACGCCCATATCATATCCGACCTCAGCTTCCGCCGGCTGAATCAACCGCAGCAGGCGAAATATCATGAGCAGATAGTTCGCGGGCTAATCCAGTCGATCGCCGCAAGCGGTGACGGCAAGACGCCGGAGACGGCATTCGTCGTAATATCGATTTCCGAGGAGTACAGCCTGCTCTTTGTACGCGGTCTTAAAAAGGTGAAGCAGGCGTTGAGACGCGCGGGGGATCATCGCTACGATCAAATGAGTGTCGAAGACAAATCCGGCGGCAAGGATGAGATTTTCTTCAATATCGACCGGCCCGAGTCCTGGTTCCGTGCTCACAATAAGCCTGGAAACAATGCCCATTGATGTCGATCAAATGCGCAGCGCGCAGAAACCATACAGGGTGGAAGTTAGGACCAACCGTGGCTTGCAAGGGATGCCCCGCCATGGAATGAAGTCCAGCCTTCTTCCGAATTTCCGTCCCGATCTGTTCGATCGTTAAACCGACAAAAAAAGCGCGGAACGGCCGTGCCGACGAGTTCGAATGCTTGATTCATCGCAAGGCGATACCGGTGCGCTTTGGGTTAGAGAACAAACATCATTGTTTCAAACAGGAGTGGCTTTCATGAAGATCAAGACTTATCGGTATTTGATTGGCGCGTTGGTCGTGGCGGCAACCGGTGCTGGCTCTATGTCGTTGGCCCGCGCCCAGAGTTGTCAGGAACTATGGGTTGAGCGCAACTCCTACTATAAGGATGCCGGCTATTGCTTTAAGACGGATCGAGCCATTTCCTATTTTGGTAATCAGGGCTGCATGTATTACGATGAGGCGCGCCTGCCCCTGCCGCGCGGGATTCGCGCGCGTATTGCCGAGATCATCTGGCTGGAACGGCGCAACGGGTGCAATTGATAGTAACCATTTCCTATGCGTCGGTTTGGATGGCGATTGCGGTCTAGCAATCGCCATCCGGCGCCAGCTACCTGAAACAGACCGTTCGAAATCGATTGAGCACGGCGGCCAATCCGGCAATCGGTATTGTCACCGTCGTCGCGGCACCCGACGGCGTGCCCGGCATGATCGTCATGGTGATCTCGCCTGTTCCTTCGAGTACCGGAAGCAATTGGCGCCCGATCGCACGAAGCTGTTTGTCGTTGACGTCGAGGTCACTGATGAAACTCGATTGCTCCATCGCCGGATACGGCGTTATGTGGCCATCAACCGTAAAGCTGGCTTGACCGTTAGAAAGGGTCAGCTTCACTCCCTCGATCTTGTCGTGCGCGCCGACAGAATAGGACATGGTCGTGAATGTGCCTGCGTCGCGCAGACATCCAAGCATAAGTACACGCGGCCCGTCCTTCTCCGGTACCCACAACAGAAAGGCCCGGCGTCGCGGATCGGTGTCGACCGACCAGCCGGCCTTATCGCCCGGGTCCGCCATTGCGGGTGACGCGAGCACAATTGCCAAGGCGAATCCTGCCCATGTCGAAAAATTGCTCCGAACCGCCGCTCCGAGTTTACTCATTGTTTGAAATCCTGCTTGCAAAATCGCAAATTTTAGCAAAGCAGACCACCATTTTGCTGGCTTTGACATGCGTCAACTAATGCGGATGGTGCGCATGCAATGGTTTTAATGTGTTGAAAGTCGTCGCATTCCGATCGAAAAGTGTTGTCCGGCGATATGGGCCGTATCTCGTCACGCAAATCATGACCTATCACTATGGCGCGGGGATGCCGCCGGGCACCATCGCACTGGAACATGAGGATGGGACTAACTACGGGCCCTGGCAGGCCCTAGGCGTCGTCGGCCAGGGGAAAGTCCCGAATGCTTACTGGTGGATCAGGCCCAACATCCGGGTCGGTACCTGGTGAGCGAATCCGATCCGCGAAGCTGGAGCCAGGGGGCTGCTACGCGTGGCACGGCCGTCTTCTTGATCTGGGGGCGACCCATATGAGGCTAACGTGATGATTAGAGTCCTTGTCCTGATATTTGCCTGTGCCATTGGCGGTAAGGCCGTTGCCGCGCCGGCTTGGATCAAATCGGAAATGCCGCCGGCTCTCGGCTTCCTCGTCCTGCAATGCGACTCGCGCGAATTCTGTTTCGCCATTGCCTGTCCTAACAAGAAGCTGCAACTCGTCAACTTTGCGCCGGGTGGCGGTCCAATGGGTAATCCTGAAGCCGGTGTAAGCGGCCGCGTCGCGACGCTGACGATCGGCCAAGAGGTGTTTCCGCTGTCATTCACCTGGGACGACAGCATCCTTGAGCTCGCGCGCTCCGCCGGAAGCCGCAGCGAATTGCCGGTCGCCGCACTGATGGCGCTTGCCGGGAAGAACGGCAAGATCGAAGGGACCAACACCGGGCCGGTTAAAGCTACCATCTTCCGCAGCGGATTGATGAAGAGTTGGCCCGCCATCGCCAAAGCCTGCGAACTTCCCGAGCTGCCACGATGATGAAATATCCTCTGTCATTTACGCAGCGCATCTTCGCTCGAACAGGGCGTCGACATCCAGGATAACGAAAGCAAAACACATGGTCAGCCCCGCAAAGCTCGATATGCCCCCGTTGACATGGGAGTGCGATGTACCGCTTCTTACTCATCCGTCGATAGTCGGAAGTCTCGCCAAGGTTTGGATCATCGCGGGCTTTCTGATGTTCGCGCTGGTGGGCGGAATTATCGCGTTGCAGGATGGCATCAAGGCCGTCGTCCCGCTCGCCGGGATGTTGCTGCTTGTCCTCGGCGGGCTGTTCCTGTTTTCGCTGTTGATCATGCTGGTGGTGTTCGGCAACCGGATGCGGATGGGCTTTGTGATCGATGACCGCGGGATCGTGGTTCGCGTCATCGACAAAAAGGCGAAGACGGCGAACCGGCTCGCAGCGCTGGTCGGTGCAGTGGCCGGAAAGCCTGGCGTCGCCGGCGCTGGTCTGATCGCGATGAGTGGCGAGGAGCGGAGCGCGGTCTGGGACAGTATTGCTGCCGCCAAATATAATCCGCGGCGCTGCACCATCGCGCTTCGCAATGACTGGCGCACCCTGCTTTATGTGTTTTGCACGCCGGAGATCTACGCGGACGCGGCGGCGCGTATCGCGGCTCACATCGCCGGCGCAGCGCGGCCGGTGCAGACCGGGCGCAATCCGCTATGGACCGCCCTCGGCCTCACGGTCCTCGTCGTACTGGCGACGCTTCCGCTGTTCGCTATGCCGTATCCATTTGAGCCGCATTTGCTCGCCGTTATCTTCACGCTCTGTTTTGCGCTTGCTACCGTATGGCTCGTTCCATTGATGGCATGGGCCGTACTTGCCGGTGTCGCCTGGATCGTGGCCACGATCGTGCTGCGCGGCGTCGAGCCCAAGCTCAACCAGTTCACCGGGACCCCCTATACGAGCTTCAGCCGGCTCGACGGCGCCGATCTCGCTGGCTTCGCCGTTGTTGCGATCGGACTCGCCGTGCTGGTATGGATTTCGGTGGCGGCGCTGCGCGGACGAATCGCGTCGCTGTTGATGCGCGACCAGGAGCAAATGGCAGGCAACGAGCAGGGCTGATTGTTACGGCGCGACGCCCTTCACGGCCGCGGTCGTACCTCGCGCATCCGCTCGATCAGCCCCTTGCTGAGCCCGACATGCGGAATGAACATCCAGGTCGAGCAGAAACTGGTCGCAAGGACATCGGCTATGTCGGTTTCGGACGCCGCAAGCGTGTAAGTTTCACCCGGCGCAAAGGTGACGCCACACGCGGGCGACGGGCCGTTGGGATGCGTTACCCGCACGGTCACCCCGCGGGGCGCGCCCTTGAACGACTCGGTGATCCTGAAAGTGGTCAGCGATTGCCCGGGGGCGACTGGCGTGCTGTCTTCGACTACGCCCGTAAATACGGCCGACGCCGAATCCAGGATTCCTTCCGCGGTTGGATTGCGCTGACAGGAGCAGGCCATGGCCTGGCTGGAGATGACCGCGAGCGCCAATATCGTCAACGGCGCGAGTATTCGAACGTGCAGGCGCATAGGAAATTTCCCTAAAGTAATTCGGGCCGATATTCGAAATGCATGGTATCGAAGTGCCCCCATTTGCCGCCCCAGATGAAGCCATGCTTCTCGAAGATCTGCACGATCTCGATGGGTATGCGGTTGCGATAAGAGCCCTTCGGGCTCCATAGCCAGTAGTCCGAGAACTTCGTATTGATATCGATCGCGGCACCCCATGCGTGCATGCTGCGGTTTCCGGTATCCTTGACGGTTCGGCAGTTGAACGTGCCGGCGCTGGGAATGGCGAATTTCTTGAGCTCGGGCGCAAGAGCATCGAGCTCGGCGGAGACCGCGCGCAACCGATCAGCGACGCCGTTCACCGATGTGATCTGAACCGAGCTGCCACCGGATTTCGGCAGCCATGACACTTTCGTCAGTTTCCTTTGCACCTCGCCCTTCGAGCAATCACCGTACATCTTGTCGAAGAAGGCGGTGTTTCGGAATCGCCCCGGATCTTCCTCCGGCCCGGGAGGTTTCGCGGGCGGGCCCGCTGCGTATGGAATTGAGAGCTGATCGAGAATGGAGGGATGGCGAAGCTTTTCATCGAAGCTCTTGCCGTCACGGCCATCCGAGACCGGCATGCTTGTGCCGTCTTTCCAGGTCAGAACCTTGCCGTCGTGCTTCGCGAGGGCGTCGGGGTAGGCGCGCACCAAGCGATCGAGCGAGGCGTCCTGAGCGCGCAACGGAACGCCGGTCGCGAGTAGGCAAGCGAGCCCAGCCGCCATGATTGTAGGCCAGCCGCGCTTTGCGAGCGTTCCCGCTCCGAGGATTGCTTTCCAGATTGACGTGTTTACTGAGCGACTCAACGGTTCATTCCCAGATATTCGGTGCAGATCAACCGATTTTCTTATGTCTAGAAAGCATACGGGCCCGTCGCGGGAAAGCGTTGATGCAAATCAATCACGGTCGCCTTCGCTGTCCTAGACATGTTGCTTAGCTCTCAGGAACGACAATGACATTCCGAATTTCCATTGCTGCGATCACTGCAGGGCTGCTGATCGCAGCCGGGAGCGTTGTCTTGCTATCGACAGCTGATTCTGCCAGCGCCCAAGACCTTCGCGCCTGGCAGGCGGGGGCATTGTCCCTCGCAGCCCCTGCGGGTTGGCAACCGCCCGTTGTCGATAAGCCCGAACTGGCACCACTCGATTTTTCCGGAGACGACTGGATCGCCGTGCTTACGGATCGCCCCCGGGCACCCGATGCCGGTGCGATGCTGGTGATGAGGTGGTCGAACGACATCCCGGAGGATGGCGATTGGCCGGCCGCCTTTCCCCGAGTCCGCGCTATGCTCGCGGGCCACAACGCGCAGCGCACCAAATGCGACGCCGACAATTCCGGCGCCGAATGCCGCGCTCACGGCGGTTCGCGTTGAGCGATGACGCATCCAACGGCAAGCCATCGACGCCGGTGATCCAGTCCACAGCCCGGTGGCTATCGGCATCGCCGCTTTGGCGAAGCGCCTTGGCCGTCGCTGCGACGCTCCCGCTGTTCTGGCTGCCCTATAATATCGCTGTGCACTTTTCGGCTCCGCTTCTCGTCTTGTGTCTGACGCTGGCGGCCATTTGGCTCGCGCCTTGGCTCGCTTGGGGCGTCATCGCGATGATTATCGGCATCGCGATCGCCGCGCTCTTCAACGGACTTACCCTGATGTTGTCGCTGTTCGGGGAAGGCCTTTCGAATCGCGTATTGGGCGGTGCCGATTGGGCGATCGCGACTGCCGCACTGTTCGGCGCGGGCTACTTGATGTGGCTGTCGATTGCATCGATCCGCGGCCGCTTCCAACCGCCTTTGGCACACAATTGAGGAACCTGGAGAATGATCGTGATGCGTAATCTGATGAGCATAATTCTTGTCCTGGCGGCGTTCACCGCGACCGCTTACGCGCAGGATTCCAACTGGCGAACCTATGTGAACGAGCGGTTCGGCAGCCGGATCGAATATCCCGCAAACGTCTTCAGTCCAGAGCCGCCGCCCGAGAACGGCGACGGCCGGCGCTTCAAATCGCGCGACGCGGCCGAATTCACGATTTCGGCCGGCTATAATGTGATTCCGGATACCCTGCAATCACTGGAAAATTCGCTTCGTCATCCGGGGGCGGGAAATTCAGATGATTACGCCAGCGTGACCTACCGGATGAGCAAGGACAACGTCCTGATCCTATCGGGATTTCGGGGAGACAAGGTCTATTACGACAAGTTTGTCTTTACCAAAGATCAGGAGACCATCCATCATTTCGCCATCACCTATCCGGCAGCCGCGAAGAGCACTTACGATCCGATCCTGGAACGGATGTCGAAATCGATGGGTTATGCGCAATAGGCAGGTTTGTCCAGCGCTCGGCAGGCGCCGGCTGGGTTGCTCGCCTATGGCTGTTCGAAATGTGCGGGATCGTCGACGACGCCCGTTTCACAGAACCGTTGAAACGATTTGATTCGGGAGCTGAGGTCAGACAGAGAGATCGCTGGCGGACAATTGCACTCCGCATTGCGAGCAGAACGTGCTCATCGTCTTTCTCCCGTGATCGAAATAGCGGCGTGCGTCAGCCGTCGGGCTCGGGCATACCGCGCCAGCAGCCCCAAGCTGTTGCCGACGGCGAGACCCATGCCGAGAAACGAAACCAGCGCCACGGCATAGGGTGTCTTCCCGCCCGCCAACGACGCGCCCTGCGTCATCAGCAGAGTCAGCGCCCACACCGCCAAGAACCAGATGTTGCCGCTCGCCCGCACCATGCCGGCGTCGATGAACAGCAGGTTCGTCAGGGACCAGCCTGACCCCGACCATCGCGCCAGCGCAAGCGGCAAGCAAAATCGCGGTGATCGGGAGCGGTACACTGGCGAGCGTGAAGAAGATCAGGGTGCACGCAACGCTGCGACCGCACCGATCACCAGCGACCACGGCGCCAGCTTTCGCGCCTTGCGGAAGGTAAGCAGCATCGTCACGACAGACAGCGCGAACAACGCCATGCCAATCAGCCCAACGACGCGGAACAGCAACGCGCCGGAGGAATCGATGACCAGAAGCACGAATGCAGCGATCAGCACAGCGACACCGATGAGCACCCAGCGCAGCCAGCGCGAGGAATTTGAGAACGGCATGCGGTATTTCTCCGACCCAAAATAGCGGAACTGAAACTAACGTATGGGCACATCCCCGCCTTGGGCTAGGTCAAGGCTTCTTCGCCGGCGTAAACTGAGAAGATTTCCGAAGCGGTCCGCTCGCCCGACGGGGAAGATCGTTCACGGCTTCCATAGTTCAAAATATTGCGGATCCTCGACCGGCATGAAGTCGGTGCCCGGCCACTCATCGAGATCGACGAGTTGCGGCGGCGCGCCGATCAAGTAGCCCTGCTGGGCGATGGAGTCGCTCGGACAGAACCCGTTGCCCCAGCCGACATGCCAGCCATCGCCGCGTTTGCGCATCCAGAATTGCGCGGTGACCGTGTCCAGCTTCTGCTCGCAGGGTCCGACGGCGGCGTCCCACTCCGCCTTGTTGATCTGCTTGCCGTTCGGGCGCTGCGGATGAACCTCCACCCAGGCGAAGCCGGCGGCGACGCGCAGGGTCTCGACCTTGAACTCAACCGGTTTGCCGAACACCTTCTCGTAAGTTGGACGCAGGCCATCCATGATCGCTTTGCGTTCCGCCGAGCCGGCTGGCGGTGCCACGACATCTTTCCGCGCGATCTTCGGCGGCACGGGAAACGGCGGCGGATTGACGATCAGCTCAAGCTGCTCGCCGGTCCACAATTCGTCGTTCGAGCAGGACCCGAAACCGGGATCGCCGCGATTGGCGAGCGCGGTCCACAATTTGTTGTCCGGGCTCCACTGGAAATAGATCTGCATCTCGATCGGCCGGTTGCGACCGGGGCAGCGTTTTGCCGCCAGCGTCATCGCGTCACCTTCGAGCGACAATACACGGAATTGCAATATAGCCCGGCCGAACTCGCCCCAGACCACGCGGCGGCTGACGATTTCGTAGCGCTCAAGATCGAAGCGCTTGTCCTTGTTCCAGCCGTAACCGCCGAGCCAGGTCTCGACCAACGCCTGCGACGATGGGTCACGCTCGCCCGATCGCTCCGGCGGCTTGTTCGGCAGCAAGACGATTTCGCGCGCCGTGTCGGCTTGCGCCAATAGCATCTTGCCTGAGGGCGCAATGGAGCCGTGCGCCGCGTTGAGATTGGTCTGAGCCACGGCCGGCCATGTCAGCGCCAGCAGCATGGCCGCGATCGCGAAGATCGCCGATGACCTTCGATCGGCGATCGTTCGTTCACGTTTCGGAGGATTGCTTTCTCGCATTTGGACAATGCTAGATGGGATACCGAGGCAGGCGTTGATCTCGATCAAGGCCTCAGCGCAGGCAAGCTGTTGGACTGCACACAAGCCAGTCAACCTATTGCGGGTTCGTACCGGCAACATTCGGAGTTCAGCATGGAACGAACTCGTTGTGGCCGCTATCGTTTCCCTAATGCTAACGCACACCGGTGTCGAGGCTGCCTCCCTGCTCTCCGAATCGCAGGCGCGCGACAAGGCTATTCAGATCCTGCAGGGGGACCCGTACGGAAGAAGTGCGGCCGAAGTCACAGGGAACATCAAAGAGCTGCGGTTGGCGCAATCCGGAAATACCAAAGCCTGCGGCCAGCGAAAGGGCCCAGCCTGGGAAGCCCATGTCGTCGTGCAGACGCCCGACAAGGGTCAGTTCAACCACGGTGTGATTGACGGGTACCTCGCACTCGATGCTCGCTCCGGCAAGTTGCGGTGCGCGAATTTGCCGCTCTTGGACTGAGTCTCCGACTTGATGTGAGGTAACTTCCACAGGAACTGCGGATCGTATGCTATGCATAGCTCTGTCGCCTCGTAAGATCATCGGCCCCTTGATCCTGATCAACGCCGAAAGTCCCGCAAGCTGCTGGACTGAAACTCGGTAAATCGTAAATCTTAGGAGGCGATGCACATGTCAGACATTCTTGCCAAACGCGATCTGCTCACCGAGCTGGAAAAGAAATCCGAAGCCTTGGGCCTTAGCGTTCATGATGACGCTCAGGAGGGCTGTAGCGGGGAGGTCGAATCCATCCGGGCGAAGTGGTGGCTCGGCGGCCGCAAGGTTTCCTACCGGATGTCGTGCCGACTGACTGAATCCGACCACACTGTTCATTTTCGCGAGGCGGCGGTCGAGCGCAGCTGGGGCATCCCACCGCCGACATTGACGGTCGAGACGACGAGCACCAGCGGCTGGAAACGCAACGAAAAGCGTACCGACGTCTCGGTCGGCGGCGGCGGGACGCTCAATTACGGACAAGTGCGCAACGCCTTCGAGCAGGCGGTCGCGGCGGCCGGCTGGAATTTCCATCTCGAGGGCGGCCGGATGCCGTAACGGCAGAACGCCTGTCAATTCAGGGCGCACGCTTGGTTCTTCCACAAGTTTGAGATTGGTGTTCCGACAGCAGCTTCAGATCAATGTCGGCTGCGCAATTGCCGCGTAGTAGTTGGCTCATCGGTACGCGCCGCAGGCCTCAGGGGCTGATTGATTTGAACTAATCTGCATGCCGTTCGGTGATTCCGCCAATTGGCAGCGAGAAACGGCTGAGGATTTTCTACATGTCTGCGCATCAGGTGAAGTCGGAAATTTCCATCCCGATCGCAGCCGGATTTCGCAAGACCTTCCGCGAGTGGCGCGCACTCTCTATGCGATCGGGGACGTCGGCTCATGGCGCGGCGATGACAACATAAACTCCGATGTCGATTACACGGTATTCGGCACAGACAAGGAAGCCGCCCGCCTGTTCGTCGAGCAATATCTCAATCCCATGACGCTCGAGAGGATTGCCGGACCAAGGTTAGGCACCTTTGCCCAGAAGCTCAAATACGGCCGGGTTGTCGTATTGGACATCAAGGAAGATTTCGACGTCGTCGTTACGCCTGAAGGCAGTGAAGCCGAGGCCAAGGTGTTCGAAACCCGGGAAGCAAGAACGTAGCCGCTGCCCCATGACGTCCAGGGAAAGAACAGCTTTTGGCCGTCTGGCGCGGCCTTGAAATAGCTACTGGTCAGCGCGTCGAAGTATCCCATGTTGCCCCCATGCAACTCGTCGAGGCTGCAGTTTCGTCAGCTTGCGAACTTCACCGTCGGAGTTCCAGGATCATTCGAGCTGTTTCCAGTTACCCGCGATGAAGCCGCGACCGTCGACCTCCACGATCTGTCCGGTGATGCGAGCCTCCCGGCCTACGCACTTCCAGTCGTAGACCGTGGCGTGGCCGGTCGCGGCCATGGGTACGCCGATCGAATCCGGGTTCTGTTTGCAAAACCGCTCTGCTCCCGGAGAATCACGGCTGACGTCGGCTTTTTCGCAAATCAGGTTCGCCCCATAGCTGCAGAGCCAGACCGCGCCGTTCATGCAGCGAACCGAAGTCGTCGCCTGGACGTAGGAGTCCGCCGTTCCTGCCTCGACATCGAACATCCGCCGCGCATTTGGCAACAGGGCGTCAGGTATCGGTTGCACACGATCATCGTCGCCGACCCTTGCGCAATAGGCCTGTACGTCCTGCGCCGAGGCCGGCGTGCACGGCATCGTCGATGCCGCAGCGATCGTAAGCAGCATCGCGACAACCATTCGAATCTTCACTGCTCTTCGCATTGCGATCTCTCTAACCATGTCCTGCTTTGCCGGCTATAGCCGGCGATTGGCCAATGCCTGAACTGCGTAAAGCCGACCTGCCCAATAGCTGGCTATGCAGAGAGGGCGTTGATCTGGAACAAAGCCGAGACAAACAGTCCTGAAATCAACCCATGAAGCCGCGCGCAAGGCAGTTGATATGGCGCAATCTGCGGGCCTCGGTCTTGGTTTATGTGTTTCGGTTGGCGCAGAGCGGACGTTCATTGCGGCGTGGAGTTTATTCCAGAGAATGGCGGTGGGCTTGGGGTCCGGCTCGCGAGGCTGTCCCGCCGGTCAAAGTGAAAACCATGTTATGTGGCTACGCGAGAGGCGTATCCCAAACGGAATTGTGATCGCTGACGTCTGCTACCGTGTGGTTATCGCCACCATGCCGTCGTGGCGGTGATCCTTGCTATCAGCGCCGGAACGCCAGCATGACGGTGGCGGTTTCATCGGGGTCCAAGTCCGAACGGGCGGATAGAAGTGATCGACCCCCTTGGGGAGGTTGCCGAATGCTTGCGATGATTGGCGCCGTATGGCGCGAGGGCGGCCGGCGACGCTGCAACCGTATAAGTGCGCGAGCCCTTGCGACTGCCTTCGGATCGGAGGCATCAACTTTCATGAAACGCACCGCGCCGCCGAACGGGCCGAGAACAGTTGTGCCTGTTTTCGTGCCTGCCGAGACCGCTGTTGTTCGCCGTATATTCCGCTTATGCCGAGGGCGCTAAGCTGCCAAAAATCCTTTGAAATAAAGGATTCTGCTGGTGCCGGTTGAGAGGATTGAACTCCCGACCTTCGGTTTACAAAACCGCTGCTCTACCGCTGAGCTAAACCGGCGTTTGATGGAGTTTTCGACGGGCTGTCGTTATCAATCGGCGAACGTTTTGGCAACCTTGGCGCTCGAGCCTTTTCCGTTCCGTTGACGGTGCGCCGGCTTCAGACGGCGCCCCGGACTTGATGCTGACGATCGGCCGCTAGGGCTGGGCCGGAATATACAAGGGCTTGCCCTTGTCGACGATATGGACGGTGAGAAGCCTGAGCGTTTTGTCGCCGGTAACCGTGAACGCGCCGTGCGGAACGTCACGAACTTTGATCTTGGCGGTGCCAGCCTCGCCAGGAAAACGCCTCAAAACATCCTCGGTTCGCGATCTTCAACCCACGCGACCCAAAGCTATTGGAGAACGTGACCGACATCACATACGTCGATAGCAACGAGGCTATGTTCCCGCGATCGATGGGAGGCCACGATGCGCAAAAGTTTACGTATTGGACGAAACATTCTGATTGTCAGCTTCATGCTGTGGTGCGCCCTCAGCTATCAGGACAGGCATCGTTTTGATCAGCCCAAAACGCACGTCACTCGACCGATGTCTTGACACCTCTATCGCGGTCGATCGCACCACGGAGATGCGGCATGTTGGACCAAAAAGCACTCAAAACGAGCAAGGTGGACGCCGTGAAGCGGCATCATCCCATCTCATTCCTGGTCGTCCTTCTGACGGTTTTCGTGACGTGCCTGTCTAGCGAAGACGCGGCCTCGCAGGGCCCTCTTGATGGCAAAACTGTCCCTCAGGTCAGTTCCCAGTCTGATCGACCGCAACAACCTGTCTCCCCCGACGCCACGCCGCCCTTCACGACGCAGTTCAAGGGCCATCTGACCATTCGCGACAATCGAACGGCCACCGAGATCACAACGAAGCGGATCAAGATTCTTTCGCAGGGCGTGGTCCAGTCCCTCAGTCAGCAGCCGGTGCAGTTCGTCGAGGGCATGCAAAAGCTGGAAACGCTGGAAGCATTCACGGAAAAAGCCGATGGCCGGCACGTCGCTGTCAATTCCGCAAACATCATTACGCGCGACGCGGCTTCCGGCCTGCAAGCCACCTATGCCTCCGATCTGAAAATACGGACGTTCATTTTTCCTGACGTGGCAGTGGGCGACACCCTTGTGATGACCCTCAAGTCCGAAATTTTACGCGACTTCTTCGCCGGTCAATTAACCGACTTCGATGTTTTCCCGCGCAGCCAGTCTGTTACGTCGGCCCAATACATCATTGAGGCTCCGGCGAATCTCGATCTCTCGGTTCGGGCAACCGGGAATGGCGCCTCGGACAAGACGGAAGTTGTTGGAGGCGTTCGGCGTCACCTGGTGGAGGTTACCGGGGGAGCCTACCGGCCTGAGGAGCCCGGAGCCGTCTCGCCGTTCGATCGCGACCCCTACATGGCGATTTCGACGTTTCACTCGTATGAGGAGTTGGGCCTTGCCTACGGAAAGGCGGCATTACCGCAGTCGAAGCCCACGCCGGAAATCAGAGTCCTTGCCGACGAAATCACGCGGGGAATAACCGATCGCAGGGCGCAGGCCGCAGCCATCGACGCGTGGGTCAAGCAGAATATCCGTTACGTGGCGGTTTACCTGTCTGTCGGACGCGTCGTACCGCATGACGCTGCAACGGTTTTGAAGAACAAATTCGGCGACTGCAAAGACAAGGTGACTCTGATGTCGGCGCTGCTCGCGGCCAAGGGCATTGCGAGTGAAGCCGCCTTGATCAATCTCGGCCCGGCCTATTCACTTCCCGAGCCGCCGACACTTGCCGTGCTCAACCACGTGATCGTCTATTTGCCGGAATTCGATCTTTACGACGACCCTACCGCCAATGTCGAGGCGTTCGGAACGCTGACCGCGGAAGCTTATGACAAGCCCGTCGTGCGCGTTGCTGCGACTGGCGCGAGCCTTGCCCGCACTTCCCCCTTGAAGCCCCAGGACCATACGGCGCGGGTCAACACCATCGTTCGATTTGCTGCCGATGGCACTATCAGCGGTCAGACGGAGGAGAGTAGCACAGGAATACTCGGCGGTGGCCTGCGTTACGCCGGAGGTCTGGTGCAGCAGATAGGTCAGGAGACGATGGTCCAGCGTCAACTTCAAAGCTTTAATACTCCTGGGTCCGGACACTTCGAACTTGGCAGTTCTGCGGAACTCCGCGATCCGGCCGTCATCAAAAACGAATTTACGTTGAACGATCATTTCAAGGCACCTGCACCGGCAGGCATAGCGACGATTCCTGTCGGGATGCCGTTTTCCGTGCGGCTCGGGAATTATCTGTTGGGTGCCCGGCTCAGCGGAAGACAATCCGCCTTTGCCTGTCTCGCCGGCAGCCAGAGTGAGGATATTGACGCGATATTCGACCCGGCCCTGCCGATGCCAAGTCCACTGACCGCCGTAAGCATCGACAACGCATTCTTTACCTACAGATCAACCTACAGAATCGAAAATCGTACATTGAAAATCCACCGCGAGTTCGTCTCGCGCGTATCGCGGCAAGTCTGTCCTCCGGAGGCGGAGGCGCAGATAACAGCCGATCTGAACAAGGTCCGTGCTGACGTGTACAGCGGCTACCGATTTGGCGCGCCGTCGCGACCAGTCGAGGCGAAAACGCCGCCGGTCACGGAAATGACGAGCCAGGTCATCGCGGATCAGAGCAGGCAGATCGGCTTCCTCTATGAGCTCAAACCCGATTGTTCAACCGCCGCCTTTGCGACTGTTTCCACGATCGAACCTCCGAAGCATGGCAAGATCTCCATCGATCGGGGAACCGGATACTCGAACTTCCCGCAAAATAATCCACGATTCGATTGTAATAAAAATCAATCGGAGGGTGTCAAGATCGCCTACGAACCCAATCAGGGATTCATCGGTGACGATACGCTGACGGTTGATATTCTCTATGCGGACAAATCGGTGTCCCGGCGTCACTACTCGATCAAGGTCAATCCGGGCTCGGCGGATCGGACATCGGCGGGCGCGAAACCACAATCCCCAGCGCAAATCATCGAGGTGGCACGTACCGCCGTCCAAGATCAAAGGCTTCGGGTCGCCACCTTGTTCGACCTCAATCCGGATTGCTCCGTGATCGGAATCCCTACGGTGCGAATTCTTGAGTCATCCAAAAATGGCAGCGTCACTGTCGAGAAAGGCGCAGGTTTTCCGAACTATCCGGCGAACAATTCGCGCTCCAAATGCAACAGCAATGCCGTGGACGGAGAAGTTATCTTCTATATGCCGGGACCTGGATATGTGGGAGCCGACGCTGTGACGGTTGAGATTATTTACCCCGATGGCATGGCAAGCAAGCGCCGGTATGCAATAGAAGTGAAGTAGTCTGGCGTAGCAGCGGACATTGACCCAACCCCGCGTCCATGCGAGATTTTCGCATCGACAAGAATTTTTCACAAAAGTGGGAGGACGAAATGATCGCGTTGAGATCAGCGGCGATTGCGGCGGGCATCTTTGTTTCTTCGGCGGCGTTCGCAGCCGAAGTAAAAATCACGGTCTTGTATGCCCAGCCCAAAAGCGTCGAGGAGTTTGATAAATACTATTTCGAGAAGCACATGCCGATGGTGTATGCGATCAAGGAAATCAAGAAGGTCGAAATAGCAAGACCCGGACCCGGATCGAACGGGGCTGCTCCCCCGTATCACCTCATCACGGAACTGTACTTTGAAAGTCCCGACGCTTTGAAAGCGGCTACGGCGACCCCCGAATGGAAGGCGATTGTCGCTGACGTGGCCAACTTCGCAGTCCCCGGCAGCTCAACGATATTGATATCCGCCGTCGAACCGAAACACTAGCGGACGCCGGACGCCCGCTGCGGGCGGGGGTCTTTGAATGCAACTAAAACAAACGGCCCCGGCGCGCGCGCCGGGGCCGTTCGGGTGGTTTGGATCAGCCTCTTCCCGCGCCCGCAGTGCTGACATAGCACGCATAGATCGAGGTGCTCCCGCACATGTACAATCGGTTGCGCATCATTCCGCCGAAGGTCAGGTTGGCGCAGGTTTCCGGCAGATGGATTTTGCCGAGCAAGTCGCCGCCCGAGTGGTAGCAGCGGACGCCGTCTTCCTTCGGGTCGGCCCAACCCATGCTGCACCAGACGTTGCCCTCAACGTCGCAGCGCACGCCATCGGTCAGTCCGGGAGCAAAGCCCTCGGCGAACACCTTGCTGTTGGTCGCCTTGCCGGTGGCGATATCGACGTCGAACGAGCGGATGTGGGAGGGCCCGCCATGGGTGATGCCGCTGTCGATGACATACAGTTTTTTCTCGTCCGGCGAGAAGCACAGACCGTTCGGCTGCGTGAAATCGTCGACCACGACGGTGACCGCGCCGTTCTGCGGATCGACGCGATAGACGTTGTGCTTTTCCTGTTCGAGCTCGGCCTTCAGCCCTTCGTAGTTTCCGCCGCTGCCATAGGTCGGATCGGTGAACCAGATCGATCCGTTGGAAGCGACCACCACGTCGTTGGGCGAATTGATCCGCTTGCCGTTGTAGCGATCGGCAACCACGGTAATGGTGCCGTCATGTTCGGTGCGCACCACGCGCCGGCCGCCGTGTTCGCAACTGACCAGCCGGCCTTCGCGATCGACGGTGTTGCCGTTGGAGTTGTACGAAGGCGTACGGAAGACGCTGAGGTGATTGTCATCCTCGAGCAGGCGCATCATCCGGTTGTTCGGAATGTCGCTGAAGATCAGATAGCGGCCTGCCGCGAAATAGGCCGGACCCTCGGCCCAGCGAAAGCCGGTCGCGACCCGCTCGACGCCGCCGGTGCCGGGGCTGCCCTTGAAACGCTTTTTATCGATGGCTTCGATGTGCTCGTCCGGATAGCGGGTGTTGGGCAACGGCCCGAGCGGAAGCCGGCCTTCGCCGGTCGGATGCAGCGGGACGCTGGTGTTGCCAGGGGGACTTTCGGTTTCGGCGATTGCGCCTCTCGTCGTTGCCAACATTGCGCCGGCTGCGGAAGTTGCCAGAAATGCTCTTCTGTCCATGTTTCCTCCTTATGCGCCCGTTTTCGTCGGGCTTGAAAAAAGCGTAGGCGAGCATCTGTGTGGTGAGGACGAACGTGCCGCACGCAGGAAGGATGTTGTGCGGCGATGTGCCGGGGATTAGTCTGCGATGCGCGTCCGTACCGCGCTCAGAAGCTCATCCATGAACTATAGCACCGCTGCGCCTTGCGTCCATCTTGCGGCGCACGCGGTATCATGCGTGTGGGGCACAGCTGTCCGCACCGATGCGCAATTGGGTGGTACATCTGGCAGCGTCCGTCTCGTTCGGCCGCATATGACGCTGCGGGCAACGGCGCATGGGGAGCGGTGTCACAATTCAGAAACATTAGCCTGACCGGGCGGGATCGTCGCCGGTACAGCGGTTGCGGCACGCAAAAGAAAACGACTGGGGGACCAACTTCAGGGTGCGGTGCGAAGCCTTCTCGCAGATGCAGAACAGAGTCGGGGGTGGGAGGGGAAATCGGCGCCCCGAAGCGCCGGGGACGCCTGCCGTGCTAGGTGGCCGCTGTTGGCGATGTTACATTGGGCCGGGGAATCAAGGTGTTGCGGGGGGAGAAGCGACATGGCGAACAGGCTGCCGGTACTTGCTGCGTGTTTCCTATCAGCGTTTCTGATGGCCGGACTGACCGCCGCTGACGCCGCGGATCCGGGTTTCTGCCGACAATATGCCCAGGCCGCCCTCAAGCAGGTGCGCGGAGCATTATCCAACCCTCGCTGCGGAGCTGGCCTGCAGGGCGCCCGCTGGTCAGCGGACTTTCCGGTTCATTACGAGTGGTGCCTCGGCGCCGACTATGGCGCAGCCGGCGCCGAACGCGATGCACGCACGCGGTATTTGCGAGCCTGCACCGGTCGGTGATTTAAGCGCGTCGCGCCGCCGCCGGCGTCGCCATGGCCGCCGCCGCGATGAAGGATTACGCAACGGTTTTGTGTCACGATCGCGCGCGTGGCGACGTTAACATTTCGATATCGCGATAACTCGCAATTGAGCGAGCACCCATGCTTGCGCGTTAGGCTTACCGGCAGTTTGGGCTGTGGCTTTAACCTTTGGCGCCCAACGTTCGGTTAGGTTGCCGCAGAACTCGGAACTTAAGACGATGCACGCTGGACTTGCACTGGCACTGTTGATTGGAACGACGCTGCCGTCGCTGGCCGGGGAGGGTTTCGATCTCGTGATCCCCGGCCGTCCCGGCGTGCCCGTCATCATCAATGGCGTCGATGCATCCTATGCCGTCGTCGAAGGCGACTTCGGTCTCGGCAAGGGCGTGCATATGCAGCCGACGGTTTATGGCGGCCGCTATGTCGATTTCGAGCCCAGCGTCGGTCATTACTATCCGAGTTTGGGCCACATGCCGGGCTACGGGCGTCTCGAAGTCGAGCCGCCGGCCAACCGCAAGCTGCCTCAGCCCGCACCGAGCTATAATCGATCCTGGTCCGCACAATCGGCTCCGCCGCAGGCGCAACCCGAGGTGCCGTTTTATCCGCCGCCGGTGATTGTTGCCCCGCAGAACGACAACATGGGCATGCCGCGGGAGCATATGAACCGGCCGCAAAACCCGGGGCAGCGAAGGGAGCACAGGGTTCCCTGATGAAAAGGCTTCGCACCTGAATCCACACCAACAAGAAACAGATCGACAGGAGAGAGTAATGCGTCAGACGATTTTTGGATTGGTAGCGGCCATGGCGGTGGTGGCCGCGAGTGCTGCGCCCGCGATGGCGTGCGGTGAAACCCCGTGCGGACAGACCTACATCCCGGCTCCGGTCTATTGGGGTTGCAACACCGGCTGCGGCGGCTGGGCTTATGAGCGGCTGCCCGATCCGGTGCAGCAGTATTATCCGGTGCAGCAGTATCCGATGCAGCAGTACTATTACGTCGATCAGGGCCCGACCTATACCGGTCCCGGCGACTTCGCGCCCTATCCCGTCTATCGGGAAGGCGGGGTGTCCGGCGGCTGGCGCGGCTATCACCACTCGCATTATTACGGCTATCACCACCATCACGGCTACTACGCGCCGCGCATGTCCCATCACACTGGCTACGGCTATCGCGGGCACGCGCTGCGCCGTTATTACTGATCGCAATATCCAGGATTTCGACGCCCGTTCGCACCTCGCGAGCGGGCGTTTTTCCTGTCAGCCCATCAGGCCGAGCCGGCTGGCGCCGATATAAAGCGCCAGCACCGCGGCGTTCGAGACGTTGAGGCTCTTGATCTCGCCGGGCATGTCGAGACGTGCGACCACGCTGCAGGTCTCGCGGGTCAATTGCCGCAGGCCCTTGCCTTCGGCGCCGAGCACCAGCGCCAGCGGTTGCCGCAGCTTCACCGCGCCGAGATCCTCAGCTCCCTGGCTGTCGAGGCCGACGGTCATAAAACCCTGGTCGTTCAGTTCGGTGAGCGCGCGCGCGAGATTCTGCACGGTCACGATCGGCACCAGCTCCAGCGCGCCCGATGCCGATTTCGCCAGCACGCCGGTCGCTTCGGGGCTATGTCGCGCCGTGGTGACGATCGCCTTGACCGCAAAGGCTGCCGCCGAGCGCAGGATCGCCCCGACATTATGCGGATCGGTGATCTGGTCGAGCACCAGCACGATGCCCTCAAGCGGCAAAGTATCGATATCCGGCGAGGGCAGGGGATCGGCCTCGGCCAGCAGGCCCTGATGCACGGCATCCGGACCGAGCCGCTGGTCGATCAGGCTCGGCCGCACGATTTCCGGGGTCACGCGGGTGTCGATATGGTCGTCGGCGAGCCTCCGCGCGGCATTTTCGGAGAGCCACAATTTACGAATCCGGCGCTGCGGATTGGCCAGCGCCGCTGCCACCGTGTGCCAGCCATACAGCACGGCCGGCCCGTCGGGGGCCGGATCGCGGTCGCGCCAGGGCGTCCGGGCGCCGGATTCACGGCGCTTGTCCGGGCCTTTGCCGCTGCCGCGCTGAAATGGCGGTTTTCGATCGCGATCGCTCATCACAGGCTTGTCTCACGGGTTCCGGATAATGGCAATTTGGGGCCCAAAGGGGCCCCCATTGGTTGACTTTGCCATGGGCCTTCCCCCATAAACGCGGCAACTGGGAGCTCGCCATCGGCGCCCGGTTTTAACGTCATCCATGGCCCTTATCGCCGCCATTTCGGCGGAGGGGTTCCGATGCTGTTGAGCGGGGGAGTGTCCCGAGTGGCAAAGGGAGCTGACTGTAAATCAGCCGTCTTATGACTTCGAAGGTTCGAGTCCTTCTTCCCCCACCAACGTTTTCAATTACTTAGTGACTTTTTCAAACGCCTTGGGCTAAATCAACATATCCGGGTAACGCACGGGGTAACAAAGATGTGATCAGCTTATCACGTGATGGAATCCGCGCGCGTGAACGAGCAGCGCAGCCATAGCCCCTGCTGTCGTGTGAATTCAGCCCTCAATCTTCAGTTCAAGGTAGATCGTCTCATACAGAGCTACGAACGCCTGGCAATACCGATTGATCGCAATGGCGGCATCCTCCAAGTCGTTCACTGTCGCAACCCATTGGAGCAGGGCCAGCCTGCCGTCTCGCTCTTCATAGCGCCGGAACTCAAACAAATGCTTGCCATTGCGATCGCGCACGAAAGTCATGAAGCCGTGAGCGAACCAATGGCGGCGCTCGCTCCAGCTCACGATGTTTTCGATTAGCGGCACGAAATCGGCCGCGTATCTCATTCAACGGGCCGTTGTTGTCGGCCATCGCTTTGGCGGCATTGATTCTCTTGTCGAGAGCATAGCGAAAACGGTTGTCCACCTTGACTGACAAGTCCGCCAAGAGAAATTCACATTGGGCGTAACTGGTGAGATATCGACCGCGGAAATAGGCTGCGCGGTCGGTTAAGTCGATTATCCACTGTTCAGGCACACCTTTTGGCATCGATCCTTCTATAGCAGAAGACCCTCCGGCGTGACCCGGCGGGGGCTGTTGCGATCGGTTTTTTGCCGCTCTCAACGAGCCGGCGCTAATTCGCCAGCGGAGGCTTCCCCGCCGTCAACGTCAGACGATCGGCTTTAACGAGCACGCGGTCGTTTTCAGGCTGAGGCCTGGCAAAAAAGCTGACAAGAACGAAGGCACTGCAAAACAGCAACCCTATCAACATCACCCTACGGTTCGTGCTTTTGTCGTGAAAATACATGACGCACCACCAAAGCGACGGCGGGCGGCCGAGCCTCGGACTGACCGGCTAACCCTTACACAAGTGGTGATTGGACTCTGCGACGTTCAAATTGGTTCAAGGGTCTTGGCTGTGATGCTGGCTTTTTTTGTTTCCTGGCACACGTGGCAAGGTTCTTGCGATTCCTTCTCCAAACTGTCCTGTACCCGCGCTAATCCCGCGAGAACGGCTCATTTTGGAGCATGCAATGAAACAACAGCGTCATTTTGATACGAGTAAAGTCGCGCAGCGCGAGGCGGTTCAGATCCGGAAGACGATCGTCGATTTAGATCGCTACGTTCAGCTGCTGAATTGCGACATTACGACCGAAGAGGAACGGACCAGGATCTCCGACCGTTCCGACGCCGCCTATTCAATCCTCGCGAGGATGCTGGCAGCGCGCCGCGATAATCTTAAGGACACCATCACCGCGCTCGAACAGAGACTTTCAAAGCTGGATCAAGCTGAGCTGGTCGCCGAAGTGGCATGAAATATGATTTCGAATTGTGGTTCGGATCACAAAGTCCGGGAAATACGAGCGCTAGGGTGGCGTGATGTTTGGCAAGAAAGGGTGTTTCAATGACGATTGAATCGCATCCGCCCCAGGAAAAACTCAAGGCCGCGGCCGATATCAGCTCGGCTCTCGCATGTCAGATCGCCGAACTGCTCGAATTGCGAGAAGCGGTCCGGAAGGCCGAATTGTCTGCTGTGTGCAAGAAACAAAATTTCAAAAAACCTGTTCGACCTGGCAGGCTATTCATGCAGACCCACTGGGTGATGGGGCGAAATTACCCGACGGCATGACCGGCGGGTTTTGAATATCCGATTGTTATATTGCGTTGGAGTTGTTTCAATGATCCCGAAGAACCATGCGCGCGCAGTTAGATATCGTAAACTCGCGCTGACTGAGCCGGATGAGGCCAGAGCCACTGTTCTCCTCACGATTGCCGATGAGGCGGAGAGGGATGTGTTGTGCACGGTTGATAGTACAAATCTAGGTTACGCGCGGCGCGATGAGCAGAAGTAAAGGCCACTAGGGCGCCGACGAAGGCCAAGACGGCGGCGGGATGGACAACCCGGCCTGATCGACGACTTTGGAGATCACATAGAAAAACCCGCCGGGTTGAACGTTCGGCACCTAAACTGCCGTCACACATTCACCCTTAGTATGAGGCTGGGAACGAGATCTAGCCGCCACGGGTTCTCTCAAACATGGAACATCGAGGAGTGGAATACGCGATCGTCCAAGGCATCGGCAAGCATATGTGGAAGTGGACCGCATGGGTTGGTGGCGCCGTCGTGTCTGGCCAAGCACACACTAAGCAAGCGGCGGTCGGCTCGGCGGAGAAGGCTATTGATCGGTTCCTCGCCATCAAGAAGGTGCGCCTTGTCCCGCCCGAGCAATTCGACTGAAAAGCCGCCGGCGTGAACCGGTGGGGCCTGCAGAGCCTCACTCGTCGCAGACAAACTTTTCGGACCGCCCGCAGCTTTTGCATCGGAAAGTGATGAAATCAGGCTTGGCTTCCCTGACCTCGTGCCCAGCTATCATCATGAGCGTGCCGCAGTCCAGGCAGGCCGGATCCTCTCCGGTGTCCAAAGGATAGAGCAGGAATTCCTCGTCGCTGGGCATAGCGTCCTCTCACCGAGGCCTAACTTCCAATCCGCACGTTGGTTGCTGCAGGACGATCCGCTCCAGCCGTCGTGACGACAAAAAACCCGCCGGCGCACCGGCGTCATCACGTTGGTGCGCTGGTTCAAGAAATGGCCGCCGGCTGAGTTGCACGAAGGGTGGAGGTTCTAATTCGCCATTCCCGCTGGAACTTAGCTCAAGCACCCTCGATCTTTAGATGCCCCCAATGTCGGGCTTCAGGTGTAAGCGAGACAAGATGGAGGAGACCGCCTTCCGCCAAAGCATCTACCGAAGACACGCCTCCCTTCGCCGATGCGATCAAGTGTTTTGCGAGCGCGGGCCTAGCGACGTTCGCGGAAATTGCACCAATCCGACTCGGCCGGTAATAGCGTTTCCATGCGCGGTCAAAAGCTCGGGCAAGAAGCAGCTTAAATTCGTCGTCTGCTTTCTCAGACATCATGATGGCGAATTGTTACAGAAAACCCGCCGACAACCGATCTGACGCTTTTGGTTCTGTTTAATCGTGAGCCATCAACTTCAGATTTTCCGCCGATTCTTTACCCCCGTTCGGGACAATGTCGAACGTCAACTTGACGCCGTCCGGCAGGCCGCTAAGCCCCGACTTCTGAACAGCCGAAATATGGACGAATATGTCCTTACTGCCGGCGTCGGGTTGAATGAAGCCGTAACCTTTTTGACCGTTGAACCACTTTACTATTCCGATCGCCATGTCGGTCTCTCCCAATATTAAATCGTGATATTAAATCGTGATATTAAAGCGCTGAAGCCTCCGGGGAGCAAGAAAAAACCCGTCGGCGTGAACGGGCGCTTCACCGGGATGCAGGGGAAACGGTATTTGGCGCGGGGCTGCTTCTGTTCCTTTGGTGGAACCACTTTTTTGATTCGCACCGCTTGTTTAATTGTGTTAATTCTACGGCGCCGGGGCCGACACAATCACGTTTTATATTTAAGCAATTTTGAGCCCGGCAGGCCGTCGGATATTGCCCGGCGGCCTTTTCAATTTTCGCCAGGGTGCAAAGTGCCGGATAAAGAAAAAGCCGCCGAATTGCCCCGGCGGGCTTTGCCGCGTCTCACCTCTGGCCGAAAGCGGGATGCGACAAAACGCCCTCAAAATATGGATTCGAAACGTGAACCGGATCACAGGGTTTGGCTACCAATCGACGGTAGCGTGGCGCGAATATTTGAGAAGGGCGTTGATGCCATGATCGGGCTCCTGATAACGATCCTTCTTTCTCTGAGCATCAGCCTTTTCGCGGCCCACGCTTACGATGCTTACCGCACCCGCTGACCCGGTGCCGCGACGACTAGCCTCGAAACCTTCCTAACCGCCGTCACGTAGCTGCGCCGGAGGAAGCAAAGGCGCGTTCAATTCAAATGCAGCAAGTCAGGAATAGGCAATTTAACGGCGCGCTGATCATCCGCGATAATAGTCGCGATGTTGGGCTGGGCATATGCTCTAGGATGGGTCGCGTTCAAACTCTTTGAGTTCGTCTAGCGGAGCTTCGCAAAGCACCCAAGCCATTACGATAAGCGCCGGAGTCCAGGCCAGCATCGCGCCGAAGCAAATTGCTTGTAAGGTCGTCATGACTTCTGCCCCCCGGCAAAGAATCAAATCGATTCATCGACGGTTTGATATAAATGAGCCTTTGGTAAGGCAGAGAATATTGGTGCATCGCAAAATATAATAGCCCGCCGGTTCAAGCCGGCGGGCTGTTTCTTATCGGGCCTTCAGTCCGCTTTTTCTCAGGAGCGAAACCCGGCATCATAAAGGTCTTCTAGTTCCTTAGCCCAGCGATGAACGTCATCGATAGTCAGGACCGCTAGCTCCACGTCGTTTGCGTCGGGCGCCTGCATGCACTTCCCGATGTCATCATGGCGGAGCTGCCCGATGGCCTCGTTAGCTTGTCTACACGCCAACAGGGCCGCACGCCTTAGGTCGCGGATGCTCTCCTCAAGGCCCATGTAAGGCTCACGAAAGGTGTCGTCCTCACCGTCGACCAGTTTAGTGTTCTGCGGCATCTTCGCCCCCTTCCTTTGAGCCACACGCGGGCCGTCCTCAAGCGGCGGACGCGGATGATGCAGGTCAAAAAAGTAGGAGTGTTCCTTCTCTAGTTGTCGAGCCGAGTCGCCGATGTTTCGTGCCAACTCCTGGACGACAAGGCCAAACGGTTCTTCCATTGTCTCAGCTAGCAAGCACAGTGCCGACACGAGATTGCGGATACTCGCCTCCCCTGTAGTTCCCGCGCAGAAGGCCGGGCAGGATTTCCGTAAGGTTCCGGATCAGGAAATTATGCCAAGAGCCGTCGGCGGCCTGTTCGAGGTCGATGGCCGCGATCACGCGTGCGAACGCCGCCTTGTGCGCCTCGATGGCGACGAATATCGGGTCGTCGGTGGCGAGTGCCGGCGGGATAGCCAGCGCGAGCGCCGCGCTACCGGCGGCTAGGGTTGAGGCAACGGAAAGAAATCGACGTCGAGATGTGGGCGCGTTTATGGGTGGCGTGCTAAGCACGCGGTCAGCCTGGGTCATTGGATTCCTGTCCTTGTGGCTCGGGTTAGGCCCGACGCGGGAGCTATCATCTTCCCGTCGGGCTGCTTTTATGGTACCCGGAAACATGGCAAAGTCAATTAGGGGTACCCCCAAAAAGCGACGAGGACGCCCGCCCACTACCGGCCGGGGCACTCAGGTTGGCATGCGCTGGCAAGTCCAGGAATTAGCCGCGATCGACGAATGGCGAGGCTCAAATGGCCTTACGCGCCCAGAGGCCATCCGCCGCCTGGTCGAGATCGGGTTGAAGAAGAAATGAAGATCCGCGGCCGCGGCGGCCGATGGGCGCCAGAAGAGGACGAACTATTGCGCAAGCTGGTGCTAGCAAACGCCTCACCTTTTGATGTAGCGGTGCAGTTGGAGCGTTCGCTATCTTCCGTCAGGGCGCGCGCGCATCGGCTCGGCATATCGCTCGGTTTCCTTTCTAAGCCATCCGCCGGCTTGTAGAGTTGGGGCTGAGGAACAAATGACGGATGAAGATGACCACTCGGCCGGTCTCGACAGAGCCATCCGCCTCCGTTGGATGTTGCGCGATATCAGGGGCAAGCGGTTGAAATTGTCGCCGATCAGTCCAGATGATCTAAGAATGTTGATTGACATGGGCTTCGTCGAAATGCGGGATGACATCCCGGTGCTGACTAGCGATGGCGATCGTGCAATCGATTTTTGAACGCCCTGATTTGTCGAGCTCGGGCTGAGGGCGAAGGGGAAATAGATGGGCGAAACCCGCGGCAGCCGTCCCGTTGAAATGGTTTAAGCTGAGGGCGAAGTCAAAATGACCCGGCCCGGCGCCCACGGTGCCGACTCTTCTATGATCGTCGCCGTGGTCTTTCTTGTGCTGGCGGCCCTGGCCAGCGCTCTGCTGGTCCTCAATCTCACAGTGCGAAAGAAGGACGTCATCCAGGGCGGCTACGTCAAGAAGGACAATGAGGATTGATAGGCCCTTGCCGCCGCGCGGTGGCGCGCTGGTGCGTTTGGCGGTTCCAGACTTAACCCGCTGCGCCGGTATTCATCTTAACGAGCGAGTTTCGTTGCGGAGGAAAACGAAAGCGATAGCGTGGTCGGCACCGGAAATTGTGCCCATCCGGACCAAGCATGGCAAGGCCTTCGGGCGATTATATTCCGCTCGGCGGCTTTGTTTTCCTCGACATAGGCGAGTGGTGCCGATGCTTCAGGAAATATTTCAACCGCGACGTGACATCGAGCGACGCGCCGTCGGCCGCACAACGATCAATCGCGACGTATTGATGTTTTTCACCGGCCAAGACCGCGTACACCCATGTTGCATCCGCGATGTAACCAATCTCGGCGCGTGCATTCGGCTGAACGGTCTAAGCATCGTGCCTTCCGAATTCGGCATTTCGTTCGACAGTTTCCGCACGATGCGTCTTTGTCGCCTGGTCTGGCGCGACGGTGATTTTGTCGGAGCGGCATTCGAAAGCTAAATCGGGGTGGTGGTAACCTTGACCGGTTAGGTTAAGCCGCGGATTGCGTTGCCGATCGCGCTCGGAATTCTATCGTCGGTTCAGTCGTGCTGGGACTGGTCGACATTGATCCCACCGGCCATAGGTGCCAGCGCGATCAGGGGCTGCCGCCGGTTTCGAGGAGGGCGGTGGCGGCCCCGCCCAGGCCGGCCCGCGACGCTGCGCCGTGGCCGCGCCGGTGCGTTGTTTTGAGACGGTCTGTCGATCAAACGGAAGGCAAAATGAGCGACCCTTTCTGCACGACCTGCAAGTCGCAAACAACCACGGCCGGTTCATTGGCCATTCATGACAACCCGGCTATTTAAAACTTTTGACGCGGCCATTACTTACGAGAGTTTGTTTCGTGGAGGTTCCCATTTCCAGTGCAAAAAAACTACCAAAGCCAAAAGAGATCCTTGGCACCCGGCCGAGCAAGCTCAAATCTCTTGACGAGCGGTATAGTGATCTTAGCGAACGATACATTGAGTTGTTGAAATTACGGGACGAAGTCAGGAAGCTCACGCGTTCCCGAGTTGACCCGAGGCGCCCATCTTAACGAAAGAGTTTGGGTCGTCGATTGACGCGCTAGCGATTAATTTCGCTCTTGTTGCGCTCAATGCGCCTGAGCGATTAACAGTTGGTCGAATTTCTTTCCTGACTTTAATTGTGCGCTCACCCAGTGTGGTTGCTTCCCTCGCCCAGACCAAGTCTCAGAGGGCCTCTCCGGATTGCGATATTTGGGATGAACTTTCGGATATGGCCGACGCGCATTTAAGTCGTTCTTCGTGACCCCCCGCAGTCGGGCCAAACGACGCTCCAGCTCTTGCTTTTCAGCTTCCATCTTTGTTGACAGGATCGCGCAAACCTCTTCGTGCAGCGTCCAGAGTTGATCGACGCTCATCGTCGCTAGATCTTGGTTTTTCATCTTAGTCTCCAAGAGATGTCCCCATAGAAAGATGGTCGTTCGCGGCAGGATGGTGCAACGCGAGATCTACGTAAGATGGCAGCTAGATGAAAAACGCATGCCGCAGTTTGGTCGCGATCTTGCCAAATCCTGAACATGCTTGGCTATATACCGGCGCCCGACTTATCCACATCCGCGACGGGGGCAGCGGTTGTCCCCGGCCCCCCGGCCGGGGCAACCCTCTCAGAGACCGAACGTCGACTTGATCTGATGCGTCAGAAGGACGTGTTTGTCCATATCTCGGCCTCACGTCGCTGACCGAGGGCACCAAAGTTTCGTATAACATCGATCCGAATCGAGGCAAGGAAAACGTAGAAAACCTGCGGATCTCGTGAGGCCTATCGCTCGAATGCTTTTGACGATCATGGTGGTCGCGATCGGCGCGACGCCGAAAGGCATCGAAACATCACTTTCTGCTAAAGGTGAAATACCGTGGTTCAAAGTTTCAAGCATGAATGAAACGGGCAATCTAGATGGTCTATGTACCTCTCAATTTCGCCTTTCGCGTCAAACGAGGGCTGCGCTTGGACTTCGGGTATTTGAGCCGGGATCGATCGCCTTTCCGAAACGAGGAGGAGCTATCGCCACAAGCAAAAAACGAAGGCTTTACGCATAGGAGGGCTTCCACCGAAATCGAACTCCGGGATCGTGCTGTAGTTGCTTTCGTTATCGTAACCGGGGCGCGATGCAGCGCGGTAGCATCCTTTCAGTTGCGCCCAACGAGCAAGGCAAGCTCGTTAGGAACGCCGGGAAGGCGGCGTGACGTTTCGGGTCTCGTTCGCTATTCACTGCCGGCTCAAACGGACGGCCGCGTCCGACATCGCCTATGTCCGTTTCCAGGAGGTAAAGCAGACTTGGTCCGGTCGCTGCCCGATGTCGCCTTTTGACCCGGATGTATGGTCCGGCCGTGCGTTGCAAGAAGATTTCGTCGAATTGGCGGTGGCGGTCTTGCATCAATGTATCCGGCCTCTGATTGGAGCGTGTTGTGCTCCGGGCCATCATGGATATCAGCGCGCGTGCGTTCTCATTAGCGGACAGGCCTCGATCGGGCCATTCGGGTCACCAGTGTTCGCACGCGCTCGGAAGACCGATCCTCCATTTTGTCTTGTCCTCTCGCAGACCTCGGCTGGAAGCTGTTGATAGGGCTACGTCATCGCTTGCTCCTCATATTGCGCAGTGCCTTTGTTTGAGCCAATGGCCGTTCCTTCGTCCCGCAGAGCGTCACGAGGATCAAGCGGGTCGGACGCTTGCATCGTAGGTCCTGGTCAGCTCGAAGGCGCGTCCTTTAGCCAGCACCGCCCAGGCGATGCGGGCAAGTTTGTTGGCCAGCGCGATCGCGAGCACGTTGTGGTGCAACCGCCTCTTGGCGGCTTCGATCCAGGATTTGAGCCCGTAACGTTCCCAGTTCTTTATCCTGACCAGCACGACCCATGCCGCCTGCACGAACAGAACGCGGAGGTAGCGATTACCGCGCCTGGAGATTTTGCCGAGGATCGTACGGTCTCCCGTCGAGATCTGCTTGGGCACCAGCCCGAGCCAGGCGCCAAAATCGCGGCCTTTGGAGAAGACGTCTCCAGTGCCGATCGCGGCCACCATGGCGCTCGAGATGATCGGCCCGATGCCGGGCACCGTCATCAGGCGTGAACATGCCTGATCTTGACGGGCCAGTGCTTCGATCTCGCCGGACAGGCCATCGATACGCTGATCCAGCCGGCGCCAGTCGCCCGCCAACTCCTCGATGACACGCAACATGCGAGGCGACAGGGTATCGGTGCGCGTCGCAAGGATGGTGGGCAGTTCCGTGCGCAGGAAGCCGATACCCTGGCGCACGGCGATCCCGCGTTCCAGCATGAAGGCGCGAATCTGGTTGATGATGCCGGTGCGTTGCGATACCAGCCGCTCGCGCACCCGATGCAGCGCCTGCAGGTCCAGTTGCTCCGCGGTCTTGGTTGCCACGAACTTCATCGTCGGACGCTGCACGGCTTCGGCAATCGCTTCGGCATCATTGAAGTCGTTCTTCTGTCCCCTGCTATAGGGGCGAACATATTTAGCCGGCATTAACTTGGCATCGTGACCAAGCGATGCGAGTTTGCGGCTCAGGTGATGTGCGCCGACGCAGGCTTCCATGCCGATCAGGCAAGGCGGTATATTGGCGAGCCGCGCTTCCACTTGGCCACGCGACCACTTTTGCCGGAGCACGACAGCGCCGCGCGCATCGTGACCCACGACGTGAAATGAGTTCTTGCCGATATCGATGCCTATCACGGCGATCGCGGTATTGGGTGTCTGAGACATGGCGTGCTCCTTGTCTTTGGCGCCCCTTGTCAGCTTCGCTTGCTGGCGGGGCAGGAGCACGGCCGGACCATCCCATTAACGGACCTGCGGTCTTCACAATGCGCGTAGTCCTGAATTGAAGCGTCGCGTCCCGTTGGGGTTCAAGCGTCCGAGCAAAAGCGAATTAACTAGCTATTTGCCCGCTAAGATGCGCAGGCTTCACCATCACCGCCGACCCTCGGTAACTATCGGTGTCTGACAGTGCTGCTAGCTCCCGCCTGATCCAGCGAGAGCCCATGGCCAATACGCCTTTCTCTCTCTGCTCAGTGGCGCAACGCGGTTCCTGCTCATTTAAGCCGTGGATCAAGGCTCTTTAGGCAACCGCGACGTGCCCGAACTCGCTCGCTATGCTTGATGCATTGAAAGAGACAGCAAATGACCGGCTTAGTCTGGGACGTTAACAAGCTCCGTATCGCGACGGACGCCGCGGGCATCGCCTTATGGTCATGGAATGTTGACACGGACCGGCTGGAACTTGACGAACGAGGACATGTGCTTTGGGGAGTTCCAAATACTGGAACTATTACTTTCGAGGTCCTCTCAGCGCGCATTCACCCCGAGGATCTAGACCGAGTGCGAGCCGCCTTTGCTGCCACGCGCGATATGCTTGGTGCTTACGAAACTGACTTTCGTATTCTCTGCGATCGCAAAGTCCGTTGGATATCAGCGCGGGGTCGCGGGGATGATCAGGGTATCGTTGGTCGGATTATGTATGGCGTGTTCATCGATGTGACAGAAAGAAAGAGGGCGGAGGAAGCTCGCGAAATGCTCGCTGGCGAAATGAACCACCGAGTGAAGAATATTTTTGCGATAATTTCTGCTCTGACCACAATATCTGCGCGCTCAACAAC
Source organism: uncultured Pseudomonadota bacterium (assembly GCA_963727225.1). GTDB lineage: Bacteria > Pseudomonadota > Alphaproteobacteria > Rhizobiales > Xanthobacteraceae > Bradyrhizobium. Next base: position 23,612 of record CAVSFN010000022.1, on the reverse strand, counting down.
AACAAAAGACGAAATGGTGAAAGACGTCCGCCAGCGGATATTTGCTCTTTCAAAAGCCCACGACATGGTTCGCCCCGATTTTAGCCAACAGAAGAAGGCGGCGCAGCTAGGAGAATTATTGGACACGCTTTTACGGCCATATGCCAACACAGATACAGAGACCGAGCGTGTTCGTGTTACAACGCCGCAATTGCTGGTGGGTGAAAAATCAGCCACGGCTCTCGCGTTAGTCGTGCACGAGTTGGCGACCAATTCCATCAAGTATGGAGCGCTATCAAATACAAATGGCGTGCTCGACATAAAATGCAGCGCGAATGGCGGCGAAGTGGAAGTGGTCTGGAGCGAAAGCGGCGGCCCACTAATATCCAAACCATCCGGGCAGTCCGGGTTTGGTACGCGGCTAGTCGTTAGCAGTCTCTCGGATCAGCTTGGCGGCACAATATTGGCGAGTTGGTCGCCGACCGGTGCCGTCATCACCCTTAAAATGAGCGAGGCTCGGCTCGGCGCGTAAGCATCCTCGCCCGTCCAGAGTCTGGCACGAAGCTGACCAAGCCGTTGTCCGATCAACGTCTGCTGTCGAGGGACGAACGGACATTGATCATTCGCTAGTTGAGGTCTCACTTTGACCCAGGCCGTGTGAAAACGCGCAAGAGCAGAGAAGGCGCAGAATTGTTTTCTCTCTCTTCTTCTTTCGACGGCGGCTGCAGAGTTGCTCTTTTCTTATTCGACGTAATCGAGACAAACTTTCTACGCGCAAGTTCGACGTCGGAGTTTTCACACAGCCTGGACCCTTCTCGGACCTAAGGTTGACAAACAGAATCCGGCCACCGCCCAAGATCGGTAGTAGGCGTCCCACCAGTCTTTTTGGATTTTTTCTTGGCACTAAAACCGTGTGACCGCTTCACATGCGGACCGCGCAGACGGGAATAAGTTTCTTTAAGTTGCTGATCCACGCAGAACTCGTTCCAGCATCGTCATCAAAGTCTGGAGACTGCAATGTACGGGATTTCCGCTGTAATTTGCGGCTCCGGTCTTAGAAACCGCAGGGAGGCTCGCTCAGGATGACGACCATCGGTGACGCAAACGACCCAGCGACGGTTCTGGCCGACGCCGATACCTTCTTCTTAAACTCGGGCTATTTCGCCGCCACCGACGCCGCGGAAGCCCAAGGTTCGCGGGGCAGTTCGACGGCATCCATATGCCCGGCTACTGGGGAATCGGGCAAATGACCGCCGCATTGGCGCAGATGGTTGATCTAGTCGGCGCCGCTCGACCTGGTGCGGGCGACGACCTATCTCAGCCGCTTGGGTGCCATCGCCGGCGCGTTGTTGGCGAACCGCGACGATATACGTGGTTTTCCAATCGATCCGTTTCGCGGCAAGGTCATGCCGGCGTGGGGCGGAATCGCCAGCGACCGCGATTGCAATTGGAACACCGACGTCGTCACGTCCGGACTGTTCGTCTACGCGATGGCCGCCTTTGCGCGCCGCGTCCTTGACTGGCCCGCACAATATCCTCAATTCGTGAACCAAGCGGTCGCCTTGGTGACGGCGGCCTTTGAGACGTACCAAGCGTTCCGGCCGGAGCTGCATTTCGTCGATGCAGACCCGCACGCCTTCTACAATCTTCCCTTGGCGTACGCTGGCCTCACCTGTAAGAGCGGCTTGAAATGCGCGGACGGATCCACCTCGAACGTGCACGGTTGCGAAGGATATCGCGCCGGCGCCGGCCAGCCGATCTCCTACAACGAAAATCTGGCGATGGTCCAGGCGTTGGCGGAGTTGGCCCCGGCGGCCGACAGCGCGGCCTATCGCGCGTCGGGCGATGCGACGCCTCAACTCCTGCAACTGGCGACGGGGGAATTGCCGCTGGTCGTGGCGAAGATCGTCGCTTACCGCGTCGCGGACTTCAGCGCGCAGACGCTTCCCGACGGCACGCCCTACACGCAATGGCATTACCAGGGGACAGACCGGCCGGAAAACATTCCGCACGCCCAGTTCGAGCTGGGATGCCTCGCCGTCATTCTCGATGCGCAGGTTCGGATCGACGCGCTGCTGACGCGCGCCGGGCGGCCCGAGCGCGTGCCGCTCGACCCATCGCTCCTTGTCCGATTGGCGAACACGTTCTTGCGCATTGTTTGGAAGCAGAACAATCTCGCAGGGGAGATCGATGGGACCGGCGGCCCGGGCTTTAACGTGGAATGCGCCGGGTGGATCCCGCTGGCGCAATTCGATCCTTGGGTTTGGCGGCGGTCCCGCGACACCGTTTTTCACCCGAACCCACCGACTTTGCGCGTCGACAACCACGCCGCGCTGCTCCGCTACAGGAGGTTTAGCGTCATGAAATTCCTGACCACGTTCGCTGGGCAGAATTGGCTCATCGTCCCCGCCGCGCTGGCGGTGGGACAGGCGCCGCCGAAATCCATCACCGAGCAGAAATGGCTGCTCGTTCTCTCCGGCGTCGTGATAGCTGACCAAAGGGGCGACAACAGCGGCGGCTGGAACCAGCAGACCGTGTCGTTCGAGCCGGATATGGCGGGTTTGGACATGCCCGGCGCCACGTCCGGCCCGCTGAATTGGGCCATCGGCCAGTACGGGATTCCGAGGCCAACCGGCGTGGCCGGCCGAGATTATCTCGTGAGGTTCACGCTCGACGAGTGGTCGCCGTTCGTGTCGTTGAGCGCGATCTTCGATCAGGCCCAATCCATCAACGCCGGCTACGCCGTGAACGTGTGGCGTCCCAACGCTTTCGACAGCGGGACGGACATCGTGACAAAACAGCCGGTGGGCAACCTCTTCTCCGGCGTCAACGCCGACTTGGCGGTGAGCGATTCCGACGCCTGGATTTACCGGCTTGGCTACAACATAACCTTGCTCGGCAGGATCGTATTCATTGCGGCGCCGGTGATTTTTTGAACCGGGAACACCTTCTGGCAGACTGCCTGTAGCTTAAGACAACGCTGCGTAGAGTTTTCTGTAAAGTGTGCGACGGGAGGACGAAGCGATGCGAGCATTTCCTGGCGTAATAGCCAAAGTGGCCGTCGTTATTTTTGCCTTGATTGTCGCAACGCCGCTACCGGCGAGCGCTGATGACTGCGGGTCATCAACCCAAACCGGCAATAGCTGCCCGCAGCACTCCCCCAGTGTTTTTTTTCCGCTGATCAATGTAGGGAGCAATAAGTGCTTCCAGCCTACCGCACAAGGCGCTGCAGTCGACGTGCCCGGCTTGCTCATCCAACAGCACACTTGCGACCCTTTCGACCTCAGCGCCCCACCAACCATTCAAGGCAAACAATTCCAGCCGCTCGGCATTGTGATCTACAACGGCCAACACCACTGGTGGTGTCCTGGGTGCATCGAACTGGGCGCTGAGGGCTTCTTCATCCAGAACTTTATCTCCGTTAGTGGGAATACGGTCGTTGTCACTGTGCCTTGATGTCCGGGACGGTGCAACGAACGATGCCGCGGTTGTTCAGCAATGGACGTGCCGTGACAGTAATGCCCGCAGCATGGTTTGGTACACCTCACAAGGCGACTTCCCTGGCGCGGTGAAGGTGCGGAACGTCAACAGCGATCTCTGCTTGGATGTTAGAGGAGGCTCCTCGGCCGAAGGCGCCCAGCTCCAGCAGTACCATTGCACGTCGAACAACCCGGCGCAGAACTTCTGGCAAACCGTCAGCAAAGGCAACCAGATAGATCTGAACGGCAATTGGAGCGATGGAAGCACCCGGAATGCACATGTTTACGAAGGACCATCGTGCCCGGCATCGCCATGTGTATCCATCATGATTGATATGTCCGCTTTTGGTCGTCCCAACGCCAGCGGCTCCGTCGTTGATCCCTCCACAATCTCGGTAACTTTTCCGGACGATAAGGCGTATACGGGCCAGATTCAGTCCCCCAACACGATTAGATGGTCCAATGGTTCAATTTGGACGAAGAATTGAAACGATCCCGAGTGGGCGCCAGCCAATCAATTGTTCAGTGCAGCAGAAACGGACATCAAGCGCGTCGGGCCTATGGCCGAGTTGGCTCGGGCCAGCTCAACGTCTGCCTTTGACCCAGGCTGTGTAAAAACGCGCTTGGGCGAAGGATGCGCAGAATTGTTTTCTCAATTGCCTTCTTCCGAAAGAAGTCGCCAGTACAATCGACTTCCATATCGACGAAATCGAGATGGAAGTTCTACACGCAAGTTGGACATTGGAGTTTTCACACAGCCTGGACCCTTATACCCGCCAACTTCCGCTCATGGCACATAGCGTCGGTTATTGCGGCGCTGCGACATGTCCGGTGTCGGAGGCAGACCGGAAGTGATCGGCTCACAGCCAAAGCCCCTCAGCACTGCACCTTCCCTGGATCTAACGCCGGCGGGGCAGGAGCACGGCCGGACCATCCCATTGGCTGACGTCTCTTTGCCCCGACGGTTTGATCTGCCTCAAGACTGTAGTTTCGGCAACGGTGTTAGGCTTCCTAAACGAAAATCGGAGGAGAGCGATATAAGTCAACCAAAATTTGAAGTTCCAGCCGAAGTGCGAAACATGGCAGAGAAAGCGATAGAACAAGCTGAAAAGGCGTTCTCCATGTTTTTAGATGCCGCTAATAAATCCTTGGCTTCGATTCCGCTACCGACAACGGAAATGTCAAAGAAGGCTTTATCGTTCACCGAACAAAATATGACGGCTGTTTTTGATCACGCGAAAAAGGTAGTTCAAACGACCGACCTACAAGAAGCAATGCGAATTCAATCAGAGTTTCTCAAGACCCAATTCACTAATGCCAGCGAGCAAATAAAGAAGATCACCGGCGAAGTCATGTCCGCCGCGAAAGATGCGACAAAAGATAAGTCTTGAGCGACGGCAGGGGGAGTGGTGCCTTGAGGACGCACTCGGTCGGCGCAATAGTTATCCAATTAGATGAAACTGTCGTCGCTTCTCACGCTGAACGCACCCAATCGCGCGATCTGCGATCTTCTGATTGGCCTCGGCGTACAATGTCACCCGCACCGAAAAGCCACCCGGCGAGTTTTCACGAACTATTTGGATGCCGGCAATGGTCTCACACCCGGGCCATTGTCTGACCGCTTCGAGGCATTCTTTGCGCAAGGCCCCGTAATTTAATCCGACTGTTTCCGATTTCGCCATGCTGTAACTGAAGGGGCAGAAATGAAGCATCCCGATACCAGAGTTCATTTAGAGCCGACAGCATCTGACGGTATTGACCGAGATCAAAGCGAAGAACTCAACTCACTTTCACGGCCAGCGTAGAAAAGCTTGTCGGTACGTCGCAGACAGGTGTGCGATTCTCATTCGCTGGAGGAGGACCATACACTATGGCCGGTGGATCGTAGTAGGCAGGGCCTAGTCCGTTCATGTCTCTTGTTGGCACAAACCGGCGGTCAGAGGTCGGGCAGAGCATGTCCGCTCTGCCCGGGTATTTCAGACATCAACTTGTTCCGCTATTGCGAGGGCATCATCTACTTCGATGCCGAGATATCTGACCGTGCTTTCGATCTTGGTATGCCCGAGCAGAAGCTGGACAGCCCTGAGATTGCCAGTCCGCCGGTAGATCAGGGTAGCTTTTGTCCGCCGCAGTGAATGCGTACCGAAGAGCCTTGGGTCCAGCCCAACGCTTCCGATCCACTCCGATACGAGCCGGGCATATTGGCGCGTTGTCATATTGCGATCAGGACCGCGACGGCCGGCGAACAAGAACTCGCCGGGCCGTTTGCCAGTGGCCTTTAGGTAGTCATCGACCGCCTGGCGGGTCTGTTCGCTCAGTTCAAATCTGACGGGCCGCCCAGTTTTCTTCTGGCGGACCGTTGCGCGGTCGGCCGTGTATCCGCCTGCGGCGATATCCTCGACCCGAATTGCGACGACATCACAGCCACGGAGTTTGCTGTCGATCGCCAGATTGAACATGGCGAGGTCGCGAATGCGGCCTTCGATCTGGAGCTTCGTCCGTATCGACCAGACGTGTTTGGGCCGCAGCGGCGGCTTCGCACCGGTCAGCTTGCCCTTGTTCCAGGGCACTTGCCTATGGGGCGCGGGGGGCGCATTCACTTGATCCTGCATGGCCATACTCCTCGGTTACAGAAGAGCGAGTATGTGCCATTCGTTAGGCATCTTGATCCGGACAATCTGCGCTTTTCGTGCAGGTAATGTATCTTGAGGCCGCCGAGAAGCTCGCTCGTTAATCCAGCTTTGAAGGGGTCGTGGCCGTGGTCCGTAGCAAGAATGCCTTGACAACTTGGAGCGACGTTAGGGCCGCGCTCGTGGACTTCGATCGCGCGGGCCTTCAGGGGCTGGTGCAAGACCTCTACACTGCAAGCAAAGACAACCAGGCATTCTTGCATGCCCGCTTGGGCTTGGGTCATGATCAGCTCCGACCCTTCAAGGCGAGTATTTCCAGATCGATATCTCCGGACACAATGAAGGGCCAACCCATATCAGTTTCAAAAGCCAAAAAGGCGATTGCGGATTACAAAAAAGCTATTGGGCACCCGAATGGGATGGCGGAGCTATCAATATTTTATTGCGAGGAGGCGTTTGGCTTTCTAGAATCCTGCAGCATGGAAGATGAAAGCTTTTTTGCTGCTCTGATCCGCATGTATGGACGATCCCTCGAAATTGTATCGAGCCTACCTCTTGCTGGGCGCACCACCTACCTCGAGCGTCTCGACAAGCTTAGATCACGCGGGCGGAACGTCGGCTGGGGTGTAGAGGAAGAACTCAATAGCCTTTGGTATGCTGCCGATCTGGACGAGTCGACAGAGTGAATGACGACTCATTCTGTCGGACGAGGTAATTGAATGAAGCGGCTGGGTCGCCGGTAGTGGAGCGTGCACAGTAGGCAGGTCGGCACCGGATTGGGTATTGGAATCAGGTCGGTTTTTGGGTCAAAACGGACTTTGCATCCGGCTCAGCGGCGAATGACCTGTAGCGATTGACCCGTATGAGACATGCTGGCGCCGTCCGAGGGGAGTCAACGTGACACTCCCTAAGCCGTTTGCTATGCAGGAACCGTTTTCGCTGCTATCACGGGCCTGCCGCGTTTTTACACACCAGCCGCTTTTCATCCGGCGCCCACTCCGGTCTTGCCGGGGCCAGCGATTCCAGCCAACATAACCGAAAGTCACCAACGATCCGGATTACCGGACAGACCGATCTGGGAGGAGATTGCATGACCGCGGCAACCCGCTTGCGCAAGCTTGCGCAAATTTTCCTTAGTACGGCATTTAGCGTTGCATTGTTGGCAGGCTCCGCCAGCGCCCAAAAGCAGGGCGGCAGCATTACGGTCGGCCTTGAGCTCGATATTCCCGGCTTCGACCCGCTAAAGGTCGGCGTCTTTGATACGGCCGCTGAAACCGCGGCCGCGGCGATTTTCGATACGCTGGTCTCCCTCGACGACAAGGGCCAACCGCAGCCGAAGCTCGCGCTCTCCTGGACCCATTCGGACGATTACAAGACCTGGACCTTCAAGTTGCGGCCCGGCGTCAAATTTCACGATGGCACGCCGTTCAATGCGGAAGCGGTGAAGGACAATTTCGACCGGCAGAAGGATCCGGCCAACAAATGCCGCTGTGCCTTCTATATTTCCGGTATCCACGACGTGCAGGCGCCCGATGAATTGACACTGGTCTATAATCTCAACGACCCTGCCGTGAACCTGCCGGCGATCCTGACCATTCAAAGCTCCAACAATGTCGTTCAGTCGCCGACGGCGTGGAAGACCAGAGGCGACGATTACAACCGTAATCCGGTCGGCACCGGTCCATACATCCTGAAATCATGGACCGCGGGCGACCGCATGGTTCTCGAGAAGAATCCGGACTACTGGAACAAGGGCCATCCCTATCTCGACCGGATCGTTCTAAAGCCGCTACCAGATGCGCAGTCGCGCTTCGCCAGCCTGCAATCCGGGGAGGCGGACATCGTCTGGGATGATGAGTACGACGCCGACAATATCCAGAAGGCGCAAAAAGATCCGAAGATGACGGTTCATACCTATGCGGGCTCCGGTGCTGCCGTCTACGCCTTCAACACCAAGGTCGCGCCATTCGACGACGTGCGCGTGCGCCAGGCGTTAGTGATGGCGATCGATCGCAAGAAGATGTCGCAGGCGACTACCAATGGCCTCACCCGGCCGGCCAGCAATCCCTATGGCGATGGCTCCTGGGTCAAGTGCAAGGACGATGGCGCGCTGCCCAACGATCTTGAAAAGGCCAAGGCGCTGATCAAGGACTATGGCAAGCCGGTCGACTTCAAGATGATCGTCACCGCAACGCCGCGCGGCCGCACGGTCGGCCAGGTTTTGCAGCAATTCTGGAAGCAGGTCGGCGCCAATATGGAGATCGAGCAGGTCGATCAGGCCACCATCGTGCCGCGCGCCTTCATGCGCCAGTTTCAGCTTACGCCGTGGCGGATCGTCGATCTCGCCGACCCCGACCCGCAGATGTTCGCCAATTTCCACACCGGCAGCCCGGTTGCACTCGCCAATTATTCCAATCCCGATCTAGATAAACTGTTGGAGCACGCGCGGGTGACGGCCGATCTGGAAAAGCGCACGGAGGATTACTGCGCGATCAGCCGGCTTATCAATCAGGAGGCGATCTGGTTCTGGACCTTCCAGAACACCTATTACGCGATTTCAAGTGCCAGACTGAAAGGCTTGCCGAAGATCTACAGCGGGGTGATCGACGTATCCAATGCCTGGATGGAATGAAAGCCGATGCTGGGCTTTCTCGCTCGAAGGCTTCTTTATCTGCTGCCGGTTCTGGTCGCCGTATCGCTACTGACATTCCTGATCGCTTCGCTTTTGCCGGGCGACCTCGCTTACGTGATCCTGGGTGATCAGGCGACGCCGGAGAAAGTGGCGGCCCTGCGCCATGACATGGGGCTCGATCAGCCGATCTGGTGGCGCTACATCAGTTGGCTGGGCCATGTGATCGAGGGCGATTTTGGCAGGTCGTTCCGTACCGGACAAACCGTATTGCAGGCTGTGGCCGAACGGCTACCGGTATCGTTCGAGCTAATGCTGCTGGCCGAGCTTGGCGCTCTCCTGATCGGCATTCCACTTGCCATTGCCTGTGCGGTGCGCAGTGGCAGCGCTTTCGACCGTTTCATGACTGGCACCGCCTTCGGCATGCTTTCGGTGCCGGCATTCCTTTCGGCTATTCTCTTGATCTACCTTTTCGCGGTGGAACTTCGCTGGTTGCCGGCGACCGGCTATGTGCCGTTCGCAGAGGATCCGGTCGGGAATTTGCGATGCTTCGTATTGCCGGCGCTGACCTTGGCGCTTGGCGAATGGCCGGTGCTGATGCGCGTGCTGCGTTCCGACATGATCACGACCCTGCAGGAGGATTATATTGCGATGGCGCGGGCCAAGGGACTGAAGCCGTCGCGTATCCTCCTGGTGCACGCCTTGAAGCCATCCTCGCTGACGCTGGTCACCGTCACCGGCATCAATATCGGCCGCCTGATCGGAGGTACGGTGATTGTCGAATCGATCTTCGCGCTGCCGGGGATCGGTCGGTTGCTGTTAGGGGCCATCTATACCCGCGATCTCGTCATCTTGCAGGGGGTGGTGCTGTTCGTGGCCTTTGGCTACGTGCTGATGAATTTTATTGTCGACATGCTCTACGCGGTCCTCGATCCAAGGATCCGTCATGGCCACGCTTGAGCTCAATATCGACGAGGATGTCGCCGTCAGTCCGGTCGCGCGGACGCGCCGGCTGGGGCCGCTGTTCTGGGCGGCGATCGTCTGGATGGTCGTTGTTTTTGCCGCGGCCGCGCTGGCCGACCTGCTGCCGCTTCCCAGTCCGACCGACATGGACATGCTGGAGCGGCGGGCGCCAGCCTCGGCTTTGCATTGGCTTGGCACCGACGGCCTCGGGCGGGATGAGCTGGCGCGGCTGATCTATGGCGCAAGGATCTCGCTCACGGTCGGCCTGTGTGCCCCGGTGATCGGGCTCACGATCGGCGGCGCCCTTGGGATACTCGCGGGTTATTTTCGCGGCCGCTTTGAATCGCTGATCGTCGGCAGCATGGACGTGCTGCTTGCCTTTCCGCCATTGATCTTGGCGTTGGCCGTGACCGCCTATCTCGGACAATCGCTCCTGAATCTCACCTGCATTCTCGGTGTGCTCGGCGTTCCGGCCTTCATGCGGGTCGCGCGCGCTGCAACGCTGACGTTGGCACGGCGCGAATTCGTCATCGCAGCCCAGGCGCTCGGGGCGACGCATGCGCGAATCCTGCTGCGCGAGCTGTTGCCCAATGTCTTTCTGCCGCTGCTCGCCTTCTTCCTGCTCGGCGTTGCCGTCACCATCGTCGTCGAAGGGGCGCTGTCTTTCCTGGGCCTGGGTGTGCCCCCGCCGATATCGAGTTGGGGCAGCATGATTGGCGAGGGTCGCGAGAGCCTGGAGATCGCGCCGCGGCTTGCCTTCCTTCCCGCGATTACGATGTTCCTGACCGTGCTTTCCTTCAACCTGGTCGGCGACACGCTCAAGGCCCTCACCGATCCGCGCCAGAGCGCGCTGTGACTGAATCTGTATTGCTTTCCGTCGAGGATGTCGCGGTCGACCTGCCGACCCCGCGCGGCAATCTTCGCGCGGTGGATCATGTCGATCTGACCATCCGCGCCGGTCGAACGCTCGGTATTGTCGGCGAATCCGGCTGCGGCAAGACCATGCTGTCGCGCGCCATCCTCCAACTGTTACCAAAAAGGGCAAAGCTTTCAGGCCGCGTGATGTTTGACGGGCAGGACTTGGTGCGCCTTGATCCCGAACGTCTACGCAAGCTTCGCGGAAGGTCGCTCGCGGTCGTATTCCAGGACCCGATGACCTCGCTCAATCCGGTCCTGACCATCGGGACGCAGCTGATTGAGACGCTGCAAGAACATCTCGAACTCGATAGCCATTCTGCAAAAAAGCGTAGCGCGGAACTGCTCGCAGCGGTCGGCATTCCCGCGCCAGAGCAGAGATTGACGCAGTACCCGCATCACCTTTCGGGGGGCATGCGGCAGCGGGTGGCTATCGCGATAGCGCTGTCGTGCGAGCCGAAACTGCTGATCGCCGACGAGCCGACCACGGCGCTTGACGTCACCATCCAGGCCCAAATTCTCGATTTGCTGTCGCGCGAGCAGCGTCGGCGACACATGGCGATGATCCTGATCACCCATGACCTCGGTGTCGTTGCCGGTCGAACCGATGAAGTCGCGGTGATGTATGCCGGCCGCGTCGTGGAACGCGCGCCGACGTCCGCGTTATTCAAGAAAATGCATATGCCCTACACCGAGGCGCTGCTTGCTGCGATTCCTAAAATCGACGCGGCTCCGCACACCCATCTGCCAGCGATCTCGGGACGTCCGCCCGATCCGACCCGACCGATCCAGGGTTGCTCGTTTTCGCCACGCTGCAGCTATGCTGCCGGGCTTTGCTTTCGAGAGAAGCCCGTCCTGACGGCTGCGGAATCACTGGACCACCAATTTGCCTGCTTCCACCCGATTCTGGCTGCATCCGGAGTTGACGCATGATGCAGGATATCCGGCAGTCCCCTCATCGCGATCCGCTTCTCAAGGTGGAACACCTCGTCGTTGAATATGCCGTCGGAGGCAAGATTGTACACGCAGTGTCCGACGTCAGTCTGGAAGTTGCGCGCAGCGAGACGCTTGGGTTGGTCGGAGAGTCCGGATGCGGCAAGTCCACGCTTGGCCGCGCGGTGCTTCAGTTGCGCCAGGCCGTCTCGGGGCGCGTCCTGTTCGATGGCCAGGACCTCACGACGATGCACGGCGATACCTTGCGGAAGATGCGCCAGCGCGTGCAGCTCATCTTCCAAGATCCGATTGCTTCCCTCAATCCGAGGCGCCGGATCGGCGATATCATCGCTGAGCCGCTGGTGATTGCGGGCGTCAAAGACCCGAAGAAACGGAAGAAACTGGTCTGCGAGGTGCTCAGCGCGGTTGGCCTCGACCCCGGCCTGGTGGTCGGACGCATGCCGCACGAGTTTTCCGGCGGACAATGCCAGCGCATCTGCATTGCCCGCGCGCTCGTCCTCAATCCGGAATTTATCATCTGCGACGAACCGGTTTCGGCGCTCGACGTTTCCATTCGCGCCCAAATCCTTAATTTGCTGGAAGATATGAAGGCACGCTTCGGTTTGACGCTGCTCTTTATCGCCCACGATCTTGCGGTCGTCAAAGCGGTGAGCGACCGGGTCGCCGTGATGTATCTCGGCCGGCTGTGCGAAGTGGGTCCGTCCGAGCAACTGTTCACGAGCCCCGCACATCCCTATACTGCGCTGTTGATCGAGGCTATCCCGGTGCCCGATCCAGACGTGCGGCCCGCCGAAAGCGTGCCGGTCGGCGAGCCGCCGTCGCCGATTGCACCACCTTCGGGCTGCCGGTTTCGTACTCGCTGCCCCCGAGCAGATCAGCGATGCGCCAACGAAGTGCCGGAACTTCGCCTGGTCGCGCCGGACCAGTTCGCCGCCTGCCATCATCCATTGATCGCAGCCACTTCGCTTGTGCTTGGATCATATAGCTCGGATCGGCCCGTCATAAGGTCTCCGCCGCCTCGGTGACTGCAGTGTCTGTAGGAGAGATTTACATCTACTCAAGCAGCCGAACTCGGTATCCTCCGTGCCTAGTGGACGGATGTTGGCCGTTTTGACGTTCTTTCCACGCACGACCACGCGATCTGCCAGAACAAGCGCCCACCAAATTCGAGTTGGTGATCGATTCTATGACCGACCGCTAAGGCGCCGTGATACAATGAGGTGGGAATATCTGTTCCTGGCACCTTTGAGAGATGCTGACCGATTCTGAGGATGTCTGTTCATCGGGGTAGACCGGAAGTGATCGGCGCACGGTTGCAAAATTGCGGACAATAGTGACCCCCTGAGGGGGATTTTCGCATCCAAATCCGACCCCTTCTGACGTGTTGTGTCAGCGTCCTTCCCTTTGGCCCTGCTGGGCTGGGAAGGGCTTTGGGGAATGATTGGCGTGGAGAAGATCGGCGAGATTCGACGCGCCTATTTTGAGCAACATCGCTCCATCAAGGAGATCGTGCGGACGCTGTCGGTATCGCGCGCGACGGTGCGCAAGGTCGTGCGGAGCCACCAGACCGAGTTCAAGTACGAGCGCGGAGTCCAGCCCGCGCCCAAGATTGGCGCATGGGTTGAGGTTCTGACCGAGATCCTGGAGCAGGAAGCCAAGCTGCCGAAGCGAGAACGCCGGTCGACGCAGCGGCTGTTCGAGGAGTTGCGCGGTCGCGGATATGACGGCGCCCACGACAGCGTGCATCGGTTCGTCAAGGCGTGGCGCAATGAGCGCGTCCGGGTTCCGGTGCATGCCTATGTACCGATGAGCTTCGCGCCAGGTGAAGCCTACCAGTTTGACTGGAGCCACGAGACGATCACGCTTGCGGGCCTGCCGCTTACGGTCAAGGCGGCGCACATGAAGCTGTCGCACAGCCGCATGCCGTTTGTGCGGGTCTACTTTCGCGAGACCCAGGAGCTGGTGTTTGACGCCCACGACAAGGCGTTCCGGTTCTATGGCGGGGTCTGCCGGCGCGGCATCTACGACAACATGAAGACGGCGGTCGAGGCGATCTTCGTCGGCAAGGCGCGCCGATATAATCTCCGCTTTCTGCAGATGTGCTCGCACCACCTGGTCGAGCCGGTGGCCTGCACGCCCGCCTCGGGATGGGAGAAGGGTCAGGTCGAGAACCAGGTCGGCAATTTGCGCGACCAAATGTTCCGGCCCAAGCCGCGGGTAAAGAGCCTCGCCGAACTGAATGCGTGGCTGGAAGATCAGTGCATCGCCTACGCGCAGCGGACCCAGCATCCAGAGTTCAAGGAGCGGACGATCTGGGAGGTGTTCCAGGAGGAACGCACGAGCCTGATGGAGTTGCGCGGCCCCTTCGACGGGTTCGTCGAGAAGGCGGTGCGAGCCAGCACCACTTGCCTGATCATGGCCGATCATAATCGCTACAGCGTCGATGCGCGTGCCGCCGGGCGAATGGTGCTGGTGCGCTCCCATGCCGAACGCATCGTCGTACTGCTGGGCGACGAGGTGGTCGCCGACCACCCACGCCAGTTCCGGCGTGACCAGATCATCTACGATCCCTGGCATTATCTGCCGGTCCTGCTGAAGAAGCCCGGCGCCTTGCGCAACGGCGCCCCGTTCAAGGATTGGGCACTGCCGCCCGCGCTGACCCAGGTCCGCGCCAAGCTGAAGCAACACGCCGACGGGGACCGACAGTTCGTCAAGGTATTGGGCGCGGTGCTGGATCACGGCATGGCCGCGGTCGAGGCCGCCTGTACGGAAGCGCTGGAGGCCGGCATCGCCAGTGGCGATGTAATCCTGACCGTGTTGGCGCGCCGCCAGCAGCCCGCGACGCCGCCCAGCATCACCACGCCTGACGCGCTTCGCCTCAAGATCGAACCCGCGGCCGATTGTGGCCGATACGACCGCATAAGGAAGATCGCCTGATGGAACGCCACGAGATTCTGGAAGCCATGAGCGAACTGAAGCTTTACGGCATGCGCGCCAGCTTCGATGAGATTGCCGGCAAGGGTCTTACCCGACGCGATGAGATCTATCCGCTCATCGCCAGTCTGATCCGGGCGGAACGCACCCACCGGCAGGCCCGCTCGATCAGCTACCGCATCGGCGGAGCCAAGTTCCCGGTCTTAAAAGATATCGACACGTTCGCCTTCGCCGATACGCCGATCGATGAAGGACAAGTGCGCGAACTCGCAACCGGCACATTCCTGGACGCCAAGCGCAATGCGATCTTCATCGGTGGCACCGGCACCGGTAAAACCCATCTGTGCATCGCCGTCGCCTCAGCCGTTATCCGTGCTCGCGCCAGAGGTCGCTTCTTCAACCTGGTCGATCTGGTCAATCAGCTCGAGCAGGAGAAGGCCGCCGGTCGCAGCGGCCGGCTTGCCGAGAAGCTGCTGCGCCACGACCTCATCGTCATCGACGAGCTCGGCTACCTGCCATTCAGTCAGTCTGGCGGGCAGTTGTTGTTCCACCTGATCAGCAAACTCTATGAGAACACTTCGCTGCTGATCACCACCAATCTGGCCTTCGCCGATTGGCCTCAAGTGTTCGGCGACGCCAAGATGACAACCGCCATGCTCGATCGGCTGACACACCACTGCGATATCGTCGAGACCGGCAACGACAGTTGGCGCTTCAAGAACCGCGCATAATCTCCCGCTCACCAATCGCCGCCCGCCAAGACCGGCTTTGCTCCGCTATTTGCGGCTCCGCGACGCCGGTCTCGGCTCTGTCAATGGGGTCGCCCTTGGCCGCGATACGGGGGTCGGCGTTGGGTGCGATTTGACAAGGCTACCAAGGCCGGCGCTACCAAGGCCAAGGCCGCCAAGGACGGCGCGCCCAAGGCGGGCACCAAGCTGGCGCTGTTGACCGAGATGGTTTCGGGCAAAGGCGCAACCACCGCCGAGCTTTGCAAGGCGCTGGGCTGGCAGCCGCACACGCTTCGCGCGGCGATCTGCCGGCTGCCGATCGAGCCGAAGCATACCCGCGTCGATGGCGTCACCAGCTACCGGATCGGAGCCTGAGCCCGATGCGGTATCTGATGTTCACCGGCAACGATGACCGCACCGAAGTACATCGCTACAGCGATGACGAAGTGACCGAGATATTCGGCAAGGCCGCGCCTGCACTTGATGCCATGGGCTTTCTCAACACGCGGCGCGGCATCTGGGTCGATATGGAGCACGCGGCCAAGAAGCGCAATTGGGAAGACTTCACAAGCTGAACCAGCGCAGCGGAAAACTGAACCGGCCCTCGGGGATCAACCCCGGGGCCTTTTTCTTTGCCTACCGTTCGCCACGCCAGATTTCATCGAGCACGCGCTCGTCGTGCTCGCGGTAGACCAGCAGCTGTGCGTGTGGGCTGTCGCAAACTGTTCGATCTCAAGCTTCCGGCCGCCGCAGCGTTGGCGCTGTATAGCGGGCATAGAGCGTCTCGACTCGGTCCCGCCACATCGCCACGAATGCGCCCGAGGTGAGGCTATCGACCGACTTCCATTCGCGTTTGACCGCCGGCAGTGTGTTGCCCCAGATGGCGCGCTTGCACCATCGCTCGCCCTTCGCCAAGCCCTCCTGGGTCGCGCACATCGACTTCCAGGCAATCTGCTGCGGATGGCTGACGTGTTCGGCGGCTCCTTCCCCGCCTTGCTGGTGGATCAGATAGAGATCGGAAAACGTCGGCTTCTTGCCCGTCGTGACTTCGAACAGCGCTGCCTCCTTGACGAACTTGTAGGCGGCCGCCATCGCATTGTCGCGAGGATTGAGGATATCGCCCGACCCGTATTTGCTGAATTCAGACTTGCTCAGCTGGAATAGGCCGATATAGGAGCCGGTGCGGTTCTTCGGATTGAAGTCGGATTCGATTTTGGCCACCGCCTTCATGAAATTCAAGTCGAAACCGAATGCATCGGCCGCGCGTTCGATCTCCTGGACAGGCGTTCCGAGTGGAACGTTGCGCAATGCCGCCAAGGCGATCTTGGCCGGCTTCTCCGACGGCGGAATTTCCGAGTAGACGTAGTACTTCAGATATGACGGTTCGCGTTGGTCCGGATTGGGCGAAGCCGCGGGCGGACCATCCAGCCGGGGCATTGCTTCGTTATCGACCGGCACCGCGTCAAGACTGGCATTGGCCTCCAACATTCGTTCTTGCCGCGGCGAACTGGTCTCAGCGGACGGCATCACGGATTGCGGCGCCGCGTCGCTGAATTCCGCCGCAACAATCGCATTGGGCGATGATCTTGTATCGAATTTCGCCTCGGCGGCCGGGGCCGGCAAATCTGCGCGGAGGTTTGTCAGCACCGTCGTCACGTTCAGCGGGATGGCGCTGAATGCATCAGCAACTCTCGCATTCGGCGCTGCGACGCTAGGGCGCGATACCGCGATCTGATGGATCGCGGCAAGCGAAGTCGCGGTTAGCGCGCCGGCAATACAGCTTGCTTGCCAAATTTTCAAAGTCGCCAGCCGCGCTGCCGCGCGGTTCCCCATTTAATTCCAACTACAGATCCCCGACTTGGAACGGCAGATTAAGGGGGCGAAGGGAAGATAAGTGTGGCAGACGACCGAACTGCTCGCATTTTCTCGATGGCTGTGGCTAACGAGTTACAGTAGTGGACAATCATATTGACCAACTCCGAAATCAATCTCTCCTCCGTCTGCTCCATCAGCGAGCGCCCCAAGGGTAGCCGCAGTGCGTGCCGATCATCGAGACGACGCGAATCAACATGCCGGCGCAGTCGCGTCATGTCTGTTGTTAGGGGAAGAACGGAAGTGGCGTTTCGGGGCCGCGAGGACCGTTGTTGACCCCGAACGGACATTGACCTGTCAGCGCTCCAAACCGGACATAGATTTGGCCTCGCCGCGGGGTCGAAAGCGGGCACCAACGAATACGGCACCGGCAACCCGAATGACCTCAGCTTGACGATGGCGCCGCGAGCGGGACGTAGTGCGGTGTCCAGATTTTTGGCGCGCAGGCGCTGCTGGATCTGATCGACCGTGACGTCTGGGGCATATCCTTCCTTGTGCGCCTGCATCGCAACCGCGAGCGCGACCCTAGTCGCGACCTCGCGCAACGCGCTGACCGGGGGCAAAAGATTGTGCTCCGGGTTATCGCGGGCGCGAACAACTGGCCAGCGCCTTCGCCGCTGCCATGAACATCCCGTCCGTTACGCGGCTCGCTCCGACCGCCAGCGCACCCCGGCCAACACCTGGGAAGATGTAGGAATTGTTACCCTGATCAATCTTGAACGGACGTAGTTCCGCATGAGCGGGGGGAATGGACTCCCGACACCCGTCAGTGCCCGCCCTTCGCTCCAGGCATCGATATCCGCCGGTGCTGCCTCGGCGCGAGAGGTCGGGTTGGACAATGGAAAAATGACCGGCCGATCGTTGCATTCCGCCATGGCGCGGACCACCGGCTCGGAGAAGGCACCCGCCTCGCCGGAGACGCCGATCAGCACGGTTGGCCGGGCGTTGCGCACGACGTTGAGAAGCTCGATCCTGTCGGGATGTCCAAACTTCCAGCCGGCGACCGCCTGCCGGGTCTGCACGAAGGGGATCTGGAACGGGCGAGGCCGCCCATGCCTGCGATCAGGAGCCCGTCGCGATCGACCATGAAGAAGCGCGTAGTCGCCTCACTCTCCGACAGGCCGGCATCGCACATGGCTGCGCGGATCAGGCCGGCGATGCCGCAGCCGGCCGAGCCGGCGCCGAAGATGGCCACGCGCTGTTCCGTCAGCGGCACGCCGGTGACATTGATGGCCGCCAGCAAGGTCGCCGGTGCTGCCGCGGCCGTGCCTTGGATATCGTCGTTGAAGGTGCAAAGCCGGTCAGGATACGCTCGAGCAGGCGCGTCGCATTGTTCTTCGCGAAGTCTTCCCACTGCAGCAGGACCCGGGGCCAGCGCCTGATGACGGCCGAGACGAAGGCCTCGATGAAGTCGTCATACTCCTGGCCCCCGCACCCGCTCGTGTCGCCAGCCCACGTCGGCGGATCGGTCAAAAGCATTCGGAATTGTCGGTCCCGACATCGAGCATGATCGGCAGGGGTCGTCGCGGGATGCAGGCCGCCGCAGCCCGAATAGAGCGCGAGCTTGCCGATGGGGATGCCCATGCCGCCCCCACCCTGGTCTCCCAGCCCCAGGATGCGCTCGCCATCGGTCACGACGATCGCCTCCACCGCATCGAAGCGCGGCTGCGCGAAGATCTGTCGCGCCGTGACGTGTGGGGAATGCTGAGGAAGAGGCCGCGCGGCTTGTGGTACAGGCGGCTGAACTGCTGGCAGCCGGCACCAACAGTGGGCGTGTCGACGATCGGCAGCAGTTCCTCAAGGTTTGCAACCAGCGTCGCGTAGAACAGGGTCTCGTTGGTGTCCTGAAGCTCGCGCAGGAAGGCATAGCGTTCGAGATCCGTCTCCAACTTGCGCAGCGACTGGAGCGCGCGGGACATCTGTTCGTCCAGGGTTGAGACATGCGGAGGCAGCAATCCGTGGAGATCGAAGGCGTCGCGCTCCTCCTCTGAGAAGGCTGTACCCTTGTTGAGCTGCGGATCGGCCAGCAACTCGTATCCGCTCAGCGCGGTGGCGGTGGCGGACTGGTCGCTTCAGACATGAAAATCTCTCCTACCCCACACCCATATGCCGCACTTCGATGAAGGTGTCCGGCCCGTAATGCAAGGTGTTGCGGGCGTAATAGGGGGGCACCTGCATGTCGAACTGGGCGTGCCCGTGGCTCACGTCGCTGCGCAGGAGATCGGTGCGGCTGGCGATGTCGAGGCGCAGCCGCTCGCCTGGCTTCAGCACCACGGGCTGGGGCGTGAGGCTGAAGCGCAGCGTCGCCGGGACGCCGGGTGTGAGTGGCTCGGGCTCATCGATGTCGATGGCGATCTCGGTCGAGGTGCAGCGCGCCGCGTCGATCCTACGGCAGGCGGGGCGGATCGCCCCCATGGAGAGGATCTGGTAGGCGCCGCCCGCCGGACGACGCCGGTGCGGGCCACCACGTGGGAATCGATTTCGTTGGAGCTGAAGGAGAGGCTCAGGGTCACCGGGCCGTTCAGCTCCATCGCCTCCTCCACCCGCAGCTCGAAGGAGAGACGCTCGTTCTCCACCTCGTCGAAGCCCGCCGTCACGATGGCGCCCAACGGCACCGCCGCCCATCGGTTCGTCCCGGCCTTGCCCGGCGCGCGGTCGAGGCGATGGGTTTCGGCGTCGGCGCCGTTGGAGGCCGGGTAGAGGCGGAGCGGAGCGCTGCCGGGCAGCGGCCAGTCCAAAGCGCTGCGATAGTCCTTTGCCCCTTCCGTCCAGTATCGCACCGCGGCTGCGCGGCATAGCCATTGTCCGCGCCATAGACCAGATGGTCGAAGAAGGCGAGCGCCTCCAATTGCCACAGGTAAACTGGCAGGTCATAGGTCGCCGGCCCGACGATCAGCCAGCGTCGATCCTTCGGCGTTCCGGCATTCTCGAACAGATCGTAGGCGCCGAACTGGTGCAGATTGAGATAGCCGGCATTCTGCACCACCACGAACGGCACCTCGATGTCGCCGAGCGCGCCGGACGGGCCGGCCGGCAGCACGCTGGTCGCCCCATATTGCCGTCGAGCATGAGCCCGGCGAACAGCTGCTGCGTCTGACGCGTCGGCGCCTGCCGCTGGAAGGCCTTCATGATCCGCGTCATGCGCTTCTTCAGCTGCGGCCACCACAGGCGCTTCAGAGGCGAGTTGGTGATGTGGCTCACCACCGCGCGCAGGAGCGGCGGCGCTTGCAGTCTGAACTGCAGGGGCGTGAAGTTCGCCCCATCCAGAGCGAGAAGAAATCCGGCTGCGGCGCGCCGCCGAACATGGCGATGTGGCGGAAGAAGTCCGTGCACATCTCGTTGGTGAAGAAGCCTTTCAGGGCCGGCGGGCGAAGGCGCGCCACCTGCGGCTGGGTCAGCCCGTAATAGGAGGTGCCGAACAGCACCACCTGGCCGTCGCACCAGGGTTGGGCGGCGGCCCATTGGATGACCTTGGCGTGGTCCTCCACGTCCGTGTGGTTGAGATGACCGCGTCCGCCCGTCCGAGCGGCCCATGCCGCGGCGGGTGACGATGACATGGGCATAGCCTCGATCGGTGAAGACCGGCGGGCTGCCGGTCTCGTTTTGCCGGCGGGCACGCCGGCGGCCTACAATTCTTTGGAATAGGCCGAAAAGGCAATCACCGCCGGATAGCGGCCGGGCACCTTGGGCACGTAGACATCGGCCGCAAGGCAGATGGATGGCGCAACGCCGACCATCTGGTCCGCGAGGACTCGGCAGCCCCGCCCCGACTTCGCGGCGGGTCCCGGCGTCCAGCCGGCGAGCTGCGCGCCGAACAGCCCGCCCTTCGGCGGGATGAGATTGTCCCAGAAGCCCGGCTTCCCGTTTTTGGGGGTGGTGTGCGTTCTCCCCCGGTCTCAGGCTCGCCGCGCCGAGTCGTGGCGCGGGGCCGTCCTGCAATTGCGAGAGGTCGAGGCCGGTCTTCTTTTGCGCCGCAGCCGCATCTCGCGCACCACCCATTTCTGCCTATCGTCCGGGATCAAGAAGCCGCCGATGCCGGACCAAAAGAGCAGGTCTAAAACCCGCTCCGTCACCTAGGTTAGCGCCTGCTCAATGTCCTGTCCCGCTTCGGGCTTCGGGGGCACCATGATGACGATGGTGTCTTCCGCCTGTTCGATGATCTCGATCTTGAAATCCAGGCCCGGCGTGCAGCCGAACTCCGCGCAGATCACCCCGACAGGGTCGGCGATCAGCAGGGCGGCGTCATCTTCCACCGTCTTTTGTCCAGCAGCGTCACGTGCCGGGACGGTCAGGTCGAGAAATGCACCATCCATGGCAATCGCTCCCCTTGACGTAGGCTTTAGCTATTGTCGGGTTGAGAAAGGTGAACTGGTCTGGCGGTCGCGCGCCCAAACGAACAACGCCGTCCCCAGAACTTCGGAAGCAGCGTTTAGTCATACCATATGCTTGAACGTTGCACTGGGAGAGTTTGGCCTGGCCTCCCGCTCCCGGCCGCCTCAGGCAGGGCTCAAGCCGTGGGCCAGGCGATTGTGACCTCGATGAGGGACGGCTTGCCGGCCTTGAGCGCGCGGGCGAAGGCAGCGGCGAAGGCCTCGTCGGTGTCGACCCGCACCGCCTCGACCCCGTAGCCCGTGGCGATGGCGACGAAGTCGATGTCCGGCACGTCCAGGGCTGGCACGTGCTCCGCCTTCAGCACACCGGCGAACCATCGCAGGGCGCCGTAAGTGCCGTTGCGCATGATGACGAACACCACCGGCACCTTGTGCTGCGCCGCCGTCCACAGGGCGGTGACGCTGTAATTGGCCGAGCCGTCGCCGATGAGCGCGATCACTCTGACGGTCCGGCTCGGCGAGCTGGACGCCCACGGCGGCCGGCATGCCGAAGCCGAGGCCGCCTGCCGCCCCGAAATAATAGCTGCCCGGATGCTCCCAGCGCATCCGCTCCCACATGGCCTCAATGGTTGAAGTGGATCGTTCACATAGATGGCGTCGCGCGGGGCGAGCTCGTCCATGAGGTCGAGGACGCGCTCGGCAGCGAGGGGCATCGCCCCCGGCGCGGCCCGCGCCGCCGCCTCCCGCGACTGCGGCGCCGAGTGCGACGCCTCGCTGACCTTGTCGGCGAGCGCCGCGAGGATTAGGCCCACATCGCCGACCACCGCATCGCCCATGGGCGCGCGGGCGGCCTCGTCTGGGTCGCAGGTGATCTGGATCAGCTCGGCCCCGGGCGGCAGCAGGAGGCCGGGCTCGTACTGGTGATAGCGGAATACTGGCGCGCCGGCCACCAGCACCAGATCGTGGCCTTCCAACTGCCTGGAAATATCGGCCATGCTGGCGGTCAGGAGACCGCGGAAATTAGGATGGGTGGTGGGATAGGGCAGCGCGGCGCCGAGGGGGCGACCCACACCGGCGCCTTCAGCCGCTCGGCGAGGCGCACCGCGTGCGCGTTCGCCCGCGCCGCGTCCACGTCCGGCCCGAGCACGATCACCGGATTGGCGCTGCGATCAAGGCGCGCGGCAAGCGCCGCGGTCGCGCCGGCATCGAGCGCGCCCGCGGCGGAGACCGCGCGCGCCAGCAGCCGCAGCAATTCCGGCTCGGCGGGCTTGTCCCAGTCGTCGTAGGGGATGGAAAGGTAGACCGGCCCCGGCGCGGGCAAAGCCGACAGGTGCAGGGCGCGGCTCATGGCCAGGGGCACGTCCTCTGCGCGGGCCGGCTCGCAGGACCACTTCACCAGCGGCTTCGGCAGCGTGGTCGCATCGATGTTGGTCAAGAGCGGCTCGATGCCCATCATGGCGCGAACCTGCTGGCCGGCGGTCACCACCAGCGGCGTATGGGCATTCCAGGCGTTGGCGAAGCCGCCCATGGCGTTGCCGGTGCCGGCGGCGGAGTGGAGGTTGACAACGGCGGTGCGGCGCGTGGCCTGAGCGTAGCCGTCGGCCATGCCGATGGCCGCGCCCTCGTGCAAGGCGAGGATGTAGCGGAAGTCGGACGGGAAATCTTCAAGGAAGGGCAGCTCGTTCGATCCGGGATTGCCGAAGACGATGGTGATGCCGTGCCGACGGAGCAGATCGTAGGTCAGGTCGCGGATGGTCGTCATCATTTGTCTGCCAAACGGCCCCGGCGGTGGCTGATGCGCCGTCCGGCTGTGAGCGATGAGGCTTGACCTTATCATGACCACATCGGCGGCGCATCGACAGAAGTGGTGATGCGTCCGGCCCTTTCCCCCATGCTGCTCGCGGCCACCTCCGCGCCACGCGCAGAAATGCGCGGGATGCCCGGCAGAGGACGGCTATGCGTTGAATGCGCGCGGCGGCCGCGAAGCCGCGCGGGAACGTCCCGTGAAGTTTCTGGAGGCCGGCCGGGTCAGCGGCAAGCGAACCGGATGGCATGATCCATCCAAATTACGGTGACAGTGCACTAGGGTGACAGTCCAGTGCTGTCACCGTAATACCGTAATACAAATTCCTCGGCAAAACCGCGACGCGGATCATCAACGAAGTCAACGGCGTTAACCGGGTGGTGTATGACGTGAC
>CAVSFN010000021.1:0-791421 GCA_963727225.1 uncultured Pseudomonadota bacterium | reverse complement strand
CCAGCGCGCTGGCGCGCGGGCTTCCATAGAGGTCTTGCGGCAGTTCTTCGGATTCGTTGATGCCAAGCAACCGCGGCTCGAACGGACTGTTACCTCCGACGACGGCGGTCGAACGATCGCGGCTGCGCCCGACGTCATGGGCAATGATCAGCGGCTTGAAAATCGGCCAGCTGGTATCGTCCTCGACTGAAGGGGGGTCCGAAGGCCCGGCCTGCCCGCACCAGGGGCACATGGATCAGGGTCGCGCGCTCGAACAGAATCCCAGCCGAACGGACTGGCCTCTCCGCCCCCGGGAATACCGAAGTATTCGCGCTTGAAAATTATCTTCGCCGAGTGAGCGACGCTGTTGCTCCAGAAACTTTCCGAGAAAAAAGTCACAGGCTCGGCCGTGGCCTTCAGCCGCATCCAGGACGGATCCTCGTCGGCCCAAACCGTCCAGAACGGGATCGGTACGACTCCACGCCGTCGACAACATTGCAAATCGAGCCTCCGGACGCCGGGCCCGCATCGGGCTCAAGGCGGCGATCAGGTCGTCGGAGAGCCGAGCGGCCTCGTCGGCCACGATCCAGCCGTCTACCGTCAGCCCGCGAATCGATTCCGTCGCTACCTGGCAGCGCCAACACCCGTGATCCGTTCTTGAGTTCAAGCCCGTAGACGTGGTCGGTTTTGAACTCGGCGCTGACTTTGACCAGCATTTCGCGTACCCGGCGCACCGCTTCCGCGCTTTGTCGTTGCGCGGGCAGCCGATGACCGATAATCGCCCGACGTAAATAGCATGAGAAGCGCGATCGCCCAGGCGGCAGTCGTGGTCTTGCCGGCCTGGCGCGCGGTGAGCGCGATAATCGACGCACCCAGCGGGGCCCGCAGGAATTCTTTCTGCCATGCCGTGGGCTCGACGTCAAGTACTTGGCGGACCCATAGAGCCGGATCGATCCGGTAAGCCAGGTCACGCTCCTCGATCATCGTCATCTCCAACAGGGCTTGGGCGATCCGGGCTCTTACTTCCGGCTCGCGGTCGAATTGTTCGATCAGGCGCTTGGCGATAGTGCCCAACATCGACTTGGACGTTGGTCTGTACGGCGACATCGACTCGGGTTCCCTGACGATCGAAACCGGCCAGCCGGGACAGACTATCCAGCGTATGTCGGACCGAGTTCAGCCCGGACAACGCGACTTGCAGCGAACCTTCGGCCCGGCCTGGCTCACGATCTGTCGATCCGCCTCAGTAGCTCGAAATACGCTGTGCCGAGGTTATCCTTAGTTGGCAGGCAGGCGACCGCGGCGGTACCGCGCGACACCTCTTTCATGATCGCATTGGAGGATCCGAGGCCCAGACAGTTTGACCGGTGCCGGTGCAGGCTGGAGGGATTCAAGCATAATCGGCCGCGATTTGGTTGCCGGGTTCGCCGGCGGCCAACCGTCGGTCGATCTCGGCGCGCTTGATATGCTGGCATGTGCTGCATTTTCTTGCTATGGTAGTCACCGTACTGAACGCAACTGCTTACAAAACTTCGTTTGGGCCGGGGAAAGGGAGCGATTAACCAGGGTTTCCGGTATATCCCGTTAACGGCAAGCCATCCCGGAACCATATCGGGACGTGCCGTCGCGGTTCCCTCACTGAGACATGGGGACGAGGTGGTTAAAAAACCCTTAATTTCGAGAAATTTGAATGTGCTTTGTTAATATTCTGGAATAATTCCGTTACCGAAAAAATGCCGCTAAATTCCGTTATTGTCGTTCGACACTTTAATGGCTATTCCTCGCCCGCGCCGCGATGCAGGTCGGCCTCGATCTGCAGCCGCGTTCCGCCGCCGAATCGCGCCCGATAGACCTGCAAATTCTCCATCACCCGCTGCACGTAATTTCGGGTCTCCGAGAACGGGATCTGCTCGACCCAGTCAACCGCGTCGACCTTGGGATTGCGCGGATCGCCGTAACGTTCGATCCATTTTTTGACGCTGCCGCGGCCGGCATTGTAGGCCGCGAATGTCATGATGTAGGAGCCGCGATAATCCTCGATCAGGCCGCCGAGTTCGGCGGCACCGAGGGCGGCATTATAGACCGGATCGTTCTTCAGCCGGCCGAGGTCAAAGCCGGCACCGTATTTCTTGCAGACATAACGGCCCGCGTCCGGCGTCACCTGCATCAGGCCATAGGCTTGCGCAGCCGAGACATCGCGGGGATTGAACGCGCTTTCCTGCCGGGCGATGGCAAAAATGATGCTCTGCTCGACCTCGGGCCCGATCGACTTGAACGGCGGAATCCCCATCACCGGATAGGCATAGAAATCGAACGGCAGCCCGCGATTGAGCGCAGCCTTGCCGACCAGCAGCATGCCGCGCGCGTCGTTGTTGCGGGAGGTCGGTTCGCCGAGCCCGACCAGCGCGTCGGGGTCGCCGTTTTCGCCCATGTCGGCGAAAATCGGGATCGCGATTTCGCGTTCGTCCAGCGCATACAGCAATTGCACCGCGCGCACGATTTCCAGCCGTTCGATCCCGCGTCCACGGGCGGCCGGCGCGCCGTTCAGCTCGATCTGGGGGAGTCCCAGTTTCGCGCGCGCCAACTGACCGTAGTAGCTGGTCGAGTGCTCGGCCGCCGCCGCATAGGCGGCGCGGGCGTCCTGGGAACGGCCCGCCGCCTCGGCGGCCCGGCCTTGCCAATAGCCGGCGCGCGCGAGCGCGGTCGGGTTGACGCTGCCGACGCCGATCCGCGCAAAATGCTGGGCGGCCGTTGCCGGATCGGCCAGAAAGCGCAACGCAATCCAGCCCGCGGTGAATTCCTGCTCGGTCTTGTAGATATCGCGTGCGGGCAGGGCGGCATCCCGCGCGATCAGATAGGCGGTGCGGTTCTCGCCGGTGTCGAGCATTTTGCGCGACAGCAAACGCCGCTCGACCCACCATTCGTCGACATTGTACAGCCGGTTCGGATCCTTGGGCGCGCTCAGCATCAACTGCGCAGCCTCGGCGAATTTCTCGTCGCGCCGGAGCAGCTGGATCTTGCTGAAGATGTAGCCGGCATCGCCATGCAGTTCGCGTGGAACCGCTTCGAGCAGCGCCCGGGTGTTGGAGGCCTTGCGATAGGCGGCAATGCGCGCCTTCGCCAGCGCGATCTGACCGCTGCCGAGCAGCCTGGCGGCGCGCAATGCTGCCTCGTGCTCGCTGCCGTAGAGCAGCAGATCCATCCGCGCCTTATGATCGCCGGGCGTCAGCAGCGCCCCGAACAGATCGAGTGCTGCGTTTTCGGTGTCTTCCGACATGGCATCGTTTCGCCACGCCTCGCGCACCAGACGCTCGGCATTGGCCCGGTCGCCGCGCGCCAGCATCGCGCGCGCCAGCGCGAAGCGGCCCTTGGCCGACAACGGCGATTTGTTTTCGAACCACGCCCATACGGTGGCGTCGTCGCGATGGTCGTCCCACAACGCGGCTTCGCCGCGCCGCCGCAGGAATGTCTGCGAGGGCCAACTCGGGTTGGCTGCGATGAAGGCGCGATAGCGCTCGACCGAGGCGCCGTTGTCGTCGCTGCGCAGGATGATCCATTCCGCGAGCTTCCTCGCGACCGGATCCGATATCGCCGCTTCGGCCTGGGTGGCGTCCGCGGGCTTGTGCTTGCGGATCAGATCGATGACGTTTTCCAGCGCATCGGCGTCGGCCTGCGAGGTCGATGACGTCGCGGCCACCGCGGCCGGGACGGTCGGTTTGCGCGCTGGCGTGGGCGCCAGGGCCGCGTGCCGGCGCGTCGCGGTCTCGATCGCCGGCGCCCCGCCGGACGGCGCGGCCGGCGGTACGGTATTCCCGGCGGTATTCTTTTCACCGGGCGCGGTCTTGGGTACGACGTTGCGTGCGATCGGCCGCGGCTTCGGCAGTGGAACTTTTGGCTTGACCGCGGCATCGGCTGCCCATGCCGATAATCCCACGGCCAGTGCCAGGCCTGTCGCCCACACCGTCGATCGCAAAGCGGCTGCCCGGGAGGACTGGGTCACGACATTCCTTCGCGGCGAATTATTCGGTCGCTCTAGCTCTAGGTCTATTTGATTGAATATGTGGACAAAATACCAAATGCATCGGTGTTGATCGTATCTGCGCCATCACCGCGGCGAAATCGCGGCTGGGGGGGGCCAGCGCGGGCCTTTCGCCTGATCGTCAGACCCGATATGAATTGGTATTCGCTGGTTCAGACGGCACGCAAAGGGCGTTCGGAGGGGGTTCATGGCAGCCAAGACGAATTTCAGAGGCTCGTTCACCGCCTTGGTCACGCCGTTCAAAAACGGCTCGCTCGACGAGGCGGCCTTCCGTGCGCTGGTGAGCTGGCAGATCGCCGAGGGCACCCATGGTCTGGTGCCGGTCGGCACCACCGGCGAAAGCCCAACGGTGAGCCACGACGAGCACAAGCGCATCGTCGAGTGGTGCATCGATGAAGCGAAGGGCCGGGTGCCGGTGATCGCCGGCGCCGGCTCCAATTCGACCAAGGAAGCCATCGAGCTTGCGCAACATGCCGAGAAGGCCGGCGCCAACGCCGTGCTGGTGGTGACGCCGTATTACAACAAGCCCACGCAGGAAGGGCTCTATCAGCACTACAAGGCGATCAACAATGCGATCGGAATTCCGATCATCATCTACAATATTCCCGGCCGTTCGGTGATCGATATGACCGTGGATACCATGGCGCGGCTGTTCGAGCTGAAGAACATCGCCGGCGTCAAGGATGCCACCGCAAGCATGGTGCGCGTTTCACAGCAACGCGCGGCGCTGGGCGCGGACTTCAATCAATTGTCGGGCGAGGACGCCACCGTGCTCGGTTACATGGCCCATGGCGGCCACGGCTGCATCTCCGTCACCTCCAACGTCGCGCCGCGGCTGTGTTCGGAATTTCATATGGCCTGGCAGAAGGGCGATGTCGCCGCAGCGTTGAAGGTCCACGACAAGCTGATGCCGCTGCATACCAATCTTTTCATCGAATCCAATCCGTCGCCGGTGAAATACGCACTGTCGCTGCTCGGCAAGATGGACGAGACGCTGCGCCTGCCGATGGTGCCGGTGTCCGAACCCACGCGCGTGGCGGTCCGCAGCGCCATGGTGCATGCCGGTTTGATCAACTAGGTTTCAGTCCTGAACGGGGGGTTGGATTGGGGCCGTTGCTTTGCGGCGGTGGATAGCCAGGGGAGGAAGCTAGATGCTCAAGGAATTTCGCGATTTCGCAATGAAGGGCAACGTGGTTGACCTCGCGGTTGGCATCATCATAGGCGCCGCCTTCAGCAGCATCGTGACCTCGCTGGTCGGCGACATCATCATGCCGATCATCGGAGCGATCGGGGGCCTAGATTTCTCTAACTATTTCATCGGCCTGTCGAAAGCCGTTACCGCCAGCAACCTGGTCGATGCGAAGAAGCAGGGCGCGGTCTTGGCGTGGGGCAATTTCCTAACCCTGACGATCAACTTCCTGATCGTCGCCTTTGTGCTGTTCATGGTGATCCGGGCGATGAACACGCTGAAACGCAAGGATGCAGCCGCTCCGGCGGCTCCGCCGAAGCCGAGCCGCGAAGAAGAGTTGCTGACGGAGATCCGCGATCTCCTCAAAAAGGCATAAGGCGGTCGCGCCGCAAAATGGGACGTTGTCGCTGCCGGGCAGAGACGACGTCCAGAGGTTCTGAACGATGGTCGAGAAAAACGAGCGCGCGATCAAGGTCGTCGCTGAAAATCGCAAGGCCCGCTTCAATTATGCGATCGAGGACACGGTGGAAGCCGGAATTGCGCTGACCGGCACCGAGGTCAAGTCGATCCGCAACGGCAAGACCACGATCGCGGAATCTATGCCGATACCAAGGGCGGCGAGATCTGGCTGATCAACGCCAACATTCCGGAATACCTGCAGGCCAACCGCTTCAACCACGAGCCGAAACGCCCGCGCAAGCTGCTGTTGCACCGAAAGCAGATCAACAAGCTGATGGGCGCGGTCGATCGTGACGGCATGACTTTGATCCCGTTAAAACTCTATTTCAATGAACGCGGCCGCGCCAAGCTGCTGCTGGCGGTGGCCAAGGGCAAGAAGCTGCACGACAAGCGCGAGAGCGAGAAAAAACGCGACTGGGGCAGGGAGAAGGGCCGCTTGCTGCGGGCGCGGGGGTAAGGCTACCACCATGCCTATCGTCATTGCGAGGAGCACTTGCGACGAAGCAATCCATCTCTATGCCAGAGGATGGATTGCTTCGCTTCGCTCGCAATGACGATCGATGGAGAAAGGCGCGATGAACCAGAAGAATCTGCTCGACGTTGACTGGAGCAAAATTCCGGCGCCGACCGATGATGGTGCGGCGGTGCATCTTGTGGGCATGACGATCCCGTCGCTCAGCCTGGTTGCCACCGATGATACCGCGGTGATGTTGTCGGCGCTGCCCGGGCGCACCGTGGTGTTCGCCTATCCGAGGACCGGCGAGCCCGGCAAGATCAGCCTGGTCGACGACTGGGACATGATTCCCGGCGCGCGGGGCTGCACGCCGCAAACCTGCGCGTTCCGCGACCTGTTTGCGGAATTGAAGGCTGCCGGCGCCGGGCACGTGTTCGGCCTGTCGACCCAGAGCAACGAATACCAGACCGAGATGGCCTCGCGGCTGCATCTGCCGTTCCCGGTGCTGTCCGACGAGAAACTGGCGCTGACGCGCGCGCTCGACCTGCCGACGATGCAGGTGGCGGGGCTGACCATGTTAAAGCGGCTGGCGTTGATCATCGACAACGCACGCATCACGCATGTTTTCTACCCGGTCTTTCCGCCCGACCGGAATGCCGGCGATGTGCTGGCCTGGCTCAAGGAAAATCCGGTTTAGGTTATTGGTCACCGCGTCGCCACACACTGCGCCGTCATCCCGGGGTGAACGCACTGCGTTGATCCGTGAGGAGCCGCGAAAGCGGCGTCTCGAAGGATCGCCGCATAAGTGCGTGCAGCATGAGCAGGAGCTTTCAGCCCAAATCCGCTCTGACTTTCGCGAACACGTTGCGAAACATGTCCGGCGTCAGTACCCGCGTATTGGTGTTGTAACGCGAGCAGTGATAGCTGTCGTAAAGCCGGAGCGCGCCGGCCTGATGCATCGCGCCGTGCGCAAACGGCGCGGCGGCGCTGCGAAGGCCCAGCGCTTTCAGCGTCGTTTCGTGCGCGATGCGGCCGAGCGCCACGATCGCGCGCAACCTCGGCATGGTTTCTGATTGCCGCCGACAGAAATGGCCGGCAATTGTTGATCTCCGCAGGCAGCGGCTTGTTCTGTGGCGGCACGCAGTGCACCGCATTGCCGATCCGGCAATCGACCAGCGTCAGCCCGTCATCGGGCCGCGCCTGATAGACGCCTTTGGCAAAGCCGTATTCGAGCAGCGTGGCATAGAGCAGATCGCCGGCGTAATCGCCGGTGAAAGGCCGTCCGGTGCGATTGGCGCCTTGCATGCCGGGCGCCAGCCCGACAATCAGCAGCCGACCGTCGGGATCGCCGAACGCCGGCACTGGTGAATTGAACCATTCCGGTTCTCTCGCGCGCGTCGCCTCGCGGAAGCTTGCGAGCCTCGGACACAGCGGGCAATTGCGGTCGGGTTCAGAAGGGGGCGGAGGGATGCCGCCGGCGCCGGCTGGCCGCGTCGGGTTGTTCTCAATCGTCGAATTCGTCGTCATCGCCCCTCGGCGCCATGGTGGTCGCGCGTTGCAGGAACTGCGGCGCGTGATGACGCGGCTCGCGCGGGGCCGGACGCTCGGATGGATCGCGGCCGATCTTGGATTGCAACTCCATCAGATCCGTGAAGACGTCGGCCTGACGCCGCAATTCGTCGGCGATCATCGGCGGCTGGCTTGAAATCGTCGAGACCACGGTCACCCGGACGCCACGGCGCTGCACCGCTTCGACCAGCGAGCGGAAATCGCCATCGCCTGAAAACAGCACGATCTGATCGACATGCTCGGCGAGTTCCATGGCATCGACCGCTAGTTCGATGTCCATGTTGCCCTTGACCTTGCGGCGGCCGCTGGCATCGATGAATTCCTTGGTCGCCTTGGTGACGACGGTGTAGCCGTTGTAATCGAGCCAGTCGATCAGGGGGCGAATCGACGAATATTCCTGATCTTCAATGATCGCGGTGTAATAGAACGCGCGCACCAGCGTGCCGCGGCTCTGGAATTCCTTGAGCAGGCGCTTGTAGTCGATGTCGAAGCCGAGCGTCTTGGCGGTTGCATAGAGGTTGGCGCCATCGATAAAGAGCGCGATCTTGTTGGAAGCAGGGGACATTCAGATTTTCTCGCGTGTTGTTGTTGCTAAACGTTTTTGGCGCAGCGGCAGAAAACCGCGCGTTTGGATACTGCCAAGCCCCGACGGATCAGTTTGAACAGACGTCACCGCAAATCAAGGAGAGGAAAGGCCAATAGAGTGTACTTTTGGTAACGTAATGAAGCGTTTTCTTGTCCGAACTGCCGTTTGTGACAGATTCCAGACGCTCCGACCGGTAGGCCCCCGAATCGCGTAGCAGAGCGGATTACAGAGGCCAAATCACAAATTGGTCTTGCGGAAAGCCCCTGGTCGCTATAACTACCGCGCATAATCAGCATATTCGGTCCCATTTAACGGAGCGACAGTCGATGGCGCGCGTCACCGTAGAAGATTGCATTGATAAGGTCGACAACCGGTTCGATCTGGTCCTGTTGGCGGCGCATCGCGCCCGTATGATTTCATCAGGTTCACAACTCACGATTGATCGCGATAACGACAAAAATCCGGTGGTTTCGCTGCGCGAAATCGCGGATTTCGACGATTTCTCCTGAGGATTTGCGGGAAGAACTGGTTCATTCGTTGCAGAAATTCGTCGAAGTCGACGAGCCTGAGCCCGATACCGTGCCTTTGATCGGGTCGGCGGGCGCAAGCGTCGATGCCGACGACACCGAGGTCGCCGTCGAGCGCATGACCGAGGAGGAACTCTTGAAGGGCCTCGAGGGCCTGGCGCCTCCGGAAGAGCAGCCCGAAGAGGACGAATAAGCCGCTCTCATGGCTGGCGGCGCGGGGCATCCCGAGCCCGATTTCATTCCGCAAGGGCCCGGACATTTGTCCGGGCCTTTGCTTTTATTGACGTTTTCATGGTTACCATGCGTCTGTCCGGGCGCGGGTTAATTCCGCGAAAGCTGCCTTCGATTTGATCGGAGGACTGTTGGTTTCGCGTTAGACTGCGTCCTGATACTCGAAATCGAGGGTTCCCTGCCAAAACGGGGGCCGCTCCGTTCCGGGAGCGAGATAGGCTATTTCAGGAACCGGGCCGCGTTCGAAGCCCGCATAAAGGCAGTGATTCGATGGCGTATTGGCGCCGAAACCCCGGGCAGATGCAGGCCGCGACCGATTCGGTTGCCTTGGCGCCGGCGTCCGCTTTGCCGACCGCGCCCAAGTCCGCCAGGCCGCTCAAATCGCCGCGCTCGGGCATGATGCGGCAATACGATCTGGTCGAACGTGTCCGATCCTATAATCCGGACACCAACGAGGATCTGCTGAACCGCGCCTATGTCTACGCCATGAAGGCGCACGGGGCGCAGACCCGGGCATCCGGCGATCCCTATTTTTCGCATCCGCTGGAAGTCGCAGCCATCCTCACCGACCTCAAGCTCGACGACGCCACCATCGTCGCCGCGCTGCTGCACGACACCATCGAGGATACCGAGGCCACCCGCGCCGAAATCGATCAGGTGTTCGGCCACGAGATCGGCGCGCTGGTCGAGGGCCTCACCAAATTGAAACGGCTGGAGCTGGTTTCGCGCGAAGCCAAGCAGGCCGAAAACCTGCGCAAGCTCCTGCTGGCGATCGCCGACGATGTCCGGGTCCTGCTGATCAAGCTCGCCGATCGTTTGCACAACATGCGCACGCTGGAGTTCGTGCCGCCCACGGCCCGCCGCCGGATCGCCGAGGAGACGCTCGACATCTATGCGCCACTCGCCGGCCGCATGGGTATGCAGGAGATGCGCGAGGAACTCGAAGACCTGTCGTTCCGCACGCTCGATCCGGAAGCCTATGCGGTGGTGATGCAGCGGCTGGATTCGCTGGCGGACCGCAACCGCAACCTGATCGGGGAAATCGAAAGCCAGCTCTCCCGAAATCTTCAGAACAACGGCATGGCCGCGCATGTCTATGGCCGGCGCAAGCAGCCGTTTTCGATCTGGACCAAGATGGAGCGCAAATCGGTCGGCTTCGAGCAGTTGTCCGACATCTTCGGATTCCGCGTCGTGATGGACGACGTCGAGGCCTGCTATCGCGCGCTCGGCGTTGTGCACACTACCTGGCCGGTGGTGCCCGGCCGGTTCAAGGACTACATCTCGACGCCGAAGCAGAACGATTATCGCTCGATCCACACCACCGTGATCGGTCCCGGCAAGCAGCGCGTCGAACTGCAGATCCGCACCGGGGAGATGGACCAGATCGCGGAATTGGGCATCGCCGCGCATGCGTTCTACAAGGACGGCGTCGGTTCGCCGACCGAGCTGCTAAAGCGCGAATCCAATGCCTTTGCCTGGCTGCGCCGTACCATCGGCATCCTGTCCGACAGCGCCAATCCGGAAGAATTCCTCGAGCATACCAAGCTCGAACTGTTTCACGACCAGGTGTTCTGTTTTACCCCGAAGGGCAAGCTGATCGCGCTGCCGCGTCAGGCCAATGTGATCGACTTTGCCTATGCGGTGCACACCGACGTCGGCAACAGCGCGGTGGGCTGCAAGATCAACGGCAAGTTCGCGCCGTTGTCGTCCGAATTGCAGAACGGCGACGAGGTGGAAGTCCTGACCTCGGAGGCCCAGTCGGCGCCGCCATCGGCGTGGGAATCGCTCGCGGTCACCGGCAAGGCGCGGGCGGCGATCCGGCGCGCGACGCGCACCGCGGTGCGCGATCAATATGCCGGTCTCGGCCGCCGTATCGTGGAGCGGTTGTTCGTCCGCGCAAAAATCGAATATGCCGATGACAAGCTCAAGGGCGCGCTGCCGCGGCTGGCGCGCGCCTCGATCGACGACGTGATGGCGTCGGTGGGACGCGGCGAGATGAAGGCCTCCGACGTCGCGCGCGCGATGTATCCGGATTACAAGGAAGAACGCATCGGGCGGTTCGGCGCCAAGAAGAGCCTCGCGGTCAAGCTGAAGCTGAAATCGCCGCCGGACCCGTCGCGCAGCCCTTCTGCTATTCCGATTCGCGGCATCAACTCCGATCTGCCGGTCAAGTTCGCGCCAAACGGCGGGGCGGTGCCGGGCGACCGGATCGTCGGGATCGTTTCTCCCGGCGAGGGCATCACGATCTATCCGATCCAGTCGCCGGCGCTGAAGGATTTCGAGGAGGAGCCGGAGCGCTGGCTCGATGTGCGCTGGGATGTCGATGAATTCGACGCCGCAGCGCTTTCCGGCGCGAATCCTCGTCGATAACGTCAACGAGCCCGGAAGCCTCGCCCAGGTCGCCACCGTGATCGCCGAGCACGACGGCAATATCGACAACATCAGCATGTTCAGGCGCTCGCCGGATTTCACCGAGCTGACCATCGATCTTGAGGTCTATGACCTGAAGCATCTCAGCGCTATTATCGCCCAGTTGCGCGCCAAAGCCGTCGTCGCACGGGTCGAGCGCGTCAATGGATAAATAAATCTTCCTCATGGTGAGGAGCGAGCTCTTGCGCGCGTCTCGAACCATGGGCCAAACTTTTCTCGTCCTTCGTGACGCGGCGAAGACGCCGCTTCTCCCGAGTGAGCGCAAGTGCGCTCATCCGGGGATGAGGAACTGAACCAGTCTATGCGAGTCCTGCATGCCAAATCCTCCGCTGCGTCTCGGAGTCAATGTCGACCACGTCGCCACGTTGCGTAATGCGCGAGGAGGCCGCAATCCCGACCCGGTACGCGCGGCGCTTGCCGCGATCGCGGCGGGCGCCGACGGCATCACCGCGCATCTGCGCGAGGATCGCCGCCACATCCGCGACGACGACATGGCGCGGCTCAAGGCGGAAATCGGAAAGCCGCTGAATTTCGAGATGGCGGCGACCCCGGACATGCTGGGAATAGCCCTTGCGACCGGGCCTCATGCGGTGTGCCTGGTGCCCGAGCGCCGCGAAGAACTCACCACCGAGGGCGGGCTCGACGTGGTCGGACAGCACAACGCGCTGCAGCCTTTCATCGCGCAATTGAACGATGCGGGCGTGCGGGTGTCGCTGTTCATCGCGGCCGACCCGCGGCAGATCGAAATGGCGGCAAAACTGCGCGCGCCGGTGATTGAAATTCACACCGGCGCCTGGTGCGACGCCGTCGTCGACGGCCACACCGCAAAGGCGGAAGCCGAATGGCAGCGGATTGTCGCGGGCGCGGCTCTGGCGCGCTCCGCGGGCCTCGAAGTCCATGCCGGCCACGGCCTTGATTACGCTACCGCCGAGCAGATCGCGGCATTGCCGGAAATCGTCGAACTCAACATCGGCTATTACATGATCGGGGAGGCGTTGTTCGTCGGCCTCGGCGAGACAGTGCGTGCCATGCGGGCCGCGATGGATCGCGGGCGGCGCCGCCTTGAGGGCCTGAATCCCCCGCAGCTTGCGAGCAAACCATGATCATTGGCATCGGCTCCGACCTGATCGACATCCGCCGCGTCGCCAAGGTCATCGAACGTCATGGCGACCGCTTTCTCGACCGGATTTTCACCGACGCCGAGCGTGCCCGGGCCGGGCGGCGCGCCAAGAACGAGAAAATGGTGGTGGCGACCTACGCCAAGCGGTTTGCCGCCAAGGAGGCCTGTTCCAAGGCGCTGGGCACCGGGATCAGGCGTGGCGTCTGGTGGCGGGACATGGGGGTGGTGAACCTGCCGGGTGGCCGTCCGACCATGCAACTGACCGGCGGGGCGCTGGCCCGGCTCGAAGCCATGACGCCGCCGGACCATCAGGCGCAGATCGACCTCAGTATTACCGACGACTGGCCGCTGGCGCAGGCCTTTGTCATAATTTCGGCGGTCCATCCCGGCAAACCCTGAGGCGCGGCGGGGCTGGTATGCCGGTCCGCCGCAAAACTAAAAATCTATGACTTGTCAAAGGATTGGCAAGTTTTGACGCGGCCGTTGATTGCACGGCTGCGAACAACCGTCTAAAACGCCGCAGGGAAACCAGAGCGAATTCGGGTTTGCGCCGGAACTCGCTCGCAGCATCAGAATCAAGACATTTTCTCGACGCGAAGCGACTAACGATTCGCGTGAGGAAAATGCTCTGCCAGCGCGCGGCGTTTGCGTGACGGGGAATCGGGAAAGCCATGAGCGTGACATCCGGGACAAAATCAGAAGGCGGCTTGGGCGAAACCGTCCGCGTCGTCATCCATGCCCTGCTGATCGCCCTGGTGATCCGAACTTTCCTGTTCCAGCCTTTCAACATTCCCTCCGGATCGATGAAGGCCACGCTCTTGGTCGGCGACTATCTGTTCGTCTCGAAATATTCCTACGGTTACAGCCACTATTCAATCCCGCTGTCGCCGCCCTTGTTTTCAGGGCGCGTCCTCGGTTCCGAACCGGAACGCGGCGACGTCGTTGTGTTCCGGCTGCCGAAGGACGATTCTACCGACTACATCAAGCGCGTGATCGGGCTGCCGGGCGACCACATCCAGATGAAGGAGGGGCTGCTCTACATCAACGACAAGCCCGTGGTGCGCGAGCGCTTAAGCGATTTCATCGGCGAGGACCCTTGCGGGTCCGACGCCACCGCGCGGGTCAAGCGCTGGAAGGAAACGCTGCCGAACGGCGTCAGCTATGAGTTGCTCGATTGCGTCGATAACGGTTTCTACGACAACACCATCGTCTACACCGTGCCGCCGGACCATTTCTTCATGATGGGTGACAACCGGGATAATTCAACCGACAGCCGCGTCCTGTCGGCGGTGGGCTATGTGCCGTTCGAGAATCTCATCGGCCGCGCCCAGATGATTTTCTTCTCCATTGCCGAGGGCGAGCATGCCTGGATGTTCTGGCGCTGGCCCACCGCGGTGCGCTGGAATCGCATATTCAAAATTGTGCGATGAACGACGAAACACCTGATATTCGGACCCCGTCGGCGTCGGGCGAAGCAAGCCCTCAGCCCGACGCTGGGCGCGAGCCTCAGGCGGCGAAGAAGAAGCGCGGCAAGGCCGGCGCCAAGGCCGCTGCTGCCGCGATCGAGGCGCGCATCGGGCATCAGTTTGCCGATCCGGCGCTGCTGGCGACCGCCTTCACCCACGTTTCCGCGCTGAAATCCGCGCGCAAGCGTGGCGACAGCTACCAGCGCCTCGAATTCCTCGGCGATCACGTGCTCGGGCTGATCGTGTCCGACATGCTCTACCGCGCCTTCCCGAATGCCGACGAAGGCGAGCTGTCGAAGCGGTTGGCCGATCTCGTGCGCAAGGAAAGCTGCGCGGACGTGGCAAAATCGCTCGGGCTGCTCGATGATATCAAGCTCGGCGCGGTCGGCGCGGGGGCGGGCGCGCGGCTGCGCAAATCCGTGCTCGGCGACATCTGCGAAGCGGTGATCGGCGCGGTGTTTCTCGACGGCGGCTACAGTGCAGCAGCCCAATTCGTCGAACGCAACTGGACCGAACGGATGCGCAAGCCGCGGCGGCCGCTGCGCGATCCCAAGACCGTGCTGCAGGAATGGGCGCAAGGCAAAGGCCTGCCGACGCCGGTCTATCGCGAAATCGAGCGCACCGGTCCGCATCACGATCCGCAGTTTCGGGTTGCGGTGGATCTGCCCGGACTGGATCCGGCCGAAGGTATCGGCGGCAGCAAGCGCGCCGCCGAAAAGGTCGCAGCCTCGGTGATGATTGCACGCGAAGGCGTCGGTGGCGGCAACAATGACGGATGAGTCTTCGATCAGCGCCCCGCCGGCTGCGACGCGCTGCGGCTTTGTTGCGCTGATCGGCGCGCCCAATGTCGGCAAGTCGACGCTGGTCAACGCCCTGGTCGGCTCCAAGGTTACCATCGTCTCGCGCAAGGTGCAGACCACGCGGGCCCTGATCCGCGGCATCGTGATCGAGAACAACGCGCAGATCATTCTGGTCGACACCCCCGGGATCTTCCTGCCGAAACGGCGGCTCGACCGCGCCATGGTGTCGACAGCCTGGAGCGGGGCGCATGATGCCGACCTGGTCTGCGTGCTGCTCGACGCCAAGACCGGCATCGACGAGGAAGCCGACGCCATCCTCACCAAGCTCGCAACCGTTCGGCACGAGAAAATCCTGGTGCTGAACAAGATCGACCTCGTTCCGCGCGAAAAATTGCTGGCGCTGGCCAAGGCCGCCAACGACCGCCTCGGTTTCGCAAAGACCTTCATGGTCTCGGCCTTGTCCGGCGACGGGGTCGACGATTTGCGCCGCGCGCTGTCGGAGATGGTGCCGGCGGGGCCGTTTCACTATCCCGAGGACCAGATGTCGGACGCGCCGATGCGGCATCTGGCGGCCGAAATCACCCGGGAAAAGATCTTCCGGCAACTGCACCAGGAACTGCCGTATCAGTCGACCGTCGAGACCGATAGCTGGACCGAGCGCAAGGATAAATCCATCCGTATCGAGCAGACGATTTTTGTCGAGCGCGAAAGTCAGCGCAAGATCGTGCTCGGCAAGGGCGGCGCCACCATCAAGTCGATCGGCGCGGATTTGCGCAAGGAACTCGCCGAGATCGTGGGTGTGCCCGTGCATCTGTTCTTGTTCGTCAAGGTGCGCGAGAACTGGGGCGAAGATCCCAACCGTTACCGCGAAATGGGACTTGAATTTCCCAAAGAGTAATCAAGCAATGATCGAGCAGTGATCAAAACAATAATAAGGGAATAACCGGCGTCCCGATGACCGTACCCAAAAACGTGCTGTGGTTCGAAGTCTTGCTGTATCTGTCACTGACGCTCGACGCGCTGTCGGTCGCGTTCCAGGATCGTACGCCAAGCGCCGAGATCTCGGGATCGACGATTGCGGCCGCCACCGTGATCGCGGCCGGCCTGATCCTGTTGATGGTGTATTTCGTCGGTCTTGCCGCGCGGCGGCGGAAGAA
The DNA here is from genome assembly GCA_963727225.1 of uncultured Pseudomonadota bacterium. Taxonomy (GTDB): domain Bacteria; phylum Pseudomonadota; class Alphaproteobacteria; order Rhizobiales; family Xanthobacteraceae; genus Bradyrhizobium. The sequence goes on along the minus strand of CAVSFN010000021.1, from coordinate 775,415 downwards.
CTGGCCGCGCTGGGTGCTGGTGGCCTCGCTGGTGCTGTCCGTCATCTCGCTGGCGCAGACGATCGGCTCCAGCGGTGTGGAACTCGATAGCGCCATCGAAATCGTTTCCTGCGCGCTGACCGCCGCCGGGCTGTATTTTTCCTTCACCGGCGACGCGCAAGGCTGGTTCAACGGGTGATTTGCGGGCGCAACTGCTGCGTGGTCCGGCAGAATCCTGTACACTCGAAACCATGGAATGGGCGGACGAAGGCATCGTGCTCGGGGTAAGGCGGCATGGCGAATCCTCGGCCATCGTCGAACTGCTGACGCGCGGCCATGGCCGCCATCTCGGTCTGGTCCGCGGCGGCGCAGGCAGGCGGATGCGGCCGATGCTGCAGCCCGGCAACAGCGTGCGCGCGGTGTGGCGGGCGCGGCTCGACGAGCATCTCGGTTACTACGCCATCGAGGGCACGCGGCTGCGCGCGGCCACCGTGCTGGCCTCGTCGCACGCAGTGTATGGCGTGACGCATCTGGCCGCGCTGGCGCGGCTATTGCCGGAGCGCGATCCGCACGAAGACATCTATGAGCTGCTGGAACGCACGCTGGACGATTTCGACGACATCGGCGAAGCCGCCATTCATCTGGTCAAATTCGAACTCGCGATGCTGGCCGAACTCGGCTTCGGGCTCGATCTGGAGAACTGCGCCGCGACCGGCGAGACCACCGAGCTGATCTATGTCTCGCCGAAATCCGGCGGCGCGGTGTCGCGGGCGGCTGGCGATCCCTGGCGCGACCGGCTGCTGCGGCTGCCGGCGTTCCTGCGCGAAAGCGGTGGCGGCTCCAATACTTGGTCGGACCAGGACCTGCAGGACGGTTTTCGCCTTACCGGGATGTTCCTGCTGCGCCACGTGCTGGAACCGCGCGGTCAGGGCCATTCCGATGCCCGCGACGGATTTATCAATGCCGTGACGAAGCATCGGGCGAGGGTGGCGCAGGTTTAGCCGCAGTCTGCGCTGATGCTCCGGATTGCGTTCGGGCTTTTTCCCACGGCTTACATTCCAGAATTTCAGTAGTGCCTGTGATGTCTGTAATGCTTGTGATGCCGGTCGTGCCAGTGATGCCTGTAATGCTTCGGGGTAACGGCGCGATGTGGCCTCCAGCCACTGCTGCCAACCGGAGCGGTTCCATCCGTCGCATTGGTGTTGGGATATGGTACGCCATTGTTAACGCCACGCATCGACTTGCCGAGATTCGCCCCATTCAAACCGTCTGAATTATAGCTCTGCGCGAACGCTGGGCTGGATAACGCGAACACTGCAGCCACAGCCACGATAGAAAGCTTCATTGCGGTCACCTCTTGTTGCTGCACGATCAACAAACCTTGCATGCCTTCGACGAGATAGGTGAGATGATCGGCACCGGCAACCGCTCAAATGACGCATGCGGCGATAATGCGCAACGTGGTGGCCGAATTGGCCGAGAAAGGCGAGCGCACAGTCGCGAAACGCCGGCTGACCTTCGGGGCGTGAAGCAGGCCGCCAAGCCATCGTAAAACTGTTTTTTTGGCTATAACCGGGCTAATTCTCGGACGATGATTCGGCCGGTTGGCGTTTCCCAGTCAATGTCGGAAACCCCTCTCAAAGGCCCTCAGATACCGCCGGGAAACTGTTGAAAGACTTGGATTTATGGGAAAACGACAGCTACCGCCAGAAGAGCCGGCGGAAATCCACGACGTCCCGCTGCGCGATGCGTTGGAAGAGCGCTATCTCGCTTACGCGCTCTCGACCATTATGCACCGCGCGCTGCCGGATGCCCGCGACGGCCTGAAGCCGGTGCATCGCCGCATCCTCTACGGCATGCGGCTGCTGCGGCTCGATCCCGGCACGACGTTCAAGAAATCGGCAAAAATCGTCGGCGATGTGATGGGCTCGTTCCATCCGCATGGCGATCAGTCGATCTATGACGCGCTAGTGCGCCTCGCGCAGGATTTTTCCTCGCGCTATCCGCTGGTCGACGGCCAGGGCAATTTCGGCAATATCGACGGCGATAATCCCGCTGCCTATCGCTATACCGAAGCCCGCATGACCGCGGTCGCGCAGCTGCTGCTCGAAGGCATCGACGAAGACGGCGTCGAGTTCCGTCCCAATTACGATGGCACGTCGAAAGAGCCGGTGGTGCTGCCCGGCGGGTTTCCGAACCTGCTCGCCAACGGCTCGCAGGGCATCGCGGTCGGCATGGCGACCTCGATCCCGCCGCACAACGCGGCCGAGCTTTGCGACGCCGCGCTGCACCTGATCGACAAGCCCGACGCGAAGTCGAAGACACTCCTGAAATGGGTCAAGGGTCCGGATTTTCCGACCGGCGGCATCATCGTCGACTCCAAGGAAAGCATCGCCGAGGCCTACATGACCGGGCGCGGCTCGTTCCGCACCCGCGCCAAATGGACCCAGGAAGAAGGCGCCCGCGGCACCTGGGTCGTGGTCATCACCGAAATTCCTTGGCTGGTGCAGAAATCCCGGCTGGTGGAGAAGATCGCCGAACTGCTCAACGACAAGAAGCTGCCGCTGGTCGAAAATGTGCGTGACGAATTCCGCCGAAGACATCCGGCTCGTGATCGAGCCGAAATCCCGCGCGGTCGATCCGGAATTGCTGATGGAATTGCTGTTCCGGCTGACCGAGCTGGAAAGCCGGATTCCGCTGAACCTCAATGTGCTGGTGAAGGGCCGCATCCCCAGGGTGCTCGGGCTAGCCGAGTGCTTGCGCGAATGGCTCGACCATCTGCGCGACGTGCTGCAGCGCCGCACCAACTACCGCAAGGAGCAGATCGAGCATCGGCTGGAAGTGCTCGGCGGCTACCTGATCGCCTATCTGAACATCGACAAGGTGATCAAGATCATCCGCGCCGAGGACGAGCCGAAACCGGTGCTGATGAAGGCGTTCAAGCTCACCGAGGTTCAGGCCGACGCCATCCTGAACATGCGGCTGCGATCCCTGCGCAAGCTCGAGGAATTCGAGATTCGCACCGAGGACAAGAATCTTCGCGCCGAATTGAAAGGCGTCAAGGGGCTGCTCGCCTCCGAGGCCGAGCAATGGTCCAAGGTCGGCGAGCAGGTCCGAAAAGTTCGCGACATGTTCGGGCCGAAGACGCCACTCGGCAAGCGCCGGACCATGTTCGCCGATGCGCCCGAGCATGATCTGGCCGCGATAGAGGAAGCGTTCGTGGAACGCGAGCCGGTCACGGTGGTGATTTCCGACAAGGGCTGGGTGCGAACGCTGAAGGGGCAGGTCGCCGATCTCTCGGGGCTCACCTTCAAGACCGACGACCAGCTCGGCTCGGCGTTCTTTGCGGAAACCACCTCGAAGCTGCTGCTGTTCGCCACCAACGGCAAATTCTATTCGCTCGATGTCGCCAAACTGCCGGGCGGACGCGGCCATGGCGAGCCGATCCGGATGTTCGTCGACATGGAGCAGGACGTCGCGATCGTGTCGCTGTTCGTCAACAAGGGCGGGCGCAAATTCCTGGTGGCGAGCCACGAAGGGCAGGGCTTCATCGTCAACGAAGACGATTGCGTCGGCAACACCCGCAAGGGCAAGCAGGTGCTGAACGTCGAGATGCCCAATGAGGCGCGCGCGCTGGCCACCGTCACCGGCGACACCGTCGCGGTGATCGGCGACAACCGCAAGATGGTGATCTTCCCGATTGATCAGGTGCCGGAAATGGCGCGCGGCCGCGGCGTGCGCCTGCAGAAATACCGCGATGGCGGGCTGTCCGACATCGCCACGTTCGATGCCAAGGACGGCCTGACCTGGAAGGATTCCGCCGGCCGCGAATTCAGCGCTTCCATCAAGGAATTGGCCGAATGGCGCGGCAACCGCGCCGACGCCGGCCGCCTGCCGCCGAAGGGTTTTCCGAAGTCGAACAAGTTCGGGCGCGGAGTGGAGTAGTTACACAATTCGCTCGTCGTCCCGCGAGATGCCGGGGCCGACGCGGTGCGGTTTTTCAATTGGCCGCGGGCTTTCCCCAGCTGATTTCAGGCCTGCGGAAGCCCATCGCGATCCAGGCGGCGATCAGTTTCAGCATGAACTTGCCGGAGTGACCAGCATAGTTCGGCAAGTCGTCGGCAAGCTCTACGCCGGCGCGCCGCTCCGCTGTCATGACCCGCATTTCAAGTGGCGGCGCGTCGGTCGCAAAGCGGTTGCGGAACATCGACAGCCAATGCCCTTTGGTGAAGTCGAGGAACATTGCCGAATTGCAGCAGGTGGCAACGACTCGCCGGGTCGCGGATTCAGGCTTGAGCCGATGCTCTTCAAGATACGCCTGTCCCGTCACGCATTGTACCCGATCCTTTCGAACCAGGACCATACTCGTTCCACCGTCGGGATCGAGTAGCGGCGGCGCAGCCGGCAGTTGCCCGAGTTGACGTCCGGCTTGCTGGCAACTCCTGCAATAGCAGGTGCCGGTCAGGATCGGTGAGCCGACGGTCTCGAACTTCACCTTGCCGCATTGGCACGTCGCGGAAAGGTGTAGCTGCTTCTGGTTCACGGCGCCTTCCCATCCTTGGTCTTGTTTGATTTTCGGGTTCGCAGCCTACAATCGTTCCGCAATAACCTTCCGCAGCGTGCGCGACAGCGCTTCGACCGAGTATGGTTTTTGAATCAGTTCGAAACCATGGTCGGTGGTCTGCGCCAGCACGTTGCTGTAACCGCTGGTCAGCACGACCGGCAAATGCGGGTACTGCTCGCGGATGATCCTGGCCATCTCCACGCCGTTCATGCCGGGCATGATGACGTCGGAAAACACCAGATCGAACGCCCCATGGTCGGCGGCGATCAGGGCCAGCGCCTGCTTGGCATTGTCGGCTCGCCTCGTCGCATAACCCAGATCCTGCAGCAGTTCGGTCGAAAACCGTCCGACATCCTCGTTGTCCTCGACGACCAGAATGCGATGGCCAAAGCCGCTCGATGCGGCTTCAGGGCTCGTTGCGGCGACGCTGGCCTGATGGCGGGGGAGTTTCGCTTGAGGCAAATAGATCGTGAATTTCGAACCCTTGCTCAAGGCGCTGACGGCCACGATGTCGCCGCCGGATTGCTTGGCGAATCCGAGTGCCTGGCTGAGGCCAAGACCGGTGCCTTTTCCGACCTCCTTGGTGGTGTAGAACGGCTCGAAAATGGCCGTCATCTGGTCAGGCGCGATGCCGGCACCGGTATCCTCGACCGAGATGGCAATGAATTTTCCCTCGCGCCTGCCGCTGATGCCCGAAGCCGGGATCTCATCGGCCTTTTCGACCCGGATGGAAATCAGACCCTCATCCTCCATCGCATCCCGGCTATTGACCGCCAGATTGATCAGGGTGGTCTCGAATTGAGCGACGTCCGCCATCGCGAAGCATTCGGAGTCGGCAATCTCCAAACCGATCTGAATTCTCCCGCCGACCAGCGGGCGAATGAGCTGTGCGATGGCCTCGACCTGCAAGCCGACATCGAACACCTCCGGGGTCAGGGGTTGCCGCCGCGCAAACGCCAGCAATTGTCCGGTCAGTTTGGATGCGCGATCGACCGTGTTGGAAATCGCGTCGATGTAGCGGCGGCGGCGGTCCTCGGTCAGTTCGCGGCGGCGCAGGAAATCGGTGGCCGAGCGGATGATGGTCAGCAGGTTGTTGAAGTCGTGCGCCACGCCGCCGGTGAGCTGGCCGACCGCTTCCATTTTCTGGGATTGGCGCAGCGCTTCCTCGGCCTGACGGCGTTCGGTGATGTCGACCGCCTCGGGCAGCACGCCGGTGATGGCCCCCCGCTGGTCGAACACCGGCCGCATCGCAAAATCAAAATACCGGTCGCCGATCGGCAAATGGAGCAGCATCTCCCTCCGCACGCTTTCGCCGCGCATGACCGAATTGAAACCATCGGCAACGATTTCGCGAGCGCCCGGTGTCGCGGAAAACCACGGTGAATCCCAAAACGGCCGGCCCGCAACGTCTGCCACGACCGACTGAATTCCCGCCAGCGCGGTCTTGTTCGCATAGATGACGTTGCCCTTCAGATCGAGAAACGCCTGGTACTGGTTGCTGGTTTCGAAGATGGCACGCAATTGCGCTTCGTTCGATTCGAGCTGCGAGGTGCGCTCCCTGATGCGCTGCTCCAGGGTCTCGTTGAGACGGCGCAATTCGCCTTCGGCTTGCTTGGCGGCGGTGATATCGTGAGCCACCCCGATAAAGCCGATATGTTTGCCGACCGGGTCCCAGCGCGGCTGCGATTCCGACCGCATCCATCGCCATTCGCCGTCCGCCCGGCGATATCGCGCTTCCAGCACAAACGGCCTGAGCGAGGCTTCCCCCGCGAGGCTTTCATTGACGATCCGCATCAGATCGTCGGGGTGAAGAATTTTGCGCCAGTCGAAAACGATCGCTTCTTGATATTCCAGGCCAAGGAAATCCAGATAGGCCTGGTTGGCGAAGCCGCGCGTGCCGTCCAGCTTGCTGACCCACATCGGCACCGGTGCACTGTTGGCGATCAGCCGGAAGCGCTCTTCGCTCTCCTTGAGCAGTTCCTTCGCCAGCGTTCGTTCGGTGATGTCCATATGGGCGCCGATCAGCCGAAGCGGTTTGCCTGCTTCGTCACGCTCGATCTGCGCTTCGGAGGCGATCCATCGCACCTGCCCATCGCTGGGCCTGATGATCCGGTATTCGGACGAATATCGCGCATCGGTGCCGTTCACGGTCGTCAGAAAATGATTGAGTGCCCGCTCGCGGTCGTCGGGATGAATTCGCTTGACCCAGTCGTCGTGCGTATCGACCACGTCCGGGCTCAAGCCGTGGATCTCCTGATAGGCGAGGGAGCGTTGTCCGCTGCCGAAGTCGTTCCCGAGGTCGACGGTGACCCCTCCGATCCTGGCTATTCGCTGCACGCTGGCGAGATCATTCTCGCGATCCTTCAGGGTTCGTTCGGCGATCACGCGCTGCGTGGTTTCAATCACGATGGCGATCACGCCCGCCGGCTGACCTGCCTCGTTCAAGACCGGGGAATAATCCAGATTCATCCAGACCTGCTCCGGGCGGTCATGCCGGAACAGCGTGAGTTCCTGATCCCTGTAGGAGAGAATGCCTCCGCTGAGGCCGACCTTCATCACATGGTCGTTGAAATCGGCGACTTCGGGCCACCCCTCACGCACCTTCGACCCGAGAAGCTGCGGATGCCTGCCGCCGGCAAAAACCGAATACGCATCATTGTAGATCATGACGCCATCTTCGCCCCACAAAAGCACGATGGGCACCGGCGACCACAGCAGGGTATCAGTGACGGTTTTCAGACTTTGCGGCCACGCCGCAAGCGGCCCGAGGCTCGTTTTTGACCAGTCGAATTGCCTGATCAGTCCGCCAAGTTCACCGCCGCCGGTCGGAAATGATCCGCCTGATTCGGCAGATACCCCTTTGTTCGGCAACGGTCCCCCCCTTTGAAAATGGATCGGAATCAATGATGAAAAATCCTTTATAGCGGTTTTTGTTCCCTCGTGCGCGACGCTTCCAGACGAGGTGAATTGGGGAAAGAAACGACAGCCGGGGCGAGGCCAGCCGCCCTGGATCACGGCCATGTTGTCCGGTCTGGTTCACCGGGGGTTAACCCCGTCGTCGGCCGCAATTCTCCGGCATTCTGGCATTGATAGTGCGCCAGCCACCGACAATTGATCGTGAGGCGGATGGGCGCGGCGGCGATACGGTAGTATCCAAGCCGTCGGAGCGAAGCTCCGGAAAACCGGCAATGGAGGAAACACCGTGAATTGAACCATTGGTTTCGTCGCAGCGCTGTTGTCGGCCGCATGGCTGATGGGTGCAGGCCACGCGCAATCGGGCACGCCCGGTGTTGAAAAACTTTACATCCTCAATTGCGGGGAGGGCGCCACCAGCGATGTGTCGCGCTGGTCGCCCGGTGTCGACGAAGGCAAGTCGATGGACTTCGTCGACAATTGCTATCTGATCAAGCACGCGCAGGGCTGGATGCTGTGGGACACCGGTATCCCCGATGCGGTGGCGGCGATGCCGAATGGCCTGGTGCCGGCCGACCCGAAGGGCCTGTTCTGGCATCGCCCCAAAACCCTGGCGGCCCAGCTCGATGAGCTCGGGGTCAAGCCCGCAGACATCAAGGTCATCGCGATCTCGCACACCCACCCCGATCACATCGGCAATGTCGAGATGTTTCCCGCCGCCATGCTCTATGTGCAGAAGGCCGAATATGAATGGCCCGGCGCCAATGGCGAGCCGCGCTTCAAGCCGGGGCATCCGGTCACGAAGCTGGAAGGCGACCGTGATCTATTCGGCGACGGCAGCGTGACCATCCTCTCGACGCCGGGACACACGCCGGGTCACCAATCATTGCTGGTGAAGCTGCCCAAGACCGGCGCGGTCATCCTTTCCGGCGATGCCGTCCATTTCAAAAGCAATTGGGACAATCGCCGCGTCCCTTCGATGAATTTCAACAAGGAGCAGACGCTGGCTTCCCTGCAAAAGATATCGGACACGATGACGAGCGAAAACGCGCAGTTTTGGATCAATCACGACAAGGTCCAGCGCGACGGCCTCAAATGTCGCCGGCGTTCTACGACTGACGAAAGAGTATCGCGCGTGTTGCGGGAGTTTCAGTTGCGCGGCGCCGATACCGGCGGCGGACCGATGCCGACCGCCTTTTTCGGCTTCAGCGTGCCGGCGTAGAACGAAAGCCCGCCGATCAGGACAAGGCAGACGAAATAGACCGCAACGGATTGCGGCAGGGTCGTCGCCCATCGCACGAAATCCCGGATCGTGGTGGCCTGGCCGGCTTTATCTTCCATGCGATTGTTTTGCTCGAAATCGTCAGCGATGGGAAGGCCCGTTTGCGGTCAGGGTACTGCCGGTTGCTGCCGCAGCAGGCCCAGCGCCAGCAGGGCCGCCAGACTGAGCGCGGAGGTGACGATCAGGACGCGGCTTCCCATGGAGTCGATCAGCAAGCCGAACGCCAATGGTGCCACGGCCTGCGCCATCCGTGCCGGCGCGCCGAGGATGCCGAGGCGATAGCCGTAATTTTGCGAGCCGAAGACCGCCAGCGGCAGCGTTCCGCGCGCAATGGTCAGGATGCCGTTGCCGGCGCCGTGAAAAATCGCAAATGCGCTCGCTGCGCCGCCGCCCGCCAGCGCCAGGATGGCGGCACCGATGGGATGTGTCAGGCACGCGATCCGGGTCGAGACCAGCGGATGATAGCGGCTCAGGAAGCTCGCCTCGACGATGCGGGCCAGCACTTGCGCCGGGCCGATCAGCGCACCGGCTGAAACCGCCTGCAGGGTTGTGGCACCGGCGGCCTCCAGAATTCGGGGCAGGTGCGCCGCCATCGCGCCGGTGACGCTCCAGGCCGCCGCAAAGGCGAACGCCAGCAGGATCATGGTTCGATCGATCGGGATGTGCGGCTTGGCGGAGGTCGCAGCCACCGCTTTGGCGACCTTTACTGCAGGCAGCATGAAATAATTCAGCGGCAGGCCGAGCAGCATATGCGCCGCCGCCCATGCCAGGCAGGTGTCGCGCCATCCGATGGTTTGCAGCCCCCAGGCGGTCAGCGGCCAGCCGACGGTGCTGGCGAACCCCGCGACCAGCGTGATGCCGGTGATCGAACGGCGTGCGGCGTCGCCATAGATCCGCCCCAGCGCGCCGAAGGCCGCGTCATACAGGCCAAGCCCCATGCCGACGCCGAGCAGCAGCCAGGCGACCATCAACACTGGAATGGAATAAGCGCAGCCGAGCAGCGCCAGGCCGCCGGCGAATGTCAGATTGGAAGCCGACAGCACCTGCCGGCCGCCGACCAGATCGATCTGCCGCCCGATGCGCGGGCCCAGCAGGGCGGCGATCACCAGCGAGGCCGAGAAGGCGGCGAATATCCAGTTGCTGGAAACGCCGAGATCGTGCGCGATCGGGTCCGCCAGGATGGCCGGCAGATAGTAGCTCGACGCCCACGCCAGGGTTTGTGTGGTGCCGAGCGCCAGAATGATCGGAAGCTGGCGCCGGCTCATGGCTCAGGCGCCATTGTTATTCCTGGTTATGGTTGCCACGCGAATCCGCACCCGGTCTTGTTTTCTTGCCTGGCATTTGCATACGCCACGCCGCAGCCGTCAACTACGTCGAAATTTCGATGAAACCGTTCGCGGGATTCGGTGAAACCATTTGCGGAAAAAAGTGCTGGCAGGATGGCCATTGCTACCCGGCATGCCGAGCCGATCGCATTCAGCCATAGCTTTCGCGTTGGCTTCGATATCGGCTTTCCGATAACGTCGAACGGCAACAGGGACGGAAACCGTGAATTTGATCCTGACGCGCGGGGCCGGCCTTTGAACAGCGGTGTGCGGGAAGTTTTCTCGGCCTTCCTCAAGCTCGGCCTGACATCGTTCGGCGGCCCGGTCGCTCACCTCGGATACTTCCGCAACGAATTCGTCGAGCGCCGCAAATGGTTCGACGAACAAGCCTACGCGGATCTGGTGGCGCTCTGCCAGTTCCTGCCGGGCCCGGCCTCGAGCCAGGTGGGTATCGCCATCGGCTTGCTGCGGGCCGGATATCCCGGTGCGCTGGCGGCCTGGACGGCCTTTACGCTGCCTTCGACGATCGCGCTGGTGGCCTTTGCGTACGGGCTTTCCAGCCTCGGTGACGCGCTTGGCAGCGGCTGGTTGCACGGACTGAAAGTTGCCGCGGTAGCCGTGGTCGCGCTGGCCATTCTTGGCATGGCGCGAACCCTTGCGCCCGACCGATCGCGCGCCACCATGGCCGTGGCGGCGGCGTTGATTACCTTTTCGCTGCCTTCGGCGTGGGGGCAAATCGCAGCCATTGCATTCGGCGCGATTGCGGGCGCGGTGGTGTTGCGAGCCGAAGCGCCATCCGATCATGTGGCGCTGCAGGTTCCGGTCGGCCGCGCTACCGGCATGATCGCCTTGCTGGGCTTTGTGGTGCTGCTGCTCGGCCTGCCGCTGTTGGCCGCGACCATCGGCGGGCGGTCGATCGAGCTGTTCGATACGTTTTATCGCGTCGGTTCGCTGGTGTTCGGCGGTGGTCACGTCATTCTGCCGCTGCTGCAGGCGGAAGTCGTGCCGGCGGGCTGGATCAGCAATGATGCGTTCCTGGCGGGTTACGGCGCCGCCCAGGCGGTGCCGGGACCGCTGACGACCTTTGCTGCGTATCTCGGGGCTGTGATCGGCGGCTGGAAGATGGCCGCGCTGTGCCTGGTGGCGGTTTTCCTGCCGTCCTTCCTGCTGGTGATCGGCGTTCTTCCGTTCTGGGATGACCTGCGGCAAAGGCGCGCCACGCAGGCGACCTTGCGAGGCATCAACGCGGCGGTCGTCGGCTTGTTGATCGCGGCCTTCTACAATCCGGTGTGGAAGACCGCCATTCTGGGCAAGGGGGACTTCGCGCTTGCCGCCGTCGCCTTCCTGCTGCTGATGATGTGGCGAACCCCGCCCTGGCTGGTGGTGCTGATTTGCGCCGCGGGCGGACAGTTTCTGGCGGCGCTGCCATGAAAACTTTCACGACAATTTCCTTTCCCGACAAGCAGACCCCGATTGTCGTGACGCATCATGACGCGGCATAATATCTCATGGACCTCGCACCGCGACTGCGCCTGATGAACTGGCTGGTGAGCCAGGGCCTGACCGGCATGCCGGAGAATGATCTCATTCGCGGCTTCTGCGAGCGTTGCCGCGCGCAAGGCCTCGAGCTGTCGCGCGGGCTTGTCTTCATCGATACGCTGCACCCGATTTTCGAGGGGCGCGGATTTCGCTGGAACGACAGTGAAACCAACGAGAGCGAGAGCTTCGAATACGGGCCGACCACTGACGGCGATGCTGCAGGAAATTGGCGCCGCTCCACCTTCTTTCACATGCTCGAAAGCGGTCATGACGAAATGCGGATCGATCTTTCCGATTGCGCCTCGCTCGACTTCTCGATGATCGATGACCTTGCAGCCAAGGGTCACCGGCACTTCGTGGCCTTTGTGCACCGGTTCGGCGACGCCGGAACCATCGGCCAGATGGACTGCGTCTATTCCTATTGGCTGACCCGGCGGGCTGACGGCTTTGATGAGGGAGATTTGTCGGCGCTGCGCGACCTCGTGCCGATGCTCGGCCTCGCGATCAAGTCCGCCGCCCAAGTGGAGATCGCCAGAACGCTGGGCCGGGTCTATCTCGGGCGCGACGCCTCCGAGCAGGTTCTGCGCGGGCGCATCTCGCGGGGCGTCACCGAGCGCATCAAGGCCGTGCTGTGGTTTTCCGATCTGCGCGGCTCGACCGCGATCAGCGAAACCATCGCTCCCGACGAGATCATTCCGTTTCTCAACGACTACGCGCAAGCCGCGATCGACGCCATCCATGATGCCGGCGGCGACGTGCTCAAACTGATCGGCGATGGCGTGCTGGCGATGTTCACCGGCGACGACATGACCGCCGCCAAGCGGGCCGCCTTGCGCGCCGAGCACCGCTTCCGGCACAACATGACGTCGCTCAATGCCGCCCGCACCGCGGCCGGGCGGCCGACCACGTCGGCCTATGTCGGCCTGCATGTCGGCGAGGTGTTTTACGGCAACATCGGCAGCGAGGACCGGCTTGACTTCACCGTTGTCGGTCCGGCCGTCAACGAAGTCAGCCGCATCGCGTCGATGTGCCGCTCGGTCGATCGCGAATTGCTGGCGTCGTCGGATTTTGAGGCCGGGCTCGATGCAGCCGGGCGGCGCTACCTCGTCTCCACCGGCCGGTTTGCGCTGCGCGGCATCGGTCGCGCGCAGGATCTCTACACCCTCGATCCCGGCGTTGCGTCGGATGAGGCCGCGGCCGGCGGCTATGCGCGCTACCTGAAGAGCTAGGGGCGTAGGCTTGGCCGCTACGTCCGCCTTCGCGGCAAAGCGGAAAACGTCTACTCGCGGCGAGTATTTCCGGTTTTGATCAATCTGAGACATTGGACGTGAAAATTACCGGCTAAGGAATTCCTAAGAGATCAGTGTTACTTTGAGATTTGACGGGGTGCGGCATCCGCGGAAGATCGTTTTTCTTTCGAAACAGGTAGGAGTTTAGCCCTTCACTTTGGGTGAGATGTCTGCACCACACGGTAGGGCGAAGGTAGAACTGGCCCTATTGCGCCGCCGAAGTGCGGTATCGGTGCCCAAGATGCCGACTACATAGAATAACGAACGGGGTGCAAAAGCAGCAGCGACAACGGCTGGGTGCTGTTGTTAGCCAAAATTCGTTTGTGCAGCTTGCAGTTGCGTTCCGTTTAGTTGGGAAAACACCGTGTTCCGCAGGCAGTTCTCCATTACCGCCTTGGCATTAGGCAACCTTGCCGTTGGTCTCAGCATGCTTTTGCCGACTGGAATGTTAGGGGAGCTTTCCTCAGGCCTTGGTGTCAGCATAGGAACTGTGGGACTGCTCGTTAGTCTCGGTGCGGGCGTCGTTTGCGTATCGCCGCCGCTCGTGGGTTGGACCACAAGCCGGGTTGACCGACGTGTGCTTTTGGCCACCATTTTACTCTGGGTTGCGATAGGTCACATGGCGTCTGCCTTCGCACCGAATTACTCAAGCCTTTTGGTGATCCGCTTGGCGATGCTCGCCCTCGCGGGCGCCTTTACGCCATTGGCAGGCGCAACCGCGGCTTTATTGGTCGCAGAAGACAAGCGCGGCTCGGCAATCGCATCGGCGTTGCTTGGCTGGGCGCTTGCGATCGCGGTTGGATTGCCGCTGATTTCGGTAGCCGCGCCGCAGATTGGCTGGCGTGCGACTTATGGTCTTGTTGGTATTCTTGCCGCGGCTAGCTTTCTTGCCCTTCTGGTTGGACTACCGAAGGGACTTAAAGGGACGCCCGTCATTTTTGCAACGTGGCGGGCGGTCGGCCGCAATCGTCAGCTTCTCCTGCTGTTATTGATCACCAGCTTGCTGGGAGCTGGCCAACTCGTCATCATCGCGTTTGTCGGACCGCTGTTGACCGAGCTTACGGGCGCGACGCCTCGCGGGATCGCCATCGTTTTCTTGATTTTCGGAGTGATGACGCTCATTGGGAATGTCTGTGCCTCTAAGCTTGTTCAGGCGTGGGGCTCGTTCAAAACATCCGCTGTATTCGCGGTTTGCGTAGTCACCGGCGTCGCATTGTGGGCGATTGGTGCCGGGACGTTTGCGTTGATGGCAGCCGGAGCCGCGATCTGGGGCCTCGGGGTTGCCGCCACAACCGCGATGCAGCAGGTGAGGTTGATTGCAGCAGCTCCTGCGCTGGCGACGGCGTCCGTGGCAATCAATTACACGGTATTGTATCTCGGCCAGGCCGTCGGCTCAGGAATAGGGAGCCTCCTATTCGCCCAAGGAAACTTGATCGCCATGGGCTTCGTGGCCTTGGCTTTGGTTGCCACGTCTCTCGGCGTTCTGTGGTTGACGCGGTTCGCGCCGGAGCGGTTCGGGATCCAGTTTGATCCGGATACGATCCACCTCCTAGCTCGGGTATTCGATCGAGCTTTGGAGCGCTATCTTAAAAACATGCCGGTCGTTAATGATGAAACGGGCCTGCGCTCTGAGCTTGCCAGATATATCGTTGCTGCAGCCCAAACAGGTGAACTTGACGAAGATCGCCTCGCTGCAAGAAGCTATTTAAAGCTACGGTCGCTGCAACACGGGACCACTAATCTGGAGCCAGCATTTGACTAGGGGAGTCCAACTCTAGGAGGTACAAAACCGAATAGCCGATAGGGAATTTGACTCGCTTTTCCACTTCCGAGTTTGGGGCACAAAGTGGACGTCGAAAGTCTCCCGCTCAAAGTCCGCTTCCTGGGGAATAGCTGGCGTTTCCTCACCTCATTCCATGAATACGCGCGCCTTAAGCCGCCTTCACTCGCATGGCATACAGCCCAAGCGCCAGCAGCGATGCTATCGCCAGCACGACGCCGAGCGCGAACATTGCCTCGTGCGAGATCGTCGCGGCGAGCCAGACCCCGATCGCCGCGACCATCATCTGCCAGAATCCGAGCAATGCCGATGCCGCGCCGGCCTTTTCGCCGAATGGCGACAGCGCTTGCGCGGTGCCAAGCGGATTGACGATGCCCATCCCGAGCAGGAATACCGCGATGGCGCCGAGAAACGGCAGGAAGGTCGGGTTGAAAAGCGACACCAGCAGGATGGCAATGCTGCCGCTCGCCGCCACCAGCAGGCCACCGCTGATCGAGCGGTCGAGCCCGAAGCGCGGCGCCAGTCTGGTCGCCAGCATTCCCGCCGCGAACACCACCATCACGGTGCCCGCGAAAAACAGGCCAAGCTGGATCGGCGTGAAGTGCAGCCCTTCGATCAGAACGCGGGGGGCAGCCGAAAACATCGCGAACAATCCGCCCATGATCAGGCTCACGGTCGCGGCCGGAACCAGGAAGCGGCGATCGGCGATCAGGCCAAGATAGTTTTGGGCGATGGCGAGCGGGTTGAGCGGAGTGCGCGTCGAATGATGGGTTTCGCCCAGCACGGCGTCATAGCCGAGCGCCCCGATGGCCGCAAACGCTCCGACCAGAACGAATTCGGAGCGCCAGCCGAAATAATGATCGAGCGCGCCGCCGAGCAGCGGCGAGAAGCCGGGGGCGGCCGCCATCGCGATCATGATCAGCGCCATCGCGCGGCCCAGCGCTGCGCCGCTGAAGAGGTCGCGGGCGATGGCGCGCGAGAGCACCGATGTCGAGCACGCGCCGGCAGCCTGGATGACGCGGCCGGTCAGGAGACTTGGCAGGTTGTCGGCGAGGCCGCACCAGATGCTTCCGGCCAGGAACACCGCAAAGCCTATCAGCACCGGCCAGCGCCGGCCGTAGCGATCCGAGATCGGCCCGACGGCGAGCTGACCGAGCGCGAAGACGGCGAGGAAAACCGTGATGGCGGAGGTCACCGCCGCACTCGACACTTTCAGCGAGGCAGCCATCTGCGGCAGCGAAGGCAGCAGGATATTGGTGGCCAGCGTTCCGGTCGCCGCAAGTGCTGCGAGCACGGCGATCTGCAGGACGGTCGGAGAGAGCTCCTGACGAGGTGCTGCGGCAATTGCTGAAATGGTCTGGTCGGCCATGGAAGCTCCCTTTCGCTATGAGATGATACATATCATATAAAACGGGATGGGAAACCCTCCTGTGGGCGATTATGGGAGATTTTTGAGTGCGGGGTTGCGAACAGGATAGAAAAATCGTCATTGCGAGCGTCGCGAAGCAATCCATTGGCCACAAAGTGAAGCTGGATTGCTTCGTCGCTCGTGCTCCTCGCAATGACGAAACAGTGGCTCAGTCGTCGACCGCACTTATGGCGTCAGCAAACCCGCTAGGCGCTGGCCGGCTCGCTGACCATCTCCGGCTGCCGCGTCAGCGAGACCGCCGGCGACAGCAGGATCACCAGCGCCTGCGCGGCGAAGACCGCTACCGCGAGATAGAGGCACGCCTCGGCGCCGTAAAGCCCGCCGACCATGGCGCCTAACCCTGCGCCGACCGGCCGCGCGCCATAGCTCAGGGTGTTGATGGCGGAGACGCGTCCGAGCAGCCGCGGCGGTGTTACGGATTGCCGCAAGGTCGCGGTGCTGATGACCCACAGGATTGGCCCGACCCCGAGCAGGAAGAAGCCGAGGCCCGCAAGCAGGGGGCTCGGAATGGTGGTCGTCAACGCGATCACAACCGCGGCGACAAAACCCGTGACCGGCCCCAATGCGATGACGGTGCCGAACTGCAACCGCCGCATCACCCGCGTCGCCAGCAGCGCGCCGACGACCATGCCGACGCCGTACATCGCCAGGATCGTGCCGATGCCGGACGCCGACAGACCGAACTGCCGCACCGCATACGGCACGAACACCGCAAGAATGACGAACCACGCGGCGCCGAACACGAACTGCGTGATGAACACCGGCCGCAGCAGCGGATGGTGGAGCACGAACACGGCACCTTCCCTGATGTCCTGCAGCGGATGGCGTCGCGGCGCGGGCTCGCGGGCCGGCTCATGGATTCCGGACAGCAACACGACCGCGATCACCGAGAGTGCGGCGGCAAATCCGAACGCCGGCGCAGCACCGACCCATCCCACCAGTACGCCGCCCAACGCCGGTCCGCCGGCAAAGGCGATCGTCCGCGCCAGTTCGATCCGCGCATTGGCGAGTGGCAGAAGTTTCGGCGATACCAGAGAGGGCACCAATGCGGGTGCGGCGACGCTATAGGCCACTGTTCCACAGACTGCGACAAAGCCAAGCAGCGCGAGCAGCGGCAGCGTCAGCAGATCGAGCCATATCAGCAGCAGCATTGCGAGCAGGGCGACCGCGCGCAGCGCCTCCGAGCCCGTCATCAGCCAGCGCCGCGAGAAGCGGTCGGCGAGCCAGCCGGCGGGAATGGCGAACATAACGAAAGGCAGCGACAACGCCGTCTGCAGCAGGCCGGTCTGGCCTTCGCCGACGCCGAGCAGCAGTACCGCGACGATCGGGGCCGCCGCCAGCGCGATCTGCTCGGCCGACTGCGCGGCGAGATTGGACCAGGCGAGGCGGTTGAAGGTCGCGGGCAGTTGATGGTCTGGGAGTTCCGACATGATGGCTTCCTGTGCGTTGTTGTCAGCAACATGGAAGCCCATGCGGCTCGAACCCACCCGTTTCCCGACAACAACAAAAGGCCCGCCGCAGATTTGCGACGGGCCGTTTCGATCCGGGCATCGATGGTTGTTCGGGCCGTGATTACGGTTTGATTACGGCTTGGGACCCGCGGCGAACTGGCCCGTGATCGTGCCGACCAGCGGCGCGGGCGGGATTTCGTCGGCGGCGGGCGCGGGCGCTTCCGCGGCAACTTCCGCCTTGCGTTGCGCCAGCGCGGCGGTGAGGCTCGTCAGCGCGTCCGGGCCGGCCGGGAAACCGGCTTCGGCGAGGATCTTGTCGATCATCGGCTTGAAGGCCGAGACCGACAGCAATTGCGCGGCAAGCCCGTCGCCGAGGCCAAGTCCGCCGCCGCCACCGCCGCTGCTGCCACCGGCTGCGCCACCGCGGCCGAGCAGGCCGCCGGTGTCGAAGATCCGGATGTCGGAGATCTTCTCGATCGGCTTGACGGCTTCCGCCAGCGCGTTCGGAATGATGTTGATACGGGCGAGATTGAGATCGTATTCGACGATCGCCGAACTGAGCTTGTTGCGCGCTTCGGCCTTCAGCGACGACACCTCGGCCTCCGCCTGGCCGAGCGATTTGACACCGGCGGCGCGGGTGGTGGCGGCATTGGCGTCGGCTTTTGCCAGCACGTTGATGGCTTCCGCCTTGTTGGCGGCGGCCTGCTTTTCGGCCTCCGCCATGACCGTGATCGGCATCGCGTTGGTTTCCGCGGCCTTTCGTGCCGCGATCACATTGATGGTCTTGTCGCGTTCGGCGATTTCGGTCGCGCGCGCGGTGGTGACCTTTTCCTCGGCCGCGATGGCGATCGCACGTGCGGTCTCGGCGATGGTCTGCGCTTCCGACTGCTCCTTGCTCTTGGTGGCGACGGCGATCGCGCTTTCCTGCGCCACGATCTGCAGGTCGCGATCCATTTCGGTATTGCGGCGCTTGACCGCGAGATCAGCCTCGATCTTTCGGGTATCGCGGGCCTGGTTGGCTTCGGTCTGCTTGTTGGCGACCGCCAGCTCCTGCTGAATGCGATATTCGGCTTCGTTCTGCAGCGCGGTCTGTTCGACCTGCGCCGTCTGCGCGCGCATCGCCGCGGTCTTGTTGGCGATGTCGCGCTGCTGGGCGAGTTCGGCGTCGCGCTTGGTGGTTTCGATCGTCAGCGTGGTCTGCCGGGCGACCAGATCCTGCTGCGCGATGTTGACCTCGGTGGAGCGCACGATCTGGTTGCGCTCCTGCTCACGTTCCTTGGTGATCTTGGTCAGGGTGGTCAGACCATGGGCATCGAAGAAATTGTTCGGATTGAAGTGCTTGATATCGCTCTGATCAAGCCGCGTCAGCGAAACCGATTCAAGCTCAAGGCCGTTGTTCTGAATGTCGGCGCCGACCGCGTCCTGCACCGATTTGACGAACACGGCACGCTGCTCCTGAAGCTCTTCGAGGTTCATGGTGGCGGCGACCGAACGGAGCCCGTCGACGAACTTCGCTTCGATCAGCTCGCGCAATTCGGCGGCGTCGTTGGTGCGATTACCGAGCGTCTGCGCGGCAAGCGCGATCGACGACATGTCGGGTTTGACGCGGACGTAGAATTCGGCGCCGATGTCGACGCGCATGCGATCCTTGGTGATCAGCGAATCCGGGCCGCCGCGGGCGACTTCCAGCCGCAGCGTCTTCAGATTGACCGCCGCCGTGGAATGGAAAACCGGCAGCACCAGCGAGCCGCCGTCGAGCACGACCTTCTGGCCGCCGAGGCCGGTGCGGACATAGGCTTCATCGCGGGTGGAACGCCGGTAGAGCTTCGCCAGCATGAGTCCGATAACAAGGATGACGACGACGCCGATGGAGACGGGTACTGCGAGCTCCCACATTTTTTAGTTCCTGCCTGATGGTTGTTATTGGGTAATGAGATCGGTTGGTGCGGAAATGGCGATAAAGGTTCGGTTATCACGGTCGACCAGAAGTACGCGGGCGCCGACCGGGAGTGGCGCGGAATTGGAGCTGGCGCGCGCCGCCACACTGTGCCAGTTACCAAAGACATCCTTGAGACGGACACGGCCGGGCAATCCCTGGTCGAGCGGTCCGATCGAAACCTCGGCGACGTGGCCGACAAAATCGGCTTCATTCACCGCATAAGTCTCGTCGCGCGGGATGATGCGGGCGATACCGCGGCTGGTCACTCGGATGACGGGGATGCTGAGGCCCAAAGCCGCTAGCGCCGCGATCGGAACCGGCAGCACGGCACCGGCACCATGCGCGATGCCTTGCAGCAGGAATCCCGCGATCGAGAAGATGCCGAGCGCGAGAATAATCAGGATCAACAGCGGCAGGCGTCCTGCATTGATCCACAGGAACAGGCCGCCGATGCCGTTGTGGCTGTCACCGTCGAGCCCGAAATCGTGGCCCACCAGTTCGCTGATCGAGAAGCCGACGATCATGGTCAGCAATTCGATGCCGCCGAGTGAGACCATGATCGCGGCGGCGACCGCGAACGGGCGTACGTCCGGCGCCAGCAGGATGTCGGTCGCTACACTCATTGCTGCGATTTGATCCTTTCAAGCCGCGCTGCGATTTCCTTCTCGCGGTGCAAGCGGTCGAGTTCATCAAGCTCTTTGTCGCCGAGGACGCTGGAGGCGGGAACGCCGGTGACGCGCGCGATCGCCGCCATGGCTCGGTCGGGACTTATTGGTTTAGTCGCGCCAGAGCCCTTACCGGGTTCAAGCGACGCATGCTGCGAAAGGCTAAGTTCGAGATCGGCGAGCCGCGCTTCGGCCTCGCGCCGTGCGCCAAGCATCGCCTGTAATGCCTTGGTCTGCTCATCGATTTCGAGTTCGATGAAATCCATCGCGCGTTCCAGCGCGATACCCTGGGATTCCAGATCAATTTGCCGTGCGACACCGGCTCGGGCGAGATCCTCACGGTTCTCGGCAATGGCGAGACGGATTTTTTCCGTCAAGCCTGCGACTTCGGCATCCAGTTCTTCGCGGCGCCGCTTGAGACGGAACTCCTCGGCGCGCGATTTGCCGAGCGCGTAGCGCGCTTCGTCGGCGCCGGCATCGATCTCGCGGATCGCCTGTTTGACGACCGCCACCTTGTTGCTGCTCTCGGCGTTATCGATGGTTTGGCTGGCGATGGCGGCGAGAAGCCGCCCCATACGTGCCAGAATGCCTTCGTGAAGCATGGTCTTCTCCTCCGGTTGTGTTGATTTCGGTTTGACGGCGATCTGAATTTCATAAGCGCTGCCGTCGGAGACCAAGTGGGCCGGGAAGGGGCTCTCCCAGCCGGCAAGGTAGCCCGGGACTTCGAACGGCACCAAGACGCGTCCCCTGACAGTGCTAATGGTCAGTGAAGTTGGGCCCTTGATCGCGAACAACTTGTCGTCGAGCGGAATTCGGCGGCTCGTCGTGCCGGCCGCGTAGCCGGCGCGGTCGCGCAGGCCGAGTGTCACGAGACGCGCGGGCAGGCCGGTCTCGACGCGGATTTTTTCGTAGGCCTGCGCGTGAAGCGAGACGAGATTGGCGCCAACAGGTGCAACTTCGGCGAGGATCGCCATCATGCGGTCATAGGCAGCAAACGTCGCTTCGATCGCCTCGATACCCGCCTGGTCGGGGACGAGAGCGTAGCGCAGGGTCGCCGACGGCGTTTCGGTCGGTAATTTGATCATGCTATAACGTAAAGCACTTCCTCAGTGCTTTACAAGGCAGGCTCTGGTATCATTTTCGTGAGGGGATAGATGCACTTGCAAATGAGTTGCAATAAGAATCTGTTTCCGCCATCATTACCGAATGGATGCACGAGCTCCCGGTTTACCCCCTGATTCCCCGTCAATAATCGCTGACAGCGCCGTGCTGGATGGCTCCGGCTGGCGCTCGGCGCGGCGCGAGCCGTCGCTGGCGGATATGTTCGGCTCGGTCCGCACGGCGAAGCAGGGGCCGTTCTGGCGCAAGCTGCTGGCGTTCCTGGGTCCCGGTTATCTGGTCGCCGTCGGCTATATGGATCCCGGCAACTGGGCGACCTCGCTCGCCGCCGGTTCCAAATTCGGCTACGCGCTGCTGACGGTCGCGCTGTTGTCCAACGTCATGGCGATCGTGCTGCAATCGCTGTGCACGCGGCTCGGCGTCGGCGCGGGTCGCGATCTCGCCCAGGCCTGCCGCAATTCGTTTCCGCGCTTTGTGTCGTTGCCGCTGTGGCTGTCGGCGGAAATCGCCATCACCGCCACCGACCTTGCCGAAGTGATCGGCACCGCCATCGGACTCAATCTGCTGTTTCATATTCCGCTCGAGATCGGCGTGATCATCACCGCCGCCGACGTGTTTCTGATTCTGGCGCTGCAGGCGTTCGGCTTTCGCTGGATCGAAGCCTTCGTGGTGGCGATGCTGGGCGTGATCGCAGCGTGTTTTGCGGTGCAGATCGCGATGGCCGATCCCGATTGGGGCGCGGTGCTCAGGGGTTTCGCGCCGACCACGGATATTCTGGCCAATCCGGAGATGCTGTATCTGGCGCTCGGCATCCTCGGCGCGACGGTGATGCCGCATAATCTCTATCTGCATTCCGGCCTGGTGCAGACCCGCGATTACGGCGACAGCGTTGGAGAAAAGCGTGAAGCGATCAAGCTTGCGACCATCGATTCCACTATCGCGCTGTGCCTGGCGCTTGTCATCAACGCGGCGATCCTGATCCTGGCCGCGGCGACATTCAATCGCGTCGGCAAGACCGACGTCGCCGAACTCGATCAGGCCCACACGTTTTTGGCGCCGCTGCTGGGCTCGACCCTGGCGCCAACGCTGTTTGCGATCGCGCTTTTGTGCTGCGGGCTGAACTCGACCATCACCGCGACGCTGGCCGGACAGATCGTGATGGAGGGGTTTCTCAATCTGCGCGTCGCGCCATGGCTGCGGCGGATGATCACGCGGATGATCGCGATCGTGCCGGCGGTAGCGGTGACGATCTGGGCCGGCGAAAAGGCGACCGGGCAATTGCTGATCCTGAGCCAGGTCGTGCTCAGCCTGCAACTGCCGTTCGCGGTGGTGCCGCTGGTGATGTTCACCGCAAGCCGGGCGAAGATGGGGCCGTTCACAGCGCCGCGCTGGCTGACCGCGCTGGCCACCCTGACCGCGGCTGTTATCATCGCGCTCAACGCGAAACTGGTGTGGGATTTTGCGAGCGGGTGATCTATTGAAGCACGCATCAATGGCTGAGTTCGGGAGAGGAACGTGACCGTCGTGAGCCATCATCGAGCGGCCTTGATCTGCGTGTTCACGATCGCAGCGACGTTTGCCGGGGCCGCGTGGTCCGTGGCGAGCCCGGCGACGAACCCCGACCACAGTTGCACCTACGCTCCGAAAGCCAAAAGCGATGTCCTTCATTTTGAGCATTGCGCACGGTCGGACGCGGCCCGACATTTCCACCTCAAGCGTCAGCACCTCCTGGCGCTGGACTTTGACCGGAACGGTCTGGCGAGTGTCAACATCGATGGTGGGTGGTTCTATGTGCGACGAGACGGCCGATTGGCTCCGGTTATGACAATGGACAACGGGGCCGAACCATTCTCCGAGGGCCTCGCAAGGTCCCCCGTTGGCGGCAAGATCGGCTTCATCGACCTCCATCTGGCGCTGGTTATCCCGGCTCGATACGATGGCGCCTTGCCGTTTCAAGATGCCGGGGCGGAGGTCTGCATCGACTGCAGACTGATCTCACACGGCGAACATTCCTCGTATGAGGGCGGCCGCTGGGCCTGCATCGATCACCATGGCCGCGAGCGGAAACCGTTCAGTGCCGACCGGGGCGCTGGCCAGGTCTGTGGCAAGGACGGCTGACCTCAATGCGAAACTGGTATGGGATTTTGCGAGTGGCTGTTCGATAGCGCGGATGGAGCGCAGCGCCTTCAATCCTGGAGATCGTCGTGGGCATGCTTTACTGGCTGGTCATCGTCGTCGTGCTGGTCGCACTCTGGTATGCGGGCATGCTGCGCCCGACCGGTCTGGCGGGCCGTACACGCGCGGAAGAAGAGAGAGAGCGCCAACAGGACGCTGTTGCGAAATGGCTCAAGAAGGACGGCGACGATAAATCGCTGTAAGCAAGCCGTCATCGCCCGGCAAAGCCGTCCGAAGGACGGCGTCGCTTCCGCTCGCCTATGACCGGGCGATCCAGTATTCCAGGGCGCTGGTGATTGATCGAAAAGTTGCGGCGTACTGGATCACGCGCTTTCGCGGGTGATGACGGCGTGAATTTAACTCGTCGCCTATTCCTGCGGCTCGGACGGCACTTCGCCTGATGCTTCGATGCGCAGCCAGCCCGAGGGGGCGAGGCGCTGCTGCGGCAGGAAGCGGCACTTGTAGTCCATCTTCTTCGAGCCTTCGATCCAGTAGCCGAGATAGACGTAAGGCAATCCCAGCCGCCGGGCGCGCGTGATGTGATCGAGGATCATGAAGGTGCCGAGCGAGCGGCTTTGCTCGGAGGGTTCGAAGAACGAATACACCATCGACAGCCCGTCGCTGAGCACGTCGGTCAGCGCCACCGCGATCAGATCCCCGCCGCCTCCGCTGACCCCGCTGTCGACGTCGCGCCGGCGGTATTCGACGATGCGGGTTTCGACGTGGCTGTCCTCCACCATCATCGCATAATCGAGCACGGTCATGTCGGCCATGCCGCCGTGGCGATGGCGCTGGTCGAGATAGGCCCGGAATACCGAATATTGCTCGGAGGTCGGCACCGCGCTGCGCTGTTCGCCGACGATGTCGGCGTTGCGCGCGAGAATCTTCCTGAAATTGCGCGAGGACCGGAATTCGTTGGCGACGACGCGAACCGAAACGCAGGCACGGCATTGGTCGCAGGCCGGGCGATAGGCGATCGACTGGCTGCGCCGAAAGCCGCCGTGGGTCAGCAGGTCGTTGAGATCGCCGGCCTTGTCGCCGACCAGATGCGTGAACACCTTGCGCTCGTGCCGGCCCGGCAGATACGGGCAGGGCGAGGGCGCGGTCAGGTAGAATTGCGGGGTGTCACGCGAGTGCTGGGTCACGTTCTGTCGTCAGGCCTCCGAAGCAGCCGGGGCACAGCATCGCGCCGCGGAGGCTGATGGTCAATTGGTTTAGTCGGTGTCAGTAGGTTCGCGCCGGTTGCGCGACCGGGGCACGCACAGAACTGTTGATAACCACGGTTCCGAGAATGATGTCGTGCAGCAGACGCCGGCGGCCGTTGAACAGCCCGACCAGCACAATCGCTGGCGTCAGGAACGACACCGAGACCCAGAACACCACCGCGTGCATGGCGCCCAGCACGAAATAGGCGGGCGCGCCGTACCAGGTGCGCATTTCCAGATCCATTATCCGCATGCCGATGGTAGCCGAATGCGGCCCGCCCAGCGATGCGCCATAGTAGACCAGCGCCCAGATGATCGAGGCCGGCGACACCAGCCAGAACAGCATCCAGCCCAATCCCAGTGTCACGATGCCGAACACGGCAATGAACACCACCGCCAGGATCACCGGAATCGAGAGCACCACCAGGTCGATCAGGAACGCGAAAAACCGCCGCGTCAGCACGCCGCGAAACAATTCAGGCTGCAGCATGGGATCGAACGCATGCGGCGGAACCCCGCCGTCGCTCCGCCAGGCACCGCCCGTGTTACCCGAACCGCTATAAGACATGATCAGTCCCTCCGACTGTGCCGTACCCGCGCAGGACATGGGAACCTGCCTTGGGCTTGCAAGGCCTCGGCCGCATTAACAAGCGGAAATATTCGGGCGATTCCGCGGAAGGATGCTGCGGCGACGGTGTTATAAGCTGCATCAGGGAGGCGAGGGGACGCATGAGGACACAAATCGAGTTGCGCTGCCGCTGCGGGGAGGTTCGTGGCGTGGTGTCGAACCCGTCACCGAAGTCCGCCAATCGGGTGGTGTGCTATTGCGACGACTGCCAGGCCTTTGTGTACCAGATCGGCCGCGCCGATCTGCTCGATGCGCACGGCGGCACCGACATCGTCCAGGTCGCGCCAGGTTCGCTCAGCTTCGTACGGGGGCAAGACAAGATCGCCGGCGTGCGGCTGACCCCGAAGGGTCTATTCCGATGGTACGCGACGTGTTGCAACACGCCGATGGGCAATACGCTGACGCCTTCCGTCCCCTTCGTCGGGATTACGGTGCAGGCGTTCGACGGCGGAGCGCCACAGGCTGACGACACGTTCGGCAAACCGATCGGCGCGATCCTCGGAAAGTATGCGGTCGGTGAGGCGCCGAAGGGCTCGACGGGACTGAACCTGTCGCTGATCGCGCGCGCCATCGGCAAGGTGCTTGGCTGGCGCCTGCGCGGAAAGGCGTGGCCCCATCCGTTCTTCAAACGCGAGACCGGTGAACCGATCTATCCGCTGACGGTGTTATCGCCCGAGCAGCGCGAGGCGTTGCGTCCATTCTGCGGCCCGCATCCGACGGCGTCGGCCGCCAGCACGGCGTAGCTTACGATTCCGCCTTCAGCTTTTCCGCTGCCTGGGCTGCGAAATAAGTCAGGACGCCGTCGGCGCCGGCGCGCTTGAACGCCAGCAGGCTTTCCATCATCGCCCGCTCGCCGTCGATCCAGCCATTACCGGCTGCTGCTGCGATCATCGCGTATTCGCCGGACACCTGATAGACGAAGGTCGGCATCGCAAAGGTGTCTTTGACCCGCCGCACGATGTCGAGATAGGGCATCCCCGGCTTCACCATCACCATGTCGGCGCCCTCGGCGATGTCGAGTTCGACCTCGCGCAAGGCTTCATCCGAATTGGCGCTGTCCATCTGATAGGTGCGCTTGTCGCCGGTCAGCGTCTTGGCCGAGCCGATGGCGTCGCGGAACGGGCCGTAGAAGGCGGAAGCGTATTTCGCCGCATAGGCCATGATCTGCACATCGAGAAATCCCGACGCGTCGAGCGCCTCGCGGATGGCGCCGACCCGGCCGTCCATCATGTCCGAGGGTGCTATGATGTCGCAGCCGGCTTCGGCCTGCACCAGCGCCTGCCGCACCAGCACCGCGACCGTCTCGTCATTGAGGATCCTTCCGTCCTCGATCAATCCGTCATGGCCGTGGCTGGTGAAGGGATCGAGCGCCACGTCGCAGAGCACGCCGAGGCCGGGGAATTCCTGCTTGATCGCGCGCACCGACCGGCACACCAGATTGTCGGGATTGAGCGCCTCGGAGCCATACTCATCGCGCAGCGACGGCTCGGTGTAGGGAAACAGCGCGATGCAGGGGATGTTCAGCTTCACCGCGCGCTCGGCATCGCGCACCGCCTGATCGACGCTGATGCGGTCCACGCCCGGCATCGAGGCGACGGCCGTGCGCGTGTTGTGACCATCGACCACGAACAGCGGCCAGATCAGGTCGTCGGTGGTGAGGACGTTTTCCCGCACCAGCCGGCGCGCCCATTCCGCCTTGCGATTGCGGCGCGGGCGAACCACGAGATCAAGGGCGGCGGCGGCGAGGGTGGCACCAGGGGATTTGCGCGGCAGTGCGTCGCGCATTTCGATCGGACGCCCGAATTTGATCGCCATGTGATTGTCTCTCCCAAGGACCGCAGGCTGAATTTGAACCGTTCCAAGCCTAGCACTTTGCATCGCTTCCGTCACCGCGAAGCGCGGGCCAGCCGGTACCCCCGATTGATTTTGCCGGGCCGGCGGGTCATGACTCCATCATGACGACATTCTTCCGGCAAACGAGTACCGATTCGCATGTCTGAAACCCCATCGCGCGACCCGTCGCGGGACAATGCCATGTCGGTGGCGGCGATTTCGTCGGAGCGGACCGAATCCGACGACAATGCGTGGACCCGGCGGCTGGTGTTTTTCCTGCGCATCATGGCGGTCGTCTCGGTCGCCAAGGGCCTCTATCACTGGGCGCAGGTCACCGGCTTCGTCGGCGGCGAAGAAGAGGCCTTTGAAAACCAGCCGATGGCCTGGCAAACCGCGACCGTGTATTTCGCGGTGATCGAACTCGTCGCCGCGGTGGGCCTGTGGCTTGCGACGCCGTGGGGTGCGGTGGTGTGGCTGACCACCGTGGTATCGATGGCGGTGATCGAGCTGATGTTTCCGGGAATCTATGGCGGCAGCCTGATGGTCGTGGGTTTCGAAGCCGCGATGCTCGCGGCCTATCTGGCGCTGGCATGGATGGCGGCGCGCGAGCGGCCGCCATAGCGACCCCAAATAGCGCCTCCGAGTAGCGATCGAAGCAGTGATCGAAGCAGCGACCCGAAGATGTTGCCGTGCCCGGGAAAATTCGCATCAAATTTTCCGCAAGTTTCGCGGTAACTTTTCGGTCACCCTAACGCGGTGGTCACACCTGTTACGCAGACGTTTCGAATTTGAACTGTCCTGTTTCCATATGCGA
The DNA here is from genome assembly GCA_963727225.1 of uncultured Pseudomonadota bacterium. Lineage (GTDB taxonomy): Bacteria > Pseudomonadota > Alphaproteobacteria > Rhizobiales > Xanthobacteraceae > Bradyrhizobium. The sequence continues at coordinate 747,486 of CAVSFN010000021.1, read as the reverse complement.
CAGAACACGCAGACGAAGCGTGAACAGGGGCGTCTCACCGTCAATGAAAGGTTGCGAAAAGCCCTTTGTCTATGGGCTTAATCCGCGATTCACTGTCTTAAATTCATGATCTCTTTATTGTCTTATTTAAGCTGATCTTCAAACGGCCCCCTTAAGTTGAAGCTATCAGGCGGGACACAAGTTTCGTCGAATAAGTCGATAAAAACGAACAACAGGGGAAGTGTCATGATGAAAGCCGTTGCAACGGCGGTTGAAACCGCTGAACGCACTCCGGGCCAGGCTCCGGTGCAGCCGCTCTATCTCGAAGCATTGACTTTGGTGGAGCGGCTGCATCGCCGGCTGCTCGACGTCATCAAGGATGAATTCGATCGCCGCGGCCGCGCCGACATCAATTCGGTGCAGGCTCTGCTGCTCTATAATATCGGCGACAAGGAATTGACCGCGGGCGAACTGCGCACGCGCGGCTATTACCTCGGCTCCAACGTCTCCTACAATCTGAAGAAGCTGGTCGAACTCGGCTTCCTCGATCATCAGCGCAGCCGCGTCGATCGCCGCTCGGTCCGTATCCGCCTCACCGCGCAGGGCCAGGAAATCCGCCGCATCGTCGATGCCCTCTATCAGAAGCACGTCAAGACCGTGGAGCAGGTCGGCGGCATCTCCAACGAGGAGTTCGCGACCCTGAACAAGTCGCTGCACCGGCTCGAGCGGTTCTGGACCGACCAGATCCTGTACCGGCTCTGAGACTTTTTCGACTTAAAGGCCAAGCCGGCATCGCAAAAGACCGGCAGCCATCCCATCGGAAACACATCCCCAAGGCGCACCCCACGCGTATCGGTCCGGTTTTCCGGCCCGGTGCGCGTTATTTTTTTGGCACGTGCAAAAAATGGGTTTCCACGATGGAACTTGTTCCCGGCGGGAGCTTTATCAGTCCACATTTATCAGTCCACGTCGGAGGACCCTGGTTCATGCTGGTCGAGCGCGGCTTAAAGGTGATGAACGTGGAAGTAGTCGCCGATGCCTATGCCATCGCATCGAACTATCTTCGAAAGACCGGCGCCATCTCCGACATCATCGCCACCAATGAGGCGTTGCTCGAAATCGTCGTCGGGCTGTTCCACCGCGGCGAATGCAACCGGATTCGCCTCGCCAACCAGGCGATCGCGCGTTTTGAGACCGAATTCGCCTGAACGCTAACCAAGAGGATTCCATGGAAGCCGCCATCGACCGCATCATGCAAACCTATGCTCTGCTGGTGAACAGCAGGTCCGCTGTCGGGATCGAAGAGGCGCGCGCCAAGGTGACCGAGTATATAGGCAAGCTGTTCCAGGCCGGTGAAAAAGACCCGCATCGCCTCACGGTGTGCGGGCTGACCTATTTGCGCGAGCTCGACGGCTCAACCGATCCGGTGAAGGCCGGGTTTACGGGGCTTTGAGGCGAGGAATGCGGATGGGCTGTCACACACATGCGACAGCGAGGCCCGCTTTACCCTCGGAACTGACTTCGTCAGTTCGATCCGTAATGTCTGAAAGGTAAAGCCAGCAACCGAGTATTGCGTAGGTCGCGGGCTTTGAACGTGTTCACTTGCCGAGACCTTTCCGCATCGCTGCGTCCATCTTCTTCTGGATAAACTCCTGCAATTTTTCTGAATCGTCGCCGATCTCGTTCAATTCCTCTTCGTCGGCCTTGTTGGCGGCCGAGGGCTTGGGCATCGGCTGGTTGGCAAGCCTTTGCGCTTCGGCCTCCTGGGCATCATCGGCGGCCTTGTCCTTGGCTTTCTCGCTGTCGGTGCGCTCCTCCAGCGGCTTGGTGCAGTCGCCTTTGCCGCTGAGCATCTTCACCGCCCGGCCCTCGGCGACCTTATGGCTGCACAACACGACCTGGCCCACGCCGGGAGCGACCGGTTTCGAGCAGGACACACTCATGGTGGTTCCTGCCTGGGTGGTCGACACCTTGCAGTCCATCTGGCAACCGGTTTCGCTCTTGTAGGGATTTGCGATCATCGCATCGACGGTTTTCCCGTCAGGAGAAATCCTGCACGTAAAACCGTCGGCCTTGGCGACCGCAGCTGGAGCCGCACCGGCGGGGGCTGCGTCCGCCGCGCCGCCCTTGCAGCTATCTTCCGAAGATACGACTTTCTTGTACCAGACCTCGGGTTTGTCGAACGCACACAGCGAATGATTCTTTGCGAGCGGAGGCGTATTGCCGCCGCAACCAACCGCGACCACCCCGATCTTGGTGTCGACTTTGCAACTCACCTGGCAGGACTTCTCATCGCTCGAGCCATTGTCGGTGACGACGTTAATGGACTTGCCGTCTGGGGCGATTACGCAAGTTGCCCACACTGGCATCGATTGGAAAATCAACACGGTGGCGGCCAGGGCCGCGTAAACAAGACGAGCATTCATTGAGCGGCGCTCCGGTGGTTAAAATGCCGTCCTGGCAGGGCAGGCGAAGCGCTTTGTCAGCGCCGCGGACCTACCCTGGGTGATCGGCAAACGGGCTACTACTGTTTCTTCAGCGTATAGACATTGTCGTTGAGGCCGGTTTCCGCAGTGGCAGCATCGACAAAATGAAAATCGATTTCGCAGCCGGTCTCCAAAGTCTTGATGCCACTTCCCGCAAAACCGAGCGAAGCGGCGAGCTTGTTCGGATCAACCGACTTGTTCTTCGACTGCATCTCCCCGATGGCACCCTGGAAGATCGTGTCGGCGGTGAAATCGCTCTCTTTGTAGTGCGGCGTTTTGCAGGCGAACGGCGGTGGACCGGTGATCTCCTTGGCCTTGAAGACGATCGTCTTGCCGATGAGGCGTGACTGCTCGGCGCTGTCTGGCTTCTGTTTGGGATCGGCCCAGGGTGCCACAATCGCCCCGGTGAGCTTCCACTTGCCAATATAGAATGAATTGGCGGCGTTGGCCGGGACCACCTGCGCTACGGCCGCGCAAGTGACAAAGCAGGCAACAACAACGTATTTCATCTTGGCCCCAGCCGGCAGCATGGCTATTTGACGTTGCGATTGGCAATTAGGTTCATTGATGGTGCCGCCTGCCGGCGCTCAAAACGTCCGCTGTCGGTCATTCTCGACGAGATGGATTGTCCGCGCGACGGTCCGCCTTCACCCCGAAAGCGACCCTATCGTGCAGTAGAGGATGAAGGGAATTTCCTTCAGGATGCCGCTGGTCCGGCCAAGAGCGCGGGCAGGCCACGGCGAGGTGCGGGGGAGGCTGCGGCTACCTTCGACGGCAGGTAGCCTACTCTTGCCAGCATCTGCACGGTGTATTGGGGCGCAGGCGCCTCAAGCAGCTGATGGATCGCCTGATACTGGTCGGCCACCGCAGCATATTCCTGCAGGGCCTGTTCGTTGGGTTGCATCACCAGTCCGGCAGCGACGCCGGCAAGATTGACCCGGGCGTAAGCACGGCCGGCGTCAATTTGCCGGACTCGGCTGCCACCTTCGGTGGCGATCCAAAGATAGGCAGGAGTTGATGCGGTGATCGCGTCGAAGTCCGCGATCAGCCCGGCCGTGATACGCGAGTCGGGAGAAGGAAACTTGCTGACATCGATGAGTCCGGCCTTCGCCAGAATGACCGCGATGGGACTTGTGACGGTGACGCCGTCGCGGTGTTTGTCGATTTCGGAACTCCCAAAGCGCAGCAGGCGCATCGACTCCATCATTGTCGGCTCGGTCGTCACCTCGACGCGCCAGGCTTCGCGAACAATCTTGCGGATCTCCGTCAATCTCGCGATGTCGCTCGGCGATCCGCCCGCGCTGCCCGCAAATCCGAAACGAACCGGCAGCGAAGTGGCAGCGCCGCGCAACAGTTCAATGTCGCCCGCGGAAACCAGGTGCTCCGGGTCAAATGTGCGCCGGTCGGTGCGTCGGGCAAGCACATATTTGAACAACGGATCGCGCCTTATTTCTGGCTGGGGGACCAGCCGAATCCGGGCGAACTCCCTTCCATCGATGTTCTTGCCCGGTTCTCCTTCAGGAAAAAGGATAACATCTGCACGGTGACCGCGTTCGGCGGCCGCCAGCGCCAACAATTCAATGAACGCGCCCGCGCCCATGAGGGTCTGTCTGCCGAACGGGTCCGTGGCCGGCAGAAGACGGTCGGGATCAAGGCGGAGAGCGATCTCATCCGGGTTTCGGAGATCGGCAATCCACGGCTGCAAGTTGTGCGGGTTAGGTGCGAGGATCGCGTAAGAAAGGACGAAGCGACGAAGCTCCAATTCGGGTTCCGGTGCTCGCCAGGCGGCCACAGCCGAATCCGGAATTCCGAAGATTGGGGCGCCCATCAATAGACCCGCGCCCGCGGCACCCGCCGCGAGGACCATCCCGCCACCGACCAATTTGATGAATTTGCGACGTTCCATCGGCGCGTCTCTCTGTGCTTCGCGCAACAAATCCTCTGGCCTTCAAGTATGGGTATTCAATCATGATAAGGATTGATTTGAATCAACTTGGGATGTCCTGGGCTTACGTTACGGAAGGGCGATGTTCGCGTCATTTCCGCTTTCGCGGCACCTGGTTCTCCCGGCGATGCGAAGCATGTCCGGAGATGCGCGTACCGGACAGCGCAGGCACTTCCGGCAACGGTGCGTCGGGCAGCAGTTATCCAGAGCGTTTTCGAGCGGCTCTAGTTTCCGCTCTCGCATAAATCGCGCTCGATGGTCCGCAGCAGCGATTTCAGAGAGGCTTCGATATCCAGGGTGGATGCTGGGCTTGAGGTTGAAGATGGCGCGATGAATTCGCCATGCAATACGTCGGCACGGCGACCCATGCGCCAAAGAAACGCCGAATAGGCGATGGCGATAACGACGATGCTGTAAATGGCAACTTCAAACATTTTCGGCTCAAACGTTTTAGCCAGACCGTTAATCCCGATATCGTCGATTCCCGGTGAATTCCAAGCAAGGGGATTCGCAGCCGTCGCGACGCGATTCCAAATGACTGTGGCTTTGGTGCCACACACGGATGGTGCCACTAACCCGCTGGACCAAATCAGTTTTAGCAGCCTGCTGTCCCGCCCATGGAGCGCCTGTCGTGATCGTCACGGGCGAGGGGCGGGGGCGTTTTCCGGCCCCGGCATTCCCCACGCCCTGTGCAGGCTAGGTTAACCCGCGCATCGGGTGATACCATCGCCCCGGCTTTCCGGGGGCGCGCCATGAAATTGGGAGAATATCTGCAGCACGACGCGGTCGGCCTCGCTGAATGCGTTGCGCGCGGGGAGATCAGCGCGGGGGAATTGCTGGACCTCGCGCTGCGGCAGAGCGCTGCGGCCCAGCCGAAGACCAATGCGATCTGCCGCCTGATGGAGGACGAAGCCCGCTCCCAATTGAAGAAGCCGCTTGCCGGTCCTTTCGCCGGCGTTCCTTTCCTGATCAAGGATTGCGCACAGGATTATGCTGGTTTGCCGACGACCTATGGCAGCCGATCGATGCTCGGCGTCGCCGCGCCCGAGCACGCTTATGTGGTGCGGCGCTATCTCGATGCCGGGCTGCTGATTTTCGGCAAGACCAATTTGCCGGAATTTGCGCTCAAGGCGGTGTCGGACTTGCAACTGTTCGGCCGCGCCAACAATCCCTGGAATTTCGATCACACGCCCGGCGGCTCCAGCGGCGGCGCCGCGGCCGCGGTCGCCTCGGGCGTCGTGCCGATGGCGGCAGGCAATGACGGCGGTGGCTCCATCCGCATTCCCGCCGCCTGTTGCGGCCTGTTCGGATTACGTCCCTCGCGCGCACGCATTTCCTCAGGCCCGGCCTATGGCGAATACTGGTACGGCGCATCGAGCGAAGGCGTGATCTCCCGCAGCGTGCGCGACACCGCGGCAGCACTTGACGTCTCGGCGGGCGGGGAGCCCGGCGATCCCTTTGTGGTGCCCATGCCGGCCGAGCCCTACGCCAAACTGATGCGGCGCGACCCCGGCCGGCTGCGTATCGGCTTTAGCGCGGCCTCGCCGATCGGAACCGAGGTTCACCCCGAAGCCGTGGCGGCGGTGAGCGAGGCGGCAAAATTGCTGGCAAGTCTTGGCCACGAGGTCGAAGAAGCCGCGCCCGAAATCGATGGCGCTTCGCTGGCGAAGGCTTTCCTGCATGTCTACTTCGGACAGGTGCCTGCCATGGTGGCGCAGGCACGCGCCGCCGGCGCACGCACGTCGGATTTCGAGCTCCTGACGCGGGTGCTGGCGACGCTCGGCGGCGCAACTTCGGCCGCGACGCTGACCGCGCAATTGCTGAAGTGGAATGAATTTGCCAGGGCGCTTGCGCGTTTTCATGCGCGTTATGACCTGCTGCTGACGCCGACGCTCGCGCATCCGCCGATCCGCCATGGCCAGGGCGACCCGACCGCCGCGGAACAGGCGGTGCTGAACCTGCTCGATCGGGCGGGCCTGCTCGGGCTGTTGGCGCGCGCCGGCTTGCTCGACGGCACGGTCGACAAGATTGCGCGCGACAGCCTGCAATATGTGCCATTCACGCAGCTCGCCAATCTGACGGGCACACCGGCGATGAGCGTGCCCTTGCACTGGACCGCGGATGGGCTGCCGCTCGGCGTGCAATTGGTCGCGCGTTTCGGCGAAGAGGACCGGCTGCTGCAACTCGCCGCCCAACTCGAAACCGCGCGGCCGTGGTTTAACCGGCTGCCCGCCTGGGTGACGCAGGGCTAGCTGTTCAGCGGCATGACAGGCGGCTGCTGAAGGAGTTGGCCGACCACTGAGCGATGAGCGGCGCCACGTGCCGCAGCGGCGGTGAGGCGCCCCGCTCGGCCCGCGCGGGTGCGGCAACTCCTGCCAACCACTCAACGGAAATTTACTGGTTCGCCCGTTCGGCGGCGGCGGCGGCGGTGGCCATGTATTTCGAATAGAAATGAGCGACCCGCTCGCGCCACATTCCGACGAACGCCCCCGATGTCAGCTTATCCACCGATTTCCACGCGTGTTTGACGGCCGGAAGGGTATTCCGCCAGATCGCGCGTTTGCACCATTTTTCGCCTTTCTCCATGCCTTCGCTGGTGGCACACATGGATTTCCAGGCGATGCGATCGGGTTGGCTGATGTGCTCGGCGGCGCCTTCCCAGCCTTGTTGATGGATCAAGTAAAGATCGCTCAAGGTCGGCTTCTTGTGCGTCACCCACTCGAACAGAATGCCTTCGGTAATGACCTTGTAGGCCGCCGCAACGGCATTGTCGCGGGGATCAAGAATCTGCCCGGAGCCGAATTTGTTGAACTCGTATTTGCTCAGTTGGAACAGGCCCATATACGACCCGGTGCGTTGCTTGGGGTCGAAACCGGACTCGATCTTGGCAACCGCTTTCATGAAATTGAAATCCAGACCGAAAGCGTCGGAAGCGCGCTTGATCTCCTCGACCGGCGTTCCGACCGGGATTTCCTTGAGTGACCTTAAGACGATATCCGCCGGCTTCTCGGCAGGCGGCAGTTCGGACCAGACGTAATAGATGAGATACCGGAAATCTTGCGTCACCGGCGCCGGGTTGGAGGCATCGTCGGACGCATCGCGGTTGTCGGCACTGGTTGGGCGGCATCATGGCGGCCCAAGTCCACCGATTTTGTCTCGATAGAATCGTCGCCGATTTCGGCTTTGGCCATCAACGACGGTCGGGAAACCGCCCCGGGTACCGAGCCAAGCTCCGCTCCAAGCGCTGTTCCAGGTCCGGCAGATGCCTCCGGCACGGCGGAGGAGAGCGCAGGCGCACCGGGCGTCTCGGCGCTCACAGCCGCTTCCGACTTTCCGTCCGGCACGGTCGCGCCTGGCGTGTTTCCGCCAACCTGATTGATCATCCCCGTGAATGTTATGGCACCCACGATGCAGGTAGCCTGCAAGGCTTTCATTGCCCCCAACTCCGCGGCACGGTCCCCGAAAGAACGCTACACGCATGTTCCCCATAGTCCAAGACGACACGATGGATGTTTTTAGTGGAATGTCCCAAGCGAGGCGACGGACAAGATCGGGATGGGTCACATTTACTGGAGCTGTTGCTAAATGCGACATCCTTATCGCCGCTCGCGACTGCCAAGGCTGTTGGCCTCGACATCCCGCCCGCGATGCTCGCACGCGCGGATGAAGTCATCGAGTAACCCGCTACTTCGCCTTTGAGTCAAAAGCGTCGCTCTGGCTGCGTGCCGACGACTTCCGGTCTTCCCCTGTGAGCCGACATAATCAGACCGGACCGACTGGTCCGTTTCGTGCCAGACGCGGACATTTCGCTACGGCGTGGCGACGCGGATATCAGTTAGCCACCACTGCGAAATTGCGTGATGTTCGGCGGGGGCGGATTTGGATATCTCTTGAGCGTTGCCATGTACTCATCGACGGTTTTAAGCGCGGGCCCCGATACCCAGCCAAACATTGCCGCTACAATGAGATCCTCATGTGGATCCATTTCAACGTTGTAAATCTTCGGGTAGCCTGCCATCGGAGCGCTGGCGGAGAACATACCCGGCTGCCGCTGCGGTCCAATGCCGGTCGGATGAACGTCGGTGAAGTAAATGCGCCACTGCTTCCATCGCGTAGCGACGAGGTCTCCACCGATAAAGCTCAACATGCTTTCGCGATGCCCTATGGCTGTGCTGCCGAGTAAGACATCGGTTTGATCGACGCCGTCAATCGCTCGGTCTGTTGGCATCTTGCCACCGACGATATGGGCGAAGGTCGGCAGGAAATCCATGATCGAGAACATGGCGTATGTGGTTGTGTTCGGCTTGACTTTGCCTTGCCAGCGGATGATCGCTGCCGTCCGTATCGCTCCTTCAGTCGCTTCGCCTAACTCTCCACGGAACGGGCCGGAATTACCCATGTCCGGCGTTCCCTGATTACCGTGTTCACGGGCCGTTTGGCCTTGTGGGCCGTTATCAGAGGCAAAGACGACGATGGTGTTGTCGTCAATGCTAAGTTGCTTCAGCGTGTCGAGTATCTGCCCGACGTGGTAGTCCCCTTCCATCAGCTTGTCGCCGTAATTGCCGATCCGCGATTTGCCCTTGAACTGTTGGGAAGGAAGGTTCGGAAAGTGCCCCATGGAGAAGGGCAAGTAGAGGAAGAAGGGCGTACCGGCGGCTTTCTGACGCCGCATGAAATCGATTGATTTATCCACCAACTCATTGTCGATGTTGGCGCGCACGCCCTCAGTAAATGGCTTCACCGTCTGCAGCGGTCCGCCGGCCTTCGCCTCAACTATCTGCGGTCCCGCTTTCAGCAACGCTTCATAAGGCTCATTGATTGAGTGCGTGAGGGCGATAGTCGTCACATATGTTGCTGCATCCCAGCTAATGTCCGGCGGGATGCCGTAGAACTCATCGAAGCCGTGCGCGGTCGGCAAACTCTGGGGTGCACTTCCAAGGTGCCATTTCCCGAAGATCGCGGTGGCATAGCCAACGCTCTTGAACAACTCGCCCATTGTGAAGGCGTTAGCGGGAAGGGTATAGGGGCTGCCCTCAATGGCGATGAGCGACAGGCCGTTGCGGATCGAGTATTGTCCGGTCATAAACGCCGCACGGGAGGGGGTACAGGCTGGTTCCACCAGGAATTGCGTGAGACGCAATCCCTCTTGAGCCAGCGCATCGAGGCGCGGTGTCGGAGCCCCACGCAACTCGCCGCCGCCATATGACCCAAGGTCGCCGTAGCCGACGTTATCGGCGAGAATAAAAACAACATTGGGCTTATTGCCTTGTTGCGCGAAGGCAGTTACCGAACCCATCAAAGCAAGTAGCGTCACGCCTGAAGCGAAGCGCTTTAAGGCTGTGATTTTCATGAAGGGTAACTCCTGGCCGTATCCGGTTGGAAAGTTATTCGAACGAGAATATTCTCTTCCAATCGTTTTTCATGCTGATCACCGTCCAGTTGTTCTTTTTTGCTTCATCATAGAGCGCCTGCGTGAAGGTGCCGACCTTGGTGTCCGCCAGGCTTTGCGCCGGGCCATAGGCATACTCACGTGTTGCATCATCGTGCAGCACCAGCATCGCCAAACGCGCTCCGTCACCTGCTGCTGCGTATTCCAGCATCTGCTGGTCCCCGGTCGAGTTGCCGAACGATGCATACGGACGCCGACCAATCATCAGGTGAATGCCCTCCGGCTTTCCGGCATCGTTGTCATTCAGCATGAGCTTAGGTTCTTTGATCAGGATTGGCTTGCCATCTCTCCCATAGTCGTATTTTACCGCTAGCGCGGACCCGACCACCTGCTCCGGAGGAATGCCGTAGACCTGCTGCGAATACAGCCGCACAAAATCCTGACCAAAGCCGGTGACAATGTAAGTCTTGAAGCCATTCGCGCGCAGATAGCTCAAAACCTCCAACATTGGTTGATATGTGAGTTCGGTGTAGGGCCGCTTCCAGCGCGGGTCCTTTGCCGTGGCGAGCCATTTCTTCCCCTCGGCTTGAAATTCATCGGTTGTCATGCCGGTGAGCGTAGCGAGAATGATCTTCTCAAGGTCCCGCAGTGGGAGCTTGGCTATCGCCTCCCGATCCCCCGATAGCACGGTCTTGAAGGGCTCCTCATTCTTCAACTCGGGCTTTTGCTCGGCCAACACTGGCACCCGATCGAGGCAGTACATCATCTGACCGTAGACAGGGTGCTCCACCCACAGCGTGCCGTCCTGATCGAAGGTGGCGACACGATCTTCAGGGAGAACAAATTTTGGGCTGCCCGGTCCCGTGGTGTCTCGGACGAAATCGAGGATCGCCTGTTTGGCCGGGCCGTCATTCCACGAAGGCAGCACGCCGCTCGAAGTTGGGGTCTGCGCCGAAGCGGAAACGACCGCTACGGAAAAAATCGGAAGGAACGCCAACGCCGAGATAAGTGCGCGGCGGTCGACGGCAAAACGCGGAATTTCTCTGATCATGTTCAACTCTTCAATGAGGCCGCAATCAGTTCGGCTGAGTGCATATTTGATGAGAAACTTCGCCTGAGGCTATGCGAAATCGGCACGCTCATCGAATGTCGGTTCCGAGTTATTCGCGTCGGTTTGCCCCTGAGCCAGGCGACTTCCGCTCTTCCCTTAAGAACAGCATCCACGGCACAGGTCGGCATGTCTTAGAATGCCAACAACCTACTTCCTTTCACATGGGGTCCGAACTGCGCCCTCATAACCGTGCGTCCGGCCGTCGATGCAATGTCGCTGAAGGCTGTTCTCCAAACAACGCTCGATAGGCGACCGAAAAACGTCCTAACTCCCAGAAGCCATGATCGGTAGCAACTCGCGTAACGGTGCTTGAAGCATCATCTGCTTGCACGAGCGCGCGGCGGACAACGTGCATTCTGCGCAACGCGAGAAAGCGGATTGGTCCCATTCCAAGATGTTCTTCACAGGCAGCGCGCAGGGTTCGTTCCGATACGCAAAGTGCAGCGCAAATTTCCAGCAAATACAGCGGTTTGTTGGGATGTGCTTCCAAATACTCTTCGAACCGCGAGACGATCTGTTCACGGCGAAGACTGCCGTTGTGGATTTGAAGCGGTAGGCCCTCGGTCAAGCATCTGACTAATACATGAATTAGTTGTTGCTCCAACGAGCGCGCTGCCTCGGGCACCTCAAGAATCTCAGGCATAGTTGTGGCGATTTGGGCTACGGTCTCGTGCAGCTTTACCAGGCGCGACATCAGAGCGGCATTTGGCCGAACAAGATGCTTGAGCGGCGATCCTGAAAATTCCCGACCGATTATCGCTTTGCAAGCGGCTTCCAGTTGCTGGGGGATAAGAGACATCGACCCTAAGTGAAACTCAGCCTCGGTCTGTTGGTGCATCTCGTCGAAGTTGTTGACGATGATGTCACCCGACGAAACCTCCATGCCGCAATGTCGCAACGTTGCGGCTTCCGACGTGAAGAACGTAAACACTCTGCGGCCCGGCTTCATCGTCCCGGTGATAATCGACGGCAGGTTTCGATAAAAGCGGTCCATCCAAAGCTGATCCATGCGAATTTTGGTCATTTCAGCATGGAATTGTCCTCCCACGGTCGGAAGAAACTCCAGATCTGCGGGGCTGATTGCCGCCTGATAGGATAGGGGATCGCTAAAGCAGAGTACCGTGCTCCAAGCCATCGCCGCTCCCCTATACAAAACGCTTGGCACGCCCCCTGAGCATCGATTTGTCTTGAGTTGAGAGGCGGACGGCGAACGATACAACACGCTTATTTATGCAGAACCGGAACGTTTGTTCAAACGGCAGTTTGCCGCAGCCGCGCCTGCTCGGCGATGTGTGGTCAAGTACCAGCCGTGCGCCATGTTGTGGTTCAGGAATGGCTGCGCAAAAAATGAGTTCACGGCTGGTGTCAGTGGATTGCCACGGACCGGCCACTGATTGTTGAGCAACACGCCGATCAGCCAATGTCCTGTGACTTCCGGTTCGGGTCAAACTGCGAAAAACTCGCCGCGAGCATATGTCTTCCGCTTAGCCCCCGAACTCGGACATTGCTCGACGCGGTCGGCACTTCACACAAAAAAGAGCCGCCTGCGTTGCCACAAGCGGCCCAAGTCTAGGGAGGAAACGCCCAAGGAGGGCAGCGATAGCTGCGCAGAATACGTCCAGGCTTTCGGTCACCTCGAGCGCGGCCTTGAACACCATCGAGGACGGTGCAGAAGCGACAGGCCATAATCAGATCAGTGGAATTTATAATTGAGCGTTAGCATCACGGATTGGTTGGTGACCCGCTCCTGGGCGTTGAGGACGGCAGAACCAGAGACCGTCAACGGCCCCATCTGGTTGAATACGATGACCGGATCGACGATGGTGAAGTTCGCGGACCGCGCATAGGTGTAAGCAAAATCCAAGAACCAGTCGCCGAAAGCATAGGTGGTACCAACCTGCGCCGCGCCGCCCCACACCCAATTCTCATTAAATACGGTGGTCGGCTCGCTGGCGGGGAACGTCCCGCCTAACGACGAGGTGGCAAAGGGGATACCATTGATAAAATTCGTCTCGACGCCGAACAGGGCCGGACCGCCGCCAGCGTATAACGTAACGTTGCCGAATGCCCGGCCGATGGTGGCGATAAGCGAAAGCTGATGCTTGAGATTGATTTCCGCTGGGCTGATTGCCACGAACCCGGTGATAGGTCCGGTGAGTCCGGCCTGCGGTCCGCTCAGTACGGCGCCGGTCCCATTCTGCGGAATGCTCACGTTCTGCTTCGAGTCGAAGTTTGCGTATTTGTAGTTGAATTTGAGCCCGGCCACCCAGTCGCCGCCCGCAAACTGATGCATATAGCCGAGCTGAACATCCGGGGCGAAACCGGATTTGTTTCGGTTGAAGTCGAAAAAGGGGCCGCCCTCTTGCCCCTGGGCGATTAGCACTGGTCCATCAAATACATTGATGACGCCGGATATCCCCTGAAGCGATTGGTCGAAATGGGTCCAGTTATAGCTTCCGCCGACACCGATATAGAACCCGGACCAGTCCCAAACAGCAGGCGGCGGTGGCGGCGGAGCTTTGACGGCCATATCGGCGGCAAAGACCACACCGCTTGTTGCGACGATTAAACCGCTCCCGCAAACAATGGAAATAAGTCGGCTGTCCATTTGACCACCTGTGACGGCTGGCCTCTCAACCAATTCTGATTGCCATTCGTGACGTTTGCAATTCGTAACCTATCCAAGAAGCGGCGCACGCCCGGATTTCCGGCCTGTGTTGCCCCGTAGCAACGTCCGCTGCGGGGTCATTCTCGACAAAAATGGATTGTCCGCGCCACGTCCGCTTTCACCCCGATAGCGACCGAACCGCGGGCATCGCGGCATTCGCAAATGTGCCTTTCTGAACGAGCGCGGTAATTTATTTCGGAAAATCCGAAATTTTGCTTCCCTTCGCACCCAAATCAGTTTTATATCCCTCGCTATCCCGGCCCACACAGAGGGGCGTTTCGCGATCGTCACGAACGTAGGGCAGGGGATGCGATGGACGCGGGCGGTGCTGCTGACGAGAGCGCTACCTTGCGGACGGCGAAGTCGTGTGGTCCTGACGCCCCGACGCTGGCGTCAAGTTCTTGAGAAGCAAGCTTCTTGGGGGCGACGGTGGCAAACAAGCCCGATCACCGGGGAGAGTACGAAATAAGCTGTTAAAACCATCGCGTGCGGGAATGCCGGGTGTCCCGGTGCGACCGTGGTGACTAACGCGTGTGTTTTACTACCTTACACACGCGGCTGCGGGTGCAACGGGCACCCGGCATTCCCCGCTCCCCCTTGGGGTAGCGCCACGCCCTCCAGGGGGCGATCGATTCTCGCATCACTCGGGCGCATCGCGCCGCGGGAACGCGGACGTATATCTTGACGTCATTGCGCGATACTCTGCGCGTCCACGTCATCTACGCTTCCAACAAGCATCCCGAGGAAACCCCATGCTGACCTTGCATCATCTCAACGATTCCCGCTCGCAGCGGATCCTCTGGCTGCTGGAGGAGCTCGGCACGCCCTATGAGATGAAGCGTTACCAGCGCAACGCCACGACGCGGCTGGCGCCGCCCGAGTTGGCGGCGGTGCATCCGCTCGGCAAGTCGCCGGTGATCACCGACGGCGATATCAAAATCGCGGAATCCGGCGCGATCGTCGATTACATCATCCGCCGCTATGGCAATGGCAAACTGATGCCGGCGCCCGGCAGCGCCGACTATGAGTCCTACAACGAGTGGCTGCATTATTCCGAAGGCTCGGCGATGCTGCCGCTGATGCTCAATCTTTATGTCTCCAGGCTGAAGGAAGCAGCCGCACCTTTGCAGCCGCGCATCGACAGCGAAACGGCCAACCATCTCGGCTATATCAACGGCGCGCTGAAGGGCCGCGAGTTCTTTGTCGGCAAGTCGTTTTCCGGGGCCGATATCCAGATGAGCTTTGTCGGCGAGATGGCCAAGGCGTTCGACAAGCTCGGGCCATACCCTGACTTGAGCGCATGGTTGTCGCGGATGCATGCCCGGCCGGCGTTCCAGCGCTCGATCGAGAAGGGCGGGGCCTATCGGTTCGCTAAATAGGTTTTCAAATGAGCGCGGTTTTTGGGTTATCCAGCATGTCGCGATCTGTTAAATTGTCATTCCCCGCGCAAGCGCGTTGCGCTTGTCGCTGGGGCGCGCGAAGCACGAACCCGGAATGACAGGGGATAACTTCATGTCGTCCTCGCTCAGCCGCCGTACTTTCCTTGCCAATGTCGGCGCCGGGTTGGCCGCCGGTGCGCTGGCGGGTGGGGCGCGGGCGGCGGAGGGGCCGACGCCCGACCAGATGCTGGATGAGCTGATCCAGCAGAACCAGGATTCCGGGATCGGCAGTGGCTTCGACAACGCCTCGCGCAACGTCAAGCTGCCGAAAAAATCGCTGCCGACATTGTCGCCTTCGACCGCGGAAACCACCCAGGGCTCGATCGCGGAATACGAGGCCATCGTCGCCAAGGGCGGCTGGCCGCAAGTGCCACCGGCCGATCGGCTGCAGGTCGGCGCCAAAAGCCCGGCGGTGCCGCCGCTGCGTGCGCGGCTGGCGATCGTGGGCGACCTCGAAACCAATTCCGGCGATCCGCAGGTGTTCGATTCCTATGTCGACGTCGCGCTGCGCCGCTTCCAGGTGCGCCATGGCCTGCACCCCGACGGCGTGGTGCGCGACGCCACGTTGCGCGCGCTCAATGTGCCGGCGCAGATCCGGCTGGCACAGCTTCGGACCAACGCGGTCAGGCTGAAGAGCCTTACCGGCAACCTCGGCAAGCGCCTCGTGGTCGCCAACATTCCCGCTGCGCAAATCGAGGCGATCGAGAACGGCGTCGCGGTGACGCGGCATACGGCGGTCGCCGGCAAGCCGGACCGCCCGTCGCCGGATATCCAGAGCAAGATCGTGCAGATCAACTTCAACCCGTTCTGGACCGTCCCGGTGTCGATCATCCGCAAGGACCTGATTCCGAAGATGCAGGCCGAGCCGGATTACCTGACCAAAAACCACATCCGCATCTTCGATGCCAAAAACATCGAACTGCCGCCGTCGCAGATCGACTGGTATTCGGCCGAGGCGGTCAATTACAAGTTCAAGCAGGATGCCGGCGATTTCAATTCGCTGGGCTCGATCCGGATCAATTTCCCGAGCGCGTTTGGCGTCTACATGCACGACACCCCGTCGAAGAACCTGTTCGGCGAGGATTTCCGCTTCGCCTCCTCGGGTTGCATGCGCGTGCAGAACGTCCGCGAACTGGTGTACTGGATTCTGGAAGAAAGCCCGGGCTGGTCGAAGGCCGAAATCGACGCCGTCATCAAGTCCGGCGAGCGCAAGGACGCCAAGGTCGCCAAACCGTTGCCGCTATATTGGGTCTATGTGACGGCATGGGCGACGCCGGACGGCGTGGTCCAGTTCCGCGACGATATCTACAACCGCGACGGGGTTGCGGGGTGAGGCGGGCCAAGGGCGGCCTGTCCGGCGCCGGGGTGGCGTCCCACCATATCTTGCATAAATGCCAGACTCGTACCGCAAGTGCTTGGCCATTTCGGCCCGATATGGTATCCCGCCAGCGTCACTTCGACCGCCACACATAACCGACCGCAGCTCGCCTAACAGGCTGCGGCGGTGGAGATATTTCGTCCAATGACCCCTCCGACCAGCTCTTCCGCCACCAGCACCAAGACCAACTCGGCGACCAGTTCCGCGCCCGACTCGTTCTTCACGGCCCCGCTCACCGAGGCCGATCCGGATATCGCGGCGGCGATCCGCGGCGAACTCGGCCGGCAGCGCCATGAGATCGAGCTGATCGCGTCGGAAAACATCGTCAGCCGCGCAGTGCTGGAAGCGCAGGGTTCGGTGCTGACCAACAAATATGCCGAAGGCTATCCGGGCAATCGCTATTACGGCGGCTGCGAATGGGTCGACGTGGTGGAAACGCTGGCGATCGACCGCGCCAAGAAATTGTTCGGCGCGGGCTTTGCCAATGTGCAACCCAATTCCGGCAGCCAGATGAACCAGGCGGTGTTTCTGGCGCTGCTGCAGCCCGGCGATAGCTTCATGGGCCTCGATCTGGCCGCCGGCGGGCATCTCACCCATGGCTCGCCGGTCAACATGTCCGGCAAGTGGTTCAAGGCCTCGCACTACACGGTGCGGCGCGAGGATCAGATCATCGACATGGATGCGGTGGCAAAACAGGCCGAGCAGGTGAAGCCGAAGCTTATCATCGCCGGCGGATCGGCCTATTCGCGCGCCTGGGATTTCAAGCGTTTTCGCGAGATCGCCGACAGCATCGGCGCTTATCTGATGGTCGACATGGCGCATTTCGCGGGCCTCGTGGCCGGCGGCGTGCATGCGTCCCCGGTGCCGCACGCCCATGTCACCACCACCACGACACACAAGTCGCTGCGCGGACCACGCGGCGGGCTGATCCTGTGCAACGACGAGGCGCTGGCCAAGAAGCTGAACTCGGCGATCTTCCCGGGCCTGCAGGGCGGACCGCTGATGCACGTGATCGCGGCCAAGGCGGTCGCCTTCGCCGAAGCGCTGCGCCCGGACTTCAAGATCTACGCCAGGAACGTGGTGGAGAACGCCAAGGCGCTGGCGGAATCGCTGCGCGCCCAGGGCCTCGACATCGTTTCGGGCGGTACCGACAACCATTTGATGCTGGTCGATCTGCGACCCAAGGGCCTCAAGGGCAACGTCTCGGAAAAGGCGTTGGTGCGCGCGGCCATCACCTGCAACAAGAACGGCATTCCGTTCGATCCCGAGACGCCGTTCGTCACCTCGGGGCTTCGTCTGGGGACGCCCGCGGCGACCACGCGCGGCTTCGGTGTCGCCGAATTCAAGCAGGTCGGCGGCCTGATTGCCGAAGTGCTCAATGCGGTGGCGCAGTCGCAGGACGGCAAGGCGCCGCTGGTGGAAGCGGCGGTCAAGGAACGGGTGAAGGCGCTCACCGACCGCTTTCCGATTTATCAGTAAGGCAGGTAGATGCGTTGCCCAAGCTGCAACAGTCTCGATACGCAGGTGAAGGACTCGCGTCCGACCGAGGACTCCGCAGTCATTCGCCGGCGGCGGGTTTGCGTCGCCTGCAATTTCCGCTTCACCACCTTCGAGCGGGTGCAGCTGCGCGAACTCACGGTCATCAAGCGCAATGGCCGCAGGGTGCCGTTCGACCGCGACAAGCTGGTGCGCTCGCTGCAGATCAGCCTGCGCAAACGGCCGGTCGACCCGGAGCGGGTCGAGAAGATGGTCTCGGCGATCGTGCGCGAGCTCGAAAGCGGCGGTGAGGCGGAGATTTCGTCGGAAGCGATTGGCGAGATCGTGATGGAGCATCTGCGCCAGCTCGACGACGTCGCCTATGTGCGGTTCGCCTCGGTCTATCGCAATTTTCGCGAAGCAAAGGACTTTGAAGCCGTGCTCGGCGAACTCTCCGCCGACGACGACGCGCGGCTGGCGACGTTGCGCAAATGATCTTCCGCATTCTGGAAGACCAGTACGCGGAAAAGTCCAAAGTGTCGAAAGCTGCCGACCAGCGTTTCATGCAACTGGCGCTGACGCTCGGGCGGCGCGGGCAGGGGCGTACCTGGCCCAATCCCGCGGTCGGCGCGGTCGTGGTCAAGGACGGCGTCATCGTGGGCCGCGGATGGACGCAGCCCGGCGGCCGGCCTCACGCCGAACCCGAGGCGCTGGCGCGCGCTGGCGATGTTGCGCGCGGCGCCACGCTCTATGTGACGCTGGAGCCGTGCTCGCATGTCGGCAAGTCGCCACCCTGCGCCGACGCCATTATCGCCGCGGGTATCGCGCGGGTGGTGTCGGCGATTGAGGATCCCAATCCGGAGGTGGCCGGGCAGGGGCACGCCCGGCTTCGCGCCGCTGGAATCGTCGTCGATATCGGGTTAGGCGCGTTGGAAGCCGCCCGCGATCACGCCGGACATTTCCGGCGCATCCGCGACAAGCGTCCGCATGTGATCCTCAAGCTCGCGGTCTCATCGGACGACAAGATAGGTGCTTCGGGCCGCAAGCCGGTGGCGATTTCAGGCGAAGCCGCGCGGGCGCGGGTGCATCTGTTGCGCGCGCAATGCGACGCCGTCCTGGTCGGGATCGGCACCGTGCGGGCGGACGATCCGCTGCTGACGTGTCGTCTGCCCGGCATGGAGGCCCGTTCGCCGGTGCGCGTGGTGCTGGATCGGAGCTTGCGCATTCCCGGCGCCAGCCGGCTGGTGCATTCGGCGCGCGAGACGCCGCTATGGGTGATGACTTCAAGCCTGTCGGAAGCGGCGGCGGCCATGAAGCTCGGAGCCGCAGGCGCGCAGGTGATCCGCGTCGCCACCACGGCGACGCCGCCGGGGCTGGATCTCTTGGCCGTCCTGCATGCGCTGGCGGAGAAGGGCATCACGCGGCTTTTGGTGGAGGGCGGCGCGCGCGTGGCGTCATCCTTTATCGCCGCAGGCCTCGTCGATGAAGTGTGGCTATTGCGTGGCCCCGATGCCATTGGAGCCGAAGGTGTCGCCGCGCTGGAGGCCCTGCCGCTATCGGCGATCACGCAGTCGCCCGCCTTCCGTGTTCGTGTTGGCGAAAACCTGCAAAACGACACTCTCACGATCTACGAGCGAATCTGATGTTCACAGGCATAGTCACCGATATCGGCGAGATCGTCGCCCTGACGCCGACGGCGCAGGGCCAGTTGCACCGGTTGCGCATCGCCTGCCGTTACGACCGTGCTACGATCGCCGATGGCGCCTCGATCGCCTGCAACGGCGTTTGCCTCACGGTGGTGGCGTCCGGCGTGGAGCAGGGCAAGACCTGGTTCGATGTCGATGCGGCCGCCGAGACGCTCGGCATGACCACGGCCAAACACTGGGCCACCGGTACCCGGCTCAATCTGGAGCGCGCGCTGAAGATCGGCGACGAACTCGGCGGCCACATCGTGGCCGGGCATGCCGACGGTGTCGCCGGCATCGTCAAGCGCGACGATCTGCCCGACATGGCGCGGTTTGAGCTGAAGACGTCGCGCGAGCTGGCGCGCTTCATCGCCGCCAAAGGCTCGGTGACGCTGGATGGCGTGTCGTTGACGGTAAATACGGTGCAAGACGTGGTGTTTTCGGTGCTGATCATTCCGCACACGCTGAATGTCACGACGCTGGGCGGTTGGCGCGCAGGCGGCGAGGTCAATCTCGAGGTCGATCTGATGGCGCGCTATGCCGCACGGCTCTCGGAAATGAAATAGCCGCAGCCCTTGGCATTGGACCCGGCTGCGCCTAAAACGCAGCACAACTGGCACAAAGTTCCGATTGGGCATGTAAATGGCGGACGCGCGGCGCGCACCATTAAAGGATCAAACCGACATATCAGGCGCGCGCGCGCTGATCGTCGAAGCGCGGTTCTACGACGACATCCAGGATGCGCTGCTGGAAGGCGCGGTTGCGGAGCTGAAGGCCGCCGGCGTTACCCATGAGGTCATAACGGTGCCCGGCTCGCTGGAAATTCCGGCAGCGATCGCCATTGCGCTCGATGCCGCCGAAAACCATGGCAGGCCCTACGACGCCGTGATCGCGCTGGGCTGCGTGGTGCGGGGCGGCACCATCCATTTTGAGATCGTCTCGATGGAATCCTCGCGTGCGCTGATGGACCTTGCGATAGCGCGACGAATTCCGCTCGGCAACGGCATCATCACCGTCAACACTGACGCGCAGGCCTGGGCGCGGGCGCGCGCCGGCGAACTCAACAAGGGCGGCGACGCGGCGCGCGCAGCCTTGGCGATGCTGCGGATCAAGCGCCGGCTGGCGCGGGCCTGATCATGGCAGAAAGCAAAAAGAGCCAGCCCAACAAGTCGGCAAAAGGGCCTGACAGGAAGGCCAACCGGCGCGGCGCGGCGCGGCTTGCGGCGGTGCAGGCGCTGTATCAAATGGACATTGCCGGCGCCGGCATCAACGACATCTTCGCCGAGTTCGAAAGCCATTGGCTCGGAGGCGAGGTCGAGGGCGACAAGTACCTGCCGGCCGAGGCGGCATTCTTCCGCGACGTCGTATCCGGTGTGGTGCGCGATCAGGCGAAACTCGATCCCCTGATTGACGACGCACTGTCGAAAGGCTGGCCGCTGAAGCGGATCGACGCGATCCTGCGCGCGGTGCTGCGCGCCGGCTCCTACGAGCTGGAGCACCGCAAGGATGTGCCTGCGCGCGTCGTGGTGTCGGAATATGTCGATGTCGCGCATGCCTTCGTCGACGGCGACGAGACCGGCATGGTGAATGCGGTGCTCGATCAGATCGCCCGTCAGTTTCGCGCCGACGAGTTTTTGCGAGCGGGCGGCTGAGATGATGGCCTCCGGTGCAACCGCATCCGGTGAGGACTCGCTGATCGCGCGCTATTTCCGGCCCATCGCGACCGACCCCGGCGCGTTCGGTCTCGGCGACGACGCGGCGATCCTGGCGGCATCGGGCGACGAGATCGTGGTGACCACGGACGCCATCGTGGAAGGCGTGCATTTTCTAATCGATGATCCGCCCGACACGATCGCGCGCAAGGCGCTTCGGGTGAATTTGTCCGATCTCGCTGCGAAGGGGGCTGCCCCGGCGGGGTTTGTGCTGACGCTGGCATTGCGGGCCGCCGATGATACGTGGCTGGCGCCGTTCGCGCGCGGGCTCGGCGAGGATGCGGCAATGTTCGGCTGTGCGCTGCTGGGCGGCGATACGGTTTCGACGCCGGGTCCGCTGATGATCTCGATCACGGCGTTCGGGCGCGTGGCCCCGGGCAGGATGGTGCATCGCCGCGGCGCGAAACCCGGCGACCGCGTGGTGGTGACGGGAACGATCGGCGACGCCGCCCTCGGCCTCGATATCCTTCGCGGAGGCGCCGTCGCCACCGACCTCGCTGACGACCCGACGGCACAACAGGTGCTTGTCGGTCGCTATCGAATCCCACAGCCGCGCACGGCGCTGGCGAAGGCGGTTCGCGATCACGCCAGCGCGGCGATGGATGTGTCCGATGGTCTTGCGGGGGACCTCGCCAAGCTGTGCGATGCATCCGGCGTCTCCGCCGCCATCGACGCGCCGAGCATCCCCTTGTCGGTTCCCGCTGCAAAATTACTGGCCCGCGGCAACGTTGGCATCGAGGCCATCGTCGCCGGCGGCGATGATTACGAGATCGTGTGCACGATCCCGGAGGATCGCTTTGAGGCGTTCGCGCAGGAAGCCCGGCTCGCCGCGGTGGCCGTGACCTCGATCGGCACCATCATTGCCGGGACCTCGATTCCCGGGTTTTTGGACGCCCAAGGCCGGGCGATCCCGTTGCCGCGGCTCTCCTACAGCCACTTCCAGGATTCCGGAGTGTAGGTTTTCGTGAAAAGCGCAGGTTTCCATGTAAATACCTGCCGAAATCGACCATTTACGGCCTTGGTAGCGTTGCACCAAGGAAGCGATTTTGGCATGGTCCCGCCGATTTGAGGCCGCCCTCTTGGGCAGGGCAGGCCTCCTTTTTATGCGTCCGCCGCGTCTCGCGGTGAAGGCGTGGGGGCTACATCAAGGATCTGAGGCAAATTCAATGACAGCATTATGGGTGATTGTGCTCTGCGGAGCGCTTTCCATCGTTTACGCCATCTGGGCAACGGCATCGGTTTTGAACGCGGACGCCGGCAATCCGCGGATGCAGGAAATTGCGGCGGCGGTGCGCGAAGGCGCGCAGGCCTATCTCAAGCGCCAGTACATGACGATCGGTCTGGTCGGCATCGTGATCTTCGTGCTGCTGGCCTACTTCCTCGGCATGCTGGTCGCGGTCGGATTCCTGATCGGCGCGGTGCTGTCGGGAGCCGCCGGCTTCATCGGCATGAACGTCTCGGTGCGCGCCAACGTGCGCACAGCGCAGGCCGCGACGACGTCGCTGGCCGGTGGACTTGAACTCGCTTTCAAGGCCGGCGCCATCACCGGCATGCTGGTTGCGGGTCTGGCGCTGCTCGGCGTCACCATCTATTTCGCCTATCTCACCCACGTCCTCGATCTCGCACCCAACAGCCGCACCGTGGTCGATGCCATGGTCGCCCTCGGCTTCGGCGCCTCGCTGATCTCGATCTTCGCGCGTCTCGGCGGCGGCATCTTCACCAAGGGCGCCGACGTAGGCGGCGATCTCGTCGGCAAGGTCGAGGCCGGCATTCCAGAGGACGATCCGCGTAACCCGGCCACCATCGCCGATAACGTCGGCGACAATGTCGGCGATTGCGCCGGCATGGCCGCCGACCTGTTCGAGACCTATGCGGTGACCGCGGTCGCCACCATGGTGCTCGCCGCGATCTTCTTTGCGACCTCGCCGCTGCTGGTCAACATGATGACGTTGCCGCTCGCCATTGGCGGCGTCTGCATCCTCACCTCGATCGCTGGCACTTTCTTCGTCAAGCTCGGCGCCAGCCAGTCGATCATGGGCGCGCTGTACAAGGGCCTGATCGCGACCGGCGTGCTGTCGCTGTTCGGTGTGGCCGGCGTGATCTACTGGCTGGTCGGATTCGGTCCGCTGGCCGGCGTCCAATACACCGGTATGGCGCTGTTCGAATGCGGCATCGCCGGCCTCGTCGTCACCGGGTTGATCATCGTCATCACCGAATATTACACCGGCACCGATTATCGCCCGGTGAAGTCGATCGCGGCGTCGTCCGTCACCGGACACGGCACCAACGTGATCCAGGGCCTGGCGATCTCGATGGAATCCACCGCCGGTCCGGCGCTGGTGATCATCGCCGGCATTCTGGTCACCTACAGCCTGGCCGGCCTGTTCGGCATCGCGATTGCCACCACTACGATGCTGGCGCTGGCGGGCATGATCGTGGCGCTCGATGCCTTCGGTCCGGTCACCGACAATGCCGGTGGCATTGCCGAAATGGCCGGTCTGCCGAAGGAAGTCCGGAAAGCCACCGACGCGCTCGACGCAGTCGGCAACACCACCAAGGCGGTTACCAAGGGCTATGCGATCGGTTCGGCCGGTCTCGGCGCGCTGGTGCTGTTCGCGGCCTATAATGAAGACCTCAAATTCTTCATCGCCAACGCCGTAAAGTATCCGTACTTCCAGGGCGTGCTGCCCGACTTCTCGCTGAACAATCCCTACGTCGTGGTAGGCCTGCTGTTCGGCGGCCTGCTGCCGTACCTGTTCGGCGCGATGGGCATGACGGCGGTTGGCCGTGCGGCCAGTGCCATCGTCGAAGAAGTGCGTCGGCAGTTCCGAGAGAAGCCCGGCATCATGCAGGGCACCGACAAGCCGGACTACGGCAAGGCGGTCGATCTTCTGACCAAGGCGGCGATCAAGGAAATGATTATCCCGTCGCTACTGCCGGTGCTGTCGCCAATTTTCGTCTATTTTGTCATTTACGGCATTGCAGGCGGCGGTGCGGCCGGCAAGTCGGCGGCGTTCTCGGCGGTCGGCGCGATGCTGCTCGGCGTGATCGTCACTGGTTTGTTCGTCGCGATTTCGATGACCTCGGGCGGCGGCGCGTGGGACAACGCCAAGAAGTACATCGAGGATGGCCACTATGGCGGCAAGGGTTCCGACGCCCACAAGGCCGCGGTGACCGGCGATACCGTCGGCGATCCCTACAAGGATACGGCGGGTCCCGCGGTCAACCCGATGATCAAGATCACCAACATCGTTGCTTTGCTGCTGCTGGCGATTCTCGCTCACTAAGCGCCGGTGCTCGATCAAGAAAAACCCCGCAGCTCGCGCCGCGGGGTTTTTTTCGTGGTGTCATCGCGGCGCAGTTAGCGCGCGAACTCAGCCTGGACTAGTGGAACGAGGGCACAAGCTTGAACAGCGGCGTCAGGTAATTGAGCTCCTGGCCCGATGTCGGCGTGGTCCGGCTGATAAAGTCGAATATCCTGCCGTCCTGCAGCCCGTAATTGGCGAGTCGCTGCACCTGGCGGTTCCTGTCGAAGTAGATCGCGATCACCCGCTGGTCGACCACCCGCTGGTTCATGAAAGCGATCGGCCGCTCGGAGCGTTGCGAGATGTAATAGAAAACTTCGCCGTTAAGGGTCGCGACCGTGGAGGGCGTTCCCATCACGATCAACACCTGGTCCTGGCTCGCGCCAATGGGAATCTGCTCAAGCGCGCCGGGCGGAAGGATGTAGCCCTTCTGAAATTGCTCGCCGGTGCAGCCGCCAAGCACGGCACAGACGAGGGCAATGGCGGCGGCCGAACGCATGCTGCGCCAGCGCGCAACGAGCCCGCGCCGAGAGCGCAGGCGTGAGCATGTCGGGCTCGCCTCATTCATTGCGGAACCGGTCCTATCCCCTTGCATCATACGTGACGTTGACGTACCGGGCAGCACGTCGCAGTGCAATAGGCGCGGGCCCCCATAGGCAGACCTTTGGGGCTCGCTTGCGGAACCCACAATGCTTTGGCCATTCAATCACTTCAGCAAACCCCGGATACCCCCGCGCGGCACCATTGAGGCCATCTATGGCATGATCGTGACGCAAGCGCGAGAACCGCTGTTTTATCGGGACTTTGGCGTGCCGGATACGGTTAACGGCCGTTTCGATCTGCTGGTGCTGCATTTATGGATGGTATTGCACCGGCTGAAGTCGATAGAGGGCGGAGCCGACCTGGCGCAGACCCTGTTCGATCGCTTCTGCGACGATATGGATGCCAATTTGCGCGAAATGGGGGTCGGTGATCTCACCGTTCCGAAGCGAATGCAGGCCTTCGGGGAGGCGTTCTATGGACGCGCGGCGGCCTACGATCTCGCTTTGGCGGCGGGCAGGGAGCCGTTGGCGCAAGCCTTGTGCAAGAATATCCTGAACGGCGAGGGAATCGAAAACGCGCGGCGGTTGGCCGTCTATGCCAAGGCCGCCATCGCAGCCCTGGTCGGAACGGACGAGGCGAGTTTGCGGGGCGCGTCGTGGAGCTTTCCTGCGCCGGCCTGATCCGGCGCGCGGCATCGAGCAGCAGTGAACAGAATGAAGAGCATGAAAGATCACGCCGAACCCTGGAGCGTTCCCGTCATCGTGGCGCAAATACCGGACACCGGATTGCATCGCGAAATCGAAGCCGATCCGGCCGCGCGCGACGCAATGGCTGATATCTCGGGCTTGCGCGAAATTCTGTCGGCCAGCGCTTCGCTCGATCTCACCCCTGAAAAGGCCGGCCGCGTCCATGTCGCAGGCCGCGTCCGGGCGCGGATCGGGCAGACCTGTGTGGTCTCGCTTGATCCGATCGAGAGCAACATCGACGAAGCGATTGACCTGATTTTCGCGCCTCCCGAACAAATTCCGGAACTGGCCGACCTGGTCGACGGGGCAGCCGAAAGCGACGCCGAAATTCCGGACCCGCCGGAGCCGATCGTAAATGGTGTCATCGATCTTGGCCGGCTGGCGACCGACGCGTTGTTCCTGGCGATCGATCCTTACCCGCGCAAGCCGGATGCGGTTTTCAAGCCGGTGATCGAAGCCGCCGATCCCGAAGATCATCCGTTTGCCGCGCTGAAGGCCCTGCAACCCAGCGCAAAACCGCGCGCTCCGAAGAAGCCCAAGAACCGGTGATGAACCCGTGAAGAACCGCTCAAAAACCGTTGAACCGTCGCGGGCGGGCCGCCGACGGTGAACTGGAGGATCGTTGTATCGGCGCGATGCAGCAAATCTGGTTGCGAAACGGATGCCGTAATTCGATCTAAGTAATTGAATTGACAGTAGTTATTGCCATGAACCGATTCCATCTCGCGATGGTTCGGTGTCCAAAAGGAAGCGGTCAAGAGGTTGTGTCGGGACGAGGAAACGCTATTGTCGCGGCCCGGCCGGGGCGCAGCTTCGCGCTTCGCCGAACCGCACTCCATGGCGATTTCCAGTCCGCGGCCGAGCGCTTCAAGACCGCACAAAGATCAGGTTTCCGGGACGTTCATGCCGCAAAAGGTTCGAAATCGCGCTTGACGCCATGGGTGGCGATGTCGGCGCATCGGTGGTCATTCCCGGCGCCGCCATTTCGTTGTCTCGACATCCAGACACTGAATTTCTGCTGTTCGGCGAACGCGGATTGATTGAGGCGCAACTCGCCAAGTATCCGGCGATGAAGGCCGCCTCGCGCGTCATTCATACCGATGTCGCCGTCAGCATGCACGACAAGCCCAGTCAGGCGCTGCGCCGTGGCCGCAAGACCTCTTCGATGTGGCTCGCCATCGACGCGGTCAAGAAAGGCGAGGCCGATGTGGCGGTCTCCGCCGGCAATACCGGCGCGCTGGCAGCGATGGCGCGGTTTTGCCTGCGCATGCTGCCCGGGATCGACCGGCCTGCATTGGCGGCAATATGGCCGACGGCGCGCGGCGATTCGGTCGTGCTCGATCTCGGCGCCACCATCGGCGGCGATGCGCATCATCTCGTGGCGCTGGCGGTGATGGGCAGTGCCATGGCGAGCGTCTTGTTCGATCTGGAACGGCCCACGGTCGGCCTGCTCAACATCGGGGTCGAGGAAATCAAGGGCCGCGAGGAAATTCGCGAGGCTGCGGAATTGCTCCGCGCGATGAATCTGCCGCAACTTGAATATATCGGTTTCGTCGAGGGCGACGGCATCGGCAAGGGCGCGGCCGACGTGATCGTCGCCGAGGGGTTCAGCGGCAATATTGCTTTGAAAGCCACCGAGGGCGCGGCGCGACAGATCACTGAGTTTTTACGCAATGCGATGGCGCGCACCTGGCGCGCGCGGATCGGCTACCTGTTTGCCAAAAATGCTTTCAAGTCGCTGCGCGACAAGCTGGATCCCTCGAAGTCCAATGGCAGCGTGGTGCTGGGCCTGAACGGCATCGTCGTCAAGAGCCATGGCGGAACCGATGCCGACGGCTTTGCCTATGCTGTCGATGTTGGCTATGAGATGGTCCGCTACGATCTCCTGACCAAGATCAATCGGATGCTCAATCGCGACGGCGGCGCACCGACCGCGTCGACCGCGCCGGAGGCTGTCTCGTGACTGCGATACGTTCGGTCGTGCTCGGCTGCGGCTCCTATCTGCCGCGGCAGATTCTGACCAATGCCGAACTGGCGGCGCGGATAGATACTTCCGATGAGTGGATCGTGCAGCGCACCGGCATTCGGCAGCGCCACATCGCCGCCGAAGGCGAGTTCACCTCGGATCTGGCGCTTCATGCCGCGCGTGCAGCCCTCGCCAACGCCGGGATCGATGCGCAGTCGATCGACCTCATTGTGCTCGGGACCTCGACGCCGGACAACACCTTTCCCGCCACAGCGGTTGCGGTGCAGAACGGCCTCGGCATCAATCACGGCGCGGCCTTCGATCTGCAGGCGGTATGCTCGGGGTTCGTTTTCGCGCTTGCCACCGCGGACAATTTCCTGCGCACCGGCGCGTTCAAGCGCGCGCTGGTGATCGGCGCTGAGACATTCTCCCGAATTCTCGACTGGAACGATCGCGGCACCTGCGTGCTGTTCGGGGATGGTGCCGGCGCCATTGTGCTTGAAGCGCAGCAGCAGCCGGGCAAAACCTCCGATCGTGGCATACTGACCACGCATCTTCGCTCCGACGGACGGCACAAGTCGAAACTGTACGTCGATGGCGGGCCATCCTCGACCCAAACGGTGGGTTTTCTGCGGATGGAAGGCCGCGAAGTGTTCAAGCACGCTGTCGGCATGATCACCGACGTGATTGTAGACGCCTTCAAGGCCACCGGAACCTCCGCCGACGACATTGATTGGTTCGTCCCTCACCAGGCCAATAAACGAATCATCGATGCCTCCGCGCACAAGCTTCATATTGCGCCGCAGAAGGTGGTGCTGACGGTCGACCTGCACGGCAACACCTCGGCGGCCTCGATTCCATTGGCGCTGTCAGTCGCGGTGGCGGACGGACGGGTGAAGAAGGGCGATCTGGTGTTGCTCGAAGCCATGGGCGGCGGCTTCACCTGGGGCTCGGCGCTGCTGCGCTGGTAAGCGCTATGTTAAATGTTTATCTGCATTGTAATGTTGTTTCATGCTAGAATGCATTCAACGGGCAGCGCTTTGGTGCTGGAATTCGCTTGAGACTGTCAAATTGAGCTGTTTGCGTACGCGAAGCGCATTCCACTTTGCCTGAAAACGCGCTATCTCTGTTAACGAGTGCAGTTGACCGTCGCGTGTGAAGCACATAATTTCAAGTTACTAATTGTTCGCCGTGGGTTGGGGCAGGCGATGACTGGAACCGGAAAAACCGTTACACGCGTCGATCTGTGTGAAGCCGTCTACCAAAAGGTGGGCCTCTCGCGCACGGAATTGTCCGCCTTCGTCGAACTGGTTCTAAAGGAGATCACCGATTGCCTTGAGAAGGGCGAGACCGTGAAGCTGTCGTCGTTTGGATCGTTTATGGTACGCAAGAAGGGCCAGCGCATCGGCCGTAACCCGAAGACCGGCACTGAGGTGCCGATTTCGCCGCGGCGGGTGATGGTGTTCAAGCCGTCGGCGATACTGAAGCAGCGGATCAACGGTAACAGCGCCGTCAACGGCGAAGGCAAGGCCGACTAGATATTTCTTCAGAAGTTCCTTCAACAGGACGATCGAACAGGAGCGGGCATTTGGACAAGGCGCCCGATGCGTTCCGGACCATCAGCGAGGTCGCCGGCGATCTCGACATCCCCCAGCACGTCTTGCGGTTTTGGGAGACGCGATTCGCGCAGATCAAGCCGATGAAGCGGAGCGGCGGCCGGCGCTACTATCGCCCCGACGATGTCGATCTGCTCAGGGGCATCCGCCGTCTGTTGTACGGCGAGGGCTACACCATCCGCGGGGTGCAGCGCATTCTGAAAGAGCACGGCATCAAATCGGTCCAGGGTCTGGCGGACGGCTCGGTCATTGCCTCGTTCGGCGCCATCGAAGAGGTGATCGGGCGAAGCGTCCTGGAACAGGACCACGACGCTGCACCCGGCATCGACCTCGATGACGATGATTATGACGGCGGGGAAGACGGCATCGACCTTCGCCTCGCCGAGCCCGATGACGACGAAATCCCGGTGGCGTTTGAGAGCGGCCCCGCTGCCGACATCGCGGTTTCGGCACGCCCGCTCGACGTTGCGCGTCTGCAAGGCGTGTTGCAGGATCTGATCGCCTGCCGGCAATTGCTCGATCGTGCGCTGAAGGATGGCTAGCTCGGCTCGACCGGCGGAACTTTGCAGGTGCCCCCGGCCTCAAGCCCGATCGCGGTTCTTGCGCACGGGCCTGATCGAAGCTAAGGGAACAGCATCGGAGCGTGGCGCAGCCCGGTTAGCGCACTAGTCTGGGAGACTAGGGGTCGGAGGTTCAAATCCTCTCGCTCCGACCATTTTTCTCAATGTTTTCAATCCATTTCCGGACCGTTCAGTTGCCATCGGACCGGCCGTTGCCACTTCTTTGCCAATTTTGTTCGCCGGCCGTTCCTAGGTTGTCGCGGTCAAGGTAATGAAGGTTGAGCGCCCTTAGGTCCGGCTCACACCCGTCGGCTCGCTGTCATTGTGAAATGACGGCATGACCCCGTCACAAATTCCGAAACAGCGTCGGCAATCGAGCTTCGATGATTACGCGTTTTTCAGCAAAAGCCTGTCCGCTTGATGCGGGCTGGATACCGGTTCGCGTGAAGAAACCGGTCGAAAAAAGAAATCGAGCCTCTGTTCCGATTCAATCGGAACGGAAAGAGGCTCGCGGTTCCCGCGGGCCCAGGACTGCCCGCGTTCACTAACTTGACAAACACAGGGGTGGATTCGAAGCTAGCGCACAAGAATTTTTACAATCGGGAGAGACGCAATGGCGCACGTCGTGGTGATGTACAAGACCCCAAAGGATACAGCCGCTTTCGACAAATATTATTTTGAAACGCATGTTCCGATTGCGAAGAAAATACCCGGCCTGCGAAAGTATGAAGTCAGCAAAGGCCCGGTAGCGACGCCCGCGGGGCCTTCCGGCTTCCATCTGATCGCCACCTTGCACTTTGACAACCTTGCCGCCATTCAGGCCGGCTTCGGCAGCCCTGAAGGCAAGGCGGCAGGAGCCGACGTGCCAAAATTCGCCACCGGCGGCGCAGATATGTTGCTGTTCGACAATCGCGAAGTCTAGGCGAATTGCAGCTGCGAAGGCTTGTGCAGCAAATGAACCAAGGCCGCCGATGAGGCGGCCTTAGTTCTTTAACTCTTGCGGTAGTCGCCCGTGCCGCCGAGGCATGGCTCGCGGCTTGCTTGGCCGCCCTTTGCCATGTGAACATAAAATCTGGCGGACGATCAGAGACCGCGTGAACAGAAAGGTGAGCGAACCCCATGAAGGATTTTGCCGGAAAGATTGCGGTCATTACCGGAGGCGGCACAGGCATGGGCCGCGAGCTGGCGCGGCAGCTTGTCGCTGAGGGCTGCAATGTCGCAATGTGCGATATTTCGGCGGATGCGATGGCGGAGACCAAGCGTCTTTGCGAGGTCGAGCGGTTGCCACAGGGCTTGCGCATCACCACCCATATCGCCGACGTCTCCATCGAAGGTCAGTTGCAGCGCTTCCGCGACGAATTGATCGAGCAGCAGGCCACCGACAAGATCCATCTATTGTTCAACAACGCCGGCATCGGCGGCGGCGGCAGCCTGTTCACCAACACGCGCGAGCAGTGGGAAAGGACATTCAACATCTGCTGGGGCGGGGTTTATCTCGGCGTCCGCACCTTTCTGCCGCTGCTTGTAAAGGCCGATGAGGGCCACATCGTCAATACTTCCAGCGTCAACGGGTTCTGGGCCTCTGTCGGACTGGGCGTGTCGCACACGTCCTACAGCGCCGCCAAATTCGCGGTGAAGGGATTCACCGAGGCGCTGATCAACGATCTCCGCCTCAACGCGCCGCACATCAAATGCTCGGTGGTGATGCCCGGTCACATCGGTACCTCGATCGTTTCCAATTCACGCAAGGTACAGAGCGGCACCGATTCCGACCGCCTCAACGACAACGAAATCGCGCTGATCCGCGCGAGGCTGGCCGCGTCCGGCACCGATACTTCAACGATGTCGGACGAGGACGTTCAGGCAGGGGCGGCCGAACGCGCCCGTAACTTCCGCGACGAGGCGCCGACCACGGCTGCCGCTGCCGCCAAGATCATTCTCGATGGCGTCAAGGCCGAGCGCTGGCGCATTCTGGTCGGCGCCGATGCCCATCGACTCGACGAACGGGTCCGGGAGACGCCGGAGCGCGCGTATGACGCCGAATTCTATCAAAGCTTCGTCGCCGAAGTGGGCTGGCGGCTGGGTTAGCCGACCAACGCCGCGCCGCGATCGAGGACCGCCGGTTCGGCATTTATGCGGGGGTCGCCGAGTAACATCGCGCTCAGCAGGTTTTGCATCTCAAGGCGGGCGCTGACATGCGACATTGTCGGGCGCGCGCCGAACGTGATCTGATCGAGATCGTCGACGGCCGTCAGTCCCCGCGGATACAGCTCGCGGAAGATCACCCGTTCGGCCAATCCCTCGACGCAGCGGAAATTGAGCGTCCGCGAAAGTTCTTTCAGCCCGTCGCCTACAAGACGCTTGTTGCGCGAACCAAGCATCGAAATCCGGTTTCGCAACACGATCCAGTCGGTCGACGCATGATCGAGTTGGCGCTGCCGTCGCGCCTCCTGGACCATCCGGGAATAATGGCTGGTCCCGGTGACCCCAAAGGTATCCGGGTCGACGGTGCCAAGCACCTCAAAGTCGACGAAACTGTCATTGAGAGGCGTGACCAGAGTGTCAGCCAGCGAATGTGCCAGCCGCATCAGATAACTGTCGTGGCCGGGGGTATCGATGACGATCAAGCCGTAGGTACGTCCCAGCGCGTCGACCGCGTCGGTCAGGGCCTTGCGTCCGGCTGCCTCATCCTCGACGCTGACATAATTAGCCCGGCTGAAACAGAAATGATCGGGAATATCGAGGTTGCGAGCGATATGCTTGGCCCAGGCGCGCCGGTTCTCAATATAATGCGTGAAGCTTCTTTGCCTCGTATCGAGGTCGATAGTGGCGACGCGCTGGCCCGACTTCATCAACGCTATCGCTATATGCATGGCGACGGTGGACTTGCCGGACCCGCCTTTTTCGTTGGCTACGACGATGACTTGGGTGGCCGACATGAGGGCCTCGATGAATTGTTGCGAAGGTTTGACGGCGTCATTAGGCTTGATTCTTCAATTTATCGCAAGTTGTACGATCTCTTGACGTCATGGTGACGTAGCAGACATGCAAGGCGGCAAAGTGAGTTGGGAGAGCGGTTCCTTCGATCGCTGCGATCAAAGCAGCGTCACGGCAAGTCTTCGCGGCAGTGATCTCCGTCCATGATCATGTTTCCTTGAGCGCTCGCATCCGAAGGAGATTTTGCATTGTTTTTCTTCCTCTCAAAAACGCTCGGCATCATGCTGTTGCCGACGAATTTCCTCATCGGCGTCGGTCTGCTCGGTGCGATCTTGCTGGCGACACGATTTGTATCGCTCGGTCGCAAGCTCTTGATTGCGTCCGTCGCACTTCTGGCGATATGCGGGTTTTCGCCGCTTGGAAATCTGGTGCTTTATCCCCTGGAGTCCCGATTCCCGCCATGGGACGCCACGCGGGGCGCGCCGGATGGCATTGTCGTCCTCGGCGGATCGATCGATGCGGATCTTTCGGTTGCCCGTGGTGCGGCTGCCGTCACGGCCGCGGCCGGCCGCCTGATCGAAGCGGCCGCACTTGCGCATCGGTATCCGAACGCGCGCGTCATTTTTTCCGGCGGGAGCGCGAACTTGGTATCTGCCGATGCCAGGGAGGCCGATTACGCCGCCGCCATGTTCGAAAGTCTCGGCATCTCCAGAGAGCGCCTTGCGATGGAGCGGCGCTCGCGCAACACGCAGGAAAATGCCGAATTCTCCAAGGCGATCGCCACGCCGAAGAGCGGCGAGCGATGGCTGCTGGTGACGTCGGCTTATCATATGCCGCGATCGGCCGGTTTGTTTCGCAAGGCCGGATTTGCCGTGGAGCCCTATCCGGTCGACTGGCGTACGGGCAAGCCTGCGGATATCCTGTCGTTCTCGACCCGCGCTGGTGAAGGGCTGGAACGCGTGGATATTGGCGTCCGCGAATGGATAGGCCTTGCCGTTTATTGGCTCACCGGCAAGATCGATGACGTGTTGCCCGGACCAGTCCGAAACTAGCAGCGGCGGTCGCAACCGGCGCACAATCGGGGTAAAGTCGAGGCAACAGGCGCGCGGAATTAGTTCGCCGATTTGGGAGTTTACGCCATGCAGCAGCAAACACCGCCAGAACAGTTTGATATGGCCGGCATCGTCGCTGATCTGAACAGCCTGCTTCGGCTGAAGACCACCGTGATCGGCATGAAGATGTTTGCAACTGTGGATGAAATGGCGGCGATTCCGAAAATCAGGCGTCCGACCGCGGTGCACACCACCGACCAGATCGTCAGCATGGCCTCGCGGCTCGGCTGGACCGTTGGCATCACCGCCGACGACCTGGTCGGCGCGCAATGCCGGGCGGTGATCGGCCTGGCGCCGCAGGACGAGAAATGGCTCGACGGCCAATCCTATGTCGGGGTCTGGCACGAGAATGCCGAGGACGCACGCAAGCGCCAGGAGGCGCTGGATGTCGTTCCGCACGGCAAATACCAGGCGCTGGTGGTGAGCCCGCTAGCCAGCGGTCGACTCAATCCGCCGGACATCTGTCTGGTCTATGCGACACCCGGTCAGATGATCATTCTCATCAACGGGCTGCAATGGATCGGATACAAGAAATTCGAGTGGGGTGTGGTCGGAGAGACGGCGTGCGCCGATTTGTGGGGGCGGGCGCTCAAGACCGGGGAGCCCAGCCTGTCGCTGCCCTGCTATGCGGAGCGGCGCTATGGCGGCGTGCCGGACGAAGAGATGTTGATGGCGCTGCCGCCATCATATCTGGCCAAGGCGATCACGGGCATGAAGGCGCTATCAAAGAACGGTTTGCGTTATCCGATCGCTCCCTATGGTATCCAAAGCGACGTGCGCGCCGGCATGGGCGTCTCGTACGGCAAGAAATAGGACTGGTGCTTAAGCCCGGCCGAACGCAGGCGGCCTCCCAACTCGGGCGATTGTGCGGACGACACGAATTTGCATCCCAAACAAAGGTAAGGCCCCGAATTGCTCCGGGGCCTTTTGCTCTCGCGGCGTACATCCGCCGCGCGAAATAACGTCAGTACTTGCTGCCGCTTTTCGGAGCAGCCATGTTATCGGCGCCGGAACCAGCGTTGTCTGGACCCGATGGAGCCATCGTGCCGCTTTTGTTGGCACCGCTATGTGTGCCCGCCCCTGTCGTCATCCCTTTTTCATGTTGCGTTTTCTTGGCCGACGTAGCGCCGGGACTGACGGTTCCTGCACTGGACGCGCCGGGTGCGGTTTGGGTTTGAGCAGACGCAATGAGCGTCGAGCCGAACAGCGACGTAACGACAAGCGCAGAGATTGCAAGTTTGGATCGCATCGGAATGTCTCCATTGGTTACACGGTCACTGCAAATCCCGCGCGTGCGATTCAGTTCCGGCGCGCGGCAAACATTGCGCAAATTTCATATTCCAAAAAAACTGGTTCGCGATTGCTGCGCAGGCGTTCATTACTTTTCCAAACATCCGTCACGTTCCGAACATAGGATTTGCGCAAAGCGCGTCCAATAGTGCATTTGCTATTGGGGGGATACGCAGTGTTCGTGAACGTTATCAAGAATCCTGGTTGCCTAAAATGCGGGGAGATGATGGCATTGCGGATCATTGAGCCTGAAAGACCAGGTTTTGATTCACGCACTTTCGAGTGCCCGAAGTGCTACGATACCGAAACGTTGGTGGTGTCGATCTCCTGCGAAGTAGATGCCTCTGTTGCGTCGGTTTAGCAGGCGCTTAGGCACCTAGTGCTTTCGGTTTCGGCATCAACGGCAATGCCCCTCATCGATTTACAGTGTCGTTTGGCATCACCGCCTCAGTGAATGGCTCCTTGCATTATTCTTGGAGTACGCAGGCAACGCCATGCCAGGGCGCTTTGATTTCGGCTCCCATGTGCCTTTGAGAAGTTGCGGCGTGGCACCGGGGAGCGTCACCGTTCCGATACGAACGCCGACGTGACTCGTCAGCATCCATTCGATATGATCGATGGGTGCGCAGTGGCTAGTGTTTTCAGATAGTTACGAACGAATTCATGTTGCCTGCGGCAAGCAACAGCCGTGCGTCCGAATCTCCCCGAGCATCCCGAGGAAATCAAAAGATGAAGCCTTCGTCGAAATTCGACATCGTTGTCTATGGCGCTACCGGCTTCACCGGCCAACTCGTCGCCGAATATCTCGCGTCGCACTATGCCGGAAAGGCCGACCTGAAATGGGCGATGGCCGGACGCAGCCTGGACAAGCTCGCTTCCGTTCGCGATGCGATCGGCGCCCCGGCCGACACGGCCCTGATCGCCGCCGACGCCGGCGACCCGGTTTCCCTGAAAGCCATGATCGACCAGACCCGATCGGTGCTGACCACGGTCGGCCCGTATCAGCTCTACGGCTCCGAACTGGTGGCGGCATGCGCGGCATCCGGCACCGACTATTTCGATCTCTGCGGCGAGCCGGTCTGGATGCGCCAGATGATCGATGCCCATCAAGCTGCAGCGCAATCATCGGGCGCGCGGATCGTGTTTTCCTGCGGTTTCGATTCGCTCCCGTTCGAACTCGGCGTGTTCTTTCTTCAGCAGACGGCGAAGAAGGTTCTGGGCGCCCCGGTCAGCCGCGTCAAAGGTCGCGTCCGCAACATGAAGGGGACGTTCTCGGGCGGCACGGCCGCGAGCATCAAGGCGACTTTCGCGGCCGCCGCCAAAGACCTCAGCCTGGTTGCCATGTTGAAGAATCCGTTCGTATTGACGCCGGGCTTCGAAGGTCCGAAGCAGCCGCCGGGCAACAAACCGTTATTCGACGAAGATTTGGGCATGTGGACGGCGCCGTTTGTGATGGCGACCATCAACACCCGCAACGTGCACCGCTCCAATCTCCTGATGGGCTTTCCCTACGGCAAGGACTTTGTCTATGACGAGATGGTGCTGACCGGCCCGGGAGAGAAAGGCGAAGCCAACGCCAAGCTCGTCGTGGCCGCCAATATGGAGATGGGTGGGCCGGGTGGACCGAAGCCGGGCGAGGGCCCGTCCAAGGAGCAGCGCGATAACGGTCTTTACGATCTGCTGTTCGTCGGCCTTGCCGAGGGCGGCCGACAGGTTCGTGTCGCGGTTCGAGGCGATCGCGATCCCGGTTACGGTTCGACGTCGAAAATGATCTCTGAATGCGCGATCTGCCTGTTGCGCGACACCCCGGAAGTGCCGGGTGGCATCTGGACTCCCGGCGCGGCCATGGGCGATCGTCTGATCAAGCGGCTTGTCGACCACGCCGGGCTGACGTTTGACGTTGAGAATTAAGTTCCCATCGCGGCTTGGAGAAGGCCTGCCACTTCACGCGATCCGGCCGGATACCGGCTCGCGTGACGAAAACGCGTCAAGCAAGGGCTTACGCCGCGCGGGGGTCGTAGCCGTACATCCAGTCCAGGTCCTTTGAGGTGAGCGGATTCAGCGGCGACTGACGAGCTGAAAGCGATGATCGAGACGCCGGAGGGCAAACGGGCCGGTGCTAGGAAGCCTGCCCGGGAACCATGAGCGGCTGATCCGCAGCGGACTTGTAGCGTTGCGCGGCGGCGAACATGCCCCACATCGCACCCAGCATCATCCAGAAGTGCCGCCAGTGGTCGGTGTCGATGATGAAGCTTTCGCCAACCGTACCCAGAAACGCCGAGAAGATCGCCAGATAGGCGCGCTGCCAGGGCACGCGGATGAAGACGTGCCGGAATCCCATGATGACCGTGACGAACACCAGCGCCGGATAGCAGATGCCGGCGATCCAGCCGCCGGACATGAAGGCGTTCAGGTAGGAGTTATGGGTGTCTTCGGGGAAGTAGTTGTGAAATTGCAGCGGCCCGATGCCGAACGGCAGATCGAGCGCCATCTGTGCGCCGAGGATGTGCCGCCCGAAGCGGCCGAAGCGGCCCT
Organism: uncultured Pseudomonadota bacterium; assembly: GCA_963727225.1. Lineage (GTDB taxonomy): Bacteria > Pseudomonadota > Alphaproteobacteria > Rhizobiales > Xanthobacteraceae > Bradyrhizobium. The sequence goes on along the minus strand of CAVSFN010000021.1, from coordinate 709,608 downwards.
CGTCGTAGCTTTGATCGAAACTGGCGCGTTGCCTGAACATTTCACCCACGGAGTCGAACGACAACAGCACCGCGACCAGCATCGCCACGAGGATCACCGCGACCACCGCGGTCACAATGATGCGCGAGCGCTGCGCGTGCGATCGGCTGGTCAGGATCATCAGTGCCAGCATGAAAGCCGATGTGATTACCAGTCCGCCCCATGCCGCGCGCGAGAATGCCAGCAGGATCGCAAGCGCCATGATGCCGAACGCAACCGCGCTGCGGAACGATTTGCCAAGACGGTCGGAGACGACGCTCTGCAGCACGAACAGAGCAGGCAGGATCAGAAACGCGCCCAGCACGTTCGGGTCCTTGAAGGTGCCGCGCGCGCGCTCATAGAGCGTCAGCAAATCATGTCCGCCCGGTACGAGATTGAAGTAGCCTGCGACGCCGGCTGTTGCTGCGATCGTAGCGCCCACGATCAGACCGCGGCGAAGCATGTCCAGCCGCGCTGCGGTGTCTTCCGAAATCACCATCGCGAAGAAGATCACGGTGATCGCCATGTACCAGGATGTCGCAATCCAGTTGGCGACCTCCGGCTGGTCCAGAAAGGGAACGGCGCCGATGGTGTAGCCGATATTGACCAGGAACAGCAGCAGCAGCAGCGGCATGAAAACCAGCCGCAACCGCAGTCCGGTCGCGATGAAGATGACGGCCGCGACGAGTGTCACCAGTTCGTATGGGCTCGGCTCGATGAAGACGATGGCGCCCGAGGCTCCGACCAGCCACATCAGCGCGCGCTGCAGCGCCACCACGCCGGGCGCAGCCGTCACCGATGAGGGGAAGTCGCCGGCCGTCGCCGCATAGGTCATCACACACTCGCAACTTACGCTACGCAACTGCGGGCTACGCCAGGCCGGGCCTTCCCGGAGCGGGTCAGTAGGCGTTCTCGTTCTCGGTCATCAGCGCCAGCGGCGTCTTGAGAAGAATGAAGAGGTCGAACAGCACCGACCAGTTCTCGATGTAATAGAGATCGAACTCGACGCGCTTCTGGATTTTCTCTTCGCTGTCCACTTCGCCGCGCCAGCCGTTGATTTGCGCCCAACCGGTGATGCCTGGCTTGACGCGGTGACGCGCGAAATAACCGTCGACCGCTTCGTCGAACAACTGGCTCTCCAATTTGCCCTGCACGGCGTGCGGACGCGGCCCGACCAGCGAGAGATTGTTCTTGAACACCACGTTGAACAGCTGCGGCAACTCGTCAAGGCTGGTCTTGCGGATGAAGCGTCCGACCCGGGTGACGCGGGGATCGTTCTTGGTCACAACCTTGGAGGCCAGCGGATCGGCCTGATGATGATACAGCGAGCGAAATTTGAAGACGTCGATGCGCTCGTTGTTGAAGCCGAATCGCTTCTGGCGGAACAGCACCGGGCCCGGACTGTCGAGCCTGACCGCGAGCGCGACCAGCGCCATCAGCGGCGAGGCCAACAGCAGGATGATGGCACCGACGACGTGGTCGAACAGCCACTTCATCACCAGATCCCAGTCAGTGATCGGCGCCTCGAAAACATCGAGGGTCGGGACCTTGCCGAGATAGGAATAGGCGCGGGGGCGGAAGCGCAGCTTGTTGGTGTGAGCGGAAAGCCGGATGTCTACCGGCAACACCCACAATTTCTTCAGCATTTCGAGAATTCGCGTCTCCGCCGAGATCGGCAATGCAAACAGCACGAGGTCGACGCGGGTGCGGCGGGCGAACTCGATGATGTCATCGACCTTGCCAAGTTTTGCGCTGCCGGCGCAGGTATCGAGCGCGCGGCTGTCGTTCCGGTCATCGAACACGCCGAGGATATCGATGTCCGAATCGTCCTGGGCGTTGAGCGCCTCGATCAGTTTTTCGCCGCTATGATCCGAGCCGACCACGATGGTGCGGCGATCGAGCCGGCCCTCGCGCGCCCAGCCGCGCACTATCGCGCGCAGGCACAGGCGTTCGATGACGAGCGCTGCCAGACCGACAAAGAAAAATGTCGAGAGCCAGAGCCGGGATACCTCGCCGCCGAGTTTGGCGAAGAAGGAAGCCCCGATGAACAGCAGGAACACGAATGCCCAGGAAGAAATCATCCGGGTCATCTGCCGGAGCTGACCGCGAAACACCTGTACTTCGTAGATATCGGAAGCCTGGAAGCAGACCACCGCGGTCGCGGTGATGCCGAAAATGGCCACGATATATTCCCAGTGAAAGCCGCTGATACGCGCTACATATCCGAGATAGAGCGCGACGCCGATGAAACTCAGCAATACAAAGTCGGCGAGGCGAACGGCACCCGCGATCACGATCGGCGAATATGCCCGGCGCACCTTCTGATTGGTGACAGCGAGCGCAGCCTGCGACAACCGCCGGCGCCGCTCGATGGGAGGGCGATCCGGCGAGGTGGATGCCGCGGCCGCCGCGGCGGCGTTTAGCATGGAGCGTGCGTTAATCGGTTCCACTGTCGCTTAAGTCCGGTCCTGCACGAGCATCTAGGCGTGCGCGCGCCGGGGCGTAATACCCCGCTCCCCGGCTTAGAGGACAAATCGGAAGAAACAGTTATCGTTGGTAAAGAACGGTTAACGATCTGCAAACGCGTCGCGATAACCCGCCAGTACCCCCTCGACCATCGCCTTTTGTGAAAAGTGCAGAAAGATTCGCTCTCGAAGGGATTTTGCGCGCGCCAGCGCGCCGGCGGGGTCCTCCAGCGCGGTTTCGATCGCGTCCGCCATGGCGCCAACGCTATTGGGAGCAAACAGCGCATCGGTATGCGGTCCGAAAATTTCCGGGATCCCGCCGACCTTCGCGGCCACCATGGGAATTCCGGCCGCGGCCGCCTCGATCACCACATAGGGCATCGAATCCCCGCGCGACGGAACCACCAGCAGCGAGCCCTTTGAGAAGCCGTATCGCGCCTTGACGTGGCCGATGAAGCGCACCGCCTCGCCGAGACCGAGGCGCTGGATTTGAGCCTTGAGGGCCTCGATTTCCTCGCCGTCACCGGCAAGCGTCAGCGTGACCGATTTGCCGTCGGCGCGAAGCCGCGCCACCGCATCGATCAGGATATCCGCCCCCTTGATATGCCTGAACTCGCCGACATAGACGATATCGGTCGCATCAGCCGCTTTGACGATCGGGTCGAATTCGTCCGCCGTCACACCATTGAACACGCAGCGCACCAGCCCGGACGGTATGCCGATGGTGCGCTGGTAGGTATCGCGCGCGAATTCGCTTTCGAACAGGAACAGGTCGGTGCTGTTCATCAGCGTCCGTTCGAGGCGGGCATACAGTGCGCCCTTCAGCGTATTCAGCGGGTAGTGCAGCGAACCGCCATGCGGCGTATAGACGCGAATGGTCTTTTCCGAGCGGGTCTTCAGGCGAATGAAAGCGCCGGCCTTGGCGCCGTGTCCGTGCAGCACGTCCGGCTTCAGCCGGCGGATCAGCCGCATGAAATGGGCCCATACCAGAATGTCGGTGGGGAAGGGTTCGCGCCGAATGGCCAGCCGATGAACGCCAAGCTTGAGCCGGGGCGCGATTGCCGCCAGCGCCGCTTCAGCCCGTTCGCCGCCGGTAAGGCTGTCGGCGATGATGCCGACATGGTGGCCGCGGTCGGCCTGGCCGTTGGCGAGGTCCAGGACATGACGGAAGATGCCACCGACCGGTGCGCGAACCGCGTGCAGGATACGAAGCGGTTGTTCTGAAATCGCGGGCATGGTCAGAACCAGCGCTCGCCGACGAAGACGGTATCGCCGGGACTGAGTGGGGTGCCGAGCGGCACCACGTAGCGGTATGAACCGGAGGCATCGGTGTGGGTCAGGGTGATGCGGTCGCGCCTGGCCCGCGGCGAAAAGCCGCCGGCAATCGCCACAGCACTTTCGACGCTCATGTTGGGCACGTAAGGATACTGGCCGGGGGCTGCGACTTCGCCAAGGATGAAGAACGGCCGATAGGATTCGATCTCGACAGCCACCGAGGGGTCGCGGATGTAGCCGCTGCGCAGCCTGGCGGTAATCGCGGATGCCAGTTCCGCCGGTGTCCGTCCGCGCGCCGGCACTGAGCCGATCAGCGGCATGGTGATCGCGCCGCCGGCATCGATGGCGTAGGTATTGGTGAGGCCTTCCTGGCCATAGACCACGACCCGCAATTTGTCGCCGGCATCGAGCCGGTAGGCGGCATCATAGGTCGCCGGCATGGGTGCTGCGGCATAGACGACCGCAACCCGCGGCCCTGAGCCGTAAGGCTGGCCATATGCCAGGGAATCAAGATCGCTTCGCGTCTGCACGGCTGCTACCGGCCCGGACCTGCTTGCGCAACCGGACAACGCAAGCGCAGCCAGCAGGCAGAGAATAGCGGCGTGCACGCCTCGCATCGGGCAATCCTGAGGGAAGTATCGATTTCATTAAGAACTTTCATGGTTAACAAAACATGACCGCAGCGGCTGAACCCAATATCATCCCTGGAGCAAAACGTCTGGATTAACCGAGCGGCAACCTTAATGGAGTGTAATCGACCAAGTCCAGGTGGGGTCGTGGCGTCTGCGGGAGTGTGCGATGCGTTTAGCGTTCTGGCGTGCCGGCAAATACAAGACGTTGGTTCAGAGGGCCATCGCAAGACCCGCCGCGTCGGCCGCCCGCAAATCTGTTTCCGCTAAACCCGTTTCCGATAAGCCGGCTGCCGCATTCGAATCCGGCGACCTGGATTTGCGTGGGCTGGGGCAGGCGCTCCTGCGCCACAAGAACTGGATCATCGTTCCGACGCTGGTTGCCGCCGCCCTGTCGATTGCCGCGGTCAACCTGGTCACGCCGCGATACAAGTCCGAGGCGCGCATCCTGATCGATGGACGCGAGAACGTCTTCTTGCGGCCGAACGGCGAGCGCAACGAGGAGCGTACCGCGCTCGATGCCGAAGCCGTCACGAGTCAGGTCCAGTTGTTGCTGTCGCGCGATCTTGCACGTGAAGTCATCAGGAAGAACAAGCTTGCCGAGCGGCCGGAATTCGATCCGGTCCTGCGGGGCTTTTTGCCCGTGAAATCGCTATTGGCATTGTTCGGTATCGGCCGCGATCCGTTCTCGTTGACCCCGGAAGAGCGCGTGCTGGATGCCTATTTCGACCGGTTCACCGCCTATGCGGTCGATAAATCGCGCGTTGTCGTCATCGAATTCCAGTCGATCGACCCTGATCTGGCGGCGCGTGTCGCCAACTCGATCGCCGAGAGCTATCTGGTGCTGCAGCAGGACGCGCGGCAGGAGCAGGCCAAGTCTGCCAGCCAATGGCTGTCGGGGGAAATCGACAATCTGCGCAGGAAAGTTGCGGACGACGAATCCCGTGTCGAGGACTTTCGCTCGAAATCAAGCCTGTTTGTCGGCACCAACAACACCACGCTCTCCAATCAGCAGATGGGCGAACTGAACACGCAATTGAACAACGCGCGGGCGCTCAAGTCCGACGCCGAGTCGAAAGCGCGGTTGATCCGTGAAATGCTTCAGAGCGGCCAGCCGATCGAATCTTCCGAGATTTTCAATTCCGAGTTGATCCGCCGGCTCGCCGAACAGCGCGTCACGCTGCGCGCGCAGCTCGCCGAGCAGTCGTCGACCTTGCTCGACGGCCATCCGCGTATCAAGGAGCTGAAAGCGCAACTGGCGGACCTCGACCGCCAGCTGCGCGAAGAGGCGAGCAAGATCTCGCGCTCGCTGGACAATGATGCGCGCATCGCCGGCGGCAGGGTCGAAGGCCTGAGCGCAAGCCTCGAACAGTTGAAGAAGCAGGCGACCTCGACCAACGGCCAGGATGTCCAGCTTCGGGCACTGGAGCGGGAAGCCAAGGCGCAGCGCGACCTTCTGGAATCCTATCTGGCGAAATACCGAGAAGCGAACACCCGCGAGAATATCGATGCGGCGCCGGCGGATGGCCGGATCATTTCCCGCGCCATCGTTTCCAACACCCCGGCCTATCCCAAGAAGCTGCCGATCGTGCTGATCGCGACATTGGCGACCCTGATGCTCAGCGCCGGCGCGATCGTCACCGGCGAATTGCTGCGCATGACGGCGCCTCGGGCACCGGTTGCGTTCGGGGCCCCGCATCAGCGGGAGCTGGCGCCGGTCCGCGCGCCCGCACCTGCCACGATTGCACCCGCCGATCCAGCTTACGCTCCCAATCCCAATCCCAATCCCAATCCTGATCCCGCTCCGGTCTTCCGCGAAGCCCGAATGGAGGACGTTCCGGCCGAGTTCACCGAAATCGAGCGGCTCGCCAATAATTTGCGCAGCGCGGGCGAAGCGGCGCGCAAAATCACAATTCTCGGCACCGCCTCGAACGAGAGCATCACGCTGACGGCGTTGACGCTTGCGCGTCTGATCGTGCGCGATGCGAAGGTCGTCGTGGTCGATCTGTCGGCGTCGTCGCCGACGATCGCGGCGGTATCGGTCGATCCGGCCGCACCGGGCCTGGCGGAATTGATGCAGGGTGAAGTTTCGTTTTCCCAGGTCATCACCAAGGATCGGCTGTCGCGGGTTCATCTCGTGAGCGCCGGACGCCCGGGCTCGGACCCCGCATTGCTGCAATCGCCGCGGCTCACGCTTGCAGTCGATGCATTGCTGCGGGTCTATGATCACGTGGTGCTGGATGCGGGCACCGCTTCCGATCTGCCGGCGGAATTGCTGACGCGGCAGGCCTGCGCGGTGGTGGTGCCGGATCCGTCGATGACCGCGGATGCCCGCACCCTGATGTGTGACCAGCTCAAGGCGGTGGGCTTTAGCAGCGTGACGATGCTGAGCAAGCCATCGCAACCCTCCGACGCCGTCGAGCCTGGTCCGCGGGTGGTGGCCGCCTGAGGGCGACATAGCGCGCCTTCAGCGAAGCACGCTTCGCAGCTTCTGCGCCATCTGAAACAGCGCCGGCGTATGTTTCACCAAATGCTTGGCCCGGTTGATGCCTGACATGGCGGCCGCCGTGATCCGGCCACGCAGGCTGAGCGGAATGAAACAATCGAAGATCGGCTCGTCGCCCTTGCAGAACAGCTTCTTGTAGTCGTCCGATCCGACCCCGAGGTCGAGCGTATGATAGCCGCGCTCGGCATAGTGATCGATAATGTTGCGCATCAGCACCAGTCCGGGACTGTGACGTGAATTGCCGGACATGGTGTAGGTATTGAACATCATCGAAAACCGGTATCCGTCGGCAACACCGGCGTAGATCGCGATGACCTCGTCGTCGCATTCCAGGGCGTGAATGTCGATCGCGTGACCGCCGTCTGCCAGCGGTGTCATGCAGGCGCTCCGGATAAAGTCTTCCACGCCGGGTTCCGCGAACACGTTGGGAAGTTTCTGCTCCGCCATCCGCAGCGGCTTGAGGCGGAAGAAAGCATCGAGCAGCCGCTGAATCTCCGTGTCGGCGGAGGCCGCGTAATAGCGGTATCCCGGAAGCGCTTGCAGCTTGCGTTCCTTGCCTTTGAGCCGGCCGCGAAACGAACGGCTGATCCGTGCCACCGGCGGAGCGCCGGGCACCATCGTCATCAGTGGGCAGTCGTTGGCCGAGGCCTGGTTCGGCAGCAGTGCCATCGGGTTCGCAGATTCCCGCCAGCGCAGGGGCTGTTGGGTCAGCGCCAGGACGTCGGCCACGGATCTCGAGCGTAGGGCCGATAGCAGCGTGTCGAGATCGGCAGTGGTGATGCTCGCGGCAAAATCCCTGTCCCAGAGCGCCATGTTGAAGGTGGCGTGTTTGCCGCCCATGAAACTAGCAGTGCGAACGCCGCGCTCATGCCTGAGCACCAGCGGAAGCAGCAACAGTGGCCGACGTTCAGTATCATACGCGATAACGATGAGGGGCAGCAGATTCTGGCGCTCCCCGACCCGACGTTGCCAGGGGCTGAGGAAGTCGAACCGCTGATACGGCGTGGAGAACTGCCGCGGACTTTCGAGGCCACGCCAGATCGTTTCCGCCTGGCTGAGATCATGAAGGATGTCGACGCCGGCGACGCGGCTTGCCTTGGACCACGCTTGAGCTTCCGCAGTTCGGTTTTCGATCGCGGCAGCCATGGTCTTTGCGAAACCTGCGTGGGGGAAATATCTACATTTTTCGGCTTTTGCCGACCTTTGCAAAGAAATGTCAACAAAGAGTAATGACAATGCCGGCGTTGAGGGAGCAAAACGCCACACCGGAGCTGTTTCACTCGCTGCTGCTGGAAGACGCCGGTGACGATTGACTTGCGCGTATTCTACCGCAAACAAGTATGCGCAATCTGCGCTGAGAGGCGAGACGTTGCCATCCGATGACAGATTGACAAGTCTGCGACTGGAACTCGCCTATTTCAGCGGTCTTGCCTGGCTGAGGACAAGAGCGACCGGCGGCGCCGGCGTTATTCTGCGGTTTGAGCGCGTGCGTCCGCGGCGCACCGCGCGCTTTCAGCCACTCAGATCGCGCGAGATCACCCCCGAATTTCTCGATCGAACGATCCGGGCGTTGAAGCGCTGGAAATTGGATATCGTTTCGATGGATGAGGTTTGCCGCAGGGCGGTCACGCTCGCCTCGCCGAGACGGTTTGCCTGCCTGACGTTCGATGGCGGCTACCGGGACTTGATTACATCAGCCTATCCGCTGCTCGCAGAGCATCGCGTGCCGTTCACCGTTTATCTGCCGACGGCGTTTCCAGACGGCCTCGGAGAGGCATGGTGGCTCGGGCTTGAAGAAGTGATCGCGCGAGAGAAACGCGTCAGTCTTGTGATGGGTCGCCAGGAGCGGCGCTTCGATATCGAAAGTACTTCCGAGAAGTATCAGCTCTACGATTTCCTCGGGAATTGGATGCGCTCGCTTCCGCCAGCCGAGCTTTCGTCCGCGATCAATGATCTCTGCAAACGATACTCCGTCGACCTCGCGGCGTTGTCGCGTGAGGCATCGATGGACTGGACCGAACTGGCGAAGCTTGCGGCCGATCCACTGGTGACGATCGGAAGTGCGACGGTGAACTATCCGATGCTGTCGACGCTGAAGGACGTGGCCGCGCTGCGCGAAATGACGATGGGAAGGGCGGTCGCCGAGGCCGCGTTTCGCCGCGATGTCAGGCATTTCGCCTATCCGTTCGGCGATCGCGCATCGTGGCGCGCGCAACATGCCGCGATGGCTGCGGAGGCCGGTCTTGCCAGCGCGGTATCGACGATCCCCGGCGTCGTCGAAGCCGAAGGCCGAACCAGCCTGCACGCGCTTCCGCGCATCGCCTGGGACGGTCGGCAGCGTTCGCTGCGCGTCATGCGCGTGATGCTTTCCGGCATCGCATTTCCCTCCGCGAAGCATGCGCGCGACCCTAGGCGTCAGGCCGCGCCATCCAGCTGATGATCGGCATCGCTGGCAGCACCCAGCCGATGCCGGCCACAACATAGAAAATCGCCTGCCGCAGCCCGGAATTCGCCAGCCAGGGTGTCTGCGCCACGGTCATGCCCATCAACGACCACACCACGACCAGCAGCAGCAAAGCGATGGTTCCAAGGAATTTGCGGGTGCGTATGGTCATGGCGGAAATGCACGGCTCGCTTCGGGAGGCGCCTTGCGCGCGGGGAGGGGCGGACTATAAGGGGCGCGCAAATTCATTCAAGCGCAGCTTTGATGACCGGTATTTCAGCACAACAGGCACCACATCTCAGCGCCGTCCGCTGGTGGCTGCTTTGCATCGCTGCGCTGATCGCGACCATGGTGCTGGTCGGTGGCGCCACGCGTCTCACCGAATCCGGGCTTTCGATTGTCGAGTGGAAACCGGTCACCGGCACGCTGCCGCCGCTCAATCAGGAGCAGTGGACGCAGGCATTCGACGGCTACAAGACCATTCCGCAATATCGCGAACTCAATGCCGGCATGAGTCTCGGCGAGTTCAAGACGATTTTCTGGTGGGAATGGAGCCACCGGCTGCTCGGGCGCGTGATCGGGCTTGCCTATCTGCTGCCGTTTCTCTGGTTCCTGTGGCGCGGGGCATTGAATGCCGACATCAGACGGCGGCTCTGGATGATCTTTGGCCTCGGCGCGCTGCAGGGCGCGGTAGGCTGGTGGATGGTGGCTTCCGGGCTCTCGCAGCGGGTGGAAGTTTCGCACTATCGTCTTGCCACCCATCTGGTGCTCGCGCTGTTCATTTTCGCAGGCATCGTCTGGACGTTGCGTCGATTGGCGGATCGTCCGCCGGTCGCCGCATCCGCGCGGCTGAAGATCACCAGTGTGGTTTTGCTGGCATTGACCTTCGTGCAGCTTTATCTCGGCGCGCTGGTCGCGGGCTTGCGCGCGGGCAAGGTCTACAACACCTGGCCGGATATCGATGGCGGGTTTGTTCCGTCCACGGCGCGATTGTTCTTCGAGAAACCGTGGTGGCGCAATCTGTTCGACAACGCGCTCACCGTGCAATTCGAGCACCGCATGACCGCCTATGCGCTGTTTGCGCTGGCGGTCCTGCATCTGATCGACGCGGTTCGCTCGCGGGCCGGGGTTGCCGCGGTCAACGGAGCGCGGTGGCTGGCGGCGACGATCGCGCTGCAGGCGATATTGGGTATCCTCACATTGCTGAACCAGGTGCCGATTGATCTGGCATTGGCTCATCAGGCCGTTGCCATTGCCGTCTTGACGCTAGCGGTTCTTCAGGCCGAGCGGCTGGCAGCGCCGCGGCCGGAGACGGAGCGGCAGAAATTGGCTCTGCCGGCCGGCCAGCCCGGTTGATGTGAGTGATACTGGTTTTCTTCGCGTGTGCGGAAGCGCCCGTTTGCGGGGCTTACGTTGAAGACCTCAACAATAGCCGTAAACGCCGCAGGCGTAGGGCAGGCGGTTCCAATAGCTGATCTCGGGACCACCATAATAGGGCCCCGGGTAATCATAGGAATTGGCCAAGCCGTAATAGCCTGGCAACGTCGCAGAGCCCGGAAGCAGCGGCGCGCGGATCAATGGCGGTATGTAGGGTATGGACCCGTCCGTCGGCGTGAAAAGCAGATCCCGCTCCTCCTCGACATAGACCCTGCGGCCATGGACCGGCGGAGATTTATAGTAGACGCCCGGGCCGGAAGGGTAACGCGAGTCCGGCAGGTCAGCCGCCACAGCCGATCCGACGGCGAAAAACCCGGTCAGAAATGGCATGGTCCAGCGCAGCATGGTTCCGCTCCGAATCATCGAAGGTAATCAATGCCACATTATGCCGGATTGACCGTTAATGAGGGGCTACGCGGTTAGCGCCTGCTCCAGGTCGGCGATCAGATCTTCCTTGTCTTCAATGCCGATCGACAACCGCACCACGTCGGGGCCGGCGCCGGCCTTGGTCTTCGCGGCATCGTCGAGCTGACTATGTGTCGTCGATGCCGGATGAATCACCAGCGAGCGGGTGTCGCCGACATTGGCAAGATGTGAGAACAGTTTCAGCTTCGACACCAGATTGACACCGGCGTCGTAGCCGCCCTTGAGGCTGAAGGTGAACACCGCGCCGGCGCCCTTTGGCGCATATTTGCGTGCAAGGTTGTTGTATTTGTCGCTGGACAGGCCGGCGTAGTTCACCGCGGCGACCGCAGGATGGCCGAAGAGGAATTCCGCGACCGCCTTGGCGTTATCGCAGTGCTTCTGCATGCGCAACGGCAGCGTTTCGATGCCGGTGAGAATCAGGAAGGCGTTGAACGGCGAGATCGCCGGGCCGAGGTCACGCAGGCCGAGCACGCGGCAGGCGATTGCAAAAGCGAAATTGCCGAAGGTCTCTTGAATCTTGATGCCGTGATATTCCGGGCGCGGCTCGCTCAGCATCGGATATTTGTTGTCCTTCGACCAGTCGAAGGTGCCGGCATCGACAATGATGCCGCCTAGCGAGTTGCCGTGGCCGCCGAGAAACTTGGTCAGGGAATGCACCACGATATCGGCGCCGTGATCAATCGGGCGAATCAGATAGGGGCTGGCAAGGGTGTTGTCGACGATCAAGGGCACCCCGGCCTTGCGCGCAACGGCGGCGATCGCCTCGATATCGGTAATGGAGCCGGAGGGATTGGCGATCGAACTCGATGAAGATCGCCTTGGTGTGTGGCGTCACCGCGCGTTCGAAGCTGCTGATATCATCGGGGTCGCCCCACACAACGTTCCAGCCAAAACTCTTGAAGGCGTGCGTGAACTGGTTGATCGAACCGCCGTAGAGTTTTCGCGCTGCGATGAACTCGTCGCCGGGTCGCAGCAATTGCTGCAGCACGACCACCTGCGCGGCGTGTCCCGACGCCACCGCGAGCGCGGCGGTGCCGCCTTCAAGGGCGGCGACGCGCTCTTCGAGCACCGCCTGGGTCGGGTTCCCGATCCGGGTGTAGATGTTTCCGAACGCCTGCAGCCCGAACAGCGACGCGGCATGATCGGCGTCGTTGAAGACGAATGACGTGGTTTGATAGATCGGTGTCGCCCGCGCGCCGGTGGTAGGATCGGGTTGCGCGCCGGCATGCACGGCAAGGGTGGCAAACCCCGGAAGACGATCGGTCATTCTCTGCGTCCTGTTTTGCTTGAACTGAAAATCGCGTGGCTATGCTGATCGCAGCGGCGTCCGCAGTCAAGGCGGCGCGATGCGTCAGCCGTTATTGGGAACGGTCGTGCTTCGCTTTGTCGCGTTCGTGAAACAATCGTTTCGCATTTGCGTCATGCGAGGTCGTTCTTGTTTTTCGCAACCCGATCCGACGCGGTGGTCTCGCCGCCGCCGAGGCTCATCCGGTTCAATGAAAGCCGCATGCCCTGGGTCGGCATCGGTGCGCGCTTCGAGCTCAGCGTGCGCGAATTGACGCCCATCCACGAAATCTCCGAGGACAGCCGACCGTATTCGATCTTCGGGCAGCGGTTCATGACGACCTTCAGGCCGGCGGCTTCCGCCTTCGCGGCGGCCGCGTCATCGCGTGCGCCCAGCTGCATCCAGATTATTTTCGGCAACGGTGTCAGCAGCAGTGCCTCATCGACCACCGGCATGATGTGGCTCGAATTCCGGAAAATATCGACCATGTCGATGGGATGGTCGATATCTCGCAGCGACGCGACGAAAGGTTTGCCGAGCAGGCTCTTGCCGACGTGACCGGGATTGACCGGAATCATGTCGTAGCCGCGCTGGGCGAGATATTTGAAAGCAAAGTAACTCGGCCGGACATTGACAGGCGACGCCCCGACCATTGCGATGGATTTCACGCTGTTGAGAATTTCCCGGATGTATTGGTCGGGGTAGGCATCGTGATTCATTTCAAAATAATCCTGCGGTCCTCATGCTGAGGAGGCGCTCTCCCGGCAGCGCAATTGCGCTGTCCGGTGCGCCGTCTCGAACCATGAGATGTACATTCCTCATCCTTCGAGACGCGGCTGAAGAAGCCGCTCCTCAGGACGAGGTCGAGCTACGTTACCGGTCTTGCCACTTAGGATCACGCTTCTCGATGAAGGCGCCGATGCCTTCCTCGGCGTCGCAGGCCATCATGTTTTCGGCCATCACTCCCGCCGCGTAGCGATAGGCGTCCGCAAGATTCATTTCGGCCTGCCGGTAGAACGCGGCCTTGCCAAGCTTGATGGTATAGGCGGATTTGAGCGCGACCTTTTGCGCCAGCGCGATCGCGGCATCCCGTTCGCTGCCTGCGGTAACGACGCGGTTGACGAGGCCAATGTCGCGGGCCGTGGTCGCCGAAACCGGCTCGCCGGTCAGCAGCATTTCCATCGCCTGCTTGCGCGGGATATTGCGCGACAGCGCCACCATCGGCGTCGAACAAAACAGCCCGATATCGACGCCGGGCGTGGCGAAGGTCGCCGCCTCCGACGCCACCGCGAGATCGCAGCTTGCCACCAACTGGCATCCGGCGGCAGTGGCGACACCCTGGACCGCGGCCACGACCGGTTTGGGCAATTGCACAATGGCCTGCATCATCGCGCTGCAGGCATTCATGATCTCGGCGAAATAGGCGCGCCCGCCATCGGCATCGCTGCGGCGCGCAGTCAGTTCTTTCATGTCGTGGCCGGCCGAAAAGGCCGAACCGGTGGCTGCGATCACCACCGCGCGTACGCTTGCGTCGTCGCTGATATCCTCGAGCGCCGCATGCAGCTCGGCGATCAGCCCTTCCGACAGGCTGTTGCGGGCCGAAGGCCGATTGAGCGTGAGCACGGCGATACTGCCCTGCATCTCGTGCAGCAGGTTCGGCGATGGCGGTTTGGCGGCACGCGCGGTTTGGCTGGTCATCGAAATATCCACCTTCGCAGGCTCACCATCCTGACGGCACCGACCGCCAGTGTGGTGGCTCGTAAGTTCTCTTTATTACCTTGGCAAGTTCTGGCAAGAGAACTTTGGACCGAGAACAGGCGGAGCGACATGGCAATTGCGAAAATGAGCGCGGCCGAACTGGAGAAGTTTCTCGATGTCGAATATCCCCAGATCTTCCGCGGTGGCGACATCTCCATCGAAAGCGCCGACGGGGCTTCGTGCCTGCTCCGTCAGCGCTACAGCGACCAAATGCTTCGTCCGGGCGGGACGGTCTCCGGACCGACGCTGATGGCGCTGGCTGACTTCGCCATGTATGTAGTGCTGCTGTCGGCGATTGGCCCGATTGGCCTTGCGGTGACGACAAATCTCAACATCAATTTTCTGCGCAAGGGCCAGCCCGGCCAGGACGTCCTTGCGGCAGCGAGGCTTTTGAAACTGGGCAAGCGGCTTGCGGTCGGCGAGGTCAGCCTGTTGTCGGGGACGTCGCCGGATCCGATCGCCCATGTGACCGCAACCTATTCCATTCCAAATGCTTAGTGTTTTTTACGGTAACATAGAACCATATTTATAAGTCATTGTTTTTAAAAGATTAATATTCCACATCTGATATTGACGCCGGCCGTGCCGTTATCTAGAAACCCCGCAGTTCGGCGCGATCGCGCCCGACGTCCCCTTTCACGGATTTCCTCACATGAAAACCTTTTCGGCAAAGCCAGCCGAGGTGACGAAGAAGTGGGTCTTGATCGACGCCAAGGGTCTGGTGGTCGGCCGGCTCGCCTCGCTGGTCGCGATGCGGTTGCGCGGCAAACACCTCCCGACCTATACGCCTCATGTCGATTGCGGTGACCACGTCATCATCATCAACGCTGCCCACATCGTGTTGACCGGGCGCAAGCGCGACAACAAGGTCTATTACAATCACACCGGGTTCATCGGCGGCATCAAGGAGCGCACTGCAAAGTCGATCCTCGAAGGCCGGTTTCCCGAGCGGGTGGTTGAGAAGGCGATCGAGCGGATGATTCCGCGTGGTCCGCTTGGCCGCGTGCAGCTCGGCAATCTGCGGGTCTATCCCGGCCCCGAACATCCGCACGAAGCCCAGCAACCCGAGACAGTCGACGTCGCATCAATGAATCGCAAGAACATGAGGGCCGCATAAGATGTCCGACACCATGCAGTCGCTCGATCAGTTGTCGTCGCTGAAGCCGGCGGCTCCGGAGGCGCCGAAATACGTCAAGAAGGTCGACAAGCTCGGCCGCGCCTATGCTACCGGCAAGCGCAAGGACGCGGTTGCCCGCGTCTGGATCAAGCCAGGCGCCGGCAAGGTCACCGTCAACACCCGTGAAGTCGAAGTCTACTTCGCGCGTCCGGTGTTGCGGATGATGATCCAGCAGCCATTGGTCGCAGCTGCCCGTGCCGGCCAGTATGACGTGATCTGCACCGTGGCGGGCGGCGGTCTGTCGGGTCAGGCCGGGGCCGTGCGTCACGGCATCTCCAAGGCCCTGACCTATTTCGAACCGGATCTGCGCGGCGTCCTGAAAAAAGGGGGCTTCCTCACCCGCGACTCGCGCGTGGTCGAACGCAAGAAGTACGGCCGTGCCAAGGCGCGCAAGTCGTTTCAGTTCTCGAAGCGTTAATCGTTTCAGTAAGATTAGCTGCGAATACATCAGCTGGAAAAGGGCGCTTTCGAGCGCCTTTTTTATTGGATCAAATACCGACGAGTTGTCGATATTTTTCACGAAAACTTTGGGGCAGACGCAAACGGATTGCCAACGCGGCGATCGTAGCATGCACGGTGGTAACGGCGCGCATCTGGTTTTCAGGTGTGCCGGTTACTTTGCATCACAACTTCGCCCGGTGATCCATGTCGCTCGATGTCTCTACGCTTTATTTCGTCGCCACTATGGTTGCGGCGATGCTGGGAACCATGCTGCTGTTTTTCGGTAGGCGGGAGAACATCGCTGCGTTGAAATGGTGGGGAACAGCCTATCTGCTCGGCGCGGCCTCGGTTGCGCTCTGGACGCTCGGCGGCGACAGGCTTGGCGAGATGCTGTCGCTGGCGTTGAGTGCCGTCGGTTTCGTGGCCTGCGGCATGGTATGGAACGCATCGCGTGTGTTTCACGGCCGCAAGCCGAACTTGCCGGGCCTGGTTCTCGGGGCGATAGCCTGGATCGCCGCTGTGATGACGGTCGCGCCCGAGGCGTCGGCGATGCGCATGACCGTGGGCGCCGGTATTGTAGCGATTTATGCGGCACTGACGGCCACCGAATTGTGGTCGGAGCGTCGCAGAACATTGCAAAAGCGCTGGCCGACGATCATCGTGCCGTTGCTGCACGGTTTGGTGCTGATGTTGCCGATCCTGCTCGGCGACCTGTTAGACCCGCATGACAAAATGTTCTCCGGCAGCATTTGGGTGACGGTGTTCTCGGTTGAGCTTGTGCTTTATGCGGTCGGCACCGTGTTCGTCATCTTCATGCTGGTGTCGGAGCGGACGGTGACGGCGCACAGGACCGCGGCCTCGATGGATCCGCTAACCGGCATGTTCAATCGCCGCGGCTTTGCCGAGGCGACGTCGCGGGTGATCGAGCGCGAAGCGAATGCCGGCCGTCCGGTGACGGTGCTGATCTTCGATATCGACCATTTCAAGTCGATCAACGATCGGTTCGGCCATCCGGCGGGCGACGAAATCCTCAAGCTGTTCGCCACCGTCGTGGTCAACACGCTGCGTATCAGCGACCTCTCGGGCCGAATCGGCGGCGAGGAGTTCGCGGCATTGCTGCCCTGTTCGCTGGAGGAAGGGGTGATCGCAGCCGAACGCGTGCGCGAAGCCTTTGCGGATTCCGGAATTGTGGTCGAAGAGGGCCCCGTCGATACCACCGTCAGCATCGGCGTGGCTGGCGGGCCGGCGGGCACCGAACTCGAGGTGTTGCTGGCCTCGGCCGACACCGCGCTTTATCAGGCCAAGCGCAGCGGCCGTAATCGCGTCGAGGCGGCCGAGGAACTGCCATTGTCGCTGGAAAACTGGCGGCGAAAGACCGCGGGCTCCGCGCGTCAACCGCAGCAGCGGCCGGGCATTCCCCGTCTCGCGTAAATCCGAAAGGGCGCGGTAACCCCCTGTTTACCATTCGATCCATATCATCATGCTTATGGATACGATCCACCATGACAACGCCGCCTTGATCTCGCTCGAAGACGCAGCAGCCTCAGCGCGGGGTGGTTTTGCCTGCATGTTTTCGACGTCGGATGAATATGAGACGGCGCTGATTTCGGAACGGCGGGCGCAGGGCCGCTATCATCGGCCGCGAAACCACTGGCCCATCGTCATGTTCGCAGGCTGCACGCTGATGATCGCCGGCGCAGCTTTGCTTCTGAACTAAGTAGCTGTCAGGGAATTGGAGCGATCCGGCGCCGCGCTGCGCCTTTTTTCGTTCGACGGTTCGATGGCGCTTCAATAATGCGATCGGCTGGGTTAGAGACGTCCATTCTCACGAAAGGGCAGCAACCCAGATGATCACCGAAATCGCGTTAATTGACGTCAAGCCGGGCACCGAGAAGGACTTTGAAGCCGCGGTCGCCAAGGCCCGCCCGCTGTTCCTGCGCGCCAAGGGCGGCAAAGGTTTTGAACTGCACAAGTCGATCGAAAGGCCGTCGCGCTACCGGTTGATGGCAAAATGGGAGACGCTGGAAAACCACACCGTCGATTTCCGGGGATCGGACGATTTCGCGGCGTGGCGCGCGCTGGTCGGGCAGTATTTCGCCTCGCCGCCCGAAGTCGAGCACACCCAGACGGTGCTGACCTCGGCGGGTTGAACGACCTTAGGTATCGCATCGTCTCAAGCGGTCACTGTATCGGGTGACGTTTCATCGGCCTTGAAATAATCGATCATGACTTTCACGATCGCCATCACCGGCAAGGCCAGCGCCAAACCCCAGATGCCGAACACCACCCCGAGCAGGATCTGGAACGCGAACAAGGTAGCCGGGGGAATGTCCAGCGCCTGGCGCTGGAGGATTGGCGTGAGAATGTAACTCTCCAGCGCGTGAATGCCCAGGAAAAGCACGAATGCGCTGGCCGCGGCGACCCAGCCGGATGCGAGGCTGGCAAGCACCACGATCAATCCGGCGAGCAGCGGGCCGACCGTCGGAATGAAGGTGAGCAGTCCGGATTGAATGCCCAGGATGAAGGAACTCTGGACGCCGATCATTGCCAGGCCGATCCAGGTGACCAGGAACACGACGGCCATGGTGACGATCTGCGCGATCAGCCAGCGCTCCAGTGTTTCGCCGATGCGATCGACGATGACCGTGGCGCGCGCGCGGAACCGCGCGGGAACGATGAACAACAGACCCTTTCGATAGACGCTCGGCTGCGCTGCGAAAGTCAGTCCGAGAAACAACACGATAAAGAAATTTCCGACCGCGCTGACTGCGCCGAGCACAAGTTTCAGGGTCTCGCTTACGATCGCGCCACCGCTGGAGGCGATCGTGCCGGCGCTTGGAAGATTATGTGTCGCTGCACCGGGCGTTGCCGGGACCGACGAATCCGCTGATGCGTTGGGATTGCCGAGATCGAAATAGCTGGTGTCGATCCCGTTCTTCTCAAGGAAGGCCTTGACGCTGACCAACTGCGATTTGATCGTATTGCTCAGCACGGTGGCCTGTTGCGCGATGGTGGTGCCACCGAGGAAGATCACGCCCGACAGCAGGCTCGCGAGCACCAGACAAACGATCGTCAGCCGCAGCGCATGGGCCAGCCTGATGACGCGACCGACCAACTCAGTCATGGCGTTGAGCGCGACACCGAGCAGCATTCCGGCAAAGATCAGAAAGAGCGTCGCGGCGAAATACCAGGCGAACAGCAACAGCGCTGCAAACAGCACGGTTCCGATGCCGCCGACGGAAATTGCCCAAGCCAGATCGTTGCGAGCTTTCGGACCATCGTCAGTCGAAAGTGCCACGCTGATTCCCCTCCCGTCAGTTCTGACAACAGTCTTTCGGCAAACCCGTTCCGGATCAAGCGAAGATGGGCGCGTTGTTCGACGATCGGCTGGTATCGGGCGGCTCGGTCGGCGGGCCAGCGAGTCCATCGATCCGTGGGCCTCCACGCGAAAATAGCAACGCCACCACGCGGAGCAACATGTTGATCAGGCACCGCTCGCGGGGCATGATCTGGCCGGTATTTACGGCACGAGATTGGAAACCAGGCGATGAGGAGGCCGGTGGTCGGTGTGATCGGGAGTGCCTATCGCATCGAAGATCGATTTGCGACCCAGATAGTCGGAGAACGAAACCTTCGCGCGGTCTCCGAGGTCGCGGGTGCATTGCCACTGATGTTTGCCGCGTCCCCTGACATCACGGATATCGGCGCGTTGCTGGATGCGGTTGACGGTGTGATGCTGACCGGCGCCCGCGCCAATGTGCATCCGACGCACTTTCGCACCGAACCGCATGCCCGGCACGAACCTTACGATCTGCATCGTGACGACATGGCGCTGGCTTTATCGGAGGCCTGTGTCGCCCGCGGCGTACCGCTGTTCGGCATCTGCCGCGGCTTGCAGGAGATGAACGTCGCCTTCGGCGGATCGCTGCACCCCGAAATCCGCGAATTGCCCGGGCGCATCAATCATCGGATGCCGCGGCTGGAGACCGGCGAGATCCATCCGGACCCCACGGTCGTCTTCGCCGACCGCCATGACGTCAATCTGCTTCCCGGCGGCGCCTTTGCCCGGCTGCTCGGGCGCGAAACGATCCGCGTCAACTCGCTTCACGGTCAGGCCATTCTCGAACCGGGCAGGCGGGTCGTCGTCGAAGGCGTGGCCGAGGACGGCACCATCGAGGCGATCCGGATTGCCGACGCGCCGGGCTTCGCACTCGGCGTCCAGTGGCACGCCGAGTACGATCCACAGCACAATCCCGTCAATCGGGCGTTGTTCGAGGCGTTCGGCGAAGCGCTATTGGCGGGCAAGCGCCGCTGAATCCGGATATCTCAAGCCGCTGTGCTCGCTTTCAGTCTTGCAGGAACGCCGCCGCAAAATAAAAGGCGCCCCTGTCAGGGCGCCTTTTGTGTTCATGAGGTTCGCGGGGCTAAAGACCCGCGAACCAAAATCACAACGAGTAGTACATTTCGAATTCGACCGGATGCGGGGTCATCTCGAAGCGTGCGACCTCGGTCATCTTCAGCTCGATATAGCTATCGATGAAGTCGTCGTCGAATACGCCGCCGTTCTTGAGGAACGCGCGATCCTTGTCGAGATTCTCGAGTGCCTCGCGAAGCGAACCGCACACCGTCGGGATCGCCTTGAGTTCTTCCTTCGGCAAGTCGTAGAGGTCCTTGTCCATCGCCGGTCCGGGGTCGAGCTTGTTCTTGATGCCGTCGAGGCCCGCCATCAGCATCGCGGCAAAGCCCAGATACGGGTTGGCCATCGGATCGGGGAAACGAACCTCGACGCGCTTGGCTTTCGGGTTCGCGGTATAGGGAATGCGGCAGGAGGCGGAACGGTTGCGCGCGGAATAGGCGAGCAGCACGGGCGCTTCATAGCCCGGGACCAGACGCTTGTAGGAGTTGGTCGATGGGTTGGTGAAGGCATTGATCGCCTTGGCATGCTTGATGATGCCGGCGATGTAGGAGAGGCAGGTCTCCGAGAGGTCGGCGTATTTGTTGCCGGCGAATACCGGCTTGCCGTCCTTCCAGATCGACTGGTGGCAGTGCATGCCCGAGCCGTTGTCGCCATAAACCGGCTTCGGCATGAAGGTGGCGGTCTTGCCGTAGATGTGCGCGACCTGATGAATGCAGTATTTGTAGATCTGCATCTGGTCGGCCATCAGCGTCAGGGTGTCGAACTTCATGCCGAGTTCGTGCTGGGCGGATGCGACTTCGTGGTGATGCTTCTCGACCTTGACGCCCATCTTGGCCATCGCGCCGAGCATTTCCGAGCGCATGTCCTGCGCTGAATCCTGCGGCGGAACGGGAAAGTAGCCCGCTTTGGTGCGGATGCGGTGGCCGAGGTTGCCGCCCTCATATTCGGTGTCCGAATTGATCGGCAGTTCCGACGAATCCAGCTTGAAACCGGTATTGTAGGGCGTGGTTTGATAGCGGACGTCGTCAAACACGAAGAATTCCGCCTCGGGGCCGAAGAAAACCGTATCGCCGACGCCCATCGACTTGACCATGGCTTCGGCCTTTTTGGCCATGCCACGCGGGTCACGATTGTACGGCTCGCCGGTGGTCGGCTCCAGCACATC
Source organism: uncultured Pseudomonadota bacterium (assembly GCA_963727225.1). Taxonomy (GTDB): domain Bacteria; phylum Pseudomonadota; class Alphaproteobacteria; order Rhizobiales; family Xanthobacteraceae; genus Bradyrhizobium. The sequence continues at coordinate 688,166 of CAVSFN010000021.1, read as the reverse complement.
GCAGGTGATGACCATGGTGGTTTCAGCGAAGAACGGGTCGATCGTCGCGGTGACCGGATCGGGCATCAGGCACATGTCGGATTCATTGATCGCCTTCCAGCCGGCAATCGAGGAGCCGTCGAACATCGTGCCCTCAGCGAAAATGTCTTCGTCGATCATGCCGATATCGAAGGTCACATGCTGCCACTTGCCGCGCGGATCGGTGAAACGCAGATCGACGTATTTCACGTCGTTGTCCTTGATGGATTTCAGGACGTCTTTGGCGGTCTTCATGAATACCCCTTATGGCTTACAGGTCATCGTGATCTGGCCGCAGCCGGCGACCGTGGTCATGCTCAATACAATTGGGGGCTGCTCAATACAATATCAGAGTGCCGGCAGGCTCAATTCAGATGGCGTCCAGCCCGGATTCCCCAGTTCGGATGCGAATGGCTTCCTCGACATTGGACACGAAAATCTTGCCGTCGCCGATGCGGCCGGTCTGGGCCGCGCGTCGTATGGCGTCGATCGCCTTCTCGACCAGGTCGTCGGAGATCACGATCTCGATTTTGACCTTGGGTAGAAAATCCACGATGTACTCCGCACCGCGATAGAGCTCGGCGTGACCCTTCTGCCGTCCGAAGCCCTTGGCTTCGGTGACCGTGATGCCTTGCAATCCGACTTCCTGAAGCGCTTCTTTCACCTCGTCGAGCTTGAACGGCTTGATGATGGCTTCTATTTTTTTCACTGAACGCCTCCCGGGCAGTTTCATATTTCAGACTGCAGACTTGTTGCACATTGCGCGCGATGCGCAGGTTGTTCGATCTTTTGCCTTGGATCATCCTCGCGAAGCTGCCCCGGTGCCGGTGAGCACCAGATACACTTCTTCAATGCCGGAGTTCATCGCAGGCGAGCAGGACGTTCCAGAGCCGGCTTCCTCAAAAGCAGGGTCTATGCCAAGTTGTTGAAGAGGCTGTTTTTTAAATGCTATCAAACTTTTAGCAGGCATCCTCGGGGTTAGGCGAGAAGAGCCGACCATACCGACAGCTCAATAAATAGGCAAACAGGTCAATCGGTATGCATTCGGCATTGGGTTGGACAATGCGGATACTAGGAACTGCCTCAGGATAAGGCGCTTGCATCGGGAATTTGGCATGGAAGTTCTGACCACCGCCGAGATGGAGCGCGCCGATCGGCTTGCCATTGCTGCGGGTACTCCAGGCTTCGCGCTGATGCTGAGCGCAGGCCAGGCCGTAGCCGAGGCGGCGATGGACCTCGTGGAGGAGGGGCCAATCCTGGTGATCGCCGGGCGCGGCAACAATGGCGGCGACGGCTTCGTGGCGGCGGCCGAACTGGCGGCACGTGGCCGCGAGGTCTCGGTCATCCTGCTGTGCGAGCGGGACAGCCTGCAGGGCGATGCGGCCTCCGCCGCGCGAGGATGGAAATTTCCTGTGCTGCCGTTCAATCCCCAAGCGATCGGCCGGCCCGCGCTGATCATCGATGCGCTGTTCGGCGCCGGCCTCAACCGGCCCGTGAAGGGCGATCCGCTCGGCATGATCGAGGCAGTCAACGCCAACGGTGCGCCCGTTCTCAGTGTCGACCTGCCGAGCGGCGTTAACGGCACCACCGGCGCCGTCATGGGCGTCGCGGTTCGCGCCACCGAAACCGTCACCTTCTTCCGGCGCAAGCCGGCTCATCTGTTATTGCCGGGCCGGATTCATTGCGGCCGGGTACGCGTTGCCGATATCGGTATCGACGCCGCCGTGCTCGAAGAAATTCAGCCGCGGACCTTCGAAAACATTCCACCGTCCTGGAAAAAGTTATTTCCGGTGCCGCAGGTCGGCGGTCACAAATATGCCCGCGGCCATGCCGTTATCGTCTCAGGCGATCTCGCGGCGACCGGCGCGGCGCGGCTGTCGGCACGCGGCGCCTTGCGGGCCGGGGCCGGGCTGGTCACCCTGGCCTCGCCCAGGGATGCGCTTGCGGTCAATGCCGCCGCGCTCACCGCCGTCATGGTCCGTGCGACCGATACGGTGATCGAGTTTGCCGAACTGTTGACGGACAAGCGCCTCCACACCTGCGTAATCGGACCCGGCGCGGGGGTTGGTGCACGGACGCGGGATTTTGTCCTCACCGCGCTATCGGCCAAACGAAACCTGGTGCTGGACGCAGATGCACTGACCAGCTTTGCCGATGCTCCAGATCATCTGTTTCAGTCGATCAAGGCAATTTCCGATCCGCAGGTGGTTCTCACGCCGCATGAGGGAGAATTTCCGCGGCTGTTCAGCGATATAAGCAACAAGAATCCAAATCGCTCGAAACTTGAGCGGGTGCGGGCAGCGGCCGAACGCTCAGGCGCTATCGTCCTGCTCAAGGGGCCGGATACGGTGGTGGCGTCGCCGGACGGACGCGCAACCATCGCGGCCAATGCGCCGCCCTGGCTCGCGACCGCCGGCGCCGGCGACGTGCTGGCCGGAATGATCGCAGGCCTGCTGGCGCAGGGCGTGTCGGCTTTCGAGGCCGCCAGTATCGGGGTCTGGATGCATGGCGAGGCCGCGCGCGAGGCCGGCCCCGGCCTGATCGCGGAAGATTTGCCGGAGGTGCTGCCAGCGGTGTTCCGGCGCCTCTATGACGAGTTCGGCATCGACTACTGAGACGTCGCTGCTCAGCGGCAAACGCCTTAGACGAGGTATTTCGCGACCGCAGCCTCGTTCCAGGACAGCCCGAGGCCGTGCCCGCGGGCCGTGATCGTGCCATCAACGATTTGCACCGGTTCGGCAACGATCGCGCGCGCGATATCGAGATATTCGGCCCAGTGTGCTGTCGGGGTGACGGCGAGCACGTGAGCGCTGGCTTCGGCGAACAGGTGGCTGGACATCGGAATTGAAGCGGCCTCCGCTTGGGCCGCGACGCGGAGCCAGCCGGTGACGCCGCCGACCTTCATCAGGTCGGGCATGATGAAGTCGCTGGCGGCTGCGCTGATGGCTTCGGCAAAGCCGCGCGGAAACCACCAATTCTCCCCGGACTGGATCGATATCGGCGATGTCTCGCGTACCTTTGCATGGCCCTCGAGATTTTCAGCGGCCACAGGCTCCTCGATCCAGTGCAGATCGTAAACCGCGAGCCGGGCAATGCGGCGGCTGGCCTCGGTCGGATCGAGCGACTGGTTGAAATCCAGCATCAGCGCCACATCAGGACCAATCAAATCGCGCACCGCTTTGACCACCCGTTCGTCGTTGTTAAGATCGCCGGCGCCGCCTTTGATCTTGATGCCGCGAAAGCCCTGATCGAGCGAGCGCCGCAGATCCTTCTCGTCGGCGACCGGATCGACCGCGCCGTAACTGTCGTAGGCCCGGATCGGACGGGGCGATCCGCCCAGCAACGTCGCCAATGGCTGACCCGCCGCCTGTCCAAGCGCGTCCCAGAACGCCATGTCGAGACCCGACACCGCCATGCCGACCAGGCCTTGCCAGCCGAGCAATCTGAATTTCGCGTCCATGACAGCCATCAGGTCAAACGGCGCGATTACCTTTCCGGTCAAATCGCGGCCGATCTCTTCGATCAGATGCACCAGTGGCGCGAGCGTCAGCTTGGTGTAGGCGAAGATGTAGGAGTGTCCGGTAACACCTTGATCCGTCGCGACATCGATCAACACCAGCGGGGCGGCCTCGATGACGCCAAAGGCGTTTTTCACCGGCCGCGAGATCGGGGCGACCACCGCACGGGCTTTGACACCGCGAATAATTGGAGTTGTTTTGCTCATTTTTGTTTCCTCACTCGACACTGTACCATCGCACGAGACGTGGCGCCGCCCAGTCCGCTGCCGTCGACTCCATCAGCCAGCGTCCGACATATCCAGCCGAGAATGCGATGCGCTGCGTCTGCCCGGCCTCGATTGCCAGTGTATCCAGCCAAAATGGCTTCCAGCCATCGTCAAGCCGGTCCAGCAACCTGAAATGATGCCCATGCAGGTGGAAGACAGTCGCGATATCAGCCCGGTTTGCGAGGGCAAGCACCACGGTGCGGCCCGCTTTGACCCGGAACACGGGCCGAGCTGAGGCCGTGAAGGCAGCGGGTGCCACCCATTCGGTCTGCGCTCCACCGAGCGTCAAATCGATCCTCGTGGCGTTCTTGAGGTCCAGTTCGGTCGGCAAGCCGTTCGATGGCAGCGGCGGTGCAACAGCAAGCGGTGCGTTGCGGATGGGAGGCTCCTTTGAGGCGACCAGTCGGGCGATAGGGCGGGCCTCCTTGCCGTTGTGCAGGAGAATGAGCGAGGTCGAGCCCGGAGGTTTTGTTGCATCGATGAAAGCGTCAATTCGGGCTCCCGGCGCCAGTACCAGCGCGCCGCTGCGTGCCGGGAAGGGCTCCGCAGGCTGGCCGTCGAGCGCCATGACGCGAACATCCTGATCCTCCAATTTCACAGCAATAACATGGCGCTGAAACCCATTGATAAAGCGAAGCCGCAAGCGCTCATGGGTACGGACGGGAATATCCAGCATCGTGCGCCCGTTGATGGTGTAAACCGGCGTCGCTTCCTTTGGATCGAGGCCGGGCGCGATCGCGGTTCCGTCGGCGCGTATCATCCAGTCCTCGATCAGAAACACCTCGTCGCGGTCGACGGTAACGGCCTCGCTCTCCGCGACGATCAGCGCCCGCGCCGAAGACGGCCGTGCCTGACCGTCACCGAGCAGCCGCAGGTCGCACAGGAACGTGCCGGCATGGCGTAGCGGAATCGCGAAGGTTTCAATGGCCCCAGGCGCCAGGGGCGTCGTTGCGACCAGCGGTTCGGCAGCCGGGACGCCGTCGATGCCGCGCCAGTTGAGCGCGGCCGGCACCGGCAGTTGGTTCGCCAGCGTGGCTTCAATCGCGTCGCCGCGCTTGAAACGCAAACCGGGGTCCGATGTTGATCCGCCCAGCGACCATATCGGCGTATCCGGCACTCCCGGACGCAAGGCAACGGCGTCAGCTTTGGCCTGCAGCATCAGCGACGGGCGTCCCTTTGCGAGGGCGATCGCCGGACCGAGGACCGCAGCAGAGCCCAATCCGGCCACGAGTTCGCGTCTGGTCAGCGGGAAAATTGGATCGGCCATGATCGATGCGGACCATTTTCCGCTCGCCATGTCCAGTTGCCGCAGGTTCGCCCGAGATGGAATTGTGGCTATTGTTTTGCTGCGGATCGGCGTGCCATGTTATAAGCCCGCCGCAACGATCACGTTTATGATTTGGATGAGGCAGCCAAATCATAAACGTGATCGATTCCATTAGTTTGGAGCATGATTGGCCGCCCGAAAGCCGGTTCGCACTTTTCGGCAAATCATGCTTGGGCATCGCGGCCGGAAAAGGTGCTATCAGCGGGCGTGGCGGAATTGGTAGACGCGCTGGATTTAGGTTCCAGTGACGAAAGTTGTGGGGGTTCGAGTCCCTCCGCCCGCACCATCTTGAGAGCGTTCCCAGGCGAAAGCTTGTCCCGCACTTGGTTCCGTTCCGATTCAATCGGAACGGAAAGGCTTTGTCGAAGCGGCGACGTCCTCATCGCTGCGATGGTTGGCCGGAAGCGCCAAGCACACCCGTTGAGCGCCAATCTTGCCATCGCGCGAATTCGAACGCGCGCGTGTCACTCCCGCTTCTTTTCTTCCGCGTGCGGTTTGGCGGGAGCCGCGGCAGGTCTTTCGGGCATCCTCGGCGCCGCCGGTCTCATCTCGTTCGCTCGCGGCGGCTCCTGAACTGGCCTGCGCTGTTCTTCAACCCGCGGCGCTTGAACCGGGGCGCGGGGCTCTTCCACCCTGGGCGGTTCCGATCTGCGCGGCTCTTCCACCCGGGGTGGCTCTTGCGCCGGCCTGCGCGGCTCTTCGGCTCTCGGCGGCTCTTGGGCGGGCCTTCGCTGTTCTCCGACCGCTGGAGCCCCTCTCTCATCTGGCCGTGGCTGGGCCTCCCGTGGCGGCTCGACGGGAACTGGTTTCTCACCCGCCATAGGCCTGTTCACAGCCGCTCCAGGCCTCTCCGCGCCGTTCGGCTCGCCATTGGGCCTGGCGGCGACGGGGGCGTGCGATCCGTGCGATATGCCCGCCCCCTGGAAAACCCCGGGGCGCGGGGTTGCTGCCACCGCCGGCTCGCCGTGATTTTGCCTGGAGAAGAGTGCGCGATCCTTGCTCGCTGCCTCGATGTGCTGCCGCTGCACCGGCGTCGCCTCTACGTGACGCTCTCGGGCGATCGCCTCCTGCTGTGGCGTGGGCCTTGCCGCGGCACCCCCGTTGCCGCCATTGAAGCTGACATTGTTGATTCTGTTATTCACCACCACCGTCTGATTATAGACGTTGGTAATGTGCACGTTTTCGACGTTGTTGACCGAGCGGTTGTAGAAGAAGTGGCCGTTATCCCAGCGGCCGCCCAGATAGCCTTCTCCGGTGTAACCGAAACCGTAATCGATTCCGCCGTAGAATCCGACTTCGCGTCCCCAGTAACCGGGATGGAAGAGATATCGCCCGTCTACCCAACCCCAATAGGCTGGCGTCCAGAGTAGCTCGGGTTGTGGCGGTTCGACCCACGTCCCCGGCACCCAATAATAATCACCTTGCGTCTCATCCCAGGCCCAAAAGCCCGGAACCCAGATGTATCCCTCCGCCGGAATAACCGGCTGCTCATAGTATGGCAGCGGCGGCGGGGCGAGATTCACGCGAATTTCGACGGAAACCTGAGCTTGGGCTGCGCCAGCCAGCATGGCCGCTGAAGCTGCGGACAGCATGAGTGCAAGGACGGATGACCGAACTATTCGCATGTTTGACTTCCTGGGATTGTGAGCAGGAAAGAAGGCTTGAGGCCGATGGCTCGCGGCAGCTCAATTGTCGACCTCGCCGTTGGTTCCGTGGCGGCTTTAGGGCAAGGGCAGCCAGAGAAGTGAGAATTTCAGTCGCTGATATTCTTCATTTTTAGGCGATTTATTGGGTCATGGCAGCCTTCGATGCCGGCCCTCTTGATCAGCCTGTCTGTTCCGGTCGGCATCGACGACCACACTTCACGCCAGAAGCTCCGGGCCGGGCTTGGAAATCTTGTCAGGCGCGCGGCGCCCAGATGGTTGATCTGGCGCTTCCACTCGGCTACCACGGCACGTTCAGGCGGCTCGCTTCGGTGAAGCTAATCGGTCCCCAGGGGCCGGATGAAGCGCGGCTTGCCGTCCAGCAATTTACGCAGCGGTTTGGGACCTCGACGACGACGCGCCATGTGGTCTTGCCGAACCCCCCGAGGCAGGTTCTAAGCCCCTGCGTCGACCAGATTGACAATGTCCCGGCGTTTCGGCCGGACCAAGCGGGAAGAAGATTGACGCCATGCAGGTGAAGGAAACCGTCGCCGACGGATTGAAGCATGAATTCCAGATCAGCGTTCCGGCATCGGATCTCGATGCCAAGGCAGACGCTCGTCTGGTGGACCTCAAGGACAAGGTCCGTCTCAACGGTTTTCGTCCAGGCAAGGTGCCGGTGAGCCATCTCAAGAAGGTATATGGCCGCTCGGTGATGGCCGAGACCGTGGAGCAGACCATCCGCGACACCAATTCGCAAATCTTCACCGAGCGCGGCTTTCGCCTGGCGACCGAACCCAAAGTCACCATGCCGACGGAGGAAAAAGCCGTTGAGGACATTCTCACGGGCAAATCCGATCTCAATTATACGGTTTCGATCGAAGTCGTGCCGGCGATCCAACTCGCCGATTTCAAGAGCTTCACGGTTGAGAAGCCAATCGCCGATGTGACCGACGCCGATGTCGACGAGGCCATCAAGCGAATCGCGGAGCAGAATCGTACTTTCGCCGCGAAGGGTGAGGGCGCGAAGGCCGAAACCGGGGACCGGGTCACGATCTCCTTCAAGGGCAGCATCGACGGGACACCGTTTGATGGGGGCACCGGTGAAAACATCCAGGTTCTGCTTGGCTCTGGAACCTTCATTCCCGGCTTTGAGGAACAATTGCTCGGCATCGCGGCGGGCGAAACCCGCACCCTGAAGGTCTCCTTCCCGCAGAACTATGGCAGCGAGAAGCTGGCCGGCCAGGCCGCCGAGTTCGAGACCACTGCCAGCGTGATCGAGGCGCCGCTGGACACCACGATCGACGACGAGTTTGCCAAGACGCTGGGTCTGGAATTGCTCGACAAGCTGAAGGAAGCCGCGCGCGAGCGGCTGTCGGCGGAGTTTGCCGGCGCCACGCGCCAGAAGGTCAAGCGTGTCTTGCTTGACCGTCTCGACGAAACCCATCGCTTCGAGGCGCCGCCGTCGCTGGTCGACGAGGAATTCAAGCTGATGTGGAATTCGATCAAGGCCGAAATGGAGTCCGGCGGCAAGACTTTCGCCGATGAAAATACCACCGAAGAGGCCGCCCGCGAGGAATACCGCAAGATCGCCGATCGCCGGGTCCGGCTCGGTTTGGTGCTGTCCGAGATCGGCGAGAAGAACAAGATCACGGTCACCGACGACGAGGTCAGCCGCGCGCTGATCGAGCGTGCGCGCCAGATGCCGGGGCGCGAGAAAGAGGTCTGGGACTACTATCGCAACAATGCCAATGCGCTGGCCCAGCTTCGTGCGCCGATTTATGAGGACAAGGTTGTCGATTTCATCCTCGAACTCGCCAACGTGACCGAAAAGAAGGTCTCGCGCGAGGACCTCTACAAGGACGACGATGCGGAGAAGACCGCCGCCTGAGGGTGTCGTTCGATGCCGATGATCGGTACGACGGCTTGGCTGCGTTAAGGATATGCCGTGAAAGGCGTCTGACGGCGATATCGGTCGCTAGGCGGTGCTTCACGAATTGGTTTCAACTGCGCTGAAAGCTCGAAATTGCTCCGGTCTTGTCACCGGGGAATTGGCCCATATCTGTGAGCCTGTCCTTTAGTCCTGCATCACGGGACGTTCGTCTGTGCCCGGCAAATTCGTGGGCTCACGCCCTTGCCGACGGATGTTCGCTTCCGCCAACCTGTCTACTAACCCTTGGGTGATAAATGCGCGATCCGGTGGAAACCTACATGCAACTCGTGCCGATGGTGGTCGAGCAGACCAACCGCGGCGAACGCGCGTACGACATTTTCTCGCGCCTGCTGAAAGAGCGCATTATCTTTCTGACCGGACCGGTCGAGGATGGCATGTCGACGCTGGTGGTCGCGCAGCTTCTGTTCCTCGAAGCCGAGAATCCGAAGAAGGAAATCTCGATGTACATCAATTCGCCGGGTGGCGTAGTGACGTCGGGCCTTGCGATCTACGACACGATGCAATTCATCCGCCCGCCGGTGTCGACGCTTTGCACCGGACAGGCGGCGTCGATGGGCTCGCTGCTGCTCGCGGCCGGCCACAAGGACATGCGCTTCTCGCTGCCGAATTCGCGCATCATGGTGCACCAGCCGTCCGGCGGCTTTCAGGGTCAGGCCACCGATATCATGCTGCATGCGCAGGAAATCCTGAATCTCAAGAAGAGGCTCAACGAAATCTACGTCAAGCACACCGGCCAGACCTTCAAGGCGATCGAGGATGCGCTGGAGCGCGACAAGTTCCTTACCGCCGAGATGGCCCGCGACTTCGGTATTGTGGACAAGGTGATCGACAAGCGGTCGGAAGACCCGACCGCGAAGACCCCTTAAGGTAAGCGGCGGGCGAGCGCTGGATTGGCGGTAACGGGCCGTCGCCACCGGCGATTCAGGCCGCGGGCGCCACTTTGAAGCCCTCGTAAGGACGGAAAGTTCCGCTTTCGTGCCGGTCTGGCAGCGTGGCAATCCCGCAACGCCCGGCCGATTTCGGCATCTCTTGCTCGCATCCGCGGCGCAAATCACGGTATTGTCACGGGTATCCGAGGCGCAGCCGATTAGGGAATTCTTGATAGTCGGGTGTCAGCATGGTTGGCTACGCCGGATCGGTTATGATCGCGGGGGATTCGAGTTAGCCTCGATTTGGGGCATCTGGAGCTTAGGGGCTTTTTTGGTACGGATTTTGCTCTATCTAGACTCTGGACCGGCAAATGCCGGAACGGGACGATCGAGCGGACGGGATCGAACGGCGGACGGAGACGAGAATGAGTAAAGTCGGCACGAGCGACTCCAAGAACACGCTTTATTGCTCGTTCTGCGGCAAGAGCCAGCATGAAGTCCGCAAGTTGATTGCGGGGCCCACCGTATTCATCTGCGACGAATGCGTTGAGCTGTGCATGGATATCATTCGCGAGGAGAACAAATCCTCGCTGGTGAAGTCGCGCGACGGCATTCCGACCCCGAAGGAAATCTGCAAGGTTCTCGACGACTACGTCATCGGCCAGAGCCATGCCAAGAAGGTGCTGTCGGTTGCCGTCCACAATCACTACAAGCGGCTCAACCACCAGACCAAGCATAACGACGTCGAGCTTGCGAAGTCGAACATCCTGCTGATCGGTCCGACCGGCTCGGGCAAGACGCTGCTGGCGCAGACGCTGGCGCGGATTCTCGATGTGCCGTTCACGATGGCGGATGCGACCACGCTGACCGAAGCCGGCTACGTCGGCGAGGACGTCGAGAATATCATTCTGAAGCTGCTGCAGTCGGCCGACTACAATGTCGAGCGCGCGCAGCGCGGCATCGTCTATATCGACGAGATCGACAAGATCAGCCGCAAATCCGACAACCCGTCGATCACCCGGGATGTGTCGGGCGAGGGCGTGCAGCAGGCGCTTCTCAAGATCATGGAAGGCACGGTTGCCTCGGTTCCTCCGCAAGGCGGCCGCAAGCATCCGCAGCAGGAGTTCCTGCAGGTCGACACCACGAATATTCTCTTCATTTGCGGTGGCGCGTTCTCTGGCCTGGAAAAGATCATCTCGGCACGCGGACGTTCGACCTCGATCGGTTTTGCCGCGCAGGTGTTGGCGCCGGAAGATCGCCGCACCGGTGAAATCTTCCGTCATGTCGAGCCCGAGGATCTGCTGAAATACGGCCTGATCCCCGAATTCGTGGGACGCCTGCCGGTGGTCGCCACCCTTGAGGATCTCGACGAGGCCTCGCTCAAGAAGATTTTGACGGACCCGAAGAACGCGCTGGTCAAGCAATATCAGCGGCTGTTCGAGATGGAGAACATCGAGCTGACGTTCGCCGATGAGGCGCTTGGCGCGGTCGCCCGCAAGGCGATCGAGCGCAAGACCGGCGCGCGCGGACTGCGTTCGATTCTCGAGAGCATCCTGCTTGAAACCATGTTCGACTTGCCGGGCCTGGAGGGTGTCGAAGAGGTCGTGATCTCGCGCGAGGTGGTCGAGGGGACCGCTCGCCCGCTCTACATTTATGCGGATCGTTCCGACCGCGCCGTCGAAAGCAGTGCCAGCGCCTGATCGCGGTCGCCGCGGGCGAATTGAGTATCCAAGCGACGGCTGCCGAGCCCTTCGGCGGTCGCGTTTGTGCAGGCATTGGCCGGCGTTTGGCCCCAATCGGCGGGCGTTTTCCAGCGACTTGACACCCCCATGGTCGATAGCCACCTAATGCTATCGGCGATGAAAATTTGGCATAAGATTCGCTGTAACAAGGATCCGGAGAGGCAGGCTGAAGACGCGGCTATGCGGTCCCGGAACATCTCGGCACCTTGTGGCGGTTGCGCAAAATCGCGGGCCGCGGGCAAGGGGGCACAACAAAAGGAATAGGCCATGACCACTCCGAAACCCCGGCCATCTATCGTTCCCGGCGAAAGCCATTCTTATCCGGTGCTGCCGCTTCGCGACATCGTCGTCTTCCCGCACATGATCGTGCCGCTGTTCGTCGGCCGCGAGAAATCGATCCGCGCGCTTGAGGAGGTCATGAAGAATGACGCCTTGATCATGCTGGCGACGCAGAAGAACGCATCGGACGATGATCCGAACCCGGACTCGATCTATGAGACCGGCACGCTCGCCAGCGTATTGCAGCTGCTCAAATTGCCTGACGGCACCGTGAAGGTGCTGGTGGAAGGGCTCGAGCGCGCACGCGTGCAGAAGTACACCGATCGGACCGAATATTACGAAGCCACCGCAATCGCGCTCGCCGACACGGACGCTGCCTCCGTCGAGGCGGAAGCCTTGGCGCGCTCAGTCGTTTCCGACTTCGAGAGCTATGTGAAGCTGAACAAGAAGATCTCCGCCGAAGTCGTCGGCGTGGTTCAGGCGATCACGGATTTCGCCAAGCTCGGCGACACCGTGGCTTCGCATCTCGCCGTCAAGATCGCCGACCGCCAGGCGATCCTGGAGACGCTGTCGGTCACCGCGCGCCTTGAGAAGGTGCTCGGATTGATGGAGAGCGAAATCTCGGTGCTGCAGGTCGAGAAGCGGATCCGCTCGCGCGTCAAGCGCCAGATGGAGAAGACCCAGCGCGAATATTATCTCAACGAGCAGATGAAGGCGATCCAGAAGGAGCTCGGCGACGACGAGGGCCGCGACGAACTCGCCGACCTCGAGGAGAAGATTGCCAAGACCAAGCTCTCCAAGGAAGCGCGGGAGAAGGCGCAGCATGAGCTGAAGAAGCTGCGTCAGATGTCGCCGATGTCCGCCGAGGCGACCGTCGTGCGCAACTACCTCGACTGGCTGTTGTCGATACCGTGGAACAAGAAGTCCAAGGTCAAGAAGGATCTGGTCGCAGCCCAGACCACGCTCGACAACGATCACTACGGACTGGAGAAGGTCAAGGACCGCATCGTCGAGTATCTCGCGGTACAGTCGCGCGCCAACAAGCTGACCGGACCGATCCTGTGCCTGGTCGGCCCTCCCGGCGTCGGCAAGACCTCGCTCGGCAAGTCGATCGCGAAGGCGACGGGGCGCGAATTCGTGCGCGTGTCGCTCGGCGGCGTGCGTGACGAAGCTGAAATCCGCGGTCACCGCCGCACCTATATCGGCTCGATGCCCGGCAAGATCATCCAGTCGATGCGGAAGGCGAAGACTTCGAATCCGCTGTTCCTGCTCGACGAGATCGACAAGATGGGCGCCGACTTCCGCGGCGATCCGTCATCGGCTTTGCTTGAGGTCCTCGACCCCGAGCAGAATTCGACCTTCAACGATCACTATCTGGAGGTCGATTACGACCTCTCCAATGTGATGTTCATCACGACCGCGAATACGCTGAATATTCCCGGACCGCTGATGGACCGCATGGAGATCATCCGGATCGCCGGCTACACCGAGAACGAAAAGGTTGAGATCGCCCGCAAGCATCTGATCCCGAACGCGATCGCCAAGCACGGCCTGGATTCCAAGGAATGGTCGATCGACGACGACGCATTGCTGCTGATGATCCGGCGCTATACCCGCGAAGCGGGCGTGCGTAATCTGGAGCGTGAGCTTTCGACACTCGCCCGCAAGGCGGTGAAGGAACTGATGATCTCCAAGAAGAAGTCGGTGAAGGTGACCGAGAAGTCGCTCGAGGAGTTTCTCGGGGTGCCGAAGTACCGCTATGGCGAGATCGAGAGCGAGCCTCAGGTCGGCATTGTCACCGGTCTGGCGTGGACCGATGTCGGTGGCGAGCTGCTCACCATCGAAGGCGTCATGATGCCCGGCAAGGGCAAGATGACGGTTACCGGCAATCTGCGCGATGTGATGAAGGAGTTGATTTCGGCGGCGGCATCCTATGTCCGCTCGCGTGCAGTCGGCTTCGGGATCGAGCCGCCGTTGTTCGACCGGCGCGACATCCACGTCCACGTGCCCGAGGGGGCGACCCCGAAGGATGGACCGTCAGCCGGTGTTGCGATGGCGACTGCGATTGTTTCGATCATGACCGGCATTCCGGTCCGGCACGATGTCGCCATGACCGGCGAGATCACGTTGCGCGGTCGGGTGCTGCCGATCGGCGGCTTGAAGGAGAAGCTGCTCGCCGCCGCGCGCGGCGGCATCAAGACGGTGCTGATCCCCGAGGACAACGCCAAGGATCTCACGGAGATTTCCGATGCGATCAAGGGCGGCATGGACATCATTCCGGTCGCGCGCCTCGATGACGTGATCACCAAGGCCCTGGTACGGCCGCCGGTGCCGATTGTCTGGGAAGAGGACACCAAGGTACCGGTCAAGCCGGATGCCACGGACGAAGCGGCGGGCGGACTGACGGCGCACTGAACCTGCTGATATCATGACAAAAGCGGCGTCCCGATCGGGACGCCGCTTTTTTATGAGGCATGAGCGGTCTTAGGGCGGCTTGCGCCGGAAGGCTCTGCGGCGCTAAACAGAAGGCGAGGGCGGCTAGCTCAGCTGGTTAGAGCATCTCGTTTACACCGAGAGGGTCGGGAGTTCGAATCTCTCGCCGCCTACCATTCGACGCAGCGTCAACCGCAGCGTGTCATTCGCGATATCAGTTGCGCCGCGATTTCGCTTGCGCAATGTCACCTGCCGTTACTTCAGAAGCCGCAAAAGAGCCTGGCCAGCCCTGCTATTCAATTCCTTGGCATCCAGCGTCCCGTCATTGTCCCGGTCGGCCGCTTTGAAACGCTGCGCGACGACGGCAAGGTATTCTTCCTTCGACAGCGTTCCGTCATGATCGGGGTCGGCGGCGGCGAGTTCCGCTGCTGACAGTCGTCGGGTCAATTCGTGCTTGTCCAGCGTCCCGTCATGGTCGCGTTCCAACTTGTCGAACGCTGCGGACCCCGCCTTCTGCGCTTCCGCCAAGTCTACCGTGCCATCATTGTCGGTATCGAATATGACGTGGTGCGATTTCGCCAGAGCGGGCAATCCGGTGGCGAGCAGCGTCCCGACCGTCAGTGAAAAAACCATCGTACGGCGCGTTGTCATGGTGCGACCTTTCCAGGTTCCTGGTTGATGCATGGCGAGATAACCGCCAACAATTGCTCTCGATCCCATAGAAATCAGGATATTTATCCCGTCGTCAACGCGGAGCGGTCGTCGGTCGCGCGATTGGAGCGAAACGAATCATCATGCGCGCCGGTCGATTTTTGATCGTATCCGTCAACCGTATCGGATATTCTCATCGGCGAAAAACGAATTCGAAGAATGACTTAGAAAAATAATCTGGGGACCGCGCACATGGAAGCTCCGACAGGCCACGATCTGAATGCCGACCAGATCGCATACTGGAACGGGCCGGGGGGTCAGCACTGGACCGATCGCCAGCAGCATCAGGACGTTCTGCTTGCGCCGATCTCTGACATATTGATTGACCGAGCCCGGGCCAAAGCCGGCGAGCGGGTCATCGATGTGGGTTGCGGTTGCGGGGCGACGACAATCGCGCTGGCGCAAAAAGTCGGCCCAGCCGGACACGTTTTCGGTGTCGACATCTCGGCCCCGATGCTGGCTCGCGCCCGGCAGGTCGCGCCTGCTGGCTTGCCGGTCGACTTCGTGCTCGCGGATGCGACCGTGTATCCATTCGACCCCGCAAGCTCCGATCTCCTGGTCTCGCGCTTCGGCGTGATGTTTTTTGCCGAGCCGGCGCTTTCGTTTGCCAATATGCGCAAAGCACTGCGGCCGTCGGGCCGGCTGACATTCGCCTGCTGGCGCGAGCCGCGCGATAACCCGTGGCTGCTGGCGCCGCTTCAGGCGGCCTATAAACACGTCCCGAAGCTTCCGCAGCTCGGGCCGGAAGACCCCGGTCCGTTCTCATTTGCCGCCGAGCAGCGCGTTCACCGCATCCTCGGCGAGGCCGGTTTCTCTGACATAGCGATGGAGCCATGCAACCTGTCGCTTGATGTCGCGGTCGGGCGCGGTCTTGACGCTGCGGTGGAATCCGCGCTCGAAATCGGCCCGGCAAGCCGCGCGCTCCAAGGGCAGCCGTCGGATCTGCGCGCCGCCGCTGCAAAGTCGATTCGCGAAGCCCTCGCGCCCTTCGCGAAAGGAAATACGGTTCCGCTCGCGGCATCGATCTGGATCGTGACGGCTTCGGCCTCGTGAAGCCTCGCTGATCTCAAGCCCGCTCTTCCCAGATCATCGCGAGATGAACGATGGTCTGCGTGGCTTTCTCCATGTCCTGCACGCTGACCCATTCCAGCCGCGAGTGGAACGCGTGCTCGCCGGCGAAAATGTTGGGGCAGGGCAATCCCATGAACGACAGCCGCGAGCCGTCGGTGCCGCCGCGGATCGAGGTTTTCACCGGCTTGAGGCCGGCGCGCCGGATCGCCTCCATCGCATTCTCGATGATCGCAGGGTAGCGGTCGATCACCTGCTTCATGTTGCGGTACTGCTGTTTGATCTCCAGCCGGTACGTCGACCGCGGAAAGTCCTTCATCACCTCTTTGATGATGCTTTCCAGCAGCGCTTCCTTCTCCTGCAATCCCTGATCGGTGAAATCGCGCACAATCAATTTGAGCGTCGCTTGCTCCAGCGCGCCTGAGATCGCGATCGGATGCAGGAATCCTTGGCTGCCCTCGGTGGTTTCGGGTGAACAGGTTTGTTTCGGCAGGCGATCGACGATGGCGGCGGCGATCTTGATGGCGTGCTCCATTTTGCCTTTGGCAAAGCCGGGATGGGTGCTGACGCCTTCGATGGTAATGGTGGCGGCATCGGCCGAGAACGTTTCGTCCTCGATATTGCCCGCGGTTTCACCATCAATGGTATAGGCAAAATCGGCTCCGAGCTTCTTCAGATCGACCTGGTCGACGCCGCGGCCGATCTCCTCGTCGGGCGTAAACAGGATCTTGATCGCGCCATGTTTGATCTGCGGGTTATCGATCAGGAAAGCCGTCGCATCCATGATCTCGGCAAGCCCGGCCTTGTTGTCGGCGCCGAGCAGCGTGGTGCCATCCGACGTGACGATGTCGCTGCCGATCTGATTCCGAAGCGCTGGATGATCCGCGACCCGGATGATCTGCGTCGGATCGCCCGGCAATACGATGTCGTCGCCCCGATAATTTCTCACGATTTGCGGTTTGACGTCCTTGCCGGTGCAGTCGGGCGAAGTGTCCATATGCGAGCAGAAGCAAATGACGGGAACATGCTTGTCCGTATTGGCCGGGATGGTCGCATAAACGTAGCCGTGTTCGTCGAGATGGGCGTCGCGGACCCCCATCTTCTGAAGTTCGCCGGCAAGCAGGCGGCCCAGATCTTTTTGTTTCTCGGTAGATGGACAGGTCGGGGAAGCCGGATCGGACTGGGTATCGATCACCACATAGCGCAGAAAGCGCTCGGTCACGGTATGGGTGAACCCAAGGTTCGAAGTCACAGTCGAAACCACGCCAGGAAACGGACAACAGGACGGCCGGGCCACCAATCTAGCGTCATTCCGGGGGCCGCGTAAACCACACCGGAATGACGCAAAAAATGGATGTGCGTCGGATCAGACGGCTTCCTTGAGCTCCTTGGCCGCGCGGAAGGCAACCTTCTTGCTGGCCTTGATGTGGATGGCTTCGCCGGTGGCGGGGTTGCGGCCCATGCGGGCGGCGCGCTTGCGCACCTGCAGGATGCCGAGACCGACGATGCGGATGCGTTCGCCCTTCTTGAGGTGCTTGGTGATCCGGCCGACCAGATCGTTCAGAATGGCCTCAGCCTGCTTCTTGGACAACTCCTGTTCTTCGGCGATGGCCGCCGCGAGATGCTTCAGCGTTACGGTGGTCGGGGTCGCTGCTTTCTTCGCCATATTTGGCCCTCCTCGTTGTTGATGGCTTCGGAAACTAAGACGTATCAGGCCTTAAATGATTCGGGGGGCGGCTGACTACGCTGTTTTGCCCATAAACAGCCTATAATTTGCATCGACGTCCCAAAAATGCCTGACTGGCAAGGGGATTCGCAACAACCTTGACTAAGACGGGGCGCGCCTTTAAGTCCTCACTTCTGTGCGGACCAGATTACGGAATCCGCGGGAGTAGCTCAGTTGGTTAGAGCGCCGCCCTGTCACGGCGGAGGCCGCGGGTTCGAGTCCCGTCTCTCGCGCCATTCTTGCGAATAGAATCAGGCATTTATCCAACCCTTGGTTTCGCGCTTCGGCTGCGGCCGTTGCCGCGCTTCGACTCCGGTCACTCTTTGATCGGCATTTCGTAGATGTGCAGATGATCGGTTAAATCGGAAGGCCGCCGATGCAGATCCTGGAGACCCGCGCCGCGGTGGTCGAGGGTCACGTAGCTTTCTCTGAAAGCCAACTCGTGATTTGTGACGGCCCGACAATTCGCTTTGGCACAACAGGATTTATGGTTCCCGCGCTGACTTCCATGCCCTCAGCAATCTGGGCCGCGGCGAATTTCTTGGCGTCGCTCTCACTCGTGAAGGATTGCGAACGTCGGGAATAGTATCCGGTTTTTTCTTTGTCCGGAATATAAGCTGAAACGTACCAGGTATTCAGAGGCTTCTTGACGACCACGCGCTGCTGTCTCCCGACCAATAGGGGTCGTGGTCTTTGTCGCAGCCGTTCGGCCATCAGTTCATGGACACGTTCACTAGCGGACGACCGATGTATCGGAACTGGTCACGGCCACCGGCTTGCCGGCTTTAATGACGTGTGCGGTTTGGGTGTAATCCGAATTGGTGCGAGCGGATATGCCCAAGGCGGCCACCGCAATGCCCGCCACCAGAGCGACAACCACAATCTTCAGGTGCGTCGAGCGATCTGCCGAGTGAATGGAGTGGTTCATGTGAGCCTCCTGGCGTCTTTGCCGCCGCGTTGTTGACGACAGAATTACCCCGCGCATGTTTCAGGAGGGTTTCGCGGGTTCCGCAAAATGGTTTCATGGGCATCGGAGCGTTTTCCAGTGAAGCCTGGCCCCGCACTCGATGCGGGGTGGAGCGAATGGACCCTGCCACCCAGACGACTTGGTGAAGCGAACGTTCGATCGATGACAATATCAATGATCTGAAAAACCTCGGTATCAGAAGGTTTTATTGGCAAAGCTTGGTCATGAACCGGAAGTGCATGAACCAGAAACCGAGCGGAGTGGTCCCGCCTCAGGCGGACCCCGACCAGGATAACCGCCTGGCGCCGACTACGGGGATGATGTCGTCGGGGCTGATCGTGCTCGCCAATTTGCTCAAGCGCGGAGTGCTGCTGCGCTACAAGCGTCTGGCGGGCTTTCTTCCGTAGACCGGTGCGTCGCTCGGGCGGCGGCCGCCGATGAGCGTGATCAGGCTGGCCGAGGCGGTTGGCATGGACAAGCGACAGGTCAGCCGGGCGCTGGCCGGGCTGGTTTCCCGAGCGGTCAAAAGACTTGAACTGACCTGAATTTCCGCCGTCCAAATTCAGGCGCGGGACGGCCAGAGGTGTCAAAATAGCTTGTCTTGCGCCGCTTGTTGCGCTGCGCTAAGCCTCAGAATAATTCCAATGTAACGAATCTGCGGGTGTCCGAAACCGCAGGAAAAGGCGGCGCCGATGACCGGCATCTTGCAGAACTACCTTCCACTCGTGGTGTTTATCGGGGTCGCGGGCCTGATCGGTCTGGTTCTGTTGATCGCTCCTTTCCTGGTTGCCTTCCAGCAGCCCGATCCAGAGAAACTTTCGGCGTATGAGTGCGGATTTCAACGCTTTCGACGACGCCCGGATGAAGTTCGACGTCCGGTTCTATCTGGTGGCGATCCTCTTCATCATTTTCGACCTTGAAGTGGCCTTCCTGTTCCCCTGGGCGGTGGCGTTCGGGAAACTGGGTGCGACCGGCTTCTGGTCGATGCTGGTTTTCCTAGCCGTGCTCACCGTCGGCTTTGCCTATGAATGGAAGAAAGGCGCGCTCGAATGGGATTGAGTCCTGCTCCCGCAACACCAGGGTTCGCACCGGCGGTCGCCCCGGCCGCGACCGGCATTCTTGATCCCCGCACCGGCCAGCCGGTCGGCGCCAATGATCCTTACTTTCTCGAGGTCAACCACGAGCTGTCCGACAAGGGCTTTTTCGTTGCCGCGGCCGACGACCTGATCATCTGGGCGCGCACCGGGTCGCTGATGTGGATGACCTTCGGTCTGGCCTGCTGCGCGGTCGAGATGATGCAGATGTCGATGCCGCGCTACGACGCCGAGCGGTTCGGCTTCGCGCCGCGCGCTTCCCCGCGGCAGTCCGACGTCATGATCGTCGCGGGAACGCTGACCAACAAGATGGCGCCTGCACTGCGCAAGGTCTACGACCAGATGCCGGAGCCGCGCTACGTGATCTCGATGGGGTCGTGCGCCAATGGCGGCGGCTACTATCATTATTCGTACTCTGTGGTGCGTGGTTGCGACCGCATCGTGCCGATCGACATCTACGTGCCCGGCTGCCCGCCGACGGCCGAAGCGCTGCTCTACGGCGTGATGTTGCTGCAGAAGAAGATCCGGCGCACCGGAACCATCGAACGCTAAGGTTTTTGGAATGGACGACGGCAGGCTCGACGCCCTGGGGCAGACCATTGTTAGCGCGCTCGCCGGTGCTGCGACCGGTCATTCGATCGCGTTCAACCAGCTCACGGTGAGTGTGCAGGCCGACAAGATCGTCGATGTCGTCAAATTCCTGCGCGACGATCCTTCCTGCCGTTTCGTCAGCCTGATCGATGTGACGGCGGTGGATTATCCCGGCCGCGAGAAGCGCTTCGACGTGGTCTACCACTTGCTGTCGCCGACGCTGAACGCGCGCATCCGTCTGCGCGCGGAAGCCGGTGAGACAACCCAGGTGCCGTCGATCATCGAGGTGTTTCCGGGCGCCGACTGGTTCGAGCGCGAAGCCTACGATCTCTACGGCGTAATCTTCATCGGCCATCCCGACATGCGGCGCCTGTTGACCGACTACGGCTTCGACGGACACCCGCTGCGCAAGGATTTTCCGCTCACCGGCTTTGTCGAGGTGCGCTACGACGATCAGGAGAAGCGGGTGGTCTACGAACCCGTTCGGCTCAACCAGGAATTCCGCAAATTCGATTTCCTCTCGCCTTGGGAAGGCGCGGACTATCCGGTCCTGCCGGGTGACGAGAAGGCGGGGGCGAAGTCGTAATGCCGTTCGCCGTTCGCCATTCGCTATTTGCCATTCGCCCGCAAACGGACGCCGCATCATGACCGAAGCTGCACTCCGCAATTTCACCATCAATTTCGGACCGCAGCATCCGGCGGCCCACGGCGTGCTGCGTCTGGTACTGGAACTCGACGGCGAAGTGGTCGCGCGGGTCGATCCGCATATCGGGTTGCTTCATCGCGGCACCGAAAAGCTGATCGAACACAAGACCTATTTGCAGGCGATCCCGTATTTCGACCGGCTCGACTATGTCGCGCCGATGAACCAGGAGCACGCGTTCTGTCTGGCCGCGGAAAAATTGCTCGGCATTACCGTGCCGCGCCGGGGGCAATTGATCCGGGTTTTGTACTGCGAGATCGGCCGCATCCTGTCGCATCTTCTGAATGTCACCACGCAGGCGATGGACGTCGGCGCACTGACGCCGCCGCTGTGGGGTTTTGAAGAGCGCGAAAAACTGATGGTGTTTTACGAGCGTGCATCCGGCTCGCGGATGCATGCGGCGTTTTTCAGGGTCGGTGGTGTGCACCAGGATCTGCCGCCGAAACTGATCGACGATATCGATGCCTGGTGCGATCCGTTCCTCGGGGTGGTCGCCGATCTCGAGAGATTGCTGACCGGCAACCGTATCTTCAAGCAGCGCAACGTTGACATCGGGGTGGTCTCGTTGAAGCAGGCTTGGGAATGGGGTTTTTCGGGCGTGATGGTGCGCGGCTCGGGGGCAGCCTGGGATTTGCGCAAGGCACAGCCTTACGAATGCTATGCCGAGATGGATTTCGACATCCCGATCGGCAAGAACGGCGACTGCTACGATCGCTACTGCATCCGCATGGAGGAAATGCGCCAGTCCGTGCGTATCATGAAACAGTGCATCGCCAAGTTGCGTGCAACCGACGGGCAGGGGCCTGTAGCCGTGGAGGACCACAAGATCTTCCCGCCGCGCCGGGGCGAGATGAAGCGGTCGATGGAGGCTTTGATCCACCATTTCAAACTCTACACCGAGGGCTTCCACGTCCCGGCTGGCGAGGTCTATGTCGCGGTCGAGGCGCCGAAGGGCGAGTTCGGCGTCTATCTGGTCGCCGATGGCAGCAACAAGCCTTACAAATGCAAAATTCGCGCGCCC
This sequence comes from uncultured Pseudomonadota bacterium, assembly GCA_963727225.1. Taxonomy (GTDB): domain Bacteria; phylum Pseudomonadota; class Alphaproteobacteria; order Rhizobiales; family Xanthobacteraceae; genus Bradyrhizobium. Next base: position 666,236 of record CAVSFN010000021.1, on the reverse strand, counting down.
GGTTTTGCGCATCTGCAGGCGATGGATTTCATCTGCAGGGGTCATCTGCTGGCCGACGTGTCGGCCATTCTCGGCTCGCTCGACATCGTGTTCGGTGAGGTCGACCGGTGATCTCGCAGGCGCCGCCCATCCAGTTTGACCGCTCCACCGGCGTGCTCGAGGGCGCAAATGCGTGGGAGCGTCTGGCGGCGTTCGCCTTTTCGTCGGGCTCGAAGGTGTCATCGACGTTTTCGCACCGCGGTTACAACAGTTGCGCCAATCTCCTCCGCAAGATGCTGCCCGTGCGCGACATCGCGATCAAACTCAATCCCGATGCAACGTTCGCCTTCCCCTATGGCGACGGCTACTGGAGCAAATTGCTCAACCGGTCGTTCTGCTACGAAGATGAACTGGAATTGCTGTTCCGGGATTCCGTCAGCGTCGATTACACCTTTATCGATTGCGGCGCGAATTTCGGTTACTGGTCGGTGCTGGTTTCCAGCGCACCCTACGGGTCGCACAAGGCGATTGCGATCGAGCCGTCATCGCAGAATTTCGCCAAGCTCAAGAACAACGCCGAAATCAACGGCAACCGCTTTGAGGTGATCAAGTGCGCGATCGGCGCCAGCAAAGGCACCGCGCGGCTGTCCGGTACCAAGCACGAGGCGTTCAGCATCGCCGGCGACGCGGAGAGCGGCGGCGAGGACGTGCCGGTCATCGCGCTCGACGACCTGCTGGCCGAGGGCAAGATTTCGGCCAACGGAAAATACCTGATCAAGCTCGATGTTGAAGGCGTCGAGATCGAGGCCATCAAAGGTGGCGCGCAGCTGTTGCAAGGCGATATTGTCTTGTTGTGCGAGGAGCACGGCAACGATCCCAACCATACCGTGTCGCGCTACATCCTCGAACAGACGCCGCTCAAGCTGATCGTCTATGACCCGCGCAGCCAGCGCCTCGAAACCGTGACCGAGCTTTCGATACTCGACCGTATCAAGGTTTCATCCCACGTCGGTTATAACGTATTCGGCACCGCAAGCGCATTCTGGCAAAGCCGAATTCAAGCCCTGAACGCGAACACCGCGCGTCACGCGCAATGAGAGACTGAAAGAAGAGACCGAAAGACATGGCCGTCCGCCGCCTCGCACCAAAGGAACTGCAGCCCGCGAACTTCACGTTCTCGGCGGAAAACCTCGCTTGGGCGAAGGCGCAGATCGCCAAATATCCGGAAGGCCGCCAGGCATCGGCGGTGATACCGATCCTGTGGCGGGTCCAGGAGCAGCATGACGGTTGGGTTTCCGAAGCCGCGATCCGCGCGGTCGCCGACTTGCTCGGGATGCCCTACATCCGCGCGCTCGAGATCGCGACGTTCTACACGATGTTCCAGTTGCAGCCGGTCGGCAAGAAGGCCCACGTCCAGGTCTGCGGCACTACCCCGTGCCGGTTGCGCGGCGCCGCCGACATCATTGAAGTGTGCCAGAGCCGCATTCATCACGAACCCTTTCATCTATCCAAGGATGGCAATTTCAGCTGGGAAGAAGTCGAATGCCTTGGCGCCTGCGTGAACGCGCCGATGGTGCTGATCTGGAAGGACACCTACGAAGATCTGACCAAGGAGAACTTCGGCAAGGTGCTGGACGGCTTTGCCTCCGGCAACCTTCCGAAGCCCGGGCCGCAGAACGACCGTCAGTTCTCGGCACCCATCGGCGGACCGACCACGCTGAAGGAAACCACATGAAGCTTGATCACCCGTGGGGATCGGCCAGGCCGGGGAACGGTGCTGCGATGAAGCATTGGCGCTATATCGCTCTGCACGCCGTGACGGCCGGTGCATTCATTTTCCTGCTGCAGCGCTACGCGCTGGATGCGTCGCTTGATACAAGCCTGCTGTGGACGCTGACCTTCGGCGTATGCGCCGCCGGTCTCGCCTACATGCAGTCCAATCGCTGATCCGAGGAAGTTCATGCTTGACGACAAGGACCGCATCTTCCGCAATCTCTACGGCCTTCAGGACTGGGGCCTCGAAGGCGCGCGCCGCCGCGGCGCCTGGGACGGCACCAAGGCGATCATCGACAAGGGCCGCGACTGGATCATCAACGAGATGAAGGCCTCCGGCCTGCGTGGCCGAGGCGGGGCGGGTTTTCCGACCGGGCTGAAATGGTCCTTCATGCCGAAGGAATCGACCGACGGCCGGCCGAGTTACCTGGTGGTCAATGCCGACGAGTCCGAGCCCGGCACCTGCAAGGACCGCGAGATCATGCGGCACGATCCGCATCTTCTAGTCGAGGGCTGCCTGATCGCAAGCTTCGCGATGGGCGCGCACGCCTGCTACATTTACGTGCGCGGCGAATTTATCCGGGAGCGCGAGCATTTGCAGGCCGCGGTCGATCAGGCCTATGAGGCCAAGCTGATCGGCAAGGACAACATCAACGGCTTTCCATTCGACCTTTATGTGACGCATGGCGCGGGCGCCTATATCTGCGGCGAAGAAACGGCGCTACTGGAAAGCCTCGAAGGCAAGAAGGGCATGCCGCGGCTGAAACCGCCATTCCCGGCCAATGTCGGTCTCTACGGTTGCCCGACCACCGTCAACAACGTCGAGTCGATCGCGGTCGCGCCCGATATCCTGCGGCGAGGTGCGGCGTGGTTTGCCGGCATCGGCCGCCCCAACAATGTCGGCACCAAGCTGTTTTGTATTTCCGGTCATGTCGAGCGGCCCTGCAATGTCGAAGAGGCAATGGGGATTCCGTTCCGCGAACTGATCGAGCGGCATTGCGGCGGCGTCCGCGGCGGCTGGGATAACCTCAAGGCGGTGATTCCCGGCGGTTCCTCGGTGCGCATGGTGCCCGCCGAACAGATCATCGATACGCCGATGGATTTCGACAGCCTCGGAAAGCTCCGCTCCGGCCTCGGCACCGCCGCCGTCATCGTGATGGACAAATCCACCGATCTGATCCGTGCCATCGCGCGGATTTCCTATTTCTACAAGCATGAGAGTTGCGGCCAGTGCACCCCCTGCCGTGAGGGCACCGGGTGGATGTGGCGGGTGCTGACCCGGATGGCCGAGGGCCGCGCCCACAAGCGCGAGATCGACATGCTGCTTGAGGTCACCAAGCAGGTCGAGGGCCACACCATCTGCGCGCTCGGCGATGCCGCGGCGTGGCCGATCCAGGGCCTGATCGCCCATTTCCGTCACGAGATCGAGCAGCGCATCGACGAATATTCGCACAAGGCGGATATCGATGATGCCGGCATTCTCGATCCGGCGCACATGGTCGCGGCGGAGTAGTGTCCATGGCGCAACCGAGCCTTTTCTGGTGGCAGAAATACGGGACGAGCGTCGAGCCGGTTTATCTGGCGACCTACAGTTCGAACACCCAGCAATGGGTCAAGGCGTCCCTGCAGACCGCCAGCGTCACACCACCCGACTGCAAGCTCGGAAAGACCTAAGGCAATGACCAAACTCATCGTCGATGGCAAAGAGATCGATGTTCCCGCGGAATTTACGCTGCTGCAGGCGTGCGAGGCCGCGGGCGCGGAAATTCCGCGCTTTTGCTACCATGAAAGGTTATCGATCGCCGGTAATTGCCGGATGTGCCTTGTCGAAGTGAAGGGCGGCCCGAAGCCGGTCGCGAGTTGCGCCTGGGGCGTTCGCGATTGCCGTCCGGGTCCCAAAGGCGAGCCGCCGGAAATCTCGACGCGCTCGCCGATGGTGAAGAAGGCGCGCGAAGGCGTGATGGAATTCCTGCTGATCAACCATCCCCTGGATTGCCCGATCTGCGATCAGGGCGGCGAGTGCGACCTGCAGGACCAGGCGATGGGCTACGGCGTCGACACCAGCCGCTTTGCCGAAAACAAGCGCGCGGTCGAGGACAAATACCTGGGCGCGCTGGTCAAGACCTCGATGAACCGGTGCATCCAGTGCACGCGATGCATCCGCTTCGCCGCCGAGGTCTGCGGCGTGCCCGAGATGGGCGCGACCGGCCGCGGCGAGGACATGGAGATCACCACCTATCTGGAGTCAGCGCTGACCTCGGAACTGCAGGGCAACCTCGTCGATATCTGCCCGGTGGGCGCGCTGACCTCGAAACCCTATGCTTTCGCGGCGCGGCCCTGGGAGCTTGGCAAAACCCAGTCGATCGACGTGATGGACGGCGTCGGCTCGGCGATCCGGATCGATACCCGTGGCCGCGAGGTGATGCGAATTTTGCCGCGCGTCAACGACGCGGTGAACGAGGAGTGGATTTCGGACAAGACCCGCCACGTCGTCGATGGGCTGCGCACACAGCGGCTCGACCGTCCCTATATAAGAGAGAATGGTCAGCTCCGCGCGGCGTCGTGGTCTGAAGCGTTCGCAGCGATCGCCGCAAAGGCCAGCCGCATCGACGGCAAACGGATCGGCGCGATAGCAGGCGATCTCGCGGCGATCGAGGAAATGTTTGCGCTCAAGGACCTGTTGGCCAAATGCGGCTCGGTCAATCTGGCGACCCAAAGCGGCGCCGCCTTTGATCCCAGCGCCGGTCGCGCCTCCTACATTTTCAATCCGACCATCGCCGGTATTGAGCAAGCCGACGCGTTGCTGATCATCGGCTCGAACCCGCGCAAGGAAGCGGCCGTGCTCAACGCGCGTATCCGCAAGCGCTGGCGCAGCGGCCAGCTCAAGATCGGGCTGATCGGCGCCAAGGCCGACCTCACATACACTTATGATTATCTCGGCGCGGGCACGGATTCGCTCAGCGACCTTGCCGCCGGCAAGCACAGTTTTGCCGATGTGCTGAAGGCTGCGAAAAATCCGATTGTGCTGGTCGGCGCCGGCGCAGCCGCGCGGCACGACGGTGCTGCGGTTCTGGCGGCTGCAGCCAAGCTGGCGCTGGATTTCGGCGCGGTCAAGGACGGCTGGAACGGTTTCGGCGTTTTGCACGATACGGCCTCGGGCGCGGGCGCGCTCGATATCGGCTTCGCACCCAATGCGGCCGGCCTGAGCGTGACGCAGATGACGACGTTCGGGACCCTCGACGTCTTGCTTCTGCTGGGCGCCGATGAGATCAAGGTCGCCGACGGCACCTTCGTGGTTTACATCGGCACCCATGGCGACCGTGGCGCGCATCGCGCCGACGTGATCCTGCCGGGCGCCGCTTACACCGAAAAACAGGGCCTCTACGTCAACACCGAAGGCCGGGTGCAGATTGCGAACCGCGCTGCATTCCCGCCGGGGGATGCGCGTGAGGATTGGGCGATCATTCGTGCGCTGTCCGACGTTCTGGGCAAAAAGCTGCCTTACGACTCGCTTGGGGCGTTGCGGCAGGCCATCTTCAAGGCCGTGCCACATCTGATGCGCGTCGACCAGATCGAAGCCGGCAACGGAGGCGATCTCAAGACGCTGGCGGGCAAGGGCGGCAGTCTTGAGAAGGCGCCGTTCAAGGCTTCCGTCGAGGATTATTACCTGACCAACCCGATTGCGCGCGCGTCAGCGGTCATGGCGGAATGTTCCCGTCTGGCCTCCGGACAAATGCTGACGGCAGCGGAGTGAGCGTGACCTGATGGCTGAATTCTGGACAAGCACCCTGTGGCCTCTGATCATCATGATCGCGCAGAGCCTGTTGCTGCTCGTGGTGCTGCTGATCGCGATTGCCTACATCCTTTTGGCTGATCGCAAGATCTGGGCGGCGGTACAGATCCGGCGCGGACCCAACGTGGTTGGTCCGTGGGGCCTGTTTCAATCCTTTGCCGATCTTTTGAAGTTCGTGCTGAAGGAGCCGATCATTCCCTCCGGCGCCAACAAGGGTGTATTCCTTCTCGCGCCGCTGGTGAGTTGCGTGCTGGCGCTGGCGGCCTGGGCGGTCATCCCGATGAATCTCGGGTGGGTGATCTCGGACATCAATGTCGGGGTGCTGTATATCTTTGCGATCTCGTCGCTGTCGATCTACGGCATCATCATGGCCGGGTGGTCGTCGAACTCGAAATATCCGTTTTTGGCCGCCTTGCGCTCCGCGGCACAGATGGTGAGTTACGAAGTTTCGATCGGCTTCGTGATCATCACCGTTTTGCTATGTGCCGGATCGCTGAACCTGTCGGCCGTGGTCGAGGCGCAGAACACCCGCGGTCTCGGAAGCCTGATCGGATTGCCCTGGCTGACATTCCTGAACTGGTACTGGCTGCCGCTGTTTCCGATGTTCGTGGTCTTCTACGTCTCGGCGCTGGCGGAAACCAATCGTCCGCCGTTCGATTTGGTGGAGGCCGAGTCCGAACTGGTGGCGGGTTTCATGGTTGAATACGGCTCGACGCCGTATCTGCTGTTCATGCTCGGCGAATATGTCGCGATTACCACGATGTGCGCGATGGCCGCGATCCTGTTCATGGGCGGCTGGCTGCCGCCGGTCGCGCTGCCCCCCTTCACCTGGGTGCCCGGGGTGATCTGGTTCGTGCTCAAGGTATTTTTCATGTTCTTCATGTTTGCGATGGCGAAGGCGATCGTGCCGCGCTACCGCTACGACCAATTGATGCGGCTCGGCTGGAAGGTGTTCCTGCCGCTGTCGCTGGCGATGGTGGTGATCGTCGCCGGCGTGCTGCAATTCGCCGGGATCGCGCCGAAATGAGGTCGCTATGAGTGTCAACATCAACGCCACGGCCCGCTCGCTGCTGCTGTCCGAATTCGTGTCGGCGTTCTTTCTCGCCATGCGCTATTTCTTCAAGCCGAAGCCGACCCTGAACTATCCGTTCGAGAAGGGGCCGATCTCGCCGCGCTTCCGGGGTGAGCATGCCTTGCGCCGCTATCCCAATGGCGAGGAACGCTGCATCGCCTGCAAACTGTGCGAGGCGATTTGCCCCGCGCAGGCGATCACCATCGAGGCCGGCCCGCGCCGCAACGACGGCACCCGCCGCACCGTGCGCTACGACATCGACATGGTGAAATGCATCTATTGCGGTCTGTGCCAGGAAGCCTGCCCGGTCGATGCCATCGTCGAGGGGCCGAATTTCGAATTCGCGGCCGAGACCCGCGAGGAACTCTATTATGACAAGGCGAAACTTCTCGCCAATGGCGACCGCTGGGAGCGCGAGCTTGCAAAATCCATCGAACTCGACGCGCCGTACCGGTGAGGTGAGGGCATGATCCTTCCCGCACTGTTCTTCTATCTGTTCGCCGGCATCTGCGTTGCATCGGCGGTGATGGTGATTGTGTCGCGCAATCCCGTGCATTCCGTGCTGTTCCTGATCCTGGCATTCGTCAACGCGTCCGGCCTGTTCGTGCTGATGGGCGCCGAATTCCTGGCGATGATCCTGGTGGTGGTCTATGTCGGCGCGGTCGCGGTGCTGTTCCTGTTTGTGATCATGATGCTCGACGTCGATTTCACCGAACTGCGCGAAGGGTTCAGCGACTATCTGCCGATCGGCCTGGTGATCGGCGCGGTGTTTCTCGCCGAATTGCTGCTGGTCGGGGGCGGTTGGGTGATCAATCCCGGCGCGGTCAAATCGATTACATCGGCGATCCCGACCAATGTCAGCAACACCGAGGCGCTCGGCCTCGTGCTCTATACCAAGTACATTCACTACTTCCAGACCGCTGGCATGGTGCTGCTGGTCGCGATGGTCGGCGCCATCGTGCTGACCTTGCGCCACAAGGCCAGCGTCAAGCGGCAGGATATCAACGTACAGAACGCGCGCACGCCGGAACTGGCGATGAGCGTGCGCAAGGTGGCGTCGGGGCAGGGCCTGCAGGACGCGGACGCGCCGGAGTGGGTGCAATGACGATCGGTCTCGGACATTATCTGGCGGTCGGCGCGATCCTGTTCACGGTCGGGATCCTCGGCATCTTTCTCAACCGCAAGAACATCATCATCATTCTGATGTCGATCGAGCTGATCTTGCTGGCGGTCAATATCAACCTGGTGGCGTTCTCGGCCTTCCTCGGCGACATCGTCGGCCAGGTGTTCGCGCTGCTGGTGCTGACAGTGGCCGCGGCGGAAGCGGCGATCGGCCTGGCGGTGCTGGTGGTGTACTACCGCAACCGCGGCTCGATCGCGGTTGAAGACGTCAATCTGATGAAGGGTTAACGCGTCAATGATCCAGGCAATCGTCTTTCTGCCGCTGATCGGCGCAATACTCGCGGGTCTGATCTCGATATTCGGTGCACATGCGCGCAATCCGAGCGGCGACACCGTCGAGCATCATGACGGCGCGCACGGCGCCGATGCCCACATGGCGAATGCCCATGCCTCAGATGTGCATGACGATCACGCAGTCGATGGTCATGGCCACGACGATCATGCGGTCGAACCGCCGGCTGCGGGATCGCGCGCGGCTGAGCTGATCACCACCGGATTGTTGCTGGTTGGAGCGGCATTGTCCTGGTTTGCGTTCTTCGATGTCGGCTTGATGCATCATGACGTCAGGATCGCGCTATTCCCATGGATCACGTCCGGCGACCTGCAGGTCACCTGGTCGCTGCGGGTCGATACGCTGACCGCGGTCATGCTGGTCGTGGTCAATACCGTATCGTCGCTCGTGCATCTCTATTCGATCGGCTACATGGACGAAGATCCGTACCGGCCCCGGTTCTTTGCTTATCTGTCGCTGTTCACCTTCGCGATGCTGATGCTGGTGACCTCGGACAATCTGGTGCAGATGTTCTTCGGTTGGGAGGGCGTCGGCCTCGCAAGCTATCTCCTGATCGGCTTCTGGTACCAGAAGCCGTCGGCGAACGCTGCCGCGATCAAGGCCTTCGTGGTCAATCGGGTGGGCGATTTCGGCTTTGCACTCGGCATTTTCGCGATCTTTATGCTGATCGGTTCGACCGATTTTGAAACGATCTTCGCAGGCGCGCCGGGCCTGACCGGCAAGACCATCGACTTCTTCGGCTGGCAGGCCGACGCGCTGACGCTCACCTGCCTGCTGCTGTTCATGGGCGCGATGGGCAAGTCGGCCCAGTTCCTGCTGCACACCTGGTTGCCGGACGCTATGGAAGGCCCGACGCCGGTCTCGGCATTGATCCATGCGGCGACCATGGTCACCGCGGGTGTCTTCATGGTAGCTCGGCTATCGCCGTTGTTCGAGCTCGCGCCGAACGCGCAGGCCGTGGTGATGTTCTTTGGCGCCACCACCGCTTTCTTTGCGGCGACCGTCGGTCTGGTGCAGAACGATATCAAGCGCATCGTGGCGTATTCGACCTGTTCGCAACTCGGCTACATGTTCGTGGCGATGGGGGCGGGAGCCTATTCCGTCGGCATGTTCCATCTGTTCACGCATGCCTTCTTCAAGGCGCTGCTGTTCCTCGGCTCGGGCTCGGTGATCTATGCGATGCATCACGAGCAGGACATTCGCAACATGGGGGGCCTGTGGCGCAAGATTCCCTTCACGTTCTTCGTGATGTGTATCGGCACGCTGGCACTGACCGGATTTCCATTTTTCGCCGGTTATTTTTCCAAGGATGCGATCATCGAATCCGCGTTCGTCTCGCACAATCCGCTGGCGTTTTATGGCTTCCTGATGACGCTGATCGCAGCGGGACTGACCTCGTTCTACTCCTGGCGGCTGGTGTTCAAGACCTTCTTCGGCGAGCCGCATGACCAGGAGCACTACGAGGCCGCACATGAAAGCCCGATATGGATGCTGATTCCGATCGGCGTTCTGGCGGCCGGATCGATCCTGGCCGGCTTCCCGTTCAAGGAATTGTTCGCCGGCAACAGCGTGGACGAGTTCTTCCGCGAGTCGCTGAAGATGCATCCTCACATTATCGAGGACATGGAAGCCATCCCGGAGTGGATAAAGGTCTTGCCGACGGTGTTGATGGCAATAGGCGCTTACGTATCCTACGTGTTCTATATCCGCCGGCCCTATATGCCCATCGAGCTCGCCCGACAGCACCGGATGCTCTACCGGTTTCTGCTCAACAAATGGTATTTCGACGAGCTGTACGACCTGATCTTCGTCCGCCCCACCAAATGGCTTGGCCGCTTCCTCTGGAAGTTCGGCGACGGCTATGTGATCGACGGCTTCGGTCCCGACGGCGTGTCGGCGCGGGTGCTTGATGTCACCCGCAACGTCGTCAAGCTGCAGACCGGCTATCTCTATCACTACGCCTTCGCGATGCTGATCGGCGTCGCGGGATTGATCACCTGGTTCATGTTCGGCGTGGGAGGCCAGTGATGACAACCTGGCCAATTCTCTCCGTCGTAACCTTCCTGCCGGTGGTCGGTGCGTTCCTGATCTATATCGTCCGCGGCGACGACGAGGCTGCCAAGGGCAATGCGCGCTGGATCGCGCTATGGACCACGCTGATCACCTTCGGCGTGTCGCTGATCCTGGTCTGGCGCTTCGACCCGGCGCAGCCGGATTTCCAGTTCGTCGAGAAGGCGTCGTGGCTCGCCAGCGGCATTACCTATCACATGGGTGTCGACGGCATTTCGCTGCCGTTCGTGATCCTGACCACCGCCCTGATGCCGTTCTGCATCGTCGCGAGCTGGAAATCCGTGACGTTGCGGGTGCGCGAATACATGATGGCGTTCCTGCTCTTGGAAACATTGATGGTCGGCACCTTCTCGGCGCTCGACCTCGTGCTGTTCTATCTGTTCTTTGAAGGCGGCCTGATCCCGATGTTCCTGATCATCGGGGTGTGGGGCGGGCCGCGCCGGGTCTATGCCAGCTTCAAGTTCTTTCTCTACACGCTGCTCGGCTCGGTATTGATGCTGCTGGCGATCATGGCGCTGTACTGGAACGCCGGCACCACGGACATTCCGACGCTGATGCACACCGCTGTGCCGCGATCGCTGCAAACCTGGGCGTGGCTGGCGTTCTTCGCCTCGTTCGCGGTTAAGATGCCGATGTGGCCGGTGCACACCTGGCTGCCGGACGCGCATGTCGAGGCGCCGACCGCGGGTTCGGTGATCCTGGCCGCGATCCTCCTGAAGATGGGCGGCTATGGCTTCCTGCGGTTCTCGTTGCCGATGTTTCCGCTGGCCTCGCATGATTTCGCACCCTTGATCTTTTCGCTCTCGATCATCGCCATCATCTACACCTCGCTGGTGGCGCTGATGCAGGAGGATATCAAGAAGCTGATCGCCTATTCGTCGGTGGCCCATATGGGCTTCGTCACCATGGGTATTTTCGCCGGAACCACGCAAGGCGTCGCCGGCGGCGTTTTCCAGATGATCTCGCACGGCATTGTGTCGGGCGCGCTGTTCCTCTGCGTCGGCATTGTCTATGACCGCCTGCATACCCGCGAGATCACCGCCTATGGCGGCCTGGTCAACCGCATGCCGCTTTATGCGCTGGTGTTCATGGTGTTCACCATGGCCAATGTCGGCTTGCCCGGCACGTCCGGTTTCGTCGGTGAATTCATGACGCTGATCGGCACCTTCAAGGTCTCGATTCCCACCGCCTTCTTCGCCACCACCGGCGTGATCCTGTCGGCATGCTATGCGCTGTGGCTTTATCGCAAGGTGGTGTTCGGCGCGCTGGTCAAACCTTCGCTGGCCAGCATCAAGGACCTCACCTTCCGCGAGAGCCTGACGCTGATGCCGCTGGTAGCGCTCACCATCCTGTTCGGATTTTATCCGAAGCCGGTGCTCGACATGTCGGCGGCGTCGGTGCAGCAGCTCGTCAACAACTACAGCACCGCGGTAACTGCCGTGAAGGCAGCCGCGTTGCTACCGTGAATGGATTAGAGCGTGTTCGAGCGAATTGAAAACCGGTTCGCATGAAGAAAACGCATCAAAAGGGGTAGAGCCTCGGTTCTGATTATTCGGAACCAGGGCTAGGTCAGGACGACGCGCCATGAGCTTTGAGAGTGCAGGATATCAGTTGCTGCCCGTACTGCCGGAGCTTGTGCTGGCCGTCGGCGCCATGGTGCTGCTGATGATCGGTGCCTATCGCGGGACGCAGACGACCAGCCTCGTCACCGGCCTTGCGATTTGTCTGCTGGTGCTCACCGGTGTGCTGGAACTGTGGCTGCCGGCCGGAAAACTCACGACGTTCGGCGGCAGCTTCATTGTCGATGACTTCGCCCGGTTCCTGAAAATCCTGACACTGATCGGCTCGGCGGCGACGCTGATCCTTTCATCCGAATTTCTGGCTGATCCGTCCCGGCGCATCTTCGAATACGCGATCCTGGTGCTGCTCTCGACCCTCGGCATGATGGTGCTGATCTCGGCCGGCGACCTGATCATGCTCTATCTCGGGCTTGAGCTGATGTCGCTCGCGCTCTACGTTGTCGCGGCGAGCAATCGCGACAACGCGAAGTCGACCGAAGCCGGGTTGAAGTATTTCGTGCTGGGCGCGCTGTCGTCGGGCATGCTGCTGTACGGCGCCTCGCTGGTCTACGGCTTCACCGGCACCGTCAGCTTCGCCGGGATCGCGGTCGCCGCGAAGACCGGCAGCATCGGCATCGTGTTCGGCCTGGTGTTTCTGTTGGCCGGGCTTTGCTTCAAGGTTTCGGCGGTACCGTTCCATATGTGGACCCCGGACGTGTATGAGGGCGCACCGACGCCGGTAACCGCGTTCTTTGCTTCCGCGCCGAAGGTCGCGGCGCTCGCGGTGTTCACCCGCGTCGCGCTCACCGCATTCCCGGGCATCGTCTCGCAATGGCAGCAGATCGTGGTGTTCGTGGCGATCGCCTCGATGGTGCTGGGATCGTTCGCCGCCATCGGCCAAAAGAACATCAAGCGGCTGATGGCCTATTCCTCGATCGGCCATATGGGCTTTGCCCTTGTCGGGCTCGCCGCAGCCACGGCAGAGGGCGCGCAGGGCGTGCTGGTCTATATCTCGATCTATGTGGCAATGACGCTGGGCAGCTTTGCGGTCATCCTGACCATGAAGCGCAATGGCCAGCACGTCGAGAACATCAGCGACTTTGCGGGCTTGTCGCGCACCAATCCGTTGCTGGCATTCTTCTTTGCAATGTTGCTGTTTTCGCTGGCAGGTATTCCGCCGCTCGCAGGCTTTTTCGCAAAATGGTATGTCTTCGTCGCAGCCATCAAGGCGGGGCTGTTCACGCTCGCCGTGGTCGGCGTGCTCGCCAGCGTGGTCGGCGCGTTTTACTATCTCACCATCATCAAGGTGATGTATTTCGACGAGCCGCTGGAGAAACTCGATCCGATGCGCATGGAACTGCGCACGGTGCTGGCGGTCGCGGGTCTCTTCAACATCTTTTTCTTCGTCTATCCGGGACCGCTGGTGAGTGTGGCCACGGTCGCCGCGAAGTCATTGTTCTAGATGGTATTTTCGCTCGGTCCTCGAGCCATATCGGCGGGTTACCGGCTCGCTGCCTTTGACAGCATCGGTTCGACCAATGCGGAAGCCCTGTCGCGCGCGCGCGACGGCGAACGCGGACCGATCTGGTTCGTCACATCGCAGCAGACTGCGGGACGCGGGCGGCGGCATCGCCCCTGGATTGCGCCGCGTGGTAACCTCGCCAGCAGCGTTCTGGAGGTCATCGAGGTGTCGCCGGCGGTCGCCGCGACGCTGGGATTTGCCGCCGGGCTTGCGCTGGAGGTCGCGTTGCAAAAAGTAAGCGTGGAAGCGTCGCTGAGGTCGGCGGGATCGGACCATATGAAGTTTTCGCTGAAATGGCCCAATGACGTCCTGGCAGGCGGACAGAAGCTGGCCGGCATCCTGCTGGAGGCAGAGGCCGTGGCCAATGATCGCCTGGCCGTGGTGGTCGGCATCGGCACCAACGTCGTTGCCGCACCCGAGGGCACGCCAACCCCGGCAACCTCGCTGGCGGCGCTGGGCGTCAACATCAGCGCGGAGGAGTTGTTCGCGACCCTGTCGGATGCATGGGCCGAATTGCGCGGTGTATGGGATGACGGCCGCGGCTTTGGCGAGATCCGGCGGCTCTGGCTGGAGCGCGCGGCCGGGCTTGGGCAAAAGGTCACGGTCCAGAACGGCGGTTCCACCGTGGAAGGAACGTTCGATACCCTCGATGAATCAGGCTGCATGGTGATCAGGACATCCGACGGCGGGCGTGTCCCGATATCGGCCGGAGACGTTTATTTCGGTGCGGCAGCGTCGGCAGGAGCGGTCTGATGGCGCGACCGGATGAACTGACCTTTGCGCCGCTCGGCGGCGTCGGCGAGATCGGCATGAACCTGTCGATCTATGGCCTCGGCAACCGCCATCAGCGCTCCTGGCTGGCGGTCGATCTTGGCGTGTTCTTTGGCGACGAGGAACATCTGCCCGGCATCGATCTCATCATGCCCGATATCCGCTTCCTCGAAAAAGAGCGGAAGAACCTCGTCGGCCTTGTGCTGACCCATGCCCATGAAGACCATTTCGGCGCCATTATCGACCTCTGGCCGAAGCTGAAATGCCCGATTTATGCGACCAAATTCAGCGCCGCCTTGTTCGAGGCCAAATGCGCTTCCGAGCGCAATCCGCCGAAAATTCCGGTTACGGTGGTGCCGTCCGGCGGACGCATCGATCTTGGCCCCTTCAACGTCGAATTCATTCCGGTCGCGCATTCGATTCCGGAGTCCCACGCGCTGGCGATCCACACCTCAGCCGGCACCGTGTTGCACACCGGCGACTGGAAGATCGATCCGACGCCCATCATCGGCGTGCCGACCGACGAGCGGCGGTTGCGCGAGCTTGGCGATGCGGGTGTACTGGCCTTGATCGGCGATTCCACCAACGCGGTGCGGGAAGGGCGCTCGCCGTCGGAAGCCGAGGTCGCAAAGACCATCGCCGAACTGGTGCGGACGGCGAAAGGCCGGGTCGCCGTGACCACGTTTGCTTCCAATGTTGCCCGCTTGCGCGCCGTCGCGGACGCCGCACGCGCCGCAGGGCGCGAGGTCGTGGTAGTCGGCCGCGCCATGGAGCGCGTGGTGCAGGTGGCGCGCGAAACCGGCCATCTCGACGGCGTGCAGAGTTTCCGCGGCGCCGATCTCTACGGGCATTTTCCGCCGGACAAGGTGCTGGCGCTGTGCACCGGAAGCCAGGGCGAGCCGCGCGCGGCATTGTCGCGCATCGCCAATGACGATCATCCGCAGGTGACGTTGAACAAGGGCGACAGCGTGATTTTTTCCTCGCGCACCATCCCGGGCAATGAGAAGGCGGTAGGCGCCATCATCAACGGCCTGATCACGCAGGGCGTCGAGGTCATCACCGACCGCACCCACCTCGTGCACGTGTCCGGCCATCCGCGCCGCGACGAACTCCGCGACATGATCGGCTGGGTGCGGCCGCAACTATTGATCCCGGTTCACGGCGAAGCGCTGCACCTGTTCGAGCACGCCAAATTGGCGCGGGCCGCGGGCGTTCCCAAGGTCCTGATCTGTCGCAACGGCGATCTGGTCAGGCTAGGGCCCGGCGATCCCTCGGTGATCGAGGAATTGCCGTCCGGGCGGCTCTACAAGGACGGCTCAATTCTTGAGGACTCGAAATCGCGCGCGGTCACCGATCGGCGCCGATTGGCATTTGCCGGCTGCGCCTTTGTGGCGATCGCCATGACCGAAAAAGGCGAACTGGCCGACGATCCGGAGGTTGATCTGATCGGCATACCCGAGAAGAATACGGCCGGCGAGATCATCGACGAGATCGTTTTCGATGTCGTGGTGTCGACCGTGGAGGGCCTGCCGCGCGCGCGGCGGCGCGATCCCGACGCGACGGCGGAATCGGTGCGCCGGGCGGTGCGCGCCACGATCAACGAGCAGTGGGGCAAGAAGCCGCTGTGCTACGTTCACGTTCTGGCGGTGTGAAATTCAAGAGAAACGGGGAGTGCCATGCTGGGCCAACTCAATCATGTAGCAATTGCGGTCAAGGATGCCGAGAAGGCCGCCAGGATCTATGGCACCGCGTTCGGTGCCGAAATTTCCGCGGCGGTGCCGCTGCCTGAACACGGCGTCATTACCGTGTTTGCGACGTTGCCCAACACCAAGATCGAGTTTATCCAGCCGCTCGGCGAAACCTCGCCGATCGCCAAATTTCTTGATCGCAATGCCGACGGCGGCATCCATCACATTTGCTATGATGTGCCCGACATCATCGCGGCGCGCGACACCTTGATAAAGGAGGGAGCGCGGGTACTCGGTGACGGCGTGCCGAAGATCGGCGCGCACGGCAAGCCGGTGCTGTTTCTGCATCCGAAGGATTTTTCTGGAGCGCTCGTTGAAATCGAGCAGGAATGAACCGCGATGCTCTACAAGATCTCAACCGCCTTCGCGATCTACTTCGTGTTCTGGTGGATCGTGCTGTTCCTGACATTGCCATTCGGCGTGCGCAGCCAGCATGAAGACGGCGAGGGGGCGGGTCAGGTGATTCCGGGCACCGATCCCGGCGCGCCGGTCGCGCCGCAGATGGGTCGCAAGCTGATCTGGACCACCTTGATATCGGCGGTGCTTTTTGCCGCTTCGATGATGGCCTATGATGCGGGCTTTCTGAACGTCGAGCGGCTGTCGAGACTGTTGGGGATGCCGATCTAGCCTCGGAATTTTATGGGCGGGGATAAGACGAAATGACATTTCAGAAAATCATTGCCGGGCTGTTGATCCTGGTGATTGTCGGGCTCGCCGGCGCCTTCTACATGAACTGGAGAACGGTGACCCAGCTACGGACGATAAAGGCATTCGTCGAAGGCTATGTGTTTGCAGAAGCCGTTGCGGCCTGCGAACGGGTGCAGAGTTCAACCCCGTTCAAATGGAATACCGGAATCAACACGGCGGTTGTCGGCTTGAATTCGGTCAAGCTCGACAAATACACGATCATTTCGAGCTATACGCTGGTTGCCGACGGCGTTTATTGCGACTACGACCCGATCAAGAAGAAGGCCGACATCGGATCGAGTTTCCTCGAGCGGGAATGATCAAATCGGGCCGCTTCAATCTATGCCTGGCTTGAGCCGGGAACGGACAAGAACTGATCGATCTCCATCAGCAATTGCCGCCACGCTTCGCCGATTTCGGGCGACCAGTCGGCCCCCAGAATCGCGCGCAGGGTTTCTGCGATCACGCCGAAAAATTTGCCGAACAGCTCGCGCGGTGTGCCATAGGCGTCGTGCGACTGCACTTCGCACTGGATCATGCGAAAATTGCCGGTGCGGTCGCCGGCAAAGTCCATGATGGCGTCGATAGTAAGCGCGAGCATTGAACCCTTGACGAGGTCGTTTGCCTCGCGCCGGAACATTGGTTCCGCTTCAGGGTGTTCGCGGAACAGGCGGCGATAGACCAGCGGCGTCAAATCCTCGCAGCGCTCGGCGGTCAACTCGAAACTGCGTTGGATCAATTGGGTCCGTGTCGTCATGTCGGCTGCGATAATCGGATCCGCGATACTTCCTGCCAAGCGTCGCGAAAAACAAGCTCTTCGAAAAACAAGTTCGTCGAAAAAGAAGTTCGTCGAAAAAAAAGAGCAAGGCACCAGCCTTGCTCTAACAATTGTGTCGACCCTATTTCCCCGAAAATTTGGATTTGATTTTGATTGACGGGGCGACGCTGCTTGTGCGCGCCAGGGCTCCTCCCGAGACTTGGACCACCAGACTTGAGCCTTGCGACCAGTCTGAGCCATCACTCGTAGACTATCTTTTTAGTCTTGTCATCATTTTCAGCAACGATTGTTCAAAATTCGAGCAACCTGCGAAATGATTTGGTTTTCGCCACCACGGGTTGCATTTGATGCGGAGAAATCGGAGGTCGGGTAATTCGGTAGGGTCGCAGCAAAGCGCGCTGGTACACCACAAATATCCCGATACATATTCGCCCGCAGGTGTTACGAAGTCTCCTTGATGGGAGCAGCGATGCGACGGCGGCTGGAAGCATTCATTCCAATCGTGATCTTGGCGGTTTTGGTGCAATTGATGGCGCCGATCGCAGCCTTTCGCGTTGTCGCCCATGCCACAACCGATCCGCTCTATTTGGCATCCATCTGTTCCGGGATGGCGTCCGCTTCGGACGCCCAGACAAATCCTGCCGGGACACAGCATCACCACGGAGATTGCTGTGCCTATTGCGTAGGCAGCCATGGCGGCGCAGTTGCCGTCGATCCGCCGCCGCTGATTTTTGTAAGCCTGCAACGCCAGTACCAGCAGATATCGTGGCTCGAAGCTACCGAGGCGGTACCGGTATTCCGTGTCGGCTCTAACACCCAGGCGCGCGCGCCTCCCTGGCGGCTGGCAAGAAGGTCGGCAATTTCGAAGCTTCGCTGTTTGCGAGCGACGCGCGCGGTGACGGATTCATCGGCAATAGCTGGTTCAACACGCAGACGGTCAACTTTCTTGCGACCCTTCAAGCAACCTGGGATGACCGCTTCACCGTCAAGTTCATCAACAATGATTTGAGCATCCGCCTTCCGATCCGGTCCTCGCTCAACCAGTTCGAGCAAAATCCGTTTCAGCAGGGATGCGCCACCGGCGCGACGGTAGCAATTGGCTGCGGCACGGTGAAACTGTTCAATAACGGCTTCAACACCGCCGCCGGCACGAGTAGCGAAACAGCAGAACAGGCTGGGCTCGGCCGCGACGACCGCCGGACGATTGTCGGCGGGCGGTGGGAGCATGATTTCGACAATACGACGACCTGGCGAAATCAATTCGTTTTCGACGACAGGAACATCAATCAGCCGACCGGTTCCGCCAGCGCCATTGGCGACTTTCCGTCGTACAACTATATGAGCGACATCACGAAACGCGGGGAATTTCTCGGCATGGATTCCACCGCATTTGTCGGTGGCTTCTATAATACGCTGACGGCATCAAGCAACACGTGGAACGTAATGCCCGGCGGAGACGCAACACTGGGCAGGCTGCAGAGCAACCTTTTCAGCGATACCACTAATTATGGACTTCGTGCACGTGAAGAACTCCCGTTGACGTGAGCTGACGGCCGGCCGGCGGTGGGAACCACGTTCTGAAAGGCTTGAATACCGCCTACACGTACACGGGACCCGCGGGCATCACGACAACTGCGCTCACGGCCGCCGACAGACAGTTCCAGAATACCGCCCCCGAACTGGCGCTCCTGTATAAGTTGAACAACGAATGGCTGTTTCGTGCGCGTGCTGCCACGGGTTACGGAACGCCTCAAGTCTCGAATCTGTTTGTGCTCCAAAGCGGTTTGTCCGGTAATAACACCCAGCTCGATACGCAAAAGAATCTCGGGTACGACCTAGGCTTCGACTGGACGCCGAATAATGCGTTCAAATTCAGTGCGACCGGTTTCTATGAGTTCTTTCGAAATGAGCTTGTAAGCCAGGCGACGCCATTGGCCGGCATTACTTACACGTTCAATGCGCCAAAATCGGAACATCACGGGGTGGAGCTTGCCGCGGACTGGAAATTCTCCCCCGGATGGCGCTTTATGGCCGCCTATACATATCTCGATGAGGTTTATACCCAGTACACGGAGAACATTACAAACGGTGCCGTCTTCAGCTTTAACCGTGTGGGGAACAAGATCCCTGGCATCTCGCCGAACGAACTGACGACCCGGCTCGGTTATGACGAATTGTGGGGACCGTTTGCAGGCCTCGGCGCGTTCGTCGAGGTGCAATGGAAAGACGCCTTCTACATGGACAACGCCAACCTGCTAAGGGCGCCGGGTTACGAACTGGTCAATCTGAACGTCCACTACAAGACCGATCTCGCCTCAGATTATTTCAGAACGCTCAATCTCTATCTGGAGGTTAGAAACGTCTTCAACACAACGTATGTTGCGTTCGCCACAATATCACACATACGGTAACCGCTGCGGGTATCCAGAATTCATGTCGATCCGTATTGCGATGACGACTAACTCGATCTACACCGGCTCGCCGAGGGCCTTCATCGCGGGAATGAAAGTGGCGTTCCGATGATCGATGGATTTAACAAAGCAAGCAAGGTCTTGCTCCGCGGCAAAACGCTCGCAGCGGTCGCCTTCGCGCTTTGGCAAACCGCTGCATATGCGCAAATAGTCACCAGCATGCTTCGGAAGCGGCCTGCATCGAGACGGCCTTGCGTTGTGCATCGAAGGTTACCCCCGCATTCGGCCCTGACGGAACGCTCTGGCTGGCCTGGATGGCAGGCGGCCAGATCTCCGTTGCGAGTTCGAAGGATGACGGTAAGAGCTTTTCGGCAGCGGTTCAGGTAACCAAAGAGCGCCTCGATCTGGATTGGGGACCCGATGCGCGCCCCAAGATTGTCGTCGATCGAAATGGCGGCATCGCATTGGCATTCGCGATCTTCAGGGATAAGGCCTTCAATGGCCAAGTGCTCTACACGCGGTCAAAGGATCGCGGGCAAAGCTTTGGCGAGGTGAGGCCGATTACGACCAACTCGTGTGCCGGCCTGGCAGGGCTCGCCACAGGTTCTCCGCTCAAAGCGTGACGCAAGGCAGCCCTCAGGGCTGCTCCCTGAAGCTTTCACCTTTGATGCCCGGAGAATTCTGATGTCTCGATACATGCCGCTTTCGTTTACGCTCGCGAGTTCTTATCGCGTTGGCGTCCACTTCCGATGCGTTCGCTCACTGTTTTGTCGGCGCTCGGTTTTTTCCTGCAACATTGGCGACCGACGATCCGTGCGTCGCCGATGAGATGTCGCTGCCTACCGTATCGTGGTCGAGGACGGCGGACATGCCGCCGGCGGTCGAATGGGATATCTCAGGCGAACTTTCAAAGCGGATCACCGAAAATTTCGGCGTCTCAATCGGTGAAACCTGGACGCAGACTCGCCAGCCGGACGGCTCGCTCACGGCTGGATTTCAGAATCTGGAGACAACGTTCCAGTACCAGTTGCTTAAAGA
This sequence comes from uncultured Pseudomonadota bacterium, assembly GCA_963727225.1. GTDB lineage: Bacteria > Pseudomonadota > Alphaproteobacteria > Rhizobiales > Xanthobacteraceae > Bradyrhizobium. The sequence goes on along the minus strand of CAVSFN010000021.1, from coordinate 645,561 downwards.
CAGGTCGCATGAGTTCGCATTGATGGCCGGGCTTATCGTCGAGTGGGGTAATACCGGCGCAATCAATTCCGGGTTAGGCACGTCATATAGTCTGTTGACCCCGACGCTCTATTTCGGAAAAGGGTTCGGCGAACTGCCGGACACGCTGTCATGGGCGCGGCCGTTCGCAGTGACTGGACAGGTCGGCTATGAAATTCCGACGAGTTCGTTCGATTTCACCCAGAATGCCTTCATTCCGCAACAAGCGGTCTACGGCGCGTCGCTGCAATACAGCCTGCCATATCTGAAATCGGAAGTCGTTGATCTTCAGCTTCCGGATTTTTTCAATCATCTGATCCCGATCGTCGAAGCAAGTTTCTCAACGCCGGTTGCGAACAATTTTGGCAATCCCTACACCACGACGGGAACGATCAACCCCGGTGTGATCTGGGTCGGAGGGAATTTCCAGGTCGGCCTCGAGGCCGTGATACCCGTCAACCGCGAAAGCGGTAGCGGGGTCGGGGCTCTGGGACAGTTGCATCTGTATCTTGACGACATGTTCCCGACGACCGTAGGCCAACCGCTATTCGGCGGCACCTCGGCGGCTCCCCGCAAAATGACCTTCTGAGAGGCTGCACCATGCGAATACTAATTGTTGCGATGTCGGCTCTGCTTGCCGTCATGGCGGGCACGGCCGCCGAGGCTCACGCCTTTCTCGACCATGCGGAGCCACGTGTCGGAAGCACCGTGCCAACCGCTCCCCGCGAGCTTTCGCTTTCCTTTACTCAGAAGCTGGAGCCGGCGTTCAGCTCCGTCGAAGTGAGCGACGCCAACGGCGCGCGAGTTCGATCTGGGCAAGCCGTCCGTCAGCGCCAGCGTCATGCGTATCAGGCTGAAGCAATTGTCAGCGGGAACCTACCGGGTCCGCTGGCACGTTCTTTCGGTCGACACCCATACGAGCGAGGGCAGCTTCACTTTTCAGGTCGGTCAGTAATCGTGTTGATCGGATAGCATGGCCGGGGACGCTGTGAACGATTCCTTGATCATAATTCGCGCGATACATTTCGCTGCCACGGCCCTGACAACCGGAGCCCTGATGTTCCAGGCCGTGGTGGCGGACCCCGCTTTGCATTCGGCCGAAGCTGTGGCCACCGTCATGCGGGCGCAAATCCGCCGTGTCGCATGGGTCGGTCTCGCCATCACCGCGGCATCCGGAGCGATCTGGGTACTGCTGGAAGCGGCGGCGATGAGCGGCCTTGGCTTCAGCGAAGCCATCACGGCCAATGTGTTGTCGACCGTGGTGAACGAAACGCAATTCGGACTGGTCTTTGAAATTCGCTCGGTGCTGGCCATCGTTCTGGCGGCTTGTTTGGCCTATGACCGGCTTCCGCCGGCGCGTTGGCTCGCGCTGGCGTCGGCTCTCGGGCTTGTTGCGGCCATCGCCTGGACCGGACATGCCGGTTCAACACCAGGCGAAATGGGACTCTTGCATCTGACAGCCGACACGCTGCACCTCATTGCCGCGGCGGCCTGGACGGGAAGTCTTGTCCCGTTTGCTTTGCTGCTGGCGGCCGCCCGACGCCACCCTCGCGAGGCGTCGGCACAGCTGGCGCGCGATGCGACGCAACGCTTCTCGATGTTGGGCATCGCCAGTGTAGCCACCCTGCTCGGCAGCGGTATTGTCAATGCATGGATTCTGGTTGGCTCCATCAATGGGCTGATCGCTACGCCATATGGGGGTCTCCTGATCCTCAAGATTACCTTGTTCGCGGCCATGCTGGCGTTTGCGGCTGTTAACCGGTTCTGGTTGACGCCACGGCTCGCGTTACCGTTCACGAGCACGGCGCAACGGCAGGCGCTCCGTCAGTTGACGCGCAACAGCATGATCGAGATCGCTCTTGCATTGATGATTTTTGCAATCGTGGGGATGCTGGGTACGCTGCATCCCGCAATCCACACCTTGGGAACCTGAAAGAGTAGGGACCGCAGAATGCGACTCGAAAAGTTGACGACCGCCCGTATCTTCGCTTGCGCCGCGCTCGTCGCGGGGCTGCTTGCCGCCCCCGCGCGGGCTCAGGAGGTAAAGGCGGGCGACCTTACGATCACGCAGGCCTGGAGCCGCGCCACGCCGGGCGGCGCGAAAGTTGCCGGCGGATATCTGACGATCGAGAACAAGGGCTCCACGGCGGACCGGCTGATCGGCGGCTCGGGGGATGTCACCGACCGGATCGAGGTTCATGAAATGACCACCAGCAATGGCGTGATGACGATGCGTGCGCTCGACAAGGGTCTCGTCATCGAGCCCGGCAAGACCGTCAAGCTTGCGCCCGGCGGGTATCACCTGATGATGTTCGACCTGAAGAGCCCGCTGAAGCAGGGCGACAAGATGCCGGTTACGCTTGAATTCGAAAGGGCCGGCAAGGTGAAGCTCTGGTTCGAGGTTCAGGGTGTGGGCTCACAGGGACCCGCGGGCGAGCACCACTCCGGTGGCCAAATGGACATGAGATAGGTCGCCCGCCAAGCCGGTTTGAAGATACGAGGGTGGCTGGGCGCGGCTGATCGTGACGCGCTCGTGCCTTAATCGCGCGGTCAATATTGCCGGCAAAACGACCGGAAATCCGCAGCCCAAACGGCTTTCTCGGCTCCCGCCCTTGTGTTTTTGCAGCCGATCCGCTTTCACTGCACCCCTCCCGTGTTTCACCGATTCCATCAGGTTTGCCCATGCGATTGTCGCGGTTCCTTCTGCCTATCCTGAAAGAGAATCCAAAGGAGGCCGAGATCGTGTCGCATCGCCTGATGCTACGCGCGGGCATGATCCGGCAGGAAGCGGCCGGCATCTATGCCTGGCTGCCATTGGGTCTGCGGGTGCTGAAAAAGATCGAGCAGATCGTGCGCGAGGAGCAAAACCGCGCCGGCGCCATCGAACTGTTGATGCCGACACTGCAATTGGCGGACCTGTGGCGCGAAAGCGGCCGCTACGATGCTTACGGCCCGGAAATGCTGCGCATCATCGACCGGCACAAGCGCGAGCTGCTCTACGGCCCGACCAACGAGGAAATGATCACCGAGATCTTCCGCGCTTACGTGAAATCCTACAAGAGCCTGCCGCTCAACCTCTACCATATCCAGTGGAAATTCCGCGACGAGCAGCGCCCTCGCTTCGGCGTCATGCGCGGGCGCGAATTCCTGATGAAGGATGCCTATTCGTTCGACATCGACGAGGCCGCGGCGCGGCGCTCCTACAACAGGATGTTCGTCGCCTATCTGCGGACCTTCGCGCGGATGGGTTTGAAGGCGATCCCGATGCGCGCGGAAACCGGCCCGATCGGCGGCGATCTCAGCCACGAGTTCATCGTGCTGGCGGAGACCGGCGAATCCGCGGTCTATTGCGACCGCGACGTGCTCGATCTGCCGGTGCCCGGCGAGGAGGTCGACTATGACGGCGATCTCTCGCCGATCATCCAGCAATGGACCTCGGTCTATGCCGCGACCGAGGACGTCCACGACGCCGATCGTTTCGACCGCGAAGTGCCGGCGGACAAGAAAGTGCACACCAGGGGCATCGAGGTCGGCCAGATCTTCTACTTCGGCACCAAATATTCCGATTCGATGAAGGCACTGGTCGCAGGCGCCGATGGCGCCGAGGTCGCGATCCATGGCGGCTCCTATGGCGTCGGAGTGTCACGCCTGCTAGGCGCGATCATCGAGGCCTGCCATGACGACGCCGGCATCAAATGGCCGGAAGCGGTGGCGCCGTTCCGGGCGGCGATCCTGAATTTGAAGCAGGGCGCGGCCGACACTGACGCTGCGTGCGAACAGCTCTATCGCGAGCTCACCGCCAGGGGTGTCGAAGTCCTGTACGACGACACTGACCAGCGCGCCGGCGCCAAGTTCGCCGCCGCCGACCTGATCGGTATTCCCTGGCAGATTTTGGTCGGCCCGAAGGGCCTTGCCGAAGGCAAGCTGGAGATCAAGCGGCGCAGCGACGGGTCGCGCGAAAATCTGAGCCCGGCGGATGTCGTGGCAAGGCTGACTTCGTAATCTGGCTGACCTCGTGACGAATTATCCACTGTCGGCGCCGGTTCATCGGCGTTCACGGCTACAATTAGCCCGAATCGTGTGAGAATCGAACTATGGATGAAGCCATGAGCGAGCCAGTTCGGACCCCACCTTTCGCGCCATTCGAGTGGCTGCTGTCGGGACGCTATTTGCGCGCCCGTCGCAAGGAAGGCTTCATTTCCGTCATTGCCGGCTTCTCCTTCCTCGGCATCATGCTCGGCGTGGCCACGCTGATCATCGTGATGGCCGTCATGAACGGCTTCCGCAAGGAATTGCTGGACAAGATTCTCGGCCTCAACGGGCATCTGTTGGTGCAGCCGCTGGAATCGCCGCTGACCGACTGGAAGGACGTCGCCGAGCGCATCAGCCAGGTCGGGGGCATCCGCCTCGCAGCCCCGGTGGTTGATGGCCAGGCTTTGGCCTCCTCGCCATTCAACGCCTCCGGCGTACTCGTTCGCGGCATTCGCGCCGACGATCTCGACAATCTGACCTCGATCGCCAAGAACATCAAACAAGGCACGCTGGAGGGTTTCGATGACGGGCAGGGCGTCGCCATCGGCCGGAGATTGGCCGATCAATTGTCGCTGCATGCCGGAGACAGCATCACCCTGATCTCGCCGAAGGGGGCAGTCACCCCGATGGGCACCACGCCACGCATCAAGCCCTACAAGATTGCCGCGGTGTTCGAGATCGGCATGTCGGAATACGACTTCGACCTTCGTGTTCATGCCGCTGCCGGAGGCGCAGGCCTATTTCAACCGCAACAATGACGTGTCCGCGATCGAGGTATTCACCACCGATCCCGACAAGATCGATGCCTTCCGCAAAAGCGTCACCGAAGCCGCCGGGCGTCCGGTGTTTCTGGTCGACTGGCGGCAGCGCAATTCGACCTTCTTCAATGCGCTTCAGGTCGAGCGCAACGTGATGTTCCTGATCCTGACCATGATCGTGCTGGTCGCGGCGCTGAATATCGTCTCCGGCCTGATCATGCTGGTCAAGGACAAGGGCAGCGATATCGCGATCCTGCGCACCATGGGCGCCTCGCAGGGCGCTATCATGCGGATATTCCTGATCACGGGGGCCGCGATCGGCGTGGTCGGCACGCTGACCGGATTTATCGTCGGCCTGCTGATCTGCCTGAATATCGAATTGATCCGGCAATTCCTGTCCTGGCTCACCAGCACCGAACTGTTCTCGCCGGAGCTGTATTTCCTATCCAAGCTGCCGGCCGAGATCGATTTCGGCGAAACCAGCGCGGTTGTGATCATGGCGCTGACGCTGTCCTTCCTCGCCACGCTGTATCCGTCGTGGCGTGCCGCGCGCCTCGACCCCGTCGAAGCGCTCCGGTACGAGTGAGGCACCGATGGAGCAGGGGGCGGAAGATGTACCGGTCGTCTATCTCCACGAGATAAAGCGCCAGTACACCCAGGGGGAATCGACGCTGACCATTCTCGACGGCGCCAGGCTGGCGCTGTGGGCGGGGCAGTCGGTCGCGCTGGTGGCGCCCTCGGGCGCCGGCAAATCGACGCTGCTGCATATCGCCGGCCTGCTCGAAAGCCCCGATGACGGCGAAGTCTATGTCGGGGGGACGGCGACCTCGGCCCTGTCCGATGTCGAGCGAACCCAGATCCGCCGCACCGATATCGGCTTTGTCTATCAATCGCACCGGCTGCTGCCGGAATTCTCCGCGCTGGAGAACGTCATGCTGCCGCAGATGATCCGCGGCCTCAAGCGCTCCGAGACCGTCAAGCGCGCCACCGAAATCCTGGCCTATCTCGGGCTCGGCGATCGCATCAAGCACCGCCCGGCGGAACTGTCCGGCGGCGAGCAGCAGCGGGTGGCGATCGCGCGCGCGGTCGCCAACGCGCCGCGGGTGCTGCTTGCCGACGAGCCGACCGGAAATCTCGATCCGAATACCGCCGACCATGTGTTCAATGCGCTGATGCAACTGGTCAAGGCGACGCGGGTAGCGATGCTGATCGCGACCCACAACATGGAACTGGCCGGCCGCATGGACCGCCGGGTGTCGCTGGAGCACGGCCAGGTCGTCGAGCTCGATTAGGGCGTTGGGCGGAACGGACGCCGGCGCGACTTCGCGAAGTCCGACCGCGATCCCATGAAATTAACCAAGCGAGTTTTTTTGGAAACTGACCCATTACCGCCCCTTGAGTAGTGGGTCAGTTTGATTGTGGCAGCGTTCCTTACTGGAAAGTGGACGGTGCGCAGGCCATATTGAGGTAATGGAAAAATTGATCGTTTGGGCGGTCTTAATCGCAATTGTTGTGTTCGTGGCTACCTATGCGCTGTCGGCTTGGAGAGAGCATCGCTAATGATCCATCCCAAACGCCTGATCATTGGCCAGCCCGCAGTGAGGTCTTGCATCCATTGCGGCATAAATCTCCCATCCGGCGATCCTAGGCGCAGCTTCCCGTCCGGCGCGAGTGGCGCCGTTGGTTCGTCCCCAAATTAACCAAGCGGTATTTTGGGGGGTCATTTCTCAAACTGACCCATTACCGTCCCTTGACTCCTAGAACAAAAAAGGAACAATGTTCTGCATATGTTCCCATATGAGGAGGCGGGTATGTTGAAGATATTCGTGGAAGAAGCTGCGGCGCTGGCGTCGATCACGCTGTTCGTCGGAATGATCGCGGTCTGGGCGCAACTGATTCCCCAGCTTTGACGTCGTGATCGGCAGGCGGGTGCGACCGGGCAGGAAAACGAGCGGGAAAACGGGGATGCCGGGCTCTGTTGAAGGGTTCGGCGTGGACACTCCGGGCCCGAGGTCTCACCATTGAGGGGCGAGTCGGTTTCCAAGCCGGCTTTCGTTTCCTCAAGCCTGATGACCGCTTAAAGCCCATGCAGAAGCCTTCGGCGACCATGTCCCATGCCGGATTTGTCCATCTCCACGTCCACTCGGCCTATTCGCTGCTGAAGGGGTCGATCAAGATCCAGAAGCTGGCTGAATTGGCCAAGGCGGACCGCCAGCCGGCGCTGGCGCTGACCGATACCGACAACATGTTCGGGGCGCTGGAATTTTCCGACAAGATCGCCGGCTACGGCATCCAGCCCATCATCGGCTGCGAGCTTGCGGTCGATTTCGGCGACCAGGACCCGAGCGCGCGCAATGCGCTTGCCGCGGGGCCGGCCCGGATCGTGCTGCTGGCAGCGCGCGAACGCGGCTATCGCAGCCTGATGCGGCTGAACTCGCGGGCGTTCCTCGAGACCCCCATTCATCAGGCCCCGCACATCAAATTCGAATGGCTGCAAGGCGACGCCGAGGACCTGATCGCGCTGACCGGAGGGCCTGAGGGTCCGATCTCGCTGGCGATCCATGCCGACCAGGCGGCGCTCGCGGCTTTGCGTTGCGACCGGCTGGCGAGTCTGTTCGGCGACCGGCTCTACGTCGAGCTGCAGCGCCACGGCATCGAGAAGGAGCGCCGCGTCGAAGCCGGCCTGATCGATCTCGCCTATACCAAGGGCCTGCCGCTGGTCGCGACCAACGAGCCGTATTTTGCCACCACGGACGATTACGAAGCCCATGACGCGCTGCTCTGCATCGCCGGCGGGCGCCTTGTCGCCGAAACCGACCGCGATCAGCTGACCCCGGATCATCGCTTCAAGACCCGAGCCGAAATGGCGGTGCTGTTCGCCGATGTGCCGGAGGCCTTGGCGTCCACCGTCGAGATCGCCGAGCGCTGCGCGTTCCGTCCGACCACGCGCAAGCCGATCCTGCCGCGGTTCACGGTGGGCGCCGGCAGCAATGCCGCGGAGGCGGAAAGCGGCGAGGCGGCGGAATTGCGCCGTCAGGCCGAGGAAGGCCTGAGCAATCGCCTGAGGGTTCACGGGCTTTCGATCGGAACCAGCGAAGAAGACTATCGCGCGCGCCTTGCGTTCGAGATCGACGTCATTACCCGCATGAATTATGCGGGCTACTTCCTGATCGTCGCGGATTTTATCCAATGGGCGAAGGCCGAAGGGATTCCGGTCGGACCGGGCCGCGGCTCCGGCGCGGGCTCGCTGGTCGCCTATGCCCTTACCATCACCGATCTCGATCCCATTCGCTTTGGTCTCTTGTTCGAGCGCTTCCTCAATCCCGAACGCGTGTCGATGCCCGACTTCGATATCGATTTCTGCCAGGACCGGCGCGGCGAGGTGATCGACTACGTCCAGCAACGCTACGGGCGCGATCAGGTCGCCCAGATCATCACCTTCGGCACCTTGCAGGCGCGCGGCGTGCTGCGCGACGTCGGGCGCGTGCTGCAGATGCCCTATGGCCAGGTCGACAAATTGACAAAACTGGTGCCGCAGAACCCGGCGGCGCCGGTGACGCTCGCGGCCGCGATTGCCAGCGAGCCCAAGCTGCAGGCGTTTCGTGACGAGGATGCGGTGGTGGCGCGCGCCTTCGACATCGCGCAGCGCCTGGAGGGCCTGACCCGGCACGCCTCGACCCATGCCGCCGGCATCGTGATCGGCGATCGTCCGCTCAGCGAACTCGTGCCGCTCTATCGCGATCCGAAATCCGACATGCCGGTGACCCAGTTCAACATGAAATGGGTCGAGCCTGCGGGGCTGGTGAAATTCGACTTCCTCGGCCTCAAGACGCTGACGGTGCTGGATGTCGCGGTGAAGCTTCTCAAGCAGCGCAATATCGATATCGATCTGGCAACGCTGCCACTCGACGATGCCCAAAGCTACCAGATGCTGGCCAGGGGCGATGTGGTTGGCGTGTTCCAGGTTGAAAGCCAGGGCATGCGGCGGGCGCTGGTCGACATGCGTCCCGATCGTTTTGAGGACATCATCGCGCTGGTCGCGCTCTATCGGCCGGGTCCGATGGCGAACATTCCGACCTACTGCGCCCGCAAGCATGGCGACGAAGAGCCGGAATATCTGCATCCGATGCTCGAGCCGATCCTGAAGGAGACCTTCGGCGTCATCATCTACCAGGAACAGGTGATGCAGATCGCGCAGGTGATGGCCGGTTATTCGCTCGGCGAGGCCGACCTGTTGCGCCGCGCGATGGGCAAGAAGATCCGCAAGGAGATGGAACAGCAGCGCGAGCGCTTTGTGTCCGGAGCGACCGAGCGCGGAATCTCGCGTGGGCAGGCGGACACCATTTTCGAGCTGCTGGCGAAGTTCGCCGATTACGGTTTCAACAAGAGTCACGCCGCAGCCTACGCGATGGTCTCGTACCACACCGCGTACATGAAGACGCATTATCCGGTCGAATTCCTCGCCGCGTCGATGACGCTCGATATCAACAACACCGACAAGCTGTCGGAGTTTCGTGCCGAAGTGCAGCGGCTCGGGATCAAGCTCGAGGCGCCGTCGGTCAATCGTTCCGGCGCCACATTCGAAGTCCACGACGGCATCATCTATTATGCGCTGGCGGGCCTGAAAGGCGTCGGCCAGCAGGCGGTGGAACTGATCGTGGAAGCGCGCAAGGGCGGACTGTTCACGTCGCTGGCCGATTTTGCGGCGCGGGTTAATCCGCGCGCCATCAACAAGCGCGTCATCGAAAGCCTGGCGGCGGCCGGCGCATTCGACGCGCTGGATTCCAATCGCGCGAGGGTATTCGCAGGCGCAGAAGCGATCCTCGCGGCGTGCCAGCGCGGCCACGAGGCCGCGACCATCGGGCAGAACGACATGTTCGGCGGCGCGGCGGATGCCCCGACCATCATGCTGCCGCAAATCGAGCCGTGGCTGCCCGCCGAACGGTTGCGACGGGAATACGATGCCATCGGCTTTTTCCTGTCCGGCCATCCGCTCGATGATTACGCCACCGCGCTGAAACGGTTGCGGGTGCAGTCCTGGGCCGAATTCTCGCGCGCGGTGAAAACCGGCGCCACCGCGGGCAAGGTCGCCGCCACCGTGGTGTCGCGGATGGAGCGGCGGACCAAGACCGGCAACAAGATGGGCATCATCGGGCTGTCGGACCCGACCGGTCATTTCGAGGCGGTGCTGTTTTCCGAAGGGCTGGCCCAGTATCGCGAGGTGCTGGAGCCGGGTGCTGCCGTGCTGTTGCAACTCGGGGCCGAGTTGCAGGGGGAGGACGTCCGCGCGCGGGTGCTTCACGCCGAGCCGCTGGACGCCGCCGCGGCAAAGACCCAGAAGGGTCTGCGGATATTTGTCCGTGACACGAGATCGCTCGAATCCATCGCCAAGCGGCTGCAAACGCCCGAGGCGGCCGGGCAAGGCGCTGCGGTCCGTGGTCCGGTCAAACAGGTTCCCGCGGCAGGGACGGCCGACGGCGACGTCTCGCTGGTGCTGATGCTCGACCTTGAAACCGAGGTGGAAATGAAGCTTCCGGGCAGATTCAAGGTGTCGCCGCAAATCGCGGGCGCGATCAAGGCGGTTACGGGCGTGGTCGACGTCCAGACGCTGTAGCTGAGCTTCCCATGGGCGCGATCTGCCGCCGAAATTCGATCCCTCGGCTCACCCGCGGCCTTACAAGCAACGCTTTTCATTCAAGCAATGTTCAGCTAGCCATGCGTTCAATGCGCGGACATCCTAATTGAATTGTGAGCGGGCCATGCGTGCGACCAAAGTATTTTCGATTTTTTCGCTTTGCCTGATCATCATTTTCGGATCCCCGGGGACCCTGAGCTCCGCTGCTGCGCAGCAGCAGGAGAAGCGCGTCGCGCTGGTGATCGGAAACGGCGCCTATGCGAAGGGGCCGCTTGCGACCACGGCCAACGATGCCGGTCTGGTTGCCCAGAACCTGCAAGCCGCTGGCTTCGACGTGATCGGCGCACGCGACCTAGACGCCGATTCGCTGCGCAAGACGTTCCGCGATTTCATGCAGAAGGTCGAGAGCGATCCCGCGAACACCGTCGCTATGGTCTATCTGTCCGGCTACGGCGTGCAGCTTGCCGGCGAGAACTATTTCATCCCGGTCGATTCAACGATCAATCGCGACACAGATATTCCGATCGAGGGGCTGCGGGTCAGCGACTACACGCGTGAACTCGCCTCCGTTCCGTTGAAGGTCAGCATCTTCGTGCTCGATGCCGCACGGCAGCAGCCCTTTATCGAGGGCGGAAACCAGATTGCAAGCGGGCTTGCGCTGGTCGATCCCGCGCCGAATTCGCTGATCGCGTTCAATGCTGCTCCGGGCACGGTCGCGCCTAGCGAGTCCGGGCCCTACGGCGCTTACGCGCAGGCGCTGGCGGAAATGATCCGCACCGGCGGCCTGCCGCTGCCCGACGTTTTCGATCGCGTGCGCTTGCGCGTCAGCGAAAATACCAAGGGCGGACAGATCCCGTGGGATGCCCAGAAGATCCAGGTGCAGTTCACCTTCTTCGATCGCGCCCCCGATGCACCGCCGGTACAAGGCACCCCCGATCAGGTCGCCGCGATCCGCGAACGTCCGATGCGCGATCTCGGCGCGCAGGAAGCCTTCACCGCAGCGCTGACACGCGACACCCTGCCGGGCTATGAGGATTTCCTCGCAGCCTATCCCGGTGATCCGCTCGCCCGGCGAGTGCGGGCGATCGTCGCCGCGCGGCGTGAGGCGATCACGTGGCGCCGCAGCTATCTCGCCGATACGCCGGATGCCTATTGGTCCTATTTGCAGCGCTATCCGAACGGGCCGCATGCATGGGATGCGCGCCGGCGCCTTGCTTTCCTGTCGGCTGCACTGGAGCCGCCGCCGACATTCGCGATGATCGACTACGATCTGCCGCCGCCACCGCCAGATGAAATGGTCTTCGTCGACCGCCCGGTATTTTATTTCGGCGATCCCGATTTCGACTTCGCGCCGCCACCGCCGATGTTCTTCCTGCCGCCGCCGCCGCTGGATTTCGTCGTGTTGGCGCCGCCGTTCGCGCCGATCGGGTTGTTCATCCTGCCGCAGCCGGAGTTCGTGCCGGTGCCGGCCTACGTCGCGGCGCCGGTCTATGTCGCGCCGCCGCCGAACAACGTCATCTTCAACAACATCCACAACACGACCGTCATCAAAAACACCATCAACGTGGCGCCGACGCCGCAGAACAATATTGCTGCCGCTGCCGCCACCGGTCAGACCGGAGCGGGGCCCCAACTCTCAACGTCGCTGAAGACAAAGGCTGCGGCGATCAGCTCGGGCAAGGCGGCGATTCCCCCGAATACACTGGTCAATACAAACGCAAAAACCTCGACCAAGCAGGTCTTCCCGGTCAACGCGACGTCCACGTCCACCACGACGACGCCACCGCCACCGCCGCCGGGGACGGCGACCAAACTGCCAAGCGGGGCCCAGCAGCAGCAGCAAGGAACGGGCACGCAGCCGGCGAAAGGAACCCTACAGGGGACACAGGCGCCGGGAACGGCGACCAAACTGCCAAGCGGGACCCAGCAGCAGCAGCAGCAGCAGAGGAACGGGTACGCAGCCGACGAAAGGAACCCTACAGGGGACACAGACGCCGGGAACGGCGAACTTGAAGCCAGGTAATGCTCTTCCGGGGAGCCCGAGCGGAGCTGCGCTTCCTGCTCAAACGGGCAAGGGTAACGAGGCGAGCAAGGGCGGCGTGCCGGGTCCGACGGGTCCCGTTCCGGGCGTGACTACCCCCGGCGCCAAGCTTACCCCTGACAACAAATCGGCGACGACCCCGACGACGACGATAACGTCGCCGGCCGGACCGGCGTCCGGTACCGGAGCAGCCGGTAAGCCGAAAACGACGGGACCGGTTCCGGGCGTGACCAACCCGAGTGTGAAGCCTACCCCTGAAAACAAATCTGCGACGACCCCGGCCGGGTCGCCGGCGGGGCCGGGGTCCGGTGCCGGAGCCGCGGGTGGCCCGAAAACGCTTGAATTGGTGCAAAAACCAAAGGACGTTTCTCCGCCAGCGAAACCCGCAGCAACGCCCGCAAAGCCTGCGCCGCCGGTCCCACACGTTGAACCCCAACACCGGGCTTCACCACCGCCACCGCCGCCGCCGCCGCCACGTCCGACGCCGCAGATAGCAAGGCCGGCGGCCGCCACCCCCTCGAGCGGCGCGCACCGCCTCCGCCGCCGCGCCCGGCACCTCCGCCACCGCGTCCGGCACCTCAAGTCGTGCGTCCGCCGCCGCCGCCGCCGCCACGTCCGGCGCCGCCGCCGCCGAGACCCGCGGCACCGGCAGCGGTGAAGAAATGCCCGCCGAATGTTCCGAAGTGCTGAAACGGGACCGGTCAGACCTCAATCCGGGATCTGATCGGGAGGAGGACCACCGAAGAGAGCCGGATTTCCTTGCTTCTGGCGGGAATCCCGCTATATACCGCGCCATCTCACACGGAAACATGGCTCAAAAGGCCGTCCGGTGGCAACCGGGCCATAAGGCTCGTTTGCTCACACGTTTCCGGAGGAACCAACCGGAGAATTGAACTATGGCGCTACCCGATTTTTCTATGCGTCAGCTGCTTGAAGCTGGCGTTCACTTTGGCCACCAATCGCACCGCTGGAATCCGAAAATGGCGGATTACATTTTCGGTGCTCGCAACAACATCCACATCATCGATCTCGCCCAGACCGTGCCGCTGTTGCATCGCGCGCTGCAGGCGGTCAGCGATACCGTCGCCAAGGGCGGGCGTATCCTGTTCGTCGGCACCAAGCGGCAGGCCCAGGACGGCGTCGCCGAAGCTGCGAAGCGATCGGCGCAGTATTTCGTGAATTCGCGCTGGCTTGGCGGTACGCTGACCAACTGGAAGACGATTTCCGGTTCGATCAAGCGTCTGCGCCACCTCGATGAAGTGCTCAATTCGGGCGATGCCAACGCCTATACCAAAAAGGAGCGGCTGACCCTGCAGCGCGAGCGCGACAAGCTCGATCGTTCGCTCGGCGGCATCAAGGACATGGGCGGTTTGCCCGACCTGATTTTCGTGATCGACACCAACAAGGAAGACATCGCGATTCAGGAAGCCCAGCGGCTGAACATTCCGGTAGCTGCGATCGTCGACACCAATTCGGATCCCAAGGGCATCACCTATGTCGTGCCGGGCAATGACGACGCCGGTCGCGCCATCACGCTGTATTGCGATCTGATCGCCCGGGCCGTCATCGACGGCATTTCACGCGCGCAGGGCGATTCCGGCATCGACGTCGGCGCATCGGCGCATCCCGTCCGCGAGGAAATTCCGGTGGCGCCGCAACCTGCGGGCTTCCAGGGTCTCGCCGGGCCGCGAGGTGCCGCCGACGACCTCAAGAAGCTTACCGGCGTGTCCGGCACGATCGAGAAGAAGTTCAACGACCTCGGCATCTTCCATTACTGGCAGCTCGCCGAACTCGATCACGACACCGCGCACAAGATCGGCGAAGAGGTCGGGCTTCCGAGCCGGGCCGATGGCTGGGTGGCCCAGGCCAAGGCGATGACCGCCGAAGCCGAATAGCGAACGCGTTGGCCGGGATCGTTCCGGCTACCAATTTCCGGTCTATCTAACTCCTGGTGGTGGACGGCGGCGAGGGCTTGAGGCCGCGCCGCGGCCGCCCTGACAGGCAGAGGATTTGCAACAATGGCAACAATCACAGCGGCGATGGTCAAGGACCTGCGCGAGACCACCGGCGTCGGCATGATGGATTGCAAGCAGGCGCTCGCCGAGAACGCGGGCGACATGCAGGCGGCGATCGACTGGCTGCGCAAAAAGGGTCTGTCGAAGGCCGCGAAAAAAGCCGGCCGCGTCGCCGCGGAGGGCCTGATCGGCGCGGTCACGGCAGGCCCCAAGGGCGTTGTCGTCGAGGTCAATTCCGAGACCGACTTCGTCGCGCGCAACGAACAGTTTCAGGGACTGGTCAAGATGATCGCACAGGTCGCGCTCAAGGTCGGCGCCGACGTGGCCAAGATCAAGGCCGCGAAGGTTGGCAGCGTCACGGTCGAGACCGCCATTGCGGATGCGATTGCGACCATCGGCGAAAACATGACGCTGCGCCGCGCGGCATCGCTCGAAGTCAGCAAGGGCGTGGTGTCGAGCTACGTGCATAACGCGGTGATCGAAGGCGCCGGCAAGATGGGCGTGATCGTGGCGCTGGAATCGGCCGGCAAGGCCGATGAACTGGCCGCACTCGGCAAGCAGCTCGCGATGCATGTCGCGGCTACCAATCCGCAGGCGCTGGATGTCGCCGGTCTCGATCCGGCCGTCGTCAAGCGCGAGAAGGACGTGCTCGCGGACAAATACCGTCAGCAGGGCAAGCCTGAGAACGTCATCGAGAAGATCGTCGATTCGGGTTTGAAGACCTTCTACAAGGAAGTCTGTCTGCTGGAGCAGGCCTCGATCCACGCCGAGCACAATGGCAAGTCGGTCGCCCAGGCGGTAAAAGAAGCTGAGGGCAAGGTCGGCGCACCGATCAAGGTGACCGGATTTGTGCGCTATGCTCTGGGCGAGGGAATCGACAAGCAGGAATCCGATTTCGCAGCCGAAGTCGCGGCGGCCAGCGGCCAGAAGTAACCGCAGCAACAGTGCTTTCGGCCTTCCTATTTGAGCCGGGAGCCGCCGCGCGGGCAAGGAAAGCGATCGCATCATGGCTGAGCCGATCTATCGTCGCGTCGTGATCAAGCTCTCGGGCGAATACCTGGCCGGTGCGCAATCCTTCGGCATCGACCAGCCGACCGTCGATCGGATCGCCGGTGATCTGATCGCGGCCCGCCAGCTCGGCGCCGAGATCGCGGTGGTGGTCGGCGGCGGCAACATCGTCCGTGGTGTCGAGGTATCAGCCCGCGGCGTCTCCCGTCCCACCGGCGATACCATGGGCATGCTCGCCACCGTGATGAACTGCCTGGCACTCGAGGCCGCGATCGAGCGGCGGGGCGCGCCGGCGCGAACGCTATCGGCGTTCGTCATGCCGCAGATCTGCGAATTGTTCACCCGCGGTGCGACGCACAAATATCTCGCCGAGGGCCGAATCGTGCTGCTGGGCGGTGGAACCGGCAATCCGTTCTTCACCACCGATACCACGGCGGTGTTGCGGGCGGCCGAAATCGGCGCGCAGGCCGTGCTGAAGGCCACCAATGTCGATGGCGTCTACAGCGCCGATCCCAAAAAAGACCCGTCCGCCAAACGCTTTGACCGTCTGACCCATTCGCAGGCGATCGAAGGCGGCTACAAGGTGATGGATGCAACCGCATTCGCCCTTGCCCGCGAGACGTCGCTGCCTATCATCGTGTTCTCGATCGCCGAGCCGGGTTCGATCAGTGCGATTCTGCACGGTAAGGGTCTGGGCACGATCGTAGCGGGCTGACGGACTTGCAGAGCATCCGGCGCATGCGGTTGACGGCCTCGGTGACAGGTTTTGAGGAGGGGAGAGCGTTATGCCCACGGGTAATTTCGACATCAGCGAACTGAAGCGCCGCATGCAAGGTGCCACCCAATCTCTCAAGCATGAGCTGGGCGGTTTGCGTACCGGTCGGGCTGCGGCGTCGATGCTGGAGCCGGTTCAGGTCGACGCCTACGGCACGCACATGCCGCTCAACCAGCTTGCGACCATCAGCGTGCCGGAGCCGCGGCTTCTGTCGGTGCAGGTCTGGGACAAGTCGATGGTCAAGGCGGTGGAAAAGGCGATCGTCGATTCCAATCTCGGCTTGAGCCCTGCCACCGAAGGACAGGTGCTCCGGCTGCGAATTCCCGAGCTCAATGAGGAGCGCCGCAAGGAACTGGTGAAGGTGGCGCATAAATATGCCGAGGCGGCGAAGGTCGCAGTGCGGCATGTCCGCCGCGATGGTCTTGATACCGTCAAGAAGCTTGAAAAGAACCACGAGATTTCCGAGGACGATCAGGAACGTCTGGCCGCTGATGTGCAGAAGGCAACCGACGGGACGATTTCGGAGATCGATCAGTTGCTTGCGGCCAAGGAAAAGGAAATCCTCACAGTTTAGCTTATGTTTTGGTTTGAGCATGATCTTGGAACAAGCGAAGCCGTCTGTTCGGGAAAACCGGTTCCCACTATTCCGGATCATGCTCTGAAGGATTGACCGATGTCGAACGCAGCCGCCCCCGCAACTGAAGGACCGGATCGAACCGACGGTCCCTTGCACGTGGCGATCATCATGGATGGCAACGGCCGCTGGGCCGCCGCCCGCGGATTGCCGCGCGCGGAAGGTCATCGCCGCGGCGTCGATGCGTTGCGCCGCGTCGTTCGCGCCGCCAGCGAACTCGGCATCCTGTACCTGACGATTTTCTCCTTCAGCGCGGAAAACTGGTCGCGTCCGGCGACCGAAATCGGCGACCTGTTCGGTCTGCTCCGCCGCTTTATCCGCAACGATCTTGCAACACTGCATCGCGACGGTGTCCGGGTGCGGGTGATCGGCGAACGCGACGGGCTCGATCCCGATATCTGCGTGCTCTTGAACGAGGCCGAGGAGCTGACCAGGAACAATACGAAGCTGCATCTCGTCGTCGCGTTCAACTACGGATCGCGGCAGGAGATCGCCACCGCGGCGCAGCGGCTTGCGCGCGAGGTTGCCGAGGGCAAGCGCGATCCCTCATCGATCGATGCTGACACGCTGGGTCAATATCTCGATGCGCCCGATATTCCCGATCCCGATCTGATCATTCGCACCAGCGGCGAGCAGCGACTGTCGAATTTCCTGATGTGGCAAGCGGCTTACAGCGAACTGGTGTTTGTGCCGATCCATTGGCCCGATTTCGACAAGGCCGCGCTCGAAGGGGCGATCGCCGAATATGCCAGACGGGAGCGCCGTTTCGGCGGTCTCGCCGCGAAAACCGGATCGTGACCGAAGGCGAAGCCGCACCGGCGGCCGTTGCCGAGCAGGGTTCACGTAATCTCCTGGTGCGCGTTGTTGCCGCGTTGGTGCTTGCACCTATCGCCGTTGCGATCGCCTATGCCGGCGGTTGGCTCTGGACCGTTCTGGTGACAGTGACGGTGATCGGCCTTTATCTGGAATGGTTGGCGATCGTGGGGACGGCGCGTCAGATGCGCGTGGTCGTGCCGGGCGTTGTCGGGCTTGCCATCGCTGGATGTTGCCTGGCGTTCGGACGGATCGATGCGTCGCTTGTGCTGTTGGCGCTGGGCTTCGCCGGCGTTGCATTGTTTTCGCCGGAGCGGCGCGGCTGGACCGCGACCGGATTTGGCTATGCGGCCGCGGCACAGATGGCGTCGGTGCTGGTCCGGCTCGATCAACTCTGGGGATTTGTCGCGTTGATCCTGATCTTTCTGGTGGTGTGGGTGACCGATATTGGCGGCTATTTCGCTGGCCGCGGTATTGGCGGGCCGAAGCTCTGGCCGCGGGTCAGTCCCAACAAGACATGGGCTGGCGCCGTCGGTGGCTTTGCAGCGAGCCTTGTTGTCGCGGCAGGATTTGCGGTGTTTGGCCTGGGCAGAACCGGCCCCTTGCTGGTGCTGGGCGCAGCGCTTTCCATTGTTTCCCAGTTCGGCGATCTCTTTGAATCTGCTGTGAAACGCCGTTTTGGCGTCAAGGACTCCAGCCATATCATTCCCGGGCATGGCGGGTTGCTCGATCGTCTCGACGGCTTCGTCGCGGCGGTGGTCTTGGCAGCGATTTTCGGATTTTTACGGGGCGGCGTGGATGGCGTCGGCCGCGGTCTTATGGTTTGGTGAAAATATGAGCGCAGTTCCGTTGCGTAACAGCAAGGCCCCGGCATCGGCCGTTCGCGCCGTCACCGTCTTGGGGGCCACCGGTTCGATCGGCGACAGCACGATGGATTTGCTGCGGGCCTCGCGGGACCGCTATCGTGTCGAGGCCTTGACGGCCAATACCAATGTCGACGGTCTGGCCAAGCTGGCAAAGGAATTCGGCGCCCGATTTGCGGCTGTCGCCGATCCCGGCCGGCTTGCCGAATTGAAGGACGCCCTGGCGGGTACCCGCATCGAGTGCGGCGCAGGTGAAAGCGCCATCATCGAAGCTGCGGCACGTCCGGCGGACTGGATCATGGCCGCTGTCAGTGGCGCGGCCGGATTGAAACCCGCGCTCGCCGCGGTCGATCGCGGTGCGACCGTCGCACTTGCGAACAAGGAATGCCTTGTTTGCGCAGGTGACTTCTTCATGCAGCGCGCAGCAAAGGCCGGGGCCTGCATCCTGCCCGCCGACTCCGAACATAACGCTTTGTTTCAGGCGCTCGGTTCCGGCAACCGGGATGAACTGGTTCGCGTCATCATCACGGCATCCGGCGGACCCTTCCGGACCTGGGCCAGCGCCGATATCGAGCAGGCCACACTGGCGCAGGCACTCAAGCATCCGAACTGGAGCATGGGACAGAAGATCACCATCAACTCGGCGTCGATGATGAACAAGGGGCTTGAGGTCATCGAAGCCTCGTATCTGTTCGCGCTGACACCGGATGAGATCGATGTTCTGGTGCACCCGCAGTCGATCGTCCATGGCATGGTCGAATTTTCGGATCGTTCGGTCGTTGCGCAGTTGGGGTCGCCCGATATGCGCACCCCGATCGCGCATTGCCTCGGGTGGCCCGATCGCATTGTCGGGCCGGCAGCCAGGCTTGATCTCGCCAAGATCGGACAGCTGACCTTCGAGGCGCCGGATTTCGCTCGTTTTCCAGCACTCCGGCTGGCTTACGATGCGCTGCGGACCGGCCGCGGCGCGACCACGGTCTACAACGCCGCCAATGAGGTCGCGGTGGCGGCATTCATCGGCGGCAAGATCAAGTTTGGTGCGATCGCGCGGCTTGTCGAAGCCACGATGGACGCCTGGGTGCGTTCCGGCAATCTGGCGCCGTTGACGTCCGCGGACGATGCCATTGCTGTTGACCATAACGCGAGAAATAAGGCTGCCACCCTCTTGCCTCAAATTGCCGCAAAGGCATCCTAGAGCTGGGGATAGGGGCCTTCGGCTCTGGTGAAGGGGAATCCGATGGCCGAGTTTTTTCTACATAGTTTCAATACGTTGAGCCATGGTTTTGTCGGTTATATCATTCCTTTTCTGTTTGTTCTGACCATCGTCGTTTTCTTCCATGAACTCGGTCACTTCATGGTTGCCCGCTGGGCCGGCGTAAAGGTTTTGACTTTCTCGCTCGGCTTTGGTCCCGAACTCGCCGGTTTCAACGACCGTCACGGTACGCGCTGGAAGATTTCGGCGGTCCCGCTCGGTGGCTATGTCAAGTTCTTCGGCGACGAAAGCGAGGCCTCGACCCCGTCGTCCGAAACGCTCGCCAGTATGACCGAAGAAGAACGTGCCGGCAGTTTCCACCACAAGAGGGTTGGACCGCGCGCGGCCATCGTTGCCGCCGGCCCGATCGCGAATTTCCTTTTGGCGATCGTGATCTTCACCGCTCTGTTCACGTTCTTTGGCAAGCCAAGCACGTCGGCGCGCGTCGACAAAGTGGAAGCGGGGAGTGCCGCAGCGGCTGCCGGCTTTGAGGTCGGCGACGTCGTAACGGCAATCGACGGCGCCGCGATCGGAAGCTTCTCCGATATGCAGCGCATCGTCGGCATTCACGCCGGTGAACAGCTCGCCTTCACGATCAAGCGCGGCGATACCACCGTGCAATTGCGCGGCACGCCGCAGCTGAAGGAAGTGAAAGACCCATTCGGCAATGCCCACCGACTCGGCGTGCTCGGAATCACCCGCTCGACTTCGCCCGGCGATGTCACGACCGAGCGCGTGGATCCGGCGACCGCGCTCTGGCTGGGCGTCAAGGAGACCTGGTTCGTGGTCGACCGCACGCTGGCCTATATCGGCGGGGTCTTCACGGGACGCGAAGCGGCCGACCAGGTCGGCGGCCCGCTGCGGATCGCCCAGATCTCAGGGCAGGTCGCGACCATCGGTCTGGCGGCGCTTATTCATCTTGCCGCGGTGCTTTCGATATCGATCGGGTTGCTGAACCTGTTTCCGGTGCCGTTGCTCGATGGCGGTCATCTTTTGTTCTATGCGGTTGAGGCGGTGCGCGGTCGTCCCTTGTCGGACCGGGCGCAGGAGATGGGGTTCCGGATCGGACTAGGGCTGGTCCTGATGTTGATGGTGTTTGCCACCTATAACGACATTCTGCATCTGGCTGCCTCCTGATGCCTTATTTGACCGGCGTGGCCGATAGGCAACGTCTTGGAATGAAAATGAAATTGCACCGCAATAGGTTGTTTGCCGGTTGGGCAAAATTGGCTACAAGCGAGGCAACAAATGGGAATCTGCCGGTTCGTAGGGGTGCGATCCGGCATTGCAATGACAAGGGCGCGTTGCGCATGAATTTTGGAATGCGAGTGCGGGGCGGGGTACTGGCCGCGCTGATGATGTTCGGCGTGCCGGCCACCGCCACGCTGGGAGTCGCGCTTGTTTCGTTGCCTGCCGCCGCCCAGACCGTGTCTTCGATCGAGGTTCAGGGTAACCGGCGCGTCGAAATCGAGACGATCCGCTCGTATTTCAAGGGCGGCGCCGGTGGTCATCTCGACCAGGGGCAAATCGATGACGGCCTCAAGGCTTTGATCGAGACCGGCCTGTTCCAGGACGTTAAAATCAACCACGTGGGCAACCGCCTGGTGGTGGTCGTGGTCGAAAACCCGGTCATCGGTCGCGTTGCCTTTGAGGGCAACAAAAAGATCAAGGACGAACAGCTCTCCTCAGAGGTACAATCCAAGGCGCGCGGCACGCTGTCGCGTCCCATGGTCCAGTCCGACGCCCAGCGAATCGCGGAAATCTATCGTCATGCCGGCCGCTACGACATCACCGTCACCCCGGAAATCATCGAACAGCCCAACAATCGCGTCGATCTCATTTTTACGATTACCGAGGGTTCGAAAACAGCCGTCAAGTCGGTCGAATTCATCGGCAATACCGCTTATTCGTCCTATCGGCTCAAGGACGTCATCAAGACTCACGAATCGAATTCTGCTGAGCTTCATCAGCGGCGGTGACCTCTACGATTTGGATCGGGTCGAAGCGGATCGCGATCTGATTCGCCGCTTCTATTTGAAACATGGTTATGCCGACGTGCAGGTGGTGGCCGCGCTGACGGAATACGATCCGTCACGCAAGGGCTTCCTGGTGACCTTCAAGATCGAAGAGGGCCAGCCGTATCGGGTTGCGTCGGTCACTTACCAGTCCAGTATTGCCACGTTTAACGGAAACACACTCAGCAGCTTCTCGCGGGTAAGTGTCGGGTCGATGTATAATGCCGAAGCGCTCGAGAAGTCCGTCGAAGAGATGCAGATCGAGTGCTCGCGGCGGGGCTACGCATTTGCGCTCGTGCGGCCGCGCGGCGATCGCGATTTCGAAACGCACACCGTTTCAATCGTCTTCACGATTGACGAAGGCCCGCGAACCTACATCGAGCGCATCAACGTGCGCGGCAATACCCGCACCCGGGACTATGTTGTTCGCCGCGAATTCGATATCTCCGAGGGCGACGCGTACAACCGCGCGCTGGTCGATCGTGCCGAGCGCCGCCTGAAGAATCTTGATTTCTTCAAAACCGTGAAAATCACCACCGAACCCGGCTCCTCCAGCGATCGCGTGATTCTCAACGTCGATCTCGAGGAGAAGTCCACCGGTGACTTCTCGGTTTCCGGCGGTTACTCGACGGTCGATGGCCCGCTCGCCGAGGTCAGTATTTCCGAACGCAATTTGCTGGGCCGCGGCTTGTACGCCAAAGCCTCCTTCACTTATGGCGAATATGCGCGCGGGGTCTCGCTCTCGTTCGTCGAGCCCTATTTGCTGGATTACCGTGTCGCGCTCGGGCTTGACGTGTTCTATCGCGCGCAACTGGCCAACCTCTTTATTTCGTACGGCACCTCGACCATCGGATTCTCGCCAAGACTGGGCTTCCAGCTCCGCGAAGATTTGAGCTTGCAGCTGCGATATTCGATCTATCAGCAGTCCATCTCGCTGCCCTCCACGCTCGACAATTGTAACAACCTTTCTCCCGCCAACGCGACCGGGATGCCATTTTACCCGACGCCGAATTATATCATTCAGGTTCTGGGTGGCGTCGACCCCACCGGTAACTCTCAGGCCGGTCTTCCCCCCGGCTGTTTGGGTGCCGGCCAATCTTCGTTGCCGGTTCGAAAGGAACTGGCTGCTGGCCCGGAGATCATCTCGGCGGTGGGCTATTCGCTGGACTACAACACGCTCGACAACAACAAGAACCCGACCGACGGCCTGCTCGTCAACTTCAAGCAGGACTTCGCCGGCGTCGGAGGCGACGTCAGCTACCTGAAGTCCACGGTCGACGCGAAATACTACACGCCGCTGGTCGGCGACACCGTCGGGCTGTTCCGCGTTCAGACTGGTATGCTCAACAGCGTCGGCAACAGCGACCTTCGGATGCTCGACAATTTCCAGATGGGCCCGAATCTGGTCCGCGGCTTTGCTCCCAACGGCATCGGTCCACGCGATTTGACCTTCTTCCCCTATACCGGAACCGGCGACGCGCTGGGCGGCACCAAATATTGGGGTGCGTCGGTCGAAGTGCAGGTGCCGTTCTGG
Source organism: uncultured Pseudomonadota bacterium (assembly GCA_963727225.1). Classification (GTDB taxonomy): domain Bacteria; phylum Pseudomonadota; class Alphaproteobacteria; order Rhizobiales; family Xanthobacteraceae; genus Bradyrhizobium. The sequence continues at coordinate 622,168 of CAVSFN010000021.1, read as the reverse complement.
TTCCTGCCAAAGGACATCGGCCTGAAGGGTGCCGTGCACGCCGACGCCGGGTCATTGTGGGATTATCGGGGACCGACGCAGTGGGCCGCTACCGGCGAAATCAACGGAATGGTCAACGGGCATTTCTGTAATTGCGGAATGGTCTTCGACGATGCCAATGTCATCCGCTCCTCTGCCGGTGTCGGCCTGATCTGGGCCTCTCCGTTCGGACCGCTGCGCTTCGATTACTCGGTCCCGATCACGAAGGGCAAGTATGACATCGTGCAGCAATTCATGTTCGGCGGCGGGACTCAGTTCTGAGTTTGACCGCAGGCCGGACCGCGACGGGTGGAATGGCGCAGGCGAGATTTTTCAAGCAACAACCTCCGTCGATGCTGGCTGACGGTGCCGCGTTGACGGAGGCGCCTTTGGCGCGCGACGGCGCAACCGATCCGAAGGGAGAGGGGCGCGTTTGATGGATGCACCGATCATCGTTGAGGCTGTGGATATCAATGCCATCCTCAAGACACTTCCACATCGCTATCCCATGCTGCTGATCGATCGGGTCATCAATATCCGCAGCGATTACAGCGGCATCGGTATCAAGAACGTCACCATCAACGAGCCGTCGTTCCAGGGGCATTTTCCCGAGCGCCCGGTATATCCAGGCGTGATGATGATCGAAGCCATGGCGCAGACCGCCGGGGTGATCGGCATCCTCTCGATCGAGGGCACCCAGAAGCCGCGCGCGGTTTACTTTCTGACCATCGACAAATGCAAGTTCCGCAAGCCGGTAATGCCGGGCGATACCATCGAGTATCACATGCGCACCATCGGCAGGCGCAAGGCCATGTGGTGGTTTCATGGCGACGCCAAGGTCAACGGCGCGACCGTCGCGGAAGCCGACGTTGGCGCGATGCTCACCGACTGATGAAGCAGACTGATGTGCGCGATCGGCGTCCGCGAGGTCGTGGCGGCCCGGTTTGTTGTTGCGGGATTTCAGAGGGTAATCAGACGTCACTGGACAGCACCGTTACGTCGCGCTAACCAGCTGAAAACCTGACACATTCACGCCAAGCGCTACTGGCTGATACCGGACCATTCGATGACCACGATCGACCCCACCGCGCGGATCGAGGACGGCGCAGTGATCGGCGCGGGCACGTCGATCGGCCCCTACTGCGTTATTGGTCCGCATGTCGTGATCGGCGCGGACTGCAAACTGATGGCGCATGTAAGCGTTGCCGGGCACACGACAATCGGTGCCGGTTGCGTCATCTATCCCTTTGCCGCGCTCGGCGGACCTCCGCAGGACTTGAGTTATCGCGGTGAGCCGACCCGTCTGGAGATCGGGGAGGGATGCTGCCTCCGCGAAGGCGTGACGATGAACGTCGGAACCAAGAAGGGCGGCGGCATCACGCGGGTCGGCGCGCGCGGGTATTTCATGAACAACAGCCACGTCGGTCATGATTGCCTGGTCGGTAGCGATGTCATCTTCGCGACATCGGCAACTCTGGGCGGCCATTGCGAGATCGGAGACTTCGTTTATATCGGCGGCCTGTCGGCGGTGCACCAGTTCACCCGGATCGGTCCCCAGGTGATGGTAGGCGGCATTTGCGGCGTTCGCGGCGACGTGATTCCGTTCGGGCTCGTCAACGGTCAGTATGCCAGCCTCGAAGGCTTCAACATCATCGGCATGAAGCGCCGCAAGTTCACCCGCGAGCGGCTCGCCACGCTCCGGTCGTTCTATAAAAAGCTGTTTCACGGCCCCGGTATTTTTGCCGAAAGGCTGAACGAAGTGCAGCCTCTTGCGGCCGAAGACCCGGCAATCAAGGAAATCCTGGCCTTCATCGGCGACGGCAAGCTTCGCGCCTTGTGCCTTCCGGCTGGCGACCGCAACAGACATTGACGACGGGATCACCGGAGCCATGACCAGCAAGGCTTTGGAAATTTCGTCACCCGTCGGCTTGATCGCGGCAGGCGGGGTCATGCCGTTCGCGGTCGCCGATTCTCTGATCGCACGCGGCATCGATCCGGTTCTTTTCGCGCTGCGGGGTTCCTGCGATCCTGTGAAGGTGACGCGCTTTCGCTACCATTGGATCTCGATCGGACAAATCAGCCGGCTGACAAGATTGTTGCGATCGGAGAACTGCCGCGATCTGGTTTTCATCGGCACGCTGGTGCGGCCCGCACTTTCTGAAATTCGTCTCGACTGGGGTACGCTTCGCGTCATCCCCCGCGTGCTGGCGGCATTCCGGGGTGGAGACGATCACTTGCTGTCCGGGATCGGCGGCATTCTCGAACGGGACGGATTCCGGATGGTCGGAATCAAGGATGTCGCCCCTGATCTGCTGATGCCTGAGGGATGTCTCACCCGGGCGTCGCCTGACGAAAATGCCGCTGCCGATATCGCCAAGGGACGCGAGGTGCTGCATGCGCTCAGTCCTTTCGACATCGGTCAGGCCGCCATCGTCATCGACGGTCATGTGGTCGGAGTGGAAGATATCGAAGGCACCGACGGCTTGCTGGCGCGTGTCGCCCGGCTGCGCGCGGAAGGCCGTATTCGGGCCAGGTCCGCGCGCGGCGCATTGGTGAAGGCACCCAAGAGCGGGCAGGATTTGCGCTTCGATCTCCCGACGATGGGGCCGCGAACCGTCGAGGGTGCGGCGGCGGCCCAGCTTGCCGGGATTGCGATCGTCGCCGGCAATACCATCGTGGTCGACCCTCAGACCGTGGTCGAGGCGGCCGACGCCGCAAGCCTCTTCGTGACCGGTCTGCCAGCGTGATGGCCGCGCCAGCAGCCGCGAATGTCGCGCGAAAGGTATTTCTGATCGCGACGGAGGAATTGGGAGATCGGCTTGGCGCCAACCTGATGAAGGTGTTGCGCCAGCGGCTCGGCGGCGCCGTCCGGTTCGAAGGCGTCGGCGGGCAGTCGATGGCGCGCGAAGGACTGGCCTCGCTGTTTCCGATCGAAGAACTGTCGATCATGGGATTTTCGGCGGTAGTGAAGAAGCTGCCGAAGCTCTTGCGGCTTATCCGGGAGACCGCCTCTGCAGTGACGCGAGCCGCGCCGGACATTCTCGTCATCATCGACAGTCCCGACTTCACCCATCGGGTGGCAAGACGGGTCCGGGCCCGCGATCCCTCCCTGCCGATCATCGACTACGTATCCCCCACCGTTTGGGCGTGGCGGCCGGGCCGGGCGCGCGCGATGCTGGGCTACGTCGATCACGTCCTCGCCCTGCTGCCTTTCGAACCGGAGGCGTATCGCCGGCTTCACGGTCCGCCCTGCAGTTATGTCGGTCATCCCCTGGTCGAGCAAATCGATGTGCTTCGTCCCGATGCCGGCGAACAACGGCGCCGGGACGGCCAACCGCCGGTTCTGCTGGTGCTGCCGGGAAGCCGCCGCGGCGAAGTCAACCATCACATGGCGGTATTCGGCGAAACGCTGGGCCTGCTGGACCTGCCGTTCGAACCTGTCCTTCCCACCTTGCCGCACTTGCAGGATCTGGTTCGCGAGGGCGTGAAAAGCTGGCCGGTCCAGCCGCGGATCATCGTCGGCGAACAGGAAAAGAAAGCGGCATTCCGCATCGCGCGCGCGGCTTTCGTCAAGTCGGGCACCGCAACGCTCGAACTGGCGCTCGCCGGGGTGCCGATGGTCGCCGCCTACCGGGTGGGAGCCATGGAGGCCTTGATTCTGCGACGTGTGATCCAAGGAAGTTCGGTGATTTTGGCAAATCTCGTGATTGGCGAAAATGTGGTGCCGGAATTCCTCCAGGAGGACTGCACGCCGGCGAAAATGGCGTCGGCGTTGCGCGACATCCTCAGCGACTCGCCCTTGCGACGACGACAGACCGAAGCCTTTGCGGGACTGGACGCCATCATGTCGACCGGCGGCCAGCCGCCCAGCGCCCGGGCCACGGACATCGTGCTGGCGATGCTACGAAAGGCGCGGGGATCGAATTAGCGCTAGCCGGGGATGGATGCGGGCCGCCCGCATCCATCCTCGAAGGTTGCGAATGATTTACACGATCATTTGCGCTTGGTGATATCGAGGTAATCGCGATGGGCGGCGCCGGTATAGAGTTGCCGCGGCCGGCCGATCTTCTGGTGCGGGTCTTCGATCATTTCGCTCCATTGGCTGATCCAGCCGACGGTGCGAGCGACCGCAAACAGCACGGTGAACATCGAGGTCGGAAAGCCCATCGCCTTCAGCGTGATGCCCGAATAGAAATCTACATTCGGATAGAGTTTCCGCTCGATGAAATAGTCGTCGTGCAGCGCGATCTTTTCCAGTTCCAGCGCGACTTTCAACATCGGATCGTCGCCATGGCCGGTCTCCGCCAGCACGGCGTGACACATCTTTTGCATGATCTTGGCGCGGGGATCGTAGTTCTTGTAGACCCGATGCCCAAAGCCCATCAGGCGAACTTCGCTGTTCTTGTCTTTCACCCTTTTGATGAAGTCGGGAATTTTATCGACGGTGCCGATGCCGGCGAGCATCGCCAGCGCCGCTTCATTGGCGCCGCCATGGGCGGGTCCCCACAGGCAGGCGATGCCGGCGGCGATACAGGCGAATGGATTGGCGCCGGACGAACCGGCGATCCGCACCGTCGAGGTCGAGGCGTTCTGCTCGTGGTCGGCGTGGAGAATGAAGATCTTGTCAAGCGCCTCGGCAAGAACCGGATTGATCTTGTAGTCCTCGCAGGGCACCGCGAAGCACATGTTCAGGAAATTTTCGGCAAAGCTCAGCGAATTCTTCGGATAAATGAAAGGCTGGCCGATGGTGTATTTGTAGGCCATCGCCGCCAGTGTCGGGACTTTCGCGATCATCCGCATCGACGCGATCATCCGCTGCCGCGGATCGTTGATGTCCGTGGAGTCGTGATAGAACGCCGCCAGCGCACCGACGGCTGCCACCATTATTGCCATCGGATGGGCGTCGCGGCGGAAGCCCTGGAAGAACCGCGCCATCTGCTCGTGGACCATGGTGTGATGGATCACGCGACTGTCGAAGTCCTCTTTCTGGGCCTTGGTCGGCAACTCGCCGTAGAGCAGCAAATAGCAGGTTTCGAGGAAGTCGCCTTTTTCTGCGAGCTGTTCGATCGGATAGCCGCGGTATTCCAGAACACCGGCGTCACCGTCGATATAGGTGATCTTGGATTCGCAACTTCCGGTAGAGGTAAAACCGGGATCGTAGGTGAACATCCCTGACTTGGCGTAGAGCTTGGCTATGTCGACGACATCCGGGCCGACGGTGCCGCTCAAAATCGGGAAATCGTAGGTATTGTTGCCTACGGTCAGTGTTGCGGTTTTGGATTTGGATGTTGCGTCCATCGTGAAGTCCCCGATGAGGTCGTTGCGAAAAGCCGGCGGCCGCGGGCGCCATGAAAGACAGATGGCGAGGCGAGCCGGGTATTCCAGAAGCGCCGCTTGGATGTGCAGCTTGAATGGGTATCGTATTGCTGTTTGCACTGCAAGATGGCCGGTGTTGCGGCCGCGATCCTTGCTATGAGGGGGCCTGATCGCTAAGCCGGGCCAGGCATTCCTCTCGTCCCAGGACTGCGAGAACGTCAAAAATTCCCGGCGACGTGGTGCGTCCGGTCAGCGCCACCCGGAGCGGCTGGGCAACCGCGCCAAGCTTGAGGTTGTTCTGGTCGGCGAAGGCGCGCATGGCAGCCTCAGTGGTTTCCGAGGTCCAGGGTGTGACCGGTTCCAGTGCCAGGCGAAGTCGTCCGATCAGTTCGCGGTTTTCCGGCGTCAACAGCAGCGCTGCCTTCGGCTCGATTTCGAGCGGCCTGTCGGCAAAGATAAAATACGAACCGTCAATCAGCTCGATCAGCGTCTTGGCACGCTCCTTCAGACTCGGCATCGCCTGCAGCAATTGCGCGCGCGTGGCGTCGTTGAGCTTGGCCTTGAGATCGGAACCGTTGGGGATATAGCTCAGGACGTCCGCGAACATGGTCACGAGAGACTGATCGTCAGCGTGACGGATATAGTGGCCGTTGAGGTTTTCCAGCTTGGCGAAATCGAAGCGCGCGGCCGAGCGGCCGATCGCCGGCAGATCGAAATCGGCGATCATCTCCTCGGTCGAAAATATCTCCTGGTCGCCGTGGCTCCATCCCAGCCTGACCAGGTAATTGCGCAACGCCGCCGGCAAATATCCCATGGCGCGATAGGCATCCACGCCCAGAGCGCCATGGCGTTTCGACAGTTTCGAGCCGTCGGGCCCATGGATCAGGGGAATATGGGACATGCTTGGAATGTCCCAGCCGAGCGCATCGTAGATCTGCTTTTGACGGGCAGCATTGATCAGATGGTCGTCGCCGCGAATGATGTGCGTGACGGCCATGTCGTGATCGTCGACTACGACGGCGAGCATATAGGTCGGATTGCCGTCGCCACGCAGCAGCACAAGGTCGTCGAGGTTCTCGTTCTGCCAGACCACGCGGCCCTGGACCTGGTCCTCAATCACGGTTTCGCCGGTTTGAGGCGCCTTGAGCCTGATCGTGGGCTTCATGCCGACCGGCGCGTCCGCGGCATCGCGATCGCGCCACAAGCCGTCATAGAGGCGCGTGCGGCCCTCGGCGCGGGCTTTCTCGCGCATCGCCGTAAGTTCCTCCGGCGTCGCATAGCAGCGATAGGCCTTACCGCTGGCCAGCAATGCTTCTGCAACTTCGCGGTGCCGCGCGGCACGGTCGAACTGGTAGACGACCTCGCCATCGTGGTCGAGCCCGAGCCATTTCAGCCCGTCCAGAATGGCGTCGATGGCTTCCCTGGTCGATCGCTGCCGGTCGGTGTCCTCGATGCGCAATAGCATCTTGCCGCCGCGCCCGCGCGCGTAAAGCCAGTTGAACAGCGCCGTGCGGGCTCCTCCGATGTGGAGAAAGCCTGTCGGCGAGGGAGCAAAACGGGTGACGATGGCATCGGTCATAAGGGGGGCAGGTCACGGACAAAGAGGGTATGGAGGCGGCGCGGTGGTGTATAGCAGGTGCGGTACATAACTAAAGCCTGCCGACGCCCCGAATCCTCCGGATCGCCCCTTGGCTGGATGAAGCGAATTTGGCAGAAGGTCAGCTTGAATCCCGAACAGGAACTGGAATGACCACAGAACCGGTAACGGCAGAGGCGGGGCGCGATTTCATTCGCGACATCGTCCAGGCCGATCTCGACTCCAGAAAGCACAGCCGGATCGTGACGCGATTCCCGCCGGAGCCGAACGGCTACCTGCATATCGGCCATGCCAAGTCGATCGCGCTGAATTTCGGCATCGCGCAGGAATTTTCCGGTCGCTGTAACCTGCGGTTCGACGACACCAACCCGACCCGGGAAGAGCAGGAATACATCGACTCGATTCAGGCCGACGTGAAGTGGCTCGGCTATGACTGGGGAACCGACCTGTTTTATGCTTCGGATTATTTCGAGCGGCTTTATGGCTGGGCCGAAGACCTGGTCCGCGCCGGTCTCGCCTATGTCGACGACCAGTCGCAGGAGGAAATCCGGATCGCCCGCGGCACGCTGACCGAGCCCGGCCGCAACAGTCCGTTTCGCGAACGCTCGGTGGACGAAAACCTCGATTTGCTCCGGCGCATGAAGGCCGGCGAGTTTCCGAACGGCGCGCGCGTCCTGCGGGCCAAAATCGATATGTCGTCCGGCAACATCAACCTGCGCGATCCCGTGCTCTATCGCATCCTGCACGCCACGCACCCGCGCACCGGTGACAAATGGTCGATCTATCCGAGCTACGATTACGCCCACGGGCAGTCCGATGCGATCGAGGGGGTCACGCATTCGATCTGCACGCTGGAATTCGAGGACCACCGGCCGCTCTACGAATGGCTGCTCGACAAGCTGCCGGTGCCGTCGAAGCCGCATCAATACGAGTTCGCGCGGCTCAATCTGACCTATACGCTGTTGTCGAAACGGGTTCTGACCGAACTCGTGCGCGGCGGCCACGTCGCGAGCTGGGACGATCCACGCATGCCGACCATCGCCGGCTTGAAGCGGCGCGGCGTGCCGCCAGCGGCGATCCGTGAATTCGTCAAGCGCATCGGGGTCGCCAAAGCCAACAGTGTCGTCGATGTCGGCATGCTGGAGTTCTGCATCCGCGAACTTCTCAACAGGACGGCGCTGCGGCGGATGGCGGTGCTGCGGCCGCTCAAGGTGGTGATCGAGAATTACCCGGAAGGCCAGATCGAAGAGCTCGAAGCCATCAACCATCCTGACGATCCGGCCGCCGGCACGCGCAAAATCGCGTTTGGCCGCGAACTCTACATCGAGCAGGACGACTTCATGGAAAATCCGCCCAAGAAGTTCTTCCGGCTCTCGCCAGGTACAGAAGTGCGGCTACGCTACGCCTATTTCATCAAGTGTCGGGAGGTGGTGAAGAACGCCGCGGGTGAGATCACCGAATTGCGCTGCACCTACGATCCCGCCACCAAGGGCGGCAATGCTCCTGATGGCCGCAAGGTCAAGGCGACGATGCATTGGCTGTCGGCGGCCAGATCGATCCCGGCGGAAGTCCGCATCTACAATCCGCTGTTCCTCAAGCCCAATCCGGACGCCGCCAATTTCGCCGCCGATCTCAACCCGCAATCGCTGGAAGTGCTTTCCGACGCACGGATTGAACCTGCGATCGCGGAAACCAACTCGGCCGATCCGATCCAGTTCGAGCGGCAGGGCTATTTCACGCGCGATCGGGACTCGACGCCCGATCGTCCGGTGTTCAGCCGGACCATCGGCTTGCGCGACACCTTTGCAAAGGAAGTCGGCGGCAAGAGCTGACGGGCGCCGCGGACGGGATCCATTTCCGCGCCGCTGATCCGTTCAGCTTTTCGGCAAATCAGTCTTGAGCCTGCCTGGACTTTGTCTGCAGGCCGAGGTCGGCCAGCCTGGCGCGAAGCGATTGTCTGGCAAGGCTGTCCTTGGCTTTTTCGTCGACCAGCAGATTGATAAAGGCGAGCCGCTTCGGTTCGTCGGTCGCCTCCGCCAGCAATTTGCGATAGCGGTCGTAATCAAATCCTGCGTCTGGCTTACTCATGGCGCAGCCTCAGCACTCACCCCATCCGCGGACGATTGTTACGGAACTGGCGTCGGCGCGCAAGGCACCGGTGCCATCGAGCTGCGCTGCGTCCAGGGCGGTGGATAGCGGGGAGAGCGGTCGCCTTCGCCCGATGCGCAGCTAATCGAGGCGGCCGCGAACCTCGTCGCGCATCTTCTGGCGGAATTCCTCCCGGCGCGCCGGTCTTTCCTTTTCGGGGATGTTGAACCGATCGAAGATGTTAAAATTTTCGATAATCGGGTGGCGATCGCTCGCCATGGCGAGGATGCGTAAGAGTTCGGCTGCCGGCCCGCTGGGCCCGCTGACTTCCCATCGACGAATGGTATCGGCGCCGCCCGGCGCGAGGCCGCAAAGCTTCGCCATATCGGCAGCGGACAACGATCTGCCGATCGCATCGCCGATATCCTTGCGAAGTTGCTTCAGTTCGGAGCCGGTCACGGGGTCTGATCCTGCGCGGTGTGCGTCAACTTATCTGCGATACTGTATCCGCTTCCCTAATCAAAAACTTGCGAAAACTTTAACAAATTCGCGAAGCCTGCATTCAGATTGCTGGCTCATCTTGGACTAGCTTGCCCTCACGCAATAATGGATCGATCCCATCTTTAGAAACGGCCAGATAATTTGGAGCGCGTCATGAAATTACTTATGGCTCTATTGGTAGGCGCGGTTGCGGGAATTGTTCCCGCGCTGGCGCAGACGTCACCGTCCACCAGCGCGCATCCGCCGGATGGAAGCCGATCTGACAGACCCTCGTCCGACCTGTCAGACAGATCATTGCCGACGCCGACGGCCTCTGATCCGGCCACGACGGTGACCTATCGGGGAACCGGCTCCGGCTATCAGCCGATGGGCTCCGGTGGCTATAACCCGATGGGACACAAGTAATACCCGCGAGACTGATAAGAAACGTATCGAGGAGAGGGGCGCTTCTCGCTTTGCAGTCGTCAGGCAACTCGCTATTTTTCATGTCCCAGCGTTATCAACGTGAACAATCGGATGGAAGCTGCCGCGCCGATTTGCGGGATGCGCGACGCATGGTTCGAACAACGCTGGCTTTATCGATAATCGTGGCGGTCCTGTTTACCGCAGTCTCCGGATAGCTGGGCCTGGCTGTCGCTGACGGTAGTGATACGTGTTTTCGGGAGTCCAGCCGATGTGGCGATTGCAGCTTCGCAACCGCGTCATCGATTCGAGAAACTCTCCATATCGATTTGAATCCGAAGGGACTGGCCCAGTATGGGACGGGCGCCATCCTCGCCTATGGCAATCGCGGGAATGCCTATAACGAGAAGGGCGATGCCAAGAGCGCGCTCGAGAACTACACGATGGCAATCGCGATCGGTCCGAAGTACACGGCCTCCTGCACCTCTCGTGGCCTGCAATGCGAAAAGCTGGGAGACCTTGAAAAGGCGCGCGCCGGTTTCAACGCCGCGTTCGGCTCGCCAGCAAAATATCAGGACGGACAGTGGGCGCTTGATAAGGCTCGCGAGCGCCTCGAAGCGCTGAAACCCAAGTGAGTTAGAAGGCGCTCTGTCGGACGCGCTTGTCGCTGCATCTCGTACGCGGGTTGCCCGGGGTGCCGTGCTCATAATCGCGGCGGCGAATCCGTTCGGTCAATTCGACGAGAAGCCGCGATTCGATCCTTTGAAACCATTTGAGGCTGTGGCCGACAAGCCGCCCTTATCGACGCGGAGGGGCACGTCGGCGCCCAGGGACGTCGCGTCGATCGAGAACTAGCCCAATCGCATTGTGCCTATTGCTGCGGGCGTGGCAGCCATTTCGTCCTAGCCTATCGCCTGTTTGGACTCCGATAAGTGAAGGTTATCGCGCAGTTATGACAGCAAGGGCAGGAGTCACCATACCTCAGAAATTGTTGATCGTCTGAAGACGTTAGCATTTGGCGTGCATTAGACAAATGAAATGGGTGCTGCGCTTAGGCAGAGTTGCCTAAGTTCGATCCACGCTGGCTGATGTCTGCTTTGCCGGCAAAAAGCAGACGTGGTCGGCACGCGAAGGTCAGCTAAGGACCACAGAAGTACTCCACTCAGCTAATAAGTGTTTCGTTCTCGAATTCTGAAAACGATCAGAAGCGAAAGTTTGGGACAGTGTGGCTGCCGGATTATTCCGCTTGCGGTCATAAAAGTTTGAGGGTTGAATTCGCGGCGTTCCTTGCGCGGCTGCGACGCAATTTTTGAGCGAGGCGGGACGGTGCGGCGAGCCGGCCTGCTAACCGCTCGGAAGCAGCCGGACGCCACACAGCCTCCATGCGGGCACGACCGGCACTCTATTCGATCATCAACAAGGGAGGAGAACGATGAGCACTTGGCTTAGTGAACGAGAGCAGCGCCTCGTCGCGGGTGCCGAGGCGGCGTCCGCGGCAACGCCGATTCCCACCCAGATTGTTTCCAACGGCGAGTATCTCCCACCCCCGCAGAGCGCAACACAGAAGAAGGTCGAGGCGCGGATCAACGAGCTCGCCGACCTGAACGGCAAGCGCCTCGGCTTGAGCCGCAGGCAGTTCCTGCACACGAGTTGCGGCATGGCGGCGGCATTCCTCGCAATGAACGACATCTACGGCAATGTTTTCCAGGTCGCGTCAGCAGAGGCCCGCGAGCCCGAGTTGATGCTGGCGCGCGCGCAAGGCCTCGCCGGCCAGTTCATCTTCGACGTCCAGACCCATTTCGTGCGCGACGACTTCGATCACAAGGAGCTCTTGGGTTTGGCGGACTTTGCGAGTCAGAACTGGAACCCGAAGATGAAAGAGGAGGGCGTCTCCTCGCTCGCCCGCTACAAGTTCCAGAACTATGTGAAAGAGATTTACTACGACAGCGATACCAACATGGCGCTCTTGAGCGGCGCGCCGTTCGACGATCCGAGCTGGTGGCTTGTGTCCAACGAGCAGATCGTCAAGGCGCGCGAACTCATCAACGACTTCGCGGGTTCGCGCCGTCTGCTGGCGCACAGCGTCATCACGCCCAAGCAGCCCGGCTGGATGGAGGAGGTCGATAAGGCAATCGATGTCTACAAGCCCGATTCCTGGAAGGGTTACACGATCGGCGATCCGCTGGCACCCTCCAAGTTTCCATGGCGGCTCGACGACGAGCAGCTGATGTATCCGTTCTACGAAAAAGCGGTGAAGGCCGGCATCAACACGCTGTGCATCCACAAGGGGCTGCTGCCGCCCGATTACGAGAAGTCGTTCGCCGGCGTGTGGGAATACGCAACCGCGTGGGACATCGGAAAGGCGGCGAAGGACTGGCCGCAGATGAACTTCGTGATCTATCACTCGGCGCTGCGGCCGTTCCTTGAGCTGCCGGACAAGGCCTGGGCGGAGTTCGAGCAGACCGGCCGCATCCAGTGGGCGACGGATCTTGCGGAAATCCCGCAGAAGTTCGGCGTCACCAATGTCTATGCCGAGATCGGGACGTCGTTTGCCAACTCGGCGGTGGCGCATCCGAAGTTCTGCGCCGCGCTGGTCGGCACGCTGATCAAGGGCATGGGGGTCGATCACGTCATGTGGGGTACTGACTCGGTCTGGTACGGCTCACCGCAATGGCAGATCGAGGCGCTGCGCCGCCTCGAAATTCCGGAGGACATGCAGAAGAAATACGGGTTTGCGCCGCTCGGCGACGCCAATAGCGCCACCAAGCAGCTGATCTTCGGCGGCAACGCCACCAAGTTCTATAAGATCAGGTTGAAAGCGGCTGACAACACCAGGATGCCGGCCTTTTCCGAGGACCGTCTCGCTGCGCTCAAAAACGAGCATGCGCTGGCGGCCAAGGAACCCTCGAACCTGCGCTACGGCTACGTTCGCGCCGCGTAAATGTCCAACGGCCGCGCCGGCGGAGTAGGCAAGCTTCGCGGGCGCGGTCGACGCGCGGCTGCACATGCTTTCCGCTGTTGCTCGGATTCTGTTGCAGAACTCTCGTTGACACGACTGGCGATGTACAAATGCGATCGCCGCCAGGCTCCAGCGCCGACCGGCGCGACGTCGGTCTGACCCGCACGCTGTTGCGGTCGATCGCGCGCTGCCGCGGTTGCTACGCGAGCGGGCCGGTCCCTCCGTGCGCTTCTTGGTGAACTTCTCGCCGATGCTGCAACGATATCGAAACTGAAGGCTGCAGCAGCCTTTTGCGTTTTTTTCCTGATTCTGTATCCGTTCCACTATTCGCCGCGAGACGCTCTACGGTAGCGTTGCGATCAGAGATGGTTGTGTGCGGGGGTAACGCCGGATGCCGGAGCCGGGCAGGGCTCGGACGCGGGGGTATGCGGGGACCTGGCCGCCGCGCGGGGCCGTGCAGGCGGGCGGCATCGCGCCGTCGGGATTCGATGTCTGGTCGGCCTTCACGCTCAAGCTGCGTGAATGGGCACGCGCCGAGGCCGGCGCCGGCCGATTGATGCCCTGGGTGCCGGTCGCGTTCGGCGCCGGGATCGCTTTCTATTTCACCGCCGATCATGAGCCGGTGGCGTCGGTCACCGCTGTTGCGGCCATCGCATTGAGCCTGGCGGCGTTTCTGCTGCGGCGGCAAAAGCTGCTCCCGCTGGTAGTGATGGTCGCTGCCGTCGCGGCGGGTTTCGCGACGGCGACATGGAAAACAAGGCTGATCGCGCACGGCGTGCTGGCAAGGCCGCTGTATTCGGTGTCGTTGTCGGGTTTCGTCGAAGCGCGCGATATTCGAGAGCGCACCGACCGGTTCGTGCTGCGTGTCACGCACATGGACGCGCCGCGCGCACCGTTCCAACTGGCGCGCGTGCGGCTGTCGGTTCGCAAGGGCACCGCGCCCGACGTCGGCAGCTTTGTCGAATTGAAGGCGCGGTTGCAGCCGCCGCTCGCGCCACTGCGGCCCGGCAGTTATGACTTTGGCCGCGACATGTTTTTCCAGGGTATCGGCGCGTCGGGTTTCGTTACCGGCTCCATCAAGACCGTGGCGCCTCCGGTCAGCGGCGGCCTGTCGTTGCGGTACGCCGCGTTCATGCAAGGGCTGCGCGACGCGATCGACGCACGGATCCGGACGACGCTTGACGGCGACAAACGCGCCATCGCGACCGCATTGTTGACCGGCCGCCGCGACGCCATCACCACACCGGTGAATGATGCGATGTTCATTTCCGGCCTCGGCCACGTGCTTTCGATTTCCGGCTACCACATGGCGGTGGTGGCCGGCGTGGTGTTCTTCGCGGTCCGCGCGTTGCTGGCGCTGATCCCCGCGCTAACCGTCTCGTTTCCAATCAAGAAATGGGCGGCGGCCGCGGCGCTGGCCGCCGCAGCCTTTTATCTGTTGCTGTCCGGCTGCGACGTCGCGACCCAGCGTTCATTCTTTATGACGGCGGTGGTGTTGATCGCCGTCATCGTCGACCGTCGCGCCGTGACGTTCCGTACGCTCGCGGTAGCGGCCATGATCGTGTTGACGCTGGCGCCGGAGGCGCTGGTGCATCCGAGCTTCCAGATGTCTTTCGCCGCAACGCTGGGGCTGGTGGCGATGGTGCAGATCGGTATGCCGCGTCTGTTTGCCTCACCCGACAACTCGACCACCGCGAAGGTGGCGTTATGGGGTGGACGAGAGCTCATGACGCTGACGCTGGCGTCGCTGGTGGCGGGGCTTGCGACCACGCCCTATGCCGCCTTTCATTTTCACCGGGTGACGCCCTACGGCGTGCTTGCCAATCTGGCGGCGATGCCGGTGGTGTCGGCGGTGGTGATGCCCGCAGGGATGCTTGGCCTGGTCGCGATGCCGTTCGGTCTCGATAGCTTCTTCTGGTGGCTGATGGGCATCGGGATCGACTGGATGATCGCGGTGACGGTGTGGGTCGCCGCACTGCCTGGCGCCATCGGCCGCATGGCGGCCTTCGGGATCGGTCCTTTGATCGCAGCCACCGTCGGGATTATCCTGCTTGGGCTATTACGGACGCCGCTGCGCTGGTCCGGCGCCGCCGTGATGGTGCTCGCCGTGATTTGGGCGTTGGCGGTGCCGCAGCCCGATATCCTGATTTCCGGCGATGGCCATAATGTCGGCGTCCGCGGCAAAGACGGCCGCTTGCATCTGATGCGGACCGCCAAGGATGCGTTTCTTTTGAAGGAATGGTTGGCCGCGGACGCCGATTCGAGGCTGGGCACGGATCCTTCGCTCTCGGAAGGCGTCTCGTGCGACGAAGCGGGCTGCGTGACGCAACTGGCCGACGGCGCGCTGGTTGCACTGGCGCTGCGGCCTGACGCGCTGGCGGACGATTGCGAGCGCGCCGCGCTGGTCGTGACCGCACGGCAGCCGCCGCCAGCCTGTCCACCTCCGGTGATGGACCTCGATCGTTTGCGAAGGCAGGGCGCGATGGCCCTGCAGCGAACCCGAAACGGATTTGCTGTCGCCGCCGTCAAGCCGAAAGGCGTCGATCGGCCATGGTCGCCGGCGGTCGAGGGTGGCACCGAGAACGAAACAACGCTCACGCCACGTCCCGCGACACCGCGAGCCGTCGACGCGACGCCACCGGAGCCGGACCAGCAGGCGGATGAATGAAATTGCCGTCACCACCTGCGTAGACCGACGCCAACTGACTGCCTGCCGGCCAGATATTGGAGCGCTCCGACGCCAAGGAGTGGCGTCGCTACAGCCGAATGCGCATTTACTTGTGTTTTCGAGCGATAACCGGACCCGGCTGATCTTCTTGCGGAATAGGCACCCACACGCCGTCAATCAACTCGACCGGCCTTAAAGACGATATCTGCTTGGCCGAATTCGGTCCGAGCGCATCGGTAATGTTACGATACGGCCCGGGTCCGAGCACGACCGGCGATTTTGACGCCAGCGGAAACGGGGTTTCAAAATTCCAGTCTTTAAAAAATTGCCAATCTCCGTCGAGAATCCAGAATGACTGTGTCTCGTCGTTGAAGCTGCTGTCGACCGACACATTTAGGTTTTTCAATGGTTCCAAAACGTGTTTGTGGTCGCCAAAAAAACCTGCTTCCTTGAAGAGAATTACGTGTGGCATTTTCGAGCTCCTGTTTTCTCCAGTATTGCCCTCCGATTAGATCTGTAGCGGCGAGAACTGGCTGAGAATGTGTGCCACGTCACATTGCCTGTTCAGTGCGCGCGGAGGTTGAGAAGCTCTGAAAAAAACCGTTAGAATTTAACGAAAACCTCGTTTTCCTTGCCGTGAATGACGATAGGCCCGAAACGTTTTCAGCGCAGGTGGTGACGGCCGAGGTGACCAGCGCGGAGGCCAACGAATCAGTACTTCCGATAAAGCCCGATCAGCTTGCCCTGAATCTTGACCCGGTTCGGCGGTAGGATGCGCACTTCGTAAGAGGTGTTGGCGGGTTCAAGTGCAATCGAGGCGCCACGGCGGCGGAAGCGCTTCAACGTTGCTTCCTCTTCGTCGATCAGCGCCACCACGATATCGCCGGTCTCGGCGGTTTCGTTGCGTTGGATCAGCGCCATGTCGCCGTCGAGGATGCCGGCATCCACCATGGAATTGCCGCGCACCTCAAGCGCGTAATGTTCGCCGGAACCAAGCATGTCCGGCGGCACGCTGATGGTGTGGCTGCGGGTTTGCAACGCCTCGATCGGTGTGCCGGCGGCGATGCGGCCCATGACCGGTACCGCGACTGGACGGTTGCCATCGTCTTCCGAGCCGCCACCGCTGCTGCTGCCGCTTCGGACCCTGCCGAGGGTGCCTTCGATGACACTGGGCGTGAAGCCGCGACGGCCATTGCCGTTGCCGCTGGAGGAGAGTTCAGGAAGCTTGATGACTTCGATGGCGCGGGCGCGGTTGGGAAGGCGGCGAATGAAACCGCGCTCCTCCAAAGCAGTGATCAGGCGGTGGATACCCGACTTCGATCGCAAATCCAGCGCGTCCTTCATCTCGTCGAAGGAGGGCGGAACGCCGCATTCCTTCAGGCGTTCGCTGATGAATCGCAGCAGCTCATATTGTTTGCGCGTGAGCATCTCAACCAATCCCCAATTTTTCCATCCCGAAGCCGATGGTGCCGTTCGATGTGCCGTTCATTCCGAGACGCCGGAGCCAACGATTGCCGTTTGCAGGCGTCAATACTCGAAACAAATCATGAACGAACACTATATGTTCCATATGTGTTCCGCAACCACTTAATTTCTCGTCAACAAATTGAAGCTTTGCCGAAACGGCGGCTTATGAGATCAGCCGGGCAGCCGCAAGAAGCGGCAGGACGACCCTGCCGCTGCGGCGGGCGCAAACGGCGCACGGATCACAAGCGCCTGTGCCGCAGCGAGATTCCCCAACAGCGAACTGTCCTGATGGTTGACCGTTGTGGCCACGAGGACGCCATCGCTGCGCACCTCGAGACGGGCGCGCAGATAATCTTCGCGCATGTCGTTGGCGCCAACCGGACGCCCGAGCAGCGCCGTCTCGCTGACGTGATGGATGTCGGCGCGGCCGGACAAAGCGCGAATCAACGGCACCAGAAACAGGAACCCGCAGACATAGGCCGACACCGGATTGCCGGGCAGGCCGATCACCCGCATGCCGCCGAGCCGTCCGTGCATCATCGGTTTGCCCGGCCGCATCGCGATCCGCCAGAACGCCATGGCGACGCCTTCGGCTTCCAGCGACTGCTTGACCAGGTCGTGGTCGCCGACCGAGGCGCCGCCGGTGGTGACGAGGACGTCGGCGCCAAGGTCGCGGGCGCGGCGGATGCCGTCCGTCGTGGCCTCGATGGTGTCGGTGGCGATGCCAAGATCGATGGTCTCCGCGCCCTCGTCACGGGCCAGCGCCCGCAGCGCGTAGCCGTTGGAATAGACGATCTGTCCGGGGCCGGGGGTCTCGCCGGGCATCACCAACTCGTCACCGGTGGCCAGGATCGCGACTTTGGGCCGCCGACGCACGGCGAGGTGAGGATGATTCATGCCTGCGGCGAGCGAGAGGTCGCGGTCGGTGAGGCGGTGGCCTGCGGCCAGCAGCACATCGCCCTTGTGAAAGTCGACCCCGGCGGGGCGGATATGCCGCCCCCGGATCACGGCTTCGGTGATGGTGATGCCACCCCCTTCAATAACGGTATCTTCCTGAATGATGACCGCGTCCGCGCCGTCGGGAATCACCCCGCCGGTGAAGATGCGCACCGCTTCGCCGGCGCCAACTGCCCGCTCGAACGGTCGGCCGGCGGCGATCTCGCCGATGACCTTGAGCCATGCCGCGGCGTGCGGGGCGTCGATCGAGCGCACCGCATAGCCGTCCATCGCCGACATCGCCTGCGGCGGCTGGGTGCGCAACGCCGCGACGTCGCGCACCAGCACGCGATGGTATGCCGCGTCCAGCGCGATCATCTCCTCGGGCAGCGGCTCGGCGCCCGCAAGGACGGCGGCAAGTGCATCGGCAACCGGCATCAAGGCCACGGCAAAAACTCCTCGACCGGTCTGCCCTTTTTGCGACCGGATCAAACGTGTTTCTAGCGGAGAGCGCGGGCGGAGGCAAAACCGGCCGGCGGCGCGCCACGGCGGGTGAAGATGGCAATACCTGTTCGCCGATGCGCGATGCCGCCGTTCTCCGGATATCGATGGCGCCGCGACCACTGCGCTGTCGTACCATCGACAATCCCCGGTGCCCGCCCGGTGACCAGTGCACTTGCGGCGGGGACTGCGGACTCCGACGAGCGGCCGGCCGAGTGAACGTTGCTCGCGGCCATTGCCGAAAGCTGATGTGTATCATATAACCATATCATACACATCGCGGGAAACGGAGCGACGCCGATGCGCACCAATATTGAGATCGATGATGTGCTCATGGCGGAAGCCCAGAAGGCTTCCGGACAGCCAACCAAGAAGCAGACGGTAGAACAGGCGCTTCGTTTGCTGATCAGACTGCGACAGCAGCGGGAGGTCGGCGCGGCCTTCGGCAAATACCGCTGGCGCGGCAACCTCGCCCGCAGCCGCAAAGGCCGTGCGCCCGCGTGATCGTCGTCGACAGTAGCGTGTGGATCGACTTCCTCAGTGGCCGCGATGTGCCTCACGTCCGGTGCCTGCGCGCGGTGCTCGGAACGGACGAGATCGTCGTTGGGGATCTGATGCTTTGCGAGGTGCTGCAAGGCCTTGGAGGCGAGCGGGCAGCCCGAGAAGTCGAGGCTCTGCTGCGCCGTTTCGAAATTGTGTCGATGGCCGGGGACGCGATCGCGGTGGTGGCGGCCCGCAATTTTCGCTCCTTGCGCAGGCGCGGCATCACCGTTCGCAAGACCATCGACCTCTTGATCGGCACCTGGTGCATCGAGAACCGCAGGCCGCTGCTCCACAACGACAGCGATTTCCATCCGATGGCGCAGCATCTGGGCTTGATTGAGGTGCCGGCAACGGCGTAACGGCCGCCGCCGTACAAGAGCGAGCGATATGGGTCCCTTATACCAATGGCGGCGGACAATGGACCGTCATCCCCGGGATGAACGCAATTGCGTTCACCCGGGGGATGACGAGTGAGTCATTGGCGAGCGCCATTGGTACTATTTCTGCAGCAGCAGGCGGACCAGTTCGGCCTGGCGGGTCACGCCGGTCTTGTCAAAAATCTTCGACAAGTGGCTGCGCGCGGTTCCAAGGGTAATGCCGAGCCGGTCGGCAGTGGCCTGCCGGCCGTCGCCCTTTGCGATCTCGAGCGCGAAGGCCGCTTCGGCCGGCGTGAAGCCGAAGCGTTCGCGCAAGGCCTCGATGCGCGAGCGAATTTCGGTCTCGGGATCGGACACGAGCACGATCGCGGCCGGGCGCTGCGCAATCGTCCCGGGCATCGCGGCGATCGCCGTTTGCTGCCGGATCGGCGTGCCGCCTGCTGCTGATTGACCGCGACGTCACCGCCGGAGTCTATCCGATGAAGAACTTCATCTGGCCGGCCGACGGCCTGCCGGCGGGCACCAGCAGGCAGCAGTTCGAGGATCGCTACACCGAATATCCGTTCAATCCGATCGGCCATGGCGTTGAGCGGGTCAGCAGCTATGCCGACGCCGATGGTTTTGTAGAGGTGGCGGAAGCGCCGACCGGTTTCATGTGCATCAAGCGCGATGTGTTCCGGCAGATGATGGAGAAGTATCCGACGTTGAACTACGTGCCGGATGGCCCACCGAACCCGCAGGCGCATCTGCACTGGTTGTTTTTCGACTGCATGGTCGATCCCGACGACGGTCGCTATCTGTCGGAGGATCACGCGGTCTGCCGGGTACGCTGGCGCGACATCGGCGGAACATTCGGGTCCATCTTGAAATGCAAGCTGATGCACCTTGGGCAGCACAATTTCCGTGGCGACCTCGCCGAAAGCCTGCGGCTCCAGGGCCGGTGGTGATTGCGAAGGGCAACCCGCTCTATTTGCCCGTCGTGCCAATGTGCCGCAGCGGGTAGCATTGATCTTGTCCCCAAATCACCGGCGGGCCCCGCCTTTCTTGAGCGGCATTCCGAGCCCCCGCTCATCGACAGAGAGGGCGCGAACCCGCAAAACCAGAGACGTTGGCGAACGTCCGCTTTGCTGCGCATTTACGTGCCAGAAGGCGACATCGCGGACTTGGTTCTGATATGAAAGAGGCCGCCAACGAAGGCGGCCTCTTGAAGAACACCCCAGGCTATAGGATACCGAGGATCGTGCTGGCCACGCTCACGACGGCTCCTACAACTTGCTTGATGGCGTGACCGACTCCACCCATGCCGATGCCTGGGCCAGTGCAATCGCCACCGCCGCCGGTCACCGCATCAAGTTCGCCAATCGACAGTTCGCGGGCTTCGCTATTGAGCATTTCGTTGTTCATGTCTCTCTCCTACATCTTGTTTAGGCAGGGACCATGCACAGATCATTTGCTGCGCCTTCGATTTCTGAGACGTTAGTTTGTCGAGCGCGCGTGCCGCCGGCCATGGTTTAGTCCGAGTACCAATGGTTCGTGCATACTCCGGTGGTGCCCGTGATGACCTGGGCCACCTTTTTAACGACTTGAATGATGGTGTCCACGACGCCGGCGCCGCCGGTCACCGCATCAAGTTCGCCAATCGACAGTTCGCGGGTTTCGCTATTGAGCATTTCGTTGTTCATGTCTCTCTCCTGTTTGTAGGAGGGGACGATCCCCTCATGCACGGTGGGACGCAGCGACATGAAAAGTCGTTCAGTGCCGTTCATAGGCCGTGTGACGTGGCTCACAATCCGGCACGGCTCCGCTGTTTTCCCGCCCCACGCGGGGCCGTGTTCCGGTCGTAGCCCTACACGATCTGGTCGTCGCCAACCTGCTCATGGGATTGGTGATCGTGCGACACGTTCCTATCTTGCCGCCATGCTCAGCACGTTCGATTTTTGCCTTCCCACCCGCGCTACCACAGGATGCCATCGCTCCGTGGCCTCACAGGCTGCTGAGGAAATTCACGAAGTCCTGCTTCTGCTGCTGCGTAAAGTTGATGCTGAAGGCAACACCGATGTTCGAAGCATTGCGGATTTGGCCGCCGCTAAATCCCGAGCGCTGCCAACGCTTCGGCGACGTCGGCGGAAGATTTGACGTGAACTGCCAAAAGTCCCCGTGCCCTGGCGCCTTCGACATTCTCGGCGAGATCGTCAAAGAACACGATGCGCGAGGCCGGCACACCGATCGCATTGACGACATGATCATAGGCGGCGGCGTCGGGTTTCCGAAGCCCGATCGCCGAGGACAGATAGAGTTCGCGGAAATGACCGAGCACGTCGGCAAACTTTCCCGAGAAATATTCGACGTGGGCGCTGTTGGTATTCGAGAAGGCGTAAAGTGGCAGGCGTTGCGCAGCAAGCGCCAGGAGCTTGGCAATGCCGGGCATTTCGCCCGCGAATATCGCGTTCCAGCCTTCCAGGAACTGGGCATCGGAGATGCCGATGCCAAGCGAGGCGCGCAAACTGTCAAAATAGGCTTCGTCGGAGATCTTGCCGATCTCGTGATGCCGGTAGACCTCGTCGCGCACGAAGCGCTCGACGATGGCGGACGGCTCGCAGTCGGCGTGGCCGGCCCAGCAGGCCAGCGCCTTGTTGAAGTCGATATCGATCACCACGCGGCCGAGATCGAACAACAATGCGTCGGCAGTGCCGGGTGAGAGCAGGGGTGTGGTCATTGCGCAGATGCCGCGGTCAATAACGATAGGGCTCGACGTCCAGCAGCGGGAATGCACTGAAGACATCGGACGGAGCGGTGGGCGCGGCGGCGTGCAGATAGGATTGGTCGAGCCCGGCGAAATTCGGTACGCCGAGCAGGCCGAGGCACCGGATCACCTCGTCTTCCAGCAACTCCAGCATCCGCACGATTCCCTCTTCGCCGGCTGCGGCGAGCGCCCAGCATTGCAGGCGGCCGATGCCGACGAGATCAGCGCCCGCCGCGATCGCCTTGACGATATCGGTGCCGCGGCAGAACGAGCCGTCGACCATGATCCCGGCGCGGCCGGCAACGGCGGCGACGATCTCGGGCAGTATCTGCATCGCGCCGCGGCCGTGATCGAGCTGGCGTCCGCCGTGATTGGAAACATAGATCCACTCGACGCCGTGATCGAGCGCGATAACGGCATCCTCCGCGGTGGCGATCCCCTTGATGACCAGCGGAATCCTGTACTTGTCCTTGATCAGTTTGACGGTGCGCCACTCGAGCCCCATCTGGAATTCGCCGCCGCTGACGCGCAGACGGCTGGCGCGGACGTAACGCTTGGCGATATCGCGTTCACGCCGGCTGTAATGCGCGGTGTCGACGGTCAGGCAAAACGCGGCATTTCCGCTTGCGATCGCCCGGTTGACATGCTCCTCGACGAAGGCGTCGTCGCCGCGGACATAGAGCTGGTACATCCGCATCGCGTCCGGTGCGGCCCTGGCGACGTTCTCCAGCCCAGGTTCAGAAACCGAGCTCAACATGTGCGCGGCGCCGAAGCGGCCCGCGCCGCGCACGACGCTGGCGGCGCTGCCGGGATCGAATGTCTCCAGCGCCCCGACCGGCGCCAGCATCACCGGCAAACGCAATTTGCGGCCGAACGTCTCGACCGACGCATCGACGTTGCTGACATCGCGCAGCACACGCGGCCGGAATGCAATCTCGTCAAGCGCCATCCGGTTGCGGCGCAGGGTGGTCTCGGTCTCGGTGCCCCCGACAATGTAGTCCCAGGCATTCTGATCGAGGTTGATCCGCGCCTTGCGCACGAGTTCGTGAAGGTTCTGGAATTCTTCGGCGCTGGCGCCGAGTTCGGCGGTAGCCGATGGCCGGATCGGCGTCGCGTCGTTCATGGTGTCCTCCCGGGATTGCGTGGCAGCTTTGCTTGCTATTTCGCCTATCGCTTCCGGAGCTTCCACGCTACCCCCAAAGTGCTATGGCTGGTACCAGCGGGACGAGATAGGACATCCCGATTCATTTTCGGCCGCGCTGGCCGGTTTCGATCTGCACTTCCGCACCCTGGCGAAGGCGACCTTGACCGGCCTCTACGGCCGCTGAGCTTCGCCGTCCACGGTCAGTCGCCGTTCGACCGATTGTGGATTCGGCGGCTGTCGTGCTGTTGTGAGTCGCACGCCCTTCTAATTACAAATTGGAAAGGAAGCGGGATTCCGGCTTTGCCGCAGCCGCCGAGCGCGTATATCGTTGGCGTTTGGCAGAACACCACCGGGCATCATGCCGGGACACGGTGTTCAGCGCCAAACAGGCAATGAGCCATGTCCGCGATGCTGCTGTTTTCACCGCTGACGATCCGAGGCACCGAGCTGCGCAACCGCATCGTGGTGCCGCCGATGCATCAATACTCCGCGGTGAAGGGGTTTCCGACCGACTGGCATCTGATGAATGCCGGGAAGTTCGCAGCGGGCGGCGCCGGGCTCGTTGTTGTCGAATCCACCAAGGTCGAGCGCCGCGGTTGCGGCACCGTGGGCGATCTCGGAATCTGGAACGACGCCTTCGTTGAGCCGTTGCAGCGCCTGGTCCGATTCATCAAGCAGCAGAACGCCGTTGCCGGAATCCAGCTCGGTCATTCCGGCCGCAAGGCGCGCGCCGCCCGTCCGTGGGAAGGCGACGGGCCGCTGCAACCAACGCCCGAGATCGACGACTGGGAGACGTGGGCGCCGGTCGCGCCGAGCGCGATCGCGCATAGCGAGAAATGGCCGGTGCCAAAGGCGCTGGAGCGGCACGAAGTAAAGGACCTGGTGCAGGCCTGGGGCCAAGCGGCGCGGCGCGCCGATGAAGCCGGCTTCGACGTGCTCGAGCTTCATGGTGCGCATGGCTATCTGGTGCATCAGTTCCTGTCCGAGCGGTCGAACCAGCGCACCGACGAATATGGCGGCTCGGAAGCCAACCGGATGCGCTTCATCACCGAGATCACCGAAGCCGTGCGCGAACACTGGCCCGACCACAAGCCGCTATTCGTTCGGCTGTCGGTGGAGGACAGCGCCGGATGGGGGCCGGAACAAAGCGCGCGGTTGGCGAAGATTCTCAAAGGCAAAGGCGTCGATGTCATCGACTGTTCGTCCGGCGGTATCACCGAACTGGCGCCGATCCTGGGGCGGGAAATCAAGTACAGCTATCAGGTGCCGTTGTCCGACCACGTCCGCCGCCATGCCGACATCATGACGATGGCGGTCGGACTGATCATTCATGGCGACCAGGCCGAGCGGATTTTGCGCGACGGGCAGGCCGATCTGATCGCGGTCGGCCGCGAAATCCTCAACAATCCGAACTGGCCGATGGATGCCGCGCTGAAGCTCGGGGTTGAGGGTCCGTTCCGTAACGTCCCGCCGCAGTTTGGCTATTGGTTAGGCACCAGGGCCAAGCGAGGTTTCGGTACCCGGCCCTCAACATGGCAGAACGGCCTCAATGACAACAGAAACGTGGTGTGAAGTTGTCGTCGAGTTCCATGCGGCAAAACGCCCGATTAACCGGCCCATGATGGGCAGCAACTGACAGCGAGAAGGTTCGCGAACAATGCGCAAGAATTCCCTGTTTTTCCTGGGCGCGGTAGCAGGTACCTGCCTGACCCTTCTCGTCACCGGACCTCGGGATCAGCTTTGGATCGCTGCCGCCAGGGCCGCCGCCAGTGCCGACAATACCTTTTCGCAGCTCAACCTGTTTGGCGAGGTATTCGAGCGGATCAGGACCGACTACGTCGAAAAACCCAACGACGCCAAGCTTGTCGAGGGGGCGGTCAGCGGCATGGTCGCGGCACTTGATCCGCATTCGCGCTACATGAACGAGCAGGCCTGGCGTGAAATGCAGGAGACCACCCACGGCGAGTTTGGCGGCCTTGGCATCGAGGTGACGATGGAGGATGGCTTGATCAAGGTGGTTTCGCCGATTGACGATACGCCCGCAGCGAAAGCCGGCATCCTGTCGGGCGACCTGATCGCCTATATCGAGGATGAAGCGGTGCAGGGGCTCACACTGGAGCAGGCCGTGAACCGGATGAAGGGCCCGATCAATACGAAAACCCGGCTAAAAATCATCCGCAAGGGTATGGATCAACCGATCGACCTTTCGCTGGTGCGCGAAGTCATCCGGGTGCGTCCGGTGACCTTTCATACTGACGGCGGCGACATCGGCTATATCCGGATCAGTTCGTTCAACGAACAGACCACCGAAGGACTGAAGAAGGCCCTCGGCGACATATCGAAACAGATCCCGCCGGAGAAATTGGCCGGCTATATCGTCGACTTGCGCAACAACCCGGGTGGATTGCTGGATGAGGCCGTTTCGGTGTCCAGCGCTTTCATGGCACGCGGCGAGGTGGTCTCGACGCGGGGGCGTACACCGGAGGAAACCCAGCGTTTTACCGCGCATGGTGGAGATCTCACCAAAGGAAAGCCGTTGGTCGTATTGATCAATGGCGGGTCGGCATCCGCTTCGGAGATCGTGGCTGGCGCCTTGCACGACCACAAGCGCGCGACCCTCATTGGAACGCGCTCGTTCGGCAAGGGCTCGGTACAGACGATCATTCCGCTCGGCACCGGCAATGGCGCACTGGCGCTCACCACCGCGCGCTATTTTACGCCGTCCGGCCATTCGATCCAGGCCAAGGGCATCACGCCCGACATCGAGGTGTTGCAGGAGGTGCCTGACGAATTGAAGGCCCGTGCGGATACCAAGGGCGAGGCGTCGATGCGCGGCCATCTGTCGGCCGAAGGCGCCGAGCAGACCGGCTCGCAAGCCTACGTTCCGCCTGCGGAAAAGGACGACAAGGCGCTTGCCGCGGCTTTCAACGTTCTGCGCGGCGTCACCGTCAATGCAGGTGTCCCGTCGTCTCCGAAGGCGGCGATTCCGAACTAGATCTGTAATCCGACAAGCGACGGGTTCAATCGGGGCGGCTAGCAACCGCCCCGATGCGTTCACTGCTCAGGCCACGGCCGCTGATTTCTGCTGGTGCGTGAAGAACAGTTGCTTGATCTCCGCCGCTGGTTTTGCCTGGCTGAACAGATAGCCTTGCATTTCCGCGCAGCCCAGGGCGCGCAGCAATTCCAGCTGCTGTTTCGTCTCAACGCCCTCAGCTGTCGTCGTCATATGGCGTGCCGCGGCGATATTTACCACCGCCTGCACGATGCAGGAGGACCCGTCCGGTTCTGCGATGTCGTCGACGAAGCAGCGGTCGATCTTGATCTTGTCAAACGGGAACCGCTGCAGGTAGCTCAGCGAGGAATATCCGGTGCCGAAATCGTCCAGTGCGATGCGCACTCCAATGGCGCGAAGCTGATGCAGAATGGCGAGTGCGGCTTCGTCATCGCGGATCAGAACTGCTTCGGTGATCTCCAGTTCCAGCCGGCCTGCAGGAAGACCGGACGCAGCAAGCGCGGCCAGGATCTTCAGCGCCAGGGTGCCGCTCTTGAACTGAACCGGTGAAACGTTGACCGCGACTCTGATGTCATCCGGCCATGTCGTGGCCTCCGCACAGGCCGTCGTCAGCACCCATTCGCCCAGCTGATTGATCAGTCCGGTCTCTTCCGCGATCGGAATGAACTCGGCGGGCGAAATCATACCACGTTCTGAATGCCGCCAGCGCAGCAGGGCTTCGCAGCCGGTGATCCTGTTGTCTCGCAGACTGACACAAGGCTGGTAGTGGACCTCCAGCGCGCCGTCCGATATCGCCTGGCGCAGATCCATTTCCAGCACGTGGCGTGCCGTAACCTGCGCTTCCATGTCCGGCTCGAAGAAACGATACGTCCGGCGTCCGGCGGATTTGGCGGCATACATTGCCAGATCCGCGTTCTTCAGCAGTTGGTCCAGATCCGCGTTATGCCCTGAAGCCAGCGCGATGCCGATGCTCGCATCCGTGGTGATGAGATGACTGCCGCACTCATAGGGCTCCCGGATCGCCCGATAGATTCGCTCCACCAGATGCGTCGTCCCGGTTGGGTTCCTGACCGCGGTCTGAATGACTGCAAATTCGTCACCACCTAAACGGGCCGCCAGATCGGTCTCTCTGAGGCAACCGCGCAGCCGGCCGGCCACCGCTTTCAGGAGTTCGTCGCCGACCGAGTGTCCCAGGGCGTCATTGACGCTCTTGAACTCGTCGATGTCGATGTAAAGAACCGCCAATTGTTCGCCAGATTGAACCTGATCGAGAGCGTGTTCGAGTTGTTCTCGAAACAATACCCGATTGGGCAAATCGGTAAGCGCGTCGTAATGCGCCAGATGGGCGATTTGCTCTTCCGAGCGCTTGCGCTCGGTGACATCTTCGATCGTGGCCACCCAGCCGCCGGATTCCAGCGGTTGGTTGATGATCTGGATCGCTCTGCCGTCAGGAGCCTCTGTGACCTGATGAGTGACTTTCCCGAGCGCCACATTGCGCATGATTGCGTTGCAAAATTCATCGACGTCGCCGTCGAAAGAGCCGGTCTCTTTTCGATGTGCAATCAGATCCTGCATGGTGCGGCCCGCCCTGGCCACCTCCGGCGACAACCCGAACATCTCGATGTAGCGCTCGTTGCAGACCGTAATCCGTGCCGATTTGTCATACACAACCAGGCCTTGCGGAATATTGTTGACGGCGGTGTCGAGACGTTCCTTCTCCATGTGATGTTGCTGCGACAGCTTGCGGACGACGAAAAACAGCATGCCCGCGATCACGAACACCGAGAGGCCGGCTGCGGCGATCAGATAGCTGAGTTGTTCCCGCCAATCGGCCAGCGCAGCCGATACCGTCGTGGTCGCGATGATGGCGATCGGGAATGCGGTCAATGCACGAGCCGAGGCCAGTCGGCTTAGCCCGTCGATCGCGCTAATTATGCGCGTCGTCCCATGGTCTGACTTTGACAGAATCCGTTGATGGACTGAAGCGTTCTTGAAATTCAGCCCGATCATCGCCTGAACATGCGGATAGCGTCCCAACAGCGTTCCGTCGCGATGGAGTATTGCAATCGAGGCACCGTCTCCCAACGCCATCGATGCGAAGAATTTTTCAAAGCTGGCAGGTCGGATCGCTCGCGTGACGAGCCCTAGAAACTCGCCGTTTGGCCCGGTAATCTTGTGGGCGATGACAGTTACCCAGTCCTTGGAGAAACGGCCCTGCACCAGTTCAATCGAAACCGGCGCTGCCGCGGCTCCAGATTGGGCGGCTTTGAAGTAGGCCCGATCGGCGATGTTGATATCGGGAGGCGGCCAGTGCGCCGACGAATTGATCAGCATACCCTCTGCATCAAATACAGTGACGCCGGCGACATCGGAATGCCAGCCGACTTTGGCTTTCAGTGTCTCGTGCGTTTCAGAGGTTGACATCTGAGTTTTGAAATTGGCCGGCGAGGTGATGCCGTCCAGCCGGACTTGCGCGGCAATGTCTTCTTGAACGGCGATGAAATCCGAGAGCTGCTGATCGAAATGGCGCGCCAGCAGCAATACGGTGTTTTCCAGTTCGCGTTCGGCGCTACGGAGCGCGCGTTCGCGGAAATTGCTGGCCATGATCATGGTGCCGATCGTGATGGCGGCGATCAGGAGCGCGCCGCCAAGGACAAGCCAGCGGATCGGGTTGCCGCCAACGAAACGCCTGACGAAGGAGAGGATCGCGGTTGCCTGCATGAGTTTGATCGGCGCCAGCTGGTTGCCAGAAGCAAACTTCCGCATCCTGACTGGCAGATAGCTATCGCGCCGATATGGAAGTGAAGTTAGGAATTTGAGTTAATGAAAGATTAACCGCAGCGTGCGGGTTTCGATCACGCCGGCGCGGCCATCTTCGACGTCGACGCGATGATGATCGCGGCGACGATGTTGGCCCCGGCGCTGGCCAGGATTGGCACCGTGTAGCTGTCGACGAGATCGAAGGCGAAACCGGCGGCGCTGGGACCGATCAGGGTGCCGAACGCCACACTGGTGTAGAGAATACCGATGATGCCGCTGACATTGCGGCCGCCGAAATAATCCATCACCACGGCCGGAAGCACCGCGACCCATCCGCCATAGAACACCCCGTAGACGAACGCAAAGGCGGCCAACGACCAGAGGTTCGTCGCGATCACCCACACGGCCAAAGCGAGCGCCATGCCCGTGAACATAAGCAGCAGCGAAAGCTGGCGGCCGATCCGGTCCGCAAGGCCGCCGAGGAAGAAGCGTCCGGCGGTGCTGCCGATGCCGATCACGCCGAGCAGCAACACGGCGGATGCGGGGGCAACGCCGTGATCCTGAGCGTAGGGCACGAGATGGACGAACGGCACAAACACGCCGAATGAGCAGATCAGGCACGCAGCATACAGGCTGATGAAACGCGATGACCGGATCGCGTCGCGTACCGAGTTGCCTTCCGGTCGTGCCGGCTGTGCGCCCGATGGCGGTGGATCGCCGTCGGGACCGAGACCGCGGTCGCGCGGATCGTTCTCGATCAGGAGCGCAAGCCCCCCGCCAACCACGGCAGCCAGAGCGCCGAGTGCGAGATAGGCCCCACGCCATCCCAAACTGTCGATCAGGAGTGAGGCCAATGGCGGCATCACCAGCGTACCGACGCCGATTCCGCTTACGGCGATACCGGAGGCAAGACCGCGGCGTCGGACGAACCATCGTTGCACCGCCCCTATGGCGGGAACATAGGCGCAGCCGACGCCAAGCCCGACGCCAAGTCCATAGGCGGCGTAGACTTCCGGAAGACTGCGCGCCACGCTCGCGGCCGCGAGGCCAACGCCGGTCAGAATCATGCCGGCGACGGCGAGGCCGCGAGAACCGACACGGTCGGCGAGGGGGCCGCTGAGGATGCCGAGGCCGAAATAGAGAAACCCGGCAAGCGAGAACACCAGCGACACCGAGCCGCGCGAGGCGTCGAAATCCCGCTGCAGCGCCTCGACAAAGGCGCTGAACGTGTAGGCGCAGCCAAAGCCGACAAAGGTCACGGCGAATGCCGCCAACACGACGAACCAGCCATAGAAGATATGGGGACGGGGCAATGCGGCCCTGTGGTTCATGACGGCCTCGTTCCGAAAATGTGAGAGACTTTAAACACCATTATTGTTGTTATACACGTGTCTGTTGCTGTCAACGAGTAAATCTGTTTTACTGGTGTTTAGATGTCCAAAAACTCCCGAAAATTCCAGGTTCCCGACGAATTGGCCCATCTCTATGATTTTGCCAATTCGCTCGACGTCAGGCGTTTCACGCACCACGGCGTGCAGCATGTGCAAGACGATGAACTGACCGGGCCGCGGGAACTCGCGGCGTGGATGTCGCAGCGTGGACTTTCGACCAAGGACACCAAAATCACGACCGCCATGTTCGATAGCGCGCTGCAGCTCCGAGCCAGCATTCGCGCCTATCTTGAATGCGATCCGGCGGAACGGCGAAAGGACACCGAGGCCGTTCGGTCGCTAAACAAGGCGATGAAGCTTTTTCCGCTGGTGGCGGAGGCGCGGGGTGATCGCTGCATGATGCTCGGCGCCTTCCGCCGCGATGCCATGGCCGGATTGTCTGTTGTCGTAGCCGAGCTTTACGACGGTTCCATCAAGGGAACCCTGGACCGGCTGAAGATGTGCGCGGCGGAAGAATGCCGCCGGGTATTCTTCGATAGGTCGAAGCCGGCGACGCGGCGGTGGTGCATGTCTACGCTGTGCGGGAACCGGATAAAGACCAGAACCTATCGTGAGCGTCATCGCGTCGCAGGCTGAATGTCGAAGCGGCATTATTTGCCGGGCGCCACGGATCGCGTGGGAACAAAGTTCCCGCCCCGAAGCGATCAAGCAAACCTTAACTATCTAACGCGTTGAGGACGCTTGCTGCCCGTCTGGCATGCTATTTGCGAGTTCAACCGGCGTCGTGCGTCAGCAAACCCAGGAAGCGATTACGATGGTACAAATGCTCAAGGATTTTCTTGCCGATGAATTGGGCGCAACCGCGATCGAGTACGGACTTATCGCAGCCGGTATTTCGCTTGCGATCATCGCTGTTGTCAACGGGATCGGCGCGAAGCTCAATACCAAGTTCTCTTCGATCAATACTTCGCTGAAATAACCGGGGCCCATCGAAAAAGTCGGCTCACTCGCTGACGCGATAGTGCCCGGATTTGCCGCCCTTCTTTTCGATCAGGTGAATGCCTTCGATGCGGACGCCGCGCTCGACCGCCTTGATCATGTCGTAGATCGTCAGACACGCAACCGAGACGGCCGTCAGCGCCTCCATCTCAACGCCGGTCGGGCCGGTGACCTTCACCGCAGCGCGCACAATGCAGCCGGGGAGGCTTTTGTCGGGCACGATGTCCAGGGTGACTTTCGACAAGGCCAGCGGATGACACAGCGGGATCAATTCCGAAGTCCGTTTCGCGGCCATGATGCCGGCGACCCGCGCGGTGCCGAGCACGTCGCCCTTTTTCGCGTTGCCTGAAATGATCAGTGCAAGCGTCGCCTTGCTCATGACGACGCGGCCTTCCGCCACGGCCAGGCGTTCGGTCGCGGGCTTGGCTGATACGTCCACCATGCGCGCTTCACCCTTGGCGCCGATATGGGTGAGGGCGGAACTTTGTTTGGCGGACTTGCGTGCCATACGTCAGCGCGTCCCGGTCGCACGCGGGACATCGCCACGCGCCAGCAGGGCGCGGGTCGCCGCCGCCACATCGGTCTGCCGCATCAGGCTTTCGCCGACCAGAAATGTGGACATGCCGACACGGGCGAGCCGCGCGAGATCGCCGGGTGCGAAGATGCCGCTTTCTCCGACCATCAGCCGATCGGCGGGGATCAGCGGCGCCAAAGCCTCGCTGGTCGCAAGCGTGGTCTCGAAGGTCCGAAGATTGCGGTTGTTGACCCCGATCATCGGCGAGCGAAGTTTCAATGCACGATCGAGCTCGGCGCGTTCATGGATTTCGATCAGGACGTCCATGCCGTGCGCCAGGGCGGTGTCCTCGATGTCCCGTGCCGCGGCGTCGTCGAGCGCCGCCATGATGATCAAAATACAGTCGGCGCCGTGGGCGCGGGCCTCGACCACCTGATAGGTGTCGTAGATGAAATCCTTGCGCAGCACCGGCAAGGCGGTCGCCGCGCGGGCCGCCACCATGAAATCGAGATGGCCCTGAAACGACGGCGTATCCGTCAGCACCGAGAGACACGCCGCGCCGCCGGCCTGATAGGCGCGCGCCAGATCGGGTGGATCGAAGTCGGCGCGGATCAGGCCCTTGGAAGGCGATGCCTTCTTTACTTCGGCGATCAAGGCGTACTCGCCGCCAGCGAGTTTTTCGCGGATCGCGCGGACGAAGCCGCGCGGAGCGGGTGCGGCCTTGGCCAGCGCTTCAAGGCTGGCCAACGGATGCGCGCGCTTGGCGGCAGCGATCTCCTCGCGCTTGTAAGCCTCGATCTTGGTCAGGATATCGGACATCGTCGGTTCCTGCGGTCAGCCGTTGGAGACCACGATCAACTGCTTCAGCCGCGCTGCCGCAGCGCCACTGTCGAGCGATCGGGTCCCGAGCGCCACGCCTTCCTTCAAATTCGGCGCGCGTCCCGCCACGATCAGCGCCGCGGCGGCGTTCAGCAGCGCCACATCACGAAAGGCACTCGGCTTGCCGTCAAGGACGCTTTGCAGCGCAATGGCGTTGGCAGCCGCATCGCCGCCTTTCAACGCCTCACCCCCGACGCGGGGCAGGCCGGCTTCCTCCGGAGTTACCTCAAAGGTACGGATCGTGCCGTTGTCGAGCGCGGCGACGAAGGTCGGGCCGGTAAGGGTGATTTCATCGAGGCCGTCGGAGCCGTGCACGACCCAGGCGGCTTCGGCGCCGAGGTTTTTCAGCACCTGCGCCAGCGGCTGCACCCATTGCCGGGAAAATACCCCAACCATCTGCCGCTTCACGCCGGCCGGATTGGACAACGGTCCCAGCAGATTGAAGATAGTGCGGGTTGCAAGCTCGCTGCGGGTTGGGCCGACGTTCTTCGTCGCCGGATGATGGGTGGGCGCGAACATGAAGCCGATGCCAGCCTCGGCGATGCAGCGGCCGACCTGCGCCGGCGTAATGTCGATCTTGACTCCCAGCGAAGACAGCACATCGGCAGCACCCGAGCGCGACGACAGCGCGCGATTGCCGTGCTTGGCGACGGGCACACCGGTGCCGGCGACGATGAACGAGGCGCAGGTCGACACGTTGACCGAGCCGGAGCCGTCGCCGCCGGTGCCAACCACGTCGACGGCGTCGGCGGGTGCCTCGACGCGCAGCATCTTGGCGCGCATTGCGGATACCGCGCCGGTGATTTCATCGACGGTTTCGCCGCGCACGCGAAGTGCCATCAGCAATCCGCCCATCTGCGAGGGCGTAGCCTCGCCGGACATCATGCTGTCGAACGCCGACGCCGCCTCGTCGCGCGATAACGTCGCGCCGGTGGCGACTTTTCCGATGATAGATTTGAGGTCGTCCATCGCGTGCTTTCAGGAGTGAATTTTTCTGGCCGCATGACCTGCCGGACCAGCCAGGTCGCTGGTCCGGGGATATCCTGCGCCCGGTTTTGCTCAGTTATTCGCGCCCGTCACCTGCGCGAAGGCGGCCTCGTTGATGGTGGTGCCGATCTCCGATTCAAGCTTGACGACGTATTGACTGATCAGCTCGTCATTCAGCCCGCGCTGAAGGGTCTCCTTCAGCTTCTTGATGTCGTCCGAGGCAAGGTCGACCGGCGGCACGCTGATATCGGTGACGCGAAACACGATCCACTCGTTGGCGCCGGTGCCGGCGGTTTGTCCGGCGCCATCCTTGGCGGTGCGAAACGCTGCCGCGACGGCGCTGGCGGGCAGGCCTGACGGGGAAGCGTCGCGCTTGAAGCCGGCGGCGGTCTCGACTTTCAATCCCGCACTTGCCGCCTCATCCGCAAGTTTGCCGCCCTGGTCGAGCTTTTGCACCATTTCGCCCGCCTTGGTGCGGAGCCGGCTGACGATCTGGTCGTCGCGCCATCGCGCTTCGACCTGGTCCTTGACCTCATCAAGGCCGCGTTCGCGTGACGGGATGATCCCGAGAACGTCGTACCAGACATAACCGCCGTTGAACGAGATCGGATCGTTGTCGACGCCGACATCGCTGGCAAAGGCCTGCGAAACCACATCGAGACCACGGGGAATGTTGGTCGCCATCTCGCCGTTGAGCTGGCGGCCGGAACGATCGATCGCCTCGACGGTCACGGCGGCGAGACCGAGTTTCTGCGCAGCCTCGACGACGCTGGCGCCGCCGCCGCGCTCGTCTTCCATCTTGTCACGCAGATCGCTGACCGACTTGCGCGCACGTTCGATCGCAATTTCCTTCTTCAGGCCTGCCGCGAGGCTTTCATAGGATGGCGCGACCCCGGGCTCGATTTTGCCGATCTTTACCAGGGCAACGCCGAAGGCGCCTTGCACCGGCTGGCTGACCTCGCCGGTGGGCAGCGAAAAGGCCGCGTCGGCGATCGCTTTATCGATAATCTCGGATTTGGTGATCTGACCGAGGTCAACGTCGGTCGGACTGAGCCCGCGCTCCTTGGCCAGATCGTCGAATGACAATCCGGAGGCGATGCGGTTGCGTGCCGCTGCGGCTTCTTCCACGTTCGGGAACACGATTTGCGACACTTCGCGCTTTTCCGGCGTTCCAAGCTTGTCGCGGCGGGCCTCGAACAGCTTCCCGGCGTCGTCGTCCGAGACTTCCGACCATTTGCCGATCTCTTCCGGGGTCAGCGCGACAAAGGCTATTTTGCGATATTCGGGAGCGCGGAACTGGGTCTTGTGTTCGTCGAAATAGCCGGCCAGCGTCTCCGGCGACGGCGGGTCGATCGTGCCGGCCTGGGCTGCTTCCAGCTTAACGTATTCGATCGAGCGCGCTTCGTTCTGATAATGGCTGAAGGCTTCGATCATGACCTTCGGCGGTTCGATGCCGGCCGAGATCGTGCCGGCGATCTGACGCCGCAGCGACACCCGCCGCTGGTCGGCAACATAGCGCTGTTCGCTAAACCCGAATTGCCGGAGCGTGGCCTGGAAGCGGGCCGGATCGAATTTGCCACCGGCTCCCTTGAAATTGGGATCGCTGAAGATCGTGCGCATGGTTTCAGCATCGGATTGTCCGAGCCCCAGCCGCCGTGCCTCCTCATCAAGCGTTGCCTCGGCAATGGTCTGCTGCAGCACCTGGCGGTCGATGCCGAAGGCACGGGCCTGCTCCATCGTGAGCGGGCGGCCGAACTGGCGCCCGATCTGCTGCAACTTGTCGGTATAGAGTTGGCGGAATTGCTGGGTCGAAATCTCGATGTGACCGACCTTGGCCAGCGTCGATTGACCGAACCCCCTGAAGATGTCGGCGATGCCCCAGACGCCGAAACTGATGATCAAGACGCCCATCACCACGGCCATTATGGTCTTGCCGAGCCAGTTTGATGAGGCTTTCCGCATTCCTCGAAGCATGGGTCCAACTTGTTGTCAGGAGGGAACCGGCTCGCGCCCAAGATGAATTCGGCATCGAATTCCGCAAAAGGCCGTCACCGAGTTGATAAAGCATCATAAAGTGGCAGCCGCCTCGTCGCAACCTCGGTGCGGAAGAGCAGATCAAGCGATTAACGGCCGGGGGCGCAAAGCGGGCGTCTGGAACTGACGCCCGGCCTCTGCTAGCGCATGCACCACCAATATTCGCGGGGATCCCGATATGACCGATGCCATCCGGCCGCTGATTGCCGGCAACTGGAAAATGAATGGTCTGAAGGCCTCAATGGCCGAATTCGAGGCCATGCTCGCCGGTGCGCCAGGGGTCGCCGGCAAAGCCGACTTGCTGGTCTGTCCCCCGGCGACGCTGATCGCGGCCTTCGCCGAAAAGGCACGGGGTTCACATTCAAAGGTCCTGACGATTGGTGCGCAGGATTGCCATCCCAAGGCCTCAGGCGCCCATACCGGGGATCTTTCAGCCGAAATGCTGGCGGATGCCGGCGCCAGTGCCATCATTGTCGGCCACTCCGAGCGGCGCGCCGATCACGGCGAAAGTGACGTGCTGGTTCGCCAGAAGGCCGAAGCGGCCTGGCGCGCCGGCCTCACCGCCATCGTCTGTATCGGCGAAACCCAGCAGCAGCGCGATGCCGGGCAGACCCTCGAGGTTTGCCGCGGGCAGCTCAGCGGCTCGTTGCCGGATGCGGCGCGGGCGGGCAATCTGGTGGTGGCCTATGAACCGGTCTGGGCCATCGGCACCGGCCTGACCCCGACCGTCGGAGATGTCGAGCAAATTCATAGCTTTATCCGCGGTGTCCTGACTGTCCGATTTAACGATGAAGGAAAGCGGATCCGAATCCTGTATGGCGGCTCGGTGAAACCCTCGAACGCAGCGGAATTGATGGCAGTTGCCAACGTCAACGGTGCGCTGATCGGCGGCGCCAGCCTGAAAGCGCACGACTTTCTTGCGATCGCCGGCAGTTGTCCCTAATTAAACACAAAGCGGTGCGGGGGAGATGGTGATCCCCTGGGGGTGACAATGCCCCGTCGGATCGTGTAACACCGCGCGAATTCAAACCCCGCAAGCGCCAGTCAGGCAGCCGGACGCCGGCATTTTGGGCTTGTGACGGAAGGTCGAGATGCAGACTGTCATTATCGTAGTCCATTTGATGATTGTTGCGACGTTGATCGCAACCGTGTTGCTGCAGAAGTCCGAGGGCGGCGGCCTCGGCGTCGGCGGAGGCGCCGGCTTCATGTCAAGCCGCGGCACCGCCAATTTGCTGACCCGCACCACGGCGGTCCTCGCGGTGGGCTTCTTCATTACCAGCCTGTTGCTGTCATGGCTCGCGAGCTACGACCGCAAGCCGAGTTCAATCATTAACGGCGTTCCGGCCTCCCAGTCGCAGCCGGCGGATGCGGCGACGCCGATATCCCCGCCGGCAGGCGGCGGCGTCCTGGATTCGCTGAAGAAGTCTGACGAACAGCAGCAGAACCAGCCGGCCCCGTCAGGTCCGCAGGCGCCGCGTTCGCAATAAAGCAGGGTGGCCATGCAGGACGGTGTCTAGCGTTCCGCATGAGGGATCCCCATCAAGACGCTGACGATACTTTAAATTTCACGTCACCCACAGCCCGGCAGAATGTTCGCTGCGGCCAGCGATTTGTTTTGGCAAATCGCCTCCGTAGCCTTAAAGGTTAGGTCCCATGGCGCGGTATATCTTCATCACCGGCGGCGTGGTTTCCTCGCTCGGAAAGGGTCTCGCTTCAGCAGCACTCGGCGCGCTGCTGCAGGCCCGAGGCTACAAGGTTCGGCTTCGCAAGCTCGATCCCTATCTCAATCTCGATCCCGGAACGATGTCGCCGTACCAGCACGGCGAAGTGTTCGTGACCGACGATGGCGCCGAGACCGATCTCGACCTCGGCCACTACGAGCGCTTCACCGGACGTCCGGCCACCAAGGCCGATAACATCACCACGGGGCGTATCTACCAGGACATTCTGACCAAGGAACGGCGCGGCGACTATCTTGGCGCTACGATCCAGGTGATCCCGCATGTCACCAACGCCATCAAGGACTTCATCCTCGACAGCAATGACGGTTTTGACTTCGTGCTGTGCGAAATCGGCGGCACCGTCGGCGACATCGAGGGGTTGCCGTTCTTCGAGGCGATCCGCCAGATCAAGAACGATCTTCCGCGAGATCATGCCATCTACATCCATCTCACGCTCTTGCCCTTCATTCCGAGCGCCGGCGAATTGAAGACCAAACCGACCCAGCATTCGGTCAAGGAACTGCGCTCGATCGGCATCCAGCCGGACATCCTGTTGTGCCGGACCGACCGCCCGATCCCGAGGGAAGAGCGGCGCAAGCTCGGCCTGTTCTGCAATGTACGCGAAAGCGCTGTCATCGAGGCGCGCGACGTCGACAACATCTATGCGGTCCCGGAGGCCTACCACGCTGCCGGCCTCGACGACGAGGTGCTGGCGGCGTTCGGCATCGAGCCCAGAATTCCGCCGGCGCTGCAGAGCTGGCACCTCATCAACGAGCGAGTGCGTAACCCGGAGGGCGCCGTCACCATAGCCATTGTCGGCAAATACACTGGCATGAAGGACGCCTATAAATCCCTGATCGAAGCGTTGTCGCATGGCGGCATCGCCAACAAGGTGAAGGTCAATCTCGACTGGATCGAGAGCGAGGTGTTCGAGAACGAGGACCCGGCGCCGTTTCTCGAACACGTCAACGGCATTCTGGTGCCCGGCGGCTTCGGCCAGCGCGGCGCGGAGGGGAAAATCCGTGCGGCGCAGTTCGCGCGGGAGCGCGACGTACCCTATTTCGGGATTTGTTTTGGCATGCAGATGGCGGTGATCGAGGCCGCGCGCAATCTCGTCGGTATCGAGGAGGCGAATTCCACCGAGTTCGGCCCGACGCCCGAACCGCTGGTCGGCCTGATGACGGAATGGCTGCGCGGCAACGAACTGGAGAAGCGGTCAAAGGCCGGCGATCTCGGCGGCACCATGCGCCTTGGAGCCTATCCTGCGGTCCTGAAGCGGGGCAGCCGGGTGTCGGAAATCTATGGCGGCGCCACCGAGATTTCCGAGCGCCACCGCCACCGCTACGAGGTCAATACCGCCTACAAGGACCGTCTCGAGCAGCATGGCCTGCGATTTTCCGGGCTTTCGCCGGACGGCGTGCTGCCGGAAATCGTCGAATATGAGGACCATCCCTGGTTCATCGGGGTGCAATTCCATCCCGAACTGAAGTCGCGGCCATTCGAGCCGCATCCCCTGTTCGCGTCCTTCATCCAGGCCGCGATGGTGCAGAGCCGGCTGGTGTAAGCAGCGCTATTTGGCGTAGCGTCGATCCGGAAATCGCGACGGGGCGTCATTCCGCCATGCAATTTGCGGATCGCCGCCCGCTTGATCCGACCAAGACAGCTTCCCGGCCAGCCGCTATAACCGCGGCGCAAGAAAACCGGAGGAAATGATGATCTACGAAACCCGCGTCTATCGCTGTCTGCCGGGCCGGCTGCCGGCGCTGCTCAACCGCTTTGAGACTATCACGCTGAAATTGTGGGAGAAGCACGGCATCAGGCAGGCCGGGTTCTTCACCACGCTGGTCGGCAAATCCAATCAGGAACTGACCTACCTGCTGGCCTGGGAATCGCTCGCCGAGCGCGAGAAGAAGTGGACCGCCTTTGCGACCGATCCGGAGTGGCTTACCGCGCGCGCGAAAACCGAGGCGGACGGCCAGATCGTCAGCAACATCGTCAATCAGTTGCTGGTGCCGACCGCCTTCTCATCGGTGAAATGACCGGCGCCTAAGGCGCAAGGCCTCGCCGGATGCCCCACGGTCTCGACCACATCGTGCACGCCGTCCGCGATCTCGACGCGGCGGCGGAATTTTATTCGAGCGCCGGCTTCACCGTCGGCGTTCGCAACCGCCATCCCTGGGGCACCCATAACCGAATTGTGCAATTGAGGAATTGTTACATCGAAATCCTTGAAGTGGCCGAACCCGAAAAGATCGTGCCGCACGGCGCGCACGCGTTTTCGTTCGGCGCCTTCAACCGCGACTTTCTGGCTTTGCGGCAGGGTTTCTCGATGTTGATCCTCAACAGCAGCAACGCGGCCGACGATGCACGATCGTTCGAGGCGGCGGGTATCGGCGGGCGCAAGGTATTCGATTTTGAGCGCGACGGCGCAAAAGCCGACGGTACGCCGGTCAAGCTTGCGTTCTCGCTTGCTTTCGCCCGCGATCCAAACTCACCGGATGTGCGCTTTGCGGTGTGCCAGCATCATTTTCCGGAGAATTTCTGGGATCCGGCGTTCCAGACCCACGCCAACGGCGCGCGAACCGTGCCCGGTGCGGCGATGGTCGCCGACAATCCGACCGACCACCATATCTTCCTGAAGGCGTTTACCGGCGTGAGCGATCTGCATTCGAGTTCGATCGGCATCAAGGCCCGCACCGAGAACGGTGAGGTCGAAATCATGGAGCCGGTCGCGTTTCGCGATCAGTTCGGGGTTTCACCCGACGTCAAAGGCGAGGGGATGACGCTCAACGCGATGCGCTTCGCGGTTTCGGATATGGCGCGGGTCGAGACATTGCATCGGCAGAACGGAATTGCCTCGCAACGGCATGTCGGACGTCTGGTGGTGCCGCCGCATGTCGCCCATGGTGCAACCCTGATATTCGAAGCGGCATGATGATTTGCGCGTTTTCTGATCGCAAAACCGGGTACCACTTTTGCGGAATACGCACGCAGGGGTTGATCCGGCCGCCGCTGCCCGGCATGGTCGGCTCCGAAACAAGGAAAAAAGCTTGAACGCGAACCTGCCAGCCGCGCCGGTCGTTGCCGCCGGATCCGTCAAATTCGGCAATGATTTGCCGATTTCGATCATCGCCGGCCCATGCCAGCTTGAGAGCCGCGCGCACGCGCTCGAAGTCGCCGGCGCGCTCAAGGAGATTGCGGCGCGCCTGAAGGTCGGCATCGTCTACAAGACCTCGTTCGACA
The DNA here is from genome assembly GCA_963727225.1 of uncultured Pseudomonadota bacterium. Lineage (GTDB taxonomy): Bacteria > Pseudomonadota > Alphaproteobacteria > Rhizobiales > Xanthobacteraceae > Bradyrhizobium. The sequence goes on along the minus strand of CAVSFN010000021.1, from coordinate 581,367 downwards.
AGGCCAACCGCACCAGCGTATCCGCCGCGCGCGGCATCGGCCTGAAGCAGGCGCTGCCGATCTTTGCCGAGATCCGCTCGTCGCTGGGAATGCCTGTTCTCACCGACGTCCACGAGGTCTCGCAATGCGCCGAGGTGGCGCAGGCCGTGGACGTACTTCAGATCCCGGCCTTCCTGTGCCGGCAGACGGATCTTTTGCTGGCGGCGGCCGCGACCGGCAAGGTCGTCAACGTCAAGAAGGGTCAGTTCCTGGCGCCGTGGGACATGGCGAATGTTGTCGCCAAGATCACCGGCGCCGGCAACCGCCAGGTTCTGGTGACCGAGCGTGGCGCTTCGTTCGGCTACAACACGCTGGTGTCGGACATGCGCGCGCTGCCGATCCTGGCACGCACGACCGGCGCGCCGGTGATCTTCGACGCGACGCATTCGGTACAGCAGCCCGGCGGCAAGGGCACCTCATCCGGCGGCGAGCGCGAATTCGTGCCGGTATTGGCGCGCGCGGCGGTGGCGGTCGGCGTCGCCGGCGTGTTTATCGAAACCCACCCCGATCCCGATAACGCGCCGTCGGACGGACCCAATATGGTGCCGCTGCGCGATTTCGAAGGCTTGGTGCGGACGCTGATGGCGTTCGACGCGCTCGCCAAACGCAACGGGCATTGATGGCGCGGACACCGTTAGCGGCCCCAACGAGTTTGGTATGCCGCCGGTCCTGAACATCATTGCGCTGGCAACTTTCGCGGCGAGCCTGTCGACGCGGGCGCTCGATCCGGTGCTGCCGCATGTCGCCAGCGATTTTGGCGTCAGCATTGCGGCGGCCGCGGGATTTGCCTCGGTGTTTGCTTTCACCTTCGCCATCGTGCAGCCGGTGCTGGGCGCGGCCGCGGATTTGTTCGGCAAGGCGCGCCTCGTGATCGTTTGCCTGGTGCTGCTCGGCCTCGCCAACATCCTCGGCGCGCTGTCGTCGTCGTTTTCGCTGTTGTTCGCCAGCCGGATTCTGGCAGGGATTGGCGCCGGCGGCGTGTTTCCGATCGCGCTCGGATTGACCAGCGATCTGGTGGCGCCGAACAGGCGTCAGGTCGCGATCGGCCGCACGCTGGCGGGGTCGATGACCGGCAATCTGCTCGGGGCATCTGTGTCGGGCCTGATCGGCGATTTCCTCGGCTGGCGCGGTGTGCTTGCCGTGCTTGGCGCGCTGGCGGTGGTGGCGTCGGTCGCCGTTGCGATCGGCTTTCGCGGCGGCGCGCTGAAGCGGGCTCCGGCCAAGGTCGACCTTTCGGTGCTCAGGCACGGCTATCGCACCATCTTTGCCAATCCGAATGCGAGGGTCTGCTACACGGCGGTGTTTATCGAAGGCTGTTGCGTGCTCGGCCTGTTTCCGTATGTCGCATCGTTTCTGTTCGAACAAGGCGTCACCAGTCTTTCGATCGGCGGCCTCGTCATCGCCGGCTTCGCGGTCGGCGGCCTGTTCTACACCTTGAGCGTATCGCGTTTGCTGCCGCGGCTCGGCGTCAACGGCATGATGACTTCGGGGGCCGTGCTGATGGGCCTGCAACTCGCCATCGTAGCCTTCGGCCCACGCTGGCAGCTGCAGGCCGTCAACTTCATCCTGATGGGGTGGGGCTTCTACATGCTGCACGGCTCGCTGCAGGTGTTCGCCAGCGAACTGTCGGTGCAAGCCCGCGCCACCGCGCTGTCGTTGCACTCGTTCTTCTTTTTCATGGGCCAGACCGTCGGCCCTGTCGCCTATGGGTTTGGCATCCTGAACGCCGGAAAGATACCGGCCTTGCTGACCAGCGCGGTCATCATCGTCGCACTGGGCTTTGCCTGCGCCTGGCTGTTGCGGCAGAGCAGGCCGGCGGATGCGGACGCGCGGCCCGACGTCCAGCCTTAACCCCGCTGCGAAAAAATCCGATGAACGTCCTGCGTCCGATATATGTTTCGTCAAAACCGTCTGCTTTCTTGGCATTGGGCTGGCTGCCGTGCCATTTTGATGGCAAGGCATTTTGCAACCAACAAGCCTGCCACGGGGAGTGATCGCCTTGTACCGCCAAATCGTTTTTCTAGGCTCGATCGGGATTGCGATGCTGAGTGCAGCATCGGCGGCTCATTCGGACTCCGAGCGGTGCCTGGAACTGGGCCGCCGGTTCGAAATTGCCAAACCCCAGATCTCCGCAACCGAAGTTTCGTTGACGCTGTTTTCGGCCGTCGACGGCAATTGCATCGCTTTGGCGACCGAACTGATCGACCACGGAGCGTCAGTCGACGCGCGTGACCGGCTTGGCGCGAGGCCGCTGAGCCACGCCGCCCGGTCCGGTCATCTCGAGATGGTCGACTTGCTGCTGGCGCGGGGCGCGCCGATCGATGCGCGCAACCTCGCCGGCGCCACCGCGCTATACTTTGCCGCCGAGACTGGCCATCCATCGATCGCACAGCGACTGATCGAACGCGGGGCCGACGTCAAGCTGCCAGGGCGCAGCGGGATTTCTCCGATCGCCGCCGCCGCCTATGCCGGCAACGACGAGATCGTCGCCGCATTGCTGGCGCGCGGAGCCGATGAACGAGCACCCGACGAGACCGGCAAGCCGCCGATTATCTATGCGGCGGCCGGCGCCCGGCTCGATATCGTCAAGCGGTTGCTGGCGCGAAATATCGACGTCAACGCCCGCTATCCCAATGATCTGACGGTGCTGATGTGGGCGTCGGGCCCGGATGAGCAAGCGCCGGAGGCGCAGGCGGTCAAGGTCGTTTCTTTTCTGCTGGATGCGGGTGCGCATATCGATGATCGGGATGCGCGGGGACGTACCGCTCTCATGATTGCGGCCGAAGGCGGCCATGCCGAGATCGCCGATTTGTTGCTGGCGCGGGGGGCCGATCCGTCTCTCGCGGACAAGGCCGGAAAACGCGCCGCGGACCTCACCGTGCTTTCGGCGCTGCGCGAACGGCTGACGCCGCGCTAGGCGGGGCTTCAGAGACCGGCGAGGTATTCCGCAAGCGCGGCGAGGTCGTCGGGTGCGGTGGCCAGCATCAGGTCTGACATGCCCGGATTGTTGCCGCGCGCGCGGGTGCGGAAGTCGGCGATGGTCTTGGTCAGGTAATCCCGGCTTTGGTCCGCCAGACGAGGCACGGTGCCGTCGCCCTGAAACTGATCGAGATGACAGCCCGTGCAGCCCACGGACTTGTTGGCGCTCTGGGCACGCTCCGAAACCTGCTTCGGCGCCCGCGGCTGGCCCAGATCTGGCCACGGCTTGCTGGAGAAATATGCCGCAAGCGCAAGCATGTCCTCGCGCTCCAACGATGGAACGATCGGCTGCATGATGTCGCTCTTGCGGTCGCCGCGCTTGAAATCGCGCAGCTGGATGTAAAGGTAACCCTCTTTCTGCCCCCAAATGACCGGAAACATCTTGTCGATCGGCTTGCCGTCCGCGCCGTGACAGCCGGCGCAGACCTGCGCCTTTTCCTCGATGCTTTGCGCGTTCGCCTGCGAGATGGAGAGACTCGAAACTGCTCCGAACATCACGACGCCAAAAAACAGCCGATCCAACTTGCCGCGCATCCATTCATTCCAATCAGGTCTTTAACAGAAGCGGGGCCGTTACCGGCCCCGCTTTATCATTCGATCGCCTGTACGCTCAGTTGAGCGAGAAGGCGATAATGTTGTTGCCGCGGTGGAAATCGATCTGGGTGTTGCCGCCCGCGCCGACCACGATGTATTGCTTGCCGCCCACCATGTAGCTGGAGGGCGGAGCGTTGACGCCGGCACCGGCGCGGAAACTCCACAACTCCTTGCCGGTGGACGAATTGTAGGCCGCGAACTTGCCGTTGCCTTCACCGGTGAATACGAGGCCGCCCGCCGTGGCGAGAATGCCTCCGATCATCGGCTCTGGCGTCTTCACCTGCCATTTGATCTTGCCGGTGTCGTAGTTGACGGCGGTAATGTTGCCCGACTGCGCCTCGCTCGGGATCACCTTGAAGGCACCGCCAAGCCACAACTTGCCGTTCGGATAGGGTGAGTTCTCGACGTGGTAGGTCATGGGCTGATGCAGGTTGATCGCATAGGCGAGCGACTGCGCCGGGATCGGTAGCGATCGGCGACCATTCGACACCGCCATTGGCGCCGGGAAGCATGCGCGCGCCGTCCTTGGTGGGAAGCACCCACATGTTCTCCTGCGGCACCATGGCCTCGGAGAAGCGGATCAGGCTGCAATCCTTGCGGTCATGAACATAGATATGACCGGTCTTGCCGGCATGGATCACGCCCGGGATGGTCTTGCCGTCCTTGTCCTTCACGTTCACCAGCACCGTCGGGCTTACAGCATCGAGGTCCCACACGTCGTGGGCGATGTACTGGAAATGGCAGACGTATTTGCCGGTGTCGAGATCGAGCGAAACCAGCGAGTCCGTATAAAGGTTGTCGCCGGGGCGGACCGAACCGTCGAGGTCGGGCGAGGGATTGCCGACGACAAAGTAGATCCGGTTGGTTGCCAGATCGATCGAAGGATTTTGCCACACGCCGCCGCCAAGTTTTGCGAAGGGGTCGCCGGTTTTGGCGAGCTGTGCTTTTTCGGCCTGGATATCGCGATGCATGTCGCGGCCGGTGGCGTCTTTCGTTGCCCAGACGCCGACTGAGTTCTCCGGAACCGTATTGAACGTCCAGAGCAGCTTGCCGGTCTTCGCATCATAGGCCTTCATGAAGCCTCGGATGCCGTATTCGCCGCCATTGGTGCCGATCAGCACCTTGTCCTTGATGACGGTCGGCGCCATCGTTTCGCTATATCCAGCCTCCGGATCCGCGATGTCGGTCTGCCAGGCCACCTCGCCGGTCTTCGCCTTCAGAGCCACGAGTTTGGCATCAAGCGTGGCGACGTAGACCATATCGCCGAGAACCTGGACCCCGCGATTGTTGGGACCGCAGCAGTAAGTCGTGATCGGTCCCATCTTGTGATTATAGTGCCAGAGCTGCACGCCGGTTTTGGCGTCGAGCGCATAGACATGGCTGAACGATGTCGTCACATACATGACGCCATCGACGACGATCGGCGATGTCTCCATCGATTCCTTGACGTCGGTCTGGAAGATCCATGCGACGTGCAGGTTCTTCACGGTGTCGCGGTCGATCTGCTTGGCAGGATAAAAGCGCGTCTGGGCATAGTTGCCGTTGGTCAGCAGAAAATTGCTGGCGCTCTTGTCAGCCTTGTCGAGCTGATCCTGGGTGACCGGAGAAATGGTGGCGGTGCCGGATGCCGACTTGGCATCCTGCTTAACTTCTTGCGCGCTCACCGGCGCTGTCAAAAGACCGACAACGCCAAGCAAAGCAGCGCCTGCAAAGGCATATTTACCCATGGTGCTACCCCCTAAATGTTATATTTGGCATCCAAGGGCACTCCTTGAATGCTCATGATCCTGATTGTGATCGGACCCGCGCAATCTGAGCCGATTGAAACGATTTAACAAGATCAAAGCGCTGCCGATATTTCCGGGGGGAGCCTGGACCGACCTCTTGCCGGATCAATATTGCAGAGCAGCATGGCCAGCTTTGGCGCGGTGCATCGAGGTTTGATGGACGATCGTTCGCGGCCGGCTGCGGCAGCATCATCCCCGGCCGCGATACGGCGCGACGCCTTGATCGGGAATCCACATTCCCTTCGGCAGTTTGCCGGTCTGCCAGAACACGTCGATTGGAATGCCGCCGCGCGGATACCAGTAGCCGCCGATGCGCAGCCATTTCGGCTTGATCTCGGCTGATATCCGTTTGCCGATCGCCACCGTGCAGTCCTCATGGAAGGCGCCATGATTGCGGAAACTCGCGACATAAAGCTTCAGGGATTTCGACTCCAGCAGCCACTGGCCCGGCACATAGTCGATCACGAGATGGGCGAAATCCGGCTGGCCGGTGACCGGGCAGAGCGAGGTGAATTCCGGCGCCGTGAACCGCACCACGTAGTTGGTATCCGTTTGCGGGTTGGGCACGCGGTCGAGCGTTGCTTCGCCAGGCGAGGTGGGCCATGCCACGGCGCGGCCGAGCTGCAGGCCCGGTGATTTCGACGCGGACATTGGTGATTTGCGTGGCTTTCTGGACATCATGGTCTCCGTTGCCGCGTTATTAGAGCGTTTTCCAGCGAAGTGCATACCGGTTCGCGTGAAGAAAACGCGTCAAAACAAATAAATAGAGCCTCGGTTCCGATTCTATCGGAACGGAGGTCAATTGTGACGCCAACGTCACCCGAGGACCCGGCCTTTTCGGCTTCCAAGCCTTGCTGTAGAAGCGGCGCCAGCCACCCACTCCCGGCAATCCCTGAAGAGGTACCCATGACCGCCATTGTCGACATCATCGGCCGCGAAATTCTCGATAGCCGCGGTAATCCCACGGTTGAGGTCGATGTCGTGCTCGAAGACGGCTCGATCGGCCGCGCGGCCGTGCCCTCGGGTGCCTCCACCGGCGCGCATGAGGCGGTCGAACTGCGTGACGGCGACAAGAGCCGTTACCTCGGCAAGGGCGTGCAGAAGGCTGTCGCCGCCGTCAACGGCGAGATCTTCGAGGCGCTGAGCGAAATGGCGGTCGAAGAGCAGGTCCAGATCGACCAGATCATGATCGATCTGGACGGCACGCCGAACAAGAGCCGGCTCGGCGCCAATGCGATCCTCGGCGTGTCGCTCGCCTGCGCCAAGGCGGCGGCGGAATCCTTCGACATGCCGCTGTACCGATATGTCGGCGGCACCTCGGCGCGGACCCTGCCGGTGCCGATGATGAACATTATCAACGGCGGCGTGCACGCCGACAATCCGATCGACTTCCAGGAATTCATGATCATGCCGGTCGGCGCCGCGACGTTCGCCGAAGCGCTGCGCTGCGGCTCGGAAATCTTTCACACCCTGCGCGGCGAATTGAAGAAAGCCGGCCACAACACCAACGTCGGCGATGAAGGCGGCTTCGCGCCGAACCTGCCGTCGGCGGACGCCGCCCTTGAATTCGTCATGGCCGCGATCGGAAAGGCCGGTTACAAGGCAGGCTCCGACGTCATGCTGGCGCTGGATTGCGCGGCGACCGAATTCTTCAAGGACGGCGCTTACGTCTATGGCGGCGAGAACAAGACCCGCTCGCGTTCCGAGCAGGCGAAATATCTGGCCGATCTCGCCGCGCGCTATCCGATCGTCTCGATCGAGGACGGCATGTCCGAAGACGACATGGACGGCTGGAAGGAACTGACCGATCTTATCGGCAGCAAGTGCCAATTGGTCGGCGACGATCTGTTCGTCACCAACGTGACCCGGCTCGCCGACGGCATCAAGCACGGCCGCGCCAATTCCATTCTGGTCAAGGTCAACCAGATCGGCACGCTGACGGAGACGTTGAGCGCGGTGGAGATGGCCTACAAGGCCGGCTACACCGCGGTGATGTCACATCGCTCCGGCGAGACCGAGGATTCCACCATCGCCGACCTCGCGGTCGCCACCAATTGCGGCCAGATCAAAACCGGCTCGCTGGCGCGCTCGGATCGCACCGCCAAGTACAATCAGTTGCTGCGGATCGAGCAGGAACTGGGCACCCAGGCGAAATATGCGGGCAGGGCGGCGCTGAAGGCACTGGCATAAAGTGGAGACGGCGTTCGATCATTGCCGTAAGCCCTGATAGCCAGCGCCCGCTTTGGCAATCATCTCGCGATGTTCCGAACATGGAACCTCGGAAAGATTGGAACTCACGCGAGTTCTAAACGATGCGGCTCTCAAATTTTTGCGAAACACAAAAATATTGAGAGGAATGTTTTAAGAGGAATGTAAGGCATCGCGACCACCGTCACGCAAAGACGGAGTTCGATATCCGTCCGACAAAGACGGAGTTCAAGTGTCAAATATCTTCGACGTCCAAGGCTTCGGCGCCTTGTCCGAATGGAACGGGCAATTCTCCAGCGCCTCCGCAAGTCAGGCATTTCAGACGATCGCGTCGCTTGGGTCCAATTCGATCGAACTGACGGCGCGTATCTGGACCCAGACCGGAACCACCGACACGGTCATTGCCGACCCCGCCAAGACGGAGAGTGACGCAAGTCTGTTGGCGGGCTTTCAGGCCGCGCATGCCGCGGGTCTTTCCGTGGTCTTCAAAGCCGCGATTTCTCCGCTCGATGGAACTGCGACATCCAGTATGGCGCCGACGGACGTCGCTGCCTTCTTTGCCTCCTACAAGGCCGAAATCGTCCATCTCGCCACCATCGCGCAGGCCGGCGGCGTGGAGACCTTCGCCATCGGCAACGAGATGAGCAGCCTGACCGGCTCGCAATATCGCGGCGATTGGACCGACCTGATCTCGGCGGTTCGCCAAGTCTATCATGGCGAACTGACCTATGCCGCTGCGACCGACGAGGCCTCCAAGGTCAGTTTCTGGGATCAGCTCGATACGATCGGCGTGAATACCTATCCGCCGCTGACATCGAGTGAGAGCCCGACCGTGCAGGATCTGGTCCACGCCTGGACCGAGGTGCCGATCAACCCATATTACGCGGCCGCCTTCGACAACAAATCGCCGGTCGATTTTCTCCACTCGCTGTCGGAACAATACGGCAAACCGGTACTGATGACCGAGGTTGGCTATCGCAGCATCGACGGCACCGCGATCAACCCGGGGGCATGGAACACCAGCGGCACCTCCGATCCGGCCGCGCAGGCGGACGCCTACAACGCTTTTTTTCAGGTCTGGACCGCGCAGGGCGGTAGCTGGCTGAAAGGCGTCGAATTCTGGCAATGGGATCTCAGCAATCAGTATTCCGACACGGGCTATTCTGTGATGGGCAAGCCCGCCGAGGCCGTGGTCTCGCAATATTTCCATGGCGATGGCGCTGTACCCGGCCTCACGATCCATGGATCGTCTGTCGCTGACGTCATCGATGTCGGTTCGGGCAACAACGTCATCTATGCCGGGCTGGGCAACGACGTCATTCGCGTCGGAAACGGAAACAATACCATCATCACCCCGACGACGACGAAGCTCACGACCACGACCATAACCCTGACGGGCTGGGGCTCAGAGGTAAGCGGCGCGGGCGCGCAAGCGCAAATCCTCATTAACGGCAAGGCCGTATCCGGGATATTCGAATTCAAGCCGGCGACCGACCCGTCCGGCTATCAGACGTACACGGTGAGCTTCGATAATACGACTACCGGCCCCGTCGACAGCGTCGATATCGCGCTGCTGAATGCCACCCCGGGGCGGGCGCTCCACGTCAAGGATTTCTCGATCAACGGTGTCGCGCTCAGCCCGGGCGATGCTACCAATGCGAGTTCACCCGGCACGTTCGACCTCTACGTCCGTACCATCCACTTCGATACCACCAGCCATCAGGACTGGTTTGTCGGTGCATCGACGGACAACGACGTCATTTACGGCGGTGGTGGGAATGACGTGATTTACCTCGGGGTCGGCAACGATACCATCGATGGGGGGGTGGGATCAATACCGCGGTATTCCAGGGTAACCTCAGCGACTACAACATCAGCTATGTTGGTAACCACATCGTCGTGAGCGACAAGGTCGCCAATCGCGGCGGCACCGATACTCTCACGAACATGGAGTACCTGAAGTTCGCCGATACCACGATCGGCACAAGCAGTTTTGCGGCGAGTCGATCTGCGCTTGCCGCCGGCGATTCGCTTCAGATACTGTCGGCCGACAGCGCCGGAAACATTACGGGCGAGACGGTTCGCCACGCCGACGGCTCCTCCGACGTCTACCTGTTCGGGATTGCCGGCAAGGATTACGCATCCGAGCATGATGTCATCAACGCCAGCGGCTTTACCGCGCTGGTCGAACGCTTCTTTGCCGACGGCGATCTTGCCTTCAGGCAGACGGTCAATAGCGACGGCTCGGTCGCCAGCTCCGATTACGATGCCGCCGGTCATCTGACGACATTCGCAACGAGATATGTCGATGGCTCGTTGGATCAATTCAATTTCGATCCGTCGGGAGCTGAAACAGGCGAGACCATCCGGCATGCCGACGGCTCGCGCGACATCTACAGCTACGGCGTCGTCGGCAAGGACTACACCTCCCAGCATACGGTCAACGATGCGTCGGGACACAGCGTGCTGATCGAAGACTATCGGGCGGATGGATCGCTGACCCTGAAGCAAACCGTCGACGCCGGTGGCGTCAAGACGCTCGATCAATATGACAGCCTCGGTCATGTCGTCCAGGAAACGGTGACGCAGAAGGACGGGTCTCTCCTTCAGTCCAGTTACGCCTCGGACGGTACCCTGACCGCCGAAACCCTCCGTCACGCCGATGGTTCGCGCGACATCCACAGTTACGGCATCGCCGGCAAGGACTACACCTCCCAGCATACGGTCAACGATGCGTCGGGACACAGCGTGCTGATCGAAGACTATCGGGCGGATGGATCGCTGACCCTGAAGCAAACCGTCGACAGCGGCGTCAAGACGCTCGATCAATATGACAGCCTCGGTCACGTCGTCCAGGAAACGGTGACGCAGAAGGACGGGTCTTTTCTTCAGTCCAGTTACGCTCCGGACGGCTCCCTGATCGCCGACACCGCCGGTCACGCCGACGGCACCCGGAATGTCGATACCTACGATATCACAGGGCAGGCCTATTCGGCGCGACATGACGTGATGAACGCGTCGGGACACAGGGTCTCGACCACCTTCGACAACACTGACGGGTCGCACACCATGACGGCCTATGCGCCGGGTGTTACATTGACCTCGACGGCGACGAACGACGTCATGAATAGCGCGGGCGGCGACAACTTCGTCTTCAAGCAGGCATCCGGACAAGATTCATCAATAACTTCCGGCCGGGAGATTCCGCGGGCCACGACGTTATTCAGATCGCTTCGTCGGTCGCCGTCGACTTTGCGCATCTTTCCGTCCACGTCGTCGGTCACGATACGGTCATCGACCTTGGCCACGATGCGTCCTTGACGTTGGCCGGCGTGATCACGCCGCTGACCGCACATGACGTGCTGATCGTGTAGTCCGCGAGGACCTGACCGAAATCGGCCCAGCCGGGATTCGGAGGCCGGCGAAGCGTCGTATGGAGCACGATGGGCTTGCCTTCTCGCCGTAACCTGCGAACACTCCCGGCCAAATTCGGCAGCGCCGAAAACAGGGAGGCATGTCATGAGTTCAGACCACAAGACAGGACTTCAACTACGTTCTTTGATCAAGAAAAGCGGCGAGCTCGAGATATCGCTGGTCAGCGTCCCGACGCCGGAGCCGTCTGCCGATGAAGTCGTGGTCCGGGTCGAGGCCTCGCCGATCAACCCGTCGGATCTCGGGCTTCTGATCGGTGCGGCCGATATGGCGACCGCCAAGGCCTCCGGCTCGAAGGATGCGCCGGTGATTACCGCCCATGTGCCGGAGGCGGCGATGAAGGGCATGGCGGGACGGCTCGACGAGTCGATGCCGGTCGGCAATGAGGGCGCCGGCGTGGTCGTCAAGACCGGGTCGTCCGACGCGGCCAAGGCGCTGATGGGCAAGACCGTCGCGTTGATCGGTGGTGCGATGTATGCGCAGTACCGCACGGTGCCGGCAAAGGATTGTCTGGTGCTGCCGCCGGGGACGACGCCTGCCGAAGGTGCCTCGTGCTTCGTCAATCCGCTGACCGCGCTCGGCATGGTCGAAACCATGCGGCGCGAAGGCCACAAGGCCCTGGTGCATACCGCGGCCGCATCCAATCTGGGCCAGATGCTCAACAGGATCTGCCTCAAGGACGGCATCGGCCTCGTCAATATCGTCCGCAGCCCGCAGCAGGCGGACATCCTGCGCAAAATCGGCGCGAAACATATCTGCGATTCCACCGCGCCCACCTTCATGGATGATCTGACCAATGCGCTGGTGGAAACCGGCGCGACGCTGGCGTTCGATGCCATCGGCGGCGGCAGGCTGGCCGGGCAAATTCTCACCTGCATGGAGATTGCCGCCAACAAGACCGCCAAGGTCTACAGCCGATACGGATCGAGCGTGTACAAGCAGGTCTATATCTATGGCGGTCTCGACACTCGTCCGATCGAGTTGAACCGGGCGTTCGGCATGGCCTGGGGGGTCGGCGGCTGGCTGCTGTTTCCGTTCCTGCAAAAAATCGGCGCCGCCGACGGGATGAGGCTGCGCCAGCGGGTCGCCGCCGAGCTCAAGACGACGTTTGCCAGCCATTACACGCAGGTGGTGTCGCTGCAGGAAGCGCTGCAGCTTTCAAATGTCGCCGCCTACGCCAAACGTGCCACCGGCGAAAAATATCTGATCAATCCGAACAAAGCCGGGTAGTGTTCGGGTGCCCGCGAGCGGTCGAATGACCCAGGCAGGTTTGTTTCTGACCGCAAGCTTATTTTTGACCGATCGGTTTATCGATTTACGGGAGTTGTTGAAGGACTTTTAAAAAGGGGGAAATTCAATGTCGACAGATCTGAAATATCTCGCCTTAACCGCCATTCTGACCGCCTCGCTGTGGATACCTTACGTCATCGCGCAGGTGAGGACCAACGGACCTCTGACGCCTCCGAACTATTCCGATCCAACGCCGCGGGCGCTGCCGCCGTGGGGCAAGCGCGCCGACCGCACCTATATGAACGCGGTCGAGACCTTCGCTCCGTTTGCGGCGCTGGTGATCGTGGCTCATCTGGCCGGCAAGGCTGAGGCGACGGCGTTCTGGGCCGTCAGCTTTTTCTGGCTGCGACTTGCCCACGCCGTGGTTTATCTGCTCGGTATTCCCTATGTGAGGACGGTGATCTTCACGCTCGGTTATGTGGCGGTTGTCGGGATTTTCTGGGAAGTCATCAGATAATTGCCGACGCCTTCATCGGCAACGCAGCTATTTTCCGACTCGATTGTCTTGCGCGTGTGCAAGATGATGCGGGTTGCGTTTTGCCGGCAACAGGGCGAACCTTCGCACCGAAAATGCGAGAGCCTAGCCGGAGCCGACCATGCTCGACCATGTGACGATCGGAACCAGCAATCTGGCCCGCGCGGTCGAGTTTTACGACCGCGCCTTGAAGCCGCTCGGCATCGAGCGGCTTTTCGCAGATGGTCAGACCGCTTCGGGATATGGCGTAGGCAAGAAGGCGTTCTTCTGGATTGGCACGCGCGATGCGGTGATGACCGGCACGCATGTGGCCTTTGCGGCGCCCGACCATGCGACCGTCGACGCGTTCCATGCGGCAGCCCTTGCCGCCGGCGGGCGAGACAATGGCGCGCCGGGCCTGCGGCCACATTATCATCCGGATTATTATGGTGCCTTTGTGCTTGATCCGGATGGCCATAATGTCGAGGCCGTGTGCCGCCGTTCGCCCGGGGCCGGGGGCTAAAGCGCGCAGCGAAGCCACGCCCCCCAACGTCAATTCATGCACTTGCATCTTTTTAGAAAAATGCCTAGTGGTTGCGTGCCGGCCACCCAGGCTAACCGAATTCAGCGAAGGAAATCTCGATGCCCACCCCGTACAGCGTTGCCGTCATTGTAGGCAGCCTTCGCAAAGAGAGCTTCTCCCTCAAGATCGCCAATGCGCTGGCCAAGCTCGCGCCCGATACGCTGAAGCTCAACGTGGCGACCCTGCACGGCATTTCGTTTTTCAATCAGGATCTGGAAGCCGCCCCGCCGGCCGACTGGGTGAAATTTCGCGAGATGCTGCAGGCATCGAACGCCGTGCTGTTCGTCACGCCCGAATACAATCGTTCGATTTCAGGCGTGCTGAAGAACGCGATCGACGTCGGATCGCGGCCGTATGGCAAAAGCTCCTTCAACGGCAAGCCGACCGGCATTGTCAGCAATTCGCCGGGTCCGCTCGGCGGCGTCAGCGCCGCCAAGCACTTGCAGAATATCCTGCCGGGCATTTGTGGACCGATCATGCAGCAGCCGGAGATTTACCTGAACAATGTCGGCGACGCCTTCGACGACAAGGGCGACCTCATCAAGGAACCGCTGCAGAAGGTGCTCAAGCAATATATCGACGCCTTTGCCGTCTTCATCGAGAGACACCACAGATAGCCGGAACTAGCGGCGGGCGTAAACGGGGCAGGGTCTTGTCTTAGGATTCCGTTAACCCGAGCGTCGCATGCTCAGGGTCATGGTCTCTCGCAGCCAACTCAAATCCGTGCTCACCGGGCTTGCCCTCTATGCAATGGCGGCGGCGATGGTCGGCTATTTCGGCGTCAACGCCTATACCGGCAAGTATGGGCTGAATGCGCGCCAGGAACTCGATCAGGAGATCATCGCGCTGACGTCCGAATTGGCGCGGCTGAAACGGGAGCGTATCGAGGGCGAGCAGCGTGTCTCGCTGCTGCGATCCGACCGGGTCGACCCGGATATGCTCGACGAGCGCGCGCGCTATCAACTGGACTATGCCAATCCGCACGACCTGGTTCGGCTCACCAATCCGAATTGAAGCCGCCTTGGATTTAATCGGAGCCGGTTGCCTCGCCAATCCCGCTAATTTCAAAACACGGCAGAATTGGATGCGAAAATTTCACGCCGCGTTGCACTGCGGTATGACGAAATTTCCCTGGCGTCACGCAATCCTTTCACGGCGGTTTGAGTTGGGATAGAGAGGGCTATCCACTCTCGTATCCGGAATCGCCATGGCCGCACCGAAAAAAAGCGTCGCTCAGGAAAAGGGCGGAGAAAAAACTGCAAACAGCGCCGGCAAGCCCTTGGAATTCACCAGAGATCAGGAGCTGAGCGCGCTGCGCGACATGCTGTTGATCCGGCGCTTTGAGGAAAAGGCCGGCCAGCTCTATGGCATGGGCGCGATCGGCGGCTTCTGCCATCTCTATATCGGCCAGGAAGCCATCGTTGTCGGGATGCAGATGGCCTTGAAACAAGGCGATCAGGTCATAACCGGATACCGCGACCACGGGCACATGCTGGCCTGCGGAATGGAAGCCAAGGGCGTGATGGCCGAATTGACCGGCCGCCATGGCGGCTATTCCAAGGGCAAGGGCGGCTCCATGCACATGTTCAGCAAGGAGAAGAACTTCTTCGGCGGCCACGGCATCGTCGGCGCCCAGGTTTCGCTCGGCACCGGCCTTGCCTTCGCCAATCGCTATCGCGGCAACGATTTTGTCAGCGTGGCCTATTTCGGCGACGGGGCCTCGAACCAGGGCCAGGTCTACGAAAGCTTCAACATGGCGGAGCTCTGGAAGCTGCCGGTGGTCTATGTGATCGAGAACAATCGCTACGCGATGGGCACGTCGGTGACCCGTTCGTCCGCCCAGACCGATTTTTCCAAGCGCGGCATCTCGTTCAATATTCCGGGCGAGCAAATCGACGGCATGGACGTCCGCGCGGTCAAGGCCGCCGGCGACAAGGCGGTCGCATGGTGCCGCGCCGGCAAGGGGCCTTTCATCCTGGAAATGCAGACCTACCGCTACCGCGGCCATTCGATGTCGGACCCGGCGAAATATCGCACCCGCGAGGAGGTCGACAAGGTACGGCACGATCAGGACCCGATCGAGCAGGTTCGCAACCGGTTGCTGGCGGCAAAGATGAGCGAGCAGGATTTGAAGGCCATCGACGCCGAGGTGCGCGAGATCGTCAATGCGGCCGCCGACTTCGCGCAGCAAACCCCCGAGCCCGACGCGGCTGAACTCTACACCGATGTCTATCGCTAAGCGCGCGAAGCCTGAGAACAAAGCAAGCCTGAAGAGACCAAAGAGTAAATCTCCGGAGCCACTATGCCCATTCAAGTGCTGATGCCTGCGCTGTCGCCGACCATGGAGAAGGGCAACCTTGCCAAATGGTTGAAGAAGGAGGGCGAGGCGATCAAGTCCGGGGATGTCATCGCCGAGATCGAGACCGACAAGGCGACGATGGAAGTCGAGGCCACCGATGAGGGCACCCTCGGCAAGATCCTGATCCCCGAAGGCACCGCCGACGTTGCGGTCAACACGCCGATCGCGACCATTCTGGCCGATGGCGAGAGCGCTGCCGATCTCGGCACGACACCGGCCAAGGCTCCGGATAAGGCTCCGGATAAGGCGCCGGCTCCGAAGGCGGCCGCGCCCGCGCCGGATGTCGCGCAGGAAGTGGCCGAGTCGCGCGCGCCGGTCGGTGAAGGCAAGCCGATGATCAGCGCGCCGCAGGCGCCGGCTGCGCCGAAAGCAGTCGCCGAGCCCGATCCCGAGGTGCCCGAGGGCACCGAGATGGTGACCATGACCATCCGCGAAGCGCTGCGCGACGCCATGGCCGAGGAGATGCGGCGCGACCCCGATGTTTTCATCATGGGCGAAGAGGTCGCGGAATATCAGGGCGCCTACAAGGTCAGCCAGGGCCTGCTGCAGGAATTCGGCGCCAGTCGCGTCATCGATACGCCGATCACCGAGCATGGCTTTGCCGGCATCGGCGTCGGCGCGGCGATGGCCGGGCTGAAGCCGATTGTGGAATTCATGACCTTCAATTTCGCCATGCAGGCGATGGACCAGATCATCAATTCCGCCGCCAAGACCTTGTACATGTCCGGCGGCCAGATGGGGTGCTCGATCGTATTCCGCGGACCGAACGGTGCCGCCGCCCGCGTCGCCGCCCAGCACAGCCAGGATTACTCGGCCTGGTATTCGCAGGTTCCCGGCCTCAAGGTGATCGCGCCGTTTTCGGCCGCCGACTACAAGGGCCTGCTGAAGGCCGCGATCCGCGATCCCAATCCGGTGATCTTCCTCGAAAACGAAATGCTGTACGGCCATTCCGGCGAGGTGCCGAAGCTCGACGATTATGTGATTCCGATCGGCAAGGCGCGGATCGTGCGATCAGGTAGTCATGTCACCATCGTGTCATGGTCGAACGGGATGTCCTATGCGCTGAAGGCCGCCGACGAACTGGCGAAGGAAGGCATCGAAGCCGAGATCATCGACCTGCGCACGCTGCGCCCGATGGACACCGAGACCATCGTCGCTTCGGTGAAAAAGACCGGCCGGGCCGTCACGGTGGAGGAAGGCTGGCAGCAAAACGGCGTCGGCGCCGAAATCGCCGCAAGGCTCATGGAGCACGCCTTCGACTATCTCGATGCGCCGGTGGCGCGGGTATCCGGCAAGGATGTGCCGATGCCCTATGCGGCCAACCTCGAAAAGCTCGCATTGCCGTCGGTGGCGGAAGTGGTCGCAGCCGCAAAAGCCGTTTGTTATCGCTAGACCCGGAACCGAGGCGTGACCTGTGACCGTTGAGTCCTATCATTTCGACTTCATGGCTGAAGCCATTCGCGAGGCGGAGATCAGCATCTCCGAGGGCGGATTGCCGATCGGCGCGGTGCTGACGCGCGACAGGAAGATCATTGCGCGGGGCCATAATCGCCGGGTGCAGGAGCAGAATGTCATCCTTCACGGCGAGATGTCATGCATGCGCAACGCCGGGCTGATCCCGTTTCATGACACCGTGATGTACACGACGCTGTCGCCCTGTTCGATGTGCGCGGGCGCGATCGGACTGTTCAAGCTGTCGATGCTTGTCATCGGCGAGTCCGTTACCTTTCCGGGCAGCAAGGATATTCTTGCTCAATTCGGCATTCCCTATATCGATCTCGAGGACGAACGATCGGTCAACATGATGAAGTCATGGCGATCGGTTCCCGCTAACGAACGCCTTTGGCAAGGCGATATCGGCAATTGACGCGGAGCTTCGATTTTTCATCGGGTGCCGCTAGCACCCAAACGGTCTTTGGTTGGCTTTCCCAGCGAATGGAAGACAACCTGCAAGAATATCCTGTGAGGTCATCATGCCGATCAACATTCTGATGCCCGCGCTGTCGCCGACGATGGAGAAGGGCAACCTTGCAAAGTGGCTCAAGAAAGAGGGCGACAAGGTCAAGTCGGGCGACGTGATCGCAGAAATCGAGACCGACAAGGCGACCATGGAGGTCGAGGCGGTCGACGAGGGCACGCTGGCGAAGATCGTGGTGCCCGAAGGCACCCAGGATGTGTCTGTCAACGACGTGATCGCGGTTTTGGCCGGCGATGGCGAGGACGTCAAGGCGGCCGGGGCGGGGGCTGCGAGCGCGCCTCCGAAGGCCGCTCCGGCGCCTGCCGAAGCTCAGGCTACGGCCAAGCCGGCGCCGACGACACCTGCACCGGCCACAGCGCCTGCGGCAAAGGCCGCTCCGACGCCCGCTGCCGCAGCGCCTGCACCTCAGGCGGCAGCGCCGGCGCCTCAAGGCAACGGCCACGCCCGCACCTTCTCCTCGCCGCTGGCGCGCCGCCTCGCCAGGGAGGCCGGCATCGAGCTTGCGCGCATCACCGGTTCCGGTCCGCATGGCCGCGTCATCGCGCGCGATGTCGAGGAAGCCAAATCCGGCAAGGGGCTGAAAGCACCCGCGGCCGCACCTGCCGGCGCGCCGTCGATAGCGCCCGGGGGCGCGGTG
This sequence comes from uncultured Pseudomonadota bacterium, assembly GCA_963727225.1. Lineage (GTDB taxonomy): Bacteria > Pseudomonadota > Alphaproteobacteria > Rhizobiales > Xanthobacteraceae > Bradyrhizobium. The sequence goes on along the minus strand of CAVSFN010000021.1, from coordinate 563,027 downwards.
GCGCCCGGGATGTCGGACAAGCAAATTCGTGCGCTGTTCGAAGACGGCAGCTACGAGGTGATCCCGCACGACGGCATGCGCCGTACGATCGCGCAAAGGCTGACCGCGTCGGTGCAGACCGTTCCGCATTTCTACCTGACGATGGACTGCAACATCGGCAAGCTGGTGGAGGCCCGCGAGGAGATCAACGCCGCAGCACCCAAGGACAAGGACGGCAAGCCGGCCTACAAGCTTTCGGTCAATGATTTCGTGATCAAGGCGCTGGCGATCGCGCTGCAGCGGATTCCCAACGCCAATGTCAGCTGGACCGATGGCGGCATGCTGAAGCACAAGCATTCCGATGTCGGTGTGGCTGTCGCGATGCCCGGCGGCCTGATCACGCCGATCATCCGCAAGGCCGAGACCAAGCCGATCTCGGTGATTTCGGCCGAGATGAAGGATTTCGCCGTGCAAGGGCGCGGGCGCGCAAACTCAAGCCCGAGGAATATCAGGGCGGCACCACGGCCGTTTCCAACCTCGGCATGTACGGCATCAAGGATTTCACCGCCGTTATCAATCCGCCCCATGCCACCATCCTCGCGGTCGGCACCGGCGAGGAACGCGCCATTGTGAAGAACGGCAAGATCGAGATCGCGCAGATCATGAGCGTGACGCTGTCCTGCGATCACCGCGCGGTCGATGGCGCACTCGGCGCCGAACTGATCGGCGCCTTCAAGATGCTGATCGAAAATCCGGTCATGATGGTGGTGTGAGATGCCGCCGGTACGGATTTCGTTGCGTCAGGGAAAATCCGCCGATTACAAGCAGGCGATCCGGCATAAGCCCAATTTCGTCGATCGGTAGCAAAGGCGATCATGCGGCTCGCGGGAGTGTTGATCCTGGCTTTTGTCGCCTCTGCCTTCGCCGGCGCGCTCGCCTACGGCGTGGTATCGCTGCTGCCGGATTGGGACGACGCCGCCGGCCGCGGTCTCGGCGAGGCGTTCCGCGCGCTGCTGATCGCCGTCTATCTGATCCTGAGCATGTTGCTCTTCGGTTTGGCGCTGTGGCGCAAAGATCGAGAACACCACCTGAAACGCGCGCTTTCCATTCTGTTGCTTGCGCCGCTTCTGGTCGTCGTGCTCGGCGTCGTCAACAATGGCATTTATGGCATCAACTGGCTGCGGGAAGCCGTTGACGCGGTGCAGATGTTCGTGCCGCTGTGGGCAGTTGCGCTGGTGCAATGGCTGATCCTGCATAGCTATCTGTCGCGGCAGGGCGCGGCTGCGGAAGCTATCTCCACAAACCATTGAAACGTCGCGCGGGCGGCACTACCACTGTTTTGAGTTAACGGGAGCTTCGTATGGCCGATACATCCTTCGACATCATCATCATCGGCTCCGGACCGGGCGGTTACGTCATGGCGATCCGTGCCGCGCAGCTCGGTTACAAGACCGCCATTGTCGAGAAATCCTATCTCGGCGGCATCTGCCTGAACTGGGGCTGCATTCCGACCAAGGCGTTGCTGCGCTCGGCGGAAATCTTTCATTATATGCAGCACGCAAAAGATTACGGGCTGTCGGCGGACAACGTCTCGTTCGACGCGAAAGCCGTGGTGCAGCGCTCGCGCGGGGTGTCGAAGCGCCTCAATGACGGCGTCGGCTTTCTGATGAAGAAAAACAAGGTGACGGTGATCTGGGGCGAGGCCGCGATCGATGCGCCCGGCAAGATCACGGTCAGGAAATCCGCCGTCGAGGCGCCGAAGGGCGCGCTGGGCGAGGGTGCCTATCAGGCCAAGCACATTATTCTGGCGACCGGCGCGCGGCCGCGCGTGCTGCCGGGGCTCGAGCCCGACAAGAAACTGATCTGGACCTATTTCGAGGCGATGGTGCCCGAGAAGATGCCGAAGTCGCTCTTGGTGGTGGGCTCCGGCGCGATCGGCATTGAATTCGCCTCGTTCTTCCACACCATGGGCGCCGAGGTGACCGTGGTCGAGGTGCTGCCGCAGATTCTCCCCGTCGAGGACGCAGAGATCGCCGGCCTCGCCCGCAAGCGGTTCGAGAAACAAGGCATCAAGATTCTCACCAGTACCAAAGTGACGAAACTCGAGAAGAAGAGCGACAGCGTGGTCGCCACCATCGACGACGGCAAGAAACCGCAAACGATCGAGTTCGACCGGGTGATTTCAGCCGTCGGCGTGGTCGGCAATATCGAAAATCTCGGCCTGGAGAAACTCGGCGTCAAGACCGAGCGCGGCTGCGTCGTGATCGACGGCTACGGCAAGACCAGCGTGCCCGGCATCTATGCCATCGGCGATGTCGCGGGGCCGCCGATGCTCGCCCACAAGGCCGAGCACGAAGGCGTGGTCTGCGTCGAAGCCATCAAGGGCCTGCATCCGCACGCGATGGACAAGAATCTCATTCCCGGCTGCACCTATTGCAATCCGCAGATCGCCTCCGTCGGTCTCACCGAAGCAAAAGCAAAAGAGGGCGGCCGCGAGATTCGCGTCGGGCGTTTCCCCTTTGTTGGTAACGGCAAGGCGATCGCGCTCGGCGAGGATCAGGGACTGGTCAAGGTGATCTTCGACAAGAAGACCGGCCAGTTGCTCGGCGCGCACATGATCGGCGCCGAGGTCACCGAACTGATCCAGGGCTACGTGGTCGCCATGAACCTCGAGACCACCGAGGAAGAACTGATGCACACCGTGTTCCCGCATCCGACACTGTCGGAAATGATGAAGGAAGCGGTGCTCGATGCCTATGGCCGGGTGCTGAATATCTAGCTAGCGGGCGGTTGAAGAAGTGGTCTACTCCCACCACCCGGACCGCGAATTGGTCGGATGAAGGATCGCGAGGCAAGCAATGAAAGCGTATTTGGTGCTCGACTTGTCCGTGAATGACTTCGTTGGTTTCAGAAAATACATCGCTGAAATCCCTGCATTCATCGCAAAACATTCAGGGAAATACATAGTTCAAGGGGTTCAGCCAACGACAATTGAGGGTGATTGGAAACCCGAGCGCATGGTCATCATCGAATTTCCAGAACGCGAAAAGGCAGAAGCATTTCTAAGTGACCCTGAAATTCAAGACCTGTTCAAGGTGCGCCACGATACGACGACGAGTAAACTGGTGCTTGCCGATGGGTGCACGTAACCGCCTGCCTTCCGGTGCTCTTTTAGACGGGCCGGATTTCGTTTGCTGGGAAAATCTTTCCGCCGACGACCGTGCCCCAAACCCTGATGTCGCGGATTTTTTCCTTGGGAACTTCGTAAGGGTCCTGATGCAGTATGGTGAAATCGGCGTACTTGCCGGGAGCGATACTGCCGACTTTGTCTTCCACACCGAGCGTGAACGCGGCGTCGGTTGTGATCATGCGCATTGCCTGATCGACAGTAACGCGCTCTTCCGCTCCACGAACTTTGCCCGAGAGACCGAAGCGATTGACCGCAATCCAGACCACTTCGAGCGGGATCGGAGGTGCTACCGGAGTATCGGTATGGAGTGAGGTCGGCACGCCCGCCTCGACGAGGGTGCGTAGCCGCGCGGCTGTATACGCGGCATCGCTCCCCACGAATGGAGCGTTGAACTCACTCCGATAGTAGACGTAGTAGGGGTTTACGCTCGCCGCGCCTCCTAGTTGCGACAATCTGCGTGCCATTTCCGGCGTGGACATGCCGTAGTGTTCAATAGTGAAGCGGTGGTCGGCGCGCGGCTTGAGTGCCATCAGACCTTCGATAGCGTCGATTGTCGCGTGATTGCCGCCAGTGCCGTTGCTGTGAACGTGGATATGGAAACCGGCTTCCCACCATGGGCGGTATGTTTCGACCATTTTGTCCGGCGGCGTAATGAAGAAGCCCTTACGCCCGTCGGTATATCCGGGCTGGTCCATGTCCATGCCCAGACTGAGGAAGGAGTCATCCGCGAAGAACTTCACGCCGTTGAAGATGAGCTTGTCCGTATTGCGCGAAGGCAGGCTCTTCGCGAACGCGACAGCTTGGTCGCCCTTTGTCGCTGCCAGGGTTGCTCCATCAGTCACGACCACGCAGCGCATCGGGCTGGCCGGATCGTTGAAGTACTTGTCGAAGACGACTTCCTCAAGCGCGAGGCTGACTGTCCCAAAGGCAAGCTCCGAGGTCGTTGTGATGCCGTTCTTGCGGCTGAGGTCCATGAGGAAGCGCACATTCTTCAAGCCCTCCTTGGGTTGAAAAAGCTGCGACGCCGGTTCCTGCAAGATTCGCTTGGCCGCTATGGTGCCGAGAAACTGTCCGTTGGGCCGTCCGTCCGAGCCCGCCATGACGCCGTTGATCTTGGTGTCTTCTGCCGTCACGTTGTATTTTTTGAGAGCTGCGGAATTCGCGTAAACGAAGTGTTCGGAGGCATCCCAGACGAGGATCGGCTGGGTGACTGATACGGCGTCGAGGTCGGCCTTGCTGAGATGCTCACCTCCCATCGCGACGACGTCGTAGCCCCAGGCCAGGATCGTTTCATCTCCTGATTTGGCTTTCCCGACGTATTCCCGCAGCTTCGATGCCGCCTCCTGCTTGGTCTTCACTCCCGGAAACGGCGGGCCGTAGGGATTGGGTGTGGGCAGGTAAGTCAGAAGTGGGCGCGTCATCGACGTACCGCCGATCAACGGATGTCCATGCGGTTCGATGAAGCCGGGAAAGATGATCTTGTCTGCGAAAGCCCGGTCGATGGTGTGCGGATACTTGTCCAGCCATGGCTTCAGTTCGTCGAGCGACCCTACCGACAAAATCTTCCCGTCCCTCACGGCAACCGCTGTGGCAAGGGGCCAGCCTCGATCCATTGTTACAATCTTTTTGGCGACATAGACCGTAATTGCCGCGCTGCTCTGCGCTTCGGCAGCACTACAGAAAAAGGAACTCGATCCCATGGAGGCTACGGCGGCAATCGTGCCAGCGCCCCGCATGAACCACCGCCGCGACGGACGCGCTTCGGGTACGAGACCATTGAAAAGTCCGCTGCAAGCCAAGCACATATCACGCCTCTTGTTAGACTTCTTGCCGGAGCTTCTGTCTCACAATTCCGGAAGACAGGTGTAATCCGATCCTCTCCAATTGCGGCTCTCATCAAATACAAAAGCTGTTACAAAGGGCACTTGGACGCGAGCAAATAAGTCAGTTTTTCAATAGCTGTTGGGTCGGTTCTTGGTTCCCGTCTCCGCAATTGATGAGTGCGCGCCCTGAAGACACGGGGCTCGATCCGGCAAGCATTGCATCATCGACCGGATATCCAACTCCATCAGAGGACGATTTATTCAAAGATTCCAACGTGATTTGGGTCGTCCAGTCCTCCATCAAAAAATATTCCAATTCACTTCTGACCCAAATCACTTCACCGTCCATAGTTGTCCCGCTTCTCTGGAGGGGCGTTTCGCGATCGTCACGGACGTGAGGCGGGATGCGATGGACGCAAGCGGCGCTGCTGACGAGAGCGCTACCTTGCGGACGGCGAAGTCGTGTGGTCCTGACGCCCCGACGCTGGCGTCAAGTTCTCGAGAAGCAAGCTTCTTGCAAGTTTCTTGGGGACGACGGTGGCAAGAAAGCCGGTCACCGGGGAGAGCGCGAAGTAACCGTTAAAACCATTGCGCAGGAAGCGCCGGGTGTTCCGGTGTGCCTGTGGTGACTAACTCGTGTGCTTATCTACTTTGCGCACGAGGCTATGGGTGCAGTGGGCACCCGGCGCTTCCTGTTCCCTCCTTTTCGAGGGCATTTTCACACACAACTCGGACGTGTAGCGCCGCGAGACTGCCAACTCACGTCTATAAATAGATGGTTGCCTGAACGCCACGATCGTTGCTCGACTGCAACACCGAATGAACATTTAACCCTTATCCCAGCCCGTCGCGGTAAGCGCCGCTTTTTAGCCACACCCCTCCATGAAATCATGCCTTCGTAGGCTGATGGCCACGGCGCCCGCGAAAGCGACGGAAAATGGGGTCTTTTTGTAAGATCTGCGTTTTCCAAGGCCACATGAGACGGCTGGGGAAACAGGTTCGCGATGGACGCCAAGACCAACATCAAAAAGAGGTTGCCGAGCCGTCACGTGACCGAGGGCCCGGAACGGGCCCCGCATCGCTCCTACCTTTACGCCATGGGCCTGACCACCCAGCAGATTCACCAGCCGTTCGTCGGCGTGGCGTCGTGCTGGAACGAGGCCGCACCTTGCAACATCTCGCTGATGCGCCAGGCTCAGGCGGTCAAGAAGGGCGTCGCCTCCGCCGGCGGCACCCCCCGCGAATTCTGCACCATCACCGTGACCGACGGCATCGCCATGGGCCATGACGGCATGCGTTCGTCATTGCCGTCGCGCGAATGCATCGCCGATTCCGTCGAGCTGACCATGCGCGGTCATGCTTATGATGCGCTGGTGGGTCTGGCCGGCTGCGACAAGTCGCTGCCGGGGATGATGATGGCGATGGTCCGGCTCAACGTGCCGTCGATCTTCATCTATGGCGGTTCGATCCTGCCCGGCAATTTCCGCGGCCAGCAGGTCACGGTGCAGGACATGTTCGAGGCGGTCGGCAAGCATTCGGTCGGCGAGATGTCCGACGCCGATCTGGACGAAATCGAGCGGGTGGCGTGCCCGTCAGCTGGCGCGTGCGGCGCACAATTCACTGCCAACACCATGGCGACGGTGTCCGAGGCCATCGGTCTGGCGCTGCCGTATTCGGCCGGAGCACCTGCGCCTTACGAGATCCGCGACGCGTTCTGCACCACTGCGGGCGAGAAAGTCATGGAGTTGATCGCGGCCAATATCCGGCCGCGCGACATCGTCACCCGCCGAGCGCTGGAAAACGCGGCGGCCGTCGTCGCGGCATCCGGCGGCTCTACCAATGCTGCACTGCACCTGCCGGCGATCGCGCATGAATGCGGCATCAAGTTCGATTTGTTCGACGTTGCCGAAATCTTCAAAAAGACTCCGTATGTCGCGGATTTGAAACCGGGTGGCCGTTATGTCGCCAAAGACATGTTCGAGGTTGGCGGCATTCCGCTTCTGATGAAGACGCTGCTCGACAATGGCCATTTGCATGGTGACTGCCTGACGGTCACCGGCCGGACGATCGCCGAAAACCTCAAAAGCGTAAAATGGAATCCGCACCAGGATGTGGTGCGATCCGCTGACAAGCCGATCACCGTCACCGGCGGTGTGGTCGGCCTGAAGGGTAATCTTGCGCCCGAGGGCGCGATCGTGAAGGTCGCGGGAATGTCGAAGCTGAAGTTTACCGGACCTGCCCGCTGCTTCGATCGGGAAGAGGATGCCTTCGAGGCGGTCCAGCAAAAGACCTACAAAGAGGGCGAGGTCATCGTGATCCGCTATGAGGGGCCGCGCGGCGGCCCCGGGATGCGCGAGATGCTCTCGACCACGGCAGCCCTGACCGGCCAGGGCATGGGTGGCAAGATCGCCCTCATCACCGACGGCCGGTTCTCGGGTGCGACCCGCGGCTTCTGTATCGGCCATGTCGGCCCGGAAGCGGCGGTGGGCGGGCCGATCGCCTTGCTGCGGGACGGCGATATCATCGAAATCGACGCCGAGGCGGGGACACTTAACGTAAAGTTGACTGACGCGGAGCTGTCCGAACGTAAGACCAAATGGAAGCCTCGCGCGACTAATCATACATCGGGTGCGCTGTGGAAATATGCCCAGCAGGTTGGACCGGCGGTGGATGGCGCCGTAACCCATCCGGGCGGTGCCCACGAGAAACAGTGTTATGCGGATATCTGAGCGTATCATTTTTGCGTTGATTTTAGGGGCCACGTCGGTGGCGGTCCCGGCATCGGCTTTTGACGGGGCGCCGGCCAACCAGGATGCGACGATTCCGATGGTTGTGGCCCAGCCGGGCGGCTCCGCTGCCGCAGCAGCCCTCAAAAAAGCGGTGCCGACGTCCACGCCGGATACCTCGCTGACCTCGCTGCAATATGCGGCTGAGGGCGGTCATCCCGTGGCGCAATGGAAATTGGGGCGAATGTACGCCAATGGCGATGGCGTCACCCAGGACGATCTGCGCGCCTTCGAATATTTCAGCCGCATCGCCAATGCCCATGCGGAAGACAGCCCGTCGGCCCCGCAGTCGGCGATCGTCGCCAACGCCTTTGTGGCGCTGGGGCGGTATTATCTCAACGGCATTCCGAACTCGAAGATCAAGTCCGATCCGGAGCGGGCGAGGGAGATGTTCTCCTACGCCGCCTCGTATTTCGGCAATGCCGACGCGCAATATGATCTCGCCCGGCTCTACCTGAAGGGCGTCGGCACCTCGCGGGATGACTTCCGCTATGGCGCGCGCTGGCTCGGCCTTGCCGCCCAGAAGGGCCAGCATGAGGCGCAGGCCTTGCTCGGCCAGATGCTGTTCAACGGCGACCAACTGCCGCGTCAGGCGGCCCGCGGGCTGATGTGGCTGACGCTGGCGCGGGACAGCGCCTCGCCGGACGAAACCTGGATCAAGGACAGCTACAACAAGGCGATCAGCAAGGCATCCGAGGATGACCGCGCGATGGCGCTGCAGATGCTCGAGCACTGGGTGCAGGGCCGCAAGGACTGATCCGATTTAAAGCTGGTTGAAGCTGCCCTCCGCAACGCTTGTCAGTGCGGCGGGGGCGGCTTCTTGGGCGGCGGGGGTTTCGCCGCTGCAGGTTTCGGCGCTGCGGGTGCTGGTGCCGGGGGCCGGGCCGCGACGGGATGCGGCAATTGCGCGTTAGGCGGTCTCCAGGTCGAGATCGATCCAGACCGGCACGTGGTCCGACGGCTTTTCCCAGGCCCGCACGTAAGCGTCGATTCCGACATCGATGAGTCGGTCGCCGGCCTGCGGCGATAACAGCAGATGATCGATGCGCAAGCCGTGGTTTTTCTGCCAGGCGCCGGCCTGATAATCCCAGAAAGTGTACTGGCCGGGCGCGTCGGTGACGGCGCGCAGCGCGTCGGTCAGCCCAAGGCCGAGCAGCGTTTGAAAGCTTTCGCGGGTGGTGGGCCTGAACAGGGCATCGTTGACCCAGGCGGCCGGATTGTGGACGTCCCTGGCCGCTGGAATGACGTTGAAGTCTCCGGCCAGCACCAGCGGTTCTTCCGTCTTAAGTCGCTCTTTTGAATACTCAAGAAGCCGCGACATCCATTTGAGCTTGTATGGGTATTTCTCGGTTTCGGGCGGATTGCCGTTGGGCAGATAGAGGCAGGCGATCCGCAGCACGCCCCGCTTCAGCGTGACCACGCCCTCCAGAAACCGGGCATGGATGTCCTCGTCATCGCCGGCCAGCCGCGGTCGGGTTTCATCGAACGGCAATTTTGACAGCAGCGCGACGCCGTTGAAGGTCTTCTGGCCGTGGGTGACCACATTATAGCCGAGGGCCTCGATGGCTTCCCGCGGGAACGCCTCATCGACGCATTTGATTTCCTGCAGGCAGACGATGTCGGGCGAACAGTCCTTCAGCCAAGTCAGCAGATGATCGATCCGCTGCCGGATGGAATTGACGTTCCACGTCGCAATACGCATCAGGAATAAAAATCTCTCAGATCGAAAAGCTGGTGCCGCAGCCGCAAGACGCCGTGGCATTCGGATTGACCACCCGGAACGACGCGCCGATCAGGTCGTCGACGAAATCCACCTCGGATCCGGCCAGAAACGGCACCGAAGCCGGGTCGACCAGCACCACCGCGCTGTCGCGCGCGATCACCAGGTCGTCCTCGGCCTGGGCGCGTTCCACGTCGAACTTGTACTGAAAGCCCGAGCAGCCGCCGCCCTCGACGCTGATGCGGAGCATGGCACCATCGCCTTCGGTTTTGAGGATCTCGCCGATGCGGCGGGCCGCCCGCTCGCTGATGGTGACGGCTGTAGTCATGACGCGTCTCCGATGACCGGCTCCATACCAAATTATCTGGTATCCGGCGCTCACCATAGTTAAGTGCGCCAGGCGCCGGAATCAAACGTTAAGGGGATTAATACACCGTGTCGGTCGGAATGGCTGCTCCTCGCTCGACCTATGCCTGCGACCCCGACCGCAGCCGCGGACGGCTGTTCGCCGAGCCACCGAGCAAGACCCGCAGCCCGTTTCGGCGCGATTGCGACCGGGTGATCCATTCCACCGCTTTTCGCCGCTTGAAGCACAAAACCCAGGTATTCGTGTTCCATGAGGGCGATCATTACCGCACCCGACTGACGCACACGCTCGAAGTGGCCCAGATCGCGCGCGCACTGGCCCGGCAACTCGGTCTCGACGAGGATCTCACCGAAACGCTGGCGCTGGCGCATGACCTCGGCCATCCGCCGTTTGGCCACGCCGGCGAGCGGGCACTGGATGCCTGTTTGAAAGCCCATGGCGGGTTCGATCACAATGCCCAGACCTTGCGCGTCGTTACATCGCTGGAGCATCGCTATCCCGATTTCGACGGGCTCAACCTGACCTGGGAATCGCTGGAGGGCATCGTCAAGCACAATGGTCCGCTGACCGACCGCAGCGGAGCTGCGCTGGATCGCTACCGCGAACGTGGCATCCCCGTCGGCATTTCCGATTACGTCCGGCTTTATGATCTGCAGCTGTGGAGCTTCGCCTCGCTGGAGGCGCAGGTCGCCGCCATCGCCGACGACATCGCCTATGACGCCCACGATATCGACGACGGTTTGCGGGCCGGCCTGTTTGGGGTCGACGACCTCAAGGTCATGCCGCTCGCCGCGGACATGATCGCTGATATCGCCAAGCATTATCCCGCGCTTGATGACATCCGGCGCGGCGCCGAGCTGGTGCGCGAGCTGATTTCGTATCTGATCGGCGCGGTGGTTTCGGAAGCGCGCCGACGGCTGGACGTTGCTCAACCGCAATCCGTCGATGATGTCCGCAATCAGGCAGCCGCGCTGATCGCGTTTTCGCCGGAGGTGGCGCAAGCTGAAGCGGGCATCAAGGCCTTCCTGAAGCAGCGGATGTACCGCCATTCGCGGGTGATGCGGGTGATGGGCGAGGCCGAACAGATCCTGTTCGACCTGTTCGCGCGCTATCAGAAGACGCCCGGCGATCTGCCGGCGGAATGGCTGCCGCCGGAAGGTGAGCACTCGGAGACCGAAACCGCGCGCGCCCGGCGGATCGGCAACTTCATCGCCGGGATGACCGATCGTTTTGCCATGACCGAGCATCAAAGGCTTTTTGACTTGACCCCCGAATTACGTTAGGCGGCGGCCATGGTCGTTCAAGCCTCTCCCCCGCACCTTTTCGCCAATGTGCTCGCCCGCGTCCACGCGGTCTGCGGGGCGCTCGCGGCCGAAGGCGGATGGCCCGCCGGTATCGACCTGTCGCGTGTCGTGGTCGAGCCGCCGCGCGATGCCGCGCACGGCGACATGGCAACCAACGCCGCCATGGTGCTGGCCAAGGAGGCGAGGGCTAAGCCGCGAGACCTCGCCGAACAGATCGCGGCCAGGCTGCGCACGGACGATTTGATAGCGTCCGTCGATGTCGCCGGTCCCGGTTTCATCAATCTCACCCTGAAGCCGTCGGCCTGGTCGGACGCGCTACGTACCGTGTTGCGTGAGGGCGCTTCCTATGGACGCAGCGCGATCGGCGCGGCCGAGAAGGTCAACGTCGAATATGTCTCGGCCAATCCGACCGGGCCGATGCATGTCGGCCATTGCCGCGGGGCGGTGTTCGGCGATGCGCTGGCAAGCCTGCTGGCTTTCGCGGGCTATGATGTGACGCGCGAATATTACATCAATGATGCCGGCGCCCAGGTCGATGTGCTCGCGCTCTCGGCATTTCTCCGCTACCGCGAGGCGCTGGGCGAAAACATCGGCGAGATTCCGGAAGGGCTCTATCCCGGCGACTATCTGAAGCCGGTCGGGCAGGCGCTTGCTGCAGAATATGGCGACAGGCTCCTGACCATGCCGGAAGGCCAGTGGCTGCCGGCTGTGCGGGCCAAGGCCATCGCGATGATGATGGCGGAGATCAAGGGCGACCTTGCCGCGCTCAACATCAAGCACGACATCTTCTTCTCCGAGCGGTCGCTGATCGAGACCGGAAATAACCGCGTCACCGAGACCATCGACTATCTCCGCTCCAAGGGCGACATTTACGAGGGTCGTCTGCCGCCGCCCAAGGGCGGACCGGTCGAGGACTACGAGGATCGCGAGCAGACGCTGTTTCGCGCCACCGCCTTTGGCGATGATGTCGACCGGCCGCTGATCAAGTCGGATGGTTCCTATACTTATTTTGCGTCCGACATTGCCTATCATCGGGACAAGTTCGAGCGCGGCTTCAGCAACCTGATCGATGTGTTCGGAGCCGATCACGGCGGCTACATCAAACGCATGCAGGCCGCCGTGAAGGCGATCTCCGCTGGAAGGGCAACGCTCGACGTGAAGGTCGTTCAGCTCGTCCGGCTGCTGCGCAACGGCGAACCCGTGAAGATGTCGAAGCGCTCCGGCGAATTCATCACGCTGCGCGAGGTGGTCGATGAGGTCGGCAGGGATGCCGTCCGCTTCATGATGCTGTTCCGCAAGAATGACGCGGTGCTGGATTTCGACCTTGCCAAGGTGATCGAGCAGTCGCGCGAGAACCCGGTATTCTACGTGCAGTATGGCCATGCCCGCGGCCATTCCGTGTTCCGTAATGCGCGCGAGGTGATCCCGGACCTGCCGGAGGAGGCGGAGTCCCGGGCGGTGTTCCTCGCCGACGCGGCGGTGGAACGGCTGACCGACCCCGCGGAACTCGATTTGCTGCGGCGGCTGGCGCTCTACCCCCGGATGATGGAAGCCGCGGCGGCGGCACATGAGCCACACCGAATCGCCTTTTACCTATATGATCTCGCCAGCGAATTTCATGCGCTTTGGACCAGGGGGCGCGATCTGCCCTATTTACGCTTCATTATAACTAATGATGCAGAGATCACGAAGGCGCGGCTGGCCATGGTCCAGGGCGTCGTCTCGGTTCTGGCATCTGGGCTCGCCGTTCTCGGCGTTCACGCTCCGGACGAGATGCGGTAGACAGGGGCTAAGGCCGCTCACATGGGGATCTGTGAGGGCATCTGGCAGGGGCTGGCTCGTTTGTAAGGGCGGGTTGGCAGCTTTCCCGAAGGGGACGCATCATCACGATGACTGATCGATATCAGGACAGACTTTTTCCCGCGGACGACGACGATCATCGCGCCGATGATCCGCATGCGTCCGCAAAGGCCGAGAGCGACCCGCTGGCGGAGCTTGCGCGCCTGATCGGGCAGACCGATCCGTTCGCCAGCATGGGCCGCGCCAATCAGCCGGTACAGCCACGTGCCGGCTTACACGATCAATATGAACCCCCGGCAGTTGAAGACGATTCGGTGGCGGAAAAGGACGGTGTTTCCGCCGGTCCGCCGCCTTGGCTGCAGCGCGTGGCGCGGCAGGAACCCCCGCCGCAGCAGGATTACCCGAGCGCTGTGCATCCGCTGCATCGTTACGCGGCCGCGCATCCCGCGCCTGAGCCGGACTACCATGAGGCGCCACCTTTCGCCGATGACGCCGATCAGCAGTCCGATCCGTCGCGCTATGATGATGCGCTGTATGGCCAGCTGGATTTGGACGCGCAGGAAACGCCGCACGCTCAGGCCTATTCGGATGATCCCTACGGCTACCACGACGGCTATGCCGACACCGCCGAAGAGCCGATCGAGAAGCGCCGCGGCGGCATGGTCACGGTCGTCGTCGTCCTTGCGCTGGCGGTTTTGGGAACGGGGGCGGCGTTCGCCTATCGTACGTATGTCGGGTCGCCGCGCAGCGGAGAGCCGCCGATCATCAAGGCGGATGCCGGTCCGACCAAGATTGTACCCGCGCCTGCCGACCCCAATGCCAAGGTGCCCGACCGCCTTGCGGCGGGCGATGGCACCGAGAAGATCGTCCCGCGCGAGGAAGCGCCGGTTGATGTCAACGCCCAACCCGCGCCGCGCATGGTGTTTCCGCCGCTAAACCAGAATGCCAATCCGCCGACCGTGGCGAGCGTCGCTCCGAGCGGCCCGCCGCCGGTCAATGCCGGAAATGGCACGATGCCGAACAACGAGCCGCGAAAGATCAGGACCTTGTCCGTTCGTGGCGACCAGCCTGACGGCGCCGCGGTTCCGGCGGCGGCGCCCCAGCCTTCGGCGGCAAAGCCGGCGGCGGCTGCACGAGCGGCTGCCTCACGAAATCCGGCCGTGCCACCGGCGGCGGCCAATGCGAATGCCTCAACCGCAAACGCGCCGATGTCGCTGTCGCCACAGGCCGCCCAACCGGCGCCCGCCGCCGACGCACGGCCCCGGGTCGCCACCAACACCCCGGTGCAAACCGCCCCCAGCGGTGGCGGCGGCGGCTATCTGGTGCAGGTGTCTTCGCAGAAGAATGAGGGCGAAGCGCAGGCCTCTTATCGGGTGCTGCAGAGCAAATACCCGGCGGTGCTGGGTTCGCGAAGTCCCGTGATCAAGCGCGCCGATCTCGGCGACAAGGGAGTTTACTACCGCGCCATGGTCGGCCCGTTCGGTTCGCGCGAGGAAGCCCTGCAGCTCTGCGGCAGCCTCGAGACAGCGGGCGGAAAGTGCGTCGTCCAAAGGAATTAATGGCCGTTTCCTTGACCCTAATGCCGTCAAAGGGCTAATCGCCCGGGATGAACACGCGCGCATTCATCACAGGCGTATCCGGACCGGAATTGAGTGCTGCCGAGCGTGAATTCATGCGTTCGGAACGGCCCTGGGGATTTATTCTTTTCAAGCGGAACGTTGAGACGCCAGCGCAAGTGTCCTTGCTTGTTCGCGAATTGCGGGAATCGATCAATGATCCGGAGGCCCCGGTTCTGATCGATCAGGAGGGCGGCCGGGTGCAGCGCTTAGGCCCGCCGCACTGGCCGATCTATCCGCCGGGGGCCGTCTTTGGTGCGCTCTACGACATCGATCGTGCACTCGGTCTGTCCGCAGCGCGCTTGAGCGCGCGGCTGATCGCCGCGGATCTCATCGAGATCGGCGTTACCGTGGATTGCCTGCCGCTAGCGGATGTGCCGGTTCCCGGCGCCGACGCGGTAATCGGCAACCGGGCCTACGGAACCGAGCCCCAAAAGGTCGCGGCGATCGCCCGCGCGGTAACGGAAGGGCTGGAGCAGGGCGGTATTTTGCCGGTACTGAAACACATTCCGGGGCATGGCCGGGCCACCGCGGATACTCATTTCAGGCTTCCGGTGGTCGATACACCCCGCGCGGAGCTTGAAAGGGTCGATTTCGCCGCGTTTCAACCGCTGGCGGACCTTCCAATGGCGATGACCGCACATGTTGTGTTTAGCGCGCTGGACCCCGCCCATCCGGCGACAACTTCTGCGACAATCATCGAACAGGTGATTCGCGGCGTAATCGGGTTCCAAGGTTTGTTGATGAGTGATGACGTGTCCATGAACGCACTGGCGGGATCGATTGCCGAGCGGACCCGAGCCATCGTCGCCGCCGGCTGTGACATGGTTCTGCATTGCAACGGCAAGCTCGACGAAATGCGCGAAGTCGCGGCCTGGACGCCGGAGTTGTCGGGCAAGGCGCTACAGC
The DNA here is from genome assembly GCA_963727225.1 of uncultured Pseudomonadota bacterium. Taxonomy (GTDB): domain Bacteria; phylum Pseudomonadota; class Alphaproteobacteria; order Rhizobiales; family Xanthobacteraceae; genus Bradyrhizobium. The sequence goes on along the minus strand of CAVSFN010000021.1, from coordinate 547,533 downwards.
GCGCCAGGATGGCGCTGGCGTCGCGCAAGCCTCCGCAGCCATTCGACCGGCTGGCGGCGCGGGCCGAGTTGGATGGTTTGATTGGTCGGGCAGGATTGGCAGGCGCATGAGCGCGGAAATTCTATCGTTTGAAACCGGACGTCCCGCTGAAATCGCGGACGACGAACCGTCGCTGGTTGTCGACGTCGAGGGCTACGAGGGCCCGCTCGACCTGTTGCTGGCGCTGGCGCGGCAGCAGAAGGTCGATTTGGCCAAGATTTCCATTCTGGCGCTGGCCGATCAGTACCTCGTCTTCATCGAGGCGGCCCGCAAGATTCGCCTTGAGCTTGCCGCCGATTATCTCGTGATGGCGGCATGGCTCGCCTTCCTGAAATCACGCTTGTTGCTGCCCGAGCCCGCCACGGCGGACGGCCCCAGCGCCGAGGAAATGGCGACGGCGCTGGCCAACCGGCTGCGGCGGCTTGAGGCCATTCGCGAAGCGTCGAACCGGCTGATGAACCGTCCGCAATTGCAGCGCGACATTTTTCCGCGTGGCAATCCGGAAGCCATCGCCGAAATCAAGCATCCCAAATTCACCGCAACCCTGTTCGACCTCTTGACCGCCTATGCCGCGCAGCGCCAGCAGCGCGTGCTGGCGACGGTGCATCTGGCGAAACGCACGGTGTGGTCGCTGTCCGAGGCGAGAGCATCGCTCGAGCGCCTGGTTGGAATGGCCGAGGACTGGAGCCGCCTCGACCAGTACCTGATCAACTACGTCGTCGACCCCTCGCAAAAAGCCACCGTTTTTGCGTCCAGCTTTGCCGCGGCACTGGAAATGGTCAGGGAAGGCGAGGTGGAGTTGCACCAGAAAGAGGCGTTCGCGCCGCTGTATTTTCGAAAGCGTTCGGCGCAACCAGTACCTGACGCGATGACCGCGCCGGATCTGCCGGCCGAGTAAGTGGAAGAAGGAGACCTTGCCATGGCAAGCCTGGCCGAAAAACGCATAGTGGATGTCGAGGAGCGTTCGGTAGACCCGGAAGCGCGGCCCGAGGAATTGCGGCTGCTGGAAGCGCTGTTGTTTGCCTCGACCGAGCCGCTCGATCAGGCCACGCTGGCAAAACGCATGCCCGATGGTGTCGACATCAAGGTCGCGCTGGCGCAACTGCAGGCGGACTACGCCTCGCGCGGCGTCAATCTGGTGCGCGTCGCCAATAAATGGACCTTCCGCACCGCCGGCGACCTGTCGTGGCTGATGACGCGGGAGAGCACCGAGACCCGGCGGCTGTCGCGCGCGGCCATCGAGATGCTGGCGATCATCGCCTATCATCAGCCGGTCACCCGTGCCGAGATCGAGGAAATCCGCGGCGTGATCACCTCCAAAGGCACGCTGGATGTGCTGCTGGAGACCGGGTGGATTCGCCCGCGCGGCCGTCGCAAGACACCGGGCCGTCCGCTGACCTTCGGAACCACCGAAGCCTTCCTGTCGCAGTTCAGCCTGGAAGCGCTCGGCGACCTGCCGGGTCTGGAGGAACTAAAGGGAACAGGCCTGTTGGATTCGCGGCTGCCCTCCGGCTTCAGTGTTCCAGCGCCGTCGGACGACCCGGCGTTGCGCGACGACGAAGACCCGCTGGAGATCGGCGATCTGGAACTGGCGCTGGCGCCGGTCGCGGACCCGGAAACCGGGGAGGCGGGCTAGTTTCGAGCCTGTCGCGGCATCCGCAACCGGCCTTGAGGGACGCGGATTAACGGTAGCGCGTCAACCGCGATTTGACGCGGCTTAAGTCCTTGTTTTTGACACCTCCTGAGCCTACTTTCCGGGAAGGATCAGGCCGGGTCGCCGGCCTTGTGTGTTTGGAGGATTGCGGGATGGGTTCGCTTAGCATTTGGCACTGGATCGTGGTGATCGGAGTCGTCCTGCTGTTGTTCGGTCGTGGCAAGATTTCGGACCTGATGGGCGATGTGGCGCAGGGCATCAAGGCCTTTAAGAAGGGCATGCAGGACGATGACAAGACTGCGGAAAAGCCCGACCCTGTGAAGGCGATCGACCATAACGCTGCGCCATCGGCGGCGGCGCGGTCGGATGTCGGCAGCAAGGCTGTCTAAGCCCAACACTGCCTGAGTACTGGACTGTCTGGGCAAAGGACTTGCGGCAGGCTTGCGGCAAGGCCGGAAGGAGACGCGGGCGGCCCAACCGTGTTTGATGGTTGGGTGAAATCGCCTCGCGCGAGCGGAATTTTTCATGTTCGACATCGGGTGGAGTGAATTTCTCGTCATCGCGGTTGTCGCGCTGATCGCCATTGGCCCGAAGGAATTGCCGGGCGTGCTGCGCATGGTCGGGCAGTGGATGGGCAAGGCGCGCAAGATGGCCGCCGAATTCCAGGGCCAGTTCCAGGAGGCGATGCGGGAGGCCGAAATGGCCGACCTCAAAAAGAGCTTCGACGAGGTCAAGGAGGCCGCCTCCGGCTTTAGCGGCGGCAACATCATGAATTCGCTGCAAAAGGACGTCAGCGAGTCGCTCCGGATCGACGATTTGGACAAGCCGGCGATATCGAGCGATACGCCGGCGATATCAACGGATACGCCGGCGATATCGACCGATGCGACGGCGACATCGAACGCCGATACGCCGGCGGTATCGGAAGCGGCTCATCCCGGGATCGACCTGCCGGCTCATCCGACAACGCCCGAGGCGCCCACGCCGGCAACGTTCGCCGAGGCTGATGCCCATGCGGTCGCAGCGGAGCCAGTCGCCAAGGACGCCAAAGCGTCATGAGCGCCGAGGATATCGAGGCCAGCAAAGCGCCGCTGATGGATCACCTGATCGAGCTGCGTTCGCGGCTGATCAAGGCGCTGCTGGCGTTCGGTGTCGCCTTCATCTTCTGCTTCTTTTTCGCCAAGCAGATCTACAACGTGCTGGTATGGCCGTTTGTCTGGGTCGCAGGTGCCGAAAACTCGAAATTCATCTACACGGCGCTGTTGGAATATTTCCTGACCCAATTGAAGCTGGCGCTGTTCGGCGCCGGTTTCATCTCGTTCCCGATCGTGGCCGCGCAGATCTACAAATTCGTGGCGCCCGGCCTCTACAAGCACGAGCGCGGCGCTTTTCTGCCGTACCTGATCGCGACGCCGTTCTTCTTCGTGATGGGATCGATGCTGGTCTATTTCGTGGTGCTGCCGATGCTGGTGCGGTTCTCGCTCGGCATGCAGCAGGCGGGCGGCGCCGAGACCGCGCAAATCCAGCTACTGCCCAAGGTCGGCGAATATCTGTCGCTGATGATGTCGCTGATCTTCGCTTTCGGGATCGCGTTCCAGCTTCCGGTGATCCTGACGCTATTGGGGCGGATCGGCATCATCACCTCGAAACAACTGCGCGAGAAGCGCCGCTATTTCATCGTGGTCGCCTTCATCATCGCCGCCGTGCTGACGCCGCCGGATGTGCTGAGCCAGGCCTCGCTCGCGCTGCCTCTGCTGGCGCTGTATGAAGGCTCGATCATCGCCGTGCGCATCGTCGAGAAGCGGGCCGCCACCGCCAAGACCGCGGCAACACCGCCATCCGCCGCCCCGCCGCCGCCGGCCGCCAATCCGGCGGAGTAGGGGCGCACGTTTAGAGCACGAAGCTGTCCCAAAACACTCGCCGTCATACTCCGCGAAAGCGGAGTATCCAGTACGCCGCAGCTTCCCGATTCAATCGCTAACGCTTGGGAATACTGGATCGCCCGCTTTCGCGGGCGATGACGGATGTGGTACGGGGTGCGCACCGTAAAATGTCAACGTAGTGAGTTGACTGTCGACGCACACGAGGAACCCGCCGGTCATGCACGACATCAAATCGATCCGCGACAATCCCGAAGCTTTCGACGCCGCACTCAAGCGGCGGGGGCTGGAGCCGTTGTCGGCGTCGTTGTTGGCGATCGATGAAAAGCGCCGCGGTGCGATCCTGGCGTCGGAGCAGGCACAGGCGCGGCGCAATTCGGCTTCCAAGGAAATCGGCGAGGCCAAGAAGGCAAAGGATGACGCGCGCGCTGCCAAACTGATGGCCGAGGTCGCCGAACTCAAAACGACGATGCCGCAGCTCGAAGCCGCAGCCAAAGCGGCGGACGAAGAACTCGCCAAGGAGCTTGCGGCAATCCCAAATCTTCCGCTCGACGAAGTCCCCGAGGGCGCCGATGAGCACGGCAATGTGCAGCGCCATGTGTTCGGCGCGGTGCGCAACTACGCGTTCACGCCAAAACCGCATTTCGATCTCGGCGAAGCCATGGGCTTCATGGATTTCGAGACCGCGGCGAAATTATCCGGCGCGCGCTTTGTCGTGCTGAAAAAAGGCCTGGCGCGGCTGGAGCGCGCGATCGGGCAATTCATGCTCGATCTGCACACTAATGAGCATGGCTACACGGAGATCAATCCGCCGCTGCTGGTGCGCGATGATGTGATGTTTGGTACGGGGCAATTGCCGAAGTTTGAAGATGATCAATTTTCTGCGGCCATGCAAAGCGATGAATTGCTAATTCGCGAAAGCTGATGCGAATATATCGAACCGTGATTGACAGAAGAACCAGAATAGCGGCGTGATGAGATGTCGCTGAAAACTCGAGCTCGTGTGCAGAATTCGCATTGAAGCGAGTTGGATGCGCGCGAGCAGTCTTCTGGCTCATCCCCACCGCCGAAGTCCCGCTGACAAATCTCGTCCGCGAATCCATCCTCGACGAAAAAGAACTGCCGATGCGGCTGACGGCGCTGACGCCGTGCTTTCGCGCCGAGGCGGGTGCGGCCGGGCGCGATACCCGCGGCATGATCCGCCAGCACCAATTCACCAAGGTTGAACTGGTCTCGATCACGACGCCGGAGAACAGCAAGGACGAGCACGAGCGCATGCTTTCCTGCGCCGAGGAAGTGCTGCGGCGGCTCGATCTGCATTACCGGGTGATGACGCTGTGCGCCGGCGACATGGGCTTTGCCGCGCAAAAAACCTACGACATCGAGGTCTGGATGCCCGGCCAAGGTGAGGGCGGCGCCTATCGCGAAATCTCCAGTTGCTCGGTATGCGGCGATTTCCAGGCCCGCCGCATGGACGCGCGCTATCGCGGACCCGACGGCAAGCCGCGCTTCGTGCACACGCTGAACGGTTCCGGCACCGCGGTGGGCCGCGCGCTGATCGCCGTCATGGAAACCTACCAGCAGGAAGACGGCTCGATTGCCGTGCCCGCAAGTGCTGCAGCCCTATATGGGCGGCCTGAAAGTGATCGAGAAAGACCGATAGCGCCCGCAATTTATTCGCTACGGCCCGCCTTCGCTGTTGCGAAGGCGGGGCGGCCCGCTATCTTGGTTTCCGCCTGCGGCAATTGCGTCCCGGGAAGCGAAGATCAAGATGGCCCTGCATCGCGACATCTATTGGGTCGGCAAGCAATGGGCCGTCACCGGCTCCGGCATTCAGGCCTGCGACCAGAAGCAGAAGGGCAAATTCGATATTGAGGCCTCCCGGTTATGGGAAGACGGCGTGCTGGAAAGCCTCCGCGCCGAGCCGTGGCTCAATCGCGAGGACTTCGACAAGGCGCTCGCCGCCGCCCGCAAGCATTATCCGGAGCCGCCTCGACCAACGGTCCCCATGACCGAGAGTGTTTCGCGCGTGGCGCCGAGCGCTCCCGTTGAGCCGCCGAAACCGGCGCCCCAACGATTTGACCTGCAAATCGACGGCGGGTCGGCCAAATTCCTGCCGCTGTGGCGCATTCGCATTCGGCGATAACCGCATTGAATTGGCCGGGTTTGCTTCATCGGCGATAGCCCGATAAGACGGCACGCTGACCGCGGCGGAATTGACCGAAATGGGCGCTTAATCAATGCGAATTCTCTGCACCAACGACGACGGCATCCATGCGCCGGGCCTGAAGATCGTCGAACAAATTGCCCGCGCGCTGTCCGACGATGTCTGGGTGGTGGCGCCGGAACTCGATCAATCCGGCGTCTCGCATTCGCTGTCGCTGAATGATCCGTTGCGGCTGCGCGAAGTCGGCCCGCGTCATTTCGCGGTGCGGGGCACGCCGACCGATTGCGTCATCATGGGCGCGCGCCACATCCTCGGCGAAACCATGCCGGACCTCGTGCTGTCCGGCGTCAACAAGGGCCGCAACGTCGCCGAAGACGTGGTCTATTCCGGCACCATCGCCGGGGCGCTGGAAGGCACCATTTTGGGGATTCCGTCCTTCGCGCTGTCGCAGGAATTCAGCATGGAGACCCGCCACGCGCCGTTGTGGGAGACCGCGCTGAAGTTCGGCCCCGAGATCCTGCGCAAGGTGATCGCCGCCGGCGTGCCCAAGAACACCGTGATCAATGTCAATTTCCCGTCCTGCGGGCCCGAGGATGTCGCGGGCGTACGGGTGACGCGGCAGGGCAAGCGCAATCTCGGCTTTCTGAAAATCGACGAGCGCCGCGACGGCCGCGGCAACCCGTATTTCTGGATTGGTTTCGAACGTCTCGCGCAAATCGACGTGCCGGCGGCAGGCACCGATCTGGCGGCGCTGGCCGCGCGCTACGTTTCAGTGACGCCGCTGCGGCTCGATCGCACCGACGACGAATTTTCGCAGGCGCTGACGGCGACGCTGAAGTGACACGCCAGTCGCCCCGGCGTTCGTCGGAACGACGCCGTTGATCTGTTTGGTGATAAATCTAAACCGTCGTGCTCTTCAGCGCGGTGTCGATCATTCGCGCCAAGGTTTCGAGCTGGAAGGGCTTTTGCAGCGCGGGGCGGTCGCGGTACTGCTCGGGAACGCCCGACGAGCCATAGCCGGTTGCGAAGATGAACGGGCGGTTGCGCGCCTTGATCAATTCGGCAACCGGCGAAATCACCTTGCCGTTGACGTTGACGTCGAGAATCGCGATGTCGAACTCGGCCGATTGCGCAAGCTTGATCGCCTCGTTGATTTCGCCGGCCTCGGCTGCGACGCGATAGCCCAGTTCTTCCAGCATATCGGCGACCATCATCCTGATCATGACCTCGTCCTCGACGAGGAACACCGAACCGCCCGGCGGCCGCGTTGCAGTCATGGTGATGCTGTCCTTACCCCGTCCCCAACACTTAGGTTCGCAAATAACGTCAACCGGCGCAACGTCAACGTGAGCTGATTCCAATTGCCCGCGATCGCCCGGCCGCGCCATCTCGGCCCTCCGGGGCGGGAGCGGTTGTCCAGCCGTCGACCGAGAGGTTGCCGTGCCATAGCGGGAACGCCGATTGGACAGCAATCTATTCCTTAACCCGAGCTCATATTGCATCCATCGGTTCGACCGGGGCGCGCTAGACTGGCCCGATCAGCGTTTGAAGAGATGGCCATATGCCCACCAGCCAAAATCCGCCGGAAAAGATGCGGTTTCAGCTCAACCTGCGGCGGCGCGGGATCAGCGATCAGACCGTGCTGCGGGCCATGGAGGAGATTCCCCGCGATATTTTCGTGGCGGCGGCCGACCGCGCCGATGCCTACCGCGACAGCGCGCTCGGCATCGCCTGCGGCCAAACCATCAGCCAGCCGTTCGTGGTGGCTTACATGACCGAGCAATTGCAGCCGCAGAAGCATCACCGCGTGCTGGAAATCGGCACCGGCTCCGGATATCAGGCCGCCATCCTGTCGCGGCTGTGCCGGGAAGTCCTGACGATCGAGCGTTACCGGACGCTCGCCGACAGTGCCCGGTTGCGACTCGAAAAGCTCGGCTGCGACAATGTCGAGGTAATGCTAGGGGATGGCTTCGATATTCCGGCCGGCGCCGGCAGCTTCGACCGCATCATGGTCACCGCCGCCATGAAGGAGATTCCCGAGGCGCTGACGCAGCGGCTCGAGCCGGGCGGGGTCCTGATCGCACCGGTCGGGCCGCACCAGGGTACCCAGACGCTGGTCCGCATGATCCGGGCGGAGGGCGGCATGGTGCGCAAGGATCTGGTCGACGTCCGTTTCGTGCCGGCGCTGCCCGGCATCGCCCGCGAACTGTGAAGTCCGGATCGGCTGTCCCGCCAATATCTTATTCGCAGGGTTAAGCCGTTGTTTACTGGGGAGGTGTTTACTCAAAACAGTAATTTGTTGCGTATGAGTGAGTAACCATGTCCCGTGTCGTCGAGTTGCTTTGCTCGCGCCGCGTACCGCAGACCGCGGTGCTGGCGCTGATGTCGATCGGTTTTGCCGGCTGCAGCGCCGATATGTCGACGCGCCTCTCGCAAAATTCCTTTTCCAATCCCTTTGCATCCCGGCAGGAGGCGACGGGTTCGGTCCCGACGCCCACGGTCGAGCGCAGCGAGCTTCCGCAATATTCCCGTCCGCAATATCAATCGCAGTATCAATCATCGGCGTTGCCGCCGCCGATCGCAGCACCCCAGTCTTATCCGACAGGCGGTTCCGGCGTGTCCGGAGGAGGGCGCGGCCTGGCTTCCTATTCTCCGCCGGCCCGTCCGATCGAGGCCACCGGCACCGTTGCCCCGCGCTCGGTTGCGGCAACGCACGGGTTCGGTCAGGGCGGCACCACGATCATCGTCGGCACCAGCGACACCCTCGAAATTCTGTCGCGCCGTTATAACGTTTCGGCCGCAGCCATCATGCAGGCCAATGGCTACAAAGGGCCGCGCGCCCTGTCGCCCGGTCAGAAATTGATCATTCCGCATCCGGCCGCGTCCGTTGCGGCGGCCCCCGCGCTTGCCGCGCCGGTAAGCAAGCCGGTCGCGATGGCGATCGCCGCGCCGTCGGTTCATGTCGTCAATCACGGCGACACCTTGCTCAGCATTTCGCGTCGCAATCATGTCCCGGTCGCCGAGCTTGCCAAAGCCAACAAGCTGGAGCCGTCGAGCAAGCTCAGGCTCGGCATGAAGCTCACCGTGCCGGGCGCGAAGACCGCGGCTGTGGCGCCGGTTGCACAGCCGGTGGCGGTTGCGGCGGCCCAGCCCGCCGTGGCATCGCCGCCGCCCGCGACTAAAATGGCCGCAGCGACGACCGTCCCGCAGCAGACCGCCCATCTTGCCCAGGCCACCACCAAGATCGAGGATGCGCCAGCGGCTGAAACACCGATCAAGGCCAGCGAGGCAACCGGCGCATTGCCCACCTTCCGTTGGCCGGTGCGCGGCAAGGTGATTACCGCCTATGGCGCCAAGGCCAACGGCAAGGCCAATGACGGCATCAACCTGGCAGTGCCCGAGGGCACGCCGGTCAAGGCTGCCGAGGATGGCGTCGTCGCCTATTCGGGCAATGAGCTCAAGGGCTATGGCAATCTGGTTCTGGTTCGACATTCCAACGGTTACGTCACCGCCTATGCCCATGCGAGTGAATTGCTGGTCAAGCGCGGCGACACCATCAAACGCGGCCAGGTCATTGCCAAATCCGGTCAGTCAGGCGAGGTCGGATCGCCGCAACTGCACTTCGAGATCCGCAAAGGCTCGTCGCCGGTCGACCCGCTGCAGTTCCTCAACGGGGCGTGAGCCTTCCCGTGTCCCGGACGCGGTGCAGCGTTCTTACGCTGCTCCGCAGAGCCGGGACCATCACACCGCTGAACTCAAGTTGGACCCCGGCTCGGCAGCGCACCGCGTACGCGCGGCGCCGCGTCCGGGGAACGCAGAAACTTGCTACTTCCCGCTCAGTTTCACACCCAGCCGCCCCGCCAATTCCTGGGTGAACTGCCAGGCGACGCGGCCGGAGCGTGAACCGCGCGTGGTCGACCATTCCAGCGCCTCGCGCTCAAGCTCGGCTTCGTCGAGCTTGATGCCGAAATGGCCGCAATAGCCCTTCACCATGGCAAGATATTCATCCTGGCTGCAGCGGTGAAAGCCGAGCCATAATCCGAAGCGGTCCGACAGCGAGACTTTTTCTTCGACTGCTTCGCCCGGATTGATCGCGGTCGAGCGCTCGTTCTCGATCATCTCGCGCGCCAGCAGGTGACGGCGGTTGGACGTCGCATACAGGATCACATTGTCGGGACGCCCCTCGATACCGCCCTCCAGCACCGCCTTCAGCGATTTGTAGGAGGCGTCGTTGCCGTCGAACGACAGGTCGTCGCAAAATACGATGAAGTGGAAATCCGAACTGCGAAGCAGGTCCATCAGTGCCGGCAGGCTCTCGATGTCCTCGCGGTGAATCTCGATCAGCTTCAGGCGGTCGGCCGGCTTGCGCTTGGCGTTGATGCTGGCATGTGCCGCCTTTACCAGCGATGATTTTCCCATGCCGCGCGCGCCCCACAGCAACGCGTTGTTGGCGGGCAGGCCGTCGGCAAAGCGCTCGGTATTCTCGATCAGGATGTCGCGCATCCGCTCGATCCCCTTGAGCAGACCGAGATCGACGCGGCTGACGCGCGGCACCGGTGCCAGCCGTCCATCCGGGTGCCAGACGAACGCGTCGGCGCTCTCGAATAAATCGGCGGCATTGGCCGGTGCGGGCGATGCGGCCGACAGATGCGTCGCGATGGCTTCGAGCGCGCGCACCATCCGTTCCGCAGTGTCCTGCTCGGCCTCGGGGCGTTTTGTCGCGGTTGGCCGGGGTTTCCGCAAAGCCGCCTTGGCGGCGGCGGTTGCGGTTTTGCGAGGCTTTTTCGACATCTCTGGGGCTCCTGACCGCGCACCCTTATCGGGCCGCAAGGGAGGCCGCAAGCCACTCAAATGAAGGGCAAATGTGGGGTCTGGCAGCGTTGCAATTGGGACCGCGGCCGCTATAGTCCGCGCGAATTTGCCCGATCCGGCCTGACGCCAATGCGTTGCCGGTTCATTCCCGCTCCACGAGGATTGTCCGAATGCTGATTACTCCTGCGTTTGCCCAGGCCGGGGCCGGCGGCGATACCAACAGCATGTTGATGTCGCTGTTGCCATTCGCGCTGATCTTCGTGATCATGTACTTCCTCATTCTGCGTCCGCAGCAGAAGAAGGTGAAGGACCATGCCGAACTCGTGAAGAACATCCGTCGCGGCGACACCGTGGTGACGTCGGGCGGCCTCGTCGGCAAGGTCACCAAGGTGGTCGATGACGACCAGATCGAATTCGAGATTTCCGACGGGGTCCGGGTGCGGCAGATGCGGCAGATGATTTCCGGCGTGCGCGCCAAGGGCGAGCCGGCCAAGGAAAAAGCTGAAATCGCCAAGGATGACGGTTCGGCGAGCTAGCGCGTTTTCAACCGGCGCACATTCCTAGAATTCTGACAGGTCAACTCGATGTTGTATTTCACGCGGTGGAAGGCGCTGGCGATCATCCTCACGGCGCTGCTGGTGTGCCTTTGCGCCGTTCCGAATTTCTTCTCCGAAGCCAGGGTAAAGACCTGGCCGGCCTGGGCGCAGCGGCATCTGGTGCTCGGCCTCGATCTGCAGGGCGGTTCCTACCTTCTGCTCGAGGTCGACTCCAACTACGTCAAGAAGGAGAAGCTCGATCAAGTCCGCGACGATACGCGCCGTGTGCTGCGCGAGGCCAAGGTCGGTTATACCGGGCTCAATGTACGTACCGATACGGTCGAGGTGCGCATCACCAAAGATACCGACCTGCCGACGGCGCTGGCAAAACTGCGCGAGCTGGCGCAACCGCTGGGTGGTTTGCTCGGCTCCAACGGCCAGCGCAGCCTTGAAGTTGCCGACGCCGGCGGCGGGTTGATCCGGTTGACGGTTCCGCAGGCCGCGATCACCGACCGCATCCGGCAATCCGTCGAGCAGTCGATCCAGATCGTCGAGCGTCGCGTCAACGAACTCGGCACCGTCGAGCCGTTGATCCAGCGTCAGGGCAATGATCGCATCCTGGTGCAGGTGCCGGGCCTGCAGGACCCGACCCGCTTGAAGGAGCTGCTCGGCAAGACCGCCAAGATGGAATTCCGGATGGTCGATCTCACGGTGCCGCCGGATCAGGCCCAAAAGGGAGGCCTGCCGTCGGATTCCGAATTGCTCCCCAGCGCCGATCCAGCGAACCCGCAGCCTTATGTCATCAAGAAGGAGGTGCTGGTCTCCGGCGGCGACCTGATCGATGCCCAGCCAGGCTTCGACCAGCGCAACGGTCAGCCGATCGTGTCCTTCAAATTCAACTCACGCGGCTCGGCGAAATTCGCCAAGGCGACGTCCGAACACGTCAAGGAGCCGTTCGCGATCGTGCTGGATAACAAGGTGATCTCGGCGCCGGTGATTCAGGAACCGATCACCGCCGGCTCCGGCCAGATTTCGGGTAATTTCACGGTGCAGCAGGCCAACGATCTGGCGATCCTGCTGCGCGCCGGCGCGCTGCCGGCGCCGCTGACGATCATCGAGGAACGCACCGTCGGGCCGGGGCTCGGGCAGGATTCGATCGAAAAGGGCGAACTTGCCGCCTATGTCGGCTCCATCATGGTCATCGTGTTCATGCTTTTGACCTACCGGCTGTTCGGCGTGTTCGCCAACGTCGCGGTCGCCATCAATGTCGCGATGATCTTCGGCGTGTTGTCGCTGTTGAATGCGACGCTGACACTGCCGGGCATTGCCGGCATCGTGCTGACGGTCGGTATCGCCGTCAACTCCAACGTGCTGATCTACGAGCGCATCCGCGAAGAATTGCGCGGCGGGCGCACTGCGATTTCCGCCATTGATGCCGGTTTCAAGCGGGCGCTCTCGACCATTCTCGATTCCAACATCACCACCTTCATCGCCGCCGCAGTGCTGTTCTACATCGGCACCGGGCCGGTGCGCGGCTTCGCCGTGACGCTCGGCATCGGCATTATCACTACCGTTTTTACCGCCTTTACGCTCACCCGCCTGATCGTCGCGGGCTGGGTGCGATGGAAGCGGCCGCAAAGCGTGCCGATCTAGGCCATGATCTCGAAAAATCGATACCGGTTTTCGGACCGAGATCATGCCTCACAGAAAGATAAAGCGACGAATATGATCAAGCCTGGCTGGATCATGTTCCAGGGAATGCGGAGCCGTTCGTGACACATCTCGTTCTTCTGGGGCTGGGCGCTCTGATCGTCGTGCTGACGGTCGTGAGTTGTTTCGGCTGGTTGCCGTCGCTGCGGATCGTCCCGGACGATACGCATTTCGACTTCACGCGCTTCCGCCGCATCAGTTTCCCGATTTCGGCGCTGCTTTCGATTCTCGCGATCACGCTGTTCTTCACCCACGGATTGAATTTCGGCATCGATTTCAAGGGCGGAACGCTTTTGGAAGTCCAGGCCAAGTCCGGCACCGCCGACATTCCGGGGATGCGGGCGACGTTGGGCAATCTAGGTCTCGGCGACATCCAGATGCAGCAATTCGGCGGGGCCGCCGAGGTGCTGATCCGGGTTGCCGAACAGCCCGGCGGCGACGCCGCGCAGCAGGCGGCGGTACAGAAAGTCCGCGGCGCGCTCGGCGATGCCGTCGACTACCGGCGCGTCGAAGTGGTCGGACCGCGCGTTTCCGGGGAATTGCTGGCCTACGGCATGCTCGGCCTGATGCTCGCGATCTTTGCGATCCTGATCTATCTCTGGTTCCGGTTCGAATGGCAGTTCGCGCTCGGCGCCATGATCGCCAACGTCCATGACATTGTGCTGACCATCGGCTTCATGTCGATCACGCAGGTCGATTTCGACCTGACCAGTATCGCAGCGCTGCTGACAATTCTCGGCTATTCGCTGAACGATACCGTCGTGATCTATGACCGGATTCGCGAAATGCTGCGGCGCTACAAGAAAATGCCGATGCCGGAATTGCTCAACAAATCGATCAACTCGACGCTATCACGCTCGATTATCACCCACGTCACGGTGACGCTGGCATTGCTGGCGCTGCTGTTGTTCGGCGGTCCGGCAATTCACAGCTTCACCGCGGTCATGATGTTCGGCGTGGTGCTGGTCGGCACCTACACCTCGATCTTCATCGCAGCACCGATCCTGATCTATCTTGGCGTCGGCACCAACCGGGCCGATACGCCGGACAAGCCGTCGAAGAAGTAACGATGGCGGATCGCTCGGACGCTCCGCATCTTCCGAGGTCAGCGCCGATCGAGGCTTACGGCAACGGCGGTTTCGCCTTCGCGGACATGTCGCATCGGGGCTCGCTATTGTGCCTGCCCGAGGCGATATGGGCCTGGCCGGTCACCAAAGCTGAAGATATCGACAAGTCCGCGCTGGCGCGCGTGTTCGCCGCGGCGGCCGGCATCGATACGCTGATCATCGGCACCGGCACCGATGTCTGGCTGCCGCCGCCGGCGCTTCGCGAGGCGTTACGCGCGGTGAGGGTGGTGCTGGATACGATGCAGACCGGTCCGGCGGTTCGTACCTACAACATCATGATCGGCGAGCGGCGGCGCGTCGCCGCGGCACTGATCGCGGTGCCATGAGCGGCGCGGACGACGGCAGGCAATCCGCCGATTTCTGCGCCGACCTGGTGCGCGCCCATGATTTTGCTCGCTACGCATCCACACTGTTCATGCCGGCGGAGCAGCGCCGGGCGCTGTGGGCGCTGTATGCCTTCAATGTCGAGATTTCCCGGGTGCGCGAGCAGGTCAGCCAGCCGCTGCCCGGCGAGATGCGCCTGCAATGGTGGACGGACATGCTGGCGGGCGCCGGCCATGGCGGGGTCGAGGGCAATCCGGTCGCGGCCGAACTGCTGCTGGCGATCCGGAACTGGCGTCTGCCGGTCGAGCGGCTGTCGCGGCTGATCGATGAACATCAGTTCGATCTCTACAACGATCCGATGCCGACCATGGCGGCGCTCGAAGGCTACATCAGCGACACCTCGTCGGCGCTGTTTTCACTTGGCGCACGGATTACCGGATCGCAGTCGGACGAGATTGAGCATCTGGCGCGCCATGCAGGACTGGCGCAAGGCATGGCGCAGGTGTTGGCGGCATTTCCACTGGACGCCTCGCGGCGCCAGTCGTTCGTGCCGCTGCAATTGCTGGAGAGTAACGGCTGCGGCCTGGAGGAAGTGTTCGCGGGCAGGCAGACGCCAAAGTTGCGCGCGGCGCTGGATCAGTTGGTCGGCGAAGCGCAGGCCCATTTGAAGATGGCGCTCGCGCTGCTGACGACCGCGCCACCGCAGGTGAGGCCGGTGTTCCTGCCGCTGGCGCTGGTGGGCCGCAACCTCAAACATATGTCACGCGCCGACAACGATCCCTTTGTGCCTCAGGTCACGTCGAGGCTTCGGACCTTATGGACATTGTGGCGAGCGTCGCGGTCCCGGGAATTTGGAGGCTAACGCCGGCATTGCATCGGCCATCCGTCATTGCGACGCGGATGATGTTATTGCGAGTTCAGATCCGTCGCTTCAAAATTAAACCGATCTCGCAGATTCTTGCGCGATTCCAGGATGCTCTTGAGGAACGCGCGGTCGGCCTCGCTGGTCATCAAGGGCTCGATCAGATCGAGCTGATTTATCGCGACAAGCTGCAGGATCTCGGTGCGCGGCTTTCCGGCGCTGTCGCGCGGCAGCGCCTGCACCACCTGGATATGCTCCGGCGGCTTTGGCCCCTTGGCCGCGGCAAGTTCGTCGCGCAATTGGGTCTCAAGCGCGGTCTGGTCGGCCTCGACAAAGGCATACAGCCCGACGCCGCTGCGCCGGTCGGCAAAGGCAACAATGGCCGCATCGCGGACGGCTGGATTCTTGCCGATCAGCTTGATCAGTACGGGGGCGTCGTTGACCAGCCGCCGGCCGCCGCCTTCGCGATCGGTAAAGTTGAACAGGCCGCGGGTGATGGCGCGGTAGACTTTCTTGCCGGTCGCGAGCCAGATGCTGGCGACCAGTGACTTGCGGCTAAGAATCTGGCGTTCCTTCGGCGTCAGCGCGTCGGGTGCATAACTGCGCTTGTGCTTGAGCAGATGCCGCAGATCCTCATAAGCCGCGATCCGGAACAGCCGGCTGCGCGACCTAAAGCAGACCGCGAGCTGAAAGTCCGTGACATAGGCGCGGCCATCGCTGCCGCGCAGCCAGTTCTGCTCCTTGGCGAGATCATTATGGCAAACGCCGGCGCGATGCAGCCTGCGCAGCGCCGCCTTGGCGGAGCGGAAATAGCCGATATCGCGGTAGGGTTTGGCCAGATGCAGCGCCACGCCGTCGATGAAGCCACGCACCAGCGCCTGCCGCCCGGCCCATAGCAATCGCGGCCCGACATCGAGGTCGCTTGCCAGGACCAGCGCACGGCGCTCGCGCGCGAACAGATGGCGCGCGACGATGTAGGACCACCACGGCACCTGATCGAGCCGGCGCAACACCGCATCGACCTCGCCGTCGGGTCCGCGAAAGCGGCCGCGCTCGACGGTGGAAAACACGTCGCGCTTCAGCAATACGCCTTCGGTCCATTGCGCCGACAGAACGGCGGCGTCGTCTTTGGGCAAACTCATGAAGGACTCACGCCGCCGCAGCAATATGCAGGCTGTCGGCAATCCATCGATCGAGATCGGTCAGCGCGCGGACGCTGATCGCCTGTTTCTTCGCAACGGTTTTTTCGTTGCCGCGCAGGCGCGTGCCGTCGGCATTTTTGGTGGGCGGGCTGGCGAGCGGCGGAAACAACCCGAAATTGATATTCATCGGCTGGAACGAGCGCGGGCCGGCGTCGATGGTTTCGATGTGGCCGCCGGTAATATGGCCGAGCAGCGATCCGAGCGCGGTCGTCGCCGGCGGCGGCGCCAGCGACTGCGCATGAGCATCGGCCGCGGCATAAAGGCCCGCCATCAGTCCGATGCTGGCCGAATTCCACATAGCCCTCGCAGCCCGTCATCTGCCCGGCGAAGCGCAGCCGCGGCTGCGCCCGCAGCCGCAACTGGGTGTCCAGCAGTTTTGGGGAATTCAGGAAGGTGTTGCGATGCAAGCCCCCGAGCCGGGCAAATTCGGCCTGCTCGAGCCCCGGAATGGTACGGAAGACGCGTTGCTGTGCGCCATGCTTCAGCTTGGTCTGGAAGCCGACCATGTTGTAAAGCGTGCCGAGCTTGTTGTCCTGGCGCAGCTGCACGATGGCATAGGCCTTCACGGTCGGATCGTGCGGATTGGTCAACCCAACGGGCTTCATCGGCCCGTGACGCAGCGTTTCGCGGCCGCGCTCGGCCATCACCTCGATCGGCAGGCAACCGTCGAAGTAGGGCGTGCTGGTTTCCCACTCCTTGAAGTCGGTCTTCTCGCCGGCGATCAGCGCATCGACGAAGGCGTCGTATTGCTCCCTGGTCATCGGGCAATTGATATAATCGGCACCGGTACCGCCGGGGCCGACCTTGTCGTAGCGCGACTGAAACCACGCCGCCGACATATCGATGGAATCCCGATGCACGATCGGGGCGATCGCATCGAAGAACGCCAGCGCGTTCTCGTCGGTGAGTTCGCGGATGGCGTCGGCGAGCGGCGCCGAAGTCAAAGGCCCGGTTGCGACGATGACGTTGCGCCAATCCGCCGGTGGCAGACCGTCGATTTCGGCACGATGGATGTCGATCAGGGGATGATCATGCAGCGCCCTGGTGACGGCTGCGGAAAATCCGTCGCGATCGACTGCCAATGCGCCGCCGGCGGGAACCTGATTGGCGTCGGCCGAGCGCATGATCAGCGACCCCAGCCGGCGCATTTCGGCATGGAGCAATCCGACCGCATTATTGGCGGCGTCATCGGAACGAAACGAGTTGGAGCATACGAGTTCGGCGAGGCCATCGGTACGATGGGCTTCGGTCATCCGGCCGGGACGCATCTCGTGCAGGGTGACCGGAATGCCCGACTGCGCGACCTGCCAAGCCGCTTCCGAGCCGGCGAGGCCCGCGCCGACGACATGCACGGTTTCAGAGGATGATTTGATAGTGGTCATGACCACAGAGGTAGCGCGTTTTCCGGCGCAGTGGAATGCGGATGCCTCGTGGATACGATAACGCCCGCGGAGAAAGCGGGCGTTATCCGTTCGTCAGTCGGCTGAGGTTAAAAATCAGCCCTGGTAGTTACCGGCTGCAACGCGCGGAATGTCCGAGCGATCAAGGCCGATATCGGCCAGTTCGCGATCGCTAAGCTGGGACAGTTCGCTGACATTGCGCTGATACTCCCGGAACGCCTGGATCATGCGGATGAGCGAGAGCAACATAATTAGTCTCCTTGTCTTACGATTCAACTCTTGGGAGAGAGCCTCATCGTTGAAATGAATATAGAGCGATATATCGCACTGCAGAAGTTTCAATGCTGCGGTGCAGCTAAGCTCATATTGCATAGCAGTAGTAAGGAATGATTAACCTATCGGCATGACTGGCTAAACCGGTGGCGAGGCAGGCCGCTTTAAAGCCAGACTGCGGCAAACAGCCTTTAAAATCGCGCCTATTGTCGCAAAGCCGACATGCGATCTCGCGCTACCGGAGATGGCAATCTTCAGGACCGATTCGCGGATCGATCATCAAAGGATCGCGATCCCGGCGGCCAGTTCTTCATGCGTGATTCGCATGCGACCAATAAATGAATTGTGAATCAGTCTTTTGAAGTCAAGGCCATAGAGTAGGGGTAGTCCGCTCAATGACTGTTCGGACGGATCCTGATAGCCGGTGGCAGACGTGGAAAGCTCAGGGCGCGTGCGCCAGCTGGGTTGCGAAATACGCGATCGTCTTGGAGTAGACCTCGCTCTTGTTCCATTGCTGGATCACCGGGAAGTTCGGACTGCCGGGCTCCCAGCCCTTGCCGCGCTGCCAGCCGTGGCCGGCGAGGTAATTCGCGGTTGACGCCAGCACATCGGGCGCGCTGCGCAAGAGGTCGCGGCGGCCGTTACCGTCGAAATCGACAGCATATTTGATGTAGTTCGATGGCATGAACTGGGTCTGGCCGATTTCGCCGGCCCAGGCGCCGTGCATCTCCGAAGCCGCAAGATCTCCGCGATCGACGATGCGCAGCGCATCCAACAGCTCGGCCCGGAACATGTCGGACCGGCGGCAATCGTAGGCCAGTGTCGCCAGCGAGCGGATGGTCGGAAACTTTCCGATGTTGACGCCGAAGTCCGTTTCCAGCCCCCAGATCGCCACCAGCACCTCGCCCGGCACCCCGTAGGTTTCCTCGATGCGGCCGAGCACCGACCCGTATTGCTTCATCATGTTGCTGCCGCGGGTCAGGCGCGGCGGTACCATGCGGCCGGAAAACTGCTCAAAAGTCTGACTGAAGACGGCTTGCGAATGATCCCGGGAAAGCACTGCCTTATCCTGGGTCACGCCGTTCAGGCTGGCATTGACCGCGGATTGGGAAACGCCCTTGGCAACCGCATCATTCTTGAAATCGGCCAGCCACGCCTCAAAGGTACCGGTGCCACAGGCTACCGTCGCCAGCGCCGGCGTTCCCGGTATCAGCAGGACGGCGCACACCGCCAACGATCTAGAAATGCAAGGAAGGTTGATTGGAGCCGCTCGCACGATTCGCCATAATCAGAGATGACCGGGCAGGACGGCAATATCGGCAATAACCGCGGCCAAAACAAGGCTTCATTTGAGAGCTGATAGCGCCGTGCGAATGGGTGATGCGATGAAAATATCAACATCGCAACGAGGCCACGGAAGTGTTGTCGTCCTTGCCGCCGGTCAGTGATTGACCGGCGGCAGGCTCATTCAATTTTCGCCGCTATGCGCCGTCCTTGCGCCGCCACGGAAACAGTGCGGCCGGGAAATCCGCCGCGGGACGCCGCTCGCGCGCCGGGCGGGGCGGGATCGGTCGCGGATTGGGATCCGGCGCGATCACCTTGCGATAGAGATGCCAAGTGGCGTGGCCGAGCAGGGGGATCACGATCGCAAGCCCGAGGAAGAACGGCAGCGATCCCAGCACCAGCAGCACCGCAACGATCAATCCCCATGCCGCCATCGCCACCGGATTTTGGGCGACAGCACGGATTGACGTCACCATGGCCTCGCCGGCGCCGGCTTGACGGTCGAGCATCAGCGGGAACGAAACCACGCTGATGCATAGCGCCACCACCGCGAACAGGAAACCGACGCCGCAGCCGATGACGATCAGCCACCAACCCTGCGACGTCGTCAGCACGCGCCTGGCAAAGTCCGGAATTCCCGCCGCTGCCTCATAGCCGAAAGCTGCGACATAGATCGCCTGCGCGGTCGCCACCCAGGTCACGAAAAGCGCCAGCAGCAGCACGCCGAGCCCCAGCATGGCGCCGAAGGACGGCGAGCGCAGAACCTCCACCGCATCCCATGCCGAGGCCTCTTCGCCGCGCTCGCGACGGCGGCTGAGTTCATACAGGCCAAGGGCTGCGAACGGACCGAGCAGCGCAAAGCCCGCCGCCAGCGGAAACAGCAGCGGCAACACGGAATAGCCGAGCGCCGTGCGCGCCAGCACCAAGCCGAGCACCGGATATATTATACAGAGGATGATGGCGTGGCTCGGCACCGCCTTGAAGTCTTCCCAGCCGAGCCGCAACGCTTCGCGCAAATCGGACAGGCCGATGGTTCGGATGATCGGAGCAGCCGCGATGTCTTGCTCGGGCTGAGCCAGTGGGGTGACATTGCCTGACGTTGTGGCCATGGTCATTTCTCCCTTGCGCGGTCGCGCCGAATGCGGGGCACAAGCGGACCGTCTGCGGAATTGATCACGATCAGGCCAGACGCGAAGACAAGAAACCGAAGCGGGCCATGTCGCGAACTGAACCGCCAGCGTACTCCCAATCATTGTCGCTGCCGCTCACGCTTCAGTGAATGCCTGTATTGTCACGGCACAGCCCTTGCGCTGTCATCCCGGCGTCATTTCGCCTCAGCTAAGCTAATTGCTGCGACGCAATCCTGCATTGGCAAGATTGCCTGAGGTAGCTAAGCTTGCGACGACCGGTTCGGTGCTGCCGGTACTTGGAAAAAGTGCCATCAAGCCCTCCACGATCTCGGTTCACAGGGAGCAGACGATGAGTATTTTCGGAAAAATCATGAGCGCGATCCTCGGCACGAGTGCCAGCGCCACACCGGCCAGCGCGCCATCCGCCGGCGGCGGCGCCACCGC
Organism: uncultured Pseudomonadota bacterium; assembly: GCA_963727225.1. GTDB lineage: Bacteria > Pseudomonadota > Alphaproteobacteria > Rhizobiales > Xanthobacteraceae > Bradyrhizobium. The sequence continues at coordinate 526,689 of CAVSFN010000021.1, read as the reverse complement.
GAGCACTGGAGCGGCGGCCGGATCGTCCTCGGCAACCGCATCGTCGGCCGCCAAGGCTGCGCCGGGGCAAACCGTCGATGTCGCGTCCGTTGTGGACAAGGCCGCCGCTGCCTCCGGCGAAAAACTGGAATGGCGTACCTCGATCGTCGACCTGATGAAGGCGCTCAAGATCAACTCCAGCCTCACGGCGCGCAAGGAACTCGCCAAGGAACTCGGCTACACCGGCGACACCAATGATTCGGCGAGCATGAATATCTGGCTGCACAAGCAGGTGATGGCCAAGCTTGCCGCGAATGGCGGCAAGCTGCCGCCGGAGATCAAGCACTGACATTTTGATCGGCGAGAACATTTTGATTTAAGGCAATCGAGGCCCGCGCTTGTCGCGGGCCTTCTTTCGTTCAGTTTGTAGTCCGGATGAGGCTGATCACCCCGCCAGATCCGCGAACTCCGGATGCTTGTTCAGATAGTCCACCACGAAACCGCAGCCGGCGACCACCTTCAAGCCGTCGGCGCGGATCAGTTGCAGTGCGCCGTTCACCAGTTCCGAGGCGATGCCGCGGCCGCGCAGCTCGCGCGGCGTTTCGGTGTGGGTGATGATCACGGTACCTGGTGCCATGCGATAATTGGCGAACGCCAGCTTGCCCTGAACGTCGAGTTCGAAGCGGCTTTTCGCCTTGCTGTCGCGAACCGGGTTAGAATTCATGTGAGCAAGTCCTGATAGGCTGCGTTCTTGGCGATGAAAGCCTTCACGAACGGGCATTGCGCGATCACTTTCAGGCCGTCGGCCCGCACCTGATCCAGCGCGCCTGCGATCAGCTTCGAGCCGATGCCCCGGCCGCCGAGTTCCGGCGGCACCTCGGTATGGACAAAGGTGATGACGCCGCCGGCGGTCTTGTAATGCGCCGCGGCGGTATGGCGGTCCACCGTGAGTTGGTAGCGGTGCTGCGATGGATCGTTGACGACGTCGCTGGTTTCGTCGGCTTCTGACATCCTCAGGTCAATTCTTTCAGGGATTCGGAGAGAAGGTCGCGGATCGACCAGGCTTCGCCATCGAGGGCGCTGCCGATATCGTCGATCTTCCATTTTCCATCATCGCGCACGAAATTGTAGCGAACGATGTCGTCGGAGGGTTTGGCCCGCGCGGTCCGGCCGGTGATGGTGACGGCGATGACGGCCTTATCGGCCTCGAGCTTCTCCGCGACCACCTTGAACGATTTGACATCGGGATCCTGCGAATTGGTGACGGGATCGAAATCGATCGGACTGACGTCGCCTTTTGGCGTATGGGCATCGGCCCGCGCCCACAATGCGACCAGCGATTTGGACAGATACTTTGCCTTGGCGGCATCGTTTTCGATGATGAATGCGCCGCCGCCGTCGCCCTTGCCCTTTGCCGCACGCGTGTAGATCGCATTGATGATCGCTACGGGATCGTTTGGGGAGGACTGCGCGGCACCGGCACGGTGCGTGATCGCGCCGGCGAGAAAGCCGGTCGTGGCGGTCAGTAGGAGCGAGCGTCGGGTGATCATGGCGGTCCTTATATCGAATGAGACTTGATTATAGTCGAGAATGCGACCTTCGTGGGAGTGTGCTAAAATCATCGCCGGGAGATTATCATGGCCAATGAAAAGGGCCCCAGCATCAAGAAAAAGCAGAAATGCAAGAATTGCGAGGGCAAGGGCCTGCTGAAGAAAGGCGACAAGGTGGTGAAATGCCAACGCTGCGGCGGGACGGGGTTGCGCTAAGCTTCACGGGCTGCTTGGTCGAACAACGAACGGTGGCCGAAGGCATTAACAATCTCCCGTAAATCTGGTTCAAGTCTCGGAACGGCAAGACCGATGACTTGGCCGTTGCCTGTTCATTTAGGAGGATCCATCCATGAAGCTCATCCTTACCTTGCTCGGCGTCGTTCTGCTGATCGTCGCCGCCGTCTATTTCGTGGTGCCGGCGGATCAACTGCCGGGCTTCTTTCCCGGACATGAGGCCGGCGTGACCCACGCGCACATCAAGCACGGCATCGTTGCCGGGGTGGTCGGCGTGGTGTTGCTGGCGGCGGGCGTGTGGATGGGGCGGAGGTAAGCACCAGGTGACGGAACCCGTTACTCCGGCCGCACCATCCGGCAGCGAGACCCGGATGTCGCGCCGCGTCATGAATCTCGCGCATTTCCTGACCCAGAACGCCCGCCGGCATGGCGAGCGCTTGGGCTTCATCTGGGGCGACCGCGCGTGGACCTGGCGCGAGATCGACACCCGCGTGTCGGCGCTGGCGGCGGCGCTCGCCGCGCGCGGCATCGTCAAGGGCGACCGCATTCTCGTGCATTCCAAGAATTGCGACGAGATGTTCTGGTCGATGTTCGCAGCGTTCCGTCTCGGCGCGGTCTGGGTGCCGACCAATTTCCGACTGATGCCCGACGAAGTGGCGTATCTCGCCACGGCCTCCGGCGCCAGGGCGTTCCTTTGCCACGGCGATTTTCCCGACCACGCCGCCGCCGTTAAAGCGGCGAGCCCGGCGATCGCTTTCACCTGGCGGATCGGGGAGGGCACGCTCGGCGAGACATCCCTTCGCGAAGCGGTCTCGACCCATGCCGGTGTGGCAATCGACAACGCGGCGGTCGAATACGACACGCCCTGCTGGTTCTTCTTCACCTCAGGCACCACCGGGCGTTCCAAGGCGGCGGTGCTGACCCACGGCCAGATGGCCTTTGTCGTCACCAATCACCTCGCCGACCTGATGCCCGGCACCACCGAGAACGACGCATCGCTGGTCGTGGCGCCGCTGTCGCACGGCGCCGGCGTGCATCAACTGGTGCAGACCGCGCGCGCCGTGCCGACCATCCTGCTGCCCTCGGAGCGGTTCGATATCGCCGAAGCGTTCCGCCTGATCGAGACCCACCGCGTCAGCAACCTCTTCACGGTACCGACCATCCTCAAGATGATGGTCGAGCATCCCGCCATCGACCGCTGCGATCATTCATCGCTGCGCTATGTCATCTATGCCGGCGCGCCGATGTACCGCGAGGACCAGAAGGCCGCGCTCAAAAAGTTCGGCCCGGTGCTGGTGCAATATTTCGGGCTCGGTGAGGTCACCGGCAATATCACGGTCCTCCCGCCCGCTCTGCACGATCCCGAGGACGGCCCGCATGCGCGGATCGGCACCTGCGGCTATGAGCGCACCGGCATGCAGGTTTCGATCCAGGGCGATGACGGACGCGAGTTGAAGCCGCTCGAGAGCGGCGAGATCTGCGTCATCGGGCCCGCCGTGTTCGCCGGCTACTACAATAACCCCGAAGCCAACGCCAAGGCGTTTCGAGACGGCTGGTTTCGCACCGGCGATCTCGGCCACATGGATGCGGAAGGCTTCGTCTACATCACCGGCCGCGCCTCCGACATGTACATATCTGGCGGATCCAATATCTATCCGCGCGAGGTCGAGGAGAAGATCCTCACCCATCCCGGGATCGGCGAGGTCGCGGTGCTCGGCGTGCCCGATCCGGTCTGGGGCGAAGTCGGCGTCGCCGTCTGCGTGCCGCGCGACGGCGCCGGCGAAGTGAGCGAACTCGAGCTGGCGACGTTCCTTGCCGCAAAAGTGCCGCGCTACAAGATGCCGAAACGCTTCTTCTTCTGGGAGGAATTGCCGAAGTCCGGTTACGGCAAGGTGCCGAAGCGCCTCGTTCGCGACGAACTGGAAGCACGCGGCCTCCTCGACATTCCCGCAAAGCCAACACCCTGATGCGAAGCATCGTCCAGCCCGGCGCAGCCGTACCCGAACGCATCCAATGGGTCGAGGCTCGCGGCCGGACGTTCTCCGCGACGCTTGCTGCCGGGCTGCCGCTGCTGGAAGCCGCGCGCCGGGCTTTTGCGGCGGAAGGCTTTGCCGGCGGCGTGCTCAACTTCAGGAGCGGCGCGCTCGGCCCATTCGCCTATGTGATGCCGGCGCTTTCCAGCACGGGCGACAACGCGGCGTTCTACAGCGATACCTTTCGGCCCGATGGCGTCACGCGGCTGAAGATCGGGGCGATGACGCTCGGCCGGCGCGACGGCGCGCCGTTCTTTCATTGCCACGCGTTATGGACCGAAGCCGGCGGGCGCAGCAATGGCGGCCATATCCTGCCCGAGGAAACCATCGTCGCCGAGCCGTTCGCCGTGGACGCCTTCGGCCTCGATGGCGCGGTCTTCACGGCGGAGCCGGACCCCGAGACCAATTTCAAATTGTTCGGGCCGGTCCCCTCGGCATCGGGCGTCACGACGACAAGCCGCGCGTTCGCGCTCCGGCTGCGTCCGAACCAGGATTTCGCCGGCGCCCTGGAAGCGTTCTGCCGCGCGCATGGGATCTTTCGCGCCCGGCTTCACGGCGGCGTCGGCAGCACCATCGGCGCGCGCTTCACCGATGGCCGAAGCGTAATACCGTTCGCCACCGAGCTGGCTGTTAGCTCAGGCTTCATCGCATCAGGCGCCGGCGGCACGCTGGAAGCCGCCCTCGATGTCGCGCTGGTCGATTATCTCGGCGGCCTCGCCGAGGGCCGGCTGGCGCGCGGCGACAATCCCGTGCTGATGACCATGGAGCTGGTGCTGGAGGTGCTGGACGAGGGCGCGCTGTAGGGGGAGGCAATGACGCATCTCTCAACGCCGTTCCGGCGAAGGCGACGAGCGAATTCAATTTTAAAACAGCCAATTCCGTCATTGCGAGCGAAGCGAAGCAATCCATCTCGGCGCTTAAAGAAAGAATGGATTGCTTCGCTTCGCTCGCAATGACAACCCAAATGAACACAACTCCGCATTCTCGCGACGCGAGGCGCCCGAGGTTTGCGGCTCATGTCCCTCATTACTGGCTTTGAATGTGGCCAAATCGCTTGGCGATCTCAGTCCTTTGAAAAGCGTGGGCCTGCACAAGCTTAAGGGCGATCGACGCGGACAATGGGCGATGACGGTGAACGACCGTTGGCGCATTTGTTTTGAGTTTCGCAAAGGCGACGCCCACGAGGTCGAAATCGTGGATTATCACAGAGGTTGAACGCCATGGCTCCTGTTGTGCACCCCGGCCGTTTGTTGAAGCGTGAGATGGTCGCCCGCAAGCTCAGCGCAAACCGGCTGTCGCTCGATATCGGCGTTCCTTCCGGCCGGATCACCGACATCCTCAACGGCCGCCGCGCGATCACGGCCGATACCGCGGTGCGGTTCGGCCGTTACTTCGGCAATAGCGCCCAGTTCTGGCTGGACCTGCAGGGTCAATTTGACATCGGTGTGGTCGAACGGGAGAAGGGCGCCGAGATTGCCAGACGCGTCCGGCCGGCGGATGCGGCATGAGTAGACCCGCGTGATAAATCCCGCTTCACTCGGGTCAATGTTCCTGTTATGTTCCATTTGAAGTCGTGGCGTTTGGTGGCCACAACGCGGCGCGGAGCGGGGGAACCATGGCCTCAAGACGCAATCGTACCATCAATATGTCCGCGCCTTACCTCAGGCAGGTGTGGCTCGATCCGGCCCGCATCGCCGATCGCGCGGCCTATCCGTTCTGCCTGCCGTTCCTGCGCGACGAGTTCGAGTTGAGTTTCGATCGGCCGATCACCATCATCGCCGGCGAAAACGGGACCGGCAAATCCACGTTGCTGGAGGGGATCGCGGTGCTCGCCGGATATGACGAAGCGGGCGGCGGCAAGGGCTATCGGCCGGTCGATCATTCCGATGCGGTCGAGGTCATGGGCGGGGACCTTTCAGAAGCGCTTCGCGCCAGTTGGCTGCCCAAAATTACCAACGGCTGGTTTTTCCGTGCCGAGAGTTTCTTTTCGGTTGCGCGATATCTCGACGAGGCGGCGAACGATAGCAACGCTCGGCCGCCGGATTTCCTCTCGCATTCGCACGGCGAAGGTTTTCTGCGGTTTTTCGAGGAGCGTTGCCAGCGACAAGGCATCTTCATCTTTGACGAACCGGAGTCGGCGTTGTCTCCCGCGCGCCAGATGGAATTCCTCAAGCTGATGCGGCGGATGGAGGAGTCCACCATCTGCCAGGTCATCATGGCCACGCACTCGCCGATGCTGATGGCCTATCCTGGCGCGCGACTGCTGCGGCTGTCGAAATATGGGCTGGAGCCGGTGACCGTGAAGGACACCGATCACTACAAGGTCATGCGCGAATTCTGCGACGATCCGGCGGGGTTTGTGGAAGCGGTGATGGCGGAGTGAGTTGGCGCGCTGAATCCAAGGAGTGAAAACCGTCATTGCGAGCCAACGGGTCGGCGCAAAGCGCCGCCCGATGACAGGCTCCGCGAAGCAATCCATTTTTCCGCGCACAAAAGACAAAAAGAATAGATTGCTTCGTCGCTTTCGCTCCTCGCAATGACGACCCCAAAACCCTTACGCTGGAAAAGCTAACCCGCCTTTATCAGTCCGCGTAGCACCATTTTATGTCGCACGTTCTGGACGCATTGACCGGAGGCTTGCCGTAGTAATAATCTTCGCGCGTTTGCGGGGCTGCAGAGGAGGGGTCCCGCAACTGATTGTAGGTTCGATCCCACCGGTGATGGCCTCGATCCGTGCGCATGCGGTGCTGTGACGCTGTGGCGACTTGCACCGCCGATCCGGAGATCAGCAACGCGGCGAGAATCGTGAAAGCTGCTTTTCGCATCCTTGCCTCCGTGAGTGGGCGCTCCGGCGAGGCAACAGGGCCTCGCGCCGGGCGTTGGGTCTCCCGACAAATAGTGCCGGAGCAAGCTCCCGCTAGATATGCAGAGGTGTTAGCCCTTCACGTTTTTGTATGGTCGCGGCATTCGCCACGCTGTCTTTTGTTCACAACATCAAGCCGCCGGCCATCGTATCATCCGGCGGCCGTCAATTCAGGATCGAGCTGGCATGGTTTGGCGTTCGAGTAATCACATGAACTTCGGCAGCACTTTGGTCCACAACGCCTCGGTCGACTTCATCAACTTCGCGTGCGGAACCAGCGCGTTGTAGGTGTAGCAAAACAACCAATCGACCGGCTGCCGTTTCATGTTGGCCTCAAGCGCCCGTGTCACGGTATCGACGGTGCCGACCAGCGCGTAGCCGAGATCGATCGATTCCTTCGCGGTCGCGAAGTTCTTCGTTACCGGGTCCATCAGGCCACGCCGGAAGCCAAACGGCTCGAACCAGGCGCGGCCGGTGAAACGCCCGGAGTCCTCCCATAATGCCATGGCCTCCTCGTCGGTGTCCGCGATGATGACATCGCGCAACAAGCCCGTGCCCTTGCCGCGAGGCTTTCCCGACACCTCGGCATAAAGGTCGAACAGCGGTGCCTCGTACACCTCATGCATCGGCGGCAGGATCGCGGTGACGCCCTCACGCGCGGCCCAGCGAATGGAGTTTGGCGACGACGCGAACGGCAGGAATACCGGCGGGTAGGGCTTCTGCAACGGCTTCGGTACCACGCCGACCGAGGTCAGCATGCCATTCTCGATCCCCTTGCCATATTTCACCGTCGTTTCGAGATCCCAGGGCGTCGCCCCGGCCGGTACCTTCCAGTACTTGCCCTTGAACGTCAGCATCTCCTCGGTCCAGCACTTCTTGATGATCTGCCAGTTCTCCTCGAACGCCTCGCGGTTGGTCTCATCGATCGCATCATGATGGTGCGGCAAAGTGCCGGAGACGCCGTGGGTCTGTTGCGCCATGATGTCGACCCAGCGCCGCTGGTAGCCGCGGGCGAAGCCGGCGCAGGCTCGACCGCCGGTCATGTGATCGAGCATCGCGATGTCCTCGGCGACGCGAATAGGGTTGGCGGCCGGCAGCACGATACCGAGCTGGCCGACACGGATGCGCTTGGTCTGCATTGCGAAGTAGAGATCGAGCAGGACGGGGTTGTTGGAAACCTCAAAACCCTCGATGTGGAAGTGGTGTTCGGTGAAGCTCACTGAATCGTAACCGAGGTCGTCGGCAAGTTTGACGAGTTCGGTCAGCTCCTTCAGCATGCGCTGGTAGAGTTCCGGTCGCGTCGCAGCCATTCCCGCCTCGATCTCGGCGCGCGAGCCGACGCTGGGCAGGCAAAATATCGATGCTTTCATGTGCTTCCTCGCCGCCGTTTCCGACTGTTGATATTGACATCATTGGGCCATCGACGAGCCGCCGCTGGCGCTGCAAGAGTCCCTTTACTTCAGCGCAAGCGGATCTTTTTCGTCGAGGAACAGCATGATCTCGCGGAAGAATTGCATGCGATTCTTCTCCATCATCACCGTGTGCGTGCCTTCGCCGAGTTCGACGAAACGCTTATAGGGCGTGTGGGTAAGCTCTTTGAAATAGGCCTGCGCCTGATAACTTGGCAGATCGGCGTCCCATTCGGCATGGATGATGAATGTCGGAACCGTAATCTTGCCTGGATCGTAAAATGGCTTTTCGGAGGACCAATATTTCAGCACATCATCGATAACGCCGTTTGGCGCGCGCAGCCTCGGTGGATTTTGCTTGCCCGCTTCGGGGTCGGTCGCGAACGTGGCGTCGGCCCAGGCGTCGAAGACGCCGGGCGGGATAAGATCGTCCCGCTTGTCCGCCGGCACGCCCTTCAACCAGCGATCTCTGGCGCTATCCCGTGAAACCATGCGATAGGCCCCGAGCTTGTCGGCTTGCACGCCCATCGCAGCCGCCATCGCGGCGGCGTCATTTTTGAAAAGCCAGATCGGCGCATAGAGCACGAGGCGATTGACCTTGTCGTTATGCGTGCTGGTGTAAGCGCCGACCGTCGAGGTCCCCCATGACCAGCCCATGACATCGAGCTTCGAGACCTTGCGCTTGCCCAGGATGTGATCGACGGCGGCACCAAAATCATGCACGGCGACGTCGGTGTGGACGATCGGTTTGTTCTCGGCGGCCGGCTGGTTCATCTCCGGCGGCCGTGTCGAGCCGCCATAGCCGCGTATGTCGACGAGATAGACGTCGTAGCCGCGCGATGCAATGAGATCCATCATCGATACGCCGTCGATCGGCAGGTCGAAAGCTGTCTCGGACGGATAAGTCGCGCCGTGGACATAGAGCAGGATTTTGTCGGGCGTAAACGTCTCGACTCCAGCCGGATGTTTGTGGCGGATGTAAAGGTCGATGCCTGGATCGCCAGAGGGAATCGTATAGCTCTCGGCCTCCAATTTCACCTCCGCGGCTCGCGCCGGAACGCTTGCGGAGGCAACGAAGAAAAGGACGCTTGCGGCCGCCAGAAAGGCTCTCGCGGCGATGGAATGGATAAAAAGCATTGGGCCTCCCAGAAAGCTCGCCCGGGCGGAATTGTCCGGCCCGGCTCCAGCGCCGAGCTTAGGGCCTCAGGGCGCAATAGCGAAGCATATTGCGCCATTCGTGCGGCCGAGCGAAGAGGCTGAATACGCTTCGCTATTCCGTTACGCGCTGAGTGCGCGCCTAAATCTCAAGGACTCGTTCTGCGCCGGACTTTCGTCTCTGTCAGAATTGCAGCATACTTGAAGCGGGCCGGACGCGATGAGGCCCTTTCATGATGGTCGGCGCAAAATCAGTGCGCTTAGCGGGGGATGAAATGAAAACATTGCTCAAAGCTGCGCTCATTCTTGCCGTCACCGGCGGGTTCGCCATTTCGGGTGTGGCCCCATTGGCTGCGGAAGAAGAACAAGTCCGCTTCTACAATTCACCGGCCGCCCTCGCGGCAAAACTGCCCTTCAGCCAGGCAGCACGGGTTGGAAACGTTTTGTATATGTCAGGTTCAATCGGCAATGTGCCGGGCAAACCGGAGCTGGTTCCGGGTGGAATTGAACCGGAGACGCAGCAGATGATGGAGAACATCAGGGCAGTCCTGCAGGGCAACGGCCTGACGTTCGACGACGTTTTCAAATGCACCGCCATGCTTGCAGACATGTCCAAATGGGGCGCCTTCAACAAGATTTACGTGACTTATTTCAAACCAGAACATCTGCCTGCGCGCTCCGCGCTTGGCGCTAACGGGTTGGCTCTGGGTGCCCAAGTGGAGTTGGAGTGCTGGGCCTTTGCCCGCAAATAGAATGCGGCCGGCTGCCCACGCGGCCGTCCGTGACGAATAACCAAAACCGCTTCTGGCACGCTGTCGGTGGAATGGGCCGTCGGGCGCAATAGCGGGCCTATTGCGCCATTCGTGCGGGCGACGGAGAAGGCGGAATACGCTGCACTATTCGACCCTACGTGCTTTGGCTCGACGCGGGAAGCGTCAGTTATTGCGGCGCGACGACATGTCCGGAATTAGGTGTAAGCCGGAGGCAAACCCGATGCGACTGACCCGAATCGGATCTCCCGCAATGGGCTTGGTTTGTGAGTGGGACCAGCGCTAGATTGAGCGTGAACGGTCAAAAGGGAGATCACAGTGAATTTCTCACGAGACGAACTCGTTGCCCGGTTGGTCAAGGCGGGTGAACTCGAAGTCATCGGTGGGGATCAGTCGGAGATTGACAGCTACTTTGACACGGAGCATTTCCGCTTCCACGGGCCTGGCGGCTTCGAGACGGACTACAGCGGGCTCACCAACTACTTCAAGTCCATACGCGCAGCATTTGATGATCGCTCAATCCGTCGGGGTATCATCATCGTGGAGGGCAACTACGTAGCCTGCCAGACGTGGATCGAGGGAAGATTTGTCCGTGAGTTCACAAATTCACCCGCCGGCTCTCTGCCTCCGAACGGCGAACGGGTAATTTGGGATTTGTCAAACATCTTCCGGTTTGACGATAAAGGTCGTCTTCTCGAAGAGTGGGTGCGGACTGATTACCGCAGCTTTCTTCGCCAGCTTGGAGCGGAAGGTCGATAAGGCGGCGGGTTGAAACGAGATTGGAAATACCAGCAGCTACGCGCTGGTCGATAAATAGAGCCACTTCCGCGTTTGGCATATTTCGGAAGCGCCGCAATGGCCGACTCAAGTCCGGAATGAGCACCAAAGCGGACATCCGTCGACAGTTCCGAGTTCAGGGGGGCACGCGCTCATCACTCCGCCGCCTCGCTCGCTCCGCTTTTCCTCGGCTTCCCCATCTTCGCCAGCACTGGCGCCAGAAACTTGCCCGTGTAACTCCGCGGCGCCTTGACGATGTCCTCCGGCGGACCCCAGGCGACGATTTCGCCGCCGCCGTCGCCGCCTTCGGGGCCGAGGTCGATCACCCAGTCCGCGGTTTTTATCACCTCGAGATTGTGCTCGATCACCACCACCGTGTTGCCCTGCGAAACCAGTTCGTGCAGCACTTCCAGCAGCTTCTTGACGTCGTGGAAATGCAGGCCAGTGGTGGGCTCGTCCAGGATGTAGAGCGTGCGGCCCGTGGCGCGCTTGCTCAATTCTTTTGCCAATTTGACGCGCTGGGCTTCGCCACCCGACAAGGTCGTGGCTTGCTGGCCGACATGGATGTAATCGAGCCCGACGCGGTGCAGCGTCTTAAACGTTTCGCGCACCCGCGGCACCGCCTTGAAGAACTCGGCGGCTTCCTCGACCGTCATGTCGAGCACGTCGGCGATCGACTTGCCCTTGAACAGCACTTCCAGCGTTTCGCGGTTGTAGCGCTTGCCCTTGCAGACATCGCAGGTGACGTAGACGTCGGGGAGAAAGTGCATCTCGATCTTGATGACGCCGTCGCCCTGGCAGGCCTCGCAGCGGCCGCCCTTGACGTTGAAGGAAAATCGGCCGGGCTCGTAGCCGCGCGCCTTGGCTTCGGGCAGGCCGGCGAACCATTCGCGGATCGGCGTGAAGGCGCCGGTATACGTCGCCGGATTCGAGCGCGGGGTGCGGCCGATCGGCGACTGGTCGATGTCGATGATCTTGTCGATATGCTCGAGCCCTTCGATGCGGTCGTGCGGGGCGGCGCCCTCGCTGGCGTTGTTGAGCTTGCGCGCGATCGCCTTGTAGAGCGTGTCGATCAGCAGCGTCGACTTGCCGCCGCCGGAAACCCCGGTGACGCAGGTGAACAGCCCCAGCGGAATTTCCGCCGAGACGTTTTTCAGATTGTTGCCGCGGGCGTTGATCACCTTGATGGTGCGGCGATGGTTCGGCGGCTTGCGCTCGGGAATATCGACCGACAATTCGCCGGTGAGATATTTGCCGGTCAGCGAATTCGGATTGTTCATGATGTCGGATGGCGTGCCCTGGGCGACGATATGGCCACCATGCATGCCGGCGCCGGGGCCGACATCGACCACATGATCGGCGAGGCGAATGGCATCCTCGTCGTGCTCGACCACGATCACGGTGTTGCCGAGGTCGCGCAGCCGCTTCAGCGTTTCCAGCAGCCGCGCATTGTCGCGCTGGTGCAGGCCGATCGAGGGCTCGTCCAGCACATAGAGCACGCCGGTCAGGCCCGAGCCGATCTGCGAGGCGAGGCGGATGCGCTGGCTTTCGCCGCCGGAGAGGGTGCCCGATGCGCGCGCCAGGGTCAGGTAGTTCAGGCCGACATCGAGCAGGAACGACAGCCGCTCGCGGATCTCCTTCAGCACCCTTGCTGCGATCTCGTTCTGCTGCGTGTTGAGCGCCTTCGGCACGGTCTCGAACCATTCGCCGGCGCGGCGCACGGAAAGCTCCGAGATCTCGCCGATATGCTTGCCGCCGATCTTGACGCACAGCGCCTCCGGCTTGAGGCGATAGCCGTGGCAGGCTTCGCAGGGAACGTCGGAGAAATACTTGCCGAGTTCCTCGCGCGCCCATTCGCTGTCGGTCTCGCGATAGCGGCGGTTGAGATTGGTGATGACGCCTTCGAACGGCTTCTTGGTATCGTAGGAGCGCACGCCGTCTTCATAGGAGAACTTGATCTCGTCCTCGCCGGAGCCGTGCAGGATGGCGTCTCTCGTCTTCTTCGGCAGGTCCTTCCATTTGGTGTCGAGCGTGAACTTGTAGAACTTGCCGAGCGCGGTCAGGGTCTGGATGTAATAGGGTGAGGACGATTTGGCCCACGGCGCGATCGCGCCCTTGCGCAGGCTCATTTCCTTGTCGGGAATAACGAGATCCTCGTCGATATGCTGCTCGACGCCGAGCCCGCCGCAGGCCGGGCAGGCGCCGTAGGGATTGTTGAAGGAGAACAACCTCGGCTCGATTTCCGGAATGGTGAAGCCGGAGACCGGGCAGGCGAATTTTTCCGAGAACAGAATCCGTTCCGGCCCGCTCTTGTCGTGGATTTTTGCAGTCTTTTTGTCAGACTTCTTGTCGTCGGCCCACGGCAGGCGCATCGGCATATTCGATCACGGCCAGGCCCTCGGCGAGCTTCAGCGCGGTCTCGAAACTTTCCGCCAGCCGCTGCCCGATGTCTGATCGAACCACGATGCGGTCCACCACCACGTCGATGTCGTGCGGAAATTTCTTGTCGAGCACGGGTGCTTCCGCCAATTCGTAAAACGTGCCGTCGATCTTGACCCGCTGGAATCCCTTTTTGAGATATTCGGCGAGCTCCTTGCGGTATTCGCCCTTGCGTCCGCGCACCACCGGCGCCAGCAGATAGAGCCGCGTGCCTTCCGGCAGCGCCAGCACGCGATCGACCATCTGCGAGACGATCTGGCTCTCGATCGGAAGACCCGTGGCGGGCGAGTAGGGCACGCCGACCCGCGCCCACAACAGCCGCATGTAATCGTAGATCTCGGTGACGGTGCCGACGGTCGAGCGCGGATTCCGCGAGGTGGTCTTCTGCTCGATGGAAATCGCCGGCGACAGCCCGTCGATCTGGTCGACATCCGGCTTCTGCATCATCTCCAGGAACTGGCGCGCATAGGCCGACAGCGACTCGACGTAGCGGCGCTGTCCCTCGGCATAGATGGTATCGAAGGCGAGCGATGATTTTCCGGAGCCCGACAATCCCGTAAACACCACCAGCCGGTCGCGCGGAATTTCCAGATCGATATTCTTGAGATTGTGCTCGCGCGCGCCGCGAATGGTGATCGCGCGCGTTCCGGAGCCTGTGGTCTGTTGGCGCTTGGCCCTGATCACTTCATCCATGTCGGCATTCCCAGCACGTTGATCGCGCCGCATTGGGGCGCGCTTCTTCCGCAAATTGCGGGAGAGCCGACGCCAGGGGCTGAGCTCGGAACATAGGAAGAACGGTCACGGATTTCCAGTGTCCCGTTCAATCCATCAACGGATTGTTGCGATGAGGGTTGCAGCGCCCGTGAAGTGGCGGCAGATGGCACTGGTCGAGAACGGCGCAGGCAAATAGCGCAAACAAAAAGGCCGGCGCAACGGCCGGCCTCTTTCGAATCCAGTATTGCGAAAGCTCAGCTCAGGCGGACATCAATACTTCGAGATCGCCGGGCCACCCCAGCGGTAGTTGACGTGAACGGTGACCAGATCGACATCCTGGCGAATGTTGTCGTTTCCGACGGGCGCGCCGGTTGGATCCGTGAACGACACCGCCTTCGTTCCCATGAACAGATGATCGTATTCGAGCGCTGCCGACCAGTTCGCCGCGAAACCGTATTCGAGACCGGCGCCGACCACGCCGCCCACGCGGGTTTGATCGCCGGTCGAGCCGGCGAGCGCGCCACCCACGGTGTTGAAGAATTTGTAGTTGTTGTCGGTCGCGGCAGCGCCGCCCTTGACGTAGAGCAAGACGTTGTCCCAAGCATAGCCGATCTGGCCGGTGAGCAGGCCCAGTGCGTTGACACTGGATTGGTTGGTGGAGCCCAGGAAGAAATTACTGTTGTTCGATCCCTTGAAGCCAGCCCAGTTGCCCTGGCCTTCGATGCCGAACACGATGGCGTTGCTCTGCCAGCGATAGCCGAGCTGCCCACCGGCGGTGCCGCCGTTTGCGTTGTGGCAACCTTCCGAAGCAACAAAGTTGCCACCCGGCGTGGTAAAGTCCCAGCATGCGCGGCTCGATCCCCAGCCGCCGTTGGCACCGATGTAGGGGCCGCTCCAGTCGTAAATCGGCGCAACGTACATTGGCGCCCTGGAGTAGGTCGGAGCGGGAAAGTCGCCGGCGAACGCAGGAGCGCACACGCCAATTGCGCTCATGGCCACCGCAATGAGACCCAATCTACCCAGCGAAAACCTCTTCATCGTATTTCTCTCCAGCTGTTCTTCAGCTGCCTTTTTGTTTGTCCCGAGTTCGTTTTGTCCCGAGCGACAAGTCCCCTAGCGCTCATCATCGAGGCCCGACCGCCAACGGCGATCAAATTCCTGTCACCAATATACCGGATTGAGACGGAAATGCCGTCTCTCAAATGCAACACCTGGGCGTCGAATGCATTCGCTGGAGGGGTTCCGAAGTTGATGATTTACAAGGGGGTTTTTCGAGACGGATGGAACTCTTGTCACCGATCCCTGCCGGCCGACCAAATGGCGGCATTTAAGACCTTGGCGCCCGTCCAAAGCGGGGTTCATGCGTGGCTCTCAGGCGGTGCTGAGATGACTTCGAGAACAAAACTGGAACACGGCGCGTGGGAATGCTATATGTGGATAACCCGGGGATCGTCGGGCTCCCCGGATCGGTGAGCGTATAGGGTCGATTCAAGGTGGTCTCACGGCCAGTAATTTGCAGTGAATTCTAGGAGTGGAGAGCGGCGATGGCGGGAAGCGTGAACAAGGTCATTCTGATTGGCAATCTCGGGGCCGATCCGGAAATCAAGCGCACTCAGGATGGGCGGCCGATTGTCAATCTGCGGATCGCGACATCAGATACCTGGCGCGACAAGGCGACCGGTGAGCGCAAGGAAAAGACCGAATGGCATCGGGTGGTGATCTTCAGCGAAGGCCTGTGCAAGATTGCCGAGCAGTATCTGAAGAAGGGCGCCAAGGTTTACATTGAAGGTCAGTTGCAGACCCGGAAATGGACCGACCAGAGCGGCGTCGAAAAATATTCGACCGAAGTGGTGCTGCAGAACTTCAACTCGACGCTGACCATGCTCGACGGTCGCGCCGGTGGCGGCGGCGGCAATTTCGGATCCGATGATGCAGGCGGCGATTTCGGGTCCAGCGGTCCGTCCAGCGCCCCGCCGCGCCGCGCGGTGGCGGCCGGCGCCCGCAACAGCGACATGGACGACGATATCCCGTTCTGAGCAGCGGCAAGGAGAGCAGGCAAACCAGCAGCGCGAATCAGCAGCGCAAGTCAACGGCGCAATTAAACGGCGGATGATGCGGCGACCCTGTGTCGCGTTGTCCGCGTTCGGGCGTGAGCGCGCGGTTTCCGAGCAGGTAACTTAAGCGCCAAAGCCAAGGCTGAACCTTAGCTCTCGAAATGTCACATAATACATTGTGCAGCCGTATTAATTTCAAATGAAACGATCAAGCGGCATCGGCACATAAACTCCGGCTTCGATTGCCGATCGACATCAGGGAGTTCGCCGTGAGTCTGGCGCCGTTGCTCGATGCGGTTCCGCAAATCCCCATTCATGCCTTCGCGGCGATGACCGCCTTCGTGCTGGGCATTGTCCAGTTCGCCGCGCCCAAGGGCACGTTGCCCCATCGCAGCCTGGGGTGGATCTGGGTGGCCCTGATGGCGACCGTGGCGGTCAGCTCGTTCTGGATCCACCAGATCCGGCTGATCGGACCCTGGAGCCCGATCCATCTGCTGTCGATCTTCACGCTGGTCACGCTTCCGCTCGGCGTATGGAGGGCGCATCGTCACGAGGTCGCCGACCACCGCCGCATCATGATCCTGCTTTTCACCGGCGCGCTGGTCATCGCCGGACTGTTCACGCTGCTGCCGGGACGGATCATGCACGCGGTCGTATTTGGTCCTTGAGGAGCCTCTTGCAGAACGCTGTCCGGGCAGGCCTGTTTTGGGTGCGAAAACGGCGTTGGCCGACGCCGTTCCGATAGCCGGTTCGATGGCCGTAGCGAAGACGCCCGTCAGCCGCGTAAGTCTCTGGAAAAACGAAGGGAAAAAGCGCTGGCGGGAATCGTTTAGGGGTGGTTTGAAGGGCCCCGATACGCTATATGATTCTAAGCCAAAACTGACCGGATTTCCCTTTGTCTGACCCTGAAGATATGAAGCCCGGAGAGCCGCCGGGGCCTTCCGATATTCGTCCCGTATCCATCCTCGACGAGATGAAACGCTCCTACCTCGATTACGCCATGAGCGTGATCGTGGCGCGTGCGTTGCCCGATGCGCGCGACGGTTTGAAGCCGGTGCACCGCCGCATTCTCTATTCGATGTACGAACAGGGGCATACGCCGGACAAGAAGTACGTCAAATCCGCGCGCGTCGTCGGTGACGTGATCGGTAAATATCATCCGCACGGCGACCAGTCGATCTACGATGCAATGGTCCGGATGGCGCAGGAATTCTCCATGCGCCTGCCGCTGATCGACGGGCAGGGCAATTTCGGCTCGGTCGATGGCGATCCTCCGGCGGCCTATCGATATACCGAAGCGCGTCTGACCAAGTCGGCTCTCGCGGTTCTCGGCGATATCGACAAGGACACCGTCGATTTCCAGGCCAACTACGACGGTTCCGAGACCGAGCCGAGGGTTCTACCGGCGAAATTCCCGAACCTGCTGGTAAATGGCGCCGGCGGCATCGCCGTCGGCATGGCGACCAACATTCCGCCGCACAATCTCGGCGAAGTCGTCGACGCCTGCATGGCGCTGATCGACAATCCCGCACTGACCATCGACGAGCTCATCAATATCATTCCGGGACCGGATTTTCCGACCGGCGGCATCATCCTTGGACGACAGGGCATCCGCGCGGCCTATCATCTCGGCCGCGGCTCGATCGTGATGCGCGGCAAGGTGAGGATCGATACCTTCGGCAAGGACCGCGAAGTCATCATCATCTCGGAAATTCCCTACCAGGTGAACAAGGCCACCATGGTCGAGCGCATCTCCGAATGGAGTCGCGACAAGAAGATCGAGGGCATTGCGGCGCTGCGCGATGAATCCGACCGCGATGGCTACCGTGTTGTTATCGAAGTAAAGCGCGATACCATGGCGGAAGTGGTGTTGAATCAGCTCTACCGCTTCACGCCGCTGCAAACGAATTTTGCCGCCAATATGCTGGCACTCGATTCGGGCCGGCCGCAGGTGATGAACCTGAAGGATCTGCTGACGCTGTTCATCGCCTTCCGCGAACAGGTGATCACCCGCCGCACCAAATTCCTGCTCAACAAGGCCCGCGACCGCGCCCATATCCTGGTCGGTCTTGCGATCGCGGTGGCGAATATCGACGAGATCATCCGCGTGATCCGGACCTCGCCCGATCCCAATACCGCGCGCGAAACCCTGATGTCGCGCGACTGGCCGGCCAAGGACGTCGCCGCCATGATCACGCTGATCGACGATCCGCGGCATCGCCTGGCCGACGACGGCACCGCGCGGCTGTCGTTCGAGCAGGCGAAGGCCATTCTCGATCTGCGTCTGGCACGTCTGACGGCACTCGGCCGTGAGGAAATTGGCGAGGAACTCGACCAGTTGGCGGTCGAAATCGCCGATTACCTCGACATCCTGCGTTCCCGCGCCCGCGTGCAGACGATCGTCAAGGAAGAGCTGCTTGCCGTGAAGTCGGAATTCGCGACACCACGAAGGACGGTCATCATCGAGCATGAAGATGAAGTCGAGGACGAGGACCTGATCCAGCGCGAGGACATGGTGGTCACGGTCTCGCATGCCGGCTACGTCAAGCGCGTGCCGCTGTCGACCTATCGGGCGCAGCGCCGCGGCGGCAAGGGCCGCTCGGGCATGCAGACCCGCGACGAGGATTTCGTCAGCCGCCTGTTCGTGGCCTCGACGCATACGCCGGTGCTGTTCTTCTCGTCGCGCGGCCAGGTCTACAAGGAAAAGGTCTGGCGGCTGCCGGTGGCGCCGCCGAACGGCCGCGGCAAGGCGTTGATCAATATCCTGCCGCTGGAGCAGGGCGAGCGCATCACCACGATCATGCCGCTGCCGGAGGATGAATCCTCGTGGGGCAATCTCGACGTGATGTTTGCGACCACCGGCGGCAATGTCCGCCGCAACAAGCTGTCTGACTTCGTCGATGTCCGGCGTTCCGGCATTATCGCGATGAAGCTTGAGGATGACGAGGCGATTGTCGACGTGCAGATCTGCACCGAGCGCGACGACGTGTTGCTGACCGCCGCCGGCGGTCAGTGCATCCGCTTCCCGGTCACCGACGTGCGGGTGTTTCACGGGCCGCACCTCGATGGGCGTGCGCGGCATCGCGCTGCCCGACAACGACAAGCTGATCTCGCTGACCATCCTGCGCCACATGGATGCCGATGCCGAAGAGCGCGCCGCCTATCTGCGCCGGGCCAATGCGGTGCGGCGCGGCGGCGCCGAGGAGGAGACCGGCACCGACAACGAGGACGCCTCCGGCGCCATCGAGCTTGGCGAGCAGCGCTATGTCGCGATGTCGGCCAGCGAGCAGTTCGTGCTCACGATCAGCGAAAACGGCTATGGCAAGCGCTCGTCGTCGTTCGAGTACCGGACCACCGGCCGCGGCGGCAAGGGCATCGTCGCGATGTCGGTGAACGATCGCAACGGCAAGCTGGTAGCCTCATTCCCGGTCGAAGACTCCGACCAGATCATGCTGGTGACCGACAAGGGTCAGTTGATCCGCTGCCCGGTCGAGGGCATCCGGATCGCGGGTCGCTCGACCCAGGGCGTCATCGTGTTCGACACCGCCGAAGACGAGCATGTGGTGTCCGTCGAGCATATCGGCGAGGACACCGAGAACGGCAATGGCGGCAACGGCGAGTAGCGATAAGGAGTTTCGCTGTTCGTTCATGTGGTTGAGCCGTCGATAGGCTAGACTGCGCTCAATTCCGAAACGGACCCCGCCGGCCGGTTTCAGGCGATAGCAAGTTCCGCGGCGCCATCATCGCTTTATCCAGGCTTCATGCGTCATGAAGTTTCTCGTTGTTATTGCGATGTTATTGACCTCTCCGGGGGCATCGGCCTGCGACCTGTCATTGGTGACGCCGGCGAAGTCGGTTCTCAAGAAACCCGTTCAGGTGAAAGCCCTGCTTGCGGACGATACGTTGACCGTGAGTTATTCGGTGACGGCGCCGCTGAACGCCGTAGAGGTTCTCGGTCCCAGGCAGTACCCCTACATGTTTGACGTCGTGGAATTGTTCGTGACGTTTTCGGAATCCGGATTTCCGTATTTTGAATTTGACGTATCGCCGTTCAACCAGACTTTGCAGGTGAGGATCGTCAGCCGCACCCGGCATCAGGAGGGTGTCGATCTGGGCCTGATGTCTTCAGCAACGATTTTACCGCACGGCTGGACCGCGGAATTGAAGATTCCCCTAAAACCTCTGGGTTGGGACGGCGATGTCAGGAAAATCCGGGGGAATTTCTATTCCATTCTGGAACGGGCGCCGCGCAGCTATTGGAGTTCATTCCTGCCCAGGGCCAAAGCGGCGAACTTTCATCAGCCGCGGTTTTTTCAGCCGTTGCTTCAATGCGAGTAGCCCGGAGGGAGACGACATGAAGAGACGTGAATTTTTGAAGATCTCGGGCGGTCTGTCGGCGCAAGTCATGGTCGGAGGTTCGCTGCTTGCTGTTCGTCGGGCCGAAGCCGACACCGGCTTGCCGATCGCCGCGTTGAAGGCGGCGCTGGATCCCAAAAAAGATATGGTCTTGATTCCCGTCACCAGAACCTCCCGTCAATATGACATTTCCTTCAGCAAGCGAACCCAGCTCACGCCGCGGGTGCGTGTCGTTGCGGGGAGTGCCGCGGCGGTCAGCACGACGATCCTTTGGGCTCTGAACAACGGACTTGGTTTTGCCATCCGCTCGGGCGGTCACTCCTATGAGGGGTTTTCGCAGAGTCCCGATCTTGTCATCGATGTTCGCGGGATGAAGGGGATCAAGCTCGCAGGCGACAAGAAGTCCGTGGCGATCGGCTCCGGTTCGTCGCTGGGATCGGTTTATGACGCGCTGGCATCAAGCCATCTGGCGATTCCAGCCGGCAGCTGCTTCCCGGTAGGGGTCGCGGGCCACTCGCTGGGCGGCGGCTTTGGGTTGCTTGGGCGCCCCTTTGGCCTCGCATGCGACAGCATCTTGTCGATGGAGGTGGTCGATGCGTCGGGAAAGATCCTGATTGCGAGCGAACAGGAAAATCCGGACCTGTTTTGGGCGCTGCGCGGCGGCGGCAACGGAAGTTTTGGCGTGGTCACGAATTTCAATTTCCGAACCAGCTCGGTCACCATGGTTGCCAAATTTGCGATCACGTGGACCAAGCCGGTCACGCAAGCGGTCAAGATCGTGCAGGCATGGCAGCAATGGCTCGAAAATCTGCCTTCGTCGATCACCGGCACGCTTCATCTGACGAAAGCGAAGGGGGGATTGATCCAGGTGCATATGGCCGGACTGTCGGTGCAATCCGAAAGCAGCTTGAAGGTCGAACTGAAGCGTCTTCAAGGCCTGGCCGGCGCGGCAAGTGTACTCAGTACAAAGACCATGACATTTCACCAGGCGGCCACGATCTTCGACGGCGGCGAGCCGAACCCCGATTCTGTCTTGATGAAGGCAAAGTCCGACTATGTCACCGAAGCCATGACCGAGCAGGGGATCTTGACGCTGCTTGACGGCCTGGTGAAAGCACCGGGAGAGATTGCCGTGCTATGCGACACCTATGGCGGAGCGATCAACAAGGTTGCTGCCGACGCGACAGCCTTCGTGCACCGCGCAAATACCAAATACGTGATGCAATATTACATGCAGTGGGACAGCGCGGGCGCCACCAATGCAAACATCGCGATGATGCGGACGCTGTATACGTCGATGCGGCCGTTTGTTTCGGGCGGATGCTATGTGAACTATTGCGATCTCGATCTCGGCGACGGTTATGCCAAAGCCTATTGGGGCGACAATCTCGCCAGACTGATGAAGATCAAGGCCGAGGTTGATCCGAAAAACATGTTCAAGCATGCCCAGAGCGTGCCCTTGAGCTGAAGCGTTTTTGCGAAAAAGCTCAAACAAAAGGCCGGGACGAAGACCCGGCCTTTATAGCGCGTCTGGGTCCACGTCTAACAGGATCAGTCTTGCGGCAGCGAGGGACGATGCCGGGAGGCCAGATCGATCGCCTCTTCTCTGCCGATGCCGGTCATGCACAATAGCCGAACCACTGTTTCGTCGATCACGGTCTCCGACAGGGTATTGTTGGTGACCGCCAAGGCTACGCCGACAATGGCGTAGCTCGCCATCTTCCATGTGAGGGGTGCATTGTCCACTTTGAACCGACCTGCCTTGGTGGCGTTTTCCATGTCGCGGATCGCGAATGGACCCATCTGCCGGAACATCGCGTCGGCGATGACTTCCGAGCGGTTCAGGAGCTGCCGCCAGCGGACGTCGCCGGTCGCCGTGTCGATGACCGTGCGGATTCCAAATGCGTAGACTTGGGCGGGGTCGTCGAAAGTGTTGGTGACCTTCTCGATCTTGAGGGCGAGCGAATACATCAACCGTTCGAGGACGGCGATTGCAAGTTCCTCTTTTGATTTGAAATAGCTGTAGACCGTTCCGGCCCCAACATCTGCGCGGTCGGCGATTTCCTGCATGGTCGCGGCGTCGATTCCCTTCTCTGCCATTACCTCTTGCCCCGCCGCGATCAGCGCCTCGAGATTTTGCTGACGGCGGCGTGCGACGCGCCCGGACTTTGTCGCTGGAACAGCTGTCATTGTCGCCTATCCCTCTGGTTCAACTTCGAATCCGTCTCGATCTCGAATCGAAGGTGATTTCTTTCTCAATTGGGTTCAACCCTCATAACTGAATTATCTTCGATATTGACTAATATTCTGAATAGAATATAGTTCATCTAAGAACATAATTCGGGAGGAGCCAGCATGAACGCGCATGCACCCACGACCATCGCCGAATCCGACGTGAAGGCGATCGCTGCGAGTCTGATTCCGGAACTGCGCCAACGCGCCATGCAGACCGACCGGGATCGAAGGGTCCCGCCGGAAAACATCAAGCTTCTGGCGGACAGCGGCCTACTGGGAATCTTTCGCGCGAAAAAATGGGGCGGGCGGGAATTGTCCATGCGCGCCCATGTCGATGCCGTTTCGACTGTTGCTCAAGGCTGTCAGGCGACCGCATGGGTGCTCGGCGTCTATCACGCGCACGACTACATCATCGGGCACATGAGCGAGAAGGCTCAGGAAGAAGTCTATACGACAAGCCCATACCAGGCTGTTGCGGCCGTGATCGGACCGCGCGGCAAGGCGGTCAGGAAGTCGGACGGCGGCTATGTCCTTTCCGGTTTCTGGCCGTTTGCTTCGGGCAACGCGGCTTCGGACTGGCTGCTGCTGGGCGCGGAAGTTTTCGACGAAAGCGACAATAAGCTCGACGAAGGCGATCTGCTGGTGCCGGTGAGCGACGTCGTCGCCATCGACGACTGGTATGTTGCGGGTCTGCAGGGAACAGGGTCCAATTCGGTCAAATGCGTGAACGTCGCGGTGCCGGCGCATCGCTTCGTGTCGCTGCCCGCCATTCTTGAGAACCAGACGCCTGTATTCGCACGGAGCGATACGCCCGCGATCTACAAGTGCCAGGGCGGGCCTGCTTTGGGCATGTTCATCGCGACTTCCACGATCGGCGCGGCAAAATCGGCGCTGGAGGAATTCCTCAAGGTCGTGCCAGGAAAAAAGGTGCTCTATACCGAGCACATTTCGCACGAATGGTCGGCGCTGCAAAAGACTGTCGGCGAGGCGGCCTCGATGATCCATGCGGCGGAACTGATCTTCTACCGCGCTGCCGACGACGTCGACGACTATGCGCGGCGCGGCGAGAAAATGCCGATGGAAATGCGCGGCCGCATTCGGATGGACATTACGATGGTCCCGCGGCTGTGCCGCGACGCGGTGAATAATCTCTACACCATCGGGGGCGCCGCCGGGCTTTCGCTCAAGAGTCCGATCCAACTCGCCGCGCGCAACATTCAGGCCGCCAATATGCACGGCTTCCTTCTCTACGACGCGGGAGCCGAAATCTACGGGCGCGTCCTGTTGGGCGTGGACCCCGGAACCGGCGTCATTTGAGTGGAACGTCATGCCCGCAGTAACAGAAACGTCGAGGCCGCCGCTGGTTCCGGCGGCGGATTACATCGATGCGATCGCGCGGCATGTGTCTTCGGTTTGCGTGATCACCACCGCGCTCGCCGGCGAACGGTTCGGCCTGACCGCGACCGCCGTGTCCTCGGTCAGCGCAGAGCCGCCGCGGCTCCTGGTCTGCATCAACAAGTCCGGCCTGACGCTCGACAAGATTCTCGCTGCCGGCCGCTTCTGCGTGAATGTGCTAGCGGAAGAACAGGACAAAATCGCCATGGTCTTTGCCGGCATGGGCGGAAACGCTGCCGACCGATTCGAGACCGGCGAATGGACCACGTTGAAGACCGGATCGCCCGTGCTGGTGGGCGCTGCGGCCGTATTCGACTGCATGCTCGGCGAAACATGCGATCAGTCGACCCATCGCGTCGTGTTCGGCGATGTGGTGGCAACGGCCGAACGCAGGGGAAGGGACACGCTTCTCTACGGCGGCCGCCGTTTCCGTCAGTTGCGCAAGGTGTTCGCAGCTTTGGGGGATGGAAACCGTGAGTACCTTTGAGCGCGGCACAGACGCAGACAGAGCCTTCGTCTACAACGCCAACCCCGCACGCATCGTCTTTGGCGTCGGCACAGTGTCCCAAGTTGCAGAGGAACTGAAGGCCGCAGGCGCCAGCCGCGCGCTCGTCCTTTCGACGCCATTCCAAAAAGCCGGTGCCGAGAGACTGGCGGCATCGCTCGGCGACCTGGCCGCAGGTGTGTTCGCGGGCGCCGCCATGCACACGCCGGTCGAGGTCACGCTGCAAGCTTTGGCCGCCTATAAGAGCGCCGGCGCCGACTCAGTTGTCTCGCTGGGCGGAGGATCGACCATTGGTCTGGGAAAGGCGATCGCCTATCGCAATGGCGCAACTCAGATCGTCGTCGCGACGACTTACGCCGGTTCTGAAGTCACGCCCATTCTTGGGCAGACCGAAAACGGCCTCAAGACGACGGTGCGCGACGCTTCAGTCCTGCCGGAGGTCGTGATCTACGATCCGCAACTAACATTGAGCCTGCCGGTGGCGCTGAGCGTGACCAGCGGATTGAACGCGATCGCGCATGCAGTCGAAGGGCTCTATGCGAGGGATCGCAATCCCGTCACGTCCCTCATGGCGGTCGAGGGAATTCGGGCGCTTCGCGACGCATTGCCAAGAATTGTCCGAACGCCGAACGACATCGGCGCGCGAAGTGGCGCGCTCTACGGATCATGGCTCTGTGGCACGGTGCTCGGCGCCGTCGGCATGTCGCTGCATCACAAGTTATGTCACACGCTCGGCGGTTCGTTCGATCTACCTCATGCCGAAACGCATGCAATTCTGATCCCGCACACCGCCGCATATAACGACGAGGCCGCTGCTGATGCGTTGCTGCCGGCAGCCGCCCTGTTCGGGGGCGATCTCGGGTCGGGCCTCTACGACTTCGCGAAAGCTTTAGGCGCGCCGCAGGCCTTGAAGGATTTGGGCCTATCCGAATCCGCGCTGGATAGAGCGGCGGACATCGCCGTCAAGAATCCCTATTGGAATCCGCGGCCGGTCGAACGCGACGGCGTCCGCGCGTTGCTGCAAGAGGCATGGCGTGGATCGAGGCCACGATAGGATTTGAAGCGCTGGTGAGGGCGCGGGGCGCTAATTCGGTGCAGTGGAGGAAAGGCATGACCCAGCATTTTACAGAGGAAGGCTCTGTCGAAATCGTCAACGCCCGAATGGGCGACGACATCAATCCACGGCTCAAGAAGGTCATGGCCTCGCTGGTCGGGCATCTGCATGCATTCGCCAAGGATGTCGAGTTGACACAGCATGAATGGGATGTGGCGATCGATTTCCTGACAAGGACCGGACATATCTGCAGTGCCGAACGACAGGAGTTCATTCTGCTGAGCGACGTGCTCGGCTTTTCGATGCTCGGTAGATTCGATCAACAACCGCAGGCCGCCCGGCGCCACAGAGAATACGGTCTTCGGTCCGTTCCACGTCGCAGGTGCGCCCGAGCGGCAGATGGGTGACTGCATTTCGCTGGACGGGAAGGGCGAGAGCTGTCTGTTCGACGGAAGAGTTATCGACATTCATGGAGAGCCGGTCGAAGGCGCCAGAATTGACGTCTGGTCCGACAATGCTGACGGTTTCTATGATGTCCAACAGCCAGGGGTTCAGCCGAAATGGAACAACCGCGGCATATTCGTCACCGGCAAAGACGGCAAATACAGCTTCATCGGTATCAAACCGGTGTCCTATCCAATCCCGGCGGACGGCCCGGTTGGCCAGATGCTGGAGAGGCTCGGACGCCATCCGTATCGTCCGGCGCACATGCATTTCATGGTGACCGCGCCGCGCTTTCAGAAGCTGGTCACGCACATCTTCGTTGGCGACGATCGCTACATCGACTCCGATACGGTTTTCGGCGTGAAGAATACGCTGATTGCGCCATTCGAGCATGTGAGTGACGGAAAGACGATCTGGCGCGCACCGTTCGATTTCGTGATGACACCTGAAGGTATCGAGACGCGTCCAGGCTGAAGAGGAACTGAAGCTGTTGTTATCGAAGAGTCGCATTTTGCTCGATCACGGCTGAGCGTTATAGGCGCAGCCGCGTGTGAATCCAGAAGAAACGACTGTCGAAGACAGTCACAGAGGAGGAAGAAATGGGTATTTCGAAACACGTCAACCGTCGCAATCTGCTCAAGGGCGGCTCGGCCCTGATCGCGTTACCCGCCATCTTGAAGGTGAGCCGCGCCTCGGCCCAGTCGGCCACATTCAAAATTGGTTATGTGTCGCCGCAGACGGGCCCGCTGGCAGGCTTTGGCGAAGCCGACGCCTTTATCGTCGAGAAAGCAAAGGCGGCATTCGCGGGCATCAAGAACCATGGCAAGCCGGTCAACGTCGAAGTGATCGTGAAGGATTCGCAATCCAACTCGAACCGGGCCTCGGAAGTCACGGTCGAACTCATCGAGCGTAACAAGGTCGATCTGGTCGTAGCCTCGTCTGCGCCGGATACGACCAATCCGGTGGCCGACCAGTGCGAATTGAGCGAGACGCCGTGCATCACCACCGTCTGCCCGTGGCAGCCCTATTTCTTCGGCCGCAACGGCGACCCGGCCACGGGCTTCAACTACACTTACCATTTCTTCTGGGGACTTGAGGACGTTACCGAGAATTACATCAACCTCTGGAATGGCTCAGGCGTCGGCAAGACGATCGGCGGACTGTTTCCGAACGATGCCGACGGCAATGCGTGGGGTGATCCCAAGCTCGGGTTTCCGAAGCCGCTCGCTGACGCCGGCTACAAGCTGGTCGATCCCGGCCGCTATCAGGTCATGAACAATGACTTCTCATCCCAGATCGCCGCTTTCAAGGCGGCGGGCTGCGAAATTACGACCGGCAACATGATCCCGCCGGATTTCGCGACCTTCTGGAGCCAGGCGGCGCAGCAGCAGTTCAAGCCCAGGGTCGTCACGATCGGCAAGGCTCTGTTATTCCCGTCAGTCATCGCAAGCCTTGGCGCGCGCGGCGACGGACTGACGACGGAAATCTGGTGGACGCCAAGCCACCCATTCACTTCCAGCCTTACCGGCCAGTCCGCCAAGCAACTCGCGGATGCGTATACAGCGGCGACCGGGCGCGGCTGGACCCAGCCGATCGGCTTCATCCACGCGCTGTTCGAGCTGTCCGCGGACATTATCAAACGCGCCGACGCGCTGGACGATCACAAGGCCGTGCTGGCGGCCTTGAAGGCGACCGACCTGAACACGGTCGTCGGCAGCGTGAACTGGAAAGGCAAGGGCCCGTTCAAGAACGTCAAGCGCACGCCGCTGGTCGCCGGGCAATGGCAATTGAGCAACGGCAAGCCCGACCTTGTGATCACCGACAACAAGGCCTATCCGGCTATTCCGGTCGGCGGAAAGTTGAAACTGATAGGCTGATTTAACTTCGTCAGAGGAGGGCGGGCAGGGAATTCCTGCCCGCGCGACCATGCCTATTCTCGCACTCGACAATCTGCACAAGCAGTACGGGGCCTTGTCCGTCACCCAGGACTTTTCGCTGGAGGTGGAGCTGGGGGAGATCGTCGGGATTCTCGGGCCGAACGGCGCGGGCAAGACAACATTGTTCAACCTGATCACGGGCACCGCGAGCCCCGATTCGGGGAGGATTATCTTTGACGGGCGCGACGTCACCGCGCTGGATTCGTCGCAGCGGTGTCGTTTGGGTATATCGCGGTCGTTTCAGGTTCCCCATCCCTTTGTCGGGATGACGGTGTTCGAAAACATCCTGGTGGGCGCCACGTTTGGACGGGGCGGCGGAAATGCCGAGAAACGCGCGCTTGACGTCATGCGACTGACCGGCATGTGGGCACGCGCAAATACCCGAGCGGGCGCGCTGACCTTGCTGGAACGCAAGCGCCTCGAATTGGCCCGTGCCCTTGCCGCCGATCCGCGACTACTGCTTCTGGACGAAATTGCGGGAGGTCTGACCGACAGCGAATGCGTTTCGCTGCTGGACGCGATCCGCGACATTCATGCGACCGGCGTTACGATCATCTGGATCGAGCACGTCGTGCATGCGCTGATATCGGTAGCCCGACGCCTTGTCGTGATGGACTTCGGCCGCAAGGTGATCGACGGCGGACCCGGCGAGGTCATGGCGAGCCGCGAGGTCCAGGCGATCTATATGGGGGAGGAGGATCATGGCTGATCGAACCCTCGAGATCGAAAACCTGAGTGTCTTCTATGGAAGTGCTCAGGCCGTCGATGGCTTTTCGATGAACCTCGACCGCGGGAAGATGCTGGCGCTTATCGGCGCCAACGGGGCGGGCAAGAGCACGCTCTTCAAGGCGATTTGTGGTCTGGTGCCGGCGCGCAGCGGTGACATCCTGCTGGGCGGCGAAAGGATCAATTCGTTTTCGCCGAACCGGATCGTTGGAATGGGACTGGCAATGGTGCCGGAAGGACGACGCCTGTTCCGGTCGTTGTCGGTGGAAGAGAATTTAGCGATCGGCGGTCACGTCGGGCGGCGCGGGCCGTGGTCGTTGCAAAAGGTCTACGACGTCTTTCCGGCGCTCAAGGAACGCCGTCGCCACCCCGCGACCGCTTTGTCCGGCGGTCAGCAGCAGATGGTCGCCATCGGCAGGGCGCTGATGTCCAATCCCGATGTGCTCCTGCTCGACGAACTCAGCCTGGGGCTGGCGCCGATCGTCATCAAGGGCATCTACGAGCTTCTGCCTCGCATTCTCGGAGAAGGGCTCTCCACGATTCTCGTCGAACAGGATGTGGCCCGCGCGATGCGTGTCTCCGACAAGCTCATATGCATGCTCGAAGGGCGCATAGCCCTGGAAGGTGACTCCCAAGCCTTTTCCCGTGACCAGATCTCAGCCGCCTATTTCGGAACCTGACGATGGAATGGATCAACATCATCGTGCAGGGCGTGCTCATCGGCGGGTTGTATGCGCTGTTCGCAGCCGGTCTTTCGCTGATTTTCGGGGTCATGCGGCTGGTCAACATCGCGCATGGCGATCTCATCATCGCCGCCGCCTATCTGTCGTTCGTTGTCACGCAGGCAACCGGCATCAACCCGCTCCTCAGCCTGCTTCTTGTCGTACCGGTGATGGCCGCGCTGGGTTTTGCGATCCAATACGGGTTGCTCAATCGGGTTCTCGGTGACGACATTTTACCGCCGCTCATTGTAACGTTCGGCCTCTCCGTCATCATCCAGAACGGCTTGCTCCAGATCTTCTCCGCCGACAGCCGGAAGCTGAGCGCGGGCGCGATCGAGGTCGGTAGCCTCAACATTGCGCCGGGGCTCGACGTCGGCTACATGCCGCTGCTGACCTTTGCTTCGGCTGTGGCGATCATCGCCTTCCTGCAGTTTCTGTTCTACCGGACCTCGGTAGGCCGCGCATTTCGCGCGACGTCCGATGACGGCGAGATTGCCAAAATCATGGGGCTCGACAATCGCCGGGTGTTCGCCTGGGCCATGGCTCTATCGCAGGCTGTCGTCGCGATCGCCGGCGTGCTTCTGGCGATCCGGGCGAATTTCGATCCGTTCATGGGACCGTCGCGCCTGATCTTTGGTTTCGAAGCGGTGATCATCGGAGGCCTCGGCAACCTGTGGGGAACGCTCGCCGGCGGCGTCATTCTCGGCGTCGCGCAAGCGATAGGTGCCCAGGTCAATCCGGGCTGGCAATTGCTGGCGGGCCACATCGCATTCCTGATCATCCTGGCTGTTCGCCCGCGCGGCTTGTTTCCGAGGATCGATTGATGCAGCAGCCGACGATCGTGCGCTCCACCCGCGCAAGCCGCATCGGAACCATAGCGGCCGTGCTTGTTGTCGGCCTGCTGACGTTGGCGCCTTGGGGGACTTCGCCCGCCAGTATGCGCCTCATCACTGAATTCCTGGTCTATCTGGCGCTGGCCTGCATGTGGAATTTGCTCGCCGGGTATGCCGGACTGCTTTCCATCGGGCAGCATGCCTATGTGGGCTTCGGCGGCTACGCGATGTTCTCCTGCGCGCTTTT
This sequence comes from uncultured Pseudomonadota bacterium, assembly GCA_963727225.1. Classification (GTDB taxonomy): domain Bacteria; phylum Pseudomonadota; class Alphaproteobacteria; order Rhizobiales; family Xanthobacteraceae; genus Bradyrhizobium. Next base: position 496,258 of record CAVSFN010000021.1, on the reverse strand, counting down.
TCTCGGGATCGGTCCGCTCTACGCCATTCCGATCGCAGGCGTCGCAGCGGCTCTGATGTCGATTCCGGTCGCATTCCTCGTGTTCAGGCTCAAGGGGCCCTATTTCGCGATCGGTACCTGGGTCGTCGCCGAAGTCTTCCGGCTTTCCGCCGCGCAAATGTCCATGGTCGGCGGCGGTTCGGGCCTGAGCATCCCGATATCGGTGATGAAGGGTCTGGGCAGCAAAAGCGAACGCGAGATGCTGGTTTACTTCGCGTCGCTCGTCCTTTGCCTTGGAACCGTCGCGCTGGTTTACCTGCTGCTTCGCTCGCGGCTAGGGCTTGCCCTTACCGCCATTCGCGACAGCGAAGTCGCTTCGTCGAGCCTCGGCGTCCGCATCGGTCGGATCAAGCTCGTCGTGTATGTCATCGTTGCCGCCATCACCTCCATGATCGGAGCCCTGATTTTCGTCACCAAGCTCAGAATCACGCCGGACGCCGCATTCAGCGTCAACGATTGGACGGTGTTTGTGATCTTCATCGTGGTGATAGGGGGGATCGGCTCCATCGAAGGTCCGATCGTCGGCACGCTTCTCTATTTCATCCTGCGAGAATTCCTCTCCGGCCTGGGCGCCGTCTACCTCATGATCCTCGGCTGCATGGCCATTCTCATCATGCTCATGGCGCCGAAAGGGATCTGGGGCATGGTCAATCAACGCTTCGGCCTGTCTCTGTTTCCGATCGGCTACACGGTGAAGGATGTTTAGAGCCGCTTCTCTAGCCCAGATGTTCGTTGGCGGAGTGCGTTCCAAAGGTCGGTTGCTATCGGCCGGGAGCCGGCCCCTGAAGCGTCTTCAAGGCCTGGCCGGCGCGGCAAGTGTACTCAGTACAAAGACGATAACATTTCACCAGGCGGCCACGATCTTCGACGGCGGCGAGCCGAACCCCGATTCTGTCTTGATGAAGGCAAAGTCCGACTATGTCACCGAAGCCATGACCGAGCAGGGGATCTTGACGCTGCTTGACGGCCTGGTGAAAGCACCGGGAGAGATTGCCGTGCTATGCGACACCTATGGCGGAGCGATCAACAAGGTTGCTGCCGACGCGACAGCCTTCGTGCACCGCGCAAATACCAAATACGTGATGCAATATTACATGCAGTGGGACAGTGCGAGCGCCACCAATGCAAACATCGCGATGATGCGGACGCTGTATGCGTCGATGCGGCCGTTTGTTTCGGGCGGATGCTATGTGAACTATTGCGATCTCGATCTCGGCGACGGTTATGCCAAAGCCTATTGGGGCGACAATCTCGCCAGACTGATGAAGATCAAGGCCGAGGTTGATCCGAAAAACATGTTTAAGCATGCCCAGAGCGTGCCCTTGAGCTGAAGCGTTTTTGCGAAAACGCTCATCCTTCGGCGCATGGAGCGGACTGGTGCCGATGTCGCCGTAGACGACGTCAAGCGCGCCGATTGTGGCCGTGTGGGGAAATGCATTGGAACCGATTGAAGCTGCGGTGGGTGTCGCGGTCACTGGCAGGCCCCCAAAGTATCGCGCCAAGCTCATTAATATGATTGCTTTCACCAACCTCCACAGTTTTCTGAGATGATCGGAAACTGCGACAACAGCCTTTGTCGCGTGCCGTGGGATCACGGCAGAGACTGATCCATGTTTAACGCGGGCCGCGCGTCGGATGCGCGGCCGACCAGCCGTGCCGGCACGCCGACTGCAGTGTACCCTGACGGCACTGACGCAAGAACCAGCGAGCCGGCGCCGATCTTGGCAAAGTCGCCGATGTCAACGTTGCCTAACACTGTCGCCCCGGCTGATAGCAGCACGCCACGGCCGATCCGCGGCGCGCCAGCCTGGCCTTCTGGCGAACTGCTGAGCGTGACCTCCTGCAGCATCGATACGTCTTCGCCGATGACCACGCCTTCACCGATGGTGATACCGGTGCCATGGTCGATAAATAGGGCACTTCCGATAGTCACGGACGGATGGATGCTGACATGCAACGCCTGAGTGATGCGGCCGTGTAGCTCGCGGGCGAATTCAGTTCGGCCGCTTTCCCAGAGCCGATGCGAGATGCGGTAAGCCTGGAGCGCGATGTAGCCCTTGAAATGCAGCAGCACGTGAAGAGGGCCGGGACACGCTGGATCACGGTCAAGTGGAGCCCTCAGATCGAGGGTCGCGATCTCGATCAAAGAGGGATCGTCGCGATAGGCCCGTTCGGCAATTCGCCGGGTTACGGTCTTCTCGTCGCGGCTGCCACTGACCGCCACAGCGATCAATTGCGCCAGCGCGCTGGCAAGATTGCTCTGATTAACGACCGCCTCGTGCATCCACGCGGCCAAAGCCGGTTCATCGGAAGCGACCGCGACCGCCTCACGGTGGATCGTATTCCAGAGCGAAGCGCTTTCAGCCGGTAGTGCCAGGCCCATGATGGTCTCCGCAGACTGAGCGAAATTCCGCCATTCACACCCATATTTATATCACAACTCGTCGACGTTGTTGCTTAGACAATAGCAAGATGTTTCGGGTCGTGGAAAAAATACATGGGCAGGCATCTGTTTTGGCTGAGCGATGAGCAGTGGTTACGGATGGAGCCGCATTTGCCTAAGGATGTGCGCGGTATCGAAAGAGCGGACGATCGGCGAGTTATTAGCGGGACATCGCGGATGGATTCCTGCAATCGAATTGAATGACGAACGATGCGGACTGCGATAGGCTAGGTGGATGCAAATCTTAACAATCCTGCAAATAATGGTGCTGTTGACGCTGGCGAATGGCGCTCCGGTCGTCGCCAAAAAGATTCTGGGTCGCCGCCTTAACTTTCCGTTGGATTTCGGCTTTACGTTTTTCGATGGGCGGCCCGTGTTTGGGTCATCGAAAACTATCCGCGGGATTGTGGTCTCGATCCTCGTCACCACCGCAAGTGCGCCGCTGATTGGTCTGGACCTGACGATCGGTGCCATAGTGGCGAGCGCGGCAATGGGGGGCGATCTGTTCTCGAGTTTCATGAAGCGCCGCCTCAACGTGCCACCGAGCAACCAGGCGCTCGGACTCGATCAGATCCCTGAATCCCTATTTCCGATGCTGGCATGCCGCGAGGTGCTCTCATTGACGGCCGGTGATATAATGCTTGGTGTCGGGATCTTCTTTGTCGGCGAACTCGTTCTGTCCCGTCTTCTATTCCGCGCCCACCTGCGCGACGAACCATATTAACCCGCCATTAGCCGCAGCGAAGGCAGTGCAGGGTGATTTCAGGCGGACAGTTGAGTTGTACGGGAACGACGCTCGATCCAGCACCCACAGACGTGTAGCCAATCATATTGTTATACTGCCAAGGTCCCGCCCCCATCCGCCTTGGCAAGGCTGACTCCAGCGTAATCGGAATAGATCCAGGCAGACAGATCTGGCCACCGTGCGTATGCCCGCTCAGCATCAGATCGAAATTCGCGTGTGCGGCCTGGCGGTAAATTTCCGGTGTGTGCGACAACAATATGGAGAACTCTCCATCCGGTATCTGCAATGCCGCCTTTTCGATGTTGTCCACCCTATAGAAGTGCGCATCATCGATTCCGGCTAGAAAGATACGCTGATCACCGCGCTCGATCACCTCGCACTCATTGAGCAGCATCCGTATTCCCATGGCTTCCAACCCTGGAACCATTTGAATGGTATCGTGGTTTCCCAGCACCCCATAGATCGGCCCCCTCAGGTGACTTCGCACGCGTCCGACGCCGTCCAAGGCGGCCTCGAAGGGTCCAAAAGTCTTGCCACGATAGTCGCCAGTCAGGACACATAGGTCGTAACGCATTTCGTCGACGAGCTCGATCAGTCGCTGCATCGCAACCTCATTCATGTCCACATGCATATCGCTAATGTGCAGAATGACGAAACCATCGAAAAGCGCCGGCAGACCCTTGAACCTGATGTCGTTGTGCTTGACGACAATGCGTTCTGCATTCCGAAGTGCGCGCCAGTAAAGACCGGTTAGCTTCAGAGCACTTTGAATGATCGACTGGACCGGATACCAGTTTTCGAGGTGAAAGAAGGTGAGGCCTTGGCCGAAGATTTGGGCTTCGTGGTCGGTTTCGATTCCCAAGCGCTGCCTTGCATGCAATCGTCCGAGGCGCTGCTCCAGTTTCACCAGAATGTCCTCGTGCATTTAACAAATTCCTTCGAGATTTGCTGCCTACCGCGCCCGACATTTGAGGAGGCAGCACCCCTTGCCGGTCGGTTTCGGTGCAGCCCTCGTTGCGGCAATCATGGGATACGGACCACATATACTCAAGGACGCAATGGACAAACTCGGTATTGAGCTAAGGCCGAAGCGACAGGGCGAAAATCACCTGATTTAAATGAGAGATGCCGCGAGGCGGCCTTTCTGGCGCGGCCATCCAAGAGATGCAGCCTTTCCGTCAGCGACATGGCTGATCGCGAGCCGCGCCTGCTTTCTGACGGCGAGGTTATCGATATCGGCGGCAAGCGCTTTCGCTATATCGATACGCCGCAGGCGAGCCGGAGGCCGTGATGATGGTTGGATATTGCATGAAGCCGTAACGCAGGATCACCCGCGTGATGCCCTCGACTACCTCGATGATTTCGGCACGGTCTTCAGGTGCAATGCGCGGGGCTTCCTCGATCAGCACGGTGACCAGCACCACGCGCTGGTACAGAACGCGATTGTGCTTGACGAATTGCGTCATGGCGAGCGGAACGCCGTTGGCGGCGGACGCCAGAAACACAGCCGTACCCGACAGCCGCGCATGGCACTTGGTGATGGCGGTCTCGATCAGATCCTCTTCCGGCTGGCGCAGTGCGCCGCCGACCGTGGTCGTGAGGGGAAGGGCATTGGAACTGATTGAAAAGCTGCGGCGGGTGTAAGGGTCGGCTGAAAGCCAGCCAATTCGCGATCAGGTGCCCGTCTGGGACGTCAGGCCGCAAATCACTAGCGCTGGTCCGGCTGCGTTATGGGGTGCGGTCGGCCGTGACCAGCCGGGCTTCCCGGATCAGGATCTTGGAGCCGGCGACGCGCAGGCAGGAGGCTTCGAAATTGGGCCAGGCCTGCTGTGAGCAGTTTCCGCCCGCCTTCTGAAGATCCAGCCGGTCACCCTTGGCCAGCGGCGCCGGCACGCTGGCTTCGACCTGCGGGGCAAATCCGGGAAGAACGGTGAGAGCAGCAGCGACAAACGCAGCAATGGCGATGGCTGAAACAGCTTTGATCATGACGGTCCCCTGTCATTGGGCCTTTATGGCCCTTCATTTAATGGGTGGCTTGATACCCAGCGCCCGTTTCCGGATGTCTTCGCGAAAGGAGGAAAACGGTTTCGTCCCACCGGAGTTTTGTGTCGTCCCAGCCCGGAGGACGAAACATTGCCGGCTCGCATAGGAGACGCGGCGACCCCGAAGGTGGTTCGGGCGTTTCTGGAATAAATAAACCTGCCGGGGCAGGGAACCGGCCCGGCTTGCGGGGCCGCCCGGGGCGCGGTAGAGGGGGGCATGTCCCGCGTCGCCCTGTATCCCGGCTCCTTTGACCCCGTCACCAATGGCCATCTGGATGTGGTCAGGCAGGCCGTCGGCCTCTGTGACCGGCTGATTGTCGCCATCGGCATCCATCCCGGCAAAGCGCCGCTGTTTTCGGCCGAGGACCGCCTGGAAATGCTTCGGGAGGTATTCGGTCCGGTGGCGGCCAAGGCCGGCTGCGCCTTCGAGGCCATCACCTATGGCGACCTCGTCGTCACCGCCGCGCAGCGCGCCGGCGCTACCATCCTGATCCGCGGCCTGCGCGACGGCACCGATCTGGACTACGAGATGCAGATGGCCGGGATGAACGAAACCATGGCGCCGGAGGTCCAGACGGTCTTCTTACCGGCTTCACCAACTGTTCGCCCGATCACCGCCACACTGGTACGTCAGATCGCGGGCATGGGTGGCGACGTCTCTAACTTCGTGCCCAAGGCGGTGGCCAGACGTCTCAAGGCCAAATTCGCCGGCTAGCGCCACTTCCGCAAGTGGAAACCGGTTTTCCGACCAGAACAGGCGTTGCGCTCGACGGTCTTCCTTAATCTCTGATCCGGAGTTTTCATGATTAGAATCCTAGCTCTTGTCGCGGCCCTGATCTGTGCGGCCCCCGCCATCGCCCAACCGCTGCCTGCCAATCTCGACAAGCAGAACGCGATTGTCATCGACACCACGCAAGGCCGCATCATCGTCAAGCTGCGAACCGACCTCGCGCCGAAGCACGCCGAGCGGATCAAGCAACTGGCGCGCGAAGGCTTTTACAACAACGTGCCGTTCCACCGCGTGATGGACGGCTTCATGGCGCAGACCGGCGACGGCCAGAACTTCAACGGCACCGGCGGTTCGAAATACCCCAACCTGAAGCAGGAGTTTTCCAGCGTGCCGTTCAAGCGCGGCATCGTCGGCATGGCGCGGCGCGGCGACAGCGTCGATTCCGCCAATGCGCAGTTCTTCTTCATGTTCGGCGATGCGCCCAGCCTGAACGGCCAATACACCGTGGTCGGCGAAGTGGTGTCGGGCATGGACGTTGTCGACAAACTGAAAAAGGCGCCACCCGGATCGCGCGGCGGCGAAGTCACCGATCCCGACAAGATGGTGAAGGTCCAGGTCGCATCCGACATCAAGTGAGTGATGGCAACGCTGCGCAGCAGGCTCGTCTGTTTCGCAGCATCGCTGCTGTTGCCATCATGGATCGCGTCGGCGCAGGCCGAGCCGGCGCGGGTCGACACCATCAAGGACCTTGTCGCAAGACTGCGCACCTGCTGGAAGCCGCCGCCGGCCTCGCGCGCCACGCCCGGGATCGACATCACGGTGATTGTGAGTTTCAATCGCGATGGCAATATCTTCGGCCACCCGAAAATCACCTATGAATCGGAACAGGCCACCGATAATGACCGGCTGAACTACCGCATTGCCGTAATGGAGGCGTTGCAACGCTGCACGCCGATGCCATTTACCGAAGGAATGGCCGGCGCGGTTGCCGGCCGCCCTTTCGCCGTCCAGTTTCACAACCGGAAAATTCCACCACAACCCGCAGAGAAAAGAGCATGGCTGACCAAGAAAATAATCTGGAAAATACTTTGATCCTCGAAACCACCCAGGGACCGGTCACGATCGAGATGCGGCCCGACCTTGCACCCGGCCATGTCGCGCGGATCAAGGAACTGGTGCGCGAAGGCTTTTACGACGGCATCGTGTTCCACCGCGTGATCGAGGGCTTCATGGCGCAAACCGGATGTCCGCAGGGCACCGGCACCGGCGGCTCCGGCAAGAAGCTCAAGGCCGAATTCAACAAGGAGCCGCACGTCCGCGGCACCACGTCGATGGCGCGCGCGGCAAGCCCGGATTCCGGCGACAGCCAGTTCTTCATCTGCTTCGACGATGCATCGTTCCTCAACAACCAGTATACGGTCTGGGGCAAGGTGACCTCCGGGATGGAGAACGTCGACAAGATCAAGCGCGGCGAGCCGGTGAAGAACCCGGACAAGATCGTCAAGGCGCACATGGCGGCCGACGCGGCCTGATGTTGGTCCCCTCATGGTGAGGAGCGTGCGAAGCACGCGTCTCGAACCATGAAGCCTCAGGCGTCTTGACCTCATCCTTCGAGACGCGGCGAAGACGCCGCTCCTCAGGATGAGGGGGCGCCGCAGGAGCGGCGCCATGCGCACCGATCTCTTCGACTTCGAACTTCCCGCCGCCAGCATCGCATTGCGGCCGGCGAGCCCGCGCGATTCCGCGCGGCTGCTGGTCGTGCAGCCCGACGCGGTCCTGCGCGACCGCACGGTTTCCGATTTGCCGCTGTGGCTGGAACCCGGCGATCAGCTGGTGGTCAACGACACCAAGGTGATCGCCGCCCAGCTCAAAGGCCGCCGCATCGGCCGGGACACCGAACCGAAGATCGAGGCGACGCTGATCAAGCGCCTCGACGGCTCGCGCTGGCAGGCGCTGGTGCGCCCCGCGAAAAAGCTGTCGCAGGGCGACACCGTGCGTTTCGGCAATGAGGGCAGGGTCTGTCTCCTCGGCCATCTCGATGCGCAGGTCGAACACAAGGGCGACGAGGGCGAGATCACGCTTTCGTTCTCATTTCATGGGCCGGCGCTCGATCAGGCCATCGCCGATCTCGGCGCGCCGCCGTTGCCGCCCTACATTGCCTCCAAGCGTGCCGCCGACGAGCGCGATGCCGCCGACTACCAGACCATGTTTGCGGCCAACGAGGGCGCGGTTGCCGCTCCGACCGCGGGATTGCATTTTACGCCCACACTGGAGACCGCGCTGCGCCGGCGCGGTGTCGGGATTCATCGGGTCACGTTGCACGTCGGGGCAGGGACCTTCCTGCCGGTCAAGACCGACGACACAGGTGAGCATAAAATGCACGCCGAATGGGGTGTGATCTCCCGCGACTGTGCCGACGCGCTCAACCAGGCCAGGGCCAACGGCGGCCGGATCGTCGCCGTCGGCACCACCTCGCTGCGGCTGCTGGAAAGCGCCACCGCGGAAGATGGCACCATCGAGCCGTTCACGGGCGAGACCGCGATCTTCATCACGCCGGGCTATCGTTTCCGCGCCGTCGATATTCTCCTGACCAATTTTCATCTGCCGCGCTCGACGCTTTTCATGCTGGTATCGGCCTTCAGCGGGCTCGACACCATGAAGCACGCCTACGCCCATGCGATCGCTTCGGGCTACCGGTTCTATTCCTATGGCGACGCCTGCCTGTTGTTTCGTGATAAATCCAGCCGATGACCTCAGCCAACCATTTCGAAGTGCTCGGCCGTGACGGCGCAGCACGCACCGGCCGGCTCGCGACGCCGCACGGCGTGGTGCGAACGCCCGCCTTCATGCCGGTCGGCACCGCGGGCGCGATGAAGGGCATGCATTGGCGGGAGGTGCGCGAGGCCGGCGCCGACATCGTGCTTGGCAACACCTATCATTTGATGCTGCGGCCGGGCGCCGAGCGCATCGCGGCGCTCGGCGGCCTGCAGCGCTTTACCGGCTGGCGGGGTCCGATGCTGACCGATTCCGGCGGCTTCCAGGTGATGTCGCTGGCGGAGTTGCGCAAGGTGAGCGAAAGCGCCGTCACCTTTCGCTCGCATATCGACGGCGCCAAGGTCGAATTGTCGCCCGAGCGTTCGATCGAAGTGCAGCGGCTGCTCGGCTCCGACATCGCCATGCAGATGGACGAATGCGTGCGGCTGCCGGCGGAGCGCGGCGATATCGAGCGGGCGATGCAATTGTCGCTGCGCTGGGCCGAGCGCAGCAAGCGCGCATTCGAGACCGCGCCTGACGGATACATGCTGTTCGGCATCGCCCAGGGCGGCGACCTGCCTGAACTGCGCCGCGCCAGCGCGCGGGGCCTGATCGACATCGGTTTTCACGGCTACGCGATCGGAGGCCTTGCGGTTGGCGAACCGCAAGCGGTGATGCTGGGGATGATCGAGGAGGTGGTCCCGATTCTGCCGCAGGATCGTCCGAGATATTTGATGGGGGTCGGTACGCCCGAAGACATGCTGGAGGCGGTCGCCCGCGGTGTCGACATGTTCGATTGCGTGATGCCGACCCGCAACGGCCGTCACGGGATGGCGTTCACGCGATTTGGACAGATCAATCTGCGCAACGCCCGGCACGCCGACGATCCAAGGCCGCTCGACGAGGAAAGCCCATGGCCATCGACGTCCGGCACTGCGCGCGCCTATCTGCATCACCTCGTGAAATCAGGCGAGACGCTGGGCGCGATGCTGTTGTCGGAAATCAACGTCGCCTACTACCAGCGGCTGATGCACGACATCAGGGACGCAATCTCAAAAGGCACGTTCGAGGATTTCCGCGACCGCACCCGCGCCGGCTGGGCAAAGGGCGACATTGCGCCGCGCTGAAATGCCGCGCCCGCAAGACCCAAAAACCAGCAGGCAAAAATCCAGCAGGCCTGAGAACCAGAAAGCCTAGTTGCAGGCCAATCGCCGCAACGTGTGCTTGGTCACGAAGCCGTAGCCGCAATTGTCGCAGGTCCAGAGATAGCTGATAACGTTTTCGGGAAGATAGGCAGACGCTTCCGCAGCCACCATGGAATCGGCACAAACCGGGCAGGTCGGCAGATCGCATCCGCGCGGATCGGGGTGACGCGCGACGGTCGACAGGACTTCAGCAATTGCTGGCATCGTGACCTCCTTGCGATCTGAACTTGCGTTCACCATACACCAGTTTGTTTGACGATGTCGCAACACAAATGCGTTCGTTTCACGTTATTTGGCCGGTGTCGAATTTTGCAGCGCAGCGAATGCGTGCCTCGACGAATTCCAGCTTGCACGCGGGCGTGAGCAGCCCCTAATGAAGAAGAGATTCAAACTTCTCACACATTGCTGCCACAGGGAGTTTTTCATGGACGCTTCGTCAGCGACGAGTGCAGTGCACCGCCCGGGCCGCGGTCGGGTTTTCGACAGCATCGTCGAGGCGATCGGCGATACGCCGATCGTTCGTTTGCGAACGCTGCCGAAGCAGCACGGGGTGCATGCGACAATTCTCGCCAAATTGGAATATTTCAATCCGGCGGCGAGCGTGAAAGACCGCATTGGCGCGGCGATGATCATCGCCATGGAAAAAGCGGGCGTGATCCATGCCGACACCGTGCTGATCGAGCCGACATCGGGAAATACCGGGATCGCGCTGGCCTTTGTCGCAGCCTCGCGCGGCTATCGGCTGAAGCTGGTGATGCCGGAATCGATGTCGATCGAGCGGCGCAAGATGCTGGCGTTTCTCGGCGCCGAAATCGTTCTGACGCCGGCCGCCCAGGGCATGAAGGGCTCGATCGCCGCCGCCGAAGAGCTGGTGCGCACCACGCCGAACGCGGTGATGCCGCAGCAGTTCAAGAACCTCGCCAACCCCGAAATCCACCGCCGCACCACGGCCGAGGAAATCTGGAACGACACCGGCGGCAATATCGATTTCTTCGTGGCCGGGGTCGGTACCGGCGGCACCATTACCGGCGTGGGGCAGGTGCTGAAGCCGCGCAAGCCTTCGCTGCGGGTCGTGGCGGTCGAGCCGGAAGAGAGTCCGGTTTTGTCCGGCGGGCAGCATTCCCCGCACAAGATTCAGGGCATCGGCGCAGGGTTCGTTCCTGAGATCCTCGACCGTTCGGTGATCGACGAGATCGTCAAGGTCAACAGCTCGACGGCGATCGAAACCTCGCGCGCGCTGGCACGTCATGAGGGCATCCCCGGCGGCATTTCTTCAGGGGCTGCGATCGCCGCAGCCCTTGCGATCGGCAAACGCCCGGAAAGCGCCGGCAAGACCATCCTGGCGATCGTGCCGTCGTTCGCCGAGCGCTATCTGTCGACGGCGCTGTTCGAGGGAATCTGAGCATGCCAGACCAGCCGAGACGACCGAGAACCCTGAACGACGCCCGCACCGAAGCCGAGGCCGCGTTCAAGAAGACCACGACCAAGGTTGCGGAATTACCGCCGAAGAAAACGGCGCTGCCCAATGTGAAGGAGCTGGTTTCGCTGCGGATCGATCAGGACGTGCTCGAACACTTCCAGGAGGCCGGCCCGGGTTGGCAGGAGCGGATCAATGACGCGCTGCGAAAAGCGGCGGGGAAATGAACCTGCCGCGCGCCTGATCCGCTGGCTCGCTCAGGTTCCCGCGCGCGCCGGCACCGGATCGGTTGCTTTCAGGTTCAGAAGATTGCCGGTGAGGATCAATGTTGCGCCCAGCACCGTGAGCAGATCCAGCCGTTCCGAATAGACCAGCCAGCCGACGGTGGCAGTCAACGGAACCCGCAGGAAATCCATCGGCACCACCACCGTCGCGTCGGTGTAGAGCATCGCGCGGGCCATGCAGTAATGCGAAAACGTGCCGCAGAATGCGATCACGACGATCCAGCCCCAGACAGTGGCGGACGGCGAGTTCCAGACGTAGAGCGTCGGGAAAAATCCGGCCGTGGACTGGATCACCAGCATCCAGAAAACAATGGCAACGGTGTTTTCGGTGCGGGTCAGGGACTTCATCATGGTGATCGAAATGCCGAATCCGACGGCAGCGGCGAGCGCGATCAACTGGCCCGGATTGATCTCGCCGGTCGCCGGCCGAACAATGATGATGACGCCGACCACTCCGAGCACGATGGCCGAAATCTTCCACAACGTCATGCGCTCGCCGAGAAAGCTCGCGGCAAGAATGGCGGTCCAGATCGGCATGGTGAATTCGATCGCCACCACCTGACCGAGCGGAATCAAGGTGAGCGCGAAGAACCAGCCGAGCTGCGCGCCATAGTGAATGAGGTTGCGTCCGATATGTTGCAACGGCCGCGATGTCTTCATGGCCGCGAAACCGCCGTTGATGCGGATCAACGGGTACAGCATGAAGAAGGCGATGCCCGTGCGCAGCTCCATGATCTGGAACACGTTCAGTTCGCGCGTCGCCTCGCGTCCCGCCACCACCAGGATCAGCATCAGGCCAAGCCAGCCCGCCATCCATAGTGCGGCCCTTGATTTGGAAGGTGTTCGGTCCATCGCGGGGAGTAGCCAAGGCATGGCCGCGCGGGCGCGGCGAACGGTCGGGGAAAGCGGCCGGTATCGGCGACCCCTTCCGGATTTGCAACGGGCAAATATGCCGATGCAGTGATGCACCGCATCGAATTTCGATGTGGGAGCGGCCGCCCGATCGATGCTAAGGGATCGGTGTCTCGTCTGTGGAGAACCTGATGATGCGCATCCTGCAACCGGCCGAATGGTCAAAGCCGCGGGGCTTTTCGCACGGCGTCGAAGTCGATGGTCCGGGCCGATGGATCGTTCTTGCCGGTCAAACCGGAGGCGATGAGAAGGGCGAGTATCAACCGGATATGGCCGGACAGGTCGGAGTGGCCCTGCGACGGATCATCAAGCTGCTCTCCGAGGCCGGGGCCGGCCCCGAGCACATCGTCCGCCTGACCTGGTACCTGACCAGCCGCAGCGAATACGAAGCCGCGGGCGCCGGCATCGGCGCGGCCTGGCGCGAGACGCTGGGACGAAATTTCCCGCCCTCGACACTGCTTTACATCGGCGGTCTGGTCGATGTCCGCGCCAAGGTCGAGATTGAGGTCACCGCGTTCGTGCCGGCGCCATAGGCGGGCAGGGGCGCTGCGCGTACCGGCTCGCGCGAAGAAATCGCGTCAAAACAACGGGACAAAGGTCCGCTCCGATTCAGTCGGAGCGGAAGGTGCTTCAGGAGCGCGTCAACGTAATCGAAGCGCCCTTGAACTGGCTGTCGGGCCGGATCACGACGGATTGCTTGTTGCCACGCGTCGTCAACGTAATATTGGCCGAGAATCCGGCGGCGGTGGCGATCACCTGGAAATTGCCGTTGCTGGCACGTCCGGCAAGGTTGCCGTTGATGCCGCGGCTGCTCTCGGTCCAGCTTCCGGAGATCGACCCCCGCTCGGCGATGACATTGGTTCTTAAATCGAATTTGTAGCTGTCGCTGGCGCAGACGAGGGTCTGATTGAGGCCAGCCCCATTGCCGCTAACGGCATAGGTGGCGCGGCACCGGATTTTCTCGGTCGACCCATCATCGAGGGTGACGGAGCCGGCGCCCGACCAGAAGCCCGCAAGGCCAGCGAAAGGCGCCGATTGCGCATAGCTGGCGGAGCCGGACAGGCTGGCCACCAACAGGGTAGCGAGAGCGAATATCGATCGTCGTATGATCATGACGCCCTCGGCCATTCGGCTTGCCTTACTGCCGCGATGCTTGCCAGCGACCGCTGCACGGAACTCCTCCAGATGCCCCATTCCATTTCCCCGATCCTGCGTTGCCACTGAGCTGACCATTGGCATATGCACCATGGATCGAGACCCGCACAAGGCCTTCCCGTCCGATGGTGCCGGAAACGTCAGCGCCGGGCGCCGAAATCTTGCCATCGCTGACCGTCAGGGTTGAACTGGCTGATGGTTCGCACGTACCGGTTTTGGTAACAATCGTCACGTTCCAAAGCCCGTCATAAGGCGTCTGCGCTATCGCGGGAACCGCGGCAACGGTGGCGGCTACGAAAATGGAACTCAGAAAAACAGCACGAATGCGATTGTGGCGCATGAAAATCCGATCCCGATGTGTGTGATGATGCGGCATATTCAGCGGAAATGTGTTCAAAATTTGCTGCGTCGCGGCATCAGGAAGAGTTCCCATTAAATTCAAATAGATGCGAGGAACATTAGTTCCCAGTCGGTAACGAAAATCTAGCGCGGAGGGCGGCCGAGCGCACAGACGAGGGGCAAAAAGGGGGGCTTATGCCGGAAGGCTCGGTGCGTTGGTCGCAAATTGCTCGTCCTGCGGCCTGGATGGCAGGGATTTATGGATTTTCGCGTAGTCGATCACTTCGGCCAGAAGCTTTTGGCCGAGCGGGGCCAGCGCGCGTTCCCACAATTCCCGGGCGGTTTCGCCCTTTTTGACGAAGCACCATTCCTGCGCGGCGATCGCTCCGGCATCCATCCGATCGGCAAGATGGTACACGGTGCCGCCGGCGATCGGATCGCCCTCCCGGATCGTCCATTCAACGGCGGCGATGCCGCGGTGCCGTGGCAACAGCGAGGGGTGATAGCCGATACCGCCGAGCCTGGCCGCGGCGAGGGCCTCCTTGCTGATGCGGGCGTGGCTGTGCGCCGTAACGATCAGGTCGGTGCCATCGGCGATTTCCTGCGGTCCAACCAGTTTGGGATTAGCCTGTACCGTGACCTCGATGCCCGCGGCGCGTGCCGCGGTCGCAAGCCGGTCGTCGGCGTCGGCCACGACCACCCGGGCGATTTCGACACCGTGTTGCCGCAGCATATTAAAAGTCGTCACGCCGAAATGGCGGGAGCCGACCAGGGTGATCCGCATGATGTTTGATCCGTCGTGAGCCAAGTCTGGTCTGTCGTCAATCTGATCTGTCGTCGATAACACGTCGCAGTCGCCTGTCACGCCGTGCAGCGGGTTATCAACAGGACGCGGCCTGCACGAGTATGATGGCGCCGGCAGCTAAAGGACCGTCCCGAAGGCGGTCTCACCGCAGCCATCCTCTTCCAATGCCGGCGAGCGAAATTTCTGATACAGCCTCCAGTAGCTGATGACGTGCTCGATATTGTCCGCCATCATGGCGAGCAGAAAAGTGATGAACTGGGCGCGGAAACCCGAGTGGCGCATCGCCGCAAAGGACCGCCTCGCGGATGGCGGCGCACTGACGGGGGTAGATTCCGTATCGCTCATAGCAAACCATCGATACTGCGCAGCGTCAGGGCCACATCCGGCAGCATGATGCCATGGGTATGTTCGAAGTGGATATGCTCGAACGGATTCCGGATTCGGAGATTGTCGTTCACCCGGCCATCATGTCGATGGTCGATCGCAGGTCGAAATCCGGCTCGGGCCGCAGCGCGACGAGGTGATTATTGTTTGGGCGTGATCAAAGAACAAACAAAGCCGCTTGTTCGGGAAAGCTGATTTGCATCTTTCCGGATCATGCCTGGTAGAATTCGGAGATGGTCCAGATGTCAAAAAAGGGAATCACAGGCCACGACGAATGGGTCGTAACGGAAGCGTTGGCAACGGCACTTGTCGCGCTGGAGCAGCTTCCACCGAAACACCAGCCGCGGGCCCATATGGACGATATCAAGAAGCTTCTGGCGGCCGGCTGCCAGCCTGGAACGCTCACCCTGCATATCGCCCAGGCAAAGTGCAGGTTGTTTCCAGACGTCGATCCTCTGACCATTTATCGAGAATACGGCCTAGAGGACGGACAAAGTTGAATCGAGTCAGCGAGACGGGATCCTCTTGTGCGATTACAACATTGTGAACCGCGATCGCGCTGTGCGCGTATATGCGAATTGATTGAGGCTGTTGTGCAAATTTGCGCGCGCTAGCCGACACAAATAAATAATCACTGTTGCAAATTTGCTCGACCGATTGACAGCGCCATTCCAATGGCTAAGTCAGCTGCAGGTTCTCGAGGCTGGGGTATTGCGCACCCAAGCGTCGAGAAATCGGCGGCGCAAATCGTGTCGGAGATTGCAAACCGGAATCGTTGCGTATGTTGATACCCCGGCGGCCAAAGCAACGTTGAGTTGATTGTCATTAACTACTTCAAAACCAATTCCGGTAAAGACGTCCCCGTAAATCGAATGAAGAACGAGACAATGCCCGCTGAAGACGAGCGTCGAGAGTTAGTCCCTGTGATAGTTGCCGGCATTGTCGCGGCGATCGGTTTATTTTGCCTGTGGGCTGATCTCAGAGATGATTCGCTGGGCCGCGGAGATGGCATGATCACGTCCGCGGTGGTGTCACGGGCCGGCGTGATGGTGACTCCCTCCGAACTGCCGACCCAGCTGGTGATGCCGCAGACCGCACCCGCTTCCGAGCCGTCGACGGTCGGCCGTGTGACGCGCTAAAGGCCGGCTCACGGTCGCGATTGCTGCCGGTTCGGTATCGTCCAGCATTTCAACATGTTTCCAACTGTGACATCGTTGAAAAATCACCGCCTTTTGGGCTGGTTCGGTCACCGTAAGTTGCCTAATCGTAATTTGCAAAATTCGCCGGCCTCTCGGACATTGGCCTCATCATTCACTCGTACCGATTTGGGGACGTGAAATGGTGAGGTTCATCGAGATCGCAGCGCCCATGCTGATCGTTGCCTATGCAGCGATGTATGCGACGATGCGATATTTGTTCCCGCCGGAAGTGAGGCGTTGAAGCATCTCGCTGATGTGCCTGATGCGCGCATTGATCATGCGGCATCCGGGCGCCGGCCTGCGGGTTCGTTGGGATTTCCCCGCCCGCGATCAAATCCCGGATCTTCGTTCGAGTGTTTAGCTAGCTCGCTTCGCCTTCAGCCCCAGTTCTAAAAGCCGGCGGATGGCTTCGGAACGGCCGGGCTCACGTCCTGTGTGGCAACCCCAGCGGCCGTCCTGGAGTTGGGGAGGGCTATCCGGCGCGCGATGGCTTCGGTCCCGCACCAGCGTTCACTTGGCTTTGGGGCAGCGTCACGGGGATATGCGGCGAGTTGCTAACCACGCGAGGGCTTCCATCGGGATGGGTGCGGCTTTTGAGCGTTTCCAGCAGAAGGAAGAATTTCTCGGCGAGCATATGAGCGTCCTCTGCTGGCCTAGAAAAGGCCGGGGCTAAGGTCTAGGCCGTATGATGCGGCGAGCAGGGACACCGTCAAACCAACCGCGCAAAACATGAACACGATTCTGAGCGTCTTGGCGTCAACGGATGTTCCAGAAGCACTGGAAACAATTCGCGCGATAGCGGTCATTGGCGGCCTCCGGGTTTGGCTTCGTGACGAGGTAATCTCGGTGTTCGTCTAGCCCGGCGCGCTCGTGAGGCTGTATGATTTAGCTCACATGCGGCGGCAAAATGGTCCGAAACGGGTCCAGGAAAGCCTCGGGGCCGATCTCACCCGATGCGCCCCTGGTTTTCTGCTCAGATCCAGGAGTGCCGATGCCGCGCCAGATCGGCCAGATATTTCTCGCAGGACGGCCCGTAAACCAGGCCGATGATGAATGCCCACATGATCGAACACCATTGTTGATCGGGGTCCTTGATAGGCGGTTTTGGTTTCAAGACGCCTTCGCTATTCCAAAAAAGCTTTCGTCGGCTCGCCAAAATGGCTTCGTCAGCGGCGGCGAGATCGGTTTAAAACGAGCAGAGAACGCCAACCACTCCCGGGGACAACACGACGAACTCTATATTGCGACTCTCCAAAACGCATAAGTCTGTCACCGTGCGATGTCGCTCGTCGCACGGAATTGGACATCGTGAAATTCGAATAGTTGGCCCAAAAGACGAATTCCAGCGTGCTCGCCGACGGGCAAATCGCCGGCTGAGGCGGACAGAAACAGTTCCTCCCACAATCTCAGCTCAAGGTTCTGCCCATTGCGTTGGAAATCGGCTTGAATGAACGGTTGCGAACCGTGATCCGCGCCTCTGATCGCTTCCTTGGGGATGGGGCGGCTGCTAAGCCTCTTCCATTCACCGCAATTAATCCAAATCGATACGAAAAGGCTGTCGGAACTGGCTTGCTCAAAAAGCGCGGCCGCCACGTTTTCGTCTCCGGGGCCGCCATAGCTGACGATAAGACTTGCATGGCCGGCTTCGGCCCCAACGCGCCATCTCAACTTGGCACTGATTCCGGCGGCGGGTTTCTTTGCGATGCAGAGGAGAAGTTCGTCGTTTGTTGACGCGAGAATCCCCAAGTCGGCAAAATTCGGGCTTCCCAGCACGATCTGCCAGGTCTCGAAAAAGCTCTCCGCCGCGCGGGTCTTGACCAGCCGGGCTCTGCTGATTTGACTGGTTCGAGTGCGCGACACATCGAGCGCCTCCACAGACAGAGTGTTGCCGTGGTGACAAAGATCTGGCTCATCGATGATGCGGACATCTTGTACAGCGCCAAAGTGACCAAAATATTGATAGTCGAGTACCCGAAAGTCGCGCCGATCCAGAATCCATAGGCCGCTCTCCGAGGAGCTTCGATCTGCGCGCGGAGAGTTTTCACTGTGGCCAACCAAAATTATCCCGTCGGTGGCTGCTAATCCGCGGGTAAAGCCTCCTCCGGTATTGCTCCAAAGCGTCTCCGCGGTATTAGCATCGATCAGCGCGCCTTTGTTGCTGTCGCACACAATGAACCGTCCTAACTCGTCAATCCAAAGATTGTGGATGCCAGTTGCATTGCGCACCCCTCGGCGTCCCTTCTCTTGAAGTGAGGGCCAATCCAGCTCAAGAATATACGAACCCTTGTTGAAATTGTGAGCCACCGCGTAAAGCGTGTCGCCCTTGCGATAAAGCGAATTTAGATGGGCTCCGTCGAAGCTCGTCGAGCTAAGTCTGTCCCAGAGAATTGCATCATACCGATGTTGAACTATAGAGTGATCTCGTGGGTTCAGCTTGACTAACGCATTGCGTCCGGTGTTGGTGATGACGATCATGTCGTCCACCCATAAAATCTGGTGAGGGGCAGACAGAAATTGCCAGGTCTTTTGTCCGCCAATCGTTAGATAGCCTTGCTCGGAAGTTGCATAGGTTGCGAGATCGACGAACGAAAGATGATCAACGCCACTGTGGCAAAGCACCAACTGCGAACCAGTTTGGTTCCATGTTATGCCGTAATAGTTCCCACGGCCACTCTCGAGGATCTCGGACTTCGCCGAATTGGTGTCGTGGCAGATTATGAACCCCGGAGTCGAAACCAAAACATGCAAAGCTGCCTCCAGTCTGAGAATTCAGTATCTCTAACATTGCTCGCATTGCTGACCTCTGCATAGGTCTTTGTGGTCTATCATGACAAGAGCATTATCCCATCGGGCCGGACGTGCATTCCTGGCGTCGGCGCACCTTCGGGATGGCTGCTTATTGTATCTGGTTCTCCATGCAGGATGCTGACGGATCTGTCTTTGACGGCAGTGGAAACTGCCGCGGGAGTGGCTCTCAGCCCCACCACGATGGCTGTGTTGGGCACGGCTTCATTGCTGTTTCTTTTGCCTATGTTCCTGCTGGCAAGGTTCAGCTTCGGCTATACGTGCCCATTCGATTGGGCTCGGCGGGACTTCAACACACTTTGTTTGGCTATGTGAATGAGCGCATGTTCGCAATTCCCTCGATTGCGATTGATTACTATGCCGATTTCTTTTCCATCAATCCGCGGACCTATTTCTGCAAGATCATCGTTCGCCTCATGGAAGGCTGTCCTTATTCCGACCAACCCGGTGTTGTTTTTGCAGGTCGCTATGGCGTCGGCAATTTGAGTGCTTCACTTTTCGCGACCGAAGGTATTACCTCTGTGGGGCTGGTTTGGTCGCCCATCGCGATGTTTTTGTGCGGAGGCGTGCTCTCCGTCGGAAATAGCTGCTCGCGGCCCCTTCCGGCGCCGATGATGGCAACTTCAAGCGACCCTGCGTTCCAGGCGCTCCTGAACGTTCGATTAAGTACAGCGCTGCTGACAAATGGGGTGTTGCTGCTTTTTCTGCTTTGGTACATTTGTCCAGACGGCGCGGTGAACGCGGCCCGATAGAACTCGCCCGCCGTGCTGGCCTCGGATCGGCGCCGAAGCGTCCAAGCCTGATGATGAGCGCACGCCCTGTAGCGGGCAACCTGCTGGTTTCGTCAGGGTGGCCGGCTGCGGCGCTATTGCTGTGAGCCCGAGACCGGCTGCGGCTAATCTCCCCAGAAGCAGCGATATCGATATCGCGGCCGGGGAGGGCAAGCCAGCTCACAAAAAACTACGCCGTCGGGCTCGAAATTTCGTGTCCCGGCGGCGCCTATCACTGGGCCCCTTAAATCCCCAGCACCAGGAAGATAGCAGGCCCCACGCCGAGCAAATGTGAACTGGCTCACAATCGGGGCTCATTCTTTCCCAAATTGGGGTGGGCTCAGGTCCGCGCCCGCAACTCCTGATTAACCCTTCGGGCACCGCTCGGCTGACGGACACAATTGGCCCGCAATGCTGGCGGAACGACCGTCCATGGGTATTGCGTATGTCTATAAGCAGATGACCGCGCTCGCTGCGGCAGCGCTGTTGTTGTTGTTGAGCCTCTCGCTGGGCGGCTGTGCGACGGCCACTGGTGGCTCATCGCTAATGGACGCGCGGGCCGAGGCACCGGCGCCTCCGAAAACAAGCGCTTATCTCCCGGTAGAAGTCCTGCCGCGGGCGCGTGAAAAGCCCACGATGACACCCGACGAACGCTCTAAGCTCCAGAAAGAACTGATCGTCGCGCGCGACCGCCAGGCGACCGCCGGTAAAGCCCAGGGCGCTGCGCTCACTGATCCCGTGAAGCCCTAGTAGAGCAAGCCAATTTGGCCAGCGGCGATCCATCTCTCCAGCCAGCAAATCAGCAGCGGGATTCCTGGAGTCGTGGAGGGGTGTCAAACGGCAGCGGCAAACAATCGATCAGTAGCGCTGATTCCGCCTGCTGACGACGCCGGTATTCGGATTCACATTGCCGCGGGTGCCGTAGTTGTTGGTCCGGACGGCGCTCGGATTGGTGTGCTGCTGCGGCTCCACATAACCCCCGGCGCCAGCGGGGCCCAGGGTGGTGTAGGCCTGCACCGGACGACTGTTCGGGTTTGTGCCTTGAGCCTGTGCTGCCGTGGCGATCGCCAGCGCCGCAGACGAAATGACCTGCTTCATTTCGGTCCTCCCCTGGTTTTCCCTATGTCGGATACAACTTCTTCAGTATTGCGTTACCCGAACGGGTACCCAAAGTCCTCTCCGAGGAGGCAGCCGGTCCACACCAGGGTGCGGTTAACCTTTCGGTAACCAAACCGATGCAGGCTTGGTGTCAGACCGCGACGGCACCGGGAATCGAGCCGGCAGTCGCAGGAAGAAGCCGACGGCGTAAAGCCCGCCGGCTTTTTCATAGGCGGGCCCGATGAATTATCAGGCGTTCACGAACGACAGTCTCACAATGATGTACGAGGGCATCCGCGGGGCCCTGGCGGCCGATGATGCGCTCAAACGACAGGGCATGGAAATCCGATTCCGCGTTCGTGAGACATCCGAATGGAAGCTGCACGCCGCTGAACTCGAGACGGAAATGCTCAGGCGCGGAATGATGTTCGAAGTCATCGACTGGTCAGAGGATCAGGCGACGCTGCCTTTTGAGGAATGAGGGCGCGGCTCCGGTCCGCGCTCCCGCGCTTAACTGAAGGCTCTTGCAATGTTGGAAAGCACGACCGTCATCGCCCGCGTATAACGGGCGTCATTGAAATGCTCGTCCACAAAATTGAGTATGAGGAGAGCAACCACTGCGGCCATTGCAACTCTCATGACCTTAATATGACGTCTATGATTTAATCATTTCTTAATCGATACCGTCCAACTCGGGATCGAGGGGCGAGTACCCCGCCCTGAGCAGTGAGGCCAGCCGTGCGCCGATCGACGTGGGACGGGCCGGTCCGCCGGGCGATCATTTCCCGTTTTCTTCGATCAGACGCCAGGTGTGTCGTGCAATCATCAGATCTTCATTCGTGGGAATGACCCAGGCGGAGGTTCTGCTTCCAGCCGTGGTGATCCTGGCGGCGTCGGCGGTATTCGCCGCGCCGTCTAAATCGATGCCGAGCCAGCCAGCTTGTTCGCACACGCGACGACGAATTTCGGGCGCGTGTTCTCCGATGCCCGCGGTGAAGACGAGTGCGTCCAGGCCGCCGAGGCTGGCGGCAAGCGATCCCAATTCCCGCCCGATCCGGTAGACGAACAAGTCAAGGGCCTTGGCGGCGAGCGGATCGTCGCTGGCCAGCAGCGTCCGCATATCATCGCTAACGCCGGATACGCCCAGCAAGCCCGAGGAATGATAGAGCAGGTCGCTCACGGCCTGCGGCGACATGCCCTTCTCTTGTATGAGGTAGAGGACGACACCTGGATCCAGGTTGCCGCATCGGCTGCCCATCGGAAGGCCGTCGAGCGCGGTGAAGCCCATGGTCGTTGCCACGCTCTGGCGCCGGTGCATCGCGCACATGCTGGCCCCGCTACCGAGATGAGCAACAACCACGCGACCCTCTGCAGCGACTGGACCGAGGATGTCAGGAAGAACACCGGCAATATACTCATAGGACAGACCGTGGAATCCGTACCGCCGGACACCGTGGTCCGTGACCGAGCGCGGTAGCGCGAAAGCCGCAGCTATCTCGGGCTGCGTATGGTGGAAGGCGGTGTCAAAACACGCGACCTGCGGCAATGCCGGGTGAAGATCTGCGACGGCCGTGATGGCAGCAAGATTATGGGGTTGATGAAGCGGCGCCAGCGGAATGAGCTGACGCAACTCGTCAATCACCGAGGGATCGATACGTACCGGGGTAGTATAGATCGATCCACCATGTACGACGCGATGCCCGGCCGCCACCAGGCGATTGTCGGGAAATTGACGCTCCACCCAATTCAGAAGCGTGGCGAGCGCGTCCTCATGAGTGGTCGCTTCAGCCAAGTGCTGATCGACCAGAGATGTTCCCGAGCTGTCTTTTGCGACGAAATGCACGCGATGTCCGATGCCGTCGAACTCGCCGTCGCAGATCAGTCCTTTGGGCCCCGGTTGTACATGCCCCTCAAACACCGAGAATTTGACGCTTGACGAGCCGGCATTCAGAACGAGAATGGCATCGCTCATAACGTCAATCCTGTCTTCTGCCGCGAGGTGAGCGCTTGTCGCGTCGCGATGACCGGAAAAGCTGCATTTCAGGCTCGTTAGGTCTGCGCGCGCGTTGCGATATTCTCGCCATATGGCCACTTCCAGTCCCGGATTTGCGGCATGTCCTCGCCGTGCTGGCGGACATAGCGTGTATGCTCGATCAATGCGTCCCGAAATTGCTGTTTGATGTGAGCCGCGGCAACGCCGAGACCGGGCACCCGCTCGATCACCTCGATCGCCAGATGAAACCGGTCGAGTTCGTTCAGCACCACCATGTCGAATGGTGTGGTGGTTGTGCCCTCTTCCTCGAAGCCACGAACATGCATTCCAGCATGGTTGGTTCGGCTATAGGTCAGTCGATGGATCAGGTAGGGATAGCCGTGATAGGCGAAAATCACCGGCTTGTCGCAGGTGAATATCCCATCAAAGTCGCGGTCGCTTAGACCATGCGGATGTTGTTCTTTCGGCTGCAACGTCATCAGATCGACGACGTTGACGACGCGAATCCTTAAGCTGGGCAATGCCTTTCGCAACAGATCGACCGCGGCCAGGGTTTCGAGTGTCGGCACGTCTCCGGCGCAAGCCATCACAACGTCGGGTTCAAGGCCTTCGGTTTCGGTACCGGCCCAGGGCCATATTCCGATGCCGGCGTCGCAGTGGGGCGCGGCCTGTTGCATGGTCAGCCATTGCGGTGAAGGCTGCTTGCCGGCAACGATCACGTTGATGCGATCATAGGTCCGCAAACAATGGTCGGTAATCCAGAGCAGTGTATTGGCATCTGGCGGAAAATAGACGCGAACGATATCGGCCTTCTTGTTGACCACGAGATCGACGAAACCGGGATCCTGATGGCTGAAGCCGTTGTGGTCCTGCCGCCAGACATGCGACGTCAAAAGATAGTTGAGTGAGGCGATCGGACGTCGCCAGGGCAGGCCACGCGAAACCTTCAGCCATTTGGCGTGCTGGTTGAACATCGAATCCACGATGTGAATGAAGGCCTCGTAGCAGGAGAATAAGCCGTGCCGGCCCGTGAGCAGATATCCCTCGAGCCAGCCTTGGCAGAGATGCTCGCTCAGCACTTCCATCACCCGACCGTCCTGGGCCAGATGGACGTCGTAGGGTTCGATGCGCTCCATCCAGACCCGCTCGGTGACATCGAATACTGCATCGAGGCGGTTTGACGCGGTTTCGTCCGGCCCCATGATGCGGAAATTTCGCGTCTCGGCATTCAGCGATACGACCTCGCGGAGGAATTGCCCCATGACGCGCGTTGCTTCGGCTTCGACGCCGCCGGGGCGTGGTACGTCCACGGCATAGGAATGGAAGTCGGGGAGTTTGAGTTCGCGCTTCAGCAGTCCGCCATTGGCGTGCGGATTGGCACCCATGCGACGGCTGCCCGCCGGCGCAAGCGCCTGCAGTTCGTCGCGCAGCCGGCCGCTCTCATCGAAAAGCATTTCCGGCTGATAACTTCGCATCCACTGCTCAAGCAGTTCCAGATGGCCTGGATTGTCGCGAGGATTGGCGATCGGCACCTGATGGGCGCGCCAGAAGCCTTCGACTTTCAAGCCGTCGACTTCCTTCGGACCGGTCCAGCCTTTGGGACTTCGCAGCACGATCATCGGCCATTTCGGGCGCTCGCTCGTCGCGCGCCCATCTCGCGCAGCTGTCTGGATGACGCGAATTTTGTCCAGTGCACTGTCCAGCGTCGCCGCCATCAGACGGTGCATCGTGGCGGGGTCGTCGCCTTCGACGAACAGCGGCTCGTGGCCGTAGCCGAGAAACAGACTTCGTACCTCGTCATCGTTCATCCGGCCGATAACCGTCGGATTGGCGATCTTGTAGCCGTTGAGATGGAGGATCGGCAGCACGGCGCCGTCATGCGCCGGATTCAGGAACTTGTTGGAATGCCAGGAAGCGGCGAGGGGGCCGGTTTCGGCCTCGCCGTCGCCGACCACGCAGGCACAGATCAGATCGGGATTGTCGAATGCGGCGCCATAGGCATGCACCAGTGCGTAGCCAAGTTCGCCGCCCTCGTTGATGGAGCCCGGTGTTTCCGGTGCGGCATGGCTTGGAATCCCGCCGGGAAACGAGAACTGGCGAAATAGTTTGCGAAGGCCATCGGCATCGCGGCCAATATCGGGATAGATCTCGCTGTAACTGCCCTCAAGATATGTATTTGCCACCATGCCCGGTCCGCCGTGGCCGGGGCCGCAGACGTAGATGATGTTGAGGTCGCGCGCGCGGATAGTGCGATTGAGATGGGCGTAGATGAA
Organism: uncultured Pseudomonadota bacterium; assembly: GCA_963727225.1. Lineage (GTDB taxonomy): Bacteria > Pseudomonadota > Alphaproteobacteria > Rhizobiales > Xanthobacteraceae > Bradyrhizobium. The sequence continues at coordinate 470,866 of CAVSFN010000021.1, read as the reverse complement.
ATTCAGCCCAGGCGTTGTACCCCAGTGTCCAAGCAGGCGCGGTTTAATATGCTGTGGCCGCAGGGGCTCGCGCAGCAAGGGATTGTCGAGCAAATAAATCTGGCCCACCGAAAGATAGTTCGCGGCGCGCCAGTAACGGTCAAGCAGATCGAAATCGCCAGCGCTTTCCCGGCCATCGTTTACACCTGTCGTTTGCATGCTGACGTCTCCGGGAATGGACCCATGAAGAAACACAGTTGAGGTCCAATCGATCCACCGCATCCGTAAAATCAAAGTCAGGACCCGGCCGTGCGTAGATTGCACGCCCAATGTCTGCTTCAGTTCCGGATCGCGACCCAACTCATCAAATTACTGGTGTTTCAACCGGGCGAACGGCTTGATCTGTCTCAAGCTGCCTGTTTCTAGAGGTCGGATGTCCTCCGTGTGACAAATTCAGAACCAAATTTGCGCCAGCGCAAGGTCGCTCCGCGTTGTTGAGGTACTGAATGCGGCCTGAGGCAGAGGAAGCCCGTCGACAGCGGTACAATTCATTCGGGAACGGTACAAATGAGGCCAGATCTTGCAGCTTGTTATGGACAGGAAAAGTTGCCAAGGTATACGAGTTATCCCACCGCACCGCATTTCTCGGCCGCGATCGGTCCGGACACCTATGCCGAATGGCTGAGGGCGATTCCGCGAAGCGCCCATACGTCACTCTATCTTCACATTCCGTTCTGCCGGTCGATGTGCTGGTATTGTGGCTGCCACACCTCGGTCGTTCGCCGCGATGAGCCAATCGCCGTATACGCATCTGCCCTGCGTTGTGAAATCGATCTGGTATCCAGGCAAGTCGGGCGGCGTATCCAGGTTAACCACATTCACTTTGGCGGCGGAACGCCGACGATTATGGCGCCAGAGACCTTTGCCGACCTGATTGGGGTGATCAGGCAATCGTTCTTTGTCTTGCCTGCCGCTGACATTGCCGTCGAGATAGATCCGCGCACGCTTGCGGACGCGATGGTCGATGCGCTGGCCTATGGTGGCGTCAATCGGGTGAGCCTCGGTGTGCAGAGCTTCGATCCGATCGTCCAGCGCGCCATCCATCGGGTACAGAGTTTCGAGGAGACTGCCGCCGTGACGGCAAATCTCCGACGAGTCGGCATCCACAATGTCAATTTCGATCTGATCTACGGACTGCCGCATCAGACGGTCGCATCATGCCTCGATACGGTTCGTCAATGCATCGAACTTCGCCCGGATCGCTTCTCGGTGTTCGGCTACGCGCACGTCCCGACCTTCAAAAAGCATCAGAGCGGGATAAACGAGGCGTGGCTCCCCGACAGCCTCGAACGCCACGAACAGTCCTATGCGATGACCAATGCGTTGAAGCAAGCTGGATATTTACAGATCGGGCTGGACCACTTCGCGCTGCCCGACGATGCCATGGCCGCCGCGCTGCGGAACGGGACGCTTCGCAGGAACTTCCAGGGTTATACCACCGATGCCTGCGATATGTTGCTGGGCTTCGGTGCCAGTGCCATCGGTCGCCTGCCGCACGGATACGTACAGAACGAGGTCAATACGCGAGCTTACCTGGAATCGATTGCCAGTGGCAAATTGGCAGCCGTCAAGGGCTACGCATTAACCGAAGATGACCGGCTGCGCGCCGAGATCATCGAACGGATCATGTGTGATTTCGGCGTCGATCTCGAGCAAATTTGTGCACGACACCAATCGGCACCGGAGACGATCTTGAACTCGTCGCCTCGCTTGAAAAAACTGATTTCCGATGGTGTCGTCCAGCGCAACGGCACCTCGCTCAATTTGGCCAACGACTTACGGTTTCTCGTTCGTAGCCTGGCAGCCGCCTTCGACGCGCACCTCGACGGATCGCAGCAACTTCACAGCAGGGCGGTCTAGATAGTCGGTGAGATCTGGAGACATTTTTGCCGACAAGCGCGGGGTATCTCATGATCAAGTGGAAGCCGCCGCCCACCCATTGTGAGTTTGATCTGGACCGAGGTTTAGGTAATCAGCACCTGATCGCCACGAAGCGGCCTGCGCTTCAACCTACCTTCGTTTTCAAATCGCCGATTGTCGAAGCGCTGAGGCAGTATTCTGCATAGTGTTGTGCGGAGCTACCTGCGGCAAGATCCTGGTTACACCGGTGCTTTTGTTGGCATGAAGTGCATATGCGTGTCATGTCTCGCAAAACAAGCGGCTGTGCCGTTGCGAGCAAGTCTTTATCGATACCAAGAAGCGCCAGCAAACCTGGCAGCTCATCGGCCGCATGCGGCCCTTGACGAACAAGTGTGTCGAGATCCGCGGGTTGAATGTTCAGTTCACGTGCGATTTTTGCAGACACTCTACCATCAAGCTCTCGCATTTCCCGGATATCCCCCCGTCGCCTGCGCCAATCGCTAAAGGCCTCGGTAAGCTTATCGACGATGGGATACCGCTTGCTCATCTTCCACTCCCTTGGCTGTCCATAAGCTAAGCGTGACGACGCCAGACCGATCCGTCATTGCGATGGATCAAACACGATTTAACCTATGTTGCAGGCGCATCCGGACGGCGTACCGATGGACGGCGGCGCCGGGGCTCGAATGCCGCTCACGCATCCATGTTTCGCAGACGCTGGCGGTTGTGCAGCACGATCTGCCGGGCGCCGGAAAAGCCGAGCACGCCCTCGTCATGCAGTTGCGAGAGCGCCCTCGAAACCGTCTCCAACGTGAGTCCCAGATAGTCGCCGATATCGCGGCGGCACATCGGCAGCGCCAACATGCCCGTGATGGCGAGGCGACGATCCATCTCGAGAAGGAAGTTTGCCACGCGCTCCATGGCGCTTTTGCGCCCCAGAAGCAGCATGTGATCTTCCGCATGCCGCAGCTCACCGGCTGTCATCGTCCAAAGCTTTCGCGCGACGTTAACATCGGTTCCTGCCGCCTGCTCGAGACTGCGACGTTTGACTAGGCGCACCGTGGTATCGATGACGGCTTCCGCCGCCAACCGGTGGTTAATCCCCGATTCCAAACCGAAGGCGTCGCCTCGCAGAAGAAAGGCGCCGATCTGACGCCGCCCGTCTGACAGCAGTTTGTAAGTCCGAACGGCGCCTTGAATGACCTGATAGACATAGTCCGCAGGCTCGTCCTCGCCGTAGATTTCTTCATCTTTTCGGTAGGAGAACTCGGTCGCAACGAGGCCGGCATGACCCGCGAGCAGGCCGAACTGATCGGTCGTCGTCGGGCAGGTTACCGGCTTGATCTTGGCGCCTATGACCGATTGGGTGAGTGATTGGGTCTGCATTTGCCATCTCCTTTGCGGCGGATGGCAATGTTTATCCCGGACGGTCGAGGCTGGATATTTCGCTCGATATCTTAGGGGGATGTACCTAAGTAGTTTACCGGAGGCCGTCGCTGGCAGTGAGGCCGGTGACAGGACTGGCTTCCTGAATGGCGGCTCGAATGCGGGCGACAAGGCTCTCCTCGAGATGGGGCTTCAACAGGACATGGTGCACCCCAACGACAGCGGCTTTCGCCGGAATTCTGTCATCGGGATAGCCTGTAATGAGGATAATTGGCCCGGCGATGTCGCGGCTGCGCAATCGGCTTGCAAGATCGATACCGTCAATGTTGGGCATTTTATAGTCGATTACAAAGCAGTCAGCTCCCTTTGAAGCGACAGCGTTCAGCAGCGCTGGTCCGCTCCTGAACGTCTCGACCTCGAATCCATCTGTTTCGAGAAGAAATCGAAGCGAGCCGAGGACGCCCGGATCGTCATCGACAACGTATATGACCGGTTTGGCGGGTGACACGGACATCACGAAACCTTGCGCTCGGTTGGATGGTTGATCATTTGTTATATAAAGCGCGTTTTGGGTGGGGGCGTCTTGACTTGGCTCAATCTTTGAGCAACCCGCCGCGCATTGCCAACCGGACGAGTTCCGAGAGACTCGCCGCCTGCATCTTGGTCATCACATTGGCCCGATAAACCTCGATCGTGCGCGGGCTGATATCGTATTCTCGGGCAATCTGCTTGTTCGAGAGCCCGGCGATCAGGCCGTCCATGACCTGACGCTCGCGAGGACTGAGACTCGCGATCCGCGCCAGTATCTCCAGCGTAACCGCTTCGTTCTTTGCGCCTGGTTCCGCCCGCCTCAGTGCCGTCTCGATCATTCCGATCAAACGGTCGTCCTCGAAAGGCTTTTCGAGAAAATCCATGGCGCCCAGCTTCATCGCCTCGACGGCAAGTGGAACGTCGCCGTGACCGGTCATGATCACAACCGGAAACAGGCTGCCGCTTGCCTTGAGGCGTTTCAGAAGGTCAATGCCATCGATGCCGGGCATCCGCACGTCGGATACAACGCATCCAAAGTCGATGGTTGAGAGGACGTCGAGAAAACTCAGCGCCGATTCGAAGAGCGTGACGTGGAAATCGGCAGAGCCGAGCAGGAAGTCGAGCGAGTCGCGCATCGCGGCATCGTCATCGATGACATAAACCTTTCCCCTAAGTACCATTGGTTACACTCTCACTTGATGCGGCAGGCAACGTGAAGCAAAAGGTGGCGCCCCCCGAACGATTGGCTTCGGCCCACATCCGGCCGCCATGCGCCTCGATAATCGAACGGCTGATGGATAGTCCCACTCCCATGCCGGTTTCCTTTGTCGTATAGAAGGTCCGAAACAGATTGGGCATGACATCATCGGGGATTCCGGGGCCGGTATCAAACACCGCAACTTCGATCATGTCATCGGCGACTTTGGCATTGGAGGCAATAAGCTCACGTTGCGGCGAGTGAGCCATGGCCTCGAGCGCATTGCGAAACAGATTGACCAGAACCTGCTGAATCTGAACCCGATCAACGAGAACCAAATCGAACTCCGGATCGAGGTTAAAGCGAAGCTGAACACCCTGTTCGCGGGCACCCGCGAGGCCAAGCGCGCCAGCTTCTTCAACCAATTTCGAAAGACTTTCAACGCGCTTCTCCGATTCCCCGCGCGCGACGAAATCGCGAAGCCGCCGAATGATTTGGCCCGCGCGAATCGCTTGTTCTGCGGCACGATCCAGGGCAGTTTCAATCTTCGAATTATTGGGATCAGGACTGCTAGCCAGGAGCCGGCGCGACCCCTTCATGTAGTTGCTTATGGCGGCAAGTGGCTGGTTTAACTCGTGCGCAAGTGCCGACGCCATCTCTCCCATCGCGCTCAGGCGCGAAACGTGAACGAGTTCGGATTGCAGTTCCTGGAGTCTCGCCTGGGTCTGCTGATGTTCCGTCAGATCCCGGACGAAGCCGGTGAAGTACGGCTCCCCGCCCGACTGCATTTCGCCGATCGAAAGATGCATTGGAAAGGTCGTCCCGTCCTTTCTCTGACCGGTTACGATTCTTCCGATGCCGATGATATGCCGCTCGCCAGTCGATCGATACCGCTGCAGATAACCGTCGTGGCGCGAACGATCCGGATTCGGCATCAGGATGTTGACGTTTTGACCGATGACTTCGTGCTCCGCATGGCCAAATTGCCGCTCCGCGGCGCTGCTGAAGAACTGGATGATGCCTCTGCCGTCGATCACGATCATCGCGTCCGGGATCGTTTCCAGGATCGATTGAAGGTGACTTTCCCGAGTTCGGAGCGCTACCTCGACCTGCTTCTGATCGTCGATATCGATGACGATTCCGCTAAGATGGCACGGAACACCGTGCTCGTCCTTCACCAGGCTGCCACGCAAGCGAATCCAGCGATACGATTGTGAGAGTTCGCGCACCTTGTACTGCACGTCGAAACTGCAGCCAGTTTCGACCGTAAGTCTTATGGCGCGTTCGGTACGGTCGCGGTCTTCGGTTTCAAGGAGGGAAAGGAACAACTTGTAGGTGAGGGGCAGTTCGTTGGAAACGCCAAAAAGCGTTCTGGTGATATCTGACCAGAGCAATTTCCCGGTCGAAAGATCGAGATCCCAAATCCCGATGCCGGCTCCGGCCATGCCCTGCAGAAAACGCTCGTCTCGAGCGGGGTCTTCGGATGCTGGATGGGGGGTGGTGGTCACGTGGCTCCTGCGGTGCTGCTGCAACACCGATGGCGAGGATACCAACACATTCATTGGTCGGCCACCCTTTTCGCAATCTTCGCCGGTTCAACGCTCGGGAGATTGCTGACTGTCGCGCCCGCTATTTGCCACCTGACGCATTGCCTGCAAAATTGGGAATTTCTTCCACCATCAATTCGGCGTCCTTGACGACGGCCAACCAGAGTTTGATGGCAAGGAGGTGGAGTTCGACGGCTACATGCTCATCGGTACATTCCGCGGCAAGCCGCAGAGCTTGTCGGGAAGTCTGTAGAATAACGTCTGAAATATGCATCACACCTCCAAATCGATGTCAAACAGTAATTCACCTCTTGGTTGAACGACCTGATCTGAATCAACCGTTCGAAACGACGCCTTGGAAACCAAGCGGTTTGGTGCTGGCGGAGGCGACGATTTGGAGCAGCCCATCAATCATCGAAAATCCTTGATCTGGCTCATTCTCCGTCTCGGGAAACGTCCTAGAGATTGAGCATCGATAGGTCGCGGGAGAGAGCAATGACGTATGCGACGGTGATGGTCAGTCTGGCGCTGGACCGGTCGAATGACGCCTGCCTTGAGATTGCCGGTCAACTGGTCAAGCGGTTCGGTGCCGGCGCGATTGGCGTAGCCGCGGGCGAATTCAGTCCGCCGCTATATTTCACAGCGGGAGAACAGGCCCAGGAGGTGCTTGATCAGGGTCGTGCAGCGCTCAAAAATCGCACCGCTGAGGTCGAAGCGCAGTTCCGCGCAGCGATGCAGAACCGGGCAACGGCCGTGGAATGGCGTTGTGCCGAGGATTTTCCGACGAGATTTGTCGTCCAGCAAGCGCGCGCAGCCGATATCATTGTCGTGGGCGAGGGTGGTCGCGACGTGCTCGCGGATCCCTTCACGCAGGCCAATCCAAGCGATCTTCTCATGCAGACGGGAAGGCCGCTGCTCGTTGTTCCCGATGGCGTCGATTGGCTCGATTTGCGAAGCGTTTTGGTCGCCTGGAAAGACACGCCTGAATGTCGGCGAGCTGTCACCGATGCGTTGCCGATTCTGCGCGAAGCCAAAGATGTGATCATCGCTGGAATCGTTGAGGACGAAGCCGACAGAGCGTCGGTGTCGTCAGGAACAGAAGATATTGTCGCGTGGCTGTTGCGTCACGGTGTGATCGCCTGCGAACGGGTGCCCGCTGAATGCGGCGTCGCCACAGCACAGCTCGACAGGATCGCCTCGGAGGTTGGAGCGGGCCTGGTCGTTGCGGGCGCCTATGGCCATTCGAGATTTCGCGAGTGGGTCTTCGGCGGCGTAACGAAAACTCTCGTCAATCCCTCAAGTCGCTGTTCTTTATTGTCACACTGATACCAGCGGATTGACCTTGATCAAGACCGTTGTCGCGAAAATGTACTAATTGTCACGTCTTCAACTTAATCAAATCGAGCGGATCCGCGCCCTTGTACAGGTTTCTCGAACAAACGGCAGCCGACTCCATGACGCGGAATGCCAGGACCGTGTCGCAGAGCGTCACGTTGCGGGAACTCGGACGGTTGTTCGAAAAAGATGACTTCAATGCTTACCCCGTTGAGGAGGGCGCGCGGATCGTCGGCTTGGTATCGAAGTTCGACTTTTTGGCCTGCTTTGTTTTTACGCTGTCTTACATGATACCGCGCTACGATGATCTGATGAATCGAACCGTGGCAGAAATCATGACGCCGGAATTTATCTATGTCCGGGAAGAAACCAAACTGACGCGGGTGCTTCAGCTCATGGTCGACCACCGCATCAGAAGCATGCCGGTGATCGAGGGTGATCAGCGACTCGTGGGCATCATCTCGCGCGATGACGTGATGCGCGCGCTCCAGTGCTGCACCAGCGAAAAAGCGTAGCTTTTCCGGCGCTTTAGGTGCGCACTATTTGCGACGTTACTCTGGATTTGACAGGAACTTGAAGGGAATGGAAAGCGATCCGCCGTTGATCGGTGTCGATGTTGATCGCGTCTATCGCGCGACCAGCCTTCTAAATCGGTTCAACAGCGCCAATAGCATGACGATCGCCATTCCGAATAGACCAATATTTTCCACCGACATCAAAACGAAAGCGATTTGAACTTGCCAACCCGATTGGTGACCGTCTGCGATCGGCAGGCTATCGGGGACGATCGAGATACGAGTAATATGGGCGACCGCGAAGAACAGAGCGAACAAAAGAAAGGCCTTAAGAAAGCTGCGCATTCGACCCTCCATGATCATAGGTGATTTACCGATACGACGCGGTAGGTGTGCATTTTGCCGCCCTCGTTGATCGTGACATATTCGCCGGTTTCAAAACGTTGGTCCGCGAAGTGAAATCCGACCTCGTCGGGAGTATTGGCGCCGGTGTCGTAATGGAACGCCCAGCTGCCACCTTGGCGATGAACGAGACGACCGTGATTGTCCTGTTGGCCCGGCCGCAGTCGCGCGATCCGGCAGGCCTCACGATGATCGCGCCAGAGCATCGGATCGATCCGGTCGTCGGCATCGAGCGGTGCGATGATGACATAGGCGACGGCGCTGTCGCCTTCGGGGTGACCCGGCTCGCGCGCAAGCTCGATCCGTATCTGCCGAAACTGCGCCGGAAGCGATGCATTCAGGATGGGTTTGGAATGGGCGTTTTGCATGTGGGATCGCTCTCAATTGATGGACTTGCGGATAATGCCGCCGGTTATTTCTGTTCTGCTGCAGTCGTCGCGGCGGTTGTTGGACCGGGTGTTGATTTTTTCAGGCTCCTGATGATGATTGTAATCAGTGGCACGATCAGCAGGGGCAGCACGCTATTCAAGGGATGGTGCATCATTCCGGACAGTTGCGATTGCAGCGCCCGTGCCTCAAGTTGCAAGGCGTCGATCGAAGAACCGTGAATTTCGTTGGCGAGTTCGAGCTCACGCCCCGCCGGCGGTCTTGCGGCGATAACGAACAGTGCGGCGGCGATCACGAAGTTGGCCGCGCCGAGAATGGCCGCCGCGAAAATGGCGCTCCAGATCTGCACCAGCGCGAAATAGGCCGATAGTTCCAGCATCAGCAGGCCAAATGCCGCGATCAGTGCCGCAAACGCCCGCAAGCCCAGACCGATGAGCAGATGCCGCATCCTGATATCGGCGATGATCCTGTCGGTGCGCCATAGCACCCGCAGGTGTTTGACGACGTTCTCCGTGTTCACCCTAGTGTCTCCTCAATGTGAAGCCGATGACGACGCCGAGTGCGAAGGCGGAAGCAAGCGAGGCGATCGGGCGATCCGATATGATGTGTTCGGCGCGGCCTTCCTGTTCGCTCAGGGTCTCGCTGAGATCGTTCAGCGCGGCCTTGATCTGATCGGCGAGGGCCTCGGCATGGCTCTTTGTCGTGTCGAAAATGCCCTCGCTTGTCGTGTTCAGCAGCCGCGCTACGTCGCCTTTGAGCGCCTGCAGCTCATCTTTTAGCTCGCTGGAGTTGAACATGGTTTGCCTTTGCTGCACGATCTGATTGGAACTCTACGTCGGGCCACGGCGGAGCAATTGATTTGCGTCAACGTCGGCTCCGATCACGACCCTTCTTGACGCAGGTCAATCCGAAGGCATTGCCCTGGTCTAGAAGGGACGCATTCTAATTGATGAGGAATACAGATCTTGGCGACTGCCCCGCAACTAACGGCCACGGCGTCAGGCGATGTGCTTGAGTTGCGTCCCGCCGGGTCCTGGACCGCAGCCAATGTTGCGACACTGGAAACGCTCTCCGGCGCAGTGACGGCACAGCTTGATCGTTCGAGGTCCCTGAGATTGGACATGGCCGGGGTACGCGAGCTCGACACGCTCGGGGCGTGGCTGCTCGAAAAAATGTCGCGGCGTGCGACGTCAGTCGGTCATCGCGCAGAGGTGGTCGGCATCGCCGACAACTATGCCGGGCTGATCGAGGAGGTTCGCCAGGTCAATCGGCACAATCCTGCTCCGGCGCCGGCGCCCAATCCTGTTGTGGTCAAGGTGGGGGACATCGGCCGCTCCGCGGTCGGCGCGACGGACGACGTGGCCGTGTTCCTGCAGATGCTGGGTTCACTGTTTCTGGCGATCGTTGGCGTATTGCGCAGGCCAAGGTCGCTGCGGCTGACGTCTCTGTTCTATCAGCTCTACAGGGTCGGCTGGCAGGCGATCCCGATCATGGTGCTGATTACCTTCCTGATCGGCGCCATCATCGCGCAGCAGGGCATTTTCCACTTCCGCAAATTCGGCGCCGATTCCTATGTCGTCGATATGGTCGGCATCCTGGTGCTGCGGGAGCTCGGCGTGTTGATCGTCGCCATCATGGTCGCCGGACGTTCGGGAAGCGCTTACACCGCCGAACTAGGCTCGATGAAAATGCGCGAGGAAATCGATGCCTTGTTGACCATGGGTCTTGATCCGGTCGAAGTGCTGATCCTGCCCCGGGTCATCGCGCTGGTTTGCGCGCTGCCGATCCTGACCTTCATCGGATCGATGGCCGCGCTCTATGGCGGTGGTCTGGTGGCGTGGTTCTATGGCGGGATGGGACCGGCGATCTTCATTGCGCGGCTGCACGATGCCGTATCTGTAACCAGCTTCGAGGTCGGCATGATCAAGGCGCCGTTCATGGCGCTGGTGATCGGCATCGTCGCCTGCAGCGAAGGCTTGCGGGTGAAGGGAAGCGCCGAATTGCTTGGCAAGCAGACGACGACATCGGTCGTGAAGTCGATCTTTCTGGTGATCGTGCTCGACGGGCTGTTTGCGATCTTCTTCGCTTCCGTCGGAATGTGACCATGCCGGAAGTGACCCCGCAGTTTGCGATCCGCGTTAAAGAGCTTGTGGTTGGCTTCGGCCGCCATGTCGTGATCGACCAGCTGTCGCTGGATGTGCGCCGAGGCGAGATCCTAGGCCTGGTCGGCGCTTCCGGCGGTGGTAAATCGGTCTTGATGCGAACCATCATTGGTCTCATTCCGCGGCGGAGCGGGGAGATCGAGGTGATGGGTACCGCGATCGGCGGTAGCCATGATCGCGTCACCCAGAGCGCCGCGGGACGATGGGGCATTCTGTTCCAGCAAGGCGCACTGTTTTCATCGCTCACGGTGCGGCAAAACATCCAGTTTCCGTTGCGCGAGAATCTGGTGCTGTCGGACGCGCTGATGGACGAAATCGCCACCGCCAAGCTCGAAATGGTCGGGCTGCAGCCTGAGGATGGCGACAAGTTCCCTTCGGAATTGTCTGGCGGCATGACCAAGCGCGTGGCGCTGGCTCGCGCACTCGCACTCGATCCCGCGATTGTATTTCTCGACGAGCCCACCTCCGGTCTGGACCCGATTGCGGCTGGAGATTTCGACGTCCTGATCAAGACATTGCAGAAAACACTGGGGCTGACGGTGTTCATGGTCACCCACGACCTCGCCAGCCTGAATACCGTCTGCGACCGCGTCGCAGCACTTGCGGACGGCCAGATCGTCGCCATCGGACCGATGCGCGAGCTGCTTCAATCCGAACATCCCTGGGTGCGAGCCTATTTTCACGGCAAGCGCTCCCTGATGCTGCAACCAAAAGCGAGTTAAGAGATGGAAACCCGCGCTCCCTTCGTCGTTGTCGGCGCTTTCGTGCTGGCGGCCATTGCTGCCGCATTCGGCTTTGTATACTGGCTGCATAATACCGGTGGGCTCGGTCCGCGCGCGACCTATCATGTCCAGTTCGATGGCTCGGTGCCGGGGCTCTTGGTCGGCGCCGCCGTGCTGTTCAATGGAATTCGTGTCGGCGAGGTGACGGATCTCGGCCTTGCGCCGGACAGCCCGCGCCGCGTCAATGCGACGATCTCGGTGGCCTCGACGACCCCGGTTCGATCGGACACCAAGGTCGGTCTGGAATTCCAGGGCTTAACCGGGGTTCCGGTGATCGCGCTGGAAGGCGGGATGCTGCTTTCGAATTCCGGCGAGGTGTCCACGCTGATTGCCGATCCCGGGGCCGGCGAGGGCATGACGCAGGCTGCCCGCAGCGCGTTGCGGCGGGTCGACTCCGTACTGGCCGACAATGCCGAGCCATTGAAGAACACCATCGCCAATCTGCAGGTTTTCTCCGAAGGCCTGGCGCGCAACACCGGAAAGCTCGACGACATCGTCGCCGGACTCGAAAAGATGACTGGTGGAGGTACGCCGGTGCAAAAGATCACCTACGATTTGGAGGCCTTGCGAAATCAGGGGCCGACGGACAAGACCATCAAGGGCCAGATAGCTATTCCGGAACCGACCGCAGTGACGATGCTCGAGACCCAGCGCATGCTGTTCTCTCCGCCAAAGGATGTGCCGGCATTTTCGGGGTTTGTCTGGGCGGACACGATTCCGAAGCTGCTCCAGGCCAGATTGATCGAGAGCTTCGAGAACCACGATCTCGCCCATGCGCCGTTGCACACGACAGATATCGGACAAGCCGACTTCCAGCTTCTGATCGACGTCAGGCGCTTTCGGATCGCAGAGGATACAGATCCGGAGGCTCAAATTGAATTGTCGGCGCGAATCGTCGACAAGGATGGAAAAGTCATCGCGTCGCGGTTGTTCGAAGCGAACGGGAAATTCGACAAGGTCGAGCCACAGGCTGCCGTCGCGGCGTTCAATGCTGCGTTTGGTCGAATTGCCGGAGATGTGATCGTCTGGACTACGCAGACGCTGCAGTGACCTCGGGTGATTTTATTCGAGGGTTTTCAGATACGACAGCAGGTCGTGAACCTGGTCAGGGTCGAGCGGGGCCTCCGGCATGGTCGGGTGGCCGGTTGAAATGCCTTCGGCCAGAGCCTCGCCGAGATTCTCGATGGGATAGCGCAGGTGCAGGGTTCGGAATGGTGGCGCGATCTTGAGCGGACTTTCAGTCACTCGATCGATGGAATGACAGCGGGCGCAATTATTCAGCGCGAATGTCTTGCCGCGCTGTTCGGCGGGCGATGCGGCCAATGCCGGCGTCGTCAACATCAGCGCAACAAGGGTTTGACGCAGGCTTGATCGGAGCATCGTGAACGAATCTCCTGAAATGGGTGCGCTTGCAAAAACCAAACCAACTGATGAGTTCGATACGTCGCGGGCCATTGATCTGGATCAAGAGGAAAGCCCCAGATCCACTAAAATGCAATGGATCTGTCGGCCAGGCGCACAATGGCGCCGGGCCACCGTGGAGTGCCGCATGAGGACTGCCTGGACTGCAAATGAGCCAAATCAGCTGCTCTGCTCCGATTGCGCGGTGCGTCCGTTCAGCTTTTGCGCGGCGTTTGATCAGGCCGAATTGCGGGAACTCGACCATCTGGGTCGCCACGTTCATTTCCTGCCGCGCGAGACGGCGTTTGCCCAGGAGGAGTTGACGACGTCATTCTTTAATTTACTTGAGGGCGTCATGCGGCTCTACAAGTTGTTGCCCGATGGCCGCCGGCAGATCGTTGGATTTGCGTTGCCCGGTGACTTCCTGGGGCTGGCAACTTCCGCACATCACAACTTCTCTGCCGACGCGATTGGGCCCGTTACCGTCTGTCGCTTTCCCCGAGCTTCCTTCGCGCCGTTTATCGAGGATAAACCGCACCTGCTGCGCCGCATCAATGAATTGATGATTCGAGAGTTGAGCCAGGCTCAGGATCACATAGTACTGCTCGGACGCCGCTCGGCTGAAGAGAAGGTGGCGAGTTTCGTGCTCGCCTGGCGCGATCGATTGGCCAGGCTTGGGGCTGCGACAAAAATGGTACCCTTGCCGATGGGTCGTCAGGATATCGCCGATTTCCTGGGCCTCACTATTGAAACGGTCAGCCGCACCTTCACCAAGCTTGAACGCGACGGATTGATCGAAATCGTGTCGGGAGGCGTCCGGTTGGCGGCCTTGGAACGTGTCAAGGCCCTGGTTGCCGCCTAGACGGTTGGGCGCAAGTCTTAAATCCGCTTCGGAAATTTGATCCGCATCAAAGACCGCGATCCTTCATCGGGAATACTATTTTCCACGGTTTAATGGAGGTCGTGATGCCTATTGATTCGATGTTGATGAGTGCAGCGGTGATATTGATGTTCCTGGTGTTTGCGGGCGTGCTGGCATGGGGTGAAATTCAAACACGCCCGGCGCGCCCGACGGCTGCCGCGCATTCTCGAAAGCGTCTTGGCAATCAATCCGGGAAATCGGCGGATTCAACCCGAGACGGGAGAAGGGACAGCGCTGTCATGACCTGACTTGCGCTTTCGAAGCTTGTTTGGACAAAAAACCGCAGAATTGGCGTTGAATTTGTCGAAAATGGGCACCTAGCGTCGATGGCGCCGAAAAATCAAGGCTGATGGGGGCGACTGAAGGCCGTCGCACTTCGCGGCAAGGCTGCAGCAACCGGCCCCCGCATTGGAGAACCATCTTGCGCTTCGCTCTTGAGAATCCACCCGGGAAGGTAGCCCCCTGCGGCGGCGTTTTGCGCCGACCCGCCTCCCTGGGAAGATCCGAAATCTTCCGATTTCATCGCTTGATTCGTCGCCGTACTCTTAGATACCTGCGGTCTGTGATTGCGCGGATCGACCTCGAGCACTTTCCGGGCTCATGTTGCGGATGATCATTTCTCGCCGGAAGCATCGCGATGGACAAAAGGCGGCGTGTCTCCCGCTATTGCGCTTGGCCATCGTTACCGAACTGCCTCAGATACGACCACAAATTCCGCGCCTCGGCCGCGTCCTTGATGCCGGCAAATAGCTTCTTTGTGCCTGGAATTGTCAGTTTTGGATCCTTGATGTAGTCCAAAAAGACAGCCTCGTTCCAGGTGAAGGGGCAATTTCTGTTCGCTTCGGAATAGCTGTACCCACCGACGCTTCCACACTTGCGTCCGTCGATTCCGTTCAGCAGCGGTCCGATCTTATTCTGGGCGCCCACGCCGATGGAATGGCAGGCGCTGCATTTCCGAAACGATGTCGCGCCGGCCGCAACATCCTGCGCGAGTGCCGCTGATGTGGACAGGCCAAATAGCATCGCGGCGATCCGGAATTCATTCACCATCATCTTCGCCCAGGTATTCGTCCGGCACCTGCCCAAACCGGCGCAGTACATGCCCGCGTTGGTATTTTCCCTTGCTGAAGTCGCTGGTGCGGCTGAACGCAACGGCGCCCGCATGACCGAGGAATTTCCATTGCCCCAGCGCAGTTTGAATGGCAAGCGCAGGACCTCCGCAGACGATGGGTTCGACCGCAACAAAATCACCGTCGATGAGATCGAAAGCCGTTGCGACAAACTGAGTGATTTCGGCCATCAAGTTCCGCTTTCGCAATTTCGGAAAACCCTGACACTGAAGCCGCCCTGATCGAGGTAAAATACCACAGTTCAAAACGTGGCGTCGCTATCAATCGCTGGATCAGGGACTATGCGCGCGATATCGGACCGACCGGGTGGGTCTAAGCAAAGACGACTTCCTCGTGAATCCGCTGATTGCCTTCGCCAACGACCTGAATGGACAGCAGGGGCCTGGCATCGGGTTCCAGGCACCGCAGGTCCGCAGCGAGATATCTTGCGTACACAATAGCCTCTGAAACCGATTTCAGGTCGCGACCGACCTCGTCACGGATGGCAACTTTGTCACGTAAGTCGAAATAGAACCGCATCGGGCGTCTCCTTCTTCTCTTAACTATACGACGGGCTCAGGCCTCCATTTTGATATTCATCAAGGACGGCAAATTGACGGGAAACGGGCTGTTTCCCCGCAGCAAACTCGTCAGGCTTGATCTCGATCAAATCGCCCGCCGGGAAATTAGGGTTGATGGGGGAAGCGCGTTGCGGCGAAGAGAATCAACCCATGAACCAATCTCAATCGACGAAATGGATGACGCACGGCGAAGCTGGCTTATTTGCCTTTTTCACTGTAAGCGCCTTTCTCTGCATGATTGCTGCTGCCAAAGCGGTCGATGCGCCGTTTGCCTTTCATGCCTCTCTGGGCGCCGTCGCCAGCCTCGCGGCGGTCTTTTTCATCCTTAATCGATATTTCGATCGGCCATCGTCACCGCCGGCGCAGGAGATTGATGGCAAGCCCAATTACAATTTGGGCCCGATCAAGTTCGCCGCGGCGATATCGGTATTCTGGGGGATCGCCGGATTCACGGTCGGGTTGTTGATCGCCTCGCAACTTGCCTGGCCGGCACTCAATTTCGACCTGCCATGGACGAGTTTCGGGCGGCTTCGTCCGCTGCATACGTCTGCGGTGATATTCGCCTTTGGCGGCAATGTGCTGATCGCCACGTCATTTTATGTCGTTCAAAAGACGTCCCGGGTACGGCTGGCCGGTGATTTGGCGCCCTGGTTCGTGGTACTTGGCTACAATTTTTTCATCTTGATTGCCGGCACCGGTTACCTGCTTGGGGTCACGCAATCGAAGGAATATGCCGAGCCGGAATGGTACGCCGATTTATGGCTGACGATTGTCTGGGTCACCTACCTGCTGGTGTTCCTGATGACGCTGATCAAGCGCAAAGAGCCGCACATCTATGTTGCAAACTGGTTCTATCTTGCGTTCATTGTCACGATTGCGGTCCTTCACCTCGGAAATAATCCTGCCATTCCGGTGTCGGTGTTCGGATCGAAGTCGTACATCCTTTGGGGCGGTGTTCAGGATGCGATGTTCCAGTGGTGGTATGGACACAACGCGGTCGGGTTCTTCCTGACCGCCGGCTTCCTTGCCATCATGTACTACTTCATTCCGAAGCGGGCCGAGCGGCCGATCTATTCCTACCGACTGTCGATCGTCCATTTCTGGGCGCTCATCTTCCTCTACATCTGGGCCGGGCCGCATCATCTGCATTATACCGCGCTGCCCGACTGGGCGCAGACGCTGGGCATGACATTCTCCATCATGCTGTGGATGCCGTCGTGGGGTGGAATGATTAACGGGTTGATGACCTTGTCGGGCGCCTGGGACAAGCTGCGCACCGATCCGGTTCTTCGGATGCTTGTGGTATCAGTCGCGTTCTATGGCATGTCGACATTCGAAGGTCCGCTGATGTCGATCAAGGTCGTCAATTCACTCAGCCACTACACGGACTGGACAATCGGCCATGTTCATTCGGGTGCGTTGGGCTGGGTCGGATTTGTCTCGTTTGGCGCGCTGTATTGCCTCGTGCCCTGGATTTGGAATCGCAAGGGGCTTTATAGCCTGAAGCTGGTGAACTGGCATTTCTGGATCGCGACGATCGGCATTGTTCTCTACATCTCGGCGATGTGGGTCTCCGGGATTCTGCAGGGCCTGATGTGGCGTGCTTATACCTCGCTTGGCTTTCTCGAATATTCCTTCATCGAGTCGGTTGAAGCCATGCATCCGTTCTATGTCATCAGGGCTGCGGGTGGTGGCCTGTTTCTGATCGGAGCCCTGATCATGGCGTACAATCTCTGGATGACGGTGCAAGCCGGCGAGGCGGAAGAACGCGCGCCGATCTCGGGGTCACCGTCTCTCGCCATTCAGCCGGCTGAATGAGGAGAATAAAATGTCATTCTGGACCCGGCACCAAATCTTTGAAAAGAACTCGATTATTCTTGTCGTGGGAATTCTCGCCGTCATCGCCATCGGAGGTCTCGTCGAGATCACGCCGCTATTCTATCTGAAAAGCACCATCGAAGTGGTCGATGGCATGCGGCCTTACACCCCGCTGGAGCTGACGGGACGCAACATCTACGTCCGTGAGGGGTGTTATCTGTGCCACTCCCAGATGATCCGGCCGCTTCGAGACGAAATTGAGCGTTATGGTCATTACTCGCTCGCTGCGGAGAGCATGTATGATCATCCGTTCCAGTGGGGCTCGAAACGCACCGGGCCCGATCTTGCGCGCGTCGGGGCCAAGTACTCGGACGATTGGCATGTCACGCATCTGACGAATCCACGTGCGATCGTTCCGCAGTCGGTCATGCCGGGATATTCGTTCCTGGCCCAAACCGAGGTCGACATCTCGACAATCGCCGACCATTTGCAAACGAGCCGGGCCGTGGGCGTACCGTATTCGGATGAGCAGATTGCCAGTGCTGTGGCCGATCTGAAGGCTCAGGCCGATCCTGACAGTGACGGGGTCGATGCGTTTACAAAACGCTATCCGAAAGCTGCCGTACGCAATTTTGATGGCAAAACGGGTGTGCCCACGGAAATGGATGCATTGATCGCCTATTTGCAGATGCTCGGCACACTGGTCGATTTAAAGCTCTACAATGATAAAGCCAATCTTCGTTGAGGACACGACGATGAAAGCGATCCTGACGGTTCAGAATTTTGTGTCGGATTTCGTCACTACTTTCTGGACACCAATCTTCGTCGGAATATTTCTCGCAATCGTGGTCTATGCGCTCTGGCCTCGCAACCAGGCCGCTTTCGACGAGGCGTCGAAATTGCCGTTGCGGGAGGAATAACCAGATCATGACCGATCACAGCGATATCGACAAAGTCACCGGCACTGCGACGACCGGCCACGAGTGGGACGGCATCAAGGAGTTGAATACGCCGCTGCCGCGCTGGTGGGTTTTTACATTCTACGCCTGCATCGTCTGGGCGGTTGGATATTGGATCGTATATCCGGCATGGCCGCTGGTTTCGGGATACACATCCGGTGTGCTGCACTATTCTTCCCGCGCCAACGTTGCCGTCGAACTGGCGAACCTCGAGAAAATCCGTGGTGATAAGATGCTAACGCTCGGCGCGGCCTCTCTTGCTGATATCGAGAAGGATCCCGCGTTGCTCGCGTTGGCGCGTGCGCGAGGCAAAACCGTGTTTGGCGACAATTGCGCGCCATGCCATGGCAGCGGCGCCGCCGGGGCCAAGGGTTATCCCAACCTGAACGATGACGACTGGTTGTGGGGCGGCTCGCTCGACCAGATCAAGCAGACCATTGAATTCGGCGCGCGGTCGGGCCACTCCAAGGCGCATGAAGGCGCGATGCTCGCTTTTGGCAAGCAAGGCATCCTGAAGAGCGCGGAAATCGTTACGGTGGCGAACTATGTTAGATCGCTGTCGGGACTGTCGACCAGCCCGGGCTTTGATGCTGTCGCTGGTCGGAAAATCTTCGTGGAGAATTGCGTGGCCTGTCACGGCGACGCCGGCAAGGGCAACCAGGAACTGGGCGCCCCTAACCTTACCGACAAGATCTGGCTTTACGGTTCGGACGAAGCAACGATCATCGAAACCATTACCAACGGACGCGCCGGCATGATGCCAGCCTGGACCGGCCGTCTAGACCCATCCACGATCAAGGCAATGGCGGTTTATGTCCATTCGCTCGGCGGCGGCCAGTAGGTCGGTTGCGAGCCAAACCACCGCGTGGTCCGGCGCCGATTTGAGGTGGATCAATTGCGCGTCCGCGATTGAGCCTACGCTTAATCAAAGATGCGAGATGAAGCCTGCTCATGAACCAGACCGTAAACCCGACCGACCTGCAATTGGACGATGGGCCGCTTTATGTTGCCCAGAAGAAGGTCTATCCGCAGAGCGTCTCCGGAACATTTCGGCGCATCAAATGGGGCCTGATGGCGTTCTGCCTCGGCGTCTACTACTTGTTGCCGTTCGTGCGATGGAACCGTGGTTTGGGAGCGCCGAGCCAGGCCGTCCTCGTCGATCTGCCCAATAGCCGGTTCTATTTCTTCTTCATCGAGCTGTGGCCGCAGGAGGTCTACTACTTCACCGGCCTCCTGATCCTTGCTGCCATTACGCTCTTTCTGATGAATTCGGTCGGAGGTCGTATCTGGTGCGGCTATCTCTGCCCGCAGACGGTATGGACCGATCTGTTCTACGCGGTCGAGCGTCTGGTCGAGGGCGATCGTCGGGAACGGATGAAGAAAGACGCAATGCGCGGCACGCTGAAGCTGCAGCGTTTCTCGGAGATCGTACTCAAGCATTCGATCTGGCTTCTGATCGCGTGGTGGACCGGCGGCGCCTGGGTTCTCTACTTCAACGATGCACCTACGCTGGTGAAACAGCTTGTGACCTTCCAGGCACCGATGCTCGCCTATATCTGGATCGGCATATTGACGGCCACGACCTATGTGCTCGCCGGCTTCATGCGCGAACAGGTTTGCGTCTACATGTGCCCGTGGCCGCGCATCCAGGCCGCGCTTACCGACGAATGGGCGCTCAACGTAACCTACAAATACGACCGTGGTGAAAAGCGCACGTCGCTGAAGAAGGCGAACGAATTGCGGGCGCTCGGCCAAACCGCCGGTGATTGCATCGATTGCTATCAATGCGTTGCCGTATGTCCAACAGGCATAGATATCCGCGATGGCGCACAACTCGACTGCATCCAGTGCGGCTTGTGCATCGATGCCTGCGATACCGTAATGAAGAAGATCGGCAGGGAAACCCGCCTGATCGGATATGACAACGACATCAATATTCAGCGCAGACAGGCCGGAAAACCGGAAATCTATCGTGTCGTGCGACCGCGCACCGTCGTCTATTGCGTCATGATCGCAGGTGTCGGCGCGCTCATGCTATATGCCCTGCTGACGCGGACGCTCCTCGACGTCAATGTGCTGCACGATCGCAACCCGGTTGCGGTGAGACTGAGCGACGGCTCAATTCGCAATGCCTATACGGTTCGCCTTCTGAACAAGCGAGGCTTCGATCGTGTCGTGGCGATTGACGTCGATGGACCACCAAACGCGACGATCCACGTTGTCGGCGTCAATTCCGTTGCGCCTGATCGGCCCATGATCGTCCTCGGGCGGGATCAAACCAGCGAATTGAGACTTCTGGTAACGGCACCCTCCGACGACAATCTTGAGAAGTCGACACCGGTTAAATTCAAGATAACCGATATCGGGCTCGGCGAGGTTGCATCGGCCACCGATAATTTCGTGACGCCGTAAAATTGCAGAGGAATTTGGAATGAGCAGACCGTTGGCTTCGCCGAAGCCGTTGACCGGCGGCAAGGTGCTCTTCATGCTGATCGCGTTTTTTGGCGTCGTGATCGCCGTCAACGCGACCATGGCGAAGCTCGCCATCCAGACATTGCCCGGCACCGAGGTCGATAGCGCGTATAGCGCCAGTCTGGCCTACGAGAATGAGATCGCGGCCGCCCACGATCAGAACGCGCGAAACTGGAAAGTCGACGCGCAGATTCAGCGTGGGCCGGATGGAGGCGCCACACTACAGGTCGAGGCGCGCGACAGCAGCGGTCTACCGATGACCGGTTTGCATTTTCAGGGCCACTTCGAACGGCCTGCTGACAGGCGAGCCGATCAGGCGGTTACGCTCGCTGAAGTCGCAAGCGGCGTCTATCGCGGGATTGCGCCCCTGATCGGACCCGGACAATGGGATCTGGTGCTCGAAGGCGTCACCGCGGGGCAGCGGCTGTTCCTGTCGAAGAATCGCGTGCTGTTGAACTAGGAAGACCACATCATGCAGGCAGCACGCGACTTTTCACACTATGTGAGGGATCTGGGTTCGGGCCTCTCCCACATCGATCTTGCTGTTGAGGGCGTCAGTTGCGCCGGATGCATGTCAAAGATCGAGCGCGGACTTTCGGCAATACCCGATGTCACGCTCGCTCGCGTTAACCTGACCGACCGTCGCGTGGCGCTGGAATGGAAGCAGGGCGCACTCGACCCCGCCGGCTTCATCGATCGGCTCGCCGAACTCGGCTACAAGGCCTACCCGTTCGAAACGGCCCGTGCGGAGGCCGTGGAAGCGGATAACTCGCGCTTTCTGTTGCGTTGTCTTGGCGTCGCCGCCTTCGCCTCGATGAATGTGATGATGTTGTCGATCCCGGTCTGGTTCGGCAATGCCGGCGACATGATCCCGGAGCAGCGTGATTTTTTCCACTGGCTGTCAGCGCTGATTGCGCTGCCGGCCGCCGCCTACGCCGGCCAGCCATTCTTCCGCTCCGCGTTCCGGGCGTTGCGCACGCGTAACGTCAATATGGACGTTCCGATCAGCATCGGCGTCACCCTCGCGCTGGCAATGTCGTTAGTCGAAACTTTGCGCCACGCCGAGCATGCCTATTTCGATGCCGCCATTATGCTGCTGACATTCCTGCTGGTGGGGCGCTATCTCGACCAAAGCATGCGCCTGAAAACACGCGCATTTGCGGGAAATCTGGCGGCACTCAAGGCTGAGACCGCGACCAGGCTCGTCGGGGCCGGCGAAATTTCCGAGGTGCCGGTCGCCGCCATCCGGCCTGGTGACATCGTTCTGCTACGGCCCGGCGAACGTTGCGCGGTCGATGGCACGGTTATCGAAGGACGATCGGAGATCGACCAAAGCCTGATCACGGGGGAAACCCTGTATGCGACCGCGGAGCATGGCACCGCTGTCTATGCCGGCTCGCTCAACATCTCCGGAGCGCTGCGCATTCGGGTGTCGGCGGCGTCGGAAGGCACGTTGCTGGCAGAGATCACGCGATTGCTCGACAATGCGTTGCAGGCGCGCTCCCGTTATGTGCGCCTCGCGGATAGAGCATCGAAGCTCTACGCACCGGTAGTGCACGCGACCGCGTTACTGACGATATTCGGCTGGGCTCTGATGGGGGCGACCTGGCACGATGCCATCGTCACCGGTATTGCCGTTCTGATCATCACCTGTCCCTGCGCGCTGGGCCTCGCCATTCCCACCGTGCAGACCGTCGCGTCCGGTGCGATGTTCCGGGCCGGAGTTTTGCTTAATTCGGGCGATTCCATCGAGCGGCTCGCCGAGGTCGATCATATCGTCTTCGACAAGACCGGCACGCTGACACTGCCTGAACTCGATGTCGTGAATTCGGCCAGCGTCCCTAAAGAGGTGTTCGATCTCGCGGGACGGCTGGCGCTTGCCAGCCATCATCCGGTCGCGGCCGCGGTGGCGCGCGCCTCGAACGCCAAATCGCCGCTTGCCGGAATTGTCGAGCAGCCGGGGCAAGGCGTCCGCGGATTCGTCGACGGGGAAGAGGTTCGGCTCGGCAGGCCGTCGTTCTGCGAAGCCGACGAGTTGGCCGACGAAATTTTGAGTCTCGATCCGGAAGTAACGGCCGTGGCCTTCAGGCGAGGCGAGGCGTGTTATGTGTTCGCGGTCCGGCAGCGCGTGCGTCCCGACGCGCAGGCCGTGGTTTCCGCGCTGCAAGCGCGCGGCATCGCGGTAGAGATCCTCTCGGGCGATCGGGAGCCGGCCGTCCGGGCCGCGGCCCACACGCTTGGGATCAAAGAGTGGCGCGCCGGGGTCACGCCAGCCGACAAGATCGCGCGCATTGAAGATCTGAAACGCCAGGGTTTCAAGGTGATGATGGTCGGCGACGGGTTGAATGACGCGCCATCGCTGGCTGCTGCGCATGTTTCGATGTCACCGATAAGTGCCGCGCATCTCAGTCAAGCCACGGCCGATCTGGTGTTCCTGGGCAAGCCGCTCGCTCCGGTGGTCGCGGCGCTCGATTTTTCGCGCAAGGCGCTCCATCTGATGCGGCAGAATCTTTGGCTAGCGGTCGGGTACAATCTGCTGGCGGTGCCGATCGCCATCAGCGGTATCGTAACGCCTCTGATTGCGGCAGCGGCGATGTCTGGCTCTTCGCTGCTGGTCATGCTGAACGCGCTTCGCGCACGTCGCGTCGCGCACGGGAGATCGTGATGGAAGTACTCGTCATTCTCGTACCTTTGGCCCTTGGCCTCGGGCTTGTCGGTCTGCTCGGCTTTCTCTGGTCGCTCAAAAGCGGACAATACGACGATCTCGAGGGCGCCGCCTGGCGCGCGATCGCCGATGACGAACCCGTTCGGGAGAAACCGGCACCCTGAACGTCAGTATTGACCGTGCGACCACACGTAGAGTCCGACCAAGACGATCACGACCAGCGTCAGGAGTGACGCTCCGAGTTGCGCGCCGTCAACGCGCTTCGACCCTCGCCGAACGATCAGACTGGTCAGCAGCATTTTGAGTGCGAATTTTGGCATTAGGCGCGATTTTGACGTGGCCGGCTCGCGCCGCCCCTGGACCTACAGGCACTTATGCGTCCGGAAACGGTCTTCGTTTTGATCTCAATCAAACGGAAAACACGGCGGAAACGCATTATTAACCTAATACAATCTTCTAGAACGGAGAGCCTGTTGCCCGTCCACCGAAATTGAGCTGCCACTCGCGGTATTTGGCCTCATGTTCGGCAATGAGATTGTGAAGGACCTGACGTTGTTTTTCGTCGGTCGTTTCCGTCAGTCGTTTGTGGAGTAATTTCAAGTTCTCGTCGTGGAGAAACTTATCCATGGTCGATTCTCCGGCATAGGGCGGGAGCACAACCTCTCTCAGTCACCGGAGACAGCCAAAGGCGGACGGTGATGGATTAAACTACATACCCATTGTGTCAGGGAGTTGACAAATAAAACTGGAATTTTGCTGCGCCAAGGTAGAAAAGAGGGGGGTAGTCGGTCAAGCGGGTCGGTTTGACGAGCGCCGATCCCTTCCGGTGTTCCCCTATGAACAGACAGGTGATCACTGTGCGTCGGATGATACTACCATACTTAGTCGCTGCGGCGATTTTAGCGGCACCGTTTCCAGCACTCGCTCAGTCAGTTGGCGATGCAGCGTCTGGTCGCGAGATCGCGATAAAGCGATGCAGCTCATGCCATCGCGTTCTGCCGATGACCCTTGCCGACAAAGCTGATCCTCCAAGCTTTCAGAGCGTCGCTGACCTGCCATCGACCACGGGAATTTCTTTGAATGCGTTTCTTCATTCAAACCACCAGAATATGCCCGACTTCATAATTTCCAGCGCTGATTCACATGACCTGATCGCTTATATTCTTAGTCTAAAAAAGCATTAGAGTAGGCGGTCTCAGGTGAAGCTGGCCTCGAAATTTCGAGCCTTCGCGGCGCGGTGCAAACAGGAGCTAGTGATCCAAATCATTACCGACGTTCATAGCGGCGCTAAGGGATGTCATGATCAGATTCCGATACCCAATGCCCTGCCCGTAAGGGCGGCTACGGCTTTGTCATTGAGCCCCAGACTTCTCAGGTCTGGGGCTCTTTTTTGATTTTCATCCGAAAGTATTCGCCACGGTCGCCAAGCTTCGCGACGAGACGCTTAAATCAGCGGCAGCACCCGCTGCAAAATCGCGCCAAGGCAAATGAGTACAACGAGCAACTTTAGGAGCTGGGACAATCGGCGGTCGGTGGCGAACTTATCGATGGCCCAAAAGCAGATTGCTCCGACGACCACGATGACCAGTACACCGATTAGAACTGAAATGAGCCCCATGTCATACCTCTTCGCCTCGGTTGGACGGCCAAGCATCGGCAGTCAGGATGTCCGCGTCAAGCGCGAAGCCGCTTATGGACAAGCATGATCCGCATCGCCACGTAACCCATGATGCCGTGCACGACATAGAACGGATAACTGATTGCCGCCAGCAGCGAATAGCAGTCAGTCTTTCGATTTGTCACCGCGTTCGGCTCTTCTGTCCTGATCGGATCGCCTATCATTCTGGGATCGGCGTTCACCTATTAATCGCTTTTCTTCTTCCGAGCGTGTGTCCGTCCCGGATCGTCTTTCCTTGGTGGCTCGCCTATCCGTACCCGACCGCTTCTCATCATCGCCCATGGTGGTATCTCCACTGGTTGTCGAGATCATGTTGGATGGATCCAGGCTATCGAAGGTTGTACGCCAGTGAAAGCGGACCGCAACGTGCACGGAACGTTCCATGAAGTGCAGTTTGTGCCAAGATTTTTCGCGCCTGTGAACGGTTGCGCAGCAAGCCCATGTGGACGCTCGTGCATCCCGAAAATCGGCCCTGTGGGTAAGCTGTGGATATGCTGCGGACAACTAAACGTGCTTAGGAAGGGGCGCGCAGGCTGGCGGCCGGCCTTCGCTTGCTCCTCTTCCAGAATCAGCCGCTGGCCTGGGAGCCGCCTGAGAAGATGAAATTGCTCATGTACCGGTTCGCGGTGCTGTGCCATCGACTTGCAGGAGGAAGAATTGACGAAAGCTATCGAAGGAATTGTCGACGCATACGTGAAGCTAGGCGACCGCCGGGCTCTCGAAGATCTCCGGATGCATCGGCGCAGATTGGCGATCGACCTCAACGGGAGGTCGGGGCCTTATGACTTCAGCCTACCGCTCGGCCAGATCAATGAGGAGATCGCTGCAATAGAAGCGGGTCTTGAGAGGCTCAACACCGCACTAACAAAAAGCTCGATGCATGCGGACGAGGAGAGTGAGGGTTCAGGGCGGCGCGAATAGCCTCTTGTCGATCGCGGATCGTCCGCCAACTCACACCGCGATCTGAACTTAAACCCGCCGACTTAACCCGGCGGGTTTTTCGCGTCCATTCTGACCAACCGTCGACGCCGCTTCTGATGGATGGCAATTTAGTCGAATACGTTCGCTGGCCGGTGATCTGAGTCGCACTTCAAGCGATTGGATTCTTGCAGAGCGATGCGAACCGCGGAACGAATTGTGGGGAGCGGGCTTGATTCCGGGTCGTATTCGAAGGCACCTAGGGCAATGTTTTTCAAAAGCCAGAAGCGAACCGAGCGGCGCATGAAGCGAGATTTTCCCGCGCGGGTGGTGCTAGGTGGTTTTGCCGAGCGTGACTGTAAGGTCGTCGACATTTCCCAAAGCGGTGCCCGGATTGCTATCAGTGGTGCAATTGAGTTGCCCCGCCGATTCAGCATTGCATTCGAATTGAGCTCCAGGCCCTGCCAACTTGTTTGGCGAAACGGGACCATGGCTGGCGTGAAGTTCCTGAAGTAATCAAAAAATGTCAGACCCTTAATTGGCCCCTATCTGGCGGGGCTCACGTCCTTTTCCTGGCCCTCACTCAAACGCAATCCCAATGCGCCGCTCCTTCCGCCACACGATATGACAGGGCCGATGCAGGCCGTCAGATTGGATGATCAGTTTGAACCGGTCAGGGATGAACAGTGGGGTTACGACCTCGAGAGTAGCGCCGGCGCCCGAAATGTTGCGAACGGTGCAGTCGATTGCGCCGCCGCCGAAACTGATGGAGCCAGCTTTTAGGACGCGGCGGCGCGGTACGATTCGACGTTCCTCTGCCATAGGCATCCGCCCTGGTGGCAATCGCCCGCAACGCTACAATCGGCCGCTTACACTGCCTTACGGCGGCCCCAGCTTTGAGCAGCGATGCGACCCATGCGCTGGTGCAGATCGATCGGCCCACCATAGCCCGCAACTCCCGGACTTACCAGCGGGATTCCTAGAGTCTCCGGCGGGCATCCAATGAAAGAGACCTCAAAGCAGAACGAGGCCCCGTGTGCCTAGGAGCCCGGGCCTCGTAACCGGAGCGGCCCATTTTGGCAAAAGCGTTACAGGGCATTCTAAACAAGCAATCGCCCGCGGCGGCCTCGAATTGGCGAAAGGCATTGCGAGGTTTCATCGATCATTGCCTCTCGCTTGAAATGCTTGCTGCGGATCCGTTGGCTGGCGTGAAGCTAGTTGCAATCAAAAGCGACGGCCATCACCCACGGGAGCCTGAAGAATGCCGCCAGTTCGAAACGCGCCATGAAATAGGTACGCGCGCGCGACTGGCGTTTGAATTGTTGTTGCAGGTGGGCCAATCCCGCTGCGACGTGGTGATGATGGGGCGCCAGCACGTCCGGAAGGGCAAGCTAGCGCTGAAGCGGCAAAAGACCGGCGTACAATTCGAGGTACTGTCATGGAAGCGCTGCAGAACGCGATCGACAGAATGCCGAAGAGCGACCATTTAACCTTTCTTGTGACAGCGCAGGGCAAGCAATTCAGTGCTGCCGGTTTTGGTAACTGGTTTCGCCAAGTCTGCAACGAGGCCGGGCTACCGAAGCGCTGTACGTCGCACGGCCTTCGGAAAGCTGCTGCCACCTATCTGGCAGATCGCGGCGCGACGACGACCCAACTGATGGCCTGGTTTGGTTGGAAGACAGCCGGTGAAGCCGAACGTTACACGCGCGGCGCAGATCGCAAGCGAAACGCGGCTGCGGCAGGAAAGCTCATTTCAGGAACAGGAATTGGCAAACCGGACAACCGATTTGCCAAAAAAACATCTAAGTCATTGAAAATACGAAAGGCAAAAACGTGAGTGGCGATCCCAGCAGGATTCGAACCTGCAACCCACGGAGTAGAAATCCGTTACTCTATCCAGTTGAGCTATGGGACCGTCGAGCGCTTCATAGCATTGCCAATATGAAAAATCCGCTTCCCGGCCAAGCCCGTTCCGAACCATTTTCTCCGGTTAAGCGACCAACCTGAGCAGCGGCCGTTGCCTTCGGTCCGCCATCATCGCAATGCTGCGCCGCAATTCACCGCCGGCGCGACATGGGCCCGTCTTGGCAAAATCGCTTTGGCAATGTCGCATGCGACGTTTTCGCACCTTTGTTCTACCTCAATGAGTCTGTCACCTTTTCGCGCTTCTGTTCGGCACGCGGCGCTGGTCCGCAGGGAGTCCGCCATGATTGGTTTGGTTCGCGCCGCGACACTTTTCGCCACGCTGATGTTTGGCCTCGTCACGGCCCAGGCGGGGGACAAGGCCTTCAAACGTGACGATCTGGCCGATTCGGCGATCAAGCTGGAGGCCCAGATCAAGAGCGAAGCCGGACCGGTCTCCAAATCGGGGGCAACGTTGCGAACCGAGGCCGACGCGGCCTTCAAACGCAGCGATTTCCGGACCGGCCTGCAAATCCTGGGGCAAATCGCCGCCACCACGCCGGAGGACAGCGCCAACTGGCTCAGGCTCGCCCGTACCATTTTCCAGATCAAGTCCTCCAACAGCACCGAGCAGACCTTCCTTTTGGAACGCGCCTCGACCGCGGCTTACATCGCCTATCAACGTGCCGGCAATGCCGGCGAGGAGGCCGATGCGCTGGCCGTGCTCGGCCACGCCTTGTCAGAACGCAAGCTGTGGCGGCCGGCGCTGGATGCGCTGCGGTTGTCGCTCGATATGCGCGAAGTCGCCGATGTGCGCGGGCAGTACGAGAAAATGCGCGACGAGCACGGCTTCCGGCTGCTGGATTATACCGTCGATTTCGGATTCGGCGTCGCCGCGCGCCTGCTTCCAGTTTTCCGAGGACCTCGCCAAGCGGACCGATTTCGCGCCGTTCCTGGCGCTGGCGGGCAGCGACAAGCCGGCGCTGTCATCGGAAGGAAAGCAGCTTTGTGTCGATGGCCTGAAACACGGCGAGCGCTACAACATCAATCTGCGCGCCGGGCTGCCATCCACCGTCAAGGAAACCCTGCCGAAATCGGCTGAATTCAATATTTATGTGCGGGACCGCAAGCCGTTCGTGCGCTTCACCGGCCGCGCCTATGTGCTGCCGCGCACCGGCCAGCGCGGTATCCCGGTGGTCAGCGTCAACACCCCGGCGGTGAAGGTGGATGTGTTCCGGATCGGCGATCGCAACCTGATCAACACCGTGATCGACAGTGATTTTCAGCGCGCCCTTAGCAAATATGAGCTTTCCAGTCTCGGCGACGAACGTGGCGTGAAGGTCTGGTCCGGCGAGCTTGCCACCGCGACCACGCTCAACCAGGACGTCACCACGGCTTTTCCGGTCGATCAGGTGCTCGGCGATCTGCAGCCGGGCGTCTACGTGATGACCGCCGCGGCCAAGGGGCCGGGCAGCGACGATGACAACTCGCTGGCGACGCAGTGGTTCATCGTTTCCGATCTCGGCGTCACCGCGTTTTCCGGCAATGACGGTATCCACGTCTTCATCAATTCGCTGGCCTCGACCGACGCCGTGGCGAAGGCCGAGGTCCGGCTGGTCGCGCGCAATAACGAGATTCTAGCCACCCGCAAGACCGACGAGTCCGGTCACGTGCTGTTCGAGGCCGGGCTCGCGCGCGGCGAGGGCGGTCTGTCGCCGGCGATGTTGACGGTGACCTCTGAGAAGGCCGACTACGCCTTCCTGAGCCTGAAATCCAACGCGTTCGATCTGTCGGATCGTGGCGTTTCCGGCAGGGCCGTGCCCGCGGGCGCCGATGCGTTCGTCTATGCCGAGCGCGGTGTCTATCGTTCCAACGAGACGGTGTATCTCACAGCCCTGGTGCGCGACGGCCAGGGCAATGCCGTGACCGGCGGCCCGCTGACGCTGGTGGTCGAGCGCCCGGACGGCGTCGAATTCCGTCGCGCCGTGCTGCCGGATCAAGGCGCCGGCGGACGAAGCATGGCGCTCGCGCTCAACTCCGCGGTCCCGACCGGCACCTGGCGGGTGCGGGCGTTCACGGATCCCAAGGCCGCATCGGTGGGAGAAACCACCTTCATGGTCGAGGATTATATTCCCGAACGGATCGAATTCAATATATCTACCAAAGACAAGGCAATTAAAGCTGATGCTCCTGTAGAACTTAAGGTCGATGGCCATTTCCTTTATGGCGCAGCTGCGTCGGGCCTCCAGCTCGAAGGCGACATGCTGGTCGCGCCCGCTTCGGAACGACCGGGTTTCGCCGGTTACCAGTTCGGCGTTGCCGACGAGGAGACCACCAGCAACGAGCGCACGCCGATCGAAAGCCTGCCCGAGACCGACGCCAATGGCGTCGCGGCATTTCCCGTCAGCCTGGCGAAGCCGCCGACCTCAACGCGTCCGCAGGAAGCCCAGATCTTCATCCGCATGGCGGAAACCGGCGGCCGCGCGGTCGAGCGCAAACTGGTGCTTCCGGTCGCGCCGCCTGCGGCGATGATCGGCGTGAAGCCGCTGTTCGGCGACAAGAGCGTCGCGGAGGGCGACAAGGCCGATTTCGACGTTGTGTTCGTCGCCCCGGACGGCAAGCCGCTGGCGCGCGATGGGCTGCGCTACGAGTTGTTGAAGATCGAATCCCGCTATCAGTGGTACCGTCAGAATTCGTCCTGGGAGTACGAGCCGGTCAAATCGACCAGCCGCGTTGCCGACGGCGATCTCAGCATCTCCGCCGGCACGCCGTCGCGGGTGTCGTTATCGCCGCAGCCGGGCCGCTACCGGCTCGACGTGAAGTCGACCGAAGCCGACGGGCCGCTGACGTCGGTGCAGTTCGATGTCGGCTGGTATTCCGACGGCAGCGCCGATACGCCCGATCTCCTGGAAACCTCGATCGACAGACCGGAATACCAATCCGGCGACACCATGGTGGTGTCGGTCAACGCACGCTCGGCCGGCAAGCTGACGATCAATGTGCTGGGTGACCGGCTGCTGACCACGCAAACCACCGATATCAAGGAAGGCACCGCGCAGGTCCGGATTCCCGTCGGTAAGGATTGGGGCACCGGCGCCTATGTGGTGGCGACATTGCGCCGCCCGCTCGACGCCGCCGCGATGCGGATGCCGGGGCGGGCCATCGGCCTGAAATGGTTCGGCATCGACAAGAAGACCCGCATATTGACGGTGAATCTTTCGCCGCCGGCATTGGTGCGTCCCGGCACCACCTTGAAGCTGCCGGTTAAACTCGGCGGCCTCAATCCCGGCGAAGACGCGAAGATCGTCGTTGCCGCCGTCGATGTCGGCATTCTCAACCTGACCAACTACAAGCCCCCGGCGCCGGACGACTACTATCTTGGCCAGCGCCGCCTGACATCGGAAATCCGCGACCTCTACGGGCAACTGATCGACGGTATGCAGGGGACGCGCGGCCAGCTCAAGACCGGCGGCGATTCCGCCGGCGCGGAGCTGCAGGGAAGTCCGCCGACCCAGAAGCCGCTGGCGCTGTATTCCGGAATTGTCACGGTTGGCGCCGATGGATCGGCGGAAATCAGTTTCGATATTCCGGAGTTCGCCGGAACCGCCCGGGTCATGGCCGTGGCGTGGACCGCGACCAAGCTTGGCCGCGCCACGACCGATGTCACGGTCCGCGATCCCGTGGTGCTGACCGCGACGTTGCCGCGCTTCCTGCTCAATGGCGATCACGGCACCATGAATTTCGATCTCGACAATGTCGAAGGCGCAGCAGGCGACTATACGGTCAATGTCAGGGCATCTGGGCCGGTCAAGCTCACGGGTAACCCCGCGACGACGGTGAAGCTGGCCGCGAAGCAGCGAACGTCGATGTCGCTCGCGCTCGATGCCGGCGGGGCCGGTGCCGCACAACTCGATGTCGATATCAAGGGACCGGACGGGCTGACGCTGGCGCGGCATTATGCGCTCGACGTCAAGGCGGCGACGCAGATCCTCGCGCGCCGCTCGATCCGGACGCTTGCCAAGGGTGAGAGCCTGACCCTGACCTCCGACATGTTTACGGATCTGGTACAGGGCACCGGCGGGGTCTCGCTGTCCGTCAGCCTCTCCACGGCGCTGGATGCCGCGACCATCCTGAAGGCGCTGGATCGTTATCCGCATGGATGCTCGGAGCAGATCACCAGCCGGGCGATGCCGCTGCTTTACGTCAACGATCTGGCGGCGGGCGCCCATCTCGCCATGGACGCGGCGGTGGACGAGCGCATCAAGGATGCCATCGATCGGTTGCTGGCGCGGCAAGGCTCCAACGGATCGTTCGGGCTTTGGTCGGCCGGTGGCGACGACGCCTGGCTCGATGCCTATGTCACGGATTTTCTGACCCGCGCCCGTGAAAAGGGATTTGCGGTGCCGGATGTCCTGTTCAAGAGCGCGCTCGATCGCATCCGCAACTCGGTGGTGAATGCCAATGAGCCTGAAAAGGATGGCGGCCGCAACCTCGCTTACGGCCTGTATGTGCTCGCCCGCAACGGCGCGGCACCGATCGGCGATCTTCGTTACCTGGCCGATACCAAGCTGAACAATCTGGCGACCTCGATCGCAAAATCGCAACTGGCGGCGGCATTGGCGCTGGTCGGCGACCGGAGCAGGGCGGAGCGGGTCTATGCGGCAGCCCTTGAGAGTCTCGCGCCAAAGCCTGCATTCGAGTTCGGCCGGGTCGATTACGGCAGCGCGTTACGCGATGCGGCGGCGCTGGTCTCGCTCGCCAGCGAAGGCAACGCGCCGCGCGCGACGATCAGCCAGGCCGTCGAGCGCGTCGAAGTGGCGCGCGGCCTGACGCCCTACACCTCGACCCAGGAAAACGCCTGGCTGGTGCTGGCGTCGCGGGCGCTGGCCAAGGAAGCGTTGACCCTCGATGTCGATGGCACTCCGGTCAAGACCGCGCTCTATCGCAGCTACAAGGCCACCGAAATGGCAGGCAAGCCGATCAAGATCACCAACACCGGCGATACCCCGGTGCAGGCGGTGGTCTCGGTCAGCGGCGCGCCGATCACGCCGGAGCCCGCGGCATCGAACGGCTTCAAGATCGAGCGCAATTATTTCACGCTCGACGGCAAGCCGGTCGATGTGGCGAAGGCCAAGCAGAACGATCGCTTCGCGGTGGTGTTGAAGATCACCGAGGCCAAGCCGGAATTCGGTCACGTCATGGTGTCGGATTATCTGCCGGCCGGGCTTGAGATCGATAATCCGCATCTGGTCTCCTCCGGGGACACCGGCACGCTGGACTGGATCGAAGATGGTCAACAGCCGGCGAACACTGAATTCCGGGATGACCGCTTCACCGCCGCCATCGACCGCGGCGCCAGCGACAAGGCGGTGTTCACGGTGGCCTATGTGGTGCGGGCGATATCGCCCGGCCGATATGTGCTGCCGCAAGCCTATGTCGAGGACATGTACAACCCCTCGCGCTATGGCCGTACCGGCACTGGTTCAGTCGAGGTGCGCCCGGCGAAATGAGCGCCTCGATTGCCATAGCGCCAGCGGCACGCCGCGCGCGACGCTGGCGGCGGGTCAAACTGGCTGGAACAGCGTTGGCTGCTATCGGCTTGATGCTGGCGATGGCCCTTGCGGCGTGGACCGTCTCGCTGGGTCCGCTGCCGCTGACGCAGGCTCGCCAGGCCTCTACCACCATCGTCGACCGCAACGGCAAGCTGCTCCGCGCCTATGCGATGTCCGACGGCCGCTGGCGGTTGCCGGTCGACGCCTCTACCGCCGTCGACCCCATCTACCTCAAGCTGCTGCTGGGCTATGAAGACCGACGTTTCCGTTCCCACGCCGGCATCGATCCGCTGGCGCTGGGGCGCGCCGCGCTGCAACTCGTCACCCGCGGTCATATCGTGTCCGGCGGCTCCACGATCACCATGCAACTCGCCCGTTTGATGGAGCCGCGGCGGGAGCGGTCGGTGTATGCCAAGTTGCGCCAGATGGTCCGCGCGCTCGAAATCGAGCGGCGGCTGAGCAAGGACCAGATACTCAATCTGTACCTGGCGCTGGCGCCTTATGGCGGCAATCTCGAGGGTATTCGCGCCGCCTCGATCGCCTATTTCGGCAAGGAGCCGAAGCGGTTGTCGCTGGCGGAATCGGCACTGCTGGTGGCGCTGCCGCAAGCGCCGGAAAGCCGCCGCCTGGACCGTTATCCGGAAGCTGCGCGTATCGCGCGGGACCGGGTCCTCGACCGCATGGTCGAAGAGGGCCGCGTGCCGGAAGCAGACGCCACTCAGGCCAAGGCGGTGCCGGTGCCGCGGCTGCGCAAGCCGATACCCATTCTCGCGCCGCATTCCGCCGATCGCGCCATCGCCGTGGTGAAAGATGTGCCCGTCATTTCACTGACCCTGGATTCCAGTCTGCAGAAGGTGCTGGAGGCGTTGGCGCGCGACCGCGCGGTGGCATTGGGACCGGATATTTCGGTTGCGATCATTGCGGTGGACAATGAAAGCGGCGACGTGCTGGCGCGGGTGGGCTCGCCCGACTATTTCGATGACCGGCGCGCGGGTCAGGTCGATATGAGCCGCGCCGTGCGCTCTCCGGGGTCGACGCTGAAACCATTCATCTATGGCCTCGCATTCGAGGACGGTTTCGTTCACCCGGAAAGCCTGATCGACGACCGGCCGATCCGGTTCGGCAGCTATGCGCCGCAGGATTTCGACATGACCTTTCAGGGGACGGTGCCGGTGCGCAAGGCCCTGCAACTGTCCCTGAATGTGCCGGCGGTCGCTCTGCTCGATCGCGTCGGCGCCAGCCGTCTGTCGTCGCGGTTGAAGCAGGCAGGCGCCAATCTGGTGCTGCCGAAAGACGAGGTGCCCGGACTAGCCATGGGGCTCGGCGGGGTCGGTATTACGCTGCAGGACCTGGTTCAGCTCTATTCGGGGCTGGCGCGGCTTGGCAGTACGCGGCCGCTGCGCGAGATCGCGAACACCAAGGATGACGAGCGCGATCCGTTGCGGCTAATGGATCAGGTCGCGGCCTGGCAGGTCGGCAACGTGCTGATCGGCACGCCACCGCCGGAAAATGCCCCTCATAACCGGATCGCGTTCAAGACCGGCACCAGCTATGGTTACCGGGATGCCTGGTCGGTCGGCTTCGACGGTCGAATGACCATCGGGGTCTGGGTCGGACGGCCGGACGGCGCCCCGGTCCCCGGACTCGTCGGGCGCACCGCTGCCGCGCCAATTCTGTTCGATGCCTTCGCCCGCACTGGAAAACTGCCGGCGCCGCTGCCGCGCCCGCCAAAAGGCGTGCTGATGGCGAGCAATGCCAAACTTCCGCTCCCGCTGCGACGATTTCGGCCCTTGGGGGAACTGGTGCGGACCGGCAGCGAGCAGGCGCCGCACATCCAGTTTCCATTGAATGGTTCGCGGATCGACGTGACGAATTCGGGTGATGCCCAATTTTCCGGCATGCCGGTCAAGGTCGCCGGCGGTGTGCTGCCGATGACCATGCTGGTGAACGGCGCGGCAGTGGGTGAAATCGATAGCCGGCGCCAGCGCTTGGTCGATTCGCCGGGTCCGGGCTTTGCCAGATTGACCGTGATCGATGCCACGGGCGCCGCGGACACAGTTGTCGTCCGAATTCAGTAGCTGCTCCCTAAGCGGTTGTCGCGATGGTGGTTTCGGCGTATGCGGAACCAATGGCCGAGACCTATCCCCGCCCCCGATTTGGAGAGCCGCGTGAGCCGAAGAACCAGGTGAATCCCGGTAGCCGGCTGATCGGCATGATCGATTTTGTCACCGGCAGCCATGTCCGCGCGATCGCATTTCTGACCCTGTGTGGTTTGCTGCTGTTTCTGCCCGGATTTTTCAATATTCCGCCGATCGATCGCGACGAGGCGCGGTTCGCGCAGGCGACCAAGCAAATGGTCGAAAGCGGTGATTTCGTCGACATCCGTTTTCAGGATGAGGTGCGCTACAAGAAACCGGTCGGCATCTATTGGCTGCAGTCAGCGGTGGTCGAAATAGCCTCGGGGCTGGGCCTGCCGCGGGCACAGGTTCGCATCTGGCTATATCGCGTTCCCTCCCTGATCGGCGCCATCGGGGCCGTGCTGCTGACCTACTGGACGGCGCTGGCATTTGTGACGCGGCGCGGCGCGATATTGGCCGCCCTTATCATATGCAGTTCGGTGTTGCTTGGCGTTGAAGCCCGGCTCGCCAAGACCGATGCCATGCTGCTGCTCACCGTCGTTGCGGCGATGGGAGCGCTGGCGCGGGTTTATTTGTCCTGGCAGCGGGGCGAGGATCCGGCGCATCCCCCATGGATGTGGCCGGCGATCTTCTGGACGGCGCTGGCTGGCGGCATCCTGCTCAAGGGGCCGTTGATCGTGATGTTCGTCGTGCTGACGATCGCCACGCTGGCGATTTTCGACCGGTCGGCAACATGGCTTTGGCGGCTGCGCCCGGTCTGGGGTTTGATGTGGCTCCTGGTTCTGGTGCTACCCTGGTTCATCGCGATCTTCTGGCGCGCCGGCGATGCTTTTTTCGCGAATTCGATCGGCGGCGACATGATGAGCAAGCTGGGGGCGCAGGAATCCCACGGCGCTCCGCCCGGCGTCTATTTGCTGCTGTTCTGGGTGACGTTCTGGCCGGGAGCGCCGCTCGCGGGAATGGCGGCACCAGCGGTCTGGCGGGCGAGGCGGGAGCCGGGCGCGCAGTTTCTGCTGGCGTGGCTGATCCCGTCCTGGATTGTATTTGAACTGGTGCTGACCAAATTGCCGCATTATGTGCTGCCGCTCTATCCGGCGATCGCCATCCTGACGGTCGGCGCGCTGGAGCGCCGGGTGCTGTCGCGATCATGGTTGATGCGCGGGGCGGCCTGGTGGTTTGTCATTCCAGCGCTGACCTCGGTCATTGCCGTGGTCGGAGCGGTGACGCTGACGCGGCAGCCGGTGTTTCTGGCATGGCCCTTCGTGGCGGCCGCTCTGATCTTCGGACTGTTCGCCTGGTGGCTTTACGATGACAACCGCGCCGAACGCTCGCTGCTGAATGCTGTGGTCGCTGCGATGTTTCTGGCCATGGCTATTTATGGCATCGTGTTGCCGGCGCTGACGCCGCTGTTTCCGAGCGCCGAGATCGCGCGCGCGCTGCGCAATGTCGTCTGCGTCGGGCCGAAGGCTGCTGCCGCAGGCTTTCAGGAGCCGAGTCTGGTGTTCATGGCCGGCACCTCGACCCTATTGACGGATGGATCGGGCGCCGCGGATTTCCTGGGGCAGGGCAGTTGCAGGTTCGCGTTGGTCGAAGCGCGCTCGGAACGCGGTTTTGCCCAACGCGCCGAAGCCATCGGCCTCCGTTACAATGTCGCCACCCGCATCGAAGGCTACAATCTTTCGCAGGGAAGAGCGATTTCGATCGCCGTATTCCGCTCCGAGGGCACGGAGTAAGATGTCCGCCCAGCCCAACATGGGCCAATCCTCGAATTATTTCTCGCAGCTCGTTGCGCTGATAGGCCTGTCAGCTACGCAATTGGTGCGGTCGCCGTCGAGTTCGCGGCGCCCCGAGGCAGCGCGGCGACTGCTACGCCAGGCATTGCTGCTGATCGTCATTGTCGGTGCGGCGATAATCGTGCTGATGTACGCGGTGGATGCGCGAGAGATTGGCCTGATGCCGCCGCGCGGCACTGCGAGCCTTTGGCCTGTCCGCATCTTCACCGATCTGGGGAAGGCGGCGCTGGTGCTGTGGACCCTGGCAGCGATGATGTTCGCGGTCGCAATCATTTCGCCGCGATTGCGGGGAAGCCCGCGATCCCTGCTGCTGAAATTCGGGACGCGTCTTGAGTTTCTGTTTTTTGCGGTGCTGGTGCCGGTTCTCGCCGGTGAGGTCATCAAATGGATTGTCGGGCGCGGCCGGCCATTCGTCGGTGGCGAAGCCAACCCCTTCAACTTCGCGCATTTTGCCGGCACCGAGGCCTATGCCAGCTTCCCGTCGGGTCATGCCATCGCGAGCTTTGCGCTGGCTTTCGCGGTTTCCGCGGTCTGGCCGCAGGCCCGGATTCCGATGATACTGTATGCTGTCTTGATCGCCGGCAGCCGCCTTGTGCTTCTGGCCCATCATCCCAGCGACGTGGTCGCGGGCGCATTGGTCGGTGTGGTCGGCGCGATGGGCGTGCGGTATTGGTTCGCTGCCCGCCGCCTGGGGTTCACTGTTGCTCAAGACGGCGCAATTACGCCGTTTACAGGACCTTCGCTGGGGGCTCGTAAAGGGGTTGCCCGCGAGGCCTCAGCCCCATAAGAAGCGGACGCCGTAAACGCGGACGCGATAGGACCGGCTGCAGGCCAATTCAAAACGATGAGTGTTGATTTGCCGTCTTCTGACACAGCCGCGGTGGCCGTCTCCATCGTCGTTCCCGTGCGCAATGAAGCCGAGAACGTAGGCCCGCTGATCGCGGAAATCGCCGCCGCCCTCGACGGTCGATGGGCCCATGAAATCATCTACGTCAATGATGGCTCAACGGATGCGACCGCCGAGCGGCTCACGGCCCTGATGAAGCAGCGCGGCAATCTGCGCCAGCTCCGCCACGCGACATCGTCGGGCCAGTCGGCGGCGGTGCGCAGTGGCGTCCGCGCCGCGCGCGGCGCCATCGTGGCGACGCTCGACGGCGATGGACAGAACAATCCGGCGTTCCTGCCGGATTTGATCTCGGCCATCGAACATGGCGGCGATCGCGTCGGTCTCGCCGCCGGTCAAAGGGTCGGGCGCAAGGACAGCGGTTTCAAGAAGATCCAGTCGCGCATCGCCAATGGCGTGCGCAACGCCATCCTGCGCGATGGCACCCGCGACACCGGTTGCGGCCTGAAGGCATTTCGGCGCGAGGTATTTCTGGCGATGCCATATTTCGACGGGCTGCATCGTTTTCTGCCGGCGCTGGTGCGCCGGGAAGGCTACGAGATCGCCTATGTCGACGTCACCGATCGGCCCCGCCATTCCGGCGTGTCAAACTACGGCTTCTTTGATCGGCTATGGATCGGAATCATGGATCTCGCCGGGGTGTGGTGGCTGATCCGCCGCAAGAAGCCGACGCCCGCGGTGACCGAGGTGACCAGCCATGACTGACCTGTTCAACAACCTCGCGACCTATCTGCACGATGTCTTCGTCATCAAGTTCGATGGCTGGGTGGTCCTGGGATTTGTGGCGCAGGGATTTTTCACCATGCGTTTTGTGGTGCAATGGATCGCGTCGGAACGCGCGCGCAAGAGCGTGATCCCGGTGGCGTTCTGGTTTTTCTCGATAGGCGGCGGCGTGCTGCTGCTGGTTTATGCGTTGTATCGCCGGGACCCGGTGTTCATTGCGGGGCAAGCGCTCGGGTTGGTGGTCTATGTTCGCAATTTGTATTTCATCATCGTCAACGGCCGGCAGGCGTCGGCCGGCGATTGATAGCCGCTGACGCGGCAGCTATCCGGCGTTGAAGGCCTCAAAGCCGCGTTCAAGATCGGCCTTGAGATCCCAAACATTCTCAAGCCCGATGTGAAGACGCAAGGTCGGTCCGCCCGGCGCCCATTTTGAAGCCGTGCGATAGCTGGCGCAGTCAAATGGAATCACAAGGCTTTCAAAGCCGCCCCATGAATAGCCCATGCCAAACAGCTTGACGGTGTCGAGCAATGCATCGACGGCCTTCTGCGGCGCCGGCTTGAGAACAATGCTGAACAGGCCGGATGCGCCGGTAAAATCCCGTTTCCAGATCGCATGGCCCGGATCGCTTTCCAGGGCGGGATGCAACACCCTGATGACTTCGGGCCGGCCCGCGAGCCATCGCGCCATCTCGAGGCCCGATTGATGATGTTGCGCCAGCCGCACCGCGAGCGTGCGCAAGCCACGCAGCGCCAGAAATACGTCATCGGGTCCGGCGCAAACGCCGAGCAGCCGGATCGCCTCGGCGATCAACGGCCAGGCCTTTGGATTTGCCGAAATGGTTCCGAACATGATGTCGGAATGGCCGCCGATATATTTGGTCGCAGCCTGAATGCTGATATCGACGCCATGATCCAGCGAGCGGTGAAACAGCGGGGTCGCCCATGTGTTGTCGTCGATCACCAGCGCGCCGCGCCCATGCGCGACGGCTGCGATCGCAGGGATATCGGGCATTTCGAAGGATTGCGATCCGGGCGCCTCGACAAGGACCGCCCTGGTGTTCGGTCTGAACAAGCCGGCAATTCCGGTGCCGATCAGGGGATCGAAATAGGTCGTCTCGACGCCGTAGCGGGCAAGCAGGCCATTGCAGAAATTGCGCGTCGGCCGGTAGGCGTTGTCACAGACAAGGAAATGATCGCCAGCCTTCAGCACCGCGAGCAGGGTCGTGGTAATTGCCGACAGGCCCGAGGGCGCAAGACCAACGCCCGCGCAGTGCGGGCCTTCGATCGCCATCAGCGCTTCCTGCAGCGCCTTGGTCGTCGGCGTTCCATGACGGCCATATTGGAACTCGCCGCGATGGGCATGCAGATCGTCGGCGGTCGGATACAGCACGGTGGAACCATGGACGACGGGGGGATTGACGAATCCTTTCTGCGCCGTCGTGTCGCGGCCTGCCGTCACCAAAGCGGTTTCCGCCTTCTGCGGGGTCGATCGTTCTTTATCGCTTGAAGAATTCATGCGTTTGCCGCCACCAGGATAGGCCTTGCCGCAGCCGTCGCTTGAAGACCCGCTGGGGGCGGGTTCGGGCTGGATTTGTTAGTAACAGGACACAGAAGATGGCCGTCAACCCCTTGACCGGTCTCGATGGTCGTTCTGTGATGCGTGCCTGCTATTCAGTCGTCGCACGTTGAGGGGCTTGCCGCGACCGTTGGTCCATTGCTTGACTGAACTGCGCGTCAAACTGCCTGGCTTTGCGGGCGTGGATCGCCGGGTTGGCCTATCGGCGCACGCGATGATAAGCAAGCGTCCCCGGACGACCCTTGAAAGGCTTTGCCATGAAACGCGTATCCCAGGTTTTTGCCCTTGCGCTATCAGCCGCATTCTGGTCGC
This sequence comes from uncultured Pseudomonadota bacterium, assembly GCA_963727225.1. GTDB lineage: Bacteria > Pseudomonadota > Alphaproteobacteria > Rhizobiales > Xanthobacteraceae > Bradyrhizobium. Next base: position 429,800 of record CAVSFN010000021.1, on the reverse strand, counting down.
AGGCCGCCACGGCGCAGACGCTCAAGACGGTTACGGATCGCGGCATGCTATCCTGTGGCGTGAGTCAGGGTTTGCCGGGCTTTTCGCTGCCTGACGACAAGGGAAACTGGACCGGGCTTGACGTCGATATCTGCCGGGCGATTGCGGCCGCCATCTTCAACGATCCTGCCAAGGTCAAGTTCATCCCGCTATCGGCCAAGGACCGCTTTACTGCGCTGCAGTCCGGTGAGATCGATCTGCTCTCGCGCAACACCACCTGGACGCTTTCCCGCGACACCTCGCTCGGCGCCAATTTTACCGGGGTGACGTATTATGACGGTCAGGGCTTCCTGGTGAAGAAATCCCTCAAGGTCAATTCTGCGCTGGAATTGAACAGCGCATCGGTCTGCGTGCAGACCGGCACGACCAACGAACAGAACCTCGCCGACTACTTCAAGGGCAATAACATGAAGTATGAGGTGATCGCCTTCGGCAGCGCGGACGAAACCATCAAGGCCTATGAGTCCGGACGCTGCGACGTTTTCACCGCCGATGTCTCGCAGCTCTTTGCCGAGCGCCTGAAGCTTTCAAATCCCGCCGATCATAGCGTCCTTCCCGAAGTGATCTCGAAGGAGCCGCTCGGCCCGATGGTACGTCATGGCGATGATCAATGGTTTGATCTCGTGAAATGGGTGCTGTTTGCGATGATCGACGCCGAAGAACTCGGCGTTACCCAGAAGAACGTCGACGAGATGGCGAAATCGGACAAGCCGGAGTTCAAGCGAGTCTTCGGCACCGATGGCAATCTCGGCGAACAGCTCGGCCTCACCAAGGACTGGGTGTCGCGGATCGTCAAGGCGGTGGGCAATTACGGCGAATCTTTCGACCGTAACGTCGGCGCCGGTTCGAAGCTCGGAATTGCTCGCGGCCTCAATCAGCTTTGGACCAAGGGCGGAATTCAGTACGCGCCGCCGATCCGCTGATTACGATAAGCGGCGGCGATGACCACCGACGAGCCCCGACCACCGCCGCCGCAGTTCGCCGCCAAGCTGCGGCGTGTTCTCGGTGGGCGTGCTGGCTGGGGAGGGTTTGTCCTTCAGATTTTGTTCGCCGCAGCGCTCGTCTGGATCGGCTATGAGATCGTGGCCAACGCCCGCGCCAACCTGCAGTCGCAGCGGATCACGTCGGGCTTCGGGTTTCTGGCGAATACGGCCGGGTTTGACGTCAGCCAAAGCTTGATACCGTATTCCGGATCCGACTCTTACGCCCGGGTATTTCTGGTCGGGCTACTTAACACGCTGGTGGTCGCGATCATCGGCATCTTCTTCGCCACCGTGATCGGATTTCTCATTGCGCTGGGGCGGCTGTCGCCGAACTGGCTGCTGTCGCGCATCTGCGGGGGCTATGTTGAGCTGGTGCGCAACCTGCCACTGCTATTCCAGATACTGTTCTGGTATCTCGCCGTGCTCGGCGCGTTGCCGGGTCCGCGGCAGAGCATCTCGCTATTCGGCGGAATTTTTCTCAGCAACCGCGGTCTGGTTGTTCCGAAGCCCGTTACGAGCCCCGGCTTCGCGCCCTTTGCGTTCGCTCTCCTGATTGCGATCGTCGCGTCATGGCTGTTGCGGATTTATGCGCGCCGCCAGCTGTTTCTGGCCGGCAGGTTGTTGACGATCTGGCCCTATGCCCTCGGCTTGTTGATCGGATTGCCGTTGATGGCCTGGTTTGTCTTTGGTGCGCCCGTTACGTTTGAGATACCGGAGCTCAAGGGATTCAACTTCTCCGGAGGCTCGCATGTCATCCCGGAATTCGTGGCGCTCACGCTCGCGCTGTCGATCTACACCGGCGCCTTCATTGCCGAGATCGTACGGGCCGGAATCCAGTCGGTGCACAAGGGGCAGATGGAAGCCGGCGCATCGCTCGGGCTGGCGCGCGGTTTGACGCTGCGCCTGATCATCGTGCCACAGGCGCTGCGGGTGATACTTCCGCCGCTCACCAACCAATACCTCAATCTCACCAAAAATTCGTCGCTGGCGGTCGCGATCGGATATCCCGATCTGGTGTCGGTATTCGCGGGCACGACGCTCAGCCAGACCGGCCAGGCGATCGAAATCATCGCCATCACCATGGGCGTCTATCTGTTGATCTCGCTCGTTACCAGCGCGATGATGAGTTTTTACGGTTGGCGGATCAGCAGGAGTCTGGGCTGATGAGCGACCTTGCCGGAGCTTCCTTTGTTCGCCAGGAGCTCGTTGCCGAGCGTGCTGCGCCGATCAAGACCACCGGCTTTATCGGGTTTTTGCGCACCCGGCTGTTCAATTCGCCGACCAACATTTTGCTGACGCTCGCAAGCCTGCTGCTGTTGTGGTTCACCGTGGTACCGGCGATCAGGTTTCTGCTGGTCGACGCGGTCTGGCGCGGCGCCGATCGCAGCGCATGCCTCGAGAGTGCAGGACACGCCGTCGGCGCGTGCTGGCCCTACGTGCAGGCGAAATTCATCCAGTTCATCTACGGATTCTATCCGCAAGCCGAACGATGGCGGGTCAATCTGACCTTCATCCTGGCGGCCCTGTTGCTGCTGCCGCTGTTGATTCCGCGGCTGCCGGCCAAAGGCGTCAACGCCGGCCTGTTCTTCGTGGCATTTCCCGTGATTGCATTCTTCCTGCTGCGCGGCGGCGGGCTGGGCGGTTTCGGCATCAGCTGGTTGGCGAGCCTGCTTTCGGGATTTACCGACAGCATAAGCGAGGCCGGCCGCAAGCTGACGAGCGCAGGCGAGGCGACCGCGGTCGTGGGGCCAATGCTGGTCTGGCTCGGAAAACTCGTGGTGTTGCTCAGTACCGCCGTTTCATTTTTGCTCTGGCCGCTGACATGGCTCCGTGATCAGATCCAGGCCTCTTCGCGTCCGGTATGGACCGACTTCGCCGCCTCCGCCATGATCGTCTCGGTGCTGGTGTTCGTCTTCAATGGCGGCATCCGGGACGGGTGGCGATCGCTCGTCGCAAGCCTTGCGGTGTTTGCCGGCATCGGCGCGGTGATCGCTATGCTCGGCCTCGATCATGGCGGGCTGCCTGTTGTCGATACCCGGCTCTGGGGCGGTCTTTTGGTGACGCTGGTGGTGTCGGTTACCGGCATCGTTACGTCGATGCCAGTCGGTATCGCATTGGCATTGGGCCGGCGTTCGACCATTCCATTGATCCGGATTTTCTCGGTTGCTTTTATCGAATTCTGGCGCGGCGTCCCGTTGATCACGGTGCTGTTCTTTGCGACTTACATGCTGCCGCTGTTCCTGCCCGGAAATTTCACGGTCGATGGCCTGGTCCGTGTCTTGATCGGCATCGCGCTGTTTGCCGGCGCCTACAATGCCGAGGTCGTTCGAGGCGGTTTGCTGGCAATCCCGCGCGGGCAGGGCGAGGCGGCAAGTGCGCTCGGGCTTTCCTATTGGAAGACCACGGCGTTGATCGTGATGCCGCAGGCGCTGCGTCATGTCATTCCCGGCCTCGTCAACAGTTTCATCGCGCTGTTCAAGGATACTTCGCTGGTGTCGATCGTGGCGCTGTTCGATCTGCTGGGGCAATTGCGCGCGTCGTTTGCCGATCCGGTCTGGTCGACGCCGACGACCTTGTTTACCGGCTTTGCATTCGCAGGAATGATTTACTTCGTGTTCTGTTTTGGAATGTCGCGCTATTCACTGTTCGTCGAGCACCGGCTAAACGCGCACCGGCGTAATTGAGTGAAATGACCATGAATGCGAATTCGATTGTCAGCATCGCCGACCTCAACAAGTGGTTCGGTGACTTTCATGTACTGCGCGATATCAATCTCGATGTCGGGAAAGGCGAGCGCATCGTGATTTGCGGGCCGTCGGGTTCGGGCAAATCGACGCTGATCCGCTGTATCAATGCGCTCGAGGAATTCCAGGAAGGCCGGATCGTCGTCGACGGCATCGAACTCGGGCCTAGTCTGCGGCGCGTCGACGACGTGCGGCGCGAAGTAGGCATGGTGTTCCAGAGCTTCAATCTGTTTCCGCACCTCACCGTGCTGGAGAACTGCATGCTGGCGCCGATCTGGGTGCGCCATCTTCCGAAGAAGGATGCCGAAGCAGCGGCGATGAAATACCTGGAGCGCGTGAAAATTCCGCAACAGGCGCATAAATTTCCGGGCCAGTTGTCGGGCGGCCAGCAGCAGCGCGTCGCGATTGCGCGCGCGCTGACCATGAACCCGAAGGTCATGCTGTTCGACGAGCCGACCTCCTCGCTGGATCCCGAAATGGTGAAGGAAGTGCTCGACACCATGGTTGATCTTGCCCATGAGGGCATGACCATGCTGGTCGTGACCCACGAAATGGGATTTGCCCGGGAAGTGGCTGATCGCATCGTCTTCATGGACGCCGGGCAGATTATCGAGGCCAACACGCCGGCGAACTTCTTCGCCAACCCGCAGCACGCGCGGACCAAGCTGTTTCTTAGTCAGATTCTAAGATGACAACTCTCTAGGTCGTCCCGACGTTCGCCAGGACGACGCAGAGAAATTCACACCTTCTCGAACGGAACGTCGATGGTGCTGCGCTTTTCCAGCCACGTCGGCACCGGCAGGTTCTTGGAGCGCATGAATTCCGGATTGAACAGCTTCGATTGATAGCGATTTCCGGAATCGCAGAGAATGGTCACGATGGTATGGCCAGGCCCGAGTTGCCTGGCGAGCCGGATCGCGCCGGCAACGTTGATGCCCGTGGAGCCGCCAAGGCAAAGCCCTTCGTGCTCGAGCAATTCGTAAATGATCGGCACGGCTTCCTCGTCCGGAATAACATAGGCTTCATCGACCTTGGTGTTTTTGATCACGGGCGTGACACGCCCCAGTCCAATGCCTTCGGTGATCGAATCGCCCGGCGACGCCTTGGCTTCACCATGCTTGAATAATTCGTACATCGCGGCCCCCCGGGGGTCGGCGACGCCGATCACGATGTCCTTCTTCTTTTCTTGCAGGAAGGCGGCGGTGCCAGCCAGCGTTCCGCCGGTTCCGACCGAGCAGATAAACCCGTCGATCTTGCCGCCGGTTTGCGCCCAGATTTCAGGGCCGGTCGAAACGTAATGCGCCTTGGGGTTATCCAGATTGTTCCACTGATCGGCAAACAGCACGCCATTCGACTCGGTCTTGCGAAGTTGATCGGCGAGCCGCCTTGCAACATGCTGATAGTTGTTCGGATTGCTGTAGGGCAACGCCGGCACCTCGACCAGTTCGGCGCCGCACAGCCGCAGCATGTCTTTCTTTTCCTGGCTTTGGGTTTTCGGAATCACAATCAGAGTTCGGTAACCGCGCGCGCTGGCGACGACGGCAAGACCGATCCCGGTATTGCCGGCGGTCCCTTCCAGGACAAGGCCGCCGCGCTTCAATTCGCCGCGCTTCTCAGCCTCAAGGATCATTTGCTTTCCGGCTCGGTCCTTCACCGACTGGCCCGGATTCATGAACTCGGCCTTGCCGAGGATGGTGCAACCGGTTTCTTCGGAAGCCCGCGTCAGCTTGATGAGCGGGGTATTGCCGATCGCTTCGACGACGTCGTTGTTGATGGTCATGTGCTTAAATCGCCGGTTCTTGCCTGATCACCCGCGACCCTAGTGGACCGCCGCAGGGCGCACAAGCCGATGGCGCGTGACGGGATTCGAAAGGATGAGCGCGCCGTCAATCCGACTTTGCGAACACGACCTGGCGCACGTCGATATTGCCCGACAGGAATCCGGCCTCGCAATAAGCCAGGTAATATTCCCACAGCCGCCGGAACCGGTCGTCGAAGCCGAGCGGCATCAGGCTCGGCCAGGCCTCGCGGAAATTATTTCGCCAGGTCGCCAGCGTCTTGGCATAATCTTGTCCGAAAATGCGTTCGCGGATAACGGGAACGCCGAACCGCTCGCCCAGCGATTTCAACACTTGCGGCGAGGGGAGCATTCCGCCGGGGAAAACGTAGCGCTGGATGAAGTCGACCTCGCGCCGATAGGTCTGGAACAGGCTGTCCTGAATGGTGATGGCCTGAATGCCGGCAAGGCCGCCCGGTAGCAGCCGGTCGCGCAACTGCGAAAAATATCTCGGCCAGAACTGCTCGCCAACCGCCTCGATCATCTCGATCGAGGCGATGCGATCATACTGGTCGCGCTCGTCGCGATAGTCCTGGAGCCGGATTTCGACCTTGTCGCCGAGGCCGGCGTCCTGGATGCGCGCCTGCGCAAAATCGCGCTGTTCCTTGCTGATCGTGAGGCCCACTACCTTGGCGCCACAAATTTTGGCGGCATATTCCGCAAAGCCGCCCCATCCGCACCCGATCTCCAGCAGCCTTTGGCCGGGTTGCAGGTCGATTGCTTCGGCAAGCCGGCGATATTTGTTGTTTTGTGCGGCGGCCAGATCCGGCGTGTCATCCTCAAACAATGCCGAGGAATAGGTCATGCTCGGATCGAGCCATGCCGAATAGAACGCATTGCCGATGTCGTAATGGGCATAGATGTTGCGGCGGGCCTGCCGCCTTGTGTTGCGGTTGAACCAGTGGCGGACGATCTGGACAAAGCGCATCAGCGGCTTGTCGCCGAGCATCGCCTGGATCAGTTCGTGATTGACGCAGAACAGATAGAGAAACTGCGTCAGGTCAGGCGTGTCCCATTCGCCGTTCAGGTAGGCTTCGGCTATGCCAATGTCACCGCCGTTCAGTAGCCGCGACGCAAAGCCGTAATTGTAGAGCTTCATGGCCGCGGAAGGACCGGGCTCCATGCCGCCCAGCCGCAGCGTACGGCCATCGGGAAGCGTGACGTCGAGCGTGCCGCGCCGCAGCCTTGATCCGAATCCGAACGCCAACCGGGCAAGACGTGGCAAATCGGAAAGCACCGTTTCCACGTTGGCGGGAGTAACCGAGATCGGGTCCGACATGGGCAGATTCATCAGAATGATGTGGCTCTGTGTCCAAGCTCAGCTGAGCGGTCGACCCAATTTCAACCCTCACTGAACCGGAGCGCTTTCCCGCGGACCGGCCAGGCTCCCGGAGGCTGCAGTTAGCGCTGCCGCAGTATACTCAGGACGTTGGTCAATCGCCAAGCCGGTATTGCTGGCAGCGTTCGCAGTTGCGGCATTGGGTCGAGGCACCAGACGCGCTCCCTTGAGCCAGAGCCTCAACGCCTCCCAATGGATCGCCGCCATGATTTTCAGGGTGACGAGCGGCAGCGAGAAGACCGACCACAGCAGCGCTGGCGTGGTCAAGGCGCGGCGGCGGCCGTTGAAGGTCGCGGCGAGCAGGGGGCCTCCGCGATCGGTCTCGAGAATTCGCAACGTGACGTTTTGTCCCGGTGGCGAAACGCGGAAATGGTAGCGCATCGCCATATCGATGAAGGGAGAGACGTAAAACAGCTTGTCGTGGTGCTGCCGGATGCCGGCAATGCTGATTTGGCCCGGCTTCACCGGAAGCACGTAGGCGTGGAGGTCGCCGAAGGTGTTGCGGACCTCGTAGATCATGAGGGCGAGCGTGCCGTCGGCGCGATGGCAGAAATAGACCGATAGCGGATTGAAGGTATAGCCGAGCAGGCGAGGATAGCAGAGCAGCAGCACTCGCCCACCGGTCAGGTCGATGCCGTGCTCGTCGGCGCATCGCTGCGCATAGGCGCGCAGCGGCGAGCCGTCGCGCTCACCGTGATCGGCCTCGTTAAAGCTGTAGAGGGCCGCCCGGTTCACGCCGAATAGCAGACATTGCCGGTTCGCCTCCTCGAGGCGGTCCAGGTCGATCAGCAAACTCATGACGCGATAGCTGAAGCGATGGCCCATTGGTTTCAGGCGCGCATGCATCACCTCGCCAAAATAAAGCGCAGCCGCGGCGTTCTGTCTATCGCGATCGGTTTCGGGTTTGGCGGGTGGCTTGCGCATCGCTACTCCGCGGCTTGTGCCAATTCGGGCCGAGGCGCGCGCCACGGCACGGCCGCTCCCAGCGCCTCCGCGACCGCGAGACCGGACCGTAATCCGTCCTCGTGAAATCCGTATCCGGTCCAGGCACCGCAGAACCAGGTGTGACGCCGGCCCTGAATTTCCGCCAGCTGCTTCTGGGCTGCGAAGGCAGTGGCGTTATATTGCGGATGATCGCACACATACTTGCCGAACGTCAGCGCCGGATCTGGTTCGAACGGAGGGTTGAGGCTGACGAACAGCGGCTTGCTTTCGTCGATGCCCTGAAGCCGATTCATCCAGTAGGTGACCGCGACGTCGTTGCTGGTTGTGTCCTCGCGCTGCCAGCGCAGGAAATTCCACGATGCCCAGACACCCCGGCGCTTCGGCATCAACCTGACGTCACGATGGAGGTAGACGGTATTTGGCGCGTAGCCGATGGCGCCGAGAACGGCGCGTTCGCGATGGTCGGCGTCGGACAGCATCGCCAGCGCCTGATCGCTGTGCGATGCGACCACGACGTGGTCGTAAATATCGCTTCTGCCGTGACTATCGTTGACGACTACGCCATGCGGTCTGCGTTCGATCGAGGTCACGGCGCAGCCCAGCCGGAGCCGATCCCGGAACGCTGCCGTCAGTTTCTCGACGTAGCATCGGCTACCGCCCTTTACGGTGCGCCATGCCGGGCGATCATATTGCAGCAAGCGATGATTGCTGAAGAATGCGACGAAGTTCTCGGCCGGGAAGTCCAGCATTTCGGCGGCCGGTGCGGACCAGATTGCCGCCCCCATCGGCGCGAGATAATCGGTCAATAGCCGCGGCGCGAATTGGCTGCGCTTGAAATACTCGCCCAGCGTCAACCCCGCCAGTCTGCCGGCGGCATAATCCGCGATACTTTGGGTGTTGAAGGTCAGGATGTCGCGAAGCATCCAGAGATAGGATGGTGACAGCAGGTTGCGGGGCTGGGCAAACAGTCCGCCGGCTGTCTCGCGCCAGTTGTTTCCGCCACCTTTCCACTCGAACCGTCCGGCGTCCGCCGTGACCGCAAAGCTCATGCAGCTTTCGATCGTTTCGACGCCCAAATGCGCAAACAGCGCCGTCAGATCCGGATAATTGAGCTCGTTATAAACGATAAAGCCGATGTCGACCGCCAGCGGCGTTCCGTCGTAGTCGAGCGTGACGGTGTGGCTGTGTCCGCCTGGTCGAAGTTCGCGGTCGTAGACCGTTACCGGATAGCGTTTCGACAAGGCCCAGGCCGCCGCGTTGCCGGCAATTCCCGTTCCGATGATAGCGACCCGCATTTCCAGCTCCCTCGACGATGACCAAGATACGGCGAGGTATTCCCGGAGTTTCAGACCGGTCGCGGGCGCACCGTTAGGCAGGAGGACAGCGGCGGGGTCTCAGAACGGCTGGAAACCGTGAAATCCCGGCACCCGAATCGCACGAATCGCTTTCAAATCCGGCGCGGCAGGCGGTCTCATCAGGTCCAAATCAGCCTGACTTGTTGAAGCGATTGGCCACAGGGCGTATAGCGAGCCATGCCCAGACAATCCCAGACTGAGATCGACCCCGTTGCGGCGGAGGTGTCGCCCGACTGTCCGCACTGCCACAAGCCGCCGGCGTTGTGCATCTGCGACAGCATTGTGCCGATCGAGAATCGGGTTTCGCTGCTGATCCTGCAACATCCGCAGGAGCAGGATCGGGCGCTCGGCACCGCGCGGCTGACCGCCCTGCATTTCAAGAATGCGGTGCTGAAAATCGGGCTGTCGTGGCCGAGCCTGTCCAAGGCGCTCGGGCGGCCGGTGCACGACCCGTCGCGTTGGGCGGTGCTTTATCTCGGTTCGGCGAAAGTCGCCGACCTTGAGACCGATCGCGATATCGTCGCCATCAATCGCAAGGGCGAAATCGAGGACAATCAGCGCGCGATCCTGAAGGACATCGAAGGCATCGTGCTGCTCGACGGGACCTGGAGCCAGGCCAAGGCACTGTGGTGGCGCAATGCCTGGATGCTGAAATGCCAGCGCGTCATCCTTGGCCCGGCGCGGCCCTCTCGCTATGGGCAACTGCGCCGCGAGCCACGTCGCGACGGCCTGTCCACCATCGAGGCGGCGGCGATGTTGCTTGCCAGTCTCGAAAAGCGGCCGGACCTCGCCGAGACCCTGCACGGCAGTTTTGAGCGGATGCTGGCAAAATACCGCGAGGCGCAAGGCGTGCTGCCGGAGCTTGCGCCGAGGCCGAAACCCAAACGAGACTACCGCCGCCGCAAACGCGCCTGATCCTCCCCGTTACATGGCACCGGCGCCGACAGTTGTCGCTTGGTCTGGGTGGCGTCATCCGCTCGGGTCGGCGGTGGGGACCTCCGACGAGTCACTCCAGTGCGCCACGCAGCGTTCCAGATCCTTCAGGTTCTGTCGCATCTGTTCGAGGGAAAATCCCAAGGCGAAGAAGCGCTCCGCGACGTCGCCCGGCACGCCTCGCGTCAGACCATCGCTCCGTACCGCGGCGACCTCGGCGGCGTAGGCTTCCAATGCGGCCTGAACCGGCCAGATGGCGGGCGTGCCCCTGCCGGTCCGCAGGGCTGCGGCCATCATCCGGAGATATTCGACCATCGCATTGCTGACGCGCCCAAGTGGTGCTGCGAGGCGTCGCTGTAAATCGGTCGGCAAGGGCACCACGCTGGCGCGGCCGATCATCACGAGATCATGCCGCAGCCGCAGGATGGTGCGCAGCAGCGGCCCGGTATCGGGTCCGCTGGAAAGCCGGGCCGCCCGCTCGCGCTCCGCCTCGGCGCCGATCGCGTTCAGTCCGGCCAACGCCGCGCCGATGCCGTCCTGCAGGTCGTGAAGGGCGTCATTGTCGAGGCTCCGCGTCAGGCCCGAGAGCAATTCATTGAGCGCCGACGCCATCAATTCGAGCACGCGCGCCGCGCTGGTGCGAATCTGACTGTGCGCGCGCGAGGGCAGTACCAGAAACGACACCGCCAGGCCGGTAAGCGCACCGACCGCGACTTCCAGAACCCGGTCGATCGCGGAGTCCAGCGGATTACCGTGGTTCATGGCCGGAAGCAGCAGCACGATGATGGCCGTGACGGTCGCCACGTTCAGGCTCGGGTTGATGGCGGCGACGAACGCCAATGGCGCCACCGCCAGCACCAGAACCACGAGCAGGGTGACTTCACCGGAGTGCGGGATCAATACCGCGACCGCCCCGCCATAGATCGCGCCGCCCAACGTTCCGACCAGGTAATCGCGGGTTGCCTTGAGCGATCGGCCGACACTCATCTGGGTGACGATGATGGAGGTGAGCACCGCCCACAGCGGCAGCTTGAGGCCGAATGCCAGCGCGATCACCAGGGCTCCCATGGCGGCAACGGTGACCCGCACGCCCAAACCAAGTTCGACCTTTCGGGACTTCAGCCAGGCCGCGATCCGTTGGAGGCGTGCGATCATCGGCATTGATCCCTGTTGCAGATACCGTCGCTTATCAAGAATCCTCGGATCGCGCGCGGCCAAGGCGGGGCGGTTGCCTAAGCGGTTGATGCTGTATATTGATCCCGGCCGATGGGGCCACGTGGCGGAGTGGTTACGCAACGGTCTGCAAAACCGTGTACACCAGTTCAATTCTGGTCGTGGCCTCCACCTCTAATCATTGATTTCATTATAGTATTAGAATCTTTCGCGGGGTGCCTGGCAAACAGCGCCAAAGGCGTTCGCGAGATCCGGAAAGACCCTACGAGGCAATGGATTTCCACCCGCAGCCTCGGGTCATCGCGTCGCGTCCGTCGGCGGTTGGTTCGCGGTGGGTGTGGAATTGGAAGGTGTTCGGTCAGCCGGCTGTCCTGGAGGGAGCCGGGCGTGCGCCATGCTGACGAGGCAGCCATGTTGCGAAGTTGAAACAGTCCCGTCGCTGCATTCGAATCTGGCGGGCGCCGTATCAGCGACCGGCGCGGTTTTTTCCGGCGCGGCGGCTTGCTGGGATGCGGGCGCCAATGCCGCGGGCTTCTCTGACATGGCGCAGCCCGCGCAGCAAAGCGAGATCAATACAGCAATGCCTATCCGCATTTGGGTAGCTTCCGGACCACTCCAGCGGCCGATGCGGATGGTTTCGTGCTACGACCAGCCTGCAGCCTATGAGATCCGTCAGCATACAACGGCCGGGCATGATTCGAATATCGAGGGCTTAGCGGCGCAGCCGGTTCGAGCAATGCACGGTGCGGATGCTTGTCATTCAGCCCGTGCCCATAACATTTCAGAATGCTCGTGGGATGCTTGGGGTGGTTCGCAAATCGACGCGCCACCTCCTATGACAGCCAGCGAATGAGCGAGGGGAACTCAATCCAGAACTGGAAATCGGCAATCTGCCGGTTTCCAAGGACGTTTCAATGTCAGTTGGATTTCGGAGATAATCTAAGAAAATCAATATTTTATTGTTATTTTTAAAGAAATCAAAGAAAGAAATTTGCGTAACGCCATCAACAGGTGGCGTACCAGCCTTCCGGAAAAGGAATAAACCCCCACGCCACTTCGTTGTCGTTGGCGGGCTTTGGCGGCTGATTGAAAGTGGGCGGGTAGGTCAAAACGTCCTCCTGTGCGGGCGCAATGGCCGTTCGAACGGCATCCAGCAATCGGTCGAATTCAACTTCGCTCATCGCGCTCTCCCAAGGTTTGAGAGCGCACGGTCTCAAAAGTCTTTTGTTTCCGGATTGAAGTGATTGCTCAAATTGTATCGATCGGCTTGTCGTGGCCGTTTTGGTTACTTTTTCCTTCCGCCTCGCGCGAAGATTAGACCGATCCGGCTGCGACGAACTGTGAGAGAAATCACATTCCGTGCGCATTCTTTGCCGTATTCGCCTTGCCGGGATGGCGCTGTGCAGAGGCGCCAGCGAGGCAAGGAAACGCTGTCATGAGGTCAGGGTTTACAGGATTTTGGGGCACGACGCGCCGGGTCGACCTGGCGTTGCTGCTGGGTCTGGTTCTTGCGCTGCTCGCAACCGGCTCTGCGTCAGCCGAACCCGGAACGCCGGACCAGAAAAGGGCCTGCACACCCGACGTCTACCGGCTTTGCGCCGGCGAGATCCCGAACGTTCGGGCCATCACCGCGTGCCTGCGGCGGCAGAAGGCCAGCCTTAGCGACGCCTGCCGGGCCGTATTCGAGCAGTGAATGAACGTCCGCAGGCGAGCTGAAATCGCGACCGCGTCCGGTAATGCCGCATGTCTGACAGCGCAGCAGCAAATCTTGGGATTTTTGACGGATTTTGGCTCCCCGGGCTGGATTCGAACCAGCGACCATTCGATTAACAGTCGAATGCTCTACCGCTGAGCTACCGAGGAACAGAGCGAAACAAAGTTCGCGCCGGGCAGCGTATAACAAAGCCTCCGAGCCTTGCAAAGGAGGAAATGGGCTATGCGGACGCTGTGCCCCTCGGGGACGAAAAAGCTCAGTGCCGCCGCGATTTGTGGTCTCTTTTTACGAGGCAAAATCGCGGTCCAGCAGGTGCCGTTGCGATCCGGCGGCTCAACCATGTCGCGAATTGAACGCTAATTCGACTCAATCACCGACGACTCTTGATCTCGCCGGATTCCATTGAGGTTAGCTCCATGTCAGATATCCAGACCGATCTCATCAAGGCGGTGCCTTCGATCGTTCCGAGCAGCGTACCTGCGATGAGCGACGACGAATGCCTCGTTCGGCTGGCGCAAGCGGTCGAGAATCACAATTCCGAATATTTGGACGAGGTGGCGAGGCTGATCGGGCGGCTCGCTGTTACCATCGAATAAATCGCATTCCATCGCCAAACTGTCGCGAGGAACGGCGGGGCGCGCGCAGGCGCTTCCCCGTGCAATCGCCATGTTGCGTTTTAGCGATCCTTGTACCAAAGATGATGCCGTCTTGAGTTCCTCCCGCGGCCGTATCCGCTCGACTTCAGGGTCCGTAAATGTCCGGTTTTTCGACCGCGCGCCAGAAGATGGTCGATGGTCAGGTTCGCCCCAGCGACGTCACCGATATCAGAATTATCGATGCCATGCTGGAGGTGCCGCGTGAAGCATTTGCTCCCCAGAGCCAGCGTGCCCTGGCCTATCTGGACCTCGATCTCGAGGTCAGCGAAGGCACGTCCGCGAAGCGCTATCTGATCAAGCCGGCAGTGACCGCAAAAATGCTGCAGGCGGCCGAAATCACGAACACGGACAGAGTTTTGGTGGTCGGTTGTGCGACCGGATATACCGCTGCGCTGGCTGCCAAGCTGGCGGGGCAGGTGACGGCGACTGAAAGCGACCCGTCGCTGAGCGCCAAGGCGGGTAGCGTTCTGGCTGAGATCGGGCTCGGAAATGTGACCGTCAAGGCCGCCGCGGCCGCTGAAGGTGATCCGGCAAGCGCGCCGTTCGACGTGATCGTCCTCAATGGTGCGACCGAGGTCACGCCCGATCGGCTTTACCGGCAGCTCAGGGAGGGCGGCCGGCTGGTCGGGGTTTTTGCCATGACGCAGCCGCCGCGGGCCATGATCGTGACGCACTCCCATGACGATTTCGGGCACCGGGCGCTGTTTGATGCGACCGTCCCGGTCTTGCCGGGGCTTGAGCGGCTGCCCGCGTTCGTTTTTTAGTCCCGGACAACGCCAAATTCTGTTCGGAAGCCCCTATAAATCCTGTTCTGAAATCAAAAGTGTGGCCCAGACGCCCCACGTGAAGAGTTTCCACTGGGGGTTTCGCCGCGGGGGTTCCGTCCCGCCTGCGCGGGGCATAAGGTATGGCGGGATGCGGGGCTCGAAATAGGGGAGTGCCCCGGTTCAAGCGTGTTTGAACCGGCGAATGCATGGATGGATTATCGGGGATGACTGGCGTGAAGGTCGTTACCGGGGCCGCAGCAGCGGTCCTTCTGGTTGCGTATATGGGTCTGGCGCCGGCCTTGGGCGATACGATTGAAGCTGCGCTGGTGCGCGCCTACCAGAACAATCCGCAGCTCAATGCGCAGCGCGCTATCGTCAGATCCACCGATGAAAACGTGCCGCAGGCGCTGTCGGGTTATCGCCCCAAGGTGGCGGTGACCGCGACCGCCGGATATCAATACACCGATTCACAGTCTTCAGCGTTCGGCTCGAACGTTGATTTTCACGGACCGCAAGTGACGGCCAGCGCCGGTGGTACCGTCAGCCAGACGCTCTACAACGGCAATCAAACGGCCAATAAAACCCGCGCGGCGGAGAGTCAGGTCTCGGGCGCGCGCGAGGGCTTGCGGGTTCTCGAGCAGACCGTTCTGCTCACCGGGGCCACGATCTACATGGATTACCTGCGCGATGCCGCCATCCTCGAGGTTCAGCGCAGCAACACCCGCGTGCTCGAACAGACCCTGAAACAGACCCAGGACCGGTTCAATGTGGGCGAAGTAACGCGCACGGACGTCGCGCAGTCGGAGGCGCAACTTGCCGCCGGCAAGACGCAGGAACTGACCGCTCAAGCCAATCTGACGACGACGCGGGCGAACTTCCGCCGCATCATCGGCAACGAGCCGGAAGCTCTCGCGCCAGGCTCTCCGGTGGATCGTTTCTTGCCGAAAACGCTGCCAACCGCGGTCGAACTCAGCTTGATCGAGAATCCCAATGTCACTGCGGCGATGTTCGGCATCGATGTGAGCTATCTTCAAGTCAAAGTGAACGAAGGCGCGCTGCTTCCAACCGTGACGGCGGTAGCCTCGATCCAGGAGGCCTATCAGCCGGCGATCACGACGCCGAAACAGTTTCTTACTTCGGCGATCGCCCAGTTCAATGTTCCGTTGTATCAGGGCGGTGCCGAATACTCGCTGATCCGCCAATCCAAGGAAACACTGTCGCAGCAGCGGCTGAATCTCGAACTGACCCGCGATCAGACCCGCGCCAACACCGTCACGGCGTGGGGGCAGCTGGTGGCTGGCAAGGCGCAGGTGGCCTCCGCGCAATCGCAGGTGACCGCGTCGGAGATCGCGCTGAACGGCGTTCGCGAGGAAGCCAAGGCCGGGCAGCGGACCACGCTCGACATCCTCAACGCCCAACAGGCGCTGGTCAACGCGCGGGTCGCGCTCGTCACGGCGCAGCATGATCGCGTGGTCGCCTCGTACGCCGTACTGAGTGCGGTGGGACGGCTGTCGCCGCAGGTGCTCAGACTTGCCACCAGCGTCTACGACCCGAGCGTGCATTATCATCAGGTGCGCGATAGCTGGTCTGGGGTTCGCACGCCTGACGGCCGCTGATCACCCGTCGTCATCGCTCGCAGCGGAAGACGGGCGACGTCCGAATAGCGTAGTTGGCGGATCATGTGTCAGCGCGTTGCTTGCAATCAATAATTGCCCTGACGTACCTTTCCTGGGAGCAGCAGAGCGATTCGCGCCACGTCTGGCATCCTTTGGCCGCGACGCTTCGGTGCTCCGCGCAGGGGCGGGGTCCTTGCGATCTGTCGAGCGGCGCTTGATCTGGGGACAAGTCAGGCTTGTGCGATGAAAATCCCAGCCTGCATATCTGGAACCGGCAAATCCTGTCTTGGTTGGTATAAAACGCATGCGAAGGCGTTGATGATGTGGAGTCGGAGATGACGCAGCCTGCAAAGGTCCAAGAACCCTCCATGGAGGAGATTTTGGCGTCCATCCGGCGCATCATCGCCGACGACGAAGCAAAGCCGTCGATCACCGAAAAGCCCGCTGGCTCCGCGGCGCCGGCAAAGCCGGAGAAAGTGGGCGCAGCGGCGCCGGCAGCGAAGGCGCCCGTCATGAACGGCATTCCTCCGTCGGCCATTGCCGCCGCCCAGGCAACGACCCCAACGGCACCGCCGGCACCTGCAGCCCCCGCAGCACCCGCCCCACCTGCAGTCGCGTCCGCCGCCTCCAACAGCCAGGACGATATTGACGCGATGCTGGCAGGTCTCGACGAAGCGACGTCCGAGGCGGAGATCCGGCCGCCCCAGCCGGACGGCGAGGTGTTCGAACTCACCGACGAGATGGCGCTGCCGGACGCGCCGCCATCCGTGTTCCACAAGATCGATCCGGAAGACGATCTCGAATTTACCGAGAGCGCGGCGGTCCGGGCGGCGCACCGGCAGCCCGCGTTCGAGCCGCCGCCCTTCGAAAGTCCCGCAGCTCCGCCGCCGCAGATTCTGTCGCGCTCGACCGTTTCCGCCGTCGAATTGGCCTTCAACACCCTTGCCAACACCGTGCTCAGCAATAACGCGCGGACGCTGGAAGACCTGGTCAAGGAAATGCTGCGGCCGATGCTGAAGTCCTGGCTCGATGACAATTTGCCCGGATTGGTGGAGCGCATCGTGAAGGCGGAAATCGAGCGGGTTTCGCGCGGCCGCTGACGTCCGGTTCCCGGAGGAGCCGGCTTAATCCTGCTTTTGGCCTGACCTGCCGTGTTGACTTGGCGCGCTGCGGCGGCTTTCTAGCGCGTTCCATAGTCACGATTGCATTGCCATGATCGAGAAGAACTACCAGCCCGCCGATATCGAAGGCCGCATGTCCCGTCTCTGGGAGGAAAGCGGCGCGTTCAAAGCCGGACGCCCGGAGCGCCGCGAGGCAAAGCCGTTCACCATCGTGATCCCGCCGCCGAATGTGACGGGGTCGCTGCATATGGGGCATGCCCTCAATAACACCTTGCAGGACATTCTGTGCCGCTTCGAGCGGATGCGCGGGCGCGACGTGCTGTGGCAACCGGGCACCGATCACGCCGGAATCGCGACCCAGATGGTGGTCGAGCGGCAGTTGATGGAGCGTCAGGAGCCGGGCCGGCGCGACATGGGTCGCGCCAAATTTCTCGAGCGCGTCTGGCAATGGAAGGCCGAGAGCGGCGGCGTCATTGTCAATCAGCTCAAGCGGCTCGGCGCCTCCTGCGACTGGTCGCGCGAACGCTTCACCATGGACGAGGGCCTGTCGCGCGCCGTCGTCAAGGTGTTCGTCGAGCTGCACCGCGAGGGCCTGATCTACAAGGACAAGCGGCTGGTGAACTGGGATCCGGCGCTGCTTACCGCGATTTCCGACCTCGAGGTGCAGCAGGTCGAGGTCAAGGGCAGTCTGTGGTATCTGCGCTATCCCCTGCAAGGCAAAGCCTTCAATCCGGAGGACCCGTCGACTTTCGTCGTCGTCGCCACGACGCGCCCGGAGACCATGCTCGGCGACAGCGCGGTCGCGGTGCATCCGGAAAACGAACGGATCAAACATCTGATTGGCCAGCATGTCATTCTTCCGCTGGTCGGCCGCCGCATTCCCATCATCGCCGACGATTATGCCGATCCGGAAAAAGGCTCGGGCGCGGTGAAGATCACGCCGGCGCATGACTTCAACGATTTCGAGGTTGGCCGGCGGCACAATCTGCCGCAGATCAGCGTGCTCGATCAGGAGGGCCGGCTGGCTCTGGTCGACAATGAAGATTACCTGCGCGGACTGCCGGAAGGCTCAAGCCAGCTTGCGGAAGAATTGCATGGCGTTGAACGGTTCGCCGCGCGCAAGCGGATCGTGGCGCGGCTGGAAGATTTCGGGTTCCTGGAGAGGATCGAGTCCAACATCCACATGGTGCCGCATGGCGATCGGTCCGGCGTCGTCATCGAACCCTTTCTGACCGATCAATGGTACGTCGACGCCAACACCCTGGCGCAGCCCGCTATATCGGCGGTGCGCAGCGGCGCGACCTCGTTCGTGCCGAGAAATTGGGAAAAGACCTACTTCGAGTGGATGGAGAATATCCAGCCCTGGTGCATATCCCGCCAGCTCTGGTGGGGCCATCAGATCCCGGCATGGTACGGGCCGGACGGCAAGGTATTCGTCGCCGAAACCGAAGAGGAGGCGGTCGGCAACGCGCTTGGCTATTACGCCGAGCAGGAAGTCATCACGCCGGAGCAGGGACATGAGATGGCGCTTGACCCCGCAAAGCGCGCGGGCTTCATCACCCGCGACGAGGATGTCCTCGACACCTGGTTTTCCTCCGCACTTTGGCCGTTCTCGACGCTGGGCTGGCCTGACGACGATACCGATGTGAAGCGCTATTATCCGACCGACGTACTCGTCACCGGCTTCGACATCATCTTCTTCTGGGTCGCCCGCATGATGATGATGGGTCTCCACTTCATGAAGGAGGCGCCGTTTTCAACGGTCTATATCCACCGCCTGGTTCGCGACGAGAAGGGCGCGAAGATGTCGAAGTCGAAAGGCAACGTCATCGATCCGCTCGGAGTCATCGACGAATACGGCGCCGACGCCCTTCGCTTTGCGTTGGCGCGCGGGGCCGCCCAGGGACACGACATCAAGCTATCCTCCCAGCATGTCGAGACCAATCGCAATTTCGCGACAAAACTCTGGAATGCCTGCCGCTTCGCCGAGATGAACGGTTGTGTGCTGTCACCGGGATTCGACCCGGGACAAGCAACGGAGACGCTGAATCGCTGGATTGCGCATGAGACCGCGAGCGCCACCCGCGAGGTCACTGAGGCGATCGAAGGCTGCCGCTTCAACGATGCCGCGGCAGCGATCTACCGCTTCGTCTGGAACGTCTATTGCGACTGGTATCTCGAACTTGCCAAGCCCGTGCTGATGGGCGAGGACGGACCCGCCAGATTGGAAACCCGCGCCGCGGTGGCGTGGGCGCGAGACGAAATCCTTAAATTGCTGCATCCGTTCATGCCCTTCATCACCGAAGAGCTGTGGGCGGTGACGGCCAAGCGCGGCGACCTGCTGGCACTGACCCCATGGTCGCGCAAAGTTGGCGAGCTTGCGCCGGATCCACTGGCCTTGATGTCGGCCATAAGCGCGAACGAAATATCCATTCCGCCGGTCCTTTTGACGGCTGATGCCGCCGATTTTAGCGATCCGGCCGCCGAAGCCGAGATCGGCTGGGTGGTGGATCTGGTAACCGCCATTCGCTCGGTGCGGGCCGAGATGAATATTCCACCGGCGACGTTGACGCCGTTGGTGCTCGCCGGCGCATCGGCGGAAACAAGAGGGCGGGCGCAACGCTGGAACGACGTCGTCAAGCGGATGGCCCGGCTCGCCGACATCTCCTTTGTCGATCGCGCGCCGGAAGGCGCGGTGCAATTATTGGTACGCGGCGAGGTCGCGGCCTTGCCGCTGAAAGGCGTCATCGACTTCTCGGCTGAGAAGGCGCGGCTCGACAAGGAACTGGCCAAGGCCGAAGCCGACATCAAGCGCGTCGATGCCAAGCTCGGCAACGAGAAATTCGTCGCCAATGCGCCGGAAGAGATCGTCGAGGAAGAAAAAGAAAAACGTGAGGCGGCGGCGGCGCGGAAGGCTAAAATCCTCGAGGCGCTGGAGCGGCTGAAAAACGCCGCCTAGAGCTTGATCGGTTCTGATAGGATCAGAACCGACGCTCTAGTCTTTTGTTTTGACGCGTTTTCTTTATGCGAACCGGTATCCACTTCGCTCGAAAACGCTCTAACGGGAATGATCGATGCTGGACCATGTTTCCATCACGGTATCGGATATCGCCGCGGCTGAACGCTTTTACGACGCGATCATGAAGGTGCTTGATGTCGTCAAGGTCGGGCGCCGTCCGGACTGGCTCGGTTATGGCGAACGGTCTCGGCCAGCATACCCGGAGCGGGTCTACATCTCGATCCGAAAGGGTCCAAAACCCGATGCGGCCTCGGCCTGCCACTGGTGTTTCAAGGCGAAGTGGCGCACCCAGGTCGATGCCTTCTGGGATGCCGGGATCGCCGCCGGCGGCAGCGATGACGGTCCGCCCGGCCTGCGGGATTACCATGCGTCATATTATGCGGCGTTCCTCAGGGATCCCGATGGCAACCGGATCGAGGCGGTCTGCCATCACGCGGTTTAACCTGGAGGAGCAACAAGGACGTCTTTGCCGGCATGACTTCGGCTTCGATCGGTCTCCACGCGACCGCTATCCCGGCGGGATAAAACGGCCTCAGAAACCGCAGTTGGAACGGTCGATGTTGCTCCGGCAATGCTGGCGCTTCGCGCCCGATACAGCGTCATGCCAAGCAGAAAATACGCAGCGCAGGTCCACAACGACTGCCAGTTGTCGAAACCCTCATTGAACATGGCAAAGATTGCAGTTGCTGCGAACAGAGCCGCGAACGTAGTCTCGGCGATCGGACGGATACCCGATTTCGGGCGCTTGAACAGCGCCAATGTGCCGAACGGTACCACCGCCATGGTCAGACTGGCGAACGGGAAATCGCGCCAACGCGGGTCGAACAGCAAGCCTAGCGCGGTTTCGGCCGCGAGCAGCGTGGTGACGGTCAACACGAACCCCAGCACCATCGTTGGGACCGAGAAGGTTCTGCCTTCGCGCGGGCCGATCAATTCCAGGAAAGTCGGCAGCGCTCGTCCCGACATCAGGGCATTGGCGCACAACAGCGGTGACGCGATCGCGGCCGCCAGCAGCGAACCCCAAGCGAGCAACCGACCCAAACCGTAACTTTCATAAAACATCTTGTCGGCGGCCATCCCAAGCAGGATTCCAGCCGTGGTCGCGGAGATCGCGACGGCGATCCATGAGGCGGGCCGGGGAGACCAGAGGCTGCGTCTCAACGCCAGCCCGGCTGCGGCGAATACCAGGACAGCCAATACCATGCCGCCTTCCATCTGCAGCTTCCAGAACGGATAGTTGCTGATGGCGACGCCGGCCGGATATTTCAGCTTGCGATACACCCCGTCGAACAATCCCCAATTGCCCCCCACCGTTCCTTCCCACTCGCGCTTCCACAGCGAGTCGTAGGCCTCGATCAGGTTGACGCGAATGTTCTCGCGCTTCGCCAGATCAAGCATCTCCGAGACGATGCGGGCCTGGTTGGTGCGCGACGGCAGGGCACCCTCGCGCATCCGTCCATTGCTGGGCCAGCCGGTCTCGCCGATCAGGATTTCCTTGCCCGGAAAGGCAAGCGCCACTTGCTTCTGGATAGCAATCACATGCGCGGCCGCATCTTCGGCGCGAACCGGCATGTTCTCCCAGTAGGGCAGAACATGAATCGTAACGAAATCGACATCCTCGGCGATCTCACGGTAGAGCAGCCAATATTCCCAGACATCGGCGTAGGTCACCGGAATATTCACGCGTGTCTTGACCGAGCGGATGGTTTCCCGAAGCACGGAAGGGGTCATTTCTCCGCGCAGCATCACCTCGTTGCCGACGATGATCGCTTTGACCGTGTCGGGATATTCCCTGGCCAGCGCTATCGCGGTGTCGGACAGAAGTGCGTTCTTTTGGCGATTGTCTCCGATCCAAACCCCGAGAAGGACTTTCAGTCCGACCTTGGATGCGAGTTCGGGCACCTTGTCCAATCCGTTGTCGACGGAGTAGGTGCGGACACATTGGGAAATCTTGGCCAGCTCGATGAGATCTTCCTGGATCTGTTCCGGACTGACGATCAAGTCCGGGTTTAAAGGAGTTTGGCCGTCCCGGAACGGCGCATAGGACACGCAATACAGCTTCGCTGCAGGATCGATCGGCGCACGTGCCAGCGTGACCGGCGTGGCCAACCACCACCAGACCGCGGCAATAACACCCAAGGATATCAGGAGAAGAACCCCCGGCACGCGAAAGAAAATTGGTTCTGTCCTCCGGGAAACTTGTCGATTATGGTGAGCGGTCCGCGCAGTTTGACCGGAACGCGGGGCATGGCCGTGTGCGGCTGTGTTCTGATAGCAAATTTGCCTCGGTCCCAACAAGTGAGGTGAGGTTGTTCAACAGACTTTCGCGGCGCCATTTTGCCAGGATCGCAGGATGGTCGGCTCTCGGATTATCGACCAAATCCGCCGAATCCAGTCAAATCGGCGCGAGCCCGAGAGACGGTCAGCCGCATCCGAACCTCCCCGCCAGCTTTCCGAACGACTTTCTCTGGGGAACGGCTACATCGGCCTATCAGGTCGAAGGCGCCGTCAACGAGGACCAACGAGGTCCGTCGATTTGGGATCGTTACGCGCACACGCCCGGGAAAATTCTGGATCACAGCAATGCGGACGTCGCCAACGACCATTATCACCGTTACAAAGAGGACGTTCAATTAATCAAGGCGCTGGGAATAAAGGCCTATCGTTTTTCGATCGCGTGGCCTCGTGTCTTCCCGGAGGGAACAGGTTCGCCAAACCCAAAAGGCCTCGATTTCTACAATCGACTTGTGGATGAACTGCTTGCGAATGGCATCGAGCCGTTTGCGACCTTGTATCATTGGGATTTACCCCAGGCGCTTCAGGATCGCTTTGGCGGATGGATGTCTCGTGACACCTCAAAGGCGTTTGCGGATTATGCGGGCTATGTCGCAGAGCACTTAAGCGATCGCGTGAAGCACATTTTCACGATCAATGAATGTTACCGGCTTGCCTATTTCGGTTATGGCACCGGCATGGACGCCCCAAGCCTCAAGCTCTCCCAGCCGGAGTTGAATCAGGTTTTTCACAATGTCGCGCTGGGGCACGGTCTGGCGGTGCAGGCGATGCGGGCGCATGGGCGAGCAGGAACCAGAATCGGCCCGGCAGAGAACATCGTCGTCTGTATACCTGCCATCGAAACGCCCGCGAACATAAGGGCAGCGGAGATCGCTACGCGCGAACTCAATGCCAGCTATCTGACCGTGATGCTGGAGGGAAAGTACACGGATGCATTTCTGGCTTATGCCGGCAAGAATGCCCCGAAATACACGGCCGAGGATCTGAAAGTCATTTCATCTCCGATCGATTTTGTCGGGCTGAACGTTTACATGCCTCACCATTACGTCGTTGCGGCCGACAACGCGAGCGGTTTTGCCCTGATGCCGTTTCCCGCGACGTTTCCGCATATGGATGCGAACTGGCTCAGAATCGGTCCCGAGGCGATGTATTGGGCACCGCGTAACGTAGCGAAGCTTTGGGACGTGAAATCGATTTACATCACCGAAAACGGAACGTCGGCGACCGACGAACCTGCCGCGGACGGCAATATTTATGACGTGGATCGGATCATGTATCTGCGCAACTACCTGACGCAGTTGCAGCGCGCGACCTCCGAGGGCGTGCCCGTGCGCGGGTACTTCCTGTGGAGCCTGATGGACAATTTTGAATGGACGGATGGATTTGAAAAGCGTTTCGGAATCTACCGGGTCGACTTCAATACCCAGCGTCGCACGCCAAAGCTGAGCGCATCATTCTATCGCGAGATGATCGCGCGAAACATGGTGGTTTAGGTCGGCGAGGCCTGAAATGGCATTTCGTGTCTTGATCATCGGTGGAACGGGGCAGGTGGGAGCTGCGGTGGTGCGTGCGCTGGCTGCCGAACCGTCCTGCGCTGAAGTCGTGATGGTCAATCGCAGGACGACGTCCCTGACCGCTGATCCCCGTGTGCGGCAGGTGATCCTGGATACGGCAGCGGCTCGGTTTCCGGCAGAAGTGACCAAGCTTGCACAGAGGATGGTCGCGCAAGGCGATCCGGTCTATGCGGCATCCTGTGTCGGGGTCGGCAAGGGCAGCATGAAGTGGAGCGAGGAAGAATTAAAGGCTCTCGAAATTGGCGTGGTCGGCGGCTTCGCCCGCGGTTGTCAGGCCGGGGGCATCACACAGTTTTCTCTGCTCTCGGCGGCGGGAAGCAGCGCGAAAAGCAGGATTCGCTATGCGCGGATCATGGGGCTTAAAGAAGAGGCAGTTCAGGCGATAGGCTTCCAACGCCTCGCGATTTTTCGTCCCGGAATCATCGCAGGCAATGCTCACACGCCGCAATATGTAGCCTGGTTGGGGCGTCTGATACCGGGACCCTTTGGCACGATTGAGCAGGACGATATCGGACGCGCCTTTGTCGCTGAATTCCTCAATGGCTCGGCTTCAAACGGCGTTGCGTATCTTGACAATGCGGCCATGCGACAGGGCTCGCGTGCGTTACGAAGAAGGGCTTCGTTCAAGGCGCTGGCTGTGCTTGGTAGTGTATTTTATATGCTCTTGAGGAGTAGTGAGCCCTTAATAGCGAGCGACGATGCGGCGAGTGTGGACGCCAAACTGACAGAGTTGAAATCGGCGACTGAAATCACTCTATTAGTCGTTCGGTACCCTACTGAATTTTATCGACACGTTGACAAAATCCGGCTGCCAGAGGTCGCCTGCGCATATCAGTTTGCTTCAGATGGAGGTCCGACCTTTGACAAAGTATTTGATGTGCTCAGCCACGCTGCCATCCAATACGGTGACGCTGCATTTAACTGGCGGCGCGCGGGAGGTGTTGCAGCAAGCGTAGCCCGGATGAGCGTAGCGACATCCGGTCTCCTGATTTTCCGGTTTCCCGCATCTCGCTGCGCTCATGCGGGCTACGCGCTCAAAACTCTCTACAACCCGTCGCTCCGTTTGGGGTAGAGCCTCACCGGGGCGATTTTCAGTGGCCAGACCTCAAAGATGATTTATTTCTGATTTTCCGAATTTTTCTTGACCCCGGACCCAAATCACCTGCATATCTCTCGCCATCCCGGCCCACACAAAGGGGCGTTTCGCGATCGTCACGGACGTAGGGCTCGGGATGCGATGGACGCGAGGGGCGCTGCTGACGAGAGCGCTTACTCTTGCGGACGGCGAAGTCGTGTGGTCCTGACACCCCGATGCTGGTGTCAAGTTCTTGAGAAGCAAGCTTCTTGGGGACGACGGTGACAAACAAGCCCGGTCACCGGGGAGAGCGCGAAATAAGCTGTTAAAACCATCGCGTGCGGGAATGCCGGGTGATCCCGGTGCGACCGTGGTGACTAACGCGTGTGCTTTCTACACTTTGCGCACGAGGCTGCGGGTGCAACGGGCACCCGGCATTCCCCACGCCCTCATTGGGCGGATCGTTCATACACAACTCGGGCGCAATGCGTCGCGGGGACGCGGAAGCATGTGTGAAATTGGAATGCCGTCATTGCGAGGAGCGAAAGCGACGAAGCAATCCACTCTTGCTTTCATGTTGCCTCATGGATTGCTGCGCTTCGCTCGCAATGACGGTGCCGGTAGGTCAGCGCGTACGGATTCGATCGAACGCCATCATGCGCTTACCCTTAAAAAGGCTTCGAGAGGAATTTTGAGCCCTTCAGTCCATATCGCCATGGCAGCTCGGCCGCCTTGGTAATGCCGATCCGAACGCCGGCGACGATATCCGGTTGCCCAACTCTCGCATGCAGTGCGAACGGGGGTGCATCGAGCGCCAGCGCATTGTGCCGGTCGGTGATTCCGAGCGCTTCAGTCAGCTTGCCGGGACCGGAGCAGAGCGATTTCTCGTCATGCAATCCGCGCCTGCGCCGCATCGCCGGAATACCGCGGGTCGGCTGCAGCGCGCGGATCAAAACCGCGCTGGCCGAACCTTCCTTTTCGCAGACAAAGTTGACGCACCAGTGGATGCCGTAAGAGCGATAGACATAGACAAAGCCGGGCGGGCCGAACATCACGCTGTTGCGCGGCGTCGGCCCGCGGAACGAATGCGCGGCCGGTTCGGTGTGATGGTAGGCCTCAACCTCGACGATAATGCCGCCGACGCCGT
The DNA here is from genome assembly GCA_963727225.1 of uncultured Pseudomonadota bacterium. GTDB lineage: Bacteria > Pseudomonadota > Alphaproteobacteria > Rhizobiales > Xanthobacteraceae > Bradyrhizobium. The sequence continues at coordinate 403,468 of CAVSFN010000021.1, read as the reverse complement.
TCACCAGCAGCGTCACACCGATCAGATCGGGCGCCACCTCAAGCACGTGGCGGGCAAAGAACGCGCGGCTGAGCGGCTTGCCCAAACGGGTCCCGGTTTGAGCAGCGGGTGGTTGGCTTTGAACCATTCAATTTGCGGCCGGGGAGGGCGGAAATGCGTTGGGCATTGGCAATATTCTAAAGTCCGTGGGCGAACAAGCCGGGCGGTTGCGCTTCCCGGTCAGGCGGATTAGCTAAGGGCATCTGCCAGAACGGACATTGCATGGTCGTCGTCGTCGATACCGTCTCAGCCACGCCGCTGCGCCCGCGTCACCCTGAAAAAGTGAACCGGCCGGACGCGCTGTCGCCGCCAAAGCCGGACTGGATCAGGGTGCGGGCGCCGAATACCCGTGGCTATGCCGACACCCGCAGGATCGTCAAGGAAAACGGCCTCGTCACGGTGTGCGAAGAGGCGGGCTGTCCGAACATTGGCGAATGCTGGGACAAGAAGCACGCCACCTTCATGATCATGGGCGACACCTGCACCCGCGCCTGCGCCTTCTGCAACGTCAAGACCGGCATGCCAGGTGCGCTGGATGCGTCGGAGCCGGAACACGTCGCCGAAGCCACCTTCAAGCTCGGGCTCGCCCATATCGTGATCACTTCGGTGGACCGCGACGATCTCGCCGATGGCGGCGCTGCCCATTTTGCGCAAACCATTCGTGCGATTCGCGCCCGCTGCCCGACCACGACCATCGAGATCCTGACGCCGGATTTCCTTCGCAAGGACGGCGCGCTTGAAGTCGTGGTGGCGGCGAAGCCCGACGTGTTCAATCACAATCTGGAAACGGTACCGTCGCATTATCTCACGGTGCGTCCCGGCGCGCGCTATTTCCATTCGATCCGGCTGTTGCAGCGGGTCAAGGAAATCGATCCCACCATCTTCACGAAGTCGGGCATCATGGTCGGGCTTGGTGAAGAACGTCATGAGGTGTTGCAGGTGATGGATGACCTGCGCTCGGCCGACGTCGACTTTCTCACCATCGGACAATATCTGCAGCCGACCCGGAAGCATCATGCCGTTATGCGATATGTGCCGCCCGATGAATTCTCAGGTTACGAGAAATTGGCCTATGCCAAGGGCTTTCTGATGGTATCCGCGAGCCCCTTGACCCGTTCTTCGCATCACGCCGGCGACGATTTCGTCCGGCTGCGGGCGGCGCGGGCAGCGTTATCCGGCTGAGCTTCGGACATGCCGAAATTTTCCAGCAAGCGCCGGGTTCACCACAGTGCGCCGCAGATGTTCGATCTGGTCGCCGATGTCGAGCGCTATCCCGAATTCGTGCCGCTGTGCCGCTCGTTGAAGATACGTCAGCGCACGCCCAAGCCAGACGGTACCGAAATCGTCATCGCCGACATGACGGTAGCGTTCAAGCTGGTGCGCGAAGGGTTCACCAGCCGGGTAACGCTGGACCGACCCAATCTCAAAATTCTCGTCGAGTATCTGGAGGGGCCGTTCAGCAACCTGGAGAACCGCTGGTCGTTCGAGCCGAAGCCGGACGATGCCTGCGACGTCGGGTTTTTCCTCAGCTATGAATTCAAAAGCCGGATGCTGGCGATGCTGATGGGAACCATGTTCGACGCCGCGTTTCAGCGATTTGCGGCTGCATTCGAAAAGCGCGCCGATGTGGTCTATGGAAAAGCCGGCGCGTCAGGCGGGACGCCATCCTGAGCGTCCTTTGCGATAGCCGATCACGAGCGCGGCGGTCGCCGCCGCTTGACGGCGTTGCGCCGCGACGTCCGCGCCGCGCGCGGGCGCGACCGGCTGGTGGTTTCGCGGCGAGGCTTGGCCGGCGCCTGGGGTCCGCGCGCCAGTTCCATCAGCATGCGCAGGGCCTCCACGACGGAGCGCTGACGCACCGCGCTGCGTCCGATCGCGCCGAAGCGGCATTCGCGATGCAGAATTCTGCCGTCGCGGGCGGCGACGGCGAAATGCACGAGGCCCACCGGCTTGCCCGGCGTAGCACCACCCGGACCGGCAATGCCGGTAATGGAGACGGCCAGATCGACGCCGGCCTTTTCCAGCGCGCCGACCGCCATCGCGGTCGCGGTTTCCTTGCTGACGGCGCCGAACGTCGTCAGCGTCGTGATCTTGACGCCGAGCATCGCGCGCTTGGCGTCGTTGGAATAAGTGACAAAGCCGCGATCGATCACGTCGGACGAGCCGGGAATGTCGGTGAGCGCGCCGGCAACCAGGCCGCCGGTGCAGGATTCCGCGGTTGCGATGGTCAGCTTGCGCATCCGGCAAAGATCGAGCAGCGAGCGGGAGAGGGCGCGGGCGTCGCTGCCGCTCATTTCAGTCGCTCCCGCCCTTGCCGTCCCAACCCTTGTCATCCCAACCTTTGTCATCCCATGGCAGGCGGATGGTCGCGCTCGCCATCGCGGCGATGCCTTCCTCGCGGCCGGTAAATCCGAGCCGTTCGCTGGTGGTCGCTTTGACGGCGACGCGCGAGGGACCAAGACCGGTGATTTCGGCGATGCGCGCGCGCATGGCGTCACGATAGGGTCCGACTTTCGGGCGCTCGCAAATCAGGGTGACGTCGAGATGGGCGATGCGTCCGCCGCGCGCGGTGACGCGATCGACCGCGTATTTCAAAAAGCGGTCCGACGCGGCACCCTTCCATTGCGGATCGCTCGGCGGGAAATGCGAACCGATGTCGCCGTCGGCCAGCGCGCCGAGGATCGCGTCGACCAGCGCATGGAGGCCGACATCACCGTCGGAATGCGCCAGAAAGCCGCGGCTGTGCGGCACGCGAACGCCACACATCATCAGGTGGTCGCCGTCGCCGAAGGCGTGGACATCATAGCCGCTCCCGGTTCTGACATCGCCCAGCGCGGCGCCAAGGCGGGCTTCTTCGCGGGCAAAATCTTCCGGTGTGGTCAGCTTCATGTTCGCAGGATCGCCTTCGAAGGTTGCCACCGTCAATCCCGCCCACTCGGCAAGTGCTGCGTCATCGGTGAAGTCGCTGAGGCCATCGGCCGCCGCGCGGCGATGGGCGTCGAGAATCACGTCGAACCGGAATGCCTGCGGCGTTTGGGCAATTCGTAGCCGCGAACGCTCCGGCGTTGCTTCGACATTTCCGGCGCCGTCGATCAGCTTGACGGTGTCGGTGAGGGGTATCGCGGGAACGGCCGCGCCGGTGACGGACGCGGCATCGATCGCACGCGAAATCAGCGCCGCCGTGACGAATGGCCGCGCAGCGTCGTGGATCAGAACGATGTCCGGCTTTTGATCGGCAAGCGCTTCCAGTCCGGCTCGCACCGAGGCCTGGCGGGTGGCCCCGCCATTGGCCGGAGGCGCGTGGCGCAACGCACTGACAGCCGCGTTGAACATCGCCATGTCATCGGGATTCAAGACCGGCTGTACGGCAAAGACCTGCGGATGACGGCAAAACGGTTCCATGGCCCGGTAAATCACGGTCTGGCCGCCGATCGAACGGTATTGCTTCGGACCTCCCGAACCGGCACGAAGCCCGCGTCCGGCTGCGACGAGGATGGCTGCGGTCCGCTCTGTTTTGGGCATTGGGCTCAATAATTGGTGATTTTGGGTTGCTGAGGGGAACACAAGGCTCGCTGACGCACTGCCCATATCATGCAGACGTTCAAAAACAGAACAATTCCCGATAGCTGTGGGAAAGGCATATTTTGCTGCAGTGCACTTGCAAGATCGCGAGAATTGTCTAAAGTGTAGGCATGACGCTTGACTGCACAAGATTTGTGCTCAAAATGAGTCTCGGTGGTCGCGATGAAGCGTCTGCCAGAAAAACGAGAATTCCGTGACCGTTCCGGCGACCTCATGCCTTAAGCCATTGAAAATAGGTGATATTGAGGTCGCCAATCGGGTCCTGCTCGCGCCGATGTCGGGCATTACCGATGCGCCGTTTCGGAGATTGGCCGCGGCTCTGGGCGCCGGACTCGTGGTCTCGGAAATGACCGCCAGCAGCGATCTTGTCAACGGTCGCCCGATGTCGCGGTTGCGATGCGAGGCGACCGGAATAGGCCCGCATGTCGTTCAACTCGCGGGCTGCGAAGTCGGTTGGATGGCGGAAGGCGCGCGCATTGCGGAGGCCGCTGGCGCCGACATTATCGATATCAACATGGGCTGTCCGGCGCGTCATGTGACGGGCGGCCAGTCTGGTTCGGCATTGATGCGAGATCTCGATCACGCGCTGACCTTGATCGAGGCAACGGTTGCCGCCGTAAAGGTGCCGGTGACGCTGAAGATGCGGCTCGGTTGGGATGATCGCTGCCTCAACGCGCCGGAATTGGCGCGCCGCGCCGAGGCCGCAGGCGTGCAGCTGATCTCGGTGCATGGCCGCACCCGTTGCCAGTTCTACAAGGGCGAAGCCGATTGGAGCGCGGTTCGCGCCGTCAAGGATGCGATCGGCATTCCGCTCGTCGTCAACGGCGACATCACATCGTTTGAGAAGGCGCTGACCGCGCTCGAAATGTCTGGTGCCGACGCTGTCATGGTCGGCCGCGGCGCGCAGGGCCAGCCGTGGTTGCCCGGCCAAATCGGGCGCCGCCTCGAATCCGGTATCGCCGAATCCGCGCCCTCGCTGGCAGAGCAACTCGACCATCTCCGCACACTCTATGATGACGTTTGCGCGCATTATGGACTGCGCATCGGGCTTCGCCATGCACGCAAGCATCTCGGCTGGGCGCTGGAAATTGCCGCCCAATGCAGCCGCGCGCCGGCGGCAACGCTTAAAGCATGGCGACAGAAGGTTCTGACATCCGACGATCCGCACCGTGTGCATCGCTCTCTTCAGGATGCATTCGACGATTTTGCATGGAGCGCCGCCGCATGACTTTAGCCGCAGAAAATCGCCGGCCGACGCCGTCCGATGGCGAGGCGATCCTGAACGCATTGCCCAATCCGGTGCTGCTGGTCGCGCCGGACGGCAAGATCGTCGATGCCAATATGGCCGCGGAATTGTTTTTCGAGATTTCGACTCAGTTTCTGCAGCGTCAGTCGCTCAAGGAGCTTGTCCCGTTTGGCAGCCCGTTGCTGGCGCTGATCGACCAGGTGCGCAGCAGCGGTTCACCGGTCAACGAATACAAGGTTGATCTGGGCACGCCGCGGATCGGCGGTGATCGTCAGGTGGACCTGCATGTCGCGCCACTGACAGAACGTCCCGGTCATATCGTTGTGATGCTGCAGGAGCGCACCATCGCGGACAAGATGGACCGCCAATTGACGCATCGAAGTGCGGCGCGGTCGGTGATTGCGCTGGCCGCCATGCTGGCGCATGAAATCAAGAACCCGCTGTCCGGCATCCGCGGCGCGGCGCAACTGCTCGAGCAGGCCGCCTCATCGGAAGATCGCATGCTGACGCGGTTGATCTGCGACGAGGCAGACCGCATCGTTACGCTGGTCGACCGCATGGAAGTGTTCGGCGACGATCGGCCGGTGGCGCGCGGCGCCGTCAACATTCATTCAGTGCTCGATCACGTCAAGCGACTGGCGCAATCGGGGTTTGCGCGTAACATCCGCTTCGTCGAAGACTACGATCCGTCCTTGCCGCCGGTGCTCGCCAACCAGGACCAGTTGATCCAGGTATTTCTGAATCTGGTCAAGAATGCCGCCGAAGCCGTGGTCGATCTCGGCAATGATGCTGAAATTCAACTCACGACCGCGTTCCGTCCCGGCGTTCGCTTGTCGGTGCCGGGAAAGAAATCGCGCGTGTCATTGCCGCTCGAATTCTGCGTCAAGGACAACGGCCCCGGCGTGCCGGAAGACCTGCTCCCGAACCTGTTCGATCCGTTCGTCACGACCAAGCAGACCGGCAGCGGGCTGGGTCTTGCGCTGGTCGCCAAAATCGTCGGCGATCACGGCGGTATTATCGAATGCGAATCCCAGCCGCGGAAGACCATTTTCCGCGTGCTGCTGCCGATGTTCAGCACTGCCAAACACTTAGATCAAAGCAATCGCGACGACGTTTCGGGTACGTCGTCGCATGCCTCACAGAACACGAGATGAGGAATAGCGATGCCCGCAGGTAGCATACTTGTCGCCGACGATGACACGGCCATTCGTACGGTCCTAAATCAGGCTCTCTCGCGTGCCGGATATGAGGTACGGCTGACCGGGAACGCGGCGACGTTGTGGCGTTGGGTGAGCCAGGGCGAGGGCGATCTGGTCATCACCGACGTGGTGATGCCCGACGAGAACGCATTCGATCTGCTGCCGCGGATCAAAAAGATGCGACCGAATCTGCCTGTCATCGTCATGAGCGCGCAGAACACTTTCATGACGGCGATCCGTGCGTCGGAGCGCGGCGCCTACGAGTATCTGCCAAAGCCGTTCGACCTGAAGGAGCTGATCGCCATCGTCGGCCGCGCGCTGGCGGAGCCGAAGGAGCGGGCGGCCAATCACGCCGATGAAGCCGAGTTCGACTCGATCCCGCTGGTCGGCCGCTCGCCCGCGATGCAGGAAATCTACCGGGTGCTGGCGCGCCTGATGCAGACCGACCTCACGGTCATGATCTCCGGCGAGTCCGGCACGGGCAAGGAGCTTGTCGCGCGGGCGTTGCATGATTATGGCAAGCGGCGCAGCGGTCCGTTCGTCGCCGTCAACATGGCAGCGATTCCCCGCGATCTCATCGAGTCCGAACTGTTCGGTCATGAACGCGGCGCCTTCACCGGCGCCAACACCCGTGCCTCGGGCCGGTTTGAACAGGCCGAGGGCGGCACGCTGTTTCTCGACGAAATCGGCGACATGCCGATGGAAGCGCAGACCCGTTTGCTGCGGGTACTGCAACAGGGCGAATATACCACGGTGGGTGGCCGCACGCCGATCAAGACCGATGTGCGCATCGTCGCTGCGAGCAACAAGGACCTGCGCATCCTGATTTAACAGGGCCTGTTCCGTGAGGATTTGTTCTTCCGCCTGAACGTCGTGCCGTTGCGTTTACCTCCGTTGCGCGAGCGGATCGAGGATTTACCCGACCTGATCCGGCATTTCTTCGCGCTGGCCGAGAAGGACGGCCTGCCGCCAAAGAAGCTCGACGCGCTGGCGCTGGAACGCATGAAGCAGCATCGCTGGCCCGGCAATGTGCGCGAACTGGAAAATCTCGCGCGCCGGCTCGCGGCCTTGTACCCGCAGGACGTGATCACAGGCTCTGTCATCGACGGTGAACTGGCCCCTCCCGCCGTCGCTTCGGGCGGCAGCGTAAATCACGGCATCGACAATCTCGGCGGCGCGGTCGAAGCCTATCTGTCATCGCATTTCTCGGGTTTTCCGAATGGTGTGCCGCCGCCGGGCCTCTATCACCGGATCCTCCGGGAGATCGAAGTACCCTTGCTGACCGCGGCGCTGGCGGCCACCCGGGGCAATCAAATCCGCGCCGCCGATTTGCTCGGACTGAACCGCAACACGTTACGGAAGAAGATTCGCGATCTGGACATCCAAGTTTACCGGAGCGGCGGCTAGCGGCGCGTGTTCCGCTCACGCCTTTCTGGCACTTGATGGGGGATACCGGCTTGCGTGAGCCGAACGGGTCAAAATCGGGAAATGGGCCTGGGGCTTTCGCAGCCCAACCGCCTGTCAAAGCCGTAAAGGCTGTCCGGTACCCTCAATCTCAATGGTAGGGGACGCCGCGGAATTGTCGTAATTTGGCAACATTGTGGTATGAATGCATCAGTCTGCTGTCGGTATACTCCGGCAAGCGGAAGCCCTTCAGCTACCCTTTTGCCCTTTGCCGGAATGACCAGCGCAGAAACCTCGGCTCCATCGCTCGATCCGACGTTCGCCGAATCCAAGGGGGGCCCCCTGAGGAGGTTCCTGGCGCCGTTTGCGGTTGGCCTCGCCCTGCTATCGACCTTCCTCACCTTTGTGGTGCTCACCGGCCTCACGCGAATCCAGCCGACCCCGGAAGTTGTTATTTCATTTTTGCTGATCAATACGGCTACCATTCTGTTGCTGGTCGGCATCATCATCCGAGAAGTCTGGCAGGTGGTTCAGGCCCGCCGTCGCGGCCGGGCGGCGGCGAGACTGCACGTTCAGATTGTAAGCCTGTTTTCGGTCATCGCGGTGTTGCCGGCGGTGCTGGTATCGACTCGTTGCCAATGTGACCATCGATCGCGGTTTCGATCGGCTGTTTTCAGGTCCGACCCGCGAGGTGATCCAGAATTCGGTGATCATTGCCCGCGCGTACATGCAGGAACACGCGCAGCTCATCCGCGGCGACATTCTCGGCATGGCCAACGATCTCAATCACGCCAGGCCGCTGTACGACCAGGATCGCAGAACGTTCCTTGAGCTTCTGACGGCAAGTGCGGCCTCGCGTGACCTTCCGGGCGCGATGTTGATCGACAAGGACGACAACATTCTGGAGAAGGCGCAAACCGGCACTCGACTGTCCTTCGCGCCGCCGCCGGCGGATTTCCTCAATAATGTGAAGGAAACCGAGCCTGAGATCGCGGTGTTGCCGGAAGAGAACTACGTCGGGGCCGTGATTCGGCTGCGGGCCTTCAGCGACACCTTCCTGTACGTGGCGCGTCTGCTCGATCCGCGCGTGGTCGCACAGCTCAAGCAAACTGAGGCAAGTGCCGCCGAATATGCCGAGATCGAGTCGCGCCGGCTCGGCATTCAGGTGAACTTCGCGCTGATGTTCGCCGTGATTGCACTGACGATCCTGACAGCCTCGATTCTGATCGGGCTGAATTTCGCCAACTGGCTGGTGGCGCCGATACGCCGCCTGATGAGCGCCGCCAATGTCGTCTCGACCGGCGATCTGCACGTCCAGGTGCCGGTCCATCGCTCGGAGGGCGATCTCGCGCAACTCGGCGAGACTTTCAACAAGATGACGCAGGAGTTGCGCACCCAGCGCGACGAACTGGTAAACGCAAGCGATCTGATCGACAGCCGCCGGCGGTTCATCGAGGCGGTGTTGTCGTCGGCAAGCGCCGGCATCATCGGTGTCGATGCTTCCGGCAGCGTCGGCATTCTCAACCGGTCAGCCGAGAAACTGATCGGTCACGCGGAATCGGAGACGTTGGGGCATCCGCTGTCGGACGTGCTGCCCGAACTCGACGACATGATGAAAACCGCGCGGGAGGGCACGCAGCGGCTGGTACAGGGGCAGATCACGATCAGCCGCGACGGCCATGAACGCAACCTTTCGGTTCGCGTCAGCGCCGAGCAGACCAGCCAGTCGCGCGACAGCTACATCATCACGCTCGACGACATTACCGAACTGGTTTCCGCGCAGCGGACCTCGGCGTGGGGAGACGTTGCCCGCCGCATCGCGCACGAGATCAAGAATCCACTGACGCCGATCCAGCTTTCGGCCGAACGCATCCGACGCAAGTTTGGCAAGGTGATCACCGAGGACAAGGCCGTCTTCGAGCAATGCACCGATACCATCGTGCGGCAGGTCGACGACATCAGGCGCATGGTGGATGAATTCTCGCGCTTCGCGCGAATGCCAAAGCCGGTGATCGAAGGCGAGGATGTAGCCGACACCGTGCGGCAGGCTGTGTTCCTGATGCGGGTCGGACATCCCGACATCGACATCGAAGCCGAGATCAAGGACGAGCCGTTGCGGGCGCAGTTCGACCGGCGGCTGATTTCGCAAGCCCTCACCAACATCATCAAGAACGCAACCGAAGCTATCGAGGCCGTTCCGGCCGAGACGCTCGGGAAGGGTCGTATTGATGTCATCGCTGCGCGCGACAACGATGACATCGTGATCGACGTCATCGATAACGGCATCGGCCTGCCGAAGGTGAGCCGGGCGCGTCTGCTGGAACCCTACGTCACGACGCGCGAAAAAGGCACCGGGCTTGGTCTTGCGATCGTCGGTCGCGTGCTGGAAGACCATGGCGGCCGGATCGAACTCAATGATGCCGGGGACATCCGCCCGGGCTCGCGGGGGGCCTGGATGCGGTTGCGCTTTGCGATATCGGGCCATGCACCGAAGCCCGAAGCAAAGGAGCAGGCTCCCGAAACAAAACAACCGGCATCCGGAACCGTTGAGCCGGCAGCCGCGACTAACAACGAAACAAAAATCGAAGCCGCAACAGGCAACTGACAAGACAGGCGTGACCCATGGCAAATGACATTTTGATTGTCGACGACGAAGCGGATATTCGGGATCTGGTTGCCGGCATTCTTGAAGACGAGGGTTTCACCACGCGGACCGCGCGCGACAGCGATTCGGCGCTGGCTGAAATCGCCAATCGACGTCCGAATCTGGTGTTTCTCGATATCTGGCTGCAGGGCAGCAAGCTCGACGGATTGCAGTTGCTGGAGCAGGTAAAGCGGGATCACGCCGAGGTGCCGGTGGTGATGATTTCAGGACACGGCAACATCGAAACCGCGGTCGCGGCGATCAAGCGCGGCGCATACGACTTCATCGAAAAGCCCTTCAAGTCTGACCGCCTCATTCTGGTGGCGACCCGTGCGCTGGAAACCTCCCGTCTGAAGCGCGAAGTGAAGGAACTCAAGCAACTCGCGCCGGCAGCGGGCGTCCTGACCGGACACTCCGCTTGCATGAATCAACTGCGCCAGACCATTGAGCGGGCCGCCAAGGCCAATAGCCGAATCCTGATCGTCGGCCCTTCGGGAGCGGGCAAGGAACTGGCCGCACGCACGCTGCACAACACGTCAGGTCGCGCCGAGGGACCCTTCGTTGTCATCAACGCCGCGGCGATTACGCCGGAGCGCATGGAAGTCGAGTTGTTCGGCGTCGAGCAGTCCAATGGCGAGCAACAGCGCAAGGCGGGGGCTTTGGAAGAAGCCCATGGCGGCACTCTCTTTATCGATGAAATCGGCGACATGCCCCGCGAAACCCAGAACAAGATTCTGCGGGTGCTGGTCGATCAAACGTTCCAGCGGTCGGGGGGTACAACCAAGGTCCATGTCGACGTCCGCATCATTTCCTCGACCGCACGCAATCTGGAAGAGGAGATCGCCGAAGGCCGGTTCCGCGAGGATCTCTATCATCGGCTGTCGGTGGTACCCATCCGTGTGCCGCCGCTGTCGGAGCGCCGCGAGGATATTCCGGAACTGATCGATTATTTCATGGATCAGATCTCGGTCGCCACCGGCTTGCCGAAGCGCCAGATCGGCCAGGACGCAATGGCGGTATTGCAATCCCATGTCTGGCCCGGGAATGTCCGGCAGCTTCGCAACAATGTCGAGCGGGTGATGATTCTGGCAGGCGGCGGCCCGGAGGTGATCATCACCGCCGATATGCTGCCGCAAGACGTCGGCTCGATGGTGCCGGCAATGCCGACAAGCAACAACGGCGAGCACATCATGGGGTTGCCGCTGCGGGAGGCGCGGGAAGTGTTCGAACGCGATTATCTGATCGCCCAGATCAGCCGCTTTTCCGGCAACATTTCCCGTACCGCCGAATTTGTCGGCATGGAGCGATCGGCACTGCATCGTAAGCTCAAGGCTCTCGGCGTCGGCTAGATGCCGGCCGACGAGTGCATTTCATGCGGTTATCAGCGAATTTGAGCTCGTTTCCGGAGTTTTCCCATGAAATGCCGCTGTGTTTGGCGGAGTGAGGCGCAAACCGGCTTGCCTAAAAACCAAGCCTGCCTTCTAATCGCACCGCCGTGCTCCCGGAGGGGGATCTCAGGGGAAACCGGCAACCGGGGGATGCTCCGCAAGAGGGCTACGTCTGGTTCAATAAAAAGAAGCAACAAGCGGGATAAAAACAATGGCGGCAGACCGCGCACAAAATCTACAGGACACCTTCCTCAATCATGTTCGCAAAACGAAAACGCCACTGACGATCTTTCTGGTCAATGGAGTGAAGCTGCAAGGCATTGTCACCTGGTTCGACAATTTCTGCCTGCTGCTTCGGCGCGACGGTCATTCGCAGCTTGTCTACAAGCACGCGATCTCGACCATCATGCCTGGCGCTCCGATCCAGTTGTTCGAAGGCGGCGAGGATGCTCCGGCTTGAGAGTGATCTGATTGGAACCCCGCGATCTTGAAGGGGGTGCCGACCGCCCGAGGTCGGCAGAGGGCAACGCAACCGGGCGGGTGATCGTCATCGGCCCCTATTTACGTGTGCGCCGCGGCGATCCCGACGCGCAAACGGATCATCATGCCATGCGTGGTTCCGAGGCCCGGCTTGAGGAAGCCGTCGGCCTCGCGCGCGCGATCGATCTGACGATCGCGCAGGCGCTCATCGCGCCGGTCAGTCAGATCAGGCCGGCGACGTATCTCGGCAAGGGCAAGGTCGAAGAGATCGTCGGGCTTATTGCCGGAGAGGAAATCGAGCTGGTGGTGATGGATTGCGCATTGTCGCCGATCCAGCAGCGCAACCTCGAGAAGGCCTGGAATACCAAGGTCCTCGACCGCACCGGCCTGATCCTCGAAATCTTCGGTCGCCGCGCCAAGACCAAGGAAGGCGCGCTGCAAGTCGAGCTAGCGCATTTGAACTATCAGCGCAGCCGCCTGGTGCGATCGTGGACCCATCTGGAGCGCCAGCGCGGCGGCTTCGGGTTCATGGGTGGTCCCGGCGAAACCCAAATTGAAGCGGATCGCCGCCTGATCGGCGACCGCATCGCGCGCCTTGAAAATGAAATCAAGAAAGTTCAGGCGACGCGACGGCTGCATCGCGCTGGCCGGCAGCGGGTGCCTTACCGCGTTGTGGCGCTGGTTGGTTATACCAATGCCGGAAAGTCGACGCTTTTCAACCGCCTGACCCGTGCCGACGTGCAGGCCGCCGACATGCTGTTTGCGACGCTCGATCCGACATTGCGCGCGCTGCGCCTGCCGCATGGCGGAAAGGCGATGCTGTCAGACACCGTCGGGTTCATCTCTAGTCTGCCGACCCAACTGGTTGCGGCATTTCGCGCGACGCTGGAAGAAGTGCTGGAAGCCGATGTCATTCTCCACATCCGCGATATCTCCCATGAAGATGCGGATGCGCAGCAGCGCGACGTCGATACCGTGTTGCGCCAGCTTGGGATCGATCCCGACGCGGGGCAGCGCATCCTCGAAGTCTGGAACAAGATCGATCGCTTCTCGCTCGAAGAACGCGAAAACCTTGGAAATATCGCCGCCCGCCGCCCGCCGGAGCGACCGTGTTTCCTGGTTTCCGCCGAGACCGGGGAGGGGATCGACGCGCTGTTGGCTGCGATCGAGGACAGGTTGGCATCAACCCGTTCGACGCTGGACCTGTCGATCGATGCGGCCGACGGCGCCGGCATCAGCTGGCTGCATCGCAATTCGGAAATCCTCAACAAGGAGTTTCACGACGGCCGCTTCGCAATGACCGTGCGCGTCGATGAAACCAAGCGCGACATCGTGGTCCACCGCTTCGATGCCGTGCCGCATCCGGTCTGAATTGCTTCATTCTCTCGACGGCCTAGTGCGGAAGGAGTGCACCGAGAATGCCGGTGACATTCACCGGCGACTTGGTTCTGGTTCGGTTCGGATAGAGGCAGCTGAAGCTGCCTTCTCCTGGCGCTTCGCGTCATTCCACAGCGCGTCCATTTCCATTAGCGAAGCGCTCTCGAGCGAACGCCCCTGTGCATCGAGCTCTTGCTCGATGTAACCAAAGCGACGTTCGAATTTGGCATTGGTGCCGCGCAGCGCCATATCGGGATCGGCGCCGACGTGCCGGGCCAGATTGACCAACGCGAACAGGAGATCACCGGTTTCCCCGGCGAGTTCATCGGCGTCACCGCGGTCGAGCGCCGCCTCGATCTCGTCGGCCTCTTCGCGGATCTTGTGCAGCACCGCGCGCGGATCGTTCCAGTCGAATCCGACGCTGGAAGCCTTGCGCTGCAATTCCATTGCGCGAAGTCAAAGCCGGCTGCCCTGCTTTCACGCCCGACAGCAGTGATTTGCGCGCCGTCTCCTCGCCCGGCCGCCGCGCCGCGCGTTCGGCCTTCTCCTCGGCCTTGATGCGGTCCCAGGCGCCCTTGACGTCCGAGGGCGTCAGCCGTCCATCCTTGTCGGCAAAGACATGCGGATGCCGTCGGATCATCTTGCGCGTGATGGCCTCGACCACGTCGCCGAACGAGAATGCATTCTGTTCTTCCGCCATGCGGGCGTGAAACACCACCTGCAGCAGGAGATCGCCGAGTTCGTCACGCAAATCGTCGAGGTCGCCGCGCGCGATGGCGTCGGCGACTTCAAAGGCTTCCTCGATGGTGTAGGGTGCGATACTCGCAAAATCCTGTTCGAGATCCCACGGGCAACCGCTGCCGGGCGTCCGCAGCGTCGCCATGATCTCGAGCAGGCGTGAAATATCGCGGGAAGGGGTCATGGAGCACCGAAGCCTGGAGTTGAGGGGCTTATATGCCGCAAGATGCGCGCCGATCCCAGCGAAACGAGCCGGACTGGCAGCCATTTCCACCGATTGGCCTCCCGGTCGAGGAGTGCTATGGCCACGGCCATGAATGAGCTATCGCCAACCGAAACCGCGCTGGTGCTGTTCTCCGGCGGACAGGATTCCGCCACCTGCCTCGCCTGGGCGCTGCAACGCTTTGCGCGCGTCGAAATGCTCGGCTTCAATTATGGTCAGCGTCATGCCATCGAGCTTGCCTGCCGCGACGATCTCTTGGCAGGCATGAAGTCGTTGCGCACCGACTGGGCCGCGAAACTCGGCGACAGCCACACCCTGGAGATTCCGACCCTGGCCAAGATTTCCGACACCGCGCTGACGCGCGATGTCGCGATTGCGATGGGCGAGGACGGCCTGCCCAACACCTTCGTGCCCGGCCGCAACCTGGTGTTTCTGACATTCGCGGCGGCGCTGGCCTACCGGCGGGGTATCCGGCACATCGTCGGCGGCATGTGCGAGACCGATTATTCCGGCTATCCGGATTGCCGTGACGACACCATCAAGGCGCTACAGGTCGCGCTCAATCTCGGGATGAACAAGCAGTTCGAGTTGCATACGCCGCTGATGTGGCTGGACAAGGCCAGCACGTGGAAGCTGGCGAACGAGCTTGGCGGGACAGGGCTGGTCGACCTGATCCGCGAACACTCCCACACCTGCTATCTCGGCGAACGCGGCACCCGGCACGCCTGGGGTTATGGCTGCGGTGAATGTCCGGCCTGCGCGCTGCGCGCCAAAGGCTGGCAGGAATATGCCGAGCGGACGGCGTAAGTGCCGCTCCTCGCAACGGCGAGCTATCTAGCTAAAATCCTCAGGCTTCAATTCGATCGGCGAACCATGTGGCGTGCGATCCGCAGCATGGTCCCAGGCATCGCGATAGCGGTGCAGGGTTTCGGAAGTGGCTACACCCTTTTCGGCGACTAGTTTTTCCAGTGTCGCGAGCCAGTGCCGATAATAGGTTTCGCCGTTGTCGGGATCGCCGCCTTGCTGCGCGCGCCTGATTTCTTCTGCAAGCATGGCCGCCCATTCATTCCAGGTGAATAGCCCATGCCCATGCATGGCCAGCGCCATGGCAAAGGCCTGCGCTTCCCACGGTTCGCGAAACACCGGCCCGTCGTCATCGCGCGGGATACCGGGCAGGGCGCCGGTCGCCTGAGTTGCGGCCGCCTCCATCACGCCGGCTCCAGATACGGCTCAAACGCATCAATGGATACCTTTGACGTCGGATCAGCGTCCGGCCCCCAAAGCTCGGCGGCATCGAACACCACGGTGTAGAGCCATTGCGGGTTCTCACCGTTTTCCATTGCAGCCGAGTCCGGAAAAACCTGACAGCCGTAGTCACGCTCGACCACGCCGACATGGCCGCGCGCGTAGCGGGGCAACCTGGTGTGCGTTGCGGGATGAATGTTCTTTGCACGCACGCGATCGCCCGGCTTGAACTTCGCCGGGGCAGGCGCCGGGCGTCCGAATTTGCCGCGGACCATGACGCGCTCGACGTCAGCAGGCGTGAACTTGCCGTGCTTGAGCGGTTTTGCCGGTTCCGCCGCGTGGCCGGAAGCGATTTCCGCGGCCGCGATGTAGCCCTTGTCGATCAAGAGGTCTTCAAGCCCCAGCAGCCATTTCCTGTAATATGAACTAGTGAGATAAACATCGGGCGGCAGCATCTCCCGATAGAAGCGGGAGGTATCGATGTTGAACGCGCCTGCTGCCCCCATCGCTCGCACCATTGCCAGCACGCGAGCTTCCCATTCGGTGTGAAACATCGGCTCGTTGGGCTCCGGTTTGACCTTGCCGAAGCCGTCCATGCCACCCATGTCATGCACGCCGTTCACGATGGCCCGCCCGGTATCTTTGGGAAGCCCGTGCCGATCATCGAGTCACGCGTCACGAGACCGGCGAGCTGCTGCTCGCTCCAGCCATCAGTGCCCTCGGGGCGCATCGGCAACACCAGGAAGCGCGTCTCAGCGGTCGAATCCCATACCCGGATCTCGGTTTCCCTGGGCAGGATGACGCCGAAGTCGGCAAGCACGCCACGCGGGTCTTTGACGGCGCGGGAACGATAGGGCGCGGCCTTGTACCAGACCGGCGGTAGTCCCAGTATTTCCCACGGATAGCAGGAGCACAGCGTACACACGATCATGTTGTGGCGCTGCGGCGTGTTCTCGACCGCGACGAGATGATCGCCGACCCGGCTGACGTGACCAAGCGCGCTCACGGCCTTGGTGGCGTCCTCCAGCAAGGCGCGCTTGAAAGCAGGGTCGGACCAGGCTTTGGCAACCACCTGCGCGCCGTTATGGGGGCCGATTTTCGTCTCGTAGGCCTGGATAATGGCGTCGAGTGCCGCGGGATCGACATAGCCTTTTTCGGTCAGGATGGTCTCAAGCGCGCGGACCCGCAGCTCGGTTTCGGACAGGTCCGAATGATCGTGTTCATGATCGGTCATGGGGGCGAGGATAGCCGCAATATTCTGTCGATGTCGAGGCGCAGGAACTGCTAGGATTTTAGCAGACAGCACGGGCAGGGAGATATCGGGTTGGCTGAATTTGTGACCATCGAAAAGGGCCTTGGTCCGGACGGCCGCATTGGTGTGGTGCGCTTCGACCGCGGCGACGGCCTCAATGCGCTTTCCCCGGAAGCGCAGCGCCAACTCACCGAGGCGGCACGCAGCTTCGAGGACGACGCCGACACCTCGGTCGTGGTGCTCACCGGCAACGACAAGGCGTTCAGCGCCGGCTTCGACCTAAAGGACGCCGAAGGCCGGTCGCGCAGCACCATGGATATCGGTGCGCTGCGGCGGCATCTGAAACTGGGACCGCGGCTGACCCGCGCCTGGCAGGAGATGGAGCAGATTACCATCGGCGCCATCGAGGGCTTCTGTATTGGCGGCGGCGTGGCGCTGGCGGTCGCGCTGGACTTTCGGGTCATGGCCCGCGACGCCCATATCCGCGTGCCCGAAATCGGCCTTGGCATGAATATGAGCTGGCAAAGCATTCCCCGCATGCTGCATCTGATGGGACCGGCGCGCACCAAACAGGCCGTGATCCTGGCCGATCAGCGCATCAGCGCCGCCGAAGCCTATGAATGGGGTCTGGTGGAGGAGGTTGCCAATCCCGGCAAGGCCTTCGATGCCGCGATGACCCTCGCCGCCAAAGTCGCAGCCCAGCCGCCGCTGTCGGTCGCCATGACCAAGCTGACCGTCAATCGTCTGGCGCATGCGCTCGACGACCTCGCCAGCCATATGGACGTCGACCAGTTCGCGCTGGCGAGCCTGACCGAGGATCACAAGGAAGGTGTCGCGGCGTTCCTGGAGCGGCGCAAGGCACGCTTCAAGGGAAGCTAGGGCCGTCTCTGCTAGGGACCGCACGCCAGTCGTCCTCGCGGTGGCGCCGGCGACTAGACCCGCCACGCCTGCGATCAGTACATCGTTCTGTGTGGCAGCCGCTGCTGCAACGCCTACGATCAGGCTTGCTGTCGAGATGATCATTGGCGCCAAGAACCGCTGCCCTCAGCCATCCATGCGGCCCACGAGATGTGTCTCCGAATGGTGGCGAAGGCGACTAATCGCTTGCTCCCGTCGGTACTGGAAACAGCACGGCAAAACGCGCGCCTAATCCGTCGTCGCCTCTACCGATCTTCAACTCACCGTCGATCTGCCTTACGAATGATTGGATAATTCTCATCCCCAGTCCTTTGCTTTCGCTCGGGTCGAACCCCTCCGGCAATGCCAGGCCATTATTGGCCACGGAAAGCACGTAACCATGCATCGAATCCGACTTCAGTCCGATGGCGATCCGGCCCTTGCCGTATTTCTTGGCGTTCGTGATCAACTCGCTGACGATGAAGCCTAGCGGGACTGCGGTGGTGGCCGGCAAATTTACTTCAATGCCTTCGACGGTGATCTTGCCGGGTGACTCTTCCGAGGACGACATCGCCGAAAAATCTCGACAAAAGTCCTCGAGGAATTTCTTGAACTCAATTGTTCTCACACCTTTGCAGGAATTAAGTCGATGATGGACTCGCGCAATCATGGAAACGCGATTGGCTGCCGAGGTCAATTGCGCAGCCGCTTCCGGATTTGTTGAATTCCGACTTTGCAGTGAAAGAAGGCTGATGGTCATCTGAAGATCGTTCAACATCCGATGATCGGATTCCTGCTTCAATAGTTCTTGTCTGCGTATCAACTCGTCCTTTTCAAGAAGCAGAGCCTCGCTTTTCGCGAGCGTTTTTCGCAATTGAATTTCCACGAGCCGGTAGTTCGTCGGCTCCGCAGCAGGTAAACATTGATCCAGGTTCCGGAAAATGACGCCCGGGGGTAGGCTAGATCCACCTGACGAACGTTCATCAATCATGATATTGGGCCCCCGGGAGAGGTTCTCGCTGAATTCCAACATAAAATAAGCCTAGACTCGCAAGAGAGGGCCGGATTGATGCAAATCAACTATGTCCGGCCTCCGCCCGGCGACCAGAGCGCGGTGGACGTCGCGATCCTCACAGGGAGCCTTGGCAAAGCGGGCGTTGTACTTCTCTATGAATGCCGGCAGGAATGCATTGCCGGCTCCGAGGGTGTCGATGCCGGATAGCCGCATCTCTTTCACCAGCCGGCCCTGCAGTACCATGCTTGTCGGAATAGAACGCCACCGGCTTGCCGTAACGCTCCAGATAGGCTCGGGTCGCCGCAAAATAGTCAAAGGTACTCTCGCTCTCGACAAACTGTAGATGCATCAACCGGCTGGTGGCGTCGTCGATGTAGACGAGCAGGGTGCATTGTGGCCCCTCGGCTGATGAACTGCCTTCATCCGGGCACGGCGATCTCCGTCCGGCTCATCGCAATCACCGTCATCGGCCCAAAACTCCCCAATCAAAACCGTGGAGAGTGACATCTCTATCTGCTCTATCTGCGCCAACGGTGACTTCTCTATCTGGCGGTCTACATCACGGATTCGCATAAGGTATATTATGGAATATTTATATCTATTAATTAGATCAGATATTTAGACGGAATTGCTGCCAAACCAATTCGGCTTGGGTGCAAGCATCGGGGTAGCTGCAAAGTGCGCGCGAAATCGAGATCGCTGATGACCCCACGGCATCAGGTCCGTATAGGATGGCGTCTCAAAACAAAAACAGGCCTCAAGGGAGAAGCCAGATGAGATTCTCACGACGCACGCTTCTCAAGGCATCCGCGGCTTCTGCCGTCCTGGGCGGGCTTGGCACGCCGATGATCGCACGCGCCGAGACCGCCGAATTTACCTACAAGTATGCCAACAACGCGCCGGACTCGCATCCGATGAACGTGCGCGCCAAGGAGATGGCGGCGGCGATCAAGGCCGAGACCAATGGCCGCTTCGACCTGCAGGTTTTCCCGAATAACCAGCTCGGTTCCGACACCGACATGCTGAGCCAGCTTCGCTCCGGAGGCATCGAGTTCTTCACATTGTCCGGCCTGATCCTGGCAACGCTGGTTCCGGCGGCCTCGATCAACGGCCTTGGCTTTGCGTTCCCGGACTACGACACGGTATGGAAGGCGATGGACGGCGATCTCGGCGCCTATGTGCGCGGTGAAATCGCCAAGGCCAATCTCGTGGCCATGGACAAGATCTGGGACAACGGGTTCCGCCAGACCACGTCCTCGACCAAGGCGATCAACAGCCCCGACGACTACAAGGGCTTCAAGATCCGTGTGCCGGTCTCCCCGCTCTGGACCTCGATGTTCAGGGCGTTCGACGCCTCTCCGGCCTCGATCAATTTCAGCGAGGTCTATTCGGCGCTGCAGACCAGAATTGTCGAAGGCCAGGAAAATCCGCTGGCACTGATTTCGACGGCGAAACTCTACGAGGTGCAGAAATATTGCTCGCTGACCAATCACATGTGGGACGGTTTCTGGTTCCTCGCCAATCGTCGCGCCTGGGAGAAGGTGCCCGATGACCTTCGCGCCATCGTTGCGAGGAACATCAACGCCGCGGCGCTGAAGGAACGCGAGGATACAGCGAAGCTGAACGCCAGCCTCCGTGGCGAACTGGAGGCCAAAGGGTTGGTATTCAATCAGCCTGACGTGACACCATTCCGGGAGAAATTGCGTTCGGCCGGGTTCTATGCGGAATGGAAGGGCAAATACGGTGACCAGGCCTGGGCGCTGCTCGAAAAGTCCGTCGGCAAGCTGTCGTAACGCGTTGCCGGATCATGCCCTGAGCGCAGGGGGCCGTCATGGCTGATGCCGAACTGATCGAGCTTGTGGCCGGCGAGGTGGCTCAGTCCCCTCGCCGCCGTCCGGACTTGGCGACCGTCGAATATATCCTGGGAATGCTGGTCGAGATCCCGGCAGCACTTCTGGTCGTAGCCGAGATCGTCATCCTGTTCGCAGGGGTCGTGGCGCGTTACGGGCTGCATAGCCCGTTGATCTGGTCGGACGAACTGGCCTCCATCCTGTTCCTGTGGCTGGCGATGCTGGGGGCCGCGGTGGCGTTCCGCCGCGCCGAGCATATGCGGATGACCGCTATCGTGGCCAGCGCAAGACCTTCCATGCGCGCCTATCTCGATCTGGTTGCGACCTGCGCCGCGCTGGCATTTCTCCTGATGATCGTCTGGCCGGCCTACGATTACGCCTACGAGGAAAGCTTCATCACCACGCCGGCGCTGCAGATCCTCAACAGCTGGCGCGCGGCCGCGTTGCCGGTCGGTATTGGCCTGATGGCGCTGTTTGCGTTGCTGCGGCTGGCGCGCGCGGGCGATTTCCGCACCGTGCTCGGCGCCATCCTGTCGGTCGCGGTGGTGATTGCGGCGTTCTGGCTTTTGAAGGGCTGGCTGAGGCCGCTCGGCAATATCAACCTGATCATCTTCTTCGTCGGCGTGGCCGGCTTTTGCGTATTTGCCGGCATACCGATCGCCTTCGGGTTTGGACTGGCCACCTATGGCTATCTGGCGCTGACGACGAATACGCCGTTGATGGTGCTGGTCGGCCGCATGGACGAGGGCATGAGCCACCTGATCCTGCTGTCGGTACCGCTGTTCGTCTTCCTTGGCCTGCTGATCGAGATGACCGGGATGGCGCGGGCAATGGTCGCGTTCCTCGCCAGCCTGCTCGGCCACGTTCGCGGCGGACTGCATTACGTGCTGGTCGGCGCGATGTATCTGGTGTCGGGCATATCCGGCTCCAAGGCCGCCGATATGGCCGCCGTGGCGCCGGTGCTGTTTCCGGAAATGAAGCTGCGCGGCGCCAAGCCGGGCGATCTCGTCGCCCTGCTCGCGGCCACCGGCGCGCAGACCGAAACCATTCCGCCAAGCCTGGTGCTGATCACCATCGGCTCGGTAACGGGAGTATCGATTGCCGCCTTGTTCACGGGCGGTCTGCTCCCGGGCGTGGTGCTGGCGATTACGCTGTGCACGCTGGTGTGGTGGCGCTACCGCGACGAGGATCTGCGCCATGTCAGCCGGGCGAGCGGCGGCGAGATCGCCCGCGCGCTCGTCATCGCTCTGCCCGCATTGGCGCTGCCCTTCGTGATCCGCTACGCCGTGGTCGAGGGCATCGCAACCGCGACCGAGGTCTCCACCATCGGCATCGTCTATGCCCTCATCGTCGGCTTCCTGATTTACGGACTTTTGATCTACCGCAATTTTAACTGGCGGCGGATCGCGCCAATGTTGATCGAGACGGCGTGCCTGTCGGGGGCAATTCTGTTGATCATCGGCTGCGCGACCGGCATGGCCTGGGGACTGACGCAATCAGGCTTCTCCCGTGCGCTGGCCGCCGCCATGACCGGCCTGCCAGGCGGCGCGGCATCCTTTATCGCGGTATCGATCGTGGCCTTCGTCATTCTCGGCAGCGTGCTCGAGGGCATTCCAGCCATCGTGCTGTTCGGGCCGCTGTTGTTTCCGATCGCGCGTGCGGTTGGCGTCCATGAGGTCCATTATGCAATGATCATCATCCTCGCGATGGGCGTGGGATTGTTCGCGCCGCCGTTCGGAGTGGGCTATTATGCCGCCTGCGCCATCGGGCGTGTTGACCCGGCAGAGGGCATCCGGCCGATCTGGGGTTACCTGCTGGCGCTCCTCGTCGGGTTGATCGTGGTTGCGATCTTCCCGTGGATCTCGGTCGGGTTCTTGTAAGTGACATGGATGAGACAAAGCCGATGAGCGCAGTCCAAAACCAGCACGGCCTTGACCAATACAGCCTTGGCCTCGACAAGACGCCGGCGAATTATGTGCCGCTGACGCCCCTGAGCTTCCTGGCGCGTACCGCCGCCATCTATCCGAACCATGTCAGCACCGTTTACGAGGGCCGCGTCTTCACCTGGGCGCAGACCCATGCGCGCTGCCGGCGTTTCGCGTCGTTTTTGGCAGGCCGAAACATCGGCCGTGGCGACACGGTCGCGGCGATGCTGCCGAACATCCCCGCGATGAACGAGGTGCATTTTGCTGTCCCGATGGCCGGCGCCGTGCTCAACGCGCTCAACATCCGGCTCGATGCCGCCTCCATTGCCTTTCAGCTCGATCATGGCGGCGCCAAAATCATCCTGGTCGATCCGGAATTCGCCGGCGTGATCGCCGAGGCGCTGACCCTGATGAGCGGGCCAAGGCCATTTGTCATTGATGTCAACGATGAAGCCTTCGCGAGCGGCAGGCGCATCGGCGAGATCGAATATGAGGACGCGCTGTTGCAGGGCGATCCGGGTTTTGCCGCACGGTTGCCGCCGGACGAATGGGACGCCATCGCGCTCAGTTACACCTCCGGAACCACAGGCAATCCCAAAGGCGTGGTGACCCATCACCGTGGCGCCTACCTCAACGCCGTCAGCAACATCCTCGCCGGCAATCTCGGCCAGCATCCGGTGTATCTCTGGACCCTGCCGATGTTCCATTGCAACGGCTGGTGCTTTCCGTGGACGATCGCTGCAACAGCGGGCATCAACGTATGCCTGCGCAAGGTCGATCCCGCCAAGATTTTCGAGTTGATCCCAAAGCACCGCGTCACTCATATGTGCGGCGCGCCGATCGTCTATAACACCCTGATCAATGCGCCGGATGCGCCGAAGCGCGCAGCCGCGCGGCCCGTGGCCGGATTGATTGCGGGTGCTGCCCCGCCGGTTGCCGTGCTGGAAGGCGCTGAAAGCATCGGGATCAGGCTCACCCACGTCTATGGCCTGACCGAAGTCTATGGCCCGGCCTCGGTCTGCGCGGAGCAGCCGGGCTGGGACGATTTGCCCGCCGATCAACGCGCGCAGCTCAAACGCCGGCAGGGAGTGCCCTACCCGCTGCAGGAAGATGTCACGGTGATCGACCCCGAAACCATGCAGCCTGTGCCCCGCGACGGCGAAACCATCGGCGAGGTGATGTTCCGCGGCAATATCGTGATGAAGGGGTATCTCAAGAACGAGAAAGCCACCCGGGAGGCCTTTGCCGGCGGCTGGTTTCACACCGGCGATCTCGGCGTGCTGGATCAATATGGCTATGTCATCATCAAGGACCGTTCCAAGGACATCATCATCTCCGGCGGCGAAAACATCTCCTCGGTCGAGGTCGAGGATGTGCTCTACAAGCACCCGGCCGTGCTGTTCGCCGCGGTGGTAGCGAAACCCGATTCAAAATGGGGCGAGGTGCCTTGCGCGTTCATCGAATTGAAGGACAATGCGCGCGCCACCGAAGCCGAGATTATCGCATTTTGCCGCGGCCAGATGCCAGGCTTCAAGACGCCGAAGGCCGTGGTGTTCGGTCCGATACCAAAGACCTCCACCGGCAAAATTCAGAAGTTCATGCTGCGCGATCAGGTTGATTCGGCGAAGGCGATTTCGGCGTGAGCCTCTTGGCACGTTTCAGCCCGCTTGCTCCAGCGTTAGCCGCATGCCGTCATAGGCCGGGATGACATTCGCCGGCAGGCTCTGACGCAGCACTTCGTAGTCCAGATCGGAATGCATGTTGGTGATGACGGCCCGCCGTGGCTTGAAGCGGTCGATCCAGGACAGCGCGTCGTTGACGCTGAAGTGGCTGGGATGCCCCGCATAGCGCAGCCCGTCGATGATCCAGAGGTCGAGACGTTCCAGAAAAGGCCAGCTCGCGGGCGGGATGTCGCTGACATCGGGTGTGTAGGCGGCGTCACCGACCCGATAACCCAATGCCGGGATATTGCCGTGTTGCAGGATGAACGCCGAAAGCGCCACCGGACCGCCCTTCCCCTCGATAATGCGGCTTTCGCCGGCCTCGATTTCGTGGTTGTCCAGGATCGGCGGATAGTCGCTGCCGGGCGGCGCGACAAAACAATATGAAAAACGCAGCAGGATGTGATCCGCGGTCGATTGATTGAGATAGACCGGAATGCGCCTGCGCTGATGCAGCACGACCGAGCGGAGGTCGTCGATGCCGTGGGTCTGGTCGGCATGCTCATGGGTCAGGAACACGGCGTCGATGTGGTCGACATTAGCGTCGATCAACTGCTCGCGCAGATCGGGCGAGGTATCGATCACGATCCGCGTTGTTCCGCGATCCGATGTCCGCTCGGCGAGCAGCGAGCAGCGGCGGCGGCGGTTCCTGGGATTATCGGGATCGCACGCGCCCCAGCCAAGCGCCGGGCGCGGCACGCCGGCGGAGGATCCGCAGCCGAGAATGGTCAGGGTCAGCGTCATGCCGCGGCTTTCGCAGGTGGCGGCACCTTGCTGAACAGACGGAAGAAATTCGCCGTGGTCTGGTCGGATATTTCCTGCAGTGAGACGCCACGCGCTTCCGCCAGCACCTTGGCGATTTCAACGACATAAGCGGGCTCGTTGCGCTTGCCGCGAAATTTACCGGGCGCCAGATACGGTGCGTCGGTCTCGACCATGATGCGATCGGCTGGAAGCTCGGCTGCGAGTTCGCGCAGCGCCAGCGATTTCTTGAAGGTCAGGATTCCCGTGAACGAAATCGAAAGTCCCAAAGCGATTGCCTTCATGGCGAGTTCCCGCCCGCCGGTGTAGCAATGCAGCACGGCGCGAAACGCTCCCTTGGCCATCTCCTCCTCAAGAATGCGGCCGCAAGCTTCATCGGCCTCGCGGGTATGAATGACCAGCGGCAGTCCCGTCGCGCGCGCCGCAGCGATGTGCGCACGGAACCCCCGCTCCTGCGCTTCGGGCGAGCCGTTCTCGTAGAAATTATCCAGGCCCGCCTCGCCCAACGCCACCACTTTCGGATGCCGCGTCAGCTCGATCAGTTCATCGGCGGCAATACCGTCTTCTTCATCCGCGTGATGCGGGTGAGTGCCAACCGAACAATAGACGTTCGGAAATTTCTCCGCGATCGTCAGCAACCCGCCTAGACGCCTTACCCGCGTCGAGATGGTGACGATGCGCCCGATCCCGGCAGCGTCTGCTCGCGCGACGATGCCGTCGAGATCTTCAGCGAAATCCGGAAAATCGAGATGGCAGTGGCTGTCGACGAGCATGGCTTTCCAACCGTTCAGACAGCGGTCGGTTCGATGTAGCGCGGGAAGATCCCGGTCGGCGCCGGCAGCGCGGTGCCGGCCTTGATCCGGGTGGCACCGCCCAAAACCGCAAAATTTCGCTGATCGGAGGGAATGCCGAGCATATCGAGCATTTTCGACGACGATTCGGGCATCACCGGCTGCGTCAGAATCGCGATCTGCCGGATCACTTCGGCGGTCACATACAACACCGTTCGTTGACGCTGCGGGTCGGTCTTCGCCAGCGCCCACGGCGCCTCGCCGGCAAAATAACGATTGGCCTCCGCTACCACCGCCCACACCGAGTTCAGCCAGTGATGAATCTGCTGGGTGCTCATCGCCATTCGAGCGATCGCGATCATACCGTCGGCCAGCATCAGGATCGCCCTGTCGTTGTCGGTGAAGGCGCCCGGCTCGGGCAACACGCCCCCCAGCTGCTTTGCGATCATCGACAGCGAACGTTGCGCGAGATTGCCGAGGTCGTTGGCCAGATCGGCATTGATGCGCGCCACAATGGCTTCGTGATTATAGTTGCCGTCCTGCCCGAACGGGACTTCGCGCAGGAAGAAATACCGCATCTGATCGACGCCATACTGGTCGGCGAGGTTGAAGGGATCGACAACATTGCCGACCGATTTCGACATTTTTTCACCGCGGCTGAACAGAAATCCGTGCGCGAATACGCGCTTAGGGAGTGCGATGCCTGCCGACATCAGGAACGCTGGCCAATACACCGCGTGGAACCGAATGATGTCCTTTCCGATGATGTGCACGTCGGCCGGCCAATACCGCCAGTTCGCGCTGCTCTCATCCGGGAAGCCGATGCCGGTGATGTAGTTTGTCAGCGCATCAACCCAGACATACATCACGTGCTCGGGGTCGTTTGGGACCTTGACACCCCAGTCGAATGTGGTGCGCGAGATCGACAGATCTCTCAACCCGCCTTTCACGAAGCTGACGACCTCATTGCGGCGCGAATCCGGTCCGATGAAATCGGGTTGGTCATGGTAAAGCGCGAGCAGCCTGTCCTGATAGGCGGACAGCTTGAAGAAATAGCTCTTTTCCTCAACCCAATCGACCGGCGTTCCCTGCGGGCCGCGGCGCACATTGTCCTCTCCGACCACAGTTTCTTCTTCGGCGTAATAGGCTTCATCGCGCACCGAATACCAGCCGGCATAGCTATCCGGATAAATGTCGCCGTTGTCAGCCATCCGCCGCCAGATCGCCTGGCTGGAGCGATGATGTTGTTCTTCAGTCGTTCGGATGAAACGATCGAACGAAACGTTCAGGCGCTGGTCCATCTCCTTGAACCGGCCGGCGTTGCGCGTAGCGAGATCGGCGACCGTCATTCCTTCGGCCTGCGCGGTCTGAATCATCTTCTGACCATGCTCGTCGGTGCCCGTGAGGAAGAACACGTCCTTGCCATCGAGCCGCGCAAAACGCGCCAGCGCGTCAGTCGCAATCGCCTCATAGGCGTGGCCGATATGCGGTGTGCCATTCGGGTAGGCGATGGCGGTCGTGATATAATAGGTATTGCCTGCGGTCGAGGTCTTCGGTTTTGCGGCTTGAGGGGCTGGCTTGCTCGTAGCACCGGCTTTGGCGCTTCTAGCGGCCCGCGGCTTTTTGCCCCTCGCGTTCGCTTCGCCCAGTCTCGCGCTTGCTTTGTTCACCTTTGTTTTCTTCGATGGTTTCCGCGGGGTCTTCTTCGCGGCCGGGTTTTTCCTGGCGGCTTTCTTCGCCGTCTTCTTTACCGCCTTCTTTGCAGCCTTCCTGGCCGGCGCCGCCGCACGTTTGCTCTTCTTCGCGCGCCTTTTCGACGCGACGGCTTTGGTTGTGGCGCGCCGCGTTTTGCGGGCTTTCTTTGCGCTACGCTTCTTGACGCTATTTTTCTTAGGCGTAGCCACCACGATTTCCTTTTATTGCTCGAACACGGTTGTTGGGGATGACCACAAGCAGAGCGCCTAGCGCGTCGCCTCCGCAAGCAGCCCGAACACCGAGAAAACCAGCGGTTTTCGTTCCAGATTGTATTCCGCGGTGTCGCGCGCGGCGCGGTTGATCTTTTCCCACACCTCCGCCAGCCGTGCAAGACGGGGAAGATTCGCATTGGCATTGGCGTCGTCGGCCCGCAGGCGTTCGCTGACCCAGCGATCGATGCTGTCGACGAAGGCTGCGAGCGCCACCCTGTCGCTGCCGCCAAGCGCGTCCCCGAGCGCATGAAGTTCACGCGGATCGACCTGCGGCAGGGTGGCCAGCAAAGCGGCGGTGCGCTGGTGAAGTTTGATGGCATCGCCACCGAGTAGCGTTAGCGCTCGGGCGACACTGCCGTCCGCTGCCGCGGCCGCCTCCGCGAGCGCGGGGTCGTCGATCGCGATATTGGCGGCTTGCGCTGCTGCGCTTATGACGTCCGCGGTGGCGAGCGGCCGCAAAGCCAATTTGCGGCAGCGCGACTGAATTGTCGGCAGAACCCGCGCCGGCGCGTGACTGACGAGAAGGAAGAGCGATTGTCGCGGCGGCTCCTCGAGAACCTTGAGCAGTGCGTTCGCCGCGTTGGGATTGAGTTCGTCGACGGTGTCGACAATGCATACCCGCCAACCCTCTACCGCCGCGGTCGAGCCGAAGAACGAGATGGTTTCGCGAGTCTCGTCAACGGTGATCACCGTCCGCATCACGCCCTTGTCGTTGAGGCTGCGTTCCAGCGTGAGCAAGCCGCCATGGGCGCCGGCGGCGACATGGCGGGCGACGGGATCGGAGGGATCGACCCAAAGCGTCTCGGCGCGTTGCACATCGTCGGCCAGGGCATCGCGATGCGCGAGCACGAACCGCGCCATTCGATAGGCCAGCGTCGCCTTGCCGATGCCCTGCGCTCCCCCGATCAGCCAGGCATGCGGGATCCGCCCGCTACGGTAGGCATTCAGCAACGCCAGCTCGGCTTCGCGGTGCCCGAATAACACGGCAGTTTCACGGGGATGGACGGCCGCGAATTGCGGTTCGATCTGACGGGCGCTCATGCCGGGTTGACCGCGTTGGCGACACTGACGGCAAAGAAACGATCACGCAACGCGGCCCACACGCTCGCGGCAACCGTATTGGCATCGGCATTGGCGTCGATCAGTACACATCGCTTTGGCTCATCTGCTGCGATCTGCCGGTAGGCCTCGCGCAATTGCCGGTGAAACTTGACGTCCTCCGCCTCGAATCTGTCAGGCACACCGCCGCGGCGCCGGGCGGCGGCGCGCCGCATGCCGACTTCGACCGGTACATCGAGAATGAGTGTCAGATCAGGCTTGAGATCTCCGATCGTGACCCGCTCCATCGCATTCATGATTTCGGGAGCGACCTTGCCCAGCCTGCCCTGATAGGCGCGCGTCGAGTCCGAAAAGCGGTCGCACAGCACCCAAACTCCCTGGCTCAGGGCCGGCTTGATGACGGTGCGCACATGATCGTCGCGCGCGGCTGCAAACAGCAGTGTCTCCGCGTCCGGGCCCAACAGCTTGCCCATGCCAGACAACAGGAGATGGCGAATGATTTCAGCCCCCGGCGATCCGCCCGGCTCGCGCGTGACGATGGCACGTACCTTGGCCGCGTCGAGACGTTCGGCCAGTATTCTGATCTGGGTGGACTTTCCCGATCCCTCGCCGCCCTCAAAGGAGACAAATCGTCCGCGCCCGGGAGTTCTTTTGACCGCTGCCTCGGCCATGGTCAGAGCTTCTCGACGCCCGCGCGAAACATTCCGATGACAAGTTCGCTTACGCCATCGATCGCGCGGCGCATCGTCGACCCGGTGCCAACCGATTCCGCCGCATAGATTGGTGCCTCCACGGCGATGTTGCCGCCTCGCCAGACCTTGACCAGGCCGATGCGCTGACCGGGCTCGATCGGCGCCCGTACCGGCCCATTATAGACCAGGCGGGCGATCAATTTATCGGTGCCGTTTTTCTGCACCATCACCTTGATCGGTTCGGGGCTCGCAAGTTTGACCGAACGGCTGTCGCCACCGAATACCTTGGCATAGCCGACCGGTTGCTGGGCTGCGAACAGGGTGCGCGCCTCGAAATTGCGAAATCCCCATTCCAGCATTTTTTTGGCTTCGGACGCGCGGTCTTCCGGATCTTCAAGACCGTTGACGACCACGATCAAGCGTATCCCGTTTTGCACGGCAGAACCGACCATGCCGTAGCCGCCGTCCTTGGTATAGCCGGTTTTGAGTCCGTCGGCTCCCTCAAGTGAAGTCAGCAGCGGATTGCGGTTTGGTTGCCGGATCTTGTTCCAGGTGAATTCCTTCTCGCCAAATAATTTGTAGAATTCGGGATAGGTCTGGATGATGTAGCGCGCAAGCTTGGCGAGTTCACGCACCGTCATCTTGTTGCCGGCATCAGGCAACCCGTTCGAATTCGCAAAAGTTGATTTCGTCAAGCCAAGCTCTCGCGCGCGCTTGGTCATCTTGTCCGCAAAGGCGCGCTCATTGCCGGCGATCCCCTCCGCCAGCACCATGCAGGCATCGTTGCCGCTCTGAATGATGGCGCCGTGCAAGAGGTCGTTCACGGCAATCCTGCTGTGAAGGATCGCAAACATGGTCGAGCCACCTGCGGGCGCGCCGCCCCTGCGCCAGGCATTTTCGCTGACAGGATATTCGTCGGTCAGCTTGATTTCGCCTTGCTGGATGGCATGGAAGACCACCTCGGCGGTCATCAGCTTCATCATGCTGGATGGTGCCCTCAGCTCATCCGCATTCTTCTCGAACAGCACGCTGCCGCTTGACGCTTCGATCAGGATCGCGGTCGGCGCGTCACCGTCGAAGCCGCCCTCTTCCTTCCTGGCGCCCTGCACACTGTTGTTGGCGGCGTACACCATGCCGCTCCAGCCGATAGCGGCGACGACGGCAGCCGCGATCAGGCGGCGCCAAACCGGTGCCGTCGCGAAGCTGGATTTGCGAAAGGAGAATATTTCGACTGCCATCGGCGGTGCCATGAAGCTCGCGTTCTAACAGTTGGGAGTAGCGCAAACAACACACCGCTTGCAGGTGCTCGCCGTGCCGGGCGCCAATTGCGGGGTGTTCAAACACCCCTATCGTGCCGGCCTGACGGATTATCCAACAAATCTCCGAAACAAGGCGGAAAAGCGATGCCATCCTCACGCGACCATTTCCGCCAACGGGATCGAGCTATTCCTGCTTGAAAAGGGCGAAGGTCCGCTGGTGGTGCTTTGCCACGGCTGGCCGGAATTATCCTATTCCTGGCGGCATCAAATCCGGGCAATTGCTGCTGCGGGCTACCATGTCGTCGCACAGGATATGCGCGGTTTCGGCCGAACCAGCGCGCCTGCGAATATCGCTGCCTACAGCATCTTCGACCACGTCGGCGACACGGTGGCCCTGGTTGCCGCACTCATCACTGGCTTGATCGGCGCCAAGCGCGTCGCCGACATGGAACGGGTTCTGCCCAACCTCACGCAAAAGCGCATCATCGACGGCGCCGGGCATGGGGTCCAGCAGGAACGCGCCAACGAGGTCAACGCGGCCTTGATTGCGTTTCTGGGGAATTGCGGCCGCGAAAAACGGGCTCAATAGAGCCCGCGGCCAGCCAGCAATTCGCTCGGTCCATGCGGATCGACCGGCGCATAGGCGGAAACCGGCCTGACGCCGGAGGTATAACGACTGTCGTTTTCGTAGGACACGGCGCGCGGGTTTTCGAGAACGCGACCGCTCGAACGCATGCGGGCGGAAGCGGACATTTCCGATGTCGCCGATATCGAGGCCTGATCCGCCGACGTGTTGCCGAGGCTATAGGGCCGCCCCTCGGGCATCGGCACCTCGCCCCGGATCGCACGGCCCGAGGACGGCGCTTCCGGAACGAACGGACGCGCGGAGGCAACCCGAACCAGCGAAGGCGATGGCGCCGGCACGCCGGTGCGCAGGGTCGCTATCAATTGACGGTCGTCGGATCCTTCCAGCGGCGCCCGGCCGACATATTCGACCCGCACCCGTGCGATGCCATTGCCCTTGAATTCCAGGAGGTCGGCGGCCCGGCTGGAGACGTCCATCACCCGGTTGCCGTGATAAGGCCCACGGTCATTGACGCGAACGATCAGCGATTTGCCGTTGGAAAGATTGGTCACGCGCGCATAGCACGGCATCGGCAGGGTCGGATGCGCGGCGGTCAGCGAGGCCATGTCGAACACTTCGCCATTGGCGGTCAGCCGGCCGTGAAAATCGTCGCCATACCAGGAGGCCAGCCCCTCCGCGCGATAGTGGGTGTCCTCTTCGGGAACATAGACCTGGCCAGCGACGGTGTAGGGTTTGCCGACGCGGTAGATGCCACCACCCTTCGGCACGGGGTCGCCAAATGCCACCACGCGCGGGCTGCTGGAAACGCCATATTTGGGGTCGACGCCGCCGGCAAATTTGCCCGAGGACGCGCAATTGGCGAGGACGAGGCATGCCGCCACGGCCGCAACGCCCCGCGCCGCCCGCAGAACCGGATCTGACTGTCGAATCCCCATGCGCCCCAATTACCATCCCGCCGGCCGCATGCCTACTTGAGGCGCACAGCCGCTACACGTCCCCAATGCAGCCCACTTCCGCACCAAGTCATGAATATATCGCAGCCCGAACGCGGCGAAAATGGGGAGAGCTTTGTGGTGGTGAATTAATGGTTGCGTTAGGTAGCGTCCTTGGGGAGCGTTCAATTCGCCGGAGCGCCATCCCGCAGAGCGTTCGGCGGCGAGGTGAACGGCATCGGGGCTGAAAGCCCAGGCGATCGTCATGGCGGGATCCGTCGAGCGCAAATCCGCATGATTTTCAAGGGACAGCGCCCTGCCCTTCATGTTGTTTAGGATGGTCGATGGCAGCTCATTGTGTGGCGATTGGGTCCGAAATGGAGCTTCCCGTATTTTCGACCAAAATCCCGGCTAGCAGAACTGCAAATGCAACTTTGGGACAGTCCACGATGCGTCGCGTGTTTCTCGGCCTGCTATTTTTTTCACTGACGGCTTGCAGAGGTGCTTTCGGCGGCGAAGCACTGGCGCCCAGCTCCGATTCCGGCGGTTTGCTGGAAAAACCGTCGCCGGCTGGCCAACTGCACCCTTCCAGGAGCAGCAAGCGGGTCTCAAGGGCCCGGCCTGATGCGGATTCCAGACCGCGGTCGTTACCCCTCTCGTCGGCAGCGGCTTATGCTTCAGAACATCCAACCACCTTGCCGATGTCGTCGCCGGCTCAACCGGCGCCGTCTGCGAGCAGGACGTGGACCGGCGTTTATGTCGGAGCGGGAGCCGGCGCGGCTCATCCATAACACCTCGATCGGCCAAGCGCGGATGAACCACCCGGAATGCGGCAGACGCTCCCGCGCACGTTGACGAAGCGCTGCAGGCTGCCATAAACAAGCCCACCAAGAGCGTTGGTTGGCAAAGCGGCAGCAAAGGCCATCTTCGGCCTCGGGCGTCTCCTAAATAGCTGGACGACTCTATTGGTTTGGAAGGGTGGCCGAGTGGTTTAAGGCACCGGTCTTGAAAACCGGCGTGCCTGCAAGGGTACCGTGGGTTCGAATCCCACCCCTTCCGCCAATTAAATCAATAACTTAGGCGCGCATGCCAAGCTGGTGATTTGCTCGCAGATTCTGCTACAGAAGCCGAGTTCACCAAGCTTATGGAGGCAGAGGCAATGAAGTCGGCACTGCCCGCCGAGAAGGCGAACACGGCGTTCGCGAGATACTACAGCGCACCTGAATCGCTCGAACTGAGGAAGGCAATTCAGATTTGCAAATCTGTGCCCGCACCGCTTCTCGATGTGCAGCCAGTGCAAACTGGCGGTGCCGCCGCTACCAACAGCGACGAGGATCGATCTAAGGCAATGCTGCAGCTCACCGCGATGGCGGCGGAACTGGTGCGGCGCAGCCCAACACTTAGTGACGCTCAGGCGTTTGCCAGGGTATTCGAAAATCCGGAGAACAGCGGTTTGGCAAATTTGGCTCATCGCAGACCGACTGTGGCGGACGGCTACCGGCACCCGACGGTCTGATTGATTACGATTCGAGAGCGGTGGTTTGTCCTGACTTTCACCGCCGCCTCCGAAGCCGACGCGGGTTTGGCTTGCCCTTGGCTCGCGTCGGCGGCTTCAAGAAGTTTTTGCGGTGCCTCGATTGGTTGCGCAGCGGGGCTTCGTGAAAAGGAGGCTGGGCGGCGGGTTCTTTTACTCCTTTCAACTCGCCGGCCGGCAACAAAAGCGTCCAGCGGGCGGTGACGTGACTTCAACAACACCCGCCTGTGGTCGTCGGGAGAATTAGTTCCTGAGTGGACTCCTCTACTCCCGGCGGCCACACCCTTCAAACCAAAAAGGTTGTGTCAGGAGAAAATAAAATGGCAATCAAGATCAATGCGCCCGCACCGCCCTCTCTGGAACGGCGCATCGAAGCCGCGCTCGCCAATGACGAATTGTTCTATGTGGACGAATTAAACGAGCTGTTGGAAGCTGCAGACAATTTGCAGGCGAGACTGCAACAGCAGCAGATCCCCAAATTGAAACGACACATTGCCGCTATCGTCGCCGAAGAAAAACGGGCACTGCGCCAGCCCGCCGTTCCAGCCAACACCCGCGAGTTGTTTTGGAACGGACCATCCAGGCCTCATCCTGCAGCCGCTTTCTCTGCAGCCGTGATCGATCCGCAACTGTCTTGGCAAAACGAGCCCGACCGCCCAGCATCCGGGCAGCACAACATTGACGACGGCACTGCATCAGCACCGGCGATGAATGAAGATACCGCGGCTGCCTTTATTTCCTTTGGGCGGCGAGTTTTCTACTCGGCCTGATGAACGGCGAAACTACCGAATTCCGCGAACGAGAACACCGGGCAAGGGTCATCGCATCGCCGCAGGAGAACGCTTCACGCCGCGAAAGCCGTGACCGATAAATCCAGCCACGCGTCTCACCTCGGCGGGGTGAAAAAAGCATCGCGGATCGTCGAACGCGCTTGGCTCGATGAGAACAAGATAGGAACATTCGTTCCTGCCCTCCAGCCGTAGGTCAGCCGTTATCGCCCCGCCGTCGCTATCGCAGCCACGCATGCCGCTCACGATGAAGTCGCGAACGCCAGTCAGGATCTTGCGGTCATCGAGATCGATGTGACCGCCATTGGCAAAGCGGATGAAACATTTGGGCGCATTTATAAGGCTGTAGAGACGCTGCCCGAACGCGATTGGGATCGTGCTATCATTGTCTCCGTGGAAGATCAGGACCGGCGCGGTCACACTGCCGATGCGCCAATCCGAATGAAATTGGTCCTTGAGCAGCCAACGCACAGGCAGGAACGGGAAGTTCATGGCCGCCACGTCGGAAATCGAGGTATAAGGCGCTTCCAAAATCAGCGCCTTGATCTTTCGTTCGGCCGCGAGCCAGACGGCGACGCCGGAGCCAAGCGAATGGCCCCATACCACGATACGATCGGGCGGGATCTGATGATCGACCGCGAACGCGTAGGCCGCCTCGGCGTCCAGATGCAACCCATCTTCGGACGGACTTCCGGTCGACCCCTCGTAACCCCGGTACGAAACCGCGAGCAGCCCGTTACCCTCGGCTATGAGACTGCGATCCCGGCCAACTCGCCAGTTAAGTGTGTCGCCGTTGCCGTGAAAATAGATAAAGAGCGGCTTGTCGGGCTTGGGCGCCACATACCAAGCCACCAGACGCTCGCCATCGGAGGTCTGCAGCGCGACCTCCTGCGCCTCAGCAAAACCCGCGTCGGCAGCGGTCACGTGAGCCGCCAGCTTCGGAAATATCAATGTCCGCTGGGTTACGTACACTCCCGCGCACACAGCAGCGTAGACCAACAGCGCCGATATGCCGGTCCATTTTGTCAGCTTGCCGGTGATTTTCCAGACGGTGCTCATGATAACCCCCACTCCCTTCCGTAGATAGGTGGCGGACAGAAGGCGAACAAGGTCATATTTGGCCGGGCAAAGCCAAATGCCGAGTACGCTCGCCTCTACGAAGCTGCCGTGCGCGCCGGCAGGCCGACCAGATCTACAATTTATCCCTCACCCGTACTGCGACCGTCATCCTGGGTCGTGGCACGCGGAGAGTGATCGGAGTCGGCCGAGTGAAAACGCAGACCTTGGCCATTGTGTGCAAACGCGAATTGGAAATCCGCGATCTTGTGCCCCTCGCCTATTTTGAAGTTGTCGCCACAGCGAGGGTAACGGGAGGCCAATGCGGCACGCGCCGCAGGACCGGATCGTTCGGCGCGAGATCGCCGAGGACGTCATCAAAGCAGCCGAAGGCTTCGAGGGCGCGCTTGCCGTGCGCGTCGAAGATAAGCGGCAAGGGCCCCCCAAGCTGCACGATTTACCGTCGCTGCAGTGGCTTTCGGTGGTGACCGTATCGTTCATCACATCTTTAAAGCTTGCCAAACTTAAACCGGCTAACTCCCATTCGGCTTGAATGCCCCAGATAGCGAGTTGCGTCTCAAGCTTTGACGTATGTATCTGTTCGGAACCCCTCGCCAGTGGTCATGATAGCCCAGCAGATCCTGGCCAGCTTGTTGGAGGCAGAAAAATAGGCGGTGCGGTACACCGCGGGTTGTAGCCGGTCTTGCGCGAGACGCCGAAATCCCGGCAGACGTCCGTCATGGCCTTCCCGTCCAGCAGGCGGGCGACAAAGTGCAGGCGTTCTTCCATCACCGAACTCGCTTTCCACGGCATCTACACCTCCCGCAGAACAAAAGCGGAAACTGTAACCCATGTGTCCGGTACGAAATGTCACCTATGTCTCGGGCCGCTCATTGTGTGTGAAGTCATTGAGAACTTTATGTCTTTGATTCCGTAACCAAAGTCAGACCCATACATGCTCGGGCAAGTTGGTTTCGGATAGAAAAGGAGCTGCCGGCAGCGGGCCTTCCTGGGCTGCATCAACCCTGACGATTAGCTGTTTCAACTTTCGTCACCACGCTAAGGCGGACAATCGGCGCCGGCTCGCCGGAATTGGGGTCAACCTGCGTGAGCGACGGTCGCATCGATGCGACCGGTGATCATGCCCTTGAATTAAGCAGCAATCGCGCCCAGCCACAAGATTGTGCGCACTGGGCGACTAGCGGTTTACCAGGAAACCCTCTTCAATAAGGCATGCGCGCCGAAGTAGGCTATTGCCCACTCCGCGAGGTCGTGACGGGAAGAGCGAAGCTCTAACAGCGGGAGGTTGAATATGCGAGTCAGCTACTCGACCGCGCAAGCTGCCCCGGCGGCGCGCAAATGGTATTGGAACCGGGCCATCGCGCGCACTTATTTTCCGCTCGAGCTTGGTTTTCGCAGCGCACCGGGCTTCTCCGGTGAACTCGATGTGTGGTCGGTCGGAAACGTGTCGATCTCGCGCAACGTGTCCGACGGCATGATCTATCGCCGCCATGAGCGGCATCTGCTGAATGAGACCGAAGAGAGCTTTCTCATCACTGTACCAGAGATCTCCGAGGTCACCTTCGCGCAGGAGGGCAAGGAGGTGCGCTGCCGGCCCGGCGCCTTTCTGGTGGAGCGCAGCCACCTGCCCTATGATTTCAGCTACGCCGAGGCCAATGCACTCTGGGTCTTGAAGGTGCCGAGCGCAGTACTGCGGGCACGGATCGGACAACCCGAACGGCTCACCACCCTCACCTTCGATTCTACCCGCGGCGTCGGCGCGCTGTTCGTCGACATGATCCGCCTTTCCGCGCCGCGCATCGACGAAATGAACGACGAGGCCCGCGATCTCACCGGCAAGCACCTCGTCGATCTTCTCGCCACCGCGGTCGAGGCCGACGACCGCGTGCTCGGCGGCGGCGCTACCTCGGTACAAAGCGCCCACCTGAGGCGCGTCGAGCGCTTCGCACGCGCCAACCTGGCCGACAGCGATCTCTCGCCACAGATAATTGCGGAGCGCTGCGGCATCTCGGTTCGCTACCTGCACCAGCTGTTCGAAAGTCAGGGCGCTACCGTCTGCAGCTGGCTTCGTCATCAGCGCCTTCGGATGTGCGACGAGTCGCTGCGAGATCCCCTGAACCGCAAGTCGATCGCCGAAATCGCCTATCAGTGGGGATTCGGCGACCAGGGCCAGTTCGGCCGCCACTACCGGGCGTATTTCGGCTGCACGCCGAGCGATGCGCGCGAAGCCGCGCGCTCGGGCGCCGTCGGCGGCACACGGGAGACAATCGTGACGCCGACGGGCTGACCCGGCGGCGACCTCTCAGGACAATGGTAGAATCGGCCCGGTTTTCCGGGCGCTGCCGAGCGTTGCCCTCAGTACCGGGCGAGAACAGGAGAGAATTCCTTGCAAAACCTGCGCGTGGCCGTGGATGTCGGCGGCACCTTCACCGACATCTGCATCATGGATGATACGACCGGCCTCATCCGCATCGAGAAGACAGCGTCGTCCAAGGACCCGATCGACGCCATCATGTCCGGCCTCGACAAGGCCGCTATCGATCTCGGCAAGGTGGCGCTGTTCTCGCATGGGACGACTGTGGCCACCAATGCTCTTATCACTCGGCGACTGCCGCGGACCGCCATGGTCTGCACCAAGGGCTTTCGTGACGTCATCGAAATCCGGCGCGCCAACAAGGAAGAGCTCTGGGATACCTACAAGGACGTGGTGAAGCCTTATGTCCCGCGACGGGATCGTCTCGTCGTCGCCGAGCGCGTGGATGCCCAGGGCGCCGTCATCACTTCGCTCGATGAAGCTGGCGCGCGCCAGGTCGCCCACATCCTCAAACGCCGCAACGTCGCGGCGGTCGCCGTTTGCTTCATGAATTCCTACATGAATGGCGCCAACGAGCGGCGAATGAAACAGATCCTGCAGGAGGAGATGCCGGACATCCCGGTCTCGATCTCGTCGCAGGTGCTGCCGGAAATCTTCGAGCACGAGCGTTTCTCCACCACCGTCGTCAACGCAGCCCTGAGCCCGGTGGTGGTGGACTACACCACCCGTCTCGGCGATCGGTTGAAACAGGAGGGCTATCTGCGCGATCTGCTCCTGCTCCACACCGGCGGCGGGGTGATGACACCCGGAAGCGTCAAGGATTTTGCCGCTCGCCTCGCGGGGTCGGGCATCGCGGCTGGCGCGATCGCCAGCCGGCACATTGCCATGCTGTGCGGCTTCAAGAATTCGATCGGCCTCGACATGGGCGGCACCTCCACCGACGTGTCGCTCGTCTATGAGGGGCAGTCGCGCGTCACCAAGGACTGGTATGTCGAGTTCGGCTATCCGATCCGCTTTTCCTCGATCGAAGTTCTGACCATCGGCGCCGGCGGCGGTTCGCTTGCCTGGACCGACGAAGCGGGTTCACTGCGCAACGGCCCGCAATCGGCGGGCGCCAATCCCGGTCCCGCCTGTTACGGCAACGGCAACCATCAGGCCACCAACACCGACGCCAACGTGGTGCTGGGGCGGCTCGGGTCGAACCTGGCCGGAGGCAAGATCACGCTCGACCCCTCACTTGCCGCCGAAGCCGTAGACGGTGTCGCCAAATCGTTCGGGATGACGCGCCAGTCGGCCGCGGACGCCATCATCCGGGTCGCCAATGCCAACATGTCGGATGCGGTCCGCCTGATCTCTATCAGCCGCGGCTATGATCCGCGCGATTTCGCGCTGGTGGCTTTCGGCGGCGCTGGCGCACTGCACGGCGTCGCTATCGCCAGGGAACTGTCGATTCCGGCAGTGATCGTGCCGCCATACCCCGGAGTCACCTCAGCACTGGGCTGCCTTCTGGTTGATGTGCAGCATGATTTTTCCGAAAGCTATCTCGCCGGTACCGCAGAGGCAGACCCCGCCGCGATCGAAGCGGCCTTTGCCCGGCTGGAGAAGGAAGCGCTCGAGCGTCTCGCGCACGAGGGCGTCGCCGCATCCGATATCGTCCTGCAGCGCACGATCGACATGATGTACCAGGGCCAATGGCGCTCGTTGGCAATTGCCGCGCCGAGCCCGATCGTCACAATGACGGATCTCGTCGAGGCCTTCCACCACAGTCACGAGCGCGAATACAATTTTCGCCGCGACAACGCGCCCGTCGACCTGTTCCGCCTCAACCTGAAGGCAGTCGGCGTGGTGCCCAAGGCCGAGCTAGCTATTCACGAGGCGACCGGCATCACGCCTGCGCCCGTGAGCCAGCGCCCGGTTTGGTTCGAAGCCGATACCTGCATCGAGACGCCGGTCTACGAGCGCACCGACCTGCCGGCGGGCCTCAAGCTCGCCGGCCCCGCCGTGGTCGAACAGGTTGATTCCACCGTCCTGATCCCGCCGGGTACCACCGCCGAGGTGGATCAGTATCTCAACATCATCATTCGCGTGAAAGAATAACCCGATGGCCGAAAAACCCGCGCTCGATCCCGTCACTTTCGAGGTCCTGAAGAATTCTTTCATCAGCAGCGTCGACCAGATGGGCGAGCAGATCCTCAGGACCTGCTATTCCTTTGTGATCTACAATCGCGATTTCTCCAACGGGCTTCATGACGCGGCGGGCAATTCCGCCGCCCAGGGCAATCAGGACATCGCCGTTCACGTCGGCACGCTGCACTTCACATGCAAGGACGTCATGCGCGCCTTCGCTGGCGACATGCATCCGGGCGACGTTTACGCCATCAACGATCCCTATGCCGGCGGCACTCACTTCTCCGACGTGCGGTTAATTCGGCCGATCTTTGCCGACGGCAAAATCATCGCCTTCAGCCAGTCGAACGGCCATTGGTCCGATGTCGGCGGCAGCGTGCCCGGGTCGTTCGACGTAGTAGCGCGTGAGATGTTTCGCGAAGGGCTGCGAATCACGCCGGTCCGTCTGTTCGACAAGGGGCGCTTCTGCGGCGACGTGGCGCATCTGATCGCATCGAACACGCGCGATCCGGTCTCGATTATCGGCGACATCCAGGCCCAGGCCGAGGCGACACGGGTGTGCGAGCGCGAGATCCTGCGGTTGGTCGATAAATACGGCCGCGAGACCGTCGAGACCGGTCTCGCGGCCGTCCAGGACTATGTGGAGCGCGCCGTGCGCCTGCGCCTTGCCGCGCTGCCCGACGGCGAATGGGAGACGCAAGACTTCATCGACCGCGATCCCGCCGGCAAGGAAGGAATGATCCCCATCAAGGTCAAGCTGACCATTCGCGGCGACAAGGCGATCTACGACTTCACCGGTAGCCATCCCACCATTGGCTCGATCTACAACTCCGCGTTCGGGGCCACCTTCTCCGCGGTCGCGGCGGGCATGAAGACGTTCTTTCCCGACCTTCCGCTGAACTCCGGCTTCTACCGCGCCTTCGAGATCATCGCGCCGGAAGGATCGATCGTCGACGCGAAATGGCCGATTGCAGTAACCGGCTTCCTGATGCCGTTCGAAAAAATCATGAACGCGATCTACGAGATCTGGTCAAAGATCATGCCGGAACGTGCGATCGCCTGCGCCTTCAACCTGGAATACCTTCTGACCGGAGGGTTCGACGGACGCCGGCCTGAAAAGCCGATCTTCATGTTCTACGATTGGTTGCCGGGCGGCTGGGGAG
This sequence comes from uncultured Pseudomonadota bacterium, assembly GCA_963727225.1. Classification (GTDB taxonomy): domain Bacteria; phylum Pseudomonadota; class Alphaproteobacteria; order Rhizobiales; family Xanthobacteraceae; genus Bradyrhizobium. The sequence goes on along the minus strand of CAVSFN010000021.1, from coordinate 362,192 downwards.
GACGCAACGGCAAGGACGGTTGCAACGTCACCACGGCTTGCTTCGGCACGGGCCTGATGTCGCAGCCGGTGGAAGGTCAGGAGCGCGCCAACCCGATCCTCACCACCGAATATGAAATTCTCACGGACTCCGCCGGTCCCGGCAAATGGCGTGGCGGCGCCGGCGTGCGCAAGACGTCGGTGGTGCTCGAAGCGGAACGGACCGTCATTTCCTACATCTGCGACCGCGAACGATCCGTGGTGTGGGGCATCGAGGGCGGACTGCCCTCCATTCCCCATGGTCTCAGCATTACACGTGCAAATACAGTGAAGGAAGAGTGGCTCGGCTCCGTGTTCTCCGACGTACCGATCGGGCAAGGCGACATCTTCAGCCGTCCGACCGCCGGCGGAGGTGGCTTCGGCGATCCGCTGGAGCGTGACCCGGCCGCCGTGTTAGAGGACGTTGCCGACGATTATGTCTCGGTGGAGCGGGCCGTCATGGACTACGGCGTGGTGATCAAGGTCATCGACGCGGAGATCTGTGAGTACGCCATCGACGAAGCCGCCACCAAAGCCGAGCGCGAGACGATTCGACGCCAGCGCCTCGGCTGGCTCGCCACCGATCCCGAGGCAGTCGCGGCCGGCTATCGCGCCGGCAAGATCGACAAGCTCGACGTGGTGCGCCGCTACGCCGTGGTGCTCGACTGGGACAGCGGCATGCTGTTGCCGACATCGACCGGCCAGTTCCGCGAGATGTTCCACAAACGCTCCGCCGCCAATTGGGCTAAGGTCGGCGGCGCCTAGAGCGTTTTCGAGCGAAGTGGAAACCGGTTCGCATCAAGAAAACGCGTCAAATAAATGATTAGAGCGTCCGTTCCGATTCAATCGGAACGGAAAAGGCTCGAACAGCTTTTCGCCCCTTCGGTCGACACATGACGATCTCCGCCCGTACGTATCATGGGCAGCGCCGCCTAAAGACCGCTCAGAACGCGCACCGCCTTGGCGGCGGCGGAAGCCCGATTTTCCACACTGATCTTGAGGTAGATTTGATCAAGGTACTTGTTCACGGTTCGTGGACTCAAGCTGAGGATATCGGCAATGTCGCGATTGGATTTCCCCGCCGCGATCCAGAGCAGCACGTCGGTTTCACGATCCGTCAGTGCAAAGGCACGCCGCAGCGCCGATTTGTCGGCCGCCGCTTCCGCAAGCGACAGTCGAAGCAGGATTTCGCCGTCCGATACTCTTCCGACGTAGATGATCTCAAGCGAACGGTCACCGACCTTCATTTTCGTGCTCGGTGCGGGCCGATTCGGCGTCGGGTTCAAACAAGCAGCGAGCTCGGGCGGCACCGTGAAGGTTCCTGTATCCTCGTAGTCAAAGATCTCCTTGAGCAGACGGGTCGCCTGCGGCGTGCTCCAGACCGTGCGCCCGGTGCTGTCGACAGCGATCAGAAAGCGCCCGGTCAAATCCAGCGCGGTCCGCGCGCTTCGCACGCTTTGGGCTGTCGCAAGGTGGCGTTGTATCCGAGGCAATAATTCGTCGGGAATCACCGGCTTGGTCACATAGTCGACGCCGCCGGCCTCAAAACCTCGGATGATGTCTTCGGTCTCGCACAGTCCGGTCATGAAGATGACCGGCAAATCGATATAGGACGCGCTTGCCTTCAGCCGCCGGCAGGTCTCGAAGCCGTCGAGCCCCGGCATGACGGCGTCCATCAGGACGATATCTGGAGCAACCCGATCAACCAGGGTCATCGCCGTCAAACCATTCAAGGCGACCAAAACTGTAAAGCCGGCATCTTCGAGCGCGTCGGTCAGGAAGTTCAGGGATTCGACGGAGTCGTCGACGATCAATACCGTTTCGCGGCTCTTCATGACTCTTGCTCGATCAGTTCTGAAAGGACCGCGATATACCGTGGAAAATCCAGATCTCGCGACATCGGCTCAAGACGATCGACAAGCCACCGGTAATCAGGCGACTGGGACGCGATATCCGATAGTTTCTCCCGGATACCCCGGACATAGCCAATTTCGCCCAGCCGCCGCAGGTCGATGAGTTCACGCATGTCTGGCAGCTTGCGGCCGGCCAGCACGACATCGTCTTCATCCCCGCGCACTTTTTCATCGCCATTGAAGGTCGCGGACTCCTTTTCCACGATCCATTCGAGATCCAGGACATCCGCGATCGTCTGCAACAGGCTCCCGACATAGAACGGCTTGATATGCGCCGCGTCGTAATATTTGACTGCATCGCGATGGGAATCGATCTCGAAGGCGCTGCCCGTAAGCATGACGATGCGTGTCAAGGGCGAAACTCGCTCGCGAAGCTCGGCCGCAACTTCCCATCCACTCATTTCCGGCATCGAGACATCAAGCAAAACGAGGTCCGGCTTGTGTTCCCGCACCGTGTCCAGGCAGGACGCCCCCGAGTCGACGACAATCACGCCGAAACCAAGCGGGCCGAGAACCTCGGCCAGGATCGCGCAATGCGTCCTGTCGTCGTCAGCCACGACGATCGAGCGCCGGCGGCCCTTATAGCCTATGATATTGGTATCCGATTTCGGCGATGCGCTCGGATAGATTACCTCGGATAGGAGCAGACCAACCTTGAAGACACTACCCTCGCCCGGCTGGCTGGTCATACTGATCTCGCCTCCCATCACCTGTACCAGCATCTTGGTGATCGTTAAACCGAGGCCAGTTCCTGGCACCGCGGCACCGTTCGGTTGTTGACCGCGTTCGAAGGGCTCGAAGATTTCGAACCTGATCCTCCGGACGAACGCCAAAACCGGTGTCGGATACTTCAATTTCCGCGAACATGCTGCTTCGGTAGCGGACCCGTAATGTAACTCCACCCCGTTGGGTATATTTGACGGCATTTGAGAGCAGGTTGATCACAATCTGCCGCAGGCGTCGCCCATCTCCATAGACCGCTTGCGGCATCGGACCCAAGACCTCGAAATGAAAATCGAGACCCTTGGTATTGGCCTGAAGCCGGAACATGTCGGCGAGCTGTTCCATTATCTCGCGAAAGTGCAATTCCTCGTGGAGCAGATATAGCTGTCCGGATTCGATCTTGGAAATATCCAGCAAGCCATCGACCAGGCCCGACATGTGTTCCGCACTGCGACGAATGACATTGATGGCATTCTTGCGATGAACCGGAATGGACGCATCGTTGCTCAACAACTGGCCATAGCCAAGAACGGCATTGAGCGGTGAGCGCAACTCGTGGCTGATGCCGATCATGTAACGGCTCTTTGCGAGATTGGCGTTCTCCGCGACATCCTTGGCTTTTTGCAATTCCGCATTGGAGGCCTGAAGCGCGGCGTCAGTGCGCGTATGCGCGTCGATTTCCTCGATCAGTAGCGTCGTTTGCCGCTCGGATTCCTCCTGCGCCAACATCCGGCTCTCGCGGGCAAGGACGATCATCCAGGCCGAAACGGCGCCGACGATCGCGAAGATCCAGAAGGTGTGCACCGACATCGAACGGATCACCTCGGCCCGGTTTCCGTCCTCAAGGATGGTCTGAACGTGAACGAACGCGACCACGCCGGCGATCATCAGGGCAAGCGAGAGGAACACAACGGCGTAGCGCACGAAGCGCTCAAGCGCCACGCCGACGGTCTTCTTGGGCGCGATATCCTTCAGCATGGCCGAGATCTGCTCGGTGAGGCTATGACCGGGCTTGCAGCGATCCCCGCAGCGCGCGTCGAGAGTGCAGCAAAGCGAGCAGATTGGCCCGTCATAGGCCGGGCACGACGCCATGTCTTCGGAATCGAAAGTGTGTTCGCAGATACAGCAGGTTTGGCGAACAAGCGAAGACGGCGAACGGTCGGGCTCGCGCGCCAGATAATGCTTGCCCCGCGTCGCAAACGCCAGCAAGGGGGTAACGGCAAACGCCGTCAACAATCCGATGAACCCGGACAGCGCTTCCATATCCGTTCCGAATGCGCCGGAGAACGCCAACAAAGCCAGAAGGCTCGCAAGCGTCATCGCTCCCGAGCCGACCGGATTGGCTCCAGGCAAATAGGCGCGCTTGAATTCGATCCCTTTCGGGCTGAGACCGAGTGGTTTGTTGATGACAAGATCAGCCACCAGCGCGCCGATCCAGGCGACCGCGAGGTTGGAGTAGATGGCAAGGATCGAACCGAGCGCGCGATAAATGCCGAGCTGCACGATCAGGAGCGCGATCGCAACATTGAAGACGAGCCAGACCACGCGCCCGGGGTGGCTGTGCGTCATGCGGGCAAAGAAATTCGACCAGGCGATGGAGCCGGCATAGGCATTGGTCACGTTGATCTTGATCTGCGACAGCGTCACGAACAGCACCGTGGCGCCCACGATCAGGCGATCCGAGTGGAACAGGTAGCTGAACCCGACGCGATACATTTCGACCGGCTCTGCCGCATATTGCGGGGTCAGACCGTGACGCATCGCGACCACAGCGAGCAGCGATCCCGCCAGCATCTTTAGCGCCCCGATCACGATCCAGCCGGGGCCGCCGATCAGCATGGCGCCCCACCAGCGCCAGTCGATCCGGGTACGATCGCGCGGCGGCATGAACCTCAGGAAATCCGCCTGCTCGCCGATTTGCCCCATCAGCGAGAAGATGACCGATGTGGCGGCTCCGAACAGCACGAAATCGAATCCGGGCTTCATCCCGTCCACGCCGGAAAAGTCGACCCAGTGCCGGAAGTTGTCCGGAGCCATGATGGCCAAGGCGAGAAACGGCGCCAGTTGCAGGACGATCCAAAGCGGCTGGGTCCACAACTGCAAACGACTTATCAGCGTGATGCCATAGGCGACCAGCGGAATGATGATGAGCGAGGACAACGCGTAGCCGACCTGCAGGGGAATCCCCAATCCCATCTCCAGTGCAACCGCCATAATGGCGGCCTCGATCGCAAAGAATACAAAGGTGAAGATCGCGTAGATCAACGACGAGAGCGAGGAGCCGAGGTAGCCGAATCCCGCGCCTCTGGTCAGAAGGTCGATGTCGAGGCCATAAGTTGCGGCGTAATATGCGATCGCAAGCGAGCTCAGGAAGATGAGCGTGGAGACCACGGCAATGGCGCAAACGGCGTTGGTAAAGCCGTATTGCAGGGTGATCAGGCCGCCAATCGCCTCGAGCGCGAGAAACGATATCGAGCCGATTGCCGTGTTGGCGACACGAAAATGCGACCAGCGGCGGGCCACGTAGCCGGTAAAGCGCAGCGCATAGTCCTCAAGCGACTGGTCGGCCACCCACTGGTTGTACTGGCGCCGGACTCGCACGATCCGCTGTGTCGCCGACATTCGTCATGACCCCGCCGGTTCCGATCGAAGCTTAACGACCAGGCCGCGACCGTTGAGAACTTAGCCTAACACCATTGGGCAGGAAGTGGGTAAAATCGCGTATGTCGATCGGTGATCGTCACCTCAATGGCTGATCATCCATGGCCGCTTGTTCACAAAGCTCTTCGCACCACGCGACGAGCGTGCCTTGCTTCCGCTGGGTAGCCGCACACTCCCGGAACAACATGAGCATCCGGCGGAATGACCGGCTTTATAGGCATCGGCGCTCAGCGGCGCGTGCTGCGATCGCTCGTTCTTCGCATATGCCGCCTTGCGTTGGGACGACAGGCCCGACACATGCGGGGCGCTCAGCATCACGCGGGACGCCGGCGATCCGCAATCTGGACAGGATTGCGGATCGAGGTATTCACTCATCGGCCGCATGGCGGTGAAAACGCCATGACTGTCGCACAGATATTCGTAAACAGGCATACGGCGTCGCTCCTGATGAGGGCGCCGGCGAGCGGACACGCTGCGCCGGCACCGGAAGATCGCAGCCTAGCGATCGGGCGAGAGTGGCATCTGGACCGAACCGTCAAGGATTTTGGACGGGCCGGCCGCCGACGGGTTGATGTCGAAGTCGAAGACCTCGGTCGGTAGCCACAGCGTCGCGCAGGAATTGGGAATGTCGACCACCCCCGAAATATGTCCCTGCACCGGAGCCGTGCCCAGGATCGAATAGGCCTGAGCGGCCGAATAGCCAAACTTCTTGAGGTATTCGATCGCGTTGAGGCAGGCCTGCCGGTAAGCGACATTGACGTCGAGGTAGTATTGCTGGCCGTTCTCATCGACCGAGATGCCTTCGAAGATCAGATAGTCCTTGTAGTTCGGCGTGATCGGCGACGGCTTGAAAATTGGATTCTTGATGCCGTATTTGCTCATGCCGTCCTTGATCACCTCGACCTTCAGATTCAGCCAACCCGCCATTTCGATCGCACCACAGAAGGTGATTTCGCCGTCGCCCTGGCTAAAGTGCAGGTCGCCCATTGAAAGCCCCGCGCCCGGCACATAGACCGGGAAATAGACCCGGGAGCCACGCGACAGGTCCTTGATGTCGCAATTGCCCCCGTGTTCGCGCGGCGGCACCGTGCGTGCACCTTCGGCTGAAGCCTTGGCCTTTGCCTCTCCACCCAAGCGGCCCATGTGAGCGGTCGGACCGAACGGCGGATTGGCAAGCGGCGGGACGCGGGTCGGATTGGTGGCGATGAGGCCGACTTCGCGGGCATTCCATTTTTCCAGTAGCGGTCGCGACGGCAGGCAACCGATCAGGCCCGGATGGATCAGCCCCGCGTATTTAACGCGAGGCACGTGGCGCGAGGTGGTGAACATGCCGTGGAAATCCCAAATCGATTTCTGGGCTTGCGGGAAATGATCGGTCAGGAAACCACCGCCGTTCTTCTTGGAGAAGAAGCCGTTGAACCCCCACTCGCTCTCCTTTTTGGCGCCGATGTCCAGGATATCGACGACAAGCAGATCGCCCGGTTCGGCACCCTTAACGCCGACAGGGCCGGACAGGAAATGCACAATCGACAGGTCGATGTCGCGCACGTCATCGGCCGAGTCGTTGTTCTTGATGAAGCCCCCGGTCCAATCATAGGTTTCTATGATGAACTCGTCGCCCGGTTTTACCCAGGCGACCATCGGGATATCGGGGTGCCAGCGATTGTGCACCATGTCGTTCTCATAAGCGGACTGCGTGAGGTCGACTTTGATAAGCGTTTCGGCCATCGATTGACTCCGTGAAGTGTGGTTGGGCGTGCTCAGCTGGCGAGCAATTCCTTGAGGGCTGCGTCGAGCACCTTGATGTCGTCGGGGCTGGTGCCGGGGCCGCCGGCGAAATGGCCCCAATAGGTTTCGACCACCCGCAGCTCGGCGTTCGGCATGTGCTTCACCTCGTTGGCGCTATCGGCCGGGGGGAAATACAGATCGGTCGAGGCCGGCATGACAAAGGCCTTGGCCTTGATCCCGGCCAGCGCCTTCTTGTAGTCGCCCTTGTAGATCGGGTTGTTGGAGATATCGCCGTTCTGCCAGGTCCACAGCATGGTCAGGAGGTTGTTGGCGTCCTTGGAGAGCAGCCAGCCTTCCCAGAATCCCACCAGGAAATCCTCCAGCGAGGCATAGCCCATGTGCTTGAGGTCGCCCTCGACGCGATAGAAGGTCTGCGAGAGGCCCCAGCCGGCATAGACGCGGGCGGCGGCGCGAAGGCCCTTGGCCGGCTGTTCGGTGTAGAAGCCGTCCTTGTAGGCGGCATCGGCCTGAAGGGCTGCCTTGACGCCTTCGAGGAAGACGAAATTGTGCCGCGAGCACTTGGCCGAGCCCTGGAACGGCAGGATGCGTTCGACCATGTCGGGGAAGATGGCGCCCCAATGAAAGGTCTGCAGCGCGCCCATCGACCAGCCCGTCACCAGCTTGACCTTGCTGATGCCAAACTTCTCGGTGACCAGCCGATGCTGCTGCACGACGTTGTCATAGGCCGTGATATTCGGGAAGCGAGAGCCGTTGAATGGAACCGGCGTATTGCTGGCCGAGGTCGACAGGCCGTTGCCGAAGATGTTGGGGATGATGATGAAATATTTTGCCGGATCGAGCGCCATGCCGGAGCCGATCAGCCACTCGTTTTCGAGGTGCGTGCCGGAATACCAGCAGGGATAGACGATCACGTTGTCCTTGGCGGCGTTGAGCTTGCCATAGGTCTTGTAGGCCATCTTGGCGCCGCGCAGGATTTGTCCGCATTGCAGGGTCACATCGCCGAGCTCAAACATCTCATAATCGACCATAGCCAGTCCCTCTCTCTCGTTTACGGGTTACGCAGTTAAGGCAGTTGTTTTGGCAAGCAGACGCGCAAGGTGGCTCGGCCAGGTCGCCTGGACGACATCGCCAATCGCGTAGGGGTCGCGGAAGAAAGTGCGTTCGGGGATATAGGCGATGAACTCGTCGGTCCCGGTCGCATCCAGCATGACTTTGACAAAGTTGCCCTGATATTCGACCGCCAGCACCCGGCTCGCCAGCCAGGAGGTATCCGCCGCCACATCCACGCCTGGCCGGACCAGCCCGACATCGTCGCGTCGCACCGCGATGTCGATGGTGTCGCCCGTGCTGACAGGGGCTGAGCCGACCGGGACCGCGATATGTTTCATCTGGGGCGATGCGAAGCTGGCGAGATCGCCGTTGATGGCATCGACCCGGCCGGCGAACACGTTCTGGCCGCCCAGGAACTCGGCCACATAGCGATCCCTGGGGGTTGCATAGACATCGCGGGCGGCGCCGGCCTGCCTGATCTCGCCGCGGTCCATCACCACGACCATATCGGCCAGCGCAATCGCCTCGAGCTGCGAGTGGGTGACGTGCACGAAGGTAATGCCGAGATCGCGCTGCATCCGCTGCAGCTCAAGCCGCATCCGCACCCGCAATTGCTCGTCGAGCGCGGACAGCGGCTCATCGAGCAGCAGCACCCGGGGTTCGGTGATGGCGGCACGGGCCAGCGCCACGCGCTGCTGCTGGCCGCCGGAGAGCTGCGCGGGCAACCGGTCGGCAAGCTCGGTCAGCCGAACCTTCTCGATCATGGCGTCGGTTTGCCGGTTACGATCCTTTTTCGACAGGCCGCGGATCCGCAACGCAAACCCGATATTGTCGCGCACGTTCAGATGCGGGAACAGCGCGTAGGATTGAAACATCATCGCGGTGCCACGCGCCACCGGCGGCAGCCCCACCACGTTTTCGCCGCCGATCAGGATCTCGCCGCCGGTCGGGTCTTCGTGGCCGGCTATCATGCGCAAAATCGTGGTCTTGCCGCAGCCTGACGGCCCCAGAAAGCAGCAATAGGCGCCGTCGGGAATCCTCAGATTGATGCCCTGCACCACGGTCGTTACGCCGTCATAGCTCTTGGTAAGACCGGCGAGTTCGATGTCGCCGCGCAGAACCGCCATTGTTTAGCCCCCGATCACGACGCGCCAGCGCCTCGCCGTTTTTGAATGAACACGATGGTTCCCAGCGCCGCGCCGATGATCAAAAACGAGATAATCGTGGTCACGGTACCCAGCGCATAAAGCGAGGGCGATGTGACGTTGAGCGTCATGCTCCAGATCTCCAGCGGCAAGGTGTTCTGGGGACCGGCGGTCTGCAGCGTCCGGGCGAACTCGTCATACGACAAAGTGAATCCAAACAACGCGACGGCCACCAGGCCCGGCGCCAGAACCGGAAGGATCACCAGCCGGATGGTCTGCCATGTCGAGGCGCCGAGATCGCGCGCCGCCTCCTCCCAGGCCGGATTGAAGCGCGACATCACCGCAAACATCACCAGCACGCCAAACGGCAGCGTCCAGGACAGCTGCGCACCCAGCGCCGAGGTGTAGGGAGATGTCTCGATGCCGATCGCATTGAACAAAAGCCCGACCCCGATGCCCAGCACCAGGCCCGGCGCCACCAGGCTGCCGATCATCAGCGCGAACACGATATTGTCCCCCGGAAAACGCCGGCGGAACGCCATCGCGGACATGAACGAGACCACCACCGTGATCACCGTCACCACGATCGCAAGCTTGATCGAGCGATCGAACGCGCCCTTGACGTCGCCGGTCCTCACCTGGGTGAACAGATCGACGAACCAGTGCAGCGACAGCCCCTTCATCGGGAACACCAGGCCGCCTCGCACATCCTGAAACGACAGGATGTAGATGCAGATCATCGGGCCGTAGAGCGCGATAACGTAGAAAGTGAAGAGCCCGGCCAGCACATAAAAGGTCCATGGCCGGCTGCCGCGGCTTGGCGCGATCGCGTGTTTGGTCACGCGCGCCTCAGCGACAGCAACGCTCTGCGGCACCGCGCTCATTGGGTGATTTCTTTTCGGATATCGACGCTGCGCAGGATCAGGGAGACCATGACCAGCAATATCACCGTAAGGATGATCGCGCTCGCCGCAGCACCCGGATATTGCAGCACCGAAATGTCCTCGTAGAAGGCGCCGACCACCGACGCCGAGCCGCCGCCGGACATCACCTTGGTGACGAAGAAATCACCCATCACGATCGAGGCCACGAAAATCGAACCGAGCGCGATGCCGCTTTTGGAGAGCGGCACGATGATCAGCCGCATGATATCGAAGCGGCTGGCCCCCGCATCGATCGCCGCCTCGACCACGCGCTTGTCGATGCGCGCCATCGAATTGAAGATCGGCACGATCATGAATATCGTCAACTGGTGCACATAGGCGACGACCACCGCGAATCCGGAGTAGAGCAGGAATTCAAGCGGCTCGCGGATCAGTCCCAGATGCAAGAGCGCCGAATTGATCAGGCCTTCCTTGCCCAGCAGCGGAATCCAGGAAATCATTCTGATGATGTTGGATGTCCAGAACGGCACGGTGCAGATCAGAAACAGTCCGATCGCAAGCAGCGGATTGCGCACGTGGAAGACCAGGAAATAAGCCACGAAAAAGCCGAGCAGCAGCGTGAAGAACCAGGTCAGGATGGTGAATTTCACGGTTTCGAAATAGAGATTGTAGGTCAGGCCCGACGTCAACACCGTTCCGTAGTTCGCCAGAGTGAAGGTCGGAATCAGACCGCCGAAACCGTCGGTCTCGAACACGCTCGCGACCAGCACCACCAGTATGGGCAACACGAAGAACGGGACAAGCACGAGCATCAGCGGCGAAATATAAAGCCAGCTCGTCATCGATCGGGAAACAGCCATGAACACTCTCTGGGAGACATCCAAAACTCCGCCGGTCGGCGACAAGTCGACCGGCAGGTTGTTGATGACGGCCGGACTTAGAGCCTTTTCCGTTCCGATTGAATCGGAACGGAGGCCCTAATCTCTTTAATTTGACGCGTTTTCTTCACGCGAACCGGTATCCACTTCGCTGGAAAACGCTCTAGGCGACCTTGAAGTCGTTCCAGCGCTTGTTCATGTAGGCCGATTCATCCATCAGCGTATTCCAGCACGAGATATTGGTGACGCGCTCGACAAACGAGCCGCCGTCGCGGACCGTGCCGGCCACCTCCATCGGAACGCCGTACGGATCGGTCACAGGCTCGGGCGCCGGTTTGCCCTCGTACCAGAAGGTGTATTCGGCCGGCGTCATGAACTTCCTGGCGGTCGACGGCACCGGGCTGTAGTAGCCGTAGCGGCTCACAAACGCGCCCTGCCAGCCCGACATGTACCAGTTCATGTATTCATAGGCGGCATCGAGCTTCTTGCCGGTCAGATGCTTCATCAGCCCCATGCCGTTGCACCAGCCGCGATAGCCTTCCTTGCCGTCCTTGATGTTGACCGGGGCATAGACGCAAGGGATCTGCTTGACCCGAACGGCCGCGACCGCCGGCGACCACATCGACTGGATCACCACTTCTCCGGCCGCCATCAATTGCACCGACTGGTCGAACGTGGTCCAGGTGGCGCGGAACTGGCCGGCCTTCTTCAGTTCGATCAGCTTGTCGCAGGTGAAGTCGATCTCCTTCTTGGTCATGTTGCCTTTGTTGCCGTATTTGATCAGCCCGGCGCTTTCAAAACACAACGCCGCATCCATGATGCCGATCGCCGGCACATCGAGGATCGCCGCCTTGCCTTTGAACTTGGGATCGATCAGCTCCTTCCATTCCGTCACCTTGTGCCCCACCAGATCGGGACGGTAGCCGATCGAGTTGGCGTTGTAGACCTGCGGAACGTTGGTCAGCCACTCGGTGACGCCATCGTGCAACTCGGTGGAATCGGGCTTTTCGATGTAGAGCGCTTCGTAAGGCGAGATGCCCTGACGCGGAATCTTGTGGCCGTCGAGTTCGCCCTTGGTGAAAATGGGAAGAAAGTTGTCGAATTCCTTGATCTTCTTGGCTTCGATGCCCTGGATCACCCCGCGCTTGGCCGCGAGCTTCGCCTGCCAGCCCTCGAGGTCCGCGATGTCGACGCTGTTCGGCTGGGTGATGAAGCGATTGATCGCGGCAGAGGTATCAAGGTTCTGCATCGTTACCTTGAAACCGAGATCCTTGGCCGCCTGGTCGCCGATCGCCTTCACGACGGAATACGACACCCCGACATGGCGCAACTCGATGTCCTTGATCTCCTGCGCCCAGATCGTGGGGAAGCCCGTGATGGCGTCCGTTCCAACGGCCGCGCCCGCAACCGCGGCGCCCGCCTTCAGAACGGATCGACGGCTCAGGCCGCCCTTGAAATCACCTTTCGAAGTCATGCGCGAGTCCTCCATCTGATCATTTTCGTCGTTCGCCCGTGAAGTCTGGCCGCAACTCTCCACTCACACGCGGAGCAGCAAACTCCGTCGAGCGTGTTGTAAGCCCCAAGGGCGTATAAATTTCGTTTTGCTAATCGGCTGGCGCTCTTGTCCGCCAGTCGCACCGTTTGGCCAACTCTACGGACGCAGACGTCGGCCGATAGTAGTCATTTAACTAGGGTCAATACTTGGCGTGTCCGCTTCCACGCCACCGTCGGATGTAAATCGTGCGCCGATGTCAGTTTCCTTGTGTCACGCCTGAGCCTCACGGGCGTTGTGCCGGCGTGGGCTTAAAACCCGGCCAATCGGACCCCACACCTACCGCCGCCCGTGACACATCGAGGTCGCCCCTGATCGCGAAGATCGAGCCCAACACTGTCAGTGTGCCCCAGACCGGCGTCGAGAAATGTTGTCCGAAACCAGTTCCTACCAGATCGTCCGGCTTGCTTAATGCTGGTCGAATCCCACCTTTTGGAGGCGTCCGGAGCCGACGCGAAGGTCTTCAAAGCTCATGAGCTTCTCTTCGCTATGCAGAACGGCGGCTCTGCGCATATGGCGACAAATCGCGCTTCAGGAACGCGCCGTCACCGGGGGCGCCAAGAATTCTTCCTTCCTCCATTGCGATCTTGCCGCGCAGTATCGTCATGATTGGCCAACCCGTTACGGCCAACCCTTCGTAAGGAGTGTAGTCGGCGCCGTGATGCATGATTTCCTGACGGATCACTTCTTTACGGTTTGGATCCCAGATGACGATATCTGCATCGAATCCCGGAGCGATCGATCCCTTTTTTGGATAGAGCCCGTACATCTTCGCGTGATTTGTCGAAGTCAGAGCCACAAATTCGTTCAGCGTAATGCGTTCCTCGACTACCCCCTTGGAGTAAAGAATTGGGAGCCGGGTCTCAACCCCGGGAATTCCATTAGGTACCCAGCGAAAAGACGTGCGGGCCTTTGGATTTAGTTTTCCCTGGACACTGCCATACGTGAAAGGGCAATGATCGGATGAGAATGTCTGGAAAACGCCGGTCCGGATTCCCTCCCATATGGCATCCCAGCTCGCTTTGTCCCGCGGCGGAGGCGAACAGACGTATTTGCCTCCAGTCTCATCCATATTGAGGCCCTTTAGATCATCTGCTGTCAGGGCTACATATTGCGGGCAGGTTTCCCCGTAAATCCTGAGACCCTTGTGCTGTGCCCACCGGATTTGTTCCATGGGTTCACGTCCGGACACGTGGACGATCATGATCGGGACGTCGGTCAGTTCAGCGTGACTGATAGCGCGATGGGTGGCCTCTCGCTCTACCGAAGCGGGGCGCGAAACCGCATGATAGTAAGGCGCGGTCTTGCCAGCCTGCTCGAGGCGATCCGTCATGAAGCGGATGGCATCGTATCCCTCACAGTGCACCATCACCAGCGCCCGACACCCCCGCGCGCAGTCGAACACTTCCAGGAGCTGCTTATCGTTAAGCACAAGGTCGTCATAAGTCATGAACACCTTGAACGATGTGTATCCATCCGCGACTAGAGCGGGCAGTTCCTGACCGAGAACGCTGGGGGTCGGATCAGAAATGATCAAGTGGAAACCGTAATCCGTATAACATTTGCCGTCTGCCTCCTTGTGATAGTCCACAACGCTGGCGCGGAGCGACGCACCGCGCGGCTGAAGCGCAAACGGAAGTACGGTCGTATTCCCCCCCGCGATCGCCGAACGCGTTCCGCTTTCGAAATCATCAGCCATGGCGGGTCCACCGAACGCCGGCTGCGAAAGATGAACGTGGCTGTCAATACCTCCCGGCATCACCAACATGCCCGATGCGTCAATCTCCTTTCGACCACCTTCGATCTTTGCAGCGACGGAAGAGATTCGCCCGGAGCTTATGCCTACGTCTGCCTTGACCGTATCGGCTGCCGTAACAACGGTGCCCCCGCGAATGACCAAGTCAAAATCGCTCATCTGCTCGTCCTCTTGTTCTTACTTTGATGTCATTTGGATACGAATGCCATATCGGGGCATCACCGGGCGATGCCGCGAAGTCCGTCAATTGCAGCGGTTCTTGAGTTGCCTAACGATCCATCTTGCATTTCCGTACAGCCCATCGCTCAGGTCCGTCCGTCGCCGCACGCTATCCACACAACCCAACAGCGTAAAGCCGTCCAAAGCGCTTTCGGATGTGCGTGCGCTAAGGCATGCCCGTAGGGACGGATTTTGATTCAGGCGCCGGGGCGGCGCGACAGGGGCAGCGCAACAGGTTTGGGCCGGCGCAAATGGCACTCATGTCCCATCATCCTGATGCAGCTCTTTCGGCATCGCAACAAAAGTGAGGCCGATCCGGTTCTGCCGGATCCAGGCAATTCTGCATTCGTAGACCGAGGAGTTGTTTGCCATCACCAGGCGAAAGCGCGACGGTACGAAGGTGGGGTTTTCGATATCGATGGCGGCACCCTCGGCCGAGATATTTCGAACCACACAGCTCATGACCGAACCGCCTGACGACACGTAAGCCGGCTCACTGATCTCGGTCCGAGGGTACTTCCGCTTTTCTTCCATCGACGAGTCCCTGACTGGCAATTGCGGGCAATAATAGCGGCAAACGTTAAATAAATGAGGCTGATCGCGTTCGTCGAAGCGAACTAAAGCCCACGACGCGAAACCCGAGACACCAAACAAAGGTGGAACTCGCCGAGCCGCCCGCCGGCCATCTTGCCAATGACCGCACCTGTCGGCCGGGTTCCGGCCTCTATCCGGTCCGGCACACGGGATCGCGGATTTTCGTTTGCGATCCCTGTTGGATACCGGCATGCCCTCGCGTTCCCGAAAGGCGGCATGCTTCCGTTCGTAATGTCGACGAGGTAGCTTTGCCGGCATGATCGGCGGGAAGGCGAAACGCCCGGTCGAAACGAACAGGCGCCAAGGGAGAAACGCCGTGTTCGAGATTCTCGATGCCGTCGATACCGACTTGACCTTCGTTTAAGGAGAACTCCCATGCCACTGGCCGGGCTGCAGCATTACACCATCGAACCCTCGGATCTGGAGCGCTCCAAGGACTTCTATTGCGACGTGCTGGGGCTGGAGAACGGCGATCGTCCGCCGCTCGACTTCCCCGGCTATTGGCTTTATTCGGGCGGCGCTGCCACTGTGCACCTGATGGGCACCCGCAAGCCCCGCGAGGGCATCGTCGTGCGCGGCACCGAGAAAAAGTTCGACGACACCGGCCGCCTCGATCATATCGCCTTTGCCGCGACGGATGTTGAGGGTATACGCAAGCGGCTGCAATCCAGGAATGTGAAATTCCGCGAAAGCATCGTGCCGCGCACTGGCGATACCCAGATATTCCTCTACGATCCCGACGGCGTCGGTGTGGAGCTGAATTTCCCCGGCGCCTGATCCGCCATTCGGCGCTTCCGGATGGCCGGCAGCGGATGACGGTTCTCCATAAGGTCACGACACAGCCATCCCGGCGGCACGAAACGGTCAGCTTTTTCACAATTTTGCATGACGAGTTGAAGGGCCGCGCCGCTGCGGCAGGATAGCCGGGTGCCGCGCCTTTCAACCTACCCCAGGGCATGTGTGCCCGGCTATTCGCCGCCGGCCGAGCAATAGCCCGCGGCCTGCCCTCCGCTCCGATTCAATCGGAACAGGGGCCCCTCATGCTGAAGCACTCGCGCCGGAAAGCGGCCAAGCTAGTCGAGTCCCCGCTCATGACTGAGACGGACCATTTCCTGGATGAAAATGGCCTTTTGCTTGTCGTCGAGGCTGCCGAATAGCGGCTCGGCGGCATCGGCGACATTGCGCTGATCCTGCGCACGATCATTGAGAAACTGGGCTTCGTTACGCATCTGCTCGATGATGTCGTCCGGCGGGTCGCGCTTTGCGCGCGAGATTCTCAGATTGAGGCGGTCGGCGCCGTTGTGGCCGAGATAGTGCATCGCGCTATTGAAGCCGGTCCAATTCTTCTCCTGCTCCGGCGTGAGGTTCAATTCAGCCTTAATTCGATCGATGTTCGCATCGCTATTGGCGACGATCTGCTCAGCGCTTAGTTGCGGTTCGCCTTCCTGGGTCAGCACCGCCGGCGTCTTGGTCGCCTTGCCGCTTTTGCCGGCTTTGGCGGTCTTTGCGGAACCGGGCTGCTTGGTCCCGTTCGCTGCTGGCGCCTGGCCGTTGTTTCCAACGCCAAGCACACCGGTGAACACGCCGACGACACCGCCAATTGCGCCACCCAACACGCCACCGACCGGCCCAGCCGCCTTGTTGCCCTCGTGGGCTCCCTGCTGAACGCCCTGAACCACCTGCGCATCCACCGCCGAAGGCGGGCCGAGAAGCATCGCGACAAATACCCCAAGCGCGAAACGCAATCCTAGCTGCGCAAGCGCGGTCGGTGTCATGCTGATCATTATTTGGTCTCCATAGTCGAGCTAGGATGGTCCGGGTGGACGATCTTGGGGCGACGAGCCTCTGCCTGATCAGGACATTATCGTTTTCGGCCCGAGCAAGTCCACCGAGGCACCGCACCGTCCAGATAAAGAAGAATCCGACACCCGCGCGTTGATCGACCGAGGCGGAACCCGCACTACCATCGCTCTCACGAACCCATCCATGTTCCGGTGTGCAGCGCGGTATCTTTCGTCAAACTGACGGCAGATCGGCTTAAGCATCGCGATCTCGACGATGCCCGAGGAAATTCCGCTGCTGCCAATTTGATCAGAACGTCGCTTCAAAAATCGAGGACCTGATTTCTCGACAGCGGCCGACAATTCTGCTCTGATCGTTGCCAGGAAATCTTCGCCTAGTGTCGCAGCGCCGTTTCCGGCCTGCCCGACCACCAAGAATGAACAACAACGAGATTTCTGTCCTACGACGGTTGGCTCACCAAGGAGGGAACGCCATGTCACGGAAGAGGCTTTCTCGACGACAATTCGTAGCCGCTAGCGCGCTGTCGTCGGCGGCGTTGATCACCGCGCCGTTTGTTCGAACCGCTCATGCGGCCGGCAAACTCACGATGGGCTTTTGGGATCACTGGGTACCCGGAGCCAACAAGGTCTGTTCCGATCTGGTCAATGAATGGGCTGAGAAGGAAAAGGTCGAGGTTGCGATCGACTTCATCACCAGCCAGGGCAACAAGATTCTGGTGACCATCGCCGCCGAAGCTGCCGCGCAATCCGGTCATGATATCCTTGCCATGCCGACATGGTGGCCCCAGGCCAACTCCGACATGCTGGAGCCCGTGAACGACATCATGGCACCGCTGATGCAGCAGAACGGGGAGGTTAACGGCACGGTGAAGTATCTCGGCCAGTCGGACGGCAAGTGGCTCGGCGTTCCCGCCACTAGCGGCAGCCAGATCAAGGGTCCCTGCTCCCGCATCGACCTGATGAAAAAGTTCGCCGGGATCGACGTCCAGGAAATGTATCCGGTCGGCAGCCCGCCCAAGGCGGACGGCTGGACCACCGAGACATTCCTGAAAGCCGCCGAGGCCTGCCACAAGGGCGGCTTTCCCTTCGGCATCGGGCTAGGAGAGACCACCGACTCGGTCGATACCGTAGGCGCGTTTTTCCTGGCATTTGGCGCGCAGCTCGTCGATGCCAAGAGCAACGTTACGGTCAAGACCGACGAGGTGCGGCAGGCGCTTGAATTCTACAAGAGGCTGATCCCTTTCCTGCCGCCGGACGCGACGGCGTGGGACGACGCTTCGAACAACAAGTGGCTGATTTCCGGCCGCGGCGCGATGATCATGAATCCGCCGAGCGCCTGGGCGGTTGCCAAGCGCGATGCGCCACAGGTTGCGGAGCAATGCTGGACCCACGGCTTCCCGGTCGGACCGAAAGGTCGATTTGCACCGTTCCTGCCCTTCTTCTGGAGTATATGGAAATTCTCCAAGAACAAGGAAGCCGCCAAGAGCCTGCTCGTGCATCTGTCGCAACCGGCTTCGATCGAGAGATTTGTCGCAGCCAGCGGCGGTTTCGATCTGCCGGCGTTCGAGAAGTTGACGACCTTAAAGACATGGGCCGAGGAAGGGCCGCCGAAGGGGACGCTCTTCCATTATCCCAATCCGTACAAGCATCAAACCTT
The DNA here is from genome assembly GCA_963727225.1 of uncultured Pseudomonadota bacterium. GTDB lineage: Bacteria > Pseudomonadota > Alphaproteobacteria > Rhizobiales > Xanthobacteraceae > Bradyrhizobium. The sequence goes on along the minus strand of CAVSFN010000021.1, from coordinate 343,592 downwards.
GTCGATCGCCGCGTCGCCTGCGCCTCCAAAGGTCGCCCAGCAGATCTACGCGCAAGCCATCCTGACAAAAATGTGCGTGAGATACTATCAGGGCGAAGCGATGGAAAAGACGCTGGCCTGGGCGGAAAGTGAATGCGAAGGCTACATGCGGAGCTGATGTGCAGCAATTCGCCGGGGCATGAGTAACGATCGTGATGTCAACGCGAGCCAGGGAGGCCGCGATCACCAACTCAGGTGATCAATCCGGAAACAGTTCCGGACGTCGGCTCTCTGACATGAAACGGACGAGGAAGACGCACCATGGTTGATGTCGTATTTCAACCGAACAACGCGGCTCAGGCGCGCGTTGTGCGCAAGCGTTCCAGTTTACGAGCCACGCTCAGGCGCAAGTCGACCGCGGCCTTTCTCATGACGCTGCCGCTGATTCTCTTGATCGGCATCCTGGTGCTCTACCCGGCGTTCTACTCCCTGCATCTCGCTACCCTGAACAAGTCGATGCAACGCTTCGTCGGCTTCGGCAATTTCGAGTTCCTGTTCAAGCGCGAAACCTTCTGGCTGGTGGTGAAGCAATCCTGCATCTTTGCGATTTCAGCCGTCATCTTCAAGGCGCTGATCGGCTTCATCGTCGCCCACTTCGTCCACAACATCCCCGCCAAGGGACAGCGCAAATGGCGTGGAATGCTGCTGGTGCCGTGGGTGATTCCGCCGGCAATGAGCACGCTGGCGTGGCTATGGCTGTTCGATCCGTCCTACAGCGCCTTCAACTACACGCTTTCGTTTTTCGGCATCGGCCCGATCGCCTGGACCGGCGACGCCGACTGGGCCCGCTTCTCGGTCATCCTGGTCAATATCTGGGTTGGCGCGCCGTTCTTCATGATCATGTATCTGGCGGCGCTGAAATCGGTGCCCGATCAACTGTATGAAGCCGCCGCCATCGACGGCGCCAACTGGTGGCAGCGGATCTGGTACGTGACGCTGCCCATGATGCGCAACATCATCGCGATCACCACGCTGTTTTCACTGATCGTGACCTTCGCGAATTTCGATATTGTGCGCATCCTCACCTCCGGCGGACCGCTCGACCATACCCATATTTTCGCGACATGGGCGTTCAGGGTCGGCATCGAGGGCAGCGATATTCCTCTCGGCGCCAGCGTCTCGCTGTTCATGGTGCCGATACTCGCCGTCGCTGCGATCTTCATCCTTCGCGATATCACCAAACGCGGGAATGAAGCGTGATGACCAGTACCGTGGTGATCGACAAGGCGGCACCGACCCGCGGCGCCAGATACGGCAGCATGAGCCGCGATCGGACCTGGGCGCTCCGATGGTCGTACTTCTTTCTGACGCTGTTTGCGATCTTCTCGCTGGTGCCGCCGCTCTACATGCTGATCACGTCGCTCAAGAGCAGTGCCGAGATTTCGGCGGCGACCAATCCGTGGTGGGTGTTCCACCCGACATTGGAGAACTACGTGGGATTGCTGACATCGAACCAGTTCCTGACTTTCTTCCGGAATTCGGCATTGGTTTCGATTCTGGTGGTGGCGATCACCATGTTGATCAGCGTACCCGCGGCGTTCGCGCTGGCAAGGATGCGGTTCTGGGGATCCGCGACACTCGCGATGGGGGTGTTCCTGACCTACCTCATTCCGGACTCCCTTTTGTTTTTGCCGCTGTTCAAGATGTTTGCGGTGTTCGGCGATCTCACCGGGATTCAGCTGATCAACAAATGGTACGTACTGGTGATCGTGTATCCGACGCTGACGGTGCCGTTCTGCACCTGGATCATGATCGGCTATTTCGCGTCGATCCCGAAGGAACTCGATGAAGCCGCCATCATCGATGGCGCATCATGGTTTCAGACGCTCACCCGCATCTTTATTCCCGTGGCGCTGCCCGGCCTGATCGCCGCAACCATCTTCGCATTCACGGTATCATGGGCGCAATTTCTCTATCCGCTGGTTTTCACGACGTCGACCGATCAACTGGTGCTGCCGGTCGGCATCATCACCACCCTGATCAAGGGCGATGTATTCAACTGGGGACAGATCATGACCGGCGCCCTGCTCGGCGCCGCGCCGCCGCTCATCATCTACGCCTTCCTGATGGACTACTATATCGCAGGCCTGACGGCCGGCGCGACAAAGGGTTGATGCTCATGGCAGACGTTACGTTGCGTAAGGTTATCAAGCGTTACGACGACGTCGAGGCGGTGCGCGGCATCGACCTTGACATCGCCGACCACGAATTTGTCGTGCTGGTGGGCCCGTCAGGCTGCGGAAAATCGACCACCTTGCGGATGATCGCAGGGCTCGAGGATATCACCGACGGCGACATCATGATCGGCGGCGATGTCGTCAACGACGTGCCGCCGAAGGACCGCGACATCGCGATGGTGTTTCAGAATTACGCGCTTTATCCGCATATGACGGTTGCCGAGAACATGTCGTTCGGATTGCGCCTGAAACGCTACCCGAAGGCCGAGATCAAGACGCGGATCGAGGAGGCCGCCCGCATGCTGGACATCGCCGAACTGGTCGACCGGAAACCGAAGCAATTGTCGGGCGGCCAGCGCCAGCGTGTCGCGATGGGCCGCGCCATCGTTCGCAACCCCAAGGTCTTTCTGTTCGATGAGCCGCTGTCCAACCTCGATGCCAAGCTTCGGGTCCAGATGCGGATCGAAATCAAGAAGGTGCATCAGAAAGTCCGCACCACGACCGTCTACGTCACCCACGACCAGGTCGAAGCGATGACGCTCGCCGACAGGGTGGTGGTCATGAACCACGGCCGTATCGAGCAGATCGGAACGCCCAACGAACTCTACCACAACCCGGCCACCCGCTTTGTCGCCGGCTTTATCGGCTCGCCTGCGATGAATTTCGTGCCGTGCCGGCTTGAGGACGTCGCCGGCAAGCTGCACATCCGGTTGACCGACCGTCTCGCTTTTCCGCTGCCGGCCGATCGCGCGGCCAGATATCAGGGCATTCCGCGTAATGAAAAATTATTGCTCGGGCTGCGGCCGGAGCACATCGCCGAAGCCAAGGCGCATCCGGAGCCGGGGGTGGAGGCCTTCGACTCCGTATTGGACGTGACCGAACCGATGGGGATGGAGACATTTGTTTATTTCACGCTTGAAGGAGCGCAGATCTGCGGACGGGTAAGTCCCAATGCCGGGGCTCGCGATGGCAGCCCGTTTCGATTGGCAGTGGACCTCAACAATATGCACCTGCTAAACGAGGTTACCGGCGCCGTTCTTTGACGGACGCACAACAAAAAGATCAAAGGGATCGGGAATGGCGGCCAACAAGAAGAAAATTTTCATTACTGAATCGATGTCGCAGCAAGGACGATCCCTGCTCAGGGAGCGGGACGACATTGAGGTCGTTGAATTCCCCAATATGATTTCCGCCGGAGATTTCGAGGCGATGCTCAAGGCGCAGGCGCCGGTTCATGGCGTGGCGCTTGGCCCGACCCGTTTTGGCGAGCCGGAGCTCGTGGCGTCAAAGGACATGCAGGTGGTGACCCGGATCGGCGTCGGCTACGACGCCGTCGACGTTCCGGCGCTGAGCCGCCGCAAGATTCCGCTGATGGTGGCGGGCACCGCCAATTCTCCGTCGGTGGCGGAACAGGCCTTGTTCATGATGCTGACGCTCGCCAAACGCGCCGTCGAGATGCATGCGCTGGTAAAAGAGGGGAAATGGAGTACCCGGCTCGGCAAGCTGCCCTATGATCTGTTCGGCAAAACCGTTCTCATCCTCGGCTTCGGCCGCATCGGCACGCGAACCGCCAAGCGTTGTCTTGCCATGGAAATGAACGTCCTGGTCTATGATCCCTACAAACCGGCCGCCGAGATCAAGGACGCCGGCTGCGAGCCGGTCGCGGATCTCGATGCCGCGCTGCCGCGCGCCGATTTTGTCAGCATCCATTGCCCGAAGACACCCGAGACGGTCGGAATGTTCGACGCGGCGCGGTTGAAGCGCATGAAAGCGACGGCCTATCTGATCAACACAGCGCGTGGTGGAATTATCGACGAGCGAGCGCTGCATGACGCGCTGGTATCCGGCAAGCTCGCAGGCGCCGGCCTCGATGTCTTCGAGCAAGAGCCGCCCCCGGTCGGCCATTCGTTGTTCGAACTTCCCAACGTCATCGTTGCGCCGCACGTCGCCGGGGTGACCCGGGAAGCGGTCGACCGGATGAGCGAACAGACCGCGCGCAACATCCTGAGCGCGCTCGACGGCGAGCCGATTCGTCAGAACGTGATCAATCAGGACGTGCTCGGTTGATCCGACCATGACGGCTTACTGCTTCGCCGCATGAAACGTTCGCAACGCAGGTGTCGCTATGGCCTTCAGGGAATACAGCAATTATGACGGCATCGGATTGGCCGATCTCGTCCGCAAGAAGCAAGTAAGCGCCGCGGAGTTGCTGGACGAGGCGATCGCCCGCACTGCCAAAGTCGACCCCGAGATCAACGCGGTGGTCGTCAAGCATTACGACTACGCCCGGCGGCAAATCGATCGCGGGCTTCCCGATGGCCCTTTTACCGGCGTGCCGTTTCTGCTGAAAGACCTCGATCTTCTCGAGACCACGCGAACGACTTTCGGCGCGAGTGTTTTCAAGGAAAACGTCGCGGATCATACCGGCACCCTCGCCCAGCGTTTTCTCGACAGCGGGGTCACGATCTTTGGAAAAAGCTCCAGTCCGGAATTCGGATTGCTGCCGACCACCGAGTCCCGTCTGTTCGGTCCGACCCGAAACCCCTGGAATCTGGCGCACTCGTCCGGAGGTTCTTCTGGCGGCGCGGCGGCTGCGGTCGCCGCGCGCATTCTTCCCCTGGCCCATGCCAGCGATGGCGGCGGTTCGATACGTATTCCCGCCTCGGCATCCGGCGTGTTCGGAATGAAACCGAGCCGCGCGCGCAATCCGCTCGGCCCCGATCGCGGTGAAGGCTGGGGCGGCTTTTCCTGCGGTCATGTCGTGAGCATCAGCGTACGCGACAGCGCGGTCATGCTGGATGCGATCCATGGGCCCGAAGTATCGAGCCCCTATGTCGCACCACCGCCGGAGCGGCCTTTTTCCCAGGAAGTCGGACGCGATCCCGGCCGGCTGCGCATTGCCTTTACCGACCGGTCGCCTTATGGCGATGCCATCGATCCCGAGATTGCGGCATCGGTTCGGGACGTCGCCGGCCTGCTGGCGGGCCTCGGCCATCATGTCGAGGAACGGGCGCCGGAATTGACCGCCGATCCGGCAGTCGTGATCGCGACCATTGTCGCCGCCAATACCGCGCTGAGCGTGCGGCTTGCCGAACAGCGGCTCGGCCGCGAAATGACGGACAGCGACTTCGAGGTGTTGACGCTTGCGAGCGCACACAACGCGCAAAAGGCGAGTGCAACCGATTATGTGGCCGCGCAACTCGGCGCTTTCGCGATTTCGCGCGGCCTTGCCAGTTTCTTCGAGACCTGCGACGTGTTCCTGTGTCCGACGCTTTGCTCGCCGCCCCTGCGCATTGGCGAGATCAACTCAATGTCCGAAGACCTGTCTCACATCGCCCCGATCCTGCGGCGTTACATGCCCGCAACCTCCATGTTCAATATGTCGGGCCAGCCCGCCATGTCGGTGCCACTGGCCTGGAATGCGGCCGGGTTGCCGCTCGGCATGATGTTCGCGTCGCGTTTCGGCGACGAGGCGACATTATTCCGGCTGGCGGGCCAACTCGAGCAGGAGCGCCCCTGGCGCAATAAATTACCGCCGGTTTGCGCCTGAACTGACAAAACTCAGCCGCATTCGAGGCCGAGGAAAGAAAACGAGCGCCGGGCCGTGGAACTTATTTCATGCCGATGGCGTCATGTTTTGGGGCTGAAATTCTGAATATCTGGAGGCTGAAGTTTTGAGTGACCCGACCGATCACGCGCTCGCGGCCATCGCCAGCATCCTCGATCAACCGGAAGCCCATCCCGAGCCGGAAAAGGCTGCGGTCGAGGAAAAGCCGATTCCTCCCGAGTTGATTGAGCCCGATGGCTATCACAAGGTCGGGCCCGGCCCGATGGCAACGATCCGCATCAAGTGGACGGCCCGCCGCGGGGATGATGGCGACTATTATGTGGATGAGACGATTGGCGAGAACTCAACGCCCATCGTCAACGGACCAATGGCGGGGGATGCCGCGATCAGGTTTGTCGACGAGCGCGAGAGGGAGGCGCGGCGGCAATTTGAACAATTGAAGAGCGAGATGAGCGGCCGAAGCGCCGCTGCCAATTTGGTCCGCAAAGACGGCGGCGAGATGTAGTCGCTGCGGTCTTGTCGCATCGCGGTTTGACGCTGTGCTAAAGCAGACCTGATGGTTCGAATCCTGACCTACCTCGCCGCCGCCTTTTTCCTGGTGACCGTCTCGGCTCATACCCAACAGCCCTCCCGCCTCGACGACATCGTCAACCGCGGGACGTTGCGCGTCGGCATGACCGGCGACTATTTGCCGTTTACCTATCTCGACAAGGCGATCTCGAAATTCCGCGGCTTCGACGTCGATATGGCCGAGGCGCTGGGCAACGCCCTCGGCGTCAAGGTCGAGTATGTTCAAACCGCCTGGCCGCGGTTGATGCAGGATTTTGACGCCGACAAATTCGATATCGCGATGGGCGGGATCTCGATTACGCCCGATCGGCAGCGGCACGGAATTTTCTCCACACCCGTCATGCGCGATGGCAAGACCCCGATCGCGCGCTGCGCCGACAAGGGCAAATACGAAACCATTGCCGATATCGACAAGCCCGGCACACGCGTGATCGTCAATCCCGGCGGCACCAACGAACGCTTTGCCCACGCCAACATCAAAAGCGCCGAGATCAAAACCTACAGCGACAATGTCACGATCTTCGACGAGATCGCCAAGGGCAATGCCGATCTGATGATGACGGATTCATCGGAGACGCGCTATCAGCAGAAGCTTCATCCCGGCGTGCTCTGCGCCGTGCATCCGGAAAAGCCGTTTGACGTTACCGAGAAAGCCTATTGGCTGCAGCGCGACGCCGCCCTTGCAGCTTTTGTCGATCGATGGTTGCAGACCGTTCGCGACAACGGCCGCTTCAGGCAGATCTACGCCGCCTGGTTTGAATAAAATCAACCGCGTCCGCGTCCTCAACCGGGCTTGACGAAAACGTGTTGAACCAAAGCGACCAGTACAAGACCCATATTGTGAAGGTGATGCAGCTCACGCTGCAAGAAGTGGCCGGCGCGTAAGCTCGGGGCTGAGTTCCCACTGCTCAGGAGATCATGATGAAGGGGCTCTTTGCATTCGCCGTTATTCTGCTGGCAAGCTCCGCGGCGCAGGCTCAGTACACTTTTGATTATGGCGGCCGTACCATTCGGATCGATCCGGATCGTGGAACGGTTTCGATACCGGGCGTCTACGACAACAGCGGACCGCGAAGCAGGCGTTCGCACAACGATCAGGATATCGACCGTCCGCGCAAGCAGCCGTCTCAGCAGACAAAAATCGATCCACAAACGCCCGATGCAGGCGTTGCGCGGACCGAACAGGCTCCTGCGCCCGTGACCCCCTCGCTCGAGCCTTCAACCGCCACAGCCAATGTCGTGCCCGCAGATCCCTCGACGTCGACACAGCCTCCAGCAGGCGCGCCGGCGCCGCAAATCCAGCATGACGGGGCCCCCGCCGCCACGCCGGCACCGGCGCCTGTCGTTGCAGCAGCACCGGCGCAGCCGACACCGGCTCCAACGACCTCGATAGCTCCATCAGCCACCTCGCCGCTCGGCCTTTGGCTGACCGAAGAGAAAGAGGGCAAGGTCCGGATCGAGCCTTGCGGCCCCAATCTTTGCGGGTATTCCGTCGACGCCAAGTCCAACCAGAATGGCGAGCAGGTTCTGATCAATATGAAGCCCGGCAAGGACTCCAAATGGCATGGACGCATTCACGACCCGAAAACCGGCAGCAATTATGATTCGACGATCGCGCTGAAAGGCCCGGAATTCCTGCGCGTCCAGGGTTGCGCCTTCGGCGGGATGTTCTGCGGCGGCCAGACCTGGAGCCGGCTGAACTAATATAACGCGCAAGAACAAGCACTATTCCAAGGCCCCGTCCTCGCTGGCGGGGCCTTTTTGCTCTTCACCTCAATCGCCCCTCGCTATCGTCAGTGTGACAACCATCACAGTCCCCGAAATGCCGATGTGAGATTTTATTCGCGTCGAAACAAAAGGAGACGTCATGGCAAGCCTTCGCAAGACAATCATCGCCACCCGCATCTTGTTGCTCGCGGGAGCGCCCGTTACCACACCTGCTGCAGCCGCAAGTTTTGACGGCGCCTGGAACGTCCAGATTGCCTCGACGAGCTCGACCTGCGGCGATGGAGCAAGCGTCTCGATCGGGATCAATAACGGCCAGATCGCTTCAAACGATGGGATGATGATGGCGTCGGGTCATGTTGCGGAAGCCGGCAGCATCCGCGTGACCTTGATCAGCGGGATCAAGCGGGCCGTCGGCTCCGGCCGTCTCACTGGCACGTCTGGGTCCGGCACTTGGCGCGGCGCCCTGTGCTCGGGCACCTGGACCGCCCGGCGAATCTAGTCGCTGCTACGTCGAAGTAACTAGCCCCCGGCTTGTGCGGAATATTCCGCATCGGTCACCTGTTCCATCCAGGTCACATAATTTCCGTCCAGCGATTCCTGCATTGCGATATGGACCATGCCGTTGGTCGGCGAGCCGCCATGCCAGTGTTTTTCGCCCGGCGGAATCCAAACCACATCGCCCGGCCGGATCTCGCGCGCCGGTCCGCCAACGGCCTGAACCCGACCTATTCCCGAGATCACGTATAGCGTCTGGCCCAAAGGGTGCGAATGCCAGGCCGTGCGCGCGCCAGGCTCGAAGGCCACACGGGTCGAGACAATCCGCGCCGGCGCTTCGGCTACGATGATGGGATCCTGCCAGACCGTGCCGGTGAAATACTCCTTGGGCGCGCGACGTGTCGGTCGCGAGCCGGCGAGATGGATATCCATGGCGGTACCTCCTTTTTACCGGCGCAGCGCCAGTTCGCCGCGATTATTTCTTTGAAGCCGCGTAACGGGCCTTGGTTTCGGCATTCATCGGATAAAGCCCGGGCAATTCCGCGCCGTTGTTGACCTGCTCGACGATCCAGCCCTCCATTCGCTCCTGTTCGGGGCCTTCGGCCAGGATATGATCGAGCAGCGCCTGCGGGATCAATACGGCGCCGTCCTGGTCGGCGACGATAATGTCATTTGGAAATACCGCAACGCCGCCGCATCCGATCGGTTCGCCCCAGCCGACGAATGTCAGCCCAGCGACCGACGGCGGAGCCGCGAAGCCGTCGCACCATACGGCAAGCCCGGTGCCGAGCACGCCCTCGACATCGCGCACAACGCCATCGGTCACCAGCGCCGCTACCCCGCGCTTGACCATGCGGGCGCACAGAATGTCGCCGAAAATGCCGGCATCGGTGATGCCCATCGCGTCAACCACGGCGATGCAGCCTTCCGGCATGGCCTCGATCGCGGTTCGGGTCGAGATCGGCGAGGACCATGATTCCGGTGTCGCCAGATCCTCCCGCGCGGGCACAAAACGCAACGTAAAGGCCGATCCGACCAGCCGCGGCTGCCCCGGCCGCAGAGGACGCGAGCCCCGCAGCCAGACGTTTCGCAGACCCTTCTTCAGCAGAACGGTGGTGATGGTAGCGGTCGACACGCGAGAGAGGGTCGCAATCGCTTCGGGGGTCAAGGGCATCGAAAGAGCAGCTCCGCTAGGGATTGATCGGGCGTGCGCATCTTGCGGGGCTTCGGCATCGCGTCAAGGGCGGCTCGGCGATGGTGGCGTGACAAGCACGATATATTGAGCGAAAAACCCAAGATCACCCCGACGAGTCCATGAGGCCATGGCCCCACCCCTCACCCCGCCCCGTTTTTTGCCGAGTGGCGACAGCGCGATCACGGTGGAATTCAGTCGCAACATCGATGACGCGGCAAACCAGCGGGTGCTGGCGCTCGATCGGACTCTCGCATGTGAGCCGATCGCCGGCGTGACCGAGACGGTGCCAACTTACCGATCCCTGCTGGTGCACTATGATCCCCTGCAAATCGGCTTCGACGCGCTGAGTGAAAAGCTGGCTGCGCTGGCGCAGCTCCCCGTTCCGCCCGTGACGAGCACGCGGCGCTGGCGCATTCCCGTCGTTTATGGCGGCGAACATGGCATCGACCTTGAGGATGTCGCCAGGACGCTCAATTCCACGCCGGATGATATCGTGGCCCGACATGTCGCCGGCGACTACCGCGTTGCCATGATCGGCTTTACGCCCGGATGGTCCTATCTTAGCGGCCTCGAGGATTCGCTGCGGATGCCGCGGCGGCAAAATCCGCGCCTGCTGACCCCGGCCGGCACTATTTCGATCGGCGGGGTGCAAGCGGGCGTGCAATGTCTCGCCGGCCCGAGCGGTTGGCATCTGCTGGGGCAGACCGCCGTCAGGACCTACCAGTTGCGTCGCGATCCGATCTTCCTGCTGGAACCCGGCGACCGCGTGAGGTTTTACCCTGTCGATGCCAAAACCTTCGCGGAACAAGACCGGGCCGCGGAACAAGGCGAGATCGTCGCCGAGTTGATGGCCTCATGAGCAAACTCGTCATTTCAGCGATTGGTCCTGCGAGTTCCGTGCAGGACGGCGGCCGTTACGGCGCGCAGCGATACGGCCTGACGCCCGGCGGCGCGATGGATCGACTGGCCCTCGCCGCGGCGAATGGTCTGGTCGGAAACCCACCCTTTGCCGCAGCGATCGAAATCGGTCCGTTTGGTGCAACGTTCACGGCGCGCGAAGGTGCGGTTCGCGTCGCGCTCGCAGGAGCGTCGCGCAACGCGGATATCGCGGGCCATCCGGTCGCGTTCGACACATCGATGACGCTTCTGGACGGCGAGGTCTTGAAGCTGGGCTTTGCGCGCGACGGCTCCTTCAGTTACCTCGCGATCGAGGGCGGTATTCAGGGTGAACCGATGTTCGGCAGCCTGGCTGTGAACGCGCGTGCCGGTCTCGGCAGCCCGTATCCACGGCCGCTGCAGGCCGGCGACGAATTACAGACGGCGGCCGCCACCGGCGCGATGGAGCGCCGGATTGATCTCCCCGCTGCTGCGGATGCGCCGATCCGCGTGGTGATGGGCCCGCAGGACGACGAATTCGGGGATGCCACGGCTCTCTTTCTGGATAGCGAGTGGAAGATATCGGCGATCAGCGATCGGATGGGTTACCGGCTTGAAGGTCCTGTCATCCGGCACCTGCACGGCCACAACATCGTTTCCGACGGCACGGTGAACGGCAGCATCCAGGTGCCTGGCAACGGCCAGCCGATCGTCTTGATGCCGGATCGCGGCACCAGCGGCGGCTACCCCAAGATCGCAACCGTGATCTCGGCCGATCTCGGCCGGCTCGCGCAGATCCCCGCCGGGCGTGGCTTTCGATTCAAGGCGATTGGCATGGCCGAAGCGCAGGCCGAAGCCCGGAAGTTCGCTGAATTGCTGCGCACGCTGCCCGATCGGCTTCGTGCAATCGAGAATTTTGATCTCGACATCGAGGCGCTGCAGGATGCTAACGTCGCCGGCGCCGCCGTCAGCGCCGTCGATGCCCAGACGTGGCAGATTCCACCCTCGACAGATGCGCGGGCGCGCGACTGATCCGGACGATACGGACAAGCTTCATTCGAACGCGGACACGACATGATGAAAATCGATCTCAACTGCGATCTTGGCGAAGGATTTGGCGCGTGGGAACTGGGCAACGACGCCGCCATGATCGACCTCGCCACCTCAGTCAACATCGCCTGCGGTTTTCATGCCGGCGATTCCGATACCATGCGCAAGACCGTGGAGTTGGCGAAAGCACGCGGCGTCAGCGTCGGCGCGCATCCGGGCTATCGCGATCTGCACGGCTTTGGTCGCCGGCCGTTTCCCGGCATGAAGGCGTCGGAGATCGAGAACCTGGTCGCCTATCAGATCGGCGCGTTGCAGGCGATCGCGACCATGGCCGGTCACAAGGTGACCCACGTCAAGGCGCATGGCGCGTTATCGAACGTCGCCTGCGAAGACGACGCCACCGCGCGGGCGATCGCGTCCGCCATCAAGGCGGTCGATCGCGATCTGATATTTGTGGTGCTTGCCAATTCGCGGCTGGTGCAGGCGGGAGAAGCTGCCAACCTGCCGATGGTACACGAGGTGTTCGCTGACCGCGCCTATGAAGATGACGGGTCGCTGGTGTCGCGCCGCAAGCCCGGCGCGGTGCTGCACAATGCGTCCGAAATCGCGCAACGCGTGGTCCGAATGGTTCAGGATGGCGCTGTGGTGTCGGTCACGGGCAAGGTGATCAAGATGCGCACCGATACCGTGTGCATCCATGGCGATACGCCAGGAGCCGTCGATATCGCCCGCGGGGTGCGGCAGGCTTTGAAAGACGGCGGCATCGAGGTGGTGCCGTTCAAGACGGCAAGTTAGCGCCGGCGGCGCCAGCAAATGCTCAGAACGGATGATACGACAGCGTTCCAAACACCACGGCTGCGATGACAGCGAATGCACCGTAGAGCGCAGCGGCATGCAACCTTCTGGCGGTTCGCTCCGATAAGGAGCGCGCATAAAGGTGCAGACCGGATTCCGCCGACAGTTCGCGCATGGTCAATCTCCAACGCCGCATCGGCTGCAATGAAATGCTGTTTGCGGCTGTATGCAAGGCGACCGGCGAAATAGCGATACGAGCGCTTCGCCGGGCTCCCATCGCAGTCAAATATTCTCCGCGCTGGATTCGAGCGAGAATTTTATTCGCTCGGATTTTCCATAATTATGGTCGTCAATAAACGTCTTGTTGAAACCGGCCTTTCTTTTTGAGTTCCCCAACGAAACTGACGGCCTCATCGGTGGTACGTGCGCCGAACTGTGCCACGATGTCGACCAGCGCGCGTTCGACATCCTTCGCCATCCGTTTGGCGTCGCCGCAGATGTAGATATTGGCGCCTTCGGCCAGCCACGTCCATAATTCGCGGCCGACTTCGCGCATGCGATCCTGCACATAGAATTTCTTGTCGCCGTCGCGCGACCACGCCAGCGACATCCGCGTCAGCAGGCCCGACGTCTTCATGGCGTTCAGTTCGTCGGCATAAAAGAAATCAGTGCCGCTGCGCTGATGGCCGAAAAATAGCCAGTTCCTGCCGGTCGCGCCGGTTGCCCGGCGGTCGTGCAGGAAAGCACGGAACGGCGCGATGCCGGTGCCGGGACCGATCATGATGATCGGCGTTGTCGGGTCCTTCGGCAGCGCGAAGCCGTGCGCCTTTTGGACATAGACCTTGATTTCGTCGCCGGGCTTGATGCGCTCGGCGAGGAAGGTTGACGCCAGACCGAGGCGCTTGCGCTTGCCGACCACATAGCGCACGCAATCCACGGTCAGCGACAGCTTGCCGGGCGTTGCGTTGTTCGACGAGGAGATTGAATAGAGCCGCGGCTGCAGGGGTTCCAGCGCTTCGACGAAGGCTTCAGGATGCGGCCGTACGCCGGAAAATTTTTGCAGCGCCGCCATCACGTCGAGCGTCGCGGCGTCGCCATCGGGATCCTCGCCTTGCGCCAGCGCGCGAGCTTTCTCGCGCCGCGCACCGCCGGTCACGAACGAAATCAATTCGAACAGCGAATCCGGTGCCGGCGCCAGAGAAACATCGTCGATCAACACGTCGCGCAGGGTCTTGCCGTTCACCGGGGTGGTCGGCGACGCCCCGAGCATGGCGATGATCTGATCCACAAGGCCGAGTTCGTTGCGGGCAAAGATGCCGAAGGAATCGCCAACGACATAGTCGAGGCCGCAGCCGCTGAGGTCGAAATCGATGTGCCAGGTTTCCTTTTCCGACCCGGTCTTGTTCAGCAGGCGGCGCGATACGAATGTTGCGGGCGCTGGATTGTCACGTGAACGTCCGAGTTCCGTGGTGACAGCCGGTACCGCTGCGACCGGCGCCGTCGCCGTGCCGGACGGCGCCGCCGGCGCTTTTTCCAATTCCTCGTTCAGCGCTTTGAGCATCCGGGCGGTTTCCTTGCCGCCAGGCACGCAAAGATTTAGCCGCGGCTCGGTCTTGCCGGCGATCGCCTCGGAATAGTCGTTGCAGTTGTAGCCGCATTGACCGCAATCCTGCTGCGCCATCGCCGCCATCATGCGCCGCCGCAGCGGGCGGCCCTCGGCGAGCTTCATGCGGTCGGCTATTGGCATGGTCTGGTCGTGCCAGGGCGACTCGCCGTCATCGCCATCGCCGGCCGCGCCTTGCAGCACGGCGGCACCCTGCTCCGGCGATAGCGGCACCGAACCGTCGAGCGACAGCAACCCAACGAGGAACCCGTTGAGCCAGGACCGCTGGGCCTCCGAGAACGGCGCGGATTCCGGAATAACTTCAAGTCTCGGCGGCGAGGTCATCTGGTTCATGCGCTTATCTCCGCATCCGCCATTTTCCTCAGGCTTTCTCCATCATGGCGACGGGAAAAAGCGAGAAACGTCTCGTCCGCAGAAGCGCGGTTCGTAACGTAGGCCTTCAGTAATTTTTCCACGGCCTTCGGCGCATCTTCCGCCTTCACGTCTCGATAGACCTCCTGCCCGATATCGGCATCCGGTCCGAAGCCGCCGCCGGCATAGAGATGATAGCCCTCAACCGTATCGTCATCGGTTCCGACCGGGACTTTGGCCGCCAGCAACCCGATGTCGCTGATGTAATGCTGAGCGCAGGAATGATGGCAGCCGGTCAGGTGGATGTTGAGCGGCGTTTCGATTCGTACGCGCGGCTCGCACCAGTCGCCGATCGCCGCGGCGTGGCGTTTGGTATCGGATGCGGCGAACTTGCAGCCGGAGTTCCCTGTGCACGCGATCAGTCCGGCGCGGATCGACGATGCCGTGACCGCGAGGCCGAGCGCATCGATCGCCGCGGTTGCCAGTGCGATTTTTTCGTCCGCAACGCCGGATATTAAAAGGTTCTGCCAGACCGTCAGGCGGATGTCGCCATCGCCGAGATCCTGGGCGATTCTGGCAAGACCCCGCATCTGATCGCCCGTCAACTTGCCGAGCGGCAGCGCGACGCCGATCCAGTTCAGGCCGGTCTGTTTCTGTGGATGCACGCCGATATGCGCCATCCGGTCGAAGGCCGGACGCGCCACAATCGCATCGGCCGGAGCACGAACCAGTTTCTGGCCAAGCTTCTCCTCGACGGCGGCGATGAATTTTTCGACGCCGATGGCGTCGATCACATATTTCATTCGCGCCTTGAGGCGGTTGGTGCGGTCGCCGGTGTCGATGAAGACCCGGACGATGGCATCTGCGACCTTGGTCGCGTCCGCCGGCTTGACGATGATCCCGGTATCCTTGGCGAAATCCTTGTGACCGGTGATGCCGCCGATCCCTAAGCGAAACCAGACACCCGGCGCGACACCGAAGCCATCCTTCACTTCGACCGCGGCAAAAGCGATGTCGTTGGTGTCTTCAAGTACCGCAATCTTGCCGGCGCCGTCGAAAGCGACGTTGAACTTGCGCGGCAATCCGGTGAGCGAGCGATCATTCAGAATGTGATAGTGCCATTCGCGGGCATAGGCGCGGGTGTCGATCAATTCCTGCGGATCGATTCCCGCGGTCGGTGTGCCGGTGACGTTGCGGATATTGTCGGCGCCGGATCCGCGCGAGCACAATCCGATATCCTGGATGCCTTCGATCAGCGCCACGCTGTGCTTGGGCGGAATCTCCCTGATCTGGATATTGGCGCGGGTGGTGACATGTGAGTAACCGCCACCATAGGATTCGGCGAGATCGGCAACGGCCGCAAATTGCCAGTGTTTGAGAATCCCGTTTGGAATGCGCAGGCGGCACATGAAGGAGTCTTGCGTCGGCGCCACATAGAACAGGCCGTAAAACCGCCAGCGGAAATTGTCCGCCGGCGGCGGCGGCGTGTTGCTCTCGGCCTGCGCCTTCAAACGTTCATAGGCATCGAACGGATGCTGCTCGCGCTTGAACTTCTCGGGATCGGACAGCTTCTTGCCCTCGCGAAGAAATCTGTCCTGAGCCTTGAAGCCGGCTGCGTCCGGACCGACCGGTTCCGGATCGACCTTGCCGGCCGGCGCGCCCGTTCCGGCGGCAACGCCAATGCTCCGGCCGACACGTCCGACCTGCAGGCCGGACATGAAGCCTTCCAGATACCGCTTCTGTTCGTCGCTAAAATCGGCTGACGGTGTTTCAAGCTTCATGATGCGCAACGATTCCGTTATTCAGCGGGGACTTGAGCGGCGATCGTCGTCGCTTTCGCTCCCAATGACTGTGGCCGGCTTGTAGGTCGCGTAGAGCGCGAGGCCGGTGAAGACGAAGCCGCCGACGAGATTGCCGAGTGTCACCGGAATCTGATTCCACACCCACCATTGGTAGACGCTGACCTTGGCGCCGAGCAGCATGCCGGTCGGGATGATGAACATATTGACGACAGCGTGCTCAAATCCGAGCGCAAAGAATGTGAAGATCGGCAGCCAGGTCGCGGCGATCTTTCCGACAGTGGAGGTGGAAGTCATCGCCATCACGACGCCCAGACAAACCAGCCAGTTGCACAGGATGGCCTTGACGAAGACGCTGACCATGCCGGCAACACCGAGCGCCTCGTTGGCAACGGTTTTCGCTTCGGCAGCCGCGATGATGCGCGCCGCGACCCCTGCCGGTTCAACCTTCCCCATATTGGTCAACGCGATCGCGATCAGAATTCCAAACGTAATGCTGCCGAGCAGATTGGCCAAAAACACCCACGACCAATTGGCGATGATGGCGTTCCAGGTCGCCTTGCCCTCAAGACGCGCGAGCGGCACCAGCGCAAAACTTCCCGTGACGAGCTCGAGGCCGAGCAGCACGATCATGACCAGACTAACAGGAAAGATCAGTGCGCCGACCAGCGGCTGCCCCGTGGTCAAAGCGCCCGAAAATGCCAGGGTGGTGGCGGCGCCGAGCAATGCGCCTGACAGCGCACCTCGAATGAGGAGATCTCGCGGAGCCAGTGCCAGTTTTTTCACACTGGCATCGATCATCGAAGTGACAACGTCGGCTGGTTTTGCGTAATCCATAACAAAGCTCCGGTCGCCACGCGCGGCATGGCTATCACGAGAAAAAATGGGTGTGTGATCGCTCGGAAATTCGATTCGAAAGGCGACGCCGTATCGGAATTTTCAGAGCCTCCGGCCAGCTTCGTTGCGGCTCGGACGTTCGTCTTGAACGACGCCAGCCCGCTTTCAGCGGCTGCTGGCTGGACTCATCCATTCAATTTGTGTGCCAGTGCAGCAAATTCTCAAAATTCTGTTTTCATTCAAAGGCTTGGTAGCCGAACGATCGCGTAAATTTGGGGAAGACATTGCTACATAAGGCTGCATCAGCCTAAAATATGCACACCTTCGAAGTGCTGCCTAATATTTAGACAATCCATTCACGAACGTCGACGAGCGATTCGCAAAGAGGCCAGATAGCCGGCGACATCCGCCGCATCGAAGGCGGGTCCGGCGAACGCTCCCACGACGTCAGGCCCGCCGTTGCCGGCATTTTGCTGAAGACCCAGAACGGCATCGTAGAGGTCCGGCCGGAACACCGCCTTGGCGGTCTTCAGGGCCTCAGGGCTGATCGAGGCCTGTCCCCAGCGAACCATTTGCGCGTAGAGCCATGCCGCCTGCACCGGATCCGGACGCGCGGCACCTTCCCGGCCCACCAGCAGATACCGGCTGCTTTCGCGGATGGTGCCGTCAGGAGCGATCTTGAGGCGGCCATCGAGGGTTCGCAGGATAATATCGGCATCGACCCCGACCCGCTCCGGCTGGGCCAGAATGTGCGCCGTCTCGGCGCGATTGTGCTCGATGAATTCGGTCGCGCGAAAGGCGGCGCGGATCAGCGCGGCAAGTACGTCTGGATTCTTCTCCGACCAGCTTTGCCTGACCGCGAGTACCTTTTCGGCCGCGCGCACCAGGATATCCGAGACGAAATGCAGGATGAACCCGACGCCTCGATCGACCGCGATCGAATTCCAGGGCGCGCCGACGCAGAACGCATCGACCTGGCCATTGGCCAGACTATCCACCATGTATGGCGGCGGCAGCACCACCAGACGAACGTCCTCGTCGGGGTCCACCCCTGCGGCGGCCATCCAGAAGCGCAACTGATAATTATGGGTGGAAAACGGAAATGTCATTCCGAAGGTCAGCGGCTCGGCGCCATTCTTGCGCCGCGCGGCGACGACGCGCGACAGCGCCAGAGCCGTCGCCATCGGGTCGAACGGGTCGCCGTCGATTTCGCTCATGATCGCCGCGTGCAGCGCCGGCGAGACGGTGATCGCGTTGCCATTGAGGCCGAGATTGAAGGGCGCCACGATCGGCACCTTGACATGCCCGAGCCCGAGACTGGAGGCGATCGCGACCGGCGCCAGCAGATGCGCGGCGTCGAACAGGCCGATATTGAGCTTGTCGCGGACATTCGACCACGACACTTCACGCACCAACGTGACGTCCAGCCCTTCGGCCGCGGCAAATCCTTTATCGACCGCAACGATCAGAACCGCGGCATCGATCAGCGGGATGAAGCCGATGTGAAGGGATCTGGTCATTTCAGCAACTCCGATGCGGTCAGGATCGACTGTGCGATCTCGCCGATCTTCTTTTTCTCGCGCATCGCGGTGGATCGCAGCAGGACATAGGCCTCCTCTTCCGTCAGGCCCTTCAGCTTCATGAGAATTCCCTTGGCGCGATCGATCACCTTGCGGTCTTCAAGCGCGGATTTGGCGCGATCGAGTTCATCCTGAAGCTTGGAGAACGCGTTGAACCGCGAGATGCAGAGGTCGAGGATCGGCTTGATACGTTCCTTCTTCAATCCATCGACGATATAGGCCGAGACGCCGGCATCGACCGAGGCCTGAATCGAGGCCGCATCGCTCTGATCGACGAACATCGCGATCGGCCGGCGTACCGCACGGCTGACCTGGAACATCTGCTCCAGAATGTCGCGGCTGGGGTTCTCCAGATCGATCAGAATGACGTCGGGATCGAGCGCGTAGATCCGCGCCAGCAAACTCTGCATTTCGCTGATGTGGACCACACCGGTAAAACCGGCTTCCCGCAATCCTTCCTCAAGGATCGCGGCACGGATCGGGCTTTCGTCGACAATGACGATTTTAGGAGACGACTCGGCGCCCATCGATCACTCGGATTCCTGCCAAACATCCATAGCACGCTGCAAGCCGGCTCAAAGCCTTGTAATTATGAGCAATTGGGATTAGCTCCTGCCGATCAACTGGTCGTGTCCCGGCTCTAACATTCTCAAAGAGCCTGCCGCAATGGGATGCAAATGCCGGAACACGAGACAGATCGAACATGCAGCAGGCCGCCGCGCCCAAAGTCAGCTTTGTTTCGCTGGGATGCCCCAAGGCGCTGGTGGATTCCGAGCGCATCATCACACGGCTGCGCGCGGAAGGCTATGAACTGGCGCGCAAGCACGATGGCGCCGACCTCGTCATCGTCAATACCTGCGGCTTTCTCGACAGTGCCAAGCAGGAATCGCTCGGTGCGATCGGCGAAGCGATGGCCGCGAATGGCAAGGTGATTGTGACGGGCTGCATGGGGGCCGAACCCGAGCAGATCGAGGCGGCCTATCCCGGCGTGCTGTCGATCACGGGACCGCAGCAATATGAAAGCGTGCTCGACGCAGTGCATCGCGCGCTGCCGCCGGTTCACAATCCGCACCTCGATCTGGTGCCGCCGCAAGGCATCAAGCTGACCCCGCGGCATTATGCCTATCTGAAGATTTCCGAAGGCTGCAACAACCGCTGCAGCTTCTGTATCATCCCGAAGCTGCGCGGCGACCTGGTGTCGCGTCCCGCCAACGATGTGTTGCGTGAGGCGGAAAAGCTGGTCAGCGCCGGCGTCAGGGAATTACTGGTCATTTCGCAGGATACTTCGGCCTATGGCGTCGATCTGAAATACGCTGCGAGCCCCTGGAAAGATCGCGAGGTCCGCGCGAAGTTCTTCGACCTCGCCCAAGAGCTCGGCGAATTCGGCGCCTGGGTGCGCCTGCAATATGTCTACCCCTACCCGCATGTCGATGACGTCATCGGTTTGATGACGGAGGGCAAAATCCTGCCCTATCTCGATATTCCCTTTCAGCACGCCAGCCCGGAGATCCTCAAGGCCATGAAACGCCCGGCCGCGCAGGACAAGACGTTGGGACGAATCAAGCGATGGCGCGAGGAATGCCCCGACCTGACCCTGCGCTCGACGTTCATCGTCGGTTTTCCCGGCGAGACCGATTCCGATTTCGCCTACCTGCTCGACTGGCTCGAACAGGCCGAGATCGATCGGGTCGGCTGCTTCAAGTATGAGCCGGTCGCGGGAGCGCCGTCGAATGCGTTCGGCGATGCGGTGCCTGAGGACGTCAAGCAGGAGCGCTGGAATGCGCTGATGGCGCGGCAGCAAAAGATTTCCGCGCGCCGGCTGAAACGCAAGGTAGGCACGCGGCAGCAGATCATCATCGATGAGGTCGGCCCTACCGTATCGAAGGGCCGTTCGAAGGCTGACGCGCCGCAGATCGATGGCGCGGTCTATGTCTCCAGCCATCGTCCGCTGCGCATCGGCGAGATCGTCACGGCGAAGATCGAACGCGCCGATGCCTACGATCTGCACGGCAGCGTGGCCGGGTTCTGAGAGCTTACGGCCGCAAGATCGCGGCGCCCGTCGTCGCGCGCCCCTCAAGATCGGTATGCGCCTTCGCCGCATCCTTCAGCGCGTAGGCGTGATTGATCGGCACGTGCAGTTTCCCGTTGATGACGGCCGCGAACAAGGTGTCGGCGCCTTCCAGCAGTTCAGAACGCTTGCCGACATAGTCATTGAGCTTCGGACGCGTCGCAAACAGCGAACCGTGATTGTTCAGCTCGGCAATCGAGAACGGCGGCACCGGACCCGAAGCGTTACCGAAACTCACGAACAATCCGCGCGGCCTGAGACAGGACAGCGAGCCGGGAAAGGTGGTTTTGCCGACGCCATCATATACAACATCGCAGAGCTCGCCGCGGCTGATCTGCTTGACGCGCGCGACGAAATCCTCGTCGTTGTAGAGGATGACGTGATCGCAGCCGTTGGCGAGCGCGAGGTCGGCCTTCGCCTTGCTGCCGACGGTGCCGATGACGTGCGCGCCGAGCGCCTTCGCCCACTGGCAGGCGAGCAACCCGATGCCGCCGGCCGCGGCATGGATCAGGACCCGATGCCCCGGCTCGACCCTGAAGGTCTTGTGAAGAAGGTACCAGACTGTCAGCCCCTTCAGCATCAGCACCGCGCCCTGCTCGTAGGTGATATGGTCGGGCAGCTTGACCAATTTCTCCCAGGGAATGTTGCGCTCGCTGGCATAGCCGCCGAGATTGAAATAATACGCGACCCGGTCGCCGGGGTGAAAATTGGTCACGCCGGGCCCACGGCCAGAACCTCGCCGGCGGCTTCGTTGCCGACGATGAACGGCAATTCAGGCGCCTTGTAGAGGCCCGTTCGATAGTACACATCGATGAAATTCAGGCCGACGGCAAGCTGGCGGATGCGAACCTCGCCGGCCCCCGGCGCGGGCACCTCCACAGCCTCATAAACCAGGGCTTCCGGGCCCCCTACCTTGTGCACGCGCACAGCCTTGGTCATCTCGGGCCCTCCCTGAACATTTTCGTGGCATTCCCTTGTATCCAAACGAAAGCCATCGAGGTCGCGTTGTCAACTCGACAAGGACGGCAACGTTTCCGATCGTCTAATTGACGGGCTTTTTGCGGTTGCGTTTGGCCAGAACATTGAAAAGCTCGACCGCCGCCGAAAACGCGATGGCGAAGTAGATGTAGCCGCGCGGGATATGAAATTTGAAACCGTCCGCTACCAGCGCGACGCCGATCAGCACCAGAAACGCCAGCGCCAGCATATTGGTGGTCGGATGTTCCGCCACGAATGTCGCGACCGGGCCGGAGGAAATATACATGATGAGGCAAGCGATGACGACCGCGGCGATCATGATTTGAAGGTCCTGAGCCATGCCAATCGCGGTGATAATGGAATCCAGCGAGAAGACCATGTCGATGACGATGATCTGGATAATGACCCAGAAAAAAGCGCGGGGCCCTGGCGCGTCGTCGCTCGCGGGGTCGCGCGCTTCGACTTCGGCATGAATTTCGTGGGTCGCCTTTGCGATCAGAAACAGTCCGCCGCCGATCAGGATGATGTCGCGCCAGGAAAACGCGATACCGTTCACAGTGACGACGACTTGCGTGAGGCCGATCAGCCATACCAGCAGGCTGAGCAGCGCAATGCGGAACACCAGCGCCAGCGCCAGGCCGATCTGCCGGGCTCGCTTCGCCTGCGGCTGTGGAATCCGCGAGACCACCACCGACAGAAAGATGACATTGTCGATGCCGAGAACGATTTCCAGCGCCGTCAGAGTCAATAGCGCTGCCCATGCTTCCGGGCTGGTCCACAATTCGATCATGCGTTGAACGACCTTGCGAGCCGGATCGTTGCATCACTGCCCACGATATAGGCTGCGATCGCACAAAGCCCTGCGATCACCGGTCCGCTTACCTCGAAGTCACTGGCGAGAGCAATGAATGCAAGCACCGTCCAGAGGCCTATCAACGACAAGGTGAGCCCGCGCAGGCGGACCACGCGTATCGGGTGCACGACATGGAAAGGAACAAATGTCAGGACAATCAGAATGGCAATCCCCAGACTCGCAACCGCCGGCGGCAAATGCAGCAGGAACAGGTAGAATGCCGCACCATTCCACAGCGCCGGAAATCCACGAAAATGATTGTCCGATGTCTTCATCCGGCGATCGGCGAAATAAAGCGCGCCGCTGACAACAATACCTGCGCCCAGCACCGGCGCCGCCAGCGGCAGCAGCAGGCCGCTGGCAGTGATCGCGTAGGCCGGCACGAAGACGTAGGTCACGAAATCGACCACGAGATCGAGCATTTCGCCTGACCAGTCCGGCAGTACCCGCGCGACATCCAGCCGCCGCGCGATCGGGCCATCGAGCGCGTCGATCAGCAGCGCGGCGCCGAGCCATCCGAACATCGCAACCCAGTGCTCGCGCACCGCCTCAAGCAGCGCAATCAGGGCGATGCCCGCGCCCATCGCGGTGAAGATATGCACGGAAAATGCAGCGGCTCGGGTGGCCGGGGATGTTGAGGAATCCTGCTGGTTTGCCTGGTCCATTTGGCCGCCAGTGCTATCAGGAATTGTTTCGATTTGCACATCTGCATTTGCGACGTTCGGTCGCGCAAATCAGCGGAACATCGAGGCGGTGCGATGGACTTGAAAATGCCGCCGGGAACGTCAATTGTCCCGATATGAATGATGCATCAGCTTTATACGATGTCGTCGTGATCGGTGGCGGACCTGCCGGACTTGCGGCTGCGATGACGCTGGCGCAGGCCGGCGCGAATACGGCCCTGATCGCGCGCCGCGCGCCTTATGCCGATAATCGCACCACCGCGCTGTTGGGCGGCTCGGTCGATCTGCTGCAACGACTGGACGTCTGGCCGCTCTGTATCGACAAGGCTGCGGCGCTGCTGGCGATGCGCCTGGTCGACGATACCGGCCGCCTGATCCGAGCACCGGAGGTCAAGTTTTCGTCCGATGAAATCGGTCTCGACCAGTTCGGCTACAACATTGAAAACCGCGCGCTGATGATGGCGCTGGAGCAACGCGCGGCCGAATTTCCGAATTTGTCCAGGATCGACGATGACGCGGACACGGTCCACCCCGACGAGGCTGAGGTCGCCATTCGCACCCGGCAAGGCCGCTCGCTGTCAGCACGCCTTGTGGTGGGTGCCGACGGGCGGCAATCGCTTTGCCGCGAGGCCGCCGGCATCGAGGTCCGTCGCCGTAACCTCAATCAGGCCGCGGTAACCTTTAACATCAGCCATTCGCGGCCGCATCGAAATATCTCTACGGAATTTCATACCCCGCAGGGGCCCTGCGTATTTGTTCCGCTGCCCGGCGACCGCTGCAGCGTGGTGTGGGTGGCTGCACCAGGCGAGGCTGAGCGGCTGATGGCGTTGACCGACGGCGAATTG
The DNA here is from genome assembly GCA_963727225.1 of uncultured Pseudomonadota bacterium. Lineage (GTDB taxonomy): Bacteria > Pseudomonadota > Alphaproteobacteria > Rhizobiales > Xanthobacteraceae > Bradyrhizobium. Next base: position 319,481 of record CAVSFN010000021.1, on the reverse strand, counting down.
TCGGAAGCGGCCGAAAGGCAGTCGCATTCCGTTCTCGGCCGCATCACGGTGGAACCGGGACGGCATTTGTTTCCACTTGTAATCGAACAGCCCGCACAGTTCGCCCGCCATCGCGTCGCGCTGGTCGGCGAAGCCGCCCACGTGCTGCCGCCGATCGGTGCGCAGGGACTGAACATGGGGTTGCGCGATGCTGTCGCGATTGCCGGCATCGTGCGGGAGGCGATGTTATCAGGCGAAGATCCAGGCTCGCCGCAGGTGCTGGACCGTTACAATTCGGCACGGCGCGCCGACGTCGCCAGCCGAACTTTTGTGATCGATATGGCGAACCGCTCGTTGCTGAGCGATTTCGTGCCGATGCAGGTGCTGCGGGCGGCGGGTCTGCATCTGATCGGCGCGATCGGGCCGCTTCGCCGCATTGCCATGCGCGAAGGCCTGGCGCCGACATGGCTACCCACGCTGCGGGTCGGCTAAGTTCCTGTCCCGCCGTCCCGGCAAAGGTTAATTCGGTAGTTTACCTCTAGCATCGGCCACAATCATGGTCTATTCGACGATATATGATTAAAACGCGGACCGCCAAATTCCAGATCGGACAGATCGTCCGTCACCGGATCTTTTCGTTCCGGGGCGTGGTCTTCGATATCGATCCGGAATTCAACAATACCGAGGAATGGTGGTTGTCGATCCCCGAAGACGTCCGGCCGCACAAGGATCAGCCGTTTTATCATCTGCTCGCCGAGAATTCAGAATCGGAATATGTCGCCTACGTTTCCGAGCAAAATCTGTTGCCCGACGAGTTGGGCGAGCCGATCCGGCATTCGCAAGTCGCGGAGATTTTCGTGAAGGACAAATCGGGCGGCTATCGCCCGCGCAATCCGTCGCTGAATTAGCGCGTTTTCCAGCGAAGTGGATCCCTGTTCGCGTGAAGAAAACGCGTCAAAAAAAGAATAGAGCCTCCGTTCCGATTCAATCGAAACGGAGGCTCTAGCCGGTTCGCCGGATTTTCCGCAAACAAGAAAGGCGCTCGGATCGGGCGCCTTTTGTTTGCCGACAAGCCCGCCTACCCTTTATTACTTCGCAGCCGGGTTGGCCGGGGCAGCGCCGCCAGCAGGTGGATTGGCTTCGAGCTTCTTGCGTGTCTCTTCGGCGCGTTTCTGCAGCTCTTCCTGCAGCTTTTTCTGGGTTTCCTCGAACACCTTCGGATCGGTCGGCGGGCCATCATAGGCCTTGGCGAAATCCGCGAGCGGCAGCGGCAAGGTGAGCGGCGCGCCGTTCGAATTGATCGCCTGCACCACCAGGTTCTGCCCCTTCTTCATGTTCGCGAGCAGTTCCGGGGTCACCTCATAGTCCGACATGCAGCCATTCTGGAAGCAGATCACATAGGGGCTTTGTGCCGGCGGATTGCTATCGACGATCACGCGGGTGCCGTGAACCAGTTGCATGCCCAGCGGAAGCGTAACGCGCAGGATTTTCTTGGTCTCGCCTTCGGGCTCGATGATAACGGCTGCGATGACGGGTTGGCCGGACTCGATGCGGCCATCCTTGCCGGTGAAGCAAACCTGCTTGGCGTTGGCGTCCTGACCCTTCAGGCAGAATTTGGTCCACGGCGCATAGATCAGCTGAACCTGCTGTTCGGGGGGCTGTCCGCCGGCAGCCGGCGGCGCGCCGGCGGGAGCTGCGGCCGGTGGCGCGGCTTGGGCGGCCGGTGCTGGCGCGGCCGGAGCGGGCTTCGGCGCCGCCTTGCTCTTGGCCTTCGGCGCGGCGGGTGCCGGGGCTGCTGGAGCCGGCTGCTGCGCCTGGACGTCGGGCGTAACCAGTGAGGCGACCAATGCCGTTGCCGCCAACAAGGCGAAAACCCGCCCACGCGGCCGGGCCGACGCCGCCAAGATACGGAAATTCATTGCGGAAAACCCTTTCTGAACGGAAGCGCCCGAAACCGTTGCAGGCACCGACACCTAGCCGTTTGGGCGGCTGTCTCCTTGCCAATTGAGGCGGATACGTGACAGGCCCTGCCGTCTTGGTCAATTGCACGCCTTCATACAGCGGCGGACGAAAAGATCAATGCCGACGGATATCTTTGGCGCGCGGTGGAGCCTGAATGCTGTCGCCTATGATAAATTCCGGGGGTGAGCATTATCGAATCAAATCGGCGTGCTGAGTTGCGAGTTTCGAGGTGCTCACGCATTCGAGCTCTGGTCTGCGGCGTCCTTGCGGTTAGCGCATGGATGGCGATGGATGACCGTCAGGCTTCGGCGGCAGAGAGTTACGCCATCGCCATGCACGGAACGCCGGCGCTGCCGGCCGATTTCAGCAACACGCCCTATGCCAATCCGGAGGCGCCGAAAGGCGGGCGACTGGTGCAGGGCATTCTCGGGACTTTCGACAGCCTCAATCCCCTGATCGTCCGGGGCCTCGCCGTGCAACAAATACGCGGGTTTGTGGTCGAGAGCCTGATGGCGCGGGGCTATGACGAGGCTTTCACACTCTACGGTCTGCTGGCCAAAAGCCTGGAGACCGACGACCGCCGCAGCTATGTCACCTTCCATCTCGACCCCAGGGCGCGGTTCTCGGACGGGCAACCGGTACTCGCGGAGGACGTGCTGTTTTCCTGGGCCTTGCTGCGTGACAAGGGCCGTCCAAACCTTCGCCAGTATTACTCCAAAGTCGTAAAGGCCGATGCGCCCGACCCGCGCACGGTCCGGTTCGACTTCGGCAGCGCCGGCGACCGCGAGCTGCCGCTGATCCTCGGTCTGATGCCGATATTGCCCAAGCATGCGGTCGATGTCGCAACCTTCGAAGAAACCTCGATGACGGCGCCGGTCGGTTCCGGCCCCTACCGCGTCACCGCGGTCAAACCCGGCGCCAGCGTCACGCTGACGCGCAATCCCGACTATTGGGGCCGCGACCTGCCGCTTAACCGCGGCTTGTGGAATTTCGATGAGATCAGGCTCGACTTCTATCGCGAGGCCAACGGCCAGTTCGAGGCATTCAAGCGCGGCCTCTATGACTTTCGCGTCGAAACCGAACCGCTGCGCTGGCACGAGGGATACGACTTTCCGGCAGCCCGCAACGGCGAGGTGATCCGCGAGGCGATCAAGATCGGGACCCCGCGACCTTCGGAATTCCTGGTTTTCAACACCAGACGGCCGGTGTTTTCCGATATCCGGGTGCGCCAGGCCTTGACGCTGCTGTTCGATTTCGAATGGATCAACCGCAACTACTTCTTTGGGCTGTATGCGCGCGCCGCAGGCTTCTTCGCCGGATCCGAGCTTTCGGCCTATGGCCGACCCGCGGATGATCGCGAGCGGGAGCTGCTAAAGCCGTTCGCCTCGGATATCCCGCCGGATATTCTCGATGGCAGCTATCGGCTGCCGGTCAGCGACGGTTCCGGCCGTGATCGCGCGACACTTCGCAGTGCACTGACGTTGTTGTCGGCAGCCGGCTACGATCTCGACGGCACGACACTGCGGCAGCGGTCGACCAAGGCGCCCCTCAGCTTCGAAATTCTGGTAACCACACGCGATCAGGAACGGATCGCGCTGGCGTATGCGCGCGATCTGAAACGCGCAGGTATCGTGGTCTCCGTCCGCGCGGTCGATGCCGTTCAATTCGATCAGCGCCGGCTCGGATTCGATTTCGACATGATCCAGAACCGCTGGGATCAATCATTGTCGCCGGGCAACGAGCAATCATTCTATTGGGGAAGCGAGGCAGCGGACAACCAGGGCACTCGAAATTATATGGGCGCCAAAGACCCCGCCATCGACGCCATGATCGCGGCATTGCTGGAAGCCCGCGAGCATCCCGCTTTCGTCTCGGCGGTCCGGGCGCTGGACCGGACCCTGATGTCAGGCTTCTACGCTATTCCGTTGTTTAACGTTCAGGAACAATGGATCGCGCGCTGGAATCGGATACAACGGCCGGCAGCCACCTCCTTGACGGGGTATCTCCCGGAAACCTGGTGGCAAAGACCCGATCTTCAACCGAAATGATCCTGCAAAGTGATCTCGTGAACCAGACCAACGTATCGCCGACGCTCGATGGACTGTTCCGACGGATCCTGGCGCGGCAACCGGATGCACTGGCGCTGCTCGATCCGCTCAACAAGCCGCGCGTCACGGGCCAGCCACCCAAACGCCTGACGTTCGCGGAGGCCGACCGAGCCATCGCAGCGCTGTCGGCGCATTTCATCGAAGCCGGACTGCCAGCCAATTCCGTCGTCGCGGTTCAACTACCGAACACCGTCGAATTCATGCTGACGGTCCTGGCGGCACACCGCGCCGGGCTGATCGTGGCGCTGCTTCCCCTGCTCTGGCGGCAGGCCGAATTGACTATCGCGCTCAATCGCACCGGGGCGCGGGCTATCGTGACCACGAGCAGGATCGACGGCGTCAGTCATGCCGATCTCGCCATGAACGCTGCGGTCGAGGCATTCTCAATTCGCCACGTCTGCAGCTTCGGCAATGACTTGCCCGAAGGCATGGTCTCGCTCGATCAAGCCCTGTCGAGCGAACCTGCCACCACGCGCGCCGTCGCGCAGGATGGCCGCAAGGCGGCGATGATCTCTTTCGACGTGACCGCCGACGGTTTTCGTGCGGTGCCGCGCACCCACCTCAATCTGATCGCCGGCGGCCTCGCGCTGTTCCTCGAAAGCGATGTGCCGCAGGGCGCGACAATGATGTCGGCGTTCGCGCCGTCATCGTTCGCCGGCCTGACCTCATCGCTTCTGGTCTGGCTGCTGTCAGGCGGAACGCTCGCGCTGCATCATCCGTTCGACGGCGACGTGCTGGAGCAACAGATCAACGATAACAGCTGCGATACGCTGGTCGCGCCGGCACAACTGGCGTTGCGATTGGCCGAGATCGATATGCCGGCGCGACTGCCGACATTGCGCAATGTGATCGGTCTTTGGCGCGCGCCGGAACAGGTTGCGTCGAGCCCGCTCTGGACGGTTCCGGGCACGAGCCTGACCGACGTCTATCTGTTCGGCGAAGCCGGATTGTTCGCCGCCTGCCGCGCGGCCGATGGCGCGCCGGCACCGATCCAGCCCGGACCCCACGGCGCGCCGCGTGACGTCGCGGGCTCATCGATCGCCGGCGAAACGCTGATCACGCCAAGGGGAACGCTGGCGCTGCGCGGACCGATGGTCGCGACCGCGGCCTATGCACCCGTTGCGCCATCGAGCGAGTCGCTGGTGGCGCAGCCGCCGCGCGATCATGTCGATACCGATTACGCCGCGCGGCTCGACCGTTCGACCGGAGCGATCTGCATTACGGCACCGCCTTCGGGCATCATGGCCGTCGGCGGATACCGTTTTCTGTCGCAAGACTTGCAGGAATGGTCGAGGCGGCTTGGACAGGGCGCGTTGCTGACGGCGTTGCCCGACCGGCTCAGCGGCCACCGTCTCGCCGGCCGCGCCCAGGACAATGCCCGCGCGCGCGAAGCGCTGGTGGAACTCGGGCTTAACCCGCTGATGGTGGAGGCATTTCGCGACAGGGTTGGCTCAATTTAGTTGAATCGCTCGACTTCGTTGACGCGACATTAAGGCCGGCAAATTAGCATCCCGCTTTTCAGCCGATCGCGTCGACCCGAGTTTTGGATGTCTCAGCAAGGCCCGATCATTGTGGTGTCGACCGCCGAGCGGCGGTCGCTGGCGACCGCTCTCGGCGACGCCCAGATATTTCCGATCATCGACACCACCTGGACTGACGCGCCACACGCCGTCGAGCAGCTGCAGCCGGCCGCGATTGTGGTCGCGATGTCCGGGACCGTCGAGCCCGGCTTCGAGCCGCTGGCGAAACAGATCGCCGCACGGCAACCCTATCTTCCGCTGATCGCGATCGATCCCCGGATGGCGTTGCCTGAAAATGCCCTTCCGTTTTCGCAGGTTGGAGACAATTTCGATCGTTTGACGGCACGCCTGCGCGCGGCGCTGCGCGTCAGGACATTGCATACCACCGTGATGCGCCGGCTTGACGACGACCCGACGGAGCGACAGCAACTCTCGGACACCGATCCGGTTCGCGACGCCACCGTGCTGCTGATCGGCCGCGGCGCGGCCTATCCCGCGCTTTCCGTATCGCTGGGCGAGCGGATGGGCGTCGTCGGCGCGCTCAGCATCGAGGCTGCCGCGAAACATCTCAATGCGCGCGACATCGACGGCATCATTCTCGGCGAGGGTTTCAGTGGGCGGGTGATGGATGCCTTCCTCACCGTACTGACCGAAGACGCGCGCTTTCGCAATCTGCCTGTTGTGGTGACGGCCGATGGATTGACGCCCGCCTATGACCTGCCAAATCTCGAATTCATAACCGGCGCCCCGGAGCACATCGCCGCCAATGCGTTGCCGCTGATCCGCCAGCATGCGCTCGAGGCGCATCTGAGCCGAACGCTCCGATCGATCGATGCCGACGGTCTGCTCGACGCCCGCAGCGGATTGCTCACCTCGGCGGCCTTCGATCGCGACCTCGCCACCGCGGTCTATCAAACGCAGTCGCGCGGCGGCGGCTTGTCGATGGCTCGCTTTGCGTTCGATCCAGACCATCCGCGCGCGCAGCTTGACGGCGCGCGGATTCTCAGTCGTTTGATGCGGCAAATGGATTTCGGCGCGGTTCAGGATGACGGATCCGTCATCGTGGCGTTTGCCGACACCGACTTGCGCACCGCCCATATGATTGCACGCCGGCTTGCCAGCGTGATGCGCCATACCAGCCACGGCAAACGCGAGGCGCAGTCGGAGCCGGCCGTGACGCTCGCGACCTTGCAGCCCAACGATTCCGCGAAGTCCCTGCTGGCACGGCTTCACGACGAAGCCCGCCGCGTCGCGTCCTGAATCTTTCCAATCGTCTTCGGAACGTTTTTTGCGGCCTCGCATTGTAGAGCATCGATCCTGCACTGGAGGACTATCATGAAAAAAACTGTACTGATTGCAGCTTCTCTTGCCTTGCTGGCAAGCCCGGCGTTTGCGCAAGATTCCAAGACAGTGGGCGCTGCGCCGGCCGACGCCAAATTCTCGACGGTGTCGAAGGATGAGATGTTCAGCTCGAAACTCAAGGGCCTGAACGTCTACAATCAGAAGGACGAATCGATCGGCGAGATCAGCGATCTTGCCATCAGGAACCATCAGATTGACGCGCTGATCCTGTCGGTCGGCGGGTTCCTCGGAATGGGCGAGCACTACGTCGCGGTATCGCCGTCTTCGGTCGACGTTCGCTATGACAGCAAAGACAACAAGTGGCGGGCGACGATGAACACTACAAAGGAAGCGCTGAAGGAAGCGCCGGAATTCAAATACCCCAAGTAAGGCTTGTACCCCAAGCAAGGCTTGCACTTGAGGATTGAATAGAAGCGGCCGTCGGCGCCGACGCCGGCGGCCGTTTTGCGCGCCATAACATTTGCCGGCTCTTCGGGACATCGAGATCTAGGCCGCCTTGCGATCCTCGGCGAGATTGGCGAGCTGGCGCAACACTTCGGTGGTGCCGGTCAGGCGTTCCTCCGGCGTCTCCCATTCCTGGAAGAACACCACCTTCATGTCCGGCCGCACTTTCGCGGCCTTGCCGTGCTGGCGGATGAAATAGACCAGCCGGTCGGGCTGGGCGAACTTGTTGTCGCGGAACGTGATCACCACGCCCTTCGGTCCGGCATCGACCTTTTCGATATTGGCGCGGCGGCAATAGCCCTTGATCGCCGCGATCTTGAACAGATAGCGCACTTCGTCGGGCAAGACGCCGAAGCGATCGCGCAACTCGGCGGCGAAATTGTCGATCTCGTCGTCGGTGTCGAGGTCGGCCAGCCGCCGGTACAGCGACAGCCGCACCGCGAGATCGGCGACGAAATCCTCCGGGATCAACACCGGCATGCCGATGGTGATCTGCGGCGACCAGCGGTCCGCCGCCGGCTCGACCACGCCGGCCTTGAGGTTGAGGATCGCCTCCTCCAGCATCGACTGGTAAAGCTCGAAGCCGACTTCCTTGATATGCCCGGATTGCTCCTCGCCGAGCAGATTGCCGGCGCCGCGGATATCGAGGTCATGCGAGGCGAGCTGGAATCCGGCGCCGAGCGTTTCCAGCGACTGCAGCACTTTCAGCCGCCGCTCGGCCTGCGCGGTGATCTTCTGCTGCGCCGGCAGCGTGAACAGCGAATAGGCCCGCAGCTTCGAGCGCCCCACCCGTCCGCGCAACTGATACAATTGCGCCAGCCCGAACATGTCGGCGCGATGCACGATCAGCGTATTGGCGGTGGGAATGTCGAGGCCGGATTCGATGATCGTGGTCGAAAGCAGGATATCGTACTTGCCGTCATAGAACGCCGACATGATGTCCTCGATCACGGTCGGCGGCATCTGCCCATGGGCGACCGCGACCTTCATCTCCGGCACGTTCTTGTCGAGAAAGTCCTTGACGCCGGCGAGATCTTCGATGCGCGGCACCACGTAGAACGCCTGGCCGCCGCGATAGCGTTCGCGCAGCAGCGCCTCGCGGATCATCAGGGGATCGTGCGGCGCCACAAAAGTGCGGACCGCCAGCCGGTCGACCGGCGGCGACGCGATGATGGAGAGATCGCGAACCCCCGTCAGCGCCAGTTGCAGCGTGCGCGGGATCGGTGTCGCGCTCAGCGTCAGCACATGCACTTCGGCGCGCAACTGCTTCAGGCGCTCCTTGTGGCTGACGCCGAAATGCTGCTCTTCGTCGACGATCAGAAGGCCGAGATCCCGGAACTTGATCGACTTGCCCAGCAGTGCATGGGTGCCGACCACGATATCGACGGTGCCATCCGCGAGGTTCTTCTTGACCTGGGCCAGTTCCTTTGGCGCGATCAGGCGCGAGGCCTGCGCGACGTTGACCGGAAAGCCGCGAAACCGTTCGGTGAAGGTCTTGGCGTGCTGCCGCGCCAGCAGCGTCGTCGGCACCACGACCGCGACCTGCTTGCCGTCGAGCGCGACCGCGAATGCCGCGCGCAGCGCCACCTCGGTCTTGCCGAATCCGACATCGCCGCAGATCAGCCGGTCCATCGGCCGGCCGGTTTCGAGATCCTTCAGCGTGGCATTGATCGCGCCAAGCTGGTCCTCGGTTTCCTCATATGGAAACCGCGCGCAGAACTCGTCATAGACATGAGGCTGCACCGGCATTTTCGGCGCTTCATGCAGATGCCGTTCGGCGGCGATTTTTATCAGTTCGCCGGCGATCTCGCGAATACGGTTCTTGAGCTTGGCCTTGCGCGCCTGCCAGCCGCTGCCGCCCAGGCGATCCAGCTCGACATTGGCGTGGTCGGAACCATAGCGCGATAGCAGTTCGATGTTCTCCACCGGCAGGAACAGCTTGGTGTCGGCCGCATAATGCAATTCCAGGCAGTCATGCGGCGCGCCGGCGACCTCAAGCGTCTGCAAGCCGACGAAACGGCCGATGCCGTGCTCGACATGCACCACGAGGTCGCCGCTCGCCAGGCTCGTGACCTCGGAGATGAAATTGTCGAGCTTGCGGCTCGCCTTGCGCGGCCGCACCAGGCGGTCGCCGAGAATGTCCTGCTCGCTGATGACGGCGACATGCTCGGTCTCGAAACCGGATTCCATGCCGACCACCGCCAGCATCGCCTCGTTGCGCGGCGTCGCCTGCACCGTGCGCCAGGAGTTGACGCTGGTGAGATTGAGCAGCTTGTGGTCCCTCAACATGCTGCCCATGCGATCGCGCGAGCCCTCGCTCCACAGCGCGATCACCACCTTCTTGCGCTGGGCCTGCAGGGCTCCGACATGGGCGACGACGGCTTCAAACACGTTCACGGACGTGTCCGCCCGCTCCGGCGTGAAGTTGCGCCCGGCCCGCGCGCCGGCATCGACCACGCCGGCGCTGCCCTCGGGCACCGCAAACGGGGTGAGCCGCGCCAGCGCGGCATCATCGAGATGTTTGGTCCATTCGGTTTCGGTCAGATACAGCCGATCCGGCGGCAACGGCTGGTAGATCGCGCCGCCGCCCGGATGCTCCATCGCCTCGCGCCGCGCCTCGTAATAATCGGCGATCTGCTTGAAGCGCTCCCTCGCGGCATCCTCGCTCTGCGGCTCGATCGCAATTGGCGCGTCATCGAGATAGTCGAACAGCGTATCCATCCGCTCGTTAAACAGCGGCAGCCAATGCTCCATGCCGGGATGGCGGCGGCCTTCGCTGACCGCCTCATACAGCAGATCGTCCCGCTGGGGAGCGCCGAACGCTGCGACATAGCCCATCCGAAAGCGCTTGATGGTCTCGGTGACCAGTTGAAATTCCGAAATCGGCACCAGATCGAGCGCGCGCATGTCGAGCAGCGTGCGCTGGGTTTCGGCGTCGAAGCTGCGGATCGACTCCAGCGCATCGCCGAAAAAATCGAAACGCACGGGTTGATCGAGCCCGGCCGGAAACAGATCGAGAATGCCGCCGCGGACCGCGTATTCGCCGGGCTCGCGCACCGTCGAGGAGCGGTTGTAGCCGTTGTGCTCCAGCCACGACACGATCGAGTTCATCGGCACGACATGCCCCGGTGCTACCGAGAGCGCCTGCGCGGCAATGAGTTCGCGCGCCGGCACCCGCTGCACGATGGCGTTGACGGTGGTCAGGACGATCAATGGCTTTGCGCTGCCCTGAAGGCGCGACAGCCGCGCCAGCGTGGTCAGCCGCTGCGCCAGCACGCCGCCATGCGGCGACACCCGGTCATAGGGCTGGCAGTCCCAGGCCGGAAACTGCAGCACCGGCAAATCGGCTGCGAAGAATTCCAGCGCCCGCGCCAGTTGCTGCATGCGCGGGCCGTCGCGGCAAACCACGGCGAGGCTGACCGCCGGCGGCTTCGGCCGCGCCGCCACCGCACGCGCCAGGTCCGAAATCACCAGGCCTTCGGCGCCCTCGGCGACATTGGCAAAGGTCAGCGCGCGGCCGGGCGCGAGCATTTGCGCGGGCGATTGGACGGGCGGCTTCATGCGTCGTGATCCGCCACGCGAAACGATTGGATGCGGTCGAACAGGCGGCTCGTGTATTCCGGTGCCAGCGCAACGTTGCCGGTCAATGCGGCATAGAGATCGGGATCGGGCATCTCGATCAGATGCTCCAACTGAGCGAGTTCGTCGTCGGAAAGTGTGGCGATCTCGGCATCGGCAAACCGGCCGAGGATAAGATCCATTTCGCGGGTGCCGCGATGCCAGCAGTGAAACAACAACCGCTTGCGCCGGTCATCCAGGCCGTCGCTTGATCGTGTCGATCCCGTCATGTCGATTCCTGTTCGAACGCCAAAAGCCCGGACGTGCCGGGCGGGGTTGATATAGCGTTCGGGATGGCGAATGTCAGTAGTATTTCCGATGTAAATTCTGGCCAAGGTGGATCGGACCGGAACCGTCATTGCGAGCGAAGCGAAGCAATCCATGCCGCAACACGAAAGCAAGAGTGGATTGCTTCGCTTCGCTCGCAATGACAGCAAATCCAGGCGCGATTTTGCGATCTCGCGGCATCAAGCGCCCGAGTTGTGCAAGAACCTCTCGCCCCCAAGAGGGAGCGGGGAATGCCGGGTGCCCGTTGCACCCGCAGCCGCGTGTGTAGTGTAGAAAGCACGCGCGTTAGTCACCACGGTCGCACCGGAACACCCGGCATTCCCGCACGCAATGGTTTTAACGGTTTCCTTCGCGCTCTCCTTGGTGATCGGGCTTTGTTGTCACCATCGCCAACGGATAACTCCGCCGACTTGACGCCAACCATCGAGGCGTCAGGACCACACGACTTCGCCGTCCGCAGATGAGCGCCCTCGTCAAAGCGCCGCCCGCGTCCACCGCATCCCGCCCCGCGTCCGTGACGATCGCGATACGCCCCTTGTGTGGGACGAGACGGCGGAAGTTATTGAGGTGATTTGGGTCAGAATGGAATCAGAATATTTTTGCGAAGAGGGCTGGACAGGGGGGCAAATCACGTTGAACCGTCTCAACAAATCGCCGCGATGGTAGTTCCGGCAAACAGGCTTGTCGAGTGAACGAAAGCGACGCAGGGTCCTGCGCGCGGCCCAACTGACGACGCCACGGCTAACTAACCCGTTTGCGGCACAAAAATCCGTGGATGCGCGGCACAAAGCCGGGCATGAGGAGCGGAAACGGCCTTAGGTTTCCCGATGCGCCCTGCTCTGCTCAATCCCTTGTTTGCGCCGGTCACCAGCCTTGCCGGCGTCGGGCCGAAGCAGGACAAACTGTTTCGCTATCTGCTCGGCCGCGACGAGACGCCACGGCTGGTCGATCTGTTGCTGCATCTGCCGGCGAGCGTGATCGATCGCCGGGCGCGGCCTAAAATCCGCGATGTGGTTCCGGGGACCGTGGTGACGCTGGAGGTAACGGTCGACCGCCATCGCCCGACACCGGCGCGTAACGCGCGCGCGCCGCATCTGGTCTATGCCAGCGACGACACCGGCGACGTGGTGCTGACTTATTTCCGCGCCCAGCCGGGCTATGTCGAGAAACTGCTTCCGGTCGGCTCCAAGCGTTACGTCTCCGGGACCGCGCAGATGTATGACGGCACCCTGCAGATCACCCATCCGGACCGCGTCGTCGACGAAGCCGGTTTTGCAAAGCTCTCTGGCATCGATCCGGTCTATCCACTGACCGAGGGGCTGGCGCTGGGCTCATTGCGCCGCGCGATGGCGCAGGCGCTGCAAAAGCTTCCAGGCTTGCCGGAATGGATCAGCCCGGAAGTGATCCGCCGCTGCAAGTTTCCTGACATCGCCGAAGCGCTGAACCGCGTCCACATGCCGGTCGAGCTGACGGATATCCTGCCCGATGGTCCGTTCTGGTCGCGGCTCGCCTTCGACGAATTGCTGGCCGGTCAATTGGCGCTGGCGCTGGTGCGCGCGCAATTGCGGCGTCCGGCCGGCGACCGCCATGCCGGTGACGGCGATCTGCGCCGCAAGATCATCGACGCGCTGCCCTATTCGCTGACCGCCTCGCAGCAACAGGCCTCCGCCGCGATTGCGGACGATCTGCGCCAGCCGGTCCGGATGCTGCGGCTGCTGCAGGGCGACGTCGGATCGGGCAAGACCGTGGTGGCGCTGCTGGCGGCCGCCGCCGTCGCCGAGGTCGGCAAGCAGGCGGCGCTGATGGCGCCGACCGAAATCCTGGCGCGCCAGCACATCAAGACCATCACGCCGCTGGCCGAGCGCGCCGGGCTTCGGGTAGCCATCCTCACCGGCCGCGAGAAGGGCAAGGAGCGGCGCGAACTTCTGGCGCGGCTTGCGGCCGGCGAGATCGATCTGCTGGTCGGCACCCACGCGCTGATCCAGGACGACGTGGCGTTCAGGGCGCTGGCGCTGGCGGTGGTCGATGAACAACACCGCTTCGGCGTGCGCGAGCGTCTGGCACTGACCGCCAAGGGTGCCGCGGTCGACGTGCTGGTGCTGAGCGCGACGCCGATTCCGCGCACGCTGGTGCTGACTTACTTCGGCGACATGGACGTCTCGGAATTGCGCGAAAAGCCTGCCGGGCGCCAGCCGATCGACACCCGCGCATTGCCCGCGAGCCGTCTCGGCGAAGTCGTCGACGGCATCGGCCGCGCGCTCGATGCCGGCAAACGTGTCTACTGGATCTGCCCGCTGGTCGAGGAGTCCGAAGCCGAAGGCATCGAGCATCTCACCAATGCGACCGAGCGCTTTGAAAGCCTGCAAAAACGTTTCGGCGATCGCGTCGGTCTGGTGCACGGCAAGATGCGCGGCACCTGAGAAGGATCGCGTGATGGCGCAGTTCGCCGCGGGCGAGATCGGCCTGTTGGTGGCAACCACCGTGGTCGAGGTCGGGGTCGATGTTCCGGCTGCCACCATCATGGTGATCGAGAATGCCGAACGCTTTGGGCTCGCACAATTGCACCAGTTGCGCGGCCGCATCGGCCGCGGCTCCGAAGCCTCGACCTGTCTATTGCTCTACAAGGAGCCGCTCAGCGAGATGTCGACGGCGCGGCTGAAGGTGATCCGGGAAACCACCGACGGTTTCCGGATCGCGGAAGAGGATCTGAAGCTGCGCGGCGAAGGCGACGTGCTGGGTGTGAGACAAAGCGGGCTGCCCGGCTATCGCATCGCCCGCACCGACGTCCACGCCCAGCTGATCACGCAAGCGCGCGACGAAGCGCTGCGCGTCATGAAGGACAATCCGAAGCTGACGGGTGCGCGCGGCGAGGCGCTGCGCGCCCTGCTCTATCTGTTCGAACGCGACGAAGCGCTGCCGCTGATCGGGGCCGGGTGAGCGCTGATTGCTGTGACGGGCTAACGTGGTTCGATAGCATGTCGCAATCTACCCGTCATTGCGAGCGCAGCGAAGCAATCCATGCCGCAAAGAAAGCGTGGATTGCTTCGTCGCTGCGCTCCTCGCAATGACGAATAACTGAGAGAACAGCGCATGAAACAACCCTGCGTCTATATCATGGCAAGCAAACGTTATGGGACGCTCTACACAGGCGTTACATCCAATCTGCCGAAACGCGCCTTTGAACACCGAGAGGGTTTGGTGGAGGGTTTTTCCGCAAAGTACGGCTGCAAGATTCTGGTCTGGTATGAATTGCACGAGACCATGATCGAGGCGATCGCACGGGAAAAGCAAATCAAGGCCGGTAGCCGCGCGAAGAAAATCGCTTTGGTCGAAGGTTTAAATCCCGAGTGGAAGGACCTCTACGATTCGTTAGCCTAAGATTGGTCAAGACCTCTCTCCGTCATTGCGAGCGAAGCGAAGCAATCCATGCCGCAAAGAAAGCGTGGATTGCTTCGTCGCTGCGCTCCTCGCAATGACGAGGGTTCTGGAGTGAAGACCAACTCACTCCACCTTGGCCGGCGCCGGTTGCAGCGGTGAGGCATTCGCCAGCCGCGCGGCTTTGGCGGTTTCGGCGAGCGCGGCGATCTTCTTCTGCGGATCGGAGCCGGGCTGCACCACGCCGGCGGACATGATCAGGGTGGCGGCGTTTTCGGTGCTCATCTCGATTTCGATGATCTTGCTCTTGGGCACATAGAAAAAGAACCCCGTGGTCGGGTTCGGCGCACAGGGCAGGAAAACCGAAACGTGCTCCTCCCGGCCGGGAAGCTTATCGGCGATCTCCACGCTCGGCGCCTGCGAGATCAACACGATCGACCACATGCCGGGTGAGGGAAATTCGACCAGGCCGACCCGCCGAAAGCTCGATCCGGAGCCGGAGAACAGCGTCTCGAAAACCTGTTTGAGGCCGCGATAGACCGCCCGCACCACCGGCATCCGTCCGAGCAGCCTCTCGCCGAGATCGACCAGCGTCCGCCCGATCAAATTGTGGGTGAGAAAGCCCAATAGCGTCAGCGCGACCACGGCGACGACGAGCCCGGAACCCGGCAGTCCGAACGGCAGATAGGTTTCCGGCCGGTAGGCAATGGGAACGAACGGCCGCACCAGCCCGTCGGCCCAGGTCACAAACCACCAGGTGAGATAGAAGGTGATCGCGACCGGGCCGGCGACGATCAATCCGGTCAGAAAGTAGTTTCGAAGCCGGGCCGTAATGCCCCACGGAGCAGCCGGGTGAGGCTCCGCCGGTGGCAGGATCGGGGGCAGATCGTCGGGGGTCATCAGGGTTCCAGGGTCAATCGAAGGCGCGGTCGTCGCATGGCAGGTAAGCCATCCTAACAGACTTTTGAAGCCCCCCCGGCGACAGCAGACCGGGGCTTGCTGCCTACTCCACCGTCACCGATTTGGCGAGGTTGCGCGGCTGGTCGACGTCGGTGCCCATCACGACGGCGGTGTGATAGGCCAGCAGCTGCACCGGAATGGCATAGACCATGGGCGCAAAGGTCGCGGCCATGTCGGGCAGCACGATGGTCACCAGCGACTCGATGGTGGCTTCCCGGGCACCCCTGGCATCGGTCATCAGAATGATATTGCCGCCGCGGGCGGCGACTTCCTGCATGTTGGAGACGGTCTTCTCGAACACCCGATCGAACGGTGCGATCACCACCACCGGCATGTTCTCGTCGATCAGCGCGATCGGGCCGTGCTTGAGTTCGCCGGCGGCGTAGCCCTCGGCGTGGATGTAGGAAATTTCCTTCAGCTTCAGTGCGCCTTCCAGCGCCAGCGGATAGCTGGTGCCGCGGCCGAGATAGAGCACGTCCTTGGATTTCGAAATCTCGCGCGCGAGCTTTTCGATCTGCGGCTCGGTAGCGAGCGCTGCCGACATCAAACGCGGAATTTCAACGAGGCCATGCACCAGCTTGGCCTCATCGGCCTCGGACAATTCGCCGCGCGCCTTGCCGGCGGCGACCGCCATCGCGGCCAGCACCATCAACTGGCAGGTGAACGCCTTGGTCGAGGCGACGCCGATTTCCGGCCCGGCCAGCGTCGGCAGCACGGTCTCGCTTTCGCGCGCGATGGTCGAGGTCGGCACGTTGACCACCGAGAGTGTATGCACCCCTTGCGACTTCGCGTAGCGCAACGCGGCCAGCGTATCGGCGGTCTCGCCGGATTGCGAAATGAAGATGGCCAGATCGCCCTTGCGCAACGGCGCTTCGCGATAACGGAATTCGGAAGCCACATCGATTTCGACCGGCACCCGGCCCAGCCGCTCGAACCAGTATTTGGCGACGTAACCGGCATAGCTCGCGGTGCCGCAGGCAACGATCGAAATCCGCTGGATATCCCTGAAATCGAACGGCAGTTTGGTCGGCAGCGCCACCCGCTCGGTTGCCATGTCGACATAACGCGCCAGCGTATGGCCGACCACCTCGGGCTGCTCGTGAATTTCCTTGGCCATGAAGTGGCGATAATTGGCCTTGTCGACCAGAAACGACGACGCGCCGGATTTCAGCACCTCGCGATTCACCACCGCGCCGTGCTCGTCATAGATCACGCCGACTTCGCGGGTCAGGACCACCCAGTCGCCGTCCTCGAGATAGCTGATGGTATCGGTGAACGGCGCCAGCGCGATCGCATCCGAACCGAGATACATCTCGCCGTCGCCATGACCGATCGCCAGCGGCGAACCCTTGCGGGCGCCGATCATCAAATCGTTGTGGCCCTTGAACAGGAACGCCAGCGCAAATGCGCCACGCAACTGCGGCAGCGACGCTTTCACCGCCTCCTGCGGCGAGGCGCCCTTGAGGATGTAGGAATTGACCAGATGTGCGACGGTTTCGGTGTCGGTCTCGCTGGTGAATTGCGCGCCCTGCTTTTCCAGCATCTGCCGCAATTCGCGAAAATTCTCGATGATGCCGTTGTGAACCACGGCGACATTGTCGGTCGCATGCGGATGGGCGTTGTTTTCGTTCGGCTTGCCGTGGGTGGCCCAGCGGGTGTGTCCAATGCCGCTATGGCCCGCAAGCGGTTCGGCCCTCAATCGCGCTTCGAGATTCCTAAGCTTGCCTTCGGCGCGGCGCCGATCGAGATGGTCGCCTTCCAGCGTGGCGACGCCCGCGGAATCGTAACCGCGATATTCCAGCCGCTTGAGCGAATCGACCAATTGCTCCGCGACCGGACCACGTCCCAGAATGCCGACAATACCGCACATGCGGATCAATATCTCCAAATCGACGAAAAATCGCCAAAACCGCGCCAGCATCTCTTAACGAGAATTGCAGCCGTCCAGATACTCAATAATTATTGCCGATTGAGACAGCGTTAAGCCGAAAGCTTAACATGTTCGGTCAGCCCTTCGGCTTCTTGTCGCGGGTCTTCATCTCGCGGTATCGCGCCGCGCCGCCGTCGCGGATGGTCTGCGGGCTGCGCTCGACGGCCAGCGCATCGTCGGGCACGTCTTTGGTGATCACCGAACCCGAACCGACATAGGCGCGGTTGCCGATTTTCACCGGCGCCACCAGCGACGAATTCGAGCCGACGAAGGCGCCCGCCCCGATCGTGGTGCGGTGCTTGTCGAAACCGTCATAATTGCAGGTGATGGTGCCGGCGCCGATGTTGGCGCCCTCGCCGACATCAGCGTCGCCGATGTAGGAGAGATGGTTGACCTTGGCGCCGGCTTCCAGCGTCGCGGCTTTGGTTTCGACGAAATTGCCGATTCGGACGCCCTCGCCCAGCGAGGTGCCGGGCCGCAACCGCGCATAGGGACCGACGGAAGCGCCTCTGCCGATCGACGCCTGCACGATGTGGGAAAACGCATGGATCACCGCGCCGTCGGCGATCGACACACCAGGTCCGATCACCACAAACGGCTCGATCGTGACATCGTTGCCGAACGTGGTGTCGGCGGCGAGGTAAACCGTCTCCGGCGCGATCATGGTGACGCCGGCGTCGAGCGCTGACTTGCGCAAGCGGGCCTGCATGACCTGCTCGGCTTCGGCGAGCTGGGCCTTGGTGTTGATGCCGCGCACTTCGTCCTCGCTGGTTTCGATCACGACGGCCTCCAATCCCAAATCTCGAACGACAGTTACCGCGTCGGTCAGATAATACTCACCCTTGGCGTTGGCATGACCGATCTTTTCGATGATTTCCAGCGCCCTGCGGCCATCGAACGCCATCACGCCGGCGTTGCAAAGCGTGATCGCGCGTTCCGCTTGACTGGCGTCGGCATGCTCGCGGATGGCGACCAGCCGGTCGAGTTCGACCACGAGCCGGCCGTAGCCGGTGGGATCGGCGGCGCGAAAGCCCAGCACCGCGAGGGCTGCGCCTTTTTTCAACGGCGCGCGCAGGCGCTCGAATGTCGCAGCCGAGATCAGCGGCGTATCGCCGAACACGACCAGCAGGTCATCGGCGCCGCGCGCAATCGCCTCGCGCGCCGCCAGCACCGCATGCGCGGTGCCGAGACGCTCGCGCTGGATGAATGTCGCAGCGTCGGGACGCAGCCGCCTCGCCTCCGCGGCCACAGCCTCGTGGTTCGGGCCGATGACCACGGCCGTCGCAGCGCCGGCTCCCTCTGGGACGGCACCAAGCACATGCGCCAGCAATGGCTGGCCCGCCACCGGATGCAGGACCTTTGGCAAGGAGGAGCGCATGCGCGTCCCCTCGCCGGCCGCGAGCACAATCGTAAGGCTGGTTCTGCCGGTCATCCCTATCCTTAAACCCGGTTTGCGCCGCCGCCGTCATAAAGTGTTTGAGCCGGAGTGGAAACCCGGTTGCCGTCCGGGCGCGGATTTGAGGATGCAGGCGCATTTCCTGTTAATGTTTGTCGCGTGATTCGGCGGGGCTCGGGAGGGCCGAAAAGTCGCATGGCGAGGGATTCCGACAATCTGGCCCGCAGCTTCGAGATCGAAGATGCCGGAGGTCTGTTGACCGGATTTTTGGCCGAGGAGGATCAATTCGACCGGCGATCGCTCTGGCGGCTCGGATCGTGGGGCGCGGGCGCGGTCGGCGCTGTCATCGTGGCGGTGCTGGCCCATCAGTCCTCGATCGGATTGCGGCGCGAGCAGATCGCCAACGCCGATCTGGCGCGGCAGTCGCAGCAAATCCAGTCGATCGCAAAGGAAAGCCAGCACGAGACACGACGGCTGGCCTCCGCCATCGATACCCTGAACGGCGATCGCGACCGGCTGTACTCGCGCATCACCGTCCTGGAACAGGGGCTGGATTCGATGACCGGCTCAATCACACGGCAAAATGCTGCCGCGGGTTCGCCGCAGGCCACTCCCCAGCCTTCCTCGACAGTGGCTTCCTCGATAGCGCCTTCCGCGCCAGTGTCGTCCTCGGCACTGCCCGCCTCGCCGGTAGCCCCCTCGACCACGACCTCAGCGAGCCCGCCCTCGCCGGCCACATCAGCCTCGGCCGCTTCTTCCGCGCCGGGCTCTCTATGGCCGGCATCCCCCGCAAAGGCCGAACCGCCGGTGGCCAAAAGCGCTGTTCCGGCGGTGGCACCGGTCGCAACAGTGGCAGCGGCAAACGACGCGGCCATGCCGGACAAACCGCCTCCCGTTGCGGCGGCCTCGGAGCCGGCTTCGGTGACCGCAACGCCGCCCACGAGGCCAATGGCGTCAAACGCGCCGGCAGCGACGCCGGCAACGCCGCTGATGCCTGCAAAATCGATCATGGCTCCGCCCGACGCGGCGGCCGGAAAACTCCTCGCTCCCGACACACCGCCGGATACCGCCGCAGCGGCGTCCGACCCGGAGGTGGTCGCCGCGACGACGTCGTCGGACGACGCCAAGGCGGATGCCACACCGGGGGTATCCACGGTGCAGCGAACCGAATTTGCGGTCGATGTCGGAACCGCGAATTCGGTCGGCGGCTTGCGGGCGCTGTGGCGGGGCTTGCTCAAGTCGAAATCGAATGCGGCGCTGGCCGCTTTACACCCGATCATCGTGGTGAAAGAGGGCAACAACGGGGTCGGCATGCAACTGAGGCTGGTCGCGGGGCCCCTCAGCGACGCCGCCGCGGCGGCGAAAATCTGTGCCGCCATGCTGGAAGGCAAACGGGCCACCTGCGAGACCACGGTGTTCGACGGTCAGCAGCTTGCGCTGAAGGACGATGAGCCGGAGGCTTCCGCCAGGCCCGCTCCGGTCCGGCCCGCCGTGCGCCGGCGCAGCAGTGCCAAGCGGGTGATGACCGTAGAGCCGCCCAAGCCGCAACCCACGACGCTGTCGTCATTCTTCAGCAGATGACGAGACTGGAGCGTTTTCGAGCGAAGTGGAAACCGGTTCGCGTGAAGAAAAGGCGTCAAATAAAGGAGTAGAGCCTCCGTGCCGATTCAATCGAAACGGAAAAGGCTCTAGATCAATGATTGCAATGCTTTGACACCGGATTCTCGCGTTTTGACTTCGACGAATTCGCAAGCCGGCGGGTTGTCCTGCCGCGCGTTCCCCGTCATAATAGTCCGATGAGGAAAACTCCGTTCCGGCTGACCCCCTATCAAGTGCAATGGCTGTTGATTGTCGGCTTTGTCACAGTCGGCTACGCCATCTATGTGCGCTATCTCGCCATCGAGTTCTCGCAGACATCGCTGGCCTGCGATGCCGGCTTGCAGACGATGTTGTGCAAGACCCGCTCGCTGGCGACCTATCTTTTTCGCAATTCGGTGTTTGGCGTGGTGGCGCTCGTCATCGCAATCCTGCACGTGATCCGGCCGTCGATCGTTTTACTGACCGGCGGGCTGATTGCGGCTGGATTTGGCATTGTGCTCTACAATATCGGCCTGTCGGGACTGGCGATCGGCCTGCTCATTTTGGGATTTGCACGCCCCGCGCCCGCCACAGCGTGACGGCGAGCAGGAAATACATCGCGCAGGTCCACAACGACTGCCAGTTCTCCGTGCCCTCGTTGAACGCGGTGTAGACGACCGCCACCGCCATCACACCGGAGAACACCGTCTCGGCGACCGGCCGCGCGCCCTGCTGCGGGCGGTTGAGCAGCATCAGGAGCGCGAACGGCACCACCGCCATGGTCAGCGCGGCAAACGGAAAATCGCGGTAGCGCGGGTCGAACACGAAGCCGAGCGCGGTTTGGGTGCCGATCAGGGTGGTCACCAGCAGCGCGGCTCCCAGGATGATGGTCAGGACCGATCCGGTTCGGCCATCGCGGGGACCCAGCAATTCCAGGAAAGTCGGCAGCGAGCGCCCCGACATCAATGCGTTGGCGCAAAGCAGCGGCGAGACGATGGCGGCGGCCAGCAGGCTGCCCCACGCCAGCCAGCCGCCGAAGCCATAGCTCTCATAGAACACCTTGTCGGAGGCGACGCCCAACAGAATTCCGGCCGTGGTTGCGGAAATTCCGACCGCGAACCAGGATGCCAGGCGCGGCGTCCAGGGCCGCCGCCGAAGCGCCAGCCACGCCGAGCCAAAGATCAGGACGCTCAATGCCATGCCGCAGGCCATCTGCAGCTTCCAGGACGGAAAATTGCTGACGGCTTCGCCGGGCGGGTATTTCAGGGCGCGCTGCACCGAATCAAACAAGCCCCAATAACCGCCGGCGGTGCCCTCGAGCTGGCGTTTCCAGGGCTGGTCATAGGCTTCGATCAGGTTAACGCGAAAGTGCTCCTGTTTCGCCAAATTGAGGATTTCGGAGACCACCCGCGCCTGGTTGGTACGCGACGGCAGCGCGCCCGCGCGCATCCGTCCCACGCTCGGCCAACCGGTTTCGCCGATCAGGATTTCCTTGCCCGGGAATGCCATCGCCATTCGCATGCGGATGGCATCGACATGGGCTGCGGCATATTTTGCGCGGATTGGAAAGTCTTCCCAATAAGGCAGGATGTGGATCGTGACAAAATCGACGGCGTCATAGATGTCCCGGTTACGGAGCCAAAATTCCCACACATCGGCGTAGGTGACGGGAACGGCGACCTGCGATTTGACCGAACGGATGGTGGCGGCAAGGTCGGACGCGGTCATCTCGCCGCGGAGCAGAACCTCGTTGCCGACGACGACGGAGGTGATGACATCCGGGTAGGCCTTGGTCAGGCCGACCACGGTCGAAATCTGCGCGGAGTTCTTCAGGCGATTGCTGCCGAGCCATATTCCCTGGATGACTTTCAGCCCCGCTTTCGCGGCCAGCGCCGGAACCTGATCGAGGCCGTTTTCGATCGAATAAGTCCGGACGCAATCGGAAATTTTGGCGAGCTGCGCCAGATCCTGGGCGATCTGTTCCGCAGGAATTCGCGCGGTCGACTGCAGCGGCGTCTGCTCGCCGCGGAACGGCGCATAGGACACGCATTGGAGTTTGGCGTTGGGATCGATCGGCGCGCGCGCCAGCGCGACGGGCGTGGCCAGCCACCACCACGTCGCTGCGATCGCGCAGAGAGATATCAGGAGAAGCGCCAGTGGCGTGCGAAAAGAAATCGGTTCCATCCTCCGGGCGGAGGTCGTCGATTAGCCCGTCATCAGCCATCTGCCAAGAGCAGGATATCCTTAATCGACGGGCTCCACGCCTGGCGGCTTTACCACAGCGCGATAAAGTTGTGACTTTGCTGGACAAAATCCGAAATGTCCGTCATGGGAATCGCATAGCGTCGCCGCCGTATTGGGGACCTATTTGAACGGCATCAAACCGGCGTGTCAGAGCTGACCGCGGGCAGGCAACATATCGGGGAATTTATGCGTCGTAGGGTGCTTCAGCTTCAACATGCGCTCATGCGCCACCTCGCCATCTCCGGGCTCGCCCTCCTGATCGGCATGGGAAGCGCCCTTGCCCAGAGCGGCGACGTTCACGCCCAGGATCCGAACGGCAAGCCGGGGGCAGCGAATCCGGCCCAGGCCGCCGACGCAACCAAGGAAAATCAACGCAAGACCGATGAATTCGTCGAGGCTACGCAGGCCATTAGCGGGCCGGCCGGAAACCCCGAATGCGTCTGGCTCGGTCGTCGCGTGGTGCGCTTGATGTGGCTTGACGATCTCGACACCGCCTTTCGTCACCTCGATCTCTACGACCGTTTCGGCTGCCCGGGCGGCCATGTCCAGGCAACCTTCCGCTGCCTGACCCGCTTTGGCGGTCAGATCGATCCCAAGGTGGCCGAGACGCTCAACAGCCGCATTCACGCCTGCTGGATCAATCCTGCGGCCCAGCCACAGGCGGCTGCGGCTGCGACCCCGCCTGCACCCACGACCGCCGGTAGTTCCGCGGGCGCCCCGGCGGCTGCGGCGGCTCCTCCCGCTGCGGCACCCGCTCCGGCACCGGCCAAATAATCCCGCTGCGACCGGACGACCGGAAATATTCGCGGTTCTGGATTGCGCGCGCCCTCAAAACGCCATGGCGTCATAAGATTTGTTAAATCGCGTGGCAGAGATATGCTTCATTTGCCGCTGACTTGGTCGGATCTCGGGGACGGATCCGCTTCCCTGCCATATTGGCCCCGTATGGTTTAGTCGCGATGCGCGCCGTCGTCGCCGTTCTGCTGTGTGTGACTGCCGTTCACGCTGCCCTGTGGGGAGTGTTCCGGCAGGAACAGCAGGCACCGGACTTCAGGGGAATCCTGCCGAGCCTGTCCTATGCCCCGTTCGAACCGGGTCATGTTGTCGCCGACGTCGCCGCCGACTCGGAGAAGGTTCGTGCCGATCTAAAGAAACTTTCCACCCTGACGCGAGCGGTCCGCCTGTACGCTTCGACGGAAGGCAATGAACTGGTGCCGCCGATCGCCGCGGAATTCGGCCTTAAGGTCACCGTCGGCGCCTGGATCAACAAGGACGTCGAGCGCAACGAGCGCGAGATCGAAGCCGCCATCAATCTCGCCCGGCACAACAGCGATGTGATCGGCGTGGTCGTCGGCAACGAGACCATCTATCGCGGCGAACAAAAAATCGAGGGCCTGATCGATCTCATCAAAAAGGTCAAAAAATCTGTCAATATCCCTGTTACAACTGGCGAAATCTGGAATATCTGGCGCGACAATCCGGAGCTCGCCTCATCGGTCGACTTCATCGCCGCCCACGTCCTGCCCTATTGGGAAAACTTCACCGACAAACAGGCCGTCGACCAGGCGGTCGATCGCTACGAGCTGTTGCGCAACCAGTTTCCCGGCAAGCGGATCGTGATCGCCGAATTCGGCTGGCCGAGCGCCGGTTACAATCTGAGAAATGCCAATGCTGGCACGTTTGAGCAGGCGGTCGTGTTGCGCAACTTTGTTGCCCGCGCCGATGCGATCGGCATGGAATACAATATCGTTGAGGCGATCGATCAGCCCTGGAAGTTCTTCGAAGGCGGCGTCGGCCCCTATTGGGGCATTCTCAATGCCGAACGGGAACCGAAATTTACCTGGACCGGTCCGGTCGTGAACGCGAACTACTGGAAACTCGCCATCATCGCGGTTCTGGTCGGCATCCTGCTGTCGCTGCCGATCCTTCGGCTCGACGGGGCCACCGCGATGCAGGCGCTGCTGCTGTCGGCCGCGGCGAACGGTGTCGGCGCCTGGGTCGCGACCGTGTTCGCCTATTGGGCCGGCCATTACTTCGTTTTCGGTTCCGCCTTCGCCCTGATCCTGGGATTGATCCTGCTGGTTCCACTGGTGCTGATCGCGATGGCGCGGATCGAGGAAATCGCCGCCATTGCCTTCGGTCGGGCTGCGCGCCGGCTCATCGTCAAGGGTGTGCCGGTGGTGCCAGCCACCATCGGCGAGGCCGTCACCTTCCCGAAAGTCTCGATCCATGTACCGGCCTATTTCGAGCCGCCCGACATGCTCATACAGACGCTCGATGCGGTGTCCCGGCTGGATTATCCGAATTTCGAATGCGTCGTGATCATCAACAACACGCCCGACCCGGAATTCTGGCAACCGATCCAGGATCACTGCCGCGTGCTCGGCGAGCGCTTCAAGTTCATCAATGCCGAGAAGGTCGAGGGCTTCAAGGCCGGCGCGCTCCGCATCGCCATGGCCCGCACCGCGGTCGATGCCGAGATCATCGGCGTCATCGATGCCGACTATGTCGTAGAGCCGGACTGGCTCAAGGACCTGGTGCCGGTGTTCGCCGATCCCCGCGTCGGCCTGGTGCAGGCGCCGCAAGACCATCGCGACGGCGATCGTTCGCTGATGCATTACATCATGAACGGAGAATATGCCGGTTTCTTCGATATCGGCATGGTCCAGCGCAATGAGGTCAACGCCATCATCGTCCACGGCACCATGTGCCTGATCCGGCGCACGGCGATGGAGATGGCCGGCGGCTGGGCCGGCGACACCATCTGCGAGGACACCGATCTCGGCCTCGGCATAATCGAGCATGGCTGGCTGACCCATTACACCAACCACCGTTACGGCCACGGCCTGCTGCCGGACACCTATGAGGCCTTCAAGAAGCAACGCCATCGCTGGGCCTATGGTGGGTTCCAGATCGTCAAGAAGCACTGGCGGCGCTTTCTTCCAGGCGCAAGCCGGCTATCGCCGGATCAGCGGCGCGAATTCGCGCTGGGCTGGCTGAACTGGCTCGGCGCCGAAAGCATCGGTGTGGTGGTCGCGATCCTCAATCTGATCTGGGTGCCGATTGTCGCGTTCGCCGACATTGCCATTCCCGACAAGATCCTGACCCTGCCGATCATCGCCTCGTTCGCGGTCTCGCTGTTGCATTTCGTGGTGCTGTACCGGCTGCGCGTGCCGGTGAAGATCGGCCAGATGCTGGGCGCCATGGTTGCCGCGATGTCGGTGCAATGGACGGTGTCGCGCGCGGTCGCCAACGGGCTGATCACCGATCATCTGGCCTTCGCGCGGACCTCCAAAGGCGGTTTTTCGCTGGTCTCGGTCGAATTCCAGGCGTTCTGGGAGGCGGTCATCGGCATCCTGCTGCTGGCCGGCGCGGCGGTGCTGGTGATCACCAACAACGACAAGCAGGTCCGCGAGATCTATGTGTTCGCGGCGGTGCTGGTGCTGGAAAGCCTGCCGTTCCTGTCCGCGGTCGCGATTGCCATCCTGGAGAATTCGCGGATCAACGCGTTTTCGTTCTGGCGCAATACCGGCGTGCGGACCGCCGAACTGATCGGGCTGCGCCCGGTGGCGATGCCGACCGTGGCCAGCACCTCCCCGCCGGTGGCCTTCGGAGATTTACCGCGAAGCCAACTGATCGGCGGGTGGATTTTCGGGTCGTTTCACGTGAAGAAGCCGCGCTAACGGCCGATACCATCGTGGAAAACCATCCACACCGGTCTGCACATTTGCAGCTTGTCGCACTATTGACCCGCACCGGACAGGCCCCTACACAGCCCGACAAGTGAGCGCGTAGCTCAGGTGGTAGAGCACGTGACTTTTAATCATGGGGTCGAGGGTTCGAGTCCCTCCGCGCTCACCAATGAAATCATGTGTCCGGCCCGGAGACATAGGTAACAGGTCGTACCTAAGACATGGGTGACAACCTCGTGCCGAACGGGTTGTCGAGAGGTTGCAAGGTTTTCTGCTCCAGGTCGAATATCCCAAATCATAGTGCAAGAAGCTGACGAGCGAAATGCCCTCGTCGACTTCCTTGATGCCGAGTTTCTGGCCGGCCAGCACGGTAGAGATGTTGATCCTTTTGCGATGCAGGCAGAGCCGGCCGCAGGCGGTGATGACGACGTCGCGATCGTGGAACGGATAGGTCAGGTCCGGCAGGCCGTCATAAGAGCGCGCTGAGGGAGTGTAGAACTCGGCAGGGCACTTCATGTCGAGCGCCTCGTGCGGCCGTTCGGCATTGAACTCAGCTACGAAGGCATCGAAGCGATCCTGCTGTTGCAGGCTATTGCAGCCTGGCGGGCGGGTTGTTTCCTTCTTGAGGGTGAGGTGCATGCGCTCGTGGCGGCCGTTCTGCTGGGGATGACCGGGCTTGATGCGTTCGATGGCAATGCCGAGCCGGAGCCACCAGACCGAGAGCTTTGAGAGATTGAACAGGGCATTGGGACTGGCAAAGGGCACGCCGTTGTCGGAGCGAATGGCCAGCGGCAAGCCACGTTCGCGGAACAACCGCTCAAAGGCGGTAATGGCGGTGTCTTCGCGGGTCGAATTCGAGCGCTTCGCACAACAGCAGGAAGCGTGAAGCATGGTCGGTGACGGTCAGCGGATAGCAGTACCGGCCGTTGCCGAGCTTGAACTCGCCCTTGAAGTCGGTGCACCACAACTCATTAGGGGCGGCCCCTTCGGACAGCGGCGTGCCGCGCGCGCGGTGGCGCGGCCCGCCGCCGCGCTTGACCAGGCCGTGACGATCGAGAACCGCATGGATGGTGCTTTTGGCTGGAACCCTGATATCGCCATCGAGCCGCCGCACCAGGAGCTCGCGGATCTTGCGCGCGCCCCAGTGCGGCTTCTCGGCCTTGAGGCGGACGATCAAGCCCTCCAGCTGTTCCGGAAGCTGATCGGCGTAGCGCACCGGCCGGCGCGACCGATCGCTCAGCGCCGTCTCTCCGGGTCGCCAAGTCTTGTTGAACCACGGTTCAAGCGGACCGTAGAGGCGCAGAAGGCTGTTGCAGCTCGTTGGCCGCGACTGCTGCGACTGGCCTCACGGGCGTTCGCCGAATGATCGCTGATCACTGCGAATCCCATCGTCGCTTTGAAGCGGTCTTCACCATTCCTTGAACGTCGGTTCGATGCACCCCCCGCAGACCCAAGGAAAAGTCCAATCGGCCGTACGCTTGGCGCTGTCGGGCAAATACTTGCTCCAGGCATCGGCTCGGACCGGATTGGTTGACTGCCAAATGACGTCAAAGGTCCCGGAAGAATTTATTTTGCCTATCATGATTGGCTTGGAAAGGTGATGATTGGTGTTCATCACAACCTCGAAGCCGCTCGGCGCCCTGATTCTTTGACCGTACATGGCCTGGCGGACTGCATCGACGTTAGTGGTGCCCGCTTGGACAACGGCTTGCGCCCACATCCTGAAGCCAATGAAGGTGGCTTCCATCGGGTCATTTGTAGTTTTGTCTCGTTGCTCGTTGAAGTCCGCCCACATTTTGATGAACGCTTCGTTTTCTGGTGACTTGATCGACTGGAAGTAATTCCAGGCCGCCAGGTGCCCGACGGGAAAGATGTCCGCACCGAGCAATTCGCGCTCGCCGATCGAAAAGGCCATGACCGGAATTACGTTGGCATCCACCTGTTGGGCCGCGAGTTCTCTGTAAAAGTACGTATTTGCATCTCCGTTAACGGTTGATATGACCGCTGTCTTTTTTCCCTCCGAAGCGAAAGCTTTGATCCGTTCGACGATCGCTAGCCACGCGGAAAAGCCGAACGGCGTATAAATCGGCATAATGTCGTCTGGCGATACCCCCCCGGCGGTAAGATACGCGCTCAAGATCAGGTTGGTCGTGCGCGGATAGACGTAGTCAGTGCCGAGCAGAATCCATCTGCGAACTTCGCCTCCTTCCTTACTCATCAAATATCGAACGGCCGGAATTGCCTGCTGGTTGGGCGCGGCTCCCGTGTAGAAAATGTTTCGCGAACTTTCTTCACCCTCGTATTGCACTGGGTAGAAGAGCAGGCCGTTCTGTTGCTCGAAGATCGGCAGCACGGATTTGCGGGAGGCGGAGGTCCAGCAGCCGAACACGACCGCGACCTTTTCCTTCGTGAGTAATTCCCTGGCTTTTTCGGCAAAGACATCCCAATCGGATGCGGGATCAACGATAATCGGTTCCAGTTTCCGTCCCAGCATCCCACCTTTCTTGTTTTGATCTGTGATCAACATGAGAACCGTGTCCTTGAGCACCGATTCGCTGATTGCCATGGTGCCGGACAGAGAATGCAGAATCCCGATTTTGATGGTATCTTCGCCTGCGTGAACCGCTGGAACGACGAACATGAGCTGCAAAACGAGCAATCCCAGCGCGAGACGTAATAAACTCGAACCTGACTTCATGTCGATGCCCTGACGAGCTCGAAAATGCGGGTTTCCTTTGTCATGCCCTTGGCAATGACCGCCTCGAAGGCTCTGAACTGGAAGCTGTGCTTAACCCGCAAATAGACGCCTTCGCTCACAAGGATAGCGGTCCCAAACTGCTTGTTCAGCCCTTCGAGGCGCGCCGCCAAATTCACCGTATTGCCGAGGGCCGTGTAGTTCATGCGCTCGGTCGACCCCAGGTTGCCGACGACGGCCTCCCCGACATGAATGCCAAACCGTGTGAAGAATGGCTTCAGACCCTCAGTTTCAAACTGGGAGTTGAGCTGTTCGGAGGCCAGTCTACCGGCAAGGGCTGCCCGGCAGGCTCGCTCGACGTGGTCAGGCTGTGGATTGGGTGCGTTCCAGAACACCATCACTGCGTCACCAATGAACTTGTCGACTGTTCCGCCTTCGGCGAGGAAAGCCTCTGTAAGCACGGAGAAATAGCGCGACGTTTGGTGCATTAGAATGTCGGGATTGGCAGACTCGGCGATAGTCGTAAAATCCCGGACGTCGGTAAAAACGACGGTGATCTCCTCCCGGACTCCGCCAAGCTCGGTGGAGATGGAATTATCAATAATCCGCTGGACGATCTCCTTAGGGACAAAGTGCGCGAACGACCATATGGCGCGTTGCGCGAGTTCCATTGCTCTCCCAAGTTCATGAATTTCCTTAATGCGTGATCTGACTGGCGAGGGGTCGGGCGCAGCCAGCTTCTGGAGTTTGACTGCCTGAGCCGTTATGCTTTTCAAGGATCGAGACATTCCGCCACCAAACATCCAAATGACCGGAATAAAAGCAGCGCCAGCGATAATTGCGAAGATCAATCCGGTGAACTGGAGCCTCCGAACATCTTGGGCAAAGTCTTCTTGAGCCGCTAGCAACAATATGCTGGTGTTGTACTGCTCACCTAGAGTGAATTTTGCGACCCTGAACAGATAGTCCCGCCCTTCGTCGTCACGAATATTTCCGTCGTAGTGGTCGCGACCACCCGACATTCGCAAGACTGCCGCCACGACCCCGGAGTTGATCTCTTTGATGTTTGGCAATTGCGGTTGGGATGGATGTGTCATCGCATCGCCAACCAATTGTGCAAAATTGGGGTGGGCTATAAGCGAGCCGGTCGCGTCGAAGATCAAGACGATACCGTGTTCTCCAGGCCGTTGCGCTTGGACGAAATCGCTGAAGGTGTCGAGCTTGAGATCGGCGGCAAGGACGCCACGCACTTTGCCTCGCAAGGGTGCGCTAACCGTGATCACCGGTGCGCCGATGGTAAAATCAAGATATGGCGATGAGACCAGCGATTGGTCTGCTTTCACCGTCTCGCGATACCAGCGCCGCCTGCGAGCGTCGTATCCGTATTTCCATAGATCAAGTTGTCCGACTTCGTTGCCCTGCCGATCTTCAAAAATTCGTCGCATGGGCAGTTCGCCACTGGGGGTGGGGCGCACCAAATTGATCGCAATGTTGGCACCAGGCGTCGCACGTAATCTCCCGCGCTGTTCATCGTTAAGTTCGCTCATGCGTCGCACCTGCAACCAAGCGCCATTTTCGAAACCGGCATAGATACTGTCCATTTGGGGCAGTTCCTGTAGTACGGCTTTGAATAGTGGGATCGCGCGGCCGGTCTCGGTTCTCTCATTTGAATCGGCAACACTGGAACTAGTCGCCAGCACATTCACCAACGAAGCAATAGCGGTTATCTCCGTCTGAAG
The DNA here is from genome assembly GCA_963727225.1 of uncultured Pseudomonadota bacterium. Taxonomy (GTDB): domain Bacteria; phylum Pseudomonadota; class Alphaproteobacteria; order Rhizobiales; family Xanthobacteraceae; genus Bradyrhizobium. Next base: position 288,591 of record CAVSFN010000021.1, on the reverse strand, counting down.
GCGCCCAAAGGCCTTCGTACTGGTCGCGTCCATATAGGCAGACGCTGCTTCCCGCGTGGCCCAATGAAGAGCCCGGACCTGAATAGCGATCAGGAGCGCGGTTAGAGCGACGATAAACGCCATCACCGCATAGGTGATTGAGGTTCGAAATGTAAACATCCCGCGTTCCTTCCCCAATCGTAAGGATGCAGCCGGTAGGTCACGTCGCCGCGCAACTCCTTCCACTCGAAGAGGCGCCCGTGAGGGAGGGAAAGGGGTCCAATGAGCCTAAGCGGCGCTTCAGGCTTCCACTATGCGGAAACGGCAGAAGAGATCTCGCGGGCTCGATCCGTGAGGAACGTTGATTTGGTCACTGCGCATCAACCACCGCTTCAACTGGAGTGGTCCCGCCATCGTCGGGAGGTACTGATTTAATTTCCCATCTCCAGCAAACTTTGGGCCTCGGCATCGTCCTTGGCCTTTTTGTACCGCCTTGGCGGACGCGAGGGTGTCGCAATTGGGTTCAGACGTCGAGCCGCATCCCAGCCAGGTCCGTTATCCCTCCAACAGCGGACATGTCAGAGCGCTAGTTCTGATGGCTGGGTACCAGACTTCCACCTGCAGGCGATGGTCAGGGTGCGCCCATCGATTTAACCGAGTTCCAATACACTGGGCGCGGTGGCTTAGCCCCGTCGTAGTAAATGACTGTCAGAACGTGCGGATCGCGCTCGAGCTAGTCTACTCGTCTAGACCATCCGGATGCCAACATCACGGTCTGTCGCTAACCCTAGTACGTCAAATTAAGTCTGACTTGGGTCTTTATATTATAGACCGGATAGTCCTTGATGATAGGCACGCCAAGCTCGAATGAGAGTGCAGCGTTGTCCGACAATTTGCGTCCGATTCTGGCGTCGAACGGAAGGAACAGCCGGCCGGTCTGTCCGGTGATCGGATCGCCAAGATTTATCCGGATGTCGGCGCTGGGATAGAAGGTAATGAACCATCGGTCCGGAAGCCCCAGGTTGAAGGTCGGCGCGAATTGCAGATTGCTGATGTTTTTCTTGGTCGGATCGCCGGCGACACTCGCGTCGTATCGAACGATCGGCTCGAAATAGCTGGACGAATTGATCTCCCACAAGGCGTAACGCATGCCGGCAATCGGCATCATCTGCCATTTCCCCGAGCCGAGAGTATCTCCGCCCGTCGGAGCGATAACGCGGGCGCCAAAGCCGATCGCCCAGCGCTGGTTGATGTTGTGGATGATGGCGGCCTGGACATCAGTATCGCCCACGCCTTGCAGGTAATCGCCATTGGGATTGCTGGACGAGATAGGATTTTTAGCGAGCATAGGCAGATCGGTGCGTAGAGCCAGAAGCCACATCGGCGCCAGATCCAGCGAGTGGTCAAAACGCTGATTCAGCGTCTCGGTCGTGACGTCGCGAATAGACCCTGTCGTGCTGCCACTCCCAGGAGAGGTCCTGTACTGATACATCAACTGAAACAGATTTGTCGGAGGCCTAAAAAAGTCTTCGCCGGCATTTTCGCTCTGATCACGGGAGGACGCTTCTTGTGAAACTGCAACGGTCGGCCGCAGAATCATAACAACGACGAGCCAAGCGCTGAAAAATGCGCGGGCGGTATCGCGTCCTTTCCATCCAGCCGAAAGCCTCGCCTTGACGAACGACGCTTGGTATCTAGTCGCGTATGGCGGTGGCCTAAATTGCATCCGTCCGCTGCTTCCTTTTTTTCCCAACCACCGATCTTGCGGCCTTTGGATTAAATTGGATTTGTTCGCGCCGGCACGTCCAGGTAAGCCAATCCGATGCTGAAATCCCAAATCGGTTTCAGATTAAACCCACCCTGCCCTATCTGCAGACGCTGCCGGAGCCAATCGCGGCAGGATAATCGTTATTTTCATTCCTTCGCCTGGCTCGCTGTCGAGACTAAGCCCCACCTGCCAAAATCGTTATTCGGCCACCGCGTTCTTAATGCCGTGCCAGACTTGATCCTTCAAGGCTATAAGCGGCGGTGGAGGAAGTATTCCGGGTGGCTTTGTTCGCTTAATGCCGTCAACGACGAGACTCGCAATGTCGATTTCACCGTCGGTATAATAGGGATCCCCTTCTCCATTTCGGCCCAGTAACGTCGGGCCGGTTCCGGAAATCTGGAAAAAGGTTTGGACCATCTCCGCGTTTCGCAAATCGCGCATCAGCAAATCGCGCTCGGCATCAATGTCGGGCCCGATGTGGTGGGTGACCTGCCCGGTGTCATGGCTCAGGCCGACCCCGCGATCGAACGTGACTGAGCCAAGCCAGACTGGACGGCCTTCGGTCCCTTTTTCAAGGATTAGCCAAAAGCGAACGTGATGGCGCTTGTCGGCACTCCTGCCATCTGGCTTCTCGAAGGCCAACTGTTCTTTTTTTCCTTGATAATATAGTGGACTGACGGGTGCGTCCCGGTCTGGCCGGTCAAGCACCACGCTGCCGATGATTTCGACGCTCGTGCGCAGCGTGATTGGGTCGGCCGGAAACCACCCGGCGGCTTGCATAGCGCGGAGGATATCCTCCTTGCTGCCAACAAGTCCCACATTGAGCGCGTCGCCCGGAATACCGGAGCCGGTACGGGTCACCATCGGCAGAACAGCCAGACCGGGCTCATGCTCGTGATGCCTCCAGAGGGCGGGGAGCAAAACATAGGCCATCGCGAAATAAACAACGGGGATGGTAGCCAGAACGATCAGCCATCGTTGTCCACGCCTAACTTTCATTCAAATAGCTTTCCGCCGTTCATTTCGACCGTCAAAAAGCCTAACCGAGCCGATCAACGTTTGTCTGTGCAAAAACGGCGGTTAAATTCCCTTATCGTCCGGAAATTTTTCGATCGCCATGACAAAAGTCATCGAACCAAAGGTCTTGAACACGATCAATCGCCAATGAGATCCGCGACAGGATCGTTGTTAATCGATCAATGGTTGCTTAGAGCTGGTTTTGCCGGGCCTAGCCGCGCGTGGACATTTATTTACGCCCAAACGGGAAGATAAGCGATAGGCATCGATCGTGGTTGGCGCGAGCCCGCATCCGTAACACGTCAGGCATCCTGACATTCGTGTGCTGAGTGGCTCTGCATCCGATACCATTTTCCGGTCGAGAAACGTTTGGTCCCTATAAAGACGCTCTATGAATTGAAGGTCCAGTAACCAAGGCTTCGCCGGAAACGAGCTTTTCGTTGCGCAACCTGCGGCTTTATGTCATTTGACGTACATCACAGCTGCATAGTATTCCGGCCGGACGATTCTTCTGATGTTGCGGCATTCCCTTTCGGCCCGCGGTCCGAAGTCGACCCGTAAATAACTCCTAGCGATCATCTGCAGAAAGTGCGCCGCTCATCGTTTCGCATTTCATCAAAGCCCGTTACCCGGCAATACGTTTCAGTTTCGACAATTCCAGGAGTATGGAAATGTCTCGAAGCAGGGTACTCAGCTTTACCGACCCGTTTGCTTATCAATCGGCTTTTCGTTCCGTGGAGGTGGAGCTTTTTCCGACCGCCAAGGGAAATTTCTACGCCGAGTTGACCCAGGTCAGCATGAGCAAGCTATGGATTCACTGCGCTCACGAGGATCTGCCGCGAATTTACGTCGGTGCGGTCAAGCCGCCTCGAACCGCAATCGGCTTTCTAACCAGGCCAAACCAGTCACCGATGATGCACTGTGGCATGGCGGTAGCGCCGGGCGATATCATCATCAACGACACCGACATGATGCATCGGCGGACCGAGGCCAACTGCGATTGGGGGTCGATGTCTCTACCTAAAGACGATCTCGATGCGACGTGCCAAGCTGTAGCGGGCCACGAATATGCAGGGTCGCCCTCAAAACATCTGGTTAAGCCGGCCCCTGACCTGATGTCGCGCCTGCTGAAAATTCATGGCATAGTTGATCAGCTCGCCAAAACCATGCCGGATATTCTTTCGCTCCCCGAGGTGGCGCGGGCGCTGGAGCAGGAGCTGATTCTTGTGATGATCCGGTGCCTGACCGACGGTGAGCCCAAGAGCATGACCGCCGGCGGTCGCCGTCATGATATGATCATCGTCCGGTTCGAAGACTTCCTGGAGACACATCCCGACCAGCCGCTGTATCTGGCGGAGATATGCGCGGCGATTGGCGTGGCGGAACGAACGCTGCGTGTCGCCTGCGAGGAGCACCTGGGGATGGGTCCAATTCGATTTCTTTCTTTGCGAAGGATGCATCTTGTCCACCGCGCGCTGCTACGGGCCGATCCCTCGACGAAAACCGTTACCCGGGTTGCCACTGATCATGGCTTTTGGGAACTTGGGCGCTTCTCGGTCGCTTACCGGGAATTGTTTGGCGAGTCACCGTCGGAGTCTTTGCGACGGCCTTCAGAAGATCGCCCCCCGCGTCTGAACCGCCCGTCTTCGTTTGGAAATCCGATTTTTCATTACTGACAATCAGTCGGGAATAATTACGCCGATGCGCTCTACACCCGCCGCCGAACATGACCGCGGATTGAATCAGGCAAAGTGGCGTCAGAAAAGTATATCTAACGCTGGTCAGTACCGATGCCGCGATTTGATCGCATTTTTGGATTGACTTTACTTCGACGCCAAGTGTCGGGTTGGCGTTGCATCGGTCGGAGCAGCCGGCGAAATCGCAAAAGTCAACCACGTATTCCAGCCCGACGGCCGGTTGGCAGCGTCAAATTCTCCATATGCCTTCAAGTTCAAATATCCCTGCATGTCTCCAATGGGGAAGATGTATCCGATCTGCGGGCCCACTCCAAGGACACGCGATCTGAAACCGCCGAGAAGCGGACTTCCACCGGTATCGTCCGAGACTTGTTGATATGCATATCCAACGAGACCTATGAAGACCTGCTTCGAGAGAAATTGCGCTGCGCTCCAATCGAAATGAAAGTCAACGCCGCTCTGCACCTGCGTGTCAGGATTCTTGAAATTGTAAGTGAACCCCGCAACACCCGAAAATGTGTGTCCCGTCGCCGGATTCAAATAGGTGTAGCCCCCGCCTCCATCGATGGCACCATGACCGAGGCCAAGGTTGGCGATACTATTTGGATTATAGGCGCCGACAGGAATGTCTCCGGTTGCGTAGGTCATGAAGTTATGGACGCCTGAGTTCCATTTCAGCGTCATCATCGGATAGAGGTCCCCGACCGACGTGATCGAACCGTCAATGCTTCCCATTCGGGATGCTGCAAATCCTCCAGTCCCCACCGTCAGCGTCCCATCGATTGATGCTGCTGATCGACCGAAGATGCCGGTGACACCAACTGCAAATTGTCCGCCCAGCACCGGCGTTGCGAACGTATAGGTTGGATTGAGCAAGAGGAGATCGGCTTGCGCGTTCAAATTTGCATTCAAGCTGACGTTAACCGTCGACGAGAACCTGCCGATCTGAATTTCTCTCGCCGCGGCTACGGCACCGAACGCCGACACGTTGGTGTGATAATAAACCTCGGCCACGGACCAGCCCGGCGTCTGAGGGGTCGCCGCGAGGCTGCTAACCTGCCCGGGAAGCCAGAACGAAACACCGCTTTCATCGGCGCGGGAGACGTCAGGAGAAAGCGCAAGTAGCGCGGCAAGCACACAGACGCTGAGTTTTGACGTCCAAAACTTGGATCCGAGATCCGGCCTATCGTGTTTCACCTGCTCATCCCCCAAACTCCGAGATCCACACGTATCCGCCTAGTCTAATATCGATATTTCCAAGGACGCTATGCAGAAGCGGCAAAATCCGCAGATCGTTTCCCTGCGATACATTAATACAACACCCCGGCGCTCCCTTCGTAAAAAACGACGCCTGCCACGGATGAGGATCCAAGCTTCAGCGAGACGCTAGGCCTGAAGTTACGCGTAAACTTCCGAAGTCGCATAGCCGGATCGAAGCTGATGTCCCATCCTCGGCTTTTAGCGATCGCTGGTTGCGGCAGCGTCGCGCGTCGAATGAGATTTCGCGCATGGCGCAGAGTGGTACAGCAACATTTATTAATCCGGACGAATATGGCGCCGCCATTGGAGCCGGGCGTGTCAACATCATCGTCACCGGCGGCGGAGATTTCAACGCTCGCCTGACGTGGCTGAATTTGGATCACCTCTACCTGCTTCATAGCCGCGAAAATCTGCCGCGCATTGGCTTCTTCTCCTTGCCGCCGGCACAAGCGTTTGTTTCGTTTCCAACGAACGCGCGGTCGCCCCTAACATACGGTGCATTTAGCTTGCAGTATGGCGATGTGGTGTTCCACAGCCGCGGGGAGCGAACGCATCAGCGGATCAATGGAGAGAGCCAGTGGGGGCTTATTTCATTGTCACACGAGCAGCTTGCGGCTTCCACTAAGGCCCTGACCGGAACGGAGATAAGGTCACCGCCGGAAGGTCGGGTGCTGCGACCGTCGCGCAGTACGGCAAGCCGTTTTTTGCGACTCCATTTGAAAGTCTGCCGTCTCGTCGAAACGAGACTTGAATTGATCGCTAATCCGGAAGTTGCGCGAGCGCTCCAGCAAGAATTGCTTGAAGCGCTCACCAATTGCCTGACAGCAGGCGATGCCTGCGCCAATCCAAAACGGAAGCAGCATCACGCTGATATCATGATCCGGTTCGAGGAAGCGTTAGCCTTATATGCCGAACCACACCTGAACTTGCCTGCGCTTTGTTCTGCGATCGGCGTGCCGGAGCGAACATTGCGCATGTGCAGCGCAGAGTTACTGGGGATGAGCCCGACACGGTATCATTTACTTCGGCGGTTGAATGGAGCGCGTTCGGAACTTCTGAGCGCCGATCCGGAAACCACAAGCGTCACCCAGATCGCCCGTAACCATCAATTCCTGGAGCTCGGTCGCTTCGCCATCGCCTATCGCACCGTCTTCGGCGAAATGCCGTCATTCACGCTTCGGCACTCGCCGATCAAAACGGTTTGATCAAGCATTTCTGCCGAAGCCGCATAGCGCTCGCCAAGCCGCCTGCGGAAGATCGACGGATCGATAACGAAACTGACGTCTTCGACGTTGTCTTCAACAATGGCGAGGGCGACGGCGGTCTGTCGCCGGCGCTCTGCGCGGAGATTTAAATACTTCAGGGAAGGATCTTGAATCATGAAGGTCAGTCAACGAATAAGAGGCCTGCTGATTTCAACCGCACTGGCGGCGATCAGCTCTTGCGCAATAAATCTACCCGCATCCGCCCAGACGCCGGCCGGCAAGCCCAACATCCTGTTCATCATGGGCGATGACATCGGCTGGATGCAGCCGAGCATCTACCATCGCGGCCTGATGGTCGGCGAAACACCCAATATCGACCGCATCGGAAACGACGGTGCGATTTTCATGGACTATTACGCCGAGGCGAGTTGCACCTCCGGCCGCAACGCCTTCTTCACGGGCATGACCCCGTTACGCACCGGCATGGTTCCTCCGCAGTTGCCCGGTAGCCCATCTTACTTGCGACCAGGTACCCCGGCACTTGCCAAGTTCTTGCTGGATCAGGGTTACAACACCGGCGAGTTCGGCAAAAATCATCTTGGCGATCATACCGACGCGCTGCCGACGGCGCACGGCTTTCAAGAGTATTGGGGTTACCTCTATCACCTCGACGCGATGCAGCAAGTAAGTTTTCCCGACATCAACAAATCACCAACGCTGCAAACCGTTGCGCCGCCATGCAAAAACACGCCGATCCCTGGAATCCCGGAAGTACCGGGCGCGCTTGATCCGAGAACGTCGACCTGCATGACCCCGCCGCGTCCCGTGCTCTGGTGCAAGTCGTCCGACGGCACGTCGAAGAATCAGAACTGCAAGGATGAGGGCCCGCTGACGCTGGACCGCTCGAAGACCGTGGACGAGGAGATTTCGGCCAAGGTCATCGACTTCCTCGACCGCAATGACCCCAAGAAGACCAACAAGCCGTTCTTCGTCTGGTACAATCCTGCGCGCATGCATGTCACGACCGTGTTGTCTGACAAGTATTTGGCGATGGTTGGCGAGCAGGGCGGCAAGGACTGGGGCGTCAACGAAGCCGGCATGAAGCAGATGGACGACAACATCGGCGAAGTGCTGAAAAAGCTTGAGGCTATGGGTCAGCTCGACAATACCCTCATTGTCTTCACCACCGACAACGGCGCCGAAGCTATTTCTTTCCCCGACGGTGGCGTTACACCATTCAAGGGCCAGAAGGGCGAAGCGTGGGAAGGCGGCTTCCGCGCTCCTTGTGTGGTTCGCTGGCCGGGGCACATCAAGCCGGGAACGGTCAAGAACAAGATGTTCGCTTCCCTCGACTGGGTACCAACGCTGGTCGACGTCGCCGGTGGTGCCAAGGGCGATGCTCTGACGAAGCAAATCGAAGCCGGCTCTTATCCCGGTATCGTGAAAACCCACCTCGATGGCTTCAACCAACGCGCCTATCTCGAAGGAACGAGCGAGCAGTCGGCACGCGACGTGTTCTTCTTCTACTCAGGCGCAACGCCATCGGCGGTTCGCTACAAGAACTGGAAGATGTACTACACCATGGCGCAGGGCGGCGCTGAGGGCTGGATACTTCCGCTAATCCCCTATCACTTCACCTTGGTCCAGAACATCAAGCGCGATCCGTTCGAGCAGGCGGTCGGGCCGAACCAGAAGACGGCGCTTAGTCTGGGCGGCGCATTGGCCTCCCCGATGACGGCATACCTGTATGATTGGAACATGCTGCCGATCGGACAACTGCTGTGGTTGAAGGAGCTGACGTCCTACAAGGAGTTTCCGCCGCTGCAAGCTCCGGAAACCTACAACTTGGATGGCATTCTCGCGCAAGTGCAAAAGGCCGGCCACGCGAGCGAGTAAGCTCTCGCGAGCTTAGAAAATGACGATGCAGGCGGCTCGAAAGAGCCGCCCGAAATCTCACCAATTCGAGGCGAGTAATCCTGAGGAGGGACGAGGAATGAGAGTGAACTTGATCAGAACCGTCTGCGTGGCCGCGCTGGCATCGCTTGCGGGCACGATCGCTTGCGCCCAGCAACCGCAAAAGCCCAACATCCTTGTCATCATGGCCGACGATATCGGTTATTGGAACATCAGCGCCTACAATCGCGGCATGATGGGTTACCGCACGCCCAACATCGACCGCATCGCGAATGAGGGTGCGATTTTCACCGATTATTATGGCCAGCAGTCCTGTACCGCGGGCCGCGCAGCGTTTATCACCGGACAGAGTCCGTTGCGGACCGGACTGCTCAAGGTGGGTCTGCCTGGTGCAAAGGAAGGGCTATCGGCAAAAGATCCGACCATCGCTGATCTTCTCAAGCCGCAAGGCTACGTCACCGGCCAATTCGGCAAGAACCATCTCGGCGATCGAAACGAATTCCTGCCAACCGTGCACGGCTTCGACGAATTCTTCGGCAACCTCTACCATCTCAATGCCGAGGATGAGCCGGAGCATCAGGATTATCCGAAGAATCCGGAATTCAGAGCGCAGTTCGGTCCGCGCGGCGTGATGAAATGCGTCGCGACTGCCACCGAAACACCGGGCGACGATCCCCGCTTCGGTTTATGGGGAAAGCAAAAATGCGAGGACACCGGGCCTCTCACAAAAAAGCGCATGGAAACGATCGATGAGGAATTCCTGAAGGCCTCAACGGACTTTATCGATCGCGCAAACAGCGACAAGAAGCCGTTCTTCGTGTGGTTCAATCCGAGCCGGATGCACATCTGGACTCGCCTGAAGCCCGAATCCCAGGGGAAAACCGGACTCGGTCTCTACCCGGACGGCATGGTTGAGCATGATGGGCAGGTCGGGCAGATGCTGAAGAAGCTTGACGACCTCGGCATTGCCAACAACACGATCGTGATCTACACCACCGACAATGGCGCCGAAACATTCAGTTGGCCCGACGGCGGCACAACGCCATTCAAAGGGGAGAAGAACACAAACTGGGAAGGCGGATATCGTGTGCCTGCGATGATTCGCTGGCCCGGATCTGTGCCCGCGCATACCGAAATCAACGACGTCTTCTCGGCGGAGGACTGGGCAACGACGCTGGTCGCCGCAGCAGGCGAGCCCGCGGTCAAGGATAAGCTGCTGCAAGGTTATGATGCAGCGGGCAAAAACTTCAAGGTTCATCTCGACGGCTACGATCAGCGCGATCTGCTATCGGCCAAGGGCCCGGACAAGCGCCGGGAGTTCTTCTACTGGACCGACGACGGCAATCTGGCAGGTCTCCGCTATGATCAGTGGAAGGCAGTTTTCCTCGAGCAGAAGGCCGAAGGTTTTTCTGTGTGGCAGCAACCGATGATACAATTGCGGTTGCCCATGTTGTTCAATCTGCGCTCCGATCCATTCGAACGAGCACAGCACGAGTTTGGCGATTACGTGCGATGGTTCATTGAGCACGCGTTTGTGGTCGTCCCGGCGCAGGGGATCGTGGGCCAGCATCTGGCGAGCTTTGTGCAATTTCCACCACGTCAACGACCCGGCTCTTTTTCGGTCGAGCAGGCGCTGGAAATGCTGAGGCTGCCGCCGTCCAGCAATTAGAAGCTCAGCAGTCGTTCCCTCTCTCGTGAGTATTGGAGGTCCATGGTCAGCGGCATTTCGCCGAAAGCGCATAGTCCGCGAGACCGCCCTTCGGCAATCTGCGGAATGAGCCAGCGCTCGAAAGGAGTCGGAATCAGTAATGAGTTTCGCCAGTACAAATTCGGACATGGGGCAATCGCTCGAGCGACCGGCAGACGACGGAATGATGTACGTGCCTGGCGGGACCTTCCGCATGGGTTCGGATAAGCACTATCCGGAGGAGGCGCCAGTTCACAGCGTCACCGTGGACGGCTTCTGGATGGACCGCACGCCGGTAACCAATCGCCAATTCCGCAAATTCATCAACGCGACCGGCTATGTCACGCTCGCTGAATTGACGCCTGACCCGAAGGATTATCCTGACGCGCTGCCGCACATGCTCAAAGCCGGCTCGCTGGTCTTTACACCACCTAAGCAGGCCGTCGATCTGCGCGACTTCAGCCAATGGTGGGCGTTCAAATTCGGCGCCAGCTGGCGCCGGCCTTATGGACCGCGCAGCAATATCAGCGGGCAAGACGATCACCCGGTCGTCCACGTCGCCTATCGGGACGTCGAAGCCTACGCCAAATGGGCCGGCAAGGAATTGCCGACCGAGGCCGAATGGGAATTTGCTGCTCGCGGCGGACTTGATGGTGCGGAATTCGCGTGGGGAAGCGAACTGATGCCAGGTGGCAAGCACATGGCAAACACCTGGCAGGGCGCATTCCCGTGCGAGAATCTCGCCGGCGATGGATACACGCGGACCTCGCGCGTTGATGCGTTTCCACCGAACAATTTCGGTCTCTTTGACATGATCGGCAACGTCTGGGAATGGACGACCGATTGGTATTCCACCCGGCACACCAGCGATGCGCTAAAGGCCTGCTGCATTCCGGAAAATCCGCGCGGCGGGAACGAGGTTGGCAGCTACGACCCATGCGAGACCCGGATCAGAATTCCCCGCAAGGTCGTCAAAGGCGGCTCACATCTGTGCGCGCCCAATTACTGTCGTCGCTATCGGCCGGCCGCGCGTCATGCACAGCCGGTTGACACGTCGATGAGCCATGTCGGCTTCAGGTGCATAACGAGAACCAAAAGGATCGCGCCATGAGAAAAAAGAGAGATCCAGCAACGCCTGCGAACGACACGACGCAAGTGTCGGCGGGCATTCCTGACCGCGTACTTTGAAAAGCGATCCTGGAGTTCCCAACCATCATGAACGACTTCGCCCGGCATTGGGTTTGGGTTGGCAAACTCACCGGTTCGCGCGACGGAGGCTTCCCATGAAAGCTCTTCAACATCTCCCAAGCCTAGTTCTTATGATCCGTGTTCTTCTGGCTGGCATCGGCCTCTTCTCTATAATTTCCGTTCTGGTTGACGGTTCAGCCCGCGGCCTCATCGGATCTTCCGCACAGGCCGCAGGGGAATTGCCGCGGGACGTGCTTGCGGCACAGATAAGGATACAAGGCGTTGCGTGTGACAAACCACTCAGCGCTGTAAGAGACGCAAAACGCTCAAGGCCGGATTACGCAGTCTGGGTTCTCAAATGTAGCAACGCGACTTATAGGATAAGCCGCGCGCCTGACATGGCAGCGAAAGTCGAGCAGCTTCAATAGCGTTTTTTGTGCCCAAAGATCAGCGAGCACAGCGCTGCCGAAGAGTCTCCATCTGGTACTGCGTGCGCTGTTCGGAAATGAGTCTGTTGGGACATCGGCTGCGTCCAATCGAAGTGCGCTCTGATGGCCCGACCGTCAGTGAATGCGGTGTTGAACAGCGCCGAACTTTCGAGAGTAAAGACAATTTCAATAACAACTATGACATTGCTGACCTCTCCGAGATTATCCCTGCATCGTCGGCGATCCCGCTAGCCCAACCGGCGTCGGGAACGCAAACCAACATCGCTCCAGCAAACGTCCGCCCCGGTAGCGTTCATTCGACCGGCCGTTTTCGCATAGACGCATAACAACGCCTCAATATACTTGCCTCAAATTGAGCTTTACCGAAGCGAAATGGTGTGTGGCGGGCGCATCGTCTTGCGTCGCTAACGAATATTTCCGCATCAGCCCATCTCCTCGGGAGATTTACATGAAGCTTGCTGGTCCCAATCTTGACATCAATCGTCGTACTTTGATCTCGATGTTGGCGTTGCTTCCAACCTTGTCTCCCCTCACCTCTATCTCTGCGGCGGCGCAGACGCAGACTTCGGGCGATGCCCTGCCATCATGGAATGAAGGGCCTGCCAAACAAGCTATTCTCGATTTCGTGCGTGACACAACGGATCAGGCAAATCCGAAATTTGTCCCGCCAGAAGTGCGCATTGTCACTTTCGATCAGGACGGCACGCTATGGGTCGAACATCCGGTCTATAGCCAAATGATGTATTGTCTCGACCGGGTCCCTGTGTTGGCCGCGCAAAAGCCTGCACTGAAGAATATCGAGCCATTCAAGACCGTGCTCTCCGGAAACCGAGAGGCGATAGCCAAGCTGCCGATGCGAGACCTTGAAAAGATCATACTCGTTACTCTCACCGGAATGACAACTGATGAGTTTGAGGCCGAGGGAAAGAAATGGCTTGCGTCAGCAAAGGACCCCCGCTGGAAACGGCCCTATACCGAACTCACCTACCAACCGATGCTGGAAGTGATGAACTACATGCGTGCGAATGGCTTTAAGACATACATTGTCACCGGTTTTGGTCAGGACTTCGTGCGGCTGTACTCGCAGCAAGTCTACGGCATCCCGCCCGAACAGGTGGTCGGCTCAGCGCTAGCCGTCAAATATGACTATGACAAGGACGGCAACCCGATCCTGATCAAAGAACCTAAACTCATGCTAAACGACAACAATGCCGGCAAGCCGGAGGGTATTCATCTGATGATTGGTCGGCGCCCGCACGCATCCTTCGGCAATTCGACCGGAGACCAGCAAATGCTTGAATACACCGGGGCGGGCGATGGTGCGCGTTTGTCGATGCTGGTACTGCACGATGATGCGAAACGAGAATACGCCTATGGTCCCGCACAGGGCCTGCCCGACACCAAGATCGGAACGTTTACCCCAGCACTCTATGCTGAGGCAAAAAAGAAAAACTGGCCAGTGATCAGCATGAAGAACGATTGGAAAACGATATTCTCGTTCGAATAGCCTCGGGTTTCGGATTGGCGACCATGGTAACAAGCTGTTGGAAGGCGGGACGACCGTTCGGCCATCCTCGACACGCTGAAGGAACTTGACATGGACGACAACGCCCTCGTTGCCGTGATCAGTGGCAACCCGCGTGACGGTTGTTGTCGATGGTACCAGATCGCAAAGAACGACGGCCCCGCTTGAAGGAGCCGTCCATCTTGCTGCGTCGCTCAGATCACTTGTGGGGATGATGGTGGTGATGGTGGTGGTGATGGAGTTTGTGCTTATGATGTTGAACATACGCTTGTGCACTTGGGGTCGCGCAGACCGAAAACGCAACGGCGGCGATGGCGGCCAAAACGAAAGCAAATTTTCTCATATAATTTACTCCCTGGTTTTCTTAGTGCCCAAAGGATGGCGAAAGCATCCGCCTGCGTCAAACGGATATTGATGAACGGTCGTTCAGGAAAGAGAGTTCACGGTTGGCAAGCCGGGCGCGAAAGACCAATTGCTGCGGTGCAGGTCGCCCGTCCGAGCACACACGATTGAACCCAATGCGGACATTCGACCCTTGGACGTCTCCCTTAAGGGTTCTATGTTGTCGTGATACACACAGGGGCACGCACCGATGCGGCGGCGGGACCTCATTGCAATAGTTGCTGGCATTACGGCTTTGCCGCTGGCGGCGTTCGCGCAGCAGGCCGATCCCTCGATCGCGCCGCAGGTTCACGAGGAGATGTGGGCGATTCCGTCCTCGCCTGTGCCGATGCTCGCTTACTTGATTTCGACCCATTGGGGGCGGTCCATTTCCACTCGCCGTGATGAACCATGGAATTTCGCTTGACGCCGCTGAGCGAAGCTACTTTCCCATAATCGAATTCCGTGACGCCGCACTTTGGTTTGCGCGACAGGGCTACGTGGTGGTCGCACCTCTACGCCCTGGATATGGTGCTACGGCTATCGAAATCCCCGAGCGCGGTCTATTCGGAGTTTTTTTCTCAGGCGTGGGAAAATGCTCGGATGCTGAGTTTCGTGAAGCGGGGCTTGCCGTCGCGTCGATTGACAAGTGGGTCATCGAGTACATGTCAACTCAGTCATTCATCAAGCGCAATGAGATCATTATTGTCGGCCAATCGGGGGGTGGCTGGGGTGCGATTGCGCTAGGTAGCCAAAATCCGGAATCTGTGCGGGCTATCATCGGGTTTGCAGCCGGTCGCGGAGGTCGTCTCAACGGCAAACCCAACAACAACTGTGCCCCTGATCAGCTGGTCGACGCCGTTGCCGAATTCGGCAGCACGGCACGCGTTCCAATGTTATGGATCTACACAAGCAATGACAGTTATTTTGGACCTGATCTGTCAAAGCGGATGGCGGAAGCGTTTCGGGCCGCGGGCGGCAACGTCGAATATCATCTGTTATCCGATTTCGGTGAGGACGGCCATTTTTTTATAAACTCGGCCGACGCCGTTCAACTCTGGGCGCCTATTGTCAGCGAATTCCTGGCCAAACATCCATGAAAGGAATTATGGACATTGGGCTTCTGTACGTTTCGACAAGGTCAGGCCGGCATCGATTCCTGGCAGCTGGTTCCCTTGTCGTGTTCATCGCGACCACAATGATGAGAGTTGACGCGCAACAACTGGTGCCATTTGGCGACGTACCGGCGACCGAGAATTTTTCTGAGGCAGAGATCACTACTCGGGGGCGAAAGCCAGATCGCCCGCTAACGTACGCGCGGTGGCGCAAGGTGTGTTTCAAGGCCACCCAAGAGGCCTTGTCGAAAATGGTTTGTCGCACGACCATCAACGGTAGATGGGACACGAATCAGATCGCACTCAGAGTTCGATCTGATCGAACGAGAGGGCGATCCCGTTGCCCGCGTGCAGATTTTCGTGGTCCCCGGATCATTCCTGCAGCCCGGCATCAGATTGACTATCGACCAAGGCTCGCCCATTCAAATACCCTACGTTATTTGTCTCACCAATGGTTGCGTAGCCGGAAGTGTGGCGAGCGCCAGCTTCATCCATGATTTGGAAACAGGCCGGATGCTGGCCTTGGAGACCGTTAATTCCAATGTTTTGGGTGTAACCAACTCGGTTCCTCTCCAGGATTTTGCCGAAGTTCACCAGGGGGCACCGGCGCAAGTGTTTGAGCAGAGGCTTGAAGGAGATTGGGAGCAATCGGATCGATAAAGTGTGCGATGTTCCAGTTGCCCCGCGCTTCGGCTTAGTCGTCGACTTGATCCGCTAGGGCGCGGCTCGAGGTCTGAAAATAACCACCGAACGGAAATTAGGCGAGGCCTTCCTACTGCTATCTAGAGCGTTAAACAGCGGGGTGCGCACAATGGAAGTCATACTTCCTCCCAAGGGTCGTGACTTGCGGCTTGATCTGTTTCGCGGGCTGGCGAACTGGGTGATCTTCATCGCCCACATTCCCAACAACGTCGTTGCCTATTTCATGCTCGGAACCGGACGTTACGGCTTCAGCGACGGCGCCGATATGTTCGTGTTCATCTCGGGCTATACGTTAGCGTTTGTATATGCACGGATGCTCGTCGAGCGCGGCATGGTGATCACCGCTACGCGGATCATCAGACGGGCCTGGCAGATCTACGTCACGCACGTGTTCCTTTTCGTCGTCTATCTCGTGGAGATCGGCTATTTCGGCCAGAAATTTGGCACCGCCGAACATGCCGCCTCGTTCAATGTCAAGATATTCCTCGATCGGCCGGCCGAGGTCCTCTACGAAGGCCTGATCCTCAAGTTCAAGCCCGTCAACATGGATGTGCTTCCTCTTTTCATCGTATTGATGCTTGCCAGTCCGCTCATGCTGTGGGGGCTCGTGCGTTTTCGAAACATCACCCTGCTTGCCTCGGTCATGCTTTATCTTGCGGCGCGGCAATTCGGCTGGAACCTTCCTTCTTTTCCGGAAGGAAACGTGTGGTACTTCAATCCATTCGCCTGGCAGCTGCTGTACGTGTCCGGCGCGTGGCTGGCGGTGGGCGGAGCGGCGGCAATCATGCCGTTCATCCGTTCGCGAGCGGTTCTGTTCTTTGGCGTGGCTTATCTGGCGTTCGCTTTCGTGATGGCCATGGCCAGCCG
Organism: uncultured Pseudomonadota bacterium; assembly: GCA_963727225.1. Taxonomy (GTDB): domain Bacteria; phylum Pseudomonadota; class Alphaproteobacteria; order Rhizobiales; family Xanthobacteraceae; genus Bradyrhizobium. The sequence continues at coordinate 271,837 of CAVSFN010000021.1, read as the reverse complement.
GCATCCGGACATCGCGGCGATATTTCCGCCATGGCTCATCGGCATCTTCAACCCCAACGACAAGACCAACCTTGCCCCGTATCGTTTCCTCCACTTCATGGTCATCGCATTTCTTGTCATTCGGTTCTTGCCCCGCGATTGGCCGGGTCTGGAGTGGCGTGTCTTCAGGCCCGCCATTCTTTGCGGACAGCAATCGATAGAAGTGTTCTGCGTCGGAACCTTCCTGTCCTTCGCAGGGCACTTCGTGCTGGTCGAGGTGTCGGACGCGATCTGGATGCAGATCGTCGTCAGTGTGGTCGGCGTCGCCTTGTTGACGTTGCTCGCGTGGTACCGGTCCTGGACAAAAAGGGTAGACAGGGCTCCGAGGCAGGCGGCCCCACCGAATCCGACTCAACGCGAGGTCGGACAGCCGGGTTGAATGGTCTAAACCTACATGCCGGCTCCTCTAATCGGCCATTGGAGGTCAAGCAGTTTCAGACTATCCATCAATTCGGCCTGTTTCGGCCAACGCGCTGAATAGCCATTGCGAAAGCGGACCGATCTAGCTTGCGGTACCCAAGATCAGCAGTTGCCAAATCGTCGATCAAATGAGTGTGGTGGCTCACCTTTGGCTCGTGCGCGGCAACACGATCTTGAACTCAGTGAAAACGCCAGGCTTCGTCTCGACATCGATGCTGCCGCCATGCTGTCTTACGATGATGTCGTGGCTCATCGACAAGCCAAGTCCGGTGCCTTCGCCAGCCGGCTTGGTGGTGAAGAAGGGATTGAACATCCTCTCCCTTACTTCAGGAGGGATTCCGGTGCCGTTGTCGCGGATCCGGATTTCGACCTTGTTGCCGAGGTTTTTTGTGATCGCGCTCAGTATCGGCTCAAAGCCCTCGTCGACCGCTTCCTTGCGCTTGGCGGCGGCATAAAAGCCGTTTGAAATGAGGTTGAGAAACACTCGCGTGATTTCCTGCGGATAGAGGTCAATCATGCCGGCGCTCGGATCGAAATCACGCAGCAGGGTGATGTTGAAGCTGGATTTCTCCGCCCGCGCACCGTGATAGGCAAGATTGAGGCTTTCCTCAACAATCGCGTTGATATCGGCGAGCCGGCGTTCGCCCGACCCCTCGCGTGAATGCAGAAGCATGTTCTTCACGATCGAATTGGCGCGCCTGCCGTGCTGCACCACTTTTTCGAGATTGCCTTTCAGCATCTGCGTGAGTTCGTCGATCTCGTCCCTCAACTTGCCGTCGAGCGCGGCCGGCTTAAGCGCTTCATTCAGCTCGTCGATCAATTCGGCCGACAGCGCCGAAAAATTGTTGACGAAATTGAGCGGGTTCTTGATCTCGTGCGCGATTCCTGCGGTCAACTGGCCGAGCGCGGCGATCTTCTCCGTCTGGACGAGTCGGTCCTGTGTAATCCGTAACTCCTCCAACAACTGGGTCAGGTCGTCGGTGCGCTGACGCAATTCACTGAGCAGCCGTGTGTTCTCGATGGCGATTACGGCCTGGGCGGCGAAGTCCTGCACCAATGCGATGTGCTTGTCACTGAAGGGGCGTGGCTCCTGGCCGTAAATAGCTATAACGCCAAGGGGGTCGTTTTCCCTGAAAATCGGTACGGTAAACATGGTGTAGATGCCCGCTACTTCGACGGCGGCAACGGCCAATGGCTCGCGGTCGATGTAAGCCTGAGCTAAACGCAAATCAGCAACCTGTACCGGCCGCCGAGTATTGATCGCTCGTACTGAGGGGAGATCCGGGCCTAACCGAAACAAAGTGCCGGGCCGCAATCGCTCCATATAGGCCGCGGGCAAGGCTCCGTATTGCGCGGCGACGCGGAAGGCATCACCTTCGGTGAGCCACAGGGTGCCGTAACTGGCCTCACAAAGCTTTGTCGCGTTTGCCAGAATCGCATGGAATACCGCGTTCAACTCGCCCTGCGAACCCGAGATGATCCGCAAGACGTCGATCGTCGCCGTCTGGTGCTCCCGCGCCTCGCGAAGTTCCTGAGTAAGCTGTGCAACCCTTGCTTCCCGCCCGGCGGCGGATGTGTTGCGACGGCGCACCGCCTTCGACGCATTGCGGCGCTTTATCTGGCGTCGCTTTGTTTCACCGCTTGTTATGGAGCGCCGTCTCATTATCATTTCCTAAGGTATCACATCGCACCAGGTCCGCTTCATCCCCCTTAAGCAGATGCGGTGGATGGCTCGCGGTCACGGCATCCGGGTGCCAAGGTAAGGACTATCACGCCTAACGGCTCGTTTTTCCGCAGGCGTGCCCGACTTGGATATTCCCGGCAAAGGTTCGCCGACTAAATCTGCCACTGCAAATTCAAATTAGGGCCACTAACCAGCCGGAACAGGCCAACTTATCGTGATCCTGGCTAGTTCGGGAAACCTAGCGAGGTCGTTTGGACAGTTCCGGGCGCGTCGTAACCGGAGACAAAAAGAGAACCTCAGCCGGATCCCTGAAGCTGTAATTCACGCGTGTTCCTGTTCAAGGTGGTGGCGGAACAATAGGCGACATCTAGACTAGCGCTGGCGTCAATTCCCTGCCGTTTTCGCATAGCCAGAGGTGGCTCAGATCGTTGACTTTGCCGAGAGCACAACAGGGCAAACAGTCAACAAAGGAACTGGAACGTGCGCGTGAACAGACGCATCTGGCTCCGTTCAGTAGCTTTGCTCGTCGCAATGGCGTTTGCGAACGTGCCTGTTGTCGCGCAGCAGCCGAAAAAGCCCAACATCGTTTTCATCCTTATGGACAATTTGGGCTATGGCGAGTTGGGCATCTACGGCGGTGGTGTCCTTCGCGGCGCCCCAACTCCACGCATTGACGCGCTCGCAAGTGAGGGCATGCGCCTGCTCAACTTCAATGTCGAGGCGCAGTGCACGCCCTCGCGCTCGGCATTGATGACTGGACGCTTCTCCATCCGCTCTGGCACGTACGAAGTGCCCATAGGCGGCGTCCCAGACGGGTTGACGCAGTGGGAGATTACCATCGCTCAGTTACTGTCGGCACAAGGATACGCTACCGGCATGTGGGGTAAATGGCATCTCGGCAGCGCAGAGGCGCGGTTGCCGACAAATCGCGGGTTCGACGAGTGGTATGGTATCCCGCGCACCTATGACGAGGCGATGTGGCCATCATTGGATGAAACCAAAAGCATGTGGCCTTCGGTTGGCACCAAGCAGGGTTGGACCTCGAAGGTCCTCGCGCCAGAACCTGTTTACGAGGCGCGCAATGGGGAGAAACCTCGGGTTGTCGCAAACCTGGACGTGGACAATCGCCGAACTATGGAAGCGGAAATCACCAGCCGCGCCGTGGGGTTCATCAAGCGCAACGCAAGCGCCGGTAAGCCGTTCTTTGCCTACGTTCCATTTTCGCTGGTTCACATGCCAACGCTGCCAAATCTGGAGTTCGCGGGCAGAACCGGCAACGGCGATTGGGCTGATTGTCTGGCCGAGATGGATTTTCGAACCGGGCAAATCCTTGACACCATCAAACAGGCTGGCATCGAGGACGACACGCTCGTCATATTCGCCAGCGACAATGGTCCGGAGGCAACGCACCCTTGGGAGGGCGACAGCGGACCTTGGCGCGGTACTTACTTCACTGCGATGGAAGCCTCCTTACGCGCGCCGTTCATTGTCCGTTGGCCGGGCAAGGTGCCAGCAGGCCGCATCAGCAACGAGATAGTTCACATCGTAGACATGTTCACGACCCTTGCGCGCGTCGGCGGAGCAACAATTCCGAAGGATCGTCCGATTGACGGCGTGGACCAGCTGGATTTCTTTCTCGGCAAACAAGACGCTTCCAACCGTGAGGGCTTTCCTGCTTACGTCGCCGACCGACTATCAGCCGTCAAATGGCGGAACTGGAAAGCGCATTTTATCTGGCAGGACAACATGTACGCGCCACCTCAGACCCTCCCTTTGCCAAAGGTCATCAACCTGCTCACTGACCGCAAGGAGGAGCGCGACGTTGGCGCATATAACAGTTGGGTTGCCGAGCCGGTGGTCAAAATCGTCGGCGAGTTCGAGGCCAGTCTCAAGAGGTATCCACCAATCAAACTCGGCACCCCGGACCCCTACACTCCGCCGCAGCCAGCTTCCCCGTAGGCCCCAAGGCGATATCGGAACAAATTGATGTCTGAAGTGCCCGGGGCAGAGCCGCAATGCTCTGCCCAAGCTTCAGTTACAGCTTTTTGCTTCATCACCGAAGGGCATTAAACGCCGCCGATCCGCCAACGCGCAAATGCTAACCGTGACTACTCGGTGCCGATTTTGATCGAATTGCAAAGGCAAACATCAAGATAACAACAACTAGAATATCTGATTTGGAATGATCTTTTGGTCGGGCAGCTGGATTTCGAACCAACGACCTGCAGTACCCAAACCGCAGCCAGTAAATGTAAATGGCCCCCATAAGATCGGCGCCGATGTTCCTGCGAATCGCGGAAGCTACTTGGCTTGGCCGTTCACGCTGCGGCCAGTTGAGTAGCAGCCACCGGTGGAGGAGTGTTGACAATCTCCTCCACTAAAGCAGCTAGTCCGCGAAGTGCATCCCGCTTTTCTTCGAGATATTCATATCGATCATAGGTCTCGCGGACACCCCCGATGACATGACCCATCACCCGTTCTGCGTGATCGCTTGGAACCTTGGCTCGACTCATCAGTGATCGCCCAGTCCGACGCAGGTCATGCAATGTCCACCGGGGTATATCGTCTTGCCCCGATTTCTTTCGGTTTGCTGCGATCTCGGCATCCAGGGCTCTCTTCGCCTTGGAGAAACCGCTGAAAGGTCTCTTGCCGTTCGTAGTCGAAAACAAGAACCAGGAGTTTCCTTTAAACCCCTCAGGCTTGCCGCTGACGAGCGCTCCAACGCCCTCGGTCAACGGAATAACATGGTCAAGTTTGGTCTTGTAACGGCTCCCCGGAATTACCCACAGGTCGCAATCGATTTCCGAAGAACTCATCATCGACGCCTCGTTGCGGCGGGTCACCGTGGTCAAGAGCATCTTGATAAAAAAGGGGTAGCAAGTGGGGACGTCAGCCGTTTCAAGCGCGGCCCAAACATCTCGAATTTCGTCGTCGCTCAAAATCCGCTTTCGCGCTCGCTGTTTTGGTCTAGTACGAGCCATCCCGCGCACGATCGGAGACTTAAAATTATCATCGTTGACCATCTGCCAGTTGAATGCTTTCCGGACATAGGCCAAGACCCGATCAGCCATGACGGGTCCGTGCTCCTTCGCGATCTCGGCAAGCATGTTTTTGATGTCGGAACGCAGGAGGTCATAGATCGTTTTGGTGCCGATCCGAGGCCGGACATAGACATTGAAGATCCGCTCAATCTGATCAGCACTGCGCAAAGGGTCCGACCCGCGCACGTATTCGGTTATAAAATTATCCAGAACGGCATTTACGGTATTTGCCTCCGCAAGTTTGGCCTTGACCGCTTCGGCTCGTGTCGCCTCAAGTTCCGCAGCCGGGTCACGGGCATCGGCGACTTCGCCAGCGCGCTTCTTCGCGAGGTTTCGAGCCTGATCGGGGGTAATCGACCCGTGCAGCCCAAGTCCGATCCAACGCTGCCTCCCGGATTTCTTGTCCCGGTAACGAAATCCGTACGTTACCGCGCCGCTGGGCAATCTTCGGGCGACGAACCCCCTCACCTCGTCGTCGGCAACGATGCAACCCGGCTTAAGAGCATCTACTTCTCGCTTTGTAATTTTGACTCGCATTTTCCCGTGCACTCCACATTCTTGCACACACTATGCACACAACGGATGGGAAACCTCATGCAAAATCAGGAAACGCTGTCTATCGCCTGACAATACAGAAAGCCCCTAAATATGGGCATAACCTACGTTAAATGCCGGAAAGATCAAGCTACGCTGAGGTTCGAAGAACGGCCGTGCACGTGACTTTTAATCATGGGGTCGAGGGTTCGAGTCCCTCCGCGCTCACCAAATAAATCAAATACTTAGCTAAATTTCGAGGCCTCCGCTAAATCCGTCTGTGTCGGCACTGTGTGGCAAATCGATTGCTTCCGGGGAGGAAGACATGGCCGAGGAAACCCCGGACCCAATTACACCCGAGCTTCGCGATGCATTCTCGGACGCTATCGGCCAATACGAAGAATGGCGACGAGGCGAGTCCGAACCTGTTGTAAGCTTGAACAGGCTACCTATCCCGATCAGCGATGTCTGCGCGCTCGTGAGTAAATTCGAGGACCGGATTCCTGATGACGACTGGGACCATTTGGGGATTGTGACGCCTGGTGGCGAATACCTACCAAATGATCGATCATACCGGAGTGCCGCGCGATATCTCGCTCACCTGATCAAAGAACGGAAAGCGCAATTCGAGGCGGGCTAAACCAGGCTGATCAATAGCCCCTCCCCGAACTCTAGGAAGCCCGCCGATTCGTGATCCAAGTCACTGACCAAATCGCGGCGCCCGTCATTCTAGCGGCATGGGATCAATTGTGGTCCCAGCAGCCAAAGGAAGCTGGACATGACACAGATCGATCAAACGGAAAAATCGGAGATCCGCGACCTGTCGCTTGAGGAAATGGAACAGGTTAGCGGTGGCTTGAGGAACTTCCCCGCTAGCGCGTCCCTTACGCCATCCATCCCCATCCCGCCGCCGCTATCGCTGAGTGCCTTCAGCGGGTCCCCGGGTCGCGCTTAAACCACCTCAGTTGGCGGCCTCTCACGCCGGACAGCCCCGCCGTGACTCCAGGAAGCCCGCCGGTGAGTTCCGAGTTTGCGGGCTGTGATGGACCGGAAGATCCGCGCATGCGCATGACGCCTTGACTATAGACCATCGGCGCCTATTTGACTGTCTACGGGCGGGGATGATCGCGAGCCGCGATAACAAATCATCCTCAATTTGCGAGCTGCACCCAAAATCGACCAGACTGGTCGGCATTCGGAGTGCGCGCAATGGCGCTCGTATTCATCCATATCACCGTCGATTTCCACGTTCCCCTGGCAGCATCGTTCGCGCTTATTTTTTTGCTGCGACGCTAAACCCGTCGGCACGAACGGGCGGGGCTTGCGGGCGCGGACCTGAGCCCGCGCCCTTCGCCGCGGCTGCTCCGATCATCCCTTGGCAGTGCGATTGATGTAGTCACGCGCCGCCTCAATAAGCTGGCGAAGGAAAACCTCGCCGGCATATGCTGAACCGTGCCACAAGCTGTCGTCATTGAGGACGTGATCGAGCGCTGCTGCAGCACCCTCCGCAGTCGTTGCGGCAGGCACGCGGTCGATGATGAGCTGGACGATGAGGGTCTCAACTTGCGGCGGGAGCTGGTTGGCATAGCGCACCGGCCGGCGCGACCGATCGCTGAGGGCTTCCAGTCCATGTGCCCTGTAGCGATCGAAATCTTGTAGCCGGTTTTGCGGGAAATGCCGAAATCCCGGCAAACTTCCGTCATCGCCTCCCCATCCAGCAAGCGGGCCACAAAGCGCAGGCGTTCTTCCATCACCGAACTCGCTTTCCACGGCATCCACACCTCCCGCAGAACAAAAGCGGAAAGTGTAACCCATGTGTCCGGTACGAAATGTCACCTATGTCTCGGGCCGCTCACAAAGACTTAGGCCGATATCGAAGATCGCTGAAATGGCTCCTGTGGACATTGTGTGGGCAAATCAGTTGCGGCTTTTGGGCTCAAGAGCCCGTCAAGCTGAATGCGCGGCTTCGTCCGCGTTTCACACATGGCATTGTGTGAATTGGGCATAAGGCGCGTTTGCGCTGTCCGCGCGCCACACAACCTCTACCGTTCGAATTGCCTCGGTGGAAAAGCAGAAGGCCGGAGTTCGCGCTCCGGCCTCCAAGCTCACTGAGGGAAGATGGCTCCCCCGGTGGGTGGGTTCGGGCTTTCGTCCGGATCCACCTTCGGGAGTGTGCACCAGCGTTTCCAACCCGGCAACGTCCTGCCCTCATGTATAAGTGTGGAAATCGCGCTCCCCGGATAGCCCTCTTCCGGACTAGGAAGCCCGCCGGTGAGTCGGCGTGCTGATGGCCGTCAGTCTCGAGCGAGGCGGCCAGACAGCAGCTGCGGAGAGTTGTCTCTGTCGAAGATCACGACTTTCCCGGCAGCCTCTGTGGGCGCCGCCTCGGGCTGGTTGACAGTGGCGTAATCCTGAACCCGCTGTTTGGCCCAAGGCGATGCATCGCCGTACCAGTGGTGCTTTACTGCTATACCCAAGAAATCGTCTCCCGGCATGGCCGCCCCCGCAGCGCTGCCTAGCTAACATGGTGCGCCGCTTTGAGACTATGTCGCGGCTGCCACACCGGCTGTAAATCGGGCGCGGAACCGGTGCCCGCGCCCTTATCTGTCATCGCCTCAGCCGCCTCGCGTGCCCGGCGATCCGCTGCCGGTTGCGCTTCCGGACCGATCGGCGCGGGCGCTTCACTGATCCGCCGGGGACCGGTAAATTTAACGGAAAGTCGGAAGTTTCCGACGGGAGAATATCCGATGAAAGAAAGCACCCTTGCCAAGATCACAGCAGCCGCGACCGCCGCAAAAAGGACGGCACAAAAGGCGTTAGCCGCCGACCCTAACCCGGAGTGGACTGAGCACGAAATGCAGTCGATTGATGAGTGGATGGCGCATCAGGACGCGAAAATGGAGCGCCCCGAAGCCATCCGCCGCCTGGTCGAGCTCGGGCTCAAGGCGAAATCGAAGTGAACGATTTTAATCGGCGGCAAACCGACACTGGCGCCTTGATGTTGTTAAAGACGAGCAAGCTAATGGCCGAATATGCCGCTCGCTGTCTGCGGCTTTAGGAGATCTGGGCCGGATTACCCCGGCCTTCCCTGTCGGGCGCGTTCGGCGGTAACTAGCTGACCTTTCAAAATCTCGTAGCCAACCTCGCGGAGGCAGGGATTGGGCCAAATCCGGTCATCCGAACAGTCGCTGCCGACTTCCTGAATTTCGAGCCGATCACTTTTGTCCAGCGGCGCCGTAACACTGGCTTCGACCTTCGGCGCGAAGCCGAGGAGAACGGCGATGCCGGCGGCGACAAACGCGCCAAGGGCGACGGCTGAAAGAGCTTTGATCATGACGGTCCCCTGTCATGGGCCTTTGCGGCCCTTCATTTGATGGTCGATTGGTATCCAGCGCCGGTTTCCGGATGTCTTCGCCGGTGCGGAAAACGGTTTCGTCCCACCGGAGTTTTGTGTCGTCCCCGCCCGGGGGACGAAACATTGTCGGCTCGCGTAGAAGACGCGGCGACCCAGCCGGGGGTTCAGGGACTTTGGCAATAAAAATCCCGGTTGGAGCAGGGAACCTACCGGCTTGTCCCCGCTGCCCCCCGTGCCGTCGCAGCTGGTGCATTTCGCCGAGCGCGCCTTGAATTGGCCCGCGCCGCCGCGCGGTGGCCGCGCCGGTGCGTTATTTCCCGTCCGGGCGCTGCGGGACGCATCCACGGGCGCACGGCATGAAGGCTTGGATATTTAGCGGCCTACGTGCTGATGGCCGGCGCGCCTTGCGTGCTTACGCTGAGAAAAGCCCAAGCTCTAGCGGCTTCCCCCGATGCCCGATCCACGGAATCATGGGGCATTGCCCGAAACCGCCCGCCAACAGAAACTCACCTTCGGAGAGATGCGGGAATCCGGCGTCGACCGCGTCCTGATCTACTGCTCCGACTATAAATACAGCCACTCGATCGAGATGAGCGCCGACAGATGGCCACATGACGTTCGGCTTTCCGAAATCGAGCCGCTGTTTGCGTGTCGGGCTTGTGGCCAGAGGGGAGCCGACGTCCGGCCTAATTTTTTTGCTTGCCAGGATGCCCGCATCCGCTCCCGACACTCAGCGCTTCAGCACGACGTGGGTCGCCAGCTCCATTGGGACCGCCTCCGTCACCCGATAGCCAAGGCCAGGCAGGTCGATGCCTGAGAACAGGGATTCTCCACGGCCCAGAACGACGGGCGACAGCGCCAAGTGCATTTCGTCGATCGCGCCTGCGAGCAGGCACTGGCGGATCGTCGAAACTCCGCCGCCGATCTTCACGTCCAGGTCGCCCGCGGCAGCCTTGGCATGGGCAAGCGCCGCCTCGATCCCGTCGATGACGAAATGGAAGGTCGTCCCGCCCTCCATCACGATTGGCGCCCGGGCATGGTGAGTGAGGATGAAGGTCGGCGCGTGGTACGGCGGATTGTCGCCCCACCAGCCCTTCCAGTCGGGGCCGCCCCAATTGTCGCCGGCCGGCCCGAACATATTGCGGCCGAGGATGAAGGCGCCGAAGCCTTCCATCGCAGCTTCGGCAAAGCGGTCGTCAGTCCCGCCGTCCTTTCCGATCATCGATCGAAAGGCCCGGGTCGGGAAGAACCAATTCATCAATTCTTGGCCCCGTTTGCCGAGCGGATGCTCCAGGCCCTGGTCCGGGCCGGCCCCGAAGCCGTCTATGGACACTCCAAAGCCAGCTACGCGCACCTTGCCCATCCGTGCCTCCGTTTGATTGTCAACTAACTCAGGACGAACGGGCCGGCGAAATTCCGACACCATCAGCTCCCTTCGACACGGAATTTTTCGATTTCCGACGTTCGGCCAACTCGACTCTAATGTTCTTATTATGTTCTAATCCAGCATGACCGATCGACCCGCAAGCTGGCGTATGCCAACTCGGAAACAAATGGAAAAACTGGCTGCCGAAACAAGCCGCAAGCAAGCGCTGTCGGCTGGAACTCCGGAGGAGCCACTTCCGCCCGAATATTGGCAGAGGCGGACAGCTCCCCTGCTCTAACAAAACTGGCCAAGGCGCGCCAGGTTCGCAACGGATTGATGATCGCCATGCTTGCGATGCATCCAATCAGGTTGAGGAATTTCGCTAGTCTTGAAATTGGACACAACTTCATCGAGATCGAAGGCTCCTGGTGGATTACCTTGTCTGCCGCCGATACAAAGGAAAAGCGTCCGGACGAGCGGCGGATCGATGAACTCCTCACGACTGCATTGACGCTTTATCTTGGCGAATATCGGCCGATGCTTCAGGGTAACAATTCTGAGTCAAATGCATTGTGGCTATCTTCTCACGGTGGCGCGGCCATGAGTTACGATGGAACTGCCCGGGCGATCACGGAGGCAACGCGATCGGCCGTTGGCATCGACGTCAGTCCACACATGTTTCGTACCTCAGCGGCGTCGAGCGCAGCACTTCACGTCGGCGATAATTTATATTTGGGTAGCGCGCTGCTGCACCACCACGACAAGCGCATAGCGGAGAAACACTACAATTTAGCTTCTAATCTAAACGCTGCGCAGAGTCTCCGAGATCTAATTCGAAACCAACTCTGAAACCGACTGTGGTTCAGGCGCACCTGTCGGCCGTTGTTCGGTTGAATAACGGCGACCGCTTAATTACTCGCCTGCCAAACCCATCGCCTGACTTCGGGCGCTCTGCCGTTTGAGAAAGTCGTCCAGGATTTCGTTGAAATTCGCTGATTGTTCGATGTTTGGAAGGTGCGCGGCATCTTCGATCACCGCCAATTCCGAACCCGCAATTTTCTGACTTATGAGCTCCGCGTCGTTTACGGGCGTCGCAGGGTCGTGCCGACCGACCACAACGAGGGTCGGCGTGGCAATTCGGGATAGTTGGTTTATGCTGTCCAGCTCCATGATGGCAGTCGCACTGCCGACATAACCATCGAGACTAGTACCCTAAATCATCTTTCTGAAGCGGCCTATGACCTGTGGGTTCTTGTCGCGAAACGGTTTGGTGAACCATCGCTCCAAAGAAGGCTCGACCTGAGGCGCGATCCCTTCGGAGCGGACTGCATCGATACGCCCTTCCCAAATGTCCCGCTTCATTCTCGCAGCGGTATCGCAGAGGGCGACCGACAACAGCCGCTGAGGGTAACGCGCCGCAAAGAGCTGACCGACCATGCCTCCCAAGGACAACCCTACGAAATGCACACTCCCCACACCAAGTCCATCAAGGAGACTTCGCACATCCTCGACGAGCGTCGACAGACTATATGGAGGAGGCGTCGACTGGCTCCCGCCATGCCCACGCGCGTCGAACCGGACCACTTGATAATTCTTTGAGAAGTAAACCGCCTGTTCGTCCCACATGGACATGTCGGTGGCCAGGGCGTTGCTGAATAAGAGAACCTGCGCAGATAGCGGTCCTTCGACCCGGCACCGAAACGTAGCGCCGTTCGCGCGAATTTGCAGGTCTTTCGTCACTTTATGCCCTCTGAACCGTCCAACTTCCTTTTCGAACCGCAAGGCTCACATGTGTCAACAAAATTGTCAATAATATTGACAACGATCGTGTGACTTTTCGGTCGACAATGGAAAGTGAAAGTTCTACGTTGCGTTGCACGCTGCTTGGCTGGCCGCAACTCGGACGGACTGCGAGCGCGAGGCAGCCGACAGTGTCTGAACTACAGCGGACATGCCGCCGCAAGCCGCTTGAGAGGAATGTGGGTTAGAATGGCTAAGTCCCAATACGAACAAGACACTCTGGTGGTCCAACTCAAGCAAGAGATCATATTTGGCCGGCTGCGTCCCCGGGAACGGCTGGTAGAAGACGAATTGAAAGACAAGTTTAGCGCATCACGCCATCAGATCCGCGGCGCCTTTACCGAACTTGAAAGGCTTGGCTTGGTCGTTCGCCGCCCCAACAAGGGCGTGGTTGTTCGCGACTATTCTGCCGAAGAGATCGAACACTTCTTCGAAGTCGGCGCTTTACTTCAAGCTGAGGCAGCGCGACGCATTCCCCTTCCCCTGGATGGCGAGACCATGAAGCGCATCGAGCAAGTTCATGGCCGCTTCTGCGCTGCCGTGGACCGGCTGGACTTTGAGGTCGTAACTGAGACAACCATTGCGTTCCACCGCATCATCGCAGAGGCCAGCAACAACAAATGCCTTTCCGATGTCATTCAGCAAATATGGACCGCGACGCTGGCTGTGCGCTGTTACGCCATGGCGATCCCCGAACAAATGGTTCGTATCCGCCATGAGCACTCGCAGATCCTGGAAGCGCTGCGCACGGGCAATCGCCGTGAACTGATCAGGCTCTGTGTCGACCATAGCTGGCCGGCCCTGGACGCATACAAGCGATTGCACGGCGGATGGGCCGCGAGACCAGCCCGCGCGGAGGACGATAGCGCGCAGGCGCGGTCGGCGAAGCCTCGCCGCAAGCGGGCCTGAGCAGAGCCGAACGAACAAAGGGCCAGATCAACGGCACAATTCGGGGGAAGCGATAGTGTTGCCTAGTGCAAGGCAGCGGTGGTGGGTTTGCGTCCGTGAATAGTGCGTCCCGCAGGTCGGATAACCGCTTCTGGTCAGCCTTCGCGGCTGATAGCTCTTGGAAGGAGCTGGCAAGAGCATGCATTGAACAGCTCTCACCCATCTCGAAAGAGGCAAACCTCGGCTTTCTGTATGTCACGGACGCTGCTTCCGGGAACCTCTCCGATCTCCTGCACTATCTGCGCGAGCAAACGGGAATAGAGAGCTGGACGGGCAGCGTCGGTCTCGGAATCTGCACGCCCCACAAGGCGATATTTGAACGACCGGCGATCGCCCTCATGATTGCGGCGATCCCGCCTCAATCGTTCCAAATCTTCAGGCTGGCTTCTGAAACAACCTGCCAGTTTGCCCCGGAGACGATCGCATGGATCACCGGTCAGAAGCCGGTGCATGGAGTTGTCCACTGCGATCCTCGCCGCGTGGATCTCAATGAGACGATCGCCGCAACCAGCGCCGTCAGTTCGTCTTACCTCGTCGGCGCCGCCTCTTCCGCCAGACAAAAGCCATGGCAGATCGCAAATACGGTGCTTGAAGGAGGACTCTCGGGCGTCTTGTTGACGCCTGACGTACCCGCAACGATCGGCATTACCCAGGGCTGCTCGGCGATCGGACCCGCTCGCCGAATCACGAAAGCCGTAGGCAATGTCGTTCTGGAGATCGATGGGCGGCCGGCCCTCGATGCTTTCATTTCCGACATCGGCGAATTGCAATCCCGGGATCTGCATCGCGCGGCCCGGCAAATGTTCGTCGGCTTTCCGCTCGTCGATGGCGACGAAAATGATTACATCGTTCGTTATATCTTTGACATCGATGTCGATCGAAAGTCTTTTGCAACATCCCAATCGTTCGCCGAAAACAGCACAATTCTGTTTTGCCGACGCGATGCACAGAGTGCCACCGCGGATCTCGCGCGAATGCTGAAGAGCATGAAATTGAGGATTGGCCAAAAGCCGAAGGGCGGCCTTTATTTCAATTGTATCGCGCGAGGTCCCAACATGTTTGGGCCGGATTTTGAAGAACTCGAGCTTGTCCAGGATATCCTGGGCGAGTTTCCACTGGTCGGCTTCTGTGGCAACGGCGAAGTGTCCCACAACCGCCTCTACTACTACACCGGCGTCCTGATGGTCTTTACCTAGCGCCGCAGGTCGCTCGTCGCCTGAAAATGGCGCGACCTAGCGCGGGGTGGACTTGTAGATTGCCCCGCGTCTTGTCACCCGCTCAAGCAGACCGTCCGTCAGATAATCGGGTGTTTCCATGGGGTCATATGGCGGACTTTCCTGGCCCGGATAGCCCAGGAGCTTACGAACGGTCTCGTCCATGTAATAGGCTCCGGTTGCCGCGAGCGTGAAAGCGTCAAAGACCGCTCTGTTCGAGCGGAAAAGTTCATTGACGGCCTCGCTCGGTGGTCGCGCCCGGCAGGATTCAACGGCAGACCTCACGCCGTCGACGAGATCAGGACGGGCCTGCAACACAGCGTCAAGCAGCTTCTGGTGCACGCCGACCGCGCTCGCAGACGGCATCTGCTCCCAGGCTGGAATGATTATGTCGGCCATTTTACCATAAAGATCGCGATCGCTATCCGTGAACATCTACGCTGCCTCCACACTGCCTCTGTTCTTGATGAGATGCTTCGTTTGTCGGAGTGCGACGCTCATGATTGTCGCAGTCGGATTTACGCCGCCGGAGGTCGGAAAGGTAGACCCATCGAAAACAAAGAGATTGGGAACATCATGCGTCTGCCCCCACTCGTTGACCACCGACTTCGAACGATCCGCTCCCATCTTCGTCGTGCCCAGCAAGTGCCAGCCGGTGTCACGGACCTGATGGACAACGTGGGTTTCGGTCGCGCCGGCCGCGTTCACGGCGTCCAGACATCGATCGACATGGAATTTGAGCATTCTCGTGGAGTTCTCGGAGCATCTGTAGAGGAGCTTTGGCGCTGGAATGCCATCGCTGTCCGTCAAGTGTGAATCCAGGACTACCTGGTTGGACTCCTCCGGGAGATCCTCGCCGATGATGCCGTAAACGAGTTGGTGGTTGAACCGCTTTTGCACCATCTTGTGCAGACTTTCTCCCCACGCGTCTTCAACTTTGCTTCCACTCTCTTCAAATATCCTGCTGCCGACAAAGGACGTCGCGCCGAGTGGACCGCCGCCCGGCATCGCTCCCCATTTGGCGCCGCGGACGAAGCCGCGCTTTTCATCGGTCTCATAGAATTCAAAGGAATCGATCAATTGGCCATAAGGTCCTTGCCAACCGTCCAGCGGATCGTCGAACACACCCATCACCGCCGAGAATGGATGCATCATGAGCCGCTTGCCCACCATGCCGGACGAATTGGCCAACCCTTCCGGAAACCGCTTGGACTTCGACAGCAGCAGCAATCGCGGGGTGCCGATCCCATTCGCACAAATGATCACGATACTCGCTTGCTGCCGACGCTCTCGTCCATTTTCATCGATGTAGACAGCCCCGGTCGCAAGACCGCTCTCGTTGACTTCGATTTCGCGAACACGGGCACCCGTAATCAGCCTTGCGCCGGCCTTCAGGGCATGCGGCCAATAGGTGATGTTCGATGTCGATTTCGCACCTTCAGGACAGCCGGTCATGCAGGTGCCCCTGCGCACACATGCATTCAGTCCGTTGTAAGGGATCGACGGGATGGCGTTCGTTCCCGGCCACCAGTGCCAGCCCAGCTTGTCCAAGCCTTCGGCGGCCTTGCGGCCGACCTTTCCGATCGGCAGGGCGGGCGTTGGAAATGCTTTCTGTGGCGGATACGCGGGATTGCCGGGCAGACCCGACACGCCGACTTCATGCTCGATCTCTTCAAGATATGGCAGCAGATCCTCGTACGTGAATGGCCAGTCATCCGCGATGCCATCGAGTGTCTTAACGCGGAAGTCCGATGGAAGAAATGGCGTCCAGTGCGCCGCATAAAGCGTCGTCGAACCACCCACGCCTGCGAACATCAGCGGATTGATGTCGCTGTCACTGGTCTCGACCGGATAGTCGCGTGGCAAGTCTCGCACATTCGGATTGGGATGCCATTGCTTTTGGCTGACGAGTTCGAATTCGGGACGTCGTCCCGGAAAATTGTTGGCATCCGGCCAATTCCCTTGTTCGAGCGTCACGACCGAAAATCCAGCTTTCGCCAGGTGCTTTGCCGCGACCGATCCCGACGGTCCCGCGCCAATGATCAAGACATCGACTTTTTCGCCGCGTTTTTTCGAAGTTTTCGACTCAGCCATTTTCAATCCACCCTGCAGGTCTGTCGGAGTGAAGGCCAGCGGATCGCGCCACGATCACGAACGGCCTGAATCTTTCATGAGCCGCGGATTCGGGCCTCACATCGGGATCGTGAAGGCACGATCCCGATCGCAGCGCCCGACGCGTTCAGCGGACGGTCGGCGCTGTCAGCCCGTCAGCGTGGCCACGACGGCCTCCGCAACTGCGACGTCGTTATCCAACGTGCCTCCCGCGACACCAACCGCGCCGATAGTTTGCCCACCCAGCTCGACGGGCACGCCGCCGGCAAAGACAACCAACGGCTGGCGATGCGACGTCTCCATTGCGTAGAAAGGCCCACCAGGCTGAACGTAAGGAGTGACGTCACCGGTCTTCATGTTGAGCGACCGGGCCGTATAGGCCTTTCCCTGTGAAATCTCGATGCTGGCCAATAGGGCGCCATCCATGCGTTGGAAGCCGATCAAGTTGCGGCCCGAGTTGATGATCGCAATACTGGACGGCGAACCGAGCTCTGCCGCCTTCCTCATGCCGGCAGCAATGCCAGCCTGGGCCTGCGCAGCGGAAATCTCAACCATACGTCTCACTCCTGTCATGTTGGCGTCGCGATTCCGATCGGCTCTGGATCGAGATGGCGAGCAGTTGGTCGTGGCTGCAGTCGGATTTTTTACCCTCGAAGACAATTTCGCCTTCGCGGATCACGATCACTCGCTCCGACAGCGAGATGATTTCCTTGGCTGAGGAAGAGATCACGAGCACCGCCGCTCCAGCACCGGCGAGCTGAAGGATGATGTCGTAGATTTCTTTGATCGCACCAACGTCGACCCCGGATGTCGGCTCGACAAAGATATAGACCCGCGCCTCCGCTTCCATCCACTTTCCTATCACCGCCTTCTGCTGGTTGCCGCCAGAGAAGAACTTGACCAGCTTGTTGGGCTGACGTGGATTCACCGAAAGCTGGTTCATGACATTGGTGGCATAGTCCAGTTGGCGGCGTTTGCTGAGCAAGCCAAGGCGCGAGAATTTGTCGAGCACGGGAAGCGAAACATTTTCGGCCAGCGTCAGATTGGGAAACAGCGCCTGCTTACGACGGTCCTCCGGGATCAGCGCTATTCCGGCGGCGCGTGAGGCGGCCGGCGAGGAGATCGTAACTACTTCTCCGTCAACCCGGATTGATCCGGAATGCGCGGCTATTCCTCCAAGCGCGAGTTCGATCTGCTCCATGCCGCCGCCAACGGGCCCCGTGATTCCGAGTACTTCGCCGGCTTTCACGATGACGTCGATCGGTCTTAGCTTGCTTGAGCCCACGCCCCGCATCTCCAGTACGACTTGGGCGGTCGAATGGCCGACATTATAGGTTTCCAGATCGCTGCGGCTGCGATCCACCATCAATTCGGTAACGCGGTCCTCGGTGATTTCGTCGCGCTGCAACGTCGCTGAAACAAGTTCCACCTCTCAGAATGGTCGCCCGGTCGCAGATGCGCTTGACCTCGGCCAGTCGGTGCGAGATGTAGATAATCGCAATACCCTGTGACTGGAATTTCTGGATGATCTCGAACAGGATCTCGGTCTCGGCGGCCGAGAGCCGCGCAGTCGGCTCGTCCAGGATGATCAACTTGTAACGTCGGTGAAACAAGGTACCGAGCGTAACGAGTTGCATCTCGGCTGCGGTCAACGTGGACACCCGCCGTTTGACGTCGATGCGAATGCCGACCTGCTCGAGGATTGCCCTCGCCTCCTCGTGAATTGCTGACTGGCTGAGAATTATCCCGCGAGGTTCGTTACCAAGGAGCACGTTCTGGCCGACGGTGAAGTCCCCAATGAGCTCCGCGTCCTGGTAAACGGCCCCGATCCCGATCCTGTGAGCGTCGAGCGGGCTCGAGACCTTGACGCGGTTGCCCTCAAACAGAATTTGTCCGGCACTGGCCGAATACACCCCGGTCAATATCTTTATCAGCGTCGACTTACCAGCGCCGTTCTCGCCAAGCAGGCCATGCACCTCGCCGCGCTCGAACGCGAGGTCGATGCCTTTAAGCACCATGGTGCGGCTGAACTCCTTCTCCAGGCCGCGAACTTCGAGGAGCGGTTGGCTGTGCATGGCCGGGCTTCAGATAAACTTGAGGTGAATTTCTTCACGGTTGAGCGCAGCATTGGCGCCGACGGCAAGTATCAGGATGAAGCCGGAGAAGAGCTGACGGGCGGCAAACGGGAACCCGGTCATGCTCATTCCCGAATTGACCATATAGATAAAGAACACGCCGAGAACAGTGCCCAGCACGTGCGGCTTGCCCTTACCCATGATCGTGGCACCCAGATAGACCGCCGCGAAGGCCTCGAGCAGGTAGCCCTCGCCGCCGACTGGCTGCGCCGAGGAGGAGATCGAGGTCAGGATGATGCCGCCGATGCCCGACATCAGTGCTGCAAGCACAAAAGTCAGAATGACCCAGTTGTAAACCCTTATGCCGGAATAGAAGGCGGCCATCGGGTTGTCGCCGACCGCCGTGATGTAGTGCCCCATCTTCGTCTTGGTCGAGAAGATGTGCATCACCGCGGCGACAGCGAGCAACAGCAGCACCGGGAAGGCGATCATGCCGACCTTGCCCTGGCCGATGTAGCGAAAAGCAATTTCCTTGTAGTCGACGGCGACCTGATAACCTCCCGTCACCGCGATGTTGATGCCTCCAAGCACAAACATCATGCCGAGAGTCACGACGATGCCCGAGAGGCGCCCGTAGGTCACCAACAGGCCGTTCACAAGCCCGATCCCGCAAGCGACGAGCAGGGCGCAGACGATAGCCGCCCAAGGACCGACGATCGGAATCAAGAACGCCGTGACGATCGAACAGGTCGTGACGGATAAGCCGACCGACAGATCGAAGCTCCCTCCCACGACCACGAACGTCAGCCCGATCGACACCAGGCAGCTCACGATCATCGAGAACAGGACATTGTTGAAGTTCGA
Source organism: uncultured Pseudomonadota bacterium (assembly GCA_963727225.1). Lineage (GTDB taxonomy): Bacteria > Pseudomonadota > Alphaproteobacteria > Rhizobiales > Xanthobacteraceae > Bradyrhizobium. The sequence goes on along the minus strand of CAVSFN010000021.1, from coordinate 252,385 downwards.
GATTGTCAGGAACCACGGCGATTTAACCGAGAATCCGATCGCGGTGAGGATAATCACAGCGATGGTACCCCACTGGCGCAGCAACCTGGTCAAGGCGGGTTCCTCAGGGACGCTGCTCGCCACTATCGGCCCGCCCGCTGACGCTGCCGGCGCAGAACCGCTTGCCATATCCACTGCTTCTCGACCCATCCCGCGATTTCTTTCAGGCTCTAGTTATAGACGCCGCCATCGACCGTGATGGCTTGAGCGGTCATGTAGGAAGACTTGTCCGAGGCCAAATACACAAACAGCGGCGCAATCTCCGACGCAACGGCCTGGCGGCCGAGCGGCACGACGACCTTGACCACCGATTCTTGGCTGTCGCGACCACCCATGAAGTTGATCGCCGGCTGATTGAAGGGTGTGTCGACCCATCCCGGGCAGATGGTGTTGACGCGGATGTTGTCCTTGGCGAGCTCGATCGCGAGCGCTGTGGAAAAGGCAATCACGGCACCCTTCGAGGCCGAATAGGCGGTCATGCCGGGGCCGCCACGCTGGCCGGCCAGTGACGACGTGTTGATGATCGATCCCTTTCCGGCTTTACGTAGGTGCGGGACCGCATACTTGGCACCAAAGAAGTGCGCCCTTGCGTTCACCGCGAACAGCGCGTCCCAGCGGCCCGCGTCAAAGTCGGTGACCAGACCGGAATGCTGAAGTCCAGCGTTCTGCGCGACCACGTCGAGTCCACCGAGCCATTCGACTCCACGCTCAACGAAATTTCGGACGGCATCCTCACGCGTGACATCGACCGCGATGAAATGCGCGTTGGACCCCAACTCGGCCACGGTCCGCATCCCCCCAGCTTCATCGATGTCGCCGATGACGACCCGCGCGCCCTCTCTTACGAAGTGGACCGCCGCTTCCTTGCCGATGTTGTTCACGCCCCCAGTTAGAATGATCCGCTTGCCTGCGAGACGTCCCGCCATTTACTTCTTCCTTTTCTCTGCGTGCGCGGCGTCGGTCCTCCCAAGACAACCGCTGCGCACGCTCACCAGTGGCTCTCAAGCACGATCCGAGCCACGCTGAATGCTTGGTCGAGCCCGCAATCACTGCGGACGGCTGGCGCGATCCACATAACCAGCCCATTCCTCGCGTGCGTGGCCTTCTTTTCGAAGCGTTCCTGCTCGGCCGTTAAAAAGCCGGCCGAGCTGTGATGCCGGCATCGTACCGGGGATAGTGCGGTTTAGCCGCCGTATTGTTTCAGGAAGGCGATCGCCTGCTTGTCCATATCTTGGACCTCGGCCAGCGAATCCTTGGCCTGCTCCGGAATGATGGCTGTTACCGGAACTCGGTACATGTACGGCTTGATCTCGACACCGCGACCCATCGCCATCGCCATCTCGCCGACCTTCTTGCCCATCATGTGCCACGGGACATCGGTAGAGAATACGATCGGGTATGTGCCTGCCGCCATCTCCTGCAGGAGCTGGTCTGAGAAATAGTGATTGAAGATCTTCACGTCGGTGCGATTCATCTGCTTCAAAGCCTGGCCGGCACCAATCGTCAGCGGCCACCACCAGGAGACAAGCCCTGTGATGGAGTTGGGCTCGGGATGCGCCTGCAGCAGCGCGAGCATGTTCTCGCGCCCCTTGGATATCTGGTCCGAAGTGGAGACAGACCCCGACATGAAGGGGAGAATCTTCATGCGCGGCTCATACTTCGTCATCAACTCGAACTGATCGGCTTCCTGATCGAACGGCGTGTAAAATCCCTTACTCTCAGCCGTTTGAACAAAGGTGCCCTGCCGCTGGCAAAGATTGTGCGCGAAGTATGTCAACGTTGCGCCGGTCGCGTAAGTGTCCTCGGTTACGAATGGGGACTCCTTCACTGGAACGGCGAACCCAACGGTCTTGATTCCGCGCTTTTTGGCTTCGTCGACGATGAACGCCGTCTCGGATTCGAGCGAGTAGATGCCGAGCACCAGCACATCGATATTTCGATCGAGAAGCGCACGGGCGGACTCCTGCTCGCTCTGCTTGGACGGCGTGCCACGCACCGTCACAGGCTCGCCACCCAGATCAGTCACGGCCTTCAATAGCTGCCAGCATCCTCGCCGCCACGGCTGATTAAATGGCCCATAGTTGAGGCCGAGACCGACACGCACCTTCTTGCCTGTCTTTGGTACTTCGAATTCTTGCGCAGCCGCCGATGTGATGAAGCCTGAGCCCAACGTCGCGGCCCCCGCTCCCAAGGCAGCAGCCCCCGTCATGAATCCACGCCGGCTAAGCTCGACGAAGCCACGAGCTTCCTGGATGAGATTTTGCCTCCAATCGAATTCCATCGCCCTGTTTCCTCTCTGATTATGGTTCGGGAGCTCTTTCGCCCCTCTTCAGTTCATTTCCATGGCTCTAGGAAGCGGACGATTGCCCGACATGCTTCCCCTAACGGCACGTGTGATCCGCCAGTGCAGAAACTCCATCATCACGACATTATTGTCAACAATCTTATTGAAAATATCGTCGTCAAAGCGCGACTAGCTGAGCACAGACGACTCGGAGGCGCGCGGACAAGTTTGCGCGGAACAGACACGTGATGTGCCTCGATGCGAGTTGACAAACTTGTTGAGATCGTCTCGCGGCGGTTCGTTGCCGGACGCCGAACACCGCAGCCTTTCAATCGACCGCGATCGACAACAGTGTCGCATGTTGCAATTGCGCGAGATTTGCGGCCGCCGACGCCATATCGCAGCAATTGTCGAGCGGACGATCCAGACTGTGCAAGGCCGGCTATCGTCGCAGCCCGGCTCCTCACGTTCGCTGTCACTGGGGCGTCGGCTTGAATATCGGCCCGCGGTCGATCACCTTCTGCAACATGCCGTTGGTAACATAGGGTGGAGGCGCATCGGGATCGGATTCTGGCCGGCTCTCCTGGCCCGGATAACCGATCAGACTCCGCACCTTGGGCATCATGTAATAGGCAGCGGAAGCCACCAGCCCGACAGCGCTCATGGCAGCGGGATCGCTGTGATTCAGCGCATTCGCCGCTTCAGCCGGAGATGCTCCCGCACAACTGTTCAATCCGCGCAGGAAAGGCTCCTGCAAGTCGGTGCGCAACGTCAGCACCCGATCGAGGATGGCGCCATGGACGTCCACCTCGCTCGCCGAGGGCATGCCCTCTGCATTCGGAATGAGATAATCCGCGATACCGGCGAATGTACTACGCTGTTCGGGCGTCACGATCGCGCTCATGCTGCCACCTTCTGATCACGACGATTTGCAATGAGGTTCTTGACCGAACGAAGTGCGATCGCGGCGATCGTTCCGGTCGGGTTAAAGCCCGACGACGTCACAAAGACGCTTCCGTCATAGACGAACAGGTTCGGCACGTCGTGGGCGCGCCCGTACTGGTCGACCACGGATTTCGCAGCGTCGGTGCCCATCCTACAGGTACCCATCAGGTGCCAACCGCAGTCGCGCATCAGCGGCGTTATCGACATGTCAACCGCGCCGGCCGCCAGCATTGCCTCCTTGGCGCGATCGAGATGAAAATTTATCAACCGCTGCGTGTTCTCGGAGTTTTTGTAGATCAGCTTTGGCGCAGCAATACCGTCACTGTCCGTCAGCGTATCATGCAGAACTACGCGGTTGCTCTCATCGGGCAGATCCTCGGCAATGATTCCCCACTCGAAGGATCGGCCAAACACGCGTCTCGTGTTGCGGTGAAGGTTGGCACCCCATGCTTCATCAAGCGGCTTGCCGCCATATGCCGCTCGCATGCCGAGCGGGCCGCCGCTCGGCATCACTTGCCACTTTGCGCCGCGCACGAAACCGCGCGAGGCGTCCGTCTCGTAGAACTGCATCGACTGAATCGTCTGACCGGCCGGACCGAGCCAGCTTTCCAGATTCTCATCGAAGTACCCCGTGACTGCGGCATACGGGTGCATCATCAAATTCTTGCCAACGAGGCCCGAAGCGTTCGCGAGTCCGTCGGGAAAGCGATTGGACTTCGAATTCAGCAATAGACGCGGAGTCCCGATGCCATTCGCGCAGACGATCACCGCGCTTGCGAGCTGGCGGCGCTCGCGGCCCGTCCGATCGATGTAGATCGCACCGATGGCCAAACCTTCGTCGTTGATCAGGATCTCCCGCACGCGAGCACCGGTCACAAGAACTGCCCCGTGTGCGATGGCGGACGGCCAATGAGTATGGTCTGTGGAGGCCTTGGCACGCTCGGGACAGCCGGTGAGACATGTCCCGCGCCGTACACACTGGTTGCGCCCGCCATAGGGCTTTGACGGGATTGCGTTTGGCCCCGGCCACCAATGCCAACCGAGCTTGTTCATACCTTCCGCGGCCTTCATGCCGATCTTGCCGATCGGCAGAGGTGGCAATGGCGGCGCCTTGCCGGGCGGATATGCCGGATCTCCCGCCAAGCCGGAGACGCCCATCTCGACATCTATCTGATCATAGAAGGGCTCGAGATCCTCATAGGTGAATGGCCAATCGTCAGCGACGCCGTCGAGGGACCGCACGCGAAAGTCTGAGGGCATGAAACGCTGCCAGTGCGCGGCGTACAGTATCGTGCTGCCACCGACTGCGTTGTACATGAGCGCGTTGACATCGGATTCGGTGGTATCGACCGGATAGTCCTGTTCGAGATCGCGCACATTTGGATTGGGATGCCAGCGCTTCTGGGACATTAGCTCCCATTCTCGCTTGTCGCCCCAAAATTCAGCATTGTCGACCCGCCCTCCCTGCTCCAAGCAGACGACGCTAAATCCATTCTCAGACAGGTGCTTGGCCGCGATCGAGCCCGAGGCTCCTGCGCCGATGATGAGGACATCGGCGGTCTTTTGGCCACTTTTCCCCGTGCTCATGCTTCCTCCATTATTTTGAGACGGATCATTACTCCGCTTCTTTGTCAGCGACCATGGCACAGCGCACGAATGCTGACAAGATTATTGACATTTTCATTGACAAAATGTCGGCCTACTGTCCCGATAAAGGTGTTTTGCGATGACGAGATCAGCGAGCGCCGCCGTCGCGTATCAGCCGCCACACTGTTTCCGAATGGACCGGCATCGTGATGTCTTGCACACCGTATGGCCGCAAGGCATCAATCACTGCGGCGACGACAGCCGGCGGCGTGCCTACCGCACCGTTCTCTCCGGCGCCTTTGGCTCCCAACGGATTCAGCGGGGAAGGCCAATTCTCCAGTGTGACCACGAGAAACTCCGAAGGCTGGTCAGCGGCCCGCGGCATGGCATAGTCCGTGAACGACGCCGTGAGCAACTGCCCGTTCTCATCATAAACGCAGCGCTCCATGAGCGCCTGGCCAATCCCCTGCATCACACCGCCATAGACCTGACCATGAACGGCGGTTCGATTCACCACTTTACCGACATCGTCTACGGCGATGAAGCGTTCGATTTTCACCAACCCAGTCTCCTTATCAATCTCGACCTCGCAGACATAGCAGCCGTTCGGGAAGGTGAACGTGGCGCTGAACTCTCCGTCGGCCCGGACCTTGCCAAGTGAGGCAAGCTTAAGCCATTCGATGCCCCGATCGGTGCCTGCGACCTTCGCGCCTTTGTGGTCCATGACGATGTCGCGCGCTTCGGCCTCAAGCAATTCGCCGGCCGATTCTGTCAGAATCCTTCGAAACGAGATCGCCGCGCTACGCACCGCCGAGCCGCCAATGAAGAGCGAGCGAGAGCCGTAAGAGCCCACACCATGCGCCACGCGGGCGGTGTCGCCTTGGACGATGTCGATCAATTCGATCGGTACGTCCGCTTCGTCCGCAACCAGTCGTCTGTAAGTCGCGGCGAGCGACTGGCCCATCTCCTGGGTGCCAGACAACACCTCGATGCGGCCATTCTGGGTCAGATGGATTACAACCGACTCCGACGGATTGACGCCGCTAGTCGTGTCAATATGACAGCACAAGCCACGACCGCGAAGACGTCCACGCGCTTCGGAAGCCAGACGCCGTGCGGAAAATCCGTTCCAATCCGACAAATCCAGTGCTGTTTCCAACACCTTTGGATAATCGCCGCTGTCGTAGTGTTGCCCTGCGTTGTTTCGAAACGGCATGGCCGCGCCCGGGATAAGATTCCGACGACGAATGTCCACCGGATCAATCTCGAGCTTGATCGCCGCGTACTCCAACAACCGCTCGAGCCGATGAATGACCTCGGGCCGTCCAGCACCGCGGTAAGGCCCCATGGGTACGGTATTCGTGGCAACGCAGCGAACCGTGACATCAATCGTCGGGACACGGTACGGGCCATCTACAATGCGATTCCCGGTTGTCGTCGAGATCGGAACAGTGAAATAGGTGGGATAGGCTCCCACATTCACCACCACATCGACGCGAACGCCGAGCAAGCGGCCAACTGGGTCAAATCCACCTGTGATCGTGGCGGATTGATCGCGTGCCTGCGTGTCGACCATGCTTCCTTCCGTTCGATCCGCCCGCCAACGAACCGGCCGACCGATCTTGCGAGCGGCGAGCAGAAGGGCCGCATCCTCGCGGACGGGCAACAGCCGAGTTCCCGAAGCCGCCACCCATGCGAGGCACGACGATACGTATCGCAACGGCTTCAACACCCAAGGCGGGTGCAAGAATATTCCTCGCCAGATGAGGAGCCTGCAATGGTGCGTGCAGCGTGTAACCGTTTGCCCGAGTCCATGTCGCGATCGCTGCGCGTGGCTCCATTGGCATGCCGGCGATCCGAGGATTGGAAACAGGCGTCGAGACGACACGTGGGGCTTGCGCCAGGGCCAGCGCCGTTCTTTCGAAGTCACCCAACCTGAAAGTGGCAACCAAATTGCCCGCATCCCTGGCTGCCACGACACCGTCAACGGTAACCGCAAGCGGTCGATACGCGACGGCGATATCTATCGATGCGTCCAGGGCCGCAACAAGGCTCTCGGCGACCACCAAAGCCACCGGCTCGCCAACGTACCGGACGCGCCCCGCGGCGAGCGGAAGCAACTGAGGTACATTGCATGTCGAAGCGCGAAGTGAGATTGCGTCGCCAAGCAGAGGCCCCGCGGCGCCGAGATCCTCGGCCGTGAACACGGCCACGACTCCGGGGGCATTGCGCGCTGCGCCCGCGTCAATGTGCAGAATCTCCGCGTGCGCATGCGGCGATCGCACGAAAACGCCCCATGACTCCTCCTCGAAGCACAGGTCATCCGTGTAGATGCCCGCTCCGATCAGAAGAGCGTTGTCCTCCCGGTACACCGCCAGAGGAGCTTGATCGACGCCAGTCACCACCGCTCCTTATGAGGGGAATGATCGAGCCTCACGCATAGGTTCCTGGCGGAACCATCGCAATTCGCGGGACAGGCTGGCCCAGGGCCAGCGCGTTGCTCCTGCGCGAGGGACCGTGATGTCGGCAATCTCTCGAGCAATCCATCCCTAAAGTCCCCCGCATCGCCGCCGAATTATCCTCGCCGCGCGCTTGGAAGAATGGCATGTTGAGCAAATGATGACAAGATTATTGACATTTTTGTTGACAAGACTACTCCCTCTGATGGCAATGAAATCGGTGAGACAGTATCTCCCGTCCCAGCCTCGACGGGCGACTATTCCGTCGATCAAAGAACAACAAGGGCGGAACTCGCTGAGGCGACGTTCCCCCAAGGAGGCGCCAGCATGCATCTTGCCGTGATCTTGAGGCTGATTCCGGACTTGAGCGAGGAGTTGGAGATCGACGACAGTGGCACCGACATCGATCGCGAGTGGATCGGATTCAAATTGAACGAATTCGACGACCAAGCCCTGGAGGAGGCAGTGCTGCTGAAGGAGCGCTTCGGAGCCAAGGTCACCGCCATCGCACTCGCCGCCGAAGGCTCGGACCGAATTCTGCAAACAGCGGTCGCACGTGGCGCCGATGAGGCCCTGCGGATTGATCATGACGAGGAGCGCGTCGACAGTGCAGCGAAGGCTGCTTCGCTTCTCGCTGGTGCGTTCGCGGAAATCGGGGCCACACTCGTGCTCACGGGTGTACAGACACCGGAAGACGTCTTTGGACAGCTTGCTCCCACGCTCGCAGGTCGGCTCGGCTGGCCCACGGTGAACGCCGTAAGCAGCGTCTCCGTGCAGGACGGCAAGATCGTCGTCCGACAGGAATATAGCGGCGGTCTGTCGGCCATATTGCAGGTTTCCGGCCCTGCGGTTCTCGGTATCCAGGCCGCCTCGCAGCCGCCGCGTTATGTTTCTGGCACCAAGCTTCGCCAAGCCCAGTCCACGTTGATCCGCTCCATACACGCCGGCGCGGCGGCACCTTCGGTTGCGAAGATTGCATCACTCAGCATTCCGGAACGCAGCACCCACGCCGAGATGCTGTCTGGTGATGCCAATTCGGTCGCCGCACGCGTCCTGAACATACTTAGGGAACGTGGACTCGCAGGAGCTTGACCATGCGTGTGCTTATCTATTCTGAAGTCCATCAGAACGTCGTTTCGTCCACAACGCGCGAACTCGTGACCTTCGCTCGGCAGCTCGCCGGCGCCGGGGGCCGCGTGGAAGCCCTCCTCGCTCATACCTCCGCCGAAGATCTCGTGAAAGATGTCGGCGCCGTGGACGAAGTTCTTGCCGTGAAGCACGAGGCTCTGGCGCAGTACAATCCGGAGGCACAGCTTGCCTGCCTGCTGGCAGCCGTGGCCGCACGCAAGCCGGATACCGTCTTGCTGGCCTATACGTCAGCAGGGCTGGATCTCGGGCCCGCCCTGGCGGCGCATCTCGGATGGCCGATGGCGAGCTACTGCACGGGCGCCGAACTGGCTGCGGACGAAATCGTCACATCCTGTCAGATCTACGGTGGGAAACTGACAGCATCGATCGGCCTCAGGCCGCCGGCCGTGATCATGATGACGCCGGGGTCCGCTCCCGAAGATACCGGCGCGGCGCCTAAGGACCTTACGTTACTTTCGGCACCGAGCCTCGACCAGCTGACCGTCAGCGTTCTGGAACTCGCGACTCCCGACGAAGGGGCGATCGACCTCACCAAGGCGGCGCGGCTCGTTTGCGTTGGCCGTGGCATCGGTGACAAGGACAGTATCGACGAGGCGGCCGATCTAGCCGCTCTCCTCGGCGCCGAGATCGCTGGAAGTCGACCGGTTATCGATGCCGGCTGGCTACCGAAGGAACGGCAGGTCGGGAAGTCAGGCCGGAAGGTGAAGCCTCGCCTCTACCTCGCGCTCGGCGTATCGGGCGCGCCCGAACACATTGAGGGAATGGGCTCTTCGGATCTCATCATCGCGATCAACACGGACGCCAAGGCGCCGATCTTCTCCTACGCTCATTACGGAGCGACGCTAGATCTCTTCGATTTCATCGAAGCGATGAAGCAGCAGCTAGCCAGCTAGGAGTTCCGGGTGACGGCCAAGTTCTTCGTTATGTGGATGGCATGTGCGGCAGCGCTGGCGCTGGCTGCGATCCGCGCCATGCCCTACATCAGACCGGTCCTCTCCGCCCCGTCAGCCGACCGCTGGGACAGGCCCGGCGAGCGGCTCGCCGGCATGCTCGCCGATCTTGGTCTACATCGTCGCCTCCTCAAGATCCGATATTCGGGCGTTCTGCACGCCATGATCTTTGCGGGCTTCCTGGTGTTGTTCAGTGCCATCGTACAGAGCTTCGGCTCCGGACTCATTCCAGGCTTCTCGCTTGAGCAAATCGGTGGCAACACCTGGATCGCCCTGCTCCAGGACATCTTCGCCATCATTATTACGATCGGGATCGGACTTGCCGCCTTGCAGCGCCAATTCGTGCGGCCGAAACGTTTCGAAGGCTCCAATGCCACAGATGCCTGGATCATCTACGCTCTCGTCCTCGCGGTCGTGGCCACGATGCTCCTCGAGTTCGCCTTCCGGCTGGCGGCTTACAACGAGCTGTCGGCGTGGCGACCTGTCAGTTCGCTCATCGCGCGGGCGTTCCTTGCCCTCGGGATCAGCCACGGCGCGGCCGAGCTTGGCTCGGAGGTGGCTTACTGGCTCCACGTCGCCGCCGTTCTCGGCTTCCTTGTTTACATTCCGGGCTCGAAGCACCGCCATATCTTCACCGCGGCCCCCAACATCTTTTTCCGCAATCTGCGCCCGAAGGGCGAGCTCGCCGCCGCGGCGCCAGGCGAGACCTCGTCTGGCGTCACGGAAATCTCGCAGTTCGACTGGAAGCACAGGCTCGACCTGATATCCTGCACCGAATGTGGCCGCTGTCAGTCGGCCTGCCCCGCCTTTGCGTCAGGGCTACCCCTTAGCCCAAAAACACTGATCATGGATCTGCGCGACCGCATGGTCGCCGAGCAGACGGGTCAGGAACAGGGACCGCTGATAGGCGGGACGATCTCCGAGGAGACCCTCTGGTCGTGCACAACATGCCGCGCCTGCGTCGATGCGTGCCCGGTACACATCGACCAGATGACAAAGATCATCGAGATGCGGCGCTCCGTGATCGAGACGGGCGCCATCGAGCCAATGCTGCAGACGGCGCTCGGCAACTTGCAACAGTATGGCAACTCCTTCGGCAAGCCGGCCCGCCAGAGGGGTCGCTGGACGAAAGACCTCGGCTTCCCGGTCAAGAACGCGCTGAAGGAGCCCGTGGACGTGCTCTGGTTTGTCGGCGACTTCGCCTCGTTCGACCCCCGTGCGCAGAAGATCACGGCGCATGTCGCCCAATTGCTGCACGCGGCCGGGGTCGATTTCGGTATCCTGTTTGACGCCGAACGCAATGCCGGCAACGACGTGCGCCGCGCCGGAGACGAGGGTATGTTCGAATTGCTGGCGAAGGCGAACATCGAACTCCTCGAGCGGTGCAGCTTCCGCCGCATCATGACGACCGACCCACACACTCTCAACGCGCTGCGCCAGGAATACGGCACATTCGACCATCGCTATGAAGTCATTCACTACACGCAGTTGCTGGATGAGATCATCCGGGAGAACCGCCTTGTTCTCAAGAAGGGGCCCGGCAACCGCGTAACCTATCACGACCCCTGCTATCTTGGCCGCTACAACGGCGGCTTCGAAGCGCCCCGCGCGCTCATCGCAGCGACCGGTCATTCGTTGCACGAGATGGGCCGGTGCCGCGAGAACAGCTTTTGCTGTGGAGCGGGCGGCGGCAGGATCTGGATGGATGATTCAGCCATGATCGAGCGACCGAGCGAAAACCGTATCAAAGAGGCTTTGGCCCTCGGGGATATCGATACCTTCGTTGTCTGCTGCCCCAAGGACCTCGTGATGTACTCCGCGGCCGTGCAGAACCTGGGATTGCAAGATCGTATCGTTGTCCGCGATATATCCGAGCTGATTGTGGCGGAGCCTCTCAACTGAGATCGGCTAGCCTGTTCGCAGCAAGTCGGGACGTCAACCGTTTCAAGCGCGGCCACGGCACGGATTGACAACCTGCCACGGCGACCGCGGTTCCAGTGTTACCTTGTGAACAGACTGGCCCCCCTGATTCTGTTTCACTCGGGTATTAGCTCACGTTAAGGAATACTCGCGATCAGCCCGGGCCATTCCCCGGGCTTTTTGTTAGTGCGGTGTTGAGCCTCTCAAGACCCGCTTCTATTGCAGCGATCTCCTCATTGATCTGGCCGAGCGGTAGGCTGAAGTTATAAGGCCCCGACCTCCCGTTGAGGTCGATCGTCAATCTGCGCCGATGCATCCGGAGATCTTCGAGAGCCCGGCGGTCGCCTAGCTTCACGTATGCGTCGACAATTCCTTCGATAGCTTTCGTCATTCTTGTTCCCCTGACAATTGTAATGCCTGGATAATTCGATCCAGCACTGCAACAGGCTTTGGGTTGGATATTTGACTCGTATTCAGGCGCAACGACGATCCGACCTAAAACGATTTCCACCTCACGACGCCGCACTCCTTTTTCCGAGCGCCTCAGACATCCTCACTAGATCGGCTAACGATTTCGCAAACATTTTCCTCATGATGCGCCCGCGATGCATCTTTACGGTGATTTCGGCAACTCCGATTTCGGCCGCGATGTGCTTGTTCATGAGTCCTTTAACGACCAAAGCCATCACTTCCCGCTCCCGAGGGCTCAGGGTTGCAAAAAGAGCCTGCAAGCCCGACAGGGCCTTTGCATCATTACGGCGCCTTCGGTCGCGTTCGATTGCCGTCGTCACCGCGTCCAGCATGTCCTGATCGCGGAACGGCTTGGTAAGAAAGTCGATGGCTCCAGCCTTCATCGCCCTGACCGACATTGGAATATCGCCATGACCGGTGATGAAGATGATCGGAATGTGAATGCCTGCCGTTGCCAAATCCGCCTGAAAGTCGAGGCCGCTTGGTCGAGACAACCTGATGTCGAGAATCAGACAACTAGCAACTTCCGGAAGCTTACTCCGCAGAAACTCGGAAGCCGAGCTCAACACCTTCACTTGCAAGCCCACGGATCGGAGAAAACTCCTGAGCGCTTCGCGCACCGATGCGTCGTCGTCGATGACGAAGACGATTGGTTCCTCGGTGCTTGCGAGATCGCGAGGCGATGTTGAAGGCTCGGTCACGGCAAATCATCCTCCCGGCGCAGCGGCAAGGTGAACTGAAACGTGGCACCCGGCCCCACCGACAGCCGTCCTCCGTGAGCGTTCCCCAAAGCGAACCTATGAACCCATGATGTCGGTCAACGATCGCCTGAGCATTTGTACCGAGCGCCGGCAGCGGCTTTCTTCACGTGCCGGATAGTGACGATGAAGAGATGGGCTTATCGAGGTCCCATCCCGCTGCCAGGTGTCACCTTGGACACAATCCTAGTCCTGCCTAGTCCTGCGCGATCGTGCGGCCGATCTTCTGATCGTTGGCGGCCTTCTGATCTTTGGCGGCGTGCCCGATCGGCAATGCCTCGGCCGGCGTCGCGTCCGGCGCTGTTGGCTGCCCAGTCGCCTCGCCTGTCCCCACGATGATGTTGACGAGGTCACCGGGTTGCAACAGGGTCATCCCGCTGGACGGAATGCTGACCGGTCCCGCTGCCGTCTGCCTCACGATTTGGTAGGTCACCCGGTTCGCCGCCTCCTTCGAGGGCGCGAACGTCGCGCGGGTCGCCGGCAAGCTGCTCAGGACGCCTTCGCTGGCGTTGAGATCGCGCTCATTGTCCGCGATCTGGCGTTCGACGGCCTCTATCTCGACCGCCAGATCGTTCTCGATCTCGGCCTGGACCCGCAGCCCCTCCGCCGTCAAGGAGGCGAGCCGCTGCCTGGCCATCCCGTATTGGTTGATGGCGTCCTGCCGACGCTGCTCAGCTTCGGACAACTCGGACTGGACCTGGCTCAACACCGTCTTGGCGACAATGTTGCGGTCCACAAGCGAGCGCGTATTGTCAACGCGCTGCTGGCGCGTCTTGACGAGTTCGTCGAGCGACCCCGTGTGGCCATACAGGAGAAGATCCTGTTTGGCCAACTCCACGGCGGTCAGGATCGCGCGCTCCCGGTTCTTACGCGCCAGGGCGACGGCCTTGCGCCGGTCACTTTGCTCATTGACGAGGCTGGTGGCCTCGGTCGCGCCGACCAACTCCATCAGCCGGAGCGGGATCTTGGGTGGCGTCCCGTCATGCTCGGCCTTCAGCACCGTCGCGCGCGCGATCAACTTCATCAGGGCGCCTGCCGCCCCGCTCCGTTTCTGGATTTCCCGGACGGCTTCGACCTTCTGCCACGGATCGCTCGTGCCCCGATCGAGTCCGCCGGCGACCGCGATGGCGTGCAGGACAGTCGCGCCGGGCACGTACTTGAAAGAGCCCGGGTTCTTGACCGGCCCCAAAACATAAATGGGCGAGCGCTCGATCAACATGACGTTGACCATTCCCTCGCGGCCCAGGAACTGCTGGAAGCTCTCCACCATGGCAGCATGCACTTGCTGCGCCGACCGGTTGGCGACCGGAATGGTGCCGAGCAAGGGGATGGAAATCGTGCCGTCCTCTTGGACCATGTATTCCCCGCTCAGTTCCGGACGCTGCTGGATGCTGCGCAGGGCCGAGGACGCGCGCCCCCATTTGTCCTCCTCGACATCCACGCGCTCATAGAAGGCGATCTTGAGCTTGTCACCGATGCCGAACGAATGTCCGGCCAGCGCGGCCGGCGCCGTGCTGACGGTCTTGGCGGGCTCGGCGGTGCTTGGGGCAGCCGGAGCGGCGCTGGGGTCGACCGAAGGAGCACCCGCAACGCGGACCGGCGTGTCGGGTCCCGACACGGTCCAGCGGGAGGATTCGGCCGCGGCTTGATCTGGGTGAGCTTGAGCCGGCTGGCCGATGATGGCGAACGCTTTCTGCACCACGGTGCCGGAGTCCTCTCCGGCCCTCAGGGAGGCAGGCCAGAAGACCCCGGCGGCAAGCCCGAAGACCGCGACAGCGCGCAGCAAGGCCTTCACTGTTTTCTTGTGGGAGGACGCCCCTGGCGCCTTGGGCGAGGGGGTAGCGGGCTTGGAACTGTGTCGGGTGTCCATGGCGCATTGCTTTCAATGATGGCCATCCCGTCCCGGAGACTGGTCGGGGGCGGGTGTGAGACCTGCTTCCCTAGGCTGGCCCTTCGGGGCCAGAGGCACAACATCCCTTTGTGGGCACCTCTTTCGGATAGGTCGGAAGTCATCCCTTCGGAGCATCTTGCCTTGGCCGTTGTCACGAAAGTCGTTCCAATGGCGGGTTGTCGACGCTCCGCAAAGAAAAGTTACGGGCTCCAATAAGCAACAAACCTGCGTCGAGGCCGCAGTTAATCCAAGCCAAAAAATTCAATGACCATTCTGGCGAATTGTCCTTATCGCAAATCAAATCCGGACATATTGATTATGCAGTCCGCCCTTCAGTGGTCCGCAACGATGTGCCCGGTGCGCTAGACGGCGCGCGGTGCCGGCGCGTCCTGGTTCAACGATAAATGCGCGTGCCTCGTCGTCGTATTTCATGTCCGACAGCAGCACACCGCGAAGATGTCGCTCGTCGAATATCACGACCTGATCGACGCATTCCCTGCGGAGCGACCGATCAGCATATTCGTTTTGCAGGGCGCGCGGCACGTCGGCCAATAGCGAACGCCCACTGATCGAAGTCTTCGGACCAGCAGCATAAATCTGTGCATAGTAAACCTACGTATAGGTACCACACGTCAGCACTGCTCGTGTTTTCGCCACACTCAATTATTAACCAAACGACAGCAGCGGAGGGGGCCGCTTTGCCGCCTTCAACGAGCCCGACTTGTCCTATCACGGCCTCGTCTACACCAAGCAGTTCGGCGCCAGCGCCTACATCCAGCGCGCGCGCAGCGTCTATCAGCGCACCATGGGATCGGTGCTTTCGCCATTCAACGCCTTCCTGCTGTTGCAGGGCATCGAGACCGTGGCGCTGCGGGTCGAGCGGCATGTCGAAAATGCACGCAAGGTGGCGGAATTCCTGCGCAACGATCCGCGCGTCGATTGGGTCAACTATGCCGGCTTCCCCGACAGTCCCTATTATGCGCTGGTCCAGAAATACCTCGATGGCAACGCCTCGTCGCTGTTCACGTTCGGCATCAAGGGCGGCTTGAAAGCCGGCAAGGCTTTCTATGATGCGCTGAAGCTGATCACGCGGCTGGTCAATATCGGAGACGCGAAATCGCTGGCCTGCCATCCGGCATCAACCACACATCGCCAGATGTCTGCCGAACAGCAGCGCGCGGCAGGCGTGCTGCCGGAAACCATCCGGCTCTCGATCGGCATCGAGCACAGTGCCGACATTATCGAGGATATCGACCAAGCGCTCCGTGCCGCACGTTGAATCTAGGTCAACCCTGAAGGCATTCCGATGCCGGTCCTAATCGACATAGACTCGCAGGACCACCATCTCTTCTCGAGAGCTCCGAGCGGAAGCGCCGTCGCAAAGGCGTCACCGGGAAACCGGGTGGAGTGCCTCGATATCGGGCTGATCAACAACATGCCGGATTCCGCCTTGATGTCCACCGAGCGCCAGCTGTTCGACCTGCTCAGCGCCGCGGCCGGAAGACTTGTCGTCAGGCTGCATTTTTACACAATGGAAACGACGCCCCGTTCGGACTGGGGGCGCGATTACGTGCGTCGATACTACCGCGGCACCGACGATCTGCTGAACGGTAGCCTGGACGGAGTGATCTTGACCGGCGCCGAACCCAAAGCCGCCAGCCTGACGGAAGAACCATATTGGAACACCTTCGTCCAAATCATCGACTGGGCCACCGAGAATACCGTGTCGTCGGTGTATTCCTGCCTGGCCGTCCACGGTGCCGTCCTGCACTTGGACGGCGTGGAGCGCCACGCGCTGCCTGCCAAATGCATCGGCGTCTTCGCTCAAACGAAGACGAGAGATCATCCCTTGATGCACGGCGTTCCGGCGACCTTCAGAACGCCGCACGCCCGGTGGAACGAGGTGCAGGAGGAGGCTCTCGCGAGCTGCGGATATTCCGTTCTCTCCAAGTCTGCGGAGGCTGGCGTCGACTGCTTCGTCAGGCAGCAGAAGAAGAGCCTTTTCGTCCATTTCCAGGGCCATCCGGAATACGGCACCCAGAGCCTGTTGGGTGAATACAGAAGGGACATGGGTCGTTTCCTCCAAGGACAGAGCGAACTCTGTCCGACGATACCGCGAGGCTATTTCGACACGGAGGCGGAAGAGATCCTGACCGCCTTCCGGCGGCAAGCGCTTTCGCACAGACGCCCGGAGTTTTTCGCCGGTTTCCCGGCCGATCAACTGGCGAAGGATCTGAGAAACCCCTGGCATCCGACGGCCAGACGCATATACCGCAACTGGATGCTGTACATGGCGTCGCAACGAGCCGGACGCTCAAGGCCGTTGGCCCTCAACGGAAGGCGCCGCCGGGCTCTCGCCGGCCGACCTGCTGACGAAGCAGCAGGATCGGATTCCATCGCGGAATTCGGACCATGATCCGATGCCGCCAGATAGAAATGGCCGATCTTGACGGCGTCGCCGATCTTCTGACGCGCGGCTTTGCGGGCCGCTCGCGCGAATACTGGATGAACGGGCTCCGGCACATGTCCCTGCGCGAGGCGCCTGAAGATTTCCCGCGGTTCGGCTACATGCTCGACCATGAGGGGGCGCCCGTCGGCGTTTTGCTGTCGATCTACACCACGCGGGACGATGGCAGCGGGACCTCGATCCGCTGCAATCTCTCCAGCTGGTATGTGGAGCCTGTCTTCCGCAACTACTCGATGATGATGGCCAAGGTCACGCAGCGCCACAAGCACGTCACCTACATCAACATCAGCCCGGCGCGGTGGACTTGGCGGACCATCGAAACCCAGGGATTCCGCGCCTATTGCAGCGGCTTGTTCTTCTCCTTTCCTGCGCTGTCACGTCCCGCGAAGGGGATGCGCGTCGAAGTCGTCCAGCCGGACGCGCAGGCGGTCGACGGGTTGTCCGAAGCCGAAGTCGCGCTGCTTGCGCGGCACGCGGCCTACGGCTGCCTCAGCCTGGTGTGTCGCGCGGCCGATGGCCGCGGCTTTCCTTTTGTCCTGCAGCCGATGCGCATCCGCCGGATCGCGCTGCCGGCGATGCAGATGATCTATTGCCCCGATGTGGCCGACTACGTCGCCTGCGCCGGTGCCATCGGCCGCTTCCTGCTCCGGCGCGGCCGGATCTCGGTCGCTCTAGATGCCAACGGCCGCATGCAAGACATGGTCGGCGTCTACAGGGAACCGCTCGGCCGCAAATACTTCAAGGGACCGCAGCGTCCCCGGCTTGCCGACCTGACCGACACCGAACTGGTGCTGTACGGGCCCTGAAGCACTGTTGTCGGCCTCCGGTCGCCACAACCAGAAGGATTCCCATGCACAAACCGACGTCGAGCCGAACCGCCGCCGCAGCACTGGTCGAGCAACTCGTGATTAACGGCGTCCGGCATGCGTTCTGCGTTCCCGGCGAGAGCTTTCTTCCGGTTCTCGATGCGCTTCGCGACAGCCGCATTACCGTGACCGTCTGCCGGCATGAAGGCGGTGCAGCGATGATGGCAGAAGCCGTCGGCAAATGTACCGGCCGGCCGGGCATCTGCTTCGTCTCCCGTGGGCCCGGCGCGACCAATGCGTCGGCGGGCATCCACATCGCACAGCAAGATTCGACGCCGATGATCATGTTCGTCGGCCAGGTCGAAACCTCGGTGCGGGAGCGCGAGGCGTTTCAGGAGCTCGATTATCGCGCCGTGTTCGGCAGCATGACCAAGTGGACCGTCGAGGTCGACGACCCCAGCCGCATCACCGAATTCGTGTCGCGTGCGTTCTACACCGCAAGCGGCGGTCGGCCCGGACCGGTTGTGGTGGCGCTGCCGAAGGACATGTTGAGCAGGCGCGTCGCCATTGACAATGCGCCGCCCTATGAGCCGGTCGAAACCTCGCCAGGCGAAGAGGAAATGGCGAGGCTCGGCGAACTGCTTGCGGAGTCGAGAAATCCTTTATTCGTGCTCGGCGGCAGCCGCTGGAGCGCGGGCGCGCGCGGTCAGATTCATGAATTTGCCAACCGCACCGGCTTGCCGGTCGCGACCAGTTACCGGCGCGCGACGCTGTTCTATCCTTTGCATCCTCTGTACGCTGGCGATCTCGGTCTCGGGCCCAACCCCAAACTGGTAGCACGCGCCAAGGCCGCCGACCTCCTGGTACTGGTCGGCGGCCGTCTCGGCGAGATCGCCTCGCAAGGCTATTCGCTGATTTCCAGCCCGTCACCCGAAACCAATCTGGTTCACATCCATCCTGGCGCCGAGGAGATCGGCCGCGTCTACCGACCGCATCTCGCAATCCACGCCTCGCCGAACCGGTTCGTGGCTGCTTTGAAGCGACTGGCCGTCACGCCGAACCCGGCGTGGCGCGAGGGTGCAGACGCCGCGCATGCCGATTTTTTGGCGTGGACAGCAATCGCCACGCCACAGCCCGGCGACGTCAATCTCGGCGAGATCATGATCTGGCTCAGGGATTATGTGCCGGCCGATACGATCCTGTGCAACGGCGCCGGCAATTACGCATCGTGGATCCATCGCTTCTACCGGTTTCGCGGATTCATGACCCACATTGCGCCGACCTCGGCGTCGATGGGGTATGGCATGCCCGCGGCCGTCGCGATGCAGCGCCTGCATCCGGAACGACTGGTTCTGTCGATCAATGGCGACGGCGATTTCCTGATGAGCGGACAGGAATTCGCGGTCGCGGTGCAGTATCGGCTGCCGATCATCGTCATCATCTGCGACAACGGCATGTACGGAACCATACGTATGCATCAGGAGCGCGAATTTCCCGGCCGTGTCTGCGCCACGGAATTGCACAATCCGAACTTTGACGCTTATGCCCGCGCCTTCGGCGGCTTCGGAGCTGTCGTGCGCAAGACATCGGATTTTCCGGCAGCCTTCGAGGCGGCGCGGGCAAGCGGCCTGCCCTCCATCATTCATCTCAAGATCGACGCAGACGCGATTTTGCCCGCGACCACCTTGTCCGGCATCCGCGAGCGCGCGCTCGGTGCAGCCGTGACCGCCTGAATTGCCGCTCAGGCATGGGCAAATTCCCAGTACAGCTTGCGCGCCCGGCGATAGAATGGTCCCGGCTGCAGCGAGCGGTCGTCGATCCGAATGATCGGCGCGACCTTGGCAAAATTGCCGCTTGAGAAAATTTCGTCAGCGCCCTGAAAATCGGAATATTTTAACGTCGCCTCGGTAACAGTGACGCCATCGCCACGCAAAAGATCAATCACCCGTTGCCGCGTGATACCGTTGAGAAACGTCCCGTTCGGTGCCGGCGTGTAGACCACGCCATCCCTTGCCATGAACACATTCGAGTTGCCGAATTCGGCGACATTGCCGAGCATGTCGAGCATCAGGCAGTTCTGGAAGCCGCGCGAGACGGCCTCGATCAACGCGCGTGAATTGTTCGGGTAAAGGCAGGCGGCCTTGGCATCGACCGGCGCGCACTCTGCGGTCGGCCTGCGGAACGGCGACAGCGTGATCGCGCTGCCGACGGGCAGCGGCATCGGCGCTTCGTAGATGCAAAGGCACCAGTCCGTCGTTTCCGGATCGAAGAGCACGCCGCCGCCGACGCCATTCTGCGGCCAATACATCGGACGGATGTAGAGCTCGGCATTAGCGGGGAAGCGCGCGATGCCTTCACGCGCCAGGCCCAGCCACGTGTCGAGGTCGACGATCGGCCTGAGCCAAAAGTTGACGGCGGATTGATTGACGCGGGCGCAATGGCGATCGAGGTCGGGCGTCACGCCTTCGAAGGCGCGCGCGCCATCGAACACGGTCGAGCCGAGCCAGAGCCCGTGGGTGCGTGGTCCCATGATCGGCACGTTGCCCTCGTGCCACTGGCCTTCGAAGAACGTCCATGTCTGCGAATGGCTGACTGGCTTGCGGTTGGGAACCATGACGGCCCTCCATATGGGGCGACTGCACAATCACAATAGAGGCCGGAGGAAAGTGATCGGGTCCGGCATTCGGTTTTCGGACGCGGCCAAGAGCTGCTCGTAACCCTGCTCCGCCGTTTCCACCCCAAACGCAAGCGAGCTGCGCGAGCGAGCATCAATCAAGGCGTCGACCGGGATCGTTCGGCTGGCGGGATCAGGGCCCGGTGAACGAGTAGTTGCTGAGATCATCGGCGGCTCCTTCGGTTTATGACGGGTTGACTAACCTGGGTTGCGGGAGCGCCGGGATAAGGGTTTGCGCAAGCGCCGCCGAAGCCCGCGCGTCGGGCGCAAGCGAGGAATAAGAGATCGTGACTTCCTGCAAATCCCGAATTTGACCGAAGAGGTCTATGACCTCCAGGCCGGAGTGGCGATTGTAGGTATGGCATCGGAACGGTCCGGACCGAATGCGACCGACAGGTGTCTGGGCGAACTCCGACGCGCCGAGTTCATTGATCCGGCAGAACGTCACCGCACCGCCATAGCCGCGTGCGCAGTCCTGGACCGGACGCAGGATGCGCCCGTCACGCCGGATGATGGCGCCGGCCGGGCGGCTGAGCGCAGCGTCGATCAGGACCGGCTTGGCGGCATGAGGCTTCCAAGGTCCGGTCAGGCTGTCAGCATAATAGAGGCTCAGGACGTCCCACGACGAGGACCGCCACAGTCTCGGGGAGACGAAAAACCAGAAGCCCCCTTCGTGACGCAGCGGGGTGACGTCGTAGCCCTCAATGCCCTCGATGAGGCAGGCCTCGCGCGTCCACCGGTACGGAAAAGCCTCGGCCCGGTAGAGGCTGACGTTCCCGGCCGCCCCCGATTTGGGGATCATCCAGATCTGCCCCGCATGCTCGAACACGAAGGGGTAGGAGAGATGGTGCGGCTCTTCCAGCACAATTTGGGGTGCGCTGGCGGCGCCGTTCCGGTCCGTCGTCACGACCGCAATGCATCCCTTGTTCTTCGAGTAGAGGTACTGCTCGACAAAAATGAAATCCTGGCCCTCGTGCCGGAACGGGAATGGATCGGCGAGGTAGCTGTCGGTACCCCCGTTGAGGACCCGGAATGTCCCTTCGCCCCTGTCGAGCAAGCTCGCTGATTCGTCGATGCGCCAGCCGACGCCCCAGGCCCTCCCGCCTGTCGTCACCATGTCCAGTAACCTGGCCATCTTCGCTGCCACCGTGCCGGTTGCCCATGCGAAGGACGAAAGCGTGCCAAACGAAGGCACGGCGATCTTCTGACGGCGGACGCCGGGCGCGACCGCACCGGTTTGGTCGCGCAGGGCTTTGAGGATCAGCGCGACCGCGCAGGAGAGAACGCCGTCGAGGCTTGCCGCGAATACTTCACGGTCCGCACTAGCCGGACGAGCCGTCCACGGACGCGAAGGGCGCGCCGTGTCGTACAAGTCGACCACGAGTTCCTGATCGTTCGCCAGGGCCGCCATGACGCCGATCTCGCCAGGCACTCCGTTGAAGAGCGGCGTCAGCACACGCCGCGCCGCGGGCAGCGGCTCTTCGCCGCTCATGTCGATCACCACGTCCGCCTGGCCAGCCTGCTGCGGCAGGGACAGCAATGCGGCCTCCATGCGGTCCGTGGCGCCGTCCCCGCGAAAGCCATAGACCAGCCGTTCGAGCTCGAACAGCAGCCGGCTGCCCAACGGGCAGCGGGCGGCGATGCGGCGCGATCGCGCGTGAGACCTCGTTGCCCGGCACCTCGGCAATCGCGTTCGCCAACCACACATGCCAGCGCAGAAGTCGCGAAGCATCGAGATTCAGACAGATGCGCATTCTCGTTGCCCCTCCCCGGTCAGTCGCGTGCCCGGCCCGTCGGCTCGATGAGATCAGAAAGTCCGTTACGAGCACCCCGCTCGACCTCGCCGAACCGAAGTTAGTTCGTGCGACGGCGAGGCTGATGCACACCCCGAGGGCGCTAAGCTCCCCACCGATCCACGGCCAGAACTGGTCGCTGCGTGGTGTCGGGGTACTTTGCTTGGAACAATTTCTGACGACATGAACGCTGCTGATATTGGAGCAGCAGGACCTGGCCAGCCACTGCTCTAAAGGGAATGATTGATCGGGGTACGAAGCCAGATGAGGTAACCCTTCTGGGCCGTTTGCACTCGGCTCACGCTGTAGTCAGGTGGACCGATGAATGTCGGCTGGCAACAGGCGAAGAACGGACTGCGCGACGCCGGAATCCGGGTTCTGGTGTTGGCGGCGTTGGCCGCCCCGGTAGCCGCAAGCGCGGCGGACAACCCGCCGCCAATGTCCTTCGTCAAGGTTTCGGGAACGGCATTTACGGTCGGCGGCAAGTCCTTCTTCGTGACCGGCGTGAACAACCACTATCTGACCTTCGGGTCGCGGGACGAGGTCACCCGCGTTCTCGACGACGCGGTGGCCATGGGCGCCAACGTGGTCCGCACATTCCTCCAGCCAACGATCGGATCGCTCGACGGAAGCGTCGCCACGATCTGGAGCTGGCGGAACCGGGCCGATGCCAGCGATCTCGGAGTTGGAGGCGCGTACCTGCTCTACTGGGATCCGCGCGAAAGCGGGATGGCGATCAATGACGGCCCGAACGGCATGGAGAAGGTTGATTTCCTCATCGCCGAGGCCGGTAAGCGCCGCCTGAGGCTGATCGTCGCCTTCCAGGATTTCTGGGCCTACACCGGCGGCGCCCAGCAGATGCGGGCCTGGTACGGGAGCCGGGACAAATCCGGGTTTTTCTTCGACGACCCGCGCACGAAGCGGGACTACAGGACCTGGGTCAGCCACGTCGCGCAGCGTGTCAACCCGCTCACCGGGCTTGCCTACCGGGACGACCCGACCATCATGGCCTGGGAGCTGATGAACGAAGGGAATGCGCACCCAGAGGCTTTGCGGCTGGCCTGGACTGCCGAAATGTCGGCCTACGTAAAGTCCGTCGATCCCAATCATCTTGTCAGCTCAGGGCACGCCAACGTTGCCGCTAAGCCGTCCGAGAGGCTGTCCGATCTGGCGATCCCGACTCTCGATTTTGGGACCTGGCACGGCTACCCGCTCTACTACAAGCTCACGGTACAGCAGTTCAACGACATCATCACCGAGTTCTGCGAGTTGGGGGCCAGCGCCATGAAGCCGGTCCTTCTGGAGGAATTCGGCTATGCCCGCTCCAATCCGGACGCGGCCGAGGCTTACGCCACATGGCTCGACACGCTGACCCGCGATTCAAACTGCGCCGGCTGGATCGTGTGGCGGCTGGTGTCACGACAGGACAGCGGACGCTATCCGGTCGACGAGCATGACCAGTTCGATATCCGCAACGACGGAAGCCCGATCTGGAACGTCCTCCAAGCCGCCGCGGCCCGGCGTCGTCCGGACCGCGACAGCAACAGCCCTTCCAGACCCCCCGGGGAGACCCCATGACTGAAGCCTCCGTCGTAATCTGCGCGCACACGCTCGACCGCTGGAATGAATTGAACCGCGCGGTCGGCTCCGTCCACACCCAGACGTTCGCGCCGCACGAAATCGTCGTGGTCGTGGACAACAACGAAGCCTTGCAGGAACGCGCCGCGCGGGAGATTGCGGGCGTGACCGTGCTCGCCAACGCCAAGGTACCGGGCTTATCAGGCGCGCGCATGACGGGGGCGGAACACACGACAGCGCCGATCATCGCCTTCCTCGACGACGACGCCGTCGCCGACCCGCGCTGGTTGGAGGAGTTGTTGGAGGCCTATCGGGATCCGGCCGTGCTGGGGGCTGGTGGCCCGGTCGACCCGCTATGGCAAGCGTCGCCGCCCTCCTGGTTCCCCGGTGAATTCCTCTGGGTCGTCGGCTGCACCTATACCGGCATGCACGTGCAGGACGGCCGCATCCGCAACCCCCTCGGCGCCAACATGTCGGTGCGCGCCGACGTGTTGCGCGGCGCGGGCGGCTTCACGTCGGACCTCGGACGCCGCAAGCTCGGATTTTCCGTCAGCGGCCGGGCGAGGATCGGCGGCAAGGCCGAGAGCTGCGAGGAGACGGAATTCAGCATCCGGGCCGCCCGCCTATTCCCGGGCAGCTACTGGGCGTATCGGCCGGGCGCGCGCGTGCACCACGCCGTGCCGGCCCAGCGCACCACTTGGAAGTACTTCGTCCACCGTTGCCTCGTGGAGGGCACCGCCAAGGCCGTGTTGACGGGCCTCGCCGGATCCAAAGATGGCCTCGGAGCGGAAGGGCGCTACGTTCGCGAGGTGCTGCCGCGCGCCGTCTTCAACGACCTAGGCGCGGCCTTGCGAGGTCAGACCGGCGCCGCTCGGCGGGCCGGGGCGATCATCGCGGGACTCGCGCTTACGGCGTTCGCCTACGCCAGAACCCGTCTCAGCGGGGTCGCCGAAACTCGCTCCAGGTATCTGTTCTCACGGGTCCGAGGCTGGGGAGCATAGCCGTCGTTGACGGCACCGGACACTCCTCAAGTTGCGAGCCTTGTTGCCCGCGGGCCTCGGCATGAGCCGGCTAGGCACGTCCACCAAATGACCGCCCACGCGGCGAATTCTACTCCCTTCTGACTACCTCAAGTGCGAGATCGACAAACGACCGCTGAAGGCTGTGTCATGAGAAACAAACTATGCCCTAAGACCCAGCTTGAGTTATCGCGATAGCCTTGCAGGCAATTGAGGCGGCACCCAAGGATGAAAATCCGGTTTTGGTGGACCTGGACACCGGTGAAACGACCACTGCCCATTGGGCGGTGCGCCATGGCGTTTCGTCTCAAAGGGAGGGCGCGTCGATTGCCCCAACCGATCGGCTACCGGGGTCCAACACGTTCGAGGGCTCGCGCCGATCACGCAGAGTCCTTGCACGTACAACCGTTGCCGCAGGAGTGTGTGTTCTGTGGTTTTTCATCGATGCTGCAGCGGACGATGGACTATGGGCTGCAAGCCATATTCGCGCCGAGGCGTTCGTTGCACCAATCGAAATGGAATTCAAGATCGCGCAGCCCGACACCATGCGCGGCGAATCAGGCCGTGAGAAAAGCGACATTCTCGCAGGTCGACTGACTCCCGTTCCCCCAGGAGAGTTCGATGCGCCGCGATCTGCGGCTCAAGCGGCAAGGACCAAGCAAGACCAGGCACTTGATCAAGAGCGAGACAGAGCAGACGCCCTTGCGCGTGAGCTTATCTCCCTCCGGGCAGAACTCGATGCCGCGCGGATCGTAGGTTCGGAGGAAGCCGTGCAAGCCGCCGCGGCGGAGATCCAGCAAATGCGGGCGCTTGCTCAAGAGCGAGACAGGGCAGAGGCCCTCGCGCGCGAACTAACCTCCCTCCGGACAGAACTCGAGACGTCACGCGCCGCGAGCCTGCAGGTTGTGCGAACCGCCGAGGCGGCGACGATTGAACAAACGCAGGCATTTGAGAAGGAACGCGACAGGACCGGGACGCTCACCAGCAGGCTTGCCTCGGCACGGAAGGAGGCTGAGGAGCGTTCCGCACGTCCAGCTGCTGCGCACGCTGAGGTGTTGCAGGTGACGGGGACAAACAGGGTGATCGCAGCCGAGCAGAAACAGGCTCTGGCCAGCGAGCGCGATCGTGCCGATGCCCTTGCGCGCGAGCTTACCTCCGTCAGGAACGAACTCGAAGCCCGCAGCCGGCAGATCGCGGTCTTGAGTGCTCCTCTTGCCATGCACTCATGCGAGCCGACCGTTGATAGCTCGCAGACCGCCGCTGCGAACCAGGAACGGTCGTCCGCTTCGGAATTGCCGCATCCGTCGGTGCAGTCGACTGCTCATAAAGCCGCGTCGGATTTGGATCCGAAAGTCGCCATGGCGATGGAACGATTTACATCGGCAAGTGCCGCCTCCCGCTCCCCCGTGAACGAACAGAGGCTGCTTGCCCCGGCAAACGCATTGCTCCAGCAAGCCGATATTAGCGGCGCTCGCCCGTTGCTTGAGCACGCCATTGAGCGTGGCAGCGCCCGAGCTGCCTTTATGCCGGCCCAGACCTACGACGCGCCCGTGCGGCGATCGTGGCGCGCCCGCGGAATCTCCGGTGATCTTACAAAAGCCCGCGATCTCTATCACGGGCGCAGGCAGGCGGCATCGAGGATGCGAACGAACGGATCGAAATTTTGAAATAGGGATCGGCGCGTAACTCGGCCCGCTCACGGTAGTCAGCTGGAGGATGGAGATGCTCATCTCGCTCAAGGTTTTCCACGTTGGTGTTCGCTACGCGAATTTTCTCGTTCCCTACAATTTTGACCAAAGCTCGAACGCGGTCGCATGAGCACCGCCGCAAAACGCCGCTCTTTGGAAATGTGATTTATCGAAAGGAGCTACCGAGTGACGATACTCATCACGGGGGGCGCTGGGTTCATCGGCGGCCATACAGTTCTCGCCTTTCTCGATCGGGGCGAAATTCCGGTTGTGTTGGATGATCTATCGACTGGCAACAGGGCGGCAGTTCCCTCAGTCGTCCCTTTCTTTGCCGGCGATGTCGGCGATACGCAGTTGGTATTGCGTCTTTTAAAAAAATACAGGATTGACGCGATCCTTCATTTTGCGGCCAAAATAGTCGTTCCGGAATCGGTAGCCGATCCGCTTAACTATTATCTCAACAACACGATCAAAACACATACGCTGCTGCAGGCAGCGGTGCGAGGAAACGTAAAGCATGTTGTTTTCTCTTCATCCGCGGCCGTTTATGGCAATCCAAGTTTTACGCCCGTATGTGAGACAGCTGATCCAGCACCGCTTTCGCCTTATGGAAGGTCAAAGCTGATGTCGGAGTATATGCTGGCTGATGCAAGCGCCGCATATAATCTGCAGTATGTGACCCTGCGTTACTTTAACGTCGCCGGAGCCGATCCGGCTGGACGTCATGGTCAATCAACACCTGGCGCGACGCATCTAATCAAAGTGGCGCTTGAGACGGCACTTCGACGACGCTCCCACATGAATATTTATGGCAGCGATTACCCAACATCTGATGGTACGTGCGTGCGAGATTACGTGCATGTTTCCGATCTGGCTCGTGCTCATCTTGCGGCGCTCGATCATCTGCGGGACGGGGGCGAGTTCAAACGCTTAATTGCGGCTATGGACGGGGGTATTCAGTCAACGAAGTTGTTGACGCAGTAAGGATGGTCTCGGGAGTTGATTTCGAAACTCGCCAAGCGCCCCGTCGCGCGGGAGATCCCGCCTCAATTGTGGCAAACAGCGATCAACTAATGAAACTGGGATGGAAGCCAGAATTAAATGATCTGCGGAAGATGATTGAGCACGCCCACAATTGGGAAAAAAAGTTGACAGCTATTGCGACGGCTACGCGCGGACGAGCCATCCGGCGCGTTAGGGTCGCAGGTAACTCCAGCCTCGTTGCTGCAGCTCCAGGAGTCGAACGACTCCGGATCGGGTGACCTGCGCCGGCGAAATGAGAGGATGAGAGCGCTTAACCGGAACGTCGAGCGCGTGTTCGACCCGTCGCGCAAAGACCCGCATTGGGGACGACGCAAGCTGGCACGCGATCTCTGACCGTTTTGTTGCGGTTCCAGAATTAACCCGCAGCGCCGACATTCAGCTTAACAAGCGACTCTCGTTGCGGCGTCATCCCGAAATGCTATCACAACCTCAAATTGTTGGCGGGATGAACCCACTGGGAGTCATGAAGCTGATGGATAGCGCACAACGTTGCAGAGATCAGGCGGCAGAATGTGTTCGCCTAATCAACTCAGCGCCGACCAAGGATCAAGCCCGGCTTCTAGAAAATATCTCTATTAGCTGGTCAAGACTTGCAGGCCAAATCGACCGATACAATGAGCTTGTGCGGGAACAGGACCGCATTACTCGAGAGTCAGGCCGCATCCGATTCCCCGAATGACGCTAGGAAAACGTCACACCCATCGTGAACGAGAGACTATCACCGGTCGAAAGGTTGATGACGGCAAAGGCGGAATGAGAGTCCAAGTTTCCGCCAGTCGGCGGCGAGCCGGTGCCGACCGAATCAAACGCGCCGGGCCGCGCTTATGTCAGTTTGCCAATCTAAGCCGTTGACTTTAAATGTTGTGCTACTTCTGCTGGGATCGCCATTCCGGCGATTTGAGGTGCGCTCAACTTTGTCGTCGATTAATTGCAGACCTGAACTCGTCGTGTTCGCCAGCCGTGGCGCGTCATGACGCGGTGCGCAACCAGGTGACAATCGCCGCCCCCTTCCGAGTAGTTGCTGCCGAAGCTGGCAGGGTAGCCGCCCCCGCCCCCGAAACCACCCACGCCCCCGGCGGCTAACGCGGTGCTGACAGAGCTTGCACCGACCAGAGCCACAGCGATCAACGCCAAAATCGTCTTATGCAACATATTCCGTCCTCGTCTGTATCGTCGCACCAGCGGCAAAATCAATCGATTGCCGGACAAAACGTTCCGGAGCCGTGTTCATTTGAGAGCCGTATCCATAGAGCGTGCGCTCGCTGAATGTAACGAGGGGCGGCTGGATTGAAAACAGGTGCAATTCGCGCAAGGAACTTCGCTCAAAGTCGAGCATCGCTGCCTAATAACCCGCCCAAGAACCGACCTAAGAACCGACCTAAGAACCTCTACGCCGGTGGCGTAAATGATCGTCCGAATGCTTCGGTGGCGACCATTACCTCGTGCGCGTGGGCGCACTGAGGGCATTCAAACGTGCGGAAGTCGAAACCCACGCGAGCAGGCATGATGCGCGCGAGCATCGTGAGAGCACCGCACTGTGGGCAAGCTGGACGATGGGTGCCAGCGCTTACGTGGTCAGGCAAGAAATAAGATTTTTGCATGATGCATCCCTCAAAAGGGAGGCGGGAGCGCAACGCTCTCTGTCACCGGTAGTGTGCCTGTGAAGTAGCACGGTGATAGGAACAATCTTCCCTTTTTAGAGTTCCAGTTCGCTGTTCAATATTGCTCAGTTTTCTGGCGCATGAGGGACTTGCTCAACACAAGCTTTCAGCGGTCGGCAGGATTTTTCGACAACTTGAATCGAGGCCATCCCCGCGCTGGGGCCGTCCTTTTGTGCGGTTCTCAAAAATACCCCGCGTCGGAACACGAGCGGCGCGTCCGATGCAGGGCCGAGAAAGTCTCGGAGTTCGGTGCCTGTCGACACGCGCACAACCTAGCCACGCCGCGACAAACGTCTGGTCAAAACAGCTCACCCCCCCCCCGCGGCAACGAAAACCCGCCTGATGTGGATCATCGAGCGGGCTCTAGGGTGGGCCGGATGCGGCGCTCGGCGGAGGCAGCGCCGTTCGGTCAAGAGCAAGGCAGCCTGGTCACCGGCTAGGATTTGTTCATTTTCTTTATTTTCGCCTCGGTGGTCTCGATCGACGACGCAAGCTCTAGAACAGCCTTCGATAGCAATTCAATGGCTTCCTTCTCGTCCTGCGACCGTGCGGCTCGAAGCGCGTAATTTTTGGCTGAAGACAGCGACATCGGCGACCTTTCCCACGAAGGAAAACCCGCCGGGTTGAGGTGGCGGGTTTTCAGTCGGTTCTATCGCGGTATGAGCTATGAGGTCCGCGATTGTGCAAAGCCTATCTTCGGGCCGTTAACAAAGACTTCGCGGACCGCCCGGCATGAGCCGTCGGGCAGCCTTGCTCATCGTGGCGAGTAACATGCTTGACACGCTCAGGTCGGGATTTTGCCACGTTTGACGGCAGGCCCGCCGGCGTCAGCCTGCGTACTGGTGCGCCATTCGCCCGCCAACCGCACGCCTGTTGCACAAAATCATCATTGCCCCGGCAAAAGTTCGGGCCCCATCGAAATACCTTTGACTGTGCACGCCCGCGTGCCGTTAGGTCAGGCCGCTGGGTATTAGGATCCGTTGTCATGTTCGAAGCAGTTACTGCATTCTTCGGCGTCATGAGCGCCGGCATTTTTATCGCCCACGCCGTGGACGGTTATCGCTCGCGCGCGTAGGCTGGCCTCATCGCCTGCTCGGGTCCTCAAGACCTGCAAGCCTCAAAGGAAGAAAAATGCGCTCGGCGGGATTTCGTGCGGCGTTGATCGCGATGATTGCCGTAGCTGCCGCGGGCGTTTCTTCTGTCGCCCGAGCCGACAGCGGCACCATCCAGATTTCTGTTTTGAAAGGTGGCTGGTTTATCGGCGCCTCCGGGGGAAGTGGCACGCTGTTCTTTCATGGCCGCCGATACCCGCTATCGATCGGCGGGCTAGACTTGGGCTTGGTATTCGGGGCGTCCCATACCTATCTGTCGGGCCGGGTAAGCAACATTTTCAGCCCCTCGGATGTCGCAGGGGTCTACGGGGCCGGTGGCGCGGGTGCCGCGGTCGGCGTTGGCGTCCGGGCGATCGTACTGACCAACGGCAAGGGGGCCGTTCTGGAGTTGAGCGGCCGGCAAACCGGGCTGATGGTCAATGCCGATCTGAGTGGATTGGCGATCTCGCTGCAGTAGTTGGTGCGCCTCCATTTGACGACCGCCGATTTCGGCTATTGTCGTCCGGCAATGTGACCTGGCTCACACGCACCGCACGCGCAGTAAGCTACCCATGCCAAACCGGTTCCATCCTGGGGCCGAGATTTGGAGGTCGCAAATGGCTGCCATCACGAAAGTTCTCGCCCGCGCTTTTCCCGTAACGGCGACCGAAACCGACATTCTCGAACAGCTTGCACTGTTGTGCGGCGCCGGCTTGCTGGTATCGCTGCTGCTGATGACCTACGGCGTGGATCTCAGCCCCGGCTTTTTCTAGCGGCCTTTCCGGTCCCGGCCACCTTGCTCAGGGCCCGGGATTTTCGTACCGGCTTGACCCTCGCCATGTTGCGGCGGCCGCCCTTCGCGATCATGTCGGCCAGCGTCACGGTATCCAGCACGTCGGAAATCGCGTCCCGGACTTTCGTCATCATCAGGCGCACGCTGCAGGCCTTGACGTTGCTGCAATCCCGGCACGGCTGATAGGCCGTGCGGCTTGCACAGGCGATCGGCGCCAGCGGACCGTCGATGGTACGGATCACCTGGCCGATTTTGATCTCGCTCGGTATCCGTGCCAGCCGATAGCCGCCACCGGGCCCCTTTTGGCTTTGCACGATGCCGGCATTGCGCAATTCTCCGAGAATGGCGTCGAGAAACTTCTTCGGGATGCCGTTCGTTTTGGCGATGTCGGCCGCCTGGGTCGTCGCCTGCGGGTCGAGCGTAGCAAGGTGCGCCAACGCCTTGAGGCTGTATTTTCCTTTTGCCGTCAGCATTTCTTCAGCGCCTTGATAAGGTCGAATAACCGACAAATATCATCAACCCATAGCAGGGCTGGAACGATTTCCATCTCTGCTCGGAAATAACGTCTGCCCGGAAGCAACTTGGCGGCAACCGACGCGGCCGATCGGCTGGATCGCCGGACGAACCCGGTTCTCACCCTCTGACAAGCCTGCTCTGCTCGGAGCAATGCCTCAATTTGGCATCCTCACCGTTTATCGCCCGGGTGGTGTCGGCCGCCATGCAAGGTCATCGGACCACACGTAGATCGTGATGGCCGCCAGGCACAGCACGACGCCGATCCAGAATATCGGCGAATGATGGATGCGTCGCCAGTCGCGTGGAGGCTTAGCAGGTTTCATTCAATCACCTCATCGGCCCTCTTTTGGGATCTCTTGGTTCACCGCATCGCTGACGTTGCGCCATAGCTGATCTCTCAGGGCTATTAGCGGCGGCGGAGGCAAGGTCGCCGGCGGATCGGTTCGCTTGATGCCGTCGACGACGAGACTCGCGATATCAATTTCTCCGTTGGTATAATAGCGATCACCGCCGCCATTTCGGCCGAACAGGGTTGGGCCTATTCCTGAAATCTGGAACAACGCTTCAACCATCCCCGCCTCGCCCAAATCCCGCATCAACAGGTCACGCTCGGCATCAATGTCCGGGCCGATATGATGGGTCACCTGCCCCGTATAATGGCTCAAGCCCACGCCGCGGTCGAACGTCGCCGCACCCAGCCAGACCGGACGGCCGGTCGTCCCCTTGTCAAGGACCTGCCACAAACGGACGTGGTGTCGCCGGTCGGCGCTCCGGCCATCCGGCTTTTCGAAGGCGAGCTGCTCCTTTTTGCCTTGATAATAGAGGGCACTCACCGGCGCAGCGTGGTAGGGTCGGTCAAGCACCACGCTGCCGACGATCTCGAGGCTCGTGCGCAAGGTGATGGGGTCGGCCGGAAACCAGCTGGCCGCATCCATGGCGTGGAGGATATCATCCCGGCTGCCGACCAGCCCGACGTTGAGCGGATCCCCCGGAATGCCGGTGCCGGTACGTGTCACCATCGGCAGCGAAGCGAGCCCCGGTTCGTGCTCGTGGTGCTTCCAAAGCGCCGGGAGCACGACGTAAGCTAGCAGGAAATAGACGACCGACACGACCGCGAAATCGAGGAGCCATTGTCGCCTCATTACGAGCAGCTTCATTCAAATTGCTCTCCGTCATACACTCCACGAGCCAACAGGATATTCGAACTCAGCGACACGCGCCTTTGCAACAGAAAGAGACAACCGCATCGCTGAGCCAAGTTTGTCATTGAGCCATGTGTCACTGAGCCAAGTGTGCCACGGGATTTACTGGCCCCGCCAGCGGCGGGATTGTGCCAAGCTTGGCGGATGAGAAACATCATGGCGTCGGTTCGTGAGTTTTGGCTCAAAGTTTACCGGATCGCAAAAGTCTCTCCGACGGGACCCCAATGAAGAATGGACTTTATTCCGTTCACATCCAGATGCTCGACGGCGTTAAGGGCCGGGCCAGCGGCGTGATCATCCTCAGGGATGGCATGATTCTCGGCGGCGACCCCTATTTCTGGTCGGTCGGCACCTACACGGTCGGGAACGGAACCTGGAAGGGCGATCTCGTCACCAATCAGCACACACCCTATCACGACAGCATGGCACGCCCGGTATTCGGCGGTCGGGAGGTCACGACAGGGTTTTCCGGAACATTTCGAGACGATCATTCCGACGTCTTCGGCACATCGCTGGTCGGCAGCCGAAGCATCAGTTTTCGCGCGACATTGCACCGGTTAGCAGATAATTGATGGCGTCCCGGCGCGCGCGGCTGTAAAAGGCCGCTTCTGATCGTGCAAGCGCCGATGTGCCACACTGGCGCGACGCCAAATCGATCGCCTCACCGCAAACCATGAAAGCGACAAGGCCCGTTCAATGAGTGGATTCAAGGAACCTAGCTTCGCAGACCGGCAGAAGGCGGCGCAGGAAGCGAGGCAAAACATCCTCAATAAGTTTCGCGCCAAACCGGGCCTCGACGATCCCGAGGTGATGAAGCGACAGGCCGAACGCGAGGCGCAGTCCGCCGAGCGCGCCAAGGCCAGACTGGCACGCGAAGCGGCCAAGGTCGAGCAGAAAGCTCGTGAGGCTGAGGCCGCGGCACAGGCCGCCGCACAGCTCGCGCGCGAAAAAGAAGAGGCAGCCGCCCGCGAATTGGCGCTTGAAGCAGAGCGCAAGGCGGCGCGCGACGCGCGCTATGCCGCTCGCAAGAAGAAGCGGAAATAACTGTCGGCTTCGAACGACGCTACGCCCAAAACGAGACGGGCCGGCACTGCGTTCTTGCCCCGGATTTTCGACATCTCACCCGATCTGATCATGGAACCGGACGGGTGGACGGCGAGTTAGAAACGAAAACCTGACTACTTCACCGCCCGCTTGCTCGCGTTGATTGCGGAGGCGACGCGGCTGACCGGCGGCCGGCCGATCAGACCGCTGATCCCGTTGGTGGCCGCCACCAGTTTGCTCATATCGACCCCGGTCGCGATCCCCATGCCCTCCAGCATATAAACCACGTCCTCGGTCGCGACATTGCCGGTTGCGCCGGGCGCAAAGGGGCAACCACCGAGACCGCCAGCCGCCGAATCGATCACGCGCGCGCCCTCCTCCATACCTGCATAGAGATTGGCCAGCGCCTGACCGTAGGTATCGTGGAAGTGCATCGCAAGTTTGGCCATCGGCACGACGCCGGCCACGGCGCGCAACAGACGCCGGGTCTTGACCGGCGTGCCGACACCGATGGTGTCGCCGAGCGAGATTTCGTAACAGCCGAGATTCCACAATACCTCCGCCAGGTCCACGACAGCGCCTGGCTGCACCTCGCCCTCATAGGGGCAACCGAGCACGCAGGAAACATAGCCGCGCACCTTGATGCCATCGGCCTTGGCGCGGTCGATGACCGGCCTGAAGCGTTCGATCGACTCGGCCACCGAGCAATTGATGTTGGCGCGCGAAAAGCGCTCCGAGGCGGCAGCGAACACCGCGATTACCTTGGCGCCGGCCTCGCGCGCCGTGTCGTAGCCCTTTTCGTTCGGGACCAGGACATGGAATTCGCGGTCCTGATGATGGCCGACACCGCGCAGCACCTGCTCCGAATTCATCATTTGCGGGATCGCTTTCGGCGACACCATGGCCCCGACCTCGATCGTGTGAAGCCCGGCCCCGATCAATGCCTCGATGAACGCGATGCGGTCCGCGACGCTGACCGGCGTCTTCTCGTTTTGCAGGCCATCGCGCGGCCCAACCTCGACGATGCGAACCTGATCGCTCATGCCGATCTCATCCGGCTACAGGCTCGACTTCGGCAAGCTCGACGCCTTCCTGCACGATATCGCCGACCTTGCATTTGATCTTTTTCAGTACGCCTGCGAACGGCGCGCGCAGGGTTTGCTCCATCTTCATCACTTCAAGGGTGAGAATCGGCGCGCCCTTCTCAAGGGTGGCACCCTCTTCGGCCAGCAAGGCCACGACGGTACCCGGCAAGGGTGCCACGATTTTGTCTTCGCCGACCTGCTCCTCGGTCTCGCCACCGAATGGATCGACCCAGTGCAGATCGAAGCGGCCGTTGCGCGTCCGCAAATAGAGTTCGTGCCCTTCGATGTCAGACACCACGCGCGATATGACGCCGTCGAGGGTCAAATCGATTTCGCCTTCGGCGCTGACCGAATGAGCAAAGGCAAATTCCCGCGCGCCGATGGTCAGGGTCGAAGGCCCAACGCCATAACGCAGGATTACCTTGTGCTCGACCCCCTGCCCGTGGCGGAAGGAAAACGCCCGTTGCCGCCGACCGACCGGCATCCAGCCAAAGGTTTGCCACGGCGAGTGCAAATCGCTGGCTGCTGCGGCCTTTTCGTCGGCCAGCACGCTGGCCACGGCAGCGCCGAGCTCAAGCTCGCCGGGTTCGTTCGAGCCCGCCGTCAGGTTGTTCAGCTCGCGCTCGATGAAGCCGGTATCAATGGCATTGGCACGCACGTCCGGATGCGTCACCAGCGCGGCAAGGAACGGGATGTTGGTGATGACGCCGCGGACGTCGGTTTCCTGCAGCCCGTGATTGAGCTTGTCGATCGCGGCCTGACGCGTCGGCGCCCAGGCGATCACCTTGGCGAGCATCGCATCGTAATAGGGCGAGACCGCATCGCCCTTGCGATAACCCGCATCGATGCGCAGGCCGTCCACAGCCGGCGGCGTTTGCCAGGTCTTGATGCGGCCGACCGACGGCATGAAATTCTTCTGCGGGTTTTCCGCGTAAACCCGGGCCTCGATGGCGTGTCCGTGGAACCTGATATCCTGCTGCGCCAGTGGCAATCTTTCGCCGAACGCCACCCGCAATTGCCATTCGACCAGATTGATCCCCGTGATCAGTTCGGTCACGGGATGCTCGACCTGCAACCTTGTGTTCATCTCGATGAAGAACACATCCTTGCCGTTGGACACAAATTCAATGGTGCCGGCGCCGACATAATTGACCGCCGCAGCGGCCTTGCGCGCCGCGGCGCACACGGCCTCGCGTTGTGCGGGACTGAGGGTTGGCGACGGCGCTTCCTCGATCACCTTCTGATGCCGCCGCTGCAAGGTGCATTCGCGCTCGAACAGCGAGACCAGATTGCCGTGGCTGTCGCCGATCACCTGCACTTCGATGTGACGCGGATTATCAACGTATTTCTCGATCAGCATGCGATCGTCGCCGAAAGCCGCCTTCGCCTCGCGTTTGGCGCTGACAATGGCCGCCGCAAGCTCGCCGGCCGAATGCACGACGCGCATACCGCGGCCACCACCGCCGGCGGACGCCTTGACCAGCACCGGAAAGCCGATTTTGTCGGCGGCCGCGGCCAGGGTCGCCTCGTCCTGAGCCTCGCCGTGATAACCCGGCACCAGCGGCACGCCAGCCTTTTCCATCAAGGCCTTGGATCCGGATTTCGAACCCATTGCGATCATCATATCGGCGGTCGGACCGACGAACACCAATCCGGCATCGACGCAAGCCTGGGCAAACTCGGCATTTTCCGACAGGAATCCGTAGCCCGGATGCACGGCTTCGGCGCCGCTCCGGCGGGCCGCTTCGATCACGCGCTCGATATTGAGATAGCTGTCACGCGCCCGCGCCGGCCCGAGCAGCACGGCCTCATCGGCTTCGGCGACGTGCATCGCACCACGGTCGGCCTCGGAATAGACCGCAACCGAGCGCAGGCCCATCGCCCGCGCCGTGCGGATCACGCGGCAGGCGATTTCGCCGCGATTGGCTATCAGCAGGGTGTGAAATCGCCGGTATGGCGCGGGACGATCCATCATCACATCCTGAACAGGCCGAATTTTGTTGGCTCGATCGGCGCGTTGGAGGCCGCGGAAAGCCCAAGGCCGAGCACCAGCCGGGTGTCGGCGGGATCGATCACCCCGTCATCCCAGAGCCGCGCGGTGGCGTAATACGGATTGCCCTGGGTTTCGAACTGCGCGCGCGTCGGCGCCCGGAACTCGTTCTCCTCTTCGATCGACCAGCTGCCGCCCTTGGCTTCGATATTGTCGCGGCGCAACTGGCTCAGCACCATCGCCGCCTGCTCGCCGCCCATCACCGAAATGCGGGCGTTCGGCCACATCCAGAGGAACCGCGGGCTGTAGGCGCGCCCGCACATCCCGTAATTACCGGCGCCGTAGGAGCCGCCGATCACGACGGTGAATTTCGGCACGCCGGCGGTTGCGACCGCCGTCACGAGCTTGGCGCCATCGCGTGCGATACCGCCGGCCTCATACTTCTTGCCGACCATGAAGCCGGTGATGTTCTGCAGGAACACCAGCGGGATATTTCGCTGACAGCACAATTCGATGAAGTGGGCGCCCTTCAGTGAACTCTCGCTGAACAGGATCCCGTTGTTGGCGATGATGCCGACCGGATAGCCCCAGATATGGGCGAACCCGCAAATCAGGGTCTGGCCGTACAATTTCTTGAATTCGTCGAATTCCGAACCATCGACCAGCCGCGCAATAATGTCATGCACGTCGAACGGCTTGCGTCCGTCGACCGGGACCACGCCATAGATTTCCTCGGGCGCAAACAGCGGCTCGCGCGGTTCTCGCATGTTCAAAGCGGCACGTTGCGGCGGCTTCAGTGTGGCGACGATACGCCGCGCAATTCCGATCGCATGGCTGTCGTTCTGCGCATAATGATCGGTGACGCCGGATTGCCGCGAGTGCACATCGGCGCCGCCCAGTTCTTCCGCGGTGACGACTTCCCCGGTTGCGGCCTTTACCAGCGGCGGTCCACCGAGAAAAATCGTGCCTTGATTGCGCACGATGATGCTTTCGTCCGACATCGCGGGAACATAGGCCCCGCCTGCGGTGCAGGAACCCATCACGATCGCAATTTGCGGAATGCCCGCAGCCGACATCTGCGCCTGATTATAGAAGATGCGGCCGAAATGTCTCTCGTCGGGGAAAATCTCGTCCTGCTGCGGCAGAAATGCGCCACCTGAATCGACCATGTAAACGCAGGGCAGATTGTTCTGCCGCGCGACATCCTGCGCGCGAAGATGCTTTTTCACCGTCATCGGATAGTAGGTGCCGCCCTTGATGGTGGCATCATTGGCGACGATCATGCATTCGCGCCCCGAGATCCGGCCGACGCCGGTGACAACGCTGGCGGAATGCACATCGCCGCCATACAACCCGTGGGCGGCGAGCGGCGACAGCTCGAGAAATGCCGTTCCCGGATCGGTCAGCAGATCGACGCGCTGACGCGCCAGCATCTTGCCGCGCGAGGTGTGCCTGGCGCGCGACGCTTCTCCGCCGCCGCCGGCCACCTCATCGAGTTTCAGCCGCAGCTCTGCGACCAATCTTCGCATGGCTTCGGCGTTGCGGGCAAAATCAGACGAGGTAGGATCGATGCTGGAATGAAGCGGCATGGCCTTCAGGAGTTTATGATGCGCTTCCGTTTGCGCGTGGGGGCTCGGGTCATGGTGTCATTGCGCCGCCGTTCAGCGCAACCTCAACTTTCGGTCCTGGCGTGAATGCAGGGATAATTTTCGCCAGTTCCGGACCT
The DNA here is from genome assembly GCA_963727225.1 of uncultured Pseudomonadota bacterium. Classification (GTDB taxonomy): domain Bacteria; phylum Pseudomonadota; class Alphaproteobacteria; order Rhizobiales; family Xanthobacteraceae; genus Bradyrhizobium. The sequence goes on along the minus strand of CAVSFN010000021.1, from coordinate 213,755 downwards.
CAGTGGGTCCATGGCTCCTTAATGCGTCCACGGCTCGCCGCGCCGGAATGCAAAATTATCGGCGTAGGCGGCTTGACGGCGTACCGGCGCCTTCGGTTCAATGACCTGATAGGCAATGCCCTCACGCTCGCAATAGGCCACAGCGTCTTCCTTGGTGTCGAAGCGCAGGGTGAGTTGCTGCTTCATGTCGCCGGAACTGGTCCAGCCCATCAATGGCTCGATCGAGCGCGGCTGCTCGGGCTCGTAGTCGAGTTGCCATTCCCGGGTCTTGGCGGTCCCCGATTGCATCGCGTTTTTGGCGGGCTTAAAGATGCGTGCGGTCATGGCTGATGGGCCCCGTGAGAATACAGCTTGGAAGCGCGTGGTGGATGCGGCCGAGATGGAATAAAGCCAGTTTGCAGGAATTTGAATTGATGATTCGCAGCTTGCGATGTTACATTTTCCGGATCGGTATAGTCATTATGCCGCGCTGTGACAATCGTGGCCGGTCGTGCACATATAGCCGTCCGGTTGTGATTTTCTTGAAAGCATAATTTTAAGACGGCCCCCATGGAAATCAAAGCAACCCTGCCCCCCAAAGGACGCGATCTCCGCCTCGACCTGTTTCGCGGGATCGCAAACTGGGCGATCTTTCTGGATCACATTCCCGACAACGTCGTGAACTGGATCACCACGAGAAATTATGGCTTCAGCGACGCGGCCGATCTGTTCGTTTTCATTTCGGGTTACACCGCCTCCTTTGTCTATGCCCGAATGATGCTGGAACGCGGCTTCATCGTCGGCGCTACCCGCCTGACCAAGCGGGTCTGGCAACTCTATGTCGCCCATATCATCCTGTTCGTGATCTATATTGTTGCGATCGGTTACGTCGCGTTTCGCTACAGCGATCCGGACATCATCAGCGAATTCAACGTCGCTGGTCTGGCCGGAGACAACGCGATCGAAACCCTGCGTCAGGGACTGCTGCTGAAATTCAAGCCGGTCAATCTCGACGTGCTTCCGCTCTACATCGTGTTGATGGGATTATTTCCGCCGGTGCTGTGGATGATGCTGCGCCGGCCCGGCCTGACGATGCTGGCCTCGATTGCGATGTGGCTCGCCGCCCGGCACTTCGAATGGAATTTGCCGGCCTACCCAGGCGGCAGCTGGTACTTCAATCCGTACTGCTGGCAGGTACTTTTTGTGTTCGGCTCATGGTGCGCGCTGGGCGGAGCAGCGAGGTCGCGGTCGATTATCGATGCGACCGCCACGCTCTACTTTTGCATCGCCTATCTCATCTTTGCGATGGTGATGACAATGGCGGGCAAGTTTCCGCAGTTTGGAGCTCTGTTCCCGCATTGGCTCTATGATACGTTCAACCCCAACGACAAGACCAACCTTGCACCCTATCGCTTCGTGCATTTCGCTGTCATCGTGATCCTGGTCATCAGGTTTGTGCCCAAGGACTGGCCTGGCCTGGAATGGCGGGTATTCGATCCGATTGTGGTTTGCGGTCAGCAATCGCTCGCCGTGTTCTGCGTCGGCGTCTTCCTGTCCTTTGTCGGGCATTTTGAATTGATGCTGAGTTCAGGTTCGCTGTTCGCGCAGATTTTCGTCAGCGTGACCGGAATAGCGATCATGACCATCGTCGCCTACTACATCTCCTGGTCGAAAAGGCAGGACAAGCCACCTCCCAAGCCGGCGGTAGTGGCAGCCAAGGCGGCCTGACAAGGAGCCTGATCGGACTGACCTGGCATCCTCCCAGAACGGGGCGTCACCGCGGAGGCGTGACCAATCTGCCTTTCGATGAAAACTCGCCCCACTCGGTCGACCAGCCGACGGCATCCTGGTTTCGCTTTCCGTGCAGCGCGAATGCGGCGCCCTGAGGATCGCCGCATCGGACGATCCAGCTTCCGCTTGGCGTTTGAACCGGGCTCTCGAAGATCCGGCCGCCCGCGGTCTTCACGCGCTCCGTGGCCGCTTCGATGTCGTCGACATTGATATAGTAAACCCAGTACGGGACCGGGTCCGTCCGCCGCTTGGTGGACATGCCCCCGATCATCGCCCCACCAGCAGAGAACAACTGGTACCCGCCCCCCGGGCCGATCTCGGCATCCGCTCTCTTCCAGCCGAACAGTTCGCCATAGAAAGCAAACGCCTTCTGCCAGTCGGCGGCGAGCAACTCATGCCAGCCCACCTGCCCCGGTTTGCCCAGCCCGGGAGACGGCCGTTGGCCGGTTTTCAGCCCCTGAACCAAGGCAAGGTCGGCGGTTTGCGGATCAGCGACGACCGAAATGCGGCCGATGTTGCTGTTCGTCGGCGGGACGTACACGGCTCCGCCAAGAGCCTTGAGCCGGTCGACCGTTGCGTCCACGTCCTTGACGCCGACATACCCCATCCACCTTGGCCTCGCACCCCTTCTCCTCCCCTCCTCCGGCAGATCCATCAACCCGCTGACCGGGGCCTTCCCGGCGGTAAACAAGGTGTAAGGCAGACCGGGCGTCGACGCGTCCTGCGCACCCCAACCCACAACTTTGGTGTAGAAGGCCTGGGCAGCCGCGACGTCGGTCGTGATCAATTCGTACCAGGCAAAACGTCCATGATAATCGACCATTTCGGTTTCTCCGTTCGGGCCTGCGTGGTTGCCGCACCGCACTCAGCGGACTTAGATTGAACCGACCAGGCTTCGGTGCCGACACATGATTGCGAGGTCGCATCCCTAGCCTGAGTAAAGAGGGGGTTAAGCGAATGCAAGGACAGACGCGGGTGCTCCGCCGATCCCGCCGGCGACGAAAAGCAACCAAGCGATCCGTGTCGATCTGACGCAGACCGTGACGTCCCAAGTGGATTAATTATTCCCGGCCTCGACGATAATTTGTGATGTGCTTCACAGTTGGTCGATGAGGGGCGGCTTAAAGCTAGTGGCTATTCCGCGCGGCGAGGTTGTCGGGACAGCGCAGATTATGAAACAGCGGTCGGATAAATGGCGCCGACGTCGTTCATAAACATGAATGCAAGGTGAAGAAGTCGTCAACAAGTTCACCCGATGCGACCGCCTTGCACGGCGCATTTGCACAGGGTACAGTCACGAGGCTGGACTCGAACCATTTTTTTCAAGGCATGGAGGAGCAACTAATGCGACAAGTGAAACAAGCTTCGAAGCGCAAGCGTATGGCGAAATCCGTTCCGGTGTTAGGTGCCGCTGGATTGACCTTTTCACTAGTGGGAGGCGCATCCGCAGCAGTCGCGCCGACGACCGATGCAGCGAAATCCCCGGCCCTCGGACTGGGTCACGAATTCATGCTCGGCGAGGAAGAAATCGCCGACGTCAGCCTGGCGACGTTCTATGTCTTCGACAAGGAAAACGCTGCGGCGGCCAAGAACGGCGTGAAGGAAGCACGGGGTTGCGGCGGCTGCCGGGGCTGCGGCGGCCGGGGTTGCGGCGGCCGGGGTTGCAGAGGCTTGCGGCGGTTGCGGCGGTTGCGGTTGCGGCTGCCTGTCTTGGGGAGGTTGCCGCATCTGCTAAGTCAGACCGCCTTCCAATTGCGTTAAAAAATCATTATTGGCCGGGTTCGACATGGTCGACCCGGCCAATCCATGTTTTCGTTGCAGTGCGGGCCGCATACGCGCAGTGATGCGGCCGCGCATGTCGGCTGAATGGGTCTCCAACCTTGTCGAAAAAAGCACGTGCGCAAGCTGGAGGAAAGAACTCCGGTGGTCGGAAAACACGCCCTACAAAAGCGAGCCGAAGCCGCAAGCAAGGTGCGAGTGCTGACGGCCCTTCAGGCGGCCGCCGAGCCAACTCTAGGCGCAACGCCGGCAAAGAGGTTCCGCAATTCGCGCCGAATTTCTCGGTCTATGTGCTGCCGCCCGACATCGTCTGCCTCTACTCCGAGGACCGGAAGTTCTTCCTGCACGGCGAGCTTTACTGCGCCCTCGCCTCCGCGATCGGAAAGGGCGGAAAGAGCCTCCCCGAGCTCGCTCATGAGCTCGGACGGAATTTTCCACCCGACAAGGTCGAGGAAGCCCTCAAGCGGCTTATCGAGCGCCGTTATATCGTTCCGGCAACAAATTCTTCCACCGGTGCCATGGCCGGCTATTGGGCGAGCCTCGGCCTGCCGCCAGGAATTGCCGAGCAAAACCTCGGAAACTGCCGTGTTCGCGTCGAATCGATCGACGTGCAGGGCGCGGCCGAATTCGGTAACGCCCTGAGCAAGCTCGGCGTCCGCGTCGTCGATCGGTCCCCTGACCTGACGGTCACGCTGGCGAACGATTATCTCGAACCACGGCTGGCTGAACTAAACCGGCAGCGGGTGTCGGACCGGACCTCCTGGCTGCTCGTGCAACCCTCCGGCGCCTTTCCGCTGGTGGGACCCGTATTCAACCCCGGCAACGGCCCATGCTGGACCTGTCTGTTCGACCGCATGATCCGGAACAGGGAGGTCAAGGGATTTCTCGACCGCGGAGCTGCGCGCCCGGTCGCGGTTTCAGCGCTCGCCCGCAATACGCTCGGACAAGGTGCCATCCAGTTCGCAGCCCTCGAAGTCGCGAAGGCGATCGCGACCGGCTTTCGCACCGAGTTGAACGATCACATCATTAGTCACGATTTGCTGGGCTCGACTGTCGCGAAACACTACGTCGTGACCCGCCCGCAGTGCCCGACCTGTGGCAGAAAAAAACTGCGGGACCCGCGCCGCGCGCCAGCGCCGATCGAGCTTGGCGCCGGCGCCAAGTTGGTCATGACCAGCGGCGGATACCGGACCGTGTCGTCCCGGACCACGGTGGCACGCTTTCGCAAGCATGTGAGCCCCCTCACGGGAGTGCTCACGCGGCTCGAGCGGATCGAAGCCGATTTGCCGCTGAACACCAACTATCATGCAGCGCACAATTTCTCGGCGCCGGCCGAGAACGTCGATCAGCTCAGAGCGGGATTGAGCGGCGGCAGCTTCGGCAAGGGCAGCACGGCCGAGCAAGCCGAAGCCAGTGCGCTGATGGAGGCGATCGAGCGCTATACTGGAATTTTTCAGGGTGACGAGATCAGGGTGACGCGGCGGTTCACGGATTTTGCGCCAGGCGATGCCATTCCTCCCAACGAAATCCTGCTGTTCAGTGACGCGCAATACCAGCAAGCCGCCGCGTCGCCGGACGAATCGGGCGAAACACAGGCCCCGCCGATTGGGCTCTCTTCATCCGCCAAGGTAGAATGGTCCCCGGTTTGGTCGCTGCGCGATGGACGCTTCAAATACATTCCGACCACCCTGCTGTATTTTTTCTATAGCGGCCCTGCCGCCTTCCGGGCGGATTCCAACGGTTGCGCGGCAGGCAACACCATTGAGGAAGCCATCGTCCAGGGGTTCCTCGAACTAATCGAGCGGGATGCCTATGCGATCTGGTGGTATAATCGATCGCAGCGGGCCGCGGTCGATCTCAGGCAGTTCGACGATACCTATGTCCGCGATTTGCATACCCAGCTTGCCGAGGCGGGACGCAAATTGTGGGTGCTCGACGTCACCACCGATCTCGGCGTTCCTACTTATGTGGCGATATTGCACTGGATGCAAAACGGGCACGAAAATATCGAGTTCGGCTCCGGCGCGCATTTCGACAAGCGCATTGCGTTGCTGCGCACCTTGACCGAACTGAACCAATTCCTGTCGATCGGCCTGATGGGCGGCGAATCCGGTGAGAAGCCGAGTCTCGATGGCGTCACGCCGTTGCGTCTTCAAGAGTATCCGTTTTTGACGCCAAGCAGCCATCCGATCATCTTGCCAGGCTCCCAGTCGCAGGTCGGCGCTCTCGACAACACGCGCGACCAGGTGCTCGCCTGCGTCGATCTCGCCAGCCGCGCCGGACTCGATTTCCTCGTCCTTAATCAGACACGACCCGACGTTGAGGTCCCGGTGGTCAGAGTGATCGTTCCGGGGCTGCGGCATTTCTACCGGCGTTTCGGCCCGGGCCGGCTTTACGATGTTCCAGTCAGGCTCGGCTTGCGGGATCGGCCGTTGCCGGAAAGCGAACTGACGCCATTTCTTCCCCATACCTGAGGGTCATGCCGGCTTGCGCGCTCCCGTAAAAAACAAAGGGCAGCGGACCACGGCACCCAGCATTTCCGCCCGGCTGAGCGGTCATATCACGCTCGACGCGCAGCCGGACGGGAGTATCGCCGCCTGCTTCGATGGTTATGCGGTCGGCTTGGGAAAATTCAGCGCTGACGCGATGGGGCGCGCGAGGGACCTGCGCAAAGGCCTGCCGCTCAGTTCGTTTGCGTCAGACCGCGGCCCGGTCGAGAAGGAAATCGATCTGCTGGTCCGGCGACTGGCTCGGCGCGGGCTGTTGGAGTACCGCCTCGGGGACGCCCGTGACGGCAAGGACCAGGTCGTCATCGAACCGCAGGGACCGGATTATTGGCCGCAGGCGCCGAAGCTCGGCGATGCCGAAACGGTCGTGCTGTCGCGGTTCGCCTATTTGCGACGCCGCGGTGACGAGATGGTGCTGGAATCGCCACGCGCCGGTGCGTTGTTCAGAATTTGCGATCCGAAGATCGCTGCCGCCCTTGTTGTGTTGTCCACGCCGCAACAACTCAAAAAATTCCGGCGGCAGGATAGCTTTCCGGGGATCGAACTACTCGCGTTACTGGTGGATTGTCAGATCCTGTTCAAGGTCGACGTAGCCGGCGGCGACGGGCTAAGAGCGACCGAGGGCGACGCCAGCCTCGTTCTTTGGGATTTTCACGATCTCTTGTTCCACACCCACAGCACCGCAGGCCGACAGGCCAACCCGCTGGGCGGACTTTATCCTTATGCCGGGCTTATACCGCCGCCCCCGGCGGTGCGCCCGCGCTGGCCTGGAAAAAAAATCGATCTGCGCAAGCTCCCGGCGGAGCCTTCGCAGACGATTTCGCCGATCGCAAACCTCCTGCGTGAACGTCATTCGACGCGCAGCTTCGACGACCGGCAGCCCATCACGCTGGCGGAGCTTTCGCAGTTTCTCGATAGCACCGCGCGCGTCCAGTCGAAATGGAAAAGCCGGATCGATATTGGCGGCGGCGGTCCGGTGGTCGCCTATGCCGCGAGGCCGTATCCGTCCGGAGGCAGTGCCTACGAACTCGAACTCTATCTGGCCGTCGCCAATTGCGCCGGACTTGCGCGAGGATTCTATCACTACGACGCCGACCGGCACGCTTTGGTGCCGATCAGCGGGTCCACACCTCAGCTTGACGCGCAATTGGCGGCCGCCGAATTCGCCATGGATGCGCCCGCGATCCCCCAGATCCTGATCACGATCGCAGCGCGTTTTGACCGGATTTCATGGAAATACAGCTCCATCGCGTATGCGCTCATCCTGAAAGATGTCGGCGTGTTGATCCAGACGCTCTACCTGATGGCGACCGACATGGGGCTGGGTGGATGTGCAATCGGAAGCATCGATATCGACCTGTTCGCCAAGATGACTGGAATCGAATTCCACGTCGAAGGCCCGGTCGGTCAATTTGCGCTCGGTCGCGGCTCGCCAGACCAGGCGCAAAATGAATGACCCCGATCCAGAACAAGATGGAAGCCGGCGCCGCGCGCTGGCAGGCTTGGCGATTGCGGGCGTTTTGCTGGTGGCGGGGTTGTGGCTGGCCCACGAATTGACCGCTGCCAGCAAAATACAGGACTGCCTGATGACCGGCCGCACCAACTGCAACGTTATAGAGCGCGCGGCACGATAGGCTCGGGCTGGCTGCGCTGCCCGCCTAATTGCAGGGGTGACGCCGGCCATCCTGGCCGCCGTAGGTTGCCGACGATTGCCCGCAATACCGGACGAAGCCGTCATAGATACCGTAGGGCCGCCCCCTCACCGGGACGACAACACGATCGGGCCGAGCCGTCGTGCCAGGATAGAAATCGGGCGGACCGTAATTGTGGAGGAACATGCCGTGAGACCAGGGCGCGTGCCGGTGATGATGCCGGACGTGCATGTGCGTGGCGAATGATGGGGCCGACGCCGACAGCAAAATCGCCGCAGTTGCCAGGAGGCTGATCTTCATTACGGTCCTCACGGTTCCACCAGTCACTGTCATTTCATTTCCAGCTTCGGCGCCGAAGTCCACGGCGCCCGTGTTCGGCCTCACTCGCCAGCCTCAGCTAACCCTGTATTCCCCACGCGCTGTTTGCCGGGTAAATCAGGCCCGGGATGCGCCAAGAACCTTGGCGATCGTCATCGCGGTCATGGCTTTCCGATCTGCAGCACGCTGAGCCTCAAGCCGATCCCTGGCCCGCTCCTCGACCAGCAAATCGATGAGCGCCAGCCTTTTCGTCTCGTCGACAGCCTCCGCCAGCAATTTTCGATAGCGGTGATAGTCAAATCCGGCATCCTGATTACGCATCGCACGCCCCCAACCACACTGCCGCGCACAGTGTTTCTCAAGCCGCGGACAAGAGCAATAGAAAGCAGCGGTCCCGCCGACGGTTTCATCGGCAGGAAGGTTAAAATCAGCCAATCTGGACAGCAGATTTCCGCCGCTGGCACACCCGGGCGCTAATAGTCCCTCTCGCGGTGCACGTCGTGAACGACGATACCCCTGCCGGCCTCCGGCAACGCCAGCCAGTCTCGCCGCTTCAGGGTTCGGCGGGTATCGTCAAGGCCGCTTTGCCAATGCTCGTGCATCGATGTCGCCGAGAATTCGTGGTCCTTGGAATCACCCTCATAGGCTTTCTGCTGATAGATCATCTGCAGGATGGTGATCTCCGGCAGGTGCATCAAGCTGTCGCGCTTGGCACGCTCCTCGTCGCTCAACTGATCCTGCGGGATCTTCATCAGCGCCTTGTAGAGATCGGTCTTCAGATTGTTCATCTGCTTGTAGATGTCGGTGTTGTGCCGGGTGCGCGACGAATAGACGATGTCCTTGTGCCGCGCCAGAACCTCCTGGATGTCGCGGGGAAGCACACCGCGGGCGCTGAACAGATCGACCTGGAATACCAGCGAGTTCATCTTGTCCTGCTGGTCCAGGAGATGCTGCAGCGGCGTATTGGAAACGATGCCGCCGTCCCAGAAATGGTCAGTTCCGATTCTCACCATCGGAAGCGCCGGCGGCAACGCGCCGCTCGCCATCACATGCTCAGGTCCGATGATTTCCTTCTTGTTGTCGAAGTACAGGAAATTCCCGGTGACGACATTGACGGCGCCGACGGCGAAATGCGTTTTGCGGGCGTTGATCAGATCGAAGTCGACCAGCTCGAGCAGCGTATCACGCAGCGGTGTGGTGTCATAATAACTGGTTGCGGTTTTGGCGCCGGCAGGGCTGAACCACGGATTGATCTCGTGGGGTTTGAAAAAGCCGGGCTGGCCCAACGTCGTCGTCATGAAAGAACTCGCGAGGTTGCGCGCCTTCCGATAGACGTCGCCATCCGGCGTGTGGTGCCAGACCTTGCGGGCTGTGATGCGGTCCCAGAAGATTCGCAATCTCTCAAGGCGACGCTCCGGCGGATTGCCGGCAATGATCGCCGAGTTGATGCCGCCGATCGAAACGCCGCAGACCCAATCCGGCTCCATGCCCTCTTCATGCAATGCCTGATAAACTCCGGCCTGATAGGCGCCGAGCGCGCCGCCACCTTGCAGGACCAGGGCCACCCGGTCGCACCGGTCGGGCCGCCACCCGGTTGCAACGGCGGGATCAGAGCTCGGCGTTCGCGCGTCCATGATTTGACCTTTGAATTATCGATGGAAATAGCACGATAGAATTCAGAAAAGCGGTGACATGGTTGTGACAGCCCGTCGCTGCAATGGTGCACGCAGTTAAAAATGGCATCTCATTCTGGAGCGCAAGACGGACCGACCGCGGACTTGTCATGAGTTTGAAGAAAATATCTCACACCTCTGTCAAAGACGATCGCTAGCAAAGGTGCGTCGCGGTAATCGTAGTGAAATAGCGTGTTGGTAACGGCTTCTTTTTCGCCCGCCGGGACGACCGCGATGTCGCAAGCATCCCCCCTCGATTTGGTCGTGCACATGTTGTCTGGAAAATCTGCTATCGTGACCGGTTCAACCAGCGGAATCGGCCTTGGTATTGCGCGCGGGCTGGCCGCTAACGGCGCCAACATCATGCTCAATGGATTTGGCGATCCGAACGAGATCGAGGCCATCCGCGAGGACATCGCCAACGGCCATAATATTAAAGTAGTCTATAGCAATGCCAACATGGCCGACGGCAATGACATCGGCGGAATGATGGCGCTGGCGGAAGAGGAATTCGGCGGCGTTGACATTCTCGTCAACAATGCCGGAATTCAATATGTCGCGCCGATCGAGGATTTTCCAGTCGAGAAGTGGGACGCCATTCTGGCGATCAATCTCTCGAGCGCCTTCCATGCCAGCCGTCTCGCTATCCCCGGGATGAAGAAAAGGTCATGGGGCCGGATCGTCAACATCGCCTCGGCGCATGCGTTGGTCGCCTCCCCCTTCAAGTCGGCTTATGTCGCGGCCAAGCATGGCATCGCCGGATTCACCAAAACGGCAGCGCTAGAAGTGGCCGAACATGGCATCACCGTGAACGCGGTCTGTCCGGGTTACGTGATGACCCCGCTGGTCGAGAAGCAGATTCCTGAACAGGCCAAGGCACGCGGCATCACCGAACAGCAGGTGATTTCGGACGTGCTGCTCGCCGCACAGCCGACCAAGCGCTTCGTGACGGTCGACGAGCTGGCGGCATTGGTGAATTTTCTATGCACTGACAATGCCAGGTCGATCACCGGCGCCACGCTGCCCGTCGACGGCGGCTGGACCGCTCACTGAAAAGGGGATGCTCCGATGCGCAAGGCAGATATTCTCAAGCTCCCCTCCATGCCGATGGCAGGCCCGAGCTACCCGGCCGGACCCTACCGCTTCGTCAACCGAGAATTCCTGGTCATCACCTATGAGACCGATCCTGAACTGATCCGCGCCGGCCTGCCTGAGCCGCTGCAGCCGATCGATCAGGCGATCGTGCATTACGAATGGATCAAGATGCCGGACAGTTCCGGATTCGGCAGCTACACCGAATCCGGCCTCGTGATCCCGGCACGCCTCAACGGAGAAGAGGTTAACTTCGTCTCGCAGATGTATCTCGACGACGATCCGCCGATCGCCGCCGGCCGGGAAATCTGGGGCTTTCCCAAAAAATATGCTCATCCAAAACTTGAAATCGTCAAGGACACGCTGACCGGAACGCTGGAATACGCCAATCAGCTCGTCGCCGTGGGAACCATGGGCTACAAGCACGAGGCGATGGCCGGCAATGGCGAGGCCACCCTTGCGACGCTGTCGAAAACCCAGATCAATCTGAAGCTGATCCCCGGCGTCGATGGCCGCGCCGAAGTCTGCCAACTGGTTGCGATCAACCTGACCGATATCAATGTCAAAGGCTCCTGGTTCGGGCCCGGCCGGTTGCACCTGGTGCCCCACGTCAATGCGCCGGTGGCCGATTTTCCGGTCCGGCGCGTGATCGGCGCGCATCATTTCCTCGCCGATCTGACATTGCCCTATGGTCGCGTGGTCTATGACTACAACAAGCAGACCGACGAACTCGCAGAGGCCGCCGAGTGACGCGATCCGTCCACGGCTTGAGGCGTGGACGACTGTCGGGTTGGAAAATTCGTCAATATCTCACCGACCGGTCGCATTGCGGAGTGCGATCGATGTTTTCATCGCAACGGGATCGGGGCCTCGCCTGATGCAGCGTCTCATCGAGAATCTGCAGCTTGACGGCCACGCGATGCGCTACAGCAAGTTCGTTCCACGGTTGTACAACTATTGCCTGTCGCTCGGATTCCGCCGCGAAAGAATGATGCCTTCGCGCGCGTTCTGCTCCGACGAGAGTCAGGGCTATCCGGTCATTTTGATCGCCCAGCACTTTGGAACCTTTCCGTTCGATCACGGCCTGATCGGCGGCAACGTTGCGCTTGATCGGCACGGGCCGCACGCCCATCACGGCGAAGATCTCGTCATCATCCAGGCAAGCCATGTCGGCTACGACGCCAACACCAAGCGGTTCGGCGTCTATCAGCGGCAACGCACCACCAGCCAGGAGTTCGGCGACAATTGTGGAAAGCTCTGCGCGGTGCTGCACTGGTACCAGTTCGAATTTCGTCACGCCTGCGAGCACATCCTTTGCGGCAGGCTCGGCGGTAAGCCCGCTATTCTCATCGGCAATCAATTCCTTGACGAAGATCGGCCCGAAGGCCTGTTCCTGAACCTCGACCTGCTGATCGATCGCAGCGCCGGCTTGCTGAAGACCTTAAGCACATCGAACGTATTTCGCGCCGCGCCAGCCCTTGTTGAACGCCTGCCCGCGGAAACCTGGGGCGACAAGCCGCAGATCATTGGCAGTCACCTGACTGCCGATCTCTTCTTCTTCCGCCGTGCCGTGACCGAAGGACCTGAAGGCCACGACATACTTGAGACGGCGCTTGCCCCCGCCATGCCGGCATTGGTCACTTCTCGCCATCCTTCGCTCGATGCCGCGAGATACCATACCCAGCTCGAATTCGATCGCACCTATCGGAGCATCCGGCGCGAGCCTGCCTATGGCGACAAGAACCTGTTGTTCATTTCCGGCATCAACATCGACATTTCCCCGCGCGGGGGACCTTCCTTCCCTCTCACCAAATTCGTGCCATGGGCCGCTTATGTCCGTCTTCGCGACGGTCGGAGCTTTCATCTCGAACAGGACGAATTGACCGACACGTTGCGAAAGCAGTCGACCGACAACCCCGAGCGCATCATCTTCGATTACGCCATCCGCGACATGGGCGACGCGGAAGAGGTCACGATCGAAACATAATTCGACCAGGACCGGCTAAAGCCATCTTGTGATGGTGAAGATGATAAGGCCAACGAGCCCGCCGACCACCGTCCCATTGATCCGAATATATTGCAGGTCACGGCCGACCTGCAATTCGATCCGGTTGACCAGGGTCTCGGTGTCCCATCTCTCCACCACCTGCGTGATGAACGCACCGATTTCAGCGCGGCGGGGAGCGATGATCCGCAAGGCGGCAATCCGCATAAATTTGTTGATCGCGGCGTGAATTTGTTCGTCGCTCGCCATCCGTTGTCCAAGCGTGGTCACGGCCTGCTCAAGGCCGTCGGATATCTGGTTGATATAGGAATCGGAATGGGCATCGAGCCTGGCTCCGATCTCGGCCCAGAGCTTGTTGACCTGCTGCAGCACGACCGGATTGTAAAGAATCTCAGCCTTGAACGCCTCGCCGCGCGCATACATCTCGGGCTCTGAGGCGAGGTCGTCGATCAACTTGTCGACGGCAGCCCCAAGCTCGGTACGCCAGGGATGCGCGGCATCGCGCATCTCCTCCAGCAGTTGCGTCAACCCGCTCACAATCTTGTCGGCGACGATGGCGTCGACCCATTTGGGAATGAAGCGCGAGGATTTCTGGGTGACCGTCACCTTGATCCGGTCCCGGTTATCCGTGAGCATCCTCGCAGCGATGGTGATGGCGCGCTCGACCAGCGCTTGCGTCTCGCCCTGCGCCCACAGTACGGAAAGCACCTTTGAAGCCAGCGGCGCGGCAGGGATCGCTTCGATTCCACTCCGCGCGGCGCGCGCCAGGAACGCATTGATCTCGTCGCGGGGCAGCGCCCGCAGGATCTGCGGCAATGCCGTCGTGACGCGCCGCGCAACGCGATTGGCATTTGCCGGGTTCGATAGCCAGCGCGCCATCCACCCTGCCGGATCGACTTCCCGAATTTTCGCGCTCAGGACCTTCGGCGACAGGAAGTTGTTGGAGATGAAGCGGCCGATGGCACCGCCGATACGCTCCTTGTTGTGCGGCACAATCGCGGTATGCGGAATTGGCAGGCCGAGCGGATGGCGGAACAAGGCGACAACGGCGAACCAGTCGGCGCAGGCCCCGATCATCCCCGCCTCCGCAAATGCCCGCAAATAGGCCAGCCACGTCCATTCGAACTTGGTGACATAGGTCGCAACGAAGATCGCGGACATCAGCGCCAGCAACGCCGTCGCCAGCAGGCGCATCCGACGCAGGTCGCGCAGCCTCGTGTCGGGATTTGGTGTCACCGAAACGCCGCCCGATGGCGGTGCCCGGTCAGCGGATGCCCCCTGAGCAACGCCAAAATCTCAACCGGTCGCGGTCGGCGACCGCGCAACCAACTCGGCATAGCGTCGACGAACATTTGCGGCGCCGTAAGTACGTTCAAGTCTGCGGAGAACAAAATGAGCCTGCGCGATTTGCTGATAGTGATCCATGAAGATGACATTGACGGTGGCTCCGCCGACGGCGCCGAGTATCGGTAGCGCGCCCGCTGCAATCTTGTCGGACACAACAAGGCCAAAACGCGACACGATCTCACTCACCATGTTTCTGACCACGGGTGCCGAAACATCCACGGCACCGCGCTCCGCCACCAGGGCCACGATGTCGCTGGTATATTTGCTCAGCAGCGCGCGGGCGGCGTAGTAGCCGACGTCGATCTGCTGGTTTCGCTTTGTCCCCAGCGCAAAGACCTCCAGACAGGCGAGCCGCGCCTCGATTTTGGACAGATCCTCGCCTTCGTGCCGCGCGATCGCTGCGATCGCGCGCAGCATAAACGTGGTGGTCAATGGCAACTCGACGGGAAGTGCAGCGAAGCCGACAAGCCCGCTCACCCCACCCGTCACGCCGGCCAGGAACGAGGAAAACCAGATCGCCGGCGTCGGCGGCGGTTCGTCCTCCAGGGTGTCGATGGCGACATCGAGGCTCTTCATCACCGCAGAACGCACCAATGCGCCAAGCTGATTGTTGGCGACCTTTGGCAGGATACCCAGCATCCGGTTGACGGGAATGCCTGCATAATCCGCAAGCCGCGCGGCGAAATTGGGATTTTCGAGGCTCTTTACCGCCTGCTTCAAGGCGGTGTCATCGATCTGGGAAAGCTGCGTCGGGGCGAGTTCCAGTGTCATATCATTGATAGCGCAGGATGGGACGTATCCCATTCATGCTTGCAAGGATCGCCGAGCCGTTGCTGATCAAGGCCGTGACCTCGGGAGTGATCAATCCGCCCGGCAACGCCAGCGCCAGCGCCACGGTGTTAAGCCCGGCCACGATCGCGTAATTCTGCCTGATGAGGCGAACCGCACCTTGGGAGATTTCAACCGCCTTGACGAGCTTCCAAAGCGAGTCTTCCATCAGGATGATATCGGCCGACTCTGTGCGTGACCTCCGCACCATGTTTCATGGCGATGCCGACGTCGGCGAAGCTCAAGGCCGGAGAATCGTTGATGCCGTCACCGACCATCGCGACTCTTTTTCCCTCGCGCTGCATCTGCTGAATGATTTCAGCCTTGTCCGCCGGCAGCATGTCGGCGAAATGCCGCGTCAATCCGATTTCGTTGCAGACCGCGCGTGCCACAACACCGTTGTCACCGGTCAGCATGACCGTGTTCTTGATCCCCAGGGCATGCAGTTTCTGGATGACGGGGCGGCTTTCAGCGCGAATTTCGTCAGAAAAGGGAACCAGACCCGCGAGCTGGCCGTCGACCGCGATGTAGAGGCAGGAATAGCCTTTTTCGTCCAAAGCACTGCGGTCGAACGCGGCAGCGCTGACCTTGATATCGCTCTGGCGCATGAAGCGCTCGTTGCCGACATGCATGTAATAGCCGTTGACCTGGCCTTCGACGCCAAGGCCGATGCGATATTTGGTTTCGTCGCATGCCGGAACGTTGACCGCGAGCTCCCGCGCGCGCGCGCGCAAGGCCTCCGCGACCGGATGCTGCAGGCGCGTTTCGGCTGCCGCCGCGAGGCCCAGGAGATGGCCCGAGGTGATGTGATCCTGATAGGGAATGACGTCCATCACCGCGGGCGTACCGCGCGTCAGCGTGCCGGTCTTGTCGAACACGACGGTGTCGATGCCCGCCAGCTTCTCCATGTGGCCGCCGCTCTTGATGATGATGCCGGCCCGTGCGGCATGGGTCATGGACGACAGCACGGATGTCGGCGCCGCGACGCGAATGCCGGTGCCGTAATCGACAATGACGAGCGAAAGGAAGCGGTTGAAATCGCCGGTGATCGCGGCGGTACCTGCGGCGAGCCCCAATGTCGGCGTAACCAGGCGATCGGCAAATTGCTCGGCATGATTCTGCATCCGGGTGTCGCCGATCGGCGCGGATTCCACGAGGTGCACGATCTGGCCGGCCGTCGTCGCCGAGCCTACCCGCAGCGCTCGTACCGTGATCTGGCCGTCTCGAATGACGGTGGCGGCAAACGCGGCCTCGCCCACTCCCCTGTTCACCGGCAGACCTTCGCCGGTGATGGTTTTCTGATCGATGGTGGCGTGGCCATCGACGATCTCACCATCCACCGAGATCATCTCGCCGGGATACACCACAACGAGGTCGCCCTCTTCGAGGGCGCTGGCCGGGGTCGCCTCCACCACGCCATTTCGCAGGACCCAGGCGGATTTGGACTGAAACTCGAGCAGCTCGCTGATGGCGCGCCGCGAGCCGGCGGCGGTCAGATCCCGAATCCAGTCGCCGAGCTTGATGAGCCAGGTCACGATGCAACCGGCCATCGGAACGCCCTGCAATATCGACGAGCTGATCGCCAACGTGTCGAGAACGTCGATGTTGAGCCGGCGCTCGTTGTCCCACACTTTCCACGCGCGCCGGGCGATCGGCAGCGCGTTCCAAAGCATCAGAGGCAGGTTGACAGCGGTGATCAGCGGATTGGCGCTGAACGCCATCAGCAGCGACACCGTGGGCAGCGCCAGCGGGAAGCGCTTCGAAACCGCAGGCAGAGTTGAATCCGCGTTTGCCGGGATCGAGGCCGGCTTCGAACTCGCTGCGATCAGCTTGATGTCGTTCAGGCTGGCGTGCTGAAAGCGCTCAAGCATGGCGCGGAGCAACGGCTCCTGGGCCGGATCGTATTCAAGAACCAGGCTGGCGCAATCGTAGTTGATGCGCGCCGCGATGATTCCCGCTTGTTTTCCCAGCCAATCGAGAAACGTCTCTGCCAGCGAGCGTTTTCGGCATAACAGGGGAACATGGAGCCGAACCCGACCCGGCATCGAATGACGGACAGAAAATTCCATTCAGCTACATTCCAGAATTTCAGGCCGGCGCATTTGCGGTGACCGCATCGCCGGTCTCATCATCCGGGTCCACGCCTTCGGGTGTGTTCGCCGCGATCAGATGGTTCAAGCCAAACATCGCGAGCGTCACCCAGACCGGGGTTGCGGCGTTGGCGCCAACTTCCATGATCGTGATACTGGCAATTCCGACCGCCAGTACAATCTTGAGGTCGACGGTATTGTGGCTACCCGTCTTGATCTGCTGATCGACCTGCTTGAAGAAATCCACAACTACCCGGGCAGCATGGGAATTTTCGGCAAGAAACTCGGCCTCTTGCTGAATCTTGCTGGCGAGAGCATCGATCTCGTTGCTCGGCGGTGGCCGATAATGTCCGCCGGTGTGATGCTCGAGGTGACCGTGAAATTCATCATGCTGATCGGTGTCGTAATGCAGCACCAGACTTCCCGTCGCCGGGTTGATGATGACCTGTTCGATTCCCGGAATCACGGAAAGAGTTCTGTTTCATCTCTTCCAGAAGCTCGAGGTTGCCCTTTGCCGACGGAATCTTCATGCGGACGCGGCCGGGCACTTGATGCGCAACCTGCAGTTTTACGTTGGTCATCATCGATCCCAGATCGGAACTCTGGAGAGAGCGCTCAATCGCAACTGACATCGCGGCATCAATGGGGACTTGCCATCGGCAGCCGCGGCTTCAATCTCGACACACTTGAACGACAAACCCGAAGTCGGCACAGGCGGTATACCGGCCGCTCGGACCGGTACGCATCTCTACAGGGTTTCAAGCGGCGGAACGTGACTTGCCGGCTCGTGCGCCGTTCGTGCCGTCGGCATCCTCGGCACGCACTTCGGCGACGATGTCATTGACGTGCTCGTGGGCCTCGGCGAACGCCTCTTTCGACTTCTGCGCGAGCTTGAAGGTTCCGCGCACCGTCGACTTGAACACCGGCGCAAGCGAGCTTGCCAGTTTGGGCAGGTACTTCGGCGCGGCCATCGCGGCCACCCCCAGCACAAGGCCCGGCAACAACGCCGCTTCAAATAGCGCCGCGCCCGCCGCGACGACGACCACCGTTGCTATGGTCTTGTTAATTCCACCGTTCTCCTGGTCTTGAGGCTCCTCCACGGCCGCACCGGTATGCGCATCGCCTCGACCATTGTGGATCGCGTCCATCTGAAAATCCCTTTTTCCGCCACCAAAGCAACATGGCCACGCCCAAGCTATGCCCGCGCCGACCCACTCCTCTTCAATAGGACCTGATTAAAAAGGGTTCATGACAGTCGCATGACTTACTTTTCATGATCTGTTCTTAATTCTGCATTCTGCCGCGAAAGCCAAAACGTACGTTTGAATTTCAGACCCCCACACTCCCGATGTGGTCTCCGTGCAACGCGAGGACGTCTCCGCGGACACCACAGATGCCGGCAGAGCCGACAACACCGCGATATGATTCCGGATCGGTTCGATGGTCTCAAGTATCACGACCGCGGACGGGCTCGTGCAGCGCAGCGGTGATGTCACACCGCTGACATTTAGATTTGCACATAACGGAACGCGTTATCCCGAACTGGAGCCTCCCATGAGCGACAAACCCGTCAACGGCCGACAGCCGGCCCATGATCGTATCCATGCGGAAATGCTCGACAGCTTCGAGGAGGAGCTTGAGCTTGAGGTCGACGATGATCGCCTCGACGCGCTGACCAGCGAACTCTCCGGCCACCCCGCCGAGGAGACCATCGACCGGCAGGTCTATTTCAAGGAGCTGTTCCGCCTGCAGGGCGAACTGGTGAAATTGCAGAGCTGGGTGCAGCACAACAAGCTCAAAGTGGTGGTGATTTTCGAGGGCCGGGATTCCGCCGGCAAGGGCGGCGTCATCAAGCGCATCACCCAGCGGCTCAATCCGCGGGTCTGTCGCGTCGCAGCGCTGCCGGCGCCGAACGAGCGCGAGCGCACGCAATGGTATTTTCAGCGTTACGTCTCGCATCTGCCGGCCGGCGGCGAAATCGTGCTGTTCGACCGCAGCTGGTACAACCGCGCCGGCGTCGAAAAGGTCATGGGGTTTTGCACCGAACAAGACGTCGAGGAGTTCTTCCGCTCGGTGCCGGAATTCGAACGCATGCTGGTGCGCTCCGGCATCGTACTGATCAAATACTGGTTCTCGATCACCGACGAGGAACAGCACTTCCGCTTCACCATGCGGATCCAGGATCCGCTGAAGCAGTGGAAGCTGAGCCCGATGGATGTGCAGGCGCGCAGCCGCTGGGAGCAGTATACCAAGGCCAAGGAAGCGATGCTGGAGCACACCCACATCGCGGAAGCGCCGTGGCACGTGGTCAATGCCGTCGACAAGAAGAAGGCGCGGCTCAACTGCATCTCGCATCTGCTCGAACAGATCCCCTACCGGGAAATCGCGCGCGATGCCGTGGTCCTGCCGGCCCGCGTCCATAATCCCGACTACCACCGAGGCCCCATTCCGCCCGAAATGTACGTGCCCGCGCGCTACTGAAGGCCAAAGAAACTCCTAAGCGGATCGCGGATTTGAATACGCCCCCGCGATCTCGCGGCGCGGCGCGCCCGAGTTGTACAGGAACTTCTGCCCTCGACAGAACAGAGGGCACAGGGAATGCCGGGCGCCCGAAGCGCCCGCAGCCGCGCGTGTAGAGTAGTAAGCACGCGCGTTAGTCACCACAGGCACGCCGGAACACCCGGCATTCCCTGCGCAATGGTTTTAACGGTTTCCTTCGCGCTCTCCCCGGTGACCGGGCTTTCTTGCCACCGTCGTCGGCGAAATTTCCTTCGCCGACTTGACACCAGCGTCGGGGCGTCAGGACCACACGACTTCGCCGTCCACATCAGCGCCGTTCGTCCGCGCAAAATGTTTGCGCTGCGTCGCTGTCGCGTCCATTGCATCCCGCCTCAACGTCCGTGACGATCGCGATACGCCCCTCAAGTGGGACGGGATGCGCGGGATATAGCCGGTGATTTGGGTTTGAAATCAATCACGCCGGTTGCGACAGATTGGCACGACGGGCAAAATCGGCGACGTCGATGACGGCGCCGGAAATGTCCCGGCATAGCCGTTCCTGCAGAGATGCCTCCTGCCCGTGACTTCATCGCGCGCGACTAAGCCTGCTTCCGCAGAGTTTCATAGCATTCGCAGGACAATGCCTTGAGCGCTTTGAAATCAAGGATCTTGATGACGCCGCGCGAATAGCGGATTGCGCCCGTCGCCTGTATCTTGCTGGCGACTTCGGTGATTGACGTGCGCCTGACGCGCCGAAAACGGCGCCGCTCGCGAAATAGCTGTTCGGACATCAGACCGCGCATCGGCGACGGTTCAGCGAGGCCGGCAACCTTGGCCGTCTCGGATATCGCCTGTCAACGGCAGCTCACACCGCGGGCATTCCAGCTGCTCCAGCTCACGCTGGCGAGGCTTTGACGGTCCGTTGCGACCGGCCGCTTGGTTCGCCGCTCATGGGCCGCGATGCATCGCTCGGATTCCGCGATCTTTCGTTTCAGGATGGCGATGTTCTTTTGTATTTGATCGCTCGAACCGGCGATATTGCCAGTCCTGAAGTGAGCGATTTCCAGGGCCTTGACGGCGTTGCGGTTCTTCCGGAGCTGAACCCTGTGCCAGGCGATGTCGCTGTTGCTGTCGGCGATCATGACGCAGCCGCCGCAATTGATGTTTCGATGCCGTTCGGCACCTCGATATCGACTTCAAGCGTCGATACATGTTTGCCCCTGTCCATCCTGACAATGACCTTTTCCGGATCGAGCACGATGTGCCGCGAGACCGCGGCAAGGATCTCCGTCCGCAGCAGTCCCAGTAGCTCAGGCTGGCCGCGCAAGCCGCGTTCGTGCGCCAGGAGAATCTGCAGCCGTTCCCGTGCAACAGGCGCGGAAGCAGTACGGCCACCGATGAGCCGTAGCAGATTCATCATGCGGCCCTCCGTCCCAGTAGCCGGTTCATCAGACCCCTGCGTTCGACCGGCACAGTCATGGTGACCGTCTCGCCCATCAGACGACGCACCGCGTCGGTGTAGGCGCGGGCCGGCGCGCTGTCGGCGTTGTTCAGCGTAACCGGTGATCCAACGTTCGATGCGCGCAGGACGTCCTGGCTCTCGGGAATGATCCCAAGCAGCGGTGTTGCAAGAATTTCAAGGATGTCGTCGATGCTGAGCATCTCGCCGCGCGATGCGCGCGCTGAATCATACCGGGTGATCAATATATGCTTCTCGACGCGTTCACCCCGTTCGGCCTTCACGGTCTTCGAATTGAGCATTCCAATGATGCGGTCGGAGTCACGCACCGATGAAACTTCGGGGTTGGTGACGATGACCGCCTCGTCGGCATAGCGCATCGCGAGCATGGCGCCCCGCTCGATGCCCGCCGGGCTATCGCAGAGAATCCAGTCAAATCTGGTTCGCAGCTCGGCGATAATGCTCCCAACCCCGGCATCCGTCAGGGCGTCCTTGTCCCTGGTCTGGGATGCCGGAAGCAACCACAAATTCTCCAGGCGCTTGTCGCGGATAAGAGCCTGCGAGAGCTTTGCGACGCCCTGCACGACATTGATCAGGTCGAACACGACCCGTCGCTCGGCCCCCAGGACAAGATCAAGATTCCGCAGACCGACGTCGAAGTCGACGACGACTACTTTTTCTCCCATTTGCGCCAGCGCCGCACCGAGCGCGGCGGTAGAAGTTGTCTTACCGACGCCGCCCTTGCCGGACGTCACGACCAAGACTTTGGCCATTCTTATCTCCCTAGCCGAATTAATTGAGTGGTGCGATTTTCATGATGTCGCCTTCCAGCCATGCCTGGGCTGGACGATTGCGCAAGGCGACGTCTATTTCTTCAGCCGTCTGGTAGTAGCCGTCGATCGCGAGCAGTTCGGCTTCGATCTTCTGGCAGAAAATCCGCGCCGTAGAGTTGCCGCTGAAGCCCGCCATCGCACGGCCGCGAAGCGTTCCATAGACGTGGATCGATCCGCCGGCGACAATCTCCGCACCGGAACCGACCGAGCCCAGCACGGTCACATCACCATCGCTGAAGATCGACTGGCCGGAGCGCACCGGGCTTTCGAGCACCAGCGAAGCCGACTTCGGTTTCGCTTCGGGCTTCCTGGGCTCGTTCGGCGCGAGCATGCAGTGGCGTCCGCCGGTCAGCAAAGGCGGCATGCTCGTCGTGAGGCGCGCGGCATCCACATTCTCGAGACCGAGGACGCGAATATTCCGTTGCTCCAGACTTGTGACGAGATGAGCGATAGCCGATTGGCTGAGGTCCACCGCGGATAAATCCAGCACCACCGGCCTTCCGACAAAAAAGCCGGGCGAGCGGGCAAGGGTTGCATCGATTTCTTCAAGCCAGCCCGCAATCGGAACGACCGGGCAAAAGGTGAACGCGACGTAGGAGCGGCCTCGCATCCGGACGGGTTGACGTGTGGCCTTCGCAATTGCGTCCATCGCGGTCGACTCTCCATTCTTATCGAATGGTTAAAGATCGACCTTCTTGGTTAATGACTGGTTAATTATACAGCGGTCGCGACAACTCGACCGGGCGCAATCGCGGCGGCCTCAAACCTCCAGCCATTCCTGACGGACCGCGGGATTTGCCGCGAGCTCCGCCGGGGTACCGTGAAAAACGATTCGGCCATGGCCCATGACGTAAAGCCGAGCGCATATCTTCAATGCGATCGCCAGTTTCTGCTCGACCAGGAGGATGGCAACCCCGCGCCGGGCGATCTCCGCCAGCAGTTCGCCGACCTGCTCGACCAGTTTAGGCGCGAGACCCTCGGTCGGCTCGTCGATCAGGATCAGGTCGGGATCGCCCATCAGCGTGCGGCACATCGTCAGCATCTGCTGTTCGCCGCCAGACAGCACGCTGGCAGAGACATTTTGCCGGGCCGCGAGGTTCGGAAACATCCGGAAGACGTCGTCGAAATTCCAGCGGCCGAATTTTTTCGACTGCTTCAAGCCCATTTCGAGATTCTGCCGCACCGTGAGCGTCGGAAAGATCTGCCGGTCCTCCGGCACATAACCGATGCCGCAACGGGCGACCTGATCCGGCCGCAAGCCCGCGATGTCCCGGTCGCGGTATCTCACCGTACCCTGGGCGGCCACCAGTCCCATGATCGCCTTGCAGGTCGTCGACCGGCCGACGCCGTTGCGCCCGAGCAGGCTGACGATCTCGCCGTCGTTGACGTTCATGTCCACGCCATGAAGGATGTGGCTCTGGCCGTAATAGGCGTGGAGATTGTTGACGGCGAGGCTCATGCGGCAACCAGGGCGCCCAGATACGCCTCCTGCACCGCCGCGTTGGCTCGCACCTCATGCGGTGGTCCCGAGGCGATCACCCGGCCGTAGACCAAAACCGTGATGACGTCGGCAAGGTCGAACACCACCTTCATGTCGTGTTCCACCATCAACAGGGTCTTGCCTTTTGAAACCCGGCGGATCAGTTCCATGGCGTTGTCGGTCTCGGTGTTGCTCATGCCTGCGGTGGGTTCGTCCAGCAGGATCACCGACGCGCCACCGGCAATGGTCATGCCGATTTCCAGCGCACGCTGGTCGGCATATGGGAGCAGACCCGCGGCGGTGTGGCGCCGCGCCGTGAGGTTGAGGTCTTCCAGAATTTTGTCGGTGCGTTCGTTAAGGCCGCGCTGGATCCATAGCGGCGTCCAGAACGAATAATAGTAACCCATGCTCCATAACAACGCGCAGCGCAGGTTCTCAAACACCGATAGCTTTGGATAGATCGAGGTGATCTGGAAGCTGCGCGACAGCCCCATGCGGTTGATCTTGTGCGGCGGCAGACCATCGATGCGCTCGCCATTGAGGCGGATTTCGCCTGACGACACCAGAAACCGGCCGCTGATCAGATTGAACAATGTGGTCTTGCCGGCGCCGTTGGGACCGATGATGGCGTGGCGTTCGCCCTTCGCGACGTCGAGATTGACGCCGCTGATGATCCTGGTCAGGCCGAACGCCTTGCTGACATCGGTAAGGCGGAGCGCGAGATCGGTCATGCCAAGGCCCTCGCGGGTGCCACTTCGGCCATCAGGCGCTCCCACACCCGATGGAACGCGCGCGCTTCAACGCGAAACCAGAAGCCGCCGCCGAACAGCAGAACGGCCGAGATGAGCCACGGCAGCAGCGCATGCACGTCGATTTTGTTGCCGAACAGGACGAGCGTCTTGCCTTGCGCCGCACCGATGGTCAGGAACGAGGTCAATTCGACCAGACCGACAAAGCCAAGCACCATCAGCAATCCGGGCAGGATGACGCGCAGATATGGCAGCGCGAGCTGGCCCATCAGACCGGCGCGCGCGACCGGGCGATGCGCCAGCACCAGGCCCATGATGCCGTTGGGGGCGAACATCACCATGGTGATGAACAGCACGCCGACATAGACCAGCCAGGAATTGGACAGCAGGCTGACGCCGCTCTGCAGCAGCGTGATCAGCACCGCGCCCAGCAGCGGCCCGCCGAACACCGCGGAGCCGCCGATATAGGCCATCAATAGCGCGTTCGCCGACAACGGTGCTGCCAGCGCATCGAAGGTCACGATCTCATAGGTGATGGCGTAAAGCCCACCGCCGATGCCGGCGAAGAAGCCCGACAGGGCGAATTGCAGGAATCGCACCATGCGGGGATCGTAACCCATGAACTGGGCGCGCTCGAAATTGTCGCGGGTGGCGTTCGCCATGCGGCCGAGCGGCGTCTGCGTCAGAAAGAACATGGCGAGCGTCGCGAGCACGACCCACGCCAGGATCAAATAATAGACCTGGACGGCGGACGCATATTTCAGGCCGAACAGGCTATGGCCGATCATGCGGTTGGCGTTGACGCCGCCCTCGCCGCCGAAAAAATGATGGAAACTCAGCGCGGCCGTCGTCATCAACTCGCCGATCCCGAGCGTGATCATGGCAAACGCGGTCGCGCGCTGCTTGGTCGCCATGTAGCCGAATACGACGGCAAGCCCGAGGCCGGAGAGCCCCGAGAGAATTGGAATGAGCTCCATCGGCACGGGCAAGCCGCCGTCGCCGGCCATGTTGAGAAAATGAATGGTGGCATAGCCGCCGATGCCGAAGAACGTGGCGTGGCAAAACGAAAACAGCCCGGCCTGCCCCAGCAGCATGTTGTAGGACAGCGCCAGGATGCTCATCATGCCCATCTGGCTCAGCATCGACACCACAAAGCCGGAGTGACGGCCGGTGTGGTAGTTATAGAACAGCCACGGCATCAGCATCGCGACCAAGAGCGCCACGATCCAGATCGCGCTTTGCGTGGAACGCGCTCCGCTCATGTATCCCGCGTCCCCAACAGGCCGCGCGGCCGGAACAGCAGGATCACGATCATCATCACGAACGGCAACAGTGCGCCGATCCGCGCCACCGGCATCATCATGATCTCCGTGAAGAGATTGCTGTCCGACAATGTGACGCCGAGCGGTTTGAGCAGGTCGAGCATCGAATAATTGATCACGACCGCGAAGGTCTGGATCATGCCCATCAGGATCGAGGCGATGAAGCATCCCAATAGCGAACCCAGCCCGCCGAACACCACGACGACGAACACGATCGGCCCCATCGCGTCCGCCATCCCCGGCTCGGTGGTCTGGTAATTGCCGCCGATCACGCCGGCGAGGCCGGCCAGCATGCAGCCGCCGGCGAACACGATGGTGAAAACCATCGGCACGTTGTGGCCGAGCGCGCTCGCCATTTGCGGATGCGTCAATGCGGCCCGGATCACCATCCCGACGCGGGTCTTTTTCAGCAACAGCCAGAGCGCCAGCAGCATGCCGGCGGAGACCAGCAGCATGAAGCCGCGATAGGCGGGGAAGTGTTCGCCGTAGAAGGTGAACAGCGAAAAATCCAGGCTCGGCGGCACCCGATAGGCCATCGGCAGCATGCCCCAGATCATCTGCACGCTGCGCTGGATGATGAAGACGAGGCCGAAGGTGAACAACAGTTCGGCGATATGCCCGTTGCTGTGAACCCGGCGCAGGCCCCAGACCTCGATCGCCGCCCCCAGCAACCCGCAAAGGATCGGCGCGACGATCAGCGCCGGAAAGAAGCCGATCAACCGGCTGACGGTGAAGGCGAGATAGGCGCCGATCATGTAGATGCTGGCATGGGCGAAATTCAACACGCCCATCATGCTGAAGATCAGCGTCAGGCCGCTGGCCAGCATGAACAGCAGCATGCCGTAGACGAGGCCGTTGAGCAGGGAAACGAGGACGATTTCCATGAACTCTTGTCCGCGCTCCCTGCTGCTTAAATCCTTTCCAGCCAGATCATTCCGGCCGCTTCATCTTGCAGATGGTCGGCAGCGTGAGGTCGGCGGCTGATGCCGTCATGTAGTTTTTCCAGCCAAAACCGGTGTGCTCGGCGTCATATTTGACGTCCTTGGAGAACACGCCGGCGTAATAGGGCATCAGGAGTTGATGGTCTTCCTTGCGCATGATGGTTTCCTGCCCCAACAGGTCCTTCTCATGCATGTCTTCCAGCGCCAGCGCGACCTTCAATGGATCGGTGGAGCCTGCCTTGTTGATCGCGTCGGTCAGCATGTCGATCATGGTGACGAAATTAAGCGCCGAGAAGTCGGTATCGTGGCCGCTGCTGCGCCAATCAGTTGCGAATTTCTCGGCCGCCGGCACCTTGAGGTCGACCGGAACGTTGCTGTTGAACTCCATGATCGAGGTCAGCCGGTTGTCGCCGGCAGCTCCAATCGCGGTGGGTCCGCCGATCAGATGCGACAGGAACGTGTCGAACCGCACATCGAGCCCTGAATCGACCGCGGTCTTGATCAGCAAATTGAGGTCGCGGTTATAGTTGCCGGTGACGACGCTCTGCGCGCCCGATGCCTTGATCTTCGACACGTAGGGCGCGAAGTCCTGCACCTTGCCGAACGGCATCAATTCGTCGCCGACGATTTCGATGTCGGGGCGAAGCTTGGCGAGCCACTTCTTGGAGTCGCGCTGGATGGATTGCCCAAACAGATAATCCTGATTGAGCAGATAAACCTTCTTCAGGTCCGGCGGCAGCGACTTGATACGGGCGGCCGCGCGCATGTCGACGCTGCCGGCGAAGCGAAAATGCCAGAAGTCGCATTGCTCGTTGGTGAGCTCGGTGGCGAGCGCACCGCAGTTCAGATACAGGATGCGGTTATCGGGGTTGCGCGCATTGTGCTTCGACACCGCGTCGATCAGGGCGGCGCCGACATTCGATCCGGTGCAATGCATCACGAACGGCATGTTCTGGTCCGTCATGCTTTTCAGCGCGATCAGCGCTTCGGCCGGCTGCAGCTTGTCGTCGAACGGCACCAGCTCGTATTTGCGGCCGAGCGGACCCCCGGCGGCATTTTTCCGCGCGATGATGTACTGGAAGTTTTTCAGGAACTCGTCGCCGCCGGACGCGAACGGACCCGAGAACGGATCGGTGTAGGCAAGCTTGATGGTTTCTTGTGCAACCGCCGGCCATCCCGCAGATAACCCGCAAACGACGGCGAAAGAATAGCAAATCAGGCGCAAACAGCTCATCACGCGTGTCCTCCCGAATGCACTACCTCTTTTTGGGGTAGTTGTTCTCGTGCGCGGGAGACTACATTGCCGCCGGGGCGAGTCAATCGCTGCGGCTGCGGTTGGCACGAAGCAGATGGCGATCAACTGACGGATCATTTGGATCAGCGAGACAGCGGCTACTGCACAGGCTTACTGCACTTGGACTTCGTGTCCGAAATAGACCTGTTCCAGCCGTTGCGGCAGATTTGCCTCGCTGGTCGGTGCCTGCAGCACGATATGCCCCTGCACCAGCGCATAAACGCGATCGGCGGCTGCGAGCGCCTTTTCCAATAGCTGCTCGACCAGCAGCACCGCGGTGCCCTGCGCACGCAACTGGCCGATGACGTTGAGGACACGATCGACCAGCACCGGCGACAATCCGGCCGATGGTTCGTCGAGCATCAGCAGCCGCGGCCGGCGCACCAAACCCTGCGCTACCGTCAGCATTTGTTGCTGGCCGCCGCTGAGCGCGCCGCCGCGCTCGTGCCGCTTTTCCGCGATTTCCGGAAAGAACGACAATGCCTCCTCGACCCTTGCCGCGCGCTCGCCACGCGGCAGGTCGTAGCCCGCAAGCAAGAGATTGTCGGTAACGGAAATCTGCGTGAACACCCGATGCCCCTCGATGACGTGCACGAGCCCGCCGCGAGCGGCCTCGCGCGGCGTGGTGCTCGTCGTGTCGCGGCCATCGAAGCACACCTGCCCCGCGGTCACCGGCAACAATCCTGACAGTGCGCGCAGCAGCGTAGTCTTGCCGGCGCCGTTGGGACCGAGCAAGGCGACGACTTCGCCCCGCTCCACCACGAGATCGACGCCATGGAGCACGCGGATCTTGCCGTAGCCGGCTTCGAGGGAACTAACCTCGAGCAAGGCTTCAGACGCCGAGGTAAGCACTGACCACCTCCTTGTGGGCGCGAATCTCGGCCGGCGTGCCCGCGGCGAGCACGCGCCCGAGATTCAACACCGTGACCTGGTCGCAGATGTCGAAGATCAGATCGGCATGATGTTCGACCAGCAAAACGGCGGTGCCGCGCCGGCTGATCGCCTTGATCAGCGCCCCCAGGCGTTCGATCTCGTCGCCGGACAGACCCGCGGCCGGCTCGTCGAGCAGCAAAAAGTCCGGATCGAGCATCAGCGCGCGGGCGATCTCGATGAAACGAAGCTCGCTGTGTTGCAGGCGGTCGGCGCGGACGTCAGCCAGCGCTTCCAGTCCGACGACGCCAAGCAGCGCGCGCGCGGAGGCCGCGAGCTTGCGCTCGTCGCGCCAGTGACGCGGCAGCGCCAATAGCGCCTCGACAAACGTCGCTTCGCCTTCGACGGTGCCACCGATCATCACGTTCTCCAGAACGGAGGCGGCACCAATCACGCGCGGCGTTTGAAACGTGCGGGCGATGCCGCGCAGCGCGCGGACTTCCGGCCTTCCGGCCGGCAATGCATCCGCGCCGAGCGCCAAGGTTCCGGTGGACGCCGCGTAATAACCCGAAATCACGTTGAGCGTGGTGGTCTTGCCGCTGCCGTTGGGGCCGATCAGGCCGTGCACCTGGCCCGGCTTCACATCGAGATCGAGACCGTCGATCGCGCGGACGTTGCCGAAGCTCAGCACGATGTTGCGCAGGCTGAGCGTCTTGTCGCCCGCGGTCTTGTCGCCCACAGTCTTGCGCGCGATGTCGCCGAGCGCGGCCGGGCGCGGCACGATGGCGCGGTTGCTGGCGAGCGGACGGCGGTTGCGGAAGTCGAGCAATGCTGCGATGCCGCCGGGCATCGCCAGCACGATCGCCAGCAGCAGTCCGGCGTAGAGGAACGTCGACCATGCTGCGAGCGGGGCTGCGATCTCCGGCAGGATGGTCAGTATGATGGTCCCGAGCATCGGGCCCAGGATCGAGCCGCGTCCGCCGATCAGGATCGCAATGAAGAACAGGATCGACAGATCGAAGGTAAAAGCGTCCGGCGTGATGTAGGTCTGCAAGCTCGCGAACAGTCCGCCGGCGATGGCCGCCAGCGCGCCGGCGAACAGAAAGATAGCGATCAGCATCCGCGGTTTGGAAATGCCGGTGGCTTCCGCGGCGACCTCGGCGTCGCGGACCGCGATCAGGGCGCGGCCGAACCGGCTGTGAGCGACGTTGGCGCTCATCCAGGTGCAGAAGGCTGCGAACGCCACGCAGAGATAGTAGTAGCCCCAGGCGGTATCGAAGGGCGCCGGAAATTCCGGACCGGCAATCCCGATGCCGCCGCCGGTGACGCTCTGCCAGGCCAGTGCAATCTGTGTGACGATGGTGGCAAAGCCAAGCGTCGACATCGCGAAATAGAACGTGCGCAACCGCAAGGCCGGCAAGCCGACGATGACCCCGAACACCGCGCCGACGCAGCCCGCGATCGGCAATGCGGCGAAAACCGGCACCGGCGCCATGACATTGCCGGCAACCAGCACGCTTGTCGTATAGGCACCGAGCGCCAGCAGCGCGACATAGCCGATCGCCAGATGACCGGCGAAGCCGACCACCAGGTTGAGGCCGGAGACCAGAACCCAGTAGATCGCCGCCCGCGTGCCGATCAGGGCCCAGTAGTCGTTGCTGACGAACGGCAGGATCATGGCGATCGCAAGGATGCCGACAAACGGCGCGAGTTGCGGCAGGATCGCGCGAAAGGCTTGCGCTTCCTTGCGTTCAGAGGCCGTGGTGACCGCGGCCATCAGACCCTCCGTGCCGTGGAGGAACCGAACAGACCTTGCGGCGCCGCCAGCAGAACGACGATAAACAGCGCGAACACGGCCACCGAGGAGAAGATGCCGCCGACCAGAAAATTCGCCGCCTGCTGGAACAGGCCAAGTGCGAGGCCGCCGATGATGGCGCCACGGTTATTGCCGAGGCCGCCGAGCGCCACCGGCACGAAGCCGTAGAAATTCAGCAGCGCGCCATTGGCGAAGAACGCCAGCAGCAACTCGCCGCCGGAAAATCCGGCAACGCCGCCAACGATTCCGGCGAGCGCGTAGCTGGCGACGCGCAGATTGCGTTCAGGCAGGCCCAGCGCCCGCGCAGCGAAATTGTCCTCCGCGATAGCCAGGAACGCGCGGCCCACCAGCGTCCGTCGATACAGATATTCGAGGCCGATGATGGTGATCGCGCAGGCTGCGACCGGCAGCCAGAACTTTTCGTCCCAGACCCCGCTTCCCCATCCGATCAGGCGGGGAAAGGGCTGCGGTTCGGTGCCCCATTTGATCGCCGTCACCTGCTGGATCATCAGCGCAAGCGCCAGCGTCGACAGTACATAGAGGTGCTGGTCGAGGCTCTTGAGCACCGGCCGCACCGCGACGAACTCGGTGATGACGCCGATGATGGCGCATCCAAGCAGCGTCAAAAGCAAGCCGACCAGGATCGGCATGCCCATCTTCAGCATGAACATCGAGCCGAACACGCCGCCGAGCATGGCGAGCTGGCCGGCGGTGAAACTCATCACCCTCGAGGTCGAGAACATGGTGTTATAGGTGATGCCGACGAGCGCGTAGATCGCGCCAGCCGCAAGACCAGTTGCGAGAATCGAGGCGAGCATCTGATGCGCTTTCCGCAGCCCTTAAGTATACCCCGGCGCCACCGCGAAGGTGCCGTTCTTGGCGGTAGAGGCCTCCGACATCACGATCTCGTCGGTCGGATAGCCGTTGTGCTGGGTCGGCGTGAAGGTGTAGGTGCCGAAATAACCCGGATATTTCGACAGCGTATTCCAGTATTTGACGATGCCTTCGCTGTCGGTGGATCCACTTTCTGCGACCGCCTTGGCAATCAGCTCGATCGCATCGATCCCGCCGGCGACCCACCATAGCAGCGTATCGCTGATCGCGACGTTGGCCTTGAGCAGGCGGCCAACGAGATCCTCGCTCTTGGCCGGCAGCTTGCCGGCGCTATCGTAACTGCAGCTCCTGTAGCCGATGGCGTAGACTTTTTTCCAGTTGGCGGGTTTCTCGACCAGTCCGGCGATTTCGCCGGAGGACATTGACGGATGGCCGACGAACGAAACGTCCCAGTTCATCGCCGCGCGGCTGTTGAACATTCGTGCTTCCATGCCGGTTGAGACGCTCCAGACCACGATCACTTCGGCGCCGGCGTCTTTGGCGCGCAGCATGTCCGGGGTCATGTCGGGCTGGGTGGAATCGATGTTGGCCTGATAGACCACATCGGCGCCGTCCTTCTTGAAGCCCGCCACCGACACACCGACGGCGGTCACGCCATAACCCGTGGTGTCGCCGATCACGGCAACCTTTTTCACCTTGAGGATATTGAGGCAATAATTGCGGGCGGCGTCGTCCCATTGACCGATCGAAGGCGCCATGCGGAACGCATTCGGAAATTTCTTGGTGTCGATCAGGCTCTCGACGACGCAAGGATGAATGTCCGGCATCTTGGCGCGCGCCATGATCGGCGTGACGGCAAGCGCCTCGCCGGAATTGAGCGGTCCCCACATCGCGTGGACTTTGACCTGGCTGATCAATTCCTGGGTGGCGTTCACCGCCTTGGTCGGATCGCCCTGGGTGTCGCGCATGACGATCTCGATCTTGCGGCCCTTGACGCCGCCGGCGGCGTTGATGGCATCCGCAGCGAAGTTCACGCCGCGGTTGAAGCCGATGGTCGGCGCCGAGCTCGGCCCGGTGATCGCGGCAAGGCAGCCGATCTTGATCGGTTCCGACTGTGCGATCGCGGGTTTTGGAAACGGCAGTGTTGCGGCGCTCAGCGCGCTCGCGCTGCCTAACAAAAGGTCACGACGAGAAATGCGCATGAAGGCCTCCGTTTGTTTCCCTACCGGCGCCCGTCGTTGCTGCGGGCGTCCGTCTTGTCGTTCTGGCTTGTGACGGCTTAAAACCTGAATGGCCAAATTTGAACTTGACCGCGAAGCAATGTCCATAGCACGGGCGGAAAAATATCCCGCGAATTATTGATTCAGGTGCCGGACATAGTCGTAATTGAAGGTGAAGCCCCAGCCGGGGCGTTCCGGGACGATGGCGTTGCCGTCGTTGAACACCAATTCTTCATGATAGAGCTTCGAGAACCACGGCATGTATTCGAGATAGATGGCGTTCGCGAGCGCGCCGAGTACCTGGATGCTGGTCTCCGGAAACAGATGGCTTGATACCGGCACGTCGTGGCTTTCCGCCATATGGCCGACGCGCATGAATTCGCTGACGCCGCCGACCCGCTGCAGGTCCGGCATCAGGATATCTGCCGAGCGCAATTCCAGCATGCGGCGAAAGCCGTAACGGGTGTATTCGGTCTCGCCGCTGGCGACAGGCGTGTCGAGTGCTTCGGATACTCGCGCAAGACCTTCGAGATCCCACGCCGGCAGCGGCTCCTCGAACCATGTCAGGTCGAACGGCTCGAGCATGCGGCCAAGCCGGATCGCTTGCGCTTCGTTGAGACCCTGATTGGCGTCAGCCATCAATTTGATATGGGGCCCGATGGCATCGCGGACCGCCTTCACACGAACGATGTCAGCGTTCGGATCGGGCAAACCGAGCCGCATCTTCATGGCCTTGAAACCCTGCGCGATGAAGCGCTCGGCCTCGGCCACCAGTTCCCCGGTCGATGACGACAGCCACAGTCCGGCGCTCTGATAGGCCGGCACAACCGTCTTTGCGCCGCCCAGCAACCGATAAAGCGGAAGGCCAGAGGCCTTGCCGAACGCATCCCAGAGCGCGCCGTCGAGCGCGGATATGCCGACCACCGGTACGCCCTTGTGGCCGAGGAAATTGATATCTTTCCAGGCGCGTGCCCAGAAATCCGCGATATGGCCTGCATCGCGTCCGACAATCAGATCGGAAAGTTCATCGACCATCTGACGCAGCACCTTGGTGCGCCGGCCATTGAGGGTGAAGATGAGATTCTCGCCGGTGATGCCGGCATCGGTCCTGACCGATACAAGAATGCAGCCGAAACTGTGGATCGGGCCGAGGGCGCTGCCGATCGGACTGGCGAGTGGCACCAGTACTGGAAGGGTTTCTACCGCGGTTACCTTCACGGCTTCGGCCTTTGTTCGGTGCGAGTTGTCGCGCCCTTGGCAAAACGTTTGAGGATATCGGGATCGGGATCACAGCCAAGACCCGGGCCGTCCGGGATCCGCACTCGCCCATCGATGGCGCGGACCCAGGGATCGAATGGATTGGCCTCCATGTCGAGCCAGAGAACCTCGATCATCGGCTTCTCGACCAATGCAGCCGCGATATGAACCGTGGCAACGAAGCCGGGTCCGAAATACGGGCTGTGCGGCGTCACCTCGATGCTGTGCGCCTGACACAAGTGAATCACCCTGACCATTTCGCCGACGCCGCCGATCTTGGTGACGCTCGGCTGCGCGATGTCGATGGCGCCGGCTTCGATCAGCGATTTGAAGCCGAACACGCCGGCGACGTTTTCCCCCGCGGCGATCGGGATGCCGCAATCGCGCACACTGGCCAGCCCGTGAATATCCTCCGGGGGCCAGACCGGCTCCTCGAGCCAGTGCAGTCCAGCGTCACGCAGGCTTGCGGCCATCTCGCGGGCCACCGGTGGCGACCACGCGCAATTCACATCGAGCATGATGCGCGCGCTGGCGGCGCCGGGTGCATCCTGGGCCGCGCGCACGGCGTCGCGGGTGACCTCATGCAACTTGATATGCCGATAGCCTTGCGCGCAGGCCGCCGCCGTATTCTTCGCGACGAGGGCATCATCGCCATACCAAAGTAGGCTGGCGTAGGCCGGCAGGTCACCGGTCCGGCTGCCGCCGAGCAGACGCCACAATGGTTGTCCGGCGCGCTTGCCGAGCAGATCCCACAAGGCGATCTCGACCCCGGAGAAGGCGTAGACGAACGCCCCGTTGCGCCCGAGCAGATGCGTGCCGTGCAGAATGGCGCGGCTGAGAGCGTTGATGTCACCCGCCTCACATCCGATACACAGCGGTGCAACGATAGTATCGAGCGCCGCTTTAGTCGCGGGGATTGCGGCGTGGCCGAAGGCCTCGCCCCAACCGACGAGACCATCGTCGGTCTCGACCTTCACCACGAGAATCTCGAGATGGTCCCAGGGCTGGCCCGCGAACATCGGATGCGGCCCGCCCATGTCGAAGGGAAGCGCGACAACAAAGCTTTCGATCGCGGTGATCAGCATGCAGACCCTGCGCAGAGAATAAGGGTCGATACCGTCGCTGCTTGCTGCGTGTTTTGCAACCGTTCGGGACAAAATCTCGGAAACAAAATTTATCAAGTTGGTGGGAACCGCCCGTTGCGGGCCGATGCAGTCTCGGACGGATTACCGACCTCGCAGTTCGTCGCTCGATCATCCCGCACCTGCGGCGAAAAATTTGTGCGCAGCGATGCAAAAGAGTTTCGCAGCCTATCGATCCGCAGCAGAAGTCACTATGGCTGTGCGCGATGTCCGCTGCTGGCCGCCCTCACCGCTTGCGTTGCCTCCGTTCGAAGGGTGCAAATGGTTGACATGAAGATTCGCAACTGAAAACGTGGCGTGGGGTGTGGCGCGCAATTCCGGACTCATCGGGATACTTAGGGATGGAAGCTAAGTGGTTGATATCGTTGGTGGCGAGGGTCCGCTACATCGCGTTTTCCCAAAATTGATGCTGCAACATTTTTGCTATAGGCGACGAGCGCCATAACTGACGGTTGTCTGAATGCGTGAACTCCTGTTCTTCATCACGTCGAGCTTCTGGGCGGGCGCCGCGCACGCAGCGACGCCGGGACACGGCAAGACGATCGCGGCCGCCTACATCGTCGGCGCGCGCGGCAAGCCGATCGACGCGGTAATCCTCGGAATTTTTGTCACGCTGTCCCACACCAGCGGCATCGTGCTGATCGGCGTGCTCGCCTCGCTCGGCTCGACCTGGCTGCGGCCGCAACGCATCGAAGCCTACCTGGCGATCGTGGTCGGCATCATGGTGATCGTACTGGGCCTATGGATGCTGTGGGCGCAGCGAGATCTTGTTGCGCTCGCCATGGGCGAAGCCGGCGATGGCACCAGCCGGGCAGATGCCCATGCGCACGATCACGCGCATGATCATGAGAATGATCATGAGCATAGTCATGAGCATGATCACGACCACCCGCATAGCCATGGCCCCGACGAGTCGGTGGTCTGGCACAGCCACGGATTCGGCAAGGTCCACTCCCACCGGCTGGACATCGTGGCCGAGAACCGTCCGAAATTGCCGGTGCTGCTGGCGCTGGGTATTGCCGGCGGCCTGCTCCCCGATCCAGCCGCGCTGGCGCTGCTGCTCGGCGCGCTGTCGAGCGGAAAAGTCCTGCTCGGTCTCGTCACTGTGGTGGTGTTCAGCATCGGCTTCGCGACGACGCTGGTGGTGGTCGGCATCGTCGCCGCCAAGGTCGGCGAAAAGGTGCTCGACTGGCTGGCCAGCATCTGGATGATCCGCCTGCAGATCGCCACCAGCCTGCTGATCGTCGGCATGGGCGTGGTGCTGACCGTCCGCGCGATATCCGAGCTGGCGGCATTGCCGGCGGGCTGAATATCTACCGCGCACCCGCATATCGGGCCGGCAGCATGCCGACAAATCCGCTGATATCGGCGTACCAGACATTGCCGTCGCGATCGACGGCCACGCTGAACGGCCGGGCATGGTCGCGAGGAAGCGCAAAGACCTCGATGTGCCCGTTGCGCAGCCGCCCGAGGCTGGCGCTGCGCATCATGCCGAACCAGACGTCGTCATTGGGAGCCACGGCGATGCCGCTGAGACCGGCATTTTCCCGACCCGCCTCGATGTCCCAGAATTGTCCATCCTTGAATCGCCCGATGCGATTGGCGCGGAACTGCAGGAACCACACCGAGCCGCCGGAGCCGATCGCGACGTCAGTCGGCACGGCACCGCCGCGCGGGAGGTCGAATGTCTTGCCGGTGCCGTCGGCGGCGATCTGGAGCAGCTGGTTGCCGTTCTGCAACGTCGCCCATATGGCGCCGTCGGCCGTCACAGCGACCCCATAAGGCCCGCCGCGCGCGGACTCGATCTGATAGCGGCTAAAGACTCCGTCCTTCAGCCGGGTCATGCCATAGCCGGTCGGGTCGGCGAACCAGACGGAGTTGTCGGGCGCGATCGCCAGCCGTCCGAGGCGAGCGATCGGGGTGTCGAGTACGAACCGTTCGATCTGGCCGGAGCCGCCGATATGCGCAATCGCGCGCGCCGCAAGGTCGGTGTACCAGGCGCTGCCGTCGGCCGCGACGGCGAGCCCGAGCGGCTCGTTGTTGCGGCTGGAGGTGGGCAGCCGCTCGACATGGCCGTTGCGCACACGGCCGACCGCATCGGACTGGTCGATGGTGAACCAGATGCTGCCGTCAGTGCCCGCCGCAATTGCGATCGGCGCGTCCTGCGGCTGATCCATGCGGTACTCGACGAATTTGTCTCCCGGGGCGCCGCGCAGCAGCAGAAATGCGCCTCCCGCCAGGACCGCGATGCCTAACACTGCGGCCAACGTCCCGAGCATTCGCGGCCTGTTCCGCACCAACTTCGGAATCGATGAGGACACTGGCAACTCCATGATTCTGGCGCCGTTTTTTGACCTGATCAGCGCGGCGAATAGGCCGCGGCGCGCCGGCGCAACAGGTACCGCGCCGCAAGACCGCCGCCGATCAGCACCAGCAAACAGAACGAGAGCCCGCCGACGAGGCTGATCGGTTCGACGCGCGCCAGCAGGTTGCCGCCTTCGATGGCCACGCGCCAGACTTCCGCATAGGGCATCAGCGAGAAGACCGCGTAGATGATGTTCGCATCGTTCGGATCGCGGGCGAGAGGCCCGGCCTCGATATGAGTCGGAAGGTTGTCTTGTTTCTGCGCCCAGGTTTCGCCGCCGTCCTCGCTGCGATAGATTCCGTGATCGGAGGAGACCACCAGGGTCGTCGCGTCCGCGCTCGCCGCGATACCCCGAACTTTGATCCTCGCCTCTGGCAGCGAACGTCCGACGGCATGCCACCCGGAGCCGAGATCATCGCTGAACGCGATCCGGCCGCCCGCCGCCGCCCAGATCCGTCGCGGCTGCGTCGCGTCGGTCGCGATCGTGTCGACCGGCGCGGCTGCATCGCCGAAACCGGCGTTGCGCCAGGTGCGTCCCCCGTCGTGACTGATCATCGCCCGGCCGTCGATCACGGCCGCCAGGATGTCGGCCGATCCCGGCATCGCCACCAGCGCCGTCATCTCGCCCATCTGGGGAGTATCCGGGCACGGCGGTATAGATGCGGCCGCCGTCTGCGCTTGCGTACAACTGGCTCCGGCCGATCAGATAGAAACGATTGTTCGTTGGCCCTGCGACCAGCGCCCGCGCCGGGATCGCCAACTCCGGGGCCTCGGCGCGCCGCCAGCCGTCCTGATCGCGACGAAACACGCCGCTGGCTGACGCGCACATCACGAGCGCACCGTCCGGCGAGAAGGCCAGCGCAAAAACCTCGCCGATGATGACGTCGCGCGCCTCCGGCACCCAGCTGCGTCCCCCATTGTGCGAGCTCAGGATTCCGAGATCGGTACCGGCGAGCAGATGGGAGGAATCCTGTGGATCGACCGCAATGATGAGCGCAGCATTGAGAAAAAGCCCGACGTCCGCATTCAGCCAGGTGGCGCCGAGATCGCGGGAGCGAAACACGCCGCCATAGCTGCTCGCATCATGCGGCGACGCGCTGCCAGTCAGAAGGGACAGCACGCAGGCAAGACAGAGGGTCAGCCGACCGAAGCCGATTTGTTTCTTCCAATCCCGGGATGAAGCGATCGGGGTGGGACGACGGGTCCCACCCCGAAGACATCTCTTATGGCTTGTCTTACGGCTTGTGCGATTTTTCACCCGGCGCCAGCGTCATCTCGGCCATGCGTCCGCCGTTCAGCGCCACCCAGGAGTTCTTCGTCAGCGGGTATTTGTCGGTGTAGCTGAGCGGCTCGTGGGCGGAGACGCAGTTGTTATAGCCGCCGGTGATCTTGTAGCACTTCTCGTAGGCGAGGAACTGCTGGACCGAATCCGTCTGCTGCACGTTCGCAACCATCCAGTCCCGGATGCCCTCATACGACGAGTACGCGTCCGAGCCGAACACCAGCTTGCCGATGGCGGTCGGCACCTCGAGCAGTTGAGAGCCGGCCGTATGGGCGCGGAACGCCGCATGAATCACCACGCCCGGCGAGATCTCCATGTCGCCGTCGACGATCACGGCCTTGCCCTTCAAGACCTTGCCGTAGACCTCCTCCATGGTGAGCGGCATATAACCGCAAGCCGGCGTACGGTTGCAGCCGCCGGGATCGGTGTTGATCGCGCGGATGTGCGGCTCCGGATAGTTGAGCGCCCACTCGAGCCCCTTGAGTTCCTCGCGCTGGACATAGAGCACGGCATTGGGCAGGTCGGACAACTGGCCGGCATGGTCCCAATGCGCGTGACCGATCACCACCTTGGTGACATCGGCGGCATTGAAGCCGAGAGCTTTCAGCTGATCCGGCAACGGAGCCCAGTGGTCTGATCCGGTCATCTTCAGATATTCCTGCTGCTTCCAGCCGGTATCGTAGAGGATCAACTCAGTGCCGCACTTGATTACGCCGATGTTGACAGGCAGATCGACGGTCGAAATGTTGCTTGTCGGCTTGGTGCTGCCGGGCACGAATGCGCGATCCGGCATGAACGAGCCGAACGGAACGCCCATGAAACGGCTGCTCTCGATCAGCCATGCCGAACAGACCGGTTGCTGGGCCTGCGCTGCTGCACTGAACAAGCACGCCGTCGCTGCAATCGCGGCGCACATAAGAGGACGAATACGTAACGCGCTTCTCATTGTCTTGCCTCCCTGGAGTTAAGTTGAACGTCTCTGATTGAGATTGGACTGCGCTTCTCTCTTCTCTCTTCTTCTTTGGATTCCGGTCCGATTGCCTCCTAATGCGGCTTGTATTGTGCCGGCCACAGCACTTCGCCGACACGCAGCACGTCTTGTGAGGCCCTCACGTCCATCCGGTGAGCCTCGTCGAGGTGCCGCGAGTCGGCATTCTCGGTGTATTTCAGCATCTCGTCGGCAGCGTTGGCATAGAGCGCCATTGCCCCGACGTACCGATCGAGCGTCTTGGACAGCGAGGGCGGCGCGCTCATCGTGCGAACCTGTATTTCGGCATCATGAAAAAATTTCGCCAGCGGCTGGATCCTTTGTGCCAGCGTGTGCACGTCCCGATTCTCGGTTAGATAGGCGATCCCGGCATAGCTCATCGCCACTGCCGATCGGGTCGCCTCCCGGTGAACGGCCCACAAGGCTGCTGCGAAGCGTTCTTCTTCCGCGGTTAGCGCCGGCAGGTCCGGTATCGCGGCTCGCACATTGAGCGTTTGCGCGGCCGGTTGTGCCACCGACGGCATTGGCCTTCGAGCCTCGTGCAGCCATGCTGCACCGGTGATTGCTGCAAGCGCCAAAACGACGCCGGCCAGCAACAACGACCGCCCGCCTGGCATGCCGATGGTCTGAATGGCGGATCCTCCCTTTTTTTTGTTACGGGACTCTATCCCGCGATTGTTACGGGACTGTAACCCTCGGTTCCCACGGCGGTCAACGGCGAAACACGCCTCCGCACCATCATTGGTCGCCCTGGCCGAGCCTTCGCTGCCGGTCAACGGGGATCCCAGGTCGGCGCATCGGTGAACAGGCCGCCCTCGGCAAAGCCGATGCCGTAGATCAGGACCAGCCCGAAGACGAAGCTGATCAGGCCCGACGCCACGCGCAGCCGCCAATTGAATTTCGGCAGGTTGACCGCCGTGAACGCAAACGGCGCCGACAGGATCAACGTGATCAGCATCATTCCAACGATCGTGCCAAGCCCGAACAGCAGCAGATAGCCGAGCGCGGCGACCGGTTCGCGGATGATGGACAGGACCATCAGGGCGGCGGCGGCTGATCCCGCAAGGCCGTGCACAAGGCCGACGACGAACGGTCGCAGCCACTCATAGAATGCGATCCGCCCGAGCCCGCTGCGGTCGAGACGAGCCAGCGGCGTATGCTCCTCGGCATGCCCGTGCTCACCGGGGCCGAAACCGTGCAGGTGCTGGTGCACGTAGTCGCCATGCGCATGCAGATGATCCTGGAGATCGAGCGGATTCCCGCCCGGGACGCCATGGGCGTGGGCCGCACCGATCGTGCGGCCCATCCCGGTCAAGGTGAGAATACCGAGCACGACCAGCATGATGCCGACGGCGAATTCCATCGATAGACCCAGCCGTGGTGGGATCACGACCCCGAACACGATGATCGCCGCGCCGACCGCCATGACCGTCATGGTGTGCCCGACGCCCCAGGCGGCGCCGATCAAGGCCGAGCCCACCATGCTGCGCTCGCGACTGACGATCGTCGCAATGGCGACGACATGGTCAGCGTCGGTCGCATGCCGCATCCCGAGGAAGAAGCCGAGAAACAGGAAAGACAGGACGTTCAGGCCGATTCCGGTCATCACGCTCGCGCCAAGGGGGTCATCCCCGGCCATACTATGCAGCGTTTCGACCCACCGCCAACTCCCATCTACGCGTGCCCCCATAGCATGGCTGGGCTGCAGGGAAGATCGGCAGACCGACTTTGCTTGGCACGATGTTTGCGTCTGCTGGACGCAGCCCCTCCCCGCTTGGAGTGCCCATTGAGCGAAGTCATACGATTTATCTCGAAATCCGATCTCGAACGGGCTCGTTTGATTCGAGAGGCCCGCGCCATCTACGAGAGTATTTTCCCACCGGCTGCTCCGGTCAGCGAGCCGCGAGACCCCAAGCGGTGATCGGCTGCCGGCGAGCCATGCGCCGGCGCCGATCAGCCGGCGTGAACCGGTGTGCTTTCCTGTCGGCTAACGGTTCACAGGCACAGACCGAGAATTTTCATACGACAGGTCGCCTCGCCGCGGCGGGGCGTCGCCGGGTGTGCCGATGATGATGCTGGCTGGGGGCGTTCTCCGCTCGTAATCACCATGGCCCAGTAGGTTCGGTGCGTCTTCGAACTTTTCGCGCTGGCGACGCCGACTTTTAATGCTCCCGGCATCAGGAGGTTTTTTTGGTGTTCCGGCGAATCAATCCACATATCAAGTGTTTTCGGGAAACTGTCATAGCCATAGGCGATATTCTCGGCAGCCCGTTGGGATTTCGCCGCCGCCACTCGCGAGGCGAACGGCGCGAGCGCGCTATTGTGATCAAGCAGGTCCTTTGACGCCATTGCGGCGGCCTGCTCATGCGCAATCCGGTTGAGCGTAGGGTCCGAGGTGACGGGCCCCTCGCCGTGTTGGACACGGTAATTCGAGATCATCTCTGCTGGAGCTGCGGGCGCCGGCTGCGCGAAAGCTGAACTGCAAAGGGCAAGCAGGAACCCGATAGAAATTGGCAAGGCAGATTTCATTGCTTCCTCGTCGCGGCGCCGACCGCGGTGACCGTGATGGTGCGTCCAACGCCCCGGGGGCGCCGCGCCTGGTAATCGGGCGAGCGGAATTCCTAGGTGCCTTCGTAGCGCAAAAAACACCAAAAGAGGGGCACCAACACCGCCAGAGGGAACCGGTCACGGGGTTGCCAATATGGTGACAAGCGATGCTGGGTCTATTGTTTGCGGCGCGCAAGCAAATCCGGAATCCATCTTAGCCTTGCCGCCAAACTGTCCTGTAAACCGGGACCAGCTCTGGCCTGTTTCGACCCCTAGTGGCCTAATTTGATTTTCGCAGTGGCCTGTCTTGAAGTGTGCTGCGGATCACGCTGACAATGAACGGCATCGCGTATCCCTGCGACCACCGATTGAAGCAGGGGAATGGTCCCTGAGCCTCAACGAACTCGACGGCGTCAACGGTGGCACCTGGATGGATACCGTAATATGCGTCACGTCTGCCGTGAAGGCGATAAATGGCATCAACAGTATTCTTACTCAGGCCGTCGATGGCATCCCCCCGGCGTCGTGCCACCCGAAGGGATAAAGGGTCGGCCCCCCTTTAGAGGCGGCCTCTTGAAGCAAAAGCGATACGACTAACCTAGAGACGCGCCTGAATGGAATTGAGGACATTGGTCGTCGTGTCGATGAATTGCAACGCTTGCTGCGTTTTGCCGAAGGACAAGGGAAGACGCGCACACCGATCAGACAACTGCGCCAGTCGTGTTCGTTCGCTGGCCAGAATGGTGTTGGTTTTTTCGACGGCAAATTTGACAATACCCCGCATCGGGTTGTTGTCGCCAAAATCAGTCATCTCTTTTTCGATAGTGATCAAATATTCATAGCTCGAAAGCTCATCTGAAATCTGAAGAAGTTCCCGGATGGTCGAATTGACACAGTCCGCATCGGCGCTGGAAATATCCGACCGCTTGGCAGTTTGAACCAGATCGCCCATCAAATTCTGAAAGAGCGGCTTGATGTCTTCAACGTTCTTGAAATCGCTTTCGGTAAGGACACCGCTGCTGCAAACGCCCGGCGCGAGCAAAAGGATCGCTAGCCCCAGACCCAACGACTTCATATGTGCGCGACACGCGCTGGTCCATGATCGAACGACGGGGGTTCTTTCCAGCATCGACTGGCGCGCTGAGGCACCACCGAAGGCGGCGAACATGAGCACTGATTTCCTGACGCCGGTCGTGACCATTTTCAGATTAACCTGGAAGAGGACTGATGAGTTTAGTCCGAAACACCTTGTTTCGCTAGACGGTCAGGGAAAACTGGGACCTTATGACCAATATTGAAGTCAAAGCCGTTCCCATAGCCAGATTGATCAGGACTCCAGTTTGGTTGTTCGGCATTGCCTTCTGTGTAATATCTGCCAACGGGAACAGGGGGAAGCTGTGTATTTTTCGCAGATTCGGTCGCTCTACTTGCCCGATGCACGCTTTCGCGGCTCGCCCGTGAGCCGGAGGGTGAGACGGTGACCGAGTTGTCGCAGCGGGCGTTTCGCGCCGTCGCGCTGCAGCGGGCCGCATCGCCAGAACAGCTTGATCACCTTGTCAGCA
Organism: uncultured Pseudomonadota bacterium; assembly: GCA_963727225.1. GTDB lineage: Bacteria > Pseudomonadota > Alphaproteobacteria > Rhizobiales > Xanthobacteraceae > Bradyrhizobium. The sequence goes on along the minus strand of CAVSFN010000021.1, from coordinate 170,234 downwards.
TCACCAAGCCGTTTGATTGGATTCTCACCTTCGTGATTTGTCTGGCTCTGGCGGCAGTCCTCACATGGGGCGTCGTCGGGCGGATTCCTACCCGTGTGCCCGCTGAGGGGATTTTGGTCAGCGATGGCGGCCGTGTTGTCGATGCGGTCTCGGATGCAACAGGGCAGCTCTCGTCGATTAGCGTCTCGATAGGTGATCACGTCCTGCGAGGCCAGCCGATCGCTCAGATCGCCCAAACCGATATCCAACAGCGTTACGCCGGCGCCATCGAGGTTTTTCACGAACGCGAGCGCGAGCATGCCGATCTGACCTCGAAAGTAGCCAGCGAACTCGCCTCAAAGAGCCAGAATTTCGCAAAGCTGGAGGCGGCATTCGACCAGGTGATAAAGGCGACTGGACAGCGCATCGACTATCTAACGGCCGATGTGAAAACCCTCGAAGACCTGCTGGCCAAGGGATACACTACCCGGCGCAACGTCGAGGATCGCCGTCACGAACTCGCTGGTGCGCTGCAGCGAAAAGAGGATACCCAGAACGAAATCCTGAAGTTGCGATCGCAAAAGACCGATCTGGAGACGCAACGCGAGCGTGAAATCCAGCAATCGGAATTTCGTCTCAACGACGCACGCCGGCAGATGGACACGATCGCTGGAACCTTAAGCCAGAACACCCAGGTCGTCAGCCCGATCGAAGGGCGCGTCCTTGAAATAAAGGTTTCGGCAGGCTCGGTACTCGCGGTCGGTACACCGGTCATCGCAATCGAAAGCGAAGGCATAAAGCTCGAGGCTCTCGTCTATATTCCGACCGAGCGCGGCAAGAGCGTGAAGCCGGGAATGCAGGTCCGCATCGAGCCAAGCTCGGTGAAGCGCGAAGAATTCGGAACCATGGTCGGCACCGTCACGACGGTCTCCGATTTCCCCATTACACCGCAGGGCATGGCGGCGGTACTCCACAATGACACCCTTGTCAGCCGCTTTTCGCACGATGGTGCGCCCTATGGCGCGAGGGTCAGTCTGGAACAGGACGCCACTACCGTTAGCGGATATCGCTGGGCTGTCGGAACGGGTCCGCCCCTTCGGCTTAGCAGCGGAACGCTGATACGGGCGGAAGTCACTACACGAAGGCAACGTCCGCTCGATCTGGTAGTGCCTCTCATCAGGCGGTTGACGGGAATCGACGGATGACGCCCCTGCCCCAGCAACGTCGGATGAGATGCGGCCGCCGCGAGGTCGACGACGCGCCGGCGGACTGCGTCCGCGCCACGCGGTGAAGCGGACTCCGACGATCCTGCAAATGGAAGCGGCCGAGTGCGGGGCCGCAGCGCTGGCGATCGTGCTTGCCCACCACGGCTCGTGGGTCCCGCTGGAGCAGCTGCGCGTCGCATGCGGGGTTTCGCGCGACGGCAGCAAGGCAAGCAACATCATAAGAGCGGCACGCAGCTTTGGTCTGCTCGCCAAGGGCTTCCGCACCGAGCCCGCGTTGCTGCGCGACCTGCCGATGCCATGCATCATCCACTGGAACTTCAATCATTTCGTGGTGCTGGAAGGCATTCGCGGCGATCGCGTCTACATCAACGACCCGGCGATCGGACGGCGACGAATTGACATGGCCGAGCTCGATCTCGCGTTCACCGGCGTCGTGCTCACCTTGGAGCGAACCAAGGCGTTCAAGAAACTCGGCAAGAAGCCGCAGGGACTCCGGCCGCTGTTGCGTGAGCTGCGCGGCTCGAAACAGGCGGTCGGGTTGCTGGTGGTGCTCAGCTTCGCGCTGATCGTGCCCAGCATCGTAGCCGCGGGATTTTCAAAAATCTTCGTCGACGATATCCTGATCCAGCACACCACCAACTGGCTCGTTCCGATGCTGATCGGCATGGCCGTAACCGCGGCGTTCCGCGCAATACTGACGGCTGCACGCCAATCGCTGTTGCTGAGGCTGCAAACGAAGCTCGCAGTGGTCATGATCAGTCGTTTTCTCTGGCACGTTCTTTCATTGCCGGTCGAATTCTTCACCCAGCGTCACGCCGGCGACATTGCCAGCCGGGTCGGCAGCAATGAGCAGATTGCCCGCCTGCTCTCCGGCGGCATCGCGGCCAACGCGCTCAACCTGACATCGATTTTCTTCTTTGCCGCGGCGATGGCGATCTACGATCTGCCGCTCGCTGCGATTGGCGTCAGCATCTCACTTGCGAATGTACTGGCACTGAAATTCATCGGTGAGCGCCGTCAGGATCTCAGCCGCAGCCTGGCGGTCGAACAAGGCAAGCTGGTGGGCGCCACGGTGAGCGCCGTGCGCACGATCGAAACCCTCAAGGCAAGCGGACTGGAAGACGAGGCCTTCGGCCAATGGGCAGGGATACAGGCCAAGGCTCTGAACGCGGAACAGCAGCTTGGGACGTCCGCGGTCGTTCTTGACATGCTGCCAACGCTGTTCTCCGGACTGACCATCGCTGCGATCCTGGGCATCGGCGGCTTGCGCGTGATCGAGGGCTCCCTCACGCTGGGCGGTCTGGTGGCGTTTCAGTCATTGATGGCAAGCTTCTCCGGACCTGTCACAGAGCTTGTCAGTTATGCCGGAAGCCTTCAGACCATCAGGGGTGCGCTCGAGCGCCTTGCGGACGTGTACAATTATCCGCCCGACAAATCCGGCAAGGACATCGTCGCGGCGGATCGCTTTCCTCCGAAGCTGACCGGCAGGGTCGAACTGGATAACGTTCAGTTCGGTTACTCGATCCTGGAGCCGCCGTTGCTGGCCGACCTCTCGATCACCGTCCAGCCGGGCTCCAGAGTTGCCCTTGTCGGCGCCTCCGGGAGCGGAAAATCGACCCTCGCCAAACTGATTTGCGGACTATACCGGCCATGGGCCGGCGAAATTCGCATCGACGGGTGGTCCGTGCCGGAAATCCCTTCCCAGGTCTTTGCCAATTCGATCGCCTATGTCGATCAGGACGTCTTTTTGTTCGAGGGCACAGCGCGCGACAATCTAACGCTGTGGGACTCGACCGTTACGGAGGCGGACCTGTCGCAGGCGTTGAAGGATGCGGTTATCCATGAGGACATCGCGGCGCGGCCGGGTAACTACGACTGCTACGTCAACGAAGGCGGTACAAATTTCAGCGGCGGTCAGCGCCAGCGCATCGAGATCGCCCGGGCGCTGGTCTCCAATCCTTCGGTCCTCGTGCTTGACGAGGCAACCGCCGCGCTCGACCCGGTCACCGAAAAGGCCATCGACGACAATCTGCGGCGCCGGGGCTGCACCTGCATCATCATCGCGCATCGCCTCAGTACCATCCGGGACTGTGATGAGATCGTCGTGCTGGAGCAGGGCAAAATCGCCGAGCGGGGAACCCATGAGCAATTGATTTTGCGTCAGGGTGCCTACGCGAAACTTGTGGCTCAGGAATGAACGAATCCGTCTTCCAGCCGACGCCAGCGATGGCCGATCAGGAGCAAGCGGTTTATCCGCCGACTCGCGTTGTGCTCGATGGCCGTCGTCCAAAACTTCTCGACCACCGCGGGCACGCGTTGCAGGTGACGGCAGGGTACGTCGACGTCTTCGCCGTCAGCATGATCGAGGGCAGCACCACGGGCGCTCGACATCATCTATTTCGGGTCGAGAGCGGCGAGATTCTTCTTGACCTGGAGCAATCCGCCGATAGCACGGGCAACGGGATTCAAGTGATCGCGGTGGGAGGACCGGATGCCGAGGCACAGGTGCTGCCGCGGCTGGAAATTCGATCGCTCGACCTCGTCGCGACCTGGATTACACGATTAGCCGGGCTGATAGCGGGCCCAAGCCCGGGCTGGGAGATGCGCGAACTGGCGCACGAAGGTGCCACCGGGATATCGCCCGGCGAACGCTGTCGCGGTCCAGGGCGCGGCATCGTCTGGGTCGCATTGCAAGCCGGTACGGCGAAACTGATGGCACTTGATCCCGTACTTGCCGCAGGCGGCCCGCCTTTGCCGTTGACGTCAGGGATGTGGATCGAAGCCGGCCAATCTGCCTGCACTGCCGTCGCGAGCGCCAGCATGCCGGATCAGGAGGTGCTATGGCGCGCCGTCGATCAATTTCATGGTTGCGCCATGGTGTGTATCCAAGGCCATCTGGCGCGCGATGTTGCGCGCGAGACGCAGCGCCTGGTTCGCCGCAGCGAGCTTACGACCGCGCAGACATTCGAGTCTTTCGACCGCCTCTCCGCGATCGTCGTCAAGCGCCTTGGCCGCGTGGAAGTGGAGACAAATCCCTCGGATCCCCTGCTCGCCGCTTGCCGAACGGTCGCGGAGGCATGTCGCGCGCCTTTCATTGCCGCTCCCCGGCCTGCCTCGGCTCAACAGGGATTGGCTGACGTGATCGAGATCGCGCGGACTGCCCGACTGCGGGTTCGCCGGACGCTATTGCGAGGCCAATGGTGGAAGCAGGACGTTGGCCCGCTGCTGGCATGGCACGGCGAGGAGCGCCATCCGGTCGCGCTCATCCGCGGCGCCAGAGGCGGTTACGCCATGATCGACCCGAGCACGGGAACGCGCCGTCGGGTCGATTGGTCTCTTGCAATGGCATTGGCGCCGGAAGCCGTGGCGTTCTATCCGGCACTGCCATCGCACCAGCTTCGATTTCGGGATCTGCTGATCTTTGCGTTTCGTCATTCGAGCGGCAACATCAGTCGTATCACCCTTGCTGTTGTAGTGATGAGCCTGCTGTCACTGGTCACGCCGCTTATCACCAATATCCTTGTTACCTCCGTGATCCCGCGCACCGAGCTCGACCAGCTTGCGTTTTGCGCCCTTGCGCTTGCCGTGACTGCCGTCGGCATGGCCTGCATTCAGGCCATGGAAGGACTTGCGATGCTCAGGCTCGAAGGCCTGATTGACTGGAAGCTGCAGGCGGCGGTGATCGACCGTTTGCTCAGGCTGCCGGCGTCGTTGTTTCGCGAATATACCGTCGGCGATTTTGTCGATCGATCGATGGGGATCGACGCGGCACGACGGATCCTCACGGGACGGGTTTTGCGCGGGATGATCGCCGGCTTGTTCTGCTGGGTCAGTATAGGTTTGATGCTTTATTACGATCTCAGGCTGGGACTGGTCGCGCTTGTGCTGACGCTGGTCAGGGCGCTACTGATCATCTCGACCAGCGCGATACGACTTTATTACGAGACCAAGCACTTCAATCTGCAGGGCAAGATCGGCGGCTTCGTGCTGCAGCTGATCTCGGGAATCGGCAAACTCCGCGTCGCCGCCGCAACTGTTCGAGCACTTGCGGTGTGGTCGAGACAGTTCGCGATCCAGAAGCGGTATTTCGTCGCTTCCCAGCAGGTCGCCAACGCTCTCGGGATTTTTGAGGTGTCGTTTCCAACCGTCGCCACCCTGATCATTTTCGCGACGGCCGTATTTGCCAAGAGCGACCTGTTGGTGGATATCGGCGGCTTTCTCGCCTTCTTCGCCGCGTTCGGCCAATCGATGGCATCGGTCGGGGCGTGGGCCGGGGGCGTAAGCGAAGCGCTGACCGCCATCCCTCATCTCACCCGCCTCCGGCCGCTGATTTCCGGCGTGGCCGAAGTCTCGGAAGATCGCAAATCTCCCGGGGAACTAACGGGAGCGGTTGAGTTATCTCGCTTGACCTTTCGCTATGTGTCGAGCGGCCCGCCCGTCCTCGACAACGTTACCTTCAGAATCGCGCCGGGCGAATATGTCGCGATCGTGGGCCCGTCAGGAAGCGGCAAATCTTCCCTGTTCCGTTTGCTGCTGGGCTTCGAAAGACCCGAGTCCGGCGTGGTGTTCCTCGATGGGAAAGCGATCGATACCCTCGATATTGGTGCGGTGCGCCGGCAATTCGGCGTGGTGCTGCAGAACGGAAAACTGGCGACCGGCAGCCTCTACGAGAACATTTGTGGCGGCGTCCAGTTGCCGCTGGCGCAGGCTTGGGAAGCCGCGCGGCTTGCAGGTCTTGACGCCGACATCGAGCGAATGCCGATGGGGATGCATACGCTGGTCGCAGAAGGCGTGAACACGCTCTCCGGCGGCCAGCGACAGCGAATCATGATCGCCCGAGCGATCGCGCGCCGGCCCCGCATTCTGCTGTTCGATGAGGCGACAAGTTCGCTCGACAACCGGTCGCAGGCGATCGTAAGCGCTTCGCTCGGCAACCTCAACGTAACGCGGATCGTCATCGCGCACCGGCTCAGCACCGTGCGCCAGGCCGATCGCATTATGGTGCTTGTCGACGGCAAGGTCGTGCAAACCGGGACCTATGCCGAGCTCAGCAACACGCCCGGAATGTTCGCTTCCTTCGCCCAACGGCAGCTGCTGTAGTTGGACGACAACGATGCCGATCGGAGTGTCTGGTCGTGTTGGCCTGCTGCTTATCTGGCGGGAGCATTCCCCTCGGCGTCGTGCCGTTCCAGGCGAATGATGATCACGGCGAAGAACTTCACAATCCAAGATCAAACTATTGGGGTTTTCAAATCAGGCCTCGCGGCGTCAAACAGGCTACGCCATGTTGTGTGACGGATATCACAGCCGCCTTCCACGAAACGCCGCAGATTACGGTCGTGACGAGCGACCACCGATCGCCCTCAAATGCAACGGAGAAAAGCCATGACCAATCTAAATGTTGAGATCCTGGAATTGACGATCGACGAACTTCAGGAAGTGAGCGGCGGTGCCAAGATCGACCCGCGCGGATATGGCCCGGCGAGCGCATATCGCTTCGCGCAAGGTGCGCCGGCCGACATCCAGTGGGTCTTGGACGGTCTACCGCCGCGGCCCGTCTAATATAAGAATGACTTTGGACCGACGCTCTGCGCCCTAAACTCTAGAGCCTTTTCCGTTCCGATTGAATCGGAACGGAGGCTCTATCTCTCTATTTTGACGCGTTTTCTTCACGCGGACCGGTTTCCACTTCGCTCGAAAACGCTCTAGCGTCAACGCCGCATCATGGCGCCACGAAGCCGGACGCGGTGAACCCGCTGGCCAAGATGGCGACGCGGCAATAAGGCGAAGCAGCGGATCGCCTCGGACGCGATCGCGTACATCCTCGTTGAGGTCGCGGTGATTTCGCGCGCGACCGCCGTTGTACTTCGGCTTCAATAAGCAGCCTGAGCAGTCGATCTTGCTGGCCCGTAATAAACAATGGCCTTGGTCGATAAGGACCTTCGTGATCTACATCACATTATTGCGGTGTCATCGTACTTAGCATACGTTTCGGATAGCGGACAATCGTGTCCACTGCCGAAATGGGAGTGCAGACAATGAACAAGCCGTCTGAAACCAAACCAACGCAGAACGAGACGAAGTCCGCGAAGGTTGAACTCGACGAGCAAGACCTCGATAAAGTGTCTGCCGGGAACATCGGATCACAGAGCAGTGGCGCGGGCGCCGGCAAGATTACGTTCAACCCGTTCTCCATAACCCGCAAGTAGATCGCGGACATTGGTGTCCACACTCCCGCTGCCGATCTTGCGGCGCGATTGCTCTTTGACACTACCGATCGCCATGACGATATGAGCCACGATGACAGCACGGTCGGATGAGGCGGTAACGACGAACCCGGCGATTTACGCCAGCAGGTATTCTTCGTGAGTGATCTGCATCACCGAAATTGAATTGAAGGTGCTTCAGACTGCAGCGCGGAGCGATGGTCGCTCCCCCAAGCAGGAGATTTGACATGAACAACCATGAACGTAAGCTTTCAGAGGGAGTTGACTTACTATCAGATGCCGAACTCGACGCCGTTTCCGGCGGAGACGAGGTGGCCCATCTTCCCCAGAGCATCCACATAGACTACGGAAAGCTGAGCATTGACCAGAATCCGACCAGGCTCGCCTGATCCCGAAGGCGCGGGCTCAGGTCCGCGCCTTTCCGCAGGCGAAGAGGCCGTTCGTCCGACGCACCGCTGAAATCTGAAATCTGTGAATTATTTCTTGTCGGCGCCCAACTCGGGCAAGACCCAGTGCTTATCGGCGATCTCGACGACGTTGGCGGGGTCGACGCTTTCCCACTTGATAGTCGCCGCCTTCACCTTTGAAAACTTCACCATGACGGCGCGGTCAACGGTATCGTGACCGCGCTTGTCGCGCAGCGATAGGTTGCCAATGATCTGGACGCTCTTGATCTTCGGGAAATTGCTGAACGCGCCTTGTGCGATTTTTTTTGTTATCTCGCCAAAAGCCCGGACCGCGGTTGCTTTGCCGGCTGAGTAAGGCTCAAGCCGGAACTCGACGATCAAGCTTTTGTCCGGATAGCTCACAGTCGCAAAGGTTTGAGAGCCGCGCTCGGAAACGACGCTCTTCGCAAATGCGACCGGGGAGGGTTCGGTAGCCCAGGCGCACCGGGCGAGTAGCATGGTTCCGACAAGCAGAAAGCGGGCAAACGTCTTCATCTCGGCTCCATATGCCTTACCTGCGCCGCGCACTTGATCCGGGCGTTTGCGATGGGATCGATCAGACCGAAGGCATGGATAGCGCTTATCACCACACGATCCGATAGGTTTTCGCCCGCTTCTGACGTGCCTCGCGCCGGCGCCCGCGGCAAGTTTCATGGCAACTCCCGCAGCTGCTTCACGGTGAATTCGCTGTTCGCCGACTGCAGATAGCGCCAGCTTTCGATTTCAGTCTGATATTGATTGACAACAAGATCAAGGTTCGGATCAGTCTACCTTTTGAATTTTACCTGCCCTGATTTTCCCTCCGCAGTTTTGATGGTTAGGGTGATTGTGGCGCTGGCGGCAATCGGATTCTTCGCATCACCCTTGAGCGAATTTTCGCCCTGAGGTGCAAGCGTGACTGTCTCCCGCCCGGCGCCGCCCGCGATAAGCACCGCTGCGATATAGCCCTTGGTCGAGACCGGCTTCGGACTAGACGCCTCAAAGACATTAACCGTGACGGTACTGCCCGATGTCAGAAGTTCGGCATCGATGCCGGCGACGTCTAGCATCAGGCCGCCATTCGGCCCTTTTTCATATTCCTCGGCAAAGGCCGGCGAAGCCATCAAGAGAGCCGCGACAGTTGCCAGTACGAATCTCATGCTCGTTCTCCGTGGTTGATGTCAACAACTGCAGCGACGTTCGATCGGGCCTCGCGTCTGAACAGCACGTAGAGAGCGGGCAACACAAGCAGCGTGAGGATGGTCGACGAAATGACGCCACCGATCACGACGGTCGCGAGCGGCCGTTGCACTTCCGCGCCGGCGCCCGTCGCGATTGCCATCGGGACGAAGCCTAGCGACGCCACGAGCGCGGTCACAAGCACGGGCCGCAGCCGGGTCAGCGCGCCTTCACGGGCCGCGTCGACGAGGGGAACGCCTTCCCGGCGCAGCCGCTCGATAAAGGTGATGATGACCAGGCCGTTGAGCACGGCGACCCCGGACAGCGCGATGAAGCCGATCCCGGCGCTGATGGAGAGCGGGATTCCCCTGAGCAGAAGCGCCGCAACACCGCCGGTAAGGGCAAGCGGCACACCGCTAAACACCAGCAACGCATCGGCCATCGACCCGAGGCTGATGAAGAGCAGCAGGAAGATCAGAAACAGCGCGAGCGGCACGACGATCGCCAGTCGCTGCGTCGCGGAGACAAGTTGCTCGAACTGGCCGCCCCATCCAATCCAGTAGCCGGCCGGCAGCTTCACCTTTCCCATGACCTGGTTTTGGGCATCGGCGATAAACGAACTGAGATCGCGTCCCCTGACATTGGCCGTCACGACGATCCGCCGCTTGCCGTCCTCACGGCTGATCAAATTGGGACCTGGCGCCAGATCGATCTGGGCGAGTTCGGAAAGGGGCACATAACGGATTTGCGCAAGCGGCGAACTGCCCCACAATGCGGGCGTCGCCTTGGCCGCGTGATTTTCGATCGGCGGCAGCGGGACCGGCAACGACCTGATCGCCTCAATATCCGAGCGCAGACGCTCGGGAAGCCTGACCACGATTTCGAAGCGGCGATCGCCTTCGAACACCTTGCCTGCGCCCTTACCGCCAACCGTGATTTCCACCAGGTTCTGAACGTCGCTGACATTGATCCCGTAGCGCGACAGGGCCTGACGGTTCAGTTTGACGGTGAGCACCGGCAATCCCGAGGCCTGCTCTGTTTTCACATCCGCGGCCCCCGGCACCTTTTGCAGAACCGCCTGGACCCGGGCCGCAGACTGGATGAGTTCGTCCAGATCATCACCGAATATCTTGATGCCCACGTCGCTGCGGATACCGGATACCGTTTCGTTCATGCGCTGCTGTATCGGTTGCGAAATCCCATAGGCGCTTCCGGGGACATCTTCGCACGCCTCCTGGATATCCGAAACAACGGCGGCCTTTGACTTGTCTGGATCGGGCCACTCCTTCCGTGGCTTCAGCATCACGTAGCCATCCGACCCCGACGGCGGCATCGGGTCCGTCGCAACTTCCGCCGTGCCCGTGCGCGCGAACACCTCCTTGACTTCAGGTACCTTGAGCAGTCGCTTTTCAAGCATTTCCTGCATTTCGACCGTTTGCGTCAGGCTCGTACCCGGGATGCGGAGAACCTCCATCGACACATCACCTTCGTCGAGACTTGGAATGAATTCACCCCCCATGCGGAAGGCGGCGATACCGCAGACGGCAACCAGCAAGGTCGCGATCACCGCGACCCCGAGCCTGTTGCGGATCGAGGCAGCGAGCAGCGGCGCATAGATGCGGCGCGCGCCCCGCATGAAGAAATTCTCACGTTCGGATAAGAGGCCGGTGACCATCAGAGCTACCGCCGCCGGCACAAACGTCAGGGACAGGATGCTGGCGCCGGTCAGGGCCATCAGCACCGTCAAGGCCATCGGCGTGAACATCCTTCCCTCGACGCCGGTGAGCGTCAGGATCGGCAGATAGACGACAGCAATAATGAACGTTCCAAACAGGCTGGGGCGAATGACCTCGCGCGATCCCGCCAGAATAGTGTCAAACCCTTCCTGCCGGTCGAGAACCCGGCCGAGCCGCCGCTGTTCCGCCGCCAACAGACGCAAGCAATTCTCGACGATGATGACCGCACCGTCGATGATGATACCGAAGTCGATGGCGCCAAGGCTCATGAGGTTGGCGCTGACCTTGTTCTCCACCATGCCGGTGATGGCGAACAGCATGGACAACGGAATAACGCACGCGGTTGCGATCGCTGCCCTGAAGTTTCCAAGGGTCAAGAACAGGACAACGACTACCAGGAGGGCGCCTTCCAGGAGATTCTTCTCGACGGTTGCAATCGTCGCCTCAACGAGGCGCCTCCGGTCGTAGACGGTATGCGCGATCACGCCGTCCGGCAGCGAACGGCTGATCTCCCCGAGTTTGGCGGCGACGCGCTGCGCAACGGTACGGCTGTTCTCGCCGATCAAGAGTATCGCGGTGCCCAGCACGACTTCTTTCCCGTTCAAGGTTGCCGCACCGGTACGCAGATCCGTGCCTTCCACGACGTCGGCAATATCGGACACCCGCACCGGAACGCCGTTACGGGATCCGATCACGATTTCCTTGATTTCGTCGATGTTTCCGACCTGTCCCGGCGTGCGGACGAGGTACTGCTCGCCGTTGCGCTCGATGTAACCGGCGCCGACGTTCGCATTGTTCGCCGCCAGCGCGGTCATGACGTCGTGAAAGCTGAGTTTGTAGGCCATCAGTTGCGCGGGATCGGGCAGCACGTGATATTGCTTTTCATATCCGCCGACGGTGTTGATCTCGCTGAGGCCGGGCACAGTCCTCAATTGCGGCCGGATGATCCAGTCCTGGATCGTGCGCAAGTCGCTGGCAGTGTACGCCTCCCCGCTTGTCTTGCGCGCCTCGGGCTTGGCCTCGACCGTAAACATATAGATTTCGCCCAATCCGGTGGATACCGGCCCCATCGCGGTCTCGATGCCGGCAGGCAGTTGATCCCGGACTTGCTGAATTCGTTCGTTGACCAACTGTCTGGCGAAATAGATATCGGTCCCGTCCTTGAAGATGATCGTGACCTGGCTGAGGCCGTAGCGCGATTGCGACCTCGTGTTCTCAAGGTGCGGCAGCCCTCCCATGGCGGTCTCGATCGGAAACGTAATGCGCTGCTCGACTTCCAGCGGCGTGTAGCCGGGTGCACGGCTGTTGATCTGGACCTGAACGTTGGTGATGTCCGGAACGGCGTCGATCGGCAATCGGGTAAAGTTCCATGAGCCAAAGCCAGCCATCGCAAGGACGCCGATCATCACCAGCCATCGCTGACGGATGGCAAAGGAAAGGATACCGTCGATCATCGCACTACTCCGGTGACATCAGTCATTGTCCGGCGCTCCTTTCGCCAGTTCCGCCTTTACGATGAAACTGTTCTTTGCGGCGTACACGTCGCCCTCCAGCACGCCGAACGTGATTTCCACGAACTCCGGATCGCGCTCGCCGATTTCGACGTCGCGCGCCTCGAACCTCTCGCCGTTGCGGACGAACACGACGGTGCGGTTCTCGATGGTCTGCAACGCCGAGGATTTCACCGTGACTCCCACCTGCTTCGCCGACAGGGTCACCCGGCCGGTGATGAACAGGCCAGGCCGCAGCCGCTGCTCGGAGTTCGGCACGACCGCCCTGGCAAGCGCGCTCTGGGTGTCGCTGCTGCCGACGGGCGACAGGTACGTGACTTTGGCCTCAATTACCTGCCCGCCGTCTGCAGGATCAATGAAAACCTGATCACCGATGTTGACCCGCGTCAGGTCGCGCCGGTACACGGAGAAATCGACCCATACCGTCGATAAATCCGCAATGACGAACGCCGGCTTCTGTTCGGAAACGTACTCGCCCAGCGTCGTCTGACGATCAATCACCGTGCCAGCGAGCGCAGCCTTCAACTCATAGGGCGTCAGGCTCTGATTGCTTTCGACGACTGCAAGGACGTCGCCCTTCTCGACACGATCGCCGATTCGCTTGCGCACGTCGCGCACGATCCCCGCGAAACGGGGCGTGACCTGGACCAGCGATTCCTGGTTCGGCTGGACCATTCCATTCAACAGCAGGCTGTTGCGCAGCACGCCCGGGGACGCTTTCGCAAGCTCGATTCCTGCCGATGCGACCTTAGCGTCGCTCAGCACCACGCTATCCGAATGTTCTTCCTTTTCAACCTTCTCAGTTACGGTCGGTTTAGTGGTCGCCGGCGTCAGCATCCGGTAACCGCCGTAGACCAGCGCCGCAGCAACCAGAAGGAAGACCAAATATCGGATCAACCCCTGAATCATCTTGAACTCTCGCGGGTGAGCGAAAACGGGTTACCGACGAGACCTTCAATCGTCGCAATGGCAATGTGGAAATTCTGCAGCGCCTCCTGTTCCCGAAGCCGCGCCTGCAAAACCGAACCTCGAACGTCGAGCAGTTCGAGCAGCGTAAAGCGGCCTTGCAGGTAACCGCTCTGGATCGTATCGGAGGCGTTGCGCGCATTTGGGATGACCGACGTGCGCAACAGCTTCAGCTCGGCGAGCGCGCCATTCACGGCATCGTAGGCGCGGCCCGCGACGCTGATCAGGACGAGCTTATTGAGCGAACGCTCGGCCCCGATCTTCGCCAGGGCTTCTTCGGCAGCAATGATATTGCCAGTGTTTTGATCCAAGATTGGAAGCGGCACCGACAGGCCGAGCCGGACCGCATTTTCGTTCTTGTCCTCAAACGGCTGCCCCTGCGCGGAAAGCTGCACAGTTTCCTGGAAGTGTCGCCATCCGGCGGAGATATGCACGTCGGGAATCCGTTTGAGACGCGCAAGAATGAGTTCTGCATTACGTTGCGCAGTCACGGCCGTCCATCGCACCAATTGCGGATTGGCGTCGATGGCTTGGACGACGGCGTTGAAGGGGGGTGGCTGACCGACGTTGGCCAAGCGTCCGACTGCCTCTCCGAAATGCGGACTGCTGTCACCCATCAGGATCGCGAGGTCGCGCCGTGCCGTGGCCAGTTGCGTCTTCGCACGTTCGCGATCGACGCGGAACAGGTCGGCTGCCACCTGCGCCCGCAACGTTTCCGCAGGCGAAGAAGCGCCCTCCTGAACTCGCTTTTGCAATAGCGGAATGAGCTGATCGAGGCTCGAAATCTGCTCGTCAAAGATTTCAATGCGGCGCTGAGCGCTTACCACCGTGATGAATGCGATGGCCGCCTCCGACAGCACATCCAACCGGGTTGCTCGGCGCTGCCAAACCGCTGTGCCAATACCAGCTTCCCCGGCCGCCAGTCGGGCCTCACGCTTGCCACCGAGTTCGACGAGCTGACTGAGTTGCAGGGTTGTCTCGGCTGATTGAAGCCCTTTGTACGGTCCGGACCCGACAGCGTTGTCGAGTTCGAAGGAAAGCTCGGGATTCGGGAGGGCGCCGGCTTGAACTTTTAGGCCGCTCGCAATGCCGATATCGCGCTCCGCTGCGGTAAGCCGCGGATTCGCCGCCAAAACGCGTTGCAGCGCTTGGGCCAACGAAATCGATCGTGGCGCCCTCTCAGCGGATAGTGCCGGACCTGAACAGGCGAGCAACACGCAAAATATGCGCGCTGCAACACGGAATTTGGACATGCGAAGGACCTGAAAGCGAGACGACAACGCGGATTACTCCGCGCTCGGTAAGCTCAGGTCAAGGATTTAGGCGGCGGCGGGTCGAGCAGCCGCTTTTCGACCAAAATGATCGGGTCGCTGGGAAAGGACAGTCCCACCGATACACTCACCGGCAGCGCGATTTGGACAGCCGCCGGGATGGTGAGGGGAATACAAGTGTAGCAGTGCTCGACGACCGTCGCAGCCTTTTTCGAGTCCTGGTCCGCTTTGTCTTGCACGGCGCTTACGTCAAATGATGCTTCGGTCGTGAGCGACTCCTCGGCGCAGGAAATCTCTCCCCCAAATCCAACGATCAGGTATGTGGCAACGAGGACAGCCGTCAGCACCCGGCGAACGATCGCTGCACGTTGGGCAATTCCATGGTTGGTCGTTCGCCTCATCTGGCCTAGAATTAGCAAAGTCCGGCGCGCAACACCAGCTCTGGAGGAAGGACCTTTCAGGTAGATGTAAATTCTGACATCAGGACCGCTGGCACCGCCAAAACGACTGACGACCGGGCCGCGCTGATGCAACAGGCGTTCCGGCTTGAGTGCCTCACCTTGCCTGAATGGCGATCGAAGCGGTGGTGGCGATCGGCTCCGGCATCGCTGCCGATAGCCCTCACCCTAACCGCTTTCGGAATCGACACCCTCAAGCGCTTCCGGCCGGGCGCCAGCTCACGCAGGCGGTGCGCTCCGGCTAGCTTGGTGGGGATGGTGGACGTGGTGATGGTGCGCTTTGTGATGGACGCTATGATGATGAGCCATATGGCTATCGGTCGGATGGTGCTCATAGCACCCCCGTGGGTCCCATGGGCTACAGGCTTGTGCCGAAGAAAGCGAAGCGACGAGAACGATCGCAGCGAATGCAATTTTCAGGTACATGACTTTTCCTCCCCTCTGTTGTTTGATCGTTTCCGTATGATCTCAAAAACTATTCAAAGACCCGGTCTCGCCGAGTTGATGGTCACCCGTTGCGCCTAACACCGTATGAGACGAGTGTTCGCTATTAGGGTCGTCTGCCAATCCCTCCTTTTTAAAATGCGCAACGAAGGTGTGGTGAAATTCGATATTCACAGTTTCTGCGGCCGTGCTGCCAAACGGTTGGTCTACCGCGAGAATTTAGCGAGAAAGTAGCACCGGGGAGCGCCAATCGACCCGCATGACCCATAGTGGCTAAAACCTTGCCGTCAGCGGCCCTCGGGCGGTCATTTGTGATGCCCTGAGCAGAATATCGTTTCGGGAAGGTCTTGTACGCCCCCTGCGCCGGCTTATTTGTGGGGTAGTTAGCACTCGCTAGCCTCGACTGCTATTTCGTCCAAACAACAACAACTACAAAATAGGAGGACTGCATGAAATTCCGTCCGCTTCACGACCGCGTTGTGGTCAAGCGCATCGACGCCGAAGAGAAGACAGCTGGCGGCATCATCATTCCGGATAGTGCCAAGGAAAAGCCCTCGCAGGGCGAAATCACCGCGGTAGGTCCGGGTGGCCGCGACGAAGCCGGCAAGCTGATCCCGATCGACCTCAAGGTTGGCGACCGCGTGCTGTTCGGCAAGTGGTCCGGCACCGAGGTCAAGCTCGATGGCCAGGAACTGCTGATCATGAAGGAGAGCGACATCATGGGCGTTCTCACCGATCTGCCCGCCGCCAAGAAGAAGGCCGCGTAAGCGCCAAAGCCCGTTCCCTCATCCTGAGGAGCCGGCGCAGCCGGCGTCTCGAAGGATGAGGCCAAGCTCACATCATCTCATCCTTCGAGGCGCGCGCGATCAGCGGGCTCCTCGGGACGAGGACCCCATTTCAAACGGAGAAATCTATGTCAGCCAAGGAAGTCAAATTCGGCGTCGATGCCCGCGACAGGATGTTGCGCGGCGTCGAAATTCTCAACAACGCGGTGAAGGTCACGCTCGGCCCCAAGGGCCGCAACGTGGTGCTCGACAAGTCATTCGGCGCACCCCGCATCACCAAGGACGGCGTCACCGTCGCCAAGGAAATCGAGCTTGAGGACAAGTTCGAGAACATGGGCGCCCAGATGGTGCGCGAAGTCGCCTCCAAGGCGGCCGATGCTGCCGGCGACGGCACCACCACCGCGACCGTGCTGGCCGCGGCAATTGTGCGCGAAGGCGCCAAGTCGGTTGCTGCCGGCATGAACCCGATGGATCTGAAGCGCGGTATCGATCTGGCTGTGGAAGCCGTGGTCGCCGATCTCGTCAAGAACTCCAAGAAGGTCACCTCGAACGAGGAAATCGCCCAGGTCGGCACCATCTCCTCCAACGGCGATGCGGAAATCGGCAAGTTCCTTGCCGACGCCATGAAGAAGGTCGGCAACGAGGGCGTGATCACGGTTGAAGAAGCAAAATCCCTCGAGACCGAGCTTGAGGTCGTCGAAGGCATGCAGTTCGACCGCGGCTACATCTCGCCCTACTTCGTCACCAACGCCGACAAGATGCGCGTTGAAATGGAAGATGCCTACGTCCTCATCAACGAAAAGAAACTGTCTCAGTTGAATGAATTGCTTCCGCTGCTGGAAGCCGTGGTGCAGAGCGGCAAGCCGCTTGTGATTATCGCGGAAGACGTCGAAGGCGAAGCGCTCGCCACCCTTGTCGTCAACCGGCTGCGTGGTGGCCTCAAGGTCGCAGCCGTCAAGGCGCCGGGCTTCGGCGATCGCCGCAAGGCAATGCTGCAGGACATCGCGGTTCTGACCGGCGGTCAGGCGATCTCGGAAGATCTCGGCATCAAGATGGAGAACGTCACGCTCGCCATGCTCGGTCGCGCCAAGAAGGTGATGATCGACAAGGAGAACACCACCATCGTCAGCGGCGCCGGCAAGAAGGCCGACATCGAGGCACGCGTGGCGCAGATCAAGGCGCAGATCGAGGAAACCACCTCGGACTACGACCGTGAGAAGCTGCAGGAGCGCCTGGCCAAGCTCGCCGGCGGCGTCGCGGTGATCCGCGTCGGCGGTGCGACCGAGGTTGAAGTGAAGGAGCGCAAGGATCGCGTGGATGACGCGATGCATGCGACCCGTGCGGCGGTTGAAGAAGGCATCGTGCCGGGCGGCGGCGTCGCCTTGCTGCGTGCCTCCGAGCATCTCAAGGGCCTGCGCACTAAAAACGACGACCAGAAGACCGGCGTCGAGATCGTGCGCAAGGCGTTGTCCTACCCGGCCCGGCAGATCGCGATCAACGCAGGCGAGGACGGTTCCGTCATCGTCGGCAAGATCCTCGAGAAGGACCAGTATTCCTACGGTTTCGACTCGCAGACCGGCGAATACGTCAACCTGATCTCGAAGGGCATCATCGATCCGACCAAGGTGGTCCGTGTGGCGATCCAGAACGCGGCGTCCGTCGCGGCACTGCTGATCACCACCGAAGCCATGGTGGCCGAACTGCCGAAGAAGAACGCAGCCGGCGGCGGCATGCCTCCGGGCGGCGGCGGCATGGGCGGTATGGATTTCTAAGTCCGACCATTCGCTGCTCAACAACAGGAAAGGCCCGGCTAAAAAGCCGGGCCTTTTTCGCAGTCGCGAGCGATCAGGCTCGATGTCGGTTGTGGGTCCCAACGGCCCTGACGGCGCCGAAATGCCACCATGACACCTGTTTCCTGCACGCATTTAGACGCGCGGTGGCGATCCGGTGGCGGACGCCTGTTCGATCGCGACCATCTGGCCCTTCATTTGCCCAAGCTCGGCGGCTGTCTGCTTGTCGCCACCGACAAAGAAAGCGCAGGCGCCGATCGGTCAGGAAGCCAACCGGCAGCGGGCCGCCGCGCACGCGAGGCGGCTGAGGCGATAACCGGGAATTAATCTGATCAGCCCATAATCCACTCAGTTTCAGTGGGCAAGAAGTAAAGGAGCCGTCGCGCGGACGATCCGACGACGGCTTTCTTTCATTCATTTCGAGGTCAATGCAGGTGATCAATACATCGCAAACTCAAAGTCAAACCGAGCAACTCGAGCCCGCAGCACCGAGGAAGAAATCCGGCCGAAAATCGATTTTGGCGCTGTCGGTGTTCGCCTTGGGCTTAAATGCTGCAGCGGCAGCCTATACAACGTCGCCTTCCAATTTTGCCTTGCCAAATTTCAGCGGTTTGGTGGCCGAACTGCTTCCGCACGAGGGAGCCTCAAAGCCAATCCCGGATGCGGTTGTCGCAGCGTTGAACGATATCCAGTCAGACCAGCAGCACATCGCCACCGCGATACAGGACAATGGATCGTCATTGCAGCGAAACACCACTTTGCTACAGGACAACGGGGCGTCATTGCAACGAAACACGGCTCTGCTGCAGGAAAATGGATCCTTATTGCAACAAAACAGCGCTCTGCTGCAGCAGGATGCAACTAAGCTTGATACCCTGAGATCGAGCCTGACGGACGAACAGTCCGATGTGAAAACGATATCTGCTCAACTTTCGACGCTAATTGCGAAGGTCGACTCGCTACAAAATGCAATGACGTCGGAGATAACCTCGTCCATCCCGAAAGGACGCGCTCGCACCCGGCTATCCGGGGTGGCGCACAAACGCTTGGCTCGTTCGATAAAGCCTGAAAGACCGAAGTCGGTTGGTGGCGCTCCGCTCACCACAGCGCCTGCATCAGTATTGGGTCCGTTGCACAACCCGGCAGGTTGAAGCGAGGTCGGCCGCAACTCTCACCGCGATTTGAACTCAAAACCCGCCGGTTCACGCCGGCGGGTTTTTGTCCCTGTGTGAACGGTTGCGCAGCAAGCCCATGTGGACGCTCACGCATCCCTAGAATCGGCCCTG
The DNA here is from genome assembly GCA_963727225.1 of uncultured Pseudomonadota bacterium. GTDB lineage: Bacteria > Pseudomonadota > Alphaproteobacteria > Rhizobiales > Xanthobacteraceae > Bradyrhizobium. The sequence continues at coordinate 150,951 of CAVSFN010000021.1, read as the reverse complement.
TGTGGGTATGCTGCGGACAAAAGCCGTGAAGGGCCGGGCTCGGGCTCAGGTCCGCCCGCGCCTCGCGCTAGGCGGTTCGGAGAGTTTTCCTATGCGTGTGTGAATTGTGACACATAACGCTGCTGCGAATCGCCTTACGTTGCGAAGCGTTTCCTCCCCAGACTAGCACCCGTCGCCAATGGCGGGTTCTTTTTCAGAAATACCTTTGATCATTCCGTGAGATGAAAGCGCCGGCGCTTCTCGCGCTGGACGCAGGTCATCGCGCGATCGGCGAGCCTCTCATCGGCCTTCCCATACAACGTAACGCGAACTGAAAAGCCGCCGGGCGTATTGTTTCGAATGATCTGAATGCCGCTAACGGTCTCGCAGCCCGGCCATTGCCTCACGGCCTTCGATGCTCGCCTATGTTTGGCGGAGGACGCGCGACGCAGAAACAGGTGCCGCACTCGATGACGGCGGGCCCTGTTTGATCCAGATCAAATAGAATCGGGGAGGGCATCTAACGAACCGCCACTGATGCGGCGGGCGCCTACCGAGCCCCGCGCTTCAGCCGCTGGTCTGTCGGCAGAACGGCTACCGGGGTCTGTTGAACGCTCGAGAAAGACTGTTTTAGGGCTTCAAGTTTACCGGACAGCGCGCTGATCTGGTTGGACAATTGCTTCGTTTCCGACTGATTGGATAAGACCGTTTGCTGCAGGGCCTTCATTTGATCAACCGCTTGCTGCAGCGATGTTTGCAGATCCTGGATTGACTGAGCAGTCGGATCTGGCGGAGGCGCTTTATGCTGCTTCGCGGGAATAGTTACGTAGACGCCCAACATGACCAACAAGACAAACGCTAATGACGAAAGCGCGATAAAGGCTGGCGACCTTCCCTGCGTGGCTCCAGCGTCTGATCCAGAAGGCTCGTGCTCGTCCGACATACAAATTCCTGTGCCTGTCGCATCCTTATTGGTGGCGCGACTTCGCCACCGGAGGAGGCGCCGCAACGGGCGGCGCCGGAATACTGGCAATCGATTGCTGGAGGGCGTCAAGCTTCTCGGTCATAGCCGCCATCTGCTCGGACAGCTTCTTCGTCTCGGCCTTCTGAGCGGCGAGTTGGTCTTGAACGACCTGTAGCTGATCGACGGCCTGCTGCTGTGTCACCTGGAGACCCTTCGCCGTCTCAAGAATGTCGTCTGAGACATGCTCGCGCGCCAGCACTGGCACGTTGGCGCTGGGAGGCAATGCGGCCGCGCTCCTGCCGTCGAAGCCCCAAATCATCGCGCAGCCGACGCCGATCAATATGACCGCCAGAGCCGCGGCGAGGACCCCTACGACCGTGGGATCCAATTGCTGTTTCAGACGAGAATATGAAGCGTCTACCATGGTGAACACCCGCTGGCGCCCCGAGCCGCTCTTCCGCGCTCCTTCCCCAAAAACATTTTTCGGGATCTTCCGATGATCTTCCCAATTGAAATTTCTGGGAAGATTTGGAGCTTAATATTCCAGCCAAGTTATTGAAAACGTTGGTCGGGGCAGCTGGATTCGAACCAACGACCTGCAGTACCCAAAACTGCCGCGCTACCAGGCTGCGCTATACCCCGAATATCCCAAGAACCGACGTCGATACACGCTAAAGGCAGCACCAGCAAGGCGCTGCGGCCGCTTCAGCGGCGGCTAAATAGCGGATGCGCAACCCGGTCTCCGGGCGCGATCCCGTATTTTTGCGCGGTACCGGCGATCACCTCCAGCACTCCTTTCGCCAGTCCGCCCGACGCGATGATCCTGGTGGACAGCGGTTCGGTGTTTTCGGCAATTCGCAGGATCCGGCCGTCGGCCCGGATGAAAATCATGTCGAGCGGAATGTAGGTATTTTTCATCCACATCGAGACTTCCTGTTCCGGCGAGAAATCGAACAGCATCCCCTTCCCGTCCGCCAACTCCTTGCGATACATCAGGCCGGTGGTTTTTTCTTCTTCGGTCGTCGCCATCTCGACCGAAAAAACCTGCACGCCGGACTTGGTGGCAATCTCAAGCGTCTGGAAGCTCGCCGCGCGGGCGCCAACGCCCAAGCCGACGCCCAACAACGCGCAAAGCGCCACGACCGCGGCCAAGGCGATCCAGAGCCGCGCCCGCAGAAGCTGCCGGTCAAAAACTCGATAGGGATTCATGGACAACGCTCTCACCCCGGCCGTGAAGGATTTCGGGCGGACCCTAGCCTGACGATCATGGCGAATACCAGACCATCTGCAAGACCGCGCGGAGCGAACCTTCTGGCGTCCGGCTGACAGTTTCAGATCGGCGGCGAGGAAACGGCGCGAGAGCAGTGCCGGGATCGGTGTGAAGAAAGCCCCTCTTAGTGCGAAGAAAGCCTCTTAGTGCGAAGAAAGCCCTGGCGAGCCGGCTTCGGGCTGGATTTCGGCGGCCATCATGCCCTTGGAGCCGGGCCCAAACCGGACCAGCACGAACTGGCCGGGGCGCAACTCGGTCATCCCGAAGCGGCGCAACGTCTCCATGTGTACAAATATGTCCGGCGTCCCCTCGCCACAGGTCAGGAAGCCGAATCCGCGCAGCCGATTGAACCATTTCACCTGCGCCCGCTCCAGACCGCTGGTCGGGGTCACGCTGACATGGGTGCGCGGCGGCAGCATTTGCGCTGGATGGATCGCAGTCGATTCATCCATCGAGAGAATTCGGAACGCCTGATAACCCTTCGCGCGCTGCACGCATTCGCACACCAGCCGCGCGCCTTCATAGGCGGTTTGATAGCCGTCACGCCGGAGCACGGTGACGTGCAGAAGCACATCCGGCCAGCCATTGTCGGGAACGATGAAGCCGTAGCCCTTTGATGCATCGAACCATTTGATGACGCCGCTGATCTCGACAAGGTTCGCGGCGCTATCGCCGAGACCGGCAAATGCTTCGATCGTCGGATCGCGCTCGATGCCGCCTGCAAACTCACCCGGACCAAGCCTGCTGGATCCCGTCCCGCTTGACGAGCCCCCGAGCTTCTTGGACTCAAATCCGTCCGACCCCATGACCCCGGACCCCACACTTCATCGACGGCCCGTCGTGTTTGCGACGGCACCGACACACGCGTCGATCCATGACACTTCATGACGACGCCACGCGAATCTCTCGAATCAAGATAACACTCCCGCTTGTGGCGCATAGATAAAAAACGAATCCCCCCAAGCTATGAACAGGCTTGTGCGGCCGCGAATCAATTAGGCATCAATTGCCTACGAACGGCCCAAGCGTCTCGCCGATGTCGTGGCGGATGACGAGATCGGCAATGTCATCCTGTTCGGTGGGCTCGTTGTTGATGATGACCAGTCTTGCGCCGCAGTTCTTTGCCATCAGTGGAAATCCTGCCGCGGGCCAGACCACCAGCGACGAGCCGATCGCAAGGAACAGATCGCAACGCTGCGCAAGCTCGGTGGCGCGACGCATCGCATCGTCCGGCATCGCCTGCCCGAACGAGATGGTGGCGGTCTTTACCGGCTCATCGCATCGGGTGCAGTCGGGCGCACCACCCGTCGCGTCGAAGCGCTGCTTGACCCACGCCAGATCATAAGCCTCTCCGCATCCGATGCAGCGGGCGTAAGTGGTGTTTCCGTGAAGCTCGACAACGTGATCGGCCGCGAAACCCGAGATCTGATGCAAATTGTCGATGTTCTGGGTGACGATGGCAGGAATCTTTCCGGCCTTGTACAGCGATGCCAGCGCGCGGTGCCCGCGTCCCGGCCGCGCCGCGGCGAAAGCCGGCTCCATCGCAAAACGCCGCCGCCATGCCTCATCGCGGGCGTCCGGGCTGGCAACGAATTCATCAAACGGGATCGGACGGTTGCGCGTCCACAATCCGCCGGGAGAGCGAAAATCGGGAATACCGCATTCGGTCGAAATGCCGGCACCCGTAAAGGGAACAATAATGGACGCTTCGGCGATCATGTCGCCGAGCTGTTCCACGCCACTGCGAAGATCGGTTGCGATCACGGGAATAATCCGAAAGTTTGGCCGCGCTGATTATAGCACGGCCGCTCGGATTGCACCTTCAATGTCCGGGTCGCTGAACGACGCCTGTATCAGGCTCTAATTCTCAGGCCGCTTTGGCGACCGGTTCCCTGGGCTCGTCGGCCTTCCTCTCGTCGCTCTTTCTGGCCTTGGCGACTGGAGGAACCGGCTGCGTTTTTCTCGCCGGCTTGCCGTATTGGGACAGCTTTTCCAGTTCGGCTTCGAGCTCGGCCTGTCGTGCCGCGACCTTTTCCGCCAATTTTTCAGTTGCGTTGTCGCGCAAGCTTGCGAGTTCCTCGATGCTCAACGCTTCCAGATCGACTTTTGCCATGCAGGCCTCCCGTTTTCTTGTGGCTACCGGGAAGGCGCGCAAGCCACAAGCACGACACCGATCTTATCCACCGCCACCGCTTGCGCAAACCGGACGATCACAATCCTGCAACGCCCTGTCCCAATTCGCGCCCCAATTCCGTTTGCCAATGGGCATGGGACAAGAATCAAAAAAGGGATGGGCATGACCGAACAGGAAGAGCGCCTCGCGGGCGAGCGGAAAGAAATCGCGGCACGCATCGCAAGCTTCAAGGCGACCCAGGAAAAATTCCAACGCGAGCGCGAAGAATACTACGTGACCACGCTGGAAAATGCCCGCAACGGATCCGACGGCAAGTCGTTCTGGTCCTAGGCCAGCTTTTCAAACACGCTGAGGCGTTTCGCGTCGACGTAGACACCGGGTCGCGCAGAGAGTGCGGTCAACAATCCCAGGCGATAAATCGCAGGCTGTAAAATGCCCGGAGCGATGCTCCGGGCATTTCGATTACCAGTACCGCCAGTAGCGGTGCCGATAATAGGGCCCGCCATGCCATAATAGGCATAGGGCCCATATCCGGGTCCGTAATACGGCCGTCCGTAGTAGCCGTAATAGCGGGCCCGTAGTAGCGCGGACCGTAGCCGTAATATCCATAGCCCGGCCCGTAATAACCGTAAGGCCCATAGGCCCCATAGGCTCCCGCCGCCAGCGCGCCCGCGGCCAGACCAAAGCCGATCCCTGGCCCCCAGCCCCAGCCTCGCGCTTGCGCCGGCGCGGACACTGCGGTTGCGCCAACTGTGGCAACGGTCGCCAAAATTGCCAGTGCCTTTCTCATGCGGAACTCCTCCGTTGAAATCGCTCTTGGGATAACGCAGGTGGTTTTTGTTGGTTGCCGCGGGGACCCGGTTCCGCTGCAAAAATCACGAGATTTCGGCGCATGAGCGGCCGCAAATGACAATCACGCCGTTGGGATCGCATCTGCGTCGAACCATTTTGCTGATATGCGCGACATAACGGAACTGGGGCATTGCAATTTCCAGTTCTACGACAACGCCGCCGGGCATTATTTCAGCCCGGCGGCGTTGTTGGTTTGCCGCCAGTCGCATCCGACGACCCCGCATCGCCCTCTTGCAACACGGCCAACGCCTCTTATCTCTGTGCAACTTGATGGTCGAGCCTTCCGGGCTCCCGTCGCAAAGGCCCTGCTGACACCCCTCGGCAGGGCTTTTGCTCGCCAAGAACTTTGCTCGCCAGGACGTGCGGAGAAACAGCATGCCGGCCCGAGCGATCCTGGTTGCCCTCGTCTTCTCGCTGTCGAGTTCGGCTTTCGCTGATTGCAGGGAGCCCGAGACCGGCACCAAGAATATTCCGGTATTTTCACCACCTCTCAATGCAGTCGTGACCGGCGCCGGCCGTCTTCAGTTTTACTCGGCTCCCAACGCAAACTGCGCGATGGCGGGGATGTTCGTCGTCCCGAAGGATGAACTCATTACCTATGCCCAGTCGAACGATGGCTGGTCATCCGTGATGTATTCCAACCCCAGGTCCGGCAACAACGTCTCGGGCTGGGTGAGGTCATCTCGTCTCAAGGAAACAGGAACCATCGGACATTAATCAATTCCAACCACGCCGCTGCATCAAACTCGATCGGAGCGATCCGCCCGCAACGCCCTGCCCTCGCCGGCATTTTGCTGCTATTGAATTTCGCGAACCCGGCAACGATCTCATCTCAAAATATCAGGAGCAACAAAACATGCGTTATCTCCACACCATGCTGCGTGTCCGCAATCTCGATGCGGCGCTGAAATTCTATCAGGATGCCCTGGGATTGAAGGAGGTCCGCCGCGTCGACAACGACAAGGCGAAATTCACGCTGGTGTTCCTGTGCGCTGCCGAGGACGAGGGTTTGCTGAAAGCATCCAAGGGACGCGGCGCGCCGCTGGTCGAACTCACCTATAATTGGGATGAGGAAAAATACGGCGAGGATCGCTATTTCGGCCATCTCGCTTACGAGGTCGACGACATCTATGCGACTTGCGACCGGTTGATGAAACTCGGCATCACCATTAACCGTCCGCCGCGCGATGGCCAGATGGCCTTCGTCCGCTCGCCGGATCTGCATTCGATCGAGCTGCTGCAGAAGGGCGATGCGAAGCCACCGGCGGAGCCGTGGACCTCGATGCAGAACACCGGACATTGGTGAGCCGCTTTCTGCCCGATTGGCCGGAACCTAACCTTGCCGTTCTCGTTGTTGAATCAACTGAGGATTTCAAGGAGACGAAAATGGGACGAGGACTTCTGCTTTGGCTGCTCGGCGTGCCTATACCGGTGATCCTTCTGCTTTGGTTATTCTTCGGACGCTGATCGATAACGAAGAGTTTGCCTGCAGAAAAAAGCAAGACTCCGCCATGATTGGCGGGGTCATTTTTTCAGAGCATCACGAAAGCTGGCGTATCTTGAGCGCCGGTTCGCGCAGCGCGCTGGCCGGGCGGGACTTCGAGCGATTCGTCGCGCCGCCACGATCGTGACGGGGTCAAGCTTCGATCAAAAGCTTGAGCGTTCGAACAGCAGGATGCAGACAATCAGCACAAGGGTTATGGCCACGACGATCAGACGGGTCGTCCAGGTCATGCCGCGGCTGACCCACCAAAGCATCGCGCAACCCATCATGACGGGAACGAGGATATCGAGTCGCAATGGGCTTGCCCTCGTGGCTCAGCGCGCGCCGACGGAGCCGCGGACCCCGACGCTTACCGAGCCGCTGACCTGCACACACATCTCGGTGCCTTCGACCTTGACGTAATCCGGGCCATAGGCGGCGCACGAATTGCTGGCGCGAGGCTGCTTCATCGGGAGCAATTTGCCTGGGGGTATGGGCGGGTCCGCCTTCGGATTACCGGACTGAGCCAACGCCATCGACGCCGGCAGCAGCGCAACAATAATCGCAACGAAAATGCTTCGCATCCCGCTTTTTATCGCATCCGACCTGTCGATGCTACCGGACGAATTTGACGCCTAGCGACTTTCCGCGGCGCCAGACCACGGCACAGTTTCGCCCGGTGCGGGCATCGCGCGAAAACGCCAGCCGCAATTTCGCGGGCACTATATCGGGATCGTCCACCGTGATCTTGGCGCCGGAGGTGGAGATATCCTGCACCATGCACTGGCGCGCCGCGAAGCCACCTTCGAGGGTGATCCATGCGGGCTGGCGCAGCGATTTACGCGCATCCCGCTTCTTGGTCACGGCCATCATTCCATTCGCTCCTAAAACCACAGGGCTACGCCTTGAGGCTTTAAAAACCGTTGAGGTCTCGCGAGAACTTGTCGGATCTTGGTGCAACAGACCGGGTTCGATCTCCCCGTAAACGGGATTTCCGGCGACTTGCCCGGCCGCGCAAACGCCACTATACGTTCGCCCGCCACCACCCGGATCCGCCAGGGTCCGGGTTAGGCACGGCGCGGACGCGGCCTCAAAGCGTTGATTTGCCGGATATATTGACCAAAGCGAAACGGCAATGCCGCGACCGGACCGGTCGCGGCGAGACGGACGTTTTCGCTCCCTTCGTCTATCGGTTAGGACGCCACCCTTTCACGGTGGAGAGAGCGGTTCGATTCCGCTAGGGAGCGCCATTAATTTCAATGGCTTAGCTTCCCAGTCCGCTCAGATCTCCAAACATGTCCAATAAATGGGTATGGATTCAATTAGACCGCATGGCTCTAGATAGAGAAGGCCGCCTGGTTTTGGCGCCCCCCTCTTTTCTGCGACTTTACCAGCAGGGGCGGCACCAGCACCTGTATGGACCACAGGCCCTGACAAAGCCCGGTCCACACCAGCGGCCCCAACCGCGGCAAGCCGTTTCATGAATCGGCGAGAAGTTTTTAGCTGCGTTCGGAAGGGTGTTGCCCGAAGCAGTTACGGCATTGGCTGAGCAACCCATCGAATTCAAAGCTAGAATTGCTGCTGCTGCCACTACGGTAATGGATAGCTTTCGCATAGGCTCTCCTTAAGTCCAGGTTTGCGTCCCCGCCACAGTTTATCCAGATTTGCTTTCCCGTCCACCGCCGCTTCAAGCGCTGTCGGATGCGACGGTCGTTGTCTAAAGCGTCTTATCCCGCGGCGCAGTCCACGTAAGACAAACCCGATCGGCATTCGTCCAGTGCTGCTTCCGGCATGGAAGCGGCAAGGGTTCCGGGACAGATGCCACCACCGGTCGACCCTTCAAAGTAACAACGTGTGCAGGCAGCGCGAGAACGCTTGAACCGCATATTGTGACCACGGCAATCGCGAGAAGCACTTTCTGAGGTAAAGCCATTTTACTCACCCACTGTTTGAGCGCCCTGAATGCGCCTTTCCGGCGCGTCGTTGCTGCAATCGTTACCCAACAAGGATTTCAGGACGGTTGCGTCAGGTGCCCAACATGGTTTCGTGGAGAACGGAAATAATTCACCATGGCAGGGCCATAGTCGCCAAAATCGTCCGCGAACTCATCGAAGCTGCGGGCGTCGGGATTTTGGTTGGCATCGGGATCGGTGTGCTTCCTTGAGAAGAGCAGCACTAAGCGATTATGCCTGATTGGTTCTGGAGGCCGCCTCAGTCGGCGGCCTCGTTCATTTCAGGATTGAACAGCGTCCGTCACTTCCCCGCCCGCCGGGGCCGGTTGCTCCGCGCCGCGCTGGCCCGATAAGGCTTTAGTGACTGAGATCACGGTGCCAATGCCCCCTGTCATGTACCCCTCCGACCACGATCAGGAGGGAATGGTCCCTCCCTAGAAACAGGGGAATGACATGACCAGCGAAATTCCCGAATGGGAGATCGACGGACTCGACGTAGTTGTGCGATTTCTGCTTATTCCCATTGCTCTGTCATCGATTATTCTCTTGTTTGCCATGGCGGTCGGACTAAATCCGGTTTCCGGGAAGTCCAAGCCTTCCAGGCTTCATTTCACGCTGAATCAGGTCCAGGCAGGTTGCGTCGCCGGCAACGGAACCTTGACCCTCGGTACAGGGCCAGGTCGCTATGGTTGCGCTGGCGCTGGCGGCACTCTTTCATGCATTTCCAAGGACAATTGCACCTTCACGCCCAAACTCCGCGGCCTGAAAATCTCCCGAAATACCAACATTGAAAATCTCATTCGAGGTGAGGCCGGTGCCGCGGGCTGATGCCCCGGCCGATTGGGCGCCAACGCGGTAAGTCGCCCGTCAAGCACGGCCCTCAGCCGGGTTACCGCGTGCCTCTGTGGATTTCAGATCACGCCAGTAATCGCGCGAGACTTGCCGGGTTGAAGAACTCCTTGAACGGGATGTTTCCCGCCAGCACGTCCATGAAACGCGTGGTTTCTTCGTCGGACTGAGCGACCTTCCGATAGATCGGAACGGCGGAGGCCGGATCCTTGAGGCTCGCCGCCTTCAATGTGTATTCGAAGATCGGCATCGTCCGATCGCGAAACGCCGAGAACCTTGTAACCCTTGCGCGCAAGCAGCATCGCCAGCGGCGCCCCGGCGCATCGCGTTCCGACGATAAGAACGTCATGCCGGACCATCTTTTCTCACTTTGATCCCTGTAGAGGGGCGGCCGCGCCCTTCATCATAGCGGCAAGGAGACGAAAAAGAGCATGCTTTTTGAATGCGCCGACGCCGCGATGATAGCCGACGACCCGTCAGTTCAACGGCGGCCCCACAGAATGGTCGCCCAGATGCGCTCGTGAAGGTAATACCAGGCAATTTTGGTAGCGACCTCAAGGGCAGCAATCGATCCCGCGATTTCTACCCTGCCCGTCATGAACCAGCTGATCGCGAAGGTATCGAGCGTTCCAAGGGTCCGCCAACTGATGGCCTTGAGGACCGACCTCGTATGTGTCTCTGCTCCGCGAAACGAACCCACCCGTTATGCCCCCCAGCTTGACGATGTCAGAACCTAACACGCCGACATCCTAAACGTGCCCGCCGTATGTCTTGCGCAGCACGACGAAACACATTTGCGGCAGCACCACGGATAAGTTTGCTAAAATTGGGGAAGTCCCCAATGGAAACGATCCGCCATTACATGCATTTCGCTCAAAGAAATCCAGAAAACTCTTTGATTAAATTAAATAATCGCGGTTCAGTCGGGGTTGCGCGCATTCCTGACCGGTTCCGCTGGCGCCACGGGGATCGAAACAAAAGAGGTTGAAATGAGAACTCTTTGCCCTGTTCGTTACCATTGCGCGCTGACGCAAAGCGCCCCCGCCCGACCGCGGAATGCAAATCGGTCATGGATCATCTAAGAAGCAGGCAAAAGAAGTTGACAAAACTGCTTCTGATCACCGCCCTTATCGAACCAAGAATGTGTTTTTTCACCAGATGAATCTGCTCGCTTCCCTTCCCACCGTCATCGGCACCGCCGCCATCGCGCCGGCGCTGCTGGTGCTGTGGCTCGTGGTCGCCGCGGACGAGCGACCCGGCCCACCCGTTCAGGTCTGGACCGCGTTTTTCCTGGGTGCTGCCAGCGTTTCGTTGCTGGGCGTCGCGCGGGCGCCGTTCCTGTCGATCCTCGCGGCCCCCGAGAACCCCTGGGTTGCCCAGGCGTTGCATTCGATATTCGGTGTCGCCCTGCCGGAAGAAACGGTCAAAATTCTTGTCATCGTCGCGGTCTCCGCGCGGCGCCGTCGCTTCGCGGATCCGATGGATACCGTGGTCTATGGCGCCGCGGCGGGTCTCGGCTTTGCAGCCTATGAAAACCTCGCTTATCTCGTACAGCATGCCGAGATGTGGCGGGCGCTGGCGGCGTTACGCAGCGTCCTCACGGTGCCGTTCCACGGCGCGCTCGGCATTATCGCCGGCGCCTATCTCGCGATCGGGCGCTCCGGCACCGCACTTGGGGCGCACCGGCATCACCGCGACTGGGCGCGCATCTCCAGCCGCATTCTGATCCTGTTTGCGCCGGTCGCACTGCACGCCGCTTTCGATTTCCCCCTGCTGACGCTGCAGCAAACCCCCGATATCGCCGAATCCACCCGGCTCATCCTGGGGTCGGCGAGCGTGCTGATCGGGGTCAGCTCGATTGCGTTTGCCGTGCGTCTGGTGTGGCGGGTCGGTCATCACCACGCGCCGCGCACCGAAACCGCCCGGGAGCGGCTGAGCCAGTTGCGACGGATGTGGGCGCTGCTGGTCATCGGCGGCGCCACCGGATTTGTCGGCCTGGTCTTTGTACTGACTTCGATCCACCATTGGCTGGTAAATCCAGAGCGCGACGTGGCGCTCGTGCTGGTGCCCATCGGCTTCGTGTCCATCCTGATCGGCATCGCCCTGCTGGTGATCACCACGGCGACCTATTTTCTCGGACGCAATCGAATGCGCACGACCTCGCAGGGGTTTTTCTCCCCCTCGAGCTAACGCTAGGCCAACAAGGCCAGAGCGTTTTCCAGCGAAGTGGATACCCGTTCGCGTGAAGAAAACGCGTCAAATAAATGACTAAAGCCAAACCCGGCATCCAGTTTTGCCGGATCGCCCGCGTCATTGAACAAATTTGACCCCGCAGCGTTGGCGCAAGCTATAATGTTTCATCATTGCGCAGCGGCGGCATCGGGAGATTTTTTCAATGACCCTTCCCCAGGACATCACCAATCTGCAATCCAAAATGAACGCTGCGGTTCGCGGGCACTGGAAGGCCTTCCTGTTTGAAGGCATACTGCTCGTGATCCTGGGGCTGGCCGCGATGCTTGTGCCGCCGCTTGCGAGCCTTGCCGTCACCATTTTTCTGGGCTGGATGTTCCTGATCAGCGGCATCGGCGGCCTGATCCTGACATTCTGGGCACGGCAGATGCCGGGCTTCTGGTGGTCGCTGATTTCGGCGGCGTTGGCGGTCGGCGCCGGCATTATCCTGCTGGCCCGGCCGGTGCAGGGCACGCTGACCCTCACCATCGTGGTCGGCGCCTATTTCCTGGCCGAAGGGGTCACCACCATCATGTATGCGCTGGAGCATCGCCGCGAGCTGTCGGAACGGTGGTCCTGGCTGCTGGCGGCTGGGCTGATGGATATCCTGGTTGCCGCCGTCATCATCGCAGGGCTGCCGGGATCGGCGCTCTGGGCCGTCGGATTGCTGGCCGGCATCAATCTGCTGTTCGGCGGCGCCGCGCTGATCGGCATGGCGCTCGCCGCGCGAAAAGCTTGATCAGCAGCCGCGACAAATGCTCTTGATCTTGCGATCGAGGGCTGCATCCTCGCGATTGACCGGATTGTTCGGATCGCTCAGGTCTTTCTCGGATGGGACCTGATCCCTGGCGGGTTGGCGATGACCTATCGGCGCTTCGGGAATCGGCCGGGACGGATTTACGGACGATCTCGAAGATCCCGTGCCCGCGTTCTGCGCCGTCGCTGCGGAACTGACGATGAGTAACGCCGCCAATATGACCAGTCTTCGCATTTGAATCCTCCAACTTGCTTCGGCGGTTCGCGTTCTGCCCTTCTTCGTCCGTGATCTCTCGATCATGACACCGGAGGATAGAAATGAACCTCGCCGCAATAATCCACCACACGATAACGCAATTCCGGATGATGTTGCGGTCCTTGTGAAAAAGAATTGGCCGGCGACAGGTAATCCGGCCCGACCGGCGCCTTGCCGTGGCCGCCGGGAATGTCGAGCACATAGTCCGGCTGGCACAATCCGGACACCCGGCCCCTCAAGTTCCGCATCAGTTCCTGCCCATGTGCCAGCGTCGTACGCAAATGCGCGGTGCCGGGTGCGAGATCGCCATGGTGCAGGTAATAGGGCTTGATCCGGCATTCAACGAAAGCGCGCATCAGGGCTTCCAGCGTCGCGGCATCGTCATTGACGCCCCGGAGCAGCACCGACTGGCTGACCATCGGAATGCCGGCGTCGATGATGCCGGCGCATGCGGCGCGCGCGCTGTCGCTCAGTTCCCTGGGGTGATTGGCGTGCAGGGCAACCCAGGTCGTCGCGCCTTCGACCTTCAACGCGGCGATCATCGCGCCGCTGATGCGCGCGGGATCGGCAACCGGCACCCGGGTATGAATCCGGATGACCCGGACGTGATCGATCGCCGCGAGATCCGCCATGACCTTGGCGAGCCGTCGCGGCGTCAGCATCAGCGGATCGCCACCGGTCAGGATCACTTCCCATATTTCCGGATGCGCGCGGACGTAGTCGAGCGCGCCGCGGTAATCGGCCGGCGAAAGCGAATTCTCCTTGCCCGGTCCGACCATTTCGCGGCGAAAGCAAAAGCGGCAATACACCGCGCAGACATGGACCAGCTTGAACAGAACCCGATCGGGATAGCGATGCACAATGCCGGCGACCGGCGAATGCGTGTGATCGCCGATCGGATCGGCATTCTCGCCGGGTTGCGCCACCAGTTCCTCGGCACTTGGAATGAACTGTCGCGCGATCGGATCGCTGGGATCACCGGGTTCGATCAGTGCGGCAATGTCCGCCGTCACCGCCACCGCATAACGCGAAGCAACCTTTTCCAGATCGGCAAGATCGGCCGCCGGCGCCAGACCGCGAGCGACCAGTTCGGCCGGCCGCCGCAACGTGGCCGACTTGCGATTGATCCGGTTCATGCGTCGGCACCCGGCGGCGTCCACACCACCTGATCGAGCCTGACGGCGCCGCCGGCCAGCATCACCAGCCGGTCGAAGCCAAGTGCGATGCCGCTGGCTTCCGGCATCTGCGCCACGGCAGCAAGGAAATCCTCGTCGAGCGGATAGCGCTCGCCGTAACGCCGCTGCTTTTCGTCCATGGCCAGGGCAAAACGACGACGTTGCTCCCCCGGGTCGGTTAGTTCGCCGAACCCGTTCGCAAGTTCGACGCCGCAGGCATAGATCTCGAAGCGTTCAGCGACGCGCGGGTCGGACTGCTTTGCACGCGCCAGCGCGGCTTCGGGCACCGGATATTCAAACAGCACGGTCAGACGACCCTGCCCCAGATTAGGCTCGACATGCTCGACCAGGACCTTGCTGAAGATGTCGGACCAGGTATCGTCCTCCGTGATCCGCACCCGCGCTCTTGCTGCTGTGGCCAGTGCCGCGCGATCGCCCTCGCCGTCCGCAATGGTCGACAGCAGATCGATACCGGCAAAGCGGTCGAACGCTGCGGCCACGGTCAGCAGTTCCGGCTCGGCAAACGGATCGGCGGTTTCGCCGCGAAACGAAAACCGTCCAATGCCGGTGGCCTGCGCGGCATGGGCGATTACAACCACGCTGTCGGTCATGACCGCATCATAGGTTGCATTGGCGCGATACCATTCCAGCATGGTGAATTCGGGAAGATGCAGATCGCCGCGTTCCCGGTCGCGAAACACCCGCGCAAACTCGAAAATCTTTTGCTCTCCGGCGGCCAGCAATTTCTTGCAGGCGAATTCCGGCGACGTCCGCAGGTAGCGCGTGGCTCCGGCACCATCGGCGCCTATAAGCTCCGTGCGAGGCGCATGCAGGTGGGTCTCATTGCCGGGGGAGACCTGCAGGATTCCGGTCTCGACCTCGACAAAGCCCTGCTCTTCGAACCATGCCCGGACCGCCTTTGCGATGGCGTTGCGCGCCATCAGGAATGGCCTGACGTCGGCGTGCCGCGCGGCGGACCACCAGGGCGAGAGTTGATCGTTTCCGGCCATCAGCGAGCCGCCCCGCCAGCCCGTAAAACGCTGGCATAGACCGACAAAATCAGTATGTTGCAGCCCGAAACCGCTTCGATGGCCTCGGGACGCCCATGTCCGGATCGGTCCCGGGCCAGAATATCAGGAAAAGCAGCTTTGAAAGTCATCGCCAGTTCTATTCGCAAGGGCAACGTCATTGAGCAAGACGGCAAGCTTTATGTGGTTCTGACCGCCGAGAACATCCACCCCGGCAAGGGAACGCCGGTCAGCCAGATCGAAATGCGCCGAATCAGCGACGGGGTAAAGGTTTCCGAACGCTACAAGACCACGGACCAGGTGGAGAAGGCGACCATCGAGGATCACAACTTCAACTATCTCTATGAGGACGGCGACGGCTTTCACTTCATGAACGCCGACACCTACGACCAGGTCCAGGTGCCAAAGGACGTCATCGGCACGGCCGCGCCCTATTTGCAGGAAAACATGACGGTGAAGCTTTCGCTTCACGGCGTCATTCCGGTAGCCATTCAGATGCCGCAGCGCGCGACGCTGGAAGTGGTCGATACCGAGCCGGTGACCAAGGGACAGACCGCGTCGTCGTCCTACAAGCCGGCCATGCTCTCGAACGGCGTGCGCACCCTGGTCCCGCCGCATATCGGCACCGGGACGCGGATCGTCATCATGACCGAGGACGGCTCTTACGTCGAGCGCGCAAAGGACTAGGCGACAAGGGAACGCCGGGCGCCGGAGGGCGACGCATTGGGTAGCAAAGCGCTCCGGTTCGCCGCGCATCTACTGGCATCTTTTCTTTTGCTCACGGCTGGCGCCCTGCGCGTCAGCGCCGGTGAATTCCAAACCCCGGCGATTTCGGCCGCCCGCGTGGAATGGCGGGCCGTTCTCGATCAGCTCCGGTCCGAGATCAACACCCAGCCCGCTGTGGCTTCCGCCTTCACGTTTTCGGGTCAACGCCGGCTGCCTGCGTTCGATCCGCGTTCGACGCCTGCGCTGGTGCAACTGAACGGAGTGACGTCGCAGATCTTCACCGGTATCGGGCGAAGCGCGGTGCCCGTGCTGCTGCCGTTCGACACCGCAGCGTTTCTCGATGCACAGCTGAACGACGCGCCGGCCAGCCTCTCGGTGTCGCACTATCAAGCCGACTTCCGTCCCGCCGAGCTGTTCGACGCCGGCCCGGCCGGCTATGACGCGATGTTTGCGCTCGAGCCCGGCGCGGGCGACGGTATGCCGCAACGAACTTTCGCCAGACCCGTCGAAGTGCAGATCACCGGCTCGATCCTGACTTACGGCATCAGCGATCCCCTGGGCGGCAAGGGTGAACCGGTCAAGGCATTGTCGGCGCAGTTTCCGGACTTGCGCCGCTTCATCCGGGAAGGCCATCTGCGCTACGCCTTCACGCGTTTCGGCGTTCCCTATGTGGTGTCGATCCAGTGCCTCGACAGCGTCCCCCGCGCGCAGCGGCTCGCCTGTCGCGAGGCCTACCCCGTCGCGGAGCGATTCCTGAAGGCCCTGCGCATCGCCGGCGGCCAGCCCTCGCGCCCGCGCATGGATATTCCGACCGGCATTGCCGAGCGGCCGGCAGAGCGCTCTTCCGATTTCACCTATCGCCCGAGCGGGGATATCATCTCGCGCAGCGGCTCGCGCAACCCGGGCGGCCACGCCGACTTCACCGCCTACGCGCAGATCAGATTTCCATTGGAGAAGGCCCCGGCTTTCGCCCACTCCCAATCCTTTGCGAGCCGCAGATCGAGCGACAAGCCACTGACGCCCGAGGAGTTGGTTGGCGGATATACGAGCTATCCATGGCAGGATAATTTTTGCGAAGCCCGCAGTTTCGGTGTCGGACAATGCCCCGGCGGTTATGGCCATCAGGGGCAGGATATCCGTCCGGCGCCCTGTCCGCCGCATGGCGAAGGCGCGGATCGCTGCGATCCCAACCAGCAGGTCGTCGTCGCCGTCCGCGATGGCGTGCTGATCCGCTCCCTGAAACAGCAGGCGGCGACCTTGCTGATCAACACCAGCAACGAACATATGCGATTTCGCTACATGCATATGAATCCAGCGAGATTGGACGCCGACGGCGTTCTGAACGGACGCCGTGTCGAAGAGGCAGAAAAAATCGGCGTGGTGTCGAATTATCTGGACCGCCCCAATGGCACCACGCGCCACCTTCATTTCGATGTGCAGGTGTTCACGCGCGACGGCTGGCTCTGGGTCAACCCCTACGTCACGCTGATCTCGGCCTATGAGCGTTTGATCCACCGACGCGGGCGCGAGATCGGACCGGAAATCGCCCCGCCGCCTGCACTGGCCCATGCCTTGCCGGGGGACGCTACCCATCCAGACACCCAGGAAGGCAGCGAAAACGGACCCTTATGACGCCGCCTGTTCCGCATGGCGTGCCGGCGGGGTCCAGCGATAGGCGACGCCGAGCCTGTTCCAGACATTGATCGACGCGATCGCGGAGCTGAGATAGACCAGCTCTTTTTCGGAAAACTCGGCGCTCGCTTCCGCATAGACCTCGTCGCTCACGCCTTCCGTCAGCCGCGTCAGCGCCTCGGTCCATGCCAAAGCCGCACGCTCCCGCGCAGAAAACAAAGCCACCTCGCGCCACACCACGACAAGGTTGAGCTTGTCGGCGGCAATGCCGAGGCGCTCGCCCTGCAGAATGTGAAATTGCACGCAGAAAGCGCAGCCGTTGATTTGGGACGCGCGCAGCTTGATCAGTTCAAGAAGCTGTTTGTCGATGCCGGCCTTTGCCGCGGCATGGCTCAATGCGAGAACAATATCGCTGACGTCGGGCGCCAATGCTTTGAAATCTCTCTGTTCGCTTCTGGCATGTGACATTTGTCATTACCTTAGATATAAGTACCCTGATATATTATAAGAGTACTGATATGAATCGCAAGAATGCAACTCCGGTAAAATCTCGCGCGCCGCAAAAAACGCCAAAACGGCGAAAACCGGGTCGCGGAAAAAACCCGGGCCGAAGCTCGAAAAAAATCACTCAAAATCCGGCGCTGGCCGGCGTTCGGCCGCCGCCCCCGGGTAAGGGCAAGCGCGGCGAAAAAGGCTACCTCGCCTACTTGCTGCGTCAGGCCCAGGCCGCGACGCGGCTGACGCTGGAACGGGCGCTGGCCGACCTCGGCGTAACGCCGCCGCAATTCGCCGTGCTCACCATGCTGAAGGCTTATCCGGGCTTGTCCGGCGCCGATCTCGCCCGGGTAGCGCTGCTGACCCCGCAGACCGTCGGCGTCATCATCCGCAATCTGGAACGCGATGGCGCGATCCGGAAAAAGCCGCACCCGGTGCACGGCCGGGTGCTGCAGTGGACGCTGACCCGGCGCGGACAGGCGCTGCTCGGCAAATGCCGGGCGCGCGGCAGAACCCTGGAGCGCCGGCTGCAGGCCGGGCTGGCCCCGAAGGCGCAAGCGACAGTCCGACGCTGGCTGTCCAAAATTGCCGCAGACCTGCAGCAGGATGACTAGTTGGGGGCGGGGCAATGACTTTTGCCTGCCGCGACCGACCACGCGCGTTAGAATGAGCCGATGAAACAGCCTGATTCTCTGAAAACGCCAACTCGCCGCGCGCTGCTGCAATTCGGCCTCGGCGCCGGCACCCTGCTCGCGTCCCCCGCCGCGGCGTTTGCCACCGCGCCGCCCGGCTTCGATCAATGGCGCGACCGCTTTCGCGCGCATGCGTTGGCGAAAGGCGTTTCGGACGCGACCTACACACGGGTGATGGGCCACATCGAACCGGACATGACCGTGTTCAAGCAGATGCAGCACCAGCCCGAGTTCAACGAGCAGATCTGGCAATACATCAATCGCCGCGTCTCGGACTGGCGCATCATCGCCGGCAAGGAAGCCCTGCGGAAGAACGAAGCGGTGTTCGCACGGATCGAACATGATTTCGGCGTCGAGCGCGGCACGTTGCTGGCGCTGTGGGGAGTCGAATCCGCCTACGGCGATCCCCTGGTGCAGCAAAACCACATGCGGCCGGTATTTCCCTCGCTGGCGGCGCTGGCCTGGAACGAGCCGCGCCGCCGCGCCTATTGGGAAGCCGAGCTGATCAATGCGCTGAAAATCGTCGATCGCGGCTGGAGCACGCCTGAGGAGATGCGGGGATCGTGGGCCGGTGCGATGGGGCATACCCAATGGATGCCGGAAGTCTGGCTGAATGTCGGAATGGATTACGACGGAGACGGCCGGGTATCGCCGTTCGGCAAGCCCGATGATGCGCTGGGCTCCACGGCGCGATATCTGGTCAATCGCGGCAAGTATCATCGCGGCGAACATTGGGGTTATGAAGTCCGCGCGTCCGGCGCATCGTCGAGCGGCAGCCGGACCTATGCGGCCTGGGCCAGCGCCGGCGTTTCGCGCGCCGACGGCCAGGCGTTCTCGCAACCGAACGCCAGCGCTCAGATGTGGGCGCCGGTGCAAGGCGGCCCGGCCTTTCTGCTCGGGCCGAATTTCTACGCCGTGCGCAGCTACAATCCCTCGATGAACTATGCGCTGGCGATCTGCCATCTCGGCGACCGCATCCTGGGCGCGCCGCCGTTCATCCAGCCGTTCCCCGGTTCGGAACGCGCGCTGACGCTCGCCGAAGTGCAGGAAATGCAGACCCGCCTGACAAAAGCCGGCTTCGATACCGGCGGCAATGACGGCCGCGTCGGCAACGACACCATGCAGGCGATCAAGGACTATCAGACCAAGATGGGGTTGTTGCCTGCGGACGGTTACGGCGGATTGAAGGTGCTGGCGCGGTTGCGGCAAGGCGGTTAGTTCGAGGTCATTGCGAGGAGCCAGCGGGTCGGCGCGCGACGCCGCCCGCGTTCATGCCGCCATCGATGACCAGTTCCGTCCCGGTCACGTAGCTTGATGCATCGGACGCCAGATACAGTACGCCGCTTGCGATTTCCGAGGCGTGGCCGGCGCGACCGAGTGGAGCAGCCAGTTTTGCGCGCTCTTCCGGATCGATCGGCGCGTTCTGTCCCCGCCCCGCGGCTCCCGTCGGAATTTTGCCCCAGATCGGCGTGTCGATAATGCCGGGATGCACCGAGTTGACCCGAATGCCGTCGCCTGCCGATGCGCATTCCATCGCGATCGACTTGGCGAACAGCCGGACGCCGCCCTTGCTCGCGCTATAGGCGGACAGTCCGGGCGCGCCGCGCAGGCCCGCCAGCGACGACATCATGATGATCGAGCCGCCGCCGCTCCTGCGCATCGCCGGCAGGCAATGCTTCACCGAGAGGAATACCCCGTCCAGATTGATCGCGTTTTGCCGCCGCCAATCCTCCAGCGTCATATCTGTTATCGACGGCACGGCTATTCCGATCCCGGCATTCGAAACCAGAATGTCCAGCCGGCCATAACGCTTCTCGACTTCGGCCACGACTTCGATCCAGCGCGCCTCGCTGGTCACGTCCTGCGGCAGGAAGATCGCCTCGCCGCCGGCTTTCCTGATCCCGGCGACGATCTCGGGTCCTCCGAGTTCATCGATATCGGTGACCGCGACCGAGGCCCCTTCCCGCGCCAGCAATTCGGCGACCGCCGCACCAATGCCCGATGCTCCGCCGGTAACCAGTGCTGCCTTGCCTGCAACCTGCCCTGTCATTTCCACTCCATTTCTTTTGAAAGCCTATCGCGATCGTTGAAGGCTCATCGGATCACCGCCGGCCCCTGATCGGGCACCGCCACATCGAGCACCCGCAATTGCACGCGCTCGGTGCCCTGCCAGCGATCGACCGCGAGCGACCCGGCGACGTGCAGCGGCTGACCGCGATTTTGGGTCAGCGCATTTCCAAGCTTCTGGCCGATGGCGCGAAACGCGATGCCGTTGACGATCGCGCCGTCGCCGGACTTGAACCGCACGCGCAGATGCGCCTGCCCCACTTCGTCGGCATAAACCAGTTGATGCGACGGCAGCGCCAGCACCGGCTCGGGATTGCCGCTGCCGAACGGTCCGGCGCGGTTGAGTGTAGCCACCAGTTCAGGCGTCACCGCGCGCGCACTGACCGCGCCATCGATAAAGAGCTCGTTGACATGGCGCGATTGCGCCACATCGTGGGCGAGCGCGTTTTCCATATAGGCACGGAATTCCGCCAGCCTTTCCTTGCGCAGCGTCACGCCGGCGGCCATGGCGTGACCGCCGCCCTTCAGCAACAGGCCATCGTGCACCGCCTGACGCACCGCCTTGCCGAGGTCGACGCCGGAGATCGAGCGGCCCGAACCGGTACCGATTCCACCCGGCTCCAGCGCGATCGCGAATGCGGGGCGCGAGAATTTTTCCTTCAGCCGTGCTGCGACCAGACCGACCACCCCGGGATGCCAGCCTTCCGATGCCGTGACGATCACCGCACCCTTGTCTTCCAGCCCGAGTGAGGCCAGCGCCTCGGCTTCCGCCTGCGCCTCCGCCATCTGTTCGATGACGCGGCGTTCGGTATTGAGCCGGTCAAGCTCGGCGGCGATCCGCGCGGCCTCGGAGACATCGCCTTCCAGCAACAGCCGCACCCCGAGATCGGCACGCCCGATCCGGCCGCCGGCATTGATGCGCGGCCCCAGCATGAAGCCGAGATGCCAGGCCTCCGGCGGACCGTTCAGCCGCGACACATCCATCAGCGCGGTATGGCCGACATGATCGCGCCGGCGCATCGCGATCAGGCCTTTGGCAACGAAGGCGCGATTGAGTCCGACCAGGGGTGCCACGTCGGCGACGGTGCCGAGCGCGACATGATGCAACATGCCCAGCAGATCCGGCTCCGGCATCTCGG
Organism: uncultured Pseudomonadota bacterium; assembly: GCA_963727225.1. GTDB lineage: Bacteria > Pseudomonadota > Alphaproteobacteria > Rhizobiales > Xanthobacteraceae > Bradyrhizobium. The sequence goes on along the minus strand of CAVSFN010000021.1, from coordinate 129,273 downwards.
CGGTCCAGAATCCCCGCGCGCGCAGTTCCCGGTTGACCGCCACCAGCGTGACCAGCACGAGTCCAACAGCAGCCAGATTCCCCAGACCGGAAAGATCGTCAGGCCGGTTCGGATTGACCAGCGCGTCGACATCCGGCAGCTCATCGCCGCATTGATGGTGATCGATGACGACCACCGACATGCCCAGACGCCGTGCTTCGGCGAGCGGCTCAAGGCTGGTGGTACCGCAATCCACCGTCACCAGCAGCGTGGCGCCCTTGTCCGCCAGCATACGCACGGCCTCGACATTTGGGCCGTAGCCTTCGAAAATCCGGTCCGGAATATGAATCAGCGGATCGAGCCCGCAATGGCGCAGATGCCAAGCCAGCAGCGCTGCCGAGGTTGCGCCATCGACATCGTAATCGCCGAAGATCGCGACGCGCTCGCGGCGCGACGCCGCATCGGCGATGCGCTTGGCCGCGGTTTCCATCTGCGTCACGGTGTAGGGATCGGGCATCAGTTTGCGGATGGTCGGATCGAGAAAATCCTCGACCGCGTCGATCGCGACATCGCGCCCGGCCAAAAGCCGCGCCAGCATTTCCGGCAGTTGATAGCGTTGCGAAATCGCCAGCGCGCGGGCAGCGCCACGGGCATCGAGCCGGTCGCGCCACAGCTTGCCGGTCGCCGAATGCGACACGCCAAGAAACGCCGGCGGCGCGTCAGGCAATGCGGAGGCAGGAAGCGTCATGATGCTTTCAAAAAATAGGCAATCGATCCGTCGGGTGGTCAACCAAAGGCGTAGTCCGGCGCGTGCGATGGATCAAGGAAGAAAGAACCCAATTCCCGGCATTGCGAGCCAACGGGTCGCGCGAATGCGCGCCCGATGACAGGCTCCGCGAAGCAATTCGAAGCAATTCAGAGATCAGGCCGTCATTGCGAGGAGCGAAGCGACGAAGCAATCCATCCTTGCTTTCCTGCTTGATGGATTGCTTCGCTTCGCTCGCAATTACAGCGAGATATGACTCCGCGATCTCGCGGCGCGATGCGCCCGAGTTGTGCGTGACTCCTTCGCCCAAAGAGGGCGTGGGGAATGCCGGGTGCCCGTTGCACCCGCAGCCGCGCGTGTAGTGGTAGTAAGCACGCGCGTTAGTCACCACGGTCGCACCGGGATCGCCCGGCATTCCCGCACGCGATGGTTTTAACAGCTTATTTCGTACTCTCCCCGGTGACCGGGCTTTTTTGCCACCGTCGCCCCCAAGAAGCTTGCTTCTCGAGAACTTGACGCCAGCGTCGGGGCGTCAGGACCACACGACTTCGCCGTCCGCAAGCAACGTCATTCGTCTTTGACATGCCGCGTCCATCGCATCCCCTGCCCTACGTTCGTGACGATCGCGAAACGCCCCTCTGTGTTGGGCCGGGATGCTGGCGATATGAAGTGATTTGGGCCAAATGGGAACGGGAATATTTCTGCAATGGGGGACTGGACTGGTAGCATCAAGTTGATCCAGTTCAACAAATCACGCTGAGCGCGCACGGCAGATCAGCGCAACGGGTTCGCGAATGGCGCCCCTCGCGGGAGACCGGCTCACGGCCGAAGTGACGCTTCCGGTCTGCACCCAACTCCGGACATGTCGCCGCGCCGCAATAACTGACGCTATGTGCCACATGCGGACATCACTATTTCGAATCCGAGATTGATTTTGCGACCGCACGCGCCGAGCGGATGAACTGCTGGGCGAGCGGACTGGGTGTGCGGTTCTTGACGGTGATGACATCGACCGAGCCCAGTACGGTCGGCACCTTGAGCGGCAATATCTTGAGCCCTGCGCGCTTGGCACTAAACCGCGCCACCGAACCCGGCAGTATTCCGACAAACTTCCCGGTAGCAATCATCGTTGTCGTCAATTGAACCGACAGTGTGAGGATGCCGGCGCGCGGCCGCTTCAGGCCATGCTCACGAAAAATCTCGGCGATAAGTACCCCGGGGACACTGTCGGGGGGCGGCAGCACCCACGCTTCATCAGCAAGCTCGGCCAGCTCAATCAGACGACGCCGCGCCCATGGGCTGTCCTTCCCTGCCACCGCGGCAAAGGGCTCGTCGAACAACGGCTCCGAGACAAGATATTCCTCGACGAACGGCCGCGGCATCCGCCCGATCAGGAGTTCGACGTTGTGCTTGCGCAACTGGTCAAATTGCATCAGCGCCGTATCGGCGTGAATAACCCTTAGCTGCACGCGGGGATGTTGCTTCAGAAAATGCTCCGTGATCGCGGGCAGCACACCGGCCAGGATGATTTCGGGACAGCCGACGGTGAGTTCACCCGACGTCGGGTCGGAGAGAAACTCGATGCGCTTGAACCCCTGGCGCATCTCGTCGAACACGTTGACCGCCGCCTCGAGCAAAGCCCTTCCATACGGCGTAGGCTCGACTCCCCGGGAACTGCGGTCGAACAGGCTGACGCCCAAGGTCTGCTCCAGCTCGGAAATCGCCTTGGAAACAACGGGATGCGAGATGGCGAGCCTCGCGGACGCCTTCGCCATGCTGCCGGATTCCGCCACCGCGAGCACGATGTGAAGGTCGCGCAACCGGACGCGACGGCCGATGCGGTCTGACCAGTCCATTTTCGACCCTTAGTCTGCAGGCTACGGGTATGCCGAAAAATCGAACTTCCAAACTACAGCCGGTAGCGGCAATAATACAACTGTATTTCAACCCAACGCCCATTTGAGCATATCCGCGCCGCGAAACAGCCCGACAACCCAGACGGAGAACGGCCATGTTGAGCAGATGTATCTCCCGAACCGTTGCAATACTCGGCATGACCGCTGCTGCCGCGAGCGGCGCAAACGCGCAGAATGCGGTCAAGATCGGCATGGTCATGCCGATGACCGGGACGCTGGCGAGTGCCGGCCAGCAGGTGGTCGCCGGCGCCCGGCTCTACATCAAGCAGCATGGCGACACCGTGGCCGGCAAGCGGATCGAATTGATTGTCAAGGACGACGCTTCGTCCGGCGAGACCGGAAAGCGGCTTATCCAGGAACTCATCGTCAACGAAAAGGTCGACATCATCGGCGGCGGCCTGACGGCGGATTTGCTGCCGAGCGCGCCGCTCCTCACCGAGGCGCAGAAGCCGGCCGTCATCATGATCTCGAGCACGACCGCCGTGGTTGAAAAATCGCCCTACTTCGTCCGGGCCAGCGGCACGCTGGCCCAGTCATCCGCGATCATGGCGGACTGGGCGATCCGAAACGGTCTCAATAAGGCGGTGACCCTGGTGACGGAATTTGCGCCGGGACTGGAGGCGGAAGGGACCTTCACCAACAACTTCAAGGCCGCCGGCGGCCAGCTCGCGGAAGCCATCCGCGTCCCGCTTAAAAACCCCGACTTCGCGCCGTTCCTGCAAAGGGTCCGGGATGCGGCGCCGCAAGCCGTATTCGTGTTTATTCCATCGGGCCAAGCCGCCACCTTCGCCAAGCAATTCGTCGAGCGCGGCCTCGACAAGGCCGGCATCCAGCTGATCGGGCCCGGCGACCTGACCGACGACGAAGCCCTGTCGAACATGGGTGACGCCATGCTTGGCGCCGTGACCGCCCATTTCTACTCGGCCGCGCATCCATCCGCGATGAACAAGGCCTTCGCCGGCGAATACCAGAAGGAGAACCACGTTCGCGCCAACTTCATGGCGGCGAGCGGCTACGACGGCATGCACCTCATCTATGAGGCGGTGAAAAAGACTGGCGGCGCGACGGACGGCAAGGCGCTGATCTCGGCCATGAAAGGCACCGCATGGGAGAGCCCGCGCGGCCCGATGTCGATCGACCGCGAAACCGGCGAGGTCGTCCACAACATCTACATCCGGAAAGTCGAGAAGGTGGATGGCGAACTGCGCAACGTCGAGTTCGTGACTTTCAGCAACGTCAGGGATCCCCGCGTCGCGGCAAAATGAAGAAGATGGAAATCATTATTGTCGGAGGCGGCATCGGCGGGCTGAGCCTTGCGCTCAGCCTGCATCAGGCCGGCTTCAACGTCCGGGTCTATGAAGCGGTGCGCGATCTCTTGCCGCTCGGGGTCGGCATCAATCTGCAACCGGCCGCCGTGCGCGAACTCGTCGAGCTCGGGCTCGGCGACGCCCTCGCCGAAACCGGCATCGCCACGCAACGGTTGAACCTGTACAACAAGTTCGGACAGCTGATCCGCAGCGAGCCCAGGGGATTGGTGGCCGGTTATCGATGGCCGCAATATTCGATCCATCGCGGAAGTCTGCAGTTGCTGCTGCTGAGCGCTGTCCGCGAACGCATCGGCCATAATCATTTCCGTAGCGGACTGACCTTCACCGCGTTCGAGCAAATTGACGGAAGGGTCCGGGGCCGCTTCCATGACCGCGAATCCGGAGCGGAAGTCGTTGACGAAGCGGATGTCCTGATCGGCGCCGACGGCATCCATTCCGCGGTCCGACGCCAACTTTATCCGGCCGAAGGCAGCCCCTGCTTTGCGAAGCAGCTCTTATGGCGTGCCGCCGTCGAGGCCGACGCTTTCCTGGACGGCCGCACGATGGTGATCGCCGGACATTTCCACCAGCGGATCATCGCCTATCCTGTCGCCGGAGCGACGGGAGGCAAACTACTCACCAACTGGATTTGCCAGATGACAGCGACCGAGGCGGCGCCGCCGCGCGAGGACTGGAACCGACGTGTCGCAACCGATAAGGTTCTCGCGGCGTTCGGCGGCTGGCGATTTCCCTGGCTCGACCTGCCGGCACTGATCGAGCAATCGCAGGATATCTATGAATTTCCGCTGGTGGACCGCGACCCCGTTTCGACATGGACGTGCGGCCGCGTCGCCTTGATCGGCGATGCAGCTCATCCGATGCAACCAATCGGCAGCCAAGCCGGCTCCCAGGCGATCCTAGACGCACGGTTGCTTACAGCCGCGCTGATCGCAATTTCGAATCCAGTCGAGGCGCTGCAGCACTACGACGCGACACGCCGGCCAGTCGTGAACGACATAACCCTGCGCAATCGCAGCTTTGGGCCGGAGGCCGCCATGCAACTGGTAGAAGAGCGCGCGCCAAACGGCTTCGTTGGAATCGAAGATGTGATTTCGCGGCACGAACTGGATTCCATCGCCAGCTCGTTCGCGGCGGCCGCAGGTCTTGATGTCGAAACGGTCAATAACGGGCTCTCCTTCATGCGCCCGAGCCAAGGGACGGCATATCAAAACCCAGCGTCTGAGCTATCCAGCTCGCGTGGATCCGCTATTTAGTGCCGATGTCCGAGTTGGGTCCAAAAGGCGGCACGTCACTTCGGCTGTGAGCCGCTTCCCCAAACTCCGGACATGTCGCCGCGCCGCAATAACTGACGCAGTGTGCCAAAAAAGGCGACATCTCTAATCCGCGGAAGTCAGGTTTCTTGGTATGATCTAGGTCAAAGCACAGGGTTCGATTTTTACCCAAAATGCCAACTGACAAAGGTGCCTGATGCGCAGTGGAACGATGTCGATTTCTGTTGCCTTTTTGCTTGTTATTGCCGGCGCAGGGCTGGGTGCTTTGTTCGCGCAAACAACTCCTGATCCGCAAACTCATGACAAGCACGGCCAAGGCTATCAACACTCCTTTCACGATGCCGAGAAATGGGCCAAGGCATTTGACGACCCCGCGCGCGATGCCTGGCAAAAACCCGACGATGTCTTGAATGCCCTTCACCTGCAGCGAACAGACCGTGCAGCCGATCTAGGTGCGGGCACCGGATATTTCAGCATCCGGATCGCCAAGCTCGTACCCGAAGGAAAGCTATTTGCCGTCGATATCGAACCGGAAATGCTCCGTTACCTTCGTGAGCGTGCGCACCATGAAAATCTGAGCGTGTTGGTTCCTATACTGGCGAGCGCCGAGAGCGCCAATCTTCCCGAGCCAGTGGACCTCGTTCTTGTTGTCGACACGTACCACCACATCGACAGCCGCATTGCTTACTTTTCCAAATTGAAAGCGTCGTTGCGGCCTAATGGACGGCTTGCCATCGTGGATTTCAAGGCGGACTCGCCGGAGGGGCCGCCGCCTCAGCACCGCATCCCGCCGGAAGTAGTAACCTCAGAACTGGAAGCCGCCGGCTATACACTTGTTGCCACCCATCTATTTCTGCCGAGGCAATATTTCCTGGTATTTCAAGCCAGGACTTCGTGAAAAAATCACCAACGCGGACTAAGATTTAACCGTTTGAAGCATCCCATATGCGGTGATAGTCGTTGCGCGTATCGCCCGCACGGCCCTACGCTGGCCATCTACTGCATTGGGTGGAACGCATGGCATCAGCAACAATGCGCGCTCTCCTGATACTCGCGATCTTGATCTCAGGTCTCTTGGCAGGAGGCAATATTGATCGGGCATTTGTCGCCATGCCAGCGTGGCAGCAGGTCGGCGCGATCTCCTGGGCCGAGTTCAGCCGGCACGCCGATCTCGGCAATGGCCTCGTCCTCTATCCGATCGAAGCGATTGGCGGAGCCGCATTGACGTTCGCCGCAGCGATCATGTTTCATTTTGACCGAACCGCTCCTCAAGCGGCAACCGTTCCGATGTATGTCGCAGTACTATTCGCGATGGGCGGGCTGGTCCTTACGATCAAAGCCGCACCGATCATGCTTAGTATCAGAAGCTTGAGCGAGCCGACGGCTCTGCAACGTGCCTTCGAGGGATTCTGGTATTGGGGCAATCTACGTGCCGTATGCCAAGTGTCCGCATTCCTGGCCCAACTGGCAGCACTGGCGATGCTTTTGTGCGGTAATGCGCAAGTGCGTCGTCAATAACAACGCGATCGGCATCTTCGATGATCGCCACAACGCTGTTGTCGGAATGCAAATCAATCCCGCTGTACGCGGTGACAGTGCAATTAAAATTAACCTGGCGTGCTCGTGCGAGCAGCATACCAGTTAAGTGCACTCTCACCGCAATTCCGTGCGGAGCGTCAGGAATACTCGGGCAGAGCGGACCTGCTCTGCCCGCCCTCCGACCACCGGTTGGTGGCAAGAAGAGACTCTTGCGTTGCAGCGCGTCTTGATTTGGATCAACGCCCATGGCCCCGAAATGTCGTTACGGTTTTCCTTGCCGACTTACGCATGCGAGTTGAAAGGAACAGACGATGCTTATCCGGACCATCGCTCTTGCCATCGGTACCATGGCAATGATCGGCGCGTTACAGGTTCTTTTGCCAACCGCCGCCGAAGCGCAGCGGCGCCCTCCGACAACGTGCTACCACGAACGCACCGTTTGTCTGCAAGCCAGCGCTCAGCATGGCCCAAACGGGCAGCAATACGTTCCGCCACCTGCCAATGACCGCTGTCAGGGTGCGTATCGCGCCTGCTTGGCGGGCCATTGATTGCCAAACGCTTGCATGACGCCGATCGACATCACCGATACCCTGATCCGAGTTGGGGCCAGTGCGGTTGGCGCTGCCATCCTGACGCGCTTTCCCGGACCAGTGCGCCTCTCGCCGTCGCGCCGCAAGTGAAGCCTGTTTCTCGCTCGCAGATATTGTCGCCGCGCTGCATTAACAGACGCTATGTGCCAACTCGGAAGTCGCCACGACCGCGGCGCTACGTCCGCTTTGACGCGCATTGCAGACCTTAAGTCGGACATCGCGCTATCTCTGGAATATGGCAAACATAACCTTCGCCGAGTGCTTCTCCCTTGATTTAAGGATCCTCAGTGCGGGATCAGCATATGGTTGTTATTGCGATTGGGATCTCGCACCACGTTGTTGGGATCGAGTGTCACGCTGCCAAACTCCACCAAGTGACTCAGGCTTAGTTGCCAAGGCTTGATTGCCCGACAGTGAATTGTGGTCGTCTCCCCCGCTCGCAGCGTTGGCACGACAGCCGTCCGGAAGCAAAGTGGGTTTGGCGGCTGGGCCAGCGCGCAAGAGTCGCCGTTCAAGAACGTTCCCGCCGGACAAAGGGAATCCTGATCCGAGAACACCGCCGCCCAATCCACGTTGACGGCCGTTGCCGCCGACGCCGCTGGCCCTGCATTATGGATCGACAGGGTCAGGTTAACGATCGTTTGGCCTGTAAAAGGATCCGCACTTGGCGGGAAAAATGGCAAATTGGGCAAATCGTCAATTACCTGTGTGGTGCCGGACAACTGAAGATCGGCCGGCGCCAGCACTGTCACGAGCAGCGGCGCGTAGTTGTTCGTTTCGTCGCGTTCTGGCACCGAATTTGCGGGATCGGCCGTGATCATCAACTGTACGGAAGAGCCGTCGCGCATCAGCGGATTAAGGCGCACCGTGATAATGGTGGTCGCCTCGCTACCCGGTCCAATAACAGGGGCAATACAATCCAACCGGGGATTCCCGGACTGCGGGTCGATGGTCGGCGGTGGACACTGCATGTTTCCGTCACCGACGTGAACAATCTGCATCAAGCCCGGAATATCAACCCGCACCGATACATTCGTCGCCTCCCGATCGCCGGCATTGCGCACGCGCGCGTGATAGAGGAGGTCCAGTCCTATCGCCGCGGTAATCAAGCCAGTCCACTCGGGGACAAGTTCGGCACCGGTTTGCACGGTGGTCTCCAGGGTTGAGACGTTGTTCTGTTCATTCAATTCCGTGACGACGTTGTCGGGATCCACAACCGCAGTCGAGGTGAAGGTCAGCGACTCGACGGCGCGATGAGAAAGCCACTCGGTCAGGACCGTTGGCACCTTCACAAGGAAGATAAGTTTCTTGGATTCGCGAGCAGGAACAATGCCGACGGCGCACGATGCCTGTTCGGCCGCATCTCCCGCTCCGAGATGAGGAACGGGAATAGGAGTGATGCCTATCGTGCACCCTGATTGCCCGGCCTGCACGAACGACCACGCTGGCGGCAGCTTGGTAACGACGGAGACGTTATCGGCGTCGGTGTTGCCATGATTGAAGATATCAACCGCGAATTTGATCTTGGTCCCGGTGAACACCGGCCGAGCACCGACGCGGCTGAGTTGGACTGTGAGGTCTGCGGCCGCCTGGGCCGACATATCGACGGGCAGGCCCACGGCGAGCGCCGCCGCGCTCACAAGAAAAAGGGTGACGTTCCACCTGTTCATGTCGACATCTCCTTTGAGCAGAATCTGCTCCTAAAGCGACGCGGTTGCTGTCCAGCAATGAATTTGGCGCGATCTGCCACAAGGCGACGTGTCCCTCACTCAAACTTGGCTGGCGCCGAGGCCGGCCTGGTCGCATCCAACAGAAACATCACCAGTTGATCCAAGTCGGCCGTCCCGCTGCTGGCCACTTCCATGGGCATGTCCGGGCCCTGGCCTTCGCGATGCCGCGTTCGCCGCGTGCGGAGCACATCAGTCACTTGGCTAGCGGGCTGCCCAAGTGAGTTACGTGGTTTGCCTGATAGGCCTCAGCAAGTTGCTGGCCCCAGGCCTTCCACTGGTCAGGCGTGGGAGGAGCCGAAGCTTTACCATCATAGCTCCAGTTGTTCCCCCACCCGGCACCGACTACCAAGTCCAGTTCGGCATCGCTTAATGCTGCACCGCTCAACGCAGACATGTTCGCAACATTTGGGTTCGTCGTCATCGTTTCTCTCCAATTTCTAATAGGTACGGTTATTGGTTGATTGAGAAGGAGATGGTTGATCGCAGGAATACCCGGTGCCGTTCATTCCCACAGTGATAGACGTCACACACCAAATCAGGCCAGGACCGTTTCAGATTTGCGTGCCCGGCATCAACTTCTGTTGGGTGTCAAAAACGGTCGGGGTCATTTGGTCAATTTTGGAATGCCACGCCACGTCGGGGGTAATCCCGGAAGTGCGGTTGTCCGATTTGCCGGCTGAGGCATTGGTTTGGCATGGCTTGCCGCGACGACGGGCCGGAGCCAATACAATAAGCCGGCCTAACATCCCATCCGGTCTGCGACCCCACCAAAGTCCTTGGCGACGATATCCCAGTCACCGGTCGCCTCGAAATCGTGTTTTTGCAGCGGGCCGTATTCGGTCGGGCGCGCGACGAAGGCGGTCTTCAATCCCAATTGCTGGGCGGCTTTGAGATCGCCATTGTGCGCGGCCACCATCATCACCTGTTGCGGCGCGAGGCCAAGCAGGCGCGCGGCGCCAAGATAGGTTTCCGGATCAGGCTTGTAATGTTCGAACAGTTCCGCCGACAGCACCAGGTCCCACGGCAGGCCTGCGAATTTCGCCATGTTGGTCAATAGCGCAACATTGCCGTTGGAAAGCGGTCCGATGATGTATTTCTGCTTCAGCCGGGTCAGGCCGGCGACGCTGTCCGGCCAGGCATGCAGCCGATGCCAGCCCATGGTGAGGTGGTGCAGGTCGGCTTCGTTCAACCCTTGAATCGAAAATTGCGCCACCAGCTTTTCCAGCGACCGCCGGTGCAGCTGGTCCAGTATCACGTAGCCGCGCTCCGGATGCTTCCGGACGTCGTCCATCGATGCGACATACGCGCCGCGCCAGCCGTCGACCAGCGCGGTCCAGTCGGCGTTGATGCCCCGGGTAGCACCCCATTGGGTGAAATCCGCGATCAGGCTGGAGCGCCAGTCGACCACGGTGCCGAACACGTCGAACACCAGGGCCTTTACGCCGGATACGTCGGACATGGTCGCACTCCCTTTAGTGTTTTTGCTGTCATTCCCCGCGCAAGCGCATTGCGCTTGTCACTGAGGGCGAGCGAAGCGAGAGCCCGGAATCTATAACCCCTGCAGGGAATATGGATTCCGGGCCTGCGCCAAGTGGCGCATCCCGGAATGACGACCGTTAGAGTGTCTTGCTGTACTGGATGAAACCGAGGTTCTCGGCGACCTGATCGTAGAGAAACCGCGCCTGCGCATTGGTGGTGTGGGTCAGCCAGTGCACCCGGTTGGCGCCGGCCGCTTTCGCTTTCTCGTAGACCGCCTCGATCAACGCCCGCCCGAGGCCGAGGCCGCGCGCGCCCTCGGTGACGAACAGGTCCTGCAGATAACAGTAATTGCCAGGCGACCAGGTCGAGCGGTGGAACAGGTACTGGACGATGCCGGTCAGCTTGCCGTCGACATAGGCGCCAAGCAGGAACATCGGCTCGTTCGGATCGTGAAACCGCTGCCACGCGACATCGCTGGCGCCCGGCTCCAGCGTCGCCTTGTAGAAGGCGATATAGCCGTCCCACAGCGGCTCCCACGCCGCGCGTTCGTCCGTGCCGACGGGCCGGATGACGATCTTGTCAGCCATCGGCGCGCCCTTAATCGAGGTGAAATTTTTCGAGCTGCCGGTGTTCGGCCTTGATGTAGCGCACGGTGCCGGTGACCGAGCGCATCACCACGGTTTCGGTCTGGATCACATCCTTGCGGAACTTGACGCCGGAGAGCAGCGATCCATCGGTCACGCCGGTCGCCGCGAACAGGCAGTCGCCCTTCGCCATGTCCTCGATGCCATAGATGAAGCGCGGATCCTTGACGCCCATCTTGCGGGCGCGTTCGCGTTTTTCCTCGGTGTCCAGAATGAGCCGGCACTGCATCTGGCCGCCGATGCAGCGCAGAGCCGCTGCTGCCAGCACGCCCTCCGGCGCGCCGCCGGTGCCGATGTACATGTCGACGCCGGTATTTTCCGGATCGGCGCAGTGGATCACGCCCGCCACATCGCCGTCGGTGATCAGGCGAACGGCCGCGCCCGTGCTGCGTACGCCGGAGATAATTTCGGCGTGACGGGGGCGGTCCAGCACCAGCACCGTGATCGCCGAGGAATCGACGCCCTTGGCCTTGGCGAGACGACGAACATTGTCGGCCGGCGATGCGTCGAGTTCGACCACGCCTTTGGCATAACCCGGACCGACCGCGATCTTCTGCATGTAGACGTCGGGCGCGTGCAGCAGCGTGCCGCCATCGGCCATCGCCATGGTCGCGATCGCGCCCGGCATGTTCTTGGCGCACAGCGTGGTGCCCTCCAGCGGGTCGACCGCGATATCGACCTGCGGGCCGGCATTCAAACCAACCTTTTCGCCGATGAACAGCATCGGCGCCTCGTCGCGTTCGCCCTCGCCGATCACCACGGTGCCTTCGATCGGCAACTTGTTGAGTTCGCGGCGCATCGCATCGACCGCGGCCTGGTCGGCGGCCTTCTCGTTGCCGTGGCCGCGCAACCGCGCCGCTGACACCGCAGCGCGCTCGGTCACCCGCACGATTTCGAGGGTGAGAATACGCTCCAGCAACAGCTGCGGCGGCACGGAAATATGGGTCGACATCACTGCACTCCTTGAAATTCCAAAGTGGGTCTTTCGGCCCGCGTATAATCGTTCAACGCATCGTTCGTTCGCAACGCGCGCTAGTTTTTTTCGATCCGTATCACCTGCGGCCGGCCGCTGATCACCTTGTCGCGCTGCACCGCCTGCAGGGCGCGATATACCGCGTCCTCGCTGGTCGCATAAGTAATCAGAATGACCGGCACCGGTGAAGCCTTCCGCGTCGCACCCGTGGCGTCGACGCCATCGGCATGGCGCTGCACGATCGATTCAATGGAAATTTTCTGCTCGGCAAGCCGGGTGGCGATCGTCGCAGCGGTACCCGCCAGATCGCGCGCCATCAGGCGGATATAATAGCCGCCTTCGTGACGCTCCATCGGCGCCTTCGTGGTCGCGCGCAACCGATCCACAGGACGCCCGAACGGCTTGGCACGGATGCCACGTGCAACGTCGGCGATGTCGGCGACCACCGCGGACGCGGTCGCCGCTCCGCCGGCGCCGGGCCCCACCAGCGTGATCGGAGGGATGCCCTCGCCGTCGATTGTCACCGCGTTGGTAACACCCATCACCTGCGCGATCGAGGAGGATTTCGGCACCATGGTCGGATGCACCCGCTGTTCGATGCCCTTGGCGGTCCGCACTGCGACCCCGAGCAGCTTGACCCGATACCCAAGTTCTTCGGCCGCGCGCAGGTCTTCCGGCGCGATCGAAGAAATGCCCTCCACATAGACCGCGCTCTGCGCCACCTTGGTGCCGAAGGCGAGGCTGGCCAGAATGGCAAGCTTCTGCGCGGTGTCATGGCCATCGACGTCGAACGACGGGTTGGCCTCGGCGTAACCCAGCCGCTGCGCGTCCTTCAGACATTCGGCGAATGACAATCCTTCCTGCTCCATCCGGGTCAGGATGTAATTGCAGGTGCCGTTGAGGATGCCGTAGACGCGGTCGATAGTGGTGCCCGCAAGACCTTCGCGCAGGGTCTTGATGACGGGGATCGCAGCCCCGACCGCCGCCTCGAAATTCAGCGCGGTGCCGTGCTTCTCGGCCGACCTGGCCAATCGCAGCCCATGTTTGGCGATTAGCGCCTTGTTGGCGGTCACGACCGATTTGCCGGATTTCAGGGCTCGCCTCGATCGCCGACAGCGCAGGATCGCCGGACCCGCCCATCAATTCGACGAAGCAGTCGATGCCGGGATCGTTGGCCAGAGCCAGCGCATTCCTGGCCCAGGCAATGCCGCGCAGATCGAGACCGCGTTTTTTCACCTTGGAACGCGCGGTGACGGCGACGACGCGCACGCCGCGTCCGCAGCGCAGTGACAATGCCCTGCCCTGCTCTTCGATGAGGCGGACAACCTCAGCGCCAACCGTGCCGAGCCCCGCGATACCCACTTTCAGGGGTGCGACCATGACGAAAAAAACCTGCCGGAGAGACCAAAACCAGACGTGATCCGAAAATCGTCACCATCCACAGGCGACAGGCTTTGCGGGATCATGCCTAGCGCCGGTTGGCGAGAGGAACCACGTTGTGCAACGTTTCAATGCCGCTTTCAAGGAAGCGGCGCACCCCGCGCGCAGCCTGGCGGATCCGTTGCTCGTTTTCCACCATGGCGATGCGGACATAGCCCTCGCCGTGCTCGCCAAAGGCAACCCCCGGTGAAACGACGACCCCGGATTTCTCGACCATCAGGGTCGCAAACTGCATGCTGCCGACGCCGCGGAAGGCTTCAGGCAACGGCGCCCATGCGAACATCGAGGCCTCCGGCGGCGGAATCTCCCACCCCGCCCGGCCGAACGACTCCACCAGCGCGTCCCTGCGCTTGCGGTAGGTGTCGCGCATCTCGCGGATGCAATCCTCCGGGCCGTTCAGCGCGGCGGTCGCGGCAACCTGGATCGGCGTGAACGCACCATAATCGAGATAGGACTTGACCCGCGCCAGAGCGGCGATGATGCGGTCGTTGCCGACAGCAAATCCCATGCGCCAGCCGGCCATCGAAAACGTCTTCGACATCGAGGTGAATTCGACGGTGACATCGATCGCGCCGGGAACCTGCAGCACCGAAGGCGGCGGATTATTGTCGTCGAAATAGACTTCCGCGTAGGCCAGATCCGACAGGATGAAGATCTCGTGCTTCTTCGCGAACGCCACCAGATCCCGGTAGAAATCCAGGCTCGCGACATAGGCGGTCGGATTGGAGGGATAGCAGACGACGATCGCGAGCGGCTTCGGGATCGAATGGACGATCGCGCGCTCGACCGCTTCGAAGAATTGCGGCGTCGGTTCGGAGGGTACCGAACGAATGACGCCGCCGGCCATGAGAAATCCAAAGGCGTGAATCGGATAGCTCGGATTGGGACACAGCACCACGTCGCCGGGCGCGGTGATCGCTTGCGCGACATTGGCAAAGCCTTCCTTCGAGCCCAGCGTTGCGACGATCTGGGTCTCCGGATTGAGCTTCACGCCAAAGCGCCTGGCGTAATAGGCGGCCTGCGCCTTGCGCAGGCCGGTAATGCCGCGCGACGCGGAGTAGCGGTCGGTGCGTGGCTTGCCCAGCGTTTCCTTCAGTTTTTCGATGACATGGGGCGGCGTCGGCAAATCCGGATTGCCCATGCCGAGGTCGATGATGTCGGCGCCGGCATTGCGCGCAGCCGCCTTGGCCCGGTTGACCTGTTCGAACACGTAAGGCGGCAGACGGCGTATGCGGTAAAACTCTTCCATGGGTCCTCACTCCGGCAACCGGCACAGGCAGAATCGCCGATACCTGTTGCGGCGAAACGGAAATCGTCTGGTCCAGAAATCGCGCTCAATCAAGGATTTAGAACGAATTCAGGGGCAAAATCGATGTCTTGATCCTGATTTGCAGTTGAATTGAGGTTCTTTTAGCACGGACGTCCGGCTGCGCCAGTATCCGCCGTCGTCCGACACTTCGTTGTGGTGTCCTTGGCGGCGGCGTCTTTGGCGGCGGTCGTGGATGCCTGGCGGTCCCGCGCGGCCAGCAGTTCGGCTTTCATCTTGTCCCGATCGGCCGGTGCTATCGTGGGCTGATCGCGACCGGGAGGCAAATCCTCAACCGGAAGGTAGGGGTCGGCTTGTTTCCCAGGGGCGTCTGCCGTCGTTCCGACCGATGGCAAATCCGCGATCGGTATCGAGCAGCCGCCAAGCGCCAGCGCCGAAAGCACCAGCGCTCCCGCAGCAACGAGCGTCTTTGTTCGATCCACCGACATACGTCCGGAAGTCCCCACTTCGCCAAGGTGCGCTTCGCAGCCGCCTGACTTTTATTTCATCATGTGTCTTGGCGGTTATCTTGGCAGCGCTGAAACCAGTATCGCCCAAAACGATTGAAGCCTGAACAACAAACTGGAGCGTTAGGGCCTCAATGTGACAGAACCAAGATTTTGTCGCACCGCAACACATCCGAAATCGGGGTTAACGTCGAACCTGCCGTCGTCGATCTGCGCGGTGACGAAACCAAAATGAACCTGTAGTGTCCTGACATGAACGACGCTTCAACTGAAAGCAGCACTGCGCAAAAATTCGACCCGGAAGCCTTCGCGATGAACCTCGCGCGGGCGATGGAGAGCGGCGGCCAGGCGCTGGCCGCCTATCTCAAGCCGCGCCAGCAGGGCGAACCCAAGGACAAGCCGCCGAACGAACTCGGCGAGGTGATCAAGACGTTCACCACGGTTGCGGATTATTGGCTGTCGGACAAAACCCGCGCGGCCGAACTGCAGATGAAGCTGGGCAAGGCCTATCTCGATTTGTGGGGCTCGTCGGTGCGCCGCCTGGCCGGCGAACAGGTATCGCCGGCGATCGAGCCATCGCCGCGCGACAAACGCTTCAGCGATCCGGAATGGCGATCGAACCAGTTCTTTGATTTTGTGATGCAGCTTTACCTGCTCACCACCCAATGGGCGCAGGATTTGGTGCGCAACGCCGAAGGCCTCGATCCGCACACCCGCAAGAAGGCGGAATTCTACATATTGCAGATCACCAACGCGCTGGCGCCGTCGAATTTCGTGCTCACCAATCCGGAGGTCCTGCGCACGACGCTCGCCTCCAGCGGCGACAATCTGGTTCGCGGCATGAAGATGCTGGCGGAAGATATCGAGGCCGGGCACGGCACGCTGCGGATCCGCCAGTCCGACCCTTCCAATCTCGATGTCGGCGTCAACATGGCGATGACACCGGGCAAGGTGATTTTCCAGAATGAGCTGATGCAACTGATCCAGTACGCGCCGTCGACGGAGAACGTGCTGCGGACACCGCTTCTGATCGTGCCGCCGTGGATCAACAAGTTCTACATCCTCGACCTCAAGCCGGAAAAATCCTTCATCAAGTGGTGCGTCGATCAGGGGGTGACGGTATTCGTGATCTCCTGGGTCAACCCGGACAAGCGCCTCGGCGCCAAAACCTTCGAAGACTACATGAAGGAAGGTCCGCTAACGGCGATGGATGTCATCGAACGGGCGACCGGCGAATTGAAGGTCCACACCATGGGCTACTGCGTCGGCGGCACCCTGCTCGCCTCGACGCTGGCCTGGCTTGCGGAAAAGCGGCGGGTGCGGGTGACATCGGCGACATTCCTGGCGGCACAGGTCGATTTCAGTCATGCCGGCGATCTGATGGTGTTTGTCGACGAAGACCAGATCGCGGCACTTGAGCGCGACATGAAGGCCGCGGGCGTGCTCGAAGGCAGCAAGATGGCGATGGCCTTCAACATGCTGCGCTCGAACGATCTGATCTGGTCCTACGTCGTCAGCAATTATCTGAAGGGACAGCCGCCGTCGGCCTTCGATCTCTTGCACTGGAATTCGGACGCGACCCGAATGCCGGCGGCGAACCATTCCTATTACCTGCGCAACTGCTATCTGGAAAACCGGCTGTCCACCGGCAGCATGGTGCTGGACAACACGCTGCTCGATTTGTCGAAGATCAAGGTGCCGATCTACAATCTGGCAACGCGCGAGGATCATATCGCGCCGGCGGAGTCGGTGCTTTACGGCTCGCAGTTTTTCGGCGGTCCGGTGAAATATGTGCTGTCCGGGTCGGGACACATCGCCGGCGTGGTCAATCCGCCTGCCTCCGGCAAGTACCAGTTCTGGACCAACGACAATATCAAGGACGTGACATTGGCGGACTGGCTCAAGGGCGCGCAGGAACACAAGGGATCGTGGTGGCCCGACTGGCGTGAATGGCTGTGCGGCATCGATGCCGAGGAGATACCCGCGCGCAGCGTGGGCTCCGACGCGTTGCCTCCGATCGAAGACGCCCCGGGCACCTATGTGCGGGTTCGCGCGTAGCGCAACGATGCGAGTACGGGTATAATCAGGTCGTCCCGCCGGGACGGGATTCGGAATGAATTGAGGGGGTAGTGCCTATGACGCGCGAATTGTTCTGGCTGACGCTGACGGTCATCTTGACGGGCCTGCTCTGGATTCCCTACATCCTCAATCGTTGTCAGGTTCGCGGTCTCACGGGTGCGATGGCAAATCCGTCACGCAACGACGCGCCCCATGCCGAATGGGCCAACCGCCTGATGTTCGCCCATGACAACGCGGTCGAGAACCTCGTGATCTTCGCGCCGCTGGTGCTGATCCTCAACGCGATCGATTATTCCAGCCAATGGACCGTTCTGGCTTGCGTTGTCTATTTCTGGGCGCGCGTCGCGCATCTGATCGTCTACACGCTCGGCCTGCCGGTGTTCCGTACGATAGCCTTCACCATCGGCTTCCTGGCGCAGGCCGTGCTGGCGGTGGCGATCTTCAGGGCGGTTTGACGGTTGGTGTTGGGCTCGAGCCTTTTCCGTTCCGATTGAATCGGAACGGAGGCTCTCCTTCCTTATTTGACGCGTTTTCTTCACGCGAACCGGTATCCACTTCGCTGGAAAACGCTCTGGTCGTCCTCAGAGCCCCTTTCGGGCCGTGACGAACAGCATCGTGGCCGGTTTGTCGTCGAATCCTCTGACGTCGCCGGTCTCGATCGATAGTGAACTCCAGTTGCCGGCATTGGCGTAGTTGGCGCGCAGCCAGTCCGGCGACGGATAGTTGTAATAGCGATTGAGCGTATCGCGGCCGTCGGCGTCGCCGGTCTTGTAGCTGGCGTAGAAATAGCCGGCGGGTCTAAGCGCGCGCCGGATCAGCGCCAGAATTTGCGCCAGCTCCTGCCGGGGAACGTGAAGCAGGCAGGCGTTGGCCCAAACGCCATCATAGGCTTCCACCTCGTCGAGGTCATGAAACAGCAGCGTCTCGACCGGACGGCCGAGACGGTGCGATGCCTCGCGGGCCATTTCCGGCGATCCATCCGTTGGACGGACATCGAAACCTTTCGCCAGCATTTCGGCCGAAGCAGCGCCGGCGCCGCATCCCAGCTCGAGAATGGCTGCCCCCGGAGGGAGCAGCGCGAGAAACCGCGTCAACCGCGTATGCGCCGCTATCTCGCGTCTGGCATAGGCCTCGGCGTTGCTGCGGTAGAATTGAAGGGTTTCTTCGTCCACGACCGCCTCGTTTGCAGAAAGAGCAGAGCTGTTAGATATCGGCCAGGCCCAACATCAGCCGCATGTTTTGTACCGCAGCACCCGAGGCGCCTTTGCCAAGATTGTCGAGGCGAGCGACCAGAACCGCCTGACGGTGTTTGTCGCTGGCAAAGACGTAGAGCTCGAGCCTGTTGGTCTCGTTGAGCGCCTCGGGCTCGAGCGTCCCGCTCCTGGAAGCCGCGCTTTCGAACGGCATCACCGCGACGTGGGTGCTCCCGGCGTAGCGCCTGGCCAGCGCGGTATGAAGCTCAGCGCCGCCGGGTTTGCCTGGAAGCGTGTCCAGTTGCAGAGGGACGGAGACCAGCATGCCCTGTCGGAAGTTTCCGACCGAGGGCACGAAGATGGGCCGGCGTGTAAGCCTCGAGTAAAGCTGCATCTCCGGCAGGTGCTTGTGCTCGAAGCCGAGGCCGTAGAGTTCGAAGGCCGGCGCCGAGCCGTCTTCGAAGCTTGCGATCATCGACTTGCCGCCGCCCGAATAGCCGCTCACCGCATTGATGGTGACGGGATAATCCGCAGGCAAGATTTTGGCATCGACCAGTGGCCGGAGCAACGCGATCGCGCCAGTCGGATAGCAGCCCGGATTGGAGACTTTCCGCGCTGCCCTGATCTTGTCGGCCTGATCCGGCGCCAGTTCCGGAAAGCCGTAGGTCCAGTCGCTGGCGACGCGAAAAGCCGTCGACGCGTCAAGAATCTTGGGAGCCGCAGCGCCCATGCCGTCGATCAACCCAACGGTCTCTTTTGCAGCATCGTCCGGCAGGCAGAGGATGACGAGATCCACCTCCCCCATCAGCGCGCGTTTGGCGCCTGCGTCCTTGCGCTTTTCCTCCACAATGCTTTTCACCACGACGTCGCTTTGCTGGCGCAGGCGTTCTTGAATGCCAAGGCCGGTCGTTCCAGCTGCGCCATCGACAAAGACGGTGGGCTTTGTGGTATCGCCGATCGGCCGCGGTTGATGGCTGTCGGCAAGATTGCTGTCGGTAGCGGTCATGGCACGCTCCTTTCGAGCCGGCTCGTTTCGTGTATGAAGGCTTGCGGCCGGGTTTCGCGCATTAAACGCGCGATC
Organism: uncultured Pseudomonadota bacterium; assembly: GCA_963727225.1. GTDB lineage: Bacteria > Pseudomonadota > Alphaproteobacteria > Rhizobiales > Xanthobacteraceae > Bradyrhizobium. The sequence continues at coordinate 109,492 of CAVSFN010000021.1, read as the reverse complement.
TGTTGCGCATTCGTGTCAGTCTGCGAGGCAAGCGCCGCTGCCACCGCCGCATAGTCGGTCTCGGATTTGTGCTGGTTCAGCTTGAAGCTGCCCTCAACCTCATCCACCGACATCACCAGACCCACAATCGCCTTTTTCATCGCAACCAGACGCCCCGCCGTCATCTTCGACGAGGTCCAGGGCGGCTTCGGCGCGAGCCGGCTTTCAAACTTCGCGCTCAACGCGTCGAGATGCGGACCGAGTTCGTCGTCGGAAAACTTCCGCACGGTGCCGGTCAGATGCACCGCCTGATAGAGCCAGGTCGGCACCTGATCGGGTGAGGCATACCAGTCCGCCGAAACATAGGCATCCTCCGCGCTGACCGCCAGCAGCCAGGAAGCCGCCCCGTCGGCCAGTTTCACCAGTGGATTGTGCCGCGCGACGTGAAGTGCCGCCTGCGGCGTACCGTCATCCGCGTAGCTGAGAAAAAACGGCAGCGACGATGCGATCGGCCTCGCGCCGTTCCATGCGCAAACCGTGCCGAATCCGCGCGCTTTCGCAAAGGCGAGGCTTGCGGCGCGATCGGGCTTGAACATCGGAGGCGTATACATCTCAAACTCCTGCTTGACGTAGGAGCCGCCAGGGTCTGATCGCGCTGCTGGTGAGGAAAAATGCCGCGGACCGGATCCGGCGGCAGAGGCTGATGTCTTAAACGCAGACGTCCGCCCATACCGCAAGGGTACGGCGGCGGCGAGCAATAGCGATGGTCGCGGCGTTGATCATGGCCGGGGCTATACGGCCGCTCCCGGTTGGCGTCAAGATATTTGGCAAGATGATTGGAATGCCGGAGGCATCAGGATGACGGTGCCGGCGTCTTATGCGTGACATGCGGGCCGGCGCTTCAAAGTACCCGCCACAGCCATTCCGCGATCTGCGCGATCACGTCGCCGGACAACAGCAGCGCCGCCGACCACACCAGTGCCGAGACGAAATTGGCGATTTGAAACCGCCAGTACGACATCTCGAAGATCCCAGCCGCCAGCGGCACCGAGGCCCGCAGCGGCCCGAAAAATCGTCCGATGAAAATGCTCGGCACGCCCCAGTTCTTCACAAAGGCTTCCCCGCGCGGCAGAATCTCCGGATAGCGCGAGAGCGGCCACATCTGCGCGACGTGTTCCTTGTATTTGAAGCCGAACCAGTAGGAGACCCAATCGCCGAGGGCCGCCCCGATGCCACCGGCAATCCAGACCGGCCAGAAGCTGATACCGCTGGCGCCGATCAGCGCACCAATCGCGACCAGCGCGCCCCAAGCCGGAATCAGCAGCGAAATAAAGGCCAGGGATTCACCGAACGCCAGCACCAGAACGATCGGTGCGGCCCAGGCCTGATGGTCGCGCACGAAATCGGCCAGCGCGCGCGCAAAATCTTCCATCTCCGAAACGCCCTTCTGCCGGCCCGATCTGGGCCGTCGAACCTTTCCAAGGGTCCGATGCCGAACTACAAGTAAGCCGGGGCGATCCTCGACATCAAGTCATAAAGGCGGGAACACGGCGTGAGCCTTGCCGCCTTCCGTTGCAACAAACGAACCGGAGGCAAATCGATGATCGGATCGCTCATGATGCGCGTCAGTGTCGTGGTTTTGCTGGTCGGGATGTTGGCTGGCATTGTCATGGGCATCCAGCAAGATTTCTTGCTGGCCCCCGCGCACGCCCATTTCAACTTGATCGGCGGCATGCTCCTGTTCCTGTTTGGGCTTTATTACAGGCTGGTTCCGGCCGCCGGAACCACGCGGCTGGCCAAAGTGCAAGGCTGGCTCCATATCCTCGGAGCGGTCCTGTTTCCGGCCGGAGTTGCCGCCGTGCTGCTGGAGGGGCCGCGATTTATAGCCGCGCCGATTGCCGGATCTCTGATCGTGGTCGCAGCGATGGCTCTGTTTGCGGTGATCGTGTTCCGGACCTCGCGCGGTTGAGTTCGTCTCCCTGGCCGTGCGCCCGTCACTTTTTAAGCTCAACCGTGGCATAGTCAGGGGAGCCGATTCGCTGCGGCCGTCGCGCGCGGAATACATGAAAAGATATGACCAAACCATTGAAATCAGCTACTAAAACCAAATCGACCGACGATCTGTTTGGCGCCGCGGAACCGAAAGGCCGAGCCCCGCTCAAGGTCGCGACCCGCGCCTCCAGCGCCGAAGCCGGCTACACCGCCCGCGACATCGAGGTGCTCGAAGGCCTCGAACCGGTGCGCCGCCGGCCCGGCATGTACATCGGCGGCACCGACGAGAAGGCGCTGCATCATCTGTTCGCCGAAGTCATCGATAACGCCATGGACGAGGCCCTGGCCGGACACGCAGACTTCATCGATGTCGAATTGGGGACGGACGGATTCCTGACCGTCACCGACAACGGACGCGGCATTCCGGTCGACCCGCATCCGAAATTTCCGAAGAAATCCGCACTCGAAGTCATCATGTGCACGCTGCACTCCGGCGGCAAATTCGACTCCAAGGTCTACGAGACCTCGGGCGGCCTGCATGGCGTCGGCGTGTCCGTCGTGAATGCCCTCTCGGCCCGGCTCGAGGTCGAGGTCGCCCGCGGACAAAAGCTCTATCGCATGGCGTTCGAGCGCGGCCACCCGAAGGGCAAGCTCGAGGATCTCGGCAAGATCAATAACCGGCGCGGCACGCGTATCCGGTTCAAGCCGGACACCGAGATTTTCGGAGCCAAGGCTACCTTCAAGCCGCAGCGCCTGTTCAAAATGGCGCGCTCCAAAGCCTATCTGTTCGGTGGCGTCAAGATTTGCTGGCACTGCGACCCGGCCCTCCTCAAGGGCGTCGATGATGTTCCTGCCGAGGCCGAGTTTCACTTTGTCGGCGGATTGAAGGACTACCTCGCCGCTGCCGTTCATACCGACACCCTGGTGCATCCGGATATCTTCTCCGGCAAATCCGGACGCGTCGGCGCCCACGGCACCTGCGAATGGGCGGTGGCGTGGACCGCCGATGCCGATGGTTTTCTGTCCTCCTATTGCAACACCGTGCCGACGCAGGACGGCGGCACGCATGAATCGGGCATGCGCAGCGCGCTGCTGCGCGGGCTGAAAGATCACGCCGAACGCGTTGGCCAGGGCAAGCGCGCCGCCAGCATCGTCTCCGAAGACGTCATGGTGGGCGCCGCGGTCATGCTTTCGGTGTTCGTGCGCGAACCTGAATTCCAGGGCCAGACCAAGGATCGGCTCGCGACCGCCGAGGCGCAGCGCATCGTCGAGCAGGCCATCAAGGACCCGTTCGATCACTGGTTGTCAGGCAATCCGGTCCAGGCCAACAAACTTCTGGAATTCGTGGCCGAACGCGCCGACGAGCGGTTGCGCCGCCGCGCCGAGAAAGAGATCTCGCGAAAGACCGCGGTGAAGAAACTCCGCCTGCCCGGCAAGCTCTCCGATTGCACCAACACCGCGTCCGAGGGCTCGGAACTGTTCATCGTCGAGGGCGACAGCGCCGGCGGCAGCGCCAAGCAGGCGCGCGATCGCAAGACCCAGGCCATCCTGCCGCTGCGCGGCAAGATCCTCAACGTCGCCTCCGCCACCAAGGACAAGCTCACTGCCAACGCGCAGCTCGCCGATCTGATGCAGGCGATCGGCTGCGGCATCGGCCCACACTACCGCGAAGAGGATCTGCGCTACTCGCGCATCATCATCATGACCGACGCCGACGTCGACGGCGCGCATATCGCGTCCCTGCTGATCACGTTCTTCTATCGGCAGACGCAACCGCTGATCGACCAGGGTCATCTCTACCTCGCGGTGCCGCCGCTCTATCGCCTCACGCACGGAGCGAAGACGGTCTACGCCCGCGACGATGCGCACAAAGACGCGCTGCTGAAGAGCGAGTTCAACGCCAATGCCAAGGTCGATGTCGGCCGCTTCAAGGGGCTTGGCGAAATGATGCCGGCGCAGCTCAAGGAAACGACCATGGACCCGGCCAAGCGCACCCTGCTGCGCGTGGTGCTGCTGACCGAAGACCGCGACGGAACCGCGGATTCCGTCGAACGGCTGATGGGAACCAAGCCCGAGGCCCGGTTTGCGTTCATTTCCGACAAGGCCGAATTCGCCCGCGAGGATCTGCTGGACGTTTAGCTCGCCGGTGGTGGCCGCGGCGGACATTTCGCCGCAGGAGGCGCTGATTTGCGCCTGTTATTGGCCTTTCGGCCTATTCCAGCAGCCCTCCCCGGCCGTTTTCCGGCGGGTGTGCCTGCCCGGCAACAGCATTTTGGGCCGAACCGGATATAACTGCGACCAATGGCGTTCAGGATTTGGTGCCTTGCACCCCTTGTCGAGGATTTGAAATGAAGAAATTTGCACTCGCTCTGACCGCACTGGCAGCGTTCACCGGATCGGCCGTTGCGGCCGACCTGCCCCCCGCTCCCGCCTATTCGAGGGCTCCGGCGGTGGTCGCGGCCCCCCCGAGCTGGACCGGCTTCTACATCTTCGGCGGCGCGGGTGGTGGCGTTTGGGATGCGAATACCGGTGTTAGCGTGACTGGTGGGGGTCCTTGCGTTGTTTGCTTCAACAACAAGGAGGGTGGCGACGGATGGTTCGGGACCGCCGGTGCGGGTTATGACTGGCAGCTCAGCCAGAGGTGGGTGTTCGGCATTTTCGGCGATGGCCAGTTTGGCAGCCTGAAGGGTTCGATTTCGGCGGCCGGGATTCGCTGGCGACGAAAAGCTGAAAGATACGTGGGCCGCGGGTGCTCGCGTCGGCTATCTGGTAGCACCGATGGTGTTCTCCTACGTCAATGCCGGCTATACCGGTTCTAATTGGGATGGCGCGACCCTGTTCAACCCGATTACCGCCGGGCCGATCGGCTTGCATACCGGTGGCTTCAGCACCCAGGGCTGGTTCGTCGGCGGCGGCGTCGAGAACAACCTGGACATCTTCGGTCTCAGCGCGCCGGGCTGGTTCATGAAGACCGAATACCGCGCGGCTTACTACGACAGCAAGAACGTCAACATCCTTGTCGATGGTACGAACGCGAACTCAGGTTTCGATATCAACTTCAAGCCGCTGGTGCAGACGGTCAGCACCTCGCTGGTCTACCGCTTCAACTGGACCGGTCCGGCGAGGTACTGATCCGACCTCGCAATATTCCGATATCAGGCAAAAGCCCCGGCATTGTCCGGGGCTTTTTCTTGTCTTGATGCGCTTTTCTTGGCGCAGGAGATCGTTGCCCGCATCGAGACGGAGTGCCCGGCTCTTGCGCGGATAGATCGCGCGCGCCACTCTGGCCGTTGCGCCAGTCGCCGGGCGCCAATCTCGTTCAGGGAACGCCCATGCGCAAACTGTTTCTGGTCGTTGGCTTTCTCGCGCTCGCCGTCGGGCTGCTGTGGATTGGCCAGGGCACCGGTGCGATCAAGTGGCCGCAATCGAGCTTCATGATCAGCCAAATTCAGTGGGCCGGGTACGGCGCCGCGCTGGCGGCGTTCGGCCTGATCCTGATCTGGCAGGGCAAGCGCTAAAATCAACCCGCACCGGAACCGCCGCGGCCGGGCTTGTCCCGATGACCACCGAGAGGACCATACCCATGACGCCAAGACCATTCGACCTCCGCGGCAAGGTGGCCATTGTCACCGGCGGCAATGGCGGGATCGGCCTCGGCATGGCGCGCGGGCTTGCGGAAGCAGGCGCCTCGATCGCCATCGTCGGGCGCAATGAAGCGAAGTCGAACGAGGCGGTCGCCGAGCTTCAGCAGCGCGGCGCCAAGGCGATCTCGGTGGTTGCCGACGTCACCGACAAAGCTGCCGTCGCCGCGATGGTCGAGCGGACGGTACGCGAACTCGGCCGGATCGACATCCTCGTCAACAACGCCGGCATCAATATCCGCAAAGCCCCGCAGGCGCTCGCGCTCGAGGAATGGGACAGCGTCATCAAGACCAACCTGACCAGCGCCTTCCTGTGCTCGCAGGCGGTCTATCCCGTCATGAAAGCGGCCGGTGGCGGCAAGATCATCAATATCGGCTCGATGATGTCGATCTTCGGTGCCAGCTTCGCGCCGGCCTACGCCGCAAGCAAAGGCGGCATCGTGCAATTCACCCGCTCCTGCGCCGTGGCCTGGGCCGCCGACAACATCCAGGCCAACGCAGTGCTGCCGGGATGGATCGATACCGATTTGACCAAACGCGCCCGCGAACAGATCGACGGCTTGCACGAAAAGGTGCTGGCCCGCACGCCAGCAGCTCGCTGGGGCGCGATTGGCGATTTCGCGGGCATTGCGGTGTTTCTCAGCTCCGCGGCGTCAGACTTCGTCACCGGTACAGCTATTCCCGTAGATGGCGGATTTTCCGTCATGGGCTAATTAGCGCCGCTGCTGGACCAAATCTTGCGGCCTTCAAAGCCGGAGGCGCGTCGGTGTCAGCTATCCGAGATTGCCGGCGAGCGCACATGCTCGGGGCGTGCGCCGAGGCCGACAAAACGCGCGGTAATGCCCTGCAGCCACGGTAGCGCGTTAATCAGGCGCGCAAACAGCGGGGCCTTGAGCGGACGATCACCTGGCTTGAGCGCGACGCTGATGATGTTGTTCTGGACCACGACCTGCATGGCCTGCGTGATCCGCACCGGAAACTCCCGGCGCCGCCGCACCGCATCCAGTTCGTCTTCGCTCGGGCACCCCCTGGCCAGCTTTGCAGCCAAGAGGTTGGCGGTTGCGACCGCGTCCTGGACCGCCAGATTGACGCCGACGCCGCCAACCGGCGACATCGCGTGCGCGGCGTCGCCGATGCAGAGCAGCCCGGGCAAGCTCCAGCGCTTCAACCGATTGATCGCCACCGTCAGCAGCTTGACGTCGTCCCACGTCTTTACGTCCGATATCCCCGATTTGAGGATCGGCGCCATGCCGATGACGTCGCCGCGGAAGGCGTCGAGCCCGCGCGCCTTCACCGCATCGTATTGTCCCTTGGCGATCACATAGGCGCATTGCCAGTAATCGCCGCGATCGAATGTCACCAGCATCTTGCCGGTCTCGACCCGCGCGAACACGCTTTCGGTTTCGCTCGCCCGCTTGCCGGCGCGAAACCACAGCACATCCATCGGCGCGCCGATCTCTTCGACCTCAAGATTGGCGCACTGCCGGACGATCGAATGCCGGCCGTCGCATCCGATGGTCAGGTCCGCGCGGATTTCGACCGGCCCCTCCGGCGTATTGGCCCTTACCCCGACCACCGCATCGCCCGACCGGATCAGGTCGGTCGCATCGGCATTCATCATCACCTTGAGCGAGGCAAACCGCTTGCCGCTCTCGCGCAGGAAATTGAGAAAGTCCCATTGCGGCATGAAGGCAATGAAGGGGTATTTTACCTTGAGACGGCCGAGGTCTGCGATACGGATCGAATCGCCGCCGAAACTGCCGTCCATTTTCTGCAGTTGCTGATGCGGCAATTTCAGGAAGCCGTCGATCAGGCCGAGTTCGTCCATCACCTGAAGCGTCGACGGATGCACGGTGTCGCCGCGAAAATCCCGAAAGAAATCGGCATGTTTCTCCAGCACCAGTGTATCGATACCGGCCCGCCCCAGGAGATATCCCAGCATCATCCCGGCCGGCCCGCCGCCGACGATGCAACAGCGCGTGTGACGCCCGGATGGTCGTTCCGAGGAAGTGGCCGCGTCCATGATCCGGCTCTCGTTGATTGGGCGATCAGCGCCGGAAGCTTTTTATCTCCGACACGCTGCCGTCGCGATAGGTTAATTCGACTGACACCGATTTGGTTTCAGGCGGCAGCTTGAGATAGGGTACCGCATCGTGGGGAATGGCGCTGGGGTCCCTGGTGTCGCAGGGCGGCATTTTCAGCACCTTGTCGGGTACCGTGGTGTCGATGCCGAAGCGCGCCTCGCGGATTGCGCAGCGATACGACATCAGGTGGGTATAGTAGACCAGTAATCCATTGAATTCACGAAACGACAGCCAGCTCGTCGCGGTCATGTCGAGGATTTTCCGCTGATCGTGGATCAAGGCCGCTTCGGGGTCGAATTTGATCGGGAACGGTCCCTGCAACTCGCCGGAAGCGTCCACATAGCGGACCTGAAAGGTGGCCGCCGGCGCGTCGGCGGCCAGTTCGATCGATGGATTGGGCATCCGCTTGCGCGTGCGCGGATCGAGCGTGTCGAGAAAGCCGGTCTCGCGGAATTCCCCGCTGTCGCCGGTCCGCCAGGAAATCCCGAGCGTCGGATCGGCGATCGAGAACACCACAGTCCAGCCGCCATTGTGGCGCGAGAACATCGCGATCGGCGCGTTAACGGAATCGTTCGACGGCGCGGTGCGCGGCACCGACACGGGCGGCAGTGCTGCGACTTGCTGCGGCGGCGCGGCAGGTTTTGCGACCGTCGGCTCTCCCTTGGCAACGCCATTGAGGAACACGTCGTCGACCATCTGGTCGAAATAGACCGGAATCTGTTTGTGGTTCACGGTTTCCGCCATCTCGCTGACCATCCGGCGGGTATGCTGGGCGACCTGCACCAGGTTCTCCCCGGGTTGCAGCAGTTCTTTCGCAAATGTTCGCGTGAACACCGAATTGGGGTTGTTGTCGTTGTTCGACAAACGGTCGAGCGCGGTCTGGCGCGGTCCGGCGGAGAAAACCGAGAACACGCCCTCCGGCAATTGCGTCATCGGCGCGAGGCCTCCGCCACCGGCCAGAGCGCGGGTGCCTGACCGCTCAAACGGATTGTTGCGGCAGGCGTCGAACACCAGGATCGCGGTGCGCACGTTCTTGTTCTGCAGCCGTTCGATGATGCGGTCGGCCAGAACCGAGGCGTCGCGGACCAGTTCTTCCTGGCCCTCGCTTGCCGCCGGCACGTCGGTCGGCAGCAGGAAGTTCTGGCCGGCGATCTCAAAGCCGTGGCCGGCATAGAAGAAAAACGCGGTGTCGCCCGGCCCCACGGCCGCGTCGAACGCCAGCAGGGTCTCGCTGAACGCCTGCCGGGTCTGGTTCTCCGCTACCATCACGGAAAACCCGAGCTGCTTCAGCGTATCGCCCATGGTGCGGGCGTCGTTGACCGCCTTCTGCAATTTGGGAACATGCTTGTAATCATTGTTGCCGATGACAAGGGCAACGCGCTTTTCCGCCCGCGCGGGCGCGGCGAGCGTCAGCAGCGCCGCGGCGAGGCTCAAAGCCAATGCGGCCCTGAACGACAGCAAAATCTTCATTCCGGTTCCCCGCCTTGCGATCCATCCACGTCTCGTGCGAACCGCACTATGCCATAGTCGATAGACCGCCGCCGCCGGTTCAACCAAGCGAAGCCGCCCGGCCGCTCCACTTCCGGATCAACGGGAGGGCAAAATTCGGGGCAAGCGCCCACAGCGCCACCCCGGGGTTGACGAGCTGATCCCAATCGCCAGCAGCGACGAGACCATCAGCACGATCGCCGACGTCTGACGATCGCGCAGATGGTCGTCCAATTCCAGATCCGGCGTGATGAATACCAGACGAAGGCCGATCGCGGCGATCAGCAGCGTATGGCCGGCATAAAGCCGGATTGCCGGCGGCTAATGCGCAAAGCGACCCACGATCATGGTCGTCAACGGAACGCAGATGATCAGCAGCAGAGTGTCGAGCCGCGCCTTTGCAAACATGCTGCAGCCTGGGCCTCGAAAGCGTTAGTTGTCCCTTGCCGGTAGTACTGCGGCGAGGCTCAAAGCCAATGCGGCCCTGAACGACAGCAAATTCTTCATTCCGGTTCCCCGCCTTGCACGACTTGACCGTCACTTCCGAATACGGCTGATCACATCATTTGCTGCGCGTTCGCCGATCTCCCAAGCGCCGGCTACCGTGCCCCAAAGCGATTCGTGCACAGCCTCCCCCGCGAACCAAACCTGATCGCCCAAGGGCTTACTGAGGACTTTGCGGGCGGATTGTCCTCCGGGCACTGCGGTCGAGAAAGCGCCCAGCGTCCACGGATCCTTGCTCCAGCGCGAGGCATGAGTCCGTTCAATCGAATTTCTCAGGTCTGAGCCAAATTGGCTCACCAGCCAGTTGATCGCGAAATCGTTTAGTGCTGCTTCGCCTTCCAGGGCCAAGTCAGCGCACATTTTCCCACCTACCTGGACGAGGCACAGCCTTGAGCCCAAAAAATTTGCGTGGAGCGCTGCTGTTTGGCGGCCTACCGCCTTCTCGAAAATGAGTTCATCAGACTGTACCCCGAGCGGGTTGCCGTTGAACTCGATCGCCACCCGATCGAGGCTGCCGAGTGTTAATTTGTCGATCGCCTGCGCGAAGTGCACGGGCAAGGAAGGCCTAAATTCAATTTTTCCGGAAGCCAATACCGCGGTCGAAGCGGTCAGGATCACTGCCCGCGCCGTCATTCGTTGGCCGCGTGTTTCTACCTGAACCAATCGGGACCCCCACTCTATGCGATTGACGGGGCTAAAAAATCGCATCGGTGCGCCGAGCGCGAGCCTTCCCATCAGAGTTCCAACACCCCTCCGAACCCGAACAGTGTTCTCCGGCTTAACCCACAATGCGTATTCGTTGGCTGACATCGCGGACAAGTCGCTTCCGCAGAGGAAGGGCCCAAGCACGAATTCCATCGTCGGCCGCCAATCCCCAATATCTTTGGGAAGCGCGTTAGCGCATGAAATATCGGAAGGACCTGCGCTGGCGATGGCTTGATTGCAGCTTACAAGTTTGGAATAGAACTCTTCCAACTCCGAGACGCGCGCCTTGCGAGTGGGCACGCGAAGCCGTGGGTCCGGCGGCGTCGCGATGCGCAGCCGCTGTGTGGACGGCTCTTTGTAGGTCTCCAGCCCAGCTTTTGAAGCGAGCTGGTCGACCGGAAAGGCTTCAGTCTCATGGACCCAGAGAGCCCCTCGATCGTAAGGCACACCAAAGGTCTTAAGCTCGGTAAAGCACCGGCCGCCCCAATGGTCGCTAGCTTCCAAAACAGCGAACGTTTTCCCCGATTGAGCAATCCGACGTGCTGCGGAAATTCCGGCCGCCCCGGCCCCGATAATTATGACGTCAAAATCAGGGTCCGTTGCTGCGTTGGCAAGCACAGGCCAGGCAGCCGCTGAACCAGCGGCGGCCAAAAACTGTCGTCTGGTTACCGCAGACATCTGATGCACGCTCTACCGTGAACGATAGCAGAGAGCTATGTTGCCCCTTTACAGGTGGCCACCGCCACACAATTCACAGGCAACCAGCGAACGGCTTCATATGATCAATTAGTCTCGGCTTTCGGACAAATCGATCGATGAATTTTTTGAATTAAGCCAATCGCTTTTTGCGACGCTTCCATTTTTACCGCTAACGCAGCGACCTGCTCTTGCACGGATGAACTTCGGGTAATGTCTGAATCAATTGAATCCGTGATGGATTTTAATAGGTCTGGCGCTTGCGTCAGATCAGGCAAGGTCACCTCTCGAATCGATTGCTTTACCTTGTTTGCGCAGGCGGTATGGGTTTCGTATTCCGAGCGAGCGGCCGCAAATCGTTTGGTAAACTCAGCGGCGCCCGCCGAATCTTTACTGAGCGTATCCCAGCTGATCTTGCAGACACCTTCCACATTGCCGACGTCCTGGTAGTGTTCGTCAACGATCCGCGTGAACTCTTCAATCAGCGACTTTCCCTCGGTCAACAGTGCATCGTACCGGCAAACAAAATGCTCTCGACCGCGATAGCAGCGGTCCAGCTTGATTTCTCCCTTCAGCCCGGGAAGTACAAATTCGTCTTGTTGAACTTTGTCACATGACGAAAGCGCCTTCCCCAGCGTGGAAGCGGTGTCGACCTTCGAACTGACTGCGGGCTGGGATGCAGGCGGTGGTAACCGCCGCCTTTGCTGTAAACTCGTTTGGGCCCAAGCGGTGCCTAAAGAAACATCGTGTAAAAATACCAACAACAAAGCCAGGCATGCAAACCTGAGAGTGTTCAGCATGGGAACTGAGCGCCCGTCACGTAAAATTCTGATCATCTCGATCTCCAAAAGTTATGGTCGGTCACAATCGGTTCAAGTCGCTGCTCAGCGCTTGTTGAACGAAGAGCATAAACAGCCAGTCACCGTCTCTCGTCACCGAAGAAGATGATGCGAAACCGCCCGCTGCAAATCCCCATCACTCGACAAACTAGTTCAGCGATTTTGAAGTTCGAATCATATCAAGCGGCCTTGTCGAGTTTGTAGGTCCAGGTGTGAACGACCGGATCGCAATAAAGGAAGTCCGTGGCAGCCATGATGCGATGCCTGAGTTCCTGTTTGGACGCGACCCGGATGTGAGGCAGCACGGATCGTGCCAGCTTGGAGAAGAGGCCCTCGACGAGGTTGAGCCATGAGCCGCGCCTGGGAGTGCCAGAAATCACAGATAAATCCCACAACTTCCAAGGATTCGATCGTCTAGTCCGTCTTAATACTCGTTCCACCCGAAACATAAGGTGTATCGCTATTCTCATTCATACCATTCACGTATCCAGCAAGATAGGCACGAAGGAAGCGATTGTTTTTCAAATTGAACTTGTACTCAAATAGTGCCGTGGCGCAAAGTGCCGTCCTGATCCGCGCTGGTGGTTTTATCTTTCCCTCTTACACAGCTCACCTCTCGATTTTTTCCAGCTTCCGTGACGGTCGCTTCGTAATCGACTAGGTGCAAGTCAATTTTCTCCGCCTGAGTCTTTGCTAATTTCAAACGAAATATAAATTTACCTTTCGGCGGAAATGTCGTGCTTTGCCAACTCTTTGAGCCAACGTCGTAAGCAAGGCCTCCGGTAAATTCCACCTTACAAACGTAAGCTTCCATTTTGGGCTCCTGCGCCTCCGCCTTTCCGCAGCTCAGCGCCAATAAAAGCGTCCAAAATAAAACTTTTTCGTCCATAACGGCCTCCTTGTCAACGCGAACGCCATTATCACGGTCGAAGAACGATAGTCATATCGATCCCACTTTAAAAGCACGCTGCCAGTGGCGATTCCGGACACGTCGGATCGCCACTGGCAGCCGATTCTCTCCGGCCATCCAAGCGTACCCGGTGACATATTTACTGGTGGACAAGATCGTCGATATTTGTGCGGCCGAGCCCGCCACCCTTTTCGGACCGCGGGCGCGGGATTTATCGAAAAACATTAAGCTTTTTCGGCGCTTCCGGGGCCTGCTCCATTGACTTTGGCCAATTCACGCCTATCTTCCGCCTCGACGCGGCCCGGTATCGAAACGCGATATCTTGAATAAGCCGCCTGTCTGCGTATCCGATAATCCCGTGCAAATTTGCGTGCCGTTCCGGGGTTGAGCGCGACAGTCATTTCCGAGAATCCAAGCGGCGGTTTCGACCAGAGGCTCAATGTCCTTTTCCAATCTCGGCTTGTCCGACAAGGTGCTCGCCGCCGTCGCGGCCACCGGTTACACCACCCCCACCCCCATCCAGGAACAGGCGATCCCCCATGTTCTGGCCCGCCGAGACGTTCTCGGCATCGCCCAGACCGGCACCGGCAAGACCGCTGCCTTCGTCCTTCCGATGCTCACCATGCTGGAAAAGGGCCGCGCCCGCGCCCGGATGCCCCGCACCCTCATCCTCGAGCCGACGCGCGAACTCGCAGCCCAGGTGAAGGAGAGTTTCGACAAATACGGCGCCGGCCAGAAACTCAATGTCGCACTCCTGATCGGCGGGGTTTCGTTCGGCGACCAGGACACCAAATTGACGCGCGGCGTTGACGTGCTGATCGCGACGCCGGGCCGGCTGCTCGACCACACCGAGCGCGGCGGGCTTTTGCTCACCGGCGTTGAATTGCTGGTCATCGACGAAGCCGACCGCATGCTCGATATGGGCTTCATTCCGGACATCGAGCGCATCTGCAAGATGATTCCATTTACCAGGCAGACGCTTTTCTTCACGGCAACAATGCCGGCCGAAATCCGCCGTATCACCGAAACCTTCCTGCACAATCCCGAGAAAATCGAAGTTTCCAGGCCGGCGACCACGGCGGTGGGCGTGGCCCAGTTTCAGGTCGCGGTCGGCCGCGAGCCGCACGAGAAGCGTGAGACGTTGCGTCAACTGCTGCGCAACGCCAAGGATCTCCAGAACGCGATCATCTTCTGCAACCGCAAGCGCGAAGTGGCGTCGCTGCACAAATCTTTGCAAAAACATGGTTTCAGCGTCGGCGCCCTGCACGGCGACATGGACCAGTCGGCGCGCACCGCAGCTCTCGACCAGTTCCGCAAAGGCGAAATTCCGCTGCTGGTCGCTTCCGACGTCGCCGCCCGCGGTCTCGACATTCCCGCCACCAGCCACGTCTTCAACTTTGACGTCCCGCACCATGCCGACGACTACGTGCATCGCATCGGCCGCACCGGCCGCGCCGGCCGCGCCGGCACCGCAATCTCCATCGTCACACCGCTCGATCAGAAATCGATGGTCGCAATCGAAAAGCTGATCGGCAAGACCATTCCCCAGGCCGAAGGCAGCGTCGAGGTTCAGCCGGCATCGCCTGGCACCGAACAGCCGCGCGAGCCGCACGCGCGCGAAGGTTCAAGAGAAGGTTCGCGAGGAGGCCGCAAGCCCCGCCGTGAACGCGAACCCCGACGCTCGGGCGGCGGCCGCGAGCCTGCCCACCAGACGCAGGCGCCAGCCGCTGCATTCACGCCGCCGGTCGCTCCTGCTGCCTCGCGCACGCCCTCGATCGGCCGTGCCGAAGCCCCGCCGGTCCCGCGCGATCCGGCGTCTGAACCTGCCGATCACTCGCACCTTCCGGCGTTCCTGCTGCGACCCATTCGCGCACGGGTCTGATTTGAAAAAGGCCCGATATTGCAAGGGCCTTGGCGTACGGCGCCCCTGATCCTCGACGACCCGAATGGAACCCGTTTACCGGTCGTTCATTCTCGTCCGTTAACCTAGCAGCGATAATTTATTCATTGCTGCGGGACGGGCAGAACGCCCGCTATTGAGGACGTGATCAAGTGATCAAGGCGCTCGACGAGCATGAACGCACTATGGCCTTCGCCGAAGTCGCGCTTGGCCAGATCAAATCGCTCCGGCAAACCGCCGTGCCTCGCAATTATGAAATCTGGTACGTCTACGCGACCGGATACAATTCGCCGCTCAACAAGATCATCAACGAAACGCTGGCGCGCAACGGCAAGCTGACCGAGTCCGACCTCGAGCAGATCTACGAAACCTATCTTTCCCAGATCAAGACGACCGATCGCATCGACAAGGTCGGCGCGCGCGTGATCGGCGAAATCGACGACGTGATGAAGCTCATCACCCAGGCCCTTGGCATGTCGGCCAACTACGACAGCAACCTGATGAACGCGACCCAGAAGCTCGCGGTCGCCCAGAACCGCGACCAGGTCAAGGTCATTGTCGAATCGCTGGTGACGTCGACCCGCGAGATGCGCGAAACCAACAAGGCGCTGGAAGACCGGCTGACACTGTCGAAATCGGAGATCAGCAATCTTCAGCAGAGCCTCGAGGCGATCCGGGCCGAAAGCCTGACCGATCCCCTCACCGGCCTTGGCAACCGCAAATATTTCGACCGCTCGATCGACATCGCGGTGCAGAATGCGCTCGCCAGTGGCGAACCGCTTTCACTATTGATGTTCGACATCGACCACTTCAAATCATTCAACGACTCCTACGGCCACCTGACCGGCGACCAGGTGCTCCGGCTGGTCGGCATGTCGCTGAAGCAGACCATCAAGGGCCAGGACATCACCGCGCGTTACGGCGGCGAGGAATTCGTGGTGCTGCTGCCCAACACCGCGCTGCGTCAGGCGCTGACGGTCGCCGACCATATCCGCCGCGCCATCATGTCCAAGGAATTGAAGAAGAAATCCACCGGCGAAATTCTCGGCCGCGTCACCATCTCGGTCGGTGTTTCGATGTTAAAGCCCGATGACGATACCGATTCGCTGATCGAACGCGCGGATGCCTGCCTCTACGCCGCCAAGCGCAACGGTCGCAACCGCGTGGTCTGCGAAGCGGATCCGGAATATATCGCCGAGACTCGCAGCCAGGTCGCCTGAAGGTAAACTGCCGCCCTCACGGTGAGGACCTTTTCTTTGGTCTAAACTTCTTCGACGTCGGCCTCTTCCTGACCGCTGATCTCTTGACCGCCGTCTTCTTCGCCTTCGCCGCCTTGCGGATCTTGGGCCGCTTGAGCAGCGCCGCACGTTGCGCGGCTGCCAGCGCCGCCCTCGCCCAGGCAGCCAGTTCCTCTGAATCATCGAACAGCCGCGCCGGCAATTGCCAGTACGAGTTGACCGTGACCGTCTTCGCTGTCTTTCGCTGTTGATACTGGAACGGCCCCGATCCCTCGGCCTCGAATTGCGGGATGTTTTGTTCGTCGGCGCGGAAATAGAGACCAGCCCGCAGCGACAGCGCAAAATTGACGCCGTCGACGGAAATCCCGAAGCCGGAAAACATCCGGCGGATCGTCACGGGCCCGAAGTCTGCGAACAGGTCGATCAGGAAATCGCGGTCCATGCGATGCCGCTCACGTTTCGTCGTCCCCGCATTCGCCGGGACGACCCGCAGTTAGCGATCAGCTTTCAGCCTTGGCGGCCGTAAGCTGCACCGATTCACCGCAGCCGCAGGCGCCGGTCTGGTTCGGATTGTTGAAGATGAACTGCGACTGCATCTTGTCGGCCTTGTAGTCCATCTCGGTGCCCAACAGGAACAGCACGGCCTTGGGATCGACCAGAATCTTGACGCCCTTGTCCTCGACCACCTCGTCCGTTGGGCGGACATCGTGGGCATATTCAACCGTATAGGATTGTCCGGCGCAGCCGCCGTTCTTGATCCCTACCCGCAACCCCACAATCTCCGAATCGGCGCGCTTGGTCAGTTCGGCGATCCGCATCGCCGCCGCTTCCGTCAGCTTCATCACTTGCGGACGCGGGCGCGGCTTCGGCTTGGCGACGGGAGCTGGTGATACTGGTGTCATCTGAGTCATGTGTTTAGTCCTGACAGCAATTCAATGCCGGATCACTGCCTTTGAGATGTTAAACGCGATTCCACTCGTTTGTCGTTACGCGTTTTCTTGAGCGAACCGGTACCCACTTCGCCCGAAAACGCTCTGTTACTTCACCACATATTGAGCACGAGGCGCGCCTCGTCGGTCATCCGGTCCGGTGTCCACGCCGGTTCCCAGACCAGATTGACATTGACGATGCCGACACCAGGGACGCTTGCGACCGCATTCTCCACCATCGTCGGCAACTCGCCGGCCGCCGGACAGTTCGGCGTCGTGAGCGTCATCTCGACATCCACGGTGCGGTCGTCCTTGATATCGACCTTGTAGATCAGGCCGAGCTCATAGATATCGGCCGGAATTTCCGGATCGAACACCGTCTTTAGCGCGGCGACGATTTCGGTAGCCAGCCGCTCGGTTTCTTCCGGCGGCAACGCCGAATGCGTTTCCATGTTGCTGGTTTTGGCTTCGCCATTCTCGGTTTCGCGATTCTTGGCTTCAACTGTGTCAGTCATGAGAACAATTCCCGCGCCTTGATCAGCGCCTGCGCCAGATGGTCGACTTCTTCCCGGGTATTATACATCCCGAATGAGGCACGGCACGTTGCCGTGACATTGAACCGCTCTAAAAGCGGCATCACGCAATGGGTACCGGCCCGCACCGCGATGCCCTGCCGATCGATGACAGTCGCCACATCATGGGGATGCGCGCCCTTCATCTCGAACGAAATCACCGGTCCCTTGCCGCGCGCGGTGCCGATCAGGCGCAGCGAATTGATCTCACGCAAGCGCTCCTGGGCGTAGGTCAGAAGGCCGTGCTCATGGGCGGCGATGCGCTCCTTGCCGATCGAGTTGACGTAGTCGATTGCCGCACCAAGACCGATCGCCTGAACGATCGGAGGCGTGCCCGCCTCGAACTTGTGCGGGGGATCACCATAGGTGACCCAGTCCTGGGCTACCTCGCGGATCATCTCGCCGCCACCGTTGTAGGGACGCATCGCGACGAGGTGCTGGTGCTTGGCATAGAGCACGCCGATGCCGGTCGGACCGTACAGCTTGTGGCCGGTGAAGACGTAGAAATCGCAGTCGATATCCTGGACGTCGATCGCCAGATGGACGGCGGCCTGGCTGCCGTCGACCAAAACCGGAATGCCGCGGGCATGGGCGATCCTGACCACGTCCTTGACCGGAACGATGGTGCCAAGCGCATTCGACATCTGCGTGATCGCCACCAGTTTGGTGCGATCGGTCAAGAGCTTCTCGAACTCGTCGATCAGGAAATTGCCTTCGTCATCGACCGGCGCCCATTTGATGACGGCGCCGTGACGCTCCCTGAGGAAATGCCAGGGCACGATATTGGAATGATGCTCCATGATCGAGAGCACGATCTCGTCGCCGGCCTTGATGTTCGGCTCGCCCCATGACGACGCCACGAGGTTGATCG
This sequence comes from uncultured Pseudomonadota bacterium, assembly GCA_963727225.1. Taxonomy (GTDB): domain Bacteria; phylum Pseudomonadota; class Alphaproteobacteria; order Rhizobiales; family Xanthobacteraceae; genus Bradyrhizobium. Next base: position 91,144 of record CAVSFN010000021.1, on the reverse strand, counting down.
CCTCGGTGGCGTTACGGGTAAAGACGATCTCTTCGTTGCGCCCGGCGTTGAGAAATTGCGCGACCTTGGCGCGACCGCCTTCATAGGCCTCCGTCGCCGCATTGGCGAGATAATGCAGCCCGCGATGGACATTGGCGTATTCGCTTTTGTAGGCCTCGGTCATACGGTCGAGCACCGCGTTGGGCTTCTGCGCGGACGCGGCGTTGTCGAGATAGACCAGCGGCTTGCCATAGACCTTTAGCGCAAGCGCGGGGAAATCTTCCCGCACCCGGGCCACGTCATAGGAACCATTTGAGACTGCCGGATGCATGATCAACCTCGTGCCGCCAGCCAGCGTTCAGCCGCCAATATCGCAAGTTCGCGCAAGGAATCATTGGCAATCGATTCGATCGCCTCGCCGACGAACGCCTGGATCAGCAGCGCCTGGGCCTCCTTCTCGGAAAGCCCGCGCGCCCGCAAGTAAAACAACAGGCTCTCGTCAAGCGCGCCGGTGGTGGCGCCATGGCCGCAGGTCACGTCGTCGGCGAAAATTTCGAGTTCAGGCTTGTTGTCGGCCTCGGCCTCGTCGGACAGCAACAATGCCCGCGTCATCATCTTGGCGTCGGTCTTCTGCGCCTTGGGGCGAACGATAATACGGCCCTGAAACACCGAATGTCCGCGATCGTCGACGACCGCGCGGAAAATCTCGCGGCTCGCGCAATTCGGCACCGCATGATCCAGGAACAGCGTGGTGTCGGCATGCTGGCGGCCATTGAGCAGGTTGACGCCATTGGTGGCGACGTGGGCGCCCTCGCCGACGAACGCGACGTAGCCCTGATAGCGACTGACTTGGCCGCCGCTGGTCATATTGAAGGTGTTGAGCCGGGCGTGCGCACCGATTGTGAAAACGGCCGTAGAAATGTTGGCCGCGTCTGTTGCATCGACCATCAGCCGGACATGTTCCAGTTCGGCATGTTCACCGATCCAGATGATGACAGCATCATTAACCTGATAGGTCTTGGTGTCTTCGGCGCCGACAAAATTTTCGACTAAGGTGGCGCGGGCGCCCTTGCCCAGTCGAAAAAACGAGCGCGTATAGGCGGCCGCCGCGGAACGGGTCGCGACATGCACGATCTGGATCGGTTTGCTGACGGCGGCCTGCTCGGCCACCGTGACCAGCACGCCATCGGTCATCATAGCCGCGTTCAGCGAGATCATCGCGTTGTCGCTGATATTGGTGTTGAGCAGATCGGCGCGGACCTCGTTGCCGCCGTTCTCCAACACTTCGCGCACTGTCTGGACGCGAACGCCTGCGTCGAGCCCCGCGAAATCGGAGAGCTCGGGCGAATAGATGCCGTCGACCAGCACCAGTCTGACAGCGCCGGCCATCGCAGGCCCGGCGAGCGCGGCCTTGGCCCGCGCAAGTGCCGCCGCATCCGGCGCAGCCGCTAAGGGCAACACCTCACGCATCAGCGCGCGCAGATCGGTATATTTCCAGTCCTCGATCCGCCGATGCGGCAGTCCGGCGCGCTCATACGCCTCGAACGCCTGCTGGCGTGCCTCGGCAACCTGGCCGGTGCCCGGCAGCCGGTCGCGCACGACGGCGAACGCATCGCTCAGCGCGGTTTCTGTCTTGGCGTCAGCTCTTACCAGTGCAACGTTCATACCCAAATCCGTTTGCGCAGCCCGATCGATCAGGCTGCGTCTTCGAACTGCGCGTAGCCGGAAGCCTCGAGCTCCAGCGCCAGTTCCTTGCCGCCGCTTTTGACGACCCGGCCCTTCGACATCACGTGCACGAAATCAGGCACGATGTAATTCAATAGCCGCTGATAATGCGTGATCACCACCATCGCGCGATCCGGCGAGCGCAGCGCATTGACCCCGTCGGCGGCGACCCGCAGCGCGTCGATGTCGAGGCCGGAATCCATCTCGTCGAGGATGCACAGGCTCGGCTCGAACAGCGCCATCTGCAGAATCTCGTTGCGCTTCTTCTCGCCGCCCGAGAAGCCGACATTGACGCCGCGACGAAGCATGTCCTGGGGAATGTTAAGGGAGGCTGCGACCGCGCGGACCTTCTTGAGAAAATCCGGCGTGGAGAACTCGCTCTCGCCCCGCGCCTTGCGCTGGGCGTTCAGCGCGGTGCGCAGGAAGGTCATGGTGGCGACACCCGGGATTTCGACCGGATACTGGAACGCCAGGAATACACCTTTCGAAGAGCGCTCGTCCGGCGACATCTCCAGCAGGTTCTCGCCGTTGAACAGGATCTCGCCGCCGGTGACTTCGTAGCCCGGCTTGCCGGCGATGACGTGTGACAGCGTCGACTTGCCGGAGCCGTTCGGCCCCATGATGGCGTGCACCTCGCCCTTGTTCACGGTGAGCGAAAGCCCGTGGAGAATCTCGCGCTCCTCGACACGGACTTGCAGGTCTTTTACTTCAAGTAGTGACATCGCACTTTTCCGTTTTCCGTTTTTTTTTCCCTCGTCCTGAGGAGCGCAAAGGCGCGTCTCGAAGGACGTGGCCGACAATTTTCCCTTTCATCCCTCAAGACGGCCGCTGCGCGGCCTCCTCGGGATCGGGAATTACCCAACCGAACCCTCCAGCGAGATCGAGATCAGCTTCTGTGCCTCGACCGCGAATTCCATCGGCAATTGCTGCAGCACGTCCTTGACGAAGCCATTGACCACCAGGCCGACCGCCTCCTCCTGGCTCAGCCCGCGCTGCACGCAGTAGAACAGCACGTCCTCGGAGATCTTCGAGGTGGTGGCCTCGTGCTCAAACAACGCCGACGAATTCTTCGCCTCGATATATGGCACGGTGTGCGCGCCGCATTTGTCGCCGATCAGGAGTGAATCGCACGCCGTAAAGTTGCGCGCGCCGGTGGCCTTGCGGTGGGCGGTGACGAGGCCGCGATAGGTGTTCTGCGACACGCCGGCGGCGATACCCTTGGAGATGATCCGGCTCGTGGTGTTCTTGCCGAGATGAATCATCTTGGTGCCGGAATCGACCTGCTGGTGGCCGTTCGAAATCGCGATCGAATAGAATTCGCCGCGCGAATTGTCGCCGCGCAGGATGCAGCTTGGATATTTCCAGGTGATGGCGGAGCCGGTCTCGACCTGGGTCCAGGAAATCTTTGAATTGTTGCCGCGGCAATCGCCACGCTTGGTGACGAAATTGTAGATGCCGCCCTTGCCTTCGGAGTTGCCGGGATACCAGTTCTGCACCGTCGAATATTTGATCTCGGCATCGTCGAGCGTGACCAACTCGACCACGGCGGCGTGCAACTGGTTTTCGTCGCGCTGCGGCGCGGTGCAGCCTTCGAGATAGCTGACATAGGCGCCCTTGTCGGCGATGATCAGGGTGCGCTCGAACTGGCCGGTGTTGCGTTCGTTGATCCGGAAATAGGTCGACAACTCCATCGGGCAGCGCACGCCCGGCGGCACGTAGACGAACGAGCCGTCGGAGAACACCGCCGAATTCAGGGTTGCAAAGAAATTGTCGGAGGTCGGCACCACAGTGCCTAGATATTTCTTCACCAGTTCCGGATGCTCCCGGATCGCTTCCGAGATCGGCATGAAGATTACGCCGGCCTGCTTGAGTTCCTTCTGGAAGGTAGTCGCAACCGATACCGAATCGAACACCGCGTCGACCGCGATGCGCCGCTCGCCTTCCGGGCGCACCACGCCTTCGAGCACCTCGACTTCGCGCAAGGGAATGCCGAGTTTTTCGTAGGTCTTGAGGATTTCCGGATCGATCTCGTCGAGCGAGCCGATCGCCTTCTTCGGCTTCGGCGCCGAATAGTAATAGAGATCCTGGTAATCGATCCTGGGATAGTCGACCCGCGCCCATTTCGGCTCGGTCATGGTCAGCCAGCGACGATACGCCTCAAGCCGCCACTCCAGCATCCAGGCCGGTTCGTTCTTTTTTGCGGAAATGAAGCGGACGGTATCTTCCGACAGCCCCTTCGGGGCCTTGTCGGACTCGATAACGGTCTCAAATCCATATCGATATTGGTCGACGTCGATCCGGCGAACCCGATCGACCGTCTCTTGTACGGCCGCCATTCTCTTCCTCCGCTCGCGGTTTCAAGGACCGCGGTGGATCAAATCTGAAAGACTATTACGATGTTTCGCGGACGAAATCACCTGCTTAGAACCGTTCAAGCCGTGTTTCGTTGCACCCCTCTAAGTAAGGTGTCGGCCAGCTTTCGCCAAGCCTCAAGGCAGCGATCGACGTCCGCGTCGGACGTGGACCAGCCCAGACTGAGCCGCACCGCGCCCTCTGCGAGTTCGGGCCCGAATCCCATGGCTTCCAGCACATGCGATGGCTGTACTTTGCCCGAAGAACAAGCCGATCCCGAGGAAACCGCTATTCCCGCGAGGTCGAAGCCGATTACCGCGGTCTCCGCCCTCAGTCCGGGAACCGTGAAGAGAGTGGTATTCGGCAGCCGGGCCACTCCGTCGGCGAACACGATCACGCCCGGGGTCTGCCGTAAGCCATTTTCAAGCCGGTCTTGCAGGTTTTTGAGCCGAATGGCGTCCCTTTCCAGCACCAGCATTGCTGCCTTGGCCGCGGCGCCGAATCCCGCAATGCCGGCCACGTTCTCCGTGCCCGCCCGTCGCCCCAATTCCTGACCACCGCCGCGCAGCAGCGGTTCCGGCCCCAGCACCCCCTCGGCCAAAACCAGGGCACCGATCCCCTTGGGGCCGCCGATCTTGTGCGCCGAAAGCGTCACCAGATCGGCATTCATCGCATTGATATCAAAAGCTATTTTTCCGAACGCCTGGATTGCATCGACATGCAGCAATCCGCCGGCCGAATGCACGATTTCAGCCGCCTCCGCCACCGGCTGCACCGCGCCGGTCTCATTGTTGGCCAGCATCACCGACACCAGCGCGGGTGGACCGCCCTCGAGCATCGCGCGCAGGCGGTCCAGATTCACGAGGCCAGTGCTGGTGACGCCAACGCTGCCGATCGTTTCGGCCGGGAATCGGCCGCCCACGAGTACCGAAGCGTGCTCGATGGCCGAAACCAATAATCGCTTGACCGGAAAGCCCGACCCCCGCCGAAGCCCCGGCGTCAGCACCAGCGCGTTGGCCTCGGTTCCACCGGAGGTAAAGACAACGCTTCGCTGCGGCGCACCGACCGCGCCAGCTATGGTGGCCCTCGCCTGCTCAACCAGTCCGCGAGCCTGGCGGCCTTCGGCATGGACCGATGACGGGTTACCGCTGATGTCCCAAGCCACAGCCATCGCCTGCCTCGCTTCGGGCCGAAGTGGGGCGGTCGCATTCCAGTCGAGATAAACCCGGTCAGGCATTGAGTACCATATTACCTTAATAAAGCGACTTTCAAGCGCCGGTGCGGCCGGTGGGCCGCGACGCTTCTTATGGCAATTGGCGATCGCGCCGCCTTCCGGCAATCGAATCGCTAACGCCTTGAATGCACGTGCCGATGTTCAAGAAGCTTGCTTTTTGCCCCTCGCCTCATGCTAGAACGCGGCCACCAGTTCACCGCGCGTCGTTCGCTCAAGCCAGACGACGCCTGATCCACCCCTTTATCTTAGCCAGGCTTCATTTGCGAAAGCGCCAGATGAAGCCGGCACGAAGGCGGTCGATTTTGCCAAGGGATCCTTGATGCCTGAAGTCATTTTCACCGGCCCCGCAGGCCGCCTCGAAGGCCGTTATCACCCGGCGAAACAGAAGAACGCGCCGATCGCGATGGTGCTGCATCCGCATCCGCAGTTTCACGGCACGATAAATCATCAGATCATCTACCAGTGCTATTACGCTTTCGCACATCGCGGATTTTCGGTGCTGCGCTTCAACTTTCGCGGCGTCGGCCGCAGCCAGGGCTCGTTCGATCACGGCACCGGCGAGCTTTCGGACGCCGCCTCCGCGCTCGATTGGGCGCAGACCATCAACCCGGAAGCGCGTGCCTGCTGGGTCGCGGGCTTCTCGTTCGGCGCCTGGATCGGCATGCAGCTATTGATGCGCCGGCCGGAGGTCGAGGGCTTTATCTCGATCGCGCCGCCCGCCAATCTCTATGACTTCTCGTTCCTGGCGCCCTGCCCGTCCTCGGGCCTGATCGTGCACGGCGAGAAGGATGCCGTGGTGCCGCCCAAGGACGTCAACACGCTGGTCGAAAAGCTGAAGACCCAAAAGGGCATCGTGATCGACCAGCAGATCATCCCCGGCGCCAACCATTTCTTCGACGGCAAGCTGCAGCCTTTGATGGAAACCGTGACCGGCTATCTCGACATGCGGCTCGCCAACGTTCGCTGAGCCGCGCTGACAGCCGATGTCAGACGGCGGTGCGAGCCTGAAGGCGTGATATCCAGGAATTTCTCCGGTCAAGAAATGCGCGAAGCAGCGCCGCATAATCGGCGCTCACGGCCGTGCGCACTGAGGGCCGCGCTGCCAGCGCTTTGCGCCAGCGCACCAGTTTTGGCTTGCCCGCGAGAATTCCGAAGTCTGCGATCTCGTCGAACACATCGAAATAACGAAAAACCGGACCAAACACCGCGTCGACCAGCGAGAAGCTTCCGCCGTCGAACCATGGCGAAGCGGCGGCTCGCGCTTCGAGTCGCGCAAGGCGCCGCTCAAGTTGCGAGGTCTTGACCTTGAATGTTGCTTGGTCCGGCGCCGCGTAAAAGCCGGCGATGTCGTTGAGTACCGCCGATCCAAATTCGATCCACGCGCGATGCTCGGCGCGCATCAAGGCATCAGCCGGATGCAGCGGCTTCGGCTGCGTCTCCTCGAGATATTCCAGGATGACCGCCAATTCGAAGATCGCCTTGTCGCCGACCTGCAGCACCGGCGTCTTGCCGAGCGGAGAGATCGCCAGAAACCAGTCCGGTTTGTTGGCGAGATCGATGTCGATCCGCTCGAAGCCAACGCCCTTCTCGGTCAGCGCGATCACCGCGCGCTGCACATAGGGACAAAGCTTGTGGCTGATCAGTTTCAATGCCGCGGTCATCGCCATCTCACAACTTAATGCAGACGCATCTAATTTGAATGCATCTGCATTAAACTGTCAAGGTCGGGGCACTTGGATCAACCGGATCACGGCCTCGCGATCACGCCACCCGTCATCGGGATCGGAACGCCGGTGGTGGCGGGATAGCTGAGCGGCAAGCCTTTCAAGCCCCGCGCGGCCAGAAAGCCGAAGGCCTGCGCCTCGATGGCGTCGGCCGACCAGCCCAGCGCATCGGCGGCCTCGACCGTCGCCGGTGCCAGCCGTTCGCGCAGCATTCTCATCATGGTGAGGTTGCGGGCGCCGCCGCCTGCTACAATCCAGCTGTTTGGGACTTTCGGCAACAGCGGCGCGATCCGGGCGATGGCCTCGGCAGTGAAGGCGGTCAGGGTCGCCGCGCCGTCGGCCGGTGGCATATCGCGCAGCTTCAGCCCGGCGAAATCGTTGCGGTCCAGCGATTTCGGGGGCGGCAGCGCAAAGAAGGGGTGTTCCAGGGCGCGAACGACCCATGCCACGTCCACCGCTCCCTGCGCGGCCAAACGGCCTTCGCAATCGAACGGCTGGCCCATGGTGCGGAACACGTAGTCATCCAGCAGCGCGTTGCCGGGCCCGGTATCGCAGGCGATCAGGGTATCGGCGCCGTCGATATAGGTGATGTTGGAGACGCCGCCGATATTGACGACGACCATCGGCCCCTCGCGCTGCAGCGACTGGGCGAGCGCGCGATGATAGACCGGCACAAACGGGGCGCCCTGACCGCCGGCGGCGACATCGGCGGCGCGGAAATCATGCATGACCGGAATATGGATGGCTCTGGCCAGCGCCGCCGCATCGCCGATTTGTACGGTCATTTTCTGCGCTGGCCGGTGCAGCACGGTCTGGCCGTGAAATCCGACGATGTCGATATCCTCGCAGGAAAGGCGGTTTTGTGCGGTAAAGGAGGCCACGGCCTCGGCATGCGCGACCGTCACCGCGCGCTCGGCTTCGCGCAGGATGCCCGGCCGCGCATCGCGCTGCGGCAGATGGACGGCCTCGGTCAGGGCCTGGCGCAGCAACCCGCGTTCATTGTCCGTGTAGGCGCGGTAACCGGAGGGGCCAAACGCCTTCACCCGCTTGCCGTCGGTTTCGATCAATGCCACGTCGACCCCGTCGAGCGAGGTGCCGCTCATCAGACCGATCGCCGTCAACATCATTGTCGTGGGGCCCTCATGACGCCTGCCCTTGACGCCCAGCTTGTGTCAAACAGGCACATCTTATAATGCCACAGCGCGCAGGCCGGCGGCAGCCCTATTCCACGATGGTTCCGCAATTCCCTGAAAATACCGTGAAGCAAGCATGATCAGAGTCGCAAACAAATGACTGCATTTAAATCAGATTTTCTCCACGAACTGGAATGGCGCGGCTTTATCCATCAGACATCGGACGCCGGCGGGCCTCGATGCTCTGGCCGCGCGTGGCGAGGTCGTGGCCTATGTCGGCTACGACTGCACGGCGCCGTCGCTGCATATCGGCCACCTGATTTCGGCGATGATGTTGCACTGGCTGCAGGACAAGGGCGGTGGCAAGCCGATCACATTAATGGGTGGCGGCACCACGCGGGTTGGCGATCCGTCGGGCAAGGACGAAACGCGCCAAATCCTTACCGTCGAGCAGATCAACGCCAACAAGAAATCGATCAAAGGTGTGTTCAAGCGCTTCATGCGCTTCGGCAGAGGGAAGACCGACGCCCTAATGGCCGATAACGCAAGATGGCTGACTAAGCTCAACTATATCGAAATGCTGCGCGATATCGGCCGACACTTCTCGGTCAATCGCATGCTGTCGATGGATTCGGTCAAGCTGCGGCTCGAACGCGACCAGGAGATGAGCTTCATCGAATTCAACTACATGATCCTCCAGTCCTACGATTTCGTTGAATTGGCGCGGCAGCATGGCTGTAATCTGCAGATGGGCGGCTCGGACCAATGGGGCAATATCGTCAATGGCGTCGATCTCGGCCGGCGCATGGGCACACATCAGCTTTATGCGCTGACCACGCCACTTCTGACCACGGCCTCGGGGGCAAAGATGGGGAAGACTGCGGCCGGCGCAGTGTGGTTGAACGCCGACCAGTTTAGTCCCTATGACTACTGGCAATACTGGCGTAACACTGAAGATGCTGACGTAGAAAGGTTCCTCAAACTGTTTACAACGTTGTCGCGGGATGAGATCGCGCGGCTCGCCGCGTTGCAAGGACAAGAGATCAACGAAGCCAAAAAGATCTTAGCGAACGAAGCTACCGCGTTGCTGCATCGCCGTGACGCGGCAAACGAGGCTGCCGCGACCGCTAGAAAGACTTTTGAGGAAGGCGTCGATCGCCGAAAACCTTGCCGACGTTCGAATGTCCCGCGGCATGAGCTTGAAGTGGCGTACGGAATCGCTCACCGCTAATGTCGCAGTCGGGTTTGTAACGTCCAATGGCGAAGCGCGCCGCCAGATCAAGGGCGGCGGTCTCCGCGTCAACGATAGAGCCGTTACTGACGAGAAGTATGATGCTCACGCTCGCCGACCTCACGCCAGAAGGCGTAGTCAAGCTGTCGCTTGGCAAGAAACGCCACGTTCTGCTCAAGCCTGCATAGGCGCATTCGCCCAAGACCCCTGCTCGTCGAGACCGAAACGCGCTCCTTGGGAGCGCAATCGGCAAAATTGGGGTTCCGGTTTTGCGCCCGATCGCAGCCAAGAGCGTTGGGTCATGGATCAGAAGTCGTCGCCCGAGCACACCGAGACCCCGCTGAAGCCGGCGCGCGTGGCGCTGAACGTGCTGGCACTCTGCTTTGCGCTATCGGTGATCGGCCGCGGTCTCGGCGAGAGCTTCACGGTTTTCCTCAAGCCGATCTCGGAGAGCTTCGGCTGGGACCGCGCGCAGGTCGTCTCGGTGTATTCGCTGGCAGCCCTGGCGGGCGGACTGGCATCGCCCCTGATCGGCCGCCTGTTCGACCGGTCCGGGCCCCGCGCCGTCTATTCGCTCGGACTGCTGCTGCTCGGCGGCGCGTTCCTGATCGCCGCCCACGCGCAACAGCTCTGGCAGTTCCAATTGAGCCTCGGCCTGTGCGTCGGCTTCGGCATTGCGCTCATCGGCAACGTTCCGAATTCGATCCTGCTCGGCCGCTGGTTCGGGCCGCGATTGCCGACCGCGATGGCCGTCGTCTATTCCGCGACCGGCGCGGGCGTGCTGATCCTGCTGCCGGCGTCGCAAATCCTGATCGACAAGCTCGGCTGGCGCGGCGCGTATCAGGTTTTCGGCGGCGCGACACTCTTTCTGCTGTTGCCGCTGCTGCTGCTGCCGTGGCGCCTGTTCTCTACCGGCTCGCCGCATCTCGCCAGGAGCGCCGCGGCCGACCTCGCCGACGAAGGCTGGACCTTGCTGGGGGCGATGCGCCACCACGCCTTCTGGGCGTTGTTCTCCACGTTCTTTTTCACCGCGATCGGGATGTATGCGATATCGCCGCAGGTGGTTGCCTATCTGATCGATGCCGGATTTCCGCCGCTGCAGGCGGCGACCGCCTGGGGTTTCAGCGGCGTCGTGTTGCTGTTCGGCATGCTCGGTGTCACCTGGCTCGACGGCATCATCGGCCGAAGGCCGTCCGTCCTGTTGAGCTACGCGTTCTCGATTGCCGGAATTGTCATGCTCTGGCTGCTGCAATGGTATCCGAATTTCTGGATGCTGACGGGATTCGTCGTGTGCTTCGGCAGCATGATCGGCTCACGCGGCCCGCTGATCTCGGCAACCGCCATGAAGTTCTTTCGCGGCGAGCGGGTCGGAACGATCTTTGGCGCGATCTCGATCGGCAGCGGCCTCGGATCGGCGTTCGGTTCCTGGAGCGGCGGGCTGATCCACGACTGGACCCACAGTTATAATCCGCTGCTCGCGTTCGCGCTGGTGGCCGTGATCCTCGGAATGATTCCGTTCCTGATCGTGCCGGCGCTGCGGGACTGAAGCCTTTTTATTTGACGCGTTTTCTTCACGCGAACCGGTATCCACTTCGCTGGAAAACGCTCTAACGAAAATTTCAGTCAGTTGTTCGGAAATTCGAACTGGTTATTCTGCTTGCCGGTGTTGAATTCAAAGATTTTTCTCAAGACCCCCGGCGCCATCGCCGAAATCGGATTGACGCGAAGCACCGGCTGGCCGGGCGAACCGACGACCTCGTAGGTCATGCCGAACAATCCTTCATTGCTTCCGCCCCCGAGGATCTGGCCGAAGATCGGAATCTGGCCGAACACATTGTTCAGCCCGTACACCGGAATGAACGTGCCGCTCATGCGGACCTGATTGCCGGCGTAGTCGATATTGCCTTCGATGGTGGCGCCCATCGTCGGACCCTTCACGACACCCTCCCTGATCGTGAGCTGTCCGTTTTGCCGGGTAAATTCCGCACGCAACCGCGAAAAGGCGACGCCGGGCTGAGCCCCGGCCGGCACTGCGGCCAGTCGATCAAGCGAGGCCTCGCCCTTGACCGAGAAATCGCGGACGTTGATCAGCCCCTCTCTCGCGCTGGGCTCTGCCGCCGGAGGATCCATCGCCAGCTCAAGCTGGCCTCCAACCATCTTGGAATAAACGTCGGTGAAGCGGAAGAATGCGCCGGCATCGCTGGTCTCGAGATAGACCACCTCGCGGCCCTGCGAACGGCCGCGCAAATCTCCGGTCAGTAACGTATCCCGTCCGAGTTTTCCGCTGAACGTCAGGCTTTTGATCGTTCCATTGCGTCGCGATATCTTGGCATCAACGCTGCGCAGTGCCTCGCCGTAAAAGCCGGCTACCGCACCGAGCTTCACGTCGACGTCAAGATCGATGTTCTTGGTTTTACTTTTGGCGTCGGTCTCCTTGCCGGAAATGGCTGATTTGAGAAACCCGCGGCCATCGAACACGTCGCCGCGCATCACCACCTTGAGGACGCCGTCGGACCCGCGATCCGCCTTCAGCGTGGCCTTGTCACCCTCAAATGGCGAATAGGTCGGGAAGTTTGCATTCATCAGGTCGCCGTTCTGGTCGACCTCCAGCGCTCCCTTGATCAATACGCCACCGCCATCGATGACGATATCCTGAAGCCGGGTCGATTGCTGCTTCTGCACCACGTTGAAGACGGCATGGGTTGATTTGCCCGGCAATTTGACCCAGCCCGGCAGGATGTTGTCGAGTTTCAACGCGGTCAGATCGGCATCGACGCCGACGCGGCTGTCACGATCGGGACCGCCGATCTTGCCGATCAGCTTGATCGGAATAGCACCACTGACCGCCGGGCCAAGATCGAAGCCAAGCTTGGCGCGGCTCGCATCGTCGAGCGTCGCCTGCAATTTGACATCGGCATCGCCCTCGCTCGGCTTGCGATAATCCAGCGAGGCCGGCTGGCCATTGATCCGGACGTCGCCCTTGACCTGATATCCCTGATTGTTGGCAACGATCTTCATCGTGTTGGCTTCGAGCTTTTGATTCATCACCAGGCGATCGGCGGCAAATCCGCTCAGGTCAGCCGTGATGGCATAGGTCGTATCGGCCCTTGTCAGTTCGCGCTTGATCGGCAAGCCCAGCGTGACCACGGCGGAAATCGTTCCCTTGCTCGAATTGGGATCGATCAGGGTGCCGACAACTTCGCTGAGGCGGTCGGAGGCAAGAATCTCGGCGGCCGCCGGCACCGGGCCGTCGATCCGAAATTTCACCCGGGCTGGCGAGGGCTTGGGCGCCATGTCCGGCACCTCGAAAACGAAATCGCTGATGCTGAGCTTGCGTCCGGCGGGCGTATCAGCGGAGGCCTGCCCGATCGTCACCGTCGCCGTACGGCCGGTAACGTGGGCTTTCAAATCGGCGTCGCCGACCGGCGGCAAGCCATCCACCGGCCGCAAGGTCACGCCGCTGGCAACGATATTGACCGAGAGGCCATCGTCGGGGATCGGAGGGCCTTTTCGCGACAGGTTGTGAACCGGCGAGTTGACGCCAATCTCGATGCGCTGGAGCGACCCGCGCTCGACCCGCTCGATCACCCATTCGCGAACCTCCGGAACGATCAGGGTTGGCCACATCCGCTTCAGCGCGGATGCCGACATCGGCGTTCCCGCGAAACCGAGCGTCAGGCGCGGCTCCTCGGCATAGTCGACGCTGCCGGTTCCGGCGACGCCAATCTCGCCATTGCTGATGTCGGCCTGGGTCAACAGCACGCGGTGCTTTTCGGTGTCGAAGCGCAGGCCGATGGCGATGCGATTGAAGATCAGCGGTGGTTCGCTGTCGGTTCCTCCGAGCACGATGGTGCCGCCACTGAAGCCCATCTGCCAATCGGGAATGTTGTCGTTGGGTGGCTCAAGATGGGCCAGCAGCGTGATCCGGTTCTGACCGGAAACGATCTTGAGCGGCGCCAACAGCACGCGCCGGCCGGCATCCCATTCGACGCTCATTTCCGCCGAATCGACCGCCATCGGATAATCTGGCGTATCGCTGTCGATGAGATTTCCTGCGCCGGTGGAAATCTTGCCGCGGAAATAGGTCGGCAGGCCGTCGCGGCCGAGTTCACCCTTCAGTTCGCCGGTCAGCAGAAAATCCGCGCTATAGGTCAGGTCCTTCACTCGCAGCGCCAGCAGGATATTCGCGGTCGCGACCTTGTCGGCGCGAATATCCACCGACCGCACGCCGTTCGCGGCAGGTCCGACCGCGACGCGCAGCGACCATGCATGGCTGCCCTCTTCGCCGACGCTGAGCGCCACCCCGCCGGCGCTCGGCCGCCGGAGGCTGAGGGTGATGTGCTTGAAATTCCATTTGTTGCCGCGCTGCTGATCGTCGACGGTCAGGATTCCGTTCTTCAAACCAATTTCATTGAGGTTCTGGCCATCAAGTCCGGTCAGGCTCAGGCTGTCGAGCCAGTCGAGGCCGGCAAGCAATCCGGTTGGCGTGTCGGGAACTGGTGCGGTCGTGCCGGATTCTGCGGGCCGGGGTGATGGGGGAGCGGCGACCGGCGGCACCGTAGACGGGGATCGATCCGACGATGGCGCGCCGGCGGATAGCCTTTTCGAGGTGACGCCCGTGGCCAGCGGGCGCGTGTTGTCACCCGTGGAAACCGTGACATAGCCATCCGGGGTGATTCGCACCGCGAGCTCGGCATCGACCAGATTGAGGCTCTCGGCGCGCAGCCGTCCCATCAGCAGCGCGGTGGCCGACAACCTCACCTCGGCTTTCGGCGCGCTCGCCACGATGACGTGGTCGCGATCCCGCACAATGATGTCGCGGATGCGCACGGCAATGCGAATTCTGCCGGTGCGCTCGATTTGCGTGCCGCCTACCTCGACGGTGTTGCCGTGGCCGATATTTTCCTCAATCGCAGCGGCCAGCCACGGCGTGGCCATTTCGAGATTGATCGGACCTGCACCGAGCCGCCACCACAGAACGCCGAAGCTTCCGGCGAAGATCACCGCCACCGCAGCGATCGTGATCGCCAGCCGCTTGACCCAGCGTTCACCCGCGAGCCATCGGCGCACCGCCTCGAAATAATCGCCGAACCGATGCAAGCCGGAGTTCGATCTGGACAGCAACCGGCGCGCGCGGTGTCGAGCTGCCTCGTCGTGGTCTTGATCCCAACCGGCGTCATCCAACTGCGAGGGTTGGACGTCAGCACGTGGATGCGACTCCTGGGGCGATCTATTCCCTGCCATTGCCTCTCGGTGCCGGCGCTGATTGTAAGATGGATCGCCGCCCAGATCGCGCCCCTCGATGCGTAGCGAGCGCTCCTGTGCCGGCATCGCTGCCAATCCTCGATTAATACTGTTACTCGTCATCCGGCCCAAGGGCACATTCAACGAGCGGACGAGCGGAGCGTCGAATTCCTTGCAACCCTACTCCGAGGCCATCAAATTTGCCCAGCGGTCGGCTGGACTCAAGTTTGCCGGGACACCACTCGCAATAGCCTAATGATTGATCCGTTGAAAGCGACGAAAGGAAGGCGTATGTCCAAGAAAACACGCAAGAAAACTGCCAAGGCGTCCTCCGGCAAGATGGCCCGCGGCGAATTGGCGACATCGGCCAAGACGTCAGCCAAGATCAAATCAGCCAAGACATCCGCGGCGAAGGCTCGCCGGGCGACGGCGAACAAGCCAAGCAAAGCCAAGAAGTCCGCGAATTCGCCGGGAGCATCGCCCGCCGCGCCTCGGCCTGCGGCCCGCAAGGCAACCGCCGCCAAGGTAACTGCACCCAAGGCCGGGTCCGGAAGCCAGTCCGCCAGCAAACCACCGCGGCCAAAAGCCGCTGCACCCGTCAGCGGTAAATCCGCCCTGGCCGAGGGCGCCAGGGCGCCCGCCTTCCACCTGCCGCGCGACGGGGGCCAAGCGGTTTCGCTGGCCGACTTCAGCGGCCGAAAACTCGTACTGTTTTTTTATCCACGTGCGGACACCCCAGGCTGCACCAAGGAGGCCATCGACTTCACGCGCCTGCAAAGCAAATTTGCGGAAAGCCAGACCGCGGTACTGGGAGTTTCGGCCGACCCACCAAAAGCCCAGGAAGCCTTTCGTGACAAGCACGAACTCTCCATTCCTCTTGTCTCAGATGAGGCGCATGAGATGCTGGAGGCGTACGGCGTCTGGGGCGAAAAATCCATGTATGGCAAAATCTTCCAAGGCATACTTCGTACAACGGTTTTGATCGGCGCCGATGGCCGGATCATCAAGATCTGGCGTAACGTCAAGGTCGACGGCCATGCCGACGAGGTGCTTGCAGCGGCACTTGCCGCGGATTAGCGCGGTTCCATTTTCGAAAAATTAACCATGAACAGGTCAAATCACCCCCGCAAATGGAGCCGTACGGAACTGTTCTCCGATCGGCGCGGGAGTGCCGATGTCGCATCGTTCCGGTCATCATTCCGAGTATCTCCCACGCCATACACATGACCACGGCAGGACGTCCTCTCGCCACCCGGCCACGGCGCATGTTTCGCCCCATCCGGCAGAGACGCAGCAGGGCTACACCCTGATCCACGCCGGCAAACAGGTCCGGTTCGGACCTGTCGTGTTCTGGATTGTGGTCGGCACGGTAACGGTGCTTGGCATGTGGTCAGCGGCGACCGCGACCTATTTTGCATTCCGCGACGACGTTCTGACCCGGCTGGTCGCCCGCCAGGCGGAGATGCAGTACGCCTATGAAGATCGAATTGCCGAGTTGCGCGCCAAGGTCGATCGCACCACCAGCCGACAGTTGCTCGATCAGGAACAATTCGACCAAAAGCTTGACCAGATCATGCGTCGCCAGACCACGCTGGAATCCCGTGCCACGGCGCTGGGCGCCATTCCGGACGCGCAGGTCACAGGCTCGATCAGATCGCCATCGCGCGGAATCAACCCGGCAGATACCGCCGCTTCGGGAACGCCAAAACCATCGCCGATCAGTGATACTGCGATCTTCGTGGCGCCTCCGGACCGCGAGGCGCGGCTGGAATCGCGTGCGCCCGTCACCGTCAAGCCGCCTGCAAACCAGTTCGCGAAAATCCAGGGCGTCGATAACGTGCTTGTCCGCCTGCAGACTTCGCTGGATCAGGTCGAGGGCCGCCAGATGGCAGTGCTCAACTCGGTCGAAGACGGCATCGAATTGCGCGTGCGCCGAATGCGCGGCGTCATCACCGATCTCGGCCTCGACATGGCGCAACTGGAAGCCGCAACGCCGCGCGCCGGCATGGGCGGTCCTTACGTTCCCGTCAAACTTCCGGCCGACGCCGGCGCCTTCGAGCGCCAGCTCTATCGGATCAACATCACGCGCTCGCAAATGGCGCGTCTCAACCGGACGCTGGCGCTGGTGCCCTATCGCAAGCCGGTGATCGGCGAAGTCGAATTCACGTCAGGTTTCGGGGTCCGCAGCGATCCGTTCCTCGGCCGCCCAGCCATGCACACCGGTCTCGATTTCCGCGCCGCCACGGGCGACCCGGTGCGAGCGACCGCGAACGGAAAGGTGGCGTCGGCGGGATGGGCCGGCGGCTATGGCCGCATGGTCGAGATCGACCATGGCAACGGCCTGTCGACCCGTTACGGCCATCTGTCGGAAATCGGCGTCAAGGTCGGCGACCAGATCAAGATCGGACAGGTGATCGGCGCGGTCGGCTCAACCGGTCGATCGACCGGTCCGCATCTGCATTACGAAACCAGGATCGATGGCGAAGCGGTCGACCCGCAGAAATTCCTGCGCGCCGGCGTGCGGTTAACCGCGGGCTGATGTTCAGGGAGTCGTGCCCTTTATAGGGCGGAATCCTTGGGGCGTGAGATGACCTCGATCATCTTCCCCTCGTCGTCATCAGGCGCATAGGCCTTTGCCCGGTCATAGGCTTGCACCGCGGCGCGGCCCATCAAGGGCGCACTGGACAAAAGGCTCTCGGCCAACGCCACGGCGTAGACCGCATCCTTGTGCCGCAGCGCCGCGGCGAAGGCCGCGCCCCCGAAATTTCGCGCGACCATGCGCTTGGAATGCCGGATCACCTGCGGACTGGCGGCAACGCCGGTTTCAAGCGTTTCCAGCACCAGCTTCATATCGAGACCGGCCTGCTCGGCGATCGCAAGACCTTCCGCCAGACCGGCAATCTGGATCGCGCCCATCAGATTGTTGATCAGCTTGTACACCGTGCCGCTGCCGACCGCGCCGAAATGCCGGATCGTCGTCGAGAGCGGCGCCAGATAAGGCCGCGCGGATTCGAGGTCCGCAGGCTCGGCACCGACCAGCAAGGTCAATTTTCCGGCCGCCGCCGCATCCGGCAGACCGGTGACCGGGCTATCGATATAGATGAGACCGCGGCCGCGCAGCTCACGCGCGAGATCAAGCGCGTGGCCGTACGACACCGTGGAACATTCGATCGCCAGCGTGCCGGCTTTGGCTGACTTAGCGGCGCCATCCTTGCCGAGCCAAACGGCGCGCGACGCCGCATCGTCGGCAACCATGGTCACGATAGCGTCGGCTCCATCGGCCGCATCCGCTGGCGAGGTGGCCCATCGCGCGCCACGCGCGATCAAATCTTCCGCTTTGGCCTTGCTGCGATTCCAGACCGCCAGCGAGAAACCGGCGTCGAGATAACGGCCGGCCATGCCATGACCCATCCGTCCGAGACCGATGAAAGCAACATGTGCCATGGCTTACTCCATATCCTCGACAGCCCCTGGCGTCGTGCCAAAGGCGCGTTGCGCCAGCGTCGCCGCCATGAATTCATCGAGGTCGCCGTCGAGCACGCCCGAGGTATCCGAGGTCTGCACGCCGGTGCGAAGGTCCTTCACCATCTGATAGGGCTGCAACACATAGGAGCGGATCTGGTGGCCCCAGCCGATGTCGGTCTTGGCGGCCTGGTCGGCGGCGGCCTGCTCCTCGCGCTTCTTCAACTCGATCTCATAAAGCCGCGCGCGCAACATGTCCCATGCCTGGGCCTTGTTCTTGTGCTGCGAGCGCCCGGCCTGACAGACCACCGCCACGCCGGTCGGAATGTGGGTGAGCCGCACGGCCGACTCGGTCTTGTTGACGTGCTGGCCGCCGGCGCCACCGGAGCGCATGGTATCGGTGCGCACATCGGACTCGTTGATATCGATCTTGATCGAATTATCGACCACCGGAAAGATCGCCACGCTCGAGAACGAAGTGTGCCGGCGCGCGTTGGAATTGAACGGCGATATCCGCACCAGCCGGTGCACGCCGGCTTCGGTCTTCAACCAGCCATAGGCGTTATGACCGCTGATCTGGATGGTGGCCGATTTGATGCCGGCCTCTTCGCCTTGCGTCTCTTCCAGATATTCGATCTTGAAGCCGTGCTTCTCGGCCCAGCGCGTATACATGCGCAGCAGCATCGAAGCCCAGTCCTGGCTCTCGGTGCCGCCGGCGCCGGCGTGAACCTCCAGATAGGAGTTGAAGCGGTCCGCCTCGCCGCCCAGCAACGCTTCAAGTTCGCGGCGCGCGACTTCCTTCTTCAGGGCTTTCAGTGCAGCCTCGGCTTCCACCACCACGGCTTCATCGTTCTCGGCTTCGCCGAGTTCGATCATCCCGATATTGTCTTCAAGCTCGCGCTCCACCTTGCCGATCCCGCCAAGCGAATCCTCCAGCGAGGTTCGCTCCTGCATCAGTTTCTGAGCTTTCTGGGGATCGTTCCAGAGATTGGGATCTTCGGCGAGCTTGTTCAGTTCGGCCAGACGCGCCGTGGATGCATCAACGTCAAAGATGCCTCCTCAGCAGCCCGACCGACTGCTTGATCTCTTCCACCAACCGTTCGACTTCAGCGCGCATGTTGTTCTCTGATCTGCGGCCGAGCCGCCAAATAAAGAAGCAGAGCCTCCGTTCCGATTCAATCGGAACGGAAAAGGCTCTGGACGGGATGTAGCGGCGGGCAGCGCAAAGCGCAATCGGCCCATGCGGTTTCTTCACGAGGGCCGAGACCCGGCCTGCGTCGACAGCGCTAGTAAAGCCCGCCGGTACCGGAGCGCATGATGGTGCGGTCGGCGTCCGGCGACACCGTGAGCGGGCGGCCGTCGGCGTCGGCAACGCCGATCACCGAATAATTATCCGGCGGTGCGGTGCCCGGCTTGAAGGCTTCCAGAATGGTCCTGCCGCCGTCACCCGGACCGGCGCGCATGCCGCTCTTGGCATCGACCCGGATCAGCTTGATCCCGGCCGGCACGCGGAACGGAACGGCCGGCTTGTCGGCGAGCGCAAGCTTCATGAAATCGCGGGCGACGGGGGCCGCGAGATGTCCGCCGGTGGCATTCCTGCCGAGATTGCGCGGCTTGTCGTAGCCTATATAGATGCCGACGACGATGTCAGGCGAAAAGCCGATGAACCAGGCATCCTTTTCGTCGTTGGTGGTGCCGGTCTTGCCGGCAATCGGTTTGCCGACCTCTTTCAGGGCGGTGGCGGTGCCGGCCTGCACCACGCCTTCCATCATCGAGGTGATCTGGTAGGCCGTCATCGAATCCAGCACCTGCTCCCGGTGATCGATCAACTGCGGCTCTGGCTGGTTTTTCCAGCCGCCGGGCGCGTCGCAGCCACGGCATTCGCGCGCATCATGCTTGAAGATGGTATGGCCATAGCGATCCTGAATGCGGTCGATCAGCGTCGGCTTTACCCGCCGGCCGCCATTGGCGAACATCGAATAGGCCGTGACCATTCGCATGACAGTGGTTTCGCCGGCACCGAGCGCGTAGGACAGGTAATTCGGCAGTTCGTCATAGACCCCGAAGCGCTTGGCATATTCGCCGATCAAGGGCATGCCGATGTCCTGCGCGAGCCGCACCGTCACGGTGTTGAGCGACAGCCGCAACGCGTTGCGAAGCGTCGTCGGGCCATAGTATTTGCCGGCCGAATAGTTCTCCGGGCGCCAGACGCCCGCGCCCTGCCCCTGATCGATTTCGATCGGCGCATCGACCACGACCGTCGAGGGCGTATATCCGTTGTCGAGGGCGGACGAGTACACGATCGGCTTGAAGGACGAGCCCGGCTGCCGGTAGGCCTGCGTTGCGCGATTGAACTGGGACTGGTCGAACGAGAATCCGCCGACCATCGCCAGCACGCGGCCGGTCCAGGGATCCATCGCCACCATCGCACCCGAAACCTCGGGCAACTGGCGCAACCGGAACTGGCCGTCCGCCACGGCGCCGTCCTTGCCGACCAAAGGATCGGCATAGATCACATCGCCCGGCGCCAGCACCTGAGACACTGCGGTCGGTGTCTTGCCCCGCGCCGGCCCCGCTGTCGGCTTGGCCCATTTGACGCCGTCAAGCGTGATGTTCCCGGTCTGCCTGTCCTTGAGCACGGCGCCGCCGAGTTCGCGGCCGGGCTGAAAGCCAATTCGTGCGGACTGGTCGCTGGTCTCGAGCACCACCGCGAGTCGCCACGGCGAGATGTCCGAGAGCGACTTGATATCGGCGAGTTTCACGCCCCAATCGCCTGATATGTCGATCTTGCTGGTGGCACCCCGCCAGCCCTGCACCTCGTCAAAATTCACGAGGCCCGCGGCCATGGTCTTGCGCGCCATCACCTGCAGTTTGGGATCAAGCGTGGTCCGCACCGACAGACCGCCTTCATAGAGCTTCTTTTCGCCGTAGCGCTCGAACACATCGCGGCGGACTTCCTCGGCAAAATATTCGCCGGCGAAGATGTGGGCGCCGTTGGCCCGGTTGGTCACGGTCAACAGTTCCTTGCGCGCCTTGTCGGCATCGGCCTGCTTGATCCAGCCATTTTCAAGCAGGCGATCGATCACGTAGTTGCGGCGTTCGATGGCGCGGTCGTGGTTGCGCACCGGATGCAGCGCCGCCGGCGCCTTCGGCAGCGCCGCGAGGTAGGCCGCTTCCGCGATCGTGAGTTCATTCACCGACTTGTCGAAATAGACCAGCGATGCCGCGGCGACGCCGTAAGCGCCGAGCCCGAGATAGATTTCATTGAGGTAGAGTTCGAGAATCTTGTCCTTTGAGTAGGCGCGCTCGATCCGCATCGCCAGCAAGGCTTCCTTGATCTTGCGGGTGAACGAGACTTCATTGGTCAGCAGAAAGTTCTTCGCGACCTGCTGGGTAATCGTCGAGGCGCCCTGCGGACGGCGGTTCGAACCGTAATTCTGCGCGTAAAGCACAGCCGCACGCGCCATGCCGGAATAGTCGATGCCGCCATGTTCGTAGAAGTTCTTGTCTTCGGCCGCGAGGAACGAATTGATCACCAGCTTCGGCACCGCCTGGATCGGCAGGTACAGGCGGCGTTCCTTGGAATATTCGCCGAGCAGCGCGCCATCGGCGGCGTGGACGCGGGTCATCACCGGCGGCTCATAATCCTGAAGCTGCGAATAATCAGGCAAGTCCTTGGAATAATGCCAGATCAGGCCCGCGATGGCGGCGACGCCGACCAGGAACACGACGGTTCCGGCAGCGAACAGAAAACCCAAGAACCGCACCAGCAAGCGCATTATCGACTATCCGTTTCAACCCTTGCGCCAGTCTAGCCGGCGTTATCCCCAATACGAAGACCGTCGCGGAATGGCCTGCCGTTTCCCGCAGGCGAATAATATATCGGTCGAGAACGACCTTTGATCGATTCCGAAGACCTCGCGGCCGTTTTTTTATAGTGCCGCCGCTGTGGCCAAACTAGGGCTTCCACCATCGCATGGTTCCCTTTTAGTTCGCCGGCCCAGCGGTCGCCAGGCGTTTGGCAAAGAAGGCGTCAATGGCCTGCGCCATGGATCCGACGGTCTTGGAACGCCAGTTCTCCGATACCAGGTGTTCGAGGTCGCTCTTGTTCGAGACATAGCCGAGTTCGACCAGCACCGACGGCACGTCGGGCGCCTTCAGGACCCTGAAGCCGGCGGATTTGAGCGGGTGCTTGTACATCCGCGCGGTATTTTTCATCTCACCCGCCAGCAGGCGTGCGAACCGGTTCGAGAAGTTGCGGGTCTCGCGCTGGGCGAGGTCGATCAGAATGTCGGCGACCTCGGTCGGCTCCTCGGTCAGGTTGACCCCGCCAATGGCGTCGGCCTTGTTTTCGGTCTCGGCAAGCCTTTCGGCCTCCGCATCCGAGGCCCGGTCAGACAGCGTGTAAATCGTCGCCCCCTGGGCGTCGCCCTCCCGGCGCGGCAACGCATCGGCATGGATCGAGACAAACAGCGCCGCGGACTGATTGCGAGCGATCCGAACCCGGTCGGCGAGCGGGATGAAGGTATCGTCGCTCCGGGTCATGACGACGCGATATTTACCGCTCTGCTCGATGCGATCGCGCAATGCCAGCCCAAATCCCAACACCAGGTTCTTTTCGCTTTCGGCACCCGACCTTGTGCCATTGTCGATACCGCCATGGCCCGGATCGATCACGATTACGGGGCGCAAATCCGCCGCCGCGGCGGGTTTGGGCACGGCGGCCGCTGCCGCGGCGGCAGTAACGTCCGCAGCAACCGCGATGGCGGGCTTCAATTCGGGCCGGCTTTCTACCCCAAGCGATTGAACGAAGGTCGTGCGGTCGACTTCCTCCAGTTCAACCACTAACCGCGACGGTTGACCGTTGGCGGCGGCGAGCACGTAGTTGTTTGCGATCCGAACCGGGCCGGTCAGATCGAACACGATCCGCGACCCGCCCGGCATCACCAGGCCATAGCGGAAAGCCTTGATCAGCCCGCGTCCCGTCGTGCCGGCTCCTGCCGGGAGCTGAAAATTGACCTGAGGAATATCCACGATCACCCGATACGGATCGGCAAGGGCGAAGGCGCGAAACGGAATGGCCTTGTCGAGATCAAGCACGAAGCGGGTTTGTTTGCTGTCGCCGGCCAGGCGGACCTCAGAGGCGATCGGGAAGTCCGGCGCCGCGGCCGCGGTCGACGCCGCTACCGGCGCTGCGACTGGAGCCGGAACCGAAGGCTGTTCAGCCGCCGCACTCACCAGGGCTGGCCCGGCGCACGGCAATGCTGCAGCGCACACAAGCGCCCATCTCAGCAAAACAAAGTGATTTGCGCGGCTCGCCAACGATTCGGTGCCTCCGAGCAGCCCTCTTCTTACCGCAATAGAACCACAGGGTTAATCGCCGCTTAAGGCCGCGAAGGCGAATAAGGCAGAGTGTTGCCGCGCAGCGACGCTTCCCTTGCACACCGCCGCCAATCCACGTATGTACAAAGGGCTGACGGTTAAAACTCCCGGTTGTGTCGCGTTCAGCCTCCCGGTGCAGCGCCGGAACTTTCGAAATCTCGGAGATTCCAGCGTTTTTCCGATCCCTCCACAGCCAGCGCAGCGCGCGGCTGACAAGGAGTGGCGGTTTCCAGCCCGAGCGGCGTCCGGTCCCAGGTTACCATCTTGTTCCAGGGACGGCTTCAGAAACGGCGTAGCCGATTATCCGGGCCGCAAGGCGCCGATATACGGTGCCGGCGAGCGCCTTGGCGCCACGCCGGGCCTTCAGCGACAGACAAGGCGGCACTTTTGCCGCCAATGTGTTCAGACGGGCCGACGCTTGATGCGCCAGACTGTGTTGCCGACGATCTTGGGAAGAATCGCGCCGAAGCGGAGCGAAAGCTCTGCGCGTCGTTTTACTCCGGGATTGCGTTCGGCGGGGCGCCCAGGCTTGCGTTTTGGCCTTCCCCTCACCCCCGAATCAGGTGGACCGTCGCGTCACCCGGCAGCGCCATATGCGCTAGCCGTGATACGCGCCCGCCGCCGCCAAGAGTTCCAAAATGCCCAACAAAATGTTGATCGATGCCACCCACCCGGAAGAGACCCGGGTCGTTGTGGTCCGCGGCAATCGTGTCGAAGAGTTTGATTTCGAGACCGCCCAACGCAAACAACTGCGTGGAAATATCTATCTCGCCAAGGTCACGCGCGTCGAGCCCTCGCTGCAGGCCGCCTTCATCGAATATGGCGGCAACCGCCACGGCTTTCTGGCCTTCAGCGAAATCCATCCGGACTATTATCAAATTCCGGTCGCCGATCGCCAGGCGCTAATCGAGGCGGACGAACGCGCCCATCGCGAAGCCGAAGAAGAGACCGAAAACCGCTCCAACCGCCGCCGCCCGCGCCACCGCAATGCGCGCCGCCGCGGCAATGGCGACCGCGTCCAGAGCGGCGTCGTCGAAACAACCGGCCCGGACCACGCCCAGGCCGACCTGCCGCATGACCATGATCACCAGCCTGGCGATCATCTTCACGGCGAGGAAGGACCCACTCACGTCCACGGTGACGAGCACGATGCCGGCGATGCGCGGCATCATGACCATGACGGTGATGAGCATGAGCACCCGCATGAGAACGACCATGCGCATCATGAGCACGATCACAGCCATGATGATCACACCCATGATCATGAGCATGAACATGCCGATGGGGACCACACGCACGCGACCGAGACTTCGGCTGCGGAATGGCATCCGGATATGCCGGCTTCGTCAGCGATCGAGGCGTCTGCTGCAACCGAGCCGGGCAGCGCGGAAGCTCACGAAGAGCCCGCCCGCGAAGAACTGATCCACGAAGAACCTGGTCATGACGAACTGACCCACGAGGAGCACGCGCGCGAAAACGCCGCCCATGCCGACGATGCGCCGCACGCCGACCATGCCGGTAGCGAAGCCGCCGCCTCGGAGCACGCCGAACAGGCCGCAGCGACGAACGGCGACGAGCATCACGACGATGAAGACGATGGCGAGGAAACCGAAGAAGAAGTGGTTGAATCCGTCGGCGGCGACGACGTCATGGAAGAAGTGCCGGAACGCGCCTTCCGCCCGCGCCGTCAATACAAGATCCAGGAAGTGATCAAGCGCCGCCAGGTCATGCTGGTGCAGGTCGTCAAGGAAGAGCGCGGCAACAAGGGCGCCGCGCTGACGACCTACCTCTCGCTGGCCGGACGCTATGCCGTCTTGATGCCCAATACCGCGCGTGGCGGCGGCATCAGCCGCAAGATCACCTCGGCGCAGGACCGCACGCGGCTGAAGGAAGTGGTGCAGGATCTCGACGTGCCCGAGGGCATGGGTATCATTCTGCGCACCGCCGGCGCCTCGCGTACCAAGCCGGAGATCAAGCGTGACTTCGAATACCTGATCCGGATGTGGGAAACCGTCCGCGACATGACCCTGAAGTCGCAGGCGCCGACCCTCGTCTACGAAGAGGGCTCGCTGATCAAGCGTTCGCTGCGCGATCTCTACAACAAGGAAATCGACGAAATCCAGGTCGCCGGCGAAGCCGGCTATCAGGAAGCCCGCGATTTCATGAAGATGCTGATGCCGTCGAACGTGCGCGCGGTCAGGCAATATCGCGACGGCCAGCCGTTGTTTTCGCGGATGGGCGTCGAGAGCCAGCTCGACGCGATGTTCTCGCCGACCGTGCAATTGCGGTCCGGCGGCTACATCGTGATCAACCAGACCGAAGCGCTGGTTTCGATCGACGTCAATTCCGGACGCTCGACCCGCGAACATCACATCGAGGATACCGCGCTCAAGACCAATCTGGAGGCCGCCGAGGAAGTCGCACGGCAGCTCAGGTTGCGGGACCTCGCCGGCCTGATCGTCATCGACTTCATCGACATGGACGAGAAACGCAACAACCGCTCGGTGGAACGCAAGCTCAGCGATTGCCTGCGGCAGGATCGCGCGCGAATCCAGGTCGGGCGCATCTCGCATTTCGGCCTGCTCGAAATGTCGCGCCAGCGCATTCGCGCCAGCGTGCTGGAGAGCTCGACCGAGCCCTGCCCGCAATGCGGCGGCAGCGGCCATGTGCGTTCGGTGTCTTCGGTGGCGCTGCAGTTGCTGCGCGGTCTTGAGGAAATACTGATGAAGGGCGCGACCCACAATCTCGTGGTGCGCACCCGAACCGACGTGGCGCTCTACGTCCTCAACCACAAGCGCGGCCATCTGCGCGATCTCGAAAACAGCTTCAAGGTGACGCTCTCCGTGATCGCCGATCCGACCGTGAGCGGCCAGCAGTCGTTCGTGATCGATCGCGGCGAGCAGGTGCATACGCTGGAGGCCGCCAAAGCGCTGCTCGCAGCACAGGTTGCGGCTTTCCCGCCGCAAACCGAGGAACCATTTGACGAGGATGTGCCCTTCGAAGTTGAAGCGGAAGTGGAAACCGAGGAAACCGAGGGATTGGTCGACGAAGCGCCGGTCGGCGAGGAGAGCCAAGGCGAAGCCGATGCGGATGGTCACAAGCGCAAGCGGCGACGCCGCCGGCGTGGCCGTCCCGGCGAGGCGCGCGAGGGCGCCCCCGCGCGCGACGACAACGAGATCCCACGCGTTGCATCGGACATGGTTGCCGCTCCGGGCCCGATTGCCGACGAAGGCGAGCCCGCCGATGAAGAAGCAGAGGATCAGCCCGGCGCGGTTCGTACCGATCAGGCGGCCGGCGACGAGCGTCGTCCCCGCCGTCGCGGACGCCGCGGCGGACGGCGGCGGCGCGGCGGGCCGGAGGACGGTCTGGCCGGATCGATCGCGGACGAACTCGGGCCGACATCCGTTCCGGAAGCAACAAGCGCGGTCGCCGATTTCGACGGCGTCCCACCTGAGCCTTCGCTGCCGGTGATTCAGCCCGAATCCATCGCGCCTGCGGTCGAGGTGCAACATGCTGATCGCGGTCCGCAGGAAGCCGCACCAGCGTATGCGCAGGAGGAGACCGCTCAGGAAGCCGAAAGAGCCGCACGGCGGCGTTCGACCGTACGCGAAAAGGTGAGCTTCCTGGTCGATGCCCAGCCTGCCGCCCCTGCCACGCAAAGCCAGCCCGAGCTGCATAGTCAGCCTGAGCCGGCCCCTGCCCCGGCGCAGCCCGGGTCGGAGACAACCAGCGACACCCAGCCCCGCCGCGCCGGATGGTGGTCGCGGCGCTTCGGCAACGGCGAATAGGCAATCAGGATTTGCGAAACGAAAAACCGCCCGGCAAAACCGGGCGGTTTTTGATTCGGAAAGCTCAGCTATCCCGTCGTAACCGCTGTCTCCAGATCCGATGGATCGATGGTCCGGTTGAGATTGGCGTGCAGTTTGTCGCGGTCGAGTTCGCCTTCCCACCAGGAAACGAACACCGTGGCGATGCCGTTGCCGGTGATGTTGGTGAGCGCACGGACCTCGCTCATGAACTTGTCCACCGAAAACACGATCGCCATCCCCGGCACCAGCGCCGGATTGACCACCGAGAGCGTCGCCGCCAGCGTAATGAAGCCCGCGCCGGTGACGCCGCTGGCACCCTTCGAGGTCAGCATCGCCACCACCAGGATGGTCAGTTGCTGACTGAACGAAAGATCGAACTCCCAGCGCCTGCGCGATGAACAGCGTGGCCAGCGTCATGTAGATGTTGGTGCCGTCGAGATTGAACGAATATCCGGTCGGCACTACCAGACCGACCACGGATTTCGAACACCCCAGCCGTTCAAGCTTCTCCATCAATTGCGGCAGCGCGCTTTCGGACGAACTGGTACCGAGCACGATCAACAGCTCGTCCTTTATATAGGCAATGAACTTGAAAATATTGAAACCGACGACGCGCGCGATCAGGCCGAGCACAACGATCACGAAAAGTGCCGCGGTCACATAGAACAACACGATCAGCCCGATCAGATTGCCGAGCGCGGCAGGACCAAATTTACCGATCGTATAGGCCATCGCACCGAAGGCGCCGAGCGGCGCCGCCTTCATGACGATGGCGATCACGCCGAACACCGCATGCGACGTGTCGTCGATGACGTCGCGCAGCCGGTGGCCGCGCTCGCCCAGCGCCATCAGCGCAAAACCGAACAGGATGGCGAACAGCAGCACCTGCAATATGTCGCCCCGCGCCAGCGCGCCGACCACGCTGTCCGGAATGATGTTGAGGATGAAATCGACTGTCTTATGCGCTTCCGCCTCCTTGACGTACTTTGCCACCGCCGCCGCATCGGGCGTCACCGCCAGCCCGTGACCAACCTGGATCAGGTTGCCCATCACGAGGCCGATTATCAGCGCGAACGACGACACCACTTCGAAATAGACCAGCGCCTTGACGCCGACGCGGCCGACCTTCCTGGCATCCTGGATATGCGAAATGCCGGAGACCACCGTGCAAAAGATGATCGGCGCGATCACCATCTTGATCAGCTTGATGAAGCCGTCGCCGAGCGCCTTGATCCAGTCATTGGTGGCGAGATCTGGAAATTTCCAGCCGACCAGGACTCCGATCAGGATCGCGATCAGCACCTGGACGTAAAGTATCTTGTACCAGGGTTTCGCCACGCGCGGCGGTGCTCCGGTTGCGATCACTGCCGACATGACGTGTTACTCCCCCTCGAAACCAGCGGATTTTCCGTCGCGCTTGCCAACGCACCGTCCCACCGAACACAGCCAAAATCAACTATAGCGTTTTCAAGCGAAGCGGATCCCGGTTTGCGTGAAGAAAACGCGTCAAACAAAAAACTCGAGGCAGCGGAGCCGATGGCACGCGCGCCTGTCCGGCGGTTGAAGTCGTCCGCAGGACATGCGCTATCCGAGCCATCGCGCGATGCGCGCGACGGCCTCGCGCATTTCCTCAGCCGAGCGCGCGTAGGAAAAACGGATGAACTGATGGCCGTGAACCGGATCGAAATCGATGCCGGGGGTTGCCGCAACGTGCGCCTGTTCCAGCATCTGCTTGGCAAACTCGAGACTGTCGGCGGTGAATTGCGAGACATCGGCGTAGAGATAAAACGCGCCGTCGGCGGGCAGGAATTTGGTGAGGCCGGCGCGTGGCAGCCCCTCGATCAGGATGCGGCGGTTCTCCTGGTAGCCATGCTTCACCGCTTCCATTTCCGCAGCGCCGTCGAACGCAGCTTCCGCCGCGATCTGCGACAGCGTCGGCACCGAGATGGCGAGATTCTGCTGCAGCCGCTCGATCGGCCGTGCCAGCGTTTCGGGCACCACCATCCAGCCGACCCGCCAGCCGGTCATGCAGAAATATTTCGAGAATGAATTGATGACGAGCGCATGCGGGGAAAGCTCCGCTGCCGTCACCGCCGGGAACGCATAATCAAGGCCGTGATAGATTTCGTCGGAGATGAAACGGATGCCGGCGGCTTCGGCCACGGATATCAGGCTGGTGAGCGCCTCGCGCGACATCATCGTGCCGGTGGGATTGGCGGGGCTTCCGACCAGCACGCCCTTCAGCGGCGTCCCGCGATGGGCGGCGAGCAACGCCTCCCCGGTGAGCGCGTGACGGGTTTCGCTCGATGTCTCGATCAGCACCGGTTCGCAGCCAAGCGCGGTCAGGATATGGCGATACGGCGGATAGCCGGGCACGGTGACCGCAACCCGATCGCCCGGCTCGAACATCGCGAGAAATGCCAGGATGAAAGCCCCCGACGAGCCGGTGGTGACCACAATCCGGCCGGCATCCACGGCGCAGCCATAGGCATCGCGATAATGCCTTGCGATGCGCTCGCGCAGCGAGGCAATCCCCAGCGCCGAGGTATAGTCGATCCGCCCGCTGTCGAGCGCGGCGTGGGCGGCGGCAATCGCGGCTCTCGGCGCCGCCGCCGCCGGTTGCCCCACTTCCATGTGAATGACATGGCCGCCGGCCGCTTCGATGCGCGCCGCGGCGGCCATCACGTCCATCACCATGAACGGCGGCACGTCGCTTCGCCGCGACGCCGTCAGCAGGCCCCTCGCCCGGTCTCTCAGTGTCGCATCAAGCATCGATATCTGCTACCTGGCCTGCCGCCGTCCATGGATTTATCCGTGCCCTTCCGCGTCCGTAGGTCATGTCGGAGGATATCGCAAGGTAGCATGAACCACGGAAACCAAGCCAATAGTGCCCCAGACTGGCGGCATTCCGCGATTTTTGGAGCGTATTTTGCACCCCATCGCTCATCGAGATGTTACTTGGGTAAGGGCTCGTTGCATCGGATAATGAGCGCCATACCCACCACGATTCTGCCGGCGGCAGTCGAACGCGAGAAAATTAGGCACCGCTTGGCGATATCCGGGCAAAAAATAACCGGAAACACATGTAACTGGATATTTGTAGCAATTAGCTACAAGACCTTTCGAAAACCGGCTTTCACGCAGAGGATTTGCCAATGCCTTCGTTCCGCTTGCTCGCTCCCGCATTGTTCGCGTTCGCACTTTGTGGCGCGCCGGCTGCATCGGCGCAAAGTTTTTCCGACGCCCAGCGCGGCGATATCGAGACCATCGTCAAGAATTACCTGATCTCCCATCCCGAGGTGCTGGAAGAGGCAATGGCCGAATTGGGCAAGCGCCAGGCCGCGGCTGAAACCGAAAAGCACGAGGCGAGCATCGCCAAAAACGGCGAGACGATCTTCAACTCGCCGCGCGGCGTCACCCTCGGCAACAAGGATGGCGACGTCACCTTCGTCGAGTTCTTCGATTATAATTGCGGCTACTGCAAACGCGCGATGGCCGACATGCTCGATCTGATGAAGACCGACCCGAAGCTGAAAGTCGTGCTGAAGGAATTTCCGGTGCTCGGCCCCGGCTCCGTCGAGGCCGCGCAGGTCGCAGTCGCCGCGCGCATGCAGGATCCCGGCGGCAAGAAATATCTCGACTTCCATCAAAAGCTGCTCGGCGGCCGCGGCCAGGCCGACAAGGCTCACGCCATGGCTGCGGCGAAAGATGCCGGCTTCGACATGGCCAGACTGGAAAAGGACATTGCCAGCCCGGAAGTGCGCGCCACCCTAGAGGAGAACCTCAAGCTCGCCGAGGACATGGGCATGAACGGCACGCCAAGCTACGTGATCGGCAAGCAAGTGGTGGTCGGCGCCGTCGGTCTCGATGGCCTGAAGGAAAAAATCGGCATCGCCCGCTGCGGCAAGGCGACGTGTTGAGCGACGATTCCCTCTAGCCTTGCGGCATCGATAAAGCAAAGAGCCGGCGGCCCAACCGCCGGCTTTTTTGTGCAGCTTTCAAGGCAACGCGTTTATCGCGCATTCAGAAAACAAAACCGATGGAACCGCTGGCATCGCGGAACATCGCGCATCTCCTTTCGTTGTCGGCGCAGGGCAATGCAAACATGTGAGGAGATATTCGAATGACCAATCGCTTGATGATGTCGGTGGCCGCCGCGGCGCTGATTGCCGGAACCGGATTCGCCAACGCGCAGCAGGGAACCGGAACGGAACACGATGCACCGTCCGCCGAACACGCCGCACCCGCCGCCGCTCCGATGAATCGCAATGACGCACCGGCTAAAGGTGCAGCCCGGTCCGAGGAAAAAATGCAGCCCCCGGGCGGCATGAAGCAGCACGCGCAGGAAAACATGAAAGGCAACCCCGGGAGCGAAAAATCGGCCCAGGAAAACAACATGAAGGGCGAGCAGCCAAAAGGCACGAGGGCCCAGGCCGAGGAAAAGGGTTCGGTCGGCAAGGAAAAATCCGCCCAAGAGAACAACATGAAGAGCGATCAGCCCAAGGGCATGAACGCGCAGACCGAAGAAAAGGGTTCGGCGGGCAAGGACATGAAAGGCTGAGGGCCGCGGAGACCGCAACGGCAACATGAACGCGGAATCCAAAGGCGCGATGGAAAACAAGTCCCAGACCACCGGACAAGCGGGCGCGAGTGCCAAGCTTTCAAGCGAGCAGCGCACCAAAATCACTACCGTGATCAGGGACCAGCACGTTGCGCCGGTCACCAACGTCAATTTCTCGATTTCGGTCGGCACTCGCGTTCCTCGCGACGTGTCGTTCCACCCGCTGCCGATGGAGATCGTGAGCATTTATCCGGATTGGCGCGGATATGAGTTCATCCTGGTCCGGGACCAGATCATCGTGGTGGATCCCCGGACGTTCGAGATCGTGGCAGTTCTCGACGCTTAATCCGTAGCATTGCGTTTAGGGCGGGCAGAGATGCCCGCCGTTTCGCACGAACCGGCGGGGATTGAGCCGGCCATTCGCCGCGCCGGTTCATCCCCAACGTTAGTTAACGAGCGGTTTCCGCAGCTTCCGCCCGCCTTTTTGCGAACCGGATGAAGCATTTGGGGGCGGTACAAGCGGGCCTAAAGGCTTCCCCTTTGGCCTGTTGTTACCTATAACCGCGCCACCCACCGCCACATTTCCGGAATCTGGATGGCCAAGACACCTTCCGAAAAGACACCTGCCGAAACAATTTACGTGCTCAACGGCCCGAACCTCAATCTGTTGGGGACGCGCGAGCCGGAGACGTACGGCCGTGCCAGCCTTACCGACGTGGAGAAGCTTTGCGTGGCTACCGCCGCCCAATTCGGCCTCGAGGCGGATTGCCGGCAGTCCAATCGTGAAGGCGAGTTGATCGATTTCATCCACGAGGCCCATGCCAACAAGGCGGTCGGGATTATCATCAATGCCGGCGGCTATTCGCATACCTCGATCGCGCTGCATGACGCCCTGGTAGCGGTGAGAATTCCGACGGTCGAAGTCCATATCAGCAATATTCACGCCCGCGAGAATTTCCGCCATCATTCCTTCACCGCCAAGGCTGCCTTCGCAACGCTTTCCGGTTTCGGCATCGACGGTTATCGGCTCGCGATCAATGGCCTTGCCGCCAGGATCGGCGCCAAGGCAAAAGCCTGACGGCGGTCACCAAACAGAAAGTTTCGGATCAAGATCATGGCGCGCCAGCCTGACGACAAAACAGACGCAAAATTCAAAAGCAGCGACAGTGCGCTTATTCGCGAGCTTGCATTGCTGCTCGACGAAACCAGTCTCACCGAGATCGAGATCGAACGCGCCGGCTTGCGGGTGCGGGTCGCGCGCAACATCAGCATCGCCGCGTCGATGCCGGCGAACTTTCAAGCGGCCGCCTCCACGGCGGCATCGGTCGACGCCGCCGACGTCGCCAAGCATCCCGGCGTGGTGCCCTCGCCCATGGTCGGCACCGCCTATTGGGCCTCTGAACCCGGCGCCAAGCCTTTCATCGAGGTCGGCAGCAAGGTGTCGGTCGGACAAACGCTGCTGATCATCGAAGCCATGAAGACGATGAACCAGATTCCTTCAACGCGCGCCGGCACCGTGACGCAAATCCTGGTCGAAGACGGCCAGCCGGTCGAATTCGGCGAGCCGCTGGTCATAATTGAATAAGAGCGCGAATGGCGAATAGTGAGTGGCGAATGGTTTCACGCGCTGGCTACTCGCTAATCGCCATTCGCCACTCGCCCCCTAGGACACCATGTTCGACAAGATCCTGATAGCCAATCGCGGCGAAATCGCACTGCGTGTTCTGCGCGCGTGCAAGGAACTCGGCATCGCTACCGTCGCGGTGCATTCCACCGCCGACGCCGACGCCATGCATGTTCGCCTCGCCGACGAGAGCGTCTGCATCGGCCCGCCGCCGTCCAAGGACAGCTATCTCAATGTGCCGGCGCTGCTGGCCGCCTGCGAGATCACCGGCGCCGACGCGGTGCACCCCGGCTACGGCTTTCTTTCGGAGAACGCCCGCTTTGCGGAAATCCTCGCCGATCACAATTTGCATTTCATCGGGCCGAAAGCCGAACACATCCGGCTGATGGGCGACAAGATCGAGGCCAAGAAAACCGCCAGGAAGCTCGGCATTCCCGTGGTGCCCGGCTCCGATGGCGCCGTCGGTGCCGACGACGACGCGATGGCGATCGCACAGGCGATTGGCTTTCCGGTGCTGGTCAAGGCGGCCTCGGGCGGCGGCGGACGCGGCATGAAGGTCGCGCAGACCGCCGACGACCTGATGC
Organism: uncultured Pseudomonadota bacterium; assembly: GCA_963727225.1. GTDB lineage: Bacteria > Pseudomonadota > Alphaproteobacteria > Rhizobiales > Xanthobacteraceae > Bradyrhizobium. Next base: position 57,100 of record CAVSFN010000021.1, on the reverse strand, counting down.
TGGCGCTCTCGACCGCTGCCAACGAAGCCAAATCGGCATTCGGCGATGCGTCGGTCTATCTCGAGAAATACCTGCAGAAGCCGCGCCACATCGAAATCCAGGTGCTCGGCGACGGCCGCGGCGGCGCGATCCATCTCGGCGAACGCGATTGCTCGCTGCAGCGCCGCCATCAGAAAATCTGGGAAGAAGGCCCCTCGCCGGCGCTCGATGCCGCGGCGCGCGCCAGGATCGGCGCCACCGTCGCCAAGGCGATGCAGGAGATGAAGTATCTCGGCGTCGGCACCGTCGAATTCCTCTACGAGGACGGCGAATTCTATTTCATCGAGATGAATACCCGTATCCAGGTCGAGCATCCCGTCACCGAGATGATCACCGATATCGACCTTGTGCTGGAGCAAATCCGCATCGCCGCCGGCGGCGACCTGCCGGTGACGCAACAGGAAGTCATCATCAACGGCCACTCCATCGAATGCCGCATCAACGCCGAGAATCCCGTGACCTTCCGGCCCTCGCCCGGCAAGATCCTGCAATACCATCCGCCGGGCGGCCTCGGCGTGCGGATCGATTCCGCCGTCTACCAGGGCTACGTCATCCCGCCCTATTACGACTCGCTGGTGGGCAAGCTGATCGTCCACGGCAAGACCCGCGCCGAGTGTCTGATGCGGCTGCGCCGCGCGCTGGACGAAATGGTGGTGGAAGGCATCGAGACCACGCTGCCGCTGTTTCGGGCGCTGGTCCGCGAACCCGACATTATCGACGGCGACTACCACATCCATTGGCTCGAGCAATATCTGGCCGGCCAGGTCGCCGGCTGAACGGCGAGCGCCCCCAAAAAAGTCGGACGCCCCGGAACCAATTGTCCGCACTGGCGTTCTGGACGTCTGGGAAACCTTTCCTGTCCGGGGAATGACTTGAATTCCGTGCGCTTATGACGCGAGATTGTTGTGACGCCTGACGACGTTCGCCGGCGCTCGATTGGCCAAATCCTGCTGCTTGCGGCGGGATTTTTGGTGTTGGTCGCCATCAGCGCCACATCGGTCATTCTTGTCGATCAGGCGCGCCAGGACAGCGGCTGGGTGGTTCACACCGTCGAGGTCGAAAACCAGCTCTCAACCCTGCTGCTGCAAGTCCGCCACGCCGAAAGTGCGGCGCGCGGCTACCTTCTGACCTCCGAACCGCGGTTTCTTGCCGAACATGAAGCCACGGTGGCGACCATCCTTCCCGACCTCGACAAACTCGCCGCCCTGACCACCGATAATCCGGTTCAGGTCGAAAACGCCAAACGGCTGCGCGCGCCGGTCGAGACGCGGCTGCAGGAATTTGCCAAGGCCATTGACTTCGTCAAGCGCAATGATCTCGCCGGCGGCGTCGCGATGCTGCGTGAAATCGGCGCCAACGAAACCGATGAGCAGATGAATAGCATCGCCAACGCCATGCGGACGGAAGAGAACGAGCTGTTCGTGCTGCGCACCGCGACCGCGGACCGCACCCAGCGGCTCGCCTCGATCGTGACCGTGGTCGGCTCCGGCCTCGTGGTCGCGCTGGCCGCGATCTCGATCTTCCTGGTGCGGCGCTCGGCCAGCGCGCGCGACGAAGCCGAAGCGCAGTTGCGCGACAACAATCTCAATCTGGAGACCACGGTCGACGAACGCACCGCCGATCTGCGCGAAGCCAATGACGAAATCCAGCGCTTCGCCTATATCGTCAGCCACGATCTGCGCTCGCCGCTGGTGAACATCATGGGTTTCACCAGCGAACTCGAGGAATTGCGCGGCGATATTTTCAAGCGGATCGCTGCACTCGCTCCCGCCGCAGTCTCGAGCTCGACGGTGCCGGTGACCGCCGGCGAGAGCGAGCCGGTCCTTGAGGGCGCCGACCAGCAGCTCTCGCAGGATTTCACCGAGGCTTTAGGATTCATCAAATCGTCGATCGCCAAGATGGACCGCCTGATCACCGCCATCCTCAACCTCACCCGCGAGGGACGGCGCGAATTCGTGCCTGTCAAGATCGACACCCGCGAACTGATCGAAACCATCGTCGGTACGGTGGCGCATCAGGCTTCGGAGGCCGAGGCCCAGATTCGCATCGAGCCGCTGCCGAACATCGTCAGCGATCGCCTGGCGCTGGAGCAGATTTTCTCCAATTTGATCGATAACGCGCTCAAATATCTCAAGCCGGGGGTTCCCGGCGACATCGCGATCCGCGGCCGGACCAAGCTGGGCTTTGCCATTTTCGAGATCGCCGACAATGGCCGCGGCATCGATCCCAAGGACCATCAGCGTATTTTTGACCTTTTCCGCCGCGCCGGGACACAAGACAAACCGGGCCAGGGCATCGGCCTCGCGCATGTCCGGGCGCTGGTGCGGAGGCTCGGTGGAACCATGTCGGTCGCGTCCGAACTTCACAACGGCAGCACATTCACGATAACACTGCCGATAGCCTGGGCATCCAGTAACCGGAACAGGGATACATGAGCAAACCAGTCACCATCATCATGATCGAAGACGACGAGGGCCACGCTCGTCTGATCGAGCGAAATATCCGCCGCTCCGGCGTCAACAACGATATCCTGCCGTTCGCCAACGGCACGGCTGCGGTGAATTACCTGTTCGGCAGCGATGGCTCCGGCCTCGATCACAAGGGCAACGCCTTGCTGATCCTGCTCGATCTCAATCTGCCCGATATGACCGGCATCGATATCTTGCGGCGGGTCAAGGAGAATAAATATCTAAAATGTGCGCCGGTCGTGGTGCTTACCACCACGGACGATTCCCAGGAGATCAAGCGCTGCTATGAACTCGGCTGTAATGTCTACATTACCAAGCCGGTGAATTACGAAAGCTTTGCCAACGCCATTCGCCAGCTCGGGCTGTTCTTCTCGGTGATTCAGGTTCCGCAAACCGCCACATGACCGCCGTCACGCCCACGCTGCTCTATATCGACGACGACGAGGCGCTGGCCCGGCTGGTCGACCGCGGCCTGACGCGGCTCGGCTTCAGCGTGATCCACGCCCCGAGCGGCAGGGTTGGTCTCGAACGCTTGCAGCAGGGCGGCATCGACGTCATCGCACTCGATCAATACATGCCCGGACTCGACGGCCTCGAAACCCTGGAGCGGATCATGGCGATCGCCAATGCGCCGCCGGTGGTATTCGTCACCGCGTCGCAGGACTCCAGCATCGCGGTCACCGCCCTGAAGGCCGGCGCCGCCGACTATCTGGTCAAGGATGTCCAGGGCGATTTCATTCCCCTGCTCCAGGTCGCCGTCAACGGCGCGCTGCGGCAGGCGCAGATTCAGAAAGCCCGCGACGACGCCGAGGCCGAGGTCCACGCCTCCCGCGACCGCTATGCCGCGCTTGCCGCCGAGCGCGAAGTCCTGCTGCGCGAGGTCAACCACCGCGTCGGAAACAGTTTGCAGATCATCGCGTCGCTGCTGCACCTGCAGGCCAATTCAAGCACCCAGGATGACGTCAAGGTCGCGCTCACCAATGCGATGGGAAGGGTCGCCGCCGTGGCCCAGGTTCATCGCCGGCTCTACACCTCGCATGACCTGAAGAGCGTGCTGCTGAACCAGTATCTCGATGCCCTGCTCGAGGATCTCAGGCGATCGGCCGAGGGCAATCGGATGTCGCGGTTGACATTGAAGGCCGAGCCGGTCGAGATCGATCCCGACCGTGCGGTGGCGATCGGGATCATCGTCAACGAGCTGGTGATGAACGCCGTCAAATACGCCTACCCCGACTGCGCGGGGCCGATTCACGTCGACCTCCGTGCGCAAGGCGACGATCTTGCCTTGTCGATTGCCGATGACGGCGTCGGCCTCAACGTCAAGACCGACCCGCGCTCCACCGGCATGGGGCAGCGTATCGTCACCGCCATGGCGTCGAAGCTCGAAGCCAGCGTCGAGCGCGATCCAGCCCATGCCGGTACCCGGATCGTGCTGCGGTTCCGCCGCGCCAGCCCACCGGCCGCCAAGCCCGCCAGTGCGGCCGAGTAGCCCGAACCCCCTGCAAGGGATTGAGGACCATGGTTCGTCTTTTCTGGTGACCCTGCTAGTCTCCGGCCCATGACCTCGCGCGACTCCATCTCTTCCGCCATCACGCCCGAAGTGCTGCTGCGCGCCTATGCCTGCGGCATCTTCCCGATGGCCGAGAGCGCCGACGATCCGACGCTGTTCTGGGTCGAGCCGGAAATGCGCGGCCTGATCCCGCTTGATGGCTTTCGTGTCTCGTCGCGGCTGGGGCGCACCGTGCGCTCCGGCGCCTTCACGGTCACCGTCGATACGGCCTTCAAGGCGGTGATCGCCGGTTGCGCCGCGCCGCAGCCCGGCCGCGACGACACCTGGATCAACACACGTATCCGCGACCTCTATATCGGGCTGCACGAACTCGGGCATGGCCACAGTGTCGAGGTCTGGCAGAATGACGAACTGGTCGGCGGGCTTTACGGGGTCAGCCTCGGCCGCGCTTTCTTCGGCGAGAGCATGTTTCATCACGCCCGTGATGCCTCGAAAGTGGCATTGGTGCATCTGGTGGCGCGGTTGATCGCCGGCGGCTTTGTCTTGCTCGACGCGCAATATGTGACCGAGCATTTGCGCAGCTTCGGTGCCGTCGAAATTCCGCGACGGCGCTATCGCACGCTGCTCGACAAGGCGATCAAGGGTGAGGCGGATTTCCGGAAACTGCCGGTCGATCGGCCGATCAGCGGAACCGAGGCGCTACGGATCATCGCGGAGCGCGGCTGAACGCGCCATCATTTCCTGGACGTCTCTACTGCCTGAAAAAGTCGAACAGGCCGGGTTGCTGCGGCGGCGGGCGCGGCGGCGGCGGTGGCAGTTGCGTCTGCTGCTGCGGCAAGGGCGGCGGCGGGCGTGGGACGGCCTGCCGGGGCGGCTGCCGCTTCTGGGCCTGCGGCGGGGGCGGCGGCGCAGGCTTCGGCGGATCGGGCTGCGCGCTGACCACGGTGGCATCGGGCCCTTTGCAGTCGGTCAGCCAGATGTCGTAAATCGGATGCTCGACGCCGTGCAGGCCGGGGCTCGCCGCGTACATCCAGCCCGAAAAGATCCGCTTTACCTCGCCCTGCAGCGTGATCTCGTCGACCTCGACGAAGGCATCGGTGTTGGCGGCCTCGGTTGCCGGACGGGTGTAGCAGGCGTCGGTCTTGACGCGCAGCGCGCCGAACTGGACGGTCTCGCCGATATCCTCATCGAAGTTGATGATGCGTCCGGTGATCTTGTCGAGGCCGGAAAAGCTTGCCTTCTTGTTGACGATTTTCTGCGCCGGCGGTTCGGAGACAACCTCGTCGCCTGGCTGCAGCGTCGGCGGCGATTGCGGCACGCCCTTGGGCTGGCGTTGCCCGGGCGACAATCCCGGCAGCGCGTTGGGACCGGGCGGTGCGACCGCGACGCCCTGGTTGGGCGGCGGCGCCCCCGCGGCGGCTGGTGGCGTATTCTGCGGAATGACGGTGGTGCCGGGCGGCGGCGCCAAAGGCTGCGATTGCACCGCTCCCGGCGGGGGTGCGCCCTGCCCCGGCGGCAACGGACGATTGGGCGTCGGCAACAGCCGGCCCTGCGGCAGTTCCGGCACCTCTTCTTCGTCGTCGGATGGCGCATTGCCATGGGGAATGTTGCTGGGCGGACGCGGCGCGGGGTCGGAAAAAATATTGCCGATCTGCGCGCGCGCGGGCGGCGCAAGCGCGATCGTCGTGGCGGCCAGGACGGCCGCAAAACCAGTCAGGACAATGGTTCGAAACATCTCGCGCGGCTTTAAAAAGGCGAATCGGGCTGAGGCCATTGTACATTTTATGAGCCGCCCACAGGCCCCGGGTTAACACGCCGAATACGGCGGGGAAAGGGCGGGTTGCCGCCGCACTAGCCAGCCCGCGTCACAAATGGAATAGTCGGCCCGCTCCAAGGGCGCGCCTCGCGCGCCGAACCATGAAATCCGGGACAACCGGACCAGCCCAGGGAAACCCCACATGCCCGATCGAATTCGCATGGACGGCAAGGTCGCCGTCGTCACCGGTGCTGCCGGCGTCATCGGCACCGCGACCATGCGGCTGCTGGCCGAGCGCGGCGCGCGCATCGTCGCCGTCGACCGCAAGCAGCAGGACCTCAAGGCCGCGATCAAGGATTTGCCGGCCTCGGCGCAGGCGCTGGCGGTCACGGCCGATGTCACCGTCGAGGACGAGGTCGCCGAATATGTCCGCGCCGCCGTCGACAAGTTCGGCACCGTCGACGCGTTCCACAACAACGCCGGCATCGAGGGCGACGTCGCGCCGATCACGAAATATTCGCTGGAGAGTTTTCGCCGCGTGCTCGACGTCAACGTGGTCGGGGTCTTCCTCGGCATGAAACATGTGCTGCCGGTGATGCTCAAGCAGAACAAGGGCAGCATCATCAACACGGCATCGATCGCCGGCCTGATCGGCTCGCCCGATATCGCGGTCTACAGCGCCAGCAAGCACGCCGTGATCGGGCTGACCAAAAGTGCTGCGCAGGAATGCGCCAAAACCGGCGTGCGCGTGAACTGCGTATGCCCCGGCCTGATCGACAGCCGGATGCTGAGCGCGATCCTCGACGGCCGCAATCCCGGCCATGCGCCGGTCCCCAACGAGCGGATCGTGGAGCGGATTCCGGCGCGCCGGCTCGGCCTTGCGTCGGAAGTCGCCTCCATCGTCGCGTTCCTCGCCTCCGATGAAGCGAGCTATGTCTCAGGCTCGGCCTACACCGTCGACGGCGGCAGAACCGCGGCTTAACAATTGTCATTCCGGGATGGTCCGTAGGACCAGACCATCCGGGATGGTCCGCAGGACCAGACCGCAGATGTGCAATGGCACATCGGGGAAATCTCGAGATTCCGGGTTCGCGCTCTCGCGTGCCCCGGAATGACCGTTCCAATCACTACAGGACTTCCATCATGCCCGTGACCCTCGATCCCGATGCCGCCGCCGTTTTCAAGGCGTTCCTGGAAGCCGGCCGGCCGCCTTACGAAACGGTTTCACCGGTCGAGGCGCGCGAGTTCTATTTGCAGGCCCGCTTCGTCAGCAATCCCGAGCCGCCGGAACTCAAATCAATCGAGCCGCTCGCGATCCCCTCGCCCGCCGGGCCGATCCCGGCGCGCGTCTACACGCCGCTCAAACTCCGCAAGGCCAACGACCTCGCGCCGTGCCTGGTGTTCTTTCATGGCGGCGGCTGGGTGATCGGCAACCTCGATTCCCATGACGTGGTGTGCCGCAAGCTGGCCGACGAAGGCCAGTTGATCGTGATCTCGATCGATTACCGGCTGGCGCCCGAGCACAAGTTTCCCGCCGCCGTGAACGACGTCGTCGCCGCGACGAAATGGATCGCCGACCATGCCAAACAGCTCGGCATCGACGCCTCGCGGCTGATGGTCGGCGGCGACAGCGCCGGCGGCAATCTGGCCGCGGTGGTCGCGATATCAGCGCGCGACAACGGCCCGGCGATCGCGGGACAGGTGCTGATCTATCCGGCCGTCGACTTTGCCATGAAGCATCGCTCGCATAGCGAGCCCGAGACCAGCGTCTTGCTGACGCATACGGCCATCAAATGGTTCAGCGGTCATTATCTGAACAGCGCGGCTGACGGCAACGACTGGCGCGCCTCGCCGGCGCGCGCCACGACGCTGGCCGGGTTGCCACCGTCCTACGTCCTGACCGCCGGCGCCGATCCGTTGCGCGACGAAGGCGATGAATATGTCAAGCGCCTGAAAGAAGCCGGCGTTGCCGTGACCTACCGGCATTTTCCCGGCCAGTTCCACGGCTTTTTCACCATGGGCCGGTTGCTGCCGCAGGCCAATGTCGCCGCGAGCGACATCGGTGCATGGTTGAGGGCGTTGAAGTAGGCTGTCGCTCGACCCGCAGGAAGTAGCCCATTGGAAACGTCGGCCTCCATCGAGATCGCCAAGCATACGCTGCTGGCGTTCGGTCTTATTCTGGCGATCGGCACTGTCGCCGCGCTGCTGGCGCAGAAGATCCGCGTTCCCGATGTCGCGGTGTTTCTGGTCGCCGGCATCGCGATCGGGCCGCAGGCGCTGGACCTCGTCCAGATCAAGGCGGATTCGGCGCTGAACCAGATCATTCTGTTGTTCGGCGCCAGCTACATTCTGTTCGACGGCGGCGCTGCGCTGCGAATAGAGGTCCTGAAGAAGGTCTGGATCACCATCGTCGTCATCGCCACCGTCGGTGTATTGATCACCGCCGGCATCATCGCGCTTGCCGCCCACACCATTCTGGGCGCCCCGCCGATCGTGGCGCTGCTGCTCGGCGCGACCATCGCCTCGACCGACCCGGCGACACTGGTGCCGATCTTTCGTCAGGTCCGGATCAGGGATCGGGTGGCGCAAACCGTCACCAGCGAGTCCGCGTTCAACGACCCGATGGCGGCGATCCTCACCTTCAGCGTGCTGGCGGTGGCGATGGGAAGCGGCGAGTTTTCGGTGATGGGCGCGATCTCCGATCTGCTCAAGCAATCCGTGATCGGGATTGTCGCCGGCATCGCGCTCGGATACCTCGCCGCCTTTCTCATCGCCCACGAGAGATGGGCCTTCCTCGCCGAATACGCGCCCGTCGTGACGCTGGTCGCGATGATCGGCGCCTATTTCGCCGCCGACGGCCTGCAGGCCAGCGGTTTCATGGCGGTTTTTGTGTTCGGCATCATGCTCGGCAACAAGCAATCGTTCGGCTTCCGGATGGAGGCCGGCGAGGCGCAGAAGCTCGACGAATTTGTGCTGACCACGGCATTCATCATGCGGCTGTTTATTTTCATCCTGCTCGGCGCCCAGGTCGATTTCACCCTGATAGGCCGATACGGCCTCGGCGGCATCGCTGTGGTCAGTATCCTGATGCTGGTGGCACGGCCGATGACGGTGTTTCTCTGTGCTTGGCCGGATCGCCGCGCGCGCTGGAGCCTCCAGGAACTGCTGTTCATGTGCTGGACGCGCGAGACCGGCGTCATTCCGGCCGCCCTTGCCGGGCTGTTGTTGGGCGTCAAAGCTCCCGGCGCGCAGATGATCGCCTCGGTCACCTTCATCGCCATCCTGATGACGATCCTGATCCAGGCGCCGACCACGCAATGGCTCGGACGCCGGCTCGGACTTTTGGACACGGACGAAGAGAACTGACACCTGGCCCGAGCACCGATCTTTCGGCAATTTCAATCGGCGCGACGGGCGGATTGCCAAATCGCAATCCGCCCGTCGCCGCTAATGCGAAGCGCTTCGTCTGTTCACGGCCTGGCTGGCGCCGCATCGACAAAGCCGATCACCGACTTCAGCCGGCCATCATCGGCGATGATTCCGATGTCGGTTCCCTTGATATAAAGCGGCGCCTCCGCGGTTCCGCCTGCGACCCAGGAGAAGCGGACATACTGGTGATGCGTCTCAATGCCGCTGGCGAGCGCCAGGCGGTAACCGGGGTGGGTCTCTTGCGCCTTGGCGATCATGGCGTCGATCCCGCCATGGCCCGCGCCTTGCCGCGCTCCGTCGACATAGGACCCGTCGTCGGACCATGTCTTGGCTACCAGGTCTCGCCGCCTTGTAGCGTCCTGCTCGTTCCACACCGACAGATAACGCACGACGATTTCATTCACATTGCTCATGGCTGTTCTCCTTGCTTCGATCATTTCGTTTGCGTCGATGTTCTCTGCTTCTGCCGGCCGCAACGCTTCGGCTCCGACTTGAAGGCCTAACGCCAGCACGCTGACGGTCTTCAGCGCGGTTCTTCGATCCACTGCCATCCTGACCTCGCTTCATTGTGGTGGCAGGTTATATGCCGCAAGAATCCGGGTCGGACGATTACGCGCGAGGTAAAATTTGCCGGAATGGACGAACCTAAATGAAATCTTCACGGCGCGGCATCGTCGGGATGCGGTGCAATCCAGCACCGTCACCGCAATGTCAGTCAGATTTTCATGCCGCCGGCATATAATTACGTGAACCAGTTCACTATGATTTATTTTCGTTTGGTATCGACTTCGGTCGCGGCCAAGCGCCATACGCGTGTATCCGCGCCGGTTGAAATTGGTGCTGTGATCGCGCGATTGCCGATTTGAATGAAGCCGTCCGTCTCAACCCGGCGGACGAGAAAGCCTATGGAAACCGCGGAAACCTGTGGCAACTGAAAGGCTATCAGGAGCGCACGCTTGCCGATCTCGACATCCAGATCCGCCTGCATCCCAAGGATTCCTTCGGATATCTGCTGCGCGGCGACACCAATCGGTACAAAGGCGATCTGGACCACGCGATCGCCGACTACAATGAGGCAGCGCCGACGCGGGTCACGTCGAGACATCGATTCCGACGCTATCCAATCTGGGCATAGTTGATTTGGGTCAATTTGATTTGGCTCTCTCCGTTCGATGATGTTGTTGGACAGACTTGAAATGTCGCGCAAAGGATTGCCTTCTTCGGCTTGCAGCGGCGTCGTAGTGAACGGGGACATTCTCGATGATCATTCATAAGAAAATTCTCGAATGGCAGGCAGCTCACCCGAAGATCACATGGATTGGATGGGGTATTGTTTGGGCGATTGTTCTGGTCCTGATGTTTTGGCCTTCGAGAGTTTTGAGGTGACTGGCTGAGCGGTCGTCGCTTTATCGGTTAGTTCGATTCGCAGGAATGTCCCCTTTAAATCAGCCCATTATAAAGTTGCGGCCTTTCAGGGAATTACGGTGCATTTAACCTGGCGTTTGCATCCGCCCGCTAGCTACCCCGCCCTTGCCACCCGGCGCAGCGATTGCGGGGACTGGCCGAAGGCGCAGATGAAGGCTCGGCGCATCCGCTCCATCCGCCACTGTCAGCGGCGTATCGAGATGCTCGCGCGCCCAGGCAAGCAGCGGTCCGAAGCGGCCGCCAGCGGCTTTCAATTCCGTTGGCCGGACTAAATATTTCTTTACTACGCATCTATGGGAGCGACGAGTAGATTGGAAATAATACCGCTTGGGCATCGCCCAGCGCATCGCCTTGTGTCCCAGTTGGAAGGGAGAGACTTCGATGCGAAAGATCATGTTTACAGTCGCCTGCGCGGCGTTGCTTGTTACACCCGCTATCGCACTTGCTGCGCCGATCTCGGGCCCCTTGCCGATCGCCAAAGTTTCCGGTGAAATCATAGCCGTCAACCACCTGAATGAAGCCCACAGGGGCAAGCATATCAGGACCAGGCATGTCAGGGTCTATCCAAGACCTTGGTCGACCCAAGGTATTCACGGTTATGCGTCTTACCCACCCGACAGCGGGCTTAGTCCCGGACTTGTTGCTCCCGGTAATCCCGGCAACCCGTACCTGCACAGTGATTTCGACAAGGCCGTCCAGGCAAACGAGTCTAGCGGTTACTAGCCCTTGGGTGGAGCGGCTTGGATGTCGCTGAAAAAGCCCTACCCCGCCCTTGCCGCGCGGCGCAGCGATTGCGGCGGCTGGCCGAAGGCGCGGATGAAGGCGCGGCGCATCCGCTCCGGATCTCGAAAGCCGGTGGATTGCGCCACGCGCTCGATCGCCTCGCCGGTGGATTGCACGCGCTGCCGCGCCACTTCGATCCGCAGCCGCTCCACCGCCTTGGACGGCGTGGTGCCGGTCTCGGCGATGAACGCGCGCGCGAAATGCCGCGAACTCATGCCGGCCTGGTCGGCCAGATCTTCCACCGTCAACGGCGCGTCGAGATGTTCGCGCGCCCATGCCAGCAGCGGCCCGAAGCGACCGCCCGCCGCCTTCAATTCCAGTAGCGATGAAAATTGCGACTGGCCACCGCTGCGGCGATGATAGAGCACGAGCTGGCGCGCGGTCTTCTGCGCAATCTGGTCGCCGAAATCCTCCGCCGCCATCGCCAGCGCCAGATCGATGCCGGCGCTGATCCCCGCCGAGCTCCAGATGTTGCCTTCGCGGACGAAAATCCGGTCCGGCTCCAGCTTCACCCTGGGATAGGCGGCAAGAAAATGCCGGGTGCGCTGCCAATGCGTGGTGGCGCGGCGGCCATCGAGCAGTCCGGCCTCGGCGAGGATATAGGCGCCGGAACAGACGCTGGCGACGCGGACGCCGCGTTTGGCCATCGCCCGCACGAACGCCAGCGTCTTGTCGCAGGCCGCTGCCGCGCGCACGCCCTCGCCGCCGGCCACGATCAAGGTGCTGATAGCCCCCGAGGGCTTAAGGCCCCGCGCCAGCAACTCGACGCCTGACGAACTGCGAACCGGACCGGGTGTTACCGCCAGCACCTTGATCGAGGGAGCAACGGCAGCATAGCGGGCCGCGATTTCGAACACCGAGATCGGACCGGCGGCGTCGAGCAGCTGGAAATCGGGAAATACCAGAATGCCGATCATGGTTCAGGCTCCGCGGCTGGAAATGGGCAATGTCTTAAAACGAGGGAAATATGGCATTTTGGACAGGAGGCGATCATGCCAGGATGTCGCGGTCAAGCAAAACCTCGCCAACAAAACTCGAAAGGCTCTCATCATGCCGGCACCGCTTCAGATTGGCCTTCTGGTTTTTCCAAAGCTGACGCAGCTTGATTTGACCGGTCCGTTGCAGGTGTTTTCCAGCGTGCCCGGCGCGCAGGTGCATCTGATCTGGAAACGGATAGAGCCGGTGCCGAGCGATTCCGTGCTGGTGCTGACGCCCACCACCACCTTTGCCGATTGCCCGCAGCTCGATGTGATCTGCGTCCCCGGCGGTGTCGGCGCCGATGACATGATCGACGATGCGGAGATGCTGGACTTCCTGCGCAAGCAGGCCAAGAGCGCCCGATACATCACCTCGGTCTGCACGGGATCGCTGGTGCTCGGCGCGGCCGGCCTGCTCCGGGGTTACCGGGCAGCGACGCATTGGACCGCGATGGATTTTCTCAGTGCGTTCGGAGCGACGCCGACCAAGACGCGCGTCTGCATCGACCGCAACCGCATCACCGGCGGCGGCGTGACCGCGGGGATCGATTTTGCGCTGACGCTGGTCTCGATGCTGGTCGACCGCGCCACCGCGGAGGCCATTCAATTGCGGCTCGAATACAATCCGGCGCCGCCGTTCAATGCCGGCTCGCCCGACACCGCGCCGGCGGAATTGCTCGCGCGCATCATGGAGAGAAATGCGCCGGTGCAAGCCCGCCGCGGCGAAGCGATCCATCGCGCCGCGGCGCGGATGGCGTAGCGAAGCGCTTCAAGACGTCGCGCGCACAGAAAAAGGCCGCCTGGTTTCCCAGACGGCCTTTCCTGTCTCACGGCAGCTGCACATTGACGGGCGATTTCAGAACTTCTGCACCGGGGGCCTATCTCCCGGCCGCATTCTGATCGGCAGCCGCTGCATATCGGGACAGTCGCGAACTGGAGCCCGAACCGACGCGATGGTCTCCCATCTCCGTAAGATGGTTCATTGAGCCATGACCGCGGGCGAAGCTCAACAACGTGTTGACCGATATCCCCGCTGTTCCCGTTGTTCACAGGCTTTCAGCGACAAGCGCTACGCGCTTGCGCGGGGAATGACACGCGACGCGCGTCAGTTTCCCGGCGTCCAGGGCTGATAGTCGCCGGTGGCCGCAGGACGGCGGCCGCTCGCCAGTGTCGAGCCCGCAGGACGATAGGCCGCGGGCGTGCCGGTCATGTTGGGCAGATGCGGCTTTTCCCATTCATGCGGCTTGTAGGTCTCTTCGGTCGGCGCGACATCGACGGTGTGATGCAACCAGCCATGCCATGACGGCGGCACGCGGCTCGCCTCGGCAAGGCCGTTGTAGATCACCCAGCGCCGCTCGAAGCCGAGCGTCGGATCGATCTTGCGCCCTTTGGTGCGGAAATAGCGGTTGCCCTGCTCGTCTTCGCCGACCAGTTCGCCGAACCGCCAGGTCCATAATTGGGTGCCGAAGGTCTGGCCGTTCCACCACGTGAATAGCTTGAGAAAAAACAGTTTCATGGGCGAGGCCGGTTCGAGAAGCGCGTTGCGGTTCTGATGCCATCGGCGGGCCGGATTGTCCAGTTAAGTCCTGATATCTGGATTTGGCCCCATCGAACCCCTGAATACCAGCCGGACGCGGGCGGCGACCGATTGTCACGTTGTCGTGGCAATCGGCGCGTTGCGGGAACCCCCCACCGTCGAAAGGGTTAGCCGTGTCCCGCAACTGGAGCCAATCATGATCAGTCTGAAGGTGTTAAGTACCGCTGCAGCAATCGCCCTGCTTCTGCCAATGGTGGCGCCGACCGAAAGCTTTGCCCAGAATCCCCATGGCAGTAAGGCGAATGCCGCGCGGAGCGGCGGCAGTGCTCACCCGGGCGGCGGCGGCATGCGTCCAGGCGGCGGTGGCGGCGGCGGTTATCATGGCGGCTATCACGGTGGTGGTGGTGGTGGGGCGGCGGCTTCCTGCCGGGCGCGATTGCCGGCGCCGTGATTGGCGGCGCCATCGCGTCACAAGGTTATGATGGGCCGGGGTATTATCCGCCGGGACCCGCTTACTACGATGACGGCGCTGCCGCAGGCCCGCCTCCGGGCGACGATGATGGCGTGGCTTACTGCATGCAGACCTATCGATCCTACGATCCGCAGTCGGGAACCTATCTCGGCAATGACGGCCAGCGGCACTCCTGCCCGTAACCGCAGGTCGAGTCTTCGGATCCCAAAATCTTCGGATCCAGGGACGGCGCATTTCGGTGCGCCGTCTCTTGTCATTTGGTTGGACAAGCGTGGTTGGACAAGCGCGAGCGGCGCCTATGTCACGACCGCGCCGCCAGCGCGACGCCGACCAGCGTGAACACCAGACCTCCGATCTGGCCGAGGCCGAGCGGCTCGTGCAGCGCCGCCGCCGAGACCAGCACACCGATCACCGGCACCGCCATGGTGCCGATCGCGGCGACCGACGCCGGCAGCCGCTCGAGCGCTGCAAACCAGCAGACATAAGCGATGCAGAACTGGATCAGCGTCATATAGGCCATCAAGGCCCAGCCCTGCGCCGACAGCGCCGCGAAGTGTGGATGCTCGAACAGCAAGCCTGCCAATGCCACCGGCACGCAGCCGATGCCGATCTGCAGCGCCGAGGACGCGATCAGCGGCATCGCCACCGGCAGGCGCTTGGCCACGATGGTGCCGAGCGCGAACACGAAGGCACCGACCAGCACCATCAGGATGCCCGGCAGCTTTTCCATGCTGGCGTTGATGCCGTTGCCGCCCATCAGCGCTGCGATGCCTGCGAATGCCATCAGCAGCGCCAGCATTCGCGCCAGCGACATCCGCTCGCCGAGCACGAGCCACGCCAGCAGCGACGCCCATACCGGCATCGTGTAGGCCAGCACCGCCGCCTCGCTGGCCGGCAGCCATAATAGCGCGAGCCCCATCAGCGTCATCCAGGTCGAGACGTTGAGCACGGCGGACAGCAATAGCCGCGGCCATTGGCCCTGCGGCACCCGCAGGCTTTGCCCGCGCATGACAGCGAGAGCAGCCAGCAGCAGGCCGCCGGCTACTCCGGTCAGGCCGCGCGCCGACAGCGGCGGCCATTCGGTCAGGATCTGCTTCATGATCGGCCAGTTGAGGCCCCAGCCCACGGACGTGATGGCAAGGAACACAAGGCCCGCAGGCGCGATGCGCGGGGTCGCGCTCCGCTCGGTTTGGACTGTCATGAAATGAATTTCCGGATGGAACCAAGCCCACCATGCCGCTTGTCGGCGCGGCTGACCATCGGCCGGCGGGCATGCCAGCCCGGACATGTCGGAAGCTTGACGTTGAGTCTTCTGAGTCTTGGCGGCGCAAGTCCCGGTGGACAAAAAATAGTTGCCCTGTGAACAGCGGGGCGAAGCCTGGCCTGGCGCGCGGAAAGCGATCTTTTTTGCTTGGGAATCCCTGAGGACTCACTGATACTTGGCCAGACAGAGGGCGTCGGGTGACCCCTGTTTTCCTCCCTTTTCCACCATATTTAGTATTTGATTCAGGAACTCGTACTAATCCTTGACGGGCGCGATGGAGTCGTCCTAGCTTCGATCCTGTTCGGCGCGAGTGTGTTTGGGTCCCGCCGGTCGCTCCCTGAAGGGTTCCAGAATGACCACTCCGTCCGCCGGTTGAGGCAACGGGTGCCGGGCTCGTTTGCCCGGAATTCGGGGAGTTTCGGGACGCTAAAAACGGGCCAAAAACGGCTCAGGTAAAAGCGGCTTGAGTAAAGCAGCCAGGGAATGGCTCGGGTGACGGGTCGGGGCGTTGAAAGAGTGAACAGGGCCGGGTCCACCGGTAGAGCTTGCGGACGCCTAGGCCAAAGTTGTCTTCAACTTTGGTCCTGAGGTTCGCTCAAGGGAACAACATCCGGCGCCGCGGCAGAGCGGTCCGGTCAGAAAAAACGGGGCACGACCATGCGAATCGAACGGCGCAACACCACTGAAGGCCAGTCACCCTACGCAGGAATTGATTTCAGATTGACGACATCTGAAATCCGCAATCCCGACGGCTCGGTGGTATTTCGCCTCGAAAACGTCGAGGTGCCGGAATTCTGGTCGCAGGTCGCCTCCGACGTGCTGGCGCAGAAGTATTTTCGCAAGGCCGGCGTCGCCGCGCGCCTGAAGAAGGTCGAGGAAGAGACCGTACCGTCCTGGCTGTGGCGCTCGGTGCCGGATACCGCAGCACTGGCCGACCTGCCCGAGGCCGAACGCTATGTCAGCGAGCTCTCGGCCAAGCAGGTGTTCGACCGCCTCGCCGGCTGCTGGACCTATTGGGGCTGGAAGGGCGGCTATTTCTCGTCGGAAGAGGACGCGCGCGCGTTCTCCGACGAGCTGCGCTACATGCTGGCGAAACAGATGGTGGCGCCGAATTCGCCGCAATGGTTCAACACCGGCCTGCATTGGGCCTATGGCGTCGATGGACCCGGCCAGGGCCACTATTACGTCGATCCCTTCACCGGCAAGCTGACCAAGTCAAAATCGTCCTACGAGCATCCGCAGCCGCACGCCTGCTTCATCCAGGGCGTCAATGACGACCTCGTCAACGAGGGCGGCATCATGGATCTGTGGGTGCGCGAGGCGCGGCTGTTCAAATACGGCTCCGGCACCGGCTCCAACTTCTCGCGGCTGCGCGGCGAAGGCGAACGTCTCTCCGGCGGCGGCCGCTCGTCGCGGCCTGATGAGCTTCCTCAAGATCGGCGACCGCGCTGCCGGTGCGATCAAGTCCGGCGGCACCACGCGCCGCGCCGCCAAGATGGTGGTGGTCGACGCCGATCACCCGGATATCGAGACCTATATCGACTGGAAGGTGAAGGAAGAGCAGAAGGTCGCCGCCCTCGTCACCGGCTCCAAGCTCAACCAGCGGCATCTGAAAGCGGTGCTGAAAGCCTGCGTCAACTGCGAAGGCAGCGGCGACGACTGCTTCGACCCCGAGAAGAACCCTGCTTTGCGCCGCGAGATCAAACTCGCGCGCCGCGCCATGGTCGCCGACGGCATGATCAAGCGCGTCATCCAGTTCGCCCGCCAGGGCTACAAGGAAATCGATTTTCCGACCTACGACACCGACTGGGATTCGGAAGCCTATCTCACGGTATCGGGCCAGAACTCCAACAACTCGGTATCGCTGAAGGACGATTTCCTGCGCGCGGTGGAGACCGATGGCGACTGGAACCTGATCGGCCGCACCAACAAGAAGATCACCAAGACGCTGAAGGCCCGTGATCTCTGGGAGAAAATCGGCCACGCCGCCTGGGCGTCCGCCGATCCCGGCCTGCACTTCAACACCACCATGAACGACTGGCACACTTGCAAGGCGTCCGGCGAGATCCGCGCCTCCAATCCGTGCTCGGAATACATGTTCCTGGACGATACCGCCTGCAATCTGGCCTCCGCCAACCTGATCACGTTCTACAACACCACGACCAAGCTGTTCGATGTGAATGCTTACGAGCATCTTTGTCGCTTGTGGACGATCGTGCTCGAAATCTCCGTGATGATGGCGCAGTTCCCGTCCAAGGCGATCGCGGAGCTTTCGTACGAATTCCGCACGCTGGGTCTGGGTTTCGCCAATATCGGCGGCCTGTTGATGACCATGGGTCTGTCTTATGACTCCAAGGAAGGCCGCGCGCTGTGCGGCGCCTTGACCGCCGTGATGACCGGCATCAGCTACGCCACGTCGGCCGAGATGGCCAAGGAGCTCGGCCCCTTCCCCGGCTACAAGAAGAACGCCGCGCACATGCTGCGGGTGATCCGCAACCACCGCCGCGCCGCGCACGGCGAATCCCGCGGCTATGAGGCGCTGGCCGTCAATCCGGTGCCGCTCGATCACGCCTCCTGCAAGCAGGCCGACATCGTCGAGCACGCCAGGGCCGCCTGGGACAAGGCGCTGGAGCTCGGCGAGCTGCACGGCTACCGCAATGCGCAGACCACGGTGGTGGCGCCGACCGGCACCATTGGCCTCGTGATGGATTGCGACACCACCGGCATCGAGCCGGATTTCGCGCTGGTGAAATTCAAGAAGCTTGCCGGCGGCGGCTACTGGAAGATCATCAACCGCGCGGTGCCTGAGGCGCTGCGCGCGCTCGGCTATCGCGAGTCTGATATCGCGGAGATCGAGGCCTATGCCGTCGGCCATGGCTCGCTCTCGAATGCACCGGCGATCAATGTCTCCACTTTGAAGGCAAAAGGCTTCACCGACGAGGCGCTGAAGAAGGTCGAAGCCGCACTGCCGACCGCGTTCGACATCAAGTTCGCCTTCAACAAATGGACTTTTGGCGAGGATTTCCTGCGCGAAACCCTGAATATCTTCGCCGGAAGCGATCGCCGCGCCGAATTTCGACCTGCTGGCGGCGGTCGGATTCAACAAGCGCGAGATCGAGGCCGCCAATGTCCACATCTGCGGCGCGATGACGGTGGAAGGCGCGCCGCATCTGAAGGCCGAGCATTACAGCGTGTTCGATTGCGCCAACCCCTGCGGCAAGATCGGCAAGCGCTTTCTCAGCGTGAAGAGCCACATCCTGATGATGGCGGCGTCGCAGCCGTTCATCTCGGGCGCGATCTCCAAGACCATCAACATGCCCAACGACGCCACGGTGGAGGATTGCAAGGAAGCCTACCTGCTGTCGTGGAAGCTCGCGCTGAAAGCCAACGCGCTTTATCGCGATGGCTCGAAGCTGTCGCAACCCCTCAACTCGCAACTGATCAGCGACGACGACGAGGAAGAGGATGCGGTCGAGGCATTCTACGACAAGCCGATGGCGGCGCGCACCGCGCAGCTGTCGGAAAAGGTGGTGGAGCGGCTGGTCGAGCGCATCATTGTGATGCGCGAGCGCGAGAAGCTGCCGGATCGCCGCAAGGGCTACACGCAAAAGGCCGTGGTCGGCGGGCATAAAGTGTATCTGCGCACCGGCGAATATGACGACGGCCGGCTCGGCGAGATCTTCATCGACATGCACAAGGAAGGCGCGGCACTACGCTCAATTATCAACAATTTCGCCATCGCGATCTCGCTGGGGCTTCAGTACGGCGTGCCGCTGGAGGAATATGTCGATGCCTTCACGTTTACCCGCTTCGAGCCGAACGGCCCGGTGCAGGGCAACGACTCGATCAAATATGCGACCTCGATCATCGACTATGTGTTCCGCGAACTCGCGGTCAGCTACATGTCGCGGTTCGATCTCGCCCATGTCGACCCGACCGAGACCAACTTCGACGCCATGGGCAAGGGCGTCGAGGAAGGCAAGGTGCCGGACGCGTCGCCTTCGAGCAAGTTCATCTCCAGGGGCATCACCCGCTCGCGCACCGACAAGCTCGTCGTCATGCAGGGCGGCGGCAACACCGAGACCGACGCGCGCGCTGGCGGCAACGTCACCTCGATGGCCTCGCACGGCCCAACCTCCCGCGCCGCCGATGCCGTCGAAGGCGCGGTCGCGCTGAAGCAGGAAGCCCAGCACGACCTGTCGCCGACCGAGAAGCTGGAAGCCCTGCAGTGGAGCAAGGCCGGCGCCGCGCGCGAGCAGGCCGCCCCCTCCAAAGGCCGAGCGCCGCGCCGAAGCGAAAGCCAAGGGCTACGAAGGCGAAATGTGCAGCGAATGCGGGAATTTCACGCTGGTGCGGAATGGGACGTGCATGAAGTGCGATACGTGCGGGAGCACGACGGGGTGTTCGTGATAAATTGAATCAGAAGAAGAGACATCACTTTGTTGCGCGGACCTATCTAGAGGGTTTTTGCAATCCCGACGGAAAGGTCTGCGTCTACTTGAAAGACCGGCCAACAGATCCTTGGTGGGCGGCGCCCGATGCTATTGGCTTCGAAAACTACTATTATTCACAACCCACGCCCAACGGCGGCCAAGATAACAACCGGCTCGAGGATTTTTTCTCCTCCTTGGAGAACCGCTGGCCGGATATCGTTTTCAAGGTCAAGATCAAAGAGTCCCTTGGAGCGCGTTTCAAGGATTTGCTTTCCTTCATCATAATGCATCGGGTACGTGTACCGACCGCTGAGACTCTGTCGAAGCAACCTTGGCCGAGTCGGTCCGCATGACCGCGCGGCTTCTTAAACAACTCCCGGAGAGTTACCACCACCGCCGGAGGGGATGACTTTTGAATACCTAGATGAGCACTTGGTCGTCAGTATCGATCCTCACCGATCAATTCTGGCGATGGCCGATCTCGCCAAAGGATTCGGTAAGATCATCGACGCAATCGGATTTGAAATTCTCGAAAACCATACGTCCGAGGCGTTTATCACGACTGATAATCCCGTGATCTATTTCGATCCAACCGTGCCCCTTGCGCTAATTCAGCCTTACAACATTAGCCGAGAGCGCATGGAAGTAGAATTCATGTTCCCAATAACCCCACGCTTCTTGCTGTGGGGCCACTCGGTCATCAAATCCTGTCCCGACCATCATACGCCAAGATTTCAAAACATCCACGACTTGGACTTTGTTAGACGCGCAAACACTCTCGCCGTTCGCTTCGCCAATCGCCATGGTCTTTTCTAGCGAAGATCATTATCAAAAGTTAGTGGAAAGGTATGGAAAGAGGTCACCTGTCCTCTCCGTCACCCATCTAAAGACTTCGTTAGGCCGGGGTATACATACGAAGCACACATTTGGCACCCGCAAGCCTAAGCCTAAATGGAAGAGGCAGCCTGCGACAGCACGTAGGGCGGATTAGCGCAGCGCAACCTACCAACAGGGTTCGTCGTTACAATACGTTCCGAGACGCGCCCTACGCACTTCCACAGAACGCATGCCGAGAAAACCCTGGAGCGCCCTTCTCGCCTTCGCAGCTTTCGCCGGGGCGCACGGTGGGCGCGAGCCATGCGCGTAGGATGGGTTGAGCGAAGAGACTGAGCAAGAATTCGCTCGTACTCAGGGCGGGTAGAAGACGAATTCTCTATTCTTGATCCGCACTGGACTGAGGCAGAAATTTTTACATGACCAGGCTGACAAACAGCGGAAAAATTCCCCCATCGTTGCCGGCAAACGAATTCTTGCTCAGCCTCGAAGCGATACCCATCGATAGCAATTCCTCACGTGATGGGTTTCGCCAAGAGCTCAACCCATCCTACGGGCTGCATGAAGTGCGATACGTGTGGGAGCGCGACGGGGTGTTCGTGAAGTCTAATGATGATTGATCATCATGCCGGGCTTCGGCCCAGGCATCCACGACTAAAGAAGGGCGGTCGAGAGGCCGCCTTTTTTTGCTTTTCAGGGCTGACTCTTCTATTTAAACGTGTGGTTACTGGTAATCTCGATGGCTCAAGCCGCATCAGCGCAGATGCACGGCATCGACGTCATCGCAGTGCCGACCACGCTGTTGAGCAACCGGCCGGGTTACCCGACCATCCGCGGCCGGGTGCTCGATGCACAGCTGGTCGCCGATCTCCTGCTCGGGATCGAGGAGCGCGGCGCGGTCGATGGCTGCCGGATGATCCTGTCGGGCTATCTCGGCTCGCCCGAGATCGCCGCGGTGGTCGCGGACTTCGTCGCGCGCGCCAGGGCACGCAATCCTTCCCTGCTCTATTGCTGCGATCCCGTGCTCGGGGATCGCGACCGCGGCCTGTTCGTGCAGGCCGCCATCCCGCCGCTGGTGCGTGACCGGTTGTGCCCGCTGGCCGACATCCTGACCCCCAACCATTTCGAGTTCGAGTATCTCGTCGGGGCCAAGACCACGACCAAGACCACGACCACGGCCGCGACATCGGGTGAGGTGATCGCGCAGGCGCAGACGCTGTTGGCGCGCGGTCCGTCGACGGTGGTCATCACCAGCACCGAATTGTCCGACACGCCGGACGGCGAGATCGAGACGCTTGCCGTCGAGCGGTCGCAAAGCTGGCGCGTGCGCACCCCGAGGCTTCCGATCAACCCGTCCGGGACCGGCGACCTGTTTGCCGCGCTGTTTGCTGCCGCGCGCGTTCAGGGCGCGGACACGAAGGACGCGCTCGGCCACGCCGCTTCCGCCATCTTCGCCGTGCTGGAGCGCACGGCCATCAGCGGGACGGAGGAAATGCGCATCGTCGAGAGCGCCGAACAGCTCGTTCGCCCACAACGCCGGTTCGACGCCATCGCTATCGGGGCGTAGCGTCAGGATGGGTGGAGCGGAAGCGATACTCAGCAATTGCTTCGAAACTTGCCTCGACGGGCAAATCAGCAAATCGTGTCCAGCCCCTTCGCCAAAAATATTCTCCCTTCACTTCCGACCCAAATCACCCGCATAAATCTTGCCGTCTCGTCCCATTGGAGGGGCGGCTCGCGATCGTCACGGACGCGGGACGGGATGCGGTGGACGCGGGCGATGTCAAAAGACGAATGACATTGCTTGCGGACGGCGAAGCCGTGTGGTCCTGACGCCCCGACGCTGGCGTCAAGTTCTCGAGAAGCAAGCTTCTCGGGGGCGATGGTGGCAAACAAGCCCGGTCACCAGGGAGAGCCCGGAGGAAACCGTTAAAACCATTGCGCAGGGAAATGCCGGGTGTCCCGGTGAACCTGTGGTGACGACCCGTGTGCTTTCTACCTTTGCACACGGACTGCGGGTGCAGCGGGCACCCGGCATTCCCTGCGCCCTCTCTTGTGGGTCGCCTGCGCCCTCCTTTGAGGGTCGCCTGCGCCCTTTCTTTTGGGCACACGTTCAAGCACACCTCGGGCGCTTCGCGCCGCGAGAATGCGGTTGCCTGCCTGGCTGTTTGACATGTGAATCGGATATGGACGGCAATGGCTCCTGCGAGGACTCAACTTATTCTACGAGCGCGACGGAATCTCGCGCGACTGCCGCGCTCGATCCAGATCGCTCTCGCCATCGCGATCCTGTTCCCGCTCCTCGCGCTGACGAACCTCGTCTATCACGTGATCCGCAAGCCGACCGAGCTGTTCTTCTTCGTCGGCCACCGGCTCGACAAGGAGCCGGCCGAGACGTGGCGGCAATACGGGGCGCTGTTCCGCACCTATTCCACCAGCACGATCACGCCCGAATTGCTGGCCGCGCTGGCGCAGGTCGAGAGTTCGGGCAATCCGGTGGACCGCACCTACTGGCGCTGGCGATGGAGTTTTAATCCTTTCGCGATCTACCAGCCCGCTTCGTCGGCCGTCGGCCTGTTCCAGATGCTGGATGCGACGGCCGCCGAGGCCGCGCGGTTCTGTATCCGGGAGCATGCGGTCATCGATACCGGATTGCGGGTTCACCAGTTTTACGTCCGCGCGATCCCGAGCCATGCCACCGAACTCACATCCGTGTATCTGGATCGTAACGTGGCATCGGTTCTCGCCCGCACGGGCAATGTGAAGGCAGGTGCGCAGCAGAAGCAGGATCTTGCCGCCTTCATCCATCTCTGCGGCGGGGGTCCCGCCACGGCATTCGCCCGCCGCAACTTCCGGATGATCGCCGGCGAGCGCTGCGGCGATCATCTCGTCGCGGCCTATGTCTCCAGGGTCAATGCGATGAAGCGGGAGTTTACGCGCCTTGCGGCCGAAGGCGGAAATTAGCTCAAGCCGCCTCTTTCTCGCATTCATTGAGTACGACCAGCAACTCGGCAACGACCTGGTCGTAATATTCAGTCAGGCGCTGGATCTTCTGCTGTTGCGCGCTAAACGCATCCTCGTAGCTCGCCGGCTCGGCCGGTTGGAATGACACCTGTTCGGGGGTCAACAGATCGCCTTCTGGCGCTAGCTCAGATTTCATTTTATTCACTCACACAAGTGGATCCACGCTGGTCCCTCACTCAAGTGAGCATTTGAGAGCATAATGAGGCGCTTCCGCGTTGCTTCGATGACCCGCCAAGGTCAAAATTGGGAGACGAGTAGCCCGCATGAGCGCAGCGATATGCGGGATTGCGCAGCGAAGACCCGGATATCGCTTCGCTCATCCGGGCTACGCCACTGCCTCGCCCGCTTCGAAACGCCGGGCTAACCTTCTGTCGTTATCCTCGCTCCCATCCGCATTTTAACGCGCGATTAACTTCGCGCTTTGCATTTTGTTGTTGGAGCGTACGGATGTTGAGACTTGGGACGATCATGATCGCAGCGATGCTGCTGGCGGCGGTCGAGGCGCCGGCGAGCGGGCATGAGTTGGAGCCACCACCGCCGCCCAAGGCGGAAAAGCCGGCGGTGCCGATCAAGATTTATCAGACCAAGCGCGGCACGATACTGGCCGATTCCAGCGGCATGACGCTGTATTATTTCGATCGCGACGACACCGGCAACAAATCGACCTGCGACGGCAAATGCGCCGAGAAATGGATTCCGCTCGCCGCGTCCGATGACGCCACGGCGCTGGGTGATTTCACGGTGATCGTCCGCAGCGACAACAGCAGGATGTGGGCCTATCGCTATCGCCCGCTCTACACCTCACGCCAGGACACCGCCCCCGGCGACACCAACGGCTCCGATCCATCAAATCTCTGGCACGTCGCACGGCCCGCCAACTGACGCGCTACCCCCCGCCATCGATCTGCCGGCCCATGATCGCGATGGCCTTCTGATAGACCCCGGCGGCGTTCCAGGCTTCGATGGCCGCGAAATTGGCTTCGCCCGGCTGATATCCCGCGCCGGCGCGCCATCCGTGGGCCCTCAGGAAATTCGCCGTCGAATTCAGCGCGTTGGCGGCGACGTCGAGATTGCCGGTGCCGTAGGCCAGGATGTTCTTGGGCATGAACTGGGTCTGGCCGACCTCGCCATGCATCGAGCCGCGGGTGCTTCCCGAAAGCGCGCCGCGGTCGATCAGCTTCAGCGCCGCATAGAGCTGATCGGTGAAAAACTCAGGGCGGCGGCAGTCGTAGGCGAGCGTGGCGATCGACGACAGCATGTTCTGATTGCCGCGCTGGCTTCCGAAGCCGGTCTCCATTCCCCAGATCGCGATCAGCGGTCCCGGCGGCACGCCGTAGCGCTGCTGGATCGATGCGAACAAGGCGGCCTGGGACTGCTTGAGCGAACGTCCCCGGGCGACGATCGTGGAAGCGCCTCGTTTGGCGAGAAACTGGTCGAGCGACAGGCTGAAGCTGTGCTGGCTGCGATCGGCGGCGATGGTGGCGCTGGCGTAGTTCGCCTGCATCAGCGCGGCAATCGCCGTGCCGCCGACGCCCCTGGCCCTCGCCTCTTCGCCGAACTGATGTTTCCAGGCCTCGAAACCGCCGGGCCCGTTGCCGCATTGCGCGGCATCCGCCGATCCGCCCGTCAACGCCACGACCGCCATCGTCGCCAACATCGCCGCAAGAAATTGCCTGCCCCTGATCATCGAAAACTCCTTTTCCGGCGTCGTCCCGGTCAATACGCGAAGTCTACCATCGGGCGCGCATTCGCGCGACCCGCCGCCCAATTCGCGGTCAATTTGACCTGCGAGGTCATAGAATGGCGAAAATTGGGGTGATATCTGGATTTCATGGACGTCCGACATGTACCCTTCGGCGTGCTGCTCCGGCGATGGCGGGAGCAGCGGCGCGTGACGCAGATGGATCTCGCGCTGGCGGCCGAGAGTTCGACCCGGCATTTGTCATTTCTTGAGACCGGCAAGGCCGAGCCGAGCCGGGAGATGGTCGGCCGCCTTTCGGAATGTTTGGACATCCCGTTGCGGGACCGCAACACGCTGCTGCTGGCCGCCGGATTCGCCCCGGTATTTTCCGAACGCTCGGTCACTGAACTCGAGGCAGCCAAGGCCGCCATCGACAGCGTCCTGAAATCCCACGCCCCCTATCCCGCCTTCGCCGTCGACCGCCACTGGAATATCGTGCTCTCGAACGCAGCCCTGCCGCAACTCTATGAGGGCTGCTCCGCGGAGCTGTTGCGCAAGCCGGTCAATGCCATGCGCCTCATTCTCCACCCCGAAGGGATGGGCCCCCGAATCCTGAACTTCGCGGCATGGCGCGCGCACACGATCAGCCTGCTTCGCCAGCAACTCGCCGCGCGCGTCGATCCCGTGATCAAGGCGTTGCTGACGGAAATAGCGGGCTATCCGGTCCCGCCCGGTTCCGAGCCGCTCGAAAACTTCGGGGCGGCGCAGCGCCTGGCGACGCCGCTGCACCTTTCGACGCGCTTCGGCATCGTCTCGTTCCTGAACACGCTCACCGTATTCGGCACCCCGAATGACGTGACATTGTCCGAGCTCGCGCTGGAGATGCTGTTTCCCGCCGACGACAAGACCATCGAAATCGTCAAGGACATGGTGCGTGAATCAAACGCACCGGCCGCAATGAAAGCGGTGAGCTAGAGCTATTTCGCGCTTTTCTTTTTTCGTCTTTTCTTTTTTCGTCATGGCCGGGCTTGTCCCGGCCATCCACGTCTTTCTGCTTAACTGCAGCCAAGACGTGGATGCCCGGGACATAAGCGAGCGGAAGCGAACGCTCACTACTTTTTGCCGCTCAGCCGCGCACGAATTTCAGCAGATCATGCGTGAAACGATCGCGGTGCGTTAACACGATGCCATGCGGCGCTCCGTCATAGATCCTGAGTTCGCTGCCGGATATCGCCTCCGCGAGCTTCCGCCCCGTCACTTCAAGCGGGCAGACCTTGTCGTTGTCGCCCTGGATGATCAGGGTCGGCACCTTGATAGCGCCGAGATGCGCGCGATGATCGACGGTCCCGATATTGCGGGTGCATTCGATACTGGCATAGGGGGAGGATCGCAGGAACATATCCAAAACCCATTGGCCCATGGCCGGTGAAACCGGTGTTGGCTCGCCAAGGAACAGCGGCAGCCCGGCCGCCAGGAACGCCGGCCGATCTTTCTTCAGGGCCGCGACAATGCTGTCGCTGATCTCGCGGCTTCCCGGTGCCGGTGGGCTCGGGCTGGTCAAAAGTATCCGGGCGACGCGCCCCGCCCCGTGACGGGACACGTAGCGAATGATTTCACCGCTCCCCATCGAATAACCGACCAGCGTGATGTCGCGGAGGTCGAGCTTCTGGATCACAGCGGCAAGATCTCCGGCGAGCGTGTCGAAATCGTAGCCTCGCCCGGGATCCTCCGATCGTCCGTGACCGCGCCGGTCATAGGAGATGCAGCGCAGCCCCTGCTCGGTCAGTTCGTTCAGTTGATATTCCCATATATCGGCGTTCAGCCCCCAGGGGTGGCAAAACACGACGGGGCTTCCGCTGCCCCAATCGCGATAGAACAATCTGGTGCCATCGCTCGTTTCAACAAACGATCCCGCACGCGCCGGCGGCTGGGCCGGATTCGACGCCGAACGGGCCAGTTGACCCGACGCGACCAACGTCGTTCCCATGACACCCAGCGCGACTGATTTCATAAGTGCTCGACGTTCCATTTTTCCCTCCTGGCAAACCTTGCGTTCGTCGCTTGTGACGACAAGGCCGTGGTGTACGGCAAGCTCGTCCGCGACCCCATGACCTCACGGGTCAAATTCCGCATGCGCGGCGAAGCGGCCGAGCGGCCTCGCAACATCGTCCGGCCCGCTCAAAGCGCGGGCACACTGCCGCCGGAATTGGCAAGACGCTGTTGTCACGGGCGGTCGAAGTGCGAGTGTTTCCGGTTTCCGTCGCGGAACATCTGACTTGTTTGACAGCTCCGGACATTTTTGATCATCTGGTCAAATCCGGTTGCGCAAACATTGCCGGGCATCCGTGCCGTCTGATGCAGGACTTCAAGAACGGAGTGCAACGTTGAGCAACGAAACCAGCGGCGGGCTCGCAACTCACAGGATCTCGGCCGAGGCGTGCCGCGAGAATTTCAGCGATCTCCTGCCTGCGCTGGGTCGCAACGAGGCCCGTATCGCCGCCGAGCGCTGCCTGTTCTGCTACGACGCGCCGTGCATCACGGCCTGTCCCACCTCGATCGACATCCCGCTCTTCATCCGGCAGATCGCCAACGGCTCGGCGGTCGCCGCCGCCAAGACCATCCTCGACGCCAACATCATGGGCGCGATGTGCGCGCGCGTCTGCCCGACCGAAAACCTCTGCGAGGGAGCCTGTGTCCGGGAGACATCGGAATCGCGCGCCGTGGAGATCGGACGCCTGCAGCGCTATGCGACCGACGCCGCATTCACGAGCGGTCGCCAGTTCTATCGCGCTGGCCCCCCGAGCGGCCGGCGGGTCGCCGTGGTGGGCGCCGGACCGGCAGGGCTTTCCTGCGCCCACGCTTTGGCGCGCGCCGGCCATCAGGTGACGGTGTTCGAGGCGCGCCCCAAGGGCGGCGGCCTCAACGAGTATGGCATCGCCGCCTACAAGACCAATGACGACATCGCACAGAAGGAGATCGCCTACATTCTCGATGTCGGCGGCATCAGAATCGAATTCGGCAAGGCGCTCGGCCGCGATTTCACCATTGCAAGCTTGCGGGCCGGCTATGATGCGGTGTTTCTCGGCGTCGGCCTCGGCGATACCAACGCCCTTGGCCTCGGCGCCACGCCCGAAGGCGTGATGGACGCCGTCGACTTCATCGCTGGCTTGAGGCAGGCCCCGGACAAGACGGCGGTGCCGGTCGGGCGCAACGTGCTCGTGATCGGCGGCGGCATGACCGCGATCGATGCGGCGACCCAGGCCAAGCTGCTCGGCGCCGAATGCGTGACCATCGCCTATCGCCGCGGCAAGACCGAGATGCCGGCATCGCCCTATGAACAGGACGTGGCCCAGGTCCGCGGCGTACTGATCCGCGAGAACCTGATGCCCGTCGCGCTCGAAAGCCGGAACGGCAGCGTGAGCGGCGTAACGTTCGAACACACGCGCAGCGAAGGCGGCAAGCTCGTCGGCACCGGCGAGCGCATCACGCTCGCCGCCGACCAGGTGCTGACCGCGATCGGCCAGTTGCTGAAAACGGCGGACTTTTCCGGCGCCGGGCTCGTGTTGGAGAAAGGCCGCGTCGCGGTCGATGGCGAGCGCCGCACCAGTATCCCCGGCATATGGGCGGGCGGCGATTGTGTCGCCGATGGCAGCGATTTGACGGTGGTTGCCGTCGCCGACGGCAAGAAGGCCGCGGCGTCGATCATCGCCGCCTTGCAGGCCACCGCGTCCACCCTTCGCGCAGGAGCGTAAGCCATGGCGGACCTTCGCACCACCTTCGCCGGCATCCGATCGCCGAACCCGTTCTGGCTCGCTTCCGCGCCGCCCACCGACAAGGCGTACAACATCGTTCGCGCCTTCAGGGCGGGCTGGGGCGGCGTGGTGTGGAAGACCCTCGGAGAAGACCCGCCGATCGTCAATGTCAGCGGTCCGCGCTACGGCGCGATCCACGGGGCGGATCGGCGCGTCATCGGTTTCAACAATATCGAGCTGATCACCGATCGCCCGCTCGACGTCAACCTGCGCGAGATCAAGCAGGTCAAGCGCGACTGGCCCGACCGCGCCCTGGTGGTCTCGTTGATGGTGCCTTGCGAAGAACAGAACTGGGCGGCCATCATCAAGCGCGTGGAGGAGACCGACGCCGACGGCATCGAACTTAATTTCGGCTGTCCGCATGGCATGAGCGAACGCGGCATGGGCTCGGCGGTCGGCCAGGTGCCGGAATACATCGAGATGGTCACGCGCTGGTGCAAGACCCACAGCCGGATGCCTGTGATCGTCAAGCTCACGCCCAATGTCTCGAGCATCCTGCCGCCCGCCGAAGCCGCACGGCGCGGCGGCGCCGACGCCGTCTCGCTGATCAACACCGTCAACGCCTTGATGGGCGTCGATATCGACCTGATGGCGCCCTCGCCGCATGTCGACGGCCTCGGCACCCATGGCGGCATGTGCGGACCGGTGGTCAAGCCGATCGCACTCAACATGGTGGCCTCGATCGCCAGGAACCCGGCGACTTCAGGCCTGCCGGTTTCCGGTATCGGCGGCATCGAGAACTGGCGCGATGCCACCGAATTCATGGCGGTCGGCGCAGCCAACGTCCAGGTCTGCACCGCGGCCATGCTTTACGGCTTCAAGATCGTCGAGGAGATGATCGACGATCTTTCCGCCTGGATGGACGAGAAGGGCTATGCGCGCGTCGATGACTTTGTCGGCAAGGCCACGCCGCGCATGACCGAGTGGCAGCATCTCAATCTCGACTATGTGGTCAAGGCCCGTATCGACCAGGACCTTTGCATCAAGTGCGGCCGCTGCCACATCGGCTGCGAGGACACCTCGCACCAGGCCATCACCAGCATCAAGGACGGCAAGCGCCATTTCGAGGTGATCGAGGAAGAATGCGTCGGTTGCAACCTCTGCGCGGTGGTATGCCCGGTCGAGAACTGCATCACCATGGTGCCGCTCGCCGAAGGCGAGATCGACCGTCGCACGGGACTGAAGGTCGGCGGCCACCGCACCTGGCTCGAGCACCCCAACAACCCCTTGGCGAAGGACCCCCGGCCTGCGAAATTCGCGGGAGAATAGCCGGTGCGGCGGCTCTCAGCCCGGCTCCGGCCCCAGCACCGCGTCAAGGATGGATTGCCGCGCGGCCGCGAAAAAACCCGGGTGGTGAAGCGTGCGCTCGGTGATAGCCTCGACCTGTGTGGAGAAGTCGGCGTAATGCTGTGTCGTCGCCCAGATCATGAAGATGAGGTGATGCGGGTCGCGGCGCGCCAACCTGCCTTGCGCCATCCAGCGCCGCAACAGCGTCACCTTGCGGTCGACCAGCACCTTGAGCTCTCCGCTCAGGACGTCCTTCAGCACCGGGGCGCCGCGCATCACCTCGATCGCAAACAGGCGCGACGCCTCGGGATAGTCCCGCGCATATTCGAGCTTCTCGGTCACGTAATCGGTCAACGCAGCGCGCGGGTCGCTGTCGGCCTCGATGCGGGCGAGCGGCACCAGCCAGGTGTCCAGCGTCCGCCTCAGCGCGGCGAGATAGAGTTCCTGCTTGGTGCGGAAATAATACAGCAGGTTCGGCTTCGACAGACCCGCTCTGGCGGCGATCGCGTCGATGCGCGCGCCGGCAAATCCTTCGGTCGCGAACACGGCAAGCGCGGCGTCGAGGATGCGCTGCACGTTGGCCTCACCGCCACGCGTCTTGGCCCAAGTCCCTTTGGCGCGAGTCTCCTTGTTGGCCAACGTCTCCGGCAGCGCCGTCGCCGCCTTCCGCACCTTGCGCCTCTGGGCCGCGCGTCCTGCCGTCATGTCGTTTTCCGCTTCGGCTCGAATAGACCGGCCGACGCATCGGATCCGACCACACTGTCAGATGCCGCGCGAGGCAGGTGCGCAATGGTTGCAGCACTATCGCCTCCGACATCAAGGGGCAAGGCTTCAAGAGGCAAGGCTTCAAAGGGCAACGCTTCAAACGGCAAGGCTTCAAAGAGCAGGGCTTGGCGCACAACTTGCATCGAAACTTGCATCGATCAGGCCGATCCAGTCACGCCGGGGAAGGATTGCTCGTGAACTCCGAAATCGCGATCGATATCCGCAACCTGTCGCTGACATTCGAGACCGGCGACAGTGCTGTCCATGCGCTCGACAATGCCAATCTGAGCGTGGCGAAGGGCGAGTTCGTTTCCTTCATCGGCCCCTCGGGTTGCGGCAAGACCACGCTGCTTGCGCGTCATCGCCGATCTCGAGACGCCCTCCCTCGGCAGCATCACCGTCAACGGCATGTCTGCGCGCGAGGCGCGCCTCAACCGTCACTACGGCTACGTGTTTCAGGCGCCGGCGCTGTATCCCTGGCGCACGGTCGAAGCCAACGTCACGCTGCCGCTCGAAATCTTCGGCTTGCCTGCGGCCGAGCGCAGGACGCGCGCCAGGACGCACCTTGCGATGGTCAATCTGGCGGGTTTCGAGAACAAGTATCCGTGGCAGTTGTCGGGCGGCATGCAGCAGCGCGTATCGATCGCACGTGCGCTGTCGTTCGAGCCGGAGCTGCTATTGATGGACGAGCCGTTTGGCGCGCTCGACGAGATCTCGCGCGACCGGCTCAACGAACAGCTCCTGAAACTCTGGAAAAAGACCGGAAAAACCGTCGTCTTTGTCACCCATTCGATTCCGGAGGCGGTGTTCCTTTCGACGCTGATCGTGGTGATGTCGCCGCGCCCCGGACGGATCATCGACGTGATCGACTGCGACCTCGGAGACGAGCGCACGCTCGATATCCGCGAGACGCCGGAGTTCCTGAAGCTCGCGCATCGTGTCAGGGAGGGCTTGCGTGCCGGCCATTCCTACGACGACTAGCGCGCGGCTCGCCGCGACCGGGACCATGACGCCTTTCGCACATGTGTGGTCGGGCGTGCGGCACGGCGCACTGCTGCCCGTCGCCACGATCGCAGCGATCATCCTCGCGGTCTGGTATCTCGCCTGTCTGCCGATGAACCGCGACTTGCCGCAGCTTGCCCATGTCGATGGCCTTGTCGACCGCTACCGCGTGGCATGGAGCCTGGAACGGCCGCTGCTTCCCGCCCCGCACCAGATCGCGACGGAGCTGTTCGCCTCGACGCTCGGCACACCGCTGTTGCGCGAAACGGCGGACGGCATGGTGCTCAATCCGCGCAATCTGTTCACCCATGCCTGGGTCACTGTTTCGGCGACATTGACCGGATTCGTCATCGGCCTCATCCTCGGTATCGCACTTGCGATCGCGATCGTGCACATCAACGCGCTTCGCATGAGCCTGATGCCGTGGATCGTCGCGAGCCAGACCGTGCCCATCCTCGCCATTGCGCCGATCATCATCGTCGCGCTGGGCTCGATGGGGATCGTCGGCCTGCTGCCAAAGGCCGTGATCTCGGCCTACCTGTCGTTCTTTCCCGTCACCATCGGCATGACCAAGGGCTTCGCCTCGCCCGACGCGATGCTGCTCGATCTGATGCGCACCTACAGCGCTTCGCCGACCGAGATCTTCCTCAAGCTGCGCTGGCCGGCGGCGATTCCCATGCTGTTTTCAAGCCTCAAGGTGTCGATCTCGATCAGCCTGGTCGGGGCCATCGTCGGCGAACTGCCGACCGGCGCCCAGGCCGGGATTGGCGCGCGTCTGTTGTCGGGCTCCTATTATGGCCAGACCGTGCAGATCTGGTCGGCGCTGACCATGGCCGCGATCATGGCGTCACTCCTGATCGCCGTCATCGCGCTCGCCGAACGGCTGACCCTGAACGCGATGGGAGCGCGGCCATGAGCAGCGCGCAGACGGCAACCGCAGGCAACCCCGTGATGCGCCTCGTCGCAGTGCTTGCGCTTGGAACCGCGGTTGCGATCGCCGCCCTCCTGCTGGCCCATCGCGGCGCGGGTGGCCTGCTGGCGTTAGCGGTGATCGTCGCCTGGGCCGCGCTGTGGTACGCCAACGTCCTCTGGAGCCGATCCCAGTCGCTGCCGAACATGCTGGCGAGCCTTGCCGGCAAGGGCGTACCGCTGGTGTTCGGACTGACGCTGGTGTTCCTGTGGGAAGTCGCGTGCGTCGGCCTCAAGGTGCCGAGCGTGCTGCTGCCGGCGCCCTCGCTGATCCTGCACAAGCTGCTGTCGTCGCTGCCGCAGCTTGGCGCGGACTTCGTCCAGACCTTCGTTCGCGCTGCACTTCCGGGCTGGCTGATCGGTTCGGCCACAGGCTTCGCCGCAGCCCTTGCCTGCGACCGCTACGATTTCCTGCGTCGCGGCCTGCTTCCGATCGGCAACTTCGTCTCGGCGCTCCCGATCATCGGCATCGCGCCGATCCTCGTGATGTGGTTCGGGTTCGATTGGCAGTCGAAGGCCGCGGTGGTGGTGGTGATGACCTTCTTTCCGATGCTGGTAAACGCGGTCGTGGGGCTGTCCGCTGCCGGCCGCATCGAGCGCGACCTGATGCACAGCTATGGCGCCTCATGGCTGCAGACCCTGCTGGCGCTGAGGCTGCCGGCCGCGATGCCGTTTCTGTTCAATGCGCTGAAGATCAACGCGTCGCTGGCGCTGATCGGCGCCATCGTGGCCGAGTTCTTCGGCACGCCGACACTGGGCATGGGCTTTCGCATCTCGACCGAGGTGGGGCGGATGTCGCTCGACATGGTGTGGGCGACGATCGTGGTCGCGGCGGTCGCAGGCTCGACGTTCTTCGGCGTTCTCGTCCTGATCGAGAAAAAAGTGACCTTCTGGCACCCCTCGAACCGCCGCTGAAGAAGGGCTCATTCGTTGCACTGACCAACAAGGGAGACGATGTATGACAAAGCGTTTGATGATCGGCGCCATGCTGCTGCTGGGATCGTGGCTTCCCGCCGCTGCCCAGGACAAGGTAACCTTGCAATTGAAATGGGTGACGCAGGCGCAGTTCGCCGGCTACTACGTCGCCAAGGACAAGGGCTTCTACAAGGCCGAGGGTCTCGATGTCACCATCAAGCCCGGTGGTCCCGACATCGCGCCGCCGCAGGTGATCGCAGGCGGCGGCGCCGACGTCATCATCGACTGGATGCCTTCGGCGCTCGCCGCGCGCGAGAAGGGCGTGCCGCTGGTCAACATCGCCCAGCCCTTCAAGCGCTCCGGCATGATGCTCACCTGCCGCAAGGATTCGGGCATCGCCACGCCGGCCGACTTCAAGGACAAGACGCTCGGCGTCTGGTTCTTCGGCAACGAGTACCCCTTCATGGCCTGGATGGCCAAGCTCGGTTACAAGACCGACGGCTCGCCGGGCGGCGTCAAGGTGGTCAAGCAGGGCTTCAACGTCGATCCCTTGATTCAGAAGCAGGCGGCGTGCGTCTCCACGATGACCTACAACGAGTACTGGCAGATCATCGATGCCGGTCTGAAGCCCGAGGACCTCGTCGTCTTCAACTACACCGACCAGGGCGTCTCCACCATGGAAGACGGGCTCTACGTGCTTCAGAGCAAGCTGTCGGATCCTGCCTTCGTGACGCGGATGGCGAAGTTCGTGCGCGCCTCGATGAAGGGCTGGGATTTTGCCCGCACCAGTCCCGATGAAGCGGTCAAGATCGTGCTCGACAACGATGCGACCGGCGCCCAGAAGGAGCCGCACCAGAAGCGCATGATGGGCGAGATCAACAAGCTCACCGCCGGGAGCAACGGCAAGCTCGATCCCGCCGATTACGACCGCACGGTGACGACGCTGCTCGGCGCCGGCGGCGAGCAAACCGTCATCACCAAGAAGCCGGAAGGCGCCTGGAGCCATGCCGTGATCGATGCCGCGCTGAAGTGATCGTGGCCCGCGGCCAATCCAACATCGTCGTTGCAGCGCCGGACCGGCCCTGCAACGACCAATTCCATCCAAGAAACCATCCTGTCCGGAGGACCACCCATGGCCATGCTCATTCGCGGCGGCACCGTTATCAACCATGACCACTCGCGCCGCGCCGACGTCCTGATCGAAGCCGGCAAGATCGTGGCCGTCGCCGAGAAGATAGCGGCGCCGACCGGCTGCGAAATCATCGACGCCGGTGGTTGCGACATTCTTCCCGGCGGCATCGACCCGCACACGCACATGGAGCTGCTCTTCATGGGCACGGTTTCGGCCGATGATTTCGAGTGGGGCACCAAGGCAGCCATTGCCGGCGGCACGACCATGATCGTCGACTTCTGCATCCCGGCCCCGGGCGAATCCATGCTCCGGGCCTATCAGGACTGGCGGCACAAGAGCGAAAAGGCGGTCTGCGACTACTCTTTCCACATGGCGGTGACCTCCTGGACGAAGCAGGTCTTCGACGAGATGGGAACGGTGGTGAACACCTACGGCATCAATACCTTCAAGCACTTCATGGCCTACAAGGGCGCGCTGATGGTGAACGACGACGAGCTCTACAACTCGTTCTCGCGCTGTGCCGCGCTCGGTGCGCTGCCCATGGTGCATGCGGAGAACGGCGACGTGGTCTTCCGCCTGCAGGAACAGCTGATGGCGAAGGGCGCCACCGGTCCGGAGAACCACGCCTATTCCCGCCCACCCGAGGTCGAGGGCGAAGCAACCAAC
Organism: uncultured Pseudomonadota bacterium; assembly: GCA_963727225.1. Taxonomy (GTDB): domain Bacteria; phylum Pseudomonadota; class Alphaproteobacteria; order Rhizobiales; family Xanthobacteraceae; genus Bradyrhizobium. The sequence continues at coordinate 20,920 of CAVSFN010000021.1, read as the reverse complement.
CGCGCGATCATGATCGCCGACATGGCGGGCGCCCCGCTCTATGTCGTCCACACCTCCTGCCGCGAAGCGCATGAGGCGATCGCGCGCGCCCGCGCGGCCGGCAAACGCGTCTATGGCGAGCCGCTGATCCAGCATCTCGTGCTCGACGAGGACGAGTACCGCAATCCGGACTGGGACCATGCCGCGGCCCGCGTGATGTCGCCGCCTTTCCGGCCGAGGAAGCATCAGGATTCGCTGTGGACCGGGCTCCAGGCCGGCTCGCTGCAGGTGGTGGCGACCGATCATTGCACCTTTACACGCCAGCAGAAACGTCTCGGCCTCGACGACTTTCGCATGATCCCGAACGGCACCGGCGGCATCCAGGACCGCATGCCGCTGCTGTGGACCTTCGGCGTGAATGCCGGGCGGCTGACCAAGGAGGAGTTCGTCGCCGTCACCTCCGCCAACATCGCGCGCATTCTCAACATCTATCCGCGCAAGGGAGCGGTCGCCGTCGGATCGGACGCCGATCTCGTGGTGTGGGATCCGGCCGCGACCAAAACCATCTCCGCCAAGACGCAATTGAGCCGCATCGACTACAACGTGTTCGAGGGCATTACCTGCACCGGCGTGCCGCGCCTCACGCTTTCTCGCGGCCGGATCGCGTGGCGGGAAGGCGAGCTGCGGGCCGAGAAGGGAGACGGACAGTTCATTGCGCGACCGCCCTTCCCCGCCGTTCATGTCGCCAACAGCACGTGGAAGGAATTCTCCGCCCCGAAGCCGGTCTCACGGTCGATGCCGGTGGTGCCATGACAAGCGGCGGCAAGGCGGACCTCACCAACCTCACTATCGATCCGAAGCGCCTCTGGGACAGCCTGATGGAGACGGCCCGGTTCGGCGGCACCGAGAAAGGCGGCATCCGCCGGCTCACGCTTTCGGACGAGGATCGTCAGGTGCGCGACTGGTTCAAGCTCGCCTGCGAAGCGATCGGCTGTACCGTCACGGTCGATGATTGCGGCAACATGTTCGCGCGGCGCGCCGGCAAGCGCGACGACCTGCCGCCGATCTGCATGGGCTCTCATCTCGATACGCAGCCGACCGGCGGCAAGTTCGACGGCGTGCTCGGCGTCCTTGGCGCGCTGGAGGTCATGCGCACGCTGCACACGAGCGGCTACGACACCAACGCACCCCTTGAGATCGTGAACTGGACCAACGAGGAGGGATCGCGATTTGCGCCCGCCATGCTGGCCTCCGGCGTGTTCGCCGGCGCCTTTACCCGTGATTATGCCTATTCGCGCGAGGATCGCGAAGGCAAGACCTTCGCCGCGGAGCTTGAGCGCATCGACTACCGGGGCACCGAGCCGGTCGGCAAGCGCAAGATCGGCGCCATGTTCGAACTGCATATCGAGCAAGGCCCGATCCTCGAAGCGGAAGCCAAGACGATCGGCGTCGTGACCGGCGTGCAGGGCATGCGCTGGTACGAGGTGACGGTGCGTGGCCAGGCAGCGCACACCGGCGCGACACCGATGCACCTGCGCAAGAACGCGCTGCTGGGGGCCGCCCGCATGATCGAGCAAGTGCACGCCATCGCCATGCGGCACGCACCCGACGCGGTGGGCACCGTTGGACTGGTCGAGGTGCAACCGAACTCACGCAATGTGGTACCGGGCGAGGTGTTCTTCTGCGTCGATTTCCGTCATCCCGACGAGACGCTGCTCGAAGCGATGGAACGAGAGTTCCGCGCGGCGCTGCCGGCGACGCTGGAAGCTCTCGGCCTCACCTTCGAGGAAAAACGAATCTGGAATAGCCCGGCCGTGCGCTTCGATTCCGATATGATCGCGTCCGTGCGCAAGGGAGCCGAGAAGGCCGGATATGCCACCCGCGACATGGTCTCGGGCGCCGGACACGATGCCGCCTACATCGCACGCATCGCCCCGACCACCATGATCTTCGTGCCGTGCGCAGGCGGGGTGAGCCACAACGAGGCGGAATCCACCTCGTTCGATGAGTGCGGCGCCGGCGCCCAGGTTATGCTGGAGGCCGTGCTCGCCTACGATCAGCGCTTCGGCTGAGCCACCGCCGCGCGAAGCCTGCGCTCTTTCGCTAAAGCCGCTATTGCGCCCTGCGCGCGGCTGGCATCAAGCCGCATCAAGCCGCCAGCAGCTGATCGAATTCAGAAAGCGCGTAGGATTTACCGTCAGCATCCGTGATGACGACCTGCCAGCCTTCGCTCGCCCAGATTCGGGCCTTGGCGACGATGACAAAAGAACTCGTTCGCTCGATTTTTACGGTCTCGTTGTCGCGTTCTGCGATCATCTTGTAGGCCAACTCGGTGTCCCCGCACGCATCCATTCATGGCTCGGGTGATGACAGCGGGCTTTGACCGCAATTCGCCGAGAACGTGACGATTTGGTGCTGCGGTCAAAGGGCGATGGCGCAGCTGATTCGGCTGTCGAGACGATCGCGCCGGCCGCGTGGCAACCTGCAAAAAAGCAGCTTGGGCATGCACTTGGGCATGCAGCAGTGCACGGCGTGCAACAAGGCTGGCATGAACCCTGCATAAGCTGAGGTACCGGGTGTTCTTCATTAGCAAAGGTCGCCATGCTCGTTACTCTTGTCGCCGTTCTCTGCAACGGTCCACTGTGCCTTGAGAAGATCGTCACCACCAGTGAGCAGTCGGGCATCACCATGACCGCCTGTCAGGTCAATGCGCAAATCGGCATTGCCGAATGGCTCGCCAACGGCCCGTATCACGAGTGGAAGTTGCAAAGGTACAAATGCGTCATGGGAAAATACATTCCCAAGGGCGAAGCCTGAGCGCGCAAGCTCGCAGAGCGGAACACTATAATCGTCATTCCGGGATGCGCCTCTTGGCGCAGGCCCGGAATCCATATTCCCTGTCGTGTTATGGATTCCGGGCTCGCGCGGAGCCTGTCATCGGGCGCGCATTCGCGCGACCCGTTCGCGCGCCCCGGAATGACAATTCAAGCTGAGGCTCATCGCTCCTGGGGCGAATAGACGGAGCGCCGGCGCAATACCCGCCCTCCTCCTCCCCGTCCGGCAATCTTGCTGCCACAAGTGGCCTTAACCTCTCCATCCTGCCGCCTTGCTTTGGTCAAACCTGACTGGCGTCTGGAGACGGGCAGAGGATCGTTGACATTGCGTTAATCCGCTGACCGCCCTGATGCGGGTGACATTGGGACCAGTTAAGGAGCGCCAATGCAGTCCACGCTGACACCACAAGATACCGATCCGCACGACGTCTTTGTGATCGAGCCCGATGTCGTTCTGGCCGCGCGCCAAGCCTCGCCCGACCCCGTGCAAGAACTCCTGAGTCATCTTGCGCACAAGGCGGCCGGGAGGTCACCCGAGATTTCCGCTGCCGCACCGACACCTGCGGTCGATACGCCAACGGTCGACACCACGTTTCGCGCCGCTGCCATCGACAAAATCGACACGACCGACAGGCCAGTGGCCCCGGACGACCGGCCGGGGATCAGCTGGTGGGTGAAGCGCGCTTTCATCGCCTTCATGTTTGCCCTCTGCAGCGCCTTCGCTGCCGCGGCGTGGACGCATCATGGCACGGCGGCCAAACAGATGATCTCAAGCTGGCTGCCGCCGTTCGTGCTGGCGGCATCGCCTGTGAGCGACAACCCTGTGGCAGACAAGCCTGCTGCGGCCGAGCAACCGGACTCAGCGCCGGCTCAAGCCGCCACAGCCGATCAGGCGCCGGCGCAACCCGCCTCCGTCGCCCAGCCCACGGACAGCGCCGCACCGGCGGCCGCCGCCTCGCCTGCTCAATCGGCGCCGTCGACGGAGTCGATGGCGCGCGATCTGAAAACGATGGGGCAACAGATCGAGCAGCTCAAAGCCAGCATCGAGCAGCTCAAGGCCAGCCAGGCCCAGATGTCCCGCGACACTGCCAAAAATTCCGAGGCCAAAAATTCAGAGGCCAAGAATTTCGAGCCAAGCCCGCGGCCGAGGGCAGCAGCAGCATTTCCGGCGCGGCCGGTCGCAGCGATTCCACCGCGGTCAATTCCAGCGCCGCCGCGCAAACCGAAGACGGCCTACTTGCCGCCGCCGGCCGTGATCACCTCGTCGCCGCCGACCTACTCTCAGTCACCGAGCTACGCCGTACCTCCCGCGCCGCCTCCGCTGCCGCAGCCCGTGGTATCACAGCCCGCGCCGCTGCCGGAAGCCAACGTTCCGTCGGATGACGGCCCGGTGATACGACCGCCGATGCCGCTGCGGTAGGCGCAACGACGCGCGGAGCTGCGCCCTACAACACCTCATCCAGGTCAGGCGGATCGAACCAGTTCGTCAGCGACAGGCCGCCGTCGACTACGATCGCGGCGCCCGTGACATAGGCCGACACCCGGTTCGACAGCACCGCCAGCGCCATTGGCGCCAGATCTTCGCCGCGGCCGAGGCGGCCGAGCGGAATGTGCTTCACGAGCGACGGATCGGCAACGAAGCCGCCGGCGGCGATGGCGCCAGGCACCAGCGCGTTGACGCGGATTCCAAAACGGCCAAACGTTTTTGCCAACTCCCTTACCAGCATCGCCATCGCCGCCTTGGAAGTGCTGTAGTGCGGCAGGTTGCGCGGCGTGCCGGCGTGCAGCGAGGTGAGAAACAAAAACGAGCCGGGCTCGTGCGCGGCGATGAGCTTTCGCGCCAGTTCGCGCGCGAGGTGAAAGCCGGCATCGACATTGACCGCGCGCATCTGTTCCCAGGTCTCGGTGCTGACGGCGAGCGCGTGATCGGCCTCGCGCCGCGGCGGCGACGCGCTGTGAACGAAGTGCGTCACTTGCCCGACGGCGGATTGCGCATCGGCCAGCAACGCATCGCAGGCCGTACGCTGCGCGAGATCGCCGACCCACGGCACCGCCAGTTCCGGCCGCGGCGAAGCCTTGACCGAGGCTGCGACCGTATCGGGGTTCAGATCGGCGAACACGGTACGCACGCCCTCGCCGACCAGCGCTTGCGCGATGGCGCGTCCAATGCCGTTTCCCGCACCGGTCACCAGAGCCGCCTCGCGCGCGGGATCGAATGGATGGTTCAGCAGGCTCATTCGGTCGTCACTCCAAGCGGTGGTCAGGCGGTCTGTCGAACTTCTACTTCCGCTGATCGAATGGCCATCGCAATCCAGCGACCAAGACGATGCGATGGCTTTTCAACCAGGATATGCACGGCAGTGGCGAGCAGCACGGCTGCGGCAAAGGCCACCACAATTACCGACCATGCCGGCATACCGAAGGAGAGCAGCAATACCATCAGCGAGTAACCGATGAGTGCATGAACGACATAGAGCGGATAGCTGATGTCCGCCCAAAAGCCGATCGTGGGAATCCGGGCAACAATCGCAGGAAAGCGCATCGCCATGGCAAATACCATAACCGCAGCTGCATAGTGTGGCAGGACAGAGTGCCATTCGAAAAATCCATAGCGCAGGGCGATCCAAAACATCACGACAATCGTCAAAATGGCGAACGCTCCGAACGGACCGCCAAGCTTTTCGCGGTAGATGAAGTTGAAAGCCACGCCGGTGAACATGAACAGGATGTAGGGCGAGCTCAACGCCACCCAAAACAACGTTGTCGTCGAGCTGGAAGGCAGCACTGCGCCCAGGATGCAAGAGACTCCAAGCAGCGCGACGGGGACAGTAAAGACAGCCATCGATCCGGATCTCAGCCAGGGGGCGATCAGAATGCAGATGAGATAGAACTTCAGTTCGATCTCGAGCGTCCAGACGATTCCATCTACTGATTTTACCCAGAATATATCCCGGGTGCCGAGCGCATAGTTGTGCAGAATCTCGTTGATCGAATGCGGAAACGAAACACCAAAGATTCCGGTAATGACTGCGAGAACAGCAAGCGAGACAGACAGGCCGGTCAGATAGGTCGGATAGATGCGAAAAAAACGCGCGACGATGAAATCAAGCCTTCCGTAAGTTTCGAACGAAAACGGAATCACAAAGCCGCTGATCACGAAGAACAGCGCTACGCCGAACGGCGCCCACTTGAGCGGGAAAGACAGGGCCAGTTCAGCCATGGTCGGAATTGGCACCGACGCACGGCTCATGCCGGTCAACTCGGCAACTGCGGCCGCGTTGACCCAGAATACGCCGAGGTAGTGCGAGACGATAACGGACAGCGCCGCCAAGCCGCGCAGTGCGTTCGCAAATTCGACTTTCTGATCTGCCATCCACCCTCAACGGGCAGGAACCTACTCCACGCAACGTCACCGCGTAAAGCCGCAAAGGAAGACGTCGCTTCCGCTCGCCTTTGCGAATGATGGCGTCGCTTCCTCCCACCTGTGCCCGCCCCCGCCTGAACCGGGGGCGATCCAGTTTCCCAACCCCATCACATCTTCGCGAAATTTTCCAAACGTTAAACATCCGGCGGCACCGGGAAGATCGTGACCAAAAATTGTCACAATCCTTTTTATCTAGAAATGGAAATCCTTCGAAGGAGAACCCCTATGCGGATCGCACCCTTGATCTTCGGTGGTTTCACTGCGCTTACCGTGCTGACGGCGCCGGCGCTGGCGAAGAATTCCCAAGCCCAGAAGATCGACGAGCAACCGGCCTCACGGACGTGCCAGGCCTACCAGCAGGCAGCCGACGGATCGTGGGCGCCGCTCCCATGCCAGGAACTCGGCGCCAGCGGACAAGCGCAGCACAAGTCAGCCGCGCGAAAGACCGACGAAGATACGCGCTGAGAATTTCGCAGCCTCGCGATCGTCAAGTCGCGCTCGCCAAGTCACGCTCGCCAAGTCACGCTCGCCATGACGCATGGTGCAACGACGGCGCCGAAATCCGCCGCGCCCGTCGGGCAGTTGTCGTGCCTCCGCTGGGACAGATCAATCTGCTGATTGCCCGATGGGCTGTTTAGTGATTTGCCTGTCTAGCCCTTCTTTCAAAAATATTTCCGTTCCCTTCTGACGCAAATCACCTGCATATCCCTCGCCATCCCGGCCCAATACAGAGGGGCGTTTCGCGATCGTCACGAACGTAGGGCATGGGATGCGGTGGACGCGGGCTGCGCTTTTGACGAGATGCGCCTGACTCGCGGACGGCGAAGTCGTGTGGTCCTGACGCCTCGACGCCGGCGTCAAGTTGGTGAAAGAAATTTCACCGACGACGGTGACAAGAAAGCCCGATCACCGGACCGATCACCGGGGAGAGCGCGAAATAAGCTGTTAAAACCATTGCGTGCGGGAATGCCGGGTGATCCCGGTGCGACCGTGGTGACTAACGCGTGTGCTTTCTACTTCTGCGCACGCGGCTGCGGGTGCAACGGGCACCCGGCATTCCCCGCCGGCGCACGCCCTCTTGGGCGGATCGTTCATGCACAATCCGGACGCCTCGCGTCGCGGGAAGGCGAAGGTGTATGTGAATCACAGCGACGTCATCGCGAGGAGCGAAAGCGACGATCCAGATCGCTTCCGCGTTGCGGCGTATGGGTTGCTTCGCTTACGCTTGCAATGACGGCTTTGCTTTTGTCGTCCCTGCGTCGACGAGACAACCTTGAAAATATTGTCGGGATGGGCCACGCCAAACCGTCCTCAGGCTATCCGTCCCCCCGGCACGAAAGAGGAAGCCCATGCTCTACGCCATTCTGGCCTATCACGTCGAAGAAGAAGTCGCGTCCCTTACGCCGCAGGAGGATGCAGCATTGATGCTCGATCTGAGCAAGGTCCACGAGCGCTTCCTTGCGGAGAAGCGAGTTGGACCGACCGCGCGACTGGGCGCAACCAGCGGCGCCTGCGTGTTGCGCGGTCCGGGCAAGGGCGTGGTGATCGATGGTCCCTTCAGCGAATCCAAGGAGCAGCTGCTGGGATTCTACGTCATGGATTGTGCCGACCGCGACGCCGCCATCGCCGCCGCGCGCGACCTGCGCCGCGCCAATCCGGGTGCGATGTATGAAATTCGCCCGGTGTTGCTCTATCGCCCCGGCGTGCCGTTCCCGCTGACCGAGGCCGGCGTCGACGTAAATTGAACGCTCGCCTAAAAGCAAAGGTTCGTGACAAGATTCCCGCGCTTATCCTTGATCGCATAGGGGCATTCCATCCGCTTCAGCGCTTTCTTGGCGTCCTCATCGCCGAGGGCAGCGGCCCGCTCATAATAGGCCTTGGCGGCGGCGGCATCCTTTGGCCCGGCGCGCCCCTCTTGCGTGAACGCGCCCATTCGCTCCAGGGCGCCGGGATGATTTTGCGCCGCCGCCTTTTCGAACAAACTCCGCGCGCCGATATCGTCCCTGACGCCGCCGGTGCCATCGGCCAGCATCAACCCCAGTTGATACTGCGCTTCGGGATTGGTCGCAGCGGCTTTCGCCAAAAGCTCGCGGGATCGCGCGGGATCCGAACCCGCGGCACCGCCGCCGGAGAGCGCGGCAAGATTGGTGACGCCGCGCGGGTTGCCGGCTTGCGCCGCGCGTTCGAACAGCTTGCGCGCCTGGCCTTCGTCCCTCGCGACACCCGCGCCGGTTCCGTAGAGCACGCCGAGTTCGACCATCGCCGAGGTCGAGCCCTTGTCGGCCGCTCTGCGCCAGGCGCCGATCGCTTCCGGCGTTTGGCGGTTGGCGGCATAGGCGCGGCCGAGCTGGTACAGCGCGCGCCGCGACGAGGCGGAAGCAGTTCTGCAATATTTGATCGCGGTTGCGATATCGGACGGCGCCACATCGGGCGTACCCTTGACGTCGGCCGGCTTGTCCGGATCGGCGGGATCGGCGGCCAACCGGTCGCACAATACGAGATCGGCCGACTGCGCCTTGACGAAAGATGGAGCGGCCAGCGACGTCGCCACAGCGACCGCCATCGCAGGGGCAATGCGGCCGATCGCAGCGAACGAGAACGCGCGAAGATGTCTGGTCAGGACGCTCATTTTGAAGAAGAGAAGCTAGCGTCGAAGTGCGGGCGGATTCAAGGCTCAGCTCCGCAACCGCGCAGTATCGGAACTGCGTGCGCGACCCATCCGCGGCAAAAAAAGACCAGCCGGAGCGGGGCCGAAGCCGTGCACTCGGCTGGTCAGGATCGGAGGAGAGGCTCAAACAGGTCCGCGCGGATGCGGAAAGTCACGGCCCGGACGCCCCTGGATCCAGGCCGTGGGTGGAACGCGTCAGGCCGCGGCCGCCTTGGCCGAGGTCGGAACCGATGCGACGGTCTTCAGGATCTGCGACGCGATCTGGTACGGGTCGCCTTGCGAGTTCGGCCGGCGATCCTCGAGATAGCCCTTGTAGCCGTTGTTGACGAAGCTGTGCGGCACGCGGATCGACGCGCCGCGATCGGCGACGCCATAGCTGAACTCGTGGATCGACGCGGTCTCGTGCTTGCCGGTCAGCCGCAGATGATTGTCAGGGCCATAGACCGCGATGTGATCGGCTCGCGCCGCCTCGAACGCAGCCATCAGCTTTTCGAAATAGTCCTTGCCGCCGACCTCCCGCATATAGGCGGTGGAGAAGTTGGCGTGCATGCCGGAGCCGTTCCAGTCGGTGTCGCCGAGCGGCTTGCAGTGATATTCGATGTCGATGCCGTAGCTTTCGGTCAGGCGCTGCATCAGATAGCGGGCCATCCACATTTCGTCGGCGGCCTTCTTGGACCCCTTGCCGAAGATCTGGAATTCCCACTGGCCCTTCGCCACTTCGGCGTTGATGCCCTCGTGGTTGATGCCGGCGGCCAGACAAAGATCGAGATGCTTCTCGACGATCTCGCGGGCGACCGCGCCGACATTGGAGTAGCCGACGCCGGTGTAATACGGGCCCTGCGGCGCGGGATAGCCGGAGGCGGGAAAGCCGAGCGGACGGCCATCCTTGTAGAAGAAATATTCCTGCTCAAAGCCGAACCAGGCGCCGGCGTCGTCGAGAATGGTGGCGCGCTTGTTGGAGGGATGCGGGGTCTTGCCGTCGGGCATCATCACTTCGCACATCACCAGAGCGCCGTTGGTGCGCGCGGCATCCGGAAACACGGCGACCGGCTTGAGCACGCAGTCCGAACTTTTCCCCTCGGCCTGCATGGTCGAGCTTCCGTCGAAGCCCCACAGCGGAAGCTGCTCCAGCGTCGGGAATGAATCGAAGGCCTTGATCTGCGTCTTGCCGCGAAGGTTAGGGATCGGCGTGTATCCGTCGAGCCAGATATACTCGAGCTTATACTTTGTCATTGAGCTCTCTCATGGGTTGATGATGCGAAATGGGAAACCAAAAGCCTTTTTGGTCACCACAGTTGGACCCGGCCACCATCGGCCGTTCGTTACCTAGCAATTAAAGTGCCAAATCGCTGCGCTGCGGGAGGCTGGCCGGGAGGGGGAAATCGGTCCGGCGTCCGGCGCTGCTGTTGTTTTTGAGGTGCGGCAAAGGCGCGCGGGGCGCGGCCTCCGCCCGGCGCTGGAAGGCCCCGGTTACGCCTGATTACACGGCAGTCAGCGGCCTGTTTTGGGGTTTCGATTAAAGCCGCGCCAATGGCCGGCAATTTTCTTTCAACAAAGCGGGATGCTCTCGCAACCTTATCGATGGCTCAAGCCTTAATCAGCGCGCGATTGCTTCCCAGGGTGCAAAAGCAGAAATGCCTACAAAATGCACAGCAAATGATTTTGTTTTCATCAGGTTGCACCCGCGGCGGGCACGGACGATATCCATTTTAGTAACCAACCAAGAACGAGTCGGGCGCAGCATCAGTCCAATGCGCCGCGGCGCCAAGGAGATACCAAGATGAATACCAGTTTTAATCACGGGTCCGCGAAGATCTACCAATTCCCCGTCGGAGGCCGCGCGGCCCTCGGCGTGCGCCGCCCCGACGAGACCAAGGCATCGATCGATCTTGCTTCGCGCGTCAGCGAAACGGTGTTCGGCGGTGCCTGGTATCATGAGGCGGCCATCCAGGAGTCCAAGCCGGTGCGTGAGTCCTGATGCCAACCGCACACGCGTTGCCGATGCGGACTTTGGTGCGACGTCAAAAGCGAAAAAAGGGTCGAAACAAGACGTTTCGGCCCTTTTTCATTTCTGCCCTACGGCGAAGCGCGATCCAATCCACCGGTCAGTTATTTAACTGCCGCACAACGTGGCTTATGCTGACCCCATGCAAGAATCTCCAGCCCGTCATTTCAATCTCGCCGGTGCCAGCAATTTCCGCGATCTGGGCGGCTATCGCGGCAGGGATGACCGGGCTGTCCGCTGGCGGCAGATCTTCCGTTCCAACCATCTCGGCCATCTGACCGAGGCCGATGTCGACGTGCTGCGCGGCCTAGGCCTGAAGAGCGCGTTCGATCTTCGCGGCACTGAGGAGCGCGCAACCGCCATCTGCGCTCTCGAGGAAATAGCGGTTCATTCGCTGCCGATCGAGCCGACCGTGGTTGCCGATCTGCGGGCGCTGCTCGACGCCGGCTCGCCGCTGTCATCGGCCGAAGCCGCAGATGCCATGCGCAATTCCTACCGTAGCTACGTGCGGCAAAACACGCCGAGGTTCAGCGCGCTGTTTACTCACCTGCTTGAGGATCATGCGCCGCTGGTGATTCATTGCACCGCCGGCAAGGATCGCACGGGTTTTGCCTGCGCGCTGATCCTGCACGCGCTCGGCGTGCCGGACGATCAGATCTCGCAGGATTACCTGTTGACCAACCGCTTCTATCGACGCGACCCCTCCTCCGTCAGCGATTTGCCCGAGGCAGTCACGCAGGTGCTCACATCGGTGGAATCATCCTTCCTCGCGGCCTCATTTGACGTCATCAGCGCCGATTATGGCGATCTCGAAAGCTATTTTCGGGAAGGACTCGGCGTTGGTCCGCGCGAGCGCGCCGCGCTGGAAGCCAGTTATCTGGCGCCCTGATGCCGACCTCACGGAGAGCGGAAACAGGACAAACCGCCTCAGGCCGCTGCCTCCATTTCAGCGTCAAGGTCCGCGATAACATCCTCGAAAGCCGAGATGGCCTGCTGAACCGCTGCGATCTGCATCAGCTCCCAGCCGCCGATCGGGCCGTTGCGGTTTTGCAGCGCGACAATCAAATCCCGCCGCTGCTCCTTAAGCTGAACCAGCGGTAAACCGTGATCAGGTAGATAGCTCATGTTGCTTTCCAGCCCTTGAGTTGAACGACGTCAACGTATAACCGGGATGGCTCTGCATTCCGCTTACAAAACTCCGGCAAATTTTAGCGACCTCTGCGCCACGGCGGTTAGGAGGCCCTTTGCCCCGCCACGGCATTGCAATTCATTTTCGCCCGGCGGTACTGTGAAATCCCCTCATTCGCCTGGCCGGAGACGCCATCATGAACGGAAAAGTCGTTGTCGTGACCGGCGCCTCGGGCGCGCTCGGCAAGGTGGTCGCGGAAGTGGCGCTGGCGCGCGGCGCGCGGGTAGCTGGCATCGATCACGCGCCGTCGCAGACGCCCGCCGCGTCCAATCGAATCGAATTCGGCGGCGTCGATCTCTCGGATCCGGCCGAGGCCAAAAAGGCCATCGACGCTGCCGCGGCGCATTTCGGCAGGCTCGATGCGCTGATCAATATCGCCGGCGGCTTTGCATTCGAGGCGATTGCCGAAGGCGATCCGAGGACCTGGCAGCGGATGTACGCGCTCAACGTACTTACCGCGCTGAATGCCTCGCAATCGGCGATTCCGCATCTGGAGGCTTCCAACGCCGGACGGATCGTCAATATCGGCGCGATGGGCGCGTTGCAGGCGGGTACCGGCATGGGCGCCTATGCCGCATCCAAAGCGGGAGTGCACCGGCTCACCGAGGCGCTCGCAGCCGAATGGAAGGGCCGGATCACCGTCAATGCCGTGCTGCCCTCGACCATCGACACCCCAGCCAACCGCGCCAGCATGCCCAAGGCCGATTTCAAAAAATGGGTGACGGCTGAAGAACTGGCCGAGGTAATCCTGTTTCTCGCCAGCGATGCCGCCAGCGCCATCACCGGCGCGCTGCTGCCGGTGAGCGGGCGGGTATAGCGCCTCGCCCGCATTCAGTCCGGAACCAGCAAACGGAGCCTCGATTTGAACCGGATGCTCTGCTTGCCGGCGAGCGCTATACCGTGAGTTTCGGCCGAGACATCGTCATAGGTTCCGGAAAATCCGATGGTCACGACCTTGCGTTCCCATACTGGCCGGGCCCCGAATGTCGGCGAATGTTCCTGGTTGGTCACTTCGCCCTTCCATTTGCCGTTTTCGCAGGTGTAGGTCCCGAACGCATAAAAAAACGAGTCGCCACCGCGCAACGTGCCGTCACGCACGACCATGACGCCCTGATTGCCACCCTCGACGCTATCGAGCATCTCGATGACGATGTGGTAGAGTCCATTCCTGATCATAATACGTGTCGTGCCCGTCTCGTCCCGTACCTACGATAGCCGTTCCGGCGCCGTTTGATCAAATTCCCTGCGGCAATTCGGGTTAGACTTGGACACTGAGTCGCAGGCGCGACACCGGAGCCACCGTGGAAACCGCCCTTTATCTGCCCGTCAAGCGCTTCCTCGAAAACCTCGGCTTCACGGTCAAGGGCGAAGTCGGCGGCTGTGACCTCGTGGCGCTCAGCGGCGATGAGCCACCGATCGTGGTGATCGGTGAGCTCAAGCTTTCCTTTAATCTTGAACTGTTGCTGCAGGCGGTCGATCGCGCCGGCGCCTGCGATGAGGTCTGGCTCGCCGCCAGGATGTCCATGCGCGGCAAGGGCCGCGAGAGCGACGCGCGCTATCGGAATCTGTGCCGCCGGCTCGGCTTTGGCATGCTCGCGGTCACCAACACCGGCAATGTGGAGGTGATCGTCGAACCGCCGACGACAAGCCCGCGCCGCAATCCGAAGAAGCGCGCCCGCCTGATTGCGGAGCATCGGCGCCGCAAGGGCGACCCGGCGACGGGCGGAAGCACCCGCGCCCCGATCATGACCGCCTATCGCCAGCAAGCGCTGGCCTGCGCATCGGCGCTGTCGCGGGGGCCGCGCCGTGTGCGGGAACTGCGGCCCGAGATCCCCGACGCCCAGAAAATCCTGCTGCACAACGTTTATGGCTGGTTCGATCGCGCCGAGCGCGGGGTTTATGTCCTGACCGATGCTGGGCATGCCGCGCTGAAACGGTGGCCGCAAACACCGGTGGATTTTGCCGGTGCTGGCGATTTAATTTCGTGACGACGAAAGCGATGTGGAAAAACGCTGGGGGAAAACGTGATCGTAGTGACCGGTAGCGTGACGGCGCGACAAGAAACCTTCAACGAGGTTCGCCAGTTGAGCCTGGAGCATGTGCGTCGCTCGCGCAACGAGCCTGGGTGCATCTCGCACGCCGTGCATGTCGATTGCGAGGATCCGATGCGGCTGGTGTTCATTGAGCAGTGGGCCGATCGGGCCGCGCTACTGGCGCATTTTGCTGTGCCGGCCTCGCGCGACTTCGTTCGCGCGCTGCACCCGCTGGCGGCGGCCGCCACAACCATTCAGCTCTACGACGCCACCCAACTCGAAAAACTCTGATTCAAGAATGCATGGCTGGATTGCCATACCATTTTCATATTGCAATGCAACATCTAGCGCCCTAGGTATCCAAAAGATCAAACGAGAGACACCATGAGCGAAGATTGGAATACCAAGTATGGGCCCCGGCGCGTTCGGCGCGATCCGCCGACGCTGGATGAAGCGATCTTCGCGGCGATCGGGATTACCGACGATCAGGCGGCGCAGGCCGAGATCGCCGCTTCGCTGATGGGACTGCCGATCGAATCCGTCACCGCTGAAGTCAAGAAAGCCGGGCGTCTCTCCGCTCGTTCTTCGACGCGGGTGATCGCCGGCGAGCAAGGCGCGCAGCGCTCGGTTGTGGTCGAGCGCCGCGTGATCAGGAAGTTCGGCAACGACAAGCGCACCGGGACCTGATGCGCGCCTAAGACGTCGCCGGCTTAGCCATTCGCACGATCAGAGATCAACAAATGGCATAATGCGGACGCCTCTGGTCAGGCCGTTCGGCCCCAACCGTACATTTGAAACAGCAGTTTCCAATACGCGCGGTTGAAATTGGCCATTGCGCGCCAGGCGTCGACCGGCGTTACGATGGCAAGTCTTGCAGGTTCGAGCTGCGGCTGCCGCTTCAAATCGATGCTTCCGGTGGATTCGCCGTGGCGGAATGTCAGATGCGCACCGAACTTGTTGGCAAGCGCCCGCATCGCTTGGTTCTGCGCCCCGGTGGTGATGCGCAGACAGCGGTAGCCCTTCAATCGCGCTTCAGCGATCAGCTTTCTGAACAAGATGCTGCCGACGCCCCGCCGTCGCACGCTTGCTTCGACGCTGAAGGCGATCTCCGGCAACGAATCCTCGGATTGCCCGGGCGGATGGAGTTCCGCCGCGCCGCGCACCACACCGTCTTCGATATAGGCGATGATGACCGTGCCATCGCCAGCGCATTTCGCGGCATAGCGTTCGATGAAGCTGTCATCCATAAAGCCGTGGAAGCGATCATGCCGGCTGGTCGGATCGAGCCGCAACAGGTGGTCGCGTAGCAACGGCAGTTCTTCCTGCTGACGCAGGGTTCGAACGCTGCCCCTGGCAGACATCGAACGGCTGATATCGTCGTGGTGCATCTCATAACTCCTCTTGGATAACCCTCGAGGAGGCGTCGAATCCCTAGACCACAGATATTGTGCATCGCACCATGAAATTCAAGGCCAGTTTCCGCCTCAAATAGCGGCACAGCGTGTGCCACAGGCTCGCCATGGTTAAGATTTCCTTGACGATTGCATTGGTCGGCTCGCAATTTGCGTCCACCTGATTTCAGCAAGGCTTGGTGGCGCGTTGTCATCAGGATTCCTGGAGGTTCGTTGTGGCTGTGGTGCTCGACACGAGTTCTTCGGTTCCGGATCGGCGACTTGCAGTCTGGCAGGACATCGTCTGCGATACTTTTGTCGGGCTCGATTGCCGGTCGGACATGCGCGACAGGTTTTGGGGCTCCGTTTCGCAATCGATGATCGGACCTGTGACGTGCACGCAAGTCAATTCCTGCGCCCAGCGGGTGCTGCGCACACCGTCGCGGATCGCGCGCGCCAACGAAGATTTCGTGCTGGTGACCCTCGGAACCAGCGGTGTGAACGGCGTGTTTCAAGACGGCCGCGAAGCTGTCGTGTCCGCGGGGCAGTTCGTTATCTACGATACTACCCGCCCCTACGAGTTGCACTTCAACGACGGCTTTTCGCAGACAATTTTCCAACTGCCCCGAAAGCTGCTGCAACAGCGCATCGGCTCGTTCGATACGTTGACCGCGACCACCTTTTCCAGCGACCTTCCGCTAGAACGACTGGCCTATGAGTTCCTGCTCAGCATGAGCAAGACGATCGACCACGTCGATCCCGCCACCGCGATCCGCTTGCTCGACCAGGCGCTGGATCTCGTCGCGATGGCGTTCGCCGACAGGATGCATGAGCGCTCGCCGGACCAGTCGTTTCACCGATCCGCGCTGCTTTATCGTTTCAAGAACTACATCCTGACACATCTGCGCGACCCCGAACTGTCGATGCCGCGCGCGGCGGCGGCCGTCGGAATCTCGCCACGCTATGCCAGCGACTTGATGGCCGACGAACAGATCTCGTTCCGCAGCTATGTCCAGATGCAACGTTTGGAGCGATGCAAGCGCGATCTGTCCGACCCCGCGCACATGGCTCGGCACGTCGGCGACATTGCATTCTCATGGGGCTTTAACGACCTCGCCCATTTCAGCCGTATCTTCAAGCAGAGGTTCGGCGCCTCGCCCCGTGAATGGCGCGAGCACCCGACGCGATAGCACGTGAAGCCAAAAATTTGGCGTGGTCAGCGGATGTCCGCTTGGGTGCACACTACGGACTCAGATCGGACATCGCGCCATGTCCGAAAAGTGCCAAAAGCGGAAGCGCGCAGATCACTGGCAGCTCGGACAAGTTCTAAGGTCGCTTGCCGGGGCCTCTGTGCTACAGCGAGAACGGCACCATTTGGACCAATTGAATTCCACATCGATGCCGGGGATGTTGGGGCGCCACGGCTAGATGAGATTTCGCTTGGTCTGCAACGGAAGATGTACCCAATTTTCCGTATTTGCCTGCAGTCTTAATATACCCGTGAGCACACGCAAAAAGTGAGCGCATTGTGACGCAGTTCACATCACGGTGTAGAACAGATGGATTATTCTTTTTATGGAACGTGGTGCTGGGAGGAAACAATGCAGAATAGTCGCGGCTCTTCCGGCACCCCTCCCATCTCAGGCTCTCTCCGAGCAATCTAAGCGCACTGCGAACAGCACGTCCGGCCTCGACGCTCGCACGCCACATGCTACTGGCGCTACTTATCTGACAGGCGGGCGACATTTCAGGCGGCCGCCAGCGGCGCCTCGGACCCGACCGCTCGCACCCCACATACTGCTGGCGCTACTTATTTGACAGGCGGACGACATTTCAGGCCGGCCGCCAGCGGCGCCTCGGACCCGACCGCTCGCACCCCACATACTGCTGGCGCTACCTATTCGACAGGCCAGCGACATTTCAGGCGGCCGCCAGCGGCGCCTCGGACCCGACCGCTCGCACCCCACATGCTGCTGACGCTACTTATTTGACAGGCGGGCGACATTTCAGGCCGGCCGCCAGCGGGCCTCGGACCCGACCGCTCGCACCCCACATGCTGCTGACGCTACTTATTTGACAGGCGGGCGACATTTCAGGCCGGCCGCCAGCGGCACCTCGACCCGACCGCTCGCACCCCACATGCTGCTGACGCTGCTTATTTGACAGGCGGGCGACATTTCAGGCCGGCCGCCAGCGGCGCCTCGGACCCGACCGCTCGCACCCCAAATGCTGCCAGCGATGCTTAATCGGACGACCGGCCGAGCTTCCATGCCAAGTGCGAACACAACGCATCGGCCCCAGGCGCTCGAACAGAACAAGCTAATGACGTTCCTAACGGTTCGGCCGAACCAAGTTTTCGCCCGAGGCCGGATGCCAAGCCCGTTGCACGCTCGCGCGAAAGACATTTACGGCAAGCCGCCAGTGAAGGCAAAACAAAGTTACTGACAATCTAGAAGCTGGGACGCGTTACTTTCAACTAGGAGAGACGCACATGGCTCTGACATCAGCCGGCCTCACCAATGGCGGCCTCACTTCCCACTATCAATTTCAATATGACGATTCCTTATCCGCTCCACGCAATCCTGGTGGACCGGAGCCCGCTCGCACCAACGCAGTCATTAGCGCTTGTGAGGACGATTTTAATCTCATGTCCGGGTGGTTCGGCAACACAGTCCTCGACGTTACGGTTCCCATTCCCGTCAACATTACACAATTCGGCGGCGGCGCAGCCTGGAACATTCCTCCCCACAGCACCGTGGTCACAATCACTATAAACCCTTGGCTAAGAACAGCTGCTTTCGTGCGGTATCTTCTCGTATCGGAAATGACGGAACAGTTTATGCGCGCTCAAGGGGTCGGATGGTTCGGTAATGGCACGGAGGGAAGTGCCGGCGAAGGCCTGTCTCGTTTTCTGGCATATCAGTTCTTGATCATCAATAACTTAGCTGACGAGCGAACAGACTTCTTCAACAGCAATATTTGGATGGCGAGTTCTCGGTCCGACTTCGTGAATGTTCCTAGGTCAACTGACGACGGACCCGATGCTATAACCGGCTGTTCCTTGCTTTTCATCTGGTATCTGTTCACTCAGCTCGGTTTCACCCTGAACGAAATCGTCGCCGCGGGTGCGAGTAATGTTGGTCAGGTCTACAAAAACCTGACCGGGGAACCTTTCGATCCATTCCCACCCTTCAAAAGACTGCTCGACTACTATTATCCGGGAACAAGCAAGATAGCTGGTCCGAACACTGATAACCCATTTCCGCTACTTGTGCCTCGGCTGGAGCTTTTTGTCCGCGGCGGAGATCGCCACGTCTGGCAGGTGCGACAAGACTCCCCAAACGGAGATTGGCTAAATTGGAAAGACCTCTGTGTGTACCGGCCGTTGCCGGTTGGATTGCCGGGGGACGCTGCCGTAGGGAGAGCCGCAGACGGTCGACTGGAGATTTTCGTTCGCGGCATCGACGCTCACCTGTGGCACCTGTATCAAACGTCAATTATTGGCGATTGGTCTGACTGGGAGGACCTCAGTGTGTATCGCCCGATTGGGGTTCGTATCGCCGGAGAGCCGGCAGTGGGCCGCGCCGCCGATGGTCGGCTGGAGATTTTTGTCGTCGGTGAGGATGGACATCAATGGCATCTGTACCAGACGTCGCCAAATGGCGACTGGTCTGATTGGGAAGACCTCAGCGTTTATCGCCCTCTAAGTGCGGGCGCCGTGGGCGAGCCCGCAGTTGGTAGTGCAGCAGACGGCCGGTTGGAGATCTTCGTGCGCGGTAACGACGGCCATTTGTGGCACCTGTACCAGACAGCCCCCAATGGCGACTGGTCCGAGTGGGAAGACTTAAGCGTTTATCGGCCTCTTAGCGCTGGCGTCGTGGGTGAACCCGCCGTCGGTAGCGCTGCGGACGGACGACTAGAGATCTTCGCTTGTGGTAGCGACGGTCACCAATGGCATCTGTACCAGACGTCACCAAACGGCGATTGGTCTGATTGGGAAGACTTGAGCGTGTACCGGCCTCTGAGCGCCAGCGTATCTGGTGGACCGGCAGTTGGTAGTGCAGCAGACGGCCGGTTTGAACCGCCCCGGGTTTGCCGGAGGCCATTTGGTTTAAGTTATGCCGCCATGGCGGGTTGTTCCAGCATGGCGTAGTAGCGTTGCTCGGCTTCGGCCGGCGGGATGTTGCCGATAGGCTCCAGGAGCCGCCGGTTGTTGAACCAGTCCACCCATTCCAGGGTCGCGAACTCGACGGCCTCGAAGCTGCGCCATGGTCCACGCCGATGGATCACCTCTGCCTTGTAAAGGCCGTTGATGGTTTCGGCGAGAGCATTGTCATAGGAATCTCCGACGCTCCCGACAGAGGGCTCCACGCCGGCTTCAGCCAGGCGCTCGGTGTATTTGATAGAGACGTATTGGCTGCCCCTATCGCTATGATGCACGAGCCCGCCGCGATGGACCGGTCGGCGATCGTGCAGGGCCTGCTCCAGCGCATCGAGCACGAAGCCTGCATGCGCTGTGCGCGAGGCCCGCCAGCCCACGATCCTGCGGGCATAGGCGTCGATGACAAACGCGACGTAGACGAAGCCGGTCCAGGTCGCGACATAGGTGAAGTCGGAGAGCCACAGGACATTCGGCCTGGGCGCCTTGAACTGGCGGTTGACGTGATCCAGCGGGCATGGCGCGGCCTTGTCGCTGATCGTGGTCTTGACGGGTTTGCCGCGGATTGCCCCTTGCAAACCCATGTCCCGCATCAGTCGCGCCACGGTACAACGGGCAACATCGAAGCCTTCGCGCTTGAGCTGCCGCCAGACCTTGCGCACGCCATAGACCCGGAAGTTCTCATCGAAGACGCGCCGAACTTCGATCTTCAGCCTGACATCCTGCCTGGCGCGCGCCGACAGCTTGGCGGGATCGCGCCGCTTGGCGACATGGGCGTGGTAGGTCGAGGGGGCGATCGGCAAAACCTTGCAGATCGGCTCGACCCCATGCGCCCCAAGATGATCGTCGATGAAGGCGATCATGGTTTGGACCGGCGGTCGAGCTCCGCCGTCGCAAAATAAGCGCTTGCCTTGCGCAGGATCTCGTTGGCCTGCCGAAGCTCGCGGTTCTCCCGTTCGAGGGCCTTCAGCTTCTCGGCCATGTCGGTCGGAACGCCGGCCCGCTGCCCGCTGTCGATCTCGGCCTTCTTTACCCAGTCATGCAGCGTCTGCGGCGTGCAGCCGATCTTGGTCGCAATGGAGGTCACCGCCGCCCAGCGCGACGGGTGCTCGCTGGCGTGATCCAGAATCATCCGAACCGCTCTGGCCCGGACCTCGGGTGAAAATTTGTTCGTCGTCTTGCTTGTCATGGCTCCATCCTCTCAGGAGTTGGAGCCTCCGGCAAACCCGGGGCGGTTC
>CAVSFN010000020.1:37500-436085 GCA_963727225.1 uncultured Pseudomonadota bacterium | reverse complement strand
GACGCGACCACGTACCTCTGCGGCACGCTCGTGTTCCTGCTAACAGGCTTCCTGGCCTGCCTAGTGCCCGCGCGGCGCGCGGCCAAGGTCGAACCGATGGCGGCGCTCAGATGCGAATGACCGCGCATCCCAATGCAGGGGCGGGTTTCAAACCCGCCCCTACGGTCGAACGATGAAAGAAAGAAGGCACACGATGAATGCGACTCAGAACGGAGCGCTGATCCAGCTCGAGAACCTGACCAAGGTCTTCTACACCGACGAAGTCGAGACCCACGCCCTGGCGGGCATCCATCTCGAGATCCAGCGCGGGCGAGTACGTCTCGATCGCCGGGCCCTCGGGCTGCGGCAAATCCACGCTGCTCTCGATCCTCGGCCTGCTCGATACGCCCACCGACGGCGCGCTACGTGCTGAACGGCCAGCCGGTCGCGGACCTGCCGCTCGCCGAGCGCGCGCGCATCCGCAACCGCGAGATCGGCTTCATCTTCCAGAGCTTCAACCTGATCGGCGACCTCACGGTGTACGAGAACGTCGAGCTGCCGCTGACCTACCGCGGCATGACCGCGGCCGAGCGCAAGCGAGCGCGTGCATGGAGGCGCTCGAGAAGGTGGGCATGTCGCACCGCATCGAAGCACTTCCCGGCCAGCTCTCCGGCGGCCAGCAGCAGCGCGTGGCCGTGGCGCGCGCGCTGGTCGGCGATCGCCGTCGATCCTGCTGGCCGACGAGCCCACCGGCAACCTCGACTCGAAGAACGGCGAGGCGGTGATGGAGCTGCTGCGCGAGCTGCACCGCGAAGGCGCCACGATCTGCATGGTCACGCACGACCCGCGCTACGCGCGCCACGCCGAACGCACGATCCATCTCTTCGACGGCCGCATCGTGGAGGAAGAAGGGCACGCGGACGTGGCCGCCTCTGCCGTGTAGGGGCAGGTTCGAAACCCACCCTTACGTGAACGAGGCGAATCATGAACGCGATGCTCCAAGACCTCCGCTACGCCGTCCGCGTCCTGGCCAAGTCGCCCGGGTTCACGGCCGTGGCCGTGCTCACGCTTGCGCTCGGCATCGGTGCGAACGCCACCGTCTTCTCAGTCGTGCGCGGCGTGCTATTGCGCCCGCTGCCGTTCACAGATCCCGACCAGCTCGTGCAGATCGACATGGTCCACGCCGAAAGCGGCCTGATCGCGAAAGGAACCTCGTTCCTCAACTTCGAAGACTGGCGGAACCAAAACGATGTCTTCCGGGAAATGGCAGCCGTGCAAGACACGACCCTCAACCTGACAGGGGACGGAGAGGGCGGAACAAATACATGCATGGGGCGTGTCTGCCGGGTTTCTTCCGCTCCTGGGCGTGCAACCAGTACGGGGACGCGTCTTCGAGAATTCCGGCGATACGCGGGATCCGGTGGCAGTGGTGAGCCACCGTCTCTGGCAAACGCGGCTTGGCGCCCCCGCCTACCATTCTGGACAAACACCTGACTCTGGATGGGCGTAGCTACACGGTGGTCGGCGTCATGCCCGCGAGCTTCAATCTCCCCGGCGACGCCACGGACGTATGGATTCCGTTGGGCGGCGCCTTCATCGAAGGCCCGCGCGGCAACCAGCATCTGTTCACGCTGGCCATGCTCAAGAGGGGCGTGAGCCTGAGCCAGGCGCAATCGGCGATGGATGTCATTGCCCAGCGACTGGCTCGGCAGTTCCCTGACGACAACGCGGGCTGGGGCGTCAGGCTGCACCCGCTCCACGGCGCAATCGCAGGCAAGTTGCGGCCAGCCCTGTTCATTCTGTTCGGATGCGTCGGCCTGGTGTTTCTGATCGTCTGCCTCAACGTCGCCAATCTGCTCCTCGCAAGGGGCGCAGCCAGGAAACGAGAGATCGCCATCCGCGTCGCCTTGGGCGCACATGAGTTTCAGGTGGTGCGGCCCCAGCTCGTGGTCGAGAGCCTGCTGCTGTCGCTCTTTGGAGGCGCCCTGGGATTGTTGCTGGCGGCCTGGGGACTTCGGCTTCTCCGGGCGATCCCTTCTTTTCTCTCCCGGAGTGCCCCCATCCCTAGACGGGCATGGAAGCCGTCCCCTCCGGCGCGGCCCGCGTGGACGGGGCCGTCCTCATCTACCTGCTTCTAGCGAGCATCGCTGCCAGCGTCCTCCTCGGCCTGATTCCAGCGCTGCGCGCTTCGCGCCCGCATCCCAATCAGGCGCTCAAGGAGGGGGGGCGCAGGTGCTGACCGCTCGGGAAGAGGGCGTGATCACCTCCGCGATAGTGTCGTCGTTGCGCAGATCGCCGTGGCGCTGGTGCTCCTCGTCGGCGCCGGCCTCCTGGTAGGGAGCTTCGCCCGCCTGATGCGCGTCAACCCCGGTTTTCGGCCTGACAACGTGCTCTGCGCCGAGATCGCCCTCGCTCGATCCAGCTATCCGGAGGCGTCCCAGGTGGCCGCATCTTGTGGATCAGCTTCGCGAGAAGGTCGCGGCGGTCCCTGGGGTTGACGGCGTGGGTGCGGTCAACCTTCCGCCGTTTGGGATGAACAACATGGCGAGGTTCAGCATCCAAGGGCGAGTCCCACGCGCTCCTGGTCAATTCGACTCGGCCACCCGCTTTGCGACTCCAGGCTACTTTCACGCCTTGGGCATCCCGTTGCTGCAGGGCAGATCCATCACCGAAGAAGATCGTCCCGACGCTCCGAGCGCGATGGTCATCGACGACGTCATGGCCAAACGCTTTTGGCCAGGCGAAAGCCCCACGGTGCCGTGGTTCATATCGGGGGGCCTCCGCGCACAGTCGTCGGCGTCGTCGGCGCCGTGAAGCACTCTGGCCTGGATGCCGACCTGTCGCCGACGTTCTACTTGCCGCAGAAGCAGGAACCGATGGTTTCGCGGCAGATGACCCTGATGGTGCGCGCGAGGGAACCCGCTCGGGCTAGCAGCCGCAGTTCGGGCGGCGGTAAAGGCAATCGATCCCAACCAGCCCGTGGCCCGGCTTCATCGATGGAGAGTGTCATCTCGACATCGGTGGGCACGAGGCTCACGACATGGGGTTTGGGCGGCTTCGCCATCCTGGGCCTTGTCCTGGTAGCCATCGGACTGTACGGGGTGGTTTCACTGTCAGTTGCCAGACGCACAAAGGAGCTCGGGATTCGCGTGGCCTTGGGTGCCCCGAAGCAACAGGTGCTTCGACTCGTGCTTCGACAAGGGATGCGGCTGGCGCTGGCCGGCGTTGGCATCGGCGTGGTCGCCGCGCTCGCCCTGACTCGAGTGATGGCCCTGGTCTTCGAGGTCAAGCCAACCGACCCACTCACGTTTGTGAGCGTTTCTTGTCTGCTTGTTGCTGTTGCACTCCTTGCCTGCTGGGTGCCCGCGCGGCGGGCAGCCGGCATCGACCCCATCCGTGGCGCTCCGATGCGAATGAGCGCGCCTGACTGCGTAGGGGCGGGTTTCAAACCCGCCGCTACATCGAGGAGGTGACCCATGACCACGCTGCTTCAAGACATGCGCTACGCCGTTCGCATCCTGCCAAGAGCCCTGGCTTCACGGCAGTGATCGTGATCTCCATCGCCTTGGGCTTTGCTGCCAACGCCACCGTCTTCAGCGTTGCCAATGGACTGCTTTGGGGCGTGCTGCCCGTCAAGGATCCCGGACGAATGGTGATGTTCTCGGAAGGCCATTCCTTTTCCTACCCGGACTACATCGACTACCGCGACCAGGCCACCGATGTCTTCGAAGGCGGCGTCACGGCGCACTTCCCGCTGATTCCCGCCAGCTTGGGCGGACCGGGGAGCCGGAGCGCGTCTGGGGCCAGGTGGTCAGCGGCAACTACTTCCCACTCCTGGGTCTGAAGATGGCGCTCGGCCGGCCATCCTGCCCGAGGAAGACGAGGTGATCGGTCGCGACCCCGTGGCAGTGCTCAGCCACAGTCTCTGGCAGCGGCGCTTCGGCGGTGACCCGAGCGTCCTCAAGCAAGGTGTGGCGCTGAACGGGCAGCGCTACACCGTGGTCGGCGTGGCGCCGGCCGGTTTCCACGGTACCGAGCGCGGCATCGTCGTCCGACTTCTGGGTGCCGCTCGCCATGCCGGAAGAGATCATGCCCGACCTGCGCAGAGGCGAACAGAGGCAGAGCCAATCGGGGCAATAGCTGGCTGATGCTCTACGCGCGGCTTAGGCCCGGAGTCAGCCGCGCCAAGGCGCCGCGGTAGGAACGTCATCAAGAAGCGCCTGGACGACACCTATCGCAAGGATGAGAAGCGGCACGACAGCGTGTCGCTCCAAACCGCCGGCGGTCTGATCGCCGGCTCCGCGACGCCCGCGTTCACCTTGATGACGGTCCTGATGGTCGTGGTCGGGTTGGTGCTGCTGGTCGCCTGCGCCAACGTCGCCAACCTGCTGCTGGCCCGCGCGATCGACGGCAAAAGGAGATCGCGATCCGCCTGGCGATGGGCGCCAGCCGCCGCCAGCTGGTGCGCCAACTGCTGACCGAGAGCTTTCTTGCTGGCGCTGGCCGGCGCAGGCGTCGGCTTCCTGCTGGCCGCGGTCGCGGCCGCGCGATCTCGCGCTTCCAGCTTCCGCTGCCCTTCCCGGTCGGCTTCGACTTCAACGTGGATCTGCGCGTGGCGGCGTTCACCGCCGGCTCTGTCCCTGGTGACCGCCGCTGCTGTTCGGGCTGGTTCCGGCGCTCCGGGCCACGCGCCCAGACCTGGTGGGGGCTCTCAAGGATCGGCGGCGCGCGGCGTTCGGCCGCGCGGGACGCTTCGGCATGCGCAACACGCTGGTGGTGGTGCAGGTCGCGCTCTCATTGGTGCTGCTGATCGGCGCGGGCCTGTTCCTGCGCAGCCTCGGAAACGCGTCGTCGATCGACATCGGCTTCAGGCCCGACAATATCCTGATGACGAGCGTGGACCCCAAACTCCACAACTACTCGCGCGAAAAGACCGCGCAGTTCCTCTCGCCCAGC
The DNA here is from genome assembly GCA_963727225.1 of uncultured Pseudomonadota bacterium. Taxonomy (GTDB): domain Bacteria; phylum Pseudomonadota; class Alphaproteobacteria; order Rhizobiales; family Xanthobacteraceae; genus Bradyrhizobium. The sequence goes on along the minus strand of CAVSFN010000020.1, from coordinate 431,150 downwards.
TTCGCGAGCGCGTATCGGCTTTGCCAGGGGTTCGCTCGGTGAGCTTTGTGGACAACGTGCCGCTCAGCATTGGCGGCACCAGCAACGGTTTTCGAGCGGCAACGCGGCCAAGGCCAGCCCGGACAAACCGTCAATGCCAACGTCTACAGCGTCGGCAGCCGCTTTTTCGAGACGATGGGCATTCCGCTGCTGCGTGGCCGCGACTTCATCTGCAGACCGACGACCAGCCCGCGGCCATCGTCAACGAAACCATGGCCGCCGCATCTGTTCCCCAACCAGGACCCGATCGGCCGCCGTGTCATGCACTCAAGACAGGAACCCTACACGATCATCGGCGTGGCGCGCGACTCCAAGTCGCGCACCCTGGGCGAGGAGCCGGCGCGATGCGCCTATCTGTTCCTCGACGCAGCGCCGGAGAAGGTCATCAGCTTCTACGGGATTTCGATCGCGGTCAAGACTCGGTTGACCCGCCGGCACTGGCCCGAGCCGGTGCGCGAGCAGATCGCCGCGCTGGATCCCACCCTGGCGGTCTTCAACACCGAGACCATGCAGGAGCACGTGGACAAGTCGCTTCTGCTCCCGCGCCTCTGGCGCTGCTGCTGGGCGTTTTCGGCGCAGTCGGCCTCACCCTGGCCGCCATCGGCCTGTACGGCGTCATGAGCTACTCGGTTCGCCGCCGCACGCGCGAGATCGGCATCCGCATGGCGCTTGGCGCCCGGCCCGGCACTGTGTTGGGGATGGTGCTGCGGCAGGGCCTGGCTTTGACCGGCGTCGGACTCGCGATCGGGCTCGGCATCGCTCTGGGTCTGGGCCGCTTCATCGCCAGCCTACTCTACGGCACCAGCGGCACGGACCTGCTGACGTTTATCACCGTGCCCGCGGTTCTGCTCGCAGCGGCGGTCGTCGCGGTAGTGGTTCCCGCCTCACGCGCGGCCGGGGTCGACCCGATGGTGGCGCTCCGATGCGAATGAACGCGTTTGCCGGTATCGGGGCGGGTTTCAAAACCGCCCCTACGGTAGCCGGGGTCGGGACACGACACGTCATGCCCGCGTGTACGGAGGAATCATGACCACGCTGTTCCAGGACCTCCGCTACGCCGTGCGCCAGCTTCGCCTGAGTCCGGGCTCTACTCTGACTACGGCTCTGGTGCTGGCCTGCGGCATCAGCGTGAACCTGATGGTCGCTGGCGGAGTCGGCGTGATCTTGCTGCAGCCCCTGCCGGTCCCGGCGCCTGAGCAACTGGTTGTCATGGACCAGAAGGACGTGGGCCAGGGGCCCATGCAGATGCGGCAGCGCGGCTTCTCATATCCGGATTACCTCGAGTATCGAGATGGGGTCGCGGCGTTCTCGGGACTGGCAGCACACCACCCGATGCCGGTTCACCTGAGCGTCGAGGGACAGCGTCCGGAACGCACCTGGATCGAGATGGTCTCGGCCAACTACTTCTCAACGCTTGGCGTCGGGGCAAGTCAGGGACGCGTCTTCTCCGAGGCGATCGACGGTGCCGGGACGGCGCCTGTCGTCGTCCTGAACCATGCCTACTGGGAGCGCCGGCTGAACCGCGATTCCTCGATCATCGGAAAGGCCATCCGTTTGAACGGACGCCCAGCGACCGTTGTCGGGATCGGACCCGCCACATTCCACGGGACCGAGGCCGGGGTCGGCACCGTCGCCTACGCCCCCATCACTGCCGTCGGATCCTTCGTACACGGCGGAGAGTTCCTCCTGCGGGACCGCGACCATCGCACGTTCCGGCTCTTGGGCCGTCTCGGCTCTGCGACCAGCCTGGCACAGGCTGAAGCCGCAGCGCGCGTCGTCGCCGGGCGCATCGCGCAGGATCACCCTCGGACGGACAACAAGACGACCGTTGTCTCGCTGATGCGGGAGACGCGCGCGCGCCCGAGCACGGACGTGGCAGACATCGTGCCGGTCATCGTGATGGTCGTGCTGGGTATGGCCACTCTCGTATTGCTCATTGCCTGTGCCAATGCCGCCAATCTGCTTCTCTCGCGCACGCTCGCCCGTCAGAAGGAGCTCGGCATCCGCAGCGCGGTCGGCGCCAGCCGCACGCGCCTGCTGCGTCAGATGCTCACCGAGAGCGCGCTTCTGGGTCTGCTGGGAGGAGCCATGGGCCTGCTCCTGTCGCAAGTCGTCGGGCTCTGGCTGGGAAGCCTGCAGAACTCGGCCGACCTGCCGCAGCGCAGCGACTACGGCGCTTGGAACTGGTGGAGCTTGGTCCTCACGAGCGCTTTCGGCGTGGCGACCGGCCTGATCACCGGGTTGTTCCCAGCCCTCAAAGCCTCGCGGCCTGACGTCGCTCACGCTCTGAAGGAGGGAAGCGCTTCCTTTGTCGGATCAAGGCGCCATCTCTTCCGGAGCCTACTCGTCGTCACAAGTCGCGGTCTCGTTCGTCCTGCTCTCGTGTAGTGCGCTCTTCCTCCAGAGCCTCTCTCGTACCAAGACGCTTGACGTGGGATTCAAACTCGACCGTCTGCTTCTGGCCTCGTTCGATCTCGAGATGCAGAACTACGAGGCCGGCCGGCGCGCAGCTTCCAAAGGAACCTCCTGGCACGCGTGGCGTCGCTGCCTGGCGTGCAATCGGTCAGCTTGGCGAATACGATTCCCTTCGGCATCGATGCCGGCTTCCCAAGCCAGGTGCGCGCCGAGGGCCAGGCCCCTTCCGCAGCGCTGTCCGCGGCCTTCCCCGCAATCGTGGGCATCGACTACTTCACGACCATGGGCATCCCACTTGTCCGGGGCCGCGTCTTCACCGAAGCCGACACTTCAGGCTCGACGTTTGCGCGAGCCATCGTCAACCAGACGCTGGCCGAGCAGCTCTGGCCGAACAGGAATCCGCTGGGGATGCGCTTCCACATCGAACCGAACGGGACGCTGGCCGAGGTCGTGGGCGTGGTGCGCAACGGCAAGTACGCTTCGATCGGGGAGCCGCCGCGGCCGCACGTCTACATGCCCATGGCGCAGGACTACACTGGCGCGGCAACGCTGCACATGCGCACCGCGGGCGATCCGCTGGCGCTGGCGCCTGCTCTGCGTCGGGTGGTCCAGGAGCTCGATCCCGACCTGCCCGTCTACGGCGTGCGCAGCATGCGCGAGCACATCGACGGCAGCGTGTCCGCGCTCTTTCTCCCGCGTCTGGGCGGTAACTGGCCGGCGCAGAGGGCGTACTGGGCCTCGCGCTGGCGCTCATGGGGCTCTACGCCGTCATCGCGTTCGTGGCCGGACAGCGCACGCACGAGATCGGCATCCGCATGGCCCTCGGATCCTCGAGCGGCCGTGTCGTTGCGCTGATCATGCGTGACGGCGTCCGGCTCACCCTGACAGGCCTGGGGCTTGGCACGCTGGGAGCGCTGGGCGCCACGTTCGTGCTCTCCCGCGTGCTTCACGGCATTCGTCCTTCTGAGCCCCTCACCCTGGTCGCCGTCGCAGCCGTTCTCACGGCGGTCTCCCTACTTGCCTGCTACTGGCCCGCACAGCGCGCGGCCAAGGTCGATCCGATGGTGGCGCTGCGATGCGAATGAACGCGCTTGTCGGTGCAAGGGCGGGTTTGAACCCACCCCACGGATGACGTGGAGACAAGACGATGATCAACGACCTGCGCCACGCCATTCGAGTGCTGGCCAGAACACCTGGGCTGACGAGCCTGGCGGTACTGACACTGGCACTCGGCATCGGGGCGAACACCGCCATCTTTTCGGTCTTCTACGGCGCGCTGCTGCGTCCTCTGCCCTATCCGGAACAGGGCCGGCTCGTCTTCATTCAGGAGGCGTCCAAGGAGAATCGCTCCAGCTCGGTTTCCTACCTGAACTTCGTCGCCTGGCGCGAGCAGCAGAGGTGCTTTACCGCCATCGGCGTGGCGCGGCCTTGGCAGTTCAGCTATGTCGGCCCGAGCGAGACCGAGCGGCTGAGCGGCGCCGTGGCGAGCCACGACCTCTTCACCGCTATCGGCATGGCGCCCATTCGCGGTCGCCTGTTCACGGCCGAGGACGACAAGCCCGGGGCCGAGCGCGCCGTCGTCATCCGCGCCAGCCTGTGGCAACGCCTCTTTGGCGGGCGGGATTCCGTCATCGGCGAGAAGATCAAGCTCTCCGGGGAGTTTCACACGGTCGTCGGCGTCGTGCCTGATGAGCTCCGCATTCCGCTTTCGGGTGCCGAGCTCTGGGCCCCGATCAGCCATTCGCTCTCGGGTGAGGAGCTCCAATACGGCTATCGCCCCCAAGATCTGAACGCCTATGCTCGACTGAAGCCCGGCGTCTCGCTCGAATCGGCGCGCTCCGAGATGCGCGCGCTGGCGGTTCAAATCGACAAGGAACACCCCAGCGGCGGATTGATCCCCGCGCTCCTGCCGCTCGCCACGGCCGGCGCAAGCGACGTGCGCCCGATGTTGTATGTCCTGCTCGGCGCAGCGGGCTTTGTGCTTCTGATCGCCTGCGCCAACGTCGCCAATCTCCAACTGGCGCGCGCGCATGCGCGATCCAGGGAGCTCGCTGTGCGCGCCGCGCTCGGTCCGGCCGGATGCGGATCGCGCGTAGCTTCTGGTCGAGAGCCTGGTCCTCGGGCTTCTGGGATGTGGCGCTGGCGTGCTCCTCGGCTCCGGGCGCTCGACGGTCTACGGTGGCGCTGCCGGCGGGCGCGGCGCGCATGAACGAGGTCTCGCTCAACACGTGTTCCCGCTCAGCGCCGGGCACAACCATTGCGTCCAGCTGAGCAATCTCAGCGGCGCGGTGTCGACGACTTCGCCTGTGCCCGTCACCAGCCTCGGCCAGGTCACGCTCACGGGCGCAGCCAGCGCTGGAGCTGACAGCATTGTCATGACAGTCGGCAGCGCCGCGTTCTCGCGCGCCGGCGACAACTCGGTCAACGCGTCATCCGGCTGGACGATTGCCGAATTCAACGTCCTCGGCGATGGCGGAGACAGCAGTGGCGTGGGCGGAACCGCCACCTTCAACAACAACGCCGCGCTCGTCACGAGAAAATCCGGATCAACTATGGCGGCACTGCCGCTCCCACCTGTGTTGCCCAGGGCTTTACCGCTGAAAAGAACAATCTGAGCTTTGGACCAAGTGCGCCCGTCGGATCGCAACCGGGCCCGGCCGTGATTTTCGCTGAAAGCACAGCTGGCGGCGCGCCCGCCAACTGCGCGGCCTCAACATCGGTCGGCGACACTCATCTGACGACGCTGAGCGGATTGCTATACGATTTCCAGGCCACCGGCGACTTTGAACTGCTGGAGACCAAGTCCGGCTTTGTGGTGCAGAACCGGCAGGTCTCCGGTGCGCCGACCTGGCCGAATGCGGCGGTCAATTCTGCGATTGCAGCGCTGCTGGGCAAGACAAAGGTCGCCGTTTGCCTGGCACCGCAAAAAGTTGTTGTGGACGGAAAAGTGTTGCCGTTGCGCCAAGGCCAAGTCGAGCGGTTGGGTGATGGCACGCAAATTTCACTTCGAGGCAATTCCTACCTGCTGCGCGGAGCGAGCGGAGATTGGGTGAAAGCTGACGTAGTCACCAACCACATCGATGTCACCGTGGGCCTCGGCCAGTGGCCCATTCAGGCACAAGGCCTGCTGGTAAGCGCGAATGGCGATCCAAACCAGGTCGCAACGCGTGACGGACCTGTGCTGAAAATCCCCTTCTCCTTCGAGGAATTTTACCACCGTTACGGCGAGAGCTGGCGTGTGAGGCCAGCTAACTCCATGTTGAATGTGTGTGGTGAAGCGAAGCAGTCGGGACTCCCCAGCAAACCCTTCTATGCGAAGGATCTCGATCCGCAGATTGCAAAGCGCGTCAGAGCGATTTGCAGCGAGGCCGGCATCAAGCCGGGCCCGCTGCTCGACGCCTGCATGATTGACGTCGCTTTCACCGGACAGAAATCGGCGGCCGACGTTCGCGCCGAACCCGTCAGCCAGTTGCAGTCGGTATCATCAGATAGACGCGCAGCAGGGACGGCCCGAGGCGCAACAACGCCTCGGCATTTGGCCTTGGCGTCGGGACGAGGCTTGGCATCGAGACGAGACTTGCCCAAGACGAGACTTGGCGCCGAGACGAAACTTGGCGTCGAGAACTGGCGCGCCCGAAGAGATTCGAACTGCCCCTGGGGTGCAACGCCTTGAACGATCCCGTGTGACCCCCGCTACGAGCGCAACGCCGTTCTCACATTTTTTTGGAGAGCGAAAGCCTAGCGAAAACCGTTTGAAAAGCCGTTTTAATCCGTTCGTCTCAAACGGTGAAATCGGCTAAGTGCTTGAAAAGCTTGGTGGGCGCACCAGGGCTCGAACCTGGGACCCGATGATTAAGAGTCATTCTGCCTGTGCGCGTCAGCTCCGTAACTCCCGGACTGAACATGCGCCGCCCGGTGGCATTGCCAAATTGCACTCTGAGATGTAGTCGTGTGACATCCCTCGTAATCAGTGGCAAACGATCAAGTTCTATTGCAACCCTCTAGCGGCGATTTGGTAGCGGGAGAGGGACTCGAACCCCCGACCCCAGGATTATGATTCCCGTGCTCTAACCAGCTGAGCTACCCCGCCACGGTTCACCGTCGCGGCTCTATATACCGCAGTCGCGAACGCGCGGCATATAAGAAGCCGGTCTAGGGCATGTCAAGCAAACCCGGCCGTTCCGGCAGATCACTGCACGCCGGTCCTTGCGCTGAAAATCCCTGCAAAACGCCGTTATTTCGGCCGGACCTTGGGATTGCCGCCGGGACCGCCGGGCGGAGGGATCACTGGCGTGTCGCCGGTATCGGGTGTCGGCGCGTGCATTTGCGGATCGACGCCCTCGGGCGGACACAATACGCCGTCGGACCGCGCCAGTCTGTCGCCGAGCGGTTCACGGGCTTCCCCGGTCGTCGTGCCCTGCGGCGTCGTGGTGCCATGTCGGGGCGCGGATGGCATCGGCGCGCATTCGCTGGCGCGTGCCGGCGACGGCGGGGCTGTTTGCGCCGGCGGCGCCGCCGGCAATGGCGGCGCCTGGGCACCGGCCGCACCGGATGCCACCGTCAGCAGGCAGCTAAAAAAGAGCGAGCGTTTCGTTTCCATGGAGAGAAAACGGCCAGCCGGCCTGGAGGTTCCGCCCGAGTATTCCGCAATCTCAGGATTTGCGATAGCGAATCAGCGAGAAATGCCCCATCGGCGGCATCGGACGGCGTTCGGCCAGGCTGACGCCGCCGTGCTTTGCGGCCCAGTCGGTCAGGCGCGCCCACGGAAATTCCGGCCGCCAGCCGAGCCGCCGCGCCAGCGGCGCGAACGCCAGTTCGAAGATGCGGCGCGGGCCGCTCTCGGCGCCGATATGATTGACCAGAATGAGTTCGCCGCCGGGCTTCAGCACGCGGATGAAGTCGTCGAGGGTCGCTTCCGGATCGGGAACCGCGGTGATGACATATTGCGCCACCACCGCGTCGAAGAACGAATCCGCAAAGGCAAGATTCCTGGCGTCCATCACCGCGAGCGTCTCGACATTGCCGAGACCCAGCGCCCGCACGCGTTGCTGGGCTTTCCGCAGCATCGGCTCGGAAATATCGACGCCGCACAATTTCGTGGTGCGCGAATAATCCGACAGCGACAGTCCGGTGCCGACGCCGACATCGAGAACCCGGCCGCCGATCCGGTCGGCCTCGGCGATGGTCGACTGGCGACCGTGATCGAATACCTTGCCGAACACCAGATCATAGACCGGCGCCCAGCGACCATAAGCCTTTGCGACCCCCGCGCGGTCGATATCTGCAGCCATGCCCCCGCCTTGAAAATCCTAACCGCGCATTGCCTCGACCAGCGGCTGCGGTCGAATGGCGCCTTTGGCCGCCGCACCCTTCGCGGTCGCGCGCAGGATGAATCCACCGCCGAGCACGCGCGCCTGGCCCAAAGGCGCATCGTAGAACACGCAGGCCTGACCCGGCGATACGCCCTCCTCGCCCGCAACCAGTTCGACTTCATAACCGCCATCCGCCGCGCGCAGCCACGCCGGCTGCGGCGCCCGGGTCGATCGCACCCGCACGAAAATCTCAAGACCCTGGCCAACCGCGCGATCAAGCTCACCGTCGCCGATCCAGTTGACGTCGCGCAACACGATGCGATCCATCCGCAATGCCTCGCGCGGCCCCACCACGACGCGGCGGCTGGCGGCCTCCAGCCGCACCACATAGAGCGGTGCGCTGGAGGCGATGCCCAATCCGCGCCGCTGGCCGACGGTGAAGTGAACGATGCCCTGATGCCGGCCGATGACGCGGCCCTGGAGGTCGACGATGTCGCCGGGCTCGACGGCATTCGGCCGCAACCGGCCGATGATGTCGGTATAGCGCCCGGTCGGCACGAAGCAGATGTCCTGGCTGTCGTGCTTGTCGGCGACTTCAAGGCCGAAGCGGCGCGCCAGTTCGCGCGTCTGCGGCTTGGTCATGTCGCCGAGCGGAAAGCGCAGATAATCGAGTTGCTCGCGCGTGGTCGCGAACAGAAAATAGCTCTGGTCGCGATCGGCGTCGGCGGCGCAGATCAGCGCACGCGATCCATCGCCGGTGCGGCGCGACGCCACATAATGCCCGGTCGCCAGCGCCGCAGCGCCGAGTTCGCGCGCGGTGTTGAGCAGATCGCGAAACTTGATCGAGCGGTTGCACTCGATGCACGGCACCGGCGTCTCGCCCGAGGCGTAGCTGTCGGCGAAATTGTCGATCACCGATTCGCGAAAGCGGTTCTCATAATCCAGCACATAATGCGGAATGCCGATCCGCTCGGCGACGTTGCGCGCGTCGTGGATGTCCTGGCCGGCGCAGCAGGCGCCCTTGCGATGGGTGGCCGCGCCATGATCGTAAAGCTGCAGCGTGATGCCGACGACGTCGTACCCCTCGGACTTCAACAGCGCAGCCGTCGCCGACGAATCGACGCCGCCGGACATGGCGACGACGATCCTGGTGTCCTGTGGACGGCCTTCGAGATCCAGACTGTTGAGCATGGTTCCGGTCATCAATGCGACCGCGACGGCCTCGAACGCCGCGCGATCAGGAAGCTTTGGAGCATTCCCTGGAAAGCGGGTTCGCCAGAGCGGCTGAAAAGCTGTTCTTTAATATAGGCCGCATTCCCGTCAGGCAATCACGCTCGACCCTTTTGCAACCGCGAACGGCAAATCTTGCCGCAGGGCAGAAAAGGGACCGCCCCGGCGCGGTGTCTCGTCCCGGGATATCTTCATAAGATATTGAAATATAACAACATTTTATTGAGAGGGCCGTGGCCCGGTCCTTGCTGATCACCGGCTGGACCCATTGCGAGAGGCCGCCGGTGTACAGCGTCACATCAGAAGCAGCGACAAACGTGCCTTTTCAGAGCGCGCCGCCGCGGGCTGCGAGGTCCGACTCCAATCCCGGAAGCGGTATTTTCGGTGCGCTGGTGGACAGCAACACCAACAGCGACGCCAGCAACTCCACAGCCGCGCCACCGCCGCAACCGGCCTCGCAATCCCGCTCCGACAACGCTCCGCCCGCCGCGAACAACGGTGGATCGCAGAACGCCGGGCCCGCCGACCCGTCAGCCAACAACGATTCCAGCAATCAGGGCGCTTCCGCCACACCGCCTTCAGGCGCGAGCACCAACGCTGACGCTCCACAGCCTTCCAAAGCGAAGTCCGGCAGCTCGAAATCCGACACGGCAAAATCAGCCGCAAAGTCATCGTCCGGCGACACCTCCGCTACCGGTTCTTCAACCGATCCCGCCGCCTCGGCGCAGCAGGACGCCACGGCGGCGACCAACGCCATCGCAACCGCTATCCCCGTGACCGTCGCGGTGACGGACGCTCCGGCCGCATCGGCTGCACCGCCGACCTCCGGAAATGCCACGGCACCGTTGGCGATCGCGGCGGCGGCCATTGCCGCCAGCATGTCGGCCACCGCCGCCACACCGGTGCCTTCATCGGCTATTCCGGCGCCGCGGCTGCTGTCATCGCTGATCCCACCGCAACCGCCGCGGATGCGGCTGCGATCGCCTCGGATACGACGGCGACGACGAAGACCGGGGTTCAAGCGTCGACAGGCCAGCCAACCCCCACGCCGGTGAAACCGCAGACCGCGGCACCCGCAACGACGGTAGCAACCGCTGTTGCCGCTACCACACCCGTGGCACCGAAAATCACATCCTCCAAGACTGCTGCCACGACGCAGACGGCCACCGCTAAATCGGGCAGTTCGGAGACCACGCCGGGCACGACCGATCCAGCCGCTGCGACCGCGCAGCCGGCCGCTACCACCGGGACGCAGGACGCAAGCGGTAGCGCGGTCGGCGCGGCCAAAAGCGATGCCTCCGCCAATCCCTCACCGACATCGGTGGCTGCCGGAACGGTCCATGAGCGCTCAGCGGGCGCCGAGACCGGACATTCGCCAACCGATACATCGGGCGCGGGCGTGCCGGCGTTGGGCACCATTGCGCCGCAGCTTCCCTCCGCGACGACCAACGCGGCTCCGACGGCATCGCTGAGCGTCACGGCGGCAACGAACGCGCCGGTGCCGTTAAGCGGGCTCGCGCTCGAGATCGCCGCTTCGGTCAAGAACGGCAAGAGCAGCTTCGAAATCCGACTCGACCCGGCTGACCTTGGCCGCATCGATGTTCGCATCGATGTCGACCGCAGCGGCCAGGTGACCTCGCATTTGACGGTCGAAAAGCCGGAGACGCTGTCGATGTTGCAGCAGGACGCACCGCAACTGCAGCGCGCGCTGGACGACGCCGGCCTCAAGACCGGCAGCGGCGGCCTGCAATTCAGCCTGCGCGATCAGTCTTCATCCAGTCAAAATAACGGCAACCAGACCGGCAGCAACGCCCAGCGGCTGGTGGTCAGCGAAGAAGACACCATCCCCGCGGCAGTCGCGGGACGAACTTATGGCCGCATGCTCGGATCGAGCAGCGGCGTCGACATCAGAGTCTGAGGAGACGGACATGGCAGCAACATCTGGCACCGCAAGCCCGGTCGTTTCGGGAACGACGCCGCTACCTGCCTCGTCCTCGTCAAGCTCGTCGGCCACAGCCGCCAACAAGCTAGCTTCCACGCAAATTGCCGGCAACTTTCAAAGCTTCCTGACCCTGCTGACGACGCAATTGCAGAACCAGAATCCACTCAGTCCGCTGGACACCAACCAGTTCACGCAGCAGCTCGTCGAATTCGCCGGCGTCCAGCAGCAGCTCAACACCAACGACTCGCTGGCAACGCTGGTATCCCTGCAGCAGACCGCGCAATCGACCCAGGCGCTGGGATTCGTCGGCAAGACCGCGGTGGTCAATGGCAGCACCGCCGCGCTGACCAACAGCACCGCGACATGGGAGCTCACCGTCCCAAGCGCTTCAGATGTCAACATCACCATCGCCAACAGCACCGGTCAGGCGGTCTTCAGTGGCACCTATAGCGTGGCCGCGGGCGACAACCAGCCGTTCACGTGGGACGGCAAGGGCAATGACGGCACCGTGTGGCCCGACGGCAATTACACCATGACCGCCACCGCGAAGGACTCCTCGAACAACTCAGTCGCCGTGACAACCCAGATCCAGGGCGTGGTCACCTCGGTCGATCTCACCCAATCGCCACCGCTACTGACGATCGGCGGCAAAACCTACACGGTGAGCCAGGTCCAGAGCATCGTGAACTGACGACGACGCTTCCTGCCGTCGCTGGCGTCACCGATTTGGTGTCCCACACCGCACCCACAGGCCTGGATCCCCCGGCGGCTGCCGCCATCGGCGGGCGATGGCGTTGCAGGCATTTTCAAGGAGATTCTTATTAGAGCCTTGGGCTTAGGCAAATTTTAAGCCGCCGGGCGTAGGTTGTTACCGTGAGTTCAGTGGTTGAGAGTTTGTGAGTACGCCATGACAGAACCCCATCGCCCGAGGGTAAAATACGTCATCGGGCCTGACGGCAGTCCGTTAACAATTGCGGACCTACCCGCACCCGGAACCAAGCGGTGGGTCATTCGCCGTAAGGCCGAAGTCGTTGCCGCAGTCCGCGGCGGCCTGCTCTCCCTTGAGGAAGCCTGCAGCCGCTACACGCTGACCGTCGATGAATTCCTATCCTGGCAGTTCTCGATTGATCAGCATGGCCTTGCCGGATTGCGCACCACCCGAATCCAGCAATATCGCCAATAAGCGCTCTGTTGCACTATTTTTGATGCGTTTTCTTCACGCGAACCGGCGTCCGCTTCGCTGAAAAGCGCTATCCGGAGCCAATCGAATTTGACGAAGATCGGCTTCGTTTTGCGATGCCGATCTTTTTCATTTCGAACTTTCGCCACGGCCCTTAACCTTCGTTAACCATATCGAAACCATCCCATAGGCAATAATTGCCCAGTCGGCTCTTCGGGCCGAATTCTCGGGGGGCAGTTGGTTTGCAAGGTCTTGTGGGCTTCCTAAAAGGTCTGGGCGCTTCGCGGTTGCTCGCGATGGTCGCGGTCACAGTCGCCCTGATCGGCTTCTTCGCGTTTGTCATTATGCGCGTCACCTCGCCGCAAATGACCACCCTGTTCACCGACCTCAGCGCCGAGGATTCCTCCGGCATCATCAAGGACCTGGAACGCCAGGCCATTCCCTACGAATTGCGCAACGACGGCGCCGTGATCATGGTGCCGAAGGACAAGGTCACGCGGCTGCGCATGAACCTCGCCGAGGCCGGGCTGCCCAAGGGCGGCGGCGTCGGCTACGAGATTTTCGACAAGTCCGACGCGCTCGGCACCACCAGCTTCGTTCAGAACATCAACCATTTGCGCGCGCTCGAGGGCGAACTCGCCCGCACCATCCGCGCCATCGACCGCATCCAGGCGGCCAGGGTTCATCTGGTGCTGCCGGAGCGGCCGCTGTTTTCGCGCGAGACCCCCGAACCGTCGGCCTCGATCGTGGTGCGGGTGCGCGGCGCGCTCGAGCCGCAGCAGATCAAGGCCATCCGCCACCTGGTCTCCTCCGCCGTCAGCGGCCTGAAGCCGCAGCGGGTGTCGATCGTCGATGAATCCGGTCAATTGCTCGCCGACGGCGCCACTGGCGACAATGATAACACCATCGGAGACGAGCGCCGTGCCGGTTTCGAGAAGCGGATGCGCAGCGAAGTCGAGGCGATCGTGTCGTCGGTGGTCGGCGCCGGCCGCGCGCGCGTCCAGCTCTCGGCGGACTTCGACTACAACCGGATCACGCAGACCTCCGACCGTTTCGATCCCGAAGGCCGGGTGTTGCGCTCAAGCCAGACCCGGGAAGAATCCAGCGCAACCGCCGAGACCAACGGCCAGGTGACCGTCAATAATGAATTGCCGGGCAATCAGCGCGGCCCGGACAATGCGGCGCCCGCGCGCGACCAGAGCAAGAAGACCGAAGAGACCAACAATTACGAGATTTCCCATACCACCAAGACCGAAGTGACCGAGGCGGGACGGGTCAATCGGATCTCGGTCGCCGTGCTGGTCGATGGCACCTATGCCAAGAACGACAAGGGCGAAATGGTCTATCAGGAGCGCAGCAAGGAGCAGCTCGACCGCATCGCAGCGCTGGTGCGCTCGGCGATCGGCTTCGACCAGAAGCGCGGCGATCAGGTCGAGATCGTCAACCTCAAATTCGCGGAAGCCCCGGCGGTCGCGCCGATCGCCGAGCCGACGGGATTGTTCGGCATGCTGCAGTTCACCAAGGACGACGTGATGTACGTCATCGAACTCGGCGTGATGATGCTGCTCGGTCTGGTGGTGCTGTTCATGGTAGTCCGGCCGCTGGTCAAGCGCATCATCGCTTCCGAAGTGATGCGCTCGCCCGCGGAAGACCTGATGCCGGCGCTGACCGATGGCAGCGCGCCACCCGCCACTACCGGCCAGAGTCTCGTGCCCAGTTCCAACGCAACCAGCCAGATGATCGACGTGGCCCAGGTCCAGGGCCAGGTTCACGCGCAGTCGGTGCATCGCGTCGGCGCGCTGGCGGAGCAGAATCCGAACGAAACCGCCTCCATTATTCGTCAATGGCTCACGGAACCGGCGTGATCTGACATGGCCGTACCGCAGACCACAAGCTCCACCGAGATCGCCAGCGTCATCGCCACGCTGGCCAGCCGTCAGGGCAACCGTCCGAAGGGCAAGACGATTAGCGGCCCGAAGCGCGCCGCGATTCTGATGCTGGCGCTCGGCGAACAATATGGCGGCAAGGTCTGGTCGCTGCTCGACGACGATGAGGTGCGTGAATTGTCGATGGTGATGTCGACGCTCGGTACCGTCGAGGCCGACGTGGTGGAGGACCTGCTGCTCGAATTCGTGTCGCGGATGTCGGCATCCGGCGCTTTGATGGGAACTTTCGACGGCACCGAACGGCTGCTGCAGCAATACCTGCCTGCCGAGCGCGTCAGCGGCATCATGGATGAAATTCGCGGCCCCGCCGGCCGCAACATGTGGGAGAAGCTCTCCAACGTCCAGGAAGAGGTGCTCGCCAACTACCTCAAGAATGAATATCCGCAGACCATCGCGGTGGTGCTGTCGAAGCTGAAGCCGGAGCATGCCGCGCGGGTGCTGGCGATCCTGCCCGAGGACATGGCGCTCGATGTGATCGGCCGCATGTTGAGGATGGAGGCGGTGCAGAAGGAAGTGATCGAACGCGTCGAGCAGACGCTTCGTACCGAATTCATGTCGAACCTCTCCCAGACCCGCCGTCGCGACGCCCACGAGGTGATGGCGGAAATCTTCAACAATTTCGACCGCCAGACCGAAACCCGCTTCATCACCTCGCTGGAAGAGGAAAATCGCGAGTCCGCCGAACGCATCAAGGCGCTGATGTTCACCTTCGACGATCTCGTCAAGCTGGACGCCGCCTCGGCACAGACGCTGATGCGCCACGTCGACAAGGACAAGCTCGGCATCGCGCTGAAGAGCGCCAACGAGGATGTCCGCGGCTTCTTCCTCGGCAACATGTCGTCACGCGCCGGCAAGATGCTGCTCGACGACATGGCCGCGCTGGGGCCGGTTCGGTTGCGCGACGTCGACGAGGCCCAGGCGCTGCTCGTCAATCTCGCCAAAGACCTCGCGGCCAAGGGCGAAATCATGCTGACCAAGAACCGCGCCGACGACGAGCTGGTGTACTGATGGCCGCGCCCGCGAAATTCCTGTTCGACATGGACTTCTCGGCGCCGGACCGGACGCGCGAGCGGCCGGCCACGGCCTCGGAGATTGCGCAGAAGATCGCCTCGGCCGAGGCCCGGGCCTATCGCGACGGCTTCGATGCGGCCCAGCGCGAGGCCAAGGCGGAAAGCGACCGCCGCGCCGCGCTGGCGCTGGAAGAGATCGGGATTGCGCTCAAGACCATCGCGACTCGCTTTTCCGGCATCGAGACCCGAATGGAGACCGAAGCCGTCGATGTCGCGGTCGCGGTCGCGCGCAAGCTCTGCAGCGCGCTGATTGCCAGCGAGCCGCTCGGCGAGATCGCCGGGCTGGTCAGCGATTGTTTCTCGCATCTCGTCTCGACGCCGCATCTGGTGGTCCGAATCAACGCCTCGCTCTACGAGACCGCCCGCGAGCGGATCGAGCAGCTGGCGAAGCAAAGCGGCTTTGCGGGCCGTCTCGTGATCCTGGCCGAACCGGAAATCGACACCGGCGATTGCAAGATCGAATGGGCCGATGGCGGCGTGGTGCTGGAGCGCGCGGCGATCGAGGCGAAGATCAACGAACTTGTCGGGCGCTACATGGCGTCCCGCAGCCAGGCCAAAACGACGGCGATGAGGATTGAACCATGAGTGATACCGACGCACAGGTCCCGCTTCCGGATCTCAACGCCGCCGATACGCCGAAGATCGACGACGTGGCATATCACGATGACGAGCATACTTCGCGCATCGCCGCCGACCTGGAAGCCGTGTTCGACGTGCCGGTGCAGGTTTCAGCCGTGCTCGGCCGTTCCAAGATGGATGTCGGCGAATTGCTGAAGCTCGGGCCCGGTACCGTGCTTGAGCTCGACCGCCGCGTCGGCGAGGCGATCGACATCTATGTCAACAACCGGCTGGTAGCGCGTGGCGAAGTCGTTCTGGTCGAAGACAAGCTCGGCGTCACCATGACGGAAATCATCAAGGCGGAACGCGCCTGAGGCTCTTTGGCGATACCGCGCCTGACGGGCGCGAACAGACGAACAGGAGACTAACATGCGGCTTCTTATCGTTGGCACATTGAAGGGCCAGCTTACGACGGCCACCAAGATCGCCATGGACAACGGCGCTTCCGTGACCCATGCGGAGGATCACGAGCAGGCGATGCGGGTGCTGCGCGGCGGCAAGGGCGCCGACCTGTTGCTGGTTGACGTCGCTCTCGACATCCGCGACCTGGTGATGCGGCTGGAAGCCGAACACATTCACGTGCCGATCGTCGCCTGCGGCATCTCCAATGACGCCCGCGCCGCGGTGGCAGCGATCCATGCCGGCGCCAAGGAATACATCCCGCTGCCGCCCGACCCGGAATTGATCGCCGCGGTGCTCGCCGCCGTCGCCAACGATTCACGCGACATGGTCTACCGCGACGAAGCAATGGCCAAGGTGATCAAGCTGGCGCAGCAGATCGCGGGCTCCGACGCCTCGGTGATGATCACCGGCGAATCCGGCACCGGCAAGGAAGTGCTGGCGCGTTATGTCCACACCCGCTCCAACCGGGCCAGGAAGCCCTTCATCAGCATCAATTGCGCGGCGATCCCCGAGCATCTGCTGGAATCGGAATTGTTCGGCCACGAGAAGGGCGCGTTCACCGGCGCCGTCGCCCGGCGTATCGGGAAATTCGAGGAAGCCACCGGCGGCACCTTGCTGCTGGATGAAATCTCCGAAATGGATGTGCGCCTGCAATCCAAATTGCTGCGCGCCATCCAGGAGCGCGTGATCGATCGCGTCGGCGGCACCAGGCCGGTGCCGATCGATATCCGCATCATCGCGACCTCGAACCGGAATCTGGCCGACGCGGTGCGCGAAGGCTCCTTCCGCGAGGATCTGTTGTTCCGGCTCAACGTCGTGAACCTGAAAATACCGCCGCTGCGCGAACGCCCGGCGGACATTCTCGAACTGGCGCAGCATTTCGCCAAGAAATATGCCGAAGCCAACGGCGTGCCGTTGCGGCCGATTTCGGCGGAAGCGAGGCGCGTACTGACATCCAACCGCTGGCAGGGCAACGTCCGCGAACTGGAAAACACCATCCATCGTTCGGTGCTGATGGCGCAGGGCGACGAGATCGGCAGCGACGCCATCCTGACACCCGACGGTGATCGTCTCGACCTGGCCAAGACCGTGCCGGCGGTGGCGCACGCCACTTTCGCCGCCGAACAGGTTACCCGCGCGCTGGTCGGGCGCACGGTCGCCGACGTCGAGCGCGATCTCATTCTGGAAACGCTGAAGCACTGCCTCGGCAATCGCACCCATGCGGCCAATATCCTCGGCATCTCGATCCGCACGCTGCGCAACAAGCTCAACGAATATTCCGACGGCGGCTTGCCGATCACCCCGGCCGGCTCAGGCGACTATAACCGCATCGCCGCGACGGCGTGACCGGGAAACACCAGAGCCTCCGTTCCGATTGAATCGGAACGGCGGCTCTATTTCTTTGTTCGACGCGTTTTCTTCACGCGAACCGGTATCCACTTCGCTCGAAAACGCTCTAACCGTCACGAATAATCCGGCGCGTCGGGCCTGCGGAAGATGTGGATCGGGTTCTCGAGCTCGAGGTCGCGCCCGGTGAACGCTTCGTAGGCGTAGAGCGCAAGGTAACCGATCGCGAGCGCGCCGATCCCGTAAAAGATCCAGGTCCAGATGCGTTTCATCGGCTCGAGCCTTTTCCATTCCGATCGAATCGGAGCGGAGGCTGTACTGCTTTATTTGACGGGTCAAACAAAAGACCAGAGCCCCGGCCCTGATTTAAATCAGAACCGAGGCTCCAGGCTGGAAACGGCCACCTCTTCAGGAGCCGCGTCGTAAGGCCGTTACGTCATGTTCCACGCAGAGCACGCGCTGCCGGCAGGCTGACTTCCGCCAGTCTGGCCACATCCTCATCCTGATCGATCGCAACATACCGGCCCTGCCAGTAGGCCAGCGCCGCCGTGCGCTGCGAGGTCTGGATGTCCAGCACGCGCCCGATCACGAGGGCATGGGAGTGCCGCTCGATGATGTCCTCGGCCTCGCAGTCGATCGCGGACAAGGCGCCCACCAGCAGCGGCACGCCGGATACGCGCGTGGTCCACTGCGCGCCAGCAAAGCGATCCGCGCCCTTCAGTCCACCCTTGCCGGCAAATCGCTCGGCGACATCGAGCTGGTCGGCGGTGAGGAGGTTGACCCCGAAAAACCCGTGACGCTTGAGCAACGGCCACGACGAGGCTTCCCGGTTGACGCTGACGACCAATGTCGGCGGGTCCACCGAAAACGACGATACCGACGTGACGGTCATGCCGGTGATCTCCTTGCCGCGCCCGACCGTGATCACGCTGACGCCGCCGGCCAGATGGCGCATCGCGCCGCGAAAATCGACCGGCGAAACCTCCCGATCGATACTGATGTTGCGGACGGCGGAATTCATGGCAACCTCACAGGTCTGATGGTTGGTCCGCGGACTGGAGCAGGTCGCGCAGGATCGAACCTTCCAGCGCCGCAAGATCGGCCGAGCCGCGCCGGCGTCGCGACAGCCGCGAGCATTTCGATTGAACAATAATGATGGTGCGGCTCCGGGGAGGTGTCGAGGGCTCGGCAAAAATAGCAATGACACCGCTGCTCAACGGGTCAGAGACGATGGGTTTATTGCCGAATGACGTTCCGCCGAGGCTCATTTTTCCCGGCACCGGCGCAGCCCAGATTTGTTAATCTTAAATTGGGCAGCGGAACCCGCCTGGCGGATATTTGCGAACGGAGCGCGAGGCCTGTAGCTGCCGGCATCGAAGATGACGAACTCGATGCAAAGGCGGAGCGCGCAGGCCCCGCCGTCATCGGACCGTCACGCTGCGGGCTAATCCGCGTTAGCGACGCCGAGTCTCAAAGCTTGATCGGAAAAAAATGATTGATCGCGATCAGGATGACCAACAATACAATGCCGAGGCCGAGGCTCCAGCCGATCAGCTTTTTCTCGATCGGCAGCAGCGGCTCGACCGCCGCGTTGATTTCGTTCTTGAGGTCCGGTTGCGGCATGGGTTTTCCTTTTCAATCGATCAGCTTGCCAGCGGCGGCTTGAAGCCGCTGAAGAACAGCCAGGAAATCAGCAGCCCGACCCAGATCACAAATCCGAACAGGCTGACGAAATAAACCGCGGCAAGCTTGCCGAAGCCCTGTTGCCAGAGCTTGCGGAAGTCCGAGAGCACGCCGATCGAAAAGAACGTCAGGATAAAGAAGATGACCCGGAAGATGTTGGCCTCGCCCGCCGCGGCGGGAAGCGCCTTGGCGATTTCCGGCGTCGATCCGACCGCGAGCCAGAGCGAGACGGCAAAGACGAAGATAAAGCCGAGGATGAACTTCGGAAAGCGCTGCCAGATTTCCGCAGGCTTGGCCTTGTCCGGCCCCTTGTCGATGTAGTTGGTCCAGATATAGCCGAGAATGAACGCCCAGATCCCGATGAAGATGTCGATGAAAATCTTCACCGTCGTGGTGGTCGCGAGAATCCAGCCCGGCTGATAGCGGATGCCTTCCGCGGCCGCTTTCGCCATGATCAGCGACTCGGTGATGCCGCCGCCGGCGACCGCAGCACCGTCGGTCTTGATCGCAAGCCCGATCCAGGCGCCGGCCACCAGCGGCTCCTGCCAGAGAAAGGTCTGGGCCAGAAACGGCAGGATCAGCACTTCAACGACCGCAAAGACGACCACCAGCGACGACACCAGGATCGGCACCGCCGGGCGGGCTCGGATCGCTCCGCCGGTGGCAATCGCCGCTGCCACGCCGCAGATCGAGATGCCCGATGCGAGCGGCACCGACCATTCGCGGCTGAAGCCAAACCATTTGCGCGAGATGTAATAGATCACCGCCCAGTAGATCAGATAGGCCTCGACGATCGCCGCCGCCCCGCGCAACAGCAACGACGATGCGAGATTGAGCCGGCCAGCCGCCGTGACGGCGACGGTGGCCCCGAGGATCACGATCGCGATCTTGATGTAGAGTTCGGGCCGGATCGCTTCCTTCAACCATTCGGCGAACCGAGGCAGGAAGTTGGCGATGATCAGCCCGGTCAGCAGCGCGACGATGAAACCGCCTTCATTGGTCAGTTTGAGCGACCAGGCGATACCGAACTTCTGCTGCTCGGCCGGCGTCACCGCGGCGATATAGGCGTAGCTGCCCAGAATCCAGCTTGCATAGGCGATGGCGAAGACTACCGTGAACCCGGCGGCGAATTTCTTGACGTCGCCTCCCAGCGTAACCACGCCGGCGCTCAACACCACGAGCAGCGCGGCATAGGTCGCCAGCAACGCACCGCCGCCGCCAAGCCAGGCATAGGCCTTGGCGAAGGGGCTCAGCGCTCGCGCGGCGTCGGTGTAAACCGATGTCGTCACCGCCCAGCCCAATAGGTCGGTTCCCGTGATGCTGATAAGGGCCGATCCAAAGACCAACAGGCCGATCACGACCGCAAGCCAGTCCTCGTTCAATCGCGCCTTCAGCGCAATCGGCTCCGATACCTTCACCGCGAGATCCGACATTCGACTTCCCCGACCCAATGCTTAAAAAAACCGCAGCCACTATTCGCACCCGGCCGCCCCGAGCGGAAAAACCCGCTTCAATTCAAGGCAATATGAGGGTGAAAGAAGCCTGACAGCAATCTCACAAAATTTCTTTGTTGTCAGCTTTGAAATAATGCCCTTCTCGCAAAACGCCTCGGGAGAGAAGGAATCACTACCCTGGAGCCTCCGTTGCGACTAAACCGGAACGGAAGCTCAATTTCCCCATTTTGACGATTGCGGAGGCGATCGCACCCAGCAAAACACCCGCAACAAGAAGATGGCGCATCACTCGGCGGCAACTCCACGGGAGCTGTCACGTTCGGCGATCAGCTTGCGCGTCAGCGGAATCAGCTCGCGGCCATATTCGATGGCGTCGATCAGCGGATCGAAGCCGCGGATCAGGAAATGGCTGACGCCGAGATCGTAATAGTCGCCGAACACTTCCGCGACCTGTTCGGGCGTTCCGACCAGCGCGGTGGTGTTGCTGTTGGCGCCGGTGAGCTTGGCGATTTCGGTCCAGAGACGTTTATCGATGCGGGTGCCCTGTTCGGCCAGCGCCAGCAACCGGCGCGCGCCGGCGGTCGCATGGCCATCGGCCGGCTTGCGGTAACCGGTCTTGTCCTGCAGCGCGGTGGCGCGCGCCAGAATCTCCTCGGCCTTTGCCCATGCCTTTTCCTCGGTGTCGGCGAGGATGGGGCGGATCGACAGGCTGAAGCGCGGGGTGGGCCGTCCATGCTTCGCCGCGGCGGCCCGGACCCGCGAGGTCACATCGCGCACCTGCGCATAGGATTCCCCCCACAGCGCAAATGTATCGGCATGCTTGCCCGCCACCTCGATCGCGGCGTCGGATGCCCCGCCCACGAAGATCGGAATGCCTGCGCTGTGATAGGGCTTCACCTGCGAAAAGCCGTTCTCAACCCTGTAGTATTTGCCGTCATAGGAAAACGGCTTCTCGCTGGTCCATTCAGCCCGGACGACATCGAGAAACTCGTCGGTGCGGGCGTAACGCTCGTCCTTGTCGTCGATGGTGTTGCCGTCCTGCTTCAGCTCGGCGGCATTGCCGCCGGTGATGACATGCAGCGCCACCCGGCCGCCGGAAAGCTGATCGACGGTTGCAAGCTGGCGGGCAATCAGCGTCGGCGCGGTGAAGCCCGGCCGCTGGGCGATCAGGACCTTGAGCCGATCGGTGATGCCAAGCACGTGCTGGCCGATCTGCAGGCAGTCCGGCGTGGTGGAATGAAAGGCCAGCAGCGCCCGATCGAAGCCGGCGACCTCATGGGCCTTCGCAACCGTCTCGAGGTAGGGACGGTCGATGACGGGCCCGGTCCGCACGATGGTCTCGGACGAATTGTTGTTGGTAATGAACCCGATGAATTCCACTGACATTGGCAGCTCCCGTCCAGTTAATCCCTTATCGTTCAGATGCCGAGCGCCAGCCGCCCGGCACTCACCCGCGTCGAGTCGTCCTGGGGCGTATGGACACGTCCGCACAGCACGTCACGGTAATGCCGTTCGAGCGGATTGGCACGTGTCAGGCCGTGATTGCCGGCCAGCGACAACGCGTCCTCGACCGCCGCAACCGCATTATTGGTGACGGTCAGCTTGATGGTGTTGGATTCGGAGGGGCTCAGCAAAACGCCATTGTCGTAATCGGCGGCAAAGCTGTCGATCAGGCGGGCGTTGACGGCGAGACGCGTTTCGATGCCGCCGACGACATCCTGCGACCGCGGCAGCGTGGCAAGCGATGCGCCGAGATTGGACGGCACCCGGTTCTTCAGAAACCCGACCAGCCAGTCGCGGGCGGCGCGGGCGACGCCGTCGTAGATTGCAGCGATAAAGACCGCATGGGCCGCGGCCTGGGCGAAATCCGGGGCCAGCCATTCCTCCGGCTTGCGAACATCGATTTCGTGGTCGAGCGGAAACACCACGTCGTCGAATACGACGTCATGGCTGCCGCTGGCGCGCAGGCCGAGGTGATCCCAGGTCTCGACGATGCGCGTGCCCGGCAATCCCGCAGGCACCAGAAACAGGCCGACCCGCACGTTCGGCTCATCGGTCTTTGCCCATACCGTGTACCATTTCAGGATCGGCGCGCCGGTCGAATAGATCTTGCGGCCAGTGAGCCGCCATCCGGTCTCGGTCTTGCGTGCGATCGTCGCCGGCAGGCCGCCGCGCGACGGCGAGCCCAAATCAGGCTCGACCCGCAGCGCGTTGATCAGCGCCACGCCTTCAACCGTTTCGCGGGCAAGCTTGCGGACGAGGCGGCCCGGCCAGCACGTGCTGCGCGCCATCAACAGATGCTGGATGTAATGCATCGACAGCACCAATGCGGTCGATGCATCGGCTTTTCCGAAAATATTGACAATGCGGACCGCGTCGCGCGCCCCGGCGCCGAGGCCGCCCAAAGCCGTCGGCACGGTGAGCGCCAGCAGGCCTGCCTCGGACAACCGATCGAAGTTCTCGAACGGAAAGCTCGCGTCACGATCATGCCCGGCCGCGCCAGCGGCAAACCCGGCGGCAAGCAAATGGGCCGTGTCGAAGATGGTCGGCGTTGCATCCATCGAAAGCTCTTCGCGTAACGAACCGCCTTTCGCACTTACCATGTCGCGCCCAATCCGAGTAGCTCCAGAATGCTCCGGCGCAACTCCGCCAGTTTGGCATCGCCGCGATGTCGCGGATAGGGACGATCGACCGCGATGTCGGCCTTGATGCGCGCGGGCCGGTCGCTGAACACGATGACGCGATTGGCCAGGAACACCGCCTCCTCCACATCATGGGTCACCATCAGCGTGGTGAAACCGCTTTGCTGCCAAAGTGAGGCGATTTCCGCCTGCATCGTGATGCGCGTCAGTGAATCGAGCTTGCCGAGAGGCTCGTCAAGCACAAGGATTTTGGGATCGTTGACCAGCGCCCGCGCCAGCGCGACCCGCTGCGCCATGCCGCCGGAAAGCTGATGCGGATAGGCGTTGCGAAATTCCGAAAGCCCGACAAGATCAATCGCCGCATCGACGCGGTGACGCTGGCTCTTCAGGATGCCCTGGGCTTCCAGGCCGAGCGCGACATTGTTCCAGACGGTTCGCCACGGAAACAGGGTCGGATCCTGGAACACCACCACCCGCGACGGAAACGGCCGCGTGATCGGATCGCCGTCTTCACGCAACGTGCCCGACCGCGGCGGTTCCAATCCTGCGACGAGGCGCAGCAAGGTCGATTTCCCGCATCCGGAAGGACCGAGCAATGCCACGAATTCACCAGGCCTTACGCGGAAACTGACATTATCCAGCACCGCAAGCACGGCACCATCGATGTCGAAGCCATGGCTGACGCCCTCGACATCCAGCGAAGCGCCGGTTCCAGCCGGTGAGCCGCGCTCCGCGACCGCCACCGCTACCATTTGACAACGCCTTTCTGCCAGACCAGCAGCCGGTCGCGAGTCCAGAACAACAACGTGATGGCGCCGGAGCACAACAGGGACATCACGATCAGCGCGGCATACATATTCGAATAAGCCGCCCAACCCTGCGCCCATTGCAGATACCAGCCAAGACCCGCCTTGACGCCGATCATTTCGGCGACGACCAGAACGGCAAATGACGATCCGAGGCCCATGAACAGCCCGACGAAGACATGCGGCAGCGCCGCGGGAATGGCGACCTTCAGCACCAGGAACCACGGCTTGGCGCCGAGGGTTCGCGCCACGTCATAATAGGCGTTGCTGACACCAGCCACGCCGGACCAGGTCAATACCGTAACCGGAAATCCGGTCGCCAGCGCGATCAGGAAGGTGCTCGCGCTCCAGCTCGACGGAAAGGTAAAGAACGCGAATGGAAGCCAAGCCGTCGCCGGCAACGGCCCAATGAACCGCAGCACCGGGTGCACCCAATAGCCGACGCTGCGCGACCATCCGATCGACACGCCGGTCAGAAAGCCGACCGCCGCTCCGATCGCGTAACCGCCAAGCTGAAGCTTCACGGATGCAAAAATGCTGTCGAGCAGCTTCGGAAGGTCATCGGTATAGACTTCGATGATCGCCTGCGGCGGCGGGAAAAACGGCAGCGGCAGCCAGGCGAATTTTGCGGTCGCGACCTCCCACAAGGTCAGAAACAGCCCGAGCACCAGTAGCCACGGCGCGCGCTTGCGCAAGCCGGTTCCGAAGCGGCCGAGCAAACTCCCGCCCAACGTGGCTGCGAAGATGATGCCTGCGATGATAAATGCGCTTACGGCGAGCCCATGGGTCCGCGACCAGTCACCCAAATCTTCCCACAGCAGGCACGAGAGGCCGAAGCCGACCCATGCCACGCTGGCGAACAGGCCGGCTCCATTGGCTAAAAATGACGTAGGAAGCGAAAGCGCTCGTCCGGCAAACGCCGCGCCCTCCTCCACCGATTGCGGGATCGCGACGGTCCTAGACGGCGAATACGTCGACACAAACGCGCTCCGCGAATTTTGCCGTATCGGTGCCGGGCTTGAAGACGGACACGAGCTTCAGATCGTCCGCATAGGCCTTCAGCTCCTGCCTGAGCACGGCGCCCACCGGGTGATGGCGATGGGTGTGGTAGCGGACCATCGCCTGCAGGTCGTCCAGACCGGCGGACTTCGGCGCATAAGGCTGGAACGATGCCGCGGCCTGATCCGGGTTCTGCGCGGAAAACATCGCTGCATCGAGCAGCGCCTGGGTAACCGCACGGGCAACCAGCGGTTCCTCGCGCACCAGGCTGCCGCGCAATCCAACGATGCAGCAGGTCTTGTCCTTGTAGTCGCCGTCCAGATTGGAAGCGACTTCCCGGTAGGCGCTGTCTTTCAGCCAGAGATAGGCGATCGGGTCGGAGGCAAGGAACGCCTGCACCTCGTTTTTCTCGACGGCGAGCTGCAGCAGATTGCCGGGATAGGCGCGCCAATCGACGTCCTTGTTGGGATCGATGCCCTGCTTAGCGAGCTGGATCGAAAAGAAGTTCTTGTCGGGGCCGGCAAGATCGCCGACCGCCACGATCTTGCCCTTGAGGTCGGCCAGCTTCTCCACGCCCGAATTCGCGCGCGACAGAACGCGCATGCAGCCGCCATGCGTCCCCGCTGAGATCTTGACGTCAAATCCCTGCTCCAGCGGCTTCAGCCAGCGCAGCGCCATGCCGAGACCCGCATCGGTCTTTCCGGTCGCAATCGCTTCCAGCAACTGGTCGGTCGAGCCGCTATAATTGACCAATTCGACGTCGAGGTTCTGCTTCCGGAAGAAACCGTGGTCGATCGCCACCGGAAGCGGCGCAAGGCAGACCGCGCCGGCATTCCATGACAATTTGAGCTTCCGCGGCGCGCCGGTGAGCGGCGGCGCATCGGACGCCGTCTTGCAGAGCGGGAATTCCGAGAAATCGATGTTCGGCATCGCCGGGCGGAACGGAAACGCCTGCGCCCCAAACACGCCCATGGGTGCGGCGACCGCGGCTGCGGCGGCCCCGCGCAATAAGGTGCGGCGATCCAGCGCCGCGTTGTCCTGCCTGATTTTTTCTCTCGACATCATTCTCTCCTGCCTTCGATCGGCATGGAGCCGCCGTCGGCGCAGCGCGGTGACGCTGCGGCCCGGGATATTCCACGTGACGATCAGCGAATTTGGTTCAATCCCGGCGAGCTTCCGGCTCTCGCTCCGTTGAACTCATGTATCAATGATGTGCTGCAGCGCCGCGATCGTCAATGAAATGGAATTTTGAAAGCAAAAGCGAACAGAGAGATTATCTCCACAATCAACTCATTTCGCGATGCAACAGTTTTTGTCCGGTGAAAGAAAAGCGTTGATCGCAATTGGCGTAACGCTGACCTCCACGAACAGCGAGCAGTAGCCGTTCATTCGAGGTGGGCGAAACCGATTTCAAAAAAGACCTGCTCAATTTGGACGGCAGCCCCGCGAGCGCGCGCCTGCTCTTTATTCCACTAAACGAAACTTTGATCTTCAAATCACTCCTTGCAAGGAGGAATTCGGTTGATCGAACGCGGCTTTGGAGCAACACTTTCTCATAAGAAACTGATTTGCGATCACATCCCTTCGTAAAGAAGCAGGAGTACCCCATGACCCATCCCATTCGAATTTTAGCACTTGCGATCCTAGCCGCGGCTGCGGTGCAGGTATCATTGCCGTCGATCGCCAGCGCACAAGAGACCTTCACCAATCGGGGCGTGAAACAACATCGCACCCCCACCATGTCGCAGAACATCGGGCCCAACGGATATTTTCCGAACCAGGCGGCTGCACGCGCTGCACACCCCATCACCCAGGGCGGCACGACGGGCGGCACGGTCAATCCGGGCCTCACCCGCGATCACATGCAGCACGGCTATAATGGTTGATCCGCTGGTTCAGGCAGCACCTTCTCGACGGTGCGAAGCCTGATCGCACCGGCTTGAATTGATTTCTTTGAAATGATTTTGCGAATCTTCGACTGTCGCGGTTCTGATTCCGCATTCCTGGCGAAGCCGTCATCGTGATGATTCAGTCAATCTAACGACAGAACTGCACGCCGAGCCGTGCGCGAAGCGGTTCTTCGTGCGGCGAATGCGAAGCTGCCGCGTCATCACCGATACGCTTCGGCATGCGACAATCATGATCCGTCGCAGCTTGAGATATTCGGCCGTTTTAATCCAGCGCGATTCGAAGACATGCCAAAAGTACATATATTCTACAAAATCAGTAAACTTTAGATATTTGTGTGACGAGTTTGTTTCTAAACGATCTTGTGACGGAATTTTTGTCCCTCCATACTTTGCCCCGCTGTGCAGTTGGCGCGCTGGCCAGATCGGCACGGACGCATGCGGTCGACAGGCACGCGAATGCCCCTTGTCGGCAGCAGTTGCGGGGCTTTGTTTTCTCGGGGGCGAATTTGTGATGTGGAAAAGCGGCATGGCGGCGGCGATCTTCGCCGCGGAAATTTTGTCTGGACCGAACGGAGCGCTGGCTGCCGATGTCGACCTGGCGACCAAGGCGCCACCGCTCGCGACGGCAACGCTACCTGCCACGTGCACCGGCGTTTCCCAGTTTTTTCTCACCGACTGCGTGCTGAGCTGGTACGGCATTTCGGTCTACGGCACCGTCGATACCGGCGGCGGCTACCAGACCCACGGCGCTCCGTTCAATGGGTCTTACCCCCAGGGCGCTTCCTACAGCATTCAGAAGATGAACCGGCAGGCGATGTGGGGGCTCGCGCCGGGCGCCCTTGGCGCGTCGAGCATCGGCATCAAGGGGGCAGAGAGTATCGGTGGTGACTGGAAAGCCATCTTCCAGCTGGAAGCCGGATTTGATCCCTATTCGCTCAATCTCTCGAACGGTACTCAGTCCCTGCTCGAGAACAAGGGGGTTCCGCTTAACCAGCAGTCCGTCAATGCCGATTCCAGCCGTGCCGGCCAATTCTACAATTCGGTCGGCTTTGTCGGTGTCAGCTCGCCGACCTACGGCACGCTGACCTTCTTCCGCCAGAACTCGCTGACTCTGGACGCCTTCGCGGCATATGATCCCTTGGCGCTGTCTTACGCTTTCTCGCAAATCGGCTTCCAGTCCGTGGGCACGGGCGCCGGCATTACGGAAACCGCGCGCACCACCACCTCGGTAAAGTACCGTTATCAATACGGCGACTTCCGCGCCGCCGTGCTCTACCAGTTCGGTGGTTATGAGCTCGACAACGGCGCAAACGGCGCCGTGCAGCTACAGCTCGGTGGCGACATCCACAACCTCGGTCCTGGCACTCTCTCGCTCGACGGCATCTACAGCTATGAAAAGGATGCCGCGAGCCTGACGCTTGGTGGCGGTACAACCAATCTCGCCGGAGTGCCGATCACCTTCCCGGGCCAAACCGTAACTGCGACGATCTCCAATAACACCGCATGGGTCGGCCTCGCGAAATACGCCGTCGGCCAGTTGAAGCTCTATGCCGGGTACGAATACATCGACTTCGCCCCGCCGAGCGATGTTCCGACCACTCTCGAGGCCGCGAACGGAACAACGGTCGGCGCCGGCGTTCCGCTGACGGCGATCAGCGGCACGGCCTATAGCGGCCTGCCCGGCAACGGCAGCGACAAGCACCTGCAGATCATGTGGACGGGCGCTAAATATTCGGTCAGCGACAATCTCGATATCGCCGCCGGCTACTATCACTATATCCAGAACAACTTCTTTGTTGCGACCAAGGCCGCGAACTGCATCGCCAGCTCTGCGGCGCATTCGCAGTGCGGCGGCACCCTGGATGCGATCTCCGGCGTCATCGACTGGCGGTTCGCGGCGAAGTGGGACGCTTATTTCGGCATCATGTACTCGAACGTGAACGGCGGCCTGTCGAACGGCTATCTGGTGCGCAATAACATCGATCCGACCGTCGGACTGCGCTTCCGGTTCTGATCCTGAGCGCGAGGATATTTGATACCCCAGGCTACCCCGCCGTCGCGACCGCCGGCTTTGCAACGTCGATGGCCAGTTTGCCGTAACGATCGCTGAATGCCTCGGTATCGATCTCCTCGAGCTGGATCGCGCCGCTCATCACGCCGGCTTTCCACGCGTCGTGTTCGGGATCGCTGCGGAATTCCGGCATCACTTCCGTGGCGAACAGTTCCAGCGACTCGCAGATATGTTCATGGCTGTTCTTGCCGGCCTGGTTGAGCAGGATCACCTGGTCGATGTGCGAAGTCCTGAAGCGGCGCAGCTTCTTTCGAATGGTCTCGGGCGATCCGATCAGGCCGCCGCGCAATGCGGCCTCCTGCGCCTGCGGATTCTCGCGTTTCCACTTGTTGTACTCGTCCCACATGTTGACGGCGCCGGGCGCCGGCCGCTGGCGGTTCTGCGAGGCGCCGTAGAAGCGCAGCGCGAACTGGAAGAACGTCGCACCATCGGCGCGTGCCCTCGCCTCCTCGTCGGTCTTCGCGCACATGAAAAACGATACCAGCGCCATGTTCGGGTTGATCTCGTAGTCGGCAAGCTTGTTCAGCCGCTTGGTGATGGCGTTGTAATAGGCATGCACCCAGGCATGGGCCGCATCGGCGCTGACGAACTGGAAGCCGAGCGCACCGAAACCGTTCTGGCCAGCGCGCTCGATGGTCGGAAGCTGCGAACAGGCCATCCACAATGGCGGATGCGGCTTCTGCACCGGCTTTGGCACCACATTGCGCAAGGGAATGTCGAAATACTTGCCGTGATGCTCGCTGCCGCCTTCCCTGAACATCGGAAAGATGGCGCGGACGGCTTCCTCGAACACTTCCTTCTTGGTTTCCATGTCGCGGCCGAACGGCGTCAATTCGGTGATCGAGGCGCTTTCGCCCATCCCGAATTCGCAGCGGCCGTTGCTGAGCAGATCGAGCACGGCGATGCGCTCGGCGACGCGCGCGGGATGGTTGGTGGTGAGCTGGAAGATGCCGTGGCCGAGCCGGATGTTCTTGGTGCGCTGGCTGGCGGCGGCGAGGAAGGATTCCGGCGACGGCGAATGCGAATATTCCTCCAGAAAATGATGTTCCACCACCCAGGCATGGTCATAGCCGCAGCGGTCGGCGGTCTCCAGTTGCGTCAGCGCATCCTGGTAGAGCTTGAGTTCGCCGCCTTCTTGCCACGGGCGCGGCAATTGCAGCTCATAAAAGATGCCGAATTTCATCACGTCTCTCCCGCGATCGGCTTGTTGTTTTCGGTAGAGTGTATTCGCAGCAGGGCCTAAGTCCAGCGTTCCGCAATTCCGCGAGTGCGGAAGGCCGCTTGTGCTGGCCGCACGAATGGTTAGTTTTGCAGATGTAAGTCGCGGTCGCATTCGCCGCCCGCGGCTACCCTCCATCGAGACCCCATGCCTACTTTTACGCCGCATCAGGATTCTGCGCTCAAAGCCGTTGCCGACTGGCTCAAGGCCAAGCCCGGCAGGAACGGTACGCCGCCGGTCTTTCGGCTGTTCGGTTATGCCGGAACCGGCAAGACCACGCTGGCGCGGCACATCGCCGACGGCGTCGACGGCGAGGTGAAATTCGCGGCCTTCACCGGCAAGGCCGCTCTGGTGATGCGCAACAAGGGCTGCGACAACGCCTCGACGATTCATTCGCTGATCTACCGTGCCCGCGAATCCGGCGTCGAGCAGCCGAGCTTCGAGCTGTGGGACGACGCACCGGCATCGAAGGCAAAACTGATCGTGATCGACGAATGCTCGATGGTGGATGCCGAACTCGGCCGCGACCTGATGTCGTTCGAATGTCCGCTTTTGGTGCTCGGCGACCCCGCGCAACTGCCGCCGATCCAGGGCGGCGGCTTCTTCACCGCTTGCGAGCCCGACGCGATGCTGACCGAAGTGCATCGCCAGGCGCAGGACGATCCGATCGTGCGGATGTCGATGGACGTGCGCGAGGGCCGTGACCTCGACATCGGCCGCTACGGCGAAAGCGAAGTGGTATCGCGCGCCGAACTCGATCCGGACCGGGTGATGAGCGCCGACCAGGTGCTGGTCGGGCGCAACAACACCCGGCGCTCCTACAACATGCGGGTGCGGCAGAAACAGAACATCGAGGATCCGTTGCCGGTCGCCGGCGACAAGCTGGTCTGCCTGCGCAACAACCGCAAGAAGGGCCTGTTCAACGGCGGGCTGTGGCGGGTGAAGTCGCGCGCGGCGTCGAAATCGAAGATCATCACCATGCGGCTGTCGCCCGACGAGGATTTCGGCCACAAGGTGACCAAGGTTTCGGTTCGCGGCGACTGCTTCGGCGGCGCGATCGAGACCATCCCATGGGAGCAGCGCAAACCCTATGACGAATTCGACTATGGCTATGTGCTGACCGTGCACAAATCGCAGGGCTCGCAATGGGACGACGTGGTGCTGTTCGACGAGAGTTTTGCGTTTCAGGACAGCCGCGCCAGATGGCTCTACACCGGCATCACGCGGGCAGCGAAGCGGCTGAGCGTGGTGGTGTAGGGATCTCCGCAAGTCGTCCCGGCGAAGGCCGGGACAACTCGGGTTTGTCGTGCACAAAACCGATCGGTAGTGTTGGGATCTACTTCCCCGCCACAAAATAAAAATCTTCCCGGCCCGGCGGCGAGCCGTAGGTGAACGGCTGTTGCTGATGCTTCGAGGCGCTCCAGACGTCGTCGCGGACGATATCGAACAGCTTTCGCACCTCGATCTTCGGCTCCTTGATGTCGCGCGCCAGCGCGGTCGCGAACGGGCTGTTACTCGATTCGCCATCGAGCGCGGTTTCGCCGTGCTTCGCGGCGTAGACCACCATGAACCCGGCCTCCGGTTCGATGTTGGAGAGCCCCTTGCTGACGAGTTTGAGCGCAATCGTCCGCTGCATGGTTTTCTCGAACGGGTTGTCGCGGCAGGCGTCGAGCATCACCAGCCGCAGCTTGCGCGCACCGGAGACCGCGGCAATCACATGCTCCAGCGCCACGGCCTGGGTCTCCGCGTCACGGTCCGCGGCGAGTTTCGCATCGGTCGGGATCAGGTAGTTCACGCCGCCGATTTCGATGCCGTGGCCGGCATAATAGACCACCGCCCAATCGGCCTTCTCGGCCTCGGCGCCAAAATCGTGCAAGGCCGCGAAGAATTTGTCGCGGGTGAGGTCGGGCGCCAGTGTCACCGTCGCGAAGCCGAGGTCGTGAAACGTCGAGGCGATCAGTTTGGCGTCACGCGGCGGGTTGTCGAGCGCCCGCACATTCTTGTAGGCGCCATTGCCGATAATAAGCGCGACCTTGCGCGGACCGGACGGTGCCGCCGGCGCCGCGCTTTTTCCCTGTGCCGTCATTGAAGGCGGCGGAGCCGATGGCGGCGGCAAATCCGCCATTAGCGCGGCCAGGCGTTCCCTGGCGATCCGGCGCGCAATGGCGGTGTCGGCATTGTCGTATTTCGTTAACGTGGCGCTGGCGGACCGATAGTCAGCTCGCGCGGCCGCGAAATCACGGCGCTTCTCATAGAGTTGGCCGCGGCCGGCGTGGGCACGAATATTGGTAGGGCCTAGCCTGATCGCCTCGTCAAAATCCTTCAGCGCCGCATCGAGATTGCCCTTGGCTAGATAGGCATTGCCGCGGCTGGCCAGCCCGTAGGACGATTTCGGCGTCTTGGCGAGCGCCTCGTTACAATCCGCCAGTGCCTCGTCGAATTTCTTCATCTCGGTATAGGTGACGCATCGGTAGGCTGCCACCTGGAGACCATCGGGATTCAATTTTTGCGCTTCGTCGAAATCCGCCAGCGCGGCGTCATACTGCTTGCGCAAGGTTTGCACCCGGGCGCGGTTGTAGAGATGAATGTAGCGATTTGCGCCGCTCGGCACGAACCTGACGGCGGAATTGAAATCCTCGAAAGCGCGGTCCAGGTCGCCGCGCCGCATGAAGATCAGGCCGCGATTGTTGAACGCGCTGGCGTAATTCGGGCGCAGCTTCACGCAATGATCAAAATCCGCCAGCGCGTGCTCGTCGTCGCCCTTGTCGGAGTAGGCGGCGCCGCGCGAATTGATAAGGCCGACATTGTCCGCGTCGATATCCAGCGCGGCATTGAAGGCCGCGATTGCGCCGTCATAGTCGCGCTTTTTCATCAACGCGGCGCCACGCACCGAGAACGCCAGCGCTTTCGACTTGCCGGAAATCTTGTCATCGGCGATCACGGTCTC
This sequence comes from uncultured Pseudomonadota bacterium, assembly GCA_963727225.1. Taxonomy (GTDB): domain Bacteria; phylum Pseudomonadota; class Alphaproteobacteria; order Rhizobiales; family Xanthobacteraceae; genus Bradyrhizobium. Next base: position 397,918 of record CAVSFN010000020.1, on the reverse strand, counting down.
GCAGGCCGCCAACCGTGCCGCGGGTTCGGCAGCCGCATCGCGGCAGCTGTCGATGTCACCGGCCGCGAGCGCCGGGCCGGCAAAAACCACGGCGGCGATGCTCAGGAACAGGCCGCGTAACATTTGAACAGGCGCTCCGGCGGACGAAAATTTCGTTGTGACGGCGCATTGATGGAAGGGTTGCCGGCTGCGGTCAAGCTCGGCTCGATGTTGCCTATAAGACCTTGCAGCGGCGACGATTTTATTCACGAAACCGTGTGGGGCGGGCCGGTAACAACGCCTGTCTCACTCCGTATTTTGGCGAGCAGGGAGCCTCGCCACGATTTTGCGGAACTGGGCTCTCGCTTTAAACTATCCCGAACCGCACACCAAGAGGAACCCTGATGTCCCGCAGCCCATTCAGCCGCCTTTCGCTTTGCGCCGCTATCGGCGCACTGGCGATCACTGCATTCGCGGTCGCACCCTCGCGCGCCGCCGAAGACGCCGTCATCATTCCAGCGCCTGCCACCGACCTTCCGGCGTCCGACGGCACCCAGACCGTGGTCGTCGCAGGCGGTTGCTTCTGGGGCGTGCAGGGCGTGTTCCAGCATACCGCGGGCATCGTCAACGCCGTGTCCGGCTATGCCGGCGGCAGCAAGAGCACCGCGGACTACAACGTCGTCAGCACCGGCACCACCGGCCATGCCGAATCCGTCCAGATCAAATACGATCCGAAAAAGATCAGCTACGGCAAGATCCTGCAGATCTTCTTTTCGGTGGTGCACGATCCGACGCAGTTGAACCGCCAGGGTCCGGACTTCAGGCACGCAATATCGCTCCGCGATCTTCACCACCAGCGACGAGCAGAAGAAGGTGGCCGACGCCTATATCGCGCAGCTCAACGCCGCCAAGGTCTACAGCAAGCCGATCGTGACCAAAGTCGGGCCGCTGGAGGGGTTCTATCCGGCCGAAGCCTACCATCAGGACTACCTGACGCTGCACCCGAACCAGCCCTATATTGCCTATAACGATATTCCGAAGGTCGAGAACCTGAAGAAGATTTTCGCGGAAACCTACATCGAGAAGCCGACGCTGGTGAGCAGCGCAAAGGTCACCAACTGACGGTGGTTAGTGAATTGCCAAGGAGAGACTTGATGACCGACACCAAGACGATGGCCGGCAAGGTCGAGAAGAGCGACAGCGACTGGCGCAAGCAGTTGACGCCGATGCAGTATGCGGTGCTGCGCGAGAAGGCGACCGAGCGGCCATTCTCGGGCGAATACGAGCATGAGAAAACCCCGGGCACCTATACCTGCGCGGGCTGCGGCCAGACGCTGTTCGAATCGGACGCCAAATTCGACTCCGGCTGCGGCTGGCCGAGCTTCACGGCGCCGGCCGTGGAGAGCCATGTCGATGAGGAACGCGACGTCAGCCACGGCATGACCCGGACCGAGGTGCTGTGCTCGAAGTGCAATGGCCATCTCGGCCATGTGTTCGAGGACGGCCCCGGCCCGACCGGACTGCGCTATTGCATCAATTCGGCGGCGCTGAAATTGCAGCCGAAATAGTGGTCTTTGGTTCCTTCGCTGGAACCAAAGCCGGCGATATGCTTTGTTCCGGAACGGCGGTGTGACAAGATTTATGTCTGCCGGCCGTTTGCGGGGGAAAGCACCATGTCGCTTGGTTTGATACTTGTCATCATCCTGATCATCTTCCTGCTGGGCGGCTTCAGCGGCCGGTTCGGCGGCTATGGCTACGGCATGGGCCACTCCGGAATGGGCCTTGGCGGGGTCATTCTGGTGGTGCTGATCATCCTGCTGTTGCTCGGCAAGCTTTGAGACCTGCAAGCTATTGAAATAACAGGATTTATCCTGGAACTGGAAGGCCCGCACGCGAATTCATCATCTGGCCGGTGAGGAGTTGCATTTCCGTCAAACGAGCCTATATTAAGGTCTGTCCTGAAATGACGTGTGCCGGCACGCCGCCGCTTTGGTAGCCCGCACGATCCGTTCGCGGTCTCGACCGCGCTCTCGCCAAAAAAAGATAAGGGTCACTGACCATGGCTTCCTTCAGCTACAACACCGCCGCCGAATTATTCCCCGCCGCGATCCGCAAGAAGAAGCGGGCGGGTTTCGCGTATCGCCGCTTCGACACCGCGGCCGCGGCGGTGCAGTTCGCGATCGAGGAATTGCCGGCGGATTCGCTGAACGGCGCCTATCTGCAGGTCGATGAAGCCCGCTTCGATCAAAGCGGCATCCGCACGCTGTATGAGAGCCAGGATTTCCCGCTGCCGCGCCGCCCGCGTGCGCCGGAGCCGGCGCCTGCCAGCGAAGATACCGACGCCGACGCGGCATAACCATGCCGGCATGTCGCCGTGGGCTGACTTGATGCGTTAACGCGGCTGCCGGTCGACCCACTGCCGCAGGATGCGCATGTTTCGCATATTGGCGCGGAACATCACGTCGAAGGCATCGCCGGCGACCGGCACCATCCCGACCGCGCCCTCCAGCGCGACATTGGCCAGCATCCGTGCCGTGACATGCCAGGGCGCGCCGATGGCGCGCGCCTCGCGCACCAGCCACAGCGAGAACGCCGACGCGATCAGGTCGCCGACCACCGGCACCAACCGGATGATGCCGTCGATGCCGTAGCGGATATTGGTGCCGGGCAGCACGAAGGCGACGTCCAGCAGCCTTGCCACCGCATCGAGCCGCGCCAGCCGCTGCTCGCGGCTGAGATTGGCGAACGGATTCGCGCTGGAATGGCCGAAATCAAACCGGAAGCCGCGAAACCTCGAACCAAGCGCTTCCGCCGGGATCTCGCGCCCGTCCTGATCGATAACGGGGCCCCGCGCATCCGCGCCGTCAAACGTGGCGGCGGTGGCGTTCCCGGAGCGCGTGCCCCGGGCGGCAGGCCGGGAATAGATTGGGTTGCTCGACATGGCCATCAGATGGGGTACGCCTGAAGCCGGCGCAAGTTGCGTCTTGCGGCAACGCCTTACCGTTGCCGCACAAATCAGGAGGAAGACCAGAGCGTCAAATAAAGAAGTAGAGCCTCCGTTCCGATTCAATCGGAACGGAAACGGCTCTAGGAAGAAGGCAACGGCTGCAGCTCGGCGGCTTTATGAGCCAGCCCCGACGAGATCGTCGCCGGGATGAAGCCGACCAGTCCATACAGAAAGAACTGGGTTACGCCGCTGTCCGGTCCGCGCGAGCCGTAGAGAAGTTCGGCGGCGAGAAACGCGATCACGCCGACAACCAGCATCCGGACCACCCAGCCAATGCGGGGGACGTGAAAGAGGATATCGTCCACCGCCGCTATCATCAGCGCGGGCAGGATGCCGAACAGATAGCTGTATTGCAGCGTCTTGAGGAAGACCACGAACAGCTTTGCCACCTCGGACAGATCGGCCTGATGCCAGTATCCCGACATCACGGTGGTCGCCACCAGCAGCAAAAAGCCGCCGAGTAACGGGCCCAGCGCCGCGAAAATCAGATATCGCTTCATGCCAACCTCGCGATGCCAGCCTCGCGTCTGTTGCTCGGTATAGCAGTTTTGCGGTCAACAGTCAGACCGCGATTCCGTGCAAGGAGCGCGAGCACCTGCAACTGAAGGCGTCATCGCCCCAGCCCCTACTCGCCCCAGGCCGCGAAGGCTTCGTTGAAGGCGCGCTCGCCCGGCGGGCCCTTCTCGATGGCGATGATGGCGCGGCGCTGGTTGACATACACCAGCGGCACATCGAACCAGGAGCGCTCCTTCAGAAGCTGGATGTTGCGCGCGCGGTCGGCCTCGACATTCGACAGCCCGACCAGGAAGAAGCCGTCGGTGACCTTGACGGCAAGGCCCGCCAGCGGCGTGCCGCGCGCCTGCTCGTTGGATTTCATCAGGAGCCCCGGCACGTTGCTGACGCCGCCGCCGGCGAAATCGGACGGCAGGATGAAGGTCAGCTCCGCGGTGTGACTGGCCGGCAGCGAGGTATCGGTGTTGCGGCGGAACGACATCGTCATCTTGAACTTGCGGTCCGGGATTTCGATGTCGGCGCGCACCGCGATATCGGCGGGCTGGCCGGCGGCGGCCTTGATCGGTTCGGTGCGCCAGACCACCGAGCCGACATATTGCTTGCCCTTGGGATCGGCCGGGTCCTCGTCATACAGCACGACGCGCTGCGCCACCGGCGCGACCTGGTCGCTGGACGATGGCTGGCCGACACGATCGGGAATCTTCGGCTTCGACACCGGCGTCGAACTGTCCTTTGGCGCCTCGACCACCGTGGTCGACGATTTGAACAGCCCGCTGACGGTCGAGATCGCGGACTTGCCCCACAGAATCCCCGCGCCGACCAGGATCAGCACGATGCCGACCGCGATCGCGCTCTTGAACGGAAACACGGCGCCGGTGCGGAGGCGTTTCTTCGGCTCGCGGTCCTGCGACACGCGGGAACGCGGCTGCTGCGGCGCGTAGCGCTCGGCCTCCTCGGCGGATTCGTCATACGAATAGGGCGCGTCGGGATCGGCGCCGCGGTTCTCCATGCTCGGCTCGAGCCGGTCGAACTCCGGCGACGGCGACGGCACGTTGGCATAGGTTTTTCGCGCGGCGCGGTTGGCCTGCGCGGCGGCGCGGCCGAGATCGTCGGCATCGGCGGCAATGTCGCGGAAGCCGCGCACGCCGGGCGCCGCCGGCGGAGCTTGCGGGGGGCTGTTTTCGTAGCCGCGGCGCGGCGCGCCGGTGCGCTCGCGGGTCGGCGGCAGCGGCGGATCCTGTGGCGGGAGTTGCGGCGGTTGCGACCGCGGCTGCGGCGCGTCGGCGCGGAGGTTGCGCTGCGAACGCGGGTCTTGCCTATCTTGCCCTGGCCGGTCTTCCGGTCCGAGCGGCGGACGTTGCTGCGGCGTCGCCGGCGGCCGCGGACGCGGCGGGGACTGTGACGCGGAAGGCGGTGACGAGGCTTCGCCCGGCCTCGAATTGGGGCGGGTGGTGGCGCGGAACGCATCGCCGGCCCGGGCCCCACGGGAGCCGTCGCCGCCGGAGCGGGTCGCGTCCCCGGAGCGCGTAGCGTCCCGGGCGCGCTGGGCGGCCTCCGACTCGACCTTGCGCACGGCCTCTTCCAGCGACAGCCGCTCGCGGGTGATCTCGGATTCGCTCAAGGGGGGCTGCACGCTGCGCAGCTGCGCGATCAGGGCGGCGCGCGCCCGTTCGTAAAGCGCGCGACGGCTCTCGCCGGGGGCACTGGGGTCCAGTCCGGCAATGGCGCGGGCGATCAGCGGGTAGTAATCAGCCATCTTGACTCAACATTGCGGGCTTTCCGGTAATATCGCGTTAAGCCTCGAACGGGTTTTGCACCAAAATAGTATCCTCGCGCTCCGGGCTAGTCGAAAGCAAGGCGATTGGGCAACCGACCAGTTCTTCGACCCGGCGGACATATTTGATGGCTTGCGCCGGCAGGTCCGCCCAGGAGCGGGCATTGGCGGTCGGCTCCTTCCAGCCTTCGATGGTCTCGTAAAGCGGCACCACCCGGGACTGGGCGCCCTCGCCGGCCGGCAGGTGGTCGATTTCCTTGCCGTCCAGCATGTAACCGACACAGACCTCGATCTGTTCGAAACCATCGAGAATATCGAGCTTGGTCAGCGCCAGGCCGTGGATGCCGCAGGTCCGCACGGTCTGGCGCACCAGCACCGCGTCGAACCAGCCGCAGCGCCGCTTGCGCCCGGTGTTGACGCCGAATTCCTTGCCGCGGCGGCCGATCTCCTCGCCGGTTTCGTTCAGCAGTTCGGTCGGGAACGGCCCCTGCCCGACCCGGGTCGTATAGGCCTTGCAGATCCCGAGCACATAACCGACCGCGCTCGGCCCCAGGCCGGTGCCGGTCGCCGCCTGCGCCGCCACGGTGTTGGACGAGGTGACGTAGGGATAGGTGCCATGGTCGACATCGAGCAGCGCGCCCTGCGCGCCCTCGAACAGAATCCGCTTGCCCTCGCGGCGCTTGAGATCGAGCAACCGCCACACCGTTTCGGCGTAAGGCAGAAGTTGCGGCGCCAATGCGGTCAGGTCCTTGAGGATTGCGGCGCCGTCGACCTCCTCGAGGTTGAGGCCGCGGCGCAAGGCGTTGTGATGCGCCAGCAGCCGCTCGATCTTGTGCGGCAGCGTGTCGAGATCGGCGAGGTCCATCAGCCGGATCGCGCGGCGGCCGACCTTGTCCTCGTAAGCGGGGCCGATGCCGCGCCGCGTGGTGCCGATCGCGGTGATCGCATTGCCGGACTCGCGGAGCGCATCCAGCTCGCGATGCAGCGGCAGGATCAGCGTGACGTTTTCGGCGACGCGCAGGTTTTCCGGGCTGATGGCCACGCCTTGCGCCCGCAGTTTGGCGATTTCATCGAGGAAGGCCTGCGGATCGACCACCACGCCGTTGCCGATGACCGCAAGCTTGGAGGGCCGCAAGACGCCCGACGGCAGCAGCGCCAGCTTGTAGGTTTCGCCGTTGATGACCAGCGTGTGGCCGGCATTGTGGCCGCCCTGGAAACGCACAACGATGTCAGCCTGCTCCGACAACCAGTCGACGATCTTGCCCTTCCCCTCGTCGCCCCACTGGGCGCCGACGACGACAACATTGGCCATTTCGCGGATGTTCCCTCTGCAAAACTCTCTGTACGAGCATGATCGATTCGGAAAAACCGGTGCCTGCGTTTCCGGATCATGCGCCCAGCCAAAACACGGCCGGGGCCGCTCGCATGCGAGGCATCCCATCGGATAAAGGATGCGGGCTATCGACGCAAGCAAGAAGGGGTTTCGGGGTCGACTTCGAGGGGTCCCAACCCATTGATATCCCCCGAAAATCCAAGAGTCCGGCAAGGGTGCGGCGGGACAGCGCGGCGGCATCGGCGCGACAGCCGCCTGAACCGGGCGTGAGGGCGGCGCGGCCTTCGAACCAACGTTTTCGATACGGCCGCAACCGCCGAGGCGGCCGGGCGAGCGGCGACCCCGACCGCCCGGCGCATGGTCGCGATGCATCCGGCCCATTGTTGATTGGCGGAAATCGGTGTCTGTGAGCAGCGCCGGGCAAAAATTCCGGCCCGGCATCAAGCACCGGGCCGGGGGCCGCGGCGTGTTTGAACCGGATCAAGAACAACCGCCGCATGTCTGCTTCCGATCCAGCCGCGAGCGCCGCCTCTCCCGGCGGATGGCTTGCCAACCAGCCTTACGTCCTGCTCTGCATCACCGCGCTGTGCTGGGCCGGCAACGCCATCGTCGGCCGCCTCGCCGCCGGGCATATTCCACCGGTGACGCTGTCATTCATGCGCTGGGCACTGGCGTTTCTCATTATTCTTCCGTTCGCATGGAAACATCTCAAGCGCGACTGGGGCACGATCCGCACCCGGCTCGGCACCATGATCTTCATTTCAGTCACCGGAATCAGCGCCTTCAACACCCTGCAATACTGGGCGCTCGAACACACCCAGGCGCTGAACACGCTGCTGCTGCAGTCGGCCGGGCCGCTGTTCGTCGCGGTGTGGTCGCTGATCCTGCTCGGCGTCCGCTTGACGCTGGCCCAGGCCGGCGGGATCGCGCTGTCGCTGGTCGGCGTGCTGGTGATCCTGCTGCATGGCGACCTGACGGCGCTCGCCAGCATCCAGTTCAACAAGGGCGACATCATCTTCACCTTCGCGATGGCGATCTTCGGACTGTATTCGGTGCTGACCTTGAAGCGTCCGCAGATTCACGGCCTGTCGTTTGCCGGATTTACCTTCGGCTGTGGTGCTGCGTGTCTCGTTCCGCTGCTGATCTGGGAACTGTGCTCGCGCCCGCCGATGCAACTGAACACCAGCAATTTGCTGATGCTGTTTTATGTCGCGGTGTTTCCCTCGACGGTGGCGTATCTGTGCTTCAATCGCGGCGTGCAACTGATCGGCGCCAACCGCGCCGCGCCGTTCTTTCATATGACGCCGCTGTTCGGGGCGGCGATGGCGATGGTGTTCCTCGGCGAGCGCCCGCAACTGTTCCACGTCGTCGGCTTCGCGCTGGTGCTGACCGGCGTCTATGTGGCGTCGCGCAAGGCCTCCGCGCCCGCAGCCTCGAAAGTCACGGCGCCTTGAACTTGCTATAGGCCTCGCTGGTGCAGATGATCACATGCTCTGCGCATCCGTTGCGTCGGTGCGGATCGCAGTGATTTTCGTAATCCGCCGAGGTCATCATGTCGATGAAGGCCGCGACGTCGGGATAATACACCAGCGCCAGATAATCCCATTGATTGCCGTCCTGGGCGCCGAGCGCGACCGTCTTGGCGTCACCGGTCCACAGCAACGTTCCGCCGCGCGCCTTGATCATCGGCACCGTCAGCGCGCTGTAGCGCAAATAGGCATCCCAGCCGCTGCCGTCGCCGTCGCGCGAGCGCTCGAAGAACCGCATCAGGTTCACCATGACGATCGGCCCCTGATGCCGCAGCGCCTCGAGGCCTTCGATGTTCAACAGATCAACGCCCACGGCCGTCTCCTCTTTGTGTAGGTCGCATCAACCTCACGCTGCTGCGCGAAACAGCGACTAGGCGCCGAACACTTCGCATCGCCGCTTGCGACCCGTCAGCATCGAATGCGGCGCCGAACGGCCTACGCACCGCCGAAGCAGGGCGAGCGGCGGATCCGAATTCGCCAGCCGCCTGGATCGCATTATCCCGCCGGCGTCATGACGACGCTTTTGTCCTTGGGCCAGCGTACACGCCAGGCCAGGGCAATATCCTTGAGTTCACCCGGCCTGGCTTCGAAGGCCCACTCCAGCACGCCGCGCCTGTCGCGCAGATTGGTCGCGGTCGGCGGCGTGGTCGAGGGTAACATTTCGACCTGAATGTCTTCATTTTCGCTGATCGGCAATTGATCCTCGATGGCGATCCTGATCGGGAAATCATGGCCATTGCGAACAACAGTCTTGAACGAACGTTCGTCGGTCTTCGATGTCGTCACGATCAGGCCCGCCGATCCTTCGTTGCGTTTGACGACGGTGCGTTCGACCTTGACCTTGTCATCGGCGCCGAAACCGAGCCGTACGTTTTCCTCCTTGCTCGCGGCAGTCATTTGACCGCGGCCGACAAATACACCGTCACGATAGATTGCGACGCGGCCCGGCAACAACGGCGCTTCCTCGCGTTGTGTGAAGCTCGCCTCGAGAAACGCGGTCGGATCGATCACGGGAACTGAACGTATGGTGAGGTCGGGGGCGATGGTCGCCGTGGAGATGCGCAGGCTCTTGGCGCCCTCGCTCGCGCCGACGCTGACGCGACCCGGAATTCTGAACACCACCTGGAAGCCGCTGACGTCGGCGACGGCCTGCTGCTCGTCGGCCCGTTCCGTGGACGAGTTCGATCGCTTTGACCGCTGGGGGGGCCATCCTCATACTCCGCAAGGCTGTACTCGGCAAGGCCGCACCCGCGGGCATGGGCGCTGCGGGAGGTGGTGGATATTGGACGATCAGCGAGTTGAGCTCGGGCGCGTTGCCGCCGCGCGCGCTGCGCACTGTCGAAACGCTGAGCGCGACATTCGACCAGTCCTCTCCCGTGGTCTGGGTGACTTCGGCGCGACGCACCAGCTCGAGCGCGGGCTTGCGGTCCTTGGCGCCGGTGTCGAGACGGGCGTCATAGAGCGGCATCCATCGCGCACCCCGCACGGCATAGGTCACGCGCAGCGTCGCCTTGGCCGCCGCGGCGGCCGCAAGATCAATCCTGACCTCGAGCTTGCTTGGCGGCTTGATCGCGCGATCCGATTCCAGTCGGGCAATCTGTCGGTCGATATCGCGCTGTTTGCGCTCCGCGTCGCGAATAGCGGAGTCCGCTGTTGCGACTTCCTCCGCAACCGCGGCAAAGGCCGCGCGCCAATCGGCGATCGGACGTGCCTCACCCTTGTCGCCTATTCCCGCTGGCGAAGCATCGGCAAAACGCACGGCGAAGCCGCGCCGCGCGGTGGCGGCTGCGATCGCACCCTGCAGGTCGGCGCGCTCGTCCTTTAACGCCTCGATGCGCTTGTCGAGTTCAGGTAGATTGACGGGAGGCGCTGCGCGGGGTGGCCGCGTATCGATCGCCCCTATGGTAACCTTCGTGTCCGCCTCGCCCTCCACCCGAAGCGAGAGCGGATCGAGCGCCAGCGGGAAATCCTTGACCACAACCGTATTATCACCGCCGGGAATCTCGACCATGATGGCGCGCGTGATGCTGGCGCCATCGGGATAGACGGTGACGGCATCGACCGCCGATGTCGCTTCTACATTGGCCGCCTTGGCTTGGATCGCGGCAAAGCTTGCAAAAACGACGAGACTGGTCGTTACCAGGCGTCCCGCAACAATATGCATGATTTCTCTCCCGCAAAGTCTCGGCGCGTCGTCGGCAAAATCCAGGCTGGTCCAGACCAGACGCGCGGAAAGGCCTGGCGCCCCAGTTAAGGGCATACCGCCCCGAGTGAATGAGACGTCATGGCAAAGAAGCTGGTTCGATTGAGGTTTCAGTAAGGCGCGGCCGAGGCCGGACGCGGCGCGCCTGCTTCCAAAAAAGCGGCGCCGAAGAAACAAAGCCTCCGTTCCGATACAATCGGAACGGTTAAGACTTCAGCAGTTTGCATTGATTTAAGAACCGAGCCCAAAACGGCCGATCGATTCAAGCCACGGGCCCTTCTGGATCGCCCTACGCCGCGCGGACCTTGGTCAGAAACTCGTCGACCGCATGACGCAACATGCTCGACTGGTTGTCGAGTTCGCGCGCGTTGGAGAGTACATCCGAGGCGGCAAGGCCGGTTGCGGCTGCCGCCGTGGTCACGCCGCCGATGTGGGCGCTGATCTCGCTCGATCCGGCCGCGGCCGACTGAATGTTGCGCGCGATCTCGCGGGTCGCTTCACCCTGCTGCTGGACCGAAGCGGCAATGCTGGTGGTGATCTCGCTCATCTGCGCGATCGTTTCGGTGATGCCGCCGATCGACAGAACCGCCTCGCTGGTAGACGACTGCATGGCGGAGACTTGCGTCGCGATTTCCTCGGTAGCCTTGGCGGTCTGATTGGCAAGCGCCTTCACTTCGGAGGCAACGACGGCAAAGCCGCGGCCGGATTTGCCGGCGCGCGCCGCTTCGATGGTGGCATTGAGCGCCAGCAGGTTGGTTTGGGCGGCGATGCTGTGGATCAACTTGACCACCTCGCCGATCTTCTCGGCTCCGGTCGACAATACCTTGACGGTGGCATTGGTGCGCTCGGCATCCCCGACCGCCTGGCTGGCGATCTTGCTCGATTGCGTCACCTGCCGGGAGATTTCGGCGACCGAGCTGGAAAGCTCTTCCGCGGCCGCCGCGACGGTTCCAACATTGTTCGAGGCGCTGTCGGACGCAGCCCCGACGGTTGCGGCGCGCGCGCTGGCGTCGCTCGCGGTCGCAGTCATGGATTGCGCGGTGGTCTGCATTCCAGCCGCCGCGGTTGCCACCGAACTGACGATGCCCTTGACGCTGCGTTCGAAATCGTCGGCGATGTTCTCCATGGCCGCGCGCCGCTCGGCCGCGACGCGCTGTTGCGTCTCCGCCTCGACCTTTTCGAGCCCGCGGATGCGCAAGGCATTGTCCTTGAATATCTGAACGGTTGCGGCCATCGCGCCGACCTCGTCGCCGCGTTCGATCCCGGGAATGTCCGCGTCCAGCGCGCCATCGGCCAGCCCCCGCATGCGGGCGCCGAGTTGGTCGAGCGGGCGGCTGATGCTGCGGCCGATCTGCCAGGCGATGCCGCCGGAGATCACGGCAATAGCGAGAATCGCCAGACCGAGCGCCCAGATCACCGGTTTCAGTTTGGCGTCGAGATCGTCGAGATAGGCTCCGGTTCCGATAAACATGTTCCAGCCCGGTACGGCGGTGGCGTAGCTGATCTTGCGAGCCAGCTTTTCCTCGCCGGGTCTGACATATTCATACGTCAGCACGACCTCGCCCTTGGCCTTGACGCCATCGAGCAATTCGCGCGAGAGCATCCGGCCATTGACCACCATATCCATGCGATTGGTGCCGATCTGCTTGGGATCGGGCGACAGTACCGTAATGCCGTCATAGGTCGAACCGAACAGATAGCCGGCGCCGTTGTCATAGGTCATGGTGTTGGCGCGGCGGCCGAATTCGGCCAAAGCGGCTTCCTTGGTGAGCTGCCCCGCTTCCACCTGCTTCTGCAACCCGATCGCCATATTGCGGGCGACGTCGACGATGGAGCGGACCTGGTCAAGCCGGGCATTGAACATCTCACGCTGCATCAGATAGCCCGCGAGCGCGCCAGCGATACAGAGGCCGAACAAAGTCACCCCCAACAGGATTCCGAGTTTCGGGGTAATCGTCAGATTGTTCAGCTTCACGGCAAGGTCTCCGGGATGTGCATATGGGGGCGCGCGATCGGCGAGGTAAGTCGATTCCCAATATGGTAACAATCCCTTAGGACTTTCTTACGAAGGCGCACCGGCCGACGCGATCTCCCGCTTGAATTGCGTGCATCCGATTGCTGAAAAAACCAGCACTGCAAAAGTGCTGGCTTGAAATGCCTGAGCTTTGAAGCAGCAAGGCCTTTCAAAATGCCAAAGCCCGCTAAAACACCACAGCCTTTCAGAACACCAAGGCCTTGGCCTGCTTGACCTGCGGCAGCGCCTGCACCTTGGCGAGCACTTCCGCCGGCACCGCGCCGTCGACCTCGACCAGCGCGATGGCGTCGCCGCCCTGCTTGTTGCGGCCGAGATGGAAGGTCGCGATGTTGATTTTGGCGTCGCCGAGCAGGCCTGCGAATTGGCCGATAAATCCAGGCTTGTCCTCATTGGTGACATAGATCATCGATTTTCCAAATTCAGCGTCGACGCGGATACCCTTGATATCGACCAGCCGCGGCTTGCCGTCGGCATAGACCGTGCCGGAAACCGAACGCACCTGCCGCTCGGTGGTGACGGTGACCGTAATCAGGCTTTCGTAGTCGCTCTGCGCCGCGCGCACGACCTCATCGACCACCATGCCGCGCTCCTTGGCGACGACCGGCGCCGAGACGACGTTGACGTCTCCCAGCATGGGCCGCAGCAGGCCCGACAGCGCCGCCGAGGTCAGCGCCTTGATCTTCATTTCGGCGACGTGACCCTCATAGGTGATCTGCACCTTGGCAATGCCGCTCTCGGTGAGCTGCCCGGCGAACGAGCCGAGCTTTTCGGCCAACTCGATGAACGGCTTCAGTTTGGGCGCCTCTTCGGCGGTAATCGACGGAAAATTCACCGCGTTGGAGATCGCGCCGGTCAGGAGATAGTCCGACATCTGCTCGGCAACCTGAAGGGCGACGTTCTCCTGCGCTTCGGTGGTGGCGGCGCCCAGATGCGGCGTGCAGATCACGTTCGGATGGCCGAACAGCACGTTGGACGTGGCCGGCTCCTCGACGAACACGTCGAACGCCGCACCCGCGACATGCTTGGAATTCAGCGCATCGACCAGCGCCTGCTCGTCGACCAGGCCGCCCCGCGCGCAATTGATGATGCGCACGCCCTTCTTCATCCTGGCCAGCGCCGCCGCATCGATGATGTTCCTGGTCTTCTCGGTCAGCGGCGTATGCAGGGTGATGAAATCGGCGCGCTTGAACAGATCTTCAAGCTCGACCTTCTCGACGCCGATGTCCTGGGCGCGTTCCGGCGACAGGAACGGGTCGAACGCGATCACCTTCATGCGCAGGCCGAGCGCGCGATCGGCGACGATCGAACCGATATTGCCGCAACCGATCACGCCCAGGGTCTTGCCGGTGATCTCGACCCCCATGAAGCGGTTCTTCTCCCACTTGCCGGCCTGGGTCGACGCATCGGCCTGCGGAATCTCGCGCGCCAGCGCCAGCATCAGGGTGACCGCATGTTCGGCGGTGGTGATCGAATTGCCGAACGGCGTGTTCATCACGATGATACCCTTGGCCGTGGCGGCCGGTATCTCCACATTGTCGACGCCGATCCCGGCGCGGCCGATCACCTTCAGCCGCGTCGCCTTCTCGATGATCTTGGCGGTCGCCTTGGTGGCGGAGCGGATCGCGAGGCCGTCATAATTGCCGATGATCTCCGCGAGCTTGTCCTTGTCCTTGCCGAGGTTGGGCTGGAAATCCACCTCGATGCCGCGATCCCTGAAGATCTGCACGGCGGCGGGCGACAACGCGTCGGAAATGAGAACTTTGGGTTTGGACATGGCGATTTTCCTGTGAAAAATGGTTACGTCGTCCCGGCCGTAGCGCCGGGACCCATACTCCCTGACGGTGGTTATGGGTCCCGGGTCGCGCGGCGAAGGACCGCTTGCCCGGGACGACGATGGCGATAAACTTACGCTGCCTTGGCGAGCGTCGATTTGGTCTCGGCGAACGCCCAGTCGATCCACTGCGTCAGCAGCGCGACATCCTTGGCTTCGACGGTCGCGCCGCACCAGATACGCAGACCCGCCGGCGCGTCACGGTAGTGCGCGAAGTCGTAGCCCGCGCCCTCCTTCTCGACCAATGCGACCAGCTTCTTGGCGAAATCCGCCTGCGCATCCGGCGTCAGCGAGATGATGGCCGGATCGACCACCTTCAAACACACCGAGGTATTGGAGCGGATCGCCGGATCACCGGCCAAAAAATCGATCCACGGCGTTCTCGCCTTCCAGTCGGCGAGCACCTTGGTGTTGGCGTCGGCGCGTGAAATCAGGGCCTTGAGGCCGCCGACCGACTTCGCCCAGTGCAGGGCGTCGAGATAATCCTCGACGCACAGCATCGACGGGGTGTTGATGGTCTCGCCCTCGAAGATACCCTCGTTGAGCTTGCCGCCCTTGGTCATGCGGAAGATCTTCGGCAACGGCCAGGCCGGCGTATAGCTTTCGAGCCGCGCCACCGCGCGCGGACTAAGCACCAGCATGCCGTGCGCGGCCTCGCCACCCAGCGCCTTTTGCCAGGAGAAGGTCACCACATCGAGCTTGGCCCAGTCGAGCTTCTGCGCAAACGCCGCCGAGGTTGCGTCGCAGATCGTCAGGCCTTCGCGCGTCGCGCTGATCCAGTCGGCATTGGGGACGCGCACACCCGACGTGGTGCCGTTCCAGGTAAAGACAATGTCTGAGGCGGGATCGGCCTTGCTCAGATCGGGAATTTCGCCATAGCCGGCATGCAGCCGGGTGACGTCCTTCAGCTTCAATTCCTTGACGATATCGCTGACCCAGCCTTCGCCGAAGGATTCCCAGGCGATCGTGGTCACCGGGCGCGCACCCAGCAGCGACCACAGCGCCATTTCGACCGCGCCGGTATCGGATGCCGGCACAATGCCGATCCTGTAGCCGGCAGGCACTTCAAGCACCTCGCGTGTCAACTCGATCGCGAGCTTGAGCTTGGCCTTGCCGATTTTCGCGCGGTGCGAACGACCAAGGGCGGCGTCTTTGAGAGATTGGGCGTTCCAGCCGGGGCGCTTGGCACAGGGGCCGGACGAAAAATGCGGCACGTCGGGCCGCAAAGCGGGCTTCGCTGCAGTCATGATCTATCCTTCCAGATAGCAAGCCTCCCGTTGGGGGGAGGTGTCCCGCCGCGGTGCATAAGGGAATCGTCTTGCAGCGTCAAGGAGCTTCGGAAGGATCAGGCGCGACCCGGGATCAGGTATGATCCCGGGGGATCAGGTATGACCCGGGGATCACGGTCGATTGATGATTCGGCGTCAACGTCCGCCGACAATGGCGCGGCCGGCTGCGAATCCATTAGTTCTGTCGCATCGGTGACAAGCCTGGCGGCTCGTCGCCTGCTGGCAATTTTCAGGACGCTTTTTTCGTCCGCCTGCACGACATACTCGTTGCCGATCCTGACAATCGAATAATTTTTCATTGGCAATCCCCAAGCCGCCCGAGCCCACGGGATACGCCACCCTGTCATGGATCGCTCCGGGAAAAAAATTACGAAGGCCTGAGTAGTTTATCGCACGTTAACCGGAACGAACCGCAAAACGCGTTTCGCAATGGTCGCAACGGTGGCCCGCTTTGTGACAGCGAACCCGGCCGGTCATCAAATCGAAATGTCATCGCAACATGACCTGGATGAAATCCCGAAAATCCGTCTCAACGCGCCGGTGCCAGCCCGAGAGACCGTTCGGTCTCGCCGATCCAGCGCCGCACGGCGGCATAACCGTCGAGGTGAAAGCCGCCTTCATGTGCCAGCCTCGTATAGGCCAGCAGCGAGACGTCGGCGAGCGAGACGGCATCGCCGACCAGGAATCGCGTCGCGGCAAGCTGCTGTTCCATCCGCGCCAGCGCCACATAGCCACGCTTGATCTTGTCCGGATCGAGGTCGGACGCCGGCTTGCCGAGATAGACCATCTGGAAGCGGCAGACCGCGACATAGGGCTCGTGGCTGTATTGCTCCCAGAACAGCCATTCGTCCATCTTTGCCGCGGCAAAGGCGTCCGCGGGGATGAGATCGCTGCCGCGGGCAAGATAGCGGATGATGGCGTTGGATTCCGCCAGCACGCGGCCGTCGTCGAATTCGATCACGGGCACCTGCCCGGCGCTGTTCATTTTGAGAAATGGCGTGGTGCGCGTCTCACGCTTCCGCGTGTCGACGTCGATCCAGGTGTAAGGCAGCGCGAGGGCGTCGCTGACCCATTTCACTTTCAGGCAATTGCCCGAATTGGTGTCGCCGTAGATTTTCATGGCCGGCCACCGCCGTTCTGGGAACGGCGACAGAGCAGCAGGCGAACTCCGCCATGTCAACGGGTTTGGGCGAGATCCTGGATCAGCGATCAGAATTTGTAGCCGAGACCGACGCGGAAGGTGTTGACATCGGTGTCGATCGCCGAGGTGAAACGAATGTATTCCCATTCCGCCCGCAGAAACAGGCATGATACCAGCATCATGTCGACACCTACGCCGCCGGAATAACCGTAGATCAGGTGGCTGTATTGCCCGACCGTCGCGGTAAGGGGTGTGAAGGGAAAACCGTTCTGAGTCCCGCTGATAGTGGCGGTCCTGACGATATCGGCCTGGCCCAGTGCTACCCCGCCGAACATATAGGGCAGGAACGATCCGACCGCGTAACCGGCGCGAGCGCGAAATGTCCCCATGTCCGAAATCGCGATCGACGCGCTGGACGCATTCGTTACCACGTCGGAGCTGCCCAGGCCGTCGACGAAGGCGCGAGTCATGCTGTCGGATTGCGTGCCGCCAAACTTGCCATGCAGATAGCTGAACTCAAGGCCTAAAACGACGCTGTCCCATTGACTGTTGTAACCGGCAAAACCGCCGAAGCCGGTACCGCGAGTCGAAACTTTGCCTCCCAGCGGCCACGTTGAGACCGAGGCTGCTTGCTCCTCGGCTGTATCGGCAAGTAGCTTGGCCACGACGCTTTGCGTCGCACCGGTGAAATTCATGTCGGACTCGCCGACCGCGCCCTGGGCGCCGACGTAAAATCCCTGCCAGTTGACGGTCGGTGAAGGCGTGTACGGCAGCAGCGAGCCGCGAAGAAAATCGGGCATGTCGGCCGCCTGCGCGCCGGCCGCCGTTCCGAACATCATCACCGCCAGCAAAAGTCTACGCATCGCAGCACTCCCATCGAACGCTCTGGACTTGTGCTGATCATCGCCTGTTAACCTTAACCAATCGTTGTCGAGGGCGCGCAGCTGGGGCGTTTTCCGGCGAAGGCTTGTGGTGCGGGAGCGCTCGACGCAAAATAAAACGGCGCGGGAATCCCGCGCCGTTAGCAGACGTTAAGAGAATGAGACCCGATCAGCCCTTGGTGACCAATGGCGGGGGCATATAGACCGGCGGCGCGCTGAGATCCCAGCGCAAGCCTATTTTCACATCGTTCGAAGTGATGTTGTTGTACGAGAAGGCAGCGTGCGTCGTGTTGGTCACTTGATCGAACGAGTTCGTCGCGCCGGTTATGCCGTTACCGAGGTTGACATAGCTATAGGCGAGTTCGAGCGTAAGTCCCGGACTGATCTTGTAGGCAAGACCCGCGTGCAGCGCCCAGGCGAAATTCCACTCCGAGCCCGTGCCAGCAGAATTGAAGCTGTGATTCTGAACGCCACCGTTGATGAAGTCGCCGGTGTCCGTGAAATTCGCGATCGATACCCGCGCCGTACCGACACCGGCGCCGACGAACGGCGTTATGCAATACCAGGTACCGAGATCGACATAAGCGTTGGCGAGAAAGAGAAGTTCCGACTTGGTCGCGCCATAGGCGTCGGTCCCGACAAAACCAGTGAACGGACCGGTGCCGGTGATGACATCGAGGCCCGTGAAATTGGACTTGCCACGGTATTCACCGGTGACATCCGCCCTGAACCAATTGTTGAACCGATAACCGACGCCGCCGCCGTAAATTCCGGCGCTGTCAAAACTGCCGGTCGAGGAGACGGCCACATTGTCATAGGCAGCGCTGTTGGTATCGCGAACGCTCTTCACGTTCTGATTGCTGAAACCGATATCGCCACGCAGATACCATCCGCCGAAGTCTTCGACAGGTGGCGGGGCATATGGCATCGGGGGCGGCATGATCGGCATGTCGGCCGCGAACGCCGCCGACGAGAGCAGGGATGCCGCTCCGGCGGCGACGAGATATCTTAACGCTACGCATTGGCTTCGTCCTTTTGGCCGGTGAGGCAGGCAATGCGGCCTCACATCTGAAATCTCACAGCCGGACGATGACACCAAATCCTTAAGCGGCGCTTAACCCTAATTTTTAAGGTTGATAATCTCTCTCGATTTCTCTCATCGCCGCTTATCAGCGATGCAACTTCGTCACGAAAAATGGCAAAGCCGCCGCAAGTGCTAACAATGTGTTGATGAAACGCGCGGGTGACCGACGCAGACCCCCGCGACCGCCCGCCGATTCAGTGCGCCGTTTTCGGCATCTTCGGCAGGAACACCGCGAGCAACCCGATCGCCGGCAGAAACGCACAGACCTGATAGACGAACGCGATGCCGGTATGGTCGGCGACCTCACCGAGCACGGCGGCGCCGAGGCCGCCGATGCCGAACGCGACGCCGAAGAACACGCCGGAGATCATCCCGAACCGGTGCGGCATCAATTCCTGCGCGAACACGATGATCGACGACGTCGCCGAAGAGATAATAAGACCGATCACCACGGTCAGCACCGCGCTCGTGTACAAACCGGCATAGGGCAGCGCCAGCGTAAACGGCAGCGCGCCGAGGATCGAAAACCAGATGACATATTTACGGCCGAAGCGATCGCCCAGCGGGCCGCCGAAGAAGACCCCCACCGCGTTGGCCGCGAGAAAGAGAAAGAGATAAAGTTGCGCAGCCTGGGTCGAGACGCTGAACTTGTCGATCAGGTAAAAGATGTAATAGCTCGACAGGCTCGAGACGTAGAGCTGCTTCGAGAACAACAGCGCCACCAGTACCGCCAGCGCCAGCTTCACCCGCCGCGAATCCGGTGCATCCGGATGCGGTTCGATCGCCGCAAACTTTCTGGCTGCGATCTGCGGCCGGTACCAATACCCGATCCGCCACAGGATGACGATCGCGAGAAAGGCAATCGAGGAAAACCACGCGATGCTGGGCTGGCCGAACGGCACCACGATCAATGCTGCAAGCAGCGGACCCATCGACGTTCCCAAATTGCCGCCGACCTGAAACACCGATTGTGCGAAACCATAACGGCCGCCCGAAGCGAGCCGCGCGATCCGCGCCAACTCCGGATGGAACACCGCCGACCCAAGCCCGACCAGGGCCGCCGCGACCAGGATGACGCCATATCGGTGCGCGACGCTCAACAGCAGCAAACCAAAGAACGTCGATCCCATGCCGACGGCGAGCGAGAACGGCTGCGCCTTCCTGTCGGTGAAATGTCCGACCACCGGCTGCAGCAGCGACGCGGTGAACTGGAACGCCAGCGTGATCAGGCCGATCTGCGCGAAGTCGAGCGCATAGCTCTCCTTGAAGATCGGATAGACCGATGGAATCAGCGACTGCATGGTGTCGTTGAGGAAGTGCGAGAAGCTGATGCCGCCCAGCACGATGTAGGCCGGTCCCGCCGCCGCCGCCTTGGCAGCAGAAGTCTTGGCGACGGAATCGGAAGTCACGTCCGGCACGATCACCGGGGTGACCGGCGCTTCTTCGGAAACGACAACGGGCTTGTTCAAGGCATGATTCCGTCAGGGATTCGCAAGGGGGAGAACACGCCTTACCTACGATGGCCGCGCCGCGTCCACCAGCATCAATAGATAATGGCAGCGATGCGATTGGGCGCGCGACGATCAGGCGGCGGCGGCGTGGCCGAGCGCGGAAACGATGTGATCGACCACTTCCTCGACCAGGATGCGGTCATCGCCCTCGCCCATCACCCGGATCACCGGCTCGGTTCCGGATGAGCGGACCAGCAACCGGCCATGGCCGTTGAGCCGCTTTTCGCCGTCAACGATGGCCGATTTCACATCGGCGTGGTCGAGCGGCTTGCCGCTGCGATAGCGCACATTCTTCAGGATCTGCGGCAGCGGATCGAAGCGGTGACAGACTTCCGAGACCGGGCGGCGAAGCTTTTGCACCACCGCCAGCACCTGCAATGCTGCGACAAAACCGTCGCCGGTGGTGGCGTAGTCGGACAGGATAATGTGGCCGGAGGGCTCGCCGCCGAGATTGTAGCCGCGGCTCAGCATCTGCTCCAGCACATAACGGTCGCCGACCGGCGTGCGTATGAGTTCGATGCCGCGGCCTTCGAGGAAGCGCTCAAGCCCGAGATTCGACATCACGGTCGCGACGATGCCGGGCTTGGCGAGGCGGCCGTCTTCCTTCCAGCTTTGCGCAATCACCGCGAGCAACTGGTCGCCATCGACCAGATGTCCGCGTTCATCGACCAGGATGACGCGGTCGGCGTCGCCGTCGAGCGCGATGCCGATGTCAGCGCGCATTTCGCGCACCTTGCGGCTTAACGCTTCCGGCGAGGTGGAACCGCATTCCTTGTTGATGTTGAAGCCGTCCGGGTCGACACCGATCGAAATCACATCGGCGCCCAGCTCCCACAGCGCTTCCGGCACCACCTTGTAGGCCGCGCCGTTGGCGCAATCGACCACCACGCGCAAGCCGTCGAGGCTGAGATCGCGCGGCAGCGTGCGCTTGGCGAATTCGATGTAGCGATCATGCACGCCGTCGATACGGCGGGCACGCCCGAGGCTGGCACTCTGCGCCAGACGCTTGTCGAGCAATTCATCCAGCAACTGCTCGATCTGCTTTTCGACATCGTCGGACAGTTTGAAACCCTGCGGGCCGAACAGCTTGATGCCGTTGTCCTCGAACAAATTATGCGAGGCGGAAATCATCACGCCGAGATCGGCGCGCATCGATTTGGTCAGCATCGCCACCGCCGGCGTCGGCATCGGGCCGAGCAGCAGCACATCCATGCCGACCGAGGTAAAGCCCGCCACCATGGCGTATTCGATCATGTAGCCGGACAGCCGGGTGTCCTTGCCGATCACGACGCGATGGCGATGGTCGCCGCGCTGGAACACCAATCCGGCCGCCTGCCCGACCTTGAGCGCCAGTTCCGGCGTGATCAGACCATTGGCAAGGCCCCGAATCCCATCCGTTCCGAAATATTTGCGGCTCATGTAACCCCCAAACGTCGCCCAGGATTCTCGAACCGTTTCTCAAACCGTCCGGCAAGAAGCCTCGAACGCGCACCACCATAGCGTGCCGGGTGTTATACTGCCTTGGGCGCTAAAATGGCTTCAAAAAATATGATAAATCATTACCGGCGGGTGATTCGACGTTTTCCGCTTAAGGTATTGTTAACACACAATTTATGCCAGAATTCGTGCCGATGCGCGGCGACCGCTAATCCTTGCGCTTGACGTAATGGTCCGGTTTCGAGGGCGCCGGCTGGGTGACGCTCACCGGGTCCGAACCCGGAAAGGTCTCTTCCAGTCCCTCCTCCAGCGCCGCATCGAGCCGGCGTTTCTCGGCAACTTTGGCATCTTTGGTGTCGGAGCGTGGTCCGGTCATGGAGCCCTCCTGGCTGGCAACGGCACCTGTTCCGCAGAGCGATTTTGCGGTGGGCCCAAGCATGCTAGATGAAACCTCAAGGCGGCAAATACAAGAAGGATCGGGAACGTCCATGAAACACATCACCTGCATCGAGGATCTGCGGCAGCGCCATATGCGACAGGTGCCCAAGGCGTTCTTCGATTACGCCGATCGCGGCTCCTATGCCGAGGAAACGCTGCGCGCCAATCGCGACGATCTTCAAGAGATCAAGTTCCGCCAGCGCATCCTGGTCGATGTGTCGAAGCGCGATCTCTCGACCAAAATTCTCGGTGAGCCCGCCGCGCTGCCGCTGATCCTGGCGCCGATCGGTCTGACCGGCATGCAATTCGGCGATGGCGAAATTCACGCCTGTCGCGCCGCGCAGGCCGCCGGCATACCCTACACGCTGAGCACGATGTCGATCTGCTCGATCGAGGATGTCGCTAACAATGTCGACAAGCCGTTCTGGTTCCAGCTCTACGTCATGAAGGACCGCGGCTTCATCAAGTCGCTGATCGAGCGCGCGATCGCCGCGAAATGCAGCGCGCTGGTGCTGACGGTCGACCTGCAGGTGATCGGGCAGCGCCATGCCGATATCAAGAATGGCATGACGGTGCCGCCGGAATGGACGCTGTCGAAGTTCTTCGATTTCGCGACCAAGCCGGCCTGGGTCTCCGGGGTGCTGCGCGGCAAGCGCCGCACCTTCGGCAACCTTGTCGGTCACCTCAAGGGCACCGACGATATCACCTCGCTGGGAGCCTGGATCTCGACCCAGTTCGACACCTCGCTGAACTGGAAGGATGTCGAGTGGATCCGCAGCATCTGGCCGGGCAAGCTGATCCTCAAGGGCATCCTCGATGTCGAGGACGCCAATGAAGCGGCAAAGACCGGGGCCCAGGCGCTGGTGGTGTCCAACCATGGCGGCCGGCAGCTCGACGGCGCGCCGTCGTCGATCGAGGTGCTGCCGGAGATCGCCGATGCGGTGGGTTCGCAGCTCGAGGTGCTGTTCGATGGCGGCATTCGCTCGGGCCAGGACGTGATGCGGGCGCTCGCGCTCGGCGCCAAATCCTGCATGATCGGCCGGGCCTATATTCATGGTCTCGGCGCCTACGGCGGTCCCGGCGTCGCCAAGGCGATCGATCTCATCGCCAACGAGCTCAGCGTGACCATGGGGCTGTGCGGCGTCAACACCATTGCCGAGATCGACGACCACGTGCTGGCGATTTGAGAGGGGCCAGCTTCATCGCATCCGTTGTCATCAAACCGTAATATCGGGGTGTAATAAAATCGATATATTTTCGTCATACGTGGATGGATGAATTTGCGATGGATGATATCGATTTTGGCTTGTTGGCCGGCGACGGAATTGCAACGCGAGCGGTAAAAGCAGGGGCAGTCATATTCCAGGAAGGCGACAAGGCCGACGGACTCTTCATTGTCAAGAGTGGACAGGTCGGGATTCGCCTTGGCAATCGCAGCCTTGCCGAATTGAACGCGAACAGTATTTTCGGCGAGATGGCGTTGATCGACGATGCGCCGCGTAGCGCGACAGCGGTCGCCGTCACCGATGTCGAACTGGTTCCGGTTTCTGAAAAGCAGTTTCTGTTTCTGGTCAGCCAAACGCCATTCTTCGCGCTCAAGGTGATGCGGGTATTGGCGAGACGGCTGCGAGCGACCAGCAAATCATTCGGCTAGCGCCAACGGCGCATGTGCCGGAACGACCGTTCAACGATCCTCCGACTCAAGCCTTGGCGAGATCGGCCTCGACCAGCGCGCGAAGCTCGGGCGTGACCTGCGGGCGCTGGCCGAACCACAGCTCGAAGCCGCGCACCGCCTGGTGCAGCAGCATGCCGAGCCCGTCGGCTGTCCTTAAGCCCCGCGCCCGCGCCGCCGCGAGCAGCGCAGTTTCCAGCGGCACATAGACGAGGTCGGCGACGACGGCCTGCGACGGCAGCCGGCTCACATCGATCGCAAGCTCAGGCTGGCCGTGCATCCCGAGCGAGGTGGCGTTGACCAGCAGTCCCGCCTCCACCAGCAGATCGCCGATCGCGTCCCACGCCACCGGATGAACGCTGGCACCGAATTGATCCGCGAGCGCGCGGGCGCGGTCGATGGTCCGGTTGGCCAGATGCACGCGCTTGATGCCGCGCTCGATCAGGCCGAACACCACCGCGCGCGACGACCCGCCGGCGCCAAGCACCAGCGCTTCCTCGGCGGCATCCCATCCGGGTGCTGCGGCGTCGAGATTATGGATAAAGCCTTCGATGTCGGTGTTGGTCGAGCGCAGCTCGCCGCCGTCATACCACAGCGTATTGGCCGCGCCGACCGCGCGGGCGCGGGCGTCCGGCGCCGATAGCGCCAGCGCGCGCTCCTTGTGCGGAATGGTGACGTTGGCGCCGACAAAGCCGTGCGCGGACAGATGCAGCACGAACTCGGCGAAGCCTTCGGGCGGCACCGCCTCGATATTGTAGCCGCCCTCGATGCCCAATGTGCGCAGCCAGTAATGATGGATCAGCGGCGAACGCGAATGCGCCGCCGGCCATCCGATCAGGCATGCGGCGCGGGCTTTGCTCACAACAAACCTCCCTGGTCATGCCCGGCGGCCGGATCCGGCGTCGCCGAACATCCAGTCTTGTTTTTCAACGCTTCAAAGACATGGATGGCCGGGATAGCCCGGTCATGACGATCCATTTATCTTCTGCCTGACCGTGTCAAGAACGCGCTGATCCCGCTCAACGGCAGCGCCGCAGCCGCAATACCGGACCAGGGGCTCAGCCCAGCGGCCGCCTCCCCCGAAACGCAGTCGCGCGCAGACTTAGCCCGCGGCGAGAACGTCCGGCGCGGCGGCGGCTGCGCGCGCTCCAAGAGAATGCGTCGTCCAACGGGGACAACGCATTCGAAAAGCCGGTCAAGGACGAAGCTACGCCGCGACGCGGTGCGCGGCGATGATCTGGTCGGCGGCGCGGCCGGTGACTTCGGCCATGCGATCGAAAGCCCGTGTGAAACTGCCGGCGCCGGCGGTTGCCGAGCGCAGCTCCACGATCAACTCGCCGATCTCGGCTTCCGGCATCATGGCGCGGACGCGGTCCCATCCGGTCCAGCCCTCGCGGGTATCGAAGCCGAGAATCTGCCCGCGCCGCCCCGACAGGATGGCGTTGATCTTCGCGGTTGCGTCGGTCGGACAGACGATCTCCACCACATGGATCGGCTCCAGCAGCACCGGCTGGCACTGCGGCAGCGCTTCGCTGACGCCGATCCGCGCCGCGGTTCGAAACGCGAGGTCGGAGGAGTCCACGCTGTGATACGAGCCGTCGGTCAGCGTCACCTGCACATCGATGACGGGAAAACCGAGCGGCCCGCGCGTCAGTCCGTCGACCACGCCCTCTTCCACCGCGCCGATATAATTTCGCGGCACCGCGCCGCCGACCACCTTCTCAATAAACTCGAAACCGCCACCGCGCGGCATCGGCTTGATCTCCAGCACCACGTCGCCGAACTGGCCGTGACCGCCGGATTGCTTCTTGTGCCGGCCGCGCTGGGTGATCGATTTGCGGATGGTTTCCTGATAGCCGATCGTCGGCGCCTGCGACTTGACGTTGACGCCGAAGCGATCGCGCAGCCGCTCCAGCGCCACCCGCAAATGCATCTCGCCCTGCCCCCACAGCACGATGTCGTGGGTTTGCGCGTTGTGGATCATCGACAGCGACGGATCTTCCTCGTTCAGCCGCAGCAGCGCCTGGCCGAGTTTCACGTCGTCCTTGCGGTCGGTTGCCGCCAGCGCCAGCGCCAGTACCGGCGGCGACGGTTCGATGCTCACCAGCGCTGCGGGCGCGGTCTTGCCGCTCGACAGCGTGTCGCCGGTCTTGATGGCATCGAGCTTGCCGAGCGCCACCATGTCGCCGGCTTCGGCGGCGGCGCGCTTGGTCTCGTGCGCGCCGCTCACCGCCAGGATTCCCGATACCCGCCCGGTCTCGCCGGATGACGATTGCAGCGTCGCGCCATCCTCCAGACGCCCGGCCAGCACGCGCGTCAGCGACAGCTTGCCGCCGTGCTGCAGATGCAGGGTCTTGAACACATAGGCCAGCGCATCCTTCGCCGAAGACGCGCCGAGACGCCTGGCGGTCGCTTCCACGCCGGGCGCTTCATGCCGCAGCGCCTTCATCAGGCGCAGCACGCCGTTCTCGCGGGCAGCCGAGCCGAGCAGCACCGGACAGATCAGCCCTTCGCGCAATTCGCGGGCCAGATCGTCAAACACCGCATCGCGCGGCGGCGGAATATCCTCGAGCAATTGCTCCATCAGCGCGTCGTCATGATCGGCGAGCTTTTCCAGCATCGAGAACCGGGCTTCCTTCTCGCGGTCGAGGTCGCCGCCTTCGAGCGTCACGACTTCGGAAGCCTTGTGCTCGCGATAGACAAAGGCGCGTTCCAGCGCCAGATCGACGAAGCCCGCGATCAGGTCGCCGTTCCAGATCGGGATCTGCCGCAGCACCAGCGGAATCCGCGATGCCGGCTGCAAGGTCGCGAGCGTCTCGCGGATGCGCTTGTTGGCGCGATCGATCTTGTTGAGAAACAGGAAGCGCGGGATGCCGAGATCCTCGAGTTCGCGCAGGATAATCTGAAGCTGCGGCAGCTTCTTTTCGTCGGCCTCGCAGACCACAACCGCGGCATCGACCGCGGGAATCGCCGCGCGCATGTCATGCGCGAATTCGATCGAGCCCGGGCAATCGATAAAAGTGTAGCTCTCGCCCATGAAGCTGGTGGTGGCGGCGGTGAGGCCGACGCCCATCTTGTGATGGCGGGCCTCGGCGCTGGCATCGCCGACCGAAGTTCCCGCATCGACGCTGCCGGCGCGGGGAATGGCGCCGGTGCGCGCCAATATTGCTTCAAGAAGTGTGGTTTTACCGCTTTGGAATGGGCCCACCAGTGCGATGCACCGTGGACCGCGGGGACTTCTGACGTCTTGTCCCATCGCCGCCTCCTCATCTGGAGCTCGGCCCTTGATTGGGTCGGCAGCTGGATGGTCCCCCTACATCGGCGTTTTGGCAAGCCGGAAAAACGTCGCTGAAAGGCATCGTGTCCCGGACGCGGTGCGGCGTTCTCCCGGAGATGTGGCGCATCGCCCGGTCACGATGCACCGCAGAGCCGGGACCCATGAACGCGCAAAGTGTTTGGTGTTGACCCCGGATCAGCAAGCGCACCGCCATAGCGCGTCGAAGACGCGCGTGAACGCGCTGATGGCGCTGCGCAGCATCCGGGGAACCAACCTTACCTGCCCGGCCGAAGTTCCAGGCTTTCCAGCCCGGCCGCGACAGCGAGGCCGACCTGGCCCTGCAGGCTCAGGGGCTGCAGCGCGATCGAATTGTTCGACCCGCCGACCAGCACATTGCCGCCTGCCCCGACGCCGACCGCAGCGCTGCCCTGTGCGCCGGCGTAGTTACCCGAAAGGTCGCCGGGCCCGAGTCGGGCGACCGGCGCGTACACGCCCCAGGCCAGCGCCGATTCCTCGGTGATGCCAATATCGATGCCGACCTTGCGGATGGTCGCGACATAGCGGTCCTCCGGCATGCCCTCGACGCGCAGCACGCAACCGAGATGGGTGACCGAGCCGACGATGAAGCCGATGCTGGCGCCGCCGCGGCATTCGAGCACGCCGACCTGCACCCGATTCAACGGCGCCTGCGCATGGGCGCCGGTGAAGGATGCGACAAGCAGAGTGACGGCGACCCCGGCAAGGATGGATGAGCGGCGCATGAAAAAATCTCCGGCTGATGAATGTGATGCGACAAGAGAGAGAAGAGAGGCGTGAGCGCGCGTGGCCCCGGGCGCGGTTTTCTCTATGCCACAACATCGGCGGCTGTGCCACATTTGCGGCGCGCCGATCGCGCCTCAACCAAAAAAGGCCCGCTGACGCGGGCCTTTTCGGTTAACAATTTGCGCAGGCTCAGCCGCGCGGCGAAACGATCTGACTATCTCAAATTGCCGCAGAATCGCTGGATGCGTTTGCAGGCGTCCTCGAGATCGGAGGTCTTGGTCGCGTAGGAAATGCGAAACGCCGGGCCAAGCCCGAACGCCGAACCCTGCACCACCGCGACGCCCTCGGTTTCCAAAAGCTCCGTGACAAAGTCCTCGTCGTTGCCGAGCACCTTGCCCGACGGCGACGTCTTGCCGATGGTGCCGGCGCAGGATGGATAGACATAGAACGCCCCCTCGGGCCGCGGGCAGTCGATGCCCTTGGCCTGGTTGAGCATCGACACCACGAGATCGCGGCGCTCCTTGAAGATCTTGTTGTTCACCGGGATGAAGTCCTGCGGACCGTTGAGGGCTTCGACCGCCGCCCATTGCGAAATCGAGGACGGGTTCGAGGTCGACTGCGACTGGATCGTCGCCATCGCCTTGATCAGCTCGGCGGGGCCGCCGGCATAACCGATGCGCCAGCCGGTCATGCAATAGGCTTTCGACACCCCGTTCACCGTCAGCGTGCGGTCGTACAGTTTCGGCTCGACCTGCGCCGGCGTGGTGAAGACAAAGTCATCATAGACCAGATGCTCGTACATATCGTCGGTCATGACCCAGACCTGCGGATGCTTCACCAGCACGTCGGTGATCGCCTTCAGCTCAGCGCGCGAATAGGCGGCGCCGGTCGGGTTCGACGGCGAGCAAAGGATGATCCATTTGGTCTTCGGCGTGATCGCCTTTTCCAGCGCATCGGGCTGCAGCTTGAAGCCGTCCGCCGCCGTGCACACCACCGGCACCGGTTCGCCGCCGGCCAGCGCCACCATTTCCGGATAGCTCACCCAATAGGGCGCGGGGATAATGACCTCGTCACCGGGATTGATGGTGGCCATCAGCGCATTGTAGAGCACCTGCTTGCCGCCGGTCCCGACAATGATCTGGTTCGGCTTGTAGGTCAGGCCGTTCTCGCGCTGGAATTTGGCCGCGATCGCCTCCTTCAGCTCGGGAATGCCGTCCACCGCAGTGTACTTGGTCTTGCCGGCCTCGATGGCATGGATAGCCGCCAGCTTGATATTGGCGGGGGTGTCGAAATCGGGTTCCCCGGCGCCGAGGCCGATGACGTTGCGGCCCGCCGCTTTGAGCACGCGCGCTTTATCCGTTACCGCGATGGTCGCGGACGGCTTCACACGGTCGAGCGCAGCGGACAGGAACGGCATCATCATCTCCTTGCAGGCGTCGTGAATTGGCAATCCACGACTCTTTCTGATGGGATCGCCGCACCCTAAAGCGCGCCCCGCCGCATCGCAAGAAGGTTCCAGCAGCTTGCACGAATTGTTCAAAAAAGAGGAGTTTTCTTGGCGTTTCTAAGCGGGCATGAACCCGTTGGGTACGATTGTTGCGAGCATCGATGGAGGGCCTTTGACCAATTCCTTGGACCGATTCCTCGCAAATCCGACACGGCCTTCCAGCGGCCGCCGATTAACGGTTCCGAAAAGGTCGCATTGCTATGGGTTGGGTATTCCCCGCCAAGCCCACGGGAACCCCGAACGATGAAATCCGGTCACGACCATCACCAGCGCGTCGACGCCGCGGTCTGGATCATGATCGGCGTCATCGCGATGGCGGTCATGGGCTTCGCCCTGCTCGGCCCTTTTGAACTCGATTTACGCTCGTTCCTGATCCCGGGGGCCGTGACCGCGTTGCTCGCCGCCGGCGGCTGGTTCTATCGATCCGTCCGCCGTGACCGGCGGCTCGGCGCAATCCTCTCGAGCACGGCGCATATCATCGGCTTCGCTGCGGTCGGCGCGCCATTGTCGTATATCGCAGCTACTGCCGGCTTTCCCTTGCAGGACGCGGCGCTGGAAGCCATCGATCGCCAGATGGGCGTTGACTGGGCGCAGCTCATGACCTTCGTCTCGCTGCATCCCGGACTGCAGCTTGTTCTATCGTTGGCCTATTCCAGCTTCGCGTTGCAGACATTGACGACCGTGCTGGCGCTTGGAGTAGCCGGTCAACTCACAAGACTGAGTTCGTTCATCGCCGCCTTTGTCGCAACCACCCTCATCATCATCGCCATCTCCGCGGTCGGTCCGGCAGCCGGGCCGTGGCTCTTCCTCGACATCCAGCCGGCGAGCGCCAACGGTTTCTTGCCGGCCTCATCAACCAGCTGGCCGGTGTTTCTTGCACTGCGCGACGGCACGCTGCAAACTGTCTTCGGAATACGATCCGAAGGAATCATAACATTTCCAAGTCTGCATGCGGCGCTCGCCGTGTTGTTCCCCGTAGCACTCTGGCCTGTAAAGGGCGTGCGCTGGTTTGCGCTTGGCCTCAACATCCTGCTGGTGATCGCCACACCGGCCTATGGAAGCCATTACGTTGTCGACGTCATCGCCGGAATCCTGATTGCAGCGGCGTGCTGGGTCGCCGTCGCGCGGCTACTCGATGCTGCTTCCGATACTCATGCCGAACAGGTCGCGGCTATCGACGATCCGCCCTCGATCGTACCCGAAGCGCCGGCGCAGCCGGCCATGTCGGCACTCTCGCGAGATTTTGAATCCGCCTGACATCCTGCTCTCAATCGCGTGATGCTTTTGCGCTGGAATAGCGTGCTGCGCGGTTGCAGTGCGGCAGAAGTTTTTGACCTTTTCCATATTCCGGGCCTTGCGACGCACCGGCATCGGCATCATTGTTTAGCCGCGTTGCGTTGTGACGAGACGATCTCGCGCGGCGCGTCTCACCGGTCGAACTGATCCGAATGTACAAGCTCTATTCGATGCAACGTTCCGGCAACAGCTACAAGGTCCGCCTTGCGCTGGCATTGCTCAACGCACCCTATCGCGCGATCGAGGTCGACATTCTGCGTGGCGAGAGTCGTACGCCCGATTTCCTTGCGATGAATCCCAGCGGACAGGTACCGCTGCTCGAAGTCGCGGACGGACGCTACCTCGCCGAATCCAACGCCATTCTCTGGTACGTCGCCGGCGGCACTTCGCTTGCCCCGGAAACGCGGGTCGAACGCGCCGAGGCGCTGCAATGGATGTTCTTCGAACAGCACGCGCTCGAGCCCAACATCGGTGCGGCGTATTTCTGGCTGTCGCTGGTCAAGGGTGGCCGCGACCTGCAGACCCACGCGCTGGAGGACTGGATGGAGCGCGGTTACGCCGCGTTGCAGGTGATGGAAAATCACCTCAAGACCCATGAATATTTCGCAACAGGGCAGCTCACGGTCGCCGATATCGCGCTCTACGGCTACACCCATGTCGCCGACCGCTGTGACTATGACCTCGCGGCATTCCCCGCGATCCGCGCCTGGTTGCGGCGGATCGAGCAGACCCGCGGTTTCGTCACCATGGACTGGCGGCCGGACGCTGCGGTCGACGACCCCGCCGGAATCGTCGCCGAGGCCTGAACAGCGAGAATAGCGGCTATAACCGCCACCCTTGCCGTCATTTTGCCATTTTCGGGGGGACTTCGCCGCAAAATTGCCGGCGGTTCCTGCGAATTTCCGGCGTCGCGAGTGATTTGCTCGCGCAACGAAGGAACTCGGCCATGATACGGTCGTCCGGCGCCGGAGGCTTTGAAGGCCATTCTGCGCCCGTTGCCTCGTCCCGACTGATCGACGCCGTCGCGACCGCCCTCGCGATCGGTTCGCTGTCGCTGTGCCTGATCGTCACCCTCACGGTGTTTTCGATCAAGGTCAGCATGGCGATGCCGATACCGGCGTAGCTCAGAATTATTTCTCCGGGTCCTTCGAAATTCCTGTGCGAAATTTTTGCGCGACAAGGCGCGATGATCCTCATCGCGATCGGCCAACGATGAAAGCACCCGTCGTACTTGTTACCGCGACGCTGACGGTGGCGATCCTGCTGGCGGCGTCATTCCTGATCGCGACCGCAACGCGCGGCGAAAACGCGTTCCGGCCGTTTGGCGATAATGCCGCGGGCCGGAGTCTGCAGCTATCGCCGGCTGCGAAGTGATGGCGTAGCCGCCGGCTCGCTCCGCAATCGACATCATTTGATTACAGACATCGGAAAGCCGCGTCGGTTCGGTTAACGGCATCTTAAGGATTGCGCAAAAAAAGCCGGCAGCGAGCAATTGGATGAAGCAACTATCCGGCAAGCTGCGGTCCTAACTCTCGTGGAGGAACGGGAACCGATATGCAGTTCGACTGGCGCGCAATCTCCGGTCCGGTTCTGACGATCGCGACGACGGTGATCGCCATCGTTGTCGATCGCTATTTCGTCACCGTTCCCAGCCCCGCACCGCTGTTCATCTGCATCGTCGCCTTCGCGGCTTCGTTCAGCGGCCTTGCCTCGGGCATGGCCAGCGCCGCCGTGGCGGTCGGCGGTGCCGCGCTGTTTTTCCTCAACCACCATGCCACCCCTGGCTACGAGGCAACGGATCTGGCCCGTCTGTTGCTGCTGGCGATGACCGCGGCCGGCACGGCCGCGATCACCGGCCTGCTGCGGAAAAGATTGATGGATGCGTTCGCGCTGGAGCGCAGGCATTACGCCACCGCCGCGCGCCTGTCGGCCGCGCTGGATCAGGTCGATATCGGCATCGTGCTGCTCGATTCCGACACCCGCGCGGAATTCATCAACCGCGCCTTCCGCGATTATTTCTCGCTTCCGGACCAGAAGGCCGACAGCAAGCCGCCCTTCATCGCGCTGATGTATCACGGCCGCGACACCGGCGCCTATGAACTGCCGGAGGAGGAATTGAGCGCCTTCATCGCGGAGCGCACCGAGATGATGCGAGCAGGCGATTCGACGCCGATCAACATCAACCTCGCGGACGGCAAGGTGCTGCGTTTCAGTTGCACGGCATTGCCGGATGGCGGACGAATGTTGAGCTACACACCGATAACCGATCTCGTCCGTCATACCGACGACCCCGCCAGAGTGAGCTACTACCAGTCGCTGCGCAACGGCGGCGATCGCGGCCATCCCCGGCCGTTAAGCGCCGCGGAATAGCCACGCAAACGCTTTCTGCACGTGAAATCCGGCCGGTGGATAACTCCCGTTGTCATTGGCGCGTAACAAACCAACGCTAGGTTCCGCCTGCGTTTGATCAGGCCCCCCCGTCACGGATCACGCGCCCCAGCGGTCCCCGTCAGTCGCCGCGTCTGACCGGGGCCGCATTTTTTTGGGCCGGCGCTGCATCGCATTTGCGTATCACCGTGGCGACCTCATCGCTTCCGCATCCGCTCACTCGACCGGGCAACCGCCTTCATGATCCGTGTCACATTCATCGCATTGGCCTTTGTCATCCTGACGCTTGCACTGCTGCCGTTTCAGTTGATCGGCATCGCGTTCGACCTGCGGCTGCAACGGACCATTCCACATCTGTACCATCGCATTCTCTGCGCGCTGATCGGGGTGCGGATCCGCCAGACCGGCCGGCGATCGACGGCAAACCCGATGCTGATCCTGTCCAACCATGTGTCGTGGCTCGACATCTGCGTCGTCGGCGCGCTGGCGCCGGTGGTTTTCGTCGCCAAGAGCGAGGTCGCGGGATGGCCGCTGTTCGGCTGGCTCGCCAAATTGCAGCGCACGATCTTCATCGACCGCAAGGCGCGGCATCGGACCGGTGCGGCGACCCGCGAAATCGCCGGCCGGTTGCTGGGCGGCGACGCGGTGGTGCTGTTCGCCGAGGGCACCTCGAGCGACGGCATGCGCGTGCTGCCATTCCGCTCCGCGCTGGTCGGCGCGGTCCATCACGCGCTCGGCAACTCGACGCACCACAGCCATGTCACCGTGCAGCCGATGTCGCTGGCCTATGTCGGCTTCGGCGGGCTGCCGATGGGCCGGGCCATGCGCGAGCGCGTGGCGTGGTACGGCGATGCCGATCTCGTCCCGCATCTGCTTCAATTGCTGTCGTCGGGAGCCGTCGATGTCACGGTGAGCTGGGGCGAGGCCATCGCCTACGACATGAGCGCGGACCGCAAGGCGATTGCACGCGCCTCCGAACAATCGGTGCGGCGGATGACGGCGGCAGCGCTGCGTCCTGCGCCGCCGCCGCGACCGGTATCGGCGCCGGCGCCCGAGACACCGCAACCAGCCTGATTCGACCCTTTTCCATTCCGATTGAATCGCCCGCGCCTTGCGGCGTGATGGCGCGCGGGCCACAATATGATCCCGTCTCGCATTCATTCCCAAGGGAACGATCCATGCAAATTCGCAATCTCGGCGGCTCTGGCCTGCGCGTCTCCGCCGTCGGCCTCGGCTGCAACAATTTCGGCCAGCGCATCGATCTCGAAACCTCGCGCAAGGTGATTCACAAGGCGATCGACCTCGGCGTGACGCTGTTCGACACCGCCGACATCTATGCGGGGATGGGCGGCTCCGAGACCGTGCTGGGCCAGGTGCTCGGCGACCGCCGCAAGGACATCGTGCTGGCGACGAAATATTCCAAGCCGATGAGCGGCGACGGCACCAAGCAGGGGGCGTCGCGCCGCTACATCATGTCGGCGGTCGAGGCCAGCCTGGTCAGGCTGAAGACCGACTATATCGATCTCTACCAGCAGCACGATTACGATCCCCTGACGCCGATCGAGGAAACCCTGCGGGCGCTGGACGACCTGATACGGCAGGGCAAGGTGCGCTACATCGGCAATTCGAATTTCCCGGCATGGCGCCTCGCCGAGGCCGAACTCACCGCGCGCGCCATGAATGTCAGCCGGTTCGTGTCGTGCCAGGACGAATACAGCCTGGTGGTGCGCGAGATCGAAAAGGATCTGCTGCCGGCGGCGGTAGAATACAAGCTCGGCCTGCTGCCGTTCTTTCCGCTTGCCAGCGGACTCCTCACCGGCAAATACCAGCGCGGCGCCACAGCACCGGAGGACACGCGCTTCGCCAAGTGGCCCGCGTTGCGCGACCGCTACGTCACGCCGCGCAACGAGGACATCGTCGAAAAGCTGCAGGCCTTCGCAAAGGCGCGCGGCCACACGATGCTGGAGCTGGCGTTCTCATGGCTGGCGTCACGGCCGCAGGTCTCAAGCGTCATCGCCGGCGCCACCCGCGTCGAGCAGGTCGAGCAGAACGTCAAGGCGATCGACTGGGCGCTGAGCGCGGAAGATAGCGCGGAGATCGACCGGATCACCAAGGGGTAGAAAGACATGATGGGTGCCGAAGATATCGCCGCCCGGCATGAACCCGACATGAAAAACACGGCGAAGGTTCGGTCCGATTCATGACCGATCGGTTGGAAAATCCGCCTCCGCGCCGCCTGGCCTGTTCCCGCTGCGGAACGGAGTTCACCTGCAACCCGACGGGGGCATGCTGGTGCGCCGACGAAGCAGCCAGGCTGCCGATGCCGGTCGCAGGCGAGGATTGCCTGTGCCGGGATTGCTTGCGGCTTGCCGCGAAGAAGGCGGGTCAAGCCCGCGTATGACGGCGTGACTAGCTACCTCACCACCGCGGCGGTCTGGCCGAACAGCAGCTTGCGCTCTTCGTCGGTGCGGATCGGCGGCTGGCCGAAATTCGGATTGATCTCCTTGGCCATGGCGTAGGCGCGCACCGTGGCGGGCCGCGCGGCGATGGTTTCGAGCCAGCGCTTGAGATGCGGGAAGTCGTCGATGTTCTGGCCCTGGTTCTTGTACGGCACCACCCAGGGATAGCTCGCCATATCCGCGATCGAATAATCGCCGGCGATGAATTCGCGATTCGAGAGCCGCTTGTTGAGCACGCCGTAAAGCCGGTTGGTCTCGTTCACATAACGGTCGATGGCGTATTTGATTTTTTCCTGGGCGTAATTGCTGAAGTGATGGTTCTGCCCGGCCATCGGCCCGAGCCCGCCCATCTGCCAGAACGTCCACTGGATCGCGTCATAGCGGCCGTAGATGTCGGCGGGCAGGAATTTTCCGGTCTTCTCGGCCAGATACAGCAGCATCGCGCCGGATTCGAAGATCGAGATCGGCTTGTTGCCACCTTTCGGCTCGTGATCGACCATCGCCGGAATGCGATTGTTCGGCGCGACCTTGAGGAACTCCGGCTCGAACTGATCGCCCTTGGCGATGTTGACCGGGAAGATCTTGTATTTCAGCCCGGTCTCTTCGAGAAACATCGTGATCTTGTGGCCGTTCGGCGTGGTCCAGTAATAAAGGTCGATCATGGCGCGTTCCTGACGTGGTGGATTGGTGTCCGCAAAGGTGATGCGCAAAGTAGATGCGGTTGCATGAATGTTGCCGGAACCCGCGGCCCAAGTCAATGGCGCGGGCGGATGGGCTGCGAAAGTGATGACGCGCGCCTGCTGACTGCTACTGACACCGTCGTGTCAGCATCGGGGTGCTGATGCGCGTGACAACACCGGATCGCCCTTTTATCGCCGCCGGACTCGTCCCATATTCCGGATATGGCCAAGCCCCCCGACATTTCAAAGAAATCCGGCAAAACTGCCAAATCCAAGACTCCCAAGTCCAAAGCGCATCGGCCCGACGTGCAGCCGATCGGCCCGGCGCTGGCGGAACTGCTCAATCCCGCGATCAACCGCGGCGATGCCGGCATGGGTTCCGGCACCGGATTGCAGCCGCCGCCGGATAATTCCTGGGATCGCCGCTCCGGCGGCGAGGCCGCCGCGCATCGCGCGCGGGCATCGACGCAGCGGCAGCAGCGATGATGTGGCGAAGCGGGATGCTTCTTCTTCCTCCCCTCCCCCTCGCGGGGTCGAGACGAGCGAAGCTCGCTCTCTGGGGTCGGGGGTGGGGGGAGCAACGAAGGCAGCATCTGCGGCTCACCCCCCACCCCAACCCTCCCCCGCAAGGGGGGAGGGAGAAGAAGAGCAAGCGAGCTCGGCATTTAGCCAGGACAACGCGACGGATCGTCAGCCCGGCTTCGACGAATCCCCGCAGCGCGAATTCGCGCCGGCCAATTACGGCACCGCGGCCACCATCCCCACGCTCGATCCGGAGCTGGCGAAGCAACTCGGCTTCACCACCGAGGAGGAAGACGCCGCGGCGATGGCGCGGCCGCCGCGCAACAAGATGGAGGCGCTCGGTGTCGCCGCCACCGCCGACGCGCTGGAAAACCTGATCCGCGAGGGCCGCCCCGAATTCAAGGGCGAGGACGGCCAGGTGAAAATCTGGACGCCGCATCGCCCGCCCCGCCCGGAGAAATCCGAAGGCGGCCAGCCGTTCGTGATCAAATCCGAATACGAGCCGAAGGGCGATCAGCCCACCGCGATCGCCGAACTGGTCGAGGGCATCCAGCGCAACGACCGCACCCAGGTGCTGCTCGGCGTCACCGGAAGCGGCAAGACCTACACCATGGCCAAGGTGATCGAGGCCACGCAGCGCCCGGCCATTATTCTGGCGCCGAACAAGACCCTGGCGGCGCAGCTCTATGGCGAGTTCAAGAGCTTCTTCCCCGACAACGCCGTGGAATATTTCGTCAGCTATTACGACTACTACCAGCCCGAGGCCTATGTGCCGCGGACCGACACCTACATCGAAAAGGATTCCTCGATCAACGAGCAGATCGACCGCATGCGCCATTCGGCGACGCGGGCGCTGCTGGAGCGCGACGACGTCATCATCGTCGCCTCGGTGTCGTGCATCTACGGTATCGGCTCGGTCGAGACCTACACCGCGATGACGTTCGCGCTGAAGAAGGGCGAGCGCATCGACCAGCGGCAATTGATCGCCGACCTGGTGGCGCTGCAATACAAGCGCACCCAGGCCGATTTTACCCGCGGCACCTTCCGGGTGCGGGGCGACGTCATCGACATTTTCCCGGCGCACTACGAAGACCGCGCCTGGCGCGTCAATCTGTTCGGCGATGTCGTCGAGAATATCGAGGAGTTCGATCCGCTCACCGGCCACAAGCAGGACGAGCTGGAATTCATCAAGATCTACGCCAACTCGCACTACGTGACGCCGCGGCCGACGCTGGTGCAGGCGATCAAGTCGATCAAGAGCGAATTGAAGTGGCGGCTCGATCAGCTCAACAACCAGGGCCGCCTGCTGGAAGCGCAGCGGCTGGAGCAGCGCACCACCTTCGACCTGGAGATGATGGAAGCCACCGGAAGCTGCGCCGGCATCGAGAACTATTCGCGGTACCTCACCGGCCGCCGCCCCGGCGAGCCGCCGCCGACCCTGTTCGAATATGTCCCCGACAATGCGCTGGTGTTCGCCGACGAAAGCCACGTCACCGTGCCGCAGATCGGCGGCATGTTCAAAGGCGACTTCCGCCGCAAGGCGACGCTGGCCGAATACGGCTTCCGGCTGCCCTCCTGCATGGACAACCGGCCGCTGCGGTTCGAGGAATGGGACATGATGCGCCCGCAATCGGTCGCGGTGTCGGCGACGCCGAGCGCGTGGGAATTGAACGAGTCCGGCGGCGTGTTCGTCGAGCAGGTGATCCGCCCGACCGGCCTGATCGATCCGCCGGTCAATATCCGCCCCGCCCGCACGCAAGTCGACGATCTGGTCGGCGAGGTCCGCGCCACCGCGCAGGCCGGCTATCGCAGCCTCGTTACGGTTTTGACCAAACGGATGGCGGAAGACCTCACCGAATATCTGCACGAGCAGGGCATTCGTGTCAGGTACATGCACAGCGACATCGACACCATCGAGCGCATCGAGATCATCCGCGACCTCCGGCTCGGCGCGTTCGACGCGCTGGTCGGCATCAATCTGCTGCGCGAAGGCCTCGACATTCCCGAATGCGCGCTGGTGGCGATCCTCGACGCCGACAAGGAAGGATTTCTGCGCAGCGAGACCTCGCTGATCCAGACCATCGGCCGCGCCGCGCGCAATGTCGACGGCAAGGTGATCCTCTATGCCGACCAGATCACCGGCTCGATGGAGCGCGCCATCGCCGAGACCGATCGCCGCCGCGAGAAGCAGGTCGAATACAACACCGCCAACAACATCACGCCGGAGAGCATCAAGAAATCCATCGGCGACATCATGAACAGCGTCTACGAGCGCGACCATGTGCTGGTGGAAATCGGCGACGGCGGCATGGCCGACGACGTCATCTAGCATCGGGCATAATTTCGAGGCGGTGCTCGGCGATCTCGAAACCCGGATGCGCGAAGCCGCCGCCGATCTGAACTTCGAGGAAGCCGCAAGACTGCGCGACGAAGTCAAGCGCCTCCGCGCCACCGAACTCGCCGTGGTCGACGACCCCACCGCCAAGCAGCGCGTGGTGCAAGGCAAGGCCGGCGCCTATGCCGGCGCAAAGAAATACGGCGAGTCCGCGAATCTGCCGGCGAGCGCCATGAAGAAGCGCGGCGGCGGCTCTTCACCCTCCCCCTTGCGGGGAGGGTCGACCGCCAAAGGCGGTCGGGGTGGGGGTACAAAAGAAGACTTTCTGCTCCCTCCCCCCTTGCGGGGTCCGAGGCGAGCGAAGCTCGCTCTCGAGGTCGGGGTGGGGGGTCCGCGAGTCGCAGCCCTCGAGCTCCTCAAAAGTCCACAAACCCCATCTCGACGAAATGCACGGCCCGGAATCCCTGCCCTACCGCCCCGGCCGCAAACCCTCGCGCGACGACTCCAGTCCCAACACCGGCAGCAAAATCTTCCAGCCCACCGACTCCCGCCAGTCCGGCCCCGAATTCGGCCCCTCGCCGCGCTCCAGCGGCGGCGCGCCGGGGCATATCGGGGTGGGTGGAAGAAGCGGTAGGAGCTACGCTGGCAGTTGGGGAGAATTCACTACCCTAGAGTGGTCGCCGCTCAGCCGATTTACCTCAGCGACGGCTACCCGGCATCGACACGCGTCTAGGAATCCCTCCGATTCCACTTTGCATGGACATGTCAGGGCGGGCGAGCGCTTACCCAAGTTCTACCTCGGACTGTGTCCATGTTATGTTAGATAGTTTCCAGCCCCACGGGGAAACGCTGCGGCCAAATGGCTGGCTGTACCTCTGTGATGGAAACCTGAAGCAAGGGTCAGAGGATTTCATGGCTTCACTCACTTTTCCGCAGGGGGCAGCCTACGGCGCCTCAACATTGCTTGACACCACCAATCTGTATGAACACGAACTGATCTTTCTCTCGCCCTCTCAACTGTTTGGCGAAATGAATGCTTCGAATGTCGTACACAAATCGATGCTGGACAGGTTCGTCAGCCGTTTGAACGAACTAATGGAATGGGTCGAGCGGGGCCATACGCTCATTGTACTAGGGCTTATGCCTGCGCCGTTTAGATGGACTGGTAACAATCAGGTACTTCAACAAAGTTCCCTTGAACAGCTAAAGCCATTCAATTCGGTGACGCTCACACTTAAGTCAGGAAACAGCATCCAGGCTGTCCCCGGAATTGCAGCCTCTTTCGAAGGCGTCGTGCAAACGATGTCGTATCGTGTTGTCCTGGACGGTCCAAGCCTAAATCCATTGCTCACCGTGCGCACAACTCAGAGAACGACAGGACGGCCGGATGTCGTCGCGGGCTTCGTGAGGATCGGAGATGGTCTCATAATTTATGCACCTGACGCGCAAGGTCCCGGGCAGCCATACTGGAAGGCGCTCGAGGCGTTGCCGACGAAATTGCGCGATACCTCTAAGCCTCCGATACCGGCATGGACCGATGGTTTTAGGACCAAGTGGGAAGCCGCTGCGTTCAACGCAGTCGATACCCGAAAGGCAGAAGTTGCACTCCTGACTAAGCAAATTGAAGGATTGGAGGCTCAAATTGACACCGAACGAAGCCTCAAGCGTCTTTTTGTTGGATCGGGTACGGAGTTTGAGCGAGCGGTTGCCGACGCGCTACGCGAACTCGGCCTGCAAGTGGTGAACGGCCCACATCCACGCGCGGACCTTCTATGCACCAATGGACGGCGGATCGCTGCAGTCGAGGCAAAAGGGGTCGATGGTGGCGCCAAAGAAGAATACGTTCGCCAAGTGATGATGTGGATGCCTGAAGTGGACGCCGCGCGCTCTTTGACGAGCAGCGGGACCGATCCTCAATTGGATGGTTACGTTCAGCAACTTGCAAAACTGGATCTCAGCGCCATTGATAACCGCACGGATTGCAAGGGGATTTTGGTGTTAGGAGCGTTTCGCCAAATGCCTCTAGACCAACGGCCTCAGCCTGACTTTCCCGATAATTCCGTTGCTGTGATGGTTAGGCAAGACATTTGCGCCCTGACGGGACTTCAGCTGTTCGGGCTCGTGATCAAAGTGCGCGAGAACCCCGAGTGCAAAGAGGAGATAGGAACCGCCCTGTTTGAAACGAGAGGTGTACTCGACCTTTGCCGCGATTGGCGACAATACCTCGCAGTAATTGACGGTGCGAAACAGTGAACGCAACGACTCTGCACTGCTGGCAATTCAGCAGAGTTCGGTTACGCTTGGTTTCATGAAGCTCGGATTCGAAAAATCCCAAACCGCCTACACCAGCGGCTCGCAAAGCGCGCGCGCATGGACGGAAGCCTGGGTAAGCGCTTGGGCCTATTGCCCGCACTGCGGCAACGCGAAGATTGCTTCTTTCCCGAACAACAGCCCGCTCGCGGATTTCTTTTGCACCTCGTGCAACGAGGAGTTCGAGCTCAAGAGCCAGAAAGGCAAGTTCGGAACGAGGGTTGTCGATGGCGCGTTCAAGACCAAATGCGAACGTCTGGCGGCGAGCAACAATCCAAACCTGTTCCTGATGAACTACGATCTCAAGTCGCTTGCGGTTGTGAATTTTTTCATCGTGCCTAAGCACTTTTTCGTCCGCGAGATCATCGAAGAACGAAAGCCATTGGCCGCCACCGCGCGTCGCGCAGGCTGGATCGGGTCAAATATCCTGCTCAACCGCGTCCCGGAGTCCGGCAAGATTCATATCGTCCAGAACGGGACTGTTCGCGCCAAGGAACTGGTGCTCGCCGAATGGCAAAAGACGCTGTTCCTGCGAAACGAATCGCCGGACACGCGTGGCTGGCTGCTCGATGTCATGAAATGCGTGGAGTCGCTCGGGAAGCGCGACTTCACGCTTGACGATGTCTATGCTTTCGAACGGCATCTCGGCGATCTCTACCCCGGCAACCAGAACGTCAAACCCAAGATACGCCAGCAGCTTCAGTATTTGCGCGACCGCGGATTTATTGATTTCGTCTCGCGCGGAAATTATCGTTTGCGATCGTAGAGTATGATCAGTCTAGTCGAGCCTTGTTTCGTCGTCATTGCGAGCGAAGCGAAGCAATCCAGGGCAGGAAGAAAGACTGGATTGCTTCGTCGCTGCGCTCCTCGCAATGACGCGGAGAAAAAGACCGAATTCAATTTTAGCGCCCTAGGAGACTCGCATGGCCTGGTTTCTGAATTTCTACAGGTGCGCACGCTGCAGGCGCATATGGACGGACCAATGGTCCTGCATGTGCGACGACGATTGCCCGCATTGCGGGGCACGGCATATGTCACCCTTCGACAGCGAGAACCTGACAGAAATTGTTGAGCAGGATGGCAAGGAGTTCGTTGCAATCCGCTCGCCTGACACAGCCGAGCACGATCCCGACTATCGCGAGCTTGGCCGTTTTCCTTCGCTTGAAAAGGCCGAGGAATTTCTGGCTTCGGTTGACGTGGGATAAACCGTCATTCCGGAAGCCGTGTAACGGCTGTCCGGAATCCATACGCCCTGTCGTGGTTATGGATTCCGGGCCTGCGCCAAGAGGCGCATCCCGGAATGACGGCAGAGATCAACTTCAGCAGCGCGGTGCGCCATCCCCGAACCGCAACGCCCCACCTCACGCCGAGCCCGATCCCCCCACCACGATCTTCTCGTTCAATTTCTGATCCACGATCTGGACCGTGCGGTCGATCTCGGCATTGGGCACGCCAAGCTGATGCGAAATCAGTTTCACCAGCAGGTCGACCCGCTCGATGAAAGGCGCGCCGCTGGCCACCGCGCGGGCCGCCGATGACGGCTTGAGCAGGCTTTCGGCCGCCTTGGCATATTTGGCGAAAGGAACCTGATCCTGCGGGTCGGCGCCGAGACGCCGGGCGATGCGTGTCGACATGGTCGTAGATCGCCTGCGACAGCTTCAGGTCATGATGCACCGCGTCGCGGATCGACTGCGGTTCGTGCGGCGTGATGCAGCGGTAATTGCCGGTCAGCAGCATCGACCATTTGGCCAGCGGCACGAACAGCGAGTCGAACACTTTCAGCTTCACCGGCACGTCGTGGCCGTCCAGCCTCACCGCGTCGATGTCCGCTTCCAGCTCCCGCAGCAGCCGGTTGTGTTTCTCGTCTGCAAAAATCGCCGCCTTGAAATTGGT
Source organism: uncultured Pseudomonadota bacterium (assembly GCA_963727225.1). GTDB lineage: Bacteria > Pseudomonadota > Alphaproteobacteria > Rhizobiales > Xanthobacteraceae > Bradyrhizobium. The sequence continues at coordinate 354,832 of CAVSFN010000020.1, read as the reverse complement.
CGGCAGGCCGACATGCAGCACATTCGGCGCCTCCTCCGGCGGACGGAAGGCCTGCGGATCGGGCGAGCAGAGCGTCACCAGCCCCGGCTTGAACCGCTCCCATACCAGCGCATTGGTGTAGGCCTCCTCCAGCTCCATGCCGGCCAGTGCCGGGATTTGCTTGAGATAGGGCAAGGGCGGCATGTTCATGATCGAGAGACAAGGCAGCCCCGCCGCGGCGATCTTGACCATCAGCACCCGGATGGTGTGGTTGGCATATTGCGGCTCCTGCATCGCCAGACCGACCAGATCGTAACGGGAAAGGTCGACGTCCTGCGGCGTGACCGCATCCAGTTTCCCGGGCAGGTCGCGCGAAAAAATCGCCCGGTGCACCGCCTCGTCGCGCAGCTTGATGCGAACTTCGGTGCCGTCGCGATTGATCAGTTCCGCGGTATTCTTGCGGCAAACCAGCGTCACGTTGTGACCGGCCATCAAGAGCTTGGTCGCCAGCAATGAGCCATACGAGGCTCCAAGGATCAGAATGTTGCGCGCCATACTCTCTCTTTCACGGATGATCGAATTCTCGGCAAGGAGCGGCCGTGCCTATCGCAAGTCGATCGCCATTACAATCACAGGGCTTTAAGTTCGTCGTGCCCGGGCATAGACGTCTTACGGCAACTGCAGCAAGAAAGACGTGGATGGCCGGACATAGGCGAGCGAAGCGACGCCGTCCTTCGGACGGCTATGCCGGCCATGACGAAAGTGGATAGAAAGAGCTCAAGGATAAGCCGTTGAACTGGAAAACGCCTTGGCGATTTTCGGCGCTCCATGAACCGCCGAACAATCAACGGCGACCAAAATCGGGCGGCACCTCTGTTATCGACGGGCGGCCGATCGGCGGACCATGAGATCGTCCTTCAACGCACCACAAAAACCAGCTTGCCGCGAAAGTGGCGGGACTCGCTGACCTTGTGCGCGGCCGCGGCCTCGCTGAGCTTATAGCGTGTCACTTCCGGAGGACGGACGGCGCCTGCCGCAACCAGCGCCACGATGCGCTCGAGATGCGGCCGATCACGTCCGACGCTGGGCCGCAAGGCGACGACATCGCTGCGGTCCGGCTTGGGCGCCTGCGCGCCGGAGGCAATGAAGGCCGCCCGGCCGCCTGGCTTCAGCACCGCGAACGATCGCTGCGCGACGTCGCCGCCGACCGTATCGAACACGGCGTCGCAGTCTTTCACCACCTTGGCAAAATCCACCGCATGGTAATCGATGATCTCATCGGCGCCGATGTCGCCGAGATAATCTGGTTCGCAGCACTTGCGGTCGTGATCACGCAGCCCCCAGTGTTTCGCCAGCTGGATGGCAAAGCTCGCGACACCGCCCGCGCCGCCCTGGATCAGGATGGTCTCGCCCGCCTTCAGCTTCAGGGTATCTTCGATGGCGCAGATCGCCGTCAACCCGGTCAGCGCCAGCGCCGCGGCATCGACATGGGACAGGCGATCGGTTTTCTTGGCGACGATGGCCGCCTTGACCGCAATCTTCTCGGCATAAGCGCCCTCCTGGCCGACGTCGCAGACGCCGAACACCTCATCGCCGACGCGCAGGTCCGTGACACCCTGCCCGAGCGCGGCAACGACACCGGAGAAATCCCGTCCGAGAATGTAGGGAAATCGGGAAACCGGATTCGATTTGCCCTCGCGCACCTTCCAGTCCGCGCCATTGACACTGGCGGCGACGATATCGACCACGACCTCGCCCGCTGCGGCCACGGGATCCGGCATCTCGCCGAATTGCAGGACTTCCGGCCCGCCGTGCCGTTCGATAAAGGCAGCTTTCATGTGGCATTCCCTGTTTTGCGTTGCTGTAGCGGATCAGGGTCACATGTCTGATCGACGCATTCAACGCCGCGATGGGTTCGCGGCGCGTGCGCGCAGAGAAAAAATTCTGCTGCGGGATCAAGCTGATTTGCCCTGTCCAGTCCCCCCTTGCAAAAATATTCCCGTTCCCATTTGACCCAAATCACCGGCTATATCCCGCCCATCCCGTCCCGCTTGAGGGACGTATCGCGATCGTCACGGACGTTGGGCACGGGATGCGGTGGACGCGGCAGGTCAAAAGACGAATGACGTTGCGCGCGGACGGCGAAGTCGTGTGGTCCTGACGCCCCGACGCTGGCGTCAAGTTCTCGAGAAGCAAAAGCTTCTTGGGGGCGATGGTGGCAAACAAGCCCGGTCACCAAGGAGAGCGCGAAATAAGCCGTTAAAACCATTGCGCAGGGAAGGCCGGGTGTTCCGGTGAACCTGTGGTGACTAACGCGCGTGCTTACTACTCTACACGCGCGGCTGCGGGTGCAACGGGCACCCGGCTTTCCCTGCTCCCCTCTTGGGGTAGCACTGTGCCCTCTATTTTCTGGGGGACACGAGTGGCAAACCTCGGGCGCACCGCGCCGCGAGAAGGCGGAGTCATATCTTGCCGTCATTGCGAGCGAAGCGAAGCAATCCATTTGCCACACAGAGAAAGAATGGATTGCTTCGCTTCGCTCGCAATGACGGTGGCGAACGCAAAGCGCGTGGCTGTTTGAAAATTGAATCCCTGACCATGGACGACGTTGAGAGAGCGATGCCTCAACCGCAACCCCTCACAGCTTCTCCTGACCGGCCGGCGGCGGGTTCTGCCGGCCGGCCGGGGCCTCCTGCCGCTGGCGCGCCTGCTCCTTGGCGTGGTGGCGTCCGTAGGCGCAGCCGGCGATGGCGCCGAGCACGCCATGATGGCCGGCATAGTGACCGGCGACGCCGCCCACTGCCGCGCCCTTCAGGCAGCCCTTGGCGTCGGCTGTGTTCGCGGCCAGCGCCAGGGCCGCGACGGCGAGCAATGTGGCTGATAGCTTCATGGCGGCAGGTCCTCTTCAAATGCTTCGTCGAGTGACGCGATCGGTTAATCGCGGGGTGACGATCCAGTTCCATCGCTGGTTCGCGCCCAAGTCACTAGGCAGAGGTTACTTAGGCAGAAGTTACTTAGGCAGAGGTCACTTAGGCAGACGCGCGGGCCGTTCAAGGCCATTGCCATCGGGTGAAACAACAACGCGCCGGCAGAAATTTTCGATCGATGGTCTTGCAGTCTTCGCCACTGCTTACAAATGCCAGCCGATTTGCTATTCATGCGTCGCGCCGAATCCATTCAACGGGCGCCAGGGGAGTTCGCCATGGCCAAGGGTCAGATGCGCAGCAACAAGGAAAAGAAGAAGCCAAAGGCCGACAAGAACCTCAAGAAGGGCGGCGCCGCGCCGGTCAATCCGTTCGCGAGCGGCAAGACGCCGGCCGGCCAAAGCCCCAACAGCAAGAAGAGCTGACGTCAGGTCTTACTCTCCTCCCCGGAGGGGGCGCCCCGGCATCCGCGGTGACGGCGTTGCCGGCGAGCCGCAGCGCTTTGACGCGAGCGATCGGCGATCCCTGCCAATTCGCGGCAACGCCGACCGCAACAGCCCGCCTCGCGGCCGGCGGGCCCGGCGGCCGCGACAGGATTTCCGAGCGCCCCGTGCCAATTGCATCTCGCGGTTGCGAACCGCCTTCAATCTCGCGACACCAAACTGGACCAGTCGTTTTTGCCGATTGATCCCCGCGCCATTCGGTTCACACTGCAGTCGACAATGCGAGTCGGGCCTAACACCGGCGGAGAAGAAAATGGTTGATGAACTTCATCGGCAGCGGGTGCTGAATTTTCTCGAAACTGTTCTATGCCGGCGACATCGAGGGCGCCCTGTCCCGCTGCACCGATGATGTCGAGTTCTTCGCCAACGCGCCGATCGATATCCTGCCGCATATGGGCCACCACCGCGGCAAGGACGAGCTCAGGACGATGTGGCAAACCGTCCATGCCCGCTATTCCAGCATGCGTTATGAAGTGCCGATCCTGGTCGCCGAGGGCGACAAGGTCGCGGCGAATATCCGGGTGTTCTTCCGCAAGAGCAGCAACGACCGGGTCGTGCAATTCGATATTGCGGTTTTCTTTACTTTTCGTGACGGCCGTATCTCGGAGATTCGCGAGATCATGGATACGTTCGACCTGGTTCAGCAGGTGCTGGAACGCGACGTCGTCGCGGATCTGGCCGGTAATAAATTCCACGAGGTATAGCCCTCGCGCCAGCGAGCCCCTCGCGCCAGCGAGCCTCGCGCCAGCGTCAATCCGGCCCGACATTACTTTCGCCGCCGCCTTGAACCTCGCCGCGCCTCGATGCGACCAACCACGAGGTCTCGCTGATATCGACAGGCGAAAACACAGCCATGAAGATCGCGTTGCTGGTGCTGCTGGGTCTGGTGCTGGGCGTGCTGGGCGGTGCTGCGCTCGGCGTCGGCGCCGGTCTTGCCTGGGTCGAAATCTTCAAAACCTCGAGCTTTGAGGGCTATAGCGGCATGCTGGTGTTCTTTACCTTCATGCCGCTGGGTGCTGCGATCGGCGGGCTCGGCGGAGCGCTGCTGTTCGGCGTGATCGCGATGCGCGACGCCGAAATCGCGCTCCAACAGGAGCCCGCGCGCCGGCGCGACCGCTAACACATTTGTTCCATTGCGGAACTATCTGCATTTGTGCAATGCAAAAATGCAGATTGCATTTCGATCAAATGCCTCTAGTTGAAGCTTCAAATAACGAACGCAGCACCCCCGGCGTGGCGTCACCAATGACGCCGATCAAAGCCGTCTGCTGATTTGCAAATCCAGTTCAGGAATCCATCATGACAGAGCATAGTCTCTGGCGCTTCTCACGCGCGTTGCATCGCGCCATCAACGAGCGCCAGCCCGAAGAACTCGAAGCCCTGATCGACGAGGATGTCGATTGGGCGGTTTATGGACCGATCGACATGTTTCCGTTTCTCGGCGCGCGCCGCGGCAAGGCCGCCGTGCTCGAGGTCATCAGGCAGATCGCGGAAAACGTCCGGGTCCATCGCTTCGATCGCGAGTTGATCATGCTGGGCGTGGATTCCGCCTCCTCGATGATGCGCTATTCGCTGACCGCGCTCGACTCCCACAAGCCGATCAGCCTGCGGCTCGCTCACTTCGCGCAATTCAAGGCCGGCCGGCTGCTCAGCATCCGCGTTCTCGTCGACACCTTCGATCTCGTCGAGCAGGCGCTCGGGCGTCCGATCAACCTGCCCAGAATCGCGTCCTGATCATGGTCGCCGGCCGCGTCGCGCCGGCGATCCTCTCCGCCAGGGGATGCGCCGCCGTCGCGGCGTGCGGCTGATCGCGTGAAAGATCGAGCATTGCCGCATATTGGCCGCGATGCGGTCAAAATCAGCGGCACTGATGGCGTTACTTTACTTTCGTCGTGCGGGGGACATCCGCGCTCGCATCACACGCGAAACAGGGGAACAGCCGATGAATGTCACGCGTTCTGAAAAAGTTGAATCAACTGAAGTGGACAGCAACCTCGCCGCGGTCTCGGAGGTCGAGGCCGGCATCCGCGATTTCGTCCGCAACGACGTCGCCTATCTGCGCCGTCCGGCGCCGAGCACGCTGAGCGGCACCGAGACGGTGCTGGAGCCCAATCACGAAACCACCGTCAACAACGTCAACTCGCTGATCCAGCGCGTCGCCGGCACCTCGCTTACGGAAATCGAGAACCTTATTTCCGAACTCGAAAGCCTGCGCGACCTGCTGCATGCCGAAGGCCAGCGCGTGCAGCGCGAAATCTCCGGCTATGCCCAGCTCAGCCAGGCCGCGATGAAATCCACGCGCATGATCGCCGATAACGTGACGCAGTGGAAACGCGCCGCCGAAGGCCTTCGCAACAGCTGATTGTCGGGGTCTTGCTCGATTTCGACGGCCGCCGCCTGCCCTTTTCAGGGCAGCGCGGCGGTTTCGTTTCGGCCGCCATGCCCTTGATCTTGCCCGGTTTTGGGCTCGCCAGGCCTTGAACTTTCCCGCAACGCTTTGAACTTCCCGGACCCGGACTGCGACCAAGAGCAGGCGCCGGGACGCAGCGGCGGCTTTTTCCCGGGAATCCTCATGAAGACCATCCGGCCGGACAATACCGATCCGATACCGTTGCAGCGTTCGCCGCACCGGATGGGCACCATCATGCTCCGCTTTGTCGGACTGTTGGTGCTGGCGATGGTGGTGCTGGCGCTGGCCTGGAACCGTTGATCTCCAGCGCCTCTTTGCGCGCGATTTGGCCGTTATGGTTAGCGGATGGTGACCCAGCGGTCGGCGATCGGGGCCGCTTCGAGCGAATAGGCGCCGTCGGCATAGCCCTTCACCACCATTCCGGTGGCCAGCATCACCGCCAGCGTCACGGTTGCGAAGATAAAGCCCACCAATTTCAAGCCGCTGTGGTCTACCATGGTCGTCCCCTGCCAAATGTCCCGTTATCTATTTGACCGACACAAGGTTCAGAATTTGTTATCAAAAATTGTTCCACCGCGCCGACGTGCGCTTCAGGCACCAGCGTTCCGTCGGGGCACGAAGGCTGTCGCCAGCAGCGAAAACACCATGTCGCCGCGCTGGTTGGTGCCGGTGTTGCGGGCCTGCGCGATGCCCCATTCGGGACGCTTCTCCGACGACCGCAGCGTTTCGATCTCGCTGGCAAAACGGATAGTGTCGCCCGCCAGCACCGGCTTGATCCACCGCAATTCGCGAAAACCCGGTGACGGTCCCCAGATCGCGACCTTCTCGCCGCGGGCGACGGCCTCCTTCGACTGGCGCTGGCCGTCGGCCACCAGCAGCTTCATGCAGACCGATCCGACATGCCAGCCCGATGCCGCGAGCCCGCCGAACAGCGATTTGCGGCCTTCCTCTTCGTCGAGATGAAAGCGTTGCGGATCGAACTGCGCCGCAAAGTTCTTGATCAGCTCGGCGGTGAAGGTGAACGATCCCAGTTCGCGCCGCTGCCCGATCTCAAGGTCCTCGAAGAAACGCATCGACCCGCCTACCTCGCCGCGACATCGGCGCGGCGCTGCACGATGATCGGCGAGACCATTTCGCACAACGCCTGCCCCGCCGCATTGCGGACGATGCCCTTGAACGTGACAATACCGGTGTCGGAACGGCTGCGGGAAACCCTGGCCTCCATCACATCGATATCGAGCGTGAGATCGTCGCCCGGCCGCAGCGGCGCCAGCCAGCGCACTTCATTGACGCCCGGCGAGCCCAGCGACGCGGTGCGGCCGATATAGGCGTCGAACATCATGCGCATCATGATCGAGCAGAGATGCCAGCCCGAACCCGAGAGCCCCTTCAGCATCGACCGCGACGCCGCCTCTTCGTCGAGATGCATCGGCTGCGGATCGAACTCCGCGGCAAACGCAAGTATTTCCTCGCGCGTGACGCGGCGTGGTCCGAATGTGCCGAAATGGCCGGGCGGGAAATCTTCGAAGCTGAGTGTCATGGATGGGGATAGTTGGAAGGAAGCCCGATTGTGGCCGTTATTTGCAGCAATCTCAAGCCGCCCACAGGCATGGCTCGTTCTCTACCGGCGGGCACCGCCGTTCGGTGCGCGCCCCTGATCTTGCCCGCGACGACATTCGGAGCTAGGCCGTGAGCTGTAGCAGCCGGGTTTGGACGTAACTCATATTCGACTTGCCGGGAGAATGACCGATGTTTGAATTTCGGGATTTGTTTCAGTGGGACCGTTTCATCACGCCCACTATCATCAAGACCTTCTACTGGCTGGTCATCGCGTTGATTGTGCTGTTCGGCATTGCCGGCGTCTTTAACGGCCTGGCCACGATGGCGGTCAGCCCGTTCGGCGGATTCATTCTGCTGCTGTCCTCGATCGCCAGCGTGGTCGTCGGCATCATCTTTTCGCGCATCGCCGCGGAATTCATCCTGATCGTTTTCCGCATCAATGAGCATCTTGGCGCGATCCGCGACCAGGGCGCGGGGCATTAATTGTTGAACCGGAAATGCATGACGTCGCCGTCGGCGACGACATATTCCTTGCCTTCCAGCCGCAGCTTGCCGGCGTCGCGGGCGCCAGCCTCACCGCCGAGCGCGACGTAATCGGCATAGGCGATGGTTTCGGCGCGGATAAAGCCCTTTTCGAAATCGGTATGGATCACACCGGCGGCGGCGGGCGCCCGGGTGCCGCGGGTGATGGTCCAGGCCCGCGCCTCCTTCGGGCCGACGGTGAAATAGGTAATGAGGTCGAGCAACCGGTAGCCGGCGCGGATCAGACGATCGAGCCCGGCTTCCTCGAGGCCAAGGGTGTCGAGAAACTCCGCCCGCTCCGCGCGCGACAGCGTCGCGATCTCCGATTCGATCTTGGCGGAGATCGCCACGGCGACCGCGCCTTCCTTTTTGGCGTGGTCGGCAACGACCCTGGAAAAATCGTTGCCGTCGGCGGCGGAGCCTTCCTCGACATTGCAGACGTAAAGCACCGGCTTGGAGGTCAGTAATCCGAGCATGCCGAAGGCGCGTTCTTCCTCCGGCTTGCGGTCGAGAAACCGCGCCGGCTTGCCCTCGCGCAGCAGCACCAGCGCGCGGTTGACGAGGTCGAGTTGCTCCTTGGCGTCCTTGTCGTTGCCCTTGGCTTTCTTGGTCAGGTTGTCGACACGCTTTTCCAGGCTGTCGAGGTCGGCCAGCATCAGCTCGGTCTCGATGGTCTCGATATCGGCCAATGGGGCGATCTTGCCTTCGACATGGGTGATGTCGGAATCCTCAAAGCAGCGCACCACATGGGCGACCGCATCGACCTCGCGAATGGTCGCGAGGAACTGGTTGCCGAGGCCTTCGCCCTTCGACGCGCCGCGCACCAGGCCCGCGATGTCGACAAAGGTCAGCCGCGTCGGGATGATCTGTGCCGACTTGGCGATCTCGGCGAGCTTGTCGAGCCGCGGATCGGGCACCGCGACCTCGCCGACATTCGGCTCGATGGTGCAGAACGGATAATTCGCCGCCTGCGCCGCCGCCGTCTCGGTCAGCGCGTTGAACAGCGTCGACTTGCCGACATTGGGCAATCCGACGATACCGCATTTGAATCCCATGATGTGTCCTAAAACCCGTTCGTGGCGACCGGCGGCGCGTCACGCAGCGCCGTCATCGTCCTTGTCGAAAAATCCCCTGGCCTGCATCGCCAGATGCACCTTGTTCTGGAACGCCGAATCGCGATCGGTCGCGAGCAGCCCGGCGTTGTCGGCGACCGCTTCGCAGAGCGCCTCGACCCAGGGGCGGTCGCTCTTGGCAAAATCCGACAGCACGTAGCTGTGCACCAGTTCCTTGACGCCGGGATGGCCGATCCCGAGCCGCACCCGGCGATAGTCATTGCCGATATGCGACGAGATCGAACGCAGGCCGTTATGGCCGGCGATGCCGCCGCCGACCTTGACCCGCAGCTTGGCCGGCGGCAATTCGAGTTCATCCTGAAACACAGTGATTTCGCCGACCGCGAGTTTGAAGAAATTCGCGGCTTCCTGCACCGCGCGCCCCGAATCGTTCATGAAGGTTGAGGGACGGAGCAGGACCACCCGCTCGCGATCGAGCGTGCCTTCCGCGGTCTCGCCCTGAAAACGGCGGCGCCAAGGTGCGAAACCGTGACGCCGCGCAATTTCATCGGCGACCATGAACCCGATATTGTGCCGGTTATGCGCGTACTTCGCGCCGGGATTACCGAGCCCAACAAAGAGTTGCATGACGCGGCATCCCGCACTAGCGCGCGATCAGCAAAAGTGCTCGCCGGTTCTGCGTCCGATCGCGCGCCAAGTCATGAAGCCGCGCATGATCTTTCACCAAACCGCCCATACTTTGGCGGATCGTGCGCGTTACTTCTTCTTGTCGCCGCCGCCAGCGGGCGCCTTGGCGCCGGCCGCCGGAGCCTTGGCGCCAGCCGCAGGAGCAGCCCCTGCCGCGGGTGCAGCGGCAGCCGCACCTGCCGCGGGAGCAGCACCGGGCGCAGCCGTAGCGGCCGGTCCGGCCGCCGCAGCCGCAGCGGCCGCCTTGAGTTCTTCGGCGTAGCCGGACGGCGGCACGATGGTCACCAAGGTGACGTCCTCGCGCGACAGCGACTTCACGCCGGCGGGCAGCTTGATGTCCGACAGATGCAGCGAATGGCTGATTTCCAGACCGCTGACATCGGCCTCGATGTATTGCGGAATGTTATCGACCGAGCATTCCAGATCGATGGTGTGGGTCACGATGTTGACGGTGCCGCCGCGCTTCACGCCGGGTGCGGCTTCCGCGTTCTGGATGTGCAGGGGAATGCTGACGCGGATGGTCGCACCTTCGCCGAGCCGCATGAAATCGACATGGAGCGGAAAATCGCGCACCGGATCGAGATGGAAGTCGCGCGGAATCACGCGGTGCTTCTTGCCCTCCAGATCGATGTCGTAAATCGTGGTGAGAAACCGGCCGGCCAGGATGCGCTGGCGCAGGTCGGTATCATCGACCGAAATGGTCACGGGGGGCTGGTTGTTGCCATAGATCACTCCGGGGACTCTCCCGGCGCGACGCTCTGCCCGTGCGGCCCCCTTGCCGCCTGCCGGACGTGCGGTCGCCTTCAATTCCTTGACGGTCGCCATTGCATAAGTCCTTGTTTTCTAAAAAGTTAAAGGCCGCATCGCGGCCCATTGGCACGCCGCAGCAAGCCTCCAGGGGTGCGGGGGCTGCGGACGTGGCGGCGTTCTAGCCCCAAAGTGCCGAAATGACAAGGAAATGAAGGGATTTTTCTGCCGTCTTGAGAGCGGCGACGCGCCCCTCAACTGGTCGTGGCCAAACCCCGCCATGACCATACATCCGTTGAAAGCCCCTGGCCTCAGCCCTCCGTCTTCGGGCTGCCATTGCCCGGCGCCGATGCTGAAACGCCGAGCTTGGCTTCCAGCGCGGCGAGGCGCGCTTTCAACGCCTCGTTTTCCTCGCGCGCCAGCCGCGCCATGTCCTTGACCGCCTCGAACTCCTCACGCTTGACGATGTCGAGGTCGCGCAGGATTTTTTCGGCCTGATTGCGGACCACCGCATCGACCTCGCGCTTGACGCCCTGAGCGGCTCCGGCGGCGTCGTTCATCAGGCGCCCGATCTCGTCAAAAAACCGATTGCTGGTCTGGGTCATCGTGGGAATCTCCGGTCGGCTGCGAAAGGGTCGACAAAGGGTCGATCGATCAGACAATGGCGATCCGGACCGCGCCGTTCAAGGCCGGTGTTGTACCCTCCAGAAGGTCCCTCGCCTTGTCATGGTCCGGTTTCCTTGCAATCGTATCGATGCGCGATGCCAAAAACCGACCACCGAGATACGAAAAGAAACGCCATGATCGACCAGCAGATCGAGATTGCCACCAAAGACGGCCACACCACCACCTTCATCAGCCATCCCGAGCGCAACGGTCCGCATCCCGTCATTCTTTTCTATATGGACGCCCCGGGGATTCGCGAGGAACTGCGCGACATGGCGCGCCGGCTGGCAACGTCGGGCTACTACGTGATGCTGCCCAACATGTATTACCGCTCGGGCGTCATGGAGCTTGGGCCGCTGCCGGCCGATCCGGAAGCGCCCGAGCGCAAGCGGATGTTCAGCCTGATGGCCTCCCTCACCATTCCGATGGTGATGGAGGATACGCGCGCCCTGCTCGCCTATGCCGATGGCCAGTCCGCCGCCCGCACCAATATGGTCGGCAGCGTCGGCTACTGCATGAGCGGGCGCTATGCGATCAACGCAGCGACGCATTTTTCCGATCGCGTCAAGGCTGCGGCGTCGATCTACGGAGTGCAACTTGCCACCGACAAGCCCGACAGTCCGCATCTTGCCGGCCAGAAGACCAAGGCCGAGCTCTATTTCGGCTGCGCGGAGACCGATATTTACGCGCCGATGGAGACCGTCGAGAAGGTCAAGCAGTCGATGAAGGCCGACGGCGCCAATGCCGAGGTCGAGATTTATCCCGGCACCCATCACGGCTTCGCCTTTCCGAAGCGGCCGGCTTACGACCGCGACGCGGCGGAACGGCACTGGGAACGGCTGCTGGCGCTCTATCGCCGCAACCTGTCGTCCTAAGCCGCCTGCATGCCCTTCCTCACCATTGCCTTTCCGGTGTTCGACCCGGTCGCCATTGCGATCGGGCCGATTGCGATCCGCTGGTACGCGCTGGCCTATATCGGCGGCATCGTGCTGGGGTGGATCTACGCCCGCGCGCTGATCAAGAATGACAGGTTGTGGGGCGGTCCGGCGCCGATCACGCTGCTGCAGATGGATGATTTCATCCTGTGGGTCACGATCGGCATTATCCTCGGCGGCCGCACCGGCTATGTGCTGTTCTACAACCTTCCGTTCTTCATCCAGCATCCCGCCGAGATTTTCGAGCTGTGGAAGGGCGGCATGTCGTTTCATGGCGGCTTCCTCGGTTGCGTGGCCGCGGTGATCCTGTTTTGCCGCCGCAACAGCCTGCCGATCCTGTCGCTGGGGGACATCACCACCGCGGTCGGCCCGATCGGGCTGTTTCTCGGGCGGATCGCCAATTTCATCAACAGCGAATTGTGGGGCCGGCCGGCCGATGCCAGCGTGCCCTGGGCGATGGTCTTTCCCAATGGCGGGCCGCTGCCGCGCCATCCGAGCCAGCTCTACGAGGCGGCGCTGGAGGGAATCCTGCTGTTTACCATCCTGGCCGTGATGATCCGGCTCGGCGCCCTGAAGCGGCCGGGCCTGATCCTCGGCAGCTTTATTGCGATTTACGGCTGCGCGCGTATCGTCGGCGAGCACTTTCGCGAGCCCGATCCGCAGCTCGGATTTTTGTGGGGCGGCCTGACCATGGGGATGTTGCTGTCGGTGCCGATGATTATTGCAGGCGCGACCATTATAATGGTGGCATGGCGCCGCGGGGCGCGCCGATCCGTAGCCGATCCCGTCGAAGGAATGCCGTGAGCGATTATTCACCGCTGCAATCCGAGATCAAGAAGCTGATCAAGTCGTCCGGGCCGATGCCGGTCTGGCGTTACATGGAGCTGTGCCTGACGCATCCCCGGCACGGCTATTATGTTTCGCGCGATCCGCTCGGACGCGAGGGTGATTTCACCACCGCGCCGGAAGTGAGCCAGATGTTCGGCGAATTGCTCGGGCTGTGGGCGGCGTCGGTGTGGAAGGCGATCGGCTCGCCATCCCTGCTGCGGCTGATCGAGCTCGGACCGGGACGCGGCACCATGATGGCGGATGCGCTGCGCGCGCTGCGGGTGCTGCCGCCGCTCTATCAGGCGCTGAGCATCCATCTCGTCGAGATCAATCCGGTGCTGCGCGAGAAGCAGCGGACGACGCTGTCGGGCGTTCGCAACGTCGCCTGGCACGACAGCATCGACAGCTTGCCCGACGGTCCATCGGTGATTTTTGCCAACGAGTATTTCGACGTGCTGCCGATCCATCAGGTGGTGAAGCGGGAGACCGGCTGGCACGAGCGCACGGTCGAAATCGACGATAGCGGCAAACTGGTGTACGGCGCCGCCGCCGAGCCGATGCCTCGTTTCGAGGTGCTGTTGCCGCCGCTGGTGCGCGCCGCGCCGGTCGGCGCCGTGTTCGAGTGGCGGCCCGACGCCGAGATCATGAAGATCGCGACCCGGGTCCGCGATCAAGACGGCGCGGCGCTGATCATCGACTACGGCCACCTGCGCAGCGACGCCGGCGATACCTTTCAGGCCATTGCCCGCCACAGCTTCACTGACCCCCTGAAAAATCCAGGCCAGGCCGACGTCACCGCCCATGTCGATTTTCAGGCGCTGGCGCGCGCCGCCGAGGATCTCGGCGCCCGCGTCCACGGCCCGGTGCCGCAGGGCGAGTTCCTCAAGCGGCTCGGCATCGAAACCCGCGCGGTCACGCTGATGGCAAAGACCACGCCGGAGGTTTCCGAAGACATTTCCGGCGCGCTGAAGCGGCTGATCGGCGGCGGACGCGGCGGCATGGGCTCGATGTTCAAGGTGGTCGCGATCTCGGAACCGAACCTGACCACGCTGGCGGGGCTGAGCGATCATGAACCGGTCGACAAGGCGGAGCTGCCATGACGCTGGGATCGCCGCTGCTTTCGGCCATTCCCGGCCTGCGTCATGCGTTCTTCACCCGCGACGGCGGCGTCTCCGGCGGCATCTATGCCAGCCTCAATGGCGGCATCGGCTCCAAGGACGATCCCGCGCATGTCGCGGAAAATCGCCGCCGGATGGCCGAGCAAATCGGCGTGGCGCCGGAGCATTTTCTGAGCGTGTTCCAGACCCATTCGCCGGATGTCGTGGTGGCGACCGGGCCATGGCCGGGCGCGTCGCGGCCGCGCGCCGACGCCATCGTAACCCGTACCGAAGGCCTTGCCATCGGCGCCTCCGCCGCCGATTGCGGACCGATTCTGCTGGCCGATCCGAAGGCGCGCGTGATTGGTGCTGCGCATGCGGGATGGAAAGGCGCGCTGACCGGCATCCTGGAATCCACCGTCGATGCGATGGAAAAACTCGGCGCCGAACGAAGCGGCATGGTCGCCGCGATCGGACCCTTGATCCGCCAGCACAGTTACGAGGTCGGCAGCGAATTCATCGAGCGGTTCATGGAGGCCGATGCGGAGAACGCGGTATTTTTCCTTCCCGCCGCGCGCGAGGGCCACGCGATGTTCGACCTTGCGGGCTTCATCCGGATGCGGCTCGAAAACGCCGGGGTTTTGATGATCGACGATGTCGGCCTCGATACCTATTCCGACGAGCGCTTCTTTAGCTACCGCCGCTCTTGTCATCGCCAAGAGCCCGATTACGGCCGGCATGTCCATGCGATCGCGCTGGAGGCCTGACATCCGCGCCGGTGCCTCAACTTGCAACTGCTTCAACTGCAAGTGCTTCAACTTGCAAGTACCTCAACTTGCAAGTACCTCAACTTGAATGAAAATGATCGGCGCGCGGTCAACGGCTTCCTCATGTTGGTCTCGGCTTTGTGCCGTCCCTGCCCTAGACGTTAATGTATTTTAACGATATCGCTCGGGGCGATGAGGGACACCTTCGTAACCCTGTTCCGGACCAGCCGGACTGCCCCCCCTACTGCAATTGCCGCCTTGCTGCTGGCGATGGCGTGCGGCCTTGGCGGCTGCGCCGGCGGCGGATCCGTCAGTGGGGCGTTCGCCCAGGCCGGCAGTGGGGCCACGGTCGCGTTCGAATCGATCGATGGGCCGCCGCC
This sequence comes from uncultured Pseudomonadota bacterium, assembly GCA_963727225.1. Lineage (GTDB taxonomy): Bacteria > Pseudomonadota > Alphaproteobacteria > Rhizobiales > Xanthobacteraceae > Bradyrhizobium. Next base: position 339,754 of record CAVSFN010000020.1, on the reverse strand, counting down.
GCAGGTCTTCGACCGGATGGTCGGCGTGCTGGACAGCGAATCGAAGCTTCGCAGCCTGTCGATCGTGTCCCGCGAATTGTCGGCCTCGTATCGGGTGCGAAGCTATCTCGCCGCCCAGGTCAGCCGCGGCCGCACCACCATCGCGTGGGTCTGGGACGTCTATGACCGCAACCAGCAGCGCGCATTGCGCCTTTCCGGCGAGGAACCGGCCGGCAAGGCCGGACGCGACCCCTGGGCCGGCGCCGACGATCTGGTGCTGCGGCGGATCGCGCAGGCCGGATTGAGCGGCCTCAGCGGCATGGTCAATGGGACCGCGCCTTCGGATGTCGCACCGCTGCAGTCGGCGCCGGGCCAGCGCGGCCCTGCTATCGCGAGCGCGGACCAGCCTGCACCGGCCCCGGGGACGTTCAGCGTCAGTGGCCTCGGCAACGTCAGTGCCCTCGACGGCGGCAGCGCCCTCGGCTACAGCGATCGTTAACGACCAATTTCCTCGCCGATCGCTGATTTTGCGCAGGAAAACCGGCTTCATGGGTTGCCAGCCGCGCCACGTCCTTGATATCACCTCGCTCGTCGCAAGCGCCGGTTCCACGGGTATTTTGAGATGCTGAACATCGTATCCAGCAAGGCGCGGGGAGAAGCCTCGATGTCGGCCAAGAACGGCTCCATCAAGCTCGTCGCCGGCAATTCCAATCCCGTTCTGGCGCAGGAAATCGCGAACTGGCTGCATCTGCCGCCGACCAAGGCGATCGTGCGGCGCTTCGCCGACATGGAAATCTTTGTCGAGATCCAGGAAAACGTCCGCGGCTCGGACGTCTTCATCATCCAGTCGACGTCGTTTCCGGCCAACGACCATCTGATGGAATTGCTGATCATCACCGATGCGCTGCGCCGGGCCTCCGCGCGCCGCATCACCGCCGTGATCCCCTATTTCGGCTACGCCCGGCAGGATCGCAAGGCCGGCCCCCGAACGCCGATTTCGGCCAAGCTGGTGGCCAACATCATCACCCATGCCGGCGCCGACCGCGTCATGACGCTCGACCTGCACGCCGGGCAAATCCAGGGCTTCTTCGACATTCCGACCGACAATCTCTACGCCTCGCCGGTGATGGTGCGCGATATCCGCGAACGCTTCGACCTCGGCAATGTCATGGTGGTGTCGCCCGATGTCGGCGGCGTGGTGCGCGCGCGTGGCCTCGCCAAGCGCATCAACGCGCCGCTGGCGATCATCGACAAGCGCCGCGAGCGCGCCGGCGAATCCGAGGTCATGAATGTGATCGGCGATGTCGCCGGCTACACCTGCATCCTGGTCGACGATATCGTCGACTCCGGCGGCACGCTGGTCAACGCCGCCGACGCGCTGCTCGCCAACGGCGCCAAGGAAGTCTCCGCCTACATCACTCACGGCGTGCTGTCCGGCGGTGCGGCGGCCCGCATCACCTCCTCCAAGCTGAAAGAACTCGTCATCACCGACTCGATCCAGCCGACCGAAGCGGTTCGCAACGCGCCCAACATCCGCACGCTCTCGATCGCCTCGCTGATCGCCGAAGCCATCGGCCGCACCGCTTCGGAAGAGTTGGTGTCGAGTTTGTTTGATTAGGGCGAGCACGATACTCGCGGCGCCGCTGCAATGACGAAGATAAGCCGTCATTGCGAGCGCAGCGAATCAGTGAACTTGCACAGCAATGACGTGTTCTGATTCCGGGCACACGAACCCGTAAATTACACAATCCCCGCCGCGACCTGGCCGCGCAGCCGTTCCAGGCTGTGCAGCGTGTTGGCGCAGGCTTCCGCGACCTCAATGCCCTTGGTGGCAAAATGCTTGCGGAAGAAATCGAAATGCGCCGCGCTCTCGTGGAACTGCTGCGGCGTCAGCACCGCCGAGAACACCGGCACTTCGGTTCGCAACTGCACATCCATCAGCGCCTTGATCACGGTGTCGGCGACAAATTCATGGCGGTAGATGCCGCCATCGACCACCAGCCCGGCCGCCACGATCGCGGTGTAACGCCGCGTTTTGGCCAGCAGCTGGGCGTGCAGCGGGATCTCGAACGAGCCCGGCACCTCGAACAGATCGACGCGCGCGCGTTCGATGCCGCGCGCCTCGATCTCCCCGAGGAAGGCCATGCGGCATTCCTCGACCACCGCGCGATGCCACGCGGATTGCACGAAGGCGATCCGTTGCGGTTTGGCGAAGCGCGGATGAGCGGGAACCGGAGGACGGTCGATGGTTTCGGAAGAGACTTCGGAGTTTTTTACTTCGGGAGGGTCTTGCAACATCTGATTCATGGCTTTCCTCTTTCAGGACCAGAATCAGGGCATACGGAACGACGCGCCGCGCGGAAAAAGGCGGCTGTCGCGACCGTTCTCTTTCATCCGGACTTTAACCGTCGGCTTCGGAATCACACCGAATCTGCTGACCCTTGTTCCCACAATTCCCGCAAGGGATTATGGGAAGAAGGCGCTCGCGGGCTTGGGCCAATTCGCCTTTACCGCCGGTGGGGACTTTCACCCCGCCCTGAGAACATCTTGAATTTGCGCTTATCGAGCGCGGGCCGCCCGGTATGAGCGGCCTGAGCGGAACTATGACCAATCGCCGGGACGCCAGCAAGCACCTTGCCATGGGGAATCTGCATGTCCCCTCTGCTCGAGAGCAAGACCCCGGGCCGATTCGGACGACGAAAATTAACGATTAGCGCGTTTTCGAACGAAGTGGATGCCGGTTCGCGTGGAGAAAACGCGTCGAAACAAAGACTAGACCCCGGCCGAGGTCTCGCCCGCTCCGGCTCGCCCCGGGTGAATGCGCCGGGCCAGACTCGTATTGAGCGAAACCGATTCCGGTTTGTTCTCAAATTAATAAGTATGACGCCGATCAGCTGTGGACGAGCGCCGCTTTGCCTGTGGACGGACTCCGCGCCCGGTTGCGCGGATTCCGCAAATCACATCACTTGATCCTCGCAACGCCCCGGGGCGAAGGGGATTGCAGTCGGCAGCGGCACGTCATGTCAGCGTGTGTCGACCTGCTGCGTGCGTACCAACCACCGTATCTGAATTTGCAAAGGCAAGGTCGAGACGGCATGTCCCTGCTCGAAGGCATTATCGATTCCCGGAACAATCCGCTCGCGGTGGTCGAAGACATCGCGGCCGATCACAACTGGTCGTTCGAACGCTCCGGCGAAGATGAAGTGACGATCGTCTCCAGGGGCGAATGGACCGACTACCAGTTGTCCTTTACCTGGATGGCCGAGATCGAGGCGCTGCATCTGGCCTGCGCCTTCGACATGAAGATTCCAGCGCCGCGCCGCGCCGAGGTGCAGCGGCTGATCGCCGCCATCAACGAACAATTGTGGGTCGGGCATTTCGATATCTGGACCCATACCGGCATGATCATGTACCGGCAGGCGCTGGTGCTGCCGGGCGGCCTCACCGCCTCGACCGCGCAATGCGAGAGCATGCTGGTCGGCGCCATCCACGCCTGCGAGCGCTATTATCCGGCGTTCCAGTTCGTGGTCTGGGCCGGCAAGACATCAGCGGAAGCCATGAGTGCGGCGATGTTCGACACCGAGGGCGAGGCGTAGGGCGATCGCATAGCCACCCGGGGAACGACGACATGTCGCTCCCGTCATGGCCGGGCTTGTCCCGGGCATCCATGACTTTACTACTGATGAACAGAGAAGAGGTGGATGGCCGGGAGCGCAGACAAGTTTACGTAGTCTGCGCAAGGCAGACTACTATGCCCGGCCATGACGACTATGTTGGGGGCAGGTTTCCATCAGGACATCGCAATGAACGACGCTCAACCGCTGGCACACATCTCCGGCCCCATCGTCCTCGCCGGTGCGGGGAAAATGGGCGGCGCGATGCTGTCGGGCTGGCTGGCGCAGGGACTGGATGCAAACCACGTCGGCGTGATCGAGCCGCATCCCTCCGACGATATCCGCGCACTCGCCGCCAAGGGCATTCGTCTCAATCCGTCCCCCAAAGAGATCGGCGCCGCCGCCACGCTGGTGGTGGCCCTCAAGCCGCAGATGTTCCGTGAAGCCGGCTTGATGTTGAAGTCCTTTACCGGGCCCGCCACGCTGGTGGTCTCGATCATGGCGGGCGCCACCATCGCATCGATCGAACAGGTCTGCGGCGGCATGGTGGTGCGCGCCATGCCCAACACGCCGGCCGCGATCGGCCGCGGCATCACGGTCGCGGTGGCGGCAAACCGGGTCAGCGCCGCGCAGCGCGCGATCGCCGATGCGCTGCTGCGCGCCACCGGATCGGTCGAGTGGATCGACGACGAGGGCTTGATGGACGCGGTGACCGCCGTCTCCGGCTCGGGGCCGGCCTATATTTTTCTGCTCGCCGAAGAACTGGCGCGCGCCGGCGTCGAAGCCGGCCTGCCACTGGCGCTTGCAACACGGCTGGCACGCGAAACCGTCGCCGGCTCCGGCGAATTGCTGCGTCGCTCCGAGTTGGCCTCCGCCACGCTGCGCCAGAACGTCACCTCGCCCGGCGGCACCACCGCCGCCGCACTCGAGGTGCTGATGGGAAAAGACGGCATGCAATCGCTGCTGACCCGCGCCGTCGCCGCCGCGACGCGACGCTCGAAGGAACTGGCGAAGTAACTTTCGCTAACCCGACCCGAAGCGCTTGTTGAACGCCTCGACATTGACCAGACCGCGGGCGTGGCGCCCCTCGCCGATACGGCGCTCGTTATTGAAGGCTTCGACCTCGAACCGGATCACCCGGCGCTCCACCGCGATCACCCGCGCCGTGGTCCGCACCGTCGCGCCCACCGGGGTCGCGGCGAGGTGGCGGATATCGACCTCGGTGCCGACCGTGACCCAGCCCGGTTCGAGATATTTGTTGATGGCGTCGCCGGACGTCATCTCCATTTCCAGGATCATCATCGGCGTCGCATAGACCATCGGCATGTGCGGGACAAAATGCCCGACGGTGCGCTCGCGCGGCACCACCAGCGTGCGCTCGGCGCTCATTCCGACCTTGATGACGTCGCGTGCATCCATGATCTTTGTCCTGGAGACGACAATCGCCGTCATTCCGGGCGTGCCAACGGGTCCGCGCGAAGCGCGGCCCGATGACAGGCTCCGCACGAGCCCGGAATCCATAACCACGACAGGGCGTATGGATTCCGGACAGCCGTTACACGGCTTCCGGAAAGACGAAGGAAACTACTTCTTCGCCGCCGCCGCGCGCTCCACGAAGGTCTTGCCGCCCTTCATCTTGTGATGCAGCGGGGCTTCGTTGATCTGGATCACGACGGCGTCGGCATCGACGCCGAGGTTCTTCACCAGCGCCTGTGTGATGTCGCGCATCATGCCGGCCTTCTGTTCATCGGTGCGGCCGGCGGCCATGCTGACGGTGATCTCTGGCATTTTGGTCTCCCGTACTTTTTCTTTTCGTCATGGCCGGGCATAGTAGTCTGCTTTCGCAGACTGCGTAAACTTGTCTGCGATCCCGGCCATCCACGACTGTTTCCATCAAACAAGACATGGGTGCCCGGCACAAGGCCGGGCATAACGCCTGAATGAATAGCTAACCCCACCTCACATCATGCCTCGCCAGCACTTCGCGCACCTTGGCGACAAGCTCATCCTCCCGGCAGGAAAATTGCGCCGGACGCATCTCGCGCCATTCCTGATTGGAGGCAATGGCGGCGGCGGCCTTCGCGCCGTCGATCAAATCCTTGATCTGCACCTCGCCGCGCGCCTTCTCGTCCGAGCCCTGGATGATCACGCAAGGCGAGTTGCGCCGGTCGGCATATTTGAGCTGGTTGCCCATGTTCTTGGGGTTGCCGAGATAGAGTTCGGCGCGAATGTTGGCATTGCGCAACGTTGCAACCATCTTCTGGTAGTCGGCGACGCGATCGCGGTCGAACACCGTAACCACCACGGGACCGAATTCAGGTTTGGTGTCGAGCTTGCCCAGCATCGTCAGCGCGGCCTGCAACCGCGACACGCCGATGGAGAATCCGGTCGCCGGCACCGGCTCGCCGCGAAAGCGCGAGACGAGGCCATCATAGCGACCGCCGCCACCGACCGAGCCGAAGCGCACGGGGCGGCCTTTTTCGTCGTTGGTTTCGAGTGTGAGTTCGACCTCGTAGACCGGGCCGGTGTAGTATTCGAGGCCGCGCACGACGGAGGGATCGATGCGGATGCGATCAGGCATAACCGCTTAGCCAGATGCTGTTACGAGCCTTTTTATCTCTCCCAGCTCGGCACGGCCTTCCTGACCAATCTTGCTATCGCGCAAACGAATGTCGATCTGCGCATCTTTCTCTTCGGCAATCCTGCTACCGGCTCGATCAATGCCGGTAATGCAAAACTATATCAGCGCGGCTAAGTCCCGCACCTTTCGTGAAGTCACCGGACTCATCCTTGCGCCCGTCGCCCAGCAATTGTTGAACTCCAGATATTCCAAGCCTATCAAGCTTGTCGATCGCACGCATGACCGTTAGCCAATGACCGTTCTCCTCGCGCAATGCCGATCGCATCTCGCACCCCATCGAGCACCTTGCGGTTGTTCACCTTCACCACATAGCTGCCGCGCGGAATGCCCAGCGCTTCCATGGTGTCCGCCGCCATCATGCACATCTCGGCGTCCGCGGCAGCGGCTGACTGACCGCCAGACGCGGTGCCTACGGTATCGGCGTCGAACTGCATGAATTGCCGAAAGCGGCCGGGGCCAGGTTTTTCGTTGCGATAGACGTAGCCGAACCGATAACTGCGGTAGGGCAAAACCAGGTTCTCGGTCCCGTATCTCTCCGCGACATAACGCGCCAGCGGCGCGGTCAGGTCGTAGCGCAGCGAGATCCACTGCTCGTCATCGTCCTGGAACGAGAACACGCCTTCGTTGGGGCGGTCCTGATCGGGCAGGAACTTGCCGAGCGCGTCGGTGAATTCCATCGCCGGCGTCTCCACCGGCTCGAAGCCGTAGCGCTCATAGACTTCGCGGATTTTCTCCACCATCGCGCGCGTCGCCGCGATCTCGGCGGGACCGCGATCGGCCAGCCCGCGCGGCAGCCGGGCTTTGAGTTTCTGCGGTTTTTTGGATTTGTCGGCCATGGAGCGCGTTGGTACCAGCGCCGGCGCGATGCGGCAACCTTGCTTACTTCTCCCTCTCCCGCTCTTGCGGGGGAGGGAGCAGATCCCGCCGGTCACAGCACCTTTCTGATCCAGTTGTGCGGGTCGGCCACGCGGCCGTACTGGATGTCGATGAGCTTCTTGCGCAGCCCCATGGCGACGGGCCCGGCCGCGCCGCCGTTGATCAGAAAATCGCCGCTCGCCGAACGCACCTTGCCGATCGGCGAGATGACGGCCGCGGTGCCGCAGGCGAAGGCCTCTTTCAGCTTGCCGCTGGCCGCATCGGAGCGCCACTGGTCGATGGTGTAGAGTTCCTCGCGCACGCGCGTGCCGGAATCCTTCGAAAGCGCGATGATCGAATCGCGGGTGATGCCCGGCAGGATGGTGCCGAGCGGCGGCGTCAGCAGCGAACCGTCGTCGAACACGAAGAAGACGTTCATGCCGCCGAGTTCCTCGATATAGCGGCGCTCGACCGCGTCGAGGAACACTACCTGATCGCAGCCGTGGCCGATCGCCTCGGACTGCGCGCGCAGGCTGGCGGCGTAATTGCCGCCGCATTTGGCGGCGCCGGTGCCGCCGACCGCGGCGCGCGTGTAGTTCTCCGACACCCAGATCGACACCGGCGCCGGGCCGCCCTTGAAATAGGAGCCGACCGGCGAGGCAATGACGGCGAACAGATATTCGGCCGAGGGCTTGACGCCGAGGAACACCTCGTTCGCGATCATGAACGGGCGAAGGTACAGGCTGCCCTCGCCGCCCGGTATCCAGGCGCGGTCGATGTGGATGATCCGCTCGACGGCCTCGATGAAGACGGATTCGGGCAGCGGCGCCATGGCCATGATCTCCGCCGAACCCCTGAAGCGCCGGGCATTGGCGTCCGAGCGGAACAGATTGACGCCACCATCGTCGCGCTTGTAGGCCTTCAGGCCCTCGAAGATTTCCTGCGCGTAGTGCAGCACGGCGGTGGCCGGATCGAGCGCGAAATTGGCACGGGCTTCGACGCACGCGCCATGCCAGCCCTTCGCCTGGTCGTAGCGGACGATGGCCATGTGATCGGTGAAGACCCGGCCGAAACCTGGGTCCACGAGCCTTGCGGCGCGATCCTTCTCAGGAGCCGGATTCGTCGCAGGCCGGATTTCGAATTTCAGACTCATTTTTTTGCTTCCCGCCCTTGCTTGCCGTTGTCGGAACCGGCGCGATTTCTGGCGCCGGCCTGTCCCGTCGGACCTGCTGGCCCGATTTTCGGACGTTCCAGATTGTTTGACGCCTGACCCTCGCCCACCCGGTCCCTTAGGGCCGGTTTCCGCTTTGGCGGAATGCGCGAAGTCCAGTATGTTTGCCGAGATGTCGCTCGACAATCGCACGGTAGTAGAATTGCGTACGGTAGTAGAATTGACGGCCGCAGCCTTTGGTTTGTTCGGTCGATTAAACCGTCACCGCGCACGAAACGATCTAATATTTCGTCGTGGTGGACAGTTTTGTAACATTGAACCCAAGATATGTCAATATGACTGACATAAATCGCGGCACAAATTTCTCGGGCATCTCGGCCGCCCCCGATTCGAAGGCCGCCGGGCGGTCCCCGACCCCACGGTCGGGCGATTTACGCTGGGATATTATCGAGCTGTTGTTCTTCGCCTACCGGGACTTCGTCGGCGACGCCGATGATGAACTCGAGGTTTTCGGTTTCGGGCGGGCGCATCACCGGGTGATCCATTTCGTCCACCGCTATCCCGGCCTCAAGGTGGCCGACCTCCTCGACGTATTGCGCATCACCAAGCAGTCGCTGGGGCGGGTTCTCAAGCAATTGCTCGACGAAGGGTATATTGTGCAGCAGACCGGCAATAACGACCGGCGGCAACGCCTTCTTTTCGCCACCGCCAAGGGCGAGGCGCTGGTCGCCAAGCTTGCCGGCCTGCAGACGGATCGGATCACCCGCGCGCTGCGCGACCTCGGGCCAGCGGGCGCGGATACGGTCCGCCAGTTCCTGCGCGCGATGATCGATCACGACGATCCCGACAAGGTGCTGGAAATCATCCTCGGAGCCGGCGGCACAACCGGCAAGGCAAAGGAATAGGCAAAGGAATGAACGTGGCCCAGGCTGCAACCCTCGCCCGAACGCCGCGGCGACCGGCCGACGACGCGCCGCATCTGCTCTTGGTCGATGACGATCGCCGCATCCGCGACCTGCTGTCGCGATTTCTGTGCGGCGAAGGCTACCGCGTCACCACGGCGATGAGCGCCAGCGATGCTCGCGCCAAGCTGCTCGGCCTGCACTTCGATCTGTTGATCCTCGATGTGATGATGCCCGGCGAAACCGGGTTCGATCTCGCCCGCTTCATCCGCACCTCGTCCTCGGTGCCGATCGTGATGCTGACGGCGCGCCACGAGCCGGAAAGCCGGATCGAGGGCCTGCAGATCGGCGCCGACGATTATGTCGCCAAGCCGTTCGAGCCGCGCGAGCTGTTGCTGCGGATCGGCAACATTCTCAAGCGCACCGCTCCGCCGCCGGTGGAGACGCTGGAGCAGATCGCGTTCGGACCCTATGTCTATCGGCTGGATCGCGGCGAACTGCGCCAGGGCGACGAGGTCATTCATCTCACCGATCGCGAGCGCGAGATGCTGCGCATCCTCGCGGTGGCGCCCGGCGAAACCGTGCCGCGCAGCGCCCTCACCGGCGACGGCACCGTCAATGAGCGCGCGGTCGACGTGCAGATCAACCGGCTGCGGCGCAAGATCGAGCGCGATCCCGCCAATCCCTTGTTCCTGCAGGCGGTGCGCGGCGTCGGCTACCGCCTGGTGGCATCGCCATGAATCCAGCATCATGAATTCCGCTTGATGAATCCCGCGCCATGAGCACGCTCGACACCGGCCTGACGCTGATCCGCACCGCCGCCGGCCGCGTCTCCGCCGCCAATGGCTGGGTGGGCAACGCGTTCAAGGCCTGGATGCCGACCGGGCTCTATGCCCGCGCGCTCCTGATCATGATCGTGCCGATGGTGATACTGCAGTCGGTGGTGGCGTTCGTGTTCATGGAACGGCACTGGAACACGGTGACGCGGCGGTTGTCGGCCGCGGTGGTGCAGGACGTCGCCGGCCTGATCGACGTCTACACGGGATACCCGCAGGACAAGGACCGCGCGCAGTTGCGGCGTATCGCCCAGCAACGGCTCGGGCTGGTGGTCGATTTCCTGGCGGTCGGCGACATGCCGCCGCCGGGTCCGAAGCCGTTCTTCTCGCTGCTTGACCAGTCGCTCTCGGTGCAGCTTGGCCGGCAGATCGGCCGGCCGTTCTGGATCGACACCGTCGGCCGGTCCAATCTTGTGGAAATCCGCATTCAGCTCGACGACGCGGTGATGCGGATTTTCGCGCAGCGCAGTGCGGCCTATGCCTCGAATTCGGAGATCTTCCTGTTCTGGATGGTCGGCACTTCGTCGATCCTGCTGATCGTCGCGGTATTGTTCCTGCGCAACCAGATCAGGCCGATCCTGCGCCTCGCCGACGCCGCCGAAAGCTTCGGCAAGGGCCGCGAAGCGCCGAATTTCCGTCCCCGCGGCGCGCGCGAGGTGCGCCGCGCCGCGCAGGCGTTCCTGGAAATGAAAGCGCGCATCGAGCGCTCGATCGAGCAGCGCACCGCGATGCTGGCCGGCGTCAGCCACGATCTGCGCACCATCCTGACCCGCTTCAAGCTCGAACTGGCGCTGATCGGCGACAGTCCGGAAGTCGACGGCATGCGCAAGGATGTCGACGAGATGTCCGGCATGCTGGAGGCTTATCTGGCTTTCGCGCGCGGCGACAGCGGCGAGAACGCCCAGCCCACCGACATGGCGCAGGCGCTGGAGGAATTGCGCAGCGACGCCGAGCGCAACGGCCATACCGCGACGGTGTCGTTTCACGGCCTGCCGGTGGTGACGGTGAAGCCGGCCTCGTTCAAGCGCTGCCTCGGCAACCTCGTGTCCAACGCTGCGCGGCACGCCAATGCGATCGCGATCATCGGCCACCGCGACCACCGCTATCTGACCGTGACGATCGACGATGACGGCACCGGCATTCCGCGGGAGATGCGCGAGGAAGTGTTCAAGCCGTTTCTGCGACTCGACGACGCCCGCAACCAGGACGAGGGCGGCACCGGGCTTGGCCTAGCCATCGCCCGCGACATAGCGCGCTCGCATGGTGGCGACATCACGCTCGGCGACAGCCCGATGGGCGGGCTCCGCGCCGCGGTTCGGATACCGGTGTAGAGCTTTATTTTCTCCCTTGCCCCGCTTGCGGATGACGATGTGTCGGAGGCTACTTCGGCAGCAGGTTTTTGAGCTTTTCCGCGTCCTTGATGTTCATCTTGAAGCCGCCGGGCATCACGATATCGCCGGGCTTCTGATCGGGCTTGCAGGGGCCGAGCCACTTCGCCTCGATGGTCGAGGTGACATCGTGCACCCCGCCCGGGCCCTTGTCGCTGTGCGCGGTAGACTTGACGGTGTAGGCGGAATTGAAATCGCCGGTGACCTCGGAATGCGAGGTCATCGTCGCGCCGCCGACGCTGCACACCGAATCCGCCACATAGCCGGTCGCGGTCTTCGCCATGTCGCGCTTGGAGCAGGCCTCCTTCGCCACCGGCGAGAACGCCGTGCTCATCTGCTTGTCGGTGGTCTCGTCGGTGCAATGCTGCATGGTCATCTCCGGCAGCACCGAGCCGGTCTTCAAGATCTTCATTTCCCACAGGCCGGGCTTGCGAAGCGGCAGGTCATCGGCGCGCGCATCGGGCGCCGGCAGCACCGCAAGCAGCGCGGTCCCCAGGCAAAACAAGACAAGCCAAAACAAAACAAGCCGTTGCTTCATGCTTCCGCGCTCCCGTGAGTTGGTCCGGCAGGACGCGGGTTCAGTAATAGGCGCGCAGCGCGGTGCGATACGGCACCCAGCGGCAGGCAAAGGAAATGTAGCCGCCGTAATGGGCGTCGACCGCGAGGAACCTCACCACCTTGCCATAGGACGCACAATGGTTGATCGCCAGCGTGCGATAGTCGATCTGCCTGCTCAGCGGATAGGCGATGATGCCCCCGGTATCGTTGCCCTTGAAGGGCGGCACGGTATCGGCCCACGCCGGCGCGCCCGCCAGCATTCCGCACACCGCAACCAGGCACGCTGCCCCAATCATTCGCATCGCAGTCTCCATTTCGCCAGGGATACCCTGTTCGCCGGGACGCACCTGGCGGTTACACAAAAGCCGATACTGGTTTTGCGGCCAGAACACGCCCAACTCTAGTTCGCATCCCTCGCCTTGGAAAGAACGGCGGACGCCTCAGTGCGGAGTTATCGGCAGGTGTTGCCGCCTTGCACTTGACCTTGGACAGGCTTCCCGGCACCGTCCGCGTGTTGGATCATGTGGCGGATTACCCATGCGCGACTTCTGCACGTCAATCAAATTCACCTCCCTCAAAAAGTCCGGCCTTAAACGGTCAAGCCTTGGCGCGGCACTCGGCGTCGCGCTCGGGTTGTTTGCGCTCGGACAGGCAGCCGAAGCGGCCAATCCGCTGGAGCTGAATTTCTGGCTTTCCGGTCCGCGCTATGACGGCCGGGTCGCCGGTTGCGAAGCCGCGCTATCGACGATTACATCGCAATTCCACGAAAAAGAGAGCACTTTCTGGAATTCCGCGCTTCAGATCACGGGCTATGGGCGGATCCATGAGATCGCGTTCCGGCCCTGGCAATCCGACAATATTCCACGCCGCTATTGCAGCGGCGAAGTGATGCTGAACGACGGCAAAGTGCGCACCGTGAATTACTCGATCATCGAGGATGGCGGATTTTCCGGCATCGACCAGGGCGTCGAATGGTGCGTGACCGGGCTCGATCGCAACTGGGCCTACAATCCGGGTTGCAGGCTGGCCCGCCCCTGATTTCCGGGCTTCATTGCCGGCTCCTTTTAACCGCTTCTGCTTTTTGTTCTTGAAATGTTCCCGCCGTCTGCTTAGGCTTCAGACGGTCGGTTTGGGTATGGGGAGTGGTCATGTTTCATGTTCGATCGGTTGGGATGTCCCGGTTTTTGATCTCGCTTGGCCTCGCGGCTTTCACAGTACTGACCACCCTTACGATGGCCGGGACGGCGTCGGCGCAGGATCGCCGGCAGAATGAGCCGGGCCAGTTCGATTTTTACGTGCTGTCGCTGTCATGGTCGCCGTCCTATTGCGAGGAAGCTTCCGAGCGCGGCAACGAAGGGCGCTCCCAGGCCCAATGCGGCGGGCGGCCGTTTTCCTTTGTGGTGCACGGCCTGTGGCCGCAATATGAGCACGGCTTTCCCGAATATTGCGACCGGGATTCCTGGCTGGAACGCGACATCATGCGATCGATGCTGGATCTGATGCCGGCGCCCGGCTTGATTTTCAACGAGTGGAAAAAGCACGGCACCTGTGCCGGGCTGGGCCCGCGGCCGTATTTCGAGACCATCCGCAAGGCGCGCGCCGCGGTGAAAATTCCGTCCGAATTTCTCAATCTGTCCGAACCGAAGACGGTCGCACCCGCCGAGATCGAGGACGCCTTCGTCAAGGTCAATCCGGGGCTCAGCACCGCTTCACTGGCGGTGATCTGCAACCGGAGCCGGCTCAGCGAGGTGCGTATTTGCATGAGCAAGGACCTGCAGTTCCGCGCCTGCGAGGAAATCGATCGCCACGGCTGCCGCCGCGACCAGGTACTGATGCCGCCGATGCGCGGCGGCTAAGACACCACGTCATTCCGGGGCGGATGCGTAGCATCGGACCCGGAATCTCGAGATTCCCCGATGCGCAATTGCGTATCTGAGGTCTGGCGCCAACGCACCATCCCGGAATGACACGGGTTACTTTTTTCGCCTGATGTCGTAACCCCTCTGCCATGAATTACCGTCACGCCTTTCATGCCGGCGGCTTTGCCGACGTCATCAAGCACATCGTGCTGGTGCGCATTCTGACCTATCTGCAGGAAAAGCCGGCGGCGTTCCGCGTCATCGACACCCATGCCGGCGCCGGGCTCTACGACCTCACCTCGGACGAGGCGCGCCGCGGCGGCGAATGGCTGACCGGCATCGCCCGGCTGATGCAGGCGCGATTTTCGGAAACTGTCTTGCCGCTGGTAACGCCCTATCTCGACATCGTCAGGGCCTTCAATCCGCAGCGTGACTTGCAGGCCTATCCCGGATCGCCGCTGATCGCGCGGGCGCTGCTGCGACCTCAGGACCGCCTGACGGCTTGCGAAGTCGAGCCGAAAGCCCGCAAGCACCTGATCGATGCGTTACGCCGCGATACCCAGGCCCGGGTGGTCGACCTCGACGGCTGGATGGCGTTGCCGGCCTTTGTGCCGCCGAACGAACGGCGCGGCCTGGTCCTGATCGATCCGCCCTACGAGCAGAAGGACGAGTTCGAACGGATGGCCGAGGGTTTCGCGCAAGCCTTCGCGAAATGGCCGACCGGCAGCTATCTGTTGTGGTATCCGGTGAAAAGCCGGCGCGCCACCGACAACCTGGCGCGGCAGATCGCCGGGGCGGCAGGCGCCGGCGCGCAGCCAGCAAAATGCCTGCGTCTGGAGTTCAGCGTCGCCCCTCAGGCCGCCGAGGCCGGCCTGATCTCGGCCGGGCTTCTGATCGTCAATCCGCCCTGGAAGCTTTTGGGCGAGCTCAAGGCGATCCTGCCCGAACTTGAGAAGCCGCTCGGCCAGGGCGGCGCCGGCCGGTTCAGGCTGGAGACGCCGAAACCGTAAGCCCGCAAATCGCGTAGCCCGGCAAGCCGCGTAACCCCGGTCAGCGCGTCCTGCGAAAAGTCCGATTTGAACGGTAGGCATTTTGCCGGGAACCGTATTATGCTCAGACCATTGGGACTGGCTTTACGTTCCGCTTCCGCGAATGGTAGCGGCGGAGTGACAAGGCCTCGAAATCTTTAGGCGGGTCGGCGATATCGCGCCTTCCGTCCAGGTGGCCAAGCTTTCCGGCAGCGAATGTCCGGTCGGGCCGATACGCTGACGCGTAACGGCGAAGCACGACGGGGGAGGAGTTTCCCGATGGCCATGACTGGTACGGTCAAGTTCTTCAATGGAGAACGCGGCTATGGCTTCATCAAGCCCGATGATGGCGGCCGCGATGTGTTTGTTCATATCACCGCCGTGGAGCGGGCGGGATTGAAGGATCTGACCGAAGGACAGCGCATCACATTCGAGGTCGAACCGGACAAGAAGGGCAAAGGCCCGAAAGCGGTCAATCTGGTGATTTCATCGTAAAGCCGATCGGCTCTGACTGAATCAGAACCGAGGCTGCGGTCTTCTGTCTTGACGCGTTTTCTGTTGCGCCAATCGCGATCCGCTCCGCATCAGGTGCGGCGCTGGCTTTGGCTCCAAACCGCCCCCACGGCGTGCCTGCCAAAAAAATCCCGACCGCGACGCGGCCGGGAGTTTGCAACACGGTGTTTTCTTGTTGCTATCAGAAGTGATAGTTCACGCCGGCGCGGACCAGCCCGAACGCGTAACCGTTCTGCGCGCCGGTAATGGTGAAGCGGCTGTCGGAGAGATCGACATAGAGATATTCGATCTTGGCGGTCCAGTGCGGGGCGAAGCCGAATTCGGCGCCGACGCCTGCGGTCCAGCCCGCATTGGTATGGGATTCCGACAGGCCGAATGTTTCGCCGCGCAGTTCGCCGAACGCCAGACCCCCTGTGCCGTACAACAAGACGTTGTTGAACGCGTAACCGACGCGACCGCGCACCGTGCCGAACCACGGGTTCGAATACTTCCAGGGCGCAAACGTATCGTCCGCGGCGGAGGCCTGGATGTCGCCTTCGAGGCCGAACACCATCGCACCCGATTGCCAGTTGTAGCCGGCCTGGACGCCACCCAGGAAGCCGGATGGATTGGTCGGATTGTGGTCGACGGAGCCCCAGCCATAGCCGAGATTGGCGCCGAGGTAGGGACCGGCCCAGCTGTACATGTTGAGCGGCTGATTGACGGTGTAGGGAGCGGGCGATCCGTAAGAAAGGTCGGCCGCCTGTGTCGATGCCGTCCAGCCTGCGGCGACCAACGCCACGGCGCCCAAAACAATCCTGTTCATTTTACTCTCCTCAACGCAACTGACGCCACCGCCGGTTCGCAACGCAAAATTCATCGCGCGAGGCGAACCCATGGTTACGGAATTCCACTCTCTAACGGTAAGATTTATCGAGACTTTTAAGTTAAAGGCTTATTAAGGCCTCACGCCTGCCCTTTCGCATTCTTAAAAAAGCGTTACCAGCGCGGGGGCCGGCCAAAGCGGATCGCCCCTCGCGCAGAGCATCCGTCATCGCTCCGCGCGCTGGCGATGCCCGACCGCAGCGCTTAGTTTAGGCCCATGGATAGCGACCAGACCGATCACCCCCAGCAGCCCGGCCCACGGACGGCGCGGCGCGGTTCCGAAAGACGGCCGCGACGACCGGATCTGCCGCCGCAAGAGCCTGCTCAAGACCCGTCCAGAACCCCAAGGACCCATACAAGACCCGGCTACCGCGGATATCGATCCCGCCACCGCCGGCCCCGAAGAGGACGATGAAGGGCGGCTGCCTGACATCGCCGAGGAATCCGGCGACGTCGTGGCGGAAGGCCCGCTGGCGGCCGGCCATGCCGCGATCGAACACGCGGTGCGGCTGGCCCCGACCTCGCCGGGCGTCTATCGCATGCTCAATGCGGCGAGCGACGTGCTTTACGTGGGCAAGGCGAAAAATGTCCGCAAGCGGCTTTCGTCCTACGCCCGGGTCGCCGCGATCCAGCCGGCGCGCATCATGCGCATGATCGCGGCCACAGTGAGCGTCGAGATCATCTCGACCTCGACGGAGACCGAAGCGCTGTTGCTCGAAGCCAATCTGATCAAGCAGTTGCGCCCGCGCTTCAACGTGCAACTGCGCGACGACAAGTCGTTTCCCTATATTCTGATCACCGGCGATCACTGGGCGCCGCAGATCCTCAAGCATCGCGGCGCGCAATCGCGGCCCGGGCGATATTTCGGGCCGTTCGCTTCGGCGGGCGCGGTCAATCGCACCATCACGGCGCTGCAGCGCGCCTTTCTGGTGCGCTCCTGCACCGACGGGTTTTTCGAAAGCCGCACCCGGCCCTGCCTGCTCTATCAAATCCGGCGCTGCTCGGGACCCTGTACAGGTGAGATCGATTTTCCCGGCTATACCGAACTGGTGCGCGAGGCGACGGATTTTCTTTCCGGCCGCAGCCAACTCGTCAAGCAGGAGCTGGCCGGCGAGATGGAAAAGGCATCGGCCGAACTCGCCTTTGAAACGGCCGCGCTCTATCGCGACCGCCTCGCAGCATTGTCGGCGATCCAGTCGCAGCAGGGCATCAATCCGCGCACCGTGGAGGAAGCCGACGTGTTCGCCATCCATCAGGAGGGCGGCTATTGCTGTGTCGAGGTGTTTTTCTTCCGCACCGGGCAGAACTGGGGCAACCGCGCCTATTTCCCGCGCGCGGAGAAATCGTTCACGCCGGAAGAGGTGCTGGCCTCGTTCCTCGCGCAATTCTACGACGACAAGCCGCCGCCGAAACTGGTGTTACTGTCGCACGACATCGAGGAATGCGAGCTGTTGGCCAACGCGCTCTCGATCAAGGCCGGGTTCAAGGTGGAGGTCGCCACGCCAAAGCGCGGCGAAAAGAAGGAATTGATCGCACACGCGCTCACCAATGCCCGCGAGGCGCTCGGCCGCAAGCTGGCCGATACCGCGACCCAGGGCCGCCTGCTGCAGGGGATGGCCGCAACCCTCGGCCTGCCGCATCCGCCGCGCCGGATCGAGGTCTATGACAACAGCCATATCCAGGGCACCAATGCGGTCGGCGCCATGATCGTGGCCGGACCGGACGGCTTCATCAAAAACCAGTATCGCAAGTTCAACATCAAGTCCGAGGGCCTGACGCCGGGCGACGATTACGCGATGATGCGCGAGGTGCTGCAGCGGCGCTTCAAGCGGCTGTTGACGCCAGCGGCGGACGGCGCGGCCAAGCCGGACGACGATTCGTTTCCGCAATGGCCCGATCTCGTCATCATCGACGGGGGCCGCGGCCAGCTCAATGCCGTCCGAGAGATCTTCGCCGGATTGGGGCTGACGCAGGTGTCGCTGATGGCGGTCGCCAAGGGCCCGGATCGCGACGCCGGCCGCGAAACCCTGTTCATGCCCGACCGCGAGCCACTCAAGCTCGAGCCGCGCGATCCGGTATTGTATTTCATCCAGCGGCTGCGTGATGAGGCGCATCGCTTCGTGATCGGCTCACACCGCAAACTGCGGAAAAAAGACATTCGCGAAGCCGGGTTGCAGGAAATTCCGGGCATCGGCCCGTCGCGCAAACGTGCCCTGCTGCACCATTTCGGAACGCTGAAGGAGATCGAGCGGGCCTCGATCGCCGACCTCGGCAAGGTTCCAGGGGTCAGCGCCGAAAGCGCCCGCAAGATTTTCGAGTTTTTCCACGCCCAGCCGGGCTAGAAGCAGGTATGGCGTTATATTGCCGTCGTCTGCGGCAGATCATGTGCGCGGCACGGTTGACCTTGATGCGTTGGGGGTATTGGTAAAGCGGATGAACATGGCGACCACCACCAGGGGAACGGCCAAAAGCTCGCTGTCCCTCCCGAATATCCTGACCTATGCCCGGATCGCCGCGATTCCGGTGGTGGTCGGCTGCATCTATGCGCAGGCCATCATGGATGGGCCGCTGTGGCTGCGCTGGGTGGCGCTGGCCGTGTTCATCGCCGCGGCGATTACCGATTATCTGGATGGCTATTATGCGCGAATCCTGGACCAGCATTCGGCGTTCGGCCGGATGCTCGATCCGATCGCCGACAAGCTCCTGGTGGCGTCCTGCCTGTTGATGCTGGCGGCGGACGGCATCATCCACGGCTGGACGCTGTGGGCCGCGATCGTGATCCTGTGCCGCGAAATTCTGGTGTCGGGATTGCGGGAATATCTCGCCGCCTTGCGCGTCAGTGTCCCCGTCACCAAGCTCGCCAAATGGAAGACCACGGTGCAGCTGGTCGCGATCGGGTTTCTGCTCGCCGGCGAGGCCGGTGACGAGATCATCCCGTTCACCACCCAGCTCGGGCTGCTGCTGCTGTGGGTCTCGGCGATTTTCACCATCTACACCGGCTGGGACTATTTCCGCGCCGGCATTCGTCATCTCATCGAGGAGGATGAGGGATGAAGGTCAAGTATTTCGCCTGGGTGCGCGAGCGGATCGGAAAGGCCGAGGAAACGATCGAGCCGCCGGCCAGCGTCCGCACCGTTGACGATCTGATCGGCTGGCTGGCGAAGCGCGGCGAGACCTACGCCCACGCCTTCGAGACGCCGCGGGTGATCCGCACCGCGATCGACCACGCCCACGTCAAATCGGACACCCTGATCGCCGGCGCCCGCGAGATTGCCTTTTTCCCGCCGATGACCGGCGGCTGATCCATTTGCAGGCAATGCGACCATGACCGCTGCCGTAACCATTCGCATCCAGGAAGCCGATTTCGACATTGCGCAGGAGATCGCAGCGCTGACGCGTGCGCGCACCGATATCGGCGCCGTCGTGAGCTTTTCAGGTATTTGCCGGGACAGTGAGGACGGCGACGCCATCGCCGCGCTGACGCTTGAACATTATCCCGGCATGGCGGAGGCCGAAATCGCGCGGCATGCAGAAACGGCGATGTCGCGCTGGCCGTTAACCGGGCTATCAGTGATTCACCGCGTCGGCCGCATCATACCCGGCGAAAACATCGTGCTGGTGCTGACGGCCTCGCAGCACCGGCAGGCGGCGTTTCAGGCAGCCGAATTCCTGATGGATTACCTGAAGGCCAACGCGCCGTTCTGGAAGCGCGAGGAAAAGCCCACCGGAGCCAGTTGGGTCGATGCGCGCCAGCATGATGACGCGGCTGCCGCGCGCTGGACCAAATCCTGATGGTCCAATCCTGATGGCCAGATCCTGATGGCAAAGCGCGCGAAACCGGCCGCCAGGCGCGGCCGCGCGGCGTCGAGATCGCCGCGCATGGCAGCCGGCGAATTGCGGACGCTGCTCGATTTCGTCCGCTATGCGGTAAGCCGGTTCGTCGAGGCGAAACTGGTATTCGCGCACGGCACCATCGATCCGGTGGCCGAGGCCGCGTTCCTGGTTTGCGCCACGCTGCATCTTGATCCCGATCAGTTCGAGACCTTCGCGACCGCGCGGGTCACCGCCATGGAAGCCCGGCAGATTCTCGATGTGATCGCGCGCCGCATCTCGACGCGAAAGCCCGCGGCCTACCTCGTCAACAAGATCTACATGCGCGGGCTGCCGTTCTATGTCGATGAGCGCGTGATCGTACCGCGCTCCTTTATCGGCGAGTTGCTGGACTCGCATTTCGACGGTGACGATGCCGGAGCAGGCGGCGCGCTGATCGACGATCCGGCGTCGGTGAATAGCGTGCTCGATCTCTGCACCGGCTCGGGGTGTCTGGCGATTCTCGCCAGCCGCCATTTCCCGAATGCCCGGATCGACGCGGTGGATATTTCCAAAGACGCCCTCGATGTCGCCGCGCGCAATGTTGCCGGCTACGGTCTTGGCGATCGGGTGACGTTGCATCGGGGCGATCTGTTCACGCCGTTGGGCGGCAAGCGCTACGACCTGATCCTCGCCAATCCGCCCTATGTCGACGCCCGGGGCATGGCGGAACTGCCGCGCGAGTGCCGCGCCGAGCCGAAGCTTGCCTTCGACGGCGGCGCCGACGGGCTTGATATCGTCCGCCGCATCCTGGCCGAGGCCGGACGGCATCTAACGCCCCGGGGCGGACTGTTGTGCGAGATCGGCCGTTGCCGGCCCGCGCTCGAGGCCGCCTATCCGCAGACCGACTTTCTCTGGCTCGATACCGAGGAATCCGACGCCGAGGTGTTCTGGATCGATGCCGCCAGTTTGTGAATTGCTCGCAGGCGCCCCTTGGTCCTACGTCCGGGGGAAAGAGGGAAAGTTTACGATCGAAGGCCCCGACTTCAAGATTGCGTCCGGCGCGGTGATCGCGCTGGCGATGACGCTCAACGAACTCTGTACCAACACCACCAAATTTGGCGCGCTCTCGGTGCCCGCCGGACGCCTCAACGTCGCCTGGACCATCAACGAAAAGACCAAACGGCTGCGTTTGACCTGGACCGAAAAAGGCGGCCCGGCGGTCCACGCGCCGACCCGGCGAAGCTTCGGAACCCGGATGATCGAGACGCTAGGCAAGCAGTTGAACGGTGAGGTCGAAATGGCCTACGCCCCGGGTGGCTTCGACTACGCGCTGGACGTCCCCATGACGTCCCTCAAACCGCCCGATTGAGCAACTGAGCGAAGCTTGGAAACGCCGATCTTTGGATTCCAACGTTCGCATGTTGGAATTGGGTTGCCGACGCAACAATTCGTTCAAATAGGCGGAAATATCGCAAGTTATTGAAGTTCCCGGATGCCCGCGAAGCTGATAGTTTTGTACGATAGCCGATCCCCCGATAACGCTCGAAGAGGCCGCCATGTTGGACAAGAGCCCACAACCCCCCGCCGTCAATGTCCCGAACGATTTGGCCGCACACTGGATGCCGTTCACCGCCAACCGGGCCTTCAAAAAAGCGCCGCGGCTGCTCGCGGGCGCCAAGGACATGCATTATTTTACCGTCGACGGCCGCAAGATCATCGACGCCGCGTCGGGCATGTGGTGCACCAATGCCGGCCACGGCCGCACCCAGATTTCGGAAGCCATCGCCAAGCAGGCCGCAGCACTCGACTATGCGCCGCCCTTCCAGTTCGGCATTCCGCAGGCCTTTGAGCTCGCCAGCCGCATCGCCGATCTGGCGCCGGCCGGGCTCGATCACGTTTTCTTCTGCAATTCCGGATCGGAGGCGGCCGATACCGCGCTCAAGATTGCGCTGGCCTACCATCAGCTCAACGGCCAGGGCACCCGCAGCCGCCTGATCGGCCGCGAACGCGGCTATCACGGCGTCGGCTTCGGCGGCACGTCGGTCGGCGGCATCGTCAATAACCGCAAGATGTACGGAACGCTGCTGGCCGGGGTCGATCACCTGCCCCACACCTATGACCGCGAGAAACAAGCCTTCACCAAGGGCGAGCCGGAATACGGCGCGCATTTCGCCGAGGAGCTCGAGCGTCTGGTCAACCTGCACGGCGCCTCCACCATCGCCGCCGTGATCGTCGAGCCGATGGCGGGGTCGACCGGCGTGCTGCCGGCGCCGAAGGGCTATCTCAAGCGGCTGCGCGAGATCACCCAGAAGCACGGCATTCTGTTGATTTTCGACGAGGTCATCACCGGCTATGGCCGGCTCGGCTACGCCTTTGCCGCCGAACGTTACGGCGTGGTGCCGGACATGATCACCTTTGCCAAAGGCATTACCAACGGTGCGGCGCCGATGGGGGGCGTGGTGGTGCGCGACACCATCCACGACGCCTTCATGAGCGGCCCGGAGCATGTCGTGGAGCTGACCCACGGCTATACCTATTCGGCGCATCCGCTGGCCTGCGCCGCGGCACTGGCCACGCTCGATATCTATCGCGACGAAAAGCTGTTCGAGCGCGCCAAAGGCCTGGAGTCGAAATTCGCCGACGCGGTGATGACGCTGAAGGGCGAACCGAATGTGGTTGACATCCGTACCATCGGGCTGACGGCGGGCATCGACCTGGCGTCACGTCCGGACCTGCCGGGCAAGCGCGGTTTCGACGGGCTGAACAGCGCGTTCCACGACAACGACCTGATGCTGCGCGTCGCCGGTGACACCCTGGCGCTGACCCCGCCGCTGATCATCAGCGAGGATCAGATCGGCGAGATCGTCGAGAAGGTCGCCAAGGTGATCCGCGCCGTAGCCTAGGGGGGCGATCTTCTGCCTTCTCCCCGCTTGCGGGGAGAGGGCGCACAACGGCCGCAGCCGCCAGGGCGCGGTTCCCCCGATGGGCGGAAGACAAGAAGATTCGTCCGCCGAATCAACAATAGTGCTAGGATCAAACGCAAGCACCGTTCCGCGCCAAGCGGACAAACGGCAGTGGGAGACGTTTGCGTTAGATGATCCGCATTTCCACGATTTTCGTCGCCATCTGCATGGTGCTGGTCGCAGCCTCTCTCGGCCTTGTGCTGTATTCCGTGGCGGGCATCAGCGGATCGGAATCCGCGATCGTGGCGCTCACCGCGCTGACCTTCCTGATCCTTTACAACGCCGTGTCGATGCGGCTGCGCGACCGTACCGATGTCGGCGGCCAGATCGCCGATCTGTCGCGCGGCACCGCGGACCTCGCGCGCCAGGTTGCCGAATTCGGGCGCCGGCTTGCCACCGTCGAGGGCCGGGTGGTGTCGGCCAATTCCACCAGCGCGGACCGCATCCAGGCGGTGGTCGGCGAGATCAACGAGTTGGGCGTGCTGGTCAAACAGCTCGCCGCCTCGGTCGCGAGCCATGACGACCTGTTGTCCGCCGGCGTATCAGCGCCGGCGCCCGCGCCTGCGGGCAAGCCTGACCATGAATCGCAGAACGAACTGGCGTTCGCGGGCGAAAATACCCCCGTCGCGGTAGCGCCCGCGATCGCGCCGGCGGCTGTCGCAAGCGGACCTGCGCCTTCGCGCAGCCAGGCCCAGATCCTGGCCGCCGTCAAAAATGCCGTCGAGGAAAACCGGCTCGATATCTATCTGCAGCCGCTGGTGAGCCTGCCGCAGCGCAAGGTGCGCTTCTACGAGGCGGTGACGCGGCTGCGCGATGACAAGGATCAGATTATCACCGCCGACGATTTCATCGGGATCGCGGAAGCCGCCGGGCTGATCGGGCGGATCGATCACATGGTGATGCAGCGCTGTGTGCAGGTGTTGCGCCGGCTGATGGTGCGCAACAAGGAGGTCGGCGTGTTCTGCAACGTCGCCGCCGCGACGCTGGGCAATCCCGCCATCTTCGCCCAATGCCTCGATTTCCTCGAAGCCAATCGCGCGCTGGCGCCGTCCTTTGTGCTCGAATTCAAGCAGGCGACGTTTCGCAGGCTCGGTCCGGTCGAAACCGAAAATCTCGCGGCCTTGGCGCAGCGCGGCTACCGTTTTTCGATTGATCATGTCACCGACCTGCGGATCGAACCGCGCGAGCTGGCCGACCGCGGCGTCCGCTTCATCAAGGTGCCCGCGGCGTTGCTGCTCGATCAACGGCAGACTTCGGGATCCGACATTCACCCCTCCGACCTCTCCGATCTGCTTGGCCGTTTCGGCATCGACCTGATCGCCGAACGGATCGAAGGCGAACGCGCCGTGGTCGACCTGCTGGATTATGACGTGCGGTTCGGGCAGGGCTTCCTGTTTGCGCTGCCCCGGCCGTTGCGGCCCGAGGGCGCACCTGCTAACGGCGGGGCGTCTTTGAACAAGGCGCAGGAACCCAATGAACCCGGCAAAGCTGAATCCGGCAAAACTGAATCCAGTAAGAGCGGCTCTGGCAGAGCCACTGCCGTCGATGGCCCCGGAATCGATCCATCGCGGGCAACCGGCAACGCCGCGCTGGCGCGGCGCGCGACAGGGCCGCGCTGACCGGCCAGCGACGCGATGACAACCCTTCACTTTGCAGAGAGGCTGCGCGACCTCGTCAGCGGCGTCGACGTTGTGCTCAGCGACATCTGGGGCGTGGTTCACAATGGCCTCGTGGCATTTCCCGAAGCCTGCGAAGCGCTCCACCGCTTTCGCAACCAGGGCGGCGTCGTGATCCTGATTACCAACGCGCCGCGGCCGGCGGACTCGGTGCAGCGGCAATTGCACAGGCTTGGCGTCGCGGACGAGACTTATGACGCCATCGTCAGCTCGGGCGACCTGACCCGCCATTTCGTCGCCGACCACGCCGGCCAGAAAGTGTTCTGGCTCGGCCCGGCGCGCGACAATTCGATCTACCGCGGACTTGATCCGGTGCTGGCGCCGCTGGAGCAGGCCGATTACATCGTTTGCACCGGCCCGTTCGACGACGAGACCGAATCGGCCGAAGACTATCGCGCCATGATGATGGAGGCGCAGGCCCGCAAGCTGCCGCTGATCTGCGCCAACCCCGACATCGTCGTCGAGCGCGGCGACCGGCTGGTCTATTGCGCCGGCGCGATCGCCGAGCTCTATCGCGAGCTCGGCGGCGAGGTGATCTTCTACGGCAAGCCGCACCGGCCGATCTATGAACGCGCCATGGCGCTGGCCGCCGAGCGCCATGGCCGGGCGACGCCGCTCAACCGGGTTCTCGCGATCGGGGATTCCGTGCGGACGGATCTGGCGGGCGCGCGCGGCTTCGGGATCGATTGCCTGTTCGTCACCCGCGGCATCCACGCCGAGGATTTCGAAGGCCTCGATCAACTCGACCCGGTCGCGGTGAAGGAATTGTTCGGCCATCCGCCGCGGGCGCTGACACGCGAGCTGAGGTGGTAGTTGGTCGTTCCCCGGATGCGGCGCGCTGCGCCGCTCTTCGCGGCGTGGTGCGCTGCTGATCCGGGGTCCATCTTTCTTGGAGACGGTGGGTCCCGGCTCTGCGGTGCATCGTGAAGAACGCTGCACCGCGTCCGGGACACGAGCGGCCCGCGAGAACCTTACGCCGTCGCGAGGTCCGGGAACACCGCCTCGATCTTGGTCTTCAGCGTGGCGGCATTGAACGGCTTGACGATGTAGTTGTTCACGCCGGCCTTCTTGGCGGCGATCACGTTTTCGGTTTTTGATTCGGCCGTGATCATGATGAACGGCGTGGTGGCGAGGTTGGGGTCGGCGCGCACTTCGCGGAGCAGGTCATAGCCGGTCATCGGCTCCATGTTCCAGTCCGAAATCACCAGCCCGTATTTCTTGCCGCGCATTTTGTTCAGCGCCGCCGATCCGTCGCTGGCATCGTCGATATTCTCGAAACCAAGCTGCTTCAGCAGATTTCTGATGATACGGATCATGGTGTTGTAGTCATCCACCACCAGAACCGGCATCGACAAATCAACCGCCATCTTGACTCCCCCGCGCAGCAGAAACGCTACAAACCATCCATTGGGCTGCGCCGGGCCAAAGGCCTGCGTCAGTCCGTCCCAGCACTAGCATCAGCCGTTAAACAGCCCGTTAACCCGCCGATATCAAAAAAAATACCTGCCACCCGGCGCGGACGCAGGCTTCGCCCCTGCTTGACTTCGTTGGGCACCCCAAGTCACGGTCCGCCGCCCACCCCACCCCTACTAAAGATTCCCGAAATGACGTCAGGCTTTACCGTTATCCGCGATACCACGCCGGCGGCCGCGATCCCCAAGGGAGCGGTCGTTGCCATGGGCAATTTCGATGGCGTCCATCTCGGCCACCGCGCGGTGATCACCGCCGCCCTCGATATGGGGCAGGCGCATGGCCGGCCCGCGCTGGCGGTAACGTTCGAGCCGCACCCGCGCAGCTTTTTCAGCCCGAACACCCCTCAATTCAGGCTCACCGACGAAGCCGGAAAACTACGGCTGCTCGCCGGGACCGGGTTGGCCGGCGCGGTGGTGATGACGTTCGACAAGACCCGGGCCGGGACCACGGCGCAGGATTTCATTCACCATGACCTGATCGAGCGGCTCGGGATCAGCGGCATCGCGGTGGGCTACGACTTTCATTTCGGCAAGGGCCGGGTCGGATCGCCGAGCCTTCTGGTCATCGAGGCGCCCCGGCTCGGCATCGAGGTCGACGTGCAGCCTCATATCGACATCGAGGAACGGCCGGTCTCCTCCAGCGCCATCCGCATGGCGCTGGCCGAGGGGCAGATCGCAGACGCCACTGCGATGCTCGGCGGCCCGTGGTTCATTGCCGGCGAGGTGATCCATGGCGAGAAGCGCGGCCGCGATCTCGGCTATCCGACCGCCAATATCCGCCTCGACAAGAATTGCGGGCTCAAGCACGGCATCTATGCGGTGCGGGTCGGCCGCGGCCAGGGCAAGGATCACGTGCGCCTCGACGGGGTCGCAAGCTTCGGCCGCCGCCCGACCTTCGACAATGGCGCGCCGCTGTTGGAAGTGTTCCTGTTCGATTTCAACGGCGATCTTTACGGAGCAGCGCTCGATGTCGCCTTCATCGCCTTCATTCGCGAGGAATTGAAGTTCGACAGCGTCGATGCACTGGTGCGCCAGATGGATGACGACAGCGCACGCGCCCGCGCGGCGCTGGCGGCGGCGCCTGGGGCTTTCCCGAAGCTCGGGACCATAGGTTAGGTGCCAGCAGGGCTTTGCGATCCAGCGGCCGGCTGCTATGGAAAGCCGCATGTTTGCGAGGCGCACCATCAGCATTAGCGGCCCGGCTTCCGCCTGAGCTTCGGTTCAGCGCAAGTCCGGGATCCCCTGATTCATCGCGATCCATCGCGTATTAGCGCCCTTTGAGCCAATCAGAGCATTTATGACCGAAAAGCCGCAAAAGTCCGACGCCACCGACTATTCCAAGACCCTGTTCCTGCCGCAGACAGAATTCCCGATGCGCGCGGGCCTGCCGCAGCGGGAGCCGGAAATCCTCAAGCGCTGGAACGAGATCGGCCTCTACCGTCGCCTGCGTGAAACCGCCGCCGGGCGGGCGAAATTCGTGCTGCATGACGGCCCGCCTTACGCCAACGGCAACATCCATATCGGCCATTCGCTGAACAAGATCCTCAAGGACGTGGTGACCAAGAGCCAGCAGATGCTCGGCTTCGATTCCAACTACGTGCCGGGCTGGGACTGCCATGGCCTGCCGATCGAATGGAAGATCGAGGAAGAGAACTACCGCTCCAAAGGCAAGCCGAAGCCGGACTTTCGGGATTCGGCTGCCATGGTGGCGTTCCGGAAAGAATGCCGCGCCTATGCCGACCATTGGCTCAACGTCCAGCGCGAGGAATTCAAGCGGCTCGGCATCATCGGCGACTGGGACCACCGCTACGCCACCATGGATTATTTCGCCGAGGCCCAGATCGCGCGCGAGCTGATGAAGTTCGTCGCCAACGGCACGCTGTATCGCGGCTCCAAGCCGGTGATGTGGAGTGTGGTGGAAAAAACCGCCCTCGCCGAAGCCGAGGTCGAATACGAGGATTACACGTCCGATACGGTGTGGGTGAAGTTTCCGGTGGCAGAGGTCGAACTTGCATCCGGCAAGGACGTATCAGCGGCGCTGGTTCAGGCCGTGAACGATGCCAGCATCGTGATCTGGACCACGACGCCCTGGACGCTGCCGGGCAATCGCGCCATCAGCTTTTCGCCGCGGATTGCATACGGTCTCTATCGCGTCACCGAGTTGCCCGCGGACAACTGGGCGAAAGCCGGCGATCTGTTGATCCTCGCCGACACGCTCGCCGAATCCGTGTTCAAGCAGGCGCGCGTGACCGCTTATGAGCGGGTCGACACCGTGCCGGCGGCCGCGCTCGCCGCCATGGAATGCGCGCACCCGTTAAAGGGAATAGCCGGCGGCTACGATTTCCGCGTTCCGCTGCTGGAAGGCGATCACGTCACCGACGATACCGGCACCGGCTTCGTCCACACCGCGCCCGGTCACGGCCGAGAGGACTTCGAGGTCTGGATGGCGAATGCGCGCGAACTGGAAGCGCGCGGCATCAACGCCATCATCCCCTATACCGTCGACGAAAACGGCGCCCTGACCGATCAGGCGCCGGGCTTCACCGGAAAACGCGTCATCAACGACAAGGGCGAAAAGGGCGACGCCAACGAGGCGGTGATCAAGGCCCTGATCGCAGCGGGCATGCTGCTGGCGCGCGGCCGCCTCAAGCATCAGTACCCGCATTCCTGGCGCTCGAAGAAGCCGGTGATTTTCCGCAATACGCCGCAATGGTTCATCGCGATGGACAAGGATATTGCCGACGACGGCAATGCAAAATCCGGCGATACCCTGCGTGCCCGCGCGCTGCAGGCGATCTCGGTGACCCAATGGGTACCGCAGTCCGGCGAGAACCGCATCAACGGCATGATCCGGAGCAAGCCGGACTGGGTGATCTCGCGCCAGCGCGCCTGGGGCGTGCCGATCGCGGTGTTCGTGCGCGAGAAAGGCGACGGCTCGGCTGAGATTCTGCAGGACGAGGCCGTCAACCGGCGCATCGCCGATGCCTTTGAGCAGGAAGGCGCCGATGCCTGGTACGTGGACGGCGCCCGCGAGCGCTTTCTGGGGTCCCACGCCAATGAAGCCTGGAAGAAGGTCGACGACATCTGCGACGTCTGGTTCGATTCCGGTTCGACCCATGCCTTCGTGCTGGAAGACCCCGAGCATTTTCCGGGCCTTGCCGGCATCAAGCGCAAGGTCGACGGCGGCCGCGACACCGTGATGTATCTCGAGGGCTCGGACCAACACCGCGGCTGGTTCCAGTCATCGCTGCTGGAAAGCTGCGGCACCCGCGGCCGCGCGCCGTTCGACATCGTGCTTACCCACGGCTTCACGCTCGACGAGAACGGCCGCAAGATGTCGAAATCGATCGGCAACACCGTCGAGCCGCAAAAGGTCATCGCGCAATCCGGCGCGGATATCTTGAGACTCTGGGTTTGCGCCACCGACTATGCCGACGACCAGCGCATCGGCCCGGAAATCCTCAAGAACACCATCGAGACCTACCGCAAGCTGCGCAACTCGATCCGCTGGATGCTGGGCACCCTGCACCATTTCAGGCCCGGCGACGCGATCGATCCTCATGAGATGCCCGAACTGGAGCGGCTGATGCTGCACCAGCTCGCCGAGCAGGCCGCCATCGTGCGCCAGGCCTATGCGGAGTTCGACTACAAGACCGTGGTCGCCAGCCTGTCGGCGTTCATGAATACCGAACTGTCGGCGTTCTATTTCGATATCCGAAAGGACACGCTGTATTGCGACCCGCCGTCGTCGATCGCACGCAAGGCCGCGCTCACCGCCATCGACATGATTTGCGACGCGATCCTGAAATGGCTGGCGCCGGTGCTGTCGTTCACCTCAGAGGAGGCATGGCGGCTCTACCGGCCGGATGCCGAGCCCTCGGTGCATTTGACGCTGTTTCCGGAAGGACTTGATAAATTCCGCGACGATGCGCTGGCCATGAAGTGGGAGGCCATCCGCGCCATCCGCCGCGTCGTGACAGGGGCGCTGGAGGTTGAGCGCGCAGCCAAAAATATCGGCTCGTCGCTCGAAGCCTCGCCGATAATCTATCTGCCCGAAATGTACATTTCGCATCTGTTCGACGTGGATTGGGCGGAAGTTTGCATCACCTCGAATGCCGAGGTCGTGGTGCTGAAACATGGAGAAGATGCTCCCCCCGACGCGTTCAAACTTGAAGACGCCCCTGGAATTGGGGTGGTGGTCGAGAAGGCCGTCGGCACCAAATGCGCGCGGTCGTGGAAGATCCTGCCGACCGTGGGCGAAGACGCAGAGTATCCCGATGTGTCGCCGCGCGACGCGCAGGCGCTGCGCGAGTGGAAGGCCCTGGGAGTGACGGTTTGAGCCCCCACCTTCGCCCCGGCATCATCGCGGCCATCGTCGTGCTGGCGCTGGATCAGGCATCGAAGCTCTGGCTGCTCAACATGTTTGACATCGCCCGTCGCGGCGCGGTGAAGCTCACGCCGTTTTTCGATCTGGTGCTGGCATGGAATGTCGGGATCAGCTTCGGCTGGTTTCAGAACGAAAGCCCGGTCGCCCAGATCAGCCTGATGGTGATCAAGGCGGTGGCGGTGATCGTGCTGGGTGTCTGGATGGCGTGGTCGCGGACCCTGATCGCCACGGTCGCGCTCGGCCTCATCATCGGCGGCGCCGTCGGCAATGCCATCGACCGCCTCGCCTATGGCGCGGTGGTCGATTTCGCCCTGTTCCACGTTCAGTTCGGGGAAAAAACCTACAATTGGTACGTGTTTAACCTTGCCGACGCAGCGATTGTTGCCGGGGTAGCGGCCCTGCTGTATGACTCGTTCCTGGGGGTACCCGCCGCAAAAGCGCCCTGATCCCGGCTGATACGAGCGTGTTCAGCCGAGCCCTGATAACGGAAGCGGAACTGCGCCTTGGGCGGCGGCTGCCGATAACTTTGAACAGGAAAAGCGCGATGCGCGAGACCAGAGCCACCGGCCTGTTGGTGCAGAACCTGACGGATCAAAACTTGTCGAACACGCTGGCGCGCGCCCCGCGGCTTGCCGCAGTCGCCCTTGGAATTGGTCTCGTGATGACCGTCAGCGCCGCGCGCGCGGGCAGCGATGACGAGGATAGCAGGTCCTTCAGCGAAAAAATGGTCGACAGCATCAAGTCGGGATTTAGCACCACCAACATGGACAGCAAGGGAATTGATTATCGCGAGCGATCCCCGCTGGTCGTGCCGCCACAGCTAGATCTGCCACCGCCGGCGGCCGCCGCCAGCCAGGTGAATGCCCCGAACTGGCCGAAAGATCCGGATGAAAAACGACGCAAGGCAGCCCTTGCGGCCAGGAAGAAAAGCTTGACGAATTCCAGCCATGAGCTGACCCCGGCTGAGGCCGAGGCGGCCAAGGCGTCCGTTGCCGCGAGCGGGCAACCCCAGCCGCAGCAGAATCTTATCGAGAAGATGAACAATTATCTCGGCGGCACCAAGCCCGAGGTCGGAGAGTTCAAGGGGGAGCCGACGCGCGAAACCCTGACCCAGCCTCCTCCAGGCTACCAGATCCCGTCGCCCAATTATGCCTACGGCGTCGGGCAAAAGGGATCGCTCAACAGGGATGCCGACAACAAGGACAGCAAAGAGACTTCCAACAAGCAATAAAATGCGGGCTGCCGGCACAGATGGCGATTAGTTAATTCTGTCTCTCGGTTTCGTGACGCTCAACCGCAGACCCACGGTGTACTGTGCTACGGCTTGATCCCGAACATTTCGGTTCGGCTGCACTTATTCGAAATATGCGCGTATCCTTTCGCAAAACCGGCGCCCACTTTTGCGGACTACGCGCCAGACAGGTCATAATGTTCTCACACCGCTGCGCCGTCCCCCTATTCGCCGCGCTGCTCTCGGCGCTTACGATCTCCGCCGACGGCGTTCGCGCCCAGACCACGGTAACCTCCGAACCGCCCGCCAGCTTTAGCCTCGGCAACGGATTGAAGGTCGTGGTGATCCCGGACCACCGCACGCCGGTGGTTACGCAGATGATCTGGTACAAGGTCGGCTCCGCCGACGAGACCCCCGGCAAATCGGGCCTCGCGCACTTTCTCGAACATCTGATGTTCAAAGGCACCAGCAAGCATCCGGCCGGCGAGTTTTCCCAGACCGTGCTGCGGGTCGGCGGCAACGAGAACGCCTTCACCTCCACCGATTACACCGGCTATTTCCAGCGCGTGCCGCGCGAGCAACTGCCCAGGATGATGGAGTTCGAGGCCGATCGCATGACCGGCCTGATCCTGAAGGATGAAAACGTGCTGCCGGAGCGCGACGTCGTGCTCGAAGAATACAACATGCGGGTCGCCAATAATCCGGAGGCGCGGCTGACCGAGCAGATCATGGCGGCGCTCTACCTCAATCATCCGTACGGCCGTCCCATCATCGGCTGGCGTCACGAAATCGAGAAGCTCGACCGCGAGGACGCGCTGGCGTTCTACAGGCGCTTCTATGCGCCGAACAACGCGACGCTGGTGATCGCCGGCGACGTCGATGCCAAGGATATCCGCCCGATGGTGGAACGGGCATTCGGCAACGTGCCGCCACAGCCTGCGATACCCGCGCAGCGGATTCGCCCGCAGGAGCCGGCGCCGGTCGCCTCGCGCACCGTGACGCTGTCCGACCCCCGCGTCGAACAACCCGGCGTGCGCCGCTATTATCTCGTTCCTTCCGCCACCACCGCGACGGCCGGGGAAAGCCCGGCGCTCGACGTGCTGGCGCAGTTGATGGGCGGCGGCAGCAACTCTTATCTTTATCGCGCGCTGGTGATCGACCGGCCGCTCGCGATCAGCGCCAATGCCGGCTACCAGGGCACCTCGCTCGACCCAACGCAATTCACGATCTCGGCCTCGCCGAAACCCGGCGTCGATTTCGCGCAAGTCGAGCAGGTAATCGACCAGGTGATCGCCGACATCGCCGAAAACCCGGTTCGCGCCGAGGATCTCGATCGCGTCAAGACTCAGCTGATCGCAGGCGCCATCTACGCCCAGGACAACCAGGCGACATTGGCACGCTGGTATGGCGGCGCGCTTACCACCGGCCTGAGCATCGAGGATATCAGAAGCTGGCCGGATCGCATTCGCGCCGTCACCTCCGAACAGGTCCGCGCCGCCGCGCAAAAATGGCTCGACAAGAACCGTTCGGTGACCGGCTATCTGATCAAAGACACCACGCCGAAACGCGAGGAGAAGCGTTCGTGATCCACTCCATGACTTCTCCAAAGACCGCCCTGATGGCTGCTTTCAAGACTTCTTTTTTCAAGACTTCTTTTTTAAAGACTTGCGTGCGGCACCTGGCATGCGTCGCCGCTGTTGGCATCATGCTGATGCCGATCGCCTCCTCGCCGTCGCAGGCCGCGACCAAAATCCAGCACCTGGTTTCGCCCGGCGGCATCGAGGCCTGGTTCGTGCAGGACGCCACCGTGCCGCTGATCGCGATGGAATATGCCTTCGGTGGCGGCGCCGCACAGGACCCGGCCGACAAGCCCGGCGTCGGCAATATGGTTTCCGGCCTGCTCGACGAGGGTTCGGGTGATCTGGATTCCAAGACCTTTCATGAACGGCTGGACCGCCGCGCCATCGAGTTGAGCTTCAGTTCGACGCGGGATTATCTCCACGGCTCGCTGCGCATGCTCAAGGACACCCGCGACGAGGCCTTCGACCTGCTTCGGATGTCGCTGACATCGCCACATTTCGACAGCACCGATGTCGAGCGCATTCGCGCCCAGGTGATTTCCAACCTGCGCAGCGAGACCTCCAACCCGGGCTCGCTGGCCAGCCGCAAGTTCCTCGAAATCGCCTTCGGCAACCACCCCTATGGCCGGGCCCCCGACGGCACCCTGGAAGGCGTTCTCAAAATCGATGTCGCCGACCTGAAGGACTATGTCCGCCGCGTGCTGGCCAAGGATACGCTCAAGATCGCCGTGGTCGGCGATATCGACGCCGCCACGCTCGGCCAGTTGCTGGATCGGACCTTCGGCGGGTTGCCGTCCAAGGCTAGTCTCACGCCGGTCGCCGACGTCGAAGCCACCAAGCCGCCGCAGCGCGCGTTCATTCCGCTCGACGTGCCGCAGACCGTGGTCACCTTCGGCGGCCCCGGCTTCAAGCGCGACGATCCGAATTTCATGGCCGGCTATATCGTGAGCCACATTCTCGGCGGCGGATCGCTGTCGTCGCGGCTCTACCACGAGGTCCGCGAGAAGCGCGGCCTGGTCTATTCGGTATTTGAATCGCTGTTGTGGATGGACCACTCCGCGCTGTTCATCGGAAATACCGGAACCCGCGCCGACCGCGCCGGCGAGACGGTCGAGGCCATCAACAAGGAAGTCCGCCGCATGGCCGAGGACGGCCCGACCCAGCAGGAACTGGACGAGGCCAAGTCCTACCTCAAGGGCTCGCAAATGCTGGCGCTCGACACCTCCTCGAAGCTGGCGTCGGGATTGCTGCAATACCAGCTGGACAAGCTTCCCATCGACTACATCGAGAAGCGCAACGCCATCGTCGACGCCGTGACGCTCGATGACGCCAGGAGCGCCGCCAGGCGCCTGTGGGGGCAAGGCCTGCTCACCGTGATCGTCGGCCGCGCCCCACAAGCCGCCGCCCAGCCCGCCGCGGCAGCCCCGCCCACGGCGAACTAGGGCCCGGGCTCAATTGATCCACCGAGTTAGGGCCGCGGTCGACGGCAATGGGTGAATGGTGATTTTTGCCGGAAGGACCGATCTTGCCACAGTTATCGCCATGGACCTGGTTCCCTTAGGAAGGACTGTAGGAATCAAGTCCAAAGCAATCACAATCGTCACTGTGTCACGGATGGACCGATTTCCAGTCGATCGACTTTTCGAATGCATGGGCGGCACGATAAATCGTCGCTTCGTCGCAATGCTTGCCGATCAGCATCATGCCGGCAGGTAGTCCTTCGCTCATACCGCATGGCACGGACATGGCGGGGTGACCGGTGACGTCGAACGGCGCGGTATTGCCGAGCATCTCGAACGCGCGCTGCAGAACTTCCGCCAGCGGCGCGTCGGGACCCGGCAGCCTCGTCGCCTTCAGCGGCAAAGTCGGCATCAACAGCAGATCGCAGGAAGCCAACGCGTCGTCGTAAGCAGCGCGAAGCCGACGCGATAGATTCTGCGCTTTGGCGTAATAGTTCCCACGATGCTTCTCCAGCATATACTGGCCCATCATGATCGTGACTTTCAGCGTATCCGACAGACTGTCGGCCCTGGTCCGCCACGCGTCGTGCGCGCGCATCAAGCTCGTAACGTAGAGTCCCTTCCAGTTGAACCCAAACCCATTGCCATGCATCATCTGTACCGTGGCGCCCTCATGGGCGATCGCAGACCAGATGGCCCCGCCAGCAAGATGCATTGGGATCGAGACGTCCTGTACCACGGCACCGAGCTTGCGAAAATTCTCTGCTGCCTTCTTGACCAGCGCGTCGACATCCTGTTCGGAATTAGGGTGGCCAAAGCCTTCCCTGACCACACCGATCCGAAGGCCTTTGGCCCCGCCGTTCAACATCTGCGTATAGGGGGCGGTGGTTATGTTCATCTGTCGCGGATCGAGCCCGTCGGGTCCGGCCAGCACTTCCAGCAACAGCGCGTTGTCGGCGACGTTGGATGTGATCGGTCCGGTGTGATCGAGCGTCAGTTCGATCGGCATCACGCCGGTATAGGGAACGAGGCCGTGCGTCGCTTTCATGCCATACGTGCCACAATAGGCCGAGGGAATACGTATCGAGCCGCCTTGGTCGCCGCCGATCGCCATGTCCACCTCGCCCGCCGCGACAAGCGCCGCGCTGCCCGACGAGGAACCCCCGGCCGAATAACCCTCCTTGCGCGGATTGACCACCGGACCCAGAGCGCTGGTGTGACTGCCGCCCGAGAAGCAGAAATATTCGCAATGTGCCTTGCCGACAATCGTAGCACCTGCATCCAGCATGCGTGTTACGATCGTCGCGTCGATGTCGGGAACGTAGCCTTCCAGACTCGAAGCTCCGTTCATCATCGGTACGCCGGCGAGCAGGACATTGTCCTTCAGCACGACTGTCTTGCCCTGCAGCTTGCCGCTGGACGCGCCCTTTATGGTAGTCTTGCGATACCAGGCGTTATATCGGTTTTCCTCGCCGCTCGGCAGATAGCCGGGCACGCGAGGATATTTCACCGGCGGCAACTCGTCTGGCATCGCATCGAGCGCATTGTAGCCGGCAACTGCCCCATCCATCTGCGCGATAAAGGAATCGATCTCGCCGACCGACATATTCATCCCCAGCGTGGCGCAAATTTTAATCATTTCGTCCGTCGTCGGCTTCTTCACGCCCATAACCGTTATCCTCCGATTGAAATTTGCGCTCGTGCGCAAGAAGCTTCGACTCCGCGAATCCCACGCGACCCCGCATTGCCTTACTGAACCATTGAGGGCACCGCTACAGCGGGACAGAAAATATATTCTTGTCGCCTAACCGCAGGAACAGACCGGTCAGATTGCGTCACATCATTCTGAATTCTACTGCATCAGGCAGCGCTCCAGGCCAGCAATCATCTTGGCTTTAGGCAGGCTGCGACCAATAAAGACAAGTTTTGATCTGCGAGCTTCATCCGGCAACCACCGTTGCCCCACGTCGGAATTCATCATCATATGAACGCCCTGGAAGACAACACGATGGTCAAGGCCGTCGAATGCAACGATTCCCTTGTACCGCATCAGATCCCTGGCATTTTCCGCGATCGTCTCACGGAAGAACTCCTGCAAGCGACTCTGGTCGAACGACGCCGTGCTCGTGAATACGAACGACTGAACGTCGTCGTCGTGCTCATGATGATCTTCGCCGAGAAATCCTGGTTCGATTTCGAGAATACTATCGAGCGAAAAGCCGCCTATATCGAGCAGATCGCCGATCGGAGTATCACCAAAATTCACCGGCTTGATCGGCGCCCGGGGATTCATCTGAACCAGGCGGCTCCACACCTGCTCACGCTCGGCGTCATTCACAAGGTCGGATTTGCTCAGGAGAATCCGGTCCGCGAAGCCGACCTGCTCTTGCGCCTCATGGAACTCATCGAGCTGATGGTTCGCATGCTTGGCATCGACAACCGTTACGATCGCATCAAGCACATAATAAGCGGCAACATCGTCGTCGATGAAGAAGGTCTGTGCGACCGGGGCCGGATCAGCCAGCCCGGTCGTCTCGATGATGACACGGTCAAAGGCATCAGGTCTCGCTTCGCGCCTCTGCCGCAGGTCACCCAGAATTCGCACGAGATCGCCACGTACGTTGCAGCAGATGCAGCCGTTGTTCATCTCGATAATCTGCTCGCCGTCACCGACGATCAGAATATCATTGTCCACTCCCGCTTCTCCAAATTCGTTCTCGATAATGGCAATGCGTTCGCCATGCCGCTCGTGAAGGATTCGATTGAGCAACGTGGTCTTACCGGCACCCAGAAATCCGGTGAGGATCGTGACCGGCACCTTGCGCGACGCAGTCGCAGCCGAGCGCGCCGTCATTTGAGCACATGCGTCGACCCTACCGAGCCTACCGCGAAGCGCTTCGCGAGCAGCTGCTCTTTGGTCGTGACGCCCTTGGATATAAGAAGCTTCTCGGCCGCATTCAGCCATTGTTCGTAATAGGGCAACTCATCGCCTCCAGCCGCTTCGACGGCGGTGGCCGCCGCCACTTCCTTCGAAAAGCATTCGACCCAGTCTGCCCAACTGAAATGACCGTCCTTCGACAACCCCACGATGATCGCGAAGATCTTCGCCTCCCACGGCTCCGCGAATTTGAAGTCGGCATCGTCCCCGGTGGGCAGCCCTTTGCACAACAACGGTGAGGAAGCAGATTCTATATTCACGGTGACCGCCCTTCTCCCGTCAGTCGAGATCCATGTAGTCGTCAAATACATCTACCCGCAGCGTATCGCGGTCAGTTGCTGTTGCGCCCCACAACTCACGCGCCGTAAAGCGAACACTGTAACAGTGTTGCGGCTTTTCGGGCAAACCATGGGCATGCGTGTCGGGAAATGCAAATACGCCGTAGTCCTTTTCTATGAAACCCACCTTGCCGCGCAAATATCCGGGCAGCCGCGTATGGGTCGTCGGATTGTGATTGCGAACGCGAACACGATCGCCGATGCGAAAGCGAGGTGCGACGTGCTCAGCGACGCGAGCCGAGGCGCCCGTTGCGGTGACCACCGGAACAAGATCGGGTGTAAGCAACATCAGTTACCTCCCTTTTGAAGCTTTGCCATACGCGCATCGAGTTCCTCGCGCGTAATGAAGCCCCGCTTGATCAATGCATCCTCGAAAGCAAACATCCAATGCTCATAATATGACGACTCGAGATAATGTGCGGGTTCGATCTTCTCGATCGCGTGTCGAAACTCGTCAACCGTGTAACCGGCGAAAACGAAGGTGGCCGCGAACAGGCCGAAGGCGCGCCCCTCCCATTCTTCGTGAAACACTGGCTCGTTCTTTTCGGCTACAACCGGCCCTAGTCCGTGCATGCCGCCCAAATCGTGAATACCGTTCATCCCGCTAATCCTCCCTGAATGTCTAAGCTGCTCCCGAGCATGCACTCACTTGGTGACGCCGATCATCGAATCACGCGTCACCAATTCTGCTAGCTGATCTTCCGTCAGATTCTCGGTGCCCGAAGGGCGCTCGGGAAGCACCAGATAGCGTAGCTCGGCGGTGGTGTCCCAGGTGCGAACTTCCACGTTCTCGCTGACCTCGGTTCCGAATTCCTTCAGCACACCACGCGGATCGCTGACGGCACGGGCGCGGTATGGTGCCGACTTGTACCAGACTGGCGGCAAGCCAAGCGTGGGCCATGGGTAGCAGGAGCAAAGCGTACACACCACGAGGTTATGCACTTCGGGCGTATTTTCGACCACGACCATGTCTTCTCCCTGCAGACCGGAGAAGCCCAACTCCTTGATAGCTGCTGTCGCATCATTTAGCAGGCGCTGCTTGTAGGCAGGATCAACCCAGGCCCGCGCAACCACCTTGGCGCCGTTACGAGGACCGACTTTGTGCTCGTAAGTGTCGACCAAAGCATCGAGCGCTTTAGGGTCGATCAACCCCTTCTCGGCAAGCAGCGATTTAAGCGCACGGACACGGATTGCTGGATCAGATTCTGGCTTGGCAGCGTGGGGTTTCGACATGCTGACTCCCTGAATGGCGGTTAAGTCTCTGACAGTTGCGGCTCGAGGTCACTGGAACCGGACCTCACGGCTGCTTCCAAAATAATTACTAGCCATTACTAGCTTTTTCCATCACGGCTGTCAAACCATCCGGACACGCTTGGCGAATAAACACTACCTGCTCCAGCGACGATCGAAAGCCGCAGAATTCCAGTACGAGATTTTCGGAGGCATCACTCACAGTCTAAGCGGCGTCGATGGTAACCGCGGCAATGTTCCCTCGGGAGACGAAGTCCGCCCGTCGCCGCGCCTATGTCACTTCTTCGATCGCGATTGTCTCCTCAACTGTCCGGTCAAGCCGGTGATAGCCGCCACCTCGATAGATAATGATCGACAAAGCCCAACTTGCGACGAAGAGGGCCACTATTCCGTAGCCCAGCGCGCCGAAATTGGCGTTGAGATCGACAATCCAACTCCAAAACCCGCCCTCAAGATTGAAATGATTGGCCATCAATCCGAGCGTCTCTATGGTCCCTATCATCAGGGCCACGAGTACCGAGATCGATGTGATCGTCATGTTATAGAAGAGCTTGCGGATTGGCTTGCGATATGCCCAACCGTAGGCGCCGAGCATCAGGATGCCGTCGATCGTATCGACCAATGTCATCCCTGCGGTAAACAAAATCGGAAATATTAGGATCGACCAGTTCGATGTCTCGTTGGAAGCCCCCGCAGAAAGTCCAAACAGGCTGATCTCGCTTGCGGTTTCGAATCCTAGCGCGAACAGGAAACCGATTGGAAATAGATGCCAACTCTTGGACACAAACCTGAACAATGGCCGGAATAGACGCGCCAGCCAACCGCGCTGTTGCAACAAGGCGTCGATGTCTTCGTCGCGAACGTCCTCATCGTTCCTGACTTTGCGAAAGGCCCGGTAAACACCAGCCAACACGATCAAGTTTGCGATCGCGATAATGAACAGAAACAGTGCTGAAGCTGACGTAC
Source organism: uncultured Pseudomonadota bacterium (assembly GCA_963727225.1). Taxonomy (GTDB): domain Bacteria; phylum Pseudomonadota; class Alphaproteobacteria; order Rhizobiales; family Xanthobacteraceae; genus Bradyrhizobium. The sequence goes on along the minus strand of CAVSFN010000020.1, from coordinate 299,471 downwards.
CAACGATGCCGCCTATCTTCCGATAGGGAGCGACTTCGTCCGTAAATGACTTAGCGGTCACAGCGATTGCGACCGAGGCAAGCATCACGACGGCGGAATGGCCAAGCGCGAAAAAGAGCCCGACAGCGACCGGTCGCTTGCCTTCCTGCATGAGCGTGCGGGTCACATTGTCGATCGCGGCGATATGATCCGCATCGAGCGCGTGGCGCAGTCCCAGACTGTATGCAAGCACGGCCGTGCCGATGAGCACGGGTTGGGCAGCGAAGGCAGTCAGCGCCCATCCCCACGCGAGTAGATTGGCCAATATGAGAGCAGAAAGAACTCCGACGAGCCTTCCGCGGAACCCATCGGAATTTTTTTCAGGAAGGGTCTGGCTGTATGCAGACATCATGGCATATCCATCCATGATGCTGGACGCAATGATACAGGAAATAGAGACGGCTTTGTTTGCGCCGCAGCCCGAACAATTCAACGTAACGGCACGCCCCGCCCTCAGGACCCGATCTTTTCTCGTCCTCCAAGCTGCGGGAAACTCTTCAGTCGTGAACATCGCCGATCTAGTCCGCCTCCGGCTGCTTTCATGTACGATAATCGTAAATTCTAGTATCTGCAAGAAACAAACATGAAGAACTTTGGCGAACCTTTCGCGCGGGTGCAGTGGGACGCCAGCGTTGACCGGCAACCCGAATGCGCTCGACGGTATTTTGGCTAAAGTCCAGAAACTGTGCATGCTCTGCCTAAATCACTTGCGGTTTTTTGAATCCTCAGCAATGATAAAAAATATCGTCAAAGCTACTATTGAAATTGGAAGCACCTCTCGTGGCCCGCCGCCCTTCAAATATGGAAGACCAACTTGCCTACCTGATAGCCAGCGTAAATCGTCAACTCGAAGAGGAGTTGCAGGAATCTCTCCGCCCCGAAGGGATTCCGCTCGAACAATTCCGAATTTTAAGCGCGCTGGCCTCATCTGAGGGAAGATCGATGGGCGAACTTGCGACGATCGTGCTGGTCGATGCGGCGTCGTTGACCAAGATCGTCGATCGCATGGTTGTCGAAGCGCTGGTGTATCGCGCTGTCGCACCGGAAGATCGACGCCGAGTGCTGATCTTCCTGGCCACCAAAGGCAAGGCGCTGCACAACCGACTGAAGGGAGTCCTGGGAGATCAGCAGCGCAGCTTGGTCGATCGGCTGGACCTTTCGAAGGCTAAAGAACTGACGCGCATACTTCGTGGATTGATGCGTGAGACAGGGGCGTGAGGAAATCAATATCTAACAGGCATTAGTTCGAATCCGTGATGAACAACTGAAATGAATGTCGTTAAGGCTGGCGCGTCAAACCATACGCAACGAGAACAGGGCTTGGAGCCGCCAGTCCGCAAACGCTGCCTAGGAACTAGATTGGCGGCAGCGCGAGCTCCCGCAAGCCGTTACGCAACGGGGTTATGCTCGGTCGGTGCTCTGCGGGCCGCAATGACACGGAAGTCGTGACCTTCGGCGACCGCGAGATGGACTGGGCTCGCGGCGCCGGCGACGACCTGCGGATCAAAGCCTCGAGCCGTTCGTCGTTGTCTCGCCCGTCCTACTTTTCGGTCCAGATCCAGTGGACGCAAGCTCTCGGCGGCATCGACCAGACCCGCCAGGCAATGGATGCCCTCGTAAAGGGATTCGCCAAAGCCGTTCGCCGGTGGCGGCGAGTTGCCAAAACAGCTATGATAGCGTTCGAGGAACGCATCGTTGTTACGAGACCGTAGGCTGGAGAAATATGCCGAGGCAACATAGAGGTTTTCGGTGCATGTTTCCCCGATGGCGTACAGGATCGTCTCATCGATCGCCGTGCTAAAACGCAGGATGCGCGAGGCCAGTCCCGCCGCCGCGAAGGCTCTGTTGAAGACAACTGCCTCATGCCCTAGCAGCCACGACACCACGACGTGCGGGCGGGCACGCGTGATGCGGGCCATGAGCTGTTCATGGTCTTCGATCCCGAAGGGAAGGACCGCCTTGCCGACGACCGAACAGCCCATATCGGTGATGATGCGTTTTGCCCGCTCCATGGATTCGATCGGCCATACGTAATCGTTGCCGAGCAGAAAGAAACGGCTCGCACGCTTTTCAGTGGCGAGCCAGGAAAGTCCTGGCGGCAGTAAATCCTCCGTGGTTTCTCCTACGGTCAATATCCCTGGATCAAGCTTTCCGCCCTCGAACTGCGGCGTATACATAAAGGGGACGCCGCGACGGTGCAGTTCTTTCGCTACCGATGTTCTCGCGGAACTCGTAACCATCGCGACGACGACTTCCGCTTTGTTGACACCGACCACGGCACTCGCTGCAGCTGCGGCGCTGGCGTCTGTATCTCCAGCGTCAGCAATCACGAGATCGACCTGCCGCCCGAGGATACCTCCTTCTGCGTTGAGCTCGAAGACAGCTAGGATAGCGCTGGCCTCGCAGGACGGTGCCCAAATTCCCGCCGGCCCCTCGCGCGGAATCAGCAGACCCATCCTTAAAATTGCAGGAGCCACAGCCAAAAAAACCTTAGAAGCCGTTGATCGCCTTTTGGAACTATTGCAGAAAACGTGTGCTATGCAAATGTTAATATCTGAAAGGACATTCCGCAGCATGGGCGGAATGGTTCGATCCGCAATTTGCTTTGCAGAAAGTGCATTGCCTCCATCCTTCAGCACCACAAAGAAACCGGCTATCTTGCGCTGGCCTGATTCCCGTTGGGGGAATATTCGGCCTCCGGTGACGCCATGCTGCGGATTTCCCGCGACCTCACGATCGACGAGAAGGACATCGAGATCGGCTTCGTGCGCGCCTCCGGTCCGGGCGGACAAAACGTCAACAAGCTCTCGACCGCCGCGCAATTGCGGTTCGATACACGCCGGATCGCTCTGGCGTCCGATGTCGCGGCGCGGCTCGACCGGCTCGCCGGCCAGCGCATGACCAAGGATGGCGTGATCGTGATTCATGCGCAGCGTTTCCGCACCCAGGAGCGCAACCGCGCCGACGCCATCGACCGGCTGATCGAATTGCTGCGCGAGGCTTCGGTGCGCCCGACCCCGCGGCGTGCGACCAAGCCGACGCTGGGTTCGAAAAAACGCCGGCTCGAAGGCAAGAAGCGCCGCAGCGACGTCAAGGCGAAACGCGGCTCGGGCGGTTTCGACGATTGAGGCAATATGTCTCCGGGGAACGGTGCCTCTCGCCATGAAGAATGGGGAGAGGTGGCGCCCCTGCCCTCCCACCGCCGGGCAAAAGCTCCTAGACTAGCTCTCCATTCCCGCGAGTTGCCGAGAGCCCATGCCGGTCCGCCAGCTCCCCGAACAGGTCGTCAATCGCATCGCCGCCGGCGAAGTGGTCGAGCGTCCCGCCAGCGTGGTCAAGGAACTGGTGGAAAACGCCATCGACGCAGGTGCCAGCCGGGTCGACATTTTCACCGATGGCGGCGGCCGGCGGCGGATCGGCATTACCGACGACGGCAGCGGCATGACCTATGACGATCTGGCGCTTGCGGTGGATCGCCACGCCACGTCCAAACTCGACGATGAAGATCTCCTGCATATCCGCACCCTGGGATTTCGCGGCGAGGCGCTGCCCTCGATCGGCGCAGTCGCGAGACTCGCGATCACCACGCGCCATGCCGGCGAGCCGCATGCCTGGTCGCTGTCGGTCGAAGGCGGCGAGAAATCGGCGATCATGCCAGCGGCGCTCTCGCAAGGCACCCGCGTCGAGGTCAGCGATCTGTTCTATGCGACGCCGGCGCGCCTGAAATTTCTCAAGACCGATCGCACCGAGGCCGAAGCGATCCGCGAGGTGGTGCGCCGGCTTGCGATGGCGCGGCCCGACATCGCCTTCACGCTGGCGGGCGAGGAACGCGCGCCCGTCACCTGGGCCGCAGCCCTGCCCGGCTCTCCCGGCCGGCTGACCCGACTCGGCGATATCCTGGGCGCGGATTTTCGCGGCAGCGCCATCGAGGTGCGAGCCGAGCGCGAAGGCGTGGTGGTCGAAGGGTTTGCCGCCGCCCCGTCGCTGACCCGCGCCAATGCACTCGGGCAATACCTGTTCGTCAACGGCCGACCCGTGCGCGACAAGCTGATCATCGGCGCGGTGCGCGCGGCCTATTCCGACTATCTGCCGCGCGACCGCCATCCGGTGGTGGCACTGTTCGTGACGCTCGATCCGCAGGAGGTCGACGCCAATGTGCATCCCGCCAAGACCGAGGTGCGGTTCCGCAATGCAGGACTGGTGCGCGCACTGATCGTCCATGCGCTAAAGGATGGCCTTGCCCGCGAAGGCAAGCGCACCGCGGCCAACAGCGACGGCGCGGCGATCGCCTCGTTCCGCCCGTCGTTCGCACCACGCCCCAACAATTGGGACTGGCGGCGCTCGCCGGCCTATCCGGTTGGACCAACGCCGGCGTTCCACGGCTCAGCGGTAGCCGCCTTTGCCGAACCGGGCCAGGCCGCGTTCGACGTCGGCACCCCCACCGCCGATGTGCGTTTCGAGCAGGCGCCATCGGCCGATCTGCTCGACCGCCCGCTGGGCGCGGCGCGGACGCAGATTCACGAGACCTACATCGTGTCGCAGACCCGCGACGGCCTGATCGTGGTGGACCAGCACGCCGCGCATGAGCGCATCGTCTACGAGAAACTGAAGGCCTCGCTGGCGCGGAACGGCGTGCAGCGGCAGCTTCTCTTGATTCCGGAGATCGTCGAGATGGACGAGGCGACGGTGGAGAAGCTGGTCGCGCGCGCCGACGAACTGGCAACCTTCGGGCTCAGCATCGAATCCTTCGGCCCCGGAGCGGTCGCGGTGCGCGAGACGCCGTCGCTGCTCGGCAAGACCAACGCCGCCTTCTTGCTGCGCGACCTCGCCGAACACATGGCGGAATGGGACGAGGCGCTGCCGCTAGAACGCCGTTTGCTGCATGTCGCAGCCACCATGGCCTGCCACGGCTCGGTGCGGGCGGGGCGCATCCTCAAGCCGGAAGAGATGAACGCGCTCTTACGCGAAATGGAAGACACGCCGAATTCCGGCCAATGCAATCACGGCCGGCCCACTTATGTGGAATTGAAGCTGTCGGATATCGAGAAGCTGTTCGGGAGACGGTAGCGGCAGCGCCGTTACGACGGGGCAGCGGCGCGCAAAAACACGAACTCCGTGTCGTCATAGGCCCGCCGCTCAAGCTCCTCGAAACCCTGGGGCGTGACGAACGCCGCCGCCGTGGCTTCCTCAACCACCAGCATCGCGCCCGCCGTCAGCCAGCCGCCGTCGCGCAATGAGTCCAGTGCCTTTTCGGCCAGCTTCATGCGATAGGGCGGATCGAGAAACACCAGCGAGAACGGCTCGACCGGATGCGCCGGGCCGAGATTGCAGGCGTCGCGGCGATACACTTTCGTCACCCCGCCCAGACCCAGCGCTTCGACATTGTTGCGCAACAACGCGCGGGCTTCCGCGCCGTTATCGACGAACAGCGCGAATTTCGCGCCGCGCGAGATCGCTTCAATGCCGAGCGCGCCGGTGCCGGCAAACAAATCGAGCACACGGGCATCCGCGATCGGATCGTCATAGGCGTGGATCAGGATATTGAACAGCGACTCGCGCAACCGGTCCGCGGTGGGACGGATATCGCGCGAGGACGGCGATGCCAGATTACGGCCCTTCAATCGCCCGCCGACGACGCGCATCAGGGTGCTGACTTGTACTCCCCTCCCCCTTGCGGGGAGGGGTTGGGGGTGGGGGTGCGCAACATCGGCGACCTCCGTGGAGTACCCCCTTCCCCGACCCTCCCCCGCAAGGGGGGAGGGAGAAAGGCGGCCGTGCATAAATAATAGAAACTCATAGAAACCAACTCTACTCGTCGCGCGGCTTGAGGTCGCGCTTGCCGTGATAGCCGCGCTGCGGACGCCGCGGCGGACCGTAGCCGCTGGCCTCGGCTTCATTGCGCGCGCGCGCTTCGTCGCTACCGGTGCGCTGCACCAGCACGCGGCGACCCTTGCGGTCGGCGATCAGGCCGCTCTTGCCGGCCGGCTTGAACGGCTTTTTCGCAGGCTGCGCATCGGCCTCTTCACCTTCGGATTTGGGCTCGCCCTGCACCGGACGCGCAAAATCCGCGCCCGCCAGCGCGGCAATCTTCTCGCCGAGCTGCTCGCGCAATACCCGGGTCTTGACCTCTTCGACCTCGCCTTCGGCAAGCTCGCCCAATTGAAACGGACCGTAGGACACCCGGATCAGCCGGTTCACTTCGAGACCGAGATGCGCCATCACGTTGCGGACTTCGCGGTTCTTGCCTTCGCGGATCGCAAACACCAGCCAGACATTGGCGCCGTGGTCGCGCTCCAGCGTCGCATCGATCGGGCCATATTTGACGCCGTCGACTTCGACGCCCTTTTTCAGCTCGTCGAGCTGGGCCTGCGTCACCTCGCCATGGGCGCGAACACGATAACGCCGCAGCCAGCCGGTGTCGGGCAATTCGAGCGCGCGCGCCAGCCCGCCATCATTGGTCAAAAGCAACAGACCCTCGGTGTTGAAATCGAGCCGGCCGATCGAGATCAGCCGTGGCAGACCCTCCGGCAGATTGTCGAATACCGTCGGCCTGCCTTCCGGGTCGGCATGGGTGGTCATCAGGCCGCGCGGCTTGTGAAACATGAACAGGCGGGTGCGCTCGCGCGGCGGCAACGGCTTGCCGTCGACGGCCACGACATCGTTGGCGGTGACGTCGAGCGCCGGCGAATTGATCACGCGGCCGTTGACCGTGACGCGGCCCTGCACGATCCATTCCTCGGCATCCCGGCGCGAGGCGAGACCGGCGCGCGACACCACCTTGGCGATGCGCTCGCCGGATTTCTTTTCGCGCGGCGGCCGTGGCGCGCGTTTCTCGAAGTCCGGCTTGCGCTCGCGATATTCGCCACGACCGCCGAAGGCCGGACGTTTTGCAAATACCTTGCTGTCGTCCTCATTGTCGCGACGCGGCCGGTCGGAGACCCCTGCCTCGCTGCGCGGATGCTCCTGCCAATCGGTGCGGCCTTCAGGCCGTTGGCGCGGCCGATCAAATTTCGGACGCTCGGAACGGGGATGGTTACTTTGGGGGCGATCCTCGCGCGGGCGCGAAAACCGCGAGCGTTCGTCGCCGCCACCGTCCTCGCGCGGTTTGTCATAACGGGGCTTTTCGAAACGCGGCTTGTCGAAACTCCGCGCACCGTCGCGCGATGGACGCGAGTTGCGTCCGACGTGATCGGGCGCGCTGGCATCACGCTTCTGCCACGGCTTTGAATTGCCGCGATCGCTGTTGCGATCCCCACGGTCGCTCTGGCGATCCCCCGGGGCGCTGTTGCGATCCCGGCTACCGAAATCCTTGCGCGGACCTCTGTCCGGTGCGCCGCGTGAAAACTTCTTGTCGCCGCCAAATTTTCGCTCGGGACGATCGCCGCGGGGGCGGTCGCCGTCACGCGACGGCCGTGCGCGATAGGGGCGATCTCCCTCTGTACGATCTCGATGAGGCCGGTCGCCGTCCTTGCGGAAGCCTTCACCGCGCGGCGTAAAAGGCCGTTTCTCGCCGCCGCCGTCGCGCGATGCGTAAGGTTTTTTCTCGCCGAACTTCCGGTCGGAAAATCGCGCCGCCGGGCGGGCATCGCCGCGATCGGCGCGCGGGGTGTAGGGGCGCTTCTCGCCGCGCGGAGCATCCCGATCATCGCGGCGCGGCGGCGGGCCTTCACGCTTGCCGGCGTAGGGTTTGCCCGGACCCGAATAGGGCTTCTTGCCATAGGATTTGGCGCCGTCGGATTTAAAGCCGTCGGACTTGCCGGCATAAGGACGCCGCTCGCCGTCGCTCTTGCCGGCAAAGTCCTTGCCGGCGAAGCCACGTTTGGCGAACTTCTTCTCCGGCCCGCGGGCAGCCCCCGAGCGGCCCTTGCCGCCTCCGGCGCGGCCCTTGCCGTCGCCGGGCCGATCACGCCGGCCGCGGGAATCGTTGTTTTTGTCGTTATCGCGGGGCATGAAGGCTCTCACTGTCGATGAAATGGCGATCAGACTGCCGTGGACGGGCTGGCAAAGCGACAACGCGCACGCTCTTGGCTCGAGGCGCATTCTCACGCAAAACCGGTATCCACTTTTGCTGAATGCGTTCCTAGTAGCAGAGTTTTATGCGTGAGACGAGGCATGACCGCACCATCTTTCATGGATTTGGCGCTGAAAGCGGCCGAAATGGCCGGAAAAGCCGGCGAAGTGCCGATCGGCTGCGTGATCGTGCTCGATAACGAGGTCGTCGCCACGGCCGGAAACCGCACCCTGACCGACCGCGATCCGACCGCGCATGCCGAGATACTCGCCATCCGGCAAGCCACGGAGGTCACCGGCAGCGAGCGGCTGGTCGATTGCGACCTCTATGTCACGCTGGAGCCCTGCACGATGTGTGCCGGCGCGATCTCGCTGTCGCGGATCCGGCGGCTGTATTACGGCGCCGCCGATCCCAAAGGCGGCGCGGTGGAATCCGGCGTGCGGTTCTTCGCATCGCCGACCTGCCATCACGCGCCGGAGGTCTATTCGGCTGTCGGCGAGAGTGAAGCGGCAAGACTGCTGCGAGATTTTTTCAAGGCGAGGCGATAATCGACGCGCGCCCAAACGGCACGATTTGGGGCTGCGCTTGATCCCGGCTACGTCACCACAAAAAATTCCCGCAGCGCCCTCGCCGTCGCGTCGGGATTTTCCTCGGTCAGGAAGTGACCGGAATCGATCGGCACGCCCGACACCTTGGTCGCCCATGCCTGCCAGATCTCGATTGGACTTGTCTCGAGCGGCGTTGCCGCAGCGCGGGCGATGCCGGCGTCGCCCCACAGCGCCAGCGTCGGGATCGTGATCTTCCTAGCCACGTCGCGATCGGCCTTGTCGATCTCGAAATCGGCATAGGCGCCGGCGCGGTAGTCCTCGCACATCGCATGCAGCCGCGACGGATCGCGGAACGCTGTGAGATAATGCTCCAGCGCACGCGGATCGATCGCATTGAGATTTTTCGATTTGGTCTGGCTCGCCATCTTCTGCTTGAGGAAAAAATCCGGATTGCCGCCGATCAGCGTTTCCGGCAACGGAAACGGCTGCGCCAGAAAGCTCCAGTGATAGATCTTCAGTGCGTAGAGCCGGTCCATTCGTGCCCAGTATTCGTAGGTCGGCAGAATATCCAGCACCGCAAGCTGCGACAGCCGGCCCGGATGATCGAGCGCCAGCCGATACGCGACGCGGCCGCCGCGATCGTGCCCGGCGAGCGCAAAATGCACATGGCCGAGCGCTTCCATCGCCTCCACCATGGTCTGCGCCATCGCGCGTTTGGTGTAGGGGGTGTGATCGCTGTCGCTCTCCGGCATATCGGACCAGCCATAGCCCGGCAGGTCGGCGATGATCAGGGTGAATCTGTCCGCCAATTGCGGCGCGACGCGGTGCCACATCACATGGGTTTCGGAAAAACCATGCAGCAGCAACAGCGGCGGACCCTTGCCGCCGACGCGGGCGAAGATCCGCCCGGAGGTGGTGTTGATCCATTTCGACGCGTAGCCGGGAAACAGGTCGGCGAGATCGGGCATCAATTGGCACTCCTGCGCGGCCAAACCGATCCCTAAAGGCCAGGGACGACGATGGCTCGTGCTTTAAACTTTGTTTGTCGTTGCCGCCGGCTCGCCCCGGATATATGCCATCGCGCAAGCCCGCCCATCAAGAACCAGAACGAGGAAACCTCTCATGTCGATCGATTTCGAAGTCCCGGCTGAGGCCAAGGCGATCCGCGAAAAAGTCCGCCAATGGGTGCATGACGAATGTATTCCGGCAGAGAAGGAACTGGACTCCAAGCCGCTGGAGGAAGTGCTGGGCAAACTGCGCACGAAGGCACGCGCCCAGGGCCTGTGGTGCCCGTTCGTTCCAAAGGAATATGGCGGCATGGGCCTCGGCCCACTCGCCAATGCGCTGGTGCAGATGGAGCTTGGCGAAAGCATGCTCGGCGCGCTGTCGATGAACACCCAGGGACCCGACGACGCTTCGATGATGACCATCCTCGAGCATGGCACCGAATATCAGAAGCAGAAATTCCTCAAACCGCTGCTCAATGGCGACAAGCGCATCTGCTTCTCGATGACCGAAAAGGCGTCCGGCGCCGATGCCACCGGCATGCAGACGACTGCCGTGAAGGACGGCAACGAAAATTACATTCTGAACGGCGAAAAATGGTTCTCCTCCTCCGCCAGCGTTGCCGACATGGCGCTGGTGATGGCCAAGACCGATCCGAACGCGCCGCGCCACAAGCAGTATTCGACCTTCATCGTCGAATTGCCGAACCCCGGCTACAATATCAAGCGCAACATCAAGAACATGGCGATCGAGGGCCCGTACGACGACGTGATCCACGGCGGCCATTCCGAGATCGAGATCAAGGATCTCAAGGTATCGGCTGACAATCTGCTCGGCGGCGAAGGTAACGGCTTCAACATGGGCCAGCATCGCCTCGCTTACGGCCGGCTGCGCCACGGCATGCACAACGTCGCAAAAGCGCAGCGCGCGCTGGACATGGCGGTCGCGCATGTCACAAAGCGTTCGACCTTCGGCGTACTGCTCGCCGACCGCCAGGCGGTGCAGTTCATGCTCGCCGAGTGCGCCACCCAACTTTACATCGGCCGGCTGATGCTGCTGCACATCGCCTACAAGGCGGAAAAGGGCATGGATCTGCGGCAGGAGAATTCCATCGCAAAGGTGTATCTCGCGCACATGGTGCACCACGTGATCGACACCGCGATCCAGCTCCACGGCGCGCTCGGCTTCAGCCAGGATACGATACTCGCGAAGTGGTACACGCAGGTGCGCTCGCAGCGGCTGGTCGACGGTCCGGACGAGGTGCACAAATGGAGGGTCGGCCGCAATGTGATCAAGGCCTTCCGCGAGCACGGCACCACGGCGTCGGCGGCGGGCGGTGATTTGCTTTGAGGCCTGTCATTCCGGGGCGGCGCATCGCGCCGAACCCGGAATCTCGAAATGAAGCATTCAGGAGTTAGGACAATCTCGGGATTCCGGATCGACGCTGGGCGCGCCGTCCGGAATGACGGATGCAATTACGCGCCCGCCTTCTCCCGTTCCACCGCTTGCCAGCCGATGTCGCGGCGGCAGAAGCCCTGCGGCCACTGGATGCGATCGACCGCGGCGTAAGCGCGGGCTTGCGCTTCGGTAATGGTCTTGCCCGACGCGCAAACGTTGACCACGCGTCCGCCGTTGCTGAGAATGGCGCCGTCCATCGACGTCGTGCCGGCGTGGAATATCTCGACGCCCTCGACCCTGGCGGCTTCATCGAGCCCCTCGATGCGGGTGCCTTTGGCGTAATCGCCCGGATAGCCCTTGGCGGCCATCACCACCGTCAGCGCGGATTCCGGATACCAGCGCAGATCGAAGTTCTTCAACTGCCCGTCGCAGGACGCCAGCATCGCCGGCACGATATCCGACATCATCCGCAGCATCAGCACCTGGCATTCCGGATCGCCGAAGCGGACATTGTATTCGAACAGTTTCGGCCCGTCCGGCGTCAGCATCACGCCGGCATACAACACGCCGCGAAACGGCGTGCCGCGCGCCTTCATCCCGGTCACCGTGGGCAGGATAATCCTGGCCATGATCTCGGCATGGATCTCCGGCGTCACGAACGGCGTCGGCGAATAGGCGCCCATGCCGCCGGTGTTCGGCCCCTGGTCGTGATCGAACACCCGCTTGTGGTCCTGCGCCGAGGCGAGCGCGATCGCGGTCTCGCCGTCGGACAGGGCAAAGAAGCTGATCTCGCGGCCGGAGAGAAACTCCTCGATCACGACCTCGGCGCCCGCAGCTCCGAACGCGCCATCGAACATCATGGCGATGGCGTCCTCGGCTTCGCGCAAGGTTTGAGCGACCACCACCCCCTTGCCCGCCGCCAGCCCGTCCGCTTTGACCACGATCGGCGCACCTTTGGCACGGACATAGGCCAGCGCGGCGTCGGCATCGGAGAAGCGGCCATAGGCGGCGGTCGGAATACCGAACTCTGCGCAGAGCGCCTTGGTGAATCCCTTGGAACCCTCCAGCCGTGCCGCCAGTTGGCTCGGCCCGAACGCCTTGATGCCGTGAGCTGCGAGATCGTCGACGATTCCAGCCACCAGCGGGGTTTCCGGACCGACCACGACGAGATCGACCGCATGGCGTTTGCAGAACTCGATCACCGCGGCATGGTCTGACGCATCGAGCGCCACGCATTCGGCTTCGCGCGCGATGCCGGCATTGCCCGGCGCGCACCAGAGTTTCGTGACCAGCGGCGAAGCGGCGATCTTCCACGCCAAGGCGTGTTCGCGGCCGCCGGAACCGAGCAGGAGAATATGCATGAGATGACGCCAGACCGGGGTTGCCGCGCGATAACGGTGGGTTTAGCACGGCGTCGGCACGCCGCAACAAACCGCCCCGATCGGGTGTGGATATGTGCCGCTCAGCCCGGCTGCAACGCCGGATTTGCGGTCGCGGCTGAAATCCCTACATTGTGACAGCCTCAAAAAGCCCGATTCGATTGTCCGAGATGACCGCAGCCGAAGCCCTGATCAACGCGCCGGAATTCACGGTGTCCGAACTGTCCTCCGCGCTGCGGCGGACGGTAGAGGACGCCTATGGGCATGTCCGGGTGCGCGGCGAAATCTCGGGTTTCCGCGGGCCGCATTCCTCCGGGCATTGCTATTTCGCCCTGAAGGACGAGAGCGCCAAGATCGAGGCCGTGATCTGGAAGGGCGTCCATAACCGGATGCGTTTCAAGCCGCAGGAGGGACTCGAGGTCATCGCCACCGGCAAGCTCACGACCTATCCCGGCTCGTCGAAATACCAGATCGTGATCGAGGCGATCGAACCCGCCGGGATCGGCGCGCTGATGGCGCTGATGGAAGAGCGCAAGCGCAAACTGGGTGCCGAGGGGCTGTTCGATGAGGCGCGCAAGCAGCTTTTGCCCTGGCTGCCGGAAGTGATCGGCGTCGTCACCTCGCCGACCGGCGCGGTGATCCGCGACATCCTGCATCGATTGGAGGACCGCTTTCCGCGCCGCGTGCTGGTGTGGCCGGTGCGGGTGCAGGGCGAAGGCTCGGCCGAGCAGATCGCGGCCGCGATCCGCGGCTTCAACGCGTTGCCGAAAGACGGCAGGATTCCCCGTCCCGATCTGTTGATCGTCGCGCGCGGCGGCGGCTCGCTGGAGGACCTCTGGTCGTTCAACGAGGAGATCGTGGTCCGCGCCGCCGCGGACAGCATGATCCCGCTGATCTCGGCGGTTGGCCACGAGACCGACATCACGCTGATTGATTTTGCAGCCGACAAGCGGGCGCCGACACCGACAGCCGCCGCCGAAATGGCGGTACCGGTGCGCAGCGAGCTGTTCGTCGAGGTGTCGAGCCTCGCGCGGCGGACGATGGTGTGCTGGCAGCGCGGGCAGGAAGGCCGCCGCAACGAGTTGCGCGCCGCGGCGCGCGCACTGCCGGCCTCGAGCGAACTGCTGGCGATTCCGCGGCAGCGGCTGGACGGCGCCGCCGCCGCCCTGCCCCGCGCGTTGAAGGCCAATACCCACGCCCACTTCCGCCGCTTCGCGAACACCAGCGCACGATTGACGTTGCGGGTGCTGCGCGGACAGGTCGCGCAGGCCACCCATCGCCTGACGGTTTCCGGCGAACGGTTGGCGCATGCCGCAAGGTCGCTGCTGCGCCATCGTCGCGATCGACACGCGGGGCTGGCGATCCGGCTCAAAGCCTCGAAACTCTCCAACGCGCAGGCGCAGCGCCAGGCCATCGCGCGCGACCGCGAACGAACGCTGCGGTTGGCCGAACGCGCGCGACGCGCGCTCGCAACCGCGATGCAGCGCCACCAGGCGCGCGTCGTCCATAGCGGGCAATTGCTGGCGGCGCTGTCCTATCGCAGCGTGCTGGCGCGCGGGTTTGCCCTGGTACGCGACGCGCAAGGCCTCGCCGTGCACGCCGCCGGCGCCGTCAATCCCGGCGAGCACCTCAGCATCGAATTTGCCGACGGACGCGTCGCCGCCACGGCCGACGCGGACCGGCCGACAGTACCCGAACCGACCAAGCCCGTCGCAAGCGAGCCGAAGGCGTCCGCGCCCAGGCGCGTCGTCAAGCCCGTTGGCCAGGGAAGCTTGTTTTAGCCGGATCGACTCACCGCGCCAGCCATTCGGCGACGCGCCTTTGCGAATCGGCGCGCGCTTCGGTGTCGGTGCCGAGATGGCCGTGCTCCGGCCCCGCGGCATCCGACGTTGCGGCGATGGCGTGCAGCGGCAAATTCGCGCGATCGAAATCATGAAAGGCGCCGGGATAAACCACGATCCGCGCCAGTGCGCTGCGGCCGCGCGCGCCGTCGATCATCTGGCGGCAGGCGGGCGGCGAACTGACGTCGTCCTTGGCGCCGATCAGCAGCAGCGTCGGAACGCGGGTGCTCCAGCCAAGGCCCGACGCGATGCGGCAATCCGGATAAAATGCGATCGCCGAGCGGAAATCCGGCTCGGCGATGCGCGACGACAGTTGCGGACGCACCGCCCACAGCAACGCGCTCGCGCCATTCGCCCATCCGAGCAGGCTGATGCGATCGCGCGCGGCCCAGGGCTGCTGCACCAGCCATTGCCGCGATGCCATGATGTCCGCGACCCGCTCGCGGTTGGCCCGCACCGGACGCTGCTTGACACGGCATTGCGGGCCGAGTTCGCGCGAACCGTAGCTGTCCGGCAGCAATACGGCGTCGCCCGCCTTCAATAATAGCTCGGCCCAATCGCGATAGCGCGACTGAACCGGCTCGGAACGGCCGCCGAGCCCGCCGCAGCCGTGCAGCGCGATCACGGTGGGAAACGGGCCGTCACCGTCGGGCTTGTAAAGCTGCGCGTGCAATACCCCGTTGCCGAGTGGAATGTCGACCTGATGCGCGGCGGGCAACGGCGCCGCACCGACAGAAAAAGTCATGGCAAAAAGCGTCAGGAATATCGTGGCTGACAGAAGGCGCATCGGGTTTGCCGGGTCGAGACGGTGTCGGGAGAAAGGCGCTCCACACGTCAGGCTACCATGTGCCCCCAGCAGCAATTCATCACAAATCGGTGGGTTTGCAGGGCGGACATCGTGACCTATTTATGATAGACGCATTGAGAAACATTTGCCCGGTCCGGATGACCGGAGACGAAGCGGAAAGTTCGAAAGCCCAGAAGCGTTCAGGAGAGTTCAATCGTGCTGAATAAGTTCGGTCCCTCAGGCCACGGCGAAGCGCAGGTACAATATCTGGATGGCGATTTCCGCGTGATCTCGCCGGGAACCTATGTGCGGTGTGTGATCACCGATGCTCGGATCCCGCTCGACGAACTGAAATACTGGAGCGTCGATCTGCAGGAAGCCTATGCGATCCCAAGCGCAGTGCTGCAGCGGCATTATCCCGGCGCGTTGAAGTAGGCGTGTGCGAAGGCCCCATTCGCGCCTCCCTAAAGCATGGTCCCTTCGGAAACCCGGCCGCCGCTGTTCCGGATCAAACCCTGAATTTCTTTTCACGCGCCTTGAACAGACACCCCGACACGAACTTCCGCAATTGCGCGGCGTCCTCGAATGCCAGCGTCACCGCGAACGGCACGATATCGCCGGCCCAGGATGGCAGCCCCTCGCCGGCGCGCAGCCGCGCCAGATCCTTTTCCGTTGTCGCGAGGGTCAGCCCGTCGCGCTTGGCTTCGGCGATCAACGACTCGATCTCGCTCTTCGAATATGGATGGTGATCGGCGAACACCCGCTTGGCGACAACCTCGATCCCGCTGGCGCCCAGCGTCCTGAAAAACCGCGCCGGATCGCCGATCCCGGCAAAGGCGAGCACGCGCTTGCCTCCGAGCGACGCCATCGAGGCATCGTCCGGCTTGAGGTGAGCCGAGAGCACCGGCCGGTCCCGCGCGGCGATCGCGGCGGCAACAGCCCGGGCAGCGGTTCCATCGCCAATGACGACCAGCGCGTCGGTCCGATCAAGCTGCGGTCGCAGCGGCGCACGCAACGGACCTGCCGGAAACACGCAGGCATTGCCGAGGCCACGGGAGGCGTCGATCACGATCAACGAGGCGTCCTTGATGATCGCGGGATTCTGGAAACCATCGTCCATCAGGATCACGCTGGCGCGCTGCGACCGTGCCAACGCGACGCCGGCAATCCGATCCCGCGCGACCACCACCGCAACCGACCCCGCCATCATCAACGGCTCGTCGCCGACATCATCAGCAACATGCCGCGCAGGGTCCACCTGGATCGGCCCGTGCAACCTTCCGCCGTAGCCGCGACTGAGCACCACCGGCGTCTCGCCGAGATCGCGCAACACCCTGGCAAGCGCGAGCACCGTCGGGGTCTTGCCGGCGCCGCCGACATGATAGTTGCCGACGCACAGCACGGGGATGCCGGCATCAAACCCCTGGCGCTGCAATCGCTGGCCCGCAACCAGGCCGTAGAGTGCACCAAGCGGCATCAGCAATCGCGATATCCATGATGGCGGCCGATACCAAAAGGCCGGCTCACGCATCGGCCGCCCCCATTTCGAGCCGTAACTGCAGCAGATACGGCTCGAGTGCGGCGAGCGTGCGGTCGAGCCCGCCGCCGAGTTGCTCGACCACGCGCGCGGCAGCGTCAACCGACAATTTGCGCGCCGCCGGATCGGCCAGCAACCGGCCGAGTTGCTTCACCAGCGCTTCTTGCGTGTCGGCCTGCCGAGCGCCATCGGCGCTATCGAGCGCCTCGTAAACGTCGGTAAAATTGAAGACGTGAGGGCCATGAACCACCGACGCGCCGAGCTTAATCGCCTCGATCGGATTTTGCCCGCCATGTTCGACCAGCGATCCGCCCATGAACACGATCGGCGCCAGTCGATAGAACAGTCCGAGTTCGCCCATGGTGTCGGCGACGTAGATGTCGGTCGTCGCCGTCGGCAGCTCCTCGCGCGAACGCAGCGCCGCATGCAGCCCGGAAGCGGTGACGCCGCGGGCGATGGCTTCGCCGCGATCGGGATGCCTCGGCACGATCACGCTCAACAGCGACGGGAAGAATCTCGCAAGCGTCTTGTGCGCTTCCAGCAGAATGTCCTCTTCGCCGGGATGGGTTGACGCTGCGACCACGATGGGACGGCCACGCGTCACCGCCATTAGCCGCTCCAGCTTGGCGGAATCAGCAGGCGGTGCCTCAACATCCAGCTTCAGGTTTCCCGTGGTGAAGACGTTGCGGCTGCCAAGCGCGGTAAAGCGCTCCGCATCGACTTCCGACCGGACCAGGCAGACTTCGAACCGGCTAAGCAATGCCGAGATGGTGCCGGTCATCCTGCGCCAGCGCTGAAACGAGCGTTGCGACATGCGTCCGTTGATCAGCACCATCGGCAGACGCCGGGCAGCACTCGACAGGATCAGATTGGGCCATAGATCGGACTCGATGAACAGCGCCAGACTTGGCCGCCAGTGATCAAGAAAGCGCCCGACATAGCGCGGCGAATCGTACGGCACATATTGATGGATGATATCGGGGGGAAACCGCTTGGCGACGATCGAGGCCGAGGTCACCGTGCCCGACGTCAGCAGGATGCGGATATTGAGCGCCCGCAATCTTTCGATCAAGGCCGCCGCGGCCAGCACCTCGCCGACGCTGGCGCCGTGAATCCAGACCAAAGGTCCATGCGGCCGGGTGTCCCGGCTCATGCCGCGCCGCTCGCCGATACGCGCCGGATCCTCCTTGCCTTGTTTGAGCCGCCGCTTGATCAACGCCGGCGCCAGTAGCGCCACGACGGCGGACAATCGGCGGTAGGTACGCAGCGTCATCGGCAGCGAATTAGCCATGACCCGCCTCTTCCGGACGGCCGACTTGCGCATAGGCGTGACGGGTCGCATCGTTCAATGTCGCCTCCAGTCGCGCGCGCAGACGTTCCATGGTCTCGCCATCGGCGTCGGGTGGAACTACAATCGGTTCGCCGCCCACCATTATTCCTCGCCCGAATGGCAGATTGATAGTGGTGCCATCCCAATTGTTGAGGCGGACGAAACGGCTGGTCGCAATTGCAAGCGGCATGATCGGCCGGCCGGATTCCCGCGCCAGCATGATGATGCCGAGGCCCGCGACACGCGAGCGCTTCGGCACGTCCGCGGTCAGCGCGACATAATAGTTCTCTTCAAGCGCGCGCACCATTTCCTTGAACGCACCGACGCCGCCCTTGCGATGAAACGCCGACCCGTGATCGCCGGAACCGCGAATGGTGCCGATCCCCAGCCGTTCGGCGGCAAGCGCGTTGAATTCACCGTCGCGGTGCCGCGAGATCAGCGCCTTGGTGGCATGGATTTCCTTGGTCTTGATGAAAGGCGTCATGAAATGCTGACCATGCCAGAATGCCAGGATCGCTGGTCGCTGCGGCTCAACGATCTCATAGACGTTGGGTGGATCGAAGCGGAATTTATTGGTCAGCCAGACCAGCCGCAGGAACTCGGCCGCGAGAAAACCCGCAGCGCGCTGCACCCAGCTGCTGCGCAGCGCATTGCGAAGTAACTTTTTCAACGGGCAGGCTTCGCGTCTTGACCTGGATCGAGCAGCCGGTGGAGATGGACCACGAAATAGCGCATGTGGGCGTTGTCCACGGTCTGCTGCGCCTTGGCCTTCCAGGCGGCGTAGGCGGTCGCGTAGTTGGGAAACACGCCGACGAGTTCCACCTGATCGAGATCCTTGAAGGTCGTATGCTCAAGATCGGTCAGTTCGCCGCCGATAACGAGATGGAGCAGTTGTTGCGGGACACTATCTGGCATGATTCGTCTTCCTAACGCGTTGCCCGGCAAGGCCAAATTCCCGACGCACGTGGCGCGCGCTCAGGGCAACGGACGGCTACGGAAATGCTCGATAATGCTCGCATGACGATCGCGCCCCGCTGCCACCAGCACTCCGTGCGTCACCTCCCGGCGGTTGTAGCGGATGCGGTCCCCCGAGAGTGCGGTCATGTTACCATTCGCTTCCTGCACGATCAAATTGGCGGCGGCAAGGTCCCAGTCGCGGCTTTGGCCGCCGGCGAACGCGGCATCGAGCCTTCCTTCCGCGACCCGGCACAACCGCAGCGCCAGCGATCCGATTCGGGGGTGAAGGCTGATTTCATCCGATGACCGGTTCAGTCGCTCGACCAGCGGCTTCGGGCCGGCGACGCGGGAAAAATCCATTTCGGTTCCGGTCGTCGCGTGAACGGCCGCATCGTTGCGCGCGGCGCCCTGTCCGCGCGCGGCGAAGAAGAACTCGTCGCTGGCCGGAGCGAACACCGCCGCCAGCACCGTCGAGGTATTTTCGACCAGCGCCACGCTGACGCACCAATCTTCGCGGCCGGCAAGATAGCCACGGGTGCCGTCGATCGGATCGACAATCCAGACCCGTTGCTTGTCGAGGCGCGACTTGTCGTCGGCGCTCTCTTCCGACAGCCAGCCATAATCCGGTGTGGCGCGTCGCAGCCGCGTCTCGATCAGGTCGTTGACCGCGATATCGGCCTCCGACACCGGCGACGACGCGCCCTTGGTCCAGTTCCTGAGTTCGGTACGGAACAATGACAGCGCCAGCGCGCCGGCCTCGCGCACGGTATCCGTCAGCAGCGCGACGTCGCGCGCCAGCATGTCCCGCGCCGGAACTTCATTGTAGGGGCTACCGGCGTTAGCGTCCGCCAAGCGTCAATCCTTCAATCCGCAGGGTCGGAGCATTGACGCCATAGCGAAATTCCAGATCGTTGGCCGGCACCAGCGACTTGAATATCTCAAGAAGATGGCCCGCAATCGTCACCTCGCTCACCGCATAGGTGATCTCGCCATTCTCGATCCAGAACCCGGAGGCGCCGCGGCTGTAATCGCCGGTCACGCCGTTGACGCCGGAGCCAATCAAATCGGTAACGTAAAATCCCTGGCGGATGTCCGATATCAGTTCGGCCGGAGTTGGCTCGCCTGCTTCGAGATGCAGGTTATACGATCCCGGCGACGGCGACGACGATACGCTGCGCTGGGCGTGGCCGGTGGTGACCAGCCCGAGTTCCCGAGCGGTCGCCGAATCCAATAGCCATGACGTCAGCACGCCCTCATCGACGATCGCGAGCTTCTTGACCTTGACGCCCTCTGCGTCGAACGTTTGTGAGCGCAATCCGCGCACCCGCAACGGATCGTCGATGATGCGGATGTTCCGGGCAAACAACTGCTCGCCGAGGCGATCTTTGAGGAAACTGGTCTTGCGCGCGATCGAGGCGCCGTTCACCGCCCCCACCAGATGGCCGACGATCGATCCGGCAACGCGGGGGTCGAACACCACCGGCACCTTGCAGGTCTCGACCTTGCGCGGATTGGCGCGCGCCACGGTGCGCTCGCCCGCGGTGCGGCCGACGCTTTCAGGCGAGGCGAGATCGGAAGCATGCGGGGCTGTGGTGTAGTCATAGTCGCGTTCCATTCCGGTGCCCTCGCCGACAATGGCAGTCATCGAGATGCCCTGGCTCGATCGCAGATAGGAACCGTGAAAACCGGTACTGGTCACCAGCACCATGCCGCCGATTCCAGCCGAGGCCGACGCGCCGCCGGATTTGGTCACGCCCTTGACCGAAAGCCCGGCCGCTTCCGCCTCGCAAGCGCGGCGCTCGAGCTCCGATGTCGACGGGACCACAGGATCAAGCAGATCGAGATCGGGGAAATCGCGCGCCAGCAATGACGGATCCGCCAAGCCGACATATTGGTCGTCGGGCGCGACCCGCGCCATGGCGACCGCGCGTTCGGCGAGCCTGTTGACGCCGTCGCCGCTGACGTCGTTGGTCGAGACCACGGCCTGGCGCCGTCCCACCAGCACGCGCAGTCCGACATCATCGCCTTCCGAGCGCTCCGACTCCTCGACGCGCCCGTCGCGCACCTCAACACCTTGGGAAACGCCGCGCACCGCCACCGCGTCGGCGGCGTCCGCGCCTGCGCGCCTGGCGGCCTCGACAAGACGCTGCGCCAGCGTAGCAAGGGCGGATTGATCGAACAGGTCGGAGGTCGTGGGTTTCGATGAAATCGGCGATGCGGCTGATGGTGAAGAGATCACGAACAAAATCCCGAGGATTGGAGAAGGATTGAAGAAGCATCGCAGAAGGATGCCAATCGGTGATTATATCAGATGTGCCCGATTTACGCGGACTTCAAGCATTTCATGCGTCCAAACCCAAAGAATTTCGCCGATCTCCGCAAGGTCTCGTCAATCATGCGAGCCAAGGTCTTGTCAATCATGCGGGCAAATGCAGCGCAAGTGACTTTCGATTAACCAGCCTTTTTAAGCCGATACGGACATGGCTGGGCTAGGGTCTCACGCATCGACCGGGAGCATAATCCCGGCGGGGAGATAAAAAGCCGTGAGGCGTCAAACATCAATATGCGGGACCAATCCCGCCGGGTCGAGCCGCGCATTGCGGCTCGACCCTCTTTCTCTGCCCGTCAGCTTCGATGCGCACGACGTCCGTGCGGACGGCGGCGTGCGGCAAATCGAACTTCACCGCGAGCGCGTGGTTCTGCGCCGTGCCCTGCACGGCATGCAGATGGCCGTCAACATACGCGTCCGCGATTTTCTTGGAGTTGCGCTGCGCGGCATCGACGACGCCCAGATGCTGGTTCTGGCGCACCGCGACCCGTCGCTGACGATCCCGCTATGCGTGAGTTCGGACCGCGACGAGATCACAACGGCCTGGCAGATGTGGAGCGACATCTTCGGGCTGCCGCAATTGCCGGAAGACAAGGTGCCCGAACCGGCGCAACGGCGCCGGCGTCACAACGCGATCCGGGCGCGGCGTCCGAAATTCCTGGTGCGGCGGCGCGGCGGCGATCTGCTCAATCCGGAGAATCTTCACCACGGCGAACGCGAGATCATCGCCAGGAATTGACGCTGATCCACTGCCAGCCATTCCGACCTTGTCCCGAAGCGCACATTGCTTTGCGCAACGCTGGATGACGATTGCTCAACCGGCCCGCATCACCGCATCGGCCAGCAATCCGGCAAACAGCAGCAGGCCGGCGTCGCGGTTGGATCTGAAAATGCGCAGGCACAGCGCCGGATCGGAAATATCCAGCCGGGCAGTTTGCCAGACCAGATGGGCCGCGAATGCGGCAAGCCCGATTCCTGCCGGCCAGCGCGCAGCGCCGAGCCATAGCGCACCGCCGATCAATACGACTGCCATGGCGTAGAAGACCATCAGCGCAGGGCGGGTGCGCGCGCCAAACAATAGCGCGGTGGATTTGATGCCGATCAGCGCGTCATCCTCGGCGTCCTGATGAGCATAGATGGTGTCGTAGCCGATCACCCAGGCGATCGAGCCGGCGTAGAGCAAAAGCGCGGTGGCATCGATCCGAGCGAGCACCACGGCAAATCCCATCAAGGCGCCCCAGGAGAACGCCAGCCCGAGCACGATCTGCGGCCACCAGGTGATCCGCTTCATGAACGGGTAGACCGCGACAATCACCAGCGAGGCGATGCCGGTCGCCACCGCAAAACGATTGAATTGCAGCAGCACCGCCAGACCGATCAGCGCCTGAACGACGAGAAAGACCGTCGCCTGCGCGACGCTGACCTGGCCCGCCGGAATCGGCCGCGACCGCGTCCGCTCGACCAGGGCGTCGAGATCGCGATCGGTGATGTCGTTCCAGGTGCAGCCGGCGCCGCGCATGACGAATGCGCCGACGAAAAACAGAAGAACGAGACCCGGCAATTGGCCGATGTCGCCGCTGATGGCGGTGGCCAGCGCCGCCGACCACCAGCACGGCATCAGCAGCAGCCAGGATCCGATCGGCCGGTCGAAACGGGCGAGCCGCAGATAGGGCCGCGACCATGTCGGCGCGCGGGTGTCGACCCAGTTGCCGGTCGCGTCGGCAACGCGGGCGGCCGCGCCGTTCATATCAGGAGGGCGCCCGGCTTCCGAAGTTCGGCGGCACCGGTCATCGGGTGAGGACGTTGCCGGTCAGGGTATCGAACGCGCTGCCGCCCTTCTTTTTGGGCGTGGCTTCCGGAAGTGCCGCCGAAGAACCCAACGCCTCGCTCAGACTTGGGCCAGCCGGTCTTTGCTGTGCCATCGTGCAGACTTTCTTCTGCATGGTCTCGGTATTGACATGGCCTTTTTTCAGCTGCTCCGGAATCTGTGGTGGAATCCCGCATTTCGCCGAGTTGGCTTCGACGTATTTGATCATCTTGAGTTCGGCCTGGCCGAAACTCTCGATCAGCTTGCAGGCTTCATCCGGAGGCGCATGGCGCTCGCTGGCAGCCTTGATCAGCTTGCCGCGCTTCTCCGCTTCTTCGCGCAACGGTACGAAATTTTTCATGCAGGCATCAGAGGGCCCCCCTCCCTGCATCGTCGGCGAAGCCGGTCCCGCGAAACCGCCACCGAGGATTGGAGCCGCGCCAGCGGCGGGAAACGAGCCGGAAGCGCCGCCATTCACTGGCGGAAACGCCGGATCGTTCCTCTTGACGGTTTGACCTGGAACCGGCGGAAATGCTGAATCGTTCCTCGTGCCGGCCTGACCCGGTACCGGCGGAAATGCGGGATCGTTCCGCGTGCCGGCCTGACCCGGTAGCGGCGCCGGAAACGCGCTCTGCGCAAAGCCCTGACCGGCGTAGGCGGTCACAAAGGCCACGGCCAGCGGCACCATCAAGCGGCGGATGATCAAAGCTGTTCCTCCGGCAAGGTCCATGGGTCTCGGGATCTTCCCATATCAGACGTCTTCCCGACAAAAACGATTTGCCATTGGGGATTTTACGATTCCTGCCGATCCTTAACAACCCGTGGAATTTGGCATTAGCGCGGCGTAGAGCCGCGCCCGGATGCCCTTATTGGCGTAAATCCTAAACATTTGGGCTAATAGGTCCGCGAATTGGAACATTGACCATGCCTAAATTCGATTTTCGCAGCCCCCGGCTGTTTGTCGACGCCGCGCTGGCGGCCGGCCAAACGGTCGCGCTGGAGCGCAGCCAGAGTAATTATCTTGGCAATGTCCTGCGGCTTTCCGCAGGCGGAACGATTCTGGTGTTCAACGGACGCGACGGCGAATGGCAGGCCTCGATCGCGGGGAGCAAACGGCCCGATAGCCTGAAACTCGTTGCCCAGACCCGGCCGCAGGACCGCCTGCCCGACCTCGCTTACGTCTTTGCCCCGCTCAAACATGCACGGCTCGACTACATGGTGCAGAAAGCGGTCGAGATGGGGGCGTCATCGCTGCAACCGGTTTTGACTCGCTTTACGCAGGTCGCCAGGGTCAACGGCGAGCGGATGCGCGCCAATGTCATCGAGGCCGCCGAGCAATGCGGCATCCTGAGCATCGCGGCGGTCGCCGAGCCGGTGGCGCTCGATCGCTATTTGGGCCAGCGGCCGCCGCAACGCCTGCTGGTGTTCTGCGACGAGGCCGCCGATGCCGCAAATCCGTTGCAGACGCTGCGCAGCAACGCGACCGCTTCAACCGGAATCGACGTTCTGATCGGCCCCGAGGGCGGATTTGCCGAGGAAGAGCGCAGCATACTGCTGCGGCAGCCGCGCATCTTACGGCTTTCGCTGGGGCCGAGGGTGCTGCGGGCCGATACCGCGGCGGTGGCGGCGCTGGCGCTGGTGCAGGCGGCGCTGGGCGACTGGACCGCCCCTGCCGATCTGCACGAATAGGTTGCAGGTCTTAACCCATTTCGCCCGACGCGATTGTTAAGCGACTTGTCGGATGTGGGTCGAAACCCCGCCCGGGCCATGCTAAGGGGCTGCGCCGCCCAGCTTTTGGAACACGTTTCCAAGGGAAATTTGGACTTCGAGATGACCCAGACCGCCGCCCCTCGCGCGACCGGATCCGCCGCATGGGCGGATGCCCTGCTATTGTCGTTCGCGCAAGCGGGCTATGCACGGGCCGAACCGGCAATCCTGCAGCCTGCCGAGCCGTTTCTCGATCTGTCGGGCGAGGACATCCGCAAGAGCCTTTATCTGACCACCGATGCCAGCGGCGAGGAACTGTGCCTCCGCCCCGACCTCACCATTCCCGTAGCGCGGGATTACCTTGGCTCCAGCCGGGCCGGCCAGCCGGCGGGGTTCAGCTATCTCGGGCCGGTGTTCCGTTATCGGGGCGGCCGGCCGAGCGAGTTCTTGCAGGCCGGCATCGAGTCCTTCGGACGTCAGGATCGCGCCGCGGCCGACGCCGAGATGCTGGCGCTCGCCCTCGAAGCGACCGCTGCGTTCGGCGTGACCGACGTCGAAATTCGAACCGGGGACGTCGCGCTGTTCACGGCGCTGATCGATGCCCTCGACCTTTATCCGGTATGGCGGCGGCGGCTGATCAAGGATTTCAACCGCAAGATCAGCCTGGAGCAGGATCTCGAACGGCTCACGCTTGCGACCCGTTCCAGCCGCAACGAATATGAGGGCGTGCTGGCGGCCCTGGCGGGCTCCGACCGCAAGGCGGCGCTGGCGCTGGTGACCGACCTGATGTCGATCGCCGGCACCACCAATGTCGGCGGCCGCTCGGTCTCCGAAATCGCCGATCGTTTCCTCGAACAGTCGACCCTGAAGGGCGGCGCCCTGCCCCGCGATGCGCTGGAGTTGATCAAGCGGTTCCTCGCGATCGCCGGCGATCCCGACGATGCGATCGCGCGATTGCGCGCGCTCGCCGATGACGCAAAGCTCAACATCACGGCGGCGATCAATCAGTTCGAAAGCCGCGTCGGGTTCATGGCCGCGCGCGGCATCAATACCGGCGCGACGCGCTTCTCCACCTCGTTCGGACGCGGCCTCGACTATTATACCGGCTTCGAGTTCGAACTGCATGCCAGGGGCAATGGCGTCGAGCCGCTGGTGGCAGGTGGCCGCTATGACGGGCTGATGAGCCAGCTCGGCTCCAGCACGGCGATCCCGGCAGTCGGGTTTTCGGTGTGGATTGAAGCCTTGACACAGGTTGGCCGCGGGCCCGCCGCAAACGGCTTGAGCGGGAGCGCGACATGACGACGCCGTTCGTTCTGGCGGTTCCGTCAAAGGGCCGCCTGCAGGAAAACGCCGAGGCGTTCTTCACCCGCGCCGGACTTGGGCTCGCCAAGCCGCGCGGCGCCCGCGATTATCGCGGCACCATTAACGGGCTCGACAATGTCGAGATCGCCTATCTCTCGGCCAGCGAGATTGCCTCGCAGCTTGCGCGCGGCGCGGTGCATCTCGGCGTCACCGGCGAAGACCTGGTGCGCGAGAGCATTGCCGATGCCGACAAGCGCGTGGCGCTGATCGACAAGCTCGGTTTTGGCAGCGCCAATGTCGTGGTTGCCGTGCCGCAGGCCTGGATCGACGTCCGCACCATGGCCGACCTCGACGACGTCACCACCGGATTCCGCGCGCAGCATAACCGGCGGATGCGGGTGGCGACCAAATACATCAATCTCACCCGGACATTCTTCGCCGCCCACGGCGTCGTCGATTACCGCATCGTCGAGAGCGCGGGCGCGACCGAAGGTGCGCCGGCGGTCGGGACGGCCGAAATGATCGTCGATATCACGACCACCGGCGCTACGCTTGCCGCCAACGGTCTCAAGGTGCTCGACGACGGCGTGATCCTGCGCAGCCAGGCCAACCTCGTGGCCTCGCGGGATGCCGACTGGTCGAACTCGGCCCGCGAGACCGCGCGCATCATCCTCGATCATATTGCCGCCCGCGCGCGCGCCAGCAAATATCGGGAAGTCCGCACCCGCTTTACCGAGTGCACCGCCGCGTTGCTGGCTGAGGCCCATAATCGCTTCGGCGTGGTCTCGCCGTTCGGCGGGCCGACGTCTTCGGGAATGGTCACGCTGCACTGTCCGCCGGCGCAGCTTTATGCGCTCGGCAGCTTTCTGCGCTCGCATGGCGCCGAGACGGTTTCGGTGGCGTCGCTCGACTACGTGCTCGACCGCGACAATCCGCTGTTCGCCAAGCTTGAGGCCTTCTTGCGGCAATGAGGTGGCAAGCCGCAGCGCATCGCCGTGGCGACAATGCGAGGCGATTGCCATATATTACTTATCGGACGGTTGAGACCTGATCGATGATGCTCGGCACCGACGTTTCCGGCTTGTCAACAACTGCGGCCACCGCTGCGGCGCGGGGGCTGTCGATCGTCGTGCCGTTGTACAACGAGGCCGCCGGACTGGCTTTTCTGCACGACCGGCTTGGCGGGTTGGCCAGGGCGCTGAGGCGGCGCTACGGCCTCGCCTGCGAGGTCGTCTATATCGATGATGGCAGCTCGGACGACACGCTCGGCATCGCCCGCGGGCTTGGCGCCGATGCGCTAGATGTTCAGGTGGTGTCGCTGTCGCGCAATTTCGGCAAGGAAGCCGCGCTGATGGCGGGATTGGACCATGCCCGGCGCGGCGCCGTGCTGTTCATGGACGGCGATGGTCAGCATCCGCCGGATCTGGTCGAGAAGCTGGTCGGTCACTGGATCGATGACGATTACGATGTGGTCTATACCGCCAAGGCCCATCGCGACAATGAATCGTTTCTGCGGCGCCTCGCGGTGCGTGGCTTCTACGGACTGATCAACTGGGGCGCGCGGCAGAAAATCCCCGAAGATGCCGGCGACTTCCGTCTGCTGTCGCCACGCGCGGTGGCAGCGCTGCGGCAGCTTCCGGAGCGCAATCGCTTTTTCAAGGGTCTCGCAAGCTGGATCGGTTTCCGCCAGATCCGCGTCGACTACGAGCCGGCGCCCCGGGCGCATGGCGTCACCACCTTCAGTCCGGCCCGGCTGGTCGGGCTTTCAATCGAAGGGCTGACGTCGTTCTCGGTGGCACCCTTGCGGTTTGCCAGCCTGCTCGGGGTTTTGCTCGCTTCGGTCGCCTTCCTGTTCGGCCTCTCGATTCTCTGGGAAACCTGGATGAGCGGAAAATCCGTCCCCGGTTATCCCTCGCTGGTGGTCGGCCTGATGACCATCGGCGGCGTGCAGCTCATCATGATCGGCATCGTCGGCGAATATATCGGGAAGATTCTTTCGGAGTTGAAAGCCCGTCCGATCTATTTCGTCGCTGAGCACAGTGAAAAGCGGATCGCAACCGAAGCCGGCACCGGCGAGAGGACCGCCGCCGAATGAACGACGCCACGCCGCCGCGCCGTATCTGGCTGTGTGCCGACGATTACGGTCTTAGCCCCGGCGTCAACCGCGCCATTCGCGATCTGATCGGGCGCGGCCGTCTCAATGCCACATCGGCGATGATGGTCGGCCCCGCCATCGGCCGCGACGAAGTCAGCGCGCTTCAGGCCGTCGCGGCAAGCAGTTCGCGATGCGCGATCGGCCTGCATGCCACTTTGACGGCGCCGTTTCGCCCGCTGACCATGCACTTCCGGCCGATCGATGGCGGCATGTTCCTTGGCTTTCCGAAATTGCTGCGCGCGGGCCTGCTGCGGCGGCTCGATCCCGAAATCATTTATGCGGAATTGATCGTGCAACTCGCCGCCTTCAACGAAATGTTCGGCCGCGCCCCGGATTTCGTCGACGGCCACCAGCATGTGCAGCTGTTTCCCCAGGTCCGCGACGGCTTTCTGACGGCGGTGAAAGAAGCCGCGCCCAAGGCCTGGGTCCGCCAGGGCGGACGCCGTCAGCCCCTGGCCCGACGGCTCGGCGCACCCAAGGCGTTGTTGCTGGACGTTCTGAGCGCGCAATTTCGAAAGCGCGCCTCCCGCGCCGATGTTGCATTCAATCCCGGATTCGACGGCGCCTATGATTTTTCCCGGCAACCCAATTTCAGCGCGCTGATGCGGCAGTTTCTCGATGGGCTGCCGGAGCACAGCGTGATCATGTGTCACCCGGGATTCGTCGACGACATCCTGGTCGGCCTCGACCCGCTGACGGTCCAACGCGAGCACGAGCACGCTTTTCTCGGCGGTGAAGATTTCCCGCGCCTGTTGGCGGCCAATCATGTCACATTGGGCTAATATCCTGGCCGGCTGCTATCCCGACGCGACCCCGGCAGTCATGTTGTCGCATACATAAATTTAATATCGGGCGGCACTACTTGCGACACAAAGGCCTCCTACATCTCCCCGGCGCCCCGACGCAACGGAGAGAAAGCCATGATACCGCAAGAACGCCAATTGGTTGACGATCTTTTCGACCGGCTCTCGAAGGTGGAGAGCGCGCCGCGCGATCCGGACGCGGCCTCCGCAATCGCGCAAGGCCTGCGGGTTGCACCCAACGCTGTTTACGCGCTGGTGCAGACGGTGCTGGTTCAGGACGAGGCGCTGAAGCGTGCCAACAGCCGCATTCAGGAACTGGAAGCCGGCAGCGCGCCTGCACAAAATCAATCCGGCGGGTTTCTCGATTCGATGCGCGAGACCATCCTCGGACAAGGTCAGCAGCACGGCTCGGTGCCGAATGTGCGCCCTCCCGAGATTCCCAATCGCCCGACCTGGAATAGCGGCCAGGTGCTGCAGCAGGCACAGGGGACCGGGCAATATCATGAGGAGCCGTATCAGCAGGAGCAGTATCGCCAGGAGCCATATCGCCAGGATCAGTATCGCCAGGAGCCATATGGTGCGCCCTATGGCTCACCCCAGCCGCCGATGGGCGGAGGCGGCGGCTCATTTCTCGGTACCGCGGCAGCGGCGGCAGCCGGAGCGGTCGGCGGGTCGCTGCTGCTTGGCAGCATCCGCTCGATGATGGGAGGCAGCCATCACAGCTTCGGCGACACGGCGGGAATCGGCAACAAGGCGGCCACCCAAAATCCGTGGAGCGATCAATCCGGCAGCGGCATGGCGCGCGACGCCGGCATCAACGACATCAGTTCATCGGCACATCGCGCCGATGACAGTTCGCGCTCGGGATTGCTCGATACCGCGTCGAAAGACCACGATCAAGGCGACCATGATGACATGGATCTCGATTCGGACGATTTCGGCGGCGACGGAGACAGCGATTACGCCTGACGACGATTGGCCGGCACCCCACCGGCTTTGGCTGATCGCCGGAAGCGCTCCAAGGTAAAGCGGCCGCTCAAATTCGAGCGGCCGTTTTGATTTTCAGGCCACAGCAGACTCAGATGACGACGACCCGGGCGCCGACATTGACGCGGCCGTAAAGGTCGATCACGTCCTCGTTGCGCATCCGGATGCAGCCGGACGACACGTTGGTGCCGATGGTCCAGGGCTCGTTGGAGCCGTGGATGCGATAGAGCGAGGATCCCAGATACATCGCGCGCGCACCGAGCGGGTTCTGCGGCCCGCCTTCCATGTGCCGCGGCAAATCGGGACGCCGCGCCAGCATTTCCGCCGGCGGCGTCCAGTCCGGCCATTCCTTCTTGGCGGAAATCTGCTTGACGCCCGACCAGGCGAAACCCGGCCGGCCGACGCCGATGCCATAGCGCAACGCCTTGCCGTTGCCCTGCACCAGGAACAGGAACTTGTTGGGGGTATCGACGACAATGGTGCCGACTTTTTCATTGCCGTGATAGTCAACCAGCTGTTTCTCGAATTTCGGATCAAAGGCGGGACGTGAGGGCTCGCTGGCGTTTTGCTGCGGCAGCAACGGACGCTGCGATCCGTATGATGGCTGCTGTTGATAGGCGGGTTGCTGCTGGTAGCGCCCACCTTGATTCGGTCCGTCGCCGAACAGGAATTCGATGAAGCCGCCGCCCATATTGGAGCGTTCGGCATAGGCCGTTCGCACCGGCGCCGCAGGCTGCTGCGCGGGTTGATCGGCGTAGACCACGCCGGGTTCTGCCGGCGGCGCGAGCTCGATCGCCGCGGCTTGATGAAGTCCGGCGCCGATACAAGATGCGCCGGCGAGTAACGCAAGGGAGATTTTTCTGAACATCGACGTACTCTGTACTGTTTCGTCACTGCTTCGTCGGCGAAGCACCTGAACGGCGCCTGGCACGCCCCCAATTAAGATCAAAACCGCCTCGGTTTGGTAAACGAAAACGGCCTTTCGATTCACCACGTCGCCAATTCCGCGCGGTTTTGCCGGGTAGCGTTTATTTTCAGTGAATGCCGCGCGCGCATGGTTAATCGTTGGTGTGCGGCGGCTAAAGCGTTTTCCAGCGAAGTGGACACCGGTTCGCGCGAAGAAAACGCGTCGAATGAAGAACCAGAGCTTCCGTTCTGATTTCAATCGGAACGCAAAAGGCTCTCATGCGGACATCCGCGGGAATTTACGGCGTGAACCCGGCGTTAAAGCACCTCGGTCTAAAAGCGGTGATTAGAGGTCAGGGGAATTCTCATGCCGGTTCATCGCAGACGTTTTCGTATCGAAGAAGCATTTGCCAGCGAGATACCGATGCCATCGGCCGATGACGGCGACGTCGGTCCCATGCACCGCGAGATCATGACCGAATTGCGCGCCATCCGCACCCAGATGGCCAGCATCCGCCACGGCGCGGTAACGGAGACCATCGGGGCGTCGATGACGCGCGAGTCCGCGGAAGCCGGTGCGTTGATCGAAACCTATCGCGCCCAGATCGAGCAATGCGAAAAGCTCAAGATCGAACTCGACCTCATTCACGATGCGATCAGCCGCACCAAGCGGGAAATCGCGGTTCTGCACGGCAACAGTTTCAATGGCGAGGAAATGGCCAGAGTTAACGGCGAGCTTGGCGCCGTTGTCGGCGGAACGGAAGAAGCGACGCAGCAAATTCTGGAAGCCGCCGAATCGATCGATCAGGCGGCGACCGCGCTGATCAAGGTGAATTCGCCTGATCAGCAAAAGCTGCTCAGCGAGGAAATCCAGGAGCGCGTGGTTTCCATCTTCGAGGCTTGCAATTTCCAGGACCTCACCGGCCAGCGCATCAAGAAGGTGATGAATACGATGAAATTCATCGAAAACCACATCACGATCATGATGGATATCTGGGGTGGCGTGGACGCGATCAAGGCGCACGCACCGCCGATCGTCGACCTTCGCGAAGGTGACGCCCGGCTGCTGAACGGACCGAAGCTGGCAGACGATGTCGGCCACGCCTCGCAGGACGACATCGACGCGTTATTTGACTAGAGCATGATCGGTTCTGATTGGATCATAACCGAAGCTCCAGCTTTTTGTTTTGACGCGATTTCTTTACGCGAACCGGTATCCACCTCGCACCGGCCGTGATGCGGTGGCCGGCGGAAACGCCTGGCGGCTTTTTTGCCGTGCTCAGGCGTGGGGCGCGCAGCGGACATAGACCATGTTGCCGTAGCGGACCGCGGCATCCTTGTCGATGAAGCGGGTGACCAGGACGCGTCCGTCAAAGGAGACAATTTCTCGATCCTGTTGGCCGCCGGCCGGTCCGGGCGGTCCGATATAATTCTTGCCGCTTTGGCTGCCCTTCAGGCGCAGTTCCTGCGGAGTGGGCTGGTCGGCCAGATGCATGATCACGCCACCGCTGGCACCGGCTCCGATCACGTAAGGCTGTTTGCATTGCCCCCGCGCCGCGGCTTCGGTGCGCGCGCGGTCATTGGGATTCTGGTACGAGGCGAGACCCCAGCGGCCGACAATTTCGTCTGGGCGAATCGTCGCCGGGACCTCGGGCATCGGAGGTGGCTCCGGAGGCGCAGAGGGTGTCAGGCTGCTGCATGCCCCCAAGAATAGCGTCAGCGCGGCGGCGATCCCCAGATTGGTACCCGCACGCACGTAACCTGATCTGACCATGGCTTTTCCCCGAACAAAATCGTGGCCGCACCCATCCCGCAGCCAACCGTAAAACTGCTGTCGGAGCAATGACGTCCAACAATTACGACATCGTACCGATTTGGTTTCCAGAAGCATCCTATATCGGCCTCACCAAGGACTTAACCTGTCTTTACGTGTCTTTACCTGCCTTTGCTTGACAGGATCAGCGTCAAGCCATATTCCCGGGCGCACTATTAGCACTCCGAGAGCGTGATTGCTAAGGATACGAACCGTTCTGGCCGTTGACGGCGTCGAATGCGCCGGTATTCAGAAGCCGATTTCGATGGCAAACCAGACCTGAACCAGACCTGAAAACTGAAGTCTCCAAAAGGAACTGTCATGACTAAAACCAAATTTCGTCCGCTGCATGACCGTGTCGTGGTCAAGCGTATCGACGCCGAGGAAAAGACCAAGGGCGGCATCATCATTCCGGACAGCGCCAAGGAAAAGCCCCAGGAGGGGCAGGTCGTGGCGGTCGGGCCGGGCGGCCGTGACGAAGCCGGCAAACTGATCCCGATCGACATCAAGAGTGGCGACCGCGTGCTGTTCGGCAAGTGGTCGGGCACCGAGATCAAGCTCGACGGCGAGGAACTCCTGATCATGAAGGAATCCGACATCATGGGCGTGCTCGGATAACGGCACACCTCTCCCTCGCCCGATAAAGGGCAGGCAATATCTCTGTTCACCGTTCATACACTCATCCATCGAGACGCGGGCGCAGGCCCGCTCCTCCGGCGATAACGGCAATGCCGTTGGGCCGGTGCGAGGATCATCTTCAGGAGCAACAAAAATGGCTGCCAAGGACGTCAAGTTTTCCGGTGACGCGCGCGATCGCATGCTGCGCGGCGTCGATATTCTCGCCAATGCGGTGAAGGTGACGCTCGGCCCCAAGGGCCGCAATGTCGTCATCGAGAAGAGCTTCGGCGCGCCGCGCATCACCAAGGACGGCGTCACCGTCGCCAAGGAGATCGAGCTTGAGGACAAGTTCGAGAACATGGGCGCGCAGATGCTGCGCGAAGTCGCCTCCAAGACCAACGACACCGCCGGCGATGGCACCACCACCGCCACCGTGCTGGCCCAGGCGATTGTGCGGGAGGGCGCCAAATCGGTGGCCGCTGGCATGAATCCGATGGACCTGAAGCGCGGCATCGATATCGCGGTGACGGCCGTGGTCAAGGACCTGGAAAAGCGCGCCAAGCCGGTCGCCTCGTCGTCCGAAATCGCGCAGGTCGGCACCATCTCGTCCAATGGCGACGCGGCCATCGGCAAGATGATTGCCCAGGCGATGCAGAAGGTCGGCAATGAGGGCGTCATCACGGTCGAGGAAAACAAATCACTCGAAACCGAAGTCGATATTGTCGAAGGCATGAAGTTCGACCGCGGCTATCTGTCGCCCTATTTCATTACCAACGCCGAGAAGATGACCGCCGAGCTCGAGGACGTCTACGTGCTGTTGCACGAGAAAAAGCTGTCCGGCCTGCAGGCCATGCTGCCGGTGCTCGAAGCCGTAGTGCAGTCGGGCCGCCCGCTGCTGATCATCGCGGAAGATGTCGAAGGCGAGGCCCTGGCGACGCTGGTCGTCAACCGCCTGCGCGGCGGCCTCAAGGTCGCCGCCGTCAAGGCGCCCGGTTTCGGCGATCGCCGCAAGGCGATGCTCGAGGACATCGCGATCCTGACCGGTGGCCAGCTGATCTCGGACGAACTCGGCATGAAGCTTGAAAACGTCACGGTCAACATGCTCGGCCGCGCGCGCAAGGTCGTGATCGACAAGGAAAACACCACGATCGTCAACGGCGCCGGCAAGAAAAAGGACATCGAAGCCCGGGTCGGCCAGATCAAGGCGCAGATCGAGGAGACCACCTCGGACTACGACCGCGAGAAGCTGCAGGAGCGTCTTGCCAAGCTCGCCGGCGGGGTTGCGATCATTCGCGTCGGCGGTGCGACCGAGGTCGAGGTGAAGGAAAAGAAGGATCGCGTCGAGGACGCCCTCAACGCTACCCGTGCGGCGGTTCAGGAAGGCATCGTGCCGGGTGGCGGCGTCGCGCTGCTGCGCGCCAAGAAGGCCGTCGGCCGTATCGTCAACGACAACTCCGACGTGCAGGCCGGCATCAACATCGTGCTGAAGGCGCTGGAAGCGCCGGTCCGCCAGATCGCCGAGAATGCCGGCGTCGAAGGCTCGATCGTTGTCGGCAAGATCCTCGAGAACAAGTCCGAGACGTTCGGCTTCGATGCGCAAACCGAAGAGTATGTCGATATGGTCGCCAAAGGCATCATCGATCCGGCCAAGGTGGTCCGCACCGCACTGCAGGACGCCTCCTCGGTGGCCGGCCTTCTGGTGACGACGGAAGCCATGGTCGCCGAACTGCCGAAGGAGCCGGCTCCGCCGATGCCCGGCGGTGGCGGCGGCGGAATGGGTGGAATGGGCGGAATGGGCTTCTAAACCGGCCCCTTCAGGCAATACCGATCCGGCAAGGCCGCCTCAGGGCGGCCTTGCTTTTGGTGAAATGTCCTGGGGTTTGCTAGGGATGAGACCGGATTCCGATTCGGACCGGAATCGAATGTGCTCGACGGCACGGCGTGGTTCTATCTTTTGAGGAATCCCATATGCGCTCGATTTTATTCTGCCTGGTCGGGCTGATGGCAGCCTCCACGGATATCGCCTTCGCTCAGATCAAGCTCGCGCCGAGATCGGCCACGGCTGCCAATGAAGTCCGGTATTTCACTTCCATCGACGGCCTGATGGAAGGCAATGCCGACGTCATCCTCAAGGAGACCCGCCAGGGCAAGAATGTCACCTCGGCGGTGCTCGACGTTTGCTATCCGGCGCAGAAGGGCTCCGATCGCAAGGATCGCTTCGTCGCCAACCTTGCGGTGAACGGCCAGACCCTGACCGGCGGCACCCAGAGCCTCGGCGACAAGTCGCCGGTGACGGTGAAACTGGTGCGCAAGCCGACCGGCGAGACGTTCGAATTCAAGGGGCAGATCAGCGTCGGCCAGACCGTGACGGAAGTGAATTCGACCGACAATTCCGATCTCAGCGAAAAGGAATTCCTGGACAACCAGTCGACCGATGACGGCATCACGCCAAGCCCGAAGGATTTTACCGAGGTTTCCCCGGAATTGATTGCCGTGAAGGTGAAGCTGGACGCGGCGGTCGACTTCCTCAAGGGTCTGAAAGGGCAGGACGTCGAGGTTTCCTTAAGCGGCCTCGCCGTCTCCTGCGCTGCGCTGCGCGCCGGCGAGCAGACGATCAATATCAGCGTCGATCCGGATCGTGCCGCCGCGCTGATCGCGATGTCGAAATCGTGGCCCGGCGTGGTCGCCGCCGGCTGGACCAGCGGAGTTGTGGAAATGGAGCGCACCATCCGTTTTCCGGCCGCCGACTGGCGCGACGGCGACCGGCTGAACAAGGACAAGCTCGCGGCCGCCATCGCCGGGGCGCTGACAAAGACGCTAGCGGCGAAATCGTCGTCCGGGGCCTGGGACCACACCACCGGAAAGCTGAAGCTGACGTTCAAGCGGCCGAGCCAGATATTGCCCGCGCTCGACCTCACCGAGACCGTTGAGATGACCGCTCTGGTGGCGTCGGACAGGCCGGGCCCGTCCGACCGGCTGATCCTGTGGATCAGCAATCCCGTGATTTCGACGGCGGACGAATCCGCCGGCCCGAAGCTCAATCTGGCCGACGAAGCGAGCAGCGAGGAGGAAACCGACCAGAAGGACGACAACGGTGCTGTCAGTGCGCTGGCAAAGGAATTCAAGGGCCAGCGCTGGGACACCGATCAATCGGCCTGGAAATAAGCCCGGCGCCCCGGTCACATCGAATGGATCGGCAGCGTGCCGCGCAGCGAAGCGATCCTTGGGGCTAAGGCTTGGGGCTCACGCACCCTCGCCATGCAATCACGCATTTGACATGCCGGGCCATAGCGGCAATGAACAGGCCACATGTGAACAAGGGCTTCCAGGGTTTCACGTTTAATGGCGCGCTATGATGTTGTGGTGATCGGCGCCGGCCTTGGGGGCTTGACGACCGGCGCTATCCTCGCGCGCGCGGGACGCAAGGTGCTGGTCATCGAGCGCAGCAATTCGGTCGGCGGGGCGGCATCGAGCTATATGTCCGGCGATCTGTTCGTCGAAGGCTCGCTGCACGAGACCAGCGACCCGCACCATCCTCACGATCCGAAGCACCACGTGCTGACGCGAGCGGGCGTCATCGACGCCGTGAAGTGGATTCCGTCCGGCACATTTTACGAGGCGCGCGGCGGTCCGCTCGAGCGGCCGTTTACGATGCCGGACAATTTCGATGCGGCGCGGCGCGCGCTGACCGAGCGCTTCCCCGAGGCCCGTGCCGGGCTGCATCAATTGCTTGGAGAAATGGAACGCATTGCCTCCGCCATGGGCACGCTTTCGCAAGGCCGGAACGCTTTCAGGAATCCGCGCGAAGGTCTCGTCGCCCTCTTGAAGCTGGTTCCGGCAATCGGCGATTGGCGTCTGTCGCTGTCGCAGAAGCTCGATCGGGTGTTCGGCGACAACGAGGCCGTCAAATGCGCGCTGGCGGCCAATCTCTCTTATTATCACGACGACCCGGCAACGCTGTGGTGGATCTTCTTTGCGATGGCGCAGGGAGGCTATCTCCTGAGCGGCGGCCGTTTCGTGCAAGGCGGCTCGCAACGGCTCTCCAGCGCGCTCGCCCGCGCCGTCAAGGCAGCCGGCGGAGAGGTGTTGGTGCGCCGTGTCGTCAGCGCTATAGCCGTTGACCCGCAGGGCCGCGCCAGCACCGTCACGCACACCGCGCGCGACGGCAGCGATCCCAAGGTCGTGGCAGGCGTTCGGATCGTCGGCAACGCCGCACCCGCGGCGCTGGCGCCGTTGATGCCGGCGGCGGCTGCGGAAAGATTGACCGCGGATTACCGGCAACGACCCCGGTCGATTTCGCTGTTCGCCCTCACGCTCGGCCTGTCGAAACCGCCGCGCGAATTCGGGATATCCGCCTATTCCACGCAATTGCTGCCGCGCGACATGACGCGGCTGTCCGATTACGCGCAAGGCACGGCGCTGATGGCCGCCGAGCCCGCCGGGCGCATGCCGCCAATGTCCATCGTCGATTATGCCGCGATCGATTCCGGCGTTCCCGCCCCGCCCTATGTGCTCTCGATCGTTGGGCCCGACCAGCTGTCGAACTGGGACAGTTCGGACATGGAGGCCTATCGCGAGAAGCGCGAGCGATGGCAGGAGGCGATCGTTCGCTATCTCTCCTCGCTTTATCCGGGCCTCGCTGAGGGCGTCGTCGCGTCGTCATTCAATACCGCGCTGTCGGTCCGGCAATATCTCAATGCGCCCGACGGCGCTGTCTATGGATTTGCTCCGACGCCGCCGCGCTCGATCTGGCGCGGCCCCGTCCAGTCGCCGCGCACGGCGGTGCCGGGCCTTTACCTGGCGTCAGCCTATGCCGGGTTCGGCGGCTACACCGGCGTGGTGCAATCCGCCGGCGCCTGCGCCGACATGATCCTGCGCGAGAATTAGGAATTCAGTTGGTGTTGAGATGGAATCGAAGCGGCTTCGTTCCGATGAAGGAAACGAAATCGCCCTTCCGCTTCCAGGTCGCGGCTTCGCTCAAGGCGGCGATCAATTCGTCGTCGGCCTGCGCCCGCGCCGGCGGGCAGTCATGATCCTCAAGCGGCCCGGCGACAAAAATCACGGTATTGCCCGCGACCGAGAACTGGCCCTTGCCGCCCTTGCACCACAGTTCCAGCTTCGCCTCGCCGTTGTCGCCGATCTCCAGCGTCGGCAGCCGCTTTGATCCGGGCTGACGCGCGACATCCAGCGTCATATCGGAACCGAAAGGAAATCCGTCATCGGCATTGGCCGGGACGGCGTTGAAGCCGGCCGCGGCCAGGATCAGCGCGGCTGCGGCCGACTTCCAAAACCCTGTCAATGAATGCATATCGCCCTCGAAATATCCGGCACCCATAGCGCCAGCGTTTTAATCGCCAAGTGGAGCCTTGACCAGATTGGCCGCCATCAAAATTCATCGGCTTATAAACAAATCCCCGCGGCACTCGCCGCGGGGATTTTCGTCGCCGTCTTCCGGACCGGTTTGCTACTTCAAAACCATCGCCGTGAACGGATAGACATAGGCCTGCAGCATGACGAACAGGCCGACCAGACAGGCCAGCGTGATCGAGTGCTTGAACACGAAGCGCAGGATCGTGCCTTCGTGCCCGACCCAGTTGGTGGCAGTGGAGGCGACCACGATCGACTGGGCGTCGATCATCTTGCCCATGACGCCGCCTGAGGAATTCGCCGCGCTCATCAGGATCGGCGACAGGCCGAGCTGTTGCGACGTGATCTTCTGCAGGTTGCCGAACAGAATGTTCGACGACGTATCCGACCCTGTCAGCGCGACACCGAGCCAGCCAAGCAGGGTGCCGAAGAAGGGATAGAACACGCCGGTCGCGGCAAAGGCGAGACCGAGAGTGGCATCCACACCGGACAGGCGAGTCAATGTGCCGATCGCCAGCATCGCCGAGATCGTGATCAGCGAAATCGAGCAAAGCTTGATGGTGCGCCCATATTCGGAGATGATCCTGCCCGGCGACAGCCCCATGATGAGGCCGGCGATGATGGCGGCAATCAACATCCCCGTGCCGGTAAACGACAAATAGGTAAACGAGAACACCGCCGACTCTTTGGTCGGCGTCGGAACCACCGGCGCCACCTTGTTGATCATCTGGTGCAGTTCCGGAACCGGATAGTTCCAGGTGAAGATCGGATTGACTGCCGCCTTGAACCAGCCGGTGCCCCAGATCAGCAGGATGGCGCACAGGATGATCCACGGCAGCAGCGCGGTGATCAGTTCAGCCGACGTCAGGGGCGTCTGATCGATCAGCTTCGCCGGCGGCATGGTGCTGGCGGATTCATCATTGCCGCGCAACGCCGGCGACAGCCAGAGCACCCTGGGCTGCCAGACCTTCAGGAACAGGATCAGGCAGCCCATCGAAATCAGCGATGCGCCGATGTCGACAATCCACGGATTGATGTAATTCGAGATCAGGAATTGCGGGATCGCGAACGACACGCCGGTCACGAGAATAGCCGGCCAGACTTCCTTCATGCCTTTCCAGCCGGCGAACGCCCACACCACCCAGAACGGCACGATCAGAGAGAAAATCGGCAATTGCCGTCCGACCATGGCGCCGAGCAAATAGGGATCGAGGCCGGTCACCGAAGCGAGGCCCTGGATTGGAGTGCCGAGCGCGCCATAGGCCACCGGCGCCGTATTGGCGATCAACGACAGGCCGGAAGCGGCGAGCGGCGAAAAGCCGAGCCCGATCAGGATCGCCCCTGTGATCGCCACCGGGGTCCCGAAGCCCGACGCGCCCTCGAAAAACGCACCGAACGAGAACGCGATCAGCAGCAATTGCAACCGCCGGTCCGCGGTGACCCCGCCGACAGCGCGCTTGAGCGCTTCAAACCGCCCTGCGCATACCGTGAGCTGGTACATGAAAATGACGTTCAACACGATCCAGCCGATCGGGAAGAAGCCCGTGACGACGCCCAGCAACGAGGCCCGGATCGCCATGTTGGCCGGCATGGTGAAAAGGAAAATGGCCACCAGATTGGCCAGCACCAACGCGACAATGGCTGCGACATGCGCTTTGACCTTGCCGCTTGCGATCAGAACCAGCAGCGTAACCACGGGTACCGCCGCGGCGATGGTCGAAAGCGTTGCGTTGTTGAACGGATTATAGACTTGATTCCACACTTCCATATGCAGTTCCTCCCCACGCATTATGCGGCGCGCCGACCAGCGTGGACGGTCAGGCGTGTCTGGCGTAATCGCAGGATGTCACTGCAATGCGCGAACTGGACGCGAACCTGGCGGCGCCAAAATCCGCTCACGACCTCGCGAAATGTGACGGCCCCCACCCCTCGCCGTTGCGCTCATGCTAGGGTGTAGCCCGAGGTCGGGACAAGCCAACGCATGCCGCGAAATCCACGACTTTAGTCTATATACTCTCAATTCTTCCATTTTTTCAGGCTTTTAAAGCCATCCCCCAGGAGACGGTAATCTGTGAACAACATCCGCTCGACGCTCGCAACGGTGTGGCGGATCGCTGCCCCCTATTTCCGCTCCGAGGATAAATGGGCGGGCCGTGGCCTTCTGGCTGCGGTGATCGCCATCGAACTTACGGTTGTATTTCTGACTGTTCTGTTCAACCGCTGGAACAACGTCTTTTACAATGCGCTTCAGGAGCACAACCAGGCGGTCTTTACCTACCAAATCGGCTACTTCTGCGTTCTGGCGGCGTTCTGGATCGGGCTGAAGGTCTATCAGCTCTACCTCAACCAGTGGCTCCAGATCCGCTGGCGGCGCTGGATGACCGCGCGCTATCTCGGCGGCTGGCTGCATGAGGCCAATCACTATCGGATGCAACTGCTCGGCGACGCCGCCGACAACCCGGACCAGCGCATCGCGGAAGATACCCAGCGTTTCGTGGAGCAGACGCTGGCGCTCGGCATCGGGCTGCTGAGTGCGGTCGTCACCCTCGCATCGTTCATCGTCATTCTTTGGGACTTGTCCAACCAAGCCCCGCTGCATCTGTTCGGCAAGGATATCCCGATTCCCGGTTATCTGGTGTGGGGCGCCTTGATCTACGCGTTGCTCGGGACGCTGCTGACCCATTTGATCGGCAGGCCGCTGGTCGCGCTCAATTTCCAGCAACAGCGCTTTGAGGCCGATTTCCGTTTCAATCTGGTGCGGACGCGGGAAAATGCCGAACAGATCGCGCTGCTGCGCGGCGAGCCCGTCGAGCGGATGCGGTTGCTGTCGCGATTTGCGTCGGTGGTCAACAACTGGCTCGGCATCATGCAGCGCACGAAGAAGCTGACGGCCTTTACCGCTACCTATTCGCAAGTGTCCGTCATCGTTCCCTACGTGCTGATCGCGCCGGCTTTTTTTGCGGAAAAGATCCAGCTCGGCGGCATGATGCAGACCGTAAACGCCTTCAGCAGCGTCCAGGATGCGCTGTCGTTTTTCATCGCGTCGTACCGGACACTCGCAGAATGGCAAGCGGTGGTGGCGCGCCTCAGCGGGTTCGAGACTGCGACCGCCGGCGCCGCGACGCTTGCGACCGGCGCGATCGATGTCGAGTCATCGACCGGCAGCACCGCCATCGACCTGCAGCAGCTTCTCGTCAAGCTGCCCAATGGAAGCCCGCTGGTCTCGGCGGACAGCTTCAGCCTTCGCGGCAACGAGAGCACCCTCGTCACCGGTCCGTCCGGCTCCGGCAAATCGACCTTGTTCCGCGCCATCGCCGGCATCTGGCCGTTTGGAACGGGCTCGATCGCGATCCCTGCAAAAGCGTCACTGATGATGCTGCCACAGCGGCCGTATCTTCCGATCGGATCGCTACAGGCTGCGATTGTCTATCCCGCGGATGCAAGCGCCTACAGTTCGGACCAGGTCAGGGATGCCCTGATTTCGGTGGGTCTGCCGAAGCTTGCATCGCGAATCGGGGAGGAAGCGCACTGGAATCGAATGCTCTCCCTCGGGGAGCAACAACGCCTTGGGCTCGCCCGCGCGCTGCTGCACGCGCCGCAATATCTGTTCCTCGATGAGGCGACCGCGTCGCTCGATGAAGCCTCGGAGGCGGCACTCTATCGGCTCCTCGAGGAGAGGCTGCCGACCACCACCATCATATCGATCGGTCACCGCAGCACGCTTGAGGCCTTCCATCAGCGTAATGTCGTGCTGACCCGTGACGGCGATCGATTTGCGTTGCAGAACCAGAGCGGGGATCCCAAGCCGTCATAACGGCAGCCTTCACGACCGCTGTGTTGGCTTGACGCGGCGGAGACTTACAGGGCGCGCTATCGCTGCAAACATCGACTGGACCGGCCAGCACGGCGAACGCGTCGATCGGCGCTGGTGGCCGATCCCCCCAATCTTCGGGTTCATTCACAAATAAAAGGGGGCGGCAGATCTCTCTGCCGCCCCCTCAGGTCTCAGGAGAAGAGCTTACTTCAGGTTGGCCGCCGCCGTCAGGTCGACCGAAAGCTTGGCGATACCTGCCGCGCCGCACCAGTTCGAACCTGCACCGCCAGGATTGATCGGCGTGACGTTGGTCGTGCCGGAAGCGTTGAAAGCGCTGGTGAAGGCATTGCAGTCGCCCTTCGACATGTCGGTGTCGGAGTAGCGAAGATCCAGCGTGAACACCTTGTAGGTGAAGCCGATGCCGATGTTCCAGGTGTCGTAGCTGGCGTAGGGGATGCCGGCCGAGAAATTGCCCAGGCCGCTGACGACGCCGTAAAATGCATCTGAAGTGCCGAGCCACTGCCGGCCGAACTCACCAGATATGTACATGCCGACGCCGCTGGTGCCGAATGCGGCGCTGGGCGCGGTGTATTTGGCGGTGACCGACGCGTAGTCGCCCCAGGCGCCTGAATTCAGGAAGTTCGGGGAATAGTATTCGTTCAATCCCACCTGCCAGCTGTCGTTGATGGTGTAGTTAACCTTGGCGTAGCCTTCGAAGAAGCTCACGTCCTTCTTCATGACGTTGCCGTTGGGGAGGATCTCGGAACCGGCAGGGCAAACCCCGGCGCCTATACATTGGCCGCCCGGATACAGGTAACCCCAGACACCGAAGTCGAACGCAGCGGCGCCGAAGGTCGGCCGGATACCACCGTAGACGTCGACTTCAGCGGCAGCCCGATTCGCGAACGAGATGCTCTCGGCGGAAGTGCCGATGTACAGCTGCAGGTCCTTGTTCACATTGTAACGCGGCTCGAAATAGGCCGTGACCGAGGGGTTGTGATTGGACTGGGTGACGCCACGGAAGATGTAGTCG
Organism: uncultured Pseudomonadota bacterium; assembly: GCA_963727225.1. GTDB lineage: Bacteria > Pseudomonadota > Alphaproteobacteria > Rhizobiales > Xanthobacteraceae > Bradyrhizobium. The sequence goes on along the minus strand of CAVSFN010000020.1, from coordinate 255,998 downwards.
CTCATGACGGCGCTGCCGAAGGCGACATCCCAGGGATTGAACGGTGCCGGCGCCGGGGCCGGAGGAGCTTTCAGCGGCATATCCGCCGCGAACGACGAGCCCGCGGTCATCGCAAGCACGGCTGCGGCTAAAACCAGTTTCTTCATTGACGATCCCCATCACCTTAAAAACAGCCCAGTTCCCGACGCCCCAAGGGGAAAGCGATAACCGACTGTGACCCAATTCCTGAACGCAAGGGCAATCTGGTACGGGCCGTCGATTGCCGGAAGCAAAAAAGACGGTCATTTGCCGACTTTTTAGGCGTTCTGGCGTATCCACGAAATGTTGTCAGCGGGTGTTGTATTCGGACAACAATTTTGACTGGTTTCAATGCCGGTTGGGGCGACTTACGGGTTCCCATCGCCGGAACAGACCGATCGGTGGGCCGGTCAGCGGACCGGCCGAATCAACCGCCCTGTGAGGAGCCGGAAATTCCGTCGCCGTCACGGCGATATCCTCTGCGGCGCAAAAAAGGCCGCAGCGACGAGCGCTGCGGCCTGAAACAGAATCCGCGAGTAACCGCGATCCGCTCAGTTATGTGTTGTCGTCTCCGTCCGAGGACGAGTTTGAACTATGGCCTCCCGAATGCCCCCATGACGGAGCGGGACTTGACGCGGCAGGAGTTGGAGCCGCCCAGCTCGGCGCCGCCGGCGCGGCTGCGGGAGCCGGCTTGGGCGCAGGCGCTGGTTTTGGTGCTGCCACGGTCGCTGCAGGTTTGGGGGCGCGCTTTGGGTGCCGCGCTTTGGGTGCCGCAGCTTTGGCCGCCACGATTGGTGCCGCCTTCTTGGCCGACTTGGCTTTGGCCTTCTTGGCTGATTTTTTCGGCGCCGCCGCCTTGGACTTTTTGGCGGATTTCTTCACGGATTTCTTAGCCGACTTCTTCGCCTTTTTCGCTGACTTCTTCGCAGCTTTCTTCGACGTTTTCTTCGCGGATTTTTTCTTCGCCGTCACAAGCTTTTTCTTACTCTTTTTATTCTTTTTGCTCTTTTTTCCCTTAGCCATCGTGGTCCTCCTGTTGCCGCTGATCCATGTCCATCGAGCGTCCAAGTCGTCCGCTTTCGCGCGGGGCCAATCGATCAGTTCAATCCTGGCCGGGAACCGCCTGTCGCCCAATCGAGAAGCTCAATCGTGTGAACCACAGGAACTGACGTACCACCGGCAATCTGCACCATGCACCCGATATTGCCCGCAGCAATCATGTCCGGCTTGACCTTCGCAATATTGGCGATCTTTCGATCGCGCAATCGGCTCGCAATGTCAGGCTGGAGAATGTTGTACGTCCCCGCCGAACCGCAACACAAATGGCTCTCAGGTACATCTTTCACCACGAATCCGTTCTTGGAAAGCAATTCTTTCGGAAGCTGTGTGATTTTCTGTCCGTGCTGCAGCGAACAGGCCGAGTGATAGGCGATGACGATATCGCCGTGCTGCCGCTGCGGCTGCAGATCGATGCCCGCGACGTACTCTGTGATGTCCTTGGCCAGCGCCGAAACCTTGGCGGCAGCGCCAGCGAAATCACGGTCCTCGCGCAGCATGAAACCATAATCCTTGATCACCGTGCCGCAGCCCGATGTCGTCACCAGAATGGCGTCGAGGCCATTCTGATCGGCCTCGTTGAGCCAGGCGGCGATGTTGCCGCGGGCGCGCATCAACGCGTCGTCATCGCGCCCGAGATGGTGGGTTAGCGCGCCGCAGCATTGCTCGTCCTTGACCAGCACGACCTCAATGCCGTGACGCGTCAGCAGATTGATGGCGGCCTGGTTGATGCGCGGCGCCAGAACCTGCTGGGCGCAGCCCTGCAGCAGGGCGACACGCCCGCGCCTCTCGCCCTGCGGCGGAAAGACGCTCCCTCCGGCCGGGCCGGGCTTCGGCAGGCCGCTCGGCGCGAGAGCGAGCATTGCCTTGATTCGCCGTAATAAAGTCGGCGAAGCGGCTGCAACCTTGGGGGTCGGCAGCAAGGCGGCCAGCGGCCGGCCGAGCCGCGCCAGGACCATGCTGACGCGAAACCAGCCGGGCCGCGGCAGGACCCAAGCCAGCACCGCGCGCAACGCCCGCTCGGTCAACGGCCTGGTGTAGTCCTTTTCGATCTTCGATCGCGCCTGATCGACGAGATGCATATAGTTCACGCCGGACGGACAGGTGGTCATGCAGGCGAGACAGGAGAGACAGCGGTCGATGTGCTTGACCACCTCCGGGGTTGGCGGCCGGTCTTTTTCCAGCATCTCCTTGATGAGATAGAATTCGGCCGCGCGGGCTATCGAGCTCATCGCCGAGCAGCACATAGGTCGGGCAGGTCGCGGTGCAGAATCCGCAATGCACGCAGGCCCGCAAGATCTTGTCGGCTTCCGCAATATCGGGATCGGCGAGCTGCGTCAGGCTGAATTCGGTCTTCATGTCGCAGATCCTCGCGTCAGCCGGCCGCGATTGAGGATGTTTTTCGGATCGAAGCTGTGGCGGACACGCTCACTCAGGGCGGCGAGGCCGGCTTGCTGGGGATGAAACACATCGACATTGCGTCGTACCTGCTCGGAGGCGCGCAGCAATGTCGCGTGGCCTCCGACGGCATTGACGCGCTCACGCACCAGGGCGGCCTGGGCGTCCGGCTTGGGTGGCAGCGCCGCCCAGATCAACCCGCCGCCCCAGTCATAGAGTACGTCGCCGCCGGTATCTCGCGCCAGCGCCTGGCCGAACGCACCGCCCGAAGCCGGCGGGCAAACGATGCGCCATACCGGCCACGCTCCCAGCGTGCCATTGGCCGCAAACGGCTGAACGTCGCGGACCGAACTCCAGATCGCCGCCGAAGCGGCGTCTTCGAGAAACTCTGCCGCCCCAAACGGCGTCAGGACCTGGCCTAGCGCGGTGGCGCGATGGACAACCGAGGCCGTAATGCCTTCGAGCCGCAGCAAAGTGACCGCCTGCCGCGGCGATCCAAGATCGCCGAGCCCGCTGCCGGCCGCGGCTCGAAACACCGAGTTCGGCACATGCGCCGCGCCGGACACATCGAACGGCGAGCCCAGCGCCGCCGTCATCGCCCGATTCGCAGCAATGTCATCCAACCCCCGCAACGCCAGCGTGCGCTCGCTCTCGGGCCGCGGCATCACCTTCAGGGTCACCTCCGTCATGACCGCGAGTGTGCCCCATGACCCGGCCAGCAGTTTGCAGAGGTCGTAGCCGGTGACGTTTTTCACGACCTTGCCGCCGGCCTTGAAACTGTCGCCGAAGCCGGACACCGCATGGGCGCCCAGCAGATGATCGCGGGCGCCACCGGCCTTGATTCGGCGGGGTCCGGCCAGGCCGGCGCCGATCATGCCCCCGATGGTTCCAATGTCCGGTGTGCCCAGCAGCAGCGAGGTGTTGACCGGCTCGAACGCGAATTGCTGATTTTTGGAATCGATCAGCGACAGCACATCGGCGAGCGGGGCGCCGGCCTCGACGGTGATGATCAGTTCGTTCGGTTCATAGGCCTTTACCGCGTGGAGCGCCGACAGATCGAGCAGCGCATTGGTCGCCATCGGCTGGCCGATCAGCCGCTTGGAGCCGTGGCCGATGATTTCCAGCGGCTGTTCGCTGGCGAGCGCGGAGCGCACCACCTGCTCGACATCCACTGCGTCACGTATTTTCAAGGTGTCCACGCTAGCCTGCTCAAAACCGCGGAAGTTCGGGGAAAGCCAGCTTGCCACCATGGACGTGCACCCGGCCAAGCTCGGCGCAGCGATGCAGGGTTGGAAACACCTTGCCGGGATTGAGCAGGCCTTGCGCATCGAACGCGCATTTCAGCCGCTGCTGCTGGTTGAGATCGATCTCGCTGAACATCTCCGGCATCAGATCGCGTTTCTCGACGCCGACGCCGTGTTCGCCAGTCAACACGCCGCCGAGTTCGACGCAGCATCGCAGGATATCGGCGCCGAAGGCCTCTGCGCGATCCATCTCGCCGGGCTTGTTGGCGTCGTACAGGATCAGCGGATGCAGATTGCCGTCGCCGGCATGAAACACATTGGCGACGCGAAGACCATGTTTCTCCGAGAGATCGCGGATGCGAGCCAGCGCCTTGGGCAGCGCGCCCCGGGGGATGGTGCCGTCCATGCAAAGATAATCCGGCGAGATCCGCCCGACGGCCGGAAATGCCGCCTTGCGGCCGGCCCAGAACAGATTGCGTTCGGCTTCCGAGGTCGAAATCTGGCATGAGGTCGAGCCGCAGCCTTGCGCAATTGCCTCGACGCGGCTGATCAGCTCATCGACCTCGACGCCGGGACCATCGAGTTCGATGATCAGCAGTGCCTCGACGTCGAGCGGATAGCCGGCATGAACGAAGGCTTCGGCGGCGTGGATCGCCGGTTTGTCCATCATTTCCATGCCGCCCGGGATGATGCCGGCGCCGATAATCCGCGCCACGCATTCGCCGGCCGCCTCGACCTGCGCGAAGCCGACCATCAGCGCCCGCGCCGTTTCCGGCTTCTGCAGGATCCTCACCGTAACCTCGGTAATGACGCCGAGCAGGCCTTCGGACCCCGTGATGATTCCCATCAGGTCGTAGCCGGAAGTTTCGGCGGATTTGCCGCCGACCTTGATGATTTCGCCCGATATCAGCACGATTTCGCAGCCGAGCACGTTGTTGGTGGTCATGCCGTATTTCAGGCAATGCACGCCGCCGGAATTCTCCGCGACATTGCCGCCGATCGAACAGGCAATCTGCGACGACGGATCGGGCGCATAGTAAAATCCGGCGTCGGCCACCGCCTGGCTGATGGCAAGATTGGTCACCCCGGGCTCGGTCACCACCACGCGGTTGTCGAAATCGATCTCGCGGATGCGCTTGAACTTGCCGAGGCCGAGCAGCACGCCATCCGCCAGCGGCAGCGCGCCGCCTGACAGCGAGGTCCCGGAGCCGCGCGGCACCACCTTGATGCCCTGTTCGAAGCAATATTTGAGAACCCGCGATACCTGTTCGGTGGTGTCCGGAAGCACCACGACCATCGGCGGCTGGCGATAGGCCATCAGGCCGTCGGACTCGTAGGGCAGCATTTCGGCCGGCTTGTCGATCACGCCCTCGCCCGGCACGATCGCGCGCAGCGCCGCCACAATGGCGTCGCGGCGTCCCAGAACCGCCTGATCCGGGGCTGGCATCATGATGGTCATGTGAAGTTCTCCCGCACCCGGCTGGCTGCGCCAGGCTGCGTCAGCTTTTGTCGATTTATCATGAGAAATCAAGCACGTCTGGACGGCTTTGGGTAGCTCGCCAATGGACGGAGGGGGCCGGATCGGAATGGCCGTGGCCATGGCGGGCAATAGCGGCTGGAGCCCGTGTTCGTCATTGCGAGCGTTAGCTGAGCAATCCAGCTTCCTGCAAGGAAGGAAGCTGGATTACTTCCACCTTCGCCCTGCGGGCTACGGCGGACGCAGTCGTCGCTTCGCTCCTCGCAATGACGTGAATATGCGTTCCCGCGGCGGATGCGCCCGAGTTGTGCATTTATCTTTCGCCCCTGAAAATCAGAGGGCGCAGGGAAGACCGGGTGCGCGCTGCACCCGCGGTCTCATGTGCAAAATTGGGTAGCAAAACGCACATGAGCATACAGGTTCAGCGGAGACACTCCGGCCTTCCCTGCGCAATGGTTTTACGGCTTATGCCGCGCTCTCCTCGGCGACGAATTCGTCTTGTCACCGTCGCCTGCGAATTGAATGGTCTTGCCGAACCCGGTTAGATTCGAAAAACCTCCACAGGCTTGACACCAGCAACGGGTGCCAGGACCACACGGTTTTGCCGTACGCTTCAGCGCTGTTCGTCTGCCTGCCGCACATCGCTCACGAGGTTCATCTCGCCCTGCGACTGCCATTGCGCGCCCCGACGCTGTCGCGTCCACCGCATCCCGCCCCAACGTTCGTGACGATGGCCAACGCCCCTCTGAGTGGGACGGGATGGCCAACCATATAGCCTGATTTGCATTTCGGAAAAACAGAAATATTTTTGCGAAGAAGGCTGGACAGGCCAGGCAAATCACCGCCTCGCTCACTGATTTGCCGTCGGGCAATCACGGTATGCGTAGCGCTGCGTGGCCAGTTGAGTTGTTCCCACCATCGGAGCCGGCCCTGGACCGCATTGCGGACGCAAGGCAGGCATTGCATGATGCGCAGATTCAGCGGAGAGACCCAATTCAGCCGGCAGGGTTTCACAATTGCACTTCCAACTTCTTGCAAGGTTCCCTTGAACACCGATTTGATCGACCGGATTTACGAATGCTCCGTTGTGCCGGAACTTTGGCCCGGCGTTCTGGATCAATTAGCCGAAATAACCGATGCGCGCGGAGGCCTGCTGTTTTCGGCCCGCGACCGAGTGCTGAACTGGACGGCCTCAGCCAGCCTGGACGATATTTTTCGATCCTATGTGACGGACGGATGGTTCGCGCGCTGTACCCGCCGGGTCTGCCTGATGGGCCAAGCGCAGCCTGCGTTCTTTGTCGAGCACGATTTCTGGACCGCCGATCAAATCGACAGCAATCCGATCTATCGTGATTTTTTTCGTCCCCACGGCCTTGGCTGGTCGGCGGGTACCGGGCTGCGGATGCCGACCGGTGACAATATCGTTTTTAGCGTGGAGCGGGAGTACGGCCGGGGCCCGATCGAAAAGGAGCGGGTCGACCGCCTCAACGAACTGCGGCCACACCTCGCCCGCAGCGCGCTGGTAACGGCGCGTCTCGGCCTGCAGCGCGCCAAGGGCGCCAGCGAAATGCTCACCTCGATGGGGCTGCCAGCGGTGCTTCTCGATCAAGGTGGCGCGGTCATCGAAGCCAATCACCTCATGGAGGGCTTGTCCGATCAGGTCCATTGGCGCGCGCGGAACCGCATCTCGCTGATGGATGCAAGCGCCAACGATCTGCTGTCGGCCGCGCTCGCGGCGCTCGACGCATCTGACGATCCTGCGGTGCGGTCATTTCCGCTCCGTGACGAGACCAACAGGGCGACGATGGTCGTTCACGTTATTCCGATCCGCCGTTCCGCCCACGATCTATTCGCCCGCAGCTGCGCACTGCTGGTGGCGACGCCCGTTGCAGCGGCACAGTCGCCGCCGATCGAACTCCTGAGATCGTTGTTCGATTTGACTCCATCCGAGGCGCGGGTGGCGCGCGGTCTTGCTGCCGGCGAGACGATGGAGGAGATTGCCGCATCGGGCGGCGTCGCCATCACGACCGTACGATCGCAATTGCGGCTGGTTCTGGAAAAGACCGGATGCACCCGCCAGGCCGAGGCGGTGGCGCTGCTTGCGAACCTCGGGCTCGATCGGGGCGCAACGCGAAACTAGGATTTTCGCGGCGTTCGGGCCGCGGAGAATCTTGCCCTCCCCCGAAGGGGGAGGATGAAGCAAGCGCGGTAAATATCTCAACCGGCTCGGTCGTCTTCATCTATTTGGAGGATGCCCCCTCAACTCGCCGCCCCCATTGTCGACACGACCATTCGTGTCACCAGCGTCTGGCAAGCCAGGCGCTGTCCAACGCCATCACCCATGGAGACATTTCCGTGATCAGAGACTCTCTCCGCTGCATTCTCCCTCGCCGTCGCGCTTTCGTTGCTTGCTCCGATCCTGGTGACCAGCCAGCCTGCCCAGGCGGGCTGCGAGCGTGTTTACACCTCTTCCGGTTGGCAGACGCGCTGCAACTGAAAACGGTCTCGCCACGAACCAGGAGGCGTATCCGGCAAATCGGATTCCGGCTTCTGAGCGCGCGCTTGAGATTTTTGCGCAGAACGCCTCGCGGCTTTCGCGAGGCGTTTTGCGGGGATGCAAAAGGGAAACGGCAAATGATCTTGAAATGGACGATCGCGCTCGCGCTTGGTGTCGCGGTTATTTCGCCGATCCTGGGCGGTAGCCAGGCCTCTGCGTGCCACTATACGTCGCAGGACAGGGCCAAGGGCTACAAGTGCTGAAAAGCTGAAACAATCTTCCGAGGCCAGCCGTAGGTTCATGCCGGACGGTACGCGCCTAATTCGCCGCGGCCGCCGTGTTGCGCGCAGTCTCACCGATCATCGCCTCGATCTCGGAAACCACCAGATGCGGCACGGCGTAATGCACCATGTGACCGACACCCGGCAACGCGATCAGTTTGGCGCCCGGCACCGCGGCGGCAAACGGCCGCGAATGGCGGCTGGTGAACACCGTCTTGTCGGCGTCCCCGGTGATCAGCACCGTCGGCACCTTGATGTCGACGTAGCGTGGCGACTGTTCGGCGACCGCGGCCTTCAGCGCCACCAGGTCCTGCGCATTGGCGAGGAATTCACGCGGACGCAACAGCAACAGCGTCGCGGTACTCTCGACGAAGTTGGTTGGCATGATCTGCGGCAAGAACACGTTGCGCGCGCCAGGCTCGGCCAGGAAGTAGCCGAGCGGCAACGTGATCGTGTAGGCCAGCAACGGGCCGATCACCGGAGTGGTGACGAGCTTGTTGTACCATCCGACGCCGCCGCGCCATGGATAGGCCACCGGCGCCAGCATCACGAGGCCCGCGACACGCTGCGGATAATCCAGCGCCATCCGCGCCCCGAGCGCGCCGGCCCATGAATGAACCACGAAGATCGCAGGGCCAAGCCCCAGTTTTTCCAGCGCCACGTCGATCATCTGGCCCTGAATCGCCGGTGTTGAATCATCCAGTCGCACGCGCGTACTCCAGCCGTGTCCGGGACGATCGATCAGGATTACCCGGCGATGTTTGGCGAGAATGTCGCCGAGCGGCTGCCGCATCGTCTCCAGGTTTGAGCTCGCGCCATGGATGATCACGATCGGCGGCCCGTCGCCATCGCGCCGCCCGATGTCGAGGACGTTGAGCGTGGCGCCGACCACCTCGATCTTCTGGCCTTGGGCGGGATAGCTGCGCTGCAGGAAAAGGACCCCGGCCTGCGTAATCAGCGCCAGAACAGTCAGTGCTGCCACGACAATTACCGAAACCACTGAGAATGTCTGGAAGATGATCTTGTACACCAACGAGTTACGGTTTCAGGGGGCAAGGGTTTCGCAGCCAATAACCGGGTTTTCCACCGTTCGAAGCGCGCGAGACGCCAGGTTTCATACGGCCGTCATCGGCGGCTTTCTATAACCCTCACCTGCCCGCTTGCGACGTGACGGGCGCGCGCCGCCGAGGCTGCAATTATCTGCGCTATCCACGTAATCCACAGGGGAACGCGCCAGACGCCAAAGATTTATCCCAAAGCTGCGGTTCAAGCGACGATTGGAGGATTTTCGATGATTTCCAGACCGAATGAAGCCGCAATTGACGAAATTGTGGCGAGCTGCAACGGCGACATCCGTGGCGCGCTGAAAGCGCTGCTGATGGTCAACGAGCATCTGGAGGCGGAACTGGCGCAGCTCTACGCGGTCGTGACGCATGGCGGCCCGTTCGAGCGCGGCAGCAACGCCCTGCATTAGAGAACGCCCTTCCGTTTGAACCGGAATGGAAGGCTTGGACACGATCGCAGCAAATTCGCACGCGATCAGATGTCGCGGCCTTCGACCTTCTCGGTCAGTGTCTTGACCAGTTCCGGCACTTTGTCGAGGTAAGGGTTGACAGCGAGCGCCTTGCGGAAGGCGTCAAGCGCGCGCTTTTCGTCGCCGAGATCCTGCATGATCATGCCAAGTCCGGCCAGCGCGCCGAAATGGCGGGGTTCGCGGACCAGGACCTGTTCGATGTCTTCAAGCGAATGGGCGTAATCGTTCCGCAGATAATACAGCGTCGCTCGCCTGTTCCATCCCTCGACGTAATCCGGACGCAGCTTGACCACGGCGTCGAGCAGCTTCAGCGCGACATCCATCTGCTGGGCGTCCATCGCAGCCTTGGCGCGCATCATCAGCAATGCGGCGGTATCGCTGGGGGTCTGCAGCCACAGCGCCCAGATCCGCGCTTCGACATGCTTGGCGCTGGCCTGATCCGGCGCCGCTTTCAGCGCACCGAACAGAAAGTCCAGTCCGCGCGTGCGATCGGCGCCGACTTTCGGCAGCTTGCCCGGCGCTTCCGGTAATTTCTTCTGCTGCTTGGCAGGCGCCCGTTGATCCTGCGCCAACGCAGGAATCGGCGCCACGGCGATCGTCGCCGCGAGAAGAACGGCTATTCGGCAGTGGCGCGCTTTGGAGAATCTCAATGCCATCACCAAAGTCTAGACGCGGAAAAACCCGCTGCAAAGCAGCAAGACGTCAAAGACCCGTGAAGCGAGATATTTTGCGCTGGCCCCGAAACCCGGATTCAGCCCTGATTCAACCCTGTCGCGCCTTGAAACGGCGCTGAACCTTGTTGATCACATAGACCCGGCCCTTGCGGCGGACCAGACGGTTGTTGCGGTGACGACCCCGCAGCGATTTCAGTGAGTTACGGACCTTCATGGGACAATCCTGGTGCTTTGAAAGGCCGTTTGGGACATCCTTCTTGAGGCCGAAAGTGGCAAAATCTGATTTATCCCGCCGGCGGCTGTGCCGCCCGGGACGCCGGTTTCTAAGCCATCGCGCGGTCGAATGTCAATCCAAACGGCGGTGAAGGTCCATGTGCCAGGTTCGTTCGCAAAGAGCCCTTTTGGATAAAGATCGACCGCGCCGGGCAGGCGTCGCGCCCAATTCCGGTTGAAATTGCCGACAGAATCTAGCCATGCGGGAACTCGACCATGGCCTCGCCGGTCGCAACCTTCTCGTCGTTCTGATTGCGCACCGCGACATCGATCAGCACCCAGCGCGACTTCGCGGTGGCCTGTTTCGATTTCACGATGCCGGTGGGCTGGATGGTGTCGCCGGGCCGGACCGGCTTGACCCATTTTGTCTCGAGGCGGCGATGCACCGCGCCTGCGGGATATGCCCAGTCGGTAATCATCCGCGAGATCAGCCCGAAATTGTTCATGCCGTGCATGATGATGCCGCCGAAATTGGTCTTGCCGAAATTGCCCTTCATGTAATCGTCGTCGAGATGCAGCGGGTTGTAGTCGAGCGAGGCGTCGCAAAACAGCCGGATCGATTCGCGGCTGACCGCGAATTTCGGTCCGTTGATGGTGTCGCCGGCGTTCAGGCTTTCAAAAGTCGCTGTCATGATTTCATTCCCTCGCGCATTATTGCGGCCGGATGGTCCAGCCGCGGCCGGAACAGACGACCTCGCCGTGCTGGTTGAAGAAGACGTTGTCGTGCACCACGAACAACCGTTCGCGCTTGATGAATTTGTCGAGCGCACGGGCTTGCAGCGTGATGACGTCGCCGGGGCGCGCCGGAAGATGATAGCTCCATGATTGCCCGGCGTTGACGGTGCCCGGGCTGCGCATCCAGTCGTCGGCAGGCGTGCAGGAAAACATCAACAGGATGTGGATCGACGGCGGCGCGATCAGCCCGCCATAAAGCGTGGTCCTGGCGTAGGCCTCGTCGAAATAGATCGGGTGGTCTTCGCCGACCGCCTTGCAGTACAGCTCGATCGCCTCGCGCGTCAGCGTATATGGAATGGTCTTGCGCGGCGCGCCGGGAACGATGTCGTCCCAGACTTTGCGCAAGTTGGCATCTTTCCAGAAATCGGTCTCGAAGGCCTCTGCCTGCGTCATGTCATCCTCCCTGTTGCATTATTTCGGGCGTTTTACCGGGAACGGCTGGCCTTCGCCAACGGCCGCTTCGCAGCCTTGCCAAATTTGTTATATGGTATAATCAATTAGCCAAGCGCTCTAACAAACGGCCGCCGGAGGCCAGATGCCCAAATTAAAGCTGCCCAATATCGAAGACGTCGTGGCGATCGATATCCACACCCATGCGGAAGAGCCCTGCGGCATGCATGGCGACGACGGCTATGACGATTTCCAGGCGCAGATGGCGGAGTATTTCAAATCGCCGCACAAGCATCCGCCGACGGTTCCGGAAACCGCAGCCTATTATCGTTCCAAGAAAATCGCGGCGGTGATCTTCCCGGTCGATGCCGAACGCGAGACCGGTTTCCGGCGCTACAACAATTACGAGATGCTCGAAGTCGCCTCCGACAATCTCGACATATTGATACCCTTCGTCAGCATCGATCCGCACAAGGGCAAGCTCGGCGTGCGCGAGGCGCGCAAGCTGATCGAGGAATACGGCGTTCGCGGCTTCAAATTCCATCCGACCATGCAGGGCTTCTATCCCAACGATCGCCTGGCGTATCCGCTCTACGAAGCCATCAATGAAGGTGGCGCCATCGCATTGTTCCACACCGGACAGACCGGCGTCGGAAGCGGCATGCCCGGCGGCATGGGGATGCGGCTGAAATATTCCAATCCGATGTACGTGGACGATGTGGCGGCGGATTTCCCCGAGTTGAAGATCATCCTCGCCCACCCATCCTTCCCGTGGCAGGAAGAAGCGCTGTCGGTCGCGACCCACAAGCCGAATGTCTACATCGACCTTTCCGGCTGGTCGCCGAAATATTTCCCGCCGATCCTGGTGCGCTACATCAACAGCATCCTGCAGGACAAGATGCTGTTCGGATCGGACTGGCCGGTGATCACGCCCGACCGCTGGATGGCGGACTTCGCCAAACTCGATATCCGCGACGAAATCAGACCGAAGGTGCTGAAGGCCAATGCGCGGAAGCTCTTGAACATCTAGCAGCGATCGACCGGACGAGGGTTCAGGTGACCATCAAAGCCGTTGTATTCGACGCCTATGGCACGCTCTATGACATTCAGTCGGTGGCCGCCGTTACCGAACAGGCGTTTCCCGGCTACGGCGAGATCGTCACGCAGATCTGGCGGATCAAGCAGCTCGAATATACCTGGCTGCGGTCGCTGATGCGGCGTTATGAGGATTTCTCGGTCGTGACCCGGGAGTCGCTCGTCTACACGCTCCGGATTCTCGGGCTGCAGCACGACGATAATATGCTCGAACGCATCATGGAAAGATACCTGCATCTCGATCTCTATCCGGATGCGGAGGCAGCGCTTGCGAGCATGCGCGGCTGCAAACTGGCGATTCTTTCCAACGGCAGCTCCGCGATGCTCAATGCGCTGGTGCGCAACAGCGGGCTCGACCGCGTGCTGGACGCCACCATCAGCATCGACTCCCAGAAAGTCTTCAAGCCTGCTCCGGATGCCTACGGCTTGATCGAATTGGTGCTCGGCGTGTCGCCGGCCGAGGTGCTGTTCGTATCGTCGAACCCATGGGACGCCTGCGGCGCCAAGGCGTTCGGCCTGAATGTCGCATGGATCGAACGGGTGACGCCGGAAGCGATGGCGCTGGCATGCGCGACAAGCGACCTCGTCCCGCCGCTGACCATGTTCAAGGCGATCCGGATGCAGATGGACGAACTCGGGATCGAACCCGATTATCGCATCAAAGCCCTGGCCGATTTACCCGAACTCGTGAAGTCGTTGACCTGAGCGTCGGGATAGCATCGCGAAACCGCGTCAGGACTGATGGTCCACATTTCAGATGTTGACGCGGAGGATGATCGACATGATGCTAAAAAGCAGGATGATTGCAGGAGTTTTACTCGTGATGTCCTCTTCCCAGGCATTGGCCGAGGGCGGCTTGATAACGAAGGCGAGCAGATACTCCGTGCAGGAGACCATCGAAAGGTTCGAGGCGGCGATCAAATCGAAAGCTGCTGCTGGATGGGTCATCTTCAGCCGGATCGATCACGCTGCCGCAGCCAAGGACGCCGGACTGCAGATGCGCCCGCGAACGGTGATCGTGTTCGGCAATCCGAAGGCTGGAACGCCGCAGATGACCAAAAGCGCGACCCTCGCGATTGATCTTCCGATGAAGGCGCTGGTTTGGCAGGACGATCAGGACAAGGTCTGGCTGACCTATAATTCAAGCCAATATAGTGCAGCGGAGATTTATCCCCGTCACGGTCTCGCGATGCCGGATGAGGCGGCCAAGATGCTTGAAAATTTTCTTGCCGATGTCAGCAATCGCAGCACGCAATAGGTTATCGGCTATTCTCGACTATCAAGCCCGGCCGTTGACGATCCGGTCGCCGTTGGTTATCCGGATCACGCCGGCATCCCGGCGCGTCAGAGATCTATCGCCATGAGCCTTGAATCGGTCCGCGCGTTTTTTGCCGAAAAGGCCCCTGATATCACGGTGATCGAATCGTCAGTCAGTTCGGCGACGGTGGCGCTGGCGGCCGAAGCCTATGGCGTCGAGCCGGCGCGGATTGCCAAGACATTATCGCTCCGGATCGGCGAACGCGTGGTGCTGATCGTAACCAGCGGCACGTCGCGGATGGATAACAAGAAGGTCAAGGCGCTATTCGGCGGCAAGCCGAAGATGCTTGGCCTCGACGAGGTTGCCGACATTACCGGTCATGAAGTCGGCGGCGTCTGCCCGTTCGGATTGAAGACCACGCTTCCGGTCTATTGCGATGTGTCATTGAAAGCGTTCGACGAGGTGGTGCCGGCGGCCGGCTCGATCCACAGCGCGGTGCATATCGCGCCATGGCGGATGGCCGAACTGGTCGCGGCCGAATGGGTCGATGTGTGCGAGGATCGCCGGTAAGGCCGCGCGCTGCTCTATTGTTTAGTAAGATCTCGGGGCGATCGTCGCGACATCGCGGCACAGCCTCGGAGGTGTTGGTGAAAGCGGCAACCATCTTCAGCCCGCCGAATTGCGCTTCCTGGCACCGGCGAAATGCCTTGCCAGAAAATCCGCCAGCGCCTCTACGCGGGCCGGACGCGGTCCGCCTGGCGGCATCAACAGATGCAACGCGCCCTCGGTCTGCTTCCAGCCCTTCAGGATCACTTCGACCTTGCCCGAGGCAATGGCGTCGCCGACAATGAAATCCGGCAGATCGGCAATGCCGAGCCCGGCCAGCAACGCCGGCATCAGCGCCTCGCCATTGTTGACACGCAGCGGCCCGGCTGGCCGCACGCTGGCCTGCTCGCCGGCGGCGTTGGTGTAGTGCCAGGCGCCGCCCGCCGTGGAGAGATAGGCATAGCCGAGACATTTGTGTTGCGCGAGATGCATCGGATGCGTCGGCCGGCCGTGGCGCTTGAGATATTCGGGCGACGCCACCGTGTAGCGTGGCATCGCGCACAGCCGCCGCGCGATCAACGACGAATCCGGCAGGCTCGCGATCCGCAGGCCCGCATCGAAGCCCTCACCGATCAGATCCACCATGGCATCGCCAAGATGAAGATCGATCGCGACATCGGGATAGGCTTTAAGAAACTCTGGCAGGATCGGCGCCACCTTCCTGATCCCGAACGTCATCGGCACCGCGAGGCGCACCAACCCGCGCGGCGCCACCGATTGCGCCAGCGCTTCGTTCTCCGCCGCCTCGCCATCGGCCAGCAGGCGCGCCGCGCGCTCCGACAGCTTTTGTCCGGCATCGGTCAAGGCAAGACGCCGCGAGGTGCGGTTGAACAGCCGGGCGCCAAGCCGCTCCTCCAGCCGGCTGACCGCTTTCGATACCGTGGCTCTAGACAACGCCAGTTCGCTCGCCGCCGCCGCAAATGACCGCAATTCCACGACTTTTGCGAAAATCGCGAGACCTTCGAAATCAGGAAGCTGTGCCATTGGGCGATCCCACAAGATTAATTCCGGAAACAATGTGTTTCCTTAGTTTCTATTTATGCACTGCTCGGAAGCCCATATCCAGAGCTCAACGGAACCAAAAGGAGGCTCCCATGATCGAACTCAGACCCTTCAGCAAACTCGGCAGCGCCGATCACGGCTGGCTGAAAGCCAAGCATCATTTCTCGTTCGGCAGTCATTATGACCCCGCCAATATGGGCCATGGGGCTTTGCGGGTGTGGAACGACGACGAAATCGCGCCGAATACCGGCTTTCCGGCCCACCCCCACGCCAACATGGAAATCATCACCTATGTCCGCGAAGGCGCGATCACCCATCAGGACAGTCTCGGCAACAAGGGACGCACCGAGGCCGGCGACGTGCAGGTGATGAGCGCCGGCTCCGGCGTCCGTCACTCCGAATACAATCTGGAGCCAGCCAAAACCAAGATCTTCCAGATCTGGATCGAGCCAACCACGCAAGGCGGGCCGCCGACATGGGGCGCCAAGCCGTTTCCGAAGTCGGATCGTTCCGGCAACTTCGTCACCATCGCCAGCGGATTCGAAGGCGACAAGGACGCGCTGCCGATCCGTGCCGACGCGCGGGTGCTTGCCACCACCCTGAAGGCCGGCGAGAGCGCGCAATATGCGCCGGGCAAAACACGCAATCTCTATCTGGTGCCGGCGGCGGGCGCGGTGGACATCAACGGCGTCCGCGTCAACGCCCGTGACGGCGTGGCTATCCGCGACGAGGCGCGGCTCACAATCACCGCGCTGGAAGATTCCGAGCTGGTGCTGGTCGACGCGGCGTAAGCCGGACCAGCGCAGGCATAATGACAACATCATGCGCGGGCTTGCGCCCGCGCACCCACCCTGCTTCGGACCAACCAAGAATAAATCAACCCACCTGCAAACCCACGGAAACCAACCATGCCAAAAGTTCTAGTGCTGTACTATTCCGCCTACGGTCATATCGAGACCATGGCGAATGCCGTCGCCGAGGGCGCCCGCGGAGCCGGCGCTTCAGTCGACATCAAGCGGGTACCCGAACTGGTGCCGCCGGATGTCGCGAAAGCGTCATACTTCAAAGTCGATCAGGCCGCACCGGTCGCGAAGATCGAAGACCTCGCCAATTACGACGCGATCATTGTCGGCACCGGCACCCGTTTCGGCCGGATGTCGTCGCAAATGGCGAATTTCCTCGACCAGGCCGGCGGCCTCTGGGCCAAGGGCGCGCTGCACGGCAAGGTCGGCGGCGCCTTCGCCTCGACGGCGACCCAGCACGGCGGCCAGGAAACCACGCTGTTCTCGATCATCACCAATCTGATGCATTTCGGCATGATCATCGTCGGCCTGAATTACGGTTTTGCCGGCCAGATGAAGCTCGACGAGATCACCGGCGGCTCGCCCTATGGCGCGACCACCATTGCCGGCGGTGACGGCAGCCGCCAGCCCAGCGAAAACGAGCTCGCGGCTGCGCGTTATCAGGGACGTGCGATCGCGGAGACTGCAAAAAAACTGCATGGCTGACGCCTCGTGGGCGGCATTCTCCTCAGTGATTGCCGCCCCATTTGCTGGAAGTGCGGGCAGGCCGCGAATTTAAGGTTCTGCGGCAGTGGTGCTTTGAGATTGTTGGGAGCGCATGCTCTGGCCGATCGAGCGCTTTTTGGAACGACGGACTTCGTTATGATCGAATTTCTCTTTATCTATCAATTGGCGCGCAATCCACTGCAGGCGATGACGCGGCGCTGGTGGTGCCGCAGCCTCTACCGCGCCTCAAACGGCAGGCGTCGATGCCCGGAATGCACCCCTTCGTAACGCTGTTCGTTTTGATAGCCCTGATCGGTGAGACCACGGAACCAAACGGCGCTCACCGGGTTGGGTCGCGCACCCCGCGTCTGGAGATAACGAAATGACCAACAAGCCTGATCCCAAGAAGACCGACAAGGATACCAAGAAGCACCCGGCCACGCCGCATCCCGGCATGATGGGCGACGGCACCGAAGAGCAGAACCTTGGTCAGCCCGGAAATCCCGCAGCCCGTATCAAGAAAGATGAAGTGGACGCCGCCTTCGACAAAAGCGCTAAGAAGTAGAAGCACGAAGAAGTAACGGTTGAGTCCATCCCCAATCGCTTTGGGTTCGCCTATAAGGGCCGGGCGGGGTTGTGCCCGGCCTTGTCATGGGAGGGAATGCCGATGACCGTCTTTTTGTAGTGAGAAATGAGCAACACCCCGCAAGTGCCATGGCCGGAATTGCCCACCACTGGGTGGCGCGAAACCTATGCGACGTTGCATCTGTGGACCCAAATCGTCGGCAAGATTCGCCTCGCCCGCGCGCCCTGGCTCAATCACTCCTGGCATGTCGCGCTTTACGTCACCGCGCGCGGTCTGACGACCTCGCCGATTCCGGACGGTACCGGCACGTTCCAGATCGACTTCGATCTCATCGATCATGATTTGCGAATTTCAACCAGCGACGGCGGCGCGCGCCGCTTTGCCCTGGCCGGACAATCGGTCGCGAGCTTCTATGCCGCGGTGATGGCTGCTCTCGCAGAGCTCGGCATTCACGTTGCCATCGACGAGATGCCGAATGAATTGCCGGAGCCGATCCGGTTTTCGCTGGACCAGAAGCACGCGTCCTATGACCCGGACGCGGTGCGGCGCTTCCTGCAAATCCTGGTCAACGCCGACCGCGTGTTCAAGCAATTCCGTACCGGCTTTCTCGGCAAGGCGAGCCCGGTGCATTTCTTCTGGGGCAGCTTCGATCTTGCGGTGACACGCTTTTCCGGCCGCCGCGCGCCGCGCCATCCCGGCGGGGTACCGCATCTGTCCGATGCGGTGGCTTGCGAAGCCTATTCCCACGAGGAGAGCAGCGCCGGTTTCTGGCCGGGCAGCGGCGCGATCGACTATCCCGCATTTTATTCCTATGCCTATCCCGAACCCGAAGGCTACCGGGCCACGCCAGTGCAGCCCGCCGCGGCATTCTTCAGCGAAGCGCTCGGCGAATTCATCCTGCCCTATGAGGCGGTACGTAACGCCACACAGCCGGACCAGGCGTTGCTCGAATTTCTGCAAAGCACCTATGAGGCCGCGGCCAATGCCGGGAAGTGGGACCGCGATGCGCTGGAATGCGCGCCCGGCCAACCAGGCCTGGTGCGGCAGGTCTAGTTTTGTTGCCTGGCTTTATTGCCTAGAGCCTTTTTCCGTTCCGATCGAATCGGAAAGGCTCTACTCCTTATTTGACGCGTTTTCTTCGCGCGAGGGCGGCCTGCCGAGCGCGCGGTCGACCTGTGCTGCCAGCCGCGGGTGGCGCCGGAGTTCGTGCACGGCGCGGTCGCGCCATGCATAGGGCAATCCACGCCAGCTTAACGCCGCGGTGATATCGGCAAGCGGCAGCGGCGCCACGCCGAACCGGCGCTTGTAGGCATAATTGCCGACGCTGAAATCGAATTGCCGGACACCATCCCGATGCAACGCCGCCATGGTGCGTTCGATGATCAGCCGGCCCGGCGAGCAGTTCGACCATTTTTCGCCGGCATTGCTGATCCGCACCATCACGTAACGCGAATTGACGCGGATGCCGAGCAGGGTCGCGACCACCTCCTCGCCGGCGGTCAGCGCCGACAGCACGGCATAGCCGCCACGAAGATTTTCGCCGACAAGATTGCGGTAGAACGCAGCGCAGGTCTCGCCGTTGAGAATGAAGTTCAATCCGAGATGCTCCATCCGCGCACCCTGCTGAATTTCCATGGTCGCAAGGATGCGCAGCGCATGGCTCCTGTCGCTGACAATCTGGAACGCCGCGGAAGGATCGCGCCTGAACACGCGCCAGCTTCGCTCCAGTTCCTTGCGCACGGTTCGTTCCAGCGAATAGCGGTAAGCGTCGAAATCCTCGCCGGTCACCACAACATTGCCGTTGAGCGGAGACGGCATTGCACCGTCGAGCAGCGTCAGCGGATTGGGCGAGCCGTCGAGATCGGCCGGCATCTTGCGCAGACGAATGAAATCGGCACCGCCAGGCATCCGCCGCAACGCAACCAGGAGATCGCGCCACAGTGCACGAGCCGCCCCCGCATCGCGCGGCGCCGCAGGCCCCAGCATCGGCGCGTTGTAGTCGGTCAGCTCGAGATCGGCGAATTCAATAATCCGGATGCCGTTCTGCAGCCGCCGAACCAGCGGCAACAAGGCGACACGCTCGGATGTCAAGGCGTCCGAGATCACCGCGATCAGCGGCTCGACATGAGCGACATGGGTGAACGCCTTGTACCATGCGTCAAGCCAACGAGGATCCTGAAACAGCGTTAACGAGCGGACATCGTTGCAGCGCGCGATCGCCTGTTTCCAGTCGCGGACCAACTCAACGCGGAAAGCGGCCGGGCGATCAACCCATCGCGCGCCCGGATGCCGTGGCTCTGCCGTCAACGCCGTCATTGCAAGTCAAACTATCTCAGGCCGCCTTCGGCAGATCGATGATCTTGCCCGGTTGGGCGGCATCAAGCCGGAATTCAGTCGGACGGCGCGCCTGACGCTGGCGCTTCACCCAACCGCTGTCACGATAAAGCTTTTGCATGACCGCCTTAGCAAAGTATGACGGGCCACGCAGGTTGCGGCTCCGGGGCAAATAGCCGAAGCGGTTCCGCAACAGGCCGTTGGCAAGGTTAACGATCTCGGAACGCCTGATCTGATCGTTGGTGTAGGAGACCGTCATCGAAACGCTGAATGCGTCGAGATTCTCCACGCGGTGCGGCGCGTTGAGCTCCCAGTTGAGCATCTGGCCGGGTCCGATATCGAAAACCTTGGCATATTTGTCGTACCAGGGTTCGTAGGGAATATCGACTTCGACGTTAAAGACAGCGACATCTTCAAGCATCTTCGGCGTCAGAAACGGCGCCGTGTTCGGATAAACATAGACCCGCTTGCGGCCGGCGATCTGCATCAGAGCCTGGCCCGGCAGATCGAAATGATAATAGACCTGCGCATCCGGTGAGGAAATCAGGATGCTCTCCTGATGGTCACGGGCGCTGAAGCCCGGAACTTTGGTTGCGATCTCCTCGAACATGCCATCCAGCATTTCGCGGTAACGGCGATCGACCGCGCCGACATCGCGCATATTGAGCCAAAGCCCGCCGCGCGCGATCGCGTCCATCACCTGACGGCCACTGAGACCGCCGATTTCGCCCTCGCGCCAGACGCGGCTCGATCCGCGAGCGCCGGTCTGCACCAGGCTGTAGTGCTCGCGCGGATAGCGCTCGATCAATTCGGCAAGCGTATCGGCGGAGAACAGCGGCGAGTTATGTACCTGGTGCGCTAGCTCGATCGGCTGATGGCCCCACAGCAGCGAATGGGTGTCGTCCCAGTTGGTGAAAACCTTGTCTTTGCTCATTGTCTCGCCCCGCAGGCTCTGGCCTGAAATCTGGAATACCGTGACCGCCCGGTGTCCCGTTATGAGACGGCCAGGCTTTTCTCACGTTCAATCTCGCAAAAACGATGCCCCGCACGGCCGCTGCGCTTACCGGAAGCTAATGTCTGGAATGTATGGCTAATGCGGACGTTCACCCGAAGGCGCATCCGCCGCACGATGACTTCAGAACCCGCATACCAGGCACTGTTTCTCGGCGCGGGACCGCAAATGCAATGCGGTGTCGGGCAATTTACCCGGCTGTTGGGTGAGACCATCGAGAAACTCGACCCCGGAAGCAGCACGACGTTAACCCTGACGCGATCAGAAGGATCGGTCGCCGATATCTGGCGCGCGACAGGATCGGCACGGAACCTGGTGTGCAATTTTCCGATTGTGGCCTGGAAGCGCGTGATGTTTCGGCCGCTGCTGGCGATGGCGATGGCGCGGCTGCGCGGCCGGCGTATCATCTTGATCCAGCACGAATGGGCCGGCCTCCACTGGATGCGCCGCGTCACCTATATTCCGGCGTTATTACTCGCCGATACCATCGTGATGTTCTCGCCGCTGGTGCGGCGGGAACTTGCCGACGATCCCGTGGTCGGATGGACCGCACGGAAATGCGTGCTGGCGCCGCTGCCGCCGAACATCGAAGCCCCCGCGGGGATTGCCGACAGCAAATTGCGCCAGCGGCTCGCCGCCGCACGGGAGGCCGGGCAGCTGGTGATCGGCCATTTCGGTTCGATCTATCCGGGCAAGCAGCCCAATGCGCTGCTCAACATATCCGCCATACTGAAGGAGCGCGGGCTCAAGCCGCTGCTGGTCTATATCGGATCGTTCATCCGCGGCGTCGACAAGGTCGAGGAAGAATTTCACGCCCGTGCCGCCGAACTCGGCATCAGCGACGATGTCATCGTCAGCGGCTATGTCGCGTCAGATCACGAGGTCTTCGGCCTGTTCAGTCAGATCGACGCCTTCTGCTATCCGCTTGAGGAAGGCCTTACCGCGCGGCGCGGCAGCGTTGTCACCTGTGTACAATCCGGCCGGCCCGTCATTGTCACCGGCCCGGCCGAGCCGGACGAGTTCGACCATCATCCCCGCTTCAAGGAATTGATCGATCGCGGCGCCATCGTAATGGTCTCGCGCGATGCCGGTGAAGCCGTCTATGCCGACCGGATCGTATCGGCGCTGAAATGGCCGTCGGTTCAGACGCCGTTCGATTTCGATGGCTGGTGGCGGGATGTTGCGCTGGCAGTGCGGGCGCAGTTCGTCACTCCCGGAGGCGGAAGCGCGCCAGATCATGCAGGCCGGACGCCGCCAGCAGAAACGTGAACCATGAAGGATCGGCGCGGTCGAGAACAAGCTTTCCATCGACGGCGCGGACGTCAGAAGCGGTGACCAACCGGTTCACGATGCGATCTTCGAGGCCTTGTAGGGCTGCGGTTCGACACCGATCGCCGCCAATGCGCTGCCGGCAGCGACAATCATCGGATGCATCGCGATGACCGCCCTTCGTTCGGTGAAAACCAGCCGGCCGGCGCGAACCAGCGACATCGGCAACAACGCAAACATCTTCGCGAGCAAGCCGGCGCGCGACCACGCCGTTTTGGCCGCCTTGCGCTGGACGTGATAATTGATGGCGCCGATGCGCAAGCCGCGCAGCAGAAGCCAACCCGGATTGGTCCGGCTATGCGGCACGGTCTCGGTAATGACGGCTTCCGCGGCCCAGTGGAATTTCATCCCGGCCTGGCGACAGCGCAAGAAAAAATCGGTATCCCCGCCGCCAAGGAAATTGAACCGCAGATCGAAGGCAGGATCCGCCAGCCCGGTAAAGACCGGCCGCGTGATCAGGCAGTTGCCGGAACCATAGATCACCGGCACCGGCCCACTTGTATCATAGGCGGGCCGGAATGCAGGATGGCGCTGCAACCCGCGCTTCTCCTCGTCATCGAAATTCTGCAGCACCGGGCCGCCGATCAGGTCGGCGCCAGTGGTCTCGCTGGCGCGCACCATCAGCTCCAGCCAGTCCGCCGAGGCAATCTCGTCGTCGTCGATCATCAGGAAATGGTCGGCGGTCGGAAAGCTCGCCAGCGCGGTCTCGAAGGCGGCGTTGATGGCGTGGCAATTGCCCTGACGCGGTTCGACCACGCAGAGGCCGGCAAATCGATCCGCCTCAAGGAACTCCGTGGCGACCGGCACGCTCTCGCGTCCCACGGCGTCATTTTCGACAATAACGACCGCAAAACGGCGATCGGTGCGCTGACTGGCGAGCGACTCCAGCGTCAGGCGTAAATGTTGCGGTCTGCGAAAGCAGGGAATGCATATTACGGTCGCAATCGAAGGATCGAGCGAACGCGAGGTCGCAACCAATTCGCGGGCCGCGGGCGGCATAAGATCAGGGATTTTCATTGGCCGTTGTCCCGATCCAGTCCTGGGCGCACGGCGTTCGCGGCGGCGGCCGATGTCGCAGACGACCATACCGGCGATGTCGCAAATGCGGACACTCCGGACAGTGCCGCTACGCCGGAAACGTCCCGGAACCCGGTTCATGGTCGCGCTCACGAAGAAACCACGCTGGGATACGCTCCTATCGACATGCCTGTGCTCAGATCCGCCCCGATATCCCGGGGCTATGCAGGCTTCACTGCAATATCCGGTCCAGCGATACGCCTTGCTGCGTTAAATTCCTGCGATGGTTAACGCGAAGTCAGCCACGACTTGACCTCTGCGCTATTCGGCGGAAACGCTCAAGATTTGCGTTGGAAAAGCTTTCTGAACAGCTTTTGCGACTCGGGAAACTGCTCGTTATCGATTTGCGTCGGCCACAAACCGTTCACGTCGAAATAGGCCGCATAGGCTATATTCCGGTCGTTCTTCATGAACCAGTCATGCATCTGCTGAATGAAGAAAGGGTTGTCTCCGAAATTGCCAACTCCCCATTCGGGATAACTCATGAGCTTGCCGTGCCGGGCGGCGAAGTCTCTTTGCCATTCCAGGCCGAACGATGCCTTCATGTAGTGCGTATTCCATCGTTCCTCGACGGAGCCTTCATATTTGAAATCGTAAACGTCGAGACCGATGTAATCGACGACATCGTCACCGGGATAGGCGAGATCGGCGGGATCGTCCTGAGGCCCCCACCCCGGACACCAGTCGTACTTGAAGTCCGGCGAATACCGCCTGAATATCCCAACGACACGCCGGAAGGCCGCGATGTAGTCGGCCTCCTGGCCTTTGGCGAACCACGCCGTGGAATCAAGATTCATTTCCCAGCCAAGACGGATGATCGCCCTGGGCTGCGCCTCGGAAATCGCTCTGGCGGCGGCATCAAATTCGGCGTCATGCGCGCCGCTCGCCACCTCCGCCAGGCGGGTGCCTTTCACCGTCAGCGGAACGGACCAGACGACGTTTCGCTTCGGATTGAGTTTTTTCCAGACGCCCGGCACCCAGCTCAATCGAAAATAATCGTCCCAGGTGGTTTGAGCATAGAAGTCAACGCCCAGCACCGACGAGGGCTCCTGCTTCAGCCATTTTTCCCAGGCCTGCAACATAACCTCGCGACCGATCGGCCCCCAGTTAACGAATGCGCCGGCGAGTTTTGAGGAATTCGCACCGACGCTCGGCGCGGCCGTTGTCTCACCATAAGCCGCGACGATTGCGCTCAGGGCCGTAGCCGCGATCAGAACCACCAGCTTGTTCAGGACGCCCCGAGAGCCAGCGCCGCACGAATGCTTGATCAGTTCGAAGCATGGTTCATCTCCGCCTGCTTCCCAACGATCGAGATTGACAGTCTTCGCCCGACTTCGATCGATCCCTGTGCGGTGAGATGACCGGCGTCAAACTGCATGGGAATGTCGCCTTCGGCGAATTCATCGCAGCGACCATTGTGGCAAACCTGATCGTAGACGGAAATGTAGGACGCGCCCTTGGCGGTGACGATCCGGCTCAACGCCTGATCGCGTTCGTGAATTCCGGGCGTCCGCATGGCGCTGGCGGTGGAAGGTTTGTTGTGAAGGATTGCGTCGGCCAGTAGCCGCGGCAGCGGGCTGTCGTATTCGACGATCGGCCCCAGTACAGTGACGTCGATCCCTTTCAGTTTCAACAGATCGAGAGTGTTCGACAAGGCCGGGATATCCTCATCCTTCCATGATGCGGCAAGCAGAACCTTGTCGACCTTGTGGTTCGCAAGAAAGTCGTTGAAGACAAACCGCATGAGTTTTGGACAAGCCCGGGTATCGAGCATCGAAACTGGCTCGATGACCGGGCGGCAGGCACCGACGCTCGCCTGCATGATGTTCACGTCCGGCATGGCGGAATGCAGACCAAACCAGAGATGTGCTGCGTGACTGTCCCCGACCAGAAGATAGTTCGGCCGCTTTGGATCCGGTGTCATGCAGGTGTGAACGTCGAGATGCTGACGGTTGCTCGCTAGATAGCAACTGCCGGATCGGAAGGCGGTGGAAGGGTCATATGCGAGATAGGAGGCGATCGCCACCACGCGATCGGGAAAGCGGAACGGCGCGCCGTTTGCGATCAGCACCAGGCCGCAAAGCGCAAACGCGGAAATCATCGCGGTCGAGGCGATACCGAACACCGTGGCTTTGGAGCTATCCTTCGCCCTCGCCCGGAATGGCAACTCGACGAATTTCCATGACAGGCAGGCGATACCGATCGAGACCACGATCAGCACCAGCTCCGTCGTGGTGTTGGATGCATCGGCGACCAGCAATCCGTCGGTGCGTTGAAAGACGATCAGCGGCCAGTGCCACAGATAGAGCGAATAGGATATCAGGCCGATGAAAACGACTGGTCGCAGCGACAACAACCTTCCAGCCATTGAAGGGCCGCGTTCGCTGGAAGCGATGAGCAAAGTCGAGCCGACGCTGGCAACGGAGGTCACAACCAGAAGCGGAGCCGATGAGGATCCAAAAACCACCGCGCCGAGCACAAGCAGCATCCCCGTCACACCGCATAGGTTCCTGCTGAATCCGGTTTCCGGAACCGGAAAGAATCCCATCGAAAGCAGCGCGCCGAGTGTCAGCTCCCATGCACGAAATGGCGTGAGATAAAATGCGAAGTCGCGGTTCCGATAGCTCACCAGCACGGCCGCGGCAAAGGAAAGCACGGCGAGGATGGCAAACAGCAGCTTGGCGCGTTTCGGCAAGAAGCGATAGGCCAGCAGCATCAACAAGGGGGCGATGAGGTAGAACTGCTCCTCCACGCCCAGCGACCAGGTATGCAACAGCGGCTTCGTTGCGGCGGGTGCATCGAAATATCCGGCCGTCGCCGCGAAGTAGATGTTGGAAATCGAACCCACCGCGCTCGCAAGACTCCTGGAATACTCCTCGAGTTCGACGGGCAGGCAGTAGACGTAGGCCAGAATGCTGGTGACCAGGAACATCACAAACAGCGCGGGCAAAATCCGCAAGATCCGGCGCTTGTAGAAATTCCCGAGCGAGAACGAGCCATTCCGGAGGTCCGCGTCGATCAGGCCGCAGATCAAATATCCCGAAATAACAAAGAAGACGTCCACGCCGACAAAGCCGCCCGCAAAGCCGGGAACGCCGACGTGGTAGAACAGCACTGGAATGACGGCGAGCGCGCGCAGGCCATCGATATCGGCGCGGTATCTCATCACCGAGCCCCCGAGAACGATGGGACACCCGGCTGTATCGTCTCGTGACAATGACGCGCATCGCGCAACCGACCGTAAGCAATTAACCATATCGCCGGAGTGGTCGGAGACCGCCGCCTCGGCGTTGCAAAAGCGGACACCCCGGACAGACCGGCTGTGTCAAAACGACCAGGCGCGGCGAATCTCGCGCTGCGTACGCGAAAACTACGCCGAAAACGCATCCCTATCGTCATGTTCACACGCTCCGCAGGATTGTCAGCTATGCGCGTGCTTTACTGCAATATCCGGTCCAGCGCCGGGCGACGTGCCTGCATCAATATTCGGGATGGTTACCGCGCAGCGAATTAACCAAGCTTGAAGTGCCGCGAAGGCCCGCGGACCAGTTCGGCACCGATCTTGCTCATTGGCTGCACGAGGGACCCAAGCCCCTCGGAAATGGTCTATCCTGAATGTCACCGCCAGCGAGACTACCGAGATGAATCCTGTAGCGTTGCTAACTCCAACTTACGGGCGCGATCTTGAACTGTGCACCCTGCTCTGCGAGAGTGTTGACCGTCACGTCACTTCATTTTCGAAGCATTATCTGCTTGTCCCGGATTGTGACCTGTCGCTGTTTTCGCACTTTGCGAGCGAGCGCCGCGAGGTGCTTCCGGCATCGAAATTTCTGCCTAAATGGCTGCGGCCTCTGCCTCGCATCGTTCAGCGCAAGCGACGCCAATATTGGTGGTCGCTCCGGACCAAGCCTGTCAGCGGCTGGCATGTGCAGCAATATCTCAAGATAGCCGCGACCATCTCGCTGCCTTACCAGCGATATTGCATTCTCGATTCGGACGTCGTTTTCTTCCGGAATTTCGACTTGTCGCGGTATGAATATCCAAATTCAATCCCGCTTCTGAATGTACAGGATGAAGTCACCTCCGAACAAATCCGCCATGCGCGCTGGGTTGAGACCAGTCATGAACTTCTTGGTCTGCCGACGCCGCCGCTTCCGGCATCGGATTTCATCGGCCACATCATATTCTGGGACCAGCAGACCACCCGCGCGATGGCTGCGAAGATCGAAGCTGTCACCAATCTTCACTGGGTCGACGCCCTCTGCCAGACCCGGGAATTTTCGGAATACATGCTGTACGGCTATTTCGCGCAGAACGACGCAAGGTTCTCCGGCAGCCACACGCTCACCCGGCGTACGCCGTGCGTCAGCTATTGGGACCAGCCCGAACTCGACCAGCATCAGTTGAACCAGCTGCTTCGCCGCGCCTGCAATGACGATGTTGCCTTCTCGGTCGCTTCCTTTTCGGGGACGCCGGTGCAAATCATCCGCGCCGCAATCGAGAAAGCGCGGGCGACCCCGACGCCCCATCCCGCAACCAAGGAACCAGCGGGTCTCGACGCGCTATGCTGATCGGACAAGCCAGCATCAATCTATCCGCCAACATCCTTTCGGCATTGCTGGGGTTGTTGAGCGTCATCGTCTTCACGAGGCTGTTCTCGCCTCATGACTACGGCATCTATTTGCTCGGCGTTGGTTTCGCCGCGGTCGTCAGTACCTTTCTGGTGGGCTGGTTCCGCAACCTGATCCTGAGCGGACACGCGCGAAACGACGGCACCGACGTTCGGGGCCTGGTGATATCGGGATATTCGATTTGTTGTCTGGCCGCGCCCGCCGCCTACGGATTGGGGCGTCTGGTCGGACTGGATGTCACGGCGGCAATGGCGGCGGTCGTGCTCTCGGTTGCGATCGGCCTGTTCGAGTTGACCCAGGATCTGGTTCGCGCGCGGCTTCTGGCCATGACGGTCATGAAGGCTACGCTGACGCGGGCGGTGGCCGCCCTTGGCCTGGGTGCGGTTGTCGCGCTGTTCAGCCCGACGGGATTCCTGCTGCTGCTTTCGTCAGCGCTGGCCTATGTGCTCGCCGTCCTCGTCCAGTCGCGAATTGCGTGGCGGGGAACGACCCTGAAATTCGACGCGGCCGGTCTCTCGTCGTGGCGAGGCAGGGTCTGCCGCTGACATTGTCGCTGACATTGCTCGCCATCTCCAGCGTCACCGATCGATTCATGATCGCCAACCTCGTCGGTGCTGCGGATGCCGGAAGATATGTCGCAGGGCTGGACCTGGTTCGGCAGACCCTGATGATACCGGCGATGAGCGCCGCCGCTGCGTTCTTTCCGCTCGCGGTACAGATTCATGCCAGCCGCGGGCCGGCCGCGGTGCGATCGCATCTGGCCGAATGCGCGGAACTTCTGCTCAGCATTACGCTGCCCGCCTGCCTGGGATTCGCCGTCATTTCCCATCACGTCGCCAATGTCGTCCTCGGCGTAGATTTTCGCGCCATGGCCACGGACACCATGCCCATTGTGGCGATCGCCGTGATCTTCCAGATCCTGACCCAGCAATATCTGCATGCAAGCTTTTTGCTGTCCGGACGCAACTCGTTCTACCTGATCAATACGGCGTCGATCATCGCAGCCAATGTGGTCCTGTCGTATGTTCTGGTCAGCAAATACGGCACCGTTGGCGCTGCCTGGGCGCGGCTTGGTGCCGACGTCTTCGGGTTTGCCTGCGCCCTGGTCCTCAGCCGCATGGCGTTTCCAATTCCAATTCCGCTGGGTCGACTGGCGTTGACGCTGATCGCTGGTTTGATCATGGCGTTGACCGTCGGAACGCTCGACAGGAGTCTTCGTGTTTCGGACCTGACGGCGTGCTTCGTTCTGGTGCTCGTCGGGTCGGCCAGCTACGCGGTCCTGTGCTGGCTATTCGACATTTCCCATGCTCGCAGGCGTCTGAAAATCTGCCTTGCGTTTTTCAAAACCAAATTTGCCAACATCGGTATTGGATAGGCACCTAGTGAACAAGACAGTCACGATCGATCTTACCCACGCGGCACGTGCCGATGTAACCGCCGATGCGCGCACGGCGGTCGACGGCGCGCCGCTGCCGGCTGCGCATCCGCAGCCGCTGCTCGACTTGCCGCCCGGCGAGGCACGCCAGAGCCTGCTCGCCGTTCACGGCATTCTCGACACGAAGCTGCCGCCGACCAGCCTTTCGATCTACGAAGCCGGCGGTGGTTCGACCAGCTTCCTGCCGCTTGAGATATTGCGGCGCGCTCATGTCACGGTGGTCGATATCGACGAGGACCAAATCCGCAGCAATGACTATGCGCAGGAGACGATTCTCGGCGACATCCAGAGCTATCGGTTCCCGCCCGGCAGCTTCGATCTCGTGATCTGCTACAACGTCATTGAGCATCTCGCCGATGTCGAGGCAGCCCTTCTCGGTTTCTGCGAAGCGCTGAAGCAAGGCGGCCTGATCCTGATCGGCGCGCCGAATCCGAAATCGCTTTCCGGCGTCGTCACCCGGTACTCCCCGCACTGGTTCCATGTCTGGTTCTACCGGTATGTGCGCGGCGAAAAACAGGCCGGCCAACGGGGCCAGCCGCCGTTTCCGACCTACTTCCACCCGCTGGTCACGCTTTCGAATCTCGAGAACTTCGCCAGCACCCACGGTCTTCAGATGATCTACCGGAAACAATATGAGAGCCCGCGCTATCCGGAGATGCGGGCGCGCAAACCGGTTTTCGCGACCCTGCTCGATACCGCTGCCCGCGTCATGAATCTCCTGCTTCCGGGCAACGTCGATGTCCGGCGCGGCGACTATCACGTGATCTTGCGAAAGCGCTGAACGATGAATGCATGGTGGTTCGCAGCGAAAGCGAAAATCAGCCATCGGCTGGCGATGCATTTTCGCGTCGAATCCTTCCGGCTGCGCAACGAAACCCCGATGGTCAGCTTTACCTTCGACGATATTCCGAAGAGCGCCGCCACGACGGGCGCCGGAATTCTCGAAGACCATGGCGTGCGGGGAACGTTTTATGTCTCCGGAGGTCTGGTCGGCACGACGGGCTCGCCTCACTGGGCGGCCGTCGATGTCCCCGACATCGTCGCCCTGCACCGCAGAGGTCATGAAATCGGCTGTCACACCTTCTCGCACAGCCGGGCCTGCGATCTCGATGCGGCGTCGATGACGGCGGAGATCGAGCAAAACAGTCGATACCTCCGGTCGGTGGATCCTTCGATCAAGATCGAGAACTTCGCCTACCCCTTCGGCTACGGGTCATTCTGGCGCAAGCAGCAGCTCAAGGCCGCGTTCCAGTCCTGCCGCAGTATCGTGCCGGGCGTGAACAGCGGCACCGTGGATCCGCAATTCCTCCGCGCGATGCCCTTGATCGACCGGCATATCGACCGCGACGCGATCGAGCGCGCGCTCGACGAAACCCTCATCAATAACGGATGGTTAATTTTCTACAGCCACGACGTCGCCGAATCGCCCAGTCCCTATGGCTGTTCGCCGGCGCTGCTCGACCACGCGCTGGAAGCGGCATCGCGTCGAAAAATCCGCGGTCTGAAAATGGCGGAGGCGTTGTTATGCGCACGCGCTTAAACGCTTTTTTTGCTATTTCGGTGAATAGTCCCCCACTGAGCATGGTTAATTTTTCCAGTTGCGTTTGTTCCGCGCCGAAACCGTGCGCGCGTAGCGTGATCCGAAGAGTAACCCCTCAGCCGATGCGTGCGGCAGTTCGAACGGAAGCTGGGGCCCATGCTTGTCTATGACCAACCGATAAATCCGGCCAAGCCAGAGGATCGCCCGGCGCACGAGCGCGCGTCCGCGGGTTTCAGCGTGGTGGAGCTAACCCGTTTGCTGTGGCGGCGAAGGGTTATGATTGCAGCGACCGCGCTGATCTGCGCCTGCCTCGCCGTTGCGATCGGCAAAAGCCTGACGCCGAAATATCTGGCGACCTCCCAGCTTTATGTCGATCCCCGGGAATTGCAACTGGTCGACCGAGAACTCACGCCGCGCGCCCAGGATGTTTCCGGCATGGCCATGGTGGTCGAAAGCCAGGCGCGCCTGATTACCTCCAACAGCGTGCTGCTTCACGTGATCCAGGATACCCATCTGGACAAGGACCCTGAGTTCGGCGGGGAGTCCAAGGGCATGATGGGATCGCTGCTCGGCCTGTTCGGGATCGAGACCCGATCTGCCGCCGAAGCCAAGCTCGGCCCGATGGTGGCGCTGGAAGCCCTCAACCGTCACATCAATATCAAGAAGACCGATCGCAGCTTCATCGTCGACATCGAGGTCTGGTCGTACGACCCGGCGAAGGCGGCGATGCTCGCCAACGCGCTCTCCAACGCCTATCTGGCGGAATCGAAGAACTCGCAATCCACCGCCGCGCGGCGAGCGACAACCGATCTGTCGAGCCACCTTACGGAGTTGAAAGAGCGACTTCGTAACGCCGAGAACGCGCTCGCCGTGTACAAGGCGCAAAACAATTTCGTCGGCACCCAGGACACGCTGATCAGCGACCAGCAGCTTTCGGCCAGCAACCAGCGGCTCGCCGCGGCGCGCGCATTGACGCTCGACGCGCAAGCCAAATCCGACCAGATCGAGGCCAGCCGGCGCGCTGCGAGCGATGCCGGCGCCATTCCGGAAGCGCTGCAGTCGCCAACCATCGCCAATCTGCGTGCGCAATATGCCGAGGCGCGCAAGCATTATGCGGAGATGGCAGGCGAACTCGGACCGCTGCATCCGTCGCTGCGCCAGATGGAGAAACAGGTCGACGATCTGCGTCGAACCATCAATGAGGAAGTCGAGCGCTTTGCGCAGTCGGCCAAGAACGACCTGGCGCGCGCCCGCGACTTTGAAGCCTCGCTGAGCAACGCGCTTGAGATGCAGAAGCGCCAGAGTGTCCAGATGAGCCAGGCTTCGGTGCGGCTTCGCGAACTCGAACGCGACGTGGAAGCAAGCCGCGATGTCTATCAGTCGTTTCTCAAGCGCTCGCGCGAAACCGAGGAACAGGAAGGCCTCAACACCTCGAGCGCGCGTATCATCGGTGAGGCTACCGTGCCGCAACGCCGTATGTTCCCGCCGGGCATGAGCGTGCTGGCGATGATCGGCTTCATGCTCGGCGGACTAGCCGCGACCGGCTGGGTGGTCGCCGCCGAACGGCTGCCGGCCGATCCCGCCGAGCCACGGCCGCTCAAATCCGAAACGAAGGCACCGGCTCCGTCGCCGAAGCCGCAGCCGGAAACGCCGTCGCGGCCACCAGCTGCGGTCGCTTTGATCGAGAAGCCATTGATCGCACGGCTGCAGGAATCCGACGTGGTGCGAACCCTCGGCGGAATCCTGCCGATCGGCGGGATTCCCGACATGACGCGGATAGGCTGGCCGACGCTGCGGGCGGGCTTCCCGTTGACCACCTTCCTCAATGCCATGCGCGAGATGCGCGAGATGCTGGCAAAGCGTTCGCCGGCGGACGTACCACCGGTCATGGTCGTGATCGGCGCGGGCGCCAGTGAGGATCGCGCCATCGCCACGCTGAATGTCGCGCTGGCGGCTGCCCGTGACGGCGCCAGGGTGCTGATCATGGATGCCGATCACGCAACTCACGCTCTTTCGAGCAAGGTGAACGGCGTCGGCAAAAGCGAGGCCAGCCGCGCCAGCTGGCTCAGCATCGGCACCAAGGCTTCCCGCGCCATCAAGACCGCGAACGGGATCTCGATCCTGCCGGCGATCAAGGCATCCGATGCCAAGGCAAGCGGCGCTATCTGCAAGGCGATCGCGCAGACGCGTTCCGCCGGCGGCTACGATCTGGTGATTCTCGACGGACCGCAGACGCCCTGGAGCGTGGCCGATCGCGCGTTGCTCGATGCCGCCGACGGCCTCGTCGCGGTGCTGCCGGCGAACCTCGACATCAACGGCTGCATGGAAGACATCATCACCGCACTCGGCGGCGCGAAGCGCAAGCTGATCGGCGTCGTCCTGAACGAACTTCACCCCGCGACTGCCCATCGTCAGCGAGATAAACAATATGCTTGAGCGCCGTGCAAATCCCCTGGGGAGGGCAGCCACCACCAGCGTGCCTCGAATCTCGTTGGGCGGACTGCGGCTCGCCGTGCTTGACATCGAGCAGACCGCCAATTTCATGATCGACCTTGTGTTCCCAACGCGCCGCGTCGGCCGGCCCCTGTATCTGACATCGGCCAACGGCGAAGTGCTGGCGCGCTGTTCAACCGAGCCGATGACCGAACGGCTGTTCCGCGCCGCCGATCTCATCAATGCCGACGGGCAGCCGCTGGTTACCGTGTCGCGGCTGAGATCATCGACACCGCTGCCGGAGCGCGTTGCAACCACCGACCTGTTTCATGTCGTCGCTCGCAAGGCCGCCGCGGCAGGGTTGACGTTTTATATGTTCGGCGCCGATGAAGACGAAAACGCCGCCGCCGTCGCCAATGTCCGGGAGATGTACCCCGACTTGCAGATCGTTGGGCATTCCCACGGCTATCTGAGGGGCGACGCTCTCCGAGCCAAGGTCGACGAGATCAATGCGCTAGCGCCGGACTATCTGTGGGTGGCGCTCGGCGTTCCCTATGAACAGGCCTTTGTCGAGGAATTCACCCCGCGGCTGTCCAATGTCGGCGTCATCAAGACCGCCGGCGGATTGTTCAATTTCCTGTCCGGCAGCCGGCCCAGGGCGCCGCAATGGATGCAGCAGATGGGGCTCGAATGGGCCTGGCGGATCTGGCTGGAGCCGCGCCGGCTGTTCTGGCGATATCTGACCACCAATCCCCGCGCAATCTATCTGTTGTTCCACAAGAGCCGGCCCTCCAACACCGATCGGACACCGAAAGGCTCCCGGGTGCCGCGATGAACCACGCGCGTCGCAAAGCGGGTACCAGTTTCAGCGATCGCCCGGCCGTTCTGGTCACCGGCGGCGCCGGCTATATCGGTTCACATGGCTGCAGGGCGCTACTGGCGGCCGGGTATCATCCGGTCGCTTACGACAATTTATCGACCGGCCACCGCAGTTTCGTCACCGGCTCGCTGGTGGTCGGCGACATCCTGGACAAGGCCGCGCTGGCCCGCGCCTTCGCGCAGTATCCTGTCGTCGCGGTGATGCATTTCGCAGCATCGAGCCTGGTCGGCGAGTCCGTCATCGACCCGCAGAAATACTACCTGAACAATGTCGCCGGCACGCTGTCGCTGCTCGATGCGATGCGCGAGGCCGGCTGCAACCGCCTGGTGTTCTCCTCCACCGGCGCGGTCTACGGCAACGCCGACAGCAAAGCCCTGCCCGAAAACTATCCCTGCGCGCCGATCAATCCTTACGGCGCCTCGAAATGGATGATCGAGCGCATGCTCGCGGATTATCGCAGCGCCTACGGTTTGGGAGCGTTTTGCCTGCGCTATTTCAACGCCAGCGGCGCCGACGCGTCAGGCGGCATCGGCGAGTTGCGCGACAACGAGACCCATCTCATTCCGCGCGCGATGATGGCGCTGCAGGGTCATGTCGCGGACTTCGCGGTATTCGGCGACGATTACGACACGCCCGACGGCACCGCCATCCGCGACTATATTCATGTCACCGATCTGGCGGCAGCGCACATGCTGGCGCTGGAACTGCTGATCAAAGGGCATACCGGCGGCGCCTTCAATCTCGGTACCGGTATCGGCTTCTCGGTGCGCCAAATCCTCAGCGCCATCGCGGCCGAGACCGGCCGGAAGGTACCCCATGTCGTCAAGCCGCGCCGCGCCGGCGATCCGACCTATCTGGTCGCTGATCCCACCGCGGCGCGTCAGACCCTGAAATTCCGCCCCTCGCATTCGGACCTTGCGACGATCATCAAAACCGCCTGGGCATGGCACAGCAAGGCCCACCCGCTCAGGACGGAAGAGCCTCTGCGAGCCGGCGCGAGTTCGTCGCCGGCTGCGCCCGTCATAACGGCCTGATCTGTACTTTGCAGAACCTGAGACGGAAGCGCGGTTTTCCGTTTTACAACTGCGCTGCGCTCAAGCCTCGACCGGGACGCATGCGAGTGCGAGCCTTGCACCGTGGCAGCCAGACCGGTTAGCATGGCGCAATGATCAGATGAGCTTGCGCCTGCAATTCAGCTCACGCATCCCGCAGCGGAGGACACCATGACAAATCGGCTTTGGCGATATTTCCTGATTCCGATCTCTCTCGCCGGCATGCTGAGCATCAGCTCCGCCGCCGAACTCAATCCCGCTGCGGTAATTTACAAATTGCCGGACCAGATTCAGTGGAGTCCGGTTGGCCCGGAGGGCGCGCAATCTGCTGTTCTGGTTGGCGATCCGAACAAGTCCGGATTTCTATGCCGTCTATATCAAATGGACCCCGGGCAATCATTTCAGCCACCCGCATTTCCATGCCAACGACCGCTTTATTGCCGTGGTCAAGGGCACCTGGTGGGTGGGCTCCGGCCCGAAATTCGATCCTGCCAATACAACCCCGATGCCCGCCGGAAGCTTCATCACGCATTTCGGCAAGCAAGTGCATTGGGATGGCGTCAAGGACGAGGAAGCCGTGCTCTTGATCATGGGCGAAGGCCCGGCGACCGCGTTCCCCGCCGAGGAGAAATAGAACCGGCGGACACCGCGTCGCTTGCGCCCAAGCTGTCGGGCCGACGCGACGGTTCGGGGGCAACCATGCATCAAGCTGCAAATGTACAATTCGAACGCGTCGTGCGTGAGTTCGCGCAATGGCGCGCGGTCCCCGAGCAGGAGAGATCGCCGGCCCCGGCGTGGTGGTGGGGTCCGGCGTTTGAGATACGCGGTGTACGGCAACCGATGCCGGCTGAGTGGTGTTCCAGCCTGGAGCTGCCGGACGGCTCATCCTTCGCGACCGGCGCGGAAGTGTTCCTTCAATCGCTCGCCGGCCAGACGTTGCTGCCGTGGGCCGCCGACTTTCCGCGCAAGACAGGGCATTCCAGTTCCGCCTGATGGAATCCGAAAGGTGCTGCCGGCGCTGGCAGCGCCGACGATTTCGGTATCTTGGCACTTGCCCTCCGGTCATCGCTTTGAGACCATGCGCCGACAACAACAAGCAAGACCCGCCCGCGCGCGGGCGATGAAAGAGGAAACCCCATGGCGATCGTGCAGGCCGACCGTCTCACACGCATCGGCGCAGCACTGCTCAAGGCCGCCGGGGCGTCGGACGAGGAAGCCGATGCCGTCGCGGTCGGCTGCGTCAACGCCAACCTTGCGGGCCATGACTCGCATGGGGTGATCGCGATCCCGACCTATATCGACCGCATCAAGGTCGGACATATCATTCCCGGCGCGAAGTGGACGATCGTGCAGGAATCGCCGACCACGACCGTCATCGACGGCCATTGGGGCTTCGGCTTTCATGTCAATGCCAAGGCGATGGCGCTGACGATCGAAAAAGCGAAAACGGCCAATGTCGCGGCCTGCACGGTGTTTCGTCAGAGTCATGTCGGACGGCTGGCGGCCTATCCGATGATGGCGATGCGCGAAGGCATGATCGGGCTGGCCACCGCCGATTCCGGCCGCTCACCCAAAGCCGTGGCACCGTTCGGCGGCCGCGAGGCGCGGCTTGGCACCAATCCGATTTCGATCGCCGTGCCGTCGGATCTCGACGCGCCGTTCTATCTCGATATGGCGACATCGGCAGTCGCGGCCGGAAAGATCCAGCTTGCCGCTGCGCGCGGCGAGGAAATCCCAACCGGCTGGATCGTCGACAGCGAAGGGCGTCAAACCACCGACCCGCTGCAATTCCGCAAAGGCGGCGCGCTGCTGCCGCTCGGCGGCAGCGAAGGTTACAAGGGCAGCGGCCTGGCGGCGATGGTCGAGGTGCTGTGCGGGCTGCTCACCGGCCTGGGTTTCGGGGTCGAGCCGACCGGCCGGCATAATGACGGATGCTTCATGGCGGTGTTCAACGTCGCGGCGTTTCGTCCGCTCAAGGATTTCAAGAAAGAGGTCGCCGAGTTCGCGCGCTATCTCAAGGCGACGCCACCGTCCGAGGGCTCTACCGGCGTATTCTATCCGGGCGAGGTCGAATATATCCGCGAGCAGCAGCGCAAGGTCGCCGGCATCGACGTCGAAGACGCCACCTGGGACAAGTTGCGCGCGCTGGCCGGCGAATACAAATTGACCGCCGAACTCGATCTATGATTGCGAAATTCATGCTGCGTTCGGCGCAACCGGGAGTTTCTGGATGACACGGCAAATGGCGTTGGTCGGTTTCCTGCAGGCGCAGAACTGCACCAACCTTCCGAGTTCGTGGCGCCATCCGGAGTCACGCGACGACTCGATGTCGTCCGACTACTATCAGGAGATCGGCCGGATTCTCGAATCCGGAAAATTCCACATGGCGTTTTTCGACGATCGCCTGGCCATGCCGGATCGCTACGGCAACGATCACGCCCACACCGTCGAATACGGCATCCGCTGCGTCAAGATGGATCCCATCGTCGTGCTGACCGCGATGGGCATGGCCACCGAAAAACTCGGCCTCGCATCGACCTGCTCCACCACCTATTACGAACCGTTCGATGTCGCCCGCAAATTCGCCACCCTCGATCTGATGACCGGAGGCCGCGCCGCCTGGAATGTGGTCACCTCGGTCAATGACGGCGAAGCCCACAATATGGGAAAGGACGCGCATCTCGATCACGATTTCCGTTACGACCGCGCCGACGAATTCATGGAAGTGGTGCTCGGCCATTGGGATTCCTGGGAAGACGGTTCACTGCTGATCGACAAGGCCAGCGGCCGCTTTGCCGATCCCAACAAGGTCAAGCGCCTCGATCATAACGGGCGGTTCTTCAAGTCACGCGGGCCGTTCACGGTGCCGCGCTCGCAGCAAGGCCATCCGGTAATTATTCAAGCCGGCGCCAGCGGCCGTGGTCAGCGTTTCGCCGGGCGCTGGGGCGAAGTGATATTCACCGCGGCGCGTAACCTGGCAAGCGCCAAGCAGGGCTATGACGCGATCAGGGGCGAGGCCGCCAAGGCCGGCCGCGATCCCGACCAGATGTTTCTCTGCAACCTCATCACGCCGGTGCCGGGTGCCACCAAATCCGAAGCCGAAGACAAGATGGCGCTGATCGAAAAGCTGCCACTTGAAATCGATGCGCTGTCGCTGCTGTCGGAGGGGCTGAACTACGATTTCGCGTCCAAGGGCATCGACGAACCGCTGACTACCGAAGAGCTGCAGGGCATGCAGGGCATGCTTGGTATCCGCGACGGCGTGCTCAAGACCAGCGGCAAGAGCAATCCCAGCACGCGCGATTTCATCACCTTCAGCGGCCGCGGCCAGACCCAGGACGCGATCGTCGGCGGCCCCAAGGAAATCGCCGATCGGCTGGAGGAAATGTTCGTCGGCCGCGGCTGCGACGGTTTTGTGATCGCAGCGACCTATGTGCCGGGCTCGTATACCGACTTCGTTCGTCACATCGTTCCGGAGTTGCAGCGGCGCGGTCTGTTTCACAAGGACTATGCCGGCAAGACCCTGCGCGAGAATCTCGGTCTGCCGCGCCCGGCAGCCGGCGCGTGGAAAACGCCGCCGCGGGCCGCGGCGGAATAAAAGGGATAGCAGATGCGCTGGCTGAAGTTCACCGCGGACGGAACGACCTCCTGGGGTATTGTCGAAAGTGACCGCGTCATCGCGGTCAGCGGTGAGCCGTTCGGCGAATGGCAACGCACACCGCGCTCGCATTCCCTGGCGGAGGTCAAGATCGAACTGCCACTGATGCCGCGCACTTTCTATTGCGTCGGCCTGAACTACCTCAAGCATCTCAAGGAGGCGGCAGACAAGCGCGGCGAAGTGCCCAATGTTCCCGACCGGCCCGAGATCGGCTATCGCGCGCAGAACGCGTTGATCGCGCACGACGAAGATGTCGTGATTCCGGCAACCGCCACCGAAAAGATTCACTATGAGGGCGAGTTGGTCGTCGTGATCGGCAAGAAGGCAAAACATCTTACCGAAGATGACGCGATGTCCTGCGTATTCGGCTACACCATCGGCAATGACGTCAGCGAGCGCAGCTGGCAGAAGGCCGATCGCGGGCTGTGGCGGGCCAAGAATGCCGATACTTTCAAGCCGATGGGACCTTGGATCGAAACCGAGGTCGATCTCGACGGCATGGAGACCATCGTGAAGGTGAACGGCAAGGAGAGCAACCGCTTCCGCACCAACGACATGATCTTCGGCATCAAGCCGTTCATCGTCGAACTGACGAAGTATTTCACGCTGTGGCCGGGTGACGTGATCTGGATGGGAACCGACGGCGCGTCGCCCGACCTCAAAGCTGGTGATGTCGTCGAGATCGAGATCAGCGGTATCGGCACCTTGCGTAACCGGTTTGTCGCGGAAACGCTGCCGGCAAATCGCACGGCATGAGCCGTCACTGGCACCATCAAGATGCGGCAACCGCGCGGCGCGGCGAGATTCGCGCGACGATGACGGTCGCTATCGCTGCGACGACGACATTGAGAATCAGCGCGCCGAGCCCGACATAAAACACATAGCCGACGCCGCCGAGATTGATGCTGGCGAGCGGCTTCAGCCCGTTGCTCCATGCCGTCCACGATCCCCAAAGAATTCCGACCGCCCAGCCGAGCAGCAGGCCTTCGGCGCGGAACCAGCGCGTGAACAGCCCGAATACCAGCGCCGGAAAGGTCTGCAATATCCACAAGCCGCCGAGCAATTGCAGGTCGAGCGCGTATTGCGTCGGCAGGAACAGAATGAAGGTGAGAGCCCCGACCTTGACCACCAGCGACGCGATCTTGGCGACCGCGGCCTCGCCGGCGTGGCTGATGTCGGGGTTGACGTAGGATTTCCAGACATTGCGGGTGAACAGATTGGCGGCCCCAATGCTCATCACCGCCGCCGGCACCAGCGCGCCGATCGCGATCGCCGAAAACGCAAAACCGGCGAACCATGACGGGAACAGCACCTTGAACAGCATCGGCACCACGTCGTTGTTCGAGGTCACCTTGATGTTGGCGGCATAGGCCATGTAGCCGAGCAGCGCGATCAGGCCCAGCAGCAGCGTATAGGCCGGCAGCAGGATCGCATTCTTGCGGATGGTGTCGGCGGATTTCGAGGCGAAAATCCCGGTCAAAGTGTGCGGATACATGAACGCCGCCAACGCCGACCCCAGCGCCAGCGTCGCGTAAGGCAGCATCTGCGACGGCTTCAAGGTCAGGCCGGTGGCGCCACCCTTGGCCGCGAACGCGTCATTGGCCGCAGCGAACACCGCGCCATATCCGCCGAGCTTCGCCGGCACCACCACGACCGCGACCAGCACCACGATGTAGATCATGATGTCCTTGACAAAGGCGATCAGCGCCGGCGCGCGCAACCCGGAGCTATAAGTGTACAACGCCAGAATGATGAAGGCGGCGACGATCGGCAATTCGCCGGTCAGGCCCATCGCCTTGATCACGACACCCATGCCGATCAACTGCAGGGCGATATAGGGCATGGTGGCGACCATGCCGGTGATCGCAACGGCAAGCTCAAGACCGCGCGAACCGTGAGTGCCCAGCACCACGTCCGCCGCGGTGACATGGCCGTTGGCGTGCGCCACCTTCCACAAGATCGGCATCACTGCGAACACGAAGGGATAGACGATGATGGTGTAAGGCAGTGCGAAGAAGCCGTAGGCGCCGACCGCGTAGACCAGTGCCGGCACCGCAATCACAGTGTAGGCGGTATAGAAATCGCCGCCGACCAGAAACCAGGTGATCCAGGTGCCGAACTGCCGTCCGCCCAGTCCCCATTCGTCGAGATGCTCGCTGACCGGGCCGGATCTCCAGCGCGCGGCGAAGAATCCCATCACGGTGACAAGGATAAAGAAAAAGAGAAAGACCGCGAGAGCAATCCAGTCAATCTGATCGGCCATAACACTGCTTTCCAGGAACCTGCAAAATTTACGGAGCTTCGTCGGGCGTGCGCCTGCGGTAGACCAGCCAGATCAGCAAGGAGCTGATCGGCACCCATGCGAGCTGGTACCAATAGAAAAACGGAAAACCGAATAGCGCCGGTTCCTGGAAGTTATAGAACGGCACCCACAACAGGCCAATAAAGGGCAGCAGCAACAGTACCCACATCAGCGAACTCCAGTTTAAGGCCGATCGCTTGCGGCCGATGTTTTATTTGCGCAGCGCGCTAATGGCTGCGCTACGCCGCGTACGGGACACATATATGGCCGGGCTATTTCACGACCTCGGCGCCGACCTTGCAAATGACGGCGTCCTGATCGCCAGTGCCACCGCTGCAACCCACCGCGCCAATCAGCTTGCCGCCTTCGACCAGGGGAAATCCACCGGGACTTGCCACCAGGGTAGGATCGATCGCGCCAATATAGGAATGGCCGCCCTCAAAAGCGTTGTAGAACACACGGGTCTCGCGGCGAAAACGCGCCGCGGTACGGGCCTTGCCCTGCGAAATCCCGACGGACGCAATCATCGCGCCTTCCATCCGCGAGAAATGGACCAGTTCACCGTTGGTGTCGACCACGGCGATGTTCATTTTCCAGTTGCGCCTTTTGGCTTCCGCCTCGGCAGCAGCCATCACCTCCTTGGCGCGCTCAAGCCCAATCGATACACCGTACGGAATATCGAATGGAATCGCGTCGGGGGTGCCGCCGGCAGGCGACGGCGATGGCGGTGCTGCGGGCGCAGTCGGTTCCGCAAGTGTCGGTGAACTCACAATCGCTATCGCGCAAGCTGCCAGTATCATCTGAACGATCGAACGCATTTTGTCCTCCTGATTGAAGTTTGTTTTCGTTGCGGAGATTATCGATCGCGCCGCACTTACATCGGCGGCGTCAACCCATCCTTGCCATAGGTGATACGCGGGGTCTGCACGGTTCCGTCCGGCTGTTTTTTCGCGGCACCGACGAAAATCTTGATTCCCGGCTTGAGGTCACCCCTGTCGCCGGCGACATAGGTGACGACCGCGGTCTCGGGCGTCACCAGCACCTTCTTCTCGCCATCCTTGTATTTGACGGACAGCATCTGACCGTCAACGCCGGCGACCGTCTGCTCGACATTGGCATTGGTCATCTTGGTTTGCGGCTTGAGGTCCCAGTCGTAATGGCCTTCGCCGACACCACGCATCGATTCCGGGAAGATATGCACCTCGATGGCCTTTTGGCTGCCGTCCTCTTGCGTCACTCCGGTCGAGCCGACGAACATGCCGGGCTTGATGTCCGCCATCGTCGCTTTCACAATCGCGACGAACAGCGGTTTGTCGGTGACCGTCAATTTCAGCTCGGCGCCGTCGCGGTTCTTGACCACGAAAACCGGGCCATCGATGCTTTCGATCGTGCCACGGATGCGTACGGTCTCCTGCGCCGAGGCTGGCAGGGCGACACAGACCAACGCGAAGCTGGCGGCGGCAAGGGTGCGCGATATAAGCGTGCGCGGTATCATGCTGGACATCATATTTCTCCTGGGGTTCGATTGACGGCTGACGTTTTTCGTGGGGCCGGCCGAAGGCCGTTTCGGCGGATGGATCAAGACGCCTCCTCTGCAACCCCCCTGCACTGCGAATATTCCTGAAATGCAACGATGATGGCAAACCCTGGATCGCGGTTGCACCGCAACCGGCGCTATCTTTATTCGATCTTGATCCCTGCGTCTCGGACCAACGTTTGCCGGCGTTCCTCCGTGGAGTTTACTTGTTTTGATATAACAGCAACACGAACTTGTGTTCCGCCGCGCCATGCGCCGGACGATGGACCGATATGATGCGGGACGCGCCCGCAGCGATGGACGCCGGCACTTGCAATGAATTAGCATTTCTAAGTGAAAACAGACGCTGCCGGGAGATTTCATGAAGCACTGGCTGGTCGGATTGTTGTTGTTGATCGGGCCACCGGCTTTCGCGCAGCAGGCGGTGCCCTCGATCGCCTTCGACTCGGTCCCCAATCCGCTTCACCTGCCGCCCAACATGTACTTCGGCGAAGTACCCGGGGTCTCGGTCAATTCCAAGGGTCACGTTTTCGTGCTTTCGCGCGGCAACACCAGCGGTCCCGCTTACGCCGCGGCGGCGACCCAGTTGCTGGAATTCGATGCCAAAGGCCAGTTCGTCCGCGAAATCGGCAAGAACCTCTACGCCTGGTCGTTCGCCCATACCGTCAAGATCGATCCTGCCGACAATATCTGGGTCACCGACAAGGGCTCCGACATGGTGATCAAGTTCGATCCCGAGGGCCGCGTCGTCATGGTGTTCGGCCGCAAGCAGGAAGCCTCCGACGAAGAGACCGGCCCGTTGAAACATCCCAAACCGCCGCTGGC
Organism: uncultured Pseudomonadota bacterium; assembly: GCA_963727225.1. Lineage (GTDB taxonomy): Bacteria > Pseudomonadota > Alphaproteobacteria > Rhizobiales > Xanthobacteraceae > Bradyrhizobium. The sequence goes on along the minus strand of CAVSFN010000020.1, from coordinate 212,321 downwards.
CGCCGAGGATGGCCGATTTCGTCAGGTCACCGACGTGGCCTGGGACAAGGCCGGCAACACTTTCATCAGCGACGGCTATATCAATTCGCGCATCGCCAAGGTGGACAAGGACGGCAACTGGCTGAAGTCGTGGGGCGAACGCGGCAAGGAACCCGGCCAGTTCAACACCCCGCACTCGATCGCGACCGACGCCGAGGGCAATGTCTATGTCGCCGATCGCGGCAACCGGCGGATTCAGGTGTTCGACGGCGAGGGAAAATTCCTGCGCCAGTTTACGATCGACGTGCCGGTGCCGCCGGACGCCAAACCTGCGATCGGCAAAATTCCCGACGAGGCGATGATCGCCGCCGGAACGTTTGCGCCGGGCGCGCCATGGGCGATCTGCATCACGCCGCCGCCCCATCAGGTGCTGTATAGTTCGGACGGCTGGCCCGGCCGCATCTACAAGCTCAGCCTCGAGGGCAAGGTGCTCGGCATGCTCGGCCGGTCCGGCAAACAGTTGAAACAATTCGGCTGGATTCACGCGCTGGCCTGTCCGTCGGAGAATGTGCTCTACGCGGCCGAATTGTTGAACTGGCGGGTCCAGAAGCTGATCCTGAAGCCGTGACACCGCGGGAGCCTCACGTCGCCGTGGCGCGGGCGAAATCCAGATAGATTTCGCGCAACCGATTGGTCATTGGACCAGGCTTGCCGTCGCCGACGGCCTTGCCGTCGATCGTCACCACCGCCTGTACGAACAGGGTAGCGCTGGTGGCAAAGGCTTCTTTCGCCGCCAGCGCCTCCGACACCGAAAACGGCCGTTCCTCGACCCGAAGCTGACGCTCTTCGGCCAGCGCCACCACCGCCTTGCGGGTGCAGCCCGGCAGAATCGCGTTGGAATTCTGCCGCGTCACCAGCACGTCGTCCTGCGTCAGGATAAAGGCCGATGACGATCCGCCTTCGGTCACCATGCCGTCCTCGATCATCCAGGCTTCGGCAGCGCCCGCTTCTGCCGCAGCCTGCTTGGCGAGCACCTGCGCCAGCAGCGCGACGCTCTTGATGTCGCGCCGGGCCCAGCGGATATCCGGCACGGTGATCACGGCAATGCCGGTCTTGGCCGAAGGCGCGTCGACGATGTCCTTGGCTGAAGTGAACATCACCAGGGTCGGCTTGACGTCCTTTGGAAACGCAAAGTCGCGCCCGGTGTGAGTGCCGCGCGTCACCTGCAGATAGACCAGGCCGCTGACCAGATGGTTGCGCGCGATCAGCTCTTTCTGGATCTCCTGAATTCGCGGCAACGTCTCCGGTAAAACCAGCGCGATTTCGCCCACCGAGCGTTCCAGCCGCGCCAGATGCGACGCATTGTCGATCAGTCTGCCGTCCAGCACCGCCGCGACCTCATAAATGCCGTCCGCGAACAGAAAGCCGCGGTCGAGCACCGAGACCTTGGCCTCTGCCAGGGGCACGAACGAACCATTGATATAGGCAATTCGATCCAACCGGGTTCTCCTGTCATCGCGATGCAACTGCGACGTCTACCATACGCGAATTGCCAAAGCTTGATCCACGAATCGCAGGCCGGGCTTGCGGCAAAATCTGTTCTCATTCCCACCGTAGCGAACGCATAAACCGTCTTCGGCGAGGCGCCGATACGGAGGAATTTTATCTTGCCAAAACCGGCCGGAATGCAACAATTTCCGGCCGTAACCCGGCATTCGACCGGACAAAGATCCGAAGGAGGGCATCATGAAATCGATCCTGCGGGCGTCCATGATCTGCGTGCTGCTGGCAGGTTCCGCGATGGCGCTGACCGGCGAGCGCATGGCGGCGATTCCGCTCGATCAGATGTCGCCCGCCCAGCGCAGCGTGGCCGATGCGATTCTGACCGGCCCGCGAAAATCGATCGGAGGCCCGTTCAACGCCTGGCTGCGCAGCCCGGAGCTGGCCGATCGGCTGCAGAAGGTCGGCGAATATGTCAGGTTCAACAGCTCGCTCGACAAGCGCGTCAACGAGATGGCGATCATCATGACCGCACAGGCCTGGGGCTCGCAATACGAGTGGTACGCCCACGCGCCGCTGGCGATCAAGGCCGGTCTCGATCCCGCCATCGTCGCCGCCATCGGCGCCGGGCGAAAGCCTGACACCATGAAGGACGACGAAGCCATCGTCTGGGAGTTCTCGACGCAGCTGCGGCGAGATCACGGTGTCGATGACGTGATCTACGCCAAGGCCCTCGAGAAATTCGGCGAACAGGGCATCATGGATCTGGTCGCGGTCAACGGATATTATGATGTGGTCTCGATGACGCTTAATGTAGCGCGCGTCGTTCCCCCGCCGGGCGAGGAAATACCCTTCAAGCAGGCCGGCCGTTAGTCTCTTGCTCTTCATCTTCTGACGCGGCGGCCAGGCCGCGCGCGCTGAAAGTCGCCGACCATGAAAAAAGAAATCCGGCTCAACGCCTTCGCCATGAACTGCGTCGCGCATCAATCGCCGGGGCTGTGGACCCATCCCCGCGACCGCACCGCCGACTATAACCGGCTGCCGTACTGGATCGATCTGGCGCGGACGCTGGAGCGCGGGCGGTTCGATGGTCTTTTCCTGGCGGATGTGCTCGGCGTCTACGACGTGTTCGGCGGCAGCCCGGACGCAGCATTGCGGAACGCCACCCAAACCCCGGTGAACGATCCGCTGCTGCTGATCTCGGCGATGGCCGCCGTCACCGAAAATCTCGGCTTCGGCGTGACCTGCACCTTGTCCTACGAGCCGCCCTACCCGTTCGCGCGGCGGATGTCGACGCTCGACCATCTCACCGAGGGACGGATCGGCTGGAACGTGGTGACCGGCTATCTCGACAGCGCCGCGCGCGGCGCCGGCAAGGACAAGCAGACCGCGCATGACGACCGCTACGATGTCGCCGACGAATATATGGAAGTGGTCTACAAGCTCTGGGAAGGAAGCTGGGAGGACGATGCCGCACTGCGCGATCGCGCGCGGGGAATCTTCGCGGATCCTGCCAAGGTGCATCGCGTCCATCACGAGGGCAACAATTACCGGCTCGACGCCATTCACCTCAGCGAACCGTCGCCGCAACGCACGCCTGTGCTTTATCAGGCCGGCACATCGCCGCGCGGACGGCAGTTCGCGGCCCGGCACGCCGAATGCGTGTTCATGTCGGGACCATCGGCCAAGGTGATCGCGCCGCGCGTGGCCGCGATCCGCGCGCTGGCGGCGGAGGCCGGCCGCAACCCGGCCGAGATTTTGATGTTCAGCATGATGACGGTGATCCTCGGCCGCACCGAAGCGGAAGCCCAAGCGAAATTCGCGGACTATCGCCGGCACATCAGCCCTGAGGGCGCGCTCACTTTGATGTCCGGCTGGACCGGCGTCGATTTCTCCGCCTATGACCTCGACCAGGAGGTTCGCCACGTCGAGAACGACGCCGGCCGCACCGCAATGGACAACATCACCCGCGCCGATCCGGATCGGGTCTGGACCGTGCGCGAGGTCGCCCAGCATGTCGGCATCGGCGGCATCGGGCCGGTGGTGGTCGGCACGCCCGAGAAGGTCGCCGACGAGATCGAAGCCTGGATCGATCAAACCGATGTCGACGGCTTGAACGTCGCCTTTGCGATTTCGCCCGGCGATTTCGAGGATATCGTCGACCTGCTGATACCGGAACTGGTTCGCCGCGGCCGATACAAGCAAGCCTACCAGAAGGGCACCTTGCGCGAAAAACTGTTCGGCAAGGGTCGCGCGCGTCTCGCAGCACCGCACCCCGCCGCGCAATATCGCCATGGCATCACGGCGAAGGCGGCGGAGTAGAATGGGTGCGACGAAGCGTTCGTCGGTGTGAGTTGATATGCGCTCGATCATGGATCCGTCATTGCGAGCGCAGCGAAGCAATCCATTTCGCCGCGCAAAAGAAAGAGTGGATTGCTTCGTCGCTTCGCTCCTCGCAATGACGGCAAGATATGTTTCCGCGATCCCGCCGCGCGATGCGCCCGAGTTTTGCGTAGACGTCCCGCCTTCTGAAGATCAGAGGGCGCAGTGCTACCCCAAGAGGGGAGCAGGGAATGCCGGGCGCTTGGTGCGCCCGCAGCCGCGCGTGTAGTGTAGAAAGCACGCGCGTTAGTCACCACGGTCACACCGGAAACACCCGGCATTCCCCGCGCAATGGTTTTAACGGCTGCTTCGCGCTCTCCCCGGTGACCGGGCTTGTTTGCCACCGTCGCTCCCAAGAAGCTTGCTCCTCGAGAACTTGACGCCAGCGTCGGGGCGTCAGGACCACACGACTTCGCCGTCCGCAAGATAAGCGCCTTCGTCAACGCGCCGCCTGCGTCCACCGCATCCCGCACCCAACGTCCGTGACGATCGCGATACGTCCCTCAAGCGGGACGGGATGAGCGGGATTTAGCCGGTGATTTGGGGGCAAGATCAATGACGCCGATTGCGACAGATTGGCACGACGGGCAAATCCCATCGCAGCAAGCCTCGTTTAGTAGCGGATTAGAATGACGCCGAAGATGAGAAAGGCCGCCCCTGCCAGTCGTATCGGATTTGCCGGATGTTGCGGAACGCCCAACAGGCCAAAATGGTCGAACGTCAGCGATCCGAGCATCTGCCCGACGACAATCAGGGCGAGGACTGTCGCCGCGCCGAAGCGGGGCACCGTCAGGATCGCCGTGGCAATGAAGATCGCGCCAAAAATCCCGCCGGTCCACGAAACCCACGACGTGCGCGCGGCCATTGTCGCCGATAACCACGGCCCACCTGAGCCGACAGCGATGGCCAGCATCGACAGCGTGCCAACCAGATAGCTTATAAAGCCGGCCCACCACGCAGAACCCAGCTCCATCCTGAGGTTTGCGTTGAGGACCTGCTGCAGCGCAACGCTGACCCCGGCGCCAACCACCAGCAAATAGAACGCGACGTTGAGATATGCTCCCGGCACGGCACCACCTCTTCCATGGACTAGCGAGTAGCCCGCATGAACGAAGTGACATGCGGGGTTCGAGAATTGTGAAGATCCCGGATGTCGCTTCGCTCATCCGGGCTACGCTTGCTTTTTGGGTTAGACGGGACGATCAATTCACCGTTCCATCGACCATCACCTCGATCAGCTTCGGGCCGGGACTATTGAACGCGGACGACAGTTTTGTCTTTAGCTCGCCGGCGCCGCTGATCCGCATCGCTTCCAGCCCGAGTGCTTTCGCCATTGCGGTAAAGTCGACCTTGGGGTCGACGAAATCCATGCCGACATAATGGTCGTCGCCATGGAATGCCAACAGCCGCTGCTTGATGATGCGATAGCCGCCGTTATTCACGATCACCACCGTCAACGGCAGCTTGTGATGCGCCGCGGTCCATAACGCCTGGATCGAATACATCGCGCTGCCATCGCCGGAGAAGCACACCACCGGCCGGTCGGGATTGGCGAGACTGACGCCGACTGAGGCCGGCAGGCCCCAGCCGATGCCGCCCGACGCCAGCGCGTGATAGCCGTAGCGGTCGCGGTGCGGGCGCAGCGCATTGATGTACCGCGACGACGTCAATCCCTCGTCAACCAGAATGCCGTTGTCGGGCATCGCGTCGATCACCGTCAGGGCCAGCCAGTCCGGATCGATCGGCGAGCGGTCCCTGTTCTTTGATATTTCCTCGACCAGCGTGGCGCGCCGCGCGCTCCAGTTCTTCGAGGCCAGCGCCGCCACGCCCTGCCGGGCGCGGGCCTCCAATGCCGCGCCGCCGGCGGCCTTCAGCGCCGGGATCAACACGCGCAGGGTTTCCTTCACGTCGGCCTTCAGCGCGATCTCGGCGCCGTAATTCTTGGCGAGGTCCCATTCGACCAGGCCGATCTGCACAATCGGCATGCCTTCCGGCAGCGGATCGACCTCGCTGTGCACCGACATCCGCAACGGATCGGCGCCGAGTACGATCATCAGATCGTAGGGAGCCAGCACCTCGCGAACCTGCTTCTGCAACCGCGTCAACGCCCCCATGAAGCAGGGGCTTTCCGACAGAAACTGCGCGCCGTAAGGCGTTGATTGCTGATAGGCGGGACAACCGAGCGTCTCGGCCAGCATTGCTGCTTCCCGCAGCGCATCGCTCTTTACGATCTCATCGCCGGCAATGATGACGGGACGCTCGGCCTTGAGGATGCGTTGCGCCAGCGCCTGCAGGGCCTCGTCGGACGGCTTCACCCGTGTATCGACGCGGGTCGAGCGGCCGAGCTCGATGCCGGCTTCCGAATTCAGGATATCGCCGGGCAGCGAGATGAACACCGGCCCGGTCGGCGGCGTGGTCGCGATCTTGGCGGCGCGGCGCACGATTCGCGGCAGGTCCTCCAGCCGTGTCACCTCGACCGCCCACTTCACCAGCGGCTCGGCCATCCGCACCAGCGGCCCATACAGCAACGGTTCCATCAGACCGTGGCCTTGCTCCTGCTGGCCGGCGGTCAGGATCATCGGCGTGCCGGTAAAATGCGCGTTGTAAAGCGACCCCATCGCATTGCCGAGCCCGGGCGCGACATGGACGTTGCAGGCGACGAGGCGGCCCGAGGCCCGGCTAAAACCGTCGGCGATGGCGACCACCAGGCTCTCCTGCATCGCCATCACATAAGTGAGATCGGGATGCTCTTTCAGCGCATGCATGATCGGCAATTCGGTGGTCCCGGGATTGCCGAACAGATGGGTGATGCCCTCATCCCGGAGCAGTGCGAGGAACGCCGAGCGCCCGGTGATGCGATTCATGAAGTCCTCCCGTTCCCGTGGCCGTTACCACGGGGATCTGGTGCAACATGGCCGATCTGTGTGGGCAAGATCAATGGACGGCGATCATGGCTGCCCTGCATCGCCCGGCGCCTGACACACCTGCGCGGCGACTGCATTTTCGGATATCAAATTCTTCAAAGATCAGAACATGCCCTCATGGTCGACGCGCTTCTTCTTTTTTTGGCGATGCCAGACCACGCCGGGAAAACCCTTCAACGGCACCAGCGGCTCGCCCGTATAGGTCCACTCCTGCATCTCCTCGATGGCGATGTGATAGAGCGGTTGCCGGCCGGTACGGCCCGCGAACAGCGCGCGCGGGATGTTCACCATATGCGGCGAACGCGCGCGCTCATAAAACAACGGCGTGCCGCATCGCGCGCAAAAGCTGCGCACGGTTTTGCTGGTCTTGTCCTCGAAGCGGGTGATGGCGGCGCCGCCCCTGGTGATCCGGAAGCGCTTGCGCCAGCTTCCGACATAGGTCGCGTAGGCGGCGCCGTGCGCGCGCCGGCTCGCCGCCGAATGATCGTGCCAGGCCCATCGGGCCGGCGTGTCGATTTCGAAGCCGACCCTGCCGCACAGGCATTGACCTGTGGATATCCCGGCTGCCTTTGTGTTTTTTGCCATTCGCGCTTCCAGTCTCCATCGTCATTGCGAGGAGCCAACGCGTCGCAATGACGTCGGTCCTTCAAGCCCGCTGCAACTCGTCATGAACGGGATAATCGGTATAGCCGGCCGCCTCGCCGCCATAAAAGGTCGCGCGATTATAGGGCGTCAGCGGAAAGCCGTGGCGGAGGCGGCGCGGCAGGTCCGGATTGGAAATGAAGATGCGGCCGAAGGCGATGGCGTCGGCCTGCCCGGCGGCAATCGCCGCCTCGGCGCTCTCGCCGGTGAAGCCTCCGGCCGAAATCAGGACTCCGCGCCAGATCGGCCTGAACAGCGCCATCGCCGACGGCACGTTCTGATGGTTGACCTCGGCGCGGCCGGCGCCGCTCGAGCGCGGCTCGATGAAATGCAAATAAGCCAAGCCAAGGGAATCGAGCGATGTGATGACATGGCTGTAAAGCGGCATCGGATCGGCTTCGCCGCTGCCATTGGCGATCCCGTAGGGCGACAATCTCACCCCGACCCGGTTCGCGCCCCAGACCTCGATCGCGGCCTGGGTGATCTCCAGCAGCAACCGCGCGCGGTTGGCGATCGATCCGCCGTATCGGTCGGTCCGCAAATTGGTGTGCGACTGCAGGAACTGCTCGATCAGATAGCCATTGGCGCCATGGATCTCGACGCCGTCGAACCCGGCCTGCAGCGCGTTGGCCGCACCTTGACGAAAACTCTCGATCACGCCGGCGATTTCGCCGGTCTCGAGCGCGCGCGGCGTCTCATAGGGCGCGGGCTTGCCTTGCGCGGTCATCGTCGTCAGATCGGGTATAGGCACCGCCGACGGCGCCACCGGCAGCACCCCGCCGGGCTGGAACGAGGAATGCGACACCCGCCCGACATGCCAGAGCTGGAGAAAGATCAATCCGCCCTTGGCGTGCACGGCATCGACGACAGCGCGCCAGCCCTTGATCTGCTGTTCCGAATAGATGCCCGGCGTGCCCGCATTGCCGCGTCCCGTCGCCATCACTGGCGAGGCCTCGGCGATGATCAGGCCGCCCGGCGTGGCGCGCTGACGGTAATATTCGGCGTTCAGCTCCCGTGGCGCGAAGCTCGATCGTTCCGCCCGCATCCGGGTCAAGGGCGCCATCACGACCCGATGCTGGAGCCGGTAGGGACCGATTTGCAGCGGTGAAAACAAAGCTGGAAAATTCATGCCTGCCCCGGAAATCTGTGTTGATATGGTTATGTAACCGGTTCACTTTGTTTGCAAAAGGCTTCAATGGCAATCTCACGCCGCCGGACCGGAGGACAACCTGCCATGCAAAAACCCAGTGCCAATCCGCTGCCCTCGCTGAGCGTGCGGATCGACCTCGACACCGAAGGCCGGATCGGGCCGGGCAAAATCCAGCTGCTTGAAAATATCCAGGCCTGCGGATCGATCTCGGCCGCCGGCCGCGCCATGGACATGTCCTACAAGCGGGCGTGGGATCTGGTCGATGAGATCAACCGGATCTGCAAGCGCGCCGCCGTGGAGCGGCAGACCGGGGGCAAGAACGGCGGCGGTGCCAACCTGACGTCCTTCGGCACATCGCTGGTCGCGCGCTACCGCAAGATCGAGCGCGCCGCCGCAAGCGCCGTCCGCAAGGACCTGCAGGCGCTGCGGTCCGACATCGCGGCAGGTACCAAGAAAAACTGACTGCGCCCGTTTACGGCGCGCATCCAAAAGCCAGGCGTCCAAAAAATGATGAGAGCGACAGCCGCAAGCCGTCGCTCTCATCGGGTGTCACAGCGATAGCGCTCAGGCCGTCTTGATCCAGACCGCCTTGACGTTGAGATATTCTTCCAGATGCTGCTTGCCTGAACTCGCGGCCATAGCCGCTCATCTTGTAGCCGCCGAACGGAACCGCCGGGTCCATCGCCTGGTAGCAGTTGACCCAGACCGAACCGGCCCGGATCGACTTCGCCAGATGATGCGCCTTGCTGACGTCGCGGGTCCACACGCCGCTGCCGAGCCCGAACGTCGTCGCATTGGCGCGCTTGATCAACTCGCCGGTATCCGTGAAGGGAATTGCGGAAATGACCGGCCCGAAAATTTCCTCCTGCGCGATCCGCATGTCGTCGCGAACGTTGGCGAACACCGTCGGCGGCACGAAGTAGCCTTTCGACAGCGCGCCCTCGGTCAGCGGCGCCCCTCCGGCCAGCGCCCTGGCGCCTTCCTTCTGCCCGATCGCGAGATAGCCGCTGACGCGTTCCATCTGCTGTGCCGACACCAGTGGCCCGATCTGCGTGTTCGGGTCGATGCCGTTGCCGACCTTGAGCTTCTTGCCGAATTCGGCGACCCGGCCGACGAATTCGTCGTAGATCTTTTGCTCGACGAAGAGCCGCGTGCCGGCGCTGCAAATCTGGCCGGAATTGGCAAATACCGCCATCGCCGCACCGGGCACCGCCGCATCGAGATCGGCATCGGCGAACACGATGTCGGGCGACTTGCCGCCGAGTTCGAGCGACACGCGCTTGAGATTGCCGGCCGACGCCCGGATGATGGATTGACCGGTGACATGCGAGCCGGTGAATGCCACCTTGTCGACATCCGGATGCGAAGCCAATGCTGCGCCCGCGGTCTCGCCATATCCCGGCACCACGTTGACGACGCCGGGCGGGATTCCCGCTTCCAGCACCAGTTCAGCGAGCCGCAGCGACGTCAACGGCGCTTCTTCGGCCGGCTTGAGGATCACGGTGCAGCCGGTGGCGATGGCCGGGCCGATCTTCCAGATGCTGGCGGCAAGCGGGCCGTTCCACGGAATGATGGCGCCGACGACGCCGACCGGTTCCTTCAGCGTGTAGGAGAAAATATCGCCGGGCAGCGAGTTTTCGATGGTCTCGCCATGCAGCGCGGTGGCCTGCCCCGCGTAATATCGGAGCATGCCGAGCACGCGCAGCTTGTTGCCCCGGGTGCGGCTGATCGGCGCGCCCATGTCCAGCGTATCGAGCTGTGAAAGCTCCTCGAAATTTTTCTCGACGAGATCGGCGAGCTTGAGCAGCAGCGCCTGCCGCTCAAATGGCTTGACCTTGCTCCACGGCCCTTCGAAGGCGCGCCGGGCGGCGGCGACCGCGCGGTTGATATCCTCGGCATCGCCTTCGGCGACGGTGGCGAGAAGCTCTCCGGTGGCCGGATTATGGGTCTCGAAGCGTTTGCCGGAGGCGGCGTCGATCCATTGGCCGTCGATCAGCATCTTCTTGTAGGAACCATCCGCATAAGGATGGCGCGCCATCGGTATAGCCTGCGTCACAGCCATGTCTGCACTCCCTTGATGTCGATCGATGTTGGGATCGTTATGTCTGAAATCGTTATACTGAAAATGTACTGCGGCGGCGCTGCGCCGTAAAGCTGGCTCGATGCCCGCAAGGTCGCCTCGAACGAAGAGCTCCCATGCCGTTTCGTACAGGGTGGGCGCACAATGCCGTGATCGATACCGGCGCGTCAGATGCGGATCACATGGTGCCAGCGCTGCCCGGCAAACCATGAAACCGGCTGGCTAATTGGTCAGCAATTTCGCTTTCGGCGCCGGCTCGGCCACCAGCGCCTCGCCGAGTTCGCTTTGCTGCCGTCGCGGAATCGAAAAGCAGACACTGAAGCCATCGACGGTGTTCAGCGTGACCATGCCTTGCGCCGGATCGGACGACGGCTCGACGACCCAGGACGCCAGCGGGTAGGCATAGCGCAGGCTGGCATCGCCAAAGCGTGCCTGCAGCGCCTGGTCGATCAGTTTCGGCAGCGTCATCGCGAGCGCGCCGACCTCGTTCAACGACAGCCGGATGGTCGCCGGCTTGCCGCCGGAATCGAGGAAACCAAGCGAAACGGCGCCATCCGCCGCGACCTCGCAGGTGGTGAGGGTCTGAGTGTCGATTTCCATGGCGGGGTCCCGGCGAACTATCGTTATATATTATAGAATATATCGCTTTGGCCGATGCCGTCCAGTCCTGGTTCTGGACCGTTTTGCCGCGCCCGGACCGGGTAGTCGCCCGGCCGGAATCGTGATATACATTAGAATATAACGAGACCTGAAACGAGGTCCGTTCGACAGGGAGAGCAAAGCCAATGAGTGATTACAACCTTCTCATCGACGGGAAAATGGTGCCCGGCGATCTTAAGATGCCCGTCCTCAATCCCGCCCGATGAGAGTCCACGAAGAAGGCACCTCATGTTCGACTCGCAATGCGATCTTGCCGCCCTCGTCTATGAACGCGATGAGGACCCCGATCGAATCCTGCGCGACTTCGCCTCCGACCTGAACCGCCGCGGCTATCGGGCGGTCGGGCTGGTTCAGCTGGGCCATGATCGTCCCGATACCCGGCAACTGTCGGCCCTTTTGGTGCATACCGGCGAACGGCTGTCGCTGTTTCAGGATTTGGGAACCTGGGCCAAGGGATGCCGCATGGACGTCGGTCAGCTCCTGCAAGCCGCCGGCCGGATCGCCGAGGAGATCGACCAGGGCGCCGATGTCGTCATCGTCAACCGCTTCGGCCGGCAGGAGCGCGAGGGAAAGGGTCTTGCATATCTGATCGAGCGCGCGTTGAGCGTCGATATCCCTGTCGTGATCGCGGTGCCGAGCCACCGCTTTGCGGACTGGATCAAGTTCGTCGACGGCATGAGCGTGAGGCTGCACTGCAACCGTGACTCGCTGGATGCCTGGTGGAATGCGCTTTCCAGCCGGAATGCCGACCCGATGCGGCTCAGCGGCCATACCGTTTGCGAAGTTCTGAAGTGAAATCCTTGATTTGATTAAGACGGCCGGACCGCCGTCGCGCGCGGCCTGATCTTTGACGCGGCCTGATCTTCAAAGCGTTTCCTGCTTGTGTCCGCATTCTTTGCAGGCAAATTTCACGCGGGTCGCGCCTTTTGGCGCCGAGATCCGATTTGGCGCGCCGCATTTTCCGCACGTCGTCTCGATGCGGGTATTGCCCTGCTTGATGACAATGGCCTTGCGCTCCATGGTTTCGCGGATCAGGCGCTCGGCCTCTTCCCGCATCGACTGCTTCGACATCCGCTCCTGCCCGTCACGAAAAAACTTGCCAAGTTAGGCCTATAGCACATCCGCATCGCATTTTTTTGAAGGCGGACGTCAAAATTGTCGCAGCTATCCCGCCTTTACCCGGAATGTATTGCGGTGATCGAGGCCCGGATCGCTGCCAGCGGCGCGGTGTCGTCGAACTCAAGGCTTCCGCCCCCGAATCGCAATCCCAGATCGCGCCAGAGCGCATCAAGATCGGGCGTCACCGGCTTTGAGCCCCATTGGTCGTGGAGACGGGTCAGCACATCCACGCCGACGGCCCTGTCCGCGGTGGTCAGAATGTGCCCGATCGACCAGCCAACCTCATGACTGCCGCCGGCCGCCAGCACGCCGCGCATCGCATCCTGCAAGCCAAGCCGGTTGCCGGTCGCCTTTCGAATTTCGATATCGGCGAACAGGCAGAACATGGCGCCGCCCCAGTATTTCCGCCCCCAGGTGTCGGTGTTGTCGAGGCCTTCGTCGCCGGCTTGCGGCAACCCCTTCGGCATGTCGCGGGCCATGGCGGCCCAGATCTCCTTGGCATTCATGTCGCCGGCCTGAACCCGCGCCACAGGCTCGACATAGACGGCAAGGCCCTCCGACAGCCAGTTATAGCGCTCCTCCATGTCGGGCAGAGCGGTATGAACCATCTCGTGCACCATGACCCAGTCGCGCCGAAGATCATCCTCGTCGGAATCGCGCCCCAGCAGCACGCGAATGGCAGCACCACGATAGCCCCAGGTGGTCCCGCCGCGAACGCGCGGACCATCGACCGGCACCAGCAGCAGCCGCAGCGACTGGACGGGAAAGTGGCCGTAATAGGCCGCGACGGCCCGGGCCGACGTTTTGACCCAGTCCAGAATCTTGTCCTTGGGCAAGGCAATCTCGCCCGGCGCGAACCCGACATGAACCACGCCGCCGGGAACATCGAGATCGGTCTTGGCGAGCTTGTCGAAGGCGTCGTACGGCATTCGATCGCCGCGCAGGAATTCCGATTGCGTATTGGCGCGCCACGGCAGCAGGCCGAACAGCAACGCCACCACAGCCGCGGAGGCGATCCAGCGATGTCCCTTGATGATTTTCATCCGGAAGCGCCCTGACGTTTGATTCCTTGAGGGGCCTTACGCGGCGGCCCTTCCGGCGAGGAAAGCCGTCGCCTGTTCGGTCAGATGGCGGTCGGTTTCCCGGCGCATGCGCCCGGCCCTCATTTGTCGCCGGAAACACCTGTCAAAAGTCCGGCCGTGATCCAGCCGTGCAGGTAGCCGGCGCCGCGTGCCGCAGCACTATCGGGATCGTCATAGGTCGCCAGCATGGAGCAAAGCACGCCGAACGGAATCCCGCTCGAGGCCTCGTCCCACATCATCGCTTCTTCGACGGTCAGTTCGCGGAACACCGGCGTCACATCGCGGCGCCATATCAAAAGGCGGCAGGGCTGCTCCAGCGTGACCGCATCCGGCGGCGTCTCGTCCTTCTTGAGCGCCAGCCAGATGGCGGACGCATTGGTCGAAACGTCGAGCCTGAAGGCGCTGGGATGGGGCCGGAATGTGAGATCGTTCCAGAGTTCCGGGGCAATGCCGGCCATGTCGGCCAGCGCCAGCACCGGCGCATCAGCGGCGTCGAAGGCGTCATTGAGCGCTTTTTCAAGCGCGGCCAGATCGGCGATCACCGGATAATCGCTATAGGGCGGTGCCGAGCGGAGAAAATCGGGAACGTTTTGCGAAAACCAGCGCAGGTTGGGGTGCTGCGACGGGTTGGCCGCGACATAGGCCTCGCCCATCGCATCGAACATTTCGTCGCCGAGATAGCTATGCAGCAATTTATGGTCGTTGCGCATCGCCTCGACCAGCCGCGAACCGTAGGCGTATTTGTAGACGCCGAACAGCACTTCGCGCTTTTCCCTTGGGCTGTCGAGGATTTCAGCCAGAACCTTATCGTCGCCGGTCAGGATGCCGCGCTGAAAATCGCTCTGCTGCCGCGCGAAATCACTCATCCGGCTTGCCGGCCAAGTTCTTGCCGGCCAAGTTGCGGCAAGGATTGCGGCAAGACTTCCGGCAAGACTTCCGGCAAGACTTGGGCCGCGATCTCCCGGGTCCGGTTGACTTCGACGATCAGTTCATCGAGCGGCGGAATGTTGTCGTCGCGCTCGATCATGGTCGAGACCCGGCCGAAGCGCTTTAAGGCCGCGATGTAGAGATCCCAGACATCCTCGCACACCGGATGATCGTGGGTGTCGATGATGTGGGTGCCCATATGGCTGTGCCCGGCCATGTGAAACTGAACCACGCGATCCGCTGGAATGCCTTCAAGAAAGGTGTGCGGATCGTAGCCGTGGTTGAAAGCGCTGACATAGACATTGTTGACGTCGAACAGCAGCCAGCATCCGGAGCGGCGCGAAAGCTCGGAGAGGAATTCCCACTCCGTCATCTCGGAATTGTTGAACTGCACATAGGTCGATACATTCTCCAGCACGATGGCGCGGCCGAGATAGTCCTGAACCAGTTGAACCCTGCTGATCACATGATCGAGCGACTCCCGCGTATAGGGAATTGGCAGCAAATCGTGCAGGTTCTTGCCGTGCACGCCGGTCCAGCACAGATGATCCGAAATCCATTTCGGCTCGACCCGCTTTGCCAGCTCCCGCAGCGCCTGCAGATATTCGAAATGAGGCGGCGCGGTGGACGCGATCGACAACGACACGCCATGCATCACCACCGGGTAGCGCTCGCGAATCCGGTCGAGCACGCGAAGCGGCTGGCCGCCCGGCAGCATGTAGTTTTCGCTGATGACCTCGAACCAGTCGATCGGCGGATTGCCGCCCAGAATTTCGTCGTAGTGCTGCGCCCGCAGACCGAGGCCAAAACCGAGGAACGGCGGCTTGGCCGTGTCCAGCTTTTCCGATACCACTTGGCGATCCGCCAGCGACGGCACGGAAGGTTGCGGCAATTTGCTGGCGATGTTCATACGGCCTCCACGGATGGCCGGCCGGCAACGGATGCTGGCCAAAACGCACTTAGAGCCTTCGCACGACCCAAATTATCACGAAAGCTTATCACGAAGATCGGCCCGGCGCATGGCCGGGCCCTTAACTTCGATGTGAAGCGGATCAAGCCGGCTCGAACTTGCCCTTGGCAGCGGCGCACTGGCCCTTGGTCATCGCCGAGAAGCCCTGACCCTTGCAGGCGTTCTGGCCCTTGCAGGCATGGTTGCCGCCCTTGCAGGCGCTCTGGCCCTTGCAGGCATTGGCGCCGACGCAGTGACCTTCGTCGGCCGCGTAGGTAGAAGTCGACATGGTCGCACCCGCCAGGAAAAGGGTGGCAGCAGCGGCAGCGATAGCAGCACCAGACTTAGAATTAAGTTTCATGACATTCCTCCAAAAGGATGTTGGCAACGATGCACCGACTGTAGACCGCGATGGAATTTCCCGACGTACAGACCTGCATCCAGCGATAGCTACGTTGGAGATCGATTTTGGTTACACAGCCAACCAAAATTTATTTCATCAGCTCCAGGTTCGATGCAAGATTTCATCTGACTTGAAAGCCAACTTGATAACGATCTCCAGATGCCCATCAAATCGCGAAGGCTAAAGGAAGTTCGCATGCGCGCAAGTCTCCGGTTCGAACGGGAACGACCGTCGGCTTGTGTCATGCACTCCAGTTGATCTCCGCCATTGGATTACTCATCCAAAGCTAACTACGGACGAGCTGCAATTTGGTTACGGCGGTTTCGAAAGAAAAGTCTCTTTTTTTGGACTGGACAGCCCATCCATGTCCAACCCCCGGCGGGATACAGATATTTCACTGCGCGTCAGGCGCCGCGCGCGGGCGCCATCGTCGAGAAAGCGTTGTGATTCAAGCGATTAGAGCATGATCCTGAAAAATGGAAACCGGTTTTCTGAAAACATTAAACTCAAAGAAAGAAGTCAGATCATGCGCAACTTTAGTTGCGTTGCACAACAACACTTGTGATCGATCAGGATTTTTTTATCGAGGATGTCAGTTCAATGACGCCCGCGATGGCCTCAACTTCGCCATCTGCTTGACCGTTGCTTCAAGCTCGGCCGCGCTGAACGACGGATAGGAACAGATGCGGTTGCTGCAAGCGAACGCCGCGGGCTCGCCGAGGTCGGGATATTCAACATCGGCGTTAGGCAGTTTGCCTTCGCGCAGATCCAGCCATTCCAGCCGCTTGTATCTTGCCGGGAAAGCCCGGGCGACGGCGTGCAACGCCTGAGCACGAGCATCGTCCTTCTGGCCGACAATGGTCATATGGGTCGGCTCGACGGCGAGTTCCTGATCGGCGAGCAGCACGCCGGGCAACGGACGCGGCATGTCGGCCGAGGCGCTGGTCAGGTAGCGCATCGCATGCGACGCCAGTTCGCGATAGGATTCGCTGACGAAATAGCGATTGAGAAGATTCATGAAGCGGGCGACCTGGATCTGGTCATCCACCAGCTTTGCCGGCTTGGCGAACACGCCGGATTTGGCCTCCGATGTCTTCGAGGTCAGGAAACCTCCGGCTGTGTCCCTGAACGTCGTGCCGACGTAGTCCCCGGCCTTGGCAGCGGCCGCCAGCCAGTCGCGGTTGCCGGTTGCGGCGTAAAGATCGAGAAACGCCTGTCCCATCGCCATTGTGTCGCCGAGATACGGACCGCCGCGATCCTTGTCGCCGTGGCGGAATCCGCCGTCCGGCAATGCGCGATGGTCGTTCACCCATTTCGCGGCCTTCTCCGCGATCGCCAGAACCCTGGGATCGTTGGTGACATCGTAGAGCGCGATCAATCCGCTGATCGCCCAGCCGTTCTCGCGCGCATAGATGTTCTTGTCGATGCGGGGCATTCCGAGCTTGCGGCGATCCGTGTCGCCCAACGCGTAATATGTGTGTCCATCGGTGTCGTGATCGAGATCGGCATCCTGGCTGACATAGAATGCGCCGTCAGGACTTGCGAGGAAGGTCGTGAGGTAGCGCTCGATGTCGCGGGCCGCGGCGAGATATTTCGGGTGCTTCCACAACGCATAGGCCTGGCTGTATTGCCGGATGTATTGCGCCTGGAACGACATGATCTTTTCGAAATGCGGATGCGCCCATGATCCCGCTTCGGAGTACTGGAACACGCCGCCCCAGACCGGATCGATCAGTGCAATGGCTGCGTCAAGGGTCTGCCGGGCGCGCGTGGTTGCCACAGCATCGCCGGCTTCGGCGCGGGACATCGCGTAATCCATGCTGTCGGCGTCGATGTATTTCTGGCTGTCGCCCCAGCCGCCGATCTTGTCTTCGTAGGATTCGTCGTAATTCTTGACGAGCGTCGCCCGTTGTTCCCTGGTCAGGAAGGCCGAGGCGGACGGCTTGACCTCGAAGGCCTCGCCGACGGAGGGTCCCGGCGATGGATCGTCGATCACAGCCTTGAGCAGCGCCTGCATCCGCTCCGGCTCGATGTATCCCCTGATTTTGGCGATCTCGGTGCCGTCAGGACCGAACACGATGGTGGCCGGCCAGCCCCAATCGCCGTACCGGCTCGACAGGTCCGGATTGGCGTCCTGATCGACGCGCACCGGCAGATATTTCGACGCCAGCAGATCCTCCACCTGAGGATCCGCATAGGTGGTCTTTTCCATGACGTGGCACCAATGGCACCACACCGCTTCGAGATCGAGAATCACGAAACGCTTTTCGGCGGTAGCGCGGGTAAACAGATCGTTATCCCAGCCGTTCCATTTGACCGGCTCGGATGCCAATGACGGCGATGCCACAACAGCAGCAATGGCGAATGCGAGCATGCGGACAAATTTCATGACATCTCCCGGAGGCGCGATTGTTCTGGCGGTTACGCCGAGTTACGTAAGGCGCAAGAATCCGGCTCAGTTTTTAAGGGATGTCACGCGAACGTGAGATCGCGCGTCAGGTCGATTCAGGGTGGTGACCGGCGGCATTAACCAGCAGGCGATCCAGCGAGGCCGCACCGGGGCCGGCGATCGCGAGCCAGAGAAACGCTGCAAAGTAGGTCACTTCCTCGAAACCCAGCAGCGTTTCCAGGGAATCGACGTCGCCCCATTTCGCCGACTTGATGGCAACAACCATCACCACCGCCAACATGGCAGCCGGAATCCGGGTGAACAGGCCGAGAATGAGCATGATGCCGCCGAAGCATTCCACGCCGGAGACGAACGGCGTCAGGATCCTGGGGAACGGAATGCCCCAATCGGTAAAATTCTGGATCATCTGCGGGAGATTGTTGAGCTTGCCCCAGCCGGTCAGCATGAAGACATAGCCGACAACCAGCCGCATGATCAGCGGACCCGCCCAGGCGAAATAGGACGCAATGCGCGCGGGCAGCAGGATCAGAAGATTGACGATGAAATTCACGGTACCTCCCTGAAGCGCTGTTAAGTATTTGATTCACGTCATGCGATAGGTGCAGCCCAGCCCGATCAAGTGGGCCCAGACAGCGCCGTCCGACGGACGTCGTCACGGCACAGTGCCGCGTGCTTGTCCGAAGTTTCGTTGCGACAGGTGTCCTTGTTACGCGGTTCTAGCCAAAATTCTGCAAGGCCGGGAAGGTGTCGAGCAGCCAGATGCTGATGGCGGAGACGCTGCCGGTGAGAAAGCCGATCCCGGTGATGACCATCAGCACGCCCATCGCCCGCTCGACCGTGGCCAGATGCCGCTTCATCCGCAAAAACAGCGACGAGAACTGCTCGACCATGAAGGCCGCGATCAGGAACGGAATGCCGAGGCCTGCGGAGTAGACCGCAAGCAGGCCCGCGCCCTTGGTCATCGTCGTCTCGGCGGCGGCAACCGACAGGATCGCCGCGAGGATCGGCCCGATGCACGGGGTCCAGCCGAACGCGAACGCCAGCCCCATCACATAGGCGCCCCACAGCCCGACCGGCT
This sequence comes from uncultured Pseudomonadota bacterium, assembly GCA_963727225.1. GTDB lineage: Bacteria > Pseudomonadota > Alphaproteobacteria > Rhizobiales > Xanthobacteraceae > Bradyrhizobium. The sequence continues at coordinate 193,036 of CAVSFN010000020.1, read as the reverse complement.
TCGGCACGGTCAGCCGGCCCTCGCGCATCAACAGCCCGATCCGCGTCAGCCCGAGAAAATGCAGGCCCATGATGATGATGACGATGCCGGCCAGAATCGAAAGCTGTGCCGACCAGGCGCGGATCAGGCTTCCGATCAGGCTCGCACTGGCGCCGAGCGCCACGAACACGGTGGAAAAACCCAGCACGAACATCATGGCTGCGATCATCACCGCGCGCCGCGACGACGCCTCGCTCTCGTCATTGGCGACATGCTCGATGGTGGCGCCGGTCAGATAGATCAGATAGGGCGGCACCAGCGGCAGCACGCAGGGCGACAGAAAGCTGATGAGGCCGGCAATCAGTGCGGCCGGGACCGAGACATCGTGCATTACATGACCTTAGAATTGACGCCGGCGCAGCCTCGCATCGGCGGTAAGCTTTCATGGTACGAAGGAGGCGTTCTCCGGGTTTCAGGCCCCCAGCGCTTTAGCTGATGTCGCCGGCCGATGAAACGCCCGGCCGGATATCTTTCCGGGTTCGATTGACGGTATAATCCCTACATGTTGCGGTACAAACCCGCGAACCAGGACCCTGCATGCGCATCGGAATCCGCAGCGCCATTTCAGGCCTCGTGCTGGCATCGATCATGGTCAGCGCCGTCGGCGTTAATCTTTTGTGGTGGCGAACCGCGCGGCAGATCAGCCAGACCCTCGCCGACACCATCAACGATCAGATCGTCTCTGCGGTGGGCGACGAGTTGCAATCGATCACCACCGAGGCGACGTCTGCTTTGATCGCGGTACGCACCCTGTTTATTCAACATGTTCTGGATACAAGCGAGGCCGAAAAGCGCGAATTTGTGTTCCTCTCGCAGCTTCAGGCCCAGCCGACCATCTCCTGGGTCGCGTTCGGATCGCCGGACCGGTCGTTCTTTGCCGCGCACAAGCTCGGCGATACCGCCATCGAAATGCTTGACATCGCCGGTGGCGAAACGAGGCTTCGGATCGACCGCTACGGGTTTGCGGGCTACGACGTCGTGTTGAAAGGCCGCCGCTTCCAGGACAGCAGCTATTCGGTGACCGACCAGCAATGGTATCGCGAGGCAAGCCAGTCCGATGAGGCGCACTGGTTCACGCTGACGACCCATCCCGACGGCGAGCGGCCGGCGGTGGCACTCGCCGGACCGGTCGATGTCGATCACAAACGCGCAGGCGTCCTTGCCATCATTATCGAACTCACGCGGGTTTCGAATTTTCTGTCGCAACTCACCGTGGGAAAATCGGCCGGCGCCTTTATCCTCGATCGCGGCGGCACCGCGATCGCAGCACCCGATCCGGACGCGGACGAACAGAATGCACTGAAAACCAACCATCCGCTGTTTCCGGTCGCGGTGGACGCGATCCGGCAGGCCGGCAGCGGCTACGACACCGACAAGGGCGAAGCGTTTCACACCCGCGTGACCCGGGACGGCAAGAGCTATGAAGCGGTGCTGACGCCGATCTCGTTTCCGGGCTGGTCCCTGGTCACGGTGGTCCCGGAGTCGGAATTTCTCGGCCCGGTGGAGGCGACCATCCGCAAACTGCTGATCGGCCTCGCGATCCTGATCGTCATCGCCGGGCTGCTATCGGCGTGGCTGGCGCAGCACCTGATCGCGGCACCCCTGCTCAAGGTTGTCGATGAGGTCAGGCATGTCGAGCGCTTCGACCTCGACAAGGTCGCGCGGCATTCCTCGCAACTGACCGAGATCGAGAACCTTTCGGGCGCGATTGCCGATATGGCGCTGGGGCTCGCCGCGTTCAGAAAGTACATTCCGGCCGATCTGGTGAAGCGGCTGATCAGCGACGGCAACGGCGCGCAGCTCGGCGGCGCGGTGCGGCCGATGACCGTGATGTTCGTCGATCTGGCCGGCTTCACCGGCATGTCGGAGCGACTGGGCGACCGGATCATCCCGTTGTTGTCGCGCTATTTCGAATCCGTCTCAGCGCAGGTTCAGGCCAATGGCGGGACCATCGACAAGTTCATCGGCGATGCGGTGATGGCGTTCTGGGGCGCGCCGGCGAATAATCCCGATCATGCCGTCGACTGCTGCCGCGCGGCATTGGCGTGTCAGCGCGCGGTTCTGGAGCAAGGTCTGGTCGACGATGAAGGCCAGGCGGTGAAAATCCGGATCGGCATCAATTCCGGCGACATGCTGGTCGGCAATATCGGATCGGAAGTCCGGCTGAATTATACGGTGATCGGAGATGCGGTGAATATCGCCAGCCGCCTCGAAAGCACCAACAAGCTCTATGGATCGCAGATCATTATCGGCCCTGAAACACGCCGGCTCGCAGGCGACCGGATATCGGTTCGCGAACTGGACCGGCTGGCCGTCTACGGGCGGTCCGGCGGGCTGCAGATCTACGAGTTACTGGGCATGGCCGACGAGCCGTTGGATTCACGGGGCTGGGTTGAACATTACGAAGCCGGTCTCAAGTCCTATCGCGCACGCGATTTCACCGCCGCGATTGCCGATTTCGAGAAGGTGGTGAACCTTCGAAAGCAGGACCAGGCATCGGTGCGGATGATTGAGCGCTGCAAGCAGCAGTTGGAGGCGCCGACCGCCGACGGCTGGGACGACACCTCGGTCGCGCTGACCAAGTAGCGGACTCATCCTTCGAGACGCGCACAAGAGCGCGCACCTCAGGATGAGGTTCGTCTTCGGTCCTCATGGTGAGGAGCGCGTCTTCGCGCGTCTCGAACCATGAGCCGCAGGAGAAGCGGTAATGATCCAGCGAATCGGAAAACGCTCTAAGTCTCAATAATGACGTAGCTGTCCTCGATGTGAACCGGAAAGGTCTCGGCCACATAAGGGCCCTTCGCCAGCGTTTCGCCGTCCTCGATGACAACCGGATAGGTCCGGATCTTGACGCGGCCCGGATCGAAATATGATTGCCCGTTGCGCATATCGAATTCCCAGCCGTGCCAGGCGCAGCGCAAGAGCTCGCCGACCCGCGAGCGCTGATAGACGCCGGGCTCGGGCGACGTCAGCCGTGCGACGCAGGCCGCCTTGTCGAGCGGCGCGCCGGCATGCGGACAGCGATTGAGCAGCGCGAAGAATTCACCGTTGACATGGAACACGACGATGTCGCGGCCCTCCAAGCCGACCACCTTGTTGCCGCCGGGCGGGATGTCTGTGGTGCGGGCGACAATGTGACGGGCCATTTTTGCCTGAGACCTGTTTGCCTGAGACCTGGAATCAGAGCTTGTAGAGCGCACGGGCGTTGCCGTTGAAGATCTTCGCCCGTTCCGCCTCGCTGAGCGGCGTCCTGAAGGCGAAGCGCGGGTCGTCGAAATCCCAATGCGGATAATCCGACGAGAACAACAGCCGATCGACGCCGACCCATTCGATCAGCGAACGCAGATGCTTCGCCTCGTCGGGCTCGTCGATCGGCTGGGTGGTGAACCAGAAATGCTCGCGCACATATTCCGACGGACGCCGCTTGAGGTGCGGGACCTCGTCGCGGAAGCGGTCGAAGTGCTGATCCATTCGCCACATGGTCGAGGAGATCCAGCCGAAGCCGCCCTCGATGAACACGATCTTGAGGCGCGGAAAGCGCTCGGGCACGCCTTCAATGATGAGGCTGGTGAGTGTGGCCGCCATCGAATGCGCGTTCGACTGATGCTCCTCGGCGTAATAGGACGGCCAGCCGCCGCCGGTCGGCGCGTGACCGCCATAGCCGCCGACATGGATGCCGAGCGGCAGGCCGAGTTCCTCGGCGCGTGCGTAGATCGGCCAATAGCGATGCCGGCCGAGCGGCTCGTTGGCGCGCGGCGAGACGTTGATCTGCACATATTGGCCGATTTTGGCGCACCGTTCGATCTCGGCAATCGCAGCTTCCGTGTCGTCCTGTCCGACCAGAATGGACGCCTTCAGCCGCGGTTCCCGGCTGGTCCAGTGCGCCAGTTGCCAGTCGTTAATAGCGCGCTGGATCGCCGCACCGAAATCGAGGTTCTGCTGCGAGAAGATAAAGAGATCGAGCACCTGCAGGATGCCGAACTCAACGTCGAGCGGATCGAGATGCTGCTTGCGCATGAAGGCGAGATCGGATCCGGGCGGCCCGCCGGTCGGCGGCCACGCATCGCGGCGGGCGATCAGCGGCGAGGACCGCGGATAGGGCGTGGTGCCGATATAGGGCGTGCGCAAATGATCGCCATAGGTCTTGAGATGTTCCTGCCAGCGCTTCTCCAGGAACGGATAGAGGTCGGAACGCGCATGCAGGCTCGGATGGATATCGCAGTCGATGATCCGCAAGCGGCTTTTGGCGGACGTTTCCTGCTCCAGCGCGGGGCGGTCGATGACGTCGCTCATGCGATCCTCCTTCGTATTCTCAAGCTCAGGCGGCGAGGCTCAGCCGCGGAAAGGTTTCCAGCGGGTTTTCGGCACACATCCGCGATACCAGGCCGGCGGGCAGATGCGGCGGTATCGCGTCATCGCCATCGAACTGCCAGTGCGGGTAATCGGACGCAAACAGGAACATCTTGTCGGAGCCGATCATCTCGATGATGTCGGCCACGCCGGCGGCGTCGGGCGGACCGTCGAACGGCTGCATGGTCACGCGAAAGTGGTCGCGGATGATTGCCGCCGGCTCGCGATCGATCCACGGCACCTCGACGCGAACGCCGCGCCAGGTCTTGTTGGCGCGCCACATGAAGGCCGGCAGCCAGCTCACGCCGGATTCCATCAGCACCACCTTGAGGCCGGGGAATTTAACAAACACGCCTTCATAAATCAGGCTGAGCACCTGGGCCTGGAACGCCTGCGCCTCGGCCAGATAATATTCGTAGCGATAGGAAGGCCAGCCCACCGAACTCGGCGCCGCGCGGTACTGGCTGCCGGCATGGATCGCGATCGGCAGCCGGTGTTTTTCGGCCGCCTGATAGACCGGCCAGAAGTGCCGCCGCCCCAACAGGCTCTCGCCTTGCGCCAGCACCAGGACCGACACAAACCTGATATCGCCGGCGCGGCGTTCGATCTCTTCGATGGCCAGATCCGGCGCCTGCATCGGCACCACGATCGAGGCGCGCAGCCGCTTGTCGTGCGCCAGCCATTCGGTCGCGATCCAGTCGTTGATCGCCTTGCAGAAGGCCGCCGCCATATAGGGATCGAACACCGCCTGCGCTCCGTAGAGCACATTGCAGATCGCGTGGCTCGCCCCAAGCTGATCGAACGCGCCGCGCTGGACCATCGCCAGATCGCTGCCGGGCTTGCCATTGGCCGGCCGCCAGTCGGACCGGCCGGACAGCGGCATGTTGGGTGGATAGCTGGTGAGATCGAGACCATCGATCGCCCGGCTCACGACCTGCTCTTTCCAGTGATCGTCCAGATAGGGCAGCAGCGTGGTGCGGGTTCCGCCCACCGCGGGATGGATGTCGCAGTCGATCCGCGTGGCCGTCATGGACACTCCCTGGTGGCGTTCCCTCGATATCGTTTTTGGCGGCGAGATCTGCCGCGCGTCAAATGTGCTCCCGCCGGCGAGCAAGCGCAAGAGTCGGACATGAGTCGGGCATGGCCACCAGCCGGGAGGGTGATATGCCGCGCGCGAAAGTCATAGTTCGCGAACCCGGCTTTTTCCGATCGCTATTCCGGGCTCGCGCCGACCGGCGGGCCGCCCGGCCGGTGCAGCAGCGTGATCGACGCGAACGCGCCGATCCAGGAGCCCGCCGCGGCGAAGCCGACATAGACCCAGTTCTCGGTGTAGCTGATCACGGCAAAGGAAGAGAGCAGATACCAGACGCTGCTCCAGCTCGCCGCCGGCACCCGCTTTCGGGCCACCACGGCGGAGGTGAACATCACATAGACGGCGTCGGTCGCGGCGGTCGCAATCACCACGGCGACGGCCGTGAGCGGGTTGATCGATATCATCGCACTTTCTCCATCTGCTTGCGGCGGCGTCGCATTCGATCCGCGTCAGGCGCTAGAGGACGATGGTTTCCGTCAAAACGTAAGCCCTTTCGGACTGATCGATCCGCTTTTGCCCGCGCCCGATCGCCCTTCGATCAAGTTCAATTGATATGAAGTTTACCTTTGTAGTTTTCCTTCGTATCTGTTAGACAAAGTCATGGGCAAACGAAAACCGGAATTCGACGCCGCCCGCGCCTCGGCCCTGGCGGCCGAGTTGCATGCGCTGAGTGGCAAACTCAAGCGACGCCTGCGCGAGTTGGCTTCGGCCGGAGATCTGACGCCCTCGCAGACATCGGTGCTGATGCATCTGGATCGGGAGGGCGCGACGACGGTCACCGCGCTGGCCCGGAGCGAGGGCGTCCGCTCGCAATCGATGGGAGCCACCGTCGCCGTGCTTGAAGCTGCCGGACTGGTCAGTGGAACGCCGGATCCGGAGGACGGGCGGCAAACGATCCTGTCTCTCACTCCCGCCTGCCGCGAATTGATCCGGAGCGGCCGCGCGGCGCGACACGATTGGTTGCTTCGCGCCATCCAGACCAAGCTGACGCCGCAGGAACAGGAGCAGCTCGCGGCTTCGATGAGCCTGCTCAATCGCCTGGTCGACACCTGAACGAAGCCGGCCGCGCCACTGGATTGGCCGACATGCGATTTCAACCAAAGGAGCAGCAACGACATGACGATCACAACGCTCGACGCCAGACCTGCATTGCTGGTGGTTGACCTGCAGAAGGGCATCGTCGGTCTGCCGACGGCACATCCGATTGCCGATGTCGTGAGCAATGCCGCCCGATTGGCCGATGCCTTTCGCAGCCACAACCTGCCGGTCGTCCTTATCAATGTCGACGGTGGAGCGCCGGGCCGCGCGGAGCAATCCCGTCGCGTCAGCGAGTTTCCGGCCGGCTGGACCGATCTCATCCCCGAACTCAACCACCGGCCCAGCGACCACCTTGTCACCAAGCGGACATGGGGCGCCTTCACCAACACCGAGCTCGAAACGCATCTCAGGCAGTCCGGCGTCACCCAGGTGGTGATCGCCGGCGTCGCCACCAGCGCCGGCGTCGAGTCGACCGCGCGTCACGCCCATGAGCTTGGATTCAACGTCGCCCTCGCCGTCGATGCCATGACGGACATGAGCGCCGACGCTCACCACAACAGCATCACGCGGATCTTTCCGAGGCTGGGCGAAACCGGCACCACGCAACAGATCGTCGATCTTCTCGAAGCGGCCTTGCACGGCAAACAAAGGAGCGCCTGAACATGCAATGGCTTCATTACCTGGCTTATTTCGGCGGCGGCGCCGTTCTCACCAACGCGATTCCGCATCTGGTGAGCGGCGTGATGGGACGCCCGTTTCAGAGCCCATTCGCCAAGCCGCGCGGCGAAGGGCTTTCCTCGTCGACCGTGAACGTGCTGTGGGGCTTCTTCAACCTCGCCGTCGGATACCTGCTGGTCTGCCACGTCGGCGATTTCGATTTACGTTCCACCGATGACGCGATCGCGCTGGGATTGGGCGTTCTGCTGTTCGGCCTCGTCACCGCACGGCTGTTTGGCCGTTTTCACGGCGGCAACTCGCCCGTTCAGGGGTGAGGTGTCAGTTGAAGGGAACGTTCCGTTCGCTGGAAGGATACAACTACCGGGTCTGGGCGGCGGGAGCGCTGGTGTCCAATGTGGGATCATGGATGCAGCGCACCGCGCAGGACTGGATCGTCCTCACCGAACTGACGCACCGCAACGCGACCGCGGTGGGTATCGTGATGGGGCTGCAGTTCGGCCCGCAAATCCTGCTGCTGCCCCTGACCGGTTTCGTCGCGGATCATCTCGACCGGCGAAAGGTGCTGTTCTGCACCCAGGCCGCCATGGCGCTGTTGGCGCTCGGGCTTGGGCTGCTGGTCGTCACCGGTCTAGTCCAGTTGTGGCACGTCTATTTTTTCGCGTTTCTGCTGGGATGCGCGGCAGCCTTCGATGCGCCGGCGCGGCAGACCTTCGTCGCCGAACTGGTCGAGGAACGCTTTCTTCCGAACGCAGTGGCCCTCAACTCGACGTCGTTCAATGCCGCGCGGATGGTCGGCCCCGCCATTGCCGGCGGCCTGATCGCCGGCGTCGGTTCGGGATGGGTGTTCCTGATCAACGCCTTCTCCTTTGTCGCCGTGCTCTGTTCTCTGGCCCTGCTGCGAGCCGATGAACTGAAGCCGAGCCATCGCGCGGCTTCCAGCCGCGGCAGCTTCGTTGAAGGCTTTCGTTATGTGTTGCGACGGCCGGATCTCAAGGTCATCCTGTTCATGCTGTTTCTGGTCGGCACCTTCGGACTGAACTTCCCGATCTTCATCTCGACCATGTCCGTCACGGTCTTTCATGCCGGCGCAGGCCAGTACGGCTTGTTATCGTCGATGATGGCGGCCGGATCGGTCGCCGGTGCGTTGATGGCCGCGGCGCGAGCCAGACCGGGCATTCCGGTTCTGCTGGCCGCCGCCGCCACCTTCGGCGTCGGCTGCGCGGTGGCGGCGATGATGCCGAACTATTTGCTGTTCGGCATCGTGCTCTTTGTCATCGGCCTCGCCGCCCAGACCTTCACCACGTCGACCAACAGTATCGTGCAAACTTCGACCGAGCCCGGCATGCGCGGACGCGTGATCGCGATCCTGCTCGCGATTGCGCTGGGCGGAACGCCGGTCGGCGCCCCGATCGTGGGCTGGATTGCCGACACTTTTGGGCCTCGCTGGGCGCTCGGCTCCGGCGCGGTGGCCGGCCTCCTCGCGGCAATGGTTGCGATCCTCTATCTGGCGAGGCGCCGTCGATCCGGCTTGGATGCCGGGTAGCGGCTCTCGTCGGAAGCGAGGGACGGGATGGCCGATGCCATCTCGTCCGGTCGGACGATGCGGCTTCGCCCGCGCTGTTTTTAAGACTTGATGAAGGGGGAGCCGGCGCGCTGGCGGCGCCGGCTTGTTTGGGTCAGGCCGCCTTGCTGGTCTTGAGGCGATCCAGCACCGGCAGCAATTCCGACGGATCCGGACGCTGGGTGTAATCGGGATTGACTTCGGCGTAGGCAATAATGCCGTCGGTGCCGATCACATAGCGTGCCGGCGTTGCGTCGCGCGCCGAATTGTCCGGATACGCGCCTTGGACGTCTACTTTCACCGACCTACGAAAAGGTTATCGGTAGTACGAGATCCTCGACGATACTCTCCTGGGTCACTTCAAGGATCGATATTTTGCGATCATTGATAGGCGACCCTGCGGAAATACCGAACGTCGATCGCCGCCGCTCGATGTTCCGTGGAAGCCCACGCGCGCAGCGCATCGTGCTTGGTCGATGAGACCCTAAGGCCGCTTGGCCGTGCAAGCGTTAGACTCCGAAAACAATCGCCCTGCGCGTCAGGGTGATCGGTGGCCAGCGCTACGCCGACGACTATGACGCCGGCTCTGTTACTTTTTCTGCGATTTCACATAGGCTATATAACCGCGCACGTCGGCCGCGGGTTCCGCATAGGCCTTGCCCAAGGATTTCTCGATATCGGCGATGTAGGTTTTGGCCCAAGAAGGTAGCGCATAATCGACAACAGCAAGAAATTCGAGGGTAACTGCAAGCCTTATGTCGGCGATCGAGGGCGCGGCGCCGCCGATGAAGGGCTTTCCGTCCATATAAAACGTGTGGAACACCTCGAGCGGCTCCGCGATTGCGGCAATCGCGGACTTCTGCGCCGCCTCCTTCGCGGTCGTATCGGCATCGCTCGCGCCCACTTCACCCGGATATTGCGGGAAGCCGAGCGCCGGATAAGTGCCACGCGCCACCAAGGGATAGAGCGTACCAACGAGATAAAACATGGCGCTGTCGATCACGGCGCGCTGCTCGGGAGCCTTCGGATAGAATTTGGTAATCTCATGCTTGTTGCAGAGATACTGCATGATGGCGCAGCTTTCCCACATGCCACCCTTCGGCAATTCCTTTGCCTCCAGCATCGGTGTCAAGTGTGCAGGATTTTTCGCCAAAAATTCCGGTGTCCGCGTCTTGCCATAGACATCGTCTTCCGTGAACTCGAGATTGGCCGCACGCACGAAGACACGCACCGCCATGTTGTTCACACTCGGCTTCAGCACATTCAGTTTCACGGTTTTTCCTCCCTTTGTAGTTTTATCGTATCGGGTATGCTCAATAAGGATTCTTCGGCGACCTATCGGCGGAGAGCGATGCGTTACGCCGCGTCATAAGCGCCTCAATAGCATCGGCGAGATGAACCTCCGCAATGTTGTAGTCTCCGCGGGAGACGCGGATCTTGTGGGCCTCCAACAGCACGTCCGCATGCGTAAAGCCGTGCGGAGGTTCAAAACGGTAGGAGGCAAGCTCGATCAGAAGGCCCAATGGATCGGTGAAATAGATGGAATCCATGAAGCCCCTGTCCTTAACGCCGCTATGCTTGATCTTGCGTTCGTCCAGACGTTTTACCGCCAGCGAGAAGGTGGCGCGTGAGACGGAAAAGGCGATGTGATGCACGCAGCCAGGCTCCGTCGGCGTCCGCCGCGGGTCGGGTTTGCGATTCTCGTCGGTGAAAATGGTGACGAGCCTTCCATCGCCGGGATCGAAATAAAGATGGCTTTCGGACGCCTTGTCGAGATTGGGCTGCTCGAACACGAAAGGCATGCCGAGCACGCCCTCCCAGAAATCGATGGATGTTTGCCGGTTCGCTCCCGTGAGCGTGATGTGGTGTACACCCTGGCTTTGGAGCTTTTGCATGGTGTCCACCGTGAACTCGATGCCGGACAAGCTTGGTTTTTACGAACTGCGCCGCCAAGCTGCCTTGGCCGACATCCAAGATTACGTTCTGGTCTCAGATCGTACCTAACGTTGTTCTCTTGGGCAACGCGGAATCCGGGTTGAATATGTCGTTTATCGAGAAATTGATGAAGAGCTCGGAATAAACATCAAGCTTTGTGCTTGTATCGGGCGTCGGCAACCATGCGCTGGACTAACAGCCTTGGACAGCTCAACAGGACAGCAACAAATGACGAGCTCGCAAACGTGGGGCCTAATTGCGCCTGGCACGATCTTGGTCCGCACGCGTTGGGTTCAACGGTCTAAGTGAACTTGATCTCCGGTCCCAAGGGCACGATGCCAGTCGGATTGATCGTGCGGTGGCTCTGGTAATAATGACCTTTGATATGCACCAGGTTTACGGTCTCGGCGACGCCAGGCATCTGATAAAGATCGCGCAGGTAACGCGACAGTTCAGGATAGTCCGCAATTCGACGCAGGTTGCACTTGAAATGGCCGACATACACCGGGTCGAAACGAACCAGCGTCGTAAAGAGACGCCAATCCGCCTCCGTCAAGCGATCTCCAATCAAAAAGCGTCGCGAGCCTAGACGTTGTTCCAGGAAATCCAGGGTTTCGAACAGTTCGACGAAGGCTGTCTCGTAGGCTTTTTGCGTGGTGGCGAAGCCCGCTTTATAGACCCCGTTATTCACGTTGCTGTAGATGCGCGTATTCAGGGCGTCGATTTCCGCTCGGAGTTCCTCGGGATAGAAGTCGCCTGCCGTCGCGCCACAGGCATCGAAGGCTGAGTTGAACATCCGGATGATTTCGGAGGATTCGTTGTTCACTATGGTCTCGGTCGTCTTGTCCCAAAGCACCGGTACGGTGACCCGCCCTGTATAGTGGGGCACGCCCCGGCTATAGATCTCGTAGAGAAAGCGAGCGCCATAGAGAGGATCCGGAATGACACCCGGCCCGTCCATGAACGTCCAGCCGTTTTCCAGCATAAGCCAGTGCACGATAGAGAAGCCAATCATGTCCGTAAGCCCCTTGAGCTTGCGGAAGATCAGTGTTCGATGCGCCCATGGGCAGGCGAGAGAGACGTAGAGGTGGTAGCGCCCGGGCTCCGCCTTGAAACCACCCACGCCGCTTGGCCCGGGAGAGCCATCGGGCGTCACCCAATTCCTGAAGATTGATTCCTGCCGCACAAAGCCGCCGCCGGTACTTCTCGTGTCGTACCATTGATCCTGCCAGTGGCCATCGACAAGCAATCCCATGATGCCCTCCAACTCCCGAGCCCGCTGCCTCTCCCGAGCGCCGTTTTGACTGTTAGCCAACCACTTCCGGTATTCCCAGACATCATCAGAGCCGGTCGGCAACCGTCGGCAAGTCTCAAAGATGCCGACTTCAAGCTTTGCGCGGCGGTCCAAGATCGCTGAACGGCGTGAAGGGCCCGTCTGCCTCGGCGTGATGCGGTCAGACAAAGCCCTCGGTATGGATAGCTGTCAGGGTGCTAGCTCATCGAGCCAGATGAATTCGAGTGGCGCCGTCGACATCGCATTCACACGCTTAAACACGTCTTGCATGTGCTGCGACCCGAGGAAATCTTTTACGACCTTGACTTCCGACGCTGCCACGTCGCCGACAACGTGAACTCGGTTGCGATCGTCGCTTCCGCGGAACAGTCGCCAACGGCCAACCTTTGGTGGAGGGTCGGCTTTGAATATCTTGATCCACTCATCAAAGTCTTTGAGACGATGAACAACGACAATAACGGGCATTTGGAAGCTCCATTTCCCAGGTCAGGACAAGGACGCCGAGCAAGTCGAGAATTAGCACTCTCAGAAAGCGCACGCCAGTCACATTGCCGCAACGGCGCGAGATGATACTTGCAACAAGACCAAACGCGACGGCGTCGCCGCCATTTGCGAACGCGATCGGTATCCTTGCCTGTTTCGTTGGAAGCGATCGGGTTCGTGCTCCGTCGAATGGTAGCTTTCACCGTCAAAATCGACTGGGCGGGCCGGGCCTGCACCACGTCGGCTCGGCGGTGCGGGCAGAGACGCTGAAGAGGGTGCTGCCGCCCGATCTCTTCGCCCGCGTTCAAGACGACGCCTTCCAGGAAGACCCCGCGAAACTCCAGGCCGCGGTGCGGCTGATGTAGCAACGAACTGAGCGGCAATTGTGCGCCAGTCTCAAGCGATCGCCGTGACGCCACGAAGTTCGCCTCATTCAAACAAGACGCTGGTTGGCCTGAAGGGCCCTTGAGATACGATCCAAAATCAGAAAACTTGAAAACTTCGCCGCTGACGGGGTTAGTCGGGCTCCCGCCAAAGCGTCCAGATCCAGCCAACGAAGGTCGCTACGAGGAAGGGATAAGCATAGGTCGGCAGCGGCGTCGATGTCGGCAGTAGCTGCTCACCCCAAAAGATTCTCGCGGAGGTGATGATAAACAGCACCGCGCTCACGATCCCGAGAAGGCGGACCGGCGCGGCGAACAGCTTCGGAATGCTGACAAGGAGTAGCGCCGTTCCCCAAAGCGCGCTGCCGGCGGCAAATGCAGGAATGCTACCGGCAAGACCCGCCGCCGGGCCCGAAAGCAGGATGACGCCTTCGCCAATGGCAAAAACCAGAAACCCGCCGGCAACAATGTCATTTCCCATTCGAAAGTATTTTATGGCCAGCAATGCTGTAGCCATCACGAGCCCGGCGCCATCGATCGCCCATAGGATTGCCTGCACGTTCTGTTGCGAGACCATGGCTCCCGCCATACCCAACGCGCCGCCGAGTGCAAGGCCGACAGCAGCAATGACGTTGATTTTACCGGACATGTTTCCCCCAGCTCTCAAACGAGACTACGTTGCTGACAGTATAGGAACAAGGAACGATCGCTAGATCGCTCCGGCTTTGCCCGTTGCCTTGTCGGCGAGCGCGACGGTTTCGAAATACTGGATCCTTGGATTGTTGCCGTAACGCGCGCGAATCCCGTCGCGCCAGGGGCCGCTGTAGAAGGCGTCAGCGGCGGCCTGGCTTTCCCACATATAAACGCCACCGGCGATGTCGCCTTCTTTCCGGCAGATGAACTGCTTGCGGACGAAGCCGGGGGCTTTCAGGAAATCCGGCGCGATCCTGGTGAAATGCTCGCGGCACTCCTCGAGCCCGATCGTTTCGGGCAGGTCATAGAGAACAATGGCAGTAATCATCGGCGATCTTCCCTTTCTTCTTTGCGGATCAGGCCCCAACAATTGCGAGCATCCGATCGGGAACGGCGAAAACCCCTTAAGGGCGTGCGAGCCGTTCGGGAAAGGCGCCCGACAGCGCAGCGCGATCGGGCTGCAGCACGCCGCGCTCGGTGATCAACCCGGTCACTAACCTTGCCGGCGTCACGTCGAAACTGTAATTGGCGACCGCCGATCCCTCCGGGACCACCCGCACCGTCTCCATCCGCCCGTCCGCCGTCCGTCCGGTGATCATGGTCACTTCATCGGCGGAACGCTGCTCGATCGGAATCTGACCGATACCGTCGTCGATGCCGAAGTCGATGGTCGGCGACGGCAGCGCGACATAGAACGGCACGCCATTGTCGTGCGCCGCGAGCGCCTTGAGGTAGGTTCCGATCTTGTTGCAGACATCGCCGCTGACCGCGACACGGTCGGCGCCGACCAGAACCAGATCCACCATCCCGTGCTGCATCAGATGACCGCCGGTATTGTCGGCGATCACCGTATGCGCAACACCGTGATGGCCGAGCTCCCAGGCGGTCAACGACGCACCCTGATTGCGGGGTCGTGTCTCGTCGACCCAAACGTGAATGTCGATACCTCGATCGTGTGCCGAATAGATCGGAGCCGTCGCCGTGCCCCAATCGACGGTTGCCAGCCAGCCGGCGTTGCAATGGGTCAGCACGTTGACCCGCTCGCCCGGCCGCTTGGTCGCCTTGATCGCCTCGATCAGCGCCACGCCGTGCTCGCCGATGCTTTTGTTGATGGCGATGTCCTGCTCGGCGATTTCGCCGGCGCGGGCGTAGGCCGCCTCGGTGCGCGCCGACGGCGGCAGCGGCCGCAGCATTCCGCGCATCTCGTCGAGCGCCCATTTCAGGTTGATCGCCGTCGGTCGCGTTGCGATCAAGGTGTTGTAGGCCCGATCGAGCGCCGCATCGCAGCCGTCGACCCGCATCGCCAGGGCGATTCCGTAAGCGGCGGTGGCGCCGATCAAGGGAGCGCCGCGCACCAGCATCGAGCGGATCGCATCGGCAGCGTCCTCGCAGCTCGCGATCCGGGCCATGATGAAATCATGCGGCAACCGCCTCTGGTCGACCGCGCCGACCGACCAGCCGTCCTGCTCGAGCCAGATGCTGCGGAAATGTCTGCCGTCGACCTTCACGACCGCAACACCCGTCCAGCCACCGCGTCGAGCTTCTTCAACAGCTCCGGATCGCGCGCTTCCGGCGCGGTGATCAGAGCGGTGTCGAGCGCGCGGTCCGAGCCGATCGGACATGGCTCATGCTGGCGCGGAAAATCCCGGGCCAGACGCAAAACCAGGCCCCTCGCCTTCTCCGCGTTCGAGTTCAATACCCGGATGATGTCCTGCACCGTGACCGCGTCATGGTCAGGATGCCAGCAATCGAAATCGGTCACCATCGCTGCACTCGCGTAGCAAATCTCGGCCTCGCGGGCGAGCTTGGCCTCCGGCATGTTGGTCATGCCGATCACGGAATAACCGAGATCCTTGTAGGTCATGCTCTCGGCGTAGCTGGAGAACTGCGGGCCCTCGATGCAGACATAGGTGCCGCCGCGCGCCACCGCGATGCCCTCGGCTTCGGCGGCCGCGGCGAGGTGGATGCGCAACCGCGGCGACGCCGGATGGGCCATCGACACATGGGCGACGCAGCCTTTGCCGAAGAACGAACTTTCGCGCTTGTAGGTGCGATCCACGAACTGGTCCACCAGCACAAAGGTTCCGGGCGGCAGCTCCTCCTTGAAAGACCCGCAGGCCGACAGCGAAATCAGGTCGGTGACGCCGGCGCGCTTGAGCACGTCGATATTGGCGCGGTAATTGATATCGGACGGCGAAAGCCGGTGGCCTTTATCATGGCGCGGCAGAAACACGATCGGCAGACCTGCGATGGTTCCGTGCCGAAGCGGCGCCGAGGGCTCGCCCCACGGGCTCGCGATCACCTCGTCGCGCACGTTTTCGAGCCCCGGCAGATCGTAAATGCCGGATCCACCGATAATGCCAAGCACGGCAGTTGTCATAACTTCTCCCGCATCATCCTGCGTGCATTCAACATATGCGCGGTGCTTTCTAACGGCTTAAGCATCTGATTAACTGGCACCGGCGCCGTGTCGGTCAGCCAAGCCGACGTTTCCTTGCGCGCGAATATAAGGACAATGGATGCCAGCGGCAAACGACCGGGAAAAGCGCCAGTCCATCATCGACGCCTGTTTGCGCATGAACGCATTGGGGATCAATCAGGGGACGTCCGGAAATATCAGCCTGCGCCATCACGACGGAATGCTGGTGACGCCGACCAGCGTGCCCTATGAGACCATGCAGCCCGAACAGATCGTGTTCATGGGCTTTGACGGCTCGTTCGATCCCGGCCAGCGCCCATCGAGCGAATGGCGTTTTCATCTGGATATCCTCAAAGCCCGGCCCGAAGTGAACGCCGTCGTTCACGCTCACCCGCCCTATGCGACGACATTGGCCATCACGGGTCGGGATATTCCGGCGGTCCACTACATGATCGCGGCCGCCGGCGGCGACAGCATCCGCTGCGCGCCCTATGCGACGTTCGGCACCAGCGAACTGTCACAGCACGCGGTTAAAGCCCTCGAAGACCGGCTGGCTTGCCTGTTGGCGCATCATGGAATGATCGCCATCGGACCGTCGCTCGCAAAGGCGATGTGGCTTGCGGTCGAAGTCGAGACCCTGGCACGGCAATATCACGGCTGCCTTCAGCTTGGCACGCCGCCGTTGCTGTCAAAGGCCGAGATCGAGAATGTCCGGTCCCGGATGGCTGGATATGGTCCGGCTGAGGAATGAACCGCCACGGTTTCAGATTTTGGTCGCCGACGGACTCACGGACGGATGCGGTTTCTCGCCCGATCCGCCGAAACGCCGCTTCACGCCTTCGCGCATCCGCTGAAACGTCACATACGGCATCAGCTCACCGTTCTGGTTGTAGAGCACGATGAACTGCAGCACTGCGGAGAATTTCTTCTGCACCGTCAGGCCCCGGGGCCTGCACCTCGGTGGGCGGCTGCGATGAACCGAATATGCCTGTCGACTTACTCAATATACTGGGGTCGACTTGATTTTGGCTTTAGATCAGCTTGTTCATTTCGCTATATTCAGAGTTTGACGTGCAATTTATCTTTTCAAATCATATACTTGATACGGATCGACGCGAACTAAGTCATGACCGCCGGGGGGTGCCAGTCGAGCCGCAGGTCTTTGACCTCCTGGTATACCTGCTCGAAAATCGTGATCGCGTGGTCAGCAAGCACGACCTTCTCGATAAAATCTGGAGCGGCCGGATTGTCTCGGAATCGACGCTGACCAGTCGTATTAACGCCGCGCGAAAGGCGATCGGTGATAGCGGCTCCGGCCAAAAGCTCATCAGGACGGTCCCTCGCAAAGGCTTTCGATTCATTGGCTCGGTAGGCACGCAGTTGATGAGCGCCGGCGCCGAGCACACTGCCGCCGGAACTTCAGACCATGTCGGGTCGTCGCAGCTTGGCCTGCCGCAGCCCGACGGGCCGGCGATTGCAGTCCTTCCTTTCACCAACATGAGCGGCGATCGGGAGCAGGAATATTTTTCCGACGGAATCAGCGAGGACATCATTACCGCATTGTCCAAGCTGCGCTGGTTCTTCGTGATCGCGCGCAACTCGTCCTTTACCTACAAGGGCAAAGCCGTGCACATGAAGCAAATTGCCGAAGAACTCGGCGTCGGCTACGTGCTCGAGGGCAGCGTGCGCAAGAGCGGTGAGCGCGTCCGCATTACGGCGCAGCTAAACGATGTCTCTACCGGCAGCCATATCTGGGCGGAGCGCTACGACCGGGATCTTGCTGACGTTTTCGCCGTCCAGGACGATATCACTGAATTGATCGTCGCAGCGATTGAGCCGCAACTCTATGCGGCGGAGAATTTTCGCGCCCAACGCAAACCGCCGGACAGCCTTGACGCTTGGGACCTCGTGATGCGGGCGCTGTCGCACTACTGGCGGGTGACGCGGCAGGACAACACGGTCACGCAGGCGCTATTGGAAAAAGCCATTGCGATCGATCCGAATTACTGCCAGGCGCTCAGTCTGCTTGCCGACAGCAATACTTTCGGCGCTCATATGGGGTGGACGGATCTGACTAAGGCGGTGCAGATCGCCGAACCCGCTGCGCTAGCGGCCGTCGTTGCCGACAGCGAAGACCCATGGGCGCATCATGCGCTTGGCGGCGTCTATCTGATTACGCGACGCTTCGAGAGCTCCCTGGCCGAATTCAAGTTGGCATTGCGTCTCAATCCCAATTTCCTTCAAGCCCAAAACTACTATGCAACCGCACTGACCTTTTGCGGGCAATGGCAAGAAGGCGACGAGGCTGCCCGCCGCGCGCTACGGCTGAGCCCGCGCGATCCGTTCTCGGCGCTTTGTTACGGCTCGGCCTCCCTGGCACAGTTCATCGGTCACAATTACGATGAGGCGATACGGCTGGCGCGCATCGCCATCCGCTTGCGCGGAGATTACGCCGGCGCCCATCGTGTCCTCACCGCTGCCGCCGGCATGGCAGGTCAAGTCGAGGTCGCCATGGCCGCCCTCCAGGAGCTTCGCCGCGCGCAACCCAATATTTCGCTTGCTTGGATCGTGAACCAAGTACCGATCAAGCAGGACGCGCACCGGGAGCGCTACTTGGAAGGTTTCCGTCGCGCTGGCTTGGGCTAGTCTGACCAAGCGGACGCCGTGCCGAAAGGCTGGCTGGGCAGGCTGCGGGTTAGCTAATCATCAGGTTTTCGCACGCTTTTCGCTGGTGGACGTGCGGTCCGGTCTCCTTGGGTGCACCATCAACTCGTTGAAACGAAGTTATATTTCAGCCTTTGAATCTTGGCTCTATTTCAATCCCGCGCGGCGCAGCCCTTCAAGATAGTGCTCCTTGTCAATATCGCGCCCCATCGGCATTTCGGTTGCAATCCACGCCAGCGAAATATTTGGCTGGGCCCGGCGGAGCTCCTGCAGGGCAACGGAACTTGCTTCTGTATGCCCGGCCATGCCCGCGGCGGCCGTCAGCACGCGGTGGGCGCCGACGAAATCGCTTCGTTGCCGGATGGCTTCGCGGGAAAAACGCATGGCCTCGTGGTAGTTGTGCCCGACGAACTGAGCATAGGCGGCGATGCCGCAATAAATCGCTGAAAACGGATCGCGTGGGCTCAACCGCAGCGCGCGCTGAGCGGCGAGGTCGGCTTCCTCCCAGCGCCCGCAATACGACAACGCCAACCCGTAGTAACCTTGCGCCAGGGAAAAACTTGGATTTAGCTGCAGCGCCAATTCAAATTCGGCCAGCAAATCGTCAAAGCGCCGTGTGAACAGATAAACGCAGCCCAATGCGTGATGCGCCCAGGGATCCTCGCTGTCAGCCAATATCGCGGCCAACGCCGCACGCTCGGCAATCGGTATCGTCGTCGCCATGTCGGCCCAACCCATATGGGCGCCAAAGGTCTGGCTGGTGGCGAGAACGCCGAGCGCCTGGCCGTAATTCGGGTCGATTGCAATCGCTTTCTCAAGCAGGGCCTGTGCAACGACATTGTCCTGCCGTGTCACGCGCCAGTAATACGATAATGCCCGCATTACCAGATCCCAGGCATCCATGCTATCCGGCAGTTTGCGACGCGCGCGAAAGCTTTCCGCAGCATAGAGCTGCGGTTCGATCGCGGCAACGATGGACTCGGTTATGCCGTCTTGCACGGCAAACACATCCGTGAGGTTGCGATCGTAGCGCTCGGCCCAGATGTGGCTGCCGGTCGTGACGTCGTTGAGCTGCGCCGTGATACGCAACTGCTCGCCGCTCCTGCGCACGCTGCCCTGGACCACATAACCGACGCCAAGCTCCTCGGCGACCTGCTTCAGGTGGACAGCCTTGCCCTTGTAGACAAAGGAAGAGTTGCGCGCAATCACCAGGAACCAGCGCAACTTGGAAAGCGCGGTGATGATGTCCTCGCTGATGCCGTCGGAAAAATACTCCTGCTCCGGTTCGTCGCTCATGTTGGTGAAGGGCAGCACCGCGATGGCGGGCCGTTCGGACAGCGGTAAAGAGATTGGCTGGGGATGGACTTCGTCAGCCGGATCGGAGAGCCGCACCCGTTCAACGCCGGCTGGCTCCTCGTGCACAATTCCGATGAAGCGAAGGCCCTTGCGCGCGACGGTACGGATCAGCTTCTGTTGCTTGCCATTGTCACCGATCGCCGTTCGCGTGGCGTTGATGCGGCTGGTCAGCGTCGATTCCGATACGATGCGCCCCTTCCACACCGAAGCAATGAGATCATCCTTGCTAACGACGCGATCGCGATTCTGCAACAAATAGACCAGCAGGTCGAATACCTGCGGTTCGACGGCAACGGGCTGCGAACCGCGGCGCAGCTCACGCCGGTCGGTATCGAGCCTGTGATCAGCAAAGACAAATCGCACGTCGTGCCTCAAATCAGCGCTGCGCGCCTCAAGGAATAATCAAGGCTGCCTCAAGCTCAGAGTCAAGCGCAGGACAAAGTCATTTCGTCGCGGCCCCGGCATCATCGACCACTCGATTCACCCAAAACAGGAGCGAACATGACACATTCCGCAGCCAAGCCCCTAGCGGCGCCGGACACAGACACGATTCACGGCCTGGCGGAACTCAAGACCAAGCAACATGCCGCCTGGTCATCAGGAGACTACGCCATCGTGGGTACGACATTGCAGATTGTCGGTGAGGAGCTGTGCGAAGCACTCGATATAAGGCCAGGACAGAAGGTTCTGGATGTCGCGGCCGGAAATGGAAATGCTAGCTTGGCCGCCGCGCGTCGCTGGTGCGATGTCGTGTCTACGGACTACGTGCCGAGCCTTCTTGAACGCGGACAACTTCGTGCGAAAGCCGAAGGTCTGCTAGTCGAGTTTAAGGTGGCGGATGCAGAGGCATTACCGTTTGCCGATACCGCTTTCGACATCGTGGTCTCGACCTTCGGCGTCATGTTCACGCCCGACCAGGATAGAGCAGCCACCGAGTTGCTGCGGGTTTGCAAGAGCGGGGGCAAGATAGGCCTGGCCAACTGGACGCCGGAAGGTTTCATCGGTCAGCTTTTCAAGACGCTGGGCAAGTACCTACCGCCGCCAGCAGGCGCGAAGTCACCCGCACTTTGGGGCACGCCGTCGCGGATCACCGAGATGTTTGGGGCGAGGGCCACGTCGATCAAGGCCGAGCGTCGGCATTTCGCGTTCCGCTATCGCTCGCCCGAGCATTTCCTGGAGATATTCAGGAATTATTACGGCCCGATGCTGAAAGCCTTTGCAGCACTCGACGAAACAAATCGGCAGGGGCTCCGCCATGATCTGCTGGCGTTGATCGGCCGCATGAATGCCGCGGCCGATGGCACAATGATCGTTCCAGGCGAATATCTGGAAATCATCATCACCAAACGCTGAACGCATTCATCTCGCTAAGAGAGAACGACGCGGATGGCGGAACGCCGAATGGCTGTTCAGCCATCCGGCTGTCGCCTCTGGCACGACGCGACCGATGCCGTAACGAGCGAAAGATTGGAAATATCATGATCGAAGACAGGCGCGGAAATATTGACTACGACGAAAGCGGTCAGGGGCCAACCATCGTGCTTGTGCCGGGATCCTGCAGCACCGGCGCCGCGTGGCGGCCAGTCATCTCCCATTGGCAGAACCGCTTCCGATGCGTGACGACGAGCCTGCTCGGCTACGGAGGGACGACCGAGCGCCGTACGCTCGTCGATAGCGACATCAGTCATGAAGCCGAAATTCTTGAGTTGGTCGTTCGGCGCGCGGCTTGTCCCGTGCACCTCGTCGGCCACTCATTCGGCGGCCTCAGCGCGCTTGCCGTCGCACTCCGGAACAGGGTGCCATTGCTTAGTCTGGCGATCCTTGAGGCTCCCGCGCCGGAAATATTGAGGCAGATGGGAGAGTACTCGCAGTATCGGTCTTTTCGCGAAATGACCGACATTTACTTCAGCATGTTCCAGGCGGGGGACCGCAACGCGATCCAGCAGATGATTGATTTTTACGGCGGCGCGGGCACGTTTTCCGGTTGGCCGCAGCGCGTTCGCGACTACGCCATCGGGACCACGGCGACCAACATTCTGGATTGGGCAAGCGGGTATGGCTTCCGGCTAACGCGGCCTTCGCTGGCAAAAATCGACATCCCCGTCCTCGTGCTGTGGGGCGAGAACAGCCATCCGGCCGTTCAGCGAACCAACCAGCTGCTGGCTCAATGCACCAAAGCCTCGGCCGTTACCATCGGCGGGGCAGCCCATTTCATGATTTCAACTCACGCGGAAGAGGTGGCGCGAACGCTGGAGCAGCACGCCGCCGCGGCTGCAACACCACATCCGCAGCCATCGGCACGCGGATGCCACTTCGCGGATGTGCATGGATGACGGCGGCGCATCCACAAAGGCGCGTTCGTCTCAAGCACATCTCAAGCCCATCCGGATAGAAAATCGCAAATCCCTGAAAGTCTTGGTCCGCCGCAACGGTTAGGAATTGGGCCAGCAATCAAGCCCCAATTTTCCGAAAGGACCCCGACATGACTATGCTCAGCAATATCCCCCACCACCCGCTGGCCACATCACGAAACCGGAGCAGTATTCGCAGTTTTCTGATGTGGCTAGGCCGCCTCGCCGATCGCCTGGCTGTTGCGGCAATTGCGCGGCACGAACGTCAGGCGCAGCTCGCCGCGTTGTGCTTGTTCAGTGACCGGGAGCTGAAGGACATCGGTATCTGCCGCGGTGAGATCGATTACGGTCTCGAGGAGGCTGCGAAAACACGAGCGCGGCAGCAGCGCATCGATCGATGATCGCGTTGGCGCGCCGGGCCGCGGCCCGGCGCCGGGCTGACCTGCAGTTAGTCCAAGCCGGCCCGGCGGAAAGCCTCCAGGTAATGCTCGCGGTCCGAGTCCAACTTCCACGGCAATTGATTGGCGATCCAGGCAAGCGAGATATTCGGTTGCGCGCGGCGCAGCTCTTTCAGAGCTGCCGCGGCAGCCTCGATTTGTCCCGCCATACCAGTCCCGCATCACCAGATCCCACGCATCCAGGCTATTCGGTGGCTTGCGCCGGGCACGGAAGTTTTCCGCGACATAGATCTTTGGCTCGATGGTGGCGACGATGGCATCGGTGATCTCGTCCTGAACCGCGAAAACGTCGGTGAGATCGCGGTCATAATGCTCCGCCCAGACGTGGCTTCCTGTCGTCGTGTCGATCAGTTGCGCTGTGATGCGCACGAGGTCGCCATCCTTCCGCACGCTGCCCTCGACGACGTAACGCACGCCAAGTTCCTCGGCGACCTGCTTCAAATGGACGGCGTTGCCCTTGTAGGTGAAGGAAGAGTTCCGTGCGATCACGAAGAACCAGCGCAACTTGGACAGGGCGGTGATGATGTCCTCACTGATACCGTCGGAAAAGTATTCCTGTTCCGGCTGGCCGCTCATGTTGGTGAAAGGGAGCACAGCGATCGCCGGCCGTTCGGACAATGGCGAAGCTGGGCGCGTCCGGCTTTCCTGCACCGGCGCGGCGGCTGGTTGAGGGGCGCGAAGTTCCTCAATCACACTGCCAACGAAGCGAACGCCCTTTCGCGGAATTGTCCGGATCAACTTCTGGTCCTTGCCGCTATCGCCGATGGCTGAACGCGCGGCATTGATCCGGCTGGTGAGGGTCGAGTCCGACACGATCCGGCCCTGCCAGACCAGGGCGATGAGATCATCCTTGCTGACGACGTGCTCCCGGTTCTGCACCAAATAGACCAAGAGATCGAACTCTTGCGGCTGCACGGCAATCACGGCTCCGCCGCGGAGCAACTCGCGGCGCTCGGTATCAAGCGTGTGATCGTCAAATGTGACCTGCATGAATGCTCCGACCGGCGGTCTCAAGAAATAATCAAGTTCGTCTCAGGGATAAATCAAGCGCCGGGCAAAGTCTCGCCGCCGCGTTCAAGGCATGCTTCGGGCGTCGCGACGGTTTGTCGCGATCCCCTTTATTGCCCAAACCGGAGACGATTATGACCGAGTTCAAGCCATTAGCCCCGACTTATCGGGAAATCGAATATTCAGATTCACCGCATTTCTTTACGGGTTTGTCGCCTATTTGGTGTTTTTCGCCGCATTTCTCTATGCTGTCGGCTTCGTGACAGGCCTCGTGGTGCCAAAGACGATCGATGACGGCCCGAGCTCGTCGATCGCTCAAGCGCTCACCATCAATCTTTTGCTGATGACCCTGTTCGCCGTGCAGCACAGTCTGATGGCGCGCAAGCAATTCAAGCAATGGTGGACGCGATATGTGCCCAAGCCCGTAGAGCGCAGCACCTATGTGCTGTTCGCGAGCCTGACGCTCATCCTGCTGTTCTGGCAGTGGCGTCCGATGCCTGAAATTCTTTGGCATATCGAGGAGCCGGAAATGGCGGTGACGATCACGGCCCTGTCATTCGGAGGCTGGTTGGTCGTGTTGAGCAGCACTTTCCTGATCAATCATTTCGAGCTGTTTGGATTGCACCAGGTCGCCAACAATCTCTCCGGCGTCGAGACGCCGACACCGCGTTTCCGGACGCCTCTGTATTACAAATTCGTACGGCATCCGATCTATCTCGGCTTTGTCATCGCGTTTTGGGCGGCGCCCACGATGAGCGCGGGGCATTTGTTGTTCGCCGCAGTGACCACGGCCTATATCTTCGTCGGCATTTTCCTCGAAGAACGCGACCTGGTCGAGACATTCGGAGACGAATATCGCCGCTACAGGGAGCGCGTGTCGATGTTGCTGCCCTGGCGTTACCTGACCAGGCGTTGAGATGGTCATGATCAATATCAATGCCGTTGGCGCCCGAAGATATTCTTCGGCCGCCGTGAACCGCGAATGTGAGCCGCGCTAACCGGATTCGACGCCGTTGCCGTCGGACCTGTTCTGAAATGGCCTGCTGGCCGACACCGATAACCCTGAAAGGAAACACCATGCCCCATCTTGGAAATTGCTTCTGCGGCGCCGTTGAACTGGAGGTCATGGGCCCCCCGGAGGCCATGGGCTACTGTCATTGCCGCTCCTGCCGTTCCTGGTCCGGAGGGCCCGTGAACGCCTTCAGCCTCTGGAAGCCGGAGGCAGTGCGGATCGTGGCCGGAGCCGAACATGTTGCGACATTTCAGAAGACGGAGCTGAGCCAGCGCAAATATTGCGCGAAATGCGGCGGCCACCTGATGACCAATCATCCGCCGATCGGCCTCGTCGATGTCTTCGTGTCGACCATTCCGACGCTTGAGTTCACACCTGGCGTCCACGTCAATTATGCCGAAACCGTACTGCCGATGCGGGATGGTCTGCCGAAGCTGAAGGATTTTCCGGCCGAGCTTGGCGGTTCCGGGCAGATGGTGACGGAGTAGTCGTTTGTCGACCTGCCATCCCGCGTGCGTATCCTGACGTTGCGCTGATCGACCGAGATTGCCCCAGACCGCGAGTGCCATCGCCTCGTCGGACTTGCCGACGAGGCGTTCGCATGGCGGCGGCCAGTGGATTTCCGCAAAGACCGGTCGCGGCCCCGATCAGGGGACAGCCAGGCAACTGCCGAGGTGGCAGCCCGCGCCATCCGTAGCTATGATGGCATGAGAAGCACGCCATTTGGATTTCGGAGGTAGTCTGGCGATGAACGACTTTGAGGTTTTCGAAGCCCCCAACTTCACCTTGCAAAAGGGTAGCGCATTGCCGGTCGCCCGCCTTGCCTACAAGGCGCTGGGCCGTCTTTCGCCCAGTCGGGACAATGTGGTGGTCATCCCATCCTGGTATTCGGGCACGCATCGAGAGTCGGAACTGTGCCTGGTCGGACAGGGTCGGGCCATCGATCCGGACAAGCATTTTGTCGTGCTCACCAATTTGATGTCCGGCGGGGTCTCGTCGTCGCCGAGCAACACGGAGGCGCCGTTCAACGCCGCCCGATTCCCGCGTGTGACGCTGTTCGACAACGTCCGGCTGCAGCACATGCTGCTGACCGAACACCTCGGAGTCGACCGCATCAAACTCGTGGCCGGGTGGTCGATGGGGGGATGCCAGGCCTTCCAGTGGGGCGTGCAATATCCGAACATGATGGAAGCGATTGCGCCGATGTGCTGCTCGGCACGGACCGCCAACTACAACAAGGTGTTCCTGCTGGCGCTGCGCCGGGCGCTGATGCTCGATCCGGTTTTTGCGGAAGGATTTTACACGCGCCCGCCGCTGGCCGGCCTCAAGGCATTCGCCGCGATTTATGCCGGTTGGGGCTTCTCCGAACCGTTCTTCCGCACTGAGGGCTATCGCCAGTTCGGCGCCTCGACGTCAGAGGAATTCGTGATCAATTTCTGGGAGCACGCGTTCATCCATTCCGATGCCAACGATCTTCTGACCTTGTTGCGTACCTGGGATGACGGGGATGTGTCGGATAACCCTACCTTTGGCGGCGACTTCGTCGCGGCGCTCAAATCGATCAAGGCGCGCACCGTTATCATGCCGGGCGAGCATGATCGATACTTTCCCCCCGCCGACAGCGAATTTGAGGCGAGCAACATACCAAACGCCATTTGTCGCGTCATTCCCTCCATCTGGGGGCATATGACGGTGTGGAATCCAGGCGACAAGGATTTCATTGAGGCAGGACTGCGACTGGCGCTGGGATGATGACCGACCAAGCTCTCCTGCGACATGTCGCTTCAACGCGCCAACGTCCCAAAACAAGAGGAGGACCGTATGAGAACTGCAAAATATCGTGTTGCGCTTTTGCTTGCCGCTGTTCTCGCGAGCGGATCCGCGTTGCCAATCGCTAGCGCCGCCGGTCCTGAGTCCCAGGCTATTTCGGGCATTGTCAGCGGCAACGTTCAAAAGGTGGGTTTCCGCGCCATGATTCTTAAGCAGGCCATCGAGTACAACCTCGCAGGTTCAGCGCGGAACACCAACGAGGGAACGGTACAATTTACGTTGCAGGGGGACGAGAATCGGATCGGTCAGGCTGTAATGGCTATTCGCAATGGAACCAAGAGATCCTCAGATGTGAATGTCAGCACGTCCCCAGCCAAGCTTGATCCAAATCTGGACAAATTCACGGTCATCGCCTGGACATCCGCCAGCCGAAATATCACCACCCCCTATGATCTGGTGTTTCATCTCAGGACCAACGATGAACCCATTTCCAAGAAGGAAGCCAAACTGATTTGGCATGAGATCCTGAGAAGCACCCTCAAGGGAGAGGATTTGAACAAGTTAGGGGATGATGATGAATGAGTTGAACCGATAGACGAACAGCTCGGCTTTTTTCGACATCGTCCCGCCTGGTCGCAGAGGTCGAAGCCTTCATCGCTTCCCTTGCAGCGTGAGGCTGACGCCTATCTGAACCTGACAGAAAAATACCCGGTGCGATGGGACTGGATGGTGGGCGCGACAGGGATCGAACCTGTGACCCCCTCGATGTCAACGAGGTGCTCTCCCGCTGAGCTACGCGCCCTAAGACCTTAAGGTGACGGGTTGGGTCCGTATAACGGCTCCAAAGCGGGCAGGCAAGGACGCCAGACCCGAAGGACGGCCAGAAACTTGCCCGGATTTTTGCAGGAATCCGGCCAAGAATTTGAGCAGCGAATCAGGCTGCCAGCATCTTGTTCACTTCGCTGACCAATTCGCGAAGATGGACCGGCTTCGACAGCACCTTGGCATTCTTGGGGGCTTCCGAATCCGAATTCAGCGCCACCGCGGCAAAACCGGTGATGAACATGATCTTGATGTCGGGGTCGAGTTCGGAGGCGCGGCGCGCCAGCTCGATGCCGTCCATTTCGGGCATCACGATGTCGGTGAGAAGCATTTCAAACGGCTCCTCGCGCAACCGCTGATAGGCCGACAGGCCGTTGTCGTGGGATGAGACCTGAAAACCGGCGTTTTCCAGCGCCTTGACCAGGAAGCGGCGCATGTCGTTGTCGTCTTCGGCGAGGAGGATTTTATGCATGGCGGTTGGTCGTCGAATCCCAATGAGAGGATCAATCCGTTCACTAAGCCCGCAGAGGGTAAATTTCAGGTGAAAGATGACCGGGCGCGGTCGGCGGCTTGCGGGGCTATTTCTGTACTGGAATGCACGTCAAATCAATGAACCCAAGGCCTTTTAGGTTCGAAAGCTGCATTTTCGGTTCGCAAGACGCATTCCAGGTGGTTTAGCAGTTTTTTTGCTTGGCAGAACGGTTGCGATTACCGAGAATGGTTCTCATAAAACCTCCGTTTTTCTGGCAGAACTCAAGATGTCCAGAACCGCGGATTCCAGGGACGGCGCCCGACGATGACCCAGTTTGATGGCGAACTGTCGCCTCCGTTCGAGATCGTGGAGCCGGCCGCGTGGCGGGCGCCGATCATCTTCAACTCTCCGCACTCGGGCTCGATCTATCCGGACGAATTCCTCAACGCGTCGCGCATCGATCTGGTCGCGCTGCGCCGCTCCGAGGATTCGTTCATGGACGAGTTGATCGGGGATTTGAGCGATCGCGGTTTTCCGACGGTGCGGGTCAACTTCCCCCGCTCCTATGTCGACGTGAACCGGGAGCCTTATGAACTTGACCCGCGGATGTTCACTGGACGATTGCCGAGCTTCGCCAATACCCGATCGATGCGGGTGGCCGGCGGCCTCGGCACCATCCCGCGCGTGGTCGGCGACGGCCAGGAGATCTACCGCGAACGGCTTTCCGTCGACGACGCGCTCGGCAGGATCGAGGCACTTTACAAGCCCTATCACCGCGCGCTGCGCCGGCTGATCAACAAGGTACATCAGGCGTTCGGAACGGTGGTCGTGGTCGATTGCCATTCGATGCCCTCGATCGGCGTGTCGCGTGACGAGCCACGGCGGCCGGATGTGGTAATTGGCGACCGCTACGGCACCAGTTGCGCTGCCCTGCTTCCCGACATGGTCGAGGAAACCATGCGCGCGCTGGGTTATTCGGTCGGACGCAACAAGCCCTATGCCGGCGGGTTCATCACCGAGCATTACGGCAACCCGGCATCCGGACTGCATACCATCCAGCTCGAACTCAACCGTGCGATCTATATGGACGAACGGCGGCGCGAACGCGGACCCAGATTCGCACAGGTGGCCGCGGATTTCGGAGCACTGGCCGAGGCGCTGGCCGCCGTGCCGTTCGGCGATCTCGGGCCGTTCCAGGCCGCCGCCGAATAGAAAAAAATAGATCCTTGTCATCGTGCCGCGGGACGAAAACCGGAATCGCAAAATTCCAGATCTGAAAATTTCAGGACGCGTTTTGGCGTGAACCCGGCGTGACGGCGAACGAACGAAAAAATGACAGGCTCGAATAGAGAATAAAGCAAGAATGACAGGTGCGGGAAGGATGACAGGCTTAAGAAAAAAGGGCCGCTTGCGTTGGCAAGCGGCCCAAGTCTAGGGAGGAAACGCCCAAGGAGGGCAGCGATAGCGCGAGGCGCTACCGCACCGCAACAATATGCGACCGCGCTGCACAAAAAGCAAGGGCCTTTGCATCATTTCCGGTGCAAAATTCATCGCGGGCCGGCATCTGCCAAAAGCTCAATCCAGGCGTATTTTTAACGTTATTTCAAATACTTGGAGATCGACTATCGATTCGATCGGCTGTAGCGCCGCACCGTTATCCCCAAGCTCTCGAATTCGTGATCGACGAACCCGTCAAGAAATGCACCGTTTCGCAAGCAGATTCGCAAGCAGATTCGAAGCTGAAAAATACCGGGTTCTGACGCCGATCATGTCCGTTATCCGTGCGCGACTTGCAGGATTGGGCTAGGCAGGAACAGCATCTTCTCCCCGCGCTCAGAGCCCAAGGAATAACCGTGACGGTCATCGATTTTACCGCCTTCATCGGCCGCCTCGCGACCTCCTCCGGCGAGACCATCCTGCCGTTCTTTCGAACGTCGCTCTCAATCGACAACAAGAGCACCAGCCACGATTTCGATCCGGTGACCGAAGCCGACCGCGCCGCCGAAGCCGTGATGCGGCGGCTGATCAAGGCGAATTTTCCGCAGCATGGCATTGTCGGCGAGGAATTCGGCAGCGAGCGCGAGGACGCCGAATATGTCTGGGTGCTGGATCCCATCGACGGTACCAAATCCTTCATCTCGGGCTTTCCGATCTGGGGCACGCTGATCGCGCTGCTGCACAAGGGCACGCCGGTATTCGGGATGATGCACCAGCCGTTTATCGGCGAACGCTTTTCCGGCGACAGCGGCTCGGCGCATTACCGGGGACCGTCGGGTGAACGGAGGCTGGCGGTGCGACGCTGCGCGTCCCTGAAGGAGGCGACGTCGTTCACCACCAGTCCGCTGCTGATGAACAATGCCGATCGCACCGCCTTCGGCCGCATCGAAGAAGCGGTGCGGCTGACGCGCTATGGCGGCGACTGCTATTCCTACTGCATGCTCGCGGCCGGACACCTCGATCTTGTGGTCGAGACCGAACTGAAGCCCTACGATATCGCGGCGCTGATTCCGATCGTCACCGGCGCCGGCGGCATCGTCACCACCTGGGACGGCAAGCCCGCCCAAAGCGGCGGCCGCATCATCGCCGCGGGCGACCCCCGCGTGCATGAGGCGGCGCTGAAATTGCTCAACGGCTAACCGCGATCCGGAGGTTGCGAAGGTTCTCGCGCACTGGCCGGCTCGGCGCCTTCGCTGCGCTACACCTTTATCGCATAGCCGATATCGAGATCGCAGGCGGCGATGCCGCCGCGCATCCCGACGCTTTCGGCGGATACTTCGATCAGGATGATCTTCACGTCCTGCGGCGGCACGCCGAACGGTTCGAGATTTCTGACGATCGCCTTGTAGAGTGCGCGCCTGGCCGCCAGGGTCCGGCCGGCGAACAGGGTGATTTCGATGTGCGTGTACCGTTCTCCGGCCGATCCCGGGATGGCGAAATGCTCCGGCGGATGTTCGACCAGACGCAGCACCTTGTCGTCTTCCGGGGTATGAAGCGCCTCGGCGATGCCGGCGTGGATGGCGTCGAGGAATTGCGATCCCCGGCCCGCCAGCCACCCTCTCCTCACTTCGGCCAGAACGTCGGGCATATCGATCTCCTGATGCCAAATCTTCTGATGCCAAGTCTTCTGATGCCATGTCTTCGCATCGGGCGATCATTCCGGGTTGTATCGACGCCGACAATCTGGAAATCGTTGAGGCTCTCTTCGCCTTGGCCGAAGGCATGGCCGCTGCCATGGCCGGAACGGCCAATGCGCCGGGATCACCGCTCGATCTTGCGCAGAAATTCCACCAAATGCTTGGCCGGCCGCGGCAGCGTCTTGAAGCTGCGGGCGCAGATCGCGAGCCTGCGGTTGGCCCAGGGATCGCGGATCTTGATCATCATGATGGGCATCGATCGCGCGCAACGCCTCGCGGCTGCCTCCGGCACGACCGCGATGCCGACGCCGGCCGCGACCATCTGGCAGATGGCGTCGAAATCCCTCAGGCGTGCCCGAAATCTCAGGCGCGCGCCGAGGCTGGCGGCGTGTTTGGCGATGTGGCTTTGCAGCGCGGTCGAACTCGTCAGACCGACGAAATCGTGCGCGGTCACCTCCCCGAAGTCGATCTGGCGGCGGCCGGCAAACGCGCCGCGTCGCGCCGCCACCAGCGTCAGCCGGTCCTCGCTGAACAGAAATCGCTCGACATGTTCAGGCAAGGCATGCTCGGCGGCAAAGCCGAGATCGGCGGCGCCGGCCACGATCGCCGCGGCGATATCGGTGCTTTCGCGCTCCTCGATATCGACGTTGATGTCGGGATGTTCGCGCAGGAATGCCGCCAGCGCCTTCGGCAGATGCTCCGACAGGCCAGAGGTGTTGGCGAGCAAATGGACGCTGGCCTTGGCGCCGCTGGCGAAGGCCGCGAGATCGCCGCGCATCGCATCGACTTGGTGCATGACGATTCGCGCATGATCGAGCAGGCTTTCGCCCGCCGCGGTCAGCTCGACGCCGCGGCGGCCGCGCTTGAGCAAGGTCACACCGAGGGCTGCTTCGAGGCCCTTGATCCGCGCGCTGGCGGAGGCCAGCGCCAGATGGGCGCGGAGCGCGCCTTGCGTGATGCTGCGCGCGTCGGCCACCGCGATAAACAGCTGGAGGTCGACCAGATCGAAACGCATGACGGTTTCCGCTGGCTGTGCCTTCGTCATCTCCGAAGGCTAGATCCGCAACCTCCAGATTGTGCCGATCGCGCCGATCGGTCAATGTGCCGGGATGTTCGAACCCCTCCTGTTTCTGATCGCCGCGGCGTTCCTGATTGCGGGCTTCATCAAGGGCGTCATCGGGCTTGGCCTGCCGACGGTGTCGATGGGCCTGCTGGCGGTGTCGATGCCGCCGGCGCATGCGCTTGCGATCGTCATCGTGCCCGCGATCATCACCAACATCTGGCAGACCTTCGGCGGCCCTTATTTGCGCGACATCATCCGGCGGCTGTGGCCGCTGATGGCGGGCACCGTCGTCGGCATCTGGCTGAACGCCGGCATGCTGACGGGCCCCTATGCGCGCTACGGCACCATCGTTCTCGGGGTGCTGCTGGTGATCTATGCGATCGTCGGCTTGAGCAAATTCAGTTTGCACGTCACCCGCCGCGATGAAAAGTGGATCGGCGGGATCGTTGGACTGACCACCGGCGTAGTGTCCGCCGCCACCGGCGTGCAGGTGATCCCGTCGATGCCCTACATGCAGGCCATCGGCATGGAGAAGGACGAACTGGTGCAGGCGCTCGGGGTGTTCTTCACGGTCGCAACGATGGCGCTGGCCTTCAATCTCACCAGCGCAGGACTACTGACCGCCTCGACCGCGTTGCCGGGCGCGGTAGCGATGGCCGGCGCCTTCCTCGGCATGTTCATCGGACAGGCGGTGCGCTCGCGGATGCAGCCGGAAGCCTTTCGCCGCTGGTTCCTGATCGCGATGATCCTGCTCGGGATCTATCTCGTGGCGAGCGCGATTTATAACGTGCTGGCGTCGTAGCTGCCGTCATGCCCGGACTTGATCTGCCTTGATCGGGGCATCCACCGCTTTTTAACAAGATTCTTTTGATCCGCTGGATTGCCGGGTGAAGTCCGGCAACGACAGCACCAACTGCCCAACCCGCGGCGTGCCCAACATGAAGGCATCGAACGCCACCGGAACTGCGCGATAGCGGTTCCGGTTCCCCGGGGATTTCGTCCTTTCCGGCCGGCTTGTCAGGTATTTGCCATCTCGGACGCCTAAGAGAGAGCCTTACGGACACCCGCCCGTCGCGACCATCGGCCGCATACCGCGGCTGCCCATCCTGACGGATTGAATTGCCTCTGCATCGGAGCTGGTTTCCGCCGGTGGCAGTTTACTTTAAATCGTTGGATTCATTCAGCACGACCACCTACCGTGGTCCGTCGCTGGTTCAGGAGCTCAAGAGATGGAAAGACGCCTAGCCGCCATAGTCTGCGCTGATGTCGCCGGCTACTCGCGGTTGATGGGCGCCGACGAGGCAGGCACCCATGCCGCGTTCAAGGCCCATCGAAGCGCGATGTACCCGATCGTTCTCAATCACGGTGGCCGGGTCGTGAAGAACACCGGCGATGGTTTCATGCTGGAGTTTCCCAGCATCGTCGGCGCCATCGAGGCGGCGATCGAGATGCAGGCGTTGATGGCCGAACGGAACAACCAGCTCCCCGCGGACCGCGTCATGCAATTTCGTCTCGGCGTCCACATGGGGGATGTGATGGCCGACGAAGACGATTTATTCGGAGACGATGTCAACATCGCCGCCCGTCTCGAAACCGTCGCCGTCCCCGGCGGCGTCGCGATTTCGGCCAAGGCCTGCAGCGAGGCCAGCAAGCACCTCAGCGCCACTTTTGTCGACGCCGGCACTCACCGTTTCAAGAACATCGCCCAGCCGGTCAATGTCTGGACCTGGACGCCCGGCGGCTTCGAGATTCACGGCACGCACTCCAAGGGCATTTCGAACCTGCCGGCGCAATATCGAACGGCGATTGTGGGCGTGCTTCCCTTCGCCAATCTCAGCGACAGTGCCGACGAATATTTTTCCGACGGACTGACCGAGGACCTGATCCACGCGCTTTCGTTGCAGTCGTTTTATCGGGTGCTGAGCCGAAGCTCGACTTTCTCGTTCAAAGGCAAGAGCCTGAACACGCGGCTGATCGCGCGCGAGATCGACGCGACATATCTGATCCTGGGTTCGGTACGGCGGGCCGGAACCAAGGTGCGCGTGACCGCCGAACTGATCGCTCCGGAAAATGGCGAGCAATTATGGACCGGCCGCTATGACAGGGACATCGACGATCTGTTCGCCATGCAGGATGAAATCGTCACCAGTCTGTCCGCTGCCTTGGCCCCGGAGATATTTCGCGCGGAAGCTTCCGCTCCCACCCGCTCGTCGGCCACCGATTTAACCGCG
Source organism: uncultured Pseudomonadota bacterium (assembly GCA_963727225.1). Lineage (GTDB taxonomy): Bacteria > Pseudomonadota > Alphaproteobacteria > Rhizobiales > Xanthobacteraceae > Bradyrhizobium. The sequence goes on along the minus strand of CAVSFN010000020.1, from coordinate 158,729 downwards.
TGGGACCGGTTTCTGAGGGGGCTTTCGCATTACTATCGGCAGACACAGAAGGATTTTGAAGCCTCGATTGCCCTGTTGCGGGAGGCCATCGCGCTCGATCCGCGGCTTTCCATCGCACACGCCTATCTCGCCACCATCCTGGTGCAGAGCGTGCAATACGGATGGATGAAGAGCACCAGCGGATTGTGGCGCGAGGCAATGAACCTCGCCGAGAGCAGCGTACGGCTCGATCCCCGTTCGTCGTTCGCGTTTTCGGTTCTGGCCTATTTGCATGCGATGGAGGGCCATCACGACGACGCGATGGGCGCCGGAAAGAGAGCGGTCGAATTGAACCCGTACGATATGGGCGCGCGCGGCGTTCTTGGAATTTGCTACCTCGTGAGCGGCGAGCATCGACAGGCCGTCGAATTATTCTCAATCGCCGTACAGCGCGGCAACAGCGATCCCAGATACAAGTGGGCGGCATTGAACGCGTTCAGCCACTATTTGCTGAAGCAATATGATGCGTCGCTGTCCTGGGCCCGTGAAGCCCTGTATGCGAATCCCAACCATCTTCAGGTGCTCGCGGTGCGGGCGGCGGCGCTCGCGCAACTGGAACGAACCGATGAGGCGGCCAAGGCGGCCGAAGTCCTGCTCAGCCATCATCCCGGCCTGACCGTCGAACGGCATCTGAAGAATTTCCGCTGGAAAATGGCGGCGGACACCGCCCATTACCGGGACGGGCTTTTGAAGGCCGGCATACCCTTGAGAAGACTGACGCTGGTCGAGACCTCCAAGCGTTCGGCCTAGGCGCGGGTTAGGCGTGGCCGCCGGTTTGAAGAGTGCTGCGACACTCATTTTGCAGTCGCTTTGCGCCGATCCGAGTTCCGCTCGGGCCGCCTTCACGCGCCGGCGGATTGACGCCTGCGGATTCTCGTCACCCAAATAGCGGCGTGCCCGGCACGAATGCATCGAACGCAGCCCAGAATTGCGCGCGGTAGCGGTCCTGCTCCTGCAGGATTTCGTGTTTCGCGCCGGCGATCACCAGATGCGAGCCGGCGCGCAGATGATAGGCGAATTCCTCGATCGCCGCGGTCGAAACCACGGCATCATTGCTGGCGGCCAGCATCAGGATCGGCTGGCGAATTTCCGATGGATAGCTGAAGGCGCGGAAGCCGCGCATCGCCGTGAATGCGGTATCGGCCCAGGCCACCGTCGGCGCGCCGATGCCCAGCGTCGGGTCTTCCTCGAGAATCGCGGTATTGCGGGCGTAACGCACGGGATCGCTGGTCAGGGGATTGTTGATGAACGACGACGCTGCGAGCAGTTGGTCATTGCCGCCCGGAATGTACCGGCCGCCCTGCCCGGCGAGCCGCATCACCCGCAGCGCTGCGCTCGGCAGAAACGACGTGCGGCGGCCGGGAAGATCGATCATCGGCGCCGACAGCACCATGCGGTCGAACCAGCGCTTGCCGGCGTGCGCGACGCGCAACATCACCGTCCCGCCCATCGAATGCGCCAGCGCGAAATGCGGCGGCGGGCAATCCGGCAGCACCACCTGCTGCACGAAGGTTTCGACGTCCACCTCGTAATCGGAGAAATCGCGGACATAGCCCTTGCGCGGATCGCGCAGGCGCCGCGACGAGTGGCCCTGCCCGCGCCAGTCGATCATCGCCACCGCAAAGCCGCGGTCGCGCAGGTCCCGCACGGTCTCGAAATATTTTTCAATCTGCTCGGCCCGGCCGGTGAAGACGCAGACGGTGCCCTTGCGATTGGCCGGCGGTGCCCAGCGCGCGAAACGCAATTCCGCGCCGTCCGGCGTCGTGATGGTACCGGAAACGACATCTTCAGGAACTGGATTGGCGGGAATCGAGACGAGCGTCATGACGGGACCGGGTAGGTGAAAATCACTGAAAATCAAGGACGGAAGCGTGAAAAAAGGGGCTCGTTCCGGCCCTCTTGAACGCCCCCGCGTCTCCTCCCATATCACCTTCGTGCAGGCCGCTACCAGTGGTTCGAACTCGAAACACAAGGCTGCACACAGACGAAAGCCCGGCCCGATGGCGGGCGGGTTAATTCAAACAGTCGCTCAATGGAGGACTACCCATGCGCACTTACGATCTCACCCCGTTTTATCGTTCCACCGTCGGCTTCGACCGGTTCTTTTCCCTGCTCGACCGGGCCGTAGCGGACGGCAGCCCCGGCTACCCGCCCTACAATATCGAGCGCACCGGCGACAACAGCTACCGCATCAGCGTCGCGGTTTCCGGCTTCTCGCAGGGCGAGCTTTCGATCGTCGCCAAGGAAAACACGCTGACGATCAAGGGTGAAAAATCCGCCAATGAAAATGGCAATGACAAGTCCGAGGTGCTGTACCGCGGCATCGCCGGGCGCGCCTTCGAGCGGGCGTTCCAGCTTGCCGATTTCGTGCTGGTGAAGAACGCTTCGCTTGAGAACGGCCTGCTTCACGTCGATCTGGTTCGCGAGATCCCCGAGGCCAAGAAGCCCCGCAGCATTCCGATCACGACCACCAACGCCGCCGCTCCGCAAGTCGTCGACGGCTCGGCCGAGAAGGCCGCCGCCTAAGCGGTTTGTTCGCGTAAAGGTCATGAATGCGAAAACGCCCCGGGAGACCGGGGCGTTTTTTTGGCGCCGGAAAAGTGGATACACAGAGCCGTGATGTCCGTAACGTTGCCCGCCCCTCCGTCGAAACTCCTGTGAAGCAAGACCTTCACACAAAAACCTGCACACAAAGAGAAATCACGGAGTTGGTTCAATGAAGATAGTTCGGCTCGCGATGGCGTTCGCCGTCACAATACTCGCGGGCGTATTCAGCCCGTTCGCGGCACGCGCCCAAACCACCGCACCGGTTGAGGCGCACAATGTTGTATTGGTGCACGGGGCCTGGGCCGACGGCTCAAGTTGGGCTGGGGTTATTCCCTATCTTCAGGCCGCAGGCCTGAAAGTCACCGCCGTGCAAAATCCGCTGACCTCGCTGGAAGATTCCGTCGCCGCGACCCGCCGCGCCCTGGCGCTGCAGGATGGCCCCACCGTACTGGTTGCCCATTCCTGGGGCGGCACCGTCATCAGCGAGGCCGGGATTGATCCGAAGGTCACCGCGCTGGTTTACGTTGCCGCGCGCGGCCCCGACGCCGGAGAGGACTTCGTCGCGCTCTCCGGAAAGTTTCCCCCCGGGCCGGTACGTGCCGGCGTCCAGGAACATGACGGTTTCACCAAATTGTCCGAGGAGTCCTTCCTCAAATATTTCGCAAATGGCGTCGAGCCCGGGAAAGCAAAGGTGCTTTATGCCGTGCAGGAGCCGACCGCGGCTTCGTTGTTCGGTGGACGAACCACAGCGGCGGCCTGGCGCTCGAAACCTTCGTGGTATGCGGTGTCGAAACTCGATCAGACCATCAATCCTGACCTGGAGCGATTCCTGGCAAAGCGCATGAATGCGACCACGGTGGAACTGGATGCAGGTCACCTCTCTCTGGTATCGCACCCCAAAGAGATCGCCGATCTGATTTTGGCGGCCGCCGGCCGCAGGGAATAGCCGCCTGCCTGTCGTCGTCCTTGTCAACGCGAGGACGACGCACAGATTTACAGCGTCCTCCTACTCCAGCCCCTGCACCTTCGGCATTTCCTGGGTCGGCTGGATCGGCGTCGCGGCAGGCTTTGCTTCGACAGGCGCGGGGGCTGCAACCTGCGGGGTTGATTCCGTCGCGGCCGGTTTGACCTGCACGGCCGCGGATTGCTGCGGCGGCTGAGATGGCTGCGCTGCTTCGGATGGCTGCGCCGGCACTGATGGCTGCGCCGGCTCGGGAGCGGGTTTGGCGGCGAGCGACTTCGGCTCACCGGCGCGCAGTGGCGCCGCTCTCGGGATCGGCACCGAAGGCGTGCGGCTCGCCACTCTCGGGATCGAAGCCGGCGGCCGCGGCCCGCCTCTGACGTTGCTGACCGGCGGCAGCGGTCCGACCGCACCATATTGTTGCGTCAGTTCGCCGTTGCCATTGTCGCCCATCCGGTCCGCCCGCATCAGGCGGACGATCCGCCCGTCGCGGGCGTCGATCACCAGCCAGCCGTCGGCGCCGCCGCGATCGATCACGGCAATCGTATAGTACAGACCGCGCTGCTGCGGGATTCCAAGCGGTGAAAACCCGTTCTCGCGGACGACCGTGTAGACCTCCCGTGCCGGCAGCAGCATCGGCCCGGTGCGGGGCGGCGCTTCGTCCGGCGGCATCGCCGCATAGGGACCGTCGATGTCGGACACCGCCGCATAAGGCGACCTGCCGGCTTCATATGGCGCCAACATCTGAGCATTTGCGGCTCCGGCCATGAGAACCAGCCCTGCCGACATCACCCATCCTGAAAAAGGCTTCATCGCCCATCGCTCCTGTCACGCCCCGCATGCCCCGAGCGTTTTCGCTCTTTGGTCAGGCAGCAACCTCGTCGCGGAATCCGGCGGTCCTTGGGCCGGATCGCGGCGCGTTTGCTTCAAATCCGGGGCGGCTCGACCGTCACCCTGATCGACATGCCACCGGCGACTCTCACGCGCTTGTGTGATAGAAAAAAATTTGGCATGGTCGGAGTTAGGACAGCATCACTGTCTCAATTGTGAGGCAAACCCGGCACAGGGATTGCAACGAAAGTTGGGTGCCCAGGCGCCCGGAAGTATAAAGGCAAGGCCGTTCCTCGGGGACGTTGAACGCCCAGGCCTGAATTCTGAAATTGCGGCTCGCGGAGGATGAGCGGTGGCCCGGTGGGTGCCGCAAACGCCCAAGGTGCGCCGATGACGGTGAGGCCCTTCGCCTTATTGAGAGGACTGAGATGAGCGGGTCGGAGTTCGAGCGCGAAAACATCGTGACGGATGTACTGTCGGCGGCCTCTGCCTCGAAACCGGCGGAGCCCGCGCGCGAGCATAGCTGGCGGCCGCCGGCCGAGGGTCTCTACGACCCCAGCCTGGAAAAGGATTCCTGCGGCGTCGGCTTCATCGCCAATATCAAAGGCAAGAAGTCGCACCAGATCGTCTCCGACGCGCTCAACATTCTCTGCAATCTCGAACACCGCGGCGCGGTCGGCGCCGATCCGCGCGCCGGCGACGGCGCCGGCATTCTGGTGCAGATTCCGCACGCCTTCTTCAAGCGCAAGGCCGCCGAGATCGGTTTCCAACTGCCTGAGCCCGGCGACTACGCGGTCGGCGCGCTGTTCATGCCGCGCGAGACCGCCTGGCGCAATGTCATCAAGAGCATCATCGCCGACCAGATCAGGGACGAGCAGCTGATGCTGCTCGGCTGGCGCGAGCTGCCATCGGACAATTCATCGCTCGGCGAAACCGTCAAGCCGACCGAGCCCGCCCACATGCAGGTGTTCATCGGCCGCGGCGACCATATCAAGACCGAAGAGCAATTCGAGCGCCGGCTTTACATCCTGCGCAAGTCGATTTCGCAGGCGATCTACCAGCGCCGCGACCGCGGCCTCGCCGGCTACTACCCGGTGTCGTTGTCGTGCCGCACCGTGGTCTACAAGGGCATGTTCCTCGCCGATCAGCTCGGCAAATACTATCCCGACCTCAGCGAACCGGATTTCGAAAGCGCGCTGGCGCTGGTGCATCAGCGCTTTTCGACCAACACCTTCCCCACCTGGTCGCTGGCGCATCCGTATCGCATGATCGCGCATAATGGCGAGATCAACACGCTGCGCGGCAACGTCAACTGGATGGCGGCGCGGCAGGCCTCGGTGCATTCCGAGCTTTACGGCAAGGACATCAGCCGGCTGTGGCCGATCTCCTATGAAGGCCAGTCCGACACCGCCTGCTTCGACAACGGCCTCGAATTCCTGGTGCAGGGCGGTTACACGCTGCCGCACGCCGTCATGATGATGATTCCGGAAGCCTGGGCCGGCAATCCGCTGATGGATGAACAACGCCGCGCGTTCTACGAATATCACGCCGCGATCATGGAGCCGTGGGACGGCCCCGCCGCGATCGCCTTCACCGACGGCCGCCAGATCGGCGCCACGCTCGACCGCAACGGGCTGCGCCCGGCGCGCTATCTCGTCACCAGCGACGACCGCATCGTGATGGCGTCCGAAATGGGCGTGCTGAAGATTCCCGAGGATCAGATCGTCACCAAGTGGCGGCTGCAGCCCGGCAAGATGCTGCTGGTCGATCTCGAACAGGGCCGCCTCATTCCGGACGACGAGATCAAGGCGCAGCTGGCCAAGAGCCATCCCTATCGCCAGTGGCTCGATCGCACCCAGATCGTGCTGGAGGAATTGCCCGACGCCCCGACCAAGGGCATGCGCTCGAACCTGCCGCTGCTCGATCGCCAGCAGGCCTTCGGTTATACTCAGGAAGACGTCACCATCCTGATGACGCCGATGGCCTCGACCGGTGAAGAGGCCAATGGCTCGATGGGCAACGACACGCCGATCTCGGCGCTGTCGGACAAGCCGAAGCAGCTATTCACCTACTTCAAGCAGAACTTCGCGCAGGTCACCAATCCGCCGATCGACCCGATCCGTGAGGAACTGGTGATGAGTCTGGTCTCGATCATCGGGCCGCGGCCTAATCTGTTCGATCTGCAGGGCCTGGCCGGCACCAAGCGTCTCGAAGTCCGCCAGCCGATCCTGACCGATGCCGATCTGGAGAAGATCCGGTCGATTTCGGAGATCGCCGACAACCATTTCAGGTCGCGCACGCTTGACACCACCTTCCACGCCGGATTCGGCGCCGCCGGGCTCGAGCAGGTGCTCGACGAATTGTGCGCGCGCGCCGAAGCCGCGGTGCGCGAGGGCGTCAACATCATCATCCTGTCCGACCGCATGGCGGGCTCGGACCGGATTCCGATTCCCTCGTTGCTCGCCTGTGCCGCGGTACATCATCATTTGATCCGCACTGGCTTACGCACCTCGGTGGGGCTGGTCGTCGAATCCGGCGAGCCGCGCGAGGTGCATCATTTCGCCTGCCTCGCCGGCTACGGCGCCGAAGCCATCAATCCTTATCTGGCGTTCGAAACCATTATCGCGATGAAGGACCGGCTGCCGGCCGTGCTGGACGATTACGAGATCGTCAAGCGCTACATCAAGTCGATCGGCAAGGGCCTGCTGAAGGTGATGTCGAAGATGGGCATCTCGACCTATCAGTCCTATTGCGGCGCGCAGATTTTCGACGCGGTCGGGCTGAAGGCGGATTTCGTCGCGAAATATTTCGTCGGCACCCACACCCGCATCGAGGGCGTCGGCCTCGCCGAGATCGCCGAGGAAACCGCACGCCGTCATTCGGAGGCGTTCGGCGATTCCCCCATCTACAAGACCGCGCTAGACGTCGGCGGCGAATATGCCTATCGCACCCGCGGCGAGGATCACGCCTGGACCGCCGAGTCCGTCTCGACACTGCAGCACGCGGTGCGCGGCAACTCGCTGGAGCGCTACAAGGCGTTCGCCAAGATCCTCAACGAGCAGTCGGAGCGGCTGTTGACGCTGCGCGGCCTGTTCAAGATCAAGTCCGCCGAGGACGAGAAGCGCAAGCCGATTCCGCTCGACCAGGTCGAGCCGGCCAAGGATATTGTGCGGCGCTTTGCCACCGGCGCGATGTCGTTCGGCTCGATCTCGCGCGAGGCCCACACCACGCTTGCGATCGCCATGAACCGGATCGGCGGCAAGTCCAATACCGGCGAAGGCGGCGAGGAGAGCGATCGCTTCAAGCCGATGCCGAACGGCGATTCGATGCGCTCGGCGATCAAGCAAGTCGCCTCGGGGCGTTTCGGCGTGACCACCGAATACCTCGTCAACGCCGACATGATGCAGATCAAGATGGCGCAGGGCGCCAAGCCCGGCGAAGGCGGACAACTGCCCGGCCACAAGGTCGACGCGACCATCGCGCGGGTGCGGCATTCGACGCCCGGCGTCGGCCTGATCTCGCCGCCGCCGCATCACGACATCTATTCGATCGAGGATCTGGCGCAGCTGATCTACGATCTCAAGAACGTCAATCCGGACGGCCTGGTGTCGGTCAAGCTGGTGTCCGAAATCGGCGTCGGCACGGTCGCGGCGGGCGTTGCCAAAGCCCGCGCCGACCACGTCACCATCGCCGGCTTCGAAGGCGGCACCGGCGCGTCGCCCCTCACCTCGATCAAGCACGCCGGCAGCCCCTGGGAAATCGGCCTTGCCGAAACCCACCAGACCCTGGTGCGCGAGCGGCTGCGCAGCCGCATCGTGGTGCAGGTCGACGGCGGCTTCCGCACCGGACGCGACGTGGTGATCGGCGCATTGCTTGGGGCCGACGAGTTCGGCTTCGCCACCGCCCCCTTGATCGCGGCCGGCTGCATCATGATGCGCAAGTGTCACCTCAACACCTGCCCGGTCGGGGTTGCGACCCAGGATCCGGTGCTGCGCAAGCGCTTCACCGGCCAGCCCGAACACGTCATCAATTATTTCTTCTTCGTCGCCGAGGAAGTCCGCGAGATCATGGCCGCACTCGGCTATCGCACCTTCAACGAGATGGTGGGCCAGACCCAGATGCTCGACCAGTCGACGCTGGTGGCGCACTGGAAGGCCAAGGGCCTCGATTTCTCCAAGCTGTTCGTCCGCCAGAAGGAACTGCCCGGGCAGAAGATTTATCACGCCCAGGCCCAGAACCATCATCTGGAGGCGGTGCTCGACCGCACCCTGATCGACAGGGCGCGGCCGGCGCTCGACCGCGGCGCGCCGGTCAAGATCGAGATGGAGATCAACAACACCGACCGCAGCGCCGGCGCGATGCTGTCCGGCACGGTGGCGAAGATCTATGGCCATGCCGGCCTGCCGCACGACACCATCCAGGTCAGCTTCAAGGGCACGGCGGGCCAGGCCTTCGGCGCCTGGCTGGCGCGCGGCGTTACCTTCGATCTCGAAGGCGAAGGCAACGACTATGTCGGCAAGGGCCTTTCCGGCGGCCGCATCATCGTCAAGCCGCCGCGCAATTCCGGCATCGTGCCGGAGGAATCCATCATCGTCGGCAATACCGTGATGTACGGCGCGATCGAGGGCGAATGCTATTTCCGCGGCATCGCCGGCGAGCGTTTCGCGGTGCGTAACTCCGGCGCGGTCGCCGTGGTCGAGGGCGCCGGCGATCATTGCTGCGAATACATGACCGGCGGCATCGTCGTGGTGCTCGGCAAGACCGGGCGCAACTTCGCGGCCGGCATGTCGGGCGGCGTCGCCTATGTGCTGGACGAGGCGGGCGACTTCGCAAAACTCTGCAACATGGCGATGGTCGAGCTCGAGCCGGTTTTGTCGGAAGAGATGATCAACGAGAACGCCTATCATCAGATCGGCGATCTCGAGGCCCATGGCCGGGTCGACGTGTTCGAGAACCTGCTCGATTCCGATGTTGAGCGGCTGCACATCCTGATCACGCGCCAGGCCAAGCTGACCGGTTCGAGGCGGGCGGCCGAGATTCTCGGCGAACTGGAAAAATTACTTGCCGAAATTCCGCAAGGTGATGCCGGTGGAGTACCGCCGCGCGCTGAAGGAATTGAAGGCCAATGCCGACGCCGAGCCGAAGATCGCGATCGGGGCGTAGCTATGGGAGTTTGAGACCGTCATTGCGAGCGAAGCGAAGCAATCCAGAAGGCCGCAAGCAGAACATGGATTGCTTCGTCGCAGAGCCTGACGGGGAGAATGGCGGGAAGTAACGAAGACGAAGTAAGGTTGCAGGGGCGTCAGGTTTAATGGGCAAGATTACAGGTTTTCTGGAGATCGACCGGCACGATCGGAAATATGAGCCGGTCGCCGAGCGCATCAAGAGCTATCGCGAATTCGTCGTTCCCCTGAGCGAGAAGGACACCCGCGACCAGGCCGCGCGCTGCATGAATTGCGGCATTCCCTATTGCCACGGCACCGGCTCGGTGGCGCCGGGCACGCCGGGCTGCCCGGTCAACAACCAGATTCCGGATTTCAACGATCTGGTCTATGCCGGCAACTGGGAAGAAGCCTCGCGCAACCTGCACTCGACCAACAATTTCCCGGAATTCACCGGGCGGATTTGTCCGGCGCCGTGCGAAGCTTCCTGCACGCTCAACATCGACGATAATCCCGTCACCATCAAGACCATCGAATGCGCCATCGTCGACCGCGCCTGGGACAATGGCTGGGTCAAGCCTGAGATCGCCGCCCACAAGACCGGCAAGAAAATCGCCGTGGTCGGTTCCGGCCCGGCCGGTCTGGCCTGCGCGCAGCAGCTCGCGCGCGCCGGCCACGACGTGCATCTGTTCGAGAAATTCGCCAAGGCCGGCGGCCTGCTCCGTTACGGCATCCCCGATTTCAAGATGGAGAAACATATCATCGACCGCCGGGTGGTCCAGATGGAGGCCGAGGGCGTCACCTTCCATTACGGCGTCCATGTCGGTGGCACCGCGAACGGCAGAGCCGCGCTCGATCCGCGCGAAATGCTCAATACCTATGATGCGCTGGCGCTGACCGGCGGCGCTGAAGCGGCACGCGATCTGCCGATCCCCGGCCGCGAATTGTCGGGCATTCACTTTGCGATGGATTTCCTGCCGCAGCAGAACCGCCGCGTCTCCGAGGAGCCGCTCGGCAACGCCGCCGACATTCTCGCCGGCGGCAAGCATGTGGTCGTGATCGGCGGCGGCGACACCGGATCGGACTGCATCGGCACCTCGTTCCGGCAGGGCGCGCTTTCGGTGACGCAGCTTGAAATCATGCCGGCGCCGCCCGAGCATGAGAACAAGGGCCTGACCTGGCCGAACTGGCCGCTGAAGATGCGCACTTCATCCAGCCAGGCCGAAGGCGCGCGGCGCGAATTCGCGGTACTGACGCAGAAATTCTCAGGCGCCGACGGCAAGGTGGCAAAACTGCATTGCGTGCAGGTCGACGACAAGTTCAAGCCGATCGCCGGCAGCGAATTCGATCTCGACGCGCAACTGGTGCTGCTGGCGATGGGCTTCGTGCATCCGGTGCATGAGGGCCTCTTGAAGACCCTCGGCGTCGACCTCGACCCGCGCGGCAACGTGCGCGCCAATACGGCAGACTATCAGACCTCGCTGCCAAAGGTGTTCTCGGCCGGCGACATGCGCCGTGGACAGTCGCTCGTGGTGTGGGCGATCCGCGAGGGGCGGCTCTGCGCGCGGGCGATCGATGCGTTCCTGATGGGGGCGACGAGCCTGCCGCGGTAAAGCCCCGCCTAGTTCTGCACCCTGACCCCGAGCATCACCACGGTCGAGGCCGAGCTCGAGCCTATGAAATTGGAATTGAGAATGTCGCGGCGCAGCGTGCCCTTGATCCACAGGCTGCGCGTCAGCTTGTAGATCAAGTCGCCCTCGATCGAGTAAATCTTGTCGAACCGTCCGTCGCCCTGGTAGTCGAGCGTCCCGTAGGTGAATTTCCCAATCGCCGTGAGCCAGCGGCGGAAATCGTGATCGACTTCGATGGTATAGAGATGCGTCAGCACGCCGGAAACGTCGGGCACGATGGTCTCGTCGATCGAGGTGGAGGTTACGAATCTTGCGGTGGTCAGCGGCGTCGCCGTCCACACCAGCGAGCCCGCGGTGAGCAGGCCATCCAGCCGGCCGAGGCGGGGATCGACATAATCGCGCGCGGCCCAGCCGACCGAGATTTCGCCGGTCAACAGCCGTGAGAATTCGAAGGAGGTGCCGCCCTTGGCATAGCCGCCGGTGGAATCGCGCGCAAAGCCGTTGAGGTCAAGTGGCAGGTCGTGCACGCGGGCGTCGCCCTCGACCTCGACGAACGGTTTCACCCCTGGCGTCAGTTCGTAACTGGCGCGGCCGACGCCGCCGTATTGATTGAGATTGCGGTCGTCATTGGAGGAGGTGGTGCCGTCGGTGAAAGTGGATTGCTGATAGATGGTGCGATCCACGGTGGCGCCGGCCCAAATCTCCAGGCGATTGAATTTCTGGTCGAAGCCGAAAGTGCCGCCGAATGACGCATAGACCGGATATCTGGCGAGGCCGGCCTCGATGTTCGGGCTGCCGGGATTGTCGGTCGACACCAGCAGCCGCGCCTGTGCGGTCAGATGGGTGTTTTCGGTGACATCGAGACGGCCGTCGACGTGACCGTTGAAATTCGGCCGGTCGATATTGGTCGGCGACGGCGACGGCGCGCCATCGACGATGGCTGGAAGGTTGCCGCCATAGCCGGTGAACGATCCCCGGAGATCGGCGACCAGCGCGTGGCGCTCCCAATTGGAGACGGCGAGAAATTCCGGCGCGACCACCCAGAACGGCAACCCCTTCTCTTCGGGGAGGCGGCCGGGATTGGTGTCGTATCCGCCGCTGAGTTCAACCGCGGACTTGATCAGAAAGCTGCCGGCGTAATCGCCGACCGCGCCGAACGGATCGTCATCGACCTTGAGGCGCTTGCGCGGCGGCTGGCCGACTACCGTGCCCGCCATCGCCGGCGGCAGCGGCGTCTTGTTGGCGGATTCGGACGGCGGGATCGACAACCGCAGCGGCAATTTGGACTCGACCCGCGGCGGACTGCCGGGGCCCGGCGGCGGCTTCGGTTTGGCCTGGCCCGGATAGAATTTCGGCTTCTTGCGCTTGCGGTTGAGCGAGTTGAAGCCGGAGTCCGATGCGCCGCTGGCGGCGGCAAGGCCATAGGACGGAATTTGACCGATCCGCGACGGCGCGCGGGTGTCCTTGCGGCGAAGGCTGTCGTCATAGGCTGGATCAATGGCGCTGTCGGTGGGGTCGACGCTGGTGTTGTCCCTGATCTTGCGCAGTGGCATATCCTGCGGCGAGACGAAGCCGCCGGGCACCGGGCGAAACAGATCGGGGGTCAGCGTTTGGGCTTGCGCCCGACCATCTTCGAACGCGATCAGCGCAAGGCATGCCAAGAGCGCGCGTAAGGTCGTTGCGCGCTTGCGGCGGCCCTTGGCTGGACCCGTCATCACGATCAAAATACTCCAACAAATTCATACGCTTGCCGACCGGGTTCCGTGCCTAGCGCGAAGCCACGCGCGGAAAACGTCGTTAACGGAGTTAAAACAATTATGGTTAATGACCCGTTGAGAACGGCGGCCTGCGTCGCATCGCAGATTTGGCCGTGCTAAGGAGAGGTTTGGGGTGAAAGCCGATGCCCCCATCTGCCTGGAACCCGACATGGCCAAGCCGAAACCGCTGATGACAAATTCATCCGGCACCGAACCTGCGAACGCCGCCGTTGCTTCGGCGCTGCGCACGCTTGAGGCCGACGGCAGCGGCATTGCCGCGCTCGCCGCTGCCCTGCAATCCGATCTCGGCTCGGCGTTTGCGGCCGCCGCCGATGTCATTCGCAACGCCAAGGGTCGATTGATCGTGACCGGACTTGGCAAGTCCGGCCATGTGGCGCGCAAGATCGCCGCCACGCTCGCCTCCACCGGCACGCCCGCCTTCTTTGTCCACGCCGCCGAGGCCGGCCATGGCGACCTCGGCATGATCACCGCCGACGACGTCATCATGGCGCTGTCATGGTCCGGCGAGCAGGCGGAAATGAAGACGCTGATCACCTATGCCAAGCGCTTCCGCATCGCCCTGATCGCCATGACGGCGGAACGCGACTCCACCCTGAGCCAGGCCGCCGATGTCGCGCTGACGCTGCCGAAGGCCCGGGAGGCCTGCCCGCATAACCTTGCCCCCAGCACCTCCTCGCTGATGCTGCTGGCGCTGGGCGATGCGCTGGCGATCGCGCTGCTGGAGGGCCGCGGCTTTACCTCGGTCGATTTCAGCGTGCTGCATCCGGGCGGCAAGCTCGGCGCGATGCTGAAATATACCCGCGACCTGATGCATGCCGGCGACGCGGTGCCGCTGAAGCCGCTCGGCACCCGAATGTCGGATGCGCTGGTCGAAATGTCCTCGAAGGGATTTGGCTGCGTCGGCATCGTCGATCGGCACGGACAGATCGTCGGCATCGTCACCGACGGCGACTTGCGCCGCCATATGCGGCCCGACCTGATGACCGCGCTGGTCGATGACGTGATGACGAAAAATCCGAAGACGATTCGCGGCGACCTGCTCGCCGGCGAAGCGCTGGAAATTCTCAACTCCTCGAAGATCACCGCATTGATCGTGACCGAGGCTGGCAAGCCGGTCGGCATCGTGCATCTGCACGACCTCCTGCGTGCCGGGGTGGCCTAGCGGCGGCTTCGTCAGCTGACGGCCGCCGGAAACCGCGCCGCCTTTGCCTCCAGCGGCAGATCGAGCCCGTTCGCAAGGTATGACACGGTGCGATAGAAGCCGCAGAGCTGGATGATCTCGAAGATCTGCGCATCGTCGTAATGCGCCGCAAGCGCCTTGAATTCCGCTTCCGCCAGCGTGGCGCGGTGATGCAGCGCATCGACCGCTGCGACCAGGGCCTGCTCGGCAGCCGACCAGCATGGCGCGTCGGCTCCGCCCTCTACCGTGGCGCGGACCTGCTCCTCGGTGAGGCGGGCGGCATCCGCAAAGGCTGCGACATGCACGCCCCATTCGTACTCGCATCCGGTCAGCGCACAGGTCCGGTCGATGACGATTTCGCGGTCCCGCAACGATAGCGGCCCGCGGTCGAGCAGGCTGCCGGCCCGGAATTTCTCCCAGGCGCGGGCGTTGCCGGCGATGACGCGGAACAGCATCAGCGGCGGGGCGCCGCGCATGATCCGGTCAAACTGCTGCTGAAGGTCCGGCGCATAGGGCGGCTGCAGCGCTGCCAATCGTGACATGACTTGCTCCTGTGCTACAATAAACGTAGCGATACGCTACATTATCTGTAGCAAAGGGCAAGGAAACCTGCCGGTGCCGAAACAGACCTCAGCCATGAAAAAACGCAACGTCCGCGGCTCGACATCGGGCCGGCCGATCATGGCGCTGCTCGACCTCTTGGGGCGGCGCTGGAGCTTGCGCATCCTGTGGGAACTGCGCGATCAGCCGCTGACGTCGCGCGCCCTGCGCACCGCCTGTGACGAAGCCTCGCCTACCGTGTTGCAGGCCCGGCTCTCGGACCTGCGCGAGGCGAACCTGGTCGAACTGGTGCCCGCCAGCGGATACCAGCTCACGACGCTGGGCCGGGAGCTTCACGAACACTTCCTGCCGCTGCACCGTTTTGCCGAGCGCTGGAGCAAGCAGCGGGCGTAACCTGGAGTTCTTATTTTGACGCGTTTTCTTCACGCGAACCGGTATCCACTTCGCTCGAAAACGCTAGGCTACAGCCACCGTCAGGCTCGCGCCATCGGCCTGCACGATCCTGACACGGCTGCCGGCCGGCGCATCGGGACCGGCGACGCGCCAGATCGTATCGTCGATCCGCACGGTGCCGGCGCCGTCGATGATCGGCTTCTCCAGGGTAAATACCCGGCCGACCAGCGCATCGGCGCGCTTGTTGAGAAACGGGTTGCTCTTGCTGACGGCGCTGCTGTTGCGCGCGATGCGCCGCCACAGCGGCACCGCGGCGGCAGCAAAAACCGCGAACAGCAGGATCTGCAGCTGCCAGGACGGATGGAACGCAAACGACAACAGCCCGACCAGTAGTGCCGCAAGCCCGAGCCAGAACAGGAAAACCCCCGGCGCGAGCAACTCCAGCGCCATCAGGACGACGCCGAAGACCAGCCAGTTCCAGGTGCCAAGCGTGGAGAACATCTCGCTCATCGAACATATCCTAGCTTGGCGGCGGGACCGGCGGCACGGCGCCGGACGGGCGGCGCGCGGCCGCCTGCGCAGATGCCGCGCTTTCGCCGAAAGTCGCCTTGGCGATCTCGCCGATGCCGGCCAGCGATCCCAGAATGCTCATCGCCTCGATCGGCAGCATGATGATCTTCTGGTTCGGCGAGTCAGCCAGTTGCCCGAATGCCTTGATGTATTTGTCCGCGATAAAGTAATTCAGCGCTGCGACGTCGCCCTTGGCGATGGCTTCGGAGACCATCTGCGTCGCCTTGGCTTCCGCCTCGGCGGAGCGTTCGCGCGCTTCGGCGTCGCGGAAGGCAGCTTCGCGGCGGCCTTCGGCCTGCAGGATCTGGCCTTGTTTGGCGCCTTCCGCTCGCAGGATTTCCGATTGCCGCTGGCCTTCGGCCTGCAGAATATCGGCGCGCTTGACCCGCTCGGCCTTCATCTGACGTCCCATCGCTTCGACCAGATCGGCCGGCGGCACGATGTCCTTGATTTCAATGCGGTTGACCTTGAGCCCCCACGGCGACACCGCGGCATCGACCACGCGCAGCAACCGCTCGTTGATCTCGTCGCGATGCGACAGCACCTGATCCAGATCCATCGCACCCATCACCGAGCGGATGTTGGTCATGGTCAGCACGATGATCGCCTGATTGAGATTGGACACTTCATAGCTCGCCTTGGCGGCGTCGAACACCTGGTAGAACGCGACACCGTCCACCGTCACGGTGGCGTTGTCCTTGGTGATCACTTCCTGCTCGGGAATGCTGATCACCTGCTCCATCATGTTCATCTTGCGGCCGACACGATCGAAATACGGAATAATGATGTTCAACCCCGGCGCCAGTGTGCGGGTGTATTTTCCGAAGCGCTCGATGGTCCAGTCGTATCCCTGCGGCACCGTCTTGATGCCGGCAAACAGCGTGAACACAACCAGCAGCACGATGGCGATGGCGAAAATACTGAAACCGTCCATGAAAAATCTCCTGAAAGCGAAAAACACTTGCTACGCCAGCCCACCCTATCGCAACCATGTGTCAAGCTTTGCAGTGCAGGCAATCCCCATTGGTCGTCCCTAGGGGATGTAAGGTTCGACGCGTTTGAACCGCCAGCAGATCATGATCCGATTAGATTGAATCGGATCATGATCTGATCTCTTATTTGAGCATGATCTTTCCGGAAAACCGGTTCCCACTTTTCCGGATCATGCTCTAGATCCAGCCCTGAAGTTCGCGCAACACCAGTTGGCGGATCACGTCCATGCCGGCGTCGCTGTCGTTCAGGCATGGAATTGCCGCGAACTGTTCGCCGCCATTGTGCTGGAAGATCTCGGCGTTCTCCTGCGCGATTTCCTCCAGGGTTTCCAGGCAATCGGCGGAGAACCCGGGCATGACGACCGCGATGCGGCGCACGCCATCCTTGGCGAGCTGCGCGACGGTCTTGTCGGTGTAGGGCTGCAGCCACTGGTCGAAGCCAAAACGCGACTGAAATGTCAGGATCAGCTTCGAGGCCTCAAGGCCCATGCGCTTTCGTAAGCTTTCCGTGGTCGCGATGCATTGCGCCAGATAGGGATCGCCCTGGTCGATGTATTTCTGCGGCATGCCGTGGAACGAGGCCACGATCAGTTCGGGCTGGAACGGCAAGGTCTTCAGATGCGCGTCGATCGAGACCGCCAGCGCCTCGATATAATCCGGATCGTCATAATAAGGCGGCGTCACCCGCAAGGTGGGTTGCGCGCGCATGTCGCCGAGCACGCGGAACACTTCGTCGCACACGGTGGCCGACGTCGCGGCCGAATATTGCGGATAGAGCGGCACCACCAAGAGCCGGTCGCAGCCTTGCGCCGTCAGGGCATCGATCCGCGAGCGGATCGACGGATTGCCATAGCGCATCGCCCAATCCACCACGACACGGTCGTGGTCCGCAATCGATGCCGCCAGCTTGTCGGACTGCGCGCGCGTGATGGTCTTGAGCGGGGATTTGTTCTTCTCGGTGTTCCAGATTTTCTGGTAATCGCGCGCCTTGCGGCGGGGACGGGTGCGCAGGATGACCCCGTTCAGCGCCAGCTTCCACAACAGCCCCTGATCTTCGATCACCCGCGGATCGGACAGGAACTCCTTGAGATAGACCCGCACACCCTTCGTATCCGCGGTGTCGGGGGTGCCGAGATTGACCAGTAACACGCCGACGCGCTGCGGTCCGACGTCCGCCGCGGGTTTGGCACTTTGGATGGGAACGACCGTGGTCATGAGGTCCGTGGCTTCGCGCGTTGCATTGTCCTTGTCAAGATAACCGCCTTGTCAAGATAACTGCCTTGTCAAGATAATGGCGGGTTCGGTACTGTCTGATGTCAAGGCATCAAGCCAGATAACCGCGCCTCGGGAGCAACCATGACGGCCGCCGAATGGTGCGTTTTCGGAACGCTGATGCTTTATCTGCTGACGATCGCACCGATCAAGTGGATCGGGTTTCGCCGCTTCGACAATTCCAAACCGCGCGACCCCGCGTTCTACGACGATCCGCTTCGGGCCCGGGCGCTGGGCGCACACCAGAACGGCATCGAGGCGTTTCCGTTCTTCGCCGTCGCGGTGTTGCTGGCGGAATTTCGCGCCGGCCCGCAACGTCTCATCAATGAACTGGCCATCCTGTTCCTGATCGTGCGGATTGCCTATGTCCTCACCTATCTCGGCGACCGGCCGATGCTGCGCTCGATCTTGTGGAGCGTCGGCTTTGCGATCAATCTCGCCATCTTCTTCATGCCGGCGATCCAAAGCCATCTGCCGATCTAGGGCGTGCATTGCTTCGCTTCGCTCGCAATGACGTCAAAGACATAACTCCGCATTCTCGCGGCGCGAGCGCCCGAGTTGTGCATGAACGTTCGCCCAAGAGAGGGCGTGGGGAATGCCGGGTGCCCGTTGCACCCGCAGCCTCGTGCGCAAAGTTAGTAAGCACACGAGTTAGTCACCACGGTCGCACCGGGATCACCCGGCATTCCCGCACGCGATGGTTTTAACAGCTTATTTCGCGCTCTCCCCGGTGACCGGGCTTGTTTGCCACCGTCATCGGTGAAATTTCTTTCACCAACTTGACGCCAGCGTCGGGGCGTCAGGACCACGCGACTTCGCCGTCCGCGCGCAATGTCATTCGTCCTTGACATGCCGCGTCCACCGCATCCCCTGCCCTACGTTCGTGACGATCGCGAAACGCCCCTCTGTGTCGGGCCGGGATGGCGAGGGATATGCAGGTGATTTGCGTCAGAAGGGAACGGAAATATTTTTGAAAGAAGGGCTAGACAGGCAAATCACTAAACAGCCCGTCGGGCAAAATCACCGGATTGGGCCCTTCCAGGATCACAATTGGTTTTAGGATATCGATCCGTCAAAGCGGCCGGCCGCGCCTGAGGGCACGCAGCATCGGTCTTTCAGGCAAGAAGAATACGCCCCATCCGATGACAGAGCCGAGTGGCAATTTGTCGGAGTCGAGCGATTCAGGCCACGGCTTCGGTCGGCAAACCGGCAGCCTTCCACTCGGGATAATCATCCTCAAGTCGACGGACGAGATAACCTTTCGCACGGAGCCGCGACCGCCTCGAGCGCATCGGCATCCTGAAGGCGGTCTATCCCGCGACATGGGGAATCCTGCAGGTCGCCACCGGTCCCTTGAGCGATCGCTGGGGCCGCAAGGGCCTGATCGTCGGCGGCATGTGGGTCCAGTCGGCCGGTCTGTTCCTCACCGCCGCAACGCGCCAGTTCGAATGGTGGCTCGCCGGCAGTCTTCTTCTCGGAGTTGGAACGGCGATGGTTTACCCGAGCCTGATCGCCGCCGTCTCCGACGCCTCGCATCCGACGTGGCGGGCGCGTTCGCTCAGCATCTATCGTTTCTGGCGCGATCTTGGTTATGCGACCGGCGCGCTCTCAGCGGGCATCATAGCTGACATTTTCGGAATGGCGTGGGCGATCGGGACGATTGCCGCGCTGACATTTCTCTCAGGTGCCGTCGTTGCCGCGCTCATGCGCGAGCGTGCGGGGCATTCTCTTGATCTTGCGCAATATCCTAAACCACTCGGTCAATTAAAATAACAACTAGATAATGCGTAAAGATGGAGGCAAACCAATGCCAAAAGCTTTGATCAAGATCATCGCTCCAGCAGGGTCCGCTCTCGCGCTCTTATCCAGCGCGGCATGGGCGCAGGCGCCCTCCGACGCCGACAGGTACGCCTATGGGCCACATATGATGGGGTGGGGTGGCGGATGGTACGGCATGATATTCGGTCCGCTGTTCATGATCCTTGTACTTGCGGTGCTGATCGCGGCCGTGGTCCTCCTCGTCCGCTGGGTCGGTGGGCCGTGGCAGCAAACAGCGCTACCGCCGGGTCGTACCCCCCTTGATATTCTCAAGGAGCGCTTTGCCCGGGGCGAGATCGACAAGAACGAGTTCGAGGAGCGGCGGCGTGTGATCGGCGAGTAATCCGTCTTCGTCGACCCGCTGGTTATTGCGGAAGTCGCCCTCTAACTGAAGCACCCTCGATAGATAGAAAAAGGACGCCCATGCAAATCCTGCTCATCCTGAATGACGCGCCATACGGTACCGAGCGGTGCTACAATGGCTTGCGCGTCCCAGCCGATTAGTGCGCAGCCTGGGAATTGAACCACCTGCTTTTTCGGCACCGTAAACGTGTCCACAATCAATTTTGGAGAGTGGTTCGAGTCCTAGACAAACGCGAGGCATGCACGGATCGCAGCATTGAGGTATAACGCCTACATGGTGACCATGACCCCAAAGCAATTGCTAGCTTGGTTTAGTGTCGTCTCGACAGTTCTTGCGCTTTTTGGGATCGTGTACGCCCTCTTTGGTCTCGCAATATTGCCCGTCGACCGAGAAACACTCTTGCCCTGGGAAGGTGCAATCTACGGAGCCCTCATGATGGGATGGGGCACAACGCTCTTGTTTGTTGGACGTCTAGCATTCCGACGAAATGATCTCGACCTCATGAAGGCTCTGCTTTACGGGCTTACTGTGTGGCTTGTCGTTGAATCCGCTGCTTCCGTGTACTTCAGAGTTTGGTTCAATGTCGGAGTGGATTTCGCCGTTCTCGCACTTTTCGGCATCCCTTTGCTAAAAGGGATAGAGCGCATCAAGAAACATTCATTGCTCTCTGGAAAACCCCGTGAGTGACGATGGTGAATAAGAGCAATGGCCAAGACCAATGGTGATGGTGCATCGTATGATCGCCGTAGCCGCGCAATTCGGCGTATCGTTCTAGCGGTGTCTCAAAGCACGCAGCATCGGACTTTCAATCAAGATGAAAACGCGCCATCCGACGAGTGAGCCGAACAAGAGGCACAGAATTATCGTAAGTCCTTCCGGCCACAGCCCTGGCCAGGCGAGCCTGCTGAACAGCAGGCCGAGTGCCGGTAGCACGAATCCATGGCTGAGATAGATCGAGTACGACGCGTCGCCCAAGGTCAGCAACCACCGGGGCAATCCGGGCGCGACAAACGACTCCAGTGAAACGGCGCCCGCGACGATAGCAAACGCCGGTATTCCCCAGGTAACGACTCTGGTGTTCTCGGAAACCATCGGCGCGATCAGGATCGACACAAATCCGACGAGGACGAGTATTCCCGCAATTGCCGGCGGCAGGCGAAAGCCCCGCAAGGTCCATTTTGCGAGCATGACTCCGAACACGAATTCCACAACGATGGTGTCGAACAAGATGGTCCACGCGGGCCATGCTTCCGTTCGGGCGAGCGCCGCTATCGCGATCAGACCAAGGCCGGGAACGACGACGCTGAGGACATCGACGCGCATCGCCAGGGCCGCGGCGAAAAGCAGATAGAACAGAAACTCGTAGGTCAGGGTCCAGCCGACCGGAAGCACGGGCCGAAAGTGCCCGGCGCTGTCGGTCACCGGCAGGAAGAGATAGGACCCGGCTACGGACTTGAAGTCGAGGCTGGTTCTCAGGACGACACCCCCAAGCACCAGGACGGCAACAATCTTGGCGGTGGTGAGCAGCCAGTAAAGCGGCACGATCCTGACGACGCGATGCCTGAGGAAGATCAGCCACGCGCCGGCTTGATCGACGAGGCGACGCGAGGAAATCACCATCACGAATCCGCTGATGATGAAAAAGATATCGACCCCCGCCGCGCCATTGTCCCAATTTACTCCGGGCGCTGCGGGATCGACGCGTTCGCCCCATGTCTCGAAGGCGTGGAGAAGGACGACAAGCAACGCTGCGACGGCGCGGAGTGCCTGAATGGTAAGGAAGTTGGCGGGGGCGCGTTCGTGCGCCTGGGCTGTCACGTCAGACCCGACAACACGCCGGCACCGGCCAAAAGCACCACTACGATCCAGGGCGGCACCTTCCATACGGTGAGGAGCAGGAAGCCCGCGAGCGCCAATGCGAAATCGCGCGGCGTCAAGACCGCGCTGGTCCAGACCGGGTTATAAAGGGCCGCGCCAAGAATGCCGACCACGGCGGCGTTGCTGCCACGCATGGCGGCCTGAGCGGCGGGGTACGTGCGCATCGCATCCCAGAACGGCAACGTGCCATAGACGAGCAGCATGCCAGGAAGCAGCAGTGCGACGAGGGCAATGGCTGCGCCGGCGAGGCCGTTCGGCGCAGGACCCATCACTGCTCCAAGATAGGCGGCAAAGGTGAACAGCGGCCCCGGCACCGCCTGCGCCAGTCCATAGCCTGCCAGGAACGCCTCGTTGGTGACCCAACCGGGCGCAACGACTTGCGCCTGAAGCAGGGGCAGCACGACATGGCCTCCGCCAAAGACGAATGCGCCCGACCTGTAGAACGCGTCGAACAAGGCGAGCCCCTGAGCGCTGGTCGCCGCGGCGATGACCGGAGGGACCAACAGAAGTGCCGCGAAGAGAACGAGTGCGATGACACCGGCCCGTCGGGTGACGGGAAAATTCAGATGCCCTGAAACCGGCGCGACTTCTCCGCGGCAGAGCCAAAGGCCCGCGCACGCTCCAAGCGTGATCGCTGCGATCTGCCCGAACGATCCGACGAAAAAAACAACGATCGCAACCGCGGCAAGTGCGATGCCGGCGCGGGCGCGATCGGGGGTAAGGGTTCGCGACATGCCCCAGATGGCCTGTGCGACGACCGCGACAGCGACGAGCTTGAGGCCGTGCAGGAACCCTTCGGCCACCGGCCCCGTGAATGCGGATGCGCCGATTGCAAAGGCGAACAGGATCACGGCCGACGGCATGGTGAAGGCGAACCACGCAGCAAGGCCGCCCCAAAGGCCATTGCCGCGCAGAATGCCGAGGCAGAAGCCGACCTGGCTGGAGGCCGGTCCGGGAAGAAACTGACAGAGCGCGACCAGGTCGGCATAGGTGGTCTCGTCGAGCCATTTGCGACGCACCACCAGTTCATCCCGGAAGTATCCCAGGTGGGCGATGGGGCCGCCGAAAGAGGTCAGGCCCAACTTCAGAAATGCCGTAAAGACTTCATGCACGCGGCCCTTGGGAGCATCTGGGCTCATAGGTGGGCACCGGCAGTCAGCGTCAGTGCTTCATCGCTTCGCCGGTAAATTCGCGCACCCGGACCTTCGCCAGCGCGAGTCCTTGTTTGCCGAGTTTGGTTGCTTTGTAGAGTTTTCGCCCGACGCGCCCTTCGCGCTGCACGCGCGAAGTCAGATAGCCGTTGCGTTCCATCGCGTGAAGCATCGGGTACAGCGTCCCGGGACTGAGGCGATAGCCGTGGTGCGCCAACTCGTCGATCATCCACTGGCCATAGATTTCCTGCTCTGCCGCATGGTGCAGGATATGCAGCCGGATAAAGCCGGTGAGCAAGTCGTTGAACTTCATGGTCCAGATTTATGCGATTCGGCCCAAATATCGATCGACGATATCGGGAACCGATACAGCAGCCAAGCGTTTCCGCCCATTGGTGTAAATCCGGCGAAACGATAATGGCTTCAGTATCCGACGGAAATCCCCAACATCACACGGAAAAAAATAAAAATTCGCCTGTAGGATACCGTTGCCCAGGGAAAATCGAATGACAAAAATTGAATGACAATGAAATGGGCTGATATTCTCCGCACCGAAGCTTCCGGCTGGACCGTGCTGGTGCGGCTTTCGGTCGGCCTTGTCGTTTTTCTGCCGGAAGGCATTCAGAAGTTGATTTTCCCGGACATTCTGGGCGCGGGACGCTTCGCCAGGATCGGCATTCCCTTGCCCGACGTGACGGGGCCATTCGTCGGCGTCGTCGAAACCGTATGCGGCCTGCTCATCATCATTGGGCTCTTTACCCGTCTCGCCGCGATTCCGCTGATCATCATCATGATCGTAGCGCTGATCTCAACCAAGCTTCCGATCCTGCTTGGGCATGACATCTGGATTTTTCACTTGGCCCGCGACATCAAACGCACCGGCTACTGGAGCATGATGCACGAAGCGCGCACCGACCTCACGATGCTGCTCGGTTGCATCTACCTCGCCATCGTGGGCGCCGGGTCCTGGTCAGTCGACGGGCTGATAGGGGATAGGTCAAAGGGCGTCTAGCTGCTCGCGTAGGTTATCAGTCCCGCAAAACCCTCATCCATGTGGTCCTGATGATGGCAGTGGAACAGCGTGTTGCCGGGATCGCTAGCCACAAAGTCGATCTCCGCCGTGGAATAGCGCGGCATACTGATCGTGTCCTTCATCAGCCCTGATGTGGTTTTGTCACCAACCTTGGTGACCTCGAAACTATGCCGATGCAGGTGAACGGGATGCTCGTCGCCGCTGTTATTGTTCATGGCAAGGCGATATCGCTTGCCGCGCTGCACGGTCAGTAGCGGATTGGTATGTGGCCAGGACTTGCCGTTGATAGTCCAGCGGTTGTAACCGCCACGGCCTCCCGGGATCTTCTCGAATTTCAGGTTGATGGTCTCGTCTGGCGCAGCCGCCGGACCACTGGTACCGAACGCTGTATAGTCCCAGGCTGCTTTGGCAGGGGGTGCCCAGCGCGGATCTCCGCTTCGATTCTCATACTCGACGACGACGCCCATACCCATGTTGCGGTCGTCGTCATCGGTCGATCCGAACACCCAAACGCCGGGATTGTTCATTTCCACGATGATGTCCGCCCGTTCAGCCACATCCAGCTTCAACACGTCCACGGTCGTTGGCGTGGGCACGGGGTTGCCGTCCAGCGCGATAACTGTGAATTGGTGGCCCGACAGCGCAAGTGAAATGCCCATATTGCCACTGGCGTTCAGCATGCGGAACAGCACCCGCTCTCCCTCGCGTACACGGATCGGCTCACCGTGCCCCAGCATCCGATCAC
The DNA here is from genome assembly GCA_963727225.1 of uncultured Pseudomonadota bacterium. Taxonomy (GTDB): domain Bacteria; phylum Pseudomonadota; class Alphaproteobacteria; order Rhizobiales; family Xanthobacteraceae; genus Bradyrhizobium. Next base: position 133,823 of record CAVSFN010000020.1, on the reverse strand, counting down.
CAAGCGTAGCCGAACGGTACATGGCCTCCAACCCGTTGTCGGGCGGCGGGCCCTTGTGCATGTCCTGCATGCTCACCCAAGAACCTTCCCAATGGTGGGCGGCGAGCATGACTTCGCGGTCATATCGACCGGGATCGCCCGCGGCCGGGTCGATAATGAGAAAGCCGAACTCGCCGGAATACGTGCTGCGATTGAGGTCAGTCATCGCCATGGCGTGGCTGTGGTACCACCGCGTGCCCGCGGGTTTGGGCGTGAAGCTGTAAAGCAGCGATTCCCCGGGCGGGATGATCGGCGAACCCTCTTCCACGGCGCCGTCTTGCAGGGGTGGGACGAACAGTCCATGCCAGTGGACCAGGTTGGGATAGCCGGAATCATTGATAACCTTGATGGTTACCGGCGTGCCTTCCTTCAGACGGAGTGGTGGTCCTGGAACCCTATTGTTGTAGCCTGTGGTCTGGATGACCTTGTTCGGCCCTATTTCCAGCGAGATGGGTGCAATTCGGATGGTGTGATGGGGGGACGGCGCCGCGGCTTGCGCGTGGCCACGGCGGCTCGCGAGGACTGCCAGGCTCGCAGTGCCGGCTCCCAGCAACAGTTCACGACGACTGACGTTCTGTTCGCGCAAAGAGTCTTGACCGGGAGGGCGTGGAGGCAAACGGTCAGCCGAAGATGTCATCCGGATTTCTCCTCTATCAGGCCAAAGAAACATCTGCCGTCATTATCGGTTCCCGATACCGTCGGTCAAAGCACGTGACGTTTACTGGCCGGTCCCCAATGGTGCGCCAAAATACCGATGGCCCCTGATGTGGTACTACTTCGTGTTCACATTGGTTCGAATGGAATCATAAAGGCGAGTTCTGCAATCGATGTTGACCCGACGCCAATTTACAAACGGATCTGCCGCAATGGTATCGGGCGGCCTCGTTGGCGGCTTGATCGGCGCTCGCGTCGCGCAAAGCGAGTTGGTGCGCTTCGACACGCGCTTGCCTATCCCAGCGCTGATCGACGCGGCAAAACAAGGAGGCGCGGTAAAACTGAAAGTCACGTCCGGACGGCACGCCTTCCTCAAGGGCAAGCCGACACCGTCATATGGCTACTCGGGACCGGTTCTTGGACCGGTCGTCCGCTTGCGCCGCGGCGATGAGGTGGAGATCACGGTCGAGAATGCGCTGGACTCTGACACGACCGTACACTGGCACGGGCTCTTGGTGCCTGGATATGTTGACGGCGGGCCGCATCAGATCATCAAATCAGGCGGTACGTGGCGCCCGAGACTCAAGATTGAGCAGCCAGCATCAACCGCATGGTTTCATCCACATCTGCACCATGACAGTGCCCGGCAGGTTTATATGGGTCTCACTGGACTGATCATTGTCGACGACGGCTCCGATGCCGGCCTTGGTTTGCCGCGCACATACGGCATCGACGACTTGCCCATTATCATTCAGGATCGATCGTTCGATGCCGATGGGTCGCTTTTGTACGATTCAAGATCCCGACCCCCAAACGATCCAGTACGGCAGCCGAGGCGACACGATCATCGTCAATGGCGTGGTTCGGCCTGTTGCTCAGGTCCCATGCAGCTTGGTGCGGTTGCGGATTGTGAATGCAGCCAACGCGCAGAATTTCGATCTGCGGTTCAGCGACCGACGCGAGTTCCGCGTCATAGCGTCAGACGCTGGATTCCTTTCAGCGCCAGTCTCGGTGAACCAGCTCAGGATTTCTCCCGCGGAGCGTTTCGAAATTCTTGTCGACTTCGGAAACCGCAAACCCGTCATGCTTGAGACTGGTCCTGACACAGTCATGGGTATCTTTGGCGCGGTGTCGCCGGATGACGCCACCGAATTCGTGTCGATCATGCGCTTTGAGCCGGCTGCGACCGCAGGATTAGTGAAACATTTTCCGGATCGCCTTGTTGAACCCGCCGCAGCCGATGCAGATCGAGCAGTCCACCGCCGCCAATTCGTGCTGGACAGCGGGATATGCGGAGGCAAACGGCCGACGGAGGCGGGCATGCTTCCGGGCTTGTGCATCAACGGAAAGACCCATGACCTCGCCCGTATCGACGTCGAGACCAAGCTTGGCACACTGGAAGTCTGGGAAATCGTTTCGATCGGCATGGCTCATCCTTTTCACGTGCACGGCGCGTCATTCCGCATTTTATCACTCGATGGCGCGCCACCGCCGGCTCATCTGGCGGGCTGGAAGGACGTGGTTCTCGTCGAGGACAAGGCCGAACTTCTGGTTGCCTTCAATCACCCCGCGACGAAGGAGCATCCCTTCATGTATCACTGTCACATCCTTGAACATGCGGATGCCGGCATGATGGGGCAATATGTGTGCGCCTGAAGGATCACCGCTGCGGGCGTCGAGTATCGGGATCGTGAATTTGCCAATGATCGCTGGCCTACCACCCTCAGCCTGCTCCAGCGGTCACTTGATAATTCAATGATCCCTGAAATGTCCCTTGACATCAGCTTTTCATTTCAATAATCGTTGAAATATGAAAAAGTCAGATGTCGTCGCGGCCCTGGCCGCTCTCGCTCAGGATAATCGGCTCGACGTATTCCGCCTGCTGGTGGAGGCCGGACCCGAGGGCATGCCGGCCGGAGCGGTCGCAACCGCGCTCGACCTCGCACCGAACACGCTGACCTTTCATTTCGATCGGCTGCGAACCGCCGGCCTTGTCACCGTGCGCCGCGAGGGCCGCTCGATGATCTATGCGGCGCAATTCGAAACGATGAATTCGCTGATCGGCTATCTCACCGATAATTGCTGCGGCGGCGCTCCATGCGCGCCCGCCGTCGAATGCAAGCCGGCGCGAAAGCGCGCCAAAATCTCAGCCTGAAAGGAAACACCATGAAGCGCCTGCATGTTCACGTCTCCGTCAGCGACATTCCGCAATCCATCGGGTTTTATTCGGCACTGTTCGCGGCCAAGCCCAGTGTGGTCAAATCGGACTACGCCAAATGGATGCTGGACGATCCGCGCGTGAATTTTGCAATCTCGACGCGCGGCCGCGAGCCCGGCCTCGACCATCTCGGCATTCAGGTCGAAGATGCCGGCGAATTGAATGAGGTTTATGCGCGCTTGCGGGAAGCCGGCGGCAACGTCATCGAGCAGGGCGAGACCGCTTGCTGTTACGCCAAATCAGAGAAGTCCTGGATCGATGATCCGGCCGGCATTGCGTGGGAGACGTTCCTGACGACCGGCGAGAGCATCACCTATGGCGACGGCACCGGCGAGAACGCCGCACGCATCGCGCATGAGAAGCAAGGCGCTTGCTGCGCGCCGCAGCAGGCCGCAGCCGCCGCATGTTGCTAGGGAGGGCGCGATGACCGAACAAATTTATAATGTCCTGTTCCTCTGCACCGGCAACAGCGCGCGCTCAGTGCTGGCGGAATTGATTTTGCGCAAAGATGGGCGCGGCCGCTTTCAAGCCTTCTCGGCCGGAAGCCAGCCCAAGGGCGAAATCAATCCCTTCGCGATCAAGGTACTTGAGAGCCTCGATTACCCGACGGACGGCCTACGCTCGAAAAGCTGGCAGGAATTTGCGGTCGCGGGTGCGCCCGTGATGGATTTTGTTTTCACGGTTTGCGACAGCGCAGCCGGTGAATCATGTCCGGTGTGGCCGGGTCAGCCGATGACGGCGCATTGGGGCATTGAAGATCCCGCTTCCGTCGAAGGCACGGATATTCAGAAAGAGGCCGCCTTTGTTAGGGCGTTTCGTTATATGAAAACCCGCATCTCGCTTTTTACCGCTCTGCCGCTCTCCAAGATCGACAAAATGGCGCTCGGCAGCAAGCTGCGCGACATCGGCCAAGGCGAAGGCACGACATCTTCAAAGCCACAGGTGGCGTAATATGAGCATTTTCGAGAGATACCTAACGCTATGGGTCGCGCTTTGCATCGTGGTCGGCATTGCGCTGGGTCATTTGATGCCGGGCGCCTTCGCGTCGATCGCTGGCGCCGAGATTGCCAAGGTCAATATCCCGGTCGCCTTACTGATCTGGCTGATGATTATCCCGATGCTGCTCAAAATCGATTTCGGCGCGCTCGGCAAGGTGACTGAGCATTGGCGCGGCGTCGGCGTGACGCTGTTCATCAATTGGGCGATCAAGCCTTTCTCGATGGCGCTGCTGGGAACCTTCTTCATCGGCCATGTGTTTGCGCCGATCCTGCCGGCCGGGCAAGTGCCGTCCTATATCGCCGGTCTTATTTTGCTGGCGGCCGCGCCTTGCACAGCCATGGTGTTTGTCTGGTCGAACCTATGCGGGGGCGAGCCGAACTACACCCTCAGTCAAGTCGCGCTCAATGACGTGCTGATGGTGTTCCTGTTCGCGCCGTTGGTCGGATTGCTGCTCGGCGTCGCGTCGATCGCAGTGCCGTGGGCGACACTCTTGCTCTCGGTTCTGCTCTATATCGTCGTGCCCGTCGTTATTGCCCAAATCTGGCGCCGCTTGCTTCTGCAGGTAGGCCGAGGCGCTTTCGATCGGACGCTCGCCCGGCTGCAGCCGCTGTCGTTGGTCGCGCTGCTGGCGACGCTCGTGCTTCTGTTCGCGTTCCAGGGCGAGCAGATTCTTGCGCAGCCGATCGTTATCGCGATCCTGGCTGTCCCGATCCTGATTCAAGTCTATCTCAACGCCGGGCTGGCTTATTGGCTCAGCCGGCGCTTCGGCGTGGCCTGGTGCGTCGCGGCGCCGGCGGCGCTGATCGGTGCCAGTAATTTCTTCGAACTGGCGGTCGCGGCGGCGATCAGTCTGTTCGGCCTCAACTCAGGGGCAGCGCTTGCAACGGTCGTCGGCGTCCTGGTCGAAGTGCCTGTGATGCTGTCGGTCGTCAAAATCGTGAAGGCTTCGCGCGGATGGTATGAGGCCGGTGCGCGTCAGCCGAGGGCCGAGCGGGTCGGGGTACGGCCATGAGCGTCACCATCTATCACAACCCCGACTGCGGCACGTCGCGCAACACGCTGGCGATGATCCGGAAGGGCGGCGTCGAGCCGGAAGTGATCGAATACCTCAAAAACCCACCCGCGCGCGAAAGGCTGATCGAACTTGTCGCCGCGATGGGAATCCCCACGCGCGCGCTGTTGCGCGAGAAAGGGACGCCCTACGCGGACCTAGACCTTGCACAAGACAAGTGGACCGATAGCCAACTGATCGATTTCATGTTGTCGCACCCGATCCTGATCAATCGCCCGATCGTCGTCACGCCCAAAGGCGTCAAGCTGTGCCGTCCATCCGAGACTGTGCTTGATCTTCTGCCGAATCCGCACATCGGGCGGTTCGTCAAAGAGGATGGCGAAGTTATCGATGGCGCCTGATCTGATCGACCTTCCGAACATCGATGCTAGCGCTTTCGCGATTCCAGACGCAGCTGCGCTACGGCCGGCGGCGCTCGTGCATCGCCCGCGCATTCTGCTGCTTTATGGGTCGCTGCGGGAACGATCCTTTAGCCGATTTGCGACCATCGAAGCCGCGCGACTGCTCGAAACGTTCGGCGCCGAGACCCGGATATTCGATCCATCGGGTCTGCCGCTTCCCGATGATGCGTCGGCCGAACACCCCAAGGTGCAGGAGCTGCGCGCTCTATCGGCCTGGTCGGAAGGACAGGTCTGGTGCAGCCCGGAACGTCACGGCTCGATGACCGGGATTATGAAAGCACAAATCGACTGGATTCCGCTGTCGATCGGCGCGGTTCGGCCGACACAGGGTAAAACCCTCGCAGTCATGCAGGTGAGCGGCGGTTCGCAATCCTTCAACGCCGTTAATCAACTCCGGGTGCTGGGCCGCTGGATGCGCATGATCACGATCCCGAATCAGTCCTCGGTCGCGAAGGCCTATGAGCAATTCGACGATGTTGGTCGCATGAAGCCGTCCGCATATTATGATCGTATCGTCGATGTGATGGAGGAATTGGTGAAATTCACGCTGCTGACGCGGGGGATTTCATCTTATCTGACCGATCGCTATAGCGAGCGGAAAGAGGAAGCCGAAAAGCTGTCACAGCGCCTGCAACTCGACGAAGCTCTGTGACCAACCGTTGTCCCGAACTCGGTCCCGTTGAACCAAGAGACGAAGCGTCTGCATAGCCAAAAAGTATCGAGGCAAAAGCATCTGACCCATTGACGGAAATCAAAGCGCAGAAATCATTTTATGATTTGTGCGCTGCACGTACTGGCCTGCAATATGACGTGCCACCAAATCGCACGGCGATGAGGACGTAGTCGCCGCGGACGTCCTTCTGTCGTTGCGGACAAGGAAAATGCGTCAAAACAAAGATGCAAACGCCGCGACCGAAGATTGCATTGCGCTGATGACAAACCGCGGATGCGGCGATAGCCTCCAGCAAAATAAAACACACCAAGATAAAACATGGGAGGCGTGACATGCCAGACGCGATGGTCGAATCATCTGCTTCGAAAACAACGAGCAACGGTGCGACGCAACAGGTTGACGTCGCGGTGGTGGGCGCGGGCTTTGCCGGCCTCTATCTTCTACATCGGTTGCGCAAGGCCGGCTTCACGACGGTAGCGGTCGACGAGGCCGACGACGTCGGCGGCACCTGGTACTGGAACCGGTATCCCGGCGCGCGCTGCGACATTCAGACCATCGACTACAGCTACACCTTCGATCCGGAACTCGAGACCGCGTGGAAATGGTCGGAGAAATACGCAACCCAGCCTGAAATCCTGCGCTATCTCGGTTTCGTCGCCGACCGCTATGATCTGCGACGCGACATCCGCTTTCACACCAGGATCACGGCGGCGAATTGGGATCAGGCCGCGGAACGCTGGCGGCTCACGACCGACCATGGCGCAGCGATATCCTGCCGCTACTACATCATGGCCACCGGCTGTCTCTCCTCGCCCAAGCCGCCGGAGATCGAGGGCGTCAAGGACTTCAAGGGCGAGATCTATTTCACCGGTCGCTGGCCGCACCACGAGGTCAAGCTCGCCGGCAAGCGCGTCGCGGTGATCGGCACCGGATCGTCCGGGATCCAGGCGATCCCGTTGATCGCCGAGCAGGCGGCGCATCTGACCGTGTTCCAGCGCACCGCGAGCTTTGCCCTTCCCGCCCATAACGGCCCGCCGTCAGCGGATCGCGCGGCCTTGCTGGAAAGCGACCGCGCCGGCTACCGTGAGCAGGCCCGCTGGTCGATGGCAGGTGTGCCGTTTCCGCCGGCACCGGTCGTGAGCTGGCAGCTCAGCGATGCCGAGCGCCGCGAACGCTTCGAGAAGGCGTGGGCCGCCGGCGACCTCGTCCACATCCTGACCCAGCTCTGGGCCGACCAGGGCGTCGACGTCGACGGTAACGCGCTGGTCGGCGGGCTGATCCGCGAGAAAATCCGCGAGATCGTCAAGGACCCGGAGACGGCGGCAGCGCTGAGCCCGAACGACCATCCGTTCGGTTCCAAGCGTCCCTGCCTCGATACCAACTACTACGCCACCTACAACCGTCCCAACGTCACCCAGGTGAACCTGCGGCAGGAACCGATCAAATCGATCACGGCCTCCGGCATCAAGACCGACAAGCGCAGCTTCGACGTCGACGTCATCGTGTTCGCCACCGGCTTCGACGCCATGACCGGCGCGATCATGGCGGTGCATCCGATCACGGGGCGCGGCGGGAAGTCGCTGTCCGATGTCTGGGCCGGCGGCCCGCAGAGTTATCTCGGGCTGACCGTGGCGGGCTTCCCCAACCTGTTCATGATCACCGGCCCGGGCAGCCCGTCGGTACTGTCAAATATGGCGGTGTCGATCGAGCAGCATGTCGACTGGGTGGTCGACCGGCTCCAGGCGATGCGGGAGGCCGGCTTCTCCACGATCGAGGCGACCGCAACGGCGCAGGCCGGCTGGGCGCAGCACATGGCCGACTGTTCGACGCTGACGCTGCATCGGCTGGCAAACACCTGGTACACGGGCGCCAACGTTCCCGGCAAGGCGCAGGGCGTGATGCCCTATACCGGCGGCGTCGGTCCCTACCGCAGCATCTGCAACGAGGTCGTCAGCCGCGGCATGCTGGGTTTCCGGCTCACCGGCCCCGGCGTCGCCGAGCAATGCAACGATGGCGAGATCGTTCGCCTGCAACCGGACGTGCGCCTGGTGCTGAACATGCTGGCGGACATGAAGTTGCCGCCGATCGAGTCGATGGGGGCCGAGGGCGCGCGCGCCTTTGTCGCGCAATTCAATGCCGGCCGTCCTGCCGGCCGCCCGGTCGGCGAAGTCGTCGACGGCACGCTCCCCGGCGCCGACGGGCCATTGCCCTATCGCCTCTATCGTCCGGCGACGCCGGGGCCGCATCCGGTCGTGGTCTATTTCCACGGCGGTGGCTGGGTCTTGGGCGACGAGCAATCCGACGATCCGTTCTGCCGCGACATGTGCCGGCGGACCGGGATGATCTTCGTCAGCGTCGGCTACCGGCATGGGCCCGAACACCCGTTCCCGGCGGCGGCCGAGGATGGCTACGCGGCGGCGAAGTGGATCGCCGAGCATACGACCGACCTCGGCGGCAGACCGGGACCGGTGATGGTCGCGGGCTGGAGCGCCGGCGGCAATATCGCTGCCGTCACCTGCCAGCTGGCGCGCGACCGCGGCGGCCCGCAGATCGCAGGCCAGCTCTTGCTGTGCCCGGTCACCGACTGCGATTTCGATCGTCCCTCCTACCGCGAAAACGCCGAAGGTTATTTCCTGACGCGGCCGCTGATGGACTGGTTCTGGGATATGTACTGTCCGCCCGGCGAACGAACCGATCCGCGCGTCTCGCCGTTGCGCGGCAAACTGGCGGGCTTGCCGCAGGCGTTCGTGGTGACCTGCGAATTCGATCCGCTGCGCGACGAGGGTGTCGCTTACGCCGAAGCGTTGGCTGCCGCGGGGGTGCCGGTCGAGCAACTCAAAGCGCGCGGCCACATGCACTCGTCCTTTACCATGGTCGACGTGGTGATCACCGGTGTCAGCGGGCGCGTGAAGATGGCCGAAGCCCTGCGCCGGTTCGCCGGACTTGCTCCGGAAAGCCGACAGGCGGACAAGGGCGCCAGATCGGACGGCCTCGCCGCGTAGAATCGCCGCGGCCTGGCTCTAGAGGCAGGTCACCCGCTCGGCGGCGATATAGCCGAGCAGCAGGCCTGCACCGAACAGCAGCACCAGGGCTGCCGCGCCGAATTCGACGCCGCGCATGATCAGGGCGCCGCCGCCGTCGCTGGCGCCGCTCAGGCGTTGCGCCAGCCCTCGCGCGGATACCGCGACGACGGCGATGGTCGCCACCGTGATCGCGGTGCCGAGCCCCATCACGAAGGTCGCGGCGACGCCGGCCCAGAACAGCCCCTGCGCCAGCGCGAACACCAGCACCAGGATCGCGCCCGAACAGGGCCGGATGCCGACGGCGAAAATCGCGGCAAAGCCGCGCCGCCAGCCGCCGGGACCGGCCAGTTCGCTCGGGTCGGGACCGTGGGAGTGCCCGCAATGCTCGTCATGGACATGACCGTGGTCATGATGGCTGTGATCATGCCCGTGGTCATGCGCCACGCTCGCATGGGCATGGGAATGGTCGTGATGATGATCATCGTGATGCTGCGCGGCGACCGCCATCGCCGGCACCAGTTGCGGCTCCCGCAGCGCGCGCAGGAAGCCGCCGCCCTTGGTCCAGACCAGCCGGGCACCGAACGCCGCGATCAGGGCGTAGCTCGCGATCTCGATCACGCGTTCAGCCCCGCACATGGTCCTGGCGGTGGCGTTGAGTAACCAGGCGCAAATCCCGACCATCACCACCGCGACCAGCGATTGCATCAGCGCGGAGGCAAACGACAGCACGATGCCGCGCCGCGCGGTCTCGCGGTTGGCGACCAGATAGGAGGAGATCACGGCCTTGCCGTGGCCCGGCCCGGCGGCGTGAAAGATGCCATAGGCGAATGAAATCGCGAGCAGCGTCCAGACCGCCGACCCGTCGGACTTCGCGGCGCGAATGGTCGAGGACATCTGGCGGTAGAATTCCGATTGCCTGGCGAGCAGCCATCCGACGAGGCCGCCGGCTTGCGGCTCGGCGCCGCTCGGGCGCGGGCCGCCGAACGGTGTCTGTGCCATCAGGAGGTGCACGGCGCCGTCGAGCATCAGAACAACCAGCACCAGGGCGAGGCAGACCGCCAGGCCGCGGGCGAAATGAAAACGGAACTCAGATCTCACGGGCATTCCACCCGGATCTTGTTGGCGAACATCGCGCCAAAGTTCGAATTGTCGCCGCTGGCGAAATTCTGCTCGCCGAGCTTCTGCGCGTTCGCCGTGCCGTCGCTCGGCCGCTGGAATGTCATCTGACAGGCGGCGGGGGCCCCGACCAGCCTGACCGGATCCTTGTCGGCGAATTTGAAGTCGATGAAGAACTCCGGATCGAACACATCCAGCACCAGTTCCCGGGACTTCACCGGGGTCTTCAGCATCAAGGTGAAATGCAGCGTCAGCGTGCCATCCTTGTATTCAAGGTAGTAATCGACCGGCTCCTGGAATTTCGCCTTCTTGCCGTCGGCCTTGGCGAAGGTGAAGAAGCCGTACTCCTTCAGCGATTCGACATTGGTCTGCGCCAGCGGCCCCAGTTCCTCGCGGCTGTAGACGCCTTTGGTCTTGGTCTCGAGGCCCTGCAGGGCGTAGGTCGAGAACATGTCGTCGAAGGTCCAGGCGTGGCGCACGCCTGATATCGAGCCGTCGGGGGCGTAGAGCAATTCGCTGGTACTCGTGATCCAGACATGCGGATGCGCCTCTGCAACAGTTCCGCCGAAGGCGAGCGTGCCGGCCAGCAGCAGCAGACCGAGCAGCCGGCGCAGCGCTGAGTTTGCGTGGGGCGGCCCGTTCACGTCACGCCGCTTCAGAGGTTTCCGCCAGGCCGCGGCGGCGCAGCAGCGCGTCGGGCTCCGGCTCGCGGCCACGGAACGCGACATAGGCGTCCTCGGGATCGCGCGAGCCGCCCGACGAATAGATGTCGTCATGCAGGCGTTTGGCGACCGCGGGGTCGAAAATGTCGCCGGCCTCCTCGAAAGCCCCGAACGCATCGGCGTCCATCACCTCGGACCACATGTAGCTGTAATAGCCCGACGCATAATGATCGCCGGAGAAAATGTGGCCGAATTGCTGCGGCCGGTGCCGCAGCGAGATTTCCGCGGGCATGCCGATTTTTTCCAGCTCCTGGCGTTCGAACGCCCGCACGTCCCGGCTGGCCGACGCCGGCTGGGTATGGAATTCGAGATCGATCAGCGCCGAGGAGACGAATTCCACGGTGGCAAAGCCCTGGTTGAATTTGCGCGCGGCAAGGAAGCGCTGCAGGAGGTCGTCCGGCAGCGGCTCGCCGGTCTGGTAATGCCGCGCAAATTGCCGCAGCACCTGCGGCTGCTCCTGCCAGTGCTCGTAAAGCTGCGAGGGCAATTCGACGAAATCGGTGAACACATTGGTGCCGGACAGCGACGGATAGGTCACATCCGACAGCATCCCGTGCAGGCCGTGGCCGAATTCGTGAAACAACGTCCGCGCTTCGTCCGGAGACAACAACGAGGGCTGGCCTTCGGCGCCTTTGGCGAAATTGCAGACATTGATGATCAGGGGCGCGACCTCGCCGTCGAGCTTCTGCTGGTCGCGCAGCGAGGTCATCCAGGCGCCGGAGCGCTTGGAGGGCCGGGTGAAGTAGTCGCCATAGAACAGTGCCTGGTGCTTGCCGTCGCGGTCCTTGACTTCCCAGACCCGCACATCCGGATGCCAGACCGGAATGTCCTTGCGCTCGGAGAAGGTCAGGCCGAACAGGCGGGTGGCGCAGTCGAAGGCGGCATCGATCATGTGGTCGAGCGCGAGATAGGGCTTGATCGCGGCGTCGTCGAAATTGGCTCTGACCTGCCGCAGCTTTTCGGCGTAGTAGCGCCAGTCCCACGGCGCCAGCGCGAAATTGCCGCCCTCCTTCGCCACCAGCGCCTGCAGATCGTCGCGGTCCGCCAGCGCGCGGGCGCGCGCCGGCTTCCAGACCCGCTCCAGCAGGCCGCGCACCGCCTCGGGTGTCTTGGCCATCGAATCCTCCAGCCGATAGGCGGCGAAGGTCGGATAGCCCAAAAGCTTGGCGCTCTCCTCGCGCAGGCTCAGGATCTCGACAATGGTGGCGTTGTTGTCGTTGGCGTTGTTGTTGTCGCCGCGCGCGGTAAAGGCCTTGAAAACCTTCTCGCGCAGGTCGCGCCGGCTGGAGCTTTTCAGGAACGGCTCAACGAAGGACCGCGACAGCGTCATGATCGCCTTGCCGGCCATGCCGCGCTCCTCGGCGGCGGCCCGGGCCGCAGCGACAAAAGTCTCCGCCAGGCCGTCGCGATCGGCCTCGCCAAGCTCCATGAACCATTCCTGCTCGTCGCCGAGCAGATGATGGCTGAATGAAGTGCCGAGATGGGCCAGCCGCTCGTTGATCTCGGCCAACCGCTTCTTCGCCGCCTCGTCGAGCCCGGCGCCGGCGCGGTGGAAGCGGGTATAGGTGCGCTCCAGGAGGCGCACCTGCTCGGAGCTCAGCCCATAGCCGGCGCGGTTGTCGTGCAGCAGCGCGATCCGGCCGAACAGCACCGCGTTCATCATGATCGGGTTCCAGTGCCGCGCCATCCGCAACGACACCTCCTTGTCGATCTCCAGCAGCGCCGGGTTGGAATGCGCCGACACCAGGTCGTAGAACACCGCCGACACCCGGGTGAGCAGCTTGCCCGAGCGCTCCAGCGCGGTGATGGTGTTGGCGAAGTCCGGCGCGGAGGGGTCGTGGGTGATGGCGACGATCTCGGCGGCATGATCGGCGAACGCCTGCTCGAAGGCGGGAAGGAAATGCTCGGGCGCAATCTCGGCGAACGGCGGCGTCTCGCACGGCGTCTGCCACGCCATCAAGAGCGGGTTGGCTGGGGCCTGCGAGGTGGCCGTGGCTGGCAAGGTTTCTGACATCAATAAATCCCGTTTGCGTCCCGATTGAATGCGGCAAGTTATATCACGCGATGGGGCTTTTTTGGGCCTTTTGCGCTTGATAGCGGCGGCCTTTTCGGAGAGATTGCGCCCCTTAACAGGATCCCGTCGCATGAGCTTGCAGCCCGCCCCGACCGCCGCCCGCCAGATCGTCTGGCCGACCGTCATCACCGTCATCAGCGCGGCGATCCTGATCGGCGCCGAGGTGTTCGGCGCGGCGTTTGCCGGAGGCTGGGCGCTCGCGATCCTGTTCGGTCTCGACGACACCGGCGCGCACATCCTGCAGGCGGTGCTCTTTGCGATCGGTGTCTTCATCATGGCGGCGTTCATCCGCGCCGCACAGCGCGTCGAGCCGTTTACGCGGCGCGCGTAACGCCGCCGAGCAGCGGAAGCTCGCGCGCTGACGCGCTCGCTTCGCTGAAAAACTTAACGTCTGTTCACATTCAACGCCACTGCAACGCCACCGCAACATCGCTTGCGCGCGCCGAGCGCGCTGCTGCAAGCATGCGTTAGGGAAATTTCTCGTCAGCCTAAAAAAAATGTTGCGCAGCGGTGGCAAACGCCCTATTTGCATTCTTGCCCAATTTCGCACGTGCCTGTGGTCGTGTGTCAGTCGGTAGGTATCCGGACAAGAGGCCGGACAGCCGCCAAGGGATGAAGAACCGAGGGTCGCTCAAGTCGCCTAAGACTTGAGAGTCCAGCCTCTCTCTCAAGAGGGGCCGTTGAAGGTCTCTTCGCTCCTTGCAACCGTGACTGGCAGCCGGAGGCGAACCGGCGCACCTCGTTCTCAACGGGGGACGCGACTTAAAGCAACGACGGATCGGGCTTTTTTGGTCTCTGCCGGCTTTCCACCAGCCGGCGCGAATACCGAAGAGGCTTGTCCTTCATTGCCAGGTGTGCGGGCGGGATCACTCCCAACCAATCCACGGCAGCACAATTCGGTCTGAGCTTTTTGGCCCCCTCGCGCCTCCATCGCGTGATGTGGCCGAAGCGCTTTGATCCGAGATCATTTTTGAACGTGTCCCGTCGCTGGGCCGTTTGGAGGGTGCTATGACCGAACGCATTCAGGAATTCCTGCGCAACCGTCGCAACGAGGGCCAGGACGCCGAGCCGTGTCTCGTCGTCGATCTCGAAGTCGTGCGCGACAACTACCAGAGCTTCGCCAAGGCGCTGCCGGACAGCCGCGTGTTCTACGCGGTGAAGGCCAACCCGGCGCCGGAAGTGCTGTCGCTGCTGGCCTCGATGGGCTCGTGCTTCGACTGCGCGTCGGTGGCCGAAATCCAGATGGCGCTGGCCGCCGGCGCGACCCCGGAGCGGGTCTCCTATGGCAACACGATCAAGAAGGAGCGTGATATCGCGCGCGCCTTCGCGCTCGGGATTCGGCTGTTTTCGGTCGATTGCACCGCTGAGGTCGAGAAGGTCGCCCGTGCGGCGCCCGGCGCCAAGGTGTTCTGCCGCATTCTCTATGACTGCGCCGGCGCCGAATGGCCGCTGTCGCGCAAGTTCGGCTGCGACCCGGAGATGGCTGTCGAGGTGCTCGATCTCGCCAAGCGTCTCGGCCTCGAGCCCTGCGGCATCTCGTTCCATGTCGGTTCGCAGCAGCGCAAGGTGAAGGCGTGGGATCGGGCGTTGGCGATGGCCTCGTCGGTGTTCCGCGACTGTGCGGAGCGTGGCATCAACCTTTCCATGGTCAACATGGGCGGTGGATTCCCGACCAAGTACCTCAAGGACGTTCCTCCGGTCGTGCAGTATGGCCGGTCGATCTTCCGTGCGCTGCGCAAGCATTTCGGCAACCAGATCCCGGAAACCATCATCGAGCCGGGCCGCGGCATGGTCGGAAATGCCGGCGTGATCGAGACCGAAGTCGTTCTGATCTCCAGGAAGAGCGACGAGGACGAGGTGCGCTGGGTCTATCTCGACATCGGCAAGTTCGGCGGTCTCGCCGAGACCATGGACGAGTCGATCCGCTACGCCATCCGCACGCCGCATGACGGCGCGGAAATGACGCCGTGCGTGCTCGCAGGCCCGACCTGCGATTCCGCCGACGTGATGTACGAGAAGCTGCCGTACCCGCTTCCGGTGACGCTCGAGATTGGCGACAAGCTGCTGATCGAAGGCACCGGCGCGTATACGTCGACGTACTCGTCGGTGGCGTTCAACGGCTTCCCGCCGCTGCGGACCTACCACATCTAAGCCTCGTCGAGGCACTGATCATCGGGGGCCGGTCCGCCGGCTCCCATCCCTTTCATCTACGAATTCGCTGACAACGCTGCCGCCGGCCTCACCGCCGTTGGAAGCGAGGACTGACGTGCCATGACTGCTTTGCGCGAGACCCCCGTTGCCCTTGCCCCCGACGCTGCTCCGTTCGTGATCCGTGCGGAGCGTGCCTCGGACGTCGTTGCGCGTGAAGCGCTGCTTGATGCCTGCTTTGGCGCCAACCGCCATGCCCGCACCTGCCAGCGCCTGCGCGACGGACGTGCGCCCGCCGAAGGCCTCGCCTTCTCGGCGGTGCGACAGCAAGGGCTGAACGGCCGGCTGGTCGGGACGCTGCGGTTGTGGCACGTCAGCGCCGGGGACCTCCCGGCGCTGGTGCTTGGCCCGCTCGCGGTCGATCCAAAGTGCCGCGAGCTCGGCGTCGGAGCCGCGCTGATGACTGAGGCGCTGACGGCCGCCAGGGTGCGCGGCCACGGCGCGGTGATCCTGCTCGGCGATGCGCCTTATTATACCCGGTTCGGTTTCTCGGCCCTGAAGACCGGCGAACTGTCGCTGCCCGGCCCGTTCGAACGCGACCGCCTGCTCGGCCTCGAGCTGCGCGAGGGCGCGCTCGACGGCGCCTGGGGCATGATCGCGCCGACCGGGGCGTTGGCGCCGAAAACCGCAGCACCCCGCGCCAAGCGGGCGCTGCGACCCGTACCGTACGCGGCCTGAGCGCCATCATGCCGGAGTCCATTCCCACAGTTCGCGATGCCGCGCGTCCGCGCCTCCGCAGCATCGTCACCACCATCGTGCTGCTCATGATTTCGATCATGATCGTCAGGGACATATTGGTGCGCCGGTGGGGCGCCGCACCGCCGTCGCCGTCCGACGTGACCGAACGTTCCCGCTAGGTCGGGGCAAGGGGTTGCGTGCGCCTGAAAAATGCGCCTAAACCGCGAAACCCGCTCAATCGAAATCCCGAGGTCCGAATGCCACGCCGCCTGATATCCACCGGCTCGCCGTTTGAGAAAACCGCCGGTTACAGCCGCGCCGTGATCGACGGCGATTTCGCCTTCGTTTCCGGCACCACCGGCTATGACTACGCCACCATGACCATGCCGGCCGATGTCACGAGCCAGACACGAAACTGCTTCAAGACCATCGAAAGCGCGCTGACGGATGGCGGCTTCGCACTCGCCGATGTCGTCCGCGCGACCTATTACATCACCGACGCCGGGGATGCGGACGCCGTGTTCGCGGTCTGCGGTGAAAAGCTTGGCGATATCAGGCCGGCTGCAACGCTGCTCGTCGTCACAGGGCTCTACAAGCCCGAGATGAAGATCGAGATCGAAGTGACCGCGAAGCGACGCACCGCCTGACCCTCCTTCGCCAAGCGCAGCCTTAATCAGGAGACGAACATGAGCCCGACCGACCGGCAAATCCACGCGACCATTTCCGGCCCCATTGTCATGATCGGCTTCGGCTCGATCGGTAAAGGCACCTTGCCGCTGATCGAACGGCATTTCGACTACGACAAATCCCGTTTCGTCATTATCGATCCGCATGAGGACGGCGAGCTCGCCAAGCAGCATGGCGTGCGCTTCATCAAGCAGGCCATCACGAAGGACAATTACCGCGAGGTGCTGGTGCCGCTCCTGACCGCCGGCGGCGGCCAGGGGTTTTGCGTCAACCTGTCGGTCGACACCTCGTCGGTCGCTATCATGACCCTGTGCCGCGAGATCGGTTCGCTCTACATCGACACCGTCGTGGAACCGTGGCTCGGCTTCTACTTCGACCGGAGCGCCGGCCCCGAAGCCCGCTCGAATTACGCGTTGCGCGAGACGCTGCTGGCGGCCAAGCACAATAGCCCGGGCGGCCCGACCGCGGTTTCGACCTGCGGCGCCAATCCCGGCATGGTGTCGTGGTTCGTCAAGCAGGCGCTGCTCGATATCGCCCGCGACACCAACACGCCCTTCAACGAGCCGAAGGGCCGGGAGGGCTGGGGCCAGCTCGCCCACAAGCTGGGCGTCAAGGGCATCCACATCGCCGAGCGCGACACCCAGCGCTCGAAGAAGCCGAAGCCGATGAACGTGTTCGTCAACACCTGGTCGGTCGAGGGCTTTGTCTCCGAGGGCATGCAGCCGGCCGAACTTGGCTGGGGCACCCATGAAAAATGGATCCCGGACAATGGCCGCAAACACGAGACCGGATGCCAGGCTGCGATCTATCTGCTGCAACCCGGCGCCAACACGAGGGTGCGCTCATGGTGCCCGACGCCGGGCGCGCAATACGGTTTTCTGGTCACCCACAACGAATCGATCTCGATCGCCGATTATTTCACGGTACGCGATGGCCAGAACGTGATCTATCGCCCGACCTGCCATTACGCCTACCACCCCGCCAACGATGCGGTGCTGTCGTTGCACGAGATCTTCGGCGCCACCGGCAAGATGCAGCCGAAATGGCACATCCTGGACGAAAACGAGATCGAGGACGGAATCGACGAGCTGGGCGTGCTGCTCTATGGCCACGGCAAGAACGCCTATTGGTACGGATCGCAGCTTTCGATCGAGGAAACCCGGGCGATTGCGCCCTACCAGAACGCCACCGGCATGCAGGTATCGTCGGCGGTGCTGGCCGGGATGGTGTGGGCACTGGAGAATCCGGCCGCCGGCATCGTCGAGGCCGACGAGATGGATTTCCGCCGCTGCCTTGAAATCCAGCGGCCATATCTCGGCCCGGTGAAAGGCTATTACACCGACTGGACCCCGCTCACCGACCGGCCCGGACTGTTCCCGGAGGATATCGACACGTCGGATCCCTGGCAGTTTCGCAACGTGCTGGTGCGGTGAGCGAGCGAGCGAAGCGCTCTCTTCACTTCGCCAGATAATCGAACGCCACACTCCCAAGCCCCAGCGTCAAGTCCGCCTTGAAATGCAGCGCGGAGACGACTTCGCGCACCGGCAGCCGCGACACATCCGCCAGCGCATGCGGGAACAGGCCGAGTGCCGCCGGGCCGGTCCAGGCCTCCTTCAGCACGATGTCCTCCAGCGAGAAACGCACCAGCTCGCAGATCCGTGGGCTGCCATCGACATGCGGAATGATCTTGAGGATGAAATTCGGCGCCTTCATGCTCTTCAAGACAGTGTCGTGATCGACCGGACGGTGCTTGTAGCCCATCGTCGCAGAAGCGCAGAGCACCGAGCCGTAATGCAGCGTTCCCACCAGCACGTCGCTCTCGACCTCGATCTTCGGCGTCGCGCGCTTCTTGGGGAACCCCCACAGCTCGCGGCCGCCGGCGATCGGCGCGTCGTCGTCCAGATACATCGCGTGGGTATAGGCGCCGTCCTCGCCGTTGAGACGAACCGGAATCACCTGCCCGGTTTCGGTGTAATCGCCAAAGCCTGTTGAATCCGGCATCCGGATGAATTCATATTTGACGACGGAATCCGTGACCTCAAGCGGTTCCGGCACCACGGCGGCGAGCGCTTCGGGATCGGTCCGGTAGGTGATGACAAAATATTCCCGATTGAAGAACCGGTAGGGCCCCGGCGGAAACGACGGGTTGGTCAGCGGCATCGAATAAGCGGTTCGCCTGACGTCGTCGATCTTCATGCTCAGCCTCGTGTTGCATCGGCGCTCGCGCGCCCCAAGGCGCGCATTATGCGGCGGTCGATGACAACAATCGAGACTGTAGAATCGGCAGCGCCGGCCAAGCCGACGTCACAACACGGCAAAACCTCATGGTGGGGAGCGCGTCTTCGCGCGGAGCGCTCCTCCCGAATGAGCGCGAATGCGCTCATCCGGGGATGAGGACGGCGTGGGCGATGCGGTGATTATCTTTCCTTGATGGGCGGCGCGGTCTTCTCGGCCGGAGCCGGCGGCAATGCCGGCGTCACACCTGCCTTTTGCGCCTGCGCATCGGGGTGGGCAGGCTGCGGTGCTACCTCGGCTGGCCGCATGCCGGTCGTCGCCGGTTCGGCGGGCGCGGAAGGTTTGGTTTCCGCGTCCGGCGTCGACTGCAACGGCTGCGTCGCCTGCGCCATCTGCGGATCGTGAACGGCAATCACCGCCAGCGAAAGGCCGGACAACGAAATCCCCGCCGCGACCATGACGGACGCCAGCAGCAGATCGTTCCTGTAGCCACGTTTTCTGTCGTCGAGGGACATAGCGTTCACCGCGATTTGTTCGCGGGATTAACGGGCGCCACCCCACATCGTTCCCCGGGGAACCGCTCTACCCCGCATCGAGCGTCGGCAGGTTTTCGCCGGAAAACCGCTTTACAGCTCCAGCAACCCGGCCTCGCCCTCTTCGTCGGCGAACGCCAGCATCGTGCCCTTGCCATTCCAGGCCAGCGCCGAGACCGGCGCGGTGCCATTCTTGCGTACCAGAATCTCCGCGCCGTCGTTCAGCCGCACCATCAGGATGGTGCCGTCGCTGTAACCCGCGGCAAGGATATCCTGCTTCGGATGGCAGGCGACCATGGAGACGCGCGCCTGCAGCGGCGCCAGCATCGCGGGCTCCTTGCCCATCGGGCCATCCTTGCTGGCGAACGGCCACAGGATCACGGTATCGGCGCCCGAGGTCGCTAGCGCCTTGCCGCCGGCGCTCCACGACAGCGACCTGACGCGCCCGGGATAGCCGGTCATGCGCATGTGTCTGTTGTCGGCCAGCCGCCAGCCATGCAGCGCCGGCTCATGCATCGAGGTCACCAGAAACTTGTTGTCCGGGCTGAACACGACGCCGAGATGCGAGCCCGCCCACTCCAGAAATTCCGGGTTGGCCGCCATATTGGGAAACCACAGCGTCACGCCATTATAATGCGCGACCGCGAGCCGCAGGCCCTTCGGCGCAAAGGCCAGACCGCCGACCGTCGAGGGCATGTCGAAGGTCTTTTCCTCAGCCTTGCCGCTGCGGACAAAGGCGGTCTTGCCGGCCGACCACGCCACCGCGCCATCGGGATGCAGGGCGACATTGTCGATCCAGCGCCGCTTCGGATCGGTCGCCAGCAGCGCGACCTCGCCTTTTTTGTCCAGCGCAACGAGCTTGCCGTCATCGCCGCCCATCACGATGCGCTGGCCATCGGATGCCACGCACAGAATGCCGCCGCCATGAACGGCGACCTGCGACATCTCGCTCTGCGCGTTGACCACGGCAACATTTTCCTCGGCGCCGACAAAGGCGGCGTCCTCACCGAGGAAATGCACCGCGATAACAGGCATGCGAATCGAAAGCCGGCGCACCTGATCGGTGACCGAGACGATGGACGCGGACTCGCCCGGATCGAATTCCTTCATCACGTGGTGATGCACTGCTCGAAGCCGTCGCGGATGGTCTGCTCGGGCAGTTCGCGGCCGATGAAGACGAGACGGCTCTGGCGCGCCTCGCCGTCTTTCCAGGCACGCTGGTGATCGCCTTCCAGCATCATGTGCACGCCCTGAAACACATAGCGGTCGTCGTCATCGCTGAAGGCGAGAATGCCTTTCGAGCGCAAGATCTTCTGGCCCTCGCTGGCGACGAGGTTCTGCAGCCAGGGCATGAATTTGGTGGCATCGAGCGGCTTGTCCGATCGCAGCGACAGCGATTGCATGTCCTCGTCATGATAGTGCTTCAGGCCGCCATGGCCATGATCATGGTGGTGATCGTGATCATGGTGATGATGATCGTGATCGTCGCCGGCGTCGAGAAATTCCGGCTCGATCTCGAGAATACGGTCGAGATCGAAGGCGCCGCGCTCCAGCACGTCGGACAGCGCGACCTGGCAGCGCTCGGTGCGTTGCAGCGTGGCATAGGGATTGATGGCTCTGATCCGCGCCTCGACTTCGGCCAGTTCGGCCTTGGAAACGAGGTCGATCTTGTTGAGCACGATGACGTCGGCGAACGCGATCTGGTTCTTGGCTTCCGGCGCGTCCTTGAGCCGGTCGCTCAGCCATTTCGCATCGGCCACCGTCACGACGGCGTCGAGCCGCGCATTCTTCTGCACGTCTTCGTCGACGAAAAAGGTCTGCGCCACCGGCGCCGGATCGGCCAGGCCCGTGGTCTCGACGATAATGGCGTCGAATTTGCCCTTGCGCTTCATCAGGCCTTCGAGGATGCGCACCAGGTCGCCGCGTACCGTGCAGCACACGCAGCCATTGTTCATTTCAAAGACTTCTTCGTCAGCGCCGATAATCAGATCGTTGTCGATGCCGATCTCGCCGAATTCGTTGACGATGACGGCGTATTTCTTGCCATGGTTTTCCGACAAGATTCGGTTCAGAAGGGTGGTCTTGCCGGCGCCGAGATAGCCGGTCAGCACGGTCACGGGAATTTTGGGGGACGTCGATTCGGGCATAATAACTCCGCAAGCGGGACTTCGCGGCGCGCCGGCAGCAGGGAGGCCCCTGCCTAATTCGCCAGCGCGCTCGTCAGTGCCTTTATATTGTGCCTGACCAGTTCAATGTAAGTGGGGGCATCGCCCTTTTCATCGCTCAAACTGTCGGAAAACAGCGTTCCGCCGACCCTTGCCCCGGTCTCGGCCGATATCCGCCGGATCAACCTGACATCGCTGATATTTTCGAGGAATACCGCCGGAATTTTCTCGGTCCGAATCTGGGTGATGATGCGTGCGATATCGCGCGCGCTGGCCTCGGATTCGGTGGAAACGCCCAAGGGCGCGATGAATTCAATGCCATAGGCGGCCGCAAAATAGCCGAAGGCGCCATGGGTCGAGATCACCTTGCGGCGCGCGGGCGGGATTTGCGCGATCGCGCTCCGCACCTCGCGGTCCAGCGCATCGAGTTTCGCCAGATAGGCTGCCGCGTTGGCGAGAAAAGCTTCGGCGTCGGCAGGGTCGGCGGTCACCAGCGCGTCGCGGATATTGGCGACATAAATCCTGGCGTCGACCACCGATTGCCAGGCATGCGGATCCGCAGCCTGGTCAATCCTGAGCGGTGCGATGCCGTCGGTCGCGGTCACGATCACGGCCTTGCTGCCCGAGGATTGCACCAGCCGCGGCAGCCAGCCCTCGAGGCCGAGGCCGTTGACGACCAGGAGTTTGGCGTCCGCGATCTTCTTGGCGTCGGCCGGCGCCGGCGTATAGACGTGGACGTCACCATCGGGACCGACCAATGTGGTCACGCTGATGCGGTCGCCGCCGACATTGCGGACGAGATCGCCGATGATCGAAAAGCTGGCGACGACGTTTAAGGGTTCTTGCAAACGATCCTGCGCGCGCAACGTCGGCGTCACCGTCGCGATCGCCAGACCGATCAGCCAAAGTTGAAAATGCCGCATGACGTTGACCGCTACGCTTCGAGATGACGGCCGGGAAACAGCTGCCTGACCAGGCCGCCGACGCTGCCGAACAGCATCGAGGCGACGTTGAGCGCCGCCGCCACCAGAATGATCGCAGGCCCCGACGGGATCCTGGTTTGAAACGACAGCACCAGTCCCGCATAGCCCGACAGCATCGCACTCGCCACCGCGATGCAGATCATGCCGGTGATGTCGCGCGACCAGAATCGCGCGATGCCGGCGGGCAGGATCATCAGCCCGACCGCCAGCAAGGTGCCGAGCGCATGAAAGCCGTTGACCAGATTGACCACGACCAGCGCCAGGAACGCCAGATGCGCCGGCGCGCCGGCCCGGCTCACGGTGCGCAGAAACACCGGATCGACGGACTCGATCACCAGCGGACGGTAGATCACCGCCAGCACGAGCAGCGTAATCGTGGTGTTGAAGGCGATCACCAGCAGGGTCTGGTCGTCCATCGCCAGGACGTTGCCGAACAGCACATGCAGCAGATCGATATTGGTGCCCTTGATGGAAACGATGGTGACGCCGAGCGCCAGCGACACCAGATAGAAGGTGGCGAGCGAGGCGTCTTCCTTCAGTTCCGTATTGCGCGCCACCAGGCCCGCCAGAATCGCAACCGTGAAGCCGGCGATCAATCCGCCGGTCGTCATCGCGAACAGATTAAGCCCCGACAGCAGAAAGCCGATCGCGGCACCCGGCAGGATCGCGTGCGACATCGCGTCGCCGACCAGGCTCATCCGCCGCAGCATGAGAAACACGCCGATCGGCGCGCCGCCCAACGCCAGCGCAATCACCGCCGCCAGCGCCCGGCGCATGAATTCGAATTCGGTGAAGGGCGCGACCAGCGCGTCATAGATCATCGCATACTCGATCCATTCACTATCGATTCACGGGGGTTCAGGCGGCCCGCGAGGGCAGATCGTCGACGACGCAAGCGGGTGCGCTGTCGTCGAAGGCTTCGCACATCCGCCGCGCCTGCGAGAGGTTCTCGGCGGTCAATACCTCGGCGGTCGGACCCCAGGCCACCGGCCCGCGCGCCAGCAGCAGGGTTTCCGGGAAATTGGCGCGCACCAGTTCCATGTCGTGCAGCGCCGCCAGCACTGTGCGCTTTTCGGTGTGCCAGCGCTGCACCAGCGCCACCAGGTCGGCCGAGGTCTTGGCGTCGATGGCATTGAACGGTTCGTCGAGCACGATCATGCGCGCGTCCTGCAACAGCACCCGCGCGAACAGCATGCGCTGCATCTGGCCGCCGGACAGCGTGCCGATGGTGCGGTTCTCAAAACCATTGAGGCCGACCGCGGCGAGCGCTTGCGCAATCTTGTCGCGCGCGGACTTGCCCATGCCGCCGAAAAATCCGGTGACGCGCCAAAGCCCGGTGCCGACGAAATCGAACACCGAGATCGGAAAGCTGCGGTCGATATCGGCGGTCTGCGGCAGATAGGCGATATCCCTGACATCGAGATCGCCTATCAGGATGGTGCCCGCCAGCGGCTTGATGATGCCGACCAGCCCGCGAAACAGCGTCGATTTGCCGGCGCCGTTGGGGCCGACAACCGCCAGCAGCGCGCCGGGGGCGACCTCGCCGTTGAGATGATGCACCGCCGGATGCCGATCATAGCCCAGCGTGACGTCACGGAATTGCAGTTGCGGCGCCATGCTCACCTCATCGAAACCCATACCACCACCCACAGGCCGGCGCTGACCGCGAGCGCCGCGCCAAGCCGGGCCATGACGGTCATGCGCAGGATCGACCAGGGTGCGGCTTGCGCCGGATGCGGCGAAGCCGGGCCGTGGCTGTGGACATGCGTATGCCCATGGCTGTGATCGTGGTCGTGGCTATGGCTGTGGGAATGATCCATCAAGAATGTTATATTATAACATAACAAGCGTGCACAAGGCCCCACGGGGGCCGTTGGCTTCCCGATCATCATGCGATCGCCGCCGCAAAAAACGGGAATTTCCGAGGATCAGCCGTTGATTTCAGGCCAGATGGCGCACCAGCGCCAGGCCAGCGAATAGGCCTGCAATCGAAAACAGCACCGAACCCAGCACATAGAACAATGCTAGTCCGATCTCGCCCCGCTCATAGAGCAGCGCCGAATCGAGCGAGAACGCCGAAAACGTGGTGTAGCCGCCAAGGATGCCGGTCATCAGGAACAGGCGCCAGGGCTGCGACGCCTCGCCCCTGAAAGCGAGATAACCCGCGATCAGACCCATCACGATCGACCCGGTGATGTTGATGATGAAGGTGTGATAGGGAAACGCCGTTCCGAGGTAACGCGCGCTAACCACGTTGACGGTGTGACGCAGCGACGAACCAAGCCCGCCGCCGATAAAAACCAGAAGATAGTTCATCGCACTTTTTTTCCCGCAGGATCAGACCACCGGCGTGACAGGTTTTGCCGCAAGCACGCGATCCCGGCAAGCGTGATGAAACGGCAACCCAAATGAACGGACGGCAAACGAAAAGGCGGCAGTTGAAGCTGCCGCCCTTGGGATAGATGCCAGAGCTTGACGCGTCGCAAAGCTTGCGCGTCTGCGTCAGGCTTTCGAGAACAACTGGTCGACATATTCCCAGTTCACCAGATGATCGACAAACGCCTTCAGATAATCCGGACGGCGGTTGCGGTAATCGATGTAATAGGAGTGCTCCCAGACGTCGACGCCGAGGATCGGTGTCGCGCCATGCACCAGCGGGCTTTCGCCGTTGGGCGTCTTGGAGATTTCGAGCTTGCCGTTCTTCACCGACAGCCAGGCCCAGCCTGAACCGAACTGGCCGACGCCGGCGGCGGCGAAATCGGTCTTGAACTTCTCAAGTCCGCCGAGGTCCTCGGTGATCTTCTTTTCCAGACGGCCGGGCAATTTGCTGCCGCCGCCATTCGGCTTCATCCAGTTCCAGAAATGGGTATGGTTGTAGTGCTGTCCGGCATTGTTGAACACGGCCGGATTCTTCCCGAACGAACCCTTGACGATCTCCTCGAGGGACTTGCCCTCGAATTCGGTCCCCTTGATCGCGTTGTTTCCGTTGGTCACATAAGCCTGATGATGCTTGTCATGGTGGTATTCCAGCGTTTCCTTCGACATATGGGGCGCCAGGGCGTCATGGGCGTAAGGCAGATTGGGAAGCGTGAAGGTCATGGGATGATGTCCGCAATGATGGGAGAACTGGCTTGGGAGGTTTGGCTTAACGGGAACCCTTATAGAAGGTTCCATCGGCCTTAAACACCGCAATTTGGGGGAATGCCGCCCTCGCATGGCGCGCATGTTGTCATGCGCAGCGGCGTCGGATTGAAATCGGAAAATCGGAATATTGTCAGCAACTTGAACGGCTGGCGCGATTTCCGGCAAACCATCTGCGGCGGCGCGCATTCCTCCGTGGAGGGCCGGGCTTGGCGGATCACTTGGCAGAGGTACGAGCCATGAGCATCGAGATCGACGTTTTGAACGGAGACGCATCGTGGCCGATCGCCAAACCGGTGTTCGATGCGGTCTGGCCGCCGGAAGTCGTCGCAAAGCTGCCCTGGGCCGGCATCGTCTTTGCCCATGCCGAATTGCGGGTATTGGTTCAGGATGAACTGCAAGGCGTGCTCTGCCATGTCGGGATTTATCGCCGCGAGGTCACATGGAACGGGCAGAAGATGCGGGCCGGCGGGATCGGTGGCGTCGCCACCCTCCCCGACAGCCAGCGCCGCGGCTACGCCAGCATCGCGCTCAATGCGGCGATCCAGACACTGAAGGACGAAGGCGCCACGGATTTCGCGCTGCTGTTTTGCGAACCGCACAACGCGCCATTTTACATGGCCCGCGGCTGGAAGCCGTTTGAAGGCGAGATCTACGCCGATCAACCCCGGCAGGGACGCGTTCGTTTCGAGGCGATCGCGCCCTACGTCTACAAACTCAAGCGCGCTCCGCTGCGAGGCGTCATCGACCTGTGCGGCTTGCCCTGGTGATCGTTAGATGACGCGCCGGCGCCGATCATCTGCGAGCGGCGAACCCGCGCGCAGCAAAGATGCGGCGTTGCACAAATCTGATTTGTTGCTATGCAGACACGTTTCTCATGGGAGGACTCCATGGCTTGCAGATTAGGCTTCGTCCTTTTGATTTTGACGGCGCTGCTGGGTGCATCGCCAGCCAGCGCTCAGGCTGGCGGCCAGGTGACCGGCGTCTGGCTGACGCAGGCGGGCGACGCCAGGGTGCGTGTCAGCAAATGCGGCGGAGGAATATGCGGCGTCATCGTATGGTTGCGGGTGCCGATCAATCCGGCAACCGGGAAGCCCCAAATCGACGACAAGAATCCCAACCCGGCGCTGGCCCGTCGTCCGATGATCGGGCTGCGGCTGTTCACCGGCATGCGGCCAGTTGGCCCGAACAAATGGTCCGGCCAGATCTACGATGCCGATGACGGCAAGACCTATGCGAGCAGCGTCTCGGTCGCGGGCCCGGACAGTTTGAGGGTTGAAGGTTGCGTCGGCGCGCTCTGCGGCGGAGAGACCTGGAGCCGAGCGGGGCGATGAGGCCTGATCGTTGGAGCATCAGGCCGGCATTGCCTTCAGCGCCGTTGCCGCCGAGGCATAACCGCCGCGCGCGCCGTCGATAAAATGGACGTGATCGCTGCGCAACGCCGATGGCGTAAAGCAGGTCATCATCGCCGCATCCTGCCGATGCAGGCCATAGCGCGCGATTCCCGAGGAAGCCGCCGCCGCAAGGCGCTGGGTCAGCGCGCGCTCCAGTTCCGGCGTGCAATCCAGCACCATGCGCAACCCGTCGTCATATTTGCGGAAATCGGAATTCTCCACGACCTGCCGGACGTAGGTTTTCGGCACGAAGCCGCCGACGCTGATACCGAACCGCATCACCAGATAGGCAAACAGCGTGTTGGCGAGCACAAATGCCCGACGCCTCAACAGCGATCCGCCGCGCGCGGCGCGCGCCTCGAAATCGGCGCCGGCCGGCGGCCATCGCAGCGACGGGCCGCCCTGAGGTACCGGCCGCCCCGAATCCGGACTGCGCTCGACCAGCGCAATGACGTCTTCGATCAGCTTGCGAAAAGCCGTGGGATCGCTCGCTGCCGCCGGCATCACCAGCACCGAGAGGATCGCACCGCGCGCCGACGGAATTTCCTCGAACCGGCACGATAACCCGGTGAGGTCGGGCTGCGTGCCCGGCGGCGCGACCGGCACCGCGAACTCGCCACGCTTCATCGCGGCTTCCGCCCAGCCGAGGCCGCCGCCGGAAAACATCGCATAGGATAAATTCGGCGACGGGCCGAACCGCGCCACGCGGACGTCGAGGCCCTGCGCCCGAATCGCTGCGACCGGCACCAGTGCCACCCGCATCACCAAATTGAGGCTCTCCTCGACCCAGATCGCGGTCGCCGCCAGCGCCTCGCGGGCGCGCTCGAGATCGTCCGGCGAGACCGCAAAGCTTGCCCCGTCGCCGCCGAACACGAACGGAAACTCCCGCCCTTCCAGCGCATTGGTGGCCGCCGCGATCACCGAAGCGCCGGCCATGTTGACCGCCTTGTAGCGCTGCTCGGCGATTGCCTTGGTCGATTCCACGATATCGGCGATGCCGATGCTCCAGTCATCGGGCAGCGGCGAATAAAGCGCAGGGTCCATCAGGCTGGAAAAGCCGCGAAACACCGGAATGCCGCTGTAGAATGTGTCGGCGGTGGCCATGGACGATCCGGACGTGGGAATTTTCAAATCAATATCGTCAAACAGATACGTTCGGCTTTGACACCTGGGTTCGAATGATGCGCCTTGAACAAAGGAAACTTCCGATAAACGAGGCGCGTTCGGGCGCGTCCCGATGCCGCGCCCACCCTGTGCACCTGTAACCCTCTTGTCTAGCCGGTCTGCTGCGATATCCCGCGCAGCACCAGCTGATTGAGCCGGTTTGCGAATGCGGCCGGATCCTCCGGCAATTCACCGTCGAGGATTTGGGCCTGCTCCAGCAGCAGAAACGACAGGTCCGCAGCCTGGTCTTTCGCACCGGCGATTGCCGCAACGAGAGGGTGGCGCATATTGATCTCGAGGATCGGCTTGGTGACGACACCGCGATTTTGCTGCGCCAGCAATCGCTCCAATTGCTGGTCCCGCCCCTGACCGCCGGCCACCAGGCAGGAAGCGCTGGTGGTCAGCCGCTGCGATACCCGCACGCCGGACACCCGGTCACCAAGGGTATCCTTGATCACGGCGATGGTCGCGGCCTCATCGGCGCCGGATGGTTCCTTGTTTTCGGCCTTGTCGTCGAGCAACGGAATCAACCCGAAATCAATATCGCCCTGGCTCAGCGATTTGAGCGGCTTGCCCCCGAAATCCAGCGGCGCCGAGGTCCAGAACGCATCGACCGGATCGGTCAGCAGCAACACCTCGATGCCGCGGGCGTTGGCCTGCTCCAGCTTGGGATTCGACTTCAGCCGTTCGATGCTGTCACCGACCAGATAATAGATCTCGGTCTGGTTCGGCTTCAGGCTCTCGGCATATTGCTTCAACGACCGTTTCTCGCCGGCGGTAGTGGTGAAGCGCGACAGCGCCAGCAATTTCTCGCGCCGTTCGAAATCCTCCCAGATGCCTTCCTTGATGACCTGCCCGAACGCGTCCCATATTTTTGCAAAACTCTCCGGCTCCTTCTCGCTCAGGCTTTCCAGTTCGCCGATCACGCGGCTCGTCACCGCCTTGCGAATTTGCGTTAGTTGCGGGTTGTTCTGCAGCATCTCCCTGGAAATATTCAGCGGCAGGTCCTCGCTGTCGATCACGCCGCGGATAAACCGCAGATAAGCCGGCAGCAGTTCGGCATCATCGGCAATGAAGACGCGGCGGACGTAGAGTTTCACGCGTCCTTTTCGAGACGGCTCGAACAGGTCGAACGGCTTTGTCGAGGGCGCAAACAGCAGCACGGCATAGGACTGACGGCCCTCCGCGCGATAATGCAGCGTCATCGCGGGCTCATCGAAGGCGCCGGCGATCGACCGATAGGCCTGCGTGTAATCTTCCGGCGACAATTCCGATTTCGAGCGCTGCCACAGCGCGCTCGCCGAATTGATCTGCCGCGGTTCGCCCTCCTCGGGCTGAAGCTCGATCGGAAACTGGATATTGTCGGAATAGGCGCCGACGATGCGCTCGATCTCATAGGTCTCCAGATATTTCGCGGCATCCGGCTTCAGGTGCAGGACGATTTCGGTGCCGCGCGTGACGCGCCTGGCGTCGTCCTCGCTGGCCGGCGCGATTTCAAATCCGCTTCCGCCCGATGACGACCAGGTCCAGACCTGATCGGTTCCGGCGCGACGGCTGGTGACGACGATACGTTCGGCGACCATGAAAGCGGCGTAGAATCCGACGCCGAACTGGCCGATCAACCCGGCGCCATCCTTGGCCTCGGTCAGGCGGGAAAGGAAGGATTTGGTGCCTGAACGCGCGATGGTGCCGAGATTGTCGATCAGCTCCTGCCGGTCCATCCCGATGCCGCTGTCGATTACGGTGAGGGTGTTGGCCTTCTTGTCCGGCACGATACGGATTTTGGGCGCAGCCCCGTCGGCGATCAGATCGGGTGATGCGATCGCCTCGTAACGCAGCTTGTCGCAGGCATCCGACGCGTTCGAGATCAGCTCGCGCAGGAAAATATCGGTTTCCGAATAGACCGAATGCACCATCAGGTGCAGCAGTTCGGCAACCTCGGCCTGGAACGGTTGCGATTGAACAGATGTATCGGCATCAAGGGTCATGATCGAGCTCGCTGTCGGACGATATGGCAGGTCTTCAAACCCCGATATAGCGTGGCCATGGGGGGTAGCAAGCTCCCCGGCGAGCCGCAGCGGGAAAACCGGAAAGGGGCATCACACCAGTTCGCGGGAAATCCATTCCGTGATTGAGCGATGCCGGGGCGTCCAGCCGAGAATTTCGGTGGCGGCTGTGCCGCGCACGCGGCTGTTGGAGCCGAGCGAGAACGTCGCCTTCTCGCGGCCCCAGGCCTCGATCGCCGCTTCGGCCGGCCACGATTGCGCCGCGCCGAGACCCAGCCGCCTGGCGATGGCCTCGACCACCTTTCCCAACGCTTCCTCTCCGCTCTCGACATAGATGAAGCTCCCGGAAGGTGCTTTCATGATCGCCAGCGCATAAAGGGCTGCGACATCGGCGATATGCACGTTGGACCAGCGGTTCAGGCCGCGGCCGATATAGCGCGCGACCCCGGATGTCCTGGCCTGCTGCGCCAGTACCGGGATCTGCACGCTCTGCGCCGGAGCCCCGAGCGCATGACCATAGATCATCGAATTGCACAGCACGATCGAGCGAATACCGGAAGCATCGAGCACCAGCCGGTCGATCGCGACCCGCTCGACGCGCTCGGGCTCGGGCCTGATCGGCGTCCCCTCGTGGAATATCCGGTCCGACGGCTCGCCCATCGCCCTGTCCGCAATGATGCTGGTGCCGCTGGTGTGAACAAGCGGCTTGTCGGAGCCGGAAAGCCCGGCGATCAGCGCTTCGACGGCGGCGCGGTGACCGCTGTTGGCGGCATTGACGACGCCGTCGGCGCCCCGCGCCTCAGCTTGCAACAGGCTTGAATCGTCGAGCGAGCCGATCACCGGCTCGATGCCGTGGACCCGAACCGCCTCGGCCTTGGCGCGGTCGCGAACCAGCCCGCGGACGTGGTGTCCGCCGGCGATCAAAACCGAGGCGACCGCGCCGCCGATAAAGCCGTTCGCGCCGGTGATAAAGATACGCATGGTGGTCGTCCCTGTTGCCGCCGCTGCTGATATGAGGCCTAATCTCGTCGAGCGCGACAGCTATTTAGCGCGTTTCGATCAATTCGACGGATCTGCGGAACGGCTCCGGGAACAGACGAACCGCGGACATGTGCTGGCCGATGAGCTGGCCTTACTTGGCGCGAGTTGCCACCCTCCACGACTATCAATAATAAGAAATGAAAAGGCGTCGAGAGTGGCGATCTCTCGTCGATCGCGCATTTCGCAAAAGAAACTGCCACAAAACAAATCGCCGCAAAAGAAACCAAGGGCATAGGTCACGTTCATGGAAGCTCAGATCCGCACGGCGTCCGTCCCGGCCGGCAAATGGTCGCCCTCGTCCGACGCCAGCGACATCGTCAAAAGCATTCATGCGATGCTGCATCCGCGTAACATCGTGCTGGTGGGCGCAACCGACAAACCCGGTAACTACGCCGAGCGCATCTGGAACAACCTGATCAAGTATCAATTCGAGGGCGGTCTCTATCCGGTCAACTCGAAGCGCGAAACCATCTGGGGCGTTCCCTGCTACAAGGATTTCGCCAGCCTGCCGGAGAAGCCCGATCATGTGCTGGTATTGGTGCCGGCGCGTTTCGCGGTTCAGGTGATCCGGGACGCCGCCGCGGCCGGCGCCCGCTCGGCCACCATCGTCACCTCGGGCTTCAGCGAATTGCAGGACGAGGAAAGCCAGAAGCTCGCCGGCGAGCTGCAACAGGCCATTCGCGAGACCGGGCTTGCGGTCACCGGCCCGAATTGCCTCGGCAATCTGAGCGCCGGCGAAAAGATGTTCACCAACATCGACGACCGCATCGTCACGATGGAGGCGGGCCCGGTCGCGATTGCCGGTCAATCCGGCGCGATCGTGATGGCGATCCGCCAGGCGCTGGAGGATCGCGGCGTCGGCGTCGGCTACATGGTCACCACCGGAAACGAGGCCGGGCTCGAGACCCCCGACCTGATGGCCTATTTCGCGGCCGACCCCTCGGTCCGCGTCATCGTTGTGTATCTGGAAGGCGTGCGAAATACGCTAGGCTTCCGCATGGCTTGCAAGGCCGCGCGCGCGGCCGGCAAGCCGGTGATCGCGCTCAAGCTCGGGGCGTCCGAAGGCGGCCGCGCGGCCGCGATGGCGCACACCGGCGCGCTGGCCGGCTCGATCGAGACTTTCGACGCGATCTCGACGCGGGAAGGCGTGATCCGGGTTCGCGGTCTCGACGAAGTGATCGAGACCACCGAATGCTTTGTCCATGCCGACCCGCCGAAGGGCAATCGGCTGGCCGCGGTGACGCTGTCCGGCGGCAAGCGCGGCCTGCTGATCGATGCCTTCCATGCGGCCGGACTGAATTTTGCGAACCTTTCCACCAACGCCAGCGACAAGCTCGCGAAAATGCTCGGCCCCGGCAGCATCGTCGGCAATCCGCTCGATGCCGGGTTCGCCGCGGTGGTCGATCCCTCGGTCTACATGCAGTCGATCCAGATCATGATCGACGATCCCGACACCGACATCGTCATCATCGATGCCGAATTTCCGAAAGCGCCGCATGAATTGCGCGAGAGGAATTTACGCATCGTCAACGAGAAGGCCGCTGCCGCCAGCAAGCCCGTGGTCTATATCAGCACGATGTCGATCGGCTTTACTGAATTCACCAAGGCGTTGCGGAAATCGCTGCCGCATATCGCCGTCATGCAGGGTCTCGACCGGGCGGTGGGCGCGATCAAGGCCTTGATCGATTACGCCTCGCTGCGCAAGGAAGTGCCCGACACCGTATCGAGCTCCAGTGCCGCGGCCCGCGCGACGCTGGAGCGGACGCTGAAGAACGCCAGGGGTGCAGCCCTCGACGAGGTCGCGTCCAAGAAACTGCTGAAGGCCTACGGCATTCCGGTCTCGCAGGAAGCGATCGCGCAGACCGCCGCCGAGGCCGTCAAGATCGCGAAGAAAATCGGCTTTCCTGTCGTTGCCAAGGTGGTCAGCGCGGACATCCTGCACAAATCCGACATCGGCGGGGTGGTGTTGAACCTGAACAACGCCGCCGAAGTGAAGAAAGCGTTCAACGATATCACCACACGGGTCAGGAAGCTGAAGAGCAAGCCGAAGCTTGAGGGCATCCTGATCGCGCAACAGGTCAAGGCCGAACTGGAGCTGGTGGTCGGCGCCTCGCTCGATGCTGAGATGGGTCCTGTGGTTTTATTCGGCACCGGCGGCGTCGATATTGAACTGATGAAGGATGTCGCGCTGGCCGGGGCGCCGCTCGATGCGGCTGAAGCCAGGGATCTGATCAATCGCACCAAGGCCGGCGTGAAACTGAAAGGCTATCGCGGCAAGCCGGCGCTGCACGAGGCCTCCGCCGTGAAGGCGATCGTCGGGCTCTCCAATCTGATGGCGGACGCCGGCACGCGCATCGCGTCGATCGACGTCAATCCATTTCTGATCAATGCCAAGACCGGCGTCGCCGTCGACGGACTCATCGTTCTCAACAACGCCGCCGCCAACAGCGCTGCCAAGCATTGATGGCGAAGCGCAAGCTCCACTTCATTGGCTTCATCCTTTGAGACGCCCGCAAGAGCGGGCTCCTCAGGATGAGGTCTTCTCTCATGGTGGCGTCTTGGACCCTCACGGTGAAGGAGCGCGTCTTCGTGCGTCTCGAACCATGATTTTCCTCTTCTTGTCATAAAGCAACCGCTGGTTGGCGGACGGCCGATGAGGGGCCGAGAGCGTATCCGACGCGTGCACGTCGCACTAGGCCGAAGGTTAAAGGTTTTCGCTGGGGTTATGCTTGGCAAAAGCAATCCGGAAAGGTTACGCTGACGGCCAATAAGGGCATCGAAGAATGCCTGCCATCAATTAGGCACTTGTCTGGGAGGACAGCATGGCTACCGCGCAACGATCCTCGCCGATCGATCGGCGAACTGTGCTAAAATCAGGCGCCGCCCTTGCTGCGCTGCAGTTCTCATCCCCCTACATCATCCAGGCCCGCGGTGAAACGCCGGTGCGGATCGGCATGGTCGATCCGCTGACCGGGGTTTATGCCGCGCTTGCGCAGAACGAGGTGGTGGGAGCCAAATTCGCCACCGAGGAAATCAACAAGAAAGGCGGCATTCTGGGCCGGCCGGTCGAACTCCTGGTCGAGGACTCGGCCAACGATGTCGGCACCGGTGTGCAGAAGACCCGGAAGCTGATCGATCGCGATCAGGTGAGTTTCATCATCGGCGACGTGAATTCCGGTATCGCGATCGCAATGGCGCAGGTCACCAGCGAAAAGAAGACGCTTCATATCGTCTCGGGCGGTCACTCCGACGTGGTCACCGGCGTAAACTGCTCGTGGAATGTATTCCGGATCTGCAACTCCACCACGATGGACGCCAACGCCATCGCCACTACCCTGATGGAGAAGTTCGGCAAGAAGTGGTATTTCCTCACCCCCGATTACGCCTATGGCCACTCGGTGCAGGGGGTCTTTGAGAAACTCCTGAAGGCCGCGGGCGGCACTTCCGCAGGCTCGCTGGTGCCCTTGGGCACGCCGGATTATTCGGCGTATCTGATTCAGGCCAGAGCCTACGGCCCGCAGGTGCTGATCAATGTCATGGGCGGCAACGACCAGGTCTCAAGCCTGAAGCAATTTGTCCAGTTCGGACTGGACAAGCAAATGGCCGTCGGCGGCACGTTGCTCGAGCTCGAAAGCATCCGCGCGGTGCCCGACGGGGCGCGGGTCGGATGGTGGACCATGGAATGGTGGTGGGATCAGCCCGGCGTGCCGCACGTCGCCGAATTCAATGCGTCCATGAAGAAAATCACCGGTCTTTCCGCCACCGCGCGCAACTGGTTCGGCTACGCGTCGGTGCAGACGCTGGCGGCGATTGCGAACCAGGAGAAGACGCTCGACGCCGTGCCGCTGGCGCGTGCGCTTTCCGGCTTCAAGCTGCCGCCGGAGATCGCCCTGCAGCCCGGGGCGCCGGCATTCCGCGCCGGCGACCATGAATTGATGAGCACCGTCTTTGTCGGTGAGACGCATCCGCCGCAAGGCGATCCGGACAATATGTTCACGGTGCGAAACCCCGTGCCCGGCGAAAAAGCCGCCGGACCCGTCGAGGACACCGGCTGCAAGATACAATGGCCGGCCTGACACCACGCGACCTGACGCCTGGTGCCTCGACGCACCGGGCGGCACAAAACTACAAATAGGGCTTCCAATAAGAAAAAACGACCAGGAGAACTCATGACATCGCAGACCTTCAACCCGAGATTAAGCCGCCGCACGCTCGTGGCCGGCGCCGCCGCGCTCGGGGCCTTCCAGGTGGCGTCGCCCTTTATCATCGCCGCGCGCGGCGAAACCGCGATCCGGATCGGCATGGTCGATCCGCTCACCGGCGTCTACGCCGCGCCGGCCGGCAACGAGGTGATGGGGGCCAAGCTCGCCGTCGAGCAGATCAACGCCAAAGGCGGCATTCTCGGGCGGCAGGTCGAATTGCTGGTCGAAGATTCCGCCAACGACGTCGGCATCGGCGTGCAAAAGGCGCGCAAGCTGATCGAGCGGGATCAGGTCAACTTCATGATCGGCGACGTCAATTCCGGCATCGCGGCCGCAATCGCCCAGGTCACCGCCGAAAAGAAAATCCTGCACATCGTTTCCGGCGGCCACACCGACTCGATCACCGGCAAGGATTGCAAGTGGAATGTGTTCCGCGTTTGCAACACCACGCGGATGGAAGCCAATTCGGTATCGAGCGTGTTGTTCAATAAATACGGCAAGAAATGGCATTTCATCACACCCGATTACGCCTTCGGCCATACGCTGTATGACGCCTGCACCGACGACCTGAAAAAGCTCGGCGGCACCGTTACCGGCAACGAGCTGACGCCGCTCGGCACCACTGATTTCTCCGCCTATTTGATCAAGGCGCGGGCTGCCAATCCGGATGTCATGATCCTGCTGGTGCAGGGCTCCGACATGATCAACTGTCTGAAGCAGGTGGTGCAGTTCGGCCTCAACAGGCAGATCCACGTCGCCGGAACGCAGCAGGAGCTGGAATCGCTCGCCGCGCTGCCGCCGGAAGCGCGCATCGGGATCTGGATGTTCGAATGGTACTGGAAACAGCCGGGCGTTGCCGGCGTCGAAAAATTCGTCGCCGATGTTCGCAAAGTCAATGGCGGCAAGGTCCCTACCGCGCGGCACTGGTTCGGCTATGTGTCGGCCATGAGCTTTGCCCTGATTGCGAACCAGGAGAAGAACATCGACGCGGTCAAGCTCGCGGCGGCACTGGAGAATTTCGAATTGCCTGACGATGTCAAGCTGCAGCCGAACAAGTGTTACTATCGCAAGGGCGACCATCAATTGATGACCAGCGCCTTTGTCGGCGAGGCGCAGTCAAAGGGCACCGATGATCCGGAAGATCTGTACCGCGTCGACGAAGTTATTCCGGGCGACAAGACAGCGCCCGCTGTCAGCGAAACCGGCTGCACCATTCAGTGGCCGGCGTAGCATGAAGCCCATTATTTCCGTTTCCCTCCGGGAGCTGAAACCCTCCCGGGTCGCGCGCAAATTGTCTCTTCATGGTGATCTATGACGCAACTTCTGCTGTTTAATGTCACCAACGGGCTCATCATCGGCGCGTTCTATGTGCTGATGGCCCTTGGCCTTTCGCTCATTTTGAACCTGAGCAACGTCATCAATTTCGCGCATGGCGGCTTTCTGGTGATCGGCGGCTACATCGCCTACACGATTACGCCCTATGTCGGTTTCTGGGGCGCGCTGCTGCTGGCGCCGCCATTGACCGCGGTCATCGGTCTCGCTGTCGAACGCGTGCTGATCCGGCCGCTCTATGGACGCGATCCCCTTTATAGCCTGCTCTTGACCTTCGGCCTCGCATTCATCATCGAGGACGGCACCCGCTTCATCTGGGGCGCGCAGGGCAAGCCGGTCACCATTCCGACGTTTCTGGCGCAGCCGCTGAGCAATGATCTGTTTTTCATCACCGGCTATCGCCTGTTCATGGTCGCGGTGGTGATGATCGCGGTCGCGCTGTTGTTCCTGTTGCTGCGCTATACTCGGCTCGGCGTTCGCATCCGCGCCGGCACGCTCGATCTTGAGACCGTCGCCGCACTCGGGATCAATGTGCAAATGCTGCGCACGCTCAATTTCGGCGTCGGCATTTATCTGGCGGGTCTCAGCGGCGTTCTCGCCGCCGGGCAATTGGGGCTTGAGCCGACCATGGGCACCGGCCTTTTGATGCCGAGCTTCATCGCCATCATCGTCGGCGGCATCGGCAGCCTGCCGGGAACGCTGATGGGCGGCTTGCTGATCGGCGTGGCCTCGGGACTGACCGCGGTGTTTCTGCCGGCCGCCAGCGAGGCAGTGATCTATGTCATGATGGCGGTGGTGCTGCTGATACGACCGCGCGGATTGTTCGGCGAAGAAGGAATGATGAGTTGAGCGCTGAACAAACCCGCAAGCTGATCGCGCTGGCAGCGATCTGGGCAGCGTTGCTGCTCGCCCCCTACTGGATGGTTCCGCTCGGCGGTTACACCGCGCTGGCGACCCGGGTCCTGGTGCTCGGCCTCGCCGCGATGTCGCTGAACTTCCTGCTGGGTTTTACCGGCGTGCTGTCGTTCGGTCACGCCGCCTATTTCGGCCTTGGCGCCTATGGCGCCGGGCTGACGCTGAAATTCCTGGCGCCGAGCACGCCGCTGGCGCTGCTATTGGGAATGCTGCTGGGCGGCATCTGCGGCGCGATCCTCGGCACGCTGATCGTGCGGCGGCGCGGCGTCTATTTCGCCATGGTGACGATCGCCTTCGGCCAGGTGTTCTACTACATCGCCTTCCAGTGGAGTTCGCTGACGGGCGGCGACGATGGCCTGCGCGGCTTCTCGCGCCAGCCAATCGATCTTGGCTTCTTCAAATTCGACATCCTCTCCAACGAGAAGAACTTCTACTTCTTCGTGCTGTTCTGCTTTGCTTTGGCGGTCGGCGCGATGGGATTCATTCTGCGCTCGCCGTTCGGCCGCACCATGATCGCGATCCGCGAGAATGAGCGCCGCTCCCGCTTCCTCGGCATTCCCGTGGAGCGGCATATCTGGATCGCATTCACCCTGTCCTGCTTCTTCATGGGCTTTGCCGGCGCGCTCTATGCGCTGGTCAATAATTTCGCGGACCCGAGAGGCCTGCATTACAGCCAGTCCGGTGATTTCGTCATGATGGCTGTGATGGGCGGGATGCGGAGCTTCTGGGGTCCGCTGCTCGGCGCCGCGGTGTTCGTGGTGCTGCAGGACTATCTGTCGAGCATTACGGTCAACTGGATGTCATTTGTCGGGCTGCTGTTCATCCTGGTGGTATTGTTCTTTCCACGGGGATTGCTTGGCTTCCTGCAACGGAGCAAGGCATGAACGTTCTTGAAATCCAGAATGTCAGCAAGCGCTTCGGCAATCTCGCCGCCGTGAGCGGCGTTTCGCTCAGCGTGGCGAAGGGCGAATTGTGCGCGATCATCGGGCCGAACGGCGCCGGCAAGACGACTTTCTTTAACCTGATCAGCGGATTCTTTCCGCCGACCTCCGGCGCCATCAATTTTGACGGCCGCGATATCACCAGGCTCTCCACGCATCAGCGCGTCACGCTCGGCATGGCCAGAACGTTCCAGATTACCGAAATCTTCCCGGAACTGACCGTATTCGAAAACGTCCGCATCGCCGCGGAAGTCGCCGGCGGGTACCGGTTGCGGCCCTGGATCAACCGGGCGGAAACCGCAAAAATCCATCAGCATGTCGAAGCGACGCTCAAACTGGTGTCGCTGGAAACCAAGACCGACCGGCTGGTCGGTGAGCTCGCGCACGGCGATCAACGCGCCGCCGAGATCGCGATGGCGCTGGCGTTGAATCCGCATCTGCTGCTGCTCGACGAGCCGACCGCCGGCATGGGTGACCAGGAAACCTACCAGATCACCCAGCTGATCCGCCGGCTGCACCGCGAGAGCAACTACACCATCGTGCTGATCGAGCACGATATGCGCGTAGTCTTTCATCTCGCCGACCGCATCTGCGTGCTCGATCAGGGCCGGATGCTGGCGCAGGGCACGCCGCAGGAGATTGCCGCCAACGAAACCGTTCAGGCCGCTTATCTGGGTAATGCCGCATGACCGCAGCCCTGACAGCCGAAGGCATCCACACTTATTACGGCAAGAGCCATATCCTGCATGGCGTCAGCCTTGAGGTTGCCGAAGGAAAGATCACCGCCTTGTTGGGGCGCAATGGCGCGGGAAAAACCACGACACTGCGCAGCCTGATGGGCCTGACACCGGCGCGCGAAGGCAAGATTGTCGTGTTCGGCCAGGACACCACGCGCTGGCCGACCTTTCGGATTGCCGCGCAAGGCGTGGGCTATGTGCCGGAGGGCCGCCGCATCTTCGCCAATCTCAGCGTCGAGGAGAATCTCAAGGTGCCGCTGGAGCGCGGCGGGCCGTGGACGATTCCGCGAATTTATCAACTGTTTCCCCGCCTGGAAGAGCGCAAGCTCAACCGCGGCCGCCAGCTTTCCGGCGGCGAGCAGGAGATGCTGTCGATCGGCCGCGCGTTGCTGCTGAACCCAAGGCTCCTGATTCTCGACGAGCCGTCGCAGGGGCTGGCGCCGCTGATCGTGCGCGAAGTGTTTCGCATCGTCCAGCAAATGAAGGCCGAAGGCATCTCGGTTTTGCTGGTCGAGCAGAACGCCCGGATGAGCCTGGAAATCGCCGACAACGCTTACGTGCTGGATGACGGCATCGTGGTCTATTCGGGAACCGCCCGTGAACTCGCCGCCGACGAGGGCCGGGTCCGGGCGCTCGCCGGCGCCAGCGCTGAAGAATGGACGGTGACGTAAACGCAGGACCGGACGAAAATCACTCTTTATCCGGGATGGCCGGGCATAGCCGTCCGAAGGACGGCGTCGCTTCCGCTCGCCTATGCCCGGCCAGACATCACGAAATTTTCGACCATGTCGTAGGGCACCAACATCACGCCCGGTAGGCGGTCTTGTCGGTGCCGCGATAAAGCACCTTCACCTGCTCTTCCGAAACTTCCCTGTGAAAGGCCAGGGCCTCCGGTTCGAGGTCGCGCTTCGGCACATGGGCGGGTTGAAAGTGATGATAGGTATCCTTGCCGCGCACCAGCGTCGCCCAGTCGCGCTGGCCGACCGCCTGCTTCAGGTGGGTCGGGATATAGCGGATCGCGAGCCCGATGCGGCGGTCGTCGGAACGGTTCGGCTCCGATCCGTGGAACAGCAGCACGTGATGCAGTGAGGCCTGGCCTGGCTTCAATTCGACATAGACCGCCTTGGCCTCGTCGACATCGACCGCGATCTCCTGGCCGCGGGTGAGGAGGTTATTCCTGTCAAAGGTGTCGGCGTGCTGGACTTGTTGCCGGTGGGTGCCGGCAATGAACTTCATGCAGCCGGAAACTTTATTGGCCGGTGACATGGCAATCCATGCGGTCGCGACATCAGATGAGCTGAGGCCCCAATAGGTGGCGTCCTGATGCCAGGACACGAAGCCGGGATCGTGGGCTTCCTTGATGAAGAAGCTGGTGTTCCAGCACAGGATATCGGGCCCAAGCAGGTCCTCCATCGCATCCAGTATCCTGGGATGACGGACCATCTGGTCGATCCAGGTGAACAGCACGTGACTGCGATGGCGCATCTCGGCCTTGATCGGGCCACCGCTTTCGGCCTCATAGTCCTCGAGCTTGCGGCGAAAATCGGCCACCTCGCCGGCGCTCAGGGCATCGATTGGGAAGTGGTAGCCGCGTTCGCGATAGCCTGCGACTTCGTCCTTGCTCAGCATTTTTTGCATGGGTTTCCTCACTCTTCTTGTTTTTGGTCTTCTTGTTTCTGGTTATCTTGCTTTTCGCTGTCTTGCTTTTGGTCGTCGGACGAGCCAGCCGGAATTTGACGAAGGTGGCCTTGCGATTTGGCGCTGTCAAGAAACTCCGCTTGACGCCGGCCCCGCCGCATCGGCCTTTCGCCGGATCGGCTTTGGCCGTACAATCGGCGGATGGCGAACCGCATCCGTCCTCTCACCCCAGCCCATCGCAGCCGGATTCCGGGATAATGGCGCGGGCAAGCACTCTCATGATCGGAACCTCGGCGCTCGTGGTGACCGCCGTGGCGTTCGTGGGTTTTCTCGGGATCCGGAAAATTCACAGCATCCAGCAGCGCGGTCCGCTTCGCATCGTGTTCGAGGGCTCCGCCAGCGGCCTGCTCAAAGGCGGCAGCGTGAATTTCGACGGCGTTCAAGTGGGCGAGGTGACGTCGCTCAAGTTGGAAAGCCCTCGCAAGATCGTCGCCCTGGTGATGGTGGAAAACAGCGCCCCGATCCGCAAGGACACCGTTGTAGGCCTGGAATTTCAGGGGCTGACCGGGGTGGCGGCGATATCGCTGAAGGGCGGCGACGCCGCAGCCCCTCCGGTACCGCTGGACGCGGACGGTGTTCCGACCCTGAAGGCCGACCTGACCGTAATCGAGTTGATCCGCGACACCCTGCACAATGTCGACCACATGCTCGTCAACAATCAGTCGACCATCAAGGATGCGATGCTCAATTTCGAGACCTATACCGCGAGCCTGGCGAGCCAGGGCGACGTGATCGAGAGCGCCCTGCGCCAGGCCGACGCCGCCATCGACGGCTTCGACAGCACGATGGCGAAGATCGATAACGTCATACCCGGCCTTGCCAACGGCAAGGACGGCGAACTGTTTCAGAAGGTGAAGTCGATTCGCGAACTGGCCGAGAGTTTCAACAAGCGTTCGGCCGTCTTCATGGAAGAAGGCCGCCGCTCGCTGATCGATATCAGCGAGGGCGCCAGAAAAGTGACCCGGAAATTCGACGGGCAAACCGGTGATGCGCTCGGACCCGGTCCACGAAGGCAGCGGCAGCAGTAGGTCTCCGGAATTACCGGCCGCGCTGTATTTTTCCCAACCATTGAGGCGTTGCCAAAGCTGCGATCGCGGTGTTGATATCCCCGATGAACAATCAACGTTGCGCATGAATACAAGACACCGATTACAAAAGACTTGGGAGCGATCGGACGTGAAGAACATCGTGTCGCTGGAAGGCAAAACCATTATCGTCACGGGGGGCGCGCAAGGAATTGGCCGGGCGCTGGTGGAGCTCTCGGTCGAACTCGGCGCCAAGGTGGTCGCGGTTGACAAGAACGCCGAGGGCCTTGCCTCGCTGGATAAATCCCGCGGCGACATCATGACGCTGCAGGGCGACATTGCCGAGCCGGCATTTGCGACGGAGGCAGTGGAGCGGGTCACCGAGACCTTCGGCGCCATTCATGGTCTGGTCAACAATGCCGGCATTACCCGCACCGCGATGATCGAAAAAATGAGCTTTGCGCAATGGAACGAGGTCCTGAACGTCCATCTCACCGGCTCGTTTCTTTGGACGCAGGCTGTCGGCAGAAGCATGTTGGCCCGCGCCAAAGCCGGCGAGAAGCGGCCGGGGGCCATTGTCAATATCTCATCCGACGCGGGGCGTGCCGGAACCATCGGCCAGATCAATTATGGCGCCGCCAAAAGCGGCATGCTGGGCATGACCATGAGCACCGCCAAGGAATGGGCGAAATTCGGCATCCGCGCCAACTCGATTTGCTTTGGTGTCGTCGAAACGCCGATGACCGAAACCATTCGCGGCGACAAATTTCGCGACGGGATCCTGGCGCGAATTCCGATGGGATACTGGGCTCAGCCGGATGAGGTCGTGCAGCCGGTTTGCTTCCTGCTGTCGGATGCGGCGTCTTACATCACCGGCCAGCATCTGGCGGTGGACGGCGGGTTTCACATCTCGATTTGACTATTCGCTCCGCGCCAGACCCCACGCACTTTCGGCAAGCGCTTCGCGATGCCGGGGTGCGGCGATGGCAATCATGCGCCGGGCGCGCTCCTTGAGTGCGCATCCGCGTAATTCCGCTACGCCCCACTCGGTGACGATGGCATCGACATCCGCGCGCGGCGTCGTCACCGTTTCAACCCTGGCCACGATCCGGCTGCCGCCCTTCGGCTCGGTCGCCGGCAGTGCGATGATCGCCCGGCCTCCCGGCGCCGCATTGGCGCCGCGCACGAAATCGAGCTGCCCGCCGATGGCGCCAACGGCCACGCCGTTCAGCGTCTCCGCGTTGACGCTGCCGTCGAGGCCGACTTCCAGCGCCGAATTGATCGCCACCAGCCGGTTGATCCCGGCCAGGACCTGCTGGGCATGGGTGTAGGACGCCGGCCGCACCGAGACCGCCCTGTTCTGATGCACAAATCGATAGAGCCGCTGGGTGCCGATCAGCTGGTTGGCGATGGTGACGCCGGGATCGATGCCCTTGCCCGCATTGGTCACCGCGCCGCATTCGATGAGATCCACCACCGCGTCGTTGATGAGACCGGAGTGAATGCCGAGGTCGCGAACATGCGACAGCGAGGACAGGATCGCATCTGGAATCTTGCCGATGCCGAATTGCAGCGTACTGCCGTCCGCAATCAAACTCGCGGCATGTTCGGCGATGCGGCGCGAGACATCGTCGAGTTTTGCCGCGGGCAATTCCAGCGGCGGCCGCGTTGCGGCGATACGCCGGTGCGGCACGATATCCGCCGGCCACTCCGCGCCGAAGGTCCAGGGCGCGTCCGGATTGATCTCCGCGATCACCACACGGGCGTGACGCGCGGCATCCATGACGTAATCGTTCGACAGGCTGGCGCTGAGCCGGCCGTTTTCATCTTCCGCCAGTTGCACCAGCACCACATCGGCGCGATGCCGTCCGTGGGCAAAGTCGGCACAAAATGCGCTGTAATTGCTGGGGATCACATCGAGCTGCCGCGTTTTTGCCAGCGCGCGGGTGTTGCCGATCACGCCGTAACTCCTAAACGCGATTCCGGCGCTGCGCTCCGGCGCAAAGGTGTCGGAAAACACCGGCCCGACGACGATCGTGAACGGCGGCAAGCGGTCTTTCTGC
The DNA here is from genome assembly GCA_963727225.1 of uncultured Pseudomonadota bacterium. GTDB lineage: Bacteria > Pseudomonadota > Alphaproteobacteria > Rhizobiales > Xanthobacteraceae > Bradyrhizobium. Next base: position 89,684 of record CAVSFN010000020.1, on the reverse strand, counting down.
GCGACCAGCGCCTCGGTCAAGGTGCGCGGCTCGGCTGTCGCCTGCCCGCATACCACGACGTCCCCGGCCCGAATGAGGCCGGCAAAGTCGAGCGATGGCGCAGCGGCTTGCTCGCTCGTCACCACACAGCCCCGGTCCGCATCATCGAGCTCCGCTATTGTGAGGTTAGTAGGACTTTTGTGAAGTCAGTAGGATTTGGGCAGACCGAGCACCTTCTCGGCGATGAAACTCAGTGCCAGTTGCGGGCTGATCGGCGCAATGCGCGGGATCAACACCTCGCGCAGATAGCGCTCGACGTGAAATTCCTTGGCGTAACCAAAACCGCCATGGGTCATCACCGACTGCTCGCAGGCCTGGAAGCCCGCCTCGCCGGCCAGATACTTCGCCGCATTGGCAGCGGCACCGCAAGGGATGCCGTTGTCGTATTGCCAGGCCGCCGACATCACCATCAACCACGCCGCCTCAAGCTCGGTCCAGTTCTTCGCCAGCGGATGCTGGATCGCCTGGTTCTTGCCAATGGGACGATTGAAGACGATGCGGGTCTTGGCGTATTCGGCGGCCCGCGACAGCGCCACCTTACCGAGTCCGACCGCTTCGGCCGCGATCAGGATACGCTCCGGATTCATCCCCTCCAGGATATATTCGAAACCGCGCCCCTCCTCGCCGATGCGATCCTCCATCGGAATCTCGAAATCCTCGAAGAACAATTCGTTGGAATTGACGATCTTGCGGCCCATCTTCTCGATCTCGTGGACCTTGATGCGCCGGCGGTCGAAGTCGGTATAAAACAGGCTGAGGCCATGGGTCGGTTTGCGGACTTCTTCCAGCGGCGTCGTGCGCGCCAGCAGCAGAATCTTGTGCGCCACCTGCGCGGTCGAAATCCAGACCTTCTGGCCGTTGACCACGTAGCGATCGTTCTTCGCCACGGCGCGCGTCTTCAGTTGCGTGGTGTTGAGGCCGGTGTTCGGTTCGGTGACGGCAAAGCAGGCCTTCTCGCGGCCTTCGACCATCGGCGGCAGCATCCGCTGGCGCTGCGCCTCGGTGCCGAACACCACCACCGGATTGAGGCCGAAGACGTTGATGTGCACGGCCGAGGCGCCGGACATGCCGGCGCCGGATTCGGAAATCGTACGCATCATGATGGCGGCCTCGGTGATGCCGAGACCCGATCCGCCATAGGCTTCCGGCACGCAGATGCCGAGCCAGCCGGCATCCGCCAGCGCCTTGTGGAAATCGTGTGGAAAGCCGCCCTCGCGATCCTTCCTCAGCCAGTAGGCGTCATCGAAGCCGCTGCAGATTTTCGCGATCGCATCGCGAATGGCTTCCTGATTTTCCGTGAGCGCGAAGTCCATGGTCCTGGATCCTGTCTGTTGCTGTTATTGATCTTCAGGTCGGCAAAGCCTTGCCGATTTCAGCCGCGACCTGGCCGGGGTTGCGCTGCCGCTCCCGATCGGGGATCGCCGTCTGTCCGTCGTGGTGGCGGGGCTTGAATTCCGGATGGCTTCCAAAATCACCGTGGTCGCCATCATCATGACAAAATCGATCCAGCGCAACTGCCCCAGCCCGAAACGATTGAAAGCAATCCTGGGAGTGCTGGCCGCTGAACGCATGTTCGGCATTGCCAAACGCCCGACGTTCCGCAAGATGGCGAAAAATCGATCACGCGCGAACTAAATGTCGAGAAAAAAGGACGGAAATTCATGGCATCGGACGGCATCATCCTGGTCACCGGCGGCAGCCGCGGTATCGGCGCGGCGACGGCGGAGCTGCTGGCACAAAACGGCAACCGCGTCGTGATTTGCGACGTCGCGCCCGAAGCCCTGGACAACAGCAAAATTACGCTTTGGCCAGAGCCGTTCGATGTGTCGCGCGAGGACAGCGTGGTCGATGGCGTCGCGGCGATTGAAGCGGCGCACGGGCCCATCGACGGCCTGGTCCACGCAGCCGGCGTCTACGGCAAGATGCACAGCGTCGAACGCATCCGCATGGAGAACTGGGATCGCGAGGTCAATATCGATCTGCGCGGCACCTTTCTGGTCGACCGCGCAGTCGGCGTGCGGATGGCCGAACGCGGACACGGATCAATCGTCAACATCGCCTCGGTCGCCGGCATGACCTCCGGTCCGATCCACGCCTACACCGCGGCAAAGGCCGGCGTTATTCAATTGACCCTGACGCTTGCCGCCGAATGGGGCCGGTCCGGTGTTCGCGTCAATGCGGTTTCTCCCGGCTTCACCCGAACGGTGGCGCTACAGGCCGGAATTGATTCCGGCGCGATGAACGAAGAACGTATGTCGCGCAACGCCGCGATGGGCCGGCTCGTCGACCCGATCGAAGTGGCGCAGGCCATCGCCTGGCTGCTTGGACCGGCCAGCAGTGCTGTGACCGGGATCAATCTTCCGGTCGATGCCGGCTTTTTTGCCGGCGCGACCTGGGATGCCTATGGCGGAGTGCGCGGCCCGAAAGCAAAAGCATAATCCGGAATTTGGCGATCCCGACCCGCCACCCCAAGCGAGAGCTAAGATGATGAATATCGCATTGCCCCCGGGCAAACATGACCTCGCCTCGGCGATCGCGGAAGCTGACATTCGCGTGCTGCTGATGGTGCTGGTGCACATGTCGGGCGACCTGCGCTGGCTCGAGCCTCCCTATGCACCGCGGCGCGACGCGCGCCTGATTCCGGATCCCAAGGCAGGCCTGCCGGAGAGCATCCAGGACGAAATCCGCACCGCCGCGCTGACGCTGCTGCGCGATGGCGGCGCCAAGCCGGTCATCACCGATCCCGGCGACGACCTGATGCGGAAGATGATGAACGTGACCCTGGGCGAGCGTGTCGCGCCCGAATATGCGCCGCTGATCCGCGAGGAAATGGGCCTGATCGCCCGCGACGCGCGTTGGACGTCGCAGCCGCCGCCCGCGGACCAACTGCACGAGCGCCATGTTCTGATCGTCGGCGCCGGCGTCTGCGCCATTGCGCTCGGCGTCGCGCTGGGCCGGCTCGGCATCCCCTATACGATCGTCGAGAAGAACGCCGAGATGGGCGGCACCTGGTACGTCAATCGGTATCCGGGATGCGGCGTCGACACCCCCAATCATTCCTATTCCTTCTCCTTCGGACCGCGAAACCGCTGGACCCGTTATTTCTCGCCGCAGCAGGAAATTCAGGACTATCTGAAGAAGGTCGCGGACGAATTCGGCGTTCGCGCCCATATCCGGCTCAACACGCGGCTGACCGGATCGCGATGGGACGAAGCCAACAAGCGCTGGATATCGACGCTGCAAACGCCGACGGGAACCGAAACGATCGAAACGGCGGTGCTGGTCAGCGCGATCGGCCAGTTGAACGATCCGCAGATGGCACGCTTCGACGGCGCCGACGATTTCGCCGGCAGGATGTTTCACTCGGCACACTGGCCGACCGACCTCGATTTTGCGGGAAAGCATTTCGCTGTCATCGGCACCGGCGCCACCGCCATGCAGCTGGTGCCGAGCATCGCCGACCAGGTCGCTTCCGTCACGGTATATCAGCGCTCGGCGCAATGGTCGCGGCCGGTGGCCGGCTATTCCGACAAGATCAGCGACGGCGCGCAATGGTTGCTCGAACATGTGCCGTATTATGCCGAGTGGTTTCGCTTCAACATGTTCTGGCGCTACGGCGACGGCCTGCTGCCGTTCCTGCGCAAGGACCCGAACTGGCCGCATCCCGAGCGCGCCGTCAACGCCGGCAACGACAAGCATCGCCAGGAACTGACTGCGTTCATCCTCTCCGAACTCGAGGGTCGTCCGGACCTGATCGAGAAATGCGTGCCGACCTATCCGCCGTATGGAAAGCGCATCCTGCTCGACAACAACTGGTTCCGGACGCTTCGCAAACCGAATGTCAAACTGGTGACCGACACCATCGATTACATGACGCGCGACGGCATCGTCACCGCCAACGGGGAATTGCATCCGGCCGACGTGATCGTGGTATCAACGGGGTTCAAGGTCACCGAAATGGCCGCGCGCCTCAATCTCACCGGCCGCGGCGGCAAAAATCTTGCCGAGGCCTGGGCGGACGAAAATCCGACCGCCTATCTCGGCCTCACCGTGCCGGATTTTCCGAACTTCTTCACCATGCTCGGTCCCAATACCGGGCCGGCGCATGGCGGCAGTGTGATCTTCCAGGCCGAATGCCAATCGCGTTATATTACCGCCTGCCTGATCGAAATGATCGAGCGCCGCATCGCGGCGATCGATGTTGATGCCGGGGCGCTTGACGACTACGTCGCCAGGGTCGATCGCGAGCACGAGCAGATGATCTGGACCCATCCCGGCATGTCGACCTACTACCGTAATCGCCATGGCCGGGTGTTCTCCGCGATGCCCTGGCGGTTCGTCGATTACTGGGCCATGACCCACGATCCGGATTTCAGCCGATATCACCTGACGCCGGCGTGATCTAGATGATCTCCCTGCTTCTTCAGCGCATCGAGCTTGGCATCGTCGTAGCCGAGCCTTGACGCCAGTATTTCCCGGGTGTTCTGGCCGAGCAAGGGCGGCGCGCGATAATCCTTTACCGGCGTCTCGGAGAAGGTGATGGGATTGCGGATCAGCGACAGCGCCGCTTCGAAGGGGTGCTCGACCTTGATCTCCATGCCGCGCTCGCGCACATGCCGGTCGGCAAACACTTGCGCGAAATCGTTGATCGGCCCGCAGGGCACGCCGGCCTTCGCCAGTTCTTCCAGCCAATAGGCCATCGGCTTCTTCAGGAAAAGCCCCGCGAAGATCGCCATGATCTCCTGGGTATGAACAACGCGGTCGTTGTTCTTGACGAATTTCGGGTCGGTCGCGAGATCCGGACTTCCCAGCACGGCGCAGGTTCGCGCGAACTGCGCATCGTTGCCGACCACCAGCATCAGTTCGCCATCGGCGCAGCGAAACGCGCCCGCCGGCATGCCGCCATTGCCCCAAGTGCCGCGCCGCGGCGGGGTGGTGCCGTTGACGAGGTAGATTTGCGCATAATGCGACAGCGAGGCGATCACGGTGTCGAGCAGGCAGACGTCGATATGCTGACCGGCGCCGCCATTGACCTTGCGATGATAGAGGGCGGAGAGGATCCCGATCGAGGCATTCATGCCGGTCATGTAGTCGACAATGCTGGGGCCGACCTTCATCGGACCCGCGCCGGGCTCGCCGTCGATATGGCCGGTGACGCTCATCAAACCGCCCATCGCCTGGAAAATCGCATCGTAGCCGGCGCGCGGCGCGTAGGGTCCGGTCTGGCCGAAGCCTGTGACCGAACAATAGATGATGCCGGGATTAACGGCACGGATCGATTCATAATCAAGCTTGTAGCGCTTGAGATCGCCGACCTTGAAATTCTCCATCATGATGTCGGAAGACTTTGCCAACTCGCGGATGATCTCCTGGCCTTCCGGCTTGGCGAGATCGACGGTGACCGACATCTTGCCGCGGTTGGCGCACAGATAGAACGAGTTGTTGTTGTTCTCCTTGCCGTCGGGATCGACCAGATAGGGCGGGCCGAAGGACCGCGCGTCGTCGCCGCCGCGCGGCCGTTCGATCTTGATGACTTCGGCGCCGAGGTCGGCCAGCATCTGCGACGACAGCGGCCCGGCGAGCACGCGTGTCAGATCCAAAATCTTGATGCCCGAAAGCGGCAAACCCGACATGAACATTTCCTCCAAAGCTCGCGGCTTTGTCGATCGAGAACGACCCCCACGGCGCCAAACGAGACCTGCCGATACACTATTTTTCAACGGCGAGCATTGCGTTGACGGCATGAAGCCATGTCGCCCCGGACTCTGCCTGTGTTTATCAGTCTACCACGGCAACGTCGTCAAGCCGCCAGCACATCCCCATCCGGGTTCGGATCCCTTCGCGCTCCGCCTCCCCGGGGCCACGGGGCAGCATGTTGCGGATTACCCGCTGCGTAGTAGGTTGAGCTTCATGGCTCACTCTATCGCCGACGCGATCGGTCGCCGGCAGATAAGGAAATGACATTGACAACCGGCAAGCAAGCCGATCGCGCCGGTGAGGCCGATGGCCCGGCATTTGCGGCGGTCGAACTGATCTATCACTCCTACCTCACCGGCCTGATCCTGATGCTGGTCTCGCGCGCCGGCGCGGCAAAGGCCGCAGAAGTGGTTTTCCGCACCTTTCGCCGTCAGCAACTGGCGAAATTCCTGCCGGGATTGCGGAAGCTCGGCCTCGCCGATTTGCCGCACGCCGTCGCATGCGCGCAATATCATTATTTGTCCAATCAGGTCGGCGGCGTGAAGGTCGAATACGTCCACGAAAATGACCGAAAGGCCTGGGTCCGATATCCGCCGCCGCGATGGATCTGGTCGGGCACCGCGATCTGCGGCATCCCCTCCGAAGTATCTCGCGCCATGCTGCGCGGCTGGCACGCCAATAACGGCGTCGTGCTCGGCAATCCGCGCCTGGGATTCGTATGCACCGGGCAAACCGTCGATGGTCAACCGGGACTTGAGGGTTACTACAGGGAGTGGGACCACGACCTTGCGCCCGAGGAGCGGCTGCAATTTTCTCCCGGTGAAACGTGCCCGCCTTTCCAGATCGAGCGAGCGCCGCGCCTGGAGGCGACGAATTGGCCAAAGGAACGGCTGCAGAAAGTCCTTCGCAACTATTCGATGGAGTACATCACCTCGATCGTGCCGGAGACGATCGCGGTGCTTGGCCCGGACGAGGGCAAGCATCTTGCGGCTTCGGCCGCTCGCCTGGTTGGCATGCACACCTTCGACGATGTCGCGGCCCTGCTGGGGGGTGTTGCCCCGGGGCCGGCCGGATTCAAGATGGCGATGTTGCGCCTGGCCAGGGGACAAGGAGACGATGCGGTTCTCGACGACACCGCCCGGCCGTCGACGATCCGGCAGACGACTTGGAAACTAATGGCGAATCGGCCTTCATTGTCCCCTGCGGTGTTCGATGCATGGAACGAATTATGGGTTGGCGCAGCACTCGCCCATGACCGCTTTATTCGCCTCGAGGTGACGCAACGTCGCGACCGCGGCGATGAGTGTTGGGAATGGCGGATCAGATGAAGTCGGTCGTGCCGATCGTGACCTTACCTCGGTGCCTGCACGTGCTGACCGGAAAGCGCCTCCGTCTCAGACAATCGCGTCGGCCAGATCTTTCATTGATGGAACGAGGATGTCCGGTTGATGAGGCGTGATGCCGAACGGCCGGCTGCGGCGGTCAATGAAGGCGGTGCGCATGCCGGCGGATTTCGCGCCGATGCAATCGAAGGCATGGTTGGCGACGAACAGGATTTGGTCCGCCTTGAGGCCTAGAAGCTCCGCGGCCCTGGCATAGGTCGCCACATGCGGCTTGAAGGAGTTCGCTTCAGCGACGGATATCACCCTGTCGAACGGAACCTTGTGATATTGCCTGGCCGTCTCGAGCATATCGGGATCGCCGTTGGAGAGCACGACAAGGCGGTATTTTTTCTGTAACCGCGCGAGCGCTTCGGGCACTTCCGGAAACGGCTTCAGTTTTTCGATTTCGCCGACCAGATAGCGGACTTCATCCATCGTGAATGTGATGCCGGCGCGCTCCATCACATGGGCGACCGAGCGATGACCGATCTCGCGGTAGGGCGTGTGCTCGCGGTGAAGCAGGGCATCGATCATCGAATTCTCGAAATGCGTCCGGCGCCACCATGTCACAAAGGAGTTGGGATCGCCCTTCCAGCCCTTGTCCTTGAGAAACGGCGCGGCGACGGCCGTCAAGCCGCCCTGCATGTCGACGACCGTTCCGTATTGATCGAACATGCACACCTTGACGTTGGCTTTAATCGCTTCGTTGCTCACTATGTTCTCCCGATGAGATCGAACAGCCCCCGGCTTTAGCCCTCATGATCTCATTTGTTAAATGGATTTATATTCCATAACTTTCCATTCCATGAATAGTAGCGAGAGGCGGCGCGGACGAAACATCATGAGAAGCATCATCTGGCTCGTTCTTATTTGCCTGATCGGCCTCGGTGCAGTGGTCGCGATCAAGATCGGCGCCAGAACGCCGGAGGGCGCGGACGTGGATAAAGCGAAGGTCGGGGCGGCGACCGAGCAAGGCACCCCGATCAGAGCGAAGAACTCTCGGGTTTGCGATATCATCGTGCCGGAGATCCCGATCGCATGATCGCCCGGCCGTGGCACGAGGTTCATTCGGACGGACCCTGCAACAGACGAGACAATTCCGCGCCGACGTCGGACTGTCGCGGCAGATCGGCGCCGGCGCGTCCACAGGTGAAGGCCGCGCAGATCGATGCAAAGGACAGCGCGCGGCGAAGCTCAGTCCCGCCACGAACAGCCGCGACATCGAGCCGATATCGGCATCGAGATCGAGCCCTCCGACGATCGCACGCGAGTCGGGGCTGCCGCGCGACATCGCGGTTCTGGCGGATGCCCACGCCGCTACCGGCGCTTAGTGGTCTTTGTTCGCGATTGATCCGCCGTCATTGGGGCCCTTGTTATCCGTGCGAGGACCGACCTCACATCGGCCTGCATCTCTGCGACCGCCGCCGGATCGCCGGACAGATGCTTCAAGAGGCACTGCTGGAACAGACCGTCGAACACGGCATAGAGCACCGACGGAGGCATCTGTTGCGGCTCGCCGGTCAATTCCGCAAAACGGCTCATGATCCGCCAGATCATATCTTCAAGACCCTTGTCGATCTCGAGGACATCGGCCCGGAACGCTTCTTCAAACAGGGATTGCGAGCGAAGATCGTACCAGAGACGGTGCAAATGTCCTTCGTTGCGGACAGTCTCGCCAAGGACCTTCAGGAAACCCGCCGCCAGTTCATCGTAAGTGCGAGAGCTTGCCACGACCTCATCGTAGCGCGTGACGCAACGCGCCTTGTAGTGACGGACACAGCACAGAATGAGATCGACCTTGTCGTTGAAATAATAGTGCAGCACGCCATGCGAGAAGACGGAGTTCTGGGCGATCTCACGCAAACTGGTTCTGGCGTAACCGAGTTCGGAAAGCGTCTGCAGCGCGGCCTCGGCGAGTTCCGCCCGCCGCTCAGCGAACTTGTCCACGGTTGGCCGGTTTGCCCGGTCAAATTTCTTGTGTGCTACCGAGGCCATCTTCTCCACCATCGAACCGTTGAAACTCGCTGCAGGGATAGCATTGAAGCGGGCGATATCAAGTCTTTTGGGCAAAATGCCTTCCCGACCGCGATCGACGCAGCGGGAACGCTACGCCAAAGGGGACTTAAACTTTGGTCAATTGGAGATTTGACAACTGTATCAAATATTCTTGACAGATGCAATGTTCCGGCCTCGCACCCCGTTTGACGGATGCCCCTGCCGGAGCCGGGAGAAGCGCCGGATGTCGGTCACCAACCATTTCCGCAGAGCTTCATAGTCTGCGACCTCGATGCGATGCGACTCCTTCAGCCATGTCAGGTACTGAGCCACATTCGAGCGCTCGACAAACTCAGGGCTCGGCGTCCACAACAATTGGCCTTCGCCGACCATGGCATTCTCCCTTGATTCAAGGCGGCAACTGCCTTGCCGGCTTCTTCATTCGCGTGAAACGGCCGGACACAGATCCGCTTTCGCCGCCCCGGCTTCGAAGCCCGCGACACGCTGGGGTCCATGATGATCAAATTCGGCGAGCCCTGATCAGCCGCTCCCGGTGGCTGATCAAGGTCGCTCGTACGTCTACTTGTGCACGGTCAGAGTCGGCTCCATCACCAGGCCGAAAGCCCGCAAGATGCCGAGGAGCTCACGGTGTCCGAACGCCTGGCAACCGGACGCAAAACCGGGCTTGAGCGGCGCCTTTTGCAACAGGGAGTAGGCGCCGTAAGCCTGCAGCAGGCCGGTCTGCTTGTAGTTGCTGTGACCGTGAATGACGCAATGGACGCGGCCGAGAGGTCCCGATGCGTAAACCGAATCGACCGATCGGTTCACTCTGGGATTCTCGCGAGGCGGCATGTTGCTTTGAATGGACGCCGCGATCTTGCCGAGCTCGATCTCCTGTTGCGCGAACGGCAGTGGCTTGATGTCCTTTTCGAACATCTTCACCGTTGCCACGACGCCCTCCATGACTTCGCGCGCGAACACGCCGGCGGCGACCTTGACGTTCGCAACCCGCGGGTCGTCCTTGAACCAAACCGGATGACTGGTGCCGCCCCACGGTAACGCGAGCGACGTAGAGTGCTGACCGGGGACATTGACCTCAAAGGTCTGCGTCAACGGCCATTCCTTGTACTGCTTCTGCTCGAGGTAGTACCATTTCGCCTTGAGGATCGTGAAGATCGTCTGGGTCGAAGCCGTGGTCGGAAAGCCGCCCCAGAGCGTCAGGATGTCCAGCGTGTCGAGGCCGGGCGTCTCCAGGCAGAGTTGTGCTGCGATTTCACCGGTCGTGTACATCTGCGCGACGCCGGGCGAAAGCAGCAGGCCTTTGGCGGCAAACTTGTCGCCCCATTTTGTCTTGGCTTCGAGTACCCAATCCTGCTCGCCGGTCGTATCCTGATAGTGACACCCCGCCGCCAGAGCTGCTTCGACCGTTTCGGCGCCGAATTTGATGAAGGGGCCGACCATGTTGCAGACCACCTTGGCGCCGCGGAAGCATTCCGTGAGCGCCGCGACAGTGTGATCCACTGCGACAACCTCGTAATCCGCCGTCTCCATGCCGGGGATCTTGTCGACGACCGCCTGCACACGCGCCTTGTCGCGTCCCACCGCGATAAAGGGCACATTGAGTTCCCGCAAATATTCGCAAACCAGACGGCCGGTGTAGCCGGACACGCCATAGACGACGACAGGTTTCTTTTCACTCATCTCGTAACCCTCCACGGTGTTGTCATTGTTTGATCGGAACGCGGCGGTGTGACGCGGGAGACCTCGACGATCGTTGGGTGCCCGCGTCAGTTTCCCTTGTCGTGCAAGGTGGATGGAAACCGCTGCTCATTTCGCTTTGAAAGAACGCTCGCTAGCTTCCCATGCCGCCTTCGACGGGCAGGCCGATACCGGTGATGAACCTGGCTGCATCCGAGCACAGGAAGACGGCAGCGCTGGCTATCTCCGGCATCTCGGCGAGCCGGCCGAGCGGTGTCTGCCCGACAACGCCAGCGACAGCCGTCTCGATGTCCGGTGCCAGCCCGAGTGCCACGATGTCCTGCGCCAGCTTCACACCCATCTCGTTGGCGATGAGCCCCGGATAGATGCAGTTGACGCGCACGCCATAACCGAGCTTGCCGGCTTCCGTCGCGGCGACCCGCGTCATGCGGTCCACCGCGGATTTGCTCGCCGAATAGCCGGCGATGGCGGGAAACGCGATCGTGGCCGCCACCGAGGAAATGTTGACGACCGAGCCACCCTTGGCTGCCGCCCCGCCGGGTCTCATGGCGCGGAAAGCGTGCTTCATGCCAAGCAACGTGCCGACGACATTCACGTCCATCATGCGACGCAGACCGACAACCTCGATGTCGGCAACCAACGCCGAAACCTCAATGCCCGCATTGTTGATCAGGATGTCAAAGCCGCCGATCTGCTTGATCACGGCGGGCACCGCCTTCTCCCATTGCGATTCATCGGTCACATCGAGATGCACGAAGCCGGCCTTGGCGCCTTTCGCGGACAGGCCCGCAGCGGTGTCGCCGCCGAGATCATCCAGGATATCGCCGATCACCACGGCCGCGCCGGCCTGAGCCAACGCCGCTGCGATGGTGGCGCCTATGGCGCGGGCACCGCCCGTCACGAGAGCATGGCGGCCCGCCAAGCTGAATTGGTCAGCCATTCAAATTTCCTCCCGATTTATGTTGCGCCCGCATTGAAGCGTGGCGAGCCCCTTTGATGAGCTGACCGCATTTCCGAACCGAATCTATCCGATTGTCAAGATAATCTTTGACGACTGTCAAAATTCTCTCGCGCCGGCCGACAGGCGATCGTTCCCGGCAATCGGCTTGAACGGTGCATCGGAGAAAAGGCCGAATCCGAAACCGCCGATGATGAAGTTCAGCTAAGATTGCGAGCCGGCTATCCGAACGAAGCCACGCTGCTAAAATGCCGTTACGCGCCGACGCCACCGGGACGAAGCGATAGGTCGCTTCGGTTTTGCGATTGAGCCACGAGATCGCCTGCCAGAGCATGAGCTCCCAGCCTGGCGTTCAGTATTTTGCCAGGCGGAAATTGCGCTGAAAGCCCCGCGTGACCTTGCGGTCGCACAAGGCGCCGACGAATGGCGAACGTCCTTGCGCGGGCTGGTACCCATGTTGAGGAAAGGCCGGGCGCCATGGCATTAGACCAAGGTCGTGGGAGCTTGCGACCTTCGTGACAATGGATCACATTCATGCGAAATACGGGGCGAAATGGATCGAGATAGCCTTCGGGGACTGCTAAGACCTTCGAGGCAATTAAGACCTTCGGGGCAATAAAGTCAGGGAGAGAAGCGATATGCGTAAGTTAATGTTGGCTGCTGCTTTCGCGCTGCCGCTGGTGAGCGGAACGGCCATTGCGCAGGAAACGGTGAAGATCGGTTATATCGACCCATTGTCGGGTGGCGGCGCCAGCATCGGCGAAATCGGCCTCAAGACATATCAGTTCATTGCCGAAGAACTCAATGCCAAGGGCGGCATTCTGGGCAAGAAAGTCGAGATCGTCCCGCTCGACAACAAGACGAATCCGCAGGAAAGCCTGATCCAGGCGCAGAAGGCGATCGATTCCGGCGTCCGCTACCTTACTCAAGGCAATGGTTCGTCGGTCGCCGGCGCGCTGTCGGATTTCGTCAGCAAGTACAATGATCGCAATCCGGGCAAGGAAGTCCTGTACTTCAACTATGCCGCGGTCGATCCGGTTCTCACCAACGACAAGTGCAGCTTCTGGCATTTCCGTTGGGACGCGAATTCCGACATCAAGATGGAAGCGCTTACCAATTACATGAAGGACGTTCCCAGTATCAAAAAGGTCTACCTGATCAATCAGGATTATTCGTTCGGGGAATCCGTTCGCACCGCCGCCAAGGCGATGCTCGCCGCGAAACGGCCGGATATCCAGATCGTCGGCAACGAGCTTCATCCGCTGTTGAAGGTCACCGACTTTGCCCCCTACATCGCCAAGATCAAGGCATCCGGGGCAGACACCGTGATCACCGGCAACTGGGGACAGGATTTCGCGTTGCTGCTCAAGGCGGCTGCCGATTCCGGTCTGAAAGCGAACTGGTACACTTATTACGCGGGCGGCACAGGTGGACCGACCGCTATCAAGCAAGCCAATCTCAACCATCAGGTGTTCACGGTGACCGAAGGTTTCGCGAATGTCGCCAATGCGCCGTCGCAGGAATTCGAAAAAGCGCTGCGCGCAAAGTACGACTTTAGCCTGTTCTATCCTCGCGCCGTCAATGAAATGCGGATGTTCGCCCTTGCCGCGGAGAAGGCGAAGTCGCTCGATCCGGTGAAAGTTGCGGCAGTACTTGAGGGGATGGAATTCGAGGTGTTCAACGGCGGCAAGGGCTTCATGCGCAAGGACGATCATCAGTTCTTCCAACCGATGTACATCGCCTCGCTGGGCGAGCGCACCGACAAGGAACCGTTCGACGAGGAACATACCGGCTGGGGCTGGAAGCAGGTTGCCAAGATCGACACGCCGCAAACCATGCTTCCAACCACTTGCAAGATGGACAGGCCGAACTGATCGTCACGTACCCGCCGTTCGTCCCGATCGAGCATCACGTCTGAATATCGGGACGAACGCAGGCGGTCTTTTCGACGATCCCTTCGACTCCGTGTGGGGGTGCCGCTGTGCTTGAACTGGTCGTTATATCGACGTTGAACGGCGTGCTTTACGGCATGCTTCTGTTCCTGATGGCGAGCGGTCTCACCGTTATCTTCAGCATGCTCGGCGTCCTGAATTTTGCCCACGCCAGCTTCTACATGCTCGGCGCGTTCTTCGGATTTCAAATCAGCCGCTGGATCGGTTTCTGGCCCGCGCTGCTGATTGCGCCGCCGCTGGTGGGGGCCATTGGAGCGGCCGTCGAACGATATGGCCTGCGCCCGGTCCACAAGAACGGTCACGTCGCGGAACTATTGTTCACTTTCGGCCTCGCCTTTGTGATCGAGGAGATGGTGCAGATCATCTGGGGAAAAAGCCCGGTCGATTTCCGCGTGCCGCCCCTGCTCGATTTCCCCGCATTCACAATTTTCTCGACCAACTACCCTGCCTACAAGATGTTCATGCTGCTGGTGTCGATCGTCATCTTCGCAGGGCTGCTGATTGTGCTGAAGAAGACGCGTATCGGCCTGATCGTGCAGGCAGCGCTGACCCACCCGCACATGGTCGGACACCTCGGCCACAACGTTGGACGTATCTTCATGCTGGTGTTCGGCGTCGGGACGGCGTTGGCCGCGGTCGCGGGCGTGATTGCCGGACCGGCGCTGGTGACGCAATCGAACATGGCCGGGCTGCTTGGCCCGATCCTGTTCGTGGTCGTCGTCGTCGGCGGGCTGGGCTCGCTGCCGGGAGCGTTTATTGCCTCGCTGCTGATAGGGCTGGTTCAAACATTTGCGGTATCGATGGACGGGTCGCTGGCGAGCGCTTTTGGTCCACTTGGGCCCGGCAACAAGAACCCCTTTGTCGCCGATATCTGGAACGTCACCATCGCCCAGATCGCGCCGATCATGCCCTACTTTTTGCTGGTGTTGATCCTGATCGTCCGCCCGATGGGCCTATTGGGAAAACGTAAATCATGAGCGATCTCTCCAATGTCGCGGCCTCTCCAGGCTCAATCGGCACCGCCAAACTCCGTTTCTATGGTTGGTGGATCGCAACGGCCGCGGTACTTGTGGTGCTGCCCTATATTTTCAGATCAGGCGGCGCGTTGACCGCGTTCAGCCTGGTCGGCATCTCGATCATCTTCTCGCTGTCCTACAACATTCTGCTGGGGCAGACCGGAATGCTGTCGTTCGGTCATGCGGTCTACTACGGTCTCGGCGGCTTTCTGGCCATCCACGGCATGAACCTGATTGCCGGATTGAAGCTGCCTGTGCCGCTTCCGCTGGTGCCCTTGATAGGCGCGCTCGCCGGCCTGTTCTTTGCCGCCATCCTCGGATGGGTATCGACCCGTCGAAGCGGTACGGCGTTTGCGATGATCTCGCTTGGCGTTGCCGAACTCGTCGCCTCCTCGGCGTTGATCCTGCGCAGTTTCTTCGGCGGCGAAGCCGGCGTTTCCGCCAATCGGACCAAGCTGCTGCGCGTGTTCGACCTGAATTTCGGGTCGCAAATCCAGATTTATTATCTGGTCGCATTCTGGACATTGATTGCGGCGATCGCGATGTATGCGCTGACGCGTACTCCGCTGGGCCGGATGTGCAACGCCGTTCGGGACAATCCAGAGCGCGTCCAGTTTGTCGGTTACGATCCGCATGTTGTCCGCTATTTGGCTTTCTGCTTCGCCGGCTTCTTTGCCGGTATCGCGGGCGCGCTGGCGGCCATCAACTTCGAAATCGCCAACTCGGCCTATCTCGGCGCGGTTCAGTCCGGAACGGTGCTGTTCGCGACCTACATCGGGGGGGTCGGCTTTTTCATCGGACCGATCGTCGGCGCCATATTCGTCACCCTGCTGTCGCTCGGTCTCAGCGACCTGACGTCGGTGTGGCAGCTCTATTTCGGAATATTCTTCATCGCGGTCGTGATGTTTGCACCGGGCGGAATCACCGGCCTTCTGATGATGCATCGATCTCTTTTGAAGGCGGGAACGCTCGGCAGGGTTTTGCCTTCCTATCTGATCGCGTTTGTCCCTACGCTGGCGACGGTTGCGGGCCTTATGCTGGCAATCGAGACGATCGTCCATTACACCGTCAACGCGGGTGACGATCCGAACACCAAGGCGTTCGGTATTCCATTCGATGCGTCGAGCCCGATCACCTGGGTGCTGGCCGCGGCACTTATCATCGTCGGATTTTTCCTGGCACGTAAAAGCTGGACCCGGGTCGGGCGGGCATGGGACGATGCGACGACCGTCGCGCGTGAAAAGGGAGTCCACGCATGACATCTCCCGCGATCGAGCTGCGCGATGTTCAAAAAAGCTTTGGCAATGTCAAAATCATCCATGATCTGAATTTGACCGTCGCCAAGGGCGAGCGCCATGCGATCATCGGACCGAACGGCGCCGGAAAATCGACCACATTCAACCTGATCAGCGGCTATATCGCGCCGACCTCCGGCAGTGTTCTTCTGGAAGGCGAGGTTATTTCGGGCTTGCGGCCTTACCAGATCAATCGGCGTGGCCTCTCGCGCAGTTTTCAGGTCACTAACGTATTTGCCAACATGACCGTGTGGGAGAATATCCGCTGCGCCGTGCTCTGGGCAACCGGTCACCGCTACGCGTTCTGGAAGAACGTCGACAATTTGCCTGAGGTTCGCGAGCGCACCGCGCAGATTCTTCAAGACATCAATCTGCTGCCGCGCCGGGACGTTCTGGCGGGCCTGCTCACCTATGCCGAGCAACGCGCCCTTGAAATCGGAATCACCGTGGCGGGCGGCGCTCACGTTATTCTGCTTGACGAGCCGACCGCTGGCATGAGCCACGCCGAGACGGAACGTGCCGTTGCACTCATTCGCCGCCTGACAGAGGGCCGAACACTGCTGATCGTCGAACACGACATGAGCGTGGTGTTTGGCCTCGCCGATCGAATTTCAGTGCTGGTGTACGGCCATATCATCGCCTCGGGCACCCCCGACGAAATCCGGTCGGACCCGAAGGTCAAGGAAGCCTATCTCGGCGAGGAGGCCGCCTGATGCTGCAGGTTCAGGACCTTCACGCCTATTACGGCAAGAGCCATATCCTGCAAGGCGTGGACATGCATATCGACGCCGGCGAGGTCGTGAGCCTGCTGGGACGCAATGGCGTTGGGCGTTCCACGACGGTCAAAGCCATCATGGGCGAGGTGCCGCCGCATGGCACGATCAAGTTCAAGGGTGAGAATATTGCCGGACTTCCGAGCTACCGGATCGCGCATCTGGGGCTAGGCTACGTGCCGGAGCATCGCGATATTTTTCCCGGCCTGACGGTGCGGCAAAACCTGATGCTGGGTATCAAGGATACCCGGCGTGCCGGCAAGTGGCGGCTCGAAGACATGCTCGAGATGTTTCCCAATCTCGCCGCAAGGGCCGATACCGCCGCAGGTGTGATGTCGGGCGGCGAAAAGCAGATGCTGACGATTTGCCGCACGCTGATGGGTGACCCTGAACTGGTCATGATCGACGAACCGACCGAGGGGCTGGCACCGATCATCGTTCAGCAGGTCGGCGACCTGATCGCGGAGATTGCCCGGCGCGGGGTGGCGATCCTGCTGGTCGAGCAGAAGCTCTCGATTGCGATGCGGATATCCCACCGGGTCTATGTCATGGGCCACGGCCGCATCGTGTTTGAGGGCACCCCCGCCGAACTCAAGGCCAATGCGTCCGTCCGAAAGGAATGGCTCGAAGTCTAGAGCAGGCGCCGCGAGGCGCCTCTCGTTCGATGACCGCCATTACACGCATGAAATACGCGTAGCTCCCGATCGGCGGCCGTCGGGCGTGCGACGTTTTGCGGACTACATGCCCCAACGCAACGCCGCCGTATGAACAGGCGCGTCCCAGAGCCGCTTCATCTCCTCGTCAACCATCGACACCGTTGCCGAGCAACCCGCCATATCGAGCGAGGTGACAAAATTGCCCACCAGCGATCGCGCCACGACAGTGCCGACCGGTTCGAGCAATCTGCGGACCGCATCATACATCAGATAAAGCTCCGAAAGCGGGGTTGCGCCGAAGCCGTTGATCAACAGGATAGCCTCGCCACGCCCACGCTCGCCGAGATCGGCTGCGATCGCGTTGACCATTTCGGCGGCAATCGCACCTGCCGGCTTGAGCTTGACGCGGCGGCGCCCCGGCTCGCCATGGATGCCAACACCGATCTCCATCTCGTCCTCGGCGATGTCGAAGGTTGGCTTGCCGGCTGCCGGAACCGTGCAACTCGTCAGAGCTATCCCGATCGAACGCGTGGCCGCATTGACGCGATCGCCGAGCGCCTTCAGGTCAGCGAGATCGCGCCCCTGCTCGGCCGCGGCTCCGAGGATTTTCTCCACGATAAGCGTGCCGGCGACACCGCGCCGTCCGGTCGAAAAGGTCGAAGTCTCCACCGCGACGTCGTCGTCGGTAATCACGGTCGCGATCGGCTTGCCCGACATCTCGCGCGCCATCTCGAAGTTCATGACGTCGCCTTCGTAATTCTTGACGATGAACAATACGCCGCCACCGGTATCCGCGGCCTCGGCGGCGGCGAGAATAAGATCGGGCGTCGGGGAGGTGAAAACCTGACCGGGACAGGCGGCATCCAGCATGCCGAACCCGACGAATCCGGTATGAAGCGGCTCGTGCCCGGAACCCCCACCCGATATCAGCGCCACCTTGCCGGGCTTGAGATGCCGACGCTGCACGTACGGTACATGCTCGCCCATGCGCACGATGTCGGAATGCGCCGCACAGAATCCGGCGAGGCTTTCGCTCATCGCATTCTCGACGTCGTTGATCAGTTTCTTCATTCAGACCTCCTGCGCGATGCGTTTTGGTTAATCGGCATCGCGGTCTATTTTTGTTTGAGCACGATCTCCGCGCAAACGCTTGGCGTTTGTCGCGAGGGAAAACCGGTATCCACTTTTCCGGATCATGCTCTGCATGACCTGGACGTCAGCTATCCTCGACCAGCCTCGCGACTTTCTCTGCGAACTCACTCAACAGCGTATCGAGCCTGTGGTTCTTCTCGGTTCCAAGATCGGGCAGCATGAGGGTGAGACGCCTGCCTCGCTCCCGTTCCTTCAGCAGCAGCAGCCGCCGCGGATGCGCCCGGTGATAGGCTTCGAGAAACCGGTCCCGCTCCTGCGCCGAGAAATGGCAGACCTGGATAATGGGGTGAACATGCTGTGCCGGAATCGGCGTCTGATAGGCCGGGTTGGCAATCTGCGTGATGAAGCTGCGGTTCTTGCCGAGCGCTTCGGCCAAACGCTGGCGCGTGCCGGAAGGCCGCCGATCGAGCACATCGCGAAGGATCGCCTTGTAGGCAGCGATCGGATCCTGCGATCCTGCCGGGGTCGCCTGCGTGCTCATACGGCAGGGCCGGAATAACGGGAGATCGCTGCCCTCACAGGCCCCAGCGCTCCCGGTGCGACCGAAAGGATGCGCAAGCCCTGGTCGAGCAGCGCTGCGACTTGCGCGGGATCGCCGGCAAGATCGCCACACAGGCTGGTCTCGCGGCCGGCGCGATCCGCATAGTCGACGACATGCCTGATCAGGTTGAACACGGCCCGCGAAGGGCGGGCAAGATCGGCGAGTTCAGGCTCGTCCCGGCTCACCGCCGTCACATACTGAATCAGATCGTTGCTGCCGATGGAAAAGAAGTCGGCATTGAAGTCCTCGATGGTCAGCGCTGCCGCCGGCACTTCGACCATCATGCCAAGCGGCGGCAATTGTGCTTGCTGGCCCTCGCGGCGCAACTCCTCGACGGCTTGCGCAAGAAGCGTGCGGCACTGGTCGAGTTCCTCCGGCACCGTGACCATGGGAACCATCACCTTGAGGTTTCCCGCGACGGCAGCGCGGGCCAGCGCCCGCAATTGCTGACGAAACACGTCCAGATGCCGCAATGACAGCCGCACGCCGCGCACACCCAGAAATGGATTGATGTCTCCGGCCTGGGTCAAACCCGCAATCGGCTTGTCGCCTCCAGCGTCGAGGGTACGAATCGTTACTGGCTTGCCGGCGGCCCATTCGACCATGCGCTTGTAGATCCGGTATTGCTCTTCCTCGGTCGGTAGTTGTTCGCGGCCCTGGAACAGAAACTCCGTCCGCATCAGACCGATCCCGTCGACATTGGCAGGATCAAGCGCCTCGAGTTCGGCGAGACCCGTGACATTGATCATCACCTGAACCGGTTCGCCGGTGGCCGTCAGCGCCGGACCACGGAACGATGCCGCCGCTTGCCGCAGCTTCGACTGTTCGTCACGACGCTGACAGTAAACAGCTCGCGTATCGCTGTCGGGATCGACAATGAGAAGTCCCGCCTCGCCGTCGAGCAGGGCATCGCGGCCGTCTTCGAGATAATCGACGTCTACGCCCACAATCATCGGCACGCCGCGCGATCTCGCGAGAATGGCGACATGGCTGCTCGGGCTTCCCCGGCGCAATATCAAGCCGCCGTCACGCCAATCATTGGCCAGAAACATGGAAGGTGGGATATCGTCGGCCGCGACGATAACGCCGGCCGGCAAGGCCTGATCGGCTTCACCTGCCAGATGCCTCAGCACGCGATCGCGCAGGTCGCTCAAATCGGAGGCCCGGGCACGGAAATAGGGATCTTCCGCCTGATCGTAGGATGATATCTCCGGATCGATCGCGGCACTCCAGGCGCGATTGGCGAGTTCGCCGGCGGCGATGCGGGCGAACCCCGGCGCGGAAAGACTATCGTCTTCGAGAAGCGCAATTTGAAACGACAGAATCGCCTCTGCGTCGGCGTCCTCGACTTCGCCGGCGAGTGCGGCAAGATCCGCCTGCGACGCCGCGAGCGCATCGACAAGGGCCTGATGCTCTTCCGCCGGAGATCGCTTTTGACGGGCATCATGCCGCTTGGGAGCCAAACGCATAAGCGGTCCCAGCGCGATTCCGGGAGCGGCTGGCCTCCCCTCGATGCGATGGGCCGTTCGATGCGTTCTATCGTCCATCCTGGAAATCCCCGTCGACCAGCGTCACCAGCGCTTCAAGTGCTGCCTTCGCGTCGCTCCCCTCGGCTCGAAAATAAATAGTTGAATCTTTCGGCGCCTTGGTCGCCATGACCTTGACGATGCTCTTGGCGTCGACCCAGGGCCCGTCCGGCGACAGGCCGAGATCGATGCGCGATTCAAAGGCCTTCGCGAGCTTGGTCAGTTTGACCGAGGGGCGCGCATGCAACCCGACCTCATGTCGCATCAGCACCGACGCCCGAAGCTTATTCATCACGCTTGCCCCGCATCAGACCGGTGTCAGTTCTTCGGCAGTGCGACGCACGGCCTCGAGCGTGGCGCCGGAGGCTGCTTCCGTCGCCGCCATGACCGCGCCCTCGACCACAGGCGCGTTGCAGACAACGACGCGGTCGCGGCGCGATTCCGGCAACATCTCGATCGCCATCTCGCTATTGGTCTCGGCGCCGCCGAGATCGACGAGAATGGCCACGCCACGTTCGGACCACGCCTGATCGATCGCCTTCATGATCGCCTCGACACTGGTGCCCAACCCGCCGCCCGGATCCCCGCCGCACCAGCCGAGCGGCACTTCGCGGCCGACCATTTGCTCAACCATGAGAGCTGTGCCCCGGGCCACGTCCGCCGAGTGAGACACGATAACAATTCCTACATTCTCGCTCATGCGAATCCTTCCATGACGTCTGCGACCGCATCGACGATCAACGCGGAGGATCGTGCGCCGGGGTCCATGTGACCAATGCTGCGCTCACCCAGAAACGAGGCGCGACCGCGGATCGCCCGCATTGGAATTGTTTTCTCGGCAGCCGCCCAGGCCGTCGCCTTCAGCCGCGCCGCCATGCCGTCTCCCCCTTCGCGCAAGACGGCTAGCACCGGAAACAGCACGTCGAGCATTGTCTTTTGACCGACATCGGACTTTCCGCGCGCCTTGACGGCGTCGATCGCGACGGCAAAAGCGTCGGCCGCTTGCTCGCTGGTCACCTCGTCCGTCAGCGACTTGCCGAGCGACATGAACAATGTCCCGTAGAGCGGCCCGGAAGCCCCGCCAACTTTCATGACAAGCGTCGTGCCCACGCCCTTCAGGGACTCGCCGAGGTTCTTGGCGGAGAGCTCATCTGCCGCCGCCAGAACAGCCTCAAAGCCGCGCCGCATGTTGATCCCATGATCGCCGTCGCCAATGGCGCGGTCGAGGTCGGTCAATTCATCCGCGCTCGCAATGACACGTTGCGCCACGGTTTCAAACAGAAGTTTACGGGCCCGTCGGTCCACCATCATGCGTGCCCCCGCAATCCGTCGGTGCCGACCCGGTTGCCGGCCTGATCGAAATAAAGCGGTTCGGCAAACTGGAGTGACACCTGGTCCCCCGCCTTGAGCTGCTGGACCGGGTCCGCAAGCGTCACGAGCGAGTGGGTGGCGAGCTTGAGATGAACGTGGTTCTGATCGCCGAGATGTTCCACCCAATGGACCTGCGCCAGCGGCCCGGGGCGATCTGCTGGAGAGATCCTGATGTGTTCAGTCCGCAAGCCCACGGTTTGCACATGCGGCGGCACGGTATCGCCGCCGAGGAGCGTCGCCGGAATGAGGTTGATCGTCGGTGTCCCAAGCCGGCTTGCCACATAGGCACTGTTGGGCTGCTCATAAATCTCCCTGGGCGTGCCGAGTTGAATCAGCACCCCTTCGTTCATCACGCCGATCCGGTCCGCCATCGTCATGGCTTCGGTCTGATCGTGCGTGACATAGAGGATGGTCGTTCCCAATTCGCGCTGGATACGTTTGAGTTCAAGCCGCAACTCGGCGCGAAGCTTGGCGTCCAGCGAGGACAGCGGCTCATCCATCAGATAGACCGCCGGCTCGCGGACCAGCGCCCGCCCGATCGCAACCCGTTGCATTTCGCCACCGGAAAGAGCAGTCGCGCGGTTGCCAAGCTTCTGTTCGATATGAAGCAGTTCCGCGACCTGATGGACCCTGCGGCGAACCACCTCCTCGTTCATACGTCGTGCCGGCGAACGCAACGGAAAGGCCAGATTATCGTAGACGGTCAGATGCGGATAAAGCGAATATTGCTGAAATACGAACGCGACGTCGCGTTCGGCCGGCACTTCGTCCGTTACCACGCGCCCATGGATCACCACATTGCCTTGATCGGGTCGCTCCAGACCGGCAATCAAGCGCAGCGTCGTCGTCTTTCCCGCACCGGTCGGACCCAGCAGCACGACAAACTCGCCATCCGCAATGGAAAGCGAAAGGCCTCGGACCGCTTCGACCGGGCCGAAGCTTTTGCTGACTTCTACCAGCGCAACCTCAGCCACGGCTTCCTCCCTCGTAAAGCGACGAATGCAGCGCCTGCCCGCTGGTGGCGTCGAACAGCGACAGCCTGTCCGGCCGCAATGCGAGCCCTACGGTTTCACCGACCCGAACCGCCTCGCTCGAAGGCAAGCGCGCCTTGACCCGGCCGCTGGCCGTGACGACGGTAACGATTTGCGTAGTACCGAGATACTCGGCGCCAATCACGCGACCTCGCAGCGGCGAGGCATCGGCGAACGACACATTCTCCGGCCGCACGCCGAGCGCAAACTTGCCCTCGGCGCGATCCTCGAACAGCTCGGGCATTTCGACGGACGCACCGTCGATCTCGATACGGCGATCACCGCGCCGCAGCGAGGTCTCGATGTCGATAAAGCTCATCGGCGGCGCACCAATGAAGTCAGCGACGAACATCGTGCCTGGACGATCGTAGATCTCTTGCGGCGTTCCGATTTGCTCGACGCGGCCCTGGTTCATGATGGCGATACGGTCCGCCATCGCCATTGCTTCGAGCTGGTCGTGGGTGATGTAGACGGTGGTCGCATCGATGCGGTCGTGAAGTTCACGCAGCTCGCCGCACATCAACCTGCGAAACTCCGAATCGAGCGCGCCCAGCGGCTCATCCATCAGAAAGGCCTTGGGCCGACGCACGATGGCGCGGCCGAGGGCGACGCGTTGCCGGTCACCGCCGGAGAGCCCGCCGACCCGGCGGTCCAGCAGATGATCGATCCGCAGCAATCTCGCCGTCTCCTCGACGCTTTGCCTGATCTCGGCCCGCGGAAAATTCTGGCATCGCAGCGGAAAGCCGATATTTTGCCGTACATTCATATGCGGATAGAGCGCAAATAGCTGAAACACAAACGCGATGTCGCGTGCCGAAGCCGGCAGCGCGGTGACGTCCTCACCATCGAGCAGGATGCGACCGGAGGTCGGCAGTTCCAGGCCCGCGGTCATGCGTAATGTCGTGGTCTTGCCGCAGCCCGATGGGCCGAGAATGACAAAGAACGAGCCGTGATCGATCGTGAAGTTCACGCCTTTGACGGCGGTAAACGTTCCGAACGTCTTGGCTACGTTTTCGAGCTTGATCTCTGCCATGGCGCTAATCCGGAAAATGGCTGACGATCACAAATCCCAGCGTCCCGGCCAGGATGGTGACGAAGGAATAGCTGTACAGATCCAGCGAAAGCGGCTGCATCAGCATCAGGACGCCAAGGCCGATCAACGCGATTGCGACGGCTTCGCAAGGGCCGCGACGGAGCCAGAGTGGCCATCTCGATACGGAATGCGCGATCCTTTCCGTCATTTGCGCACCGCCCCAAAGGTGATGCCGCGCAACAGATGCCGACGCAGCAGGATGGTGAAGCACAGGATCGGGATGAAAAACAGCGTCGTCGCGGCAGCCACCGCGGGCCAGTCCTGACCACCCTCGCCGATGATGAACGGAATAAAGGGCGGCATGGTTTGCGCGTCGCCGCTGGTGAGCAGAACCGCAAAGGCGTACTCGTTCCAGGCGAAAATCAGACAGAAGATCGCGGTTGCGGCAATGCCGGTGGTCGCCTGCGGCAGGACCACCTTGAAGAAAGCCTGAAGACGGGTATAGCCGTCGACCATCGCAGCCTCTTCATACTCGCGCGGGATTTCGTCCATGAACCCCTTCAATAGCCACACCGCCAGCGAGACATTCACCGCGGTGTACAACAGGATCATGCCGAGCTTGGTATCGGTCAATCCGAGGTAGCGGAACATCAGGTAGATCGGGATCGCGACCGCGATCGGCGGCATCATTCGCGTGGACAGGATGAAGAACAAGAGATCGTCAGCGAGCGGGACGCGAAATCGCGAGAATGCATAGGCCGCGATAGTGCCGAAGCACACCGCAAGGAAAGTCGAGCCGAAGCCGATCACCATGGAGTTCACGAAGCGCGGCACCACCTTCGACGGCCCGCCAATCACCATGTTGCGGGAACGCACCAGACGCTCATACCAGGTCTGCGGAGGCGGCAGGCTGGCCAGAAATTCAGGTGTCTGCCGCGAGCGCGTCGTGAAAAGGTTGACGTAGCCTTCGACCGAAGGCTCGAACAGAACCTTGGGCGGATAGGCGATTGAATCGGGCGGCGTCTTGAATCCGGTGAGGAATATCCACAGCAACGGCAGAATGGTCACCACCGCATAGGTGACGACGAGAAACGAGGCGACCATCTTCGACAGTGGTGACGGATCGGCCACGGAATGTGCGGTGACGGGCGTTCTCATCGCTGCTTCACCCGATTGAGGGCTTTGACATAGATATTGGCGGCGCCAAAGACGGTGACAAAGAGAATGATGGCCAGGGCCGACGAATAGCCGGTACGCCATTTCTCGAAAGCCTCGCGTTTCAACGTGATCGACGCCACCTCCGTGGTCGAACCCGGGCCGCCCGAAGTGAGCAGATTAACCATGTCGAACATCTTGAAGTTTTCGATGGCCCGAAAAAAATCGCGAGCATCAGGAACGGCATCACCATTGGCAGCGTGATGGACCAAAACTGTCGCAAAGGAGATGCGCGATCGACCTCGGCTGCCTCATAGATGTAATCCGGGATCGAACGCAAACCGGCAAGACAGATCAACATGACATAGGGCGTCCACATCCAGGTATCGACCAGAATGATCGACCACGGCGCCAGCCGCACGTCACCGATCATCTGAAACGAGCTCGGATCGATGCCGGTCAACAGCGCGATTGCGCTGTTGAACAGCCCGATTTGCGGCTGCAGCAAAAATGTCCAGAAATTCCCGACCACCGCCGGCGAGAGCATCATCGGCAATAGAATGATGGTGGTCCAGAAGCTGTGACCGCGGAAGCGGCGGTTGATCAGAAGCGCCAGCCCAAACCCCAGCACCAGTTCAAGTACAATCGACCACAGCACAAAATGAGCTGTCGCCTGCATCGCCTGCCAAACGTCGGGGTCGGTCAAAATGTTCCGGTAGTTGTCGAGACCGACATACGCGATCGGCGCGTTCGGACGATTGGCGCGATAGTTGGTGAAGGAGAGCTGGATCGTCCACAACAACGGGAAAATATTGATCGCCAGCAAGAGCAGCACCGACGGCGTAATGAACAACCAGGCAATCGCCTTGTCGGACATTCCGCCGAGTCGCATTTTCAGGCGGTGCGGTGCCCCGGTGACGGCCCGCTCGGCGAGAGTGCTCATGTCAGTCCTGTTATTCACAGATCGGGATTCGCCAAAGGAGATGGTCTCCCGATGCGAAAGATCGGGAGACCACGGTTGATCAAGCTAGATCTTGCCTTCTTCCTTGAACACCTTTTGCCAATCCTTGACCAACAGATCGAGGGCTTCCTTCGCGGTGCCCTTGTCGGCCACAACGTAGTCGTGGACGCGCTTCTGCATGTCGAGCAGAAGTGTCGCGTAGGAGGGTTCGGCCCAGAAGTCCTTTACGATACCCATCGACTCCAGGAAGTCAGCAGCAAACGGCGCACTCTTGGGGAAGCTCGGGTCGTTGAGCACCGCCTTGAGGCAGGAATAGCCGCCTAGCGCCCACCACTTCTTCTGAACCTCGGGCTGCGCGAACCATTTGATGTAGGCGAGCGCGTCGTCCTTGTGTTCCGAGTAGGAGACGACCGAGATCCCCTGCCCGCCGAGCTGGGTAAAGTGAAACTTCTCCTTCGGATTGACGAAGAAGCCGATCTTGTCACCGCCGACATTGGGGTCCTTGTAGAGACCGGGAAAGAACGCGAAGAAATTCATCTGCATCGCGACCTGCCCGGACTTGAAGGCGTCGAGGCCCTCCGACATGTAGGCGTTGCTCATGCCCGGCGCCGTGCAGCACTTGTACAGCGACTTGTAGAATTCCAGCCCCTGGACCGCTTCCGGCGAATTGACGAAGCCTTCCATGTGATAGGGCTTCTTCGGGTCGTCGTATTGAAAGCCCCAATCATAGAGCGCGTTGGTCACGCCCATGGTGATGCCTTCGGAGCCGCGCTCGGTATAGATATAGGCTCCATAGACCTTCTTGCCGTCGATCTCCCTTCCCTGGAAAAACTCGGCGATCTGTTTGAGTTCATCCCAGGTCTTGGGAGGGGCAAGGTCGCGCCCGTATTTCTTCTTGAAGTCTGCCTGAATTTCCGGTCGAGCGAACCAGTCCTTGCGATAGGTCCAGCCGATCGCGTCGCCCATCGCCGGCAACGCCCAGTAGTTCGGGGTGTTCTTGGGCCACTCGGAATAGCCGACCACCGTCGCCGGCATGAAATCGTCCATTGAGATTCCTTCCTTGGCGAAGAAATCGTTGAGCTTGACGTAGTGACCGTTCTCGGCGGCCCCGCCGATCCACTGGCTGTCACCGATGATGACGTCGCAAAGTTTTCCCTTGGAATTCAGTTCGTTGAGAAACCGGTCCGCATAGCTCGTCCAGGGGACGAACTCGTATTTCATTTGAATTCCGGTTTTGGCGGTGAAGTCTTTCGAAAGCTCCACCAACGCGTTGGCTGGATCCCACGCCGCCCAGCACAAGGTCATTTGCTTGGTTTGGGCAACCGCCGGACTTCCCATACACGAGGCAACAACGACCGCGGTCGCCGCCAATGCACGCATCATCTGGATCATTACACAACCTCCCTGTTGTCGCAGGCGATTGCCTGCTTGTCCTGCCGATTACACTTCGCCGTTCGGCGTCTATGCACGCAGACTTAAATCCCGCCGTCGGCAAAGGCCGCGGGAATGATGTTTAGTATTATTGTTAAGCATAAGCTTTTCACTAAACATTTTGGGAGTCAATGGGCGTCTTGTTCGTTTTCGCCAAACGAAGTTGTTGCTGCACTGCAACCATTAATGCGAAGGCCTCGACCGAGATCAAAAAAATCGTGGCGGTGGATATTGTTTAGTAATTTGAATGATGAACCGCCCCTGGCGGTTTATTTTTCCGGCGCCTTCAACAGGCGTTGCTGCCTAGGCAAGCTCGAAATCCCCGAGCATCGGGGCGCGCATGTCGTGTTCGAAATCTTTCGAACGACCACGGATAGGAAGCCACATTTCCCCTTGCATCGATGTACCAGCTTCGGCACCCGGACGCCCAGATGGAGCCGGCCACTTTCTCTCTCAGCGCAGCGTTATAGGCTTCCGTCGGCTCAGTCTTCGGCGAGATTTCGCGCGCCTGGCCCGACTGCAGCAGACGCACAAGCTGAAGCACATAATCCAGCTGACGCTCGATGGTCATCAGAAAAGAAAAGTTTCCGATTGGGCTGTGAGGTCCTCCCAGCATGAAGAAATTCGGGAAGTCCGGAACGCTGATGGCCCGGTAGGCCTTATTTCCATCAGCCCAGGCCTGATCGAGCGTCCTGCCGCCGCGGCCCGAAACGATCATTGGGCGAAACAGTTTGTGGGTGTTGAACCCGGTTGCGAGAACGAGGCAATCCAGCCCGTGCAAGCGGCCATCCACCATGCGCACTCCGTCGGCTTCGATACGGTCGATTTTGGTGTCGACCAGCTCGGCGTTCGGCTTTTGGATCGCCTGATAAAAGCGATCCGAGATAATCAGGCGCTTGCATCCCATTTTGTAGTCAGGCGTCAGCCGCGCCCGTAAGCTCGGATCGACGACGCCGTCGAGATTGGCCTGACAAGCCTGCGCCATCGCCGCGTAAACTTCGGCGCTTTCACCAGCAAGAGCAGCGCAGAAAGTATCGTTGAAGGCCCGCGCGAGATAATCGTAGCGCGCCTGCATCAGGCGCGGATCGGTTCGGTATTGCTGCCGCTTTTCCTCAGGATAGCGCACATTGGGCTGCGGCATGATCCATTGCGCGGTGCGCTGGAACAGAAAGACCCTTTCCACGTCATCGACGATGGCCGGCAGAATCTGGCAGGCTGTCGAGCCCGTGCCGATGATCCCGACGCGCTTGCCCTTCAGCGATACGCTGTGATCCCAGCGTGCCGTGTGAAAGGCCGGGCCTTTGAATTCCTTCAACCCGCGGATATCAGGGTAAACCGGATGATGCAGAACGCCTGTCGCTGTCACGACGACATCGAACGCACCTTGGCTTCCCTGGTTCGTTTGAATGTGCCACCGATGGTCGCGATAATCGGCTTCGGTCACTTCGCTCGAATAGTGGATGAGTTGGTTCACATCATACTTTTTTGCGACATCTTTCAGGTAAGCGTGAATTTCGGGACCGGGAGCGTATCGCTGGGTCCATTCGGGATTGGGCGCAAAAGAATACCGGTACAAATGTGACGGCACGTCGCAAGCGAGACCCGGATAGGTATTGTCCCGCCAGGTACCGCCGAGATCGGCCGCCTTTTCGAAGATGACGATGTCGGAAATGCCGAGTTCTCTCAGCTTGATCGCGGTGACGATGCCGGACGCACCGGCGCCGATGACGGCTACCCGCAGTGTCCTGGCCTTGGCCGTGCTTCGATCCATTGCAGCTCCGCCTCGGCTGGTAGCGCACATCTCCCTTATATTCGCGATCGCATCGGCACCGCAACGGGCGCGCAAGTCTAGTGCGCGATGCCCTCGCGACCGAACAACGCCATCAGGGTGCCGGTCATGGTCGCGACCAGTCTCTCCTTACCTTCCTCTGCCGCAAAGGCTTGCGCGTCGCAGACGGTGATGGTTCGGCCTGGCTTGAGGACGGACGCCCGAAACAGAAAATACTCGCCGCGTAGCAGGCGCCACCAGATTGGTCTTGAATTCGACGGTCAGAACCGCCGCATCATCTGGCATCAGCGAGAAAGCGGCATATCCGCAGGCTGTATCGAGCGCCGTGGTGATGATGCCGGCGTGAATGAAACCATGCTGCTGCGTATAGGCGATGGCATACGGCATCCTCAATTCGATCTCGCCGGGCTTCAGGTCGGTAATTTCAATGCCCAACGTCGCCATGGCGGTTTGGCGCGCGAAGCTCGTTCGGACACGCGCCTCGAAGTTTGCGTCCTTCGGATTAAATCTCGCCATCTGTCTCCCCGTCATCGGTTACGCCTAAATCGCAGACGACGAGACGTACCCGGTTCCGAAGGTCAGCGTCTTTGAAAAATCGGACAGCATCGCGCGCGATCTGCTGCCGCGCCAGCGCACGAAACCGGCCCGGCGACAGGCCGGCATGCCGGCCCAGATCCGTCGTCAGATGCGCTTGATCGCAATAGCCTGCTTCCGACGCGATATGCGCCAGACTTCCACCTCCAACGACAACTTGCTGCAGCGCGCCGCTGAACCGCTGCACGGCTGCATATCGCTTGGGCGCAAGCCCGGTGCGCTTGCGAAAATAGCGCTGCAGCGTGCGGGGAACGACACCGGCGGTCGCGGCCAGCGAGGCAAC
Source organism: uncultured Pseudomonadota bacterium (assembly GCA_963727225.1). GTDB lineage: Bacteria > Pseudomonadota > Alphaproteobacteria > Rhizobiales > Xanthobacteraceae > Bradyrhizobium. Next base: position 59,335 of record CAVSFN010000020.1, on the reverse strand, counting down.
GCGAAGGCCGCGATCCGGTCCCATCGCCGATAGCGCGCCGTCCAGAGCCGTGGTGCGCTCGGCCGCTGGTGACCGGCGCGCACGGGCGGCGTTGAACCGGGGGCCGAGATGTTGCTCGATCCAGGCATCCAGGGCGCCGATGACCGGATCGAACGGATTTTCGCGCACGCGCTGACATCTTGCGTTGAAAAGCTCGGACAATCCGACGAGCGCCGCATCTGCCATATCGAGATCGAGCGGTCGGTATCGAATTCCGAGCATCCAGCCGTGAAAGCTGTGCTGGCGCGGTTGCCGTCCGAAACGTGGCGGCAGATGAAAGGCCTTCCAGGCGACCACCCGGTCGATGGCCTCCCTGTCGTCATCCGGGTGCCGGCCCACCAGCGCGATCTCGGAAAACGGCGAAGCAAACAGGTTGCGGCCGATACCGGTCAGCCGCCCGCGATCCCGGAGGATGAAGAGATGATCGATGAACGGGCGATGCCGGTCCATCGGCTGCAGTTCGACATAAACAGCCAAATCGGTCTCCTGGGTTTTGCAGCCGCGACGCGAAATCCGGGATTTGGAGACCTTTGCAGCTGGTGGCGCAACGCCGCAATATTCCCTCACTCCACGCTCCGCTTCCAGTATCCAGTTCCCAGCTTGCCGGTAATCACGGCGATGGTGTCGTGGATCTCGTAGGAGCCGCCGTCGCTGTAATCCTTCGGCAGGCCCTTGAGCGCGCGCAACGTCCAGCGGCCGTTCGCGGCGGTGATCGTGCCCTCATGTGGTGGCGTGGCGCGACCGCCCTCGGCGTGGAATTTGTAGGTGCCGTCGCCCATCATCTGCCAGATCCAGCGCGACTGGCCGCGGCCGCTGGGCACCATGATCTCCCAGGTGCCGACCAGCGCGGGATCGATTGCGGTGGCCGACGTCGCGGGCGCCGGTGATGCCGGAGCCGCGACCGCAGGCATCGCATTCGCCTGCGTCGTGCTCGCCGAACCCGGCGGCGGCGGGGCCGCCAGATAGATCGCCTGGCGCGAAAGCGAGCCGTAGACGAAGGGCTGTTGCTCGTTGCGAGTAGCCTCCATCACGTCATCGCGGACGTTGCGGAACACGAAGGTGACCTCGACGCCCGGCGTCTCGATATGGCGGAGCAGTGCCGCCGTGAACGGGCTGTTGCGTCGGTCGCCGTCGAGCGCGGTGGTGCCGTCGCGCGCGGCATAGGCGACCAGCACGTTGCCGACCGGCTCGATGCGACCGAGGCCACCGCTCACGGCCGCGCGCACGGCGAGCGACCGGTTCATCTTGGCGGCGAACGGATTGTTGCGGCAGGCGTCGAGGATGACGAGGCCGAGGCTCGTGGTGCTGGAGACCTGCATCATCACGCTCTGCAAGCTGATGGCTTCGTTCGCTGCATCGGTGTCCCGCTTCAGTTCCGCATCGACCGGGATCAGCCAGTTCTCGCCGTTGATCTCCATGCCGTGGCCGGCGAAGTACACCGTCGCCATGTCGGCGCCGGCGGCATCGCGCCCGAGCGCGATCAGGCCGCGTCGCATCTCGTCGAAGCTCGCGTTGGCGATCAGTGTCACCGCGAAGCCGAGGCGTTTCAGCGCCGCGGCGACATCGCCGGCGTCATTGGGCGGATTGGGCAGCACGGGCACGGTTCTGTAGGCGCCGTTGCCGATCACCAGCGCCACGCGCCTGCCATCGGCCACCGCGGACGCCGACGTGACGCCCGCCAGCGCCGCGGCGACGGCCAATCCGGAAATGAACCCGCGTCGATCCATGCTATCCCTGATCAGACTGACGCCTGCAGTGTACAACATCAACGTTCGCCTTGGCGTGAAGATATTTGCATGCCCGGCGGACTAAAGCCTTTTCGAATTCCGATGGGATTCGAACAGCTCGGCCAAAACACCTTCGCATTCCCGCGGCGCGTTGCACCCGAGTTGTTGCTGAAATCCTTCTCGCCCTGAAATGGAGGGCGTGGGGCTACCCCAAAAGGGGGGAGCGGCGCTACCCTCAAGAGGGGAGCGGGGAATGCCGGGTGCCCGTTGCACCCGCAGCCGCGCGTGTAGAATGGTAGCACGCGCGTTAGTCACCACGGTCGCACCGGGACACCCGGCATTCCCGCACGCGATGGTTTTACGGCTTACTTCGCGCTCTCCTTGGTGAGGCTATCAATCACCATCTTTCATCCACTCAATCACCACATTCATCATCAGAGTCACTTGCTTCGATTGCGGCAATACCTGATGGCCCAAAGCGCGTATCCGCTAACCCATTGAAGAATTCTTTTCGAAATGTGTAATCGTACCGGTGCTTGTTTGCCACCGTCGCCGGCGGAAATTGTTTCCGCCAACTTGACGCCAGCGTCGGGGCGTCAGGACCACACGACTTCGCCGTCCGCAAGATAGCGCTCTCGTCAGCAGCGCAACTCGCGTCCATCGCATCCCAACCCTACGTTCGTGACGATCGCGAAACGCCCCTCTGTGTTGGGCCGGGATGACGCGAGATGTAGAAGTGATTTGGGTTAAAAGGGAACGGAAATATTTTCACAAAGGGGGACTGGACAGGTAGCATCAGCTTGATCCATTTCAACAAATCACGCTGAACGCGCAGGGCCAATTAGCCCAGCGGATCGCGCATGAAGGCTGGTTACGCGGCAGCACGTTGGCTCAGGGACGCCGATCAGTTAAGTGCACATCGTAATTGTGGGCGATCAATACGGCGGTTCCTTGCGTTGTCGCTGCATTTTTGCAGCTTCCACCCACCACGTCAGATCGTCGGCAAAGCGCGGAAACGCCCTTTCGAGGGCCTTGCCGCCTTCGCCCGTCGGGGCACCATCGGCCGCGAGGGTCTGTGCAATGGGACCAACGGCAATCGTGCTCGACACCACCACCATCCCCATCTCCGAAAGTGTGCCGTGCCAGGCGGTTGCGGCCCGTGCGCCGGAGAAACGTCCTGCCGAATAGCTCGCGATCGCGGCGGGGCGCCAGAACCATTCCTCGAGAAAATGATCCGTCAGGTTTTTCAATCCGGGCTGGATACCCCAATTATATTCGCCGGTGACGAATATGAAACCATCCGCATCGCAAATCTTGCCGGCCAACTGCTGAAGCTGCTCGGGGGCCTTTCCCGGCGGATATTCCTTGTACATCCTGTCGAGCATTGGAAGGTTGACCGCCTTGGCGTCGACCAGTTCAACGGCATCGCCCCGGCGCCGCAACCGCTCGACCAGGAATTCGGCGAGGCGGATACCCATCCGGTCGGAACGATAGGAGCCGTAAAAAACGAGGATTCGATTGCTCATTGCAGTCCTAAGCGCAAAAATCGCGGCATCGAGGCTGTACGGCCCGGCTCCGGCCGAGACGAACATCACCAGTATAAACGCATACAGGATTTCGGGGAGATAAAGCATGATCTGGAAAAGTCGATACCGGTTTTCCCTCGCGACAAATGCGAAGCATTTGCGCGGAGATCATGCTCAAACAGAAAGATAGAGCCAATCGCGCCGGCGGGCGTCCGATAACACCGTGAGCGCATTTCTGCTTTTCGGAGAAGGAATTACGAAATCCCCGGCACTGGATAGCGCCTGCACGTTGCCTTTACCTCCTCATGCGTCGCTTCGACCGCTGCTGTGTCCCTGGGGTGGCGCAGTGTCTTGACGATCCATTGCGCGATTCTTGCCATATCGTCCTCGCCCATTCCGCGCGTGGTGCAGGCTGGCGTGCCGAGGCGCAGCCCGCTTGGACGCAAGGGTGGACGCGTATCGTCCGGGATGACCTGCTTGTTCGTCGTAATGCCAATGCTGTCGAGCGCCTCTTCCGCGACCCGCCCGTCCAGATCAAAACTCGTCACGGTATCGATCACGAGCAGATGATTGTCGGTGCCGCCGGTAACCAGTGTCACGCCTTCGCGCGAGAAGCGCCGCCGCCAGCGCCTTCGCATTGCGCAGCGTAGCTTGCGCGTACGCGATGAACTCGGGCGCCGCCGCCTTCTTGAACGTGATCGCTGCACCGGCGATGTTGTTCATGTGCGGCCCGCCCTGCAGGCCTGGAAAGACCGCACTGTCGATCTTCTGCGCGTGGGCCGCTTTGCTCAGAATCAGTCCGCCGCGCGATCCGCGCAACGTCTTGTGAGTTGTGGTCGTGACAACGTCGAAACCCGAATCGAACGGATTGCGCATGACATTTGCGGCGACCAGCCCGCCGATATGGGAGATGTCAGCCATCGCCAATGCGCCGACTTCATCGGCGACCGCTTTGAACGACGCGTAGTCATAGTCACGCGGGTATGACGAATAACCGCAGAGTACGATTTTAGGCCGGGTCGCCTTTGCGACCCCCATGAGCGCGTCGAAGTCGATGGCGCCGCCCTGTTGCGGTGCAGTTTTGTAACGCACGAAGTTGAATACCTTGCCCATGTGCGAAACCGGCGCTCCATGCGTCAAGTGGCCGCCATGCGAAAGGTCCATCGCCAGCACCGTGTCGCCGGGATTTAGAAAGGCGAAATAGCAGGCCTGGTTCATCGGCGATCCGGACAACGGCTGCACATTGGCGTGTTCGGCCCTGAAAAGCGCGCAGGCTCGATCGCGTGCGATGTTCTCGATGATGTCGGTATATTCCTGGCCGCCGTAATAGCGCCGGCCCGGATATCCCTCTGAATACTTGTTGGTCAAGACCGATCCGAGAGCTGCCAGCACTTCCGGATAGGTGTAATTCTCGGAGGGGATCATCTCGACGCCGTCGGACTGGCGCCGCTCCTCGCCGCGAATAGCATCGGCGATATCTGGATCGAAGGATTGCAGTTGTGCGCGATAAGCGTCCATGGGCGTCTCCCCCTTTAGGAAGATGGGCCGACACTCGAAGTCGGCTGCCCAGGCGAACGGCTGGTAAACGTCGCGCTCCCCGATGGTGTCCCATCCAAGCTCGCCAGTCACGCGACGACTGGCATTTAACCGCAAGCCGTCACGCTATGCAAGTCTCCGAAAACACCGCCGCCGATTTCCATCGCCATCGTCTTCTGATCGCGCCAACGGGCGTCCGATGACAGGCCTCCGCGCGATCCGGGATCGATGTACGATCCGGGATCGATATACGATCCGGGATCGCGACATGGATAAGGCTGGCTATGCGGCAGGCGTTCGCTCAGGGACGCCGATCAGTTAAGTGCGCTGTCAACGCAATTCACGTAATTCCTTTTGAATGATTAGCGAAAATCCAAAAACTCAAATCTTCCAATCATTCGCCAGGATTCGAGTCGGTCGTGTCCCTAGTGATGGATGATTTCACAGGTGACGATCGCTCTAATTCGATAAAGCTCGTTTGCGCCAAATTTACCACGCGCAGCGGGTGCAACCTTGGCCATGTGGTTTTACTCGCTTAGCCTACCGAGGACGACGCACGACATGACCTGTCGTTCGTGCCACAGTGCGACACAGGACCGACACCGTCGTGGTTTCGTCGACTGCAATGCGGAACTTCAACGGCAGGCGATGGGCGGCGTTCGGAGCGTGTGGTGACAACGAAAGGCGAGGAAGTCGTTTGGTGTCGAAAACGGCTCAACTATGAAACCACGCATCACCTCCCTTGTCGCCGGTAGCCTTCTCGCCTTCACGCTGTTTGGCGCAGCAACGGCGGGGCCGCTCGAGGACGGCAAGGCGGCCTATGAGCGCGGCGACTACACGGCGGCGATGCGATTGCTGCGTTTGCCCGCCGCCAATGGCAGCCCCGATGCCCAAAGGGATATCGGGCTCATGTATGGGCAGGGTCAGGGCGTGCAGCAAGACTTCGCCCAGGCTTTGATCTGGTTTCGCAAAGCCGCCGACCAAGGTGACGCGCTCGCGCAATACTTTTTGGGGGTGATGTATCGCGACGGCAACGGCGTGCCGCAGGACAAGCCACAGGCCTTAGCCTGGTATCGCAAGTCAGCGGACCAGGGGAACGCTCTTGCGCAATTCGATATCGGTTCGATCTACCGCTACGGCGAAGGCGTTCCCAAGGACGCCGCGCAGGCGGCCGCCTGGTATCGCAAAGCCGCCGACCAGGGATACGCGTTCGCGCAGAGCAATCTTGGCGTGATGTACGGTCAGGGCGATGGCGTGCCGAAGGACGATGCCCAGGCTCTGATCTGGTTCCGCAGGGCCGCGGACCAGGGGGAAGCCGTCGCTCTGTTCAACCTCGGCCTCGCTTACGACAAGGGCGACGGCGTGGCGAAGGACTCCGCACAAGCCGCAGTCTGGTATCGCAAAGCCGCTGACAAAGGCAACGTGTTTGCCCAGATCAATCTTGGGTCCATGTACACCAGGGGCGAAGGCGTGCCGAAGGACTATGTCCTGGCGTATATGTGGGCCGATCTGGCGGCATCGCACGCACAAGACGACGAAACACGCGAAGTCGCAAACAAAAACCGCGACAATCTGGTCCGGGGGATGAGCCCCAAACAGATCGCCGCGGCGCAGCGCATGGCGCACGGTTGGAAGCCCGCCAACTAGCTGCCAGGGCGCGTGCCCCAGTTGGCGACCTCCGGCCAATCCCGCTTCGGGGAGCGGTTCCATTGCCGGCGGATGATCACCCGGATCGAGCGGCCTGTTTTCCCCGTCAGAGCGGCTCGTTTCGGCGGCCCACCTATTTCGTGCCGTGGCCTCCCTACCGATTTCCCCGTGGTAGGCTATCGTGAGGCCTTCGCGCGTGGCCTCCATCGCTTTCTTCATTTTGGATGTTTCGTCCGCGGCATTCGCGCCAGCCTCGTTCTTAGAGTTCGAGCGGAAGCCGGGATGCCGGGCGATATGACCGAGAACAACTGCCAATTCATCATTGGTCAAAGCGTCCACGGCGTGACTTGCGATCCCGCCGACGTTTGTGACTTATGAACACGGATCAACTCTACCCATTGCCATCTGCCGACCCGCGCAGGGTTCGCAGTTTTATTGAATGGTGGCAATTTGGCGCGCCATTCAGACGAACTCTTATGCTATTGAAATATTCATATGATTTCTTTCCGCCGCCAATTTGCAGAATTTATTCATGGCCCGATCGAACGGCGTAAAAGCTCAAGCTGGACGGCAAAGATCGAAAGTGTCGACACCCATCGAACTATTGTTCAGCAGCGAACAACGAAGGTCGGGGAAATTCATGATGAGGAAGGTAAGACTTCTATTGCTCCTGGGAACTGGCCTTTGTCTCGCCAGCCCCACCCACGCGCAGCGGGCGGACCTGCTTTCGCCCGACCTGGTTCTGATCAACGGAAAAATCCTGACAATGGATGACCGGTCGTCCGTTGTGGAGGCGCTGGCGGTTCTGGACGGCAAGATACTCGCGACAGGGAGCAGCGCGTTCGTCAGATCCGCCATGGGCACACGGACGCGGATCCTCGACCTCGGTGGCAGGACGGTCGTTCCGGGGCTGATCGATACCCACGCCCATTTCAAGGCCGCTGGCCTCTCGGATTACGTTGTGAACATGAGCAGGGCGAAGACCGTTCCCGAGGCTCTCGAAGCGATCAGGACCTTCGCCGCGAAGAAGAAGCCGGGTGAATGGATCGTCGGCGGCGCATGGCATCCGCCGTCGCAGCTCGCCGAGAAACGCTATCTCACCAAGCAGGAAATCGACGGCGTCGCTCCAGACAATCCGGTCTATCTGCGGACCGTCGGCCACTTTTCGATGGCGAACGGCCTGGCGCTGCAGAAGGCTGGAGTCGACAAGAGCACGCCAAATCCGAGCGGCGGATCGTTCGAAAGGGACGCATCCGGGGAGTTGACCGGCGTTCTCGTCGAGACGGCGATCGATCGGGTCGAAAAGGTCGTGCCGCCATGGTCCGAAGACGACGAGGTCAGGCAGTTCAAGATCGCCGAGGGGGTCCTGAACAGCTTCGGGATTACGAGCGTGATCGAGGGAGCGACGGAAGCCCGCGACATCCGGACGCTCCAGAAGATCGCTGCTTCCGGAGAAGCCACGCTTCGCGCAGGCGTGATGTTCCGGCCGGAGCCGCCCGCGGAGATGTCCGCGTGGGAGGCGATCATGTCCGGCAACGGCGCGTCGTCCGGATTTGGCGATGACTGGCTGAAGTTCGCCGGCATCAAGATCTTCTACGACGGCGGCATGACGCTAAAGACGGCGCTGACCCGCGATGTCTATCCCAATTCGAATGACGGCTATCACGGCGTTGCGCAGCAGACGCCCGAGCGTTTGAAGCAGCTGGTGTCGATCTGCAACCGATACAACTGGCGCGTGGGCGTGCATGTCGTGGGGGACCTCGGCATCGACCATGTACTCGACGCGTTCGAGGCTGCGGACAGGGAGAAGTCGATCCGCGATCGGCGCTTCATCCTCATCCATGCAAGCTTGATCAGACCCGAACAGATGGAGCGCGCCCACCGGCTCGGAGTCCGCGTCGATTTTCAAAACGTGTTCATGTGGGACAAGGCTGCGACCGTGGAGCGCTTCCTCGGGCGAGCGACTGCGGACCGTGCCGTGCCGGCAAAGACCTTGATCGAGAAGATGGGCATCGACAGTCTCGGAGCTGGAACCGATTTTCCGGTCAATCCCATCAACCCGCTCCTCAACATGTTCGTCATGGTGACGCGGAAGGATCCCAATGGCAACGTTTACGGCGCATCCGAAGCCATCAGCCGCGAGCAGGCTCTGCGCCTCTACACGAGTGCTGCTGCACGTTATATGTTCGAAGAAGGGCGGAAGGGTACGCTTGAGTCAGGAAAGTTGGCCGACCTGGTGGTTCTCTCCGCAGATTACCTGACCGTGCCGGAGGATCAGATCAAGGACATCAAGGCCGATATAACGATAGTTGGCGGCAAAGTCGTATTTCAGCGTTGAGCCGCAGCGCCGGTAAGCAAGACCACGAGGACCCGAAGGCGTGGTTGCCAGCCGAGACCTGATCGCGAAACGCCCCTCGGTGTGGGCCGGGATCGGAAGAGATCTGCAGGTGATTGGGTGAAAAGTGACGGGCGTCCGATGACAGGCCTTCGCGCGATCCGGGATCGATATGCGATCCGGGATCGATATGCGATCCGGGATCGCGACATGGATAAGGCTGGCTATGCGGCAGGCGTTGGCTCAGGGACGCTGATCAGTTAAGTGCATTGTCACCGTAATTTCCCCGTTGCGTCCCCGCGCGTTCCCGCTCGGGGATCCCCAGCGTGAAGGCCGTGTCTGCGCTACCAACTTCGACAACGCGGCTTCCATGCATGAGTACGCCGAGACCGTGCTCACCATCCCAAGTGCAGCCAAATTCATACCCGACGTAGGGAAGGCCTTCCTTCAGCAACGGAACGAAATGCACATTGTGAAGGCCAATCAATTGGCGAAATTCCTCCGTGCGCGATACGTCGGGCATGCAGGTTTCGCGTTCCGCCCCCTCATAACCATAGAGTTGTTGAAGCCTGGGATACTCAGCCAGCAGACCTGCCAGAACGGCGGATGCCACCTCGGCTTCGTGATCGAGCCACCATTGTACGCTGGCACGATCCTGCTCCGTCAGTGGGGAGTCTTTGTCGCCTTGCGGCTCGACTACAATTGTCACCAGGCCGTCGGACGGTTCGTCCGAGCTGATCGAACCATAGGGGCCATTGCGGCTTTGATAGCCCACCCAACTGGGCAGTCGCGCTTGTGCCGTCCAGAAAAAACGGTCCCGCTGAAAATCGAGCATGTTGTCCCCCAAGCCCTGCCGCACCGCCCCGATGGTAGATCATTTGGCGGAACCGCGCCTCGGCGGACATTTCAGACAAACAAAAGGCCGCCCCGAACGGGCGGCCTTTGATCTTCTCTGCTGCAACTACAGCGTCAGTCTTGGTTGCGGGGATAGGATTTGAACCTATGACCTTCAGGTTATGAGCCTGACGAGCTACCGGGCTGCTCCACCCCGCGATAAACCATTGCGCGCCTTTCGAAAAACCGGGACCGAAACGAATTGGGCCAACGCCCAAGGGCGCCGATCAATCCCGTCCGGAGGCTTCCTGAGAAGGCTACCCAGGCAAATGCCGTTGGGTGCGAGCGGTATGTACCAACGCAAGGCGGCTTTGGAAAGGCCCGCGATCGATCTTTTCGGGATTTTATGACGGCTTGAACCTGTCAAATTGGCCCTCCGCGCCGCTCTTGCCAGAAAGTCGGCAAAAGCCCAGCCTTGGAACATAAAAACCTTGGGGGGATGGCCGTGGCGGATTCGTTCGATTTTGTGGTGGTTGGGGGCGGTTCCGGCGGCTGCGCGGTCGCCAGCCGTCTCTCGGAGGATCCCGGGACGTCGGTGGCGCTGCTGGAAGCCGGCGGCCGGGACGACAACTGGGTCGTCACCACGCCGGGCGCCATGATCCTGATGATCGCGGGCAAGGTCAACAACTGGGCGTTCAATACCGTGCCGCAGGCGGGCCTCCAGGGGCGGATCGGCTATCAGCCGCGCGGCAAGGGGCTGGGGGGCTCGTCCGCGATCAATGCGATGGTCTATATCCGCGGCCACCGGCGCGATTACGATCACTGGGCTTCGCTCGGCAACACCGGCTGGTCCTATGCCGACGTGCTGCCCTACTTCAAGCGCTCGGAGGATAATTCCGAGTTCGGCGGCGAATATCACGGCAAGGGCGGCCCACTCCATGTCACGGGACTGCGAACCGACAATCCGGTGCGAGAGGCCTATCTGCAGGCCGCGCGCGAGGCCCAATTCCGCATAGCTGAGGATTTCAACGGCGAGGAGCAGGAAGGCCTCGGCAGTTACCAGGTCACGCAAAAGAAAGGGGAACGGTGGAGCGCGGCACGCGGCTACATTCACCCGTTCATGGCGACGCGCAGCAATTTGCGCGTCGAGACCCACGCGCAGGCCACCCGCATCCTGTTCGAGGGCAAGCGCGCGGTCGGCGTCGAATACCGCCAGGGCAAGGAGCTCAGGCAAATTCTCGCCCGCCGCGAAGTCATCGTCTCGTCCGGCACGTTTCAGACACCCCAGCTGCTGATGCTGTCGGGGATCGGCGACACGGCCGCACTCGCCAAACACGGCATCGCAGCCGCGCATCATTTGCCCGGCGTCGGACAGAACCTGCAGGATCATCCGGACTTCGTGTTCGGCTTCACCTCGAACTCGCCGCACTTCGCCGGCCTGTCGTTTGGCGGCATCGCACGAATCTTCAAGGGCATTGCGCAATTTCGGCGCGAGCGGCGCGGACCGATGACATCGAACGTCGCCGAATGCGGCGGCTTCCTCAAGACCCGCCCCGATCTCGATGTGCCCGATATCCAGCTGCATTTCTGCATGGCGATGATCGACGACCATGGCCGCAAACCGCGCTGGGGCACCGGCTTCTCATGCCATGTCTGCCTGTTGCGTCCCGAGAGTCGCGGCAGCGTCTGGCTGCAAAGCGCCGATCCGCGCAGGCGCCCGCGATCGATCCCAATTTCCTTGGCGCGGAAGCCGACGTCGATGCCATGGTCGCCGGTTTCAAAATGACAAAACGGCTGCTCGACGCGCCGGCGCTGAAGGCGCTGCAAACCTCGGATGTGTTCACCGCAGGCGTCGAGAGCGACGGCGATATCCGGAAAGTCCTGCGCCAGCGCGTCGATACCGTCTATCACCCGGTCGGCACCTGCAAGATGGGCGTGAACGATCCCAAGGCAGTCGTCGATCCGAAGGCTGAAAGTCCACGGCCTCGAAGGCCTGCGCATCGTCGATGCCTCCGTGATGCCGACGCTGATCGGCGGCAACACCAATGCGCCGACCATCATGATCGGCGAGAAAGCCGCCGACATGATCAAGGCGGAGATGCGGGCGGGTTGAAAACAGGCGAAGGTCGTCCATGAACAGCTTCGATGCCGCGGTCTATATCGGATTGGTTGTTGCCGTGGTCACCGGCTTCAACGCCGGATTGCTGCGCAGCGCGGCGACGATACTGGCCTATCTGATCGCGATGCCGATCGCGGTCTGGGCGATGTCGCTGATATCCCCTCGGATCGGCGACCATGCCAACTCGCCGCTGACGCAGAATTCGCTGCTGCTGTTCGGAATTTTTCTCGTTGCCGGCATCGTGCTGGGAAAGCTGATGCGAATGGCGCTCGATGAGACCATCGGGCCGGGCGCCGGTATCGGAGATCGCCTCGCTGGTGCTGCGCTTGGCGCGGTGCGCCTCGGCCTCGTCGCCGTCACGCTGGTGCTGGTTTTCGATCAACTTATTCCGTCCGACCGCCAGCCGGCGTTCCTGAACGGTTCGCAGCTACGGCCGCTATTGTCGGCGGCCGGACAAAGAGGTTTCAGGTCGCTGCCGCCGGAAGTCGCGGCCACGATCGATCGGCTGAAGAAAGACCGGCGGATATAAAGACGAGCGCTTAAAAAGCCCTGGCGTTGGCGCTGTCGCAGGGCGCCCGATCCCTTCCCTGATATGCATTTCGGCCGTGCGTCATCCCTTATCAGAGCCGTCCGGGTTGGCTACAGTGGCCGCATCAGGGCTTCAAAAAACCGACATAACGGGAGTGAAACTGTGGATCTTGGGATCAAAGGCCGCCGCGCCATCGTTTGTGCATCCAGCAAGGGCCTCGGACGCGCCTGCGCGATGGCGCTGGCCGCCGAAGGCGTGCATGTCACGGTGACCGCGCGCGGCGCCGAAGCGCTCGCGAAAACAGCGAGCGAAATACGCAAAGCCAATCCCGGCGTCACGGTGACGGAAGTCGCCGGCGACATCACCACGCCGGCCGGCCGCGAGGCCGCGCTGAAGGCCTGTCCGGACCCGGATATCCTGATCAACAATGCCGGCGGGCCGCCGCCGGGCGATTTCCGCAACTGGACCCGCGACGACTGGATCAAGGCGCTGGACGCCAACATGCTGACGCCGATCGAACTGATCAAGGCGACGGTCGACGGCATGATGGCGCGCAAGTTCGGCCGCATCGTCAACATCACTTCGGCCGCGGTGAAAGCGCCGATCGAGGTGCTTGGATTGTCCAACGGCGCGCGCACCGGCCTCACCGGCTTTGTCGCGGGGATTTCGCGCAAGACCGTGATTGCCAATGTCACCATCAACGGCCTGCTGCCGGGCCCGTTCGATACCGATCGCCTGCGCGGCCCGGTTTCGAAGCTGGACGCCGATAAGCGCGGCATCACCGTCGATCAGTTGCTGGCGGAACGCGCCAAACTCAATCCCGCCGGACGCTTCGGCGATCCCGAGGAATTCGGGCAGGCTTGCGCGTTTCTCTGCGGCGCCAAGGCGGGCTTCATCACCGGCCAGAACATCCTGCTCGACGGCGGCGCGTTTCCCGGCACGCTCTGAAAGGGACCTGTAACGAAAGCGACCTTTAGCGAAAGCGACCTAACGGAGCGAAGGCAGTCCGGAATGAAAGCCGTCTGGTACGAGCGAACCGGTGCCGCAGTTGAGGTACTGAGCTTTGGCGACATGCCGACGCCGGTGGCCGGCCCGGGCGAGGTTCGCGTCCGGCTGGAAGCCTCCGGCGTCAATCCCGCCGATGTCGGCCGCCGCGCCGGCAGCTATCGCGCCATGGAGTTTCCCCGTGTGATTCCCAACAGCGACGGCGCCGGCATCGTCGATCAGATCGGCGACGGCGTCACGCGCTTCCATATCGGTGAACGGGTCTGGCTCTTTAACGGACAGCGCAACGGCCGCGCGCTCGGCACCGCGGCTGAATATATTTCACTGGCCGAGCCGCTGGTAACGCCGTTGCCGGACGATGTTTCGTTCGCTGCCGGCGCCACGCTGGGCATCCCCTGCATGACCGCGTGGTGCTGCCTGTTCGGCGATGGACCGGTCGCGGGCCAGACCGTGCTGGTGACCGGCGGCGCTGGCGCTGTCGGCCACTACGCCGTGCAACTGGCGAAATGGGGCGGCGCGCGCGTCATCGCCACCGTCAGCACGAAAGTGAAGGCGGAGCAGGCGCGCTTGGCGGGGGCCGATCTGGTGATCAACTACCGGACCGAGGACGTGGTCGCCAAGACGATGGCCTTTACCGGGCAGCGCGGTGTCGATCGCGTCATCGATGTCGATTTCGGCGGCAACCTCGCAACCACGCTGAAATTGATGGCTGTCAATTCGACCATCGCGCTCTATGCCACCAACGGCAATCGCAATCCCGTACTGCCGATGCGGGAGTTGATGGAAAAATGCATCGCGGTGCGCGCGCTGGTGCTGTTTGCGCTGCCGCCGTCTTTGCTCGCGGCGGCCCAGGCCGATATCTTGAGATGGCTGGCCAGCGGCACGCGCATTCACAATATCGCCGCGCAATTTGCGCTGTCGGAGACGGCGCAGGCGCACCTTGCGGTGGAGAAAGGCGACAAACTTGGCACCGTCATCGTCGACTGCGCGCGATAGCGAAAGACGACGCCAACGAAGACCGATGTAACGAAGACAAGAAGGGAAGCGCCGGATGCACTGGAATGTGGGCCGGGTCAAAATCACAAAGATCGTCGAGTTGGAGACGGTCGGCAGCACGCGGTTTATCCTGCCTTTGGCCAGCAATGAGGAAATCCGGAAATTACCCTGGCTGATTCCCCATTTCGCCACCGAGGAAGGCCGCCTCAAAATGTCGATCCACGCGCTGGCGATCGAAACGCCGTCGCGGCGGATCGTGGTCGATACTGGCCTCGGCAATGACAAGGAAGGTCGCAAAGTGCCGACCTGGAACAATCGGAAAACGCCATTCCTCGAAACCATGCGCGAGGCAGGTTTTCCGCCTGACAGCATCGACACGGTGATTTGCACCCATCTGCATGTCGACCATGTCGGCTGGAATACCAGACTTGTCGGTGGCCAGTGGGTGCCGACCTTCGCCAAGGCGCGCTACGTGTTCGGCAACACCGAATATGAGCATTGGCGCGATCACAGCGACGAACCCGATAAATCAGCGGTATTCAACGATTCCGTAAAGCCGATCGTCGAGGCCGGCAAGGCCGACCTCGTCGCCAGCGACCACAGGCTGTGCGATGAAATCACCTTGATCCCGACGCCGGGCCACAGCCCGGGCCATATGAGCCTGCACATCCGATCGAACGGCGAAGAAGGCCTGCTTACCGGAGACGTCGCCCACCATCCCTGCCAGATGGCGCATCTCGACTGGTCGTCGACCGCGGATTCCGATCCGGTTCAATCGGCGGTGACGCGGCGCGAATTGTTCTCGCGCTTTGCCGATACGCCGACGCTGGTCATTGGCGGGCATTTTGGCGCCGCCCGCATCAAGCGCGACGGCAACGCCTTCAAATTCATCGTTTAGGGCACGCCTCGAAAACGGGAACCTCATGCCTAAAGCATCACCCTGCAATGCGAAGCGCAGTCAGCGGTTGAATTTCTTACCGCCCTGTTCCATGAAGCATCCAAGCAACAAGACCGACCTTAGGGAGCGATGAAAATGAAGCTGGTTCGTTACGGGGCCATTGGCCAGGAAAAGCCCGGCCTGATCGATAAATCGGGTCAGCTGCGCGATCTGTCTGCGCATGTGAAAGACCTCAATGGCGAGGCCTATGCGCCGGCCTCGCTGGCGAAACTTGCCGGCCTCGATGCCGCCAAGCTCCCCGCCGTCAGCGGCAATCCGCGGATCGGGGCGCCGGTCACCGGCATCTCGAAATTCGTCGCCATCGGGCTGAATTATATCGATCATGCCAAGGAGACCGGAAATCCGATCCCGGCAGAACCGATCTTCTTCCTGAAGGCCAATACCGCCCTCAGCGGCCCGAACGACCCGGTGGAAAAGCCGCGCGGCTCGACCAAGCTCGACTGGGAAGTCGAAATCGCCGCCATCATCGGCACTCGCGCCAAATATGTCTCCGAGGCCGACGCGCTGAATCATGTCGCCGGTTACTGCGTCTGCAACGATGTGTCCGAGCGCAATTTCCAGATGGAGCGTTTGGGCCAATGGACCAAGGGCAAGTCACACGACACGTTCGGCCCGCTCGGCCCGTGGCTGGTCACCAAGGATGAGATACCGGACGTCCAGAAACTGGCGTTGTGGCTCGACGTCAATGGCGAACGCCGTCAGACCGGATCGACCTCGACCATGATCTTCACCATGGCCAAGTGCATTTCCTACGTTTCGCAGTTCATGACGCTGCTGCCGGGCGACATCGTCACCACCGGTACACCGCCGGGCGTCGGCACCGGCATGAAGCCGCCGAAATTCCTCAATGTGGGCGACGTGGTCACGCTCGGCATCGAGGGGCTCGGCGAACAGCGGCAGCAGATCGTTGCGGCGTGAGTTCGATCGTCATTGCGAGGAGCGCTAGCGACGAAGCAATCCAGCTACCGTTGTCTCTGGATTGCTTCGCTTCGCTCGCAATGACGAAATTTCTGTCTGCGTATTTTCCAGGGACATCATCATGAAACTCACATACTCCCCCGCCTCGCCATTTGCCCGCAAGGTGCGCATTGCCGCGATCGAGCTTGGCCTGATCGACAAAATCGAATTCGTCCCGGCCACGGTGGTGCCGGGCACACCCAACGACGAATATTCGCAGATCAATCCGCTGAAAAAACTGCCGGCGCTGATTCTGGACAATGGCGATGTCATCGTTGATTCCTACGTGATCGTTGAATATCTCGACGAACTCGCCGGCGGCGGCAAGCTCATTCCGGCCTCGGGCGCGGCAAAGTGGAAGGTCAAGAGCGATCATTCGCTGCTGCAAGGCATGCTCGATTCGATGCTGCTGTGCCGTTACGAGAGAATGGTGCGGCCGCAGGGGCTGCAATGGCAGGCGTGGACCGACGATCACTGGAACCGGGCATGGAACGGCATGGCGCGCTTCGAGAAGCATCCTGACGCGCTGTCGCGGCCGTTCGATATCGCCCAGATTGGCCTCGTTTGCGTGCTCGGCTATGCCGATTTCCGCTTTCCCGATTGCGGCTGGCGCAAGGCGTATCCGAAGCTCGATGCCTTCCACGAAAAGATGCTGACGCGGCCCTCGGTCAAGGTTTCGGTGCCGCCGCCAGCGTAACCTTGGGACGTTGCCATGAGCCTCAAATTCGCCGTCGGCGATCTCACCATTCATCGCATCATCGAACAGGAAGCCACCTTCCTGCCGGCGCTGGAAGTGTTGCCGGGCCTGACGCCGGAGCTGCTCGCGGAACACAGGTCGTGGATGCGAGAGGCCGGCGCTCTCGACGCCAGCGACGTGCTGATCCTTTGTTTCCAGTCCTATATCGTCAGGACGCCGCATCATACCATTCTGGTCGATAGCTGCATCGGCAACGACAAGCCGCGGCCGCTGCGCCCGAAATGGAACATGAAGACCGACGATACCTATATGCGCGCGCTCGCGGCGTCGGGCTTTTCCGTCGGCGATATCGATTTCGTGATGTGCACACATCTGCATGTCGATCACGTCGGCTGGAACACCCGGCTGGAGAACGGCCGCTGGCTGCCGACGTTTCCGAACGCACGCTATGTGTTCGGCAAAAACGAATTCGATTACTGGACCGAGCAGAATGCGAAGGCGCCGGTGCCGCCCTTCGTCGACAGCGTGCTGCCGATCGTGGAAGCCAACAAGGCCGAGATCGTGCGCAACGATCATCAGATCGGCGACCATGTCCGCATCCTGCCGACGCCGGGTCATACGCCGGGACACGTCGCGTTCACGTTGGGCCGGGGCAAGGACGACGCCGTCTTCAGCGGCGATCTGATGCACTCGCCGCTGCAGACGCGCTATCCCGAACTGTCGGCGAAATTCGACGTCGATCCGGCGCAGGCCGCGGTGACGCGGCGCAATTTCCTGGAGCGCTATTGCGACACCGATACGCTCTGTTGTACCGCGCATTTTCCATCGCCCTCGACAGGCAAAATCCGCCGCCGGGGCAGCGGATTTTCCTGCGAAGCGGTCGCGGGAAACTAAAGCGCTTTTAGTCGAACAGATTCGGCGTGTGGTTGACGACCGCGCCCTCGATCGCCAGCATCCTGAGCTTGGTGGTGACGCCGCCATTGGCGGAGAATCCGCCGGGCTTGCCGCCGGCGGCCAGCACGCGGTGGCAAGGCACCACGATCGGACAGGGATTGCGCCCGAGCGCCTGGCCGACGTCGCGCGACAGCTCAACGCCGCCGAGCCGCTTGGCGATATCGCCGTAAGTCAGCGTCTTGCCCGGCGGGATGGTGCGCGCGATGTCGTAGACGCCGCGGTTGAATTCCGGGACATCCTCGAGATCGAGCACGACGTCGGTGAGATCGTTCGGTTTGCCGGCGAGCAGTTCGACAATACCGTCGATGGCGTTCTGCACCTCGGCGGGTGGCGGCGATTCGGCGATGTCGCCATAACGCTGGCGGATGCGGGCGCGGGTCTGGTCCTCGCTCGACATCGGCAACTGGACCGCATTGATGCCGCGCGGTCCCCAAGCGATGCCGCAGCGGCCGATCGCGGTGTTGAATATTGCAAAACGGTGTTCGGTCATGGCTGACTCCAACTCTTGGACTCCATGGTGAGCTTGATACTGGAGTGGAATTTAGGCTTGGAAAATGTTGCGATCCACCCGGATTCCGACGGAACCTGGCGCCATCCCGCGTTTTCCGGTGTTCCGGGCCTCCGGTCCCTCCCGGATGGACCTCTGGTCCATCCCGGAATGACGCCATGCTATGGGCACGCGCCGCCTTCCGTGAAATAATTGAACTCCATCTCCCGCTATCCCCCGAGTCCCCCTATGCAAACGCTTCCCGTCAACGGCACCGACATGGCCTATCTTGAGCTCGGCCACGGCCGGCCGCTGGTGTGCGTACACGGCTCGCTGTGCGACTTTCGCATCTGGTCGGCGGTGCTGGGGCCGTTGACGCAACACCATCGCGTGATCGCGGTGTCCTTGCGGCACTTTTTTCCCGAACGCTGGGACGGCGTCAGCGACACCTATTCGATCGCGCAGCACGTCGCCGACGTGATCGCCTTTATCGAGAAGCTGGATACCGAGCCGGTGAATCTGATGGGGCATTCCCGCGGCGGGCACATTTCGTTCCGTGTCGCACAGCAGCGGCCTGATCTGTTGCGCCGACTGGTCCTCGCCGAACCCGGCGGCGAACTCGATGCCACGCTCGATCCCGCCGCGAGGCCCGGGCCCTCGCCGCTCGCAGCCCGGATCGCCGCCGCCGCGGAAAAGATCGCGGCCGGCGACATCGAGGGCGGCTTGACGTTTTTCTTCGATGCGATCGAAGGTCCCGGCGCCTGGGCGAGGCTGCCGGCAGCACCAAAACAGCAACTGCGCGACAATGCATTCACCCTGATCGGACAGGCCCGCGACAGGCGGCCGCCGTTCTCAAAAGCCGACGCGGAATCGATCAAGAACCCGACGCTGTTGATCGGCGGCGCCAATACCAAGGGCACGCTGCGGCAGGTGCTGCGCGCGCTGGCGGCGCATGTGCCGAATTCAAAGACGGTGATGATTCCCAATACGACGCATCCGATGTTCGAACAGGCGCCGCAAAAGTTTTGCGAGGTCGTGCTGGAGTTTCTGGCCGGGTAATTTGGGAAACAACGCGGGTGGAGGCTTCAGGCCCGACGGTAGCCCGCGAGCAACGTGTCCTCGATATCGGGTAGGTTCACCACGATATTCTCAGGCGAGCGGCAGGCCAGCCACCAGAGCTCTTCCGTCGTGCTCATATTGGCCTCGAGATGAGGAATGAACGGCGGAACGAACATGAAATCGCCCTCCGACATCTCGACATATTCCTGGTAATCCCTGCCGAAATAGATGCGGGCGCGGCCGGAAAGCAGGTAAGCGCCGGTTTCGGCCTCGCCATGATGATGCGGCAGCGAGCGGAAGCCAGGCGGATTGCTGGCCTTGCCGAACCAGATTTTGGTGGCCGGCGTATGCTGCGGGCCAACACCCGTCATCAGCTTCAAGCCACCGGATTGAGCGGTGTTGCCGTGCTCGTGGCCCTTGCGGGTGACGAGCGGCCGGTCGTTTGCAGTCATGCTGGCGCCCCTTTGCTGGCCCTGCCTCAAGGATTTGAGGGCGACACTGCGATCGACGGGTCGCATTGGCAAGCGGCGCATGGCGGCTTCCGGACAATCGGCTGACCAGATTTCCACAGTTCTGTGCTGGCTTTAGCCGAACACGCACCTGAGATTCCCCCTTGACCCCGTTCACCTGCTTTCGCTAGTGTCTCTGAATTCGGAATTCCGTATTCCATCTGGACGCCGAGCATGATTCCACTCGACCCGCTCCCCAACCTGATCGAGCAGGTGTATGCGCGGATTCTCGAGGCTATCACCGACCGCACGCTGCCGCCGGGACACCGCATCCGGCAGAATGAGCTTGCGGAAAAACTCGGGGTCTCCCGGCAGCCGGTCAGCCACGCCCTGCATCTGCTGCATCGCCAGGGTCTGGTCGCCGAAAGCGGCCGCAAGGGTTTTGAAGTCACGCAGCTCGATCCGCTGCGGATCCGCCAGCTCTATGAGGTACGCGGCGCCATCGATGCGCTGGCGGCCCGGCTGGCGGCCGGACGTATCAAGGCCGATGCTTCGGGGCGCGCGCAGCTTGAGGCGGCGCTGCACGCCGGGCGCGCGATCGACGAGAAAACAGCGTTGTCCCGGTTGATCGCGCTCGACGTGGATTTCCACGGCGCGATCTATCGGCTCGCCGGCAATCCGGCGATCGAGGAAATGATCGCGCCGCAATGGCCGCACATGCGGCGTTCGATGGCGACGGTGCTGGCCGAACTTGATTATCGCGCCAATGCCTGGGCCGAACACGAAACCATCGCCGCGCATGTTCTCGCCGGCGATGCGAAAGCTGCGGAGAGCTCGGCACTCGCGCATGCCATAAGCGCCGGACGAATGACGGAAGAGAAACTGAACGCGACGAGCCGGGCCGCGTAGCAACTGAGACCTCATCCTGAGGAGCGGCCAGTTGGCCGCGTCTCGAAAGATGAGCCAAGAGGCCTCACGGTTCGAGACGCGCGAAGACGCGCTCCCACCACGAGGTGAGCAAGGAACCAAAAGGAGGAACCACCATGAAACTGACCCAGCAACAGATCGACGACTTCAACCGCGAGGGCTGGCTGTTCCTGCCCGAATTGTTCAGCCGCGAGGAAGTAGCCCTGCTGGCGCACGAGGCGGAAGCTATCTACGACACCGACCGCCCGGAAGTGTGGCGCGAGAAGAGCGGCGCGCCGCGCACCGCCTTTGCCGC
Source organism: uncultured Pseudomonadota bacterium (assembly GCA_963727225.1). GTDB lineage: Bacteria > Pseudomonadota > Alphaproteobacteria > Rhizobiales > Xanthobacteraceae > Bradyrhizobium. The sequence continues at coordinate 38,259 of CAVSFN010000020.1, read as the reverse complement.
GCACCTCTATAACGAGGCGTTCGGCCTGCTCGGCGCGCATCCGCGCATGATCGAGCCGGTCGAGCAGATCTTCGGCGAGAAGGTCTACATGCACCAATACAAGATCAACGCCAAATCCGCCTTCACCGGCGATGTCTGGCAGTGGCACCAGGACTACGGCACCTGGAAACGCGATGACGGCATGCCGGAGCCGCGGGCGATGAACATCGCGATCTTTCTCGACGAGGTGATGCCGATCAACGGCCCATTGATGCTGGTGCCGAAGAGCCAGACCGCCGGCGACCTCAAGGCAGCGCACGACCTCAAGACCACGTCATATCCGCTGTGGACGCTCGATGAGGAAACCGTGACGCGGCTGGTGAAGCAGGGCGGCATTGTCGCACCGACCGGCAAGGCCGGCGGCATGCTGATGTTCCACGGCAATCTGGTGCACGGCTCGGCCGGCAACATCACGCCATATCCACGGAAGATCGTTTATCTGACGCTGAATGCGGTTTCGAATTACATCCGCACTCCGACTCGCCCGGAGTTCATCGCCCACCGCGACTTCACGCCGATCCAGACCGTGGATGACGATTTGCTGGTTCGGCTTGCCCGCAGCCAGCGCCAGGCGGCGGAGTAGCGGTTTTATTTTGGATTTCCGGGTCCACGCCAAGCCGCGTGAATCCGGAAATCGTCGTCAAATATTTCGCCGGCATTTGCCGACGCGACGGGGAGCGACTACTGCTGGTCGCTACCCATCGCAGCAGCGAGCTTGTC
>CAVSFN010000020.1:0-32500 GCA_963727225.1 uncultured Pseudomonadota bacterium | reverse complement strand
CAATCCGAACTGAGACGGCTTTTTGAGATTTGCGAAGGGTTGCCCCTTAGCGTCCCATTGTCACCGCCATTGTAGCACGTGTGTAGCCCAGCCCGTAAGGGCCATGAGGACTTGACGTCATCCCCACCTTCCTCGCGGCTTATCACCGGCAGTCTCCTTAGAGTGCTCAACTAAATGGTAGCAACTAAGGACGGGGGTTGCGCTCGTTGCGGGACTTAACCCAACATCTCACGACACGAGCTGACGACAGCCATGCAGCACCTGTCTCCGGTCCAGCCGAACTGAAGAACTCCATCTCTGGAGTCCGCGACCGGGATGTCAAGGGCTGGTAAGGTTCTGCGCGTTGCGTCGAATTAAACCACATGCTCCACCGCTTGTGCGGGCCCCCGTCAATTCCTTTGAGTTTTAATCTTGCGACCGTACTCCCCAGGCGGAATGCTTAAAGCGTTAGCTGCGCCACTAGTGAGTAAACCCACTAACGGCTGGCATTCATCGTTTACGGCGTGGACTACCAGGGTATCTAATCCTGTTTGCTCCCCACGCTTTCGTGCCTCAGCGTCAGTATCGGGCCAGTGAGCCGCCTTCGCCACTGGTGTTCTTGCGAATATCTACGAATTTCACCTCTACACTCGCAGTTCCACTCACCTCTCCCGAACTCAAGATCCTCAGTATCAAAGGCAGTTCTGGAGTTGAGCTCCAGGATTTCACCCCTGACTTAAAGACCCGCCTACGCACCCTTTACGCCCAGTGATTCCGAGCAACGCTAGCCCCCTTCGTATTACCGCGGCTGCTGGCACGAAGTTAGCCGGGGCTTATTCTTGCGGTACCGTCATTATCTTCCCGCACAAAAGAGCTTTACAACCCTAGGGCCTTCATCACTCACGCGGCATGGCTGGATCAGGCTTGCGCCCATTGTCCAATATTCCCCACTGCTGCCTCCCGTAGGAGTTTGGGCCGTGTCTCAGTCCCAATGTGGCTGATCATCCTCTCAGACCAGCTACTGATCGTCGCCTTGGTGAGCCGTTACCTCACCAACTAGCTAATCAGACGCGGGCCAATCTTTCGGCGATAAATCTTTCCCCGTAAGGGCTTATCCGGTATTAGCACAAGTTTCCCTGTGTTGTTCCGAACCAAAAGGTATGTTCCCACGCGTTACTCACCCGTCTGCCGCTGACGTATTGCTACGCCCGCTCGACTTGCATGTGTTAAGCCTGCCGCCAGCGTTCGCTCTGAGCCAGGATCAAACTCTCAAGTTGGACTTGAAACTTCAAACCGGCTGATCACAACGTTTGACGAGGTCCCACCATATTTATTGAACGCGATTCACATCGCGAACAACGATGGTGTAACCTATGTAAACGTGTACCGCCGAAGTCTTTCGTCCAGCCTCAACACTTGAAAACCGAAGTTCTCAAGTAATCGAGAACTCGCAAGGACTCCGCCGTCCACGTTTCTCTTTCTTCATCTTCACTTGTCAAACAGCCCGGGGTTCGAAAACCCCTCTCCCATTGCTGGGAGCGCTCCATCTCTGGAACCCTTCCGAAGACCTCATTCGACGGCAAATGACAACCGATGGCTATCGGCTGTTGAATTCACTCATCTTAGTGAGGAGCTTCACGGGCACGAAAACTTGCCTTGGCCAAGGGCCAAGACAGCGCCGCGCTCAGTGGGCGGTTTATAAGCCCGCCCGATCGTCGTTGTCAACGGTTGTTGTCAACAAATCGTCGCAACTTTCATCAGAATCTCGCACAGCGATGAAGTCTCGATTTTTAGGGACTTCACGCCGTACTTGAGCCACAATCCTACGACGTCCTGACTGGATGTAACCATTGAATCGTCGGGTGCTAGTGGGGGCTGCCGGCGGTTATCCACTGAGGGGATCGGCGATCTTCCATGAATTCATCGCCTTTTCCTTACGGCCGAGAAACATCGAGAGATTTACACACCATTGTTGTTCGTGATTCCGGCCAGCCTTTTGGTCTTTGATTCCCGAACATCCATGCGGAACGCCGTGCTCCCGGATCTCCCCTCAACAGGGCGAATGCCGGTCCAGGATGAGCGAAGGTCTTGTCGAATGTTGAAGGTTCTTGGGGGGACGCTGGTTTGAACCACGGAACGTCACGCGGGGGCGGTTACGGACGCGAGACAGGGGTCATTGATCTCGGTCACGAGCCGCCGCTTTCCGTAGATGGCTCCGAAGCCGCGGTGATCGATCGCCGCCGTGTCTCCGTGCAGTGGTTTAGCGGTACCATCCTGACCGGTCTGTGCGGCGCGGCCCTGATCGGCGGCGCCGTTTTTGCGTCGCTCGACGGCGAAATGACCTTTGCCAAGGTACCAGAACGCGTCGAGGGCGCGCTGCGCGGTGCGTTCGGCGCCAATGACAAAACTGCCAGCCTGCGGAAAAGCGATCGACTGCCGCCGCCCGGCAAGTCGACCGCTTCGCGGAATGTGGTGCGCGTTTCGACGGTCACCCGGGTTGGCAGCCGTGACGTGATGCGAGTGCGGCCGTTCATCCGGATCTCCGGCAATCTGTCGATGACCACCAGTGACCTCAGCGCCAAGATTCCGCCGTTCAACGCGCAGCGCATGCTGACCGATGTCGGCGACGCCGCGCCCGCCAACTCCGACGATGCCAATAACGCCGACGCCGCCGAACCGGATGCCGAGGTTTCGTTTGTCACCAAGGATCTCGGCCCGGCCCTGCCCAAGGCGAAGCTCGCCGCGGTGGTCGCGCTTGACGAGGTGCTGATGCGCGTTCGCGACGCCTCGAACTGGCGCGGCGGCAGCGGCGTGCGTTACACCCTTGCCAACGCGACAGCAGATGCCAGCGGCGCGCAGTCCGATCTCAAATTGGCCTATGCTACCGAGGGCACCGTCGCCGATCCCTATGCCGGTTTCGAAACCCGGGTGATTCCGGAAAACGTCACGCTGCTGCCGAAGACGAAAGAACAGGCCACCGGCGCCAATTCATCCGGCGAACGCGTTCATGTGGTCAAGAAGGGCGATACCGTCACATCGATCCTGCGTGATCAGGGCGCGACCCCGGAGGAGGCGAAATCGATCGCCACAACGCTTGGCGCCCGCGGTCGCGACGGCGGACTGAAGGAAGGCGAGAAGCTTCGCATCCTGATGGCCCCCTCCGGCCCGGGAGCCGGCCAGCGGCTGCAGCCCTACCGGGTGATCGTCGCCAACGATTCCGCCGTTGAAGCCGTCGCCGCTTTGTCCGATTTCGGCAAATACGTCGCCGTCGACGTGCAGAGCATGAACAACGTCCCCGAGACCGCCGACAACAACAGTGACGACGACGATGACGATGGGACCGGGGTGCGACTGTATCAAAGCATCTATGAGACCGCGCTGCGCAACAAGGTGCCGGCATCCGTGATCGAAGACATGGTCCGCGTCTACTCCTACGACGTCGACTTCCAGCGCAAGGTGCAGCCGGGCAACTCCTTCGAAGTCTTTTTCGCCGGTGAAGACGAAGGTTCCACCATCACCGAAAAGAACGAAGTGCTGTTCGCCTCGCTCACGGTCGGCGGCGAGACCAAGAAATATTATCGTTTCCAGACCCCCGACAACTCCGTCGTCGATTACTACGACGATACCGGCAAGAGCGCGAAGAAGTTCCTGGTACGAAAACCGGTCAACAATGCGATCATGCGATCGGGCTTTGGCAGCCGCCGCCATCCCATCCTCGGCTACGTCAAGATGCATACCGGCGTCGACTGGGCCACGGCCTACGGCACGCCGATTTTCGCGTCGGGCAACGGCGTCGTCGAAGTCGCGGGCTGGGAAGGCGGCTACGGCAAATACGTCAAGCTGAAGCACAATAACGGCTACGAGACCGCCTACGGACACATGTCGGCCTTTGCCAAGGGGCTGGAGCCGGGCAAAAGGGTTCGGCAGGGTCAGGTGATCGGCTTCGTCGGCTCGACCGGACAATCGACCGGCGCCCACGTCCATTATGAAATCCTGGTCAACGGCCGCTTCGTCGATCCGATGCGTATCAAGCTGCCGCGCGGCCGCTCGCTCGACGGGTCGCTGCTGGCTGGCTTCGAAAAGGAGCGCGATCGCCTCGACGCTCAGATGAACAATCGAACCAGCGCGCGCGTATCCGACGCTGCGGGCACCGCCGGCGTGCGGCAAGTCACCAATCGGTAGGCTTTTTTATCGTTCGCGCATGATCGCCGCGCAAACGCTTCGCGTTTGTCGCGAGGGAAAGCCGGTTCCCGCTTTCCCGGATCATGCTTTAGCCTGGGCCTCGCCGGACTTGCCCCGGGCCTGACGGCCCGGAATGCAAGTCCAACGCAGCTGTTTCGAGCCTCCGTTCCGGTTCAACCGGAACGGAATGACCTCAATGCAGCTTGCGCTTCGGCGCCGGCGTTTCGAACTGGGCGATTTCAGCGGTCTGCGGCGCCTTGCCGTTGAACGTCAGGACATTGCCCTCTTCCGAGATGGCGACCCGGTCGCCGTCGACAATGTCGCCGGCGAGGATCATCTCCGCCAGCGGATCCTGCACATTGCGCTGGATCACCCGCTTCAGCGGCCGCGCGCCATAGGCGGGATCCCAGCCCTTGGCCGCCAGCCAGTCGCGCGCCGCAGCATCGAGGGTAAGCACGATCTTGCGGTCCTCCAGCAGCCTTTGCAGCCGCGTGAACTGGATCTCGACGATCCGGCCCATCTCGCTCTTCTGCAGGCGATGGAACAGGATGATCTCGTCGACGCGGTTGAGGAATTCCGGCCGGAAGTGCGCGCGCACCGTTGCCATCACCTGTTCGCGCACCGCCGAGGTGTCCTCGCCTTCCGGCTGGTTGACCAGGAACTCAGAACCGAGGTTCGAGGTCATGATGATCAGCGTGTTGCGGAAATCGACGGTGCGGCCCTGCCCATCGGTCAGACGGCCGTCATCGAGCACCTGGAGCAGCACGTTGAAGACATCGGGATGCGCCTTCTCGATTTCGTCGAACAGCACCACCTGGTAGGGTCGCCGCCGCACCGCTTCGGTGAGCGCCCCGCCCTCGTCATAGCCGACATAGCCCGGCGGCGCGCCGATCAGCCGCGACACCGAATGCTTCTCCATGTATTCGGACATGTCGAGACGGACCATCGCAGTCTCGTCGTCGAACAGATATTCCGCCAACGCCTTGGTCAATTCGGTCTTGCCGACGCCGGTGGGCCCTAGGAACATGAACGAGCCCATCGGGCGATTGGGATCCTGCAGGCCAGCGCGCGACCGGCGAACGGCGGTTGCGACCGCATGCACTGCCTCGGCCTGGCCGACGACGCGGTTGCCGAGCATATCCTCCATCCGCAGCAGTTTGTCCTTTTCGCCCTCGAGCATCTTGTCGACCGGCACGCCGGTCCAGCGCGACACCACCTGGGCGATGTGGTTGGCGGTGACGGCTTCCTCCATCATCTCGCCGGAGTTTTCCTTGGCCTCGATCTCGGCAAGCCTCTTCTCGAGCTCCGGAATCCGGCCATAGGCCAGTTCACCCGCGCGCTGATATTCGCCGCGGCGCTGTGCGTTGGCGAGTTCAATGCGCAAACCGTCGAGCTCGCTCTTGAGCTTCTGTGCGTTCGACAGCTTGTTCTTCTCCGCGCTCCAGCGCGAAGTCAGGTCCGCCGAGCGCTTTTCCAGATCGGCAAGTTCCTTTTCCAGCGTCTGCAGCCGGCTTTTCGAGCCGGCGTCGCTTTCCTTTTTCAGCGCTTCCTGCTCGATCTTCAGCCGGATGATTTCCCGATCCATCGAATCGAGTTCCTCAGGCTTCGAATCGACCTGCATCTTCAGCCGAGCCGCGGCCTCGTCCATCAGGTCGATCGCCTTGTCGGGGAGAAAACGGTCGGTGATATAGCGGTTCGACAGCGTGGTCGCCGCCACCAGCGCGGAATCGGTGATACGCACGCCATGGTGCTGCTCGTACTTGTCCTTCAGGCCACGCAGGATCGAGATGGTGTCCTCGACGGTCGGCTCGCTGACAAAGATCGGCTGGAACCGCCGCGCCAGCGCCGCGTCCTTTTCGACATGCTTGCGATACTCATCGAGCGTGGTCGCGCCGATGCAATGCAATTCGCCCCGCGCCAGCGCAGGCTTGAGCAGGTTGGACGCATCCATCGCGCCGTCGGCCTTGCCGGCCCCGATCAGCGTGTGCATCTCGTCGATGAACAGGATGATGCTGCCTTCGGCCGAGGTCACTTCCTGCAGCACGGCTTTCAGCCGTTCCTCGAATTCGCCGCGATATTTCGCGCCTGCGATCAGCGCGCCGAGATCGAGCGACAGCAGTTTCTTGTCCTTGAGGCTTTCCGGAACGTCGCCGTTCAGAATCCGCAGCGCCAGACCTTCGACGATCGCGGTCTTGCCGACCCCGGGCTCGCCGATCAGTACCGGATTGTTCTTGGTGCGGCGGGACAGCACCTGGATGGTGCGGCGGATCTCCTCGTCGCGCCCGATCACCGGATCGAGCTTGCCGTCGCGCGCCGCCTGGGTGAGGTCGCGGGAATATTTCTTCAGCGCATCATAGGCGTTCTCCGCCGTCGCGCTGTCGGCGGTGCGGCCCTTGCGCAGGGCCTCGATCGCGGCATTCAGGTTTTGCGGCGTGACGCCGCCTTTCTTCAGAATGCCACCGGCGTCGCTGTCTTTCTCAAGCGTCAGCGCCAATAACAGCCGCTCGACGGTGACAAAGCTGTCGCCGGTCTTCGTAGCGGCTTTTTCGGCGGCGTCGAATGCGCGGGCCATTTCCGGCGCCAGATAGACCTGCCCGGCGCCGCTCCCGGAGACTTTCGGCAGCTTGTTGAGCGCGTCCTCGGTGGCTTTCAGGATCGCGCGCGAATTGCCGCCGGCGCGGTCGATCAGACCGCCAGCGAGCCCTTCGCTGTCGTCCAGCAGCACTTTCAGCATATGCAGCGTCGAAAACTGCTGGTGGCCGTCACGCATCGCCAGCGATTGCGCCGACTGGGTAAAACCGCGCGCACGCTCGGTGTATTTTTCAATATTCATGGATCATTCCCTCAGCCTGCCGCGCCACCTCGAAAGCATGGACACAGCATCTTCATTGGGTTTCCGCAGGCCGCATTGACATTCCTCAAGCGGCCGGCGGTCACGTCGCCGACGCTTGCGCCAGCTTGAGGCAAATGTGGGAAGAGGTTCCGGAAACGGAAGAGGCGGCTTCACAAATTCGTGTGCGGTGGCGCCGGGCCGCGGAATCTCCTAGAAAGCCGGATGTCTCCGAGCCAATCCGCCCAGATCGCCGGCCTTTTTCGCTACCCCGTCAAAGGCCTGACCCCCGAACCGCTGCCGCGGGTCGCGCTGGGCGTCGGCGAGACGCTCCCGGCCGATCGCCGCTATGCCATCGAAAATGGCCCCAGCGGCTTTGATCCAGCCGACCCGAAATGGATGTCGAAGGCCTATTTCCTGATGCTGATGCGGGACGAATGGCTGGCGGCGCTGCGCACGCATTTCGACGATGCGAGCAATGTCCTGACCATCAGCCACAACGGCGCCATCGCCGCTCAAGGCGATCTCGAAACGGCCGAGGGCCGGGCCGCCATCGAGCGGTTCTTCGCGACCAGCTATGCCACGGCGGTCAAGGGGCCGCCGAAGGTCCTCTCGGGCAACGGCCACAGCTTTTCGGATGTCGCAAGGAAGGTCGTCTCCATCATCAATCTCGCCAGCCTTGCCGCGATCGAGAATATGGTCGGCGTCCCGGTCGATCCGCTGCGCTTCCGCGCCAACCTCTATGTCAGCGGCTGGCCGCCCTGGCACGAGTTCGAGCTGCTCGACCGCACTATTGCCATCGGCGATGCGCGGCTCAGGGTCGTCAAGCGGATCGTTCGCTGTGCGGCGGTCAACGTCGATCCCCAGACCGCGGCGCGCGACCTCAACATTCCGCAAGAGCTGATGCGCCGCCTCGGGCACGCCGACTGCGGTGTCTATGCCGAGGTGATCGCCGGCGGCGCCATTGGCGTCGGCGATGCGATCGTCGCCGAAGAGCCGCGGCTGGTGTGAAATTGTTCGCTTTCCGAGCATGAGCGACGTTCACACGATCAAGCCATAATTCAGTATTCTCGCGGCGCGATGCGCCGAGTTGTTGAAGTGAACGTTAAAGTGGCGGGTCTGTAATGCGACGGATAGCGGGCATGTTGCAGGCACTGCAAGATCGACGCAACTGACCCATTTGGGAGGTTTTTCCCTAGCCGAACAGCTCGCCGATATGCATTGATTAGCTGATGGAGTTACAGACATCAGGGGCGTTGCCGTGACCGACCGCGTTTATGCAATACATAGCGACGAAGAGTGCGAGCGGCTTGAGACACAGGCGCGGCTCGCGCCTGTCTCCTCCCATTTAAAGTATTTACCGCTCAAGCCGGGTATGTCTGTTTTGGATGCAGGTTGTGGATCAGGAAGCATGACCCGCCAAATCGCGGCAGCGGAATCGGGCGCTACTGTTGTGGGCGTCGACCTGCGAGAACCGTATCTTGATTTTGCTCGTCGGAAAGCTGAATCAGAAAATCTAACCAACGCCACGTTCGAAAAGGGCGATGTACGTGCGTTGCCATTTCCTGACGCAGCCTTTGACATCGTTTGGCACAAGTACCTGTTGCAATGGGTCGGCGACCCTCAGGCTGCCATGACCGAGTTTGCTCGAGTGACCAAACCTGGCGGTCTCATCGTTTCCTGTAATTTCGACAGCTTCGGCATGATTCAAGAGCCGCCAGATCCTGTCATTCAGCCTCTTGCCCAGCACGTTTTCTCGCAATTCACCGATCTCTTCATGGGGCGTCGGTTGGCGCGGATGAGTCAAGAAGCCGGTCTCGTCGACATCCAGGTCGCGATGGAGGTCGACAATGTGTACACCGTGGTCGGCAGGATCGATGCAGAGCGGCGCAGCAACTGGGAAATTCAATTCAAGGCCGGACGAGAACATGCGATCAAGCATCTGGGCTCCGCTGCAATGGCGGATGCTTTCACTGACGGTTTCCTGCGCTATCAGGACCGCGAGGACACCGCCAGCTACTGTACGCTGTTCTTTGTCAGTGGCCGCAAGCCGCCGTAGTCCCGGCAGACAGCGCCGGGAGCGCACGAGAGTCGCGCGGTCCTGCGCAAGCGCTGTTTTTCTGTTACGTGCGCCAAATGTTCGCGGCATCAACGCTTATAACGACACCATCGCTTGCAAATGCGCTATTCGATCCACGATAAAACGCTTGATGCGAAGAAAGCCCGCATCTTGATCAACGCGCTGATCGATTGCGCAAAGGCGGGGGTCAGGTCGAGCTTCTCAATCAACAAGATGCTGTGGGGAATCTCGCTTTACCTGGAATGCGGGAGCTTCACGAGGGAGAACTGGAGTACCTATCACCGCGTCAGCGAGGCCGCAAAACGCGTGCGGGACTCGGGCGAAAAGGGCTGGAAAAAGCACGTCACGTTCGAACATGTACGCCCGATCGGCAAGATGTATCAAATGCTCCTGGATGAGCAGGAAACACTGACCGTTGAACGGGCCGCCGTCATCATCGGTGAGTACCCGCCGGTCCTGATCACGATGGAAGAAGAACTCCGAATGGCGAAGCTCGGGTTCAAGAGTGAGGGCACCCCTGAGCAGCGATACGCGCACATTCCGATTTCCGGTTTCAGTCTGCGTTCGGAAGCGGCTCCGCTTTGACGATGATTCGTTGCAGAACCGGTCAACTCCAGGAAAGCGCGTTGAGTTAGCGCTGCAGCGGCGCTGGCACCCTCTCCCAGGAGAATGACAGCGCCCTGCTCGATCTCAGTTCGTCGGCACGACGTAGGCGTAAATCCGGCCGCGCGAGATCGGCGCTTCCTTGACCCGATTGCCGTTGTTGCCCGAGATCATGATCGGATTCCCCGATGCTGATGGCCAAGCGCTCGCGCGCCCAAGCCGACCTTGAGGGGTTGGACACGAGCGAGAAGAGGCAGTTGTCCCTGACCGACCCTGACGCACGGCTTCTGAGCAAGGGCGACCAGACCATTGCTTGCTACAATGTGCAGAGCGTCGTTGACGACAAGCACAAGCTCATTATCGCCAGCGAAGTCGTCAATCGCAGCGATGCAGGCCATCTCCATGCGATGGCGAAAGCGGCGAAAGAGGTTCTCGAAGCCAAATCGCTGCAGGTGCTGGCCGATGCCGGCTATTATAACAGTGCGGACCTGAAGGCCTGCGAAGATGATGGCATCGAAGCCTATGTGCCGCCGTCGGAGGGCAACGGGGTGCTCGAGAAGCAAGGCCTCTTCAGCCTGAAGGATTTCAGGTATGACGCCGCAACCGATGCCTACCGTTGTCCGGCCGGCGAACTGCTGCGTCCTACAAAGGTACGCTTTACCAACACAAGCGGCCGGGTCGAGATCCGCTATCTAAGTCTCATGCATCGATGCCGGTGATGATGCCGACATGACCGCCGCCGCGCCGGCCCATCACGGCGATCGCGCCGACCTGAGGTCCGGAGACGTGTTGGCCGTAACGGGCGAAGGAAGCAGCCATGTCCGAGCCGGTGCCCTTATAGCCGGTATGCTGCAAAACCAGGTTCATGAAGCGTGCGCACCAGAGGCTGCCCCGGCCGGTGGGATTGCCGCCAAGGTAACGGCGCGCCTCGGCGACGACGTTGGACGTTGCCATATCGCCAAAGCCCGCGCTAGGCGACAGGCTGGCATCGGCGTCGGCAAAGCCCTGCGCCTTTATTGCCGCTACTCCGCGCTCCCAGCGCGATCCGCGTGCGATGTGCCGATAATGACGATATGCGAAGTGCCTGCCGATGTGACGACCGGCGTAACGCACATGGTAACGCGCGTGAGCAGACCGTGCCATACCGTGATGAGATCTTGCAGAAGCCGGGGCGGCTGATGCGATGATCGCCACCGAACACAAGGCTAACGCAACAACGTGAAGAGAAGCGGCGCGAAGCAACCGACGAGACGCAAACAACTGAACCATACTCATTCCTCTGTGACACCCCCGTTTCCCACCGACTCGTCCGAGCCGGCATGCGGGCGTTCGTATGCAAGTTTGGGTATGGCGAGAGCGAGACGCGATGCGGCAGTGCGGAATCGGTTTCGGGGTCATTCCGCGATCATTCCATGACGAAAAAGTAACGATCTCGCCTCATTGCAGCCTCGAGTATTAACTGCGATTTTCAGGACGGATCTGAAGCGTTTTCAAGCGCAAGACTGGCCCGCAGGTGATGCGGGGTTACTCACGGGTTCGCCTGAAGCGAACGCGTCAAAACAAAAACAAGGGAAGGAACTGCAAATGCCCTATGCCGTCACGAGCGACCATGTCCGCCTCTACTTCGAAGAAGCCGGCAGCGGAACGCCGGTCATTTTTCTGCACGAATTCGCGGCCGACTATTCCAATTGGGAGCCGCAGATGCGTTACTTCTCGCGCCGGCACCGCTGCATTGCCTATTCCGCGCGCGGCTATACGCCGTCGGATGTGCCGCCGTCCGCCGAGGTCTACACCTACAAGCACTTCTATACGGATGCGCTGGCCGTCCTCGATCACCTCAAGATCGCCAAGGCTCATTTCGTGGGCCTGTCGATGGGCTCCTATTCGTCGCTGCAGATCGGGTTGAACGCGCCCGAGCGCGCTTTGTCGATCACGCTGGCCGCGGTGGGCGCCGGCTCGGACCTTGGCAATCTCGACGCCTTCCGCAAGCAATGCCGGGAAAACGCCGGACAGTTCGAGACGATCGGGTCCGCCGAGGTCGCGAAGGTCACCCGCGAAGCACCTAGCCGCATTTCGTTTCTGCTGAAAGACCCGCGCGGACACGCGGACTTCTATGCGGCGCTGGCGCGGCACGATTCCAGGGGCTCGGCCAACACCATGCGCGGCTTCCAGGGCGGCAGGCCCTCGATCTACACCCTGACCGACGCGATCCGGAAAGTCCCGACGCCAGCCCTGATCATTTGCGGCGACGAGGACGACAATTGCATCGGGCCCAGCCTGTTCCTGAAGCAGCATTTGCCCGCGTCGGGACTGGCTTTTTTCCCGAAATCCGGCCACGTGCTCAATCTGGAAGAGCCCGCACTGTTCAATGAAATGGTCGAACGCTTCATCGCCCTGGTCGAAGCCGGACGCTGGCCGGTGCGTGACCCGAGGTCATTGGCGACCTGATCGTCATTCCGGGGGGGATCCGAAAGGACCAGACCTCAGATGCGCCATTGCGCATCGGGGAATCTCGAGATTCCGGGCTCGCGCCTTCGACGCGCCCCGGAATGACAGCCAAACGTTACCGCGCCTTGCCGGCCCGGCTCAGCAAAAACACGCCCTGCTCGCCGAACATATTCCAGAACCACCAGGGCGCGTTGAGCCGCAGCGGGCGGCCGTAGAGATCGAGCGCGACCGCGCGCTCCATCTTGACGTTGATCTCGTCACAGAGCTGCACGAAATCCTTGATGGTGCAAAAATGGATGTTCGGCGTGTCGTACCAGGTCGCCGGCAGATTCTCGGTGCGAGGCATATGGCCGCCGACCAATAACTGCAACCGCATCTTCCAGAACCCGAAATTCGGAAACGACACGATGGCGCGGCGTCCGATCCGCAGCAAATTCTCCAGCACCACGCGCGGTCGCCGCGTCGCCTGCAATGTCTGCGACAGGATCACATAGTCGAACGCATCGTCGGGATAATTGATGAGGTCGGTGTCGGCATCGCCCTGCACCACCGCGAGGCCCTTGGCGACACAACGGTTGACGCCCTCGCGCGACAGTTCGATGCCGCGGCCATCGATGCCCAGGCTCTCCAGCAGCAGCAACAGATCACCCTCGCCGCACCCGACGTCGAGCACCTTGGAGCCGCGTTCGACCATCTGCGCCACCAAGAGATGATCGCCGCGATAGTTTTCCGAGCCGCGCGCGGCTGCACCGGCCAGCGGCAGCATGGTCTGTTGTTGCTGCATGGTCATGTCAACCGCCTGCCCTGGTCAGGCCGCGCGCGGCACCGGCGGATTCCAGAAACGCGCGCGAAATGTCGAAAAATTCCGGGACGTCCAGCAGGAATGCGTCATGCCCCCGATCGGTCTCGATCTCGGCGAACGACACCCGCGCGCCGCTGGCGTTGAGCGCATGCACGATGGCGCGCGATTCGGAGGTCGGAAACAGCCAGTCGCTGGTGAACGACACCACGCAGAGCCGCGCCTGGATGCCGCGGAAGGCTTCCGCCAGCACGCCGCCATGATCGGCGGCGATGTCGAAATAATCCATCGCCCGCGTCAGATACAGATAGCTGTTGGCGTCGAACCGCTCGACAAAGGACGAACCCTGGTAGCGCAAATAGCTCTCGACCTGAAAGTCGGCATCGAACGAAAACGTCGGCAGCTCGCGATCCTGCATCCGCCGCCCGAACTTGCGATGCAGGGCGGCGTCCGACAGATAGGTGATATGCGCGGCCATCCGCGCCACGCCGAGGCCGCGGTGCGGATAGGTGCCTTCTTCAAAATAGCGGCCATGATGCCAGTCCGGATCCGCCATCACCGCCTGGCGGCCGAGTTCGTGGAACGCGATGTTCTGCGCCGAATGCCGCGTGCTGCAGGCCACCGCCAGCGCCGAGAACACGCGTTTGGGATAGGCCGCGGTCCATTGCAGCGCCTGCATGCCGCCCATCGATCCGCCGACCACGCAGAACAGGGTCTCGATCCCGAGGCGGTCGATCAACATGGTCTCGGCGCGCACCATGTCGGGAATCGTGATGACCGGAAAATCCAGCCCCCACAATTTGCCGGTGGCGGGATTGGTCGAGGCCGGCCCGGTAGAGCCCATGCAGCCGCCAATCACGTTCGAGCAAATGATGAAATACCTGTCGGTATCGAGCGGACGGCCGGCCCCGACCATGGTTTCCCACCAGCCCGGCTTGCCGGTCACCGGGTGCACGTTGGCGACATGCTGATCGCCGGTCAGCGCATGGAAGATCATAATGGCGTTGGAACGCTCGGCATTGAGCACGCCATAGGTCTGGTAGGCGATCTGGAACGGCGCGAGATCGATGCCGCAATCGAGCTTCAACGGCTGGTCCAGACCGAATTCCGCAACCTGCGAACTCGGATGATCGGCTTCGCGCGCGCGCTCCTCCGCATGGATCGCCGGGCTTGGTACTGACTGCACGCCTACCATCTTTACCGACCTCTCGGGAGGTTTCGAAACCACCGGGAATCAGGCCATAAAAAACCCGGCCTGAACATAGGTTCGGCCGGGATCACTTCTGTCCCCGGCCTGTTTAGCGAGTTGTTTAACGTGGCTGCAAGCCGGCCGGCTCAAATGACCACGGAATGACTAAAGCTAGTCCCGATGTCGCTTTTCGTCAAGATAGTCCAGCCGTTAACCTAACCGGGCACGGAATCGAGAATGGCGCCGCCAGGCTCATGATGAGGAGGCGCCCTTGCGCCTTCCCGAACCATGAGACAGAACGGGTCTTCATCCCCGAAGATACCGCGCTAGCGCTGCTCCTGGGGACGAGGAAAACGTCGTCAGGTTCGAAAAATGTCCAAAATACCCCCCGCTCCGCCCTCGCTTGAGGTGCTGCGCAAAGAGATCGACGCCATCGACGAGCAGGTGCACGGCCTGCTGATGGCGCGCGGCGACATCATCGATCGCCTGATCTCGGTGAAGCAGACCCAGGAGGTCGGCTCGGCGTTTCGTCCCGCGCGCGAGGCCGACATGATGCGCCGGCTGGTGCAGCGTCACCGCGGCATCCTGCCGCTCGACACCGTCGAGAGCATCTGGCGGGTCATCATCTCCACATTCACGTACGTGCAGGCGCCGTTTTCGGTCCATGCCGACATTTCGCTCGGCGAATCCGCGATGCGGGATTCGGCGCGATTCCATTTCGGCTTCACCGTCCCCTACGTCTCGCATTTCAGCGCGACGGCCGCGGTCGAGGCGGTCGCGAACTCGAAGGGCGATCTGGCGCTGGTCTCCGCCACCTCCAGCCGCACGCCGTGGTGGATCGCGCTCGAAGCCAGCGGCGCGCCGAAGATCATTGCGCGGTTGCCGTTCGTGGAGCGCGCCGATCATCCGGCGGCGCTGCCGGTATTCGTGGTATCGCGCGTGGCCGACAGCGCCATGGTGACCGAAGTCGAGATGTGGAGCATTCGGGTGTCAGGCTGGAACGCCGAGATCGCGCGCGCCTTGTCGCCGCTGGCGGAAATCGTCGCGGTACCGGACACCGCCTTCGACGGCGCCGCCCTGCTGGTGTCGGTGGCGGGCCCGACCAGCCTTGAAAAGATAAGGTCGGCGCTGATCGAGGCCGGCGCGTCGGTGCGTTCATCGGCTCTCGTCGGCAGCCACGCAACGCGCTATACGGTGCCCCCGAAAGGGGCGGCGACATCCGAAAAACCGCCTCGATAATCCGGAGCCGACGATGTCCCGCCCCATGCCGAATCCCGGCATTCTCGATATTGCGCCCTACACACCGGGCAAAACCCCGGTGGCGGAGCCGGGCCGCAAGGTGTTCAAGCTGTCGGCCAACGAGACGCCGTTCGGGCCTTCGCCGAAGGCGATTGAGGTCTACAAGAAGGCCGCAGCCCATCTCGAAGACTATCCGGAGGGGACATCGCGCGTGCTGCGCGAAGCGATCGGCCGCGCCTTCGGGCTTGATCCCAACCGCATCATCTGCGGCGCCGGCTCCGACGAAATCCTCAACCTGCTCGCGCACACCTATCTCAGCCATGGCGACGAGGCGATCAGCACCGCCCACGGCTTTCTGGTGTATCCGATCGCGACCAGGGCCAACGGCGCCATCAATGTCGTCGCACCCGAGACCAACTTCACCGCCGACGTCGATGCGATCCTTAAATCGGTCTCGCCGCGCACCAGACTGGTCTGGCTCGCCAACCCGAACAACCCGACCGGGACTTATCTGCCGTTCGACGAGGTCAAGCGGCTTCGCGCCGGATTGCCGCCGCATGTGCTGCTGGTGCTCGATGCCGCCTATTCCGACTATGTGTCGCGCAACGACTATGAACTCGGCATCGAACTGGTGGCGACAACGGACAATACCGTGATGACGCACACATTTTCGAAGATCCACGGGCTCGCGGCGCTGCGGATCGGCTGGATGTTCGGCCCGGCCGACATCGTCGATGCGGTGAACCGGATTCGAGGCCCCTTCAATGTCTCGACCCCGGCGATGCTGGCGGCCGTTGCCGCAATCGAGGACACCGCGCATCAGCAGATGTCAAAGGCGCACACCGAAAAATGGCGCAATTGGCTGACGGAGGAGATCGGCAAGCTCGGCCTCAAGGTGACGCCGAGCGTGGCGAACTTCATCCTGATCCATTTCCCGCAGGAGAAGGGCAAGACCTCGACTGAGGCCGACGCCTTCCTGACCAAACGCGGTCTGGTGCTGCGCGCGTTGAACAATTACGGCCTGCCGGACGCCTTGCGCATGACCATCGGCACCGAGGAGGCCAATCGCCTGGTGCTCGACAGCTTGCGCGACTTCGTGGCGCTCAAGTGAACGCCGCGCCGCACTTCAGGAAGATCGCGCTGATCGGCTTCGGGCTGATCGGCGGCTCGATCGCACGCGCCACGCGGGCGCAAGGACTTGCCGCAGAAATCGTCACCACCGCGCGTTCGGCCAAGACCCGCGCGCGGGTCGCTGAACTTGGCATTGTCGATCGCGTGGTGGACAGCAACGCGGAGGCGGCGAAAGACGCCGACCTGGTCATTCTCTGCATCCCGGTCGGCGCCTGCGGCGAGGTCGCGCAGGAGATCGCTGCCTGTCTCAAGCCGGGCGCGATCGTGTCCGATGTCGGCTCGGTCAAGGGCGCGGTGGTGCGCGAGATGGCGCCGCATTTGCCTGATGGCGTGCATTTCGTGCCGGCGCACCCCGTAGCCGGCACCGAGCATTCCGGTCCCGACTCCGGGTTCGCCGAACTGTTCATCAACCGCTGGTGCATCCTCACGCCTCCGGAAGGCACCGATCCGAAAGCGGTCGAGAGGCTGCGCGTGTTCTGGACCGCGCTGGGCGCCAAGGTCGAGATCATGACGCCCGACCATCACGACCTGGTGCTCGCGATCACCAGCCATTTGCCGCATCTGATCGCCTACACCATCGTGGGCACTGCAGACGAACTCGGCCAGGTGACCTCGTCGGAAGTGATGAAGTTCTCGGCCGGCGGCTTTCGCGACTTCACCCGCATCGCCGCCTCCGATCCGATCATGTGGCGCGACGTGTTCCTGGCCAACAAGGACGCGGTGCTGGAAATGCTCGGCACCTTCAACGAGGACCTTTCCAAGCTCACCCGCGCCATCCGCCGCGGCGACGGCGAGGCGCTGTTCGAGCATTTCACGCGCACCCGCGCGATCCGCCGCGGCATCGTCGAGATCGGGCAGGATTCCGCGGCACCCGATTTCGGCCGGCCGCACGCGCAATTGGGCAAGAAGCCTGAGTAGGCGCTCGCGTGCCATCTCGTCATTGCGAGGAGCGAAGGCGACGAAGCAATCCACTCTTGCTTTCATGTTGCTGCATGGATTGCTTCGCTCCGCTCGCAAGGACGTTGAAATGTGCCTCCGCGTTCCCGCGGCGCGACGCGCCCGGGTTGTGCATTTATCTTCCGCCCAAATGAGGGCGTGGGGAATGCCGGGTGCCCGATGCACCCGCAGCCGCGCGTGTAGTGTAGAGAGCACGCGCGTTAGTCACCACGGTCGCACCGGGATCACCCGGCATTCCCGCACGCGATGGTTTTAACAGCTTATTTCGTACTCTCCCCGGTGACCGGGCTTTCTTGCCACCGTCGTAGGTGAAATTTCTTTCACCGACTTGACGCCAGCGTCGGGGCGTCAGGACCATACGACTTCGCCGTCCGCAGCCAAGCGCGTTCGTCAATGCGCTACCCGCGTCCACCGCATCCTGCCCCGCGTCCGTGACGATCTCGAGCCGCCCCTCTGTGGGGCAGGACGGCGAGGATGTAGAAGTGATTTGCGTCAGAAGAAAACAGGAATATTTTTGCAAGCGGGGCTGGACGACCCAAATCACGTTGATCCTACGGGAGAATTTTTCCTCACGGCGCATGCTGGAGGCTTGGGACGGCTTGCCAGAGTCCGCTGTCACCTCGATAACCGACGTAGCAGCGAAACGACGAGATGTGCCAGAACCGAAAATGACCCTCCGCTCGCCAAGGCCTCAAGGGTCAATACGGTCCATACCTATGTCCATACCTATCACCAAACATTTCGAAGTCGCCGACCGGTCCAGCCGGTTCTCTCTTCTGCGGCCCCAGCATTTCGTTCAGGCTTGGCCGGCGCGCCTGCGCTTCCTGCGCCACCCTGCAAACTTTGATCTGCATGGCCTCGGCGTTCTTGTGGCCAGTCTAAGCTGGTCGGCGATCTGCGGCGATATTCCGCAGCTGCCCGAGTTAGCTTCAATATATTTGATCATCTTGATTTCTGACTGAGCGAAATTCGCGATCAGCTTGCAAGCTTCGCCTGGCGGTGCGTGCCGCTCGCTGGCGGCCTTAATCAGCTTGCCGCGCTCAACCGCCTCCTCTCGCAACAGAATAAATCCATTCATGCAGGCGTCCGATGAACCGCCCGCTAGCGGCGGCCCGCCGTTTACCGAGCGGGCAAATGTCTTCCGGACTGACGCTGAAAGCGGACTTTGCTCAATTCAGTCGGGCGTTTGGGCGGCGATTAATTTAGCCCCGAAGGGAGCCTAGGTAGCGCAGCGCCTCGATACCCGGGAGGAAGAAGTAAGCACCGCCCGTTACGGTCGTGAAAGCGGGCAGGCCCTTTATCTTTCGTCGGATCGGGCGCTTCGGGATCGTTAAATCGTAGGTCCCGTCTTGAGCGCCAATCATTGGGATCGCGTTCATTGCCTAACTTGCGGCAAGCAACTCCTGGTCATCTGCGGCAGGCCCGCCTTGCTCGGGCAAAAAATCACGAAAGGCGCCCACGTGCTGCCGTAGCCTTCTATATGCCATAGCCGGTTAAAATCCCGACGTTTCATCGCACTCCCCTTCGGCTTCGGGTGTATGGCGGCGGCGCAGCAGGTTATCTCCCGGACCATGGTGGGCACCGGGTTTTCAACCGAACGAGCTTTGGGGCCTGATACGCTGCTCGCCCTGACTGCGACTTCGGTCGTTCCCTGATATCGAATAGACTTAGCAGGTCACGCCCGCTGCACAGTGGCGTACTGCCCGCCGCGTCGATCTGCGCGCTACGCCGGCTACGCTTCCCGGCGTTGCTGGTCGGCCGACTCGGGCATCCGCTCTGTCCAGAGACAACGAGAGACTCTTGTCTTGAGACTGATGAAGCGAAACAGGAACTGCGGACAGTATTGCAGCGCCTATCAATACGCTTGCTCCAACAATGCTCATCCTTTTCATCTTCATGATGCGCTCCTACAGTTGACACGTACAGTTGACACGTACTGAGGAATAAAGAGCTGCCATCGCCTCGCAGCTTCGATTTAAGTTAGCCGCGAATTCTAGGAGTTTTCCACCTATCAAGTAGTTTGCACGCAAAGGTCCCTATCAGAGCGTCGTTTTCTTGACGCCTGACGGCCGTTTTGGGTGAGTTGATCTGCGCTGCTAGTTAGGCGAGTGATCAACGCTGCAAAGCTTAAGTCGCAAACCCGACAATAGCAATGTGCAGGTTCGTGCCAAAGTGGACCTCTGCTGCATTATTTCGTCGCGCCGTAGAAACAGGAGTTGGCACAGTGCCCATGTGCTGCCGTATCTGACGCGCATCGCCGCCGTTGGGCCCGAGGCTGGGGTGTTATTTCCTGTCGGGGAAATGCAGGGGTCCCTGAGCCTGCGGGGCTATTGGGAATTTGCGGCTCAAAATCGCTCGTCGGGCTGGAATACCTGGCTGGCCTTCTCTATTGCGCCGACAGAGAAAGCGCCGAAGGCGTTCAAATAATTAACGGCGAGTTCCGCCCACGCCAGGGCCAGGAAGTTTCACGCGATGTGTGGCGCGCGATCAAGTGAAGGCGGCGTGCATCCGCGACCACGTCGAGCCGCACGGCGACGACCTGCCCGTGCCACACCCTTGCCCATCGCGCTCAGTTAATAAACACCATGCCGCAAGGCGCGACGCGTATGGCGGTACACGCGACGGTCGACACGACGCGCAGTCACGCGGGCGCGCCGGTATGTGTAGGCCTGCGCTTGATCAACGCTTAATTCCACGCCGCGCGGTGTCACCTGCGGCGAGACGGGGATGGTCGCCAAAATCACTGCTGCAAACAGCAGTCCGACAATTGAGGAGGCTCTCATTGCACCTACTCCCTGTTATCCACCATGGCGATTTCAAAGCTATTCGACAGCAAAAGCTGTCTGGTGTGTCTCTAAGTGTGGACCACCGTCAGCAGATGTCAAGGAATCTGCGTTCATCGAGCGCCCCACGCGCGAGTTTGTCTCGATACCGGGGCGTCGTCGTCGCCGTCACTGTTGCCGGCGACATAGTTGTCGTCAAAGCTCTGCAAATGCGATCGCTGCAGATACTCAGGCCATCGAGACGGGAAAGGGTGTCGAGGGAAATGGTGCACTGCGGCCACTGCTTCGGCGGCCCCAAGCGCAATCGCCTGTTCATGGCCGCGAGCCAGTCGCTCTACGCCGTGTATACCGCCACGCAAGGCGCGGGACCGGGCTGACCCGTTCCCCGATCGCTGGATACAGCCAAGCAGGCGTCGGCGTGACGCGCCGGCGCCGCTTCGTTCGGAGCCCCGAAAATATCCCCAATGAACTTGTGCGGTCTCGTGCTCCCCGCGAGCGGCAGTTGCCCGAACAACGGACATCGTCAGACCGGCCCGTTTGGTCCGTTTCGTGCTGCCATGAAGAGACTCATGCACCGCAGCAATCGGCTAAAGGTGTTTACTCTTTTACCCCTTCAATTTCATCTTTCCCATGAAATCGCGTTTTCCAAGCGGCGCGCCCTTGTGGCGGAGAATGTCGTAAGCCGTGGTCGTATGGAAAAAGAAGTTCGGCAGCGAGAACGACATCAGGAAGCCTTCCGTCGTGAACGGAAGCCCGCGATCACCGAGCTTGAAGGTGACATCGCGGCCGACGAGCGCGTTGACAGCCTCTGGCGTCAGGCGTGAGAGTTCATTTCGCGCCTCCGTCACCAGGGCCTGAAGTGCGGCATAGTCGAGGTCTGGTTTACCCGATGACGGGGCGAACACTCCGTTCTTCGCCGCCTCCATCGCACCGCGCGAATGATGTGCGACTGAGACGATCTGGAAACGGAACGGCAGCATGTCAGGTGCAAGTCGCGTCTCGACGATCTCGGCCGGATCGACGCCCTTCTCTCGGAAATGTGCGAGACTCTTCTCAAGGAAGCCGCCGACGGCGCCGAGAATCTGGAGGTAGTTGGCGACAGTTGCGTCGTAGAGCGAAAAGGCCATGGCGTAAGTCTCCCCTCACTTCGTTTGTTTCTTAAGGTGCAATACACTTCATGGAATTTCCAGCGATTGCAATCGGCAGAGAAGGAAACTGACGCACCGTCAGGGGTCGGTCGGCTGGTGAAGCCCGCTTCCCGTTGTCGGTTGGGAAGCTGCACCGGGTGATGATCGACGGAGGACGTTGGGGAGCGACGGATGTCTCTTGTGGGTCGCGTCACTTTGGCTGTGCGCCGATCACTTCCGGTTTGCACCCAACTGCGGACATGGCGCTGCACCGCAATTACTGACGCTATGTGCCAATCGGCGACATGAATACACGGATTCGACGTCGTTGAAATTGTGATCCCAGGGGCAGATGGACTAGCTTTTGCCAGTAAGGACTACCGGTCGTGTCTCAATCAACTTCGATAGGATCTCAGCATATTGCTCTTCTAGCAATAATTTAATCCTTATCGCATCGTTGAGCTTGACGGCTTCGCCAAACGTTTCGTTGAGCCATTTCCGACACGAGGTGTAACCAGGTGATCCGGGGACAACTAGGTAGGTGTCAATTTGCGAAGCAATTGACGTAATGATTGCCTCGACCAAACCAGGCGCGTTTAACCCTTCCCGGCTTAGCACCGTGACCATCAGCGCAAATCGCTGCGGGCCAACCAGCAACTTTTTTTCTTTCGTCAGTCTGATGAACACCGCCGACTGATCCGGTCGGAGCCGCTCGTTAAGCCAAGGAAGGAGACGCCAGCCGCAGAAGAAGTTTCGGCAGACTGTCGGCCGCGTCTCGTAGATGGCACATACGCCACTCGTGAGGGCATTGCGGCAGCGACAGCCTGGAAGCTTCTGCAGTTCCGGCTCATCGATCTTCGGTACAACGCAGCAAACGTTGCAACTGCCGCAGGTGCGCTCAGGTACCAAGGAAACTAAAATGATCAGTCGGGTTTCTGTTGAGTATATTGGATGCTCAAACCGCCATACTCGAAGGTAACTGTCTCCTTAGGAGACTCATCATGGGTTATGCCGGACGGCGCCTTACCGCCGCCTCCTGCCACCTCATCAAGATCCTGATCGGTCAATTCGCTCGCTATAGCCGCGCTCGATGATTCGGAAGTGATAGTGTTCTTTTCCTCGGACGGTTTAGTCATGGGTTTCTCCTGAAATAAATTAGTTTGCGGGACAGGCTTCCATCCAAATGCTGGATATTTTCTACCGTCGACCTAGCAACACATTTGTGCCGCTGCAAAAAATCAAATCGGAGCCGATTTCACAGTTAAACTTCATAGCACGTTCGCACTCCGTGGACTAGGGCTCACTTCCGAAATGGGTCGATGCTGTCGAAAAAGTCTTTTTGAACCATGGAGCTCAAATTTTAAGGGCCGTTGGCGCGTCTATAAGAAAGTTTCTTGGGGGCAGTCATCATCAGATGGTGAACTTACCGATGACCTCCGTAATGGAGCTCAGGGACCATCGAATGGCGATTGCCGCTAGTTTTGCCTTTCCGCGAGAAATTAGCTCGTCGGTGCTTCGGGATTTTTTCGACAGCATCGGTCAATCTGAGAAAAACTCAGTGCGAGCAAATGTCTTCCGAATTTCCCCCGAAAGCCGACCTTACTCACGGCAGTCGGCACTTCGCATTTGTGCCACAACCCGACTCATGTGCGGCGGACTACCCTTGGCTCTGCCGCGGCAATAGACGTTAATTCATGGCCACTACGCCAGCATTGATCGTGGTCGCGTAGGCCACCCACACGAGATAGGGCGCCAGAAGCCAAGTCGCGACCCGATCGACACGAGAAGCAGAGACGATCGTTGCGACGATAGCGATCAGCAATGCAACAATTAGGACAAGAGCCGTTTTGGTGTCGTGCCAACTGAAGAATACCGGCGACCACGCCGCGTTGAGCGCGAGTTGTACCAAGAACCAAACCATCGCCTTTAAGCGAGCTGCAGATCGTAGTTCCGTTTCCCAAAGCTTCCAGAAGCTGATGGCCATCAAGATGTAGAGGGCCGTCCAGGCGATCGGGAAAACCACAGGAGGAGGTGTCCAAGACGGCTTAGTGAGGGAAGCATACCATGTCGGGATCTCAGGTCTCGTCACCAGCGATTCCAATATGCCTACGCCGAGACACATCAACAAACTGACTACCAAGCGCACCACTGATTTCAAACGCATTCTTCCCTGCCTGTTAGGCGCATCGTCCGATCGACCCTCACCACTACAATCAGATATCGATATCTGCTTTGCCCCCAATAGCGAACAAACAACAGACTGCGCTAGATGTCTCGAATGTGCCACATTCGGACATACCAACGGTCAAGAGGCAGACATCAGGGCCGTCACCCGGCTAACGATCTGCGGATCGCGCAGAGCACTGGATCGCTTCACGAGATGGGTCACCTCGCTCATGATCTGATGCACCGTTGCATCCTCCGCGGCGACCCGCTGCAACGCGAGGTTAAATTTCAAGCGTTGGTGAAAATCATTCGGACGTTGCCCGTGCGTCTTCTCATAAATGAAGTCGCTTTCGGTCACCGCCCATGGCGCGGCGAGAAAGTCCTGAATCGCCGCAAAGAAGGACTGCGCTAGTCCCTTGAGCTGATCAGCATCCAGGGCTCGCGCTTCGATCAGCCGCTTCAAGACACCTACTTCTTGCGCGGCCACACTCATTCCTTGACCGAAAGCCGGATTGAATCGACAAATCACATCACCGAGCGGCAGTAGACGATCTGGAAAGCTATCAAGTCTCTCAAAGTGTCGCCGTGTACTGCCGGGAAAGCCGAACCGGTGAATAGGTCCAATAGGTACAGCGTCCTTGATCGCATCATGGATTGTCTGGGTTCTCAATGTTTTGGCAAAAGCGATAAATTCTCCAACGCTTTCCGGCACGAGCTGACCATGGATGCCGGTTAAATTGACTTGCCAGCGATTATTCTCGACCGGAATGAGTAACCCGCCACGGCCGCTTTGGGCGGCGGGCCGGTGGAGCACCGCGCGCCAGTCACAAGGCGCGGAAGATGGAATCTCGAACAATGCGGTTGCGTAGCGCAGGTCGATGCCAATTTCCGTCTCTTGGGGCCTTAGTAGATCGACCCTGTCCAGAAGTTGGAGAGTAAGCGCGCCGCGAGACGATGCGTCGACGATAAAATCAGCCGCAAGCTCGTTGCTTCGCCCGTTCGGTTCATCATAACGAACCCCCGTAACCGCGTTCCGGTTGGGCGATTCCACTAACTGGGTAACGCGGCAACGCGATCTCACTGCGATATTGCTCTGCTGTTCAACAAAGCGCCTTGCTACGAATTCCACAAGTGGCCGCGTCATGCACAAATAATCGAAGCCAAGATCACGCTGTGGAAACGGATCGAATCCTGGCATTTCCAGCAGAGACTCTGAACCGACTCGCACCCTAACGGCACCCGCGCGCTCGAGTTCTGTTTCGAACTCTGGGAAGAATTCCATAAGGGCGTCGAGACCACCTCTGAGGAGCACATGAATTTGCCGGGCTTGAGGTGTGCCGGTACGCACGATCGGCGCGGTAGGTAAGGCATCACGTTCCAGCACGGTGACGTTGGCGAAGTATGAAGACAGGGCCTTCGCCGCGGTGAGACCGCCAATACCGGCTCCGACCACTATTGCGTGGTTACCGAATAAATTTGTCATCTGCAATTCAACCGCCGTCATAAATGACGGTGCCCTCCACCAAAAATGTAAACAATGTTTTGCACGGGTCCAAGCGGTCTAATGTCCGAAGTGGGTCAAAATGCGAAATACTCACCCGAGTAAATGTCGTCCGCTTCACCTCCGAACTCAGACATTGCGCGACGAGGTCGGCACTTCGCATTCGTGCTACAAACGGACTTCATGCACCGCAACAAACGGCATCTCTATTCGATCACCTTGTCGGCGCGTCCAAGCATCGGGGGCGGCGCGGCGGGACCGAGCGCCTTGGCGGTCTTGAGGTTGACGATAAGCTCGGACTTCGTCGGCGCCTGCACCCATCCGGGTTTGCCTTACGAAAGCCACCGACTACTGGCTCCAGATAGAAAGGTTCCACGTCGGAGGTAGAGCAATGATCCGCGCCACGGTACTCCGTGCGCTTGTGCTGGCGGCGGCTTTTGCCGCGGGGTTGACGCCGGTCACGTGCCTTGGCGAAAGCAGCAATCCGTTGCCGGCCAAGGCCACAAAGGAGCTACCGCGCGAGCTGCTCTCGCTGCTCCGACAAAAGAAGATGCCAAAATATTCACCTATCGTTGTGCGCGTTTTCAAGGAAGAGGCGGAGCTCGAAGTCTGGAAACAGGACACCACCGGCCGTTTCCAGATCCTCAAGACCTATCCGATCTGTCGGTGGTCGGGCGATCTTGGGCCGAAGTTGCAGGAGGGCGACCGTCAGGCTCCAGAGGGGTTCTATGCAATTACCCCCGAGTTGATGAATCCCAACTCCAACTACTATCTTTCGATCAACGTCGGTTACCCCAACAGCTTCGACAAAGCGAATAAGCGCAACGGCAGCTTGCTCATGATCCACGGCGACTGCTTGTCGGCCGGTTGCTATGCCATGACCGACGAACAGATCAGCGAGATCTATTCGCTGGCGCGCGACTCATTCCTCGGCGGCCGGCCGTCATTCCAGGTTCAGGCCTATCCGTTCCGCTTGACGCCGGCGAATCTGGCGCGGCATCGAAACAGTCCGAGCTTGGCCTTCTGGAAAATGCTCAAGATCGGCAACGATCACTTCGAGACGACGCATCTCGAACCTAAAGTAGACGTGTGCAATCGCCTCTATGTATTCGATGCGCAACCACCCCCAAATTCGCCGAATCCTCTTGTGTTCAATCCCATCGATAAATGCCCCGCCTTTGTCGTGAATCCGAAAATCGCGGTGCAAGCGCTGGAAAAACAACGCACCGACGAGCTCGAATACGCGCAATTGCTTAAAGACAACGTGCCAACTGCCCCGGTCTACAGCGGATGGGACGGCGGAATGAACAAGGCTTTCCTCGCACAGTTTCCAGGCAGAGTGACGCTTTCGAGAGTGCTGCCGTGGGCACCACCTTATCTGCCGCAACTGCCACCGATTCCCTGGGTCGACAACGATGGTTCGTTGACGAGTAAATGGTTTGGCGCCTTGTTCTCCAAACCGATTGTGTGTGATCTGGCTCGTGCCAGCTTCCTATCGAGCGTCCTGGCGGCACACCGGTGCTAAACCGCGGGGTCTGCTTCCGGTCTACCCCAAACTTCGGACGTATCGCCGCGCCGGCAATAACTGGCGCTATGTGCCAAATCCAGACCAAACGCTTGGCCGGCAGGTTTCCGAAGCATTGACGCGCACGCGCTGCCAGCAGTCCGATTGTTTACCCCGAGCGGTTGGTTTAACTCGCGAGCATCCGGATGGACTTATCCGGCGACGCCAGGAATTGTCTTTCGAACTCGGTTACGGGCATTGGCCGGCTAAAGAAGTAGCCCTGGCCTTCTTCACAGCCCATCGTCGCGAGAAGATCGGCGGTTGCGCGGTTCTCGATACCTTCAGCAATTACCGATAAGCCGAGCTGCTTGCTGAGCACTATGGTCGAACTCACGATCGCGGCGTCGTCAGGATGGCTCAGCAGGTCGAGCACAAAGGAGCGGTCGATCTTCAGGCCGTCGAGCGGAAATTTCTTGAGATAACTGAGGCTCGCATAGCCGGTACCAAAATCGTCGAATACGACGCGGACGCCGAGTTTCTGGATGCGCCGGAAGGTTTCGAGCACTTTTCTTTCGTCAAGGATCACGATGTCCTCGGTGACTTCGAGTTCAAGCAATGAAGGCGTCAGGCCGGTGGTGGCCAGCACGTCTGCGACCGATTTGGCAAGATCGCCGTAATGGAGTTGCGACGGCGACAAATTGACACCCACGCGCACCGCATGACCGGCCTTCTCCCAGGCCCGCGCCTGCCGGCAGGCGGTCTCCAATACCCAGGCTGAAATATGCTCGGAAATCGACGATGTATTGGCGACCGGTATGAATTCGCCCGGAGACACCAGTCCGCGCACCGGATGGCGCCAGCGAATGAGGGCTTCCGCGCCGATCAATTCGCCGCTGCCGAGATGGACCTGTGGCTGGTAGAACAGCTCGAATTCGCCCCGCTCGACGGCGAGCGCAAGCTCGGCCTCGAGCGTCAGTCGGGTCTCGAGCTCTTGTCGGATGCCGGTTTCGAACAGCATATAGCTGCCGCCCTTGCTGGCCTTGGCTCGGCGAAGTGCAAGATGGCTGTTGGAGAGCAGTTCATCCGCATTGCTGCCGCTGGCGGGGTAGACGGCCGCGCCAATCGAGACCTTGACGCGATGCGAACGGCTGCCAGTCGTCACCGGCGTGTCAAAACCCGCCATAATACGATTGGCCAGTTGGTCGATGCTCCCTGGCGAATCGGCGCAGAACGCAGCGATGGCAAACTCGTCGCCGCTAAGCCGGGCGACAACGCCGGCGCTGCCGACCTCGCTGGTCAGGCGATCGGATACCGCGCGCAATACGAGGTCGCCATTGGCGTGGCCAAGCAGATCGTTGATTTGCTGGAAGCCGTCGAGGCCAACGATCAGAATTGCCACTTCGGTGCCGGTAACTTCGGCGGCCGCAATCATCGAAGCCAACCTTGCTTCCAGCGTATAGCGGTTGACAAGGCCCGTCAGCGTGTCGTGTTCGGCGAGATGACGGATTTTCTCGGCTTCGCGCTTGCGCACCGAGATGTCGCGCAGGATTGCGCCATACTGGAGGCCATCTGCGCCTTGCCAGCCGGAGAAACTGGCTTCGACCGGAAATACTTCGCCGCTGCGGCGCCGGGCGTCGAATTCAATCACCTTGCCAGTGCCGAGCGCGCCCGCATTGTGGATCGAGAATGGTGTATCCGCTGCGATATTTGCCGCGCAGATCTTGTCGAATGGCTGGCCGGTCATTTCGGCCGGGCCGTAACCGAAGATGGCCGTCGCGCCGGGATTCCATACCGTGATCCGGTAGTTCGAATCGGTGCAGACCAAACCATCGCCGAGCGACATCGCGATACGCTGAAAGCGATTTTCTGCAATACGGCCCAGCAGATCGCGGACATCGATCTCGTCGAGTCCGATGGCAGCGATGTAGACCACGACCGCGATGTGCAGCAGGGCGGTGTCGAGGATGAATGGAAACCACATCTGGAGCAGATAGGCCGAGGCTTCGATGGCAATTGCGGTGGCCGCGAGCGCACCGACGCGCCTTGCGGCGGACAGCCGGCGCCAGAGCAAAATCATCGCCAGCATGACGGCACAGAGCGCCATCAGCGTCGTGGTTGCCGAAGTCCAGTGCAAGGTACGGCCGCGGATAATCGATTCGGCCGCGAGCGCCTGCAGCGCCGGTCCCGAGACGATACCGCCGTTCGGAATGCTGAAGCGATCGCCAAGCTCGAGCGCGGTGCCGCCGATGATGACCTTCTTGTCCTTCAGTTGGTCCAGTGCCGCCTTGCTGCCATTCAGAACGTCGACAAAGGATACTCTGGGGATCGTCTCGTGCTGGATTGAAAAGTCGATGAGGAACGGCCCGCGCTTCTCGTCATACTGCCCGGCGATGACCGCGCCCATGGATGGCAGGAATTCGCCGTCGAGCTTCTGGCCGAAGGGATAACGGCGGACCAACCCATCCGGGTCGATCTCGACATTGACCACCGCAGACCAGGCGTGCGCGCGGAACGAGGTCAGTGGGCGGTTGAAGAAGGTCGTGCGTCCAGGCCCTGGCTGCTTGAACGACGGCAGCACTACCGATCCCCCGGCGCGCTCCAATGCATCGAGGAATAGCCGATCGGATTCCGGGTCCGAGGGCGTGCTGAAGTCGACGTCGAAAACGATGTCGCTGGCACCGGCGCGCTCGAGTTGATGCAGCAGCTCGGCATGGAGCCGCCGCGGCCACGGCCAGACGCCGATTTTCTCGATGGAAGGCGCATCGATGGCGACGACGACGACATCGCCACTGGCCGGTTGCGACAACCAGGCAAAACGGAGGTCAGCGAGCGCGTTACGCAGCCCGTTGTGCCAGCCTGAAGCCAGCACAATAGTCAAAACGGCCGCGACCAGAAGATGTGCCCGGATATCCCTCACTTCCCCATCCCCCAAAACGGACGTTCAAGTCCGTGCCCGTTGTCAGCTAATGCTTGCCATTCCCATTCCCGTTGCCATTCCCTACACCGCCGTTTCCGTTGCCATTACCGTTGCCGCCGTTTCCGTTTCCGTTGCCATTTCCATTGTCCGTTGCCGTTTCCGTTGCCGTTGGCGCCATTTCCGGTCTTATTGCCGCTTCCGCTGCTGTTATTGCTGCTTCCCGAATTGGTGCTGGCGGCGACTGTAGCGGCGACAGGCGAGGCACTGCTCAACGCGCTGCTGGCAGCAGTCGTCGCTGATGGGGCTGCGTTCGTGCTGGTCGTCGAAGATGAGTTCCAGACCGTGTTGTTCTCGATGTTTCGGCCGGCCGTATGGGCCCCGGACGGGCCGCGGGCGAGTCCTTGCGTGACCTTGTGGAAGTCCAGCTTCACTTCGCCGAGCGCCGCCGATATCCTTAATTGGCCATGCGCGGCGAGCCCATGGATCGCTGGTCGGTTCGCGGCATTGCGGGGCGGGGACAGGCCGCCCTTCGGCACTGAAAAGCGATCTACCGTTGATGGACGAGGCTTGCCCTGCTCGATCGGATTGAACGTACCCGAGCCGCTCAGTGAAAGGCCGGGTTTGCCGTGTTCGAGCGCGGTCGCGCGCTGGCCCGGCAAGAGCTGGGCGATCTGGCCCGACCTGAAGTCGCTGACCTCGACCTGTCCGCGCATGACATCGACACTGGTGCCCGTGGCGTTCACGGACACGCGGAATTGTGTGCCCTTGACCACGGCGGCGAGATAGGGGGTCTCGACCTCGAAATGCTTGACGTTGCGCTTCTCGACCTCGAGCAGGATCGAGCCGGCGCGCTGGACGATCGTGGTCGTCAATGCTTCCTTTTGTTCGGCGGGCAGCCCGATCACCGAATTCGGCGCAACCAAGATGCTTTCCTCGCCCCGCGACAGGAGTACGCGGCCATTGCGGCCCGTGCGTATGGTATCGCCTGGCTTGAGATTGTCCTCGGGCTTAAGAGACGCCTGTTGCACGTCTCCGTTTGTGATCCAGACCTCGCCGGACGATTTGCCGACCGACCATGTGCCGCCCTCAGCGGCGAATGCCCCAGATGCAGCCGTAAGTGCAAATACCGTTGCGATCAGACGCAGAAGCATGCGGGCCATCCCGATAATCCTTGTTCGGTCTCGACGACCCCAGGGCATAAGGCAAAAGATTCAATATTGAGTGAGTGCCAGTGAATCGAAACTCGGGTCGGTCGTTAACGATTTCTTGACCTTAAAAATCTATGAAAATTCATGCACTTGACGATATCGCGGTGGTTTGCGAAAGCTCATCTGGAATACCGCGGCGCCGCCAGCCGGCGAGCCAATTGCCGTGCGAGGCGCTTGGCGCCGGGGTTTTCGGCCCTGCTGATGCTGGTGACCGCGCCTGCTGTGCATGCGCAGCAGGCCAGCCAGCCGGCCTACGATCCAAGGCAATTCGACCAGCGCTTCAACGGTGAGCAACTCGAGCGGACCCAGGCCGGGCAACCCCGCCTGCCGATGGCAAGGCTGGCGCGGCCGGCAACGCCTCCGGCCGATCCGACGCCGTTATTCGTGCTGCGTCACATCTCGATTGTCGGCGCGACTGCGATCCCGCGTGCCCAATTGGCGACGGCCTATCAACCCTACATTGGCAGGAAGGTATCGCAGGCCGACCTGGCAGCGATTGCGGCCGGTATCAGCGATATCTATCGCGGGGCAGGCTTCCATCTCAGTCGAGCGATCGTTCCCCCGCAGGACGTCAACGAGGGATCGATCCGCGTTCAGGTGATCGAAGGCAGCATCACGGCGCTCGATCTGAAGGGCGAGGGCGCCGAGGAGTTTGGCGTGCGCCAGATGCTTTCGCCGGTGCTCGCCGAACAGCCGTCGCGGCTGACAACCCTGGAGCGGAAGCTGCTGCTGATCAACGCCCGCCCGGGCGTTCGTATCGAAGACACCACGCTGGAGGAGGTCGGCAATGCCAGCGGTCATTTCCGCCTGACCGTCTTCGTCAAGACCTGGCACGTCTATACCTCGTTCGGCATCGACAATCTCGGCGCTTCCGGCGTCGGCCCATGG
Organism: uncultured Pseudomonadota bacterium; assembly: GCA_963727225.1. Lineage (GTDB taxonomy): Bacteria > Pseudomonadota > Alphaproteobacteria > Rhizobiales > Xanthobacteraceae > Bradyrhizobium. The sequence continues at coordinate 969 of CAVSFN010000020.1, read as the reverse complement.
GAAAGCTATGCGACCGCGGCGTTCAACTCCTATTTGGCGCAAGGCGATACGCTGGCAGTCAACCTTTCGACAACGCCCGGCGATCCACGCGAGCTTGCGTTCGGCCGGCTGTCCTATGATACCCCGATTGGGAATGATGGCCTGAGGGTTGGCGCATCCGGCATTTACAGCGAAGTCTGGCCTGGCGACTACCGCCACGCCTACAGCGACAACACGACGACGGAAGCCCTCGAGCTTCGCGCCAGCATCATGCCTCTGCAGTCGCAACGCTCGTCGCTAACTGTGACGACGGCCCTGGACATCAGCAATGTTTCTGAAAGCGTTATGTTCGGGCCGATCTACAGCGATCGCATCCGCACCATAAGCCTGACGTCGGACTCCCGTCTGCAAGACAGTTTCGGCGGCAACAACTACCTGACCGTGACGTTGCGTCAGGGGCTCAACATCCTGGGCGCCTCGCCCAGTGGCGACGACTTCGTTTCGCACGCCGGTGCGTCCCCCACGTTCTCGGTGCTCAATGCTTGGTTCACGCGCTATCAGACCTTGACGGATACGTGGTCGCTCAAGATCGCCGGTGCCGGCCAAGCGGCGTCCGGGCCGCTCTATCTGTCGCAGCAATTCTATCTTGGGGGCGCGGCCTTCGGCCGAGGCTACGATGCGGCCGAGACCAGCGGCGACAACGGCATGGCCGGCTCGCTGGAGCTGCGGTTCGATCAAAAGCTGAATTCCACGTTTATGACCGGCTACCAGCTCTATAGCTTTGTGGACAGCGGCGTCGCCTGGAACGCCGGCTATCGCTATACGGACGGAATCTCGCTGGTTTCTGTTGGCGGCGGCGTACGCTTCTTCCTGAGCAACAATACGCAGGCCGATCTCGCAGTTGCGGTCCCGCTGAGTTATCGCAGTCCCGACAATCCCGCCCGCGACCTGCGCGTGCTGTTCTCGCTGACCAGCGCGCTCGAGCTTTGT
>CAVSFN010000019.1:0-181157 GCA_963727225.1 uncultured Pseudomonadota bacterium | reverse complement strand
CGAGAAGGCCGTGCTGTCCCTGCAATTGCCTAATCAGTTTGTCATCGTGTTTGAGCCGGTCACGCATGCGGCCCATTTCCTCAACGTTCAGGGCGAGCCGACGCGCGAGCGGCAGCAGCTTTCGATCGTTTTCAACAAGATTCAGGCCCCCACGGGTACAACGGTGGTGCGCCCGGGACCGTTACGCCTTTCGTTCGACAATCAGGCCGACGTCCGGGTACTTCCCGCTGTCTGGGTCGCAAACGACACGCTTCATCATTGCTCGGCAAACGCAAGCCGATCCTTACCGCCAAGCGCATGTTGTCCAACCAGACCTTCCGCGATGTTTTCAAGGCGGACAATCTCAACGTCGACCAGCGTCTCAAGATCACCTCGCTGACCTTCCTGTTCACCGATCTGAAGGGCTCCACCGCGCTCTATGAAAGGGTCGGCGATCTCGCCGCATTCGATCTGGTGCGCGCGCATTTCCATGCGCTACTCGAAATCATCGCCTCGGAGAAAGGCGCGGTTGTGAAAACGATCGGTGATGCCGTGATGGCGACCTTCATCCGGCCTGAGCATGCGATTGTCGCGGGCTTGCGAATGCGCTCGGCGATGAAGGCGCTCAATGTTGAGCGCGGCAAAGAGGACCTGATCGTCAAGATCGGAATCCACGAAGGGCCGTGTCTTGCGGTGATGCTCAACGAGCGGCAGGATTATTTCGGCCAGACCGTCAATATTGCCTCCAGGGTTCAGAGCCTGTCGACCTCACAGGCGATCCACATCACCGCACCGGTGATCGATTCGCCGGCGGTGGCTACCATCCTCGAAAAAGAGCGATCCGCCGATTCAGAAGGAAGCGGCGCTGCGCGGCATCGCCGACAAGATGGTGGTGTACGAGATTCCCTGAGCGAATTACCCCGAGATTGCCTAATCGTAATGCATGCGGCGGGAACCGGCATGGATTGCGCACGTTGATTTTCCGATCCATATATGCCCCCGAGCCGTCGATCTGATGGCTTCAGGTTTCCAAACATTGCAGCAGAGAGACTGATGCTGGACGGACTTCGCCAATTCATCGCCGACGTTGTTTCTCCGGCCGCGCACCAGGATCGCACATTTGACGATACCGGGTATCGGCTGGCGGCGACGGCACTTCTGATTCACGTCATCTCGATCGACGGGGAGCCGTCCGAACTCGAAAAGCGCAAGCTGCATAGCCTGCTCGAAAGCCGGTTCGCGCTTGATCCCGGCACCGCGGATAAACTGATCGCGTCCGCCACTCTGGTCGAAGGCGAGGCGGTAGATCTCTATCATTTCACCAGCGTCATCATGCGTTCGGTGAATGAAGAAGGCAGGCTCCGCATCGTCGAAATGATGTGGGAGCTGGTGTATGCCGACGGCCAGGTCAGCGAGTTTGAGGATAACGTCGTCTGGCGCGCGGCGGATCTGCTGGGCGTTTCGTCGCGCGACCGGATTGATCTCAAGCATCGGGTCGCCGGCGAACAACCGACGCCGGCCACGGGCGGTCCAGTCACGGGCGTCAGCTCGGATGTCGCCGACGCGGCAACGTGACGCGCCTCGGCGAGCTACCGTAAATGACGAAATTTTAATGTGTGACCGGCCGTTACCGGCTGCGATTGCCGCCTTTTGATTGTGCGGCAGCACGCTGCGCCGATGCGCGCTTGCAGGTGGTGACTTGCGTCCCGCCTTGGGCATATGCTCTCGTCAGGTCGTTAGCCGCATATCGTGCAAATGATTTAAGAGCTTGGAATTGTGACTGAGCGTGTGACGCTGATTACCGGTGCCTCGGCGGGCATCGGCACCGAACTGGCGCGCGTTTTCGCATCGAACGGCCATCGGCTGGCGCTGGTGGCGCGACGTGCGGATCGTCTGACGACGCTGGCGGGCGAAATCGCCACCGCCGGCGGCGCGGCGCCGATTGTAATTCCATGCGATCTCGAACAGCCCGATGCCGGTGACAAAATCGCCGCGGCGCTCGCCGCCGCCGGCGTGGAGGTCGAGTACGTCGTCAACAATGCCGGCTTCGGTTTGTTCGGCAATGCGATCGAGCTGGACCGCGCGCAGCAGCTCGGCATCATCGCCGTCAACATTCGCGCGCTGACCGATTTGTCGCTGCGTTTTTCCGAGCATCTGATCCGGCATCGCGGCGGCATTCTCAATGTCGGCTCGGTCGCCGGCTTCCTGCCGGGGCCGGGCATGGCGGTCTATTACGCCTCCAAGGCCTATGTGCTGTCGTTCACCGAAGCGCTGCGCCAGGAGCTGGCTCCGCGGGGCGTGCGGGTGACGGTGCTATGTCCCGGTCCGGTGCCGTCGGAGTTTCAGGAACGGGCGGGGTTTGAACCCGGATTTGATTCCAGCGTCCTCGATGTCGCCGCGGCGGATGTCGCGCGCGAAGCCTATCGCGGATTGATGGCGAACAAGCGCGCGGTGCTGCCCGGCCTCGGCATCAAGATCGTGCCGTTGGCGCTTCGGCTGGTTCCGCGCGGCTTTGTGCTGGCGGCGGTCGGCCGTTTTCAGCGCAAGCGCTGACAACGCCCGCCGCTGACAATCCGGCCTAAGAGGCCGCTTCTGGCCCGCGATTTGCTTTGAACTCAACCGACATTAAGGGACACTTAACCATGATTGCGGTTTGATGACCGCAAAGAAGAAAGTGCGATGCCGTTTCAACCCGTCAAAACCAGCGCCGATAATGTCCTGCGCTTCCCGGTCCGGGCGCCCGCGGTCGCCGCGCCGTTGCGGCCGGTTCTGATCGTGCTGCACCAGGAGACGTCGACGCCGGGCCGGGTCGGCAATGTGTTGCGGGCACTTGGACACGGGCTCGATATCAGGCGTCCGCGCTTCGGCGACCCGCTGCCGGAGACGCTGGAAGAGCATGCCGGTGCGGTCATTTTCGGCGGCCCGATGAGCGCCAACGATCCGGATGATTATGTTCGCCGCGAGATCGACTGGATCGCGGTGCCGCTTAGGGAGCAGCGGCCGCTGCTGGGAATTTGCCTGGGCGCGCAGATGCTCGCGATGCATCTCGGCGGCCGGGTGGCGCCACATCCGCAAGGCCGCGTGCAGATCGGATATTACCCGATCCGCCCCACTGCCGCAGGATCCGCGGTCTGCCCGAACTGGCCGGACCATGTCTACCATTGGCACCGCGAAGGATTTGAACTTCCGGTGGGCGCTGAATTGCTGGCCGAGGGCAGCGACTTCCCGGTGCAGGCGTTCGGTTTCCAGCATGCGTTCGGCCTGCAGTTTCATCCCGACGTCACCTACGCGATGATGCATTGCTGGACCACGCGGGGCGACGACCGCCTCGAATCGCCGGGCGCGCTGCCGCGCCATCGTCACTTCGCCGATCGGGCGGTGCATGATGTGACCGAGCGCGCCTGGCTGAAGGAATTTCTCGATGGCTGGCTGGCACGCATGCCGATGTCGGCGATGTCGGAAGCGGCCGAATAACGCATCGCGCAATACCGCTATGCCGTTGCGGCTTTTCTGAAAGGCCTTGGCAGGTTTTCAAAACTCCTGGCAGATTTTCAAATGTGATAATGTCGACCCCGGACGAGCTTGCGGCTGGATCATCAGCAAGCATTGGGGATGGCGACATGACCGGCGGCGAATTCGCAGCTCTGTTGGACGATTTCACGCATTCGGCGGAATCCGGTGACGGCGCGCGCTTTGCCGGCCATTTCACCGAGGACGCCATTTATTACGACTATATCTACGGCGCCCATCGGGGCCGCGCCGACATCGCGCATATGATGCAGAATCTGTTCCATCGCGATGCGGCGGACTATCGATGGGAGATGTTCGACCCCGTGTTCGATGGCGAAAAAGGATATGCCTGGTCGCTGTCGAGCTTCACCTCGAAGATTCCGCAATTCGAAGGCCAGCACGTGGTGATCGACGGCATGAGCCGCTTCATCGTGCGCGACGGCCTGATCGCTGAATACCGCGAATCCGTCAATGGCGGCGTTGCCATGGCGCAGCTCGGCGTCGAGCCCGAGCGGATGACAAAAGTGTTCAAGCGCTGGGCCGGATGGCTGATGGAGCGGCCCGAAACGATCGACTATCTGGCGCGGCCAACAGGCTCGCGCGCCAAAGCCGGATATCCGAAGACTTAAACATCCGAAGACATATTCAGCAACAACGCGTCGTCGCGAACAATGACGGCCAGCACAGGGAGATCGCCGTGACCTATCAGCATATTCTCTATGACGTGAGCGAGAAGATCGCGACCATCACGTTGCATCGGCCGGATCGCATGAACGCGTGGACGCCGATCATGGAGCGAGACGTGCGCCACGCCATGGAGGCGGCGGCCGCGGATGACGATGTGCGGGTCATCGTGCTCACCGGTTCGGGGCGCGCGTTCTGCGCCGGTGCGGACATGGACGGGCTGAAAGGGCTTGATCCCAACGATGTCAGGCGCGCGGAGAGCGTGCCGGCTTTCGACATGAACCGCCGGCCCGACTGGCAGGCGCGCTATGCCTATTATCCGTCGATCCCGAAACCGGTGATCGGGATGCTGAACGGCGCCACCGCGGGCATCGGCCTCGTCCATGCGCTGTATTGCGATCTGCGCTTTGCCGCCGACAATACCGTTTTTACCACCGCGTTCTCGCGCCGCGGCCTGATCGCCGAACATGGCATCAGCTGGATGTTGCCGCGCATTGTCGGTCATGCCAATGCGCTCGATCTTTTGATGTCTTCGCGCCGGGTCTATAGCGATGAAGCGCTGCGCATCGGGCTCGTCAACCGGTTGTATCCGCCGGACCAATTACGCGAGCAGACCTACGCCTATGCCCGCGATCTCGCCGACTTTGTCTCGCCGAGCGCGATCGCGGTGATCAAGCGGCAGCTTTACGATGTGCCGTTCCAGACCCTGGCCGAGGCGACCATCGACGCCAACCGGGAGATGGTGGTGGCATTGCGCGGCAGCGATTTTCGCGAAGGCGTCGCCAGCTTCATGGAAAAGCGGCCGCCGCGATTTACCGGGAAGTGAGCGGATTGGCGGGAGCCCGTCTTCGCCCAAGAGGGCTATGCCGGGCACGCTTCGCGTTCGGCTTTCGTGGCTGCGCCACGCATAGCCGAAGGCGAAGCGTGGTGGAGCCAGGCGGGATCGAACCGCCGACCTCGTCATTGCGAACGACGCGCTCTCCCAGCTGAGCTATGGCCCCATCGTGACCGCGTCGAGAAGCGCGACGGCGGCCAGCAGTCGGCGCCATTTACAATCCGCGCCAAGGTCAAGTCAAGAACGGCGAAATCGCGGTTTTCCGAGGCTTTTGTCAGGAACTTCCCTTGTTTGGGCGGGGGGGAACCGATATTTAGCGGGTAGTCGAATCCGCGACCGAACCCCCCGCGAGTAAGCCTGCCATGCGTGCCGTTCTCGACATCGTTCTCATCGTTCTGGATCTCTATGTCTGGCTGCTGATCGCATCGGCCATCCTGTCCTGGCTGATCGCTTTCAATGTCGTGAACACGCGCAACCAGTTCGTGGCGTCGGTGGCCGAGTTCCTGTACCGGATCACCGAACCGCTGCTGGCGCCGATCCGGTCGTTCATGCCGAATCTCGGCGGTCTCGACATCTCGCCGATCATCCTGATCCTGATCATCATGTTCATCCAGCGGGTCATCACCTATTACATCTATCCCAGCGTATTCTGACCGCACGCATGGATATCCGACCGGATGCCTGATGATCCCTGGCGGTATTCCACGGAAGGCATCAGCGTGGCGCTGCGCGTCACCCCGCGCGGCGGCCGCGACGGCATCGACGGAGTCGAGGTGCTCGCCAATGGCCGCACCGTGCTCAAGGTGCGGGTTCGCGCCATCGCCGAGGGCGGCGAGGCCAACCGCGCGGTCACCGAGCTTTTTGCCAAAGCGCTCCGCGTCCCCAAGGCGCGGGTGCGGATCCTGTCCGGCACGACATCGCGCCTCAAGCAGATCGCCGTCGACGGCGATCCCCGCGAGCTTGGCGAGGCGCTGCGTAAATTGACGGCGGCGCAGCCGGACTAGAAAGCGTTTTCCAGCGAAGTGGATACCGGTTCGCGTAAAGAAAACGCGCAAAATAAAGAAGCAGACAAACAAAGAAGGAATGAGATGACGGCCCGGATCATCGATGGAAAAGTCATTGCCGCGGAACTTCGCGCCCGCGTTGCCGACGAAGTGGCGCGGGTACAGCGCGAACATCAGCTCACGCCCGGGCTTGCGGTGGTGCTGGTCGGCAACGATCCCGCCAGCGAGGTCTACGTCCGCAGCAAGCACAAGCAGACCCAGGCCGCCGGCATGGCGTCGTTCGAGCACGTGTTGCCGGCCGATGTCGCGCAGAGCGAGCTGTTGGCCCTGATCGGTCAGCTCAACCGCGATCCCGCCGTGCACGGCATTCTGGTGCAACTGCCGCTGCCGAAATCCTTGAACACCGAAACCATCATCAATGCCATCGATCCCGCCAAGGATGTCGACGGACTGCATCCCAGCAACGCCGGGCGCCTTGCCGGCGGATTTGCCGCGCTGTCGCCCTGCACGCCGCTCGGCTGCATCATCCTGACCAAGAGCGTGCGCCCGTCGCTCGAAGGCCTGAACGCCATTGTCATCGGCCGCTCCAACCTGGTCGGCCGTCCGTTGGTGCAATTGCTGCTCAACGAAAACGCGACGGTGACCATCGCGCATTCGCGCTCGCGCGATCTGGCGCAATTATGCGCCCGCGCCGACCTCGTCTACGCCGCTGTCGGCAAGCCTGAAATGGTGCGCGGCGACTGGATCAAACCGGGCGCCACGGTGATCGACGTCGGCATCAACCGGCTGCCGGCGGCCGACGGCAAGACCCGCCTGGTCGGCGATGTCGCTTTCGCGGAGGCCTTGAACGTGGCCGGTGCGATCACGCCGGTGCCCGGCGGCGTCGGTCAAATGACGGTTGCGTGCCTGCTGGTCAACACCCTGCGCGCCGCCTGCGCCATTCACGGCCTGGCGGCGCCGGGGGTGTAACTTGGGTTTTGGCGCCAATTTCATTGCCGTCATTCCGGGATGCGCCATTTGGCGCAGGCCCGGAATCCATACTCTCCGCGGTGGTTATGGATTCCGGGCTCGCGCTTCGCGCGCCCCGGAATGACGATGATTGAGCACGGCTGCTTCTACTTCCCCTTCGCGCGCGCGATGGCTTCCACAATCAGCCTGTGCGCATCCTCGGCACCACCCCAGCGCAACACCTTCACCCATTTTCCGCGTTCGAGATCCTTGTAGTGCTCGAAGAAGTGCTGGATCTGCTGCAGCGTGATCTCCGGCAGGTCGCTGTAGGTCTTCACCTTGTCGTAGCGCTGGGTCAGTTTCGAGGACGGCACCGCGATGATTTTTTCGTCGCCGCCGGCCTCGTCTTCCATCAGCAGCACGCCGACCGGCCGCACGCTCATCACCGCGCCGGGGACGATGGCGCGGGTGTTGGCGACCAGCACGTCGCAGGGATCGCCGTCGCCCGACAGCGTATGTGGAATGAAGCCGTAATTCCCGGGATAGCGCATCGCCGTATAGAGAAACCGGTCGACCACCAGCGTGCCGGCTTCCTTGTCCATCTCGTATTTGATCGGTTCGCCGCCGACCGGCACTTCGATGATGACGTTGACCTCACGCGGTGGATCGATCCCGATCGAAATGGCGTCGATGCGCATGGATTGCTCCGCGTGGCGTTGAGGGTAGATGGCTGTAAAGGTAATTCCGGGATTGAGGCGGCGGCAAGGGCCAAGGCCCATCTTCAACGCCGGTTTCGATCCACGGCGAAACGCCTAAGGTTTCGAAGGTCTCAGTTGGTCCAGGCGAAGGCGACCTTGTCGAGCGACTTGGGTCCGAATTTCTCCGACGAGCGCGCAACCATGCGGCCGCCGAGGGCGCGGTAAAATTCGGTCGCCGTTTCGTTGTCCGAGAGCGCCCAGATCACCATGCTCTTCAGCCCGCTCTGCAACAGGTCGCGCCGGGCAGACGTGAACAGCCGGCGTCCGAAGCCGAGCCCCTGAAATTCCGGCCGCAAATAAAGTTCATAGATCTCGCCCTCGAAATGAAGGCTGCGCGCACGGTTGCGGCCGTAATTGGCATAGCCGGCGACCTTGTCGCCGAACACCAGCACGCTGACGCGGCTGCCTTTGCGGATCGCGCTGTCCCACCACTGCGGGCCACGGCGGTTGATCAGCTTCTCCAGCTCGGCGCCGGGAATGATGCCCTGATAGGCCGAGCGCCAGGCTTCGTCATGGGTGGACGCGACCGCCGCTGCGTCCGCAGCTTTGGCTGGCCGAACCTCGATCAGGGTTGTACTCATGACCCAATCAAAGCAAGTCAGCGCGCCGGCTTCAAGGTCCATCATTAATTATCAGTTAACCTGTGGATTTTTTGCATCAGTTTTACCGTCAGACTGTACCGAAAAAGGACAGGCAGGCGGTTTTGGCGGCAGTTTTACCCATGATTGGCTGGGGAGCACGACCCGGACCGGGTTTCCCTCCGGGGCTACCTGCGCGAAAAAAGCGGCGGATTTGATTCGCCGTGCGTATCCTGCGGGCTGGTCCGATTTCATTTCTGTCGCCGCATCAGGCAAATTCATGCAATCGCTGAAGGTCATTTTCGCTCTGGTTGTGCTTGCCGCGGTTGGCTCGCAGACCGTGATGGCGCAAACCCGACTCGGCGCCCAGGGCGCCGAGGGGGAGCCTGGACGCAGGCAGCTGTGGCTGGTGCCGTCGCCGGATCCCGACGTCGCGGCCCACGCGCTATTGTTTCGCCCGCCCGGCGCAGGGCCTTTTCCATTGGCTGTTATCGCCCATGCCTCCACGCAAAACGTACTGCGGCGCGCGCAAATGCCGCAGCCCGAATATGCGGCGCTGTCGGCGTGGCTGGTGGCGCGGGGCTTTGCCGTACTGGTGCCGGAACGCCCGGGCCATGGCGCGACCGGCGGGAAATATCTCGAGGACCAGGGCGGCTGCGATGAAGCCAATTATTCCCGCGCGGGCCATGCGACGGCGGACTCGATTGCCGCCGCGCTCAATTTTCTGCGCGAGCAACCTTTCATCCGGCGGGACGGGACAATGGTGGTCGGGCATTCGGCCGGCGCCTGGGGCGCGCTGGCGCTGGCTGGGAGTAATCCAAAAGGCGTTTCTGGCATCGTTGCGTTCGCGCCGGGACGCGGCGGGCGCGCCAACGACTTCCCCAATCAGGTTTGCGCGCCGCACACGCTGATTTCGGCGGCGGCCGAGTTCGGTCACGATGCGCGAGTGCCGGTGGTATGGCTGGTGTCGGCCAATGACACGTATTTCTCGCCCGAGTTGTCCCGGCAACTCGCCGATGCGTTTCGCGCCGGCGGCGGCAAGGTGGATTTTCGCGTATTGGCGGCGTATGGCGGCGAGGGCCATTGGCTGGCGGAGACCGACGGCGGCATCAAGGTCGCGGCACCGGAACTGGAGCGCGCGCTGAAGGCGCTGTCACCGGCCGCGGCGAAAAAGCGATGATATCGGGCGCGCCGAACCCTTGGCCGGATGATGACGTGATCCTCTATGACGGCGTCTGCGTGTTCTGCTCGCGCTGGATCCGCTTCGTCGCGGCGCGCGATGTGACGGGGCGATTCCGTTTCACCGCGATCCAGTCAGCCTACGGCACGCGGCTGGCGCAGGCCTTCGGCATCGACCCGGACGATCCCGACACCAATGCCGTCATCCATGGCGGCGTCGCGTATTTCAAATCCGACGCCGCGCTGACGGTGCTGGGCGCATTGCCGGGCTGGAGCTGGGTGCGCGTGTTGCGCTCGGCGCCGAAGCCGCTGCGCGACGCGATCTACAATCTGGTCGCGCGCAACCGGTACCGGATTTTCGGGAAGTACGACGAATGCTTTGTGCCGGATGCGGAGATGCGCGCGAGGGTGATGGAGTAGGGATAGTTATTCGTCAATGCGAGGAGCGCAGCGACGAAGCAATCCATTCTCACTTTGCTGCTGCATGGATTGCTTCGCGGATCCGGTCATCGGGCGCGCATTCGCGGGACCCGTCGGCTCGCAATGACGGGAACAATGTCTATCCCCTCGTTAACGCGCCCTCACCACCTCCCCCGCCGCCCGCTCTCCCGAATCCCGCGCCCCGTGCGCGGTCGAGAAAAAATTCGGCGAGGTGGCTTCTCCGGCGAAGAACAAGCGTCCGTCGACGGGGGCGGCGAGCACGGCGCGCATCCCGGCATGGCCGGGCAAAGCGTGCGAATAGGAGCCGCGCGCGAACGGGTCATGCGCCCAGCGCGATTCGGAAAGCGGCTTTAGCTTGCGGCGATACTCGTTGCCGAGCAGGGCGGCGATCTCGTCGATCGAATGCGCCGCGAACGCCCCTTTTCCGGCATCTTCCAATTCCCGAGCAAAACGTCCGCCGAAAAAGCCCTCGATGCAGGGCTGGCCGAACGGGCGCAGATGATAGGCCCCGATCGCGGTGCGCATGGTGGCGCCGCGCAGGCTGCCATCCTTCGGCAGGGCGTCGGGTTCATCCAGCGCCAGCATCACCTTGTCGGCAAGGCCGAGCGGCAGACCACGCGCGGCGTCGACCTTCGCCGGCAGTGCCGGGTGAAAACGTATGGCTTCGGCGGCGATCAGGTTGGTCGGCACGGTGACGATCACATGGCGCGCGGTCAGCGCCCCCTTTGAGGTTTCGATCCGCACCCGCTTGCCGGAATGATCGATCAGCGTCACCTCGCAATTGAGCGCGAGCGGGCAGGGCGCGCCATACGCCGCGATCAGCGCGCCGTAGCCGCGCCGCACCCGCCAGTTGATCTCGGTGTCTTCGTAAGCGTCCATGTCGAGGATCGAGACGGCATCGAGCTCGCAGCCGTTGACGTAAGTGGAGATCGCATCGATCATCGGGTTCCAGCGATTGCCGGGCGCAAGACAGGTGCTGGCGGCGCTGTCGCGCCCGCTGCCGGCGGCTTGTCTGGCCGCCTGTTCAGCGCGCTCGTAGAAGCCGTCCAGCGCCTGGATGAAATCCATGCGCTCCTTTAACGGAAATCCGGCATCGAAACTTTGCTCGCGCCATGGCGGGCGGGTCTTGTCGATTTCGAAATTCAGCCGTTCGGCGATGGCAACGAACGAATTCTCATCCGCCGAATGCAGCCAGCCGCAGCCGAGATCGAAGGTGATATCCGGCGTAGCCTGGATGGTGTGCGCGCGTCCGCCGACCCGCTCGCGCGCTTCCAGCACGATGGTGGAGAGGCTGGAATGCTCCAGCGCCCGCGCCGCACCGAGGCCCGCGGCGCCGGCACCGATGATGGCGACATCGACTTCGGAGGGGAGGGACATGCGCTGGCTCTAGCATGTTCGATATCAGGCTTGAAGCCAACCCCGTTACCGGTGTCATCATCCGCGAAAGCGGATGATCCAGTATTCTGCGCGGTTTCGGTTCTATCTCAAGCGCCGGCGATTCTGGATGCCCCGCTTTCGCGGGGCATGACGGGATCTCAGAGCGAGTTAGCGATCAGGCTACCGCTTCCTTGGCCTTTTCCGCGCGCTTGCGGTCGTTGGCGTCGAGGAACTTCTTGCGCAGCCGGATCGACTTGGGAGTCACCTCGACCAGTTCGTCGTCCTCGATATAGGCCAGCGCCTTTTCCAGCGTCATCTGGATCGGCGGCGTCAGGCGCACCGCTTCGTCCTTGGAGGTGGTGCGGATGTTGGTGAGTTGCTTGCCCTTGAGGATGTTGATCTCAAGATCGTTGTCGCGGGTGTGCTCGCCGACAATCATGCCCTTGTAGACCTTGGCTCCGGGCGCGATCATCATCGGGCCGCGGTCTTCCAGCTTGAACATCGCGTAAGCCACCGCCTCGCCCTGATCGTTGGAGATCAGCACGCCGTTGCGGCGGCCCTGGATGTCGCCCTTGTAGGGTGCGTAGCCGTGGAACAGGCGATTCATGATGGCGGTGCCGCGGGTGTCGGTGAGCAGTTCGCCCTGATAGCCGATCAGGCCGCGGGTCGGCGCGTAGAACACCAGCCGCAGCCGGTGGCCGCCGGAGGGGCGCATCTCGATCATCTCGGCCTTGCGCTCGCTCATCTTCTGCACCACGACGCCGGAATGCTCCTCGTCGACGTCGATCACGACCTCCTCGATCGGCTCCTGCCATTCGCCGGTCGCCTCGTCCTTTTTCAGCACCACGCGCGGGCGCGACACCGACAGCTCAAAGCCTTCGCGGCGCATGGTCTCGATCAGGATCGCGAGCTGCAATTCGCCGCGCCCCGACACTTCCATGGAATCCTTGTCGGAGGCCTCGGTCACGCGCAGCGCGACATTGCCTTCGGCCTCGCGCAGCAGGCGGTCGCGGATCATGCGGCTGGTCACCTTGTCGCCTTCGGTGCCGGCCAATGGTGAGTTGTTGACGATGAACGACATCGACACCGTCGGCGGATCGATCGGCTGCGCCTTCAAGGGAATGTCGATCGAGGGATCGCAGAAGGTGTCGGCGACGGTGCCCTTGGTGAGACCGGCAATGGCGACGATGTCGCCGGCTTCGGCTTCCTCGAGCGGCGTGCGCTCGATGCCGCGGAAGGCGATGATCTTGGTGATGCGGCCGTTCTCGATCAGCTTGCCGTCGCCGCTGAGCACTTTCACGGCCTGGTTCGGCTTGATGGTGCCGGAGGTGATGCGGCCGGTGATGATGCGGCCGAGATAGGGATTGGCCTCAAGAATAGTCCCGATCATGCGGAACGGGCCGTCTTCGACGGTCGGCGGCGCGACATGGCGCAGGATCAGGTCGAACAGCGGCTGCATGCCGGCGTCCTTCGGACCTTCCGGGCTTTCCGCCATCCAGCCCTGCTTGGCCGAGCCGTACAGAATCGGAAAATCGAGCTGCTCTTCGCTGGCGTCGAGGGCCGCGAACAGGTCGAATACTTCGTTGATGACTTCGGTCGGACGCGCGTCGGGACGGTCGACCTTGTTGATGACGACGATCGGTTTCAGCCCGACCTTCAGCGCCTTCGAGACCACGAATTTGGTTTGCGGCAGCGGGCCTTCGGCGGCATCCACCAGCACCAGCGCGCCGTCCACCATGTTGAGGATGCGCTCGACCTCGCCGCCGAAATCGGCGTGGCCCGGCGTATCGACGATGTTGATGCGGGTGTCCTTCCACTGCACCGAGGCGGCCTTGGCAAGGATGGTGATGCCGCGCTCGCGCTCCAGGTCGTTGGAATCCATCGCGCGCTCAACCACTCGCTGGTTGTCGCGATAGGTGCCGGATTGCTGCAGCAGGCGATCGACCAGCGTGGTCTTGCCGTGGTCGACGTGGGCGATGATGGCGACGTTGCGAAGTTTCATAGCTCTTCTTCTGGATCAGACAAGGGCTGGAGCGCGATCTCGCCGGAAAACCGGGACCCACTTTTCCGGATCGCGCTCAAAAACCTGGAGTTCGAACGGGCGCAAAGCGCCCAAAAAGGAAGCCCGGCCAAAAGGACCGGGCACACCCTACTCGTTGCGGCGCAATATAGTCAGAAATCGCCGAAAAACAATGCGTTGTTTATGAATTGGTTAGCTGATTTTCGCGCCAAACCCGGCCAGTTTCAGGTGTTGTGGTCCGCTTCGGCGGGGTAGACCCCGCGCAGCACTTCCTCGAAGTGGTTTTTGACGAATTCGTTACACAGACAGGCCCGCTTTTGCAGGACGTCGCGATCGCGGACCAGGATCGAGCCGCGGCGGGTCTCCAGCACCCCTTCGGCCTTGAAGACCTGGATCACGCGGCTGGCATAGCTGCGGCCGACGCCGAGCAGGGTCGCCAACTGCTCGTGGGTGAGCGGCACGACGTTGTCGCCATCGGTGCGCTCCATCGCCGAAATGATCCATTTCGCGGTGCGCTGCTCGATCGAATGGATCGCATTGCAGGCGGTCGACTGGAACATCTGGGCCAGCATGCAGTCGGCATAGCGCGCGAACACGTTACGCAACGAAGCCGAACTGGCCTTCGCCGCATCCAGCTTTCCGACATGCAGCCGCACGAACGCCCCGCCGAATTTCACCATGATGCGGGTATAGGCGGGCAGATAGCCCAGGCTGACGATGCCGCCAACGGCGCCCTCGCGGCCGACCAGAATGGTTTCGACGTCGCGGCCATCCTCGTTGGGAACCAGGAAGGACACCAGACTCGGCCCGCAGGGGAAGTACGCGACCTGGACATCGTCGCCGGGATTGTAAAGCAGCTCGTTGGGCTGTGCTTCTTGGTGCGCAAGATGCGGCGCGAGCAGCGCAAAGTCGCTGGCACTGAGCCGCCGCAACAAATTGTTGCCGGGGCGGTCGGCGCCGCTAGCGGTGTTTCCGCGTACGAGCATTCTCGAACTCCGTGACCCGCAGCCGCCACAATCACGGCCCACGCGGGATGCTGTGTGTACAAGTGCACAGACAAACAAACCTGCGATGTGATGGTTTCATTCCGGGAACCGGTCGAGGCGCTTTTTTGTCGGCGGCCGGCCCTGTTCGAGTACGGCTCGGACTTCGTTGCTTCGACCAGTCGTCAGCGAGCTTATGGAACCCGCACCTCTCATGCCCCAGGACGTGCTCATCGTCGAGGATGATCCGATCATCGCACTCGACTTCGAGGACACGATTCTTGGCTTCGGGGTGAAGGCAGTGCGAACCGCGGGAAATGTGGCGAGAGCGCTCGACTTGATTGCCGACCGCGCTCCGGATTTCGCGCTGCTCGATGTCAGTCTGACCCGCGAAAAAAGCTTTGCCATCGCCGAGCGGTTGGAAGCGCTGAAGATTCCCTTCATCTTCATCACGGGATATGGCGCCGACGTCAGTCTTCCCCCGGCCTTTGCCGACAGGCCGCGGCTGCCCAAACCCTATTCGACCGACGCGCTGAAGGCCCTGCTGAGAAGCCGGGCAGGCACGGTCATCGAGGGCTGACGCCCTGCGCGAGCCGGCATCCGCCGCATCGGTCGGCGGATTTTGTTATCCCTGTTTGGGATCGAGCGTCGTCGACCACAGCGCCGTATCGGCGCGATCCCGCAAGGTCACAATCATCTGCCCTGACTTGCCGTCGATCTTGACGTGACCGAAGAACTGCATGCCTGCCGACGGCGGCAGATTCTGCTGGCCGGGGGCCGGCGCCTTGAAGAATCTCACTTCGGGACCGAAGGTGTTGTCGAGCTCGTTCGGCCCAAAGGTTCCGGCATGCAGGGGACCGGAGACGAATTCCCAGAACGGTTCGAAATCGCCGAATTGTGCCTTGTCGGGGTTGTAGTAATGCGCGGCGGTGTAATGCACGTCCGCCGTCAGCCACACGGTATTGACGACGCCCGATGTCTTGATGAAGCGCAGCAGATCGGCAATTTCGAGTTCACGGCCGCGCGGCGGTCCGTCACCTTGCGCAAAGGCTTCCGAGCCCTTTTTATTCGCCGCGTCATCATAAACGACAAGGCTGAGCGGCATGTCGGAGGCGATCACCTTCCAGGTGGCGCGCGAATTTAGAAGCGCCCGTTTCAGCCAGGCGAGCTGGTCAGGCCCGATGAAATAGCTGTCCGGTCCGTAAGTGGTTTGCTGGTTCGCCCCATTGGGGCCGCGATAGCTGCGCTCGTCCAGCATCAACACGTCGAGATGCGGGCCGTAATTGAGGGTGCGATAAACCCGGCCCGGCTCGACGATGCTTTCACGTATCGGATACATCTCGTGAAACGCGCGCGCGGCGCGTGCGGCCAGCAGCGTGATGTCGCGTTCCCGGTAGGCGGCGGGAAGCTGCTTCGACGGCGACCAATTGTTGGTGACCTCGTGGTCGTCCCATTGCACGAAGATCGGCACCTCGGCATTGAAGGCGCGCACATTGTCGTCGAGAAAGTTGTACTTATGCGCCGCGCGGAATTCGTCGAGCGTTTCGGCGACTTTTGCCTTCTCGGGGATCGTGACGTTCTTCCAGATTTTGCCATCCGGCAATTTCACCTCGGCGGCAATGATGCCGTCGGCATAGATGGTGTCGCCGGAATGCAGCAGGAAATCCGGCTGGTGCTTGCGCATGGTGGCGAAGGTGAGCATGCCGCCGTCGTCGGGATTGATGCCCCAGCCTTGTCCGGCGACATCGCCGCCCCAGACGAAATGAACGTCGCGCCGGTCGCTCGGCGCGGTGCGGAAACGGCCGACGACCGGCTCGCTGGAAATGTTGACATGCGACAGGTCGCGGAACCTGACGCGATAAAAAATATCCTGGCCGGCGGGGAGATTTTCCAGCAGCATTTTGGCGGTGAAGTCGCTTTCGGGCAGTGCGGCGATCGGCGGCAAAGCCCGTGCATTGCTGAACGATTCGGTTGTGGCGACCTCGACCAGCATTTGCGACGGCCGGTCCGCCCGCGCCCACACCACGCCGCCCTCGGTACCGACGTCGCCGGATTGCACGCCATGGGCGATTTGCGGCCGGTCGGCCGCGCGGCTGAGATAGGGCATCGCCATGACGCCGAGTGCACCCGCGCCGGTGGAAAGAAAACCCCGGCGGGAGATTTTGCGGAAAACCCTTCGGGGAACCTCAATTGCCATGCAAAGCCTCCTTATCGGCCGCCGAGATGCGCGATCGCTCCGACGCTCTAATCTTTGTTTTGACTCGTTTTCTTCAGGCGAACCGGTACCCACTTCGCTCGAAAACGCTTTAGGAAGATGATGTGACGGCCCGATTACAGCGGAGATCGCCTACAGGCTTCCGGTCACCCGCAACGCGGTGCCGGCCCTTTGCAGGTTCTGCGGCATGTTCATCAGCAGCGCCTTGCGGTCGGCTACCGCGTTGTGGAATTGCTCGAGCGCGATGTTGAAGGCGGTCAATGATCCCTGCTGGATCGCGCCCTGTTCGAAGCAGAGCAGCGTCTGGCGCAGGATATCGTCCGCCTCGGCCTGCATTTGATCGAGTTCTTCGGCCGAATCGCTGCGGCGCGCGACCGCGAGCATGTCGAGCAGCCGTTCGCTGAGCGAGGTGTTGCTGCGCTCATCCTTCTTGAGATAGCCCGCAAACCACGCGCCG
The DNA here is from genome assembly GCA_963727225.1 of uncultured Pseudomonadota bacterium. Classification (GTDB taxonomy): domain Bacteria; phylum Pseudomonadota; class Alphaproteobacteria; order Rhizobiales; family Xanthobacteraceae; genus Bradyrhizobium. The sequence goes on along the minus strand of CAVSFN010000019.1, from coordinate 164,189 downwards.
GCGGACCCGATCACCGACAGGCCCATCAGCCCCCACCAGATGAAGTCGCTGTAGCGATCGAGAAAGGTTTTTTCCTCACCGTCGATAAAGGCCGCGGCACCCGGATGCACCGGGATCGCGGCATCCTTGTCAGTATCCGGGGTTTCTATTTTGGCCGCTAGCGGGAATTCCGCCATCACCGCTTGCCGGATCGCAAACAACTGCCGGGTGAAGGCGGCGACGGTCGAATCCGAAAGCCCCTTACGCGCGACGATGTGATGGGCAAAGCTGATCGTCTTCACCTCGCCTTCCGGCCGGTCGGGCGAGCCACCGAAGGCGCCGGCGGGAATTTCCGACGCCTCGTACATCGGATGGTTTTGCGCGATCGCCTCGGCTAAATCGATGGCGAGGAAGGTTGGCGTTTTGCCATCGCGCGTCGATGCGGCGATCGCATCCATGGTGGCCCTGCCACTGATCGTTCCGGTGGCCAGATACGCATCCGCCTTCTGGCCGCGAATGGCGTCGACGGCTTCACTGGCCGGCAACTGAACGATTTCGACCTTGGCCGGATCGACGCCGTATTGTTTGAGGATCAGCTTGAGCAAATTGACATTGGCTTCGGTGCGGCCGATCACCCCGACCCGGTGTCCGGCGAGTTGCACAATCTTGGTGATCTTCGCAGCGGCCTTCTTGCCCTGGTCCTTCGCGGGCGCGGGCACCCACATCACCACGAGGTTCTTGCGCAGCGTCGCCACCGCTTGCGCATTTTTCGGCACGTCGAGATCGCCGCGAACGATGGCAAGATCGACCTTGTCGCCGGCCAGCGCCTGGGCGCTCGCGACCGAGCCATCGGTCTGAATCGGGTGCAACCGGACATGGCCGTGCGCCTGGCTAAAGGCCTGGGTCAGGGCCTGGACCACCTTGATGTCGTCGCTGTTGGCAGGGCCGACCGCGATCCGCAAGATCTCCGGTTGCGTCGCAAGGTGGTAGCTGGCTGCGCCCGCACCGACGATGGCGAGCACTCCGGCCAGTGTGATGAACATCGCCTTGTGCTTCGCCGGGCGTGGCGACGGCGGCGCCGCTGGCTCGACATGGTCGAACCCCCGGGTCATCTGGCAAACAACCGTTTGAGGCTCAATGTCATAGGCCCAATATGGTTAGATCGATATTCTAGCAAATTTCCGGCCAGCGCCGAGTTACAATGCCGTCATGATTACCCGGGTCCCGATCCGACTCCTATCCCTGCGGCATCCCTTGAACGAGCGTTGGGTCCGAAACGACACTGAAAAACTACGATTCTCGAGGTTTTGGCTCAGAATTGATCGTGATGGACTTTGCGGGAAAGGACGACGAGAGGCTCCGAACCGTCACCCCTGACTCTGGACCGGCTTTGCCGCACTATTGTGGCGTGGACCCCGAAGGCATCGTTCGGTGTTAGGGTAAGGCGGGTGTGCAACAAGAGGAAGGCGATCATGGTGGAGCGGCTGTCGGAGGAGGCGCGAAAATCGGCCCTGAAGGGCTTGCCGGGATGGACCGAGACACCGGGGCGCGAGGCGATCGCGCGGACCTTTACTTTCAAGGATTTCAACGAAGCCTTCGGATTCATGTCCCGCGCCGCACTGGTGGCCGAAAAGAACGACCATCATCCCGAATGGCGCAACGTCTACAAGACGGTGGAAGTGGTGCTGGCCACCCACGATGCCGGCGGCGTCACCACGCGCGACATCGAACTTGCAAAGGCCATGAACGCGATCGCCGGGCAGCTCGGCGTGGCCTGATGCGCTTGCGGTCGGGCAAGACATCCCCAGATTAGCACGGCATCCCCAATAAGGATGTTTACGCGGCGGCGATTGACCGCCGTTCTCAGGGAGCCCGGGTGATGGCAACCGAACATACCGTGGGTTTTGAGCCGGCCGACAGGCTGGCGAAAGACCGCGAAAGTGTGCGCAGGCGCTTCTGGTTCAAGCTGAAGCGGGTGGCCGCCAGGCTTCCGTTCGCCGAGGATTTGCTGGCGGCGTATTATTGCGCGTTCGACAAAGAGACACCGCGCCATGTGCAGGTGACGCTGCTCGGCGCCATCGCCTACTTCATCCTGCCGTTCGATTTCATCCCGGACATGCTGCCGGTGCTCGGCTTCACCGACGATGCCGCGGTGCTCGCCACCGCAATCCGGCTGGTCGCTACCCACATCACCACGGACCATCGCGACGCGGCCCGTGCCGCGCTGAAGCGAGTGATCGACAAGCGCGAAGCGGCAGAGTAGTTCGAGACGACTGCCGCAGCGAAAGCGGGATCCAGTATTCCGTCACGGTGCGGTCTATCACTGGCGGCTCTGGAATACCGGATCGCCCGGCCAGAGGCGAGCGGAAGCGACGCCGCCCTTCGGACCGCTACGCCGGGCGAAGACGATTCTCAGGGATGCAATTCTCAGGGATGCAAGATCACCTTGCCCATCGCCTTGCGGCCCGCGAGCACCTTCAAGGCGTCGGCGGTTTGCGCCAACGGGAAGGTACGGTCGACATGCGATGATATCTTGCCTTCCGCGGTCCACTTCACCAGCTTTTCCAGATTGACGCGGTTCTTGGCCGGATTGAGTCGCGCCCAGTGGCCCCAGAACACGCCGCGGATATCGCAACCTTTCAGCAGCGCCAGATTGAGCGGCATCTTCGGGATATCGCCGGCGGCAAATCCGATCACCAGAAAGCGCCCCTCCCACGCGATCGCGCGCAGCGCTGCCTCGGCATAGCTGCCACCGACCGGGTCGAAGATAATGTCGGCGCCCTTGCCGCCAGTGAGCCGCCGCAAGCCTTCCTTGAGGTCTTCGCTGGTGTAGTTCAGGCCGAGCTCGGCGCCATGCGCCCTGGCGAATTCAAGCTTCTCCTCCGACGATGCGCAGGCGATCACCTTGAGGCCCATCAGCTTGCCGAGTTCGCATGCGGCGAGACCCGTGCCGCCGGCGGCGCCGAGCACCGCCAGGGTCTCACCCGCCTTCGGGCTGGCACGATCCTCCAGCGCATGCAGCGCGGTGCCGTATATGATGATGATGCCGGCGGCGCGGTCGAAATCCAGATTGTCGGGAATTTTGACAATGGAGTTGGCGGGCAGCGCGATCTTTTCGCGCGCGCCGTTATGGCCGCACGATGCCACCACGCGGTCGCCGACCTTCAGGCTGGTCACGCCGTCACCGACGCTTTCAATCACGCCGGCGACTTCGGCGGCGGGCGAAAACGGAAACGGCGGCTTGATCTGGTACTTGCCCTGAATCATCAGCAGGTCGAAGAAATTCAGCGCCGCGGATTTGATCGATATCACGGCCTCGCCGGGCCCGGCCACGGGATCGGGTACATCGGCCAGCACGAGGTCGTCGGGGCCGCAATATTGCGAGCAGAGAATGGCTTTCATGGACACACCTGATTTTCGGACGCACAAATCATGCTGGATGCTTCATGCCGGATTTGAAGCCGGGCTACAATCTGATTCGGAACGGCATGGCTGCCAGTCAATCGAGGGTTCTAACAATGTTTGAAAAAGGCCTGCTGGCGGCAAAGCGGATATTGGTCACCGGCGGCGGTTCCGGGCTCGGCGCGGCGATGGGGCGCCGCTTCGTCGAGCTTGGCGCCGAGCTGATCATCTGCGGCCGCCGGCTTGAATTGCTGGAGGCGACCGCGGCGCGATTGCGCGATGATCTCGGCGGCAAGGTCAGCGCGGTCCAATGCGACATTCGCGATGGTGCTTCGGTCGCGGCCATGATGGATACGATCTGGCGCGCGGCGCCGCTCGATGTGCTGGTCAACAACGCCGCCGCCACATTCATCGCGCAAACCGAGCGACTGTCATTTCGTGCCGCCGATGCCGTGCTGGCGCCGACGCTGCACGGCGCGATGTACTGCACGCTCGATGCGGGCAAGCGCTGGATCGAAGGCGGACACAAGGGCGTGGTGCTGAGCATCCTGTCGACCTCGACCATTACCGGCCGCGCCTTCACGGTGCCTTCGGCGATGGCGAAATCCGCCATTCTGGCGATGACCAAAAGCCTCGCGGTGGAATGGGGACCCAAGGGCGTCCGCACGGTGGCGATCGCACCCGGTCCGTTTCCGACCCCGGGCGCATCGGGCCAGCTTCACCCTGAAGGCCGTGACGAAGGGCCGGCCTCGCGAAATCCGCTGGGACGTGTCGGCGAACATGGCGAGCTTGCTGATCTCGCGAGTTTCCTGATTTCCGACCGGGCCGGCTACATCAACGGCGAGATGGTGGTGCAGGACGGCGGCTCGCATTTACGCAGTTCCGGCGCCGAGGACCTGCTGCATTGGAGCGACGCGCAGTGGGAAAAGCAGCGGACGGCGCGGTTGAAAAACTGATGTCGAGCGGCGCGGGCAAGCGCCACGGTTTCTCCGCAAGTGCCGGCTCTCGGTCCTGTAACAACTTCCCAAAAAGGCGTTTCCCCGCTATCCATCGGCCCCGCGACGCCGCCATGCCGGGCCATCTTCCAGTCACAATGATGAGGGAACCAGATTTGGTCATGTCCGTGCGGCGAATGCTGATAACTCTGGCGGCGAGTGCGCTGGTGTACGGGGTCGCGATCCCTGCACAGGTGCAAAGCGCGATGTCGAAAAATGCGGCCAAGCCTGCAGCGGCCAAGCCGGCCGCGGCGGCAGCCACTGCTGCCGCGGGCGGCGCGGAGCCGACGCTGATCGGCCAGTTCGGCACCTGGGGCGCCTATACCGCAACGCCGAACGGCAAAAAGGTGTGCTTCGCGCTCGCCAAGCCCTCGTCGTCGAAAACCAATCCGCCGAACCGTCCGCGTGATCCGGCCTACGCTTTCATCTCCACGCGTCCGGCCGAGAAAGTTACCAATGAAGTTTCGATCATGATCGGCTACGCGCTCAAGCCAGGGTCGGAATCGACGCTGGAGGTCGGTGGTGGCACTTACGCGATGTACACCCAGGGCGACGGCCTCTGGATCAAGAACGCCGCCGAGGAAGAGCGGATGGTCGAGGCCATGCGCAAGGCCGCCGATGTGGTGGTCAAGGGCGTGTCGGCGAAGGGCACCGAGACCACGGACACGTTTTCGATGAAGGGCCTGTCCCAGGCGCTCGACAGGCTGGCACAGGATTGCCGGCGCTAAAGGGGCTTCTCACGTGAAAAACAGCGTTGTTTGAGGGCTGCGGAAGGCCTATCTGAGGACGATCTCTCCTCATGGTGAGGAGGCGCTCTCCTGGCAGCGCATTTGCGCTGTCCGGGCGGGTCGCCTCGAACCATGAGGCCACACGCACATCCTTCGAGACGCGGCGAAGGCGCCGCTCCCTAGGGATGAAGGAGCAATCTCCAGATTTTGACCCAATGATCAGCACTTCAATCATGGCCAGTTCCGATACGCCCGCGCCGCTGGAAAAGATCGCGCTCGAAACCTATGTGCCGCCGGCAAAGCCGTCGCTGGTCGGGTTGTCGCGCGCGGAGATCGCCGATCAGCTTGGCGCCATCGGCGTGGCGCCGGCACAGCGCAAGATGCGCGTTCAGCAGCTCTGGCACTGGATCTATGTCCGCGGCGCGCAACGCTTCGACGAGATGACGAGCATTTCCAAGGAAATGCGCAGCGAACTTGAGCAACATTTCACGGTCGCGCGCCCCGAAGTGGTTGCCGAGCAGGTTTCCAGCGACGGCACCCGCAAATGGCTGCTGCGATTGCCGAGCGGCGACAAGCTCGAGAAGGCGCATGAAGTCGAGTGCGTCTATATTCCGGAGACCGACCGCGGCACGCTGTGCGTTTCCTCGCAGGTCGGCTGCACGTTGAATTGTTCGTTCTGCCACACCGGCACGCAACGGCTGGTACGCAACCTCACCGCGGGCGAAATCGTCGGCCAGATCATGGTGGCGCGCGATCGCCTCAACGATTGGGCCGACCGCGTGACCCCGACCGGCAGCCGCCTCGTCACCAATGTGGTGATGATGGGGATGGGCGAGCCGTTGTATAATTTCGAGGCGGTGCGCGATGCGCTCTTGATCGTCGCCGACAATGAGGGCATCGGCATTTCCCGCCGCCGCATCACCTTGTCGACCTCCGGCGTGGTGCCGAACATCATCCGGACCGGCGATGAAATCGGCGTCATGCTGGCGATCTCGCTGCATGCGGTGCGCGACGAATTGCGCAACGAACTGGTGCCGCTGAATCGCAAATATCCGATCGCGGAATTGCTGCAAGCCTGCCGCGACTATCCCGGCTCGTCCAATGCGCGGCGCATCACCTTCGAATATGTGATGCTCAAGGGGGTCAACGATTCGCTGGATGACGCCAAGCTGCTGGTTAAAATGCTGAAGGGAATTCCGGCCAAGATCAATCTCATTCCGTTCAACCCGTGGCCGGGCACGGTCTACGAATGTTCCGACTGGGACCAGATCGAGAAGTTCTCGGAATATATCTTCAACGCCGGTTACTCCTCGCCGGTGCGCACGCCGCGCGGCCGCGACATCCTTGCCGCCTGCGGTCAGTTGAAGTCGGAGACCGAGAAATTGTCGGCGCGCGAGCGGCAGGCGCTGCGCGCCATGGCGATGACGGACTAGCAATGATATGGCTTATGGTTCTGGACGTCATTGCGAGGAGCGCAAGCGACGAAGCAATCCGCCTTTGCCTGCCATCTCTGGATTGCGTCGCGAAGCCTGTCATCGGGCGCGCGTTCGCGCAACCCGTTGGCTCGCGATGACGGCAAACGCGGTTTGAATGCATGGCGCTGATCGGTCGGCTGTTCGTCATTCTGTTCGGATTTCTCGCTGCCTGTCTGGTGGCGGGAATGATCGTGGTCGGCGCGCTGCTGTTCCCGGAATTCAGCGATTTCGGAACCGGCTCGATCGACCCGGACGCGCTGAACATCGTGCTCGGTTTCGGCTTCATTTTCGTCAGCGGCTTTGCGCTGTTGCCGGCGATGATTGTCGCTGCGATCACCGAGGCCTTTTCGATCAGGGGCGCGCTGACCTACGCGGTCGGCGGCGCGATCATCGGGCTGGCATGCTATCTCGGACTGGTTCCGTTCGACACCGCGACGCTTCGCTTTGAGGGCATCGTGCGGCGTCACCTCGAAATCATGACCGGGGCGGGGATCGTCGGTGGCGTCGTCTATTGGATGTTTGCGGGCCGCAATGCCGGCGCCTGGCGCGGGTCACGGCGGCCGCTGCGCTTACCGCCCCCGCTGCCGGCGCATTCACCGCCGCAAGATTTACCGCCGTCGTGAAGACATTTTGTCTTTCCCTTTTACTGCCTGGAAAGAGAACAAAATCGCTGACCCCGAAGCCTTTTCTTGCCCGGTCTCCTCGGCTAAACCCCGCGCCATGAACCGGACCGGACTTTTCATCGCGCTCGCCCTTGCGGCTGTCATCGGATTGGTGTTCGGGATTCATCCCGAGCTCGATCTGAAGCTGACCGGGCTGTTTTACGATCCGGCGACCAAATCCTTTCCGTTGAAATTCAACACGCTGGCGGTGATCGCGCGCGACGTCGCGATGTGGATATCGTGGGGGCTGGCGCTGCCGGCGATCATCGCGTTGGTGGTAAAGCTGGTGCGGCCGGACCGGCCGCTCTTGATGTCCGGACGCGCGATGGTCTTTCTACTCGTCACCCTGGCTCTTTCCGCGGGCGTTCTCACCAATTTCACCTTCAAGAGCTATTGGGGCCGGCCGCGCCCGGTGATGGTTGCGCAATTCAACGGGCCGCAGGAATTCGTACCGTGGTGGGATCCGCGCGGCGCGTGCGGCCGCAATTGTTCGTTTTTCTCCGGCGAAGGCGCCACCGCGTTCTGGACCTATGCGCCCGCGGCGCTGACGCCGCCGCCGTGGCGGCCGCTGGCTTATGTCGCGGCAACTCTGTTCGGCGTGACCACGAGCTTGCTCAGGATAGCGTTCGGCGGGCATTTCTTTACCGACGTCGCAACCGCGGGGCTGGTGACGTTTCTGGTGATCTGGCTGGCATATCGCTACATCTACCGCTGGCCGTCGACCCGGCTTACGGATGAGGGCATCGATGCCGCGCTGACACGGCTGGGCACTCGTTTCCGTAAACCGAAGTAATCCCTGCTCCGGTCGTTCGACCGCCATTCGCCATTAAACGCGTGCCCATCGGCGCGAAATTTGTTATTCGCGCACTCAAGAGCCATTTTCGTTTCGATAGAATCGAAACGGCTCTAGATTCTTGATTTGACGCGTTTTCTTGACGCGAACCGGTCTCCACCTCGCTTGAAAACGCTCTATTCGCAAGAAACATCAGCAAATACGACCGATTGGAAGCTCGATGAGTACGATCTTGAAAGGCCTGCCCAAAGGGGAAAAAGTCGGCATTGCCTTCTCGGGCGGTCTCGACACCAGCGCGGCGCTGTTGTGGATGAAACAGAAAGGCGCCCGCGTTTTCGCCTATACCGCCAATCTTGGCCAACCCGACGAGGCCGACTACGACGAGATCCCGCGCAAGGCCTTAGGGCTAGGCTCCGAAAAAGCCCTGTTGGTGGATTGCCGCACGCAACTTGTCCACGAAGGTATCGCCGCGATCCAATCCGGCGCTTTCCACATCTCAACCGGCGGCGCGACGTACTTCAACACCACACCCCTCGGTCGCGCTGTGACGGGCACGATGCTGGTCGCGGCCATGAAGCAGGACGGCGTCAACATCTGGGGCGATGGCTCCACGTACAAAGGCAACGATATCGAGCGGTTCTACCGTTACGGCCTGCTGACCAATCCGAGCCTCAGGATCTACAAGCCCTGGCTCGACCAGCAGTTCATCGATGAGCTGGGCGGTCGTGCGGAAATGTCGGCGTTCCTCGCCGCCAACGGCTTCGACTACAAGATGAGCGCAGAGAAGGCGTATTCGACCGACAGCAATATCCTCGGCGCGACCCACGAGGCCAAGGATCTTGAGCGCCTGGATAGTGGCATCAAAATCGTCACTCCCATCATGGGGGTGACGTTCTGGCGCGACGACTGTGTCGTCAAGGCCGAAACGGTCACCGTGCGCTTTGTGGAGGGGCAGCCCGTCGCACTGAACGGCCAGACGTTCGCCGATCCGGTCGCGCTGTTTCTCGCGGCCAACGCCATCGGTGGCCGACATGGCCTCGGCATGAGCGACCAGATCGAGAACCGGATCATCGAGGCAAAGAGCCGCGGTATTTACGAAGCTCCCGGCATGGCGCTGCTGCACATCGCCTATGAGCGCCTGCTCACCGGCATCCACAACGAAGACACCATTGAGCAGTACCGGATCAGCGGCATGCGCCTTGGCCGGTTGCTTTATCAGGGGCGGTGGTTCGATTCTCAAGCCCTCATGCTGCGCGAAACCGCCCAGCGTTGGGTGGCCCGCGCCGTCACCGGTGAGGTCACGCTCGAACTGCGACGTGGCAACGACTACTCGATCCTGAACACCGAGAGCCCCAATTTGACCTATCAACCGGAGCGGCTGAGCATGGAGAAAGTGGATGATGCGGCGTTCACGCCAGCGGACCGCATCGGCCAGCTGACCATGCGCAACCTCGACATTTCAGATACCCGCGCCAAGCTCGATCTCTACGCCGAGACGGGCCTGCTATCGATTGCGGAAAGCTCCCACATCTTCAAGCTCGACACCGACAAGGGCTGAGAACAGCACGGACGCGAAGCTCGCGGCGTATGGGTCCTCTGAGTTCGCCGGGACGGCGCGCGGGAATGATTGCATCCAAACAAAAATGGCCGGGATTTCTCCCGGCCATTTTCTTTTGCAGGCGGTTCGCCTCACCGCGGCGGCGCGGTGTCCGGAGGCGGCGGCGGCAGCGCGGCCGTTCCGCCGGAGAGCAAGGGCGTGATGCGGCGAATGGTGACGCGCCGGTTGATCAGGCTCGGCCCGTCGGTCTGCTCTTTCAGATATTGCGAGCCGTATCCCTGCGAGGTCAGGTTTTCCGCCGGCACATTGAACTGCTGCGTTAGCAATTCGGCCGCGGATTCGGCGCGCCGATCCGACAGCGACAGATTGTCGACGTCCGATCCGACTGCATCGGTGTGGCCCTCGATCAGGAACACCTCGCGCGGGTTGCGCGCGATCGCCCGATTTAACCCATCCGCGATCGACTGCAACTTCGCCGCCTGATCCGGCGGGATTTCCCACGATCCGGTTTCGAAGTTGATGGTGTTGAGATCGATGCTCGGCATCAACATCCGCACCGAGGGGCTATAGCGGATTTCGTTGAGCGAATAGCGCCGCTCGATCCGATCCACTGGCGGCGCCTCCATGGTGTCGTAGATCAGGTCGGGCGAGGCGTCGCCAGCGTCGACGATGTAGCGATCGTAGGGAATGTTGATGACGGGAGGCGGCAGGTCGACATAGAAGCCGCCGACCGCGCGCGGATCGCGATAGGTGTTGTCGATGATGATGATCTCGCGGCCCCGCTCATCCCGGCGAATCCGGCGCAGCAACTCGCCGTCGCGGCCGTTCACGGTGATGATCTGCGTGCCGTCGGGACGAATCACGATGGTCTGGGTTTCGCCGCCGACTTGGCGGGTCTGGATGTCGCGCGCGCCAAACCGGAACCGGTCCATTTCGTCGTGCCGAACGAACGACTGGCCGCCGGGATCGCGAATGATGACCCGGCCGGGTTCGGTGAAGACGGTGCGGCCGCCTTCCTGGACTTCCTTGCGCTCGCTGTGGAACCCTTCCATGCGCCGCGGTCCCTGCGGCGCCGTGCCGGGCGCGATTGGCGTCAGGGCCTGGGCGCGCGGTGCCAGGGCCGGGAGCGGTGCGGTGACGGTTGGCGGGGCGTGACGCACCATCTGAGCCGCGCCAGGCGGCGGCGCGGTCTGCCCTCTGGGGCCGCCACCCGGCGGCGGAGCGGCGTTTGGTGCCGGTGGGGCAGCGTTCGGTGCCGCTGGAGCGGCATTCGGGGCCGCTGGTGCAGCATTCGGCGCAGCCGGAGCTGGATTCGGGGCCTGATTGTTGTTGCCGGGCGGTCCGGGTCGCCGCGGCGGCGTACCTGCGCCCGCGGGGGGCGGGGTAGCCGGAGCCGGAGCGCCTTTCTGCAGCGGTTGTACGGCCGGCGCGGCGCCTGGCGCGGCCGGTAGTTTCGGCTGCACGGGTTCGGCAGCGGTCGGCGCAGGTGGCTTAGGCTGAACGGGTTCGGCAGCGCTGGGCGCGGGTGGCTTCGGCTGCACGGGTGTGGCAGCGGCCGGCGCAGGTGGCTTCGGCTGCACGGGTTCGGCAGCGGTCGGCGCGGGTGGCTTCGGTTGAACAGGCACGGCAGCGGGCCCAGCCGGAGGTTTTGGCTGAACAGGTGCTGCAGCAGCGGGAGGCGCGGGTGGCTTCGGCGCAACAGGCGGCGGCGCTGCCGCCGGAGGGGCGGGATGCGGCGGCGGTGCGGCTGCCGGCGGCTGATGCGGTGGGGGCGGCGCCGGGTGTGGAGGCGGCGCCGCAGCCGGAGGCGCGGCGGGCTTTGGTGGTGCAGGTGCGGGGTGCGGCGGCGGCGGTGCGGGCTTGGGCGGTGCCGCTGGCGCTGCCTTTGGCGGTTCTTTCGGTTTTGGCTTTCCGTCCGGGCCGACTTCGTTCTGCGCCTGCGCCACAACCATCGGTGCGGTTTGGGCATGCGACGACGGGCTTACGAATTGCATCGCCGTAAGAGCCGTCGTGGCGAGCAGCACGAGACGAAGTTTTGTCATGATGGTCTGAGTCCCCGGAAAATTATTGACAACAAGATTCGCTGATCAACGAATAAGCGTTAGGCCGGATTGTGGCGGCTTTCGAAGGTGGATTCGTTTTTATTTCTAAATATGTAAAGCCCGACATACCCCCGTTCATTGCGTATTCAGGCGATCATTTCAAACGGTACGTCGCGTTGTACCTGCGGCAGGTCGGGCGAGTCGGGACCTGCATCCGGCTCCGCGCCCTTCAAAGTCAGGAAATGGTGGTGCCGCGCGCCGCATAGGGCGAGCGTGGCCCCTGCGGTCCTCGCGCCGGCAGTTCGTCAGGTGTCCGGCCCGGCAGTTCTTCTGGCCATGGCGGTTCGCCGGGATCCTGCAGCGGCGGTGGCACCTCGGGCCGTGGATTTCCCGGCGGGCTTTCCTGCGGCGGCTCCGACGGTTGTCCGGGCTTGATCGGCGGATCCTCCTGCGGATCGATCGGCATTTCGCAGCTTTCGTCATTTAGGCTGATGGTTCAACGGCGCGGCGCCGGCAATGTTCCGGCCGCTTCGAACACCAGGCGGTAGTGCGGCGGACATTCAGCTGCCGACCAACGATGTATTATGCGGGAAGCACCAGGAAACCGGCGCGCGGGAAGTGCACGACCACTTCGCCGGCGCGCGGATCACGCCTTCGAATGGCGATGTGGTCCGACGAGAGCGCGACAATCTCGCCGCTCACTTTGATCCTGCCGTAGTCGTCCGGCATGACCTCGACCCGGTCGCCGGGCTTGCGGCCGTTCGGATCGTTGGGATCGGGTAGCACGGCCGTCTGCGGCGTGGCGCCCGCGGCGATGTCGAGCGCGGCTGCGGTCGACATTTCACTGCGAGGGCCGTGGCCGACTGCGCGCATCCGGGTTTCCCATGCCCGCGTGCGGGCGAATTCGGCGAGCAGCCGGTCGGCTTCGCCAGGAAGATTCGCGCGTAAATACCAGACGTTCATATAGGCGTTGATATCGCAAAGGCCGGGGCTGTCGCCGCACATCCAGTTTCGCCCGTCGCCCAATTGGGCCTCGATCCATTGCACATGCGCGCGGAACTGATCGCGCATTTGCGGGATAGCCGACGCCATGGCCGCCACATCGAATTTGGCGCCACGCAGCTTTTCGCGGTCGGCGATAAAATCCGGCGGGACCTTGTCGGCCAGCGAGCCGAATACGAGGTTGACGGTGCTCTGGAAAAACGCCCGGTCGGTCCACATCGCGGTGGCCGACGCGACGCCTTCATATCCCGCAGGAAACAGCGTCGGCTCCGGAAACCGCCGTTCCAGCTCGCGCAGGATCACTTGCGTATCGCAATAGATATCGGCGCCGATCTGCAGGACCGGCGTGCGCCGATAGCCTCCGGTCATCGGCATCAAGTCGGGACGCGGCATGATCCGCGAGATCCGCACTGATGCCCACGCGATATTCTTCAGGCCGAAGACGAGGCGGACTTTTTCGGAGAAGGGCGACTCATCGAAATGATGCAGGATGATGGGGAAGGCCGTCGTCATGCGATCTCTTCGGGGCTCATGATTTCCCCAAAGCGTAGCCTGCAAGACACCGGCTTACAACGCGTCAATCTCGCGTCAGATCTGGCGCTCGACCATCTTCAGCTTGAGTTCGGCGATGGCCTCGGCGGGATTGAGGCCCTTCGGACAGGCCTTGGTGCAGTTCATGATGGTGTGGCAGCGATAGAGCCGGAACGGGTCCTCGAGATTGTCGAGCCGTTCGCCGGTGGCTTCATCGCGGCTGTCCTTGACCCATCGGTTGGCCTGCAGCAATGCGGCCGGGCCGAGATAACGGTCGCTGTTCCACCAATAGCTCGGGCACGAGGTCGAGCAGCAGGCGCAGAGAATGCACTCATAAAGGCCGTCGAGCTTTTCACGATCGTCGTGGCTCTGCTTCCATTCCTTCTGCGGCGTCGGCGTGGTGGTCTTCAGCCACGGCTCGATCGAGGCGTATTGGGCGTAGAAGTTGGTGAGATCGGGCACCAGGTCCTTTACGACCGGCTGATGCGGCAGCGGATTGATCTTCACCGCGCCTTCCTTCACGTCATGCATCGATTTGGTGCAGGCCAGCGTATTCTGGCCGTCGATGTTCATGGCGCAGGAGCCGCAGACGCCTTCGCGGCAGGATCGGCGGAAGGTCAGCGTCGGGTCGATGTGGTTCTTGATCCAGATCAGGCCGTCGAGGATCATCGGGCCACATTCGTGGGTGTCGATGAAATAGGTATCGACGCTGGGGTTTTTGCCGTCGTCCGGATTCCAGCGATAGACCTTGAATTCGCGCGTCTCGCTGGCGCCGGCCGGCTTCGGCCAGGTCTTGCCGCCACTGATCCTGGAATTTTTTGGCAGTGCGAATTCAACCATTGGTCACGCCTTCGCTGTCGTCTCTTTAAATGGTTTTGCGCATGATCTTGGAATAAACGAAGCCGTTTGTTCGCGAAAACCGGTTCCCACTTTTCCGGATCATGCTTAGTACACCCGCGCTTTCGGCGGGATGTACTGAACGTCATTGGTCATGGTGTAGTCGTGCACCGGGCGGTAATCGATCGAGGTCTTGCCGTCATGATCGATCCACGCCAGCGTGTGCTTCATCCAGTTCTTGTCGTCGCGGTCGGGGAAATCCTCGCGCGCATGCGCGCCGCGGCTTTCGGTGCGGTTGACGGCCGAGTCCATCGTCACCACCGCCTGCACGATCAGATTGTCGAACTCCAGGGTCTCGACCAGATCGGAATTCCAGATCAGCGAGCGGTCGGTCACCGAGATGTCGCGGATGCCGCCATGAACCTTGTGAATCAGGTTGTGGCCTTCCTGCAGCACCTCGCCGGTGCGGAACACCGCGCAATTGTTCTGCATGACATGCTGCATGCTGTCGCGCAGTTTCGCGGTCGGCGTGCCGCCGGATGCATGGCGATAATGATCGAGCCGTCCGAGCGCCTTGTCGGCCGAACCCGCCGGCAGTTCCGGCTGCTTGCCATTCGGCGTCAGCTTTTCCGCGCAACGTAGCGCCGCGGCGCGACCGAACACCACGAGATCGATCAGCGAATTGGAGCCGAGACGGTTGGCGCCATGCACGGAGACGCAGGCTGCTTCGCCTATTGCCATCAGGCCCGGCACCACGAAATTGTCGTCGCCGTTCTTCTTGGTCAGGGCTTCGCCGTGGAAGTTGGTGGGAATGCCACCCATGTTGTAATGCGCGGTCGGAACGATCGGGATCGGCTCGCGCGTCACATCAACGTTGGCGAAGATTCGGGCTGATTCGGAAATCCCCGGCAGCCGCTCCTGAAGCACCTTGGGATCGAGATGATCGAGGTGCAGGTAAATGTGATCCTTCTTCTTGCCGACGCCGCGGCCTTCGCGGATCTCGATCGTCATCGCGCGCGACACGACATCGCGTGACGCAAGGTCCTTGGCCGACGGCGCATAGCGCTCCATGAAGCGCTCGCCCTCGGAATTGACGAGATAGCCGCCCTCGCCGCGCGCGCCCTCGGTCACGAGACAGCCGGCGCCGTAAATGCCGGTCGGGTGGAATTGGACAAATTCCATGTCCTGCAGCGGCAGGCCCGCGCGCAGCGCCATGGCGCTGCCATCGCCGGTCTGGGTGTGGGCGCCGGTGCAGGAGTGATAAATGCGCCCATAACCCCCGGTGGCAAGGATCGTGGTCTGGGCGCGGAATCGATGCAGCGTGCCGTCGTCAAGTTTCAGCGCGATCACGCCGCGGCAGGTGCCCTGATCGTCCATGATCAGGTCGATCGCGAAAAACTCGATGTAGAATTCCGCCGAGTGCCGCAGCGCCTGGCCGTACATGGTGTGCAGCATGGCGTGGCCGGTGCGGTCGGCGGCGGCGCAGGTGCGTTGTGCCTGGCCCTTGCCGTAGTCCAGCGTCATGCCGCCGAACGGCCGCTGATAGATCCTGCCGTCCACGGTGCGCGAGAACGGCACGCCCCAATGCTCCAGTTCGTAGACGGCTTCGGGAGCCTGGCGCACCATGTATTCGATCGAATCCTGATCGCCGAGCCAGTCCGACCCCTTGACGGTGTCGTACATATGCCAGCGCCAATCATCCGGATGCATGTTGCCGAGCGCCGCGGAGATGCCGCCCTGAGCGGCTACGGTATGCGAGCGCGTCGGAAATACCTTGGTGATGCAGGCGGTGCGCAGTCCGGCCTCGCTGCAGCCAACCACCGCGCGCAAACCGGCGCCGCCGGCGCCGACCACGACGACGTCGTAAGTGTGGTCTTCGATCGGATAGGCTTGTCCGTTGGTGGCGGGGCCACCGCTGCCATTGGCAGCCTTGCCGTTGCCGTCAGCGGCCATGTGCTAAACTCCACATGCGCTACACTCCAGATGACAGTTTGAAAATGGCGTAGATCGAAGCCAGCGCCACCGCGACGCAGAAAAAGTTGTTGGCCATGATGGCGACGAGCTTCAGCTTCTCATGGTGCAGGTAATCCTCGATCACCACCTGCATGCCGATTTTCATGTGCCAGGCGCTGGCGACGATAAACAGCAGCATGATGATCGCGATCGCGGGCGAGCCGAGAATCTGGGCGGCGCCGGCCTGATTGCGGCCGAGCAGCATCATCACCACCACGATGACCGGCACGATCAACAGCGTCATTGCAACTGCCGTGAGACGCTGGCGCCAGAAGTCCGAAGTGCCGGAATGCGAGGTGCCGAGGCCGCGAACGCGGCCGAGCGGGGTGCGCATCGATTTCACGGCGGGGGAATCCTGCGCGGTCATCGTCCGCCTCCGATCGCATAGGCGGCGATCCACAGCAGCACCGTGAGCGAAATACCGCCGATCAGCGCGCCCCAGGTCAAGGCCTCGCGCTCGCTTGCCTTGAAGCCGTAGCCGAGGTCCCAGACGAAGTGCCGGAGGCCGCTGAGAAGGTGATGCAGCAACGCCCAAGTATAGCCGAATACGATCAGCCGCCCGATGAAGCTCGAGGTAAAGGCCTGTACGTTCGCATAGGCGGCGGGGCCGGTTGCCGCCGCAATCAGCCACCATGCCAGCAGCAAGGTGCCAAAATACAACGCCACGCCGGTTGCGCGGTGGACGATGGAAAGCGCCATCGTCAGGGTCCAGCGGTAGGTCTGCAGATGCGGCGAAAGCGGTCGTTCGATCCTGGCGGTCATCGGCGGCTTTTGACGGTTTGCGGACCCTCGCGGAGGGCCCTTCGGGGATCGCGTTGTGCAAATTCTATTTACGAACTCGAAACAGTCAGCGCAACGGCGAAATCACCGTTTGCGAATGAATGTTCATAGCTTCAGATGAGCCCTGCATTGGCGGGGATTGACAGGGCCGTCGGGTCCTGTTGGCCGACGCGGTGAAGCTTGATTCACGAGCGGAGGCACGGTCGGCGCGCAGAGGCAGCGGACTGGGACTGGCAACCGAAAGGGGCTTTTCGAGCGGACACCTTGCTAGCAACTCAAGGCTACTTCCTTGAACGCAGTCACCAGCGGACTTTCGAGTTTTCCTCGCATGCCGCAGAGGATTTCATAAGCCTGCGCGCGGGGCATGCTGGGCCTGTATCGGCGATCCTCGATCAGCGCGGCAAAAATATCAGAAATGGTCAGGATGCGAACGATGTCGGATATGTTCGCAGCGCAGAGCGCGTCAGGATATCCGCTTCCGTCGAGATATTCATGATGATGTCTGACGGCGTCCAGAATTTCCGGGGAGATGCCGGGGGTCCCTTTCAGCGCGTCGTATCCAGCCGCCGGATGAGTTTCGATGACGGCTCGTTCCTGGGCATCGAGACGTCCCGGTTTGTCGAGAACGGCGATTGGAACTTTGGCTTTGCCAATGTCGTGAAACATCGCTGCCGAATACAGCCGTTCGATGTCCACCTTGGCCAGCCCCAAATTCAATCCAAAGGCGACGGCTGTTCCCGTTACCAGGAGGCAATGTTGATAGGTGCCTTCGTGGTGGCGACGCACGGTATCCAGCCAATTGGAAAAGCCATCCTCGGCAACGCTGTCGGCAATTTCACGCCCGGCATTTTTCCCGTCTTCTATGTCGACCTGTTGGCCGCTTAATACGGCGGAGAACATCGAAGCAAGGCAGGCAGCGCCTGCGGAGGCAGTCCCGCGGGTGCCCTCTACGATATCTCCGGATACCTCGGTTGATTTGTTGTTCTCGGCCAATGCCGCGAGCAAAGTCCCCTGATTTACCGGACTAAAGAACGCATGTGTCGCGCCAAGCGCATAAGCCCGCGCCGCCAATAGCCGCGCCTTTTTGTCAATGATGAAAACCCTTCGCCGGGCAATTTTTGTTTTTGCCGATAATGCCTTAAGGGCGGCGATGTTATCTTCGGTCCGAAGATCAGCGGCAATTATCGTCGCGTCGCATGGCTGCGGGATGCGATTGCCACTGTTGAGCAATGAGAACGTAACACAATACTGCAAACCAAACAGTTGTCGTAGCTCCGAAATCTTGTCCTGATGGTCGGCGACTATATGCACAAACATCGAAAGACGAGACCTATTCGGTGGGATTCTTTATAAGGTCGTATGAGAGCACTTTGTTGCCGCGCCACGCGTTAAGCTCATGACCGCAAACCCTGCAGTCGACGGTATCCTCGACCCAATATCCGGTCTCGGTTTGGACCTGCTCGTAGACCGCCTCGCACCCGCATCGGACAATCGTCTTCATTCGAGTGTCTCCTTGCGTTTCTCGCGGATTGCTTTCCTTGATTTCGTTGCGGCTTGCTTCAGGAATTCGACGCCGATTTGATCTCCTGCAAGCCTCACCATTCGACAGCGGCGATAGGCCAGACCCGTCGACGACAGAAGCAGAAAGAATTCCTTCAAGTCCAACCCCTCAAGAGACCCTTCGACGGATAAGCGAGCGCCGGTCTGCGACACGTCGACCATCAAGCAGTCGCGGCGCCAGGTTCCGTCAATCCCCATCATATAAACGCGGATACCCTGCTCGAAATCGACGCGCTCGCTCTTGCGATCTCCGAAGGCCATGACCACGCTACCTTCTATGAAGCGGGCGGACGCGGATATCCGCCGGCGTTGTTTCGATCTGGTTGATGAGTTGCGCGATTGCCCGATCGAACACGCCGATTTGCGCGTCGTTCAAGCGGTCGCCATCGCTGAGGAAAAGATCGGTGACGCCTCGGAGCATATCGACGCGTTTGTCCGGCGAACCATTGCGCAGGACTGCGTCCAGATCGTCAAAGAGAAACCAGTCGGCCTGGGGCATTGATAACACCCGGACGGAAGGCGATCTGGCGCCATTGCCAGATTCCCTTCTTAGTGAGAATTGTTCGGTGCCCAAACAGCGGCAACTGCTAAAAACAAGAGCTATCAAAACGCTCTTTGGCGTCAAGATTTATGAAACTATCAGCAAATAGGGACCATTCCGTTAACGCACCGCGAGTTTAGTGTAATGTCTCACGCCTGAGGCGAGTGGCTGATCGGAAAAATGAAGCAAATTGTCGGGGTAGGGTTAACGATATCTTTCGGTGCGTTGCGTGAAGCCGGTAGCACACCGATGCTGCCCCTCACTTCGCCTTCGCGTAGATATCCGAATAGATATCGCGCAGAATGTTCTTCTGCACCTTGCCCATCGCATTGCGCGGCAATTCGTCGACGACAAACACCCGCTTCGGCATCTTGAATTTCGCTAGCCGGCCGTCGAGCGCCTTGAGCACCGAGGCCTCATCGACGCCGGCGCCCTTGTTGCAGACCACCACCGCGGTCACGCCCTCGCCGAAATCCGCGTGCGGAACGCCGATCACGGCGGATTCGATCACGCCCGGCATGGCGTCGATCTCGCTCTCGATTTCCTTCGGATACACATTGAAGCCGCCGGAAATCACCAGATCCTTGCCGCGGCCGAGAATATGCACATAGCCGCGGTTGTCGATCTTGCCGAGATCGCCGGTGATGAAAAATCCGTCGTCGCGAAATTCGGACCTGGTCTTTTCCGGCATCCGCCAATAGCCCTTGAAAACGTTCGGGCCCTTGACCTCGATCATGCCGATGGTCTCGCGCGCCAGTTCCTTTCCGGTTTCAGGATCGGTGACCCGCACGATGACGCCGGGCAGCGCATGGCCGACGGCGCCGGGCACCCGGTCGCCATCATAGGGGTTCGACGTATTCATGTTGGTCTCGGTCATGCCGTAGCGTTCGAGCACGGCATGGCCGGTGCGCGCGGCCCATTCGCGATGGGTATCGGCGAGCAGCGGCGCCGACCCGGAAACAAACAACCGCATGTGTTTGGTGGATTCACGGGTGAGCGCCGGGCTTTGCAGCAGCCGGGTGTAGAACGTCGGCACGCCCATCAGCACGGTGGCGCGCGCCATCAGCTTGATGATCAGGTCGGGGTCGAATTTCGGCAGGAAGATCATCGAGGCGCGGGCGAACAGCGTAACGTTGCTGGCCACGAACAATCCGTGGGTGTGATAGATCGGCAGCGCGTGGATCAGCACGTCCTGATCGGTGAAGCGCCAATAGTCGACGAGACTCAGCGAATTCGACGCCAGATTGTCATGCGTCAGCATCGCGCCCTTGGAACGGCCTGTGGTGCCGGAGGTGTAGAGGATTGCGGCGAGGTCATCATTGCTCCGGGCGACGGTAGTGAATTCCGGTTTGGCTTTTGCGGCGGCGTCGGTCAGCGATCCCTTGCCGTCGGCGCCGAGCGTCATGATCCGGGCGCCGACCTTTGCGGCAATGGCGCCAATGCCCTCAGCCTTGGCGGGATCGCACACCACCATCGACGGCTCGGCGTCGGTGATGAAATATTCAAGTTCGTTCAGCGTATAGGCGGTGTTGAGCGGCAGATATACCGCGCCGGCGCGCACCACCGCGAGATAGAGCACGAGACCCGGCACCGATTTTTCGGTTTGCGCGGCGACGCGATCGCCCGGTTTGACGCCGCTCGACACCAGCAGGTTCGCCATCTGACCGGCACGCGCGATCAGGTCGCCATAGCTGATGCGCTGGCCGTCGATCGTCTCGATCGCAAGCCTGTCTGGATCGTCAAGACCGTCGAACAGGCGGGAAAACAGGTTGGCGTTCATGATGGTTTTCTGGGGTGCATTGATGCATCCTTCCGGTGGGGGGTTGCGGCCTCAGGCCGCGCAATTTAGCGGATTGGATAGCAAGAACGCCCTTCACAAAGCAACGGAGACAGTTTGCATGACAAATAGCGGGAAACGCGTGTCCTGGGTGACCGGCGGCGGCAGCGGAATCGGTGAAGCCGGCGCGGTTGCGTTGGCGGCGGATGGCTGGACCGTGGTGGTTTCGGGACGCCGGAAGGATGCGCTGGAGGCCGTGGTGGCCGGGATTACGAAGAGCGGCGGCAAGGCCGAGGCGATCGTGCTGGATGTCAGCAAGTCCGATGACGTGACCAGGGCCGCCGATCAGATTCTTGCCAAACATGGCCGCATCGATCTTTTGGTCAATAGCGCCGGCATCAATGTACCGAAGCGCAGTTGGGCGGAAATGGAACTGGAGGGCTGGGAGAAGCTGGTCGACATCAATCTCAACGGCGTGTTGTATTGCATGCGCGCGGTGCTGCCCGCGATGCGGGCGCAGAAGGACGGCTGCATCATCAACGTGGCGTCGTGGGCCGGCCGTCACGTGTCGAAAATGACCGGACCCGCCTACACCACCACCAAGCACGCGGTGCTGGCCTTGACCCACTCCTTCAACATGGATGAATGCGTCAACGGCTTGCGGGCCTGTTGCCTGTCCCCCGGCGAGGTCGCGACCCCGATCCTGAAATTGCGGCCGGTGGTGCCGAGCAAGGAAGAACAAGCCAGAATGCTGCAACCCGAAGACCTCGGCCGCACCATCGCGTTCGTCGCCGGCATGCCGCCTCGGGTCTGCATCAACGAAATACTAATCAGTCCGACCTGGAACAGGACGTTCGTGCAGACCCCGGCCAACCTGGTTTAGCGAGAGTGTTCCCGATGACGTCCCTGCAAATACAGGGACGTCATCGGGGTCTCTTCGGAAAACGGTCTCTTGGGAAAATTCCGGCACACGATGTGCGCCGGAAATAGTTTCACGCATCACGATAATTTATGCCGCGAAACCAGCCCGGAAACCTCCCGTAGCTCAGGTCAACGGCGACACGGTTCGACCCTCAAACGGTCAGCGATGTTGCCGCTTCATAGCCCTGCGGAAATCCGCCGGTCACCTCAATCAATCGGGAGACGTTCCATGTCCAAGCGTATTGCACTTTTGACCGCCGCCGCCTTTGGCGCGCTGGCCCTGACCGCCACTGTCGTTGCGCCCGTGAACGCGCAGGACAAAATGACGAAAAGCGAATTGTCCGGCGAGAAGACCGTGATGGTCGGCGGCGCGGCGATGTTCCCCTCGAAGAACATCATCCAGAACGCCGTCAATTCCAAGGATCACACCACACTGGTGGCCGCGGTGAAGGCCGCCGGTCTCGTCACTACCCTTGAAGGCAAGGGCCCGTTCACGGTGTTTGCGCCGACCAACGCGGCGTTCGCCAAATTGCCGGCCGGCACCGTCGACACCCTGGTGAAGCCCGAAAACAAGGCGACGCTGACCAAGATCCTGACCTATCACGTGGTTGCGGGAAAGCTGGAAGCCTCCGACCTGACCGACGGCAAGAAGCTCAAGACCGTTCAGGGCGAAGAGCTGACCGTCAAGCGTTCGGGTGACACGGTGATGATTATCGACTCCAAGGGCGGCTCGTCGACCGTCACGATCCCGAACGTCAATCAATCGAACGGCGTGATCCACGTGGTCGATACCGTCCTGATGCCGTCGTAACACCACACGCATTATTGATCCCGCAGCGGCGGATGCGCAGAGCGAGCCGGGGGGAACCGGCTCGCTTTTTTGTGACCGCAAAGCCCGGTGTGCACCGATCCGACGGCCCGCATTCCTGTAACAAAGTCCAGGTTCCCGGCGTATAATGTCCGTAGATACCGACCTTTAGCGATGGATCGTCATGTCCAGCCTTGCAGTCAGTTCCAAGCCCGCCGCAGCGACGGCAAAAGTCATTCAGCCGGCGTGGGTCCGGATCGTGCACTGGATCAATGCGGTGGCGATGATCCTGATGATCATGTCGGGATGGCAGATTTACAACGCCTCGCCGCTGTTCAATTTCAGCTTTTCCAGCAGCATCACCCTTGGCGGCTGGCTCGGCGGCGCGCTGCTCTGGCACTTCGCGGCGATGTGGCTGCTGATGGTCAACGGCCTCGTCTATCTCGCGCTGGGTTTTGCGACCGGCCGTTTCGCCAGCAAGCTATTACCGATTTCACCGGCGGGAGTCATCGCCGACACAAGGGCGGCGTTGACCGGCAAATTGTCGCATGACGACCTGACCCGATATAATTACGTGCAGAAGCTGCTTTATGCCGGCATCATCGTGGTCGGCGTCCTCATCGTGCTGTCGGGGCTTTCGATCTGGAAGCCGGTGCAGCTGCAATACCTGACGGCCTTGTTCGGCGGCTACGATGTCGCCCGCTACGTTCACTTCATTTGCATGGCGTCGATCATCGCGTTTCTGGTGGTCCATGTCGCGCTGGCGCTGCTGGTGCCGAAGAGTCTGCGCGCCATGATCATCGGCCGCTAGAGCATGATCCAGGGAGAACATATCATGGGCCGCCTACGCTCGCTTCTGATCCCAGGCGTCGACAAGCAACTGCTGGTGCGCGACGCCGGCAGGCTAATGCCGGACCCGACGCGCCGACGCTTCATCGCCGGCGGCGCCAGCCTCGGCGCGCTGACGCTTCTGACCGGTTGCAATGTGTCCGACAGTTTTTCGGCCGAGCAGATGTTGAAGAAGGTGTCGAAGTTCAACGATGCCGTGCAGGCGGCGATCTTCAATCCCTATGCGCTGGCCCCGACCTTTCCCGAAAGCGCCATCACCAAGCCGTTCCCGTTCAACGCCTATTACGTGCTCGACGACGCGCCCGAAATCGACGGCAAGGAATGGAAATTCGAGGTGCGCGGCCTGGTCGACAACAAGAAATCGTGGACGCTGGAGGAGCTTTATAAACTGCCGCAGGTCAAGCAGATCACCCGCCACATCTGCGTCGAGGGCTGGAGCGCGATCGGAAGCTGGACCGGCACCCCGCTGCGCGATTTTCTCAAACTGGTCGGCGCCGACACTCGCGCCAAATATTGCTGGTTCCAGTGCGCCGATTCCGACGGCTACAACAGCCCTCTGGACATGGCGACGGCGCTGCATCCGCAGACCCAGATGACGTTCAAATTCGCCGACGAAATCCTGCCGCGGGCCTATGGCTATCCGATGAAGATCCGGGTGCCGACCAAGCTCGGCTTCAAGAATCCGAAATATGTGATCTCGATGGAAGTCACCAACGACTACAAGGGCGGCTACTGGGAAGACCAGGGATACAATTCGTTCAGCGGGAGCTGAAAAACTTCGTCATTTCGGGCTCGCTCGTTTCACTCGCGCCCCGATGCTTTCGCCAACTTCTTCTGAAACGCCGCCGCGATCGCGCCTGCCGCCAGCATCGCCGCCCCGGCATTGAGGGCATAGGACAGGCTGCCCATCGCGTCGGTAATGGCACCGGTGGCACTGGGGCCCAGCGTTTGACCGACGCCGAACGCGATCGTCATCGCCGCGATCGCGGTCGGCCACGCCGCCGGCGGATAATTGAAGCGAACGAAGGCGGTGGTCGATCCCACCACCGCGAAGAACGCGACGCCAAACACCAGCGCCGATGCGGCGAGCAACGCCGAAGAATGTCCGAGTAGCGGCAGCGCCGCGCCGATGGCGTTGACGCCGAGAATGATCGCCGTGCTGATGCCGCCGCTGTCACGCGCCAGCACGCGGCGCCACAGCCACGGCGTCACAAAGGCGCTCAAGCCGATCAGGCACCAGAACGCGCTCTGCGCCGCCGCGCCGCCGCCGGAGTCGCGGATATACGCAATCATGAACGTCATGTAGGCGATGTATCCCGCGCCGAACAGAAAATAGCCGGTGAGATAGATTGCCACCGGCCGGATCGTGAATTTCGCCGGCGATTGATCGGCGATATCGGCGCTTGCATCGAAGCGTGTCAGCAGCAGCGGAATGGTCATGGCGATCGTGAGCAGCGTCATCGCCCACCAGACGATCCACCACGATCCCGGTCCGAATCCCTGCAGCACGAACGGCGCGATCAGGCCGGACGACAGGATGCCTAAACCGGGCCCGGCGTAGAACAGGCTGAGCAGAAAGTTCGCCCGCTCGGGGTAGGATTGCGCGATCGTCGCCGCCAGCGCGGCGCCGGCGATGAAAACCGCGGCGGCGCCCAATCCCACCACCAGCCTTGCAAAACTCAGCACGATGAAATTGCCCGTTATGGCGCACAGCGCCAGCGACGCCACACAGGCCAGCGTTCCCCAGCGCACGGTGGCGGATAGTCCGAAACGCTTGATGAGCTTCGATGCGACAAGGGCGCCGGCAAGATAACCGGCCGCGTTGATGGTGTTCATGAAGCCCGCGGCGGAATACGACCAGCCCAGCGCGTCGCGCATGTCCGGCAGCACCAGTGCATAGGCGAAGCGGCCGATCCCGAGGCCGACGGTGGGCGCCAACGACAGAATGAGAATCAGCCGCGCGGGATGCGGGGGACGGTCGCGAGGTGGCAAGGGGACTACTCCGGCGGGAACGCATTGTGACAGGCTCTACCACGATTGCACAGGCGTGACGCGGCAATGGTGTCTTGCCAATCGCGCAATGCCGCTTTAGCAATCCGTCCGTCGTCATTCCGGGGCGCGCCGAAGACGCGAACCTCAGATGTGCAATTGCACATCGGGGAATCTCATTTTTTTGCGCCTGCCCGATCGGAGAAAGATTCCGGGTCGCTTCGCGTCCGGAATGACGAGTAGAGAATACACAACAAGGACCTTCCCATGGCGACCCATAAACTGCTGCTTCTCCCCGGCGACGGCATCGGCACCGAAGTGATGGCGGAAGTGAAGCGTCTGATCGATTGGCTGAACACGCAAGGCCTGGCGCATTTCGAGACCGAGCAGGGGCTGGTCGGCGGCTCCGCCTACGATGCCGACAAGGTCGCGATCACCGACACCACGATGGCGCTGGCGCAGGCCAGCGACGCGGTGATCTTCGGCGCCGTCGGCGGGCCGAAATGGGATCATGTGCCGTATGACGTGCGTCCCGAAGCCGGCCTGCTGCGCCTGCGCAAGGAGATGGCGCTGTTCGCCAATCTTCGTCCGGCGATCTGCTATCCGGCGCTCGCCGACGCCTCGAGCCTGAAGCGCGAGGCGGTCGAGGGCCTCGACATCATGATCGTGCGCGAGCTAACCGGCGGGGTCTATTTCGGCGAGCCCAAGACCATCACCGATCTCGGCAACGGCCAGAAACGCGCCATCGATACCCAGGTCTACGACACCTATGAGATCGAGCGCATCGCCCGCGTCGCGTTCGATCTGGCGCGCAGGCGCCGCAACAAGGTGACTTCGATGGAGAAGCGCAACGTCATGAAGACGGGCGTGCTCTGGAACGAGGTGGTCAGCCAGGTGCATGCGCGCGAATACAGGGATGTGCAACTCGAGCATCAGCTTGCCGATTCCGGCGGCATGAATCTGGTGAAGTGGCCGAAGCAATTCGACGTCATCGTCACCGACAATCTGTTCGGCGACATGCTCTCGGATATCGCGGCGATGCTGACCGGTTCGCTCGGCATGCTGCCGTCGGCCTCGCTCGGCGAGATCGACGTCAAGACCAAAAAGCGCAAGGCGCTGTATGAGCCGGTGCACGGTTCGGCTCCGGATATTGCCGGCAAGGGATTGGCCAATCCGATCGCGATGATCGCATCGTTCGGCATGGCGCTGCGCTATTCGTTCGATATGGCAACGTTGGCCGACCAGGTCGATGCGGCGATATCCGCGGTGCTGACCAAGGGTCTGCGCACCGCGGATATCAAGTCGGAAGGCATGACGGCGGTCAGCACGACGCAGATGGGCGAGGCGATCGTGAAGGAAATGCAGGCGCTGCAGGGGTAGCCGCTCATCGCGTACCCCAATAAAAAATGCCCGGCGAAGGCCGGGCATTTTTCGTAACAGCCAACTCCCTCAATACAGCGGGAAGTTCGTCGGATATCCGCCAAGGTCATAGGACGGGTAAAGCGGCTGACGATCAAGCGGACGGTTGTTGTTTTCGAGCGCGAATGACCTCGACTGCGGGAACGCGTAGTCGTTGAACTTGCGATCGCCGGGCAACACCTCGACGCCGGCGTCCAGCCACGAGCGCGTGGTCACGAAAACCCGCGTGCGCGGTCCCGATTGATACGATCGGTTCGGACCGGCCGGACCATACGCGGCGTTGTTTGACGTGCTGTTGGCAGGGCTGTTGACAACGGTGGGTTTTCGCTTGGTGGTCTGGGCGTCCGCCTGGGTGGCACTAAGGCCGATTGCGAGCACGCCAACGGCGGCGAGCGACAGCGTGAGCTTGGTGGCGGCGGGAAATTTGAAAGTCATCGCGTCCTCTTGGGCTGGCGGGTCGCCATTTCCGGTTGGGTCCAGTTTAGCCGCCGGGGGCATGCGGTCACAAGGTCAATTGGGCCACACCATCGCACAATAATACGGCCGAACGCAGAAAGTTGCATGGAAACCAGCATCTTGCCGAAGCGTTCGATCAGAGGCTTCCGCGCAGCTTTGGGTTTTGCGCGCCGGTTACCCAGTCCGCCGAGGTTGAAGGCAGGGCGGCGGCCGTGCAGCTGCCACGCCTGAGTTCGGCGCGGGCGAACAATTCAGCCAGTTTCGGTTCATTTCCTGATGTCAGGAGGATCAACCGGTTCAACATGCAGCCGACCGCGGCGCGCCGGGCCGGCATGTCGTCGCCCTGGCACGACCAGCCGGATATCCGCACATTCGGCTCATCAAGGTGTTTGATGAAGCCAAGACAGGACGCCGCATCGTTGGCGTCGACCGCCAGGCGAAGCAGCGTAACCGGGCCGAATTTGCTCTCGATGACGCCAGCCGCTTCCAGTTCGCGCGAACCTTCGGACTTCATGCGAGCGGCGATTTCGGCGATGGCGGGTCCTGATCCGCTCGATTCGCCGCCAGTTCGATAGATTTCGAGTTCTGCGACCGGCTTTTCGCCTTGGGCCGCCCATCGCAAGACGTCCTTGCGGCCGCCTTCGGGATGCCGGAAGATTTCGTAAGTCTCTGTTTTCCCGTACAAATCGAATTGGCTGACGGCGAAAGCCGGGTGCGAGCGGGTGGCCAGGCTCCAACCGGGCTTGGCGGCAGGCTCCAGACCTGCGCTATCCGGCAATTCTCCCCATAGATGGGCGCCAATGATGACAAGTAACGCCAGAACCCCCACATAGACAGCCAGATGCACCAGCATGCCGCGGCATTCGTCGGCAAAGCTGTTCAGCGCCGGATGAATTTGGGTCGGATCTGGAGCGGTCGGCCGGATGGCCCAAATCGATCGCATCAGCCGTCCTGGCACGACCGGGCGCCGAAGGGGCGGCGCGCGGCTCTAACGTTGTCTTGAAACGTTGTCTTGGCGGCTTTTCTCGCATAGAAGCGCTGCCTCTTGCCTTTCCACGGCGGACGGGCACGAGGCATTTTTCTTCGGAGAGTGAACGATGGGTTACAAAGTCGCGGTGGTCGGAGCGACCGGCAATGTCGGGCGGGAAATGCTCAACATTCTCGACGAGCGCAAATTTCCGGCCGACGAGGTCGTGGCGCTGGCGTCGCGCCGCAGTATGGGCGTCGAAGTATCCTATGGCGATCGCACCCTGAAGGTCAAAGCGCTCGAGCATTACGATTTCAGCGACGTCGATATCTGCCTGATGTCGGCGGGCGGCGCGGTGTCGAAGGAATGGTCGCCGAAAATCGGCGCCGCCGGCGCGGTGGTGATCGACAATTCGTCGACCTGGCGGATGGATCCCGACGTGCCGCTGATCGTGCCCGAGGTCAATGCGGATGCGGTCGCAGGCTTCGTCAAGAAGAACATCATCGCCAATCCGAACTGCTCGACCGCGCAGCTCGTGGTGGCGTTAAAGCCGTTGCATGACCGCGCCGTCATCAAGCGCGTGGTGGTCTCGACCTATCAGTCGGTGTCCGGCGCCGGCAAGGACGCCATGGACGAACTGTTTTCGCAGACCAAGGCGGTCTACACCAACAGCGAACTGATCAACAAGAAATTCCCCAAGCGTATCGCCTTCAACGTGATCCCCGAGATCGACGTGTTCATGGAGGACGGTTACACCAAGGAAGAGTGGAAGATGATGATGGAGACCAAGAAGATTCTTGATCCCAAAATCAGGCTTACCGCGACCTGCGTGCGGGTGCCGGTGTTTGTCGGCCATTCCGAAGCGGTCAACATCGAGTTCGAGAATCCGATCTCGGCCGATGAGGCGCGCGACATCCTGCGCAATGCGCCGGGGTGCCTCGTGATCGACAAGCGCGAACCGGGCGGCTACGTCACGCCGTATGAAGCGGCCGGCGAGGATGCGACCTATATCAGCCGCATCCGGGAGGACGCGACGGTGGAGAACGGCCTGGTGCTGTGGTGCGTCTCCGACAATCTGCGCAAGGGCGCGGCACTGAACGCGATCCAGATCGCCGAGTGCCTGATCAACCGCAAGCTGATCAGCGCCAAGAAAAAGGCGGCGTGATCTCGGCCCTGGTGCTGGCGCTGTCAGATCGATGGGGCAGCGATCACAAGGGCGAATAGCGAACGGCGAACAGGAAGTAGCGAACGGAAAAATTTCCTCCATTCGCCACTCGCTATTCGCTCACTTTTTCCCTGACGCTGTGAAATTCCTTCGCCGCCGGATCGAGCACGAACAGCGAGCCTTCGGCCACGCCGAAATACGCTCCGTGCAACGAGAGATCGCCGCGCTCGACCGCAGCCCGCACGAACGGAAATGTCAGCAGGTTTTCCAGGCTTCGGAACACCGCCGCCTTCTCGATCCGGATGGTAAAATCCTGCATCGTTTCGTGGTCGCGCTGCTTAACCCGCTCGCCCGGCTTGATGAACATCGACATCCATCGGCCGATGAAATCTCCCGGCGACAGCGGTTCGATATTGTCGATGAAGGCGCGGATGCCGCCGCACTGCGCGTGGCCGAGCACCACGATGTGTTTGACGCGCAGAACCGACACCGCGTATTCCAGCGCCGCGGATACGCCGTGCGCGCCGCCGTCCGGCTGATAGACCGGCACCAGATTGGCGATGTTACGCACCACAAATAACTCGCCGGGGCCGGCATCGAAGATCACCTCCGGCGACACCCGGGAATCGCAACAGCCGATCACCATCACTTCGGGGGCCTGGCCGATCTCGGACAATTCGCGGTAGCGCGATTGCTCGGTAGGCAGGCGTTGCGAGGTGAAGGTCCGATAACCTTCGAGCAGATGTTGCGGAAACGATGACATGGCAGTGGCTAACCATATGCGCCGGGTTGGAACAAGTCTTTCGGGCGGGGGACTGAACTGTTAGAGCAGGGGTTCGGAAAATTGAGCACCGGTTTTCCCGAGCAAACGGCTTCGTTTGTTCAAAGAACATGCTCAAAAAGTATGATGCTGATATGTCGGATCCGATCAGACCGAACCGGGCTTATCGTATCGGAACTATTCAGGGGAACAAGCTCATGATCCGTCCGCGCCGCAGTCTCTTGTTCATGCCGGGGTCGAACGCGCGGGCGCTGGAAAAAGCGCGCAATCTCCCGGCCGACGGCATCATTCTTGACCTTGAAGACTCCGTGGCGGCCGATGCCAAGGCGCTCGCGCGCGACCAGATCGCGCAGGCGATCGCGGCCAGGGGATTCGGCAAGCGTGAGATCCTGATCCGGGTCAACTGCCTCGATACGCCATGGTGGATCGACGACATCGCGATGGCCGGCAAGGCGCGGCCCGACGGCATTCTGGTTCCGAAGGTTTCCAGCGTGGAGGAGATCCACGCGATCGCCGATCGGCTCGACAGCATCGGCGCCGACCCTTCGATCCGGGTCTGGACCATGATCGAGACCGCGCGCGCCGTGCTGCATGCCGAGGAGCTTGCCGCCACCTCGCGCGATCCCGGGACGCGGCTCGCCGGATTTGTGTTCGGGCCGAACGATATTTCACGCGAGACGCGAATCCGGATGCTGCCGGGCCGCGCGGCGATGCTGCCGCTGATTGCGCAGTGCATTCTCGCCACCCGCGCTTACGGCCTCGAAATTCTCGACGGACCCTATAGCGATTTCAGCAATTTCGACGGCTTCGGGCAGGAATGCGCGCAAGCGCGCGATCTCGGCTTCGACGGCAAGACGCTGATTCATCCGGGTCAGATCGAGGCCTGCAACGCGATCTTCACGCCGCCCGCCGAGGAAGTGGCGCATGCCCGCAAGATCATCGCGGCATTCGAGCGGCCGGAAAACGCCTCGCGTGGCGCGATCCAGCTCGACGGACAGATGGTGGAGCGGCTGCACGCCGAGATGGCCGCGCGCACCATTGCGATTGCGGACGCGATCGCGGCGATGGGGAATTGATTTTTTTCCCTTCTCCCGCAAGGGGAGAGGGAAAAAAGCAGCAGGGCGCAAAATCTCAACGCGAGCCAAAATACTCCGCCGCCCATGCATACAGGCTTCCCGCAATGGGCCGTTCGTTGCCGCGGCCTTTCGGTGAGATGTGAAATCCGATGATTTCGGGATCATTGATCAGCGCGGAAAAGTCCCGCGGCTCGAAGAACAGCTTCGGTTCGGCATGCACTGCGTAGAACGATTTTTTCGGCAGCGCGTAGCGCAGTTCGCCGGCGCGGCGGGCGAGCGCGGTCAGCGCCGCGGGACCGTAGATCGCGACCCGAATATCCGAGAGCCGAGGTGAGCCGCGCAGCTTGCGCCAACCGAACGTCAGGCGGTGCCGCAGCGCCAGCCAGTCCGGCGTCAGTTCGTCCTGCTGCATCAGCGCGGTAAATGCCGCGACGATGGAACTGCCTGAAGGCAGATAAAGCACCGAATTGCCGAGCTGGCGCGGTCGCTCCCAGGCGAAGTAAGGTTTTGCCGGATCGATCTCGACCGGTTTCAGCAGCAGCACGTCGGCGTCGAGCCACAGGCCGGCGTTCTGCGCCATCAGCCGCATCCGGAAGAAATCGCTGTACTGCAAGGTGGTCCAGTCGCGCCACACCCCGTCGGGGCCGGTCGGGCGCAGCCTTTCGGCGAAAGCGCGCGGCAGGATCGCCTCGGCCTCGGCATTGCCGACGCCCTCGGGCAATTGCGCGAGCGGCTCGAAACTATAGACGGTGACCTTGTGGCCTGCTGTGACCTGCGATCTCAGGCACAGGGTTCTCAAGGCGTCGAGCGGGCCGTGCCAGAAGGTAACGATTTCGGGCCGCATTCATCTCGCCTCTGGCGCCGCGTTTCTTGCAAGATCAGCAAGATCAGCAAGATCAGACAGACGGCTCGCGGGTAAGCTCAGGCCCAGGCGCGCGCGGTCTTGGCCTTCACCTCGTAGCTTTCGATCGCGGCCTTCTTTTCCATGGTGAGGCCGATATCGTCGAGGCCGTTCATCAGGCAGTGCTTGCGGAACGGGTCGATCTCGAATTTCACCGTGCCGCCGTCAGGTCCACGGATTTCCTGACTGGCAAGATCGATCGTCAGCGTTGCATTGGCGCCGCGTTCGGCGTCGTCGAACAATTTGTCGAGATCGTCCTGGGTGACGCGGATCGGCAAAATGCCGTTCTTGAAACAGTTGTTGTAGAAGATATCGCCGAACGAGGTCGAGATCACGCAGCGGATGCCGAAATCAAGCAGCGCCCATGGCGCGTGCTCGCGGCTCGAGCCGCAGCCGAAATTATCGCCCGCGACCAGAACCCTGGCGTTGCGGTAGGCCGGCTGGTTGAGGACGAAATCCGGGTTCTCGCTGCCATCGTCCTTGTAGCGCTGTTCGGAGAACAGTCCCTTGCCGAGGCCGGTGCGCTTGATGGTCTTTAGATACTGCTTCGGGATGATCATGTCGGTATCGACATTGATGATCTTCAGCGGCGCCGCGACGCCTTCCAGCGTGGTGAACTTGTCCATCGGTCGTACTTCTCGGTTGGGACTTGCCTGGTCGGGATTTACCGAAACGTTTCGCCGGTGGTTTATCGCGAATGCCGCCGGCATTAAAGGGCAAATCCGCACTGCGCGGATCGCGCATGGAAGACGCGCAAAAAGGAGTTGTCTTTATTTGACGCGTTTCTTCACGCGAACCGGTACCAGGCTTTCGCTCGAGAACGCTTTATTCGGCGGCCTCGATCGCCTCCATGTCGTCGTCGGAAAGGCCGAAATGATGGCCGATCTCGTGAATCAGCACGTGGCGAACGATATGGCCGAGCGTTTCGTCATGTTCGGCCCAGTAATCCAGGATCGGGCGGCGGTAGAGCCAGACCATGTTGGGCAGCCGCGCAACGTCCTGATGGCTGCGGAACGGCAGGCCGATCCCCTGGAACAGGCCGAGCAGGTCGAATTCGCTGGTCGCGCCCATCTCGTCGAGCACCTCATCGGTCGGAAAATCGTCGATGCGAACGATCACGCCCTCGCACAGCTGGCGAAAGTTCTCCGGCAGGCGCTCGAAAACCTCGTGCGCCATGGCTTCCATTTCGGCCAGCGATGGCGCTTTGGCGGATTTCCACATGGAGTTCGTTTATAGCATTTTAGAGCGAGAGCGCCCGGCACGTGATGTCGGGGACCGGTTTTGGACCCGGGTCCAGTTGACGTTGGCGCGGCAATCGGAGACCGTAGGATCGACAACCGGTTT
Organism: uncultured Pseudomonadota bacterium; assembly: GCA_963727225.1. Lineage (GTDB taxonomy): Bacteria > Pseudomonadota > Alphaproteobacteria > Rhizobiales > Xanthobacteraceae > Bradyrhizobium. The sequence continues at coordinate 130,838 of CAVSFN010000019.1, read as the reverse complement.
GGGTGGGCGTGATGAAGCGGATCAAGGCGGCGGCAATTTGGCTGGCTTTTATCGGGGCGGTTTCGCTGCCCGCGGCCGGAGCAAGCGCGCAAACCGCACCGTCCGGCGTGCGCATAGCGCAGGCGTCGCCACCGGCCGCCACGGACGCCGACAGTCAGGTCCGGGTTCGACGGTCGCCGCGACGCGTGCCGGTCTATCCGCGCAATCAGCCGGAACCGGATGGTGTCTATCCGCGCTATTTCCCGGGCCGCAATGCGGTGCGGGAATGCACGGCAACCTATGTGCAGGAATACCGGCCGAGCGGCACGGTGATTGTGCCTCGCATGAACTGCTATTGGCGCGGCGGCTAGGGCCGTTTCCGTTCCGATTGAATCGGAACGGAGGCGAAGCAGGAACTGGATCTCCGGCATTCATCTGCGCAACACAGGTTTTCATTTCCTGTTCATGTCGCCGACATTGCTTGCGATCTGCGCTGCGGCGCGGGTTAGCCGCCCGAGGTGCATCGGCATCACCATCATCGCCACCACCGTTGATTTTCCAAGCGGTTCCTGCCGGACCGCTTGCGCAACGCGATGGCCGCAAAAACAACGGGCGCCGGATCGGCGCCTGTTCTGTATCCGCAGTTATCTGTATCCGCAGTTAGCGGGCGTTGCCGCGCTCAACTCCAGTTCTTGAATTTCCAGGACTTGAGTTTCCACGGCGTCAGCGTCTCGACGCGCCACTGTTCCCACCGATCCGGCGGCCAGTGACTGAGGCGCGATCTTTCCTTGACCACAGGTGCTTCGACGCGAGCGGCGTAGCGGCGCCGCGACTGGCGCGTCGCCTCGCTGATCATATCGACGAATTCAGGCTTGTCGGCCACGGCCCGCTCCTTGCGAAACGCCTCGCCTTCGTGAACGCAAGTCTGCTCCCGGTAGCTTAAGGACTTCTTTCCAAAACGCCTCGATGTTGAGGCAAGGCTGCGCGGCTCACCGCCACTCCCTGACATCGACGAAATGGCCGGCGATCGCCGCGGCGGCGGCCATCGCCGGCGACACCAGATGGGTGCGGCCTTTAAAACCCTGGCGGCCCTCGAAATTGCGGTTCGAGGTCGAGGCGCAGCGTTCCTCGGGCGCGAGTTTGTCGGGATTCATTGCCAGGCACATCGAGCAGCCCGGTTCGCGCCATTCGAATCCGGCCTTGATGAAAATCTTGTCGAGCCCTTCGGCTTCCGCCTGCTCCTTCACCAGCCCCGAGCCCGGCACGATCATCGCATTGAGATTGCCGTTGACGGTCTTGCCGGCGACCACCTTGGCCACCGCGCGCAGATCCTCGATCCGGCCGTTGGTGCAGGAGCCGATGAAGATGCGGTCGAGCTTGATGTCGGTGATTTTGGTCCCCGCCTTCAGGCCCATGTAATTCAGCGCGCGATGTTTGGAGATCCGTTTGGCTTCATCGGCGATCTGGTCGGGATCCGGCACCACGCCCGATATCGACACCACGTCTTCCGGCGAGGTGCCCCAGGTCACGATCGGCGGCAATTTTGCGGCGTCGAGCCTGATCTCGTGATCGAAATGCGCAGCCTCGTCGCTGCGCAGCGTCTCCCAGTAGCGCATCGCGGCGTCCCAGGTTTCGCCCTTCGGCGACATCGGGCGGCCCTTGAGAAATTCAAAGGCCTTTTCGTCGGGCGCGATCAGGCCGGCGCGGGCGCCGCCCTCGATCGACATGTTGCAGACCGTCATGCGGCCTTCCATCGACAGCGCTCGGATCGCCTCGCCGGCATATTCCAGCACATAGCCGGTGCCGCCGGCGGTGCCGATCTCGCCGATGATGGCGAGAATGATGTCCTTGCCGGTGACGCCGTCGGGCAATTGCCCGTCGACGGTGGCGCGCATGTTCTTCGCCTTTTTCTGGATCAGGGTTTGCGTCGCCAGCACATGCTCGACTTCGGACGTACCGATGCCGTGCGCCAGCGCACCGAACGCGCCGTGCGTGGAGGTGTGGCTGTCGCCGCAGACGATGGTGGTGCCGGGCAGTGTAAAGCCCTGCTCGGGGCCGATGACGTGCACGATGCCCTGGCGCTTGTCGAACTCGTTGTAATATTCGATGCCGAATTCGCGGGCGTTCTCCGCCATCACCCTGATCTGCTCGGTGGATTCCGGATCCGGATTGGGCTTGGAGCGGTCGGTGGTCGGGATGTTGTGGTCGACCACCGCCAGCGTCTTCTCGGGCGCGTGCACCTTGCGGCCGGTGGCGCGCAGTCCCTCGAACGCCTGCGGCGAGGTTACCTCGTGGACCAGATGGCGATCGATATAGAGCAGGCAGGTGCCGTCATCGGCCTCGTGAACCAGATGATCGTTCCAGATTTTATCGTACAGCGTGGTCGGGTTTTTATCGGACATGGGATCAGGCCTTGAATTGGGATTTGAATCGAAAAATGCAACGTCGCGTGGCGACAGGCGGCACGCCGAGCCTCAAGCCGCGAGAGCTGCCGTCGTCAGCCGACCGAAGAAGCGCCAGGGCAAACGGCTACGATCGTCGAGAACGACGCGAGCGGTCATTATTGGGCGATCTGGAAACATTCCAACCTCATAGCACATGAGGTATCTAAGCGCGATATGCGTTTGCCGCCACCGTCATTGCGATGACAACCGCGCAGCAAAAAAGCGCGGGGCCGGTGAGCCCAGCGCTTTTCGTCGGATCGATCGGGTAGGAAATTACTCGCCGACGGCGGCGGCGCGGTCCGTCTTCTTCTCGACGATGCGGGCCGACTTGCCGCGCAGATTGCGCAGGTAATACAGCTTGGCGCGGCGCACCTTGCCGCGGCGCACCACGGTGATCGAGTCGATCATCGGCGACATCACGGGGAATACGCGCTCGACACCCTCGCCGTAGGAAATCTTGCGAACCGTGAAGCTCTCATTGAGCCCGCCGCCGGTGCGGCCGATGCAGACGCCTTCATAGGCCTGGACGCGCGAACGATCGCCTTCGACCACCTTGACGTTGACGATCACGGTGTCGCCGGGGCCGAATTCCGGAATGGTCTTGCCGGCGGACAATTTATCGAATTGCTCTTTTTCGAGCTCTTGAATGAGGTTCATCGCAAAATCTCCATCGGCGGCGCGCCCAGCCTGTCAGGCGCGGGCAGCGCGAACGTCCATCTATCCGTGCGCGGATTTGGCGCTCGTATACGGCAAAGACTCGGCGTTGTCACCCTTCCGTCGTGTTTTTTGGGCGTTTTTGGTTGGTCTTGATGACCCAAAGATCAGGCCGCCGCGCTTTTGTCAGCGCCTCAGCCTGGGTCCGGCGCCACGCCGCAACCCGGGCATGGTCGCCCGACAGCAGGATGTCGGGGATCGGGCGGCCTTCGAACTCCTGCGGGCGGGTATATTGAGGGTATTCCAGTAGTCCTTCGGAAAAGCTCTCGTCGGCCCCGGACTCGGGTTTCCCCATCACGCCCGGCAGCAGACGGACGCAGGCATCGATCAGCGCCAAAGCGGCGATTTCACCGCCGGACAGCACATAATCGCCGATCGATACTTCCTCGAGCCCGCGGCCTTCGATGACCCGCTGGTCGACGCCCTCGAACCGGCCGCAGACGATCAGGGGACCGGGTCCTGCGGCCAATTCGGCCACCCGGGACTGGGTCAATGGCCGACCCCGCGGGCTCATCAGCAGCCTCGGTCGATCCGTTGGTCGATCCATGGGGCGATCCGAAGCAACGTCCGCGGCATCGATGGCGGCCGCCAGCACATCGGCGCGCAACACCATGCCGGGGCCGCCGCCGGCCGGGGTATCGTCGACGCTGCGATGACGATCCGTGGCCGAGGCCCGGATGTCGCGAGCTTCCAGCGCCCACAACCCGGCGGCCAGCGCCTTGCCCGCAAGGCTGAGGCCGAGCGGACCGGGGAACATCTCCGGGAACAGGGTCAGGACGGTCGCGCGCCAGATCGTGGGTTTGGAAGTTTTGGGTTTGGAAGTCATGACTTGCGTTACGGTATGACGGCGGTGAGATCGAGCCCCTGCATCGATGCCGCCGCCTCGACCGCCTGCCTGAATTGATCGAGCTTGAACGTTTTGACCTTGATCTTGCCGAGGTCGAGCAGGCCGGCGGCGGCCAACGCGGCAAGCTGGCCCGGCGCGTATCGCTCGTACATGAACTGGCCGACGATCTCCCAGTCATTCGCCAGCAGTTCGCGGAACGAGATTTCCAGCGGCACCTCGGCGCTGCCCATCACGACGAGACGGCCGCGGCGCTTGAGCGCGCGCAACGACGACAGCGTAGTCGACGTGCTCTTGGCGCTGCCGAGCAGATCCAGTGCGACATCCGCGCCGCCACTGGCGGCGTTGCGGATGATGGCGAGGTCCTGGTCGGCTTCGCCGCTGACCACGGCGGGCACCACGCGGGGGCCGAATGCCGCGCGCAGCGATTCGAGTGCGGGGGCATTTCGTCCGACGGCGACGATGCGGCCGGCCCCCATCGCCACCGCCAGCATCACCGCGCCGGAACCGAAATAGCCGGTAGCGCCGTTGATGATAATGGTGTCGCCGCCACGCAAGCCGCTGCGCTGAAGGCCGCCGAACGGCACGATCAGTTTGGCAAGGCCGATCAGTTCGGTTGCGGGTTTATCGTCCAGTCCCGTCAGCGGCGTCACACACGCCGCCGGCCAATGCGCGATCTCGGCGAATACGCCGTCGCGCCAGCGGGCCTGCAATGCCAACGCGGCCGGCGTGGTCACCGTCGCGGTCAGCCCGATCAGGATTTGCGGCGGTTCCGGATCCGGGACGTCGCCGCGCAGATGCGGGCTCAGGAAAACCCGGTCGCCGCTGCGCACATGGGTCACGTTGCCGCCCGCAGCGACCACGCGCGCGATCGCGTTGGTGCCCGGCACGAACGGCATCGGCGGCAGGCTGTAGGGCACCGATCCCGACAGCACCCTCCCAGTATAGGACAGCACCATGCCGGCTTCGATCCGGACCACCACGCCGTCGGACGCCGGAGCAGGGGTCTCGACATCGTCGAACCGCAGGTCGTTGTGCGCATGCAGGCGCCAAGCCTTGTGGGTGAAAGCCTTGTGGGCATTTGTCATTGCCATGATTCCCAATCGAGACTGCGAGCAGGTAATGGCGCGGGATCGCGAATCAATATCGGCTGACAGCCCGGATCAGGCGTCGGCCGGATCATCGCCCTCGATCTCGGCGGGCAATTCGATCACCACGCGCCCGGCCGCCAGATCGACCGTCGGTACCACGGCGTTGGTGAAAGGCAGCAGCATGGGCGTGCCACGCGGCGGCGCGATTTCGATAATATCGCCGGCGCCGAAATTGTGAATCGCGGTGACACGGCCGAGCGGTTCATCCGCGGCGTTGACCGCGGCGAGCCCGATCAGGTCGGCGTGGTAATACTCACCCTCGTCGGTGGCCGGCAGCTTGTCGCGCGCGATGTAGAGTTCGATGCCGTTGAGGCGTTCGGCGTCCTCACGCGTCGCGATGCCTTTCAGTGTCGCGACCAGATGGCCCTTCGCCTCGCGGGCGTGTGTGACCACGAACTGACGCGCGCCATCCTTGGTCGCGAGCGCACCATAGCGCAGCACGGCGAGCGGATCTTCGGTGAAGGTCCACAACTTCACCGCGCCGCGCACGCCATGCGCGGCGCCGATCCGGGCGATGCAGATAGATGCCGCCATCGCCGCGCGCCGTCGCGCTTACTTCTTGGCTGCGGCGGCGGCCGTTTTGGCGGCGGCTGCGGTTGCAGTTGCGGCAGTAGCGGCGGCTTCGGCGTTGGCCTTGCGTTCCTTGCGCGGCACGGCCTTTTCCGGATTGCTGCGCGCGGCGCGCTTGGCGACACCGGCGGCATCGAGGAAACGCGACACCCGATCCGACGGCTGCGCGCCCTTGGCGAGCCAGCCCTTGACCTTGTCCATGTCGAGCTTCAGCCGGGCTTCGTTGTCCTTCGCCAGCAGCGGATTGAAATGGCCGAGACGTTCGATGAAGCGGCCGTCACGGGGAAAGCGCGAGTCGGCGACGACGACGTGGTAGACCGGACGCTTCTTGGTGCCTGCGCGAGCAAGGCGGATAACGACTGACATTTAGTTCTCCTGTTGATTTAAAATCTGAACGGTGTGAATTCGCGTCATTGCGAGGAGCGAAGCGACGAAGCCATCCAGTGTGCTCGGGAGTTTCTGGATTGCTTCGCTACGCTCGCAATGACGAATGAGGTCATTTCTTCTTCCCCAAACCGGGAAAGCCACCCAGCCCCGGCAAGGTCGGCTTGCCGCTGAGGCCGGTGAGTCCGGGCAGGTTCGGCAGGCCTGAGCGCAAGCCCGCGGGCAGATCCTTCGGCAGCGCGGGCATTCCTCCCGGCCCTGCACCGCCGGGCATTTTTTCCGCCAGCGCCTTCATCTGCTCGGGCGACGGCATGCCGCCGCCGAACCCCATCGCCTGCGCGATGCCGGCCATCGGGCCGCGTTTGCCCGAGCCCATAGCCTTCATCATGTCGGCCATGTTCCGGTGCATCTTGAGGAGCTTGTTGACTTCCTCGACCTTGAGGCCGGCGCCGGCGGCGATGCGCTTCTTGCGGCTGGCCTTGAGGATGTCGGGGTTCTTGCGTTCCTGGCGCGTCATCGAATCGATCACCGCGACCTGGCGCTTCAATATCTTGTCGTCGAGGCCGGCATTGGCGATCTGGTTCTTCATTTTCGCGATGCCGGGCATCATGCCCATCAGCCCGCTGATGCCGCCCATGTTCGACATCTGCAGCAATTGCTCGCGCATGTCGGACAGGTCGAACTGACCCTTGCGCATCTTCTCGGCGACAACAGCGGCTTTTTCCGCATCGATGTTGGCGGCGGCTTTCTCCACCAGCGACACCACGTCGCCCATGCCGAGAATCCGTCCCGCGATCCGGCTCGGGTGGAAATCCTCCAGCGCGTCGGTTTTCTCGCCGGTGCCGATCAGCTTGATCGGCTTGCCGGTGACCGCGCGCATCGACAGCGCGGCGCCACCGCGGCCGTCGCCGTCGACCCGCGTCAACACGATGCCGGTAAGGCCGACGCGCTCGTCAAAGGATCGCGCCAGATTGACCGCATCCTGACCGGTGAGCGAATCCGCGACCAGCAGCACTTCGTGCGGGTTGGCGGTTGTTTTGATCTCGGCGGCTTCCGCCATCATCTCTTCGTCGAGCGTGGTGCGCCCGGCGGTGTCGAGCAGCACCACGTCGTAACCGCCGAGCTTGGCGGCTTCGAGCGCGCGCTTGGCAATCTGCGCCGGCTTCTGGCCGGCGACGATCGGCAGGGTCTGGATATCGAGATCGCGGCCGAGCACTGCGAGTTGCTCCATCGCCGCCGGACGATAGATGTCGAGCGAGGCCATCAGCACCTTGCGCTTGTCGCGCTGGGTCAGGCGGCGCGCCAGTTTGGCTGTGGTGGTGGTCTTGCCGGAGCCCTGCAGGCCGACCATCATGATCGCCACCGGCGGCACGGCGTTGAGGTCGATGGTCTGGCCGTCGGAGCCGAGCGTGGCGATCAGTTCGTCGTGAACGATCTTCACCACCATCTGGCCGGGCGTGACCGATTTGACGACGGTGGCGCCGATCGCCTGCTCGCGGACTTTTTCGGTGAAGCTTCTGACCACGTCGAGCGAGACGTCCGCCTCGAGCAGCGCGCGGCGCACCTCGCGCATCGCGGCATCGACGTCGGCTTCCGTCAGCGAACCGCGCCGCGTCAGCCGATCGAGAATGCCACCGAGCTTTTCCGACAGATTGTCGAACAATTCCGTAGTCCTTCGTCCAACTTTGTTGCCGTCATGCCCCGCTTTCGCAGGTGATGACGTCTCATTTCATCTCCTCATCTCCGCGCCGAACGTCGAGATGATATTCCAAACACTTTTGCGCCCGAGGGCGCATCGCGCTGTCGGGCGTTGACCTCCGGTCTCAAGGGCCGGGCGGCGGGTCGAAAAGAACGTCTTTCCGATGAGTGGCGGCGGTTAAACCCCCGCAGCCCCCAAAAGTCAAGAAACGTCACTGAAAAGCGACATTTTCGGTGAGCCTTGCGGGTCGGTTCCCCCTTGCCGAAACGCAGGTTTTGAGGCCAATCAGGCATGAAAACGACCCGTCGAGGTGTTCTCGGTCTGCTCGCCGGCGCGGCTACTGTCGTCGGCGTCCCGTCCTTCTGGATTTACGCATGAAAACCTACGCCGGTCCGGTATCCGATCATTTCGACGGAACCCGTTTCTTTGATCCAGATGGCGCGACGCCGAAATCGCTTGGGGAAGTGCTGCGCTGGCAATTCGGCGGCGGCCGGCAACGCCACGCCTGGCCGGAACGGGCGCCGAGCCCTTACGCCGATACGCCACCGGCGCGGGTAACCGGCGACAAGGTGCGATTTTCGTTTGTCGGCCACGCCAGCTGGCTGATCCAGACCTCAGGGCTGAACATCCTGATCGATCCGGTGTGGTCGGAGCGCGCCTCGCCGATGGCCTGGGCCGGACCGAAACGTCGCAACGATCCCGGCATCGCGTTCGACGCGCTGCCTTCGATCGATATCGTGCTGGTGTCGCATGGCCACTACGACCATCTCGACACCGCGACGTTGTCGAGGCTGTCAGCGAAATTCTCGCCGCGCGTGATCACGCCGCTCGGCAACGACCTCACGATGCGCGAGGCCGACTCTGCGATCCGCGCCGAAGCATTCGACTGGCATGACCGCGTCGAGCTTGGCAATGGCGTTGCGGTCACATTGGTGCCGACGCGGCACTGGTCGGCGCGCGGATTGTTCGACCGCAACAAGGCGCTTTGGGCGAGTCTTGTGGTGGAGACGGCCGCCGGCAAGCTCTACATCGTGTGTGATTCAGGTTACGGCGACGGCGTGCATTTCCGCCGCGTCGCGCAAGCGCATGGTCCGCTTCGATTGGCGATCCTGCCGATCGGTGCCTATGAGCCGCGCTGGTTCATGCGGGATCAGCACATGAACCCATCCGATGCGGTGAAGGCACTGGCCGATTGCGGCGCGCAACAGGCGCTGGCGCATCATCACGGCACCTTCCAGCTCACCGATGAAGCGATCGACGCGCCGGTCACCGCACTCGGTGCGGCCCTGGACGATGCCAAGATTCCGCGAGAGCGTTTTGCGACGCTCAGGCCGGGGCAGGTGGTGGAGATCGAGCCCCTCGCTACGACGAAGGCTTGATGGCCCAGGATACGTTCACCGTGACGAACAGCGTCTCTTCGCCTTGCATTACCGGGGCGGCGGCGGCCATGGGCGCCATGGGCATCTTGCTGCGGAACACCGGTGCCGACGCATTGCCTTCCGAAATGCTGAGCGGCGTGCCAAGCGTGACGCCGGCGGCCCTGGCATAAATCTCGGCCTTGCGGCGGGCATCGGCAAACGCCTGTTCGCGGGCCTCATCGAGAAGTTTCGACGCCGCTGACACCATGAAGTTGATGCCGCCGATATCGTTCGCGCCGGCGCCCACCAGCATGTCGATGACGCTGGCGACCTTGGCGACGTCGCGCAGCCGGATCGTCACATGGTTGCTGGCGCGGTAGCCGACAATGGACGGCGGGCCGGAGCGGTTCGGCGTGTTTTGCGTTTGCGGCTGCAAGGACAGTCGCGAGGTCTGGATATCCTTCGGATCGATGCTGGCGGCCTTCAGCGCCAGCAGCACCTTGCCCATCGCCGTGTTATTGGCGTCCGAAGCCTCGCGCGCGGTTTTGGCCTCCGAGGTGAAGCCGCCATCGATCTCCGCCAGATCGGGCGGCACCGATACGGTGGCTTCGCCGGTGACGGAAATCATGGCCGGGCGTTCGGCCTCCGCCAGCGCGGGGGTTGCGAGCAGCATGGCCGCCATGAGAGGGGCGACGAACACAGCATGATGTTTCATGGGTCTCACTTCAGCGGCACATAGACGTTGATCACCAGTTTGTCCTCCGCCGTCTTCAAGGGATCGGTGATGTATTCCTCGATGAAGGTGTCCTTGGCCTCGAGCTTCTTGTCGTCGAGGTGATTGGTGATGGCCTCATAGGTGTTGTCCATATTGTCGTAGGAACCGCGATGGACGAACTTCAGCGCCTTGCCATCGGGCGATTTGCCCATGCTCATATCCTTGGTCAGGTTTTTCGGATCCTGATCGACCGGAATTTCCGCCAGATAGGTAAATCCGGTATCGTCGGTGGAGGTGTAGACGATCAGCGGATTGCCGGTGCTTTTGATGCCCTGCTTGTCAAGCAACGCTGACAGCGTCTTGAACGAGCCGATCAGGGTTTCGAACGCTGAATCCCAGTTGGCGCTGCCTTTGAGGACGACAACCGCTTTCGGCGTCAGCGCGGTTTCCTCGCCGAACGGATCGGCGATCTGAACGGGCGCTGCAGCCGGCGATGATGTAGCGGGGGTCTCCGCGGCGGCCGGTTTTGCCGGCGCGGCAGGAGGACTGGCTGCCGGAGCTGGTGTCGCCGCGGGAGCCGTCGCAGCGGGCGATTCCGCCAATGCATTGGCGATGCCTAGCGAGATCGCGGCTGCCGGGACCAGCGCGACCATGGCTAGGCGGATAGAGCGGAAGCAATTCATGATATTCTCCTTGGTCGCATTCAGCGATCGTCGTCTTCGTCGGCGGCGTCTTGCCTTCGTGTCCCGGATCACGGCGGCGAAGCGCCGCCAATCTAACACGCAAGGCCCGCTTTCGTCCCGTCTCAGGTTGCTCATGTCAGGTAGTTCTCGCGGCCGGCGGATACCGACACAAAATCACCACACTGGCCAATCCGCCATTATTCGCCATATAAGGCAGGCTAATTCGGGAAATTTCATGAGCGCGCTCGCCAACCATGCGTTTGCCAAGATGAACGGCATCGGCAACGACATCGTCGTGGTCGATCTGCGCGATTCGGCGGCCGCTGTCACGGCCGAGGAAGCGCGCGCGGTCGCCTCGCCCAGCGGCGTGCATTACGACCAGTTGATGGTGCTGCAGCCGCCGCGCCTTGCGGGCACCGAGGCCTTCATCCGAATCTATAATAATGACGGCTCCGAAGCTGCTGCCTGCGGCAACGGCATGCGCTGCGTGGCGCGCCGGCTGTTCGAGAAAACCGGCCAGACCCAAGTCACCTTCGAGACACGGGCCGGGCTCCTCAATTGCTGGCGCGGCCCATCCGACGATCTCTACACCGTCGACATGGGGCAGCCGAAATTCGGCTGGCAGGATATTCCGCTCGCAGAAGAGTTCCGCGACACGCGGTCGATCGAACTGCAGATCGGCCCGATCGACGCGCCGGTGCTGCACACGCCGTCCGCGGTCAGCATGGGCAATCCGCACGCGATCTTCTGGGTCGACGACGTCAATGCCTATGACCTTTCCCGCTTCGGGCCATTGCTGGAAAACCATCCGATTTTTCCCGAGCGTGCCAATATCACTCTCGCCCATATCGTCGATCGCGATCACATTACGATCCGCACCTGGGAGCGCGGCGCGGGACTGACCAAGGCCTGCGGCTCGGCGGCCTGCGCCACGGCGGTGGCCGCGGCCCGGCTCAGGCGCGCCAATCGCATGGTGCAGATAACGCTGCCCGGCGGCGAACTCGGCATCGAATGGCGCGAACGCGACGACCATGTCCTGATGACGGGCACCGCCACGTTTGAGTATGAAGGGCAATTCGATCCGGCCTTGTTTGCCAGCGTCGCCTGACATGAGCGTCGATGTCGTCACCTTCGGCTGCCGGCTCAATGCCTTCGAATCCGAAGTGATCGCCCGCGAGGCGGAACGCGCCGGGCTGACCGAGACCATCGTCATCAATAGCTGCGCGGTCACCAACGAAGCCGTCGCACAGGCGCGGCAATCGATCCGCCGGCTGAAGCGCGAACGGCCGTCGGCGCGGATCGTCGTCACCGGCTGCGCGGCGCAGACCGAGCCCGGGATGTTCGCTCGTATGGCCGAGGTCGATCGCGTCGTCGGCAATGACGACAAGATGCGCGGTGAGGCGTGGCGCGCCGCGCGCACGGCACTCGCTGCCGCCGGGAGCTTCGGCATCGGGCAAAGCGAAAAGGTGGCGGTCGCCGACATCATGGCGGTCAAGGAGATGGCGCCGCATCTGCTGGAGGGCTTTCAGCGCGGCCTGCCGCGGGTGTTCGTGCAGGTGCAGAACGGCTGCGATCACCGCTGCACCTTCTGCATTATCCCCTATGGCCGCGGCAATTCACGGTCGGTGCCGATGGGCGCGGTGGTGTCCCAGGTCCGCGCGCTGGTCGAGCGCGGCCACGCCGAGATCGTGCTGACCGGTGTCGATCTCACCAGTTATGGCGCGGATCTGCCGGGCGCGCCGAAACTCGGCCTGCTGGCGAAGCAAATCCTGCGGCATGTGCCTGATTTGAAGCGGCTGCGGATTTCCTCGATCGATCAGGTCGAGGTCGATCGCGATCTCTTCGACGTGATCGCGAATGAGGAGCGCCTGATGCCGCATCTGCATCTGTCGCTGCAATCCGGCGACGATCTCATTTTGAAGCGGATGAAGCGGCGGCATTCGCGTAGCGAAGCGATTCAATTCTGCGCGCAGGTGCGGCGGCTGCGGCCGGATATCGCGCTCGGCGCCGATATCATCGCCGGATTCCCGACCGAGTCCGAGCAGATGTTCGCGCGCTCGCTGGATCTGGTGGAAGAGTGCGATCTGACATTCCTGCATGTGTTTCCCTATTCCAGCCGGCCGGGCACGCCGGCGGCGCGGATGCCGCCTGTATCGGGGGAGCAGGTCAAGGAACGGGCCAGGCGCTTGCGGATGGCGGGAGAGGCCGCCTTGCAAAGGCGGCTGAGCTCGGAAATCGGCGCGACCCGCCGGGTTCTGATCGAGAGCAAAAGGCAAGGTCGCACCGAACACTTCATGCCGGTGGCTATCAGCGGCGAGACGCCGGGCGTGGTGCTGACGCTGAAGATGGCGGGGCATGACGGGGCGCGTTTGATCTCAGGCGGTTATCGCCCGGCTTGACCATCACTCCCCGTTCCAGCCGCAGGCCCGAAGCCGTTCATGCAAATGCGCCGGCGCCGGCGCGACCACGTGCACCGGGTCCTTGTTCTTCGAAATCGGAATCCCGATTTCGCGGGAATGCAGGTGCAGTCTCGGTTCGCCGAAGCGGGGACCGTTTCCATAAATGTTGTCGCCGACAATCGGCCAGCCCATCGCGGCGCAGTGAACCCGCAATTGATGGGTGCGGCCGGTGACCGGTTCGAGCGCAGAGCCAGGCGAGGCCATCGCCGCGTCCGAGCACTTTCCAGTTGGTGGTGGCCGGCTGGCCATCCGCATCGGGCTTCTGCCACCAGCCGCGCTCGGCGTTGAGGCGGCCGAGCGGCATGTCGATGGTGCCTTGATCCTCGACCGGGCCGCCTTCGACCACCGCCCAGTAGGTCTTTGAAATTTTGCCGTGCTTGAACAGCAGGCCCAGCGACGCGGTCGCCTTGCGATGTCGCCCGAGGACGAGGCAACCGGAGGTGTCCTTATCAAGCCGGTGGGCGAGAACCGGCGGGCGCGGCAGCCCAAACCGCAGCCCGTCGAAGGAGGATTCCAGATTGGCGCCGCCCTTGGGGCCGCGATGCACCGGCAGGCCCGCGGGCTTGTCGATCACCAGCATCAGCCCGTCGCGATGAAGCACGCGCGCCTGAATTTCCTCCGCGGTTAATTCGGGAACATCCATCGATCGGTCAAGACTTTCGCTCACGGCGTGAAACCGCTAACACACCCCCAACATGAACGATACACCTCCGGAAAAGACCAAATTGAGCTGGTGGCGGCGGCTGTCCGGCGGACTGAAGCGCACATCAAGTTCGCTCGGAACCGCGGTCGCCGATCTCGTCACCAAGCGCAAACTCGACCGCGCGATGCTCGACGATATCGAGGACGTGCTGCTGCGCGCCGATCTCGGAACCGAGGTCGCCGCACGCGTCGCCGCCGCGGTCGGCGTCGGCCGATACGACAAGGCGATCTCGGCGGATGATGTCAAAACCGTGGTCGCGGCCGAAGTGGAGAAAGTCCTGGTTCCGGTGGCAAAGCCGCTAATGATCGACCCGGCGCAGCAGCCATTCGTCATTCTGGTGGTCGGCGTCAACGGTTCCGGCAAAACCACCACCATCGGCAAGCTGGCGGCCAAGTTCAGCGCCGAAGGCCGCAAGGTCATGCTGGCCGCCGGCGACACCTTTCGCGCCGCTGCGATCGAGCAGCTCAAGATCTGGGGCGATCGCACCAAATCGCCGGTGATTGCGGGCGCGCAGGGTTCGGATTCCGCAAGCCTTGCCTTCAATGCGGTGACCGCGGCGAAAGCGCAGGATATCAACGTGCTCCTGATCGACACCGCCGGGCGGCTGCAGAACAAGGCGGAATTGATGAACGAACTTGAAAAGGTCGTTCGCGTCGTCAAGAAGGTCGACGCTTCGGCGCCGCATGCGGTGCTGCTGGTGCTCGACGCCACGGTGGGACAAAATGCGCTGTCGCAGGTCGAGGCGTTTCAGCGTACCGCAGGCGTGACAGGCCTGGTGATGACAAAACTCGACGGCACGGCGCGCGGCGGAATTCTGGTGGCGCTGGCCGAAAAATACAAACTGCCGGTGCATTTCATTGGCGTCGGCGAAGGCATCGACGATCTTGCGCCGTTTACCGCGCACGACTTCGCGCGGGCCATCGCCGGGATTGAATAAGCTTCATCCTTCGAGACGCACGCTAGATGCGCGCTTGCTTGAGATGAAGGATTGGGATGACGGAAGACCAAAGGCAATATCCTCATCCTGAGGGGGTGCGAAGCACCGTCTCGAAGGATGGCAACGCGACGAATTCGACGGAATGGAATAATGGACAAGACCACGCCGCATCCGCTGTTCAAGCTCGCGACCGAACTTGGGCCGCTGGTGATTTTCTTCATCGCCAACTTCAAATTCCATCTGTTCGTCGCCACCGGCGCGTTCATGGTGGCGGTGGTGGCGGCGATGATCGCCTCTTATGTGGTGACGCGACACGTGCCGATCATGGCGCTGGTCACCGGCGTCATCGTCATCGTGTTCGGCACGCTGACGCTGGTGTTGCACGACGAGACCTTCATCAAGGTCAAGCCGACCATCATCTACGCCCTGTTCGCAGGAGTTCTCGGCGGCGGCCTTTTGTTCGGCCGTTCCTTCATCCAGATCATGTTCGATCAGATGTTCAATCTCACGCCGCAGGGGTGGCGTAGCCTGACGCTGCGCTGGGCATTGTTCTTTTTTGCGCTGGCGATTCTGAACGAGATCATTTGGCGCACCCAGACCACCGATTTCTGGGTGAACTTCAAGGTGTTCGGCGTGACGCCGCTGACGATGATTTTTGCGCTGACGCAGATGCCGCTGATCAAACGCTATCAGGTCGAGCCGGTTTCGCTCGAAGTGAGCGAAGCGGAGGCCGGCGATGTGTCGAAGGGGTGAGCCGATGAGCAGCGCTCACTTCAAGATCCGGCCTTCAGCGCCTTGTCGATCTCTACCCTGAGCACGGTGTCGATATTGTCAGGCAGGATGGGGCCGACCATCTTGTAAACGATGGTGCCGTTGCGTCCCACAATGAAGGTCTCCGGCACGCCATAGACGCCCCATTCGATCGCGGCGCGGCCGTTGCCGTCGACACCGACAATGCCGAACGGATTGCCATAGCGGCCGAGGAAACGCCGGGCGTTCTCCGGCATGTCCTTGTAGTTGATGCCGACCATCTGCAGCCGCTTGTCCTTAGCCAGTTCGGTCAGCAGCGGCGCTTCGTCATGGCAAGGCACGCACCATGACGCCCAGACGTTGACGACGCTGACCTTGCCCTTGAACATGGCGGGATCGAGCCCGGGTATCTGCGCACCACTATCGAGCAGACCCTGCAGCGGCGGCAGCGTGGTTGGCGGCGCGGGGTGACCGATCAGGGCGGAAGGGATTTTCGATGGATCGCCGTCGCCGAGCCGGAACCAGAAGATCGCGGCCAGCAAACCGAATGCGAGCAGCGGCAGCGCCATCAGCCAGGAGCGGCGTTGCGGGGATCGGCCCGATGTCTCGGGCAGCGATGTCATGGGATCTGATGAATGGGGATCGCTCATTGGATGTCCGCCGCGCTGCGCCCGGAGCGCCGAACCACGCCGCTGGCCTCGAGTTCGCGCAGGCGTTGCTTCTGGCGGCGATAATCGATCACGATCCAGACAATCAGGATCAGCACCACGGCTGTTGCCAGCGCGTAGGATGTCACGATGAAGGACGCATAGGGACCGAGCGACATCGCCGTCACGCCGAACGCTGGCTTGATTGCGTCACTTGCGCCACCTGCATCAATTGCAATGCGCGCACCCGGCGCCGCAGGATTTCGTTGCGCATCGCTGCCAGATGCAGCGTGACGAACAACAGCGAAAACGCCAGTGCCATCACCAGCAGCGGAACCAAAAACGCACGGTCGAGCGTGGAGCCGCCCATCCGCAGCACCGAGGCCGGCTGATGCAGCGTATTCCACCAGTCCACCGAGAATTTGATGATCGGCAGGTTGATGGCGCCCACCAGCGTCAGGACCGCCGCGGCGCGCGCGGCCCGTGACGGATCTTCCACTGCGCGCCACAGCGCCATCAGGCCGAGATACATCAGAAACAGGATCAGCACCGAGGTCAACCGCGCATCCCATTCCCAATAGGTGCCCCACATCGGGCGTCCCCACAGCGATCCCGTGACCAGTGCCAGAAACGTAAAGGCCGCGCCGATCGGGGCGGCGGCCTTGGCTGCGACATCCGCCAGCGGATGCCGCCACACCAGCGTGCCCAGTGCGGCGAAGCTCATCACGCCCCAGACGAACATCGACAGCCAGGCATTCGGCACATGGATGAACATGATCTTGACGGTGGCACCCTGCTGGTAATCGTCGGGCGCCATGGCCGATTGATAGAGGCCGATCAGCAGCAGAACAGCAGTGGCAGCGGCAAGCCACGGCAACAGCCGCGCGGTCAGCGTCAGGAACCGGGTCGGGTTGGCGAGATCGATCAGCGTCATGGCGTCCCTGATAGTCGCTGCGGCTCTGGCAGACAATGCGGCTTGTGCTGTTTCATTTGGTCTCAGCCAGAGTTGATCGGCATCGGTTCCGCATTCAATCCAGGCCGTGCCGCAGGCTCGCGGCGGCGGCGAACGGTCCGATCACGAAGCTGATCAGCGACAGCGCGCACAGGATCGAAAACGGGGTGCCGAACGACAACGGTCCAGAGATCGCCGCCTCCGACGCGGCGACGCCGAAAATCAGTACCGGGATCGACAGCGGCAGCACCAGCACCGCCAGCAGCAATCCGCCGCGATGCAGTGTCACCGCCAGTGCCGCGCCGATCATGCCGGTAAACGTCAATGCCGGCGTGCCTGCCAGCAGCGTCAAGGCAACGGCCGAAGTCGAGCCGGCGTCGAGATTCAGCAACAGTCCCAAGACCGGCGTGGCGATAATCAGCGGCAATCCCGCGGCCAGCCAGTGCGCCAGTGCTTTCGCAGCACAGGTCAATTCCAGCGGCGTCCGGCTCATGACGATGAGATCGAGCGACCCGTCCTCATGATCGGCCATGAACAGCCGGTCAAGCGTGAGCAGGCTTGCGAGCAGGGCGCCGAGCCAGAGAAGCGCCGGACCGAGCCGCGCCAGCAAGGCAAGATCGGGCCCGAGTGCGAATGGCATCAGCACGACCACGATGAGAAAGAACAGCACGCCGATCAGCGCACCGCCGCCGACGCGCAGCGCGATTCGGATGTCCCGTCGAATCAGTGCGATGAGGGCGGTCATGTCACGCCGCCCCCGATCCGCAGTTCCTTTGCTTCCATCCCCAACGGGGCGTGGGTTGCGGCGATGATCAGGCCGCCGCGCGCGAGATGATCGTGCATCAGGGTGGCAAACAGGCTCTGGCCGGCAGTATCGAGCGCCGAGGTCGGCTCATCCAATAGCCAGATCGGCCGTCGCACCACGAGCAGCCGGGCGATCGAGAGCCGCCGGCGCTGTCCGGCCGACAGATACGCCGCCGGCAAATGCGCGGCGTGATCGAGCCCGACCGCGACCAGGCTTTCGGCGGCATTCAACGCCTCGCCGCCCAGAAAATCCCGCCAGAACACCAGGTTTTCCAGCACGCTCAGTGCGGGTTTCATCGCATCGCGATGACCGAGATAATGGGCCTGTTCGGCCACCGTCAGTTCCCGATCGCCGTCCTCAAGGCCGATCGATCCGGCGGCCAATGTCAGCAGGCCGGCGACGATCCGCAACAGCGAGGTTTTGCCCGATCCGTTGGGTCCGGTAACGGCCAGCGCCTCGCCGGAAGCGGCTGTAAAATCGAGCTCCGAGAACACCTCCCGGCCGCCCCGCACGCATTTGACGCCGCGTCCCAGGAGCCGCATTTGCCCTTCCGTGGCCTTCCAGAATAATGGATACCGCATTGCTGCGGCACGGTTGTCGCTGTGGCGATGCCACTGGAAAGATTCTAAAAGGTTCTATAAGCCGGAACTTGATGCAGCACACAATCCGCGGCTGCAAGCCATCAGGCTAAGCCTCGCTGACGGTGTTTGGATACCCTTGCCGGGGACAACGATGAATTGGGATTGCCTCACATGACCTCGCTCGACAGCTTCAAATGCCGGAAGACCCTCAAGGTCGGCAGCAAGACCTATGTCTATTACAGCCTGCCGGCCGCCGAGAAGAACGGTCTGAAGGGAATTTCCAAGCTGCCCTATTGCATGAAGGTGCTGCTGGAAAACCTGCTGCGCAACGAAGACGACCGCACCGTCAAGAAGGCGGACATCCTGGCGGTTGCGAAGTGGCTCAAGAAGCGCAAGCTCGAACATGAAATCGCTTTCCGCCCGGCGCGGGTGCTGATGCAGGATTTCACCGGCGTGCCGGCGGTGGTCGATCTCGCCGCGATGCGCAACGCCATGCAGGCGCTCGGCGGGGACGCGGAAAAAATCAATCCGCTGGTGCCGGTCGATCTCGTGATCGATCATTCGGTGATCGTGAACTTCTTCGGCGACAACAAGGCGTTCGGCAAGAACGTGGTCGAGGAATATAAGCAGAATCAGGAGCGCTACGAATTCCTGAAATGGGGCCAGAAGGCGTTTTCGAGTTTCTCCGTGGTGCCGCCCGGCACCGGCATCTGCCATCAGGTCAATCTCGAATATCTGGCCCAGACAGTGTGGACCCGGAAGGAGAAGCTGACGGTCGGCAAGAAGAAAGGCACCTTCGAGGTCGCCTATCCGGACACGCTGGTCGGTACTGATTCGCACACCACGATGGTCAACGGCCTTGCCGTGCTCGGCTGGGGCGTCGGCGGCATCGAGGCGGAAGCCGCGATGCTGGGCCAGCCGCTGTCGATGCTGCTGCCGGAAGTGGTCGGCTTCAAGCTCAAGGGGCAGTTGAAGGAAGGCGTTACCGCCACCGACCTGGTGCTGACCGTGACACAGATGCTGCGCAAGCAGGGCGTGGTCGGCAAGTTCGTTGAGTTTTTCGGCCCCGGCCTCGATTATCTCTCGGTGGCCGACAAGGCGACCATCGGCAACATGGCGCCGGAATACGGCGCGACCTGCGGCTTCTTCCCGGTCGATTCCGAGACCATCGATTATCTCAAGACCTCGGGCCGCAAGTCCGATCGGGTCGCGCTGGTGACCGCCTACGCCAAGGCGCAGGGCCTGTTTCGATCCGCCAAATCACCCGATCCGGTCTTCACGGAAACGCTGACGCTCGACCTCGGCGATGTGGTGCCGTCGATGGCCGGCCCGAAACGGCCCGAGGGGCGTGTCGCGCTGCCCGCGGTCGCGGAGGGTTTCGCCGCGGCGATGACCAGCGAATACAAGAAAGCCGCCGACGCCTCCAGGCGTTACCCGGTGGAAAATCGCAATTTCGATCTCGGCCACGGCGACGTGGTGATCGCGGCGATCACCTCGTGCACCAATACTTCCAATCCGAGCGTGCTGATCGGCGCCGGCCTGCTGGCGCGCAATGCCGCCGCCAAGGGCCTTACCGCAAAGCCCTGGGTCAAGACCTCGCTGGCGCCCGGCAGCCAGGTGGTCGCGGAGTATCTTTCCAATTCCGGACTGCAGCTTGATCTCGACAAGGTCGGCTTCAATCTGGTCGGCTTCGGCTGCACCACCTGCATCGGTAATTCCGGACCGCTGCCGGAAGAGATTTCGAAGTCGATCAACGATAACGGCATCATCGGCGCCGCGGTGCTGTCGGGCAATCGCAACTTCGAAGGCCGCGTCAGCCCGGACGTGCAGGCCAATTATCTGGCTTCGCCGCCGCTGGTGGTGGCCTATGCGCTGGCCGGAACGGTGACGAAAAATCTCGCGGTCGAGCCCCTCGGCAACGGCAGGGACGGCAAGCCGGTTTACCTGAAGGACATCTGGCCGACGACCAAGGAGATCAACGCGTTGATGAAGAAGTTCGTCACCGCGGCGATCTTCAAGAAGCGTTACGCCGATGTGTTCAAGGGCGACACCAACTGGCGCAAGATCAAGACCGTCGAGAGCGAAACCTATCGCTGGAACATGAGCTCGACCTACGTTCAGAACCCGCCTTACTTCGAAGGCATGAAGAAAGAGCCGGAACCGATTGTCGATGTCGTCGACGCGCGCATTCTGGCAATCTTCGGCGACAAGATCACCACCGACCACATCTCGCCGGCCGGTGCGATCAAGCTGACGTCGCCGGCGGGGAAATATCTCTCCGAGCACCAGGTGCGCCCGGCCGATTTCAATCAATACGGCACCCGGCGCGGCAATCATGAAGTCATGATGCGCGGCACCTTCGCCAATATTCGGATCAAGAACTTCATGCTGAAGGGCGCCGACGGCAACATCCCCGAAGGCGGCCTGACCAAGCATTGGCCCGATGGCGAGCAGATGTCGATCTACGATGCCGCGATGAAGTATCAGGCCGAGAAGGTGCCGCTGGTGGTTTTCGCCGGCGCCGAATACGGCAACGGCTCATCGCGCGACTGGGCCGCGAAGGGAACGCGGCTGCTCGGCGTCCGCGCCGTGATTTGCCAGAGCTTCGAACGCATCCACCGCTCCAATCTGGTCGGTATGGGCGTGTTGCCGCTGACGTTCGAGGAGGGCGCGTCCTGGCAGTCGATCGGGCTGAAGGGCGATGAGAAGGTGACGATTCGCGGCCTGCAGGGCGATCTGAAACCACGCCAGAAGCTGACGGCGGAGATCGTGAGCGGCGATGGCTCGCTGCAGCGCGTCTCGTTGCTGTGCCGCATCGATACGCTCGACGAACTCGAATACTATCGAAACGGGGGCATTCTGCATTACGTGCTGCGCAAGCTGGCCGCCTGATGCGAATTGTGGTCGGTGCCTCACCGCGAAGTGAGTGGCGAGTGAAGGGGAGGCGGCCTATGAAGGGTCGCCTTCTGCGTTCGAAGGCCGGCGCGCTCGGGTGCCGCGGGGCAGATGCAATCACGGCAGCGGCGCGAAAGTCTCCCGGTTTCCAGTATGACAGCGATGATGGCCTATAATTGTATTTCGCGGTGGTCGGGTGCGCTTGGCGTCTGCGCCATTGTAGCGATCGTCCGTCCAGCCCTGGCCGATCCGCGCGCGGTGGTCGAACTTTTCACGTCGCAAGGCTGCTCGTCATGCCCCGCGGCCGACGAGATCATGGGTGAACTCGCCAAGGATCCATCGATCGTCGCGTTGAGCATGCCGATCGACTACTGGGATTATCTCGGCTGGAAAGACACGCTGGCGGATGCGCGCTTCAGCGCCCGTCAGAAAGCCTATTCGCGGATGCGCGGCGATCGCGAAGTCTACACGCCGCAAGTGGTCGTCAACGGGTCGGTGCATGTGATCGGCAGCGATCGCGCCGGCATCGAAGGCGCAATCGGCGATACCAAAAAAGTCGACGGTGTGATGTCGGTGCCGGTTTCGATGACGCTGACCGGCAAGCAAATCAATGTTGCGGTCGCGGCCTCCAGCAAGGGTCCTGCCGCGATGCACGGCGAAATCTGGATCGGTTCGATCTCGAAAGCGGTGCCGATTGCCATTGGCCGCGGCGAGAATCGCGGCCGCGAAGTCACCTACTACAATGTGGTGCGTAACCTGTTGAAGGTCGGCGACTGGAACGGCAGCTCCGGGAGCTGGACGGTGCCGCTGGAAAATATCTCCCGCGAGGGAATTGATGCCGCTGTGGTCTATATCCAGGACGGCAGTCGCGACAGGCCCGGCCCGATGCTGGGCGCGGCATATACGTCGCTGCATTAAAGCGTTTTTGAGCGAAGTGGAAACCGGTTCGCGTGAAGAAAACGCGTCAAATAAATGAGTAGAGCCTCCGTTCCGATTCAGTCGGAACGGAAAAGGCTCTGATTGATCTCACCGGTACTTTTTGTTTCGTGAGGCCAGTTTGCGGTTCGCAAGGCCAAACGGAAACACGAGCCCAGCAAGAAAGCCCAAAAAGAAAAAGGACCAACTCTCGTTGGCCCAGTATTGGGGTCTTGCGAACAGGCCCGATCCTGACGACCCCGGGGGGCTGGGGGCTGAGGAATCCGGTGCCGAAAGGACCGGGCCAACGCAGGATTCCCTTGTCGCAATCCAGAAGGGCGGTCGATAGGCGGAAATTGGGCGGTATTATGATTCCGCTAACGATCCCGTGACGGTATATTTCCCGCTTGATCAGAGGTTGCGATCCTCCGTCGCGCACTAATTCGAACGCGCCCGCCACCACCCTCTTGCAGCCGTGCGCAGTTGGCGCGATCATGTCACCGAAATGACAGCAGGAGGCGCTCCATGAGTTTGATGCCGGAGGAAGCCGATCCAAGCGAGAATCGCGCAGCGGCGCGCATTGCCGCTGCGGGGCCGTTGCCGAGCCGTGTGACGTTCAATCGCGTCGAACTCAACCGTATCTTGAATTTGTACGGGCGCATGGTCGCCGACGGCGAGTGGCGCGACTACGCCATCGATTTTCTGAAAGACCGCGCGGTGTTTTCGGTGTTCCGCCGCGCTTCCGAAGTTCCGATCTACCGAATCGAAAAAGATCCGAGGCTGGCGCGCAAGCAGGGGATCTACAGCGTGATCTCGGCGACCGGGCTGATCCTGCGCCGCGGCCACGAACTTGACCGCGTGCTGCTGGTGATCGACCGCAAGCTGTCGGTGGTCTAGCCGCCCCGTTGCTTGTCATTCGGGACCAGCGGGCAGCGCTGGATCCGGAATCCAGAGTTATTGAATTTTTTTGCCGCGCGAGATTCCGGGTTCGGCTTGGAGCCTGCCATCGGGCGCGCATTCGCGCGATCCGTTTGAGCCGCCCCTGAAAACGAATTTAATTAATATTGGGTGCCGTGTTCGGCCGGCAACGTGCTCCCGCCATCGCCCAGCGACCGCTGCATCATCACGGTGTCGAGCCAGCGACCGAACTTGAAGCCGACATCGGGATGCGTCCCGATCAGCCGGAATCCGGTCCGGGTATGCACGCCGACCGATCCGGCGTTGGCGGAATCTCCGATCACCGCGATCATCTGCCGATAGCCGCGCGCCTCGGATTCGGCAATCAGTCTTTGCAGCAATTGCATACCGATCCCGCGCCGGTGAATCGCAGGTTGCAGATAGACCGAATTCTCAACGGTGAAGCGATAGGCCGGCCGCGGCCGGTAGGCGCCGGCATAGGCGTATCCGACTACCTGGCCTTCGAGCACGGCGACCAGATAGGGAAAGCCGCCGCCCATCAACACGCCAAAACGCCGTGTCATCTCGGCCAGATCGGGCGGGATCAACTCGAAGGTCGCGGTGCCGTAGCGGACCGCGTGGCCGTAGATCTCGGTAATGGCTGACAGGTCGGCGGCGGCGGCAGGTCTGATTTCGGCAGCGGACATGGCGCGGAGACTATTTTTGTCCGTTCCAAAAGAAAAGCCCCGGCCGCAAGGCCGGGGCTCGAACCATCCGCTATGGCGCGGGCGATCAGTCGCGCTGGCCGAGCAATTGCAGGAGCAGCGTGAACAGGTTGATGAAGTTCAAATAGAGCGACAATGCGCCGGTGATCGCAGCCCGCTCCGCCACGTCGCCGCCCTGCGAGGCGTAGCCGTAGATGTAATCGTTCTTCAGCCGCTGGGTATCCCAGGCGGTGAGGCCGGCAAACACCAGCACGCCGACCACCGACACGATGAACTGCAGCATCGAGCTGGCAACGAAGATATTGACCACGCTTGCGATGATGATGCCGAACAGGCCCATGATCAGGAACGAGCCCATACCGGTCATGTCACGCTTGGTAGTGTAGCCATACAGGCTTAGCGCGCCGAACGATGCCGCGGTGATGAAGAACACCCGCACGATCGAGGTGTGCGTATACACCAGGAAGATCGACGACAGCGAAATGCCCATTAGCGCCGAGAACACCCAGAACAGCATCTGGGCCGTCGCCGGCCGCAGCCGGTTGATGCCGGCGGAGATAACGAACACCATCGCCAGCGGCGCCAGCATGAACAGCCATTTCAGCGGGCTGACGAACATCGCGTAACCGAACGGCGTCAGGAAGGCATTGCCGATCTTGGCAGCGCCGCCGGCCGGATCCGTCGTCACCGCCGCCATATAGATGCCGAGCGCAGCGAGGCCGGTAATGGCGAGGCCGATGCTCATGTAATTGTAGATGCGCAGCATGTAGGCGCGCAGACCGGCGTCGACGGCCGCGGCGTCAGTGCGCCCGGCGGCCCGGCCGAAAGGAGAAGCGTAGTTGCGGTCTAGGTCCGACATGGTCGAATTCCCGTTGTTTGTCCGGCAGTGCGCAAAGGGTTCGCGACGCCGGTGCAGAAAGCTATCCCAGATACCGCCATTTGCTGACATTAATTTTAAGTCATCAAGCTGGCGTCCGAGCCTGACTGGTATGTGGGAAACTAGCACATTCCCTGCAAGCTTCCATGCGCGGCTGAATGTCGCTCCGCAGGCGAGATTTCAGGTGAATACGCCCTCACGCTGCGGCGCCGATTGTTTCAATTTGTGTCACAAGTTCCGCAGCACCGTAGCCGGCTTCTGGTTCAGGGCCAGCAACGTGCCGGCAAGTCCCAGTCCCACGGTGGCGATCAGCGCCACCGCCACCACGACGGTGGCGCTGCCGGCCTGCCAGATGAAGCTCAGCGTCATCAGCCGGGTCACGATCAGCCAGGCCGCGACCGAGCCTGCGATCACGCCGAAAATCGCGGTGGCAAAGCCGATCATCAGATATTCCAGCGCATAGGCGCCGAGCAGCCGCGCCCGCGTGGCGCCCAGGGTCTTGAGAATGACAGCATCATAGACCCGATGGCGATGACCGGCGGCGAGCGCTCCGCCCAGCACCAGTACCGCGGAAATCAACGTCACCGCGCTGGCGCCGCGGATCGCCAGCACCAGGTTGGTGACCACGGCGCCGATGGTGTCCAGCGCCTCGCGGACCCGCACGCTCGTCACCATCGGAAATGCGTCGGCCACCGATTTGATGATCCGGGCGTCGCCGCTGGGGTCCGGGTGGGTCTCGGTCAGCGTCGCGACATGGGTGTGCGGCGCGCCCTTGAAGGCGTTGGGGGAGAACACCAGCACGAAATTCATGCCGAGGCTCTGCCAATCCACCGTGCGCATGTTGCTGATGGTGGCCGGAATATCACGGCCGAGCACATTGACGACGATCTCGTCGCCGATCTTGAGCTTGAGCCCGTCGGCGATCTTCTTCTCGATCGACACCAGCGGCGGCCCGTCATAATTCGCATCCCACCATTTGCCCTCGACAATCTTCGAGCCCTTGGGGACTTCGCTGGCGGAAGTCAGGCCGCGGTCGCTCTGCAGCACCCATTCGGCGTCGGTCGAAGGCTTGAGGTCTTCCGCCTTGACCCCGCGGGCGGCGACGATGCGTCCGCGCAGCATCGCCACGTCATCGACGGTCGATTGCGGCGTGGTCGCTTTGAGGAACGCGGCAAAGCGGTCGGCTTCGGTGCTCGGAATATCGATGAAATAGAATGACGGCGCGCGGTCGGGCAGGGCGGCCAGGAATTGCCGCCGCAGATTGCCATCGATCTGCGTGATCGTGACCAGCACGGCGAGACCGAGGCCGAGCGACATCACCACCGACGGGGTCAACGCGCCCGGCCGGTGGATGTTCGCGATCGCCAGCCGCAGCATGGTGATGCGGGTGCGCGGCAGGCGGCGCGCCACCGCCATCAGGATAGCGGCGATGCCGCGCAACAGCGCAAACACCACGATCGAGGAAGCGACGAATACCGCCGCGACCCGCTTGTCGTAGGCGAGCCCGATCGCCACCGCGACCAGCAACGCGATCACCGCGGCCATCAAGGCGAGATAGCGCCAGCGCGGGCGGTGCCATTCGCTGGTCACCGCTTCGCGGAACAATGCCGCGACCGGCACATCATGCACCCGGCCGAGCGGCCACAGTCCGAAGGCAAGCGCGGTCAACAAGCCATAGACCAATGACAGCAACAGCGCATCGGGATGCAGCGCCGGCACCACCGGCAACGGCAGCAGCTTGCCGAACACGCCGGCGACGATGAACGGCAGTGCCGCGCCGGCGGCAAGCCCGATCACCGAGCCGACCACGGCGAGCACGATCACTTGCGTGAGATAGATGGTGAAGACGTCGCCGCCGGTGGCGCCCAGCGCCTTGAACGCCGCGATCACGTCGCGGCGGCGATCGATGTGGCTTTTGACGGCGTTGGCGACGCCGACGCCACCGACCAGCAGCGCGGCAAGCCCGACCAGTGTGAGGAACTGGGTGAAGCGGCTGATGGTGCGTTCGAGCTGCGGCGAAGCATTGTCGCGGGAGCGGATTTCCCAGCCGGCCTGCGGCGCCGCATTTCTCGCATCGTTGACCAGCGCAGTTACCGCTCGATCATTGGCCGCGTGGTCCGGCAGCTTTACCCGATAGATCCAGTGCACCAGGCTGCCGGGTTGCAACAACCCGGTCGCGCGCAAGCCGGCCTCGCTGACCAGGAACCGCGGGCCGAAGCCGACCCCGCCGGCGAGCTTGTCGGGCTCGGCGCTGACCACGCTGCGAATTTGAAAGCTCGCATTGCCGATGGTGACGCGGTCGCCGATCTTGAGATCGAGCCGCGCCAGCAGGGTTGAATCAGCGGCCGCGCCGAACACGGCCCCGGTATCGTGTTGAGAGTTGCCTTGCGGCGAATCGCCTTGTCGAGAAGGGTCTTGTCGAGAAGGGTCTTGGCGAGAGGGTCTTGCGCTCGGCCAGCATCTCGGTCGTCGGCATCGTCGGATCGAGCGTCAATGCGCCGAGCATGGGATAGGTGCTGTCCACCGCCTTGAGTTCGACCAAGGCGAGCCGGCCATCGCCGGTGCGGGCCATGGCGCGCAACGTCGCCGCTACCGATACCTCGCCGCGGGAACGTAGAAACGCAATTTCGTCAGGTTTGGCTTCACGCTGCATCAAGGAGAAGGCGGCGTCGCCGCCGAGCAGGGTGCGGCCCTCGCGCGCCAGTCCCTCGCTGAGGCTGGCCGCGACCGAGCCGACACCGGCGATCGCCATCACGCCGAGGGCGATGCAGGCAATGAAAACGTAGAAGCCGCGCAAACCCCCGCGCAATTCGCGCAAGGCAAAGCGCAGCGCAAGCCATGCCGCGCGTTTGCCAGGGATCGGTTCGGCGATGAGGGTCATGGCGCGGTGATGCGATCCGCCGACTGGCCATCGATCCGGCCTGAGCGCAGCCGCACCACCCGATCGCAGCGTTGCGCCAGCGAGGTGTCGTGGGTCACCAGCACCAGCGTCATGCCGCGCTCGGTGTGTTTGGTGAACAAGAGATCGACGATCTGCTTGCCGGTGGCTTCGTCGAGATTTCCGGTGGGCTCATCCGCCACCAGGATGGCGGGATCGGGCGCCAGCGCGCGGGCAAGGGCCACGCGCTGCTGCTCTCCGCCGGACAATTGCGTGGGGTAGTGATGCAGGCGGTCGCCGAGGCCGACCGATGTCAATTCCTGCGCCGCGCGCCGCGAGGCATCGGGATTGCCCGCCAGTTCCAGCGGCACCGCGACATTTTCCAGCGCTGTCATGGTCGGGATCAGGTGGAACGACTGGAACACGATGCCGACCTGGCGGCCGCGGAAGCGCGCCAGCGCGTCCTCGTCGAGGGCATTGAAAGGGGTACCGTTGACCACCACTTCTCCGCTGTCGGGACGCTCCAGTCCCGCCATCACCATTAGCAAGGTGGATTTGCCCGAGCCTGACGGTCCGATCAGGCCGATTGCTTCCCCCGACGCCACGCGCAGGCTGATATCCTTGAGGATGTGAACGCGGGCGGCGCCCGCGCCGAGCGAGAGATTGACGTTCGAGATTGCGATGCTGTCCGGCTCGAGGCCGGCCAATGACGAGGGTTCGATGAGACTGTCCATGGCTCGGTCATATGGCACTTCCGCCGCCCCGGTCGAGGGGCAGCGGCGGATGTTCGTGCACATGCTCGTGTTGGGCCTGCTGTTTTTGGGCCTCGCCGGGGAACTGGCGATCGCGCCACCGGCCGGGGCGCAAACGCCCGAGGGCCACGGCGCGAAGCCGATCAAGCTGGTCATGCTGGGCGATTCGCTAACCGCGGGCTATGGCCTGCCGGGACCCGCAGCCTTCCCGGCGCAGCTCCAAAAAGCGTTGAAATCCAATGGGATAGATGTAGACATGATCAACGCCGGGGTCTCCGGCGATACCAGTTCCGGTGGCCGTGACCGGCTCGACTGGTCGGTGCCCGAAGGGACTGAGGCTGTCATCGTCGAGCTTGGCGCCAACGATGCGTTGCGCGGCATCGATCCCAAGATCACCCGCGAAGCGCTTTCGGACATCCTGACCCGGCTGAAGGCGCGCAAGATCGCGGTCCTGCTGTGCGGAATGCTCGCGCCACCGAATTACGGCAGCGATTATGCCGCCCGCTTCAACACTATCTATCCGGATCTTTCGAAATCGTTCGGGGTGCCGCTGTATCCGTTTTTCCTTGAGGGCGTCGCAAGCGATGCCAAGCTCAACCAGACGGACGGCTTGCACCCGACGGAGGAGGGAGTTGATGTGATCGTTAAAAACATCTTGCCCACGGTGCAGGCATTTCTTGGCGCGTTACCCGGGCAACGGAGTTGAAAAAAGGGCAGCGATGACCCTGACACGGTGTTTTCCCGGCGCTGTCGTCGTTCGAAGGTCGCGGATGCTTCGCAGAGTCACATAAGTACGGTAGAAATCAGCATCGGTGATTCGTTGCCGGGTTTGTTACAGGGCAAGATCTTTCCGGGATCATGCCTCAGCATCGGGAGTTTTGCGATGCCGCGTTTGTTTACTGGACTGGAAATTCCGGCCGAAATCGGCCAGACGCTTTCCAATATGCGTGGCGGCCTGCCGGGCGCGCGCTGGATCGACCCCGAAAATTATCATGTCACCTTGCGCTTCATCGGCGATATCGATGGCGTCGCGGCGAACGAGATCGCCTCGCTGCTGGTTCGGGTCAATCGCAAGCCGTTCGAGGTAGCGCTGCAGGGCCTGTCGAGCTTCGGCGGAAAAAAGCCGCGCGCGGTGGTGGCCCAGGTGGTGCCGAGCCGGCCGCTGATCGAATTGCAGGCCGAACTCGAACGCCTGATGCAGCGCATCGGGCTTGACCCGGAGGGGCGGAAATTCACCCCGCATGTGACGCTGGCGCGGCTGCGCGACGCCTCCAATCAGGATGTCGCCGACTACCTGTCGGTGCGCGGCTATTTTCCGACCCGGGTGTTCACAGCCTCGCGGTTCGTGCTGTTCTCGTCCCGGGCCTCCACCGGCGGCGGGCCCTATGTGGTCGAGGATTCCTACGCGCTGAGCGCGTGAGCGGTGCACTGCTGATCCGGGACCATGACAACGTGGTTTTCCTTGGATCCGGCTCTGCGGCACCGTGAAGGACGTTGCACCGCGTCCGGGACATCGCAAAGCGCATAGCCCCCTGCACCAATTCGCGGCTTGCAATTTTCGCGGCAGTAGGGCCGTAAGGTGGGTCATGCTGTCGACCCCGCCCGCCTCGTTCCACGCCCATTACCAGGCCCTCGTCTCCTCCGGCGCGATTGAGCCCGATTCCGCGCAGGCACGCGCCGTGGAGGCCTTTGCCGCGCTTGAGCAGCGGCTCGCAAGCTACAAGCCGGTGCGCAAGCAGGGCCTGTTCGGCCGGCTGTTTGCCGACAAGGACGAGGTACCGCCACGCGGTCTCTATATTCATGGCGAGGTTGGGCGCGGCAAGACCATGCTGATGGACGTGTTTTTTCAGCAGAGTCCAGTCGAGCACAAACGCCGCGCGCATTTCCACGAATTCATGGCCGAGGTGCACGAACGGATCCATGGCTTTCGTCAGGATATCGCGCGCGGCGAGATCGCCGATGGCGATGTGATCGCGCTCACCGCCACGTCGATTTTCGACCAGGCCTGGCTGTTATGTTTTGACGAATTTCATGTCACCGACATCGCGGACGCGATGATCCTCGGACGGCTGTTCGCCAAGCTGTTCGAACTCGGCACCGTCGTGGTGGCTACATCCAACGTAGCACCCGACGATCTCTACAAGGGAGGCCTGAACCGGGCGCTGTTCTTGCCGTTCATCGCGCAGATCTCCGATCACATGGATGTGCTGCGGCTCGATGCGCGCACCGATTTCCGGCTGGAGAAGCTGGCGGGCGTGAAAATGTGGCTGGTGCCGGCGGATGCGGCTGCCGCTGCCGCGCTCGACAAAGCGTGGTTCAAGATGACCGGCAATGCGCTGTGCAAGCCGCGCGACATCCCGATCAAGGGCCGCGTTCTGCACGTGCCGTGCTCGGCGCGTGGCGTGGCGCGATTTTCGTTCGCCGATATTTGTGAGAAGCCGCTCGCCGCATCGGATTACCTGCGGCTCGCGCATGACTATCACACCATTCTGATCGATCGCATTCCGGTCATGGATTATCCCGAGCGCAACGCCGCCAAGCGGTTCATCGCCCTGATCGACACGCTGTATGACAATGCCGTGAAACTGATGGCGTCGGCGGAGACCGATCCGGTGTCGCTGTATCGTGCGACCGAGGGCTATGAGGCCAACGAGTTCAAGCGCACGTCGTCGCGGCTGATCGAGATGAGTTCGGAATCCTACCTGGCGCTACCCCACGGCCGCAAGGATTCCGCGGCGAGCGGCTCCAGCACGGGGTTGGTAGAGACCTGACGGCCTGATCGAAATCGAGGCAGTGCCGACAATTGGGCACGGCCCGACTTGAACGGGTCGTTCGAAAGGGATAACCAGCCATTCAGCTTCCTTCCACCCTCCTTCTTTCTTTGTGTTCAAAGGACAGATTCCCATGGCGCGCGACAAGATTGCTTTGATTGGCTCCGGTCAGATCGGCGGAACGTTGGCTCACCTCATCGGCCTGAAGGAACTGGGCGATGTCGTGATGTTCGATATCGCCGAGGGCGTGCCACAGGGCAAGTCGCTCGATATCGCCCAATCTTCCCCGGTCGACGGGTTCGATGCGCATTTCACCGGCGCCAATTCCTATGAGGCGCTCGACAATGCCAAGGTCTGCATCGTCACCGCCGGCGTGCCGCGCAAGCCCGGCATGAGCCGCGACGATCTCCTGAGCATCAATCTCAAGGTGATGGAGCAGGTCGGCGCCGGCATCAAGAAATATGCGCCGGACGCTTTCGTCATCTGCATCACCAATCCGCTCGACGCCATGGTCTGGGCGCTGCAGAAGGCCTCGGGCATGCCGCACAAGAAGGTGGTGGGCATGGCGGGCGTGCTGGATTCCTCGCGCTTCCGCTATTTCCTCGCCGATGAATTCAACGTCTCGGTCGAAGACGTCACCGCCTTTGTGCTCGGCGGCCATGGCGACACCATGGTGCCGCTGGTGCGATATTCCACGGTGGCCGGCATTCCGCTGCCCGACCTCGTGAAGATGGGCTGGACCTCGCAGGCGCGGATCGACGAGATCGTCGATCGCACCCGCAATGGCGGGGCCGAGATCGTCAACCTGTTGAAGACCGGTTCGGCGTTCTACGCGCCGGCGGCCTCCGCGATTGCGATGGCCGAGAGCTATCTGCGCGACAAGAAGCGCGTGATGCCGTGTGCCGCCTATCTCAATGGCGAATATGGCGTCAAGGACATGTATGTCGGCGTGCCCGTCGTGATCGGGTCCAAGGGGGTCGAGCGTATTGTCGAGATCGAACTGGCCGGCAAGGACCGCGAGGCATTCGACAAGTCGGTCGGCGCGGTGCAGGGTCTGGTCGATGCCTGCAAGAAGATCGCGCCGGACTTGCTCGGCCGCTGATCGCATCCCATCCGCATTGATCGTTTAGGGTTTCCGGGGGCCGTCCAATGAATATCCATGAATACCAGGCCAAGGCGCTGCTGCACGAATTCGGCGTGCCGATTTCGAAGGGTGTGCCGGTGCTCCGGGCCGCCGATTCCGACGCGGCCGCGAAAACGCTTGGCGGCCCGATCTGGGTGGTGAAGAGCCAGATCCACGCTGGCGGCCGCGGCAAGGGCAAGTTCAAGGAAGCCTCGGCCGGTGACAAGGGCGGCGTCCGCATCGCCAAATCGGTCGCCGAGGTCAATGAATTCGCCAAGCAGATGCTCGGCGCGACCTTGGTCACGGTGCAGACCGGCCCGCACGGCAAGCAGGTCAACCGGCTCTACATCGAGGAAGGCTCCGACATCGACAAGGAGTTCTATCTCTCGATCCTGGTCAACCGCGAAACCTCCGAAGTGTCGTTCGTGGTCTCCACCGAAGGCGGCGTCAACATCGAGGACGTCGCGCATCATACACCGGAAAAGATCGTGACGTTCTCGGTCGATCCGGCCACCGGCATCATGGCGCATCACGGCCGCACCGTCGCCAAGGCGTTGAACCTGACCGGCGACCTCGCCAAGCAGGCGGAAAAACTGGTGGCGCAGCTCTATGCCGCTTTCGTCGCCAAGGACATGGCGATGCTGGAAATCAATCCGCTGGTTGTCACCAAGCAGGGCGACCTGCGGGTGCTCGACGCCAAGGTGACGTTTGACGGCAACGCGCTCTATCGGCATCCCGACGTGGTGGCGCTGCGCGACGTGACCGAGGAAGACGCCAAGGAAATCGAAGCCTCCAAATACGACCTCAACTACGTCACCCTCGACGGCAATATCGGGTGCATGGTCAACGGCGCCGGCCTTGCGATGGCGACGATGGACATCATCAAGCTCTACGGTATGGCGCCGGCGAATTTCCTCGACGTCGGCGGCGGCGCCGACAAGACCAAGGTCACCGCCGCATTCAAGATCATCACCGCCGATCCCAACGTGAAGGGCATTCTGGTCAATATCTTCGGCGGCATCATGAAATGCGACATCATCGCCGAGGGCGTGGTCGCCGCGGTGAAGGAAGCCGGATTGAAGGTGCCGCTGGTGGTGCGTCTGGAAGGCACCAATGTCGATGCCGGCAAGAAGATCATCCGGGAAAGTGGCCTCAACGTGCTGCCGGCGGACGATCTCGACGATGCCGCGCAGAAAATCGTCAAGGCCGTGAAGGGAGGCTAAGCCGATGGCCGAGGACCACCTCGCCGCACCGACGCCACTGGAAGAGCATCGCAAGCTTGCCGTGTTCGCGGGCGAGTGGAGCGGCGAAGAGATGGTCTATCCGTCGCGCTGGACCGCGGGAGGACCGGCCACTTCGCATGTCACGGCCCGCATCGATCTCAACGGGTTTTATCTGATTCAGGACACCCGCCAGATTCGCGACGGCAGGGAAACCTTCGCCACCCACGGCGTGTTCACCTATGACCGCGAGGATCGGCTTTACAAATTGTTCTGGCACGATTCGCTGGGCTATTACCCGCCGTCGCCGGCCTCGGGCGGCTGGAGCGGCAAGAGCTTGATCCTGGTGCGCGGTTCGCTGCGCGGCAATGCGCGCCATGTCTATGAAGTCATCGACGACAAATCCTACACCATGAAAATCCAGTTTTCGCCCGACGCCGAAGGGTGGACCGACGTGCTCACCGGCGTTTACCGGCGAATCAACTGACCCCTGACCGCATCCCCCGCGAAAGCAATCTCAACCATGTCCATCCTGATCGACAAAAATACCAAAGTCATTTGCCAGGGTTTTACGGGCAAGAACGGCACCTTTCATTCCGAGGCGGCGATCGCGTATGGCACCAAGATGGTCGGCGGCGTGTCGCCGGGCAAAGGCGGCGCTACGCATCTCGGTCTGCCGGTGTTCGACACCGTCGCTGAGGCGCGCGAAAAAACCGGTGCCGATGCATCGGTGATCTATGTGCCGCCGCCCGGTGCTGCGGATGCGATCTGTGAAGCCATCGATGCCGAGATTCCGCTGATCGTCTGCATCACCGAGGGTATCCCGGTGCTCGACATGGTGCGGGTGAAGCGCTCGCTCTCGCGGATCGAAATCGCGGCTGATCGGCCCGAACTGCCCGGGCGTGATGACCGCGGGCGAATGCAAGATCGGCATCATGCCGGCCAATATCTTCAAGCCCGGCAATGTCGGCATCGTTTCGCGCTCGGGCACGCTGACTTATGAAGCGGTGTTCCAGACCACCCAGGAAGGCCTCGGCCAGACCACCGCGGTCGGGATCGGCGGCGATCCGGTCAAGGGCACCGAATTCATCGCGGTGCTGGAAATGTTCCTGGCCGATCCCAAGACCGCCTCGATCGTGATGATCGGCGAGATCGGCGGTTCGGCCGAGGAGGACGCCGCGCAGTTCCTCAAGGACGAAGCCAAGCGCGGCCGCAAGAAGCCGGTGGTCGGCTTTATCGCCGGGGTCACAGCGCCTCCCGGGCGCCGCATGGGCCACGCCGGCGCGATCATCTCCGGCGGCAAAGGCGACGCCGGTTCCAAGACCGCGGCGATGGAATTGGCCGGAATTACGGTCTCGCCATCGCCCGCGCGGCTCGGGCACACGCTTGTCGAAAAATTGAAGTCTTAATTCAATTCTTGGTCCTTTTCAGCGCGAACATTCGCGTTATATAGATTAAAAGGTCGCTATCACGCTGATCCGGTGCCTGGATCGGCTGTTGCGCCGTCTTCCATGCGCGAACCGAAATCACCAGGACGCAATCATGTCTCGCCAAGACGCGAATGCCGCATTTGCTCTCTCCTCGTTCCTCCAGGGAACCAACGCCCCCTACATTGACGACATCTACGCCCGCTACGAGAAGGACCCCGCCTCGGTCGATGCCGAGTGGCAGGAGTTTTTCAAGAGCCTGAAGGACAAGCCGGCCGACGTCCTGAAAAACGCCGAAGGACCGTCCTGGGGCCGGGACAACTGGCCGCTGACGCCGCGCGACGATCTGACCTCCGCGCTCGACGGCAACTGGGCCGAAGTCGAAAAAATCATCGGCGGCAAGCTCGCGGCCAAGGCCCAGGCCAGCGCTCCGACCAAGGGCGCCGTGGCGGTGACGGCCGACGTCCATCAGGCGACGCGCGACTCGGTGCGCGCCCTGATGCTGATCAGGGCCTACCGCATGCGCGGCCATTTCCACGCCAAGCTCGACCCGCTCGGGATCGAGCCGCCGCGCGATCGTGAGGAACTCGATCCGCGCTCCTACGGCTTTGCGGAGGGCGATTTCGACCGCAAGATCTTCCTCGATCACGTGCTCGGCCTGGAATACGCCAGCCTGCGCGAAATCGTCGCGATCTGCGAACGCACCTACTGCCAGACGCTCGGCGTCGAGTTCATGCACATCACCAACGCGGCGCAAAAGGCCTGGATTCAGGAGCGCATCGAGGGTCCGGACAAGGAAATCAGTTTCACCCGCGAAGGCCGCCGCGCCATCCTGATGAAGCTGGTCGAGGCCGAAGGCTTCGAGAAATTCTGCGATCTCAAATTCACCGGCACCAAGCGCTTTGGTCTGGACGGCGCTGAATTGCTGATCCCGGCGCTGGAACAGATCATCAAGCGCGGCGGCAATCTCGGCGTAAAGGAAATCGTGGTCGGCATGCCGCATCGCGGCCGCCTCAACGTGCTGACGCAGGTGATGGGCAAGCCGCATCGCGCGCTGTTTCATGAATTCAAGGGCGGCTCCGCCAACCCCGACGCCGTCGAGGGCTCCGGCGACGTCAAATATCATCTCGGGGCATCGTCGGACCGCGAGTTCGACAACAACCGGATTCACCTGTCGCTGACCGCCAATCCGTCGCATCTGGAGATCGTCGATCCCGTGGTGCTCGGCAAGGTGCGCGCCAAGCAGGATCAGCATGGCGATCCGCCGGACCAGCGTATTTCGGTGTTGCCGCTGTTGATGCACGGCGATGCGGCGTTCGCCGGGCAGGGCGTGGTGGCGGAATGCTTCGGCCTGTCCGACCTGAAAGGCTACCGCACCGGCGGCTCGCTGCATTTCATCGTCAACAACCAGATCGGGTTTACGACCTATCCGCGCTATTCGCGCTCCTCGCCCTATCCGTCCGATGTGGCGAAGATGATCGACGCGCCGATCTTCCATGTGAACGGCGACGATCCGGAAGCGGTGGTGTTCGCGGCCAAGGTCGCGATCGAGTTCCGGCAGAAATTCCACAAGCCGGTTGTGATCGATATGTTCTGCTATCGCAGGCACGGTCACAACGAAGGCGACGAGCCGATGTTCACCCAGCCGGTGATGTACAAGAAGATCGCGACGCATCCGACCACGCTCGAGATCTATTCCAGGCGCCTGATCGCCGAAGGCGTGATGACCGAGGGCGAGGTCGAGAAGGCCAAGGCCGACTGGCGCGCCCGGCTCGATGCCGAGCTTGAGGCCGGCTCCGGCTACAAGCCCAACAAGGCCGACTGGCTCGACGGCAAGTGGGCCGGGTTCAAGTCGGCGGATCAGGAGGAGGATCCGCGCCGCGGCGTTACCGGCGTCGATGTCGCCGAATTGAAGGATATCGGCCGCAAGATCACCAAGGTGCCCGATGGGTTCAGGGTTCACCGCACCGTGCAGCGGTTTCTGGAAAACCGGGCCAAGGCGATCGATACCGGGGTCGGGCTCGATTGGGCCACCGGCGAGGCGCTGGCGTTCTGCACCCTGCTGGAGGAAGGCCATCACGTCCGGCTGTCCGGCCAGGACAGCGAGCGCGGCACCTTCTCGCAACGGCACTCGGTGCTGATCGACCAGGAAGACGAGAACCGCTACACGCCGTTCAATCATCTCGGCGGCGATCAGGGGCATTACGAGGTCATCAACTCGCTGCTCTCGGAAGAAGCGGTGCTCGGCTTCGAATACGGCTATTCGCTGGCGGAGCCGAAGGCGCTGACGATCTGGGAAGCGCAGTTCGGCGACTTCGCCAACGGTGCGCAGGTGCTGTTCGACCAGTTCATCTCGTCGGGCGAGCGCAAATGGCTGCGGATGTCGGGCCTCGTCTGCATGCTGCCGCATGGCTATGAAGGCCAGGGACCGGAGCATTCTTCCGCACGGCTCGAACGCTTCCTGCAGATGTGCGCCGAAGACAATATGCAGGTGGTCTATGCCACTACGCCGGCGAATTTCTTCCACGTGCTGCGGCGTCAATTGCATCGCGAGATCCGCAAGCCCTTGATCCTGATGACGCCGAAGTCGCTGCTGCGGCACAAGCGCGCGGTGTCGCGGCTCGATGAAATGGGCGCCAACACCACCTTCCATCGGCTGCTCTACGATGACGCGGCGATGCAGCCCGACGAAAAGATCAAGCTCGTGAGCGACGACAAGATCCGCCGCGTCGTGCTGTGTTCGGGCAAGGTCTATTACGACATCTACGACGAGCGCGAAAAGCGCGGCATCGACGATGTCTACATCATGCGGGTCGAGCAGCTTTATCCGGTGCCGTTGAAGGCGCTGGTGCAGGAACTCGGACGCTTCAAGAATGCCGAACTGGTCTGGTGCCAGGAAGAGCCGCGCAACATGGGCGCGTGGCACTTCATCGAGCCCTATCTCGAATGGGTGCTGAACCAGATCAACGCGCCGAACAAGCGTCCGCGCTACGCCGGACGCGCCGCGGCCGCGGCGACGGCCACCGGTTTGATGACCAAGCATCTGGCGCAGCTCAAGGCTTTGCTGGACGAGGCCCTGAACTAGTTACGTCATCCTGAGGTGGTCGCGTGAGCGACCCTCGAAGGATGGCGGCTGCGTCCTTCGAGGCTCGCCGCGCCGCGGCTCGCACCTCAGGACGACGCTGAAAGATTGTGAGAGGAAACAGACCATGACTGAAATTCGCGTTCCGACGCTCGGCGAGTCCGTGACCGAGGCCACCATCGGCCGCTGGTTCAAGAAGGCCGGCGACGCCGTCGCGGTCGATGAACCGCTGGTCGAACTGGAGACCGACAAGGTCACGATCGAAGTGCCGGCGCCATCGGCGGGCACCCTCGGCGAGATCGCCGCCAAGGACGGCGAAACCGTTGCCGTCGGCGCGTTGCTCGGACAGATCAATGACGGTGCGGCAGCCGCCGCCAAGCCGGCCGCGGCGCCTGCCAAGGCCGCCGCCCCGCCATCGCCCGCGACCGCAGCACCTGCTGCCGCCGCTGCGGTTCAGAAAGCGCCGCCGGCTGACGCGCCGCTGGCGCCTTCGGTGCGCAAGATATCGGCTGAAAGCGGGATCGATGCCGCCACGGTCCCCGGCTCGGGCAAGGATGGCCGCGTCACCAAGGGCGACATGCTCGCCGCGATCGAGAAGGCGGCATCGGCGCCGACGCCGGTCAATCAGCCCGCGGCCGCGGTCCAGGTCCGCGCACCGTCGCCCGCCGACGATGCCGCGCGCGAAGAGCGCGTGAAGATGACGCGGCTGCGCCAGACCATCGCGCGCCGCCTGAAGGACGTGCAGAACACCGCGGCGATGCTGACCACCTTCAACGAGGTCGACATGAGCCACATCATGGCGATGCGCGCCCAGTACAAGGAAGTGTTCGAGAAGAAGCACGGCAGCAAACTGGGATTTATGGGCTTCTTCACCAAGGCCTGCGTGCAGGCGCTGAAGGATATTCCGGCGGCCAATGCCGAGATCGACGGCACTGATCTGATCTACAAGAATTATTATCACATCGGCGTCGCGGTCGGCACCGACAAGGGTCTGGTGGTGCCGGTGGTGCGCGATTGCGACCGCAAGTCGATCGCCGAGATCGAAAAGAGCATCGCCGATTTCGGACGACGCGCCCGCGATGGCCAGCTCAAGATCGACGAGATGCAGGGCGGCACCTTCACCATCACCAATGGCGGCATCTACGGCTCGTTGATGTCGACGCCGATCCTGAATGCGCCGCAATCCGCCATTCTCGGCATGCACAAGATCCAGGACCGCCCGGTGGCGATCGGCGGCAAGGTCGAGATCCGCCCGATGATGTATCTGGCGCTGTCCTACGATCACCGGGTCATCGACGGCAAGGAAGCGGTGACGTTCCTGGTGCGGGTCAAGGAAAGCCTGGAAGATCCGGCGCGGCTGGTGCTCGATCTGTGATCGCGGGGTGTCGTGTCGGATGATGCTCCAACCCGTCCGCCCTGGATGCCGTCGGAAATTTACCACCGGCAGCAGTCCGCCTCCACCAGTTGGACAATTCCGCAGTCTCCGAAGTCGTGATTTGATGCGTCGCGGTTGAAGAATGCGTTTCAGACCTTGGGGACGAATATGACCGACAAAGTAGTCATCATCACCGGCGGAAGCCGAGGCATCGGCCGTGCCGCCGCGATCGCGGCGGCCGCGCGCGGCTTTCGGGTCGTCGTCGGTTACGCCACCAACAAGGCCGCGGCCGATGAGGTCGTAGCAAAGATCGGCGCCAGCAACGGCAAGGCGATCGCGGTGAAGTGCGATGTCGCGCATGAGAAAGACATTCTGGCGCTGTTCGCGGCCGCCGACGAGTTCGGCACGCTCGGCGCGCTCGTCAACAATGCCGGCATCGTCGGCAAGAGCGGCGTGCGCGTCGACGAGATGTCGGCCGAGCGCATCCAGCAAATGATGGCGATCAACGTCACCGGCAGCATTTTGTGTGCGCGCGAGGCGGTGAAGCGCATGTCGACGAAACACGGCGGCAAGGGCGGCGTTATCGTCAATCTATCCTCGGTCGCGGCCAAGCTCGGCGCGCCGAACACCTATGTCGACTATGCCGCCTCCAAGGGTGCCGTCGATTCATTCACCATTGGCCTCGGCCACGAAGTCGCCGGTGAGGGCATTCGCGTCGCGGCGATCCGGCCGGGGCTGATCGATACCGAAATTCATGCCAGCGGCGGCGAGCCCGATCGCGCCCACCGGCTCAGTCACATGGTGCCGATGAAGCGCGTCGGCACCGCCGAGGAAATCGCCAACGCCATCGTCTGGCTGATGTCGGACGAAGCCTCCTACGTCACCAGCACCATCCTTGATGTATCGGGCGGACGTTAACGCCTGTCACACTGTTCGGCTACAGGACTTCAATCATGGCCACTTACGATCTTGTTGTCATCGGCACCGGTCCTGGCGGATATGTCTGCGCGATCCGCGCGGCGCAGCTCGGCATGAAGGTCGCCGTGGTCGAGAAGAACGCGACGCTCGGCGGCACCTGCCTCAATGTCGGATGCATGCCCTCGAAGGCGTTGCTGTATGCCTCCGAGATGTTCGAGGAAGCCGGACATTCGTTCGCAAAGATGGGTGTCAGCGTCGCCGCGCCGAAACTCGATCTTCCCTCGATGATGAATTTCAAGCAGCAGGGCATCGACGGCAACGTCAAGGGCGTCGAGTTCCTGATGAAGAAAAACAAGATCGACGTCATCAGCGGCAAGGGGAAAATACTCGGCACCGGCAAGGTCGAGGTGACGGGCAGCGACGGCAAGACCCAGACCCTGGAGACGAAAAACATCGTCATTGCGACGGGTTCGGATATCGCGCGGCTGAAGGGCATCGAGATCGACGAAAAGCGCATCGTGTCCTCGACCGGGGCGCTCTCGCTCGACAAGGTGCCGGGGAAATTATTGATCGTCGGCGCTGGCGTGATCGGGCTCGAACTCGGCTCGGTGTGGCACCGGCTTGGGGCGCAAGTTACCGTCGTGGAATTTCTCGACCGCATCCTGCCGGGTATGGACGGCGAAGTGGCCAAGCAATTCCAGCGCATCCTCGAGAAGCAGGGCTTTGCGTTCAAGCTCGGCGCCAAGGTCACCGGCATCGACACCTCGGGCAAGGCGCTCGTCGCTCAGGTCGAGCCGGCCGCCGGCGGCAAGGCGGAGACGCTGGAAGCCGACGTGGTACTGGTCTGTATCGGCCGCGTCCCCTACACCGAAGGTCTCGGCCTCAAGGAAGCAGGCGTCGCGCTCGACAATCGCGGCCGGGTGCAGATCGACGCGCATTTCGCGACCAGCGTGAAGGGCGTTTATGCGATCGGCGATGTCGTCGCAGGTCCGATGCTCGCCCACAAGGCGGAGGACGAGGGTGTCGCAGCTGCGGAAATTCTCGCCGGTCAGGCCGGCCATGTGAACTACGACGTGATACCCGGTGTTGTGTATACCACCCCGGAGGTGTCGTCGGTCGGCAAGACCGAGGAAGAATTGAAGCAGGCCGGCATTGCTTACACCGTCGGTAAGTTCCCGTTCACCGCCAACGGCCGCTCCAAGGTCAACCAGACCACGGAAGGTTTCGTGAAGGTTCTCGCAGATGCGAAGACCGATCGCGTGCTCGGTGTGCACATCGTCGGCCGCGAAGCCGGCGAAATGATCCACGAAGCGGCAGTTCTGATGGAATTTGGCGGTTCTGCGGAGGATCTCGCACGCACCTGCCATGCGCATCCGACGCGCTCGGAAGCCATCAAGGAAGCCGCGCTTGCAGTCGGCAAGCGAGCGATCCATATGTGATCCACGCCGCGGCGCAGGCCGAGCGGGGATGACATCGATGATGCGCCGCCTTCTTCAACCGGTCTGGGTTCTGCTTGCGATCATCTTCCTGATCGAGGCCTGGCTGTGGGACCACCTCGAGCCGATCGTGGCCTGGGTGGTGGCGCGGCTTCCGCTAAACGCCTTCAAGCAATGGCTCGCCGATCGCGTCGATACGCTGTCGCCGGCGATGACGTTGATTGTCTTCATCGTGCCGGTGATTCCGCTATTCCCGCTGAAGCTGGTCGGCCTTTGGCTGCTCACCCATGAATATTGGATCAGCGCCATTCTCACCATCATCTTCGCAAAATTGCTCGGTGTCGGGGTCGCGGCTTTCGTGTTCGACGTGACGCGGCCGAAATTGCTTGAAATGGCGTGGTTCGAAAAGCTCTATGAGTTCGTCCTCGCATTAAGGGCCAAAGCCAGGGCACTGGTCGTGCCGATCATGTCGCAGATCAAGGATGCTCTCGGCGGCGGCGGCGATGGCTGGTCATCGCGGATGTTGCGGCTGATCCAGCGCTTCCGCAAGCGCGTGCACGAAGCGCGTTAGCTTCTGCGTTTTCGTTACAGCGTTTTCGAGCGAAGTGGAAACCGGTTCGCGTGAAGAAAACGCGTCAAATGAAGAGGTGGAGCCTCCGTTCCGATTCCATCGGAACGGAAAAGGCTCCAGTGGAGAAGGCGGTGGCGCAGTCGGCTCGCACTCGAACCCCGGTGCTTGATGTCGCCTATGAATTGAGCGGGCC
This sequence comes from uncultured Pseudomonadota bacterium, assembly GCA_963727225.1. GTDB lineage: Bacteria > Pseudomonadota > Alphaproteobacteria > Rhizobiales > Xanthobacteraceae > Bradyrhizobium. The sequence continues at coordinate 88,408 of CAVSFN010000019.1, read as the reverse complement.
TGCCGACGGGCTGCCGGTTCTGCTGCTGCATGGTTTCCCCTATGACGTCAGGTCGTTCGACGGCGTCGTGGCGCTCGTCAACGCGGCGGGCTTCCGCACCATTGTTCCCTGGCTGCGCGGCTATGGCGGCACCCAATTCCTGTCGGCGAATACACTGCGGTCCGGTGAACAGGCAGCCCTTGGTCAGGATCTGCTGGAGTTGTTGGATGCGCTTCGCATTCGGAAGGCGGTGCTTGCCGGATATGATTGGGGCGGCCGCGCCGCCTGCGTGGTTTCGGCATTATGGCCGCAGCGGGTGGCAGGCCTGGTGAGTTGTACGGGCTACAACATTCAGGACATCGCGAATTCGCACAGGCCAGCCGATCCGGCGCAAGAGGCGCGACTCTGGTATCAATATTATTTTCATACCGAACGTGGCCGCAACGGCCTGATCGAAAAGCGCCGCGAGATTTCCCGGTTGCTTTGGAAAATGTGGTCGCCGAACTGGGCGTTCGACGACGCGACATTCGACCGGACGGCCGGCTCATTCGACAATCAGGATTTTGTCGATGTCGTGATTCATTCGTACCGGCACCGGACCGGCAACGTCGCCGGCGATCCGCGCTACGCGGCCGTGGAAGCGCGGTTGGCCGCGCAGCCCGACATCCATGTACCGGCTGTCAATCTGCATGGCGCGGCAGACGGCGTGACGCCGGTTGGTAGATCGGAAGCCCACGGCAGACATTTCACCGCGGCATATCAGCGCCGCGTTCTGGAGAATGTCGGCCACAATGTTCCGCAGGAGGCGCCGCAGGCCTTTGCCGACGCGATCCTGCAACTGTGCAAGGACGCATCGGCCTAGAGCGTTTTCGAGCGAAGTGGATACCGGTTCGCGTGAAGAAAACGCGTCAAAATAAGACTTTAGCCGCTTTTCGAGCGCGGCCTCAGGGCAGATGCAGCAGATGCGGAACGAAGATACCGAGCACGGTAATGGCGATACCTGCCAATGTCAGGATCCCCGATATCCAGGCCAGCGCCATGATGCCGGTGATGATGGTTGCTGACGCCAGCACGATGCCGATCTGAAACGCCGCCGAGGCAAGCTCGAAGTGGTGATACTTTGCCTCCGCAAGATCGCGCTCTTCCTCGGCGTGCTTGGCGCGTTCGGCCAATTGCTCGGTCCCTTCGTGGGTTTCGGGCTCGGAGCGATAGCGCGCCGCGGTCTTCTGCCATTCGTCGATCTGCTTTTGCACCGCGGCCTTGGCGGCATCGTCGCTGATAGTGCCGAGGCTTAATTTGGACTGCTCCGATGCGGTCTGGACCACCGTGCGGCGGATGCTCTTGGCTTGAAAAAACGCCCACAGGTTCGACGATTCGACATTCTTGCTGATCGATTCGGTCTGGGCGCCTTTGCCCAGCGTCTCCGAAAGCGCCAGACACAGCGCGATCACGGCAATCAAAAGCGCGATCTTCCTGTTTTCGCTGGAGGCTTCCTTGGCCTGCTCGGCCTGCTCCATGCTCTCATGTGCGCTCATAATGATTCCCCTCCCTGTTCAATAGACCCACGATTGCCGAACAATACCGCCCGCGCAAGAGGCAAGCGGATGTAGTGGCAACTTGTCAGGGTCTAAAGCGGCGCGATCTTCGAGCCGTTTCCGTTCCGATCGAATCGGAACGGAGGCTCCATTTCTCCAGTTGACGCGTTTTCTTCGCGCGAGCCGGTATCCACTTTTCCGGATCATGCTCTAGGCGCGGGGATGCGCCGTGCGGTACACTTCGAACAATCGCTCGGTATCGATGCCGGTGTAGATCTGGGTGGTCGAGAGCGACGCGTGGCCGAGCAATTCCTGGATCGCGCGCAGGTCGCCGCCGCGGGTCAGAAGGTGGGTGGCAAAGGAATGCCGCAGCGCATGTGGCGTCGCACTGTCGGGCAAGCCCAGCGTGCCCCGCAGCCGTTCCATGGTGAGTTGAATGATTTGGGGGCTTAGCGGCCCGCCCCGGGCGCCCAGGAATATCGGCCCTTCCGGCGGCAGCGGATGCGGACACATCGCCACATAGTCATGGACTAGCGCCAGCACGTTCTGCAGCACCGGCACCATGCGGGTCTTGTTGCCCTTACCGGTCACCACCAGCACGTCGCCTGCGCCGGGTGCCGGCACATCGCGGCGCTTCAACCCGAGAGCCTCGGAGATGCGCAGGCCCGATCCGTACAACAGCGCCATCACCGCGGCATCGCGCGCCCAGATCCAGGGATCGCGGGATTTGCCGGCGCGCTCGTCGGCATCCGTGAAACGCTTGGCCGCCGCCATCTGGATCGGCTTCGGCAAGCTCTTGCCGACCTTGGGGGCGCGGATCGCCGACAGCGCGCCGACCTTGCCCTTGCCTTCCCGTTCGAGAAAACGTCCGAACGAACGCAATCCTGCCAGCGCCCGCATCAGCGAGCGCCCGCCGATATCGTCGGCGCGCCGCATCGCCATGAAGGCCCTGATATCGCTCGCCTCAAGGGCTGCGAATTGGGCCAGCGTCACCCGCGCCCCCCAGTGCTCGCACAGAAAGACCAGACATTGCCTGAGATCGCGGGCATAGGCCTCCGATGTCTTCGGCGACAGCCTTCGCTCGGCGCGCAGATGCGACAGCCAACGCGTCATCTGCAGCGCGATGTCGTCGCTGGCGCAGTCAAGTTCGACTGGTCGAATGGCGGAAGCGGGCTTGGCCATGGATTTCCCGAAATGGAATTCTCGCAACGAGGCTCTCGAATGGCCGATACTATCACACCCCGTTCGTTTAGCTTTGGTGAACCGCGCCGGCGGGCTCGGATATTCGCGCCACCGCGAGGCCCTTTGCTGGCCACCAACGGCCGGCGACCTTAAATGGGTTCAAGCCCTTTCGAGTTGATTCGCATGGACCACTCCACGCGTGCCGGCACCTCATCTGCATCATCGACGCGCGTCGTCGATGTGCTGGTGCCGGTCGCGCTCAATCAGGCCTATTCCTACCGGGTGCCGCGCGGCATGGAGCTCAAGCCGGGCGATGTGGTGTGTGTGCCGCTCGGGCCGCGCGAGGTGGTCGCGGTGGTGTGGGCCGACAACGCCAATCCCGATCCGCGCCTGCACAATCGCCTCAAGGACGTCGGCGAAAAGCTCGATGTGCCGCCGCTGAAGGAGGAATTGCGCGCGCTCGTCGATTGGGTCGCCAACTACACGCTGTCGGCGCGCGGCATGGTGCTGCGCATGACATTGCGGATGGGCGAGCATCTTGGCCCGGAGCGGATGCGGATGGGCGTGCGCCTGATCGGCGAGCCGCCGCGGCGCATGACCCCGGCGCGGCGGCGGCTGATCGAAATCCTGTCCGACGGTCTGCTGCATGGCAAGTCCGAAGCCGCCAAGGAAGCCGGCGTCAGCGCCGGCGTGATCGATGGCCTTGTCGATGAAGGCACGCTGACATCCGAACCGATGCCGCGCGCGCTGGCGCCGCCGGCGCCCGATCCCTCGTTCGCCGAGCCGGATTTTTCACGCCAGCAGCGCACCGCGGTGGACGCGATGCGGGCGCTGGCGGCGAACGGCAGTTTTCACGTCGCGCTGCTCGATGGCGTGACCGGATCGGGCAAGACCGAAGTCTATTTCGAAGCCGTTGCCGAGGTCATCCGCCGCGGCAGGCAGTCGCTGATCCTGATGCCGGAGATCGCGCTGACCGGACAGTTCCTCGACCGTTTCGCGCGGCGTTTCGGGGTGCGGCCGCTGGAATGGCATTCCGAACTGACCCCGCGCACCAGGCAACGTAACTGGGCCGCGATCGCGGCGGGCGAAGCGCCTGTCGTGGTGGGCGCGCGTTCCGCGCTGTTTCTGCCCTACGCGAATCTGGGATTGATCGTCGTCGATGAAGAGCACGACCAGGCCTACAAGCAGGACGAAGGCGCACATTATCATGCCCGCGACATGGCGGTGGTGCGCGCCCATATCGCGAAAATTCCGATCGTGCTGGCCTCGGCGACACCGTCGGTCGAGTTGGAGGTCAATGCGCGCAAGGGTCGCTATCAGCGCGTGGCGCTGCCGTCGCGGTTCGGCGGCCAGCATATGCCGCATATCGAGGCGATCGATCTGCGGCGCGAAGCACCGGTACGCGGCCGCTTCATCTCGCCACGGCTGGCGGAACAGATCCAGATCGCGATCGAGCGGCGCGAGCAGGCGCTGTTGTTCCTCAATCGCCGCGGCTACGCACCGCTGACCCTGTGCCGTGCCTGCGGGCATCGCTTTGCCTGCACGATCTGCGATGCCTGGCTGGTGGATCACCGGTTTCGCCAGCGTCTGGTTTGCCACCATTGCGGCTTCTCGATGCCGCGCCCGCAGGTCTGTCCGCATTGCGCGGCCGAGGAATCGCTGGTGGCGGTCGGCCCCGGCGTCGAACGCCTGCAGGAGGAAGCCGCAAACCTGTTTCCGGGCGCGCGCACCATGGTGCTGTCGAGCGATTTGATCACCTCGATCGAAACCATGCGTACTGAATTGAACGAGATCGCCGAAGGGCGGGTCGACATCATCATCGGTACCCAATTGGTGGCAAAGGGTCATCATTTTCCGCGGCTCAATCTGGTCGGCGTGGTGGACGCCGATCTCGGGCTCGGCAATGGCGATCCGCGCGCCGCCGAACGGACCTTTCAATTGCTCAATCAGGTAATCGGGCGCGCCGGGCGCGATCAGGGCCGCGGTGTCGGCTATCTGCAGACGCATCAGCCCGAACATCCCGTGATGAAGGCATTGGTGGCGTGCGACCGCGAGGCGTTTTATGCCAGCGAGATCGAGGCGCGCGAGCGCGCCGGCTATCCGCCGTTCGGGCGACTCGCAAGCCTGATCATTTCCGCGGGCGACCGACCCACGGCGGAGGGTTTTGCCCGCCGGCTGGCCGCGGTTGCGCCGCTCGACGAACGGATCCAGGTGCTGGGACCCGCGGAAGCCCCGCTCGCCGTGATCAAGGGCCGCTATCGTTTCCGGCTGTTGGTGAAGGCGCTGCGATCGGTCGACCTGTCGGAATATTTGCGCGAATGGCTGGCGGTCGGCCCAAAGACCAAAGGTAATCTCAAGCTCGAGGTCGACGTCGATCCGCAAAGCTTTTTGTAGCAAAAAAAAGCTATTTCATCGCTGCGCGATGCCCTGGAAGGATGACCGAGGGTAGGCCAACAAAAAAACCTGCCGTCATTGGCGACGGCAGGCCTGTTTCGGCGTGCAGGAAGTTCTGCGGCCGTACTGGACGCAACGCTTACCGAACCAATGGGCGTTCCGACGCCTGCTTTGGTTACATGACCTCGGCGACGACGCGGCCGACGCCGGAGCCGGCGATACCGACTGCGCGCGCGGCGGCGGTCGACAGGTCCAGCACGCGACCGCGGACGAACGGGCCGCGGTCATTGACCGTAACGATGACGCTGCGGTCGCCGTGGGTCACCCTCAGCTTGGTGCCGAAGGGGAGCGAACGGTGGGCGCACGTCATGGCGTTCTGATTGAAATGTTGGCCGGAGGCGGTCCTGCTGCCGGACTCGTTGCCGTAAAACGAGGCCATCCCCGAGAAGCTGCGTCCGGAACCCGACGACGGGGCGATCGCTGCGTTGGCATCGCGCCAGGAGCCGCCGGCGTTGTTGGCGTGGTGATGGTGGAAGTGATGGTGATAGCGATGGGCCGAGGCCTCGGTGGCGCTTCCGCCGATCAGAACGGTTGCGGCGAAAAACGCTAATGCCGTGCGCGAATTCCCCCGCGCCGGATTCTCTGGATGACACCATAATAATTGTCCCTCGATGCAGTATTGCCACATATGTGGCAAGTGGAGGCCCCCGCCCATTTCGCTCGGTTGCCGTTTGGTGTCTTAATAAGGCGTAAACGGGGCAGTAATTCATTTTGTTTCCGGTTGAGACATCTTGTTACTTCCGGCGGCTAATCGACCGGCGTTCCGTTCTATTGTGCTTTAACTAATTTTTAACCTGGTGATTAGGTAAAAGTACCCACGAATATAGTTTTCGTCTGTGTCGACAAGATTCGCGCAAGTAATACGAAAGGCGGAATGCTGGGTTCGCCGATTCCGCCCTCCTGCGCAGAACTCATGACGCCTATGCATCGGAGGAGGGAACGAACGCCGGCCTTGGCGACCGGCCGGCAGTTGGGTTCGGGACAGCGAGGCGGGTTTGCGACGGCGGTGATCGCCGCAAATCGCGTTCGAGAACGGTCGTGACGAGCACGTGCGACAAGGCATCGCCAGCCCTTGTCCGTCATGTTGCACCTGCGCTCTTGCTATGTTAGCAAAGCCGCGATTTTAACGTTGCCGATACAGCTCGTACCGGTCGAAAATCGAAGTCCCGCTTGAATTCCAAGGGCTTGGATCGCTAGGCGCCGCATTGTGGCGACGGTTTTTCCCTTGCGAGTTTGACAGCAAAAAGAGCGCGCAGTGGCTGCAGAAGATCCGTCCGTTTCGGGAGTGTCCGGCCGTTATGCAACGGCCTTGTTCGAATTGGCGCGGGATGAAAAATCCATCGACGCGGTGAAGGCCGATCTCGACAGATTCGACGCCATGCTGGCTGACAGCGCCGATTTGAAACGGCTGGTTCGCAGCCCGGTGTTTTCAGCCGATTCGCAGTCAAGGGCGCTTGCGGCGGTGCTCGATAAAGCCGGTATTTCCGGCATTTCCGCGAAATTTCTCAAGGTTCTCACCGCCAATCGCCGGCTGTTCGTGGTGGCTGACGTGATTCGCGCTTTCCGCGCCTTGGTGGCCAAGTTCAAGGGCGAGGCGACCGCCGACATCACCGTCGCCGAAACGCTCAGCGACAAGAATCTCGACGCCCTGAAGACCGCCCTGAAATCGGTGACGGGCAAGGACGTCGCACTCAACGTGAATGTCGATCCCTCGATCATCGGCGGCCTTGTGGTCAAGCTGGGCAGCCGGATGGTGGATAGTTCGCTTCGCACCAAACTCAATTCGATCAAGCACGCGATGAAAGAGGCAGGCTGATGGACATCCGCGCCGCGGAAATTTCCGCGATCCTGAAGGACCAGATCAAGAATTTCGGCCAGGAGGCTGAGGTTTCCGAAGTCGGACAGGTGTTGTCCGTCGGCGACGGCATTGCCCGCGTCTACGGCCTCGACAATGTCCAGGCCGGTGAGATGGTCGAGTTCGAGAACGGTACGCGCGGCATGGCGCTGAACCTCGAAACCGACAATGTCGGCATCGTGATCTTCGGCGCCGACCGCGAGATCAAGGAAGGCCAGACCGTCAAGCGCACCCGCGCCATCGTCGATACCCCGGTGGGCAAGGGCCTGCTCGGCCGCGTCGTCGATGCGCTCGGCAATCCGATCGACGGCAAGGGCCCGATCCAGTCGTCCGAACGCAAGCGGGTCGACGTCAAGGCGCCCGGCATCATTCCGCGCAAATCGGTCAACGAGCCGATGGCGACCGGTCTCAAGGCGATCGATGCGCTGATCCCGATCGGCCGCGGTCAGCGCGAATTGATCATCGGCGACCGCCAGACCGGCAAGACCGCGATCGCGCTCGACACCATTCTGAACCAGAAGCCGCTCAACGCGCAGAGCGACGAGAAGATCAAGCTGTATTGCGTCTACGTCGCGATCGGCCAGAAGCGTTCGACGGTTGCCCAGTTCGTCAAGGTGCTGGAAGAGCAGGGCGCGCTGGAATATTCGATCATCGTCGCGGCGACCGCCTCCGATCCGGCGCCGATGCAGTACATCGCGCCGTTCACAGGCTGCACCATGGGCGAATATTTCCGCGACAATGGCATGCACGCGGTCATCATCTATGACGATCTGTCGAAACAGGCGGTCGCCTACCGCCAGATGTCGCTGCTGCTGCGCCGCCCGCCGGGCCGCGAAGCCTATCCTGGCGACGTGTTCTATCTGCATTCGCGCCTGCTCGAGCGCGCCGCCAAGCTCAACGACGATCACGGCGCGGGGTCGTTGACGGCGCTGCCGGTTATCGAAACCCAGGCCAACGACGTGTCGGCCTACATTCCGACCAACGTGATCTCGATTACCGACGGTCAGATATTCCTCGAGACCGACCTGTTCTTCCAGGGCATTCGGCCCGCGGTGAACGTCGGGCTTTCGGTGTCGCGCGTCGGATCGTCGGCGCAGACCAAGGCGATGAAAAAGGTCGCCGGCAAGATCAAGGGCGAACTGGCGCAATACCGCGAAATGGCGGCGTTCGCGCAGTTCGGTTCCGATCTCGATGCCTCGACGCAGCGTTTGCTCAACCGCGGCTCGCGGCTGACCGAACTGCTGAAGCAGCCGCAGTTCTCGCCGCTGAAGATGGAAGAGCAGGTCGTGGTGATCTATGCCGGCGTCAACGGCTATCTCGATGCGCTTCCGGTTGCCAAGGTGCGCAGCTTCGAGGATGGCCTGCTGTCGCTGCTGCGCGGCAAGAACATCGACATCCTCAACACCATCCGCGACACCCGCGATCTCAATGACGATACTGCCGCCAAGCTCAAGGCGGTGGTCGAGGGTTACGCCAAGACTTTTGCTTGATGCACCGTCACGGCCGGCCCAGGGCCAGCCGTGACGAAAGAGGGGCTTGCGGTCGGATCGAAGATCGGATCGCCGGGGTGATCTAACAATGGCTTCACTTAAAGACATGCGGGTCCGCATCGCCTCGACCAAGGCGACGCAGAAGATCACCAAGGCCATGCAGATGGTGGCGGCGTCGAAATTACGCCGCGCCCAGAATGCCGCCGAGGCGGCGCGGCCCTATGCCGAGCGAATGGATGCGGTGATTTCGAATATCGCCAATGCCGCCGCGGGTTCGCCCGGGGCGCCAGCGCTGCTCGCCGGTACCGGCAATGACAAGGTGCATCTGCTGCTGGTCTGCACCGGCGAGCGCGGCCTGTCCGGCGCATTCAATTCGTCGATCGTGCGGTTGGCCCGCGAGCGGGCGCTGGCGCTGATGAGCGAGGGCAAAGACGTCAAGTTCTTCTGCGTCGGCCGCAAGGGATTTGAACAGTTGCGCCGCAACTTCGAGAAGCAGATCGTCGAAAACATCGAATTGCGCTCGGTTCGTCAACTCGGCTTCGTCAACGCCGAGGACATCGCGAACAAGGTCATCGCGCGGTTCGAGGCCGGCGAGTTCGACGTCTGCACGCTGTTCTATTCGCGCTTCAAGTCGGTGATCTCGCAGGTTCCAACCGCGCAGCAGATCATTCCGCTGGTGGTGGAAGCCAAGGCCGCGAATGCCGGCCCGGCGACGTCTTACGAATATGAGCCGGAAGAAGACGAGATTCTGACCGGCTTGCTGCCGCGCAATCTCGCGGTCCAGGTGTTCCGCGCATTGCTGGAAAACAACGCCTCGTTCTACGGCGCACAGATGAGCGCAATGGACAATGCCACCCGCAACGCCGGCGACATGATTCGCAAGCAGACCCTGATTTACAATCGAACCCGCCAGGCGATGATCACCAAGGAGCTGATTGAAATCATCTCCGGCGCCGAGGCGCTCTAGTTTTCGGACTTCAAGGAGAGAGTTTCATGGCTACACCCGCCAATCAGACCGGACGCATCACGCAAGTCATCGGCGCCGTCGTCGACGTGCAGTTCGAAGGCTATCTGCCGGCGATTCTGAACGCCATTACGACCACTAACGGCAACAACCGGCTGGTGCTCGAAGTTGCGCAGCACCTCGGCGAATCCACCGTGCGTACCATCGCCATGGACACCACCGAAGGTCTGGTTCGTGGCCAGGAGGTCAATGACACCGGCGGCCCGATCCAGGTGCCGGTTGGCGCCGGCACGCTGGGCCGCATCATGAACGTGATCGGCGAGCCAATTGATGAAGCCGGTCCGATCGCTTCCGAGGGCATGCGCGCGATCCATCAGGAGGCGCCGACCTATACCGACCAGGCCACCGAGGCTGAAATTCTGGTTACTGGAATCAAGGTTGTCGATCTGCTGGCGCCTTACGCCAAGGGCGGCAAGATCGGCCTGTTCGGCGGCGCCGGCGTCGGCAAGACCGTGCTGATTCAGGAACTGATCAACAACGTCGCCAAGGCACATGGCGGTAATTCGGTGTTTGCCGGAGTCGGCGAACGTACCCGCGAAGGCAATGACCTCTATCACGAGTTTATCGAGTCCAAGGTCAACGCCGATCCGCATAATCCCGATCCGAGCGTCAAATCGAAATGTGCTCTTGTGTTCGGCCAGATGAACGAACCGCCCGGCGCCCGCATGCGCGTTGCGCTGTCCGGTCTGACCGTTGCCGAGCATTTCCGCGATCAGGGCCAGGACGTGCTGTTCTTCATCGACAACATCTTCCGCTTCACGCAGGCAGGTTCGGAAGTGTCGGCGCTGCTGGGTCGTATTCCTTCGGCGGTGGGCTATCAGCCGACGCTCGCGACCGACATGGGCGCGCTGCAGGAGCGCATCACCACCACGCACAAGGGCTCGATTACTTCGGTGCAGGCGATTTACGTGCCGGCCGACGACTTGACCGACCCGGCGCCGGCCACCTCGTTCGCGCATTTGGACGCCACCACGGTGCTCAACCGCGCGATTTCGGAAAAGGGCATCTATCCGGCGGTGGATCCGCTCGACTCCACCTCGCGCATGCTATCGCCGCTGATCGTCGGTGAGGAGCATTATCAGACCGCGCGCATGGTTCAGCAGGTGTTGCAGCGCTACAAGTCGCTGCAGGACATCATTGCCATTCTGGGCATGGATGAACTGTCGGAAGAGGACAAGATCGCGGTAGCCCGCGCCCGCAAGATCGAGCGGTTTTTGTCGCAGCCATTCCATGTCGCCGAAATCTTCACGGGGTCGCCGGGCAAGTTCGTCGACCTCGCCGACACCATCAAGGGCTTCCGCGCTATCTGCGAAGGCAAGTACGATCATCTCCCGGAAGCTGCGTTTTACATGGTCGGCGCCATCGAAGAGGCGGTCGAAAAGGGCAAGAAGCTCGCGGCCGAAGCCGCTTAAGTCAGTAATATCGCCATTGCCGGGCTTGACCCGGCAATCCATCGATAGAGAGTTTTTTTGACGGATGGACCCGCGGGTCAGGCCCGCGGGTGACAGCTTAAGAGAGTAGCTCCCATGGCCACCTTCCACTTCGATCTCGTCTCACCCGAAAAGCTCGCCTTCTCCGGAGAAGTAGATCAGGTCGACGTTCCCGGCGCCGAAGGCGATTTCGGCGTGCTCGCCGGACATGCGCCGGTGGTGGCCAAGATCCGGCCGGGGATTCTGACCGTGACGACCGGCGGTACACATCAGAAGATCATCGTGCTCGGCGGCCTGGCGGAAGTTTCCGACAAGGGCCTCACCGTGCTCGCCGATGTTGCGACCTCGATGCAGGACCTCGATCGGGCCAGGTTCGCCGACACGATTTCCGACATGGAAACCAAGCTTGCCGAGAAGCAAGGCTCTGAACTCGACGACGCGGTCGAGTGGCTCGATCATTTCAAGAGCATCCAGAGCCAGCTCAATTCGACGGCGATGCATTAACTTCGACGCCGCGCTTGCGAGGTAAGGTTATCAAAACCCGCAAGCGTTGACTCGACCGGACCGCATCACGCTCTATCCCGCGAATTCGGCAAAATGCCGGGCCACCGCTCGATACACCTCGCGCCTGAACGGCACTACGAGATCGGCGACGTGGTCGAGCCGTTCCCATCGCCAGCGGTCGAATTCCGCCGGTTGACCGTTGCGTGGCGTCAGCGGATCGATTTCATCTTCGCGTCCGGTAAAACCCAACGCGAACCATTTCTGGCGCTGGCCCCGGAATTTCGCAAGCCGGTGCGACGCCGGGCCGTCGAACGGCGGAAATTCGTACGTCAGCCAGTCGGTTTCGCCGAGGTAATCGGCGTTCACGATGCCGGTCTCTTCCCACAATTCGCGCATCACCGCATCGCGCGGATCCTCATTGGCGTCGATGCCGCCCTGTGGCATCTGCCACTCGAAACCCGGAAGAATAATTTCCGGTCCGTCGTCCCTGAAGCGGCGGCCGATCAGGACCTGACCGGAAGCGTTAAACAGCGCGATGCCCACATTGGGCCGATAGGGCTTGCCGTCTGCCATCTTGGGATCAGCTGCCCGCGAGCTTGGAAAATTCCTTCACCACGCGCTCATAGACCGGCCGCTTGAACGGAACGATCAGGTCGGGAAGGTTCCTCATCGGCTCCCAGCGCCAGTTCACGAACTCCGCCTTGTGGCCGCCGCCGGGGCTCTCGACATTGATCTCGGCGTCCTCGCCGGTAAAGCGAACCGCATACCATTTCTGCCGTTGGCCGCGGTAGCGACCCTTCCAGGCGCGCCCGGCAACGGTGCGTGGAATGTCATAAATCAGCCAGTCCCCGACCTCGCCGAGCTTCTCGACCGAGCGCACGCTGGTTTCCTCATACAGCTCGCGCTTGGCGGCCTCCCAAGTATCCTCGCCGGGATCGACACCACCCTGCGGCATCTGCCAAACATGAGATTCATCGACGTGTTCAATGCCACCGGCGCGGCGACCGATGAAGACCAGCCCGACTGCGTTGATCAGCATCATGCCGACGCAGGTCCGATAGGGCAGATCTTCGTAACGGGTCATTCCGTCAAAGCCTCTTGTGGTCATTCGGACTGATCTGGCGTTTTCGCAACCGAAGTTGGCGCCACCCCCGCCACTTTCAGTTATTTAGTAACGAATTCCGGATTCGAAAGGACACCAGAATGCACGATTGGCGTGGTTTGAGTTCAGAAATTTTCTTGACGGACCCGCGGCGAAAAGGAAAGAACTTCTAAACTGTCGCACAGGCGGGCGAAGCTCGATGTGACGAAAATACAGCAATCAAACTTGCCCTAGAGTATTTTATTCTACGGCAGATCAGGTCATGCTATCTGCGTAAACTTGTTTGTGAAAGTAGTTCCGAAGCAAAACCGCAGTCGATCCCAAGATCACGTCCGAGCGCATATCTTGCGAGCACGTGTCTCGATAGTGCAGGTCTTGAGAGTGCAGGTCTTGAGAGCGCACGTCTTGGCGGAAAAAGCGTCAACTCGATTTTGATTTAAGCATTACGGTTGTCAATGGAACGAGCATGACGCCGTGGCTTTCAAGCGTCCTGGTCCAGGCGCTGATCCGCTCGATCGAAATGGGCAATGCCGAGGCGACGCCGACGGCTAAACCACGTTCCTTCGCCAGACCTTCAAGCCTTGCGAGCGCCCGGTCGATCTCCACGGCGGTTGGTACGGCGTCGATGCTGAAATCGGCCTTGGCGAAAGGCATCGACAGTCCTGCCGCCAATGAGGAGGCGACGCTGCGCGGCGCCGATCCGTCGTCGAGATAGCCGAGTCCGCGTTTGGCGGCCTCGCGAACGATGGGCTGCATCACGGCGTCGGTAACGACGAAGCGCGCTCCCATGAAGTTCGCTACCCCGGCATAGCCCTGGAAGCGGCTGAGGTGCCAGTACAGGCGGTCGAGATTTTGCTCGGCGTCCAGCGTCGTGAGCAGGGTTTGCGGACCGGGGTCGTTGTCGGGATAATCGAACGGCTCCATCGGTATCTGCAGCAGAATTTCGTGGCGTTGCGCGCGCGCCCGTTCGGCGAGTTTGGCCGGATCCGATCCGTAGGGCGTAAACGCCAGCGTCACCGCGGGCGGCAGTTTCATGATGGCGTCGGCGGTCTTGGCAGCACCGACGCCAAGTCCGCCGACCACGATGGCGACAACCGGCATTTTTGCCGCCTTGGCGCGGTCGGCCTCGGCGGCGTAGGCCGTGAAAGGCTTCAGCCCATCGGCGACCACCGGAATCATGCCATAGCGTGATTTTTCAAGCAGGCGCTGATCGATACCAGCCATCATCGCGGCCGGCGGATCGCCATCGGCCTTATCCGCGGTTTTTTCCGCGGCATCGCCGCCAATCAGGACGTCGTGGCGCGCGCCGCTGGAGCCGTCGATGATGGTGACGGTCTTTTGGTCGACCGGTGCGGCTTGTTTGGCTGCGGGTTTTGCGTCCGGCTCGGACGTGGCGGGGGACGCCAGCTTTTCGTCCGAACGTGCCTGAGGCAGCGCAATGCGCTTGTTCGGCTCGCCGCCCAGCGGGTTGTCGTTGAAGATGGCGAAACCCGCGAAAGCCACCAGAAACAGGCCGAGCAGCACGGCCAGCGCCTGCATTCCGGTAAACGGCAACCGGTAACGGCGCTTGCGCTGCGCCATCTCCTGCCCGAGCGGTGTGCTCAGATCGTCGGCCGTGTCTGCCATGGACCTCCCCGAATCAATCGGGAGGACGATACCACGGCGGGGCAAGGCCGCGGCAAAGGCAACCGCCGCCTTGTCCGGATCATCCAGCAAAAAGGCGGCCCGAAGGCCGCCCTTTGGTCAAACCCGGTCTATCGCGAAAACCGGCTTGTCAGTTAGCTTCCTTGGTCGCGGGCTTGTCGATTGCCGCCTTGTCGACCGCAGCCTTGTCGCCGCTGGCCGGCGCGCTGGCGTTGACCTTGACGCCGTGAAGCAGATCGTCAGCCATCTTCAAGGCCTTGTCGTCCTTGGCGTCCGGCGGCACGTAGGATTGCGAACCGGTCTTTTCGTCGCCCTCGGACTTCAGATGGCCGCGCAGCGAGGCTTCGCCCTTGGTGTCGGTCCGCGACTTCAACTCGTCCGGCACGTCCTGCAGCACCTCGATATCGGGAACGATGCCCTTGGCCTGGATCGACTTGCCCGACGGGGTGAAGTAGCGCGCGGTGGTCAGACGCAGCGCGCCGTTGCCGGAGCCCAGCGGAATGATGGTCTGCACCGATCCCTTGCCGAAGGAGCGGGTGCCGACCAGGGTTGCCCGCTTGTGGTCCTGCAGCGCGCCGGCGACGATTTCCGACGCCGATGCCGAGCCGCCGTTGACGAGAACGATCACCGGCTTGCCTTTGGTCAGGTCGCCCGGATGGGCGGTGCGGCGCTGGGTTTCCTCGGCGTTGCGGCCGCGGGTCGAAACGATCTCGCCGCGCTCGAGGAACGTATCGGAGACCGTTACCGCCTCTTCCAGCAATCCGCCGGGATTGTTGCGCAGGTCGATGACGTAGCCCTTCAGCTTGTCACCGATCTGAGTTTGCATATTGCCGATTTCACGCTTCAGGCCTTCGGTGGTCTGCTCGTTGAACGTGGTGATGCGGATATAGCCGATGTCGTCGCCTTCGACATGCGCGCGCACCGAACGGACGCGGATGTTGTCGCGTACCAGCGTGACGTCGATCGGGTTGTCCTGGCCCTTGCGGATGATCTTGAGCTTGATCTTGGTATTGACGGGGCCGCGCATCTTCTCGACGGCCTGATTGAGGGTGAGGCCCTGCACGGCTTCGTCGTCGAGATTGGTGATGATGTCGTTGGCCATGATGCCGGCCTTCGATGCCGGCGTATCATCGATCGGCGAAACCACCTTGATCAATCCATCTTCCATCGTGACTTCGATGCCGAGCCCGCCGAATTCGCCGCGGGTCTGCACCTGCATGTCGCGGAAGCTCTTGGCATCCATGTAACTGGAATGCGGATCGAGGCCGGACAGCATGCCGCTGATCGCGGATTCGACCAGCTTGCTGTCGTCGGGCTTCTCGACATAGTCGCTGCGGACCCGCTCGAACACGTCGCCGAACAAATTAAGCTGGCGATAGGTGTCCGACGTTGCAGCGCGCGCGCTCGATCCCATCAGTACCGAACGTGGCTGGGTCACGAACAACGTCAGTGCTGCGCCGGTGGCGGCGCTCAGCAGAATTACAGAAGTCTTGCGCATCATCCGCGAACCTTTTCGCCTTCGTTTGCGGCCCACCATGGGCCTGGATCAATTGGAGTGCCGTCCTTACGGAACTCGATATAGAGTACGGGCTGGCTCGCGTTGGCAGCGAGGATGGATGCCACCTGGGATTTCGTCCCCATGGTCGCGACCGGCTCCCCTGTCAGTACAAACTGGCCGATGTTGACCGAAATTCGCTCCATCCCGGCGATCAGTACATGATACCCGCCACCGGCATTGAGGATCAAGAGTTGTCCGTAGCTGCGAAACGGTCCGGCGTAAACCACCCAGCCGTCACACGGTGTTGTGACCTGGGCTCCGGCCCGGGTTGCCAAGGAAATGCCTTTTTCTACGCCACCAGCACCATCGGAACCGCCAAATTCACGAATCTTGACGCCATTAACCGGCAGCGCGAATAATCCCCTGGCGGACGCAAACGCAATCGCCGGGCTCGTCCGGGCGGGGTCCTTGAGAGCCCCCGGATTCGGCCTGCCATTTGGGGCGGCCGGGGTTCCCTGCAGAGCTGGCGGTTGCGGCGGCTTTCGCCGCGCTCTTCAAATCCTGCTCCATTTTGGCGATCAAGCCCTGCAGGCTGTCGACCTGCCGGGACAACGAGATGGCGCGCGCGCCTTCCGCCTCCATGTCCTTTTCGATCGAGCTTTGCTGCCGCTGCCGTTCGTCGACGAGCGCGGCGAGCCGGGTCTGGTCGTTCTTGAGCTTGTCGCGGTCAACCGCGAGCTGGTCGCGCTCGGTGGCGATGTTCTTGCGAAGCGCAACCAGCTCGCCGAGGTCGTCGGCCAGTTTTTGCGTGCGCGCGTGCAATTCGGGCACCACCGATCCAAGCAGCATGGCGGTGCGAAGCGATTGCAGCGCATCTTCGGGCCTAACCAGCAAGGCCGGCGGCGTGCGCCTTCCTGCGCGTTGCAGCGCGGCCAGCACCTCGACAATCTCCGAACGTCGCGAATCAAGCGAGCCGCGAATCTGCTGCTCGCGGCTGTCGAGCGGGCGCAACCGCGCTTCGGCGTCGCCTATTCGGGTCTCGACGCTGCGCACCTGGGCTGCGATGTCGATCAGTTGCTGATTGAGTTTGCTGCGATCCTGTCCGATCGATGCGATATCGGTCGCCAGCTTCTGCTGCAATTCGGCGGCAGTTTTTTGCTGCGCGCGGGCGGCCTCGAGTTCCTGCTCGCGCTGCTTGATGGCGTCCGGCGAGACGGCCGTCGTCTGCGGCGTCGATTCGGCAACCTGCGCTGCCGCGGGCGAAAGGCACATGCCGGCAAAGCCTGCGGACAACAGGGCGATGGAAAGCGGAATACGGACCGAAGCCGATTGACCGCGGCGGACGGCGTCAGGGAGCGATGGAATGTTTCGATCTGGCTGCATCGAATCCGAATCACTGCTTTCGTTGCTTCCCCAGCACGCTGGCTTAGCCGCGGTGGTAAGGATGGCCCGACAAAATGGTCGCGGCCCGATAAATCTGTTCCAGAAGCATGACGCGAACCATTTGATGCGGCCAGGTCGCAGAGCCGAACGCAACGCCAAGCTTTGCTTTGCGCCGCAAATCGGGCGAAAGTCCGTCCGCGCCGCCAATTGCAAAAATAGTGTTGGCGACCTGATCGTCCCGCCAGCGGCCAAGATGCCGGGCAAATGCGGCGCTGTCGAGATTGTCGCCGCGCTCGTCGAGCGCCACCAGGGTGGATTTATCGGGAATCGCGGCTGAAATCGCCGCCGCTTCCTCCGTCATCCGGGTTGCCGCGTCGCGGGCGCGGCTTTCGGGAATTTCGTGAATCTCGAGGCCGCGAAAGCCGAGCTTGCGGCCGATGTCGTCGAAGCGTTCGCGGTAGCGTTCGGCCAGTTCCCGCTCCGGGCCCTGTTTCAGCCGGCCGATTGAAATGACGATAAGGCGCATCAGGGCATTTTTCCGGGCCAGGCATGCCTCGGACTGGATCCGAAGGGAAAGCCGGTTTGCCGCAGAACATGCGTTAAATCAATTACGGCGCGCGCAATCTGATCGCGAATGCGCGATGCATGTTGCCATCCGCTCAGCCGGGTTTCACCGGCCGGCTGGCCTTAGATCACCTTCGCCGCCATCGGGCTCTGCGTCCACAATCTTTCCAGATTGTAGAACTCGCGCACTTCGGGTCTGAATACATGCACGATCACATCGCCGGAATCGATCAGCACCCAGTCGCAGTTGGGCAGGCCTTCGACATGGATGCTTTTGATTCCGGTTTCCTTGAGACCCTTGGCGACATTTTCCGCAATCGCGCCGACGTGCCGGTTGGCCCGGCCCGACGTGACGATCATGTAGTCGGAGAATGCAGATTTACCGCGAAGGTCGATGGTGACCGTTTCTTCCGCCTTCATATCGTCGAGGCGGGAGAGGATCATATTCAGGGTCTTGTCGGCGTCGGGTTGCGCCTTCAAGGCCGCAGCTTGTGTCGATGTTTTACGCGTTTTGGGTAAAACAGACTTGGACAATACAGATGTGGCCAGGGACCATTCCTTTCACTGTATCGCGAGCGCCGAATCCTGACGCCCGCCGCTTATACTACGCATGTGGGGTTAACGGTTTCAACATTCCAGTGCGTCCGTCCTGTCACTTCTTTGCCTTCCAGCTGCCGTCCGGGTTCCGCAGACCGGTCGACGACAGGTTCAATTTCATCCCGGTGAGGAAGACCCAGGCCGGCGCGCGCTGGTCCGCGAGCCTGACGGCCTGATTTTCGGGCAGGCGGTAGCGGCCGAGCGCCTGGGCCGCCGGCGCGGCCATCGCGCGAAAGCTTTGTGGTGGCCGGTCGATCACCGCGATCGGAACCTCGGATGCGATGCGCCGCCAGTTTTGCCAGCGATGAAATTGCGCGAGATTGTCAGCGCCCATGATCCAGACCAGGCGCAAGCCGGGAGTGCGGCGGCGCAGATATGTAATCGTGTCTGCAGTATATCGCGTTCCGATGACAGCTTCGAGACAGGTTACGTCGATGCGCGGATCGTTTGCCATTCGGCGCGCGGCGTCGGCGCGTTCGTCGAGATCGTGCAAGGCTGCATGATCCTTCAATGGATTGCCCGGCGACACCAGCCACCATACGCGGTCCAGTTTCAGCCGCTTGATCGCGAACAGGCTGATGGCGCGGTGCGCGATATGCGGCGGATTGAACGAGCCGCCGAGCAGGCCGATCCGCATGCCGCTGGTATGGAGCGGAAGGATTTGCGCGGCAGACGGCGGCGCGACCAAAGCTGGCTTCAATTAGTGGTGCCCCTTGCGCGCGCCGGTTCTCGCTTCGCGTAAAAACGCTTTGGTGCTCACGGCCGTGTCTGCCCGGTGCCATGGACGCGATATTTGAAACTGGTCAACTGCTCGGCGCCGACCGGGCCGCGGGCGTGAAATTTCCCGGTGGCAATTCCGATTTCCGCGCCGAAGCCGAATTCGCCGCCATCGGCGAACTGGGTCGATGCGTTGTGCAGCACGATCGCCGAATCGACCTCGTTGAGGAATTTGCGGGCGGCCTCGGCGTCGTCGGTCACGATCGCATCGGTGTGATGCGAGCCGTGGTTGTGAATATGCGCGATCGCTTCGTCGATGCCGTCGACCACTTTCGCGGCGATGATCGCATCCTCGTATTCGGTGTCCCAGTCTTCGTCGGTGGCCGGCTTTACTCTGGCATCCGTGCGCTGCACGGCATCGTCGCCGCGCACCTCGCAACCGGCATCGATCAGCATCTGGACCAGCGGCTTGAGAGTAGCCGTCGCACCGGCACGATCGACCAGCAGGGTTTCGGCGGCGCCGCAGACCCCGGGCCGCCGCATCTTGGCGTTCAGCACGATCGATTTCGCCATTTCCAGATTGGCGGCGTGATCGACATAGACGTGATTGACGCCTTCCAGATGCGCGAACACCGGCACCCGTGCTTCGGCTTCGACGCGCGCGACGAGGCTTTTGCCGCCGCGCGGCACGATCACATCGATGCCGCCGTTCAATCCGCTCAGCAGCAGGCCCACCGCGGCGCGGTCACGGGTCGGCACCAGCGTGATGGAAGCCTCCGGCAGATCGGCCTCGCGCAATCCCTGCACCAGGCAGCCGTGGATCGTCCGGCAGGACCGGAAACTGTCCGAGCCGCCGCGCAGGATCACCGCATTGCCGGATTTCAGGCACAGCACGCCGGCATCGGCGGCGACATTGGGGCGGCTTTCGAAAATCACGGCGACAACGCCGAGCGGCACGCGCACGCGCTCGATGGTCATGCCGTTCGGACGCTGCCAGCTCTCGGTCACGACGCCGACGGGATCGGGGATATCGCGCACCGTCCTGATGCCGTCCGCCATCGCCTCGATTCGCGACGGCGTCAATGTCAGCCGATCGATGAAAGCGGTACTGGCGCCGCCGCTACGTGCTTCCGCGATATCCTCGGCATTATCAGCGAGGATCGCCGATGCATGGGCGCGGATGGCGCGCTCCATCGCTTCGAGCGCACGATTTTTCTGCGCGGGCGATGCCAGCGCCAGCACCCGCGCGGCGGCGCGCGCGCGGGTCGCAAGGTCGGTCATCAGATCAGGCAAATCGGCGTTTCCGTCGATGGCCTTCAGCGGCGCGGTCATGGAGGTTCCAGCTTTTCGTTAAGGCCATGGCCTAGCACGGAAATCCGTGTTTTGCGAGGTGCCGAAGAGGCATCGCTGGGGTGCGATGACCGGGCGGCAGCGACGCCGGAACGAGATTGTTGTAGCCACGAAAAGGTCAATCGCGGCGACGCCGTCAGCATGATTACGGAGGAATGTCTTCCAGCCTTGCGACGGCGAGCCCATTCGCCTGAGCATATACTTGGCGGCGGGCAAGATGGTGAACGCGCCAGAGCAATTCGCTAAAGTCTACCGAATGAGCCTTGCCTTCTCGATCAGCGCGCGAGGACTCGATGCCGAACTCTGGCCGCAAGTTTCTTGATGGCGTCCCCTCGGGGGCATGTTCTCTGTTCGTACTATTTTCCTCGATCGCGAGCAAAACAGGAAGAATCATTTTGGGAGATGCCGAGCCTCCTGGGCGTCGCTGGACCCGGCTCGCCAGCCGTGGTTTTCTCGAAAGCCCGCCGCGACTTTGCGGCCAGCTTTGCTGCGGTTCCTCTATTGCGCGGACGACAAGATTGCGGCGCAAGCCCGCTAAAGTAACGCTGCTTACCTTGCCAACTGTAGATTTCGATTGCTAGCTGGTCGCCAGGCCGCAAATCCCAAGACGGCCGATGGGTTCTCATCAAGAGGGAGTATCGTTGGATGTGGATCGTCCGCCTCGCGCTCGATCGACCATATACGTTCATCGTGCTGGCGTTGCTGATCCTCATCCTCAGTCCGCTGATCATCCTTGGAACCGCGACCGATATTTTTCCGAATGTCAATATCCCGGTCGTCGCAGTTGTCTGGAGCTACACCGGCCTCAATCCCGAAGAAATGGAAGGCCGGCTGACATCGAGCTATGAGCGTTCGTTGACAACGCTCGTCGACAATATCGAGCATATCGAGTCGACGAGCTTCAACGGTCTGGCGCTGGTCAAGATTTATCTCCAGCCGAATGCCAGTCTTGATACAGCCAACGCTCAAGTCACCGCTTGCTCGCAGTTCATGCTGCGTCAGATGCCGCCGGGCACCCAGCCGCCTGAGATACTGAATTTCAGTGCCTCGAGCGTTCCAATTCTGCAGCTTGGTCTCTCCGGACAGGGCATGTCCGAGCAAGAGCTCAACGACCTCGCCTTGAATTTCCTGCGCACGCAGCTCGTGACTGTGCCGGGCGCGGTGGTGCCCTATCCCTATGGCGGCAAACAGCGCCAGATGGTGATCAATCTAGATCCCCACAAGCTTCAGGCGAAAGGACTATCTCCCGCCGATGTTCTCAATGCGGTCCAGCGCCAATACCTCGTTCTGCCCTCGGGCACGGTGAAGATTTCCGATTTCGAATATGACGTCCATATCAATGGCACGACATGGAACGCAGATGAATTGAACAATCTGCCGATCAAGACCGTCGGCAGTGCGACGATCTATCTCCGCGATGTCGCGACCGTCGCCGTTTCCTTCGCGCCGCAAACTAATGTGGTGCGACAAAACGGCCGGCGCGGCGTGCTTGTCAGTATTATCAAGGCGGGCGCCGCGTCCACGATCAGCGTCGTCAACGGCATCCGCAATATTCTGCCGCGCGTTGCACAAACCTTGCCGTCGCAATTGCGCATAGAAGCGTTGGGCGATCAGTCGATCTTCGTGAAGGCTTCCGTCGCGAGCGTGGTCCGCGAAGCCGTCATTGCAGCGGGCCTGACTGCGCTGATGATCCTTTTGTTCCTCGGCAGTTGGCGGAGCACTCTGATCATCGCCGTCTCGATTCCACTGTCCATCCTCACCTCGCTCATTGTCTTGAGCTTCATCGGCCAGACCATCAACATCATGACCTTGGGGGGCTTGGCGCTGGCGGTCGGCATCCTGGTTGATGATGCGACGGTCACCATCGAAAACATCGAACGTTATATGGAAGAAGGACACAGCCAGCGCGATGCGATCCTCCACGGTGCGGCCCAGATTGCCGTGCCCGCGTTTGTTTCGACTCTATCAATCTGCATCGTCTTCGTGCCGATGTTCCTGCTCAATGGCGTGGCGCGCTACCTGTTCGTGCCCTTGGCTGAAGCCGTCGTCTTCGCGATGATCGCCTCATACATCCTGTCGCGTACCTTGGTGCCGACCATGGCCATGTATCTGCTCACAACCGAGAAGCATGAAGGTCCGTCACGCTCGCGCAATCCGCTCGCGGTTTTTCAGCGGGCATTTGAAGCGCAATTCGAACGGTTGCGGCGTGCCTATCACGGACTCCTGTCAAGCTTTGTGCACAATCGAAAAACCTTCGTCCCGGTCTTTCTTCTTTGCTGCCTGGCGGTTTTTGTGATCGGGCCCTGGCTTGGACAGGATTTCTTCCCGAACACCGATAGCGGCCAATTCATTCTTCATATGCGGGCAAAGACCGGCACGCGGATCGAGGAGACTGCGCGGATTGCCGATCTTGTCGAAAATAGAATTCGCGAAATCATTCCGCCAAGCGAAATGGGCGCCATTATCGACAACATAGGTCTGCCTTACAGCGGCATGAATTTGACACATGTTACCACCGGGGTGATCGGCGCTGCCGACGCCGATATCATGGTGTCGCTCAAAGAGGATCATCGGCCGACCGCGGACTATGTGCAGAAAATCCGCGTAGCCGTGGCACAGGACTTTCCTGGGGTCACCTTCTATACGTTGCCAGCCGATATGATTACGCAGATCCTGAATTTCGGCCTGCCGTCACCGATCGATGTCCAGATCAGCGGTGCGGACATCGACAAGAACCGTGGGGTCGCCGACAAGATTTTGGCGCGCGTGCGCGCGGTTCCCGGCGTGGTCGATGCGCGCATCCAGCAGGATTTCGATTACCCCACCTTCGAGGTCAATGTCGATCGCACCAAGGCGCAGCAGAACGGTCTCTCGGAAAGCGACGTCGCGAGCAGCGTGCTCGATACTTTGAGCGGCAGCTTTCAGACCGCGCCGATGTTTTTCCTGAACCGGAAGAACGGCGTCAATTACAGCCTCGCCACCAGGGCACCGCAATACGCGATCCAGAGCCTGCAAGATTTGCAAAATCTGCCGGTCACGGGCGTCGGCGCGCATCCAGCGATCTTGGCTGATGTCGCGACGATCAGCCGATCGCAAGAGATGGCGGCGGTCGATCATTACAATATCCGCCGCGTGATCGATGTTTATGCCAACGTAAGAGGGCGCGATCTCGGCGCCGTCGGCCGCGACGTTCAAAGGATCGTCGACGAGGAGAAGCATCTCCTGCCGCGCGGGAGTTTCATGTCGATCCGCGGCCAGATAGAGACGATGAAGGGCGCCTACATCGATCTGCTTGCCGGTCTCGCTTTCTCGATTTTGTTCGTTTATCTGCTGATAGTGGTTAACTTCCAGTCCTGGTCCGATGCCGTCATCATCATCAGCGCTTTGCCCGCGGCATTGTCCGGCATCGTCCTGATCCTTTTCCTTACCGGCACAACACTCAGCGTGCCCGCATTGATGGGAGCCATCATGTGCATGGGCGTCGCTACGGCCAACAGCATCCTCGTCGTCGCTTTCGCGCGCGAAAAACTGGCGGAGCATGGCGACGCCGCGCACGCTGCCATCGAGGCCGGCTTTACCCGCTTCCGGCCTGTGATGATGACGGCGCTCGCCATGATTATCGGCATGGTACCGATGGCACTCGGGGCGGGCGAGGGCGGCGAGCAGAATGCGCCGCTCGGCCGCGCGGTTATCGGCGGCCTTATGCTGGCGACTCTCGCTACACTGATTTTTGTTCCGTCGGTATTTGCGCTCTTTCATGCCCGGCGACCCGCTGGCACACCTGCACCTGCCAGCACCGCGACTGAGGGAGCTTAGGAGGACATCATGCTCGAAAAACTCCCTTCGCCAGCAACGGAGGCGAAAGTGCTACAGCCGGACAAGCCGGCGATCGAGACGATCGAGTCCCCCGCGCGTCGGTCCAAGTGGGTCGGCATTTTGATCGGCGTCACGGCGCTGATTGTACTCTGCGGCAGCATTTATTTCGGCTTTCGAGGCCGGACCTCGGCTGAAGCCGCTCTCGCGCGTGAGACGCAAGAAATGGCGGTACCGATCGTCGATGTCGTGGCGCCACATGCTGATGCACCCGACCAAGTTTTGGTTCTGCCCGGTCAGACCATGGCCTTCACCGATACGCCAATCCATGCCCGCACCAGCGGTTACCTGAAGCAATGGTTTTTCGATATCGGTGCCCGGGTGAAACAGGGTCAGCTCCTCGCCCAGATCGAGACGCCGGAGATCGATCAACAGCTGCGCCAGGCGCGTGCCGATCTCGCGACGGCGGAGGCCAATGACAAGCTCGCGGAGATCACTGCCGCCCGCGCCAAGGCCATGGAGGAGCGTCAGGCCGTATCCGTCCAGGCGCGCGATAATGCGGTGAGCGCCTTTGCCGCAGACGAGGCGATCGTTGCCTCGAACCAGGCAAATGTCGCCCGGCTTGAGAAACTTCAGTCCTATGAGAAAGTCTATGCGCCCTTCGACGGCGTCATCACCTCGCGCAATACCGATATCGGAGCGCTGATCAATGCAGGTGCCGGCGCGCCCAACACGGAGCTCTTCCGCATCCAGGCGATCCAAACGCTGCGCATTTATGTTGCCGTGCCGGAGACCTATGTACCATTAATCCATATCGGCGCGACCGCCGCAGTGACGCTCGACGAATATCCCGGCCAGAAATTCCGTGGCACTTTGATGCGCACCGACAACGCGATCGACGCAGCTTCGCGTACTTTGCGGGTCGAAGTCGATGTCGATAATGCCGACGAAACGCTGTTACCCGGCGCATACACTTTTGTTCATTTTACTCTGCCGGGCAGTAAGAGCACCGTGACCATCCCGGCCAACACGCTCCTCTTTCGCAGCGAGGGGCTGCGCGTTGGCGTGGTCCGTGCCGGCACGGCGGAACTCGTACCGATTGCCATCGGCCGCGACTATGGCGACAAGGTCGAAGTGGTCTCGGGCCTGAGTGGCACGGATCAAGTCATCCTCAACCCGTCCGATTCGCTGATGAGCGGCACAAAGGTTCAGGTCAAGAAGCGCGAATAGGCACGGGCCCTGGCACATAATTTCTCTAATAGAGCCAGCATAGATCGTCACTACGCCGCAGAAGCCGAGAATCATCATGCCCATGTTGAGGGTTCGGGGATGCGGCCGTCCTGCACCGCCTCGACCGAATTTGCGATCTAAATTAGATCGCGGAAGGAGCGCCGCCCGGGCCGACCACGAGATCGTCGCGGTGGATCATTTCCGCGCGTCCGGAGATGCCGAGGATTGTCATCACATCCGGCGACGAGCGGCCCTTGATCTTGTCGGCGTCCTCGGCGTCGTAGGCGACAAGGCCGCGGCCGACCTCGCGGGTGTCGGGGCCTCGCACCACCACCGCATCGCCGCGGGCGAATTGCCCGTCGATCCTGATCACCCCGGCCGGCAACAGGCTCTTGCCGGCGCGCAGGGCCTTCACC
This sequence comes from uncultured Pseudomonadota bacterium, assembly GCA_963727225.1. Lineage (GTDB taxonomy): Bacteria > Pseudomonadota > Alphaproteobacteria > Rhizobiales > Xanthobacteraceae > Bradyrhizobium. Next base: position 62,641 of record CAVSFN010000019.1, on the reverse strand, counting down.
GCGCCGGCGTCGATGGTCAGCGTCCCCTTCGGCTCCAGCGAGCCGGCGATCCATCGCTTGCGCGCGGTGACCGGATTGGCCGGCGTCAAGAACCAGGTGCAGCGCCCGCCATCTGCGATCGCCTGCAGCGGATGCTCGATCTTGCCGGAGGCGATCAGCATATGGGTGCCGGATGTGGTCGCGATTTTCGCGGCCTCGATTTTGGTGTGCATGCCGCCGCGCGACAGTTCGGATTCCGCGCCGCCCGCCATCGCTTCGATTTCCGAGGTGACGGACTCCACAATCGGAATCAGTTTCGCATTCGGGTTGCTGCCGGGCGGCGCATCGTAGAGGCCGTCGATATCCGACAGCAGGACCAGGAGGTCCGCGCTCGTCATGGTGGCGACGCGCGCGGCGAGGCGGTCATTGTCGCCGTAGCGGATTTCGTTGGTGGCGACGGTGTCGTTTTCGTTGATCACCGGCACCGCGCGCCATTCCAGCAGCTTGGCGATGGTGGAGCGCGCATTGAGATAGCGGCGGCGCTCTTCGGTGTCCTGCAGGGTCACCAGAATTTGCCCGGCGCCGATGCCGTGATGTCCCAGCACCTCCGACCAGATTCGCGCCAGCGCGATCTGTCCGACCGCGGCCGCGCCCTGGCTTTCCTCCAGCTTCAAGGTGCCGCGCGGCAGTTTCAGGCGGCTGCGGCCCAGCGCGATCGAACCGGACGATACGATCAACAGCTCACGTCCCTCGCCATGCAGCTTGGCGAGGTCGGCGGCCAGCGCTGCGAGCCACGAGGTGCGGACTTCGCCGGCCGCGGCGTCGATCAGCAGCGATGATCCGACCTTGACCACGATGCGGCGAAAATTCTTCAAGTGCGGGCGGGCCATGGATGCCGTCGGATGATGCGAAGTTTGCGGGAAGGAGATTGGAGTTTTGCAGCCGGGCGAAACGAGCGCAAGTCGGGCTTGAAAAGCCAGCCTTGCCATTCAGCCTTGCGGGATCGTCGTCGGGGCCCAGGGCTCGGCCTGTGCCGCGCCCTTGGCCTTGACCGATACCGGGGCTTCGCCGATCACCTCGACCAGCGCCCGCAATGCGTCTTTCACGCCTTCACCGGTGGCTCCCGACATCAATAGCGGCGTCTTCTTCGCCGCGCGTTTCAGCCGGTCTTTCTGCTTCTTCAATTGGTCCGGCGTCACCGCGTCGATCTTGTTGAGTGCGACGATTTCGATCTTGTCGACCAGGTCTCCCGCATAGGCGTCAAGCTCGGTCCGCACCGTCTTGTAGGCCTTTCCGGCATGTTCGCAGGTCGCATCCACCAGATGCAGCAGCACGCGGCAGCGCTCCACATGGCCAAGAAAGCGGTCGCCGAGGCCAGCGCCCTCATGCGCGCCTTCGATCAATCCCGGAATATCCGCCAGCACGAATTCGCGGCCGTCGATATCGACCACGCCGAGCTGCGGGTGCAGCGTGGTGAAGGGATAGTCGGCGATCTTCGGCTTGGCGGCGCTGACCACCGAGAGGAATGTCGACTTGCCGGCGTTGGGCAGGCCGACCAGGCCGGCGTCCGCGATCAGTTTGAGCCGCAGCCAGATCCAGCGCTCCTCGCCGACCTGGCCGGGATTGGCGTTGCGCGGCGCGCGGTTGGTCGACGACTTGAAATGCGCGTTGCCGAAGCCGCCATTGCCGCCTTGGGCGAGCACGAACTTTTCGCCCAGCGTAGTGAAATCGTGGATCAGGGTTTCGCGATCCTCGTCGAAAATTTGCGTTCCGACCGGCACCTTGAGCACGATCGGCTTGCCGTTGGCGCCATGGCGGTCCTTGCCCATGCCGTTGGTGCCCTTCTGCGCCTTGAAGTGCTGCTGATAGCGGTAGTCGATCAGCGTGTTCAACCCATCGACCGCTTCGATGACGACGTCGCCGCCGCGGCCGCCATTGCCACCGGAGGGTCCGCCGAACTCGATATACTTCTCGCGGCGAAACGCCACGCAGCCGTTGCCGCCGTCGCCGGAGCGGATATAGACCTTTGCCTCGTCAAGGAATTTCATGGCCTACCCGTATCGCAGGGGCGCGGATGCGACAACCTTTAGATGCGATAAATCGGCATAAAGCCCTAATTTATGGGCCTTTTTGAGGCCCTGGGCGCGGTCTTTGCCCGGCGCGCCGTTATCGCTCGGCGGTTCGCCGGCGGATCAGATATTTCTGCAATCCTTCCAGCACCAGTTCACGGCGCTGATTGAACACGGTGCTGCGCAACGCCACCACGCCGGTGCTGCGGCCGGGCGTCAACTCCGTCACTTCGAGCGCCGGATAGATCGTGTCGTCGGCAAACACCGGCTTTACGAACCGGCTCGACTGTTCGAGAAAGCCGACCAGCGATTCCTCGACCATGAAGGGGAACATTCCGCTGCCCGGTGCGGTGTGGATCAGCGTCTGGAAACCATGCGCCAGCAGGTTCGGCATGCCGCGGGCGCGGCAATATTCGACGTCGTAATGCACGGGATGGGTATCGCCGCTCGCCGCCTGAAAGGCGCCGAATACCGCCGTCGTCATGGTGCGGCTGGGAATGACAAAGCGCTCGCCCAGCACGAAGTCTTCAAACCAGCGTTGTTCCGGCACCATGCGATGCTGTGCGGGATCGAACTCGGTCATGGCGGATATCCTGCGAAGCAGTGGGTAGCGTATCGGTACCGTAGCGGCGTTGTGCGGGCAACATGATCCGTCATTCCGGGGCGCGAGCAAAGCGAGCGAGCCGGAATCCATAACCACGACAGGGCGTATGGATTCCGGGCCTGCGCCAAGCGGCGCATCCCGGAATGACGGGAGAAAGATTTTCGGTTACCTGATAGGCGCGAAGCCTGCCTCGCCTCTCTCAGATCGTCACATATGAATCTCCTCGCAAAAATCTCGATCACCACCGACCAGCGCTCCGCGCGCCTTGCCGGCATCGGATTGATGGTGCTGGCGGTCTTCATGTTCTCGTTCGGCGACGCGCTGGGCAAGTTCATCGTCGCGACCTATTCGGTCGGGCAATTGCTGTTGCTGCGCGGTGCCGCTGCGCTGATCGTGCTGTCGCCATTGATCTGGCGCGGCCGTCAGGAATTTTGGCGGCTGCAGCGGCCGTGGCTGCAGCTGTTGCGGGCCATCCTGTCGACCCTGGAGGTCGCGGCGTTCTTCCTCGCAACGGTGTATCTGCCGCTGGCCGACGTCATCACCTATTACCTGGCGGCGCCGATTTTCGTCACCGCGTTGTCGGCGATTGTGCTGCGCGAGCAGGTCGGCTGGCGGCGCTGGAGTGCGGTCCTGATCGGATTTTGCGGCGTGCTGATCGCGCTGCGTCCCTCGGCGCAGACCATCAGCTGGCCGGCGATGATCGCGCTTGCCGGCAGCATGACGTTTGCGGTGCTGATGCTGATCACGCGTTCGTTGCGCGCGACGCCGGATATCGTGCTGGCCTCGGTGCAGTTCATGGGCACGTTCGCCTTCGGCGCGGTGCTGGCGCCGTTCGGCTGGATCACGCCGACGCCGGGAAGCCTGGTTTTCTTTGCGGTGGCCGGCTGCATCTCGGTCTGCGCGCTATTGTGCGGCAATCGTTCGCTGAAACTCGCGCCGGCCTCGGTCGTGGTGCCGTATCAATATTCGATGATCATCTGGGCCGTGATGTTCGGCTACGCCGTGTTCGGCGACGTGCCATCGATCGCGACGATCGTCGGTGCTGCGATCATCATCGGCGCTGGATGTTACATTTTCCTGCGCGAGCGGGAATTGGGGCGTGAAGAGCCGGTGGTCAGTCCGCCGGTGGCGTAGGGTGGATCGTCATCCTGAGGAGCCGCGCACCTTGCGCGGCTCCTCGAAGGATGGGCCATTTGCGCCTTTAGCCAATCATCCTTCGAGGCGCGCAAGAGCGCACACCTCAGGATGACGCTGTGCATTTAGCGTTTATGCCGCGTCGAGCTGTTCCAGTTCTTCAGCGACGACCAGACGCTGCGCGACAGCCTGAAGCAATCGACCGGTGTCGACGACCCCAGCGCCTCGAAGCGATGCAGCTCGACGCCGCTCCACTGGAAGCCGCATTTCTCCAGGATGTTGCGCGACGTCGGATTGGTGACCCGCGCGCCGGAGATCAGGTGCTCGATGTCGAATTCCTCGAAGGTGAAATCGATCGTCGCCCGCGCCGCTTCGGTGCCAAAACCCTGGCCCCAATGCTCGACGCCGAGCCAGTAGCCGAGTTCCGGGGCCTCCGGCGCGCGCCACTCGATGCCGACCATGCCGATCGGCACATGATTGTTTTCGATCAGGAACACGGTCGCGCGATGATCGTTCGCCATCGTACGAACGAACTCCACGGCATGGTCCTGCAGATAGGGATGCGGCAGGCGGCGGGTATTCTCCGCAATGCGGCGGTCGTTGGCGAGGCGCGCAATCGCTTTTACGTCCACGAGCGTCGGCCTGCGCAGCATCAGCCGTTCGGTCTCGAGGACGCAGCTACTCGCCTCGCGCAGTGTCGGAGTGGGGATATCCTGCAACATGTCGGGCTCCTGTGACTCAAGCTCTTGGACTATCGCGCATGTTCTGGTCGCAAAAGCGGGGTTCGTTTTTGCGGAACAGGCGCAATAAAAAAGGAGGCCGGTTTTCCCGCCTCCCCTTAGAGCCCTCTGGAGCTCCGCCGGTTCAACAGGACCCGGCGGACTCATCTATCCACCGTTTACTCGGCCGCAGCCTCCGTCATCGGAATAACCGATACGAAAGTGCGGCCGTTGGCTTTTGCACGAAACTCAACATGACCTTCGACCTTGGCGAACAAAGTATGGTCAGTGCCCATGCCGACATTAAGGCCGGGATGCCAGGTGGTGCCGCGCTGACGCGCGATGATGTTGCCGGGGATCACGTGCTCGCCACCATAGGTCTTGATTCCAAGGCGCTTGCCCGCCGAATCACGACCGTTACGCGATGAACCGCCTGCTTTTTTGTGAGCCATGGCCCGTCTCCAGCTTCTATCTGATCTCTAGTTCAATTCCTTGACGGAATCATTTCACTTTGTGTCGCGCTTCACTTTGTCGCGCTTCACTTTTTATCACTTTTGGCTTTTGCGGCGGCCTTCTTGGCCGGCGCTTTCTTGGCATCGGGCTTGGCGCGCGGCTTCGCGGTTTTCTTGGCAACGGCCTTCTTGGCCGGAGCCTTTTTCTTTGCGCTCTTGCTCGGCGCCTCGTCGTCGCCATCGACCGGCGCTGCGACGACCGGCTTCTCGCGCTTCGGCCGCGGACCGATGGTCGGCTTGTTGTCGTTGGTCAGGATCTCGGTGATGCGCAGCACCGTGATCTCGTCGCGATAGCCGCGCTTGCGGCGCGAATTCTTGCGGCGGCGCTTCTTGAACGAGATGACCTTCGGGCCGCGCTTGTGCTGCAGCACTTCGGCCGCAACCGTGGCGCCCGCAACCGTGGGCGCGCCAAGCACCGGCTGCTCGCCGCCGACCAAAAGAACCTCGCCAAGCTGCACGATCGTTCCGACATCGCCGGCGATCTTGCCTATCTCGAGCACATCATCCGGGACGACGCGGTATTGCCGGCCGCCGGTTTTGATGACTGCGAACATCGTTTAATTCCTTCGTGTTCGATCCCGGCCTCGGACAGGTCCGGGCCGGCTTTTTCTTCAGTCGTTATGGGTTCACCGCGCGATCATAAGATCGTCGCGTATTTCCGCGCGGTCGGGAAGCGATCCCCTGAGCCGCGCAAAAACAAGCGGCGCGAGGAAATCCCGCGCCGACTGCCGGGACTTATAGCCCGCGGCGGCTCCGAGTTCAAGATAAAGCGCCCCCAAAACCAGCCATATATGCGCATTTTGGGCCAAAACGACGGCGAATAGGGCGAATGGGGAGCGGCAGTAGCGAGTGGGGCAGGTCCATTCGCCACTCGCCATTCGCCCTCTCATGAAACCAACGGGTTCCCTGCTCGTTGTCATCGGGTTTCAGGCAGGGCAGGGCACAAATGGCTGAGGATGCACTGACGCACTCCGGCATCGGCAGGCACGGGGCTACGCGCCTGCCGTCGGTAGACGTGGACAGCTTCAATATCGAATTGAAGGACGACGACGGTTATCTCGGTGACCGCGCCAGCAAGGGTGCGTTCCGGAAGATCCTGGACGCGCTGCGCGAGCCGCTGAAGAAAAACGGCGACGATCCATTGGGGCGTAAATCCACCGATTCCATCAGCAAGAGCACGCTGGACGAGGCACTGGTGGGCGACGACATCGGCGCCGCCGCACTGGTACATGGCGCGATCGAGGAATTCGCCCAGGAGTTCGCCTATGTCACCCAGCGGTTTCTCAAAACCAAGGCCTGGGCCGATACCGAACGCATTGTGGTGGGCGGCGGCTTTCGGCAGAGCCGGGTCGGCGAATTGGCGATCGCGCGCTCCGACATCCTGCTCAAGGCCGAAGGGCTCAAGGTCGATCTGGTTCCGATCCGTTTTCACCCCGATGAGGCGGGCCTGATCGGCTGCCTGCATCTGGCGCCGTCGTGGATTTTCGAGGCCCATGACAGCATCCTCGCGGTCGATATCGGCGGTACCAATATCCGCTGCGGCGTGGTCGAGACCCGTTGGAAGAAAGCGCCCGATCTGTCGAAGGTCTCGGTCTGGAAATCCGAACTGTGGCGCCATGCCGATGACGAGCCGACCCGCGAGGGGGCGGTGAAGCGGCTGGTGAAAATGCTGAAGGAGTTGATCGGCGCCGCGGACGCCGAAGGGCTCAAGCTCGCACCGTTCATCGGCATCGCCTGTCCCGGCGTGATCAACGAGGACGGCTCGATCGAGAAAGGCGCTCAGAACCTGCCGGGCAACTGGGAGAGCAGCAAGTTCAATCTGCCGGCGAGCTTGGTCGAGGCGATCCCGCAGATCGGCGATCACGACACCGCGGTGCTGATGCACAATGACGGCGTGGCGCAAGGCCTCTCCGAAGTGCCGTTCATGCAGGACGTGGAGCGCTGGGGCGTACTGACCGTCGGTACCGGGCTGGGCAATGCGCGCTTTACCAACCGCAGGAAGGAAAAGGACAAGGACGACAAGAAAGAGAAGAAGAAAAAGGACTGAGACGGAGGCCGCACGGTTAACCGTGCAGATCGCTCGGCGGGTAACCTTGATCGGTTAGGTTAAAAAAGGGTTCACGTTGCCGGCCATGCAGGGATCGCTACCGTCAAACCGTCGCTCAGGCTGACCGGCGAAGCCGCACTTCCCGGCCACAATTTCAATGACGCGACACGGGACCGCCGGTTTTTTTCGCGTCTGGCGGTCCCACCTTTAATTGTGCGGGTTCGCTTTTTAGCTCCAGCCGATACGCCCAAAGAACGCGCCGATCTCGGCGGCGGCGCGATCGGGGTCCTCGCGGTGCGGAAAGTGTCCGACGCCTGGAAAGAGCGCGAGATCGAGGTTGGCGAAGGTCGCGCCGAGTCGGTCGGTCCAGACATAGGGAAACAGCGGGTCATGCTCCGCCCAGCGGATGCAGGTCGGCACCGCGATCGGCGCGAGTTGCGGCGCCTCGCCCTTCATCATCCGGATCCGCCCCTGATGGGAAGCGCGGTAATGCGCAAAGCCGCCGGCGAGGTTGCCGGGCTTGAGGAAATTGTCGGTGAAAGTTTCGAGCACGTCGTCGAAGGCATCCTTGCGATGCGCCCAGGATTTCAGAAAGTGCGCGATATAAGTCCGGCAGCTTTCGCGCGTCGCGCCGACCAGGGCTGGCGCCATCTCCATCTGATTGAACGACTGGTACCAGATATTGTTGAGCCGCTCCGGTTCGGCCATTCGCGGGCCGATGCCGGGATAGACGAAGTCAAAGAAGAACAATCCGGAAAGCCGCTCCGGCGCGCTTCGAGCCAGCGGCTGCATCAGCGCGCCGGCGACGTCATGGCCGACGATGCCGGCCTGCTTCAACTCGAGCGCATCCATCAGCGCCAGCATGTCGGCGGCATGCTGGTCGGGGCCGAACGGGCCATCGGGCTTGTCGCTGTCGCCGAAGCCGCGCAGGTCCGGCGCGAATAGCGTGTGGCGATCGGCAAGCCGCGCCATCACCGGTTCCCAGGTGAGCCAGAATTCCGGCCAGCCATGCAACAGCAACAGCGCAGGCCCCGCCCCGGTCCGCGCCACATGGAAGGTAGCGCCATTGGCGCGGATTTTCAGGTGCTGCATCGTGGTTGCTCCGTTTCGTTCTGGAGCGTTTTCCAGCGAAAGCCTGCCCCGCGCTTGATGCGGGGTGGATACCGGTTCGCGTGAAGAAAACGCGTCAAAATAAATAAATGGAGCTTCCGTTCCGATTCGATCGGAATGGAGGCTCCCGACGGCTCTGTTTTTCCGGGCGTTTCCCGCAGAATTCTACCCGTCCGCGCCTTGTCTGGCCCGCCGTCCTCGCCTAGAACTCGGCGCGACCGCGGGCGTATCGGCCCAATATGGCGCCTGGAGAGGTGGCAGAGTGGTCGAATGCACCGCACTCGAAATGCGGCATAGGTGCAAGCCTATCGGGGGTTCGAATCCCTCCCTCTCCGCCAGCCGCTCAAAAATAGTCCGAAAACAGCGGACGGCGTGCATCGACAAACTCATCGCCTTCCCCGGTCACGACGCGGCATCACGTGCAACCCGCTGAGCCGGGCGCCCGTCTGCGGCGCAAGATTGATAGCAAATTGCAGCCTTCGCCGACCGGCGTCACTGCCATCCACGTGAACTGGCAAGTCTCGAAGCATGTTATTATTCCCGAGAAGGGCGCGGATGAACGCCATGGCGACGACGAATCCGGTGGTCGCCGAGGTGAACATCGGAAAGGTGATGGCCGTCATCTGGCTGAAGTTCGATAGCGTGGTCTCGCCGCCAAAGGCCTGCCAATCCGTGTTGGTGATGAAGCTGACTGCCGTGTTGAACGCGAGCATCGGTTCCATGCCGGCGAAGTGCCGGGGGTTGAGCGGCAGGTAATCCTGAAACACCAGGATCAGGAAAATGATCAGGGCCATGACGAAATTCGTCGCAGCATATGCAGCGTATAGGCCTTCCAGTCCGATCGGCTGGCCACAGATCCGCCGCCCGATCAGCAGGTAGATGAAATTGTCGATTGGATCGAGCAGGCGATCGAGCGGGGTCTTCCGGTCGGTCACCACCCGGGCAAGGTAACGCCCGACCGGGATGCTGATCAGGAGCCCAATCAGCAGCGTCAATCCGATCTGAAGCCAGCCGTGCGATGTCATGGCGTTCCTCGGATCAGAATCGTTCCGGATGAACGATCGCGTAAAACAGATAGACGACGAGAGCGCCGACCATCACCAGCAGCACGTACAGGGCCATATTCCGCTCCTAGCTTGCTGGTTACGGATAGCTCACAAAGTCGAGTCGGGCTCGATCACGCCCTGCGAAAACAATACCAAGCCGGCAAACAGGCCGTAGAATCCAGCCAGGAGGAGAAGCATGATCACGATCGAAGACACTTTTGAGCCTCTATCTTCTCTTCCTTGGGTCGTTTCTCTTGGAAAGGTAGCTTGGCATGCATGTTCGATATTAATCCGCGTCAAGACGATGCTGGTTTAATCCGCGATGTATAATCCCATGGTTGCAGGAATCCGCGACGAAGCATGATCCATTCTCATAGGGATAAAATAGGAAGTATGGGCGCTTTATATACGCGACATAGGAAATATCGGCGTCGCCGCGGAATGGACATGACTGCCATCCCTTCTGAGTTGCGAGAGATCAATAATCGTGCCAGCGCTTTCTCTTATTAATTAATGAAGGATACTCTCGAGACGATTTGGTCAGGCAGCGGAATTCCGGCGATCTTCACAGAGGGGAATGCGATGTTCCAGTTCGGCTATCTCCTTCTCATCCTTCTTGCCGCGCTTCCGCTCGGCCGCACCTTCCTGAGCGAGCAAGCCGGCGGTTCGCCGGTCGTGTTCCTGCACCGGCTTTATCGCGACCTCGCCTACATCGCGGCCGCGGTCCTCGCCATCATCTGCTTCGAGACGGCGCTGACCATCTCGCTGCAGAACTACTGGTTCGGCGAGCTCGGCCAGCGCTACCGCTATTGGCTGGCGCTCGGGCTTCGCGCCGGAATCTTCTTCGCGGTGCTGGTTTCGGTCGGCCTCTTCGTCGGCTACAACCTGCGGGCACTGTGCCGGCCGTTGCCGGCGGTGCCGAAGAGCGCGCCATGGTTCGCGGCCTTCATTTTTTCCGCGGTAGTCGCCTTCGGCGCGACGACGCTTTGGGTGCCGCTGCTGGGCTTTCTCGGCGCGACCGCGACCGGCACCCGTGATCCGGTATTCGGCAAGGACATTTCGTTCTATCTGCTGGCCTTGCCCTGGTATGATGCCATGGTCGGCATCGTCATGACCGTTCTGGTCATCACGATCTGCGCTTTGGGCGGTGATCGGCCTCGGGCTTTATCCGCGCTCGGGACAGCCGTCGGATCACTTCAACGCCTACCTCGCGCAGCGCGGCAGCGCCATCGCTGCGCGTGATCGACGCCGTCGATGCGGACTCGTGGCGCAAAACGCGATGATCTGGGGGCGATGGACTGCGCCAGGGCCTGGCGCTGGGCAGCGCTGCTCTGCTTCACGTCGGGCGTGTCCCGCTTCCTCGGCCGCTATCATCTCATCATCGACGGCCATTCGCAGGTCGTTGCCGGCGGCTCCTTTGCCGACGTCAATTTCTGGATCCCGGCCTATGGCGTCGTCATGGCCGGCTGGTTCGCCGCCGCCGTCATCCTGCTGGCGGCCGCCTGCGTGCACGCGGATCCGCCACTGGCTGCTGGCGCGGCCGTCGCATTGGCTTGTCCCCTGCGGGCTGTTCGTCGCCCTCTACGTCGGCGCGGTCGATCGTTCCGCCGGCCGTCGAGCACCTCTATGTCGGCCCGAACCAGATCACGCTCGAGCAGCCTTATCTCGTCAGAAGCATCGCCGGCACGCGGGAAGCCTACAATCTTGACGGCCCGTCGATGCGAGGAGCGGGAATTCGCCGTCTCGGCCGCGCCGCTCACCCGCGAGGATCTCGACAAGAACGCCGCGACGCTGCAGGACGCCCGCATCTGGGACTGGCGAGCGCTCGAGCCGCAGCTGCAGCAGATTCAGGGCCTGCGGCCGTACTACACTTTTGCCGGCGTCGATATCGACCGCTACATGATCGACGGCGCCGAGCGGCAGGTCATGATCACGGCGCGCGAGCTCAACGTCGAAAAGCTCCCCGACCAGGCCAAGGTCTGGGTCAATCTCGCGCTCAAATACACCCATGGCTACGGCGCGGTCGCGGTCCCGGTCAACGAAATGGACAGCCGGGGCAATCCGCTGCTCTGGGCGCACGACATTCCCGATCAAGGCCAAGGGCGACCTCGCGGTCAAGCAGGGCGCGATCTACTACGGCGACCTGACCCAGGACCGGGTCTATGTCCGCACCACCGAGAAGGAATTCGACTTTCCGCAAGGCCAGGCGAATGCCGAGACGGTCTATGAAGGCAAGGGCGGAATTCCCTTGTCCAACTTCTGGCGCAAGCTCGTCGTTGCCCACGAGACCGACGGATTGCGGCTGTTCATTTCCGACTATTTCACGCCCGAAAGCCGGGTGCTGCTGCGGCGGAATATCGTCGAGCGGGTCGAAAGGCTGGCGCCGTTCCTCACCTTCGACCGCGATCCCTATATCGTCGCCGACGGCGACCACTATTCCTATATCATCGATGGCTATACCAGCTCGGCGAACTATCCCTACAGCGAGGCCTATCAGCGGTTCGCTGCCGACAGCTTCATGGCCGCAACTACCTGCGCAACTCGGTCAAGGCGGTGATCGACGCCTATAACGGCTCGGTGACGTTCTACGTCTTCGACAAGCGCGATCCGATCATCAAGGCCTATCGGCGGATGCTGCCCGGTCTGTTCAAGGACCGCAGCGAGATGCCGGAGAACCTGCAGCGTCACGTTCGCTATCCCGAGGATCTGTTCACCGTGCAGGCCGAAATGTACGGCACCTACCACATGACCAATCCCATGACCTTCTACAACCGCGAGGATCGCTGGGAGGTGCCGCACGAGCTCTATCGCGACCGCGAGATCGAGGTCAGGCCCTACTACGTCATCGCCCAGCTTCCGAACGCCGCAAAGCCGGAGTTCCTGCTGATGCTGCCGCTGTCGGTGGCGGGCAAGAACCAGATGGCGGGATGGCTCGCGGGCCTCTCGGATGGCGACAACTACGGCAAGATGGTCGCGTTCCGCTTTCCGAAAGGGACCTTCATCGACGGTCCGGCGCAAGTCGAATCGCGGATCAATTCGGACAGCCGCTTCTCCGGCAGACCTGACGCTGTGGGACCAGCACGGCTCGCAGGTGATCCGGGGCAATCTGATCGTGCTGCCGCTGAACGGCAACCAGCTGATCGCCATCGAGCCGGTCTATATCGAGGCCGAGCAGACCAAGATTCCGTCGCTCGCGCGCATCGTGCTGGCACAGCTGTTGCCCGACGACCGCAAGATCGAGTGGGCGAGGAGCCTGCAAGGAGGCGGAGGATCTCCTCGTCGGAGCGCCGGTTCAACCGAACGTTTCATCCGCTGCGCGGAGACGGACGACGGCAGACTCGATCGCGCGCGCGCCGTGTTTCAGGAAATGCAGCGTCAATATGCGTCGGGCAACTATGCCAAATACGGCGAACTTCTGCAGCAGCTCGAAAAGCTTCTGATCTCACCGTAGAGATCAGCTAGAAAAAATGTTGATCCTCGAAATCATTGTCGTCCTGGCGCTGTTCGTGCTGAACGGGTTCTTTGCCATGGCGGAGTTTGCCATCGTGTCCTCGCGCCGCGCGCATTTGGCGCGCCTGGCGAAGGAGGGACGACCGGGGGCGCAGGTTGCCCTCGCGCTTATTGACGATCCGGCGCGCATGCTGGCGGCCGTTCAGATCGGCTTTACCACCAGCGCGACGCTCGCAGGAATTTTCAGCGGCGCCACGCTCGCCGAAAGGCTCGAGGAAGCGCTGCTGGTCGTCCCTGTCCTGGCAGCCTATGGCAAGCCGCTTTCCATTGTCATCATGACGATCGGCGTGACCTACGCCGCGCTCATCATCGGGGAACTGGCGCCCAAGCATATCGCCTTGAGCAATCCGGAAGCGATTGCGATTCGCGTCGCCAAGCCGCTCGCGTTCGTGGCGAGGGCGGCCGCGCCGGTGATCTGGCTGCTTAACGGGTCGACCCGCCTCCTGCTGCGCCTGCTGCATTTGCGCCCGCAGCTTCGAACGCGCCTTGACCGAGGATGACATTCACTACCTCGTCGCGGAGGGCGCCAGATTGGGGGTGATCCACACCGTCGAGCGCGACATGATCGAGGGCGTTCTCGACCTCGCCGACAGCCCGGTGCGCACGATCATGACCCCGCGGCCGCATGTGCAATGGGTGGACCTCAACGGTCCCAAGGAGCAAATCCTGAGCGGAATCCGCTCTTGCCCGCATGCCCAGCTTCTGGTCTGCCGCGGGTCGATCGATGAGGTCATCGGAATTGTGCGCAAGCAGGATCTGGCCGATCATTTCCTGGATGGACAGTCGCCAGACGTGGAGCAGATAATGCGCCCTCCGCTGATCGTGCACGAATCGACGACCATTCTGCGAACGCTTGATCTTTTCCGAAAGACGCCGGTTCACACCGCCATCGTAGTTGATGAGTTCGGCGCCCTCCAAGGCATCGTCACCCGGACCGACTTGTTGGAGGCGGTTGCCGGCGATTTGCCCAAGATCGACTCCCCCGCACGGCCAAAAGTCACGCAGCGCGAGGACGGCTCATACCTGATCGATGCCTTCGTCCCCTTCCCCGATGTGATGCAGCTGATCGGGATGAGCGAGGCGCCCTCCGGCGACTACGTGACCCTGGCCGGTTTCATCCTCGCGCAACTGCATGAACTGCCGAAGCCGGGAGATCATTTTGTATATGGCGGCTGGCGATTCGAGGTGGTCGACATGGATGGCCGACGCATCGACATGATTCTGGTGCAGCGGCAACCCGGCGAGACCGCTGTTGTCGAGACATAGCCCGCGGCACACGACGCCGCCCGGCGACGTCATCAGGATCGCGCCGAAAAAGGGAAGCTGGACATGACCGAGCCGCGAAAGCACCATAAATATGGTGCGTTGATTTATGCCTGCCACCGCCCTCTGCAAGATGGCCGAGCGGGCCAGATCACCGCACGCGAATGGCGAGCGGCGCCGTGGCGGCGCCCTGCGCCCACGCCCGGCGGATGGCCGCCGCCCAGATCGGCAAGCAGTGACGGCAATATTCCCATTTTCGGGAGACTCGTGCGGAGACGTTTTCGATATCGACTGAGAGTTGGAGGCCGCAGTCGATGTTGCGTCTTTCAATGTTGCTTTTCATCGTCCAGGCGGCGTCGGTGCAAGATCCCCCCACGGCAAGCTGTCGCCTTGTGCGAGTTCGAGCGATGCTCGGTGTGACGGCTCGAAGCCACAGGCGCCGGCTGAAACGAGCGGCTCCTTCGAATTAGCCGATTTGGCGGAGCCGCAGAACGTCCAGCCCGAGATGGCAAAAAAGGCCGCCTTCGCCGGCATTGCCATGTGCCGTCACGGTAAGCTCATGCACTCCTGCTTCCAGCAGGACCTCGCCGAGCGGCATCGTTTCCCAGTCAAGTTTGTCGGTGCGAAACGAAAGGCGCGTGCGCAGGGCGCGAAGCGCGAACGTGGCATCGCCGTAGTCTCGATTCCGCGCAAAGATGCCGTCGATCGAATAGCGCCCCGTCGCGGGTATCCTCAGGCGGAGTAGCAACTGTTGGCCATCCTTTGCCCCGGTCCACCACAATTGCCACTGGCCGGAGAGGCGCGAGAAACTCTGAAATCCGATATGGCCGCCACCCACATGGGCAACGTCGAGGGCTTCGCCTTCAATATTCCCACCTGCGTCTGGCTGCGGCGGTGTAAGCGCCGGGGCAGGGCGGCCCGGCTGCGCGAACGATAGCAGCGTCTGCATCAGGAAGAAGCTCTGCGATTCTCGGGCGGCGGAGCAGCGTTGATGGCAGTAAACAGGCCGAATCCGCGGTCGAGCAGGATCATGTAATCGGCCCCATTGCGCCCATTCGTGCCGCCCATCGAGAGAAACCTCCCGAGTTCACGGTCTGCGGCCTTCACGCCGATAGGCGGAACGCCACCCTGTCCCAGCGGCGTATGCAGGGTCTTGAACATCGCGGGCGAGACGATCCCGCCGGCTTGCTCTCCCCGCAAGTGAGCCTGCATCCATAGTCCGCATTGATCGAGGGTGATCGAAAGGCCGCCGACCGGGTTGGCGATGTGATAGCCGTACCAATCGCGCGGGACCGGCGGGACTGGCTTCCAGCGCGAGCCATCCGCCACATGCGGCCATGGCTCGTGGCCGGGATCATCGAGCGCCGGTTCGCCGAATTTAACTCGACCCAAGCCCAGGGGGCCCGCGATCTCCTGGACGACCAGTTCCTCGAAAGACTGGCCGGTCGCTCTTTCGAGCACGACGGCGAGGACGTTATAGCCGCGGTTCGCATAGCTAAAGCGGGTCCCGGGCACGAACAGCAGCGGGGTCTTCAGGTTGGCGGGTATGGCGCGTTGTCGCCGTTGCGACAGGGTCAAGCCGGGGACGTTGATTTCCGGGCCGCCGGGCCATGGATAAGGGTCGGCATGGATCATGCCGCTGTGGTGCGTCATGAGATGACGTACCGTGATGTCGGCTACGTTCGGCGCCATCAACCCTACGTACTCTGGATAGAGCTGGCGGAGCGTCGCATCCCAGGACAGCATGTCCCGCTCGACCAGGATGGCCGCGAGCGTACCGGTGAAATTCTTGGTCAGCGACCCGAGCTGCCAATGCGCGCCCACGGAGACCGCACCGGGCTCCCCCATCCGCCTGACGCCGGCAACACCACGGGCGATGACACGATCGGTGGAGACCGCGATGGCCCCGACCGCGGGTACGCCGCAACGCCTGCGAAGCTCCTCAAGCGTCGGACCGAGGTCGATTGGCGCATCGGTTGCCGCCCATGCCTCGAGCGTCGGCCCCAGTGCAGACGCCGCCAGAGCAGCGAGCGGCGCGCCAACGGCGGTCGAAACGAAACGGCGGCGGTCGATCATTCGGACGATCCCAATGCCAAATCAATCACACGGACGCCGCGGCCGCGGCTCACCTGCCGCTTTGCTGGCGTGCCGCGCCGGCCGTGAGATTGACGACCTGGACCCGACGGTTCACGCCGTCCTCCGGACGTGACGGATCGAGCAAGCGTGTCTTGCCGAAGCCTTGGGCGCGCAGGCGGGCTTCCGCAATTCCGAAGTTTCGATCAAATAGCGCTGCACGGTTCGAGCACGCTGTTCCGAAAGCGTCTGATTGTAGGGCACGCTGCCGTGCGCATCGGTATGGCCCTCGATCATGAAGGCGAACTCCTTGAGCCGGTCGTCAACCAGCGCGTAGCCAAGCCGATCCAGGATGATGCGCGCGTCGGAGGTCAACTCGGCCGAGTCGTAAGCGAAGTTGACGTACAGATTGACCGAGAGCGGGTCCGTCCCCACGGGACCTGGCGTCACCGTCACGCCGCGGAATTCGCGCGAGAGTGGCCGGGTGCAATGCGGATCGAGTCCGCAAACGATGTCGCTGGTGCTCACCGGGGCAGCCCACGCGATGGAAGACACGGCTGCAACCCACATCGATACGAACAAAAGTTTTGTCGATGTCCGCATGACTATTTGCCCTCTGTCTGCAATGTCGCGATCGATGCGCTGAGCTCCCGGTCCGGCAGGTCGGGAGACGGCTTGTAGATGAGCGCGCGGCGCAGCTCCGTCAGATAATCGCGCTCGGTTTGCTGCGCCGGCAGTGCATGATCGAACAGCGGGCTGCGTGATGCGACCGCGATGATCATTTCGCGGCCGAACGGCGGCCCGATCGTGAATGTTGCCCCGCCATTCTGGCCGCCGCCGAAGCTGAGCGTCTGGCGCGGCAGGGTCGGCTGCGGGACCAGTCCGGAAGGTTGGACAAGATGCGCGACTGACCCATCCGCCTGCACATAGCTGACGTACAGATAACTGATCTGTCCGGGGGAGCGGATCGTGATGTTCAGCGAATCGCCGTTGCGAAATCGGTTGGTAGGGCCGAATTCGATAGCCGGTCGATCTGACGTCGCAAGCGGCCGCTCGAGTGTCTGGAGTGCCTCGCATTGCGGCCATGGCGCCAACAACACGTCGCCAACCGACGTGTCAGGCACATTCGCCGCAACCGCCTTCACCAGTTCGAGGTCGCTTTCGGAGCCGACATAGCCGTCGAGGATGTTGTTCTTGCCGTCTCGCCTCACTGACACCTTGCCGCAAGTCAGGGCTGCGAGCTGCGATAATGTGAAGCTCTGCGGCGCCGGGGGCACGACGGGCGGCACCGGGTTCGGGTCGATCGGGGGAGCTGGCGGGGGTTTCACCTCCACGACCGGTGACGGCGCCGGGCTCGGCGCGGGCGGCGCTGGACTCGGGACGATCGGGGGCGCCGGCGGGGGTTTCACCTCCACGACCGGTGACGGCGCCGGGCTCGGCGCGGGCGGCGCCGGTGTCGGGACGATCGGGGGAGCTGGCGGGGGTTTCACCTCCACGACTGGTGCCGGCGCCGGCCTCGGCGCGGGCGGTGCCGGGGCGGGAGGAGGAGGAGCAGGAGGACTGGGTTTGATTTCTACGATGGTGGGCTGCGGACGGGGCGGTGCAGGCGGCTGTACCGGCGTTACGGGCCGTGGCGGCTTGGCTGGAATAACCGACAGCATTGAGACCTCGCGCACGTGCGTCTTGTAGGCTTCGTACGAGAGCCAGACATAGCCATTGTCGCCCCAGCCCTTGCCCCACGAGTTGATCACCCGGAATGCCTGCTTGCGATCGTCGTAGCCCACGATCGCCATGGCGTGCCCGCTCCACTTTGGGTCCACCTCCAGGTGATCGAAGACGCCCGGGCCGCGATGCTTGTGCCAGGCGCTGTCGACCTTAAACGACAGCAGCACGGGGTTGGACCGCGCCAAGGCGCCTTTCAGGTCGTCGATCTTGGTCTTGTCGATCCGGCGCAGCCCCTGGACGCGAAAATCGGTGGCCGAAGCGATCTTCTCACGAGGCGGAGCAGAGCAATCGGAATCCCGATACGGATAGTCGGCCAGTGACGGCGCCCCTTGCTTTAGAACAGAGACGGCGGTCGCAAAGCTCGAGCCTGTATTGCAGGCGCTGTTGCCGTCGCGTCGCCACGATAAGTTATAGATGAACGCCGGGCTCGGGACGTTCTTCACGTCATGCGTGTCGCGTGCCTCGTAGGCGGACGTGTAATAGCTGCGCGCCGCATACCCTGTGGCCCAGGCGGTACAGGAAGAAGCAGCTCCCTGATTTCCGGGGTCGGGAAGCCGATAGGACAGGTCCACCGACACCGGAAGAAAGGCGCGATAGGTCTGCTCCATCGGTAGCGTCTGCAGGACGGCCGGATCATCTTCCTGGTTTCCGGTTGCATAAGTGGTGTCCGGCGGATCGAATTGCTGTGCCTGCAGCGGCGCCGCCCCGAGGAGTATAGCGGCGCATATTCCGCCCAGCAGGCGGGTGACGATTGGTCTGTGTGAAGGCACCTCGAAGGATCGCTTGTCCCGGTCGGTCGAAATGTTCATTGCTGCATCGCGGTTGTGTTTGAACCCGGCTGGTTCCAACGGATATCATTCTTTACGCACTTGCGGAACGCAAGAGTTAGCGGCATGTTGACGCCTGACCTACCATACAGCGTCGCGAATATTTGTATTATGAATTTGATCGGCCTGGATCGGCGGGGCGTCGCTGCGGCCTTTGCCTTGCTTCTTGCGGGTCTCGCCCCCGTGTCTGCGCAAACCTGCGATAATGCCAAGGCGACGTCATCCGACGACGTGGTCGCAGCGTGTACGCGCTTGATCGCCTCTGGGCGCGTCAACGGCGAAACGTTGGCCCGCGATTACAACAATCGGGGTGTCGCCTTCGCAGCCAAGCAAGACCACGATCACGCGATCGACGACTACGACCACGCCATCAAGATCAATTCGCGTTTCATAACTGCCTATCATAATCGCGGTTTGTCTTTTCACCAGAAGGGGGACGAAAAACGGGCGCTCGATGATTATAATCGCGCGCTCGCACTCGACCCGAAGCTTGCCAGTGCCTATCTCGATCGCGCTCGCGTCTACCGCGCATTGCATAATTACGACAACGCGATCCAGGACACCGATGCGGCGGTTCGGGTCGATCCAAAGCTTGCGGCCGGATATTTCCTGCGCGCGATGATCTACGGAGACAAAAACGATTACGATCGCAAGCTCGCGGACTTGAATCAGGCAATTGGCCTTGATCCGAGCGCGGCATCCTATTACTTCGAGCGCGGACTTTTCTTTGACAGGAAAGGTGTTTTCGACAAGGCGGCCGATGATTACACTCGCGCGATCGAACGCGATCCGAAGTCGTTCACCACCTATCTCAGTCGCGCGCGCGACTACCGCGCATTACGTGATTACGACAAGGCGATCCAGGACATGGATGCGGTGGTTCGCCTCGCTCCAAAGCTTGCAGCCGGATTTTTCCTGCGCGCGATGATCTATGGGGACAAAAGCGACTACGATCGCAAGCTCGCGGACTTGAATCAGGCGATCAGTCTCAGTCCGAACGTGGGATTCTATTTTATCGAGCGCGGCATCGTCCTTGAGAGGAAAGGCCTGTTCGACAACGCGCTTGCGGACTTCGAGGAGGCTATCCGTCTCGACCCGACAAAGCCGATCGGATTCAAGGACCGAGGCCTGGCTCGCCGCCGCAAGGGCGATTTGCAGGGTGCGTTGGCGGACTACGATCAGGCGATCAAGTTGGATCCGCAATACAACGCCGCCTACACGGAGCGCGGCAGGCTCTACGAGGCATTGAACAATCCGGTGGCGGCGCGCGCCAGCTACGAGAGTGCGGCGTCGTTGCCCCCGAAATACGAAACCGGCCAACCGGCCATAGATGCGGCACGGGCGCGACTGGCCGCACTGAATGGCGTGGCGGGCGTTGCGCCCCCGCCCTCGACAACGCCGGTCCGACCTGCCCCGACGCCGCCGCCCACGCCCGTCGTGACGCCGCCATCCCCGGTGGTTGTTTCCCCGCCGCCGATCCCCGGTCCGCAAACCGGCGCGCTGCGCAAGCTTGCTCTCGTGCTGGGCAACAGCGCCTATCAGCGACAGCCGCTTCGCAATCCTAACAACGATGCGCGCGCAATGGCGAAAACGCTGCGGCAAATCGGGTTTGAAGTCATCGACGGCTACGATCTCGACTATGCCGGCATGCGACGCGTCATTTCCGATTTCGCGATCAAGGCCTCGACCACCCAGCTTGCGCTGGTGTTTTATGCAGGTCATGGCCTCGGCATCGCGGGACACAACTATCTCGTGCCAATCGACGCCAAGATGGAATTGACGGTGGCGGCGAACTTCGAGCTGTTCGACCTCGACCAGATCATCGCTTCGGTCGACGATCCCGCGCGCACCACGATCGTCATTCTGGACGCCTGCCGCAACAATCCGTTTGCGACACAGGCGACCGCGCGCGCGGTCAACCGCGGCGGCGGCCTCGTCGGGTATGACAGCGTCTCGGCAGGCATGCTGATTGCGTTCGCGACACGGCCGGGCCAGGTCGCCAAAGACGGAGTGGGCGATCACAGTCCCTTCACCGCAGCGTTGCTGAAATACATTACGACACCCAACCTGGAAATTCTCGACATGCTGCGGCGGGTGCGGCGCGACGTGCTCCAGGAGACCAATGGGGAGCAGATTACATGGGACAATGAATCGCTGTTCGGCAATGTCTTTTTAGCCGACGTCGGTACCCGCGAGGTCGCAAAATAACTCCCGGGAGGGTGCCCGGAAGGACTAGGGGCGTGGCACCGATCGGCCGACCTGGGGAACCATCGCTTCGCAAAATGTGAAAGCCGGAGCAGCCTCGATCGCATCCGCTAATGCGCCACCGCGCCGCCCGCTCTCGTCCGCCTGGTCAGCAAAACCGCGATGGCGGCGAGCACCAGCACCGCCGCCGATCACCGCAAAGGTGTCGCTGAAAGCCCATCACCAGCGCCTGGTGCTTGACCGCCTTGCCGAGCGCGATGATCGCCTGCTGATGCGCCGCGGCCGGATCCGGCACGCCGTGGGCCATGAAGAACTGCGTCATCTGCGCGATCCGGTTGCGCACTTCCTCGCGGCCGAGCGTCACCGACTGGCCGATGATGTTGGAGTGAAACTGCTCGCGCTTGGTGATCACGGTCGCCAGCACCGCGGTGCCGATCGCGCCGCCGAGATTGCGCAGCATGTTGCTGATGCCGGAGGCCGCCGCCGCATCCTGCGGCGCGATCTCGCCCGTCGTCACCGAGGTCAGCGGCGTCAGCACCATGGCCTGGCCGATGGCGCGCACGATGTTCGGAATCCAGAGCTGGTCGCCGGCATAGTCGGGCGACATCGCGGTGTTCATGAAGCAGCTATAGGCGAAGATCAACAGCCCGGTGATGGCGATATAGCGGGTGTCGAACCGCTGCATCAGCTTCGGCACCAGCGGGATCAGGATCAGCTGCGGCAGGCCGGTCCAGGCCAGCACCGCGCCGATCTGCTCGGCATTGTAGCCCTGGGCCTGGCCGAGATAGGCCGGCAGGATATAGACCGACCCGAACAGCGCAAAGCCCAGCATCGTCATCGCGATGGTGCCGAAGCCGAAATTGCGCCGCTTCAACAGCCGCAGCCGGATCAGCGGCTTTTCGACCGATAAGCTCGATCCAGACGAACAGCGTCAGGCTCACCGCAGCGATGACGGCCAGCCGCAGGATGAAGGGCGAGGAGAACCAGTCGTCCTTGTTGCCCTCCTCGAGCACGGTCTGCAGCGCCGACAGCCCGATCGCCATGGTGGCGATGCCGGCCCAGTCGCCCTCCTTCAGGAGCGAAAGCTGCATCGGCTGCCGCTCCAGCGTCAGATAGAGCGCGCTCACCATCACGATGGTCGGCACGACGTTGACGAAGAAGATGGTCTGCCAGCCGTAATTCTCGGTGAGATAGCCGCCGATGGTCGGTCCGATCGCGGGCGCGAAGGTGACGGACAGCGCGAAGATCGCAAGCCCGATCGGCTGCTGCGGCTTCGGCAGCTTGGTCAGCACCAGCGTGAACGCCATCGGGATCAGCACGCCGCCGGCAAATCCCTGCAGGCCGCGCATCGCGATCATCGACGGCAGATCGTGGGTGAAGGCGCAGGCGACCGAAAACGCCGCGAACAGCGCCGCGCTCGCCAGCATGTAGCGGCGGAACGAGAACACCCGGGTGAGATAATCGGTGAGCGGGATCACGACGATCTCGCCGATCAGATACGAGGTCGAGATCCACGAGCCGTTGTCGACGCCGGTGCCGATGCCGCCTTCGATGTTGAGCAGCGAGGCGTTGGTGATCTGGATGTTCAGGATCGCCATGAACGAGCCGATCATGGCGGCGAGCACGGCGATCCAGGTAGTGACGCTGGCGCGGTTCGGGATCGGCCGCCGTGCGCTCGGATGTGGCGCGCGAGAGCCGGCAGCGCGGACATCGAGGCCGACAGGCTGCGGACTGTGACATGGCACTGACCCTCCGGAAGACGCCTTCACTTTTCTGGCGGCGGCCGCCGCCGTGCGGCCGCGCGGCTGCGCGCTCTGGTCTCGATGGTCGGGATCACCGACATGCCCGGGACGCAGTTCGAGCTGAGCTGTTGCCGGCGGTCGAGCGCGATCTTGACCGGAATGCGCTGCACCACCTTGGTGAAATTGCCGGTGGCGTTGTCCGGCGGCAGCAGCGCGAATTCCTGGCCGCTGGCGGGCGCGATGCTGTCGACGTGGCCGTGCACGATCTTGCCCGGGGAACATGTCGACGGCGATATCGACCGCTCTGGCCTTCGCGCACGTCGGTGAGCTGCGTTTCCTTGAAGTTCGCCACCACATAGGCGCCGGACACCGGCACCACCGACATCAGTTGCGTGCCGGCCTGCACGAACTGGCCGGTGCGCAGCGTGCGGTTGCCGACCACGCCGTCGATCGGCGCGATGATCGTGGTGTAGTCGAGATTGAGCTCGGCCTGGCTCTGCACGGCCTCGGCGCGCGCCAGCGCCGCATTGGCCTGGACGATCTCGGCCTTGAGCAGGTCGATCTGCTTCTCGCGCCGAGGCGAGGTTGGCGGTGTCGCGCGCGATCGCGGCCTGGGCGCCGGCGATTGCGCGACTGCGCCTGCTGCGCGTTCTGCACGCTGCCGTAACCGGTCGCGGCCAGATCGGTGTAGCGCTTGTTCTCCTGCGCGGCGAAGGTGACGCGTGGCCTGATCGACCTCGATGGTCGCCCGCGCCGCATCGATCACCGCCTGCTGAACGCCGAGCTGGGCCTGCTTGCTGGCGATCGCGGCGCTGCGCCGCGGCGACATCGGCCCTGGCCTGGTCGAGCGCCACCTTGAAGTCGCGCTCGTCGATCCGCGCCAGCACCTGGCCGGCCTTGACGCGCTCGTTGTCGCCGACCAGCACTTCGCGCAGATAGCCGGAGACCTTCGGCGCGATGGTGGTGTTGTCGGCCTTCACATAGGCGTCATCGGTCGAGACCAGATACCGGCCGACGGTCCAGTAATCCCAGCCGTACCAGACCGCGCCGGCCAGCACTGCGACCGCCGCGCCGGCCATCAACAGCTTGCGGAAATTGAACTTTCTGGCGGCGGCCGGGGCTTGAGCCGGCGCCGTTGCGTCGGCCTCCGGCGCATCGGGCAGCAAGCCTTGGGTGGCCTCGTCGGCTGGAACCGCACGTTCGATCTTGAGGGCGATGGGTTGAGCGGTCATGGCGATGGCTCCTGAAGGCATTGGCCGATGACGGAACCGGCCAATAAGGAAACTTGATATTTTCCAAAATAGGGCCTAGCTTGGGACTGTCAATGGAATGACAGGCATCATCTAAAAGCATGGCTGAGATCGACATCTGCCGAAGACCGGCGCTGCCGGGGCCGCCCGCAGGTTCGTCCCGACGAGGAGACGCGGCAGATCATCTACGAGGCGGCGCGGCACGAATTCGCCGCCACGGCTTTGCCGCCACCAGCATGGAGACGCGTGGCGCGCCGGGCCGGGGTTTCCACCAAAACGCTGTACCGCCTGATCCCGAACAAGGCCGTCGCTGTTCGATGGCATGGTAACGGACCGGCTCGAGCGCACCCTCGCCGAACGTCGATCTGCAGGCGTTCGATCATGCCGAAATCGAGGAGGCGCTCTATGCCGCGCTGATGGCGTGCGCGGACCTCACGCTTGACGAAGAAGTGATCGCGCTTCAGCGCATGGTGCTGCAGGAGGCGGGCAAATCTTCCGACATCGCCGGAACGTTCTACCGAAACGGCATTCAGCGCATCAGCGCCGCGCTGGCGGACTGGCTGCGGGCGCAGCAGAAGCGCGGATTGATCGCGCTCGACGACGCCGACGAAGCCGCGGGCATGCTGCTCGGCATGGTCGCCTCGGCGCCGCGGCGCGCCGCGATGTTCGGCGGCGTGCCGCTGCCGTCGCGCCCGCAGATCGAGGCGCGGGCGCGGCGCTGCGCGGCGCTGTTCCTGCGGGGTTGCGGAACCCCGGCCCGGAAGCCTTCGCCGCCATCTAACCAACCAGATGTTGCGCGGCGGGGCCGATGCGACTAAAAGCCCCTCTTCAACGGAAACCCACCCGATGGCCCATAATTACGCGATCAACGACGACGTCCACCACCAGCTTCAGGGGCCGCAGGGCCGCGCCGTCGTCAAGCAGCGCAGTGTCTATACCATTGTCACCTGCCTGCCGATCGAGGCGGACGGGCACCCGCGCTACCCATCAAGAGCAAGACCGAGAACATCGAGCGCGTGGTGACCGAGGAACAGATCAGCCGGCTCGACTGATCCGTTCGGCGCTCTCGTCGGCAAAGGCTGCCATTGGCAAAACCACATTGAACCGATGCGTCGGCCGGCATCGCGGGCGGTGCAGCGGCGGTGCGCCTCGCCCGCCGCGCATCTTCTGATGCTGGCCTTTGCTGATCCGCATCACCTCGCGACATGCACCGGTTGAGTTCAGGGCTGAGCGCGCGAATTTCTTCAGCCCCATCGGCTTGCCGAACAGATAACCCTGGACCTGGTCGAAACCCATCTCGTTCGCCACGACAAAATCGGCGCGGTCCTCGACCCCCTCGGCAACCACCTGGGCGCCGTACCCTTGCCGAGCTCGATGATGCGACGGCATACCGTCCGTTTCAGCCGGTCGTCGGCGCAACCGGTGACGAATTGCCGATCGACCTTGATCTCGGCGAACGGGAAGGTCTCGAGCCCCATCAGCGCCGGCCAGTCGGCACCGAGATCGTCGATCGAGATGGCGATGTTGTGGAGCCGCACCTGCCGTGTGAAATCGATCAGCAGATCCAGATTGTGGATGACCTGGTGCTTTTGATCTCGATCAGCAGTCCCCCAATGCCGGATGCGCCGGCGTCCGCTGGCAGAGATCGCGGATCACCTGGGCTTCTGAGAAGAGACCGGCAGGTCGATCGAGATATCGGTCGGGCTTTGCTGGTCGAGCAGATAGCGCCAATCCTTCGTGGCCCGGTCGATCACGAACTCCGACAAACGCAGGCAATGCGGATCGTCGTCCTCCGGGATAAAATAGGCCGGCGGACCACGCCCGAGGTCGGATGCCGCATCCGCACCAGCGCCTCGGCGCCGCGGCGAACCAGGGTGCGGGCATCGATCTTCTGCTGATACCACAATTCGAGCCAGCCGGCATGCAATGCCTCGGACACATTCACCGCCGGGCTCGGTGTGGCTTCCTCAGGGAGCAGCGTCGCCACTCGCTCGCGCAAGGTGCCGGCGCCGAACGGCGTAGTGAGCGGCGGCAGCATCGCCAGACCGTATTCCTCGCCGACCTGCCGCACCGCCTTGACGATGATTGAATTGCGGGCGCCGATGGCGAGAACCTGCCGGCGAACTGCCGGCGCACCAGGGTCTCAAGAATTTTGCCGGCCTCGATGCCGTCGACCGAGACTCCGAGCACGACGAGATCGGGAAGCCGGGTTTCAAGCACTGTTGCCAGGTCATCGGCCTTGGCGCATTCGCTGGTTACGAAGCCGAGATCTTCCAGCACCTCGGTCAGGAATGTGCGAAGGTGTTCTTGCTGTCCGCTACGCAGGCCCGCGGCGCCACCTTTCGGCGTCCGAACGTGGTGGGTCCCGTTATATTTTCGTCGTACAACTGACGTGCCATTCGCTAATGCCTCCCGATGCGGGGATGACTAACGCCGGGCATGGTTTCAAATGTGGAGAACTTGAGCGCGCAGAATTGAATTATCCCAGTAACGTTAAACCGCGAACAAGAATAGAATCTTCGCAAATTTTTCTTTCAACAATCGGAATCCGGCGCGCTACCGCTTCAATGCCGGCGAAACCGAACCAACGCCGGCCGGCCGTTGAAGCGCTGTTTCTTTTGGCTTGCTTTCTGGCGCGCGATGGGGTAAACGCGTGCGCATTCGAATAATCGATTTGCCTTGTTGATCGCGCCGAACCGGCTCCACTCCCCGAAGACATTGCTGAAATCGGATCAGTCCGCGCGAAGGTCGTGCGGGCGCAGCGCGCATTTGCGCATCTTTTGTAAGCAAATCAGCACCGGAACAGTTAAATGGTTCAACGCCACCAAGGGCTTCGGCTTCATTCACCCACGACGGCGGCAACGACGTGTTTGTGCACATCAGCGCCGTCGAGCGCGCCGGCAATGGGGTCTGCTCAATGAAGGCCAGAAGCTTTCGTTCCAATTGCAGCTCTACAGCAGCATGCGCGGCAAGACCAGCGTGGAAAACCTCCGCGCCCTGTCTGACGCAAAGAGCATCATGAGTTCGCGCGCTGGCCGATCAAAGGTATCACCTGCGCGTTACCGGATCTCGATCGCCAGCGCCCTGAGCGACATGAGGCAAAGGCCCGCCGGTTAAGCCGGCGGGCTTTATTATTTTGATATCACCTGGGCTCGTAAGCATTCCCTGGAGTGCCTTGCTGGTGTAGTCGGTCATCAGCGCGGTTGCGATGACCAGCGTGATCACGGCACAAATCGCGATATAGATCGCGATCGCATAGGACGGAATGATAGGTTCCGAACAGCCACGTCGCGATCAGCGGCGCCGGACCTCCGGCGATGATCGATGCAAGCTGATAGCCGAGCGAGGAACCGCTGTAGCGCAGGCGGCCGGTGAAGCTTTCGGCGATCAATGCGGCCTGCGGACCGTACAGCATGTCGTGCGGAATCAGCGAGAGGATCACCGCCAGAAAGATTATCGTTTCCGAGCCGGTGTTCAGCATCGCGAAATAGATGAAACCGAACAGACCGGTCACCACCGCGCCGATCATGTACATGTTCTTGCGGCCGATATGGTCGGACAGATGACCGAACAGCGGAATCGAGATAAACGGCAGCATCGAGGCCGCGAGTACCGCCGTGAGCAGGAAGTTGCGGGAACATGCATATCCCGATGCCGTAGGAAAAGATGAAGGCGGTGAAGATATAGAACGGCGCCTGCTCGGCCATGCGGGCGAACGCGGAAAGCAGGATTTCCTTCGGATGCTGCTGATTACGCATCGGAGTGGGATCCACCTTGCGCTCGGCCAGCAGCTTGGCTAAAACACCGGCGTCTCCAGGATGCCGAGCCGGACGTAACCAATCCAAAGGCCACTGGTGTGAATATCTTCGAAGAGCAACGGAACCTATTGCAAGCCAAGGACTTAAATTAAGTAATTACGTATCCTGACGATAATCTCATACTGCTGCACATAGTATTTTATATAGCGAATTCTAACCTGATTGTCAAACTGGGGATATGGGCATGAATCGGGTTGCCGCCGACCACCGAGATAACCCCCTCTCTACGTGCCAATATACCTCCAAGGATCTTCACGCCAGTGATCCAATGGCTCCAAAAGTGTCAAGCCGTCACCCCCTTGTTTCTCGCTCCTTTGGGACGATGCCCGTTGAACCATTGGAAGGCCCTGGAGCGGTACCTGGAGGCGGGTTTCCTGGAGATCGACAACGGGGCCGCGAGCGCGGACTCAGGCCGGTGGCGGTGGGCCGGAACAACTGGTTGTTCGTGGGCAGCGAGGCCGGCGGCAAGACGGCGGCGATCTTGATGAGCCTGTGCGCGACGTGCAAGCGAGTGGGGATCGACCCGCTGGCCTACTTGCGGGACGTGCTGGAGCGGATCAGCACGCACCCTGCCAGCCGGATCGCCGAACTGGTGCCGGACCAGTGGCGGAAGATTCGGGCGGGGCCGGACCAAGGGGAGTCGCCAAGCACCAGCGCGGGTCCCTGAGGGTGGAGGGCCATCGCGACCGAGGCAGAGCTTGGCCGGCGTCACGATGTGCCGCGCCTTGAAGGCTATCGCATTGCAGTGTCCGCAGGGCCAAGCCCGCCCCACGACGGGTTTTCTCTTCCCGTCGCGGGTCGCTGCGCTGCGTGAAGCCGAGCCGGTTGATGCTGGCGGCAAGTGAGTGTGTGGTACTAAGCCGGTGGACCTGCGCAGAGAGGGGCGACCATCGCACGACGCTGCAGGGGTGCCCTCTGGAACGTCAACGGTGCGCGATGGCGGCTTTTTCCGGGCTCTTATCCCTGTTGTGGTCGGGGAGGGCCCAGGGGTCGGGGGCGCGCGGGGCTAGGGGGTGCAGTTCACCGGACGCTTACCCTTCTTGGACATCCCATACAGACAGGGCTTGGAACGGCCGGGGGTGATCGATGGGCCTACCTCCCTGTATACTGAGACTCGAGGGCTTTTCCCGAGCTCGGACTACCCGAGGAACCACCATGGCATTACAGGAATTCTGGAACAACGTGCGAATCGGGGCCAGCCTGATCGCACCGCAAGTGACCGCTGACGCGCCCCGGCTGGACCCGGCATCCATCGAAAGTGCCCTCCGGCGGGCGACACTCTGGCTCACCCCCCGCGCCGTCGAGGGATTCAACGAGGCGGATTTCCCATTCCTCCCCCAGGAAGAGCGAGAGCGTCTGGCGAAACTCGTCAACGAATTCAGCGAGGTGGCCGCGCAAGTGAGCCCGACGGACGCCGCCCCGCGCGAAGTGGTCGATTTGGCCCTTCCGCTCTTCCGCGAGATCCTCCAGATGCTGGAGTTCCACCGCTACGGCGACGCCGAGGCTTATCGCCTCGGAAAGCAGATCGAGCAGAAGTTGCAACCCCACTGGCCGAAGGAAATCGCGGAGCTCCGGTTCAACACGGGACTGGACCACACGGGCGACCCCGCCCTCTGGA
Organism: uncultured Pseudomonadota bacterium; assembly: GCA_963727225.1. Classification (GTDB taxonomy): domain Bacteria; phylum Pseudomonadota; class Alphaproteobacteria; order Rhizobiales; family Xanthobacteraceae; genus Bradyrhizobium. Next base: position 33,390 of record CAVSFN010000019.1, on the reverse strand, counting down.
TCTGGGTGTTTCTCACCGAAGACGTTTCCAAGGACGACGAGACCTTCTTGAGGGCCGCACAGTGGCTGCCAACAATTCTTGACCCCATCGCCCGGCGGGTGGCCCCCGATCGATGGCCGTATCTTTCGTTCCGCCCGATCACGGAGCCGGCCGAGGCCGTGGAGGCGTCATGAGTCTCCACGCCGACCTCCTGGACCAGGCAGAGCAACTCGCCCAGCTCGACCCCAGACGTCCCAAGCAGGCGAATCTTCGTCGTGCCGTCTCATCAGCTTACTACGCGTTGTTCCATCTGCTCGCGTGGGAGGCATCGGCCCTCTACGCCGCGGAGCCCGGGATGGCCGCGCGGATCAACCGGACGCACAACCACGGGGAGATGAAGAAGGCCTCCTCGATGATCGCGAACGACAAGCTCCCGAAGGCGGTGCAGCCCTCGGGGGGAGGCTACACAACCCCGCTCGACTTGAAGAGTGTGGCGAACGCCTTCGTCAGACTCCAGCAGGCCCGCCACGAGGCAGATTACGACCTGTCCCGCACGTTCCGCAAGCAAGAGGCTCTCGCCTTCGTCAAGTTGGCGCGCCAGGCTTTTGAGGCCTGGGGGCGAGTCAGGAGAACTGACGACGCACGGGTGTACCTGGCTTGCTTCCACCTCTGGAAACGCTGGGACGAGGACCCGCGCTAATCTCGATGGCCTGTCTCGATTGTCTCGGGTCATCGACTCGGTTCTCTGTTCCGTCGACGCCTGAATGATGGCGGAGGGGGCCGCCCACCTTCTAGCACCCGAGAAACGTGGGTGGCCCCCAACGCCGATGACGAAATTGGGTCGCTTGTGGTTGGAGTTGTTGTCTGGTAAGTGTTTGGAGTCGGCCTTCCTTGAGGAAATTGGCCTAAAACATGAGACCGTTTCTTGTCATCATAGCGCGGTTTTACCAAAGACCCCCATGGAAACAAGGACGGTCCCATGGCTGCACGGTGTTCGGCTTCCTCCTCGCGGGCATTTGCCAAACAGGCACAACGGCGAGCAAAGCGTTCTGAATCGCTCTCTGGTTCGATGCGTAAGTTTCTCACCCCTCAAGTCTGGAAACAAGTTAAACAAGCTGCAAACCAGCACGGTTGCCGGCAAGGGGTTCGCTGGACACTGCAACCCCTCATCATGATTGCAGCCATCATGACTTGGTGTGCAGGGGAGACTGACGCCGACCGTTTTGTGCTGTCCCGATCCTTCTACATCCAGGTTCATTGCCCCAAGCGACAGCGACCTGGCGAAGTGTTTAGCGGTTTTTGCCAGGCGATGCTGCGTTTGCCCATGCCCGTCTGGTGGGCATTCTGCGATGCCGTGCGATCGCGAGTCTTCCACCTCTTGGCCGACCGCATGACCATGGAAGGTTGGTTTCCGTTGGGGTGTGACGGCTCGCGGATGGAATGTCCGCGCACCGAGGAGTTGGAACAGAGCTTGGGGAAGTCCAGCAAGGACAAATCGCCACCGACGCTTTGGGTTATCGCCTTGGTCAGCTTGACCACCGGGGTCCTCTGGTCCTGGCGATTGGGGACATCCAAATCGGGGGAACGTCGATACCTGATCGATCTTTTGGAGACTCTCCCCCAAGCGGTCCTCAAAAGCGTGCTCTTGGTATGCGACGCGGGTTACGTGGGCTACGAGTTGTTCGGTCTTTTGCTCAAGCAGGAGTGCTCGTTTCTGATCCGGCTATGTCACTGCCCAAAAATAAGTTGGTTATTTTCGACCATCCCTGTGGGGCCAGATCGTGTAGTTCCACTTCGGTAGTACTGAGCGGGGTTTCAACCGGATCGCTTCCCTCTCCTCACGGGATACTTTCGCCCCCTTCCTGTATTCCGTCTGATCCAGACAGGCCCGGCAATGGAACCCCGTCGCCGACCGGGTCCTGCGGATGTACTTCAGCATCGTCTCGTAGTCCACCAGCGGCTCTCCGGCCCAATTCTCGCTGATCAGACTGAACATCCGGTGCTCGATCGGGTTCCACTTCGAGGCCCCCGGCGGATAGTGGGTCACCGTGATGATCAAGCCGAACTCATCGGCGAAGCCTTGCAGGGCCGCCTTCCAAGCGAGTCGCCGATAGCCATTGGCCCCGCCACAATCCGCCTCGATGAGCAAGCGGCGAACCGTGGGGTAGGCCGCTCGGCCCACGGCGAGCCACCAGCGGCGGATGGTGGCGACGGCGAAAGCGGCGGTCTCGTGCGACGTGCCGATGACCACGAAACCGGCGTCGCGACCCACGTCGTAGATCCCATAGGGGATGCCTCGACCTGAGGCGTCCTTGGCGAAGTCGTGATCGAGCACGTCCCGGTCGGTCTTCCGCCAGCATCGGCCCGGATTCTTGAAGTTGCCCACCAGTTCCTTCTTCTTGGTATCCACGCTGATGACCGGCAGGCCGTGCGTGAGATACCACCGGCGGATGCGGGTCAGGTAGCGGAACTGCCGGTCCCGGTCGGGATGGTGCGTCCCGGCCAGGCGTTTCCGGTTGGTGCGGAGTGAGTAGTCACGCTGCCGGAGCAAGCGGGCGACGGTTTCTCGGCCGACGCGGAGTCCCCGACGCCGTAACACGGCACAGAGCTTCCGAGTCGATTTATGCGTCCACTTCAGGTCCGTCATCGGATCGCCCGCGGTCGCATCTCGGAGCAATTGCTCCAACGCTTCCACGACGTCGGGATGTTTTTTTTCGATCCGTTTGCGACCGCCGCCTGGCTCGCGGATGCGGGAGGTGTCGAGGCACTCCGGTCGTTGGAATTCTCGCTTCCCCCGGCGGATCGTCGTGCGACTCATCCCGGTGATGATCGTCAACCGCTCGATCCCTCCTCGACCGTAGACCGTCGCCCAGAAGCCAGCGAAGACCCGCCGCCACTTCTCATCGAGGGTGGAGATCAGTTGATTGATGGCCCGATGTTCCTCGACGATCTCGTTTCGTAGACCTTGTTGACAATCGGGGCAACCACAGAGGTGGACCGGCCGGTGAAGGGGTTTGGACTCCATAGCTCACCCCCGTCGTTGGGATGAAAGGAGATGAGCTTATTGTAGCACCAGACGGTCAACTTATTTCTGGGCACCCCCTATCTTCGCAGGCACAACTCTACAGCCTGGAGATGGTCGAGGTGGAGGGATTCACCGAAGGAGAGTTCTGGTACTGGACCGACGATGCAGAGAAAAAGAGCAAGCCACCGTTGCGAGTACGGGTGATCCGAGTGGCGAGCCGGAAGCGCAAGAACGACGTATGGTTGGTCACCAACGTTCTGGATCCCAAGCGCTTGCCGGCGGAATTGGCGGCTCGGTTCTACCGGATGAGGTGGGAAAATGAATGTTTTTTCAGAACATATAAACGTGTAGTGAAAGATGTGCGACTGGTGAGCCAAACTGCACGCATGGTCGTGCGCGAAGCCGAGGTTTCACTGCTGGCGTGCCAGCTCTTGTTGGGGCAAGGGGCGTTGGCCTTGAAAGTGGGAGGGAAGCGACCGGGTCGGGATGAGTTGAAGTGCAGCGCAGCGGAAGTGCTCCGGGAGATCCGCCGAGAGCTGGACGCGGCTCGAAAGCCGGTGCCGCGGAGCAGTTTTGCCAAGCGGTTGCAACAGACCGGACGAGATCGACGGGAGCGAACCAGTCCCAAGATGAAGAGACAACCACCGCGGCGGAAAAAGCACGTGGCTCCCCAGCCGCCGCGGTTGAAGGTTCTCAGTGCCGAGCAAAAGCACAGATCGAGGATTCAAACCTCAAGCAAATGGCGGCCTAAGTTATTATGCGAACGTGAGATACTTGAAGAGTCGATGGAATCCGTGATCGGCGTTGGGTGGCCCCGAAGTTAGGCACCGGTCCTGCGCAACCCGAAGGTCTCCCGCTCCCCGCGCGTCCTCCGCGATTGCGAATTTGGGGGTGAAAAGGCTCCGCGGTGTCAAAAGGCTCCGCGGTGAAAGGCTCCGCGGTGAGGCTCCGCGGTGTCAGACTTTGTTTTTGGTTCTTACGTGCTCAATGGGAACTTAAGGAGGATTTGATCTCGCGAAGCCGAGATCAAATCCTTGGTTCAAGGGGCCCGTGGCTAGCGCGGCAGCCGCTTGCTGTCTGGGAAATGGTTCGGCCCAGAGAGGAGATCGTTGGCTTAGCGGCGGCCGCGCGAGGTGTCGATTGCAGAGGCCGGATGCTGCGTGGGGAGGACGAGGCTTGTTTTCGGTGGGGTGCCGAGCGCCAGGAGTCGTCGTGCCGTGCTCTGCGATGCACTCGAAGCACGGTCGCGCGCACCCCAAGCCAGCTTCGGCATCGCGAAGGTCTGGGCCTGTGATCAGGTGTGGAGGACGACGCAACCATGGCTAACTCGTGCAAAAGGCTCCGCGGTGTCAGACTTTGTTTTTGGTTCTTACGTGCTCAATGGGACTTAAGGAGGATTTGATCTCGCGAAGCCGAGATCAAATCCTTGGTTCAAGGGGCCCGTGGCTAGCGCGGCAGCCGCTTGCTGTCTGGGAAATGGTTCGGCCCAGAGAGGAGATCGTTGGCTTAGCGGCGGCCGCGCGAGGTGTCGATTGCAGAGGCCGGATGCTGCGTGGGGAGGACGAGGCTTGTTTTCGGTGGGGTGCCGAGCCCCAGGAGTCGTCGTGCCGTGCTCTGCGATGCACTCGAAGCACGGTCGGCGCGCACCCCAAGCCAGCTTCGGCATCGCGAAGGTCTGGGCCTGTGATCAGGTGTGGAGGACGACGCAACCATGGCTAACTCGTGTCGAATGTCGCAACCGGGGGTGGCAGGAACCCGAGTACCTGCATCGGCTGGCCGCACGTGGGACAGCGGATGGGCGGTTCGGTGACCGTCTGCTGAGGTGCATTGCCCAGTAACCGATAAGTCAACCCGTAGTGCAACGTGACCAGCCATCGCACCCCGTCAATCGACTCCGGGCTGTTGGGACTCAGGAAGCCGTAATGCCGAACCTTCGGGAAACGGCTCGGCAAGACGTGTTGCAGGAATCGGCGGATGAACTCGAACGCATCGACAGTCATCTTTCGCCAGCGGTTCGAGCCGCTCCGGCGATACGAGAAGGTCACCTTGCCCTGCTCACACGCCACGATCCTCCGGTCGCTGATGGCGACGCGAAAGACGTACGGGGCGAGGTACTTCAAGGAGGCTTGGCCGTCTCCAACCGCCTGGGAATGAACCACCCAATCCTGCTGCCAGACCGTCGGATCGACCTCGGCGAGCAGGCCGGCGCGCTTGAGGGCAGCGCGGAACTTGGCGCGGAAGAGGATCGATAAGGCTCGCACGGGGACGAAGAAGTCGGCGCGTGAGGCGAGCCATTGTGAGCCGTCTGCGCTGATTCCGCCGCCCGGGACGACGTAATGAACGTGAGGATGATACTCGAGCGTGCGGCCCCAGGTATGGAGAACGCCGAAGAAGCCACACCGGGGCGTGCCGACGTACTTGGGGTCGGCGGCCAGGGTTTTGATCGCGGCGCTGGACGCCTCGAACAGTGCGGCATAGGCGACTTCATCGCGCCATGGACACTGGAACGTGCCATCGGTTCAGTGGCGGAGCTGGCTTGTTCTTGGCCGCGTCCCATGGCCGGAAAGAGCCAGACAGGGTGTCGATGGGTTGCCCAATAGCGACGGAGGACCGTCAAGGTGCGCGGTGGCAAGGGGACATAGCGGTCCTTGGCGCCCTTGCCACGATGGACGTGGACGACCATGCGGGCGCTGTCGATGTCGCCGACCTGGAGATTCAAGGCTTCCTGGAGGCGTAGACCGAGTGAGTAGACGGTCCAGAAGAAGGCCTTGTTGTGGGGCGTGCGAACGGCGTCGATGAGTCGGCGCACCTCGTCGATGCTCAGGACGTCGGGCAAGGACCTGGGTCGGGGGATGGAGAGAGTCTTGAACGTGGGCCAGTCGCGTGGGACGGTGTGAGTGTAGAAGAAGAGGATGCCGCTGGCGGCGACCTTCAGCGAAGCTGGAGCGTAGTGGCGTTCGTTCTTGAGGTAGAGCAAGTACTCGCGGAACTCTTGCTCGGAGATCTGATCGGGCGGCTTGTGGAAGTGGGCGGCGAACCGCTTGACGGCGCGGATGTAAGCTTTCTGAGTTCCCTGGGCGAGTCCGGCGAGCTGGAGATCTTGGTGCATGCGCTGACGAAGCCGAGTGCTCATGAGTGGGTCCTTTCCAGGCGAAGGAGGGTAAAAACCGTCTGGAATCCACTCTGTGCCAGTCACCGTGCTGTGTCAGTATGGAAGGCACTCGAAGGACACACGCCAAGGAGACAGTGGCGTCAATAGCGAACACGCGAAGAGAGGGCGCCGACTATCCTGCCGCGAAGCGGCTTACTTGAACCAAGCTGAATGATGGATCCGGGCACGAGGAAAGCTTTCTCGGTCAGGCCCAAGTTGGCGAAGCCAAACTCTCCCAGCACCGCGATGAGCTTGCGCATTCTCTCGCGATACCTCGACGAAGAAATCGATGTCGCCTGTCGCGCGAGGGTAACCGTGGTAGGCCACGGCGTACCCTCCAACGATCAGGTATCTCACATCATGAGAGTTTAATAATACGATAAACTCTCTCAAGTCTCTCGGAAGCTTCGTGATCGCCGCTCACGGGCAAACGACGGTTCAGCTCGAAGAGAATCTCGAGTCGTTCTTGGGGACTCAAGCTATGGTAATACTCCTTATCCCACCGATCGCATTCCTCGAAAGATCTGAACACCTTGACGACCTTCTCCATCGTGTGCTTCGCTCTCCCCTCATTGTCGATCCGTCATCTCGAGGGCGGCAGTGGTTGTCCTGTCGTTTTGTTCATTGTAGCAGAGTCGTCGAGCAGCGGCGATGGGATTGAGTCGTGAAAAGGGATCGGATTCACCCTCGAAACTTGTGAATCACGCTAGCTGGTTCCGCCTTTCAACTGGTCGCGGGCGGCCTCTACGACCCGGTCCACGGTGAAGCCGAATTCCACGAGCAGGTCCTTGAGCGGGGCCGAGGCGCCGAAGGATCGCATGCCGATGCTCGTGCCGTGGTCGCCCACGAACTTGGTCCAGCCGAAGGTTGAGGCCTGCTCGACGGACACGCGGGCCTTGACGTCGGGCGGCAGAACGTGGTCGCGGTAAGCCGGATCCTGATCGTCGAAGAGCTCCCAGCAGGGCATGCTCACGACGCGGGCCTTGATTCCTTCCTGCGTGAGCTTCTCGTGGGCGCCCACGCACAGGGAGACCTCGCTGCCGGTACCCATCAAGATCACGTCGGGCTTGCCGTCGGCCGCGTCGGCCAGGATGTAAGCCCCCTGCGCCAGGCCGGCGGCCGAGGCGTACTTGGTCCGGTCCAGGGTGGGGAGGTTCTGGCGGGACAGGATGAGCACCGCGGGCTGGTGGTGAAGCTGCGCGATGAGCTTCCAGGCCTCGACAACTTCGTTGGCGTCGCACGGTCGGATCACCAGGAGCCCGGGAACCGCGCGCAGCGAAGGAAGCTGCTCGATGGGCTGATGGGTCGGTCCATCCTCGCCCACCCCGATCGAGTCATGCGTGAAGACGTAGATGACCGGCAACTCCATGATGGAGGCTAATCGAATCGGTGCCCGGCCGTAATCGCTGAAGATCAGGAACCCGGCGCCGTAGGGCCGGACCTTGACCGTGGACATGCCGTTGAGAATCGCCCCCATCGCGTGTTCGCGAATGCCGAAATGGAGATTCCGCCCGCCGTAGCTGCCGGCCTCGAAGTCGCCGGCTCCCTCGAAGGTCAGTCGTGTTTTGGTGGAGGGGGCCAGGTCCGCGGCACCGCCGATCAGCCAGGGGATGTTCTTGGCCAGAGCATTGAGGACCTCGCCCGACGAGACTGCGCGTGGCGATTCCCTTGGGGTCCGCCGGATACGTGGGCAAGCCCTTGTCCCAGCCGTCGGGAAGCTGGCGATGCTGCATCTGGTCGAGCTGAAGGGCGAGATCCGGGTACTTTGCCTTGTACTGCTTGAGCCGGGCGAACCAGGCATCGCGCAGCTCCTTGCCGCGACGGCCGATGCCCTGTTTGAAGTGATCGTAGACGCCCTCGGGAACCAGGAATTTTGCGTCCTCCGGCCAGCCGTAGAACTTCTTGGTCAGCCGGACCTCGTCCTCGCCCAGGGGCTCGCCATGGGCGCCGTGGGTATCTTGCTTGTTGGGGGCGCCCCAGGCGATGTGGCTGTCAACGATGATCAAGGTCGGCCGGTCATGGGTCTCGAGAAAGGTCTTGTAGGCCCGTTCCAGCAGCTCCAGATCGTTGGCGTCGCTCACCCGGGTCACATTCCAGCCGTAGCCCATGAACCGCTCGGCCACGTCTTCGCTGAAGGTCAGATCCGTCTTGCCCTCGATCGTGATCCGGTTGTTGTCGTACACCCAGCAGAGGTTGGACAGCTTGAGGTGGCCGGCGAGCGAGGCGGCCTCGTGCGAGATGCCTTCCATCATGTCGCCGTCGCTGCACAGGGCGTAGACGCGGAAATCGATCAGGTCCTCGAAGCCTGGCTGGTTGAAGTGAGCGGCCAACCAGCGCTCGGCAATGGCCATTCCGACCGAGTTGGAAACGCCCTGTCCCAGCGGGCCGGTCGTCGTCTCGACCCCCGAGGTCAGGCGGTATTCGGGATGCCCGGGGCACTTGCTGTGCAACTGCCGGAACTTCTTGATGTCGTCGAGCGAGACCGACGGCGTGCCGAGGATCTCGTAGTCCTTGTTCACCGACTTGACGCCGGCCAAGTGCAAGAGCGAGTAAAGCAGCATCGAGGCGTGCCCCACCGAGAGCACGAAGCGATCTCGGTTGGGCCAGACCGGGTCTTCGGGATCGTAGCGTAGGTGGTTCTGCCAGAGGACGTACGCCACCGGGGCCAGGGCCATCGGCGTTCCGGGGTGTCCCGAGTTTGCCTGCTGGACCGCGTCCATGGAGAGCGTGCGAATCGTGTTGATCGAGAGCGTATCCAGCGGGTCCTTCGCCGAGGAGACGGGCTGCTTTACATTCCGTTCGGAGGTCATGCGCTTGTCGACTCCCTGAGGTTCATGAGGATCACGGGTTCCGATCGGAATCGGGCCGGGGAACCAGTGGACAATTCTATTTGTGTTATTGAGTGAACGCTTCTGTTTGTGTCGATCGGGCGAGCTGCCGACCGCGGGCTCATCATTCTCATGCCTTGATCCCGAAGTCTACCAGCGCCGCGCGGAGCTGCTCGAGGTCCTGAAACCTGATTGCCCGCAGATCGAGCTTCAGCGCGGTCTCCACATTGACGGGCCGATCATCGATGAAGATGCCCTCCCGGGCGTCGCAGCCGGCAATTCCCAGGGCGTTGCGGTAGATGTCCTCGTCCGGCTTGACCTGGCCGAGGTAGCAGGAGGCCAGGAACGATTTGAAGATGGAGCAGAGCCCGAAGGTCCGCACCCGATACTCGTGCAGCTCGCGCGATTCGTTGTTGAGCGTGAAGAGCCGGAACCGTCCCGTCGCCGCGAGCGACCGCACCCACTCCAGGGTCTCGCCCAGCACACGCGACTGCGCGAACATGAGCGTCTTGAAATCGTCCGGGGAGAAGGATCGCCGGGTGTGGAAGACGGTTTTCTCGATGTACGAGTCGAGACTGAGCCGGCCGGTCTCGAAGGCCGTTTTCACCATGCCGTGGCGGGTATGAAAATCGCGACCGTCGAGCCCGAGAGCCTCGACGGCCCGGTCGCGGGCCGCCGTGTCCCAGGCGTTGGTAAGGAGCACGCCGCCGATGTCGAAAAAGAGGGTAAAGGCCTCGGACACCTCAAAACCCCGCTCGTATGCAACCCGGATCAGACAGCAAACTCACGCTCCCGGAACTGGACTCACCGCGGAAATCGGCAGTCGAGTTCCGCCCGGTGCGACTCCGGGACGAACTCATGTTATAACTGCAAATAAGTTCGGGTGCCATGGTTGACAACCCAATTCGGCAGGACACCTTGGAGCAAGAGCCGGGCATCTTGGCATATTCTGGGTTGGATGAGTGCTATTTTCGCTCGCCAGTGCCTCTCCGGGCTCCCGCGGACATGCAATAAGCGGCAATCCCGAGCGAATCCACTGGCGAGAACTGCCTGCCTGCTGCGCGGGCGGCGCGGCCGAAGACTTTGAATCTCGACAGGCGTCATGCCATGAGCACTGCGATTGCGATCGAGGGTGTCACCAAGCGGTTCGGCAGCGTCGTCGCGGTTGACGGCCTTGACCTGAGGGTGCCGCGGGGCTCGCTCTACGGGTTCATCGGCCCTAACGGATCCGGAAAATCCACGACCCTGCGCATGATCATGCACATCTTGCTGCCCGATCAGGGAGAGATCGAGGTCCTGGGCCAGCGCGATACCCGGGCGGCGCACGACCGGGTCAGCTACCTCCCCGAGGAGCGCGGGCTTTACAAGCGAATGAGCGTGCGGCGACTGCTTCGCTACTTCGGTTCGCTGAAGGGGGCACGCCAGCCCGAGCTCGACCAATCGATCGACCAGTGGCTCGAGCGGATGGGGTTGTCCGACTGGATCGACAAGAAGATCGACGCCCTGTCCAAAGGCATGGCCCAGAAGATCCAGTTCGTGGCGACGGTACTCAACCGTCCCGATCTACTGATCCTCGACGAGCCCTTCACCGGGCTCGATCCGGTCAATGCCGAGGTACTCAAGGATGCCGTGCTCGATCTCAAGCGGGCGGGGACCACGGTGGTCTTCTCGACCCACGACATGTCGGTCGCGGAGCGCCTCTGCGACCGGATCTTCATGATCTTCAAGGGGCGCAAGGTCCTCGACGGCACGCTCGATCAGATCCAGTCGATCTACGGCTACGACACGATCCGGGTGCGGACCGAAGCCGGCATGGCCGCTCTCGAGGAGCTGGACAGCATGGTCGAAATCAACGATCTCGGCAACCTCCAGGAGGTGCGCTGGCGGGGTGATCCCCAGGAGCTGCTGCCCGCCCTCGCGGCCCGGACGCGGATCTACCAGTTCGAGATCACCCGTCCCTCGCTGCACGACATCTTCGTCCGGATTGCCACCCCCGACCAGGCCCCCGTCATGAAGAAGACATCCCATGAAAATTAATATTCACAAGATTTACGTGGTCGCCACGACCGAGTTCGGGTCGGCGATCCGCACCAAGTCGTTCATCGTCGGGCTGCTTCTCCTGCCGGTGATCATGGGGGCGTCGATCCTGCTCCAGGTGTTCGTGGCCGAGCGGGTGGACACCAAGCCGCGGAAGTTCGTGGTCATCGACCAGAGCGGCGCACTCTACCCCGCCATCGAGCAGGCTGCCCAGGCACATAACGCCAAGCTACCCGACGCCCGGGGCAAGAACGCCCGGCCCCGGATGGAGCCGGAGCTGTCGCCGGCCGCGGCCCGCGCTGGCGATTCGTCGCTGGCGCTTGAGCTCTCCGACCGCATCCGCCGCGGCGAGCTCGACGCCTACGTCGAGATCCCTGCCGGGGTGATCGAACCGGCGGCTGCGGACGCGACGGGAAGCACCCTGGAGTACCATTCCAACAACCCCAACGACGACACCATCCGGAACTGGCTGACCGAGGTGGTCAATAGTGCGGTCCGCGCTCGGCGGTTCCGTTCCGCGGGACTCGACCAGGCCCTGGCCGAAAGGCTGAGCCGGCCGGTCCAGGTCGAGAACCTCGGGCTCGTGGAGCGCAGCTCGAGGGCGGGTCCGCCGCGGGAGTCAAGTCGGCCGAGAAGGTCGATCCGGTTCGGACCGCGGGGGTCCCGGCGGCACTCATGTTTATCATGTTCTTCGTGATCATGACCAGCGCACCGCAGTTGCTCAACAGCGTGATCGAGGAGAAGATGAGCCGGATCAGCGAGGTGCTGCTCGGTTCGGTCACTCCGTTCGAGTTGATGATGGGCAAGCTGCTGGGCAATGCGGGTATCGCGATGGTGCTGGCCGCGCTCTACGTCGGGGGCGGCTTCGCCGTCGCGGCCTATTACGGCTACGCCAATGTCATCTCCCCGGGGCTGATCGCCGCGCTGGTCCTGTTTCTCTGTCCTCGCGATCCTGCTCTACGGCTCGCTCTACACGGCCGTGGGCGCGGCGTGCAGCGAGCTCAAGGACGCCCAGTCCCTGATGATGCCGGTGATGCTGCTGTCGATGATTCCCGTCTTCGTCTGGACGGCCGTGCTCAAGAACCCGGCGAGCCCGCTGTCGGTGGGGATGTCGCTCTTTCCGCCAGCCAGCCCGTTTCTCATGCTCATGCGGCTGGCCCTGCAGCCCGGCCCCTCCTGCCTGGCAGGTCGCGCTCTCGGTGGTCCTCACCACCCTGACCGCGATGGCCATCGTCTGGGCCGCCGGCAAGATCTTCCGCACCGGCCTGCTGATGCAGGGCAAGCCGCCCAGTTTCGCCGAGCTGGCCCGCTGGGTGATGGCAAAATGAGCTGGAAAAGGTCGTCAAGCACACTCCGTGAGCGTTTCACAACAACACGTCACACGGAATATGCCTGTTACCGTAGTTGATAGTCCCGTCAATCGTGCGGATAATTCTCCAGAAAACGGGCCAGGCGGTGGAAGTCGGAGCCGGTCTCAATGAAGCGGACGACGGTCACCAGCGTCTCGGGATCGACCAGCGTGTCGAACGGTACGTACGACAGGTTGAGCTGGCCGGAGCACGAGATCAGCACGCCGTCGAGGTGATTCTCCACCAGCGCGCGATAGGCGCCGACGCCGAGCTGGCTGCCGAGGATCACATCGAAGGCGTGGGGCAGGGCGCAGCGGGCCTCGTAGCCAAGCTGCAGACCGGTCAGCCGCTTGGTCTTGCCCGTCCGCTTCTTGTACTCGGCCTCGACCGCCTTGACCATGGTACGGGCCAGGTTGGTCTGGGCGAGCGAAATATGGCCATGGTCGTCGAACTTGACGCCTTCCAGGTAACTGGCGGGAAGGTACTGGCCCAGGCCCTCGGCGATCACGATCACGCCGAACTCCTTGCCCTCGGCTTCGCGGGCCAGCATGGCCTTCACCATCACATCGACGACCTTGGCGATGTCCATGATCTTGCGGGTGGTGGTGACCCCGGTCTTGGGATCGGTCAGGGTCTCCTCCGCGCTCAGCCCTTGGGGGATATCCTCGACGCTCAGAGCCAGGCTGGCCTCGCCAGCGATCGCGGCCCCGTAGGCCAGCCACCCGGCGCTGCGGCCCATGCACTCGGCGATGAAGTAGCTGCGAGTCGCCTCGGCGTCGGCCAGCAGGTTGCGGATCTCGTTGGCCAGGGTCTCGACGGCCGTGAAGTAGCCGAACGTGAAATCGATACCCAGGTAATCGTTGTCGATCGTCTTGGGAACATGGACCACCGCGATCCGCTTCTGGTCAGCAGGCAGGTAGTCCTGGAACATCTTGAACTTGTTCGCGGTCTTGAGAGTATCGTCGCCGCCGATCGAGATCAGGGCATCCACCCCCAGCGAAGACAGGGCCTGGTGCACGGTGCGCAGCAGCGCGGTGCGTTTCGGGTCGGTCAGGTGGCTGGGATGCGACACGTCCTTGCCCGGATTGGTACGGGCCGTCCCGATCATGATGCCGCGGGTGTTCCTCGTCCGGCGCAGCGCCTTCTGGTCCAGGACCATGTAGTCGCGCCCCTCCTGCATGGGGTGATCGGGCCCGTATTCCACCAGGTGGGCATAGCCGTTAAGGATGCCGAAGACTTCGATGTCGTTGCGCAGAAAGGCTGATGCGGCTGTCGAGATCACCGCGTTGGCCGCCGGGGCGGGGCCGCCAGCAAAGAGGATGCCGACGCGGCGGATCTGGGGTGGACTTTGTGGGGATGGCGAGGCAGAGGCTGAGGAGGACATTCGCAACTCCCGTCGGGTGACTGTCGTTCATCCGTTTGATTCAGCGAGGGGACGTGCGCGGCGCGAGCGATCGAGATCTCCAAGAACTGCGCCGGCACCACGCACCCGTCTTGGCCCAGGTGCATTCATCCAGATTTAGTGAGAGCAAGCGCATGCTCGGGAACAACACTAACCTCGGGATCGCGAGGTCACAAGAGTTTCCACCTCAACCGGGCGGTTCGGTCCACTGGAATGTGAGGCCCGCTGGGTTCGTTTTGGCGAACCGCGTATTTCCCAGTGGATCCATCTCCTCGAGCCAGCTCTGGACCTGCGCCGCAAGGCGGTTGATCGTGTCTTGACCCGCGCCCCGAACGAGCGCGGCAATCCGACCCTCGCCGTCGACGAGAAGATGGAGCGGAGGGTCTGCGAGTTCGGCGCCAAAGCGACGGAGTGTCTCGGGACCGGCGAGGTAGGCCGGCACGGTCGCATGGATCTCGGCCAGGGCCGCGCGCACTCGCTCCGGCTGGTCCGAATTGATCGCCGCAGTCACCATTGTGAACCGCCGGTGCGACTTGAGGCGCTTCCAGACGCCTTCGAGCTTCGACAGGCTGGCCCTGCCTGATGGAGAGCCTGCCGACCAGAAGACGATCCAGGTGACCTTTCCCTTCGCTCCGAGCAGGACCAGGGGTTCCGCGGTCTCGAGGTCCAGAAGCCGAAGCGGAGGCAGCGCCAGGCCGACGGCCGGAGGCTCGGGCCGGGAGGCCGGACCGAACCTCAGCCACGCGGTCCAGCCCACGAGCACGAGCGTCACCAAGGCCAGCAGGACGCTCACCCGGTCCAGTCGGTGGGACGGCGATTCGTTGATTTCCTGGGAGTGGCTGGTCTCGGAGTGCATCATCGGTCGAGGTGAAGCAGGTTTTGAACTTGATTCTAGCGGCCATAACCCAGCGGGCTCAGCACGATGATCGTGTCGATGGGCGTGCGAGCGCTCTCGGGCAGAGTCAATTCCAGAGCATTACCACGCTGGACCAGTTTCAGGGGAGTCGTCTTGCCGAACGCGAACGGCGTGAAGGAACCGATCGTCCTGGGCAGGGCAATCGAGTCGGCTGGCTTGAGGACGTGCAGATAAACGTCCAGAGGCGTGGACGCCTTGATGGTCGAGACGCCCCAGGCCTGGGGATCAATCGGGCCCCGGCGCGTTCCGTAGACCGTCTTGCCGTTGGTCTCCAACCACTTGCCCACGGCCACCAGCCGCTCGCTGAATTCCGGCCCGATCGTCCCGTCCGGCCGGGGTCCGACGTTCAGCAGCAAGTTGGCACCCCGTCCCGCGGCCCCCAGCAGGGCATGGATCACCTGCTCGGGGGACTTGAAATTGGTGTCCCGGGCGTTGTAACCCCACGACTGGTTCATCGTCAGGCAGGTCTCAAGCGGAAGCCTCGAGGTCACGCCGGCCTTGTTGAAACCGGCCGAGTTCTCCCCTGGCAGGTCCTGCTCGAACATCTGGAAATCCTCGCCGGGAAACGGGGCGACGTGGTGATTGTTGCCGACCAGCGCCCCGGGCTGAAGCTCGTGAATGATCCGGTAAGTCCCGGCCAGATCCCAGTCGGCCTCGGGACGGTCCCACCAGCCGTCGAACCAGATTCCGCCAATCTCGCCGTAGTTGGAGCAGAGTTCGCGGACCTGGCCCTGGTAATAGGCGACATACGTCTTCCAGTCTCCCTTTTCTTCCCTCCCGGCCGTCTGGCCCGTTTTCCCGCGGGGGAAGTAGTCGGGATGGTGCCAGTCGAGCAGCGAGTAGTAAAAGAAGAGCTTGATTCCCTGCCTGTGGCAGGCGCTCGCCAGCGCCTTCATCGGGTCTTTGCCGTAGGGCGTGGCATCGACGATGTCATAACCGGTGAGGCTGCTGTCGTACATGCAGAAGCCGTCGTGGTGCTTGCTGGTGATCGTGATGTACTTCATCCCGGCGGCCTTGGCCAGCCTGACCCACTCGTCAGCATCGAACTTGACGGGGTTGAACCGCGGCGGCAGCTTCTGGTACTCGCTGATCGGAAGCTTGTCGTTGTTCATCACCCACTCGCCCTTGCCCAGCAGCGAGTAGACTCCCCAGTGCACGAAGAGGCCGAACTTCGCGTCCTCGAACCAGCGCCTGGCGACGGCGTTGGCACCGGTAGCGGACGAAGGTTGATCGTCTCCTCTCGCGTTCATCGGTCGCGTGCCCCCGATCACCCCGGCGGCCGCTATGGCCAAGAGCCAGACCCAGGGGCTTCTCTTCGGCTTCCAGTGGCGGCGATTCATGGCGTTCTCCCTCGTTCCGATCGTCAACCCGGCCTCGCCCTCCCAGGCTTGTGCCGGGCCGTGGACATGGCTTCGGGCTGTCGCCAACCTTTGGAGCCTGGCTGGAACTGCCAAGGCTTGCCGCTGGCGGAGGCGGCGACGCCTCATATCATCTGGCTTCTCTGCCGAGCTTAGCCACCTTCATCGCTCCGTACCATACCGGCTCGCTGATCGGAAGGAGGATTTATTCTACAGCGCCAGATCGATCGCCGTCGAGAAAGCAAGCGATGACGCGGAAGTCGCTTGCAACACGCCTGAAGTGCGATAGCGAAGGGCCATTGAACGGCATGCATTTCGAACGCCCTCCCCATGAACTCTTCCCGTGGGAGTACGCGATCAGCGCAAACCTCCCCCAGATCCCCCGCATCGCTCTTAGATGCGCGAGGAGTTGTTTTCCGCAGCGTTGTGCGTAGCCCCAAGGCTGTCATGCGATGGCGACAGCCTGGATCAATTCACTTATGCGACGAGCATGGATATGTCCAGCTCGTAGATGCGGGTGGTGAAACCACAAGGCTTCGCGAGCCAAGAGGGGTATCGGGGACGTTGCAAGTCTCCCCAACGGGATCAATACCACACCGGGAAAACCCGGCACGGCAAGTCGCCAATGACAAGGTCGAAGCCTCTCGGGCCATGCTCCTCCGCGGGCAATGATTCACCAGAGTGTGTACGCTCACTGACACGCGTCGCCATACAGCAACATAAAGACAAACAGCAGCAGGAACCAGATCTCCTCAACCAAAGTTCACGGACTTGAGGGTGCCGCCGTAGGGCAGCACGATGGGTTCCCCATGAACTCTTCCCGTGGGAGTACGCGATGAAGTGCAAACCTCCCCCAGATCCCCGGCATCGCTCTTGAATTCCCGAGGAGTTGTTTCCCGCAGCGTTGTGCGTAGCCCCAAGGCTGTCATGCTATGGCGACAGCCTCTATCAATTCACTCTATGCGACTAGCATGGATATCATCCAGCTCGTAGATGCCAGTGGTGAAACCACAAGGCGTCTCGAGCCAAGAGGGGTATCGGGGACGTTTGAAGTCTCCCCAACGGGATCAATACCACGACGGGAAGACCCGACATCGCAAGTCACCAAAGATAAGGTCGAAGCCTCTCGGGCCATGCTTCGTCTGCGGGCAAGGAGCACCAAAGGGAGTACGGCCACCGACTCGCGTCAACAACCCCCCATTATGAAGGCAAGCAGCGATCCGAACCAGATCTCCCGACCCAAAGTTCACGGGACGCGAGGGAGCCGCCGAAGGCGGCACGATGGGTTTCGCTTGCGATTCAGGCGTGTGAGCCCGGTTCCTGCCGACTCGGACGGGAAGTCAGGAACTCCGAACCAGAAACCATGCTGGAATCTCGAATCGATGGGATCTGGAATCGGTGCTTCACGACGCACTGGCGGCGATATCGTCGGCCAGGCGTTCGAGGACTTCGCGGGTGAACTGGCAGGGGGTGCGGCGACGCTGGCGGGTGGCGTCATCGACGACATACCGCTCCATGCGCAGCATTCCCTGCTTGTACAGCCGGACCTCGTAGAACCCGCGCTGGTCAGCGCGGACGGACGGAGCCTTGCTGCGGATCTGGACTTCACCTCCCCCGGCGTCGATCTCGAGCACCTTGAGGGGCTCGAGCAGGTAGGTCACCCGGGCGGCAAGGCGCTCGCCCCAGGCGTTCAGGGCGTCGGACGACCAGTCCTGGCGGTCGGTCGTGACGAAGTCAAGGTTATCGAAGGCGACCCCGACGCTGTCGAGGGCCGTCAGATTCAGGGTGAACCGGTTCGGGGCGTCCTCGACCGTGACGGAGCACGGCAAGACGTAGGCCCGCGTGTTTTCATCAAGCGCGGCGGCGATCTTTCGGCTCGGATTCATGCGATGAACCTCCCAACGGGCGGATTGAGTGATCGGTTCCATCAAACGACAACAGCGTGGGCCGCCCATCAGCGACCGTCTCGATATGCACCGGACGGGTCCAAAGGCGGTGGAGATGACGGAGTGTGTCCTGCGCGTAGTCTAGCTTCAGATCGACGCCGAAGTGCTCGTGAAGCAAATAGAGCTCTCCTCGGTTGCGGTAATTCCCGTCCTTGACCCGGATGATCGGTTGACCGAAATTGGTCAGGTTGAACAGCAGCCGCTCCTTGATCTTCTTGAACTCACGGCTCTCGATCTCGTAGGTGTCGTTCTGATCGTTGTGCTTGTAACTGAAGAACTGATGACGACGGCAGAAGTCGATGGTCAGGAAGGTGTCGATGAACGTCACATCGTTGTGAATGCGGCGAACCTCGAAGATCTTCTGCCGGCCAAGACCAAGCGACTTGTCCCACTTCCGCCGTGTCTCGTAGTTATCGCATTCCTCCCATTCCGGACCGAATTGCCCCTTGTTCCAGCGCTCTTCGATATCTCTCAGCAACTCGATACCGAGCTTGTAGGGATTGAGGCGGCCAGGCTGGGTGGCCATTGTCCCCGAGTGGTGGTCGGCGTAATCGACGAGTTCCGAGGGATGGAGGATCTTCTGGGTCATGATCGTCGAGTGCCAGAACGAGGCCCAGCCCTCGTTCATGATCTTGGTCTGGCCTTGGGGGGCGAAATAGTAGGCTTCCTCGCGGATGATCGCCAGTACGTCGTGCTGCCAGGGCTTCAGCGGTGCGTGCTCGAGCAAGAACAGAAGCACGTCGCGTTCCGGTTGCTCGGGAAACGACTGGGACTTGGCCTTTTCCTTCTCGGTTTCCCGCCTGCGGGCCTCTTCCTTGAGAACCTCGGGCGGGTTGATGAACGAGTCCATGTACCCCTTGCTCTGGAACTTCGAGGCCTGTTCGTCCTGCTCTTCCTCGTTGGGGGGGAAGTCATAGCGATTGATGGCATCGCGCCGCTTGATCAGGGGCGAGTAGATGTCGATCAAATTCTCCAGCGAGAGGCAACTGTCGATGAACCCCTCGACGGTGTCTTCACCATAGCGCTCCATGTACGAGCGGATGCGGCTGCCGTGATTCGCCGTCTCATCCATCATCTTGCGATTCGTCTGGCTGAACCAGATGTTGTTCTTGAAGAAGTCGTTATGGCCGTAGACGTGGGCCATGACGATCTTCTGGTCAACGAGCTGGTTGCATCGCAGCAGGTAGGCGTAGCATGGGTCGTTATTGATGACCATCTCGTAGATCTTCTGGAGCCCGTAGCGATAGCCCTTGGAGAGCTGCTGGTACTCCATGCCGAACCGCCAGTGGGGATAGCGGGTCGGAAACCCTCCCAGCGCGGCGATTTCGGAGATCTCGTCGTAATCAAGGACCTCGAAGATCGTGTCGTAGAAGTCCAGGCCATAGGCGCGGGCGTGGTCCTCGGTCTCGAGCTGGATGGCTCTCAGGTCGGCGGGAAGGTTGTGGGTGTTGACGGTCGACATGGATCCTCGTCTCTCGAAATCAGCGTTGGTTCAGTGGCTCATTCTGATCCGTCAATCTAGTCTGTCGCGGACGCGGCTCGTTTCTTCTGCTCCTGGTAGCGCGGAGCGAGCACCTCGGCAATCCAGCGGCGAAGATCGATGATCCATGCCGTATCGCTGCTATCCTGGCTGCGCGAGACCCAGGAGTGAGTCTCACTCGCCGTCAGGAAACTGAAGGCATGGCTCCGCTCGGACGGAACGTACCGGCCGTCCGGCTGGAGCACGAGAATTGTTAGCTGGTTCTCATCACAGATCCAGACCTCCGGAACCCGGAATCGCCGGTACACTTCGACGGCATCATCCGCGTCATGGCTGACGACCACTTCGATGGCCAGGTCGGGGGGCGGATCGACCTTCAGGCTGATCTTCTTCTTGCCGCGAATCCGATCAAGGTTGGCCAGGTAATACGTCTGGTCCCCCTCGACGCCACCTCGTTTGGCCCGGCGACGAAAGGTGGTCGAACCCGCCATCACGCAAGGGATTTCAAGTTCCCCGACCAGAATCATGATGAAACACCCCAAGAGCTCCTTCAAACGCTCGTGGAAGTAGGACGGCGACAAGAGAAGCAAGCTCCCATCAAGATAGACCATTCGCGGGATCGAACGTTCGCCTCGAACTCTCAAGAGCGTGGTATACCCCTTCCAGCCGATATCCCGGAGCACGACGCACTGGTCGCCGTCTCCCTCAATGGACGGGGCTGAAGTGGTCGGATTGTCGACCCCTTCGGTGCTCGGAGAAGCCTGGATTTCGGTGACCATCTTGAAAAGCCTCTGGGACAGATTGTTTGCCGGGGCGGTCAGCTCCTGGCCTGGTTATCTCGAGGATTTGTATTCCGCCTCGGCCTCGGCCAGCTCCAGTTTCTTCTGGTGCAGCGATCGGATCTTCTTGAGAAAATCGGCCTTCCTGCGATCCGACTCGGCTCGAGCGGAATCGAGCCGGCCCTGGAATTCGATCTCGGCCATGCGATCCAGGGCCTTCTCGCCCTCGTCGCCCCCCTTGACGATGTCGGCCATGAGCTTGTGTCTCCTCCTTCTCTTCCTTGTTTCCACCGTTTTCAGCGTCGCGTTGCATCTTCTCGAGGACATCGTTCGAGTCGACGAAGGGCAGCATCTGCTTGATATCTCACTGATCTCGTCCTTGATCTCGGAGAGAGCCATCTTGCGGTCGCCAAGTTCCAGGTGTCCGCTCTTCTTCAGGCTTTCCATCAAGTTGTGCCGGGCGGCGGCGCACTCCACCTGCAAGAGCTCGACGTCGGCGTGCAAGTCGGCGATCCGAGCGCGGAGCCTGGACTCCGGCGAATCCGGGGCGTGATCGGCCGCGCCCGTCCCCGTGCAGGCCACGACGAGCAGGGCGGTCAGCAATCCCGGCGCGATGGCGCAGCGGCGCGGTCCAGACATCGGTGCGACTCCTCTTCGATGGGTTCAGCGTCCCCGTCCCAGAAACTCCTTGATCGAATCGTAGATTCCTTCCTTGTTACGGATCTCGGAGAGGGCGAGATTAGGGATTTCGTCGAAGGCTTCCTCGAGCTCGCGGTAGAACTCGCCCGATCCGTAGGGGCTCTCGACCTGCCCGTAGCAGAAGAGGTTGCACTTGGGCAGGAGCTGGTCGCGCAAGAGGCTGATGCAGTTGCGGTTATCCTCGCCCCAGTTGTCGCCGTCGGAGAAGTGGAGTACGTAGATGTTCCAGTCGATGGGGGAATGGAACTCGTCGATGATCTTGTTCGCCAGCGTGTAGGCCGAGCTGATCCTCGTTCCGCCGCTTTCCCGGGTATGGTAGAAGGTGTGCTCGTCGACCTCGCGGGCCACCGCGTCGTGGATGATGTAGCGGGTGGTCACGCCGTCGTACTGGCTTTTCAGCCAGGTGTCGATCCAGAAGGCCTCGGTCCGGACGATCTCTTTCTGGTCGTCGGTCATCGAGCCCGACACGTCCATCAGGTAGAGCACCACCGCGCTGAACTGAGGCACGGAGATCGGGTTCCAGGAACGGTAGAGCTTATCTTCGCGGATCGGGATGACCAGGGGATCGCGCGGGTCGTACTGGCTCGAGGCGATCTGGCGCTTGAGTGCCTTCTTGTAGGTGCGCTTGAAGTGGCGCAAGCTTTCCGGGCCGGCCTGGCGGATGCCGGTGTACTTGTCCTTCTCTTCAATGATGTTGGCGCGGCCCTTGGGCATGATCCGGGGCAGCGCGAGCTCCTCACCCAGGATCTGGGCAAGGTCGTCCATGGTGAGCTCGACCTCGAGGATATGATGCCCCGGTGCCTCGCCGGCCCCCTGCCCCGACTCGCCGTCGCTGGATCGCCCGATCGGGGTCCCCACGTCGCCGGGCCCTTGCCCCACGCCGCCGCGGTTCTTGGTCCCGTAGCGGAACTCGGGGATCTCGATCTGCGGCAGCGGGATCGACACGAATTCGCCGCCCGACTTGCCGATCAGCTCGCCGTGGGTGATGTACTTGCGCAGGTCCGACTTGATCTTTCCGCGGACGATCTGCTTGAACCGATTGGAATCTCGATCGATTTTTCGCACCACGGCTCCCCAACCCCCGCCGTTGCGTGTATTGGATCAACGATTTCGGCCCAACCTCAAGTTCTCGAAAGGTCAGCCGACGTTGCGTTCCTGGTTACTGGCCCAACTCCGAACTCTCTTCAAGTCGGATTGCTCGACCCGCCGTCGCGCAGAGTCGAGATTCTCTCTGGCTGGCGGAGCACCGCGCAAGCGGCGTCGTCCGCGGCCCGGAAGGATTGACGATCCGACCGCAGGTGAGATGGAAAAGAACAGATTGGTTCCCGCCGGCTCGAATCAGAATCAGCGCTGCAGTGAGCATCCGAAAGGGTAGGTCGTGGCAGCAGTTCTTTCGCGACGATCCTGTTCCGGGATGATGTCGGTCACGCTAACGTACATTATAGCAAATTTTAGACCCGGGCATATCCCGGATTCAAGGAAACAATCGAGACTTTGCGGGGCGAACGCGTCTGCCCTCATGCCGATGATGCATTTGCCCAACTTTCCGGCGAGCCATGCGCAGTTGTCGGGCGATGAGAGCGAGTCGTCTAGCCCGGCCGCACATGGTCGCCAGAAGGACGCCCGCGGGGCTGGGGTCGGGTCGGGTCGCTGACCGGCCTCCTGAGATCCTTCACCCCGATCGAATGGCTAGTGGCTGCCACGCTTGACGTCACCGCGCGCGAAAATGCTGGCCACGTAGTTCAAGACGTCGGTAGCCGAGTCCTCGTCGTAGCCGTAATTACGGATCAGGCGGGCCTTGACGATGTCGATCTTCTCCTGAGTGTCCTTGTCGACCACGCTTGAGACCAGGCTCGTGAGTTTGATCGTATCCTTCTGATCCTGGAAGAGTTTAAGTTCCAGGGCCTTCTGGAGCCGTTCGTTGGTCCGGTAATCGAACTTCTTGCCGTCAAGGGACAATGCACCGATGTAATTCATGATCTCGCGGCGGAAGTCGTCCTTGCGGCTCTCGGGGATGTCGATCTTTTCCTCGATGGACCGCATCAGCCGCTCATCCGGCTCTTCGGTCTGCCCGGTGTACTTGTTCCTGACCTTCTCCCGTTGAGTATAAGCCTTGACGTTGTCGATGTAGTTGCCGCAGAGGCGCGTCATCGCGTCCTCGTCGGCCGCAATGGCCCGTTGCACCTCGTTCTTCACGATGTCCTCGTATTCTTCCTTCACCAGCGAGAGCAAGTGCCGGTAGTGCTTGCGCGTTTCCTCGCTATTGATCAGCGAGTGATGCTTGAGCCCGGCCTCGAGCTCGTTGAGGACCATGAACGGATTGATCGATCGCTCGTTGGGATGAGCAACGAGGGCGTTGGAGATCTTGTCCTGAACGTACCGGGGGCTGATGCCCTGCATACCCTCGCGCTCGGCCTCCTCGCGGAGTTCCTTGATGTTGTCCTCGGTGAATCCCGGCAGGGTTTTCCCGTTGTAGAGTTTCAGCTTCTGCATCAAGGTCAGGCCGGCATTCTTGGGCTCCTCCAGCCGGGTCAGCACCGCCCACATCGCGGCGACCTCGAGAGTGTGCGGGGCCAGCCGCTTGCCGCGGACCTTGCGGTCGTTGTAGTCCTTCTCGTAAATCCGGACCTCGTCGAACAGCCGGGTCACGTAGGGGACGTCGATCTTCACCGTCCGGTCGCGCAAAGCTTCCATGAACTCGTTGGATTGCAGTTTCTTGTACTCGGGCTCGTTGGTGTGGCCAATGATCACTTCGTCGATGTCGGTCTGCGCGAACTTCTTGGGCTTGATCTTGTGTTCCTGGCTGGCACCCAGCAAGTCGTAAAGGAACGCGACATCGAGCTTGAGAACCTCGATGAACTCGATGACGCCGCGATTGGCGATGTTGAACTCGCCGTCGAAGTTGAAGGCCCGGGGATCGCTCTCGGTGCCGTACTCGGCGATTTTCCGGTAGTTGATGTCACCGGTCAGCTCGGTGGCATCCTGGTTCTTCTCATCTTTCGGCTGGAACGTGCCGATCCCCACGCGATCCTGCTCAGAGAGGATCAAGCGGCGAACCTGGACGTCCTCGACGACCCGTGACCAGTCGCCCCCGGTCCGCTCCATCCGCTCGTTGAACATCTGGCGGCAAAACGGGCAGAGGTCCCCCTCGATCGATAGCTCGTAGACGTGCGGCACCGCCTCGGACTTGAGCAACCGCGTGACCTCGTCCCGATGCTCGCGCGGAATCAAGTGCAGTGGCTCTTCATGCATCGGGCACTCGGTGATCGCCTCCTCACCGTCGGGTCCGATCTCCTTCCAGCCGAAGCTGAAGAGTCGCCCTTCCTCGGTGCGCGAGTAGCGCTCCAGCCCCTTCTTGATCAACCGCGCAATCGTGCTCTTCGAGCTTCCGACGGGCCCGTGCAAGAGCAACACACGCCGCTCGGTGCCGTACCCGTGCGCGGCGCTCTTGAGGACGTTGACCAGGTTGATCATCGTCCGTTCCAGGCCATAAATCGCATCTTCGCCGGCGTTGTCGGGATCCTCGAAAAACTTGTACCGCAGCCGCTTCTCCTTGTTGACGATGATCTCTTCCGTACTTTTGCTCGTGATCATGTCGTAAAGGCGCTGGTACGCGGTCCGCGTCACGTTGGGATCGCGTCTGACAATGTCCAGGTACTCGGCAAAGCTACCGGACCAGTGTTTCTTCTGATAATCGTCAAGATTCTGGCGACTCGCGATCAGCGAGATCAGATCCGATCCTGTGGACATGAGAAGTTTCCCTCCTGAAGGCGGCTCGATCTCTCTTCCTGCTTTGGCCCTTGAGTCAGTCGAGGACGCGGACCCGGCTCGATCCACCGCGTTGACGCTGATCTTTCTCCCTCGGCGCAGGGTTGTAGCGTCCTCATTCTGGCTGAGGGCTGGGCCGAATTGTCAATAAAACCTGGTGACGATGGGAACGCCCGTCGAGCCGGCTGCCTTCGGGCCGAAGATAGAGCAATAAGTCCGGAGAACGGACGAGATGGTCTCCACGCAAATTCGATTCTCAGGAATCGGCACACCAAAGCAGGCCAGCGCCGATCCTTGAACTCATTACAACCCCGACCTCGTGTTTCTGTCAAGCGAACCGGTGTACAACCTTCTCGAACAATCGTATTCCGGCCGGCGCCTTCTTTTTTCTTGGCTCATCAATTCATCTCATCTTACGATGAACCCCCGGCCTGCGGCGTGAATTCGGGTCAGGGTGAGGTTGCAAATCGTCCGTTCGTAGTGGATCGCACATTGAGCAAGCAAACCGTGGGCCGATTTTCCGGTCAGCCGCCGGCCGCCGCCTGGGGTTGACCAAGATCCCCGGCTGCCTCGCCGGATCGAGCCCCGGGCATCGACTCGGGGCCATCCGCTGCTCCGACCTGGCCCTCGCCAAGGGACCTCGCCGGTTCAGCGACGGGAAGTGAGCGTTCGGCCAGCTCGATCAGCGCGGCGAGCGTCCAGAGCCCGACGGGCAATGTGACATAGTGAGCATAGCTATCCGCGGCGGGGAGCAACCAGCCGGCCGGCGGCAGCAAGAGCACCAGGGGATAAACCAACCCCGCCAGCAGACAGGCCGCGGCTCCGGCCATGGCGAGAGCGACGATCAAGTGACCGGCCTGATCTTCGAGGAGCCGCTTGAACCCCCGCAGGGCGTCGCCGATCGAGCCCCGGCTCCACGCCACGACTCCGACGGAGCCCAAGACCACCAGGGAGGCACCTTGAAGGTCAACCAGACCCCAGCCGAGTTGCCAGCGAATATATCGGCCCAGCGACGTGGCCCCAACCGAGGTCGGCAGGTGCTGCAATGCCAGGAAGACCAGCGTCGCGACATACGCGCCGGCAAGGCCAGGGCACAGCCCAGCGCAGCGGCCGGCATCAGTTCGAGTGCCTGGCCCGGGTGGAACCGGTCTTCGCCGATCTGGTCAAATCCTGCGTTACGAAGCTCGGTCAAGACCCACGCCAGCAAGAAACCATCGCACACCAACATCATGAGCGGAACAACCAGCGCCTCGACGACCAGGCACCCTCCCAGTGGCAAGTCAACGCTGCCGGAGGCTCGTGCGACCAGCCGGTACAGGATGTACAACGAGCCGCACCCCCAGATCACAGTTGACCAGCCGGAACCACCCCCCCCGCGGGTGGTGAATCGAGCCGGCAAGGTTTTCTCCCTCGGCCGCCCCACAGCCGGACCGGCCGGCGGCAGCATGCCCGAAGACGCCCGAAAGACCAGATACACCGCGCAGATCAAGAGCGGCAAGTTGTCTGCCAGGCCCGCCAGATCGCGCAGCGGCGTCAACCCGGCGAGGACTCCCTGTTCAAGGACCAGTTCAAACCTCGCGCGCGACCGGGTCAGGAGCGTGAGGTCCGTCTTTCCCCTGTCCGTTTTCTCCGCCAGAAAGCCGAGCGTCTGGCTGCCGGTCCAGGCAAGTACCGTGAAGGTGATGAGCGCCGAGACGAGCCGCCCTGCGCCAGACTCTCCGGGTGGCCTGGCGCACCAGAGCGGCGTGCCCAGGAATGTCGATAAGCTGCTTCAACGCCAGCAACGGACCTTGGAACACGATCGCCACCGCAAAGAGCATGGCAAGACCGGCCAGAAAAGCCCAGAGACCGTCCATGCTGGGTATTACCTGGGGCGAGGAGAGTGTCAATCCCGAACACCAGCGACGAAACGCCAGGGACGCCATCGCGGCGGGATTCCCGACCCCGGTACCCGATCCCGCTGCCGCTGATGCTCCGCTCCCCGACCCGGCCGCTTGGGCCCAGAGTAAAGGCATCGTCAACCAGCCCATTCGACACCTTTTTCCTTCTCTCAGGGACCAAGTGCCTGCCCCGCCTCGCAGCGCGGACTCGACGGGATGCCAGGATTTTTATACCATTCCATGCTTCGTCCGTTCAACCTATGACGATTGTACTCGACCCACCCTGCCGAGGCCAGGCGAGGAGATACCGCCGGGAAAATCGCCACGAGGCACGCGGCGCCCCCCGGGTCGACCCCATCGATCAGCCAACAAGCAAGTTCCATCCAGGAACGCACTGTCTTCGTTTCCTTAAATAAACCTTCGACAGGCAGGTCAGCCAAGAAAAAATTTCTGCGCTCGCCAGTTCGTGCGCCGGTTCTGTTATCAAGCGGCCTTGCGAATCGGTTCTTGCAATGGTCGCTCTGGGAGCGGCATCGATTCCGACGCCAAGCGTCGAGTTCGCCATTGCGTCTCGCGGCTTCCAGCGCCGCCAAGGCCAGTACGCCTTGAGGCGCCCAACTCATTCCCTGGTTTTTACAGCGCCCGAAACCTCCCAGTCGTTGTATTTCTCCACCCGTGTGCTCGCAATCCATAACCCCGCCCGTTGCCGTTGTTGGTAGTCGGGGATGTACGCTCGTCGCTTCTCCAGGTACGTTATCAACTCCTCGACCGCCGCAGGGTTCCTCACCCACTCCAATGCCCCTCTCAAGAGTTCGATCGCGGCATTCACCTTCCCTTCCCACAACTGTCCCAGCAGTTCCTTCTCGAACGCGCGGCGACGCTCCTTGAGGCCGCCCGCGGCACTCATCTGTTCATAGCATCGTTTCCGGAGGTGCCACCAGCATAAGATCATCGCTTTGAAGGAAATCCCCAGGCTCTCGAACCAAGCTCGGATCCACGCGGCACCGTCGCCCAAGACCAGCAACCGACGCTCGCCTTTGAGGACCCCCAACTCCAGCAGCAGCGCCGAGACCTGCAACCACAGGCCCTCAGACGTGGCTTCCGCGAACGCGTACCGCAACCCGGCCACCAGCACCACCGCCGTGTACGTCCACACTTCCTTGCGGCCCGTCGATGGTTGGGCCTTGGTCTTGACCTCGTCGGGTTCGACAATCACGAAGCCTTCGTCCACCGCACGAGGCTCGTCCTTGGCCACCGGGAACGCCGGCTCACACCCGGGAAAGCCGGTTGCTATCCACTCGGCAAAGGTCGGTTCCCACTCGGCCTGGGCTTCCTCGGAGTCGTCAAAGGGTGGGTCGTCATCGACTAACCCTGTCATGGCGTCGGGGGCGGCGGTGGGACCGAGTAAGGCCAACTGGGCCTCGGACGCGCCGTCCAGGATTGCCTCGGCGCGCTGGCGTTGCGCCGCTCAGTTGCTCGCCCTCCTGATGCACGATCTCGATGATCGTGCTCCGCCCCAGCAGACTCTCGTCCCCCGCGTACTGGCAGATGTCGGTGCGGCTCTTCCCCGCGGATTGCTCGCTCATCTGATCACAGACCGCATCCCGCAGGTTCTGAGTGATGTGCAGCTGGTGGGACGTGTTCCAGGCGGTCGCCGACGGTATCTCGATCGTGCCGTCTTGGTTGTGGCTGATCCGCGACCGCTCAACGGCGATCTTGATTTTCCTGGAATTCCCAGAAAAAAAAGCGATAAAGAAAAATTCATTTCCGTGTTTTGGAGGGATAGTACATACTGGTTTTCTCCAAATGACCCGATACCGGGCCAAGGCGCAGGATTGGAGGACAGGGCCGTTCTTAAAGAAATAGTGGAGCCGGCTGGGTCCGCTGACCCCGCGGGCTGGCCAGGCTTCCTCCGCGTCGTTGTCTTTATTGACACGCGACCGCTGGCCGGGAATGTCTTTTTAGGAATCGATGACAGGGCGGCCCAGCCTCCCGACCCGTTCATCGGAGTGGATCCAAGAAATCCCATAATCCAGGCTCTACACAGGTGCGAATTTACATGTCCTCGCCCCATGAAAACCCCAATGAATTATCTTTACTGATGGAATTGCGCCTGGCCTTTGGCCCGGGAACGCGACTCTGGGCCTCCAGGTCTCGGGAAGACCTTTGTTACGATTGGCTTCATTTCAAGGGGCGAAAAGCCAATGCGAGCTTCAGGGAATTTGCTCTCGGGCTCTACATTCAAGAGAAAGAGCAGGCGCTTCACTGTGCGAGCTCGAGTGCGATTTCGAAGGCGCGTTGTCGCGATCTTGAAGGCGTATCGGGTCACGAAACGACATCGCATCGTGCCGGCCGTCGCCAGCCCGCCGCAGTCGAATGGTGGCCCGAGGCCGCAGCACGATCGAGGCCGGCAAACGCTTTCGCTGGGTGAACTGCCGGTGGTTCAGGCGCTATTTCCGGATGCAAATAATCCTCCGTTGAGAGACAACGAGGTGGCTCGCTGAACCTGGCGAAAGCGAATCACCTTGCCAACGGAGAAGACGCTGCCGATTTGTCCGAGGACTTCACCTCGGCACGAGCGACCACCGGCGGACGCGGGGCCGCAGCGCCCGATCGGATCGTGGAACGCCCCAGCCAGGCTTGCGGCCCTTGAAATCTCGGAGGGTAATCCAGTAGCCCGCGCCGGCCAGCGCGGCAGCAAAGGCGAGGCGTGGAGCCGGGCTCGCGGTCGGCGACTCGTCCTCACGACTCACTTCGGGAAGCAGCGGGGCGGCAGGGCTCGGGCAAGACAGATCGGCACCGAGACGGTCGGCGCCTTCTTCGCCGTGATCAAGACGCGGCAGAAACGGCAGACCCATGGATGGCAGCATCACGGTCGCCTCGGTACGAGAGCGAGTCGCCGCCTTGTTGGGCGCGTCGGCAGGAACCGGAGCCTGAAACGGCTCGACGATATCGATCAGGGCGGCAACCTCGGGCTCCGATCCAAACCAAAGGCTTGATGGGTAGAGACTGGAAAGAAGCGCGGTCGGGTTCGCGCCCACGCTGGGCTGCGCCACGATCTGGGTCAAGTCGACGCTGGCGACCGAGAGAAGTTGCCTGGTCTCTAGCGATTCGAGCACCAAGAAGACCGGCCTGCGACGGGTCCGTCGAGGAATTGACAAGATCCGACTGCACAAGGGCGAGTGGCTGAAGAGTGACTCACCTGGTACCTCCATGTTGTGGGTGCAAGTAGCTTCAGGTGTGAGAATGATGGCAGTTCAAGTCTAGATCAGAAGACTTGTTTCGTGAAAGGGAAAAAACCTGATCTACCCGGCCGGGCATTGCCGGATGTGAGGATGCCGCGATGGTTGCGGCAACGATCGCCGACTGCTCCCAGGTTCCTCTTCGACGTCTTTGCAAGGTGAGTTCCGCCCCTCAAACGAACCAGAAACCGGTCCGAAAACCCAGGATCCCCTTTCGGCTCCCCGTCGGTGTCTGGCTTGCCGCAATTCTGCTATGCTGAACATGAGTGGAACGAGCCTCGGCTTATGAACGATGCTCGAAGGCAAGTCGGTCGAGGTCGACGAGATCGAGCCCGCGGCAAGGGCGCTGCCGATCATTGGGGATTCGCTTCAGCGATACAGTGAGAACAGGCGACGGGGGTGTCATTGAGATGATGCCAGGCACACAGGCGCCAAGACATCCAGCGCTGACGTCGACAGGGGCGATCGAGCCATCCTCGAGTCCTCTCCGCGCTGTCGTGGTCGGGGGCTCGGGCCAGCTCGGCTGTTGGCTTCTCTGGACGCTGGCCCAGCGCGGCCACTCCGCAACTGGAACATATGCAAGCGTGCAGTTCCCTGGCCTGGTCCAGCTCGATGCCGGCGAGTTGCAGCCCGCGGCCGACTGGATCACGGAGCAGGCGGCGGACGTCGTCTTCTACCCGGCCGGTTTCACCTGGGTGGACGGGTGCGAGCGAGATAGGTCGCGGGCCTATGCGGCCAACCTCGAGCAGCCGCTCAATCTGGCCCGAGCGGCCGCCACAGTCGGAGCTCGATTCGTTTACTTTTCCACGGATTATGTGTTTGACGGCGAGGCCGGCCCTTACACCGAAGAGTCCGCTACCAACCCGCTCTCAGTGTACGGACAGGCCAAGCGCGACGCGGAACTTGCGCTCGAGCGTGAGCTCGGCGCCAAACAGCTCACCATCCGCACCTCCTGGGTCTTCGGGCCCGAGCGGCAAGGCAAGAACTTTGCTTACCAACTGCTCCGGAACCTGGCCGAAAAGAAGCCAATGATCTGTCCGTCCGACCAGGTTTCCAATCCCAGCTATGGGCCGGACGTGGCCCGCGCCGCGGTTCTCCTGGCCGAAGAACGGGCCAGCGGCCTGATTCACGTGGTCGGTCCCGAAGTCATCGACCGCGTCCAGTTCGCACGGGCCATCGCCGGCGCGTTCGGGCACGACGTCGGCTTGATCGTGGGCAAATCGACTGCCGAGCTAGGACAGGGGGCGCCCCGGCCCTTGAACGGCGGACTCAAGACGCCCCGTCTCGACGCCGCACACCCGGGAATCATGCGGCCTCTGGCGGCGGCTCTCGAGAATTTTCGCGCTACGCTCCTGGACCCGGAACTCGGCTCGTGGATCCAGCAGGTGGCGGGATTCCCGGTGAACGGACCACGGCACGAGGACACGCGCACGTCGAGCGGAGGGTAGCTGTCTTGGACGCGATCGATCCCAGAGTCCCCGATGCTGGGGTAGCTGCTCCGCAGACGGACGCGATCGACATGGAATCCAGGACCGCGTCCGCGGGGCCGATCTTGCGCCGCGCTTCGAGCCTTGTCGGCCTGCGCACTCTGGCCTTCGTGCTCCTCATCGCGGCCACAAGCCTCTACCTGCTCGAGCGCCTCGAACCCGTCCTTCGGCCCTTGCTGATCGCCATCCTCCTCTCTTACCTCTTCCTGCCGGCGTACACCCGGCTGCGGCGATATATGAGGCCGATCTTCTCGTTCTTGATCATCGCCGTCGGCATCACCCTGGGTCTTCAGGGACTGGCCAGAATGATTTACCGTGACGTGGTCCTGATCAACCATAACTTGCCGCGGTACCTGATGCGCGAAGCGGAGCTAGAGAGCCACGTGCGCCAGCTCTCGAAATCGTTGTTGCCCTGGCTGCAACGACCCAGATCCATGGACTCCGCCGGGGAGTCGGAAGATTCACTGACGATCGAGCTTTCACAGCGAATCGTCCGCGGCGCCGCCACCGCGTTCATGACGGTTTTCTTCGAATCCATCGTGGTGGCGTTCTACATGATCTTTCTGCTTCAATCGGCCTCGCGCCTGCCGAACCGGATCCGGTCCAGCTTCTCGTCGGAGCGTGCCCGGGGGATTCTCGAGATCACCCAGTCGATCAACCGGGCCATCTCTGAATACCTGGTGGTGAAGGTCAAGGCGAGCCTGCTGGTCGGCATCCCGGTGGGGCTAGCCTGCTGGGCTTTCGGGATCACGGGCGCGGTCACCTGGGGCGTGATCACCTTCTTCGGGAACTTCCTTCCTTATCTCGGGGCCCTGGTGGCGATCGTTCCTCCACTTGTCCTGGCGTTCCTCGAGTTCCCCACGTTCGGGCCGCCGATTCTCTTCGCCCTGATTCTGCTGTCAATCCACGGTGTCACGGCCAACCTGATCGAGCCAACGATGACTGGCAAGGCGCTGGGGCTCAGCCCCTTGATCGTGCTGATCGGGCTGGCATTCTGGAGCCTGCTCTGGGGGTTCGTGGGCATGGTCCTGGCCGTGCCCATGACGGTGATCTTCAAAATCGTGCTCGAGCATACCCCGGCAACCCGCCCGCTGGCGCTCTTGATCTCCGAGGATGAATGAGATTCCGGGGCCCTGTCAGTCGGCTTTCCCGTGAGCCAGTTGGCCGTCATCGAGGGCAAAAGGCAGAACTTCGCGGTCGAAGCCCGACCTGGAGCGATGGTTTTTCCTGCTCACCTTGACGCTTGCCAGGGCTTGCTCTACAACGACTTGCGGTTTGAAGAAAAGTACGCAAATCCGCTCACGACAGGTAAATACCTGTCTCATCGGAATCAGAGCCAACTCCGTGCAGCGAACTGACCTTGCAGCCACACGAGTGGTTCCTAAGGGCCGATCGCGCACCCTTTCGTCTGCTCCGTCTCCTGGCCGAGCCACGCTTTATTGTGAACAAACGATTATCGGAGTTTGACCCCCATCATGTCCGGAACGAAACGAGTCGTCATCATCGGTGCGGGACCCGGCGGCCTGGCCAGTGCGATGCTGCTGGCCGGGGCGGGTTACGATGTGACCGTGCTGGAGCGTCAGTCGCGGGTCGGCGGCCGGACCACGACGATCGGCAAGAATGGCTTCCGTTTTGACCTGGGGCCGACCTTCTTCCTCTATCCCCGGGTGCTCGAATCGATCTTCGCGGCCGTGGGCCGAAATCTGCACACCGAGGTGCCGATGGTTCGGCTCGATCCGCAGTATCATCTCGTCTTCGGCAGCGGTGGCGATCTCAAGGCGACGCCCGACGTCGCCCGCATGGAACAAGCCATCGCAGCGCTCTCACCTGGCGATGCCAGCCAGCTTCAGAGGTTCATGGCCGATAATCGCATCAAGATGAACGAGTTCCGCAGGGTCCTCGAGTCACCCTTCCTGGGATGGCGCGATCTGCTCTCGCCCCAGCTCCTGAAGGTCCTTCCCCTGCTCCGTCCCTGGCTGTCGCTCGACGGCGAGCTCCGTCGGTATTTCGAGGACCCGCGGATCCGGCTCGCGATGACGTTCCAGTCGAAATACCTGGGAATGT
>CAVSFN010000018.1:0-33336 GCA_963727225.1 uncultured Pseudomonadota bacterium | reverse complement strand
AAACCGGCAGCCCGTTGTTTTCAGCCAGTTCCTTCAGCGAGGTCTGCGGCCGCGCGCCGATGTGCTGGATGATTTCAGCCGCCGCCAGCGCGCCGAGCCGCCCGGCGTTTTCGTATCCGGCGCTGCGCACCAGCCCGAACAGGAATCCGGCGGCGAACAGATCGCCGGCGCCGGTGCTATCGACCATCTTTTCAATCGGAAATGCCGGCACTGCGACAACGCCGTCCGCCGAGACCACAACGCACCCCTTCTCGCTGCGGGTGACGACGCCGAGTTTGGTATCCTTGCGCAATTGGGCGAGCGCGGTGTCGAAATCCGAGGTCTGGTACAGCGAATGCAGTTCAGCCTCGTTGGCGAAGATCAGGTCGA
Organism: uncultured Pseudomonadota bacterium; assembly: GCA_963727225.1. Taxonomy (GTDB): domain Bacteria; phylum Pseudomonadota; class Alphaproteobacteria; order Rhizobiales; family Xanthobacteraceae; genus Bradyrhizobium. Next base: position 32,967 of record CAVSFN010000018.1, on the reverse strand, counting down.
CGGTGCCCTTTCGCATCAAATCGAGGAATTCGCCGCGATAGCGATCCACGCAAAACGAATCCGACAGCGTCAGCGCCACCCGGCGGCCTTCGTCATGCGCGATGGTTGATGCCTTCACAAAGGCTTCCTTGGCGCTTTTGGGGTCCCACAGATAGCCTTCGAGATAGACGATCGCAGAGGCTGCGACCTGCGCGGCATCGATATCGTCCGGCGTCAGTTCCTGCGCCGCGCCGAGATAGGTATTCATGGTGCGCTCGCCGTCCGGCGTCACCAGAATGTAGGAACAGCCGGTGGCGGGGCCTTGCGGCGCCGGCCTGGTCTCGAACGCGACCCCTGCAGCGCGGATGTCATGGGCGTACAAGCCGCCGATCTGGTCGTCCCTGATCTTGCCGACATAGGCCGCCCGCGCGCCAAAACTGGCGATCCCGACAATGGTATTGGCGGCTGAGCCGCCGGACATCTCCACCGCTGGCCCCATATCCCGGTAGATCGACACGGCACGGGCCTCGTCGATCAGCGCCATGCCGCCTTTGGTCATGCCGTGGGTGGCGAGGAAGCTCTCGTCGGTCTGCACCAGCACATCGAAAATCGCGTTGCCAATCCCGAGCACGTCATATTTCGCTGAAGTCATCCAAGAGTCCTGTTGCGGCATTGCGCTGGTGCGGGAAATCCGCTCCAAACCGGTTGAAGAGGGTGCAGCGGCCTATCACGATCGACATCGTGCCGCAACGGAGTGCCAATGTTGGAGCCGGGACACTAGTGCCCCGCATCCGAAGTTCGTGATACCTCGCAGCACGCTCTTACACGAACTTCGGATGCGAGAGGGCACTAGCAAATCTATGATTCTAGTACCGCTTTTCGATCTGAAGTTCCTGGGATGAGTTTGCGGCAGGTGGTGCAGGAACTTCAGATCGGCGGTACTAGTGCCGGTAAGCGACACTGTTATAGAAGCCCCATGATCCGCTCCTTCCTGACCGTCTCCACCGGAACACTCGCCTCGCGGCTGCTCGGATTCGCGCGCGATTCGATGATCGCCGCACTGCTGGGCGCGGGCCCCGTGGCGGATGCGTTCCTGGTGGCGTTTCAACTGGTCAATGTCATACGAAGGCTGTTGAGCGAGGGCGCGCTCAACGCAGCCCTGGTGCCGGCGTGGCTGCGTGTGCGCGAGGCCGATGGCGCCCATGCTGCCGCCGCGTTCGCAGGCCGCGTCCTCGGCACCGTCAGCGCAACCCTGCTGGTGGCGGCCGCATTGCTCGGCCTGTTGATGCCGCTGGTCGTTACGGCTTTGGCGCCGGGATTTGCCGGGCACGAGACCCTACAGCTCGCCGTCAACGACGCCCGCCTGATGCTGCCCTATCTCGCCTTTGCCGGGCCGGTGACGGTGATGATGGCGCTGTTGAACGCACAAGCGCGCTTCGCGCTGACCGCGTTCTCGCCGCTTCTGTTCAACACCGCGCTGATCGCTGTCATGATCGCCCTGCTCGGCTGGCGGCAGGATGCAACTCTTGCTGCGCAGGCGATCGCGGCCACGGTCGGGATCGCCGGACTGCTTCAATTGCTGATCCTGGTCGGGCGTCGTGGCGGCGATAATACCGCAACACCGCTGCGGATTTCGTTCGACGCGCCGATGCGTGGTTTTCTCGGCAAGGCGATCCCGGGCATGATCGCCAGCTCAGGGCCGCAAGGGCTGGTCGTCGCCGGCGCCATCATCGCCTCGTCATCGCCATCGGCGGTGTCGTGGCTGTATTTCGCCAACCGCCTGATCGAACTGCCGCTCGGCATTGTCGGCGTCGCCATGGGCACCGTGCTGGTGCCCGAGCTGACGCGCGCGCTGCGCAACGACGATCGGATTGCCGCCGCACACGCCGAGTTGCGCGGCCTTGAACTCGCGGTCGGACTGGCCCTCCCGGCGACGCTGGGATTGATCGTGCTCAGTGAACCCGTGGTACGGATGTTGTTCGAACATGGGCTGTTTACCGCGGCCGACACTATCGGCACCGCGCATGCGCTGATGCTGCTCGCGCTCGCTTTGCCCGCCCATGTGCTGGTCAAGGCGCTGTCGCCGGCATTTTTCGCCCGCGGCGATACGTTGACGCCGCTGATGGCAACGCTTGGGGGATTTGCGGTCGCGATCGTGTTGGGGATCGTGCTCGGTCGTGTATATGGCGCTGGCGGTATCGCGGCCAGCATCGCGCTCGGGGCGTGGGTTGGCGCGTTGACATTGGTCCGTGGCATCGCGGCGGGATTTGGATTTTCGATCGACGATGCATGCCGCCGCCGGTTGCCGCGGATCGGCGGCGCCGCACTTGTCATGGGTGGATTGTTGTGGGCGGCAACGCACTTTGCGCTGGCGCAAAACGCCGGCCTCCACGACCTGGCGCAGGCCGCAGCGTTGCTGGTTTTGATCGTTGGCGGAATGGCGATTTATGGCCTGCTGCTCAGCCTGCTCGGGGTGACCGGCTGGCGCGAGGCACTCGGTGCCATCAGGCAAACCCCGCCGGGCGACTTGCGCGTATAAAGCGCGCGTGGCAAACGACGGCGCTAAACAGCGGGAAACTTACGATGGCCATGGTTGAACGGGTTTTTTCGGGGGTGCAGCCGACCGGCAATCTGCATCTTGGCAACTACCTCGGCGCGATCGTCAACTTCGTGAAGCTGCAGGAGACCCACAACTGTCTCTATTGCGTCGTCGACATGCATGCGCTCACCCAGCCGGTGTCGGTCTGGGGCGGCCCTGCCGAGCTTGCGCGCAACACCCGGGAAGTCACCGCGGCCTTCATCGCCTCCGGCATCGATCCCAAAAAGCACATCGTCTTCAACCAGAGCCAGGTGTCCGGGCATGCCGAGCTGGCATGGATTCTCAATTGCGTGGCGCGGATCGGCTGGCTCAACCGCATGACGCAGTTCAAGGAAAAGGCCGGCAAGGACCGCGAGAACGCCTCGGTGGGCCTCTACGACTATCCGGTACTGATGGCGGCCGACATTCTGCTCTATCGCGCCACCCATGTGCCGGTCGGCGAGGACCAGAAGCAGCATCTCGAGCTCTCGCGCGATATCGCCCAGAAATTCAACAATGATTTCGGCGACTCGATTCGTAACCACGGCTTCAATGACGGATTGTTTTTCCCACAGCCGGAGCCGCTGATCACCGGTCCGGCAACGCGGGTGATGTCGTTGCGCGACGGCACCAAGAAGATGTCGAAATCGGATTTGTCGGATAATTCGCGGATCAATCTCACCGACGACGCCGACACCATCGCGCAGAAGATCCGCAAGGCGAAGACCGATCCGGAGCCGTTGCCGTCGGAGGAAAAAGGCCTTGAGACCCGCCCCGAAGCCGACAATCTGGTCGGGATCTATGCCGCGCTGTCCGGCCGCGCCAAGGCCGATGTGCTCCACGAATTCGGCGGCGGCCAGTTCTCCAATTTCAAGAATGCGCTGGTGGAGCTTTGCGTCGCCAGACTGTCGCCGATTGCCTCCGAGATGAAGCGGCTGGTGGCGGACCCCGGCCATGTCGATTTGATTCTGGTCGATGGCGCCGACCGCGCCCGCGCCATTGCTGCCGAGACCATGAATGCGACAAAGGATATCGTCGGTTTCGTCCGCCAACGCTAAAGCATGATGAGATTGGATGGATCCGCAAAGGCAACGGATCTCCCTCTCCCGCTTGCGGGCGAGGGTTGGGGTGGGGTGCTTCCGCAAAACGCGCTGGTGGAGTGGATGGACTTTCCCCCACCCGCCGCCGAGCCGCCCGCTTGGTTTTCGGGCCTCCCCGCTTCGCGCACCCAAGGCGGTTGAAACGAAAGCGACGCGGGGGCGACGGGCTCAGGTCCGCGCCCCTCTTCGTACCAGGCGGTGCGAAGCGTTTTCTTATGTGTGTGAATTGCGACACATACCACTCCCGCGAATTGAGTTACATTGCGAACTTGTTCCTCCCTGGACTGGCGCCCGTCGCCAATGGCGGGCTCCTTTTTTGAGAATGCCGTCCGGGACCGCGCACTGAGACGGTGTTCCTGGCCAAGGCCCACCGCAAGCCCAGCGCGACGTGCCTCAGCCGGCGCGGTTGAAGATCAATGTGTCCGGATCAGATCCTCCAGCCAGACGATAATGGTCGCCGCAAGTGCGATGCGCCGATCGTTCCAGCCATGATCGGTAGGCAGATGGAGAGTTGTCACCCTGGTTCCGCCTTCGGCCCGGATCGCCGCGACCAGAGCATCGGTGTCGCCCGCGATGCCGTCATCCGCCGTCATGGCGAGATAGGACTTATCGACCAGTCCGGGAGCCGCCTTGGGCAGGGGATGCTCCGGTCCGGCGATAGCCACGTCCGCCGCCATGCTCGCGGCCGTGACGCCGGCCAGGGCTTCCATATTCCGGCTCATCACCTTTTCCCTGGTCGGTTGTGGCGCCACGCCCAGCCTACCCATGTCGGCAGCCGAGATGCTGAAGAGGCCGATCAGTCCCTTATCGTGAGCCGCCGTGTTGATCGCGACCCAGCCGCCCAAGCTGTGGCCGCCGATCACCATGCGCTGAGTGTCCACACCCAAGGCCCCGGCGTTCGCGGGATCGCGCAGGTAAGCCAGCACGGCGTCCGCGTCCTCTAGATTCTGCCCGAAGCGAAACGATCCCGGGCTGCCCCACGAGCCCCGATAATTGAAGAGGACGACAGTCCAGCCGGCCCGGCGGATGGCTTGGGCCAGATCGATATTCTTCTCATTGCCGGGCAGACCGTGCAGCAGGATCACCACGGGGTGCTCGCCGGCGCCGGCTGCCACATAGGCGATGCCGTTGATAGTCTCGCCGTGGCTGGGGATGTGCAAGACGTCCATGCGCGCAGGATGGGCGGGATCAGGCGCCGGGTCGGCGTAGATGGCGGGCGGGATCTCGGTCGCGGCGGAGATGGATAGATGCCCAAAAGTGGCAATGAGGGCGAACGCGGATGCGAGGCATGACAAGCGGCGCAATGGAGGTCTCCCGAAGCAAACGGTTGGCGGCCGCGCCTTACTCTTCCCGCTCTGGCCGAGCCGAGCGCTCTCCAGTTTGCGCATGTGCGCTAGAATCCGATCAAAGCAACGGCCTTCGATCAGACCGGCGTCATGAGCGGTTTGCTTTTGTCCACGATGTACGTGATCAATAGCCGGCATTGCTGGGCGATCATGCCAATCCCAAACGCGCGTCCCGACTAAAAAGCCCGCCGCGCTTCGCGCGTCGACCTCCCCGCAAGCGGGAGGGTGAAGCGAGTCCGCCGGCAACGCCGCTTGTCGAGGACGGCTGCGCCGTGGCAGCATGCGGCCTGCCTGGCGCAGCATCGGGACATGCATGACCACCCAGCGACGAAGCTATGAGACGGGTCACAAGCCGAAATGTCTTGTCATCGTTGACGACACCGCGGAATGGGACCGCGCCGTCTATTACGCCAGCCGCTGGGCGATCCGCGTCGGCGGCGGCGTGGTGATGCTGCGCATCATCGAAATCGAGGACCAGAACCAGCAATGGCTCGGGGTCGCCGATATCATGCGCGCCGAGGCGCATGAGGAGGCCAATGCCGCGCTCGATCGCGCGTCCGGCCGCGCCAATGGCATCGCCGCGATCACCCCGGAGCGCGTGATTCGCGAGGGCGACCCGACCGAACAGATCCTCGACGTCATCGACAAGGACGTCGATATCGCGATGCTGGTGCTGGCAGCCAACTCCGGCGCGGAAGGCCCCGGCCCGCTGGTCACCATGATGGCCAAGACGGTCGGTTCGTTCCCGATTCCGGTAACCATCGTGTCGGGCGATTTGAGCGACGAGGAGATCGACGCGCTGTCGTAGAGCATGATCCGGAAAAGTGGATGCCGGTTTTCCCTCGCGACAAACCGAAGCGTTTGCGCGAGATCATGCTCAAACCAAAAATGGAGCGCTTGGGTAAGACCTAAATGGCAGACATTGCTGCCATTCCCGGGCTTGACCGTGCGTTTGCCGTCGCCATCTGCTAGTAAGACGCCACGCGCCGGCCTTGAACCGGCGACGCCGGAGAAATCACATGTTCATCCAGACCGAAGCCACCCCCAATCCCGCTACCCTGAAATTCATTCCCGGCCGCATTGTGCTCGACAGCGGCACCCTGGAATTTGCCAACCGCGAGGCCGCGGCGCGCTCGCCGCTGGCCGAGAAGCTGTTCGGCGTGCCCGGTGTTACCAGCGTGTTCTACGGCTCCGACTTCGTTACCGTGACCAAGGACGGCAGCGACTGGCAGCATCTCAAGCCGGCGATCCTCGGCGCCATCATGGAGCACTACATGTCCGGCGCGCCGCTGCTCGCCGACGGCAGCGCTGCGAGCGACGAGGCCGCCGATGAGGACGACGAGTTCTTCAACGAGGCCGACGCCGAGACGGTCGCGACCATCAAGGACCTGATCGAAACCAGGGTGCGTCCCGCGGTCGCCAATGACGGCGGCGACATCACGTTCCGCGGCTTCAAGGACGGCATCGTCTATCTCAACATGAAGGGCTCCTGCGCGGGCTGCCCGTCATCCACCGCGACGCTGCAGCATGGCATCCAGAATTTGCTGAAGCATTTCGTGCCCGACGTGGTCGAAGTCCGGCCGATGTGACCCTCATCCCCGGATGGGCGCACTTGCGCTCACTCGGGAGGCGCCCGCTCTTTGCGGGCGTCTCGAAGCATCAGCGCGGCACGTGCATTCGATCAGTTCATGGCTCGACAACCTAGCTTCCCTGCTTGCGGCTGATATAACTTCCGCATGCTGATCCTCGCCATCGACACCGCCCTCGATGCCTGCGCCGCGTGCGTTCTCGACACCGATGCGGCCAAGGTGATCGCGCAAGAATCGCAGGCGATGAAGCGTGGCCATGCCGAGGCCCTGATGCCGCTGATCGCGCGCGTGATCAGGCAAGCCGGCATTGCCTTTGCCGCCCTCGACCGCATCGCGGTGACCACCGGTCCCGGCAGCTTTACCGGGCTGCGGGTCGGACTGTCCGCCGCACGCGGCATCGCGCTGGCCGCCAATAAGCCGGTGGTCGGGCTCTCCACATTGACCGCCTATGCGGCGCCGGTGGTCGGCCAGAACGCTGCTCAACCAGTCATTTCCGCCATCGATGCACGGCACGATCAGGTGTATTTTCAAGTGGTTAGCGGCGATGGTGGGTCGTTGATGCGGCCGCGCGTCGCCGCCATCGAGGAGGCGCTCGGCGCCTCGCGGTTTGGCGCGGCGCATCTGGTCGGCAACGCCGCCAAAATTCTCGCCGACCGCTGGCCGGCCGATGCGCTGCCGCCGTTCAAGGTCGATCCGCAACCCGCGCCGGATATTGCCTGGCTGGCGTGGCTCGGAGCCGCGGTCAGTCCGGAAACAGCGCCAGCGCGGCCCTATTACCTGCGCGCGCCCGATGCCAAGCCTCAAAAGGACCCGCTGCAAAAAGCCGCGCAGCCCTCCGCATCATGATGGCGTGGCTCAGCGGATTGTGGAGCGGCGACACAGCGCTGGTTGAGCCCGCGACCTTGCGCGATGCGCCCAAGCTCGCGCAGCTTCACGGCGCATCGTTTCACCGCGGCTGGGGCGAAGGCGAATTCGAGAACATGTTGTCCGAGCGCAATACGCTGGTTCACCGCCTGAGGCTTGGGCGCAAGATCGTCGGCTTTGCGGTGTCGCGCATGGCGGCGGACGAGGCTGAAATATTGTCGATCGCGGTTGCCGCCAGCCATCGCGGGCGCGGCCTGTCCCGCAATCTGTTGCTGACGCATCTTGGCCATCTTTCGGGCCGCGGCGTGCGTACCGTGTTCCTCGAGGTCGAGGAAAATAATCAGCCGGCGCGGCGGCTGTACGAACGGGCCGGATTTGGCGTCGCCGGCCGGCGCGAACGCTATTACCAGCAGCCGGGTGGGGAGCAATTGAACGCGCTTCTGATGCGTCGCGACTTGTCGTAACCCCCGCGCGGTGGCAGAACAGGCCCTGTCAAAGAGACGCCAAACCATGACCGCCCTGAAACCGACCCCCGCGCTCAAGGCCACCGGAATCGAGGCGCGCTGCGCCGCCACCGGCATGCGCATGACCGAACAGCGCCGCGTGATTGCGCGCGTGCTGGCGGAGGCGCTTGATCATCCCGATGTCGAGGAATTGTATCGCCGTTGCGTGGCCGTCGACGACAAGATCTCGATCTCGACGGTGTATCGGACGGTCAAGCTGTTCGAGGACGCCGGCATCATCGAACGGCACGACTTTCGCGAGGGCCGCGCCCGCTACGAACAGATGCGCGACAGCCACCATGACCATCTGATCAATCTGCGCGACGGCAAGGTGATCGAATTCACCTCCGAGGAGATCGAAAAGCTGCAGGCCGAAATCGCCCGCAAGCTCGGCTACAAGCTGGTCGATCACCGGCTGGAATTATATTGCGTCCCGCTGGACGACGACAAATCCTGATTCCGAGCAAATCGACTAAAAGGCAAGCCGGGCGCTGGATTTTCGGCGCTTTAGCCTATAACTGAGCCCCGCGCCGCTGGTGGCGCCAGGTCAGCCCAGCATTCAGGTTCCATGACGCCGCCGCGCAAGCTGCACATCAAGTCATATGGTTGTCAGATGAACGTCTACGATGCGCAGCGCATGGTGGACATGCTGGCGCCCGAAGGCTTTGTCGAGACAGCCAGCGTCGACGATGCGGATCTGGTGATTCTCAATACCTGTCACATTCGCGAAAAAGCTTCCGAGAAGGTTTACTCGGAACTGGGTCGGCTGCGGGTCGCCAAGGATGAAGCCGCGCGCCACGGCCGCCAGATGAGCATCGCGGTGGCAGGTTGCGTCGCGCAGGCCGAAGGCCATGAGATCATCCGCCGCGCACCCGTGGTCGATGTCGTGGTCGGTCCGCAAAGCTATCATCACCTTCCGCAACTGCTGGCCCGCGCCAAAAGCCATGGCCGCGCGCTGGAGACTGAATTTCCGGTCGACGACAAGTTCGGATTTTTAGCCCCGCCGAAGCCCGATGCGATCCGCGCGCGCGGCATCTCATCTTTCGTGACGGTGCAGGAAGGCTGCGATAAATTCTGCACGTTCTGCGTGGTGCCGTACACGCGCGGCGCCGAGGTGTCGCGGCCGGTGGCGAGGATCGTCGACGACGTGCTCCGGCTCGCAGATAATGGCGTGCGCGAAATCACCTTGATCGGGCAGAACGTCAACGCCTATCACGGCGAAGGACCGGACGGCCGGATCTGGTCGCTCGGCGCGTTGCTGCATCGCCTCGCCGGCATTCCCGGCATCGTGCGCCTGCGCTATTCGACCAGCCATCCCCGCGATGTCGACGAGACATTGATCGAGGCCCACCGCGATCTCGCCGCGCTGATGCCGTTCGTGCACCTGCCGGTCCAATCCGGGTCCGACCGGATACTTGCGGCGATGAACCGCAGGCATACCGTCGCGGACTACCGCCGCGTCATCGACCGGTTTCGCGACGCCCGGCAAGATATTGCATTTTCATCGGATTTTATCGTGGGTTTCCCCGGCGAGACCGAGGAAGATTTCGTCGCGACCCTCGCACTGGTCACACAAATCAGATACGCTGGCGCCTATTCGTTCAAATATTCGCCACGGCCCGGAACGCCGGCGGCGGACATGCAGGAGACGGTGTCAGCGGCTGATATGGACGAGCGATTGGTACGGCTCCAGGAATTGATCGATAGCCAGCAATCGGCCTTCAACGTGGCAACGATTGGCAACACCGTCGATGTGCTGTTCGAACGCACCGCCCGCAATCCCGGCCAGATCGTCGGCCGCACCGCCTATCTGCAGCCGGCGCATGTGATGGCGTCGACAGATATCATCGGACAGGTGCTCCCGGTCACGATTGCGAGCCTCGAGCGCTACAGCCTGCTCGGCGACCTGGCCCCCGCTGTCGATGCGCAATCTGTTTTTTCTCACCTTACCCATTCTTCTCAAATGATCACGGGAGCCTGAACCCTTGCCAAAAAGTGCATCGGATTCGTCTTCGCTCGCTCCCAGCCGCAAACTTGACCGCGACCTGCAAATTCCGCCCGAAACGCAAGTCGTCATCGACTTCGATGACAATCGCGCGGTGTCGTCACTGGTCGGACCCTACGGACAGAACCTCGCGCTGATCGAACGCCGGCTCGGCGTCGTGGTCGATTCGCGCGGCAATCACATCACCATCGCAGGGTCCCGCGACGGCTGCGACGCCGCGCGGCGCGTGCTGGAAACGCTGTATGCCCAGGCGACCCAGGGGCACGATCTGGCGCAAGGCGATGTCGAGGGCGCTATCCGCGCCGTCGTAGCACAGGGCTCGCTGTTCGAATTCGATGCGAAGGCGGCGAAGACCTCGTTCGAAACCATCAATCTGCGCAAGCGCCCGGTGCGGGCGCGCACGGCGGCGCAGGATTCCTACATCCGCGCGCTCAAGAAGCATGAACTGGTGTTCGGCATCGGGCCCGCGGGCACCGGCAAGACCTGGCTTGCGGTAGCGCAGGCTGCGCAACTGTTCGAACGCAAGGAAGTCGATCGCATCATCCTGTCGCGGCCCGCAGTCGAGGCCGGCGAGCGGCTCGGCTTTTTGCCCGGCGATCTCAGAGAGAAGGTCGATCCTTATTTAAGGCCGATCTACGATGCGCTGTATGACTTGATGGATTCGCAAATCGTCGAGCGCGCGCTGCAAACCGGCGAGATCGAGATCGCGCCGCTCGCTTTCATGCGCGGCCGCACCCTGACCAACGCCGCCATCATTCTGGACGAAGCGCAAAACACCACCTCGATGCAGATGAAGATGTTCCTGACGCGGCTCGGCGAAAACAGCCGCATGATCATCACCGGCGATCCCAGTCAGGTCGACCTGCCGAACGGCCAGGCGTCGGGCCTTGCGGAAGCCGCCAAACTGCTCGATGGCGTCGAGGGCATCGCCCAGGTGAAATTCACGGCCGAAGACGTCATCCGCCACGAATTGGTGGCACGGATCGTCGCTGCCTATGAAGGATTGCCGCAGCGGCCGGCAACCAGCAGGCCTTGATGCTAAAATCTTTTGCCGAGCGCGCGCCGGGAGCGATCTCCCGCCGCCAACGAAATTCCGGACCGATGGCGCCCTTTGCCCTTCCCTTGACCGAGGTTCTCGTCGTCGCCGACGGCTGGCGGGCTGAGCCCGATGCCGAAGCCGTCATCCATCGCGCCATCGCCGCCGCCGCCGAGGTCGTCCATGCCGGATCCGGCGAAGCCGGTCCTGGCGCGGCGAATTTTGGCGAAGCCGAACTCGCCGTGATGCTGACCGACGACGCCGGCATTCGCACGCTGAACCGTAACTGGCGCGGCATCGACAAGCCGACCAACGTGCTGTCGTTTCCAGCCTTGCAGCCGACCGGCGGCAGTGGCCCCGACGATGCGCCGCGGATGCTCGGCGACATCGCCATCGCCTATGAAACGATGCGCCGGGAGGCCGATGACGAGCAAAAGCCGTTCGATCATCATCTCAGCCATCTGGCGATCCACGGTTTTCTGCATTTGATGGGTTACGATCACGAAACCGACGACGACGCCGAAGCCATGGAAACCCTCGAGCAGCAAATCCTGGCGCAACTCGGCATTCCCGATCCATACGCGGATCGGGACCGGATGGACTGAGATGGGCGACTCCGAACCGACCCACGACAATCCGCGCAACACGCGCAACCTGCCGGCCGTGGTGCCGGCGGGCGAGGTGTTGCGTCCGGCGGCCGACAGCTGGCTGACCCGCGCGATCCGTACGCTGTTCGGATGGAAGCCCGGCTCGGTTCGCGACGATCTTCAGGTTGTGCTCGATGCAAGCACTCCGGACGAGGTCGGCTTTTCCGCCACCGAGCGCACCATGCTGCGCAATATCCTCGGCCTGCATGAGCGGCGCATCGCCGATGTGATGATCCATCGCGCCGATATCGTCGCGGTCAAGCGCGACATCCCGCTTGGCGAATTGATGGGCGTGTTTGAAAGTGCGGCGCATTCGCGTCTGGTGGTCTACAACGAAACCCTCGACGATCCCGAGGGCATCGTTCACATCCGCGATCTGCTGGCATTCATGACCGTAAGGGCGCGCGTGCCCGATACCGGCAAGGCCAAGCGCAAGAAGCCCTTGCCTGCCGGCCTCGACCTGCGCGCGGTCGATCTGGCGCTGCCGCTCGCCGACGCCAACATCATCCGAAAGCTGCTGTTCGTGCCGCCGTCGATGCGGGCGATCGATCTGCTGGCGCAAATGCAGGCCTCGCGCATTCATCTGGCGCTGGTGGTGGACGAGTATGGCGGGACCGACGGCCTGGTATCGATCGAGGACATCGTCGAACAGATCGTCGGCGAGATCGATGACGAGCACGACAGCGACGAGCCGCCGGCGATCGTGCGGCAGGCGGACAATTCCTTCATCGCCGATGCGCGCGCCAGTCTCGACGACGTCCGCTCGGTGATCGGCGAGGACTTCGTCACTGGCGAAGCCGGAGAAGAAGTCGAGACCCTGGGCGGCTATCTCGTGACCCATGTCGGCCGCCTGCCGGTGCGCGGCGAAGTCATTTCCGGTCCCGGCAATTTTGAAATCGAGGTGCTCGATGCCGATCCGAGGCGCGTCAAGCGCCTGCGCATCGGGACACGCAAGGAACGCCCGGCGCCGCGCCCACAGCGCGAAACCCGCCGCCGCGAAGCAACGCCGGAGGCCGGCGCGCCGCCGGCCGGCGATCACCCCAGCCCGCCAACCAGCGACGGAGCCGGTTCGGCGTGAGAACTGCGGGCCAACTTCGCACCATCGGCCTTGCCATCATCCTTTCATGGGGCTGGAAGCGCGCCGCCATTGCGCTCGCCGCTGGCGCGCTGTCGGCGCTGGCGATGGCGCCGTTCAATGCCTGGCCGGTGCTGCTCATTACTTTCCCTGTCATGGTCTGGCTGATCGACGGCGCGGGCGCCGGACGCTGGCGCGGCGTGCCGGCGGCAGCGATGGCCGGCTGGTGGTTCGGCCTCGGCTATTTCGTGCCGGGGCTGTACTGGATCGGATATGCGTTCCTGGTCGATGCATCCACCTTCGCATGGCTGCTGCCGTTCGCCGTACTCGGCCTGCCTGCCTATCTTGCGCTGTTCACCGCCTTCGGCTTTGCGCTGGCGCGGCTGATCTGGACCCGGGATGCCTCGCGCGTGATCGCGCTTGCCTCTACCCTTACTCTGAGCGAATGGCTGCGCGGCCATGTGCTGACCGGTTTTCCGTGGAATGCATTCGGCTACGCCCTGACCGAACCGCTGGCGCTGGCGCAGACCGCCTCACTGATCGGCCTGTGGGGTCTCACATTTCTCAGCGTGGCGATCTTTGCGAGCCCCGCGGTCCTGATCGATGGACGTTCACGCGGACGGCGACCGTGGATCGTGCCGATGCTGGCCCTGCTGCTACTGGTCGCCATGGCCATTTTCGGCACCGTTCGCCTGATGCTGCATCCGACCACCAACGTCGCAAAGGTCAAACTGCGCATCATGCAGCCCAACCTGCAGCAGGACGTCAGATTCAACTACGCCGCCAAGGCGGAGGTGATGCAAAAATATCTGACGCTCTCCGATCGGTCGTCCGGACCGCAATCTACCGGCGTGCGCGACGCCAGCATCCTGATCTGGCCGGAATCGGCGTTCCCGTTTTTTTTGACGCGCGAAGGCGACGCCATGGCCCAGATCGCCGATCTGTTGCCCAAGGGCACCGTGCTGATCACCGGTGCGGTGCGCGCGCCCGATCTGCCTCCGGGCACGCGGATCACACGCGCCTACAATTCGATCTATGTCATCGATCACGATGGCAGCGTGTTGTCGGTTTACGACAAGCTGCATCTGGTGCCGTTCGGCGAGTATCTGCCGTTTCAGAATTTGATGGAAAAACTGGGCTTCGTGCAGCTCACCAAGGTCCAGGGCGGCTTCATTCCGGGCGAACGACGACGCACCATGGAGATACCAAACGCGCCGCGCGCGCTACCTTTGATTTGTTATGAGGCCATCTTTCCCGGCGACGTTGCAGCCCGCGACGATCGTCCCGGCTGGATCGTCAACCTGACCAATGACGGCTGGTTCGGAATTTCAACCGGCCCCTATCAGCATCTGCAGCAGGTGCGGCTGCGCGCGATCGAGGAGGGGTTGCCGGCGGTTCGCGCGGCAAACACGGGCATTTCCGCGGTGATCGATCCGATGGGACGGATTGTCGCACGGCTCGGTCTCGGGCTTGAAGGCGTGCTCGATTCAAGCCTGCCGTCGGCAATTCCGCCAACGATTTACGCGCGCGCCGGCGACATTCCTGCCGCAGCCATCGTCGTCGCTGCCTTGATTTTCGTCATTCGGCGGCGCGTTGCCAAGCGAACTTCCTGACGCCTGTATATTCATGGTTTGGTAGCCGACATCGGCAGAAATGCCGGCCAGCGGAAATCCACCAGTTGACAGATCGACTGTCGAATTCGCATTCTGGCCCACTCGTCGAGAATAGACCCAGTCATTCTTTGCTCCTCAGAGGTTTCGGAGATGTCGACCAAAGCGCCCAACCCTGTTGACAGATATGTCGGCAGTCGCGTGCGCATGCGCCGCATCATGCTGGGCATGAGCCAGGAGAAGCTCGGCGATGCCCTGGGTCTGACCTTCCAGCAGGTTCAGAAATACGAGAAGGGCACCAACCGGGTCGGAGCAAGCCGCATTCAGCAAATCTCCGAGATACTCCGGGTCCCGGTATCGTTCCTGTTCGAGGGAGGCCCCAGCGGCACCGCGAACGCCGAAGACTTCAGCGAAGGGACCTCGCCGGCCTACGTCTCCGATTTTCTGGCGACCTCCGAAGGACTCGCACTGACCCGCGCATTCACGCGCATCTCCGATGCCAAACTTCGGCGCAGCATTGTCGAGATGGTCGAGCAGATCGCCGCGCGCGAAGGGCCTGATAAACGCTGAGCTCTGCCGGTTTGGGTTTGAGCGCCGTCGAAATCCGGCATAAGCCGTTATTTCCCGCGCCGGCGCAACGCTGATCGCTTGCGCGCGTGAAACGAAGGATCAGACGCTGCGATGAGTGTCATCACCCGCGATCCCATCCATCGCGACGCATCGTCCGACGATGAGGCTGCCGCTCACCCGCACGGTTCGTTCTTCGGCCGGCGCAAGGGCCACAAGCTCCGCGCCCGTCAGGCCGACCTGATCGAACATCTGCTGCCGCGGCTTGCGCTCGACATCGGCGGCGCGGATCGGTCCGGCCTCGCCGAACTGTTCGATCCGCCGGTCGATGTCGTTCGGCTTGAAATCGGGTTCGGCGGCGGTGAGCATTTGATCGCGGAAGCACGCGCGTTGCCGCAATCCGGCTTCATCGGCTGCGAGCCTTATGTCAACGGCATGGCGAAAATACTGACGCAGATCGAGGCGCATAACATCGGCAATATCCGGCTGTTCGCGGGCGACGCCGCCGAATTGCTGGCATGGGCGCCGCCGCATTCGCTGGCGCGGATCGATCTGATCCACCCCGATCCGTGGCCGAAGCGGCGGCACTGGAAGCGGCGCTTCGTGCAGGACACCACCATCGCTGCGATGGCGCGAACATTGAAGCCGAATGGCGAATTTCGTTTCGTCAGCGATATCGACGATTACTGCGCCTGGACGCTGGCGCATGTTTTGCGCTCGCCCGATTTCGTCTGGACCGCGGAGCGAGCGTCCGACTGGCTGATACCGTGGAGCGATTACACGATGACGCGTTACGGACGCAAAGCCGAGCGGGAAGGCCGCCACGCCGCGTATCTGCGATTTCGGAAAGTGGGCTAAATCCCGCTGTCGTTCTGGGTTTGAGGTTTTGCCTCGCCCGGGAATGACAAGGCATTACTGCTTTACGTCGGTACCCATCCGCGCTTTCCGGACATCGGTCGCTTCCCAGACCATGCGCTTGCCGCGCTCGCGGCCAAGCAGCTCGATCGGATCGCGGTTGTCGATGTGCCCGAACTGTCCCTTGTAGACGCTGTAGCCGCACAGCTCCTGCAGCCGGCGCGGAAAACGCCGCGCGGTTTCCAGGGGAATGCCGAGCTGCAGGTTTTCCTGTTGCCGCATCCAGCCCCAGCAATAGGCGCAGGAGAGCGCAAAACGCCTGCTACCACTGGTATTGGCGCCGCCGCCGTGCCAGAGCGCGCTGTCGAACAGCATCACGCTGCCGGCCGGCATCGTCGCGGTGACGGCATCATATTCCTTGCCGTATTCGGGCGAGCAGTCGTATTTGTGGCTGCCCGGCAGAATCCTGGTCGCGCCGTTGTCCTCCCGGAAGTCCGACAACGCCCAGATCGCATTGAGGGTGATCGGGATGTGCGGACGCGGCAGCGGAATCAACTGGGTGTCCTCATGGATCGGCTGCGCCTCCTGGCCGGGACCGAGCACCAGCGAGCAGAACGACGACAGCAGGCATTCCTTGTCGAACACGCGCTCCACGACAGCCAGCACATTGGCGTGCAGCGGCACCTGCCAGAATAGGTCGTCATAGGTCAGAAGATTGTTGATGCGCACGGTCTTGAAGCCTTCGAACGACGTCTTCGCATAACCGAGACCATGTTCGTGTTCGGTGCGTAACAAAGCCTTCTTCAATCCGTCGACCAGATCGGCAGCGGCCGCGCGCTCGATCACGGTGTATCCATTGTCGCGGATTTGATCGGCATGGAATTGAACGTCGATTTCGGCCGGCATCTCGATCTCCCGACAGGCGCTGTACCGCGCCATTGGCGGCAGCATAACGCGCTGGTTTTCTGATTGGGAGGGGGTTGTTGGGAGTCCGGCGAGGACCGATTCAATAAAGGCGCGGCTTTAGCGGATTGAAGCGCAGGCAAAGCACCAATGCCACCGACCGTCGCGCGACGGTTGGCGTTCGCCGACAAACATGTTGCCGCCAACGGCATCGTGCAGGCGCTCGATGCGGGCCTCGAGCGAGAGAACGATCGGACAGATCATCGCGCCGACGAAGAGCTGCAACGGCGCGACGCGCGCGAGAATCTTCGCTTTGTCGAGCTTGACGCCGATCGCCGGCAAGGGCGCCACTTCGTCGAAGACCTTTAGTTCGATGACCGCGAACGGGCGATCGTCCCGGTAGATCGCGATGTCGGCGCGATGCCCGCCCAATGCCGTGACGAGGTCGGCGGTAACAGGCCCGCCAAGGTCGATCGCCATCGCAGCATAGAGCCGGTCGACATGGACGGGGCAGTCGAAGCGATCATGGAGACGCGACGCGACATGGCTGCGCAGAAAGCTCTCGGGCACTTCGTTGTCGTGCCTCACGCGTGCGATCGCGCGATAGCGCAGCGCTGCCTCGGTCGCGAACTCGACCACCGACTTCTCGATTTCCAAGCGTGGCCTCCCTCGCGCACGGTAACTTGGTCGGCTTTCCTAGCACAATCGCCTCGACCACGGACGGATCATTCGTTGCAAATTCAACGAAACGTCCGGCACCATGCACTCGCCGTTCACGCCGATTGGCGGGTCTGCCAGAAATTCACCACCCGCTCCGCGGTCGAAGGCATCAGGCGGGTGAAATTCAATCGGGCGCTCTCAATGTCCGCGGGAGCCGGCATCCGGCTCGGACCGAGCCGGAGCAGGATCAGGGCACGCACGGTTGCCCATTCGAGACCGATCGCCTTGCCGACGATCAGGATCGGATCGTGGCGGTCGCCGGCAATCAGGCGGTCGAGCGTCGCAATCTTCACCCCCGACAGGGCCGACAGCGCGGCAATCGATTCCTCGTATTTGTAGGCCTTGGCGAAGCCGAGCAGCGCCCCTTCGTTCAGTTCGCCCGCGCCGTGCAGCGCGAGGATCGTGCGCTGCGCCGGCGCAAAGTCGCGGCGGCTCTCGACCTTTTCGGGTACGCCGGAAATCACGCTCATTGCCTGCTTGATCGCCGCCTGTCGGGCGGGCTTGACCACCTCGAACAGACGGCGGCGTACAACATCGACAGATCCCGCCAGCAGATCTTTTAGCTGTGATGCGGAGAGATCGTCGCGCTGGCCGACCGTCAGTGTCAGAACGCCATCGTGGCCGGCGCGTTTGATCAGCGCCGAATATCCGGCCTGCGAAAAATGTGCGCCCGCGTTGCCGGCGGCACGCCTGACCGCCTCGCGGTCGCCGCGGCGCAGGATCACGTCGGTGAGACCGGGAGAAAGCGTCGATCGCTCCGACATCGCCAGCAGATGGCCCTGGCCCTTGATGCGGGCAATCTCGATCAATGCCTGCTCATCGATAACCGGCGACCGGCGCAGCAGCGGCCCGGCGATCGATATCTCGTCCTCGCGCGCCAGTTGCCCGACAAGGCCGCGTGGCGCGTTGGCGAGGACCGACAGCCGCTCGGCCAGATCGGCACGGGCGGCAGGTTCGGTGTGCGGAACGAGGTCGATCAGAACGCCGTCGAACAGATCGACGTGATCGGGCCGGAAGCTCGCAGCCCCAAGCAGGAACAATTCGGCGATCCGCCGGCTCGCCTCGGCGCGGCGTTTGGGATCGCCATGTTTGACGATCTCATCGAGCTCGGGGATCAGGGTGGTAGCGAATGCCATCAAACACACTCAAAACCGCCGCATCGGCGAGTTTCCGGCAACTTAGGCGGGCTTCATGAACGAAGGGTTAGGTTGAAACCGTAGCTGGAACGCGCGCAAAATCGCGCTTCGAGGCTTCGCAGGCCTTGCCGGATAGCGTGAAAACCGCTATATGAGCGGCAACTTATGGTTCTCATACGATCGCGTATTGAGAGTGGGCCCCTCCCGGACCCGCTCTTTTTTATTACCCGAACGAGCCCTGCGCGGATAAAGGCGCCGGACTGGCTCGGGTGGCACCGCCGGACCCGTGATGAGGCCCGGTTTCAACCCAACGCACGTCAGATAGCTACACGCCGGACAGCCAAGTTAGACCCATTTTGACACTGCATATGACCGACCCCATCGCTGCTACCGTGGATACCGATCTGCTTGCCGAGCCGCGCCTGGTTGTCGAGCCGGGCATGGCGGCGCGGGTGTCGGCGGTTGCCGGTCCGGTGTTGCAGGGAATGGGCTACCGGCTGGTGCGGATCAAGATTTCCGGAGAATCCGGCTGCACGGTCCAGATCATGGCGGAACGGCCCGACGGATCGATGCTGATCGACGATTGCGAGGCGATCTCGCGGGCGCTGTCGCCGGTGCTCGATGTCGCAGATCCGATCGATCGGGCTTACAGGCTGGAGATTTCCTCGCCCGGTATCGACCGGCCGCTGGTGCGCCGTTCCGATTTCGAGCGCTATGCGGGTCATCTCGTGAAGATCGAGATGGCGGTCGCCCATCAGGGCCGCAAGCGGTTCCGCGGCAAGCTTGGAGGCGTCGAGGGCGATGCGGTGCGGCTGCATCGCGATGACGCGCGCGCAGGTGAAGATGCCGATGTCGCACTGGTGATGGAGGATATCGCGGACGCGCGACTGGTTCTGACCGACGAACTGATCGCCGAATTGATGCGGCGCGGCAAGGCCGCGGAGCGCGAACTGCGCCAGAATCTCGGCCTCGAACCGCCGCCACCGCCGCATGCGAAGAAGAGCGATCCTTCGAAGAGCAACAAACCGAAGCCGAAACTGAAGCCCGAAGGCGTTCGCAAAAGCGCGCCGAAGAACACCAAGGAACACCGGCTTGCCGCCGAAAGACGGCGCGCAGGCCACATCGATCCCACCGAAGGAGACTGAGCCATGGCAGCTGTCAGCGCCAATAAACTTGAACTGTTGCAGATCGCCGACGCAGTCGCGCGCGAAAAATCGATCGACCGCGGCATCGTGATCGCGGCGATGGAGGACGCCATCGCCAAGGCCGCTCGCGCGCGCTACGGCAGCGAGACCGACGTTCACGCCGAGATCGACGCCAAGAAGGGCGAGTTGCGGCTGTCGCGTCACATGCTGGTGGTCGAGCAGGTCGAGAATTCGTCGAACCAGATTTCGCTGATCGACGCCCAACGCGCCAATCCGGGCGCGCAGGTCGGCGACACCATCGCCGACACCCTGCCGCCGCTGGAATACGGCCGCATCGCCGCCCAATCCGCCAAGCAGGTGATCGTGCAGAAGGTGCGCGAGGCCGAACGCGACCGGCAGTACCAGGAGTTCAAGGACCGCATCGGCGACATCGTCAACGGCATCGTCAAGCGCGTCGAATATGGCAGCGTCATTGTCGATCTGGGCCGCGGCGAGGCCATCGTGCGCCGCGACGAGATGCTGCCGCGCGAGGTGTTCCGCAATGGCGACCGCGTCCGCGCCTATATTTTCGACGTCCGGCGCGAAACCCGCGGACCGCAGATTTTCCTCTCCCGCACCCATCCGCAATTCATGGCGAAGCTGTTCGCACAGGAAGTGCCGGAAATCTATGACGGTATCGTCGAGATCAAGGCGGTGGCCCGCGATCCCGGATCGCGCGCGAAAATCGGGGTGATTTCACGGGATTCGTCGGTGGATCCGGTCGGCGCCTGCGTCGGCATGCGCGGCTCGCGCGTGCAGGCCGTGGTCAACGAATTGCAGGGCGAGAAGATCGACATCATTCCGTGGTCGCCCGATATCGCGACCTTCGTCGTCAACGCGCTGGCGCCCGCCGAAGTCGCCAAGGTCGTGATCGACGAGGACCGCGAGCGGATCGAGGTCGTGGTTCCCGATACCAACAACCAGTTGTCGCTGGCGATCGGACGGCGCGGACAGAATGTGCGTCTCGCCTCGCAGCTGACCGGCTGGGACATCGACATTCTGACCGAGCAGGAAGAATCAGAGCGCCGCCAGGCTGATTTCGAAAACTCGACGCGGGTGTTCATGGAAGCGCTGAATGTCGACGAAGTCGTCGGTCAATTGCTGGCGTCGGAAGGCTTTACCTCGGTGGAGGAACTGGCGCTGGTCGATGTCAAGGAACTGGCCGGCATCGAGGGCTTCGACGACGAAACCGCGAATGAATTGCAGAGCCGGGCGCGCGAATATCTGGAGCAGCTCGAAAGCGAACTCGAAAACAAACGTAAGGAACTCGGTGTGGATGATGCTTTGAAGGCGGTACCCGGCGTAACCTCGAAGATGCTGGTGAAATTCGGTGAGAACGAGATCAAGACCGTCGAGGACCTCGCCGGTTGTGCCACCGACGACCTGGTCGGCTGGACCGAGCGCAAGGAAGGCAGCGAGCCGACCAAGCACCCCGGGATCCTGGATGCCAACGATATCTCGCGCGACGATGCCGAGAACATGATCATGCAGGCGCGCGTCATCGCCGGCTGGATCACCGAGGCTGATCTCGCCAAGAAGACCGAGGAGGCCGCGGCCCCCGAAGACCACCCGGCTTGACCGTGTTCTGCAAAATTGAACACCGGGTCTGCGCCCCGAATACGCGCAGATGACAGGAGCAACGTCGCACGCATGCTTGCTATCGCCGACCCCGATCTCGACAACGGACCGCGGACCGACAGGTCCGCAAGGTCGCGGATGTGCGCGGTCACGCGGCAGGTGCGGCCGATCGACGAACTGATCCGGTTTGTCGTCTCGCCTTCGGGCGAGGTGGTCCCGGATTTGAAACGCAAGCTTCCCGGCCGTGGGCTGTGGGTTTCCGCGTCGCGTCAGGCGGTTGCGGAGGCGGTCCGCCGTAACCATTTCGGCAAGGGCTTCAAGCGCGACGTCCGCGCCACGGCGACCTTGGCAGCCGATACCGAAGCCTTGCTGGTGCGCAGCGTGGTCGAAGCGCTGGCGATGGCCGCCAAGGCGGGCCAGGTGGTCTCCGGTTTCAGCAAGGTCGAGGGCGCGCTGACGCAGCGGCAGGCCCGGACCTCGATCCACGCCCTGATCCATGCCGGCGACGGCGCGGCGGACGGAATCCGGAAATTGGACGCCATCGCCAGGCAAAATACCGGAAATGGCGATGAATCGCGTGAATTTCCGGTCGTCACGGTGCTGACTTCCGAACAATTGGATTTGGCACTGGGGCGGTCAAATGTGGTACATGCTGCGCTGCTCGCTGGCCCGGCGGGCAAAACGTTCCTGTCGCGCAGCCAGGTCCTGGTTCGATACCGGATGGCCGATGACGACAAGACAGCCGGCCACCCGGCCAGAAATTCGTCGATAGAGACTGTGCGGACACGCACAACGCAACAAGATTAGGACTGCTGAATGGTTGATACGAAATCGCCTGGCGACAAGACACTGAGTGTCCCGACCAAGACCTTGACGCTCAAGCCGCGCGTCGAGCAGGGCACCGTGCGCCAGAGCTTCAGCCATGGCCGCACCAAGCAGGTCGTGGTCGAAAAACGGGGCAAGCGCCGCATCGGCGGCGATGCGCCCGCAACCGAGGCGTCGCACGCGCCGCCGGAGCCGGTGGTCGCCAAGGCAGCGCCTGCCAAGGCGCCGATGACCCGTCCCGCCCCGCCGCCGAACCCGGCGCGCGGCAATTCAGGCGTGGTGCTGCGCACGCTGACCGAGGATGAGCGCACCGCGCGCGCCAGCGCGCTGGCGGACGCCAAGATGCGCGACGTCGAAGAGCGCCGCATCGCGGAAGAGGAAGCCAAGCGCCGCAACAGCCGGGAAGGCATCGAGCAGGCCGAGCGTGAAGCCGCCGAAGCCCGCCGCAAGGCCGAGGAAGAACGTCACCGGCAGGATGAGGAGGCCAAGCGCAAGGCCGAACTCGAAGCCAAGAAGCGTTTCGGCGAGGCCGAGGCCAAGGCCGCTGCACCGGCCCGACCCGCCGCCGTTCTGCCGACGGCGCGAGCGCCCGGCGTGGCCGCCGATATCACCGACGAGGACGAAGGCCCGCGGCAGGTCCGCCGCGGCCCCGGCGGCGCCGTTCGCCCCGCCGTACCTCCGAAAACCACCGCCAAGCCGGCGCCGGCGAAGCAGCGCGGACGCCTGACGCTGGTCACCGCGCTCAACGCCGATGATGTGCGCGAGCGCTCGATCGCATCGTTCCGCCGCCGCACCCAGCGCCTGAAGGGGCATCAGTCGAACGAGCCGAAGGAAAAGCTCATCCGCGAAGTGGTGATCCCGGAAGCCATCAATATCCAGGAACTCGCCAACCGCATGTCCGAGCGCGCGGTCGATGTGATCCGGCTGCTGATGAAGCAGGGCGCGATGCACAAGATCACCGACGTGATCGATGCCGACACCGCGCAACTGATCGCCGAGGAACTGGGTCACACCGTCAAGCGCGTCGCCGCCTCCGACGTCGAGGAAGGTCTGTTCGACACTGTCGACGATTTCGACCGATGTCGAGCCGCGTTCACCAGTCGTGACCGTGATGGGCCATGTCGACCACGGCAAGACCTCGCTGCTCGATGCGCTGCGCCATGCCAATGTGGTCTCCGGCGAGGCCGGCGGCATCACCCAGCATATCGGCGCCTATCAGGTGACCTCGCCCGAAAGCGGCAAGAAGATCACCTTCATCGACACCCCGGGCCACGCCGCCTTCACCGCGATGCGGGCGCGCGGCGCCAAGGTGACGGATATCGTGATCCTGGTGGTCGCGGCGGATGACGGCGTCATGCCGCAGACCGTCGAGGCGATCAACCACGCCAAGGCGGCGAAGGTCCCGATGATCATCGCCATCAACAAGATCGACAAGCCCGACGCCAAGCCGGAGCGGGTGCGTACCGAACTGCTGCAATACGAAGTGCAGGTCGAATTGATGGGCGGCGACGTGGTCGACGTCGAGGTCTCCGCCAAGAACAAGACCAATCTCGACAAGCTGCTGGAAATGGTGGCGCTGCAGGCCGAACTGCTCGACCTCAAGACCAACGTCTCGCGACCGGCCGAAGGCACCGTGATCGAGGCCAAGCTCGATCGCGGCCGCGGTCCGGTGGCTACCGTGCTGGTACAGCGCGGCACGCTGCGGGTCGGCGACATCGTCGTGGCCGGCGCCGAAATGGGCCGGGTCCGCGCCCTGATCAACGACCAGGGCGAAACCATCGACGAGGCCGGACCTTCGGTGCCGGTCGAAGTGCTCGGCTTCAACGGCCCGCCGGAAGCCGGCGACCGTCTCGCGGTGGTCGAGAACGAAGCCCGCGCCCGCGAAGTCACGAGCTACCGCGCCCACCAGAAGCGCGAGAACGCCGCCGCCAGCATTTCCGGCATGCGCGGTTCGCTCGAGCAGATGATGTCGCAGCTCAAGACCACGGGCCGCAAGGACTTCCCGCTGATCATCAAGGCTGACGTGCAGGGCTCGCTGGAAGCGATCCTCGGATCGCTGGAAAAGCTCGGCACCGACGAGGTGATGGCGCGCATCCTGCACGCCGGGGTCGGCGGCATCAGCGAATCCGACGTGACGCTGGCGGAAGGCTTCAACGCCGCCATCATCGGCTTCAACGTTCGCGCCCACAAGGAAGCCGCCGCCGCGGCCAAGCGCAACGGCATCGAAATCCGCTACTACAACATCATCTACGATCTGGTGGATGACGTGAAGAAGGCGATGTCCGGCCTGCTGGCGCCGACGTTGCGCGAGACCATGCTGGGCAATGCCCTGATCCTGGAAGTGTTCAACATTTCCAAGGTCGGCAAGGTCGCGGGTTGCCGCGTCACCGACGGATCCGTGGAACGCGGCGCCAATGTCCGCCTGATCCGCGACAATGTCGTGGTGCACGAGGGCAAGCTGTCGACGCTGAAGCGCTTCAAGGATGAAGTGAAGGAAGTGGCGGCGGGCCAGGAATGCGGCATGGCGTTCGAGAACTACGGCGATATGCGTGCCGGCGACGTCATCGAATGCTATCGCGTGGAGACGATCCAGCGCAGCCTGTAAGTTCGAGCCTTACAGCTTCGCAAGACCAACAATATTTGCCGTCATGCCCGGGCTAAAGCGCGAAGCGCGTCTTCGCACCAGATGTCCCGGGCATCCACGACTTAAAACGCCACCAGCTCGAAGACGTGGATGGCCGGGACGTAGGCGAGCGGAAGCGACGCCGTCCTTCGGACGTCCAAGCCCGGCCATGACGAAATATATTTGAGAGACCACAATGCCAGGCCACCACAAGAAGGCTTCCGCCCCCGGCGGCTCGCAGCGCCAGTTGCGCGTCGGCGAAATCGTGCGCCACGCCATCGCGGAAATTCTTTCGCAGGGCGGCGTGCATGACCCCGACCTCGAGGGCCATATCATCTCCGTGCCCGAGGTGCGGATGTCGCCAGACCTCAAGCTTGCGACGGTTTATGTGATGCCGCTCGGCGGCCGCGATACCGACAAGGTGATCGCCGCACTGGAGCGCAAC
Source organism: uncultured Pseudomonadota bacterium (assembly GCA_963727225.1). Classification (GTDB taxonomy): domain Bacteria; phylum Pseudomonadota; class Alphaproteobacteria; order Rhizobiales; family Xanthobacteraceae; genus Bradyrhizobium. Next base: position 7,799 of record CAVSFN010000018.1, on the reverse strand, counting down.
AAGAAGTTCCTGCGCGGCGAAACTGCGCGGCGCGTTAACTTAAAATTTGCGCCTGATATTCGCTTCCGCGTTGACGAACGATTCGATGAAGCGGAACGAATAGAGAAATTATTGAGAACACCCGCGGTGCAAAGGGACCTCGCACCAGATTCTGGACAAATCCTGATGATCGTGACGAACGTAAACAGCGTTATCGAATTGCCGATCGGTGATTTTGAAGGTGCTGAAAAAAATATTTCAGCGGACCTGCACCGCGACGAGAATTGTCCGCGCTCAGGGAAACAACCGCGACAAAATAATCAGCCGCGGCGCGACAAGCGTGACGTCCATGGCTGGGTCGTGCTCGACAAGCCGATCGGCATGACCTCGACCCATGCGGTCGCGGTCGTGAAGCGGCTGTTCCAGGCCAAGCGCGCGGGCCACGCCGGCACGCTCGATCCGCTCGCCTCCGGCGGCCTGCCGATCGCGCTCGGCGAAGCCACCAAGACCGTCCCCTTCGTGATGGACGGCCGCAAGCGCTATCGCTTCACGGTCTGCTGGGGCGAGGAACGGGATACCGACGATACCGAGGGTCGCATTACCCAAACCAGCGGCAGCCGGCCCTCCGCTGCGGCGATTTGGGACCTGCTGCCGCAATTTACCGGCATGATCGAGCAGACCCCGCCGCAATACTCGGCCATCAAGGTCCAGGGCGAGCGCGCCTATGATTTGGCACGGGACGGCGAAATCGTCGAACTGAAGCCGCGCCCGGTTGAGATTTACCATTTAACCCTTGTGGAACAACCAGATAGCGACCATTCGGTGTTCGAGGCCGAGTGCGGCAAGGGAACCTATGTACGGGCGCTGGCCCGCGATATCGGCCGAATTCTCGGCTGTTACGGCCATATCTGCGCGCTGCGGCGGACCTTGGTCGGCCCATTTGGCGAGGCGGATATGATTCCGCTGGAACAGTTGGAGGCTTTGTGCGATAGAGCCGCGTCTGGCGAGGGCAGCCTCGCCGACGCGCTTTTGCCCGTTGAGACCGCGCTGGACGACATCCCGGCACTGGCCGTCACACGGGCTGATGCGGCAAGGCTCCATCGGGGCCAGGCCGTTTTGTTGCGCGGACGGGATGCGCCCAATTGTAGCGGCACAGTCTATGTCACGGTGGCAGGCCGGCTTCTGGCCCTCGCCGAAATTGGCAATGGCGAACTCATCCCCAAGCGCGTGTTCAACCTGACCGGACTGACTGCCAGTTCCGGCCGCAACGAAAGTGTTTGACGATGTCGATTACCGCAGAACGCAAAGCGGAAGTCATCAAGACGAATGCCAACAAGGCTGGCGACACCGGCTCGCCCGAGGTTCAGGTCGCGATCCTGTCGGAACGCATCAACAACCTCACCGGCCATTTCAAATCCCACGTGAAGGACAATCATTCGCGTCGTGGGCTTCTGAAAATGGTCGCAACACGCCGTTCGCTTCTCGATTACATCAAGAGAAAAGACGAGACGCGTTACAAGGCACTGCTCGAAAAGCACAACATTCGCCGCTAGGCAAAAGTTCGCGCGCGCTGTTTGCGCGCGCTTTCGCATGATCCGGAATATTGGTGTTCCGGTTTTCCGATCAGGATCATGCGTCTACCAGCGCGCGGGCTTTGAAATGTCCGCGCGGCGTGTCCAGCAGCAATCCGGCGGCTGGGCGTAACGGGTTAGATGCCCGTACCATCGGAAGGATGGACGCCATTCGAAACATGAAGACCATGGCAGGATCGCCGGACGCTGGACCGCGGCACTCTCGCGCTCAACGTCCCGCAATCTTGCGCATGGTTTTTGCGTTTCAGGCGTCCTCTTTTCGTGAACCCATGAAAGAAGATCGCAATGTTCAAGATTCATTCCGTCGAGATCGATTGGGGTGGTCGTCCCCTCAGGCTTGAAACCGGCAAGATCGCCCGTCAGGCCGACGGCGCCGTGCTCGCCACCTACGGCGAGACCGTCGTGCTCGCCACCGTGGTCGCCGCGAAGACGCCGCGCGAAGGCGTCGACTTCCTGCCTTTGACCGTCGACTACATCGAGAAGACCTATGCCGCGGGACGTATTCCCGGCGGCTATTTCAAGCGCGAAGGTCGGCCCACCGAAAAGGAGACGCTGGTCTCCCGCTTGATCGATCGCCCGATTCGTCCGCTGTTCGTCGAGGGCTGGCGCAACGAGACCCAGGTCATCGTCACCGTGTTGTCGCACGACATGGAAAACGATCCCGACATTCTGGCGCTGGTTGCCGCCTCGGCGGCGCTGACGATTTCCGGCGCCCCCTTCAAGGGCCCGATCGGTGCCGCCCGCGTCGGCTTCATCAATGACGAATACGTGCTCAACCCGACGCTCGACGAAATGGTCGAGACCCAGCTCGATCTGGTCGTCGCCGGCACGGCCGACGCGGTGCTGATGGTCGAGTTGGAAGCCAAGGAACTCAACGAAGACATCATGCTCGGCGCGGTGATGTTCGGACACCGGCACTTCCAGCCGGTGGTCAACGCCATCATTGAACTCGCCGAGAAGGCCGCGAAAGAGCCGCGCGACGTCAAGATCGTCGACGAAAGCGCGCTGGAAAAGGAAATACTCGGGCTGATCGAGACCGATCTGCGCGCCGCTTATGCCATTCCGGTCAAGCAGGACCGCTACGCCGCGGTCGGCAAGGCCAAGGAAAAGGTGATGGCGCACTATTTCCCGGAAGGCCAGGAGCCGAAATACGACAAGCTGCGCATCGCCGGCGTGTTCAAGGAACTGGAAGCCAAGATCGTTCGCTGGAACATCCTCGATACCGGCAAGCGCATCGACGGCCGCGATTCCAAGACCGTGCGCCAGATCATCGCCGAAGTCGGCGTGCTGCCGCGCGCCCATGGCTCGGCGCTGTTCACCCGCGGCGAAACCCAGGCCATGGTGGTGACCACGCTCGGCACCGGCGAGGATGAGCAGTACATCGACTCGCTATCGGGCACCTACAAGGAGCAGTTCCTGCTGCACTACAATTTCCCTCCCTACTCGGTCGGTGAAACCGGACGCATGGGCGGCACCAAGCGGCGCGAAATCGGCCACGGCAAGCTCGCCTGGCGCGCCATCCATCCGGTGCTGCCGCCGCATCACGAATTCCCCTACACCGTGCGCGTCGTCTCGGAGATCACCGAGTTCGAACGGATCGTCGTCGATGGCTTCGGTCTGCGGCGCTTCGCTGTCGCTGATGGACGCGGGCGTTCCGCTGAAGCGGCCGACGGCAGGCATCGCGATGGGCCTTATTCTGGAAGGTTCGCGCTTTGCGGTGCTGTCGGACATCCTCGGCGACGAGGATCATCTCGGCGACATGGACTTCAAGGTTGCCGGCACCGAGCAAGGCATCACCTCGCTGCAGATGGACATCAAGATCGCCGGGATCACCGAGGAGATCATGAAGGTCGCGCTCGGCCAGGCCAAGGAAGGCCGGATTCACATTCTTGGCGAGATGTCCAAGGCGCTGACCGCCGCGCGCGCCGAACTCGGCGAATATGCGCCGCGCATCGAGACCTTCAAGATCCCGACCGACAAGATCCGCGAAGTGATCGGCACCGGCGGCAAGGTGATCCGCGAAATCGTCGAGAAGACCGGCGCCAAGGTCAATATCGACGACGATGGCACCGTGAAGGTCGCGTCCGCCGACGGCGAATTGATCAAGGCCGCGATCAAGTGGATCAAGTCGATTGCCTCCGATCCGGAGCTCGGCCAGATCTATGACGGCACCGTGGTCAAGGTGATGGAGTTCGGCGCGTTCGTGAACTTCTTCGGCGCCAAGGACGGCCTCGTCCACATCAGCCAGCTCGCGGCCAACCGCGTGCAGAAGACCTCCGACGTCGTCAAGGAAGGCGACAAGGTCAAGGTCAAGCTGCTCGGCTTCGACGATCGCGGCAAGACCCGCCTGTCGATGAAGGTGGTCGACCAGGTGACCGGTGAAGACCTCGAGGCGAAGCAGAAGGCGGAAGCCCCGCGCGAAGCCGCCGGCGAATAGGTCTCGCAAAAAGTCAACAACTCCAAAGGGCGGCTTTTCAGCCGCCCTTTTTTATTTGCGTGAAGACGAAAAGAACGAACTACTTGAGCCGACGGACGGATTTGTTATGAAATACTCCCAATGCAAGAGGGAGGAACCGGCCGATGATGAAGCTCTATTGGTCACCACGCTCGCGTTCGTTTTCGTCGCTTTGGCTGATGGAAGAAACCGGGCAGCCGTATGAGCGCGTGTTGACCGATATTTCCACCGGCGCGCAGAAGTCCCCTGAATACCTGGCGATCAACCCGATGGCGAAGGTGCCGGCGCTCAAGGACGGCGACGCGACTTTGGCGGAAGCCGCCGCGATCGGCGCCTATGTCGCCGAACGCTATCCCGAGGCGAAACTGGCGCCGCCATTGGGCGATCCGTCGCGCGCCAAATACCTTTACTGGCTGTTCTTTGCGCCGGGCTGCATCGAGCCCGCGATGGTGCAGGTCGCGACCAAGATCGAGATGAATCCGGTCGCCGCCGGCTGGGGCGATGCGCAGCGGGTGTTCGACGTGCTCGACGCCGCGCTGGCGAAGGGACCGTGGCTCCTCGGCGAAAACTTCTCGGCCGCCGACATCGTGATTGGATCGGGGCTGAATTTCGCGGTGCGGCTGTTCAAGATGGTGCCGGCGCGCCCGTCGTTCGATCGCTACATCGATCGCTGCGCGGCGCGGCCGGCGTTCCAGCGCGCCAGCGTCATTGCGGCGGGATGAACATCACTCCGGCAGATGTTCCGGCCGTGGCTGCAGCACGATGTTGAAACCGGAATCGACATAGTGAATTTCGCCGGTGACGCCGCCGGAGAGGTCTGACAACAGATACAGCGCGGAGCCGCCAAGCTCATCCAGGGTCACGCCGCGCCCGAGCGGCGAATGCTTCTGCTGGAACGCGAACATGGCGCGTGAATCGCCGATCACCGAGCCGGCAAGGGTACGGACCGGGCCGGCCGAGATGGCATTGACGCGGATCCCCTGCGGTCCGAAGTCGGCCGCAAGATAGCGCACCGAAGCCTCCAGCGCCGCCTTCGCCACCCCCATCACATTGTAATTGGGCATCGCCCGCATCGAAGCGCCGAAGGTGAGGGTGATCATCGAACCGCCGGCCGCGGGCATCAATTCGGCGGCGCGCTTTGCAATCTCGGTAAAGGAGAAGCAGGAGATCAGCATCGTGCGCGAGAAATTGTCGCGCGTGGTGTCCGCATAGCGGCCCCTGAGTTCATTCTTGTCGGTGAAGCCAATCGCGTGAACGAGAAAATCCAGATGGCCCCATTTGGTCCGCAGCGCCTCGAAAACCCGGTCGACGCTGGCGATGTCCTCGACATCGCAAGGCAATACGATGTCGGAACCCAAAGGCTGCACCAGCGGCTTGAGGCGCTTGGCCTGCGCCTCGCCCTGATAGGTGAAAGCCAGTTCCGCGCCCTGGGCCGCGAGCGCTTTCGCAATGCCCCAGGCGATCGAATGATCATTGGCGACGCCCATGATCAAGCCGCGTTTGCCCTTCATCAGCTCGTTCATATTACCCCGTATCTCATTACACGCCCGGCCTGCTCCCTCGCCCGCGCACTTCGCGGGGCCGAGACGAGCGAAGCTCGCTCTTGGAGGGTCGGGGTGAAGGGTGCTCCGGCCCGCGAATGCCGAATTTGCGACGAATGCAGTGCCCGGCACCTCACCCGAAATTCACGCTGCACGCAAACTTCGGCCTCACCCCGCAAAAACCGGGGCGAGGTGAAAACAAAATCTCACGCATCCATCCGCTTGAACACCAGCGTGGCGTTGGTGCCGCCGAACCCGAACGAATTCGAAAGCACGGTGCCGAGCTTGGCATTGTCAATGCGCTTGCGCACGATCGGCATGTCGGCAAATACCGGATCGAGCTCGGTGATATGGGCGCTTTCACAGATGAAACCATTGTTCATCATCAGCAGCGAATAGATCGCCTCCTGCACGCCGGTGGCGCCGAGCGAATGTCCGGTCAGCGCCTTGGTCGCCGAAATCGGCGGGCACTTGTCGCCGGTCCCAAACACCTTGCGGATCGCCTCGATTTCCGGCGGATCGCCGGCCGGCGTCGAGGTCGCGTGCGGATTGATGTAATCGACTTTGGTATTCACCGTCGCCATCGCCATCCGCATGCAGCGCTCGGCGCCCTCGCCCGACGGCGCAACCATGTCGTAGCCGTCGGAGGTGGCGCCATAGCCGACGATTTCGCCGTAGATGCGCGCCCCGCGCGCCTTGGCATGCTCAATCTCTTCCAGCACGACCACACCGGCACCGCCGGCGATCACAAAGCCGTCGCGGCTGATATCGTAGGGGCGCGACGAGGTCGCGGGCGTATCGTTGTATTTCGACGACATCGCGCCCATCGCGTCGAACAGCACCGACAGCGACCAGTCGAGTTCCTCGCAGCCGCCGGCAAAGATGATGTCCTGCTTGCCGATCTGGATGGTCTCATAGGCATTGCCGATGCAATGGTTCGAGGTGGCGCAGGCCGACGAGATCGAATAGTTCACGCCCTTGATCTTGAACCAGGTGGCCAGCGTCGCCGACGCGGTGGATGACATCGCCTTCGGCACCGCGAACGGACCGACCCGTTTCGGCCCCTTGGTGCGGGTGGTATCTGCCGCTTCCACGATGGTGCGGGCGGAGGGGCCGCCGGAGCCCATGATGATCCCGGTGCGCTCGTTGGAAACGTCCGAGGGCTGCAGGCCGGAATCCTGGATCGCCTGCTCCATCGCGATATGATTCCACGCGGCGCCCTCGCCGAGGAAGCGCATCGCGCGCCGGTCGATAACGGCAGCCGGATTGAGCGTCGGCGCGCCCTGCACCTGGGACCGGAAACCGAGCTCCGCATATTTTTCCGCGCGCGTGATTCCGGACTTCGCCTCGTGGAGGCTCGCAAGCACTTCCTGGGTGTTGTTTCCGATGGATGAAACGATGCCCATCCCCGTGATGACAACCCGCCTCATGATCGCCTCGCCCTGTCATTTCGTTTTCGCATAGCGCTTTTGTGTGACGGCCAGTTTTGTGAGGGCCATTGTCAAATCGAAACCGCCTCGCCGACCGGAGCCAATAACCTACGCTCCCGGCTGCGGCGCGGAATCCTGCTTGAACAGCCCGACCTTCAAGTCCTTCGCCCGATAGATAATCTCGTCGTCGGCCGAAAGCCACCCGTCGGCGATGCCCAGCACGAGCTTTAAACGCATCACGCGTTTGATGTCGATGTTGTACACAATCTTGCGAACGTTCGGCATCACCTGACCGGAGAGCTTCAACTCACCGAGGCCCAGCGCCCGGCCGCGTCCCTCGCCGCCGCTCCAGCCCAGAAAGAACCCGACCATCTGCCAGAGCGCATCGAGGCCGAGACATCCCGGCATGACCGGATCGCCCTTGAAATGGCAGCCGAAGAACCAAAGGTCCGGGTTCACATCGAGTTCCGCCCGGATCAGGCCCTTGCCGTACTCTCCGCCGGTCTCGGAAATTTCGCTGATGCGGTCGAACATCAGCATCGGCGGCAGCGGCAGTTGCGCGTTCCCGGGGCCAAACAGTTCCCCGCGAGCGCACGCCAGCAAATCCTCATATTCGTAGCCGCCGCGCCGATCGAGCATATTGCCAGCCTCTTTCAAGATTCCGATGGAGCGTTTGGAGTAAAATGAACCCGCTTCGCATCGAAAGCGCGCCATTTTGGTGGATTGGCCGGATTCCCGCAGGTCAGGGTGCCCCCCGCGGCAACCTGCGCTCATCATCGCACCAGCGGGTCCGGGCGCTCTC
>CAVSFN010000017.1:0-472089 GCA_963727225.1 uncultured Pseudomonadota bacterium | reverse complement strand
TAGTCGTCCGTTAAGAAGCCGAACTGAGCGGCTGACCGGTCGCCGAGCGGCGCGATGAGTTCGGTGAGGATGAGGCGGCAAAAATCCCGGAGCCAGGCGAGGATGCGGCGGAAGTTGTGGCCGACGGCTGAGAGGATGACGTTGGCGGCGTCTCCTGCGCGGCCTTTGAGGTAGCAGCGGCCGAGGTGACCTTCGGCCTTCAGATGTCCGATGATGGGCTCGATGGCGGAGCGCCGGCGCAGCTCGCGCTTGATGACACCGAAGACGCCGCGCTTCTGGCCAGAGATAAAGACGCGACGGGGATTTTGGCCGCGATACCCCTTGTCGACATAGGCCCGCTCGATCGGGCAGCCGGTGAGTGCCTCAGTGCGGTCGATGACATCCCGCAAGGTGTGACCGTCATAAGGATTATCGGGTAGCGCCCTGGCGTGCAGCACGAACGAGCCACCGGGAGCGGGGCGATTGTTGGTGACGATGGAGGCCTTGACGCCAAACTCGTAAGGCGCGCTGGCCTTGCCCTTGCCGATACACTCCACCTCGGGGGCATGGAAGGAATACAGCTTCCAGCCGCGCTGGCGCTGCTGCTGCGAGCGGATCTGAGTGGCCCGGCTCAATGGGAGTGCGAACACCTCCTCCAGAGCTGGCTGGTCCTCGATTTTGCGGCGGATGTCGCGGATGATCCGGCCCAAGCGGCTGCGCAGGACGCGCAACTGCCGCTGATGCCGCTTGAACTGTTTGGCATGGGCGTAGCGGCCCGCCATCATCGCGGCGGCCCTGGCGATGCGACAATAGGATTGCCGCAGCCTGACGCCGTGTCTGCTCGCCAGGCGGTTGAGCCCCTTGATGGCCGCATGCAGCAGCCTGGCATCGGTCGGAGCTTCGGCTGCACCGTGGTATCGACCGTGACCCGCTTGAGGTCCTGGCCACGTAACGCGCCGGCCGCGTGCGCTACCCGCAGGCTCTCGGCCAGCAGCAACTCCAGCTTGTCCAGAATCTTTCGCACTTTCAGGATTGCCGGCTTCCTCTAAACTGAGGAAGGATCGAAGCAATGAGTGAAGACGATGGATTGAAGGCGATGGGCCAGGTCATCCAGATTGATGAAGCCCGGATCCGGGATCATCTCGGCGAGATGGTTCGTGGGACGGTCGAGGAGACCCTCAACGCGTTGCTGGATGCCGAAGCGGATCGGCTTTGCGGTGCAGGACGTTACGAACGCACTCAAGGCCGGCAGGATACCCGGGCCGGCAGCTACGAACGCTCGCTGCACACAGTGGCCGGGGAAGTGAACCTCAAGGTTCCGAAGCTGCGGCGCCAGACCTTCGAGACGGCCATCATCGAGCGCTACCGCCGGCGGGAGAGCTCGGTCGAGGAAGCGCTGATCGAGATGTATCTGGCGGGGATTTCGGTCCGCCGGGTCGAGGACATCACCGAGGCGCTGTGGGGCACCCGTGTCAGCCCGAGCACGGTGTCGAACCTGAACAAGAAGATCTACGCCAAGATCGAGGCCTGGCGGAACCGGCGGATCGAGGGCGAGCATCCGTATCTCTACCTCGACGGCATTGTCATGAAGCGCAGCTGGGCCGGCGAGGTCCGCAACGTTTCGCTGCTGGTGGCCTCGGCTGTCAATTCGGAAGGATTTCGCGAGATCCTGGGGATCTGCGAGGGCGCCAAGGAAGACAAATCCGGCTGGTCGGCGTTTCTGCGCCATCTGGTCGACCGCGGCCTCAAGGGCGTGCAGCTGGTCATTTCCGACGCCTGCAGGGGCCTTGTCGAGAGCGTCGCGGATTTCCTGCCGGAGGCGCGCTACCAACGCTGCATGGTGCATTTCTACCGCAACGTCTTCAGCCACGTCCCTTCGACCAGGGTCCGTGAGGTGAGCCATATGCTCAAGGCCATTCATGCCCAGGAGAGCCGCGAGGCCGCCGACAACAAGGCACAGGCGATCGTCGACGACCTGCGGGCAAGCAAGATGGGCAAGGCAGCCGACCTCGTCGAGCAGGCCGTCCACGAGACCCTGACCTACTACGGCTTTCCGGACATTCACTGGCAGAAGATCAGAACCAACAATCCGCTGGAGCGGATCATGAAAGAGATCCGGCGCAGAACCCGCGTCGTCGGTGCTTTCCCGGACGGTCAGTCCTGCCTCAACCTGGCGGCCGCGCGACTACGGCACATCGCCGGAACAACATGGTCGGCCAAATGCTACATGAACATGCGGCCACTCTATCAACAGCACCTATCTGAAACCGAAGCCGTTGCATGATCGAATGTGCGAAAGATTCTGATGAGGTGGATGGCCCCCGCTCCCGGCATCCGAGTGTGTGCCATATAATGCAGTGGTCTGTGACCACTAATAAGGGGAGCCATCCGCCATGCAAGTTACTACAATTGGCCTTGATCTCGCGAAGAATATTTTCCAAGTTCACGGAGTTGACGCCGACGGCAACGTTGTAGTCAGAAAGAAGCTCGGTCGAGCCGGTCTGTTGGCGTTCTTCGCAAAGCTTCCGTCATGTACCGTCGGCATCGAAGCTTGTGCCACGGCGCATTATTGGGCTCGCGAACTGATAGCGCTTGGCCATGATGTAAAGCTGATGCCACCAGCTTATGTGAAGCCCTACGTGAAGCGCGGCAAGAATGATGCGGCGGATGCCGAGGCAATTTGCGAGGCGGTCGTGCGGCCGAACATGCGATTTGTTGCTGTGAAGAGCGCCGAGCAACAATCCCTGCTCATGCTGCATCGATCTCGGGATCTGTTGATCCGCCAACGCACAATGCTTGCAAATGTTACATCCGCCCGCACAATGCTTGCAAATGCGTTACGCAGTCATTTTGCAGAGCTTGGGATCATTGTAGCTCAGGGCCTCCGGAATTTGCCAAAGCTCGTTGAGATCGTTCGTCATGACAGCGATGCTCGTATTCCGGCCATAGCCCGGCATGCTCTTGGGTTGCTTGTGGCGCAGATCGAAGATCTTCAAGGTCGGATCAAGGACCTGGAGCAGGCGCTGATCGCCTGGCACCGCGGAAACGAGACAAGCCGACGACTCGAAACTATCCCTGGTATTGGAGTCATAATCGCGACGGCGATCACAGCGACGGTCACGGATCCGTCTCAATTTCGATCAGGTCGACAGTTCGCGGCTTGGCTTGGCCTGGTGCCGCGACAGAACTCCAGTGGAGGCAAGGATCGGCTCGGCCGCATCTCCAAAATGGGAGACAGGTACCTCCGGCGACTTCTGGTAGTGGGTGCGACAGCCCTCATTCGCTTCGCGCGCAACCGGACCAACCCTCTAGCTGAATGGGCCGAAAAGCTTCTCAGCCGCCGGCCAGCTCGTCTCGTATCCGTCGCTCTGGCGAACAAGATCGCGCGGGTTGCTTGGGCATTGCTGGTGCGGGGTGGATATTACGGCTCGCAGCTGGCCCCTGCAGCGTGAAAAAAGAGGTTCAGATTGAGCTCGCCAGCTCAGCAAGATGGTAGGGGTGCAATGGTGTGATGACGACGAACGGTCGAACCAAGGATGGGAACAACCCGCGTAGTGTCCAGCGCTTCCAGCGCGCGATTCTGATAGGGATCCCATCCGCGGACTTCATCAAGGCCAGCGGTCATAGCACCGCAAGACAGGCCGGACATATGGAAGCAACCGACCAAGTCATCAGCACGTCAAAAAACCCTTGCCTGCGGGGGCCATCCACATATGGACACTACCTTCTTGTGGTGCTCGGCTGCTTTCTTGGACATGGCGTGTTTCCTCTGTTTGGTTGCCCGTTGGCAGGCCTTACTCCCCCGGGAAACAACGAAACTCGCGTGTCCCCAAGGAGGCTTCATGACTTCATTCCCGTAGCTGTAAAACTTCCTGTTTTGGCCCGCCATAGGCGGGGGCTTAGCAGGTTTGGTTAGCAAACCATGACCTGCGCTGGTGCGGATTTCGAAGGGCATCGATTCCGGTGAGGCGTGATCATTAAAATGGCTCGAACCGAACCGAATCCATCGGCTAAGCAATGAAACCTATGGTATCGTTCTTCTCGTGGAAGATTTGATACCCCTGCCTGCTTAAAATTGCTTCGGTCAGAGATCGATCACGCTTAGACAAATGGCGGTGTTCAAATTTTATTATCGTTGGAACGATCCGACTGAAATCGATCATCGAAACCACCTGGGCGTCGAAGCCTTCTGTATCGATTTGCAATAAATCAATTTTTTCAATGCCATTGTCGTCAAGCAGTCCCATTAGGGGCTTCGCAGGAACCGTTTCTTCAACAATGTACGTGCTTGGTATATGCAGTTTTTTGTGATGATTTTTATCTAGCGAAGCGATACCGGCTGCCCAGCCCTTTAATTCGTGAGAGCGTTCTGGATCCACCCTGTAAATGATGCAGTTATCAAAGGTGGGATGCACGCAAATCCTGACGGGCCTTATTTCAGGAAATTGCTTGTAGTTGAATCTCAGACGCTCATAAAAGTCAGGGAGCGGTTCAACTACTAAACCGCGACTGCTGCGTCGTATTACAAATTCATATAAGCCATCAAATTCTACCCCATCGTTCGCGCCTATCTGCACAAAAGTAAAATCCTCGCCCCTTTTGAAGCGCGACTCCAGCAATTCAAGAAATTTGGAAATTCTTACAATCTGATAGCCAGAGTTTCTGAGGACGCGATTTAGAAATTTTCTCAATGCAATCCTCCCTCGCGGATTCTTCAATCTCGTTCTGAACCTTGCCGTCAGCGGCGCGTTTCAATTAAGCAGACCTGTAGACGGGTCAGCGAATGGCTTCCGAAGGTAACCGACCAAGGGTCTTCTTTTTCGCTGCCAGCGTGCCAGATCATTCCGACGACAGGTATCTTGCCGGGCTGTTGCGCGTCCCGAACGCGACTGCCAGAGGCAGACATCCCAGCAGTCGAGAAAAGTCACGTCGTCTCATGGCCAGCCCCAAGCTCAAGAGACCGCATCCTATCGGCTCAAACGAATGCCTGATAGGGCTGAAAACCGCCCTCGCTATTGCGGCATGAATGCTGGCGGATGTCGGAGATGGGTCCAGACTGTGTGAAAACGGCCTTCAATGATATGATTCTCCTGTGATTTGCCGGGAGGATTCGATGACGCGCTTTGTCGTTGGCGATGACCGCAGTCAGAGCACGTTGTTTCCCGAACGGTTAGATGACTATTTGGCCGAGGATAATCCGGTCCGGGCGATCGACATCTTTGTTGATGAGCTTGATCTGGCCAACCTGGGCTTTGGCGGCGTTGAGCCGGAAGCGACAGGAAGGCCGGGCTACCATCCAGGGACGTTGTTGAAGATTTACGTCTACGGATACCTCAATCGGGTGCAGTCGAGCCGGCGCCTGGAACGGGAGTGCCAGCGCAACATCGAGTTGGTTCGGCTGACCGGTCGCTTGATGCCGGACTTCAAGACCATAGCCGACTTCCGGAAAGACAATGGCGAGGCCATCCGCAAGGTCTGCCGTGAGTTCGTGGTGCTGTGCCGACGGCTTGAGCTGTTCAGCGAAGCGAGCGTTGCGATCGACGGCAGCAAGTTCAAGGCCGTCAACACGCGGGATCGGAACTTCACCCAGGCCAAGATGCAGCGCCGTCTGGCGCAGATTGACGAGAGCATTGCCCGTTATCTCTCGCAGCTCGACAGCGCCGATCGTCAGGGGGAAGCGGTGCCGGAGGCCAAGATCACCCGGCTCAACGAGAAGATTGCGACGCTGCGTGAGGAGATTCAACGCCTGAACGGTCTAAACACCTTGATGATGCAGGCCGAGGACAAGCAGATATCCCTGACTGACCCCGATGCTCGCTCTGCGGCGCGACAATCAAGATGGGAATCCCGCGACAATCAGGATGAGAATGCGCCGCTGCCGGGGTGACGAAGGGAGGGCGTAGCCCGACCGGAGTTACCCCGGCAGCGGCGTCGACGCCCGAAGGGGCCTCATTTGGCGGTAACGGCGGCTGGTAAGGGATCGGCTTCTCCTTCGAGAGGACCAATTCTTTGGCCGGCCGGCATGTCACCGATCAACAAATGAGGCTTTTCATGAGCTTGCGTCGTACCCATTCGCCAGCCGTCGCCGGTGCAAAGGCCGGTTTCAGCACCTCCGCCGCCTACCGGTTCGAAAAGGATCCCCGACTTCCCACCCAGAAGAAGTCGCCCCGCGAACGTCGCCGGGCCGATCCATTCGCCGATGTCTGGGAGAACGACGTCCTCCCTATGCTGAAGGCCGCCCCTGGCTTGCGGCCGATCTCCGTGTTCGAGGAACTATGCCGCCGGCATCCGGAGCTGGGCTCCGGGACGCGGCGGACGCTTGAGCGGCGGATTCGGGCATGGCGGGCGGTGAACGGCCCGGATCGGGAGGTGATCTTCCGCCAGGAGCATCCGCCGGGCCGCATGGGCTTGTCGGACTTCACCGAGGTCGCCGATCTCGGCGTCACCATTGCCGGCCAGTTGCTGGACTGCCGGCTCTATCACTTCCGTTTGCCCTTCTCCGGCTTCGAGCACGCCCACGTCGTGCTCGGCGGCGAAAGTTTTGTAGCCCTTGCGGAAGGGTTGCAGAATGCCCTGTGGTCGCTGGGCGGGGTTCCCGAGCAGCACCGAAGCGACAGCCTCTCGGCCGCGTTCCGCAATCTCGGCGCCGACGCCAAAGAGGATTTGACGACGCGCTACGAGGCGTTCTGCGGCCATTACGGCATGACGCCGACCCGCAACAATCCCGGCGTGTCGCACGAGAATGGTTCGATCGAAAGCGCGCATGGCCATCTCAAAAGAGCGCTGGCAGATGCCCTGCTGCTGCGTGCCTCGCGCGACTTCGACGATCTTCCGGCATGGCGGGGCTTCGTCGACGAGATCGTTGGCCGCGGCAACGCGCGCAATGCCAAGCGCATCGATCAGGAGCGGATGGCGCTGAAGAAACTGCCGGTCCGCAAGACCGCCGACTATGAGGAGGTCAACGTCGACGTCACGACATCCAGCGCCTTCACGTTGCGCAAGGTGTTTTACTCGGTCCCCTCCCGCCTGATCGGTCACCGGTTGCGCGTGCGGCTTTATGACGACCGGCTCGAATGCTTCCAGGGCGCCACGCACATCATCACCTTGCGGCGCGGGCGAGCGCAGCCAAACGGCAAGCATGGCCATGTCATCGACTATCGCCATGTCATCCACTCCCTGCGCCGCAAGCCGATGGCGCTGCTCAATCTGGTCTATCGCGACCAGCTCTTTCCCCGCCGCGCCTACGCCCTTGCGTTCGACGCCTTGCTCGCCGAAATCGGCGAGAGACCAGCCTGCCGCGCCATGGTCGGGCTTCTGGCGCTCGCACACGAACGGGCCTGCGAGGCGGAACTCGGTGTTGTGCTGCAATCAGCTCTCGACGACGGCATCCTGCCGGACCTCAAGGCGCTGATCGAACGCTTCCGCCCGAAGGACATGGCACCGCCGGTCGTCATCGTCACGCTGCCCTCGCTCGCCATCTACGACCAGATCGCCGCGACCGTGGGAGAAGCCGCATGAACGCGACCGTCAAGATCGACGCCGCCCGTGTCGAGCTGCTGCTCAGCGAACTGCGTCTGCCCGGCATCAAGCTGATCTGGGCCGCCCTGGCGGAGACCGCCGACAAGGAAGGCTGGCCCGCCGCACGCTTCCTGGCTGCGCTGGCCGAACAGGAGATGGTGGAGCGAAGCCGGCGCCGCTTCGAACGTCATCTGGAAGAAGCCCGACTGCCGCCGGGAAAGACCCTCGATGCGTTCGACTTCGATGCCGTGCCGATGATCTCAAAGGCGCAGGTGCAGGCGCTCGCCGCCGGTGACGCCTGGCTCGAAAAGGGCGCCAATCTCCTGTGTTTTGGCCCGCCTGGCGGCGGCAAATCGCATCTGGCGGCGGCGCTCGGCATGGCCCTGATCGAAAAGGGCTGGCGCGTGTTGTTCACCAGAACCACCGATCTCGTGCAAAAACTCCAGATCGCGCGCCGTGATCTCGCGCTCGAAGCGGCGATCGCCAAACTCGACAAATATCACCTGCTGATTTTCGACGATCTCGCCTATGTGACCAAGGATCAAGCCGAAACCAGCGTTCTGTTCGAGCTGATCAGCGCCCGCTACGAACGGCGATCGATGCTCATCACCGCCAATCAGCCATTCGGTGAATGGGGCAAAATCTTCCCGGATCAAGCCATGACCCTCGCGGCCATCGATCGCCTCGTTCACCACGCCACGATCCTCGAAATGAATGTCGACAGCTATCGGCGAAAAGCGGCTGTCGACAAAGCGCGCGGAGCGGGACGACCGCCAACGCGCGCGACAATCAAAGGCTCATCCTGATTGTCGCTCCACGACAATCAAAATCACGCGTCACGAAAATATCGCTTGCGTTATCGTCGCGCCGCGACAATCATCCTCTCGCCGCGACCGCCGAAATGGCCATCCTGATTGTCGCTGTGTTCCCATCCAGAGATGGCCACAAGTGGCCGAGGTAGTGGGATGGTTGGGTACAATGTTCAAAGTGCCGTCGACACCAAGCATCATCTCATTGTTACCCACGAGGTGACCAACGTTGGGTCTGACCGGAGCCAGCTATCCCGCATGTCCGAGCAGGCACGCGCAGCGATTGGTTCCGAGGCCATCGAGGCTGTAGCCGATCGCGGGTACTATAGCGGCGAGGAAATTGTTGCCTGTGAGCAAGCCGGCGTCACTGTCTATCTGCCGAAGCCGATAACCTCTGGCCTCAACGTCAAAGGGCGCTTCGGCAAGCAAGACTTCGTCTATGTCGCGACAGACGATGTTTATCTTTGTCCGGCCGGTGAGCAGCTAATCTATCACTACACCAACGAAGAGGGTGGCAAGACACTGCGGCGCTACTGGACCAACGCGTGCCAGGGCTGCACGCTGAAAAGCCAGTGCACGACAGGCAAAGAACGACGGATCTCACGTTGGGAGCACGAAGCCGTCCTTGAGGCCGTGCAAGCGAGGCTCGATCGAAACCCGACGAAAATGCGCCTTCGCCGCCAGACCGTCGAGCATCCATTCGGTACGATAAAGTCGTGGATGGGATCGACGCACTTCCAGATGAAAACACTCAAGCACGTCGGTACCGAAATGGCGCTACACGTTCTGGCCTACAACATGAAAAGGGTAATCAGCATTCTGGGCGTTGGTGGTTTGATCGAGGCGATCCGAGAATAGCCTGGCCTTCGTGAGCCAGCCGGCTGTCAAACCCCAACATCCGCGTTTTTACACAGTCTGGGTCAACGCACTAAATCGCTGCGCGATAGCCCGCTGAAGCGGGTGGCTCATCTGCGAGCCCGGTAACCAGGCGAGAGATAGAGGGTAGCGGGCCGGGTGCCCTGTCTTGAGGATCGAGGTGTCGTCAACCTCATCCAAGACACGAGTTGCCCATGAGTACGGTTATCGTAGCAGGCCCATAAGCCGGACACGGGAGGGCTGGGAAACCGTAGTCAAGGCGGCTGGGCAGGAAACGGGCGATCCTCGAATGAAGGTTGTTCGTCACACGCTGCGCCACACCAGCATTTCTTGGTATCTGGCCAGCGGTGTCGATATTGAACTGGTCAGTCAGTTTACCGGCGTATCTGTTGCGACAATCCGGAAGGTCTATCGCCACGCCTTGCCGGGAACCTTCAAGCCGGTATTGGGCGCGGCGCAGCGCTTTGGGCGTTGATTTTACCCCCAGCTATGGTCTAAACGAAGCGCGGCGGCCGGTGGCCGCCGTGAACATTTGTGGACCGTATCTGACATCGATCCTGATACGAACCGACCACCGAATAACCTAACTTGTTGGCGGTGCGGCAGAATTTTCTGACCCCCGTCTAACCGCTCGAAAGGAGCGGGACAGCTGATGATCGCGATCGTTCTCATAGCCATTGCGGCCGGCTGCGCGTCGGCGCTGATGTTCGCCTCGATCATCTCGGGCGCGCTGATCTCGTTGCTGCTGTTTTATCTGGCGCCGCTGCCGCTGATGGTTGCCGCAATCGGATGGGGACCGCTCAGCGCCATCATCGGCGGCATCGGCGCAGCGATCGGTCTCGGTGCGATCTTCGGCCTTCCCTATTGTATCGCCTTCGTCGTCATGGTCGCGCTGCCGGCCTGCTGGCTCGGGCATCTCGCGCTGCTGGGGCGGCCGGCGACCAACGGCATCTCGTCGAGTAACGGTGCTTCGCCCGTGGCACCCGATCTGGAATGGTATCCGGTCGGCCGCGTCCTGCTCTGGGTCACCGGCTTTGCCGCATTGACCACGATGGCAGCACTGCTCACCCTTGGCACTGACGCCGACACTATCACCGGCACGCTGCGGCGGGGTTTGCTGCGCATTATCGTCTCCAGCGATGCGGCTTCGACCGGCGAGATCGAGCAGTTTATCAATGCTCTGGTGACCATCGCACCGGCCGCGGCAGCGATCTTCGCGATGCTGACGTTGACGCTCAATCTCTGGCTGGCCGCGAAAATCACGGCCACCTCAGGACGGCTGCACCGGCCCTGGCCCGATCTGAAAAGCACGGCGCTGCCGCCGATGACGCTCGTCCTGTTGTTCGTCGCCATTGCACTTTGCTTTATCGGCGGATTGCTGGCGATCCTGGCACTGATCGTCGCCACAGCCCTGATCATGGCCTACGCGTTTACCGGCTTCGCGGTCCTGCATACGTTGACGCTGGCGCTGAAAAGCCGCGCGCTCTGGCTCAGTTGCACCTACACCGTCGTCATCGTTTTCAGCTGGCCCGTTCTCGTCATCGCCGCCCTCGGCCTTGCCGATGCTGTTTTCGGACTACGCCAACGCTACCTGCAGGGCAGGCCCCCGCCGATCCCCGCCCCCTGAGTTCTACGCTTCAACCCAATTCCACCACGCACATCACTTAAAGGAGAACGAATATGGAAGTCATTTTGCTGGAACGCGTCGCCAAGCTCGGCCAGATGGGCGAAGTCGTCCGCGTCAAGGACGGATTTGCCCGCAATTTCCTGTTGAAGCGCGGCAAGGCGCTGCGCGCCACGTCGGACAATCGCGCCAAGTTCGAGGGCATGAAAGCCGATCTCGAGGCCCGCAACCTGCAGGCCAAGGGCGAGGCGACCAAGGTCGCCGAGAAGATCGACGGCCGCAACGTCGTCGTGTTGCGCCAGGCGTCGGAAACCGGCCAGCTGTTCGGTTCGGTGTCGGTCCGCGACATCATCACGTCGTTTGAGAGCGACGGCGTCGCCATTAGCCGTAGCCAGGTTATGCTGGACGCGCCGATCAAAACCATCGGCAAGCACAAGATCGCCATCGCCGTGCATCCGGAAGTCGAAGTCGGCGTCACCGTGACGGTCGCGCGAAGTGCCGATGAGGCCGAACGCATCAATCGTGGCGAGGACATCTCTACCCGTCAGGAAGACCAGGACGCCGCCGCCGAAGCGCTCGCCGCTGCCGGCGAATTCTTCGATCCCGAAGCGCGCCACGACGACGACGAGCCGCAGCCGGAAGCCGCGTCCGAGAAGTAACGGGCGTCCTGCATCGAACCTGCCCAAGCCCGGCCGATCAGGCCGGGCTTGGAATTCTGGCCGACACGCTTTCTGCGAGCATCGCAATCGAGGCCAATGCGGTTGCGGTGTGCTTCTCAACCCCGTCGATCACGCAAAAGACGTCGGCGGCAACAACCGCGACCTGACGTCCGGGCTTGATCACGCGCGCACGGCAGATCAGGCGTTCCCCGGACGCCGGCGACAACAAGTTCAGTTTGTATTCTGCCGTGAGCGCCGGTTGGCCGCGCGACGTTGCGGCAGCGATCGTCGTCGCATTGTCGACCAGGAAGGCGGTAACGCCACCGTGGAAAAAGCCGTGCTGCTGCAACAACTCCGGCCGCCGATCGACCGCCAGCGTGCATGTCCCGCGCGCCAGTTCGGAAAGCTCTGCTCCGATATGGGTCATGAACCCTTGCAGGCCGACGCCTTCGCGGATTCGTTTGGCGATGGGCGCGAAATCCAAATCGGGTTTCAAGTCGGGTTTGGCGGTCATGGCGTGCCTGCGGCTTTCGCTACGACTTCCGAAGCGACCAGGGCCCGGATGGCGCAGGCAATCAGAACCTCGGCCTGAAGCCGTGGATCGGAACGGTCGCGACCCGACAACCACGCGCGGCAGAAAATCTGCGCAGGTCCGATGATCTGGCTGAAAAACAGCGTGGCAGTCATGGGCAATAATTCGCCGCGCGCGATCAGCGGCGCGCGCCAGCTCTCGATGCCGTCGGCGAGGCGCGAGTTCTGGGTGCGCTGCGCCTCGCGAACCTCTTCGGTCCATTCGCTGCGGGAAATCTCGAACAGATAGCGCGCCTCGCGCCGGTTGTTCACCACCCAGTCGAGATGTGCGTGGATCAGGCGACTGATGCCGTCGTGCGCGCCCAAGGCGGGGTCGATCGCGGCGAGTATCGCCGCGTGATAGCTCCCAAGCACTTCCAGAAAAAGGGTGCCGGCCAGCTCCTTCTTCGATCCGAAGCAATGGAAGAAACTGCCGTTTGAGGCTCGCGCCCGGGTGCGAATGGCCGCCACCGTCGCGCCTTCAAAGCCGTCGCGATCAAACACCGCCAATCCCGCGGCCAGTAAATCCTGTCGAACCCCGACGGCCATGATCGTCTCCTAGATTAGTACTCTAGAGTAATGCTCTAATAATGGTCAAGTTCTCCTGCGGGAGGACCGTTTGCAAGAACCTATTGAGAGATCGGCGGCGCCGGTGGTCCGGCCGGGGCTGGCGGCGGCGCCGAAGCCGTCACTGATGGCGGCGCAGACGGCGCAGCGGGTGCCGGGGGCTCCGGGGCCCGTTCGGGAGCTGCACTGGAAGCCGCCGCGGGCGGGGCCGGAGCAGCGGCCGGCGCAGGCGTAACGGGGGGAACCGGATCGGCCCGCAATAACGGAGCCTCCCCCGTCGCCTTTGGTGCATCGATCTTGGCGGCTTCCTTAGAGGCTTCAGACCTGTCTTCGCCCGACGGTTTGGTGCCCTCGGGTTTGCTGTCCTCGCCTTTGGCGGTTTCGCTCGACGGCTTGACGTCCTTGGCCGGCTCTCCCCTGGAAGGCTCATCCTTGGCGGCATCGGTCTTCGCGGCATCCGTCTTGGCGGCATCCGTCTTGGACGCGTCCGTCTTGGCAGTGTCGGTCTTTGGAGTATCGGTCTTTGAAGTGTCGGTCTTTGATGTGTCGGTCTTGGCAGCATCGGTTTTGGGCAGTTCTTCGTCGCCCGGCCTGCCGCGCCTTAGCTTGGCCGCCGATTTGCGGCCATCCGGGCCGCGCTCGCCTGCCGATTGAGCCGGAGTCTGCTCGTCCGCCGGTTTGGCTGCGTCCGGCGCCTCCCCCGGTCGCACCAGCCGCCTGCGGCCCCGGCGGTCGACCTGATCAGCGGGCTTGGTTTCGTCGGGTTTGGCATCCGTGCCCAGCTTGGCATCCGTGCCGGGCTTGGGCTGTCCGTCGGGCGGGGGCGGGCGCCTGTCAGCCGCCCCATTGGCGATCAGGTAGGCGCTGAGCACCGCCGCCATTTGGCCGCCGGTGGTGTAGTGCTGTCGCAGAAAGCCCGGCAGGGACCCCGCAGGGACCTTCCTCAGGAGACCGCGCGAACTCTTGTGGCATTCCGAACAAGTGCCTGCGAAAATCTGGGAAGGGCTCTTGCCGGCGTCGAGATTTTCCGCCTGCGCCGAAGCTGCCGCGAGGCAGCCGATCAGAAACATCACCGCCGCTAAACTGAGCGCTCGGCTCGACATTCTTGTTCTCCAGATGCGGAAACCGCTCCAGCACCCTAATCCGAGGCTGATGGCGGCAGTCACCTTTTAGCCCATTATCCCGCGAATGGAAGCACGCTCATCGCCAAACAGCACAACTGTCATATTTCGGAATATCCGCTTTGTGTACAGCGCACTAGCGCATCCCGACCGCCGCCACTATGATGTTCAAGGCGTACAGCTGGGGACCATTCCGTCGGGTATAACAACAAGTATTTCGCCTCTACGGGATCGCTTAGGTGGTGGTTTCGATGGATCGTTTGTTGCGTTACTTCCTGAAGCAGTTCATCCGCCGCGGCACGATGCGATTTACGACCGCGAGTGGGGCAGAATTTAGTTGTGGCGACGGCACCGGAACACCGGTCGCCGTGCGATTCCTGACCACCGAAGCCGAACGCCGGGTTCTGCTCAACCCGGAACTGGCGCTCGGCGAAATCTACATGGAAGGCACTTTCGTCGTCGAGGAAGGCTCGATCGCCGATGCGCTGGCGATCCTGCTGGATCAACCCGAAATATTGCCGCGCTGGGCCAAGCTGCAATGGTGGCTGCGTTATCTGGTCAGGCACGCCCAGCAGTTCAACCCGCGCCCTCGTTCGAGAAACAATGTGGCGCGACACTACGACCTCGACGGGCGGCTCTATTCCCTCTTCCT
This sequence comes from uncultured Pseudomonadota bacterium, assembly GCA_963727225.1. Classification (GTDB taxonomy): domain Bacteria; phylum Pseudomonadota; class Alphaproteobacteria; order Rhizobiales; family Xanthobacteraceae; genus Bradyrhizobium. The sequence goes on along the minus strand of CAVSFN010000017.1, from coordinate 457,714 downwards.
CGACGCCGACAAGCAGTATAGTTGCGCTTACTTCGAAACGCCGGACGCAACGCTCGACGATGCCCAGCTCGCCAAGAAGCGCCATCTCGCCGCAAAGCTGTTGATCGAGCGCGGCGACCGCGTGCTCGATATCGGCTCCGGCTGGGGAGGCCTTGGACTGTATCTGGCCGAAATGACCGGCGCCAATGTCACCGGCGTCACGCTCTCGACCGAACAATTGCAGGTATCGAATGCCCGCGCCGCCGAGAGGAATCTGGCGCGGTCGGCAAAGTTCTTGCTCGAGGATTATCGCGACATTCCAGGCCCCTTCGATCGCATCGTATCGGTCGGGATGTTCGAGCATGTCGGCGTCGACTTCTACGAGACCTATTTTAGGCGCTGCGCCGAGCTTCTGACCGATGACGGCGTCATGGTATTGCACTCGATCGGCCGCTCGGACGGACCCGATGTCACCAACCCCTGGGTTGCGAAATACATTTTCCCTGGCGGCTACATCCCCGCACTCTCCGAAGTGATGCCCGCGATCGAACGCGCCGGACTTCTGGTGTGCGACATCGAAATCCTGCGGCTGCATTACGCCGAGACGCTCAAGGCCTGGCGCGAGCGTTTCATGGCGCGGCGGGAGGAAGCGGTGCGGCTCTATGACGAGCGCTTCGCGCGGATGTGGGAATTCTATCTGGCATGCTCGGAAATGTCGTTCCGCAAGCAGAACATGATGAACTTTCAAATCCAGATCACCAAGCGCCAGGGCGTTGTGCCGATGACGCGCGACTACATCGCGCTTGAGGAAGCCAAGCTGCGCGGGATCGAGCGCGGCAGACCGCCGCGGCTGCAAATCGCCGGTGAATGAAACGGGCACGATCTGTTTTTCGGGATCTAGTTTCGCAGGCTGAAACGGGATGCGCCAAGCGCACCAGATGATACCGGACGCGCCAGCTGGGCGCGCACCGCGACCAGCAGCGACGGATGGCACGGCAAGCTACGAATATCGGGCCGGGAAAATTCCTCCATGGCATCGACCAGCATCGACAGCCAACGTCTTTCGCCGTTTCCCGACCGCCAGGATTCTCCGGAATGCCGGGATTTTCCGGAATGCCATGGCTGAAGTTGCTGACCCATCGCCTGTCCTTGCCTAAGCCGGCATCCGCCGGCCCTGTTATCAACCCGGAAGCCGCCGACCCGTTCCGGGCGACCCTGCCGTAAAGAAAACCCGCCGGATGTGACCTGCTTCACAAAAGACCCGCGGGCCTTGGGGTAAATCACCGAAATGGCCCAGAAAACACATCCAACGTTCGGTTCCCGGGGCGACATCATCACCGACTATGCCTTGATCGTCACCGGCGTCGCCGCTGCCCTGATCGCGCTGATCTATCTCATCCTGATTTGATGAAGCGCCAGGCGGCGGCCCGGGAGGTTCGCTGCCCTTGGATTGAGTAGGCCGGCGCGCGAATAAGGTTCAGCCCGCGCCCAAATTTCCTTCCGCTGTCCATCGTGCGACGCGCGACAACAGCCGATATCGGTCAAGCGCCAATGTGCGGCTGGGTCAGGATTCACACACTGCATTGTGTGAATCGGGCATAAGGCGCGTTGCTGCTTCCGTTCCGCGCGAGAGTGGCGCTCTATCGCGCCCCGCATCCGACAAAATCCAAAGAACCAATCCTGACCATGGCTCCACTTGATTCGAACGTTCTCAAGCTCGCTCCCGACGCGGGAACTCCGGCCTATCGGAGCGCACCGCACAATATCGAGGCCGAACAGAGCGTGCTGGGCGCGATACTGGTCAACAATGACGCGTTTTATCGGGTGTCGGACTTCCTGGAGCCGAAACACTTCTTCGAACCGATCCACCAGACCATCTTCGAGACCGCCGGCAGCCTGATCCGGATGGGCAAGGTCGCAACTCCGGTCACGCTGAAGACCTTCGTGCCGGCCGAAACCGACCTCGGGGCGGGCATGACGGTCGGCCAATACCTCGCTCGGCTCGCCGCGGAAGCGACCACCATCATCAATGCGCAGGATTATGGCCGCACCATCTACGAGCTGGCACAGCGTCGAGACCTGATTGGCATCGGCACCGACATGGTCAATGTCGCGTTCGATGCGCCGGTGGATTTTGCCCCGCGGGCGCAGATCGAGGATGCCGAGCGCAGGCTCTACGAACTGGCCGAGACCGGCCGCTACGATGGCGGCTTCCAGCGGTTTGCCCAGGCCCTCACCGTCGCGGTCGATATGGCGGCCAAAGCGTTTCAGCGCGACGGCAAGCTGTCGGGCATTGCCACCGGCCTGCGCGATCTCGACATCAAGATGGGCGGCCTGCAGCCCTCCGATCTCATCATTATCGCCGGCCGTCCCGGCATGGGCAAAACCGCGCTTGCGACCAACATCGCCTACAACATCGCCAAGGCACATCGCGCCGAAGTGCAGGCTGACGGCACCATGAAGTCGGTCAATGGCGGCATCGTCGGCTTCTTCTCCTGCGAAATGTCGGCCGAACAGCTTGCCACCCGTATTCTCGCCGAACAGACCAGTATCGCGTCGAGTTCGATCCGCCGCGGCGGCATTACCGAGGCCGACTTCGAGAAAATCCGCAACTACTCCATCGAACTGCAGTCCCTGCCCCTTTATGTCGACGAAACCGGCGGCCTGTCGATTTCGCAATTGACCGCGCGCGCCCGCCGGTTGAAGCGGCAGAAGGGCCTCGACCTGGTCGTGGTCGATTATATTCAACTGCTGCAAGGCTCGGGCAAGCGTGGCAACGACAACCGCGTGCAGGAAGTCACCGAGATCACCACCAGCCTGAAGGCGCTGGCCAAGGAACTCAACGTTCCGGTGATCGCACTCTCGCAGCTGTCGCGTCAGGTCGAAAGCCGCGACGACAAGCGCCCGCAATTGTCCGATCTGCGCGAGTCCGGCTCGATCGAACAGGACGCCGACGTCGTGATGTTCGTGTTCCGCGAGGAATACTACCTCGCCAACAAGGAGCCGCGCATCGGCACCCCCGAATACGAAAAATGGCAGCTCGACATGTCGCTGGTGCACGGCAAGGCCGAAGTCATCATCGGCAAGCAGCGCCATGGTCCGACCGGCATGGTCGAACTGTCGTTCGAGGGCCAGTTTACCCGGTTCAGCGATCTCGCGCAGGAAGGCCACCTGCCGGAGCGGACCTACTAACCCGCCCTGCCCGGTTGAACCGCCGCTGGCCCGCGCGTAAAGTGCGGCATGAACATCGTCTCCGACCCGAAACTGGTCCCGCCAGGCACCGTGCTGTCGCCCGAAGCCAATCTGGCGGCGTCGCTTGCCACCGCCAACGGCGTGCTGACGGTCGACCTCGACGCCATCGTCGCAAACTGGCGCAAGCTTGAGAAAACCGCGGTGCCGGCCGAATGCGCCGGCGTGATCAAGGCGGACGCCTATGGTTGCGGGGTCGATCCCGTCGCGCGCGCACTCGCCGGCGCCGGCTGCAAGACGTTTTTCGTCGCCACGCTGGGTGAAGCGCACGCCGCCCGTGCCGCGCTGCCGACGGCGACCATCTATGTACTCGATGGTTTTTTCCCGAATAGCGGCGATGCTTACGCCAAGATCGACGCCAAACCCGTGATCGGCGATCTCAATGAGTTGGCCGAATGGGACGTGTTTTGCCGGCGCTCCGGCTGGGCCGGGGGTGCTGCCATTCACATCGACACCGGCATGAACCGGCTGGGCCTCACCATCACAGAGGCACAAGGTATCGTTCCCAGGATCAATGCCGGCGACCATGGCATCACCATGGTCATGAGCCACCTCGCCTGCGCCGAGAGCCTCAATCATCCGCTCAACGCCAAGCAGCTCGCCACCTTCCGCGAGATCGCCAGTCTTTTTTCCGGCGTGCCGGCCTCGCTGTCGAATTCCTCCGGCATCTTTCTGGGCGCGGCGTTCCAGTTCGACGTGGTGCGCCCGGGTGCAGCCCTTTACGGCGTCAACCCGACACCGGAAGCCGACAATCCGATGCAGCCGGTCGTCGAGCTGAAGGCCCGCATTGTGCAGATCCGCAATCTCGACAAAGGCGAAAGCGTCGGTTACGGCGGCACCTGGACCACACGGCGACCGACTAAATTGGCGATTGTTTCCGCCGGCTATGCCGACGGTTATTTCCGGGCTGCCGGCGGCGTCGACGGCACCCGCAGCGCGGAGGTGATAGTCGCGGGCAAGCGCTGCCCGGTGGCCGGGCGCATCTCGATGGATCTGATGGCCATCGACGTCACCGACCTCGACAAGAACGCCGCGCGGCGCGGCCATATGGTGACCCTGATTGGCGAGGGCATCACCGTCGACGAACTGGCGCACCATTTCGGCACCATCGGATACGAAGTTCTGAGCAGCCTCGGGCCGCGTTATGCGCGGGTCTACAAGGGCGGCGCGGCGGCCACCGAACAGCCACCCCCGATACCGGAACAGCCACCCCCGATACCGGCCTGACGACTTCTCAATCAGGGCATGAAGGTCGCCACGTTCAACATCAACAATGTCAACCGGCGCCTGCCGAACCTGCTTCGATGGTTGGCTCAGGCAAAACCCGACATCGTGTGCCTGCAGGAGCTGAAAGCTGCCGATCAGGATTTTCCGCTTCGCGCCATCAACCAGGCAGGCTACGGCGCGGTCTGGCGCGGCCAGAAGACCTGGAACGGCGTCGCCATCCTGGCGCGCAAGGCCGAGCCGGTGCTGATCAGGACCGAATTGCCCGGCGATCGCGACGATCGCGAGGCGCGCTATATCGAAGCCGCCGTCAAAGGCATCATCGTCACCAGCATTTATCTGCCGAACGGCAATCCGCAGCCCGGCCCGAAATTCGACTACAAGCTCGCATGGTTCAAGCGGCTGCGATTGCATGCCGCGAAATTCCTGAAGCAGGACATTCCCGTGGTGCTGGCGGGCGACTACAACGTCGCGCCCACCGAGCTCGATATTTATCCGACGCGGTCGTGGGACAAGGATGCGTTGATCCAGCCGAAGAGCCGCGCGGCGTTCAAGTCGCTGGTGGCGCAAGGCTGGTGTGATGCGATCCGCGAGAAGCATCCGTCAAAACCGATGTTCACGTTCTGGGACTACAAACGCAACCGATGGCCGCGCGACGCGGGATTGCGGCTCGATCATCTCTTGCTGAGCCCGGCGCTGACGCCGCGGCTGATCAAGGCCGGCGTCGACCGCAAGCTGCGCGGCGAGGAAGGCGCCAGCGACCATGCCCCGGCGTGGATCGTGTTGCGGTAGCGCGTTTCTCCAGCCGTCATTGCGAGCACAGAGACCTTGCCGTCATTGCGAGCGAAGCGAAGCAATCCATGTAGCCGCGTAGGAAAGAATGGATTGCTTCGCTACGCTCGCAATGACGGAGATACAGCTTCGCATTCCCGCGGCGCGGATAGCGCCCGAGTTGTTGCTGAAATCCTTCGCCCGACAAAGGGCGTGGCGCTACCCCAAGGGGGAGCGGGGAATGCCGGGTGCCCGTTGCACCCGCAGCCGCGCGTGTATTGGTAGTAAGCACGCGCGTTAGTCACCACAGGTCCACCGGATCACCCGGCATTCCCGCACGCAATGGTTTTAACGGCTTATTTCGAGCTCTCCCCGGTGACCGGGCTTGTTTGCCACCGTCGTCAGCGGAAGTATCTTTCCGCCAACTTGACGCCAGCGTCGGGGCGTCAGGACCACACGACTTCGCCGTCCGCAAGCAACGTCATTCGTCTTTGACATGCCGCGTCCATCGCATCCCCTGCCCTACGTCCGTGACGATCGCGAAACGCCCCTTTTGTGTGGGCCGGGATGGCGAGGGATATGCAGGTGATTTGGGTCAAAAGAGAACGGGAATATTTTTGCGAAAGGGACTGGACAGGTAGCATCAGCTTGAATCGCTTCAACAAATTCGTTTTTCCGGCAACGCCAAAAACGCGATCGGCTGCAAGCGAACGTAAGGGGTGCTCGAGCCCGTTGTGCACCGTTCGTTTAGGGCTCGTGGGCATTGGTACGTTTGCTCGCTGCAGCAATCAATCCATTCGAAATGCGATCCACATATGCAATGCCAATCGCCGAACAAATGAATACCACGTGGATGATCGTCTGCCACTTCACGCCGGCTTCGGTGTAATCGGTGGTGCGGCCGGCGCCACCGAGTTGCCCGCCTCGATGAAAGTTCGCAGCAAATGAATGGAGGAGATCCCGATAATCGCCATCGCCAGTTTGATCTTCAGGACACCGGCGTTTACGTGGCTGAGCCACTCCGGTTCGTCCGGATGCCCCGCGAGGTTCATTCGCGACACGAAGGTCTCATAGCCGCCGACAATGACCATCAACAAGAGATTTGAAATCATGACCACGTCTATAAGTCCCAAGACGACCAACATGATTTGCTGTTCGGAAAAATCGAATGAGTGTATGATGAGATGCCAGAGCTCTTTGAGAAACAGCACAACATAAACGCCTTGGGCGACGATCAGTCCGAGATAGAGCGGTAATTGCAGCCAGCGTGATCCAAACATGATCATTGGAATCGGGCGCAAAGTGATGGTGTTGGCGGGAGGGGGTACTTCGGATGTAGATGTCATTCGCTGGTTGCTCTCCGAGACAAAGTTGCGATCCATGGGCGACGCGGCGTTTTACGACGAAAGGCATTCGAAGCCCGCCAATGATCTATCAGCCGGTGTTGGAGCGTCATGACCATCCGCTTACGGCGGCTGAAGCTGCCGCCAGCCAATGAAAAAAAATGCTGCCCCGAGAATAATCCCCAAAGCCGATCCAATACTGAGGAAATCAAACCCAAGAACATCGGAAATCCTTTCGCCAACTAACGCACCTGCAATCCCGAGTAGGGTAGATTGATTTAAAGTCTGACCCAGGCATCATCTGGCAATCCATTTATTCAACAAATTCCTGGTTTAGACATTTAGCGTTTGGCATCGATTGGAAAATTTCGTCGAGTCGGAAACAAACGAGACTGGTCCCCCTTCGGCATGAGCCGGGTTTACCCTACTTCCGTTCAGGGTGCCACGGGGCCTTCCCGGTGATCACCGGGCACATCTGCAATATTTATCTATGCGTCTCATGACCACATCGCCCAGGTTCCAGCTTTGTGCAACTCTGCAAACGGACAGCCCGACCGGGTACTTCTCGGGGCATGGCTTGCATTGCGGAATGGAGTACAAGCTCCCGGCACCATTCTCGCATTCCTTGAGCCAATCTATGAGGGCGGCCTCGATGGCGTCACACCCGGAAGCAGATGCATCGTCAACGCCTACACCAGCAACCACGATCTGATTGCCTCAAAGGAAACCGGCGCTTTCAAGGGTTTTGTATTACATGCCGTCGACGCGGTCGGGATCGTTCACGCGATGCTGTTGCGGATCCAAGCCCTGGTGCTTCCCATCAAGACGCTGGTTTTGAGTGGGCACTGATGCATGCGGTCTTGTGCTCCACTTTTGCGTGGTCATCGGTACCGCTTGAGTTTTTAGGAGCTTGCCTCTCCAAGGGTCCGGAGAATCATTCAACCCTCGCAAACCCTTTGACTACCGATATCGGCAAATGCCCGGAGTGCCGTCCGCGGCGAGCGACGGCAGCTTGCTGGTCCAAAGCGGACTCCGGCAAGCCATTACAAGACCGTTTACGAGTTTACGCCCTTGCGCATTTACTCTTTCGTTGCGAAGAGCCAACGCGCCGCGATGGCGATTTCAATGTCCTATCGAATCCACGGAAACGAAACCCTTGAGCTTCCTCTTCGTCCTCTTGGTCGGGCTGGTCGCCGGCACCATCTCGGGCATCGTCGGCACCGGCTCGTCGATCATGCTGATGCCGGTGCTGGTCTATCAATACGGACCGAAAGAAGCCGTGCCGATCATGGCGGTCGCCGCCGTGATGGCCAACCTGTCGCGGATCCTCGCCTGGTGGCGCGAGGTCGACTGGCGCGCCTGCGCCGCCTACTCGATTCCCGGCATCCCGGCCGCGGCGCTTGGCGCCCGCACTCTTTTGGCGCTGCCCTCGCAATCAGTCGATATTGCGATCGGCCTGTTTCTGATCGCGATGGTGCCGGTGCGGCACTGGCTGGCCCGGCATGACCTCAAATTCTCGCTCTGGCATCTGGCGATCGGCGGCGCGGGAATCGGCTATCTCACCGGCATCGTGGTATCGACCGGGCCGTTGAGCGTGCCGCTGTTTCTGTTCTACGGCCTCACCAGGGGCGCTTTCCTCGCCACCGAAGCGGCGAGTTCGCTGGGTCTTTATTTAAGCAAATCGGTGACCTTTCAGCGCTTCGGCGCGCTGACGCCGGATGTCGCGCTGAAGGGCCTGATCGCCGGCTCATCGCTGATGTTCGGCGCCTTCATCGCCAAGCGTTTTGTGCTGCGGCTCGATGCCAACGTGTTCCGGCTGTTGATGGACGGGATCATGATTGCGGCGGGGCTTTCCATGCTGTTCGATGCTTTGTGGAGCGCACCAGTGAATTAAGGTCCGGCATCCGAACACGCGCGCGCCGAGCGGCTGATACAAGCTGCAACAGAAAGTGTTCCACTGGCTTCGGTTGCTCAAGTGCATTTTATTGCCGGGCCGCCTATCAACCGTGCGAAGCAAACTTCTCCTGGAATTGAAAAAGTGGGCGCATTGATTTTCGACTTCGACGGCGTGATCGCTGACAGCGAAGCCATCGCGAATACCGTTCTGGCTGAGATCGTCACTCAACTCGGGCATTCGACCACGCTCGACCAGGCGCTTGACCGCTATTCCGGCCGAAGGTGGGATGAAGCCATCGCCGAGATTGAAGCGGCCATTGGAAAGCCGCTACCTGAAGATTTTTCCGGCACGCTCAAACGTGCGACGCTGGACAGGTTCCGGGCCGATTTGAAAGAAGTGAATGGGGCCGGCCGTTTTATCAAACGTTTTTCTCACCTTCCCCGATGCATCGCATCGTCCAGTTCGATCGATCGTCTGCAGCTGTGTCTTTCGGTGCTGGCATTGGAAGCGGAATTCAGCGGTCGGGTTTTCAGCGCCGATATGGTCGCGCGCGGAAAACCCCATCCGGACATTTTTCTGTTTGCCGCGGGCAAGCTCGACGTAAAACCGGATCAATGCCTGGTGATCGAGGATAGCGCGGGCGGAATCCAGGCTGCGGTCGCAGCGGGCATGACCGCGGTCGGACTGTGCGCCGCCAGTCATATTCGCGCCGGCCATGACCTGAAGCTGCGCGACGCGGGCGCCCTGCATCTGGCGCAGTCCTGGGCGGACGTCGAGTGCTTCGCGACACAGTTTTTCGGGATGCCTGACTGATTTGCGGAGCGACCCGGACATGTTTCGGCGGGTCATGCCTTTCCTGCGAAATCGGCCGAAAAAAATCAGGTCCCCTGTCGGACTCCCGCCCTCCCATTCGTCCTGCGAACTCAACCCACAAGGATATCCGACATGACTTCCATCACGCCGTTCCTCTGGCTCGACAACAACGTCCCCGAGGCTGTCGCCTTCTACAAATCGGTGTTTCCCAATGCCAGAGTCGAAACCGTCAATGACTTCATGGCGACCTTCGAACTCGAGGGACAGAGGTTTCACGCACTGAATGGCGGCCCCAAATTCAGGTTCAACGAGGCGATCTCCTTCTTCATCAGCGTCGAGACCCAGACAGAGGTCGACTACTTCTGGAGCCAACTGACCGCCGACGGCGGCAAGGAATCGCAATGCGGATGGCTCAAGGACAAATTCGGCCTGTCCTGGCAGGTGGTGCCCACGGCGCTTGGCCGCTATTTGAGCGATCCCGATCGCAAAAAAGCCGACCGCGCCATGCAGGCCATGATGAAAATGCAAAAGATCGTCATCGCCGATCTCGACAAGGCGTATGCCGGCTGATCCATGCTTTGGAGGCGACGCAATCCGTTGCCGGAATTGATGACGAGGAGGCCGCCAACTGAGGCGGCCTCTTTGAAACCGGCGGGAAGGCTAAGCCGTAGCTGTGTTGTCGGCTATGGCTTCTGTTGAGGCAGGGCAATTGGAAGTGGTCGGCAGGGGCCGTCCGCTTTTAGGACTTACGGACGGCCCCACTCTCCGGTTTCAAAACGGACAACTCCCAAAATCAAAAGGGGACCACTCGCTCTCGGGCGGGATGGAAAGGGGTCGGTATGCTTTTTTGGAACAAAATAGGAACATTTTAGGATTTCGTGCTATGTAGCGCGGCCCTACACGGAAAGCGACTCACCCCTTCATGGCCAAAAACACCCTCTCTTTCGTCTGCCAGAACTGCGGCGCGGCGTATAACCGCTGGGCGGGCAAGTGCGAATCCTGCGGCGAGTGGAATACGCTGGCGGAAGAAGATACCACCGGCGCCACCACGATGCCGGTCTCGATCCGCTCGAGGCGCAAGGGCCGGCTGTTCGCGCTGGAAACCCTGACCGGCAAGAGCCATGAGGCCCCGCGCCTGCCCTCCGGCATGGCCGAGCTCGATCGCGTCACCGGCGGCGGGTTTGTCAGGGGCTCGGTGCTCTTGGTCGGCGGCGATCCCGGCATCGGCAAGTCGACGCTTCTGACGCAGGCGACCTCCCTGCTGGCGCGGGCCGGCCATCGCGCGGTGTACATTTCGGGCGAGGAAGCGGTGGCGCAGGTGCGGCTGCGCGCCGAGCGTCTCGGCCTTGCCGACGCGCCGGTGCAGCTTGCCGCGGAAACCTCGGTCGAGGATATCGTCTCGACCTTGTCGGAAGGTGCGGTGCCGCGCCTGATCGTGATCGATTCGATCCAGACCATGTGGACCGACACGGTTGAATCCGCGCCCGGCACGGTGACGCAGGTGCGCGCCTCGGCGCAGGCGCTGATTCGATTTGCCAAGAAATCAGGCGCCGCGATCATCCTGGTCGGTCACGTGACAAAAGACGGCCAGATCGCCGGCCCCCGTGTCGTCGAGCACATGGTCGATGCGGTGCTTGTCGTTCGAGGGCGAAGGCTCGCAGCAATTCCGCATCCTGCGCGCGGTGAAGAACCGCTTCGGCCCCACCGACGAGATCGGCGTGTTCGAAATGACGGGTTTCGGCCTGCGCGAAGTCTCCAATCCGTCCGAATTGTTCCTGTCCGAGCGCGATCTCGGCAGTCCGGGCACGGCGGTATTTGCCGGAATCGAAGGCACACGACCGGTGCTGGTGGAATTGCAGGCACTGGTGGCGCCGACCTCGCTCGGCACGCCACGCCGGGCCGTGGTGGGCTGGGATCCGAGCCGGCTGTCGATGGTGCTGGCGGTGCTGGAGGCCCATTGCGGGGTCAAGCTGTCCGGCCACGACGTCTATCTGAACGTCGCGGGAGGCCTGCGGATCCAGGAGCCCGCGGCCGACCTCGCCGCGGCCGCCGCTTTGGTGTCGTCGCTGGTCAATGCGCCGCTGCCGACGGATGCGGTGTATTTCGGCGAGATTTCGCTGTCGGGCGCGGTCCGGCCGGTGGCACAGACCTCGGCGCGGCTCAAGGAAGCGGCCAAACTCGGGTTCGGCCGCGCCGTGCTGCCCGAATCGGCGCGCGGCGATGCCGGCGGCGACGCTGGTCTGGTGCTCAATACCGTCGGCGGATTGACCAGCCTGGTCGCGGATATCGCCGCCCGCGCGCCTCCCAAGGCAAACAAGGGCGACAACCGGGAGGCCGCGCCGGAGAAAAATGCCACACCTGCCAGATTCCGGCGTCAGGAAGGCTAGCCGGTTTCCACTTTTGGGGATCATGCACTATACAACCCGCGCGGCTTGGGGGTGACCCGATTTCCAGCCTTGCGGGACGGGCGGTATGACCCTCACCTAGGGCGGCACCGACCACGCCGATTTGCGGTTTTGTACTTTGATGCGGACCTGACCAGCCGATGCCGATAACGATACTCGATCTCGTCCTGCTCGCCGTGATGCTGATCTCCGGCCTGCTCGCGATGGTGCGCGGCTTCATGCGCGAAATCCTCTCCATCGCGGCCTGGGGCACCGCGGCGCTGGTCACGCTGTATGCGTTCGGAAAACTGCTGCCGACCGCCAAGACCTATTTCAACAACGATACGGTCGCCAGCGTGGTCGTGGTCGTCGGCGTGTTCATCGCGACCCTGATCGTGGTCTCCATCATCACCGTGCGGATTTCCGACATGATCCTGGATTCCCGGATCGGTGCGCTCGATCGCACGCTCGGATTCCTGTTCGGGCTGGCGCGTGGTCTCCTGATCGTGGTCGTCGCCTTCATGTTTTTCAGCTGGCTGGTGCCGGACAAGCAGCGGCCGGATTGGGTGACGGGGGCGAAGTCCCGGGTGGTGCTGCAGGGAACCGGGGATTGGCTGATGTCGCTCTTGCCGGATGACCCCGAGAACACCATCTTGAAGAGATTCAAGAAGAATAAACCAGAAGATGAACAAACTGACACCGACCCGGCGGCAGCGCCGGCGACCGGTGATGGCTACAGCAAGCCTGCCCGCGACAGCCTGAAAAAGCTGATCGAGAAGCCCGCAGCACGTTGATACCAGGCCAGAAGAGAGGCGCGATGGACGAGATACAGAGCCCTTCCGGAGACGTCGCACAAAGCGATCTGGATCTCGGCGATCTGAACCTCGGCGATCCGAACCTCGGTCTGCCTGATCTCGATTTGCTGGATTCCGATCTGGAGGGCGACACGCTGCGCGAGGAATGCGGCGTGTTCGGCATCTTCGGCCACCCCGAGGCCGCCGCCATCACCGCACTCGGATTGCACGCACTTCAGCATCGCGGCCAGGAGGCCGCCGGCATCGTCTCCTTCGACGGCACCCGATTTCACAGTGAACGCCGGCTCGGCCTCGTCGGCGACACCTTCTCCCGCCGCGAGGTGATCGAGCGCCTTCCCGGCAACACCGCCGTCGGCCACGTCCGCTACTCCACGACAGGTGCGACCATCCTGCGCAACGTGCAGCCGCTGTTCGCCGAGCTCAATGCCGGCGGGTTCGCGGTCGGCCACAACGGCAATCTCACCAACGGGCTGACCTTGCGACGCGAACTGGTGCGCAACGGCGCCATGATGCAATCCACCACCGACACCGAAGTCATCCTGCATCTGGTCGCGCAGTCCAAGCGCAACCGCTTGATCGACCGCTTCATCGAAGCCTTGCGCGCCATCGAAGGCGCCTATTCGCTGGTGTCGATGACCAACAAGAAGCTGATCGGCGCGCGCGATCCGCTCGGCATCCGGCCGCTGGTGCTGGGCGAACTCGACGGCTGTCCTATACTCGCGTCGGAAACCTGCGCGCTCGACATCATCGGCGCGAAATACATCCGCGACATCAATCCCGGCGAAGTCGTGGTGTTCGACGAGCACGGCACCCAAAGCCACAAGCCGTTTCCGCCGATGCCGCCGCGGCCCTGCATCTTCGAATACATCTATTTCGCCCGCCCGGATTCCATCGTCGGCGGCCGCTCGGTCTATGATGTGCGCAAGGCGATGGGCGCCGAACTCGCCCGCGAGAGCCATGTCGAGGCCGATGTGGTGGTGCCGGTGCCGGATTCCGGCGTGCCCGCGGCCATCGGCTATAGCAGGGAATCCGGCGTGCCGTTCGAACTCGGCATCATCCGCAATCACTATGTCGGCCGCACCTTCATTCAGCCGACCCAAAGCGTGCGCGAACTCGGCGTGCGCATGAAGCATTCCGCCAACCGCGCGGCGATCGAGGGCAAGCGCATCGTGCTGATCGACGATTCGCTGGTGCGCGGCACCACCTCGAAGAAGATCGTGAAAATGATGCGCGACGCCGGCGCGCGCGAGGTGCATTTCCGCATCGCCTCGCCGCCGATCACCCATCCGGATTATTACGGCATCGATACGCCCGATCGCACCGGGCTTTTGGCTGCGACCCACAACCTCGAAGAGATGCGCCAGTTGATCGGCGCCGACACGCTGGCGTTCCTGTCGGTCGACGGCATCTATCGCGCCATGGGCGAGCCCGGCCGCGATCCCGCGCATCCGAAATTCACCGATCACTGCTTTACCGGCGACTACCCCACCCCGCTCACCGACATGACCCAGGCCGAGCCGCAACCGCGGCAGTTGTCGCTGCTGGCGGAGGCGAGTTAACGCAACTAGCGGTCACTTTTTTCGTCATGGCCGGGCTTGTCCCGGCCATCCACGTCTGTAAAACCCTGCCGCAAAAACGTGGATGCCCGGCACATCTGCGCGAAGACGCGCTTCGCGCTTTAGCCCGGGCATGACGAAAGTAATGCGATCATGACCCTGCCCCTCGCCTCCCGTATCGCTCTCGTGTCCGGTGCCTCGCGCGGCATCGGCTATGCCACCGCGCGGGCGCTGGCGAAGGCCGGCGCGCATGTGATTGCGGTGGCGCGAACGCAAGGCGGGCTCGAGGAGCTCGACGACGAGATCCGCAAGGACGGCGGCAGTGCGACACTGGTGCCGCTCAACCTGACCGACTTCGACGGCATCGCCCGCCTCGGCGCGGCGCTGCATGAACGTCATGGCAAGCTCGACATCCTGGTCGGCAATGCCGGTGTCGCCGGCCCCTCCTCGCCGCTCGGCCACATCGAGTTAAAGCCGTGGAACGACGTGATGGCCGTCAATGTGACGGCGAACTTTCAATTGATCCGCTGCATGGAGCCGTTGCTCCGGAAGTCCGACGCCGGCCGCGCGGTGTTCGTTACCTCGGGTGCGGCCAACAAGGCCAACGCCTATCTCGGTCCCTACGCCGCCTCGAAAGCAGCACTCGAGACGCTGGTGCGGGTCTGGGCCCATGAGACCGCCACCACGCCGATCCGCGTCAACCTGTTCAATCCCGGCCCGATCCGGACGCGGATGCGCGCGACCGTGTTTCCCGGCGAAGATCCGTTGACGCTCGACACGCCGGACCAGGCCGCGGAATTCATCGTGCCGATGTGCGCGCCTTCCTGGACCGAGACCGGCAAGTTCTATGATTACAAGACCCGCACGCTGATGAGTTTCAGAGCGCCGGCATGAGCGCGCGGGCGATCTGATCGTGGCGTGCTACGACAAGCGCACCGCCGCGCGGCGCGATAGCACACGCACCGCGATCACGAACGCCAGCACCAACAGCGCCGAGGCCAGCAGGAACGGCGCGCCCGGCAATTTCAATGGCGCCTGCGCGCCGATGAAATAGGCAAAAGTCAGCGTGAACAGAAACGGTCCCAGCAACTGGGAAACGCTTTGCACGCTGGTGGTCGCGCCCTGCAACCGGCCCTGCTGGTCCGGCGCGACCAATTGCGTCATCAGCGCCTGGATCGCCGCCCCCGAGACGCCCCACAATGCCATCACGGGAATGCCGAGCCAAAACAGCGCGCCATTGGGCGCCGCGCCGAAAATCAGAAAGCCGACGGCGCCGAAGCCGAGCCCCAGAAGCAGCGCCCGGCGTTCGCCGAGGCGCGTGACGATCGGCCCGATCGCAGCGCCCTGCACCACCATCGCGCAGATCCCGACCATGGCGAGCGTCAGGCCGACGGTCCTCGCATCCCAACCATATCGATAGGTCGCATAGAGCACGAAGGTCGAGGGCAGAACCACATGCGCCAGTTGGGCAAAGAAATTCACCATCGACAGACCGGTGAGAACCCGGTCGGAACGCAGCAAACCGAGCGCACCCAGCGGATTGGCGCTTCGCCATCGAAACCGGGCGCGCCGATCCGGCGGCAGCGATTCCGGCAGGATCAAAAAGCCGTACAGCGTATTGGCAAAGCTCAAGCCCGCCGCGACCCAGAACGGCAGCCGGGGATCGGAGCCGCCGAGCAGGCCGCCGACCGCGGGCCCGAGAATGAAGCCGGCCCCGAAGGCGACGCCGACCTTGCCGAACACCGCCGCCCGCTTCTCGGGAGGCGTGATGTCGGCGATGTAGGCAAATGCCGTCGACACGCTCGCCGAGGTGATGCCCGAGATCACCCTGCCGACGAACAGCCATATCAGCGACGGCGCCAGCGCCATCAACACGTAGTCGAGCGCCAGACCGAAATTCGACAACAGCACCACCGGACGCCGGCCGAAGCGATCCGACAGCCCGCCGAGGATCGGCGAGAAGAAAAACTGCATCACCGCCCAGGCAGTGCCGAACAGGCCGAAGATTCGCGCGGCACTCGCGGTGTCGTTGGCGACGAAGCTTTCCACCAGCTTGGGCAGGATCGGCATGATCATGCCGAGCGCGAACATGTCCAGCAGCAGGGTGATAAAGATGAAGGCCACCGCCCCACCGCGCACCGGCGACGCGCCGACCATGCTCGGAGTAGCCCCTTCGCTCATGACGGCCGCTTGCGCTTGTGCGCGAAGGGATTGGCTTTCTCGCGCAGCGTAATCCGCACCGGGGTGCCCGGCAGCTCGAAAAACTCGCGCATGGAATTGACGAGATAACGGCGATAGGATTCCGGCACGGCGTCCGCACGCGAGCAGAACAGCACGAAACTCGGCGGCCGCGCCTTGGCCTGGGTGATGTAATTCAGCTTCAGCCGCCGGCCCGACACCGCCGGCGGCGGATTGGCGTCGACGGCCTGCTCGAACCAGCGATTGAGCGACGCCGTCGGCACGCGCCGGTTCCACACGGCATAGGCTTCCTCGATCGCGCTCATCAGCCGATCGATGCCCTCACCCATCAGGCCGGAAACCGCGACGATCGGCATGCCCTTGACCTGCGGCAGCAGGTGATCGGCGTCGGTGCGCAGCGCCGAGACGAGCTTGGACTGCCGTCCCATCAGATCCCATTTGTTGACCGCGATCACCAGCGCGCGGCCCTCGCGCTCGATCAGGTCGGCGATCCGCAAATCCTGTTCCTCGAACTTGTTCTGCGCGTCCATCACCAGCACCACGACTTCGGCGAAGCGGATGGCGCGCAGCGCGTCCGCCACCGACAGCTTTTCCAGCTTTTCCTCGATCCGCGAGCGCCGCCGCAAGCCTGCGGTATCGAACACGCGAAAGTCCCGACCCTGCCAGTTGATCTCGACGGCAATGGCATCGCGGGTGGTGCCCGCCTCGGCGCTGGTCAAGAGGCGCTCCTCGCCGAGCAGATGATTGATCAGCGTGGATTTGCCGGCATTGGGGCGGCCGACGATGGCGACGCGAATCGGGCGCTTCGACAGATCCTCATCGGATTCGATGATATCGTCATCGTCGAACTCTTCGCTCTCCTCGATCGGCTCCGGCATCAGGGCGCGCAGCGCGTCGTAGAGGTCGCTGAGGCCTTCGCCATGTTCGGCCGAAACCTGGATCGGCTCGCCAAGCCCCAGCGCATAGGCTTCCATCGCGCCGGCATCGCCCTGCCGGCCCTCGCTCTTGTTGGCCACTAAAATCACCGGCTTGTTGGCGCGGCGCGCGAAATCGGCAAAGGCGCGGTCGTTCGGCGTCAGACCCGCGCGCGCGTCGATCACGAACATCAAGGCATCGGCAAGCGCGATCGCGGTCTCGGTCTGCTCCTGCATCCGCGCGGTCAGCGAGCCCTTCGCGCCCTCGTCGAGGCCCGCGGTGTCGATAATGGTGAATTCGAGATCGCCCAGGCGTCCCTCGCCCTCGCGACGGTCGCGGGTGACGCCGGGCTCGTCATCGACCAGCGCCAGTTTCTGTCCGACCAGCCGATTGAACAGCGTCGATTTTCCGACGTTGGGCCGGCCGATAATGGCAATGGTGAAGGAGGACATCAGCAATCCGTGCGCGCCTGAGGCGCGTATTTTCGCAAAACTGCGTAGCGGTTTGGTTTCGCAATCAGCTTACGCGGATTGGGCAGACTTATCTGCGGTAAAACACCCGCAGACGATCGAATCGTGACGCCTCTCGATCGGATGAAATCCGAAAATCTAGCGCGTGAAGTTGCCGCTTGGCATCGGCGCCGGGAACGGCGCGGCGGACTGTTGCGGCGGCTGGGCAGGTTGCCCGGACTGCGCCGGCTGGGCTCTGCTGATCCGGCGGCGGCGCGGTGGTGCGCTGACGCACAATTTTCTTGGGCTTGGGAGCGGGCGGCGCCGCGTTGGCACCACCGTCTTCCGCGGATGCGGCATCCGGAGCCGCGGCCGGCTGTTTGTCCTTGGATTTCGCATGCTTCGATTTCGGCGCTCCGGCGGGAGCGGCAGAGGCCGCTGCCGCAGCCTGGGCGTTCTGTTGATCGATCTGTTCCTGCGCCGAGCCCTTGTACAATTGCCTCGGAACACCCTGTTCGAGGCCCGGCACGCCTTCGGGGAACACCGGCTTGCGTTCGCCTGGAATCTTTTTCTTGGTGTCGAGAAAATCCAGCATGTCGCTC
The DNA here is from genome assembly GCA_963727225.1 of uncultured Pseudomonadota bacterium. GTDB lineage: Bacteria > Pseudomonadota > Alphaproteobacteria > Rhizobiales > Xanthobacteraceae > Bradyrhizobium. The sequence goes on along the minus strand of CAVSFN010000017.1, from coordinate 439,518 downwards.
GGATCCCAATTGCTCAGGCTATCCGAGCAGCCGGCCAGCGCGCCCGACAGCGAGATAAGGACAGCGGCAGCGATCAGACGTTGCGAACGGCGCATGGTCGATTTCTCACTCAACTCTATTTTCCCGCCGTCAGCTCTTGGCGACCGGCGGAAGCAATGCCTGCAGCGCTTCGGCACGCTGGCGCAGGCCTGACGGTGTCTCGCCGTCATTGGCGATCAGATCGAGCCACTTGCGCGCCGCCGTCGTATCGTTGGCGCGCCAGGCCGACAACGCCAGCAATTCGCGCGCGGTGTGGCGAAAGGTCGCCCCGGGTGCGGCTTCAGCATCAAGGCGCTCAACCATGTTGGGATAGCTCGCGCTATCCACCAGCAATCCCGCCGCGCGAACCTTGGCAAGCTGCTGGGCCAGCGCCCCGACGCTGCGATCGGCCGAGATGTCGTCGTACAACTTCGCCGCGGCTTGCGGATCGTGGCTTGCGACTTCCGCCGCGGCGCGCAACCGCGCCAGCATGCGATATCCCCATGGTGCGCTGGCCGCGAGGCTGTTGAAGGCCGCTTCGGCTTCGGAATGCTTGTCCTGCTCGGCAAGCTCGATGGCCTTGTCGAACGCAGCCCCGGCCTCGGCCGCCTTCTTCGCCTCGATGTATTGATAGCCGCGCCAGCCGCCTACCGCGGCGATAATCAAAAGCGCGCCGGCAATGATATAGATCGAATACTGGTCCCACAGCTTTTTGAGCTGGTCCCGGCGTACGTCTTCGTCGACTTCATCAAATAATTCAGACACTTAAAGCTATCCCATCCCCGCTGAGCCACGCCAAATCCGAACAGCTCGCTCCGCGCCTGCTCCCCGTGTGGCGGCGGCGATATCCTAGCGATATGGCGGCGACAAGGCAAAACCAGCCGGATCAAAGCGTTAACGCTGCTTGGGGTCCCAGAAGCGTTGGTTTGCGCTTCGTCTCAGCGCTTCGCGTCAGCCCTTCGCCTTCATCCCGTAAACATGTTCCGGACCCGGGAACGCGCGGGCGCGCACGTCGGTGGCATAGCCCTCGATCGCAGCCTCGATCATCGGGCCGAGATTGCCGTAGCGGCGGACGAATTTCGGCGTCCGTGGCGACAACCCCAGCATATCCTCCAGCACCAGGACCTGGCCGTCGCAGGCCGCACTGGCGCCGATGCCGATGGTGGGAATGGCGATGGTTTCGGTGATCTTCCGCGCCAGCGGCTCGGCGACCGCCTCGATCACGACCGAGAATGCGCCGGCCTGCGAAATCGCGCGGGCGTCGTTCTCGATCGGCTCCCAGCTGCCCTCCTCGCGGCCCTGGGCGCGAAACGAGCCGAGCGTATTGATCGATTGCGGCGTCAGGCCGATATGGCCCATCACGGGAACGCCGCGCTGGACAAGAAACGCGATGGTCTCCGCCATCCGCTCGCCGCCCTCGAGTTTCACCGCACCACAATGGGTTTCTTTGAGGATTCGCGCCGCGGAATGAAACGCCTGCTGCTTCGAGGCTTCATAGGAGCCGAACGGCATGTCGACCACGACCAGCGCATGTTGCGAGCCGCGCATCACCGCGTGGCCCTGCAGGATCATCATCTCGAGGGTGACCGGCACCGTGGTCTCGAAACCATGCATCACATTGCCGAGCGAATTGCCGACCAGAATGACGTCGCAATAGCGATCGACCAGGGCGGCGGTATGCGCATGATACGAGGTCAGCATCACGATCGGCTCGCCGTTCTTGCGGGCGCGAATATCCGGCGCGGTCTTGCGCTTGATCGCGGACTGAACTGACATTTATTTAAACTCCAAACACAGCGACGCCGATCACGACGGGATGAAACACGAAAGCCAGCGCCAGATAGGCGATGGCGCCGACCGCCACCGCGATCAGGTCGTTGCCGATGCCGCCGACCGGGATCGGCGGCGCTCCGGCGTCGGCGCGACCTTTCAGCGAAATCCGGTCGAACACCGCCCATGCGAGGAACGAGCCGAACAGGATGATGGAGCCGAGATCGCCGTTGGCGAGCAGATGCGCCGCCGCCCATAGCTTGACGCCCGCCAGCATCGGATGCTTCAGCGTGGTGTAGATGCGGCCGCGGAGGTAGGACGCCACCACCAGGATCACCGCCGGCAGCATCAGCGCCACGGTGATGTGTTTGAATACCTTCGGCGGATGCCAGACGTCGATCCAGCCGGTCGCGCGATAATCGGCAAAACCCCAGACCATCAACACAAGACCCGATAGCGCGAGCAGCGCATAGCCGATCTTGTAGGCAGCCTCGCCCCATGCCGCGATCAGGCGGGCCCGCAAGGCGCGCTGGGTCGTGAGCGTATGGACGCCGAGGAACAGCACCAGGCCCAGGATCATCACCAGCAGTCCCATGATGTCCTCCTCGACAGGGCCGACGTTTGAGCCCCGCATATCACCTTAGACGATCACACCGCAATGCAGCAAAGCGGGCCAATGGGTCATTCCGGGGCCGAAAGACATGAAACAGCGTCGCCAACCTCAGCCCGCCCTCAAATCCACCGTCTCACCCTTCGCGTATAATCATCATAAGCCTCGCCGAATTGGCGGCGCATCTTCGCCTCCTCGAACGGTATATGCACCCAATTCGCCGTTGCAAAAACCGCGATCGGGACCAGGAACATCGGCCAGGCGCCGACCGAGAAGGCGATCCCCAGCGCGATGGTCACCAGGCTGAGGTACATCGGATTGCGGGTGAAATTGAAAGGTCCGAAAGTGACGAGCTTGCGATTGGTCGGCGAGGTCGGATTGATCTCCGTGCCCTCGCGCCGGAAAAGCCTGGCCGCCGTGACGGCCAAGGCGACGCCGGCGATGATGAGCAGGACGCCGAGCGGCACGAGCGGCAGGCCCGGAATCCGCGGCCAACCGGCAAGATAGCTCGCGCCGGCCGCGATCAGCAGGTAGAGAACCGTCCAAACCGGCGGCGGCAGTTTCACCATGGCCTCTTCCCTCCCGAAATTGGCCTGCAGATAATCACGGCCCGATCGGCGTTCAACTCAGATGTGCATTTGCACATCGGGAAATGCCGATGTTTAGCTTCTGTTTACCGGGTTGGAGCAGATTCATGGGCCGCGGAACGCGAGGCCAAGCCATGTTTAGAGAAGGCTACCCGATCGCCTACGACGCCCCCGCCGATCTCAAGAAATGGCCGTCCCTGAACGGCCAGCGGCTTAACGGCGGACGACAGCCCTATCTGGTCTTCAACGGCACGCTGGCGGAATGCATCCGCGAGTTGATGGCCAAGCCGGTCAAGCAGATCTCGCTGTACGACATCGTGACCGAACCGCAGCCGGTTTTTGATAGCCCGGTTCTATCCCCCGGCGACGCCGCGGAGATTGCGTTGCGCAAGGATTTCCCCAAGGGCTGAGGCCGCGACGATCCGTGTTAGTCGCCACATCGGGAACGTCATCCCCGCGTGAGCACAAAAATGATTCGCTTTTCCGTCATGGCCGGGCTTGTCCCGGCCATGACGAACTCAAAGCCCTATTTTGCGTTTTGAGTCGAGCTTCTCAGGATGACGGTACTCGCAGCGTTCCAAGACCCACGCTATCACCACGGCCTGCACGTCACACTCGATAACGTCCATCCGTTCATCTAATTAGCAAAGGCCTTCTCCGCGACGGAGAGGACGTTGTCGTTCGGCTGCTTGGAGCAGTATTGGGACAGCGCTCTGGTCTTGTCGGTAAAATCAGCGGGATCGAGCACGGGGGAGTTCTTCTTGTGACCAAAATAGCCGCTCAACCAGAATAAGAACGGGCCTCTGTCGGCGGCTGTGGTTTTCTCCCAGAACTGTTCGCAGGTCATCGTCGAGAAATCGACCGCCGGCAGCTTCGCCGCTTGCTGCGCCTTTGCCTCCTGAGCGAGACATCCCAATATGACGAAACACGCTGCCGTTACTGATTTCATGCTGCTTCCTTCCCAAAATTTTTTCGTCCCAAGAGCATGGAACGTTTTGCGGCGATTTTATACCGCATGTTGTCTGGCTTGTGTCTTGTCTCGGAGCGAACATCGGGAGCTTATCGTCATCCTGAGGTGCGAGCCCAATTGGGCGAGCCTCGAAGGATGTGACCACCGGTGCCGGTTGCCATCCTTCGAGGCGCGCAAGAGCGCGCTCCTCCAGCGATGAACGCAATTGCGCTCACGCAGGGATGACGGCGGTATTCACGGCGTTCCCGACTGCTTTCCCAATTCGCGATTATCGACATAGCGGATCGCGATCGGCCGGCCGGCGATGGCGCCGCCGAGCCCGCTGGTTAGCTTCAGGGGCATGCAGGCATCGAGCGAGGTGGTGATCGCCTTGAAATAAGTGGCGCGGGTATCGGTGGAAACGCCCGCGGTGGCGTAGGTCAGGCGCGGCGACGCAATGATCTCGCCGGAGCGTTTGAAACTGAAGCGCACCGACATCTGCATATTCGCGCGCGCTGCGTCAGCCGGCGGCGGTGACCAGCAGGATCGCAGTTCGGCGAACAGGTCGGCGATGGTGTCGAGATCGTGGTCGGGCTTTTGATACTTGGCGGCGTCTTCCTGCGAGGGCTCGGTCTGGATCGTGAGCTGCAAATTCTCGCCGTAGGGATAATCGATGTCGGGAATGCACGGCCCGTGATTGAACACGCTGCAGAACGACGGCGTGCATGGCCGTCCGTCCAGCACGCTGCAGGGCGAGTGCGAAAACGGGATGGGATTGATTTGATGCCGATGCCGGGCACTGGCTGTTCCGGCAACGATTAATCCCGCGACGGCGATGAGACCGAACCCGATGTAACGGAGCATGAAACGAGCCCTCGGAGGCAACACAACCAAGGTGTACGAACGAAAAATGATGCGTTCAGCGCGCAGTATCAAGCCTCACTGCGTTCACATCCGCGCGTTCATGGGTGGTTCCTCGTCATCGCCGGGCCCCGGCCATGACGAGCCGAAAGACCGGCCGCAGACAATAATGCCGTCTGCTCGCCTTACGCTTTCTTCTTCACGTCCTTGATGCTGGAGAACGTAATGCCCTCGGCGCGTTCCTTGGTATAGCCCAAATAGAATTCGTTCTTGGCCAGGAACACCGGATCGCCGTCGACGTCGTCGGCGACGCCGGAACCGTTGGCTGATATGAACGCTTCCAGCTTCTTGCGGTCGTCGGATGAAATCCAGCGTGCCAGCTGAAATTCGCTGACCTCGAACTCCACCGGCAGCGCATATTCGGCATCGAGCCGCGCCTTCAGCACATCAAGTTGCAACGGGCCGACTACGCCTACCAAAGCCGGCGCGCCGTCGCGGGGGCGAAACACCTGGACCACGCCCTCCTCCGACATCTGCTGCAAGGCTTCCTTGAGCTTCTTGGCCTTCATCGCGTCGGTGAGCCGGACACGGCGGACGATTTCCGGCGCGAAGCTGGGCACGCCGACAAAGGTGATTTCCTCGCCTTCGGTCAAGGTATCGCCGATCCGCAGCGTGCCGTGATTGGGAATGCCGACCACATCGCCGGCAAAGGCCTCATCCGCCAGCGCGCGATCCTGCGCAAAGAAAAACTGCGGGCTCGACAGGCTCATATTCTTGCCGGTGCGCACCAGCTTGGCCTTCATCCCGCGCGTCAGCTTGCCCGAGCACAGCCGCGCAAAGGCGATGCGGTCGCGATGGTTCGGGTCCATATTGGCCTGGATCTTGAACACGAAGGCGCTCATGCGAGGCTCGGCGGCCTCGACCTTGCGCAGATTGCTGTCCTGCGCGCGCGGCGGCGGCGCGAAACGCCCGAGGCCCTCCAGCAAATCGCCGACGCCGAAATTGCGCAGCGCGCTGCCGAAATACACCGGTGTCAGATGGCCCTCGCGAAAGGCCTCAAGTTCGAACGGCTTGCAGGCTTCCGACACCAGAGCGAGTTCATCCTTGATCGCGCCGACATCGAGATTGGCGTTGCGGCCGGCGAGATCGGCAATGTCGATCTGTTGCGCAGCCCCGGTCTTGGCGCCGCCGCCCTCGAGCAGACGGACGCCGCCGGTGGCGACATCATAGGTGCCGAGAAAATCACGGCCGCGGCCGACCGGCCAGGTCATCGGGGCGGTGTCGAGCGCCAGCGTCTTTTCGATTTCATCGAGCAGATCGAAGGTGTCGCGGCTCTCGCGGTCCATCTTGTTGATGAAGGTGATGATGGGAATGTCCCGCAGACGGCAGACCTCGAACAGTTTTCGCGTCCGCGCCTCGATGCCTTTCGCAGCGTCGATCACCATCACCGCGGAGTCGACCGCGGTCAGGGTGCGGTAGGTGTCTTCGGAAAAGTCCTCGTGGCCCGGCGTGTCCAGAAGGTTGAACACCAGGCCTTCGAACTCGAACGTCATCACCGAGGTGACGACGGAGATGCCGCGCTCGCGCTCGATCTTCATCCAGTCGGAACGGGTGTTGCGCCGCTCGCCCTTGGCCTTGACCTGCCCGGCGAGATTGATGGCGCCGCCGAACAGCAGCAGTTTCTCCGTCAGCGTGGTCTTGCCGGCGTCCGGATGCGAAATGATCGCAAACGTCCGCCGCCGCGCCACTTCAATGGCGAGCGGCGAGCGGGACGGCGATTCGGCTGAAAGAGCGAGGTCGGACATCAGCGAGCCTGTGACAGGGAAACCGGGCCGGATCAAGGAGGATCGGCACCATCCATATAGGAATTGCGGGGTTTAACTCCAATCCGGGGCAATCGGATTATCGCAGCGCCGACACCAGCCAGTAAGCCAGCGCCGCGACGGCCGCCGACGCCGGAATGGTGATCACCCAGGCATAGACGATCGAACTCGCCACGTTCCAGCGTACCGCCGAGACCCGCCGCGCCGCGCCGACGCCGACGATGGCGCCGGTGATGGTATGCGTGGTCGATACCGGAACACCGAGAAAGGTCGCGATGAACAGCGTCGCAGCCCCACCGGTCTCCGCACAAAATCCCTGCATCGGGGTCAGCTTGGTGATCCGCAGCCCCATGGTGCGGACGATCCGCCAGCCGCCCAACAGGGTGCCCATCGCCATCGCCGCCTGGCACGCCAGCACCACCCAGAACGGCACATAAAAGTGCTCGCCGAGAGATCCATTCGAATAGAGCAGCACCGCGATGATGCCCATGGTCTTCTGCGCATCGTTGCCGCCATGCCCCAGCGAATACAGCGACGCCGACGCGAATTGCAGGATCCGGAACGCGCGATCGACCGCGAACGGCGTCGAGCGCACCGACGCCCAGGACACGATCGCGACCAATACCAGCGCCAGCAAAAATCCGACCAGCGGCGACAGCACGATCGCGAGCAATGTTTTCGACAGCCCGCTCCAGACCGCGGCCGAAAGTCCGGCCTTGGCCATGCCGCCCCCGACCAATCCTCCGATCAGCGCGTGCGAACTGCTGGACGGTATCCCCAATCCCCAGGTGATCAGGTTCCAGACGATCGCCCCCGTCAATGCGGCGAAGATCACCTGCGCATCGATGACGCTCGGCTCGATGATCCCGGTGCCGATGGTCTGCGCGACGTTAAGTCCGAACACCAAAAAGGCCACGAAATTGAAAAACGCCGCCCACAGCACCGCATATTGCGGCCGCAGCACCCGCGTCGATACGATCGTCGCGATCGAATTGGCGGCGTCATGCAGCCCATTGAGGAAGTCGAACAGCAGCGCGACCGCAATTAATCCGACCAGAACCGGAAGACCAAGGGTGGCATCCACTGCGCGGCCCTGCCCTATACCTGTTCGATCACGATACTGTTGATCTCGTTGGCGACGTCATCGAATCGATCGGCTACTTTCTCGAGATGATCGTAAATTTCCGCGCCGACGATGAAATCCATCGCGTTGGCGCCGCGATGCTTGAGAAAGAGCTCCTTCAGGCCGATATCGTGGAGATCGTCGACCCGGCCCTCCAGTTTGGTCACTTCCTCGGTAATGGCGGTCAGCATCGAGACGTTCGCGCCGATCGACTGCAACAGCGGCAGCGCGCGGCCGATGAGATTTGCGCACTCGACCAGCAGCGTTCCCATTTCGCGCATCGGCGGCTCGAAACTGCGAACCTCGAACAGCACCACCGCCTTGGCGGTCTGCTGCATCTGGTCGATGGCATCGTCCATCGAGGTGATCAGGTTCTTGATATCGCCGCGGTCGAACGGCGTGATGAACGTCCGGCGCACCGCGGTCAGCACCTCGCGGGTGATATTGTCGGCGTCATTCTCGAACTGGTTGACGCGCTGGCAGAACACCGGGGTTTCGTCGCCGCCGCGCAGCATGTCCTGCAACGCCAGTGCACCCTGCACGACGGTCTGGGAATGCCGGGCGAACAACTCGAAAAACCGTTCCTCCCTCGGGAGAAAGGCGCGAAACCAGCCCAGCATCTGACCTGTCCATGCTTGCGAAAATGGCCGGCCCGGAAGCCGCCTGTCACATATCTGTCATAGAACATTCTGCCGGGAAAGCGTAGCGAGCAGCCCAGGGAACCCGGTCATCCACCGCTTTATTGATAACGGAAAGGCTCCGGAAATCGGGCCCTTACAGCGAGCGCCGGAAGAAATGCGCGATCTCGCCGATCACGCCGCGGCGGAAGGTCAGCACGCAGACCACGAAGATCACGCCCTGGATCACCGTCACCCATTGCCCGAACCCGGCCAGATATTGCTGCATGGCGATGATCACGAAGGCGCCCACCACCGGGCCGAACACGGTGCCGAGACCACCGACCAGCGTCATCAGCACGATCTCGCCCGACATGCTCCAATGCACGTCGGTCAGCGAGGCGTTTTGCGCGACAAACACCTTCAGCGCGCCGGCAAATCCGGCCAGCGTTCCCGACAGAATATAGGCCAGCAGCTTGTAGTGGTCGGTCTTGTAGCCGAGCGAGATCGCCCGCTGCTCGTTTTCGCGGATCGATTTCAGCACCTCGCCGAATGGCGAGTTGATGGTGCGGAAAATCAGCAGGAAGCCGAGCAGGAAACCGGCGAGGATGACGTAGTAAAGCACCGTCGAGTTCTCGAGATTGAAAATCCCGAACAGGCGCCCTTGCGGAATGCCCTGGATGCCGTCTTCGCCATGGGTGAACGGCGTCTGCAGATAGATGAAATACAGAAGCTGCGACAACGCCAGCGTGATCATGGAGAAATAGATGCCTTGCCGCCTGATCGCGACGGCACCGGTGACGACGCCAAGTGCCGCGGCCGCGGCGGTACCGATCAGAATTCCAAGCTCGGGCGTGACACCCCAGACCTTGAGGGCGTGGGCCGTGACATAGCCCGCGGTGCCCAGAAACATCGCGTGACCGAACGACAGCAATCCGCCATAGCCGACCAAGAGGTTGAAGGAGCAGGCGAGCAGCGCAAAGCACAGCGCCTGCATCACGAAGAACGGGTAGACGCCGGTCAGCGGCACGATCAAGAGCAGCGCCGTCATGACGCCGAACGCGATCATCTCGTCGCGGATGGCGCGCGGGGCGGTCGGCAACGTATCGTCGGTGGTGACTGTCATGTCAGGTCGCCCGCCCCGTCAGTCCCGAAGGTTTCACCAGCAACACCAGCACCATGAGGACGAATACCACGGTGTTGGAGGCTTCCGGATAAAAGTATTTGGTCATGCCCTCGATCACGCCGAGCGCAAAGCCGGTGATGATCGATCCCATGATCGATCCCATCCCGCCGATCACCACCACCGCGAACACCACGATGATCAGATCGGCGCCCATCAGCGGCCGCACCTGATTGATCGGCGCCGACAACACCCCGGCCAGCGCGGCCAGCCCAACGCCGAGGCCATATGTCAGCGTGATCATCCGGGGTACGTTGATGCCGAAGGCGCGCACCAGCGTCGGATTTTCAGTGGCGGCGCGCAGATTGGCGCCGAGCCGGGTCCGCTCGATCAGATACCAGGTCAGCAGGCACACCACGAGAGAGAAGACGACCACCCAGCCGCGATAGATCGGCAGATACATGAATCCCAAATTCATGCCGCCCTTGAGTTGATCGGGGATCGAATAGGGCAGACCGGAGGAACCGAAGTAGTTCTGAAAGACGCCCTGGATGATCAGCGCCAGCCCGAATGTCAGCAACAGCCCGTAGAGATGATCGAGGCCGGACAGCCATTGCAGCATCGTCCGCTCCAGGATCATGCCGAAAATACCGACCGCGATGGGGGCAAGGATCAGCGCCGGCCAATAACCGATATTGGCGACGTTGAGCAGGAAATAGGCGCAGAACGCGCCCATCATGTAGAGCGCGCCATGGGCGAAGTTGATGATGTTGAGCATCCCGAAGATCACGGCGAGGCCGAGACTCAATAGCGCGTAAAACGAGCCGTTGATCAATCCGACCAGCAGTTGGGCGTAAAGGGCCTGCATGATTCTGTCTCGCGCTCAACTCTCAAAACGAGGGTTCGGCGGCGCCACGCCGCCGAACGCCGATGGTTACTTCTTCAACAAGGGACAGCTGCTCTTGTCCAGCGGCGTAAAGGCCTGGTCGCCCGGAACTGTGCCGACCAGCTTGTAGAGATCCCAGGGCCCCTTCGATTCCGACGGCTTTTTGACCTCGAATAGATAGGCCGAATGGATGGTACGGCCGTTGGGCTCGATCTCGCCCTTGCCGAACAGCGGGTCGTCGGTCGGGATCGACTTCATCTTGTCCACGACCTTGATGCCGTCGTGCGGATTGCCGCCGAGCGCTTCCAGTGCCTTGAAATAGTGGATCAGCCCGGAATAGACGCCGGCCTGCACCATTGTCGGGGGCGCCCCGTTCTTCATCCTGGCGGCGAATTTCTTGGAGAATGCCCGGGTCTGGTCGTTCATATCCCAATAGAAAGTTTCGGTGAAGTTTAACCCTTGTGCGGTTTCGAGACCGATGGCCTTGACGTCGGTGATGAACAGCAGAAGGGCTGCGAGCTTTTGTCCGCCCTTGACGATGCCGAATTCGGCCGCCTGCTTGATCGAGTTCGTGGTATCGCCGCCGGCGTTGGCCAGGCCGATGATCTTGGCTTTCGACGACTGCGCCTGCAGCAGGAACGACGAGAAGTCGGAGGTATTCAGCGGATGCTTGACGCCGCCGACGACCTTGCCGCCATTGGCCAGAATGACTGCTGTGGTGTCGCGCTCGAGTGCTGCGCCGAAGGCGTAATCCGCGGTCAGGAAAAACCAGCTATCGCCACCGGCCTTCACGAGCGCCTGCCCGGTGGTATGAGCCAGCATGTAGGTATCGTAGGTCCAGTGCACGGTGTTCGGCGAGCACTGCGCATTGGTGAGATCCGAGGTCGCCGCGCCCGAGTTGATGTAGACGCCGTTCTTTTCCTTGATGACATTCTTGACGGCGAGCGCGACGCCGGAATTCGGCACGTCGACGATGACGTCGACCTTGTCGACGTCGAACCATTGCCGAGCGATGGCGGTGCCGACGTCGGGCTTGTTCTGGTGATCGCCGGAAATGACGTCAATCTTCCATCCCTTGGCCGTCATCCCGGAATCCTCGACCGCCATCTGCGCGGCCAGTGTCGAGCCGGGACCACCGAGATCGGCGTAAAGGCCGGATTGATCGCTCAGCGATCCGATTTTCACGGTCTTGTCCTGCGCAACAGCAAGATTCCCGGCGGCAAGCGTCAGGGCGCTTCCGAGCAGCAGCGCCGCAATCCTGTTCTTCATATTGGCCTCCTCTTTTGTCTTTTTTTCTCGTTGTTTTCAGACGCCAAGATAAGTGTGAAGCTTGCCCATGTTGGCCTCCAGCTCCGCACTCGCAAAACCGTCGATGATCTTGCCGTGCTCGACGATGAAAAAGCGATCGGCGACCGTTGCGGCAAACCGGAAGTTCTGCTCGACCAGAAGGATGGTGAAGCCTTCCGATTTGAGCCGCCCGATGGTGTGACCGATTTGCTGGATAATGACCGGCGCCAGGCCCTCGGTCGGCTCGTCCAGCATGAGGAATCGCGCGCCGGTGCGCAGGATTCGTGCGATCGCCAGCATCTGCTGCTCGCCGCCGGACAATTTGGTGCCCTGGCTGTTGAGCCGCTCCTTGAGATTGGGAAACAACTCGAAGATCTGGTCGAGCGACAACCCGCCGCTGCGCACGATCGGCGGCAACAGCAGATTCTCGCGGACGTCGAGGCTGGCGAAGATGCCGCGCTCCTCCGGGCAAAAGGCGATGCCCTGGCGGGCGATCTTGTCCGATGAGGCCCGAATGATTTCCTGGTTGTTGAAGCGGACCGAACCGGTGCGCTTGCCGATAATTCCCATCACCGATTTCAGCGTCGTCGTCTTGCCGGCGCCGTTGCGCCCGAGCAGCGTGACCACCTCGCCGGCGTTGACGTTGAAATCGATGCCATGAAGGATGTGAGACTCGCCGTACCAGGCCTGAAGATTCTGGACCGACAGCACCGGCGTGCCTGCACCGGTCGTTGGCGCGGGCCTGGTCGCGGCGGCGTCAGGCATTTTCAGATCAGCCATGACCCGCTCCCAGATAGGCTTCCTTGACGCGCTCGTCCTTGGACAGCTCGGCGTAGTTGCCTTCCGCCAGCACGTGACCGCGCGTCAGCACGGTGATGATGTCGGAAAGGTTCGCCACCACGCTGAGATTATGCTCGACCATCAGGATTGTGTATTTCGCGGAGATGCGCTTGATCAATGCTGCGATCTTGTCGATGTCTTCATGTCCCATGCCGGCCATCGGCTCGTCGAGCAGCATCATTTCCGGATCGAGCGCCAGCGTTGTCGCAATTTCGAGGGCGCGCTTGCGCCCATAGGGCATCTCGACCGCAGGTATCTTCGCAAACTCGCTCAGGCCGACATCATCAAGCAATTCATGGGCGCGACCGTTGAAGCGGTCGAGCACGGTTTTGGAACGCCAGAAATCGAACGAGTGGCCGTGCCGGCGCTGCAGCGCCACCCTGACATTTTCCAGCGCGGTCAGATGCGGAAACACGGCCGAGATCTGGAACGAGCGCACGAGGCCAAGGCGCGCCACATCGGCCGGCGCCAGCGCCGTGATGTCCTGCCCCTTATAGAGAATCTGGCCGGCCGAAGGCTTCAGGAATTTGGTCAACAAATTAAAGCATGTCGTTTTGCCGGCGCCGTTCGGCCCGATCAACGCGTGAATGCTTCCACGACGGACCCGGAGGTCGACATCGCGAACGGCGTAGAATCCCGCGAATTCCTTGGTCAATCCGTGGGTTTCGAGAATGAACTCATCGGCCAATCAAATTTCCCCCATCAGCCATCGCCGCGAAGCGTTGTCGCGTCCAGCCGAATTTCTCCCGACCTGGCAGGTTTTCCCGGATACCTCAGGAAGTCCCGTCCCCGGCCGCCTCCGGCCGGGAATATGCCGTCAACGGCATGGATTACGCAAGGCGGAATGCTGGGCATGGGGCCGAGCGAACGCCTCGCGGATTCGCCAATAGTCGAATGGCGCAAGCGCCCGATTAACCGGTTTGCCGGAGGCTGTCGGCGGCCCGTCGAGCCGCCCGGAAAGCAGCCATTAACGGTGTTTCGACGCAATCCGGCATTTTCACCAAAAATTTGCGCCTGAGGCCAATGCTGGGGTATTTCGCATTGGGATCGGATTGCAGCCTTGGAATTCCAGAGCGCCAACCCCACGGTCGTCAAATCGATCAAGCAGCGGGATCTGCTGAACACCTGGTTGCGGCTTTACGCCCGCGAACAGACGATGCCGCGCATCGAGGAATACCAGCCCTCCCGGCTTGACGACGAACTTCCGGACCTTGTGTATTATACGGTCGATTCCGCACCTGTGCCTGCGCGCCTGACGGTCCAGAGCGACGGCACGCGCATGAAGAGCGCCTATGGCAATACCGGCAAGGGCCGCTATCTCGACGAATTTCTCGGAGCCAGGCTCGCACCGCTTGTGATGCCGGTCTATTACGAAGCCGTGCAGCGCGGCCTTCCCGTCTACACCATCTCCAATATCGATGACATCTATGGTCGAATCGTAGCATATGAGCGGCTGCTGCTGCCGTTTTCGGATGGCGGCGGTGTCACCCATGTGATTGCATCGTTAAAAACCATCAGCGAAGACGGCGGCTTTGAGATCAGGAATTTGATGCGGGGGAACGACACGTTGCCGACTGCAAAGCTTCGCGCCGTAATCGATCGCGACCTTTTCCACCGCGCTCCCGGCCGCATTCCGGCCGGCGACGTCATCGAATTCGGTTAGCAAATGGAATTCGAGAGCGCCGATCCTTCGGTGGTCCGGTCCATCAAGCAGCGCGATCTGCTCAATTCGTGGCTGCGCGCGGTCGGCAAACTGCGGACCCTGCCCGCGCTTGGGGATTATCGACCCGACCGTATCGCGGACGAACAGGCTGATATGATGAGCTTCGACGTCGCCGGCGAGGCCGACAACGCGCGATTCCTGATCACCCATGAAGGCACCAGGCTGACCACAACCTACGGCAACGAGCACGTCGATCCCGACAAGAGAACCAACCGCTATCTCGACGACGCGATCGGGCCGGAACGATATGCCCGCGTGGTCGCCCCGTATCGGGTTTGCCTGATGCGAAAGCGGCCCACTTATTCGGTGTCGAAGGTGCAGGATCAGGACGGCAAGGATGTGTCCTATGAGCGGTTGCTGCTGCCGTTCGGCAGCGCCGATGCGGTCGAGCAGATCATCGGCTCCTACAAGTCCATCAGCATCGACGGCGGCTTCAAGATCAACAACCTGATGGGTATCACGCCCAAAACCACACCCGTCAGTGTCATCAATGCGGTCATCGATCTCGATTTCGCCCCTGGCCCTCGGGGACGCCGAACCTCCGATGATGTCATCGAGCTGAGCTAGCCCTTTCGCGCCCGGCCTGACGGGGTGACTTGCTTCGCGTAGATTTCCGGCTTGAACCCGACCAGCAATTTGCCGCCGAGATCAAGCACCGGCCGTTTGATCATCGAGGGCTGCGCCAGCATCAGCGCTGTGGCCTTGCGCTCGTTCAGGCCTTCCTTGTCGGCGTCGGGCAATTTGCGGAATGTGGTGCCGGCACGATTAAGCAGGGCTTCCCAGCCCAGTTCGTCGCACCAGGTCTTGAGCTTGTCCTTGGCGATGCCTTCGGTCTTGTAGTCATGAAAGCTGTAAGCCACGCCGTGGCTGTCGAGCCAGCCGCGCGCCTTCTTCATGGTATCGCAGTTCTTGATGCCGTAGATGGTGATCGTCAAAGCCAGGCCCTCATGTGGATTTGCGCGGCAGGCTAAACCCGCAGCGGCCACCGCGCCAACTCGAAGTTTTCTGCCGACCTATAATGCCGTGTACAAGAATAGCACCCATGGTCAGCAAATTCCTCGCGGTCTGGCCCGAATGATCTCACATCGACCGGCAAGATCATCGCGAGCGGCCGGCCAGCGAATCAAAATGACCGCTCGGCCATTAAGCCATAATGACGCGTCGTTGGGCCTTCGATGAACTTCTTGGCGTCAGGGCTGGTTATTGCGTGACACTACCCAACATGGACTCGCGGTATTCCCGCGGCGAAACGCCGACCCGCTCTCGGAAGTAGTGGCTGAAATGGGACATGTCGTTAAAGCCCCAGGCAAACGCGATCTCGCTGATTGCGCGGTGAGCCTGTGAGGGATCGGACAGTGCAGTCCGGCATCGTTCAAGGCGATATGCCCAGATATAGCGCCCCAGCGACGTTCCCTCGCCAGCGAACAAATCGCGCAGGTAGCGTTCGGACACCCCGATCGCAGCAGCCACATGTCCGGACGCCAGATTGTAGCGATGGACGTTGCCGGCGATGAACGATTTCGCCCGCATCAGATGAGCGACCCTGGTGCTCGAGGCAGAAGGAACGGCGGTGGGCATTGCGCTCGCCAGGGCGGCCGCGATCAAATCCATGCTCGTTTCGGCGAGCCGCTGCGACGCGAATTCATCAAGTGTCTCAATCTCGTCCTGCAGGCCCCGCACGAAATTCGACGCTATTTTTCCGATACCCCGACTTCCAGAAATCTTCGTTGCTGTGATCGCCTGGATAGGCCCGAAGCGCCTGCGAACCGCGTCACGCGGCACCTTCAAAACGTGGTGATGAAAGCCGATCTGCAACCGCGCGAAATAGGGTCGCACGCTGTCGAAGAGGGCGAGGTCCCCAGTTTCCAATATGGCTTGACGCCCATCTTGCTCGGCCAGCGTCCGTCCGCTCCCTTGCACCACGATCAGGCAGTATTCGTCACGCGCCGCTGAAATTCTCGCGGCCGTCCTGGATAAATCAATCGGGTCCGATTCCATCGACGACAGCGTTAGGTTGCCTAACGGCTGGTTGTGCAGGTCACCCCGGAAACTTCTACTGTTCGCTGAAGTGCAATCAAGCTGGATGAACGTATTGCAGATAACGTCCTGCCAGAAAGCAAAGGCTTCCCTGCCCGGTAGCACGTCTGTCGAAATGCGGCACGCTTTCATCTTGGTCACGCCTGCCAACTGCCGTCAACAGATGCTTGCACCCGCGTTCGCCTGCGTCAACCGGGAGCGGCCTCTCGTTCCGTCCCAGCCAACGAATCATGCCGCCTGAACCAAGATGGCCGCGCCGCGGCCGATCATGCTTCCAACGTAACCAACAGGGAGGCAACAATGATAGTCGAAGCCGGCGCTCAATTCACTCAAGCCGCAATCAATTTCTCAGACAAGGTGGCGCTGCGCGACGGCGGCGGGCGCTCCCTTAGCTATGGTCAACTTCGCGAGCGAGCGAACCGGATTGGCTCGGGCCTCGCTAAACTGGGCATCGCCGCGGGCGACCGGGTTGCAGTGCTGTCCTACAATCGCCTGGAGGTGGTCGAACTGTGGCTCGGGCTTGAGCGGTTTGATATGGTCCGCGTCGTTCTTCATAGTCACTTCGACATGAAGACGCATGTCGATACTCTGAACGAGGTCGGCGCGAAGGCGTTGATCTTCGACGGCCATTTTGCTGATGCGATCGAAGTGCAGCGCGGCTCCATGAGCTCCGTCAAGTCGTTCGTCTGCATCGGCGACAACTCGCCAAAATGGGCTGCGCCCTATGAAAACGTCCTCGGGAAGGGCGACGCAGCCGATCCGCGGCTGGACGTCGACGAGTCCGGCCCCTGCTTCCTGCAACTCACGTCCGGAACCACCGGAGCGCCGAAGCCGTGGGTCCATTCGCATCGCTCGTGGCGAGCGGTCATCGCGAACAATCTCGAGCATCTGGATACATTCAGCCCGAACGGGACCGCCGTCGGACCCGAAGATGTGAGCTTGCACTTTCATGCGCTGCAATGGGCGACCGGGTTCCAAACCCTCATGCCGTATCTCCTGCGCGGATCGTTGACCATCGTGGCTGACGATCAGACGTTCGATGCGAACGCCCTGGCCGATACGATCCTGAAAGAGGGCGTCACCGGGATGCTGGTTCCCGGCCCCATGCTTCCACCGATCTTGGATGCTCTTGAAGCGCGTAATGTTGGCAGCCACAAGCTGAAACGCGTCGTTATCTTCTTTGCAACGCCAGAACTGCTTGAGCGAACCTCAAAAGTGCTCGGCAATGCGTGGTGTCATGGCTTCGGCTCGACGGAACAGGGCGCTCCCACAACGCGTCTGACATGGTCTGACGCCGGAGCTTCGCCGAAACGCATCGAGAGCGTTGGCCGCGCCGCGTCTCCGTTCTTCGAAATGGCTGTCATGAACGAGAAAGGCGAACGGCTCCCGGCTGGTTCGGTCGGCGAGATTGTCGTTCGCAGCGCCATGTCAGCTGGCAATTATTGGGAGTTACCCGACAAGACGGACCAATCCTATTTTCCGGGTGGCTGGTTCAGGCCAAATGACATCGGCTACATCGACGATGAGGGCTTTCTTTTTTATCTAGACCGCGCCAAGGACCGGATCACTACCGAAAAGGGTGTGGTGTATCCGCATATCGTCGAGACGGCTGTCCTGCGTCACGCCGCCGTCGCGAATTGCGGGGTTGTTGGTATTGGCGCTTCGGCAAGACAGTCCATAGTTGCCGCCGTTCTACTTCGTAACGGATCGACCCGCTCTTCAGGGCTGGCGTCCGACATCATCGCGATGGCCTCCGCGGGACTGTCGGACCACGAAGGACCGCACCGCGTCGTCTTCGTGAACGAGCTTCCGACGGTCCTCGGCGGCGCCAAGGTGCAGCGCGAGGTCCTCAAGCAGCGCATTGACGAACTCGCAGCGGTGCCGGAATGAGCTACTCTGCTGCCAACCTCCGCGCCGGTCTGTTGGAGGCCGGCGAACAGCGCTTGTTGTTCGATCTGCACGGCGGCGCCCGCAGCGGCGCGGAGCTTGCCGGCGAGGTCGACCGCCTGGCCGGCGCGATCGTGCAGACCGCCCAGGCCGGTGCGAAAGTGGGCCTTTGGTACCGCAACAGTTTCGCTGCTGTCGAAGGCTTTCTGGCCACCGAATGGATTGGCGGCACGAGAATCCCGGTCGACCCGAATGCCACCGCCGCCGAAGCGGCTGAGGTTTTTCGGTCGGCAGGCGTCGATCTCGTGCTTGCCGACCTTGAGCATGCCGCGCTGCTTGGCAAGGATTGCCTAGTCCACGACGACAGGCGGCGCTTAGCCGGGAAAGCGTTTCTCCCATTGGTGGATGTCGACCCCGAACGGTGTCTGATGGTCTACCCACGCACCGTGACCAATGGCGCGTTCTTTGGCGTTCCGCTTTCCTATCGGAACTGGGCTGCGATCCTCGACACCAACATTGCGCTCTACCGCTCCGGCCGCTACGGCGATTGGGACGAAAGCTCAGAATTGTTCCTCTCAGCCCAGCAAATCATGCATGGGACCGGCTTTCTGGGAACGTTTCCCTTTCTGGCAATGGGATTGCCGCAACTGATCGCCGATGCGTTCGACGCGGCAACAATTGTCAGCACGATGAAACGACACGCGGTGACCGCAACAATGTTCGTGCCGGTCATGCTCAAGGGTTTTGTCGAAGCAGCGCGTGCAAACGGGGACCCGGCATTTTCGCTTCGCCATCTCCTCTACGGCGGCGGTCCGACGGCGATCGAGGATGTCCATGCAGCTGTCGATCTTGTTGGTCCGGTTCTCACGCAAGTCTATGGCAGGGTCGAGGGCGGTTGGCCGATCGCCATCCTCGGACCGAAGGAACATGCGGTCATGCGCGGTGGGTCCCAGGAGCTGGCCCGAAGCTTCGGGCGCCCGATTGCCGAAGTCGATGTCCGCTTACGCCCATTGTCGGCCGGCGCCGACGCGACAGGCGAGTTGCTGGTTAGGAGCGCGATGACCTCAGCTGACTTTTCCGATCCGAATGGCTGGTGTTCGCTCGGAGATTTTGTGAGGCGGGACGCAGCCGGCTATCTCTATTTCGAGCGGCGCTTGGACCGCATGATCAACACTGGCTACCACGTATATCCCGAGGAGATCGAAGCAGTCATCGCCGATCTTCACGGCGTATCCCGGGTCACGGTCTCCGGCGAGCGACATCCGCGATGGGGGGAGATGATCGTCGCCCATGTCGTTCCGACGGGCATCGTCGGTGAGAGCGAATTAGTTGCGGCAATGCGAAGTTCCGTGTCGGCGCGTCTGGCGAAATACAAAGTTCCGCGCGAATTCAGGATCGTTGCAGATCTGCCCCCACTCGGGTGAGGCGCGCCTTGGCGCGTAAGCATAGGCTTGAACCTTCGGCCGCTGCGCTGCCGAAGCGGATCGAGGTGAACGTTTACCGTGCTTGAACATGTCTACTTATGGGAGGAAAAAATGAAGGCAATTGTTTTTCTGGCATTTAGTGCTGCGATATCGGTCGGATGCCTGATGTGGATCAGCGGCGCGGCACCATCGCTGGGTCTTATTCCGTGGATCAGTCTGATTTCGGCGGGCGCCTATTTTACCGCCGGTGCGGGGTATGACGGACTGGTCAAGCCGATGGCGGCCGGAACGCTTGGGATCGTGCTGACCGCGGTGGCGCTTTCGATCATCGCACAACTGGGCGGCGGCTTGATGCTCACGGTTTTCGTTGTTGCTTCGCTTGCTTTCATCATCGTCCTATCTTCGGGAATCCCGCTGTTTGCGCACATTCCCTCCGCCTTCATGGCCGCGTCAACCTATGTCGGGGCAGGCGGGTCCTGGAGCTTCACTCTTCTCTTCATCATTGTCTCCTGGGCGGCAGGACTTTTGCTTGCCTGGATCATCGACAACCTGTCGCGCTCGTTGATTGGGGCTTCCGAACGAGGATCGGCGACGTGAATTTGAGACTTCTAGCGTAAAGCCGTTTAGAAGGAGCGCTGTCGAAGGCAATTGTCGCGTCTGGCGCACGCCGGATCACAGCTGGCGGGCACCGCTTCGCCGCCTGAAGATCAGCCTCAGCCAGGGCGCCGAATGAAAGGCGCTCATCAGCAGGTACATCGCGGCCATTCCGCTCAGCGGTGATGCATCTGGCGCGGTCGAGCACATCATCGCCATCTGCCCGCCGCCCAAAACGCCGGTCAGCAGCGCCATGATGGCGAAGGTCGGCGCGGCCGCGAGACATAGCCAGTCGGCGGCGCCGAGAACGGCCACACCATCGCTTTCATGACGGTTGGCGCGCATCCCCGTCATCTGGGTCGTCATCGTTGTTCTCCCTTGGGTTCCTTCGCAGGTCGGGCCGGGCCAACGGCAAGCACGGTCACAACGGCTCCAGCCCACTCGACCGCGGCTGTGAGAAACGTTGGGGAAAGCACTGTCCAGTCGACCATGACATTGGCTCCTCGCTACGACGCATTGGTTTGTCTTCGTGTGATAGAATAGGACCGGAGATCGAATGGTGAGAGTTACAAGTGTGACGGGATTGCAATGGACTCGCTGATCACCGCCGCGGCGCGCGCACTCGCCTCGGGTGATGCCCTCGGCGCATTGAAGCGCGTTGCCTTGCGCGACGACGCGCCGGCACTGGCGCTGCGCGGCATCGCGATGGCGCAACTCGGCGATCTCGTTCGCGCCAAGGCTCTGCTGCGCAATGCGGCGCGCGCCTTCGGTCCCAAAGAGACCGTGGCCCGCGCGAGATGTGTTGTCGCCGAGGCCGAGATCGCTTTGGTCTCGCGGGACCTGGGCTGGCCTGCGAAGGCGCTCGACGCCGCACGGGCGACGCTCGAGGCGCATGGCGACCGCGTCAATGCCGCGCATGCGCGCAACCTTGCGGTCCGGCGCCTGCTCTTGATCGGCCGTCTCGATGAGGCCGAGCAGGCACTTGCCGAATTCGACCCGGTGTCCTTTCCGCCGGCGTGGAAGGCGGCCCACGAACTGGTCGTCGCCGGGATCGCGATCCGACGCCTTCGCACCCGGACGGCGCGCGCCGCACTCGCACGGGCCGAGTCCGCCGCGCGCGCGGCAGATATCCCGGTGCTGACGGCGGAGGTGCAAAGCGCATCCCTGGTCCTGAACACCCCCGCGGCGCGGCTGATCGCGCGCGGCAAGGAGCGCCCTCTCCTGCTCGAGGATGTCGAAGCGCTGCTGGCGTCGAAGGCGATGGTCGTGGATGCATGCCGTAATGCCGTGCGTGACGCCGGCACGGTGGTCTCGCTCGCGACGCGCCCGGTATTGTTCGCGCTGGCCCGCGCCCTGGCTGAAGCCTGGCCGGCTGACGTGTCGCGCGACGCGCTGGTCGCACGCGCCTTCCGGGGCAAGCACGCCGATGAATCGCATCGCGCGCGGTTGCGGGTCGAGATCGGGCGGCTTCGTGCCGAGCTTCGGACGGTGGCAGATGTGAGCGCGACGAAACGAGGCTTTGCGCTGGCGCCGCGCCGTGCCGGCGAGGTCGTCGTGCTGGCGCCATCGGTAGAAGAGCGGCACGCGGAGGTGCTCGCCTTCCTCGCCGATGGCGAGGCGTGGTCGAGCTCGGCGCTGGCGATTGCGCTTGGAGCGAGCCCGCGCACCGTGCAGCGCGCGCTCGACGAGCTTGGCGCGGCCGGCAAGGTGCAATCATTCGGGCGCGGGCGCGCGCGCCGCTGGATGACCCCGCCGGTGCCGGGCTTCCCGACAATCTTGTTACTCCCCGGCCCGCTCCCGAGCGACTAGAACCGTCTCCGTTCCGAACCAATCCAGGGTGAACGCATGAAACAATCAGCAGCCGAAATCCTCCGTGAATATGGCCCGTTTCCGGATGTCGAGAAGGTGAATGGCGTGACGTTTGACGGTCAGCACGTCTGGTTTGCGTCCGGAGACCAATTGCATGCCTTCGATCCCGTGACCGGGAAGACGGTACGCTCGATCGATGTCGCCGCCCATGCAGGGACGGCCTTCGACGGCCAGCATTTGTTTCAGATCGCCGAGGATCGTATCCAGAAAATCGATCCGAAGACCGGCAGTGTGGTCGCGACCATCCCGGCGCCAGGAGGCGGCGGCGACTCGGGGCTTGCCTGGGCCGAGGGATCGCTGTGGGTGGGGCAGCATCGGGGCCGCAAGATTCATCAAATCGATCCCGAAACAGGAGCTGTTCTTCGCACCATCGAATGCAGCCGGGTCGTCACCGGCGTAACCTGGATCGACGGCGAACTCTGGCATGGCACCTGGGAAGGTGACGAGAGCGATGTGAGGCGCATCGATCCCCGAACCGGCGAGGTGCTGGAGAAGCTCGATATGCCGCCCGGCGCGGGCGTGTCGGGGCTTGAGTCCGATGGCGCCGATCGGTTCTTCTGCGGCGGCGGAAGCAGCGGCAAGGTGCGAGCCGTGCGCCGAACCAGACGAGGCGCGAGCAAGTAATCAACGCAGCCTGACACGCGGAGCCGTGATTTTCGAACAATTGACACCTGCGCGCACGCGATCCCGCGACGCGGACGCGCCCGGGTTGTGCAAGAGCCTTTTCCCTCGAAAGACAGAGGGCGCAGGAAACACCGGGTGCCCGTTGCACCCGCAGCCTCGTGCGCAAAGTGTAGAAAGCACACGAGTTAGTCACCACAGGTTCACCGGAACACCCGGCATTTCCTGCGCAATGGTTTTAACGGCTTACTCCGCGCTCTCCCCGGTGACCGGGCTTTCTTGCCACCGTCGCCTCGCGGATACTTCCGCGACACTTGACGCCAGCGTCGGGGCGTCAGGACCACACGACTTCGCCGTCCGCAGATAAAGCGCCTTCGTCAACGCGCCGCCTGCGTCCACCGCATCCCTGCCCTACGTCCGTGACGATCGCGAAACGCCCCTCTGTGTGGGCCGGGATGGCGTGGGATGTAGAAGTGATTTGGGTCAGAAGTGAACCGGAATATTTTTGCTGACAGGGCTGGACACTGATTTGCCGATTTGCCCGACAGGCAGTCCTGTGTCTAGGCTGGATGCCGGCTTTCCCGCAGGGCGGATTGATTTTGATGCTGCAGAAGAATTCGGAAGATGAGTCCATGCGTGATCAACAGCAGCGGCACCACGAAAGTCGGGATGAAGTAGGCGGCTCCCAACTGCCCCGCCAGCAACCCGCCGGCATTGCCCTCGTAAAACGCGCGCAGGAGATCGGCTGAACCCCAGAGATTGAAGATCCATACGATGACGATGCCGGCTCTTGTCGGCAGTGTCAGCAACGAAAGCAACGCGAGGGTCGCCGCCATGATGTCTCCATAGGCCGCGGAATGCGCGAAGGCCGACGGCAGATCGGGCGACACGACGCCCGGGACCAGGAATGCCAACCCTTCAAAGCGGAAGCTGTGCAGGATGAGCAGAGGCCGCAGCGCGTCGTCCCGTTGCCGGTCACGGAGTTGCGGCCAGATGTATCTGACGGCGACGATCCCCCACGCGACGAAGCTGAACGCAATGCTCACAAAAAAGCAGACCTGTGGCAGCATGAGTAATCCCTCCTCTTAACGCCTTCCTTATTCTGGTACGATATAGTACCCGTTTTGGTACCGATTGGTACCGCGTCGCGGTGAGAATTGGTACCAATCGGTACCAATGTCAAGGGAGATGATGATGGCGCCGTCGAAGACAAATTCGCGTGAGGAAGGCGGCGACGAGGCCGCCGTTCGCGCGCGCATCCTTGAGGCCGCCTTCGCGGCGTTCATGAAGCATGGCTATGCCGCAACCAGCACGCTGGAGATCGCCACGCGCGCACGCGTTTCGAAACGCGAGCTTTACGCGATGGTTGGCAACAAGCAGGAAATGCTGATCGCATGCATCGGCGAACGCTCCGGGCGACTGCAGGTGCCCGCCGACCTGCCCGCGCCGCGCGACCGCGAGAGCTTCGCGCGCGTGCTGGCTTCCTTCGGGACGCAGCTTGTCCGCGAGATCAGCGACCCGACCGTCGTTGCGGTATTCCGGCTGGCGATCGCCGAAGCGGCTCACGCGCCCGCGGTGGCGCAGGCGCTCGATTCCATCGGGCGCGAGACCAGCCGTGCCGCCTTGCGCAAAATCATGACCCAGGCTCTGGCATCAGGACTGCTCAAAGGCCGCGCCGCCGAATTGGCGGAGCAGTTCAGTGGGCTGCTCTGGGGCAATTTGATGGTCAGCCTGCTGCTCGGCGTCGCCGAGCGACCGGCCCAGCGCGAAATCGCGGGACGTGCCCGCGAGGCGGCGGCCGCCTTCCTGCGACTTCATCCGCCGCCGGATGACCGCGCGTCTCCGGACTAGAGCATGATGAGATTAGATTGAGGGTGAATCGTAGCGGGCTCTTTGTCCAGAGCCTGCAGATGTAACTCTTAGGGTACCAGGCCCTTGAAAGTCTTAAGTCGCCGGGCCAAATTGGAGGCTGCTGACGAAGCCGGCGAGAGGAGCGCGCAGCTCGATCGTGCGTTTCGTAGTAGTAGCGCTTGACTGTCGCATCCTTGATGCTTCGGTTCATCCGTGCGAGCTGGCAGTTAGTGCAGCGACGCTTCGGATCTTGGTTAGCCGGTGCTCGATGTCGTGGACGAACGCAGGCCATGCTCTAAGGCATGAACCCAGATTGGCTCTTGCGGCTTCGGTCACGGTTTTAATGTCCGGCCGCGGCTCGCAACTCGTATCGCCGTGCCGGATCGGTAAACTGCACGCCGTTTCGGTCAGCACCGTGTGGCTCTTGTCAGGCACGACCGCAACCAGGTGCCAGAGGAATCGGCAGCGATGCTCCCTCTCCCCTTTGTGGGCCGCGACGAAGGCGAACTAGCTCGCTCTTCGCGACAGAGGGTTGGGGTGAGGGGTTACGGCCTAACGATAGATCGTAACCCCTCACCCGGATCGCATCTAGCGATGCGATCCGACCTCTCCCACAAGGGGAGAGGTGAAGTGAACCCGCTGGCAAGCCGATTCAATCTAAAGCCATCCCGCTCTAGCTTTCGCGTTTCCGAAACGCGGCCTCTCCGGCGTCCGATACCTTCACCCATTTCGGGTCGGGCGCGGCATCGGGGACGTAGCTGTCGTTCCAGTTCCACCATTTGTACGGCCGGCTCTGCGGGGTGCCCTCCGGCGAGTCTTCCCAGGTTTCCTGACGCCCGAGCGCCGTCATGTCGAGGTAGCTCCAAACGGTGCCCATCGCCTCGTCGCCGCGGCTGTTGATGAAGTAGGTACGGAACATGCGCTCGCCGTCGCGGATGAATGCATTGTGGCCGTGCCATTCATCGACTCCGAAGTCGGCATCGAAGCTGTCTGAAATGGAAACCCAAGGAATGTCCCAGCCCATCCGCGCCTTCAGGCGCGCGATGTCGGCCTGCGGTGCACGCGAGGCATATACCAGCGTCGTGTCGCGCGCGTTGAGGTGAGCGAGGTTGGCGACCTGGTCGGCCCCCAGCGAACAACCAATGCAGGCATGCTCCGGCCAGCCATGCACGCCGGGCTCGAAGAAGGCGCGGTAGACGATCAACTGACGGCGGCCCGCGAACAGGTCGAGCAGGCTCGCCTTGCCCTCGGGCCCGTCGAACATATAGGCCTTTTCGACGGCCATCCACGGCATCCGCCGCCGCTCGGCGGCCAGCGCGTCGCGGGCGCGGGTCAGGGCCTTCTCCTTGACCAGAAGCTGCTCGCGCGCAGCCTCCCACTCTTGCGGCGATACGATCTTTGGCGTGTTCATGGCGTGCTCTCCTTCGCTGTCGGTCATGGGCTGATTTTGCCGCCGGACGCCAAAGGGTGGGAGTGACAAGTGTGACGCGATTCATGATCCGGCCGACGTGATCACGGCACTGTCACCGTCATTCCCGTTCGGCCTACGCCGTTATCGGTGCCGGCTGCGTTGCCCCCTTGGGAAACGGCCGGAAGGTCATTGCGATCAGGAACGCGCCAAGTCCTGCTGCCCATGAACCGATATAGAGCCAGGCGTAGCTGGCAAAAGCGTCGTAGATCAAACCGCCGGCGAGCGGCCCGGTCGCCATGCCGAGACTGCCGGCCATCGCCGTTCCGCCGATCACCGTGCCCATGATCCGCAGCGGGAAATTCTCGCGCATCAACACCGCATAGAGCGGCATGGTGCCGGCATAGATGAAGCCGAACAGCGCCGCCACCGCGTAGAACGCGGCAAGCTCGCGCACGAAGACATAAGCGAGCGCGCCGAAGGCCTGCGCGAGCAAGCCCTGCGACCAGCACCCGCTTGGCGCCGAAGCGGTCGCCGAGCAGGCCGAAGGCAATACGGCCGCCCATCCCGGCCAGCCCCTCGACGCTGTAGATCGTGACCGCGGCCATCATCGGAATCCCGCAGGTGACCGCATAGCTCACGGTGTGGATGATCGGCCCCGAATGCGTGGCGCAGCACAAAAAATTCGTCGCGAGCAGGATGATGAATTGCGGCGAGCGCACCGCTTGCGCGACCGACATCTCCGGTGACGGCGCGTCATCGCCGGCCGAAGCGACGTCTCCGCTCCCGAGCGCCGGCGGGCGACGCACCAGCAGCGACACCGGGATCATGATGCAAGCTACCACCACGGCCATGACCTGCATCGAGGTTCGCCAGTCATGGTTGGAGACCAGCCAGGCGGCGAGCGGCGACATGATCATCGGCGCCATCCCCATGCCTGCCGAAACCAGCGAGACCGCGAGGCTGCGATGGGTATCGAACCAGCCGGTGACGCACGCCATCATCGGCGCAAAGATCGCGGCGGTCGAGCCGCCGACCATCAGTCCGAACATGATCTGAAACGAAAGCAGCGACGGCGCGCGGCTCGCCAGCGCGAGGCTTGCCGCCAGCACGATCGACCCGGTCAGCACCACCGGCAGCGGCCCGAGCCGGTCCGACAGAGTGCCCCAGATCATGCTGGTGAACGCCATGGCGAGGAAGCCGATCGTCATGGCGCTGGACACACCGGTCACCGACCAGCCGGTATCCTGTGTCATGGGCCGAAGGAAAACCGGCAACGAAAACATGCCGCCGATGGCGACGCAGCCCAGCACGCCGCCGGCCGCGACGATCACCCAGCGATAGTTGGAATTGGACATTTCAGGTCTCCCAAATAGCTCTCTCGGGTGGAAGACGAATGGGAACGGGCGAAGCCGACATTGGAATGGTTGAGTCAGCAAACTTTTTTCGAGCGCCGGAACCGAGCACCGCTGCTCAAGGTGACGTTATCGCACAATCTGACCTCGGCCAAATTTACGATGAGGGCGTGGACGTTGCGGAGAACAAGAACACCGCTTTATGCTGGTATCAAAAGGTTTCCCAAAAAGATGGATTTCTAAAAGCGAAATCTGAGAAAGCAGTCGCACGTTTGGAAAAGCAAGTTTCGAGTGGCGGTGGTACAGGCGATTGCGAGTGAAATTGTCTCTTCCTCGATAGAGGCACGCCGTTACCGTCTAACGATTGACTGTCGGGACCTATCCAATGTCCGCTTCGACTGAGCTATGTGCCAAGAGCTGACAGGCGTACGGGAGCCGCTAACTGAGGTGGCTTCACTGACCGATTAGCTCGTCGCGCTCCGAGGAGCCCTTGATAAACGGGAAAACCTAACCTTGCGCGATTGCCCCGCTCTGCGCGATAATTGCGGAGCGTCCGCGCACCAGAAAGGCGACGAGCAGCGCGCCGGCGGTGGCAAGCACGCCAGCCAGAACGAAAGCGCTGACGAAGCTGCCGGTTTTATCGACGATTAGTCCGGTGACGAGCGGCGCGACGATACCTGCCGTGTTGGCGATGAAGTGGACGAAGCCGGCGACGCCGCCAACCCGGCCCGGCTCGACGAGACCGAGAACGATCATCCAATACGTCGAGCCGCTGACATACATAAAGAACACCGCAATCGCGATGAGGGCGACTACGGCCTCCAGGCTAGACACCAGGCCGGCTAGCGCCACCGAGAGCGCGGCCATCAGGAGGCAGACGACCATGATGAGCTTGGGCGCCGTGATCGGATCGCCGAGCTTGCGGCCGAGCGCATCGCAGATGAAGCCGCCGGACGCGAGCCCAAGGAAACCAAGCGACCAGGGAATGGCGCTGACCACGGCCATCTTCTGAATGCTGAGATGCAGCACCATCGTCAGGTAGCTCGGAAACCACGACAGGAAGAAATAGAGGATATAGGCATAGCCGAAGAAAGCGATGGCGGTGGCGATCACCGCGGGTTGCCGCAGATAGTGGGACAGCGGCATCTGCGCCTGCACGGCGGCAACGTTGCCGCCTGTCCCCTGTTCGATCTCAGAACGTTCGGCTTCGCTGACGCGACCATGCTGCGCCGGCCAGTCCGCGGAGCTTATGGCCCAGAGCAACACCCAAGCGAGCCCGATCACCGCGATAAAGATAAATGACGCGCGCCAGCCATACGACAGAGCGATAAATCCGACGATCGGACCCGCGATGGCGCCCCCGAGCGGCGTACCGGCATTGGCAAGGCCGATGGCACTTGCTTGTTCCGCTTTCGGAAACCAGTTGCCGATGAACTTCGCCATCGTCGTGCAAAACGGTCCCTCGCCTATGCCAAAGATGACGCGAAGCACCACGAGGCTAGTGAGGCCAACGGCTGCGGCCGTCAAGCCGCAAAAAATCGACCACACCGTCATCGACACGATCAGAATAAGGCGTGGCCCGTAGCGATCGGCAGCGTAGCCGCCGACAAAACAAAACAGCGCATAGCCGAAGAAGAAACTGGAAAAGACGACACCAAGCTGCGCCGGATCGAGGCCTAGTTCCTTTGTTATCAAAGGTGCTGCGACTGACAGTGCGGCGCGGTCGAGATAGTTGATGATGCCTGCGACGAAAAGTAGTGCGACGAGCTGCCAACGGACCTTGCCTAACATCCGCCCTCCCAGATTCATTATTTTGACAGCATGTTAGCAGGCTTTCGCAACGACGCCACGCCGGAGCGTCGTGCAGACCTGACCTCTCCGTTCCGATGCGCGCAGTGCAACGCGTTTCCGTGTCGCAGCAGCGAGCACCCATATGCGATATAGCGAGCAGAAATTTTATAAGACCAAACTTGCACGCCGAACCGATGTCGGCTCCGGGTCAAGCTCGGCCCTGGGACCACAACGGAGCTAGGTCCGTTAGACCCCATAGGCGGACTGCTGTGAAAGGTTCCGCATGACCATTGGTGCCAAGAGCAGAAGTAAAAGGCTCGCCGGCGACGTTCATTTCAACACCAAGAGGCGGGAGGCAAGAGTCCGCGCGGATGAAGCTTGTCCCTGCTCTACCGTCGAATCACCGCATCTCGTAAAAAAGCCCCGGACGATGCCGGGGCTTTCAGACCAGGTTTCGGATCAAATCAGTAGCGGGCGACCCCCGGTCCGCCGAACTTGTAGTTCAGGCGCGC
The DNA here is from genome assembly GCA_963727225.1 of uncultured Pseudomonadota bacterium. Taxonomy (GTDB): domain Bacteria; phylum Pseudomonadota; class Alphaproteobacteria; order Rhizobiales; family Xanthobacteraceae; genus Bradyrhizobium. Next base: position 409,952 of record CAVSFN010000017.1, on the reverse strand, counting down.
GGTGAAGAGATCGACGTCCTCCTTGACATGGTCGGCGATGAGGAAGCCGGTGGCCGAATTGACGTCCCGGTTGCCCATGAAGAGGTGATCGTATTCGAAGCCGAGCGACCAATTTTGAGCGAAGGCGTATTCGACGCCGGCGCCAAGCGTGGCGCCCCAGCGGGATTCCCGCGCCGTATCGAACCCCATCAGCGGCGGCAGCGTCGAATTCGCCGTGTACTTGTTGTCGGTGACCGCGGCGCCGCCCTTCGCGTAGATCAAAGTACGGTCCCAGGCATAGCCGATCTGGCCGGTGAACAGGCCGAAGCTTTCGATCGTGGTCTGGTTGGTCTGGCCGGGAAACTGCAGGCTGGCATTGCTGCCCGTGAAGTCAGACCAGTTGCCCTGCGCTTCCAAACCGAAGACCCAGGAAGAAGGCGTCTGCCAGCGATAGCCGACCTGTCCGCCGAATGTTCCGCCCGACGGATCGTGGCTGCCTTCGTCTCCGAAGCCATCCGCATTCCAGTTGACGCGACCGGTACCGCCGCCGCCGTTGATACCGATGTAGAAACCACTCCAGTCGTAGGCGGCCGCGATGATCGCAGGCGCCGCATATGCAGGGGCGCGAGCGGAAAAATCCGCGGCCGAAGCCACGCCAGAGACCCCCGCGGCAGCCAATCCAATCACGCCGGCAACAAGAATCTTCATTTGGGAACCCCTCAATGCAAAAAATCGCCCGCGACAACGATGAGCAGATATTTTGACGGATCCACGGCGGTTTTGTTTCCAAATCGAAGACATGGAAGGCTTCTTTTGAACGCAATTAATTTTTGGTAATTTTTAGCGATCCAGGCCAACCCGCGTTCCCGCGCGAAAGAGCGGAATTACCGTGACGCCGCATTTAATTAACTTGATGGCGCCACACCTGCGCCTATTTGTATTTCATCCGCCACGAACCGTCCCAATTCTCGGGCGGCGGATTTTGTTTCAAATCGGCGACTCGGGCGAGCATTGCGATCGAAGGGCCATCGTCCGGCACAGCCTCGAGCGCTGCCGCAAACGCCGCACGGGCCTCGTCCCAACGCTGCTCCCGATACGCTGTCAGTCCTGCTGCATAGCGTGCGCGCACCTGCGTTTGTTGAGGCGCGACAACGTCTTTCCTGCCCATGACCTCATAGACCGTCTGGTGATGGCTCTGGCCGGTGAGCACCACGCGATCGATCTCGCGGACCTCGAAATCGGCCGAGCACATGTTCGCGGTTGCCTCCGAGATCAGGCAACGGCTGCCATACACTTTGTTGGCGCTTTCCAACCTTGCGGCGAGGTTCACCGTGTCACCCATCACTGTGAAGCTCATCATGTATTCCGAGCCGATACTGCCGACCAGCGTCTCTCCAGTCGCGATCCCGATCCTGAGATCGCAATCGACCGCGATCGTGCGCACGCCAAGCAATTCCGGCAGCTCCTTCCGCAACATCTCGAGGCGGCCGATCATGTCGATTGCGGCTGAGCAGGCGCATTTCGCCTGCTCTGTCTCCTCGACAAAGGGCGCTCCCCAATAGGCCATGATGCCATCGCCAATATATTTGTCGATTACACCGCGATTGGCATGGATAGGTTCGGACATGGTCGACAGATAGCGGTTCATGATCTTGACCAGCCCCTGCGGGGTGACGCCCTCGCTCAGCGCCGTGAAGCCTTTCATGTCGCAGAACATCACCGTCATTACCCGCCGCTGCCCTTCGGCGCCGGCAATCGCGGTTTCGTCAAGCAGGCCTTCGGCAATCCTGGGATCGATGTAGCGTCCAAAGGTCTCCCGGACGCGCTGGTTCTGTCGCAGCCGTTCGATCATGCGATTGAACGCTGCCGAAAGTTGGCCGATTTCATCGTGCGTTGTCACGCTGATTGAACGGTCGAGTCGGCCGGCCTCAATCTCGCGGGTACCCTCCAGCAGACGCAGAACCGGGCCAGTGATGCCACTGCCCACCATCATCGCGAACATGAAGCCGAGCACTGCCGCAACTCCCGTCGCGATCGCCGATACCCAAATCGCCTGCCGTTGTTCGCGAATGACGGTAGCGGCGCTCGCACGAACCTGATTCAACATGTCATTACGGATGCCATCGATCTTGCGATCGAACTCCGCGCGTAATTCATCGGCACCGGCGAGCGCCGATTTCACCTGGTCGAAATTGCCCAAATCGAGTTGCTTCAGCAGGATTGCGTCTCGCTCGTCCAGTCGCTCACGAAGTTCATTGACAGCCATATCGATGCGGTTATCGAGACGGCCGAGCGCGGCGTTATCCGATGGTGTCGACGGGTCATCTATGATCGCGGCGATCTGTTCGCGTGCGGCTTGCGCCTCGCGATCGATCTCGGGATTGATCGACTGGAAGGCCTTCAGATGCGCGGCGTAGCTCGCCTGGTCCGGCGGATTCTCCATTTTGGCGATGATCATCTGCCGCACCTTCAGCCCTCGCTCGAGCGACCTGACATTAGCCCGCGCGAGGTCTCCATAAGCGGGGACGTAGCGATTGGTCAGTTCATCGAGCAGATGGCCCACGCGTGCAGCCATGATCATCGACAGCGACGACGTGATCACGGCCAGCACAATCAGTCCGGCGGCGATGCCGACAATCTTCTGTTTGATGGATCTTCGAAACATGCCCCAAGGCCCGAACCGGAAAAGGCGCAGAATGACGACTTTTTGTGCTGCACGAAAGCCGTTTGTCGCTCCCGTCTCGGGCGCGGATTGTTTTAGACTGCCGCCGCCAAACCAAGCAAATAGGCAGGCTCGGAGAAATCGACGAGGTCCGTTGGGGTCAATCGCGTCACTTTGGCGGTGAACCGGTCACTTCCAACTGGCCGCCAAACACACGATCGGATCAACCATCGACTGGGACTTACGAGGAAAATGACTATCACCCCGGAAAATCAAGCCGTCATCCGTATCCATAAGTGGCAGGGGATTGCCTCATCCATCATCGGGGTAACCTCCATCATTATCACCTTGCTGCCGGTCGGGATTGCAATGAGCGGGACCGAACCACCAAAGCCGATGATTACCGCCTTGTGGGTGCTAACCTGCGGAATGCTGTGCGCCAACCTGATCGGGATCGCGTTGGGCTTTTTTGGCGCCAAAGATCGCTCGTCGAGAAAACTCTACCCGCTACTCGGTCTTACCCTAAACGTCGCCATCCTGATGACTTTCGTGACGCTGGCCCTCGTCGGACTGTCGATGAAAGCTCCCTGACGTCGTACAGGCATTGGTGGATTAACGAAGCGTAATCCACCAATCTCTGCACGGCCGCGCAATATGCGGAGCCTGTCATCGGGCACGTGTCCGCGCGACCCGGTGGCCATTACGCCCAACGACGGATAGAACCGGCCCGAGCTGGCGCCTGTCAGCATCTCTGCTGACACAACGCTGTCAGCATGACCCTGCGACTGTCCGAATATGCGCTTCCGTATCGCGCTGTGCGTCGAAGCTTGGCAACAGAAAGGGCCTGTTATGAATTTCGTCTCGATGAGGCTGATCACCGACGACATCAAGCGCCTGGTTGGATTTTATGAAGAAGCTGTTGGCCTGTCGCCGACCTGGTACACCGAGGATTTTGCGGAACTGGCGACGCCGTCCTGTACGCTTGCGATCGGCAGCAAGCGCACCATGGAACTGTTCGGGGCCGGCGCGGCTCGCCCCGCCGACAACCATAGCGCGATCATCGAGTTCCGCGTCGACGATGTCGACCAGGAATATGAAAAACTGGAGAAGGTGATCAGCGACTTTGTGCAGCGGCCGACCACCCAACCATGGGGAAACCGCTCCTTGCTGTTTCGCGACCCGGACGGGAATTTGATCAATTTCTTCACGCCGGTCAGCGCGGAGGCGATCAAAAAATACGATCGCTAGAAAGCCTACTCAAATCCGGTAGCTGGCACCGTTTATTCCTATCACTCCCACTCGGACACCTTGAGGCCCCCTCGATGGGACAATTATTAGGCCAGGCCGCTCGATGCCATACGTGCTTGATGCAAATGCCCCGGCTGTTCCCACTGCCTGCACAGTGAGTGGTGCTCACATCGTCGGACCCAGGAACTTAAACGGCTCAGCCTCCTGGAAATTCGCCGTCGCATCGCCGGAAAAGGTGCGCGACTGTTGAGGTCCCAGATCGAGCTTCTTCACCTTTCCCTTCTCAGGTGAGAAGTCGATCGCCTTGAGATCCACCCAGAATGTGTTCGGCGTTAGCACGGATTCAAAGAAGTAGAGCTTGCGCTGATGGTCGGCGACGGTGCGCCACCGCGTCGAGGAAATATTCGGCTGGTCCGGCGTCGAAATGCCGAATGGCACAGACACGTTGCGGATCACGCTGAAGACGCTGGCCACGGCGCGGTCAGGATCTTCATCTTTCGGGATTGCGTTGACGTAGAAAGACGCCCGCGCGAACCGATCTGCGGCGCGGTTGGTGCCCGGCAGCATTACCGTGCCGCCGATCTCCTTCCAGTATTCGTTCAGCGCCAGTTGCTGTTCAAAGATGGGGGAATTGGTCATCACCTGGTACTTCCGGTCGTGATGGATCACCGGCTTGCCGTTGATGTATTCGACGATCGCGCTGTCACCTGTGGCATCCGAGATCGACAGGTGAAGCGTGGTGAGCAACTTCTGCCCCGGTACGTTGTCCGTGACGATCGTGAAAGTATCCTTCTCAAGTATCTCAACCGCCTGCTGAACGGTCGCGAAATTGTCAAGGACATATTGTGCCCAGGCGGCGATGGACAGGCCCGGCTTGCCGGAGTCGAACTTTGGATATTCGGATTCCGAGAGCCAGAGGGCGTTGGCGACAAGTCCCGCTTCGTTCATGCCGTCCGACGTCGAAACCTCATAAGCGGAAGCAATTACGCTGCCATATTTGGATTTCCATTGCAGCGAGTTCGGCCCGGCCTCTCCGCTACGCGCCATGCCTCTCGGGAAAATCCAGAGATTGGTGGGCATCTCAAATCGCCAATCCATCGAGCGCGCAGTGATGACCTGACTCTTGGCGCCGAGATATACCAGCCGCGTACAGGCGAGCGATAGCGAAGGTGCGGTGGCGATCACCGCCGCCAGACTGGTTGCGAAAACGCGCGACAGGGCGGAACTTTTCATTCTCATCGAGCCTTTCTGAAGCTACAAAAAGCTAGCTTATCCAGGTTTCGATGATCATCACCATGACGTAGCTCAAACTGGGGCAATTTACGCGAAAAATGCGCCGTGTTTGAATTACCACGATATGGCCAGCCCTTTGGCGCACCATTCGCGGATTGAACGACGCCGCTTCAAGCGATCGCAGCTCGGCTTCCGACCGGATTACGGCAAGCGTCGCCGGCGACCTGCCGGGCGTCAGTCGCGCGATATGGACAGTCCCGAGAGAAGCGGCGCGTACGCGGCGAGCCTGCGGGATACGAACTCCGTGAAGAGCCGCACGCGCTTCGTCTTGCGTGTCTCCCCCTGTGTGAGAAGCCAGAGCGTTCCGTGCATGTGCAGGTCGGTGCCCGGCACCCTCACCAGTAGGGGGTCGGCATCTCCGACGAAGCACGGCAGTGTCGTCATCCCGAGCCCTTGCCGTACTGCAACGATCTGCGCCTCGCCGTCCGTGGTCCTGAACGGAACCCCCGTGGCACGAACCTCACCCTCGCGGGCCCATTCCGGAATTCCATGAATGCTTATCACGATCCACCGGATGGGATCAGGCGCGCCCGCACGCCACGCGGCTAGTCGATCGCGGGACATGTAGACGCCGCCGAACAGCTCCGGTCCCTTCAGGCCATGAAGATTGAGCGGCAGGGTTTTGCGGTCGTAGACGACGCGGATCGCGACGTCGGCCTCTCGGTTGGTCAGATTTGCCAGCTCGCCGGACGCCAAGATTTCCATCTCGATGTCCGGATGCAGACGCGCGAAATCGGCGAAGTCCGGCATCAGCAGGTGTGTCGCGAGGGTCGGTGCCAATGTCACCCGCAGAAGCCCGCGCACGCTCTGGTCGCGACCCAAGACGCGCGTCTCCAGTTTATGCGACGACGCTTCCATCTGGTTCGCGAGCTCGAGGACCTCCTCGCCCGCAGCCGTCAGGCGGTAGCCCGCAGGCAGCTTTTCGAACATGAGCGCCCCGAGGCGTTCCTCAAGCTGGGCGATGCGTCGCAGCACGGTCGCGTGGTTCACACCGAGGCTCTTGGCGGCAGCCCGCACCGAGCCTCCGCGCGCGACGGCAAGAAAGTAGCGAATGTCATCCCAGTCGATCATGGTGCAATCCAGCACCACGCGGTGCGCCTTCCAAAAGCCCGTATCTAACGGATCGTATAGCAGTATTGGCGGAAATCATAGCTTGCGACGACAAGCCCGGCCCAATTCCGACCGGCAACCACCGATCATCGCGGCCGGCGTCAATCGTCGAACCCGGATCGTTTTCGCACCACCGATGTGCGCTTTTCCGCACTCAACGCCTGACCCCGGCGGACCTATGTCGAGGTTCTCGGGGGCGTCCCCAAACGATCAGAGGCGGAAGCCTGGAAGGAAGCAGTCATGGGAAAGCTTGAAGGTAAGGTTGCAGTCATCACGGGTGGATCGAGCGGCATGGCGCTGGCGAGCGCCCAGCGGTTCGTTGAAGAAGGCGCCTATGTTTTCATCACGGGCCGGAGACAGGAGGCGCTGGACGAGGCCGTCAAGCTGATCGGCCGGAACGTGACCGGCGTGCGCGGCGACGCGGCCAATCTCGACGACCTCGACCGTCTGTTCGACACGGTCAAGCGGGAAAAGGGCAGGATCGACATCCTGTACGCGAGCGCCGGCACGGGCGAAGCCGTCCCACTGGGCGAGATTACCGAGCAGCATTTCGATGCGACCTTCGGCCTGAATACGCGCGGCACGCTGTTTACGGTCCAGAAGGCGTTGCCGCTGTTCAACGACGGCGGATCGATCTTCATGACCGGGTCAGTTGCTTCGATCAAAGGTTTTCCTGGTTACAGCGTGTATGCGGCGAGCAAGGCGGCGCTGCACGCATTCGCACGCGGGTGGCTCAACGAACTCAAGGGCAGGAATATCCGGGTGAACGTGCTGCACCCAGGGCCGATCGCCACACCGATGCAGGACCAGGTTCTCACCGAGGAAGCGAAGCAGATGTTCGAATCCCTGATCCCGCGGGGAAAGATGGGTCGTCCCGAGGAAATTGCGGCAGCCGCGCTGTTTCTTGCTTCAGACGATTCGAGCTTCGTGAATGGGGTGGAGTTGTCCGTCGACGGCGGCTTCTCGGCCATCTGAATTCGCGCCGAGCGAAAACGGAGAGATACGATGAGCACCGAAGAGAATGTCCAGCTTGTGAAGAATTTCTTTGCAGCCATGGGCAGCAGCAACGCGCGCGATCTGCTGGCGTTGGCTGCCGAAGATATCGAGTGGATCATTCCGGGCGAAGGCTGGCCGCTGGCAGGCACGCACCGCGGGCACGCGGAGTTGGCGGCTGTGCTCAAGAAGGCGTCCGAAGAGGTGGAAACGCAATACCCGAAGCCCCCCGAATTCGTGGCGCAGGGAGACCGGGTTATGGTCGTCGGCGTCGCAACGGGAAAAATCAAAGCCACGAATAGGCCGTTCAAGGACGAGTGGGTCTTCGACATTACCGTTCGAGACGGCAAAGTCGCCCGCATCCAGGAGTACATCGACACGCAAGCACTGGCGCGGGCCTCGCAGATCGACGCAAGGACCTAGTCAAGTTCGACGTGTGAATCGTGATGGCATGACACGATGTTGTGCCGACCAACATCCATTTCCTGAAAGGGCTCGCACCTATGACTTCCGCTTTAAACGATCAGTCGCTTGATCAGATCTTTCGCTCCGCTCGCACCCCCAACGGATGGGCAGATCGTCCTGTAGGGGACGATCTGGTACGCGAAATCTATGACCTCCTGAAATGGGGCCCGACATCTGCGAACAGCAGCCCCGCGCGGTTTGTCTGGGTGCGTAGCCCCGATGGAAAGGCAACGCTCGCCGGGCTTGCTGCGGAACCGAATAAGCCGAAGATTCTGAAGGCTCCTGTCACGGTCATTATCGGCCACGATTTGGATTTCGCCGGCGAGCTGCCAAAGCTTTTGCCTCACGCTGCCGAGGTCATGCAGAAATACTTTGCGGCACCAGACGTGGCCGAGGTGACGGCAATGCGAAACGGAACGCTGCAGGGCGCTTACCTCATCGTCGCTGCGCGGGCGTTGGGACTGGACTGCGGGCCCATGTCCGGCTTCGACAACGCCGGCGTGGATAAGGCGTTCTTCTCAGGCACGCGGGTTCGGTCGAACTTCATTTGCAGCATTGGTCACGGCGATCCGAGCTTCCGTGTTTCCGCGCAATCCTCGCCTTGGTTTTGAGGAGGCCGGCCGCTGGGCCTAAGTCCGGGCTTCGGAGCGAACAGTGAAAGCGCTGGCCGTCGCGGCCACCATGAATGAGCCGTGGATCGCCGCCTCGCAGGCCGCGCGCTCGTAGAATGCCAAACCGTAATGGAGATCCCGATGTACGACCAATCCAAGCTATCCGAGTTGATCCGGTTCGCACGCGTGGACGCGGGCGCCACCGTCATCGACGTTTACCCAGGCGACGGCGACTGGACCCGTCTCTTCTCCGACGTCGTGGGACCCGAAGGACGGGTCTACAGCTTCGTGCCGGCCGAAGTCGCTCACTTCAAGAACGATCCGGTCGGCCGCATGCGAGACGCTTGCGAAGGAGCCGGGCCGAAAGAACGTCGAAGCCGTCTCGGCGGACCTCGTGGCGATGCCGGAGGCCACGCAACCAGCGGATGTCCTGTGGCTGCACCTGTTCTACCACGATCTCCACACCGCGCTGATCCAGGCCAGGGGCGCGACGGCGGCCCAATTCAATCGAGCCGTCTACGAGCGGCTGAAGCCCGGTGGGTCCTACGTCATCGTAGACCACGCCGCCGCCGTCGGGGCGGGCACGAGCGACGCCCAGTCGCTGCATCGGATTGAGCCTGCATCCGTTCGCGAGGAGGTGGAGGCGGCCGGCTTCGTGCTGGACGCGGAAAGCACCATGCTCGCGAACAAGGACGATCCGCACTCGATCAAGGTGTTCGATCCCTCGATCAAGGGCGAGACCGATCGCTTCGCCTATCGGTTTGTGAAGCCCTGACAGTGTGTCATCCGCGCTACAATGAGATCAGCTCTCGCAAGCGTGGAAGCGTTGCAGCTTCGTCTGTCGAGCGACGCGACCGCTCCCGTGGCGGCCTTGGCCAAACAACTCGGGTTCGCACCCGTCAAGCTGGGAAAGCTCAACGAGGGTGGCGCGCTGGTGCACGCACGCGGCCGCACTTGGGGCCAGCTCATCTTCCAGGATTTGTTCAAGAAGGAGCAGTAATCGATCTACGACCGTGTGATCGACGCCGAGAACTGGTCGCGCGCGCCAACTTCTTCGAGCAGCGCGCGACCGAATATTTGAAGACCACAAAGTCACGAAGGTTGGGGTGGGCCTGACGGCGTATGGGCGCCGTTCGAAGAGCGGGGAGACACCCGACAGAGCGGCAGATCTGCGGGTCGCCTAGAATCTATCGACTACTATCGATGGCTTAGGATTCGCTCGAGTGTCCTCTGCTATCCGATACTACTCCACGGTACTCCCCCTCACTCCCACTCGATCGTGCCCGGCGGCTTTGACGTGATGTCGTAGACCACGCGGTTGACGCCCTTGACCTCGTTGATGATGCGGGTCGCGGTCTCGCCGAGGAATTTCATGTCGAAGGAATAGAAATCCGCGGTCATGCCGTCGGTCGAGGTCACCGCGCGCAGGCCGACGACGTACTCATAGGTCCGGCCGTCGCCCATCACGCCGACGGTTTTCACCGGCAGCAGCACCGCGAACGCCTGCCAGATCTGGTCGTAGAGGCCGGCCTTGCGGATCTGGTCGATATAAACCGCGTCGGCATTGCGCAGGATCTCGAGCTTCTCCGGCGTGATCTCGCCGGGGCAGCGGATCGCCAGACCCGGTCCCGGAAACGGATGCCGGCCGACGAAGATTTCCGGCAGGCCCAGTTCGCGGCCCAGCACCCGCACTTCGTCCTTGAACAATTCGCGCAGCGGCTCGACCAGCTTCATGTTCATGCGCGCGGGCAAGCCCCCGACATTGTGGTGCGACTTGATGGTCACCGACGGGCCGCCGGTGAACGACACGCTCTCGATCACATCGGGATAGAGCGTGCCCTGCGCCAGAAACTCCGCGCCACCAATCTTCTTCGCTTCGGCATCGAACACGTCGATGAACAGGCGACCGATGGTCTTGCGCTTCTGTTCGGGGTCGGTGACGCCGGCGAGCTCGCCCAAAAATTGCTTCGAGGCATCCACATGCACCAGCGGGATGTTGTAGTGATGCCGGAACAGGTCGACCACGGTCTTGCCTTCGTCCTTGCGCAACAGGCCATGATCGACGAACACGCAGGTGAGCTGATCGCCGATCGCCTCGTGGATCAGCACCGCGGCGACGGCGGAATCGACGCCGCCGGACAGGCCGCAGATCACCCTGCCCGAGCCTACCTGGGCGCGGATCTTCTCGATCGCTTCCTCGCGGAACGCGCGCATGGTCCAGTCGCCGGTTAATCCTGCGACCTTGCGGACGAAATTGCGGATCAGCTTGGCGCCGTCGGGGGTGTGCACCACTTCAGGATGGAACATCAGCCCGTAATATTTCCGCGTCTCGTCCTGGATCACGGCGAACGGCGCGTTCGCGGAAACGCCGGCAACGACAAAACCCGGCGGCATTCTGGTGATGCGGTCGCCATGGCTCATCCAGACCGGATGCTTTTCGCCCATGCCCCAGGTGGAATTGAACAGCCGGCTTTCGGCCTTGACCTCGACATCGGCGCGGCCGAATTCTCTGGCATGGCCGCCCTCGATAGTGCCGCCGAGCTGGGCCGCCATGGTCATCTGGCCGTAGCAGATGCCGAGCACGGGAACGCCGGAGTTCGAAAATCGCCTGCGGCGCGCGCGGCGAGCCTTCCTCGTGGACCGATTCCGGCCCGCCGGAGAGGATCACCGCCTTCGGCTTCATCTGCGCGAAGGCGGCTTCGGCCTTCTGGAACGGCACGATCTCGGAATAGACGCCCTCCTCGCGCACCCGGCGCGCGATCAGTTGCGTCACCTGGCTGCCGAAATCGACGATCAGAATCTTGTCGTGCGCCGATGCCACGGAGGGCGCCGACTCGCTGATAGGCTGGGCTGGGGTCATGGCAAGCAATTACGCGACCCAAAGGAGGGTCGCAACCCCTGAAAAGGCCGCGCAAGACGGCATGCTGGGTATAGCCGTCACCCTGCGTGAGCGATATTGCGCTCCTCGCTGGAGGTGCCACCTCAGGATGACGCCGCCTGCCTTTTCAGCACCGACACGAAAAACCCGTCGGTTCCGGTGCGGCGCGGCGTCATCAGCAAGCCTTCCGCGGATTGCAGCGTCGCGGCGATAAAATCCTCGGCTTTGTCCCACAGTACCGCCGCGGTCTGCTGCGGCGGCACCACGGCGAACTCCGGATGGCGGGCGACAAAGGCGCGGATTTGCTCGCCATTTTCCGGCGGCAGCACCGAGCAGGTGATATAGGCGATCCGCCCGCCCGGCTTGACCAGGGCGGCGGCGCGATCGAGCACCTCGATCTGGTCCTTGAGCCGCACTTCGAGCGCGCCGGGGCGCATCCGCCATTTGGCATCCGGATTGCGCCGCCAGGTGCCGGTTCCCGTGCAGGGCGCATCGATCAAGACCAGGTCGGCGGACGCATGGATGTCGCTCAATGTATCGCTCGGTCCCTTCGGCGTCCGCACGTCGCAATTGTGCACGCCGGCGCGGGACAGCCGTTCATAGATCGGCGCGAGCTGCCGCTTGTCGTGGTCGGTCGCGATCAGCCGGCCCTTGCCCTGCATCATCGCCGCCAGCGCCAGGGTCTTGCCGCCGGCGCCGGCGCAGAGATCGATCACCTGCTCGCCCGGTTTCGCCGCCGACAACAATGCGGCGAGTTGCGAGCCTTCGTCCTGCACCTCGATGGCGCCCTTGATGAAATCCTCCTCGGCGTGAATGCCGGGGTTGCGCGCGTCGGCGCCAAGCTCGATGCGCAGGCCGATCGGCGACCACGGCGTCGGCATGGTGCCGAGATGCGCGGTCGATCCCAGCACCTTCTCGCGCTTGGCCTTGAGGGTATTGACGCGCAAATCGAGCGGCGCGCGGCTCGCCATCGCGACCGCCTCGGCGACGCGGTCGTCGCCGAAGGCTTCCGCCAGATATCCATCGAGCCATTCCGGATAGTCGCCCGCGATGGGTGGCGGCGCATCGGCAAGCGATCGCGAAACCAGCGCCGCGCGTTCGCGATCCGTCAACGGCTCTGGCGCGAAACGGCTGCCGTCACATAAAGCCGCGATCGCATCGGCATCGAGATGGCGTTCGAGCCGGAGCATGCCGAGCACGCGGGCGCGCGGCGTATCCTCGTCCATAATCCATGCGCTCGATGCGCGCCGGCGCAGCACGTCCCAGATCAGGCCGGAAATCGCGGCGCGATCGCCCGAGCCGGCATAGCGATGCGCGGTGCCCCATTCCTTCAGCGCCTTCGCCGCGGGGACGCGCTGGGTGTCGATGGTGTCGATCAGTTCGATGGCCGCGGAGAGCCGCGCTGCGGGAGTCATTCAAAGCTTTCGGTTCGAGAGCGAAGGCCTAAAGTCTGATCCAGCTTCGCTGCATCACACTCCGCGCTTCTTTGTTCGGGCATGATCTTTTCCGAAAACCGGTTTCCACTGTTCGGGATCATGCCTAGATCAACAACAGGATCTTCAGCGCGAAATACAGCCACATCGCGAACAGCACCAGCACGCTGGCAAACCACGCCATCGAGCTCTGCTGGACGTTGTTGGAGGTCACGAAAATCCCGGCATGGGCAAAACGCGTGACCACGAACACCCATGACAACAGCACGATCACCAGATCGGCATGGCGGATCGGGAGCGCCAGCGCGATCAGGATATAGAACAGCAGCGGCATCTCGATGTCCCGGACCTTGGCGTCGCCACCGGCGGCCGCGCCCCGGCGCGCTCCGCTCGTCCACAGCAGCAACCCGAAGGTGAGGCCCACGAGAACAAAGACCGGCAGCAAAACCGCTTGAATGGACATTGGAATTCTCCCGCAAGTCTTCCCGCGTCCCCGCGCGCGAGCCCCCGCTATACCGACCGCGCCTGCCCGTGACAATAAATCCCGGAAATTCCGCAAATCCCGGAAATCCTGACCGGCGTTGAACCACAAGCCGCGTTCCGGCGACCAAACGGCAGCGGTTTCGTGTTTTCAGTCTCGAATCTGTTTCAACGTACCCGCGAGATATTGTGATGAACCTGATTTCCTCCAATGGCCTGGCCGATTGGGCCGGATTTGCCCAACCCGTGATCGCGTTTTTTAGGGCGATCACCGAGAGCCTGTCGATCGACGACAGCCCGGGCAGCTGGTCCGGCATCCTGATGTCGAGCGCGGCCGGCATCGCAGCCGCGCTGGCCGTTGCCATGATTCTGATCGCGTATTTCCGCAGCGGATATCGCACCGTCCGCGACATCGCCAGGCACGGGCTTGCCGCTGTCGTGGTGCTCGGGCTGCTCGCCTTCGTGGCCCACGACTTGCGGCATGCCGCGCTAGCCTATCTCGGCATGAACCCGTCGAAACCCGAGGTCGAGTTTGAAATTCGCCTGCCGAAGGCCGCCGCGACCGCGGTGGCCGATACCCAGGTCGAATTGCACACCGACCGGAACCAGAGGCTCGCCCAGATCGAGCGCGAATTGGCGCCGGGCGATGACGGCCACCGCGTGCTCAGAGGGTCGGTGGCCCTCGACTTTCGCACCACCGACCGGGTTGTGATTCTGAAGCAGCCGGGTCAGCCGCTTCGCCAGTTCAAACTGCGGCTGGCGGCAAACCCAAGCCGCTCCGATCAGTTCGGTCCGTGGCACCTCGCCGATCGCGTCGGCTCTCCCGATGCGGCCGAACCGCCGCCCAACCCGCTGAACGACGCCTTTGCGATCCGCTATCGCGTGCTTTAGGCCCGATCAGGGTGGTGTCGGCGGTTCAGACTGGTTCGCGAAGCGTTCCCGTGCGCTCGGCTGTATCGTGGAACTCGCCAGCCTTGGTTGGCATTGACAATGCAGGCCATCGTCGAGTCATGACGGCGATTGCTCAGGCGGTCGTCGGTTTCCTTTTTTACAGGAGGCCCCCCAGCGACCGCCGCTCCCGTCGTACTCACTGGGGTGCCGAATGGCAAAGCAGCCCGTTGACCCGCTCACCAAAGAGCGGCTTGACCGGCTGATCCGTGATCTTGAAGAACAGTTACAGTAAGGAAGTGCCCAAAGAAACGGCCCCGGCGCGGGGAGCAACCGGGGCCATCTTGGGGACGTGCCATCGGGGGGACGTGGCACGCTTTAAGAAGTCGCGAAATTGAAGATCGTTCCTGACCGGGGCCGGTGCCATCGGATTCACGGATTTTCGATTCCGGTCAACGGAACTTCCTGCCGGTCATACCGTTAAATTTGGAAATAGAGGGAACCGGCCATGTGGACACGTTGGATGTGTGTCGCCGCGATTTGTTTGGGAATCGTTCCGCAGGCAGAGGCCGGTGGACTTCGTCGCATGTCCTGTGCCGTTGTTCGGCTTTACGTCGCAAAGTATTCGGCTCCCGCCGCTGAGACGTGGGCGCGGAGCAAAGGAGCTACCGACGCGGAAATCGAAGCTGCCCGGCATTGTCTGAAAGATTTGCCGGTACAGGCGGTCACCAACGTCACTACAACGATTCGTTGACCGCTCCGGGGCAACAAGTTTCATCCAACGGCGCGCTGGGCCATCGCAGCCTCAGACTGGGAACAATGCCAACCACACGCCACCAAAAATCAAAACCGCTGCGTACCTAACTCACTTGGCCTTCGTTTGCTCAGTTTCGCGGGCCGGCCGTAAAGCTTTCAACCGCTGTCGGTTCTCATGGAACGCCTTTTTGGGCGCGTTGATGCTCAGTCATTGCCTTAGCGGCAGACGCGCGAAGACGCGCGCCTCACCATGAGGTCTGCGACTCATCCTGTGAGGAGCCCGCTCTTGCGGGTGTCTCGAAGGATGAGACCGATGAAGTGGAAATTGCAGCAGGCTTGCTTTTCTTCCCTATTTCATCATTCCGACTTCCGGCCGACGTATAATGGCGCGCGCCGGAGGAGTTTGAATGCCCGAATTTCGCCTGACCCAGATTTCCGACACCCATCTTGCCCGCCGCATGACGTCGCTGATCGACAATTTTCATCGGGTGAGCGAATACATCGATGCCAGGCGGCCCGATCTCGTCCTCAACAGCGGCGACGTCTCCTTCGATGGACCGACGGAACGTGACGATCTCGAATTTGCCCGAACCCTGCATGACGCGCTTCCCGTCGCCTGCCGCTATCTGCCGGGCAATCACGACATCGGCGACAACCCGACCGCGCTGGGCCCGGCTCCGAAGCCACCGGTCACCGAACAAAGCCTGAAGGCGTACCGCTCGACGTTCGGCGAAGACCGCTGGTGTTTCGAAGCCGCCGGCTGGTGTTTCATCGGTCTCAATTCGCTGATCATGAACACGGGACTCGTGGACGAAGCCGAGCAGTTCGACTGGCTCACTTCGCAACTCTCCGGCACCCAGGGCAAGCCGGTCGCGCTGTTCCTGCACAAGCCGCTTTTTCTGAATGCGCCCGACGATCCGGAACTCGTCGCAACATCGATACGCTACGTTCCGATGCCGGCACGGAGCCGGCTGATCGAGATGCTGCGCGCCGTCGACCTGCGGCTGGTCGCCAGCGGCCACGTCCACCAGCGCCGCGATTTCACCTTTGCCCACATCCGTCAGATCTGGGCGCCTTCCGCCGGCTTCATCATCTCCGATGCCAGGCAGGAAGTGATTGGGATCAAAGAGGTCGGGCTGGTGGAATACCGTTTCCAGCCCGACAGCTTCGAGGTCCGTCACGTCAGGGCGCCCGGCCAGACCGATGTCGATCTGGAGTCGCTGCTGGCCCTGGTTCCGAAGAATTACTAGGCACGATCGGTTCTGATTGAATCAGAATCGACCCTTTAGTCTCGGGCGCTTCATGCCTTGTCCGGTCCGACGCGCACCAGTTGCTTGCCGAAATTGGCGCCCTTCAGAAGTCCCATGAATGCGCCGGGGGCGCTGTCCAGGCCTTCGGTGACGAACTCACGATGCTTCAGCTTGCCTTCGCGCAGCCATTGCGACATGTCGCGCAGGAAGTCGGCGTGCCGCGCGGCGAAATCGCTGACGATGAAGCCGCGGATCGTCAGCCGCTTGGTCAATACCGCGCGCATCATCGACGACGCCCATTTCGGCGTGGTGGCTTCGGTGTCGTTGTAATGCGCGATCAGGCCGCATACCGGCACCCGCGCGAATGCGTTGAGCAGCGGAAACACCGCCTCGAACACGGCGCCGCCGACATTCTCGAAATAGACGTCGATGCCCTTGGGGCATGCCTCTTTCAGCTTGGCCGCGAGATGGGGATCGCGATGATCGAGGCAGTCATCGAAGCCGAGTTCTTTCTTGACGTAATCGCATTTGTCCTTGCCGCCCGCGATGCCGACGGCGCGGGCGCCCTTGATCTTCGCAATTTGCCCGACCGCCGAGCCGACTGCGCCGGATGCCGCCGCCACCACCACGGTTTCGCCGGGCTGCGGCTTGCCGATATCGAGCAATCCCGTGTAGGCGGTCATGCCGGGCATCCCGAGCACGCCCACCGCGGTCGAGACCGGCGCGAGTTTCGGATCGACCTTGCGCAGGTCCTTGCCGTCGGAGAGCGCGTGGGTCTGCCAGCCGGCGCGCGACAGCACGATGTCGCCCTTGGCAAAGCCCGGATTGTTCGAGGCGACGACCTCGCTCACCGTGCCGCCCTCCATCACGCCGCCGATCGGCACCGGCGCCGCATAAGACGGGCCGTCGCTCATGCGTCCGCGCATATAGGGATCGAGCGACAGCCAGATCGTGCGCAGCAGGACCTGGCCCTCACCGGGCGCGGGCGGCGCGTAATCCTCGACCCGGAAGTCCGACGCCTTGGGCTCGCCGACGGGACGAGAGACGAGAACGACACGTTTTGCCTGTTGCGACATGGTTATTTCCTCCAATTCCTTGATTGAACTTTGATGATCCATCGTCGTCATGCGAGGAGCGAAGCGGGCGACGATTCCAGTTTTCTGTTTTTGCGACAAAAATGGATTGCTTTCGCGAAGTTTATCATCGGGCGCGCATTCGCGCGACCCGTTGGCTCGCATTGACGGTAGTATCAGGCAGTGATCTTCGCCAGCACCGCGTCGAACGCCGCCGCGGCGCTCGGCAAATCCTTGAACGCCTGCCCGCTATCGGCCGACTGCTTCTGTGCTTCGGTCGCGGTGGGGCGAATCTCGGCCACCGGCTTTCCGCCATCGAGCAGGCTTCGCGGCGCGATCAGATGAAACTCATGGGCATCGATGGGCTGATCCTTGAGCAGGAAGACGCTCAGCGACACGATGTCCTTGCCGCGGCGATATGAAATATATCGATCGACCGCGACCGAGCCGTCGCGCTGCATGCCGCCCAGTTTCGCGTAGCCCTTGGCGTCCAGCAGTTTGTGCGCCTTGAAGCCTTTCACGCCCGCCGAATTTGCTTTCGCGGTCTCTTCGGAGAGATCGTACTTGGCGGCCATCTCCTTGCCGATCGCAGCAAGCTGGCCGGACATCTCGTGCTCGAATTCCTTCACTTCGGTGCGCGGCTTCGATGCCTTGCGGGGCTTTGCGGCATTGCGCTTTTCCATCTCGGCCTGGCATTGCGCAATCACTCCGGCGACGGATTTCCGCTCCGCATTGACCAGCAGATTCTTCAGATCCTGATCTGAAAGCGCAGCAATCCTGTCGTCCGACCAATCGACCATAGTGACCCACTTCTCTTTCAAATGGCGTTGAGATCAATCTCTGACCGCGCCCCGATCCGGATGCGGATTGCGGGCAGCAGGCCGATCCCGGTGCAAATATACCGCGTTTCGCGGCCTTGTGGTGCTCAATCCTTGGCTTTGGAACTATGCCCCGCCGGGGTAGTTCGGACTCTCGCGCGTGATGGTGACGTCGTGGACGTGGCTTTCGCGCAAGCCTGCGCCTGTGATGCGCACGAATTGCGCCTTGTCGTGGAATTCGGCGAGGTTTTTCGCGCCGACATATCCCATCGCCGCGCGCAAGCCGCCGGCGAGCTGATGCATCACGTTTCCGACCGGACCCTTGTAGGGCACCTGGCCCTCGATCCCCTCCGGTACGAGCTTCAACGTATCCTTGATGTCCTGCTGGAAGTAGCGGTCGGCGGAGCCGCGCGCCATCGCGCCCACCGAACCCATCCCGCGATAGGCCTTGTAGGAGCGGCCCTGCCATAGAAACACTTCGCCCGGCGTCTCGTCGGTGCCGGCCAACAGGGAGCCGACCATCACGATGTCGGCGCCGGCGGCGAGCGCCTTGGCAAGATCGCCGGAATATTTGATGCCGCCATCGGCAATGACCGGCACATTGGCTTTCTTCGCGGCTTCCACCGCATCCATGATCGCGGTCAGTTGCGGCACGCCGACGCCGGCCACAATCCGCGTGGTGCAAATCGAACCGGGGCCGATCCCGACCTTGATCGCATCGGCGCCGGCGTCGATCAGCGCCTGCGCTCCCTCCTTGGTCGCGATATTGCCGGCGATCACCTGCACGGCATTGGAAAGCCGCTTGATGCGGTTGACGGCTTCAAGCACCCGCAAGGAATGACCATGCGCAGTGTCGACCACGATCAGATCGACCCCGGCCTCGATCAGCCGCTCGGTGCGCTCGTAACCACCCTCGCCCACCGTCGTTGCCGCCGCGACCCGGAGCCGGCCTTGCGCATCCTTGGAGGCCAGGGGATGCGCGACCGCCTTTTCCATGTCCTTGACGGTGATCAATCCGACGCAGCGGTACTGATCGTCGACAACCAGCAATTTCTCGATTCGGTGCTGGTGCAGCATCCGCTTCGCTTCGTCCTGGCTGACGCCTTCGCGCACCGTCACCAGATTTTCGTGGGTCATCAGTTCGGAGATTTTCTGCCGCGGATCGGTCGCAAAGCGCACGTCGCGGTTAGTGAGAATGCCGACCAGCTTGCCCGGCACGCCCTTGGCCGCACCGGTGACAACCGGGATGCCGGAAAAACCGTGATCCTTCATCAGCGCGAGGGCGTCCGACAGCATCGCGTCGGGACCGATGGTCAAGGGATTGACGACCATGCCGGATTCGAACTTCTTGACCTGCCGCACCTGGGCGGCCTGGCCGTCGACGTCAAAGTTGCGGTGAATGACGCCGATTCCGCCGGATTGCGCCATCGCGATCGCCATCCGCGCTTCGGTGACGGTATCCATGGCGGATGCGATAATGGGAATGTTGAGCGGAATGGCGCGGGTGACATGGGAGCGGATATCGGCCTCCGAGGGCAGGATATCCGACAGGCCCGGTTTGAGCAGCACGTCGTCGAACGTGAAAGCTTCGCGTATTGCCTGAAATCCCTGCGCCATCACCAACTCCATTCGGCGGCCCGTTCGCCGCGCTACGACCTAAGGGATGAACAGGTCCTTCGGCGATGCTGTCGGCATCGCCGTCGAATCGAAGCCCATCGGTAGGGTTGGCGGTGGTCGATAGCATGGCGGCACGCCGAATCAAAGCGTTTGCCAGCCATGCACAGCCATTTCATGGCCGAGAGCCGAGTTGTTCCCGGCGTCAGCGCGGATAGCCCGGCGGCGAGCCATGCTGGCGGATCGCCTCCACCACCTCCCGGTGCCTGCGGTCCTCGCGCTTCATATGAACCGCGATCAGCGCATGCGCCGACGGCACCAGCAGCAGGACATGAAAAATCAGCCCGAAAATCGCGCAAAAGACGATCAGGACCAGGTTGAAAATCGCCGAAAAAGGCTGCCCGTTCAGGAGCAGCCCAAGCGGCGGCAATAGTGCGGCGAGGACATAGATCATCGTCGGATCTCCGGCGGTGGTGGCCAGGATTTAGGTGGTTTCGGCGGTTCCGCAATAGCCTCGGCGGCAAGGGGGTGATACAGCCCCAGCTCCGGCCGCTTTCTCGCCCCCTCCCCGAAATTCGATGAACAAAGAACGCCTGATTCCGCTCATCGTGGCCACTGCCCTGTTCATGGAGAACATGGATTCGACGGTCATTGCGACCTCGCTTCCGGCGATCGCAGCGGACATCGGCACCAGCCCGCTGACGCTGAAGCTTGCCATCACCTCGTATCTGCTGGCGCTCGCGGTATTCATTCCGGCCAGCGGCTGGACCGCCGACCGGTTCGGCCCGCGCATGGTGTTTTCGATCGCCATCGCCGTCTTCATGGCGGGATCGATCGGTTGCGCGCTGTCCTCTTCGGTCACTGATTTTGTGATCGCACGCACCCTGCAAGGCATCGGCGGGGCGATGATGACGCCGGTCGGGCGGCTGGTGCTGCTGCGCACGATCGACAAAAGCGCGCTAGTGAATGCGATGGCCTGGGTCACTGTGCCGGCGCTGGTCGGCCCCGTGATCGGTCCGCCGCTCGGCGGCTTCATCACCACCTACCTGACCTGGCACTGGATTTTCCTGATCAATATTCCGATCGGGCTGCTCGGCATCTTCATGGCGCTGCGTTACATCGACCCGATCCGCACCGAAGATCCGGAGCGTTTTGATCTGTATGGGCTGGTGCTGGCCGGGATCGGACTCGGCGGCATCGCGTTCGGCCTTTCGGTCGCAGGCCTCAATCTGCTGCCATGGCCGATCGTTATCGCGCTGATCGTCGTCGGCACCATTTCCATGACGCTCTATGTGATCCACGCCAGGCGAACCGCTTCGCCGGTGCTGGATTTCGCGCTGCTGCGGCTGCCGACAATGCGCGCCAGCGTCATCGGCGGCTTTCTGTTCCGTCTCGGTATCGGCGCATTGCCGTTCCTGCTGCCGCTGCTGATGCAGGTCGGATTTGGTCTGTCGCCGCTGAACTCGGGACTGGTGACATTCGCCTCGGCGGCCGGCGCGATGGGCATGAAAACGCTGGCGGCGCGTATTATCCGCACCTTCGGCTTTCGCAACATCATGACCGTCAACGCGGTCGTGAGTTCGATCTTCCTTGCGGCCTGCGCCTTGTTCACGATCACGACGCCGCTGCTCCTGATCATGATTCTTCTGGTGGTGGGCGGTTTCTTCCGCTCGCTGCAGTTCACCGCCATCAACACGCTGGCCTATGCGGAAGTCGAGCCGGACCAGATGAGCCGCGCCACCACGCTGGTCAGCGTCAACCAGCAACTGGCGCTTTCCGCCGGCGTCGCCGTCGGCGCGTTTTCGGTGGAAGCGACCATGTGGATGCATCATGTCACCGAGCTCAGCGCCGCCGATTTCGCGCCCGGCTTCATCGTGGTCGCGATCATCTCGACGATTTCGGCGTACTTCTTCTATCAGATGCCGGCCGATGCCGGTCATCAGGTGTCGGGACGCGGCGTGATCGTGATCCCCGGTCCGGAGCGCGATGCCGAACCCGAAGAGACCGCCGCCACCGAGACCGCCAACGCCCGGGATCAACGGCTGGGCTGATTGCTTACCCCAGGTCGTTGCGAGCGCAAGCGAAGCAATCCGTTGCGGCAAAGCAAGACGGATTGCTTCGTCGTTGGTGCTCCCTTGCGCAAACGCTTCGCGTTTGTCGCAGGCAATGACGGGGTGTTAGGCTTGCACCTTGGGCACACCCCGAAATCCCGTCGCCACCACATAGCGCTCGGAGGAATCCTTGCGGCTCGATGCCGGTTTGACATGCTTGACGGTCGCAAAATCATGCTTGAGTTGCGTCATCAGCGTCGCGTCCGCGCCGCTCTGAAACACCTTGGCAACGAACGTTCCGCCCGGCGACAGCACGTCGGCGGCAAAGGCCGCCGCGCCTTCCACCAGTCCGAGGATGCGCAGCTGGTCGGTCTTGCGATGGCCGGTGGTGTTGGCGGCCATGTCTGACAACACCACGTCGGCGCGTCCGCCGATCATCGCGAGCAATTTTTCCGGCGCATCGTGCTTAAGAAAATCGAGCTGCGCGAAAGTAACACCGGCAATTTCCGGCATCTCCAACAGATCGATCGCGACCACCTTGCCCCTGCCGTCGGCGGCGCCGACACGCTTGGCGGCGACCTGGCTCCAGCCGCCAGGGGCGGCACCGAGGTCGACCACCGTGATGCCGGATTTGAGGAAATGGTACTTGTCGTCGATTTCGATCAGCTTGTAGGCCGCACGCGAGCGCAAGCCATCGCGCTTGGCCTGCGCCACATAGGGATCGTTGAGCTGCCGCTCCAGCCAGAGTTTCGACGACAGCTTCAGCCTGCCGCCGCTCTTGACGGTGACCCGCAACCGGCCGGTGGTGTCTTTCGCCATAATCACGCATTCATGGGCCGCATGGTTCGAGACGCGCGACGTTGCCGCGCTCCTCACCACGAGGATTTGGACGACCTCGAGCAGCAACGCGAAAGCGATGCGTCTCGAAGGATGGAGAATGCTCTAGCACGCCTTGGGCTGATGCGCCTACCGGCGTCCCCCGAGCGCGCCGTCCTCGCGCATCATCTCGACCAGCATGCCCTCGCGCAGGCCCCGATCCGCGACACGCAAGCGCGGCAGCGGAAACGCATGGCGGATGGCGTCCAGGATGGCGCAGCCCGCCAGCACCAGATCGGCGCGCTCGACGCTGATACAATTATTGCTGGCGCGTTCCTGATAGCTCATGTCGAGCAGGCGCGCGATGGTCGCGGTGAGGTCCGTGTCGCTCATCCAGACGCCGTCGATCCGGCGGCGATCGTACCGCACCAGGTTGAGATGAATCCCGGCCAGCGTCGTCACCGTGCCGGAGGTCCCTAGCAGGTGCATATCGGTCAGATCGCCGCCATGCTCGGCCGCGAACGGCGTCACATATTGGGCGACCTCCTGTACCATCGATGCATAGGATTGCGGCGTGACGTCCCTGCCGCCGAATTGCTCGGCCAAGGTGACCACACCGAGCGGCATCGACATCCACGCCTTGGTGCGCGGGGTGGCGTCTTGCCCGTCCGGATCGCGCTCGATCCGGACCAGTTCGGTCGACCCGCCGCCGATGTCGAACAGAATAGCGCCCCGGCCCTGCGTATCGAGCAACGGCGAACAGCCGACGACGGCGAGTGCGGCTTCCGTCTCGCGGTCGATCACTTCAAGTCGGATGCCGGTCTCGGCCGCGACCCGATCCCGAAAGCCGTCGGCGTTCAATGCCGCGCGGCAGGCTTCGGTAGCGATCAGCCGCAGGCGCTTGGCCTTTCTGGAGCGGATTTTGTCGCGGCAAATGCTCAATGCGGCGATGGCGCGGTCGATCGCGGCATCGCTGATGTAACCGGTCGCCGAGATGCCCTCGCCGAGCCGGATGATTCGCGAGAACGAATCGACCACGCGAAAGCCGTCGCCGGTCGGAGTGGCGATCAGGAGGCGGCAATTGTTGGTGCCAAGGTCCAGCGCCGCATAAACGCCGGTTCCGGCCGCCGCTGGCCTGACAGCCCCCGGCGCATCAGCGCCTGCCACCGCCGATCCCTGCAGGCCGCCATTCGGCCCCTGGCCGTCGTCTCCGCGCAGCCTGAGGCCATCGCGAAGCCGCGTGTCATCTTTCATCCATGTCTTTCCGTGGCCGCCAGCGGCCAACCAGGAATTTCCGTTCACGGAAAGTTTAGCAGCGCGCAGCGGCGGTGCAACAGCCGTCACATGCCACCATGCTCAATCAGGCGTTGTCGTTCGGTTAAGGCTGCTTTATCTGCAGTGGGACCACCAAAATGCGTAGAAAATCGCCATTCCAGGGATACGGCAATGCAAGATTACACGTCCAGCAACGCCCAGGATAACGCTATCGCACTGCAAAAATTCGGCGTTGGGCAACCGGTCCGCCGCAAGGAAGACGACACGCTGGTCCGCGGCAAGGGGAAATACACCGACGATTTCTCGTTGCCCGGCCAGGCCTACGCCTGGATCGTGCGCTCCAGCCACGCGCACGGCATCATTCGCGGCATCGACACCGCAGCCGCCAAGGCGATGCCGGGCGTGCTGGGCGTCTGGACCGGCGCCGACCTCGCGTCGGCGGATTACGGCCCCTACACCTGCGGCCTGCCGCTGAAGAGCCGCGACGGCTCGCCGCTGCTGCAGACGAACCGTGCCGCATTGGTGAGCGACAAGGTGCGTTTTGTCGGCGACCCGGTGGCGTTTGTGGTGGCTGAGACGCTGGCGCAGGCGCGCGACGCCGGCGAAGCCGTGGTGCTGGATATTGACCCGCTGCCGTCCGTGACCAGCGCCGAGGAAGCGGCAAAGCCCGGCGCGCCGCAGCTCTACGATCACATCCCCAACAATGTGGCGCTGGACTATCATTACGGCGACGCCGCCAAGGTCGCCGCCGCCTTCGCCGAGGCGGCGCATGTGACCAGGCTCGATATCGTCAATACCCGCGTGGCCGTGGTGGCGATGGAGCCGCGTGCGGCGCTGGCCTCCTACGACAAAACGAGCGAGCGCTATACGATTCAGGTTCCGACCCAGGGCGTCGCCGGCAATCGCACCACTCTCGCCAAGAACCTGCTCAAGGTGCCGAACGAAAAGGTTCACCTGCTGACGGCCAATGTCGGCGGCTCGTTCGGCATGAAGAACATCAGCTACCCCGAATATATCTGCATCCTGCATGCGGCGAAGGTGCTGGGCCGTCCGGTGAGATGGACCGACGAGCGATCGACCAGCTTCCTGTCCGACAGCCATGGGCGCGCGCAACAGATTCACTGCGAGCTGGCGCTCGACCGCGAAGGCCGGTTCCTGGCGGTCAAGGTCTCGGGCTACGGCAATCTCGGTGCCTATATCAGCGGCGTCGCGCCGGTTCCGCTGTCCCTGAATATCGGCAAGAATCTGGCCAGCGTCTATCGTACGCCGCTGATGAGCGTCGACATCAAAACGGTATTGACGAACACCACGCTGATGGGCGCCTATCGCGGCGCCGGGCGGCCCGAGGCCAACTATTTCATGGAGCGCCTGATCGATCGCGCCGCCGATGAAATGGGTATCGACCGGCTGACGCTGCGCAAACGCAATTTCATCAAGCCAGCGCAAATGCCGTTCGCGGCATCATCCGGCGTCACCTATGACAGCGGCGATTTCCACGGCGTCTTCAGCAAGGCGCTGGAGATCTCCGATCATGCCGGTTTTGCCAAACGGAAAAAGGACAGCCGCAAGCGCGGCTTGCTCCGAGGCATCGCGATCGGCTGCTACCTCGAAGTCACCGCACCTCCCGGTGCCGAACTTGGCAAGATCGTATTCGAAGACGACGGTTCGGTGAGGTTGATCACCGGCACGCTCGACTATGGCCAGGGTCATGCGACGCCGTTTGCGCAGGTGCTTTGCGCCGAGCTCGGGGTGCCTTTTGACAGCGTCAAGCTCGAGCAGGGCGACAGCGACATCGTGCATACCGGCAATGGCACCGGTGGCTCGCGCTCCATCACCGCGAGCGGAATGGCGATCGTCGAAGCCTCGAAGCTGATCATCGAGAAGGGCAAGCGCGCGGCCGCGCATCTGATGGAAGCGTCCGAGAGCGATATCGAATTCGGCCATGGCCGTTTCACGATTGCCGGCACCGATCGCAGCATCGACATCATCGAGCTGGCGCGCCGCTTGCGCGAAGGCAAGATGCCGGAAGGCGTGCCCTCATCGCTCGACGTCGACCATACCTCCGAGGCCGTGCCGTCGACCTTCCCCAACGGTTGCCACGTCGCCGAAGTCGAGATCGACCCCGAAACCGGGATCGTGCAGATCGTCCGTTACACCGGCGTCAACGATTTCGGCACCATCGTCAATCCGATGCTGGTCGCCGGACAGCTGCACGGCGGCGTCGCGCAAGGTATCGGGCAGGCGCTGATGGAATGCGTCAGCTATGATTCAAACGGCCAGCCGATCACAGGCTCGTTCATGGATTATGCGATGCCACGCGCCGAAGATATCCCCCTGATGGCAGTCGGCGATCATCCGGTGCCCGCCAAATCCAATCCGCTGGGCACCAAGGGCTGCGGCGAAGCCGGCTGCGCCGGCAGCATCTCCACCATCGTCAACGCGGTGGTCGATGCGCTGTCCGAATTCGGCATCGCGCATATCGACATGCCGCTGACCCCGGAGCGGGTCTGGCGCGCCATTCAGGACGCCAAGGCAAAGGTGGCGTGAAGGCAACTGTCGCGTCGGCGCCTCAAGCCTTCTCGACCGCGCCGCCGCTGTCGGCCCAGCCCTTGAAGCCACCGAGATTGCGCACGTCCTTGTAGCCCATTTCCTTCAGGGTCTTGCCCGCCAGCGCGGATCGACCGCCGGAGGCGCAGTACACGATCACGGTTTTGTCGCGATCGAACGCCTTGTCGTAATACGGACTATCCGGATCGGCACGAAACTCGAGCATGCCGCGGGAAACGTGCTTGGCTCCCTGAACCTTTCCGCTAGCCTGTACTTCGGTGCCGTCGCGCACGTCGACCACCAGAACCTCACCGCGCTCGATCAGGGCTTTCGCCTCTTGCGGGCTGATGGTCGGAACCGCGCTGTTGGCCGCGGCCAGCAATTCTTTAACTGAGCTCGACATCGTATTCTCCCTGTGTGCTGTCAACTGCGCGGCCTGAAGCGGCCGCCGTTCGGATTAATTTCGTTACGCCGCCGCCTGCTCGCGCGGCTGATAGATTGCAATGTGCTCGCAATGCGCCACCGGGGTGCGGCCGTTGGCGACGACGAGTGCGTCGAGTTCGACAAAGCGATGACCCTTCTTTTCATAGTTGCCGGTGACCTTGGCGCGCGCGGTCAACTCATCGCCGCTTCCACAGGTCGCCAGCAGCTGCATCCGGCTGCCGGCATGAATCCACGGTCCGAGGATGGCGTTGTCGACCAGCACCTTGTTCATGATGCGCTGGAGGAGGCCGGGATGGCCCAGCCGTTCGCGGGTATAGATCGTATCGGTTTCGCGCACGTCAGTGAGATATTCGCGAGCGGCATCGCCGGCCCATGCGCGCGGCACCGTTCCCAGCCATTTGCCGAGTTGATAAGACGTCGCATTCACCGGCGCGCGCTCCGCCACAACAGCCATTTCGGTGAAATTCGAGATCGAAAACGACGGCGCGGACGAAGGCAGCAACGCACTTCCGGTCGCACAGAGTTCGCCGCGGCTTTCGACTTCTATCGAGAGCACGCCATCATTCTCCTCAGCTGTGACGTAGGCGGTTTCGCCGTCATAGACCGGCTTGACGAAGCGAGCCTCGATCAAGCCCCGCTCCAGGAACGCCCGACCCCACTTCTTGACCGGCAGGTGGATCATATAGGCCATCACATCGACACCCGGCACCAGCCCGCCGCTGAATCCGAACCGACGCGCAACCTGATCGTCATGCATCTTGTTTTCGGACAATTTCGCGGTGTTGTAGGCTACTACGCTGTAAGCTTCGAGCCGGCTTGCCATCCTTGTTTCCCTGGTTATTTAGACACTCTTTCGCCCCATAATCGTACGCGAACAAAATGCCGTGGCAAGCGCGTTCCTGCCCGTGTTTTGCTCGCAATTCCTCGCCCGATGGGGTACGACGCGGGGCCTGAGAGCGCCCCGTTCCGCGTTCTTTGACCGCATCCCCAACCGATGACGCCCATTTGAATACCACCCGCATCTATGTCGACGCCGATGCCTGCCCGGTCAAGGACGAGATCTACCGCGTCGCTGCCCGCCATGGATTGCCGGTCAGCGTGGTCGCAGGCCAATTCATCCGGGTGCCGCAGGATCCGCAGATCGAGCGTATCGCGGCGGGTTCCGGGATGGATGCCGCCGACGACTGGATCGCGGAGCGCGCCGGGAAAGGCGATATCGTCATTACCTCCGATATCCCGCTGGCGAGCCGCTGTGTGAAGGCCGGCGCCGAGGTGATCGCGCCGAACGGCAAGCCGTTTACCGAGCAATCGATCGGCATGACCCTTGCGGTTCGCAACCTGATGACCGATCTGCGTTCCTCGGGCGAGGTGACCGGCGGTCCCCGGTCGTTCGCTCCGCGCGATCGTTCGGCGTTCCTGTCGGCGCTCGACCAGACCATCCGCCGCATCCAGCGCGAGCGGGCCAGGCCATCGGCGCAAACGCAACAAGGTTGAATTGAGAAGATATGGCGCCTCCCCTGATCCAGTTGAAAGACATCGCGCTGACCTTCGGCGGCACGCCGCTGTTGTCGGGCGTCGAACTGTCGGTGTCGGCGGCCGAGCGGGTCTGTCTGATCGGCCGCAACGGTTCCGGCAAATCGACGCTATTGAAGATCGCCGCCGGACTTGTCGAACCCGACAGCGGCAGCCGCTTTGTGCAACCGGGTGCGACCATCCGCTATCTGCCGCAGGAGCCGGATTTTGCCGGCTTCACCTCGACGCTGGCTTATGTCGAAGCCGGACTCGGCCCCGGTGACGACCACTATCAGGCCCGCTACATTCTGGAACAGCTCGGCCTTCGCGGCGATGAAGATCCCGCGCATTTATCCGGCGGCGAGGCGCGCCGCACGGCATTGGCGCGGGTGCTGGCGCCCTCGCCCGATATCCTGCTGCTGGACGAGCCCACCAACCATCTCGATCTCACCACCATCGAATGGCTGGAAAGCGAACTCGACAGCCGCCGCAGCGCGCTCGTCATCATCAGCCATGACCGCCGCTTCCTGTCGAACCTGTCGCGCAGCACCGCCTGGCTCGATCGCGGCCAGATCCGGCAGATCGATCGCGGCTTCAGCGCTTTCGAAGCGTGGCGCGACGAGGTCTTGGCCGAAGAAGAACGCGAACAGCACAAGCTCGACCGCAAAATCGTCAACGAAGAGCACTGGCTGCGCTACGGCGTTTCCGGCCGCCGCAAGCGCAACGTCAAGCGGCTCGGCAATCTCTATGCGCTGCGCGAACAGCGCCGCGATTATCGCGGCGCCACCGGCAACGCCAACCTCGCCGCCGCGGAAGCCGACAAGTCCGGCAAGCTGATCATCGAAGCCAGGAACATCGGCAGGACCTATGGCGATCGCCGCATCGTCGATAATTTTTCGATCCGCGTGCAGCGCGGCGACCGGATCGGCATCGTCGGGCCGAACGGCGCCGGCAAGACCACGCTGATCGATATGCTCACCGGCGCAAAGCCGCCCGATAGCGGTACCATCCGGTTCGGCGCCAACATCGAAATGGCGACGCTCGACCAGCATCGTGAAAGCCTCGATCCGAAATCGACGCTGGCCGAAGCCCTGACCGGCGGACGCAGCGACAGCGTGATGGTCGGCGGCAAGCCGAAACACGTCGTCAGCTATATGAAAGACTTTCTGTTCGGCCAGGAGCAGATGCGCACACCGCTCGAAGTGCTTTCGGGAGGCGAACGCGGCCGCCTGATGCTGGCCCGCGCGCTCGCCAAGCCGTCGAATTTGCTGGTGCTGGATGAGCCGACCAACGATCTCGACCTCGAAACGCTCGACGTGCTGGAGGAAATGCTCGGCGACTATGAGGGCACCGTGATCCTGATCAGCCATGACCGCGATTTTCTCGATCGCGTCGTGACCTCGGTGATCGCGCCGGAAGGCGACGGCCACTGGATCGAATATGCCGGCGGCTATACCGACATGCTGGCGCAGCGCGGCGCCGATTTGAAACGCGAAGCCGTGAAAGCTGCCGCGGTTGAACGCAGCAAGGGCGCAACAACCGGTACGCCTTCCGGCGCCGTCAAGCGCCGGCTTAATTTCAACGAGAAGCATGCGCTGGAGACGCTGCCCAGGACCATCGCCAAGCTGCAGGCCGAAATCGCCAAACAACAACGCCACCTCGACGATCCCAATCTCTACAAGAAAGATCGCAAGAAATTCAATTCCGCCTCGGCCGCACTCTCCGCCGCCCAGAAGGAGCTCGAGGCCGCCGAAGACAAATGGCTGGAGCTTGAAGTGCTGCGCGAAGAGATCGAACAGGCTTGATATTTCCTACCGTCATTGCGAGGAGCGCAGCGACGAAGCAATCCATTCTTCCTTTGCGGCCATGGATTGCTTCGCTTCGCTCGCAATGACGGGGATGCTGAACCGGAGGCAACTTAATGTCCACGCCCCTCGCCGTCCGCGTAGCCCGCGACTACGGCACGCCCGCCGCGGTCATCGACATGGATCGCGTCGAACGCAATATCGCGCGGATCCAGGCCGCCTGCGATGCCGCCGGCGTTGCCAACCGGCCGCATATCAAGACCCACAAAAGCCCGATGCTGGCCAAACTTCAGATCGCGGCGGGCGCGAAGGGCATCACCTGCCAGAAACTCGGCGAAGCCGAAGTGATGGCGGAGGCCGGCATTGACGACATCCTGATCAGCTACAATCTGATCGGCGACGAGAAGATGGCCCGGCTCGGCGCGCTGCAGGCCAAAGCGAACATGACCGTCGCCGCGGATAATTCAGTCGTGATCGCCGGCCTGCCGCAGGCTGCGAAGGCTTCCGGCCGCCCGCTCTCGGTCGTGGTCGAGTGTGACACCGGGCGCAAGCGCGCCGGGGTCGAAACCCCGGCGGAAGCCATCGCGCTCGCGCGCCAGATCGCGGCCTCCGAGGGGCTGACATTCGCGGGCTTCATGCTGTATCCGACCGAAACCGGCTGGCTTGATGCACAACGGTTTTACGACGAGGCGCTGGCCGGCGTTCGCGAACACGGATTGGATGCGACGATGGTCTCCACCGGCGGCACGCCGAACCTGAAGAATATCGGCAAGCTCAAGGGCGCCACCGAGCATCGGCCCGGCACCTATATCTACAACGACCGGATGCAGGTCGCAGCCGGCGTCGCCAGCTGGGACGATTGCGCGCTGAACATCTATTCAACCGTGGTGAGCCGCGCCGGTCCCGACCGCGGCATTCTCGATGCCGGCTCCAAGACGCTGACCTCCGATACCGGTGGCGGGCTCGACGGCCACGGCCTCATTCTCGAACACCCCGAGGCCCGGATCGCGCGCTTTGCCGAGGAACACGGCTTCCTCGATCTCACCCGCAGCAACACCCGCCCCAATGTCGGCGACGTCGTGCGGATCGTGCCGAACCACGTCTGCGTCGTCGTCAACATGATGGACGAGGTCGTAATGGTGCGCGGCGACGAGATCATCGGCACGTTGCCGGTGGCGGCAAGAGGGAAGCTGCGGTAATGTCCTGAACTGACTTCCGCTTTCGGAGGCATGGCGGACTTGGGCAGACTTGCCGGTGGCTTGACCCGGTTGCGAAATGACCCAAAGCGGTCGTTGTTGTCGCGCACCGATCAACGTTCACAATCATCGAGAAGGTGGTTCTAGCGTAAGAGAAACTACCTGGTTTTCGTCTTCCAGTCACATGCCAACTAACGCACCTCTGCGACCTGTGCGGTTAATCTAATCCTAACCATACCGATCGGTATCTGCCCAAAAGGATTTTTTGCGCAGAGTCATTTGCGTTGCATCAAGCCGCGGGCACGGGGAGTTGCGTTGTCTTATGTCGTTTAGACATGGGAGCGCAGAATTATGTGGTCGACTACAAAGCCCACCAAACCAGCAAACCGTTTCTTTACTGTGGCCATTTGATGCGCCGTGCATGGAACGGCATTGATTGGCGTCTTCACGGAATCAGGGACAGTAAAGAGACATTGGCATTGCTTCGAAGGGCCGCAAGTCGGTCCGTTCACTGACAATTTCGGGATGGCTGCCATGGATCATGCGCGAAAAACTCAGTTTCCTCCTGGATTCGTCCCCTCGTCCGCCGCCGAGGAAGATATCCAATCGTTCGATCCCGATCATGGCGCCAAGGGCTTGCAGCGCAATCTGGAAGAGAGACTGAAGCCAGATGTCGACGAGCCGGCAAACCGCGATTCGTCTGATCAGATAACGCCCCCGCGCTCATATCGAACCGTCCGGCGGGTGCTGAAGATCACCGCCGGTCTCGCGATTGTTGCTGTGTTCGGATGGCTGCCACTCAGGGCAATCTGGCAGACCTCCAGCGTTGAGGCGGTGGTCAACGCGAGGCTTGTGACGCTAAGGTCGCCGATTGATGGCGAAGTCAGCTCGAAGTCCGGGTATTCCACGGCGTCGAGCTCGGTGAGCGAAGGTGACCTCATCCTTCGCGTCGTGAACGCGCGGGGCGATCGAAACCGGCTGGATGACCTAAGACGACAGATGTCGCGACTAGACAACGAGCGTCCAAGTCTGGCGGCCAAATTGGAATCGGCTCAAGCCGCGCAGCGAGATCTCGCCCGACAGGCTTCTCAATTCAGAGAAGGCCGCATCCTCCAATTGGAAGCACGCATCGCTGAAATACAGTCGGTGATCGAAGCGGCCGCGTCTCGACGGGAAGAGGCGACCGCTGCCGTAGAGCGGGCATCGTCGCTGATCAAATCGGGCAGCGTTTCACCAGTGGAATTCGCCCGCTTGACCCGGGACCAATCGGTCGCCCAGCAAACCGAGATCGGCGCTCGTCGAAGACTTGATGCGGCCAAGGTCGAGTTCATTGCGGCGCAGAAGGGCACGTATCTGGGCGATAGCTACAACGACCGCCCAAGTTCGGTCCAGCGCGAAGAAGAGATGAGGCAACGTGCGAACGATCTTAATGCCGATCTGGCGCATGCCGATGCCGAGGTTGCGTGGCTCGCCAGCGAGATCCTGTCCGAGCAGTTGCATTATATCAGTCGATCGGAAGCGGACATCAAAGCGCCCGTGAATGGTCGGATCTGGGAGATGATGACGTCGCCAGGAGAGGACGTCCAGGCCGGACAGGCGTTACTGAAGCTACTTGATTGCAGCGGCGCTGTCGTAACGGCGAATGTCACCGAACGCGTTTACAACGGGCTCAAGCTGGGCGAGCCGGCGAGTTTTGAGCCGAACGACGCCGGTCCGGCGATAAGAGGGTCAATCGTGAATCTCACCGGCGCTTCGGGTGCGCCCGCAAACCTAGCCATCAATCCCGACGCGCTTAACAAAGAACCATATCGTGTAACGGTCTCGATGCCCAATCTTGATACCATGGGCAAAGACTGTGCAGTGGGACGCACAGGGCGGGTCGTGTTCGATCACGACACGTCGAAGCCATGATCTCAGCCCTCGCACCAGGCATCGTAGCTCTTGGTGCTTGTCTCACAATCGTGCCGATGCTGAAGCGCGACAGCACTTTCGCCCGATCATTGATGACCGGGATGTCCATTGTCCTGCTGATCCGATACCTCGTGTGGCGCGCCACGCAGACGCTGCCACCGCCCGGTTTTACCGCCAACTCTTTTGTCGGATATCCGTTCATGCTGGCTGAGACTGCCTCGTTGCTTGCCGTCTGCCTGTCGATGTTGTTTCTCAGCCGAACGATTGATCGTTCTGCCGACGTAAGGGCTGGAATAAACAGAGTTGCTGCTGCGCGGGTTCCGCTCGTCGATGTCTTCATCTGCACGTACAATGAGGAAAAAGCAATCCTCGAGCGCACGATCATCGGCGCAACGGGACTGGAACACGGCAACTATCGTGTCTGGGTCCTGGATGACGGACGACGGTTGTGGCTCAAGCGCCTGACCGAAGAACTCGGCTGTCACTACCTGACTCGTCCGGACAATCGGCATGCAAAAGCAGGTAACATCAATCACGCATTGCGCCACGTAGCGGGATTACAAAGCAAACCGGAGTTCGTTGCCATCCTGGATGCCGATTTCGTCCCTATGCCGGAGTTTCTCACGCGCGCGACCAGTTTGATGGACGACCAGACGGTTGGCGTTGTGCAGACGCCGCAGCACTTTATCAATCCGGATCCGATCCAGTCGAATCTGGCAGCCGCCGAGGTGTGGCCCGACGAGCAACGTTTCTTTTTTGATATTCTGATGCCGGCCAAAGACGCATGGGGAGTAGCCTTCTGCTGCGGCACTTCCTCGGTGATTCGCTTTGCAGGAACTCTTGGAGATCGGCGGATTCCCGACAGACTCGGTGACCGAGGACTATCTCGTGACATTGCGTCTCAAGGAGCGTGGCTATCGCACGGTCTATTTGAACGAACGACTCACGCTCGGATTGGCGCCCGAAGGCCTCAAAGAATATGTTACCCAACGCGGCCGATGGTGCCTGGGCTTCATGCAAATCGTGAGAGGCCGTAGCGGGCCCTTTTCATTGCAATCGAAACTCCCGTTGATCGACCGGCTTTCGCTTGTCGACGCTTTCATGAGCTGGGCCGGGGTTTATGGAACGAAGATGTTTGGCCTAGTCGTGCCGTGGCTATATCTCCTGTTCGGGATCAAGGCGGTTTACGCCGATCTCTTCGAATTGTTGAAATACTTCCTGCCTTTCTACATCTGGCATGCATTTACGATGACCTGGATTTCCCGCGGCCGCTCGCTGGCGATTATGACGGACGTCTCGCAGTACATCGCGGCACCGGCGGTCCTGAAAGCGGTGATCACGGGCCTCGTCAGACCAAAGGGCCACAAGTTCAAGGTCACCGCCAAAGGTGGCGATCGCAATCAGAGGTTCATCGAGTGGCCGCTTCTGCGGCTTTATGGATCCGCGCTGCTGATAACTCTGCTGGCGATCGCTTACGCTTTCATTATCAATCTGCGGGGAGAGAGCATTGCTTACGGCGGACTGGCGCTTGCCTGGAGTTTGTACAATTGCGTCGTGCTTGCGATCGTGTGCTTCATCTGTATCGAGCAGCCTCGCCGCCGGAAGGCCGAGCGATTTGAGCGCGATGAGCCCGTCCTCATCCACGAGGGCAACGACCCGCGGCTGGTTCGCATGGCGGACATCTCGATAACCGGTGCTCGCTTCATCGATCCTGCGCCGCCGCCAGTGGGGACTGTTCTCAAGTGCAACGTGTATGGTCAGAATGTATCGGCAACGGTCGTACGACGAACGAGTGACGGCTTCGGCGTTCGATTCGAAGAAACCGCCGCAACGCGAATTCGCGTCGTACGCGCCTTTTACGCAGGAGAGTATGTTCGCGCTTTTCGCGGTGTCCGAGCAGTCCCGGTTGGCAAGGCCTTACTGATGCGGCTGTTCAGCTGAATATCATAATAGAGGACCGCGGCACCAACCACTCTGCTTTATAACGTGCCTAGGGCAATAATGGTGGCCGGTGGTCCGCAGCAACACCCGTCCCAATGTCGGCGACGTCGTGCGGATCGTGCCGAACCACGTCTGCGTCGTCGTCAACATGATGGATGAGGTCGTAATGGTGCGCGGCGACGAGATCATCGGCTCGTTGCCGGTCGCGGCGAGAGGCAAGTTGCGGTAATGTTCTGAACTGACTTCCGCTTTTCGGAGGCATGGCGGATTTGGGCAGACTTGCCGCTGGCTTGACCCGGTTGCGAATGACCCGACGCGGACATCGGGTGCTCGCATTCAGCGAAGAATAGTCATGTTTGAGAGGATCAAACGCTTGAGCGGCAAAGTCGCCCTTGCCGCTCCGGAAAACGAGACTACCCTTGCTACATCGTTAGCATGGGCTCAAGCAGCGAGTGCTTCCTTGATCAACGCGCCCGCCTGCTTCAGCTTGGCAACTCGTCGATCATGATCGGCACGCAATTCGATAAGGCGTTCCTTGATCCGGGCCTTGTTTTCTGCATTGGCCTTGGCAATCTGATCATTCAGCGCGCTGATTTTGGCGTTGGTGTCCTTCTCGAGCTTTTGCAACTTCGTTTGCGCCTGGTTGGACACCTCATCGAGCTTCGCCTTAACTTCGTTGATGCGTTTCTGAAGCTTTGCTTTTGCCTCCGCAGTTGATTGAGCCATTTCAGCTTTCAACTGCGCAAGTTCTGCCTTGCGCGCAGCAGTTTCCTTTGCAATTTCAGCTTCCGCGAAGTCGGAACGCCACTCACGCACGACGGTGCCGCCGACGGCCTCCATGCGTGTGTTGAGCGGCGTAACCCATTCCTCATCGACCTCGGCTATCACCGCCGCCTTGCCCGGAGCCAACTCACGAGAGACCTTGTCAAGAAAACCCATGCCGAGACCGATGTTGAGAATATCGCTGATGCTCCCAAGCAGCATGCCGGCGGTCATGCCAACGATAACGCCGGCTGGCCCGCCGAGGACTCCGACCAGCGCGCCGACCAGACTGCCGATCGCAGTGCCAGCCAGCCCGTCCGGCCCCTCCTTTACCAACAGCTTGCCGCCGGAATCCTTAGTGATAACGGCCAATCCATAGAGCGTGAGATCCCCCGCTGCGTGAAGCTCCCTCAAAGCGCGCGTACCTTCATACGCGTTCGCCTCGCTATTGAATGTGGTTACGACAAATTTACTCATGATTTACAGGCTTTCGGGTAAGTGGACTGATTCAACTTCCAACAGGCGTAACTTCACTCGAAACGCCGTTTTGAGAAGCATGCCGGTTGGCAACCGGTGAAATTCCACGACATACAGTTAGGAGCAAACTTCGCGCGGATATTGATCTGGATTAAAGTCGATTGCGCCGGTTCGTAATAAGAGTGTGCTTCGTAATTGGGTCCAGAATCAAAGCCACGCACGGAGATATTGCGATGGGTAACGTCCAGGCTCTCGAAATCCAAATTCCTCAAGAGATGGTCCAATATTGGGGATGGTTCCTGGCGTTAGGGATCGGATTGGTGGTTCTGGGCGTTGCCGCCGTTGCCCGGGCTATCACAGCTACCGTCGTCTCCATGCTGTTCTTCGGATGGCTGCTGCTGATCGCTTCCAGTATCGAAGTCGTCCAAGCCGTGATGGTCGGACATTGGGCAGGCTTCTTTCACCACTTGCTGGCGGCGATCCTCTTCGGGGTAACGGGCGCCTTGCTTGTAACCAGGCCGCTTGTCAGCGCCGAAGTCGCCACCGTCTTCATGGCCATGTTCTTCATCATCGGGGGGCTCTTTCAGGTCATCGGCTCGTTCGTTTTCACCCTGCCAGGCTGGGCATGGCAGGCGCTGGATGGCGCCATCACACTTCTGCTCGGTCTCCTCGTTCTCGCGCAATGGCCCATCTCGGGGCTTTGGGTAATCGGTCTTTTTATCGGGATCGACCTGATTTTTTACGGTTGCGCGTGGATCGCGCTGGCGCTCGGTTTGCGCACAGCGTGAGAGGACCTCATGCTCGAATCGAAACTCCACGTCCGGAACGTGAGGCTCGCCTCGCTGACTTGTTGCAACAGTTGGGATGGCCGAATGGGTCGCTTCGGCATTGCCACCTTCGAAGCCGAGCCCGACGATGATCGGGCTTGATATTGATCCACGTCAAAATAGCCGAGCGGGATGCTAGTTAATCTGTTTCTTACTAAATTATGGAGATGAGCAAATGCCTATGCAAAGCAATATCCACTTCTATGTAAATTGGGCCAAAGAACGCCTCGATGAAATGGAGGCCGTACTGACATCGCTTGAAGGCAAAGCCGGAGAGATACAAGCCGACGCCCGCGACAAGGCCAGCAAAGCGCTCGCTGACTTGCGCAAGAGCCGTGATGTCTTCCGGGAGGCCATCAAGAAGCAGGTGGAAGCCAACGAGGCAGCATGGACCAGCGCAAAGGCAAAACTGGAACCTGAGTGGAACTCGTTCGAGGCCGAGCTCAGGAAATACGTCGAGAGCTTCAGCAAGCAAGCCGCGCAGCAGCGGGCGACATTCAAGCTTCAAGCTGCGGCCCAAGTGAAGGCATGGCGAGAAGCCGCCGACAAGCTTGGCGGCGATGCCAAACAATTCGCTACTGAGCGTCGGGTCGAAATCGATGCCTCCGTGAAGCGCATGCAGGCCGATGCCGCGGTAGCGGAGGAAAAACTTCAGAAGCAGCTGGACCAGATCGGGTCACAGTCATGGTCCGCACTTATGGCCACTTTGACGGAAACGCGCGCTGCCTTTGATCATGCCAATCAGGCGGCGCGGGAGGCGTTCAAGCGAGCTGCCTGATCAAGCCAGCAGCTGATTGAATTTGGAGAGACCGCCACGAGGCGGTCTTTCTTTTCGCGCTCCAGGATCAAGAAATGACGTTTGGCCGATGACTGGTGTTGGCACATCCCGACATTTCCTTGTACCGCGAAAATTGATCGCTATCGGGGCAAAGCGGACATCGGGCAATCCGCACCATTCAAGCCGATTATGAGTATGGGGCCCGGCCCTCCAGCCACTTCAACGCACCCCTTCCCGCCGCAGCACCCGTGGCGAACGCGGCCTGCAGCAGATAGCCGCCGGTCGGTGCTTCCCAGTCGAGCATCTCGCCGGCGGCGAACACGCCGGGCAAGCGCCGGATCATCAAACTAGAATTGATTTCCGCAAACGAGATTCCGCCCGCCGTCGAAATCGCACGCGCGATCGGCGCAATGCCGTCCAGCCTGACCGGCACGGCATTGATCAATCCGGCGAGAACAGCGGGCGAAAGCGAAGGCAGCGGTACGCCGGACGACACCGCCGCTTCCTGCAACATCCCGATGCCGACAGGAGAAAGCTGCGCCGCCTTGCGCAGCCAGTTTGAGAATGATTGTTTGCCCCGCGGCACCGACAGCCGCGCCACCAGGTCGCTCGTGTCGAGATCGGGCCGCAACGCGACGTGCAGTATCGCCTTGCCTGACGCGATGATGGCCTCGCGCAGATCGGCCGACAGCGCATAGATCGCGCCGCCTTCGATGCCGCTGCGGGTGACAACGGCTTCGCCGCGCAGCGCGCGCCCACCGAATGAAAAAACGGCGCCTTTCAGCGGCTGGCCTTCGAAGCGATCGCGAAAGACATCGGACCAGGCGACGGTGAACCCGCAATTGGCCGGCCGCAGCGGCGATATCGTCACGCCCTTGGCGGCGAGCGTTTCCACCCATCCGCCATCGGACCCGAGCCGCGGCCAGCTGGCGCCGCCGAGCGCGAGTACCGTCGCATCGGCTTCAACGGCGCGGAAGCCGTCGGGCGTGACAAACGAAAGACGTCCATCGCCGTCCCAACCGGTCCAGCGGTGGCGCAACGCGAACTGCACGCCGATTGAATCCAGCCGCCGCAGCCACGCCCGCAATAGCGGCGAGGCCTTGAACGCTTGCGGGAAAACCCGGCCGCTGGAGCCGACAAAGGTCGGCTGCCCCAGCGCTTCGCTCCATTGGCGCAAGCGGTCCGGCGGAAAGGCGTCGATGGCGGGCGCGAGCCGCGGCATCGCCTTGCCGTAGCGCGCGAGAAATTGCCGGCAACGGCTCGCTGTGGGTCAGGTTGAGGCCGCCGCGTCCCGCCAGCAGAAACTTGCGGCCGACAGACGGCATGGCGTCATAGACGGTGACCGCGGCACCGCCTTGCGCCAGCACTTCGGCTGCCATCAGGCCGGCCGGCCCGGCGCCGATGATGGCTACTTTGCTTTTAGGGGTTGAAGGCATGAGGCAAGTGTAGGCCAAATCGGCCTTCTCACAAATTGAGCGTCATGGCCGGGCATAGCCGTCCGAAGGACGGCGTCGCTTCCGCTCGCCTATGTCCCGGCCATCCACGTCTTTGCCGCGATTAGAAAGTGTAGACGTGGATGCCTGGGACAAGCCCGGGCATGACGAAAAACATTTGATCCAATGTCATCCGGTCTACAGCTTCACGCCCGCCCTCGCCGCGGCCTGCTCGACGTATTTCTGGGTCTGCTGGAACGCGCCTTCCAGCGCCTTGGCCTTCGACATGTCGCTGATCTCGGCGAAATGCGCGGCGACGGCGTCCGGCGTCCATTCGGAGGGGGCTAAGTTGATGCCCTCGCTTTCGATGATCTTGATCACTGCAAAGGACCCCGCGCCCGCGCCCATGATGGTGCGGGTCGGAGCATCCTCGCCGAGCAGAAACAGCACCGCCGGCGTGATCGCCTCGGGCTTCATCAGCGCCAGCGCCTGCGGCGGAAGCAGTTCCTCGGTCATCCGCGTCGCCGCCGTCGGCGAAATCATGTTGACGCGGATGTTGGTCTTGCGGCCTTCCTCGGCGAGCACGTTCATCAGTCCGACCATGCCAGTTTTCGCGGCACCATAATTGGCCTGGCCGAAATTGCCGTAAAGCCCCGACGACGAGGTCGTGACAACGATGCGGCCGTAGTTGCGCTCGCGCATACCGTCCCACACCGCCTTGCAGCAATAGAAGGTACCGTTGAGATGAACGTCGAGCACCTTGGCGAAGTCGGCCACTTCCATCTTGCCGAACGACTTGTCGCGCAGGATACCGGCATTGGCGCAGAGCAGATCGACGCTGCCCCATTTCTCCGTGGCCTTGGCGACCATCGCCTTGACCTGCTCGAAGTTCGAGACGTCGGCCGCGTCCGCCATCGCCACGCCACCGGCTTTGTGGATTTCCTCGACCACGGTTTCCGCGGCCGTCAGCGACCCGCCGGTACCGTCGCGGGCGCCGCCGAAATCATTGACCACGACCTTTGCGCCGCGACTTGCCAATCCCAGCGCATGGGCGCGCCCGAGACCATTGCCCGCGCCGGTAACGATAGCGACGCGGCCGTCAAACCTGATTGTCATAATTGCAGTTCCCGGATTTTAATTCTCTTGTCATGCCCGAACTTGGGTCCGCGCACCCGTCAAAAGAAAGACAGTGGAGGTGTCATTTTTGAGCAGCGATGGGTTGCCGGGTCAAGCCCGGCAATGGCGCATCTGGCGCTATTCGAAATAGATCAGCCCGATCCAATCGGCCACCAGCGCGGGCTTTGCCTCGCCTTCGATCTCGACGGTCACGTTGGTTCGCGACAGCAATTCCGTCGGCTTGCGCAATTTCGCTTCCGCCAAAGTGAAGCGACCGCGAACGCGCGAACCCGAACGCACCGGCGAGATGAAGCGGAGCTTGTCGAAGCCGTAATTGACGCCCATCGTCGTGCCCTCGATGACAGGCATGACCTCGTACGACATGATGCTCATCAGCGACATGGTCAGGAATCCGTGCGCGACGGTGGTGCCGAACGCTGTTTCGCGTTTGGCCCGCTCGGGATCGACATGGATGAACTGATGATCCTCGATCACGTCGGCATAGACATCGATCCGGCTTTGATCGACCAGATGCCATGACGATACGCCGACTTCGTGGCCGACCATTTTCTGATAGGCATCGAGTGAAATCGGCGGCTTCTTCCAGACTTCATTCATCGTCAGTTCTCCATCGATCCGGCTGACCGTATCTTCTGCAATTCCGGGAAATCCTCTTCGCGGAATTCCCGGCCGCGCAACGCGTCGCCGCGATTATTGTCGTGTTCCAGCCGGCGCAAGTGAACGCGGCGGATCTTGCCGGAAATCGTCTTCGGCAGCTCGGTCACGAATTCGATGCGCCGGATGCGCTTGAATGGCGATAGCCTGCGTGTGCAAATGCCGAAAGATCGACAGCGCGGTTTGCGGCGAATGCTCCGTGCCCGCTACCAGCAGCACATAGGCCTTCGGGATCGCCAACCGAATTGGATCGGGACTGGGAACCACCGCGGCCTCCGCCACCGATTCATGTTCGAGCAGGATGCTCTCCAGCTCAAACGGACTGATCCGGTAGTCCGACGATTTGAACACGTCGTCG
Organism: uncultured Pseudomonadota bacterium; assembly: GCA_963727225.1. Classification (GTDB taxonomy): domain Bacteria; phylum Pseudomonadota; class Alphaproteobacteria; order Rhizobiales; family Xanthobacteraceae; genus Bradyrhizobium. The sequence goes on along the minus strand of CAVSFN010000017.1, from coordinate 368,477 downwards.
GAGCGGCCGACGAAGGTCAAATAGCCCTCGTCGTCGGCGAACACCACGTCGCCGCTGCGATAGAGATCGCCGTCGGCGCCGCTCACCTTGCCGTCGTCGCCCTGATAACCCTGCATCAGGCCGGCGGGCCGGTCGGCGCCGAGCAACAGACTGACCTCACCCTCCTTGGTGATGTGTCCGTCACTGTCGGTGATCTGAACGCGGTAACCGGGCAGCGGACGGCCCATCGATCCGACCTTCACCTGCTGGCCGGGCGAATTTCCCGCAAGCGCCGTGGTTTCGGTCTGGCCGTAACCGTCGCGAATCGTCAACCCCCATGCGGTGCGAACCTGATCGATCACTTCGGGATTGAGCGGCTCGCCGGCGCCGCAGACCTCGCGCAGCGACACTTTATAGCCTGCGAGCTTCTCCTGGATGAACAACCGCCACACCGTCGGCGGCGCGCACAGCGTGGTCACGCCGCATCTGGCGATGGTCGCGAGCAATCCCTTGGCATCGAAGCGTGGCTGGTTGACTACGAACACCGTCGCGCCGGCGTTCCATGGCGCGAACAAGCAGCTCCAGGCATGCTTGGCCCAGCCCGGCGAGGAAATGTTCAAATGAACGTCGCCGGGCTGCAGCCCCAGCCAGTACATCGTCGACAGTGCGCCGACCGGATAGCTGCGCTGGCTGTGCCGCACAAGCTTGGGCTTCGCCGTGGTGCCGGAGGTGAAATACAATAGCATCGGATCGTCCGCCGCGGTCGCTCCATCCGGCTTGAACGTTTCCGGGAACTGCGCCGTCTGTTCGTAAGGCAGCCAGCCCTCGTGTTTTGAAGACGCGCCAACGACGATACGAATGAGACGGTCGCCGCGGAGGCCGCTGAACTTCGCAACCTGGTCCTGCGACGCCACCACGGCCCTGGCGCGGCCGCGATCGAGGCGATCCTGCAACTCGTCGGCCGTCAGCAGCGTGGTCGCGGGGATCACCACCACCCCTAATTTGATCGCCGCCAGCATGGTCTCCCACAATGGAACGACGTTGCCGAGCAGCAGCAGCAGATGATCGCCGCGCCTGAGGCCCTGGGCTTGCAGGAAATTCGCGACCTGATTGGAACGGCGTGACAGGGCTTCGAACGAAAGCTTTGTTTCCCGCTCGCTGTCGCCGTCGACGATCCAGAGCGCCGGGCGATCCTTGCTTTCGGCAGCGCGCGCCAGCTCCGCATCGAACCAGTCCAGCGCCCAGTTGAACGGCACCGGGTCCGGCCAGCGGAACCCTTTCACGGCCGCATCGTAGTCGGTGCGATGCTGAAGCAGAAACGCGCGCGCCTGCTGGAAGGTTGTCATGGGCCGCTCGCTATTTCCCCGCCAATTCGCGGACATGCCGGATAATTCCGGAGAAATCGACCCCGCCATTTCCGGCGGCGTCGAACGCGCGGTAGATTTCCTGCGCGTGCTTGCCGAGCGGCGTGGCCGCACCCGCGGCCTTGGCCGCATCCTGCGCCAGCGTCAGGTCCTTTACCATCAAGGCCGACGCAAAGCCCGGCCGGTACTCGTTGTTCGCCGGCGACGTCGGCACCGGACCCGGCACCGGACAATAGGTCGTCAGCGACCAGCATTGTCCGGACGAGGTCGAGGCGACGTCGAACAAGGCCTGATGCGACAGCCCGAGCTTTTCGGCGAGCGCAAAGGCTTCGCTGACCGCGATCATGGAAATGCCGAGGATCATGTTGTTGCAGATCTTGGCCGCCTGGCCTGCGCCGGCGCCGCCGCAATGCACGATCTTCTTGCCCATCTTTTCCAGCACCGGCTGCGCTGCCGCAAAGGCCTTGGCTTCGCCGCCGGCCATGAATGTCAGTGTTGCGCCCTTGGCGCCGCCGGTGCCGCCGGACACCGGCGCATCGACCGAGGCGATGCCCTGCTTCGCTGCCAGCGCATGGGCCTGCACCGCGCTTTCGACATCGATGGTCGAACAATCGATGATCAGCGATCCTTTTGTCATTGACGGCAAGATCTCGGTCCAGACCGAAAGCACGTGCTTGCCCGCGGGCAGCATCGTGATGACGACTTCAGCGCCCTTCACCGCGGCCACAGCGCTGTCGGCGATCGCAGCGCCATCGGCCTTTGACTGGTTGCGCGAGGCTTCCACCAGATCGAACGCCACCACCTTGTGGCCGGCTTTGACCAGATTGGCGGCCATCGGCCCGCCCATATTGCCGAGACCGATGAATGCAACATTTGCCATCTTTAGTTCCCTCCGCCCGGAGCGTTTCTCTTATGATTTGTTGAACACCAACTCGTCGGCGCCGATCTCCGCGAAGTAAGGCGCCACCATCTCCGGCGTGACATCCTCCAGCCGCGGTGGCGACCAGCGGGGGTTGCGATCCTTGTCGATCACGGCCGCGCGCACGCCTTCCCGAAAATCGTCGCTGGCGAACACTTCAAGTGCGGCGCGATATTCCCGCACCAGACACTCTTCCAGTGAAGACGAAGCCCGCGCCAATCGAATCAGCTTCAGCGCGACCACCATGCCGCGCGGCGATTTCTCACTCAATGTCTTCAGCGTCGCTTGCGCCAGTTCCGAACCGTCGCGTTGCAGCGCTGCGACGATATCTTCCATCCGGTCATGGGCGAACCAGACGTCGATGCTCGGCTGCAGCGCAGCGACGGGCCCCGCGGTCTCGCCGGTCGCAAACCCGTCGATCAGGGCTTGAATTTCCTTAGGAGTCGTCCCGACGCGAACGTTGGTCAGGACCTCGCGCAAGGCAGGCAATTTGCCCGACGGCACGACCGCGTCCGCAAACCGCGCGTGGATCGCATCGGGTCCGTTCATGGTCTGGCCGGTCAATCCGAAATAGGCGCCGAGTTCGCCGGGCGAGCGAGACAATAGCCAGGTGCCTCCCACATCGGGAAAAAAGCCCAGCCCCACCTCCGGCATCGCCAGCCTGGTCTTTTCGGTCACGACGCGATGGCGGCCGTGCGCCGAAAGACCGACGCCGCCGCCCATCACCAGCCCGTCCATGAAGGCGACATAGGGCTTGGGAAACTTCGCGATGCGCGCATTCATGATGTATTCCTGGCGCCAGAATACCTTGCCGAGATCGCCGCCGGCCCGCGAACTCTCATAGAGCCCGCGAATGTCTCCGCCCGCGCACAAGCCGCGTTCGCCCGCACCTTCCAGCAGCACCAGCGCCACCGCCGGATCGGTTTCGAACTGGTCCAAAGCGGCATCGATCGCCAGCGACATTTCCAGCGTCATGGCATTGATCGCCTTCGGCCGGTTGAGGCGGATCACGCCGACCGATCCTTCGCGGCGCGCGATCAGCTCGGGTTCAGGCCCCACGACTGCGGCAGTCGCAACCGTCATCGCGCTCCCTCGATCAGCTTGCGCGCCACGATCAGCCGCATGATTTCATTGGTGCCTTCGAGAATCTGATGCACGCGCAGATCGCGCACGATCTTCTCGATGCCATATTCGCTGAGATAGCCGTAACCGCCATGCAGCTGCAGCGCCTGGTTGGCGACCTCGAAGCCGACATCGGTGCCGAAGCGCTTGGCCATCGCGCACAGCATGGTCGCGTCGGGATCCTTGCGATCAAGGGCCGCGGCCGCGCGCCACACGAAGGTCCGCGCCGCCTCCAGCTCGGTCGCCATGTCGGCCAGCCGGAATTGCAGCGCCTGGAATTCGTCGAGGCGTTTTCCGAACGCCTTGCGCTCTTTCATATAGGCCAGTGACTTGTCGAGCGCGGTTTGCGCACCGCCGAGCGAGCAGGCCGCGATATTGATACGGCCGCCGTCGAGCCCAGCCATCGCGATCTTGAAGCCGATCCCCTCATCGCCCAGCCGGTTGGCCACCGGCACCCGCGCATTCTCGAAAATCACCGCGCGGGTCGGCTGCGCATTCCAGCCCATCTTGCGCTCATTGGCGCCGAGCGAAAGCCCCGGCGTGTCGCCCTCGATCACCAGCGTCGAGATGCCGCCGGGTCCGTCGCTGCCGGTCCGCACCATCACCACATAGATGTCGCCCTTGCCGGCGCCGGAGATGAACTGCTTCTGGCCGTTGAGCACATAGTGGTCGCCGTCGCGAACCGCACGGGTGCGCAGCGCCGCCGCGTCCGACCCCGAGCCGGGCTCGGTCAGGCAGTAACTTGCCAGCCACTCCATGGTGCAGAGCTTCGGCAGCCACTTATGCCGCTGGGTGTCGTCGCCAAAGGCATCGATCATCCAGCACGCCATGTTGTGGATCGAGATGAAGGCCGACACCGTCGGACAGCCCTGCGCCAGCGCCTCGAAGATCAGCGCCGCGTCGAACCGCGTCAGCGCCGAGCCGCCGACGTCCTCGCGGATATAGACGCCACCGATGCCGAGCTGCGCCGCCTCGCGCATCACGTCGACGGGGAAATGCTTCTCCTCGTCCCAGCGGATCGCATGCGGCGCGATTTTTTCCGCGGCGAAATCCCGCGCCATATCGCGAACCGCAATCTGATCCTCGTTGAGAGCGAATTGCATTGGATGCCCGCAGCCCTCGCGGCTAGTTCATGGTCGGGATCGAGAAGTCCGCGCCCTCCTTGACGCCGGACGGCCAGCGCGAGGTCACCGTCTTGGTCTTGGTGTAGAAACGCACCGAATCCGGGCCGTATTGATTGAGGTCTCCGAAGCCGGAACGCTTCCAGCCGCCGAAGGTGTAATAGGCCGCCGGCACCGGGATCGGCACATTGACGCCGACCATGCCGACATTGACCTTGGAAGCAAAGTCCCGCGCGGCGTCGCCGTCGCGGGTAAAGATCGCAACGCCGTTGCCATATTCGTGATCGGACGGCAGCTTCAGCGCCTCGTCATAATCATGGGCGCGCACCACCGAGAGCACCGGGCCGAAGATCTCTTCCTTGTAGATCCGCATGTCCTTGGTGACGTTGTCGAACAGGCAGCCGCCCATGTAGAAGCCATTCTCATAGCCCTGCATCTTGAAGCCGCGGCCGTCGACGGCGAGCGTGGCGCCTTCCTGGATGCCGATCTCGACGTAGTTCTTGACCCGCTCCAGTGCGGCGCGCGTCACCAGCGGACCGAAATCGGCGGTCGGATCGATCGAGGGGCCGATCTTCAGGCTCTCGACCCGCGGAATGAGTTTTTCCATCAGCCGGTCGGCGGTGGTCTTGCCAACGGGGACCGCGACCGACACCGCCATGCAGCGCTCGCCGGCAGCACCGTAACCGGCGCCGATCAGCGCGTCGACGGTCTGATCCATGTCGGCGTCCGGCATGATGATGGCGTGGTTCTTCGCGCCGCCGAAGCATTGCGCGCGCTTGCCGGTGGCGGCTGCGCGTTCATAGATATACTGCGCGATCGCGGAGGAGCCGACGAATCCGACGGCTGCGATATCGCGATCGTCGAGAATGGCGTCGACGGCTTCCTTGTCGCCGTTGACGACATTGAGGATGCCTGGCGGCAGCCCCGCCTCCAGCATCAATTCCGCAAGCTTCATCGGCACGCCGGGATCGCGCTCCGACGGTTTCAGGATGAAGGCATTGCCGCAGGCGATCGCGGGCGCGAATTTCCACATCGGAATCATCGCCGGGAAATTGAACGGCGTAATGCCGGCGACGACGCCCAGCGGCTGGCGCATCGAATAAAGATCGATGCCGGGCCCGGCGCCTTCGGTATATTCGCCCTTCATCATCTGCGGAATGCCGATGGCGAACTCCACCACCTCGACGCCGCGCAGGATATCGCCCTTGGCGTCGGGAATGGTCTTGCCATGTTCGCGGGCCAGCAAATCGGCCAGCGCGTCGTTGTCGCGCGCCACCAGTTCCAGGAACTTCATGAGGACGCGAACCCGGCGCTGCGGATTGGTAGCCGCCCATTCCGGTTGCGCCGCCTTGGCGTTCTCGACCGCCGCGCGCAATTCAGCCTTGGACGCCAGCGCCACCTGAGCCTGGACGTCGCCGGTCATCGGCTGAAACACGTCCGCGAACCTGCCCGATGTGCCCTTGACCTCGCGGCCACCGATAAAATGCCCGATTGTACGCATGTGTTCCTCCCGAACCTGTGCAAGTGCCGATTTGGCCGGCATCTTGCAGTCTTTGCAGGGTTTGGAAAGGGATTCTACGCGCAGCCCGTTTGCGAAAATGCAGGCTCCTGCGGCATTCTCGCCAGGCTACGACCAACGTCGAAGGCGATGACCGCCAGTTCGCTCAATGCCGCGCGGCTGTGGCAGCCTTCCGGGGCGCGGATTTCTTCGCCGCCGGCTTCGAATGCGTCGCGCGATCCAGCACGGCGTCGCGGCCGGCGCCGAGAATCTCATCGGAGAACTCGCCATTGCCGGCGATCCGGGCCAGCACCAGCGTTCCCATCATGGTGGCGATGGCAGCCATCGCCTGCTTGCGCGCGGCCCTGCGCGGAACGTCCGGAATCTGCTCGGCCAGCATATCGATCATCTGCTCCAGCTTGGCGGCGAACGCCTTGCGGGTCCTGGGGCTCTCGCGGGCGATTTCCGCACCCAATGTCGGAATGGCGCAGCCATGGCCGGGATCGTCGCGATGGACCGGCGTCAGATAGGAATCCACGATGGTGGCGAGGCGCTTGTCCGGCGCGGTTTGCTCGGCGAGCTTGCGCCAGCGGTCGGTCGATCGATCCATGGCGTGGGCAAAGGCCTCGATCACCAGCGCTTCCCGTGAATCGAAATGGGCATAGAACCCGCCATGGGTGAGGCCGGCCTCTTTCATCAGGTCGGCGACGCCGACGCCATGCGCGCCCTTCTCGCGAAGCCGCACCGAGGCTTTCCTCACGATCCGCGCATGGGTCTCGAGCTTGTGTTCCCTGGAATAACGCATCGGCCGGCTTCCATAAGATGTTTGCAGTCATATAATAGCTGAGATCGCCGGGGAAAGCTGCATCTTATTTCGTTGGCAGCGCTTCCCCGATCATCGAAAAGGTCGCGGTCGCGTGCACTGCAAGATTGCCTGACCCGTCGCGGACGAAACCCTCGGTGTAGCTGGTCTGGCGGCCCAGCTTGATGAGCTTTCCTTCCGCGAAGATGGTGCCCGATCGCACCGACAGCGGCCGCAGATAGGTCAGTTTCAGGTCGAGGGTGACCGCGCCCTGCCCGGCCGGCAGCCTGGTCGAGATCGCGCAGCCCATCGCGGTATCGAGCAGGGCCGCGGCCGTCGCGCCATGCAGCAAGGCGATGGTGTTTTCCAGTCCCTCATGCGGCTCCAGCTCCATCACGATCCGTCCCGGCTCGGCCACGCCCATGCGAAAGCCGATCAGCCGGGCAAAAGGCGGCGGCGGCAAGATGCCGTCGCGAATCGCGCGCATCGCCTCCAGTCCGGACATCGCCGCGGCGGCCTTTGCGACCAGATCCGGCGCCTGCCACTCGACCAGACGCTCGCGCCGCGACGCGGGCGCGAAAAGGTCCACCGTATCCACCGCATCGACGTTATCCAAGACTGCCATCGCCCGCTCTCCTATAGATGATGATTGTCATATTATTGGAGTAGCCCTCGCTTCGCAACGGCTGCACCGCCGCGATGGCGGTCGCCTCCGGCCGGCCCTTGACAAGCCCTGGTTTTGGCGGGGAAGTGCAGAAACGCCGACGCCTTCCGATCTACCGCGAGACCCACCATGCACATGCTCAATCCCTATTGCGGCGTCGACCGCGACAGCCGCGGCGTCGTTCGCCTGACCATCTGCAACGCCGGCTCGCTCAACATTCTCGGATCGGCCGTGATCAACGGCGTTCGCGAGGGACTGGAGGTGCTGGCGACAGAGCGGCACATTCGCGTGCTGGTGATCGCAGGCCAGAGCGAAAAAAGCATGATCGGCGGCGCCGACATCAAGGAAATGGCCAGGCTCGATCAGGCCTCGGCCGAGAAGTTCATTACCGGGCTGCGAGACCTCTGCGAAGCGGTGCGCGCATTTCCGGAACCGGTGATCGCGCGGATGCCCGGCTGGTGCCTCGGCGGCGGCCTCGAATTCGCCGCGGCCTGCGACTTCCGGGTTGCCGCGCACGATGCGCGGTTCGGCATGCCCGAGGTGCGGGTCGGGATTCCCTCGGTCATCCATGCGGCGCTGCTGCCGCGGCTGATCGGCTGGGGCCGCGCCCGCTGGCTGGTCATGACCGCCGAGAACATCGACGCCGCCACCGCCCTGGCCTGGGGGTTGGTCGACGTGGTCGCGCCGGAAGGCGGCCTCGATGCCGCGGTCGAGCGCGTCGTGGCGGCGCTCTTGGAATGCGGCCCGGAAGCGCTGCGCGCGCAGAAAGCCCTGCTCCGGCAGTGGGAAGAACTGCCGCTGAAGGAATCCGTCAACCTCAGCATCGGCGTGTTCGGGCAATCGTTCCTGACCGACGAGCCGCATCGGATGATGCAGGGCTTTATCGACCGCAAGCGCTAGCGCCACCTCACGACAATTTATCCGGCGCCGCCGTTGCAAATTTCGCAGCGCATCATATGATGATTATAATTCCATTTGATGTCCGCTCGTCCGAGCGCGAAACCAAGGAGCACCCGCCATGGCCACAGCTTCCGATCCGGTTGTCATCGTTTCCGCCGCGCGCACGCCGCTCGGCCAATTCATGGGCGATCTTTCGTCGTTCAGCGCCCACAAGCTTGGTTCCCATGTGATCGGCGCCGCGCTGGAGCGGGCCAAATTGGCGCCCGAGCGGATCGACGAGGTGTTCATGGGCTGCGTGCTGCCGGCCGGACAGGGCCAGGCGCCGGCGCGGCAGGCCGCCCGCGGCGCCAAACTGCCGGATGCGACGGGGGCAACGACCATCAACAAGGTCTGCGGGTCCGGCATGAAGGCCACGATGCTGGCGCATGACATCATCCATGCCGGCTCCGCCGACATCGTCGTGTCCGGCGGCATGGAGAGCATGACCAACGCGCCGTATCTGCTGGCAAAAGCGCGCGGCGGCTATCGCGCCGGTCATGACCGGATCATCGACCATATGATGATGGACGGCCTCGAAGATGCTTATGAAGTGGGCCGTTCGATGGGCGATTTCGGCGAGGCGACCGCGGAGGCCTACCAATTCACCCGCGCCGACCAGGACGCCTATGCGATGGAGACGCTGACCCGCGCTCGCAAGGCGGTGGAAGGCGGCGCGTTCAAGGCCGAGATCGTGCCGATCACCGTGGTGGAAAAAGCCGGCTCACGCGCGATCGGCAATGACGAGATTCCAATGAAAGTGGACCCCGCCAAGATTCCGGGACTGAAGCCAGCGTTCCGCGCCAACGGCACCATTACGCCGGCGGCCTCTTCCGCCAATGCTGACGGTGCGGCAGCGCTTGTTCTCGCCAAACGATCGCTTGCCGATCGCGACGGGCTGCCGCTACTCGCCGAGATCAAGGGCCACGCCACCCACAGCCAGGAGCCGCAGTGGTTCACCACCGCGCCGATCCCGGCAATTCGAAAACTGCTCGACAAGGTCGGCTGGAGCGTCGGCGACGTCGATCTGTTCGAGATCAACGAGGCGTTCGCGGTGGTGGCGATGGCCGCCCAGCGCGATCTTGGAATTCCGCGCGAGAAGCTGAATATCAATGGCGGCGCCTGTGCGCTCGGGCACCCGATCGGCGCCACCGGCGCCCGCCTGATCGTGACGCTGCTTCACGCCCTCGAGGCGCAGAACCTCAAGCGCGGCGTCGCCGCCTTGTGCATCGGCGGCGGTGAAGCCACCGCGATCGCCGTGGAGCGCATCATTCATTGATACACGGTGGCTGCGTGAAATTCCTCATCCCCGATCGCCACTTGCGCGCGAAGCGAGAGCAATGCCATGCTTTCGCATCGACAGTTCTAGGATTGCTTCATCGCATCGCTGGCTCGCAATGACGGCGAAGACGCGCTACGCTACTCGAGACCTCGATCACGGCCTGATCGTCATGTTGGTCGCGAGCCCGGGCGTGCGGATCGGTTCGGCCAGCCGCGCGAATTCGCACAGCAGCGAACGGGTCTTGCGCGGGTCGATGATCTCCTCGACCCAGAACCGTTCGGCCGAACGAAATGGCGACCGCAGCTTGTTGAGGCGATCCTCGATCTCCTTCAGCTTGGCTTTCGGGTCGTCCGCAGCGTCGATGTCGGCGCGATAGGCCGCTTCGATGCCGCCTTCCAGCGGCAGCGAACCCCAATAGGCCGATGGCCACGCATAGCGCAGCGAGAAGCGATCCGCCGGCTGATGCACGACGCCTGCGACGCCGAACGAATTGCGCACGATGATGGTGCACCAGGGCACCGTGGTCTGGTTGACGGCGGCCATGGCGCGCACGCCGTGACGGATGGTCGCCGCCTTCTCGGCATCGAGACCGATCATGAAGCCCGGACAATCCATCAGATAGACCACGGGAAGATGGAAGGTCTCGGCGAGATCGGCGAACCGCACCACCTTCTGGCAGGCTTCCGCCGTCCATGACCCGCCATAATGAAAGGGATCGCTGGCGAGCAGCAGCACGGCCCGGCCTTCGAGGCGAGCGAAGCCGGCGATGATCGGGCGGCCGAAATTCGCACCCATTTCAAAGAACGAGCCCTTGTCGACGACGGCGTCGATGATGGGCCGCATCTTGTAGACCTGGCGGCGGTTGCGCGGCACCGCCTTCATCAGGGATTCTTCCGCGCGTTCGGGATCGTCGCTGCAGGGCAGCGTCGGCGGCAACTCATAGACCGACGACGGCAGATAAGACAGGAAACGCCTGGCGCAGGCGAAGGCTTCCTCCTCGGTCTCGACCGCATGATCGACGCCGCCGGCGCGGGTCTGGATATCGGCGCCGCCAAGTTCCTGCTTGGTGAGATCCTGGCCGAGGCGTTTCACCACCGGCGGACCGGCAACGAACATCGCCGAATTCTTGGTCATGACGGAATAGTGGCTGGCCGCCAACCTCGCCGCCCCCAACCCTGCGACCGACCCCAGCCCCAACCCGACCACTGGCACGCGGGCCATGTTCGCGGTCGTGTACGAGTACCAGCGCGTGCCGCCGATGCCGCCGGGCAGATTGGCAGCACCCTTGGTTTCGATGGTCTTCACCGAACCGCCGCCGCCGGAGCCTTCGATCACGCGGATGATCGGCAAACGAAAATCATGCGCCATCTCCTCGGCCATCAGGGGCTTGGCCGAGATCGAGGCATCCGCCGAACCGCCGCGCACGGTGAAATCGTCGCCGACCACCACCACGGTGCGGCCATCGATCTTGCCGCGGCCGAACACGCAGTTCGCCGGTGTCAAGTTGGTGAGTTCGCCGCTCTCGTCATATTCGGCGATGCCGGAAATCGCGCCGATCTCGTGGAAGCTTTTCTGATCGACCAGCTTGTCGATGCGCTCGCGAACGGTGAGCCGGCCCTGGTCGCGTTGCCGCTTGACCTTGTCAACGCCTCCCATCTCGCGCGCGAACGCTTCGCGCCGGGCGAGGTCGTCGAGTTCCGGCTTCCAGTTCATGCATCTCCTCCGTCGTGATGATCTTATTGTTATGCGTTGGCACCGGAAGCGGCTTGCTCTCGATCCGATTGCTGAAGAGATCGTCGGCGCCCTCCAGCATGCCGCCGATCGCAGCGCTCAATTCCAGAAGCGGCGGGGCGACCTCCTTGTGCAGCCGCCGCTCGTCATACATGGCGGACAGAAGACCGATCGTGACCACCACGAAGGTTTGGTATTGCGGCGACCACAGCGGCACGGCGAGACCGTTGATATGCGGACTCCACAGACCGCAGGCCACGACATAGCCATGCTCGCGCAGAAAACGGCGGTTGCTCTCGATGCGCGGCCGCAGCAGCCTGGCGTCTTCCGGAATCTCGCGTTCCATTTCCGCCAGCAAGGCGTCGCCGACATCGGTATCGAGTGCCGCGGTGTAGCCATGGCCCGCGGCCGTGCTCGCCATGGCAATCCGGCTGCCGGTCGTTTCATGCAGACCGAGCGCGTTGGCTGCACGAGCAAATTCAAGATACACCAGATGGAAGCGGTCGGGGATCAGGAAGCCGACGGTTCCCGGCAATTGTTCGGCGACGTCCTGCAACCGCAGCCGGATCAGGTTGCGCAACTGAAGCCCGCGCATCATCGAGGTGCTCATCGCCACCGCACTCGGGCCGATGCGATATTTCTGGTCGCGGGGCAGATAAACGAGTTGGCCCATCCGGGTCAGGGTGTGGGTCAGGCGCGAAACCGTCGATCGCGGCAGCCCGCAGCGATTGGAGATTTCCAGGTTGCCGAGCCGCGCCTCATGGCCCTCGAAGCAGCGCAAGATGTCGAAGGCACGCGACACCACCTGAATAATGTCGCCCTCGCCCGCCAGATCGCTGGCGAGCTTTCCCTCTCTGCTGAGCCGCTCCGAACGCCGTCCCATGTTCCGCCTGATATTCCGTTTTACGGAATAAAATTCCACTTGCAGAACAAGCTACCTCAGGCAATCTGCCGCCACAACAAGAAGCCGTTCGCGAGGGCCATCGCCCGTCAGACGGTGCCCGAGGAACGGAATGCCGGAGATCAAGATTGTGACCGAGGTGGCAGGGCGCGTCTGCGCGCTCCCCGTCGAGATCGGAGGAACCGTTGGCGACGGCGACGACATTGCATTTGTCGAAGCCATGAAGATGGAAATCCCGGTGGCTTCACCGGGCGCGGGCAAGCTCAAATCGATACTCGTCAGCCTTGACGACGTGGTCGCCGAAGGACAGGTCCTCGCCATCCTCGAGACCTGAACGCTTTATCGCTACCTGCCGCATAAAACACCATCAGACCGGTTTCGGCGCTTGCCGGGGCGGCGTAACATCCAGCCGCGCGAACAGCATCGCACGGCAGGACCCGACATGAATATTTCGCCTCCGGTCGCGGCTTCAAAAGCCAACAGCTGGGCCGCCTCGAAACCGCCTTTGCTCCGCTTCCTCGCCACCTGTCACACGGATTTTTCCGCGGTGACCGGCGGCGCCGTCGCCAACTACATCCCGGAGCTGGGCAAGGCCGATCCCGATCATTTTGGCATCAGCCTCGCCACCCTCGACGGGCACGTCTACGAGGTTGGGGACAGCCGGATACCTTTTACGATCCAGTCGATGTCAAAGCCCTTCGTGTTCGCACTGGCCCTGGATACGCTCGGCGCAGCACGGGTGGAAAAGGCGATCGGCGTCGAACCGTCGGGCGATCCCTTCAATTCGATCCGCCTCAATGCCGACAATCATCCCTTTAATCCGATGGTCAATGCCGGGGCGATCGCCTGCTCCGGTCTGATCCATGAAGCCAAGGGCGATGGCGCCTTCGAATATATCCGTCAGGCGCTCGGCCGGTTTGCCGGGCGCGAACTCGGCGTCGACGAGGCCGTATATGCATCCGAAAGTGCGACCGGCGACCGCAACCGCGCCATCGGTTATCTGCTGCGCAACGCCAACGTCATCAAGGATAATGTCGGCGCGGTGCTCGAGGTTTATTTCCGGCAATGCGCCGTTCTGGTGACGGCGCGCGATGTCGCGATCATGGCCGCGACGCTCGCCAATCGCGGCACCAACCCGGTGACCGGCGAGCAGGTCATGACCCCCTACGCCATCTCGCGAACGCTTTCGGTGATGACCAGCTCCGGCATGTACGACTATGCCGGCGAGTGGATTTATCGCGTCGGCATTCCCGCCAAAAGCGGAGTCGGCGGCGGCATTCTGGCGGCGCTGCCGGCGCGGCTGGGGCTCGGCAGCTACTCGCCGCGGCTCGACAGCCATGGCAATAGCGTGCGCGGCATCAAGGTCTGCGAGGCGCTGTCGTCGCATTATGATCTGCACATGCTCAACCGCAGCGACGACGCGCGCAACAGCATCATCGCCGATTACAACATCGGCGAAAGCGCGTCGCGCCGCAGTCGGCGGCCGCATGAGCAGAAAATTCTGGCCGCGCATCACCACGATGTCCGCGTCATCGAACTGGTGGGCACGCTGACATTCTCCAATGTCGATTACCTCTCACGACAGCTCGCGGCGAGACCGCGCCCGCAATTCATCATTTTTGACCTGCGCCGCGTCACGGCGATGACGCGGGCCGGCGCCCGCCTGTTCACCGAGGGTTTCCGCGAACTGGCCGCATTCAATGTCACGGCGATCCTGTCCGGCATCAAGCGCCCGTCCCCGGAATGGCAGGCGATCGGTGAATGGGCCGACGGCATCTCGAATTTGCGCCACTACCATCTGCTCGACGACGCCATCGAATGGGCCGAGGACCAGGTGATCTACCGGCACGGCGGCGCCATCGACTCCGCGGAAATGACCGAGCTTTCCGAACAGGCGCTGCTGGCCGGGCTGACGGCGGAGGAACTCGCAGCACTCGCAGCCCTTGGCACGACGCAAACCTATCAGCCCGGACAAAGGATCATCGCCGCCGAAGAGCCCCCGATGTCGCTGTTCTTCCTCCAAAGCGGGGTCGTCCACGTCACGTTGCCGGGCGGTGTCAGGCTTGCGACCCTCACGGCCGGCATGGCGTTCGGAGAAATGGCGCTGTTGGAAACGCGCCGCTCCGCCGATGTGCTGGCCGACAGGTCCGTCACCGCTTTCGAAGTGCCGCTGCGCGATTTCCAGCGCTTTCGCGAGGCGCATCCGCGGACCGGAGAGCGGATCATGCGCAATCTGGCGCAGCTGCTCGTCGATCGCCTGATTGTGGCCAACACCAAAGTGAATTTGCTGACGGAGAATTAAGGCCTGGACTTGGATGATGCGAAGCTGGTCTGGTAAGGTCGAACAAGCGGCTTCGTCCAGCACCCCCGTGGCCTCTCTCGGGTACGTTGCTAAAGCGACTTGCGGCAATCACGGAGGACTGCGACGTGCGCCTGTTGTCCAATCTGCTTCGACGCTTCATCCGCCAGGGCACCTTGCGGGTCCGCGACGCCGACGGCAAAGTCCATGTCTTCGGCGAACGCCTGCCCGGGCCTGACGTCGCCATCCACCTGCACGATCGCAAGCTCTATACCCAACTGTTCATCAATCCGGAATTATACGCCGCCGAGGCCTATATGGACGGCGAGCTGACACTCGAGGACGGTTCTGAAATCCACGATTTCCTGCTGCTGTTCTCGGTCAACCGCGCCGGGCTTTATTCGTACGGCTCGCAAAAGCTGATGCGGCGGGTGTGGCGAGGCCTGCGCCGCTGGCATCAGGCCAATCCGATCGGGCTTGCCGCCGCTCATGCCCGCCACCACTACGACATCTCGACCGAACTTTACCGTCTGTTCCTCGACGATCAAATGCAATATTCCTGCGCTTATTTCCGGGACCCCGAGCATGAAACGCTCGAACAGGCGCAGCGCAACAAGCTGATCCACGCCACCAGCAAGCTGCAATTGAAGCCCGGCATGACCGTCGCCGAGATCGGCTCCGGCTGGGGCGGCTTTGCCATTCATCTGGCGCGTGAAACCGGCGCCCGTGTCACAGCCATCAATGTTTCACCCGAACAGATCAAGATTGCACGCGTTCATGCCGAGGCCGCCGGCGTCTCCGATCGCGTCGAGTTTCGCGAATTGGATTATCGCCAACTCACCGGCCAGTTTGACCGGGTGGTTTCGGTCGGCATGATGGAACATGTCGGCATCGGCCATTTTGATGAATATTTCCTCAAGATCCGCGAACTGCTGACGCCTGATGGCTATGCCTTCATCCATTGTATCGGCCGGATGTCGCAGCCCGGCACCACCGGCCCCTTCATCCGCAAATACATCTTTCCCGGCGCCTATGTCCCGGCGCTATCCGAGACCTTCGCAGCCACCGAGCGCTGCGGTCTGTGGTGCGACGACATGGAGGTGCTGCGGCTGCATTATCGCTACACGGTGAAACACTGGCGCGAGCGCTTTGCCGCAAACAGAGCCAAGGCCGCGGCGATCTGTGACGAGCGTTTCTGCCGGATGTGGGAATTCTATCTCGCCGCGGTCGAACTCGAATTCCTGCATGGCTCTCACATGGTGTTTCAATTGCTGCTGTCGACCAAACGCGAAGCGGTGCCGATCACGCGCGATTTTATCGTCAATTCCGAGCGGGCGGCCTGGGCAAACACCGCCGGCTGAATGATGCCGATCCGACCTGCGGCCACGCGCGTCCGACAGCAACGTTGCGAAACACGCGCGAACCTGCCGGACGGCCCGGCTGTTCACGATGGCAAGCGCTTTTTTTGCTTGCCAGCTCCGCGTCCACTCTTTGCCCAAAAGGCAAGCACTCACTTGTGATGAGAGCACTTCGCATTTACTTGCAGCTCTCGGCGTCGCGCCTATCGTGGAAGCGATCGAAAAAGAGCGACGCCAACGAAGACCTCCTTACTAACGACGCATTGCTTGAGAAAACTGCGTCGAGATCAAAAGCGTAAGATTCAATGAAAATATCAGACTTTACCTGCCGATCCTGCGGATCGATCTATGAAGTTGCCGAATCGACTTCGGCAGAAGGAAGCTCAGGCCGGGCCGAATGCGCCGTGTGCGGCGGCCTGCTGGAATCCTGGCGAGATCGCCGGCTGAGAGCTTATCGGCTGGTTTTGTCGGCGGAGCATAAATATCCGCACATTCCAGCGCCCCCATCTCCTCAATAGAGCCGGCATCCGCATCGCCGCGGCGGCAATTGGCTTGTTTGGCTGCTGCCTGCCGCAATGATAGGCTGTCTTCGAAGCCTGCAAGCTCGGGGAGACGGCGGGATGACCAAACCCGAATTCATTTCGGCCGAAATCGGGACACGGGTCACCGCGCACGCCCTGCATCTTGGGCGACCGCATCAATACCATGGGCTTCGAGAATGAAGCTCTTTCCGCGGTCCCGCTCGCGGTCCGGGTTGGCAAGGCCGGCATCGCCGTTCTTTTTCGTTATGGCGTCGCGGTGCTGATCGGCCTCTCGCCGGAGGATGAAACCGGCTTTCTGGAGAGGCTGAAGCCCCGGGTCGGTGGCAAGCTTCAGCGTTTTGAGGAAGAAACCGCGGTCGTCGCACTTGCCGGTGGAACCGAGGATCAGGTTCAGGCCGGCGGACCGATTCAGTTGCGGGACATGTTGCTGGAACGGCTTCTTGTCATTGCCGATGTGCTGGCGAAAAGCGTCGTGCTGGCCCACGACGAACGCGAAGTCGCGAAAGTATTCGAGATCATCGAACCATTCGCCAGGGAGCTGGCCGATCACGGACGAACCCGAAGGGACCGGAAACAGGTTTTGCAGCTGATCGGCAATGCGCTGCTGGTCCAGCACCGGGTATCCGGTCGGGTCGCGGTCGGAGAAAAGCCGGATGCGCTGTGGGAGCGCCCCGACCTGGAGCGGCTTTATGCCCGGCTTGAGGACGAATACGAACTCAAGGAACGCGTCGATACCCTCAACCGCAAGCTCGCCGTGGTGGCCGAAACCGCCGACACCCTCGCCGACATCATCGACACCCGCCGATCGCTGCGCCTCGAACTGATTGTCGTGGTGCTGATCGCATTCGAGATCGTCGTCACATTCTATCAGATCTACGCCGCCAGGGGCCATTGACGCCCGGTCCACCCGCGCTTGGACGCCGAACGGCCATCAAACCACTTCCGTTACCGGCTGCATATCGATGCCGAAGGTTTCCAGAAACTTCGACGTCATGATGTAGAAACCGACCGAGAGCTGCAGTTCAATCAGCGCTGCCGGCGTCAGCTTTGCGGCGATGGCGTTGAACGTCGCGTCGGTCGGACGGTGCAGATGGACGATCTCGTCGGTAAAGGCGAGCGCCGCGCGCTGCACATCGTTAAAGCAGCTGGCCGGTTTCCAGTTTTCCAGCGCGGCGTTTTGTTCGTCGGTCACGCCGACATTCTTGCCGATCCGTTTGTGGGCTGCGATTTCATAAGGCGCCTCGCACAGGATTCCGGTGCGCGTGATCGCGAGTTCCCGCACCACCGGATCCAGTTCGCCGCGGTGGCGGATGGCGCCACCGAGCCGGCAATATTGCTCGAAATAACTCGGCGAATGCGCCATCATCCGGAAGATATTGGCGTTGCGGTTCTTGTCCAGAATTTCGCGGGTGCGTTCATTCGATTTCGAAGTATCGCAATAGTCGATACGGGCCATTATCCACCTTGGTTTTTTTTGAATTTGTTTGATTGAATAGCGGGTTCCATCTCCAAGAGTATCCAACCCACGACGCCGGAGCAACCGCTTGCGGCGTTCGCGACCCGGCACCACGCCCGAAAATCGCTTTCAAAATTCCATCACGCGCGCATAAACCGGCTGCATGCGAGCCAAAATGCCGCCGCATTGCTAACCCAGCCTGACACAGTCGATATTCGCGTGAGTGGGGACTCAATCCAGCGAATACTCGTCGTGGGGTGTTCCGAGTAAAAGCCAATTGAATCATCAGGCCTTCCCAGGCCACGGTGAATCGCGCCCAGGTCTAGGGAGAACTGCATGAAGGAAGCCACCAAAAGGGCGGCCTCGGAAATGCTCGCGCAAATGCTGGCGGTGACGGCGATGCTCGTCATCGCCAGCTTGATCTTCTATTCGCGATGAAGATCTCATATCCCGGATCGCATCTGATCATTTTGTCTTTGCGAAATAGGGAACGACACGGCCGGCGAAGGGCACGAACCGCGCCGTAACCGGATCGCCGATGGCGAGAGCCCGATCGCCGTGGGCCATCATGCGAAATCCCTCAGCGGTATCGACGAGCACGATGTTGTAGGGAACATGCGCGCGCGTCTCCGGCGTGGCGGCGCGGCACACCAGCGAGGTCGCGTAAACCGTACCCTCGCCGCTGGCCTGCCTTTCGACCGGATCAGGCGCGCCGCAAACGGCGCAGAAGCTGCGGCGAAAATACTGTAACCCGCCGCAAGCCGCGCAGCATTGATAGACGATCGCTTCCGTGCCCGCGGTCCAGTCGGCCAGATGTTGCTTGTCGCCGCTCATCGCACCCGCTCCAGGAACATGCTGACATGCGACGACAGCACGCCGCCGTCGCCATGCAGCAACGCGATCGAAGCGTCGTGCACCTGGCGATTGCCGGCGCGACCCGTCATCTGCAAATGGGTTTCAGCCAGATGCGCCATCGCGCCGCCGACGCCGCAATGGCCGTAACTCAACAGTCCGCCGTGGGTATTGAGCGGCATCGCGCCGTCGCGGTTGAAATAGCCGCTGCGCACGCGCGAAGCCGCCTCGCCGCGCGCGGCCAGGCCGAGGTCTTCCAGCAGCATCGCCAGCGTGATGGTGAAGCTGTCATAGACCGCCGCATAGCGCACGTCGGAGATCGCGACGCCTGAGTTCGCCTTTGCCCGCGCGATCGCGATTTCGGCGCCGAGCTCGCTTAAGCCTGGCGCTGCCGTGACATGCTGATGGGTATGCGCCTGCGCGCAACCGCGCACACGCACGCCAAGCTCGCAGGTAGCTTCGCGGCTGACCACGAACGCCGCGCCGCCGTCCGACACCGGACAGCAATCCAGAAGCTTCAGGGGCAACGCGACCGGCTTCGAGGCCATCACGTCCGCAACGCTGATGGCCTCGTGAAATTGCGCACCGGGATGCGTCAGCGCGTGGCGGCGCATCAGCACCGCGAATTCGGCGAGGTCTTCCTGCGTCAGGCCATATTCGTGCATGTAACGCGAGGCGACGAGGCCGTAATAGGCCGGAATCGTCGGCCCCAGCGGCACCTCGTAATCGGGATGTCCGACCTGCGCCAGCGCCAGGATCGAGGCATCGCGGCTCTGCCCGGTGAGCCGGTTCTCGCCACCCACGACAAGCACATGCCTCGCGACACCCGCCTCCACCAGATGATGCGCCAGCATGGTCATGGCGAGACCGGTGGCGCCGCCGACCTGCACGGCATGCGCGTAAGCCGGCCGGATCCCGAAATGTTCGGCGAAAACCGTGGCGAGCATGATGTGTGGCGCGACCGTGCTGTAGCCGCAGAGAATACCATCGATCTCGGCGCGTTTCAGGCCGGCATCGGCGATCGCAAGCTCGGCCGCCTTGCTCATCAGATCGAGCGTCGATGAGCCCTCATGCTTGCCGAATGCCGTCAGTCCAACGCCGGTGATAAAGCTCATGGATTTAAGACTTCGTGCATTACATGCGTCATTCCGGGATGCGCCCTGTTGGCGCAGGCCCGGAATCCATACTCCCCGCGTGGTTATGGATTCCGGGCTCGCGCTTCCTGCGCCCCGGAATGACGATGTGAATTTTATAGCCTTCATTTTCTAACATCCTGCGCGGTGTCGGGCGGCGCTTTGGTGACGCCATCGCGTACCATCGCGGCGATTTCTGCTGCGGAGAATCCGGCTTCGCGCAAAATCTCGGCGCCGTGCTCGTTAAGCCGTGGCGCCAGCCGGGTCGGCTCCGCCGACGTCTCCGACCACGTCGCGGCTACCTTCATGTTGCGGATCCGCCCTTCCGTCGGATGATCGACCACCGGAAAGAAATTCGTCGCCACCAGATGCGGATCCTCGAGCATGCTCTCCAGATCGTGCATCGGCAACACAGGGACATCGGCCGCATCGAGCAGTTCGGTCCATTCGGCGGTGGTTCGGGTCTGGAAGATGCGGGCCAGTTCGGCGTAGACGGTGTCGATGTTGACGGCACGACCGGCGAAGGTCGCGAATTTGGGATTGTGGCGCAGGTCGTCGCGTCCGGTAGCCCTAAAGAAGTTCTCCCATTGCTTGTCGTTGTAGACGATCACGCAGATGTAGCCGTCGGAAGTTTTATACGGCCGCCGGTCGCGCGCCAGATGCCGCGCATAGCCGCCTTTGTCGAGCGGCGGCTCGTAGGTGAGACCGCCCATGTGGTCGCCCATCACAAAACCCGCCATGGTCTCGAACATCGGGATGTCCACGCGCTGACCGCGGCCGGTGCGGTCGCGATGAACGAGGCTGGCGCAGATCGCGCCGACGGCAGTGAGCCCGACGATGCGGTCGACCAGCGCGTTCGGGACATAGCGCGGAATACCGTCGCTGGTCTGCGCCATCAAGGCGGGCAGCGCGGTAGCGCCCTGGATCAGATCGTCATAAGCGGGCTTGGCGGCATAGGGGCCGTCCTGGCCGAAGCCGAACACGCCGGCATAGATCAGGCGCGGATTGATCTTCGAGACCACGTCGTAGCCGAGTTGCAGCCGCGCCATCGCCTGCGGGCGTACATTGTAAACCAGCACGTCGGCCGACGCGATCAGCCGCAGCACCGCGTCGCGCCCCGCAGGCTTCTTCAGATCGAGGCAGATGCTGCGTTTGCTGCGATTGGTGTTGAGGAACACCGGACCCATGCCGGGATGCCGCGTCGGACCAATCAGCCGCGTCACATCGCCGTCGAGCGGCTCGATCTTGATGATGTCGGCGCCGTAATCGCCGAGCATCTGGGTCGCATATGGCCCCATCAGCACGGTCGTCATGTCGACGATCTTGACGCCCGATAACGGTCCCATGGTTTGTCTCGCTCCCGACGATGCTCGATGGCGCTTTGGTCCGCCCCCTCGTTTCTCGATGGCTCCGGCCTAGTAACGGCAGGCCGCCGGGAAGATCAATGGCTTCAGGCGTATGGGCGTATGCGTGGCGTGCCGCCATGAGCATCGTCCCGGCGAACGCCGGGAGACGAAAAGTAGGCGTCATTGCGAGCGAAGCGAAGCAATCCATGCCGCAACATGAAAGCAAGAGTGGATTGCTTCGTCGCTTTCGCTCCTCGCAATGACGGCAAGATACACTTCCGCCTTCTCGCCGCGCGATGCGCCCGAGTTGTGCATGTCTCGTTCGCCCAACAAAGGGCGTGGGGAATGCCGGGTGCCCGTTGCACCCGCAGCCGCGTGTGTAAGGTAGTAAAACACACGCGTTAGTCACCACGGTCGCACCGGGATCACCCGGCATTCCCGCACGCGATGGTTTTAACGGCTTACTTCGTGCTCTCCTTGGTGACCGGGCTTGTTTGCCACCATCGCCCCCAAGAAGCTTGCTTCTCGAGAACTTGACGCCAGCGTCGGGGCGTCAGGACCACACGACTTCGCCGTCCGCAAGATAACGCTCTCGTCAGCAGCGCCACCCGCGTCCATCGCATCCCCTGCCCTACGTTCGTGACGATCGCGAAACGCCCCTTGTGTGTGGGCCGGGATGGCGAGGGATATGCAGGTGATTTGGGTCAGAAGGGAACAGGAATATTTTTGCAAGGGGGGACTGGACGACCCAAATCAGCTTGAACCCAAAGGAGAATTTTTTCTCTGCCGTCATTCCGGGGCACGCGAAGCGTGAACCCGGAATCCATAACCACGACAGGGAATATGGATTCCGAGCCTGCGCCAAACGGCGACCCGCTTACTTCGCGGGCTCCAGCAACGACACATAGTTGGCGACCGCGGCGCCGCCCATGTTGAAAATCCCGGCGAGCTTGGCGTCCTTGATCTGCATGCCTTCGGGGGCCTGACCCAATAACTGCATGGCGCTCAGCACGTGCATGGAAACGCCGGTGGCGCCGATCGGGTGGCCCTTGGCTTTCAAGCCGCCGGACGGATTGATCGGCAGCTTGCCGTCCTTCTGGGTCCAGCCTTCCTTGATGGCGCGCGCGCCCTGCCCCCTCGGCGTCAATCCCATCGCCTCATATTCGATCAGTTCGGCCACCGTGAAGCAGTCGTGGGTCTCGACAAAGGACAGATCCGAAAGCTGCACGCCGGCCGACTGCAGCGCGCGCTGCCAGGCCACGGTGCAACCTTCGAACTGCAGGATGTCGCGCTTCGACATCGGCAGGAAATCCTGGGCATGCGCGGTGGCCCTGATGTTGACGGCCTTGCCCATTGTTTTGGCGGTTTCTGAATCCGCCAGCACCAGTGCTGCGGCGCCGTCCGAAACCAGCGAACAATCGGTGCGCTTCAGCGGCCCGGCGACGAAGGGATTCTTCTCGCTTTCGGAGCGGCAGAATTCGTAGCCGAAATCCTTGCGCATCTGTGCATAGGGATTGGCGACGCCGTTCTTGTGGTTCTTGGCCGCGATCATCGCCAGCGCATCGGACTGGTCGCCGTATTTCTGGAAATAGGCCTGCGCGATCTTGCCGAACACGCCGGCGAAACCGCCGGGGGTGTCGCCATCTTCGGGCAGATACGACGCGCGCAACAGATTGCGGCCGATCTCGGCTGGCGGCGTCCGCGTCATCTGCTCGACGCCGACCACCAGCACGATCCTGGCAGCACCCGCCGCAATGGCCCGGATGCCCTGATGCACCGCCGCCGAACCGGTGGCGCAGGCGTTCTCGACCCGGGTCGCCGGCTTGAACCGCAGTTGCGGATCGGCCTGCAGCACCAGCGAAGCCGTGAAATCCTGCGGCGAGAACCCGGCGTTGAAATGCCCGAGCACGATTTCATCGACATCGCCGGCGGAAATGCCGGCATCGGCGAGCGCATCGACCGCCACACGGACCACAAGGCTCTCGACGGTTTCGGTATCGAATTTGCCGAACGGCGTATGCGCCCATCCGACGATGCTGGCTGTCATGATTTTCTCCCGTGGGTTTTTTTGGAAAGATCAGGCGGCGAACTTACCACCCAATTCGTCCTCGATGTGAATCCGAATAATGTCGTCGAAGGTCTTTTCGGCGGTGGTGAAACCGAGCTTGCGGGCCCGGCTGGCGTCGAAGTTGCGCGGCCAGCCGTCGACAATGCCCATGATGAACGCGTCCGGTTCGCGCTTGATCCGCGCCGCTACCTTTTCTCCCGCCACCCGCTTCAGGGCTGCGATCTCTTCGCCGACGGTCGCAGAGAGGCCGGGCATGGTGAGGTTGCGGCGCGCACCCGCCGCCGCCGTGTCCATGGTCGCGGCGTGTATCAGAAATCCGACCGCCGAACGCGGCGAGGCGTGCCAGTGGCGGACGTCCTCCGACACCGGCAGCACGGCTTCGTGGCCGGCGAGCGGCTCGCGCAGAATATTGGAAAAGAATCCGGAGGCCGCCTTGTTGGGAAGGCCGGGGCGGATGCAGATGGTCGGAAGGCGGATGCCAATACCGTCCATGAAGCCGCGGCGCGAATAATCGGCCAGCAGCAATTCGCCGATCGCCTTCTGGGTGCCGTAGCTCAACAGCGGCGTCTGGAAGAATTCGTCGCCGATGGCTTCCGGGAACGGCGCGCCGAACACCGCGATCGAAGACGTGAACACCACCCGGGGCTTGTAGCCGCCGCCGATCAGCCGGATCGCATCGAGCAGCATCCGGGTGCCGTCGAGATTGATGCGATAGCCCTTGTCGAAATCGAGCTCCGCCTCGCCGGAAACGATCGCCGCCAGATGAAAAATCACGTCGGGACGATCCGCCACCAGTTTTTCGGCAGCACCGGGTACGGCGAAGTCGCACGTCACGATGTCGACCGGAAATCCGGCGTTGGGTTTTGCCGGCGCCACGACGTCCTGAAGCGTCATCCGCGTGATGTCGCGGGACCCGAGACGGCCGTCGCGCAACAACCGCTCGGTCAATTTGCGGCCGACCATGCCAGCCGCGCCCAGAACCAATATGTGCAAGACGTATCTCCCTCTTGTTCTTTGTTCTTCGTTGTTCTTCGTGCTTTGGGCGCGGGCCCGCGCGCTTTCCCGGTGCCACGCCTGGTGTTTACACGGGATGGCTATGAAATAGCCTATCAGCAGCCATGTCGAAACCGGGATCGGAACGGCCGGAGGGGTCAGAATCGGCGTGATTTAGCCGGGGTCTTACCAGACTTTTTCGGCGATGTCGTTGGATCAAAATCGTCTTCAGTTCCGTCCCAGCCGCGAACGTTGCGAACGGCGCGGTGACATGCAAACATCAGCGGCCGACACAAAGATTGCGCACGAAAACAAGGCGTGTGCGCTGCGGGAGAGAACCATGAACAAGCCGCTTACCGGGATCACCAAACGCAAACTCCGCTCCAGCGAGTGGTTCAACAACCCGCACAATCCGGGAATGACCGCTCTTTATCTGGAACGCTATCTCAATTACGGCCTGACCCGGCATGAGCTGCAATCCGGCAAGCCGATCATCGGCATCGCGCAGACCGGCAACGATCTTTCGCCCTGCAACCGCCATCACCTTGAACTCGCGCATCGCGTGCGGGAGGGAATCCGCGAGGCCGGCGGCATCGCCATGGAATTTCCGATGCATCCGATCCAGGAGACCGGCAAGCGCCCAACGGCGGCACTCGACCGCAACCTCGCTTATCTCGGCCTCGTCGAAATCCTGTTCGGCTATCCGCTCGACGGCGTGGTCCTGACCACCGGCTGCGACAAGACTACGCCCGGCCTGCCTGATGGCTGCCGCCACCGTCAATCTGCCGGCGATCGTGCTGTCGGGCGGTCCGATGCTGAACGGCTGGCACAAGGGCCAGCGTACCGGTTCCGGCACCGTGGTCTGGAAGGCGCGCGAGGAGCTCGCCGCGGGCGAGATCGACTACGAGGAGTTCATGAGCATCGTGGCCTCCTCGGCACCCTCGGCCGGCCACTGCAACACCATGGGCACCGCCTCCACCATGAATTCGCTGGCCGAGGCGTTGGGCATGTCGCTGCCGGGATGTGCTGCGATCCCCGCGCCCTACCGCGAGCGCGGCCAGATCGCCTACGAGACCGGCACCCGCATTGTCGAAATGGTCTGGGAGGATTTGAAGCCCTCCGACATCCTGACGCGAAAAGCCTTCGAAAACTGCATCGTCATCAATTCGGCGATCGGCGGCTCGACCAATGCCCCGATCCATATCAACGCGCTGGCCCGCCATATCGGCGTGGAATTGTCGATCGATGATTGGCAGAAATTCGGCCACGCCATTCCGCTACTCGTGAATATGCAACCGGCCGGCTTCTACCTCGGCGAGGAATATCACCGCGCCGGCGGCGTGCCGGCGGTGGTGCGCGAACTGATGCAGGCCAAGCGCATCCACGAAGACGCCATGACCGTGAACGGCCACACCATGGGCGAGAACTGCCGCGACGCCCCCAAGGCCGACGGCGACGTGATCTGGACCTACGACAAGCCGCTGGTGAAGGACGCCGGCTTCCTGGTGCTGCGCGGCAACCTGTTTGATTCCGCGATCATGAAGACCAGCGTCATTTCCAAGGAATTCCGCGACCGCTACCTGATCAATCCCAAGGACCCGAATGCGTTCGAGGGGCGCGCCATCGTGTTCGAGGGCCCGGAAGATTACCATAAGCGGATCGACGATGCCTCGCTCAATATCGACGAGCACTGCATCCTGTTCGTGCGCGGCACCGGCCCGATCGGCTATCCCGGCGGCGCGGAAGTCGTGAACATGCAGCCGCCCACCGCGCTCATCAAGCGCGGCATCCTGTCGCTGCCCTGCATCGGCGATGGCCGGCAGTCCGGCACGTCAGGCTCGCCGTCGATCCTGAACGCGACGCCGGAAGCCGCCGCCGACGGCGGACTTGCAATTCTCAAGACCGGCGACCAGGTTCGCGTCGACCTCAACAAGGGCAGCGCCAACATCCTGATATCGGACGAGGAGCTGAAGCAGCGCCGCGCCGAATTGAAAGCCAAGGGCGGCTTCCCCTATCCGGCCAACCAGACGCCGTGGCAGGAACTCTATCGCTCGACCGTCGGCCAGCAGGCCACCGGCGCCTGCATGGAGTTCGCCACCCGCTATCACGACATCGCCGGCAAGGTCGGCGTGGCGAGGGATAATCATTAGAATAACTGCTGACGTCATTGCGAGCGTCAGCGAAGCAATCCATGAAGCAACACGGAAGCATGGATTGCTTCGTCGCTTGCGCTCCTCGCAATGACGAAAAAATCCCCGTCTGCAAGCTGAACTCCAAGGAGCGATGAATGGGAGACCGCCTCAAGGGCAAGCGCGCGTTCGTGACCGCGGGTGCGGTGGGAATCGGCCGCGCCTGCGCGGTGGCCTTTGCGCGCGAGGGCGCCACGGTATTTGCAACCGACATCGACGAAAAAGGTCTCGCCTTGCTCGCCAAGGACGGCGTGTCCGAGGTGGCGCGGCTTGACGTGCGCGACAGCGCGGCCGTCGCCGCGATGGCGAAAAAAGTCGGCACCATCGATATCCTGCTCAACGCCGCAGGCTTCGTGCATCACGGCACCGCGCTGGAATGCTCCGACGACGAGTGGGATTTCTCGTTCGACCTCAACGTCAAGTCGATGCACCGGACCATTCGCGGCTTCTTGCCGGGCATGCTGGAAAAAGGCCGCGGCTCGATCGTGAACATCGCCTCCGCCGCCGGCGTGTTCAAGGCCGCACCCAATCGCTACGTCTATGGCGCGACCAAGGCCGCCGTGGCGGCGCTGACCCGCGCGGTCGCGGCCGATTTCATCACCAGGGGCATCAGATGTAATTGCATCTGCCCCGGCACCATCGAAACGCCCTCGATGCTGGATCGCGCCGCTGCTGCGGGTCCAAAGGGACACGAGATGTTCGTCAGCCGGCAGCCGATGGGACGGCTCGGCACCGCCGACGAAATCGGCTCGCTCGCGGTCTATCTCGCCAGCGACGAGAGTTCGTTCACCACAGGGGTCGCGCACGTCATCGATGGCGGCTGGACACTTTAATCGATAGCGCAAAAGGATCATCCCCATGAACAAGATCGATCTGAACGGCCGCTGCGCGGTGGTCACCGGCGGCGCGCAGGGTTTCGGGCGGGCCATTACTGAACGATTCATTGCTTCCGGCGCCAAGGTCGCGATCTGGGATCACGACCTGCCGTTCGCCGAGAAGACCGCCAAGGAAATCGGCGCCGGCGTCACCGCGCTCAAGGTCGACGTCTCCGATCTGGCCGCGGTGGAGAAGGCAACCGACGCCACGCTCAAGGCGTTCGGCAAGATCGACATTCTCGTCAACAATGCCGGCATCGCCGGCATCAACAAGACGGTATGGGAAACCGACCTCGACGAATGGCGCAAGGTGCTGCGCATCAACCTCGACGGGCCCTTCATCTGCTGCAAGGCGATCGTGCCCTCGATGGTCAAACAGAAATACGGCCGCATCGTCAACATCGCCTCGATCGCCGGCAAGGAAGGCAACCCCAACGCGGCGCATTACTCGGCCTCCAAGGCCGGCCTGATCGCTTTGACAAAGTCGCTCGGCAAGGAACTCGCCGCTCACGATATCGCCGTCAACGCGGTAACTCCCGCCGCTGCCAAGACCGCGATCTTCGACCAGCTGACGCAGCAGCATATCGACTTCATGCTGTCGAAGATTCCGAAGGGGCGTTTCGTTCTGGTACAGGAACTCGCCGCGATGGTGGCGTGGCTGGCATCGGAAGACTGCTCGTTCTCCACCGGCGCGGTGTTCGACATCTCCGGCGGTCGCGCGACGTATTAGTCAAGCGTCGCTCGCGACAATTGCGCTGGCGGTTTAGACCACCCACCCGTCGTCGTCGCGATCCAGATGCCGACAAAGACCGTCATGATACCGCCGATCAGGTTCCAGTGGAGTGGTTCGTGGAGTAGTGCCGCGCCAACCAGCGACGCTGTGATTGGATTGACGGTGACCGAGATTGCCACACGGGTCGGCGTCGTGCGCGCCAACGCGAACGCCCATAGATAAAACGTGAGCGCGCCGCCGAAGGCACCAAGATAGGTGGCAGCCAGCCATTGCGGCATCCCGAAAGCGGCAACAGGCGCGAAGCTGCCCTGCCAACATGATATCAGAATGAGGCAGGCAGCGCCGATGCCCATAGACATCGTGGTGACGGGAATGGGACCGGAGCGAGCGATAAATGGCTTGGACCATATACTGTACAGCGCCATGCACATGGCAGCACCGACCATCAGCAGATCGCCGCGCCAGGCGCCCGGCGGTGCAGACTTAAGGCCCGACAGCAGGGCGATGGCGACGCCGAGCATCGTTATCAGGACCCCGAGCGACGTGCGTCCCGTCATGCCTTCGCTACCGAGCGCCGCGCCGACGACCATTGTCAGCAAGGGAAGGGTCGACAAGGCAAGCGCTCCCCGCGCTGCCGTGGTGAAGATCAGAGAGGCGTTGAACAGAACGGGGAACAGGGCAAAGTATAGCACGCCCAATCCAGCGACACCGGGCCAGTCCCGGCGCGCCGGCCAGCGAGCGCCTTGCAACAGAGCTACCGGCAGCAACAGCAGAAATCCGATGCCAAACCGGAAAGAGCCGATCGCAAGCGGATCAACCGCGTTCACCAGGTAACGTGTGGCGCCGACCGAGGTCCCGCCGAAGCCGCTCGATAATACCGCCGCCAATACGCCCCAGCCCTCTCCCATTTCGTAAGCCCTCACTTTTGCTGCTTGCGCGAAAATAGAGGCGCGCTACAAATCAAGAAATCGAATTTACTTGATAAGAGAAATGACGTTTCGTTATGAGCGTACCCAGCCTCGATCCAGACCTTTTGAGAGCTTTCGTCGCGGTCGCGGACCACCGCTCCTTCACGCGCGCCGCCGTCATGCTCAACCGGACCCAATCGGCTGTGAGCATGCAGATCAAGCGGCTCGAAGATCGCCTCGGCGCGGCGCTGTTCAACCGAACCAAGGCGAAAGTTGACTTGAGCTCTGCGGGCGAAGAGCTGCTTGGGTACGCAAGGCGTATCCTCACGCTGAACGAAGAGGCAGTCGGCAGGCTGGCCGATCGCAAGGTGGAAGGCGTGGTCCGCCTCGGCGTGATGGACGATTACGGCACCTTCATCGTTCCACCTTTGCTAGCCGCTTTCCTCGCCGGTTATCCGCGGATCCATATCGAGATGGAGACGGGGGTCACTTCATTCATGCCCGCTCGGCTTGGTGAAGCCTATGACCTTGTCATTGCGATGCATGCGCAAGGACACGGCGAGGGCGAATTCCTGCGGCGCGAACAAGCGGTCTGGGCGACCGGGGCCTCAAAGGCGGCCGAGCAGCAGGATCCGCTGCCCGTCGCGCTCTACCCCCAAGGCTGCCTGTTCCGGAAATGGGCGATCAAGGCGCTCGACGCTGCCAAACGACCCTGGCGGCTGGCTTTCGTCAGCCACAGCCTTGCAGCCGTGGAATCGATCGCGGCGCAGGGCCTCGCTGTGACCGTCGTGAAGGCTGGCACCTTTCCACCGAAGCTACGTCCGCTGTCCGACCGCGACGGTATGCCGCGACTGCCGGCCGCGGACATCTGCCTGCATCGTGCCGCCAACCTGTCGCTGGCTGGCGCGCTTCTTGCGGATCACTTGCGGACAAGCATCGCAAATCATCCAGATGAGGTGTTGTTGACGCGTACAAATGATAGCGTCGTTCGGGTCGCTTGAATTGAACAGGATATCTTTTGCCCCTTAACAGCACGCTCTATGCCGTCTCGGTCTGGGTTTTGCCGCTCATCATCGCCATCACCTTTCATGAGGCCGCCCACGGTTTTGTCGCGCATCATTTTGGCGACAACACCGCCTGGGAACAGGGCCGCGTCAGCTTCAATCCGCTCAAGCACATCGATCCGTTCGGCACACTGATCCTGCCGGCGGTGCTGTTGCTGTCGCATTCGCCGTTTCTGTTCGGCTACGCCAAACCGGTGCCGGTCAATTTCCGCGCCCTGCGCCACCCCCGGATCGACATGGTCTGGGTGGCACTGGCCGGGCCTGGCACCAATATCGCGCTCGCTTTGTGCGCGGCGGCGGCCTTTCATCTGCTGGCCTACGCGCCCGCGGAGGCGGCGCAATGGATTGCCGCGAACCTCAAAAACGCCCTCGTTATCAATGTCGTGCTCGCGATTTTCAACATGCTTCCGATCCCGCCACTGGACGGCGGGCGGGTCGCGGTGGGGTTGCTGCCCAATGTGCTGGCGATGCCGCTTTCCCGGCTGGAACCGTATGGAATGCTGATCCTGGTCGGAATTCTGATCCTTCTGCCGATGCTGGGCAGCCAACTCGGTCTAAATCTTGATGTTATTTCGGCGATACTACACACGGCGACCGGGTATGTGATCTCGCTACTTCTCCTGGTGACCGGCAACGCGTAATTAAACTCGGGACCCCGCCGACAAGAGCTGAGGCCATCTTGATCAAAGCTGCCGACATGATGATCGCTCGACGCGCCGACACCAAGGCCCGCGCGGATTTCGCGACCTGGAAAATGATGGCAAAGCTGAATGGCGCCTCGGCGCTGCCTGACGAAGCGCAGGCCTTCCTGGCGCGCTATCAGGCACTGCTCAAGGACATGCCAGAACCGAAGGCGACTGAAACCACCATCCAGCTCGTTTACAGAAGCTACTATAGTGAAATGGGCGGCACCGGCGTACCGCCCGACGTCAAGGCCCAGGCGAGCGATCCGGTCACCGGCAATGTCACGGCCTTCCGGCGCCCTTCGGCCCCGCAGCCCAAATCGGTTAGCGGTCCGAATGCCAAACCGCAGCTCCCGGTTGCCCTGATATTTGCCTGCCTCGTCGTCGTCTATGCCGGGATCCGCTACTTCCTGCAGTGATGCGAATTCGCCCGCGAAGCGATGCGGCAAGCAGCACTTGCTGGCGGAAGACCGCCGCTCAGCCCCGCCCCTTGACCCGGAAGATCACCGGCAAGGTGAAATTCAGTCCCTCATCGGCGACGCGTGGCGGAGGCATCGGCACCGGATCGGATTTTCGCACCATCGCAAGTGCTGCTTCGTCGAAAGCCGCATCGCCCGATCCCTTGACGATGCTGGCCGAGAGTACATGACCCATCCGGTCGAGCGCAAAGCTGACCAGGATCTCGGCGCTCTTTTGCGAGCGCTCCGCCGGATAGCGCTTGTGCTTGTCGAGATGCGCGATCAGCTCCTTCTGCCAGGTCGCGCGCATGCGCCGCAGGCTTTCTCCGGTGCCTTGCACGGGAGCGACCGAACGCGGGCCTTCCGGAATAGCCTCGGTGCTCGGTGTGGCGGTGGCTTCGGCGGCGACCGATTCCGTTGAGGCCGAGGTTTCCACCGCGGCGACCTTGGGATCGTCTTCCTTGGGCTTCTTCGAATTGTTCGGCGCCACCACCCGATCGGGATCCTCGGTTTCGGTCGGCACCTCCTTGGGCAGTTCGGTTTCCTTGACCTCGGCCTTTTGCTCGGCCAGCGCCGGCGAAGCGACCGACGCATCGGCGTCCGGACCGGGCGGCAGATCGGTGGCTTCAAGGTGCGGCGATTCCATCTCCAGTCCGACCTCGATCGCGGCTGCGCCCAGCGAATTGTCGGAATCGTCGTTCTGCAGATGTGCCACCGCCAGCGCTACGCCGCCGAGATGAAGTGCGAGCGCAGCCACGGCTGCGAGAAGCCACAGCCGTCGGGAAGGTTTTTGCTCCGTGTTGAGATCGGACATCTAGGTCTCGCCGGCGCTCAGGGGTTGGGGCTTGCAGGCCCCGGCGGTGATTGGGCCGCATCCGGCACGCCTTCGAGCGCGACCAGCTTGATCTTCGAATAGCCGCCGGCGCGCAGGATTTCCAGCACGTCCATCATCTCGCCATAGGGCACCGAGCGATCGGCGCGCAGAAAGATGAAGCGGTCCTTGCTCGCGTCGGCCATCGCATCGAGCGAACGAACCAGATCGACCCGCTTGACCGGGTTTTCCCCGATCGCCACCGCGAGGTCCGGCTTGATACTGACATAGGTCGGCTTGTCCGGCTTCTTCTGCGGGGTCGCGGTCGACGACGGTAAATCGATCGGAAGATCGACGGTCGACAGCGGCGCCGCCACCATGAAGATGATCAAAAGAACCAGGATGACGTCGATGAAGGGCGTGACGTTGATGTCATGCGCTTCAGCGAAATCGCTGTCGTCGTCGAGTTCGGTATCTGCGATCGAAGCGCCCATCGCCTACTCCGCCGCGCGGGAACGCGTGCTGCCGGGAGAACTGATGTGGGTGCGATCGAGATCGCGCGACAGCAACCGGCCCGCGGCGCCTGACGATCGGCCGACCAGTTCGAGGTAGCCTTTGGTCACGCGTGAAAAATGATTGTAGATGATGACGGCCGGGATCGCCGCGACCAGGCCGAACGCGGTGGCGAGCAGCGCCTCGGCGATGCCCGGCGCCACCACGGCAAGATTCGTGGTCTGCGATTTCGAGATGCCGATAAAGCTGTTCATGATGCCCCAGACGGTGCCGAACAGTCCCACGAATGGCGAGGTCGCCCCGATGGTGGCAAGCAGTCCCATGCCGAGCCGGATCCGGCGCGCTTCGGCGCGCACGATCTCCGCAAAGCTCGAGGCCGCCCGTTCCTTGATGCCGCTGTCGCTGGAGATGCCCGCCGACAGCCGCGCCTCGCGCATCGCCGCGGCCAGCAACGCCGACAACACGCTGTCCTTTGCGCCCAGCGCGAACTGAGCCTCCGACAGCGATCTGGCATCGCTGATCTTGCCGAGCGCCCTGCGCAGTTTGCGCTGAACCAGCGACAGCTCGATCATTTTCGCAATGAAGATGGTCCATGTCACCAGCGAGGCAAAGGCAAGGCCGATCATCACCGCCTTGACCAGGACGTCCGCGGCCAAAAACATCGACCAAGGCGACAACTCGCGGAGTGCGACGGTTGTCGATTTCAGCGACCTACCCCCGCTATCGGCAGCCGCCGCCGTCGGATCGCTCGATGCATGCGGAGCGGACTGAGACGCGGGCTCGGACTGAACGGTCGGAGACGGCGCGGGAGCGGACTGACCAACCGCTGACGATGCGGGAGCCTGCGCCGGCGATGCTACCGGCTGCGCCGGAACAACAGGCGACGGCGCAGCAGCAGGCGGCGCGGCAACGACAGGCGCCGCCATCGGTGCAGGCACCTGTTGTTGCGGCGCGGGAGACGGGGCCGGTTTCTGCTGCGCCAGCGAAGGCGACACCAGCGCCAGCGCAAAGCTGACAACAACGATCGCTCGGAAAGGTGATGTATTCATACTTCGGCCCAGTAGCGGATCAGATTGTGATAGATACCAGTCAATTTGACCGTTTCAGGGTCATCTCGCCCAAGACGTTCGACCAAAGCCTGGATCGCGGTGTCGAGATCGAAGATCAGGCTGCGGGCGTGGGCATCTCGTACCATGCTCTGCAGCCAGAAAAAAGACGCAACGCGCATGCCTCGTGTGACCGGCGTGACCATATGCAAACTGGACGCAGGATAAACCACGAGATCGCCGGCCGGCAGCTTGATTTCATGGGATCCGTAGACATCCTCGACCACGAGTTCTCCGCCGTCATATTCATCCGGCTCCGATAGAAACAACGTGACCGACAGATCGGTCCGGATGCGCAAGCCGGTCAAATGATCGCCGCGCACCGCGTTATCGACGTGGATGCCGAAATGGTGCCCCGCCGCCGCCGCATAGCGGTTGAACAGCGGCGGGAAGATCTGCAGCGGGATCGCGGCCGAAATGAACCGCGGATTGGCTGATAGCGCCGAAATGATGCGATGGCCGAGCTTGCGCGCGACCTCGCCGTCCGGCGGCAATTGCTCATTCTTTTTCACCAGCGCCGATTGCGCCCCGGCGGTCGAGCGGCCGTCCTGCCATGCGCAGCCGTCCATGATGCGGCGGAAATCCGCCACATCATCCTTGCTCAGCACATCCGGAATACAGATCAGCATCGCATCGGTCGTCAGAACCTCGCCGAGATCATCACGGATGCCGTGCGGCCAGGTGCTTCCAGCACGAACGGCGTCGCGCTTTGATACAACGCGGTGTAATAGAGCTTGTTGAAGATGTTGTTGACGAACAGCTTGACCTGCCAGTTCTTGTTGATCTTCGCCTCCGCGAATGCATCGAAG
Organism: uncultured Pseudomonadota bacterium; assembly: GCA_963727225.1. Classification (GTDB taxonomy): domain Bacteria; phylum Pseudomonadota; class Alphaproteobacteria; order Rhizobiales; family Xanthobacteraceae; genus Bradyrhizobium. The sequence goes on along the minus strand of CAVSFN010000017.1, from coordinate 333,962 downwards.
CGCCAGAAGCTCGGAATCGACGTGCCCTGGTTGGCGGCAAGCAAGGTGCCGCCGTAAATCTTGGAGCGATAGACGGCCTGTCCGCCAAATTCCCAGACATCGTTGAGCTGATATTTGCTGAGCAGGCTGAAAGACTGATTGGCGATGTTGGCCAGAGGCAGGCCGACGTTTGAACTGAACAATGCGGTATTGGCCGGAGGAACCAGCGACTTCGTCACCTCCGATTTCATCAGGACCAGGCCGCCGAACACGCTCCATTTGTCGGTGATCTTGCCGGCAACTTCGAGGTCGACGCCCTGGATTTGATAGGCCGCGCCTGCACTGATGCAAGACACCGTGCCAACCGTACCGGCGGGATAAGGACAGGCTGCGGTCGCGGTCGCAGGAGAGGTGATGTTCACCGACTCACGCGCATTGGTGACATTGGTCTGGAACAGCGCGCCGCTCACGAGCAAATGGCGGTCAAACAACTCCCATTTGTTACCAACCTCGATCGCCGTATTCTTCTGCGGCCCGAATATCTGGTTCGAGTTGCCGTTGAGGACCGGCGCCAATCCACCGTAAGCCGCGCTGGTGCCGTCAAATTCGGAACCAACCGGGTCCGATGACGTCGCATAGGCAACGTAGACGCTGGTAATCGGGATCGGCTTCCACGTGATACCCAGGTTGAAATTCGGCATCAAGAAATCCGCGGCTTGCTGCCCAAAGGTGCCCGCTACTCGGTTCACTGTGCCGAAACCACTGGTTTTGATGTTGTAGTCGTCGTAGCGGATGCCGCCATTGAGGATAAGCAGGTCATGGTAATTCGCGGTGTCGAGCAAATACCCGCTCGCGGTGTCGATGGCGATCTTCGTGGGCAATCCGGTCAGCGTCGGGGTCCCTGAAAACGGCAAGAACGTATATTGCGGATTGGAAATGCTCACGCCGGTCAGAGATCCCCCGCCGTTGAAACCGCCCGGGAGTGCCTCCGAGCTCAAACCGGTATAACTGTCGATGCTGGAGACCTCGCGGGACACCTCGACGCCTGCAACCGCGGTATGATGCCAGCCATAGGTGTCGAACTTGTAGGTCGCCTCAGTCTGGTTAGCCACCACCTCCGTCGGCTGGTAACGGCTCTGAGGATTGGCACTCAGTGTTCCCGCCGCGAGCTTGGGTGATTCAGGAAGCGTGCCGATGTAGTTCAGCACCGAACGCGAAGCCCTTACCTTGTCGCTGATCACGAGATCAGGGGTGATCTGGACTTCGGTGTTGACAGTGGCGATGTCCTGGTGAACCGAGAAGAAATCGCGGTCGGCGAAGCCATAGAAATTGTTGCGATTGAAGCCGAAATCCGGGGCTGGGCCGCCGGCCGTGGTCGTAAAGACCTGACCGCTGACCCCGGTGGATCCGGGCCGATAATACGGCACGCCGAAGTCCGGCAACCCGTGGATATCGGTGTGAATATAGTTCGCGCTCACCTTCACCGCGTCATACGGCGTCCACTTCAGCGCGACGAAGCCGCCGCCGCGATCGTCGGTGATGAAGTTCCGGCCCTCAACGCCCGCATCCTGAAACAGGCCACCGGCGCGGATCGCCAGCGTCGGGCTGATCACCTGGTTGACGTCCAGCGTCACGCGCTTGGTGCTGTCCGTTCCAAACGTGGTATCCATGTTGTAGAAGCTTTTTTCGGTAGTCGCCTGCTTGGTGACGATATTGATCGCGCCACCCGTGGTGCCGCGGCCGGCAAACGATGAGCCCGGTCCGCGCAGGATCTCGATCTGCTCGGTGAAGAAATTCTCGCGGACGCTGACGCCGGAGTCGCGAACCCCGTCGATAAACACGTCATTGCGGGTGTCGAAGCCGCGGACGAAGAACCGGTCGCCAAAGGCGTTGCCGCCCTCGCCGGTGCCGAGCGTCACGCCGGCGGTGTTCAGGACCGCCTGCTTCAGCGACGTGGCGTTCTCGTCTGCCAGCACTTCCTTGCTGAGCACCGTGACGGTCTTCGGCGTATTCAACAGCGGCTCGGGAAATTTTCCCGACGCCTGGAGATGATCGACCTTGTAGGGCGCCGCCGCATCCGCATAGGGGTTGCGGTCCGCGCTCAGGGCGCCTGCGTTGGGAAACGGCACCGGCGCGACTTGCGCTTGTTGCGTCCGGCGCGCGGCGCGCCGCAATGCCGTGCGAGCGCGAACATGGTCCGGTGACGGTTTCGAGGCGGCGGGGCGCGGGCGAGCAACCGGCGCATCCACCGTCACCGGCGGCAGCGGTCCCTGCTGCGCTTCGGCGCCCGAGAACGAGGCGACCGCCATCAGGCCGGCGACCGCCGAGACCTTGCGGCCGGAATAATTGTCTGACGTTTCACCGACCGAGTTCATCGTCGCGTTCGAACGCAACGATCTCGGCGTCTTTGCATTGTTCATTGAAGCACGCCCCTAACAGCCAAAAGGTCAGTCTGCTCATGCACCCCACAGCGACGAGCAACTGCATGTTGGTTATCGAGCGCAAAATTTCGGGTCAATCCGATTACAGCGCGGTGACGTTTGAATCCATCCAGATCAAAACGATTCTAACTTACAGTTTGAAGCCGTTCTAAATTAACATTTGAAAGCGTTCCAAAACTGCAGCTGAGAAATGCCCGTAAATCGGGTCTTTTCCGCTCTCGCTCCTCCAGCGTCGATCAATCGACGCTGGGCGCCTTCATCAGCGAAAACAACTCATCGACGGTCTGCTGCGCCGTCAGCCGCACCCGATCGGTGTTTTCCATCCCTGCAATGTTGACGCCCTTCACCACGGCTTTGATCTCGTCGCGAAAATCGGTGAGAAACCGCAACGGATCGGACGAGTTGTTGGCGACACGGGCAATCAGGCCGGCGATCAGGAGTTGGCAAGCGATCATGCGTCCGTTCAATTCATCCATCATGCGTTCCTGACTGATTGCGGGTTTGGTGCGAAGTTCGCGATCGCGATGTGCGCGGTGATACCGCACGCATCAAGCTCAAGCACCTCTACCGTTCAATCTGAATGAATCGACGATTAGAACCATTCTAGCTTTCGCACTTTAGTTTTGTTCTAATTCTAATGTGGAGAGATTCCAGACGAGCACTTGATTTTCTGGTTCCAGAAATGTTTTGCAACGGTGTTAGGTGTCCCGTGTGTCGCGGAGCCTTTGATCTCCGCAGATGGGGGGCCTATGTCGTCACACCAGTTTTCGCGCTTGCCTGTATCGATCTTCAAACCGGACCGACGTTGCAGGCGAAAGGTGCTGCTCGCGGCAACCGCGATGTCCATCATCAGCTGTAGCGGCGCCCGGGCGGCGGACGGCGACGTGAACGAAGCCTTGTTGAAAAAGCTGGAGGCGATGGAGCAACGCATCCAGTCGCTCGAGGCCGAACTCAAACGGAAGCAGGCTCCTGCTCCCGAAAAGCAGGCTGCCCTTGCCGACAAGCCGACTTCCTCCACCGAGAAGTTGCCCAAGGCACCTGCTCCGGAGTCGAAAAAGACCGCCGGCGCTGAAGTACCGGCGGACCCGGCACAGGCCCCCCCTGGCAAGCCCTCGCCAAAGTCGAAGCCGATCGATGTTTCGTCCAATCCGTCTGACCTGCCGATACTAGGCGTGGCGCCCTCGCCCGTGACGGGACTGAGCATTGGTGCTTACGGCGAGGTCAAGTTCGGCACGATGCAAAATCCCGCCGCCAACGGCCAGTGGCAGAACGGCTTCGATACGGCGCGTATGGTGCTGTTGCCGACCTATGCGATCACCGACAACATCATTTTCAACGCCGAGATCGAATTCGAGCATGCCGGTTCGGGTTTCGACAACGACGACAAGCTGCACGGCACCGCAGAGATCGAGCAGCTATGGATCGATTTCAAGATTATCGATCAGTTCAATTGGCGCGCGCCCGGCATCGATCTGGTGCCGATCGGTTATATCAACCAGCATCACGAACCGACCCAGTTTTACAGCGTCAACCGGCCCGAACTCTACAACGGCCTCATTCCGTCGACCTGGAAGGTGCCGGGCACCAGCGTTTACGGCACGATTAGCGAAGACCTGAAGTATCAAGTGATGCTCTCGGCCAGCAACGAGGATTTTGGCGATACGTTTGACGCTCGCACAGCGGCCAAGACCGTCCCTCCGCCTGGCACGCCCTATTTTCCAGGCATTGATGGGCTCAATGCCCTGACATTCTCAAACCCGCCGCTAGGCGACTTCCAGCAGCTCTCCAACACCGTTGCCGTATCCGGACGGCTTGACTTTACGCCGACATTCCTTCCGGGCTTTGGAGGCAGCATCAGCGCCTATTACTCGCCAAATACGACGCCACGCGGTGCCCATGACGATTTTGGCAACTTCCTCGGCGCGTCGAGTCTCGCCATGTTCGACGCCGAATTCCGTTACCGGGTGCCCAGCACGGGCCTCGAACTGCGCGGCGAGTACGTCCGCGTCGGATTTGGTCACCCCGAAAACCTGCGCGCCAACAATGACACCGATCCCACCGATAATGTCGGCAATTCCATGTCCGGCTATTCCGGCGAGATCGCCTACCATATTCCGCTCGGGACCATCCTGAAGAGCGACTGGGAGGCGGTCCCGTTTTACAACTACACCTATGAAAACTTCCAGACCGGCGGATTTGCCGGAACCGACGCCAATTTGCCGACGGGTGCAGGCCAACGCCAATTCCATACGGCGGGTGTTGCGGTCTTCCCATCGCCCAAAGTGGTGCTGAAGGCGACCTATCAAAGGGTGATCGACAAGAGCCTAACCGGCGCTATTTCAGATTCGTTTCTCGGCGGCGTCGGATTTTTCTTTTGACCCGGGCAGATACGCCCCCGATGGAAAAGTGGCGGGGCCTTTGGCAACGGTCCCGCTGCGGTTGATCAGGAATGCCGGGAGCAACGTGAAAAATGACGCAATGGGTTCGATACACATTGCCGGCGGCAGCGATCGTGTCGATCGCTTCGCCGGCCTATGCGATGCAATATCTTTCGATTGAAGAGGCGCAGAAGCAGGCATTTCCGTCGGCAACGCACTTCACCGAAGTGCAGGCAGGACGGGTCTGGAAAGCCGAAGCGGGCGGACGCGTCGCCGGCTTCTTCATCTTCGATCGGGTGATTGGAAAGCATCTTTATATCGACTACGCCGTGGCGTTGACGCCGAGCGGTGCGGTGCACGCCGTCGAGATCCTGCAATATCGGGAGTCCTATGGCGGTGAGATCAGAAGCCCGAGCTGGCTCGCGCAGTTTGTCGGAAAGACCAGCGGCAGCTCGCTCAAGATCAATGGCGATATCAGGAATATCGCTGGCGCAACCCTGTCTTCGACGCACATCACCGAGGGTGTGAAGCGAGTATTGGCAGCCTATGGCAACCGCCTCCGATAAAGTTCGTCGCGCCAGGCCGCTGCTCGGTACCTTCGTGGAGATCGAGGTCGCGGGGGCGGCCAAATCCGCGATGAATACGGCTATTGACGCCGCGTTCGAGGCTGTCGCCCGGGTCCACCGCCTGATGAGCTTTCACGAGCCGGACAGCGATGTCAGCCGCCTCAACCGTGAAGCCTTTGTTCGGCCGATCACTGTTCATGACTGGACGTACCAGGTCCTTCAGGCAGCCGTTGAGATGCATCGCAGGTCAAACGGCATGTTTGATATTGCCGTCGCGCCAGAGCTGCAGGCCATGGGATTGCTGCCCGGGGCGAACGATCAGAATCCGATCGACGCCGAAGCGCGAGCATTTGATCCAATTGAGCTGCTTGAAGGGCAAAAGGTTCGCTTTCGACAGGCCAATGTCAGGATTGACCTCGGAGGAATCGCAAAAGGCTTCGCGGTCGATCGGGCGCTGGAGGTATTGCGCGGTTTCGGCGCAGCCGGCGGCATCGTGAATGCCGGCGGCGATCTCGCCGTCTTCGGCGAAGCGCCGCAAGCAGTTCATATTCGTCACCCGCGTGATCCCCGCCGCTTGATCTGCAGCGTCGAGGTCACCGACGAGGCGCTGGCATCGACGGCGCGCAGATTCGATCCCTTTCAATCGGCGGATACGGCAAGTTCGGCGATCATCGATCCCGTCCGCCGCATGCCGGCGCATGCCATCGACGGGGCTACCGTGCGTGCGTCCTCTTGCATGACCGCCGACGCGCTGACGAAAATTGTCATGATTGCCGGAACTGACGCGACTGAATTGCTTGAGCATTACAACGCAAATGCGCTACTGATTTCGACGGACGGCGACGTTCAGATCACCCCTGACTGGCATCACGCAGTGCACCTTGCGGCTTAAACCTTCATTCCGCTTCGCGATCTATGCCGCTTTCGGGGTCCTGTTCCTGACAGGCGCCGGTTGGCTTGTGGCGGATTGGCAAAAGGATATTTCCACCGACGAGATCTGGCAGCAGAGCGTTGCCTATTTGCTGATGGTGCATGGCGGCGCCGCGATGGTGACGCTGCTCTTGCTGGGCGCCCTCATCCCGGTACATGTGATGCGCGCCTGGCGGAGCCGGAAAAACCGCGTTTCAGGATCCGCCATGGTCACGTTCAACGCGGTGCTGATCGTGACCGCCTTCGGACTTTATTATCTTGGATCGGAAACCTTGCGGCCCTGGATGAGCTGGATCCACATCGGTGCCGGATTTTCGCTGTCGCTGTTATTTCCTCTCCATATTTTTTGGGGCAGGCGGGAATTGCAGTAACGCGGCTGGCGGGCGGCCGACGGCTGACCACCGCTCGGCCAAGGAAGCCGCCGAATGACTTGCTGACGGCCCGACGATTATTTGGCGGCGATATCGCCGGGCTCAGTGAAACCCTTGATACGTTCCTTGATGTCCTTGAGCGTCTCGAGACTGGTCTGCAGCGACCCTGCGGGAATGTCCTGCAACACATCGATGGCAATGGTGTCGCGCAGGCTGTCGAGATCGTCGACCAGTTGGCGCCCGCGCGCGGTGAGAAACAGCCGGTTGGCGCGCCGATCCTTGGGGTCGTGCCGGCGCTCGAGAAGGCCGTGCTCGACCAGTCGATCGAGCAGGCGCACCAGCGAGATCGGCTGGAGTTCGAGCACTTCGGCCAGATCGACTTGCGACAATCCTTCCTGCTGCCGCAATCTGAACAATACGATCCACTGCGCGCGCGTGGTGCCCCGGCCCTTGGCGCGCTGGTCGATATAGTTGCGCAGCAGCCGCGAGCTTTCGACGAGTTGCGCAATCAGCTGGCGTTTCAGATCGAGCGACATAGCGGTGGCGGATCCCAAAGCTTTCCAATAATTTAGAATTCTCAAGTGATAGTGTGTTTACACATAAAGTGCATGCATATTATGTGGCTCCAGGCATTCTTTAAGAGATGCCGCACGCACTTTTGAACTGATGGGCCCCAAATGACCCGAACCCGAACAATCCGCTGGATTGCGTTGATCGTAGCCGTTGCTGCGCTGGGGTTTTTCGGTTGGCAGCAATATCGCGGCACAAGTCCGGGCGCTCAGGCCGAGAATGCTCAAAAGCGTTCCGGTTCCCCGGCAGCCAAACCTGTTCCGGTGACGATAGCATCGGTCGAGAAGGCGGATTTTCCGGCATATCTGTTCGGTCTGGGGTCGGTCCAGGGGTTGAACACCGTCGTCGTTCGCACCCGGGTGGACGGTCAGATCAACAAGATCGCCTTTCAGGAAGGGCAATTGGTGAAGGAGGGTGACATCCTCGCCGAGATCGACCCGCGTCCGTACCAGGCAGCGTTCGATCAGGCGGTCGCCAAGAAGGCGCAGGACGAAGCCCATCTGGCCAATGCCAAGCTCGATCTCCATCGCTACGTCAGCCTGGGTGAATTCGCGACCAAGCAGCAGACCGACACCCAGAATTCCACGGTCCAGCAGCTCATCGCCCAGATCAACGGCGACGTCGCCGCCATTTCAAACGCCAAAACCCAGCTCGATTATGCGACCATTCGCGCGCCGCTGGCGGGCGTCACCGGTTTTCGTCTGGTCGACCAGGGCAATATCGTCAACGCCTCAACCCAGACCGGCATCGTCACCATCGCCCAGATCGAACCGATCGCGGTGATCTTCACGGCACCCGAGGAACAGCTTCCGGAAATCAAGGCCGCGCTCGCTTCGCAACCGCCCACGGTGATCGCACTATCGCCCGACGGCAAGCGGGCATTGTCCACCGGCACACTCTCCTTGATCAACAACCAGGTCGACGTCGCCAGCGGGACGATCCGCCTCAAGGCCATCTTCGAGAACAAGGATCACGCCTTGTGGCCGGGCCAATCGGTCTCGACGCGCTTGCTCGTCAAAACCCTGAAGGACGCCGTCGTTATCCCGGATGACGCGATTCAACATGGCAGCGGCGGTCTGTACGCGTTCGTCGTCGACCAGGACAACAAGGCCAACCTGCGCAAGATCAAGGTCAGCCAATCGGTCGATGGCCGATCGGTGGTCGATGAGGGCCTGACGCCGGGACAGCGGGTGATTACCGCCGGTCAGTACAGGGTCCAGCCCGGCTCGCTGGTCTCGACCGCGATTGCGGATTTGGCGCAGGCCCCCGCCAAGGTCCCATAAAAATGAACGAGAGCATCTCGGCGCCGTTTATCCGATACCCCATCGCAACATCGCTGCTGATGGCCGGAATCCTGTTCGTCGGCCTGGTCGCCTATCCGCAATTGCCGGTCGCGCCGCTGCCGCAGGTGGACTTCCCGACCATCCAGGTATCGGCCACCCTCCCCGGCGCCAGCCCCGAAACCATGGCAACCTCGGTGGCGCAGCCGCTGGAAAGACAATTCGCCCAGATTCCCGGCATCACGCAGATGACGTCGACGAGTTCGCTGAGCTCGACCTCGGTCACCATCCAGTTCGATCTCAACCGAAGCATCGATGCCGCCACCAACGATGTCCTTGGAGGCATCAATGCGGCGGGGGGCCAACTGCCGAAAAGCCTGCCGACGCCGCCGACCTACCGGAAAGTCAATCCGGCGGATTTGCCGATCCTGCTGCTCTCGATGACGTCGGATACGCTGCCGGTGACCGAAGTCGATGACTACGCCGACAACCAGATGGCCCAGCAGATCAGCCAGATCTCCGGCGTGGCACAGGTAACCATCGGCGGCCAGCAGAAGCCCGCCGTCCGCATCCAGATCGATCCCGCCAAACTTGTCGCCAAGGGATTGTCGCTGGAGGACGTCCGCAGCCAGATCGCCGCATCGACCGTCGATAATGCCAAGGGCAATGTGGATGGCGGTACGCGCAGCTACACCATCTATGCCAACGATCAACTGCTGAAGGCCAAGGACTGGAACGACGTCATCATCGCCTATCGCAACGGTGGACCGCTGCGGGTTCGCGACATCGGAAGCGCGGTCTCCGGGCCCGAGGACACCAAGCAGGTGGCCTGGGCCAACGGCAAGCGCGGTGTCTTTCTCGTTGTGTTCAAACAACCAGGCGCCAACGTCATCGACACCGTGGACAAGATCAAGGCGCAGCTGCCGCGGCTGATTGCGTCGATTCCGCCGACCATCAAGGTCTCGATCATCAGCGACCGCACCCAAACCATTCGCGCGGCGGTCACCGATGTCCAGTTCACGCTGGGGCTGACGATTTTGCTCGTCGTCCTGGTGATCTTTGTCTTCCTGCGCAGCGTGTGGGCGACCATCATCCCCAGCGTCACGGTTCCGCTGGCGCTGCTGGGCGCCTGCGCGCTGATGTGGACGTTCGGCTACACGCTCGATAACCTGTCGCTGATGGCGCTGACGATTTCAGTCGGGTTCGTCGTCGACGATGCGATCGTCGTGCTGGAAAATATCACGCGATATATCGAGGAAGGCGAAAGGCCTTACGCCGCGGCGCTCAAGGGAGCCGGCGAGATCGGTTTCACGATCATGTCGATCAGCATCTCGCTGGTCGCGGTGCTGATACCGCTCTTGCTGATGGGTGGCATCATCGGCCGCCTGTTCCGCGAATTCGCCATTACGCTGGCGATGGCGATTTTCGTCTCGATGGTGGTGTCGCTCACGCTGACGCCGATGATGGCATCGCGCTTCCTGAAAGCCCACAGCGAGGAGGCCGCGCACGGCCGCCTCTATCTGTGGAGCGAACGCTGCTTCGACGCCTTGCTGCGGGCTTACGAGATTGGCCTCGATCTCGTGCTGCGCTGGCGCCTGACGACCCTGCTGGTGTTCTTTGCGACGGTGGCGCTGTCAGGCTATTTGTTCGTCGTTATTCCCAAGGGCTTTTTCCCGCAGCAGGATACCGGACTGATCACCTCGATTACCGAGGCGGGACAGGACGTGTCCTTTGTCCAGATGACGCGTATTCAGGAAGAGATCGGCAGCATTGTACAGGCCGACCCGGATGTCGCCAGCGTCGCGATGGCGATCGGCGGCGGCGGCAATGCGCTGAATAACGGACGCATGTACATCACGCTGACGCCGCGCGACGAGCGTAAGGCCAACGCGCAACAGATCATTGCGCGGCTACGCCCGCAATTCGACAAGGTGGTGGGCGCGCGGGTGTTCATGCAGGCGGCGCAGGACGTCCGGTTGGGCGGTCGCGCGACGCGCACGCAGTTCGAATATACCCTGCAGGACTCCAATCTCGATGAACTCAATAGCTGGGCGCCAAAGATCCTGCAGAAGATGAAGACGCTGCCCTTGCTGCGCGATGTCGCCACCGATCAGCAGACCGAGGGCACCACCCTGACGCTGGCCATCGACCGCGACACCGCATCGCGCTACGGCATCCAGCCGCAATTGATCGACGACACCCTGTCGGACGCGTTCGGCCAGCGGCAGGTCGCGCAGTATTTCACTCAAATCAACAGCTATCATGTCATTCTTGAAATCTTGCCGGAGTTGCAGGGCAAGGTAGACAGCCTGAACAACATCTACATCAAGTCGCCGTTGACCGGCGACCTGGTCCCGTTGTCGGTGTTCGCACACTGGACCACCGTTCCGGTGCGACCGCTGTCGATCAGCCACCAGGGACAATTCCCGGCGACCACGATCAGCTTCAACCTCGCGCAGGGCGTCTCGCTGGGAGAGGCCACCATCGCGATCGACAAGGCGGTCTCCGAGATGGGCGTGCCGGCCACCATCGCGAGCAGCTTCCAGGGCACGGCACAGGCCTTTCAGCAGTCGCTCGGCACCGTGCCGCTGCTGATCCTGGCAGCGCTCGTCGTGGTGTATCTCATCCTCGGTATTCTGTATGAGAGCTACATTCATCCGCTGACGATCATATCGACCCTGCCCTCCGCCGGCGTCGGCGCGTTGGCGACGCTGATGCTGTTTGGATATGATTTCAGCCTGATCGCGCTGATCGGAATCATTCTGTTGATTGGCATCGTCAAGAAAAACGGCATCATGCTGGTCGACTTCGCGATCGTGGCCGAACGCGACGAGCACCTGTCGCCGGAGGAAGCGATCCGCAAGGCAGCCCTGATCCGCTTCCGCCCGATCATGATGACGACGATGGCCGCCCTGCTCGGTGGCGTGCCGCTGATGCTGGGGACCGGCACCGGATCGGAGATCCGCCAACCGCTGGGCTACGCCATGGTGGGCGGCCTGATCGTCAGCCAGGCGCTGACGCTGTTTACGACGCCGGTGGTGTATCTCTATCTCGACCGGCTCTCGAATGCGTTTTCAGACTGGGGGCGCTCGAAAAATATCGAGAGCGAGCGGCCGACGACCGAGCACCGCTCCGCCAAGGAAGCCGCTGAATAACTTGACTTTGACTCCTTGACTTTGACTCCCTACTCGCCCCTTTCTCAAAGGCCTCGTCCTGGAGCCCTAGCCTGTGAAAATTTCCGCAAAACTTGCCGTCCTGGCGGCCATTTTGGCTTTCGGCTCCGTCGGAGCGAGCCACGCCCAGCAAGCACCCAAGTCCAAAAACGCGCCGCACGCCGCCCAAACGACGGCGCCGCCGGCCGACGCCGCTCCGGCGGCCGCGCCGGGCGCGCCCCAGCCCGGCTGGGCCGTGCGTTGCTCCAGCGCGAGCCGCGAGGCACCCCTTGAATGCGCGATGGAGCAAACGGCTGTCCTCACCAAAACCGGACAATTAATCGTTCTCGTCAACATTCGCGTGCCCAGCGACACCCGCGTACCGGTCGCCATGGTGCAATTGCCGCTCGGACTTAATCTGCCGGGCGGCGCCAAGCTGCAGGTCGATGACGGCAAAACGGCCGACCTGCAAATCCAGACCTGCGAAAACAGAGGCTGCTATGCCGGAACGGCGATCGCGCCCGATGTCCTGGCCGCTCTCAAATCGGGCAAGGAGTTGAAGCTGTCGTTTCAAAACCTCGCCAAGGAAACCATCACCATTCCGATGCCGCTGACCGATTTTGCCACCGCCTACGACAAGATAAAATAACGCCGTCTTCCGTCGGTCATGACGGCGCCGTTGGCAACGGCTCGATGGCTGGCTTGCCGACGGGCAGATCAGCCTTGACGGCGACATAGACGGTGTTGCTGGCGTCACCATCCCCCAGCAAATTGGCGAACGTCACGACATGCGCCGCCGATGTTGCAAACGCGCCCGCCAGGACGGAACTGAAGGCGTCGTCGGGAGGGTCGTTCGACCACAGCGCGAAGACGCCGCCGGGACGCAGATGTTTTGCAAGCCCGGCGAGCCCCTCCGGCGCGTACAGCGCGGCATGACGCGGATGCAGCAGGTTGCGCGGCGAGTGGTCGATATCCACCAGCACCGCGTCGAAGCGGCGGCCCGGCGCATCCGGATCGAAGCCGTCGGCGGAATGCGACATGGCGAAGAAGTCGCCGTTGACGAGGCGGCAGCGCGGATCATCGGTCAATTGCTTGCCAAGCGGAAGCAATCCCTGCTGATGCCACTCGATCACTTCCGCCAGCGCGTCGACCACGATCAATGACCGCACGCCGGGATTTTCCAGCACCGCTAGCGCGGTGTAGCCAAGCCCGAGGCCGCCAACGACGACATCGCGGTCCGGCTGTTTCACGGCATCGAGGCCGAGCCGCGCCAGCGCGATCTCGGCGACGGTGAACTGGCTCGACATCAAGAATTCGTCGCCGAGTTTGATTTCATAGATATCGAGACCGGAAGCGAGCTGCCGGCGCCGCCGCAGGCTGAGCACGCCCATCGGGGTGGGGCGAAAATCCAGTTCCTCAAAATAGATGCTCATGCGCCCCCGCCCTGACTGCGAAGCGATCCGCGCCGCAAAGGGCGGCGGCTTCGCCCGCGACCCCCTTCCAACAAGCGCATCGCCGCGCGCTTGCCAAGGCCGGGACCTAGCGGGTAGAACGGCGCACAGTTCGGCGGGATTTATGCATTCGGCCGCAAGTGATCGCCTGGCAAAATCTTAAGCAATTGAATCTGCTAAAGAATTCTCGTTAAAATCTTGGGGAATGGTGTAACGGTAGCACAACAAACTCTGACTCTGTTTGTCTAGGTTCGAATCCTAGTTCCCCAGCCAAGCACCTCTATCCGAGACGCACCTCCATCACAGGGGTTTCCCCCAAGTGGGGCTTTTGGCTTTGACCCCTTCTTTCAACGCCTTAAAGCCGGCATCCGGACGCCCGAACCTTGGCCACCAGAACGCGATTTGGAGATGACATGACGCCGGGAAGCTTGTCCGAAAGGCTGTTGGTTGGCCGGCAGATGGCCGCGGTGGCAACCGCCGCCACGCTTCCGGTCAGCACCAGCGGACAAGCCATCGCGTTGTCGATTTTCGTTGTGCTCGCCATTTTGACGGTCAAGCGCGAGGAATGGCTCGCGACTCTCGTCACGCCCGCAGCAGCCATCCCGGTCGCTCTTTATGTCTTGATCGTGATCGGCATGCTGTGGTCGCCGACCCCGTTCGCCCCCGGAGGGGGTGTCGGGCACTACGCAAAATTATTGCTTATTCCAGTTGCGATGGCCTGCGCCTTCACGCCGCGACAGGGGCTGCAGATCGGCTACGGGTTTTTGGCGGGCTGTCTGGTGGTCCTGGCGCTTTCCTTTTTGTCGTTTTTCATCCTTCTGCCGGCTCCGTTCCGCCATGCGATGGACGGTGTGCCGGTGAAGGACAACGCCGTTCAAAGCGGCTGTTTTGCGCTGTGCGCCTTCGCGCTCGCGCTGGGAGGCGTCAGCGCGTGGGTGGAGGGAAACCGGCGGCGCGCCGCCGCCATGCTGATCCTGGCCCTGGTGTTCCTGGCCGACATCTTCATGATTTTCATTTCCAAGACCGGCATCCTGATGACGGCGGCGCTTGTTGCGCTCTTTGTCGTGCAGGCCGAAGGCTGGAGACGGTCATTGCTGATCGCAACTCCGGTCGTGCTCATCGCTGCCATTGCGCTATGGACATCTCCCCCCGCACAGCGGCGCCTGGCGGAAATCGCGACCGATATTCACGCGGTCGACAGCGGCAAGGGAACTTCCGAAGCCACCCTTTCGACGGCCAGCAGGCTCGACTTCTGGAGCAAGGCTGTCGAGTTCATCGAGCAGGCCCCGTTGTTTGGTCACGGCACCGGCAGCACCAAATCACTGTACCAATCTCTTGAGGCGACCCGGCCCTCACCCTATGGCGAAGCTGTGCCGGACCCGCACAACCAGTTTTTTGCGATCGCCATCCAGGTCGGTCTGGTGGGCGGCGCGATACTGCTCGCGATGTGGGCGGTGCATTTTTCGATGTTTGTCGGCGGCAGTTTCGCATGCGCCCTGGGGCAAGCGGTGGTTATACAAAACCTCATCGGGTCGCTTTTCAACAGTCACCTGTCCACCGTCACGCAGGGAATGCTGTATTGCCTGGCGGTCGGGTTGCTTGGCGGCATCGTGCAGCGGGCGCGCGGCCGCAGCGGGATAGCTGAAAATCCGGCGAGCCGGCTTGAACCCGCAAAATGAATGACTCGGTCTCGCGACCGCCCGCATCGTCGCCTCAATCGGATTCCGGCCTGTCGACGTAGACGAGGCCAGCCTTCGCCAGCGGCTCGCGCATATTGTACATGTCGAGCCCGAGCACGCCGGAAGCGAGTTGCTTGCGCTTGACGTCCTCTTCCGCCCGGCGCTTCTCGCCCTTGGCGGCGACCTCGGCGGCGTGCTTGTTCCAGATCACCACCACGCCATCGTCGTCGGCGACCACGGCGTCGCCGGGTTCGACATTGATACCAGCGCATACGACGGGGATGTTGACGGCGCCGAGCGTCGCCTTGACCGTCCCCCTCGCCGAGATGGCCTTCGACCAAACCGGAAAGCCCATTTCCCGCAGAGCCTTCACATCGCGGCAGCCGGCGTCGATGATGAGACCGGTGACGCCGCGCGCCTTGAGCGAGGTCGCGAGCAGTTCGCCGAACATGCCGTCGGTGTTGTCGGCGGTACACCCAACCACCAGGATATCGCCTGGCCGGCACTGTTCGACCGCGACATGGATCATCCAGTTGTCGCCCGGCTGCGCCAGTACCGTGACCGCGGTGCCGGCGGCTTCGCCGCCCGCCCATACCGGCCGCAGATAGGGTTTCATCAGCCCGATGCGACCGTAAGCTTCGTGCACTGTGGCGACGCCGAGCGCACCGAGCCGCTTGACGACGCCGGCGTCGGTCCGGTGGATGTTGCGAACAACGACCGTCTTCATGACGAGTGCCCCTTTTCCGAAGTTCGTGAACCCTTGCAGCACCCCTCTGCACGAACTTCGGAAAAATAAGGGGCTTGGCAAAAAATAACTATTCTGGTGCCGCTGTTCGCTTTGAAGTTCCTAACAGGACTCGCGACACCCAGTACAGGAACTTCAAATCGGCGGCGCCCGCGGTGCAATGACGGACGATCAGGTCCCCGGAGCGAACCATCCGATATTCAGCCCGACGTGATCAGGCGGCCTTCGCCGTCCGCCCGTTGGCTTTTGCGGGAGCTTTTGTGGCGCCTTTTGCCTTCACCAGCGCGGCATAATCCGTATTCGTCTGATCGGCATAAGCCATGGCAAACGATGCAATCGCGTCATCGAGCGCCTCGCTCTTGCCCATGTAGCCCGCGATCGCCGCCGGCTCCCCGGAGCGGGCATGCGCGCGCGCCAGCGTCCGGCCACATAATTCAGCGTAATCCGACAGCGATTCCCCCTCGCTGATTTCGCTCACCCCGCCCAGCCTGCGGTTTTTCAGGGTCCGGACGTAGAACTGGCGGCCGGAGGTTTCGTCCTGTGTGGGGCCCAGGAAGATATCGCTCGCGGCCTGCATCATCAGCTGACCTTCCACGACACGGCGTCCCTGGTTTCCCTTGTAGGCGGTTCTGCCGCCAAGGCGTTCCAGCACCGAATGCATCGCCTGCTTGATCTGCAGGAACAAGGGTTCGTTGTCGGGGGTCATGAACAGCGCCACGCAGCAGAATGTGCCAACCGACCCCACGCCCACGGCCTTGAAGGCGATATCCTTCAGCGTGAAGCGATCGAGCAGCCGCAGCAAATGAGGATTGAGGCCCTTGCGATAGGTGGCGAATACCCGCTCGACGGCGAGCCGGTGCCGCGCGTCCGCCTTCGGATCGAGATGGAAAATGGTGGGTGGCTTGTCGACGATCCTTGGATCATTGCCGCCGACGAGATGCGGAAAATTATCGTCCTTTGCCAGGCCCTCGCCCCGCGCCTTGGCAATCACAACGGCCAGCTTCCGCCTCAGGTCGGCGTTACCGATGCGCTTGACCTCCTGCTCGAGATCGATGCGGCTGTGCCAAATTTCCTGCTGCGACAACCGGGCGAGCTCGCTCATGTGCAGCCGGTAGGCTTTAACTGTTGCGGCCGCAATCGCGCGCGACTGCTTCTTGCTGAAGCCACCCGCCAATGCCGCTACCACGACACTTGCTGCGAGACGCTTCAGGTCGACGGTAAAATCGACGCCCGGCAGCGTCTCGTCGAAATCGTTGACGTCGAACAGAATATTGTCTTCCGGCGTGACAAACGCGCCGAAGTTCATGAGATGGCTGTCGCCGCCAGCCTGCACCGGCAATCCGACCATCGGCTGCCCGGCAAGATCGGTCGCCATCACCGCCGCCGCGCCGCGCAAAAACGCGAACGGATTGAGCAACATTCGCTTGTAGCGCTCCGGCACCAGTTCCGGAACGCGCTCCGGATCGCTCTCGGCGAGGATGGCGACGGCACTGCGAGCCATCGATCCCTTGAGATCAGCATGCGCTTCGCGCGGCGTCTTGCGGCGGAGTTCCTTGCCCTCTTTGAAGCGCTCCGCGCGCGAGCCCGAGGTCACCGCCATCTGCAAGTCCTTCAATGAAAAGGCCACATCACACAATTTATGGTCAGTTTATACGATCCTGGCGGCTTGTCACAGGGCGCAGGCGGCCTCCCTGCGGGGCCGCCGCCACTTCGACTTGTCATACGGGCGTTCGCGGCAGCGAGGCTCCCAGGACCTTGAGGACCCTGACCTTGCTTCGAAAGGGCAGCGACGAAGCGACGCTGCTCCCGCCTTGGTTGATTGGTAAACAAGACGTTACGACGGTGTTGCGCCGTCATGGCCGAACGGGCGCAAAAGCTGGATTTATCAGCAGAAACTCCCGAAAAAGGCCGCCCGGGACAATCCGGCAAAACCAAATCCTTGCCAGGATATGGACGATTTAACGCACCCGGAATTCTCCAGGCTTAACCGTTTGTCCAGCGACGTTCTGCGATAGTCCCGCATTGAAACGCATATTGGCTCCAATCAAGACCACCAGGTTCAACCGCTGTGACATCCTTCGGACGTGTGATTTCGGTGCGCGGATCCCTCGCCCGCGTCGGACTTCTGGCCGCGAGCCAGATGGGCCTCTCGGAGGTGAGGGCCACCGTCGGGCGGTTCGTCAGCATCCGCTGCGCCAATTCCACCATCGTCGCCATGATCACCGAAGTGTCCTGCGAGGATCTGCCGACTTCGGACAACTACATCGCCAGCGCCTCGGTCGACCTGCTCGGGGAAATCCTCGGCGTACCCGAACGCCCCAAATTTCAGCGCGGCGTCACCAACTATCCGACGATCGGCGACACCGTCGACCTGATCAGCAATCAGGAGCTTCGCACGGTTTACGCACCGACGGGATCGGATCAGATCGCGGTCGGCACCCTGCAGCAGGACCGGTCCGTGATCGCCTATGTCGATGTCGAAGAGATGCTCTCCAAGCATTTCGCGGTGCTCGGCAGCACCGGCGTCGGCAAATCGAGCGGCGTATCGCTGCTGCTCAACGAAATTCTAAAGGCGCGGCCGAACTTGCGGATTTTCCTGCTCGACGTGCACAACGAGTACGGCCGCTGCTTCGGCGACCGTGCGCTGGTTCTCAATCCGCGCAATCTGAAACTGCCGTTCTGGCTGTTCAATTTCGAAGAGATCGTCGATGTGCTGTTCGCCGGACGCCCCGGCGTGCCGGAGGAACTCGACATTCTGGCCGAAGTGATTCCGATGGCAAAGGGAATCTATACGCAGTACCAGAACGCCGATCGCGTCGGATTGAAGCGCATCGACCCCAAGGCGATCGGCTATACCATCGATACACCGGTTCCCTATCGGCTGGTCGATCTGATTTCGCTGATCGACGAACGGATGGGCAAGCTCGAAAACCGCTCATCGCGCATCATCTATCACAAGCTGATTTCGCGCATCGAGACCGTGCGCAACGATCCGCGCTACGCGTTCATGTTCGATAACGCCAATGTCGGCGGCGACACCATGGCCGAAGTCATCAGCCATCTGTTCCGGCTGCCGGCCAATGGCCGGCCGATGACCATCATGCAGCTCGCCGGCTTCCCGGCCGAAGTCGTCGATTCCGTGGTGTCGGTACTGTGCCGCATGGCATTCGATTTCGGGCTGTGGAGCGACGGCGTCTCGCCGCTGTTGTTCGTCTGCGAAGAGGCTCACCGTTATGCCTCCGCCGACCGCAACATCGGTTTCGGCCCGACGCGCAAGGCCGTCTCGCGTATCGCCAAGGAAGGCCGAAAATACGGCGTGTATCTCGGGCTCGTCACCCAGCGTCCGGCCGAACTCGATGCCACCATCATTTCCCAGTGCAACACGCTGTTCGCCATGCGCCTCGCTAACGAGCGCGACCAGGCGCTGTTGCGCTCGGCGGTGTCGGACGCCGCGGCTAACCTGCTGTCGTTCGTTCCCTCGCTCGGCACCCGCGAAGTGCTGGCTTTCGGCGAAGGCGTGGCGCTCCCGACCCGGTTGCGCTTCAAGGAAGTGCCGCCGCATCAACTGCCGCGCAGTGAAGCCACGATGTCGACGGTGCCGTCGGTCGCTGCCGGCCACGATATGCATTTCGTCAGCGCCGTGCTCGAGCGTTGGCGCGGGGCTACCTCGCATCGCGACGTTCCCAACGACCCCGGCATCAACGAACGGCCGGCCGCACGCACGGTGGAAGCGCCGATGCTGCAGCCGTCGATGGGCCTCGATCCCGACCGTTTTTCATTGCTTAAAAAACCGCTGCGCTGACGGCTGAAAAAGCCGCTGCGCTGACGGCTCAGGGGCGCCAAACCCGCGCATCCGGCAGGCATGCTTTGCGCGGATGCGGCCATCGACTATGGTCCGGGGGCCGCCGCATCACGCGGTTTGACCCGGAACCTCTCCATGACGCAGCCCCTTGCAAAACGCTTCCCGACGCCCTCCATCGACCAGCTGCCGGAAGATATCCGCAGCCGTATCCTCGCTGTGCAGGAGAAGTCCGGCTTCGTTCCGAACGTGTTTCTAACGCTGGCCTATCGGCCCGAGGAATTTCGGGCGTTCTTTGCCTATCATGATGCCCTGATGGACAAGGACGGCGGCCTGACCAAGGCCGAGCGCGAGATGATCGTGGTCGCGACCTCCAGCGCCAATCAATGCCATTATTGCGTGATCGCGCACGGCGCGATCCTGCGAATTCGGGCGAAGAACCCGCAGATCGCCGACCAGATCGCCGTCAACTATCGCAAGGCGGATATTACCCCGCGGCAGCGGGCGATGCTCGACTTCGCCATGAAGGTGAGCATCGAGGCGAACAAGATTTCGGAGCAGGATTTCACCGACCTCGCCAGCCATGGCTTCAGCGACGACGACGTCTGGGATATCGCGGCGATCTCGGCGTTCTTTGCGCTGTCAAACCGGATGGCCAACGTCACCGCGATGCGCCCGAACGACGAGTTCTACATGATGGGACGCCTGCCGAAATAGCGTGCCGGTTTCGGGGCGCCGGTCGCCTCGGGAGATCCGAAAAAAACATGGTCAAAAGCCGGAGCGAGCGAGCATCGAAGGCCCGGGTGATCCGGTTCGGGGAACGCGAAATCATCACCGAAGGCCTTCATCTCAGTTTTTGGGCCGACATCAGCCACCGCTGCATGACGGCATCATGGCCTGCTTTCATCGGCGGCGCAGTGCTGGTTTTCATTGCCTTCAACGCAATCTTCGCCTTTTTCTACTGGATCGGAAATCAGCCGATCTCGAACGTTCCCGGCGGCGCCTACATCGACTATATTTATTTCAGCATCGAGACGCTTTCGACCGCCGGCTATGGCGACATGCATCCGCAAACCCATTACGGGCATTTCGTCGCCGCCGTGGAGCTGTTCACGGGCATCTTCTCGATGTCGCTGATGACCGGGTTGATTTTTGCCCGGTTCTCGCGGCCGAATGCCCGGTTGCTGTTCGCCGACCGCCCGGTCATCACAAACCATGACGGCAAGCCGACCCTGATGCTTCGGCTCGCCAACGAGCGTCACAACATCATCAGCAATGCCACCGCCAAATTGTGGTTGTTCAAGAATATCGTGAGCATGGAGGGCGAGACGCTTCGGCGGTTCTACGAGCTGCCATTGACGCAAAGCCAGAATCCCGGGCTGGCGTTAAGCTGGACGCTCTACCATGTTCTCGATGAGAACAGCCCGCTCTATCAGACCAATGCGGCCGACCTTGAGGTATCCAAGGCCTCGCTTGCGGTTGTGGTGTCCGGATATGATGTCGTTGCGGCGCAAACCGTCCACGCCCGAAAGTCCTACGAACACGGCGATATTCGTTTTGGGCACCGCTATGCCGATATTCTCGATAACTCGGACGACGGTCGCCTGAGAGTCGACTATGGCAGGTTCCATGACACCCTGGAGGGATAGATTGTCATATCGGCGCCATGCCAACATTGTCTGTGAGATGCGTTGCGAGCGTGCTAAATAGGATCAGAATGTCCCGGGACTGGCAGCAGTGAAGACCCAGCGGCCCATTACGTCGGAGGAAGAGCATCGGGTGCTCGAATTCCGGCCACGCAACTCGCTCCGCCCTCAGGGTCGGCAGGGTTACGCGCGCGGGCAGGCAGAGGCGGAGGACACCCGTCCCGAGCCCAATGACCTGTCGCGCTATGAACGCCCCCGGGATGAACCGGACGACTTTCGCCATCGTATGCTGGCGAACGTCGCTGCCATCGCTTTTACGGTCGCCTTGATGGCGATCGGCATATGGCTTGCCGTGAGCATTGCGGATATGCGCAAAACCCAGGATTGCGTATTGACGGGGCGGCGCGACTGCGCGCGCATTTATGCGCCGCATGGCTAGCATTTTCGGGCCGGACCGGTTCCAGGGCCGCTCGGGCCGGTCCGGCCTGCCCGCCCGCCTCCATTGAACTCGGAGCGTGCCTCCGATATACGGGCACTCGACTCTGGACGGCGGATGAGGCATTCCGGGCCGCCCGGCCGCCCTGCCTTGCCATCGTGCAATTTATCCTCAATATATCAAAGGCTTAGTGATGTCATCCACATTCGATCAGGTCGCCACGATTATCGCTGAAACCTGCGACATACCGCGCGACACGATCACGCCGGAAAGCCACGCGATCGACGATTTGGGGATCGACAGCCTCGATTTTCTCGACATTGCGTTCGCGATCGACAAGGCGTTCGGGATCAAGCTGCCGCTGGAAAAATGGACTCAGGAAGTCAACGACGGCAAGGCGACCACCGAGCAGTATTTCGTCCTGAAAAACCTCAGCGCGCGCATCGACGAATTGGTCGCGGCCAAGGGCGCTTAATCGCCGGCCATGCAGCTTGAATATTTCCAACTGATCGACCGCATCGTCGACCTCAGCGTCGGCGAGAAGACCATTGTGGTCGAGGCCCAGGTTCCTCAGCACAGCACCGTCTTCGAAGGGCACTTCCCTGGCTATCCGATCATGCCCGGCGTGCTGCTGATTGAATCGATGGCCCAGACGTCCGGTTGGTTATTGCTCGCGCTGATGAAGTTCGAGCGGATGCCGTTTCTGGCCGCGGTCAAGGAGGCCAAGATGCGCGGCTTCGTCGCGCCGGGAGAATTGCTGACGATCCACGCCAGCCTGGTTCACGACGGCTCCGGCTATTCGATCACCGAGGCCAAGGTCCGGGTCGACGGCAAGTTAAGATGCAACGCGACCCTGACCTTCAGCCACATCCCCTTCCCCAGTCCGGATTTGCGCGTGCACATGGATGCCGTGGCCCAGCGTATCGGCTTTCCGCAACAGGCCATGACCCATGACTGAGACGAAATCCTCCAATCCCGGATCGGCCGAGGTCTGGATCACCGGCATTGGTCTTGCCACCTCGCTTGGCGAAGGGCTGGACGCGAACTGGGACGCGCTCAACGAACGGCGCATCAACGTCGATGAAAAAGCTTTCGCGCCCTACATCGTTCATCCCTGGGCGCCGGTAAACTTCGATACCCAGATCCCCAAAAAGGGCGATCAGCGTCAGATGGAAGCCTGGCAGCGGATCGGGACCTATGCCGCCGGGCTTGCGCTGGATTGCGCCGGGGTCAAGGGCAACAAGGAAATCCTCGGGCGGATGGACATGATTGTCGCCGCCGGTGGCGGCGAGCGCGATCTCGCGGTCGATGCCGGCGTTCTCAACGCCGCGGCGGCGGGCAATTCCGCGCCCGGCTTTCTCAATGAACGCCTGATGAGCGATCTGCGTCCGACGCTGTTCCTGGCGCAGCTTTCGAACCTGCTGGCCGGCAACATCGCCATCGTGCACGGCGTGTCCGGAACCTCACGCACTTTCATGGGCGAGGAAGTGGCGGGTGCGGATGCGGCGCGGATCGCGCTCGCACGCATAGCGGCCGGCCAAAGCGACATCGCGCTGATCGGAGGTTCGCATAACGGCCAGCGCAAGGACCTGCTGATTCTCTACGAGTTCGGCGATTACAACCTCAAGGACAAGTTCGAACCGGTATGGGCGCGCAAGGAACATTCGGGCTTCGCGCTCGGCTCCGGCGGCGCCTTTCTCGTCATCGAGTCGAGGGCGCATGCGGAAGCGCGCGGTGCGAAGCCCTATGCGCGCCTGACCAACGTCGTGGCCGACCGGTCGCCGCGCAAGCAACCGGGCGACGTCAAATCGACGCTTGAAAAGCTATGGTCGGAACTCGGCGAACTCCGCGACAGCGGAGCCATCATTACCGGCGCCACCGGCGCCGAGCCGGCCACCTCGGAGGAACAGGCGTTTCTGACCGGACACCCGGGTTTTGCGGTGCGCGCGACCGGCACCATGTTCGGCCATACCATGGAAACCCAGTTTCCGCTGGGACTGGCGCTGGCAGCCCTCGCGATTTCGCGTGGCGCATTGTTTCCGCCGACGGATTCCTCCGGGGTAGAGATTGAAATGTCCAAACCGCCTGCCCAGATTGTCGTGATCGGGGCCGGTCACTGGCGCGGTGAGGGTATGGCCCTGGTCGAAGCGATCAAGTGAGCATAACGGCCTGACCGGCGGGGGAACCATGACAGCATCACGCGACAAATTCGGAAGGCCGATCGTCGTCGTCACGGGCATGGGCATCGTGACGTCGCTCGGCGCCGGCAAGTCGGATAATTGGGCCAAGCTGACCGCCGGTGAATCCGGCATTCGCACCATCACGCGTTTTCCGATCGACGGTCTGAAGACCACCATGGCCGGAACCGTCGATTTCCTTGACATCGAGCCCTTCTCATCGACCGGGCTCTCGGAACGTCTGGCCGGAATGGCCACTGAAGAAGCGCTTGAGCAGTCGGGTATCGGCCGTAAGGGCGATTTCCCGGGACCGCTGTTTCTCGCCGTGGCGCCGGTTGAAATCGAATGGCCGCAACGGCTGGAACTGGGACGCGTCGCTGGGGGGGAGAAACTCGACTACGACGATCTGCTCCGCGTCTGCGGCGGCGGCAAGTACACCCCCTATCATCGCCGATTCCAGTTCGGCTCGGTGGCGACCTATCTCGCCGATACATTCGGCACCAAGGGATCACCGATTTCACTGTCGACCGCCTGCGCGTCCGGCGCTACCTCCATCCAGCTCGGCGTCGAAGCCATCCGCCGCGGCGAGACCGACGCCGCCTTGTGCGTGGCGACCGACGGTTCGGTCAATCCGGAAGCGTTGGTGCGGTTTTCTCTCTTGTCCGCACTGTCGACCCAGAACGATCCGCCCCGGGCCGCGTCCAAGCCATTCTCGAAGAACCGCGACGGATTCGTCATGGCGGAAGGCGCCGGTGCGCTGGTGCTGGAGAGCTATGATGCCGCCGTCGCACGCGGCGCGCCGATCCTCGGCGTGCTGGCCGGCTGCGGCGAGCTCACCGACTCCTTTCATCGCACCAGATCCAGCCCCGATGGCAAGCCGATCATCGGCTGCGTGCGAAAGACCTTGGCGGACGCCGGCATGACGCCGGAGCAGATCGATCACATCAACGCGCACGGGACCGCGACGCCGGAAAACGACAAGATGGAATATCTGGCGATTTCAACGGTGTTCGGCGAACACGCCAAGCAAATCCCGGTGTCGTCGAACAAGTCGATGGTCGGCCACACCATTTCGGCAGCCGGCGCCGTCGAGGCGATCTTTTCGCTGCTGACGCTTGAACATCAGCGAATTCCGCCGACCATCAACTATGAAACGCCGGATCCGACGATTCTGTTCGATGTCGTCGGAAACAAAGCCCGCGACGCGCGCGTCACCGCCGTGATGTCGAATTCGTTCGGCTTTGGTGGCCAGAACGCCTCGATGATCCTGACGCGCGAGCCGATCTAGCGGATTTAGCCATCCGATGCCGGCGGTTGACGTCACCGTATCAAACGGCGATACGCACGCGATCGGAAATCCTTCTTCTTGCCGGGGACACGGCGTTATGCGCGCGCTCACTCTTGTTGCCGATCGCCAGCTTGTGGTCGCGGATGTGCCGGCGCCGCCGCCTCCGGGCGCGGGCGAAGTGCAGATCCGCGTCAAGGCCGTAGCACTCAATCACATCGATGTCTGGGGCTACCGCGGCATGGCGTTTGCCAAGCGCAAGCTGCCGCTGGTGGTCGGCGCCGAAGCCTCCGGCGAGGTTGCCGCGGTCGGAGAAGGCGTCACCCGCTTCCAGCCGGGCCAGCCGGTAGTGATGTACGGCGCCCTCACCTGCGGGGTCTGCCGGGCCTGCAACGAAGGCCGCGACAATCTCTGCGAAAACGTCGCCGGCGTGCTTGGTTTCCACGTCGACGGCTTTGCGCGCGAGCTGATGAACCTGCCGGAACGGCTGGTGATCCCGGTGCCAAGCGGCGTCAGCGAACGCGACGCGGCCTGCGCGCCGATTGCTTTCTCGACCGTGCAACACATGCTGTTCGACAATGCGAAACTGCAGCCCGGCGAGACCGTGCTGGTCCATGCCGGCGGTTCCGGTATCGGCACGGTTGCGATCATGATGGCCAAGAAGATCGGCTGCACGGTCATCACCACCGTCGGCGACGATTCAAAGATCGACGGCGTCAAGGCGCTCGGCGCCGATCACGTCATCAACTATCGCAAGGATCGTTTCGAGCACGAGACCCGCAAGATCACCAAGAAGAAGGGCGTCGACGTGGTGTTCGAGCATGTCGGCGCCGATACCTTTAACGGCTCGCTGCTGACGCTGAAGCGCGGAGGCCGGCTGGTGACCTGCGGTTCGACATCCGGCCCGACGACGACAATCAATCTGATGCAGCTTTTCCAGCAGCAATATCGTATCTTCGGATCGTTCGGCGCCACCATCCGGAATATCGCCGAGAGCCTCGACAAGATGGCGGACGGCATGCTTCCGGTGATCGATACCGAAGTGCCGATCGACGATGTCGCGGCCGCGCTCAAACGCATGGAAAGCCGGCAGGTGTTTGGCAAAATCATCGTGTATTTCTGATGCGCCGGCTTCTGCTTCGCGCCAAGGCTCGCATTCGTGACACTGCCAAGCCGATCGGCGACGCAGCGCTGGGCGCGCTTACGATCGGACTGCTGCGCAGCATCCGCTATTTCGATCCGATCAAGACCGCCGATCTGTTCGGTCGCCTTGCACGACTGTTCGGTCCCTTGACACGCGAACACAAGACTGCCCGTGCCAACCTGACGGCCGCCTTTCCGGAAAAATCACCTGAGGAGATCGCGACCATTCTTGCCGGCGTCTGGGACAATCTCGGCCGCTATGGCGCCGAATTCGCCCATCTCGATCATGTCTGGGAGCATGATCGCGCGCATCCCGAAAACAGCCGGATTGAAATCGAGGAGCGTACCCATGAGCTGTTCGCGCAACTGCGGCTCGACGGCAAACCGGCGCTGATCTTTTCAAGTCATCTTGGCAGCTTCGAACTGGCCGCTTTGGCCGCGGTCGCGCATGGCCTGGATGCCGCGGTGCTGTTTCGTCGCCCCAACATAGCTTCGGCCGACCGCATCATCGAAGAGATCCGCTCGGTGAAGATGGGAACGCTGATCCCGGCCGGCCGTGACGCCCCGCTGAGATTGGCGGACGCCCTGCAAAAGGGTCAGCACGTGGCCATCCTGGTCGATCAATATTTCACCAATGGAGTCGACGTCACCTTCTTTGGCCGCAAGACCAAGGCCAACCCGACACTGGCCCGGTTGCTGCGTCAGATCGAGTGTCCGATCCATGGCGTCCGGATCATCCGCCTGCCCGGTGACCGCTTTCGCGCCGAATTGTCGGAGGAAATACCGCCGGTTCGCGACGCTGAAGGGAAGATCGACGTTCAAGGAACGATGCAGGCGATCACGTCGGTGGTCGAAGGCTGGATCCGCGAATATCCAGATCAATGGTGGTGGGTGCATCGCCGCTGGCGATGACGGTTTTACCGTCCCGTTTTGACCCGCGTCCACAGCCGGTTGATGACGCGCTGGGTGGCCGGATCGCGGGCGGTGATGACGAAAAGCTTCGCAAGCGTCGCCTGGTCCGGATAGATGGTCTTGTCATCGAGAATTTTGGCGTCGACCAGCTTCTGGCTCGCAAGATTGCCATTGGCATAGGATAGAAAATCGGAATTCCGCGCCGCGACGTCGGGCCGATAGAGATAATTGATCAGCTCGTAGGCCTCGGAAACATTCTTCGCGTCTGCCGGGATCGCCAGATTGTCGAAAAACATCTGCGCCCCCTGCTTCGGAATCGCGTAACCGATCTCGACATCGCTTTTTGCCTCAGTAGCCCGGCTGCGCGCCTGCATGATATCACCCGACCAGCCCACCACGAGGCAGATTTCGCCGGTCGCCAACGCGCTCAGATATTCCGACGAATGAAACTTGCGGACATAGGGCCTGATCTTGCTGACGATATCGGCGGCCTTTTCGAGATCGGCCTGTCTGGTCGAATTCGGATCGAGCCCGAGATAATTCAACGCCGCCGGCAGAATATCATCGGCGGAATCCAGCATGTGAATTCCGCAATCCCTGAACTTGGCGAGATTCTCCGGTTTGAAGACGATGTCCCAACTGTCGATCCTGGCATCGGCGCCGAGAATCTTCTGCACCGCTTTGACGTTGTAGCCGATCCCGGTCGTGCCCCACATATAGTTGGCGGCATATAGGTTACCGGGGTCATAGGTCGCGAGCCGCTTCGTCACCTCCGGCCAGGCGTTGACGAGGTTCGGCAGTTTCGACTTGTCGAGCTTCTGGAAAATATTCGCCGTGATCTGGCGTTGCAGGAAATAGGCGGTGGGAACCACGACGTCATAGCCCGATTTGCCCGCGAGCAACCGCGTCTCCAGCGTCTCGTTGGCGTCGAATGTGTCGTAGACAACCTTGATGCCGGTTTCCCTGGTGAAGTCCTCCAGCACCCCGGGGGCCACATAGTTCGACCAATTGTAGAAATTGACCGTGCGTTGCTGCGCCCGCGCGGCCGGCGACGGCAGCGCGAAAGCCAAGGCGATCGCGGCAACCAACCGGATTTGAGTACGGGTCCAGCCGCGCATCATGGGTCAGCCCTTTATCGGCGATGCACCGCGTCCGACAGACGCTCCAGCGCGGTGTCGAGGGTTGCGTCCTTCTTGGCAAAACAGAACCGCACCACCGACGTCACCGCATCCTTCTCATAGAACGCCGACACCGGAATCGCCGCTACCTTGTAGTCGGTGACGATGCGCTTGCAGAATGCCTCGTCGGTTTCGTTGAGGCCCAGCGGGGAAAGGTCGACGGTGAGGAAATAAGTGCCTTGCGACCGCAGCACCGGGAAGCCGATGCTCTCGAGCCCGCGGGTGAGACGGTCGCGGCTCCGCGCCAGTTCCTTGCGCATTTGAAGAAAATAATCCGCGGGCTTGCCAAGACCGTAGGCCACCGCCACCTGAAGATTGGGCGCGGTGGTGAAGGTGAGGAACTGGTGCACCTTCGCCGCAACCCGCAACAGCGGCGGTGCGGCGCAGACAAAGCCGATCTTCCAGCCGGTCAGCGAAAAAATCTTGCCGGCGGAGCCGACCTTGATGGTGCGATCCCGCATGCCCGGAATGGTGATCAGCGGAATATGTTCACGGTCATCGAAGATCACGTGCTCCCAGACCTCGTCGCAGATCGCGACGGTGTCGAACTGCTGACAAAAGCGCGCCAGTAGCTCGAGGTCCTCGCGCGGATAGACCACCGCGGCGGGATTGAGCGGATTGTTGAAAAGCACGGCCTTGGTCTTGTGGTTGAAGACACTTTGCAGCGCCTCCTCCGTCAACCGCCAATGCGGCGGCTCAAGGCGCACCAGACGCGGTATGCCTCCGGCCTGGCGTATGATCGGCAGGTAGGAATCATATACCGGCTGGAACACCACCACCTCGTCGCCGGGCTCGACGACGGCCAGAATGGCTGATGTCAGCGCTTCGGTGCCGCCGGACGTTACCATCACCTCGCTCATGGGATCGAGAACGAGGCCATGCCAGCGGCCGTAATGGGCCGCAATGGCCTGCCGTAATTCCGGAATGCCCATCATCGAGGGGTATTGGTTGTAGCCGTTCATGACGGCGTCGGCCGCCGCGCGGCGGATGTCCTCGGGGCCGGGATCATCCGGGAAACCCTGGCCGAGATTGATCGCGTTGTTGTCGCGCGCGAGCTGCGACATCGCCTCGAAGATCGTGACGGGAAGATCCGCAAAGACCTTGTTCGTGGAAATCATCGGAGCGATCAGCCGCCGGTCTTGGTCGGCAATCCGGCGGCCTTCCAGGCCAGCATTCCGCCCGCCAGATGCTTGTCGTAAGCCAAACCCCCGGCTTGCGCGGCCAGCGACGCCGTTACCGACCGCTTGCCCGAACGGCAGGCGAAAACCACCTGCTTGCCATGGGGATCGGGGATATCCTGCGGGTCGAAACTCGAAAGCGGAACGACGACCGCGTCCGGATACGCGTCCACGGCAACCTCATTCGGTTCGCGGACATCGACGAGAAGATAGCGCCCCTCAACCATTCCCTTCGATACGTCTTCCGGCGCCAAATCGTGAACGCGATGACCCTGATCCGCCACTCAAATCCTCCCAACCATGACCTTATTGCGCGCGCTCCGGCAACAGCGGAACGGACGGCTCGCCCTTCCATGCCAACGTCGCCCCTGGCGTGATGAAAATCAAGCGGTAGAAGCTTCCGAAACGCCTGAGGCAGCCTCTAGATCGTGACCTGCGTTCCCACTTCGACCACCCGGCCGGTGGGAATCTGGAAATAATCGGTCGCATCATTGGCGGTGCGGCTGAGCGCGATGAAAAGATGATCCTGCCAGCGCGGCATTCCCGAATGCGCCGCCGGCTTCAGCGCCCGCCGCGAGAGGAAGAACGAGGTCGACATGATGTCGAAATGCCAGCCCAGCTTGCGCGCAATGGCCAGTGTTTTCGGGACGTTGGGGGATTCCATGAAGCCAAACCGCAGCGTCACCTTGGTGAAGGTCGCGCTGACCTCCTCGAGCCGCACCCGTTCGGCCGGATCGATTCGCGGTGTCGGGGCGGTCTCGATGGTGAGAATGACGTTCTTCTCGTGCAGCACTTTGTAGTGCTTCAGACTATGCATCAGCGCGGTCGGCGCACTGGCCGGATCGCTGGTCAGAAACACGGCGGTGCCGGAAACCCGCTGCGGCGGTCGCTTCTCGAGCATCGCCACCAGATCCACCAGAGGAAACTCCAGCTTGCGCGATTTCTCGAACAATAGCCGGCTGCCGCGCCGCCACGTGTACATCAGCAGCATCACCCAGCCGCCGAGCGCCAGCGGCACCCAGCCGCCCTCCAGGACTTTGAGGAGGTTCGCCGCAAGGAAGGTGAGATCGAGAAACAGGAACGGCGCGATCAGGGCGGCGGCCGCGATCGCCGACCATTTCCAGACCTTCCAGATCACCACAAAGCCCATCATCGCGGTCACCACCATGGTCCCGGTGACGGAGATGCCATAGGCGGAGGCCAATGCGCTCGACGAGCGGAACATCAGCACCAGGAGCATCACGGCGATCAGCAGCAGCGAGTTGACGCGCGGCATGAAGATCTGGCCGGAATGCGCTTCCGACGTATGGCGGATTTCAAATCGCGGCAACAGGCCGAGCTGTATGGCCTGACGCGTCAACGAATAAGCGCCGGTGATCACGGCCTGGCTCGCGATGACGGTCGCGAGCGTCGCCAGAGCTACCATCGGCATCAGCGCCCAATCCGGAAACATCAGGAAGAACGGATTCTCGACCCCCTTCGGATCGGCAATGACCAGGGCGCCTTGCCCCAGATAGTTCAGCGCCAGCGACGGCAGCACAATGAAGAGCCAGGCGGTCTGGATCGGCCGTTTGCCAAAATGTCCGAGGTCGGCATAGAGCGCCTCCGCCCCCGTGACCGCGAGAAACACCGCGCCGAGCGTCACAAAGCCGATCACGCCATGATGGATCATGAACGAGACGGCGTGGAGCGGATTGAGCGCAAACAGAACCTCGGGATGCTTCATGATCGGGGGAATCGCCGCGATCGCAATGACCGCGAACCAGACGCACATCACCGGCCCGAAGAAGGCGGCGACCCGCGCGGTGCCGCGCGACTGCACCGCAAACAGCACCACCAGAATGATCACCGTCAGCGGCACCACATACGGGTCGAACGCCGCGGTGACGAGCTTGATGCCTTCGATCGCCGAAAGCACCGACAGCGCCGGCGTAATCACCGCATCGCCGTAGAACAACGCGCCGCTGATGATCCCGAGCAGGACAATCGCACCCGCGCCGCGGCTGACCGCGCGTTGCGCCAGCGCCATCAGCGCCAGCGTTCCACCCTCGCCGTGGTTGTCGGCGCGCAGCAGGATCAGCACGTATTTCAGCGTCACCACGATGATCAGCGCCCACAGGATCAGGGACAGAACGCCGAGAACGGCCAGTGGGCTAATGGTGCCTGACGGCCCGCTGGCCGCAATGACGGCTTCGCGGAACGCGTAAAGCGGGCTGGTGCCGATGTCGCCGTAGACGACACCGATACTGCCGAGCATCAGCGCCTTGAAGCCCGCGGTGGAATGGGCATCGACGCGACCATTAACCGCCGTCGTTTCCGCGGCGGGGACTACAACATCGCTCGTCATGAGAATGGGGGCCTCAAAAATGCTTCACTGCACAATAGCAAAGCGACGCGGCTTATAGCCCTGCGCATAAAGCATAGCCTACCCCGTTTTTGTGACCAAGCCATGCAAAAATGCATAAAATCTCTGGATTGTCACCGGGGTTCCGACCTGAACCGGGACCGGTTAGCCGCCCAAATTATGGCTTGAGATCAGGCGGCAGCGCCGGATCTTCGCGCATCAGCGTGATGGTCACACGGCGATTCGCCGACAGCGTAGGATCGTCGGGAAACAGCGGCTGGCTGTCGGCCTTTCCCGCTACCGCGAAGATGTGCGCGGACGGCAGTCCTTCCCGCTCGAGAATCTGCCGCACCGCGTTGGCCCGATCCGCCGAGAGATCGAACGCGCCATACTCGCTTTGGGTCGGCACGAAGCCGGCCGCCGTGTGACCGACGATCGAGACCCGCAACGGTGTCGCCTTCAGTGGAGCGGCCAGTTTCTCGATCAGCCGGCGCGTGCGCTCATACGGCACCTTTGACCCATCGGCGAACATCGAGCGGCCATCCTGGTCGACGATTTCCAGGTTGAGGCCCTGCGGGGTTTCCTCAAACATGATGTGTTTCGAGATTTCGGTCAGCTCCGGCATGTCCTGCAATGCCTGTCGCAGGGAGGCCGAGGCGAGCGCAAATTCACGATCGATCTTGAGGCGGGCGCCCGCGGTCCGGTTCCGCTCCTGTTCATCCGGGGTCGGCGTGTTGGAGGATTCCTCCGGCGCTATGTGCGCGGTGTTCTTCAGCTTCGGTCGCGTCGGCAGGCCGTCGGATTCGACGATGCCGGAATAGCGCACCTCGGTCTGCACGCCGAAAGCGTCGCGCATCGAGCCGGCGACGATCTTGAGCTTGTTGTTGTCCATGGTGGAGAAGGCGACGAGCATCACAAAGAAGCTCATCATCAGGCCCATGAGGTCGGCAAAGGTCACGAACCAGCCGTGCCCTCCTCCATGCGCGTCGCCTCGTTTCTTCTTGGCCATGGTTGATTTTCCGAAACCGGGATCGGCCGCTTAGGCCGGAACCGGTTCGCCTTCCTCATGGCGATGTTTTTCCGGCAAGTAGGCCAGCAGCATTTCGCGAACCAGCGTCGGGCTCTTGGAATCCCGGATCATCAGGATGCCGTCGATGATCAGCGTCCGGTTGGTCTCTTCATCGAGCAGCTTGCCGTGCAGCTTGTCGGCGATCGGCAGGCAGAACAGGTTTGCGACCAGCGCGCCGTAGAGCGTCGCCAGCAACGCGGTTGCCATGAATGGACCGAGCTTCGATGGATCGGTCATGTTGGCGAACATCTGCACCATGCCGATCAGGGTGCCGATCATGCCGAACGCCGGCGCGCAGTCGCCGATGGCGCGGTAGATCTTTCCGCCTTCGTCGAGATGCATCAGAAAATTGTCGCGGTCGCGTTCGAGGTTGTCGCGGATGAATTCCAGATCGTAACCGTCGGCGACGTAGCGAATTCCCTTGGCGAGGAACGGTTCGTCGGTTTCGACCTTTTCCAGGCCGACCGGTCCCTGCTTGCGCGCGATTTCGGCGATCCGGGCCAGTTCATCGACGAGGTCGCGGGCGGACAGCCGGCTCATGGTAAAAGCAAATTTGGCGCCGAGCGGCAGGCCGTGCAGGATCGCGCTGAGCGGAAACCTGATCATGGTGGCGGCAATCGAGCCGCCGAAGATGATGATGACCGCATGCTCGCTGACGAACATGTGCAGGTCACCACCCATAAGCACCATCACCGTCACGACAAGGATGCCGGACACGAGCCCAACGCCCGTCATGATATCCATGGGGAACTCCAACGCGTACGCGAACGACCGGCCATCCTGGACGGTGGCGCGGCCCGTCGCGGGCCGCGTCAGAGGACACTACGTCGCCGCCATTAAAGACGCGTTACCGAATTTGGTAGGCATAATAATTGGTTAAGAAAACCAGACAGCGGGGTCATCGCACTGTGTTTGCTGGGCTTCCGCTCGGTGCTGTGAAGCGACGGCGGGCTTGCGTCGCTTCGCAACGAGGTTTGCACGGCACCTCATCCGATCGGAGGCCGTTGCGTATGCCAGTCCGTTACCGACTGGAACGCGTGCGCTGCACGAGCCAGCACGTCTTCGGACAGATGCGGCCCGACCAATTGCATGCTGAGCGGCATGTGATCCGACGCCATTCCCATCGGCAGCGTGATCGTCGGGCTTCCGCTAAAGTCGAACACCGCCGTGAAGCGCAAAATGCTCAGCAATACGTTCGGATCGGCGCCATATTCACCCATCTTCGTCAGCGTCGGAATCGGCACGGGCATGGTCGGGATCAGCAAAAGATCAATATCCCCAAACAACGCTGCCAGGCTGCCGCAAAACTTGAGCCGTTCGTGATGAATGGCTGCAATTTCGACACCGCTGACAGACCTGCCCTGCTCGATCAACTGCGCAAGGTCCGGTCCGTACTCTTTCGCGCGTGACGGATATGTTGCCAGATGCGCTTCCGCCGTCTCCACCGAGCACATCGGGATCCACTGACTGACCAGCTTCTCGTAGGAGGGAAAACGGATCTCACGGATTTCCGCACCAAGATCGGCGAGCGTTCGCTCTGCTTCCAGCAACGCGGCTACGACCTGCGGGTCGATTCCTTGCTGGGTATATTTGCGATCCACACCAATTCGCAAGCCACGCACGCCATCCCCGATCCCGGCCAGATAGTTCGGCACCGGAGCCTGCAGCGCCGTCGGGTCGTTCGGGTCGGCTCCGGCGATGACGCCCAGCATGGCTGCGGCGTCCGCGGCACTCCGGCATATCGGCCCGATATGATCGAGCGAGTCCGCCAACGGGAAGATGCCGTGCCTGCTGACCCGGCCCCATGTCGGCTTGATGCCGGTCAGCCCGCACGTTGCGGACGGAAACCTGATCGAACCGCCGGTGTCGCTTCCGATAGAGCCATAGCAAAGCCCGGCCGACGTCGCGACGCCAGATCCGGTCGATGAAGAGCCAACCCAATAATTCACGTTCCAGGGATTGAGCGGCGCCTGATCGTGAGGATGATGGCTGGTGTAGGCGCCCTCCGTCATCTTGAGCTTTCCAAGCGTGACCACGCCGGCCCGTTCAAGCCGGTCCACGATGGTCGCGTTGAAGGACGGCACGAACTTCGCATGAATCTTTGTGCCGCCGGCGCTCGGAGCAAATGTCGTGTAGCAGAGATCCTTCAGTCCGATCGGAACGCCATGAAGCGGCCCGCGCCATATGCCTTTGGCGAGTTCGCTGTCGTGCTTCCTGGCCTGCGCCATTGCCCGTTCTGCAAGGACAACCGCGTAGCCGTGAAAGCTGCCGTCAAGTTTCCCAATTCGGCTCAACGTCGCTTCGGTGACCTCTGAAGGCAGCACCTCCCTGCGACGAAAGAGTTCCGATAATTGAGTGATGGATTTGTAATGCAATTGATCCACAGACATGTTGATTTCCCGTCATCTTCGGGAATGCCCATGCAATGACGGCGATGGCGACATCGTCCTGCCGCCTTCGCTGTCTTCCCGAGCTATTCCCCACCAATTTTCCGGATCGGTCTCGCGCCAAGACCGCTTATGCCAAGACCGGTCATTCCGGCATCGGGCGCGCGACCGTTCTCCCCGTTCCCTGCGCCTAGAACTGGACGCCGCGTGTCAAGGCGCCGTCGACGACGAGGTTCGTTCCCGTGATGAAGCTTGCGGCCCGGCTTGCAAGGAAAACCACGGCATTCGCCATCTCCTGCGGCGTACCCATGCGGCCGGTCGGGTTGAGGGCCAGCGCGGTCTTGTACAGTTCCGGATTGTTGTCCTTGATCGTATTCCAGACCCCGCCTTCGAAGTAGGTGTTGCCCGGAGACACGGAATTGGCGCGGATACCCTTGGCGGCCAGTTGGTTGGCCAGACCCTGGGTATAATGGATGATCGCAGCCTTGAAGGTCCCATAGGGGCCGCTTGCAAAGTCGACTTCGCGGCCGGAAACGCTGGAGATCGTCACGATTGCAGCGGAGCCGCTCTTTTCCAGATACGGCATCGCCGCGTTCACCAGCCGCACCGTTCCCATCATGTCGGTGGAGAATTCCTTCTGCCAGCTCTCCTCGTCTTGCCCGATGGCGAGTGCGCTGACATTGGAAACGACGGCGTCGACGCCGCCGAGCTTCGATGCCATATCGCTCACCCATGCCTTGAGCGCCGCACCGTCGGACACGTCGACGCGACCGCCAAAGGCCGCAACGCCCATGGCCTTCAGCGCCGCTACCGTGCTGTCCACGTCCGCCTGATTGCGCGCGCAAATTCCGACATTGGCGCCTTCGGCTGCGAACGTTTCGGCGATCGCCCGGCCGATCCCCTTGGTGCTGCCCGTGACGAGAACCTTGGCTCCCTTGAGTCCCAAATCCATGTTCGTCTCCCTCCCTGATTATTCTGCTTCAACAAGCCGCCCCTCATGAACAAGACCTGTTCGTGGAGGGCGGTCAACCTCACAAAAGGAGTTGCGCGCGAACATTGTCCGCGTTGACGTCATCGCCGGTCAGCGAGCGCGTGATCTTGCCTTTTTCCATGATGTAACACCGCTCGGCGATCGCCAGGATGGTGTCGAGATTCTGCTCGACGAAGACAATCGTGGTCCCGAGTTCGCTCCGGAACGATTTCAGCGCATCGCAAATATGCTGCACGATCGACGGCTGAATGCCCTCGGACGGCTCGTCCAGGATCATCAATGACGGGTTACCGATCAGCGCGCGCCCGATCGCGAGTTGCTGTTGTTCGCCTCCCGACATGGTGCCTGCAATCTGCCGCCGGCGTTCCTTCAGCCGCGGAAAATACTCGTAGACCAGTTCCGGCAGCTTCTTTCCCTTTGGTCCGCCGATCAGTTCACCGACTTGCAGGTTCTCCTCGACGCTCATCTGCGGAAAGACATCACGCCCCTGCGGGATATAGCCGAAGCCGGCGCGCGCCCGGGCGTCCGCCTGCAACGACGTTACATCCTGGTCCATGAAGGTGATGGTGCCGCGCCAGGTATCCAGAAGCCCGATCAGGCATCGCATCAGCGTCGACTTGCCGACGCCGTTGCGGCCGATCACGCCGACGATCTCGCCGCGAGCGACCGACATGCTGACGCCCTGCAGGATGGGCGTGGCGCCGTAGCCTGCCCAAAGTCCCGATACGTCCAGAATCCGATCAGTGGGCATGTGTCGTACCAAGGTAGATTTCGGCGACCTTCTCGTCCTGAAGAATGGTTTCGAGGCTGCCGCGCGCGAATACCTCGCCGAGATGCAGCACGGTGACGCGCTGGGCGATCTGGCGAACAAACGCCATGTCGTGCTCGACGGCGAGAACCGTCATGCCCTCGGCATTGAACGACTTGACGAGTTCGCCGGTCTTGAAGGTTTCCTCCGGCGACATGCCGGCCGTCGGCTCGTCCAGCAGCAAGAGCTGCGGCCTCAATGCCAAAGCCATCCCGATCTCGAGCCATTGCTGCTGGCCGTGCGAAAGCTCGCCTGCGAGTTTGCCGGTGTCTGACGCCAGATTGAGCAGCGTGAGCAGCCGGTCTTCCTCGGCCTCGCGTTCGGCACCGGAAAGGCGCCCCTGCAGCGCGATCTGGATGTTTTGCCGGACCGGCAGTTCCTTGAAGACGCTCGGCGCCTGCATCTTGATGCTCATGCCGCGCTGCACCCGCGCAAAAGGCCGCTCTTCGGTGATATCGATGGAGTCGAAGAAGATGGTGCCCTTGGTGGGCGGATAAAGCCCGACGATCAGCTTGA
The DNA here is from genome assembly GCA_963727225.1 of uncultured Pseudomonadota bacterium. Lineage (GTDB taxonomy): Bacteria > Pseudomonadota > Alphaproteobacteria > Rhizobiales > Xanthobacteraceae > Bradyrhizobium. The sequence continues at coordinate 296,551 of CAVSFN010000017.1, read as the reverse complement.
ACAGCGTGCTCTTGCCGGCCCCGTTGGGCCCGATCAGGCAGTGAACCTCACCGGCATTGACCGTGAGATCGACGTCGGACACCGCCGTCAATCCACCGAAACGCTTCGTTACACCTTTCACATCGACCAGCGCCATGTCAGGTCTCATCCGATTGCAGGCGGCTGGGATCAGCCAGAGCGGGACTCGCGTCGCGCCGCCGACGCCCTGTCCATCGATCGACAACAAACTTGCCGATGCCGAGGACGAAGCCCTGCGGCGCCAGCATCACGGTCGCCAGCAGCAGCGCGCCCATCAGCACCAGCGCGGCCTGCTGGCTGTAAACCGTGATGGTCTGGAAGCCGAACAGCAGCAGGAATGAGCCTACCAGCGTCGCGGTCAGATCGCTCCGTCCCGAGAACGCCACCCACACGATCGGCATGGCGGCGGCCGGCAGGCCGATGCTCGACGGCGTGATGAACTGTCCCCAGGACGTGTAGAGCGCGCCGCTGAGGCCGGCGAGCCCGCTGCCGATAACAAATGTCAGGAGCTGGTACCTGCGAACGTCGTAGCCGAGCATCTCGGCGCGCTGCGGGTTCTCGCGCGTGGCGACGATCACGTTGCCGATGCGCGAGTTCACCAGCATGCGCAGCGTCATGTAGACCACCACGATGAGCGCGATCATGACGTAGTAGAGCGCCGACCCCTCAATAGTGAAATCGCCGACGGTGAGCGGATCCATTCCCTTCATGCCGTTATAGCCGTTCAATCGCGCAGGGCCGATGTGCCATTCCGGTCCGGCGGTCTGCCCGAGAAAGAATGCCAGCACCAGCGTCGCCGACAGCGTCACGATGCCGAAGAAGATGCCGTTGATGCCACCCCAGATCATGAAGTAACCGAGGATGCCGGCCGCTATCATCGCAACGATGACCGAGAGCACGAGCGCTGCGATCGTCGCCGAACCCCCGCCCATGTTGATAGCGAGCACGCCGTAGGCGTAACCGGAGATGCCGAAGAAGAAGGTCTGGCCGAACGACAGCATGCCGCCATAGCCCCACATCAGACAGAGGCCGAGCGCCATGAATATCCAGATCAGGAAATAGGAGAAATTGCCGACATCGTAGGAGTCGGCAAAGACCGGATAGATCAATGCAGCCGCCAACACGACCAGGAACCAGGCCCAGAAGGCTCGTCCCCGTCCCAAGGTTTGCGGACCATCAAGCAGTTTAAACATCAGGTCTCCCGCTCAGCGCCCACGACGGACCAACACACTGGAAAGGCCTTCGGGCAAGATACGAATGATCAGGATCACTGCAAACAGCATGCCGATCTGGCCGATGATTTGCCCGTAGCTCGCATTCAAAGCCATCCGGATTATCGCCAGGAAAACGGCCGCCGGCGCCGTTCCCAACAGAACGTTCGCCCCTCCGACGACGACGGTGACGAAGCTCTCCACCACAAACGTCGCGCCCATCGTCGGGATCAACGTCATTGTTGGGGCATAAAGCGCGCCGCACAGGCCCGCGAGGCCGGCGCCGATGCCGAAACTGATCGCATAGATGCGTCCCGTGCGCGCGCCGAGCGCCCTTGCCATGGCGGCATTTTGCATCGTCGCGCGCGCCATCACGCCAAAACGCGTCTTCATGAAGATTATATAGAGACCGACCAGCACGGCAACCGCGCAGGCGAACAGCACCAGGCGATAGGTCGAGAAAGTATAGTCGCCAATCGCAAAGCTGCCCTCCGGCGTGCCGATGCCGGTAACCGACGATCCCACGATCAGCAGCATGGATTGCGTAACGATCAAGCTGAGACCCCAGGTGGCGAGTAGGGAGTCCAGCGGCCTTTTATAGAAGCGCCGAACGATGAGGTATTCGACGGCGACGCCGATTAATCCTGCCGTCACCGCGGCCAGCGCCTGGGCCAAGGCGAGCGGCACGCCGAGCTTTACCAGGCCGACCGTTGTATAGGCACCGCACATGATGAACTCGCCATGCGCCATGTTGATGACGCCCATCATTCCGAACACGATGGCGAGGCCGGATGCCGAGAGGATCAGAAATGCGAAGACGTCGGCGAACTGATAGAATACCGAGAATAATTCAGCCGACATCCTGGTCTCCTGCTCTCTTTTCAGGGCGCCGCATCGCTGCGGCGCCCGGCATGGTCATGACGCAATATGACACGAATACGAGAGCAAGATTCGTGCCTGTACGTCAGGACTTGTTAGGCAGATGGCTCGGCGTGTACTGATCCTTGTCGTTCTTCTTGGTGAGGTCGCAACCGATCTCGCCCAGCCAATACGGTTGAATCACCCCGTAGTCCTTCTCGACCGTGACCTGATGCTGGGGACCGACTGAAATCAGACGCATGCGGTGTGACGTATGCTGGCTTTTCGGATCGATGCAGACCTTGCCTTCGGGCGCATCGATGCAGGCGTCGCCGGTCGCAATCACCTTGCGCATATCGTCGAGCTTGATCGACTTCGCCTTCTCGACCAGTGCCTTGTACATGTAAAGCGCATTGTAGGCGTTGTAACCCATGTCGTTGATATACTGCTCATCAGGGAACTTGGCGTGCCAGCGCTTCTTGAAGGCATCGGCTTCCGGCGTATCGATCTCCTCGAACCAGTTCGCGGTCGCATGCATGTTGTTAAGTGCCGGCGGCTTGAACCGCTTGTGCTCGAAGCCGAGCATGACCTTGATCGACGAGCCCATTGGAAGATTGAGCTTCGCCGCGGCCGCCTGTTCGAAGAACGAGTCCTGGGCGGCGCCGACATTGATCGTCAAAATCCAATCCGGCTTCGCCTTCTGGATGTTCTGGATCGTCTGCGCGAATTGCGAGACGCCGAGCGGGATGAATTCCTCACCCACGACCTCGCCGCCGAGATCCTTCATGATCTTGCGGTTCCATTCCGCTGAAATCTGACCGAAATTGTAGTCGGCAGCGATGACGTAGACCTTCTTGCCGAACTTTTCGACCATCCAGGGAATCAGGGTCGAGAACTGCTGCTCCGGGACCGCTCCCATGCTGATCATGCTGGCGTCGCACACGCCGCCTTCATACTGGTTGGTGTAGAAGTACGGCGTGGTCGTTCGGTCGATGATCGGGCGGATAGCCTCGCGCGAAGCAGAGGTGATGCCTCCGATCAGCACGTCGACCTTGTCTTTGCTGAGCAGACGCCGCGCGAACTCCTGATAACGGGCGTTGTCGCCCTGCGGATCGAGATGGATGAGTTCGATCTGCCGTCCGAGAATGCCGCCGTTCTTGTTGATCTCCTCGACCGCAAGCTGCGAGCCGTGAAGTTTCGGTATGCCGAATAACGCAAGATCGCCGGAGACGTCTTCGAGCAGGCCGACCTTCAACGGATCGGCCGCCTGGGCGGCACCGACCGCCACCGCTGCCCCGAGCATGAGGCCAAGAAATGCAGTTCTGAACAGATATCTCGATTTCATTGATAATGTCCTCTTGTTGAAAGCTGCTGGAGTTCATGCCTTGAGGTAGTTTTTCAGGATCGACGCACCCATCGTGTATTTTGGATCGACCATGTTGCCGAGCCGCATGCGCCCGGCCTGGCTGAGCAGCATGTACGCGTCGATCTCGTCGAAGCCGTAATCGGCGCTCATCCATCGCGTGAGCTCGCGATAGGCGATGCGGGCGGCGTCCTCGAGCGGGCGGGCGCTGCCGATCGTCATGATGAAGTCGCGTGTCTCGAGCCGTGGCCAGGCGAAGCTCCAGTTCTTGATCAGATCGATCTGGAGCGTGACGGTTGCGCGCTGCTCGAGTGCGACGCCGGAGAGCTCGCCATCGCCCTGGGTGGCATGGCAGTCACCGACATAGAGCAATCCGCCTTCGGTATGCACCGGCAAATAGAGCACGGCGCCGGGCGCCACATCGGGCAGGTCCATGTTACCGCCATGATAGTCTGGCTGCAGCGAGGAGATCGCCTCGATTTCCGGCGACACCCCGATCGTGCCGATGAACGGTTCGTAAGGCAGCGTGATCTTGTCGCTCCAGCGAACGCCGTTCCGGTCGACATGCAACTTCTTCACACGCTCGGGCAATGGCGGATTGAGCAGTGCGGTGGAACTCGTCCCGACCAGCCCACCGAACTCCGGGATGATGCAGGTGGTTCCGGCCGGCTGTTCGCCGCGCGTCTCGACATCGTGGATATAGACGGCGAGGCAATCGCCCTTCTTGGCGCCCTTGACCGCGATCGGTCCGCATTGCGGGTTCAGGTAGGGAAAGTTCAGTTTCGCCGTGGGGCTATCGCTCTCGCTGGTGAGCACGCCTCCGAACGCGTCTTCGGTTTCGACGACGACGATCCCACCGGGATCGATCGACAAGGTCGGCTTCGCATAGGGACCGTAGACGTAGTGGAATTTCCCCTGCTGCTCGATCGTCAAGCTATGCGTCTTGCCAGCCGCGCCCTTGGCGACGGCCCGCTTCGACATGATGGAACTCTGCAACCAATCTTCTGCCTTCATGCGAACGGTTCCTCGGATCAAAGAGCGGGATGACGCTTGTGCCAATCGGTGACGCGCTGGAACGCATCCCCTGCGCGAACGAGACGGGCTTCGTCGAAGTGGCGGCCGACGAACTGGAAGGCGACGGGACCGCCGTTCGGAGCAAAGCCGGCGGGGAGCGTAATCGTTGGGCTTCCGGTCATGTCGAAGGGACAGGTAAAGCGGAGCAATCCGGTGACCAGCGAGGCGTCTTCGCCAAGCGCGCCCATCTTGGCGAGCGTGGGCGCGGCGAAAGCCTGGGCCGGGACCGCCATGAGATCGACTTGCTCGAACACAAGTCGCACCGCCCCACGGAACGCTTCGCGCCGCAATACGATCTTCTGGTAGTCCTTGCCGGACTGCTGCAGGCCAAGATCGAGCAATCCTGCAAGCCCGGGCCCATATTCGTCCTTACGCGAGGGATAGGTCGCCTCATGCGCGACGGCTGCCTCGATACCGCAAAGCGGGAACCAGTCGTCGATCACCGCCTTGGGATCCGGAAACGATGATCTCGCGGATCGTTGCGCCCCGATCCGCCGCGACACGAAGGCCCTCGCTGAGTGCCTTGCTTGCGGCCTCGTCCGTGCCTTCGCTGGTCCAGCGCCGATCGATACCGATCGTCACGCCCTTCAGATCGCCGGTCAGCCCCGCCAAATAGTCCGGTACAGGCAGCGGCACGGCGGTTGTATCCTTGGAATCCTGGCCTGCGATCACACCGAGCATGGCACCGCAATCAATCGCATTGCGGGTCATTGGCCCGATATGATCCAGCGTCGCTGCCAGCTCATATGCGCCGTAGCGGCTGACCCGCCCCCAGGTCGGCTTCAGCCCCGTGATGCCATTGGCCGCGGACGGAAACCGGATGGAACCGCCGGTGTCGGTCCCGAGCGATCCGAAGCAAAGGCCGGCCGCGGTGGCCGAACCCGAACCGCTTGACGAGGCTCCCGGCCACAAATCCGCATTCCAGGGATTTTTCGGCGGGTCTATTTTCGGGTGATGATCGGCGTAAGCTCCCTCGGTCTGCTGCAGCTTGCCGAGGATGATCGCGCCCGCGTTCTTCAGGCGCGCCACCACGGTAGCGTCCTCGCTCGGACGGAAGTCGCGATGGATCGTCATGCCGTGTGCGGACGGTGCACCCTTGACCCAGCAGAGATCCTTGACCGCAACGGGCACGCCATGCAGCGGTCCTTTGATCTTGCCGGAGCCGATTTCCTTTTCGGCCGCGGCCGCTTCCGCCAGTGCCGAGTCGGCCATGACACAGGCGTAACTCTTCAGCTTGCCATCAAGCCGTTCAATTCGTTGGAGCATCGCCTTGGTCACTTCAACCGGCGATAGTTTCTTCGCTTGAACCTGCTGCCCAACCTCAACCAGCCCGAGATAATGAAGATCCGTCGTCGGCATCGCTTCGTCCCCGCACGCGTGTCACTGCCCCATCCGCGGCAGATTGCCGCGCATGAAGTCAGCATCAGGCGACACGGACGCATCGCCAACTTTCTCAGCGACAAAAGAAAAAAGCCACCCGCCCCTCCCGATGAGGTGACGAATGGCCCTGATGCCGCAGCTATGATCTATCGCTTGGGCTCAACTTCGAACCGGACACTCAATGCTCAAATCGGGACGTCATCGGCCAGATCTGGGCATACAAGGTTCGACAGAAAGCCCTATGATAGAAAGTCTAAGTCGGTGCCCTGCGCCATGTCAACGAGGATAGCTGCACAAATTTAGCAGCACTGCTGCGCAGCAAATCAGCAGACTGCTTGCGCCGATATCGGCCATGATGGTCTCATCAAGGTGTTGGCTGTCGAAAGCGATATATGACGAAGCCGTCGATTCCAGTTGGCATTGTATGCTCGCAGTCCGGGCCCTATCAGGCGATGGGGCGCGAAGTGCTCAAAAGCGCCTTGATGGCGGTCGACGAGACCAACAACAGCGCCGATTTCGATTTCAGGCTCACCGCCCATGTTCGCGATCCCCGCGGCGTCATCGCGGAGTATCACACGGTCTGCGACGACCTCATTCGCAACACCGGCGTCGAGCATATCATCGGCTGCTACACGTCGGCGTCGCGCAAGCAGGTACTGCCGATCGTCGAACGGACCGATCGTCTGCTGTGGTATCCCGCGCGCTACGAAGGCTTCGAATGCTCCGACAACGTAATGTATGTCGGCGCGTCGCCAAACCATAATGTCCTGCCGCTGGTGCGATATGTACTCGACAACCTGTCGCGCCATCTGTTCTGCGTCGGATCCAACTACGTCTGGACGTGGGAAACCAATCGCGTTACGCGCGAACTCGTGACCGCGGCGCAAGGAACCATCCTCGCGGAACGACTGCTCGAACTCGGCGAAAGCGCTGTCGAGCACATTGTCGATGAAATCGTGCGCCGCCGGCCGCCGGTTGTCTTCAACACGCTGGTCGGCAGCTCAAGCTATGATTTCATTCGCGCCTTTCATGCCGCTACCACGACCGCCGGCCTCGACATTCCGATGCTGAGTTGCAGTCTTTGTGAACCTGAACTCAAGATCGTCGGACAGGCATCCGCCGGCTGTATCACGTCGTCGGCCTATTTCGAGAGCATCCGCCTGCCCGAGAACCGCGCTTTCGTCGAGCGCTGGAAGGCTCGTCACGGTGACGCCAGCAGTCCCTCCGTCGATGGGCAGTCAGCCTACGTCGCGGTCCATCTGCTTGCGCGCGCACTGCAGCGGGCCGGCACATCCGACATTGCCGAAGTGCGGCGCGCTGCCGCCGGCTATCGCTACAATTCGCCGCAAGGGCCGGTCTGGATCGACGGCGACAACAATCACTGCGTCCTTACGCCACGGCTGGCGGTCTCGAACGCGCAAGGACAGTTTGACATCTTCTGGGAAGCTGACGCGCCCGTAAAGCCGGATCCTTACCTGTCGCAACTCGACGTCGCCGTCCGCCCTTCGAGGGACGGATCGTCGCCGAATGCGCCTCACCTGCGGATCGTGAAATGAGCAAGCCGTCTTCATTTTCTCTCCGCGGCCGCAAGGCCCTCGTCGTCATCAAGGACGACCGCGATCTGTCGATCGTCAAGCGCCAGCTGGAGCGACTTGGTATCGACATCGTGACCTGGGAACGCGATAGCACTCCCGAATGCCGTGCTGACGTGGTCCTGATCGACGACGAATTCCTGCCGCTGGTCCCGACGATGCAGCGTGCCTTGCTTGGAAGTCCCGTCATCGCGCTCCTGGGCACGGAAACGCCAAGCCGGCTGAAGCTCGTGCTCGACCTCGACCCGGCATCGTTTCTGGTCAAGCCGCTGCGTTCGGCGGGCATTTACGCCGCGCTGGTCATGGCGTTCGAGCGGAGCGAGCGCACCAACGAGTTGAAACAACAGGTCTTCAAGCTGGAAGAACGCCTTCGCTCGCGTCGCATCGTGCTGGCCGCCGTGCTTCAGGTGATGCATTCGCATGCCGTCGCTGAACCGGCTGCCTTTGCACTGATCCGGCGCGCCGCCATGGAGCAGCGCAAGACGATCGAGCAGATGTCAGCCGAGATCGCCGCGAAAGGCAGCTTGCCCCGCGCCACCGGATAGAACGATCCATCGGTCTCCGCAAAGCGCCTAATCGCCGGACTTCGCAAAAATTTCGGTGCCGGTCGCCAGCCTCACTTCGCCATCGAGAATCGGCTTGGCGATGCCGAAGAAATGGGCGACAGCGTCGGAATTGTTGTGTCGATCCATCGCCGCCTGATCGATGTAGCGTTCGTACGTCGTGAATACGCACGGATCCGACGTGTCCTGCGATATGTGGTAGCCGATGGTCGTCGGCTCGTTCGCGCGAACGTGGCCGGCAACATCAAGCAGCGCCTGTCGCATGACAGCCTCGTCGCCCTTCTTGACCCGGATGATCGCGGTAATAGTCAACATCTCGTCCTCCCGGCTCCGAAGCGCGCCCGCGCCGACCTGTTCGGACGAATACGTTGAGTTCGGCCGAAGTTCAACGATGCATCTGGGCCAAACGGCCGGGCATCCTGACACGATCGCAACATTCTGCTAAACGATGATCGGCACACGGTTCCTCCTGCACGCTCCGGCATTTGATGACGTTCCGAATCCCGACCCTTGTCCTGCCCCTTGCAATGATCGTCTGCAGCGCGCTGCTGGCGGGCTGCGCCGGCAGCGACCGCCTGAAGGCGGACGGCGGCGCCCCGAACGGACCGCCGGATGCCGCCGCGGCTGCGGGCATCGCTCCACCCGTTAGCCTTGCCGGCCGATGGACGCTGTCCTCGGCCGGGACAGGGTCATGCGCGATGACGTTTGGTACCGGCCAGGACGCGACCGAGGGCACGATAGCGCCCGCGGGTGGTTGCCCGTTCAATTTCTTCACCAGCCGAAAATGGACCTATAGCCAGGCCGGCCTCGCGATACGCGACCACCACGCTCAGCTCCTGGCCCAACTGGCGCCGGCCGGATCCAATCGTTTTGAGGGAAAGACCAGCGCCGGCCAGGATGTCGCGCTGTCTCGTTAAAGCGTTTTCAAGCGAAGTGGATACCGGTTCGCGTGAAGAAAACGCGTCAAAATAAGAAATAGAGCCTGGTCAGGCGGCTGGCAGGCCGGCGAGTTGCAGGCTCAGCGCGCGCAATCGCTGGCGGGCGGCGCCATCATAGGCTTGAGGATTGGCCTTCGACGGCTGCATGCCGTTGAAGAACATTCCGGTCTTGCCCGCCATGTCGTCGCCATCAGCCAGATGCAGAATGGCTTCGCCGCCCTGCTCGACCGTGCTGATCGGTGTGATGCCGCCTTCTCGCACCATCGTGGTATTCATATAGGTCGCGGGGTGCAGTGCATTCGCCGTCACGCCGGAACCATCGAGTTCCTGCGCGAGATCGATGGTGAACATGATCTGCGCGAGCTTGCTCTGCGCATAGGCGCGTGTCCCGGTATAGCCTTTTGTCAGCATGACATCGTCGAAGTCGAGCGGATGCTGGCCGAGCGAGGCGACGTTGACGATACGCGACGGCGCGCTCGCCTTTAACAGCGGAAGCAGCAGGCGCGCGAGCAGGAATCCGGAAAGGTAATTGACGGCAAACCGCAGTTCGTGGCCATCGGCGCTGAGCTGGCGCTCCGACCCGGGCGACATCGATCCGATACCGGCATTGCTGATGAAAACGTCGAGCCGCTTATGCTCGGCAATCACCGTTTCGGCGAGCTTTCGCGCGCCGGCCAGCGACGACAAATCGGCCTGGTAGAATGTCGGTTCACGGTGCCCTTCGCGGCGTATCTCATCGGCCAGCGTTTTGGCCCGCGCCTTGTCGCGACCATGGATCAGGACGTTGGCGCCGGCCGCCGCGAGTTTGGCAGCGACGTAGCGGCCGACGCCATCGGTCGAGCCCGTGATCAACACCGTCTTGCCGGTCATTTTCATCGCGATGCGCTCCTAGAGCCTCCGTTCCGATTGAATCGGAACAGAGGCTCTGTTTCTTGACCGGTATCCACTTCGCTGGAAAACGCTCTCATGCCGTCAGTGAATTTCCGCCGACCGGGCCAGCGCCTCCCGCAGCTTTTCCAGCGTAAATGACGGGCTGCGCGCGATTTCAAGAATAGGCGTTTCGCGGCGGCCGCAGAGTTCGGCAGCCTCGGGCAGCTTCGCTGCGACATCGAGCGGAATGACCACCGCACCATGACGATCGGCGTGAATGAGGTCGCCGGAGCGCACCGTCATTCCGGCCACGCGAACTTCGCCGCCAAAACTTTCGGCATGGACAAAAGCGTGCGATGGTCCGATCGAGCCTGCAAGGGCCTGGAAGCCCGGCGCCCATTGCGCAATGTCCCGGATCGATCCGTCGGTGATGACGCCGAGGCAGCCGAGCGCCTTGTGCACCGCGCTTTGAACCTCGCCCCAGAACGCGCCGAACCCCGCATCGGCGCCGTCGATATCCTGGATGACGTTAATGCGCGGACCGTGCCCGGTGCCGACATATTCGTAATAAGCCAGCCGCCGCGCCTGCTGTTCGGCGGCCGGAAGGCCGGATGCGGCGACCGAGCGGATGGTCGTGGTTCGCGCGTAGCCGACGATCGGCGGCAGATCAGGGAAAGGACATACCAGCGGCTTCGTCGTGTAGCCGATCAGGCGGCGTTCCGGCGCGACGATCTCCAGCGCGTTGCAGATGGTGGGAGTATCATGGCGCGCCAGCGCTTCGAGGAGTGCAGCAGGCAGCGGCGCAGCGGTGGAGTTGGTCACGGGCGTTCTCTCCAGATTTTCAAGGGCGGCCAAATTTCTCCAGGCCGCGGGTTGATCTGCCTATACCCGACAAGCGCGCGATCGGCAAAAGTGGAACACGGTTTTGCCGGAACCAGCTCGGCCATCATTGATGTCGGAATCTGGGGCGTAAAGCTGACCGCCGGTCGAGGCAGCCGCTCAGTTCAGCCGGACCGGCCGATTGTCCTGTTCAGGCTCGGCCGCCGGCGAAGGAAACGGCGGCGCCGGACTTGACGGCGCGACGCCCACCGGCGAGACGGCCGCCGCGGCGGCTTTGCGCTCCTGCTCGCGATACGATTTCCATCCGGCCGGCAGGCTCAGCAGGTAAAGCACCGAACCCGCCGAAAGAATGTACCAGGGATAACTGATCAAAAGCGCGATGAAGAAGACCACTGAGACGAAAACCGGCAGCACCATCTCCGGCGGCACCCGCATCCGCACGGTCTTGCCGGAAAACACCGGCAGCCGCGAGATCATCAGGAACGCGATCACCAGCGTAAAGAGCGCGGTCAGGATTACCGGAGGTTTCGGAACGCCCACAAACGCCAGATAGATCGGAAGCAGCACGGTGATCGCGCCAAGCGGTGCGGGAACGCCGGTGAAGAAATTTGCCGCAAATGGCGGTTTGTTCGGATCGTCCATGGTGGCGTTGAAACGCGCCAGCCGCAATCCGCCGCTGATCGCGAATACCATCGAGGCGATCCAGCCGCCATTATTCAGATCGTGCAACTGCCAGAAGTACAGGATCAGGCCTGGTGCCACGCCGAAATTGACGAAGTCCGCGAGGCTGTCGAGTTCGGCCCCGAATTTCGACTGGCCCTTGATCATGCGCGCCACGCGACCGTCGAGGCCATCGAGCACGGCTGCGAACACAATCGCCGCCACCGCCAGTTCCATCCGCCCTTCGGTCGACAACCGGATCGCCGTCAAGCCCGCGCAGATCGCGAGCAAGGTGATGACGTTGGGCACCAGCATCCGCACCGGGATCGGGCGAAACCGGCGGCGGCGCAGTTCGGGGTTTTTCGGATCGAGCGGCATCATGGCTCGCATACATATAGCAAGCAGCGGCCCGCTCCGCCATTGTGGCGATCAGGCGGCCGCTCATAGGCTGCGGTGGTTAATCGGCGCGGTAGGTGCGGCCGGCGTCGGAAAGCCTGAAATCGGCCAGAATGGTCTCTCCGGCCACCGCGGTCTGACCTTCGGAAACCAGCGATTTGGTGCCTTCCGGCAGGTAGACGTCGAGACGCGACCCAAATCGTATCAGCCCGAACCGCTCCCCCGCACCGATCGACTGCCCTTCGCGAACGAACGACACAATCCGCCGGGCCACCAGGCCTGCGATCTGGATCACGCCGATGCGGCCATTTGGCGTCGAGATCACCAGCGAATTGCGCTCGTTGTCCTCGCTCGCCTTGTCGAGCTCGGCATTGATGAAGGTGCCCGGCCGGTACGCAATCCGGTCGATCCGGCCCGCGACCGGGCTGCGGTTCACATGGCAGTTGAACACGCTCATGAAGATCGAGATGCGCGGCAGCGGCTTGTCGCCGAGACCAAGTTCGGCCGGCGGCATGACCTCGCTCACCATCGAGACGCGGCCGTCGGCCGGCGCCACCACGATGCCTTCCCGCACCGGCGTGACCCGCACCGGATCGCGAAAGAACAGTGCGCACCAGACCGTCAGCAACGTGCCGATCCAGCCAAGCGGCGTCCAGATCCAGAACAGTATCAGACTCGCAAGCGCAAAGCCGCCGATAAACGGATAGCCTTCCGGATGGATCGGCGGAATTTGTCCGCGGATGGAATTGGCGAGGGACATGAACCTTCACTATTCTGTTGCCCCCTCTCCCCAGCGGGAGAGGAGATTACGCGTTGGTCACTCTGCCGCGGCTGGCGTCGCCAGTGCGTCGTCGAGCGGCGGCGGAACACGGTTCGGTGTTTCGTTTTCGTCGGCAATCCGCGCCAGCTTCTCCCGCGCCTCTTGAGCCTCACGCTGCCTGTTCCACATACTGGCATAAAGTCCGCCCGATGCCAAAAGCCGGGAGTGCGTCCCGCGCTCGGCGATGCGGCCCTGATCGAGGACGATGATCTCGTCGGCCCCCACGATCGTGGACAGCCGGTGCGCAATCACCAGCGAGGTGCGGTTGCGCGACACCCGCTCCAGCGCATCCTGGATTTCCTGTTCGGTGTGGCTGTCGAGCGCCGATGTGGCCTCGTCGAGCAGCAGAATCGGCGGCGCCTTGAGAACCGTGCGCGCGATAGCCACGCGCTGCTTTTCGCCGCCGGATAATTTTAAGCCCCGCTCTCCGACCTGGGTCTCATAACCCTTCGGCGACATCCGGATGAAGGCGTCGATCTGAGCCAGCTGCGCGGCCTGCTCTACCTCGGAGTCGGTCGCGTCCCAGCGACCGTACCGGATGTTGTAACGGATGGTGTCGTTGAACAGAACGGTGTCCTGCGGCACCATGCCGATCGACGCCCGCAGCGAGGCTTGCGTGACGTTCCGGATATCCTGGCCATCGATCAGGATCTTTCCGCCCGAGACGTCATAGAGACGAAACAGCAGGCGCGAAATGGTCGATTTGCCGGCGCCCGACGGCCCGACGATCGCAACCGTCTTGCCGGCAGGCACCTCGAAACTCAGACCTTTGAGGATCGGACGGTCGGGATCGTAGGAGAACCGCACATCCTCGAAGCGCACTGCGCCCGACGTCACGATCAGCGGCCTGGCGCCGGGAATATCCTTGACCTCCGGATGGCGCGACAGAACGCCGAACATCTTTTCGATGTCGATCACCGCCTGCTTGATCTCGCGATAGACCATGCCCATGAAATTCAGCGGCTGGTAAAGCTGGATCATCATGGCGTTGATCATGACAAAATCGCCGACGGTATTTTTGCCGCTGCGCACCCCGATCGCGCACATCAGCATGGTCGCGGTAAGACCGGCGGTGAAGATGACCGCCTGCCCGGTATTGAGAACCGCCAGTGAGGTATAGGTTTTCACGCTGGCGCGTTCGTAGCGCTCCATCGAATGGTCGTACCGCGTGGCTTCGCGCTCTTCCGAGCCGAAATATTTCACCGTCTCGTAATTCAAAAGCGAGTTCGATCGCCTTGGTGTTGGCCTCGGTGTCGGAATCGTTCATCTTGCGGCGAATCTCGATCCGCCATTCGGTTGCAACGTAGGTGTAATACATGAAGATCACGACCGTGATCATCGTGACCAGCACATAGCGCCAGTCGAACTGCCACAACAGCACGCCCATCAGCAGCGAAACCTCGACGACGGTCGGGGCAAGCTGCAGGATCACCATCCGCACAATGACCTCGATGCCGAGCCGGCCGCGCTCCAGCACGCGCGTCAGGCCGCCGGTCTTGCGCTCCAGGTGAAATCGCAGCGACAGCTCATGCATGTGCACGAACGTGAGATAAGCGAGCTTGCGCACCGCGTGCATCGCCACCCGGGCGAAGATTCCATCGCGCCATTGGGTCAGCACCGCCATCAGCACGCGCATGCCGCCGTAGCTGATGGTCATGATCACGGGCGATGCGATCAGCCACATCTTCCAGTTCGACGATTGCACCGGAGCGGTATCCGCGCCGGTCAGCGCGTCGATCGCCCATTTGAACGTGAACGGCACCGCGAGCGTCGTCAGCTTGGCGATCAGCAGCAGCACCATCGACCAGACCACGCGCATCTTGAGATCGGCGCGGTCGCTGGGCCAGATGTAGGGCCACAGATGCGCAAGCGTCCCGATCAGGGTCGCCTGTTCAATGGATTTGTCGGAGGCAGGCGGCGCGGCGCCGGCGCCCCGGGACGAATCAGTATGAGCCATCAATAAGAGCCTGGAACAAAACGGCGCCCCGGTTCGCCGTCGCGCGCGGTTTTTCGGTTGATCTGCATTCTTTCCGTCATATAGAGCGTTTGAACGCCGCGTGCACCCTTGCGAAGCAATTCTTTCCCGCTTTGCAGCCCTTTTGGGGGTAGATTTGGCTTCCCTAGCGAATCGTCTGTCTTGACGGCTTTACGCTGCAGTGCCACATGGCCGCCATGAACAACATCAAAACCGTCTGTGTTTATTGCGGCTCCGGCCCCGGCACCAACCCGCGCTTTGTCGAAGCGGCCATTGCGTTGGGCAAGGCTCTCGCCGAGAACGGCATTCGCCTCGTCTATGGCGGCGGCTCAATCGGTCTGATGGGCGCGGTAGCGACATCCGTGCTCGATCATGGCGGCACCGTGACCGGCATCATACCGGACTTTCTCACCGCCCGCGAAAACGCCCTGACGCGCATTCAGGAAATGATCGTCACGCCCGACATGCACGAACGCAAGCGGCTGATGTTCGAGCGTTCCGACGCCTTCGTCGCCCTTCCGGGCGGCATCGGCACGCTGGAAGAACTGGTGGAGCAATTGACCTGGCAGCAACTAGGCCGCCATTCCAAACCGATCCTGCTCGCCAACATCGAGGGTTTCTGGGAACCGTTGCTCGCGCTGCTCACGCATATGCGCGCGACGCAGTTCATTCGCCCCAATCTGGCGGTCGAGATTCTCAAGGCGGAGCGGGTCGAGGACATCCTGCCGCGGTTGCGCGCCGCCGCGGCCCGCTCGCCGGACGGCACCCAGGAACTGGCGCCTGAAATGGCTCGCCGGCTTTAACTGGAGCGTTTTCCAGCGAAAGCCTGCCCCGCACTTGATGCGGGGTGGATACCGGTTCGCGTGAAGAAAACGCGTCAAATAAAGAAGTAGAGCCTCCGTTCCGATCCAATCGGAACGGAGAGGGCTCTGGTTCACTCCGTCGGAAACGTCACCGCCTCGATGCGATTGCCATCGGGATCGACCACAAAGGCCGCGTAATAGCGCACGCGATCGTGCGGGCGCAGACCCGGCGCGCCGTCGGAGCGGCCTCCGGCTTGCAGCGCCGCCGCATGAAATGCATCGACCTCGCCGGTCGACTTGGCGCGAAGACAGATGTGGACGCCGCTCCCGGACTCGACCGCCGCCATATCGGCGCGAAGATTGATCCAGAACTCAGGGTAACTCTTGCCGAAGCCGATCGTCGCCGGACGCGTGACCAGGCGCGAAAGCCCGAGCGAGGCCAGCGCCGATTCATAAAACCGCGCGGCGCGTTCCAGGTTACTGACCGCGACGGACACATGATCGATCATGGAAACTCCCCTCGCCTCTCATCGTCATTGCCCTCACGTTGGCGCGTTGGACTTCACCAGCTTGTAGATCACCGAATCCATCAGCGCCTGAAACGATGCATCGATGATATTGGGCGATACGCCGATCGTGGTCCAGCGCTCGCCCTCCTCGTCCTCGCTCTCGATCAGCACCCTTGTCACCGCCTCGGTGCCGCCATTGAGGATACGCACGCGGTAGTCGATCAGCTTGAGACCTTCAATGTATTTCTGGTACTTGCCGAGATCCTTGCGCAACGCGACATCGAGCGCATTGACGGGACCGTTGCCCTCGGCGGCCGAGATCAATCGTTCGCCGGCGACATCGACCTTCACCACCGCCATCGCCACCGTCACGCGCTGGCCGTTGGCGTTATAGCGCTGCTCGACATTGACATCGAATTGCTCGACCCGGAAATATTCCGGCACCCGGCCCAGTGTGCGCCGCGCCAGCAGGTCGAACGACGCGTTGGCGGATTCATAGGCATAGCCGGCGGCCTCGCGCTCTTTCAATTCCTCGACCAGACGAGCCAGCTTCGGATCGTTCTTTTCATAGGGAATGCCGGCGCGATCGAGTTCGGCGATGACGTTTGAACGCCCGGCCTGATCCGATACCAGCACCTTGCGATGATTTCCGACCGCCTCCGGCGAGATATGTTCGTAGGTTTGAGGATCCTTGAGAACCGCCGAAGCATGAATGCCGGTCTTGGTCACGAACGCGCTTTCGCCGACATAGGGCGCGTGGCGGTTCGGCGCACGATTGAGCATGTCGTCCAGCGTCCGCGAAACCTTCATCAAGGTCGCCATCTTGTCCGGCGACACGGCAATGTCGAAGGCATCGGAAAATTCGCGCTTGAGCCGCAGGGTCGGGATCAGCGAGCATAGATTGGCGTTGCCGCAGCGTTCACCGAGACCGTTCAGCGTGCCCTGGATTTGCCGGACGCCGGCGCGCACCGCCGCCAGTGAATTGGCGACCGCCTGATCGGTGTCGTTATGGGCGTGAATGCCGACATGATCGCCCGGAATCTGCTTCACGACCTCAGTGACGATGCTCTCGACCTCGTGCGGCATGGTGCCGCCATTGGTGTCGCACAACACCACCCAGCGCGCCCCGGAATCATAGGCCGCCCTGGCGCAGGCCAGTGCGAATTCCGGGTTCTCCTTGTAGCCGTCGAAGAAATGCTCGCAGTCGAGCATGACCTCGCGGCCGGCGGCCTTCGCGGCGCCCACGCTATCGCGGATCGAGGCGAGATTTTCCTCGTTGGTGGTCTCCAGCGCCACCCGCACCTGATAGGCCGATGATTTCGCGACAAAACAGATCGCATCGGCTTTCGCTTCCAATAGCCCCGCCAGGCCCGGATCGTTCGAGACGGAACGGCCGGGCCGCCGGGTCATGCCGAACGCCGTGAAGCGGGCGTGATCGAATTTCGGCTTCGTTGCAAAGAATTCGGTGTCGGTGGGATTGGCGCCGGGATAGCCGCCCTCGACATAATCGATGCCGAGATCATCGAGCATCTGCGCGATCAGCTGCTTGTCGTGCAGCGTGAAATCGACGCCATTGGTCTGCGCCCCGTCGCGCAGCGTGGTGTCGAACAGATAGAGGCGTTCGCGGCTCATGTCGGATTTCCCGGTGACGTAGCGCCCGCCAGCGTCTTTTGCATCGTGGTATTGGCCAGCCATTCGCCATTGAGCGTGACGGTGTTGCGCTGCAGGCCGACATAACCGCGCTTCTGGAAAAATCCCTCCGCGTTGTCGCTGGCGTCGACGTTAAGGCTTTTAGCGCCACGCCCGCCGGCGAGCTTTTCCAGCGCCTCGCACAGCATCGACGCCACGCCCTGACCGGCAGCGCTGGGATGTACGTAGAGCATGTCGATATGATCGGCGCCCTTCAGCGAGGCAAATCCGACGGGAGAGTTCTGCAACGTGGCGATCAGCGTGAGTTCGGAGGCCAGTCGCTTGCCGAATTGTTCCTCGTCATCGGCAGCGCTGGCCCACGCCTCCTGCTGCGCTTCAGTATAGTCTTCGCCAGTCAACTCCTCGATGGCGGCGACGAAGATCGCCACCAATATCGGCGTATCCGCAGCAAGGAACGGCCGCAAGGCGGGTTTGGGCAGGGTCTGTCCCATCGTCTCAGCGGGCTCCCGATAGTTTCAGCACAGGGCGGCTCATCGCGCGATCTCCCAGGTGGTGCCTTCTTTGGAGTCCTTGATCACGACCCCCATCGCCGCGAGCTCATCGCGAATGCGATCGGATTCCCTGAAGTCTTTTCGCGCACGGGCAGCGGTACGATCGGAAATCAAACCGTCGATGTGTCTTGCGTCGATACCGCTGGCCTGCTGTTTTCGGCCCTGCCAATCCGTCGCGCTCTCGGACAAGAAACCGAGAAGCCGCAAGGAAGCCGTAAACTCGTCGCGATCTCGTTCAATCCCGGAAGCAGCACTGTTGCGCAGACCGTGCAGCGAGGCGACCATCTGTGGTGTGTTCAGGTCGTCTGACAGCGCCTCCATAACGGCAACAGAAGGCCGTTCGCCTTTGACGTCCGCAGCAATCCCATACCAGTCGTCGAGCGTCTTTGCGCTTTCTTCCAATCCTCTCATCGTCCAGTCGATCGGCGAGCGATAGTGCGTTTTGAGCATATTGAGGCGAACCACTTCGCCCGGCCAATCCTTCAGCGCCTCGCTGATCGTCACGAAGTTGCCGTCCGACTTCGACATCTTCGCGCCTTCGACCTGCAGGAAGCCGTTGTGCATCCAGTAATTCGCCATCACGGAGGTGCCGTGCGCGCAGCGCGACTGTGCGATTTCGTTTTCGTGATGCGGGAAGATCAGATCCAGGCCGCCGCCATGGATATCGAACACGTTGCCGAGATAGGCGGTGCTCATGGCCGAGCATTCGATATGCCAGCCGGGACGCCCCCTGCCCCACGGACTTTCCCATCCCGGCTCATCGCCGGACGATTGCTTCCAGAGTACGAAGTCGAGCGGATTCCTCTTGTGCGCATCGACGGCGATGCGCGCGCCCGGTCGCTGCTCGTCGAGCTTGCGGCCCGACAGCGCGCCGTAATCCGGCATCGACGCGGTGTCAAACAGCACCTCGCCGCCGGCTTCATAGGCATGGCCGCGTGCGATCAGTTGCCTGATCAGCGTCACCATATCCGTCTTGCCATCGGCGCGCGGCAGCACGAAATCGGTGGCGCGCGGTTCGAACGTCGGCGGCAGGCAGCCCAGCGCCTTCACATCTGCATGGAACTGGCTGGCGGTCTTCTCCGTGACCTTGCGGATCGCATCGTTCAGCGGCAGGCCGGGGAAATCCCGCGCCGCGCGATCATTGATCTTGTCGTCGACGTCGGTGATGTTGCGGACGTAGGTGACGTGGGTCTCGCCATAGAGATGCCGCAGCAGCCGGAACAGCACGTCGAACACGATCACCGGGCGGGCATTGCCGATATGGGCGAAGTCGTAGACCGTCGGCCCGCACACATACAGGCGCACATTCGCCGGATCGAGCGGCACGAAGGCCCGCTTCTCCCGGGTCAAGGTATCGTAGAGTCGTAATTCCATGGATATCCCGTCCCTTGCGGCCGGGCGTCCAGTGATCTCGGGTGAGAAAAGACGGCCTCAGCCAGCGAATCGCTAGCTCATAATCTCGCGGCAAATGCCACAAATGGCGAGAAAACCGTTCATGCGGGTACCATGGGCCAGCCCGGGGGATGCCGTCAAGGTCGCAGAAAGCCGATTTCGGTCATGAATCCGCCCCGCCCGGCATGGTTAATCATTGTTAATGTTTTGGGGTTATCGAATGGGAGTAGCGCTCTCATTGACCGGTGCAGCATGCGATCCACATCAGCGTTTTTGGCCTGTGCGTTTCTCCTCGCCGCGTCGGCAGCGATGGCCGAGAGCCGCGTTTTCATCATCGCCAACCAGGCGGACGGTTATGGCGTCGACCAGTGCCTCGCCCAGGGAGAAAAATGCGGCGCGCATGCCGCCCGGTCCTACTGTCAGTCGCGGGATTTCGCCGAGGCTTCGTCCTACCGCCGTGTCGACCCGGACGAAATCACGGGATCGGTTCCCAAACCCGCTGGCAACGCTTGCCACCATGCCGGTTGCAATCAATACGTCGCCATTATCTGCCAGCGCTGAAGCGGCCTGTCGCGGCAAAAATCAAGGGTTTTCCTGCCACACCGGCGCCCCGGAAACGACGTGACGCTGCCCCGAGAAGCGGCTATGTGAAGCCACGCTGACCCCCGCCTTTGGTTTAACCGCGCGGGGTCGTTCTAATGGCCGGATATGCCTGAAACGTTGATTTCTTCCCTCTGCAGATGGATCCTTGCCTGCGCCGCCCTGCTCGGCAGCGTCGCGCTGAGCCTGGATGCCTATGCGCAGGTGAATCCAGGCCCGCCGCCATCGCAAGCGCCGCCATCTCAAGGCGCGCCACCGGTCAATCCGGTGTGTCCGCGGCTGGAAGCGCAATTGTCGACCATCGACCATGGCGGCAGCGGGGACCCGGCCAGGGACGAACAGGTGCACCGCTACCAGGATGCCGCGGCCAGGCAGCAGGGCGAACTCGATCGCGTGACGTCGCAGGCCCGCCGCATGGGTTGCGACAGTTCCGGGTTTTTCTCGCTGTTCAACGGCCAATCGGCGCAATGCGGTCCGGTCAACAACCAGATCCAGCAGATGCGGGCGAACCTCGACCAGATCACCACCAACCTCGAGCGGCTGCGCGGCGGCGGTTTCGGCGACGCCGACCGCGACAATCAGCGCCGCTCGGTTCTGATGGCGCTGGCGCAGAATAATTGCGGCCCTCAATACGCCGCCGCGCTCCGAGGCCAGGGCAATTTTCTGGACAATCTGTTCGGCAACAACAATCCGGGCCCTCCCGCAGGCGATTTCGGTCCGCAATCCGGTACCTACCGCACCGTCTGTGTTCGTAGCTGCGACGGCGCTTATTTTCCGATCTCGTTCGCCACCGTGCCAGCACGCTTCCCCGACGACGAGAAGACCTGCAAAAGTCTCTGCCCGGCGGCCGAGGCGACCCTGTTCGCCTATCGCAATCCCGGTGAGGACATGAGCCAGGCGGTGTCGATCAATGGACAGCCTTATTCCTCGTCGCCGAATGCGTTTCACTATCGCCAGGAATTCAATCCATCCTGTTCGTGCAAGGCCGCCGGACAGACCTGGGCCGACGCACTGAAAACCATCGACGATACAACCGCCGCCCAACAACAGGGCGATATCATCGTCACCGAAGAGAGCGCCAAGAAGATGTCGCAGGCGCCGAGCAAACCAACGACATCGGCCGGAGCCAAGAAGGGCGCCGGTTCGAAGGCGACGACGGCGACCACCGCGCCGGCACCTGATGATCCGACGAGCACCACGGCCGCCTCCTCCGCCGCTGCGCCAGCCAATAAGCCGATCCGGTCGGTCGGCCCGACCTTCATCCCGGCGCGTTGATTTATCCGTCAAACGCCTCCGCCGATCCGCGGCTGGCGCGCGACACCAGATTGTGGTCGGGTTCCGGCAACGGCTTGCCGGTATCGCGAAACTTGTTGGTGATGGGATAGCGGCGGTCGCGGCCGAAATTCCGGCGCGTGACCTTGACGCCGGGGGCCGCCTGCCGCCGCTTGTATTCGGCGATATTGAGCAGGCGGTCGATCCGCGCCACTACCTCGCGATCGAACCCCGCCGCCACGATCGACGCCAGCGGCTCCTCGCGCTCGACCAGCCGTTCCAGGATCGCATCGAGCATGTCGTAAGGCGGCAGCGAATCCTGGTCGGTCTGGTTTTCGCGCAGCTCCGCGGTCGGCGGCCGCGTGATGATGTTCACCGGAATAACTTCGCCCGACGGGCCGAGCGCGCCGTCCGGTTTCCATGAGTTGCGCAGGCTTGAAAGCCGGAATACCTCGGTCTTGTAGATATCCTTGATCGGATTGAAGCCGCCGTTCATGTCGCCATAGAGCGTGGCATATCCCACCGACATTTCCGACTTGTTGCCGGTCGTGACCACCATCGCGCCGGTCTTGTTGGAGATCGCCATCAACAACGTGCCGCGCGTGCGCGCCTGCAAATTCTCTTCGGTGATATCGCGCGGCAGACCTTTGAAGGTGTCGGACAGGATCGCTTCAAAGCCGTTCACCGCCTGCGCGATCGGCAGCACCTCGTAGCGGATGCCGAGCGCGTGAGCCAGCTTTGCGGCGTCATCGAGCGACACCTGCGCGGTAAAACGAAACGGCAGCATCACGCCGCGGACGCGCTCGGCACCCAGCGCATCGACCGCGATCGCCGCGCACAGCGCGGAGTTGATGCCGCCGGACACGCCGAGCAACACGCCGGGAAATCCGTTCTTGCCGACATAATCGCGCAGACCCAGCACGCAGGCGGCGTAGTCGCCCTTGTCGCCCTCGACCACGGCTGCGACCGGCCCGGCGCAGCGCCAGCCGGATTCGCCTTTGCTCCAGCGCAGCGTGGTGATGCTTTGCTCGAACGCCGGCAATTGCGCCGCCACCGACAGATCGGCATTCAACGCAAACGAAGCGCCGTCGAATACAAGCTCGTCCTGGCCACCGATCTGATTGAGATAGATCAGCGGAAGCCCGCTCTCGGTGACCCGCGCCACCGCGATCGACAGCCGCAAATCGCCCTTGTCGCGCGCATAGGGCGAGCCGTTGGGCACGATCAGGATTTCCGCGCCGGTCTCTGCCAGACACTCGACGACGTTTTCGTACTCCTCCGACTCCTCGAGCCAGATATCCTCGCAAATGGGAACACCGACCCGGATGCCGCGGACAGTCACCGGCCCGGCGGCAGGTCCGCGCGCGAACAGCCGCTTTTCATCGAACACACCGTAATTCGGCAGATTTGCCTTGAAGCGAATGGCCGCGACGCGCCCGCCGTCCAGCAAGGCGCAGGCATTGTAGAGCTTGCCGTCCTCGACCCAGGGACTGCCGACCAGCATCGCCGGGCCGCCGTCGGCGGTGTCGCGCGCCAGCGCCTCGATGGCGGCGCGGCATTCCGACTGAAACGCCGGTTTCAAAACCAGATCTTCCGGCGGATAGCCGGCAATGAACAATTCCGGCAACACCACGAGATCGGCGCCGGCGGCGCGGCCTTGCGCGCGCGCGGCGCGCGCCTTGGCGGCGTTGCCCGCGACATCGCCGACGGTCGGATTCAACTGGGCCAGCGTGATCGTGAAGTGGGCGGCAGGTTCGGTCATGGAGCGATGGTGCCTTGCGCGCGGGCAAACTGCAATTGCATGGTCAGATCGCGCCTATGCGCTCGGCGATGGCGAACAACCAGAACAGACCGGCCACCACCGACGCGACGCCCACCGCCGCGGAGCCCATATCCTTGACCCGGCCGATCTGCGGATCATGCTCGGTGGTCAGCCGATCGGAGAGCTTCTCGATCGCGGTATTGAGCAATTCGACCACCAGCACCAGGGCGACAGTGGCGACCAGCTCGACGCGGCGCATGACGGTCGCGCCGACCAGCCATGCGAACGGCACCGCCAGCGCCAGTGCGATCAGCTCCTCGCGAACGGCCTGTTCGGAGCGGATAGCAAAGGCGAGGCCGTTGCGCGTGTTGATCGTGGCCCGCCAAAGCCGGAACAAATCAGAGCCCCGCCGCGACCGGCATCGGCTTCACCTTGCTGCCACGCTCCTGTTTAAGCAATTCCGCGATCAGGAAAGCCATGTCGATCGACTGCTCGGCGTTGAGACGGGGATCGCAGACGGTGTGATAGCGGTCGCTGAGGTCCTCATAGGTGATGGCGCGCGCGCCGCCGATGCATTCGGTCACGTCCTGGCCGGTCATTTCCAGATGGACGCCGCCGGCATGGGTGCCCTCCGCCGCGTGGATGGTGAAGAACGACTTCACTTCAGACAGGATGCGGTCGAACGGGCGCGTCTTGTAGCCGCTGTTGGAGGCGATGGTATTGCCATGCATGGGATCGCAGGACCAGACCACGACCCGGCTTTCGCGCTGCACGGCGCGGATCAACTGCGGCAGATGATCGCCGATCTTGTCCGAACCGAAGCGGCTGATCAGGGTGAGGCGCCCGGGCTCGTTGTCCGGGTTGAGCACGTCGATCAGCCGCAACAAGTCGTCGGGCTTGAGTGACGGCCCGCATTTCAATCCAATCGGATTCTTGATGCCGCGGAAATATTCGACATGGCCGTGATCGAGCTGGCGGGTGCGGTCGCCGATCCAGATCATGTGGCCTGACGTCGCGTACCAGTCGCCGGTCGTGGAATCGACCCGGGTGAAGGCCTGCTCGTAGCCGAGCAGCAACGCTTCATGGCTGGTGTAGATATCGGTGGCGCGCAGCTCGGGATGGCTTTCGAGATCGAGACCGCAGGCGCGCATGAAATTCAGCGCATCCGAAATGCGATCCGCCAACTCCTTGTAGCGGCGCGACTGCGGGGAATCCCTGAGGAAGCCCAGCATCCACTGATGCACGCTGCCGAGATTGGCGAAGCCGCCGGTCGCGAACGCGCGGAGCAGGTTCAAGGTCGCCGCCGACTGGCGATAGGCCATCAACTGGCGCTGCGGATCGGGGGTGCGCGATTGGGCGGTGAACGCGATGTCGTTGACGATATCGCCGCGATAGCTCGGCAGCTCGACATCGCCGATCTTCTCCATCGGCGACGAGCGCGGCTTGGCGAACTGTCCGGCGATACGGCCGACCTTCACCACCGGCAGCGCACCGGCATAGGTCAGCACGACCGCCATCTGCAGCAGCACCCGGAAGAAATCCCGGATATTGTTGGCGCCATGTTCGGCGAAGCTTTCGGCGCAGTCGCCGCCCTGCAGAAGGAAGGCCTCGCCTGCGGCTACACGCGCAAGCGCCTTTTTCAGGTTGCGGGCCTCACCTGCAAAAACCAGCGGAGGAAACGTGGCAAGCTGCGCCTCGACATCGGCCAATGCCTTGGCATCGGGATAATCGGGGATCTGCATGACCGGCTTGGCGCGCCAGCTGTCGGGTGTCCACCGCTCGGACATAACGTTAACTCCTGAGCAAAAACCGCTACTTATCTGTTGTAGCGAAGGGCCGGGTTATACACAGGCTGCCGACAGACCGCCAGTTGCATTTGCTTTATGACAAGCCCTTGCGGCAAAAGCCGAATTCGCATTTGTTAGACTGGACATGACGGCACGGGGGAAAACGCGGTGGCTGAGGCTGCGCTGGACGACGTCTTCATCGATGACATCACCTTTCCGGCCGTCGATCGATATTCGCTGGGGGCAACTCTGTTTTTGCCCCGCGGCGCCAAGCGCCATGCCGTCCTGATCAATTCGGCAACCGCGGTGCCGCACAAGATCTACCGGGGGTTTGCCGGCTATCTCGCCGGCCGCGGCTGCGCGGTTTTGACCTACGATTACCGCGGCACCGGCAATTCCAGGCAGAAGTCGCTGGTCGGCTACAACCAGGTCAAATCGCTGGTCGGCTTCAAGGCCTCGATGTCGGATTGGGCCGCGCTCGATGCCACCGCCGCGGTGGCCTGGATGCGCGAACGCTACAAGAATTTGCCGCTCACCTATGTCGGCCATTCGTTCGGCGGCCAGGCGCTGGGGCTGCTCGCCAACAACAGCGAGGTCTCGCGCGCGCTGCTGATCGCCGCCCAAGCCGGATACTGGAAGCTGATGGCTTGGCCGGAACGCTATCGCGTCTATGCCAAGCTGAATTACTTCGGCATTCCCCTCACCCGCCTCTTGGGCTATGCGCCGGGCTGGGGCGGCCTCGGCGAGGATTTGCCCAAGGGCGTGTTTGAGCAATGGGTCGGCTGGGTGATGAACGAGCGTTATCTGCTCGGGGATGCCAAGCTCGGCGCCCTGCAGAATTTTGCGAAATACCAGGGCGCGTTGCGCGCGCTGTGCTTTTCCGACGACCCATGGGCGACGCGCCCGGCGGTCGAACTTCTGTGTTCGGGATTTACCGCGGCCAAGCCGGAGATCCTGATGGTGACGCCGGCCGACGCTGGTGCTGCCAAAATCGGCCATCTCGGCTTTTTCCGCCCCGAACATCGCGACACGCTGTGGCGAGGGGCGGCGGAATGGCTCGAGGCGACGGGATAGTTGATTCAATTTTCAAGAGCGCAACACCTTTAGATCGTCATTGCGAGGAGCGAAGCGACGAAGCAATCCATTCTTGCTTTGCGGCTTTATGGATTGCTTCGCTTCGCTCGCAATGACGGCACCTAAAATTCGAACGCAAATTCCCGTCTCGCCGCGCGATGCGCCCGAGTTGGTGCATGAAACCTTCCGCCCGATGAGGGCGTGGGGAATGCCGGGTGCCCGTTGCACCCGCAGCCGCGCGTGTAGTGTAGAAAGCACGCGCGTTAGTCACCACGGTCGCACCGGGATCACCCGGCATTCCCGCACGCGGTGGTTTTAACGGCTTCTTTCGTACTCTCCCCGGCGATCGGGCTTTCTTGTCACCGTCGCCTCGCGGATATGGCTTTGTCCGCGCCCGGTCGGGCCGACTTGGCTCCGCGAGACTTGACGCCAGCGTCGAGGCGTCAGGACCACACGACTTCACCGTCCGCGTCAACATCGTTCGTCCGCGCGCCCCTGATCGCTCACAGGCCAAAGCCTGCCCTGCCATCACGTCCACGCGCCCGACGCTGCCCGCGTCCACCGCATCCCATCCCGACGTCCGTGACGATCGCGATACGCCCCTTGTGGGGGATGAGACGGTTACGGATATGCAGGTGATTTGCGCAAATATGAAATCGAAATATTTTTGCAAACGGGGCTGGACAGGCAAATCAGTAAACTGCCCGTCAGGCAAATCGTGGATGGCCGCTACCGCAAGCCGCAACGTCCAGGCGACTTCCAGTATCCCCCAGGAGCGAAATGTTGGTCCGCGCCTCGCTGCTATTTTTTCAACATGGCGTCACGCTGTTTGACCAGCCTGTCGAGTTGCTCCTGCTGCTGAGCAATCCGTTCGGATGTTCGTTCTTCATCCTGTGCGCCGGAGGATCCAGCAGCCTGTTCGACCAACTGTCGCATATTGTCCTGCAGTATCGCGATGCGGTCGTTGAGTTCCGATAAGGAAAGCGAATTGTCGTTGCTCATTTTCGTTCCTAATCTTCCAGATCGACGTCGATGGCATCGCCTTCGATCCCACCAAATGTAATGCGCCAGTTTCTGCAAAAGGCAAGCGCTCTGTTAAATCCCCGGCTGGTTCCAGCTTGGAAGTTTCGGCCTTTGCCACTAGTATCGGCTGTCAACCGCCGTGAGCTCAATGTGAGTTTAACCAGAATTCAGCGATTGCGAGCAGGCTGCGCGGTTGCGTTGGTTTATTTGCTGTGCGTCATGGCGCCGACCATTGCGCTGGCGCTGCCTGGCGCGTCAACTCCTGATTGCCTTTTGCTTGATGAAGCGCTGTGACCCACATTCACAACCATGGTGCGGACGGTGCTCATCAACATGCCAGGCACGTCAGACATGGTGATACGCATATTCATCAGATGGCGGCGAATACCAGCCATCTGATGTCGGATAAGGCGCCACGAGGGGACCATAGCTCGGCTGGCGGTTCCTGCTGTGAATTGATGTGTCTTACCGCGTTGCAGGCGGCGTCCACGGAAATGATCCCACCGGTCCCGCTCGTCTCGCTGCGCGTCAACGAGACGAGCCTTGCGATGGTGGGTAGCGCGCCGCCGCGGCTTTATCGCCCGCCAATTTTCCAGAGCTGACTGACTAAACCGGTTCTGGCGCTCGCGCGCCAGGACCAGCCTGTTTCATCGACAGACTGGAAATGTCTCATGCTTTCGCAGCTTAAGGCGAAGCTCGTGGCCGTGAAAGCGGCCGTGCGAGCGCTACACCATCATAAATGCAAATCATTTGCGCTGGCCACATCCATTGGCGTTTTGGCTGGTTGCGCCCAACCGACCGCGCTCCCAAGAGGCGCCGATCCAGCCAATGCGCGGGCACCGGTGCCGCCGGTGTCCTATCGTTCCGCAACCGCCACCTATCGGGCGATGCGCCCGTCTCCACCGGCAAGCTGGCGCCAGCAGAACGACCGCGTCGCGCCGCAAACAAATACCGATCAGTAGGAGCGCCGGATGAACGCCCGATCCCCGCTTTCGATCCTCGCGGCCGGTAGACCTTTCGCGCTCGCGTTGTCAGTTCTGCTCTCGGGCTGTGCGTCCTTCTCGCCGGATAGCGGCATGGGCCTGGTTGCGGATGTGAGCGGTCAAACGCTCAAAAAAGACGTTGCTTTCGTGCGCACGGCGGACGACGCGGCGCAAGTCGACAGGCGGGTGCATCGCCTGTTGCAGCGACAACTGGATGTCGAGACGGCGGTACAGGTGGCACTGCTGAACAACAAGGGCCTGCAGGCGGCCTATAACGAATTGGCTTTGGCGGAAGCCGACGCTATTCAGGATAGTTTGCCGCCAAATCCGGCGTTCTCGATCTTCAGCATTGCCGGCGACGGCGCTTATGAAATCGAGCGCCAGGTGGTGGGCGATATCCTGGCGCTGGCGACTCTTCCCTTCAGAACCGAGATTGCCCGCGAGCGATTTAAGCAGGCGCAGCTACACGCCGCGCTCGTCACCCTGCAGCTTGCGGCGGATGTGAGGCGGGCCTATTACCAGGCGGTCGCGGCGAGCGAGCTGACGGCTTTGCTGACCGATGCGCAATCGACGGCCGAGGCGACGGCGCAGTTGGCGAAAAAGCTCGGCGAAACCGGCTCGGTCAACAAGCTCGATCAGGCCCGCGAACAGGTGTTCTACGCCGAGACCACGGCGGACCTGGGCGCGGTACGGCAGGAGGCCTCCAGCGCGCGCGAAAAGCTGGCGCGTCTGCTGGGCCTTTGGGGCAGCGATCTCAATTTCCGCCTGCCCGATGGCTTACCCGGCTTGCCAAGACGTCCGGCGGCGCAGCCTTTCGTCGAGGCGGATGCCGTCGCCCATCGCATCGATCTGCAGATCGCACGCATGGAGTTGGGCGCGTTGGCCAAGGCGCTTAACCTCACCGAAGCCACCCGCTTTGTCACGATGCTGCAGATCGCCGGCATCGATCGCAAGACAAAAGATCCGGATACGCCGCCATTTCGCGAACGCGGCTTTGATATTCAGTTCCAGATCCCGATCTTTGACGGCGGCGAAGTACGCGTGCGCCAGGCGTCCGAAACCTACAGCGCCGCGTTCAATCGCCTGACGGAGAAGGCGATCAATGTACGCTCCGAAGCGCGCGATGCCTACCGCATCTATCGCTCGGCCTACGACATTGCCGGACAGTACCAGCGCGAAGTCTTGCCGCTGCGCAAGATCATCAGCGAAGAAATGCAGCTGCGTTTCTCGAGCATGCAGGTGGATATTTTTGCGCTGGTGGCCGAAGCCCGCCAGCGGCTCACCTCACAACGCCTGGCGATCGAGGCCAAACGCAATTTCTGGAACGCTCAATCGGACCTGCGGACCGCCATCAATGGCGGCGGGGCGAGCGCCGGCGCGCAAACGTCAGGCGCGGGCGCACGAGCATCCGGTGCCGGTCAATAGCAAAGGAGCACGTCATGTTTTCGCGCAGGAAATTTATAGGCACCGCGGCGCTTATCAGCGCCGGCACCGTCATGGGACGTGGGCAGGCCGCCGGCATTCCCGAGGCGCCGATCATGGATAAGGCTGTCATGCAGCCGCCGTTGCATCCCTCCAGCGGTCCGGATTACCGGCCGGTCGTCACCCTCAATGGCTGGACGCTGCCCTGGCGCATGAAAGGTGACTGGAAGGAGTTTCATCTGGTGGCGGAACCTGTAGTGCGGGAATTCGCGCAGGGCATGAAGGCGAACCTCTGGGGCTACAACGGCCAGGCGCCGGGTCCGACGATCGAAGCGGTCGAAGGCGACAAGGTGCGTATTTTCGTCACCAACAAGCTGCCGGAACATACGACGGTGCACTGGCACGGCATGATCGTGCCGAATGGCATGGATGGCGTTGGGGGCCTGAACCAACCGCACATCGAGCCGGGCAAAACCTTCGTCTACGAGTTCGAGCTGCGGAAAAGCGGGACCTTCATGTACCACCCGCACTCCGACGAGATGGTGCAGATGGCGATGGGCATGATGGGCATGTTCATCGTGCATCCGCGCGACATGTCGTTCCGCGCGGTCGATCGCGACTTCGTCTTCATCATGAGCAGCTATCTGATCGACCCCGGCACCTCGCTGCCGAAGGTCAATGAGATGACGGAATTCAACATGTGGACCTTTAACAGCCGCGTGTTCCCAGGCATCGATCCGCTGCCGGTGCGCCTTGGCGATCGGGTGCGGGTTCGCGTCGGCAATCTCTCGATGACCAATCATCCGATCCATCTGCATGGACACAGCTTTGCCGTCAGTTGCACCGATGGCGGGTGGGTGCCGGAAAGCGCGCAATGGCCGGAAGTCACCATCGACATTCCTGTCGGCGCGATACGCGCGTTTGACGTGCTGGCGGATAATCCGGGCGATTGGGCCCTTCACTGCCACAAGGCGCATCACACGATGAATGCGATGGGACATGACATGCGCAACTTCATCGGCGTGTCGAAAAAAGATCTTGCGCGCGTCGTCGGCAAGATGGCGCCGGATGCCATGGTGATGGGATCGACCGGCATGGCGATGGGCGAGATGGAAATGCCGGCGCCTGACAACACGCTGCCGATGATGACGGGCGCGGGCCAATTCGGTCCGATCGAAATGGGCGGCATGTTTACGGCAATGAAGATCCGTGAGGACATGGCGCACGACGATTACAGCGATCCGGGTCCCTACAAGAATCCGGCCGGCACGGTCGCGTACGAGATCGATACGCCGGCCGCAAAACCGCCGAGTCAGGACGGCGCGACGCAAGCGCCGCCCAAGACCAGGAACAAACCAGCGCCCACAAACATGAAAGGCATGAAGATGTGACGTCCATCAACGGATGTCGATCTTCTCTGGATCAGCGAAGGCTGAGCTGGCGCAAATCTGCTATCAAAATCCGGGAATAGCGTTCTACTTCCTTCAGCTAACGACCAATCGCCTGCTCGCCAATGCCTCACGTGCCTTGACCGGCACAGAAGCCGCCTTGGCGTCTTCTTCAGGATAAGCCCATCTTCATCGATCGTTGCCGAGGCGCGACAGCGCTTCGTTCAACTCGTGAATCTGATAGGGCTTGCGAAGTATCGGAAATTCCGCTGCGGCATTTCGCGCCGCTTCGCTGTACCCGGTGGCCAGCAGAATTGGCAGTGCAGGGTGTTTTTGTTTTAGTATGCGTGCCAGCGCAAGCCCGTCCATCTTGCCCGGCATCACGATGTCGCTGAGAACAAGATCGATGCCATCGGCGGCGATTTCGCTGAGGGCCGAGTCGACATCCGACGCCCAGCGAACAGCGTAGCCGAGTTCTTCCAGCAGACCTGTGGATGCGTTCGCTACATCCGGATTGTCCTCGACCAGCAGGACGGTGCCGGTGCCACGATGGCTCAACTGCTCCGGCCGCCTCGTCAAGGCCGCTGTACTGCGCGGCAGGCAGACAGTGAACGACGTACCTTTGCCCAGTTCGCTGTCGACCGCGATCGTGCCACCCGCCTGATGAACAAAACCGTGGACCTGCGAAAGTCCCAGACCGGTTCCCTTGCCGATGGGCTTGGTGGTAAAAAACGGATCGAATATCTTTGCAAGTACGTCGTCGGGAATGCCGGTGCCGGTGTCCCTGACCTTGATGGCAACAAAATCGCCCTTGGTGACGCCGTCGTCCACGAAAACATTCCTGGCTTGAACCGTCACATTGCCGCCCTGCGGCATGGCATCGCGCGCATTTATGACCAGATTGACCAGCGCCGTTTCGAACTCGGCGCGATCCACCTTGATCGGCCATATGCCGTTGTCTGCCTCGATTTGCAGTTCGATGGCACTGCCGAGCCCCGTGTCAAGAACATCACGCACCGAGAAGATGCTGTCGCGCACGTCGATGGTCTGGGGATTGACGCTCTGCCGGCGAGCGAATGACAGAAGCTGGCTGGTCAACGCGGCCCCTCGTTGAGAAGCCGTATCGATGGCCTGGACCGCACGGAGCGCTTTCGGATCGTCTCCCACCATCTTCTTCAACGCATTGAGGCTGCCTGTAATGACCATGAGAAGATTGTTGAAGTCATGCGCCACGCCGCCGGTAAGCTGCCCCAATGCGTCAAGCTTTTGCGACTGAGCCAGTCTTAGCTGGAGTTTTTCCATCTCCTGATGGGCTTCGCGACGCTCGGTGATGTCACGGGTGATCTTGGCGAAGCCAATAAGCCTGTTCTCGTCATCTCGTATCGGATCAATGACGACACTTGCCCAAAAGAAGGTACCGTCCTTGCGAACGCGCCAGCCCTCTTCCTCGTAGCGACCGCTTTCCAGTGCAAGCCGGAGCGCACGCGCAGGCCGGCCGGCGGCCTGGTCGGCACTGGAGTAGAAGCGGGAGAAGTGCTGCCCTATGATTTCGTTCGGCAGGTAACCTTTGATGCGCTGAGCACCGGGGTTCCAGTTGGTAACCACGCCAGCGGGATCGAGCATGAAGAGCGCATAATCGGTGACGCCATTCACCAGCAGGCGGAAATGTCTCTCGCTCTCCCTGAGGGCGTCGGCGGCCTTGTTTCGCTCGGTAATGTCGCGGGTGATCATGGCGAAGCCGACGAGCTCATTCTCCTCATAGAGGGCGTCGATGACAACCGACGCGAGAAACTTCGAGCCATCCTTGCGCACGCGCCACCCCTCGGCCTCGAACTTTCCGTCTTCCCGAGCCGTTTCGAGGGAACGCGCAGGCAATCCCGCCTCGCGATCCTCCCGGGAATAGAACATCTGGAAGTGCTGGCCAACGACTTCGTCTGCGTTGTATCCCTTGATGCGTTTGGCACCGGCATTCCAGTTGCTGATAATGCCATTGGGGTCGAGCATATAGATGGCGTAGTCGATGACCCCCTCAACCAGCAGGCGGAAATCTGCGCTCGCTTTCGAACAAGCCGCGCTTCCGATTAACCTTCCTTGCCATCTGATTCTTCCCAGCCATAACCGGAGTTAACAAGCTGGAGCGCGCCCGGTTCCACAGAATGTCAAGCCCCGGCCGCCGTAGGGAGGGTCAGCCAACCGGTCCGCGCAAGGCGCGGCCCGATGACAGGCTCCGGCGCGACCCGCCGCCAAAGAACAGCATACGGCGAGAGGATTTGGCGAACTACGCTACTCCACCCTAACGGCTGTCGATCGCCCAAGTTCCAGGACCGGCCGCCGCGAGGAACAGCGAGGCAAAGCAAAAGAGCACCGAATGCTCTCCGCCGTTCAGCGCGGGAAAGAAGCTCGCTGGTGCATGGGCCGTGAAGTAGGCGACCGCGGAGAAGCCGCAGAAGATAAATGCCACCGGACGTGTGAGCAATCCAATCGTGAGCAACACACCGCCGATAGTTTCGATAAGTCCTGCAGCGATCCTGAAGCCATCGGACATATGTCCGAAAACGGCGAATGTCGATTTGATATTTTCCATATGCGGAAAATCGATCAACTTCGCGAGGCCGTGCTGAAGGAATAAGAGACCGATCACAATACGCAGAACTGCCTGCGCGTAAGGCGTCCAGCTGCGCGGCAGTATCGTCAGATCCATCTTCCATCTCTATGATTGAGGGTCCGGTCCAATCATTCACTCCGCCGCTTCGCGCACATACCGCGCGGTCGGCGTCCGCATCGTCACCAGTTCTTCCGCGGCGGTCGGGTGCAGGGCCATGGTGGCGTCGAAATCGGCCTTGGTGGCTTTCATCCTGACGGCGATGGCGACGACCTGAACCATCTCGGCGGCGCCATCGCCGACGATGTGGCAGCCGACCACGCGGTCGGAGGTGCCGTCGACCACCAGCTTCATCAGCATGCGGGTGTCGCGGCCGGACATCGTGGCCTTCATCGGCCTGAAGCTCGCCTTGTAGATATCGACGTGGCTGAACTGCGCGCGCGCCTCCGCCTCGGTCAAGCCCACCGTGCCGACTTCGGGCTGCGAGAACACCGCAGTCGGAATGTAGGCGTGATCGACCTCAACCGAACGCTTGCCGAACTGCGTATCGGCAAAGGCGTGGCCTTCGCGGATCGCCACCGGCGTGAGGTTGACCCGATGGGTGACGTCGCCGATCGCGTAGATGTTCGGCACCGAGGTTCGGGAAAAGCCGTCGACGGTGATCCCGCCATTATGCGGATTAATGGCGACGCCGGCTTTCTCAAGCCCCAATCCCCTGACATTCGGATGCCGCCCGATCGCGAACATCACCTGATCGGAGGCGATGCTCGAGCCGCTGGACAGATGCGAGGTGAATTCACGGCCGTGCTTGTCGACCTTGCTGACCGTGCAGCCGGTGAGAATGGTGATGCCGGCCTTTTCCATCTCGCCGCGCAAATGGCTGCGCACGTCCTCGTCGAAGCCACGCAGGATATTGTCGCCGCGATAGACCACCGTCACATCGGAGCCGAGCCCTGCGAAAATGCCGGCGAATTCCAGCGCGATATAACCGCCGCCCTGAATCAGGATGCGCCTCGGCAGTGCGGCCAGATGAAAAGCCTCGTTGGATGAGATCACGTGCTCGATGCCGGGGATCGCCGCGCCATGATTGGGCGCGCCACCGGTCGCGATCAGCACCATTTTTGCCCGGACAACCTCGCCGGTCCCGAGCCGGACGGTATGCGCGTCCTCGAGCACCGCGCGGGTCTTCACAATGCGGGCGCCGGATTTTTCCACGTTCGTGGTATAGGCGGCCTCCAGCCGGGCGATCTCCTTGTCCTTGTTGGCAATCAAAGTCGGCCAGTCGAAGGTCGCCGGCGGAATGCTCCAGCCGAAGCCGGCGGCGTCCTCGATCTCCTGGTGAACGTGCGAGGCCATGACCAGAAGCTTCTTCGGCACGCAGCCGCGGATCACGCAGGTGCCGCCCATCCGGTACTCTTCGGCGATCATGACCCGCGCGCCATAACCGGCCGCGATCCGCGCCGCGCGCACCCCGCCCGAACCGCCTCCGATGACAAAAAGATCGACGTCGAACTCAGCCATATCCGCTCCGATCGAAATCAGATCATATCCTCACATCTGCTTGCCGCGCTTGCGCATCTCGGCGCGGAATTCGCCGCTGACCTGATCCGCAAAAGCCTGGGCCCACTGGTTCATATATCCCATGCTCATCTGAATGGCCTTGGGCTCGGTCGACAGCAGCTTCTGGCCCAGCGTCGACTTGTAGAATGCCACCAGATCCTTCAGTTCCTGCTCGGTGAACTCGTTGGCGTAAACATTCGCCATCCCTTCGCCGATTTCGTTCTCGCGGCCGGCCATCTTCTGGGCGACCAGCACGGCCACTTCGTCGAGATCCTTCTGGTAGTTGAGGTTGCTCTGCAGCAGGGTATCCTTGGTTCTCTGCACAATGCTCGGCACCGCACTGGCATAAATCGCGCGGACATTCTTCATGGTCAGAATTTCCCGGGCCGCCGCCAGAGCGCCCGGCGAAGCCGGCTTGAGCACGGGCGCCTGCTGCGGTTGCTGCTGCGCCGTGGCTGGAACGGCGCCGAGCGCCAATCCCAGCGCAAGAACCAACGCAAGGCTCGCGGCCGGGAAAATCTTTGAAAGCCACTTCATTGCAACGCTCCTCGATGGCGGATTTACCGCCGTTCAACCACACGAATTCCCTGAGAGCCTGCCAGCATGGCGGTGCTCGCAACGCCAATAAACAGCCCATGCTCGACGACGCCTGGTATCGCGGCCAGCAATGTCGCGAGGCGCGGAGGGTCGGTTATTCGTCCCAGATGGGCATCGACGAGCCAGTGGCCCCCATCGGTGACAAAAACGTGACCGTCCCTGGCCTTTCGGACCACCATTTGGCCGGAGACGCCGGTTTCGGCAAAGGCCCCGGCGATGGCGCGCTGCGTCGCCGCCAGCCCGAACGGAATCACCTCGACTGGTAACGGAAAGCGGCCGAGCGTCTCGACCCATTTGAACTCGTCGGCGATCACGATCATCCGGTCCGACGCCGTGGCGACGATCTTCTCGCGCAACAAGGCGCCGCCGCCGCCCTTGATGAGATTGAGCGCGGGATCGATCTCGTCGGCGCCATCGACGGTGAGATCGAGCCGATCGATATCGTCCAGCGTGGTCAGGCGAATGCCGCAGCGTATCGCATCGGCGCGGGTGGCTTCCGATGTCGGCACGCCGATGACATCGAGCCCGTCGCGAACCCGCATCCCCAGAAGCTCGACAAAATGCTTCGCGGTCGAACCGGTGCCGAGGCCAAGCTTCATGCCGTCGCGCACGAATTCGAGCGCGCGGCCTGCCGCCTGCCGTTTCAATTCGTCCATATTCACGCGAGCGATGCCCCTGGAGCCGCCGACGCTGGCGGCGGGGCATATCTAGCGTCGTTTTACGGCGAGGAACAGCGCCATACTGGCGGCAATTGACGACTTTTATGCTTCGTTCATCGCCGCCATGACGGCCGCAAACCGCTCCTCCACCTCGCCGCGCATTTCCGGATGCGTGAACACATAGAGTTCGTCCTTGCGAATCGCGGTGAGAACCCGCGCCGCGACCTCCGAGGGCGCTAGCCCGGACTGCAGGCGTTCGGCAATATAGGCTAGGAGCAAGCCGGCCGGGCTTTCGGGATCCGGCGTTTGCGTCGTTCCATAGCGCGCCGGCCGATTGCGCCCGCTCTCGCCGATGCGGGTGCGGACATAGCCGGGACAGAGCACGCTCACGCCAATGCCCAACGGCTTGAGCTGCATCGCCAGCCCCTCCGACATGCCGACCACCGCGAACTTGCTCGCCACGTAAGGGCTAAAGCCGAGCCCCGCATTCATTCCCGCCATCGAAGCGGTGTTGACGATGTGGCCGCCTTCGCCGTGCGCACGGATATGCGGAAGAAAGGTACGGATGCCGTGAAGAACGCCCATCAGGTTGACGTCGAGGACCCAGCGCCAGTTGTCGAGCGAGATATTGTCGATTCCGCCGGCAGCGGCGACACCGGCATTGTTGCATACCACATGGACATTTCCGAACGCATCGTAGGAGGCCCTGGCAGCCTGCTCGACGCTGGCGGGATCGGCGACGTCACAGATGACGCCGCGCACACCCGGCCCGACGTCGTCTAGGCCTTTGACGGCGGCCGCCAACGCTTCCTGCTCGATATCGGCGAGCATCACCTTCATGCCCGCCTCCGCGAAGGCCCGGCCGAACGCCAGTCCGATCCCGCTGGCCCCGCCGGTTACGAACGCTGTCTTGCCGGAAAGATCCTGCATATCTCCCCCTGTCTCCCCTGCGATTTCGCCAAACGGCAAATGCCTGTCATCTCCTGCTTGCATGATTGTACGAGGACAGGTAGCGATTTTCGATGAATTCCGTTCGCACTGTTGTATTCGATCTCGACGGCACACTGGTGGATACCGCGCCCGATTTGATCAGCGCGCTCAACTTCGTTCTCGACCGCGAAGGTCTGCCCCCGGTGCCGCTCGAGTCCGCGCGCACCATGATCGGCGCCGGCGCCCGCCGGCTGATCGAGCGCGGCCTCGAACAGGACGGCCGCTCGGACAGCCCCAAAGACATCACCCGGCTCACCGACGACTTCATCGAATATTATGCGGCGCATATCGCCGACGCCTCGCGTCCGTTCGACGGGCTGGAAAGCGCGCTCGATGATCTCCAGGCGAACGGATATCGCTTTGCGGTCTGCACCAACAAGCTCGAATGGCTGTCGAAGCTGCTGCTCGACCGGCTGGGATTGAGCGCAAGATTTGCAGCGATTTGCGGCGCGGACACCTTCGGGATTTCGAAGCCTGACCCGGCCATCCTGCAGCAGACCGTAGCGCGGGCCGGCGGACAATTGTCCACGACGATCATGGTGGGGGACGCCGGTCCGGATATCGGCGTCGCCCGCCGCGCCGGCATTCCCGTGATCGGCGTTGAATTCGGCTACACCGATGTTCCCATCGCCGACCTCAAGCCAGACCGGCTGATCGGCCATATGAACGAGCTGCCGGCCGCTGTGGAGAGCCTGATCCTTCACCGGAGCGCCTCTTAAGATTTTGATGTCATTGACGTATTTTATGGAGACCTGATCCGGCGTTAACCATTATTTAACGATGGGGTTCCGCGCGATTGCGCGGCTCTCCCGACGCTCCTATGGTCGAAAATGGGGATTGCGGCGGTTTGCCGCACTACGGACGGATGGATCATGCGTCGGGTTATCGTGATTGCCGCAGCAGGATTAAGCCTTGCCGGCTGCTCCTCCTTTTCGTGGGACGCTTTCAAATCAGCCCCGCCGGTCATGCAGGTCCAACTGGAATCGACACCGCCGGGCGCCGATGCCCGCACTTCCCTCGGACCGGGTTGCAGGACGCCCTGCTCGGCGAACATCCCGCTGCCTGAGGGAAGCGATTTTACCGTCACTTACACGATGGACAAGTTCCAGCCGGCCACCGTCCCGGCACACGTGATCCGCGGCGATGGCTCGGCCAGGATTGATCCCAATCCGATCGTCGCCGAACTTCAGCGCATCGGCCCGCCGCCGAAGCCGGCCCGGAAGAAAATGCACCGGCCGAGACCGAAGCCGGCCAAGGCTGCCGCGGCCCCGCCTGCCGCAGAATCGCCGTTCCCCAACCCGGCGCCAGCGCCTGCGGCCGCGCCGGCTCCGGCGGCCGCACCACCGCCGCCCGCGCCGCCGCCCGCCCGCTGATTGCTTGCACTGCACCACACAACGGCACCAGACAAAGGTGCCGATTGTGCCGGGGTCGCAACGTGCCTACATTGCGGTCGCGCGCGCCGCTCCCTGACGTCACGGCTGCCGCGCCGAAAGGCACATTCGAATGAACGGCGCTCTGCTCAGCCCTGCCCGTCCGATGACCGACCCGTTTGGCCGGTCGATCAGCTATTTGCGGGTATCGGTCACGGATCGCTGCGATCTTCGCTGCCTTTATTGCATGTCGGAAGACATGACCTTTCTGCCCAAGGCCGATCTGCTGACGCTCGAGGAACTCGATCGGCTGTGTTCAGCATTCATCGCCAAGGGCGTGCGAAAACTGCGACTCACCGGCGGCGAACCGCTGGTCCGGCGCAATGTGATGTCGCTGGTGCGCTCGCTGTCGCGCCATCTTCGCAGCGGCGCGCTCGATGAACTGACGCTGACCACCAACGGCTCGCAGCTTTCGCGTTTCGCCGGCGAGTTGCGGGACTGCGGGGTCCGCCGCATCAACATATCGCTGGACACGCTCGATCCCGCGAAATTCCGCGCCATCACCCGCTGGGGCGATCTCGACAAGGTGCTTGATGGCATCGAGGCGGCGCGCGCCGCGGGGCTTGCGGTGAAGATCAATGCGGTGGCGCTGAAGAACACCAACGAGGACGAGATTCCGTCGCTGATGGAATGGGCGCACGGCAAGGGCATGGCGCTGACGCTGATCGAGGTGATGCCGATGGGCGACATCGGCGAAGGCCGCATCGACCAGTATGTGCCGCTGTCGCTGCTGCGAGCGCGGCTCGGCCAGCAATACACCTTGACCGACCTTGCCGACGACACCGGCGGGCCTGCGCGTTATGTGCATGTTGGCGAAACCGGCGGCAAGCTCGGCTTCATCACGCCGATGACCCATAATTTCTGCGAGTCCTGCAACCGGGTGCGGATCACCTGTACCGGCACGCTGCATACCTGCCTCGGCCACGAGGATGCCTCCGATTTGCGCAAGCCGCTGCGGGCCTCCGCTGACGATCAGCTGCTCAGCGAGGCGATCGACCGGGCGATCGGCTTGAAGCCAAAGGGCCATGACTTCATCATCGATCGCAGGCACAACCGCCCGAGCGTCAGCCGCCATATGAGCGTCACCGGCGGCTGAAGTTTGCCGCCGTCGATTTTGTCGAGCCCCGCAACCGCTTGACCCTCCGAGTGAATCGGCCATTTTCCAATTGACGCCGCCCTGACGCGCTGAAATGGTGCGGCTGCTTTCATGCCGGCTTGGCTGGTAAGCCGCTGCATCTGACAGGTGCAATCAAGACGGCGGAGGCAAAACGGGGGGACTATCGTTGCAATCGCTGCTGCAGATGAGCCGTGTGCAGTTGAGTTTTGCCGCCACGCGTTTAGCGCGCGGCGATGAAGCGATTCCCGTTGCAGCAATCGGCCTGCCCTGATGCCGACCGCCCGGGAAAACACGATGCGCCCATTGCTGGCGATCAGCGCTGCCATCGATCAGATCAATGAGAAGATAGGCTACGTCTGCAATTTCCTGGTGCTCGCCGCCTGCATCGTCAGCGCCGGCAATGCCATGATCCGCTATGCGTTCGGATACAGCTCGAACGGCTGGCTTGAACTGCAGTGGTACATGTTCGCCATCCTGGTGATGTTCGGCGCTTCCTACACCTTCAAGCGCAACGAGCATGTCCGGGTCGAGATCTTCTATCTGTTTCTCTCCGAGCGTGGCCAGCTCTGGCTCGATTTGATCGGCACGCTGTTCTTCCTGATCCCGGCCTGCCTGCTGCTCAGCTATCTGTCCTGGCCGTTCTTCCATCAGGCCTACGCCGTCGGCGAAATGTCGGGCAATGCCGGCGGCCTGATCCGCTGGCCGATCAAATTCGTGATCCCCTCCGGCTTCGTGATGCTGGCACTGCAAGGCGTCTCGGAGGTCATCAAACGCATTGCAGCGCTTCAGGGCCAGGTCACGATCGAGGCGAAGTACGAAAGACCGACGCAATGATCACGCTGGAAATGATGCCGCCGATGATGTTCGGCGGCCTGGTTCTGGCGATGCTGATCGGCTTCCCGGTGGCGTTTACGCTCGCGGCCGTCGGGCTGTCGTTCGGGTTTCTCGCCATTCATCTTGGCTTCTTTGACCTGAATTTCCTGCAGGCGATTCCGGGCCGGGTGTTCGGCAGCGTTCTTTCCAACGAGTTGTTGCTGGCGATTCCGTTCTTCACCTTCATGGGCGCGATCCTGGAACGATGCGGCCTCGCCGAGGACATGCTGGATTCGATGGGCCAGTTGTTCGGCCCGATCCGCGGCGGCCTCGGCTATTCGGTCATCCTGGTCGGCTTCATCCTCGGCGCCATCACCGGCACGGTGGCGGCACAGGTGATCGCCATGGCGCTGATCTCGATGCCGGTGATGATCCGCTATGGCTACAACATCCGCTACATCACCGGCGTGCTGGCGGCATCCGGCACCATCACGCAACTGGTGCCGCCGTCGCTGGTCTTGATCGTGCTGGCCGACCAGCTCGGCAAATCGGTCGGCGACATGTATCTCGGTGCATGGGGCCCGTCGGTGTTCCAGATCTTCCTGTTTGCCGGCTACACGTTTTTGCTTGGCATCTTCAAGCCGGATCATGTGCCGGCGGTGCCGAAAACGGCGCTGACGCTGACCGGATGGCCGCTGTGGCGCAAATGCCTGATTGGCATCATCCCGTCGGCGGTGCTGATCTTTGTCGTGCTCGGCACCATGATGATGGGTCTCGCAACCCCGACCGAAGCCGGCGCCATGGGCGCGGTCGGCGCCATCGTGCTGGCCGCGATCCACGCCAAGGACTTCAGCACCACGGGCCGCAAGATCCTGATCGTCGGCGTGATCGCCGGCGGCATCGGCACCATGGTCGGCATCTTCCTGACCGAGGGCATCATCTTCAAGACCGCATTCGCCGTCACCTATTTCGCCGTGGTGTGGATCTGCCTCGAGGCCGTTCGCATCCCCGAGCTGCGCAACCTGATCAAGCAGGGCTACGAGACGACCATGCGCATCACCACGATGGTGGTGTTCATTCTGATCGGGTCGACCTGTTTCTCGGTGGTGTTTCTCGGCGTTTCCGGCGGCGTGTGGCTGGAGCATCTGCTGACGTCGCTGCCGGGCGGCGCCTGGGGCTTCCTCATCTTCATCAACCTGTTCATCTTCTTCCTGGCGTTCTTTCTGGATTTCTTCGAAATCGCCTTCATCATTCTGCCGATGATCGCGCCGATCGCGCAGAAGATCCTGGCGCCGGTCGTGGGTGCGGATGCCGCGCTGATCTGGTTCGGCGTCATGCTCTGCGTCAACATGCAGACCTCGTTCATGCATCCGCCGTTCGGCTTCGCGCTGTTCTATCTGCGCGGGGTCGCGCCGAAAGAGGTCAAGAGCTCCGACATCTATTGGGGCGCCCTGCCCTGGGTCGGATTGCAGGTGATCATGGTGGTGCTGGTGATCGCGTTCCCGATCACGGTCACCGGCCTGCTCGACAAGCCCGTGAACGTCGATCTGAACAAGATCAAGATCGAGGTTCCTCAAATGGAAGCTCCGCCGCTCGACTTCGGTCCGCCGGCAAAGCAGTAACAATCAGTGCTACCGCAAATAAAAACCCCGGAGCTTTGGCCCGGGGTCTTTCAATTTGGGCGGTCGTGATCAGCCCTGGGCGTGACGCGCCATGAAGATGTCGTAGCCG
The DNA here is from genome assembly GCA_963727225.1 of uncultured Pseudomonadota bacterium. Classification (GTDB taxonomy): domain Bacteria; phylum Pseudomonadota; class Alphaproteobacteria; order Rhizobiales; family Xanthobacteraceae; genus Bradyrhizobium. Next base: position 254,278 of record CAVSFN010000017.1, on the reverse strand, counting down.
AGTTCGGCGACCTGGAACCATTGGTATCCGTTGTTCGAGAAGGCGGTCATGGACTCGTAGACCTTCTTGAAATTCTCGTTGGTCGCGGCGACCTCGCTGTGCAATTCCTTGGCCGCCTTGAAGCTCGCCTCCATGATCGGCGGCGAGAATGCGTGGAGCTTGGCGCCGCCGGCGAGCAGCTTGCGCAGCGCCATCGGATTGACCGCGTCGTATTTCGCCATCATCCAGTTGTTGGCGTAGTGACCGGCTTGCTCCAGAATATTCTGATAATATTTCGGCAGCGCGTTCCATTTGTCGAGATTGACCATGACGAGCAGCATCGGACCGCCTTCCCACCATCCCGGATAATAGTAATGCGGCGCGACCTTGTAGAAGCCGAGTTTCTCGTCGTCATACGGACCGACCCACTCGGCGGCGTCGATGGTGCCCTTTTCGAGCGCAGGATAGATATCGCCACCGGACAATTGCTGCGGCACCGCGCCCAGCTTCTGCATCACGCGGCCGGCAAAACCGCCGATGCGGAATTTAAGTCCCTGCAGGTCGTTGACGGTGTTGATCTCCTTGCGAAACCAGCCGCCCATCTGGCAACCGGTGTTGCCCGCGAGCAACGAGGTGACGTTGTAGTTCTTGTAGAACTCGTTGAGTGCCTCCTTGCCGCCGCCCAGCGTGTACCAGGCCTGGTTCAGCCGCATATTGGGCCCGAACGGCACCGAGGAGCCGAAGGTAAACGTCGGATCCTTGCCGAAATAGTAATATGACGCGGTATGCCCGAGTTCGACGGTGCCGTTCTGCACGGCATCGAGGACTTGCAGGCCGGGAACGATTTCGCCGGCGGCAAAGGTCTGGATCTGGAATTTATTATCGGTGGCTTCGCCGACCGCCTTGGCCAACTGCTCGGCGCCGCCATGCAGCGTATCCAGCGACTTCGGCCAGCTTGTCGTCATGCGCCATTTGATCTCCGGCATCGACTGCGCAATCGCCGGCGCGGCGATGGTGGCAGCACCTGCGACACCCAGACCTGTGACCTTGATAAAGTCTCGTCGTTTCATCGAATCCCCCATTTGGCAATGCGCCGATGGCCTTCGTTGCGAGGCTTGGGGCAAGCATGGAGCATCCGGTTCGGGATTTCCATGATGAACTGGCGTCCCGCAATGCAAAAGCCCGGCCTCCTCGCGGAGACCGGGCTTGGCCGGGTCGCTTGGGGCCTGATCAGCCGCGCGTGCGCGAACGGATCATGAAGCTGTCAAAGGTATATTCGGCAACCTGCCACCACAGATACTGGTCGGAGCGATAGGCCTGCATCGCGTCGATCGATTTCTTGAAGTCGGCGTTCTTGGCGGAAATCTCTCCCCACAATTCGTTGGTTGCTTTCAGGCAGGCTTCCAGCACTTCGTTGGTGAAGGGACGAAGCTGCGTACCGCCCGCGACCAGGCGCTTCAATGCCGCCGGGTTCTCCATGTCATAGCGCGCGGCCATCCAGGCGTTGGCATTCGCGGTCGCGTTGGTGATGATCGCCTGATAATTCCTGGGCAGGGAATTCCACTTCTCGAGATTGCAGAAGGCGTGAACCATCGGGCCGCCTTCCCAGAAGCCGGGATAATAGTAATACTTCGCGACCTTCTGAAAACCCAGCTTCTCGTCGTCATACGGCCCGACCCACTCGGCCGCATCGATGGTGCCTTTCTCAAGCGCGGGGTAGATGTCGCCGCCGGCGAGCTGCTGCGGCACGACGCCGACCTTCTGCAATACCTGGCCGGCAATTCCCCCGATGCGAAACTTCAGTCCGGAAAGATCGGCAACCGTCTTGATCTCCTTGCGGAACCAGCCCCCCATCTGGGTGCCGGTGTTGCCGCAGGGGAAACCGATCACGCCGAATTTCTTGAAGAACTCGTTGCCGAGCTCCATACCGCCGCCCTGGTACCACCAGGAATTCTGCATCCGCGCATTGAGGCCGAACGGCACCGAGGAATAGATCGCAAAGGTCGGATCCTTGCCGACATAGTAATAGGAGACGGTGTGACTCATTTCGATGGTGCCGTTGGAGGTCGCATCGAGCGCCTGCAGGCCCGGCACGATTTCACCGGCGCCAAAGACCTGGATCTGAAACTTGTTGTCGGTCATTTCGGCGACGTATTTGGAAAACTCCACGGCACCGTTATAAATCGTGTCTAGCGATTTCGGAAAACTGGACGTCATGCGCCATTTGATCTCGGGCGCGGATTGCGCGATCGCCGGCGAGGCCACCGCGGCCACGGCCGCACCGCTTGCCGAAACCTTCAAAAAATCACGACGCTTCATTCAGACATCTCCTTGGCTTCGGCCGTTTCCCGTATTTCTGCAGCTTTTCTTGGGCGGAGCGATTTTGCGCATCGGCCGCAGGTCGCGTTGGCGGGGGCTTTAACACGGAAGTGGAGTTGCAAAAAAGGCAACAAAGGCATGACTGCACTGTTTAAACGAAAGTCGAATGAGCCCGGGAAACAGGCTCAGGCCGCGGCGATAACGCCCTGAAGCTGATCGCGGACCTTCGCGCCGATCGCGCGGTAGATTGCCGCATGCGGTCCATCGGGCTCGCTCTCGACCACCGGCGTTCCTGAATCCGATGTGACGCGAATCGACATATGCAGCGGGATCTCGCCTAGAAACGGCACTCCGAGCCGTTCGGCCTCATGCCGCGCGCCACCGTGACCGAAGATGTCCGACCGGGTGCCGCAATGCGGGCACTGGAAATAGCTCATGTTCTCGACAATACCGAGAACCGGCACGTTGACCTTCCTGAACATGGCGAGGCCGCGCCGCGCATCGATCAGGGAAAGATCCTGCGGCGTCGAGATGATGACCGCACCCTTGAGCGGCACATTCTGCGCCAGCGTCAGCTGCGCGTCGCCGGTGCCGGGGGGCATGTCGACCACGAGAATATCGAGCGTGCCCCACGCCACATCCCGCAGCATCTGGGTGATGGCCGACATCACCATTGGTCCGCGCCAGATCATCGCGGTATCTTCCTCGACCAGAAAACCGATCGACATGATGGCAAGACCGAACCGCTGAATCGGAATCATCTTCTTGTCGTCGTTCAACTGCGGCTTCTCGCGAATACCGGTCAAGCGCGGCACCGACGGTCCGTAAATATCGGCGTCGAGCAACCCGACGCGCAAACCGAGATCGCGCAGGCCGAGCGCCAGATTGAGCGCCGTGGTCGATTTTCCGACGCCGCCCTTGCCGGAGGCGACCGCGATCACAGCGGCGACGCCGGGAATCTCCGACTGCTTCGACATCGGTGACACGGGGCTTTGCGGCGGCCGATGCGACGAAACGTGCGGCACACCGGGCGCATGCCGATGCGGCGGCGGCGGCGGCGGCGGCGTGGCACCCGCCTTGCGTTCAGCGGTGAGCGCGATCATGGCGACGGTGACGCCGGGAATGGCGCGCACCGCAGCCTCGGCTTCGGCCCGCGTGCTTTCCCAGGCGCGGGCCTCGGCAGCGTCGACATTGATCGAGAAAAATACCTTGCCGTCGTTGACCGTGATGGCCGACAACACGCCGGCGTTGCGCAAGGCAACGCCGCGCGGCGACATTACCTTGGCCAGACCATCGAGAACCTGCTGTTGCGTCACGCTCAAGGCGTATCTCCTGATAGCGATATTCTGGAGCACGATCGGTTCTGATTGAATCAGAACCGACGCTCTAGTCTTTTGTTTTGACGCGTTTTCTCGACGCGAACCGGCATCCACTTCGCTCGAAAACGCTCTCGTGCGACACCCGAGGCGACACATAGAGCGATCCCTTGGCAAAGGATACCGCCGTTACCGTGCATCAGGCCCGCGCAACCGGACGGGATCCCCTCCCTCAGCCCTGCTCCGTGACAGCTTCTTTGGCAGCTTCCCTGGCTGTTTCCTTGGCGGCTTCATAGTTCAATTCGATCATCACCCCGTTGGGGTCGTTGACGAAAATCTGCCAGAGATCGCCGCCGGGCACCTGCCGAACATCGAACTTCATGCCCTTGGATTGAAGCCGCCGCTTCATGCCGGCAAAATCCCGGCTTGCGAAAGCGACATGGTGGACCACGCCGGAATCCGGCTTCTGCTGCTCTGGCGTCGGCGAGATATCGACGAGGTGGACCACCGCCTTGCCCTCGCTGTACATCCAGGCCCCGGGAAATGCGAAGTTCGGCCGGTCGCCCTTGGTCAGGCCGAGGATGTCCTGGTAGAATTGAACGGTGTCAGCGAGCTTTCGGGTCCGGATGTTGAAGTGATCGAGTACGCCCACACTCATGCGATGCCACTCCCTTGATGTTGAAATCACGGTTGTCGAAGCCCTGTCCTAGCATAAAACAATACCGGCTCGCCAAATCCGGACGTTGCCCTTCATGATCCAGCGTCTATTGTAACCGGCTCCGCACCTTGCGACGGACCTGTTTCGAGGACCGAACCAGCCCCGTCCCGTCTCCAGCATTCCGGCCGGCCCGTTCAAGTCAGCCGGCAAAAACCCCAAGGTTAAAAACATGGCCAAAGTCGCTTTTCTCGGTCTCGGCGTTATGGGTTTCCCCATGGCAGGACATCTCGTCACCAAAGGTGGCCACGAAGTGACGGTATTCAACCGGACCCCCGCCAAAGCGAAGGCATGGGCCGAGAAATTCGGCGGACAAACGGCCCCGACGCCGCAAGCCGCCGCCGAAGGCCGGGATTTTGTCATGGCGTGCGTCGGCAATGACCACGATCTGCGCGCAATCACGCTTGGCGCCAATGGTGCATTCGCGGGCATGAAGAAAGGCGCGACCTTCGTCGATCACACCACCGCATCGGCCGAGGTCGCGCGCGAACTCGACGCCGAGGCGACTAAACGCGGCTTCAAATTCGTCGATGCCCCGGTCTCGGGCGGACAGGCCGGCGCGGAAAATGGCGTGTTGACCGTGATGTGCGGCGGTAGTGAAGACGCCTATGCCGGTGCCGAGCCTGTGATGTCAGCCTATGCCAGGATGTGCAAGCGGCTCGGACCCGCCGGTTCCGGCCAGCTGACCAAGATGGTCAATCAGATCTGCATTGCCGGACTGGTCGAAGGCCTGTCGGAAGGCATTCATTTTGCGAAAAAATCAGGGCTCGACGTCCAGGCCGTCATCGACACCATTTCGAAGGGCGCCGCCCAGTCGTGGCAGATGGAGAACCGCTACAAGACCATGAACGAGGGGAAATTCGATTTCGGCTTCGCGGTCGAATGGATGCGCAAGGATCTGTCGATTTGTCTCGCCGAAGCGCGGCGAAACGGCGCCAGCCTTCCGGTCACAGCACTGGTCGACGCGTTCTATGCCGAAGTCGAAAAGCTGGGCGGCAAGCGGTGGGACACATCAAGCCTGCTGGCGCGGCTGGAGCGCTGACGCGAACCCGGCCGAACTGGTTAATTTAACCTCCCGTTAACGGGATTCTTTAGCTCTTTAAGGCACCTCTTAATGATTTAGCGCCAGAGATAGACAGTGCAAAAGCTCGCGCGGCTCGCGGGCAGGATTTGTGTTGTTTGATGAGTAAACCCGCCGATAAGCCAGAAGTCGTGCAGCTTCCGGCCGAAACGCCGATCGCAGCGCCGGTCCATAATCGCCGCGCCGCCGCGCAGCGGGTGCGCGAGGCTCGCGACCGGTTAACGTCGACCTCAGGAACCCGCCCGGCTTTCGACCGCGAACTGCTGCGGCAATACGCCCAAACCCGCCTCTCGGCATCCTACGTCGTCATGCTGCTGGTGGTGGCGACGGGCCTCTTGTTCGGTTTCTGGATGCAGCCGGTGTCGGCCGCCGCCTGGACCTGCGGCATGCTCTTTATCCATGCCGCGATTATCCGCAGTTGCAGCAGGTTCCTGGCCGAGCCACCCACCCTCACCCCAACGCGCAAGTGGCAAACGCGGTTTGTCCTGCTCGATCTGCTGTACGGCCTGTGCTGGACGGCGGTTCTGATCCACCCCACCGGCCTTGATGTGGTCTCCAACACGCTGATGATGTTCCTGATGCTGCTGGTGATCGCGGTGTCGAGCATGCTGGCGGCCAGCCTGCCGATCGCGGCCCTTGCGACGACCGCTCCGGTAACGTCGGCGATCGCATTGAATTTCGCGTTGAGCGGCAAATTCGACAATTACGTGCTCGCATTGCTCGCCCTCGCCGCCGAAGGGTATTTCGCGCTGCTCGCCCACCGTCTGCATTCGACGACACTGGCGACGCTGGAGGCCCGCGCCGAAAAGGATGCGCTGATCGGCGAACTTGAGCAGGCCAAATCGATCTCCGACGAGGCGCGGCATCGCGCCGAATCGGCCAACGTCGCCAAGTCGCGGTTTCTGGCGCAAATGAGCCACGAGTTGCGAACCCCGCTCAATGCAATCCTCGGATTTTCCGAAGTGATGAAGAGCGAGATTTTCGGCGGCCACGCGGTGCCGGTTTACAAGGAATATTCCGCGGATATCCATAATTCCGGCGTGCATCTCTTGAACCTCATCAATGAAATCCTCGATCTGTCGCGGATCGAAGCCGGAAGGTACGAACTCAACGAGGAAGCGGTTTCCCTGGTGCACGTCGTCGCCGACTGTCATCACTTGCTGAAATTGCGCGCCTCCAGCCGCCGCATCACCATTCACGAGGTGTTCGAGCAGGGAATGCCGCGCATCTGGGGCGATGAGCGTGCCACCCGCCAGATCGTGCTCAATTTGCTGTCGAATTCCATCAAGTTCACCCCGCAAGGCGGGGAGATCTGGCTGAAGGTCGGATGGACTGCGTCGGGCGGACAATATCTCAGCGTCAAGGATACCGGCTCCGGCATCGCCGAAGATGAAATCCCGATCGTGCTCGCGTCGTTCGGCCAGGGCTCCAATTCGATCAAGTCCGCCGAGCAAGGCGCGGGGCTCGGACTGCCGATCGCCAAAAGCCTGATCGACATGCATGGTGGCACGTTCACGCTGAAATCGAAGCTTCGCATCGGCACCGAGGTCATCGTTACCTTTCCGCCGGAGCGCGTGATGTCGGCGCTGGCTCCGATGGCGGAAGAATCTCCGCCGCTGCAACCGGAAACGGCGGGTACCGTCTCGGCCCTCGAGAGCCGGCGTGCCCGCAACAAGCCGATCATGAGCGCGGGCACTGGATTGTAGCTGGAGCGCTTGCGCAAACCACCGAAACCGTTTCACTATCCCTCAATGAGCAAAGAAACGCCGTGTATCGCAGTTTGTATGATCGACCCCAGGACCAGCCTCTGTTTCGGCTGCGGGCGCACGTTACCGGAGATCGCGCGCTGGCACCGGATGGAGAGCATCGAGCGGCAGGCGGTGATGGCGCAGCTTGCGACGCGCATGGCCGACGCCGGACTGGTTCGGCCCGAGATGACGGCCACCACACGCGCCGGCTGACGCACGCGCACACTTGCATGCGAGGTTTGCCGTGAGCCGGATTCTGCTCGTTCTTCTCGTGCTCGCAGCCACGGCCGGCGCGGTGGTCGCCTATGGCGATCCGGACCGGATCGCGCGAGCGGGCGACACGGTTTCGGACTTGCTGCGCAAACGGCCTAACGCGCCGGCGCGCGCCGTGCAGATTTCGCGCGGACAGACCGGCGAATTCGCGCTGCAGGCCAGGATCAACGGCGTGCCCGCTCCGATGGTGATCGATACCGGCGCGACCTCGGTGGTGCTGACCTATGAGACCGCAAAGGCCGCCGGACTGCCGCTGGAGTTGCTCGAATATGACGTCGAGGTCGAGACCGCCGGCGGACATACCCGAGCCGCAAGGTTGACGCTCGACCGCCTGGCGATCGGCAAGCTCGTGGAGCGCTCGGTGCCGGCGCTGGTGGTGCCCCGCGGGCAGATGAAGACCAATCTGCTCGGCATGAGTTTTCTGGATCGGCTGGAAAGCTGGGAAGTGCATGCCGACCGGCTGATGCTGCACGGCTATCCCTGATCGTAGCGACGATCGGGATTGCGGAAGCGATCGGAATCACGCGGCCAATGCGGCCACCACACGATCCTCGACCAGCGCGATCGCATCGCGCAACACATTGACGCCGGCGCCCGGCTTCACGCCGTTCTCGGCGAGGTGACGGCGGAACGCCCGCGCGCCGGGCACGCCGTGAAACGCACCGACAAAATGCCGCGTGATCGAATGCAATCGCGTGCCTTGCGCGAGCTGGTCCTCGATATAGGGCATGACAGCCTCGAACACGTCCTTCATGGTCGCGTGTGGCGCCGCTTCTCCGAACAGCTCGGGATCAGCCGCCAGCAATCGCCACGGCTCCTGATAGGCCGCACGGCCCAGCATGACGCCGTCGACATGAACGAGATGCCGCTTGGCCTCGGCGAGGCTTGCGATGCCGCCATTGATGATGATGGGCACGTCAGGCATTGAGGCCTTCAGCCGGTAGACCCGATCGTGGTCGAGCGGCGGCACGTCGCGATTTTCCTTCGGCGACAATCCATTGAGCCAGGCCTTGCGGGCGTGGACGATCAGCGCATCCGCGCCGGCGGCGACCACGCGGCGGGCCAGCGCATCCAGCGCGATTTCCGGATCCTGGTCGTCGATGCCGATCCGGCACTTGACGGTGACCGGAATGCGCACCGCGTGCTTCATGGCATCGACGCACTCGGCGACCAGCGCAGGCTCCGCCATCAGGCAGGCGCCGAAACGGCCGTCCTTCACCCGGTCCGACGGACAACCGACATTGAGATTGATCTCGTCATAGCCAAACTCCTCGCCGATTTTCGCCGCGGTGACGAGATCGCGCGAATCCGAGCCGCCGAGCTGCAGCGCTACCGGATGCTCACTGGCATCGAAACCAAGCAGGCGCCGGCGATCGCCATGAATGATGGCGCCGGTCGTCAGCATCTCCGTATAAAGCCGGGCACGTCGCGTCATCAGGCGGTGGAACACGCGGCAATGCCGGTCGGTCCAATCCATCATGGGGGCCACGGAAAAGCGGTGGTCTAACATATCGTTTTCATCGATCTTCGCAGATTAAGTCGGTCCAACCGATTTCTGGACCGACAATAATCGAAGGGATAGACCTAAAGCATTTTCCTTTCTTTTCAACTGGTTGAGCCAATTTTGGCTTCTTGATGTAGCTCGCCTATGTCGATTTTTCCTCGAGCCAGTACTGCATTGCCGTACTGCCGGTGCCTAAATTAGGCCCGCAATGCTCCGATCGTAGTTTCGTGGCCATATCGAATGGAAAGTTGCACCTGGCGAGACGCGCGAAGAATGCTGACCCTGAACGGGTCTATTTCTTTTTCCCATCGGCATCGAACTGCTTGAGGAAAGCGACCAGGTCGTTGATCTTTTGCTCGTCCTTCAGACCGGCATAGGCCATCTTGGTACCCGGGACTTTCGCTTTCGGGTCCTTGATGTACTCGCGGAAGGTCGCCTCGTCCCAGGTGATGCCCGAATTCTTATTCGCGTCGGAATACGAATAACCGGCAACAGTGCCTGCCTTGCGTCCGATCACGCCATTCAGAACCGGTCCAACGGCATTCTTCGCGTTCTCGCCGATCTGATGGCACAGCTTGCACGTGCTAAAGACCTTTTCGCCAGCGGCGGCATCTTGCGCGCTCGCTTCGCCGGCGCCGGCGACCACCAGCAGTGCAACAAGAATAAATCCTCGCATCCTATTCTCCTGTCTCGGTTGGCCCTTTGGGGACCGGGTAGGCCGATCCCATTGTTCGGACTGTCGGCAGATCAGCATCACTCAAGCATCACAAACGATCAAAGTTCCACTTAAATCGGTAATGCGCGCCTGCACATTTGGTCGAATAGACACGACGCTTCGGATCCGCGGCACCGGCATCAGGCTGAATGCGGTCGAAAGCGCATCCGCTTCGGTGGCGGTTGGCGCAATGACGCTTACGGTGCTGTACAGCGACGGGCTGCGTCCTGTCGTTGGATCGAACAGATGGGTAAACCGGCCTTTGGAGTCGAACCGGAATCCGGCGCCTGCCGATGTCGAGACGGCACGATCGACGAGGTCGATGGTTTCGGTGAGCGCGCCGGCCTTGTCGGGATCGGCGAGACCGATACGCCACGGCATGCCCTCGGGTCGCGCTCCGATCACCCGTATCTCGCCCATATCGACCAATGTCGTCGACAGGCCCGCTTTGCGGAGCCGGCCGACGACGCGGTCGGTGGCGTAACCCTGGGCAATGCCATTCAGCGTGATTGCGGCGCCGTGCTTGATCAGCGCTATTCGGTCTGCACTCACAAGCAGGCCGCTATGCCCCACTTTCGCCAGCGCTTCGGCCAACCTCTCGGGCGACGGCCCTTCCGGATCGGGCCTCTCTGAAGAGAAATGCTCAGTGTAAAGCTGCCAGAGCGGCTGCACCGTCGGGTCGAAGGCGCCATCGGTCAGATCGCCAAAGAACAGCGAGGCCTTCAGCAGCGCTACCATGTCGGCGTCCGGAGAAACCAGAATGCCGCTGCGGTTGAGGCTGCAGATCGCGGAGTCGGCCCGGTACAGACTGAATTGCTGCTCCAGCCGCCGCACGTCCTGGACACTCCACTCGACGAGACGTTCGGCTTCGGCGCGGTCCGGGTGATAAATCTCGATCGAGACCTGCGCGCCGAGTGCGGATCCGCGCCATTGCACGGCATCGCCAGCCTGTGCGGTTCGGCCACCGGTCAGAAATGCCGACCCGGCTGCCATCGCAACAATGGTAATCATGCGTCGGCGCGTGAGATTTCGATCTGGCATCGGTCGCTCCTTGTCAGTTGAGACGCACGTCGGAGTTTTCGGTCTGGTCGCCGGCGGTGTCGCTGCCCAGCACGTAGGCGCTTGGAATTTCCGCAAACGTGACAACCTTGCCGCCGTTGGCCGCGGCAAAAGCGTCGGCGGCGGCGCGATTGCCGAACGGCACCGCTTCGGCCGCGCCCATTCCGCCCTGCTTGCGACTTTCGATCACGAAGAACGCCTTGCGCGCGTCGATCCAATTCGTCGCACCGGGATTCTCCCAACTTGGCGCCCGCGCCATATCCGAGACATAGATCGCCCGGATGTCGCGGGGCTGATCCGGCATCAGCGTGAATGCCACGGTGTCGCGCACCGACGTGAACCAGAACGGATCGATCCGGCTCGCCGTGATGATCTGACCTTTCGGTCCGGGATGTTCGAGCAGGTTCATGCCGCAGAACACGCCCATCGCGTCGCTGCCGAGCGCGACCGGCGGCGGAACGGCCGAACTGGTCGCATCCTGGTTGCACCCTTGGAGAAGGATAGCGGCCATCAAGATGCAGACGATCCGCAGCATCATAATTCCCTCCGCGCAAAGAATGCGGTCGCAAGCCCGAGCGGGGCCGCGATCCAGACCAGCAGGCCCGCCAGCAACGCACCGATGCTCACATTCGCGGTCCCGGCAAGCCCGGCCATGCCCGAGAACTGGCTGACGTTGAACCCGGTCAGATTGGTCAGCCGGTAAAGATCGGTCGGATTGAGAAACAGCAGCGCCTCGAGCACGCGCGCCGAGACAAACCGCCCCTGATCGATCACCAGGATGCCGAGCAGCGCCATGTCGAACACCAGCACCATCAGCAGCCAAACGCCCACCGAGAGGCCTGCGGCGGTGCCACGGTCGCGGACCAGGCTGGAGATCAGATACCCGATCGCCACGAAGACCGCGCCGAGCAGGATCGAAGTTCCGAGCATGGAGGCGAAGGCGTACCAGCTTGCCGCCAGCACCGAGGCCCCGGTGATGGCAAGGGCGGCCGCCGCCGCGCCATAGCCAATCACGGTGGCGAAGGCGAGGATCAGAACATGCCCGCAGAATTTTCCGAGGATGACCTGATAGCGGCCGACCGGATAGCTCAGCAGCAGGATCATGGTGCCCCGCTCCATCTCGCCGACCACCGCGTCGTGGGAAATCAAGAGCGCGATCAGCGGCAGCAGAAAGATCGTGAGACTGGACAGGCTGACGACAACCACGTCCAGCGCGCCGGCGCCGACATTGCCGGTCGGCGCGCTGCCGAGGAACGTCAGCGACAGCGCGAGCGCGGCCAGCAGCAGCGTGGTTGCCAGAACCCAGCGGTTTCGCAACCCTTCCTGGATCTCTTTGGCCGCGATGATGACGATGGTTCTCACGCGGCATTCTCCTGAAGAAAATGAGCATAGAGATCGTCGAGGGTCGGCGCCGCGATTTCAATGTTCTTGACGCGCGGATCGCCGGCCGCGACCCGCAATAAATCCATCTTGCGGGTCTCATTGGGCACCAGCACGATTCGACCGTGCGGGGTTGCGAGCGTCTCGCCGTTCATCCATGCGGGCACGCCGCTCGGATCGGGTACGAGATCGATCGACACCCGGATCGGCAGTTGCGAGATCGAGCGCAGTTCCGCCAAGGTCCCCTGCGCCACCAGCACGCCGCGGTTCATGATCAGGACGTGTTCGGCGCGGTCCTCCAATTCGTTAAGCGCGTGCGACGAGATCAAGACGGTGGCGCCGTCGTCCCGAAGCTCGTTCAGGATTTCATAGAACGTCTGGCGCAGCGCCGGGTCCAATCCCGTTGTCGGCTCGTCGAGCAACAGCACCCGGGGTCGGCCCAGAAGGGCCTGGGCCAAACCCAAACGTTGCCGCATGCCCTTGGAATAGGTTCCGACCCTGCGATCGGCGGCATCCATCAGACCGACGCGGTCGAGCAGCGTCCATGCCGACGCCGGCTTGATCTGCTTCAGTCGTGCGTAGAATGCCAGCGTTTCGCGCCCCGTGAGCGCGGCGTTGAAGGCGACGTTTTCCGGCAGATATCCAAGCTGCCGTCGCGCCGAGAATTCGCCGGCCGCCGGGTCCTCGTTCAGCACGCGGATCGCGCCGCGATCGGCGCGGATCAATCCCAGCATCAATTTTATCAATGTGGTCTTGCCGGCGCCATTGTGGCCGACCAGCGCGCTGAGCCGCCCGGGACTGAGGTCGAACGAGACGTCCCGCAGCGCGCGCACCGCGCGGAAGCTTTTCGTCACGCCGCTCACGGAGACGGTGGCAGTCATTTCAGGCTCCGACTGGACGACGGCTTCGGCGGCGGCGCCATCAGCGGATGTGTATCGACGACCCCACCGGGATAGAGCGCCGGAAACTGAGCCTGCGCCCAGCGCAGTACCTGTACCGCGGGGCTATTGATCAGCACCTTTGCGGCCGGCGCGGTCCACAACACTCGGTCGACCAGATCGTTGGGGCGATAGGCGGTGTCGGCGATGCCATCGCCGTTGAGATCGAACGCCGGATTGTCGCTCCAGTAGTTGCCGCGACCGTCCTTCGACCAGTCGAGATCGCGGGTTCCAACATATTTCACCTGGTTGCGGTTGCCGACAAAGGCATTGCCGGTGATCTCGTTGCCCTCGGAGCCGGCCGTGAAATGGACCCCGATCTCGCAGCCCTCGAACCAGTTGTTCCGGAATTTGTTGTGGTTGGTATTGTAGATGAAGACGCATTTTTCCGGGCCGCGGCGAAGGCTCTGCGCCGACTTTGCGTCCGGCACCATAGCCCGCTCTTCGTCCGGACCCTCGTCCTGGTTGGTCGCGATGTTGTCGAGCGAGCCGCCGGCCGCCCGATTGCCGTCTATTTCGGAATAATTGGCGTAGTTGAACAAGAAACCGTAGTCGCGGTCGCGATCCGAGATGTTGTTGCGGATCACGAGCCGGTTCGAATACATGATGGCGTAACCGACGTGGTTGCCGACCGAGAAATTGCCGCTCACTTCGCTGTCGTTGGTGTACATGTAATGTACCGCAAAACGCACCTGCTCGAAGCGATTGTTGATGAAGCGATCCTTGCGGCTGGAAATCGTGAAGATGCCATCGCGGCCGTAGCGGAACGTATTCTCGGCAATGGTGACATCGGGCGCATTCCACAGCGAAACGCCGTTGCCGGCCTCATTGAGGCGCCCGCCGCGCACGCCTTCGACAATGTTGCGCTCAACCCGCGAACCCGCCGCGCCGTGGACGTAAATTCCGAACAGGTTTCCTTCGAAGCGATTGTTTTCGACCAGCGCGCGTTCCGCGGTCTTCTCGAGAAAAATTCCCAAATCCATCGTTTGCAGATCGTGGCCAGATCCCCTGATGGTCACGCCACGGATCGTAACGTCGGGAGAATTCACCGTGACAACGTTGCCGGCGCCGCCGCCGACGAGCACCGCACCCGGCCGCCCGGCCAGCACGACGCGGTGATCGATCCTGATCGCGCCCTTGTATTCGCCGGGGACAAGCTCGATGAGGTCGCCATCCCGCGCCTGGTCCAGCATAGCCTGCAGCGGCTGTTCCGGAGCAATCTTCAGCGTCTCCGCGCTGGCGAAGCCCGCAACTCCGGCAGCGAAGACCGCCGCCGGAACAATGCGCAAGAGATAAGACACGTGCCGTTCCCGTCTCAAACCGTCTTGGGTTCGACCAGCATGCGACCCTTCATTTCCATGTGCATGGCGTGGCAGAACCACGAACAATAGTACCAGTAGACGCCAGCTTTATCCGCCGAGAACGATACTGAGGCGGTTGCCATGGGTGCGACTTCCATCTGGATACCGTAGTTCACGATCGAGAAGCCGTGGGTCAGGTCTTCCACCGCATCGATGTTGGTAATGTAGACCGTGACCTGGTCACCCTGCTTCACCTGGAACTGCTCAAGACCGAACGCCGGCGCGGTGGACGTCATGTAGACGCGCACTTTGTTGCCATCCCTGATCACCTTGGAATCGGCCTCGAGGTTGATCCCATCGGCCTTGGCCTGCTTGACCGCATCCGCAAACATCGGATCAGCACGATCCCAGATCGAAATCGGGTTGATCTTGGAGCGGTGAACGATGGTGGCGTCATGGGGCTCGGCAAAGCTCGGGCCATCATGAATAAGGACCATCTTGTCGCCAGAGATATCGATCAGCTGATCATTCTCCGGCTTCAGCGGACCGACATTGAGGAATCGATCCTTGGAGAACTTGTTCAGCGAGATCAGCCACTTTCCGTCTGCCTCCTTGGTCTGCCCCATCGAGGAATGGTTGTGGCCCGGCTGATAATGGACGTCGATCTTCTGGATGATCGGATCGACCTTCTCACCCTTGAACGCGCGCTTTGCCAGATCGATGTTCCACTTGCAGATCTGACTGTCGAGAAACAACGTCGTATAGGCGTTGCCCCTGCCGTCATAGGCGGTGTGCAACGGTCCAAGACCCAGTTCAGGCTCCGCGACCACGACGTCACGCGGCTTGATCTTGTCGTCGAACAGTTGGTCGAATAGCCGGACGTCCATCACCGTGACTGTCGGCGAGAGTTTTCCGGCAGCGACGATGTGGATACCGTCGGGCGCCGTATTCATGCCGTGCGGATTGTTTGAGACCGGAACATAGCGCGTATAGGCTGAGCCTTTACGACCGTCGACCACCGGCACGCCATTCATTTCCTTGAAGTCGCCCTTCTTCACGGCTTCTTCGATGCGCTTGAGATTGAAGATCACGACCCAGTCCTGTTCGCCGGCGGTCATTTCCGCCAGGGTGACGCCCTCTTCAGAATTGTAACAGGTGGAGAAGGCATATTTGCCCTGGTAGTCGGCATCGACGTTGTCGAGATTGCCGCTGACGATCACCTGCCAGGCGACTTTCATGGTGTCGCCGTCGATCGCCGAGAAGATCGAATGATACTGCTTCGGATCGTCAAGGATCTTGCCATCGTTCGGAAGCGGCACGGCATCCTCGCCGTTGGCAAACACATAGCCGGTGCGCGGGTATTTCTGCACGCGCAGGCCATGCACCGTATGCTGGTTCGGAAGCTCGATGATCTTGTCGCACTTCATGACGTCGAGGCGCACTCGCGCGACGCGGGTATTGGCCTTGTCGTTCATGAAGGCATAGCGGCCGTCATAGGTGCCGTCGGTGAAGGACAGATGAGGGTGATGCAGATCGCCGTTCACGTAGGTGCCGCCGCGCGTCTTGAGAAATTCTCGGGTCTCGGGAAGCAACCCTTCGGTGAGGACCTTCCGGCTTTCGTTGGTCAATCCCCAGCCCGTGGCGCTGCAGCGATTGAACACGGGCACGCGCATCAATTCGCGCATCGACGGAAGGCCGACGATACGCATTTCGCCGGACTGACCGCTGGAGAAGAAGGTGTAATATTCGTCGAGTTCGCCCGGCGCCACTTCATTTTTCATGACCGCGGGCCGCGCGGCAGGAGCCTTCGGCGCCGCGGTCTTGGTCTGCGCATCGGCCGGCGTGACGAAGCTCTTGCCATCCGTGCCAAGCGCAACGCCGCCGGCAATACCCATGCCCGCGGCCGCCGCGGTTGTTCCAAGCAAAGTGCGGCGGCTGACGCCTTTTCCGTTTTCGTTATCGCTCATAATAGCCTCCTAGGCTTTCAGGTTACAGGTGGAATGATGGCATCGGCGGTCTGCGGCTTGATGGGCTTGCCGCCGGCGGTGATGATGGTGTCGGGACCCTTGCCGCCGCTGCGCATCGAGGGCGACGACAGCGCATTGCGCTTCTCGCGCTTCAGCCGCACCTGAATCATGTGCGGGCAGCGATGGTCGTCGAAGTACAGTTCCTGGCAATGCATGCAGTAGATGCACTCATTGACGTTGATGTGACCTTCCGGATAAATCGCCTGCACAGGGCATTCGTTGGCGCAGCGTTGACAGGGTGAGCCGCATTCAGGCCAGCGCCGCAACCACTCGAACATCCGGATCCGTCCCGGAATGGCGAGCGCCGCGCCGAGCGGGCACACATAGCGGCAGTAGAACCGCTCGACGAACAATCCTGCAGACAGCATCGTCAGCGCATAAACGACGTACGGCCATTCGCGCGCGAACTTGAGCACGATCGCGGTCTTGAACGGCTCAACCTCGGCCAATTGCTCTGCAAATGCCGTGGAGTAAAGCGACAAGCCGAACAAACCGAGGAAGATGATGTATTTGATCGGCCACAGCCGCTCATGCAGACCCCACGGCACCCGGTATTGCGGGATCTTCACCGCCTTGGCGATGGTGCTAAGCAATTCCTGCAGCGCGCCAAACGGGCATAACCAGCCGCAGAAAGGCCCGCGCCCCCAGAACAGCAGCCCTGCGGCGATCGCGGCCCAGAGCAGGAAGATCAGCGGGGCTGACAGGAAATATTCCCAGCTGAAGCCAGTCAGCAGCGAATTGGCGAAGGTCAGGACGTTGACCACCGAAAGCTGGGCATTCGCGTACCAGCCGAGCCAAACGAGAATGTAGAGCAAATAGCCGCGACGGACCCACGTGTACGCCACAGGCCGGCGGACCAGGACATTCTGGAAAAAGAAGATCAAGGTGAGAGCACCAAGTGCGACCACCGTCGTACCGATCTTGACGACGTTGCCACGCCAGATTTTCATCCACAGCGGTTCGTCTTCGGCGGTGGCGAAGGCTGCCGCACTGCGTTTTGCGTTCGCTTGTGCTGCGGACGGCACCGCAGGAGACGGGGCTGGCTGCTGCTGGATCGCCGGCGCCGGCTCAACCTTCATGTAGGCATCCGGAAGCGTGTAGCCGAGATCGAAAGTGAGCCACGCCTTTTCCCGTGTCGCGACCACACGCTGCACCAGCAGTTGCAGCACCCACGGTTCGGTCGGATCGAGCGTGAATTCCGGCGGCACCGTGAACAGGGCGATTTCGGGAAAATCGGGTACGCCTTCGGCTTCAAGGCTTCCCAACCGCGTGTGGTCGCGGTCGCGGAAGCGGATGCTGTTGGTATCCTGGATCAGTTCGATGCGGTCGAAGATTCCGCCGCGGACGTAAGCAGCGCCCTTGAACGAATACCGGCCCGATCCCGCGACGATCAGCGCCTGCTGACCTGGCTTCAGCCTGCCGACCAGCCGATTGTAGCCGTCATCGCCGAGCAGGCTGCGGCCGATGGTCGGCACCGCGACGTCAGCGACATAGAGGTCGATGAAGGTATCGGCCGGATCGCCCTCTTCCGGATGCGCGGCTGCAGCGGCGTTGCCGGATTTTTCGAACGCCTTGTTCACATCGTCCACGGTGAGGATCAGCCGACGGACGGAACCGTCACCGACAAGGCTCTGCCAGTCTCGAAATCCCGCTCTTTCCGGGATCGATCGCTTTCCTGGCCCGCGGCGCCGCGCTGGCGATCAAGTTGCCCTGATCGCCGAGCCGACCGCTCTTGATAAGTTTGGTCGCGGAGCGGACGATGCTGTCGCCCATGACCAGCACGGTCACCGTCGCGCCGCTGACGATATCGACCTGCGGCGCGGGCGCGGTCCCCCGCACGACGCTTCCGATGTCGGTGCCGATCAACTTGTTGACCGCTTCCAGAATGCGCGCGACCGGAATGCCCACGAGCACGATGGGTTCCTTGTGCTCGACGAGCTTGAGGCCAGTTATCACGCCCTTCGAATCGATACCGACCAAAATCTGGATCGGCTTTCCGGAATAGCCGGTCGCGTTGGCAAAGTCGGAGTTCAGGTAGACGTAGCCGAGGAGTTGATCATCCTTGTATGCGGGCGCAATCGAGGGATCGCCCTGCAGCGGCCCAAAACGATTCGCGCCTGCCACCAGTTCGGCGGGCTCGGCCTTGCCGAGGTAATCGTTCAGCCGGCCCGCGGCTTGTGCCTCGCCAAAGAGGGCCATCCAGCCGAAAAGGGCCAGAATTCCAAGAAGGACATAGGTGTTGACGGATTTTTGCAAGGCGGTGTTCCAGATTTCAGCAGCAGAACGCCGTTGTTCTGGATCGCACTCCACTTATAACGTCAAACCAGGTTTCAAGTTGCGCTGGATCAAACTCATCGCACTCTAGTCAGTTCAAACTTTCTATGGAGCCGATATGCGCAAAGAGCCGCTTCTTACCGCAGTACCGCCAGCGCCCGTACGCAGCCTTGGTGAACTTTATGCCATTGCCTTTGATCTGGCGGAAAAAGCTGCGCAGCGCTATGGCGCCCTCGCGGAACGAATTGACGAAAACTTTTGGCCGGTGCGCGGCGTATTCGAGGTCCTTGCGAAACGCGAGCGCGATCGTTGCGACAGTCTGTCTGCAGCGTGCGTTGCCGCCTGCGGCAAGCGTCCCGATGCCTCCGACCTGCGCTCGACGCCGATCGACCTCGTTCCCGTGGCGGAAATCGCCGATATCGGAGATTCGAGTCTGTCGACGCCTTACACGGCTTGGGCGCTTGCGGCCCGCCACCGCCAGCGCGCCTTCGTGTTCTGGACTTACGTCATCGCGCTTGCTGAAGACCCCCTGGTGCGGCGGGCTGCGGAGGATCTGGCACGCGAAGCGCTGTCCGACGGCAATCTGTTGCGCCACGAGCGTCGGCTCGCCTGGCGCGCCGAACGGAAGATTGGCACAGAGGACGTAACGACTGATGACGGAATGGACGAGTCTGGGTCGGCCGCATTGCTGGAGAGCCTTCTATTCAAGGACATGATGGCCTGGTCGCAGGGGTTGGACGCTGCCCAGCGTGAACAGCTCTTTGCTCTCGGCCCTGTTCCCCTGCCCCCACCTTCCCTGACGCTCACCGGCCGAGACGCCACCGACGCAGGATATGCGGAAATCGAACAGGTCAAACGCCGGGCGCTGCGCCGCGCGGAGCAGTTGTCCAACATCTATCTCGATGAAGCCGATCGTGCCGCCGACCAGAGCAGCATGGAATTGGCGCAGAAACTCGCAGCCCAATCCATCATGCGGCTCGCGAGCCTGCGTCATCTCGTTTCGGAATCCGGATTGCGGTGATCCGCCGTCCCCGGTGGATCTATGTCCGGCTCTAGGCCATACAACTTCGACCATTGCGATCCATTAGCGTCGAATAAGCTGTTGGAAAGCCGATTAAAGTCAGAAGCAAAGTCGCTTCGCTTTGCGGGTCCCTACCCCACGCAATGCTCCGATCGTAGTTTCGGCGGCAATGTCGTGAACAGTCTCATGCTCATCTATGCTCAGCGACACGATCTCCGGCAGACACAGCGTCGCTGGCTGCCGGTAGAGACGAGATATCAATGGTACCAACAAAGGCCGTGCCGGCAGACGCGATGGTGCGGGTAGATAAAGCGGGGACCCCAGCAATAGCGATACCAGTGATAACCAGTCTCGCCCATTCGATAGCAACCTGCCTCAGCATTGCTGGGCAGAACGGTCCCTACCGACAGGATCGCGGCGACGGCGGCAAACAAAGCGAATCTGCGCATATAATTCCTCCTCAAGCGAGTGTTCAGGTGCAACGATAATTCCTCAGGTGCCGCTCGTGATCCTTGCGCTGGATCAACCCGATCCTGCCGCGCCGTCCGTCACATGGCCAGGCCGGTGAAGCGCCAATCACTGGTCCGCCGTGAATTGCGCCATGTCCCTTATGGGTCACCCAAAGCGAGCATTCGGAATGTGACGCTTTCTGGCGGGGACGTAATCCGTAACACCCTCCTTTGAAGATATCGCTGATACTTCGTTCGAAAGCGGTTCCAAATTGACCGGCCTGGATCGAGATCTTTCACCGTGTTGGTACGGAGTGTCCTCTGCGGCCGTGTAAATTGCGCTAGCTAGCCCAGCCGGACTTGCAGCCGATGGATGGCGCCGTCGTCTTTCAGTGGGATGGAAAGCGGTCGCGCGGCGATCTTCGCGCCATCGAGCTCCGCCGCCGCGACGCCCCGCTGCACACTTTGCGGGTTCTCGACCACAATCTCGTACCGGGACGCACCGTGGCGGAGTGTGATCTCGAACCGGGGCCAGGACCTGGGAATGCAGGGGTCAAGACGCAGAACACTGCCTTCGATGCGAAGTCCGAGGATGCACTCGACGCCAGCGCGCTGCATCCAGCCGGCTGACCCCGTGTACCAAGTCCAGCCGCCGCGCCCGACATGGCCCGGAGCGGCATAGACATCGGCGGCGACGACATAGGGTTCGACCTTGTAACGGTGCATGTCGATGCGCGTGCGGGCGTGGTTGATCGGATTAAGCATCCAGAACAGCGCCGCCGCCTTGTCGCCCTCCCCGAGTTCCGCAAAGGCCATCACGGACCATAGAGCGGCATGGGTGTACTGCCCCCCATTTTCTCGCACACCCGGCGGATAACCCTTGATGTAACCAGGGTCGAGCGGCGAGCGGTCGAACGGCGGCGTGAACAGCAACGCCAACCCGTCGTGGTGCAGAATCAGCTCGCGGTCGACGGCCCTCATACCTTGGGCCGCGCGGTCGGGCCGCGCCGCGCCGGAGATCACTGCCCAGGATTGAGAAATAGAATCGATGCGGCACTCTTCGTTCGTCGCCGAGCCGAGCGGAGTGCCGTCGTCGAACCAGCCGCGCCGATACCAATCGCCATCCCAAGCTTCACTTTCCAAGGCAGTCGTCAGCGCCAGCATGTGCTCGCGCCAGTTCGCCGCCCGCACCGCGTCACCGCGCGCATCGGCGATGGTTGCGAAGGCGTCGAGACCGGCGTGCAACAACCAGCCAAGCCAGACGCTCTCGCCCCGGCCGCCTTCGCCGACGCGGTTCATGCCGTCGTTCCAATCGCCGCCGCCGATCAGCGGAAGGCCATGATTGCCGACCGCCAGGCTCGCGTCCAGCGCACGGGCACAATGTTCGTAGAGGCTTGCAGTCTCGTCCGAGACGATCGGCTGGAAGAAGCTGTCGCTCTCGCCTGGCTGCAGCGCGTGGCCCGTCAAGAACGGAACGACTTCATCGAGCACGGGGGCGTCGGCGGTGACTCTCACATAGTGCGCGACGGCGTAGGCGAGCCATACGCGGTCGTCCGATATGCGCGTGCGCACTCCCTGGCCTGAGTGCGGAAGCCACCAGTGCTGGACGTCCCCCTCGACGAACTGGCGGCTCGCCGTTCTGAGGAGATGTTCGCGGGTTATCGATGGGCGGATCGCGGCAAGCGCCATGCAGTCCTGCAACTGGTCCCGGAAGCCATAGGCGCCACTGGCTTGGTAGAAACCGGATCGCGCCCAGACACGGCAGGCGAGCGTTTGGTAGACGAGCCAGCCGTTGAGCATGATGTCCATCGACCGGTCCGGCGTTTTGACCTGGACTGCGCCGACTAACTCATCCCAAAACCCACGGACTTCGGTGAGCACGGCGTCGAGGTCGACCTGACGATAGCGCGCGATCAGCGACTGCGCCTCCGCCAGGTCCTGCCCGTCGCCAAGGAAGAAGGCGATTTCGACAACACCGTTCGGCTCGATCTCGACCATGGTCTGGAGAGCGGCGCAAGGATCGAATCCCGAGCCGACCCGCCCTGAAAGCGGGGTCCCGTTGATCAGGGCCGCCGGCCAGGCGAGTGCGCCGTTGCGGCCGATAAACTCCCGGCGATCACTCGTCCAGCTCATTTGGCGCCCAGCCAAGTCCGCGAAAGCGGAGCGTCTCGCGAAGGCGGGATTCCACAGGTTGTTTGCAATCATCGCCCCGCTTTCCGGATCGATGCGCGTGGTTATCGATGGCGCCGCCGCGCCGCGGGATGCGCCGAGAACCCATTCCACGTAAGCCGTCACCGACAGTCGTCTGGTGCGACCCGAAAGATTGCGCATTCTCAAGCGCGAGATCTTCAGCGGATCGGCGAGCGGTACATACTCGAGTAGCTCCGCAGCGATGCCGTGCGAGGTGTGCTCGAAACGGCTGTAACCCCATCCATGCCGCGCCGAATAGGTGGCCGCTTCGTCCCGGATCGGCAGCGCCGTGGGGCTCCAGAGACGTCCGGTCTCCTCATCTCGAAGATAGAAAGCTTGGCCCGGTTGATCAGTGACTGGATCGTTGGACCAAGGCGTCAGCTGATGCTCTCGGCTGTTCACGGACCAAGCGTAGCCGCCGCCTTCCGCGGACACCAGAAAACCGAAGGTAGGATTGGCGATCACGTTGATCCACGGCACGGGCGTCGATTGGCCCGGGCCGAGGATCGTCACGTAGTCGCGGCCACCCTCGGCGAAGCCACCCAGGCTATTGAAGAACTCCACGCCAGGCGGCCGTCGCGAGATCTGAAGCTCGGAAGTGGGCAGAGCGCGCTGTGCCGTGACTCGGGGCAAAGGCCTGGCTTCGGGCGCGCGCTCAAGCTGATCGGCGAGCCGTCCGCGTGCCCCGACCAGGATAACGCGCGCGACGGACGCTAGAAGGCCCAGAGCCTCCGGCGAGGTCAAATCGGAGCGCAGCATGAAGGTGTGCCCGGGTGGCCCATCTTCTCCAATGTGGGGCCGGGACTGGCTGGCCCTCACCAGGGTCTCCAGCGCGATCTGGAGATCCTGAACATAGGAGGAGGCGAGCTCGTTGATGATAACCAAGTCCACCGCAAGCCGTTTCATCCGCCAATATTCCACCGCCTGGAGCGCCTCGCGCGCCACGTCGAGTTGGTCGATGTCGGAAATGCGGACCAGGATGATCGGCAGATCGCCAGATATGCCCATGCCCCACAAACCCGGCTGCCCACCACTCCCCCTTTCGATGGTTTCCGACGGCGCGCGGAGCACGGGCGCGGCGTAGACGAGGTGGCCCGCCAGACGCTGATATTGCCCGGCTTCGCCGCGAGTAATGCCGAGGTGGTGCAATTGCACTTGGGCTTGCGTCCAGGCGAGCGCGGCGGCGCGTTCGAAGGCGCCGACATCGTGGTGCTTGTCCGCAAGATCGAGGATCTCCTGGCGTGTGGAGGCGACCATCGTCCAGAAGTCGATCCGTGCCGTCGCGCCCGGCGCTATCCGCACCCGGCGGCGCAGGGCAAATATTGGATCGAGCACCGCACCGGTCGAGCTGGAAAGAGGCCGGCCGCCCATGACTGCGCCTGGTGCGCGAATACTGCCGCCGCGACCCAGGAACCGCGCGCGATCGGTCTCGAACTCGCGCTTGCCCGCCGCTACGCCGTCGACAACCGCCAGGTGCGCAGCCCAGACCTCCGGCTCCGTGGGTGCCCGCCGCCGCCTAGTCGCCAATATGGCGCCGAGGCCGGCGAGATGCTCGGTCTCGATGAACAGTTTCGAGAAGGCGGGGTGTGCCACGTCTGCGGCTTGTGATGCCAAAACCAGTTCGGCATATGAAGTCACCTCAACGTCGCGGGGCTGGTTACCGATGTTCGAGATCGTCACGCGGCGCACTTCCGCATCGTATTCGGCGGAAACCAGCACCTCCATGCTGGTCGCCAGCCCCCCGTCTCGACGCGTGAACTCGGCGCGATCCTCGTTGAAGGTGACTTCGCAAGCCTCAGGCTCCGCGTCAGTCGGCTGGTAGGTCGCTGACCAGACTTCGCTGCTCGCGGTGTCTCTCAAGAAGATGTATGAGCCCCAATCGTCGCAGGTGGCATCCTCTCGCCAGCGGGTCACAGCCAAGTCGCGCCAGACACTGTAGCCGGACCCGGCCGCCGTAAGCATGACGGAGTAGCGGCCGTTCGACAGCAGTTGCGTAGCCGGCGTAGCGCTGTACGGGCTGGCCTTTCGCCAGGTGCCGGGTCCTTCGATCTCGCGGATCCTGGTCGCCGACATCGCATCCGAGACCAACGGTGGAGTCTCCGTGACCTCGCGTGGCACGCGTTCCTGCAGAAGCAACTCTGTTGCTTGAACGATCGGCTCGGCATGGAAGCGATTTCTCATCACGCCGTCCAGCAGGGCATCGGCGATCGCCGTGATCGTCATACCCTGGTGGTGGGCCATGAAAGCGCGCACGATGGCAACGCGATCTCCGTCCGGGACTCGGGCTGGCGTGAAGTCCAGCGCCTCGTAAAAACCGTAACGGCCGCGAGCGCCGAGGGCCTCGAGGCGCTCGAAGTTCTGCGCGGCGGCCTGAGGGTCGACCATACTCGCCAAGGCGGTGGCGTAGGGAGCGACCACGACATTGTCCGCAAGCCCTCGCTTCAGGCCGAGACCTGGAATGCCGAAGTTGGAGTATTGATAAGTGAATTCCAGATCTTGCGCGTTGTATGCGGACTCCGAGACGCCCCACGGCGTCCGCACCGTCGCTCCATACTCGATCTGGCGGCGGACAATCAGCCGATTGGTCTGCTCGATCAAGCTCTCGGCTGGCGCCTTCATGACGATGGAAGGCATCAGGTACTCGAACATCGAGCCCGACCACGAGATCAGTGCTGCGCCATTTCCCACCACCGTCACCGCACGGCCTAGCCGGAACCAATGTCGCGCCGGTGCGTCCCTCTTGGCAATGGCCAAGAAGCTTGCGAGCCTCGCCTCCGAGGCGAGAAGGTCATAACAGCGCGGATCGAGCTCGCCCTCCGACGCCCTATATCCGATTGAGAGCAGCAGCCGGTCGGGATCGAGCAGAAAATCGAACTCCATCGACAGCGCTGTCAACCGCGCGGCTTTCTCCAGCGACTTGAGCCGCGGCGCCAGCGAGGCTGTACGAGTCGCGCTTAGATCGCGCCGGTGACTTTCTATGCAGGCACCTACTGCATCCGCCCAGAACTGCAGGTCCGCACCCGCCTGGTCGCTTTCTTCGAGAACGGTCTGATGGACAGCGTCGGCCACGATCGCGGCCTGTTCGGAAAGTTCCGCGAGCTTCTGTTCGATACCGTCGGCGCGGCCGTTCGGCTGAAGGCCTGACTCTAATCGTGCAATCTCGTCATCAAGCCGCCGCCATGACACCGCCTGGGACTTGCGCAGGCCGCGCAACCGGCGAGCCTCATCCCGGACCAGGTCGAGAGCATCCGCCACACCTTGGATGCGCTGCTGCTCCGCCATGGCCGAGGTGCTCCACTCACGGCAGGCGTTGGCGAGCGCGATCAGGTGTCCAGCAAGATTCCCGCTGTCGACCGAGGACACGTACTGTGGATCGAGCGGACGCAGGTCACGTGTGTCGTACCAATTGAAAAAGTGGCCCCGGTGCTTCGTCAGCCGATCCATGGTCGCGAGCGTCGCCTCGAGCCGCTCCACGCCCTCGAGGGTCCCGATCCATCCGAAGTCCCGCGCGCACGCTACCGACAATAAATAGAGTCCGATATTGGTCGGCGATGTGCGATGGGCTAACACGAACTCTGGAGCTTCCTGCAAATTGTCTGGCGGAAGCATGTTGTCGGCCGGTGTGACCGATGCTTCGAAGAAGCGCCATGTCCTTCGGGCTATACGGCGTAAACTATGCGCGTCGGCCTCGGCCAGCGGACGCCGGCCCAAGAGTCGAGGCGACAGGCTCGCCCAAAGTGCGATGGTCGGAGAGGCGAACCAGGCTCCCGCGAACACGGCGGCCAAGGGCCACGTTTGTCGTCCCCAGAACCAAGCCACGCCCATGGCCACGGTGCCGATGATCAAGGCCCCCGACATTCGGCGGTAGAAATGCAGCGCCCGTGGACGCGGCCCGAACGCCGCGTGGGCCGCGGGGACCCATTCGAGTAGGTTGCGGTGCGTAACCGCAAGCCGTACCAGGGTGCGAACGATTGCGTCACCCATCAGCCAAGCCTGGTGAGCCAAGAAGACGATCATCAGGCCAGACTGGATAAGCGCAAGGCGCAGTTCCGCGCCCAGAGCCCGGACATGATTGCGCAGCGTCACGCCGGGGTGGCGTGGAGCGATCTCCGCGATCACGGGAATAAGTGGCGGCAGGACGATCGTCGATAGAATGAAAGCGGTCCAGACCGCCGCTGCTTCAAGCGGCATGGCCCATCCTGCGATCAGGGCCACAACAACCGTCGGCGCAGCCAGCGACCGCCGCAGGTTATCGAGCATCTTCCAGCGGCCGATCGCGGGAACGCCCGATAGCGGCCGATGATTGGCCCGTCTGGGCCCACGTCCAATAAGCCAAGGCAGCAGCTGCCAGTCGCCTCGCGCCCAGCGGTGGTGGCGAAGAGCGGCAACGTCATAGCGAGGAGGAAAATCCTCCACCACCTCGACATCAGAGGCGAGGCCGGCGCGGGCGAATATCCCCTCGAACAGATCGTGGCTGAGGAGCGTTGACTCGGGCACGCGTCCGTGTAGCGCCGCCTCAAAGGCATCCACGTCGTAGATGCCCTTGCCCGTATAGGAGCCCTCACCGAAGAGGTCCTGGTACACGTCCGAGACCGCTGCGGCGTAGGGATCTATGCCGGTTGCGCGAGAGAACACGCGCAGAAAGAGCGAGCCTTCGCGCCCCACCGGCAGTGCCGGCGTGACCCTCGGCTGCAGGATACCATAGCCTTCGACGACTCGCCCCAGATCTGCGTCGAAGCGCGGCCGGTTCAGAGGATGCGCCATCTTGCCGATGAGTCGTCCGACCGTCTCGCGCGGAAGCCGCGTGTCCACATCGAGCGTAATGACGTACCGCACATTGTTGGGCACAGTGGGGGGATCCAGGAATGTGGTGTCCTTGGCGCCGCGCAGGAGCCGATTGAGCTCGCACAGCTTCCCGCGCTTTCGTTCCCACCCCATGCAGCAGCCTTCGCATTCGCTCCACACGCGTCGCCGATGCAACAGCAGAAAACGGTCGCCGCCCACTGCAGGTCCGTGGCGTTGGTTCAGCCTCGCGATGCCGTCTTTCGCAGCGGCCAGCAGCTCATCGTCACCGTCCTTGTGCTCGCTTGGCGCATCGCGCCAATCGGACAGCAGCGCGAAATGAAGATCGCCCTGAGCGCTTGCCAGGTAGTGGATCTCGAGCCGGCCGATCTGCTCTTCGATTTCTTCGAGCGAGGTCAGCAGCGTCGGCACGGCGACAAGGGTACGCAGTTCCGCGGGGACTCCGTCACGCAGTTCGAGCGCCGGCAGCAAGGTGGCGCGGAAACCTCGGGTGACGAGGTAGTTGACGAGCGCAACCGCCAAGTCGATCGCCGGGACGATTCCGAGAATCCCGAGCAGCAGCAGCCATCTCCACTCCAGGCCGTCCGATGCGGCGACAGACAGCGGAACGGCCAGCAGGCCGGCAGCGACGATCGCGCCGGAGCCGACATAGCCGCCGATTCCCAGCGCGCGATAGGCCAGCCGCGGCCAGCCCCGCGGAGACGACCTGAAACCGATCGCCGCTTCGAACCCGGCCCGCCCGCCCGCGATCAAATAGTAACCGGGATCTGTCAGGCGGACGCTGCTGTCATCGGCACTCGCCTGGAACGCCCGCCTCGCCGTTTCCACTGCCGCATGGGCTACCTCCAATTCGGTGAGTTCACAGCCGCGAGCGAGATGTTCGACTGCGTTGCGATAGAGATTGCGCGACGGAAAATCCATATGCTCGAAGGCGCTGCCGGCCTTGAAGACGTCATCGACCAGGCTGACGCGCTCGAACAACTCCGTCCAATCGACGTCGGTGATGAGGCGCATGCTGGTGATGATGTTACGCACCGTGACGGCGCCGGCGACCTGCCTCTGGTGCTCGCCGCGGACGACGGTTTCGGCAGTCGTTCCTTGCTGGGCCAGTTGCTCGTCGAGCCACTCCAGCGCCGGCGCAATGCTGGGATCCTGATCGCGCAACCGATGGACCAACTGCATGAGAAAACTGTCTGGAAACGTTGTCGGTGGATGCTGCGGAAGGACGGCCTCAGCTGGTTCGACGACGCTCCCGCCAGCCCCCAGCAACCGGTCTGCCACAACGTCCGCGGCGCCGCGCCCGGCCCGGCTGTAGACGACGCGATCGGCGATCCGCCTGAGATTCTCGACGAGCACGATACGCAGGGTGGTCGCCACCGCCCACAGTTCGCCAATGCTCAGCGGCTGCACTTCCTGATAGGCGCGCAGGTAGCGGCGCAGCATCTCCGGGTCGAAGAGACTGTCGGTGTGGGCCACGTACGCCCAAGCCACACCGAGCACACGGGGATACCCCGCGAACGGTCCGCTCGCGAGTTTGGGCAGCTGCCGATAGTAGCCGGGCGGTAGATCGACCCGGACCTCCCGGATCTGCTTCTCCACCACATGAAAATTGTCGATCAGCCACTCGGCCGTGGGGGTGATGGCCGCCCCCGCATCGACAGCCTTGGCGACGTCGCGGTAGGCCGCCAGAAGCACAGCCTCATTATCGGCAAGCCTCGCCGTTAATGAGGGGCCCTTCACGTGGTCAGGCATCACGGCTTGCGCGGTAGCAAGACTGTGCGCGTGCTCTTCAAGCCGCTCGACACTAAACAGCTCGGCCCGGATCGGAGCTCCGTCGTCCCACGGTGGCTGTGGTCCACGTGCCCCCAACCATCGCCGAAACCGCAAGCTCAGTGCACTTTTGAAACGCGATCTGCGCCGGCGCGCGAAGTCATCGATCTCGACAAGCATGGTCTTGAGGCCCCTTCACCGTGGGCCTAGCGCTGGCCACGCCAGCATCCCACACTCCGACCAGCCTTCGGGAGCGCCTCAAGCCGCGACGGATCTTGTATCCGTGGTTTCCGTAAGCAGCTCGCTCGGAACGGCACCCTCGACAATTACTTCCGCACGTTCGCCATGGCGGCGGATGGCGCGGGCCAAGCAATTCGCCTCGCGGATCGCCAAACCTCTCGACCAGAAGGGCGTCATCATGCGCTTGTCCATTCGGATGGCCCAGCCGTATTGCTCTTTGACAACGTTAAATGTAATCATCGCATTTCACCGCAAATGGGCTGCAAGGAATTCCGTACCTCATTAGATGTTCGGAACTCAGTCATTATCTATTCATCATTTATTCATCGCAGAGGATCGGCGGCGTTGATCTACATCAAATGCTCCGGTGGCCCGGTTCCTCAGGTAAAATGAAGATTTTCCCTGACAAAGGCGACCGCTTCCCTTAGCTGGTTAGCCTTGCGGATCGATCAGCACTCCCCGGCGGAGGCTTGGATCCATACAAAGATCGCGGCCCCGCGCAACGCAAGGAGATTCAATCCTAAGCAGGCGTCCGGCAGATTGCTGCAATTTTCGAACAAACTTGCGTAGCTCTTGATCAGAATCAATGTCGTTGAGGCCCCAATTGAAAGAATAGTGCTGCAACCAAGCGAGTGACGAGATGTGGCTTGCCTTGGCACTCTCCAAAGCTGTCACCGTAAACGGGTGTTCCACCACGTCGTACTTGACACCATCTTCGGCGAGATATTGCGCAAGAGTCGACGTGAGTCGGTAAATCGCTAGATGCGGAGAAAGTGGTCTAGGTCTCAATGGTGCGTCGAGTGACATTCGTCGTCCTCCAACACAGTCCTGAGAAACACTGGGCATGTTCGCGAGTCTCTGAGAATGGTTCGCCAAGCCTGCGCGATCCCGCAAACTCGCACGAGAGCATCTGCAGGTATCCCTCAGAATAGATATTTAGGATATCACTTATTGACAATATAACATCATTAGTTAGGATACAAGAATGATGTTTGATATTAGCTGGGGTCCCGACAGTGAGGCAGACCGATGATCACGGCAGCCCAATTGCGGGCTGCCAGGCTGCTTCTCGGAATCGACCAGCGCCGGCTGGCAGAACTCTCCGGGCTCTCCGTGCCCACCATTCAACGCATGGAGGCGAGTGAAACGATGGTTCGGGGCAATGTCGATTCGCTGGTCAAGTTGATTGCGGCATTTGATGCGGCCGGAATTGAGATGATCGACGAAGGAGCCGTCAGCAGTTCGCAGGGACGTGGGGTGCGGCTCAAAGTGAATTCGGGTTCGACCAAGAACCATTTGGACAATCAGATAGAGCCGAAAGTATCGAACGGAACGAAGGGACGCGCTTGATGTCTCCCGTCGTTTTGCAAATGTTGTGTGTTGCGGGATTGTTGGGGATCGCCGTCCTCGCGATCGTTCTGAGCGGCACAAAGAGCTCCACGGCGATTGTCTACAGCGCCACATTGGCCGTTTCCCTGATCGCATTGCTCGGGTCGCTTCGCTGGCTGGTCGCCGACGCCCAGAATGTCTCCGACCTGACTCTGCCGATCGGACTGCCGTGGCTCGGCGCCCATTTCCGCCTGGACGCACTGGCTTCGTTTTTTCTTGTCGTGGTCAATCTGGGTGGAGCGGCAGCAAGCCTTTACGGTCTCGGCTACGGCCATCACGACCCGGCGCCGCATCGCGTACTTCCCTTCTTCCCCGCCTTTCTGGCCGGCATGAATCTTGTGGTGCTTGCGGCAGATGCGTTTTCCTATCTGCTTTGCTGGGAGTTCATGTCGCTGGCTTCCTGGGCGCTCGTCATGGCGCACCATCGTGAAACGGGCAACGCCAAAGCGGGTTACGTCTACCTTGTGATGGCAAGCTTCGGTACGCTCGCGCTGCTGCTGGCATTCGGCTTGCTGGCGGGGCCCGCGGGAGATTACGGATTTGCCGCCATCCGCGCGGCTCACCACACGCCGTACGCCGCGGCGTTGGTGTTGATCCTGATGTTGCTCGGGGCCGGCTCAAAGGCCGGCCTTGTGCCGTTGCACGTTTGGCTGCCGCTCGCTCATCCCGCGGCTCCCAGCCATGTTTCAGCGCTGATGAGCGGTGTCATGACCAAGGTCGCGATCTACGGTTTCATCCGCGTCGTATTCGACCTGCTGGGGCCGCCGACCTGGTCGGCGAGCGTGCTCGTGCTCTTCCTTGGCGGCATCACTGCCGTCACGGGAATTCTGTACGCCATGATGGAAAAGGACATCAAACGCCTTCTCGCCTACAGCACGATCGAGAACGTCGGCATCATCTTCGTGAGCCTTGGCCTCGCGCTGGCGTTCCAGGCCAACGGCCTTAAGCTGGCAGCGGCGCTCGCATTCACGGCGGCGCTGTTCCACGTTCTCAATCACTCGTTCTTCAAGAGTCTGCTGTTTTTCGGGGCCGGCGCCGTCCTGACGTCAACAGGTGAGCGGGACATGGACAAACTAGGCGGCCTCATCCATCGGATGCCGCTCACCAGCTTCGTCTTTCTCATCGGCTGCGTCGCAATCTCTGCGCTCCCGCCATTCAACGGCTTCGTGTCGGAATGGCTGATCTTCCAGGCCGTATTGCAAAGTCCCGAACTGCCGCAATGGGCCCTGAAGATAATGGTTCCGGCGGTCGGGGCGCTGCTGGCCTTGGCCGCGGCCTTGGCGGCTGCGTGTTTCGTCAAGGCATTCGGCGTGACTTTTCTTGGACGACCGCGCAGCCCCGCAGCGGAGAACGCGGAGGAAGTCGACCGATACTCGCTTTCGGCGATGTTCATCCTCGCGGCATTTTGCCTGCTGGCCGGGATTTTGCCCGGACTGGTGATCGATGCGCTTTCGCCGATCACGCTGGCGATTCTCGATGGCCGCATGCCGATACAGGACAACGAGCCGTGGCTTTCGATCGTGCCGATTGCAGCGAGCCGCAGCTCATACAACGGTTTGCTCGTGCTGGTATTCATCACGCTTTCCGCGTCATCAGCGGTTCTTGTCATCCATCGCTTCGCCTCTCGCGCCTTGCGACGTGCGCCGGCCTGGGGCTGCGGTTTTTCCGAGCCGACCCCCGCGGCTCAGTATTCCGGCGTGAGCTTCGCTCAACCGATCCGTCGTGTCTTCGGCACGCTGATGTTCCACGCCCGCGACCATGTCGATATGCCGGCTCCAGGAGATATCAGGCCAGCGCGGCTCAGGATCGAACTGCATGATCTGGTCTGGGAGGGAATGTATCTGCCCCTCGCTGGCGCCGTGGGATACGCGGCCGGCCGCCTCAATCATCTCCAGTTCCTGACCATCCGCCGGTACCTTAGTCTCGTTTTTGCCACCCTCGTCACGCTGCTGCTGGTGCTCGCGATATGGTCGTGATCTCGGACATTCTGGTGCAAGGCATTCAGATGGCGCTGGTGCTCCTGCTCGCCCCGCTGCTGACCGGCTTTGTGCGCAAGATCAAGGCTCGGCTGGTGCGTCGCAAGGGAGCTTCGATTTTTCAGCCTTATCGGGATCTGCTGCGGCTGCTCCGTAAGGAAGTGGTGCTGGCCGACAACGCGTCGTGGCTGTTCCGGGTAACACCCTACGTGACCTTTGCCGCGATCTGGGTTGCCGCGGCTTTGGTGCCGACTTTCGCGACCGGACTGCTGTTCAACTGGACCGCAGATCTGATTGCCATCGTCGCCCTGCTGGGCAGCGCGCGCTTCTTTCTGGCGCTCGCCGGCATGGACATCGGCACCAGTTTTGGCGGTATCGGCTCCAGCCGTGAAGTCATGATCGCGGCGCTGGCGGAACCGGCGATGCTGCTGATCGTGTTTTGCATGGCACTGGTGGCCGGCTCGACTCAGCTTTCGACCGTCGCCAATTTCATGGCCTCGTCCCATGTCGGTTTACGGGTGTCGCTGGGAATGGCGCTGATCGCGCTCATCATGGTGGCGCTGGCGGAAAACGCGAGAATCCCGGTCGACAATCCGGCGACACACCTGGAACTCACCATGGTGCATGAGGCAATGGTGCTTGAATATTCGGGCCGCCATCTCGCGATGATTGAGTTTGGCGCCTTTCTCAAGCTGCTGCTTTATATCTCCCTGATCGCCTGCGTGTTCTTCCCGTGGAAGATCGCGCTGTTCGGCGCCGGGCCTCTATCGTACACCGTTGGGGCGGGCATCTACATCCTTAAACTGGCGGTAGCAGGTTTTCTTCTCGCCATGTTCGAGACCGCCACAGCGAAGATGAGAGTTTTTCGCGTCCCGCAATTTCTCGGTGCTGCGCTCATGCTCGGCCTGCTCGGTACGCTCCTGCTGTTCGTGTCGAGGAGTTTCTGATGCAGATGCACAGCCTCTCTTTCGACGTCTCGCATACACTTGCCGGCGGGCTCGTCCTGATCAGCTTCATGATGCTGTACCAGGACCGGCTCTATTCGCTTCTCAACGTTTTTGCGTTGCACGCTCTGATGCTCGCGCTTTCCGTCGCGTGGCAAGCCTATGTCCAGAACGCGCCCCATCTCTACATCACCGCAGTCATCGCCCTGGTCTTCAAGGCGATCGTTATTCCCGTGGCGCTGCATCGCATCGTCAAGCAGCTTGGGATTCATCGCGACATCGAATCGGCCGTTGGGATCGGTCCAACCATGCTGGCGGGGATGGCACTGGTCGCCCTGTCGATGGTTCTGATGCTGAGGGTGACCGCGGAAGCCGATCCCCTGGCGCGCGAGGATCTCGCCTTCGCCTTGTCGGTCGTGCTGCTCGGACTTCTGGTCATGGTGACGCGCCGCAATGCTGTCAGTCAGGTCGTGGGATTCATGTCGCTTGAGAACGGACTGGTGCTGGCGGCCACCGGCGCCAAAGGCATGCCACTCGTCGTAGAGATCAGCGTGGCCTTCTCGATTCTGATCGCCTTCATCGTCATCGGCATCTTCCTGTTCCGAATCCGTGAACGCTTCGACTCTGTGGACGTTTCCGCACTCGACGATTACCGGGGCGAGCGGCGATGAACATCCATTCTTTCGATCCAGTGGCGGCGGTGCTGCTGATTCCAATCGGCGCAGCAGCGTTGCTGGCTATACTGCCAGGCTATCGGGTGACGGCGCGATTGAATGTTGTCGCGAGTTTGCTGACATTTCTTTCGGCGCTTTCCTTGTTCGTGATCGAGCGTCCGCAGCCTGGGCCGTACGTGCTTGTCGACGATCTGAACATCGTCTTCATCGTGCTCAATACCTTCGTGGGTTTCACGACCAGCATCTTCAGCGCGAGCTACATCGCGCACGAACTCGACACCGGCCGGCTGACACCTGTCTACCTGCGTTTCTACCACGCTATGTATCAGACGATGATGTTCGGTATGAACCTGGCTTTCGTATCGAATAATATCGGTCTGATGTGGGTTGCGGTGGAAATCGCGACCCTCACTACGGTGTTGATGGTCGGCATCTACCGCACACACGCCGCTCTCGAAGCGGCGTGGAAATATTTCATCCTGGGCAGTGTCGGCATAGCATTCGCCCTGTTCGGCACGATCCTGGTCTACATGGCCGCGCGTCCGATCGTAGGCGAGGGTCAGGATGGCATGGTCTGGACGCTGTTGATCGAACACGCAGCGACCTTCGACCCTGCCCTTCTCAACGTCGCTTTCGTGTTCCTGTTTCTAGGCTACGGGACCAAGGTCGGCCTCGCGCCGCTGCACGCCTGGCTGCCCGACGCGCACGCCGAAGGTCCGACGCCGATATCGGCCGTCCTGTCGGGCCTGCTCCTGAATGTCGCGCTCTATGCGCTGCTGCGCTTCAAGATATTGCTTGCCGCCAATCCGGCGGCCATTGCTCCCGGGCCCCTGATGGTAACGATGGGCCTGCTTTCGCTCGTATTTGCGGCTTTCATGCTCTACCGCCGCC
This sequence comes from uncultured Pseudomonadota bacterium, assembly GCA_963727225.1. Taxonomy (GTDB): domain Bacteria; phylum Pseudomonadota; class Alphaproteobacteria; order Rhizobiales; family Xanthobacteraceae; genus Bradyrhizobium. The sequence goes on along the minus strand of CAVSFN010000017.1, from coordinate 219,302 downwards.
GCGACATCAAGCGCCTGTTCGCCTACTCCTCGATCGAACACATGGGCATTATCGTTTTTGCGTTCGGGATGGGCGGCCCGCTCGCCAATTTTGCCGGGCTCTTGCACATGGTGATGCACAGCCTGACCAAGTCGGCGATCTTCTATGCCGTCGGCCATATATCACAGATCAAGGGCACGCAGAGAATCAATAGGATCCGGGGCCTGACGGTGACCCATCCGGCGCTTGGCTGGGGTCTGGTGGTGGGAGTCGTCGCGATCGCCGGATTGCCGCCGCTCGGCATCTTCATGAGCGAATTTCTTGTCGTAAGCTCCACTTTTGCGCGGCAGCCCTTGCTCGCGATCGTGCTGGTGTTCGGGATTTTGCTCGCCTTTGGCGCATTGCTGTTGCGCCTGACCAGCGTCGCATTCGGCGCACCTCGCGGGAGCACGGCGTCTGCGGAAGCTTCGTATGTCCCGATGTTCGCCCATCTTTCACTGGTTCTGGGCGCGGGAATCTACCTTCCCGCGCCACTGGTCGTCTGGTTCCAGCATGTTGCTCGCCTTCTCGGATAATTCGGAGATCAAAAGAATATGCCATCGCTGATTGATCGCATCCTGGAGGGCCGCGAGATCCGGCAACGCAGGCCATGGCCGCGAGCCGTGGTCGGCGCACACCTTTGGAAGTTCGTTGCAAACGAGCTGGCGCAGGGACGTCTCGCCTTGCTCGGCCTTTGGGGCGAACCCTCGACAGTGCATATGGCGATCATGGATGAAGCTACCGCAGAAATCGCGACCGTCAGCCTGGATTGCCCCGATCACAGTTATGCTTCGATCGGCAGGCACCACCCGCCAGCGCTTCGATTGGAGCGCGCCGCCCATGACATCTTCGGCCTGACACCGGAAGGCTCGCCCGATACCCGTCCCTGGCTTGATCATAATCGGTGGGGCCTACGCTTCCCGTTGGGAGACCGCATCGACGCGTTGTCGAACGCAGCGCCCTATCGCTTCCTGCCGTCGGAAGGCGACGGCGTGCATCAGATCGCGGTCGGTCCCGTCCACGCGGGAATCATCGAGCCCGGGCATTTCCGGTTTACCGCCAGCGGAGAGACCGTGGTGCGGCTGGAGGAGCGGCTAGGATATACCCACAAGGGGGTCGAAGGGCTCATCGCTGGCGCCGATCTCAAGCGCGCCGTGCAGCTGGCCGGACGCGTGTCAGGTGACAGCACCGTCGCTTATGCCTATGCGTTTTCGCGCGCGGCCGAGGCGGCCCTGGAACTTGTCGTGCCCGATCGCGCGGTTTGGCTCCGAGCGCTGCTCGCCGAACTCGAGCGGCTTGCCAACCATCTTGGCGACATCGGCGCCATCTGCAATGATGCCTCCTTTACGCTGATGCACGCCCTTTGCAGCGTGTTGCGCGAGAACGTGCTGCGCGCATCCGATCAGACATTCGGCCATCGATTGATGCGGGATATCATCGTGCCCGGTGGCGTGACCCACGACCTTACCAATGAAAGTAGAGAGATCATCCAGGCGACGCTGGATATTATCCGCCTGCGTTTTCCTGCTTTGGTCGAACTATACGACAACACCGCATCGCTGCAGGATCGTACGGTCGATACGGGAGTGCTCAAACCCGCATTGGCCAAACAATATGCCGCCGGCGGCTACGTCGGCCGCGCCTCCGGCCGATCCTTCGACGCGCGCAAAAGCATTGCCTATCCGCCGTATGACAGACTGCGCTTTGAAGTACCCGTTCTGAACGAGGGAGATGTCAACGCGCGCGTCTGGATTCGTGTGCGTGAGGTTGAACAGAGTCTTTCCCTGATCGACCAGATAATGGACCGGCTTCCCGAAGGCCCGCTGCTGGCAAAAGCGGGCCCACTTGGTGAGTTGCGGGAAGGTATGGCGGTCGTCGAGGGATTTCGCGGCGACGTACTGGTTTGGCTCCGCTTGCGGGATGGTCGGATCGAACGATGCCACCTGCGCGACCCGTCGTGGTTTCAGTGGCCACTTCTGGAGGCGGCAATCGAGGGCAACATCGTCGCCGACTTCCCGCTCTGCAACAAATCCTTCAACTGCTCCTATTCGGGCCACGATCTCTGAGGAACAGCACATGCGCAAGCTGCTTTTTGAAAGCCTGTTTCGCCGGCCGTTCACCGAGCAAGCGCCGTCGACGGACGATGCCGCGGTAACCGAACTGGCAATGGCCGTGGGCATCGCCTCCCGGCGACGTCTCGGACGCAGCCTCTCCATACGCGAAATCGACGCCGGGTCCTGCAACGGATGCGAACTTGAGATCCACGCGTTGAACAATGCCTACTACGACGTCGAGCGCTTCGGTCTCCGGTTCGTTGCGTCGCCGCGTCATGCCGATGTGCTGATGGTAACCGGACCGGTCACGAAGAACATGCGCGACGCGTTGGAGCGCACCTATCATGCGACCCCCAATCCGAAATGGGTCGTCGCCCTGGGAGATTGCGCCCGGGATGGCGGCTGCTTTGCCGGCAGCTACGCGGTGGCAGGAGGAGTCTCGCAAGTGGTTCCCGTCGATCTTCATATTCCCGGTTGTCCTCCGCCGCCCACCAGGATCTTGCAGGGGCTGCTCGCTCTGCTCGATCAAACGGCTAAAAGTGTCGCTCCCACTTGATGAACTGGCATCTCGGCCCGCACGCGGCTGCCCTCATACTGCGGTCGGCACTGATCAGCGTCTGCGTGGCCAGTTTCGGAGCAAGCGCGCACGCCGCACGTACTGATTTTTGACGGCATAACGGGTCAGCAAACGCATCGCTTGGCACCGGCCACCTTCAGAGATGTGACTAAACTCAAATATGATCGTTAGCTATACATCTATGGTAGATCGTTACTGATGGTAAATACATCACAATTAACGAGAGTGGTTTTGAAGATCCTCGGCAAATACAAGGGCAAGCTGGGCGAGATCGCGATCTGGGAAAGCGAACGAACGGGCGACCGCCTCTATCGCGAAGGCGAGATTTTCCAGAGCCAAAGCTCGGCGTCCGGGGAGAGTTGCCTCCCATATGTGAAGATGATGGAGGCCTTTTTGGGCGACGCGAAGAATGTCCTCCTTCTTGGCTGTGGCGGAGGAAACCTTGCGACGATGCTGGCGCGCCCGGACAAGAGCGTGACCGTCGTCGACCACAACCCGGTTAGCTTCGACCTCGCCAAGCGATTCTTCGGAATGCCGAAGGAAATCTTCTGCATAGTCGAAGATTTCAAGGAATATCTCGCGGCCGAGACGCGCTGCTTCGACGCCATAGCCATCGACGTCGGCGGACCCGGGTTTTGCTATGAAGAACAGTTCGATCCGGCAACCTGTCATTCGATAACGGCACGGCTGAATCCCGGCGGACGCGCCATCCTGAACATGCTTGTCGCGACCGATTTCGATGCGGCGCCTGACATGATCGGCAGCGACCTCTCCGAAGGTCACATGAGTTCATGGATATTCGATCAGCCGGGGCTTCTGAACCGAAACGTCCTCGTCGCCTGCCTGCCTAGGCCGCGTCGGGCCGCCAACAGGCATTACATGGCGAAGTTTTCCAAAGACATCGGCTGCGATTGGGCGTTGCGGCGTCCGCGCCGGCCTTCGCACGACAGTAAACCCGTCGTCGTCGACATAGCATGCATGTCCTAATCTGCGCCCAGGGAGAAACGAAATGTTGGAACAAGGCATACGCAACCCGGAATTCGGCGCGGACAAATTCGGATTCAGAGATCTCAAGGGGTTGAACTGGAATTTCCTCGAACCCGAACTATACGAATGCGCCCTCAAGGGCGGTGAAGCGCAGGTCACGTCCGGTGGCGCGTTGTGCGCTGAAACCGGCGTGCACACCGGCCGCAGCCCAAAAGACAAGTATATTGTCTGTGACGACCAGACGGAGCAGACGATCTGGTGGGAAAACAACGGCAAGATGACGCCCGCACAATTTGCGCGACTGTACCAAGACTTCATTGCTCACTCCGCCGGCAAGACCTTGTATGCCCAGGATCTACGCGCCGGCGCCGATCCGGAATTTGGAATACGTACGCGCGTCTTCACTGAGCTTGCCTGGCACTCGCTTTTCATCCGCACTCTGTTGCTAAGACCTCACCGCAGCGAACTCGCGACATTCCTGCCGGAACTCACGATCCACTGCTGCCCGACCTTCAAGGCGGATCCCAAACGTCATGGCGTGCGCAGCGATACGGTGATCGCGATCGATTTTTCGCGAAAGATCGTCTTGATAGGGGGAAGTTCGTATGCCGGTGAGATCAAGAAGGCCGTTTTCACGACGTTGAATTACTTTCTTCCCGCACGGAACGTCATGCCGATGCATTGTTCTGCAAATGTCGGTCCGCAGGATGACGCGGCCATCTTCTTCGGTTTGTCTGGAACCGGGAAAACAACTCTGTCTGCCGATCCGGGGCGCACGCTGATCGGTGACGATGAGCACGGTTGGGGCTCCAAGGGCATCTTCAATTTCGAGGGCGGCTGCTATGCGAAGGCAATCAAGCTGAGCGCTGAAGCCGAGCCGGCCATATATGCGACCACGCAGCGCTTCGGAACGGTCCTGGAGAACGTTGCCTTCGATCCGATAACGCGCGTTTGCGATTTCGACGATGGCTCGAAGACGGAGAATACGCGCGCTGCGTATCCGATGCACTTCATTCCCAACGCCTCAAAGACCGGACGCGCCGGACACCCGAAGAATCTCGTCATGCTGACTGCGGACGCCTTCGGCGTAATGCCTCCCATTGCCAAGCTGACGGCGGCGGAAGCCATGTTTCATTTCCTGTCGGGGTACACCGCCAAGGTTGCCGGAACGGAAAAGGGCGTGGTCGAACCCGAAGCCACCTTTTCGACCTGCTTCGGTGCCCCGTTCATGCCTCGACAACCATCGGTCTACGGCGATCTGCTGCGCTCACTTATCGCAAAGCACAACGTAAACTGCTGGCTCGTGAACACCGGTTGGACCGGGGGAAAATACGGGGTCGGACAACGGATGCCCATCAAGGTGACCCGTACTCTGCTGACGGCCGCACTCGACGGCACGCTCAACGACGGCGAATTCTACATCGACAAGCATTTCGGCTTTCAGGTGCCCGCGTCGGTCAAGGGCGTCGACAGCCGTATCTTGCAGCCCCGGGAGACATGGAGCGACAAGGAGGCATACGACGCCGCTGCGGCCAAGCTTGTGCAGATGTTTCAGGACAATTTTGCGAAGTTCGAAAGCGTCGTCCAGGCGGACGTCATGGCAGTCGCAATGTCAGCGTAGGTTCTAACGCACGATCACCCAGAGCCATCTAGGCGCCTTAAGGCGCCAGAACCCGCTTGCGAGTACGCTTGTCTTCAGCGTTTTCATCATCTTCGATCGACAAATCCGCTGTTCCGAGAACCACGTTATTCATCGAGTTCGTTCCAAAGTCCGCGCGGGGGAGGATTTGGGTTGCTTGATGTTCTTCATCTTTGGCTTTGTAACATGTTCCCTGAGACGAACGCCTCGACCACCGGCTGAACTAGCAACACCCGGATTGATCAATTCGATTCCCGCATTCTCCAGTGCGGAAACCAGCTTCATCAAAGAATTGACGTTGCCGCGGATGACGCCGTCGCTCGCTTCCATGCGTTGGATGGTAGGAACTGAAAGATCTGCAAGGTCGGCAGTTTGCCGCTGATCAATGTTCAGGAGCGCGCGGGCGGCCCTGAGTTGGTTGGCCGTAATCATGAAATGGCGGCCTCCGGTGAGATTCGCATTGAATATATCTACACCATACGAATTAGCGTTTCAAGCATCAATTTAGATGCAAAATCTATCAGCTACAAATTCCGGCGGTTGCAACAGACCGAGGAGTTGAGACTTGTATCGAATTTTCTCGATGGACACCCGAAAAAGTTGGCGCTCCACACATTACATGATAAGAGATGTTTGGTGCATGTGTTCTGATGCTCGACTCTTAATGTGGTTACGTGCCGTGAAATTACTGGGTCGCTACCAAGGGAAGAATGGGCAGATCGAGATCGTCGAGTGTTCTTGGGACGGTACGCGCGTGTACTTCGAAGAAGGGATAAGACAAAGCCAGGCGACGCCAGGCGGCGAAAGCGTGTTCACCTACGTCAAGCTCATGGACGAACTCCTGTCCCGCTCCGAACAAATCCTCGTCCTGGGTTGTGGCGGCGGAAATCTTGCGACACGGCTGTCGCGTCTCGGCAAGAGATTGACCGTCGTCGACGTTAACCCGATCAGTTTCGTGCTCGCGCACCGGTATTTCGATCTGCCGGACGAAGTACCCTGCATCGTCTCCGACTTTCGAAAATTCGTGTTCGATGACCGCGCATACTACGACGGCATTGCGATCGATGTCGGTGGACCGGGATTCCGTTTCACCGAGGAGTTCGATGTCGAGACCTGCGACGCCATCCGCGCCCGTCTGGCACCGGGCGGCCGGATCGTGATGAATGTGCTGGTGGCAAACGACATTGATCCGATACCTGACCGGATCGCGGCCCGACTCGCCGGTGAGGAGCTGCGGACATGGATCGTCGATGAGCAATTCATCGAGGATCGCAATGCCGTCATCGCCTGCATCCCCGAGAAGACGTTGGGTTCACGGGCAGCGCTCGATCGCGTGATGCACCACAGCCATGAACGGTGGGCGATCCGCCGCGGACGATTGCGAAGCCGCGATCTGGCCTGTGGATTGCGCTAATGTCGCAGCTACCGGCAGACCGACGCGAAACATGGATCACCGGCATCGGGCTCGTCTCCTCCCTGGGGGACGGTTTGGAAGCGAATTGGGACGCTCTCTGCAGCGGCCGCGTAAACATCGATCTGGAAAAATATGCGCCGTGGATGATCCACCCTTTGGTGCCGCTTAATCTTGACAGCCAGATTCCGAAAAAAGGCGACCAGCGCCAGATGGAAGCGTGGCAGCGCATCGGCACCTACGCAGCCGGTCTTGCCTTGGACTCCGCAGGCATCAAGGACGACAAGGAAATCCTGGCTCGGACCGACATGATCGTCGCTGCGGGCGGCGGCGAGCGCGACCTCGATGTCGACGCCGCGATTTTGACCGCGCGGGCGGACGCAAGGTCGGGAGCTCTTAACGAACGGCTGATGAACGACCTGCGCCCTACCCTGTTCCTCGCGCAGCTATCCAATCTGCTTGCCGGCAACATATCGATCGTCCACGGCGTGTCCGGATCGTCACGGACCTTTATGGGCGAGGAGACCGCGGGCGTAGATGCCATCCGGATTGCATGGGCGAAGATCGCCTCCGGACAGAGCGAGGTTGCCTTGGTCGGCGCCGCGCACAATGGCGAGCGCAAGGAAATGCTGATGCTTTACGAATGCGGCGGCTTCAATCTCAAGAAGGACTTCGCATCAGTCTGGTCCCGTAACGGCGGTGGCTTTGCTTTGGGATCGGGTGGCGTGTTCCTGGTGCTTGAGTTGAGACCTCATGCGGAGCGCCGAGGCGCCAAGCCGTTTGCACGGCTCGTCAACGTCGTCTCCGGTCATTCCTCCCGAGCTACCCCGGGCGGAGTTGAAAGCGCCCTGGGAGGTCTCTGGGCGTCCCTGGGGGTCACCGAGAATGCAACCGCGATCTACACGGCCGCGACAGGCGCTGCGGTTGCCACTATGGAAGAGGCAGCCTTCCTGTCGGCACATGGGGATGTCCCCGTCCGCGCGATCAGCACGTCCTTCGGACATCTCAGCGAAGCGCAATTCCCGTTAGCATTGGCCCTTGCTTCGTTGAGCTTATCCCGCGGTGCGTTGGTTCCTCCAAACGATACATCCGGTCGAGAGACCGAGATCGACGTCATGCCGGCCCAGATAGTAGCGGTCGGCGTCGGTCATTGGCGCGGCGAAGGAATGGCGCTCGTAGAGGCCGTCTCATGACGACACTCCTTGAAACCGGCTTGGCATCCACAAAGCTGCGTAACGCGAAGACGACGACGCGTGACGGCCTCAATCGTCCTATCGTCGTCGTTACCGGCATGGGAGTGATCACGTCGCTTGGCGGGGGCAAGATCGAGAATTGGACGAAAATTACCGCCGGAGAGTTCTGGAATAAGCACCATCCGGCGCTTCTCCACCCATGGACTGAAGACGCGTATCGCCGGCACCATCGACTTCGTCGAGGTCAAGCCGTTCTCCTCGACAACGCTGGCCGAGCGTCTGGCAGATATCGTCATCGAAGAGGCTATCGGCCAATCGGAAATTGGGCGAAAGGGCGATTTTCCAGGCCCATTGTTTCTCGGTCTGGCGCCGGTCGAAGTCGAGTGGCCGCAACGCGAAGAAATCGCACGGGCCTCCGGCGAAGCGGGCTCCATAGACTACGACATCCTGCTCCGGACCAGCGGCGGCGGGCGTTTCACGCGCGTCCACGCCCGCTATCTGTTCGGCTCGGTTGCGGACCACCTCTGCGAGACCTTCGGCACCAAGGGATCGCCCATCTCGGTCTCGACGGCCTGCGCGTCGGGCGCAACAGCGATCCAGCTTGGCGTCGAGGCAATTCGACGCGGAGAAACCGACGCGGCGCTATGCGTCGCAACCGACGGTTCCGTCAATGCCGAGGCGATGGTGCGATTTTCCCTCCTGTCGGCGCTATCTACTCACAACGACGACCCGCGTCGCGCATCGAAGCCCTTTTCGAAGAACCGGCAAGGATTCGTGATGGCTGAAGGTGCAGGCGCACTCGTGCTGGAGAGCCTGGACGCCGCGCAATCGCGCGGCGCGAAGATCTTGGGCGTGATCGCCGGCTGCGGCGAATTGGCAGACACTTTCCATCGTACCCGTCCCAAACCGGACGGGGTTCCGATCGCCGACTGCATACGCGGCGCTCTCACCGATGCAGGCATGACCTACGATCAGATCGACTACATCAACGCTCACGGAACGAGTACGCCGGAGAACGACAAGATGGAATATCTCGGCGCCGCTGCCGTGTTTGGCGATCATGCCCGCAAGATTCCCGTTTCATCCAACAAATCGATGATCGGACACACTCTCTCTGCTGCCGGCATCATAGAAGCGGTATTCACCCTGTTGACGCTGGAACACCAGCGCATTCCACCTACCATCAACTACGATGTTCCGGATCCGGCAATCCCGTTTGACGTCGTGCCTAATAGAGCAAGAGACGCCCGCCTCACAACAGCAATGTCGAATTCGTTCGGCTTCGGCGGCCAAAATGTCTCACTCATCATGAGGCGGGAAGTGAACTGATCCGAGCTTGCGCAGACACCGTCGGTGACCAAATCGAGCGCTTGGCGCGGTTAATGGTCGGCTCATCTACGAAAACCTGAGGTAGTCATGCCTTTGCCCCGACCTCTTCCTGTTTCCACGGTCTTGGTGGTGGAAGACGATGAGATGTTACGTATGTGTGTGGCGAACGTCGTTGCCGACGCCGGGTTTATGGCGGTCGAAGCGGCGAATGCGGACGAAGCGGTTGCCATTCTGGAAAGCCGTTCGGACATAGCGCTGCTTTTCACAGACATCCAAATGCCCGGCAGCATGGACGGCTTAGGACTTGCTCGAACCGTCCAACACCGATGGCCGGCCATCAAGATCATTTTGGTGTCGGGAACAGTGGAGTTGTCTGAGCGCGACAGACCCGCCAACAGTCGATTCTTCCAGAAGCCGTTTGCGACGAAGCAGGTGATAGAAGGCCTCCAGGATATGATTTGATCCGGTGAAGTACAGCCTGCGCAGCGTCTGAACAGCTAGGCACGGTGAATTAAGATGAGTGGAGATCGATCCAGATTGTTGAAGATTGGCGAGCAGGTCTACTGGAAAGGCCGCAGGGCGGACCGAGGCGAAGTCGTAGAAAACGATTGGAGCGCCGTGAAGATCGCCTGGGACAACGGACTCACGAATTCAATCTGCCACAACGACATGGCATGTGTGGCATTGGCGCCCGTGAAATCTTGAGAATGGTCGTCTGAGCGGCGTTACTTGGAGCCTATTACCGCGAGTTGAACGAGGTCATCTATGGCGATTCCGACAATTGAAAAGCGAGAGGAATACATCGGCTACGCTGAGCATTGCGTGAAGTTGGCAAGACAAACGAATGATCAAGAATCCCGACGCGTTCTGCGCGAGATGGCGGCAGAATGGCTAAGATTAGTAGATAGGGCCGACCATTAATCAAACGGCCCCTGGTTTTCCATCCTGGCTGTCTAAATTTTTATCGACCCCCTTCCCCCCATGTCGACTGTGTTGTTCCGGGTCGGCACGGTCGTGCGGTCAAACGGGTGCGGGCCGCCCGGTTCGTCATACCGGGCGTGCTTGGTATCTTCGCGGGTAACTTTCTGGTCCATCAGCTTGCCGCTTGCGTCGGCGATATTTTTTTCAATTTACGATCACCGAAGCGCTCCAGCCACACCAGTGCTACGGCCGACAGGAACGGCAGGCTCTGAAGCATCAGGATCGTTGCAAACAAGTCGGCCTCGAGATGACGGTAGATGTTGACCGCAAAGATCGTGATGGCGCCGGCGGCCAGCAACGCGCCGAGCAGCATTTCCGGCATCGTCACAATCCGCGGACTCAGAGCCGCCCCGCCGCCCTTTCGAGTACGATGGAAGAAGCTGTGGCTCGCCGGAAGCGCGGCTTTAAAGGCCGCACTCGCGACCGTCCACTGCACGGACATGAATACGATCATCGCGCCCAGCATCTGCCAATATGAAACTGCGACGCGCATCCGGTAGGCGCAGGCAAAATGTACAAGTGTTACGAAGAACGCCGCTATGATCGGGAACGTGAGCAGGACATCGGGAACGGCGACCATATCGAGCGCGATGAACGGCACCCAGATCAAGTTGAGCAGCGCCGCCCCAACGGCGATGGTTTCAGCGACGAACCAGTTGAGCCAGCCCAACAGGAATTCCCGCTTCTGATCACGGTCGAGCCGGCTGGTCCCCGGCAGGAACTTGCGCCAGTGCTTCTTGACGATCTGCACCGCGCCCGTGGCCCAGCGTGCCCGCTGAACCCTGAAGGCCTGATAATCCTGCGGCAGCAATCCCCAGCCATAACGGTGGTTAGTGTAATGCGCGCGCCAGCCGAGTTCCATGATCGACAGCCCGAGGTCGCTATCCTCGCAAATCGTGTCGCTCGACCAGCCGCCGGCGGCCGCCATTGCCGTGCGGCGGATCAGGCACATGGTGCCGTGAACGATGATGGCGTTGAACTCGTTGCGCTCGACCATGCCGATATCGAAGAAGCCGGCATATTCGGCGTTCATGGCGGAATGGATGAAACTGCGATCGGCGTCGCGATGATCCTGCGGCGCCTGAATAAGGCCAACCTCGGGATCGGCAAAGCTCGGGACCAGATCGATGAGCCATCGGGGATCGACCACATAGTCGGCATCGATGACGCCAATGATCTCGGCATCGGGTGCGGCCTCAACCATCGCAAGCCGGAGTGCTGCGGCCTTGAACCCCTGGAGGTTTTCGACGCGCAGAAACTTGAAACGCGGACCGAGCTCGCGGCAGCGGGCCTCGATCGGTTGCCAGAACGCCGGATCCGGCGTGTTGTTGATGATAACCACGCATTCAAAATTCGGGTATTCCAGCCGCGCCACCGAATTGATGGTGCGCAACAGCATCTCCGGCGGCTCCCGGTAAGCCGGAATATGGATCGAGACCTTTGGCGTGGCGTCGTCCGGTCGCGGCGGCGATATCGCCAGCAGCCGCTCGGGATTGCGGCCAAAAGTCACCGCCGCCAATTCGCCCACGCGCGAAAGCAGAATCGGCGCGAGTAGCCCCATCAACGGCAACCCGATGCCGAACGCGATCACCTCGCCATGCAGGAAATAGTGGGCATGCCAGTAACCGAGCACGCTGGCGCACCAATCGCCGATCACATGATCGGCGCCGGCAAGCAATGCCACCTGTCCAATGGTCGCCCCGGGAAGCAGCAGAATGGAGAGCGATAACAACAATCCAACGAGGACAGCGCACCCCGCCGCCTTCCAGTATTCGGGATCCACCAACCGCCCCGTCCAGGCAAATTTCGGCCGCAACTTCGCATCGAGGATGCCCCAATAGGGGCCGACATTGCCCTCGAACAATTTCTCCGGCTGATCGATCGCCTCCACGATATTGTAGTCGATGCCGAGCGCGGTGGCGCGCGCGACGAAATCACGTAACACCACGGCCTGGGTGATCGGGCGCGGCATGGATTGCTCGAAGTTGCGGCCGGCGCTCGGCCAGCCGAGTTCTCCGACGACGATGGTCTTGCCCGGGAAAGCTGCCTGCAATTGGTCGTAAATCTCCAGGGACCGATCAACAGCAGTCTGCTTTGGCACGCCCTCCCAATAGGGGATGATGTGAGCAAAGATCTGGTCTACAGCCTCGCCGAGCTCCGGATGTTCGATGAAGATTCGCCAGTTTTCCGCACACCCTACCGGAACCGGACTTTCCCGTTTCACGCGCTGAATAATCGGGATGAGATCGGCCACACTGTGCTCGTGCCGGAACACCGTTTCATTGCCCACGACCAGACGCTTGACATTGGGATTGTGTCTGGCCAAATCGAGGGCCGATGCGATCTCACGCTCGTTTCGGGCATTGTCGTTGTCGATCCAGGCGCCAAGCGTGACGTTAAGCCCGAGCTCAGCCGCAATCTTTGGAACCCGCTCCAGCCCCTGGGTTGAAGCATAAGTGCGCACCGCCTTGGCTTGCCCGGCGATGGCGGTGAGATCGGCCCGAATCCTCGCCTCGGGCACTTTCCGTCCGGCAGAGGGAGAGCCCTCGAAACGATTGTACGAAACGCTCGCCAGCCTGTCCTCGACCGACGCCGCCGTCGTCGCCGGATTTTTCAGAGCCCAGAACACAAGATGGACGCAAGCGACCAAGCCGAGAACGAGGGCCAAGGCGCCCAAAGACATGGCTCGACTTCGGCCATGTCTCACGCCGACCAATTCCCCGTCTCGCGCAATCTCGTCGGCCGTCTTCATGTTAGCGCCCTGCGGTGCGCGTAATGTGTGACCTGCAATAGCTATCGGCTTAGCCCGCAAAAGTACCATGCGTCCGCCGATTTACAATCGATCAAGCCCATCACAATCGATCAAGCCTTGGGCGGTTTCGCAGCGGCCCGGATGCGCTTGCCCCCGAGACACGAAAGACCTGATCCACGGGTGGATTAGCAACGCCGGCGTCCGGGCCATCAGATATCGATGGTCTTTGGTCTCACGAATGGCATCGGCAGTAGCATGACGACCGCAACGCTGACGCAAAGCGGTCGCCGATTGGATCCATCAGGCGACGCCAAATGGGCTTGACCAAATAGGCTTGGCAAAGGTGCTGCAGGCTAGTGCTGGCGGTCAGCCTATGAGCGCGCGTCTCCGGACGGACGCCGACGCTGATGGCTGCTAGCGCACGTTCATAAATTTTGCGAAGGCATCCGCGTAATCCGGATGCCAGCGCGACAGTGCCGGCCTGTTCTCGACGATGTCTCCCGCGGCCCACAGAATCCGGCGCTCATCGACATGCCGGGGCACATCATTGTCCGGGCAGAGAATGTAAAAGTCTCCGGCCGACAGCCGTTCGATCATGAAGTCGACGGTTTGCTCCGGCGTCCATGCGGCGGCGGGCTTTTCGGTGCGGCCTTTGGCGGTCAATCCGGTGAAGACGAAACCGGGGATCAAGAGATGCGCGCTAAGCCGGGCGTCCGGGAGATTCCTCAATTCATGTTGCAGAGCCTCCGTGAAAGCCTTCACGCCGGCCTTGGCAACATTGTAGGCGGGATCTCCGGGCGGCGTCGTGATGCCCTGCTTCGAACCGGTATTGATGATGAGGCCGGGGCGGCCGCGCTCGATCATGCCGGGGACGAAGACCTGCGTGCCATGGATGACACCCCACAGATTGATGCCAATCACATTCTGCCAGTTCGCGGCAGGTCCAAACATCCCGCTGCCAGGCTGCACGCCGGCATTATTCATCAGAACGTCGATACCGCCGAACCGCTGACGCACCGCAAGTTCCAGTTTCTTGACATCGTCGATGCGACTGACATCGGCCGCCATCGTCATGATACTTGCGGCACCGTTCGATGCCGCCCCGGAAAGAACGGCCGCGGCACTGGCGAGCCGCTCTTCACCAAGATCCGCGACACATACCCGCAAGCCCAGCCGCGCGAATTTCGTGGCAGCCGCAAGGCCGATGCCCGCCGCACCGCCGGTAACGACGGCAACGGAATTTGGGGTCAATGCGGGATGGGGCAATTTCGCTCTCCTTTACGCTCAAACCAGATTGTCCCCTACAGTCGCACGGACTGCTTCGGGGCCGATCGCGGTTCCGGATCATATCGGGGGGAGCTCCGTCCCGGGGAAACGCTTCGGCGATCCGGCGTGCCACTCACTTCCGCTGTCGCGATCGCGTCAATCTGATACGCTCGGATCGCCGATACGATGCCCTAGAGACTTTCGCGGACCTCGTTGAGCAGCTTCTTCCGGTCATGTCGGGCCGCCAATGCCTGTTCCATCGTAACTGGTGTGAAGCGCGCGGTAGCGTTGGGCTGCAATTGCCCGATCAGGTCCATGTCGGCGGAAATGATCGTGCCGATCATGAAGTAGCCGCCGCCAGAAACGGCGTCGCGATGCAGAATGATAGGCTCGGTCCCGCCCGGTACCTGGACGGAACCATAGGGGTAGCAAGCGTCGACGATGTTGGAGGGGTCGGAGCCAGCCCCAAACGGCGGTTCCCGGGGCACGAAGTCCAGCGGTCGCCCGCCACGGAATCGGTAACCGATCCGATCAGCCTCCGGCGCCACTTTCCAGGTATCCTCGAAGAAGTGCCGGCCCGCCAGTTCCGTGATGCGATGCCAATACAGGCCGGGCATCATGCGCAATTCTGCGGGAGAACCGGGTGCACGACGCAGCCGCGCCGGAACCTCACGGCTCTCGGCGATCTCTCCGCCGGAGCCCAGAGGCAGTTCGTCACCTGCGGCGAGCTTGCGGCCCAGATATCCGCCGAGGGCGCCAAGCGTATAGGTCGCGCGCGAACCGAGAACGACCGGCACATCGACGCCGCCCGAGATAGCGATATAAGCGCGGGCTCCCGTCTTCAGAAAATCAAATGCCAGCGTCTGGCCCTTCTTGACCTTGAAGGAGGTCCAGGTTGCGCGCGGCTGCCCGTCGAGCTTCGGCGGCAATTCCGCGCCGGTGACCGCGACGGTCACGTCCGACGTGAACTCCAACTCGGGACCCAGGAAGGTCGCTTCGAGAACAGCGGCATCTTCCTTGTTGCCGACAAGCCAATTGGCGGCGCATAGCGCGAACCGGTCCATGCCGCCCGAGATCGGAATGCCGATATGATAATATCCGGGTCGGCCAAGATCCTGCACTGTGGTCGAAAGACCGGGTTTGACGACTTTAATGGCCATAGAGCGCCCCTGTCAGCTTGGCGTTGGTTCCGTCGATGTCGGCGTGAAATTCGTCCAGCGAAAAGGTGACGTTGGATATCCGCGGGGTAAATTTTCCAGCCTCGACGTCCGCGACGGTTTGATCGTATTCGGCGCGATCGATCGGCCGCCACTTCACGATATCGCCCGGGTTGAACAGGCACATGAAGTCCTTCAGATACTTGATCTCCTGATTGGGATCGTAGATCGGCATCGGTGTGATGCCGAACATCTGATAGCCGCCGGCCCCTCGCACCGAATAGATAGCGCCGAAGCACCCGCCATGCCCGACGGTCAGCTTGGGCGTATCCGTGCGTGGCCGCAGATATTTTGGCGACTGAATTTGCCGCTGACGCTCGACCATCTGATAGAGGAAAGGCAGACCGGCGACGAATCCGACCATCGAGACAAACCAGGGCGCGCCCGAATGCGCCTTCACAAACCCATCGACGCCGTCGAGGTGATTGATCTTGGCAGTGTATTCGATGTCGGTCATGTCAGGCGCCTGATGGCGATCGCGAAACCGCATCAGCGTTTCGTGCGTCCAGGGATCGTTGTACAGCACGGGGACCTCGATAATGCGCGTCTTGAGCGAGGAATGCCCGCCGCTCGCGGCGGCGGCTTCGATCGATTTCAACTCGCGCAAGAGATCGTCGGGCTTGATGACGTCCGGATCGAACTTGATCTGGAACGAGGCGTTAGCTGGACATATTTCGGTGACCCCGCGAATTTGGGCGGCGCGCACCGCTTTCGTTACCGACAAGCTCTTGAAGAATGCCTCCAGCGACATAGCCTCGTCGCACTCAACGAAGATATGTTCATCGCCTCCAAACGAATATCGGCTGTTCATCGGCTGCTTTGCTCCATCATGGCGTCCTGCGGCTTCATCTTCGTGGTGAGCCATTGCTCCAACCACCGTGTGTGAAATGCTCCGGCTCGGATTTCGGGCGCCTCCACCAGACGCTGATGCAAGGGCGCCGTCGTGATGACGCCCTCGATTTTCAGTTCGCCGAGCGCGCGACCGAGGCGGCGCAGCGCCATCTCGCGCGACGTATCCCAAACGATCAGCTTGCCAAGCAGAAAGTCGTAGAAAGGCGACACCGCATAGCCGGCATAAAGCAGCGTATCGAAGCGCGTGCCCATGCCGCCGGGAACCTGCAGCGCGGTCACCTTGCCGGGCGACGGGCGGAAATCGTGCGAACCGTCCTCCGCATTGATGCGAACCTCGATGGCGTGTCCGCTCAGGCGCACGTCGCTTTGCTGGTAACGCAACGGTTCGCCGCCGGCGATACTTATCATCTCGCGCACCAGATCGATCCCGGTGATCATCTCCGTCACGGGATGCTCTACCTGGATGCGGGTGTTCATCTCGATGAAATAGAAGCTTCGGCTCTTCTCGTCATAGAGATATTCGAGCGTTCCGGCGCCTCGGTAGCTCACGGATTTGGCGAGGGCGACGGCCGAGGCGCAAAGCGCTTCTCGCACGTCGAGCGAAAGCACCGCGGCTGGCGCTTCTTCCCAGATTTTTTGCCGTCGCCGCTGCAGCGAGCATTCCCGCTCATAGCAGTGAATTGCATTCCTGCCGTCGCCGAGAATTTGCACTTCGATATGGCGAGCGTTGCCAATGAACTTTTCCAGATAGAGCCCGCCATCCCCGAAGGCTGCCTTGGCCTCGGCGGCGGCCTGATGGAGCGCCGCACCGAGGGCTTCGACGGTTTCCGCGATGCGGATGCCGCGCCCGCCGCCGCCCGCCGAAGCCTTGATCATGACGGGAAAGCCGATTTTCTCCGCGAGCCTCCGCGCTTCATCAAGATCCGCAACACGGCCTTCGGAACCGGGCACGACGGGCACGCCCGCCCTCTGCGCCGCACCGCGAGCTGCGGCCTTGTCGCCCATGGTTCGGATCGTCTCGCCTTTCGGACCGATGAAGATCATCCCGGCCGCCTCTACCGCGTCTGCGAAAACCGGATTCTCGGAGAGAAAGCCATAGCCTGGATGAATTGCGTCTGCGCCGGTCGCCTTGGCCGCGGCCAGAACGGCTTCGATGTTGAGATAGGATTTCGCCGCCTGGAATGGACCAATATTGATCGTTTCGTCCGCCATGCGAACCGCCAGCGACTCGGCATCGGCGGCGCTGTAAACCTGAATGGTTTTAATACCAAGCTCCCGCGCCGCGCGCTGAATGCGCACGGCTATCTCCCCCCGATTGGCGATCAGCAATCGTGAGATGGGCATGCCTATTCGATCTCGAGCAGCGACTGACCCGCCATAATCGGCTCCTCATCGCCGACGACAAAGCGAACGATCTTGCCGCTCGCGTCAGCGTGGACTTCGATGAACGACTTCATCACTTCAATCAATCCGACGACGTCGCCGACCGCGACGATATCGCCCTCGGATTTGTAAGCCGGCTTGTCCGGAGCCGGCTTGCGATAAAAGACTCCCGGCAAGGGAGAAAGAATCTCTTTGGGCATGGCAACCTCTCAGGCTTGAGACCGATTGGCCTGACGCGGTACAGCGCCACGCACAGCCGACGCGATCGCGACGGCGTTAGGTGTGTCTGAATGCACGCAGATCGTCTCCGCACCTACGCGAACGTCGCGGCCGCCGACGGTCGTGACCTTACCTTCCGAAATGGCACGCAGACATTTGGCCGCGGCGACGGCAGGATCTTTCGCCTCATGCTCCCGCGTGATGATGACCCCTCCGTCGTCGCTGTAGTCGAGGTCGGCGTAGAATTCGGCCACGAAGCGATGGCCGCGAGCGGAGTAGACCGTTTCATGCAGCGTTCCCACCATGCCGAGCAAGGGGGTCTTGAACACGTCCGCAGCGTCACAAATCGCGTGCGCGGTGTCTTCGTTGCGCGCAGCCATTCCGTATAGTGAGCCGTGGGGCTTGATATGGTTCAATTTCATGCCTTCGGCGTCGAGGAAACCCTTCAAGGCGCCAATCTGGTAGATCAGGCAGTTGGCCAATTCCTCGCGCCCGATCTTCATCTCGCGTCGGCCGAACCCTTGCAAATCCGGCAGCGAGGGATGAGCGCCTACAGCGACGCCGTGCGCTTTGGCCAGCCGCACCGTCGATCGCATGTGGTTGAAATCGGAGGCATGGAAACCGCACGCCACGTTCGCGATGTCAATCAAAGGCATGAGGCCCGCATCGTCGCCCATCCGGTAGAGCCCGAACGCTTCACCCATATCACAATTGATCGTAGCCATGTGCCCTCCGACGGGTAGTTAGAGAAAGTTGCACGAACCTCAATATGTTACAAACCAAAAACGCCCTGCCCTGATCGCAGAATTTCCCGCGTATTGCATGCCGATAGCGACGACCGCCGGTCTGCGCGTCAGTCACTCAGCACCGCGAAGGCTCTCACCGGCGAGCCCGACCCGCCCTTGAATTTCAGAGGGACGCCAAAGAACTGGAACTCCTTTTCGTCCAGTAGCTCTTCAAGATTGACCAGCCACTCCCAATGCGAGATCCCGAGATCACGGCAAAGCCGATGCTGCGCGAAGATGTTGTCGGTCGGCTTGTCCGTTGAAGGCCCCTCAACGCCGTGCATCCGCGACCCGCGATCGTGAAGCCAGCGCGTGGCTTCGACAGTCAACAGCGGATTCTTCCAGACACTATCAATCGACGGATAATTTCGTTTGTGAAATCCCGTACAGAGAAGCACGATGTGGCCATTCACTTGTGTGCCGCATCTGGCTTCGGCTCTCACCATGTCCTCGACGGTAATCTCGCCCAGGTCGGGAATATGCCGCAGATCGAAGCATACGGCCTTGCCCATGAACAGTTCGAGCGGCATCTCGTCGACGGACTTGCCGTCGGGACTGACATGCCGGAAAGCGTCGACATGGGTGCCGACGTGATCGACCATGGCGATGAAGTTCGTTTGAAACGTCATGGCATCGCCCGGCACACCGAGATTGTGAGCTTTCGCGCTCTCATGGGTCATATGGACAGTGTACACCGGGCGCTGAAACAGCTTATGCGCCGGCATATTGTCTTCAATGAGAAGCGAGAGATCGATGACGCGCGACATGAAATTCCTCCTTCGTCGGCTCCGGTCTACAAGATCACAGGCGCCCTCAACCTCGCATCGATGACCGCAACGTCTCCGTTGCGGCCGCGTCGAGCGCCCAGGCAAAGCCGTCATCTGCCGATTTCAATATGACGCCATAGGCTTCGCGCGCATGCTCGGGCGTAATGAAATCGTCGAGCACATCCTCCAGTACCTGTTGCGCGGGGCGGTCCAACGGATCGCCGTAGCCGCCGCCCGAAGGCGAGAAGTAGCAGGCGACGTCGCCTTCGCTCACGCGCAATCCGGAGAACTTCGCCGGGTATTGAGCAATCTCGTGCGGCTTGCTGGTATTGTAGATCTCGTACTTGCCGCCGGAGCCTGACTTGCCGCCGAATACGCCCCACGGCGCATCGTCATGCCTGTCCGACTCGTGGGTGACGAAGCCGGGCGTCAGGAAACGCTGGGATTTCACGACACCCTGCCCGCCCCGGAACTTGCCCGCGCCCGGCATGACGTCGTCGCGCAACTCATAGCGATCGCAGATCAGCGGCAAATGCATGCCGAGATCTTCCAGCGGATTGTTGCGTGTGTTGCGCATCAACTCTTCCACCGTATCGGGGCCATCCGATTTCGGACGGCCGCCCATCGCTGCCTCGTTCACTTCCAGGAAGACCCAGTACTCGCCGTTCGGGCGAACGCCGGAGAACGCAGCGAACGAAAGTGTCGCCGCATTGCCGGCGGTGCACCGGTCAGGAAGAACCGGCGACAGCGCCTTGATGATAAGGTCGACGATGCGCTGGATCTGACAAAAGCGGGCTTCCGCGGCGACCGGGGCGATCGGATTGAAGATCGAACCGAGCGGAGCAGTGACCTTGACCGGGCGGAACGACCCCTCGTTCTGCGGGATATGCTCCTCATGCGTATAGGTGTCGAGCAACAACGCACGAAACGCGAAATAGCACGCCACCTTGGTCGAACCCTCGAACGGAACGTTGAAAGCGGTTGGCGATTGCGCCGCAGAACCCGTAAGATCGACCTCCACACCGTCGCCGCGCTTCTTCACCGTCACCTTCACCGGCAGATGCTTGCCGCGAGTTCTCCCGTCGTCGTCCAGGAACCCTTCCGCGGTATAGTCGCCGTCAGGAATCTTGGCGATCTCACGGCGCAACATCGCTTCGGTGTAATCCATCAACTGCCGCGTCGTCCGAAATACGTTTTCTTTCCCGTAAGTGACGAGCAATTCCTGAAACCGCTTGACGCCCAGTTCGGCTGAGGCGATCTGCGCCTCCAGATCACCCATCACCAGACTGGGTACACGGGTGTTGTCCCTGATGTAGCGCCACATGCTCTCGCTGCGTTTACCCTCTTCATAGAGCTTGATGCCGTTGAACAACATGCCTTCCGCGAACATGTCGGGCACGTCGATGATCAGCCCGGGTGTTGCGGCCCCGATATCGACGTGGTGCGCCGTATTTGCGGCGAAGCCGACGAGTTCGTTCTCGAAAAACACCGGCATCACCACCGCGATGTCAGGCGAATGGCTGGCCCCGTAATACGGGTGATTGTGAATGACACAGTCGCCTGGTTTCCAGGCGCTCAGCGGGATCGACTTCTCGATGCCGCGCAGATAGCCGGGAAGCGAGCCGATATGCATGGGGGTCGAATCCGACTCGCATAACGTGTTGAAGTCACAATCGAACAGGCCAGCGCCTAAATCCTGGCTTTCGCGAATGATCGAAGAATAGGACATCCGATAAAGGACATTGCCCATCTGTTCGGCGATCGAATGCAGCGCGCCGCCGATGACCTGCAATGTGATGGGATCGATTGCCGCTGTTGTGCCATCTGACATTTTCATTACCTCCCTCAACCCAAGCGCGCGATGCGCATATCGCCGTGTGAAAGAACGCTGGCGGAATAACCCGGCGGTACCAACGTCGTGGAATTATGCTGAACGATAAGCGCAGGGCCGCTGACGACATCGTCGGCGAGCAGCTTCGCGCGATCGTAACGAGGCGTCGGGACCGCTTTTCCGTCGTCGAAAACGGTGTTGCGGGTATAGAGCTCGGCGGTCTTCGGATTGGCCCGGCCGCCATGGGCCAATTCCGGCAACTTCAGCGTCTCGGTCGCGGCGGAGCCCACCACGCGCAGCGTGATGATCTCGACCAGTTGATCCTCGAACGCATGGCCATAGGCCTGCTTGTGCGCGTCGAAGAAGCTCTTGATGACCGAATGGACATTACTTTCGTCGAGCGGCCCCTCTGGCATCGCGGCGCGCAGCTCAAAGCCCTGCCCAACGTAGCGGCACTCGGCGACGGTCGTGAAACGGTGCATGTCGGCAGGTACGCCGTCCGATCGCAATTGTTCGCGGGCTTCCGCCTTCAAATCCGCGACGATCTTGTTCACAAGTTCAAATTCGGCTTTGGCGGCCTTGTTTGCGACGACAAGTACGGACCTCGTATATTCGTATTGAAGCTCCGTCAAAAGCAGACCCATCGCCGCCGTGATGCCAGGGTGCAGCGGCGCGATGGTATCCTTGGCGCGGATCAACTCCGCCAGTGCGGTCGCGTGCAGCGGGCCGGCGCCGCCAAAACCCATCAGCGTGAAATGGCGGGGATCGATGCCCTTGGCGACCGAGTTTGCATTGATGGCAAGCGCCATATTGTTGTTCACCACCCGCAGAATTCCGAGCGCGGCGTCCGTGACACTGAGATTGAGAGGCTTGGCCACGTATTGCTCGACCGCTGCGTGGGCCAGCGAAGGGTCGATCTTCAGGTCGCCGCCGAGAAAGTGCTCGGGATCAAGCCGACCCAGTACAACTTGCGCATCGGTTACGGCGGGTTCCTTGCCGCCCTTGCCGTAACATGCCGGACCCGGAGAGGCGCCGGCCGATCGCGGACCAACGCGGAACGCCCCACCCGGATCGAGATAGGCGATCGAACCTCCGCCAGCGCCGATGGCGTCAATGTCGATCATCGGCACCAGCACGGGAAGATGGGCAACCTCGGTGTCGCGTGGATTTTCGATTCTCAGTTCGCCGTTTTGGATCACCGAGATGTCCGCCGATGTTCCGCCGACGTCGATGGTGATGACGTTCTTCGTCTTGCTTGATTCGCCAGTCCAACGCCCACCTATGACGCCACCTGCCGGTCCGGAAAGCAGCAGTCCTATAGGACGCAGCGAGGAATTCTCGACCGTGGAGATGCCGCCGTTCGACTGCATGATCCGCACTTTGGCCGCGACGCCGTTCTCGCGAAGGCGGCCTTCGAGCCGGCTGAGATAGAGCGCGGTGGTCGGACCGATATAGGCGTTCATTGCCGTTGAGGAGAACCGCTCATATTCCCGGATGACATTCACGACCTCATGCGAACAGCAAACGAACGCGTCCGGAATCACGCGCTTCACTACGTCGCGAGCCTGGGCCTCGTGCTCGCTGTTGAGAAACGAAAACAAGAAGCAGATGACGATGGACTTGAGGCCGCGCTTTTTGAAAAGTTCCGCCGCAGCTTCGACCTGATCGAGCGCGAGCGGTACCTCGACCTCCCCGGTCGGCGGGCGCAGCCGCTCGTCCACGACCAATCGATTGCGGCGCTTGACCAGCGGTTTTGACTGCCATGGCACATCGAACTGCAACGAGAAGTTATGCGGTCGCTTGTGACGTGCCATGTGGAGGATGTCACGAAATCCGCGGGTCGTTATCATGCCGACATCGGCGCCCTTGCGCTCGATCACCATGTTTGTCGCCACGGTGGTGCCGTGCAACACAATATCGATGTCCCCCGGCGATACTCCGGCGATCTTGCACACTTCCACGACACCCTGGACGACGGCGATCGATTGATCCGCGGGGGTCGACGACACCTTGTGTACGAAGATTTTCTGACTCTCGCCCGCGGTCGTCTGCTCCAGGACAATGTCGGTGAACGTACCCCCAACATCAACGCCGACACGTATCATGATCTTCCTCCCTGATGGATTGTTTTGGCCCTTCCGCGCGGGCGTTGAAATTCTGCCTTCATGGGCAGCGTCCGTTCACCAACCGGCGGCGCGGAAACGCCGCACTGATTTTTGTCCAGATAGCTGTTTACCATTTCGGCCCCGAGACGGTTGAATACGGAGAACGAGCGCCGAATCAATTCAGGCTCGATTCCCTCCACGATGAAGACGAGACGGGATCTGTGATCATCGCTCGGCCAGTGGCTTAGATGGGTTGGCGCGTGCACCAGATGTTGCACCCCGTGAACGGCGACGGGCCGTTCTTCACCCGCCAGCGCCAGTATTCCCTTGACCCGCAGAATTCGCTCGCCATGCCGGTTGAGCAGCATGGTCAGCCAGATGCCGAAAGCCGTCCAGTCGAGGGGCTCGTCGACGATGATCGCGAAGGCGCGGACACCGCCATGCGCGGCCGTGCCCACGGTGGGCTCCTCGATCGCCCTGAACCCACCGCCGCTACCCGATTGCAAAAGAACAGCCGCATCCAGGGAGGCTTCGGCGGCGGACAGCAGCGGAGCGGAAGGATTCAAGGCGCCAAGCTGCGCCATCAGCCGCGCCGTAACCGCTGTTTCGGCAATATCGGTCTTGGTCAGGACGATCGCATCGGCGATCGCGACCTGGCGAACCGATTCGATGTGGCGCTCAAGCTGAAGGATGCCGTTGACCGCGTCCACGGTGGTGACGACGCCGGCGCTGCGAAAATGGTGGCGCAACACGGGATCGGCCTTGAGCGTGGAAAGCACCGGAAAAGGATCGGCGAGCCCGGTGCTTTCGATGACCAGCCGCCGGAATGGCGGCACCGCACCTCGCTCGCGCCGGGAATGCAGGTCGCGCATCGCGGTC
Source organism: uncultured Pseudomonadota bacterium (assembly GCA_963727225.1). GTDB lineage: Bacteria > Pseudomonadota > Alphaproteobacteria > Rhizobiales > Xanthobacteraceae > Bradyrhizobium. The sequence continues at coordinate 195,057 of CAVSFN010000017.1, read as the reverse complement.
GCCAGTTCGCCGCGAACGGTGCAGCAAACGCAACCCGACTTCAGCAGTACCATGTGATCGTCCAAACGCTCGACGAGAAGGTGGTCGATCCCGACTTCGCCCAGTTCGTTGATGATCACCGCGGTATCCCCGAGCGCGGGATCGGCAAGCAGACGGCGCAGAAGTGTCGTCTTGCCCGATCCGAGAAACCCGGTGAGCAGCGTCACTGGCGTGAAGGCCGGTACGTCCTCAACCATGGCCGGCATCCATCCGATCGAGCAGCTCGTGCGCGAGCGGATCGCAACATCGACCACACAGCTTTTCGGCTACCGGCCACAGATGACCGAGGTCCTCGACTATCTCGCTCTTGCCGGTGAAGGTCGACAACAGAAAGGACGCGCCTTGCCAGTCCGAGAGCTGCATCCCGTAAAACGCAAGCACATGATTGGCGAGGCGGACGCGATGCGCGCGTTCGCGCCGGCGACCGATCGGATCGGCATTGCGCGTGTAGACGCCTTCGCGCGCCGCCGCGTCCGCCCAATGCTCATTAGCACCGAGAATACCGCACAGCGCGCACATCGTTGCCTCCCCTGCCGTTGCTACAATCACTACTTCTTGCGCGGCGAACGCCTGGCAAAATCATCTGCCATCTCATTCATCGTGACAAATCGCACGCCGGCGTGCGAGGCAATGTGCTTGTAAAGCCGCTCCAGCATCATAAGCACCTGAGGCCGGCCCGAAACGTCGGGGTGAATGGTGATGGGGAACACGGCATAGTCATTCTCCCGATAGACCCAATCGAATTGATCCCGCCACATCTCCTCGAGATGCCGCGGATTGACGAAGCCGTGGCTGTTCGGGCTCTTCTTGATGAACATCATGGGCGGCAGGTCATCGAGGTACCAGTTCGCTGGAATCTCGATCAAATCAGTCTCGACGCCGCGTTTGAGCGGCGTCATCCAGGCCGACGGTTGCTTCGAATAGTCGATCTTGGTCCAGCTATCGCCAACCCGGACGTAATAGGGATGGAAATCGTTGTGCATCAGCGAGTGATCGTACTTGATGCCGCGCTCGAGCAGGAGCTCGTTGGTCACGGTGGAAAACTCCCACCACGGCGCGACATAGCCGGTCGGCCGCTTGCCGGACAATTTCGTGACGAGATCGATGCATTTGTCGAGGATGACGATTTCCTGTTCGCGCGTCATCGCAATCGGGTTTTCATGGCTGTAACCGTGGATGCCGATCTCATGGCCGGCATCGGCGACGGCTTGCATTTCCTTGGGGAATGTTTCGATGGAGTGACCTGGAATAAACCATGTCGTCTTGATCCCGAAGCGTTCAAACATTTTGAGCAACCGCGGGCTGCCGACTTCGCCGGCGAACAGCCCTCGAGAAATATCGTCTGGCGAATCCTCGCCACCGTAGGAACCAAGCCACCCGGCGACGGCGTCGACGTCGATGCCAAATCCTACGAGAATATCCTTAGCCATTTGATTCTCCTTTCGTGGACGAGTGCCGCCACTAACCGATCCGGCACTGACGGTTTCACATCCCTATTCCCGCGGGCGCTGAAATTGCTTTTTTTGGCCGGCTTCCGTTCACCAGCTCGTCGCCCAATTCGGATCGTTGATCGCCGTCGGATATGCGAGCCCATAATCCAGCGACGGTCGAATGACGTATTTCCGGTCGAAATCAGCCCAAGGATAAGGGGCGCCCGAACGCACGATGTACGGCCAGTCGGGTTGAGCGAAAATCGGCCGTCCGACCGCGACAATGTCCGCAGCGCCGCTGGTCAGCGCCGTCTCGGCCTGTGGACCGTCAGCGATGCCGCCGTTGGTAATCATGGGAAGCCCCGACGCCTCGCGCAGCGCGACGGGCATCGGGGTCGTCGAGTTCGGGTCGCGATTCTCAAGATAATTGAAGCTCGACCAATGCAGGGCGTCTGCCGCCGAGTCCTTTAAAGCCTTGCCGATCTGTCTGGCGTAAGCGACGCCGCCGGGCCACGCCCCTGTGAAATCGTCGACACCGTCCTGCGACAGTCGCAAACTGATGATCTTGCCGGCGCCTATCGCTTTGCGGACGGCCTCGCATGTCAGCGTGGCGATGCGAATATTGTTTTCCGGGCTGCCGCCGAATTCATCGGTTCGCAGGTTCGTCTTGGGATGAATGAACTGATAAAGCAGGTATCCGTTCGCCCCGTGGATCTCGACTCCGTCGAAACCCGCTTCCATGGCGCGCCTGGCGCCGGCGGCGAAGCCGTCAGCAACCTGATGGATCTCGGATATCGTCAGCGCGCGCGCCGGACCGAAGGTGACCTTCGGCCAATCTCCTTTGATGTTCCGAATTATCTTTTCATCGTCGGTATCGGTATAGAGCGTCCAGCCTTCGCTCCTGGTCGCGCTGGCGCTCACCGGCTGTTCGCCTTGGGCCAGGCATCGGGGATCCGTGACGCGGCCGCCATGCATGAGTTGCAGGATGATGACGGCTCCGTGCTTGTGGACGGCATCCGTAACCTTGCGCCAACCGGCCACGTGCCTGGCGTTGGCGATACCCGGCTGGGAGAGATAGGCGCGGCATCCCAATCGATCCTCTTCGTAGGTCCCCTCGGTAATGATCAGGCCGCAGCCGCCCCGCGCGCGCCGCGCATAATAGGCCGCCATTTCATCCGTTGGCGTTCCATCGGGTTCCGCCATCTGCCGCGTTAGCGGCGCCATGGCGATACGATTGTTCAGCGTGTAGCCCGCCAGTTTCGTCGGCGAGAAAAGGTGCGGAAATACCTCGGGCATCGTCAGATCTCTCAATATGCGGGTGATCGGTTCGACAAAAAATTTGGCTCCATTCGAGACATCGCGTTGCTAATCGACCACGAGCGTCGCGACGTCTTTTTTCCAGGCGAGCAGCACCTCCTCACCCCCCTGGAATCGACCGGCGTATTTGTCTGCATGACCCTCGACGATGATCGGCTGGGCAGCGCCAACGATGATGACGAGTTGAACGATGTGTCCGACCTGCTGAATCAACTCGACGGTTCCCTTGATGGGATTGCCGCCATAAATCTCGGGGAAATAGTTTAGCGGCGTTGAGGCAGGCAGAATGTCGATCGCTTCTGCGGGCACCGCAAGGCTTGCCATGCTTCCGGCGCGCATCGCCACTCTGGACGTGCCGGCAAGCTCGCCGAAGGCCGTGTCCAGCCGGCAGCCGTTCGTATCCGCCGAAATCACCTTGCCGTTTATCAGCGCATTGCGCCCGATGAATTTCGCCACGAACTGGCTGCGAGGGCGGGTGTAGAGCTCATAGGGAGCGCTGATCTGTTCGATACGGCCGGCGTTCATGACGACGATGCGGTCCGAAAGGGCCAGCGCCTCGGACTGGGCATGGGTGACGAACACGAACGTGATGCCCAAATGGCGCTGCAAGAGCTTGAGCTCATTCTGAATGCTCTTGCGCAAATTGGCGTCGAGCGCACCCAGCGGCTCATCGAGAAGCAGGATATCCGGCTCGACCACAAGGGCGCGAGCGAGCGCGATGCGTTGCTTTTGCCCACCCGACAATCGCTCCGGTTTGAGGTCGCCGATGTCGGTCAGGCCAAGTTTTTCCAGAATGCGTTCAACCATGGCATCGCGCTGGGCGGAGGGCATCTTCTTGACGTCAAGACCGAAGCGAACATTTGCGCGCACGGTCATGTGCGGAAACAGCGCGTAATTCTGAAAGATCATCGCCGTCGGCCGGCGCTCCGGCGGCACATCGTTGATCCGGTTACCGCGAATGAAAATGTCGCCCGACGAGATCGTCTCAAATCCCGCGATCATTCGGAGTGTGGTCGTCTTGCCGCAGCCGGATGGTCCCAGAAACGCGATGAACTCGCCTTTCGAAACCTCGAGATTGAAGTCGATAACCGCGGGCGTACCATTGTCATAGACTTTCCCGACACCGGCGAGTTGCAGATCGATGGTCACGCGTCAGTTCCAGACATTGCTGTAATCATTGGCTCATTGTCCCGCGCCCGAAGGCGCGGGAGTGCTCGCTTGCAAGAAGCGGAAGGTTCGAAACCCGCCATCAATCAGGCGCTGAGGAATTCGTCCCACTTCTTCATCAGGTAGTCGTACTCATCCGGCCACTGATGCCAATAGGCGACAGTCGAGGCGCGCTGCTCGAGCGAGCCGCCGTCTCGCAAGTCGCCTTCCTTGATGCCGCGCTCCGGCGCCCCCTTCCAGGGCTTGCCCTCGTACCAGAAGGCGTATTTGTCGGGCGGCATTAAGCTCTTGATGTTGGTCGAGGGCGAATAGTAGCCCTGTTCGGACACGATGGCCGCCGGCGGACCGGAAAGCCAATAGTCGGCGTAAGCGATCACGGCTTCCTTGTTCGGCGTGCCCGTGATCGGGGATATGCCGATCGACCAGGCGCGGTAACCCTCCTTGGGAACCGCGTAGGTGCATTGCTTGCCCTGGGCCTTCACCGCCATGACGGCCGGTTGCCAGGCATCAGCCAGGATCATTTCACCGGACGCGAGCAGGTTGACGAGTTCGCCGAAGTCGCCCCATAGCGCACGGAACTGGCCATTCTTCTTCTTGGAGATGAGGAACTTGGAAGCCTCGTCGATCGCCTTTTTGTCCGGGTTGCCGGGATTGGGAACCTGCAGCAGGCCCAAGCGAGTTCATCGCCATCACGGCCTGGCCGAAGGCGATCAGCGGATCGACGTTCAGGCCCGTCTTGCCTTTGAACTTGTCGTCGAAAATAGCCGTCCAGGTACTGGCTTCTTCTTTCGAAACGAGATCCGGGCGATAGCCGATCGAGTTGTAGTTATAAACCGTCGGCACCATCCAGAGTTGCGGTCTGCTTGTCGTCCGTCCAAATTTGACCCTGCGATTTGCTTGCTTCTTGCCCCATTTCGGGTTCGGCTTGGTGAAGGTATCCCGGATATTGCCCCAGTTCTTCAGAGCCGAGACCGGAATCGCCTCGATCTTGTTGGTCGCGATGACCGCGGGCAATCGTTCGCCGATCGTCTCCCAGCAATCATAGGCGGTCGAGCCCGACAGCAATTCGGTTTGGGTGTCCGGGAAGATTGCACCCTTGCCGGAGACCGCCTTTACGCCAGACTTGGCTTTAAAGTCAGCGAGGATGCGTTCCTGGACCGTGACCGAAAGACCCACTGTGCGCAATTCCTCGCTGGCAAGATCCGCTGCGAAGGCCTGCTGGGCTCCGAAAGGAGCTCCAAACGAAGTAAGGGCGAGGCCGCCTGCTGCCGTTCCCTTCATGAAATTTCTGCGCGAGACTTGATAATTAGACATTTGAACCACTCCTCTGTTGTCACTGCGTCACGTGTTCACCTAGAAAGTGCAATCGCTTCAGTACCGTCCCACCAACAACCCGCCGTCCACTACCACCACCTGCCCTGTCATGTATCGAGCAGCGTTGGATGCAAGAAACAGAATGACGTCGGCGATCTCTTCGGGCTCGCCGATCCGGCCCATCGGAATGAACTCGCCCGCCCTCTCGGCGCCGACGGGCCCCAACGAATGCTCCTCGGACAAAAGTTGGGCCGTGCGGATGTATCCAGGCGCCACACCGTTGACCCGCACGCCGTCCCTGGCGAGTTCAACCGCCAGCCCCCGCACCAGTCCGACGACGCCGGCCTTGGCGGATGAATAGTGCACGTGTTCATCCCACCCGTAAGCGACGCCCATAATCGACGACAGACAGACGATGGCACCCTTGCGGCGTTTTCTCATGCCGGCAAGAGCTGGCCTGACCACGCGAAAGATACCTTTCAGGTCTATGTCCAGGGTGTGATCCCATTTGTCATCGGTTAGCGCGGCGAGTGGCGTCTTGTGGGCGATGCCCGCATTCGCCACGATGACGTCGATGCCGCCGTGCTTCTGTTCAACGGCCGCGACGAGCGCGTCCGCGTCGGCCGTCGAGCGCACGTCGAGTTTATGAAACTCCGCCGTCCCGCCGGCGCCGGCGATCTCGGCAACAACAGCGCGACCTTCTCTTTCAAGAATATCGGTCACGATGACTTTATGGCCCGCGCTGGCGAAAGCCTTGGCCGTTGCGCGACCGATGCCGATGCCGGCGCCTGTAATGAGGACTGTCTCGCTCACAGCATTACGTCTCCGGAATTGGGCCCGATTGTCTGCCCGACGAACAGGCTTGCCTGATCCGAACACAGAAAGGCGATCGCCGCCGCGACCTCTTCTGGCTCGCCAAATCGTCCAAGCGGAAGTTCCGCCGCCTTGGCCTTGCGCCACTCGGGCGAAAGGGCTCGAACAAGCGGCGTATTGATGGGACCGGGCGCGACCGCGTTGACTCGAACGCCCTGAGCGCTCACTTCGCGCGCGAGCGATTTGGTGAGGCCGATAATGGCGGCCTTGGCAGCGCTATAGTGAACCAGCTCGACGCCGCCGATCTGCCCAAGTTGCGAGGCCGTGTAAACGATCACGCCGTCGTTGCGGGCGAGCATGGCCGGCAGCACGGCGCGGGTCATCAAGAAAGCGCCGCGGACATGCACGGCGAACATCCGATCGAAATCCTTGGGCGTCAGTTCCGTGAACCGGGCCTGATGCACATGGCCGGCATTGCTGATCAAGTGAGTGGGATCGCCAAACGCATTCCGGCAAGCCGCTACAATCGCAGAGACGTCGTCCTCAAGGGAGACATCGCCGCCTATGGCGATAGCCTCTCCGCCATCGCTCCGGATTTGCGCAGCGACGCTTTCGGCCTGATCAAGAACAATGTCGTTCACCGTCACTCGATAGCCGTCGCTGGCTAGCCGCATCGCGACGGCGCGGCCGATGCCGGAACCCGATCCTGTGACGATCGCCGTCTTCATCCTATCGCCTCTTGAATTGCCACCCGTTTCGCCCGCCGCACGCTAAGCGTCATGAGAATGGCGTAGACAGCGAGCAACGAAAACGAAAACAGCGTGGTGAGCACGCCAAAGGCGAACACATTCGGATGGATCTCGACCGAGAACGTCGAGTAAATCGCAAGCGGCAGCGTTTGCTCGCGGCCGGAAGAAAGCAGCGTTCGCGAGAACTCGTCATAGGACAATGTGAATGCGAACAGCATCGCCGAGAGAACGCCGGGAAATATCAACGGAAAGGTTACTTTGCGGAACGTCGTGATCGGCGAGACGCCGAGCGACCAGGCGGCCTCCTCGACGGAGGCGTCAAATCGGTTGAAGATCGCCAGCATGACGAGAAATGCAAACGGCAGCGTATAGACGACATGCGTTGCAAAAGCCGTGCTCCACCAATGCCGCTCAATGCCGGTGGTGGTCGCGACGAGCCCCGAACCCAGGCCGACAAGGATCCCGGGGACGATCATGCCGAGCACGATCAAGTAAAAGCTGACGGTTTTTCCCGGAAAATTCTTCCTGAACGCCTGCGCGGCCATGACGCCAAGCACCGTGGAGGTAATCATGGTCATGCCCGCGAGAACGAGCGAGCGGAACAGCGACACCCCAATGGGAAGCGGAGCGACGCGAGAGGGCGGAGTGAGGCCAAAAATGTCCCGGTACCAGAAGATCGACCACTGGGTGATCGGGAATTGTGGGCCGCCTTCCGGTCCCTGCTGGAACGAAAGTATGCCGAGCACGATGAAAGGCCCATAGAGAAACAGCAGGAACAATCCCACATAAACCGCCAGCACGGGCTTGAAGATGCGTGACTCCATCGCCCCTATAGCTCCTTCTTCAGATCGACGATGCGTAGAAGCCCCGCGATGACCAGCCCCATGATCACCGTAAGGATGACGCCGACGACCGACGCGAGCGCCCATTTCAATGAACCGACCTGCGTCACGATGATATTGCCGAGCAGGTTTACCTTGCGTCCTGATAGCGCGGCGCTAGTGGCAAACTCCCCGAGCACCATCACGCTTACAAACATGGCGCCGACGACGACGCCGGGCAGGCTCAGCGGAAAGATGATCTTGCGTAGAATCCGCCAGAAACTTGCACCTAAATCCCGCGCGGCCTCAATGACATTAGGATCGATGCGTCCCAGCATGAATGCGATGGGTCCGACCATGAACACCACATAGATCTGGGTCATGCCGATCACCACCGAAAGTTCAGTGAACAGCAAAGCCTCGATGGGCTGATGAATGATCCCGAACTTCATCAGGAGGATGTTGATGGCGCCCTCTTTTCCCAGCATCGGCCGCCACGCAATCACGCGTATCAGGAACGACGTCCAAAAAGGGATGACGCACAAAACCAAAAGGGCCGTCTGCAAGGTCTTGTTCCTGACAAACAGGCCCACAAACAAGGCGGTCGGATAGCCAAGGACGAAAGTGGAGACCAGAACGATCAGCCAGATCCGTATCGTGGTCCATAACGAATTGAGGTAGGTGTCGGAGCCGAAAAACGTCTGCCAGCTATCGAGCGTCAGCTTCGGCTCTATCTTGAAGGTCGACTGCGTCCAGAACGAGACGTAGACGATCATGGCCAGTGGAAGGACCAGGAACAATGCCATCCAGATCACCGACGGCGCGATCAGCATATAGGAGCGCGACGCGCTGCTTCTGGCTCGATCGGGCTGATCCGTCTTACCGCCGGCGGTGGCTTCCTTACCGGCGGTGGCTTCGATTGTACTCATGCCCACCACTCATCCAAAAACTATGCCATCTTCTGCGGTCCAGGTCAGATCGTAGGCCTCACCCGCCGAGAAGGTTGACGGCGGCCCATTGCTGAGATGGTGCTCGACTTCCACGACTTTGCCGTCATTTGTCTCAAAGAAGTGCATGATCGCCGCGCCGAGATACTCGCTGGCGACATAGTTCACCCTGATGGCCGGCGCCGGCGAGACAGGTCCCGCCTGCTTTGCAACCAACCGGTCGTAGCGCACGGCGTAGGCTTGCTTCGTGCCCGCCATGCGAACGCCGAAGGGGAACTTCCCGTAGGCGCTCGTAAAAACTGCTCCGTCGAGAGCGCCGTCAAACACATTGTAGCGGTTCAAAAAGCGCGCGACGTTCGGAGTGGCCGGACGATTGTATACCTCGTCAGGTTTGCCAAACTGCCCGATGCGGCCTTGGTCCAGAACGATCACGCGATCGCCCATCGCCAGGGCTTCCGTTTCGCTTCCCGTCACATGCAGGAATGGAATGCCAAGCTGCTCGCGGATGTGCCGAAGCTCCGCGCGCATGCGCAACCGCAGGTTGGCGTCGAGCGCGCCCAAAGGTTCGTCGAGAAGAACCAATTTCGGCCGCATGACCAAGGTGCGGGCTAACGCGACCCGCTGCTTCTGGCCACCCGATATCTGAGCGACGCCGCGCTCTTCGAGGCCCGTCAGCCCCACCATGGCAATCACCTGCAGCACGCGAGCCCGCACCTCGTCTTCCGGCAGGCGCCTGGCCCCGTTTCGGAGGCCAAATGCGACGTTGTCCTTCACCGAAAGATGCGGAAAGAGCGCGAAATTCTGAAACACGAACCCGATGCCGCGCTCATAAATGTTCGCGCGGGTGATGTCGCGGCCGGACAAGAATATCTTTCCGGCGTCCGGGATTTCGAACCCGGCGATAGAGCGCAGCAAAGTGGTCTTGCCAGATCCGCTCGGTCCCAAAAGCGCAACGTACTCACCGGGCTCGACGGCGAATGTGACGTCGCCCAAAGCCACGTGACTACCGAACCTCTTTGTCAGACCTTCCAGTCTCAAAACGGGTTCTGCGGACAAGATCGACGTGCCCTTCTTGGTTCGCGCGGTGTCAATCCGCGCCGACGACGGATGAGTTTTGTCGGCCTGGTTTGGAGCGGTACGAACCAAGGAAAGCAAAAATGCTTAATGTATGCAACTAATTTCGTATGGAGGGCCTCTGAAGAATTCGACCTTCATAAAACTGCCCATTTACGCACCAAGCCTTTGGCGCAAAAACGATCATGCTCCAAAATAATGACTAATGAATGCAATATACGTTAATCAGAATCGCGCAGCGTCAGATAGGGCACACCGATCTGCGCTTCGCCGATCACCGCGACGATCTTCAACCTCGCCAGGTTCTTTTCTGCCAGCGCGGTCAGATGATTACTCAGGTAAATCGCTGCGGCATCGATCGCGCGCGCTGCGATCAATTCGAACAGCATGAGGTATTCGCTGACCGCAATTTCATCCTCGGGTAGTCCCAGCTTGGTCAGCGCGCGGGATGCCGCCGCGAGCGGCATCTGATTATGACGAATGAGTTCGACGAGATGTTGGTTCGGTGCGCGAAAGATGCAGAATTCCATGAGATCCCGCTCAAGCTGCATCCAGTCTGCCGCACCCTGTTTGGCCGGGTCGCGGGTACGCTCCCGTTCCAGCAATTGAGCGATCCTCTCGAGGTCGATGCGATCGCCAGCCAGGCGAAGCGCTTCGGGTTCCAGGAGTCGTCGAACCTGGAAACGCTCTCGAACCGACTCCGCCGTCAGGGGGCCTACAATCCAGTGAGAACTTGAGGTCTTGGCGATTATGCCGCGCTCATGCAATCGGCCGAGCACGTCGCGGACGACGGTTCGGCTGACTCCATAATAGTCGCCGAGTTCGGACTCGATAATGCGAAATTCGCCAAAAATCAGACAGGCGGCGACAGCGGATTCCACCTCTTCGTAGACGACCTCCCAAAGGCCCCGATTCTGCAGCGCGGCGTCAATTTCGTTGGGGATGCGCAGACCGAGCTTGCCGATGTCGCGTCGAACTGGCGCCACCGACGTTCCGGGGCGACCGACCAAATAGCCGCGCCCGCCAAAACGGCGAATTAGCTTTTCCTCCTCCAGGATTCGCAATGCAGCCTGCACCGGCGCCCGGCTCGTTTTCATGAGGCTGGCGATCGGGCCTTCCAGCAGGACGAGACCTGCTTCCAATCGCCCCGAAACAATATTGGACCTCAATGCGGCGGCGACAAGCTCGTACCGCTTGATGCTCTTCCTCATCGCAATTTACCGTTCACACCGGACACGAAGCGGGTCCAGGCACGCGCTGCGTAATTATGTTCGTCCATCACCGTGTTCCAAAGCGCAATGCGACGCGCGCGCTCCAGATAGCTGCCGCCGGAACGTCTGGCGCCTCGCCGCACGATGATCGTCTCGCCATCGACACCGAAGAGATCCTGGCTCGCCTCCTGGCCTCCGTACCAGTAGCTCCATTCCGCAGCGCTCAGGTGGTCCGTGACCGCCGAGGGCGCCGACATGTAATAGCCTCGCCGCGCCATCGCCGCCCCCGCCCAGCCCGAAAGCCACCAATCCATGTATTCGCAAGCCATGCGAAGCATTGGCCCCGAGACATGGCGCGCGATGCTCAGTCCTCCATGCCAGGCCCGATAGCCCTCGGCCGGAACGGCTTCCTTCACGACGGCGGCCGCGCTTCCCAATTCGTTGTAGGCCGGCGACCACATGCTTTGGATCACCACATCGCCGTCGCGGAACAATTTGGCGGCTTGCTCGCCGGTGCGCCAGCAGCGACGAAAGAAGCCTTCCTTACGTTTGTCTTTCAGGAACTTGAAAAGAGCGCCTATCTCCGCCGGGCTCATGTTGCCAATATTTTCGAACCGCAAGATCCCCATGGCTTCGGCCGCCAGCGCCACATCGAAAAGGCCGATCGCGGGTTCGTCAACAAGTGCAAGCTTTCCCTTCGCTCGCGGGTCGAACAGCATAGCCCAGCTCTCACGCTCGTTGCCGTCGGTATTGAAAACCCGAGTGTCATAACCGAAAGAATCGAAATTGTGCACGGTCGGCAACATCGCGATGTAACGCGTCTCCTCCGGCCCGAGCGAATGATCGGGTTGCACATAGAGCTTGTGCATCGGAGCGTCGCCAAAGCCCCTGCTGGCGTATTTCCCGACGCCGCCCGACTTCGTCAGCGCGCTAACTTTGCTCCATTTGCTCAACCAGGTGGTGTCGATCGGCTGCAGGGCGCCCCAGAACCAGACGATTGCCAGATTATGAAAGCACTGATCATAGACGTCATAGGCCTCCGGATTGAGCGCCGCCTTGCGCTGACAATTCGGGAAGTCGAGTACCTCGAATTCAATGTTGAACCCAAGGTCACTGATTGCTTTGAGTTCGAACCGCCTCCAGCAAGGAAATGTCGGTGCCCAGGACGCGCAAAGTGCGTTGACGATGAATGGCGGGGGAAGGCTGTTTTCGATTATTACGGGCCATAATTGAGGTATTTTCCTCCGGCGTTCACTAAGCTTGTGCGCTAACTCGGCGAGTTCGAATGCATCCGACAAACCGCATCAACGAAGTGCCCGGCATAGATCGGGCGATGACCCTGCGCCGCAGTCCGACTGGTAGCTTTGGATCAAAATTGCTTTCCTGGCGGATGGAGACTTGAAATAAAACTCAGCGCGACCGAAGCCGCAAGGATGCAGCTTTATGAAATGCGCTCACTCATGTTGCAAATTATGTCACCGGGCACATACAAGTCCAGCGCCCTTAACATCACGTACCTAGCGGGCCAGATGTCACGAGACGAAGAATTGCGTCAAAATGCAATTCGATGCCAAAAGCAATCCGCGATAGCTGGGTTGAGAGCGATGCCCTGTGAAATCAATCAATTTCCCAGGAATGCAGGCGCCAAATCTTCCTCGACGACGACGCGGGCCGCTTCTGGCGTCAAATCGCTGCCAACAAGGTCCAGACGTGTAGCCGCATCGAACAGCAAGGCTCGCACGTCGTCTGACGAGAGCACGCCCTTTGCGATAAGCTTGCGCACCAAGGCCTGGAGAATGAGAACGTCGATTTCGCCGTGTGCAAGCGGCGCTGCCTTTTCGATCATTGTGGTCTCCCGGGTCATTCGGTCCCGTCATTCGAAGGCCGGATTGAGGCGCTAGCGGGAAAGCTCCTTAAGATTCCTGTGCAGTTGCTCAAATGCTCCGCGCAGGCCGTGGAGCTGATCGACGAGATGGAGAATGACGTCGACGCCCTCGTCATTGACTCCGAAATCGCTTTTCAGATCGCGGATCAGATGCGCCCGAGCCACGTCCGTTTCGGAGAAGGTTATTTCGGCGGACGTCTGATCTGGAACGAGCCACCGCTGGTCAAGCCAGATCTCGAGCGTCTGCAGCTGGAGACCCGCACTGGTCAGGAACTCCTGCTTGTTCATAATCATGATGTGCCCTCCTCGCGCGGGTTAAATGCCTTTCCTTTGTCCCACTTCGAAACGAACGCCTCGAGTTCGGGATCCTGGCCTTTGGGCAAAACCACTTTTAGCTTGACGAACTGATCCCCGTGACCTCCGCCGCGGCGGGGCGCACCCTTGCCTTTCAAGCGCATGATCGTGCCGGTGTTGGATCCCTTCGGTATCGCCATGGTCACGTCGCCGGTCGGGGTCGGAACGCGTATCCGTCCGCCCAGCACAGCTTCCGAAAGTGAGATCGGCATTTCCAGGGAGATGTCGTCGCCCTCGCGCGCAAAGCGGCGGTCGGGTAGCACCTCCACCTCGATCAGCGCATCCCCGTGACCTCCCTCCCCCGTGCCAGCCGCGCCTTTGCCTCGCAGACGGAGAATTTGCCCATCGACGAGGCCGGGTGGAATCGTCACGTCGAGGGTGCCGCCGTCCGGCAGTGTCAGACGCTTGTTCGCACCCGCGATCGAATTGGCAAAATCGATCGGCAGCTGGTAATGCAGATCCCGTCCGCGCCGGTTCGCACGTGCCCTTTCGCCGCGTCTTAGAAGGTCGGCGAGAGTATCGTCCGCATCCATGAAATCGGCGAAGCCGGAATTGTCCGTATAAGAATGCCCGTCGTCCGAGGTCGCAAAGTCCCGATAGAAGTGATGCTGCGGCCGCTCCGCACCCGTCGCATCGATCTCACCGGCGTCGAAACGCTTGCGCTTCTCGGCATCGGCAAGCAGATCGTAGGCGCCAGCGACTTCCTTGAATTTCTCTTCGGCCGCCTTGTCGCCGGGATTGAGATCCGGGTGCAATTTTTTTGCTAGCTTGCGGTATGCCTTCTGGATATCGGCGGGCGAAGCCGCCGGGGCCACATCGAGAACCTCGTACGGATTTCTCACGACCTACTCCGCAAGAGCGTTTTTTCCCGAGATCATGTGAGCTGAAGTCCAATGGATTTGCAATAACGTTCGTTCATCCACCTGCCGATTTGCGGGGCTACGCTATCACGGAACATCAGTGAATTTGGCGCCGGATGGCAGATCGCATTCGCGAGCGAAGGTTCGTTTCTGTGGAACCACCGTGCCGCTTTACGTGGCTATTTCAGGGCACGATCAATGACAGCGAAATCACCACCTGCCTGTTCGGCGCTGGCTGAAGATGCAGAGGTGGGAGGTTGTGCTGGTTGCAGGACGGGGTATAGCGTGGTCGAACCAAAGGCACGATCCGGTACACGGGATGTCATCTGAAAACGTGAAGCCGAGTAATCGGAGGCACCATGACCAAGCCACGAATTTATCCCGCCGAGCGGCTTTGCGCTCGACAGGCTAAGATGAAGCGGCGCCGAACAGATTAGCCAAACAAGGAGCGAAGCTTGCCATCCGCTATTCCGCAACCGGTCGTCGCGCAGCTCACGCGCGCCGCTATCTTTCTCGTCGTAACGATCAAATCCGAGCCGGGATGTGATGACGTCGTGCGGGCGCTGTGTGGTGATCTCGCCGCTCTCTTGCGCGCGGTCGGCTTTCGTGACCTCGAAGGGCGGCTGTCATGCGTCATGGGATTTGGCTCCGACGCATGGGACCGGTTCTTCGGAGAGCCGAGGCCGAAGGACCTGCATCCGTTCCGCGAGATCCGCGGCAGGCATCACGCTGTCGCGACGCCGGGTGACATCCTCTTTCATATCCGCTCCACGCGAATGGATCTGTGCTTCGAGCTGGTGACGCAGATCATGGCGCGGCTCAGCGGCGCGGTCTCCACGGCGGATGAGGTGCACGGCTTCAACTACTTCGACGATCGTGACCTGATCGGCTTCGTCGACGGAACGGAGAATCCGGTGGAACAGGCTGCTGTCGAGGCGACCATCATCGGTGAGGAGGATGCAGCCTTTGCCGGCGGGAGCTACGTGATCGTGCAGAAGTACCTTCATGACCTGAAGAGATGGAATGAAGTGCCGACTGAGGAACAGGAGGGGATCATCGGCCGAACCAAATTGTCCGACATCGAGCTCGATGATGCCGTGAAGCCAAGTTCGGCGCACAACGCCCTGACGACGATCGTGGAGAACGGAAAGCAGCTGGAAATCGTGCGTGACAACATGCCGTTTGGCGACGCCGGAAAGGGAGAGTTCGGCACCTATTTCATCGGCTATGCCAGGTCCCCGCACAGAATTGAGCAGATGCTCTTGAACATGTTCGTTGGCCGGCCACCGGGAAACTACGACCGGCTGCTCGACTTTAGCCGTGCCGTGACTGGCACGCTGTTTTTTGTGCCGTCGGCGACGTTCCTGGAGAATGTTACCACCGGGGAAGCGGCTGCATCGGCGGCGGATCCGTCCCCGGACGAGCACAAGATTGATGACGCATCCCAACCGCAAATGCCGCCGCCAGATGGCTCGCTCGGTATCGGTTCACTGAAAGGAGACTGGACATGAATAATCTTCATCGGGGACTGGCCCCCATTTCTGACTCGGCATGGGCCCAGATGGAAGAGGAGGCGTCCCGCACCATCAAGCGCCACCTGGCGGCGCGCCGCGTCGTGGATGTGCAGGGCCCGAAAGGTGTCGATTTCTCAGCGGTTGGGACAGGTCACCAGCGACAGATCCAGACGCCGGGCGACGGAATTGAAGCTGCGCAACGCGAGGCAAAGGCGCTTGTCGAATTGCGCGTTCCGTTCGAGCTCACGCGCGAGGCGATCGACGCTGTGGAGCGCGGCGCGAACGATTCAGATTGGTCGCCGCTGAAGGAAGCCGCGCGCAAGATCGCCTTTGCCGAAGATCGCGCTGTCTTCGATGGGTACGCCGCCGCCGGAATTCAGGGCGTCCGCCAGGGTACCAGCAACCCGGTATTGACGCTCCCTTCCAGCGTAAGCGGTTATCCGGGTGCGGTCGCACAGGCGGTGAGCCAGTTGCGTCTGGCCGGCGTCAATGGACCCTATGCGCTGCTATTGGGTACGGCGCCGTATACGGCCACCGGGGGAGCGACCGACGACGGCTATCCGGTCCTGCAACACATCCAGCGTCTTGTGGACGGAAAGATCATTTGGGCGCCGGCCATCGAGGGAGGCGTTGTAGTTACCACCCGTGGCGGCGATTTTGAGCTGACCATCGGCCAAGACCTCTCTATTGGCTATCTGAGCCATTCCGAGACGACTGTCCGCCTCTACTTTCAGGAGACCCTCACCTTTCTGCTGCTGACAACCGAGGCTGCCGTGGTGCTCGCGCCGGAAGCGTCAAAGTCCGCCTAGCTTCGCTCAGAAACAGTTCGTCCGCGCGGAAGTTGATTTTCAACCGTTCGATGCGTTCAGAAATACCCGGCTTGCCAGCACATCCGACGCTTCAAGCGACATGATATCTTCAGCGGTCAGCATACGATCGAGATCGCTGACAAGACGGTTGGCCTGACGCAGCCGCATGCGGTCGAGTGCGTTGCGGATTGAGCGGGCGTTGGAGAACAACGGCTGGGTCTTGCGCAGGCTGATGTAACGCACGAAGGCATCCCGCGCGGCGTGCGTAAACTTGTAGTTCATGTCGCGCAGCATCAGTTCGGCGATAGCCAGCAACTCATCGTCGGCATAATCCGGAAAATCGATATGGTGCGCGATCCGCGACCGGAAGCCTGGGTTGCTGGCAAAGAACTTGTCCATCCGGTCGCCGTAGCCGGCGAGGATCACCACCAGATCCTCGCGCTGCGATTCCATCACCTGCAGCAGAATCTCAATCGCCTCCTGGCCGTAGTCGCGCTCGTTATCCGGTCGATGCAGGTAATAGGCTTCATCGATGAACAGTACGCCGCCCATCGCTTTTTTCAGGATTTCCTTGGTCTTCGGCGCGGTGTGGCCGATATATTGTCCCACCAATTCATCACGGGTGACCGATACCACCTGCCCGCGCCGCACAAAGCCGAGTTTGTGCAGGATGCTGGCAATCCGCAACGCTACAGTGGTCTTGCCGGTGCCCGGATTTCCGGTAAACGACATGTGCAAGGTCGGCACATCCGATGTCAGGCTCATCCGTTTGCGGATACGCTCGATCAGCAGCAGCGACGCGATCTCGCGAATGCGCGTCTTGACCGGTTTGAGCCCGATCAGTTCGCGGTCCAGCTGATCGAGCACTTCGCCGATACCGACCTCATTGAATTCGCGGCGCAGATCGACCTGCTCCATCGGTCGGGTTTCGCTTGCATCCAGAGGGAAAGCCCGTGCACTTCCTAGCGAATTCATTTGCCACCGTAGCGCGAGCCTTCGGGACGATCGACGGCATAGGATTTTGTGGTGTAGCGGATGTTGCGGCCCTCGGCCTCGTGGCGCTCAAGCCGAAAACCGGGCTCGTCCCTGGGCCGGTTGACGATGAATGACAATCGCAGCGACTCCCAGCCGTGACTGGAATCGAACGCCGACATCCGGATGTAGCGGTCGCCGTAGACCTTGCGGCATTCGTTCAGCTCCATCAACACACCCGCGGCATCCCGGAGATCGAACATCGGCAATCCCCACATCTCCCAGAAACTGTTTCGGGGATGCGGATCGTCGGTGAATTCGATGTTCACCGCCCAGCCCTTGCCCAGGCAATACTGCACCTGCCGGGATATCTGCTCGTCGGTGAGATCGGGCAGGAATGAAAAACAGCCTTGGGTGACGCGCATGATCCTGTTCCTTACATCGAGACGCTGGCGGTGGGGGCATAGTCCGGCATGTCGGTCGATTCATAATTGAAGGTGACGTCCTTCCAGACTTCCAGCGCGGCCTTTAGCGGCGTGCATGTCGATGCCGCCTTGGCAAGAATCTCCGGACCTTCGTGCAGATAATCGCGCCCCTCGTTGCGGGCGAGGATCATCGCTTCCAGTGCCACGCGATTTGCGGTAGCGCCGGCCTGAATGCCCATCGGATGCCCGATGGTGCCGCCGCCGAATTGCAGCACCACGTCCTCCCCCAGATGGTCGAGCAGTTGATGCATCTGGCCGGCATGAATGCCGCCGGAGGCTACCGGCATCAGCTTGTTGAGGCTCGCCCAGTTCTGATCGAAGAACACGCCGTGTTCGAGTTTTGCCGGATTGAAATCCTCGCGGCAGATGTCGTAATAGCCGCGCGTCGTCGCCGGATCGCCCTCAAGCTTTCCGACCACCGTTCCGGCGTGGATGTGATCGACGCCGGCGAGCCGCATCCATTTCGCGATCACGCGGAACGAAACGCCGTGGTTGCGCTGGCGTGTATAGGTCGAATGCCCGGCCCGATGCAGATGCAGGATCATGTCGTTGCGGCGGGCCCATTTTGCCATCGACTGGATCGCGGTGTAGCCGATCACGAGATCAATCATGATGATGACGGAGCCGAGCTGCTTGGCGAACTCGGCGCGTTCGTACATGTCTTCCATGGTGCCGGCGGTGACGTTGAGATAGGTGCCCTTGATCTCGCCCGACGCCGCCTGCGCCTTGTTGACCGCTTCCATGCAATAGAGAAACCGCTCGCGCCAGTGCATGAACGGCTGCGAGTTGATGTTCTCGTCGTCCTTGGTGAAGTCGAGCCCGCCTTTGAGCGCCTCATAGACGACGCGGCCGTAATTGCGGCCGGAAAGCCCGAGCTTCGGCTTCACGGTCGCGCCGAGCAGCGGACGGCCGAACTTGTCCATGCGTTCCCGCTCGACGACGATCCCGGTCGCCGGGCCCTGAAACGTCTTCACATAGGCCACCGGCAGCCGCATATCCTCCAGCCGCAGCGCCTTCAGCGGCTTGAAACCGAAAACATTGCCGATGATGGAAGCCGAAAGATTGGCGATCGATCCGTTCTCGAACAGGTCCAGATCGTAGGCGATGTACGCGAAATACTGCCCCGGCGAATTCGGTACGGGATCGACGCGGTAGCATTTGGCGCGATATTTCTCCGCCGCCGTGAGACGATCCGTCCATACCACCGTCCAGGTCGCGGTCGAGGATTCTCCCGCCACCGCCGCCGAGGCCTCGATCGGATCGACACCATCCTGCGGCGTCACCCGGAACAGCGCGATGATGTCGGTGTCCTTGGGCTCGTAGTCGGGCTCCCAGTAACCCATCTTCTTGTATTCCATGACGCCGGATTTGTAGCGATCCTTGCCGCGGATGGTCATCGATTGGTCGTTCATGGTATTCTCCTTGTATTACTGGCGGACGCGATCCTGAGCGTTCATTCGGCGGCAGTAGCCGCGTCTCCGATGCGAGGGTCGAGCGATCCACTACGATAGCGTTTGGCCATTTCGGCCAGCGGGATCACCTTGATCTTGGCGGCGTTGCCGGCCGTACCGAACTGCTCGAAACGTTCGCGGCAGAGATCGCGCATGGCGTCCATCGCGGGCTTGAGGAATTTGCGCGGGTCGAATTCGCCTTTGATCTGCGACGCAACTTTCCGGAATGCCGCGGTCATCGCCAACCGGCAATCGGTGTCGATATTGACCTTGCGGACGCCATGCCTGATGCCCCGGACGATTTCCTCGACCGGCACGCCCCAGGTCTGCGGCATCTCGCCACCGAACTGATTGAACGCATCCTGCAGCGGCTGCGGCACCGATGATGACCCATGCATCACCAGATGCGTATTGGGCAGACGCCGGTGGATTTCCTCCACCACTTGCATCGCAAGGATGTCGCCGTCCGGCTTGCGGGAAAACTTGTAGGCGCCGTGCGAGGTCCCCATGGCGATCGCCAAGGCGTCGACCTTGGTGGCGCGGACAAAATCGACGGCCTGATCGGGATCGGTCAGCAACTGATCGTGGCTGACCTTGCCCTCGACGCCATGGCCATCCTCCTGTTCGCCGCCGCCGCGTTCGAGCGAGCCGAGTACGCCCAATTCACCTTCCACCGAAGCGCCGATCCAGTGCGCGAGTTCGACCACGCGGCGGGTGATATCGACATTGTAATCATAATCCGCCGCGGTCTTGGCGTCGGCTTCCAGCGACCCGTCCATCATCACCGAAGTAAAACCGTGCTTGATCGCCGTTGCGCAGGTTGCTTCCTCGTTGCCATGATCCTGATGCAGGCACAGCGGTATTTGCGGATACATCTCCTCCAGCGCGTCGATCATCCTCGACAGCATGATGTCGGTGGCATAGGAGCGCGCACCACGCGAGGCCTGGATGATGACCGGCGCATCGACGGCCGCCGCCGCGTCCATGATCGCAAGCCCCTGCTCCATATTGTTGATATTGAATGCCGGCACGCCGTAGCCGTACTCGGCGGCATGATCCAGCAACTGCCTCAGCGTGATTCGTGCCATCGAAACCTCCTTGTCATTCCGTCCTGCGTGGTCATGCCTATGTCTCGGCCATCCTTGACCGCTTGATGCAGCGCTCGGCCGCCCTGACAACAGCCGCTGCGGTGATGCCGAATTCGCGGTAAAGCTGCTCAGCCGGAGCGGAAGCGCCAAAGCCGGTCATGCCGACGAATTCGCCGGCGTCACCGAGCCAGCGCGCCCAATCGCCTTCGATCGCGGCTTCGACGCCTACCCTCGGAGCGTTGCCGAGGACTTCAGCCCGATATTCGCGCGACTGCTGTCGAAACAGATCGAAGCACGGTGCCGAGACGACGGCGGCGCGGACATCATCCTTGGCGAGCCGCTTCGCCGCCTCAAGGGCGATCGACACCTCGGAACCGGTTGCGATCAGGGTGATGTCGCGACCGCCTTCCGGCTCAACCACAACATAGGCGCCTGATGCAACCAGGTTGGTGTTACCAACCAGGTTGCCGTCACCGACATTTTCGCGGAATGCCGGCAGGGCCTGTCGCGACAAACACAACACTGACGGGTTGGCCTGCGCCTGCAGCGCGCAATCCCAGGCTTCCGCGGTCTCAACGGCGTCGCCGGGACGGAACACCAGCAGGTTGGGAATCGCGCGCAGCGATGCGAGATGTTCGACCGGTTGATGGGTCGGGCCGTCCTCGCCCAGACCGATGGAATCGTGCGTCATCACGTGGATGACCCTGATCCGCATCAGCGCTGCGAGCCTGATCGCCGGACGGCTGTAGTCGGCGAAGGAAAGAAACGTGCCGCCATAAGGGATAAAACCGCCATGCAACGCGATGCCGTTCATCGCTGCGGCCATGGCGTGCTCGCGCACCCCATAGTGAATATATCTGCCCTCCGGGAAATCGGGCCGCACCGGCTGGTGTGTCGTGGCGCGGGTGAGATTGGAGTGGGTCAGGTCGGCGGAGCCGCCGAGCAAATTCGGCAACGCTTCCGCGATCGCATCTATTGCCAGCTGCGATGCCTGCCGGCTGGCAATATTCGGCCTTTCGGCACTAAACCGGTTACGAAGCTGATCTATCGCGACTGCGTATTCGCAGGGCAATTTTCGATTAAGCGCATCGTGAAACGGCGAGCGAGGGGTGGAATTGAGACGCCGGGTCCGCTCGATCCAGGTTCGACGGGCGGCCTGGCCGCGCGTGCCAATCTCGCGCCATCGGGTCATGATGGCTTCCGGAATTACAAACGGCGGGTGCGGCCAGTCCAGCGCGGCGCGGGTCCTGGCGATCTCGTCGGCTCCCAGCGGCGCGCCATGCGCTTTCTCGGTGCCCTGCCGGTTCGGCGCGCCGAAGCCGATGATGGTGCGGCACGCGATCAAGGACGGACGATCATTTTCTTTGGCATGTTCGATCGCCGCTGCGATCGCTTCGGGATCGTGTCCATCGATAGAGCACGCCGACCAGCCCGAAGCCTTGAACCGCGCAACCTGATCATCCGAACACGAGAGCGATGTCGAACCGTCGATCGATATCTGGTTGTCATCGAACAGCACGATCAACTTGCTGAGCCGCAGATGTCCGGCCAGCGAAATTGCTTCGTGGCTAAGGCCTTCCATCAGGCAGCCGTCGCCAGCGATCACATACGTACGGTGATCGACAAAATCGTTACCGAAACGCGCATTCAACAAACGTTCCGCCAGCGCCATGCCTACCGCCGTTGCAATGCCCTGCCCCAGGGGTCCGGTGGTGGTCTCGACGCCGGGCGTGTGGCCGTATTCGGGATGGCCAGGGGTTTTCGATCCCCATTGCCTGAAGGCTTTGAGTTCGTCTGACGTTACGCCCTCGTAGCCGGTCAGATACAGCAGCGCGTATAACAACATCGAACCATGGCCAGCCGACAGCACGAACCGGTCACGGTCGGGCCACGCCGGATCAGCCGCATCGAATTTGAGAAAGCGTGAAAACAGCACGGTAGCAACGTCAGCCATGCCCATCGGCATGCCGGGGTGACCTGACTTGGCCTTCTCGACTGCATCGATCGAGAGAAAGCGGATCGCATTGGCCATTTCCATATGCGAAGCATCCGGACGGGTAGCGACAGAAGAAAGGACATGGACGGTCATACGGTGCGCCTCTTGCGTTCCATGAGTTGCAGGATCAGCGGGGTGAGGATGAGCTGCATCGCGAGGTCGAGCTTCGATCCGTGAATCACGATCGAATTGGCACGCGACATGAAGCTGTTTGGAATCATCGACAGCAGATAGGGGAAATCGATGCCACGCGGATTTTTAAGCCGGATCACCACCATCGACTCATCCGGTGTCGGGATCCAGCGCGCGATGAACGGGTTCGACGTATCGACGGTCGGCACGCGCTGGAAATTGATATCGGTCTCGGCGAACTGCGGGCAGATATAGTTCACATAGTCCGGCATACGCCGCAGAATGGTGTCGGTGACCGCCTCGGCGGTATAGCCGCGGTCGCTGCGGTCGCGATGCAGTTTCTGGATCCACTCCAGATTGATGACCGGCACGACGCCGATCTTGAGATCGGCATATTGCGCGATGTTGACCTTGTCGGTGACAACAGCGCCATGCAGGCCTTCATAAAACAGGAGATCGGACTTCTCCGGCAGTGGGCCCCATTCGGTGAACGTACCGGGTTCGGCGCCGTACAGCTTGGCCTCCTCGTCATCGTGGACGTAATGCCGGGTGGTGCCGGTGCCGGACTTGCCGTAATCCCGAAACACCCTTTCCAGTTCCTCGAAGAGATTGGTTTCGGGACTGAAATGGCTGAAGTGCTTGTTTCCGCGTTCGCCCTCCTCTGCCATCCTGGTCCGCATCTCGAAGCGGTTGTAGCGATGAAAGGCGTCGCCTTCGATGTAGGCTGCGGATACTTTTTCGCGACGGAAGATATTCTCGAAGGTCTTCTTCACCGAGGTCGTGCCGGCGCCCGATGAGCCTGTGATCGATATGATGGGATGACTGCGCGACATGTTGACCTTGCTCAGCGAAACAGGCCGCGTCGCGCGAACAACGGCGCGTCGCTATTGTCGAACATCGGTTCGATACCCTCATGAATGGCGGTGACGTCGCGAACGCCGCGTACCGAACCCATGATCAATGGCACCCGCTGGTGCGGCGTTTTGGCTCCAAGCTCGAGAATTCGTCGACGTCCTGTCGTCGCCGCGCCGCCCGCCCACTCCATCACCAGCGCCATGGGGTGGGCCTCGTACAGAAGGCGGAGTCTTCCTTCGCGATATCCAGCGCGAGTATCGGCCGGATAAAGAAACACACCGCCGCGCACCAGGATACGGAGGGATTCCGCGACCAGCGAACCGATCCAGCGCATGTTGAAATCCGCGCCGCGATCGCCGTTGGTGCCAGCAAGACACTCGTCGATGTAAGCACGCACGGGCCCGTACCAGTGCCGTTGATTGGAGGCGTTGATCGCGAATTCCGGCGTATCGGGCGCGATCCGAACGCCCTTCGCTGTCAACACGAACTCCTGGGCACGCCGGTCGAGTATGAAAATGTCGACGCGGGCATTCAATGCGAGGACGAGCGTGGTCTGCGGACCGTAAACAATGAAGCCGGCGGCACACTGCGCGGTGCCGGGCTCGAAAAAAGTCGACAGAATGTCGTTGCCCCGGGGCCTGATCGAAAAGATGGTCCCGATCGAAATGTTGTTTTCCAGATTCGCCGATCCGTCCAGCGGATCGATCGCAACACAGAGCGGCGCATCGGGATTGAGGGTTTCAGGAAGCGCCACTTCCTCGGAAAGAACCGCGGCGACCGGTGCATTGCGTAACGCGCTGCGCATCATTTCGTCGGCGACGACGTCCATATCCTTCTGCTGATCGCCGTCGGGATTGATGCCGCCATTCTGTCCGACGATGCCGGCCAGTGGTCCATCCGCGATCAGCGCAGAAAGATCGATCGACGCGGCGGCAATGGCGGCGATCGTATCGCCGACGCCGGACGGCGTCTGCGATGCCGACTGATCGAGATGCGAACGCAAGCTGACGCGCTCGTCCATGACCGTCTCTCCCTGCGTCCTGTTCGGAGCGCTGCAAATATGCTTTCGCCGGCTGGCAATCCTTCCCTTCAGGGAAGCGCAGATTGCCGAATTAGGGAAATTTTGTTATCTTTTGGTAGAGCAAAGTTTTCCTTATATAGGGCGGGACCATGGCAGGGCGTTTTTTGCGGGAGTTGACCATCCGCCAGTTGCGGGCGCTGGCCGCCGTTCACAAGCACCGCTCGGTCACCGCCGCGGCAAAGCAACTGCACCTCACGCAGCCTGCGGTCACGCTTCAGCTTCGAAACCTGCAGGCCCTGGCGGGCCTGCCCTTGATCCAACGCACCACCGACGGCATGTTGCTGACGGACGCCGGCCGCGAAGTGCTGGCGCTCACCGAACGCATCGAGGCTGCCATCGTGTCCTGCGACACGTCGCTCGATATGATCGCCGGAAAGACCGCCGGGCGCATCTCGATCGGCGCCGTCAGCACCGCCAAATATTTCGTGCCGTTCGCCATCTCCGGCTTCTCCAGGCTGCATCCGAGCGTCGACGTCACGCTCTCGATCGGAAACCGGCAGGAAATCGGCACCGCGCTGCGCGGTTACGATCTGGATATCGCCATCATGGGCCGGCCACCGGTTGATATTCCCATGAACGTCAATCTGATCGGCGATCATCCGCATGTCATCATTGCGCCGACGTCCCATCGCCTGGCGCGAAAGTCCCGTCTGGCGCTGACCGACCTTGCCGACGAGACTTTTCTGACGCGCGAACCCGGATCGGGGACGCGCGGATTGATGGAGCAATTGTTCGAACAGGCCAAGGTGCGCCCGAAAATCGGCATGGCGATGAGCAGCAATGAAACCATCAAGCAGGCCGTGATCGCCGGGCTCGGAATTGCATTCATTTCCGCGCACACGGTGGCAACCGAACTGGACGAACGACGTTTGGTGACGCTGGATGTCGATGGCCTCCCCGTGATCCGGCAGTGGTTCGTGCTCGCCCGCAAGGACAAGGTCTTGCTGCCGCCGGCACAGGCGATGCTCGACTTCCTCAGCGCCAAGGGTGCGCAATTCCTGCCACGGACCCACGGCCGGCTTCGCTTGACCCGGTCTTCGGCTCGGGTTAAGCGCCGCTGACGCCTGTTAAAGCGCGTCTTTCACCAACAATTGCGCGCAGGCAACCGGCTGCGTTCGTCCTTTGGACGGCGTCGGATTTTTCTCGATCTGCCGGCGCTAACGACAGCCTCGCCGGTGGCAATGACCACCAGCGAGAGCTGACGCGAACGCCTGGATCAGGCCGCTTTCGAGCTGGATTTCGCCACATGGGTGGCGATTGCATCCATCAAGGCCGGTGACAGACAGTCATAGGGCTCAAGCCCGAGCTCCCTAAGACGCGACCGGATCGCACTCATCTCGGACGGGTTGACGCCGGACTCGATCACCGAGGACACGAACGCCGCGAACACCGGGGCTGCCGAACCGCTTTCCGTAAAGAGTTCCGGATGGATGAAGTCCAGGCCGTAGAACGGATGGCCCTTGTTCTCGATGCGGCCGAACATATGCGTACCGCAAACCTTGCAGGCATGCCGCTGGATCGTCTTCGAGGCATCGATGATGTGAAGCTTGTCGCCGTTCTCCAGAACGGTGACGTTGTCGCGCGGAACCACCGCCACCACCGAGAAAGTCGCGCCGGCTGGTTTCCAGCACTGGGTGCAGCCGCAGGCGTGATTGTGGGCGACATCGCCCTTGACGCCGACCTTCACCGGCTTGTCCTTGCATTTGCAGACAAGCGTTCCGCCGGCAAAGCTGCCCGAACCCTTCTTTACGCCGTTATCAACCGATGGGTGGATATGAACAGTCATAGGCCTATCCTCCTTGTGTTTGACGCTTGTTGTGGAACGCGACGTTGACCTAGAACACGACGACCGAACGGATCGACTTGCCCTCGTGCATCAGATCGAAGCCCTTGTTGATCTCCTCCAGCTTGAGAACGTGGGTAATCATCGGATCGATCTCGATCTTGCCGTTCATGTACCAGTCGACGATTTTCGGCACGTCGGTCCGGCCCCGCGCGCCGCCGAACGCGGTGCCCTTCCAGACCCGGCCGGTCACGAGCTGGAACGGCCGCGTGGCAATCTCCTTGCCGGCTTCCGCAACGCCAATCACGACCGATACGCCCCAGCCGCGATGACAGGCTTCCAGCGCCTGGCGCATCACGGTGGTATTGCCGGTGCAGTCGAAGGTGAAGTCAGCGCCGCCGTCGGTCAGCGCGACCAGATGCTGGACGATATCGCCGTCGACCTTCTTGGGATTGACGAAATGGGTCATGCCGAAGCGGCGGCCCCACTCTTCCTTGGAATCGTTGAGATCGACGCCGATGATCTTGTCGGCGCCCACCATCCGCGCGCCCTGAATGACGTTGAGGCCGATGCCGCCGAGACCGAACACGACCACGTTCGAACCCGGCGTAACCTTGGCGGTATTGACCACCGCACCGACGCCGGTGGTCACGCCGCAGCCGATGTAGCAGCTCTTGTCGAACGGCGCGTCCTCGCGGATCTTGGCCACCGCGATCTCCGGCAGCACGGTAAAATTCGAGAAGGTCGAGCAGCCCATATAGTGGAAGATCGTCTTGCCCTTATGGCTGAAGCGCGAGGTGCCGTCGGGCATCAGGCCCTTGCCTTGGGTGGCGCGGATCGCGGTGCACAGGTTGGTCTTCTGGCTGAGGCAGCTTTTGCACTGGCGGCATTCGGGCGTATAGAGCGGGATCACATGGTCGCCGGGCTTCACCGAGGTGACGCCCGGGCCCACTTCCCGGACGATGCCGGCGCCCTCATGGCCGAGGATCGAGGGGAAAATTCCTTCGCTGTCCAAACCATCGAGCGTATAGGCGTCGGTGTGACAGATGCCTGTCGCCTTGATCTCGACAAGGACTTCGCCAGCCTTCGGACCATCCAGGTCGAGCTCGATGATCTCAAGCGGCTTCTTCGCCTCGAACGCGACTGCGGCGCGTGTCTTCATTTTATGCTCCTGTTGCGCTCTTCTAAACCGCAAAACATGTCGTCATCTGCGTTACGCTCGTTCATGACTTTCCCACGCCGTCATTTGATCCCCGTGCAACTGGCCTCGGCGGCTTTGGCGGCCTCTGGCTTGTCTTCATGTTTGGGTGGACGGCCGCCGGGAATGGCGTCGCTGGCGCGCGCCCGCAAATAGACGTAGATGTCGTCGAGATAGCACATCACATTCACGTTCGAGGCAAATGACGGCATCACCTTGTCGTTGGCGGCGTCAACGTTTTTGCGGCCGTTGGTGACGATGTTGTTGAAGTCGCTGTAGCTCAGCGTCTTCAGTGAATTGGCCAATGCCGGCGCATAGCTCGATCCCTCGCCATTGGGGCCGTGGCAAACATGGCAGTCCGAATGATAGCGCCGAAAGCCGGAGAAGGTGTACCAGTCGACGGTGCCGTCCTCACTGACCTTGTAGGTCGGGTTGCCGTCCTTGTCGGCGTACTTGCCATCGTCGGATGACGCGACGGCCGGATTGCCCGATCCGTCCGCCCGCGCGGTTGCGCCGGCAACGGCAACCGCCAGGGTAACAGCCACGAATTTCCCAAGCACGAATTTATTGATGCTCACGTCAACGTCCTCAAGCACAGCCGGGTCAGAAAACAATCGGCGCGCAGCAAGATAGCGGCGCGCCGATCCAGGATCATCTCTCCGTGACGTCGCGACCTATTCGCTTGGCAGCGCGAAGACCGTCAACGTCCCGCCCAGCGAGGTGTAGGACGCCAGACCGGCATAGCCACCGACTGCGCCGAGGCCCGCGGTATCGACCGTCTTCTCCTTGGTCGGCAACTTGCCCTGATCGACCGCGCCATGCCAGGCGGCGGCGTTCTCAGGCTGCAGCAGACCGGCCGCAAGACCGATGCCCGCCCAGCCGCCGACGCCCGAGAGCACCGCAACATATTGCTTGCCGCCATGTTCATAGGTCATCACGTTGCCGATGATGCCGGACGGGGTCTTGAACTTGTAGAGTTCCTTGCCCGTCTTGGCATCGACCGCCTTCAGATAGCCTTCCAGCGTGCCGTAGAACACCACTCCGCCAGCCGTGGCCAACGCGCCACCCCAGGCCGAGAACTGCTCCTTGTTGGACCAGACGATCTTGCCGGTCTTGCCGTCCCAGGCAATGAAATTGCCCATATTGGTATCGCCCTTGGGCGGATACATCGCCACCGCCGCACCGACATAAGCCTGACCGGCCGTGTAGGCCACCTTGTAGGGCTCATAGTCCATGCAGACATGGTTGGTCGGCACATAGAACAACTGCGTCTCCGGGCTGTAGGCCGCCGGCTGTTCGTCCTTGGTGCCGAGCGCTGCCGGGCAGATACCCTTCGAGTTGGTATCTTCGCCCTGGTGCTGGGTCGAATAGGCGTCCACCACCAGCGGACGACCGTAGGTCTTGGACGACTTGTCCATGTCGACCTTGGTTGCCCAGTTCACCACCGGATCGAATTTTTCCGCGACCAGCAATTCGCCGGTGGCCCGATCCAGCGTGTAGCCGAAGCCGTTACGGTCGAAGTGGGTGAGCAGCTTCCGCGCTGCGCCGCCAATGGTCTGATCGGTCAGGATCATCTCGTTGACGCCGTCGAAGTCCCATTCGTCATGCGGGGTCATCTGGTAGATCCATTTGACCTTGCCGGTATCGAGGTCACGCGCCCATATCGACATCGACCAGCGATTGTCGCCGGGGCGTTGCACCGGGTTCCAGGTCGAGGGATTGCCGGAACCGTAGTAGACGAGGTTCAACTCCGGATCGTAGGAATACCAGCCCCAGGTGGCGCCGCCGCCGATCTTCCATTGATCGCCTTCCCAGGTCGAGGTCGACGAATTGGGTCCGACCGGCTTGCCGAGCGCCGTGGTCTTGTCGGGGTCGATCAGGGTGTCGGCGTCCGGCCCTTCGGAATAGCCGCGCCAGGCCAGCTTGCCGTCCTTGATATTGTAGGCGCTGACCCAGCCGCGAACGCCAAACTCGCCGCCGGAAACGCCGATCAGAACCTTGTCCTTGTACACAAACGGAGCATCGGTGCCGGATTGGCCCTTGCCGGCCTCGCCGTCCATCACCGACCAGACCTTGGCTCCGGTCTTGGCGTCGAGCGCGATCAGCGTCGTGTCGGCCTGGTGCAGGAAGATCTTGCCGTCCGCATAGGCGACGCCACGGTTGACGGTGTCGCAGCACATGATCGGGATGACGTTGGGATCCTGTCTGGGTTCATACTTCCAGAGGATCTTGCCTTCATTGTTCAGGTCGAGCGCATAGACCGTATTCGGAAACGGCGTATGAACGTACATGGTATCGCCCACCACCAGCGGGCCGCCTTCGTGGCCGCGCAGCACGCCGGTCGAGAATGTCCAGGCCACCTGCAGCTTCTTGACGTTGGACGCGTTGATCTGATTGAGCTTCGAGTAACGCGTATTGGCGTCGTCGCCCTGCTGCATGACCCATTGCTTCGGATCCTTGGCCAGCTTCTCCAACGCCTCGTCGGCGCGCGATGCCGATATTTGCATCGCAATGAGACTTATACCGGTAGCGAGTAGCACCTTGCGCATAGCTATTCCTCCCAATTGTTAACGAAGGGCTTCCGTAAAAACGGTTCCACTTTTCAGTTTTATTCGTTGCTATCCCTACCCGGTCCGGAAATGAGAAGCTTGCCCAAGAGAGAACCGCATTTGCGCGAAAGCGAAACGCGGCGCACTTTTTATCCGGGGCCTGCTACCTTCGTTGCTGGAGCCTCCATGCTGCGCATGCGTCAGCCGTCTTGTCCCACTCCAACGCCCCGTAACGACCCGCGGGTTGAGGTTCCCCTTGACGGCGCTGAAACTAAGTCGGAGGATTATCAAAGGGCTATCAGGAGGGATGCTGTTCAAATCCCATGATCGCCTTAATTGAGGTAGAAGTCGCTCCATCATGACTCGAAGCCTCTTGCGGCAAGCGGTCATGTTTTTGATCTCGAATTGGTGGCTGGATAATGTCAGACACGGTCCGCTCACTTAACACTTCCGGATTGGCGCCGAAGAAGCAGCTCCAATGTTGGTCAGATGCACTGACCGATCTTTGCGGCCAATTCGACATCGATCCGCTCGAGGCTTCGTCATTCGAAGGCCGGATCAACTACACCACGGTCTCGAAGCTAAAGCTCTGTCAGATCGAGGCGAGCCAGCATCGGCTCGCACATACCGCCGCGCGCGCCAAACTGGACGCCCATCCGTTCGTCAAAATACTGTTTCAGACTCACGGGATTTCGCATTTCGAGCAGGCTGGCCGCCGCATCGAGCTGATGCCCGGCGACTGTCTCACCTACGATGTATCCTGTCCCCACACGATCATCAGCCCGACGCTGACGCGGCACGAGGTCGTCATCGTACCGAAAGAACTACTGCTGGAACGCGGCTTCCGCGCGGCGAAAATGCCGGCATGCAAACTCTCGGCACGCACCGGTACCGGCCGGATCGCCTACAATTTTGTCCATGCCGCCTTCGACGAAGCTACCAAGCTGTCGCCGAACAACGCGATCGGGGTGGCTGATTTGCTGATTGATCTTCTGTTACTGCCGCTCCGCGAGTCCGACGCGACGTTCAATCGTGTCGGGCCCGAAGCGATGTATGTCCGCGCGCAGTTCTTCATCCGCGAACATCTGCGCGACCCGGATCTTTCGATTGACCAGATCTCGGCAGCACTGAGCTGCACCAAGCGCTATCTGCACATGCTGTTCAGCGACAGGGGGACCACCATCAGCGATTATATCCGGCACGCGCGGTTGCAGCACTGCCGCCAGGAGCTGGAGGCCCAGGCCGGAAAATCCATCACGGACGTCGCATTTTCGTGGGGCTTTTCGAGTTCATCGCATTTCAGCCGCGTGTTCCGGCAGTATTTCGGCATGGTTCCGTCTGCAATTCACAAAGCGCAGCACGGTGACCTATCCGCGGACTTTCCTTGCGAATAGCGGAGCGATGGGCAGACACTAGCTTTTCGGTAATTTCGACTAGCTTGACGCCCTCAAGGGCGGTCCAGCGTCGGTCCCATGCTTTAAAGTCTCCCATGCTTTAAAGTCATTGACAGGACGCCTGCCACGGCTCGACGCGAGAATTGCCGGTCGAGCCGGGCCGATCGCTTTGACGCGGTTTATTTACGCGCTGCGCAGGCGTACATGTTGATTTCCATGCCAACCGACACTTCGACAATTTTAGGAGCCTTCCAGGTCATTCCATTCTCCCATGAAATTTGGCGCGAACTCCGCGCCAAAGCTGAGCCTAGGACCACGCCCAGCATCGCGCAAGTGCGGAAGATCTGGTCGCGCACAGCTGCGGACCAGGCCTCACGGCGGATATTTCTCTCATAGGCAAAGCGATTTCTCTTTTGGACAAAATCCGGAGATTACTGGACATCGTAAGGCGACCTTGTCAGGTTGCCTCCACCGTCCCGAATCCCAACCGCTTCGACACATCTTCCGCGCAGGCCTGCAGCGCCTTCGCGATCGGGCTGCCCCAGCGCGGGTCAAAGGTTCCGGCGGGTCCCATGGCAGTGATGACGAGCGCAACGTGGCCGGCGTGGTCGAATACGGGGGCAGCGAAGGCGTTGACGCCCGGCAGCGGATCGCCCATGGCACGCGCAAGACCGTTGCGGCGTACCTCCGCGAGCATCTCGGCGGCCTTCTGGTGCTTCGGGTCGCGACCGGGATCATAACCGACGCCAAGATGGTCGAGTTTGGTTTCAAGCGCGGCGTTCACGGTCTTCGACGGCAGAAATGCCGCGAAGGCGCGGCCTGTCGCCGTTTCCAGCATCGCCATCACCGAGCCGACCCGCATGACGATATGCACCGGATGGCTTGGCTCCTCGAGCCGTACCACCGTGGGCCCATGGGTGCCCCACACCGCAAGCGACACTGCGTGGTCGATCTCGCTTGCGAGCGCCGCAATTCGGGGTGCTGCGATCCGCACCGCCGAAAGCCGGCGCAGGCTGATCAGCCCTAATTCCAGCGCCAGTGCGCCGATCTCATAGCGCCCGTTGGTTTCATCCTGTTCGATCAGCCCGATCCGGGAAAAGCTCACGAGATAGGGATGCGCCTTGGCCGGTGCCATGCCAGCCTCGCGCGCGAGGTCGCGCAACATCATCGGCTCGCCGCTTCGCGCCAGTGCCCTCAGCAGTTCGCCACCCACCTCGATCGACTGGATGCCGCGGCTCTTCTTGGCCATGCGATTCCTTGATGCGCGTTCACTTCCTTGCATACTCGCGTCCCGAGCCGCGGGCGGCACTTACACTGCGAGGAACCCGCCGTCGACCGGCAGTGTAACGCCACTCACATAAGAGGCCATTTCCGAGACAAGAAATACTACCGGCCCGACCAATTCCTCGGGCTGTCCGACCCGGCCGAGCGGCGTGCGGCCCACGAATCCTGCGAGCCTCGCCGGATCGTTGCGCGTTACCTCGGTCATCGCCGTCTCGATCACGCCCGGCGCGATTGCATTGACGCGGATGCCGTCGCGCGCGAGGTCGCGGGCCAGCGCCTGGGTCAGGAGTTTTACGCCGCCCTTGGACGGTGCGTAGCCGAGCGTATCGCCGACGCCGACAAAGGAAGCGATGGAGCCGAGATTGACGATCGCTCCGCGGGTCTTGCGCAGCGTTGGAAGAAAGGCGTGGGTGACATTGAACACACCCGTCAGATTGACGTCCAGTACCCGCCGCCAGTTCTCCGCAGCACGCGGCGAGTCCAGCCCCTCGCGGATGATGATGCCGGCATTGTTGATCAGAATGGAGATCTCGCCGATGTCCCGCGAAATCGTCTGCGCAAGCGCGTGGCACGCGGCCGCATCCGTCACATCGAGCCGGAAGGCAAGAGCTTTGCTGCCGCTGGCGCGCAGGTCCGCCGCCGTGCGCTCCGCGCCGGCGAGATCGATATCGGACGCCACGATGTCGGCGCCGTGCGCTGCAAGCCCAAGTGCGATAGCGCGGCCGTTGCCCTGCCCCGCACCAGTGACGAGCGCACGTTTACCGGCAAGAAGATCCTTGAGGCTGGCGCTCATGCCGCGTTCTCCGCGAGGTGCCGGCCCGCGATATAGCCAAACGTCAGCGCGGGGCCGAGCGTTATGCCGGCACCTGGATAATTGCCGCCCATGATGCTCGCCATGTCATTGCCGGCGGCATAAAGCCCCGGAATCACGCGACCGTCGGCGTCGAGTGCGCGCGCGTCGGCGTCGGTGACGATGCCCGCATAGGTACCGAGATCGCCGATCACCATCTTGATCGCATAGAACGGGCCGCCTGCAATCGGCCCCACACACGGGTTCGGCCCGTGCAAGGCGTCGCCCTGATAGCGGTTGTAGGCGCGCGAGCCCTTGCCGAAATCGGGATCGCGTCCCTCGGCTGCGGTTGTATTGAAGCGCGCAACGGTATCCGCGAGCCCCTTCGGATCGATCCCGGCCTGCGCTGCAAGCGCCTCGATGGTCGCGCCGCGCATGAGGTAACCGGAGCGCAAATGATGGCCGAGCGGCATCGGAAACGGCGGCACGCAGCCGAGCCCGTATTTGCGCAAGGTCTTGTGGTCGCAGATCAGGAAGGTTGCGATCTCCTCGTCCGGGTTGGCTACCTTCATCATCGCCTGCACGAAGTCGTGATAGGAATCGCCTTCATTGGCGAACCGCTTGCCCGCGCGCGTCACTGCAATGACGCCGGGCTTCGCGCGATCGATGAAATGCGGCATCACGCCGCGCGAGCCGTCCTTGCGGCGCGTGAGCGATACCGGCACCCAGGCGGCAGCGTTCGGCAGACGGTCTTCCACGCGCCCGCCCGCGGCTTCCGCCAGCCGCAATCCATCACCCGTGTTGCCCACCGGCCCAGGCGAGAAGTGCTCGACGCCGGTCGGCGCGTGGCGGAACATCGCCTTGCGCCGCGCAACATCGTGCGGGAAACCGCCGCAAGCGAGTACGACGCCACGCCGCGCGTGGACGCGAATGCTGCGGCCGTCGCGTTCGACGACGGCGCCGCGCACCGCGCCGTCCTCGACGATCAACTCACGCACCGGCGAGGACAGCCACAGCGGAACGTTCAAGTCGAAAGCGGATTTCGCGAGCCGTCCGGCGAGCGCATTGCCGTTGGTCAGTGTCATGCCGCGGCCGTGGCGCAGCACATCCATCAGGTGTCGCGACAGCCGCTTCGCCACGTAGATCGCCGAGGTCAACGACCGCGTCGCGCGCATGAAATGGATGATCTCTTTGCCCGAGCCGAGCATCATTCCGAACACCGTCAGTTCAGGCAGCGGCGCACCCAGATTCTCGATATGGCTGCCGAGTTCGCCGGCGTGGAACGGTCGCGCTACCATCGAACGGCCACCCTGGGCGCCGCCAGGCGCCTCGGCATGATAGTCCGGAAACACCAGCGGCATGTCAAAGCGGACCGCCGTTTTGGTGGTGAAGAAATCGACGGCTTCCGGGCCCGCGGCAAGGAACGCATCGACCCGCGCCGCATCGAAATTGTTACCGGCCTCGTGCCGCAGATAGGTGCGCGCTGCGTCCGGCGCCTCGTGGATCCCGAATGCGCGTGCGAGCGACGTTCCCGGAATCCAGAGCCAGCCACCGGAGCGCGCCGTGGTGCCGCCGAAGCGGGGCTCCTTCTCAACAATCAGCACATCGAGGCCGCGATGCCGCGCCGTGACCGCCGCGGCCATCCCGGCAGCACCCGATCCAACCACGAGCACGTCACACTCGTGAGCCTCATCCTGTCCGTTCACCGCCATGACGTCCTCACTTCCGCAGCAGCGGACACTTCAATTCCGCGACCGGACGGAAGGCGTCCTCGCCCTTCACGGTCTTGACGATCTCGAGATAATCCCAGGGCTCTTTGGACTGGGCCGGCGTCTTCACCTTCGCGAGATACATGTCGCGGATGACGCGACCGTCCTCGCGCAGTTTGCCGCCATGCACAAAGACATCCTCGATCGGCAATTCGCGCATCTTCGCCATCACTTTCGCCGGATCATCGGTGCCGGCCGCCCGGACAGCTTTGAGATAGTGCAGAACCGAGCCATAGACGCCGGTGTGGATCATCGTCGGTATCACCTTGGTGCGCTCGTAGAACTTCCTCGACCAGGCGCGGGTCGTGTCGTCCATGTTCCAATAGGACGCGGTGGTCATGTAGGTGCCCTGCGCGGACTGCAGGCCGATCGCATGCACGTCCGTGTCGAACATCAACAGGCCGACCAGTTTCTGGCCGCCCTGCACCAGGCCGAATTCGCCCGACTGCTTGATGGCATTGTCGGTGTCCTGGCCGGCATTGGCAAACGCCACCACATCGGCCTTCGAGCTCTGCGCCTGCAATGCGAAAGACGAGAAGTCGGCGGTGTTGGTCGGGTGTCGGACACTGCCGAGCACCGTGCCGCCCTGCTCCTTGATGAAATGGGTCGCGTCGGCTTCGAGCTGATGGCCGAAGGCATAGTCGGCGGTGACGAAGAACCAGGACTTGCCGCCTTCCTTGATCACCGCGGAGGCCGTCACCTTGGAAAGTGCATAGGTGTCGTAGGTGAAATGCACCGTGTTCGGGCTGCATAGCTCGTTGGTCAGCGAGCTGGCTCCGGGACCGGACAGCAGCGCGATCTTGTTGCGCTCCCGCACCATGTTGTGCACGGCGATCGCTACACCGGAGTTCGGGATGTCGGCAACCGCGTCGACCTTGCCGTTGTCGAACCAATCGCGGACGATCTGGGTGCCCACATCGGTTTTCATCTGATGGTCGGCGCTGACGATCTCGATCGGCTTGCCGAGCACGGTGGGACCGAATTCCTCCACCGCCATGCGCGCCGCTTCCACGGAGCCCGGTCCGCTGTTGTCGCGCCCCCAACTCGAGAGGTCGGTGAGTACGCCGATCCGCACCACATTGTCGGAAATTTGCGCGGAAGCGGCCGACGTCATCACGGCCAGGATGACGCAGGCAAGAAGATGCCTCTTCATAGGTGACACTCCCTTGGTGTTGGTGCATCCGCTCTTCGGCGGTTGTCTGGATTCTGCAAGACGGCAGACGAATTAGATATATACGAACTAATCTGTCAATAACGAATTCATCAATCCGAGCCACCTGATCGAGATGTCGTTGAGCGTCGATCCGGCGGATAGCTACCGCGGCACGAAGCGCCTCAAGCGCGAAGACCCTCTCCCAAGGCCGACGCGAAGCATTTTGAACGATTGGGGCCTTCCAATTAGGAAGCTGGCACCCAGCGCGCGGCTCCGCTCTGACAGCCTCAAGGCGCACCATCGATCGGCGGGCCGCAGCCAAAGCATTTCCGTTTCTTTTCAAGCAATTGATCAAACTGTCGCGAGGGCCGTAAATCATCGTCATCGAAGTGTCATCGAATGCGCCAACAGGTTGTTCCACACGCATTCGAGGATCCCGATGGATTACTTCCGACGCTTCACCTTTCTGTTCGCAGCACCCGTCTTCGACACCGACGATCTCGAGGGCCTTCGTTTCAACCAGATCATCACCGAGATCGAACGCTCCGGCTTCGAAGTCGTGAGGGCACGCAAGCTCGAAGATGCGGAGATCGCGGTGCAAACCGATGCCGCGATCGGCTGCATGTTGGTCGATTGGGGCAAAAAGGGCCTGGAAGGCAAAACCGCGGCGCTAATCAATCTGATGCGCCGCCGCGGCCTCGACTTCCCGATCATCCTCCTGATCCGCCGCAAGCGGTTCGAGGACCTACCGGTCGAGGTGCTCGATTTCATCGACGGCTATGTCTTCCTGTCCGAGGAAACACCGCCCTTCATCGCCAAAAACCTGATCAGCCGGCTCAAGCAATATGCCGAGACCCTGAAGACCCCGTTCTTCGGCGCGCTCGTCGACTATGCCGAGGAGGGCAACCAGTTGTGGACCTGCCCGGGCCACAATGGCGGCATGTTTTACAACCGCAGCCCGATCGGCCGCGTGTTTGTGGAACATCTCGGCGAAGCAATATTCCGCGACGACCTCGACAATTCGGTGCTCGACCTCGGCGACCTTCTGACTCACGAAGGACCGGCGCTAAAGGCGCAAATGGAAGCGGCCCAGATCTTCGGCGCGGAAAAGACCTACTTCGTGCTCAACGGCACGTCGACCTCCAACAAGGTGGTGCTGGGCGCGCTGGTCACCGATGGGGACCTGGTGTTATTCGACCGCAACAATCACAAGGCCGCCCATCATGGTGCGTTGATGATTGCCGGCGGCGTTCCCGTCTATCTTCCGACGGTGCGAAACGCCTGGGGATTGATCGGTCCGATGCGCTGGGACGCGCTCGATGAAACCGCCTTGCGCGAGGGCATCCGCAACCATCCGCTGGTCAAGGACCCGGAGGCCTGGCGCAAGCCGCGCCCGTTCCGGGTCGCCGTCGTTGAGCAGTGCACCTATGACGGCACCATTCACAGTGCCGAGATGATCCTCAAGCGCATCGGCCACCTCTGCGATTACATCCTGTTCGATGAGGCCTGGGCCGGTTTCATGAAGTTTCATCCGCTGTATGCCGGACATTTCGCCATGGGGCTCTCCGGTCTCGATCCCGACGCACCGGGTATCATCGCGACCCAGTCGACCCACAAGCAGCTGGCGAGCTTCTCGCAGGCCTCGCAAATCCACATCAAGGACCGCCACATCCGAGGCCAGAAACGCCGGATCGAACACCGGCGCTTCAACGAAAGCTTTATGCAGCACGCATCCACCTCGCCGTTCTATCCGCTGTTTGCCTCGCTGGATGTCGGCGCGCAGATGATGAAGGGGCGTTCCGGGGAAGTGTTGTGGGATGACACGATCCGGCTTGGAATCGAACTGCGTAAAAAGATACGCGCGGTGCGGCGCGAATTCGAAGAGAAGGAAACGCGCCCGGAACGCCGCTGGTTCTTCGAGCCGTTCGTACCCGACAGGGTGGCTATTCCCGACGTCGCCCGCGAGAACGCCGTGCACAATGTCGCCTGGGAGACGATCAGCACCGACCTGCTCGCCACCAACCCGTCCTATTGGCAGCTCACGCCAGACGCTGTCTGGCACGGATTCCCCGACCTGACCGCGGGATTCGCCATGACCGATCCCAACAAGCTGACGATACTGACACCCGGCTTCGACCATGCGACGGGCGGCTATGCCGCCCACGGCATCCCCGCTCCCGTCGTGGCACAGTATCTGCGCGAAAACCGCATCGTGGCGGAGAAGAACGACCTCAACTCACTGTTGTTCCTGCTCACGCCCGGCGTCGAGGCCAGCAAGGCCGGCACCTTGATCAGCGGGCTCGTCGCCTTCAAGAAACTGCACGACGACAACGCGCTCCTGGAAGAGGTGATCCCCGAATTCTGCCAGCGCCGGTCGGCTCGTTATGCCGGCGTGCGGCTGCGCGATCTCTGCGCCGATATGCACGGCTTCTTCCGCGACGCCGGCGTCAGCGTTCTCCAGGCCAGGCAATTTCAGCAAGAGCATCTGCCGGAAATCGCGATGTCGCCGCGCGATGCGGCACGTTATCTGGTGCGCAACGATGTCGACTATCTGCCGATCGATGCTATCGCCGGCCGCGTTGCCACCACCCCGTTCGTGGTGTATCCGCCCGGTATCGCCACGATCGTGCCGGGCGAGCGTCTCACCGAACGGGCACAGCCCATGATCGACTATCTCAAAATGTTCGAAACCTGCTTCAATACCTTTCCCGGCTTCGACGTCGAGATTCAGGGCGTCTACCGGGAAGTCGATGCGTCCGGCCGCATCCGGTTGCACACCTATGTGGTTTCCGAATGAAGCCGCCGGCAAAGACGACAAGCCATCCATGACCAATGAACAACCGGTGATCGTTCGTCCTTCGCGCGACAGCGATGTGGCAGCGATGCTCGCAATCTACCGCCACCATATCCGCCGCGGAGTCGAAGAGAGCGTGGACGACAGCGGCACACCGGAGCCGGAGGATCTGCGCGACCGGCGCAAGAACCTGCGCAGCCACCGCTTGCCGCATCTGGCGGCAACCTGTGGCGGCGAAGTTGTGGGCTACGCCTATGTGGTGCTGTTTCGCAAACGACCGGCCTACCGCTACGCGGTCAAGCATTCGATCTATGTCCATCACGATCATCTCGGCCGCAGTGTGGGAGGCTTGCTTATGCAGAAACTGATCGATACCTGCGCTGCAGTCGGCTTTCGGCAGATGATCGGCTATATCGATGCCGACAACACGGCGTCGCTGGCCATTCACGAGAAGTTCGGCTTTCGCCGGGTTGGGTTGCTTCCGGGCGTCGCCTATCGATACGGCCGCTGGGCCGACACCATCATGGTGCAACGCTCGCTCGCCGCCGGTTCAACCGAGCCGCCGCTGATTTCCAGCTTTGGTCGATGAAGCGAGCATTCCGCCGACCGCGGCGATCGACCGATCACAAACCGCCAAAACACGACGGCCCTCTCTCGCTGCCGCGCGGTCAGCGATCCACCGTGACCATGCGCCACAACGTTTCCACCAGAACATCATAGCCCTTGTCGAGGGCGTCCGGCGCGGTGAACTCGCGTGGATTGTGGCTCAGTCCGCCCTGACTTGGGACAAAAATCAAGGACGATGGAATCCGCTTCTGAATCGCCAATGCGTCGTGTCCCGTAACGGTCTTGAGCGCCATCACCTTCATCCCGAGATCACTGGCGACGCTGCGAACCATATCGAAGCCGGCCGGGTCGAGCATCGGTCCAGCCCTTCGTTCATCGACGGCGATCGAGATCCGGACGCCGATCGCCGCCGCCTCCTTCGCGATGCGCGCCAGAAAACGATCGCTGATCGCATCCACCACCGCTTCATCCTCGTGCCGGATCTCGAACCACACCCGAACCCGGCCCGCGACCACGTTGGGCGAATTCGGAAATACGCTGATCCGGGCCGCCGCGGCATGGGCACCCGCGTTCGCGTGCTCGATTTCGCTGTAAAGCGCTTCGATGGCGCGTGCCGCGCCGCGCAGGGCATCGCGGCGATTGGCCATCGGCGTCGGGCCGGTGTGCGCGACTTCTCCGTCGAACACGACCGACATTTTCCGGGTCATCCAGGCTCCCGAGACGGCGGCGATATCCGCGGCCGCGCGCTCCAGCTGGTCGCCCTGCTCGACATGAAGCTCGACATAGCGCACCGGTTCGAATTCCAGCGGAGACGCGCCGCGATAGCCGATCCCTGCGAGAGCATCGCCAAGCGTGACGCCATCACCATCCTCGCAGGCATAAGCCTGTTCCAGCGGCAAGCTCCCGGCGAATACTGCGCTGCCTGTCAGGCTGGGCTGAAAACGCGCGCCCTCCTCATTGGTCCAGTTCGCAACCGCAAGATTGCGTCGGGCCCGGCCAGGATTGGCGACGGCACGATCCCGCACCGCCTGGACGGCGAGGAGTCCTGCCAGCACGCCGTAACAGCCGTCATAGCGGCCGCCCGTCGGCTGGGAGTCGAGATGAGAGCCGGCGATCACGACATCCTTCGATGCAGGCGCCAACACCGCGACACCGAACATGTTTCCGATCGGATCGATCCTTGGGAGCAGCCCGCGATTGCCGAGTTCGCGCAGGAAGAGATCGCGTGCCGCCTTGTCGGAAGGCGTCGCCGCCAGCCGGCAGACGCCGCCGTCTTCGGTTGCACCGATTGCCGCGAAGGCCGCGATGAGATCATGCAATTCGGTCATGTGCGCACCAGCGACGCGATCCAGTTCGACAGTTCGGTCTGCCGCACGCTTTCCTTCATGATGTCGTCGCCGAACCCAAGCCGCCAGGCGATATCGCGGCGTTGCTGATTTGCCGCGAGGGTCGACAGATCGGACGCATAGCGGTCGAGTTCGGCGATGTCAGCGAAAAAGCCTTCGGTCACCAGGGTCTCGCCATATCGCCGGATCACCGCGGCAATGTCGTGCAGTCCATATTCCGGGTGATACTGCACACCCCAGAACACGCCGCGGCCGAACCGTATTTCAGCCGCCTGAATCTCGCTCATCGCATTGCGCGCGGTGACGATCGCGACCTGCGGAAGCCGGGTCACGATATCGCTGTGAATGGCCGGCGCATCGAATACGGCCTCTCGCGTCGCATGCATCGGATGATCGCAGCCAGCAGACGTCAGCGCGATTTTGCGCGCGAAAGCGACCTCCCGTCCGGCCGGGTTCAATCCAACCTCCCCGCCCGCGGCCACGGTCGCCAGCTGCAAGCCCCAGCACGAGCCGAACATCGGAATGCCGCGCGCAAACACCTCGCGAACAAAATCGATCTGCCGCAACGACGCGATGTCGCGCTCATAGATATTCAGCGATGAACCGGTAATCGCCAAGCCGTCGTAGGAGTCCAGCGGTTGCGGCGTGGTCCCGTCACCGTCTGCCGGCGTACAGATGTCGACGATCGCATTCGGGGCGATCGCGCGCAGCACGCCAGCGTAGCTCTCCGCCGGAGTCGCGCCCGCAGATTCGGCAATACGGCGGCGACCGGCCGGTGTATTGCCCTCGACAACCAGCAGCCGCAGCACAGCCTAGCCTCCCAGATCGCCGCGGATGGCCGCAAGCGTCAGCTGCTGGAACTCCGCTTGCGTCAATTGCCGCGGATTGGCTGACGCGGTGGGGTCCTTCACCGCATCGGCCGCGATGGTCCCGGCGTCCGCTTCCCTTACACCAAGCTCGGCCAGCGTGTGCGGCACGCCGAGCTTTTTCCGGAATGCCAGTATCCAGGAAAGAACCGCGTCGAAATCGCGCCCCGGCAGATCGAGCGCGCGGGCGATATGCGGAATCTTGTCGGCGATCGCCGCTCTGTTGCAGGCAAGAACGTAAGGAAAGACCACGCCGTTGGTGAGACCGTGATGGGTGTCGTACCGCGCCCCGACGGGATGGGAGATCGAATGGATCGCCCCCAGCCCCTTCTGAAACGCCGTCGCCCCCATCGAAGCCGCCGCAAACATGTAAGCGCGGGCCTCGAGATCCCGGCCATTCTCGACCGCGCGCGGCAAATATGTGTCGATAATCCTGATTCCTTCGAGCGCCACGCCATCGGCAAGCGGGTGAAATGCGTTCACGCAATAGGCTTCAAAGCAATGGGCGAGTGCGTCCATTCCGGTCGCCATCGTCAGGAACGGCGGGAGTCCGACCGCCAGTTCGGGATCTTCAATGGCGATCTTGGGCAACATCAGCGGATGGAAGATGATCTTCTTTTCATGGGTGTCTTCACGGGTAATCACACCCGCGCGGCCAACCTCGGAGCCGGTTCCGGCCGTCGTTGGCACGGCAATGATCGGGGCTATTCCGTCGGTATTGGCCCGCGTCCACCAGTCGCCAATGTCCTCGAAATCCCATACCGGCCGGGACTGCGCCACCATGAAGGCCACGCACTTGCCGATGTCCAGCGCCGATCCGCCGCCGACCGCAACCACGCCGTCATGGCTGCCCGCCTTGAAGGCGGCGACACCGGCATTCAGGTTTGATTCCGTCGGATTGCCCTTCACATCCGAGAAGACACTGATCGGAATTCCGGCCTCGCGAACGCGCCGCGCAATACCGGCTATCAGGTCGGTGTCCGCAAGGCCCCGATCGGTCACCAGCAATGGCCTGGCGATGCCATTCGCCCGGCATGCGTCGGGAAGCTCGGCAATCCGTCCGGCGCCAGTGATGACGCGTGTCGGAAAATTCCATGCGCCGGTGATTTGAACTGCCAAGCCTTGAACTGCCATGTCGTGCTCTCAGTGTTCGATGCGGAGGTGAAATGATTTCGGACGGGTCAGCGCCTCGAAGCCGAGGCGCGACATGCTGGCGCCGCGGCCGGTGTCCTTTACGCCGGTCCAGGCGAGCGAAGGATCGACATAGTCGCAACGGTTCATGAAGACCGTGCCAGTGGCGATGCCATCGCCAATCCGCTCTGCCGCCCCGGCATCTGCTGTCCAGACCGAAGCGGTCAACCCGTAGGGACTGTCGTTCATCAGCTCGACTGCCGCCTCATCGGAAGAGACTTTCATGATGCCGACGACAGGGCCAAAGCTCTCCTCCATCATCACCTGCATGGTATGATCGACATCGACGAGCACCTGCGGCATCAGATACGCCGTTCCAGCCTGGTCGGCAGGGAAACGCCCCGCGTCGATCAAAGGACGCGCGCCTTTTAGGAGGGCTTCGCGGGTATGGGCCCGAACCGTATCGGCAAAACGTATTGCGGCCATCGGGCCCAGCGTCGTTTCCTGCGCCAGCGGGCTTCCAAGCTCATAGCGCGAGGTCAGATCGGCGAACGCGTCCACAAAGCGATCATAGATCTGCTCGTGCACGTAGATGCGCTCGATGCCGCAGCAGCACTGGCCGGAATTATAGAACGCGCCATCGACGAGCTGTTCCACCGCAAAATCAAAGTCCGCGTCTGGTCTGACGTAAGCCGGATCTTTACCGCCCAATTCAAGGCCGAGCGTTGTGAAGGTACCGGCCGCGGCCCGTTCGATCGCACGGCCGCCGGCAACCGAACCGGTGAAGTTGACATGGTCAACAGACCGGGAGGTGATCAGCTTTTCGGCAGCACCATGATCGAGATTCAGAGTGGTGAACAGATTCTTCGGCAGCCCGGCCTGATCCATGGCCGACTGAAAACGCTCACCGACCAGCAACGTCTGGGTGGCGT
This sequence comes from uncultured Pseudomonadota bacterium, assembly GCA_963727225.1. GTDB lineage: Bacteria > Pseudomonadota > Alphaproteobacteria > Rhizobiales > Xanthobacteraceae > Bradyrhizobium. The sequence continues at coordinate 151,137 of CAVSFN010000017.1, read as the reverse complement.
GCTTCAGAATGACGGCGTTACCCGACAGAAGTGCCGGAACCACGGCATTGACGGCGGTGAGATAAGGATAATTCCAGGGCGCAATCACCAACACGACTCCCGCAGGCACACGCTTGATCATGCGGCGGAAGCCGGGCCGCTCGGCGGGCGTCGTCGGCGCCAGCGCCTCGTCGCTTAATTCAACCAGAGTTCGGACGCGTTCCTCCAGGCTGCGCAGCTCGCCGCCGTAACGAACCGGCCGGCCCATCTGCATGGCAAGCTCCGGCACGATCTCGTCGTTCTGCGCGCTTATGATCTCAAGGAACGCCAGCACCTTCGCCTTTCGCTCGGCGAGCGGCACCCTGGACCATTCCCGCTGCGCCTGCCTGGCCGCAGCCAGGGCCTCGGCAATTTCAGGATCGGTCGCGATACGCCGCCGGGCGACCACACTGCCGTCGACCGGCGAAATGCATACAATATCATTCACGATGAATTCCACTCAGGTTAGGCGAAGGACGCCGGCTTCAGATGATTTCGAAATAGCGCGCCAGTTCCCAGTCGGTGATCGCCTTGCGAAATTCGCGCTCTTCCCAGTGGCGGGTCATTGCATAGTGATCGACGAACAAATCGCCGAATAGATTGCGAGCCGCCGACGAGGCGACAAGCATATCCGCAGCGTGTGACAGTGAACGTGGCAATGCGCGCGACGCGGGATGCGTCATGTCATAGGCGTTACCCGTGACGGGCTCGCTAGGTTCGATCCTGTTTTCGATTCCCCACAGGCCGGAACCAAGCGCTGCAGCTATCGCGATATACGGATTGATGTCGGCAGCCGCGATCCGATACTCGACGCGCTGGCTTGACGGTGAACCGGGAATGACGCGCAGCGCGCAGGTCCGGTTCTCGATGCCCCAGGTTGCGTCGGTCGGCGCCCAGAACCCCGGGATCAGGCGCGAGTAGCTGTTCACCGTGGAGGCAACCATCGCAAGCAATTCGGGCAGCAACGCCTGCTGGCCGCCGACAAACCAACGCATGATATCGGACATATTGCCCGGTCGCCCGCTTTCATGAAACACCGGCTGGCCTTCTGCATTGCGCAGCGAAAGATGCAGATGTCCGGATTGCCCCGGATAGGCATTGGACCATTTGGCCATGAAGGTCATCATCTTGCCGAGGCGCTCCGCCCAGACCTTGGCGAAGGTCTTAAAGATCACCGCACGGTCGGCGGCGGCGAGCGCGTCGGTATATTGAATCGCCGCCTCCAGAACGCCCGGCCCGGTCTCGGTGTGAAGCCCCTCCAGCGGCATATCCATTTCTTCGCAGAGCTTGAGCAACCCCAGATTAAATTCCGATTCGACGGACGATCGCAGCACCGAGTAACCGAACCAGCCGGGCGTCAGATTCTTCAGGTTGCGGTAGCCTTTTTCCCGAACGCTGTGCGGCGTTTCGTCGAAAACAAAAAACTCGAATTCAGCCGCAGCCGTGGCGGCAAAGCCCATCGCCGCGGCGCGATCCACGACACGGCGAAGCAGCCGGCGCGGGCATAGCTGCGCGGCTGTGTCTTCGAACTCGCCGAGGAAGAACAGCATGTTTTCTTCCATCGGCACGTCACGACAGGTCGCCGGATCGATACGCGCGGTCGCGTCTGGGAATGCCGTGTGCCAACCGGTGAACGTGGATTTGTCGTAGAGCTGATCGGCAGAGTCCCAACCAAAGATCACGTCGCAGAATTTGAAGCCCGACTCCAGCGCGCTGAAAAATTTGTCGCGCGCCATGTACTTTCCGCGAATGACGCCATCGAGATCCACCACCCCCAGCTTGACGTGGGACAGGCCCCGCGCCTCCACCAGTGAACGGGCATCTGCCGCGGTTTTTACTGTTCTGGAATCCATGATCTCCAAGTCTCTTTATCTCCAAGTCTCTCTATCTCGAAGTCTCTCTATCCCCGAAGTCTCGTTGGGCTGGACGGGCACAGTCTCGCTGCGCGGGCCGTCACGAAAATGACATCGTCGATCAGGCCGGACAAATTTCGCGCAAGACCTCGTCGCTGGCGGCGATGAACATATCCGCATTGTCCTTGGTAAAGCAAAGCGGAGGGCGGATCTTCAGCGTATTGCCGTAGGGACCGGCGGCGCCGATCAAAATGCCTCGGTGACGAAGCCGGTTAACGAGCTGGCTGGCGAGCTCCGGTGCCGGCTCCTTTGCATCGCGATCACGGACCAGTTCGAGGCCGATGAACAATCCGCTGCCGCGCACGTCGCCGATCTGGATGTGGCGATTGCCGATCTCGCGCAGGCCGTTCATGAGGTAATTGCCGATCTTTTTCGCATTTCCGATCAATCCCTCGTCCTCGATCACATCGAGCACCGCAAGCCCGGCCGCGGCGGCCACCGGATTGCCTCCGAATGTATTGAAATACTTCGCCGCCGCGGCGAAGCGGTCGAGCAGCGCCGCGCGCGTTGCGACGCCACCCATCGGGAAGCCGTTACCCATGGGCTTTCCCATGGTGACAATATCCGGCGCCACGCCATGCCGGGCAAACCCCCACAGCGCGGCTCCGGTTCGCCCGAAACCCGGCTGGACCTCGTCGGCAATAAAAAGGCCCCCGTGTTCATGAACGAGTTTGACGGCGGGCGCCAGGAAGCCGGGCGGATCGGCATAGACCCCATCGCTGGAAAAGATCGTATCGACCATCAGCCCCGCAAGACCGAAGCCGCTTTGCTCCAGATCCACGATGGCGCGACCAACATGGTCGGCAAAACGCCGGCCGGGATCAGCGGTAGAGGCACGAAACATTTCCGGCGCTGGAACGGCACGGACATGGGGTGGCAAGGGCCGACCCGGACGAGCCGATGGCGACACATCCGTCACCGCGGCGGTGTTGCCGTGATAAGCCGTTTCAGTAACGATGAAACCGGCGCGGCCAGTCGCCTCCTTCGCGATCCGCAGCGCGAGGTCATTCGCTTCACTGCCGGTGCAGGTCAGGACCAGTTGATTGATTTCAGGTGGAAACGTTGCAAGCAGACGTTCCGCATAGGAATCGACGACGTCGCTGAGATAGCGGGTGTGGGTATTTAGCAGGCCGACCTGCCGCCGAATGGCTTCGACGACGCGCGGATGTGAATGCCCGACCGAGGGCACGTTGTTGTAGAGATCAAGGTAACTCCGCCCTTCGGCATCGAACATCCAGACGCCTTCAGCGCGCTCCATGCGCAGCGGCTCCTCATAGAACAGCACCGAAGCCGCGCCGAACGACCGCAGACGGCGCTCGACGGCGTCCTGCAGCGCAGCATCCATCGTTGACAGGCTGCTGCCGTCGAAGGCGTTCAGCGCCAGGATTTCCTTTTTTCCGTGCATCGCGCGCCCTCCTTGACCGGCGCTGGCGGACATCAATGGCGTCGGCAGCGATGATGCCGGCCCGACTCCATCAACAGCTTGGATTAATGTGGTTCTTTCCACAATAATAAAGCGACTGACAGCAACGACACATCAGAGCGTCAGCCATATACCCTACGCCAGCACAAGAATTATTCACGAAATCAATTGATTATACAAGGACTCTGGATCTGACTGCGCAGACAGCAGGCATCCGTCGCTTAAATTATTGGGAATGTGCCACATATTTGGTGTGGACATCCAACATCGATTGAGAAAGGATTTGTCATGAGACAGCCCCGAACATCGCCCGACCCTGGGGCGACCGAAGCTGCCGCAAGGACATCTCGATGACGAGCGAGCGGTTACAGGCGACCGACGCCTCCGCGACCGACAAGAGGTCGCGAAAACCGGAAGGCGATCGCCTCTCGAAGCTTGCGCGTCACCAACACATCATCTCGCAATTGACGGCAGCTCCGACCTTGCGGGCCTCGGAACTCGCGGCAGTGCTCGGTGTCTCCGGTGAAACGATCCGGCGCGACTTGATGGAGCTTCAGGAGCAGAAGCTTATCAACCGGACCTATGGCGGAGCCTCCCGCCCCTTCGCGCTTGAGCCCACCCTCACCGATCGCAAGGCGATCATGATCACCGAACGTGAGAGAATAGCCGACGCCATTGCCGATCTCATCCTGCCAAACGAGGTTCTGATGCTTGCCGCCGGCGCGACGACATTCCATGTCGCGCGGCGCCTGGCATCTCGCGCCCACGACATCACGGTAATCACACACGACTTCGCGATCGCCGCGGCGCTGGGTGTGAATTCCTCGATCCGCGTGTTGTGCTGTCCCGGCCGCTATCATCCGGCGGAAGGCTATGTGTTCGGCACGCAGACGATCGCCAGCATCAATGGCTATGAAGCCAACCGCGCGATCGTGGGCGCGACAGGTATCAGCGCCCGCGGCATCAACGATGCCGATGACGAGGCTGGAGCCATTTATGGCGCGATGGTGAAGCGGGCTGCGGAAGCAATCATCGTCGCCGACCATACCAAGTTCGATCAGCGCGCGCTGAAGGTATTCGCGCATTGGACGGATATCGACCGCCTCGTCACCGATCGGCAGCCGGAAGGAGCGCTGGCAGCCGCCCTCCGTGACGCCGGGACCGAAACTATCGTTGCCCAACGCTGAGAAAGGCCGAGTTATGCCACGCCTGACATCTCTTCATCCGCGCGACGAACGCATCGACCTCGAGGACGACGCCGAAGACCTTGCACCGCGACAGGTCCGGATCGGCCGGCTTGAACTCGAATTCATCCGGCCGAATAGGTCTTTCACCCGCAACTGGAGGCGTGCGAGCAATGTGCATGACGCTTCCTACGTGCTGGCTCTTCCGCTGACCGGAAGCGTGGCATTCAGCCAGGATGCACGTACCGGTTTCGCAAGGCCAGGCGAGTACGTCCTGCTCAGCGAACTCGCCTTCTATGAACTCTCGCCCGACAAGAATGCGCGGTTGCTCGTGATGCGCATTCCGGCGGCGGAATTACGTGGACGTCTCGTCTCCATCGAGGACCATGTCAGCCGACGTTTCAAGCCGAATGAGCAGATGACGCGCTTGCTTGTGGGAATGATCAGAAGCGTTGCGGAACTGTTCATCAATTCTCCGCCGCCCAATCCCCAGGCGCTCGCGACCGAAATCATCAGCTTCGTCGCACTGACAATTGGTTCGGAGGACAGGGGTGCGGCTACCGACGTTCGCAACGCACGCTATCATCTGCGACGCAGGATCGTCGATTTCATCGAAAGCCATCTCAGCGATCAGTCTCTCTCGCCGAAGAAGATCGCTGCAAGCAGCCGGATTTCGCTGAGCTACCTCTACAGCCTCTTCAACGACAATGAGACGACGGTCAGCCAGTTCGTCCAGGCCAAGCGCCTGCAGCGCGCCTACGAAATTCTCGTTGCCGACCCGCGAGGTCACCGAACGGTTTCAGAAGTCGCCTACGAGGTAGGTTTCAAGAACGTCTCGCACTTCTCGCGATGTTTCAGCCGCCATTTCAACGTGGCGCCGCGTGACGCGCGCCAGACGCACAACGCTTCGCCTCATCCAAATACGGATCCGCGGCCTGCCTCTCCGAAAAGCTTGCTGCCCGGAGTGCCGTCTCCCTCCCGCGGTAGTCTTGCCTCCCCCTATTGGCAGCGTCGACCGCTGCACGAGAGTGTCTAGAAACTGTTCCCCCGTTTACCCCGCGCCCCGCCTGTCGCTGCCCATTGCGATCACGCGCTTCCACCCCGGAGCGATCATTGAAGAATATTCAAAACGGGCTGTCCGAGAACGAACTGGCTTCGTTTTTCTACGACCTCGCCGAGACGGCTGGCCGGATCGCGCTGGCGCATTTCAGGTCCGGCGTCGACTTCGAGCGCAAACAGGATCTTTCGCCGGTCACCATTGCGGACCGCGCCATCGAACAGGAATTGCGGCGATTGATTTCCATTCGATTTCCCGAGCATGGCATCCTCGGCGAGGAAACCGGGTCGACTCCGGGCGATCGCTATACCTGGTATATCGACCCGATCGACGGGACCAAGAGCTTCATCTCCGGAATGCCGCTGTTCGGTACCTTGATTGCTCTGGCAGACGAGAAGAAGGGTGCAGTCATCGCGGGGATGATCGATATGCCGGCGCTGGCGGAGCGATGGTATGGCACCCCGAACGGCACGACGTTCAACGAAGAACCGGCCAGAGTGAGCCGCGCCGTCAATCTGGCAGATGCGCAGATCTACACGTCGTCGCCGGATTTCTTTTCGCCGGAGGATTGGGCGCGTTACGACACGCTCAGCCGCAAGGCCATGTTCAGGCGATTTGGCGGCGATTGTTATCAATACGGTCTTTTGGCCTCGGGGCATTGCGATCTCGTGGTCGAATCCTCGCTCAAGTCGTTCGACTTCATGGCATTGGTGCCGGTGGTCGAGGGTGCCGGGGGAGTGATATGCGATTGGGAAGGCCGGCCGCTCACCCGCCATTCCGACGGACGGGTGATCGCGGCCGCCAACGCCGCCCTGCTCCAGCAGGCCCTCGCAATCCTCAAGCAATAGCCGGCACTTTGCCCGCGCGAGAGCGAATTTAGATCATCCGCAACCAAGTTTCCCAGCGGGGATCGTACATCACGTCACGCGCCCGCATGTACTTCCATACGCCGTATTTCTGATAGTCAAAGTCCCAGTCCTTCAGCTTGCGATTAACGACCGCCCACGACGCCCATTTGATATCCGCAAGCGCCCTGTTGATGATGACCCGCGCCACCATCTCCGGACGCACCGCGCCCAGATATTGCTCGATCAATCCTTCCGTCAGGTGTTCGTCGAAGAACATTTCGGCGAACAGAACCCCGAGTTCGTAGCTCCGCTCGTTGTTCGAGGCGAACTCATAGTCGATCAGCCGCATCGGCTTCGGACTGGCGTCCGACTCCGCGCCAATGAGGAAATTCCCAGGCATCGGATCGTTGAAGCAGGGTACGAGATCGAGCCCGGACGCCATGAATGCGGCCTTCGCCTGGCCGTAGCGATGCATGATCCAGGACATATCGTGCGGAAAGTGCGAGCCCAGCTCACGGCCCTGCTCGACATGCTCCTCGATCATGTCGAAGATGGTCTTGGTCAGGCTCAGCTTCGGCCCGGCATGGAGGCGGCGATAGAGGCCGAGAACATCGGACTGGATCGCCGCGTCGCCAAAATCCCCGTTGGTGCAGGCCCGATAGCCTTCGAGGAATTCGCTCACTTCCAGGCCATCCTGCGCATCGAAGAAAACCACCTCGGGCGCAATGCCCATGGCGTGGGCATTGCGCGCCGCCTCGTTGGCGGCCACCCGGTCGATGAACATTTCGGAGCCTTCGCCAGGCACTTTGATGAAATAGCGGCGCCGATCGCCGGCAATCTCGACCAGCCAATTCTGATTCATCAATCCGCCGACAAGCGGGGTATAGGCAGCCTCCCTGCCGTGCCATTCCGGCACCCGTCCAATGGCGCTTTCGACATTGCGTTCATGGACGGTCGTCGCCTCACCGAATTTTCTGCGAACCGTCATGCAATCCTCCGAAGCGCCTCGCCAAAGCGCGGTTCGCGGACTGCCATCCGGCAACGCACGAAGCGCCAACTGGCAAATTTGTAGAACTCGAGCGTATTCCGCGCCGAGTTTGCGGCCAGAAGTGCTCCGATCAGACCCCATCGCAGGTCGTCCGCGACGCCGTAGATGCGCACGCGGTTGAATGCCGCCTCATCGAACGCTCCGGTATTGCGGGCGAAGGCGTCGCGAGCCTCGGGTTCCTGGGCGAAGGCTTCCATCAGGAAGCTGCCGAGGTCTTCCAGCGGATCCGCCGTGGTGGCGCGATCCCAATCGATCAGGCGCACCTCGCCCGCATCGGAGATCAGGATATTCGACACGTTGCCGTCGCCATGGATCGGCACAGGCGTGATGTCCAGACCTCCAAAAGCCGCGGCTGCAAATCGCAATTCCTCGACCAGCCATTCGACATCGACCGGAAGTTGGGCCTTTGCCGACATCACGGCAGCATAAAAGTGCTCGATCTCGTCAAAGACGCTCTTGCGCCTCGGCAACGGCTTTCCCGTCTGGAACAGGCGTCGCGCGGCGATGACCGCATCGACGATTGCAGGTTCCAGCATCCGTTCCAGCGTACCGACCCGCCAGCCGTGGTTCAGGTCCTCCATGATGAGGATGCCTGACCGGACGTCGGCCAGCATCACCCTCGGACCGATACCCAGATCGGATGCGCGCTGCGCTGCCTCGAAGGCACAGGGTATGTCGATATAAAGCTTCGCGTCGCGATCCATCACCTTGATGAAAACGCTCTCACCATTCGACTTCTTGATGGCTCGCCAGGGGAAGCCGTCGACGCCTCGCCAGCTTGGGGACGCCAGAATGGGGATTGCGGGTTCGATCGCGATGTCTCCCGCCCCCCAGCCAGGAAGGGACCCAAGGAGGTCCCGGAGTGCGGCCACTTCGACTGCAGTTTCGCTCATAGCTACGTCAGGTCTCTCGAGATATGGGGGCCGGTCAGGCCGACCGGCATTCGGCGCAGTGTGATCGAGAAGAATGCAAAAGGGATGCCTCGCGCTCCACCAAATCATGCCGTTAGAACCGATGGCCTACCCCTGCAAGGGTCATATTCGCTATCCGACCCTGATGGTCCGGAACGCTCCGGACTCCACGGAGGACGTATGTCTGCTCAAAAACTGATCGGAATGAGCCTTGCAGAGTTGGCTGAGGCTTATGCATCGCGGAGCCTTTCTCCGGTTGAGGTCGTCAACGACGTCATCACGCACGCCGAAGCCGTCAACGGCTCCATCAACGCGCTGTTCTGCTTTCGCCCCGAACAAGCCATTGCGGGCGCGCGACAGTCGGAAGCGCGATGGAAGGCCAAAGCGGCGCTGGGCCCGCTTGACGGGGTTCCGATGACGGTCAAGGACAGCGTCGCCATGGTCGGCTGGCCCTATTTCCACGGCATCGGGGCAAACCGGTCACTGCCGCCGTCGAACTACGACTCACCGCCAGCCATTGCCCTGCGCGAAGCCGGCGCGGTGATCTTTGCCAAGACCACCATGCCGGATTGCGGCTTGATGGCGTCCGGCATCAGTTCTCTGCATGGCGTCACCCGCAACCCATGGGGGCTCGCCTGGAATACCGGTGGATCATCCGCCGGCGCCGGCGCCTCGGTCGCCGCGGGCGCCGGATTCGTTTCAGTCGGGACGGATATCGCCGGCTCGGTCCGGCTGCCGGCCGCCCATTGCGGACTGGCATCGCTGAAGCCCACCCACGGGCGCGTGCCTCACCTTCCGGCCGATACCATGCGCATGGCCGGACCGATGGGACGCAGCGTCGACGATATCGCCCGCTTGCTGACGGTATTGGCCCGGCAGGACGAACGTGACACCTGGAGCCTTCCGGCGGATGGTGTGCGATATCACGAAAGGCTCGGTCGGGACGTCAAGGGATTGAAGATCGGCGTCCTGACCGACTTGGGCTTTGGCTCCAAGCCCGCAGCGGAGGTGCGCGACGCGGTGGAGGTCGCCGGACGATTGCTGGCCGGGGCCGGCGCCGTCGTCGAGCCGTTCGTCTCGCCGCTCGACGACGATGCCTTTGCGCCGATCGACCTGTTCCTCCAGGTGCGCGGTTATCTCGAATACAGTTCACTTCCGCCACACACCGACAGCGAGAATGATATCAACCCCTATGTGCGCGAATGGTGCCTTGGCGGCGCACAGCATTCCGGCACCGATCTCTATCGGGCGCTTGGGCAAATCGGCAAGATGAAGGCGGCGTTGCTTGCTGCCTTCGAAGGCTGGGACTATGTCATCGCACCGACGCTGCCTGTGGTGAACTTCCCGGCCGAAGAGCCCGGCGTTTCGCGCCAGAAGCCGCTTGAGCACACGCTGTTCACCGCGATGTTCAATCAGACCTGCCAGCCCGCCTCCACGATCTGCATGGCATTCGACCGCCGGCATCTTCCGATCGGGGTTCAGGTCATTGGCCATCGGTTCGACGACCTTGGCGTATTGCAGGTGACGAAAAGTCTGGAAGGACTGCGATCCCTGACCATGGACTGGCCGTTTCAGCCGCGCGCCTGAAATGGCGACGCCGGAGAATGTTCTAGGCTGCGGCTTTTGCGTCGCTGCTGTCGAGAAGATGGCAGGCGACGAGACGCCCGGGAGAACGCTCGATCAGATTCGGAGTTTCAACACGGCAGCGGCCGAACGCCTTGGGACAGCGTGACGCAAAGCTGCAGCCTGCCGGAATGTCGATCGGACTGGGCGGCTCTCCTTCCAGCAGAAAATCGCCGGGATCGAACAGCTTGTCCTCAAGCGTTGGAGCAGCCGACAACAGCGCCTTGGTATAGGGATGCTGCGGGTCGAAGAACAATTCTCTGTTATCGGCGATCTCGACCATCTCGCCGAGATACATCACCGCAATCCGCGTGCAGACCTTCCGCACCATCGCAAGATCGTGCGAGATGAAGACGTAGGTCAGGTCGTTCTTTTCCTGCAGCTTCGAGAACAGATCGATCAGCCTCGCCTGCTCGCGCTGGTCCAGCGCGGTCAACGTCTCGTCGAGAATCAGGAGCTTTGGGTCCAGGATCAGCGCCCGCGCGATCGAGATCCGCTGGCGCTCGCCGGTGGAGAGCGCGTTGGGCAGCTGATCATAGAGTTCGGCCGCAAGACCTACTTCCGCCATCGCCGCGATCACGCGGCGGCGCAACTCGGCTTGCGGAACGCTGCCGCGAATGAGCAGGCTCTCCTCGATCATGCGGCCAACGGTGGTTCGGGGCGGCAGCGCATTGTAGGGATCCTGCAGCAGAAGCTGGAATTCGTTCCGCTTCCGGATCAGTTCACCCCTCGACAGGCTGCCGAGCGAAGTGCCGTTGAGCAGGATGCTGCCCTGGTCAGGCACCTCCAGCCACGCCAGCAGGCGGGTCAATGTCGATTTGCCACAGCCGGATTCACCGACAATGCCGAAATTCTCGCGCGGCATGATGTCCAACGTCACGCCGCGAACGGCCTGGACGTTGCTGTAAGAGTTGAAGGTTCCGCGCTTGCGGGCGCGATAGGTCCTGTGGACCTCCTGCACCTGCATCAGCGGCACCTCACCCCGCGCCTGACGCCTGGCAAGCGGACCTTCCGCCGTCGACCACATGCGTGGAACGCTGGCGATCGCCTTGCGCGTATAGTCGGTCTTCGGAGCAGCCAGCAGTTCGGCGAAAGCCTGCTGCTCGACAAACCGCCCCTGGTGCAGGATGGCCGTCCGGTCGCCGAATTGCCCGAGGGTCGGCAGCGAGGATGACAGATAGATGGTCGCCATTTGGTGACGCAGGCACAGATCGTGGAGCAGCGCCACGATCTGGGCTGCGATCGTGACGTCCAGCGGTTGCGTGACGTTATCGGCGATGAGCACCGCGGGTTCCGCGCAGATCGCATCGACGATCATCGCACGCTGCATCATGCCGCCGGAAAATTTCGCTGGATAATCCCAGTAGCGCTCCTTGGGCGAAGGAATCCGCACCTCGCTCAGGAGCTGCATCACCCGTTCACGGCATTCGCGCTGACCCCATTCCGGCCTGACGCTGTGGAGCTTCTCGGCGATCTGGCTTCCCACCGGCATCGTCGGATCGAGCGAGCTCTGCGGTTTCGAGCCGATATAGGCGATATCGCGGCCGATGCGGACTTCGCGGATTCCGGGCTTGAGAATGTCATGGCCGGCGAAGGCGACCTGGCCTGCACGATATTCGAGGCTTTCCGGCAGCCAGTTCGCGAGCGCCCGGCTGAGAACCGTCTTGCCTGCGCCACTCTCGCCGTAGATCCCGAAAATATCCGACGTGTTCAAGCGAAAGCTGATGCCATCGAGGATCGCAGCAGATCCCGGGGTTACCGGGCCCACGGTGAGATCGCTGACTTCGAGAATGAGCGAGAGATCCATGTCAGAGACCTCCGTAGATCCGGTTGCGAGCCTTCTCAAGCGCCGACCCCATGAGATTGATCGACGTCAGCGCGACCGCGAGAAATATGCCGGGTATGGTGGCGATCCACCACGCGTTGATCAGATATTTGCGGGAATCCGCGATCATGCTGCCGAAGCTCGGCGTCGGCGGCTGGATCCCCAATCCCAGGAAGCCGAGGATCGCCTCGAAAATCATCATGCGCGCGACGTCGAGCACCGCGACGAACGCGATCGGCGGCAGGATGTTAGGCGCGGCGAACAGCAGCAGAATGCGCCAGTCCCCTGCCCCGAGCACACGCAGTCCCCGGACATACTCCTTGCCGCGCTCGGCCACGGCAGCACTGCGGGCGACGCGCGCATAGAGCGGCCAGCCTGACAGCGCCAGAACGACGATGATCAACTCGACGCTCGGCCGCGACACACCGAGGATCGTGATCGCCAGAATGATCATCGGAATCGACAGCTGGGCGTCGGTGATCCGCATGATGATGGTATCCCACCATCTGCCCTTGAAGCCCGCGAACAGCCCGAGGCCGCAGCCGATGATAAAAATCAGCACCACGGTGACGATGCCCACCAGCAGCGAATAGCGCAGACCGATGAGGCTTCTCATCAGCATGTCGCGGCCGAGCTGGTCCGTCCCCAGCGGATGTTCCCAGGCCCATTTGTCGCCGAGAAACAGTGGCGGCAGGAATTTATCCTTGACGATCATCTTGGTGGCGCTGATGGACGACACCTCCGGATAGATCGCCGATACCAACAGAAGCGCCACGAAGATGAAGAAGCCGATCCGGAAGCTCGGCATCCGCCACGCGCCAAGCAGGATACGCCGATTGACCGACTGGATCCGCGCCGGCGCGTGTTCCGGTTCCGCCGCGATCATTGTGGTCGCCGTCATGATCAGAGCTCCACGCGAGGATCAATCATATAGGCGACCAAATCCACGATAATATTGATGAAAACAAACACGGCGCTGGTGGTGATCGCGATGCCCTGAATGACCGGAAAATCGCGTCCGACCACCGAAACTACCGTCAGGTTTCCAAGACCGGGGTAATCAAAAATGTACTCGATCACGAGCACGCCGCCGATCAGCGTCGAAAGCTGGATGCCGAGCAGGTTGACCAGCGGCACCGCCGCATTGCGCAGCGCATGCGAATAGACGATGCGGCGCCGCGACAGGCCGCGGACCCGTGCCTCATCGATAAAGGTCGACTGCATCACCTCGCCAAGCGAGGTCGTCAGCGTGCGAATGATGAAAGGTGCAATCTCGACCGACAGCACGATCGCCGGCAGCAGAACATAGGAGAACCCCTGATAGCCGAGCGCCGGCAGCAACTTGAGCTTGACCGACAGGAACAGGATCAGGACGATCGCCAGCCAGAAATTGGGAATCGAAACGAACAGCGACTGCACGCCGAAAGCCAGCGCATTCTGCCAGCCGTGCTGATGCAGCCCACCGGCAATTCCGATCGGAAACGATATCAGCAGCGCGAACAACAACGCCATGCCGCCGAGCTGTAGCGTGAACGGCAGACGTTCGAGAATCTGATCGATCACCGGCGCCATATCGGACTTGGTCGGATCGATGTACTGGCCGCCGGTCGCGATCATGCCGCTGCGCGGACGCAGATAGGACTGCCCGAGGTCGCCTTGCAGCAGACCCCGCATATAACGGCCGTACTGCACGATGATCGGATCGCGCAGCCCCATCTTGGTCGCCACTTTCTCAACGACGTCTGGCGGCGCCATGCCGCCGACAATCAGGCGTACCGGATCGCCGGGAACCACGCGCAGCAACGTGAAGATGAGGAGCGAGGTGATGAAAACGATCAGCAGGCCCTGCGCGATCCGTTTGACCAGGAATTCCAGGATCAACATCGGGAAGAGCTACCTTGCGTTTCATCGAACGGGGTGTCCGGCAGGCCGGAACGATCCGGCCTGCCGGCACAATCGTCAGGCCAGCGTGGCCTTTGTCATGTCCTGCATGCCATTTGGATAGATGTAGAGACCGTCCAGTTTCTTGCTGTAAGCGTGGATGAAGACCGACGTGAACAACGCGAGCGCCGGGGCCTTCTTGGCAATGGTCGGAAGCGTCTCGGTTTGAATGATCTTCTTGCGCTCCTCGATACTCGTGGCGTTGCGCTCCTTGTCGAGCACCGCGTCGATCTCCTTGTCGACGATGCCGCAGATGCGCTTGGATGACGAATGAAAGTGGGTGCGCAGCACCAGATCGGGTTCAGGCGATCCTGTGCACCATCCGCAGTCGATCATATTGCCCTCGCCGCCGCCAGGTTTGTCATACAGCAGATTGCCCCAGGCCGCGACCTCGAGCGTCTGAAGATTGACCTTAAATCCCTGCTCCTGGAGCATGCCGGTGATCAGTTCGGCATATTCCTTGGTTTTCGGATAGAACCCGACCGACGTGTAATAGGTCAGTTCCGGCAGGCCTTGCCCCTTGGGGAAACCGGCTTCGGCGAGAAGCTTCTGCGCCTTGTCGGGATCGAATTCCGGATAGTCGGCGACTTCGGTGTAGCCGAACTTCACCGGCGATATATGCGCCTTCGAGTAAGTGCCGGAGACACCGAGCACGTCGAGGACCTGCTTGCGGTCGATCGAGTGACATGCCGCAAGGCGTATCCGCGGATCGTCAAACGGCTTCTTTGAACAGCGGAAGAACAGATACTTGTTTTCGACCGACACCGCTTTGTGGATGTTGAAGCGCGAGTCCTTCGCGATGGTCTCGACCTGCTCCTGTTCCAGCCGCTCGATGATGTCGGCCTCGCCGTTCAGAAGCGAAAGCGTTCGCGTCGTCGTGTCGCCGACGAAATGATACTCGACGCTCGGAATCTTCGGTGCGCCGAGGAAGAACCCGGTATTCGCGGCCAAGACCGTGGTGTCGCCCTTCTGCTCGACATATTTGTACGGCCCGGTGCCGTTCATGCGCGCCGACAATTGCGCCTTGTTGGCGACGTCCTTTGCAGACAGGATCGGCAGAAAGGACGAAAGATAATAATACAGCGTCGCCGGATAGCCCTGCGCCTTGGTGTTGATATGACAGGTGTAGTCATCCACCACATCGACCGTGACGAGGCCCGGATACCATTGCGCCGGACGATCCGGCTGACTGCCGTATTCGTAGGTGGCCTTGACATCCGCGGCTGTGAACGGCGAGCCGTCGTGGAACTTGATGCCCTTCCGCAGCTTCACTTCCATCGTAAAGGCGTCGATCGGCTTCATCGATTCAGCCAGTTCGAACACCAGTTCGTCCGGCTTCTCCGGGGTCATCGGCGCCCGCGTCAGATATCCGAAGACAAATCCCTCGACGATGAGCTGACCGAGATTGGTGTGAGTGGTGGGGTCCCAGTTACCGGTAAGTGCCTCCGCACCGAGGAAGCGCAACACCTTGCCTTCGGCTGCGAAAGCGGAGTTCATCAGAAAATCAGGATTGACCCGCCCGAAACCAAGCGCCGCGGCGCCGGCAAGCCCACCCAACATCACGTCTCTGCGGTTGATCATATCATATCCCCTCGGTGATTTCGGCAACGCTGAAACTGAATTTACGGTCGCGAGGCGTTCAGCCGTTTCTGTCTTCCTCACCGACCTGCAAAGCGTAGACCAAACGACACGAACGCCTAAATCCTGCTGCTCCACGATTCCGTTGCTGACGCTCCGGGATTGGCCCTCCACGCCACGATTCCCGGACCGCCTCAACGCGGCGCTCAATTCGGAGGCACCACGCCCTTCAGGTGAGCAGCACACGAATGATGGATGACCAGAACAACGGTCCGGCGCGGACGACCTATGATGACGATGAAATAAGACATCAACGGAAAACCAGAATTGTCACAGCGTTATTCTCGTGTTGACCACCCCATTAACGGCATCATCTCGGACCTCGACGGCGTAGCCTATCGGGACGACCATCCAATCCCCGGTTCGGTTCAGGCGTTTCGCGCCTGGCATGAGCGCGGTGTTCCCTACGCATTCGTCACCAACAACTCGACCAAATCCGCTGCGCAGTTTGCAGCAAAGCTGAGCGGCATGGGTATTCCGGCAACGGCCGCCCAGGTCTTCAACACCATTTCGGCGACGACCATCTTGCTTCAACAGCGTTGGCCGCCGGGAACGCCGGTTTTTGCGATCGGCGAGCAGCCCCTGCTCGAGGCGCTGGAGCAAGCCGGATACCGCCTGACCGGGACGAACGCAGAGGTCGTGGTTCTCGGCTTCGATTCCGGGCTGAACTACGCCAAATTGCGCACCGCGATTCGTGCGGCGCTGGCGGGCGCGACGGTCATCGCCACCAATCCCGACGTGCTCACGCCCGTGCACGACGGCTACGACCCCTGTGTCGGCGTGCTGACGGCGGCGGTGGCAGCGGCCGTTCCGACCGCGGTCCCGATCGTGGTCGGCAAACCGCATCCATTCATGATCGAGCAGGCGCTCAAACATCTGGGCACCAGCAAAGAGGAGACGGTGATGATTGGTGACCAGATTGCGACCGATATCGTGGCAGGCCAGAGCGCCGGCCTGCGCGCGATCCTGCTCGCCAGCGATGTTCCATTCAATGCCCTGACTGGCGTGGTGCCCGACAGGATCATATCGAACCTCCTCGATCTCGTCGGCGCGGTTTCAGAGGAGGCCGGAGCCATCTGATGATGACCCCCGCCATCGTCGAAACCATTCGGTCCGAGCTGAGCGCCGCGCTGCCGCGATGGGGCATGTCCGGCGATGCCACGCTCGCCTTCCTCAGCCATTCCGAGAACACCACGTTTCTCGCGGAGGATCCCGTCGCGGCACAGCGGCTGGTCCTGCGCGTGCAGCGGATCGGTTATCACTCGCCGGCGGAGATTGTTTCTGAACTGGCATGGATCGAAGCGCTGATCACGGATGAGGTGATCGTTACGCCGCGACCGCGGCCCGACCGCGACGGCCAGTTGCTTTGTTCGGTGCCGCTAAACGGAACGATGCGACAGGTGGTGGCGTTCGAGCATATGAGCGGACACGAGCCCGATGCCACTGCGTCGCTACCCACATGGTTCCTCAAGCTTGGCGCGCTGACCGCCCGGCTTCACGGGCACAGCCGATCGTGGAAGAGGACACCCGCCTTCCAGCGCAAGGCCTGGGACTTCGACGCCATGCTGGGCGCACGGCCGCTTTGGGGCGACTGGCGCGCCGCGCTGGGACTTCGTGATCCCGAGAGACAACTCCTGCAGAGGGTCGCCGATGCGCTGGCCCAGCGCGTCCGCGCTTACGGTCAGCCAAGCCACCGGTTCGGCCTGGTTCATGCCGATCTGCGCCTCGCAAATCTGCTGGTCGATGGAGCAAGGCTCGGCATCATTGATTTCGACGACTGCGGCTTTTCCTGGTTCTTCTACGATTTCGCCGCGGCCGTGAGCTTCATGGAGCATGATCCGATCGTAGCCGAGTTGCAGAATGCCTGGCTTGAAGGGTATCGCCAGGTTGCCCCTGTATCGAAAGCAGACGAGGCGATGCTGCCGGTCTTCGTCATGCTCAGGCGAATGCTGTTGATGGCCTGGATCGCATCGCACTCGGACACCGAGACGGCGCGCCGGTTGGGAACCGGATATACAGAAGGTACCGTCGCGATGGGTGAGCGGTTTCTCCGGGAACTCTAGCCGAAGCCAACCTTCACCATCGGCGTCGGCCTATCCTTTGGCTCCAGTGTTGTTGCTCCGCTAGTCCAGAAAGCCATGTCAGGCCCTCCCCGAGCATCGTCGATCTGTCAAGAATGAGCCGCGGTTCGGACACATCGCGCCGATTTCCGAACCGAGATTGCAGTGGGAGTCGCTTCAAGTGGACATTCAAGCCTATTTCGAGGAATGGTCGCGTCAACCGGGTGATGTGGTCCGGCTCGCGATCAGCACCCCGCACAAATCCGTCCGGGCCAGTCTGGTGCGGCTCGTCTCGGGCCCCGGACAAGGAGACAATGTCGAAGGACGGGTCGCGGATTTTTCGTCCGTGCTCGACAGGACCGTTCCCGGACGCCTTCAGTCGACGATAATTGGATCCTACGCGGAATTCCCGCTTCCCGCTCCGATCAGGGATGGCGCGATCAGCCTTCATTGCTGGGTCTGGCCAACCGTGCCGGAGCGCCCGACACCTCAGACGGTCTGGTCGCTCGGCGACATCGCGCTGGTGATCCTATCGGGCGGGCTTGCGCTTCATGCGAACGACAAGACGCTCGTGACCATTCCCGACGCGATGGTTGCCAAACACTGGTATTCGATATTGGTCACGCTCGGGAATGGCGAGGCGTCGATCGATCTCAAGCGCCTCGACGGCAAGGTCGGCGCCCGCCGAACGATGGCGGCTGCAACCGGCGCGACCGTTACTTCCGACAAATTGCTGCTTGCCACATCCGGCGTCGGGCCATCCGGATCGCCGCTGCAATCCTTCAATGGCAAGATCGACTCGCCGACGCTTCATCTGACCAGACCATCCGCGCAGGTAGTCGTGGAATGGCATGCAGGAAGGACGGCGGCTCCATCCGCATGGGCAAGCTGGAAATTCTCCGACGATTTCACGACCGAAACAATCGAGCCTGATTTCGCGGGAGGCTCACCGGCACGTCTGGTCAACGGCGTCGAACGAGGTGTCACCGGACGCAACTGGGATGGACGCTGCAATTCGTTCATCGAAGTCCCGCTTCAATATTGCGCGCTGCAATTTCACGACGACGACATGGTCGATGCCGGATGGGACTACGATCTGGAGTTCACGCTGCCGGACACGCTTCCGAGCGGCATCTATGCGGTGCGGCTCGAGGCCGGCCGGAGCCGCAACCATTTCCCGTTGTTCGTCAGGGCGAAGCCGGCCAGCAGCGCGCCGGTGCTGTTCCTGGTGCCGACCAACACCTACCTCGCCTACGCCAACGATCACCTCGCTTCGCTGGATTTTTCGTCGGTGATGCCGCACGACAAGATTGTCCCGGAAGACGAGCAGTATCTTTTCTCCCATCCCGGACCCGGCCGGTCCTGCTACGACACCCACGCCGACGGCACGCCGGTCCGTTATTCAAGCCGCAGGCGGCCGCTGTTCAACGTACGACCCGGTTTCCCGAACTGGCTGACCGGCTCCTACCGCCATTTTCCCGTCGACATGTACATCATCGAATGGCTGGAGCATGTCGGCATCGCCTACCACGTCGCCACCGATGAGGATTTCGAGCGCGAAGGGCGCGGACTGACCGATCGCTATGCGACGATCGTCACCGGATCGCACCCGGAATACTGGACGCGCAAGGGCCTCGACACGCTGGAGGGATATCTCAACGAGGGTGGAAGGATCATGTACCTCGGCGGCAACGGATTCTACTGGGTCACCAGCCATCTCGAAGCAAAGCCGTGGGTCATCGAGGTGCGTCGCGACAACAGCGGCACACGATGCTGGGATGCGCCCTATGGCGAGCGGACCCACGTCGCGACGTCGGAAGCGGGCGGCATCTGGCGCTCGCGGGGGCGCGCGCCCAACAAGATGCTTGGTGTCGGCTTTGCATCGGAGGGATGGTCCAAGGGCTGCGGCTATCGGCGCCTCGACGCAAGCTACAAATCGCCCGCAGCAAGCCTGTTTGCCGGTGTGACCGAGGCGGTTGTGGGCGACTACGGCTATGTGCTCGGCGGCGCCGTTGGCGACGAGGTCGACAGGTTCGACATCGCGCTCGGCAGTCCCGAACATGCCTTCGTGCTCGGGACATCGACCGGGCTTGGCAACGAATATCAACTGGTGATCGAGGACTTGACCCTGTCGTTGCCCGATCAAGGCGGCGCACAACGGCCGGACATGGTGAGGTCGGACATGGTTCTGTTTCCGATCGACGGCGGCGGCTGGGTCTTCTCGGTAGGTTCGATCACCTACGGCGGCGCGCTGGCCTGGAACGGTTGCGACAACGGCCTGTCGCGGCTCACGGCGAACGTCCTTAGGGCGTTTTCCGGCAGGGGACCGGTGCTCGACAAGATGTAGAACGCGAGACGAATTCGCGTACTACGCCAGCAGAAGATCCGCTATCGGCCGGTGAAGCGCGCCGGACGCTTTTGCACAAAGGCAGCCGCCCCCTCGCGCAGATCCTCGGTGACGAAGGCGCGAGCTTGCGACGAAGCTTCGTCGTCGAGCGTCGATGCCAGGGATGAATTCCAGGCGGCTTCGATCTGACCCTTGATAAGGCCGAGGCTGACCGGCGGTCCGTCGGCCAGTTTCTGCGCGACGGCCATGGCTTCGTTGAGCAAATCCGCATCGTCCACGGCCTTCCAGATCAGGCCCCATTGCGCCGCCGTCTCGGCGGCAAGTGGCTCACCGAGAAGTGCCAGCGCGCGAGCCCGCGCGGCCCCGATTGACCTCTGGAGAAACAGCGATGTTCCGCCATCAAGCGCTGCTCCGAGCCGGACGAAGCTCAGGATGAACCGCGCGGAGCGCGCCGCAATCACGATATCGCCTGCCAGGGCAATACCGACGCCGGCTCCCGCCGCAGCGCCGTTCATGGCGACAACGACCGGAATCGGTAAGTTACGTATTTTCTCGATCACCGGATTGATCGAACCGCGCATCCTCTCGGCGATCCCCTCACCGGCACCGAATGTATCTCCACCAAATTGCGCGCCCGAGCAAAAGCCCTTGCCAGCGCCGGTCAGCACCACGGCACGGGCACGGGGTTCGCAAAGAACCTCGTCGAGCGCTGCGTTCAGGTCGTTGAGCAGGCTGCCGCCGAGCGCATTGTATCGCTCGGGATTATTGAGCGTCAGGATCGCGATTGATCCACGCCGTTCCGAAAGGACCATCGACATGACTTGCCCACTCCCGATATGCGGCCGAAGGCTATGCCCGGCGGCCTTGATAATTCCTACTCTTCTTCACAAGGATCGCGCGATCAGCAGCTTCATGACCTCGTTGGTGCCGCCATAGATCTTCTGAATGCGGGCGTCTGTGAACATCTGCGAGATCGGATATTCCTGCATGTAGCCATAGCCGCCATGAAGCTGCAGGCATTCGTCGACGGTTTCCACCTGCTTCTGGGTGCACCACCACTTCGCCATCGACGCGGTCACCGCATCGAGGTCGCCCGCGACCAGCCGCTCGACGCACCAGTCGACGAACACCCGCGCAATCATCGCCTCGGTCTTGCGCTCGGCGAGCTTGAAGGCAGTGTTCTGGAAGTCGATGATCGGCTGGCCGAACGCCTTGCGCTCCTTGGTGTAGTCGACCGTCAATTTGATCGCACGCTCCATCGCCGCGACAGCACAGATGGCAATGATGAGCCGCTCCTGCGGCAATTGTTGCATCAACTGTGCGAAGCCCCTGCCCTCTTCGCCGCCGAGCAGATTTTCGGGCGGCGCGACCGCATCCTCGAAGAACAACTCCGAGGTATCGGAGGCGTGCAGGCCGATCTTGTCGAGGTTCCGTCCACGCCGGAAGCCATCATTCCGCTCCGTCTCAACGACGATCAGCGATAATCCCTTGGCGCCCGGCCCACCGGTCCGGGCAACGACAATTATCAGATCGGCGGTTTGTCCGTTGGTGATGAAGGTCTTCTGGCCATTGACGACGTAGCTGTTACCCTGCCGCTTTGCGGTGGTCCGCACGCTTTGCAGATCGGAGCCCGTGCCGGGCTCGGTCATGGCAATGCCGCCAATCAGTTCGCCACGCGCCATGCCGGGCAGCCAGCGGCGCTTCTGCTCCTCCGAACCGTAGTTCAAAATGTAGTGCGCGACGATTCCGCTGCTGACGGTGACGCCGCCCATCGCGTCCGGCACTACGCTTTGCATGTCCTCGAACACGGCAGCGTCAAAGGCAAAGGTCGCGCCGAGCCCGCCATAGGCCTCGGGTACGCTCGGCAGCAACGCGCCCATCTCGCCAAGCGCTCGCCACGCGGAACGGTCCACCATCTTCTGCCGACGCCACTTCCCGGCGTGCGGCGCCAGATCCTTGGCGAGAAATTTGCGAAACTGATCGCGAAATGCATCCAGCTCCTCGGTCATCCAGGACGAGCGATACGGCCTGGAGCCCTGGGATGTCATGTCGCCCTCCATAAATTACCCACTGGACTTTATATTACTCACGGGTAATATACGAGCGCCGCCGGCAAGTCAATCCCACCCACGCGGATGATCGAATGGATACGCGACGCCCCTCCTCCGATCCCTCGCCATGGATGCCGTTCGAAAGCCGCCGCCGCGCGCGCGACGAGAAGCGCGAGGCCGTGCTGCGAACGGCGTTGCAGTCCTTTCTCGAGCAGGGCTACCATCGTGCCACGCTCAACGACGTGGCCGAACGCCTCAACATCACCAAGCCCGCGCTCTACAATTACTTTCGCGGCAAGGACGATATTCTGTTCGAATGCTGGGCGCTGGGACAGGAACGCGTCGACGAGTTCATCGCAGAGATCGAGGCAACCGGCGGCAACGGACTGGCCCGGCTCCGCAAGCTGGTCCACGCCTACGCGAGGATCATGGCGACCGATTTCGGCGCAAGCCTGGTGCGGTTCGATTCTCGCGACCTCTCCGAGAAGAACCGCAAGGTCATGCGAGCATCCAAAAAGAGCGTCGACCTCACCTTTCGCAGATACATCGCCGAAGGCATCGCCGACGGCTCCATCAAGCCGTGTGACGCCAAGCTCGCAGCCTTCGCGATCGCCGGATCGCTGAACTGGATCGGTCACTGGTTTCAGCCCGATGGTGCGCTGCCGGCAGACGCGATCGCCGACGAGTTCTCCGTTCGGCTAACCGAAGGGCTGGCAAGGAAACAGATCACGTCAAGGGCGCAATCAACGCCCGCAAAGAAGCAACGATCAGGAGGGGAATCAAAATGAACATTACCCATGGATTGCGGCGCGCGCTGCAGATCAATCCGAACGGCCTTGCGTCGGTATTTGGCAACAGACGGCGGAATTGGCGCGAGATCGGGGAGCGCGTGCCGCGGCTGGCCGCTGGCTTGCGTTCGCTCGGCGCCAATCCCGGCGACCGCGTCGCCATCCTGTCGCAAAACTCCGACCGGTATATCGAACTCTATCTGGCCACCGCATGGGCCGGCGCGGTGGTGGTACCGCTCAACATCCGCTGGAGCCCGGTTGAAAACGAGGACGCCATGCGCGATTGCCGCGCCAACATTCTGGTGGTCGACAAGACGTTTGCATCGGTCGGCACCGCCTTGGCGAAAGCGTTGCCCGGGTTGAAGCTGATCTATGCCGACGAGGGCGATGTACCCGCCGGCATGGAAAGCTACGAGACGCTGCTGCTGCGAAGCGAACCTGTTCCGGATGCGATGCGCACCAGCACCGATCTCGCCGGCATCTTCTATACCGGCGGCACCACCGGCCGCTCGAAGGGGGTCATGCTCAGCCACGGCAATCTCATGGTCAATTCGCTGAACTCTCTCGGCGAAGGCCTCTTCCAGAGTTCGGCAATCTACCTGCACGCCGCGCCGATGTTCCATCTCGCCAATGGCGCGGCGATGTATTCACTGCTGCTCAGCGGCGGCTCAAATGTCATTATCCCGGCATTCACCCCGGAAGCCGTGATGTCCGCGGTGCAGAACGAGCGCGTCACCGACGTGCTTCTGGTCCCGACCATGATCCAGATGCTGGTCGATCATTCCGCGCTTGGCTCCTACGACCTGTCGTCCTTGAAGAATATCATTTACGGCGCTTCACCGATCAGCGCGGCGGTGTTGAACAGAGCCACCGCGGCACTTCCGAACGTGCAATTCACCCAGGCCTACGGCATGACCGAACTTTCGCCGATGGCAACCGTGCTGCATTGGAAAGAACATATCGGCGAAGGCCGCGCCAAGGGCCGCCACCGAGGCGCTGGCCGCGCCACGCTGGGCTGCGAGGTTCGCATCGTCGATCCCGACGACAAGCCTGTACCCCACGGCACGGTCGGTGAGATCATCGTTCGTGGCGACAATGTCATGATGGGGTATTGGGAACGGCCAGAAGAGACCGCTCGCGCGGTGATCGACGGCTGGATGCATACCGGCGACAGCGGTTACATGGATCAGGACGGATTCATCTATGTCGTCGATCGGGTCAAGGACATGATCATCTCCGGCGGCGAGAATGTCTATTCAGTCGAGGTCGAAAACGCCCTCGCCCAGCATCCTGCCGTAGCCCAGTGCGCCGTTATCGGAATCCCGGACGAACGCTGGGGTGAAACGGTCCACGCTGTTGTCGTCACCAGGAGCGGCGCGAAGGTGTCGGCCGGCGAGCTCATTGAATTCAGCAAGACGCTGATCGCCGGCTACAAATGCCCGCGCAGCGTCGATATCAGCGAAAACCCGCTGCCGCTGTCCGGAGCCGGCAAGGTTCTCAAACGGGCATTGCGCCAGCCGTTCTGGGAGAACCGGGAGCGGCATGTGAGCTGAACAGCACACGGCCAACAACGAGGCCAACCAGAAAGAGCGCATAAATCGCGCCGAAACAAGGAAACGCCTGCAAATGGATCGATCTCTGGGCAAAATGGTGGTTGGCAATATTCTGGCCACCGCCGCGATACGCTATCCCGATGCGCCTGCGATTTATTGTTCGAGTACGGATCGGCGATTTAGTTTCGGCGAGATAAACGATCGCACCAACCGTCTGGCACAAGCACTTTTAGGCCTGGGCTTTCGGAAGGGCGACGTTGTCGCTTTTCTCACCTCCAACCGCGCCGAGATCGTGGAAATCTATTTTGCGCTGGCGCGCACCGGCATCATCGGCCTGCCCTTGAACTATCGACTGGCCGCGGCGGAAATGCTTGAACTGATGCGCGCCATGGGTGCGAGCGGCCTGATCTACGAGGGCAGGTTCGCGACGATCGCCGAACCGGCGGCAAAAACACTCAAGCACGTCATTCAATTTGGCGGCGAGAAAACCAGTTTTGCCCTCGACTACGAGACGGTGCTTTCCGCGGCGTCACCCGAGACTCCCGATATCGAAATCGACGAGGCCGACCCGTATTATTTCAACCTCACCTCGGGCACCACCGGCCTGCCGAAATCCTATGTGCTGACGCAATATAACAACAGTACGCTGGGTCCGATGTTCCAGATTTTCGACATGACGCGTCGCGATGTGACGATGACGGTATTTCCCGCCTTCGGACGCGTCGGCTTTGCATGGATCGCCGGATCGATCCTCTATGGCATTCCACATGTGCTGGCGAACTTCGAACCGAAGGAAGTGCTGCGCCTGATTGCCACAGAACGCGTGACGATCTTCAACCTGGTTCCGACCATGGCGGCGATGCTGCTGCCGGCCCAGGCATCCGCAGCGCGCGACCTCAGTTCCATCCGCGCCATCGTATTCGCGGGCGCCAGCCTGCCGGAAAGCATCCGTGAACAGACCGTGGCCCGGCTTTGCCCGAATATCTACGAATATTACGGCATGCAGGAAACCGGCGCGCTTGTCGTCAGCACGCCCGAGGATCGAAAAAAGCGGCCGGACTCGGTGGGCCAGGCAATGACATTTTCGGAGATCATGATCGTCGATGATGAGGGCCGGCCGCTTGCACCCAATCAGCTTGGCGAGATCATCGGACGCTCGCCGAATGCGGTGACCGCGTATTTCGAGAATGCCGAGAAGTCGGCCGAGACTTTTCGTAACGGCTGGATCCATACCGGCGACCTCGGCAGCCTCGACGACCAGGGCTATCTGACCATCCGCGGCCGCAAGAAAGATATGATCATCACCGGCGGCCAGAATGTCCACGCCGCGGAGGTCGAGGAGATCATCCTGAAATGCCCCGGCGTTGCCGACTGCGCGGTCTTCGCCCTGCCCGACGACCTGTGGGGCGAACGTGTGACGGGCCTGATCGTCGCGCAGAACAATGCCGAGATCACCCCCAAGCAGCTCGATGATTTTTGCCGACAGCACCTCGCCGGCTTCAAGACGCCAAAGGAATTCATTATCGAAACGGAGGCGCTGCCGCGTACGCCGACGGGCAAGGTACAAAAATTCTTGCTGGTTGAACGATTTGGCCGTCAACACCGATAACGACCGATCGTCAGACCACGATGTCCATTGACGCCGCGTTTCGGCTCCCACACGTACTGAAATATTACCGACGCGCCGCTCTTAGAGCCGAGCAGCATGCCAGTCGCGAAACCAGGCGCCTCGATCTCGATCTAAGACCGAAGCTGCGCATAGAAGTGGCCGCGCCAGACGCTCGAACGCGACGCGCACTGGAGAATATATCAATATCTTGTTATTATAGCGGTCGGAAGTCGCCGTGATTTATGGAGGACTTGAGCGATGGCACTGGCTGCGGTACCTGCAAAATCCGGCGTCGCATTCGATGTTGCCAACCGGGTTTTCTTTCGCCTCTATCAGGCGTCGAACCTGATGCATAAGCAGGGCACCCGCTATGTCAGCAAATTCGGGGCCACGACACAGCAATGGGCCGTGTTGGGCGCCCTTGCGCGACCGCAGGTCCGCGGCGACGGTATGACGGTCAAGGACCTCATGGAATTCCTCGACGTCAGCCGGCAAAATCTCACTATCATCCTCGACAGGCTTGAAGCACGCGACTGGATCAAGCGTGTCAAGGACAAGGATGACGGTCGCAGCCGGCGCATTCGCCTGACCGGCAAGGGCACGTCGACCTGGGCCGGCATGCAGGAGCCGATCGAGGCTTTCTATTCCTCCGCGCTGACCACATTCAGCCACGAAGATCAAATCGCGCTCTATCGGTTGCTTGATCGCCTTAAGACCGCCCTGACAAAGGTCTAGCCGCACGCGGTTTTTCGGTTTCCTCAGGCAGTGAAGAGCGGCGATAGCACTCCGCTCAGCCTGCCATTGTCAGGCCGCCCGATACGCTCAGCACCTGACCGGTGATGAACGCCGCGTCTTCGCTGGCAAAGAAGCAAATCGCGCCCGGCAGATCTCCCGGATCGCCAATGCGCCCGAGCGGGATCGAACGACGAAAGGCCTCCTTCAACTTCTCCGGATTGCCGGCAGCGGTCATGAAATCACCGAGCAGTTGGGTATCGGTCGGCCCGGGGCAAACGACATTGAAGGTGATGCCATCGCGCGCATGCTCGCGTGCCAGCGTCTTCGACAAGCCGAGAAGGCCGGCCTTGCAGGCTGCATAAACGGCCTCACCGGAAGAACCGACCCTCGCGGCATCCGACGCGATATTCACCACCCGGCCGCTGCGCCGCTCGACCATCTGCGGCAAGACGGCGTGGTGCATATTCAACGGGCCGGTCAAGTTGATGGCGATCAGCTTCTGCCAATCGGCCGGCGAGGTCTTGAGAAACGGCTTGAAGACATCCCATCCGGCATTGTTGACGAGCACATCGATCGGCCCGAGCGACGCGGTCGCCTCGGCGACCGCAGCGCCAACCGCTTCATGATCGGCAATGTCGCAGGCAAAGGCAGTGGCCTTTCCGCCCTCCGTCGCGATCACCGCGGCGGTCCGCTCGGCGGCGGCGAGGTTGATGTCGAATACCGCAACCACCGCTCCTTCCGCCGCGAAGCGCCGACAGGTCGCCCCACCGATCCCCCCGCCCCCACCGGTCACGATGACGGTTTTCCCGCTCAGTCCTCGCATGTCTCGCTCCCACGATCGATTTTCCAACCACAGAGTGACCGCTCGCCAATTATGGGTCAATATATTGTTATATTATGCCACGGCGAAATGCCCTCCGGCAGGGACGGGCAAAACGGATTTTTCATTGCAGCCGTACGTACGCGGCGATTGCCCCGTTAGTTGGCAGCCGGCGAATTTACTCGACGGGCGATTGCGATTTCAGCGCTGAATGCGGCGCGGACGGCGTTGTCGGCGTTCCTCTTCCGACGCATCGTGTCGCGCCTGCAGGCGTTGCACGAAAACACTCGCCGCGTGCTGGATATGCTCGCGGTTCAACGTTTCGGCTTTCTCGCCATTGCCATCGATGACAGCATCCATGATCGCGTCGTGTTTATCCCAGATCATCCGAGGCATCTGTTCGTCGTCTTGCAGCACCTCGCCCATCACGCGGCGCAGACAGTGCCAGTGCGGCGCGGTGGTTTCACCGATCAGCGGATTGCCCGAGAGTTCGCCTAGAAATGCGTGAAACGCCATATCCGCTTTGATCTGCTCGTGCAGCAAACCGCTGTCGACCGCGGCGTGCCCGGCCCCAAGATACGCCGGTCCTTCGCTTGCCGCTCGCGCGGCTCCGCGCTCGGCGGCCAGCCTGGCCGCTAGCCCATCGAGCATCGTGCGGATCTCGAAAAGATTGCGAACGAAGCTGACATCGAGAGGCGAAACGATCAGTCCGCGTCCAGGTGCCTCCTGCACCAATCCCCGGTTGCGCAGCAGCAAGAGCGCCTGCTGGACGGGTTGGCGCGACACGCCGTAGGCGCGGGCGAGATCGTCCTGAATCAGCCGGGAATTCGAGGGCAATTCGCCGCCAATGATCTCCGCAACGATCGCATCGACAACCTGATCGACGAGTGTCGGCTGAACGGTAAAAGGGGGCATGCAACGTCCATGTCGAAGCCAGCATTCTCATTTATCAGCCTTTTGCGCGAAACTCCATTGTTTTGCATTCGAATTCAGAATATGAATTCTGAATTCGAAATGGCGCACGCCCTTGCCGATAGCGCCAATCGGAAAAAGCGCCCCTTTTAGGGAGACGGGCATGAAGGATCTCTTGAATCTTGGGCAGATGCTCTCGGTTCATGCGCGATTGTCGCCGGGCCGAATGGGCGCCAGTGATCTCAGATCGATGAGCCTTGCGACATCGAACGAGTGCGCATGCCGCCTCACCAACACCCTGCTCGGCCGTTCGCGCAAAACTTTCGATTCCGACCATTGCGTCAGGATCCTTGCCGAATCCCACGCGTCATTCACCTCGCTAGTACCAACCCGTCACATCATGATGCCGGGACTGCCGGCTGCAGCTGGCGCGCGGCATCGTCACGACCGAGCCACGAAGCGGTATCGTCGAATGCAAAGACGAGTCCAGCCTGGGGGGTTCGATCTGCAATCGCTGGCTGCATGGGATGACGCCGAACGCGAATGGAGGGGTTCCGCTTGAAGTTTTCCGAAACGGCAGCGACGTTGCAGTGCAGATTCGGATTTGAAAACAGAGCAAGCAAATGCCTTTCTGCATGCAACGGTTTGCCGGACGCGTTCACGCGAAGTGAAGCGCTCGCGTCTCGAAACTGCAATGGCGCACGATCGCCACAATTTCGGTGGCCATCGAGTTGTGTCCTGAAAAACTTTCCGACAACTGAAGCCATGCTCCCGCATATCGGTCAGCGAGAGATTCGATCGATGTCGAGTTACTTGACACGTCACAGATTCGGAAGTGCAATGCGTTCAAGCTTCTAACTATCTGACAACAAAAAAGCTTAAAAAGGGAGGCACGCCGGTGAGGACGCATCGCAGTTGTACGCTTTTGTCGGCGCTGGTTTTGCCAAGCTCCGAGCCAGCGGAAATCTGAACCATGCTGGTGCGGGCGACATCGATTTCATGTCACGGAAAAGCTGCGGCGCTTGCCGGCGCCGGTTTGCTCGCGGCCGGATTGGCAATGCAGGCCGATCCGCTTTTTGGCGCGACGATGGAAGCTGTCAAAATCTCCGAAGCGTGGGTGCCTCCTGCCCAACAAGCCGGTGGCGACCTTCCTTTGCTGATGACCATCAAGAACGAAGCGGACATCGCTGACGCCCTGCTGCGCGTCAGATGCCCGGTCGCAAACTTCGCCGAGAAGCACATCGTCGACCGCGGCGAAGGTGCACCCGCCATGCGCGCCGTCCCCACCATACCGATAGCTGCCAATTCCACCATCGTACTCAAACCGGACGGATACCACGTCATGCTGTTGCAGACGCGGCAGACGCTTACTGAGGGTGAAACATTCACCTGCACCGTGGTTTTTCAGAAGGCCGGTACGATAGAAACGGAGGTGCACGTTTCCCGATCCCACTCATGATGATCGAGGTAGCGGACGTTCGATCAGCCGAGTAGGCTGTCTTCCCGAGCGTTCAAACAAAAACATCAAAATCGTAACCAGGAGGAACAACCATGACGCAACTAATGCGACAAAGATTTCTACTGCGAGCCTCCATGCTCGCCATGATCGCCGCCGTCGGCATTGCCGGCGCCCAGCCTGCCCGTGCGGCCGACGCAGTCACCCAGGAGCGGTTGCTCAATGCCGACAAGGAACCGGGCAATTGGATACACCATCATAAAAACTTTTCGGGGACGCGATTTTCCACCCTCAAGGACATCAATCGCGACACCGTCAAGAATCTGAAGGTGGCCTGGACGATGCAGCTCAGCGGCGTCGAAGGCGGCGGCATTTGGACGCATGGCGGCCTGGAAGGCACGCCGATCGCCGAAAACGGCTTCATGTACGTCACTGACGGGTGGGGCTCGGTCTACAAAATCGACACCCATGGCGGCAAGGGCCTGCTGCTCTGGAAGATGGACCCGAAGACCGACCATGACTGGGCCGGTGCCGTAGCTTGCTGCGGCGTCGACAATCGCGGCGTCGCATTGTCGGGTGATCTCGTCATCTCCCATACCCTCGACGGCCGCCTGGTGGCGACCAACAAGGAAACCGGCCAGGTGACATGGCAACGCCAGGTCGCCAATCCGGACAAGGGTGAAGTTATCACCGGCGCGCCGCTCATCGTGAAGAACATGGCGATCACCGGTGTCGCCGGCGCTGAATACGGCATTCGTGGCTGGGTCGCCGCGACCGATCTGTCCACGCAGAAGGAACTCTGGCGCACTTACACGATTCCGGCAAAGGATGAACCGGGTCACGAAACCTGGAAGGATGCCAACAATGCTGCCGCGGCCGGCGGCGGTTCGACGTGGGTTACCGGAACCTATGACCCGTCCACCGACACCATCATCTGGGGCGTCGGAAATCCGGGTCCGGACTGGGACAACGAGTACCGGCCGGGCGACAATCTCTACACGGACAGTTCGCTCGCGCTCGACGCCACCACCGGCAAGATCAAGTGGCATTATCAGCACACCCCGAACGATCCCTACGACTATGACAGCGTGGCCGAGAACGTGCTGGCCGACGTGCCCACGCCGAATGGTGGGACCCAGAAGCTCGCGCTTGAGGCCGATCGCAACGGGTTCGCCTATGCGATCGATCGCACCACAGGCAAGTTCCTCTGGGGCCTGCCCTTCGTCAAGAAAGTCACCTGGACTAAAGGGCTCGATCCGGAGACCGGCAAGCCGGTGGAATACGACGCCAACAAACCTGTCCAGCGTTACAACGCGGCGGTGACACCCAGCCGGGAAAACAAGGTCACCGATATCTGCCCGGGCAACATGGGTGGCAAGAACTGGCCCCCCACAGCCTACAATCCGGACCTCAAGCTTTGGTACATCCCGGTCATCGAGAGCTGCAACCGGATCACGGTCGACCAATCCGATCCGGCGAAGCTCAAGGCACGCGAGTTTTGGACCGGCGGTGGCCCGAGCCAACCCTTCAAGATCACCGGAAGTGTAACCGCCATCGACGTGACGACCGGCAAGGTTGCGGGCAAGGCGGAAATGCCGTTCCCGATGCTGGGCGGCATGTTGGCGACGCCCGATCTCGTCTTTACCGGCCTGCCCTCAGGCGAGGTAATGGCGCTCGATGCCAAGACTCTGGAGAAGAAGTGGGAGTTCAACACCGGTGGCGGCGTCAGCGCACCACCGATGTCATTCTCGGTCGACGGGAAGCAGTACATCGCCATCCTCGTCGGACAAGGAGGCGCCTGGGACAAGTGGTTCATCGAATCAACGCCCGAGCTGAAGCGGATGCAGCCGGGATCGATGCTCTACGTGTTTGCACTCTGAACGTGTTTGCACTCTGACGTCACTCGCACGGGCGGATCGGGCCACGGCCTGATCCGCCCGTTTTTCTCCGGCAAGAAGTCCCAATACGGTCCCAAGAAAGTCCAATGACAAAAGGTAACATGTCTTCGATCGCGGCGTTGTTCATTGCCGCCGCGGTGCTGTCGGCCCCTTGCGCGGTGCTCGGCCAGTCGGCCACGACCCCGGATCCAACCGGTGCCGGCAGGGCGGTGTTCAAGCGTGGCAACTGTTTCGGCTGCCATAAGTGGCACGGAAACGGCGGCGGTGGTTACGGCGGCGACGCGTTGTCGTTGCGCAAGACTGAGCTGACGCGCGAGCAGATCATGGAAACCGTCAGCTGCGGACGGCCCGGCACGGGCATGCCGTTCTTCACCCGCGGCGCCTACGACACCGTCAAATGCCATGGCATGAACCGGCAGGAAGTCGGCAACCAGATCCCGCAAGAAGCCGGAACCTTTCTACGCCCGAACGATATCGAAGCCGTCGCGGATTACGTGATCGCAAACCTCAAGGGCAAGGGCGAGCCGAATTACGCCGAATGCGTTGCCTTCTTCGGCGACACCTCGCGCGTTTGCGACATCTACAAGACGCAAGCCCCGCCAGCCGCAAATTCCGAAGCCGCCGCAGGAAAAACGCAATGATGCATCGAGCGCAGCGATCGATTGCAACGCTGGTTGCCATTCTGTCGCTTCTGGTCACAGCAGTACCGACGACGCCAGCCGCGGCCCAGGACTCTGGCACCAAAAACTCCGGCGGAAAAGTCTCTGGCGGCAAAGGCTCCGACGGCAATGACCTGCGTGATATCCATCTCGGGATGCCGGCTGCGGACTTATCCGACGCGGGCTATGTCGATCTCGCCTGCGCAACCGATCCGCAGAAAACGCTCACGACCTGGACGGGATGGCGCGACTGCCCTGCCGATCCTTCCGGATTTCACGCGATCAAGTTCGGCTATGATCCCGCCACCAGCCGGGAGGGTACCATCGTGGCCGGCCACCCGGCCATTCTCACTTTGCTCATCGATGATGCCGGCATCGTCAGCGGCCTTCGAATCGAGACCGATCCGAAAGCGCGGTTGTATATCCGCAAGAAGGCCTTTCTATTCGGCATCCAGGCCAAGTCGCGGTACGGTCTCGACGGCTGGTCCTGCACGGACGCTCAGCCCGACGCCGGCCAGCAGCCCGTCGGCGGCATTTTTGTCAGGGAACGCTGCACCAAGACCATCCACAACCGTTCAATCGTCGTCGAACGTAATCTGTTTCGCAAACCTGAGCAGGACATCAAGAGTTTCGTCGACGAAACCCGAATGACCATCCTGCTCACCAAAGGCTAGCAGCAGGTTGAACCACTTTGATCGCCGGGAGTCTCGGTGTCGCGAACGGTTCGCGTAACGCCTACTTCCCTGCCAGGCCCTTGATCCGGTCGTCGATGTAACGTGCCATCAATTCGGAAGCCGAGGCACCGAACATCCGGATGCGGCCGGTGTGTGCCAGCAGCAGAAGTCCTGCCGCGTCAACCGGGCCGATGCTGCGCGACGGGCTGCGAGGTCCCCAGCCTGCCCTTTCCAGCGAGCGAGGCAAAAGATCCAGTTCAGACCGCTGCGGAATAACAGAAACGGTTGGAATGAACGCGCCACCGCCGAACGCGGGCGGGCGTGGTCACGGCGAAGGCCGCATCAACCTCGTTCGATAACCGGAATAATCGCCCAGCCCACCTAGACCAACCTCATATTCGTCGGCGATAGTGACGTAACCTGCAAGGGAATTGGAACGATTGATGGCTCTCAGCGGATTCACGTTCTCCGATGTCTATCACCGCAATGCGGAATTTTTCCCCGACCGCACGGCGTTCGTGTTCGAGGGCCGGCGCATTAGCCATTGCGACTATCTGGGCCGGATCCAGCGGCTCGCGGCAGGACTTGTGCGCGAGGGCGTAAAGCCCGGCGATCGCGTCGCCATCCTGTCGCAGAACTCGCTCGAAATGATCGACCTGATCGGCGCGGTGGCGATGCTTGGCGCGATCCTGCTGCCGGTCAATTTCCGGCTCAACGCCGAAGAGATCGGTTTTGTCCTTGCCGACGGCGCGCCGGTGCTGGTGATCGCCGGGCCGGAATATCAGGAGACCATCGCGGGCCTGGCCTCGACGCTTCCATTCGTTCGCAAGTTTTTCGCGATCGGGACGGCTGCCGCACCGTTCTCGCCGTTTGCCGAACTCGCCAGCGGAGAGACGTCGTTGCCCGAAACCAACCCCGACCCGAATGGCGGCTTCGTCATCATTCACACCGCCGCCGTCGGCGGGCGGCCGCGTGGCGCGCTGCTATCGCAGACCAATCTTCTGACCGCGCAAAGTTCGCTGGTGCAAGCCTGGGCGCTGACCGAGCACGACGTCAATCTCGGCGTGCTGCCGCTATTCCATGTCGCCGGCCTCGGCCTGATGCTGACCGTGCAGCAGGCCGGTGGTTCCAGCATCATCGCCGCGAAATTCGATCCGCAACAGGCGGTTCGCGACATCGCCGCCGAGAAGGTGACTGTCATGTCGGAGTTTGCGCCGATGCTGGCGGGCCTGATGGATCAGGCCAAGGGCAATGAACTGGCGTCGCTACGCGCGGTGACCGGACTGGATACCCCGGCAACCATTGAACGCTTCGAGACGATGTGCCCCCACGCCATGTTCTGGGCCACATTCGGGCAATCCGAGACTTCCGGACTCGCAACGCTGTCGCCTTACCGCGACCGGCCGAAATCCGCCGGGCGGCCGCTGTTCTGGCGCACCATCGCGGTGGTGGACAGCACCGACAAGCCAAAACCCAGCGGACAGACCGGCGAGATCGTGGTGCGCGGTCCCACTGTGTTCAAGGGTTATTGGAATAACGAGACCGATACCGCCTTCACCTTCCGCAATGGCTGGCACCATACCGGCGACATGGGATATTTCGACGCCGACGGCTATCTCTGGTATGCCGGCCGCGCGCCCGAAAAGGAACTGATCAAGACCGGCGGCGAGAACGTCTATCCGGCGGAGGTCGAGAATGCGATCCGCCAGCATCCGGACATCACCGACGTCGTGGTGATCGGCGTGCCGGATCCGCAGTGGAGTGAAGCGATCAAGGCGGTGTGCACGCAGCGCCCCGGCGCAATCACCACCGCCGACGAGATCATCGAATTCGCGGCCGGACAGATTGCGCGTTACAAGAAACCGAAGCACGTCGTGTTCGTCGCGCAATTACCCAAGAACGACAAAGGCGAGATTGACCGTGCCGCGGTCAAGGCGGCGCATGGTCAGGGACCATCCTAATAGCCGCGCGGCGAACCGCGCTTTTGTCGATTCACCAGCGCGGGATCGCATAGTGTTCTACGCACATAAATTCTGATAAATAGGCGGTTTCGTTGCAAGGAATCGCATATGCCCACCACGTTCGACTGGGACTCGATGCAGTCCTTCCTCGCGATTGCGAGAGCTGGTCGTTTGACGGTTGCGGCCCAGCGGCTCGGCATCGATCACACCACCCTGAGCCGGCGCATCAAGGAGCTTGAGGGCGCGTTGCAAACGCGATTGTTCGATCGCAGCGTGGGCGGCTATGTGCTGACTTCTCAGGGCGAGCGCTTCCTGCAATCCGCCCAGGCCGTTGAAACCCTTGCGCTGGAACTCCTGCGCGACGTCGCCGGTTCGAGTTCGAAGGTCGCGGGCACGATCCGGATCGGCGCACCCGATGGATTTGGCACGAGCTTCCTCGCCCCTCGCCTCGGGCGCATGCGCGAGATTCAGCCCGAGCTCTCGATTGAACTGGTGACGATGCCGCGCCTGTTCAATCTGACCAAGCGCGAAGCCGACCTCGCCATCGGACTGGCACGCCCAAAGGAAGGACGTCTTCATGCCAGGAAACTGACGGACTATGAATTGGGATTGTACGGCTCAGCCGAATATCTGAACCGGTGCGGCGAGCCTCGGAATCGGGAGGCTCTGCGAGAACATACGCTTCTCGGCTACATACCCGACATGATCTATGCGGAAGAACTGGACTACATCCCCCTGGTCTCGAAAGATGTGGGCCCCTCCATCACCAGTTCAAATCTCATCGCGCAATTCAACATGACGCTGGCCGGCGCGGGGCTCTGCATCCTGCCCTGCTTCATGGCGACACGTGAGAGGCGGCTCAAGCGCATCCTTCAAAAGGACGTCAAGCTGATACGTTCCTTCTGGCTGATCGTCCATGCCGACATGCGAGATCTTGCGCGCGTTCGATTCTGCTCGGAGTTCATCGCCGAGGAAGTTCGGGCGCAGCGCAAATTATTCCTGCCGTAGATTGCAATTCGTCGGCTCAAAGATCGAGCCGATGCTGCCGGTCTCTTGTCACGCGAGCCGGACCCGTAACGGGCTTGACTCATAATCTAATAGTATTTAGATTCTAATATCTGTTAGATTTAATGGGAAGGTAGGGCTCGTGGAAAAGCGCGTTGCGGAATGCGATCCGACTCCGCTGGACCGGGCGTTTGCGGTGAAGTGGTATGCGGAAGGCTGGATCGATTGCTGGAACAGCAATCGGCCGCAGCGGGTCAGGCAAATCCTGACTGAGGATTTCGTGCTCGACAGTCCGACCACGCGGCATACCGGCTGGCACGTCCAGGGCCATCAGGCGACGATGGACTACATCCGCTACGTGCTTAACGCCTATCCGGACCTCAAATGGGAGGTGACGGCGCCGCCGATGTTTTCCGACACCATGGCGCGCGCGGCGTTCACCTGGCGCGGCACCGGTCACTTCACCGGCCGGATCGATCCGCCCGGCATCGAAGGCACTGGGCGGGCGTTCGAATTCGCCGGACATGAGGTGTTCGACTTCCGCGGCGATCGGGCCTGTCGGCTTTACGCCACTTACGACCTGCTCGGCTTGATGAAGCAGATCGGTCTCTATCGCCGCGCGGCCGCGCGATAGCTGGTCGCATCTTGCGAGGGTTGGTGGGAAACGACGATGGAGAGCTTGCGGGCGTTGCTTGAGGCCGGCGTCGCGAATGCGCCGGACAAAATCGTACTCAGTGCAGACGGCGTTGAACTCACCTGGTCCGGGCTGCGCGAGCAGGCGTGCCGTGTAGCCACGGCCTTGGTGCGCGATGGCGTCAAGCCACAGGACCGCGTGATCTATCTCGGCAAGAATGATCCGCGATATTTTGAAGTGCTGTTCGGTTGCGCGTTGGCCGGCGCGGTCTTGACCCCGTTGAACTGGCGGCTCGCGCCGGACGAACTCGCCGCGATCATCGCCGACGCGCGCGCCGCGATCGCGTTCGTCGACAGTAGTGTTGTAACGACGATCAAGAGCGAGATGAATGTCGTGGTCGCGCTCGGACCGCACCAAAGCTGGATATCCTATCCGCAATGGTGCGGCCCGGCCGAAGATCCCGGTGTAGGTCCAGAGCGGGATCATATCGCGTTTCAGCTCTACACCAGCGGGACAACAGGGCGGCCGAAGGGAGCGATGTTTGCCAACGGCACCAATTTGCGTGTGCTGCTCGACGACATCTCGGTGGAATGGGGCTTCACGCCCGACGATGTCAGTCTGGTTGCATTGCCGCTGTTCCACATGGGCGGTTTGGCGTGGGCGCTGGCCAGTCTTGCGCGCGGTGCGCGGTGCATCGTGGTGCGTGACTTTGAACCCGTCGGTGTCTTGAACACC
The DNA here is from genome assembly GCA_963727225.1 of uncultured Pseudomonadota bacterium. Taxonomy (GTDB): domain Bacteria; phylum Pseudomonadota; class Alphaproteobacteria; order Rhizobiales; family Xanthobacteraceae; genus Bradyrhizobium. Next base: position 113,811 of record CAVSFN010000017.1, on the reverse strand, counting down.
ATCCAGACCGCCAGCGTCACGATCGCGTTCTTCGTGCCGGCGATGCTCGCGGCGGTATGCTCGGTTGCCGACGTCGCTGCGCAAAAGCTCAGCCTGCGCCGGGTGTTCTATTCCGGCGCTCCAATCAGCCCGATCGCGCTGACCAAGGCAATGGCCGCGCTGCGTTGTGATTTCATCCAGATCTACGGACTCACGGAAGCGACCGGCGCGTTCGCGCAATTGCCGGCGCATGAGCACGATCCAACCGGACCGCTGGCCCATCTGCTGCTTTCGGCAGGCCGGCCCTATCCCTGGGTTGAGGTTCGCGTGGTCTCGACGGCTACAGGAGGCGATGTACCCGCCGGCGAGATCGGCGAGATATGGACGCGCTCGGAGCAGAACCTGGTCGGATACTGGAACGATCCCGAGCAAACCGCCCGGGCCCTGACACCCGACGGCTGGCTGCGCACCGGAGATCTCGGCCGCATTGACGAGGACGGCCGCATCTTTCTGGTCGACCGTGCCAAGGACCTCGTGATCTCGGGCGGCGAGAACGTCTATCCGGTCGAGGTCGAGAATGTTCTGGCGACCCATCCCCTGCTCGCCGAGGTTGCCGTGATCGGCGTGCCGCACGAACGCTGGGGCGAGACCGTGAAAGCGATCGTCGTGCCGCGGGCCGGCGCCGAGGTGGACCAGGACGACGTCATCGGCTTTGCGCGGCGGCGATTGGCGGGCTTCAAGTGCCCGACCAGCGTCGACTTCGTCGCGGCGCTGCCGCGCACGGCAACCGGCAAGGTGCTCAAGCATGTGCTGCGCGAACCCTATTGGCACGGCTATGATCGGCGCATTAATTGAGTGGAACGAACTTTCGAACGACGAGGACCGCAGTGATGCGCGACGACATTCGACCGGTCGCCGAATCCGGTCAGGAGTCCAAGGGCGGTCGGACACGCAAGCGGCTGCTTGACGCTACGGCCGCGGAGGTCGCGCGCTGTGGCGTCGCTGGCACCAGCATCAACGCGATCGCGGCAGCGGCCGGACTCAAGACCGGCAGCATCTATTTCCATTTCGAATCGAAAGACCGGTTGGTCGAGGCGATGCTCGAAGAGGGGTTGCTCGCGTCGCTCGCGTATCTCGATGCGGCTCTGGCTGCGGTTCCAGATCAAGCCGATGCCGCCACGCGGCTCGGTGCTGCGATCCACGCGCATGCCACCGCAGTGCATGAGTTAAGTAACTACACGGTCGCCGTACTTGCCCCCACGTTTCCAAGTGATTCGGCAGGTACCGCCGCGCGCAAACTGCGGCGCAGCTATGTGTCCCGCTGGACCGAGCTTGTCAGGGATGCACAAAGCGCAGGCATTCTGGCCCCTCAACCGGATGCTCGCCTGCTGCGCGACCTGATCTTTGGAGCCCTCAACGCCGTCAGCCTTGCGGGCCGTCCCTCGGACGACACGGCGGATGCGCTTCAGGCGTTGCTGGGACTTGCCGGCGGTCGGCGAAGCCACAAGCAAACCTGATAGATCTGAATTTTCAATAGGTTGTCTGCCAAATTCGGAACGAGCGAGTTAAACCTTCGAAGTTTCCACTGATCCACCGAGGGTCCGGATGAACACGCTCCAAATGGTCGACAGCGGTGAATTGGTTTGGGACGGGTTTGGGACATCCTCACACAGGCTCGCATAACAGGCAGCTTGAAAGAGGATAAGCACGACTGTCATTTAGTCATGCGTCAAAACACCTCTTGCCGTTGTATCGTGATCGGCGATAGATATCTATGCAGCTGATGATGGATTGTGCCATGCACACCAACGTGAATCTGCGAGCGGATACAACGAGAAAGCCCACTCCCAAGACGCCGGCTGGCATCTGGTTCGGAGGGGTGGCAGTTCGGACGATTTTCCTGGTTGTTCTGACAGTTCTGACCGCCCGCGTCGCCAGTCCTCAAATCGAAAACATCTGGTCGGTGTCCGAGACACCTGGCGACCTCGTCCGGGTGGCATTGGGTTTCGCGGTTTGCGTATGGTTCGTGATCAACCTTTTCATTTTGCCCAAGGATGCAGGCGCATACCGAACCTGGCTATATCTCGGGGTGGCCGTTTTGCCCTTGTCGCTGCTCTGCGCTATCGTTGTTTGGTGAATCCGGATTTGGATTCGGCTTTCCGGTTTCCGAGCTGGCCACCGTCCTCATCGCAAAACACCCTCCTCGCCGCGCAAACCGGAATCTGTTGCCGTTATCGATGCGCATGAGTTCAAGAGCTTGCATGCGAGGGCAACTCGCCGGAAGCCCGTATCTTTCGGAACGGCCTACGCGCCGGCCGCCGGTAGACTTGCAGCCGCGATGGCGACGATCAGGGCCAGGCGTCGTCTGATCCGGGACGGCGCGGAGCTCAAATATGAACCCAACTGTCGCATGTCGCCAATTCCTTCGCTGCCGGCCGAAGCCACCGTTCCGCGAACGGGTGCTCGCGATCCCAAGATGTTCTCGGGGCCGGCGAGTGTCGAGACCGCGGCGAAAATAGCAACGCATGCGTCGTCCAATGGTTGATCGGCAGTAGATTTCTTGTCAGTAGCCGCCTGCCGACGGTCGAAATCTTCTCCGCGAAAATGCCGGGCGCCGTGTGGCCGACCGAAAACCCGCTAGGCCGGAGCAAATCCGAAGGCGCGCTGGAAACGCTCCACATAATGGGGCCATACCTCGGGGTTGATGATGCGCGGCGGCCGCTTGCCGTCAAACGCGCCAAGAATTTGCTCGGCGGCAATGCGGCCCATATTGGCCCGCGCTTCGCGGGTCACGCCCGCGGTATGCGGGCTGGCGAGGACATTGTCGAACTGCAGCAGCGGATGGTCCGGCGGCGGCGGTTCCCTGGCCCAGACGTCGAGGCCGGCGCCGGCGATGCGCTTCTCGCGAAGCGCTTCGAGCAGCGCGCCCTCGTCATGGATAAAGCCGCGGGCCGTCGTGATGAAATAAGCATGCGGCTGCATCAGCGCGAATTCACGGGCGCCGATCATGCCGCGATTATCTTTGGTCAGCGGACAGGAGATCGACACGTAATCCGAACGGCGCAACAGTTCGTCCAGTTCGACCTTCTCAGCGCCGCGGGCGGCAATCTCAGTCGCCGACAGATAGGGATCATAGGCCAGCACCTTCATGGCAAACAGGCCGTTGCAGAGTTCGGCGATGCGGCGGCCGACATGGCCGATCCCGACAATCCCGATGGTCTTGCCTTGCGCCTCCGTTCCTATCAAAGCGTTGCGGTTCACATCGGGGCTGCGCCGCAGCGCGCGGTCCCCCTCAAGAATTCGCTTCGACAGCGTGAGCAGCATTCCCAGCGCATGCTCGGCCACCGAGTTCGCATTGCCGCCTGACTGATTGACGACCAGCACGCCCGCTGCCGTGCAGGCCTCGACATCGACCGGATCATATCCTGCGCCATTGCTCGACACGATCAGCAAGTTGGGTGCCCGCGCCAGGAGATCGCGGTCGGCATGGAAGCGGCGCGCGAGTTCGTCACGCGCCGCGCCGATCTGATAGGCGTGCGCCGCGGCCAGCACCGGGGCTGCGATGTCCTCGGCACTTTCGTTCTCGAGCCGGTCGAGCCGCACGTCGGGCCGCGCCCGCAGGATGTCGGCATAAATCTCATGCGCCAGATATTTGACGTAGAACACGCGCTTGTTGTTGACGGACATTTTTAGCAGGCCCTCGGTTCCCGATATTCTTGTTACTTGTTTTATCGACGCCAGTTCTATCGCACGTCGGCACAGCGGCGGCATCGCGCCGCGACGCAGGGCCCATTGACGTTCCGGCATGTTGACAATACCGGGGATCGCGTCAAGTTTCGGCACTCGACGGAGCCGCCAGCAATCATGTTGCGAAACAAGTGGCGTCGCAAGGCAAGGGAGAATTCGATGGCGCCTGCCGAGGGACCAACGTCGCCCCAGAACCCGCATGAAAAGCCGTCTCACGAGAAGGCTTCGCAGGAGAAGGCTTCTGACCAGAAGGCTTCTGACCGGAAGGCCTGGCACGAGGTGGTGCTGGAAACGTTCAAGTGCAACGACATCCGGCTGGTGCCGTACGTTCCCGACCGCGTGCTGACGACGCTGATCCGGAAACTTCACGCCGATCCATTTTTCACGACATTTCCGACCGCGCGCGAAGAGGAAGCGGTCGGCATCGTCTCCGGCGCGTGGATGGGCGGCATGCGCGGCGCCGTGCTGATGCAGACCAGCGGCTTTGCGACGCTGGCAAACGTGCTGGCCTCGCTGGCCCTCCCCTATCAGATTCCGCTGATCATGCTGGTGTCCGAACGCGGCACGCTTGGCGAGTTCAATTACGGCCAGTCGCTGGTGTGCCGCACCATGCGGCCGGTGCTCGAACTCGCTGGCGATGGAGCATCATACCGCGACCCGGCTCGACGAATTCGAGTTCATCGTCGATCGATCGATCAAGCAGGCGATCGCGACACAGGCTCCGGTGGCGCTGATCCTGTCGCCGCTTCTGACCGGCGGCAAGGTTTTCGAGAAGTGAGCGATCCCATGAGCAAGCCATCACACAGCCCTGCCCGCAACACCAAGGTGATGAACCGGTTCGAACTCACTTCGAGGCTGGTCTGCGAAGCTGAAGAACGAGGAAGCCGTGATCGGCGGCATCGGCAACACCAATTTCGATCTGTGGGCGGCCGGTCATCGCCCGCAGAATTTCTACATGCTGGGCAGCATGGGCCTCGCCTTCCCGATCGCGCTCGGCGTCGCGCTGGCGCAGCCGGAGCGCCGCGTCTTCGCGCTGGAGGGAGACGGCTCGCTCTTGATGCAGATGGGCTGCCTGTCGACGATCGCGATGCTGGCGCCGAAAAATCTCTGCATGATCGTGATGGATAACGGCATCTACCAGATCACCGGCGCGCAACCGACCCCCGCAGCGTCGGTGTCGGATATTGTCGCCATCGCGGCGGCTTGCGGTCTTGCTGACAGTGCCTGGGCCGCCGACGAAGATGACTTCGAGCGACTGGTCGATCGATCGCTGTCGGCTTCCGGGCCGACGCTGATCGCAGCACGGATCGACGACAAGCCCGGCGTCGGCACCACCCGCCGCGATCCCGTGCAGATCAGGGAGCGCTTCATGCTGGGCCTCGGCGTGCGGCAAGCGCTGGGATGATGCGATGAGTGAGACTTGCCACGCGCCCGGGCCATTTCCAAAGAGCCACGCTTCATATGAAGCCGTCATACTCCGCGAAAGCGGAGTATCCAGTACGCTGTAGCTTTTCGGTTCGATCATGGACGCCTTGGAATACTGGATCGCCCGCTTTCGCGGGCGATGACGGCCGAGACTATTCCCGCGACGCATTGCGCCCGAGTTGTGCATGAAATCCTTCGCCCAAAGAGGGCGTGGCGCTACCCCAAGGGGGGAGCGGGGAATGCCGGGTGCCCGTTGCACCCGCAGCCGCGTGCGTAAAGTGGTAGAAAGCACACGCGTTAGTCACCACGGTCGCACCGGGATCACCCGGCATTCCCGCACGCGATGGTTTTAACGGCTTATTTCGCGCTCTCCTTGGTGACCGGGCTTGTTTGCCACCATCGCCTGCGAGATCTCTTCCGCCAACTTGACGCCAGCGTCGGGGCGTCAGGACCACACGACTTCGCCGTCCGCAAGGTAAGCGCTCTTCGTCATTGCAGCGCCGCCCGCGTCCATCGCATCCCCTGCCCTACGTCCGTGACGATCGCGAAACGCCCCTTGTGTGTGGGCCGGGACGGCAAAAGATGTAGAGGTGATTTGGCTCAGAAGTGAACCGAAATATTTTTGCGAAGGGGGCTGGACAGCCCAGTCGCTGATTTGCCCGTCAGGCACAATCACCGTGTGCGACGCGCGCCATGCGTTGCGCCATCTTCGTCGTTCCCTAGCGCCCGCGCGCGCGACGTTGAATGCGGTTTCCCAGACCGCGATGTTGCCGTCGCGCAAGATCCAGATGCCGCGCTGGCGATGTCCCTGCAGGCGGAAAGTTCGGCGAGAGATGAAAGAATGAGGTGTTGCAGGCACAACCGCGGACGTAACGCGCTAAACACGGCGATTACGCTACGAGGCTGAGCGCTAAAGAATTCTGTTTGCGGAGCAGAAAACTGACAGGCGACAAACAGGAAAATTCACCGCTCGGACGAATTCTTGCCAGCCTCTACGCTAATCCGCCCTACGCGCTAAAGGTTAGTCCGCAAGGCGAAGGTTCATCACTAGTTTCGGCAGCATCCTGCCGGGTATCGAACCAGACGGTGCTTGGCCGACGTCGCAAGCTCCCATCCTGCGGTAAAACGGAGCAGCATCCGGGTCCGCATCGATGGTTAGTCGCGTCGCGCCCAGTTTTTTCGCGACGTCGGTAGCCCAAGCGAGTAGCGCCCTGCCGGTCCCGCTGCGAAGCGCCTTGGGTTCGACGAATAGTTTCAGCAAGTCAGCCTCACCATCGACCACTCTTATCTGTGCAACACCGATTGACTTGCCGTTAAGTTCGGCAACTGCGATGGGCGTCAATTCCAGATCGCGCGGTTCAAACGACAACTCGCCGCGACACGCTTCCATGAATTTGTCGTCGTAGCCCCAAACGGCTTTAGACCTGAAGCAGAGATCGGAAAGACCGGATAGTTCGTCTAACGATGCTGCTCTTATTGTTAGAGGCACGCTAAACCTCCCTGGATTTGTCGAAGCAGTAGCTCCAATCGGAGCTTAAGCCGAAAATGAAAAGCTCCAGGTCACACGCGGCCACGGCCCTAAGGACTGGACCGCCTGTTCCTTAATCGCTTGCGCGATCTGATTGGCTGTCTTTACGTCTATGGCCATTTGAGAAAGAGCGTCCTCAACACTCCAACTTATTTGCAAAATATTAAATAGCGTGCCTGCTCTGAAGGCAAGATTAGATCGAGGCTCACTGCCGACCCCATGAGCGCTCGGTTTGCGGGCCGGCCGATACCAACCCCCCGCCTTTTTTGCAGTGCAAAAACAGCACAGCTTTTCCGAAGCGCCCATAAGGCTTTGGTCCAATACCTTCTCATTCGATAAAATTGCAAAATGCACTGCGAGCCCACGCTGCTGGGACCGGCTTGGTGTCAAAAATGGCGGCTTGGATGTCTATCACAACCGCGGAAATTTTACAGCGAATGGTTTCCATAGACGGTTGTATTGTGGTTTTGCGAAATACAACGCCCGCTTATGAGAAACATATCGTGGTCGGCCGCGCGGACGGCGTTGTCATCGATAATCTCTCTTGCGAAATTTTCGATGACTTAATCGAAGCGAATCTTGCCGGGCAAGATCATTATGAAAATGAGACCGAGTTAATCTTCAAGTTAACCGATTGCGGTAGAGAGGCAGCCAAAACGCCGCTCGAAAAATACCTAAAAGCAAAACTTATCACCCTTGGCTATCCGTGGCCGGAAGATCCAGAGGCCAAGAGCATCGCTTGGCTGGAGGCAGAAATAAGAGCAATCGCACCTGCGGCGTGATGTTGCGGATGCATTTACCGGCACGCTTTACCTGCCCCGGAATTCAAACCTCAACAAGGACGAATATGAGCGAGAATGTTGCCGAGAGCACGAGTCCGGCTGCGAAGGACCAAGTATGCGGCCGCAAACTAAATATGAAATTTTTTCATCCTTTTCGTGCCTTCGACCTCGCGACGGCGCTGCTGATTATCGCGATCACCTTAATCGCGCTCTGGACCTTTCGCGACTATGCGGTATCGAACGACGAGGGCCTGCAACATCACTATGGGCAGCTTATCCTCGAATATTACCGTAGCGGCACGACCGACGAGACGGTATTCGGGTTCCGCGACCTCTATCTGTATGGCGGCCTGTTCGATATCGTTAGCGTGCGCCTGGGCGAGATTTTCGCCAGCTTCGATGTGTATGACATTAGACATATTCTCTGCGCACTGATTGGCATCGCTGGCATCGCAGCAACCGCGGCAATGGCACGGACGATCTCCGGCTCCCGCGCCGGTTTCATTGCGGCAGTGGCGCTCGCCGTCTGCGGCTGCTGGTACGGCGCAATGTTCAACCATACCAAGGACATTCCGCTCGCAGCCGGGATGATCGGCGCCACATACATGCTCGTTCGCATCATGCGCGAACTGCCGCGTCCGAGCTTCGGCAACGTGCTGCTGTTCGGTTTGCTGACGGGATGCGCTCTCGGCATTCGCGTGATTGCGCTGCTGCTGGTATTTTACGCCGGTTTTGCGTTGCTGCTTACGATGCCCCAACCGCTGCAAAGGCATTGGCGGGAGACCAGCAAGTTCTTTCTGCGGTCGATGCTTTATCTCTGCCCAGCGTTTATCGTCGCTTATCTCATCATGATCGCGGCTTGGCCGTGGGCGGCGCTGGCTCCGCTCAATCCTGTTCGCGGCCTGTTCGAGTTTGCCGGATTTCAAAAACACATCGAAACACTGCTTGATGGTCATATTTACCCGATGGAGACGGTTCCGCGTCTCTATGTGCCAATTTACATCCTGATCCGCGTCTCGCTGATGACGCTGGCCGGCGCTGCAATTGCGCTGCTGTTTGCCGGAGCCTCACCGCTGGCCCGCCGCGCTGGATTGCAGCCGTCCGGTCGCCGGGAGATCGCATTGGTTGCGCTTGCAGTCGCGTTCCCGCTTGCCTGTCAGGTGATCTCGAAAGGCCCCGCCTTCACCGGATTGCGCCATTTCACGTTCGTGCTGCCGCCGCTTGCGGTCCTGGCTGGCATCGGCATTGACGCCGCGGCGGTCGCCTTGTCGTCGTGGCGAAAGCCCTTCGGATTCGCCGCGCTCGCGGCCGCAAGTGTTTACTTCACCTGGAATGCCAGCGTGCTGCTTCGGCTCCACCCGTACGAGTACCTTTACTACAACCCTGTGGTCGGTGGCCTCAACGGCGCATCGCGTCTCTACGTGACCGACTACTGGGTCAACATCATGCCGGAGGCGGTATCTCAACTTGAGCAATATCTCGATCGCGCCGAGCGGGATGGGAGCTCGCTCACACCGCATGACTACACAGTGGGAGTTTGCGGCGAACGTGTCTCGTTCGAGCGGGAGCGTTATGCATTCGAGCGTCGGTTGAAGCGGGTCCGGCTACGCTGGATCAAGAATCAGCAATGGGGCCGAGCCGACTTCTTCATCGCTCCGACGCATCTGAGCTGCGACAAGATCATCGATGGCAAGGTCGTCGCGACTATTTCGCGACTTGGCGTTCCTATCGGCTATGTCAAGGATCGCCGCGCGACCACCCAGGCCGCGTTGGCCTCGACCGCAGCGGCGAGTGCAAATCAATCGACAGGCTCGGCGTCGAGCACGCCTTGACGGCTACCGAGCCCGCCGATTGCTGCCTCGTATCAACGTCTCGGATAGGCCGTTCCCGGCAGTGCAGTTTCGGTTACTGCAAAATGTCGATGAAGGCTTTCAAGCGGCCGGACCCAGGCGCGGTCAGCAATTGATCCGGCGTAATTGTCATCGACGCATGCCACGCCTTGTCCGGTTCGGAATAGCTAGACTAGCTTTCACCGCGAATCAATCGTCGTAGCTGTCGATGACCGTGTCAGCGATCGCACGTTTGGTGATGACGCCGACGATGTTTCGGGCCCTTGGCCGATTAACGCCCCGGAAGACGATCGCGGCGCCGGAGCGATGGCGTTTCAGTCTGGCGAACACGAGGCTGAGAAGATCGACGTCCCGGCAAATCACCGCGTGGCTTTCGACAAACTGTTCAACGAGCAGGTCCGGATTGCTCCGGGACTCGCGCCACAAGCCCGAGCGCGGTGGAATGAGACCAACTATCCGGCCTTCGCGTTCAACGATGATAGCGCGCGTGTCATCAGTATCTTGTTCCATGCTTATTGTGTCTTTTAGCGATGTTCCAGCCTTGGCGAGGATGAAACGCCTCTCCATGATATCCTTTGCCTGCTTCACCAGATAAAGATTGATATGCCGCTCCTTCGGGATGCGATGGCCCCGATGGCGCAGCTTGATCGTGTAGATCGTTTCGCCGATGAGCGTCCGCCGGATGCCGGCCGCCACCGCAACCGCGACGATCACCGGAACAATGATGGCGTAGTCGCGCGTCATTTCAAAAACCATGACGATGGCGGTCATGACCCCGCCGGTTCCTGCGCCAACCATGGCAGCCATTCCGACGATCGCCGCTGAAGGAACCGTCAAACCGGCAAGGGGAAGAATTTTGCCCACCGCGAGGGCGAACGATCCCCCCAGTGTGGCCCCGAGATACAGCGAGGGAGAGAAGATGCCGCCGGAAGCACCGCTTCCGAGACTGATGGTTGTGGCGAACAGTTTCAAAACAAACAGCAATGCAAGCAGGCCCACGGATGCCATCTTGTTGTCGAGAACCGACTGAATCACGCCGTAACCGACGCCGTCCACATAGGGATGGCCAAAGGCGCGGGTCATGACGACCATCATCAGGCCGATGATGGCCATGCCTACCATGTTTTGCGTGTAGGCATTTCCCGGCAGTTTGGGGAACCCGTCCTCCATGACCACGAGCAGGCGAATGAAGGCCCAGGAAGCGACACCACAAATGATTCCGAGCAGGACAAAGGCGATTGCCTCTTGCACGCCGAGCGCCGGCGCGAGCGAGAGTTGAATGTCGGGGACGACGAAGGCCGGATCGGGGCCGATCAATATCCTGCCGATGGTGGTGGCAGCACCGGTCGCGACGACGACAGGAAGAAAGGTACGATTCGAGACCTCCGGCAACAGGATTTCCAGAGCAAACAACACCCCGCCGAGTGGCGTGTTGAAGGTCGCGGCGATTCCGGCGCCAGCACCCGCGGCCAGCAAGGTGATTTTCTGCCGTGTCATAAGTCTGATGCCCTGGGAGAAAGCCGAACCCAGCGCCGAACCGATCTGGATAATCGGCCCCTCGCGACCGACCGCGGCCCCGCTGCCAATCGAGAGCGCCGAGGCGAGGGATTTTACAACCGCGACCTGACCCCGGATATTACCGTGCTTGTAAAACACCGCATCCATGACCTCGGGAACACCGTGGCCTTTCGCTTCCGGAGCGAAGCGCTGCACCAGGAAAACGACAACAAGGCCGCCAAGAATCGGCGAAAGAAATATCCAGTCGCCAAACCGGCTCGGCCCTTCGCTGACATTAGCGTCGTACCATATACTGAATGTACCGTTGTAAAGAGCGTTGTGAAAAAATCCGATCAGCGCGCGAAGTGCGACGGCTCCGATGCCGGTCATAACGCCCACGAATAACGCAAGCCCGCAAAGGACCAGGAGATTGACTTTCCTTTCGACGTCACGGGCCGGGGAGCCTTCGCTAACAACGGATCGAGAAGAAGTTTCATTCCTGGGATCGGGCGATGCATCCATTTGAGGCACTACTGCGTTGAAATTGACCAGCGCGGTCGACACGAAAACCTCAAGAAATCTACTGGATGATTTTTCCGGTTATCATCCAAATCGCGGGACTGAAGCGCTAACGTCGCTTTGATGTGATCTGGATGCTCGATTGTCAACCTTCTGCGCCAGTCGCTGGACGACAAGAGCAATGACGACGGGATCGGCAATAGAGGAATTTGGCTTCACCTATTTGGGGAAGTTGCATCCAATTGTCGCCCTGGAGATAAACGGGAGGCTGGGTCAGGGTCAGGCAACGTCCGTTGTGGGTTCAAACGCGTAATATTTGCCCTCAGCAAATATTTTCCGGGCACCCGATGACGGACATCGACGAAGTTCTCGTATGCCGTTTAGCAGGCGGTGTCACGCCCCCACCGTCTTGCCGCGGCCCACCGTCTGGCGCACCTCAAACCCCTCAAACTGCGGGCGATCCAGATACAGCGGCTTGTTATCCCCTGCTCGACTATGTGCTGCCCGGAACGCCTCTGATTTGGTCCACGCCTCGAACACAGCACGGTTTTCCCACACGGTGTGAGAAGCATAAAGAGTGTGATCCTCGGCTTCGGGACCTCTGAGGAGGTGAAACTCTACAAAGCCCGGCACCTTGTCGAGGTGACTGTCGCGCGACATCCATACTTGCTCGAAGCTGGCTTCGGATCCCTTGGCTACTCGGAAGCGGTTCATTGCGATAAACATCTGAAATCCTCTTTAGGCGCAGCTACAGATGTAACGCGCCACTGCGAAAGAAAGACGGCGAATTACGCCTTCGGCTAATCCGGCCTTACCCGCCGTCACCGTAATTCTCGCGACGCCGCCTAGCCGAGCATCTCGGCGACGCCAAGCGCACCGCGCAATCCTCGGTGAAGCCGTCCACCAGGGCGTCGATATTCCAGGGCATGAACAGCGACTCGACATGTCTGACGAGGGAGCGCCCCTCCTCGATCGTGCGCGGGTTGCGGTTTTCATGTTGCCGTAATGGCTGCACTTCCATGGCGTCCTCCGCTGACATTCTTCCCTGAATGAACGCTGGAACCGGCTGAACGATAACATTGGGCGGGGTTTGCGGGAAGCAATCGGCAGAATACGCGGGTTTCCGACGTTCCCGCGCTCAATTGATCGGGGTCGCACCCGCCTTCGCGGTATGGCGCCCGGCATTAACCACACGGGAATCGCAACTTATCGTGAGGGGATATCCGGCCGGGGAATTGTGCTATCCCGTCCGCATGACAACCACCCTCCTTCGGCTCTTCGCCTGGTCTTTGGCCGCCGCGGTGACGTTCGCAACGCTCGGTCCGCCGAGCTATCGGCCGCACTCCCACATCTCGGCCAGGACGGCGAGCATGCGCTGGCATTCATCCTGATCGGGCTGGCGTTCGGGCTGGCCTATGCCCGGCATCGGCTGCTGACCACGGCGGTTGCCGTGCTGTCGATCGGCCTGCTCGAAATCATGCAGTTGTGGGCGCCGGGACGGCACGCGAGATTTGAGGATTTCGCCGTCGATGCGCTGACCGCCTGCGCCGGCCTTGCCTTCGCCGCCGGGCTTGATTGGGCGACGCAGCGACTGCGCCTGAACCAAAGCGCGTCCTGAGTTTCGGCCGCCCTGCATTAAAAATGCAGTCAATGAAATTAGGCCGTCATTGCGAGCGAAGCGAAGCAATCCAACTTTTGCACGCCGAAGAATGGATTGCTTCGTCGCTTCGCTCCTCGCAATGACGACGCTAAACCCCTTGTTTTCATTTCATTGACGGCTTTTTCAGTCAGACCCTCAGGAGCATCGCCAACGGGTCGCGCGAACGCGCGCCCGATGACAGGCTCCGCGATGCGTCTCGAAGGATGCAGCCATTGAACGGAAGTTGTTCCAGGCTCTACAGCAGGCCCGCGCCGCGCGCCCATTTGTATTTCGCGCCGAGCACGGCGACCGGGATTTCGGTCGAATAGGCGTAGGCGACGATGCCGTTCTGGTAGAGATAGTCGGCGGCTTCCTCGACCTCGATATCGCCCGCCAGCGACGCCACGATCGGCTTTTCGATTCCTTTCGCCTTCATCGCGTTCTTCACCTCGACCATGTTTTTCGCGAACACCATCGGCGGCGTCACGATGGTGTGCCAATAGCCGAGGATCAGCGCGTGGATGCGCGGGTCCTCGAGCCCGAGCTTGACGGTGTTGACATAGGTGATCGGCGGCTCGCCGCCGGTGATATCGACGGGATTGCCGGCAGCACCAAACGGCGGGATGAATTTGCGGAACGCCGCATCGAGATCGGGCGGAATCGTCATCAGTGAAAGCTTGTTGTCGACGCAGGCGTCCGACAGCAGCACGCCCGAACCCCCTGCCCCCGTGATGATAACGACGTTCTCGCCCTTCGGGGTCGGCAGCACCGGAATGCCGCGGGCGAACTCCAGCATGTCCCGCAGCGACCGGGCGCGGATCACGCCGCACTGGTTGAACACGTCCTCATAGATCTTGTCGTCGCCCGCCAGCGCGCCGGTGTGAGAGCTTGCGGCCCTGGCGCCGGCCGAGGTGCGGCCGGCCTTCAACACCACCACCGGCTTTTTCTTCGATACACGTTTGGCGACTTCGGCGAAGGCGCGGCCGTCCTTCAGGTCCTCGCAATGCTGGGCGATGATCCGGGTATTGTCGTCCTGCTCGAAGAAGGTCAACAGATCGTCCTCGTCGATGTCGGACTTGTTGCCGAGACCGACAATCGCCGAGACGCCCATCTTGGCGGAGCGCGAAAAGCCGATGATCGCCATGCCGATGCCGCCCGATTGCGACGACAGCGCCGCGGAGCCCTTGACGTCGTAGGCGGTGCAGAAGGTCGCGCACAGATTGGCGTGGGTATAATAGAAGCCGTAGATGTTCGGCCCCATCAGGCGAATGCCGTATTTCTGCCCGATCGCCTGAATTTCCTCCTGGCCCTTCAGGTTGCCGGTTTCGGCATAGCCGGAAGGAATCAGGATAGCTCCGACGATTTTCTTCTCGCCGCATTCGACCAGCGCCGGCGCCACCAGGCTTGCCGGAATCGCGAACACCGCGATGTCGATCTCGCCGGGCACATCCTTGACCGACTTGTAGACCTTCTTGCCCATGATCTCATCGGCCTTCGGATGGATCGGGTAGATCTCGCCCTGGTAGCCGCCGTTGATGAGATTCTTCATCACCGAGTTGCCGATCTTGCCGTTCTCGGCGGAGGCGCCGATTACCGCGACGGCCTTCGGCTTCATGATCCGGTTCATCTGGCGCACGATGTCGTCATGCTGGGGACGCGGACGCGGCGGCTTCGGCGCGAAGTCGACCACAATGCGCACGTCGGCGGCGATCGCATCACGCCTGGTCGCGAATACCGGGTTCAAGTCCATCTCGGCGATCTCAGGAAAATCGGTGATCAGCCGCGAGACGTTGACGATGATGTCGGCGATCGCATCGCGGTTGGCCGGATCGCTGCCGCGCACACCCTTGAGCATTTCATGGGCCTGGATGCCGTCCAGCATCGACAGCGCGTCCTGCTTGGTCGCCGGCGCGAGGCGGAAGGTGATGTCTTTCAGGACCTCGACCAGCACGCCGCCGAGGCCGAAGGCCACGAGCTTGCCGAACGATCCGTCGGTGACGGCGCCGACGATGACTTCCTGCCCGCCCAGCAGCATCTGCTGGACCTGAATGCCCTCGATTTTGGCGTCGGATTTGTATTTTTTGGCGTTGGCCAGAATGGTCTCGTAATTCTTTTCGACGTCGACGGCGGTCTTCACATCAACCATCACGCCGCCGGCCTCGGTCTTGTGCAGGATATCCGGCGAGACGATCTTCATCACCACCGGGA
The DNA here is from genome assembly GCA_963727225.1 of uncultured Pseudomonadota bacterium. GTDB lineage: Bacteria > Pseudomonadota > Alphaproteobacteria > Rhizobiales > Xanthobacteraceae > Bradyrhizobium. Next base: position 98,637 of record CAVSFN010000017.1, on the reverse strand, counting down.
AGCCCATTCCGGTCGCGATCTTTGCGGCGTCGCCTGCGGATTTGGCCACGCCTTCCTTCGGGACCGGAATACCGTAGGCATCGCACACCAGCTTGCCTTCCGGCGCGGTGAGACTGCTGCGTTTATCCGCCTTGACCCGATCAAGTATCTGGCGGACCGCATCTTTGGGACTGGACATTGGCTTCCTCCTTGACGTCAATTTTTGGTTCGTCGGCAGCCCGCGCGGCCTTGCCGAGGATGGGCTCAGCATGGCATTTGGTATGCCAGAAATGTCCTTGTCAAGAGACGGCTTCGGATGGAAGTGCCGAAAAATAGCGGTAACTTGACATTCTGGCATTTGGTATGCCAAAAATAATTGCGATAATCTTCTGATAGAAGGGGTCTCCCGCAAAGGAGATTTCATCGTGCCGATACGGAAACAAATCAAGGCGTCGCCCATGATGGCTGAAGCAGAAATCTCGATCGTCCGGATTGCGCCGGAGACCAGCTTCAAGAACAAGGCCTATGAAGCCCTCAAGGAAGCCATCCTCAAGATGGACATCTATGCGACGCCGGAGCAGGTCATGCTCGACGAGCGCGCATTATCGGAGCGCCTCGGCGTCAGCCGGACCCCGATCCGCGAAGCCATCGCGATGCTGGAGCAGGACGGTTTCGTCAAGACCGTGCCGCGCCGTGGCATCATCGTCGTGCGCCGCACCAAGACCGAGATCGTCGACATGATCCGGGCCTGGGCCGCGCTCGAGAGCATGGCCGCGCGGCTGATCACCACGACCGCGCGCAAAAAGGACATCTCCGCGCTGCGCGACTTCTTCAAGAATTTCGGCAAGGATCGCCTGCCGCAGGATCATATCGAGGAATATTCGAAGGCCAATATCGCCTTTCACCAGGCGCTGATCTCGCTCAGCGAGTTGCCGGTGCTGGTCGATATGACCAACGACATCCTGCTGCATGTTCGCGGCTACCGGCAGCTCACGATCGGACGTACCGACCGTACCGCGACCTCCCTGCCCGAGCATATGGCCATCATCGAGGCGCTCGAAGAGCGCAACACCGAGCTTGCGGAAAAGCGCGCGCGCGATCACACGCTCGGCCTTGCCGCCTATGTGGAAGCCCACGGCCAAGAGTTGTTTTGAACCCGAGCTGTTCTGACCGATGGCACCTCTCGCTTTGGATGACCACCCCAAGGACCCCCAAGATGGACGAATTCGTCCGCATCAAGAAACGATCAGGGAGCAGGCGGAATGTCCGCGATGGTAAACAGCATTGAGGCCAATACGGCCGAAGCGCAGCGCGAGCTGACGGATGGCTTTCATCTCCTGATCGATGCGCTCAAGCTCAACGGCGTCAATACCATCTACGGCGTGCCCGGCATCCCGATCACCGATCTCGGCCGCATGGCGCAGGCGGAAGGCATCCGCGTCATCTCGTTCCGTCACGAGCAGAACGCCGGCAATGCCGCGGCCATCGCCGGCTTCCTGACCAAAAAGCCCGGCGTCTGCCTCACGGTGTCGGCGCCCGGATTTCTCAACGGCCTGACCGCGCTCGCCAACGCCACCACCAATTGCTTTCCGATGATCCTGATCTCGGGCTCGTCGGAGCGCGAAATCGTCGACCTGCAACAGGGCGACTACGAGGAGATGGATCAGCTCGCCATTGCGAAGCCCTTGTGCAAGGCGGCCTTTCGCGTACTGCATGCCGCCGATATCGGCATTGGCCTCGCACGTGCGATCCGCGCGGCGGTATCGGGACGTCCGGGCGGCGTCTATCTCGACCTGCCGGCAAAACTTTTCTCGCAGGTGATGGACGCCGAAGCCGGCAGCAAGTCGCTGGTCAAGGTCATCGATCCCGCGCCGGCGCAGATCCCCGCACCGTCAGCGGTCAAGCGCGCGCTCGACGTCCTCAAGAGCGCCAGGCGCCCGCTGATCATCCTCGGCAAGGGCGCGGCCTACGCGCAAGCCGATGACGCAATCCGCGCGTTGGTCGAGAAGAGCGGCATTCCTTTCCTCCCCATGAGCATGGCCAAGGGCCTGTTGCCCGACACGCATCCGCAATCGGCAGGTGCGGCGCGCTCGACCGTGCTGAAAGACGCCGACGTCGTGATGCTGATCGGCGCCCGCCTCAACTGGCTGTTGTCGCACGGCAAAGGCAAGACCTGGGGCGAGCCTGGTTCGAAGAAATTCGTCCAGATCGACATCGAGCCCAGGGAAATGGACAGCAACATCGAGATCGTGGCACCCGTGGTCGGCGACATCGGCTCCTGCGTATCGGCATTTCTCGAGAGCATGGGCAATCACTGGCCGACCGCGCCGGCCGACTGGGTCGCCGCCGTCAATTCGAAACGGGATGAAAACATCGCCAAGATGGCGCCGCGGCTGATGAACAACAAGTCGCCGATGGATTATCACGGCGCGCTCGGCGCCTTGCGGACCATCGTCAAGGAGCGGCCGGATGCCATTCTCGTCAATGAAGGCGCCAACACGCTCGATCTCGCCCGCGGCGTGATCGACATGTACCAGCCGCGCAAGCGGCTCGACGTCGGCACCTGGGGCGTCATGGGCATCGGCATGGGCTATGCCATCGCCGCGGCGATCGAGACCGGCAAACCCGTGCTCGCGGTCGAAGGCGACAGCGCTTTTGGTTTTTCCGGCATGGAAGTCGAGACCATCTGCCGCTACCACCTGCCGGTCTGTATCGTCATCTTCAACAATAACGGCATCTACCGCGGCACCGATGTCAATCCAACCGGCGGCCCGGATGTGGCGACGACCGTCTTCGTCAAGGACGCGCGCTACGACAAGATGATGGAAGCCTTCGGCGGCGTTGGCGTCCATGTCACCACACCCGATGAGCTGAAACGCGCGGTCAACGCGGCGATGGATTCCGGCAAACCGACGCTGATCAATGCGGCAATCGATCCGGCGGCCGGCTCCGAAAGCGGCCGCATCGGCAACCTCAACCCGCAAAGCGTGCTGAAGAAGAAATAACCGGATGCCCGCTTGTGCGGGCATCGCGACAACATCTTTATATTCTACAGGAGAGACACACCATGACCAAGGCGCTGAAGGGCGTTCGCATTCTCGATTTCACCCACGTCCAGTCAGGCCCGACCTGCACCCAGTTGCTGGCATGGTTCGGCGCCGACGTGATCAAGGTCGAGCGTCCCGGCGTCGGCGACATCACGCGCGGCCAGTTGCAGGACGTCCCGAATGTCGACAGCCTGTATTTCACCATGCTCAATCACAACAAGCGCTCGATCACGCTCGACACCAAGAACCCGAAGGGCAAGGAAGTGCTGACCGCGCTGATGAAGAGCTGCGACGTGCTGGTGGAAAACTTCGGCCCCGGCGTGCTCGATCGCATGGGGTTCACCTGGGAGAAGATCCAGAGCATCAATCCGAAACTGATCGTGGCCTCGATCAAGGGCTTCGGTCCCGGCCCCTTTGAGGATTGCAAGGTGTATGAGAACGTCGCGCAATGCACCGGCGGGGCGGCCTCGACCACCGGCTTCCGCGACGGCCTGCCGCTTGTCACCGGCGCGCAGATCGGCGACAGCGGCACCGGGCTGCATCTGGCGCTCGGCATCGTCACCGCGCTCTATCAGCGCACCGTCACCGGCAAGGGGCAGAAGGTCACCGCCGCCATGCAGGACGGCGTGCTCAACCTCGCACGCGTCAAGATGCGCGATCAGCAGCGCCTCGCCCACGGCCCGCTCAGGGAATACAGCCAGTTCGGCGAAGGCATTCCGTTCGGCGACGCGGTGCCGCGCGCCGGCAATGATTCCGGCGGCGGCCAGCCCGGCCGCATCCTGAAATGCAAGGGCTGGGAGACCGATCCCAATGCCTACATCTATTTCATCACCCAGGCCCCGGTCTGGGAGAAGATCTGCGACGTCATCGGCGAGCCCGGCTGGAAGACCCATCCCGATTACGCCAAGCCGCCGGCAAGGTTGTCGCGCCTCAACGAAATCTTCGCGCGCATCGAACTGTGGACGATGACCAAGACCAAGTTCGAGGCGATGGAGATTCTCAACAAGTTCGACATCCCCTGCGGTCCGATCCTGTCGATGAAGGAACTCGCCGAAGATCAGTCGCTGCGCGCCACCGGCACCGTGGTCGAGGTCGATCATCCCGAGCGCGGCAAGTATTTGTCGGTCGGCAATCCCATCAAACTGTCCGACAGCCCGACCGAGGTGACGCGCTCGCCGCTGCTCGGCGAACACACCGACGAGATCCTGCGCCAGGTGCTCGGCTTTACCGATCATCAGGTGGCCGAGATCCACGATTCCGGCGCGCTCGATCCGCCGCGCAAGGTTGCCGCGGAATAGGCGATCGCGTTTTTTTGGGCAGCCTAGGATGCTGAAAAAGGCAGAAACTAAATGGCGCTTATCAAGACGATCGACACCGGGCTCTATCGGATCCCGCTGACCGTTAGCCTCTCCGACAGCACGCACGGCAAAATCAACGCCTTCGAATTGGTAATTTGTCATGTCCGCGATTCCGACGGGGCCGAAGGCGTTGGCTACACTTACACTGTCGGCCGCAATGGCGGCGCGATTGCCGACACGCTGCGGCGGGAAATTCCCGAGTTGATCGAGGGCCGCGAAGCGGATGACACTGAAGCCATCTGGCATCACGTCTGGTGGGCCTTGCACTACGGGGGCCGCGGCGGACCGCCCGTGCTCGCGCTGTCGGCGCTCGATATAGCCCTGTGGGACCTGAAGGCGCGCCGTGCCAATGTGCCGCTGTTTCGTCTACTAGGCGGCTTCGACGCTCGTGTACCCTGTTACGCCGGCGGCATCGACCTCGATCTCTCCGTGGACGCGCTTTTGCGGCAAACGGACGACAATCTCGCCAAGGGCTTTCGTGCCATCAAGATGAAGGTCGGACGACCCGATCTCTCATCCGATATCAAGCGCGTGGAGTCGATGCGCGAGCATCTTGGCAACGGCTTCCCTCTTATGGCGGACGCCAACATGAAATGGACGGTCGAGGAAGCCATCCGCGCCGCGCGTGCGCTGCAACCCTACGATCTGACCTGGCTGGAGGAGCCGATTATTCCTGACGACATCGCTGGTCATGCCCGCATTATGGCCGCCGGCGGCGTACCGATCGCGGCTGGCGAGAACCTGCGCTCTCTCTGGGAGTTTAAGAACTATATTGTGGCTGGCGCAGTGTCGTACCCCGAGCCCGATGTCACCAATTGCGGTGGCGTCACAGTTTTTATGAAGGTCGCGCGGCTCGCTGAAGCGTTCAATCTTCCAGTGACCAGCCACGGCGCACATGACATTACTGTCCACCTGCTCGCGGCCTGCTCAAACCGCTCCTATCTCGAAGCGCACGGATTTGGGCTCGACCGCTATATCGAGCATCCGCTTGTCATCGAAAACGGCATGGCAATAGCTCCGGCACGGCACGGCCACGGTATTACCTTCGACTGGAGCGGGTTGGCGCAGGTCGCGTCTTAGCCGGAAACGGTTGGCACAGGGCACGCGAATAAATTGGCGGTGCTTAGGCGATGGAGATTCTCAACAGGGACGACATCCCCTGCGGTCCGATCCTGTCGATGAAGGAACTCGCCGAAGATCAGTCGCTGCGCGCCACCGGCACCGTGGTCGAGGTCGATCATCCCGAGCGCGGCAAGTATTTGTCGGTCGGCAATCCCATCAAGCTGTCCGACAGCCCGACCGAGGTGACGCGCTCGCCGCTGCTCGGCGAACACACCGACGAAATCCTGCGCCAGGTGCTCGGCTTTACCGATCATCAGGTGGCCGAGATCCACGATTCCGGCGCGCTCGATCCGCCGCGCAAGGTTGCCGCGGAATAGGCGATCGCGTTTTTTTGCGAGACGTCAGGGCCGCCGGTTTCCGGCGGCCCTTTTGTTGTTTGGGGCCGATATTGCCGAGCTCCATGCCGCATTGCAAAATATTGCATGCTGCCATGCAAACAAACTAATTGCATGTGGCATCTGGCATGCCTTAATTGTTCCTATGAGAACCGCAGCGACCCGCTGTATCGCCATTAGGGAACAATCATGTCCAAGACTGCTTCTCTCGGCCTCATGCCTTCGGCCTCGCTGTTTGGCCGCATGATGACCGCCATCGATCGCCTGCTGATGGCTCACGCCCGCATCGCGATCCGCAACGGTGACCTTCCGTATCCTGGGCTCTGAGCCCCGCAGGGCGCGCTAAAGCGGGAAAACTGCTTGGTGCGACCGGCTTGACCCCCAACCGTTCCTCCCAGACTTGGCCCCGGTTTTCCGGGGCCTTTTTTTGAGCTGAACCCTGATCCGCGGCTCCGGGCCTGCTCCCCGCACCGGAGCTGCCGCACCTTACGCAGGTCGCCCCCTCCCCCAAGAATGGCTTGCGCTCTGGCATATTACATACCAAAATGCCGAAGTCGGGTAACGCTCGTCGCCAATAGAAGCGTGCCTGGGAGGATCCATGACCGCCACCAAACAAGCGACCGGGGCGACATCGGTAGAGGGCGCCTATTTCCGCTGGCTGCAATTGGCGATGGGCATCGTCTGCATGGCGATGATCGCAAACCTGCAATATGGCTGGACCCTGTTCGTCGATCCGATCGACGCCAAGTATCACTGGGGCCGGGCGGCGATCCAGCTCGCCTTCACGCTGTTCGTGGTGACCGAGACCTGGCTGGTCCCGATCGAAGCCTGGTTCGTCGATAAATACGGTCCGAGCGTCGTGATCATGTTTGGCGGCGTGATGATCGCGCTCGCCTGGGTGCTGAACTCCTACGCCAATTCGCTGGTCATGCTGTACGTCGCCGCGATCATCGCCGGCATCGGCGCGGGTTCGGTCTACGGCACCTGCGTTGGCAACGCCCTCAAATGGTTTCCCGATCGTCGCGGCCTCGCCGCCGGCGCCACCGCCGCCGGCTTCGGCGCCGGTGCTGCGATCACCGTGGTGCCGATCGCCAACATGATTGCGGCGCACGGCTACCAGACCGCGTTCTTGAGCTTCGGCATCGGGCAAGGCGTGATCGTCTTCATCCTGGCATTTTTCCTGCGCAAGCCGTCGCGGGCGATGCCGGTGAAAAAGAAGCAGCTCAACCTGCCCCAGACCAGGATCGACTTCACGCCGCCGCAGGTGCTGCGAAGCCCGATCTTCTGGATGATGTATCTGGTGTTCGTGATGGTCGCCGCCGGCGGCCTGATGACGGCGGCCCAGATTGCGCCGATTGCCCACGACTTCAGGATCGCCGACGAACCGGTGGGCCTCCTGGGCTTCCAGATGGCCGCATTGACCTTTGCGATTTCGCTCGACCGGATCTTCGACGGTTTCGGCCGTCCGTTCTTCGGATGGGTCTCCGACACCATCGGCCGCGAGCACACCATGTTCATCGCGTTCGGAACCGCGGCGCTGATGCTGCTGACGCTGTCGGTGTACGGTCGGATCCCGATCGTTTTCGTGCTGGCGACCGCGGTGTATTTCGGCGTTTTCGGCGAGATCTACAGCCTGTTTCCGGCGACCAGCGGCGACACCTTCGGCGCCAAATTCGCCACCACCAACAACGGCATGTTGTACACGGCGAAAGGCACGGCCTCGTTGCTGGTGCCGCTGGCGAGCCTTGTCGCGGCCAATTATGGCTGGCAGGCCGTGTTCATCATCGCGGTTGCGCTCAACGCCACCGCCGCGCTGATGGCGCTGTTCGTGATCAAGCCGATGCGGCGCGCCTTTATCCTCGGCAATGAAGCCGCGGTCGACGCCGGGGCGCGCGACGTCAGAGCGATCTGACGACTTTCCACTTCGATGAAAAGAGGCGCATCCGGTGCGTCTCTTTTTCGTCCGAAGAAATTTGGGATACAAAATACCAATATAAGAATTTGATACCTCGCGGGCGCTAATCCCGGACGGGCAACGGCCCTGTGGGGGATCGAAATGTCAATATTACTGCCGCTTTCTTGCAACCGGAGATGTTGTATCGTCCGCAAGATCAAATTGACAATTGGAATAACGTATACCAATGTGGCGTCGCAAAAGGCACCTGTAGCTGACCTGATGGAGGTTGCGATGAAAGTCGGAGACATCCTGCGCCAGAAAACGGCACGCATTGCCACCGTTCGAATGAATGAGACCGTCGGCATTGCCGCCCAATTGATGCGCGCCAGCAATATCAGCGCGCTGGTGGTCAAGGACGTGGTGCGAACCGAGGGCACTACCGCGGCCGGCATGTTTACCGAACGCGATGTGGTTCGGGCGATTGCCGAACACGGCGCGGCCGGTGTCAGTCTCAAGGTGTCGCAACTGATCTCAGTGCAGCAACTGATCTCCTGTTGTTCCACCGATACGCTGGAACAGGTTCGTCATCTCATGAACAAGAACCACATCCGCCATTTGCCCGTCATCGACAATTACACCCTGATCGGCGTCATCAGCCTCCGCGATATCAGCAAAGCCTTCGACGACGAGGCCAACGCTGTGGCGCGATCCGTTCCCGCCTGATCATCGGTCCTGCTTTCTGCCGCGATCGCGATCGTCCCGGCGCAGGTCGCGCAGCGCGCGACCATCGTCGGGCGCTGCGCCGCGGATCATCCGGCCGAGGCAAAAAGCCCCATTTTTGCATGATCGCGTTGCCATAATCGCCCCGGTGTCCGGTGGACATTTGCTGGGCTGAGCGGCATCCTCGCCGCAGACAATCCGGAAAACAGCGGAAACACGCGCGGGTAAAACGCGGCGGGGAAACATCAGGGGTCAAGCATGATCAAGACGCGATTTACCGAGCTCGTGGGTGTCGAGCACCCGATCGTGCAGGGTGGAATGCAATGGGTCGGGCGCGCCGAACTGGTTGCGGCGGTCGCCAATGCCGGCGCGCTCGGCTTCATTACCGCGCTGACGCAACCGACGCCTGAGGATTTGACCAAGGAAATAGCGCGGTGCCGTGGCCTCACCGACAAGCCGTTCGGCGTCAACCTGACCATTCTTCCGTCGATCAAGCCGCCGCCCTATGCGGAGTATCGTCAGGCCATTGTCGAAAGCGGCATCCGGATCGTCGAGACCGCCGGCAACAAGCCGCAGGAGCATGTCGCCGAATTCAAGAAGCACGGCGTGGTGATCGTGCACAAATGCACCAGCGTCCGCCACGCGCTGTCGGCCGAGCGCATGGGGGTCGACGCGATTTCGATCGACGGTTTTGAGTGCGCCGGGCATCCCGGCGAGGACGATACTCCAGGGCTGATCCTGATCCCGGTCGCAGCCGATAAAATAAAAATTCCGATGATCGCGTCGGGCGGCTTCGGCGACGGCCGCGGCCTGGTCGCAGCCCTTGCGCTGGGCGCGGAGGGCATCAACATGGGCACGCGTTTCATGTGCACCAAGGAAAGCCCGATCCACCAGCTCATCAAGGAAAAGATCGTCGCCAATGACGAGCGCGAGACCGAGCTGATTTTCCGCACCATGCGCAACACCTCGCGCGTCGCCAGGAACGCGGTCAGCACCCAGGTCGTCGCCATGGAGAAGGAAGGCGCCACCTTCGAGCAGGTGCGCGATCTCGTGGCCGGTGCGCGCGGCAAGATGGTCTACGCCACCGGCGACGCCGACGAAGGCATCTGGTCCGCCGGACAGGTGCAGGGATTGATCCACGATATCCCGAGCTGTGCGGAACTGGTATCGCGCATCATGCGTGACGCGGAGGCCATTATTCAGAGCCGGCTAGAAGGCATGATGTCGGGCTCGCGTCGCCAAGCCGCGGAATAGTCCGCTTCGCCAGCCCACAGAGTCCGCCAGCCCGCAGGGAATGACCTCATGAGAGCCTATGTCTACGGCGCCAATGGCGCTGAAATCACCGATGTCGCCAAGCCCGCTCCGAAAAGCGCGCAGGTGCTGGTTCGGGTCCGTGCCTGCGGCCTCAACCGTGCCGACCTCGGCATGACCAAGGGCCAAGCGCATGGCGGCGCCGGCGGCGCCGGTACCGTGCTCGGAATGGAATGGGCGGGTGAAGTTGCCGAGCTTGGCCCCGACGCGAAGGGCGTCAAGGTCGGCGACAAGATCATGGGCTCGGGCGGTGCTGCGTTCGCCGAATACACGCTGGCCGATCACGGCCGGCTGTTTCGCACGCCGTCCAACATGAACTTCGAAGATGCGGCCACCCTGCCCGTCGCGCTCACCACCATGCACAACGCGGTCGTCACCAACGGCGCGTTGCAGCCCGGCCAGTCCGTCCTGATTCAGGGCGCGAGTTCCGGCGTCGGCCTGATGGCGATGCAGATCGCCAGGCTCAAGGGCGCCAGCATCGTGATCGGGTCCTCGACCGACGCCGTGCGTCGCGGCCGGCTGAAGCAATTCGGCGCTGATCTGGCGGTGGATTCCAGCGATCCCGGCTGGGTCGATCAGGTGCTGCAGGCGACCGGCGGCGAAGGCGTCGACCTGATCGTCGATCAGGTCTCCGGCAAGGTGGCGAGCCAGAATCTTGCGGCGGCCAAGATCAAGGGCCGCATCGTCAATGTCGGCAGGCTCGGCGGCACCCACGCCGATTTCAACTTCGACCTGCATGCCGCGCGCCGCATCAGCTATATCGGCGTCACCTTCCGCACCCGATCGATCGAGGAAATCCGCGACATCTTCAGCGAAGTCCGCAAGGATATCTGGCCGGCGGTGGAATCCCGCCAGTTGCAATTGCCGATCGACAAGGTGTTTACATTCGACGAGATCGGCAAGGCGTTCGCGCACATGGAGGCCAACAAGCACCTCGGCAAGATCGTCGTGACATTGTAAGCGATTGCAAGGATGATGTTAAAGGGAGTGCTCGACGGCGGGCGTTATTTCGAAGGACCGCGCTGGCATCGCGACCGGCTCTGGTTCGTCGACTGCATGGATCGGACCCTCCTGAGTATCGACTCGTCCGGCAGGCGCGAACAGCACGCGAAAATTGAGGACGACACACCTTGCGGCCTTGGCGTCTTGCCGGATGGCAAGCTCATCGTGTTGACGATGTTCCGCAAACGCCTGATGACCTACGCGGACGGCCAGCTTTCGCTCTACGCCGACCTGTCAGGGATAGCTTCAGGCACGATCGACGACATGATCGTCGACGGGCTGGGACGAGCTTATGTCGGAGATCTCGGCTTCGATTTGCCGCCGCCATCCGATCGAGGTTCTGTCGGCCGCATCATTCTGGTGACCCCCGAAGGCGAGACGCGCGTCGTCGCCGATGGATTGCGGTTTCCAAACGGCATCGCGGTTTCGGCCGACAATCGCCGGCTTGTCGTGGCCGAGATGGATGGCGAATGCCTGGCCGAGTACGACATTCGGGCCGACGGCGGCTTGAACTTTCGTGGCCGATTTGGAGCCATGAAATCCCCAGATGGGATTTGCCTCGATCGCGATGGGGCCGTGTGGGTCGCATCCTTCGACGAGGACGCCTTCATTCGAGTAAATCGCGACGGGCGCGAACTACAGCGAATAGAAGTGCCGGGCCGCCGCGCCATAGCCTGCGTTCTCGGCGGACCAGAACGTCGGACACTGTTCTGCCTCAGTGCGGCGACATCACCCGAAGAGCTGCGGCAACGCAAATCATCCGCCCGGATCGACGTAGTTGATCTTGAAGTTCCCGGTGCAGGTTATCCATGAGTGCGATCGGAGAGTCATCGAACCAACGGGTCGTGCGAAGCGCCTCGGCAAGATCGTCGTGACGTTGTAGCACGCAAGCAGAGAGCCGCTCGCCACGGGTAGCGCACGACGCTATTCACGTTCGTTGCTGCCCCGGCTACCGTCGCTCGATCCCACACCACTCGGCCAGGAACAACGCCATGGTTTTCGTCACCGCACGAACCGAATCGAGATCGACCCGCTCGTCGATACCATGGGGTCTTTCACAGATTGGTCCGTAAACGAGGCCCGGCGTGTTGCGATAAAGCCCGAAGAAGCGCGCATCCGTCGCTGCCGACGTAATCTCTTCCCGCAGCTCTTCGTTGAATACTGCCTTATGGCTGTTGGCGAGCACGGCTTCGGGAATCGCGGCATTTTCCAGCACATAGCCTTCAGCCATGTGCCCGTGATACTCGATGCGCGGTTGATGGTTGGACAGGAATGGATCGTACAGCGAAGCCTCGTGCACGCGAGCCTCGATCTCGGCCTGAATATCCTTCAATTTAACACCGGGCAGTATACCGACCCGGATGTTCAGAACGGCTTTAGCGGGCACGCTTGAAGTCCACTCACCGCCCGAGATCTCGCCCAGATTGACGCGGATCGGGTGTGGATGATCCTTGTAGAGCGGATGATCCACTTTGCGCGCGTTCCACTCGTCTTCGAGTTGCTTGATATGCGGCCAAAGGCCCAGCGCTTTCTCGATCGCATTGGCACCCACATTGTTGAATCCGGCTGATGCATGCTGCGGGTCGCCCTCGACATGGACGCGAAACCAAATGAGGCCAACTTCCGCCCGCATCAGCTTTGGCTCCAACGGTTCCGGAACGAAAGCGCAGTCGGCGTTGTAGCCACGCTGCAGGCAGGCAAGCGTACCGTTGCCGGTGCATTCCTCTTCGACAACGGACTGGAAATGGATGGGGGCCGTGGGAGTGAAGCCCGCGGCGCGAACCGCGTCGAAGGCGAACAGCGTCCCCGCAAGTCCGGATTTCATATCGCCAGCGCCGCGACCGTACATCCACTTTCCGTCGATGCGCGGCTCGAAGGGTGGCGTCGTCCAGCGATTCCAGTCCCCTGTAGGCACAACATCGATATGGCCGTTGAAGATCAGCGAACGCCCATTGCGATGCGCCGGACGATACGTTCCAACAACATTGTAAGCATTTTCATAAGTCGCGTCGACGACCGGCGCGAACCCCGGCAGATCCTTGATGTCGTCGACTTTGACCTTCCAGTGATCCACCGACAGTCCGCGCCTGGCCATGGCATCCGCCATCAGATCCTGAATGGTGTGTTCCTGCCCGCGCACCGACGGGCAACGCACCATATCCTGCGTGAACCGGGTCTGGGCCTCGAAGCCCGCGTCCACTGCGGCGATGATCGCCGCGGCGATGTCTTTATCCAGCATGATCGTTCCTTGATCCAGCATGGTCGTTCCTTGTTTGAACAGGCAGAGTTTAATCGGCATGTCCGTTTCGTGCATACCAATCATTTTTAGTCGGAACAATTTGCGACAAAATCGCTCCTGCGAGTGAGTGGCGATAGCGCCTTCGACCACGTCTTTTATGTTGCATGATGGGCTGCTAAACCGCGCCCATGAGCCATCCTGAAAACAACGCCAAATCCCGCGTCGCGGCGATTTCGATCTTCGCCAGCGCCGCCATGGCCGCGGCCAAATTCGTGGTCGGTATTGCCATCGGCAGTCTCGCATTGATCTCCGAAGCGCTGCACTCTTCGGTCGACCTGGTCGCGACCGTCGTCACCTGGATGGTGGTGCGGGTCTCCGGCCGCCCCGCCGACGAGCAGCATCATTACGGCCACGGCAAGTTCGAAAGCCTCTCCGCGCTCGGCGTGATCGCGATGCTCTATGTGCTGGCCGGCGGCATTCTCGTTGAATCCTGGGCCCGGCTGCGCGAAGGTGCTGCGCCGCCGACGCTGTCGGCGATCCCGTTCATTGTGCTGCTGGTCGACATTGCCGTGAATTTCTGGCGGGCCCGGGCGCTGCATCGCACCGCGCGCGACACCAAGAGCCAGGCGCTGGCCGCCGATGCGCTGCATTTTGCATCCGACGTGTTCGGCTCGCTCGCCGTCATCATCGGACTGGCGCTGTCGGGATTAGGTTACGCCTGGGGCGACGCCGCCGCCGCCATCGGTGTCGCGGTGGTGATCTCGCTATTGGGCCTGCGGCTGGCACGCTCCACCGTGGAAACGCTGCTCGACCGCGCGCCCGAAGGCGTTTCGGAAAAAGCCGCCGCCGCGATCAGGGCCGTGCCGGGCGTCGTCGGTGTCGAACGCTTGAGGGTGCGGATGGTCGGGCCGACCCACTTCATCGACGCCATCGTCCAGGTGCCGCGCACTTATCCGATCGACCGCGTCGATGAGATCAAGCGAAAGGCGCAGGAGGCCGTCACCAAGGCGCTCGACGATGCCGACCTGACCTTCACCGCGGTGCCGGTCGCGCGCGACAATGAGAGCGTGCGGGAACGCATCATGGTGATCGCCCGCAATTCCGGGCTCGCCGTCCACCACGTCACCGTCCACGATCTCGGCGGCAAGCTGACCGTCAGCATCGACCTTGAGGTCGATGGCGAAATGGAACTCACCGCCGCCCACGACATCGCCCAAGAGCTGGAGCGCAATATCCGCGACGAATTCGGCGAGGACGTCGAAGTCGACACCCATATCGAGCCGCTGGAACCGGAATTGCCGGTCGGTGTCGATGCGGCGCCCGATCGCGTTGAAACCATCAGGACCGCGCTGGCGCGCTTTGCCGTCGACAGCCCGATCAACGACATCCACAGCGTTCGGGTGCGCAACACCGACGCCGGTGAAATCGTGAACTTCCATTGCCGCGCAGCCCCCTCGATGAGCGTGATCGAGGTTCATGAGAACGTCGACGAGATCGAGCGCGCGTTGCGCCGCGCCTTCCCCGCCGTGAAGCGCGTCATCAGCCACGCCGAGCCGCCCGACGCGCAGTAGGATCTGAAACCTCGGCAGCGTTCCCGTTTCGGACTCACCGCGTGCGCTTTTCGCCGTCGAGATTCTGCTTTGGACAAGATTTATTTCCATTAACGAATCGTTGACTCTCGACAGGCCGCGAAAACTGGATTCAAATCACTGTGATTCGGAAGTGGCCGGGGGCTCGTCCGAATTGGGTGCAGAAGATCCTGCAATAAGTTTTCCATGGGGGCTAAAGGCATGGCGCGCGCACACGCGACGAGCGCGTGCGTCCAATCCGATTCGATCAAGGGATTGGCGCAGTCGATCGCGAAACCGGCCTATCACCGGCTGTTGGTAGCCGAGCCCGCGCTTCGCCGCGCCGTGCCCACCCTGATCATCGCCTTCCTGATTACCATTTGTCTTGGCGCATTCGTCCAGGTGGTCGATCAGAGCCGGCAAAAGCGCGCCTCCATCAAGCGGGACCTCACGGCCGTCGCCGATCTGCTCGCCGAGCGCATCGACCATTTCGCCGCGGTGCGGCAGGATCGCGCCGCCACCATCGGCCGGTTGCGAACCCTGCTGCCCGATCTCATTCCGACATGGGGCCTCGCCGTCGGCCGGCACGTCATCGTCACCGGCGCGGACCAGCGCGTGCTTGCCCGGCTTCCGATTGATGCCGCGCTCGGCGACACCGATCGCATACTCGACGTCATCAGCGCGGCGCTGCCGCTGACCGCGTTGGGACAGCAAACCGCCGTCACCGACATCAGCCTGCCGAACGGCGATAGCGCGCTGGCCATTGCACGCGTCGTCAGATCGCTGCCCGGCCAGGTCATTGTCATCCAGGAAGCGGTCGACTCGCTGTGGCGGTCGGACGCGGCGCTTTCGGTGACGCTGTCCGCCACCACCGGCTTTGTCGTGCTGATCCTGGGCTTCGCATTTCACTGGCAATCGACCCGCGCCCGCGAGGGCGATCTCATCAATGATGCGGTGCGCGGGCGGATCGATACCGCGCTCAATCGCGGCCGCTGCGGATTGTGGGATTGGGACCTGTCACGCGGCCGAATCTTCTGGTCGCAATCGATGTTCACCATGCTGGGCCTCGACACTCGCAGCGACCTCCTGACCTTCGGCGAGGTCAACGCGCTGGTAAAATCCGACGACATCGATCTGTTCGCGATCGCCGATCAGCTGATCTCCTCGAAAATCAAGCATATCGATCAGACCTTCCGCATGCAGCACGCCGGCGGTCACTGGATCTGGCTGCGGGTCCGCTGCGAACTCAGCCAGGCCGCGAGCGACGCCGGCCTGCATCTGATCGGCATCGCCGTCGACATCACCGAGCACAAGAGCCTCGCCGAGAAGACGGTGGAGGCCGACCTGCGGCTGCGCGACGCCATCGAGACCATTCCGGAAGCGTTCGTGCTGTGGGACGCGGAAGATCGGCTGGTGCTTTGCAATTCGCACTTCCAGCGCTTGCACAAGCTGCCGGATTCGGCGGTGACGCCGGGCACCTCCTATGAAACCGTGATCGAAGTCGGCAGCATGCCGGAGGTTCGCACCCGGTTGCAGGAAAGTGCGGCCCGCGCGCTCGGCGCACGCACCTTCGAGGCCCAGCTCGACGACGGCAACTGGCTGCATATCAGCGAGCGACGCACCAAGGACGGCGGTTACGTCTCGGTCGGAACCGACATCACCCGCATCAAGGAACACGAGCAGAAACTGGTCGACAATGACCTTCGGCTGCGTGCCACCGTGATCGATCTGAAACGTTCGCAGAGCGCGCTCGAGGGGCAGGCCATCCAGCTCGCCGACCTCGCCGAAAAATATTCCGAAGAAAAGAATCGTGCCGAGGAAGCCAACCAGGCCAAGTCGAAATTCCTCGCCAATATGAGCCACGAGCTGCGCACGCCGCTGAACGCCATCATCGGATTCTCCGAAATCATGGGAAGCGGGTTGTTCGGCACGCTGGGTTCGGAGAAATACCAGGAATATTGCCACGACATCCTCACCAGCGGCCATTATCTGCTCGAAGTGATCAACGACATCCTGGACATGTCGAAGATCGAAGCCGGCCGCATGAAGCTCGACATGGAAGCGCTCGATCTGTCGAAGACGCTGGCGGAATCGCTGCGCGTGATTTCCGGGCGCGCCGACGACAAGCGGCTGGTGCTCGATGCGGATATCGAGGGCGCCATTTCGGTGGTGGCGGACCGGCGCGCGATCAAGCAGATCATCGTCAACCTGCTGTCGAACGCGGTCAAATTCACCCCCGATGGCGGCAAGGTGGTGGTCCGCAGCCGCTTGCTGAGCGATTCCGTCGTTCTCACGATTGCCGATACCGGGATCGGGATCGCGCCGCAATCGCTGCTGCGGCTCGGCAGGCCATTCGAGCAGGTCGAGAGCCAGCTTACCAAAACCTATCACGGCTCGGGACTGGGATTGGCAATCGCCCGATCGCTCACCAATCTGCACGGCGGATCGATGCGGCTGCGCTCGAAGCTCGGCACCGGCACGGTGGTCTGCGTGTCCTTGCCGCGCGACGCGCGTCTGGCCAGCGACAAGGTGGAAGAAAACAGCTCGACGGCCGCCTAGCCGTCAAGGGGAACCGCCGCCGCCAACTTGCGCATTCTTTGCGCTCATAATTTATTTGACCAGCTGCTCTGATTTGAAGGTCACCGTCGACAAAACATATCCGTTTGCGAACATTGATACCCCGCTCGGGGAACTGCTCAACCGCGCGCTGTACGCCTTACCTACTTTTTCTGCTATGGGCCAAGCAGGCTAGAGCCTTTTCCGTTCCGATCGAATTGGAACGGAGGCTCTACTCCTTTGTTTGACGCGTTTTCTTCACGCGAACCGGTTTCCACTTCGCTCGAAAACGCTCTAACGCCCAAGGCACGGAAAGGAATGCGTCATGACGTTCGATCTTGTTCTTCGAAACGCGAGGATCGCCGGCGCCGAGGATCGTACGGTCGATATCGGCATTCGCAGCGGCCGTTTCGCTGCCATCGAGGCCAGGCTTCCCGAAGCCGACGGACCGGCACAGGATTTGGCCGGCCGCCTCGTCACGCCGGGATTGGTCGAAACGCACATTCATCTCGACAAGTCTTGCCTGCTTGGCCGATGCAATTGCGAACAAGGCACGCTCGACGAAGCCATTGCCGAGGTGGCGTCGGCCAAGAAGACATTCACCGAAGAAGACGTCTACGCGCGGGCGCGCAACACATTGGAGAAATCGCTGAAGCACGGAACCACCCGCATGCGAACGCATGTGGAAGTGGACCCACGCATCGGACTCACCAGTTTTCGCGCGTTGCAGCAGTTGAAGAAGGACTATGCCTGGGCCATTGACCTCGAATTATGCGTCTTTCCGCAGGAGGGACTGCTCGATGATCCGGGTTGCGAAGACGTCATGATTGAAGCCCTGGAGAGCGGCGCCGACGTGGTGGGAGGCGCCCCCTACATGGACAAGGACTCGCATGGACAGATCGGCCGCATCTTCGATCTCGCTCGTCGCTTCGACGTCGATATCGATTTTCATCTTGATTTTGGCCTCGACCCGGCACACCTCGATCTCGACGAGGTCTGCCGGCTTGCCGATCACAACAATTGGCGTGGTCGTGTAGCGATCGGCCATGTGACGAAACTCTCCGCGCTCGCGCCTGACCAGCTGGAACGAGCCGCGCGGCGACTGGCCGGCGCGGGCGTTGCAGTGACCGTACTGCCTGCAACAGATCTTTTTCTTAACGGTCGCGATTTCGACCGCAACGTTCCCCGTGGCGTCTCGCCCGTCCATCGTCTGCTGGCTCACGGCGTCAATTGTTCGATCTCGACAAATAACGTGCTCAACCCGTTCACCCCTTTTGGCGATTGTTCATTGGTGCGAATGGCCAACCTCTATGCCAACATCACGCAGGTCGGAGCATCGCGCGACCTCAAATCCTGCTTCGAGATGATCAGCTCATCGTCGGCCAGGATCCTCAACCACAGCGATTACGGCATCGCCGTCGGACTTCCGGCCGACCTGGTGGCGCTTGATTGTAACAGCAGTATGGAGGCGGTGTGCGAACTGGCACAGCCTCTGTTTGGCCTGAAGAAGGGCCGGCGCACCTTCGACAGGCCGGAGGCCGTGCTGCACCATCCAACCTGAAACAAGCCAGGGGACCGCTCAGGGCTCCAGCGTCGGCGCGACTTCGCGCGCGATTTGCGTGAGTGCCGCGATCAGCGGCGTCAGGGGGTCGCGCTGCGGAACAACCAGCCCGATGCTGTAGGTCACAACGGGATCGACAATCGGGATGGTCCGCACCGTGTCCGACAGGCCGAGCGTCTGCGCCAGCCTTGCCGGCATCACGCTGGCCCAGCGTCCCGTGCGCACATGGGTGTAGAGAACGATGATCGAATTCGAGGTCAGCGTCGGCGTCGCCTCGGCGCCGACCGATTTGAGCGCGCGGTCGATGATGCGGCGGTTCTGCATGTCTGGCGTCAGCAGGCACAGCGGCACCTGCCCCACTTCCTTCCAGGTGACTTGTTGCCGGTCGCCGAACATGCTGTCCGGTGAGGTCAGCAAGACATAGTTTTCATTGTAGAGCGGGATCGAGCGGACTTTGCCGAGCGGCTCGTTTTCCAGGTAGGTCAGGCCGGCATCGACCTCCAGGTTTTCCAACAGCCCAAGCACTGCGATCGACGTGCAGGACACGATACGGAAACGCACGTTCGGATGCCGGGCCCTGAATGGCGTGGTCAGCGAGGCGACCATGCCGAGCGCGGTCGGGATTGCGGCAATTGCGATCTCGCCGGAAAGGCCCTCCTTGAGGGTGTTGATCTCCTGGCGCATCGCGCGGGCGTCGCCGACGATGCGGCGCGCCCAGTCCAGCGTCCGCTCCCCCTCGGGCGTAAAGCCCTGGAACCGCGAGCCGCGCTGCACCAGCATGACACCGAGGATTTCCTCGAGTTGCTTGAGGCTGGTCGACATCGTCGGCTGGGTCACGCCACAGGCCTCGGCGGCGCGCCCAAAATGACGTTCCTTGGCCAGTGCCAGCAGCAGTTCCAGCTTCTCGATCAAAAAGCAGCCTCTCGTTCACGCTTCGGCAACGAATACCACGGTCGCCATCGGAAATAGGTAAAAAGCCGCGTCAAAAAACGACGTCATGGCTCAAACTTAAGCATGGACATTCGATTTTCAAATCACTTGATATCGAATTCTTATTAATCGGCTTTCCGTATTGCAGCATGAGACAGCTTTATTGATATCTGGATCGATTCCAGTTCTCATGTGTTGGTAATAAGCCTCTGATAGAGAACGCGTATGATGCCAGTCTACGAACCATGGGATGCCGTCCGCGGCGCCGAAATCATCGCCGAACACACCACCCTTGAAGGTGCGACGCTGGTGATCCTGCACGCACTGCAAGAGGCCTTTGGCTATGTGCCGGAGCCCGCTGTTCCCATGATCGCATCCGCGCTGAATTTGTCGCGCGCCGAGGTCTATGGTGTGTTCACCTTCTATCATGATTTCCGGCACCAACCCGCCGGCCGCCATGTGCTGAAACTGTGCCGCGCCGAAGCCTGTCAGGCCGCCGGCGGCGATGCGCTGGCGGCGCGCGCGGAGGCCAAGCTCGGCATCGCGATCGGAAACACCACAGCCGATGAGCGGGTTACTCTCGAACCGATCTATTGCCTCGGTCTGTGCGCCACGGCGCCTTCGGCGATGCTGGATGGCCGCCTGGTCGGACGGCTGGATGAAGCGCGCATCGACGCGCTGGTCGCGGAGGCGCAGCGATGAGCCTTCGTATTTTCGTTTCACGCGATGCAGGCGCCGTTGCGGTCGGCGCCGATGAGGTGGCACTGGCGCTGGAGCAGGCCGCCGGCAAGCGCAGCGTTGACGTGGAAATCGTGCGAACCGGCTCACGCGGGCTGTATTGGCTGGAGCCGATGATCGAGCTCGCAACCCCCAAAGGGCGCGTCGCATTCGGGCCGGTCACCGCGGCCGACGCTGCTTCCGTGCTCGAAGCCATGATATCAGACGGCGCGCATCCGCTGCGGCTGGGCATCGCCGACGAAATTCCCTGGCTGAAGCGGCAGACCCGCCTCACCTTCGCGCGCTGCGGCGTGATCGATCCGCGCTCGGTCGAGGACTACCGCGCCCATGACGGCTACAAGGGCCTGGAGCGCGCGCTGACGCTGGGTTCGGAGGCGATCCTCGCCGATGTCACGGCGTCCGGGCTGCGCGGCCGCGGCGGCGCGGGCTTCCCTACCGGCATCAAGTGGAAAACCGTGGCGCAAACCGGCGCCGACCGGAAATACATCGTCTGCAACGCCGACGAAGGCGACAGCGGCACGTTCGCCGACCGCATGATCATGGAAGGCGATCCCTTCGTGGTGATCGAGGGCATGACGATCGCGGGCATCGCGGTCGGCGCCACCAAGGGCTACATCTATATCCGCTCGGAATATCCGCACGCCATCGCGGCGATGAATGCCGCGATCGCAGCGGCCAGGCGCGCCGGCTATCTTGGCGCGCGCGTCGGCGGCTCCGCGCACAGCTTCGATATCGAAGTCCGGGTTGGCGCCGGCGCCTATGTCTGCGGCGAAGAGACCTCGCTCCTGGAAAGCCTCGAAGGCCGCCGCGGCATCGTCCGCGCCAAGCCGCCGCTGCCGGCGCATAAGGGCCTGTTCGGCAAGCCGACCGTGATCAACAACGTGCTGTCATTCGCTGCGATCCCCTTCATCCTCGCCGGCGGCGCGAAAGCCTACGCCGATTTCGGCATCGGCCGCTCGCGCGGCACGATGCCGATCCAGCTTGCCGGCAACATCAAGCGCGGCGGATTGTTCGAAGTCGCCTTCGGCATCACGCTCGGCGAACTGGTGGACGACGTCGGCGGCGGCACCTTCACCGGACGCCCGGTTCGCGCAGTGCAGGTCGGCGGCCCGCTCGGCGCGTATTTCCCGCGCGAATTGTTCGATACCCCGTTCGATTATGAGGCCTTTACCGCGCGCGACGGCCTGATCGGCCATGGCGGCATCGTGGTGTTCGACGACAGCGTCGACATGGCGAAGCAGGCGCGTTTCGCGATGGAATTCTGCGCCATCGAATCCTGCGGCAAATGCACGCCATGCCGGATCGGCTCGACCCGCGGCGTCGAGACCATCGACAAGATCCGCGCCGGCGAACGGGTGCCGGAGAACATCGCCGTGGTCGAAGACCTCTGCAACACCATGAAGTTCGGCTCGCTCTGCGCGCTGGGCGGCTTCACACCCTACCCGGTGATGAGCGCACTGAAACATTTCCGGGAAGATTTCGGCCCGGCGCCCACGCGCCTACAGGCAGCGGAATAAAGGACGATCGCCATGTCGCTGATCCAGGAAACCGATTTCGGAACACCCCACTCCAAATCCGAAACCATGATCACGCTGACCATCGATGGCCAGAGTGTCACGGTGCCCGAGGGCACCTCGATCATGCGCGCGGCGATGGAGGCCGGCACCCAGATCCCGAAGCTCTGCGCCACCGACATGGTGGACGCGTTCGGGTCCTGCCGCATGTGCCTGATCGAAATCGAAGGCCGTGCCGGTACGCCGGCATCCTGCACCACGCCAGCGATGCAGGGCCTCGTGGTCCACACCCAGACCGAGCGGCTGAAGAAGCTGCGCAAGGGCGTGATGGAGCTCTACATCTCCGACCATCCGCTGGACTGCCTGACTTGCGCGGCCAACGGCGACTGCGAATTGCAGGACATGGCCGGCGCGGTCGGCCTGCGCGATGTCCGTTACGGTTATGAGGGCGGGAACCATGTTTTCGCCAAGTCCAATGGCGCGGCCAACGCCGCCTGGATGCCGAAAGACGAATCCAATCCGTATTTCACCTACGACCCCTCGAAATGCATCGTCTGCTCGCGCTGCGTCCGCGCCTGCGAGGAAGTGCAGGGTACCTTCGCGCTGACCATCTCCGGCCGCGGCTTCGAGAGCCGGGTTTCGCCCGGCATGAGCGAGAGCTTCCTCGGCTCCGAATGCGTCTCCTGCGGCGCTTGCGTGCAGGCCTGTCCGACCGCAACACTCACGGAGAAGTCCGTGATCGAAATCGGCCAGCCCGAGCATTCGGTGGTGACGACCTGCGCCTATTGCGGCGTCGGCTGCACCTTCAAGGCGGAAATGCGCGGCGAGGAAGTGGTCCGGATGGTGCCGTACAAGGACGGCAAGGCCAATCGCGGTCATTCCTGCGTCAAGGGCCGTTTCGCCTGGGGCTACACCACCCACAAGGAGCGCATCCTCAATCCGATGATCCGCGAGAAGATCACCGACCCGTGGCGCGAGGTGTCATGGGACGAGGCGTTCGGCTACGCGGCTTCCGAGTTCAAGCGGATTCAGGCGAAGTACGGCCGTACTTCCATCGGCGGGATCACGTCGTCGCGCTGCACCAACGAAGAAACCTATCTGGTGCAGAAGTTGGTCCGCGCCGGTTTCGGCAACAACAATGTCGATACCTGCGCCCGCGTCTGCCATTCGCCGACCGGCTACGGTCTTGCCACCACCTTCGGCACCTCGGCAGGCACGCAGGATTTCGATTCGGTCGAATACACCGACGTGATGATGGTCATCGGCGCCAACCCGACCGATGCGCACCCGGTTTTCGCGTCCCGCATGAAGAAGCGTCTGCGTGCGGGCGCCAAACTGATCGTGCTCGATCCGCGCCGCATCGACATTATCCGCTCCGCGCATGTCGAGGCGCAGCACCACCTGCCGCTGATGCCCGGAACCAATGTCGCGGTATTGACCGCGATGGCGCATGTGATCGTCACCGAGGGCCTCGTCGATGAGGCCTTCGTGCGCGAACGTTGCGACTGGAGCGAGTTCCAGGATTGGGCGCAGTTCGTCGCGTTGCCGAAGAACAGCCCGGAAGCGACCGCGATGGCGACCGGCGTCGATCCCAAGGAATTGCGCGCCGCGGCGCGGCTGTTCGCCACCGGCGGCAACGGCGCGATCTATTACGGGCTCGGCGTCACCGAGCACAGCCAGGGCTCGACCACGGTTATTGCGATCGCCAATCTGGCGATGGCGACCGGCAATATCGGTCGCCCCGGCGTCGGCGTGAATCCGTTGCGCGGCCAGAACAACGTTCAGGGCTCCTGCGACATGGGTTCGTTCCCGCATGAATTCTCGGGATACCGGCATGTCGGTATCGATTCCGTTCGTCAATCATTTGAAGCGTTCTGGAACGTCAGCCTGGACAAGGAACCCGGTCTGCGCATTTCAAATATGTTCGACGCCGCCGTCGACGGCACCTTCATGGGGCTTTACGTTCAGGGCGAGGACATCCTGCAGTCCGATCCCAACACCAAGCATGTGGTGGCAGCGCTGTCGGCGATGGAATGTGTGATCGTGCACGATCTCTTCCTGAACGAAACCGCCAACTACGCCCACATCTTCCTGCCGGGTTCGACCTTCCTGGAGAAGGACGGCACCTTTACCAACGCCGAGCGCCGCATCCAGCGCGTCCGCAAGGTGATGACGCCGCGCAACGGGTTGGCCGACTGGGAAGTTACCATCCGGCTCGGCATGGCGATGGGCTATGAGATGAAATACGATCATCCTTCCGCGATCATGGACGAGATCGCCGCCCTGACGCCGACCTTCGCCGGCGTCTCCTATGCCAAGCTCGACGAGCTCGGCTCGGTGCAGTGGCCATGCAACGAGAAGGCGCCCGAGGGAACGCCGGTCATGCACATGAACGGTTTCGTGCGCGGCAAAGGCAAGTTCGTCATTACCGAATATATCCCCACCGACGAACGCACTGGTCCGAGATTCCCGCTGCTGCTGACCACCGGACGCATTCTCAGCCAATACAATGTCGGCGCGCAGACCCGCCGCACCGACAACATCATCTGGCACGAGGAAGACCGGCTGGAGATGCACCCGCATGACGCCGAGCAGCGCGGCGTGCGGGACGGCGATTGGGTACGGCTCGCCAGCCGCGCCGGCGAGACCACCTTGCGCGCGCTGATCACCGAGCGCGTGGCGCCGGGCGTGGTCTACACCACCTTCCACCACCCGGACACCCAGGCCAACGTCATCACTACCGAATATTCCGACTGGGCCACCAACTGTCCGGAATACAAGGTCACGGCGGTGCAGATTTCGCCCTCGAACGGGCCGTCCGAATGGCAGAAGGCCTATGAGGAGCAGGCCCGCCATAGCAGGCGCATCGCGGCGACCATCGAAGCCGCGGAGTAGCCGTGCACGACCCGGTTCGCACCGTTCAACGCAAGGTCTGGCGCGACGGCAGCGCCAGCGAGAGCGCGCGAGCGATTCCGGAAGAGACCGCGCTGGCGCTGACCTACAATGGCGGCACCTATGCCGTGATGATGGGCACGCCGCAGGATCTCGAAGACTTCGCCATCGGGTTCAGCCTGAACGAAGGCATCATCCAGAGCCTTGACGATATCGACTCGCTCGATGTCGTGCAGCCTCGATGACGGCATCGAATTGCGGATGTGGCTGGCCCAATCCAGGGCGGACCGGCTGGGCGAGCGGCGGCGGCATATCGCGGGTCCCACCGGCTGCGGCATCTGCGGCATCGATTCGATTGCCGAGGCGGTTCGGCCGGCCGCGATCGTGGCGCCGGGCGGATCGTTCTCGCCGCAACAGATTACCGCGGCGATCCAGAGCATCCCGCCGCTGCAGGCGATCAATGTCGCGACGCGCGCGGTGCATGCCGCGGCGTTCTGGACCAGGGCTGCGGGCATCGTCGCGCTGCGTGAGGATGTCGGCCGTCACAACGCGCTCGACAAGCTCGCCGGCGCGCTGGCGCAGCAAAAGGTTGCCGCCGGCGACGGCATGGTCCTGCTGACCAGCCGGGTCTCGGTCGAAATGGTGCAGAAGACCGCGGCGATGGGTGCACCATTGATGGTCGCCGTCTCGGCGCCGACGGCGCTGGCGGTGCGAATGGCCGATGCCGCCGGCATCACGCTGGCCGCGATTGCACGTGCCGACGGCTTTGAAGTGTTCACGCATCCCGGCCGGATTACGGCCGAGATCGCCGTCCAGGGAGCCGCCGCCCATGTCGCCTGACCGGCTGATCTATATGGCCAACCAAATCGGCGCCTTCTTCAAGAGCCAGGGGCATGACAAGGCGGTGCCGGGAATTGCCGAGCACATCCGGAAATTCTGGGATCCACGGATGCGTTCGGCGATCCTGGCACACCTTGATGCCGGTGGCGCTGGCCTCGATCCGAACGTGCAGGATGCCCTTAAGACGCTGAAATAGGCAGCTCGCCAAAACGCCGCGAAGATTCACCGCACGCGTATCCCATCCGGCGTTGTAAAAAAACATACAAATTTCAAGACATACAGATTTAGAAAATCGAAGCTGCCGTCGCGCTGCCTCGCGGATTGTTGATTGACCTGGATTTCTTGATTGAACTACCGAGCCGGTTCGCCATTTACTGTTAAGCTCATGCTTTAGCAGATCGGATCGGGTCATGGCCAAGAAGGAAATCCCGGGGGTTGAGGACTACCAGGGCGCTGCAGCCGGTTGGGGAGCGCTCAAGGCTGTAGCCGACGCGCTTCGCGGACAGATGGCCGTCGTCAACGAAACGCACGGCCTGCTGACCATGAATCAGCCTCATGGATTCGATTGTCCGGGTTGCGCCTGGCCGGATCCAAAACACACCTCGTCGTTCGAATTCTGCGAGAACGGCGCCAAGGCGGTGTCGTGGGAGGCAACGGCCAAACGAACCACGCCGGATTTCTTCGCCGCACACAGCGTCAGCGAGCTCTGGAACTGGCGGGATTTCGATCTCGAGAACGAAGGTCGTCTGACCCATCCGATGGTCTACGACCGCTCCACCGATCGGTACCTGCCGATTTCATGGGAAGAGGCGATGACCCGCATCGGTGCGGCACTGCGCGCCCTGCCCGATCCCAACATGGCGGAGTTCTACACCTCGGGCAGGACATCCAATGAGGCCGCTTTTCTCTATCAACTGTTCGTGCGGGAATTCGGCACCAACAATTTTCCCGATTGCTCGAACATGTGCCACGAGGCAACCAGCGTCGGCCTGCCGGAATCGATCGGTGTCGGCAAGGGAACGGTGACGCTGGAAGATTTCGATCACAGCGACTGCATCTTCTGCATCGGCCACAATCCCGGCACCAACCATCCGCGCATGCTGACGACGCTACGGGAGGCGTCCAAGCGCGGGGTTCCGATCATCGCGATCAATCCGCTGCGGGAACGAGGACTGGAACGTTTTACGGCGCCGCAAGACCCGGTAGAAATGCTGACGCTCAGCTCCACGCCCATTGCCTCTTCTTATTATCTTGTAAAAGTCGGCGGCGACGTCGCGATGCTCAAGGGAGTGATGAAAGCCCTGGTTGCGCTCGACGCCAGGAGTATGGCGGAAAACGGTCGAGGCGTGCTCGACCGCGAATTCATCGCCGCTCACACAGTCGGAATCGATGCGCTGCTGTCGGACCTCGAGGCCACGTCCTGGGAAGCGATCGAAACGGCATCACGCCTGCCGCGATCCGACATCGAGGAAATCGCGAACATCTACGCCAAGGCTAACCGCGTCATCATCAATTACGGCATGGGCATCACCCAACACCGCCATGGCACCGGCAACGTCCAGCAAATCGCCAACCTCCTGCTGCTTCGCGGCAACATCGGACGCACGGGCGCCGGCATCTCGCCGCTGCGAGGTCATTCCAATGTACAAGGCGATCGAACCGTCGGGATTACCGAAATTCCGAACAAGGCGTTGCTGGACGGCATTGTCAGAACCTTCGGCTTCGAACCACCGCGCGCCAAAGGCCACGACGCGATCGAGGCCATCGAGGCCATCAGGGACCGGCGCTCGAAAGCGCTGATCTGTCTCGGCGGCAACCTTGCGGTGGCCATGTCGGACCCGGAAGCCACCTTTGAGGCGATGCGGGGCCTTGACCTCGCCGTCCACATCGCCACCAAACTCAACCGCTCGCATCTGCTGCTGGCTCGGCAGTCCTTCCTGCTGCCGTGCCTGGGGCGCACCGAAATCGACATGCAAGCCAGCGGCCCGCAATCAGTCACGGTCGAAGATTCGATGTCGATGGTGCATGCCTCGCGCGGCGGCCTCAAGCCTGCATCGGAACACCTGAAATCAGAACCGGCGATTATCGCCGCGATGGCCATGGCGACGCTTCCAAACACCAAGGTGCGCTGGACCGAGATGATTGCCGATTACAGCAAAATCCGCGACGGCATCGAAAGCGTGTTTCCGGCATTTTCGGATTTCAACGCGCGCATCCAGCATCCCGGCGGTTTCCGCTTGTATGTGGCGGCCTCCGAACGCGAATGGTTGACCCCGAACAAGAAGGCCAATTTCCTGGTCTATTCCGGCCTTGAAGAAGATCCACCCCGCGACAATGCGCTGACCCTCACCACGATCCGGAGCCACGATCAGTACAACACCACAATGTATGGATTGAACGACCGCTATCGTGGAATCACGGGACGCCGCGACGTGATCTTTGTCAACGAGAACGACCTTTCAAAGCGCGGGCTGAGTCACGGCGATCTCGTCGATGTCACGGTTGATACCCCCGCGAGTTCAGGCCTGAGCGATCGGACCATGCGGCGCCTGACGGCCGTCGCCTACAAAATCGCGGAAGGTTCGGTTGCCACCTATTACCCCGAGGCCAATGTGCTGGTCGCCCTCGATCACTATGACGCCAAATCCGGAACGCCGTCATACAAGTCGACGCCGGTGCAGATTCGGGCCTCCGTTGGTTGAGCCAGGCCCGTCCACGACACGGACTTCGGAACGTGGCAGACGCAGCCCTGGGCGTTCATCGCGACGGCCGCGAGATTCAATAAAGCGCTAACCGGAGATGTTCATGACAACAGGCACCCTGCATCGCCGGATCGCATTGGTGACCGGAGGCTCCCGTGGTATCGGAGCAGCGATCGTCCGATCGCTTGCTCAGGCTGGCGCCGCTGTCGCCGTCAATTATCGCGAGCGCGCTGGCGAGGCGAATGCACTCGTCCATGCCATCGGCGGGGCCGGCGGACGTGCGATTGCGATTGCCGCCGACGTCTCGCAATCCGACGCGGTCGCCGAGATGGTTCAACGCGTGAAATCGGAACTCGGGTCGATTGACATTCTGATCAACAACGCCGGAATCGCCATCACCCGCGACATTCAGGATCTCTCGGAGGCCGATTTTGATCAGACGATCGCGGTGAATTTGAAGTCCGTTTTTCTGTGCACGCAGGCCGTTTTACCCATGATGCGAAGCAAGGGATGGGGCCGTATCGTCAATATTTCGTCGGGCGCCGCCCGAGGTGCCGGTTCGATCGGACCGCATTACAATGCGTCAAAGGCGGGTATTGAAGGACTGACGCGTGGCTACGCCGCTCGGCTCGTGAAGGAGGGCATTACCGTCAATGCCGTCGCACCCTCGCTGATCGAAACGGATATGATGAAAGGCCAGCAAAACCTCGTCAGCCGGATTCCAGTGGGCCGTTTCGGTAAAGCCGAAGAAGTCGCGACAGCCGTCATGATGCTACTCGACAACCCCTATATGACCGGCCAGACGGTCGCGATGAGCGGTGGCATGGCGTTCAATTAGCCTCGCGCAGTTTGTAAATCGAAAAAATCACCAGATCGCCGGCATCCCTAAAGCCACCGAAGCAGCAGCGGCACAATCAGCGAGGTGGCGACGCCATTGCCGGCAAGTTGGCAGGTAAGCAACAGGGTGAGCGCACGAATCATGATTTCCGATCGTTGTTAGAAAGATGACATCACGGCCGCGCAAAAAATCAACGCGACAACAGATTGGTTTTCGCCAGATCGAGAACCTCGTCGCCGCGACCGCTCATCACGGCGCGGAGCACCCACAGGCTGAACCCCTTGACCTGCTCCGCCGTAATCGCCGGCGGCATCGAAAGCTCCTGGGTCGCCGTCACCACGTCGAGCACCGCCGGGCCGTCATGAGCCAGCACGTTGCGGATCGCATTCGGCAGGTCGCCCGGATCCTCAACCCGCACCGCATGGATACCCATGGCGCGCGCCATGGCGGCGAAATCGGGATTTTGCAGATCGACCCCGGTTTCGACGAACCCCGATGCCTTCATCTCCAGCGCTACAAAGCCGAGCACGCCGTTGTTGAAGATCACGATCTTCACCGGCAGCTTCATCTGGGTGAGCGTGATGAGGTCGCCCATCAGCATGGCAAATCCGCCGTCGCCCGACATCGACACCACCTGCCGGCCCGGCTGTGACGCCTGAACGCCGATCGCATGGGCCATGGCGTTGGCCATCGAGCCATGGACCCAGGAGCCGACCAGGCGCCGGCGCCCGTTCATCTTAAGATAGCGCGCGGCCCAGATCGTGGGCGTGCCGACGTCGGCCGTGAAGACGGCATCGTCGGCGGCTTGTTCGCTGAGCAGGCGCGCCAGATATTGCGGGTGGATCGGCTTGTTGCCGGGCGTGCCGCGGGCCAATTCATCGAGGCCCGCACGGGCTTTCTTGTAGTGCGCGAGGCTATCGTCGAGATGCTTCCGCGTGCTTTTCGGCACAAGCTTCGGCAATAGCGCCTCGATGGTGGCGCCGACGTCTCCGACAAGGCCGAGATCGAGCTTGCAGCGACGGCCGAGATTTTCCGGCCGGATGTCGACCTGGGCGATCCTGGCTTCGTCGGGGAGAAACTGCTTGTAGGGAAAATCAGTCCCCAGCATCAGCAACACGTCGCAGGCGTGCATGGCGGCGTAGCCGGAAGAAAAACCGATGAACCCGGTCATGCCGACGTCATAGGGATTGTCGTATTCGACATGGTCCTTGCCGCCGAGAGCATGCACGATCGGACTTTTGAGAATCTCCGCGAGCTTCATCAAGCTGGGATGGGAGCCGGCACAGCCGCGCCCGCAGAACAGCGTGACGCGCTTGGCGCTGTTCAGTAGGTCGGCCAAAGCTGTCAATTCGATTTCGGCCGGGCGAACCACGGGCGGTGCCGGCAGCAGCCCGGCATTGGGTGAAATGCCACGCCTGGGCGCCGGGCGCAGCGCGATGTCGCCGGGAACGACCAGCACGGCGACGCCGCGTTTTCCGACCGCCGCGCGGATGGCATTTTCCAGCACATAGGGAAGCTGCGCCGGATCGGAAACCAGCTCGCAATAGTGACTGCATTCCCTGAATAATTCCTGCGGATGGGTCTCCTGAAAGTAGCCGCCGCCGATCTCGCCGGACGGAATCTGGGCCGCGATCGCCAGCACCGGGGTGCGGCTGCGGTGCGCATCGAACAAACCGTTGATGAGATGAAGGTTGCCGGGCCCGCACGATCCCGCGCATACCGCAAGCTCGCCGGTGATTTGCGACTCGCCGGCGGCGGCAAACGCCGCCACCTCCTCATGCCGGACATGGATCCAGTCGATCGTCTTTCGCTTGCGCAGCGCCTCGGTCAAGCCGTTCAGGCTGTCACCGACCACGCCGAAGATGCGCTTCACACCAGCCTGGATCAGTGTTTGCGCGATGAGGTCGGCGACATTATCGATCGGCATGACGGTTTGTCCTCTTCGGGTCTCTTGAAAATCAACATCCTGCGACGCATGCGACGTCGTTGTGACGGCGCGGCAGGTTTCCTGAAAGTGCTGGCACCTGATCCGCTGGCGCGAGTGGATCGACAATGATATCATCACCCGGAAATTTCAGCCACTTCGGGAGCGCGTCAATGAAATCGATTTATACGATCGTTGCAGCCGTTGGCTTGACCTTGGCGTCGGCACCGGCCGACGCCGTCGTGCTCGATCTATCCACTGTAACCTGTCAGCAGTTCATTGAAGGCAACAAGGACGAAATATCGATGGTACTGACCTGGCTGGATGGCTGGTACAAGGGCGACGAGGACGAGGCAATCATCGATACCGACGTGTTCGTAACGAATGCCAAGAAGTTTGGTACCTTCTGCGCGGCCAACCCAAACATCAGTGTCGTGAACGCCGCCGAAAAAATACTTGGCAAATAAATACTGGGCAAATAAACGGGATCACGCCGGTCGCCTTGCGGTCGGACTTTTCAATATACGGATCTTTCGGCGGAACAGCCCGGCGGCCTGCACCGGAATCATGAAGCCGGCCGACGAGCGTTTTCCAGCATTTTCGCCAGTTCTTCCGCCGTGGTTTCGATCGGCGCGCCGCTCCGTTCGACGCGCGCCTGGATCAGAGCCCCCTGTAATGCCGAAACACACAGGATGGCGAGACGTCCGGTACTGGCCGGTGAAAATCCGTCGCTCGTCAGCTTTCGTTTGAGGACGTCAATCCGGGCGGCATAGGCTTTCCTGCCGGACTCGGCCACCCCTCGATCCCTCGGCGCCAGCTCCAGCAGAACAGTCGTGATCGGACAACCGTCCCTGAATCCGGACTTCCGCAGCCATCCGGACAGAAGCCGCGCATGGGCGCGCAGCAGGTCCGCCGTCGATCGCGTTTCGCCCGCGAGCGCCGTCATCGTCTCCGCCACGCGCCTGCCCGCCTCCTCGACCGCGGCGACCGCGATCGAGGCTTTTCCGTCCGGAAAGTAATGATAGAGCGAGCCTTTGGGGGCGCCACTGGTATCGACGATGTCATTCAGGCCGGTGCCTGCATAGCCTTGTCGTCGAAACAATGTGACCGCGGCGTCAACGATCGGCTTTCGATGCTTGGGAACGGCGGGCACAACGTCCTCCCCCTGAAGATTTCACGAAAATCTATATTGAGTGGTCTACATCAGGCCGTCAACGTCGCGCTGAAACCATTCCAGGGAGCGCAAAATGTCAGACCGTATCGCCTACCGCCTTGCCGATGGCGTCGCCACGATCACGATGGACGACGGCAAGGTGAATGTTATGTCCATAGCCATGCTGCAAGACCTCGGTGCGGCGTTCCGCCAAGCGGAAAAAGATGAGGCCATCGTCGTGCTGCGCTCCGGACGCAAGGATATCTTTTCCGCGGGCTTCGACCTCAAGGTTTTTGCCGCCAATGATGTGGAGCGCAGTCTGGAAATGGTAACGGCCGGCGCCGAGCTTGCCTTGCACCTGATGTCTCACCCCTGCCCCACGGTCGGAATATTGGAAGGCCACGCATTCCCGATGGGAACGTTTCTGCTGCTGGCGTGCGATGTACGCTTGGGTGTGAGAGGAACGCACCGCTTGGGCCTCAACGAAGTCGCGATCGGCATCTCGCCGCCCGGATTTGCCATCGAGCTGGCGCGCAGTCGCGTTCACCCGGCCTGGCTCAGCCGTACCGTCACACTGGGAGAAATGTTCGAGCCGGATGATGCCGTGGTCGCCGGATTTCTGGACCGGGTGGTTCCTGCAACCGAAATCGGACACGCGATCGATGACGTCGTATCGGCGTTGCGCAAACTTCACGCGCCCTCACATGCTTTGGCGAAGCAGCGGCTCCGTCTTCCGACCATGGTCGCGATGCGCGAAGCGATCGCCCAGGAACTGACGCTGGCGGCGTATCGGTCAAGCTCCGCCGCGCGGACCGCCGTGGCCCTTCCAGCCGCAAAGAGCTAGCAAAGCGGTCTTCAAATATCCCGTCGACACGGGCAATTGCAGCGGGCACCCGGCATTCCCCACCCTAGCGCCCGCTGCCGAGCATTGCCTCAAACACCCGGCGCACCTCGGTCTGGGTTTCCTGCACCCTCGCCTCCAGCGACGAAAAATCCGGCGCGTCGCCTGCCCGCGCCAGCACGCGCAGGAGATCGTCCCCGGCGGTTTCCGGATTGAATTTGTCACTGACACAGAGCCGCAGAATTTGCGTGAGATCGTGATAGAGGCGTGTCGCCGAACGCAGGATTTCCGCGGCCGATTGCGGCAGCACGCCGATCCGGGCGGCGTTGTCGAGCACATGCAGCGTATTGACGTCGAGAATGTCCGCGTTGGCGGCGGCGTGAACGAGCTGGAGATATTGCGCGATGAAATCGATATCGACGATGCCGCCGGCGGCGTATTTCAGGTCCCAGACATCGTCCTCGCCCTTCTCCAGCGCCACCGCGCGGCGCATGTCCGCGACATCGGCGGCGACGCCGGCGGCGTCGCGCGGCCGCGTCAGCACCTCGCGAATGATGGTTTCGATCCTGGCGCGGAATTCAGGCGACGACGAAATCACCCGGGCGCGGGTCAGCGCCATGTGTTCCCAGGTCCAGGCCTCGCGATCCTGGTATTCGGCAAACGAGTCGAGGCGCGAGGCAACCGGCCCTGCCCGGCCCGAGGGACGCAAGCGCATATCCACGTCATACAGCACGCCGTAATTGGTCCGCGTGGTGAACGCGCTGATCAACCGCTGGGTAAAGCGCGCGAAATAATGCGCGCCATGCAGCGATCGTGGCCCGTCGGAGTCCGGCTGTTCGTGATCGAAATCGTAAAGCAGGATCAGGTCGAGATCGGACGACGCCGTCATCTCGCGGCTGCCGAGCCGGCCCATGGCGAGGATCGCGGTCTCCTGGCCCTTGATCCGGCCGTGCTGGGCTGCGAACCGGTCGGTCACGAGATCATGCACGGTATCGACGATACCCTCGGCAACATCGGCGAACGCGTCGCTGGCGTGTTGGGCGGAGACCGTGCCGGACAGGATTCGGGTGCCGATCAGGAACAGGCTTTCCTGACCGAACAATCGCAACCGGTCGAGGAACTCCTCGTAGGAATGCGCATCCCTCAGGGTCGCGGCGAGACGCGCCGACAATTCGCGCTGGTCCGGCATCGCGCCGAAGAAGCGCGGATCGATCAATCCGTCCATGATCTGCGGCTGCCGCGCCAGCATGTCGCCGAGCCGGGGGGCGGCGCCGAGAATGAGCGCCACCAATGCAACGAGCTCGCGGTTCTGGCTCAGCAACGAGATCAGCCGGCCGCCGCGCTGCAACGCCTGCAGGAAGCCGTCGAACGCGGTCACGGCGTTGTCCGGCTCCTCGGCGTCGGCGAGACCCTCGATCAACGCGGGAACGAACTCGACAAAGGTATTCCGCGTCGATTCCAACCTGAACACGCGGAGATCGCCGACCATCCATTGCTGCACAGTCTTGGCCACCATGATCGGCTTCTTGAAGCCGAGCGCGGCCAGATGCTCGATCAAACGCGGATCGTCCGGACCGGCGCTGTAATCGGCGGGCGGCAGCCTTGCGGTACCGGTCGGATCGCCTTCGAACAGCCTGCTGTAATGGCCCTGGACGATGTTGAGATGGCCGAGCAGATCCCGGGCGAAGGCGGCGCGGTCCTGATAGCCGAAAAAGCGGGCGAAGCGCTCCACCGCCTCGATATCGTCGGGCAGCGTGTGGGTCTGCTCGTCGGCCACCATCTGCAGCCGGTGCTCGACCCGCCGCAGAAATTCATAGGCCGCCGACATCTGGTCGCGCGCCTCGAAGGTGATCCAGTTGCTCGACGCCAGCACCTGCAACGCTTCCAGCGTCGGCCGTACCCGCAATTCGGGATGCCGGCCGCCGGCGATCAACTGCTGGGTCTGCGCGAAGAACTCGATTTCGCGGATGCCGCCGCGGCCGATCTTGACATTGTGACCCTCGACCGCGATTTCGCCTTGGCCGCGAAACGTCTGCATCTGCCGTTTCATGTCGTGCACGTCGGCAAGGGCTGCGAAATCCAGATGCTTGCGCCAGACGAACGGCGCGATCTCGGCGACCAGCGCTTCGCCGGCCTTGCGGTCGCCGGCGCAGGGCCGCGCCTTGATCATGGCCGCGCGCTCCCAGGTCCGGCCTTCCCGCTCGTAATAATGCAGCGCCGAGGTGATCGAGATCGCCACCGGTGTCGAGGCCGGATCGGGCCGCAGCCGCAGGTCGACACGGAACACATAACCATCGCCGTTGCGCTGCTGCAGCAGCCGCGACAGCCCCTGCGTGACGCGCACGAAGAACGGCTGCGGCTCGATATCCGACGCCAGCGTCGGCGCGGCCGAATCGAAGAACACGATCAGGTCGATGTCGCTGGAATAATTCAATTCGCCGGCGCCCATCTTGCCCATCGCCAGCACGACCAGACCACTATCCTCCTCGGGCGAATCGGGATTGGGCGGCGACAGCCGGCCCCGCGCTGCTTCCTGCCGCAGCAGATACCGCAGCGCCGATTGCACCGAGGCGACCGCAAGATCGGTCAGGGCCGCGGTGACCTGCATCACCGGCCAGACGCCGCCGATGTCGCACAGCGCAATCAGCAAGGCGGCTTCCGATTTCATCCGGCGCAGCAGCCGCATCGCGTCGGCTTCACTGGATGCCGTAACCACTTCGCGGCAGGCGGTCTCGATCAACTGCGTCAGATGCTCCTCCGGTTCGCATTCGAACAGCCGGAGCGCGCGCCCGCCATCGGCGCGAACGAGATCGAACAGATAGGGAGAGGCTTCGGCGATACCCAGGAGAATGGTCCTGGCGCGCGGAAACCGCGTCACAAGATCGCCGATCGCAGCCCTTTGCACCGGCTCCAGATCGGCGAGCCAATCAGCCAGATGTTGCTCGGCTTTGTCAGGGACGGACACATGCGGTCCGTCCACGAACCGCGCGGCCAGACAATGTCGGTCCGCGCCGCCCTTCGCGGATGAGATCATGCCACCTTCTGTGGCACATCCGGCGTTTGAACCGCAAGCCTGTCACTGTTTGCCGCACGCGCCGGGATCGCCAGTGTCGCGCGCAATCCCGGCCGGGCGTCGCTGAGCATGAGACCGCCGCCATGCAACGTCGCCACCGCCGATGCGAGACTCAAACCAAGACCGGAGCCGGGCTGGGTGCGGCTCGCCTCCAGCCGCACGAATCGCTCCACCGCATGCCTGCGATCGGCTTCCGGGATTCCCGGACCGTGATCGGTCACGCTGAGCAGCACCTGGCCGCCGTCGGAGCGCGCTTCGATCAGGATATCCTTGTTGCCGGCCCCGATGACCGCGTCCGCTCCCAGCGGCTGCGCGGCCGCAACAGGCTTGCCGTATTTGATCGCGTTCTCGACCAGATTCGCCAGCGCCTGGCTGATCAATTCGCGGTTGCCGTGAAGCGGCGCGGGCACGGTCTTGACCCGGAGGGTCATGCCATCGTCTTCGGCGAGCGGCTCATAGAGTTCGTGAATGCCGTTGGCAACGTCGGCGGCGTCAAAGTCGACCATATTGTCGCGCGCCTGCCCGGACTCGGCGCGCGCAATCATCAACAATGCATTGAAGGTCCGAATCAAGCCATCGGATTCCTCGATGGTCCGTTCCAGCGCGGTGCGGTATTCGGTCTCGTTGCCGGATTTTGCCAGCGCCTCTTCGGCGCGGTTGCGCAACCGCGTCAGCGGCGTCTTCAGGTCGTGGGCGATATTGTCGGAGACTTCCTTGAGGCCCATCATCAGGGCTTCGATCCGCTCCAGCATGGCGTTGAGATTTTCCGCCAGACGATCGAGTTCGTCGCCGCTGCGCCCGACCGGCAGCCGCCCGGTCAGATCGCCTGCCATGATGCGCTGGGTGGTCCCGGTCATGGCATCGATACGCCGCAACACGCGCCGCGCGGCAAAGATGCCGCCGCCAAGGCCGAGCACCACCACCACCAGGATCGACCACTGTGCGGCTTTCGCGACAATTCCGAACAGCCGCCGACGTTCCTCCAGATCGCGTCCGATCAGCAGCCGAAAGCCGCTGGTCAATTCCGTGACCCGCACCAGCGCGCTGTGATCGGCGGTGTCCTGTTCGTCAAGCCGACGATAGGCGGTCTCGGACCAGCCCGATGTCCCCATCACGCCCGGCGCCAGCGAGCCGATATTGCCGGCGATGGCCTGCCCCGTCGGCGTGGTCACCAGATAGAGATTGGCACCGGGCCGCAACGCCCGGTTCTCGATCGTGAAGACGAGGCCGCGCAAACCGCGGCGGCCGTAAATGTCGCTGATCTCCCCGGTTTCCGCGTTCACCGTGCTGGTAATCTGCTCGGTGATCAGCCGGCGGGTATTCCAGGCGAAATAGCCCAGCAGGGATGCGGCAAACAGCGCAAACAAAAACAGGTAGGCCAGCGTCAACCGGAACGCAGTGGTGCGGACGAGCTTACCGAATGCCGTCACGGATCATATATCCAATCTGAGCGCTGCGTCTGCTATCACCGGCCTTCGTTCCTTCTTAAATTTACTTGTAATTACAAACCATTAGCTGTATTTTCTGGGTCTGACTTCGCCGAAAGTCGCCGAACGCCGGCCACTTTTTTGGCGAAAAAGGCGGTAAGTTGGCGCGGCCCTCTCTTGCAATGTATCCGTGACGGTCATGCATCCAAAACAGCTCGATTTTGGTGCAACTGACCGTCGCGAGCGAAGCATCCGTGACGGTAAGTGGTAAGCGGAACGGGAACGTTAAAGTGGCACTCAATTCGAACCAAGTTAAATCGCCGCAAGCTGGCGTTCATGCGGATGGCGGGGGGCTTTATCTGGTCGTGCGCGAAAGCGGTGATCGGCTGTGGCCTTCCGCTTCACCGACGTTGACGGCAAGCGGGCGCAAATGGAGTTCGGCAGGGTCGGCGACCGTGAAGCGCGGCCGGCGACCTACTGACGTTGAGCAGCGCCCGCAACAAGGCCGGCGAGTACAGGGTCGCCTTGAAGCGCGATGGCGTCGATCCGCGCGTCAAGAAACGGGCCCCGCACAGAAATCAACTCGAGCCCGCGGAAGTACCGCTCATGTCCGTCAATATGATCAAGCAATCGACCCAGACCGAAAACCTCTCGCTCAAGGCCGAGGTCGACACGCTTCTGGTTGAGCTCGGTGTCGAACCTACCAGCTTCACCGGTGGCACCCTGGTGGCGAAGACCCCGATCACCGGCGAGACCGTGGCGCATGTGAGAGAGGTCGATGCTGCCGGTGCGACTTCGGCCATCGAAAGGGCGCACGCGGCTTTCCTCGAATGGCGTCTGGTCCCTGCTCCCAAGCGCGGTGAACTCGTGCGGCTGCTTGGCGAAGAGCTTCGCGCCAACAAGCGCGCGCTCGGCCGGCTCGTTTCCATTGAGGTCGGCAAGATC
Source organism: uncultured Pseudomonadota bacterium (assembly GCA_963727225.1). Classification (GTDB taxonomy): domain Bacteria; phylum Pseudomonadota; class Alphaproteobacteria; order Rhizobiales; family Xanthobacteraceae; genus Bradyrhizobium. Next base: position 60,125 of record CAVSFN010000017.1, on the reverse strand, counting down.
GAGTCCGAAGGCCTCGGCGAAGTCCAGGAGATGATCGACATTTGCGACTACGCCGTGGGGCTTTCCCGCCAGCTCTACGGCCTGACGATCGCCACCGAACGCCACGAACATCGCATGTCGGAGACCTGGCATCCGCTCGGTGTCACCGGCATCATCTCGGCGTTCAATTTCCCGGTCGCGGTCTGGTCATGGAATGCCGCGCTGGCGCTGGTCTGCGGCAACAGCACCGTCTGGAAACCGTCTGAGAAGACCACCCTCACCGCGTTGGCGACGGAAGCGCTGTTCGGGCGCGCGCTGAGGCGCTTCAAGACCGATGGCGGCTCGGCGCCCGACGGGTTGTCCACCGTACTGGTCGGAGGACGCGAGATCGGTGAGGCCCTCGTCAACAACGCGAGGGTTCCCCTGGTCTCGGCGACCGGTTCGACCGCGATGGGACGCGCCGTCGCCCCGAAGCTCGCCCAGCGTTTTGCTCGCGCCATTCTGGAACTCGGCGGCAACAACGCGGCGGTGGTCACCCCGACCGCCGATCTCGACCTGACGCTGCGTGGCGTCGCCTTTGCGGCAATGGGCACGGCTGGCCAACGCTGCACCACCCTGCGCCGCCTTTTCGTTCACGAGAGCATCTATGACAGCTTCGTGCAGCGCCTGAAGAAGGTCTACGCGTCCGTCTCGGTCGGCAATCCCCTCACCGGCAATCTGGTCGGCCCTCTCATTGACGGCCTCGCTTACGAAGCGATGCAGCGCGCCCTCGCCGAAGCCAAAGCCGCGGGTGCTGCCATTACCGGCGGCGACCGCGTCACCCTCGCGGGCGCGGATGCGGCTTTCTATGTCCGCCCGGCGCTGGTCGAGATCGCCGGACAGGCCGGACCGGTCGAACGCGAGACCTTCGCGCCGATCCTCTATGTCATCAAGTATAGCGACTTCGATGCAGTACTCGAGCTGCACAATGCCGTTCCGCAGGGTTTGTCGTCTTCGATCTTCACCAACGATCTGCGCGAGGCTGAAACCTTCCTGTCGGCGCGCGGCTCCGATTGCGGGATTGCCAATGTGAACATCGGACCTTCGGGCGCCGAGATCGGTGGCGCATTCGGCGGCGAGAAGGAAACCGGCGGCGGGCGCGAATCCGGATCGGATGCATGGAAGGCCTACATGCGCCGTGCCACCAACACGATCAATTTCGGCCGCACGCTGCCACTCGCCCAGGGCGTCAAGTTCGATGTGGACTGATTGGAAATCGCCGAAAGCTGTTCGATACCACGGCCGCAAGGACATCCAGATCGAAAACGTCAGGGAGCCGGACGGTTACGGTCCAACATGGACCGATTGAACCCGGGAGCCCCTTGTTGAGGCAGATCAAAACGACAAATCCTTGAATGTCTTCAATGAGAAAGAAAGCCGGATCTTTCTGAGATATTAAGCGAAACTGCCCTGACCCGATTTTCCCAACAGGTGCGTCCAGAATGCCTTCCACCGATCACAGCTCTTTTGCTACCGCGGGCCTCGATGAAATACAAACACTGCCGGCGCTTTTCCGCTGGCGTGTCGAAAAGACACCGCATCAGGAAGCATATCGCCAATTCGAGGATGGTACGGAACGCTGGATCGGTTGCTCGTGGCACGAGATCGCCCTGAAGGTGGAAGCGTGCCGACGGGCGCTCGATGCGGAGCAACTCAATCCAGGCGATCGCATCGCCATCCTCATGCCGAACGGCATCGAACATGTCGCGATGGACCAGGCGGCACTTTCGCGCGGCCTGGTTCCGGTGCCCCTTCACGCCATCGATAATCCGGAAAGCATCATCTACATCCTGCAGGACAGCGGCGCTTCGCTGCTGTTCGTGGCGTCATCTGAACGCTGGGAAACGTTGGCTGCAGCGGGTAACCGGCTCGACGGGTTGAAGCGGGTGATCTGCGCGAAGAGTGCGGCCGGATTCAAGAGTTCCGATAGCCGCATCGTCACGCTTGATCAATGGCTGCAAAGCGGACAGGCGCGCGCCGTGAACCGAAGTGAGGTCGCCATCCAACCAGGTGACCTCGCCGCGATCGTTTATACGTCGGGTACGACGGGGCGGCCGAAGGGCGTGATGCTTTCCCATGGCAATATCATCGCCAACGTCAAAGCCATCCAGGAACGCCTGCCCGTCGAGGCCAACGACGTCTTACTGTCCTTCCTGCCGTTGTCTCACACGTTTGAACGCACCGCCGGCTATTACCACCCGATCGCTGCAGGTGCATGCGTCGCCTACGCCAGGTCGACGCAGCATTTGCCTGAGGACCTGAAAACGGTGCGGCCGACGGTCCTCATCTCGGTGCCTCGAATCTACGAACGTTTTTACGCCGCGATTATCGAGCATCGGGCCTCCGCGTCGTGGCTCGAACGTGCGGGGTTAGACCTGACACTCGCCGTGGGCGGACGTCGGTTCGATGCACGCCAGCATGGCCTCTCTCCCCTGCTATTCGACCGGCTCGCGTGGCTCCTCCTGAAACGAATTGTCGCCGACAAGGTTCTGGTTCAGTTGGGCGGACGGCTGCGTGTCGCCGTGAGCGGCGGTGCGCCCATTGCCTGGCCGATCGCCCGCCTGTTCCTCTCGCTGGGGCTCGACCTGCTGCAGGGCTACGGCATGACCGAGACATCGCCCGTGGTCTCCACCAACACCCCTGACGACAACGATCCCCGCTCCGTCGGCAGGGCGCTAGCGGGCGTCGAGATCAGGATAGGCGAGAACCAGGAGCTTCTTGTTCGTGCGGCAAGCGTCATGGTCGGCTATTGGCACAAGCCCGAGGAGACGCATCGGATCATCGAGGCCGACGGATGGCTGCACACCGGCGATCAGGCGCGCATCGAAAACGGACGCATCGCCATCACCGGACGGATAAAGGACATTATCGTCACGTCCACCGGCGAGAAGATCGCTCCGGCAGATCTCGAGACAGCCATCATCTCCGACCCCCTGTTCGAGCAAGCGATGGTGATCGGAGAGCAGCGTCCCTATCTGGCGGCATTGGTTGTCCTCAATATCGATCAGTGGCAACGCGAAAGAACCGGGCTCAGGCGCGACTCTGGTGGCGCGGCGTCGTCGCCCGCGCAACAGGAAGCGGACTTCCTTCTTCGGCGTATCGCGAAAGCTGTGAAGGACTTTCCGGCTTACGCCACGCCGCGCGCAGTCTGGTGGACCAGCGAACCCTGGACCATCGCAAATGGACTGCTTACCCCGACGCTCAAGATCAAACGTAGCGCGCTGGAGCAGCGCATGGCACCTCAAATCGCGGAACTCTATTTCCACAAGGGTCGCCCAACCTCCGCTCCTGAGGCAGCGCGCACATAGGCGTGCGAAGCAGCTTCGACCAAGGCTGGCATCACCAAACGTCGAATTGAAAAGTGTCCGCCGCCGACTGATGCACTGACTACGCCATTGATGAAATTGCCGACCGACCAAGAAGGGTGCACGCCGACGGCGTGAATACCCCTGGTCTGCACGGAATCTCATCATGTTCGCTGACGGTCAGAGTCTCCCCGTGCAGCAATCCCCATTGCGAGTTTGCTCTCGACATAAAGTCAGCTGCCATTCGATTTGATTGCGGATTTTCTTGATCAAGATCAATGAATCCCGCTGCTGCAAGCATAGCGTTTTCTATAGTCGGAATTCACGAAATGAGTAAATCCAACCTCGCCGCATCAGGGATTTTGATCGGCGAGGTTGCGTGGCAAGCATGATGTCTCTACGGAGAAGCAACGAATGGCCCACAAGCAGATTCTGTTTCATTCGGCCGCCCGCGAAAAAGTATTGCGAGGCGCGACTCTTCTTGCCGACGCCGTACGTGTCACGCTGGGCCCGAAGTCGAAATCAGTCCTGATTCAAAAGGGCTGGGGCGCGCCAATTGTCTGCAATGATGGCGTCACCATCGCCAAAGAATTCGATCTGAAGGATCCAGAAGAAAACCTCGGCGCCCAGGTGCTCCGCCAGGCTGCGGAAAAAACCGGCGATGTCGTCGGTGACGGTACCAGCACCTCCACCATCCTCGCCCACGCCATTCTCGCCGATGGCGTACGCAACGTCGTGGCAGGAGCCAGCGCCGTCGATCTCAAGCGTGGCCTGGATCGGGCGGCACGAGTTGCGATCGAGGCGCTACACGCCATGTCGCGGCCGGTGAAGACCAAAGCCGAAAAGGCCCAGGTCGCAACCATTTCAGCCCACAATGATCCCGCGATTGGCGCGCTCGTGGCAGACGCCATCGAGAAAGTCGGCGGCGACGGCGTGATCTCGGTCGAGGAATCCAAGACCACGGAAACCACGCTGGACGTCGTCGAGGGCATGAAATTCGACCGCGGCTTCATATCCCCCTACTTCGTCACCGACGCGGAGCGCATGGAGGCCGTGCTGGAAGATCCATTCGTGCTGCTTTGCGACCACAAGATCGGGGCGCTACGCGACCTTATTCCGCCGCTTGAGCAGGTCGCCAAGTCGGGCAGGCCGTTGTTGATCGTGGCCGAGGATATCGAGGGCGAGGCGCTTGCTACTCTGATCGTCAACCAGCTTCGCGGAGTTCTCAAGGGCTGCGCGGTCAAGGCGCCCGGGTTCGGAGATCGGCGCAAAGCCATGCTGGAAGATATTGCGATTTTGACCGGTGCACAGGTTATCTCCGAAGATCTGGGTCTAAAGCTTGAGAGCGTTACGCTGCAACAGCTCGGTCGCGCAGCACGGGTTGTCGCGGACAAGGAAAATACGACGCTGATCGGTAGCGGTGGCGACCGTGCGCGCATCGACGGCCGAATTGCGCAAATTCGGCGAGAAATCGAAAAAACGACCAGCGACTATGACCGGGAAAAGCTGGAGGAGCGGCTCGCAAAACTATCGGGCGGCGTCGCGGTGATTCGCGTCGGCGCGCCAACCGAAGCCGAAATGAAATCGAAGAAGGAAGCGCTCGACGATGCCATCAACTCCACCAAGGCCGCCGTGGCCGAGGGAATCGTGCCCGGCGGCGGACTGGCGCTGCTGAAATGCATTGAAGCGGTCAGCCGGGAAGAAGCCGCCTGCGAAGGCGACGAGAGAACCGGCGTTCAGATTTTGAAGCGGGCCCTTGAGGCGCCTGCCCGTCAGATCGCAGAGAATTCGGCCGTTGACGGCGGTGTCGTTGTCGCGCGCATGCTGGGTGGCCAGGGCAATTTTGGTTTTGACGCCTCGCGCAAGGAATATGTCGACTTGGTCGAGGCCGGCATCGTCGACCCTGCGAAGGTGGTTCGTACCGCGTTGGAAAACGCGGTCTCGGTCGCCAGCGTGCTGTTGCTCACCGAAGCGACGATGACCGAAATTCCGGAGACCAAGAGAGAACGGCCGACTGAGTCAGAGATGGCCATGTGATCTGCGGCGACTCCTTGTAAGATTACCACGAGCAGCCAGTCGACGAAGCGTGGCTTTTTGCTTTGCATGGCAAACGGGACGTAGCAGCGCGAACTTGCTGGCGCGATCCCTGCAGGGCTTCCGCGGCCGCCCTAGCGGTCCAGTCAATAGCGGCGGGAGATCGCGCCCAGGCTCCTTGACAAGACAGCGCAGGAATTTTGCCCTGTCTTGATCTATCTCACGCATTCTACCAAATCCTGATTTATCAAGACGGTTCGCGCTGGTGCAAGTCAGTATCCGTAACCGAGTAAATTGCCCATGAGAATGTCAATGCAATACGGCGGCTGCTGGCGGCGCGCTCCATCCATAAATGTCCGTATTCCATTTACTCTCCTTTTCGCGGCGTGCATCCTGGTCGTCGGCTCGGTTGACAGCGCGCGTGCGAGCATCGCTGTCCATGTCTACCTATCGCAGCAGACCATGAACGTTGCGATCGACAGTGCTGATTTTGCGACCTGGCCGATTTCGACGGCCCGCAGGGGTTATCGGACGCCGATCGGCATCTACAAGCCCTATCAGCTGGAGAGGATGCATTACTCCCGGCTCTACAACTACACTCCGATGCCCTATTCGCTCTTCTTTCACGGCGGATACGCCATCCACGGCACAACAGAGATCCGTAATCTCGGGCGCGCGGTCTCCCACGGTTGCATCAGACTCAGTCCCGACAATGCGAAATCATTGTTCGAGTTGGTGCAGATCCACGGGCTGCAAAATACGACCATCGAGATCTCGGAGTAACGCAAAGCCCATCCCCAGCGCCGCCTCCGTCTCCGGCACCAGCGCAACGAATGCACGATGTGACTGCCACGGATCGGAGCGAGGAACCCGAATCTGCCTGCCAGCGTCTCGCAGAAGCTTGTGAGCCTCGCTCCCTCCGCCATCGCCGCCGTCCGAGACGCGGACCACGCTAAGTCGATCATGGAATACTTCAGCATAGACCTGAAATTCGGAGCCTGCGTCGCGACGCCCAAGTCATGTTTGGCGATCAATGCTTCGTTCAGTCGATTGCAGTCTGCGACGGCTCCGAGCCGTCAGCCGGGATCAGAACAGGCGGTGCATTACCGCATAACCCAATTCCTGATCGCTTGATCTCGCTCAAGTCGGAAACCTTGCTTGCATCCATAAAGCTTCATCTCCTGAATTTTCGTGAGGCGTACGATGGCCAAACTTCCAACTCTGTCGATCTCGCCGGAAAAAGCCTACTTTATTGTCGCCAAAGCCCGTCAATTCGACGCGAAGGACGGTGTCACCGACCCGGATTCGGGCTCCAATGCGAGCGATGACGGCATGCGTTCAGTGCTGGAGAACCGAAACGACGATCCGGTACTTACTGAACTAACGAGCTTTATCCATGACTTGAACGACGACGAGCAAATCGATCTTGTGGCCCTCGTCTGGCTCGGACGCGGTGACGGAGACATCGAAAATTGGAGCGAACTTCGAGCCGAGGCGGCGCGCGCGCACAACAAGCGGACAGCCGCCTATCTGTTGGGAAAGCCGATGCTGGCTGACCATCTGGAAGAAGCGCTTTCGAAATTCGGCCATTCATCGGAAGAATTCGAAGCAGATCTGTTCTGACACGCAAGCCCTCGTCGCAGGGGAAATTCATGCCGTACCGCACAATTATCGATCTTCCTGTATCGGTCCGCGATCACCTTCCGCCGCATGCGCAGGATATCTATCGCGCCGCGTTCAACCATGCCTTCGCAGCTCACGCCGGCGACATTCGGCAGGAAGAGATCGCTCACCGCACCGCTTGGGCGGCCGTCAAGCGATCCTACGCCAAGAATGGCGATCGCTGGGTGACTATTGAATAGGGATGGGTCGCAGCCGTCCACCTGAATTCAGGCCATCGAAGCCGGTCCTTTGGCCGGAAAGCGCTTCAGAATGGCCACGACTTCCTGATCGCTAACCTGCCGGAAGTCACGATAGAAATAGCCGATCGCCCCGAATAATTCAGGCGTCTCCAGACAGATCAACGCATCGACTTCCCTGCGCAATTGCGTGATGGTGTCGAGCGGGCCGACGGGAACGGCGAGCACCAGTTCTTTCGGCTTCCGGATGCGGATCGCCTGCAATGCCGCCATTGTCGTCGCGCCGGTTGCGATGCCGTCATCGATCACGATCACCACCTGTCCCGCGATCTCCGCTCGCGAACGCTCTCCGATGTAGAGTTGGCGGCGGCGTTCGATCTCTGCAAGTTCCCTTTTACACGCCGCATTGAACTCATCCACTGTCGTGCCTGAAAGCTCAATCACCTCCTCATTGCGAACAACGATCGGCGCGGTGCCATCCACCACTGCTCCCATTGCAAGCTCGGGCTGGGTCGGCACCCCGATCTTGCGAACAAGGATCAAGTCGAGGGGAGCATCGAGCGCTGCTGCCACCTCCGCTGCGACGGGGACACCGCCGCGCGGCAAAGCAAGAACAACGGGGTGCCGGCCCTTGTAGCTTGAAAGCGCTTTGGCCAATCTGCGGCCGGCATCCGCTCTGTCCTGGTAAATCATCATTGCCCCGCACTCCGATTGGCGCCTGCTGGATCGACGACAAGATGGCGTTCGAACCATCCTGCTGCGAGTTCAATGACTGCTTCAAGTGCACCGGGTTCCGGGAACAGATGCGTAGCTCCTGGTATTATTTCGATACTCTTTACTCCCCCGAGGAGTTCGAATGCCGATTGATTGAGCTCGATCACCCCCGAATCAGCGCCGCCTACGATCAAGAGCGTCGGCGCCTTGACCTGGGGCAGTATGTCGCCGGCAAGGTCCGGGCGCCCGCCGCGCGAAACCACAGCGCCGATGCGATTACCGAGCGAACCAGCCGCGACAAGCGCGGCGGCCGCGCCCGTGCTCGCTCCGAACAGTCCAATGGGCAAACTGCCCACATCTGGTTGCTCGGCGATCCAGCGCACCACGTTGACCAGGCGGTGCCCGAGCAACTCGATGTCGAAGACTTTCCTCCGGTCATTTTCTTCGTCGGGCATAAGAAGGTCGAACAAAAGAGTTGCTACACGTCGACGATTAAGCGCTTCGGCAACTTGAACGTTGCGTTTGCTGAAACGACTCGAACCGCTACCATGCGCGAAGATAACCAAGGCCCGAGCTCCAGCCGGACGCGTCAAAGCACCTGCCAGATCGAGCGGCGGAATCTGCACATCTCGCGATAGCGCGCTCGATTGAGCCTCACTACGGCTGAACGCGGAAACCTGCGGCATGGGGCCGTTCACTCCATTTGAGGTAAAAATGTTACCCCCGCGCCAGAGACGGATCTTGATCAGCATCAAACGGGGTTGGATGGATTCGACTAATTTTGTTTTATGAAGCCTTTGCAAACGCCGCCGGAGGCTGGCAGATCCCTTTCCGGCCAGAATGCCCCTACTCTCGGTGACAAAGTCCGGTTTTTGAGCTGCCCGGCGACGTATTCATGCGCCCCCGGGCAGGTAGTCGCACGCGAGACCCACATGTCCTGGGTCTTCATGGCGGGCAATCGCGTTTACAAGCTGAAGAAACCAGTTCGCTTCGCCTATCTCGATTTTTCGACCCTGGATCGGCGCGCGAACGCAGCCCGCGCGGAAGATCTACTGAACCGACGGCTGGCCCCGGATGTCTATTTGGGCGTTGTTCCGCTCACGCTTTCGACCTCCGGTCTCGCGATCTCTGGCGACGGGCCCGTCGTGGACTGGCTGGTGGTGATGCGCCGGCTTGAGGAGAATGACACGCTCGAAGCGGCTTTGCGCGGGGGCTGGTTGAAGCCCTCTCAGGTGGACCGCGTCGCGGCGACGCTTGGCGCATTTTACGCGCATGCGCTTCGCGTTCAGCTTGCACCCGAATTCTATCTCGTTGCATGGCAGAAGGCGATTAACGACAATTGCCGCGTCCTGTTCGACGCACGCTTCGGTCTTCCTCAAGGTGAAGTGGAGCGGATCGCCCAGGTTCAGCGCCGCTTTGCCACAAAACGCTCCGTCCTGCTGCTTGAGAGAATTCACAGGCGGCGGTTCGTCGATGCCCATGGCGATCTTCGCCCCGAGCACATCTGGCTGCGCGAGCCCGTGACAATCATCGACTGTCTGGAATTCGATCCAAAACTGCGGGCGCTCGATCCTCTCGATGAAATCGCTTTCCTGCATCTGGAATGCGAACGCCTCGGCGGTTTGTGGGCTGCCGAGCGGATCAGGCGACGCCTGGCGCGCGCCCTGGATGACGATGCCTCCAGCGGGCTTTTTTTGTTCTACCGCAGTCATCGGGCGATGCTGCGCTCGCGGCTGTCGATCGCCCATCTGCTCGATGCAAATCCGCGAACGCCGGAGAAATGGCCCCGCCTCGCCCGGATCTATCTCAAGCTTGCCACGGCCGATGCCGCGCGCCTCGAACGCATACTTGGCACCGGTCGAGAGCTGCGGCGGCGTTAATTCTCAAGCAATTTCAGAATACCAGGAGATCAGTGAGCGGCTTGTCCTCATGGAGCCGACGGATGGCCTCCGCCAGCAATGGCGCCGCCGGCACAATGTCGAGTTTGTCGCGCACCGGCCCAGCCGGAAGACGGAATGGCGGAACGACGTCGGTGGCAATGATGCGATCGATGGCGGGATCGGCAAGTGCCGTTTCGGCCCCAGGCATGAACAGCCCATGGGCAACGCATGCCAGGACTCGCCGGGCGCCGCGGGCGCGCGCGGCCCGCGCCGCCCGCACCAGCGTGCCACCGGTACTAATGAGATCATCGACGATGATGCAGGTAGCGCCGGCAACGTCGCCGACGAACAGGTCTCCCGAAACCACCCCGCCGCTGCGGTGCTTTTCGGCAAAAGCCTTGCCGATCGGACGGCCCATCGCCGTTTCCAGGGCTTCCCGCAGCAGGTCCGCTCGCTTTCCGCCTCCCAGATCCGGCGAGATGACGCAAAGAGGCTCATCTCCGACGGCTGTCTTGATTGCATTAATCAGCAACGGAGCCGCCGTCAGCGCCACGGCGCGGCAGCGAAATGCATTCTCGAAAGCCGCCTCGTTGTGCACCTCGAGCGTGACGACGGCGTCGCAGCCAACCGCCTCGAAAAGCGCCGCGACGTAGCGGGTCGTCACCGGATCGTTCGCCTTGGTGCGGCGGTCCTTTCGCGAATAGCAAAGATAGGGCGCAACAGCGGTTACCCGTCTGGCCCCGGCATCTTTCAGCGCGCCGATGAAGAACAGCAGCCGACAGAGCTTGTCGTTGGCGCTTTGGTCGGGGCCACCGTGAAGGCTATGGATCACGTAGACATCGGCCCCCGCAACGGGGTCGAGTGTTCTCGCCTTGTGCTCGCCATCCTCAAAATCCCGCTCTTCATGTGCGCTGAGCGGATGGACCAGGAGCTTGCTGATATCGCGCCCGAGATCGTCGGTTCCATTCAAGGCGAATAACCGCAAACGGCGGCTGGCAATCGGTCCGACGGCGGAAGGCAACCACATGTGATTTTCGATCACGGCTTTTCGATCACGGCGTGTCTCATCTAAATTACATTTTGATAAACCGTCGGATGAATGGAGTGTTTGACTTGAGTCAATTATCCCGGTCTATGTCCAGCATTCAGCATTTACGTCCCCGGAACGTTAGAGATTCAAGATGCCCCAGGCGAACAGAGATAATGACCTGCACATGATGCAGCGCTGTATAGCATTGGCGGAATCCTCGACCCGCGAGGGGGAATATCCGTTTGCGGCTGTAATCGCGAGCAATGCTGCCTTCCTCTGCGAATCGACAAACCGGGCCAGACGAGATCACGATGTCAATAGCCACGCGGAAATTGTTGCAATCTCCAAAGCTCAACAAATCCGAGGAACGCACTTGGCAGATTGCACGCTATATTCGACTGTCGAACCCTGCGCTCAGTGCGCATACGCCATTCGGGAGGCCCGGATTGGAAAGGTTGTCTATGGTCTTCGATCTCCATTGATGGGGGGCCATTCCCGATGGAACATCCTCTCGGATACGAGTTTTTCGACGGTTCTTCCTGAGGTTTTCCTGCCGGCGCCCGAGATCATATCCGGCTTCCTGCAGGATGAGGTTGTTGCTGTCTTCCACAAGTGGAACCCGCTGATCTGGCAGGTGATCAAAGCGAGAGGCGTATTCGTCGGCGACGCCCATGAGAAAAACTAACGGAGAATGCGCATCGGTCGAAACCGCCGGCTTTGCTCCGGCGGGCTTCGCAGCATGCGCATGAAGATCGTTCAAACGCGCAAGCCGTGTTTCCCTAGCAGCTTTACCGTGCTGGCCTGTGGTCCCTTTTCGCCGATCTCATCGACGAACATGACGCGGGTACCCACAGTCAGTTTCGAGAATTTTCCGTCGAGGACACTGTCTCGATGGAAATAAATCTCCTGGCCATCACCTGAGCGCAGAAATCCAAAATCTCCCGCGGGATCAAAGCGCACGATGGTGCCGATCGCTTGACCTTCGTGGCTTTTGATCATTCCCTCCATGCGCCGCGCGTTATCCTGAAGTCGTCGGCGTGCTCGCTTGAACGCGTCATTGATGGCGAACGATAATTCGCAATGTCGCTCGTCTGCCTTCGGTGTCCGCCCAATATTGACTTCACGCCCATCGGGCAGCACCAGACGGATATTGATGTCGTACTGGCCGCCGGTTTGGTGGCGAAGGCCGGGACCTTTCACGACGATCCTGCAAGCCGTAATGCGGCCATAGCGCTGCTCGAGTTTCCTCACATGCTCCCCAATCAGTTCCTGAACCGCAGGGCTGACAACCATCTCCTGGAATTCTACTTCAACCGGCGTTTGCATCACTCTCTCCACTGAATAATAGGCGTAGCGACTCTCAGTGAAACATGCACATCGCGAGCATATTTAGTGCGAGGCAATGCCACCCGTGAGATGCTTCTCGATTTCAAAGATCGGATGCTTGGTCAAATCCTTGTTTATCTCCGCAACAATGCAGGATTTCACATCCGGATGAAATGCAAGCCGCAATTCGGCGAGGGTCCGCGGGGGAGCCACGACAATCAACTCCTTCACCTTACTGGCCCGGATAAGCCCTTCCATGGCCGTGGCGACCATGCGGACGAAGTGATGCTCCTCAAGTACGTGCCAATCGGTTGGCTCCACGGCGCTTCTACCGCCTGTCCGCGATCCCTTGCTGATGCGGCCTGGCCGCTCAGTGCCCTGCTCATGGCTGGGCGGATTTGCATCTATGAAGACCCTCTCAGCCCTCAAATTCGGGAATTTCGTATCGCCGTGGTTGCGCAAGAACAGAGCCCTTCGGCCATCGCCGACAAACACCAACGCATCATGCGGAATTTTGAGATCCATAGATCCTCCGGGTTCTGTGATAGGCGGGACGCCAGTCCCGCGACGCATAAATCATCACTCGGTTCTTTTCTAAACAAATGCACTTCGCCTCATGAATAACGCCGAAGTCAAAGCCATCGTTAAGATACTATCGTCAGCTTGTCCCTGACGTTCTTCACGCCGGAGGCCGACCAGGCCGCATTTTCGACCGCAAATTTCTCATCCCAGTTGCGAACCTTGCCTTCGAGCAGGACTTCATCATCGTCTCGGACGGTGACGCGTATGTCCTTGGCTTCGATTTCGGCGTGGCGCCGCAAGGCCGCTTCGATCTTCTTCTTGACGTTCTCGGGCTTCGCATGCGGCTCTATTTCGATGTTGTTGACGACGCTGCGCACCCCTGACAGCGCTCGGACATCGCGCTCAGCGCTGCTCTTTTGATAGTACCAGTTGACCTTGCCGGTCAAAATTACCAGTCCATCCCGCACCGTGACCTGGATTGCATTGCTCGGAATGACGCTGTCCCACGACAGCACATTGATCACGCGTTTTGCGATCTCATCGTCGGACGTCTTTTCATCCGAAGAATAGCGAACTTCGATCTCATCCGCGATTTCATGCACGCCCTTTACCCGGCGCACCGCAGATATTGCCGCCAGCTTCTGCGCATAGCTGGCGACATGTCCGGTAAGCGTCACAACGTCCTGATCGACGGCCACGCCGATATGGGCTGGATCCACGATGGGTTCATAAGCGAGTTCGTCGAGGATATCGTCACGCAGCTTCAATTCACTCATGATCAGCCTCCTGGAGCACTAACTGTTGGTAGATTGCCCGCTATCATCAGCAGCGGCGTTGATGCATGTCAAAGCCGCCCGAGGCTTCCCCTAAAGGAGAGGCTGCTTCATCCAGCGCACAATTTTCGGCCAATATTCTTCGAGCGTCCGTTTACCCATGAAAAGGCCGAGATGATTGCTCGGGGCAATCTGATGGCAGAGACGATCCGGCTTCGTTCCTACCAGCCGCTCCACAGCCAACAATTGTTCCGGGGCAACCACTTCGTCAGCGCTACCGGCAAGAAGATACATTGGCAGCCGCAGGCGCGCGAGGTCGATCTTTTGTCCCAACGCGACGAAGTTTCCGGTAGCGAGCTCGTTGCGCTTGTATAGCTTCTCGACGACTTCGAGATAGTAGGTGCCGGGCACATCGATAGTCCAGGCATTCCACTTGTTGAAGGTGGCTTCGAGCTGCGTGAATTCCGGCGAGCCGGTCGGCTCAAGCATCTGCAGCGATTCACAGATATCATTTGCGTCGACGGTGTCGTTACCCCAGAGCGTTGCGACATTGCGCCCGATCAGTCGGCCATCGCCGAGATCAACCAGGCTCTGAAACATGGCCAAGGGAGTAGCCGCGGCGGTAGCCGACAATTCGGATTGCCCCGCGGCGATATCAACCGGCGTGCCGGCCATGACGAGCCTGCGTACCTTGGCCGGGAATCGGCCAGCATAGACCAGTGACAACCAGCCTCCCTGGCAAAGCCCGACGAGATCCACCAAACCACCGAGATGATCGACAAGGACATTGAGATCGGCAAGATAGTCGTCAATTCCGAGAAATCGCATGTCGGGACTGGCCGAGCGCCAATCGGCCATGAACAGCCGTTCAATTCCTTCGCCGCGGAGGGTAGCAACAAGACTGTGACCGGCAGCAAGGTCGGCAAGAGCGGCTCCATGCAGCGCGAGCGGTGTGCACAGGAGGGCGGGAACAGCGCCGCTTTCGACTACAGTAAAATCACGAAGCCGGACCGTATGCAGCTCGAGCGCAAGCTCGCTGGGCGTGGCGCCTTCCGGCTCCTTCAAGGTACGGTCGCCGTCTGCATCAAACCCCAGGAACTGCGCCGCAATGGATGACGCCGTTTCAACCGCAGATGCAGCGGTAAGCGCCGGCCAGAAGAACGCCGCGTATGGGAATTGACCTCCGGGATGCCGATTCATTTAATATAACAATGCCCACTTTATCCCTAATGATTTGAGCCAGATCAATTTATTCCGTCATTCCTGCAGCCGGGCAGACCGCATGGCAACCAAGAGCGCCGGCATCCTGATGTACCGCCGTGGCGACGCCGGCATTGATGTCCTGCTGGTCCATCCTGGCGGACCCTTTTGGCGCAACCGCGATCTTGGCGCCTGGTCGATCCCGAAGGGGGAACTGGACGATGGAGAAGACTCCGAGGCCGCGGCCCGGCGCGAATTCAAGGAAGAACTCGGCATAGCCGCCGTTGGCCCACTCCGGCCGCTTGGCCGGGTGCGCCAGCGGGCCGGAAAAACGGTTCAAGCCTATGCGCTGGAAGGCAATCTTGATGTGGGCGGCATGCGCAGCAACAATGTCGCCATCGAATGGCCTCCGCGAAGTGGCCGCACCATGTATGTTCCCGAGATCGATCGCGCGGCGTGGTTCGTCATTCCGCTCGCCCGAGAAAAGATTCTCGCCGGCCAGCGGCCGTTTCTCGATCGCTTGGAATCACTCTGTAATGACCGATCGCCATCGAATGGCTGACTACGATATCGCCTTCATCGCTGCGCAGATCGTGTATGTCGACCTTTGGTCGAATGAAACGGCGATAATCGCTACCCGATTCTATTGCCCAGGAAACGATTTGGGAAACTGGCCCTCATCCGAAGCTTGTGTTCGATTTCAGATGGCGCAGACCGCGCACTACCCGGCGTTTGCCCATCCTTCATCTTCAGGCGATCTGAAGGAGAGTCCGGACGTGGCGTCAAACAAATAGATGTGGTCGTGGACCAGCTTGACGCCACCGACATTTTCGGCGGCGACAACAATCGCCCGCCGGAAGCGTTCGTCGGTAATCATGCCGCTGAGATGCACAATCCCGTCGCGTACAATGACGCCGAGTTGCGCTGGCTGCCATTCACTTCTCTCAAGCGACGCGATCACACGCTTTCGAATCTGATCGTCATCTGTCGTCGGTTCCGGAACATCTCGAGCGAGACTTGCAACAGCGCGAAGCAGGTCAGAGCGCGTCACAATGCCGACAAGCGCTTCTTCGCGTACAACAGGCAACCGCTTGACGTTATGCCGCTCCATCAATTGCACGATATCCTCAAGCAACATGTCCTCCGTCGCAGTGCGGAGATCCACTGCCGGTGTCATGATCTCTCCGACTTTGCGACCCTGCTCGCGTACGAACTCGGATGCAGATGGGCCTGGGCCGAAGAGGAATTTAAGCCACCGACCTCGCTTTCGTTGGGTCCCGATTTCGCTGCGGCGAATGAAATCACCCTCCGAGACGATGCCGACCAGCTTGCCGGTATCTCCAACCACGGGAAGACCACTGATGTGCTGATGCAACATCAGGTTTGCGGCCTCGAGGATGGGCGTATCGGCTTTCACCGTGGTGACCTTGCGGGTCATAATTTGATGTGCGCGCATTTGAGGCCTCCGTTCCTTTAACCGATGGGGACTGCAGCAAAACTGGTCACATATGGAAAGTCGGTGGCTACGCTGATCTTGATGAGCGAATCCGCTGCCGCGAACTGCTCGCCGCAACTTCCTGCATTCCCGACATCCGCATCGATGCCGAGAACGACAGAAACGTCGGAATGGATAGAAACGCTACCATCAAAATAAAGGACGTCATGTCGCTCTCCTCAACCAGAACGAATTTCACAATACTTCGGGACATCAATCGGACCTTGCGTTAGGTCAAATTGATCGAAGAAGTCCAAAAGGACTTATCACTGGAATGACAGCCCGCAATGCGCCGTTGGGCGCATCAACGGACGCGGCCTTGATCCGAATCAATCAAACCGTTCCACGATTGAGACAGCTTGCTTATCCGGAGGTGGTCCGTGCAGCTGAGTTCAAGTGCCTTTTCGAGCGGCTCGGCGATCCCGCGCCGCTTTACCTGCGACGGAGAAAACCTCTCTCCGCCCTTGGATTGGCGCGCCGCACCACCGACAACTCGAAGTCTCGTGCTTCTCTGTGACGACCCGGATGCGCCCGCAGGTAAATGGCATCATTGGGCCGCTTACGATATTGGGGCCGACCAATCGGGACTGGCCGAAGGCGCCGGCCATGGCAGCAGCGCGGCACAATTCAGGCAAGCGATCAATGACTTTCATCGAGCGGGTTACGGCGGTCCCTGCCCGCCCCGCGGTCATGGACGGCATCGCTATCACTTCCGTTTGCTGGCGCTTTCGGTCGACCACTTGTCGCTCGGCGCCGGGCCGTCCTGCAGCGAGGTCGAGCGAGAAGCACGCAGGCACGCTATCGCCGAAGCGATCCTTGTCGGTGTCTATCAGCGGTGACTTTTTGCATTCAAGAGGCTCTGCAAAACGGGCTCAACGTGCATACGGCAAGATCACTTGCCGCGCCGCGGCGGATGCCTTGCGGCTGCCATATGCTGCCGCAGGCAAAGTCCTATGAAGATCAGCGTGCGAATGCGCGACCGGACTTGACGCATGTCAAGGTGTGCGCCGCCATTTCACTTGAAATGCGAGGCCTCGCGCGCCCGTCGAGATTCTGGACTTGTGACGAACGGCCGCAGGGAGGCCGGAACCGCTCCCGAAACACGGTGACAGGATCATATGAACGAACGCATTACTCCAGGGAGCGAGCGGGCCGTTTCTAGCAAGCTCGTTCCCCTTCCGATGATGCCTCCGGTCAAGCATAAACCGGGCCGCGCGAGATATTGGCTGATTGCCGGGCTTGCATCGTTGCTGCTCGTTGCGGTTGCGAGCGGAACGTGGTGGGCTTTCGCTGAACGCAGTACCGTCCACTACGTAACTGCCCAAGTTGCACTTGGCGCAGTCACCCGCACTGTGACAGCAACCGGAACGGTCAACCCAGAACTGACGATCATCGTCGGGTCCTACGTATCGGGCGTCATCCAAGAAATTTATTGCGACTACAATACGAAAGTGAAGAAGGGCCAAATCTGCGGCAAGATCGATCCGCGGCCCTACGAGACGCTGGTAGCTCAAGCCAAGGCCAACCTTCTCGTGGGAAAGGCACAGCTTCAGAAGGACCAGGCCAACCTCAGCTATACTAAAACCAATTACGAGCGCCATGCGCAGCTGATCGTATCCCATGCCGTGTCGCAGGACGTATTCGATCAGGCCAAGAATGCCTATGAACAGGCACAGGCCCAAATCGCATTCGACCAAAGCACAATTCAACAGCAGCAGGCGGCGCTTGATTCAGCCCAGGTCAATCTCGACTATACAAATATCGTATCGCCAGTTGACGGCACCGTGGTTTCGCGCAGCGTAACGATGGGCCAAACTGTCGCGGCGAGCTTCCAGACACCGACCCTATTTCTGATCGCGTCGGATCTCAAGATGATGCAGGTGGATACCAATGTCAGTGAAAGCGACATTGGGGGTGTCAAGGAAGGCAACCCGGCGTCGTTCACGGTGGACGCATTTCCGAAACGCAAATTCGACGGAATGGTCAGCCAAGTTCGCAAATCGCCCCAGACGGTCCAGAATGTAGTGACCTTCGACATTGTCGTGAGCGTTGATAATTCGAGCTTCTCGCTTCAGCCCGGAATGACCGCGGCGACCCGAATTGTCATAGCCAACCGTCACGACGTGATCAGGGTGCCTAGCCAAGCATTGCGCTATCGGCCCAGCGGCATGCCGGCGGGTGCCACACCGTCCGCTGATTCCGGGGCAAGGGTGTGGCTGCTACGCAATGGCAGACCAGTGGCATTAACGGTCGAGACCGGTCTCGATGATGACGCTTTCGTCGAAATCGTGGCCGGAAATGTCAAGCCGGGCGATCAGGTCATCGTAGCCGAGCAACGTCAGACTTCGGGCAGCACGGTGCCGCCGCCGCGGCTGTGACAGCTGGACCAATCGAAATGGCCGAAACAGTCATCAGGGTCGAGAATGTATCGCGGACTTACCACGTCGGCGACGTCGACGTGCATGCGCTGAGCGGTGTCAGCCTCACGATAGAGCGCGGCGAATTCGTCGCCATTATGGGGTCATCCGGTTCCGGAAAATCAACCCTGATGGCGATCCTGGGCTGCCTCGACCGGCCGTCGAGCGGCCATTACTATTTCGAAGATATTGATGTAGCCGGATTGTCAGAGCCGGACCTGGCGCGGATCCGCAGCGAGCGGCTCGGCTTCGTGTTCCAGAGCTTCAATCTGCTGGCGCGCACCAGCGCCATCGAGAACGTCGCGCTGCCGCTGTTTTATTCGACCTCGGGACGGTCGAGCCGAAGCTTCCGTAACGAGCGCGCACGGGCGGCGCTCGGGATTCTCGGCCTCGGTGATCGCGAGCGCAATACACCCGGGCAGCTGTCCGGCGGTCAGCAGCAACGCGTCGCCATCGCCCGCGCCCTCATCAATTCGCCGAGCGTGCTGCTTGCCGACGAACCGACCGGCAATCTCGATACCCGCACGTCGCACGAGATCATGGAAACGCTGCAGGCGCTCAATCGCGAACAAAATGTCACGATCGTGGTCGTCACCCACGAGCAGGATATCGCCGGCTATGCCGACCGTACGGTGACGATGCGCGACGGCCAGATCATTTCCGATCAGCGTACAAGAAACCGGGCGCCGACCGTACCGGACGCTGCGGCCAAGCGGGCGTCCTCGGGAATGTCGCGGTTTCCTCCAAGGCAAGCCGGTGGTCTGTCCATCGCCCCGTCGACGGGCTACTGGGCTTTCTGTGCCATGATCACAGCAGCAGCGGCGCAAGCGCTCCTGCGCAGCAAGATGCGCTCGGCCCTGACCATGCTCGGCGTCTTCATCGGAGTTGCAGCGCTGATCGCCATGGTGGCGGTGGGCCAGGGCGCCAACGACGCGGTCCGCAAGCAGATCGAAAGTCTCGGTACAAATCTGCTCGTGCTGCTGCCGGGCGCCGTCACAAGCGGCGGCATACGCGCCGGATTTGGCAGCGCATCGACGCTGACCATCGGCGATGTCCGGGCGATCCGGCACGAAGCTACGGCGGTCGGGACCGTAAGTTATCTGATCCGTCAGGCCGGACAAGCAATATACCGCAATCAGAACTGGTCCACCAGTATACAGGGCGTCAGCGCCAACTACCCCCCGATCACTAATTGGGCAATCCGCGTCGGTCAGGGGATTTCAACCGACGACGAAAGCAAGGCCGCGTTGGTGGTGGTATTGGGCCAGACCGTCTACGCTCAACTGTTCGGCTCCGATGAAAACCCTCTGGGCGCGGTGATCGCGGTCAAAGGCGTGCCGCTCCGCGTGATCGGAGTTCTCGCACCCAAAGGCCAATCCGCTTACGGAACCGATCAAGACGACCTTGTCATGATTCCCTTCACGACCGCCGAGCGCAAGGTAATCGGTGTCGCCGCCCCGAGCCAACAGCAGACCCCCCTGAACTGGGCCTACCCTACGCCACCCAATCCCTACAATCTGCAGCCACGCATCGCCGGCTATGTGAATCAGATCTACGTGCAGGCTGTGAATCCGAGCGACGTGGAGCGTGCGATCGTGCAGTGCAAGGAAATCCTTGCCCGCCGCCACCATATCCGTCCCGGAGAACCCAACGATTTCTCGGTGCGAAACTTGAGTCAGGTCGCCGAGGCCGCCAAGGGTTCGAGTCGCGTCATGGCGATCCTGCTCGCCGCGGTCGCATCCATTTCACTATTGGTCGGCGGCATCGGCATCATGAACATCCTGCTTGTCTCGGTGACTGAGCGCACCCGCGAGATCGGTCTGCGCATGGCGATCGGCGCGCAGCGCTCCCATGTGTTGTTCCAATTCCTGGCCGAGGCGGTATTTCTAAGCGTCAGCGGCGGTATCGCCGGCATCATCGCGGGAATCCTGTTCTCGATCACCATCTCGGTCGTCACCGGCTGGCCGGCGCCGATATCGGCTACCGCGATCGCCGGCGGCTTTTTGTTTTCCGCCGCTGTCGGCATCTTCTTCGGCTTCTACCCCGCGCGCAAAGCCGCACGCCTCGATCCGATCGAGGCCTTGCGCTATGAATGAGGTTTCGAAAACCGATTTTCTGAGAATCCTGCTTGGATTCGCGGAATTGAGCGACGAAATCAATTCCGAGACTCGCTGCGAACTGATCTTGATCTCCATCAAACCGATCTCTCGGCGACGGCATAATCTATTCAAATGAACGGTATTGCCCTGGATAATGGTCGGTTCTACGCACGCATTTCGAACGGAGTGGGCCCGCTGACCGCTGCCTTTTTCCTGCTGTCGTCTATGGGCGCCAACGCGGCGCCGACGCGCCTCGATTGCACTCTGACCAACATTGAAATCAAGGTGGGGTCGAAATCAGACTTCGAGCCGGAGAAGCGCTCGATCTCGGTCGTGTTTGACGGAAAGGCCAAGGAACTAACCGTATATCAGGATGGCAGCGCGCAGGCGCTAAATAATGTCACCGCCACGGTAACCTCGATAAACGGCTATAATGACCAAATCAGCCTGGGCATCAACTCGGCGGACTGGGACATCGTGTTTCAGACCTACGAGCCTGATTCAACCCGCGCCGAGTTCGGAGTTTGCAGCCCGAATACGCAACCATTGCCTTAAAGTTTTAGCGGATGCCGCGGAAGATCGACGTCATACGACAGATGGATTTGCGCTGATCGCCTATCGTTGCCGGCAGCGACAAAAAGCTTGAGGGACGGAATTGATCTACCTCAGAACATCTCAAGCGCGCGCGTTTGTTCATATCATAAGCTTGAAATGAGGGCATGATGCGTAGATTATTTCTTGCCTGTTTTGCGGTCGTTGCTTGCTCAGCGCTTGCCGTAGCGCAATCGCCGCAAGCCACCAGCTTCTCCGACGACGTGGAGAACGGTCGTCAGTTGGCAGCCCTCATTTGCTCGAACTGCCATGTCGCTGGCCCCGATCAGATAGTCGAGCCAATTCCACGGCCGCCGGCGCCGTCATTCGAGTCGATCGCTCGACGCAGCACCACTAGCTCCGATACAATACAAACGTTTCTCGCCACAACGCATCGGGACATCAGCAACCCGGACGGCATGCCGAACCCCGAACTTCTGGACTTTCAAGTGCGGCAGGTGGCAGCCTATCTTTTGAGCCTACGCAAACCGTCTGCTGCCTCCCCTGATCGCGAGCCCGATGCGGTTCGGGGCAGGATCGTGCCGCGCTGAAATCGCGCGTCTGGAATTGCTTCTCACGCGAGCACGCGCGAGCGGGCACAGTGCGGGAACTGCGCCCAAATCGCCCGCCGCACGACTTCAACATCAACCCACTCCTCAATCCGTGGAGCAGGGCGCAAGTGAGAAGCTCTAGCCGGAGTTCTCTCGATTTCGGATTTGACCTGAATCAAGTGCATTAGAGTCCAAGCCGCGTAGCGTTTGTCAATATTCTTGGGCACCCGGTATCCGGAGCAGATCAATGCGCGCACATCAAATCATGACCCGCAAGGTCATTTCGGTGAAACCCGACACGTCCATTGCCGATGCCGCCAATATCATGCTGCAGCAACACATCAGCGGACTCCCGGTCGTCAATGAGACCGGCAAGCTGGTCGGCATCATCTCGGAAGGTGATTTTATCCGCCGCGCGGAGATCGGAACCCAGCGAAAACGCGGCCCGTGGCTGAAGTTTCTGGTTGGACCAGGTCGGGCTGCTACCGATTACGTGCATGAGCAAGGCCGTAACGTCGGAGAGATCATGACCTCGGATCCCCTCACCGTGACGGAAGATGCCACGCTCGAAGCAATCGTTGAGGTGATGGAAAAGAATCATGTCAAACGCCTGCCCGTTTTGCGCGGAGAGCAACTGGTCGGGATCGTGACACGCGTCAACCTGCTGCGGGCGGTCGCAAACCTTGCTCGCGATGTGCCGGATCCGACCGCCGACGATGACCATATCCGCAACCGCGTGTTCGCGGCGATCGAGAAAACCGACTGGGCGCCGATTGCGCTCAACGTCACTGTGCGCGACGGCATCGTACACCTTGGCGGCGTCATCTCCGAGGAACGATCCAGGCAAGCGGCAGTCGTTGCTGCCGAGAACGTCTCCGGCGTCAGGAAGGTTCACGATCATCTTTGCTGGGTCGAACCCATCTCGGGCGCATACCTTTACTCTCCCGAGGATGAGCAATTGAAACGGGCGATCTAATTCGCCAACGTTCCCTGGCATTATTCGCTCGATCGCCGCTGCGGGTTGTTGGTTGTGACGGGGCAACTGGCAAAGCCGGTGGCTCCGCCGATTCGAACTTCGGGGGGCACGACTCCCGCCCGCGGCTGGTGAAGCGGGCCGCGCGGCACTAGCCGGCGCAACCCCGCTGACCAAGAATGCTTACAAGCTGCCGCTATTTGAAACCCTGGTTCGCCGCGCAATTCTGAAGGCGACGATCAGCCAATTACTCGTAATCACCCATGAGGAGCACGATGATGACACGACGCCAGGCCAGTGCCGGAATTCTTGCCAGCTCGGCGCTCGCCGCTGTTGCCGCCCGAGCGCAAGAGCTGAAGCCCAGAGATTTGCCGCCGCCGCGCAGCGAGGGCGGTCAACCATTGACCGCGGCGCTAAAGCTGAGGCGTTCGACACGCGAATATTCCGATCGGCAGCTTCCGCCGCAAGTCCTGTCTGACCTGTTATGGGCGGCGTTTGGCGTCAATCGCCCAGCGAGCGGCGATCGGACGGCTCCCTATTGGCGCCATGTTATGGTGATCGATATTTATCTCGCGATGGCAGATGGCGTGTGGCTGTACGAGCCAAAGACCCACAAGCTGCTGCCGTATGCGAAGGAAGATTTCCGCGCTCAGACCGGACTTCAGGATTTTGTCGCCACTGCGCCGCTCAACCTCGTGTACGTCGCTCACGGCGAACGCATGACCGACATCTCGCTCGTGGAAAGGCGTCTCTATGCCTCGGTCGATGCCGGCTTTATCGGCCAGAACGTCTATCTGTTCTGTGCCTCCGAAGGGCTCGCCACCGTATTTCGGGGAGCAGTTGACGGCCCGAAACTCGGTCAAGCCCTGAAACTACCCGACCAGCAATTCGTGACCTTTGCGCAGACTGTTGGCTATCCGCGGGGTTAAAATCGGTTTGAAAGCGGATCATCGCATTCTCGACTTGAGCCTGAAGGTTTCGCCATCCACCACGAACTTGCCGTAGCCGTGATGGTGGATGGTCTTTGGATTTCGCCGTCTCGGATCGGTCCAGGCCTTTAGCACCTCAAGAACGAAGAGATTGTATTTGCTGACGAGACGGCTATTCACCACTCTGCACTCGAGATTGGCGAAGCATTCAGCGATCAAAGGCGCTTTTACGCAGTCGGCTGGCAGCGGGGTCAGGCCGAACTTCTCGAACTTCGCAACGTTGCGCCCCGAGCAATTGCCAACGCTCACGATTTTTTGTGCGAGATCTACCGCCGGAACCGCGATGACGCACTCTTTTGTCGCCCGCAGCGCCGCAAAGCTGTAATCAGCGGTGCTGACGACGCAGGCAACAAGCGGCGGCTCAAACTCGACCATCATATGCCAGGACATCGTCATGACATTGGCACGGCCGTTCCGGGCGGTCGTCAGCAGGACGACCGGGCCCGGTTCAAGCAACTGATAAACTTTCGCCAAGGGCAGATTTTTCATCGTCAAGCCAACTTTCCGGGTCAAGCATGCACCCGACGTTCCGCTCCGGCGAACTGTACTCGACGTTTGCATCCGAATCCGGCTAATCTGGAGCGCGACATAGACCGGATGCACTTCTCCGGATCACAATAATCGGTTGGAAGCCATCGCAAGAACCGGCGAGTTTCATCACCACGATATTCTCTTGCCGAACGCCTAACCCGAGCTTGTTTTTGCCGCCTTGTCGAGAACAACGGCGCCGAGCAGCATCTCAATGCGACCGTTACCCCAAAGCGGGAGCAGGAGGCGCGCGTAACCGTCCGGATGTCCTGCATCTCCTTTTCTGGCCGCTGCTTGATGATAGTAAGTGGGTGCGCAGTGCTCGACAGTCGCCCTGCATTGCAAGGTGAGCTCATCGAACGGCGCGTGAAGTCCAATTTCGTCAAGAAACCTGTTGCCAATCGGCTCGCCATACCAGCTGGTCAAATCCGCTCCCATGAGATCGAAGCGGAACCGAAGCGGGTTATCAAAAACATCTATCAGCATCGACTCCCGCCCAAGCCGCGATCGCAATGAAAATTTGACATCGTCCCAAAACGGAATGTCGTTGGCGCCACGCTTCAAGCCATTCCAATACGCCTGAATGCGGCTGAGATCTGGTCCCAGTTCGTCGGGAAGACAAAAGTCATGAACGCCTATTGCCATCGATAAGCCCTTCTCGCGTATGGGGTATCAAAACAATGAATATCTTAGCGGCTTGGAAAACCCTGTTAATCTCATCTCACATCTGGGGCCATGACATGCATCAAGCCGGCGGGTACCGATCTCAACAATTATTGCTGAACAGGTATGTTCGCCCCTTTTGACCGGGACGATACTATGCAACCGGTGGCTCCAAGAGAGCATTATTGGTCCGGAGGCCGTTCACGCATGTTGCAGCGACGCGAACCAGAAAGTGACCGTGGAAGCCCGCTTCTTCGGTTCTTGTCCAGCGCAGCCGGCTTTTGGAAAGGCCGGTCCGGTCGCCTGAGCTGGCCCTTGAGCATAGCATTGGTCGCGATCGCACTTGCGCAGCTTACAATACAATACTTGTTGAATTACTGGAACCGCGATTTCTTCAATGCGCTCGAGCGTCGTGACGGCGCGTTGCTCTGGAACGAAGCCCTCATTTTCATGCCACTTGCTTGCTCGAATATTGCGCTCGCAGTTGTGTCGGTATGGGGTCGTATGACGATGCAGCGCAAATGGCGCCAATGGCTCACAACCCGCCTCCTTACGTCCTGGTTGAAGAAATATCGTTACCGGCGGCTCCAGTTCGTTAGCGGAGAATACCAGAACGCTGAATATCGTATTTCATTCGACGCGCGGATTGCGACCGACGCTCCCGTCGACTTGGCATTTGGGTTGCTGACTTCCGCACTGACGGCAATTGTATTCATCCATGTCCTTTGGTCCGTGGGAGGCAGTCTGACCCTCGTCTTTTCCGGACACGAGTTGACCGTGCCAGCTTACCTTGTGGTCGGCGTCATCGTTTACTCGACGGCATTCACGGCCATCATGATTGCCGTCGGTCGCAATTTAACTTCGGTGATCCAGGCGGAAAACCAGGCAGAAGCGGAACTGCGGGCGGCAGCCAACCATATCCGCGAAATCGGTGAAGCAACACCGTCAGCTGCGGCCGGGCCGGAAGACCAACGCAGTCTTTGGCACACGCTGCGCCAGGTCCTTCTGCGTTGGCGTCAATTGTGCCGGCAGCTGATGGGAACGACGATGGTCTCGCAGACCGATGTTTTGCTTGCACCCGTATTTGCATGGGTACTCTGTGCTCCCAAGTTTCTCGCCGGGACCATGACGCTTGGCGAACTCACACAAGCGGCAGCCGCGTTCGTGATGGTGCAGACAGCATTCAACTGGATCGTTGACAATTACCAGCGGCTGGCTGACTGGCACTCAGCGGCTTATCGCGTCGCAACGCTGTTGCAGGCGCTTGATGATGTGGATCGACTCGACTCAACGGCGCCATCGCGCGGTCCAGATCCCGTGCAGAATATTTATGCATCGACACCGTCGGGAGATCATCCATGAAGGTTGCGGACTTTATGACGCGTCAGGTCGTGACGGTTACACCAGAGACCTCAATCTTGGCGGCGGCTCGGCTGATGCTCGACCATAAGATTAGCGGCTTGCCGGTCGTAACCAACGAGGGCCGCGTCGTCGGCATCATCAGTGAGCACGATCTCCTGCGTGGCGGAAAGAACGATGTCCAGACGGCACGGGCGCATTGGCTCCGTTTGATGATAGAGCAGGCGAGCCTGGCGGGCGAAACCGCGCGGTTCCAGGAACGCAAGGTATGCGAAGCGATGACCCCCGATCCTGTGACGATCACCGAGACGGCTCCGCTCGAAGAGGCTGGGCGCCTGATCGGAGAAAACGACATCAAAAGATTGCCCGTCGTTCGCGACCATCAACTGGTGGGCGTTATTGCTCGCGCTGATATCGTTCGAGCGATAGTTCATGCCGCTCGCAAGATCACGGATGCGGCAAAGCGCGACGAGATGATGGATGCCAGATTGCTGGAATTGGAACGGCAGTCGTTGGTGCACCGGGCGCGTTCGTCATCTTAGCGATCCAACGTTTGGAGCTTTCACTTTTCGGCGGTGCTGCGGAGCCGACTGACGGTTCGGAGAAGCGGTAAATCGTTGGCAATCTAAAAGCAATACGCCTGAAAAGCGCGGCAATTATTGTAATCTTATCTGATCCCATCACGGATCATGTACCCCGCGCCGCGAATGGTGTGAAGCAACGGCCGTTCGAAGCCCTTGTCGATCTTGGAGCGCAGCCGCGAAATGTGCACATCGATGACATTGGTCTGCGGATCGAAATGATAGTCCCAGACGTTTTCCAGGAGCATGGTTCGCGTCACCACCTGCCCGGCGTGCTTCATCAAATATTCCAGCAGCCGGAATTCGCGCGGCTGCAGCGTCAGTTCGTCCTTGCCGCGGGCGACGCGATGCGAAAGACGATCGAGCTCGAGATCCCCGACGCGGTAGGTAGTCTCCTCGGCCGGACCGCCATGGCGCCGCGACAGCACCTCGACCCGCGCCAGCAGTTCGGCGAACGAATACGGCTTCGGCAGGTAATCGTCGCCGCCGGCACGCAAACCCTTGATGCGGTCGTCAACCTGGCCGAGCGCCGAGAGAATCAGCGCCGGCGTACGGTTGCCCTTGTCGCGCAGGGTGCCGATCAGCGACAGGCCGTCGCGTTTTGGCAACATCCTGTCGATCACCAGCACGTCATAGTCACCGGTGTCGGCGAGCGCCAACCCCTCCTCGCCATCGCTGGCGAGATCGGCGACATAACCGACCTCACGAAATGCCTTGACCAGGTAGTCGGCGGATTCGCGGTCGTCTTCGATGATCAGGAGGCGCATCTGGGTGTCGGTTGAGGTCAAGTGGGTCAGCCTTCTGTCACCATGGCGCGGCCGGCATTGTCATGCAAGGCGACCCGACGCCTCTCCGTTAGGCAAAAAAGCGGGCGGTGAAGCTGGGGGACCTCACCGCCCTTTTGACCTTCCGACAGAGGGGGGCATTATTCCACCGGAAGGAACTTTTGGGAGCGAGCTTTTGACCCGCCCCCGGAGGGAGCCGTCGGCGGGGCGACTGATGCCGGCGACACCCCCATTCTTGCCGATCACGGCCCAACGGGACCGGATCATGATCTCATGTGTTTCTTCCTCAGCCTTTCGCAAGCGGCACGGCGACGAAGCGCGACGATCCGCCGCTCTTGATGCGCATCAGAACGCTGTTCTTGTTGTCGGCGCGCGCAGCGTTGATCGCCTCGCGCACGTCTCCGGCATTGGTCACGTTCTTTCCCGCGACTTCGAGAATGACGTCGCCTTCCTTGAAGCCACGCTCAGCGGCAGCACTCTTCGGGTCAACCTCGGTGACGACGACGCCTTCCTTGCCGGCGCCGGCAACGCTGTTGGCGGGTGCTACCGTCAGGCCGAGCTTCGGCACATCGGTTCCGCGGGTGGCGCCGCCCTTGTCCTCATTGTCATTGTCGGCCTTGGCTTCAATCGTGTTGGGCAGTTGGCCAAGCGTCAGGTTGACCACCTTGTCCTGGCCCTTGTGCAGCACGTTGAGCTTCACGGCATTGCCGGGCGCGAGGCCGCCGATGGTGCGGGCGAGTTCGCGGGCATCCTTGACCGGATCGCCGTTGACCGCCGTGATCACATCGCCGGATTCAATACCGGCCTTGGCCGCCGGACCGTTGGCCTGCGGTTCCGCAACCAGCGCGCCTTCAGCCTTCTTGAGGCCGAGACTGTCGGCGATGTCAGCCGTGACCGGCTGAATCTGGACGCCGATCCAGCCGCGGCTGACCGAGCCCTTGTCCTTGAGCTGCGCAATCACGGTCTTCACGGTCGAGGCGGGAATCGAAAACGCGATGCCGACGCTGCCGCCCGACGGCGAATAAATCGCGGTGTTGACGCCCATCACTTCGCCTTCGGTGTTGAAGGCCGGGCCGCCGGAATTGCCCTTGTTCACGGGCGCGTCGATCTGGATGAAATCATCGTACGGCCCATTGCCGATGTCGCGGCCGCTGGCCGAGACGATGCCGGCGGTGACGGTGCCACCGAGGCCGAACGGATTGCCGACCGCGAGCACCCAGTCGCCGATCCGGGGTTTGCCCTCGGATAGCTTGGCGAACGGGAAGTTAGAGCCGCCGTCGACCTTGATCAGCGCAACGTCGGTGCGCGCGTCGGTGCCGATCACCTTCGCGCTGTAGGTCTTGCCGTCATCGGTCGTGACTTCAACCTTGTCGGCGCCATCGACCACGTGATTGTTGGTGACCGCATAACCGTCGGCGGAAATGAAGAAGCCGGAGCCTTGACCGGTCACGCCCCCATGTCCGCGCGGGCCGCCGCGCAGACCCGGCGGCAAGCCATCCGGTCCGCCGAAGCGGCGGAAGAAGCGCTCCATCGGGGAACCCGGCTGGAACGGCGAATCATCGTCTTTATTGGCGCCATCATCCTTGGCGACCTTCTCGTTGATATTGACCTTTACCGAAATCACCGACGGCTTCACGCGCTCGACAATGTCGGCAAACCCGATCGGCTGCGCGACCTTGCGGACTTCGTTGTTGACTTGCGCATGCGCGGGGCTGCTGAAGATGTCGACCGGGCCATGCGACGGGCTGAAGCCATAGACGGCAACCCCGAGGCCGGCCACGACCGAGGCCATCAACGCGAACTTGCGCGCAGAGAACAGCGAGCG
This sequence comes from uncultured Pseudomonadota bacterium, assembly GCA_963727225.1. GTDB lineage: Bacteria > Pseudomonadota > Alphaproteobacteria > Rhizobiales > Xanthobacteraceae > Bradyrhizobium. The sequence goes on along the minus strand of CAVSFN010000017.1, from coordinate 30,608 downwards.
CCGGGGCGCTTGATAGGAAGGCAGCGACGAAAGATCGGTGGGACGGTCGGTCATACGTAAGTCTCCAGAGCCTGAATTGGCGGTGCGGGGGCGAGCACGTTGAGGCCTGAAGATGGGGCCTCCCGCCTTACGGTGCGCTGGCGGGCGAATTAAACTTTTGTAATAAAGGGGGTGAATGAATGCGGCAGTTTATCGCAGGGCGAAAACGGTTCATCGCAGGGCGAAAGCCGTTTATCGGAGAGTGCAAGCGACTTATCGCATGACGAATGCAATTTATCGCGGCCAGCAAACGGCTTAAGGCTAAGCTGGCCGTTCCTGGGACGGTTCCGACGCGATAAGTTGTTCCAGCCGCGCTTCCTCCTCCGGCGTTAATTGGCGCAACGACTGATCTTCCGCTGTCGCCGATCTGGTCCGCCGCCGGCTATACATCCACAGCGCGAACCCTCCGCCAGCCAGCGCCAGCGGCGGCAATAGCCACAGCAGATACGTGTGAGGTTCGAGCCGGGGTTTCAGCAGCACGAACTCGCCATAACGCGCCACCAGAAAATCGAGCACCTGTGCGTCACTGTCGCCGGCCGCGATCCGCTCGCGCACCAATAGCCGCAAATCGCGCGCCAGCGGCGCATCGGAATCATCGATCGACTGGTTCTGGCACACCATGCAGCGCAGTTCGCGCGACAAATCCCGCGCCCGCGATTCCTTTGCCGGATCCGACATGATTTCGTCAGGCTGCACGGCATAAGCGGCCGACGATCCCGCCATCACGGCCAAGGCAAGCACGCAAACACGGATTTGTTTCATCACTCCGCCGCCTGCAATCCGCGCACGGCCTTCGCAGGTTTCGGCGCACCGACCCGCAGCCGTCGGTCCGACAGCGACAGCAGGCCGCCGAACGCCATCAGTACCGGACCGAACCAGATCAGCAGCACCATCGGCTTGTGGTAGACGCGCACCGCGATCGCGCCGTCAGCGGCGGTCTCGCCGAGCGAGATGTAAAGCTGGCTTGCGCCACGCGTCAGCAATGCGGCTTCGGTGGTCGTCGATCCCCGCGTGGTGAAACTGCGCTTCGATGGCGTCATGGTGCTGAGCCGCTCGCCATCGAGACTGACCGTGAATTGCGCCACCATTTCACGATAATTCGGCCCCTGCCGCTGCGTCACGCCGTCGAGCCGCAACTGGTAGCCGGCGATGACAGCGACGTCGTCGGGCCTCATCGATCCGATATATTCGCTGTTCCACGTGGTCTCGCAGACGATCCCGATCAAGGCGACGCCGACGCCGGCATGGGCGAATACCGTACCCCAGGCCGAACGCGGCAATCCGCGCGCACGCCGCGTCGCGGCTCCAAGCGGCACGCGGAACAGGCCGGTCCGCTCGGCGAGATCGCTTAACGCGCCCGCGATGACGAATACCGCGAGCCCGATCGCCAGCGGCGCGAACGCGCTGCCGCCGCGCGTCCATGCCCACAGCACCGCGATCGCAACCAGCGCCGCGACGCCGGCTGCCACCAGGCGTTGCGCAGCGCCGAGCAGATCGCCACGCTTCCAGGCCAGCAGCGGCCCGAACGGCACCGCGATCATCAAGGGAAGGAACAGGGGCGCGAAGGTCAGATTGAAAAACGGTGCGCCGACCGAAATCTTGTCGCCGGTCAGGACTTCCAGCGCCAGCGGATACAGCGTTCCAATGAAGACGGTCGCGCAGGCGGTGGTCAGGAACAGGTTGTTCAGCACCAGCGCGCCCTCGCGCGAGATCGGCGCGAACAGGCCGCCCTGCTTCAGTGCCGGGGCGCGCCACGCATACAGCGTCAGGCTTCCGCCGATGAAGATGCAGAGGATCAGCAGAATGAAGACGCCGCGCGTCGGATCGGTCGCGAATGCATGCACCGACGTCAGCACGCCGGAGCGCACCAGGAAGGTGCCGAGCAGCGACAGCGAGAATGTCAGGATCGACAGCAGGATGGTCCAGACCTTGAGCGCATTGCGCTTTTCCATCACGACCGCGGAATGCAGCAGCGCGGTGCCGGCAAGCCACGGCATCAGCGAAGCGTTCTCGACCGGATCCCAGAACCACCAGCCGCCCCAACCGAGTTCGTAATAGGCCCAGTACGAGCCCATCGCGATGCCGAGCGTGAGGAATATCCACGCCAGCAGCGTCCACGGCCGCACCCATCGCGCCCATGCGGCGTCGATCCGACCCTCGAGCAAGGCAGCGACAGCGAACGAAAACGAGATCGAAAAGCCGACATAACCGAGATAGAGCATCGGTGGATGCACGGCGAGGCCGATATCCTGCAGCACCGGATTGAGGTCACGGCCCTCGATCGGCGGATTGGCGATGCGCAGGAAAGGGTTCGATGTGATCAGGATGAACAGGTAGAACGCACTGGCAATCCAGGCCTGCACCGCCAGCACATGCGCGCGCAGCGACAATGGCAGATTATTGCCAAAGGCCGCCACAAGGCCGCCAAACAGAGCGAGGATCGATACCCACAACAGCATCGAGCCTTCGTGATTGCCCCATACGCCGGTGATCTTGTAGATCAACGGTTTCAGTGAATGCGAATTCTCGAACACGTTGACGACGGAAAAATCCGAAGTGACGTGCAGCGTGACGAGCGCCGCGAACGACGCTCCGACAAACAGCAACTGCGCGAGCGCGGTGGAACGCGCCACATTCATCAGGGCAGGATCCCGCCAGCGCGCGCCCAAAATCGGCACGGTCGACTGGATCAGCGCCAGCGCCAGCGCCAGCACCAGCGCGTAATGTCCGGCTTCCGCGATCATTGTATCGCACCTCGGTCCGCCCGCGGCGGGGCCTGATCCGTCTGCGATGCGCGTTGCGCAGCACCTGGCTTTTCGGGGGTTCCCGCTGCCTTGGCGCCGTAACTGTCTTTCCAATGCCCCTGCTTCTTCAGCGCGTCGGCGACATCCTTCGGCATATAGGTCTCGTCGTGCTTGGCAAGCACGGTGTCGGCCCTGAAAACGCCGGATGTATCGAGCGCGCCTTCGGCGACCACGCCCTGCCCTTCGCGGAACAGATCCGGAAGAATTCCCTTGTAGGAAACCGGCAAGGTGGCGCTGTCGTCGGCGACCAGGAACCTGACCGCAAGATCCTCGCCGCGCACCAGCGACCCTGGCTGCACGAGACCGCCAAGACGGAACCGCTTGCCCGCCGGAATGTGCTTTTCGGCTACCGCCGCCGGCGTCGAGAAAAATACAATTGAATCGCGCATCGCGTTCAGCACCAGCGCTGCCGCAACCGCGAGCACCGCGAGCGAGCCACCGATCATTGTCAGCCGCCGTTGCCTGCGCGTCATGCGTGCTCTTCGAGCTCGAGAATGATGCGATCCGGGAGTTGCTTCACACTTTCCATCATGCCTATCCGTCAAGCCCGAGATCTTTCAGGCCCTCGTTCAATTGTCGCAGCCGCTCGGCGTCATTGGCGACGGCCTGACGGGCGTCGGTCAGCGCGCTTTTCGCCTTGTCGCGATCGCCCATCACCATATAGGCCCGCACCAGCCGCAGCCATCCCTCGACGTCGTCACCGTTCTGCTTCAATCGGCTGGCGAGGCGATCCACCATGCCACGAATCATCGCGCCGCGATCGGCTTCATTCATGTCTTTTGCGGTAGCCATGGCGTCATCGGACAGCGCCGGAGCGCCGGAACCGCCGACCCGGCCCAACGCCGCCTGAACCAACGGACGCCACGGGGCATCCGGTGGCGCTTTTGCGAGTATCGAACGCCAGATCGATGCGGCCTCTGCGGTCCGGCCGTCCTGCTCGGCGGCAAGGCCGAGGAAGTAATTCGCCTTGGGCTCGTCCGCCTTCATGGCGATGGCGCGGTCGAATTCGGCCCTCGCCTCCGATGTGACGACGCCCCCCGCCGCGCCGGCGAGGGCTTCGCCGAGATCGGCCCGGCGGTCGGCACTGTCGCCACCATAGGTGATCGAATTGCGATAGGCCCGCGCCGCTTCGTCGAAGCGGCCGAGTCTCGACAGCACCGGCGCGAGCACATTCCAGCCGCGGCCATCAGTTGGATTTTTCTCCAGATGCGCCTCGACCTGCGCCACCAGATTGTCGAGCGACTGGGTGGCGTCGGGCGCGCGGGTGCGTTGCGCCAGCGGAAAATCGCGAAGGCGCGGCGAGCCCAGCGGGAGATAAACCGCGAACGATATGATCGGCAATCCCACCAGGGCCAGGATCGCCGCGGAGCGGCGCAAGCTGAGGTTCGATACGGCAGGTGGATCACGCTGGTTATCCGCCGCAGCCAGCAGACGGCGGCTGATTTCGACGCGCGCGGCCTCGGCTTCGGGGGAACCGATCAGACCCGCGGCGAGGTCGCGATCGACCTCCGCGAGTTGATCCTTATAGACGGTTTCCTCGCTGCCATCGTTTTGCGGTCGCCCGCGGCGGCCCAACGGCCACAGCACGGCGAAGATCGCAGCGGCCGTCATCAGCGCGAACACAAACCACAAAGTCATCAAGCGGTTTCCGGTGGAACAACGCCCACATCGAGGCGCCGCTGCGCCGCTTTACACCACCGGCGGCAAGCCGGGCAATTAACAAATGTCCATTGCAGACAAATCGCCAGATCGGCACAAAAGCCCGGTATCAGCTGACGTAAAACTCCACGCTATGCGCGGCGGCCTCGCCGTGCCCATTCAGCGCTCTCAGATAATAGATGCCGGGCTTGATGGAGGGAGGTAGTCTGATCCTCAGCGATCCGTTGGGGGCCGGAGACGCAATCGTGGTGACCGGATCTGCCAGTTGCTCACCGCTGGCCTTATCGACCAGGGCTACCTTGGCCCTGATCATCAGGTTCCGGTAGGTCGCCGTAATGACGCGGTTCTCAAGTTCGACGAAGTTAATGATTGATATCATACCAAAAGTGTACGTTCAGGACTGACTGAAATCAACCGTAACTTGTATTCAGGTGTTTCACAATCCTTTTATCCGGCCCGCGAGGGCCTGCGTTCTCCGGTCAGCGCATTCTCGGCCGCCCTGCTCATCAGGGACGCATAATCGTGACCAAACAACACGTCGCAGAAACGAATTGCCGCCTCGACCTGCATCTGCCGGTAGGCGCGCGTCTTGAAGTCGCCGCTGCGCAGCGATTGCACTAACGCCTCGGTGGATTGCTCGACGTAATGTTGCAGGTCGGAGTAGGTGCGCAGCGTGACCTCGTTGATCGCAAGTTCACTGGCATAGGTTCGGCACACCGCAACGAAATCGATCAATGCTGCGGTTTCGTCGACCTCATCAGCATCAACCCTGGCGCCGGCGGAAATATCCTTGTCGGCGCGCTGACGCAGCAGACGCCGGACACGACCAGGCACGCTGTCGATTTCCGATTGCAGCGCATTGGAAATTTCCGCACGGATCGACGCCAGTTGCTTGCCCCACGCGGACTCGTTGCGCAGATCGAGTTCGGTTCGCAAGCCGCGCACGCCGTCATGGAGAATCTTGAGATGCTCGGCGACGTTGTCGAAATGGCCGCGTTTGATATCGGTGCGCAGGCTGGCTGCACGGAAGGACAGATCGTATAGCGCCAGGCTGACGGCAATGCCGTAGGGTGTGGCGGCAACACGGATCTCGTCGTCGGACGCGGCCATCTTGACGGCAAGCCGGATGATCTGCCACGGCGCGTTGAGCCGCTGCATCACCAGCGACAGCGCAAATGGCAGCAGCTGCGGCGTTTGCAGCAGGGGAGCGTTGAGCGAGGCGCCGATCGACGTGATCTCCGAATCCGCGAAACCCCGCACGAATTTCGGCAGCCGGTAGTTGAGGGTGTCCAGCGCTTCGCGGGCCTGCAGAACCGAGCCGATCGAGAGCAGGTCCTCAACCACCTCCGGAGGACCGACGCGTGTCAGTGCGCGCTGCTTGTCGCCGTACACCGGCGTGGCGATCCTGCTGATCGCCTCCGCCGCGGCGCCCTGAAGCTTGCCGATCGCCGCTTCGAGACCCGCCGATGTCCCGGTTTCGCGAATCCGGGCCAGCTCGGTCTCGAATTCGCGCGCCTGATCGGGCGCGCCGTCGCCGATCAGCCATCGCCACACCGCCAGCAACGACGCACGGCGGATCTGACCCGGCCGTACCGGAATATTGCCTTCGACGAGAAATGGCTCCAGCGGACGGAACAGCAGCCGTGCCGGATCGTCCGTGCGCGGCCGCGCCTCCTCGTCGGCTCCGCGCACGATCTTGCGCAATTGCTCGAGCACGAAGTTGGCAACCGCGAGGTCTTCACCGCGTTCGATGGCGCGCTCGAACTCCCGCATCAGCAGCGCCTGCGCCTGCGGCGGAAGCTGCGCGAGATAATCCCTCAGCCGCTCGGTCGATGTCTGGTTCATGCGCCCGGTGTGCATGCTTGTGCCGCGCGGACGACAATCGCGTCCACCGGCATCATAAAAGCTCCGGCGTTAAGAAGTCGTTGAGGAATGGCGAAATTGAAGCCACACCGGCTGTCCTGACCGATTCGACCCTCACACGCCGGGCAGCACCAGTTCCGCCCGCAGCCCTCCGATCGGCGCGCTGCCGAGCGAGAGGCTGCCGCCATACAGCGCCGCAAGGTCCACCACGATCGACAGGCCCAGCCCGGAACCCGGCTTGGACTCGTCCAGCCGCTGGCCGCGGCGCGAGACCTGCGCCCGCTCGGCGGCCGACAGCCCGCGCCCGTCATCATCGACGATAATCCGCAACACCGGGCCCGCGCCGGGGGCAACAGGCCGTTCCACCAGCATCTCGATGAACACTTGCGACGTCGCCCATTTGCAGGCGTTGTCGACGAGGTTGCCGACCATCTCCTCAAGATCCTGCCGTTCGCCGCGAAACTTCGCCTGCGCATCAGCCTTGACCTCGATGACGATGCCGCGGTCGCGATGGATCTTCTCCATGGTCCGGCGCAATGCCTCGATCGCAGGCGCGACCTCGGTGACCGTGCCGATAATGGTGAGCCGCGCAGCGATCCGCGCACGCTCCAGATGGTGCGCCACCTGATCGCGCATCACATCGGCCTGCTCCAGAACCTTGTTCGCGAACGGATCGGAGACACGCGCGGAGGCTTCATTGACGATGACGGACAACGGCGTCTTGATGGCATGGGCGAGATTGCCGACATGGGTACGCGCGCGCTCGACGATTTCGCGGTTAGCATCGATCAGCGCGTTGGTCTCGCGCGCCAGCGGGGCGATCTCGACGGGAAATTCGCCTTCCAGCCGTTCGGCGCGGCCGGAGCGGATGTCGGCGATGGCGTCTGAGATGCGTTTCAGCGGCGCAAGGCCGAAGCGGACCTGGAAGATCGTGGTCAACAGCAACACGATCGAGAGCGCGGCGAAGGTGCCGCCGAGATAATAATCGAAGCTGCGCGTTTCGTCGAAGATCTCGGTGGCGTCGCCGGCCACACTGACCAGGAACTTGCCGTCGTCGCCAAGGTCGACCGGCCTTTCCACCATCCGCAAGCTTTGACCTTCGGGACCGTCGACATAACCGAGACGAATGCCGGCCGCGGTCAAGTCGGCGCCGTGTTCTTCCAGCTTCGGCAGCTTCTTGTCCCACAAAGAGCGCGACGCGCGCGTCTCGGCCTTTTCGGAATCGGTGCGAGTGATCTGCCAATACCACCCGGACAGCGGCAATTCGAACAGCGGCTCGCCAAGCGACTGGAACTGATGGTCAGGCGGCTCGTCGGGGGTTGCGACTTCGGCAATCAGGGTGCGCAGATAAAGGTTGAGCCGGCGATCGAAGGCGCGTTCGGTGGCGTCGCGGTAGACCGACGACAGCACGACGCCGGTGATGATCAGAATCACCACCACCCACGCGGTCGCCGACAGAAACAGCCGGGTGGCGAGTGAACTACCGCGCATCAGAGCACGATCCCGGAAAGCATGTCCCCGGGCGACGACCCGATCGACGGATGCCGGTTTGCGGACAAGATCATGCTGGAACAAGACAATAAGACCGGAGCTTGATCAACACCCTTGATCAAGCTCCAAGTCCGATGCCAGGTCAGGTGCCCGGCGTTGGCGGCGTCAGCAAATAGCCGAGCCCCCGCACCGTCTGGATGATGTCAACCTCCAGCTTCTTGCGGATGCGGCCGACAAATACTTCGATGGTATTGGAGTTGCGATCGAAATCCTGATCGTAAAGATGTTCGACCAATTCGGTGCGCGACACCACGCGTCCGGTGTGGTGCATGAGATAGGCCAGCAGCCGATATTCGTGCGAGGTCATCTTGATCGGATTGCCCGACACGCTGACCCGGTTGGTGCGGGTATCCAGCGACACCGGACCGCAGATCAACTCGGACTGGGCGTGGCCGGTGGAACGGCGCAGCAGCGCGCGGATCCGCGCCAGGATTTCCTCCAAATGAAACGGCTTGGCGACATAGTCGTCGGCGCCGGCATCGAAACCCTGCACCTTGTCGCTCCAGCGGTCGCGCGCGGTAAGGATCAGGACCGGCATCACACGGCCGTTGCGGCGCCATGCCTCCAGCACCGAAATGCCGTCCATCTTCGGCAGGCCGATGTCGAGCACCACGGCGTCGTAAGGTTCGCTGTCGCCGAGAAAATGCCCCTCCTCGCCATCGAACGCGCGATCGACCACATATCCGGCGTCGGTCAGCGCCGTTGTCAACTGACGATTGAGATCGGGATCATCTTCAACAACGAGCAGGCGCAAGCTAGTCTCCGCAAATGAACTGCACGATATCCGCCGGCAAGATGAGCCCAACCGGCGTGAACGGGCTATGAACAGGCCGACACCGCCTTGTTACTTTCACGTAACCTTTCTCACAACCGCGTTGCGCTGCAATGCAGGCCTAGCACGCTGAGTTGAAAGCCCCAAATGTCGGCGATGCCGGATATTGCAAGCCCGGCTAACGCCCGGCCGGCGATCCCCTGATCACCATAGAAATCGACGGGACCCCCGGGCCTGTCATCGTCGAACACCCCGATCACCAGGCGCCCGGTCCGCCAGGCAAGCGTATCGAGGTTGGTGCGGCCCTCAAACAATAACGGGCCCTCGGGAGAATTATCGTGACCGTGAACGACGTGAAGTCCGCCGAAGCCGCCAGGGAACCCCTTCGGATAGCGCTTCCACAACAGCGTCGCTTCGCTCTGCTGGGCCAGCGGAACCTCGGGATCGACACCGGCGTGAACGTAGACCCGATGGCGGTCGACGTGCATCAGTTGCAGTCCGTCGAGCCATGCCAAGTGGTTTTCCGGAATGGCGGCGGGATCGCCGCCATAGGACGCCAGCGCGGCATCGCCGCCCTTCCCGAGCCAGGAAGCCATCTTCGCGGGATTGCGCAGCGCGTCCGCCATCATGGCGTCGTGGTTGCCCTTCAGCGCAAACAGCCGCCAATCTTCGCCTAAGCCTGACACCAGTCGTTCGATCACCTGTCGGCTTTGCGGGCCCTTATCGACGTAATCGCCGATGGTGACGATCGTGCCGCCATCGCCGCCTGAATGCTCGCTGATGCCGGCGAGACCCTCGTTGAGCAGATCGCATCGGCCGTGAATGTCGGGAATGACGTAAGTCAGGCTCATTCGGCGGCTGCATTCCCGGCAAGGTATGCGAGGGTCCTATTGCAATCTGTCCCTGCCATCAACCGGGAGGCCGCTATTCGCGGCTATGCGGCGTATCGACGCTGCCCCTGACTCAGGTATGAAAGAACACGAACCAGACGAGACCAAGGATCAGCACCGCGAGCCCGGTTGAGACCATCAGGAGGGCAAGCACGGACGGGCCCGGTTCGGCCTGGCGTGCTTCAGTCGGGGTTTCGACGATGTGACCGTGTTGTCTGGTTGCCATGATGCCCTCGATTCCAGCTGTTGTGAACGCCCTGCGGCGCGAGGTATCAAAAGCAACGCTGGATACCGGACGATGTTCCGGGCTTGGGGTCTGCGATGTCGGGCCCATCGACGGCTGCCGGGACCCGCTAACACCCGCCCTCCAGGCAACCAACCGGCCCCGCCACGGTTAACGCCGTTGGAAGATTCCCGGCCCTGTCAGTTTGAAACCGGGTTCCTCGGTGGTATCGTCACCGGTCGTCAGTCGCGTTTCGGAGTATCCCATGGCCCCCCGCGCCAACTGGAAGGGCTTTTTACGCCTTTCGCTCGTGACCTGTCCGGTTGCCCTGTATCCGGCGACGTCGGATACTGAAAAAGTCAGCTTCAACCAGATCAACCGCAAGACCGGCCATCGCATCAAATATGCCAAGGTCGATGCCGACACCGGCGAGGAAGTCGCCGCCGAAGACATCATGAAGGGCTACAAGGTCGACACCGATACCTATATCGAGGTGTCGAAGGACGAACTCGAAGACATCGCGCTGGAGTTGACGCGCACCATCGAGATCGACGAGTTCGTGCCGAAGTCCGACATCGACAATCGCTATCTGATCCGACCCTACTATCTCGTACCCGACGGCAAGGTCGGCCATGACGCCTTCGCGGTGATCCGCGAAACCATCCGCGGCATGAACAAGGTGGCGATCGGCCGGGTGGTGCTGACCAACCGCGAGCACATCATCGCGCTGGAGCCGCTCGACAAGGGCCTGATGGGCACGCTGCTGCGCTACCCTTACGAGGTGCGCAGCGAAAAGGAATATTTCGACGACATCCAGGATGTGAAGGTCACCAAGGACATGCTGGATCTGGCCAAACACATCGTCGAACAGAAATCCGGATCATTCGAGCCCGACAGGTTCGAGGATCGCTATGAATTGGCGCTGGTCGATCTCATCAATCAAAAACGCAATGGCTTGCCGACCGCGAAACCCGCGCCGAAATCCAGCGGCAATGTCATCAATCTGATGGACGCGTTAAAGCGCAGCCTTGCCAGCGAGAAACAGTCCGCCCCTCCGGTAAAGGCCAAGGGCAAGAAGCCGCGCAAGGCCGTCGCCGGTCAGCGCGAGATGCTGCTGCCGATCAGCGGCAAACGCGCGAAGGAAGCGCCGAAGAAAGTGGAGCGTCCGGTGCGCACAGCCGCCCGATCGAAAAAAGCGGGATAATGCGGCGAGCCGCGCGGATCGCGTGATGCGGGCATTGAGCGGGAAACAACAACAGCGGCGATGCCGGTTTCAACCGGCCGGTGACCGATGCGCACTCACTTGAGCGAAGTGTTGATCGAGGTAAATTTGGTGTTGAGTTGAGGGCCGATGCCCTGAACCGTGACGACGATTGCCAGCGCGATGCCGCTGGCGATGAGGCAATATTCGATCGCGGTCGCGCCGGATTCGTCGCGCAGAAATTTTAAAAGCAGCCGTCGCATCCAAAACTCCAGTCGACGCCTTGCGGGATTCTCCCGCACCAATATGCCGGCGGAATCTAGGCCGCATTGGTTGCCAGGGTGTTGAGGAACACGCTCAACGACAGGTTAAGCCGAGGTCGATCTTTCATCGAATATGCCGGGCGACCCGGTGCTGACGAACTTCCAAAACACCGGCGAAGGCAACCTTACGGCTTGAAGAACGCGGGATCATTCAACGCCTTGATCATGGCGTCGACCATGTCGGCGGCGCCGTGGTCCTCGCGCTCCTCCAAAAGCTCCCACATCTTGCGCAGGTTGGCGCGCATTGGCGCCTTCAGTGACGGATCGCGCTCGATCAGGGTCCGTGCGATGCAGAAGGCAATGCCTTCGCTGCCCATCTTGGTCTGCTCAACGGTGGGTTTGCTCATGGCCAGCTCCTTGTCGATCGTCTCAAATGCCTGATATGCCGGGGCCGCTGTTAGATCAAATCGCGGCCGGTGGATAGCCAGCGCGGCAGGATGGCGCCGCCCGCGGCTTGCGCCCCTACTCCGCCATCTCCGCCGGCGCGGCCGGCCCGGCCAGCGTCCGCTCCTCCATCAGGATCATGCTCAGCGATGCGGCGGCCATCAGCGCCGCGGCCGCGCCAAACACGTAACGGAACGCAGCGATCATGTCGGCGGCGGGAATCGAATTCACCGCGCCGCGATGCTCGCCGGCAAGCGAAATATCCGCGCCCAGCGCGACCAGCAGGATGGTGCTGAACGCCGCCACCGTGAACGACGCCATCAGCGCGCGGAAGAAATTCATCGCGCCGGTCACGGTGCCGACTTGCGAGCGCGCCACCGAATTCTGCAGCGAGACCACGCTGACCGGGAACGCCGTGCCGAGGCCCAGCGCGAAGACCGACAGCAGCCCGAGCAGGGCCCACAGCGGAAGCGTTGTCAGGGCGAGCGCGAATCCCGCCAACGCCGAGCACAACGTTCCGATGATCGCAACGCGCTTGTAGTGCCTGGCGCGGGCCATGGTTCGGCCAGCGATCGCAGCGCCGACGGTTGAAACGGCGGCCAGCGGTATCAGCGCAAGCCCCGCCTCGCTGGCGCTGAGATGATAGACCACCTCGTAATACAGCGGCAGATGCACGGTCAGTCCCAGGATCGAGCCCAGCGCGCAACCGCCGGCGGCCATTGCGTAGGGCACGACAGTTCCACCCATCAGCGGCAGCGGCAGGAAGGGCTCCTCGGCATTTCGGGCATGCCACACGAAGGCGAATGCCAGCGCGACCGACGCGCCGACCATCGCCATGATGGCCGGCGACAGCCAGAGATAGCGGTTGCCGCCCCAGGTCAGCACCAGCATGAACACCACGGCGGAGGCCATCAGCAGTACGCCGCCGATCCAGTCGACCTTGCGCTTGCGGTGAAATACCGGGATCTTGCCCATCTTCGGCAGCAGCAGCGCCAGCGATGCGAGCCCGAGCGGCACGTTGATCCAGAAGATCATCGACCAGTGCAGGTGCTCGGCGAACACGCCGCCGAGGATCGGCCCGGCGATTCCGGCGGCAACCCACACGCCGCTGAAATAAGCCTGATACTGGCCGCGCTCGCGGGGCGTCACCACGTCGGAAATCACCGTCTGCACGATCGGCATGATGCCGCCGCCGCCAAGCCCTTGCAGGCCGCGCGCCAGGATCAGCACGGTCATGTTCGGCGCCAGCGCGCACAGCACCGAGCCCGCGATGAACAGGCTGAGGGCTGCGATGATCATGGCGCGGCGGCCGTAGATGTCGCTCAGGGTGCCGAATACCGGCGCCACCGCGGTCGACGCCAGCAGGTAAGCCGTGATGACCCACGACAGGTTGGAGACATCCTGGAATTGCCGGCCGATGGTCGGCAGCGCCGTGGCCACGATGGTCTGGTCCAGCGCGGCCAGAAACATCGTCAGCATCAGGCTCATCAGGATGGTGCTGACCTCGCTTGGCGTCAGTGCGGCGCGCGGCACGATCGGGGGCGCGTCGCTGATGTCGATGACCTCACCGGGCAATTGCGGCAGCTCGTTCACGATGGCTTCGGGCAATGTCTGTTGGTCAGCCGGCTGCCGGCTCTGCCGTTCAAACTTGTTCATGGAGGATTACGTTGATCTGGCTCAAAAATGCGCGTGGCTGGCTGCGCCCCGCGAGGAATCGCTCTCGGCGCTAATTTAGGGGGTGCGGCCTCACCGTGGCAGCGGGTTGCGCGCATGGGTGCGTCCCGCGCAGGCGTCATCGCAATCGAGTGATCGTCGCAGGCGTCTTTGAGTGAAAACTTGAGGCGAGAGCCGGCCCGGCAGTTGATGCGGAGCGGATGCTTGAGAATGATCTTCAGGATTGTGGCCGCTTCTTGAGACGGGCGCGCTTTGGCAAGTGCTCCGGCCATTGCACGATGTGATCTTCGAGATCGGCGTCCGCGATCTCGTTCTCCGTCCCCTGCACCCGCCCGCGCACCGAAACGCCGGCCTCGTGCACCGTATTGGGATCGCCCGAAACAAGCGGATGCCACCAGTAGAGATCACGGCCTTCCGCGACCAGTTTGTAGCCGCAACTCGGCGGTAGCCAGTTCAGGGTGCGAACGTTCGCTGGCGTCAGTCGCACGCAGTCCGGAACCAGGTCGGATCGATTCGCATAGTCCTTGCAGGCACACAGCCCCGCATCGAGCAGCTTGCAGGAAACGTGGGTGAAGTAGATCTTGCCGGTATCCTCATCCTCAAGCTTTTCCAGGCAGCACCGCGCACAGCCGTCACACAGGCTTTCCCATTCGGCGCTGGACATTTCCTCCAACGTCTTGGTTTTCCAAAAGAATCCCTCTTGATCCGAGGGCGGCGGGGAGCGGACGGTCATGGGTCCTGACGTTCCTCAATAGCAATGAACCCTGCCGTTCTAGGGGCTGCGGCGGCAGGGGTGCAAGCGGCAAGCGTTGACGGCGGTGCAAAAGCCCGCCTGGCGTTAGCCCTGCCGATCAAAATCGTGCGTTCGGCCATTGGTTTATGACCCCTGCTCGGCTACAAAACGGTCGAGGTTCCCGGCGGCGCAAAGGCGCCTTGGGTTTGCCGCAACATTCCCGCAAGACGTCTCGACGGTGCCCGAGCCGGGCGCTAGAGCGCTGCGAACTGACCAAGGGCACAGGTTGCGCAAAATCATCCCAGACGATTGGAAGAGACGGATCAACCATCTCCGTCTGGATCTGGATGCGCGTTTCGATTCCACGCTGTTCTCGACCCTTGTCGGCGCGCGCGAGCTCTATGAGCGGTTCTCGACCTTCATGGACCGCTTCTATGTCGACCGCTGGAAGCGCTGGGTCTTCATCGAGCCGCTGTCGGAAGCCGCGACCTTCACGCTCGGCGGGCTCCTGCTGATGCTGGCGCTGGCGGTGCCGGCGTTTCGCGAAACCTCGGACGAGGACTGGCTGAAAAAATCCGATCTCGCGGTGACGTTTCTCGATCGCTACGGCAATCCGATCGGCAGCCGGGGCATCAAGCACAATGATTCGATTCCGCTTGAGGATTTTCCCGACAACCTGATCAAGGCGACGCTGGCCACCGAGGACCGCCGCTTTTACGAGCATTTCGGCATCGACATCGCCGGCACGGCGCGCGCGCTGGTGACCAATGCGCAGGCCGGCGGTGTACGGCAGGGCGGCTCGTCGATTACCCAGCAACTTGCGAAGAACCTGTTCCTGAACAACGAGCGCACCATCGAGCGCAAGGTCAACGAGGCGTTTCTCGCGGTCTGGCTGGAGACGCGGCTCTCCAAGAACGAAATTCTCAAGCTCTATCTCGATCGCGCTTATATGGGCGGCGGCACCTTTGGTGTCGACGGCGCGGCGCATTTCTATTTCAACAAGTCGGTGCGCGACATCAATCTCGCCGAAGCCGCGATGCTCGCCGGACTGTTCAAGGCTCCCACCAAATACGCGCCGCACATCAACCTGCCCGCCGCCCGCGCCCGCGCCAACGTGGTGCTGGACAATCTGGTCGATGCCGGCTTCATGACCGAAGGCCAGGTGTTCGGCGCACGCCGCAATCCGGCCAATGCGGTCGACCGCCGTGACGAGAATTCGCCGAACTATTATCTCGACTGGGCGTTCGACGAGATGCGCAGGCTGGTCGATACGTTTCCGAAATCCTACACTGAACGCGTGTTCGTGGTCCGCGCCGCGATCGACATGAACGTGCAGCGCGGCGCCGAGGAAGCCATCGAAAACCAGTTGCGCCAGTTCGGCCGCGACTATCACGCGACCCAGGCTGCGACCGTGGTCAGCGATCTCGATGGCGGCATCCGCGCGATGGTGGGTGGACGCGACTATGGCGCCAGCCAGTTCAACCGTGCGGTGGACGCCTACCGGCAACCCGGCTCGTCGTTCAAGCCCTATGTCTACACGACGGCGCTGATGAACGGCTTCACGCCGAACTCGATCGTGGTCGACGGCCCGGTCTGCATCGGCAATTGGTGCCCGCAGAATTACGGCCATTCCTACTCAGGCCCGGTGACGCTGACGCAGGCGATCACCCGCTCGATCAACGTCATTCCGGTGAAGCTATCGATCGCCCTCGGCGGCAAGTCGCCGAACCCGGCCAAGATCGGCCGCGCCAAGATCGTGGAGGTGGCACGCCGCTTCGGCATCAAGGCGCCGCTGCCGGATACACCATCGCTGCCGATCGGCGCCGACGAAGTCACCGTGCTTGAACATGCCGTGGCCTATGCGACCTTCCCCAACAAGGGCAAATCGGTAGTGCCGCATGCGGTGCTGGAAGTTCGCACCGGCGCCGGCGATCTGGTCTGGCGCTTCGACCGCGACGGCAAGAAGCCGCTTCAAGCCATTCCGGCGTCCGTCGCGGCCGACATGGCGGGCATGATGAGCCATGTCGTCAGCGAGGGTACCGCGCGCCGCGCCGCGCTCGACGGCATTCCGACCGCCGGCAAGACCGGCACCACCAGCGCCTATCGCGACGCCTGGTTCGTCGGATATACTGGCAACTTCACCTGCGCGGTCTGGTACGGCAATGACGATTATTCGCCGACCAATCGCATGACCGGCGGCTCGCTGCCGGCGCAGACATGGCACGACATCATGACCGTGGCGCATCAGGGCGTCGAGATCAAGGAGATCGCCGGAATCGGCGCCGGCCAGAAGGCGCCGGCGGCTGCCGGCGCTGCGGCTGGCGCGGCCAAGGTTGCGGACACCAAGCCGGGGCCGCCGCCGATCCTGACCAAACGTGGTGCCGATATTCTGGTGCGCGTGGAGAAAATGCTCGACGATGCCGGCAGGTCGCTTGGGAAAACCTCCGCTGTCGACCCGGCGAAACCCGTCAAGCCGTTGTCGTCCAGCGATTCGATCGCATTTCCGGAAAGTTTCGCGGCGGTTGCGCCGTACGGCGCGGCAACGCCTTCGCCACGCAAGAACTGACGTGCGGCTGATATTCATCACCTTGCTGGCGTTGATCGTCGCCACCGTCGTCGGCCTCGGCGCGACTTGGCTGACCGCGACGCGCGGCACCGATCTCGGCACGCTCACGATCGGCGCCTGGACCGCCCGCCCCAAGACCGGCACCGCCGATGTCGATCCGTATTCACGCGCGACCATCGCCCGCAGTGGCGAACTGCCGATCGGAACCGGCGACGGCGTCGCATTCTCGGCGACGACTGACGACCGCAAGCGACCGCTCGATGGCCGCTGCGATGTCGTCGTCAGCGGCGTCACGCCCGCCGCCCGGTTCTGGACCTTGACGCTCTATGATTCGAAAGGGCACCTGGTTGCGAATTCGCTGGAGCGTTACGGCTTCACCAGCGAGGAAATCGTCCGCGGGACCGATGGCTCGTTCGAGGTGCGGGTGGCATCGAGAGCGCGCGCCGGAAACTGGCTACCCACCGGAGGCATCGAGCGTTATGCGCTGATGCTCCGGCTTTACGACACACCGGTTGGCGTCGCGACGCGCACACAGCGTGATGCGCCGATGCCGTCGATTGCAACGGTGGGGTGCCCATGATCCGCCTGCTGCTCACCATCATCGCGGGCGTGCTGCTGGGCGGCATCGTGCATCTCGTCAGCGTTCTGGCATTGCCGCGCCTTGCGACCCAGGACGCCTATTCGCGTCTCACGCCGATGACGAAACTCAACGCCGTCACCCCGCTGCATCTGGCAGACCCGAACAACACACCGATGCCGTTCATGGATCCGGCGTTCGCGCTGGCGATTTGCCGCTACGATCTGTCGGTCGGCCCGATCAAGCTCACCGTTCCGGTCAGTCAGGCCTATACCTCGGTGTCGTTCTATACGCGCAATGAAGTGGCCTATTACGCCATCAACGACCGATCCGCCGGACGCAAGGTGATCGAGCTCGATCTCATGACCGAAGCGCAGCATGCCGATTTGCCCGAAGACGAGGACGTGACGGCGGCCGACCGGCTGATCATCGATTCTCCAACCGCCACCGGATTGATCGTGCTGAAGGCGCTGGCGGCGGAGCCCGGCCTGATGCCGCAGGCCCAGGCGTCGCTCGCCGCATCGAGTTGCAAGGTGCAGACCGAGGCAGCACCGGCCAAGCAGGCCGAGCCACCGCGAGCCAAGCGCTGATCGCAACGCGATCGATTACTCAGAAGTTCTTCAGCCGCGCGTGCTCAGCGCGTGTCCGATCGCCGGCTGGGCTGCGACCGGCGGATGCGCCGTTTGCGCGGCAAGCTCGCCGATCAACCGATCGGCGTCGGCCGCCATATTATCCGGCGCCTGGAGCACCAGCCGCTCCAGCGCCCAATGGTAGGACGAGATACGCCGCTCCAGGCATTGCTGCACCCATTGCACGATCAGGGTGTTCTCCTCCATGCGGGCGACCGCGTCGGCGCGCTCGCGTGGCGACAATTCGGAAATATGTGCGAGACTGGCGTTGCGCTTGCGGTCGAGGTCGAACACGCGGGTGGCGGTGGCGAAAAACGGTTCGAACCGCGTGATGTCGTCGCGCACATCGTCCATCAGTTGCGCGTAGCGCGAGGCATGCGAACGATGCGGCTCGTCGATCAATTGACGCCCATAGGTGGTGCGATCGAACACCGCCCTGTGGCGCCATGGCGAAGCAATCGCTGCGTAGTCGCCGAACACACTCTTCCAGGCGGGACGCGAACGCGGAGGCTCGATCATCTGGTAGGCGAGATCGCGAAGCTGCCGTTCGGTGTCGGTGAGCTGGAATTGCGACGGATGCAGGCCGACGCTTCCCGTCGCCTCCTCGCCGATCCAGCGATGCATGTCGTCGCTGACAAAGTCCTGACGGGTGCGGCCGAAATCGCCGCCGCTGCAGCCGCCGAGCGTCGCGCCGATCAGCAACAGCGTCAGGACCGCTGACGGGATCAGAACCCGCCGTCTTGTCCGGATCGGAAAATACGTCTCCGGCATGTCAAATGTCCGCTGTCAGGTGCGCCGACGACGGCGGCGGCCCGGGGCCGTACCCTCTTCCGGTCCGCTGCCACCGCTGGTCCGATCGGGTTCGCGTTCGATCCGGACAACGGGGAGGATCAGGATGATGCCCATGCCCTCGCGTGGAGCGCCATCCATGGTTAAGTCCAGCCGCCGCGAAGCCGCATCCGCCGGAAATTCAATGATGGTACCCATGTCAAACTTTCTCTGGTTGCTGACCTGATTTGGCCCGCGACACGCCGTCATTAAGAACAGGACGTGGTTAATGGCATCTTAATTTGCCGTCGCGGAACCGGCGATGTCGGCACCGGATCGCGAGGCGCTGCCGCCGCGGCTTGAAAGCTTCAAATATGGCGAGCGGTCTTCACCGGTTGTTTTCCTTAACGAGCTGTTAAAGTGAGGGCATTGTTTTCATTGATGTTGATGCGCTGCTCGGCGTAAGTGTGCGCCGGCTGTTTCCCCCTTGTTCTGTGTAAAATTGATCGAGAGGAGACGACAGTTTTGCGGCCTTTTTGCTCGCGAAAAGAGTTCCGTGCCCGACAAGGCCAAGCCCCCACCGCGGGCATGAGATTTTCAGGCTCATTTTTCGTAAACGAAATCAGCAAGATAGAGAATTGAGACTGTCTAATCGGCCAACGGAGATCAATGAGTTACCTTGGATTCGTCTAACCAGTTTCGATCGTCGTGGGCCCGTCGGGATGAGGATTTCGGTACACAGAGGGACAGCCAGCGTCCAGCGTCCGGATGAATACGATGCGATCTCACGAGTTTCGGTCAGCCTGATCATATGGACGGGCGGAGAATACCCGGCGTTCGGCAGGCCCGGCATTTAGCAAAGCCTCTAATTTCCAGATTGGTGTCTCGCGGGTGGCGGACGGCATCTAAGGGAATACTGGCCCACGTCTCGCATCTGCGGCACTTCACCTCTAACAAACCGTAACCCCCGTTGAGACGTTGCGCGATGGTTGGCGAGGCTGAGCCGGTCCACCAGAGCCTACCATACGCAGGGACCAGTAGCAGGGGTCTTCGGCTCGGTCTGCCCCACGGGCGGCCTCCACAGCCAACTTGCGGGCACGGTCGGCGTTCATTTCGCTGCGCGGACCCAACCGCCGTATATGATTTCTCGCGATTTCGTGCCCATGGCCGGAGATTACAGCGACCTTTGCTAGCCATCGCAA
This sequence comes from uncultured Pseudomonadota bacterium, assembly GCA_963727225.1. Classification (GTDB taxonomy): domain Bacteria; phylum Pseudomonadota; class Alphaproteobacteria; order Rhizobiales; family Xanthobacteraceae; genus Bradyrhizobium. Next base: position 10,750 of record CAVSFN010000017.1, on the reverse strand, counting down.
TCCCACTGAATTTGGAGGTCGGAACAGCCAGGCGGCCCCACAGGTTCGGCCTATGCGCCCTACCCGGCTTTGGACAACCTGCAACCAGACTGTTATGAGCGGCGATGGCTCGCCGGAAAACCCTGAAAAGATTGACGAATAAAGCCACGTTGAATGGTGTTTGTTTGTTCACGTTCGGTTGCGGCGTAGCGTTGGTTTGAAGTTGGTTGGGATTTAGAGAGGGCGTTTCAAGATTTTCGCGGACCTGCTGTCTCTTAATCATCGGGTCCCAGGTTCGAGCCCTGGTGCGCCCACCAAGCATTTCAAGCACTTAGCAATGAAAAGAGAAAGCTAGCCGTTTTAGCGCTGTCTATTGGGGTAATCCGTGGGGTAACGCCACAGGCCAAGATGGATTTTTGTCGGATGCGCGCTATTTAAAGGACCAACCTTTTCCGAACCGTTCACCAATCTTAGGGTAGTGGGCTCGACTTTAAAGATCGGGTCCCAGGTTCGAGCCTTGGTGCGCCCACCACTCAGTCCTTGGGTGGAGACCGTATCAGCCTTTTCGCGTTCATCGCGCCGGAGTGGGGGCTTCCCGCGGCCCGGACGTGTCTCTGCGGACGATCTCAGCTTAACACAAGGCCCGGGTCCCGGCATGAAGCGGAGATCGGTACGATCACTGGGTGGTTGAGAGAGGCGACAGATCGGGTTCATTCGGGCAATTCGACCTTCCGACGACCTTCCCTCGTCAGCGTCGTGTTTGATTGCCCAATCCGAGCAATCCACCGACTTGCCAGATGCCGACTATATGGGCCAGTTTCGCGACGGCATTCTGAACGAGGGAAAGGAATTTGGAATGAACGAGCCTATCGCGGTCGTTGGAGCGGGTCTGGTTGGCTCAGGCTGGGCGATTGTTTTCGCACGTGCCGGCCACAGAGTGAGCGTCTTCGACGCGAATGCAGACACCCGCAAGCAACTTCCGGCCCTCATTCGGAATTCTCTCGAAGCCATGCAGAGACATGGTCTGATCAAGGGCGAGGAAGACATTCTCGCCAACATCTCGATTTGTAATGACCTCGCGAGTGCGGTCTCCGGGGCGGGTTACGTGCAGGAATTTGTCGTCGAGATAATAGAACGTAAGCGCGAGGTTTCACTGGACATCGATCGGTATCTCGCGCCGGAGGCGATTGTAGGAAGCTCCACCTCGGGGTTTCCCAGTTCATCGTTCACCGAAAAATGCAAGAACAGGTCGCGCTTCATCGTCGCCCATCCAGTTAATCCGCCGCACCTCGTTCCGGTCGTGGAGGTAGTGCCTGCGCCGTGGACAGACCGGATGACAGTCGAAAAAACATGCAACTTAATGCAGGCCGTCGGGCAGGCGCCGGTGATGGTGAACAAGGAAATTTCGGGCTTCATTCTCAACCGTCTGCAAGGCGCGTTACTCGACGAAGCGTGGTCGCTGTTCGACCAAGGGTATGCTAGCGCCGAAGATATCGATAAAACGGTCAAATTTGGGCTTGGCCTACGTTGGGCATTTATGGGTCCGTTCGAGACTATCGATCTCAATGCCCCGCTGGGCATAGATGATTACGCGCGTCGTCTTGGCTCGATGTATGTGGAATTGGCGGGCGGACGCCGTCCAGCCGGAGCATGGAGCGACGATGCGGTTAGCCGCGCTACCAAGGAGCGTCGAGCTGCCCTGCCGCAAGATAAGATCGACGAACGTAGGGCATGGCGTGACAGTCAGCTCATGGCGCTGCGCGCCAGTCAACTGAAGCTCCAGAATTAGTTTTGTGAAATACGATTATTTCATATCATCCTCGATACGGCGTTGAAAGTACCTTGAGGCGATCGGCAAGCCGGGCGCGGCAGACAAAGCGCGACTGAAAATCGCTCGAAATTGCCATAGCCACCTACATCCCGACCCAGAACCGTGGAATCTCGACCACGAAAGGATAATCCAACCATGACGGTTACTTACCTGAAACGCGGCAAACCAGAGTCGGAGCGATCCGAGGACGATGCGAAGGTCCGCCGCAATGTGGAGAGCATCCTAACCGACATCGAAAATCGCGGTGATGCTGCGGTCCGGGAACTCTCGCAGAAATTCGACCGTTACACGCCGTCGAGCTTCAGGCTGTCTGACGGCGAGATAACGGCGCTGATGAACAAAGTCTCCGCCCGGGACATGGACGATATCAAGTTCGCTCAAACCCAGGTCCGCAATTTTGCCCAAGCTCAAAAAGACTCTATGCGCGATATCGAGATTGAGACCCTTCCGGGCGTGATTCTCGGGCACAAAAATATACCGGTGCGGTCAGTCGGCTGCTACGTACCAGGCGGCAAGTTTCCGATGGTCGCCTCCGCACATATGTCGGTCGTAACTGCGTCAGTTGCGGGTGTGCCGCGTATCGCTGCCGCCACACCGCCGTTCAAGGGAGAGCCCAACCCGGCGGTAATTGCCGCTATGCATTTGGGCGGGGCGCACGAAATCTACGTGCTGGGTGGAATTCAGGCCGTTGGCGCTCTGGCGATTGGTACGGAAAGCGTAAGACCCGTCCACATGCTGGTCGGTCCAGGCAACGCGTTCGTTGCGGAGGCAAAACGCCAGCTTTACGGACGTGTGGGCATTGACCTGTTTGCCGGCCCAACAGAGACAATGGTAATTGCTGACGACACCGTCGATTTCGGAATTGTGCGCGACGGATCTGCTCGGCCAAGCCGAACACGGCTACAATTCTCCAGCCGTTCTCATCACGAATTCCCGTTTCCTGGCCGAGCAGACCCTCGCGGAAATTGATCGTATCTTGGCCATTCTTCCCACGGCCGACACCGCGTCCAAAAGTTGGGCTGACTATGGCGAAGTGATCGTCTGCGACTTGTATGAAGAGATGCTGGACGTCGCTAACGACATTGCCTCCGAGCATGTCCAGGTCATGACAAGTCGGGATGATTGGTTTCTTGAGAACATGCACTCCTACGGGGCGCTTTTCCTAGGACCACGTACAAACGTCGCAAACGGAGATAAGGTTATCGGGACGAATCATACACTCCCCACCAAGAAGGCAGGCCGCTACACGGGAGGACTATGGGTCGGCAAATTTCTCAGACTCATTCCTACCAGAAGATAACGACAGACGAAGCAGCGGCCACAATCGGGACGTACTGCTCGCGATTGTGTATACTGGAAGGCTTCGTAGGCCACGCCGAACAGGCAAATGTCCGCGTCCGGCGTTATGGCGGTAAGAATGTGGCCTACGGAAAGGCAGCAGAGTGATGGATGACACTGCGCCGCGCGGGAATGGTATATTATGTCTTTGATACTTCCCCGCACTCCCTCGCTTCGTCTAGACGGAAAAACGGCCTTTGTTGCGGGAGCATCATCCGGCATCGGATTAGCTGCAGCCGTCGCACTGGCCGAAGCCGGCGCGAAGGTAACCTTGGCGGCGCGTTCGCTCAATCGCTTGCGTGAGGTCGAACGCGCGCTTCGTGCCGCGGGATACGACTGCGAGGTCCTGGCCTTGGATGTTCAAGATGTCCAAGCCGTTGAGGAAGCGATCGCTTCGTCACGAGCGCATGACATCCTCGTCAACAGTGCGGGTATCGCTCGTCATGGTCCTGCACTTGAAACAACGCTTGCTGACTTTGATGCCGTTGTGGGAGTCAATATGCGCGGCGCTTATTTCTTAACGAGAGCAGTCGGGAAGGCACTTATCGCGGCCGGAAAGCCGGGATCACTGATAAACATCTCGTCGCAAATGGCCTACGTTGGCGGAATCGACCGAGCCGTGTATTGCGCGACAAAGCATGCCGTCGAAGGTTTCACCAAGGCCATGGCGATCGAATGGGGTCAGCACGGCGTCCGGGTCAATACGATTTGTCCGACATTCATCCGCACGCCGCTAATGGAGCAGACTTTGGCCAATCCTGAGCGTGTGAAATGGATTGAGGAAAAGATCAAGCTCGGTCGTATCGGCGAGGTAGAGGATGTTATGGCGGCCGTAGCATTTCTGGCATCCGATGCAGCAGCGATGATCACGGGGACCGCTTTAAGAGTCGACGGTGGCTGGACCGCAGGATGAAGCTGTGCCGATGCCCATGGGCCGGGCGTCCGGCTCGCCCTCTACCAAGGTGTTATGCTCAGGCTCGTCGCAGACGAAACAGGCAGCGCAACCGCCGCCAAGATCAAATCGGATCAAAATTCAAAATCAGGTCGAGGCTGCCCGGGAAATCGAGGCGGCTGAGGCTAAGGCAGCCAGCGTGGATTTCGTTACCTGACAGGATAAACCAGAGTTAGGCCGCCTTCACTCTCTTGGCCTGTTGCAGGCGCTTAGATGGCACCTTGCGTGACTAGAATTATTGGCTAATCGCGCAATCGTATTCGACTTCGGCATTGGACGGACCACCTAGGGACAGGCAGGGGTATTCCCCGCACATTTCCGTCTTGCAAGATTTTCGTTCCGGTTGAAATTTGATCAAGTCTTCTGAATAAGCAAAGACAATCTTGTGCCTAATATCACTGATCACCTGCTCGATAAGGTCACGAGTTTTTTGGCTCAATTCTTGATCCAGTTGCTTCTTTTGAACTGTGACAAAGTCACCTATTAGTTTGGCCCGAGCGGCGCCTTCCTGAACTTCGCATTTCTGTTGCGCTGCATTTTCAAATTCACGCGGTTTGGCACGTGTGGAAATTACTTCTGAAATCTGCAGGTAAAGGCAGCTTCGATAGGCGTCTAGGACACAAGCCTCGCCGGAGCAGAGGGGCATCTGCTTGTCATCTTCCCTGTAAAGATCATTTACGGCTTGTTCCATATTGCCGATGAGTTGGGCGGCAAAAAACTGTTTCTGCAGATCCTTTGACAATGTTTCCAAGCCAGGCGGTGGTTCACGCCCTAATCCATTTTGATAGTTGCGCATTTCCGACTCGCAACCCGCTTCCAAGAAGCCCGTTAAATGTTCGCGTAAGCTATGTCGTTTCGCCACCGCCAGTATGCCAGTGAAGCATTTGCCGAGTTGCTTACGCTCGGCTTGCGCAAAGTTGCCATATTCAATCTTGGAAAGGTCAACGTCGCCGGCCACTGCGCTCGCCAAGGGCATGCAGAGACCAAGAACGATTGTAGCCAAACCGCGCATTCGACGCCTCTAGGAAAATCTTAGGCATACCAGCACTATAGCATCTGCGGATACTCGTCCCTAGCCGAGCAGGAATTTCTGCATTCGAACCGCGGATATAAAGGATTCCAACCCTGTCCAGACGTCCCCGCCATGCATATCGCACGAACGGGCTTCCCTGGGCATTCAAGAAGGCCATCGATTTTTCGGAAACGTGGGCCTGATCGATTGGGGGAGTTCACGAGCCCCTGCCGTCGATTTCGTCAGACCCCGATCAGCCTCTGGATGACATCGTCAGCTTTGCGAAACGGCTCTTGGATATTCACGCGATGCGCGGGACGGTCGGCCTTTTCACGCATGGCAGTTGGGTTTCGTATGTTTTGCTACCCTGTCTCCCATCGACGGGATCTTCTCTCCCGCTGCGCCGCCAAACCAAAGAAATGGTCCGAGCGCCAGGGCACGCTGCAGCAGACATCGACAGCCATTTCCTGGGTCGCTTCAATAAAGAGCGATTTTCTGGCAAACGCCGAATTTTCGGTAACCTGCGTAAATCCACGCGATGTTTCCCAATTCCCGAAGCAATTCTTCGCCGACGCTTTTTTCCTGCAGGTCGGCAGGGGTCCCGGAGTTGCAGCGTTAACATTTTGATAACGAAGTAGCTTCAATCTTATTGACTGGAATGCAGCGGAACCGGCCATGCCGCCGGCAGTTGCAGAAAGAGCCGCCTGGTGATCGCCCAGGCGGCTCTTTGTATTCGCGGCCCTCCTCAGCACCAATCGCAAGGACGCATAAAACGGTCATCGCCGAAGCAATTAGCGGGAACAATTCCACGAGCATTAATCCCTCCCGTTATGTGAATTGCTTTGCAACGATCAGGTACAGCAGCACAGACCCGAACGTCGCGATAGTCGCCGTCATATTGAACACGGTCCCGATCATTGCCGATAATAGTGGTGACCGTGATTTCGGCGGCTGCGACTTCTTCGCTTTTTGCTTTTTCGTCGCCATTTGTAGATCCTGTCGGTCAGACCATCGACCCGCCCCCGCCCTCGTCGGTTTTGTTTTCCGATCTTGGGAGGACAATGTCACGGCGCGTAAGCGAAGAGCTTAAAGAAGACGGTGAACCGAAGATGACCCCGTGCGATGGTTTACGAATTAGCAGTTGACGGCAGGTCGATACTTCAACCGGATCGCCCCAGGCCTCGGTTGAAGGAAGTCAACGTCCATTACATTTAGTTCTGTTGTATAATCTTAATAACTTTGACGTTTACAGCCGGTATAGGGTCTTGCGTATTTTGAAGAGAGAGGTGGTGATGAAAAACGTTCGAAGCTACCGTTCAATGGCTTTGCTGTGTCGACAGCAGGCCGTGTTTCATCCCGAGAACAGCTGGAAATATCTAGGCGATGCGGAACGCTGGGAGCATCTTGCCCAAACTGAAATTTCTGCTTTTTTTGACGAATGTAACACCACAAAAACAGAGGTTTCCGAACTGCGACCTGCCGTGCGATCAAATGCCGCTTAGTTTTTTTATTGCAGCGTCGGTACCTCCGATATCGGAGGACTAGAGCGGGCTGAAGGTTGCCGAGGGCCATAAATGGCGTCCTGCTCCCCGGCAGTCCGCACTCCCTAGCGCTTCTCGACGGCCATCGCTGCAGGCTGTATCGTTCCAATCAAAGGAGCGGGCAGCACTATTAATGAAGAATGGGCTTTATTCTATTCACATCCACATGCTCGACGGGGCTAGGGGCCGTGACAGCGGCATACTCGTCCTCCGGAACGGCGTGCTCATCGGGGGCGGCCCCTATTTCTGGTCGACCGGCTCCTACATTGTCGGTAACGGGACCTGGAAGGGTCACCTGCGAACAAACCAGCATACGTCTTTTGCTGACCGCTTTGTTCGCCCGCTCTTCGCCGGACAGGAAGTTACCAGCGGGTTTTCGGGGACTTTCGATGACGACCGGGCCGAGGTGTTTGGCACCACTTTGGCAGGAAACCGAAGCCTAAGTTTTCGTGCGACATGGAAGAGACTCGCAGATATCTGAAGCATTGCGCGGTTCGGGGGACGCAGCCGCATACCGCGTGTTTGAACTGATCGCCTGCTTGCATAAGTTTCCAATTGCCGGCGATGTGCAACACGGACCCCCCTCATAGCTGCAACGCGAAGTTCGATCATTTGCCCGTGCGGACAAGATCCACGAAACGCCTCCACGCAATTTTGGGGACGAGACGGCGCTGTCGGCAGGGCATGCGTTGACCCATGATGTTCTTCGCAAGCTTTTGCGTTCGCCTGGATGCCTTGCTGGACTTCCAACGCCAGTAGCGGCGAAAGCCGACCCTGTGCCACGAGCGTCTCGGGCCGGATGATTGTGAGAACCTTCAGGATTGATGGAAACCAACGATACGGCTGGCTAAAAGAATCAGCGATCTTAGTTCGTGATAGCCGGACGCGACCTTGCAGCTTGTGCCTCAAGACAGTTAGCTGATGTCGAAGCGCCGCGTTCTCAGCTTCAAGCCGCAACTTCGACTTGAATGGCGAGGCCAGGACCGCCAGAACGAAACAGAACAGCCGGATCATTCCGCCAGCTTAAGCAATTCCATCACGTCATCAACTCGAATAAGGTTTTCGGTACGCAGGGCTGAAATCAGCCGCAGAGACTGCGCTCGGACGCACTAACCTACGGAAAAGTCACGCGTTCTTAAACGCTATCGACTTTCACAACGGAGGATTCGAACCTCCGCATGGTGGAATCAAAATCAGGCTACTTTCCCTTATTTATCAACGCGCATTCTGAAAAATTACAGAAATTCACCTCTATATCGCTCAAAACGGCGAAATGCTTCTACCTCGCGGTCGGTTTCTTGTCCTTGCAGGAAATCTTATTCGGGAGGAAGATCGGCTGTATTAAAAAGTAAAAATGGGAGGTGCGACATGCAAAGCAAGGTTTCAGATCGACCAAGCGTTGCCGCCACCCGGACAGCCACACCTCGGCGGTCCTCGCCAACACCAAACTGAATTGACCCCTCGCGCATCATCCTGATGCAGATGCTGCCCTTCGCTGCTTTCGAAAGCGGCGTCTATGCCGCCGTGCTTAGGGCAGTGCAAAAGGCAGCGTAGCTGCGCCGCTCCTTTCTGTCGCGGGGATCGAGTTTACTGCATCGTTCGTTCGAAAACCGAAAACTGAGGAGGAACAAATGGCTAGCGCAATTCAAAAATTTGACGCTGTGGTGATCGGCGCAGGCTTTTCCGGCCTTCACATGCTGAAGTCGCTACGGGACAAATTGGGATTGAAAGTGCGAGTTTATGAAGCCGGTGAAACTCTTGGCGGTACCTGGTACTGGAACCGTTATCCAGGCGCGCGCTGCAATTCCGACGCCTACATCTATTGCTTCACCTGGGACAAGCAGCTCTTGCACGAGTGGGAATGGTCCGAACGCTATCCCGAGCAGCCCGAAATCCTCCGATATCTTGAGCATGTTGCCAAACGCCACGACTTGAAACGCGACATTCAATTCAACACGAGCGTGACCGGCGCCGAATTCGACGAGAGAACCAACCTGTGGACGGTGCATACCGACAAGGGAGAAGAGGTCACGGCACGTTATCTCATCGCGGCGGTAGGTCCTTTGTCGACCACGAACATACCTCAGTTCAAAGGCTTGGAGAAATTCAAGGGCAAGTGGTACCACACCAGCCGCTTCCCTCAAACTGGCGTTGACTTCACCAACAAGCGTGTGGGCGTAGTCGGCACCGGCGCCACTGCGGTTCAGGCCATTCCCGAAATTGCGCAGCAGGCTAAGCAACTCACCGTGTTTCAGCGCACCGCCAATTACTGTGTTCCGGCGCGCAATGGCAAGGTGGATCCCGAATTGGCCAAGGCGCGAAAGGCGGACTATGAGGGCGTGGTCAAGCGTATCCGGGAATCGTTCTTCGGCCAGGAGCACTACTTCATTCCGAAGTCGGCGCTAGAGACCACGCCCGAGGAGCGAGAGCGTGAGTTCGACAGGATGTGGGACGCCGGCGGGTTCGCCTTTTGGCTGGCCAATTATCAGGACATGTTCTTCTCGAAGGAGGCCAATGACCTGTGTGCGGACTACATCAAGCGCAAGATCCGCAAGACAGTGAAAGACCCGGTCGTCGCCGAAAAGCTAATTCCAAAGGGTTACGCTTACGGCACCAAGCGCCAGCCGCTAGACACCAACTATTACGAGACCTTCAACAAGGAAAATGTACTGCTGGTCGATGCGAAAACCGACGGCGAGATTGAAGAAATCACCGAAAAGGGCATCCGCGCGGGGGGCAAGGAATATCCTCTCGACATCATCGTTTTCGCAACCGGTTTCGATGCCATGACGGGCCCTCTGAAGGCCTTGAACCTGAAAGGCCGCGGCGGCCGCACGCTGGATCAGGAGTGGTTAGACGGCCCGCACACCTATCTTGGCATCTCGGTCGCCGGCTTTCCCAATTTGTTCACCATCACCGGCCCGCAAAGCCCGTCAGTCCTATCGAACATGCCGGTATCCATTGAACAGCACGTGGAGTGGATCACCGACTGCATTGAAACCATGCGTAATACCGGAAAGACCACCATCGAGGCGACGCGTACGGCGCAGGATCAATGGGTTGCCCATGTAAACGAAATCGTCAACGCAACGCTGATGACCAGCGCCAACTCCTGGTACATGAGCGCCAACATCCCCGGCAAGCCGCGCGCCTTTTTGCCCTATCTGGGGCCGGAAGGGGTCGGCGGCTACAGGAAGAAGTGCGACGAGATCGCGGCCAAGGGCTACGAAGGATTTGAATTGGCGTAACCAAACCTGGACAAAAAAGGGCGTGAAAGGCATCAGCCTAAACGCCTAACTAACTAATGGAATTGGGAGGTGATAATGATCGACAACAGCTACTATTCGCAAGACATTCACGGCCCGTACGAGCTTTACGACATCGGCAATCTCGAACTGGAGGAAGGAGGCACGATTTGCGCTTGCAAACTAGCCTTCGCAACTTTCGGCAAGCTCAATGCCGCGAGAGACAACGCCATCCTTATCCCCACCTGGTACTCTGGCACTAGCAAGATCATGGAGCAGGTATATATTGGTCAGGGCCGCGCCCTTGATCCCGATAAGTATTTCATCATCGTCGTCAATCAGATTGGCAGTGGTCTTTCCACCTCGCCACACAATACACCGCCTCCGGGAGGGATGGGAAATTTTCCGCATGTGCGCATCGGGGATGACGTGCGCGCGCAATACAAACTTGTCACGGAACGATTCGACTTGAAAAGTCTCGCGCTCGTTGTCGGCGGCTCCATGGGCGCACAACAGACCTACCAATGGGCGGTACGCTACCCCGACATGGGAAGCGCGCCGCGCCGATCGCCGGCACCGCCAAGAATACCCTCCACGATTTTCTCTTCACCGACACGCTGGTCGAGGCGATCACTTCTGACCCCGGTTTTAACAAGGGTTTGTACGCATTGTCGGCCGACGTAAGGAAGGCATGTTGCGCCACGCTAAAATGTGGGCCGTGATGGGCTGGAGCACAGAATTTTTCCAGCAAGAGGCATAAGGCGTTCGGCTTTCGTCGATGAGCGATTTCATCATAAACTTCATGAACGGCTATTTCAGTGTCATGGATCCAACGATTTGCTGTGCATGGCG
>CAVSFN010000016.1:0-222089 GCA_963727225.1 uncultured Pseudomonadota bacterium | reverse complement strand
ATCTTGTGGTCCGGCGGATGAGGAGCGTCCGGTCTTGATGCTGTGGACGGCTCCTCCACCGGCATATCGGTGCCATGGATGTGGGGCGCTGTTGAGGCTCCCACAATTCAGAGGAGCGAGCCATGCAGACGATAACGACAATCGGTTTAGACATCGCCAAGTCGGTTTTCCAGGTTCACGGCGTTGATGCTGGCGGCCGGGTGATTGTTCGCCGGCAATTGAAGCGGCGTTCTGTCCTGGCTTTCTTTCAGAAGCTGCCACCATGCCTGGTTGGCATAGAGGCTTGCGCCTCATCTCACCATTGGTCGCGCGAACTCCAGGCACTCGGTCATACCGTTCGGCTGATGCCGCCGGCCTATGTGAAGCCCTACGTCAAGCGGCAGAAGAATGACGCGACTGACGCAGAGGCCATTTGCGAGGCGGTCACCAGAGCCAACATGCGGTTCGTGCCGACCAAAACACCCGAGCAGCAAAGTGGCCTGGTTCTTCATCGCACGCGCCATTTGTTCATCCGTCAGCAGACCGCAATGATCAATGCAATCCGGGCTCATCTTGCCGAGTTCGGGATCGTTGCGCCGGTCGGGCGTCACGGTGTCGAGGAACTGCTCAATGTCGTCGCCGATCCAAGCGACAGGCGGGTTCCGGAAATGGCCCGTGCGTGTCTCCTGGCATTCGGAGCTCAATTGCGCAGGATCAAGGAGCAGATACTGGAGTTCGACCGGCTGATCAGGGCCTGGCACCGATCCAACGAGATGAGCATGAGGCTCGATGAAGCTCCCGGCGTCGGTCCGGTGCTGGCCACTGCTGTGGTCGCAGCCGTTGCTGATCCAAATTCCTTCCGATCAGGGCGCAACTTCTCGGCCTGGATTGGGCTGGTGCCGAAGCAGCATTCGAGCGGAGGCAAGAACAGGCTCGGCAATATAAGCAAACAAGGTGACCGCTATCTGCGCGGCCTGTTCGTCGCCGGCGCGCTCGCCGTTATCCGTTACGCCAAGATCCATGGCACCAAACATCGGCCTTGGCTTACGGCCTTGCTGGCGAGGCGGCCGACCAAGGTTGCGGCCATCGCGCTCGCCAACAAGATCGCGCGAATGGTCTGGGCCATGATGGCTAGGGGTGAGCGATACAAGGAACCTGTCGCGCTTGCGCGGTAAACGAGATCGCGCCGGACAACCGGCGTGATGTGAAGGTTGGGAGGGCGAACAGCACGTAATGCAGAGCCGGTCGATCCGGCGATCAGGACAACCCACTCGTGCCATAGCATTGTCGAATGCGAGGTTTTGGTCGGGACCTGATCCGCGGAGGGCATTATGGCCAGCGGTCATGTGAACCGCATTAAAAGGCCGAACACATGGCTGCACCGACCAATGCTGCAAACGTGAAAAAAGTTCTTGCCAACCTGGAGCCGTCCACACATGGCACAAAGCGGACGCAGCTCGATCTCCGACGAGAGTCCGTAATGCGCTCAAGAGCAGACATTGAGCTCGATCATGCGGGTATCGCCTCAAACGCTTGCCTGACGAGGCTGGGCAAGAACTCGGCTTTTTCGAGAGTTGATGTAGGATTTTGTCATGACGAATTGTACATTCAAGACTGGCGAGAGCCGGGATCAGGGCAGCCTGCTTCCTGCGCGGGTTGAGGACTATGTTGGGCCGGACAACCCGGTCCGGGCGATCGAAAGCTTTGTTTGCGCGCTCGAGCTTGCAAAGCTTGGCTTCCGGCATGCGCAGCGCGTCGTGGGAGCGGGGCAGCCGCCCTATAATCCAGCCGACCTGCTCAAGCTTTATCTTTACGGCTACATCAATCAGGTCAGGTCGTCGCGGCGACTGGAGCGGGAAGCGTGCCGCAATCTGGAACTGATCTGGCTTTTGAAGAACCTGAAGCCGGGTTATCGAACGATCGCCAACTTCCGCAAGGAGAACTGGAAGGCGCTGAAGGCGGTGAACCGCAGTTTCGTGCTTCTGGCACGAGAACTCGGCCTTGTCGGCGGAACCCTCGTTGCGGTCGATGGCGCCCTGTTCCATGGCGACGCCAGCAAGGCGAGCATTTTCACGCGCAGGAAGCTGGCCGAACAGATCGCAACCCTGGACAGGGAGATCGAGGCTTACGGCAAGTCGCTTGAAGACAATGACGCAACGGAAGCCGAGCAGCGACCCGACGGTCACGGCGATGGCGATGGAGGCCATGGCGGTGATCTTGGGGCGAGAGTAAAGGAGCTGATGGCCAAGCGCTCGCGCGCCCAAGCCGACCTTGAGGGGTTGGACACGAGCGAGAAGAGGCAGTTGTCCCTGACCGACCCTGACGCACGGCTTCTGAGCAAGGGCGACCAGACCATTGCGGGCTACAATGTGCAGAGCGTCGTTGACGACAAGCACAAGCTCATTATCGCCAGCGAAGTCGTCAATCGCAGCGATGCAGGCCATCTCCATGCGATGGCGAAAGCGGCGAAAGAGGTTCTCGAAGCCAAATCGCTGCAGGTGCTGGCCGATGCCGGCTATTATAACAGTGCGGACCTGAAGGCCTGCGAAGATGATGGCATCGAAGCCTATGTGCCGCCGTCGGAGGGCAACGGGGTGCTCGAGAAGCAAGGCCGCTTCAGCCTGAAGGATTTCAGGTATGACGCCGCAACCGATGCCTACCGTTGTCCGGCCGGCGAACTGCTGCGTCCGACAAAGGGACGCTTTACCAACACAAGCGGCCGGGTCGAGATCCGCTATCTAAGCGGCAAGGCGGTCTGCGCCGCATGTCCGTTAAGGGCACGTTGTCTCGCACCGAAGGCAGCTCAACGCAGCATCGGCCGCTGGGAGCACGAAGACGTCATCGAACGTCATCGCGCGCGGATGCAAAGTGCAGGCGCAGACGGATTGATGCGCCGCCGGTCCGCCATTGTCGAGCACCCCTTCGGCACCCTCAAATGCCGCGCCGGCTATCGCCACTTCCTCCTTCGCGGCTTCAACAAGGTTCGCGGCGAATGGAGCCTGATGGCGCTCTGTTACAACTTTACCCGCGTGCTCAACATCCTCGGTTTCGAGCGATTTGTCGCCTGCATGGCGACGATACTTTTGCTGCCCGAATACGCTCTCACAGTCGCCCTGCAATGGATCCAGCGCATTCTGCGGGCGTTCGAGACACCTAATCTGCCACGGCTCGCAATCAGCCGAACCGGACCCACCCCTACCGTCTAACGCAGTTCTTGCCCAGTCTCGACGGGCAAATCGGCAAATCAGTGTCCAGCCCCGTCAGCAAAAATATTCCGGTTCACTTCTGACCCAAATCACTTCTACATCCCTCGCCATCCCGGCCCACACAGAGGGGCGTTTCGCGATCGTCACGAACGTAGGGCAGGGGATGCGATGGACGCGAGCTTCGTCAAGAGACGAATGACGTTGAGCGCGGACGGCGAAGTCGTGTGGTCCTGACACCCCGACGCTGGTGTCAAGTCTCGCGGAAGTATCCGCGAGGCGACGGTGGCAAACAAGCCCGGTCACCGGGGAGAGCGCGAAATAAGCCGTTAAAACCATTGCGCAGGGAAGGCCGGGTGTCCCGGTGAACCTGTGGTGACTAACGCGCGTGCTTTCTACTCTACACGCGCGGCTGCGGGTGCAACGGGCACCCGGCTTTCCCTGCGCCCTCTGTTTTTCGAGGCCAAGGAACATGCACAACTCGGGCGCATCGCGCCGCGGGAAGGCGGGCGTTTATCTTGCCGTCATTGCGAGCGCAGCGAAGCAATCCATTCTTTCTTTGTGTGGCGTGATGGATTGCTTCGCTGCGCTCGCAATGACGACTGAGGGCTGCTTTGAAAATGATTCTATCCACGTCATTCCGGGATGCGCCGCTTGGCGCAGGCCCGGAATCCATAGTCCCCGTCGTGGTTATGGATTCCGGGCTCGCGCGGAGCCTGTCATCGGGCGCGCATTCGCGCGACCCGTTGGCGCGCCCCGGAATGACGAGATGATAAACACGAACCCCTCAAATCGGCTTGCCCGCATACGGCATCGAGGCGGTGAGGCCGCCGTCGACCGGGATGGCCTGACCGTTGACATAGGAGGCGTCGTCGCTGGCGAGGAACAAGCCCATCGCCGCCAGTTCGTGCGGCTGTCCGGCGCGCTTGAGTGGATTGAGCTGGCCGATCTTGCCGTCGGTGCCGCGCTCTTTGGCGTTGTCGAAGATCGGCTTGGTCATGCCGGTTTCGATCAGGCCGGGACACACCGCGTTGATCCGCACGCCGGTGCCGGACAGCGAATAGGCTGTCGTCTGCACCAGGCTGATGACGCCGGCCTTGCTCGCCGCATAGGGATGACCGCTGGCGCCGGCCTTCAGGCCCGCCACCGAGGCGGTGCAGACGATCGAACCGTATTTCTGCTGGATCATGTGCGGCATGGCATATTTGACCGCGAGAAACGGGCCGATCAGATTGATACGCAGGATTTCCTGCCAGTGCTCCACGGTCTGCTCAGGGAGCGGCACCAGCCCGCCGCTGACGCCGGCGTTGGCCCAGATCGCATCAAGCCGTCCGTAGGCGGACACCGCCCTGGCGATGAAGGCCATCACGTCCTTTTCCGAACCGGCATCGGCCATCACGGCTTCCGCGGTACCGCCGGCCTTGCGCACCAGTTCGACGGTTTCCTTGACGCCTTCGGTGCGGTCGACCGCGATCAGCCGGGCGCCTTCCTTGGTGAACAGCAGCGATGCCGCGCGGCCGATACCGCTGCCGGCGCCGGTGATGATGACGGATTTGCCTTCCAGGCGGCCCATGAATTTCTCCCTGATCGTTTATGCGGGCCGGCGCTTGCCGCACCACGGAATTTCAAACAAGATTTCAAACGCCCAAATGATGTCAACACTCATGTCAACGCTAGAGCCTTTCCTTTGACGCGTTTTCTTTACGCGAACCGGTTTCCACTTCGCTGGAAAACGCTCTATTGAGACGATGCCTGCCCTGACGTACGACACGGCACAGTATTGAAGGAGCTTTGCGATGTCCAACCAAGACAAATCGGCAGTCGTCGCAACGCGCTGGTGGTGGGTGCGCCATGCGCCGGTCCGCAGCGACGGCGGCAACATCTACGGCCAGAAGGATATCGCTTGCGATACCAGCGATCGCGAGGTGTTCGAAGCGGTCGCAAAAATTCTGCCGCGCGATGCGGTATGGTATGCGAGCAGTCTGATGCGCACGCACCAGACCGCGGACGCGATTTGGGCCGCCGGATTTCCAAAACCTTCGGCGATGCCTCATGTGGCCGCCTTCGCCGAACAGCATCTCGGAGAGTGGCAGGGCATGAATTGTGCGGCATTCCTCGCCAGCCGGCCGGTCGGCAGCCACTGGTTTGCCGAGATCGACGTGCCCGCGCCGGGCGGTGAAAGTTTCATGGATCTCTACAATCGCGTGAAGGATGCGATCGATCGCATCACCATCGAAGCGGCCGGCAAGGACGTGATCGCCGTCGCGCATGGCGGCACGATCAAGGCGGCGGTCGGTCTTGCGCTCGGTGGCCAGCCCGACAAGGGGCTTGCCTTCGACATCGACAATTGCTCGGTGACGCGACTCGATCATTTCGCAGGCGCCGGCCACGCGAGCTGGCGGCTTCCGATGGTCAACCAGCAGCCCTGGATCGCGGATGCCAGGCATGCCGCCATGCATCAGCCGGCAGGTCCCGAAGTCGTGCCGGAAACCAAGCTCGCCTGAAGCAAGCTTGCCCGGAGCACTATTGTCTGACGCCGTGAACGCTACTTAGCTCAAAATCGAAATCACAAACTTCAATCTGGGAGAAATGCATGACCTTGTTTGACATGACTGGAAAAGTCGCCGTCGTCACCGGCTCCTCGCGCGGCATCGGCCGCGCCATCGCCGAAAGGATGGCCGAGCATGGCGCCAGGGTGGTGATCTCGTCGCGCAAGCAGCAGGCCTGCGATGCGGTGGCAAAGGCGATCAACGACAAGGCCGGCAAGCAAATGGCGCTGGCGGTGGCGGCGAACATCTCGACCAAGGACGATCTGAAGAACCTCACCGAAGAAACCAACCGCGTGTTCGGCAAGATCGACACGCTGGTCTGCAATGCCGCGTCGAATCCCTATTATGGCCCGCAGGCGGGAATTTCCGACGACCAGTTCCGCAAGATCCTCGACAACAATATCGTCGCCAATCACTGGCTGATCAGCCTCGTGGTGCCGCAGATGATCAAACGCAAGGACGGCTCGATCACCATCATCTCGTCGATCGGCGGCCTCAAGGGTTCGACGGTGCTCGGGGCCTATGCGATTTCAAAGGCCGCCGACATGCAGCTCGCGCGCAATCTGGCCTGCGAGTACGGCCCGCACAATATCCGCGTCAACTGCATCGCGCCGGGCCTGATCAAGACCGACTTTGCCAAGGCGTTGTGGGACAATCCGGAAACCCTGAAGGCGTCCACCGCGCGCTCGCCGCTTTTGCGGATCGGCGAACCCGACGAAATCGCAGGGGCTGCGGTGTTTCTGGCTTCGGCGGCGGGCAGTTTCACGACCGGGCAAACCATCGTCATCGATGGCGGCGCCACGATCAGCTGAGAGGAGTGCGCGTTACTCCACCGCCGCATAGACCAGACTGCGTACCAGCGAACGGAAATATTCGCGCTGGCCGGGGCCCTGCGACATGAAGACGGCGAACAGCTCTTCCTTCGGATCGATCCAGAAGAAGGTTCCGGCCATCCCGCTCCAGAAGAACTGGCCGACCGAGCCGGCAAACGGCGCCATCCCTTCCAGGGTTCGCACCGCAAAACCGAGGCCGAAGCTGTGACCCGCCGGCACCAGATGGGATTCGAGCTTCACCGAGGGATCAAGATGATTGGACGCCATCAGTTGCAGGGTCTTGCGGCCGATGATCCTGACGCCGTCGAGCACGCCGCCGTTGAGCAGCATCTGGCAGAACCGCGCGTAATCCATGGTGGTGGAGACGAGGCCCCCGCCGCCGGATTCCATCACCGGCGTTTCCAGCATGTCGAAGAGCTGAACTTTCTCGCCGCTCCAGGGATCGACCGGGAACGGCTCGGCCAGCCGATCGGCATTCTCAGGCCCGGTGTGAAACGCGGTCTCCGCCATCTGCAAGGGTGCCAGGATGCGCTCGGTCAGGAACGCGCCCAGGGTTTTGCCGGAGACGACTTCGATGAGGCGGCCGAGAATGTCGGTGGAACGGCTGTAGTTCCATTCGGCGCCGGGCTGGCACAGCAGCGGCATGCTCGCGACCAGCGCGGCGTGCTCGGCATTGCTGATCTTGCGGCTGCGCACCCGCGACTGCTGGTAGAGCTGCTGCACCAGGCCGTTGCCGGTATGCTCGTAGGCGATGCCGGAGGTATGCCGCAACAGGTCCTGGATCGTAATCGGCCGCCTGGGCGGTACGAGTTCGAGCCTGCCATTGTTTTCGACGCCGACCTTCTGTTCCGAAAATTCCGGAATGTATTTCGCAATGGGATCGTTGAGCAGGAAGGTGCCGTCCTCGAGCAGCATCATGATGCCGACCGAGACGATCGGCTTGGTCATCGAGAAGATGCGGAACAGGGTGTTGTGCGCCATCGGCGCGGGGCTGGCGGGATTTTGCCGGCCGAGCGCGTCGAACCAGCCGATCTGACCGCGGCGCGCGACCATCATGGTCACGCCCGGCGTGGTTCCCTTGTCGATGTCGCGCTTGAACGCGTCCGACATTCGCTGCAGCCGGACCGGAGAAAGCCCGAGCGATTCCGGTTTGGCCTGGGGGAGCGGCGGGGTCCGCGGGGCGGCGGGGTGTCTGGCGGCGGTTTGCGCGGTCATGGTCTCTCTCCCTCTTGCTCTTGTTGTTGGCCGGATCGATATCATCGGGGTATGGCCAAGTTTGGCGCAGAACATTGGTGTTGAACAGGGCGTTAACCGCTTCGCCCTTGCAATCTGGCCTTGGCCTATGCTTGAAACGGCGGATCAGCGGCGACGCTTGGTTCCGATAGGGGTGTAGCTCAGTTGGTAGAGTACCGGTCTCCAAAACCGGTTGTCGCAGGTTCGAGCCCTGCCGCCCCTGCCAGTTCCCGCCTACCTTGACCTTTCGCCGTGTCCGCAGTACATAACCGCACCTGCTGCCGGCCCGCTTTGACGGATATCCGGCGCGGCTTTGAATTCCCCCGAACAATCGAGCCCGCTTGCCGGCTCATCCTTCAAGAGAGGGCTGGGCGCAAGAAGGCTGTTCGGTTTCCTTTGAACCAGTAAATCGTCTTACGACGGACGCGGATCACCAACGATGGCATTCAGCCCGTTCAAATTCCTGCAGGAAGTGCGCTCGGAGACCGCCAAGGTCACCTGGCCGACCCGCCGCGAGACCACCATCACCACGATCATGGTGTTCGTGATGGTGGCGCTGGCTTCGATTTTCTTTTTCGCCGCGGATCAGATCATCCGCTATCTCGTCACCTTTTTGCTCGGCATCCACTAATGGCAAGCGCCGGAACTCAAATGATGGACAAGCGCTGGTATATCGTCCACGCCTATTCGAACTTCGAAAAGAAGGTCGCGGAATTGATCCGCGAGCAATCGAAGCAGCGCGGGCTTGAAGATCTGTTCGAGCAGGTGCTGGTGCCGACCGAAAAGGTCACCGAAGTGCGCCGCGGCCGCAAGGTCGACGCCGAGCGCAAGTTTTTCCCGGGCTACGTCCTGGTCAAGATGACGCTGACCGACGAAGCGTTCCATCTCATCAAGAATACCCCGAAGGTGACGGGCTTCCTCGGCGCGGAAAACAAGCCGATGCCGATCTCGGAAGCCGAAGCCATGCGGATCCTGCATCAGGTGCAGGAAGGCGTGGAACGCCCGAAGGCGTCGGTGTCGTTCGAGATCGGCGAGAATGTGCGGGTGGCCGATGGGCCGTTCGCGTCGTTCTCCGGCGTGGTCGAGGAAATCGACGAGGCGCGCTCGCGCGTGAAGGTCGCGGTGTCGATCTTCGGCCGCGCCACGCCGGTCGAACTGGAATTCGGTCAGGTCGAGAAGGTCTGATCGTTGCTCTTCGTTCCGCCATGGCGGGGCGAGAGAGAATAGCCGTGGAAGGGGACGGACGGTCGCCAGCCGTCATGCGAACCGCACCACGGTCCTGTGAAGCTTCCGGAATCCTCCGGAGCAACATGCGGAGTGCTAGATGGCAAAGAAGGTGACCGGATACCTGAAATTGCAGGTGCCGGCCGGTGCGGCGAACCCTTCGCCCCCGATCGGACCCGCGCTTGGTCAGCGCGGCCTCAACATCATGGAATTCTGCAAGGCGTTCAACGCGCAGACGCAGAAGGAAGAGAAGAATACCCCGATTCCGGTGGTGATCACGATCTACGCCGATCGTTCGTTCACCTTCGAAATGAAGACACCCCCGATGTCTTTCTTTCTCAAGCAGGCCGCCAAAATCCAGTCCGGATCGAAAGCTCCGGGCCGCGACAAGGCCGGTGCGGTGACACGCGCGCAGGTGCGCGAGATCGCCGAGAAGAAGATGAAGGATCTCAATTGCGACACCATCGAATTGGCCATGAAGATGGTCGAGGGCTCTGCCCGTTCGATGGGTCTTGAAGTTGCGGGGTAACGGATCATGGCAATCGGAAAGCGTTTGAAGAAGGCCCGCGAGGGCGTCGACCGCGAGAAGCTCTATCCGCTCGCGGACGCCATCAAGATGGTCAAGGAACGCGCCAAGTCGAAGTTCGACGAGACGGTCGAGATCGCGATCAATCTCGGCGTCGATCCGCGTCATGCCGACCAGATGGTGCGCGGCGTGGTGACGCTGCCGAACGGCACCGGCCGCACCTTGCGGGTCGGCGTGTTCGCGCGCGGCGCCAAGGCCGAGGAAGCCAAGGCAGCAGGTGCCGACGTGGTCGGCGCCGAGGACCTGGTTGAGAAGGTGCAGGGCGGCACCATCGATTTCGATCGGTGTATCGCGACGCCGGACATGATGCCGCTGGTCGGCCGGCTCGGCAAAGTGCTGGGACCGCGCGGCATGATGCCGAACCCGAAGATCGGTACCGTCACGATGGATATCGCCAACGCCGTCAAGGGCGCCAAGGGCGGTTCGGTCGAGTTCCGGGTCGAGAAGGCCGGCATCGTGCAGGCCGGCATCGGCAAGGCGTCGTTCTCGGAAGAAAAGCTGGTGCAGAACGTCAAGGCGCTGGCGGATGCGGTCGCCAAGGCGAAGCCTTCGGGCTCAAAGGGCACGTACATCCAGCGCGTGGCGGTTTCCTCCACCATGGGACCGGGCGTGAAGGTTGAGCCGGGCAGCCTGCTCGGTTAGCCCGGGTTGCGAACCGCTTTCAGACGAACCAGGGCGGAACGGGGCAACCCGTCCCGCCCTTTGTTTTGCAATCCAGCAGGATGCGTCGATGTCCGACAAGGTCTTGATCCATTCACGTTTCCCGAAGGCGATGCTGGTGCGCATCGGGCAGCGCTTCGATCTGATGAATGCTGCCGGAAAGCCGCTGACGGATGCTTTCACAAAAGAACAACTCGCTGGCGTCCGCGCCCTGATCACGGCCGGTGGCACGCCACTCGGCGCGGCGGCGATGGATACACTGCCGAAGCTCGCGGCGATCATCTGTTATGGCACGGGCTATGACGGGATCGATCTTGCGGCGGCGGCTCGGCGTGGCATCGCGGTCGGCCACAGTCCGGCGGCGAATGCATCCGCCGTTGCCGATCTGGCGGTGACGCTGATGCTGGCCGTGACGCGGCGCTTGCTGCCGGCGGATGACTATGTGCGAAGCGGCAACTGGGCCGCCGCCAAACCGTCGTCGCTGATGAGCCCGCAGCCCGGCAATCCCGGCCGACGCGTCGGGGTTTACGGCATGGGCGAGATTGGCCGCAAGATCGCGGCGCGCGCCGCCGCATTCGAGACCGAGGTCGGCTATTTCAGCCGCAGCCAACACGATGTGCCGTATCGCCATTTCCCGAGCCTGGAAGCGCTGGCGGAATGGTGCAGCGTGCTGATGATTGCGGTTCGCGCCGGGGCGGATACCCATCACGCCGTCGATGCCGGGATCCTGCACAAGCTTGGCAAGGACGGCTATGTCGTCAATATCTCGCGCGGCTCCGTCATCGACCAGCCGGCGCTGGTTACGGCGTTGACCGACAAGACCATCGCCGGCGCCGGCCTTGACGTATTCGAAAGCGAGCCGCATGCGCCCGACGCGTTGACCGCCTTTTCGAACGTCGTGCTGACCCCGCATA
This sequence comes from uncultured Pseudomonadota bacterium, assembly GCA_963727225.1. Lineage (GTDB taxonomy): Bacteria > Pseudomonadota > Alphaproteobacteria > Rhizobiales > Xanthobacteraceae > Bradyrhizobium. Next base: position 210,908 of record CAVSFN010000016.1, on the reverse strand, counting down.
TCGGCGGTCATACCGTCGAATCGCATCTCGCGATGCAGGACTGTGTGATCGCCAATCTCGAGGCGTTTTTTGCAGGCCGGCCGCTCGCGCATCCCGTGAGTTGAGTATTTCAGCGCGCCGGTGCGCGGCGCTCAATGCTGGCTGAAGCCCGCTATGTGACGAAGTTTGTCGGGGTTACGCACGACGTAGATCGCGGCAATCCGGTCACCATCGATCGTTAGGCTGAGGCTGTGATCGATTTCCCCGTCCATATAGAGCAGGGCGCCCACGGTTCCGTTGATTAACGTCGGTTCGATGCGGATGTCGCGGCCGCTGTTTTTGCCGGCCACGCCGATGAAGAAACGCGCAACCTTGTCGGCGCCGAAGATCGGATTCAGCGCTGCGGATTTGCGACCGCCGCCATCGGTCATTGCGACCGCGTCCTCGCGCAGCAATCCAGCCAGGCGGGACACGTCACCGCTGGCAACGGCTTCGCTGAAGGCGCTGAGGAGGCGCGCGTGACCATCCGGTGTCGCTGACGGTGCCGGGCGTGCGTCGCGCACGGCACGGCGGGCCCGTGTCGCCAACTGCCGGCAGGCCGTCTCGGTCCGGTCGATCATCCGCGCGACCTCTGAGAACTGTATGTCGAAGACGTCGTGCAACAGAAAGGCGGCGCGCTCCAGTGGCGACAATCGGTCCAGCGCCAGCAGCAGCGCGAAGGAGAGATCGTCCGCCAATTCTGTCGCCGCGTCCGGCGAAAGACCCTCCGCATCAAAGACCGGCTCGGGAAGCCATGGCCCGACATAGATTTCCCGCTGCGCCCTGGCGCTCTTGAGCCGGTCGAGACAGAGTCTTGTCACGACGGTCACGAGGAAGGCCTCCGGATTGTGAACATCCTGTGCGCCGGCAAAGCGGAGATAGGCATCCTGTACCACGTCTTCCGCATCGCTGCGGCTGCCGAGCATGCGATAGGCAAGCCCGAGCAACCGCCCGCGATGGGGCGCAAGCGGATCGTTTTCAGGCGGCCTGTTTGACGACATCGACATTATGTCCACCCACGGTAATCCGCCGACACTCCTTGGCGTAACCAAGAGCGGATTTTACCATCGGAAACATCCGGCCCATTTGGAGCGCCATCGTCAAGTCGATCACGCCTTTCTCGCCCCAACGGGCTCGAATGGCGTCGCGATGTTCGTCGTCATCAGCGGATCTTCGTACCACCGCGTCAGCAAACCGGAACCCGAGGATGGTCGCGCTGTTCATCGAGCGCAGGTCGCGGCGCAGCACCGCCTCGATCTGGTCGTTCGGCATCCCCGCTTCCAGTGCCATATCGACGGAAAGTTGGGTGCAGGGACCGCAATCCTCGGCGAGGGCGCCGACGATTTTGGCCGCGAAACTGGCTTCGACCGGAACCACCTCACGATGGCCGGCAGCCTTCGCTACACGCGCGAACCTGAAAAACGCGGCCGGCGACTCCTTGAGCATCATTTCAAGATAACTCGCGTCGTATCCGTAGCGCTTGCTCGTTGCGCGCAGCATGCGGCGCGCGATCCAACTACGCATGACGTTCTCCCCGGTTCGGGAAGGCGGAATAGAGGGCGAGTGCCGACGGAAGCACGACCGCGGCGAGGTCGAATCCGGTGTGATGATCGTGCCCGGCTACCATCGCCAGGAGGTGGATCAGGGCATGAACGGCCAGGAAACTTGCGCCGGCCACCGCCGCGGGCCAGTACACGGGCCGCCACACCCGGGCGGCCAGCGCCAAACCGGCGACAAGGAACGCCACGCCAATATCCTGGACAAAGTGCGGATTATAGGGGCCGGTCTCGGACGCTCCCGGCACGCTCTCATACCAGAATGGGCCGATGAACAGCATCGTGCCTCCGTTGAGGACGGATAATACTGCGAAAATTGCTGCAAGGGATCGTTGCATGGGAACCTCCTGCGCCCAAGACGAGCGGTGAGGGCTCGGCGTGACAGGCCGGACCGTAAGATCTTGAGGTTTTTTCGCGGGCCTCCGAATGCAGGAAATTAGCGCTTGGCAAGCCGGAAAAAACTCGTTAAATAACCCGTTCCGGACGTGCTGGCTGTTGCTGGCGCGTCTGTGCTCGCTTCCGAAAACCCGATACGACAGGAGACCGTTCCTTTCAGGACATCCGCATGGATTGCTCGAAAGGAAGGGAAACCGTCATTTTGGTGGGATGTGGGCAGGGGTCTTCCGGCTTGCCGGACGGCCTCGATCCTGTCCAAGACTGCAGGCGCCCGAGTCGAAACTTCGTGTCGAAACGAAAGTTTCATCAACGGCTTAATTGCATGGCCTGCATAGACGGGTGAAGACCGGATTTCGCTTTAGGTCGCGCATGTCGCGGCCGCGGGCGGATATGGTTCGAACCTCGACACCCCGCGCCGTCAGGCTCGGGAGGGCAGGCTTTTCAAATGTCGTCTTGCCCGACGTGTCCAGAGACTGAGATGTCTCGAGGTCAGGTTCAGGTAGGGCGATGGGTGTAACCCGGCGGTCCTGCCTTGAGGCACAGACCGCCAACCGGAGAGAGCTTGCTGTGGAAAGAGCGGCAAAAAAGGACGCGGTTGAAGCGCTGAACGGTCTTTTCAAGACCACCAGTGTTGCAGTCGTCGCCCATTATTCCGGCCTCACCGTGGCCCAGATGCAGAAACTGCGGATGCAGATGAAGCAGGCGGGCGCGTCGGTGAAGGTCTCGAAAAACCGTCTCGCCAAAATTGCTCTTGAAGGCACGGACGTCGTTGCCATCGGTTCCCTGTTGAAGGGGCCGACCGTGATCGCGACTTCAAACGATCCGGTAGCGGCGCCGAAGGTTGCCATCGAATTCGCCAAGACCAACGAACAGTTCGTCATTCTCGGCGGATCGATGGGTAAAACCGTCCTGGATATTAACGGCGTCAAGGCGCTTGCCGCGTTGCCGTCGCTCGATGAACTGCGCGGAAAGATCGTCGGTCTGCTGGTGGCACCGGCGACCAAGATCGCTCAGCTCTCGACCGCGCCCGCGTCCAAGCTTGCGCGCGTCATCCAGGCCTATGCCTCAAAGAGCGAAGCGGCCTGACGCCCTTCGCAAATCAAACCTGGTTCGAACCGATACGCTTAAGGAAACAGATCAATGGCTGACTTACAGAAGATTGTTGACGACTTGTCGGGCCTCACGGTCCTCGAAGCTGCCGAACTCGCCAAGCTTCTCGAAGAGAAGTGGGGCGTGTCCGCCGCCGCCGCTGTCGCGGTGGCTGGCCCGGCCGCTGCCGCCGCTGCTCCGGCTGAAGAAAAGACCGAATTCTCGGTCATTCTGCTGGCTGCCGGCGAGAAGAAGATCGAGGTCATCAAGGAAGTCCGTGCGATCACGGGTCTTGGCCTGAAGGAAGCCAAGGACCTCGTCGAGGGCGCGCCGAAGCCTGTGAAGGAAGGCGTCAACAAGGACGAATCCGAGAAGATCAAGGCCCAGCTCGAGAAGGCTGGCGCCAAGGTTGAGTTGAAGTAACCGCAGGTTAATTCAGCGAAATCCCGGATCAGCGAGGCTCGACCGAGCGCGATCCGGGGCCGCGGAACCGACGTGGGACGGCTAAACCCGGCGCACGTTATACACAAGAATGTGTGGAGATTTGAAGGATCGCCCCTCGAATCTCCACGATTGCCATCCCATATCGGGACGGCAGCACGAAAACACGGTTGGCGGTGGGAACGGCGACGTTTCTTCGCAAGCCGTTGGGAGACAGGCAAATTTCGGGCTTTTTCAGTCCGTGAAGAGGCAGGTTTAGACGGGCGGGTGCGGTCAAGCGCCCCGCGCGTCGTTTTGCGTTTTGGAAATCTGGCGCGCCAATTCAGGATTAAAATCCTGACATGGGGCTTCAAAGTTTCGGAGCGTGTCGAAATTCAACCCGGGGGCGATGGCAATCGCGCTTCGGAAGGTTCGCCCCTGACGGGCGACGAAATGAGAGGCCACGATGGCGCAGCAGACATTCACCGGTCGCAAACGCGTTCGCAAGTTCTTCGGACACATCAAGGAAGTTGCGGAGATGCCGAACCTCATCGAGGTTCAGAAGGCGTCCTATGACCAGTTCCTGATGGTCGATGAGCCGGTCGGCGGCCGCCTCGATGAGGGGCTGCAGGCGGTATTCCGCTCGGTATTTCCGATCTCGGATTTCTCGGGCACGTCGATGCTGGAATTCGTTCGCTACGAATTCGAGCCGCCGAAATATGACGTCGACGAGTGCCGTCAGCGCGGCATGACCTATGCTGCGCCGCTGAAGGTGACGCTGCGCCTCATCGTGTTCGATATCGACGAGGAAACCGGCGCCAAGTCGGTCAAGGACATCAAGGAGCAGGACGTCTATATGGGCGATATCCCGCTCATGACCATGAACGGCACCTTCGTCGTCAACGGCACCGAGCGCGTCATCGTCTCGCAGATGCACCGTTCGCCCGGCGTGTTCTTTGACCACGACAAGGGCAAGACCCATTCGTCGGGCAAGCTGCTGTTTGCCGCCCGCGTGATTCCCTATCGCGGCTCCTGGCTCGATATCGAATTCGACGCCAAGGACATCGTGTTCGCGCGCATCGACCGCCGCCGCAAGATTCCGGTGACCTCGCTGATGTTCGCCCTCGGTCTCGACGGCGAAACCATCCTGAGCACGTTCTACAAGAAGATCAATTACAAGCGGACCAAGGAAGGTTGGCGCGTGCCGTTCGACGCCACCCGCTTCCGTGGCTACAGCACCATCAACGACCTGATCGATGCCGACACCGGCAAGGTCGTGCTCGAAGCCGGCAAGAAGCTCACCGTGCGCGCCGCGCGCCAGCTCCAGGAAAAGGGCCTGAAGGCGTTGCGCCTTTCGGACGAGGAACTGGTGGGCAATTACCTGGCCGAAGATCTCGTCAATCCCAAAACCGGCGAAATCTATGCCGAGGCCGGCGAGGAAATCACCGAGAAGTCGCTGAAGGCGCTCAACGAGCACGGCTACAAGGAATTGCCGCTGCTCGACATCGACCATGTCAATGTCGGCGCCTACATCCGCAACACGCTGCATGCCGACAAGAACATGACGCGTGAAGACGCGCTGTTCGACATTTATCGCGTGATGCGTCCCGGCGAGCCGCCGACCATCGACTCGGCCCAGACCATGTTCCAGTCGCTGTTTTTCGACTCGGAGCGCTACGACCTGTCCGCGGTCGGCCGCGTGAAGATGAACATGCGCCTCGAACTCGATGCGCCCGACACCCATCGCACGCTGCGCAAGGAAGACATTCTCGCCGTCATCAAGACCCTGGTCGACCTGCGCGACGGCAAGGGCGAGATCGACGACATCGATCACCTCGGCAACCGGCGTGTGCGCTCGGTCGGCGAGCTGATGGAGAACCAGTACCGTATCGGCCTGCTCCGCATGGAGCGCGCGATCAAGGAGCGCATGTCCAGTGTCGACATCGACACCGTGATGCCGCAGGACCTCATCAACGCCAAGCCGGCGGCGGCCGCGGTGCGCGAATTCTTCGGCTCGTCGCAGCTGTCGCAGTTCATGGACCAGACCAATCCGCTGTCGGAAATCACCCACAAGCGCCGGCTCTCGGCACTTGGCCCCGGCGGCCTGACCCGCGAGCGCGCCGGCTTCGAGGTGCGCGACGTGCATCCGACCCATTACGGCCGGATCTGCCCGATCGAGACGCCGGAAGGCCCGAACATCGGCCTCATCAACTCGCTCGCGACCTTCGCGCGCGTCAACAAATACGGCTTCGTCGAAACGCCCTATCGCAAGGTCAAGGACGGCCGCGTCACCGACGAGGTGATCTATCTGTCGGCGATGGAGGAGGGCCGCTATCACGTCGCCCAGGCCAATGTGGCGCTCGACGCCAAGGGCCGCTTCACCGACGACCTCGTGGTCTGCCGCCATTCCGGCGACGTGCTGATGATCACGCCGGACAAGGTCGACTATATGGACGTGTCGCCGAAGCAGCTGGTTTCGGTGGCGGCGGCGCTGATTCCGTTCCTCGAGAACGACGACGCCAACCGCGCGCTGATGGGCTCGAACATGCAGCGTCAGGCCGTGCCGCTGGTGCGCGCCGAGGCGCCGTTTGTCGGCACCGGCATGGAAGGCGTGGTGGCGCGCGATTTGGGGGCTGCGATCGCGGCCCGCCGCACCGGCGTGATCGACCAGATCGACGCCACGCGTATCGTTATTCGCGCTACCGACGATCTCGACCCCACCAAGTCGGGCGTCGATATCTACCGGCTGATGAAGTACCAGCGCTCCAACCAGTCGACCTGCATCAACCAGCGTCCGCTGGTGAAGGTCGGCGATCAGGTGGCCAAGGGCGACATCATCGCCGACGGTCCCTCGACCGATCTCGGCGAACTCGCGCTCGGCCGCAACGTGCTGGTCGCGTTCATGCCGTGGAATGGCTACAACTTCGAAGACTCGATCCTGCTCTCGGAGCGGATCGTGAAGGACGACGTCTTCACCTCGATCCACATCGAGGAATTCGAGGTGATGGCTCGCGATACCAAGCTCGGTCCTGAGGAAATCACCCGCGACATTCCGAACGTCTCGGAAGAAGCGCTGAAGAACCTCGACGAAGCCGGCATCGTCTATATCGGCGCGGAAGTTCGCGCCGGCGACATCCTGGTCGGCAAGATCACGCCGAAGGGCGAAAGCCCGATGACGCCGGAAGAAAAGCTGCTGCGCGCCATCTTCGGCGAAAAGGCCTCCGACGTTCGCGACACCTCGCTGCGCGTGCCTCCGGGCGTGCAGGGCACCATCGTCGAAGTCCGCGTCTTCAACCGGCACGGCGTCGACAAGGACGAGCGCGCGCTGGCGATCGAACGGGAAGAGATCGAGCGTCTGGCCAAGGACCGCGACGACGAGCAGGCTATTCTCGACCGTAACGTCTACGGCCGTCTGGCGGAGCTTCTGGAAAACCGCCAGGGCATCGCCGGTCCGAAGGGCTTCAAGAAGGACACCAAGATCACCCGTGCCGTGCTCGACGAGCATCCGCGGTCGCAATGGTGGATGTTTGCTTCGCCGAACGACAAGCTGATGGCCGAAATCGAGGCGATGCGGAAGCAGTACGACGAATTGAAGAAGGGCCTTGAACAGCGCTTCCTCGACAAGGTCGAGAAGCTGCAGCGTGGCGATGAATTGCCGCCCGGCGTGATGAAGATGGTCAAGGTCTTCGTCGCGGTGAAGCGCAAGATTCAGCCGGGCGACAAGATGGCGGGCCGTCACGGCAACAAGGGCGTGGTTTCCAAGATCGTTCCGGTCGAGGACATGCCGTTCCTTGAGGACGGGACGCATGCCGACATCGTGCTCAACCCGCTCGGCGTGCCGAGCCGGATGAACGTCGGGCAGATTCTCGAAACCCATCTGGGCTGGGCTTGTGCCGGCCTCGGCAAGCGCATCGGGCAGGCGGTCGACGCCTATCTGGCGACCGCCAAGCAGGACACCAAGCCGTTGAAGGAGACCTTGCGGAAGATCTATGGCGATGACGAGACCATCAAGTCGCTCAACGACAACGAATTGATGGAGCTTGGCGGCAACCTGCGTCATGGCGTGCCGATCGCCACCCCGGTGTTCGACGGTGCCAAGGAAGCCGACATCGAGGAGATGCTGAAGCTTGCCGGTCTGGACGCCTCCGGACAATCGACCGTCTATGACGGCCGCACCGGGGACGCCTTCGACCGCAAGGTGACGGTTGGGTATATCTACATGCTCAAGCTGCATCACCTTGTGGACGACAAGATCCACGCGCGTTCGATCGGACCGTACTCGCTCGTTACCCAGCAGCCGCTGGGCGGCAAGGCGCAGTTCGGTGGCCAGCGTTTCGGCGAAATGGAAGTGTGGGCGCTCGAGGCTTACGGCGCGGCGTACACGCTCCAGGAAATGCTGACCGTGAAGTCGGACGACGTCGCCGGCCGTACCAAGGTGTACGAGGCGATCGTGCGCGGCGACGACACGTTCGAGGCGGGTATCCCGGAATCGTTCAACGTGCTGGTCAAGGAAATGCGTTCGCTCGGCCTCAACGTCGACCTGCACAATTCGAAGGTCGGCGGCCCCACATCCGAGGCGGCTGAGTAACTTACAAAGCGTCATGCCCGGCCAAAAGCGCGAAGCGCGTCTTCACGCAGATTGGCCGGGCACCCGCGCCTCGCCCGGACGTTGGGCAGGGCGCGTGGCTACAAAAGAATTTCGTATTTGCTGCCGGTGACGATCGGCACGCGAGGAGAAGACCATGAACCAAGAAATTATGAATCTTTTCAATCCGACGACCCCGGCTCAGGTCTTCGACCAGATCCGGATATCAATTGCGTCTCCGGAGAAGATTCTGTCGTGGTCCTACGGCGAAATCAAGAAGCCGGAGACCATCAACTACCGCACCTTCAAGCCCGAGCGCGACGGCCTGTTCTGCGCGCGCATTTTCGGGCCGATCAAGGATTACGAGTGCCTGTGCGGCAAGTACAAGCGCATGAAGTACAAGGGCATCATCTGCGAAAAGTGCTCGGTCGAAGTGACGCTGTCGCGGGTCCGGCGCGAGCGCATGGGCCATATCGAACTGGCCGCCCCCGTCGCGCATATCTGGTTCCTCAAGTCGTTGCCCTCGCGCATCGGCCTGCTGCTCGACATGACGCTGAAGGATCTCGAGCGGATCCTGTATTTTGAATATTACGTCGTGCTGGAGCCGGGTCTGACCGCGCTCAAGGACCGTCAGTTGCTGTCGGAAGACGAGTACCTGAAGGCGCAGGACGAATACGGCCAGGACAGCTTCACCGCCATGATCGGCGCCGAAGCGATCCGCGAATTGCTGAAGGGGCTTGAGCTCGAAAAGCTCGAGGCGAGCCTGCGCGTCGAAATGCAGGAGACCGAATCCGACATCAAGCACAAGAAGCTCGCCAAGCGCCTGAAGATCGTCGAGGCATTCCGCTATTCCGGCAACAAGCCGGAATGGATGATCCTCACCGTGGTGCCGGTGATCCCGCCGGACCTGCGTCCGCTGGTGCCGCTCGATGGCGGCCGCTTTGCGACCTCGGATCTCAACGATCTCTACCGCCGCGTCATCAACCGCAACAACCGCCTGAAGCGGCTGATGGAGCTGCGCGCGCCCGACATCATCATCCGCAACGAAAAGCGCATGCTGCAGGAAGCGGTCGACGCGTTGTTCGACAACGGCCGCCGCGGCCGCGTCATCACCGGCGCCAACAAGCGTCCGCTGAAATCGCTGGCCGACATGCTGAAGGGCAAGCAGGGCCGCTTCCGCCAGAACCTGCTCGGCAAGCGCGTCGACTATTCCGGCCGTTCCGTCATCGTGGTCGGTCCCGAACTGCGGCTGCATCAGTGCGGCCTGCCGAAGAAGATGGCGCTCGAACTGTTCAAGCCGTTCATCTACTCGCGGCTCGACGCCAAGGGTCTGTCGACCACGGTGAAGCAGGCCAAGAAGCTGGTCGAAAAAGAGCGTCCCGAGGTCTGGGACATTCTCGACGAGGTGATCCGCGAGCATCCCGTGCTCCTGAACCGCGCGCCGACGCTGCATCGCCTGGGCATCCAGGCGTTCGAGCCGGTGCTGATCGAGGGCAAGGCGATCCAGCTGCATCCCTTGGTGTGCGCGGCGTTCAACGCCGACTTCGACGGCGACCAGATGGCGGTGCACGTTCCGCTGTCGCTGGAAGCGCAGCTGGAAGCGCGCGTGCTGATGATGTCGACCAACAACATTCTGCATCCGGCGAACGGTCAGCCGATCATCGTGCCGTCGCAGGACATCGTGCTCGGCCTGTATTATCTGTCGGTGCTGCGCGAGGGCCTGCCGGGTGAAGGCAAGCTGTACGGCGAGATGGCCGAGATCGAGCATGCCTTGCACTCCAAGGTGATCCACCTGCACACCAAGATCAAATATCGCTGGCAGGGGATGGACGAGAACGGCAAGCCGATCTCGCGCTGGTACGAAACCACGGCCGGCCGCGCCATGCTCGGCCAGGTGCTGCCGAAATCGCCGAAGATGCCGTTCGACGTCGTCAACAAGTTGATGACGAAGAAGGAAATCTCCGGCGTGATCGACCAGGTCTATCGTCACTGCGGCCAGAAGGAGACGGTGATCTTCTGCGACCGCATCATGGCGCTCGGCTTCTACAATGCGTTCAAGGCCGGCATTTCGTTCGGCAAGGACGACATGGTGGTGCCGGCGTCGAAGTGGAAGATCGTCGAGGACACCCGCACGCTCGCCAAGGAATTCGAGCAGCAGTACAATGACGGCCTGATCACCCACGGCGAGAAGTACAACAAGGTCGTGGATGCCTGGTCGAAGTGCACCAAGAAGATTTCCGAAGACATGATGACGGAAATCTCCGCCGTTAAGAAGAATCCGAAGGGCGGCGAGGCCCAGATCAACTCGATCTTCATGATGTCGAACTCCGGCGCCCGCGGTTCGCAGGACCAGATGCGCCAGCTCGCCGGCATGCGCGGCTTGATGGCAAAGCCATCGGGCGAGATCATCGAGACGCCGATCATTTCCAACTTCAAGGAAGGTCTGTCGGTGCTCGAATACTTCAACTCGACCCACGGCGCCCGCAAGGGCCTCGCGGATACCGCGTTGAAGACCGCGAACTCCGGTTACCTGACCCGGCGTCTGGTCGACGTGGCGCAGGACTGCATCATCACGGCCGATGATTGCGGCACCAAGCTCGGCATCAAGATGCGCGCCATCATCGACGCCGGCACGGTCGTCGCGTCGCTGGCGTCGCGCATTCTCGGCCGCACCAACGGCGAGGATCTGCGCGATCCCGCGACCAACAAGATCGTGGTCAAGCGCGGCACGCTGATGGAGGAGACGCATGTCGACGCCATTCAGCAGGCCGGCATCCAGGAAGTGAAGATCCGCTCGGCGCTGACCTGCGAACTCGTCAACGGCATCTGCGGCAAATGCTATGGCCGCGATCTCGCCCGCGGCACGCCGGTCAATCACGGCGAAGCCGTCGGCGTCATCGCCGCGCAGTCGATCGGCGAGCCCGGCACCCAGCTCACGATGCGTACCTTCCACATCGGCGGTGCGGCGCAGATCAACGAGCAGTCGTTCATCGAGTTGAATTTCGACGGCAAGGTGACGATCAAGAACAAGGCGATCGCGAAGAACGGCGAGGGCCATCTGGTTGCGATGGTGCGCAACATGGTGGTCGCGGTAGCCGATGCCGACGGCACCGAGCGGGCGACCCACCGCATTCAGTACGGCGCGCGGATGCGCGTCGATGAAGGCGACATGGTCAAGCGCGGCCAGCGCATCGCCGAGTGGGATCCGTACACCCGGCCGGTGCTGACTGAAGTCGAGGGTATCATCGGGTTCGAGGATCTGGTCGAGGGACAGTCGATCTCGGAGACGCTCGACGAGTCCACCGGTATCGCCAAGCGCGTCGTCATCGACTGGCGCACGTCGCGGGGCGGGGCGGATTTGCGTCCGGCCATCGTCATCAAGGGCAAGGATGGCAAGATCCTCAAGCTCGCCCGCGGTGGCGAGGCGCGCTACATGTTGTCGGTCGACGCAATTCTGTCGGTCGACGTCGGTGCCAAGGTCAAGACCGGTGACATCCTGGCGCGTATTTCCACCGAAAGCGCCAAGACCCGCGACATCACCGGCGGTCTGCCCAGGGTTGCCGAGCTGTTCGAGGCCCGCAAGCCAAAGGACGCGGCGATCATCGCGGAAATCGCCGGCACCATCCGGTTCGGCCGCGACTACAAGAACAAGCGCCGTATCTCGATCGAGCCGATGGACAAGACCGAGGAGACCCGCGAGTACCTCATTCCGAAGGGCAAGCACATCCATCTGCAGGACGGCGACATCGTCGAAAAGGGCGATTTCATCGTCGAAGGCAATCCGGCGCCGCACGACATTCTGGCGATCAAGGGCATCGAGGAACTCGCTGCCTATCTGGTCAACGAAATCCAGGAGGTGTACCGGCTGCAGGGCGTGCTGATCAACGACAAGCACATCGAAGTGATTGTCCGTCAGATGCTGCAGAAGGTGGAGATCACCGACCAGGGCGAGACCGACATGATCTCGGGCGAACAGATCGACAAGATCGAGTTCGACCAGCTCAACGTCAAGGCCAAGGAAGAGGGCAAGAAGATCGCCACGGGAACGCCGGTGTTGCTCGGCATTACCAAGGCGAGCTTGCAGACCCGCTCCTTCTTCTCGGCCGCCTCGTTCCAGGAGACCACCCGCGTGCTCACCGAAGCCGCCGTCAACGGCAAGGTCGATCCGCTCGAAGGCCTCAAGGAGAACGTCATTGTCGGCCGGCTGATTCCGGCGGGCACTGGCGCCTCGATGGCCAAGATCCGCGAAGTCGCCGTGAAGCGCGACAAGCTGATCCTCGACGAGCGCGAAAAGCAGGCGACGATTGTGCCCGCGGCGCCGGAAGTCGAACCGCTGGCGCTGCCGCCCGCGGAATAAAGCCGCGCGGATTCAGGATGTTACGGAAAAGCCGGCGCAAGCCGGCTTTTTTTGCTATTTTTTGACTATCTCGGTCTGATAAACCCTGCCGTTCATCTTTCCTTCAGGGTGAAAAGCGCTTCCTCCAAAATGACTTAGACCGTTTCCTGCGGGAAGGCGCCGGCTTGCCCGTGGAAACATGAAGAAATATACGGAAACATATGTTGGATCTTGCAATCGTTGGCGGCGGCCCTGGCGGGCTGATGAGCGCCTGGTATCTCAAAAAGAAGCTGGGCGAGCTTTGCCGCGTCACCATCTTCGAGGCGTCCGACCGCGTCGGCGGCAAGATTCTCACGCGCAAATTTGATTCGGCGCCGGCGATGTACGAAGCCGGTGTTGCCGAGATCTACGATTACTCGATGACCGGCCCCGATCCGCTGCGCGAGCTGATCCAGCATTTCGGTCTGCAGACCATTCCGATGGATGCCGAGCAGGTTCAACTCGACGGCGAGTTGCTGAACGACGTGCCGGGCATGCGCCGCAAATACGGGCCCAAGACCGCGGACGCGATCGAAGCGTTCCGCAAGCGCTGTGCGGAGATGGTATCTCCGATCGAATACTATGAAGGCGTCGGCGCGCACGACAACGAGCATCCATGGGCCTACATCAGCTGCGAGGAGTTGCTCGACCGCGAGGTGGAAGATCTGACCGCCAAGCGCTTCTTCAAGGTGATGGCGCGGTCCGACCTTGCCACCGAAAGCCACAGCACCAACGGGCTGAATGCGCTGAAGAATTTTGTGATGGATGTCGACGGCTATATCGGCCTGTATTCGATCCAGAACGGCAACGAGCAGTTGATCGAGTGCCTGCAGTCCGAGGTCGGTGCGGACATCCACCTCAATCACCGGGTTCTCAAGGTCGGCAAGACCGCGACCGGTCGCTATCAGCTCAACATGATGAACGGCAAGGGACCGGAGACCAGGGATTTCGATCTGGTGTTGATGTGTCTGCCGCACAACTGGCTTGCGACCATGCGGTGGGACGGCGAGCAACTCCGCAAGTCGATGGTCAAGCACGTCGCCTATTTCGATCGGCCTGCGCATTATTTGCGAGTCTCGATCCTGTTCGATGCGCCGTTCTGGGGCGAGAAGATCCCGGGCGCCTGGTTCATGTCGGAGGCGTTCGGCGGCTGCTGCGTCTACAATGAAGGCGCGCGGCACGACGTCGGCAGGCATGGCGTCCTCAACTGGCTGATCGCCGGTTCCGACGCGCTGGCCTTCGCCAATCTCAGCGATCAGGAACTGATCGACGCCGCGCTGAAGTCGCTGCCGGCCTCGTTCGGCGACGCCCAGGGGCATTTCATCGAGGGCAAGACCCATCGCTGGCTCTCGTCGGTGAATGCGCTTCCCGGCGGCATGCCGGTACGCGACATCATGACCAATCACCGGCCCGAGCCGAAGCAGCATCCCGGCCTGGTGGTGGTCGGCGATTACCTGTTCGATTCGACCCTCAACGGTCTGCTCGATTCGTCCGATGCCGCCACCGATATCGTCGTCAGCGAAATGATGCGGCTGCGCCGCGCGCGCAGCGAGGGCGGCAAACCCGCATCCGACAAGATCGACCGGGATTATTTCGATAATTACCGCGGGCTCGGCCCTTATAGCGAGGTCTGGAACCGGTTTACCGATCCGGCCTACCTGACCGATCTGATCAAGATCGTCTGGAACCGGGCCAAGGGTTACAAGCTTTTGGTGGCAGGGTCCGCCAGCGGAGAACTGGTGGGAGCGCTGCGCGAGCGCGGGGTGGATGCCTGGGGCATCGAGAACAACCGCGCGATCCATGCAAAGACGCCGAAGGCGCTACAGAAATATTGCAAGCTCGGATCGATCGTCGATATGCCGTTCAAGGACGATGAATTCGATTTTGTGTTCGAGACCAGCCTGTGCCACGTCGCGGACAAGCAGGTGCCGCGCGCAGTCCGCGAATTGAATCGCGTCGTGAAGTCAGGCCTCGTATTCGGATCGGTGACGTCGGACATGGCGCCGGAGCTGATCGATCGGTACGACCTGCTGCGCGGAGTGCGGAAGCTCGGCACCTGGTGGGAATGGTCGGAGCTGTTTTTCAACAACGGCTTCGACCTCTCGATGAACCGCCGCGACTGCACCGACGCGCTCTGGATGGCAACTCTGGCCGCCAGCAAGGGGCCGGGCCAGTGGTACGATGACTCCGAGAGCCTGCGCTATTCGTTCTTTGACAAGGTGGCTTCGGACGATTGACGTTTGCGGTTGTCTTTCCGTCTGTTGGAAAGTTTGAACTGTCACATTCGCAAGGACGACCCGTTGTATCGTACGACACCAAGCCACAGCGGATTGTTGGTAGTTGCTTTGCCGATCGCGTTCTGATCGCATAAGCTTGGCCCCGTGATTCAAGATCACCGGGTTCGATTTTGCGGTCATGCCGGCCGTGCAGCATCGGTTGGTTTCATGGCGCCCAAGCCTCCGTCGTCGGATGATCAGAAACCCGCTGCCGCGGATGATCCCGTTGCGCCGGAACTCGACGAGAAACTTGCCGGGAAACGTGCCGTTGGTGCTGGCGCGACGGGCCGCGGTGTCGGCGACAAGACGGCCGCGCCATCTCCTCGCAGCGACGAGGAGTGATGATGACGACGACGAAGACGAAGAACCCGACGATGAGGACGAAGAAGACGACGACGAAGACGACGAACTCGTCGTCTTTACCGCCAGGGAAGCGGCCGGCGCGCTGGCGACGGTCTATGCATTCGTCAAACCGTTCCTGAAGAACTACAAGAAAATACTGACATTCGTCGGCCTGGGCGTGGTGGTCGAGACGCTGTTCAATGTCATCATGCCGTTGAGCCTGAAATTCCTGATCGACGACGCGCTCGGCGAGGAGGATTTCGAGGCGCTGGTCGAGATTCTGTCAGTTCTGGCGGTGGCGGGGATCGTCACCTCGATCGTCGCGGTCTGGTACGAACGATGGGACGCGAGACTCGCGGCGTCGCTGATTTCCGACGTGCGGCTGCGGCTGTTCGAGCATGTGCAGAATTTGCCTTCGGCCTTTTTTGCGCGCACCAAGCGCGGCGAGATATTGTCGCGGTTTTCCATCGACCTGTCAGCCTTCGAGGGGTCGGTCGACAGTTTTGCCAGCAGCGCCGCCCTGCCGTTCCTGGAATTGATCGCGGGCATCGTTCTGATGCTGTTCCTGAACTGGCAGCTCGCCGCAGTGTCGCTGCTGGTGTTCCCGATCACGCTGATCGGTCCCAGAATGTTGACGCCGAAGGCGGTGCAGGCGAATTACGAACAGAAGCTCAATGAGTCAGCACTTCTCGGCATGGTGCAGGAGAACGTCGCAGCACAGGCGGTGATCAAGGCTTTCAGCCTGCAGCGCCGCACGCTCGGCTGGTTCACCCTGCGCAATGTCGATACGCGCAAGAAGATCGCATCCGCGGCGTTCCTGTCGACCATGGTCGAGCGCACGGTCACGATCGCGGTATTGTTGCTGCATCTCGTGGTGCTTGCGCTCGGCGCCTATCTCGCCACCAAGGGTCACATCACCATCGGCACCTTCGTGACCTTCGAAAGTGCGTTCTGGGAGGTCTCCTACAACATCGCGCATCTGATGCATTTCATCCCGGTGACGATCCAGTCCGCGGCGGCGGTGCGCCACATTCAGGAATTGCTCGACGAACCGACGCGGGGCGCCGATCGTCCCGGTGCGCCCGACCTGCCGCGCATCACCAATGACATCACCTTCGACCGTGTCACGTTCCAGTATGAAAACAGCCAGGCGCCGGTTCTCGACAATTTCAGTCTCAAGCTGAAGGTTGGCAAGACTATCGCCATTGTCGGCCCGAGCGGCTCCGGCAAGAGCACGCTGCTCAATCTGATCCTGCGCCTTTATGTGCCGGATGAGGGTCGCGTGACCATCGACGGCGTCGATATAAGAAGGGTGACCCGCGAATCGCTGCGCAGGAGCATGGCGGTGGTGTTCCAGGAAAACATGCTGTTCAACATGTCGATCCGGGAAAACATCCGGCTCGGCAAGGAGGGCGCGACCGACGAGGAGGTCGAGCAGGCGGCGCGCAAGGCTGAAATCCACCGCTACATCATGTCGCTTCCGCAGAAATACGATACCTCGGTCGGCGAGCGCGGCGATACACTGTCGGGCGGCCAGCGTCAGCGCATCGCGATTGCCCGCGCCATCGTCCGCAATCCGTCGGTGCTGCTGCTCGACGAGGCGACTTCGGCGCTCGACCAGACCACGGAAGCCGCGATCAACCGCACGCTTCTCAAGGTTGCCAAGGGCCGGACCATGATCTTTTCGACCCACCGCCTGGCCTCGGTGGTCAAGATGGATGAGATCATCGTGATCTCAGGCGGCAAGGCGATCGAGCGCGGATCGCATGCCAAGCTGCTCGCCGCCAATGGCACCTATCGAAAGCTCTGGGATGATCAGAGCCAAAAGCCGCGTGGGAAAGCCGGTCAGGCCGGCGACGACAGCGACGACGATGACGAGGATTGAGCCCGAGATCTCGGCTCCGGGCCGGGCGGCGTGCGCAACTGCCGCAGAGTTCCTTCACAGAACCACGCCACGAAACGCGCCCAGCGCTGTGCCTTCCAGTACAGACTGTTATCGATCGACACCGAGCGAAAACTGTAGGCCTTCGCCCTCGACCAGGCGTCGCAGGCGGACTTGACCGGATCGTCGTAGAACGCTGCGATCTTCGTTTCGTCCATGCCGTCGGTTGCGAGCCAATTCGGAATATGGACGTTGCAGAGCCGTTCGACGTCCGTGAACACCTTGTCGGTCCCGGTCCCGGTGACCGGACAGCTCGTCTCAAAGGCGTCTCCGACCAGAACCATGCCGGGCTGGCGATGACCAGTGCTGACATACAGGTCGGCAGGCCGCATCTTGACGTCGCCGGCGATCTCGAATTCGCCGGTGATCCTGCCGAGCCGCGGCAGCGAGGCCTTTAGCGTCTGCGCCGGAGCGCGGCGCATTTGCTGCAGCCACGGATCGTCGATCTGGCGATAGGTAAACAGGTTCGCTCGCATCCTGCTCCCGATCGGGAACAGCGAGAGGTAGGGAATCCGGTCGCTTGGTCGCTCCGAGAAGTAGGTCATCGCCGGAAAATCGAAGCTGGTGCGACCGACCGGAACCAGGTCGAATCCGAGCGAAATCGAGTGGCACGCGCTGACAATCCGGCGTTCGATTCCAAGCTGGTGGCGCAACCCGACATTCAATCCGTTGGCGAGCACCACGAGGCGCGCGGAAATTTCATCGCCGTTCGACAGCACCAGTTTTTGCCGCTCCGGGCCTGCCGAAATGGATATCACCTTGCTGATGATTGATTCGATGTCGCCGGAAATCTGGGCGCGGATGGCGTTGACCAGTGCGTCGTACAGGATGCCGTATTGCTGGCTCGGCCTCTTGTCGAGCAGGTAGCCGAATCGCGCGATCCAGTTCTCGCCGTCATGGGTCGCGGCCTGAAGCGCAGCGTCGGCGATGCCGGTCTTGCGAAAGCGCTCGACCTGCTCGGAGCCGCTTAGTTTTTCGACGCGAAAGTCGGGCGGGTAGACCGGATGCGGGTCGATCAGAATCGCAGAAATGCCTGCGCTGCCGAGCATGGCGGCCGTGGTCGAGCCGGCAAGGCCGCCTCCGACGATTGCAATGTCGGTGTATCTCATGCGCTAGGTCTCGGTTCGCAGGCACCATCATTGCTCAGGGAATCACAAACAAACCTTTAGTCCGACCTCTCACTTTCGGAGCCATTTTGGGAATTTACGGCTATATAATACCCGGGTAATATTGTGATTTGACCATTTTGCCGCAAGCCGGGGCTCGCGGCGGAGGCGCCGGGAAGGCCAGATTCCGCAGATGCCGGAGGTGCTTCGTCACCTGTCGTTTCGCCTTGACTTGGCTAACCACCGCCGATAAAACCCGCGCACTTAACGACAGGCGGTGAGCGACGCCAGAGTCGGAACGGACCACCCTTATCAATTCCTTAGGCAATTTGCTCCTTTGGCAATTTCCTCAGGCTCGAGACGGGCACCAACCTCGACGAATGCCGCTCAAACGCTGTCGATTATAGCTAGGCAATGCCAGGACGATCTTCGTTCTCTAGAGCAAGTCCTCTTGAGATTGATTTCGGATGCATGACCTCGGTGGCTGACTGAGCGGCGCAGGCCGGTCGGTCGAGACTGCGGTCCTCTGTGGCGTCGAAGCGCTTTCCGCTCAGCAATGAGCGGTTGGCGCGATTTCGCTTTGCGCGATGCGTTTCGCGCGGCGACCGGATGGGGCCGTTGGTCCTGAATGAATTTGCGGAGCCGTTTCCCGGTTTCGCGTGAACTAAAGGGTGAAGGCTGACATGCCGACGATCAACCAGCTGATCGCAAGTCCGCGCGTTGTGCAGAAGTCGCGCAAGAAGGTGCCGGCGCTGCAGCAGTCGCCGCAGAAGCGCGGCGTTTGCACGCGCGTCTACACCACGACCCCGAAGAAGCCCAACTCGGCGCTTCGTAAGGTCGCCAAGGTGCGCCTGACCAATGGCTTCGAGGTCATCGGCTACATTCCGGGTGAAGGCCATAACCTTCAGGAACACTCGGTGGTCATGATCCGCGGCGGCCGCGTCAAGGATTTGCCCGGCGTGCGTTACCACATTCTCCGCGGCGTCCTCGATACCCAGGGCGTCAAGAACCGTAAGCAGCGCCGTTCGAAGTACGGCGCGAAGCGTCCGAAATAATCGGGAACCTGATCGATGTCTCGTCGCCATTCTGCTGAAAAGCGTGAAGTGAACCCGGATCCCAAGTTCGGGAATATCATCATCACGAAGTTCATGAACTCGGTCATGTATGACGGCAAGAAGTCTGCCGCCGAGAGCATCGTCTATGGTGCGCTCGAAATGATCGAGGCCAAGACCAAGCAGGGCCCGCTGCCGGTTTTCGAGCAGGCCCTGGAAAACGTGATGCCGACGATCGAAGTGCGTTCGCGGCGCGTCGGCGGCGCCACCTATCAGGTGCCGGTCGAAGTGCGCACCGTGCGCCGCCAGGCGCTCGGCATTCGCTGGATCATCACCGCGGCGCGCGACCGCAACGAAAAGACGATGACGGAGCGGCTCTCCGCCGAGTTGCTCGACGCATCCAATGGCAGGGGAAATGCCGTCAAGAAGCGTGAAGACGTGCATCGGATGGCGGAAGCCAACCGCGCCTTCTCGCACTATCGCTGGTAACGGCGAAACGAACGGAATTTAAGGAACAGCCCATGCCCCGCGTTCATGCCATAGAGGACTACCGCAACTTCGGTATCATGGCGCATATCGATGCCGGCAAGACCACGACCACCGAGCGCATCCTTTATTATACCGGCAAGAGCCACAAAATCGGCGAAGTGCACGAAGGTGCCGCGACGATGGACTGGATGGAGCAGGAGCAGGAGCGCGGCATCACGATCACGTCGGCTGCGACGACCGCGTTCTGGAACGGCAAGCGTCTCAACATCATCGACACTCCCGGCCACGTCGACTTCACCATCGAAGTCGAGCGTTCGCTGCGCGTGCTCGACGGCGCGGTATGCGTGCTCGATTCCAACCAGGGCGTCGAGCCGCAAACCGAAACCGTCTGGCGTCAGGGCGACAAGTACCGGGTTCCGCGCATCGTCTTCGCCAACAAAATGGATAAGACCGGCGCCGACTTCTATAAATGCCTCGACGACATCGTCGATCGTCTCGGCGCCAAGCCGATCGCGATTCAGCTGCCGATCGGCTCCGAGAACAATTTCAAGGGTCTCGTCGATCTCGTCCGCATGAAGGGCGTGGTCTGGGAAGACGAGGCGCTGGGCGCCAATTTCAAGGATATCGATATTCCCGAGGACATGGTCGAGAAGGCCAAGGAATATCGCGAGAAGCTGCTGGAGTCCGCCGTCGAGCTCGACGACGAGGTTCTGGCTGCCTATCTCGACGGCAACGAACCCGATGAAGCGACGCTCAAGCGCATGATCCGCAAGGCCGTGCTGACCGGCGCGTTCTTCCCCGTGCTGTGCGGGTCGGCCTTCAAGAACAAGGGTGTGCAGCCGCTGCTCGACGCGGTGGTGGATTATCTGCCGTCGCCGGTCGACGTGCCCGCCATCAAGGGCATCGACGAAGACGGCAACGAAGTGATCCGGCTTCCGAACGACAAGGAGCCGCTGGCGCTGCTTGCGTTCAAGATCATGGACGACCCGTTTGTCGGCACCATCACCTTTTGCCGGATCTATTCCGGCACGCTGTTGTCGGGCACCGGCGTCATCAATTCGACGCGCGACCGCAAGGAGCGCATCGGCCGCATGTTGTTGATGCATGCCAACAATCGCGAAGACATCAAGGAAGCTTTCGCCGGCGACATCGTGGCGCTGGCTGGCCTCAAGGAAGCCCGCACCGGCGATACGCTGTGCGATGCCAACAAGCCGGTGATCCTGGAAAAGATGGAATTCCCGGAGCCGGTGATCGAGATCGCGATCGAGCCGAAGTCGAAGGCCGACCAGGAAAAGTTGGGCGTCGCGCTGGCGAAGCTTGCCGCGGAGGATCCGTCATTCCGGGTCTCGACCGATCAGGAGTCCGGCCAGACCATTCTCAAGGGCATGGGCGAACTGCATCTCGACATCAAGGTCGACATCCTGCGCCGGACCTACAAGGTCGACGCCAACATCGGCGCGCCGCAGGTGGCGTTCCGTGAGCGCGTCACCAAGCGGGCGGAAGTCGATTACACCCACAAGAAGCAGACCGGCGGTACCGGTCAGTTCGCGCGGGTCAAGTTCATCGTTGAGCCCAACGAGCCCGGCAAGGGATTCGAGTTCGAATCAAAGGTTGTTGGCGGTTCGGTGCCGAAGGAATACATCCCCGGCGTCGAAAAGGGCCTCAACAGCGTGCTGGGCTCCGGCGTGGTTGCCGGCTTCCCGGTGGTCGACGTCAAGGTTCAACTGGTCGACGGCGCCTATCACGACGTCGACTCCTCGGCGCTGGCTTTCGAAATTGCATCGCGCGCGGCGTTCCGCGAAGCGCTGCAAAAGGGCAAGTCGGTCCTGCTCGAGCCGATCATGAAGGTCGAAGTGGTGACGCCGGAAGATTACACCGGCTCCGTCATCGGCGACCTGAATTCGCGGCGCGGGCAGATCCAGGGTCAGGATATGCGCGGCAATGCCAACGTCATCAATGCGATGGTGCCGCTCATGAATATGTTCGGCTACGTGAATAACCTGCGCTCGATGAGCCAGGGCCGCGCGACCTTTACAATGCAGTTCGATCACTACGCGGAAGCGCCGGCAAACGTGTCGGCGGAAGTCCAGAAGAAGTTTGCCTGATTGTCGTTAGCGGCAGTTAACGACTAAACGGAGAAAGTCATGGCCAAAGCAAAGTTTGAACGTAATAAACCGCACTGCAACATCGGAACGATCGGTCACGTCGACCACGGCAAGACGTCGCTGACAGCGGCGATTACCAAGGTACTGGCGGAAACCGGCGGTGCGACGTTCACCGCGTACGACCAGATCGACAAGGCGCCGGAAGAGAAGGCGCGCGGCATCACGATCTCGACGGCACACGTCGAATACGAGACCGCGAACCGACATTATGCGCACGTCGATTGCCCGGGCCATGCCGACTACGTGAAGAACATGATCACCGGTGCGGCGCAGATGGACGGCGCGATCCTGGTGGTGTCGGCGGCCGACGGCCCGATGCCGCAGACCCGTGAGCACATCCTGCTGGCCAAGCAGGTTGGCGTTCCCGCGATGGTGGTGTTTTTAAACAAGTGCGACATGGTCGACGATCCGGAATTGCTTGAGCTCGTCGAGATGGAAGTCCGCGAGTTGCTGTCGAAGTACGACTTCCCGGGCGATGACATTCCGATCATCAAGGGCTCCGCGCTGGCCGCCCTTGAGGACAAGGACAAGACGCTCGGCCATGACGCCATCCTGGAACTGATGAAAGCGGTGGACAGCTACATTCCGCAGCCGGAGCGTCCGATCGACCAGCCGTTCCTGATGCCGGTCGAAGACGTGTTCTCGATCTCGGGCCGCGGCACCGTGGTTACCGGTCGCGTCGAGCGCGGCATCGTCAAGGTCGGCGAGGAAATCGAAATCGTCGGTCTGCGCGACACCCAGAAGACCATCGTCACCGGCGTTGAGATGTTCCGCAAGCTGCTCGACCAGGGTCAGGCCGGCGACAACATCGGCGCGCTGCTGCGCGGTACCAAGCGTGAGGAAGTCGAGCGCGGTCAGGTGCTGTGCAAGCCGGGTTCGGTCAAGCCGCACACCAAGTTCAAGGCCGAGGCCTACATTCTGACCAAGGAGGAGGGCGGCCGTCACACCCCGTTCTTCACCAACTACCGGCCGCAGTTCTACTTCCGGACCACCGACGTGACCGGCGTCGTGCATCTGCCCGAAGGCACCGAAATGGTGATGCCGGGCGACAACATCGCGATGGAAGTGCACCTGATCGTGCCGATCGCGATGGAAGAAAAGCTGCGCTTTGCGATCCGCGAAGGTGGCCGCACCGTCGGTGCCGGCGTCGTCGCAAGCATCATCGAGTAAGGACGCGAATAGGTAGTAGCGAGTGGTGAATAGAAATCCTCTTTTTGCTGCTCGCTATTCGCTACTCACTACTCGCTCTTAAAGAAAGACAACGGCAATGAACGGCCAGAATATTCGTATCCGTCTCAAGGCGTTCGACCATCGAATTCTCGATTCGTCGACGCGTGAGATCGTGAACACGGCGAAACGTACCGGTGCCCAGGTTCGCGGACCCATCCCGCTGCCGACGCGCATCGAGAAGTTCACCGTCAACCGTTCGCCGCACGTCGACAAGAAGAGCCGCGAGCAATTCGAGATGCGCACGCACAAGCGTCTTCTCGACATTGTCGATCCGACCCCGCAGACCGTCGATGCCCTGATGAAGCTCGATCTGGCCGCCGGTGTCGACGTCGAAATCAAGCTCTGACGCATGGCCCCGAAAAGTGGGCACCGGTTTTCGGACCGGGCCATGCGTAAATAGATAAAGTTTTTAGCTCCCGTCCGAGACTAGCGGACAGAAAGAACAGGAAGCACGCCGATGCGCTCCGGAGTGATCGCACAAAAGGTCGGGATGACGCGGGTCTTTACGGAGACCGGTGAACATATCCCTGTGACCGTGCTGAAGCTGGGCAATTGCCAGGTGTTGGGTCACCGCACGACCGAGAAGAACGGTTATGTCGCGCTGCAGCTCGGTTCAGGCACGCGCAAGACCGTCTATCTGCCGAAGGCGGAACGCGGCCAGTTCGCGGTCGCCAAGGTCGAGCCCAAGCGCAAGGTCACCGAGTTCCGCGTGTCGCAAGACGCGCTGATCCCGGTCGGCGCCGAAATTCAGGCCGATCATTTCGTGGTCGGCCAGTTTGTCGACGTCACCGGCACCTCGGTGGGCAAGGGCTTCGCGGGCGGCATCAAGCGCTGGAATTTCGGCGGCTTGCGCGCCACCCACGGTGTTTCGGTTTCGCATCGGTCGATCGGTTCGACCGGCGGACGGCAGGATCCCGGCAAGACCTTCAAGAACAAGAAGATGCCCGGTCACATGGGCGTCGACCGCGTCACCACGCTCAATCTGCGCGTAGTGCGGACCGATGTCGCCCGCGGCCTGATCCTGGTCGAAGGCGCCGTTCCCGGCTCCAAGGGCGGATGGATCGCGGTGCGCGATGCGGTGAAGAAGGCGTTGCCGAAAGACGCGCCGAAGCCGGGCAAGTTCCGTCTGGCCGATGGCGGCGGCGAACAGGCAGCACCCGCCGAAGCGCCCGTCGAACAGGGGAGCGTGTGAGATGGAATTGAAAGTCACCACGCTTGAAGGCAAGGCGGCCGGCTCGGTCCAGCTTTCGGACGAGATTTTCGGTCTGGAGCCGCGCAAGGACATCATCCAGCGCTGCGTCAACTGGCAGCTCGCCAAGCGGCAGGCCGGAACCCACAAGACCCAGGGCCGTGCGGATGTCTGGCGCACCGGCAAGAAAATGTACAAGCAAAAGGGCACCGGCGGTGCGCGTCACGGTTCGGCCCGGGTGCCGCAGTTCCGCGGCGGTGGCCGTGCGTTCGGCCCGGTGGTGCGCTCGCACGCCTTTGCCTTGCCGAAGAAGGTTCGCGCGCTGGCGCTTCGCCATGCGCTGTCGGCGAAGGCCAAGGATGGCGGCCTGATCGTGATTGAATCGGCGACCCTCGAGGCCGCCAAGACCAAGGCGCTGATCGGACATTTTTCGGGTCTCGGCCTCACCAATGCGCTGATTATCGACGGTGCCGAGGTCCATAACGGCTTCGCCGCCGCCGCCCGCAATATCCCGAACATCGACGTGCTGCCGATCCAGGGTATCAACGTCTATGACATTCTGCGCCGTCAGAAGCTGGTGCTGACCAAGGCTGCACTCGATGCGTTGGAGGCGCGCTTCAAATGAAGAATATCGATCCGCGCCATTACGACATCATCGTTGCTCCGGTCGTGACCGAAAAAGCGACGGTAGCCTCCGAGCACAACAAGGTCGTGTTCAAGGTCGCGAGCAAGGCAACCAAGCCGCAAATCAAGGAAGCCGTCGAGAAGCTGTTCGACGTCAAGGTGAAGAGCGTGAACACGCTGGTGCGCAAGGGCAAGACCAAGGTCTTCCGCGGTCAGTTCGGTTCCCAATCGGATGTGAAGCGAGCGATCGTGACCCTCGAAGAGGGCCACCGCATCGACGTCACCACCGGGCTATAAGGCGATACGACGATGGCATTGAAAAAATTCAACCCGACGACACCAGGCCAGCGCCAGCTGGTGATGGTCGACCGTTCGGCGCTCTACAAGGGCAAGCCGGTCAAGGCGTTGACCGAAGGCAAGCATTCCAGCGGCGGTCGCAACAACACCGGCCGCATGGTCGTGCGCTTTCGCGGCGGCGGTCACAAGCAATCCTACCGCATCGTCGACTTCAAGCGCACCAAGGTCGATATGCCGGCGACCGTCGAGCGTCTGGAATACGATCCGAACCGCACCGCTTTCATCGCCTTGCTGAAATATACCGACGGCACGCAATCCTACATCCTGGCCCCGCAGCGTCTCGCCGTTGGCGACACCGTGATCGCCGGCAGCTATGTCGACGTCAAGCCGGGCAATGTCATGCCGCTGGGCAACATGCCGATCGGCACCATCATTCACAATGTGGAACTGAAGATCGGCAAGGGCGGCCAGCTCGCCCGCTCGGCCGGCACCTATGCGCAGCTCGTCGGCCGCGACCATGACTATGTGATCGTTCGGTTGAATTCTGGCGAACAGCGCCTGGTTCACGGCCGCTGCACCGGCACCATTGGTGCGGTGTCCAATCCGGACCACATGAACATTTCGATCGGCAAGGCCGGTCGCAACCGCTGGCTCGGCCGCAAGCCCCATAACCGTGGCGTCTCTATGAACCCGGTCGACCATCCGCACGGCGGCGGCGAAGGCCGCACCTCGGGCGGCCGTCATCCGGTGACGCCGTGGGGCAAGCCGACCAAGGGCAAGAAGACGCGGTCGAACAAATCGACCAACCGATTCATTCTCATCAGCCGCCACAAGCGGAAGAAGTAAGGAACGCCGGACATGGTTCGTTCAGTCTGGAAAGGCCCGTTCGTCGAAGGCTCGCTGCTCAAGAAGGCAGATGCCGCACGCGCGTCCGGCCGTCATGACGTGATCAAGATCTGGAGCCGTCGCTCGACCATCCTGCCGCAGTTCGTCGGCTTGGTGTTCGGCGTCTATAACGGCCAGAAGCATGTGCCGGTATCGGTCAACGAGGAAATGGTCGGTCACAAGTTCGGCGAGTTCTCGCCGACCCGGACCTTCCACGGCCATTCTGGCGACAAGAAAGCCAAGAAGGCTTGAGGACTAAGCGATGAGCAAACCAAAGCGCGAACGGAGCCTCCCGGATAACGAGGCCAAGGCCATCGCCCGCATGCTGCGGGTAAGCCCGCAGAAGCTTAATCTGGTCGCGCAATTGATCCGCGGCAGGAAGGTTTCGGCTGCGCTCGCCGATTTGCAGTTTTCGCGCAAGCGGATCGCAGTCGACGTCAAGAAGTGCCTGGAATTGGCGATCGCCAATGCCGAGAACAACCATGATCTCGATGTCGACGATCTGGTCGTCGCCGAGGCGCATGTCGGCAACGGCATCGTGATGAAGCGTTTCGCACCGCGCGGCCGTGGCCGTTCGGGTCGTGTCTTTAAACCATTCGCGCAACTGACGATCGTTGTTCGTCAGGTCGAAGCCGAGGCGAGCGCTTAAGCGCGCGGGAGAATACGATGGGTCAGAAGATCAATCCAATCGGACTGCGTCTCGGCATCAACCGGACGTGGGATTCCCGTTGGTTCGCCGGCAAGAACGAGTACGGCAAGCTGCTGCATGAGGATGTCAAGATCCGCGAGATCCTGCACAAGGAGCTCAAGCAGGCGGCCGTCGCCAGGATTGTGATCGAGCGTCCGCACAAGAAGTGCCGCGTGACGATCCACTCGGCGCGCCCCGGCGTCGTGATCGGCAAGAAGGGCGCCGACATCGACAAGCTGCGCAAGCGGGTTGCCGATATCACCGCGTCCGATGTCGTCATCAACATCGTCGAAATCCGCAAGCCGGAGCTCGACGCCACGCTGGTCGCCGAATTGATCGCCCAACAGCTCGAGCGCCGCGTCGCGTTCCGCCGCGCCATGAAGCGCGCGGTGCAGTCGGCGATGCGTCTCGGCGCCGAGGGCATTCGGATCAACTGCTCGGGCCGTCTCGGCGGCGCCGAAATCGCGCGGATGGAATGGTATCGCGAAGGTCGCGTGCCGCTGCACACGCTGCGCGCCGATATTGATTACGGCGTGGCGACCGCGTTCACCACGTTCGGCACCTGCGGTGTCAAGGTCTGGATTTTCAAGGGCGAAATCCTTGAGCACGACCCGATGGCCCAGGACAAGAAAATGGCCGAGGGCGACACCTCGCGGCCGCGTCGCGACGCTGCTTGAGCGATTTTTGAGAAGGTTTGAGGGCGTAAGCCATGATGCAACCAAAGAAAACCAAGTTCCGGAAGGCGCACAAGGGCCGGATCCACGGCGTTGCGACTTCGGGCGCGACGTTGTCGTTCGGTCAGTTCGGCCTGAAGGCGATGGCGCCCGAGCGCATCACCGCGCGCCAGATCGAAGCGGCGCGCCGCGCGCTGACCCGTCATATGAAGCGGGCCGGCCGGGTCTGGATTCGCATCTTCCCGGACGTGCCGGTGTCGAAGAAGCCCGCCGAAGTGCGCATGGGCTCGGGCAAGGGTACGCCGGAATTGTGGGTGGCGCGGGTGAAGCCCGGTCGCGTGATTTTCGAAATCGACGGTGTCACCGTGCAGACCGCGAAAGAAGCGCTGTCGCTTGCCGCCGCCAAGTTGCCGATCAAGACGCGCTTCGTCGCGCGCATTGCGGAATAGGAATGTGATCATGGCCGAGATGAAAGCCGCCGATATCCGCGCAATGAGCCCCGATCAGAGGGACGACGCCGTCCTCAATCTGAAAAAGGAGCGCTTCAACCTGCGTTTCCAGCGCGCCACCGGGCAGCTGGAAAACACCTCGCGGCTGCGTGAAGCCCGCCGCGACATCGCCCGCGTCAAGACCATCGCCGCGCAGCAGCGCGCGAAGAAGAAGTAAGGGACCAACATGCCGAAACGTACGCTTCAGGGTGTGGTCGTCAGCGACAAGCAAGCCAAGACGGTTGTGGTGCGGGTCGATCGCCGCTTCACCCACCCGATCTACAAGAAGACGATTCGCCGCTCGAAAAACTATCATGCGCACGACGAGAACAACGAGTTCAAGCCGGGCGACCAGGTGTGGATCGAGGAAAGCAAGCCGATCTCGAAGTTGAAGCGCTGGACCGTGGTCCGGGGCGAACAGAAGAAAACGGCCTGAGGTCGTTTCGGCTCGCCGAACCGGACTGCAGGATTTTTTAAGCGCAAATCTGCGCATCAGAAAGAGGACGAGGTGCATCAATGATTCAGATGCAGACCAACCTCGACGTGGCCGATAATTCAGGCGCACGCCGTGTCATGTGTATCAAGGTGCTTGGGGGCTCCAAGCGCCGCTATGCCACCGTGGGCGACGTCATTGTGGTGTCGATCAAGGAAGCGATCCCCCGCGGCAAGGTGAAGAAGGGCGATGTGATGAAGGCCGTGGTGGTGCGGGTCCGCAAGGACATCCGTCGCCCTGACGGCTCCGTCATACGCTTTGACCGCAACGCTGCCGTGCTGATCAACAATCAGTCGGAGCCGGTCGGCACCCGCATCTTCGGGCCGGTGCCGCGCGAGCTGCGCGCCAAGAACCACATGAAGATCATTTCGCTCGCGCCGGAGGTGCTGTGATGGCTGCCAAGATCCGGAAGGGTGACAAGGTCATCGTGCTGAATGGCCGGGACAAGGGCCGTACCGGCGAGGTGTTCGAGGTGCATCCCGCCGACGGCAAGGCGCTGGTGCGCGGGATCAATCTCGTGAAGCGCCACCAGAAGCAGACCCAGGCGCAGGAGGGCGGCATCATCACCAAGGAGTCGCCGATCGACCTGTCCAACGTCGCGTTCGTCGGCAAGGACGGCAAGCCGACCCGCGTGGGTTTCAAGATTCAGGCGGATGGCAAGAAGGTACGCATCGCCAAACGCTCGGGAGCAGAGATCGATGGCTGAGACCGCATACACCCCGCGTTTACGCGAGCAGTTCGACAAGGAAATCCGCGGCAAGCTGACCGAGCAGTTCGGCTATGCCAACGTCATGCAGGTGCCGCGCCTTGATAAGGTCGTGCTCAACATGGGCATCGGCGAAGCCGTCAACGACCGCAAGAAGGCGGAAACGGCAGCCGCCGACCTCGCGCTGATTGCGGGCCAGAAGCCGATCGTGACCTATTCGCGGGTCGCGATCGCGACCTTCAAGCTGCGTGAAAACCAGCCGATCGGCTGCAAGGTCACGCTGCGCAAGGCCAAGATGTATGAGTTCATCGACCGCCTGATCAATGTGGCGTTGCCTCGCGTGCGAGACTTCCGCGGCCTCAACCCGAAGAGCTTCGACGGCCGCGGCAACTATTCGCTCGGCATCAAGGAACATATCATTTTCCCCGAAATCGACTTCGACAAGATGGGGGAGACGTGGGGTATGGACGTCACGGTGTGCACCACGGCGCGCAGCGACGACGAAGCGCGAGCCTTGTTGACCGCATTCAATTTCCCGTTCCGGCAGTGAGACGCTGATCAGCCTCTCAAACGCGGAAACCCAGGAGCCAAGCATGGCAAAGAAGAGTTCGATCGAGAAGAACAACCGGCGCAAGCGGATGACCAAGAACGCCGCCCCCAAGCGGGCGAAGCTCAAGGCCATCATCGCCGACAAGAAGAAGCCGATGGAAGAGCGGTTTGCCGCGACGCTGAAGCTCGCCGAGCTTCCGCGCAATTCGTCGGCGACCCGGATCCGCAACCGCTGCGAGATGACCGGACGTCCGCGCTCGGTCTATCGCAAGAACAAGCTCAGCCGTATCGCGCTGCGTGAACTCGGCTCCAAGGGCCTGGTTCCGGGGCTCGTGAAGTCGAGCTGGTAAGGAGGGTCGGACATGTCAACGCACGATCCAATCAGCGATCTCATCACCCGCATTCGCAACGCACAGATGCGCGCCAAGCCCAAGGTCTCCACCCCGGGCTCCAAGATGCGCGCCAACGTGCTCGAAGTGCTCAAGGCCGAAGGTTACATTCGCGGCTACGCCAGCGTCGAGCATTCCAGCGGCCGCAGCGAGCTTGAGATCGAGTTGAAGTATTTCGACGGCGAGCCGGTGATTCGCGAGATCGAGCGGGTAT
The DNA here is from genome assembly GCA_963727225.1 of uncultured Pseudomonadota bacterium. Taxonomy (GTDB): domain Bacteria; phylum Pseudomonadota; class Alphaproteobacteria; order Rhizobiales; family Xanthobacteraceae; genus Bradyrhizobium. The sequence goes on along the minus strand of CAVSFN010000016.1, from coordinate 180,671 downwards.
CGAAGCCGGGGCGGCGGGTTTATGCCTCGGTGAAGAACCTGCCGCGCGTCAACAACGGTCTCGGCATTTCGGTGTTATCGACGCCGAAGGGAATTATGGCTGACCACGAAGCGCGTGATGCGAATGTGGGCGGCGAAATTCTCTTCACGGTGTTCTGAGGAAGGGATCAACTATGTCACGTATCGGCAAGCGGCCTGTGGCGGTCCCGTCGGGCGTTACCGCGACCGTCGAAGGGCAGACCGTAAAAATGAAGGGCCCCAAGGGCCAGCTTCAGTTCGTCGTTCATGACGACGTCGAAGTGAAGTTCGAAGGCGGCCAGGTCAAGGTTGCGCCGCGGGTCAAGACCAACCGCGCACAGGCAATGTATGGCACCGCGCGCGCGCAGGTCGCAAACCTGGTTGCGGGCGTCACCAAGGGCTTCGAGAAGAAGCTCGAGATCACCGGCGTCGGCTACCGCGCAGCGCTGCAGGGCAAGAACCTGCAGCTCGCGCTCGGTTACAGCCATGACGTGGTCTATGCGATTCCGGAAGGCATCGCGATCACGGTGCCGAAGCCGACCGAGATCGTCATCGCTGGCAATGATTCCCAGCGCGTCGGCCAGGTCGCCGCCGAGATCCGCAGCTACCGTCCGCCGGAGCCCTACAAGGGCAAGGGCGTGAAGTATTCCGATGAATTTATCTTCCGCAAGGAAGGCAAGAAGAAGTAACGGAGCCGGTCATGTCGAGACTCAAGATTACGAATGCCCGGCGCAAGCAACGCGTGAGGCTGTCGTTGCGCCGCACCGCCGGCGGTCGCCCGCGGCTGTCGGTGTTTCGTTCGTCGAAGCACATCTATGCGCAGGTCATCGACGACCTGAAGGGCGAGACGCTGGCGTCGGCGTCCTCGCTGGAGAAGTCGATGCGCGAGAGCGGCAACACCGGCGCCAACATCGATGCGGCCAAGGCGGTCGGCAAGCTCTTGGCGGAGCGCGCGGTGAAGAACGGCGTCACGGAAGTGGTGTTCGACCGCGGCGGCTATCTCTATCACGGCCGCGTCAAGGCGCTGGCGGACGCCGCACGCGAAAGCGGACTGAGTTTCTAAGAGACTGGTTTCTAAGGTTTTGGAATCGAACGGACACAAGGACAGGGGCGCTAGTCTTCAGAAGATGAGCCCCGCAAGGATTGGAAAACACCATGGCAGGTGAACGCGAACGCGGTGGCGGCCACAGGGGCGGCCGGGAAGAGCGCGACAGCGAATTCGTCGACAAGCTCGTCCACATCAATCGTGTGGCGAAGGTCGTCAAGGGCGGCAAGCGCTTCGGTTTTGCGGCGCTGGTCGTGATCGGCGATCAGAAGGGCCGGGTCGGATTCGGCCACGGCAAGGCGCGCGAAGTTCCCGAGGCGATCCGCAAGGCGACCGAATTGGCCAAGCGCAACCTGACGCGGGTGGCGTTGCGGGAAGGCCGCACGCTGCATCACGATATCGCCGGCCGTCACGGTGCGGGACGGGTCTATCTGCGCGCGGCGCCGGCCGGTACCGGCATCATCGCCGGCGGCCCGATGCGCGCGGTGTTTGAGACGCTCGGCATCCAGGATGTGGTGGCGAAGTCGATCGGCTCGTCGAACCCCTACAACATGGTTCGGGCGACGTTCGACGCGCTGAAGCATCAGGACTCGCCGCGCTCGGTTGCGGCGCGCCGCAACATCAAGGTATCCACCCTGCAGTCGCGCCGTGTTGGCGGCGACGCTGAAGTGGTGGCGGAATAAACAACAGGCGCTTTTCGCGCTTTTCGGAGCAATGACGATGGCCAAGGCCGCAAAGATGATCAAGGTCGAGCAGACCGGCAGCGCGATCCGCCGCCACCACTCGCAGCGCGCGACGCTGATCGGCCTCAAGCTCAACAAGATCGGCCGGGTCACCGAGCTGCAGGACACCCCTGCGATTCGCGGCATGATCGCCAAGGTTCAACATCTCGTCCGCGTCGTCGACGAGAAATAAGGGGAGCATGATCCCGAAACGGGCACGCCGGTTTCGGTTGCGATCATGTTCCAAGGATAAAGGAAGCGAACGATGAAGCTCAGCGATATTGCCGACAACGCCGGCTCGCGCAAGAAGCGCATGCGGGTCGGTCGTGGCATCGGCTCAGGCAAGGGCAAGACCGCCGGCCGCGGCGGCAAGGGCCAGACCGCGCGCTCGGGCGTGCGCATCAAGGGCTTCGAAGGCGGTCAGATGCCGCTGCATCGGCGCCTGCCGAAGCGTGGCTTCAACAATATCTTCAGGCTCGAATTCGCCGAGGTCAACCTCGATCGCATCCAGGGGGCGATCGATGCCAAGACGCTCGACGCCAAGGGCACCATCAATGCCGAGACGCTGGTGAAAGCCCGCGTTCTGCGACGTTCGAAGGATGGCGTGCGGCTGCTCGGGCGTGGTGAAATCAAGGCCAAGCTGACGATCGAGGTGCACGGCGCCTCGAAATCCGCCATCGCGGCGGTCGAGAAGGCGGGCGGCACGGTGAAAATCCTGGCGCCGGCAAAGAAGGACGAAGGCGAGGCGGCGTAACATCTGCGTCATCGCCCGTTCGGGTGGGTAATCTGCACGACAGGACGATGGACTTATTGAAGCCGAGCACCAAATAATGTCCGGCGCCTGCTCAATGTCCCGCCCCCGCGGGGGGACATCGCAGCGGGGGGCGCGGGAGAAAGCCAAACATGGTCTCAGCAGCTGAACAACTGGCGGCAAACCTCAACTTTTCGGCGCTCGGAAAAGCCGAAGAACTGAAGAAGCGGATCTGGTTCACACTGGGTGCGCTGCTGGTTTATCGGCTCGGTACCTACATTCCGTTGCCCGGCATCGATCCCCACATCTGGGAACAGGTGTTCAAGTCGCAGGCCGGCGGCATTCTCGGCATGTTCAACATGTTCGCCGGCGGCGGCATTCACCGCATGGCGATCTTCGCGCTGAACATCATGCCGTATATTTCGGCCTCGATCATCATTCAGCTCCTGACCACGGTGTCGTCGCAGCTCGAGGCGCTGAAGAAGGAAGGCGAGTCCGGCCGCAAGACGCTGAACCAGTACACCCGCTATCTCACGGTGATCCTGGCCGCGTTCCAGTCCTACGGCATCGCCGTCGGGCTCGAAGGCGCCGGCAATGTCGTCGCCGATCCCGGCATGTTCTTCCGCCTTTCGACCGCGATCACGCTGACCGGCGGCACCATGTTCCTGATGTGGCTCGGCGAGCAGATCACCTCGCGCGGCATCGGCAACGGCATCTCGCTGATCATCCTGTCCGGCATCGTCGCCGAACTGCCCTCGGCGCTTGCCAATATGCTGGAACTCGGCCGGCAGGGCGCGCTGTCCACCGGCCTCATTCTGATTGTCCTCATCATGGCGATCGCGGTGATCGCCTTCATCGTGTTCATGGAGCGGGCGCAGCGGCGGCTTTTGATCCAGTATCCAAAGCGCCAGGTCGGCAACAAGATGTTCGAGGGCCAGTCCTCGCATCTGCCGCTCAAGCTGAATACCTCCGGCGTGATCCCCCCGATCTTCGCATCCTCGCTGCTGCTGCTGCCGACCACGGTGGCGAATTTCAACGCTGGCAAGGGTCCGGAGTGGTTTCAGTGGATTAACACGCAGCTCGGCCATGGCCGGCCGCTGTTCCTGATTCTCTATCTGGCGCTGATCGTGTTCTTCGCGTTCTTCTACACCGCGATCGTGTTCAACCCGACCGAGACCGCCGACAATCTCAAAAAGCATGGCGGCTTCATTCCGGGCATTCGCCCCGGCGAGCGCACGGCCGAATATATCGATTACGTGCTTTCGCGAATCACGGTGCTGGGTGCAATCTACCTCGCCATCGTCTGCCTGATTCCCGAGATTCTGATTTCCTACGCCTCGGTGCCGTTTTACTTTGGCGGCACCTCGCTCCTGATCGTCGTCAGCGTGACGATGGATACGGTGGCGCAGGTTCAGGGTTATCTTTTGGCCCACCAGTATGAAGGGCTGATCAGGAAGTCGAAGTTGCGGGGCCGTCGCCGCTGACGCTGGAGCCGGTGCGCTGGCACCGCTTCGCCATCGGCGTGGGGCTGGATTTTTGAAACGATTAGGTGCGCGGCCAATCGCTCACCGAGCCGGGGGGCGCATATCGATGAGATTGATTCTTCTGGGACCGCCGGGGTCGGGCAAGGGAACGCAGGCCCAGCGGCTGGTCCACAAGCACGGCATTGTCCAGCTCTCGACCGGGGAAATGTTGCGCGCCGCGGTGGCGGCGCAGACGCCGGTCGGCATCCGGGCCCAGGGCATCATGGCGAGCGGGGGCCTCGTGCCGGACGAGATCGTGATCGGAATCATTTCCGACCGATTGGATCAGCCGGATGCGGCGAACGGTTTCATTCTGGACGGCTTTCCGCGCACGGTGCCGCAGGCCGAGGCGCTGGACGAGCTTTTGAAGAAGAAGCACATCAAGCTCGACGCCGTGGTCGAGTTGCGCGTCAACGAAAGCGCGCTGTTGCAACGGGTTGAAACCCGGGTCGCGGAAATGCGGGCGCGCGGCGAGGAAGTGCGGATCGACGACACCCCGGAAGTACTGACCAGGCGGCTGGCGAGCTACCGTTCGCTGACCGAGCCGCTGATTCATTATTACTCGGAGCGGCGCAAGTTGCTGACGGTCGATGGCATGATGACCATTGAGCACGTCACGCGCGAAATTAACCGCATCCTGGCCGCAATCGGGGCCGTGGAGGCCAAAGCCGCGAAAAAGAGCGCCAAGGCGACCGCCGGTAGGGCTGCCAAATCCGCGCGGAACCGAGCCGCAGTTTCCGGCAACACCGCCAGGAAGACGGCCAAGACCGCCCGCAAGGCCGGCAAATCGGCTGCCAAAGCGGTGAAAAAGCCGTCCCGGAAGGTTCCCGCGAGTTCCAGGGCCCGCGCCGTCGGGAAGGCCGGGAAAAGCGCCAAAAAGGTCACGAAAAAGCGAGCTAAAGCATAGAGACGGTTGACGAAACGAAGTTGAATCCTTTAATAAGACCCGTATCCAGTCGGATAGTTTTCAGACGATGCCGGGCCCCGGAGAATCCAAGGGGAAGGGCGTCGTGTTCGCGTTTGCGGACACCTGCCCGAAACAGCTAAAAACCAGCCGGTCCGCTAGGGATTGGCGACAGGAGAGAAGTCCGTGGCCCGTATTGCCGGCGTGAATATTCCGACCAACAAGCGCGTCCTGATCGCGCTCCAGTACATCCATGGCATCGGCCAGAAGAATGCCGCCGAAATCATGGAGAAGGTAAAGATTCCCGATGACCGCCGTGTGTCGCAACTGAGCGACCAGGAAGTGCTGCAGATCCGCGAAGTGATCGACCGCGACTATATGGTCGAAGGCGATTTGCGCCGTGAGACCGGCATGAACATCAAGCGCCTGATGGATCTTGGCTGCTATCGCGGCCTGCGCCATCGCCGCGGGTTGCCGGTGCGGGGTCAGCGCACCCATACCAACGCGCGCACGCGCAAGGGGCCGGCCAAGTCCATCGCCGGCAAGAAGAAGTAAGCGAGCGAATAGCGAATAGGGAGCGCGAATAGTTTCTATTCGCTACTCGCCGTCAGCTACTCGCATTTTTAGGTGTAGCCGCTGGCATTACGGCGGCGTTGATATCGTAGGAAAGGTTGATAATGGGCAAGGAAGCCACACGCGTCCGTCGCCGTGAACGCAAGAACATTGCATCCGGTGTCGCGCACGTGAATTCGTCGTTTAACAATACCACCATCACCATCACCGACGCGCAGGGCAACACCATTGCCTGGTCGTCGGCGGGCACGATGGGCTTCAAGGGTTCGCGCAAGTCGACCCCCTATGCCGCCCAGGTCGCGGCCGAGGACGTCTCCAAGAAGGCGCAGGAACACGGCATGCGCACGCTGGAGGTTGAAGTGGCCGGTCCGGGTTCGGGCCGCGAATTGGCGCTTCGTGCGCTGCAGGCTGCGGGCTTCACCGTCACCTCGATCCGCGACGTGACGACGATTCCGCACAATGGCTGCCGTCCGCGCAAGCGCCGGCGGGTTTGATTTTTTCGACCGCGGGCGGCCCGGCCGCCTGCGATGACTATTGCGATGTATGTGACGCGGACTGATCCGCGATCTCCAACGCCAGTGATTTGGATCGCAAATCGACTGGCCAATGGGTGAAACAGTGACGATCCAGAAAAATTGGCAAGAACTTATCAGGCCGAACAAGCTCCATGTGACTCCGGGCACCGACCCGATCCGGTTTGCGACCCTGGTCGCCGAACCGCTCGAACGCGGCTTTGGCCAGACCCTCGGCAACGCGCTGCGCCGCATCCTGCTGTCGTCGCTGCAGGGCGCTGCGGTGCAGTCGGTGCACATTGACGGCGTGCTGCACGAATTCTCCTCGATCGCGGGCGTTCGCGAGGACGTCACCGACATCGTGCTGAACATCAAGGATATCTCGATCAAGATGCAGGGCGAAGGCCCCAAGCGCATGGTCGTGAAGAAGCAGGGCCCGGGCGCGGTCACCGCCGGCGACATCCAGACCGTCGGCGATGTCACCGTGCTCAATCCGGACCTGCAGATCTGCACCCTGGACGAGGGCGCGGAAATCCGCATGGAGTTCACGGTCGCCGCCGGCAAGGGCTACGTCGCCGCCGAGCGCAACCGTCCCGAGGACGCGCCGATCGGCCTGATCCCGGTCGACAGCCTGTTCTCTCCGGTGCGCAAGGTCTCCTACAAGGTCGAGAATACCCGCGAAGGCCAGATCCTCGATTACGACAAGCTGACCATGACCATCGAGACCAACGGCGCGATCAGCCCGGATGACGCGGTGGCCTATGCCGCGCGCATCCTGCAGGATCAGCTCAACGTGTTCGTCAACTTCGAAGAGCCGCGCAAGGAAGTCACCCAGGAGGTCATTCCCGATCTCGCCTTCAACCCGGCCTTCCTCAAGAAGGTCGACGAACTCGAATTGTCGGTGCGTTCGGCGAACTGCCTGAAGAACGACAATATCGTCTACATCGGCGACCTCGTGCAGAAGTCGGAAGCGGAAATGCTGCGCACTCCGAACTTCGGCCGCAAATCGCTGAACGAGATCAAGGAAGTGCTGGCCCAGATGGGGCTGCATCTCGGCATGGAAGTGCCGGGCTGGCCGCCGGAGAATATCGACGAGCTCGCCAAGCGCTTCGAGGACCACTATTGATCGGAAGATGACCGCAACGGCCAGCTCAAGCGCGAAGCGCGTCTTCACGCTTGATGTCCCGGCCATTGTATTTTGGGCGAACGCAGGCGGCCCACCTGAGCAAATTGTCCGACGAGCCGTCGCGACAGAACAAGTATTGAGGAATATACCATGCGTCACGGCAAGGTTCATCGGAAGCTCAACCGCACCGCCGAGCATCGGCGTGCAATGTTCGCCAATATGTGCGCGGCGCTGATCAAGCACGAGCAGATCGTCACCACGCTGCCGAAGGCCAAGGAACTGCGTCCGATCGTTGAAAAGCTGGTCACGCTCGGCAAGAAGGGCGGCCTCGCCATGCGCCGTCAGGCGATCAGCGAGATGCGCGACCAGGATCAGGTTCGAAAGCTGTTCGACGTTCTCGCCACCCGCTACAAGGACCGGCATGGCGGCTATACCCGCATCATCAAGGCCGGCTTTCGCTATGGCGACAACGCGCCGATGGCGGTGATCGAATTCGTCGACCGCGATGTCGATGCCAAGGGCCTCGATTCCGGCCCGGTGCAGGAAAAGGCCGCTGAAGCGGCCTGACAATCGTCGAAATAGTCAGCAAAAAGCGGCGCCTGGTGCGCCGCTTTTTTATTGGGCCCACGTGCTTTTTATTGAGCCCAAGTGCTTTTTTGTTGGGCCCAAGTGCTTTCTTGAACTCAAGTCATGCGCCGGCCGCGATTGCAGTTGCGGGTGCCGCTCCCGATATCCCTGTCATCGCTAACGGAGATTTCACATGAAGATCGATCTTTCGGGAAAGACCGCGCTAGTGACGGGCTCGACCACCGGCATCGGTCATGCGATCGCCAAAGGCCTCGCCGCGGCCGGCGCGACCGTCACCGTCAATGGCCGCACCCAGGCCAAGGTCGACGCCGCGGTCGCCGCATTGGCCAAGGCCGTACCCGGAGCCAAGATCCGGGGCGTCGCCGCCGATGTCTCGACAGTGGTCGGATGCAAGACGGTGATGATGGTGCTGCTGGAGGTGGATATCCTGATCAACAATGCCGGGATATTCGAACCCAAGGGGTTCTTCGATACGCCCGATGAGGACTGGACCCGCTTCTTCGAGGTCAACGTCATGTCAGGCGTGCGGTTGTCGCGCGCCTACCTGCCGGGGATGCTGAAGCGCAACTGGGGTCGCATCGTGTTCATCTCCTCGGAATCCGCGCTGAACATCCCGAAGGAAATGATCCATTACGGCGTCTCCAAGACTGCGCAACTTGCAGTGTCCCGCGGCCTCGCCGAGATGACCCGCGGCACCGCCGTAACCGTCAATTCAGTGCTGCCGGGACCGACCATGTCGGAAGGCGTGGAAACCTTCGTGAAGGGGCTCGCCAAGCAAAACGGCCAGTCGGTGGAGGAGGCGGCCTCGGTGTTCGTCAAGCAATTCCGCCCGACCTCGCTGCTGCAACGCTTTGCCACCGTCGAGGAGATTGCCAACATGGTGGTCTATGTCTCCTCGAAAGAGGCCTCGGCGACCAACGGCGCCGCCCTTCGCGTCGAGGGCGGCATCGTCCAGACCATCGCATGAGATACAGGAACTGTTAGATGACGGACGTCCATATGCGTCGAGCGATCGAGCTTTCCTGCGAATCCGTCAGCCAAGGAGGCGGTCCATTTGGAGCCGTCGTCGTCCTGGACGGTCGCGTGCTTGGTGAAGGAAAAAACCAGGTCGTGCCGGACGGTGACCCGACCGCACATGCTGAAATCAATGCGATCCGAAACGCGTGTCGGGCGCAAGGCAGCCATTCATTGCATGGAGCTGTCATCTACACGAGCTGTGAGCCTTGCCCGATGTGCCTCAGCGCCATTTGGTGGGCAAGGATATCCCGCATCGTCTTCGCCAACAGCCGTGACGCGGCTGCAAATGTCGGCTTCGACGATGCAGAACTCTACAGGGAGGTAAGCGCGCCTCTCGAAAATCGAAAAATAAAGATTGAGCAAAGCGACGATGTCGACGCGAAGGAAGTATTTGAGGCATGGGCGCGAAAGGCCGACAAGGTGCCGTATTGATTGATGTCAGCAGGAGGTTTCAGCGTTTGTTGCCACCTTCCTGGGGTCGATCAAGCCAGGATACGGGTGACTGAGCACCCGATCCGGTGGAGACTCGTTCGGCCACGCACGAACGCCACGTCGTCCCTTGCTTTACCACCCCTCCAGCACGATCTTGCCGCGTGACTTGCCGGATTCCAGCAGGGCATGGGCACGCCTGAGATTGGCGGCGTTGATCGTCCCGAAGGTCTGATCGAGCGTGGTGCGCAATACGCCCTTGTCGATCAAGTCGGCGACGTCGTTGAGCAGCATGTGCTGGCCGATCATGTCCGGCGTCTGGAACGACGAGCGCGTGAACATCGATTCCCAGTGGATCGAAATGGCTTTGCCCTTGAAAACGCTGACGTTGAATTCCGGGGGATCGTCGATCAACCCGAATTTCCCCTGCGGTGCCATGAAGTCCGCGATCGCCTTGTAGTGCTGGTCGGTGAAGGTGAGGCTTGCGACCAGCGCCAGCGGTGGCACTTTCAGTTTCTCGATCTGCTCCTTCATCGGCTTGCCGTGATCGATCACCGCATGTGCGCCGAGATCGAGGCACCATTTTTGCGATTCCGGGCGGGTCGCGGTGGCGATCACCGTGAGGCCGGTGAGGCGGCGGGCGAGCTGGATCAGGATCGAGCCGACCCCGCCGGCGCCGCCGACGATCAAGAGCGTGCGCGGATCGACGCTCTTGCCGGGCACGGCGCCGAGGCGGTCGAACAGCAACTCCCAGGCGGTGATCGAGGTCAGCGGCAGGGCCGCAGCTTGCGCGAATGAAAGGCTTTTCGGCTTGCGGCCGACGATGCGTTCGTCGACCAGATGAAATTCCGAATTGGTGCCCTGGCGCTGGATCGAGCCGGCGTAGAAGACTTCATCGCCGGCCTTGAAGAGGGTGACATCGGGACCGACCGCCTCGACGACGCCGGCGGCATCGTAGCCAAGGATCTTGGTCTCGCCTTCGGGCGGTGCCGCGCGCTTGCGTACCTTGTAGTCGACCGGATTGGCTGAAATCGCCTTCACGGCGACGCGGATATCGCGGCCGCGCGGTTCGGGCTTGGCGGTCTCGAAATCGATCAGCGCCTCGGCGGTTTCGATCGGCAGAGATTTTCTGTATCCGACGGCCTTCATGCTCATGGTCTCCATCTGGTGGCGATAACCCTTTGCCTAATTGTCGCTCTGGCACGAATTTGGCAAGTACTGTAAATTCGGGGATATAGTCCCCGTTTGGATACTATTGGGAAAACTGCGGATGAAACGGCGAGATTTTGCGCGCAGGCCGGGCTGCGCGGTCGAGGCGACCCTCGATCTGATCGACGGCAAATGGAAGGGCGTCATCCTCTACCATTTGCAGGATGGCACCCAGCGCTTCGGCGAGCTGCGGCGGCGGATGCCCGGCATAACCCAGCGCATGCTGACCAAGCAGCTCCGCGCGCTGGAAGAGGACAAACTCGTGATCCGCAAGGTCTATGCGCAGGTGCCGCCGCGGGTCGAATACCGGCTGTCGGAGATCGGCGAGAGCTTGCGCCCGGTCATCGACACCCTCAAGGCCTGGGGCGAGGGCCATCAGGAGAGGCTGTCCTGCGGACCCGAGTCAAAGGCCATCGCCAAGACCATCTCTAAGACCATCAAAGCGCCCAATCGCGCGGCCTAATTGCGGGTATCGCGTCCCGGTTTCCCTTCTCTCGACGCAACCTGCCGCCTATATCTGAGGCTATCCATTTCAGGATTCTTGGCATGACGATGATTCGCTCCCTGGCCGCGCTGTTGATCTCAGTGGTGGTCGCAGCACCGGCGCTGGCGCAGGACCGGCGCGTGCCCGCATCGCCCGCCGAGATAAGGCTCTCCTACGCGCCGATCGTGCAGCATGTGCAGCCGGCGGTGGTCAACGTCTATGCCGCCAAGATGGTGCAGAACCGCAATTCGCTGCTCGACGATCCGATCTTTCGCCGGTTCTTCGGCGTGCCCGGCCAGCAGCCGGAACAAATGCAGCGGTCGCTGGGCTCGGGCGTGATGGTGGATCCTTCCGGGCTGGTCGTGACCAACAATCACGTCATCGAAGGCGCCGATCAGGTCAAGGTATCGCTGTCAGACAAGCGGGAATTCGAGGCCGAGATCGTCCTCAAGGACAGCCGCAGCGATCTCGCGGTGTTGCGGCTGAAGGATAGCCACGAGAAATTCCCGACGCTGGATTTTGCGAATTCCGACGAGCTCCTGGTGGGCGACGTCGTGCTGGCGATCGGCAATCCCTTTGGGGTTGGGCAGACCGTGACGCACGGAATCATTTCGGCGCTGGCGCGCACCCAGGTCGGCATCACCGACTACCAGTTCTTCATTCAGACCGATGCCGCGATCAATCCGGGCAATTCGGGCGGCGCGCTGGTCGACATGACCGGCAAGCTGGTCGGCGTCAATACCGCGATTTTCTCGCGCTCCGGCGGATCGCAAGGCATCGGCTTTGCGATTCCGGCCAATATGGTGCGCGTTGTGGTGGCCTCGGCGAAGGGCGGCGGCAAGGCCGTCAAGCGGCCCTGGCTTGGCGCGCGATTGCAGGCGGTGACGCCCGAAATCGCCGAGACCATGGGGCTTCACCTTCCGACCGGTGCGCTGGTCGCCAACGTGGTTCCGAACAGTCCGGCGGCGCGCGCCGGACTGAAGCTGTCCGACCTGATCGTCGAGATCGACGGCCAGACGGTCGACGACCCCAATGCCTTCGATTACCGCTTTGCGACCCGCCCGCTCGGCGGGACGTCGCAGATCGAAGTGCAGCGCGCCGGAAAGACGGTGAAGCTCACCGTGCCGCTTGAAACCGCGCCTGACATCGGCCGCAACGAGATCGTCCTGACGACACGCTCGCCTTTGCAGGGCGCGAAGGTCGCCAACATTTCGCCCGCGGTGGCCGAGGAACTGCATTTGGATGCGGATATCGAAGGGGTGGTAGTGACCGACCTGGCCGGTGACGGGACCGCCGCCAGCCTCGGCTTCCAGAAGGGAGACATCATTCTGGTGATCAATAATCAGAAAATCGCGAGAACTAGCGATCTCGAAAAGGCGACACATGAAGCCGCCCGGATCTGGCGCATCACCCTGGTGCGCGGCGGCCAGCAGATCAACGTCACGCTCGGCGGATGAGCCCGAAGCAACCACGCGAAGCCAAAACCCTGTTCGCCGCGGCGGGCATGGATCACGATGCACCGCATCCTTTGCCGGATAAACTGCGCCCGCGCGCGTTGTCGGATGTGGTCGGGCAGGATCACATCCTGGGGCCGGACGGCGCGCTGACGCGCATGCTGGCGACGCGCACCCTGGGCTCGCTGATCTTCTGGGGCCCGCCGGGCACCGGCAAGACCACGGTGGCGCGGCTCTTGGCGGATGCGACCGACCTGCATTTCGAACAGCTCTCGGCGGTGTTTTCCGGCGTCGCCGATTTGAAGAAGGCGTTCGATGCGGCCCGCGCGCGGCGCGAGATGGGCAAGGGGACGCTGCTGTTCGTCGATGAGGTGCATCGGTTCAACCGCGCACAGCAGGATTCGTTTCTGCCTGTTATGGAAGACGGCACGGTGGTGCTGATCGGTGCGACCACCGAAAATCCCTCGTTCGAACTCAACGCGGCGCTATTGTCGCGGGCGCGCGTGCTGGTGTTTCATTCGCTCGATCCGGCCGCCATCGAAAAGCTGTTCGTCCATGCCGAGGATGTCGAGGGCAAGAAGCTGCCGCTGGATGCGGAGGCGCGCGCCGTGCTGGTGCGGATGGCCGACGGCGACGGCCGCGCGGCGCTGACGCTTGCCGAAGAGGTCTGGCGCGCCGCGCGCGAAGGCGAGATTTTCAACGCCGAAGCCTTGCAGGACATTCTGCAGCGCCGCGCGCCGATCTACGACAAATCCGCCGACGGGCATTACAATCTGATCTCGGCGCTGCATAAATCGGTGCGCGGCTCCGATCCCGACGCGGCGCTGTATTATCTCGCGCGCATGATGGACGCCGGCGAGGACCCGCTGTTTCTGGCGCGGCGCGTGGTCCGGATGGCGGTCGAGGACGTCGGGCTCGCCGATCCGCAGGCGCTGGTGATCTGTAACGCCGCCAAGGATGCCTACGATTTCCTCGGCCATCCCGAAGGCGAACTGGCGATCGCGCAGGCGGTGATCTATCTCGCCACCGCGCCGAAATCGAACGCCGCCTACAAGGCGTTTGGCGCGGCGATGCGCGCGGCGAAGGAGGGCGGTTCGCTGCTGCCGCCGAAACACGTCCTGAACGCGCCGACCAAATTGATGAAGTCCGAAGGCTATGGCGGCGGCTACCAATACGATCACGACGCGCCGGATGCCTTTTCGGGGCAGGATTATTTCCCGGAAGCGCTCGGCCGCCAGACCTTCTACGATCCGCCCGATCGCGGCTTCGAACGCGAGATCCGCAAGCGGCTGGATTATTGGGCAAAGCTGCGGCGAGAGCGGGATCAGGGATAGTTGGTGGAGGGTCCGCTTCGCCCGGCATCACCGATCCCGCGCCGAAATTGACTGATTTCGCCGTGACGATCCGCGGCTTTTGCGCTACCCAACGGTCTAGTTTGGAGCCACAACCACCATGAGCCGTCGCGTCAAGAGACCACTGGCGAAGCGCACCACAGGCGACCGCCCCAAGGGCGCGCGTCCTTATCGCGGCTCGCAGGCCGAGCGCCCGCAGTTACAGTCAAAGTCGCATCGCCCCGGCGGCGCGCCGGCGCGTTTTGCCTCGACAACGCCGCGCGCGCCGAGACCTGCGCCGTTTGCCGACGCAGCCGGTCAAGACCGTCGTTGAGCCGGCGCCGCTCCCCACCAAAGTGCAGACCGTGGTCGTGACCGCGGACGAGAACAACATGCGCGTCGACCGCTTTCTCGAGGCACGTTTTCCCGGCCTGTCGTTCTCCCACATCCAGCGCATCGTCCGCAAAGGCGAATTGCGCGTCAACGGCAAGCGCGCCGACAGCAAGGACCGGCTGGAAGAAGGCCAGAGCATCCGCATTCCGCCGCTCAAGCTCGATGCGCCCAAGGCGGCGCCCGGCAGCCTCTCCGAAGCCGCGACAAAGACGCTTCATGCTCTGAAGGATATGATCCTCTTCGAGGATGCCGATGTCATGGTGCTGAACAAGCCCGCCGGGCTTGCCGTGCAGGGCGGCTCCGGCATTACGCGAAATGTCGACGATATGCTGGAGGTGATGCGTGATGCGAAGGGCCAGAAGCCGCGGCTGGTGCATCGGCTCGACAAGGAAACGGCGGGGTGTCTGCTGATCGCGAAAACGCGATTTGCCGCTACCGCGCTGACCGGATCGTTCCGCCATCGCTCGGCGCGCAAGATCTACTGGGCGCTGGTTGCGGGCGTGCCGAAGCCGAAGCAGGGCCGCATCTCGACTTATCTGGCCAAGGAAGAGAGCGAGGACGATACCATCATGCGGATCGCGGCGCATGGCGACGAGGGCGCCAGCCACGCCGTGACCTATTATGCTGTCGTGGAGACGTCGGCGCAGAAGCTCGCCTGGGTTTCGTTGAAGCCGGTCACCGGGCGCACCCATCAGTTGCGCGCGCATATGGCGCATATCGACCACGCCATCGTCGGCGATCCCAAATATTTCAACAAGGAGAACTGGCAGCTGCCGGGCGGCCTGCAGAAACGACTGCATCTGTTGGCGCGCCGGATCGTGATTCCGCATCCGCGCGGCGGATTTATCGACGCGACCGCGCCTCTGCCGCCGCATATGCTGCAATCGTGGAATCTGCTCGGTCTCGAGGCCGACCGGTTCGATCCGATCGAGAACGCGCCGGAAGAATAATTTCGGGGCATACGCCATGCGCCGTCGTCGATTTCATCCCGAGGGCGCAACAACGATCAAGTCGAGGGCGAGCCGGTCAGGTATCGCTCGGTTCCCGTCTGTCCCGGCAGCCGACTGCCCGTGAACATTCAAAGGATCCGCCCATGATCGGGAACCTGCTTCGTATCGCGCTTTTCTGTTTCCTGCTCGGCGGATCCGGGTGCGTCAGCGCGACGGCAAGTGCGCAAACGCTCGTCCTGCTTGGAGGCAGCGTCTATGCATCGCCCGACGCTGCTCCGCTCCCCGATGCGGTCGTTGTCATCTCCAGTGGCGTCATCACCGCGATCGGCAGCCGCAAGGACGTTCCGGTTCCCCAGGAGGCCCGTGTCATTGATTGTACCGGCAAGACCGTCGTTGCCGGATTCTGGAACAGTCACGTTCATTTCACGCAAGCGGTCTGGAGAAACGCGGCCAGCGCGCCGGCCGCGCCGCTGCAAGAACATATGCAGGAGATGCTGACCCGGTGGGGTTTCACCACCGTATGGGATCTGGGTTCCGACCCGCGGGACTCCTTGCCGCTCCGCCAGCGCGTCAATTCCGGCGAAGTGCCGGGTCCGAATATCCTTCTTGCCGGCAACATTTACCCAAAGGGCGGCCATCCCGTCTATCTGCCCGCCGAACTACAGCTTCCGGAAGTCGCCACCCCGGACGAATCCGGGCAATTGGCGCGTGATTACATGCGAATAGGCATGGACGGGATCAAGCTTTTTGTGGGCGTCTTTCATGGGCGACAAGCCCACCGTGAATATGGATCCTGCCATTGCCAAGGCCGCGGTCGATGTGGCGCATGCGCAAGGCAAGCCGGTATTCGCCCACCCGCAAAACAGAGTGGGTGTGGACGTGGTGATCGCGGCCGGTGTTAACGTGCTGGCGCACACCGTACCTCGTGAAGCAGGCTATACCCCGGAGGAACTCGCCGCCTTCAAAGTGCAGGGAACCGCGCTGGTTCCCACGCTTTCCCTGTTTGCGAGAGCACCACTCGGCGCCGCCTTGGCTGCCCGATTGGCCGAATCCGCCGTCAGCGAGCTCAAGGCTTTTTCGGACAATGGCGGTACGGTGCTGTTCGGGACCGACGTCGGCTTCACCGAGATCTATGACACGTCACTCGAATACGAACTCATGCACCGGGCGCTTTCGGAACGACAAATCCTCGCCTCGCTCACGACGAATCCTGCGCTTTATTTCAAGGCTGCGAAGAAGGGCAAGGTCGAAACGGGGTTTGACGGCGATCTCGCGATCCTCGATGGCGACCCCGTGGCCGACGTTCGCAATCTCGCGAAAGTCGCCTACACCATTCGCGCGGGCGAGGTGATTTATCAGAAGCCCTGAGCGCTGTGGTATTTCGGCGGCGGCGGACCCGGCGAGATGGCAGGCCGGTTGACGCGTTTTCCTGGTGCGATCCGGTGTCGACGTCGCTCAAAAGCGGTATAAGACCGCATGCGTGAATTGTTCGACGAAGTTGCCGGAAAATCTCCGCTCGATGCCGAGGAAGCGGTCCGGCGCTCGACGCGCGCGCCGCGCCGCAAGCGCTTTTACACCCGTGCCGGTGTTGCCGAATTGCCGGACGGATTTGTCATTACGCTCGATGACAAGCCGATCCGCACGCCCTCGGGGCGTACGCTGGTTGCGCCGACCCGCCAGATCGCCGATGCGATGGCGGCGGAATGGGAGGCCCAGCAGGAGACCATCGATCCCCTGACCATGCCGCTGACCCGGTTCGGAAACAGCGTCGATGCCGTGGCCGAACGGGTCGAGGCCGTCGCCGACGACGTTGCCAAATACCTTGGCTCCGATCTGTTGTTCTATCGTGCCGGTCATCCGGAGGCGCTGGTGGCGCGGGAGGCAGCACTCTGGGATCCCCTGTTGTTTTGGGCGGCGGATACGCTGGGCGCCCACTTCATTCTGGCCGAAGGGATCGTGCATGTCCGCCAGCCAGATTCCGCCATCGCCGCGATGCGCAAGACATTTCCGGCGGACCCCTGGTCGATCGCGGCCCTCCACGTGGTCACCACATTGACCGGCTCGGCGCTGCTCGCATTGGCGTTGATGCATGGCGTGCTTGATCAGGATCAGGTCTGGGCTGCCGCCCATGTCGACGAGGACTGGAACATCGATCAATGGGGCGTCGACGAAGAGGTCGCCGCACGGCGCGCGGCGCGGCTGGTCGATTTCGAAGCCGCCGCCGGCATTCTAAAATCGCTGAATTCCTAACGCATCGCGCTCCGTCGGTTAACGAGAGGTTTACGTCGTTGGGCTAGCGTTCACGGCCCAGCGAGACCGCCCTCATGCCGATATCCGTCAATCCGACCGTTCCGGTAATCACGGCCCAGGGCGTCGCGTCCGGTGTAGTGCTGCAGCCGGGGACCGTGATCAACGCCCAGGTGCTGAAGATCCTCGCTGATAATCTGGTGCAGATCGCGATCGCCAATCTGTCGATCGATGTTCTCTCTGAAATTCCGCTTCAAGCCGGCCAGAACTTGCAGCTTGCGGTGTCGCAGACGCAAGACGGCATCCGGCTCGCGGTGGTCGGGCAGGGCACCGCTGCGGCGACCGGCGGCACGTCCCCGGACAGTGTCACCCTGGCACCGGGTGCGACGCTTGCGCCCCCAGGGAATGCCGCTGCCGTGGCGAATCCGCTCGGGAGTGCCGCCCCGTCCGTCAATGCGTTGACCCCGCTCGAGAGATCAGCCGTTTCGGCGGCGGTGCAGACCGCTGTGACACAGCAGGGAAGCCTGGCGCCGCTGTTCGCCAATCTCGGTGTCGTCGCATCGTCCGGCGGCCTGCCGCCGGCGCTGCAACAGGCGGTCGCGCAAGTGCTGGCGCAGCGCTCCAGCCTCGATCAAAACCTGACCGGCAGCGACGTCAAGAATGCCTTCGAAAGCTCCGGGCTCTTTCTGGAGGCCTCATTGGCGTCGGGCTCTGCATCAACCGCATCCGGGCTACCCGATCTCAAGGCCGCGCTGATCGTGCTTCGTCAAACGCTGCTGTCATCGCTCGGCACGGCGGATAGCCCGGCCGCGGCAGCCGCCGCCGCGCCGCAGTCGGCCGCGCCGCGGTCAGCCATGCCAGGCGTTCCCGATACCGCCGCCTCGAATGATGCCGCCGCGCCGCGTGCAACGGCTCTGGCAACGATGTCTGCGCCGTCGCTGTCTCCCGAAATCGAAGCGCAGGAAATTTTCCTGCCGCAGATCGTGTCATCGGCCACATTGCTCGACACCGGCGCGCATGCGGCGACGGCAGGTGCTGCGCTCAATCTGCTCCAGGAAGTGCTGCAGGGAAACCTGCAAGGAAATTTGCAAGGAAATTTGCAAGAAAACCTGCAAGAAAACCTGCGGGAAATCGGCAGCCCGTCATTGGCGATGCCGAATGACGGCCGCAACGATAACATCACCGTCCATACCAACACGCCGCCGCCGCCGTTTCGCGGCGCGCTGCCATCGGCGCAGCCCGTTGCCGCGCCATCGATCGCACCCGGTGCGCCGCTCGCAACGAGCGTGCGGCATCTGCTTGACGACACTGACTCGGCCATCGCGCGGCAGACGCTGTTGCAGGTCGCCTCATTGCCGGGCCAGGCCGATCCGACAGTATCGCGGCTCGATCCGACCGTGCCGCGCTGGAATTTCGAAATTCCATTCGTTATGCCGCAGGGAACGGCCGTGGCGCAGTTCGAGATTTCACGCGACGGGACCGGCAATGAGATCGAAGCGGCCAAGCGCGCCTGGCGGGCGCGGTTCTCGCTCGACGTCGAGCCGGCCGGCCCGGTTCACGTCATGGTGTCGCTCGCAGGCGAGCGGACCTCGGTGCGAATGTGGGCGGAACGGCCTGCGACCGTCGAGCAGCTGCAGGCCGGCGTCTCGCAGCTAAGCCAGGCATTGACCCGCGCCGAACTGCTGCCGGGCGACATCGTGATCCGCATTGGCGCGCCGGCTCAATCGGCCTCGGCACTCGCCGGGCATTTTCTGGATCGCGCGCTATGAACCCGAAAGCGAAACCCCAGCTTGCGGTCGCGCTGCATTATGACAGGTCGGGCGCGCCGCGCGTTGTCGCCAAGGGCAGGGGAAGCCTCGGTGCGAAGATCATCGAGGTCGCCAAGGCCCATGACATCCCGATCGAGGAGAACGAAGTGCTGGCCGGCGCGCTCTCCAATGTCGAACTCGGCGATGAAATTCCGGCAGAATTATATAAGGCGGTCGCGGAAGTGCTGATTTTCGTGCTCCGGCTGTCGGGGCGAATTCGCTAGCGGGTTTCCCTGCACCATTGTTTTCCTCGGCGATATCGGCGGGATGTGATCCGCCTTGATTGGCCGTTCGGCTGGCGCGGGATGCGCGGCTGGAATAGCTTCTTCCCAGCTTTAAAAACCCATGGAGGAAACCATGAAGTCCGCGCTCTGGATGTCATCGCTCACGGTCGCCGCGGCCGGCGGGTGGCTCGCGGCCACGATGTTCGCGCAGCCCGCGACCAGCAAGGAGCCGCGCTTTCCGCAACTGACCATGGATGCGCTCAACGAGGCGCAAAGGCCGCTCGGCGAGCAGGTCATGAAGGTCTCGAGCGTCGGACTTGGCGGGCCATACAACCCGCTGATGCGCAGTCCGGTGCTGGGTCAGCGGCTGTTCGATCTGTTTCATTATCTGCGCTGGGAAACCTCGGTCCCGACCAGGCTCAACGAATTTGCGATCCTGATCATCGGCCGGCAATGGCGTTCCCAGGTCGAATGGTACGCGCATGCGCCGCTGGCGGCGAAGGCGGGATTGTCAGCCGATATCATCGCCGAGCTGAAAGCCAATCAGCGGCCATCGAAGATGGCCGAGGACGAGGCGCTGGTATATGACTTCGTCACCGAATTGACGACCACGCAGAAAGTTTCGGACGAAACCTTTGCGCGGGCAAAGCAGGTTTTCAACGATCAGCAGATCGTGGATTTGACGGCGGTGGCCGGCAATTACGTCATGGTCGCCATGATGCTCGCAATGGCGGAGGAAACCACGCCTCCCGGCAAGGAGCCGCCGTTCAAGGCCGGCGAGAAATAATCCGGGTTAGCGATCATCCGGCCGCGTCCTTGCCGATGCGGCCGAGATGGGTGAAGCCGAAACCGGTACTGTATTTCAACCCGTAGCCGAGCGCGCGGTCGATGCCGATATGCGCCAGCCAGATCATCGCGATGGAAAGGATCAGCGGCTCGCTCGCCGCGAATCCCGTGACCATCAACGCCATCGGCGCCAGATAAGAGTGCGCGGCATTATAGATCACGGCGCCGAATCGCGGACCGGCAAGATAGGCGGCGAAGCTCAGATCGGGCACCAGGAACAGGATGGCGTAGACCCACCACGATCCGCCCCAGACCGCGTAAAGCAGCGTCATGCCTGCAAACAGCGCCAGCCCCTCCAGCCGGAGCAGCGTGCGCAGTCCTCCTGACGCGGCGCCGGTGGTCTCCGTGGTTGCTGTATCCGTCATCGCCTCGCCTCCGTTGGGGCCCGGGATATATCGTGCGCTGGCCCGGGGTGCCAGATGCCGGAAGGGCGTTTCCCGCCGCCAAAATGCCGTGTTAGAACCGACCCAAATCTGGCAGGAAACCCCCCATGAAAGACATCCTGGATACCCTTGAAGAGCGGCGCGCCGGCGCCAAGCTCGGCGGCGGCGAAAAACGCATCGAGGCGCAGCATGCCCGCGGCAAACTGACGGCGCGGGAGCGCATCGAACTCCTGCTCGACAAGGGCTCGTTCGAGGAGCTCGACATGTTCGTCGAGCACCGCTCGGTCGAATTCGGCATGGAAAAGACCAAGGTTCCGGGAGACGGCGTCGTCACCGGCTGGGGCACCGTCAACGGCCGCAAGACCTTTGTGTTCGCCAAGGATTTTACGGTGTTCGGCGGATCACTGTCCGAGACCCATGCGCAGAAAATCGTAAAAATCCAGGACATGGCGATGAAGGCGAGGGCGCCGATCATCGGCCTCTACGACGCCGGCGGCGCGCGCATCCAGGAAGGGGTCGCCGCGCTGGCGGGCTATTCCTACGTGTTCCGCCGCAATGTCGTCGCCTCCGGCGTGATCCCGCAGATCTCCGTCATCATGGGGCCGTGCGCCGGCGGCGATGTCTATTCGCCGGCGATGACCGACTTCATCTTCATGGTGAAGCACACCAGCTACATGTTCGTGACCGGGCCCGATGTGGTGAAGACCGTCACCAATGAGGTCGTCACCGCCGAAGAACTCGGCGGCGCTTCGGTGCATGCCACGCGCTCCTCGATCGCCGACGGTGCATTCGAGAACGATGTCGAGACGCTGTTGCAGATGCGCCGGCTGATCGACTTCCTGCCCTCCAACAACACCGACGGCGTGCCGGAATGGCCGAGTTTCGACGACATCGAGCGCGTCGACATGTCGCTGGATACGCTGATTCCGGATCATCCGAACAAGCCCTACGACATGAAGGAACTGATCCTGAAGGTGGTGGACGAGGGCGATTTCTTCGAGATTTCCGAGACCTTCGCCAAAAACATCGTCACTGGATTTGGCCGCATCGCCGGCCGTACCGTCGGCTTCGTCGCCAACCAGCCGATGGTATTGGCGGGCGTGCTCGACTCGGATGCTTCACGAAAGGCGGCGCGTTTTGTGCGCTTTTGCGACGCCTTCAACATTCCGATCGTCACCTTCGTCGACGTGCCGGGTTTCCTGCCGGGCACGGCGCAGGAATATGGCGGGCTGATCAAGCACGGCGCCAAACTGCTGTTCGCCTATTCGCAATGCACGGTGCCGCTGGTCACGGTGATCACGCGCAAGGCCTATGGCGGCGCCTTCGACGTGATGGCGTCCAAGGAAATCGGCGCCGACATGAACTACGCCTGGCCGACCGCGCAGATCGCTGTCATGGGCGCCAAGGGTGCGGTGGAAATCATCTTCCGTTCCGACATCGGCGACACCGAGGCGATCGCCACCCGCACCAAGGAATATGAGGACCGCTTCCTGTCGCCCTTCATCGCCGCCGAGCGCGGCTATATCGACGACGTCATCATGCCGCATTCGACAAGACGCCGGATCGCCCGCGCGCTCGCCATGCTCAGGGACAAGAAGGTGGAAATGCCGGCGAAGAAGCACGACAATTTGCCGTTGTAGAAGAACACCTATCCTCCGGGTTTGATCGAGCGAGATCGCTTATGCCAGCAGCCTTTTTCGTTGTCCGCGCCACCGTCCCCGATCCGGCCAAACGCGCCGCGTTTGATGTGTGGTACAGCAGGGAGCATCTGCCGGATGCGGCGAAGTCGTTCGGCGTTACGAAGGCCTGGCGGTTCTGGAGCCTTGCCGATCCCAGCCTGCATCAGGCGACCTATCAGTTCCCCGACGAGGCCGCGCTCGACCGCGCCATCAATGGCGCCGACATGAAGCGGCTGGTCGCCGATTTCAATCGCGATTGGCCGGATGTCACGCGCACGCGCGAGACGTTTGTGCTGGCCGAGGAATTTGTGGCGGGGTGAGAGTGCAATAAGCCGTCATTCCGGGATGCGCCTCTTGGCGCGGGCCCGGAATCCATAATCCCTGCAGTGGTTATGGATTCCGGGCTCGCGCTTCGCGCGCCCCGGAATGACGAACGAGAGTTCTCCTCCCTTCGCGTTGAACCCATTCCGCTCCCGCCGCGACCAAGAGAGCCGATGGCGGCGAGGGAAGGGGATTTCGTAAAAATGGTTCGGTGCGGCAGCAGCCTTGCTCGCCGCCTGTCCGGCTTTCGCCGCCGATGTCGCGAAATGTACACTTGGCGCGGACGGACGGTAAAAAATAGCTGTCTCAGATTGTCCTGACAAAAGTGAGCGGCGTCACTGTGTAACGATTCGGTCGTGTGCGATCATGCAATTCAACGCCCGGTTCAGTGACCGTTCATCTGGGCGCGACGACAATCAGTCTGTTTATTTTATTCATACGCAAACGAGGAGAGGTTATGATGCGCCGACACTTTCTGAATCTCGTCTTTGGAGTAGCCGCGGGCGTCGCAGTCTTTGCTGCGAACGCGAACGCTGCGCCGCTACCGCCGATTTCATTTGGACAGAGCCTGTTACCGCCGCGCGTTGACAGCGCGGAGCCCGCCGTCATTGGACAGGACGAGGTCGATCGCCTCAAGCCTGAACAGGTCCGCTGGCACCACCACCACCACTGGCGCCATCACCACTGGCACCATTGGCATCATCACCACTGGCACCACCGCCATTGGCATCACTGGCATCATTGGCATCACCACCACTGGCGGCACCACCACTGGCACCACCATCATTGGCACCACCACCACCACCGGTAAGAGCTCGCGTACCGGATATCGTTGTTAGCGGAGGCGGGGACTCGATACCGGTCCCTGCCTTTCCGCGTTGGTTGATTAGGTGGCCAAGAACTATTTGGCCAGAAAGCCGAGCATCAGCTCGTTGAACACTTGCGGTTTTTCCAGAAACACCAGATGCCCGGCATCGGGAATCACCTCGGCCGTTGCATTGGTCATTTTGGCCGCGAGCGCTTTGGCAAGCTCGGCGTTCTGCCCCATCTTCGGCCGCAGCGCCTCCGGCGCATTGGGCCGGCCCGGCGCGTTGTGATCGTCGGCGCCCATGATGAACAGCGTCGGTTGCGTGATCAGCGGAATTTCGTGCACCACCGGCTCGCGGTAGATCATCTGCGCCGAATTGACAAAGGCGCGCAGCCAGCGCGGATATTCCGAACTGCCCTTGATATTGAAGCGGGCGTCGATGAACGGCGTGACCCGGTCGGGCGGCAGCTTCAGCGAATAATTGGTCTCGAGCTGCTTGCGGTAGCCGTCGGCGGTCAGCTTGTCCTCGTGCTCCAGAATTTTCTCGGTCGGCGTCGGCGGCACATAGAGCCGGTAATCCTCAAGGCCAATCGGCGCCGCCAGCAACAGATGCTGGACCCGGTCCGGATAGGCGCGCGCGATGCGCACGGCAATCATGCCGCCCATCGAATGCGCGACGATATCGGCCCTGGCGATCTGCAGATGATCGAGCAGCGCGATGGTGTTGCGCGCCAGCGTATCGAAATGCAGGTCGGCGAAAGGTTTGGAGGATTTGCCAAAGCCGATCTGGTCCGGCACCAGCACGCGGTAGCCGGCCTCATTCAGCGTCTTGATGACCGGCGCCCAGTAGCTCGACGGGAAATTGCGGCCATGCAGCAGCACCACAATACGGCCGTTGGGCTGCGTCGCGGCCACGTCCATATAGGCCATCCGCACCTGTTCGCCGTCATTGACCAGCGGCAGCATGTTGACGGGGTAAGGATAGGCGAAGCCTTCAAGGCCGATGCCGTAGGGCTCGCGCGGCATCGATGGCGCGGGTTCTGCGCCGCAAGCTGTGGTGAGGGGCAGGGCAAACAGGCCGGCGAGGGCAAACAACGCGGCGACCAAATGACGGTTCATTGAAAACTCCAGAGCAAGTTTTCGTCATGCCCGGCCTTGTGCCGGGCATCCACGTCTTCCCATAACGGGACGTAAAGACGTGGATGGCCGGGTCAAGCCCGGCCATGACGACAAGTTAGTGATCTGAGCTCAGGGGGAGCTATTCGCTGTCCCCGAACAACGCCGCGAACCGCTTTTCGCCGGTGCGGGTAAAATTGATCACCCGGCTGCCGGGGGTTGAATCGCGCGCGGCCCATTTCAGTTCGGTGAAGCGCGTCATCAAGGCCGCGCCGAGCGTGCCGGCGAGATGATGGCGCCGCTCGCTCCAGTCGAGGCAGGCCTTGCACAGAGGACGACGCGGATGCGCCAGGCTCTGCGCCGATATCTGCAGGGCCTTGGCCAGGAAACGCTCGCCCTCCGCGGTCAGCTCGATATCGTGCTTGCGCTGCCGCAGCAGCCGCTGCTTCTTCATGCTGTCGAGCATCTGCACGCCGAGATCGCCGGCGAGATGATCGTAGCAGACCCGCGCGCGGCGCAGCGCCGGATCCTTCGGGCCGGTGCGCACGCGCAAGTGACCGGCGCGCGCGGCAAGACCCTCAAGGCCCTCCAGCACGCCGGCGACATCCGGGTCGGCGAGGCGGTAGTAGCGGTGGCGGCCCTGCTTTTCCTGCTCGATCAGGCCGCCGGCCTCGAGCTTCGCCAGATGCGAGCTTGCGGTCTGCGGCGTCACACCGGCCTCCTGCGCAAGCTCGCTTGCGGTCAGCGCGCGGCCGGTCATCAGCGCCGTCAGCATGTTGGCGCGGGCGGGATCGCCGACCAGTGCGGCGATCATGGCGATATCGGGACCTGCTTTCATAGTTCGACCATAACCGAAGCATCGACGTCGATCAAGCCGCTATTCTCAGTTTCGAAGATTTAGCCCGCAATGACGACACAAACATTGGAGATTTGCCGTGGCCGTCACCGTTTTCATCCGCTACCAGCTCGATCCGTTCAAGCGTGCGATGTTCGAGCAATACGCCAAACGCTGGCTCACCATCATTCCAAAGGCGGGCGGCGATCTGATCGGCTACTGGATGCCGCATGAAGGCACCAACAACATCGCGTTCGCTTTGATTTCCTTCGAAAGTCTCGCCGCTTACGAAAATTATCGCGCACGGCTTCGCGCCGCCGACGAGGGCATGGCGAATTTCAATTTCGCCGAACAAAACCGGTTCATTTTGGCTGAGGAACGAACATTTTTGCGTCAAGTAACGTTATAAGGCTTTCCAGAACGAAGAGGGAGACGGCGATGATAGCGGTGATCTTTGAAGTCTGGCCGAAGCCGGAACACAAGCAGGAATACCTCGATCTTGCGGCCGAACTGAAACCGATCCTGGAAACCATCGACGGCTTCATTTCCGTGGAGCGGTTCGAGAGCCTGACCGAGAAAGGCAAGATCCTGTCGCTTTCGGTATTCCGCGATGAGGCCGCCGTGGCGGCCTGGCGCAATGTTCCGGAACATCGCAGGACCCAGGGCAAGGGCCGCGCGACAATCTTCGAGAACTATCGGCTGCGCATCGCAGGCGTCATCCGCGATTACGGCATGAACGATCGCGAACAGGCACCCAAGGACAGCCGCGCCGCTCACCGTGCGCACTAGCGCTGAGCGCAGGGCGTAGATATCGTTTGCGCAACCAGACAAACACAGGGAGAGAACATGCCGGTATCGACCACAGACAAGCGGGCCACGTTCCGGAAGATGCACGAGGCCGGATGTTTTGTGCTGCCGAACCCTTACGACGTCGGCAGCGCGCGGGCACTGCAGAATTTGGGCTTCAAGGCGCTCGCCTCCACCAGCGCCGGCTTTGCGTGGTCGATCGGGCGGCCGGATAATCGCGTCACCCTCGAGGACGTGTTGCGGCATCTCACCGCGCTCTGCGGCGCAGTCGATCTGCCTGTCAACGCCGATTTCGAGGGCGGCTTTGCCCACAAGGCGGAGAAGGTCGCCGCCCATGTCGCGCAGGCGGTCCAGACCGGCGTGGCCGGGTTGTCGATCGAGGATTCCACCGGCGATGCAACGAAGCCGCTTTACGAACGCGCGTTCGCGATCGAGCGCATCAAGGCGGCGCGCTCGGCGATCGATGCCGACAGAAGCGGCGTTCTTTTGACCGGGCGCTGTGAGGGCTTTCTGGTCGGGCAATCCGATCTGACCATGGTGATCGACCGGTTGACCGCCTATGCGGAGGCGGGGGCGGATTGTCTTTATGCGCCGGGCATCAAGAGCAAAGAGGAGATCTCGGCGATCGTAAAGGCCGTGCATCCCAAACCGGTCAATCTCCTGATCGGGGCGTCCGGTCTTTCGGTCACGGAGGCCGCCGAGCTTGGCGTGCGCCGCATCAGCGTCGGCGGTTCGCTGGCGCGAGCGGCGTGGGGTGGCTTCATGCACGCTGCACGCGAGATCGCGGAGAAGGGAACCTTCACCGCACTCGGACAGGGATATTCCGGCGCCGAATTGAACAAGATGTTCAGCTGACGCGCGACTGGCGCCGCGGGCCAGTGCGGCCCGCAGCGCCGATCGCATCAACTGCTCGTCAGATCGATGAGGCCCGGCCCGTTATTGGGTTGAGCCATTATTCGTCGCGCCCGGGGTGGCCGTTCCCGGCGGCGCTTTCGGATTCGCAGGAGCGGCACCGGTGGTCATGCCCGGCTGGATATTGGAGCGAGGTGTGACGTCGCGCATGCCAGGCGGTGCGACGAGAGGCGCATCCGGCGCGGAATTCTG
Organism: uncultured Pseudomonadota bacterium; assembly: GCA_963727225.1. GTDB lineage: Bacteria > Pseudomonadota > Alphaproteobacteria > Rhizobiales > Xanthobacteraceae > Bradyrhizobium. The sequence continues at coordinate 153,465 of CAVSFN010000016.1, read as the reverse complement.
GGCCGTCGAAGACGTGCCGGCCTGATGGATCGGCGAGTTGTTCAGGCCATAGAACACCGCACCGAGTATCACGGCGATGGCGACGGCGAACATCGCAATCCTGCCGCCGCCGGCGGGACCCTCGGCGAGTTCAGGGTCGGGCTGTAGTTCATTGTCGAGGCGGGCCGGACGAGAGATGTCGTCGTCGGTAATATAGGGATCGTTCGGATTGGGTTGGTGGGCCATGAGAGGGTTCCTCCGTGGTCCCGTACCAACCGCCGGCGGCTGCGGAGGTTCCGGGAACCGAGCGTTTCCGGGAACCGGGGCGTTTCCGGGGAACCCGAGGGTTTCCGGGAACCGGGGCGGTTCCGGCAGGGCCCCATTCCGGAATTGCAAGCCGGTCTGTGTTGTTTTTCAACCTGTTCAGGACGGAACCTGCGGATTATAGCGAAGTGAATCCCGGCTCGCGTGAGGAAGACATGCCAAGGCAATGACGGGGTTCTGAAATCCGTATCTGAGGTTGCCATGTGGGATCTGCCTCCAAGCAACATCGTTCTGTATGGGCTGTCGCTGGTGGCGCTGGCGGCGCAGGCGATGACGGCGGCGCTGGCTGCGGGAAGGCGCAGCATGGACTGGGTCGGCGTATGCCTGCTGGGCTGCATCACGGCACTCGGCGGCGGAACCATCCGCGATGTCCTGCTCGGCCATTATCCGCTGCTGTGGGTGCAAAATCCGTCTCTGCTCGCACTGACGGCCGGCGCGGCCTTCGCGACCATCCTGATCGCCCGCGTCGTGCATCGGCTGAGTCTCGGATTTCTCGTGCTCGACGCCATCGGCCTCGTGGTATTCACCATGGCCGGCTGCGATGTCGCCTGGCAGATGAAGACGTCGCTGCCGATCGTGATCGTTTCGGGAATGGTCACCGGATGCGCCGGAGGCGTGTTGCGCGACATCCTCTGCAACGACGTGCCGTTGCTGTTCCGCTCCGAACTCTACGCCAGTGTTTCCGTCGTCACCGGCGTGTTCTACGCCACCGCGTTCGGCCTCAAATTGAACGATGAGCTCTGGACGTCCCTGACATTCGTGCTCGGCCTGTCCTTTCGCCTGCTCGCCATCCGCTACAAATGGGAGATGCCGAAATTCGTCTTTAACGACGATCGCTAGCTTTGCGTGCGTTGGCGACCTGCTCGGGCGTCACCGCGGGTGCGGCATTGCCCCACGAATTGCGAATGTAAGTGGCGACGTCGGCGATCTGCTGGTCCGACAAATCCTTGGCATAGGCCGGCATCGAGCCGGTATTGGGCGCGCGCGGCGTCGTCACCGTCTGGGCGCCGTCGAGGATGATGCGCAGCGTGCTTAAGGGATCGGCCGACTGCAGATTGGCATTGCCGGGCAGCGGCGGATAGATTCGCGGCGCGCCTTCGCCACCGACTTCGTGGCAGGCGATGCAGGCATGGGCATAGACGGCCGCACCGGCCGCCATGTTCGACTGCGGCGGCGGGCTCGCCACAGGTTCCGGCGCACCTGCGGGGAGGTCCTTGAGGTAGACGGCGATGGCATGGACATCGGCATCGGTCATCTTCGAGGTCGAATTGACCACGACCTCCGCCATCGCGCCGCCGGCATGGCTGCGGCCGTTGCGGCCGCTCTGCAGATATTCGACGATGTCGTCGACGCTCCATGATTGCAGTCCGCTGCGCGGCGCATTGTCGAGCCGTGGCGCAAACCAGCCCTGCACCCGGCCGCCGCCGAAGCGCTGCCCGCGCTTGTCGGCGCCGAATATATTCTTGGGTGTGTGGCAGGCGCCGCAATGCGCCGCACCCTCGACCAGATAGCCGCCGCGGTTCCGCGGACCGTGCTTGTTCTGGTCCGGCTCGAAAATGCCGGGCCGGAAGAACAGGAAATTCCAGGCCCGCATCACCACGCGGTAGTTCAGCGGCCAGTGCAGTTGCGACGGCGGCCTGATATTGCGGATCGGCGGCAACGTCGCAAGGTACGCCCGGATCGCCAGCACGTCGTCGCGGATGAGCTTGGTGAAATTCGGATAGGGAAACGCCGGATAATAGCGCGAGCCGTCGGGTGCTATTCCCTGATGCAGGGCGCGGTAGAATTGATCGTCGCTCCAGCCGCCGAGGCCGGTTTCAGGGTCCGGGGTCAGGTTGGGCGAATAGATCCCGCCGAACGGGGTCTCGATCAACCTGCCTCCGGCGAACGGCTTGGCGGGATCGGCGGTATGGCAACCGGCGCAGTCGGCTGCCTCGGTCAGCGCTTTGCCGTGGGCGATGGTCTCCGCCGCCGGGGGCGCCGCTTGCACCGTCCCGCACGCCAGCGCAGCGCACAAAAGCGCGGCGCCAAAAACGGTATCGAGAATCGCTCGCATCGTATGATTTTGACTCTGCACCGGCGCGTTGCTCTCCGGTGCCTTACATAGCGCAAATCCGGGCGGATGAGGGCGCCACGTCGTTTCGCAGGCACCCCGCATGGCGACATAAAGCGAAAATTGCCGCCACCCTATGGGGCATGAAGTTGCTATCTGCGGACGCGGGGCACCATTGCCCAGAATTGTGATGCGCTGGCTGCGGAAAGCGACATAGACTGGTTCTAACGAATTGAACCACTAGATAAAAAGAGCCGTTGGGGCCAGGGTTTAAGAGGGCGAAATGGGAATCAACCAAGGTCCGATCAGTCTCGACCAGAAATACACCCAAGCATCCGGTCACGTCTTCCTGACCGGGATTCAGGCTTTGGTCCGGCTGCCGATGGCCCAGATTCGCCGCGACCGCGCCGCGGGTCTCAACACCGCGGGCTTTATCTCGGGATACCGCGGTTCGCCGCTCGGCGGCTACGACCAGCAACTGGTGGCGGCGCGAAAGCACCTCGAGCAATACGGCATCAAGTTCCAGCCCGGCGTGAACGAAGACCTCGCGGCAACCGCGATCTGGGGCTCGCAGCAGCTCAACCTGTCGCCCGGCGCCCGGCACGACGGGGTGGTCGGCATCTGGTACGGCAAGGGTCCTGGCGTCGATCGCTGCGGTGACGTATTTCGCCATGGCAATGCCGCGGGCTCGGCCAAAAACGGCGGCGTGCTCTGTCTTGCCGGCGACGATCACGGCGCGAAATCCTCCACCGTGCCGCATCAGTCGGACCACGCCTTCATCTCGGCGCTGATGCCCTATCTCTATCCGTCCAGCATCCATGAAATGATCGAGATGGGCCTGCTCGGGATCGCGATGTCGCGCTATTCCGGCTGCTGGGTCGGCATGAAGGTGATCACCGAGACCGTCGAGACCACGGCCGAGGTCGACCTTTCCGACGAGATGAAGCCCTTCATCATTCCTTCCGATTTCGAGATGCCGCCGGGCGGACTTAACCTGCGCTGGCCGGATGACCGCTACGATCAGGACCGCCGCCTGCAGGACTACAAGGGTTACGCCGCGGTCGCCTTCGCCCGCGCCAACAAGGTCAACCGCATCACCATGGATTCGCCGAACGCGCGGTTCGGCATCATGGCATCCGGCAAGAGCTACGAGGATATCCGGCAGGCGCTGCGCGAATTAGGGGTCACGCCGGAAGTCGCCGCCAAGATCGGATTGAGGCTCTACAAGATCGGCATGCCCTGGCCGCTGGAGCCGCAGGGAGTGCGTGAATTCGCCGTTGGCCTCGAAGAGATTCTCATCGTCGAGGAGCGCCGCGAGATCGTCGAGAACCAGGTCAAGCAGGAGCTGTTCAACTGGCGCGACGATGTGCGGCCGCGCATCATCGGCAAGATGGACGACCACGACAAGCGCTTCCTTCCCTTCGCCGAGGAACTCAGCGTCGCCTCGCTGGCAAGCTCGCTCACCGAGCGGCTGCTGCGCCTCAATCTCAATCCTGAAATTGCCGCGATGCTGCGCGCCAGGGCCGACTGGTTCAACGGCCGCCAGGCCACCCAGATGCAGGCGGTGGCGCCGATCACCCGGACGCCGTATTTCTGCTCGGGCTGTCCGCACAATACCTCGACCAAGGTGCCGGAGGGCAGCCGCGCCTTCGCCGGCATCGGTTGTCACTTCATGGCGCTGTGGATGGACCGCAGCACCGAAACCTTCACCCATATGGGCGGCGAGGGCGTGCCGTGGGTCGGCGTGGCGCCCTTCACCAGTGAAGAACACGTCTTCGCCAATCTCGGCGACGGCACTTATTTCCACTCCGGCAGTCTGGCGATCCGCCAGGCCGTCGCGTCCAAGGCCAACATCACCTACAAGATCCTCTACAATGACGCGACCGCGATGACCGGCGGCCAGCATGTCGACGGCGATCTGTCGCCGCAGCAGATCACTTTCCAGCTGCACAGTGAGGGCATCCGCGACATCTATCTGGTGTCGGAGAATCCCGACGCCTATCCGGCTTCCGACATCGCGCCCGGCACCAGGACCGCGCATCGCGATGAGCTTGATGCCGTGATGAAAACGCTGCGCCAGGTCAAGGGCGCCTCCGCCATCGTGTTCGTGCAGACCTGTGCCGCCGAGAAGCGCCGCCGCCGCAAACGGGGAACGCTGGAGGATCCGCAGCGCCGCGTGCTGATCAATCCCGCGGTATGCGAGGGCTGCGGCGACTGCTCGGTGCAATCGAACTGCATTTCGGTCGAGCCGCTGGAGACCGAGATGGGTCGCAAGCGCACCATCAATCAATCCTCCTGCAACAAGGACTATTCCTGTCTCAAGGGTTTCTGTCCGTCGTTCGTCACGGTGGATGGCGGCAAGCTGCGCCGCCGCGCGCCGGCCGATTTGGGCAATATCGGCGATCTGCCCGAACCGGCCGCAAAACCCCTGCTGGAGCGGCCCTACAACATCGCGGTCGGCGGCGTTGGCGGCACCGGCGTGCTGACGATCGGCGCGCTGCTTGGCATGGCCGCGCACATCGAGGGCAAGGCCAGCATGATTCTCGACATGTCGGGCCTCGCGCAAAAGGGCGGCGCGGTGCTGAGCCACGTCCGGCTGTCCGAGCACACCGCCGACGTCACCTGTTCGCGCATCGTCACCGGCACGGCTGACCTCGTGCTCGCCGCCGACGAAGTGGTGGCGGCTGCGAAGGATACGATTTCGCTGTGCGAATCCAGCCGCACCTTTGGGGTCATCAATACCCATCTCATTCCGATTGCGGATTTCATCCTGAACCGCGACTTCAATTTTAGGAGCCGCCAGGTCAACCACGTGCTGGAAACGGCGTTGCACAAGGATTCGTCGTTCTTCGATTTCACCAAGCCGGCCGAAATCCTGCTCGGCGATTCCATCGCCACCAACATGATGATGATGGGCTATGCCTATCAGAAGGGCCTGTTGCCGCTGACGGCCAAGGCCATCGAGCAGGCGATCGAGGTCAACGGGGTTGCGATCAAGATGAACACCCAGGCGTTCCAGCTCGGGCGTCTGGCGGCGGTTGATCCGGCGCGGCTGGTGGCCATGATGAAGGGCCAGGACGAGACCGTCGCGCCGAAGACGCTGGACGCGATGTCGCTCGATGAAATCATCGCACACCGCGGCGCGCTGTTGGCCGACTATCAGAACGAAAAGCTCGCCGAACGCTATCGCCGTCTGGTGAAGCAGGTGCGCGATGCCGCGCTTCATGGCGGTTTTGGTGACGAATTGCCGCGCGCGGTCGCGATCAACTATGCCAAGCTGCTCGCCTACAAGGACGAATACGAGGTGGCGCGGCTCTATACCGACGGCCGGTTCGAAAAACAGCTCCGCGACCAGTTCGACGGCGATTTCAAGATCAGCTTCAACCTCGCGCCGCCGCTGCTGGCCGGCAAGCCGGATGCCCTCGGGCGGCCGGGCAAGCGGGCGTTCGGCGCCTGGATGCTGCCGCTGTTCAAGCTGCTCGCCGGCCTGCGCGGCCTGCGCGGCACGGCCTTCGATGTCTTCGGCTACAGCGCCGACCGCCGGCTCGAACGCGACCTGATAGCTGCTTACGAAAAGGACGTTGCCGGCGTGCTTGGCGCGCTGTCACCGGTCACGCTCGATACCGCCATCGAGCTGCTGTCGCTGCCGGATCGCATCCGCGGCTACGGCCCGGTAAAGGAAAAGGCGGCCAAGGACGCTCAAGCCCGCCACGGGCAACTCGTCGCCGACCTCGCCAACCCGCCGCCGGCGCCACGGCAAATCGCGGCGGAGTAAGTTTCGCTCCCGGCGTCATCCTGACTCTAAATGCGGCAATAGAATAGAGCTTTAAGTTCGTCATGCCCGGGCTTCGTCCCGGGCATCCACGTCTTATCAGCGTTCAACCAAGAAAGACGTGGATGGCCGGGACGAAGCCCGGCCATGACAGGAAAATCGCGCCCACCGCGCGATGACATGACACGTTCATGATCGCGGGCGATTTTACACCGGCCTTTTGCCGGACAGCCCATTTTCACGGATCGCTCATGATTGCCCGGGGTGCTGACCTGATCGTCAATTGTCAGACGTCTTCCTTTCGGTTGTTTTTTCGAGTTTGCTTCGCCAGCCTTCTCCCCGGCGTCTGGCTCGCCGCGTCGATGGCGTGCGCTGTCGGCGCCGAGCCGCCTCAGGCAGCGCCGCTTCGTATCGCCGTTTATGACGTGGCGCCCTACGGATATGCCAACCCGGACGGTTCGATTTCAGGCATCAGCGTGGACCTTTGGCGCCGGGTCGCCGAAAGGCTGGAGCGGCAATTCAAGCTGATCCCGGTTTCGGAAATGGAATCGCTTCTGAGCGATCTCGAGCAAGGTCATTTCGACGCGGCGATCGGCGCGATCACGATCACGCCGGAACGAGAGAAACGCGTGGATTTTTCCTATCCCGCTCACCGGTCGGGGGTAGCGGTCGCGTTGCGCAAGGAAAAGGGCCCGTTCGCCGCGCTCAAGTCCTACGCCGCGGCTGCGACAGAGCTGGGCCCCTTGATTATCAGCAGTCTCGCGATGCTCGTCCTGATCGGCATCGTGATGTGGCTGATCGAACGTCGTCACCCCTCGGCGCAGAATTCGGAATCTTCGGTTGTGACGCTCCGTGACGGGCTGTACTGGGCCATCGTGACCATGACGACCGTGGGTTACGGTGACAAGACGCCGAAATCGAGCACCGGCCGTGTCATCGCGGTCTCCTGGATGTTCGCAAGCCTGGTGTGGGTTTCGCTGTTGTCGACCAGTCTGGTGTCGCGATTGACCGTCGAGCGCGTCGAATCCCGCGACCTTGCCGCTGGCATCGATCTGACCAGGAAAAAGCTGGCGGCGGTGGCGCAGTCCTCGGGCGCCGAATATCTCGACCAGCACCATCTTCAATACATGAAATTCAACAACCTGCCGGACGCGCTCGACTCGCTGGCCGGCGGAACATCGGATGCGGTGGTCAACAGCGTGGGCGCGTTGCAATATCTGATCTCAAAACGTTACGCGGGCACCGAGGAAATGCCGCAAGGCCTGCTGGCGCCGGCCTATATGGCGATCGCGCTTCCCGAGCACAGCCCGCTCAAACGGCCGATCGACGAGGCGCTGGTGAAGATCACCTCCGACCCGGAATGGATATCGATCGAGGATCGCTTCTTCGGCAAGTGATCGAGGCCGACCGTATGTGATGGCACGCCTGAGACACGAGCCAAGCGAGCTTGTCAGTTTGCAGGCTGACGCTCCGTCGCCGATGGAGCGACTTTCGGGACCGCGAAGAGCTCCGGAAGGTTTTGATACCAAGCCATCAGCCAGGCGACGGCAACCATGAGTATGATGCCGGAGATGCTGACCAATATCTGGGCGATGTCGCCGCCGGCGACCTGAACAAGGAACCAATGGGCGCCGAACGACAACAGCACGCCGAAGCAGAAGATGGGAAGCGAATGCTGTCCGCACAGGATCAACGGGCGCAGCAGCATCGAGGAGAGCTCGGCCGAACTGCTTGGAAGAAACCGCGCGATCAGAACCAGTACGGCGAGGAAATGAACAACACGCGGCGGGTCCATGTTGGGTTTGCCAGGAAAGAGCACGTGAAGCAGCCACTGCGGGGTGGACCGCCCAAGGCTCGGGAAATGCAAGGTCATCGCGATCCAGAAGGCGAAAACCAGCATGGCCACGGCGAGGACCATGACCGTACGCGATCGGATGACCCATTGTAACTTGAGACTGCCGCCGCAGGCGCACCACGCGCCGAAGACAAACATCAGTTGCCAGGCAAAGGGGTTGAAGTACCAGGTGCCGTGCGGGAACGACGACAAATTCCAGCCGAACCAGCGTGCGAGGAAATAGAGCACGATGGAGCCGAACAGGCACAAGTTCGGGCGGCGAACCATACCCCACAGGATGAACGGCGACGCCAGCATCAAAACGATGAAGAGCGGCAGCACATCGAGGTTGACGGGCTTGTACCTCAGCGTCAGCGCCTGTTCGATCATCACATCGGGATGCTGAAGAAACTGAAAGACGTTGAATTCGTGTTCGTACATCGGGTTGTCGAGATGACGGGCGGTGCGCGCGATCTGCGCCGTGAAAATCAGAAACAGGAAAATGTGGGCGAGGTACAGTTGCCAGGCCCGCCTGAACAGCCGTTTGGTGGCGGCGATAAACTCGCCACGGCGGATCGCCGGGCCATAGATGTAGCCGGCGCAATAGCCGGAGATGAACACAAAGAATTCGGCGGCGTCGCTGAAGCCGTAATTGCGGATCGTCAGCCAGCCGACTATGTCGTAGGGGGTATGATCCAGGAAAACCATCCACTGCCCGATGCCCCGCAGGAGATCGAGCCGCAGGTCTCGCTCAGGCGGGCCTGCGGGATCCATGTCTGTATGATCGGTCATGACAGATCTGCGCATTTTTCGGCGTCTCGCTTGCGATCTTGAAAGCTGGATCGCTGTGACCCCTCGCATTATTACGCCGTCCCGGTCGACGACGGAACAGCGCAGGAATTTGATCCGGGCTCAAAATTAGCAGCTGGGGCCGATGCTGATTTTGTGCCCCGGATCGGGCAAATCTGCTGGACCGAGCATTCTGCCCGTTCGGCGGGCAAATCATGTGTCCAGCCCTTCGCGCAAAAATATTCTGATGTTCTTTTTACCCAAATCACTTCTACATCCACCTCATCCCGCCCTCACAAGAGGGACGTATCGCGATCGTCACGGACGTTGAGGCGGGATGCGATGGACGCGACAGCGACGCAGCGCAAACATTTTGCGCGGACGAACGGCGCTGATGCGGACGGCGAAGTCGTGTGGTCCTGACGCCCCGACGCTGGCGTCAAGTTGGTGAAAGAAATTTCACCGATGACGGGGGCAAACAAGCCCGGTCCCCGGGGAGAGCTCGAAATAAGCCGTTAAAACCATTGCGCAGGGAAGGCCGGGTGTTCCGGTGAACCTGTGGTGACTAACGCGCGTGCTTTCTACACTACACGCGCGGCTGCGGGTGCAACGGGCACCCGGCTTTCCCTGCGCCCTCTGATTTTCGAGGCGAAGGATTTGCACAACTCGGGCGCATCGCGCCGCGAGAAGGCGGAGGTGTATCTTGCCGTCATTGCGAGGAGCGAAGCGACGAAGCAATCCATTACTTTCTGTGTGCGGCGGATGGATTGCTTCGCTTCGCTCGCAATGACGGCTCAGGGCTAAAGCGACGCCAGCCGGCCACCGGGGGACAGGCGAACGCGAAATCCCGGAACGCACTAAATACCGTCTCGCCTGACGGAATATTTCGACGCTTGCCAAGGCTGCGCCGAAAGGCCAGAAAAACGGCGGGACGAAACGCCAGCGGAGCGAAATATTGAGTATCAAGGGCAAGGCCTATATCGCCGGGATCTACGAGCATCCGACCCGGCATGCACCCGATAAATCCACAGCACAGCTTCATGCCGAAGTCGCCAAGGGTGCGATTGAAGATGCCGGGCTGACCAGAGCCGATATCGACGGCTATTTCTGCGCCGGCGACGCCCCCGGCGGCGCCTGGCCGATGGTCGATTACCTCGGCCTCAAGGTGCGCCACATCGATTCCACCGAAACCGGCGGCTGTTCCTACCTGATCCATCTCGGCCATGCCGCGGAGGCGATCGCGGCCGGCAAATGCTCGATCGCGCTGATCACGCTGGCCGGCAAGCCGCGCACCAGCGCGATGCCGCCGCGCGCCGCGGGTGCCGAAGCCGATTTCGAGGCGGCCTATGGCGCTACCACCCACAACGCCTACGGCATGTGTGCCATGCGCCACATGCACGACTACGGCACCACCAGCGAGCAACTGGCCTGGATCAAGGTCGCCGCATCGCATCACGCGCAATACAATCCGCATGCGATGCTGCGCGACGTCGTGACCGTCGAAGACGTGCTCAATTCGCCGATGATTTCCGATCCGCTGCACCGGATGGATTGCTGCGTTGTCAGCGACGGCGGCGGCGCGCTGATCGTCACTACGCCGGAAATCGCCAAGAGCCTGAAGAAGCCGCTGGTGCGCTTGATCGGGCAGGGCGAGGCGATGAAGGGACCGCGCGGCGGCAAGGATCTCGATCTGACTTACTCCGCCGGCGTCTGGTCGGGACCCCGGGCCTTCGAGGAGGCCGGCGTCACCCCGAAGGACATCAAATACGCCTCGATCTACGACAGCTTCACCATCACGGTGCTGATGCAGATCGAAGACCTCGGCTTCTGCAAGAAGGGCGAGGGTGGAAAATTCGTCGCCGACGGCAACCTGATTTCCGGCGTCGGCAAGTTGCCGTTCAACACCGATGGCGGCGGCCTGTGCAGCAATCATCCGGTCAACCGCGGCGGCATGACCAAGATCATCGAAGCGGTGCGGCAACTGCGCGGCGAGGCGCATCCGAAGGTGCAGGTGCCGAACTGCGATCTTGCCGTCGCCCATGGTACCGGCGGACTGCTCGGCGTGCGTCACGCCGCCTCAACCTGCATTCTGGAGCGCGTGTGATGGCCGATGCCAAGAAAGATGCCAAGAAATATCCGGCGCCGCAAGGCAATCCCGAAACCAAACCGTTCTGGGACGCCGCAGCCCAAGGCAAGTTCCTGATCAAGCGCTGCACGGCCTGCGGCGAGCCGCATTATTTTCCGCGCTCGGTCTGCCCGTTTTGCTATTCAGACAAGACGGTGTGGGAAGAAAGCCCGGGCGAAGGCGAGATCTATACGTTCAGCCTGATGCGCAAATCCGCGACCGGGCCTTACGCAATCGGCTGGGTCACGCTGAAGGAAGGCCCTTCGCTCATGACCAATTTCGTCGACTGCGATCTGGACAAATTGAAGATCGGCCAGAAGGTCAAGGTGGTGTTCAAGCCGACCGACGGCGCGCCGCTGCCGTTCTTTACGCCGGTGTGAGTTCTTTCCTCTCCCGCAAGGGGAGAGGGCACAGTCACGCGCGCCGCTAAAGAAAAACAAAATTCGGAGGAAACACTGCAATGCCGATCAAGTACGACGAGCTGATGGCGCTGAAAAGTCTCGGCCAGAAATATGCCTATACCGATCGCGAGGTAATGCTGTACGCCTACGGCATCGGGATGGGCGCTGATCCCCTGGACGAGAAGGAACTGGCCTTCGTCAATGAAGCGGTGGCCACGCCGCGCGCCCTCAAGGTGGTCCCGACCTTTGCTTCGGTCGCGGCATGGGGCGCCGGGCCCGGCGAAATGAATCTCAATCGCGTGATGGTGGTCGATGGCGAACGTGACATCACCTTTCACAAGCCGCTGGCGGTGACCGCCCACATCGTTGCCGATTCAACGGTTCTCGATGCCTTCGACAAGGGCAAGGACAAGGGTGCGGTGATCCGGCACCAGACGGTGCTGAAGGACGAGAAGGGCGAGCCATTGGCAACCCTGGTCGCCTCCAGGTTTGCGCGCGGCGATGGCGGGTTCGGCGGGCCTTCCGAAGGCCAGCCTGAGCCGCACAAGGTGCCGACCCGCGCGCCGGACCGGACCATCGATATTACGACCCGGCCGGATCAGGCGCTGGTCTACCGGCTCTGCGGCGATCGCAATCCGTTACACAGCGATCCCGAATTCGCCAAGCGTGCCGGCTTCCCGAGGCCGATCCTGCACGGCATGTGCACCTACGGCATTACCTGCCGCGGCGTGTTGCAGACCTATGCCGATTACGACGCTTCCGCCTTCAGGCAGCACGCCGCGCGGTTTTCCTCACCGGTCTACCCCGGCGAGACCGTGACGATGGATTTATGGAAGGACGGCAACGTGATCTCATTCGAGGCCAGGGTGAAGGCGCGCAACGTCGCCGTCATCAAGAGCGGCAAGACGGTGCTGGGATAAGATCGTGCATGAGGAGATGCTCTAAATGACGTCGTCATGGCCGTGCTTGTCACGGCCATCCACGTCTTTGCCCCGTCGGGAAAGTAAGACGTGGATGCCCGGCACAAGGCCGGGCATGACGGCGATTAGATGACAGCGACGCGGGAGACGACCATATGGGATTACTCGACGGCAAGGTGGCGCTGATCACCGGGGCAGGCGGCGGGCTCGGCGAGGCCTATGCCAGGCTGTTCGCGCGCGAGGGCGCGGCTGTCGTGGTCAACGATCTCGGCGGTCCCCGTGACGGCAGCGGCGGCGACGCCTCGATGGCGCAGAAGGTTGTCGATGCGATCAAGGCGGCGGGCGGCCGGGCGGTTGCCAACGGTGCCGATATTTCGACCATGGCAGGCGGCCAGTCGGTGTTCGACGACGCCATCAAGCATTTCGGCCGCGCCGACATCCTGGTCAACAATGCGGGCATCCTCATCGACCAGACCTTCGCCAAGGCGACCGAGGCCGCGTGGGACAAGGTCATGAAGGTGCATCTGAAGGGCACGTTCTGCGTCACCCAGCCGGTGTTCCGCTGGATGCGGGAAAACGGTGGCGGCGTCATCGTCAACACGTCCTCGACATCCGGCCTGATCGGCAATTTCGGCCAGACCAATTATGGAGCGGCCAAGGGCGGCATTTTCGGCCTGACCAATGTGCTGGCGATCGAGGGACGGAAATACAATATCCGGCTGTGGTGCCTCGCGCCGGGCGCGCTGACCCGGATGACCGCCGATTTGCCGCGCTACATCGAAAATCCAAATGCGGCGCTGGGGCCGGACGGCATTGCACCGGCCGTGCTATACATGGTCAGCGATTTGTCCGGCGACCAGACCGGCAAGATTCTCGGCGTCTCCGGTCCGCGCGGCGTGCGCGAGATGCGGATGATGGAAAAACCGGGCTGGAAGCCGCCGCATACCGGATGGAAGGCGCAGGACGTTGTCGAGCATGCCAGCGAGATTTTCTTCTCCGAGGAAGAGATCAAGATGGGGGCGCGGCGGTTCTAGCGCCCAGGATCAGGCGGAAGCGAAAAAAGGTTCGTGATGAAACTCACTCACAAGGCCGCAGGCACCTTTGCCATCGCGCCGACGCCGTTTCACGATGACGGTCATATCGATGAAAAATCCATCGATCGGCTGACGGATTTCTATGCCGAAGTCGAGTGCGATGGCGTCACCGTCCTCGGCATCCTCGGCGAAGCGCCGAAGCTCGAGGGTTCGGAAGCGGAGCAAGTGGCGAAGCGCTTTATCAAGCGCGCCAAGAGCATGCAGATCATCGTCGGCGTCTCCGCGCCGGGATTTGCCGCGATGCGCTCGCTGGCACGGGCATCGATGGATGCCGGCGCCGCCGGTGTGATGATCGCGCCGCCGCCGCATCTGCGCACCGATGAGCAGATTACCGGCTACTTCAAACAGGCGGTGGAGGCGATCGGCGACGATATTCCGTGGGTGCTGCAGGACTATCCGCTGACGCTGTCAGTGATCATGACGCCCGCGGTGATCCGCCGGATCGTGACGGACAGCCCATCCTGCGTGATGCTCAAGCATGAGGACTGGCCGGGGCTGGAAAAGATCTCGGCACTTCGCGCCTTCCAGAAGGAGGGCTCGCTGCGGCCGCTGTCGATCCTGACCGGCAATGGCGGGCTGTTTCTCGATTTCGAGATGGAGCGCGGCGCCGACGGCGCGATGACCGGCTATGCCTTCCCGGAATTGCTGATCGATGTGGTGCGGCTGTCCAAGGAGGCCCGCCGCGATGCCGCGCATGATCTGTTCGATGCGCATCTGCCGCTGATCCGCTACGAGCAGCAGCCGGGTGCGGGACTGGCGGTGCGGAAATATGTGCTGCAAAAGCGCGGCGTGATCGCTTCCAGCGCACAGCGCAAGCCGGGATCGAGCCTCACCGCGACGGCAAGGGCCGAGGTGGATTATCTGCTGTCGCGGGTGGCGCGGGTCGACCGGCGCGCGAACCTGAAGCCGCAATCCAGCGCGGCGGGTTAGAGAATTCGTCATCCTTCGAGGCGCGGTCAAGCGGCCGCTCCTTGCGGATGAGGTCCCTCATGGTGAGGAGGCGCGCTTGCGCCGTCTCGAACCATGAGGAATTCATCAGGAGTAACTTGATCATGTCCGCCGAAGCCGTCGTCCCGCGTCCTGCCTCGACCATTCTCTTGCTGCGCGACGGCCCCAGCAGCGAGATCGAGGTGTTCATGATGGTGCGCCATTATGAGATCGATTTTAACTCCGGCGCGCTGGTGTTCCCCGGCGGCAGCGTCGACAAGGGCGATCAGGAGATTATCCAAAATCCCGAACTTTATAGTGGAGGCGAAGGGCTCGACGTGTCTGCCCTGAGTTTTCGGATCGCCGCGATCCGCGAAACCTTTGAGGAAAGCGGGATCCTGCTGGCGCGCCCGCGTGAATCGAAGGTCTTGATCGATGCGAAGCGGGCAGGCGAGATCGAGGCCGCTCATCGCACCGAATTGTGCGAGGGCAAAACCACCTTCCGGAAGGTCCTCGCCGATAGCGGAATCCTGTTGGCGCTCGATGAGCTGGTGCCCTATGCACACTGGATCACGCCGGAGGGCGTGCCGAAGCGGTTCGACACCTGGTTCTTTCTGGCGGCAGCACCACCGGAGCAGGTTGGCGCCCATGACGGCAAGGAATCCACCGATTCGATCTGGCTGTCGCCGCGCGAAGCGCTGGCCGGCGGCGAGAGCGGGCGGTTCAAATTGCCGTTTCCCACCACCCGCAACCTGATCAGGCTTGGCAAGCAGCCGCGCGTGAGGGCCGCGCTCGATGACGCCGGCGGCAGGCCGATCGTGACGGTGATGCCTGTCGTGACCAAGGTGAATGGTGGCCGTCAGCTTCGCATCCCGCTGGAGGCCGGCTACGACGGCGAGTTATTTGAAATCAACGCGAGCTGACAGGAGACTTCGAAACGCCCTGCTGCCCATCCCGCCGGCGTCGCAGGGGGTAGGGGCATGTTCCCCTTCGGGCGGATTCCGGCGTATAAAAGTGAACTGGTCGGAGTCGGTACCGAATCGCATGCCCTTTGCCGCGATAGCCCAACGGATACGGTCGTTCTCGCTTTCGATCGGTCAATTGACCTTTGCGAGCTTCATGCTGCTTTTGGCGATGATCGTGATGACGAGCGTCGCCAGCGTCGTTGCCATCCGCCACACCGATGCGACCTTCGCCGAACTGCAGCGCCTGCAAAGCGTCGACGATCTGGCCGAGGAGATCGACCGGCGCATGAACGAACTGCGGCTAGCGGCGCGGGACTTCGTGACCGATCCGGCGATTCCATCGAGCCGGGTCTGGGAGGCGGCGGCCTCGCTGACCCCGCTCCTGAAGAAAACCCGGCTCGAGCTTGCCCCCGAGCAGCAATATATGATCGACGGGGTCACACAACGGCTTGCGAACTACCGCGACGGAATCGAGCGCGTCAGCGCCCTGATTGCGCGCCGCGCCGAACTGGTTACAGCCTTGCCGCCGGTACGCGAACGGTTCGAAGCGGCGATCGCCAAGGTGACCGACCGCGCCGCCGCGAACAATCTGTTTCAGACGCAAAACCGGATTGCCGAGGCGTTGCTCGCGCACGATCCGACGACTGCCGAGCAATTTGCGCAACGCATGCGGTCGCTGACGATTGAAGACCCGACGCTGCGCTCGGCGGTCGATGCCTACGCCGATTCCATCGTCTCGATATCCAGCACGGAAGGCCAGATCGCCGATCTCGACAAGGAAGTGCTCGGCACCGAAGGCCGCGAGATCGGCCGTGTCACCGATTTGTTGCGGGCTGCGAGTGCGCGCCGGGGTCGGGTGCTTGCCAAGGATTTCGCAAGGACCCTTGCCGACGACAAGTGGCAGAGCATCGTGCTCGGGATTACCGGGGTTCTGATCGGAGTCCTGGCGGCGCTGTTTGTGGTGCGGCGGACCGTTCGTCCGCTCAAGGCCATCGCGGGGGCCATCCGTGCGCTGGCCGGCGGCGAGAAGCACACCTCGATCCCCGCCACCGACGTTGAGAACGAGATCGGCGACATCGCCCGCGCTGCAGAAGTGTTCCGCCGCTCGCTGGTCGACGCCGACGCTGCGCGCGAGGCAGCCATTCGCGCACTGGCCGAGCAGCGGCTCGCTGAGGAAAGCTATCGCAAGCTGTTCGAGGGCTCAGTCGACGGAATTTATGTGACGACGCCGGCCGGCAAGCTCGTCAACGCCAATCCGGCACTGGCGCGGATGATGGGATACGAGACGCCGGAGCAATTGATCAGCGCCATCAACGATATCGCGCACACGGTCTACGTTCACCCGGCGGCGCGCGCCGAATACCAGTCGCTGATGGCGCGCGACGGCATGGTGCGCGAGTTCGAGTATCAGGTGCGCCAGCGCGGCGGAGCGATCCTCTGGCTCTCCGACAGCGCCACGGTCGTACGCGACGAAGCCGGCGAGGTCATTCGCTACGAAGGGACGCTGCGCGACATCACCGACCAGAAACGCGCTGAGGATGCGATCGCCGAGGGCCGGAGGCTCTTGCAGCAGGTGATCGACACCGTGCCCGCGGTGATCAATGTCAAGGACAAGAACCTGCGCTATGTGCTGATGAACCGTTACATGGCCGGCATTTTCGGGATCGAGCCGGCCGACGCGATCGGCCGCACCACCTCCGACCTGATGTCGCGCTACGGCGCGCAAAAGACCGACGAAAACGATCGGCGGGTCTTGAAGGCGGGCAGGGGACTCGGATTCTACGAAGAGGAATATCTGGATTCCGCGGGCAAGCTGCGGCAATGGCTGGTGAACAAGCTTCCGCTTTTCGACGCTGACGGCGCGATCGAAAACATCGTCAGCGTCGCGCTCGATATCGGCGAGCGCAAGCGCGGCGAGCAGGAGATGCGGAAGGCCAAGGATGCCGCCGAGGCGGCGTTGAAAAATTTGCGCGAGACCCAGAATTCACTGATCGAGGCCGAAAAGCTGGCCGCGCTCGGACGGCTGGTGGCGGGCGTCGCCCACGAAGTCAACAATCCGGTTGGCATCAGCCTGACGGTCGCCTCATCGCTGGAGCGGAAGACTGCGTTGTTTGCGTCCGAAGTGGCGCGCGGCGATCTCAGGCGATCTTCCCTGAATGAATTTCTTGAGAGCAGTCGTGATGCATCATCGCAGCTGGTGGCCAATCTCAATCGCGCGGCCGAACTGATCCAGTCCTTCAAGCAGGTCGCCGCCGACCGGAACTATTCGGATCAGCGCAGCTTCGACCTTGGCGATCTGACCGAGCAGGTCGTGATGAGCTTGCGGCCGGGGCTGCGAAAGCACCATCTGACGCTCACCGTCGACTGCGAGCCCAATCTCACCATGAACAGCTATCCGGGGCCTTACGGACAGGTGCTCACCAATCTGTTCCTGAATGCGGTGGCGCACGCCTTTCCGGACGGCAGGCCCGGCGAGGTGCACATTCTGGTTCGGGAATCCGGCAAGGACAATGTCGAAATCATCTTCTCCGACAATGGTTGCGGCATGAGCCTCGATGTCCGGCGCCGTGCATTCGACCCGTTCTTCACGACGCGCCGCGATCAGGGCGGCACCGGGCTTGGCTTGCATATCGTCTACAGCATCGTGACCAATCGCCTGGGCGGCCGGCTGGATCTCGATTCCGAACCTGGAAGGGGCACGCAAATCCAGATCATCCTTCCCAAGGTCGCGCCGCTGGAGCAGGCCGCCGAATAACGCGTTCGATTGCGCTAGTCGCTCTCGGCCAGTTTGCGCAAGGTCGCCTTGAAGATCTGGCTGGCCTTGCCGACAAGAGCCGTCCCGTTCATGACGGCCTCGTTGTCGGTGAAGGTGCCTGAAACGCCGACGCCGACCGGGCTCGGCCCGCCGAACAGCGGATTCTCGTCCGGGCTGCTGGTATGGCGCTGGATCAGCACCTCGCCTTTGAAGGTATCGCCCTTCGCGGTGTAGGTGCCTGTGTAAAATAGATAGGCGTCGCCGCCGAGGATTTTGCCATCCCGGAACACGACAACGCCGCTGCCCTTGCCGGAACGACCGTCCTGCAAGCTGACGTGGATCGAATAGAGGCCGTTTTTCATAATGTCCCGGTACCGTATCCGGCCCAGCGGAATAGGTAGCTTGTTATGCCAAACTGGGCCCCACAGCGTCAACGTGACAGGTTGACCTCGAACCCCCGGGGGTTGACTTCAACCCCCCGGGGCGGGGCAGGTTCGGGTCATTCACACCGCGGTACAACGCAGGCTTGACCGCCGACCGGGGGCCGGGCTGCCTGTCTGCCGCTTGTCGGCCGGAGGTCGCACCGCGCCGTCGCGCCCGCCCTTCTTCACGCGTACTTCCTGTCGCGCTCGAGTAGTTCGATCGAGATACCCTGCGGCCCGCGGATGAAGCAGATGCGAACGCCCGGCCGGATGGTCGTTGGCTCCTTCGTGAACTCGACACCCTTGGCCTTGATCTCGGCGGCCACCGCGTCGATATCCTTCACGGTCAGTCCGAAATGATCGAGCCCCTGATAGGGGGTTGCCGGCGGGCTGTTGACGCCGTCTCCCGCCGCGACCGGCGCGATGAAAACGTTGGCGCCGCCAAGTTTGACGTCGATCCGCCCGGGGCCACGGATGATCACGCCACCGAGGATATTTTCAAGCCAGGCTGCCGTCGCCTCGGGATCCGGACTGCGCAAATGAACATGGTCCCAGGTCACGATCGGCATCATCGGTCTCCCCTTGGCTATTTTTTAGCGGCGGTCAATTTAGCAGCGGAATCCCGCATGGCCATCCCCTCGGGGCGCGACCGCGACGCTGCCGCCCTCGAATATTGTTCCGTTTCGATGCAACCATTTCCGGCTTCGTCAATTGATGGAACAACGGCGGAACCGCGCAATCGGCAGTCGTTTCAGGAGCCGCGCGGTGTAACGCCCGCGCGGCTTTGTGCTGTGGCGCGGGCTCGTGTCTGTTGGCCGCCTGTAGAGGGCACGACGATGGCCATGGATGTTGAGCCGCCCAGCGGCAAAATGGTTGGGTTTATGGGTCTGATGAACCGCCATTCAAAATGGGCCGCGCTTGCGAGCGTGAGAGCCATTCTTGTCCTGCTTGCCGCTGTGATGGTTATTGGATTTGCGACATGGGGCTTGCTTTCAGGTCCTAGCGGCGCCAGGAGCGAACTCAATACTGCACCGTCAGCTGTTATGGTGGCGCAGAATGCGTCGACGCCCGATCCGATCAACACGCCGACCCAGGCCACCTTGGTAGCTCCTGCCGAAGAGGGTGCGCCGGCGCAAGCGGCGCCGGTCGATGGACTGAAGATTTCATCGCAATTCTGGCGGAGGGGCGGACTGGGGTCGAACGCCCAGGTGACGTTTACGCTCCGCAACGGCAATAATTACGCGGTCAAGGATATCGAGATCGCCTGCGCCTTCGCCCGCAGGGACGGAAGCCATTTGACCGACCGGACGCGCACGATTCATGACACCGTCAATATGAAAAGCCGGAGAACCTTTGCCCGCCTGCATGTCGGTTTCGTCAATATCAGCGCCGACAAGGCGAAATGCTCGCTGATCGCAGCCAACCGCATCTAGAGCATCGGTTCTGATTGAATCAGAACCGATGCTCTAGTCTTTTGCTTTGACGCGTTTTCCCCGCGTGAACCGGTATCCACCCCGGATCAAGTCCGGGACGGGCTTTTGCTCGAAAACGCTCTAGTCGGAAGCATTTGCAGCGCGGCTATAACTTCGCAGTAACGTCATTGTCAGATCGAACGAACCAATATCGGGAACCAAATCGCAGCATGGTAGGTTAGGCGACTGATCCGCGCTTGGCGCGGACAGAGCGGTGTTGAAATGCCCTTGGCGCGTTATTTTTTCTTCGTCGGCGGAGTGCTGGTGGCGCTATTGCTTGTCTCAGGTTGGTTGCTGCCGAAGTTCCCGATGACCGAGACGGCGGACATGGGCGCCGACAAATCCTTCCTGCGGATCAGTTCCGATCGGAAATGGCCGGAGCGCGTCGTTTTCGATACCAGCGTCGCGCCGATCGCTCCCGTGCAGACCGCAATGACGGACGAAGCTGTCGCGCCTCCGGCGAGGGAACCAGTTGCCGACGATTCGGCCAGGATGCGCAACGCATTTGCGCAACTCGAGCCAACTGATCAGAAAAAGCCGGAGTCGAAGCCGCACTGGAAACGCAAAATTGCGAAGAAACACCTCGCCCCGAGGGTATTGGTCGCCCAACAGCCGCGGTTTGGCTTTTTCGTCAGCAACATCTGGTAGACCGGATCGCTGGCTTGCTTGAGTGAGCCGCCAACTCACTCCGCGTCCGTTTTCTACAGCTTCTCAGCGGCGATTTGGTCGACGCGCGAGATTGGCCGTCAGCAATTTTGTCACACCGCAAAGAAAAATGGCCCCGATCAAAAGGGGGCCATCCATCTTGTTGCGTCTCTCAGATCACCCGTGGTGGTGATGATAGTGGTGATGATGATGGTGATGGTGATGATGTGGTGATGACCGTGCGCCTGTGCGCTTGGAATCGCGCAAACCGAGAACGCAACAGCGGCGATGGCGGCCAAAGCGAAAGCAAATTTTCTCATTAATATTACTCCTGGGCTGGTTTCCTTAGTGCCGAAAAGATGGCGAAACCATCTGCGCGCGTCAAACACATATTTATGAATGGCCATTCAGGATCGCGATGATCCGGTCTTTCATATTCCGTCCTGATGCGTGCGAAGAATGATGTGGTCGCGCTGCGGGTGACCACGATGGGCAATAGGGGTTCGAAAAACCAATTGCCGCGCGCGCTGGTCGCCGCATCACCAAAACGGCAGGGGCCCGGTTCAGCACTGAAGTGGCGCGCTCGGAGAGATTCGAACTCCCGACCCTCGGATTCGAAGTCCGATGCTCTATCCAGCTGAGCTACGAGCGCAGTTTCGAACGCCTCGGATATCAGACTTGTTCGGGCAGTTCTACGGCGGTGCAAACAGGAACATTCAAGGAACAGTTCCCGAGGGCGGTGTCCTGTTGCTGGTCTTGGGCGCCGGACCCGGGATTTTTCATGCTGATCGGGATGCTTAACGGATTGCCAACACACTAACGCCAGAGTCTCACCGTCTGGTTCCATTACGGACCGGATTCTCCGGGTCCTGACAGGCTCCACCCGGTCCGCGATCGGCCCATGCGCATCACGTCTTTCGCCCTGCTGTTGCTCGCGCTTCTGGTCGCGACGCCGGCGCGCGCCGACTTGCGTATCACCGGCGATCACGGCGGCTATGTCAGCGAATACAAAGCCAAGTATGAACGCATCCGCGATCGCCACGAGCGGGTGATTATCGATGGCATCTGCAATTCAGCCTGCACCCTGGTGTTCGGCATCGTGCCGCTGAACAGGGTGTGCGTGACGCCGCGCGCCATCCTCGGATTCCACGAGGCCTATTACGACAAGGCCTTTACCTTCGGCATCAAGGTCACCAGCGCGGAGGGCACATCGGACCTGATGTCCTATTACCCGCAGCCGGTAAAGGACTGGATCCGGCGCAATGGCGGGCTGACCACCGAGATGAAGAAGATCAAGAACGGGGTGGATCTCTGGAAGATCGTCGATCCCTGCCCGGAAGAGTTCTAGCCCTCGCGCTTGCTTTCCGCGATATCCGACGAATTCACCACGACCGGCAACGACGCCGCGCAGTTCGCTGTCGCGGGCTTGGCCATGTGCTCCCGGGTGGGTCGACCCGCGCGTTTCACGATTGCCGGATAGCCGATGTTCGGGCAATCAATGCCGCGAGATGAGCCAAGACTTTGAAAATTTTGCCGCGCGGGCGGCGCCGGCGATTTTTGTCGTGCTCTGGAGTACCGGCTTTATCGGCACCAAATATGTGCTGAACAGCGCCGAGCCGCTGACCTATCTCACCATCCGCATGATTCTGGTGGTGGGGCTGATGGCGATCATTGTCGCGATCGCGCGGCCGAGATGGCCCACTCGGTCAGGCGTTGCCCACAGCATCGCGGCCGGCATCCTGGTGCACGGATTTTATCTGGGCGGGACCGCGATTGCGATCGCGCATTCGATTCCGGCCGGGCTCTCGGCGCTGATTCCGGGCCTGCAGCCGATCCTGACGTCGACGCTGGCGAACCGCTGGCTCGGCGAACGCGTCACGCCGCTGCAATGGAGCGGGCTGCTGCTCGGGCTCGCCGGCGTGGTGCTGATCCTGCATAACCGCCCCATGAGCGGGGAGGCCGGCTGGGGTTGGCTGGCCTCCGGCGTGTCGCTGGTCAGCATCACCCTGGGAACGCTGTATCAGCGGCGCTATTGCGGCGATATCGACTGGCGGGCCGGCAATCTTGTCCAGTACATCGCGGTCACGATCTTCTTCGCCGCCGGCGCGTGGCTGTTCGAGAGCAATGTGGTGCACTGGACCAGCGAGTTCGTGCTGTCGGTGATCTGGCTCGCGGTGGTGCTGTCGATCGGATCGATCGGGCTGTTGTACTGGCTGATCCGGCGCTCGGCGGCCACGTCGGTGGCGAGCCTGTTCTATCTGGTGCCGGCGGTGACCGCGCTGATGGCCTTTATCCTGTTCGGCGAGCGGCTCGACGGGATCGCGATGGCCGGCATGGTTGCCTGCGCCGCGGCGGTCTTTCTGGTCAACCGGCGCGCGCGGGTCTGACGCGGCTGCGCGACGAGGAGGCGACCGGCGCGTTGGAGCGCCATCTCTATGCGTTGCGGACCTTGGCATAGGCGGCGAGCGCGCGTTCGCGGCCTTTCCGGTGATCGACGATGGGCTCTGGATAGGTCTTGCCAAGCTCCACGCCCGAGCTTGCAAGTTCAAGCGGCGTAGCACTCCATGGCCGGTGGATCACGCCGGTCGGCAGTTGCGCGAGTTCCGGCACCCAGCGTCGAACATAAATGCCATCGGGATCGAACTTTTCACCCTGCAGAATTGGATTGAATACGCGAAAGTAGGGTGCGGCGTCGGCGCCGCAGCCGGCGACCCATTGCCAGTTGGCAGGATTGCTGCCGGGGTCGGCGTCGACCAGCGTGTCCCAGAACCATTTTTCTCCCTCACGCCAGTCGATCAGGAGATGCTTGACCAGAAACGACGCCACCACCATTCGGACCCTATTGTGCATGACGCCGGTGCGCCAGAGTTCGCGCATCCCGGCGTCAATGATGGGATAACCGGTTTGACCGTGCTGCCACGCCTGGAGCGCCTGGTCGTCGTGCTTCCATGGAAAGGCGTTGAACGCAGGTTGCAGGTTGCGACTTGCGAGGTCCGGCACGTCAAACAGCAGATGACGGCAGAATTCACGCCAGCCCAGTTCGCTCAGGAATTTGTCAATGTCGCTAGCAAGGCCGTGGCGCCCTGCCGCGGCAAAGCGGGCAGCGTGCCAGACCTGCCGTGGACTGATCTCGCCAAAGCGCAGATGCGGCGAGAGCCTGGACGTGCCGTTGCGATCGGGCCGGTCGCGGCCGATGGCATATCCGGCGACATCGCCTTCAAGAAATGCGTTGAGCCGGGCGTGGGCCGGTATTTCGCCCGGCGTCCATATCTCGCGCAGTCCGCCGGCCCAATCCGGACGCGTCGGCTCAAAACCCCAGTCTTCGATGGCGTCGCTCGCAAGGGTCGGTCCCGGGCGCAACCGTTTCGGCGCGGGCACCGGTGTAGGCGGATCGCCCAAGGCCTGCACCCGCCGCCAGAATGGCGTGAATACCCGCAATCCCCTGTTTTCCTTGGTACGGATACGGGCGGGGGCCACCAGGAGATCGCCGGGAAAGCTCTGCGACGTGACGCCGATTTGCGTGAGTGCAGCGGCCGCCTGATCGGCGACGGCCTGATGCGGTCGTTGCGCCACCTCATTCCAGAACACCGCTTCAGCACCGGTTTCGCGGGCCAATTCGGCGATGATCCGGGCCGCCGGTCCTTTGCGCAGCACCAGCGCTGCGCCGATCGAGTTCAGGCTTTTCTGCAAGGCGCGGAGCGACTGCGCCAGCCACCAGCGCGCCGCGCCGCCAAGCGGGCGCGCGTTCGGCGCACCGCTCAACTCGTCCAGCACATAGACGCAAATCGTCGGCGCGGCGGTCTTCGAGGCGGCGTGCAGGGCGTAATGATCGGAGAGGCGCAGATCGTCGCGAAACCAGACGATGCAGGGAGGGGCGGATTTACTTGCCATCGGGCAATTCAACTCGGAAATCGCGCGTTGGGTCCGCTTCGGAAATGCATTGCAACCTTATCCCGTCCGATCCGTACTTGACATGTACGCGCAAACGGCGCCGGAGGACCAAGTGAAACGATACGCTCTTCTTTATCTTGCGACGTTGATTGTGATCATCCCGATCGATTTTCTGTTTCTCGGGACCATCGCCAAGGGCTTTTTCACCTCGCAGGTCGGCGACATGCTCGGCGACATCAGGCTCGCACCCGCGCTTCTATTCTATCTGCTTTACGTGGCGGGCATCCTGATCTTCGTCAGCGGTCCGGCCACCGCGACCTGGCAATCGACGCTGTTATACGGCGCGCTGTTCGGGTTGTTTTGCTACGCGACGTTCGAGCTTACCTCGCTGTCGCTCTTGAAGCACTGGACATGGCCGGTGGTCGTGGTCGACGTGTGCTGGGGAACATTCGTGACCGCCGTGTCGGCCACCATCGGGCTGATGCTTACCAACTTGATAGCGCGGAAAATCTGAAGCCGGATGTCTTCATGGCCGGAAGCGGCACCGTCTTTTGTACGGCTATGCTCCGGCCATGACGAAGTTCGCGCAGGCGCGGCTTGCAGGCGACGACGTTACTTCGGCTGCGGCACGATCCGGATATAGGGCTTCGGCGATTTCCAGCCCTGCGGATAGATCGTCTTGGCCTCGTCGTCGCTGACCGAACCGGCAATGATGACGTCTTCGCCTTGCTTCCAGTCGGCCGGCGTTGCGACGCGATGTTTCGCTGTCATCTGCAACGAATTGATTACGCGCAGGATTTCCTGGAAATTGCGTCCTGTCGTCATCGGATAGACGAGCACCAGCTTGATCTTCTTGTCAGGTCCGATGATGAAGACGTTGCGGACCGTCTGGTTGTCGGCGGCGGTGCGGCTGCCGACGTCGCCAGAAGCGGATGCCGGCAGCATGTCGTAGAGCTTTGACACCTTGAAATCGGTGTCGCCGATCATCGGATAGTTCGGCGCAGCCCCCTGGGTCTCCTTGATGTCCTCGGACCATTTCGCGTGGCGGTCGACGGGATCGACGCTGAGCCCCATCAGTTTGACGCCGCGCTTGTCGAATTCCGGTTTCAGCTTCGCGAGCGCGCCGAGTTCGGTGGTGCAGACCGGGGTGAAATCCTTCGGATGCGAGAACAACAGCGCCCAGCTATTACCGATCCAGTCATGGAATTTGATCTTGCCGTCGGTGGTTTCGGCCTCGAAATCCGGGGCCACAGCGCCAATCTGAAGAGCCATTTTCGACCTCATGTCGTTCAAGTCAGGGATTAAATCCGTGGTCTGATCATAGGGGGAGGGCGAGCCGAACGGAACAGCCCTAACAAAAGGATAAAATCCTTCTCAAGCCTGACAAGTTTCTAGCAACTTCTTTTGATCCCGGTCCCCGTAACGGAAAAACCGCAACGGTTTCAGAAACATGATTGCCCCGATCTTGCCGCTTGCACGCCCCACCCCCGCCGAACCATGTTGCGATGCATATGAACCGTGACGGACGTCACAGCGACCAATCGGCAACCATTTAAACCATTTAAAAATGTCCGAGCGCAAGTTTCGAATCATTAACCATTCGTTTACGCCCGCATGGAAATGCTGGACCAGAAGAAGAAAACGAGAAGAGTACCCATGTCTGCCTCTACCGCTAACGTTGCCGAACTGATCGGCACGATCGAAACCCCGAAGATTTCCTGCCGGAGCACCGCCGCGCAAGCACTGACGATGGTGCGCGACGGCGTGATCACCGGCGAGGGACCCACCACAAGGGGCCGTGTTCATTTTTCCCGTGCGCTTGACGCTGCCGATGCCGCCTGGTGCGCGCGCATCCTGACCGCGTCTGCGGTCGAGCACCAGCCGGTCAGCCGGGCTGAAGCTGAAGCTCTGTTTGAGATCAACGATGCGGCCGCCGAGCGCAGCGACGACGGACGTTTCGACGACCTCTTGGCCAAGGCAGTCGTGCACCATGCGGCCTCCGCGTCGGGTTTGCCGGTGCCGCCGCGCACCGTCGCGCTGTCGCCGGACACGGCAATCGAAAGCTGGGCACCGACCCGGGCGGTCGGTGTCGATACCGAAGTGCTTGAATGGATCGCAAGCCAGATGCGCGGCAGGCACCGCAGCAGCCGCACTCTGATGCGGCTGGTCGCCACTATTGTGGGCGCGGCGACGCTGCCCCTGGCGCACCTGCCGAGTGTGTTCGACATCGGGATGTAAATTCATACGAATCTGCGAGGGAGGACGGCGGGGTTACTTCCCCGCCGTTTTTTGTTTGTTGCCTTCCGGATCGAGGCCGACCGTCCGTCCCGGAAATCCCGCTGCATCGAAATAACGCTGCGACAGCACGCGCTGGTACTTGACGACGGTCCGCAATCCATTGGCCGCGGGCTTGGAGGTGATGGTTCCGTCGGCCATCTTCGGGATAATTCCGTTGGGCAAGGCCTCCGACATGACCCGGCCCGTCAGTCCGCCAGCGGCGGCGGTACGCAACCCCATCAGTTGCGCGATGGTCATGCCGACGTCGGCGTTGCTGACCGGCAGCGGATCGACATAGCCGGCCTTGAAGTCCGGCCCGATCGCCGCGGTGAAATTCAGGGTGTCGCCGCGGCCGAAACTGCCGTGCATGCCCTGGCCCTGCCGCAGCACCGTGTCGGCGACTTCGACCGAGCAATTGGTCGGCTCCTCGCAGCCGGTCGCATAAGAACGGAAATTGACCACGATCGAGGGGGTTGGCGTGACTGCCTTGCCCTTGAGACCGAGCTGCGACATTTCCAGCGTGCCGGGGAACCGTCCGAGTTTATCATCGACGAACAGCCCGCTGACGTAATCCTGTTCGAGCAATGCCTTGACCGTGCGCGCCGCGAGTTTCCTGTCCTTGTTCGGCAAATAGATCAGGTCCGATCCGCCATTGGTGGCAACGACGAGATCGGGCTTGTCCGGATCCTTGCCGAGCAGGCCGTTGCCGGCCTTGGGATGCGCATTATCGGCGACGCGCGCATTCTTGTCGTTTGGATCGAACAGCGGCAGGTCAAGCGCCTTGGCAAGATCGATCGCGAGGAAGCCCATCGGGAGGAAATCCTTCGGCGTGTCGTCGTAGCTGGCTTTCGCTGCGGGACTGGACTTGCTCTCCTTGGAAGCCGTCGAGAAGCCGTGGTCGGAGGAGATGATGATGTTGGTGCTGGCGGCGAGGCCGAGCTCGTCGAGCGCCTTGCGCAATTGCGCCAGATTGTCGTCGGCATTGCGAATGCCGGCCATCGAGGTCGGACCGTTGATGCCGGGGGTCACGGTATTGAGGCTGTCGCCTTGATTGTGCTGGCTGCCGTCCGGATCGCGCGACCAGAACACCAGGACGAACGGCTTGTTGCGCGCCTTGAACATCGGCAGCACGACCTTGGTGGCGACATCGGCGAAATAGGCCTGCTGGATGGTGTTTGGCACCAGGGTACCCGGCGTCCTGGCATCGCCGATCTTTGCGTGCTCGCCGCGCGAGGGCGTTGCCAGCGGAAGGTTGGCCTTGGTCAGCGCTTCCTGCATCTCCTGCGAGAGCGGCACGCCCTTCTTCGCGTCGCCAGTGGCATCGTCGATCACGATCGAATGCAGGCCGTCGGCGCCGATCTTGTCGGTATGGTCGAAAATCAGGGTGGGACCAACTTTGCCCATCGCGGCGGTGCTGTAGCCTTTGGCGCGCGCCATCTTCAGCACGGTTTCCTCATTCAGATAGTCGCCGCCGAAATGCTCATCGACATCGCGGAGAACCGGATCAGACTCCAGGAACGGCGTGACGGTGCCGCCCGCCGCCTCGACCGGATAACCGGTATAGATCGTGTTGCTGAAATCGCCGGTATCGCCGAGATAGTGGCCGGTCGCCATCGCGGAGGCGTTGGCGGTGGTAAAGGTCGGAAACAGCGAATGCGAATTCCTGAAATTGACGCCCTTGTCGCGGATTTCGGCCATCGCGGGCGCCGTCTGTGGCGTCACGATCCGTCCCCGCAATCCGTCCGGCACAAACAGGATGAGATTTCTGGGCCTGTCATTTTGCGCCGATGCAGCAGTCGCGAACAACGTGGTCAGGCCGACGGTTAGCAACAGGGTTGCGCGGCGCATCAAAATCTCTCCATGACAAACAAAATAACGAGCAAAATTCGGCCTAGGCCGTTGCCTGTCTTTAGTTTTTCTGTGCGACGGAATTGTTACAGGTAAGCATGCGCGCTTCAAGCACGGCCTTGGTGGGTCATTCGTTCAGCGGGCCGTCCCGGGCCAGCCAAATATTGTTACTTCGGTCGCCCGGCGTTCGCGCGACAATTATACGCCCTCCGAAATCCGGCGGCTTGAGCATCTTCCTCGGAACAAAACCAGCGATCCGGCTTGGTCAGGGCAGGATAGTTGCGGCACCCCTGCATCTGGTAGATGCCGACATTGCCGGTGACGCGCGCGCGTACGGCAAGCTTGCCCTTGATGCTGCATCCGGACGGCATGGCGGGATGATCGGGGAATAGCACGTCACGTATCTCGCGATCCTTGTCCGTTCGGCACGATCCGCCCAACAAGACGCCGTCCTTTCGTCGATGGCGGAATTCCTGCGGCGTTACGAAGCAGCCTTTCCAAAGTCCCAGGCGGTTGTCTTTCGCAGCCGCTTCGTCGTCCTTGAATTGCCCGTTCGCCGACGGTTCGGATTTCAAGGCGTAACCCCTGCGAACCAGGAGCTGGTTCAGACTGACGGTTTCGCCTTCAACGGTGCAGATGCCGATATGCCGTTTCCGGTAGCCGACATCGGCACCCAGATCCTCGCAGTGGACCTGGTGGCCGCCAATCAAGCTCGCCAGTTGATCGCGCGCTGCAACGCCGCAAGCCCATGTATCAGCGTGTTCGTCGATGCATATCTGGTCAAACTCCGGCGCATCGATGCCGTCGAGCCGGTAGGTCACCTCTGCGAGCTGAAGGGTGCGTCCGTCCCTGACGACCGGGCCGGCGGCCCAGCTCTGGCTTGCCGAGAACAATACCACTATGAAGATCAACCAACGCATCGAAGCTGTCGCTCTGGCCATGAGAGAACGTGGGTAGCAGCATTCTAGAGCATGATCCAACTTCCCGGAGAAGCCGGTTTAGGGGCATATCAGCCGTTGCCTCCGCCCGGTTTTGCTGTACGACGGAATTGTTACATCCGCCCCCGCGTGCCAGATTGCGCGTGAGCACCCCGCCCAAAGGTTGCAAGTAAACAAGCCCATGTTCAAACGAATTCTGATCGCCAATCGCGGCGAGATCGCCTGCCGGATCATCAAGACTGCCCGCCGCATGGGGATAGAGACGGTCGCGGTCTATTCCGAGGCCGACCGGGACGCGCTGCACGTCGAAATGGCCGATGATGCCGTTCTGATCGGGCCGCCGGCGGCTGCCGAAAGTTATCTGTCGATCGACAAGATCGTCGAGGCCTGCGGCAAGACCGGCGCCGAGGCCGTGCATCCGGGCTATGGATTCCTGTCCGAGCGCGAGGCTTTTCCGCGCGCGCTGGCGAAAGCCGGGATCGTCTTCATTGGGCCCAATGCGGGCGCCATCGCCGCGATGGGCGATAAGATCGAATCCAAAAAAGCCGCCGCGAAAGCCAACGTCTCCACGGTGCCGGGCCATCTCGGCGTCATCGAGGATGAAAAACACGCCGTCAAGATCGCCGATGAGATCGGCTATCCCGTCATGATCAAGGCCTCCGCCGGCGGTGGCGGCAAGGGGATGCGGATCGCGCATTCGACCTCGGAGGTCGCCGAGGGGTTCAGCCTGGCCAAGGCCGAAGCCAAATCGTCGTTCGGCGATGATCGCGTCTTCATCGAGAAATTCATCGTCGATCCCCGCCACATCGAAATTCAGGTGATCGGCGACAAGCATGGCAATGTGATCTACCTCGGCGAGCGCGAATGTTCGATTCAGCGCCGCAACCAGAAAGTCATCGAGGAGGCTCCGTCGCCGCTGCTCGACAAGACCACCCGTCGCAAGATGGGCGAACAGGCCGTCGCCCTCGCCAAGGCCGTCAATTACGATTCCGCCGGAACCGTCGAGTTTGTCGCAGGGCAGGACAAGAGCTTCTATTTCCTGGAAATGAACACGCGGCTGCAGGTCGAACATCCGGTGACCGAATTGATCACCGGCATCGATCTCGTCGAGCAGATGATCCGCGTTGCGGCCGGTGAGACGCTTTCGCTGGCACAGAAGGATGTCACGCTGACTGGATGGGCGGTGGAATCGCGGGTCTATGCGGAAGACCCGTTCCGCAACTTCCTGCCCTCGATCGGGCGGCTGGTAAAATATCGCCCGCCGGTCGAAAGCAGCATCAACGGGATAACTGTTCGTAACGATACCGGCGTCCAGGAGGGCGGCGAGATCTCGATCTACTACGATCCGATGATTGCCAAGCTTGTGACCCACGCGCCATCGCGCGCCGCCGCCATCGAGGCACAGGCGACCGCGCTCGATTCGTTCTACATCGAAGGCATTCGGCACAACATTCCGTTCCTGTCGGCGCTAATGCACCATCCGCGCTGGCGCGAGGGCAATCTTTCCACCGGATTCATCGCCGAGGAGTTTCCAAAAGGCTTTGCGGCTCGGGCGCCGGAAGGCGAGATCGCACGCCGGTTAGCCGCGGTCGCGGCGGCCATCGATCATGTGCTGGGCGAACGCAAGCGGCAGATTTCCGGCCAGATGATCGGCCGCCCGGTGAAGCGCGAGCGCCGCCGCGCGGTGTGGCTGGAGCGTCATGAAATCGCGCTCGATATTGCCCGCGAAACCGATGATATCGCCGTGCGCTTCATCGGCGCCGACGGTGCGCCTGGCAACCGGCATCATCTCGTTTCGCCATGGAAGCCCGGCGATCCGGTCTGGCAGGGCACCATTGACGGCCAGCTGGTGGCGATGCAGGTGCGTCCGATCGCCAACGGCTTCCGCCTCGCGCATCAGGGATTTGATGTCGCGGTCAATGTCTTCACTGAATTGGAAGCCGCGGCGGCGCGGCTGATGCCGGTCAAGACCGCGGTCGATACCGGCAAGAAGCTGCTGTGCCCGATGCCCGGGCTGGTGGTCTCGATCGCGGTGAGCGAGGGCCAGGAGGTCAAGGCCGGCGAAACGCTGGCGGTGGTCGAGGCGATGAAGATGCAAAACGTGCTGCGCGCCGAACGCGACGGCACGGTCAAGAAAATTCACGCGGCCGCCGGCGCCACACTGGCAGTCGACGCGCTGATTTTGGAATTCGCTTGAGCCGCAGCCAGTCAGGCCGTTATTGCGACCCGTAGCGAGCTTCGCGATGAGACAAATATAAACTTCAGGGATTCCGCGATGACCTTCCGAAAGCGCCGCGATGCATTGCGCTCGATCCTGTCGGGATCAGGCTGCATTCGACCGGGGTCGGTCTATGACGCGATTTCGATCCGCATTGCGCAGGACCTCGGGTTCGAGGTCGGCATGTTCGGCGGATCGATTGCATCGCTTGCGGTGCTGGGCGATCCCGATATCGCGCTGATCACGCTGACCGAGCTTGCCGAACAGATGCGCCGAATGTCGCGCGCGGCCGCCTTGCCGGTGCTGGTCGATGCCGATCACGGCTATGGCAACGCGCTCAATGTCCGCCGCACGGTTGAGGAACTGGAAACCGCCGGTGCCGCGGGCCTGACCATCGAGGACACTTTGCTGCCGCAGGCCTTTGGCCAGTCCGGAGTGCAACTGATCTCGCTGGAGGAGGGCGTCGGCAAGATCAAGGCGGCGGTGGACGCGCGCGGCGATCCGGCACTGGTGATCATGGCGCGCACCGGTGCTGCGTCGGTCTCCGGTCTCGATGACGCGATCGCGCGTGCCAAGGCCTATCAAGCCACCGGTGTCGATGCCTTGTTCTTCACCGGGATCAAAACACGCACTGAGCTTGAGGCGATCTCGGCGGCGACGACGCTGCCGATCGTGCTGGGCGGCTTCCCCGAAGAACTGGTCGACCGGGATTATCTCGCCGGCCAGCGGGTGCGAATCGCTTTGCAGGGCCACGCGCCGTTCGCGGCCGCGACGCAAGCGGTCTATGAGACGTTGAAAGCGCTGCGCGACGGCCAGTCGCCCGGAGATTTGAAGGGCCTCGCGTCGGCCGGGCTGATCGGGCGCGCCACACGCGACGCGGACGTGAAAGCGCGGCTCGCGCAGTTTCTGGGAATCAAGAAGTAGATGAGCGGCGCGATCCGTCAGGTGACGATTCAGGGCCGGGTGCAGGGCGTCGGCTATCGCGCCTGGGTCGAGCACCAGGCGAGGGTGCATCATCTGGAGGGCTGGGTGCGTAACCGAAGGGACGGCAGCGTCGAGGCGCTGTTTGCGGGACCCTCGGACGTCGTATCGAACATGGTGGCGTTATGCCGGCGCGGCCCGGTATCGGCGCGAGTCGAAGTGGTGCAGGAACGAAGCCCGCCAATCCCGATGTGCTGAATCTGCGACGCGCGGGTGAGCGGTTCTCGGTGCTCCCGACGATCTAGGCCTGACCGCGCTCGCGGGACATCTAGGGCGCGGGTATCAGCCCATAGCGCAGCATCGTTTGCTTCATCTTGCGCCGGATCGGGCGCGCCGGCTGCCAGCAAGGCTGCCATATCCCTGAAGTACTGCGGACCAATCACGCCCGGACTGAGCGTGCAAAGACATGTCGCCGGCTCCGACGTTCGATTGGTAAAACCATGTACGATGCCGCGCTTGATGAAGACGGTTTCGCCCGACGTGAGGTCGATATCCTTGCCGTCGACCCGCCAGGTCGTGGTGCCGGTGAGGCCGTAAATCGTTTCGTCCCAGCTCTCGTGATAATGCGGTATCGGCATCCGCGCGTTCGGCTGCAGCGTCATCTCGAACATGTCGAGGCTACCGGCGGTGTCGTCCTTGCTTTGCAGGAACCTCAGCTGGAGCGAGCCGAGATTGATGATTTCCACCATGGTGCTTTGCTTTCGTCAGAATCACGCCGCCGGCAAGGGCTGCATGTGCCGAACCATAATGTAGTGGAAATCAGGTCGTTTGAAAAAGACCCGCTAGACCGGGACTGAGATCGTCACTTCCGGCAGGCATGTTTTGGAGCCGAACACGTCCTCGAACGCCTGGCGGAGCGCCATATCGACATCCGCCATGGTTGCGGGATGGCCGAGATCGGCGAGACTGGTGACGCCGTAACGCGGGTCGGCCAGGCCGCAGGGTACGATACCAGCGAAATGCGTCAGGTCGGGCGCCACATTGATGGCGATGCCGTGGAACGAGACCCAGCGCCGCATCCGCACGCCGATGGCCGCAATCTTGTCTTCAAAGCCTGAGCCCTTGTCCGGCCGCCTCACCCAGACCCCGACGCGGTCCTCGCGGCGCTCGCCCTTTGCCTCGAACGCCGCCAGCGCCTGGATGATCCATTCCTCGAGACCAGCCACATAGGCCCGCACATCGGGGCACCGCGGTTTCAGGTCGAGCATCACATAGGCTACCCGCTGGCCCGGGCCGTGATAGGTGAGCTGTCCGCCCCGTCCTGTGGCAAACAGCGGGAAGCGGGCATCGAGCAGATCGTCGGCCTTGCCGCTGGTCCCGGAGGTGTAGAGCGGGGGATGTTCCAAAAGCCAGACCAGCTCGGGCGCCTGCCGCGATGCAATGGCGGCGACCCGTGCTTCCATCGCCGCGATAGCCTCGGGATAGGGCACCGGCGCCTCGGAGACCCGCCATTCAACGGCGCTGGCGCCGGCAGGCGGCGCAAACCTGGCCAAATCGAGGTTTTGGCGGACATTAACCATTGGGTAACCATAACGTGTTGATCTGAAAGCAGCAATTTTGCAATTGTAAGTACGGGTCGCTTCCCCAGTGCCAACCCTCGATAAAGTCACCGTCGATCTTATGGTGGTCCTCGGGACCACGTCGATGCCGGTTCATCAGGTCATGCGCCTCAGCCGTGGCGCCATTATCGAACTGGACGCTACCGAGGCGGACGAAGTCAAGATCCTCGCCAACAATCTGCCGATCGCCAGCGGTGTGGTGCTTGTCGATCGCAACCGTATCGCGGTTGAAGTCAAGCAAATGCTGCCGCGGCTGCCCGGCACCCGGTAGGCGATTTTCGGATTTGCCGGCATCTAAAACACCACGTCAGCAGGCCTTGTCCCTCCATCGCTGATTTGTTACATCGGCGCCGTCGATCCGGTGCGGCGCAAAATCCCGTGCCGGTCTTCCAAGCGCTCGTGGCGGAATTGGTAGACGCGCTGCCTTGAGGTGGCAGTGAGTAAAATCGTGGGGGTTCGAGTCCCTCCGAGCGCACCAAACCTTGCAATGATGATGTGCCGGCCCAAAGCGGGACAGGTTGGACGATCTGCCGCCTCCGGCGGTCAACAGGGCACGCGTTGCCTTGTTGTAACAACATTGGTGTACATCGACAGACGCGAGGAAGCGGGTTTGCGATACCGATCCGCCGGCCGGATTCCTTCGGATCGCATTCGATCGGGGCTGCCGGGCCGCTCATCGATCGGAGCACACGCATGAGATTCCTGACCTACGCCTACCGGTTCCTGTCGAATTTTGTCTTTCTGGCGCTCGCCTATTTCAGCCTGAACTTCATGGAGAAATATCAGCAACGCGCGGTGGTCGCGATTCTGGTGCTGCTCTATGCGGCGATGCGTGCGGCTTCAGCGCTGCGTTCGTTTTATTTCTTCCAGCGTATCGAGCGGCTCGAACTGGAGGCGCGACGCCTTGCCGGCGTGGTCGGGGACGGTCCGGCCGCATCCGCCGCGCGCAAGCAGATCGTCAGTGAGGTCGGGACGCTTCGTCGCGACGGCGAAATGAAGTCTTATATCGATCTATTTTTTCTCGGTTTGATCGTGCTGTTATGCGTGTCAAAGATCGTGACCGACTAACAGGTTGTTGAAAAACTGTCTTTCCGTCCGATGCTGAACGTGATTCCGTGATGTCGTGAACATGGCGGATTCGAGATGCGCGGAACGGATGAACGATCTGGTGAGCTGTTTTCCTATGTAGACCTCGAAGCGCGGGTGCGGCGGGATCATCCGTTGCGGGCGATCCGGTTGATAGCGAACGAGGCCCTGGGAGCGCTGACCAAGGACTTTGCGGCGCTGTATGCGCGGGAGGGGCGTCCGTCGATCGCGCCGGAGAAGCTGCTGCGCGCGATGCTGCTGCAAGCCTTTTACACTGTACGTTCTGAACGCCAGTTGATGGATCGACTGGAGTTCGACCTTCTGTTCCGCTGGTTTGTCGGCCTCGGGGTAGACGATCCAGTATGGGACCACTCGACCTTTTCGAAGAACCGCGACCGACTGCTGGCAGGGGACGTTGCGGCGAAGTTCCTTGCTGCGGTGCTGAACCAGCCGCGGGTGAAGAGGCTGTTATCGAACGAACACTTCTCGGTCGACGGCACGCTGGTCGCGGCCTGGGCCTCGGCAAAGAGCTTTAAGCCGAAGGACGGCAGCGGTGACGATGATGTCGGCCCGGGCCGCAACGCCGAGCGGAACTTCCGAGCAAACGCAATTGGACCGTTACGTCCAGGTAACGATCGACGTACCGGCACTCGTCTTGCCTTAATAGCGAAGCTGTCGCTGCCCTTATATGCTGTATCCTATCTTTGTAGCGTACTCGAAGGTGGATATATTGGGTCTTTTCAATTTCCGGTGCGCGGCTTTTGCGAAATACTTGAACTGTTCACTGCGCCGTCCATCGTGATGGGAAACAGCAGGCAAGTGCCGCCCGAAGCAATCGTGAAATAACCCGTCGAGTTGACGCCCTAACCCGAGAAGTGGTCGCTCGGATATTGCGGGTGCGAAGTGCGGCGGGCTGGTCTCATCGGATGCGCAAATTATCTGTCAGAACATATACGCTGATCAGGAACACCCAAACCGGTAGTACGGCGAAGCTCCAGCTGATGTAGTAGCTACCGATCAAAAGAAGTATCGCCAGGAAATACCCCAGATAGGCAATCCAGCGCGGGGCGATGCCGGTATAGATGACGACGGTTGACGTTGAAAACATGAATACCGCGGCCATCTTGATGGCGTACACGTTCATGATGACGTAGGTAGCGGCTCGCGCGAAACGGAATGTCGTTGAGTTGGTTAATTCGTTCAGATCGGCGGCAGAGGCGAGGACCATTACGGCGCCTATCACTGCAGCGGCCGCAAACAGCATGGCCAGGAACAATAAGCCGCTGCCGAAAAACACGGTGGCAAAAAAGCGGTCTTCCTGCTGGCCGAGTCGATCGCGCAGCACGCCGATGAACCACAGGAAGGCAACGCCAGCGAGCGGGACCAGATTAAGCGCCACCGCGATCGTCCTGGTGTTGGTCGTGAGCCAGGTGCCGGACTCCAGCGGGTCGGCCGGAATGGACTGCCGCAGTAGCCAGAAGATCGCGAACATCACGAGGGAGAAGACGATCCCCGCGATGGCGGCGGATTTTGGGGTTTTCAGACGCGCGCGAGTAAGGGGGCCATTTTCCGCCATCATCATAAGTCCTTATTGGTACGTCGCAATTGACGACTTTGAGCGCAAGCGGAACTGCACCGACGCGTTCAGTGCTTGATCTTTCCGGAATGTCCTCCCAGGCCCTGGGCATCTGCGATATGAGCGAGCGCCAAATCCTCCGGATAGAGAAAGTGCTTTTCGATTTCGCGATCGAGTAAACCCAACTCGACGAGCAGGGCCACGTGCCGGTGCCACGCCGATGCTGGGTTGGGGATACCCAGATGATGAGATCGATGGCGGTCTTGACGTAGAGCCGTAGCGACGGAAGGCCGACGCATCCTGCGACATAATTGAAGTTTACTTATGTATCAATCGCGCTTCGCCGGTTGGCCCCGCTTAAGGCGGGCTCTGGCCGCTCTTAAGCGCTGGATTTCCTCACCAGTCGTTTTGATTTTATCGTTGAGCTGCTCGAGTTTCGAGCTCTTGGAGGCATCGTTACTGCGGAGCTTATCCAGCACCTTGCCGACGGAGAGTTTGTTGATTTCAGCCATCCTGGATTCTTCTGCTACGAGCCATCTCTATCGGGTTTCTCTCTATGCCCAGATCCCGAATGCAAGCAGTCGTCTGCAGGACTACATTCAATCGGTCAGCACTGCGATCCTCAACCTAGTACCGTTCATTTACGAAAGTCATCCTGTGCAAAATGGCCTTATCGTTGTAGCGGTTCTTGTTGGACCTTCAGCTGAAACTGAAGCTTGCGCAGCTCCTTTTCATAGAGCTTGCGCTTCATCCGTGACGTCGGTTCGTCCTTTGCCATCGCCGTTTGCTCCATTTGGACCCACATTTTATTCGAATGAGCGAAGAGCAGACATCCTGCATCACCAACTCAGCGTGATGCCGATATCGCCCGGTACGCCCCCGGTGAAATCGATGATCTGATAGGCGATCTTGTAGCCGCGCGGCTGCAGGTAATCCTTCCAAAGATGAAAGATCTCCTTGGGCATTCCGGTGAGCGTGTTTTCCCAGCCGGGTTCCGACTGGTTGATCGCTCGGCCCCGGTCCGTACAGAGAACGTTGGGGAATCTATAAATCTGGACCTCGTGAACCCCATTTTTCACCGCGCGCTTGATCACTGTCTTTTGCGGTGGGCAGCAGTTCATTGATGTTTATCATGATTGAATCTCCTGAGGTTACTCACTCTGCGTCAGCATCCCTCCCTTTTCTTAGCGTACCGAGGTACCGATT
The DNA here is from genome assembly GCA_963727225.1 of uncultured Pseudomonadota bacterium. Taxonomy (GTDB): domain Bacteria; phylum Pseudomonadota; class Alphaproteobacteria; order Rhizobiales; family Xanthobacteraceae; genus Bradyrhizobium. Next base: position 115,408 of record CAVSFN010000016.1, on the reverse strand, counting down.
CGTTATGGTAAAAATAACTCTCTTACGCGGCGTTTCTCTTGATGCAGATCAACCAAACATCTCGCGGCATCGAATAGACAAAAAAGTTGAGGAAGCCTAGAAAAGTGGAGGCTGAAAAATGGCGAGCGACAATCACCAGGTGTCAAGTCTCACGCCTTTCGGATTATTCAGTCCCGCCACCGAATACATGACGGATGCGGCCCAGCGCAGTGTCTTGTTCTGGGACGTGATGCGTCAGCGCAGCGACCAGTATCAAGAACATCTCGCCAAAACGGTTCCCCATGTCCTCGACTACGAGGCCGAGCTCGTGATGGATGGCCGGGCGCTGAAGCGGCCGGTAAACTACCTGCTGGTGCGAATCGTCCCGCCGAAGGGAGTTGAGATCGATCAAACGCGCCGGCCCTTCGTGGTCGTGGATCCGCGGGCCGGCCATGGTCCCGGCATCGGCGGGTTCAAGGCCGACAGCGAAATTGGCGTTGCCATGAAGGCGGGGCATCCCTGCTATTTCGTCGGCTTCATGCCTGATCCGATGCCGGGCCAGACCATCGAGGATATCGCTAGGGCCGAAGCGGCATTCCTGGAGAAGGTCATCTCGCTTCATCCCGAGGCAGACGGCAAGCCGTGCGTGATCGGCAACTGCCAGGCGGGCTGGGCCGTGATGATCTTGGCTGCGATCAGGCCCGAGCTGTTCGGCCCGATCATCCTGGCCGGCGCGCCGCTGTCATATTGGGCGGGCGTTCGCGGACAAAACCCGATGCGTTACTCTGGCGGCCTTCTCGGCGGCAGCTGGCTGACGGCGCTCACCAGCGACATGGGAGGCGGCAAGTTCGATGGCGGGAAGCTGGTTGCCAATTTCGAGAACCAGAATCCGGCTAACACGCTGTGGACCAAGCAATATAACGTCTACTCCAAGGTCGACACCGAAGCCCCCCGATACCTCGAGTTCGAGCGCTGGTGGGGCGGGCATGTCAACCTCAATGCAGAGGAGATCCAGTTCATCGTCGACGAGCTGTTCGTCGGTAACAAGCTGGCAGCCGGGCGCATCGAAATGTCGGACGGCACTGCCGTCGACCTTCGTACCATCCGTTCGCCGATCGTGGTGTTCTGCTCGAAGGGCGATAATATCACGCCGCCGCAGCAGGCGCTCGACTGGGTTCTCGACCTCTATGACGATGTCGACGAGATCAGGTCGTTCGGCCAGACCATCGTCTACACCGTGCATGAGACGGTCGGACATCTCGGAATTTTTGTCTCCGGGGGGGTTGCCAAGAAGGAGCACAATGAGTTCTCCAGCAATATCGACCTGATCGATATGCTGCCCCCCGGGCTCTACGAGGCAACGTTCGAGCGTAAAACCGGTGACACCACTAGCCCTGACCTCGTAGAGGGAGAGTGGGTCATGCGCTGCGAGCAGCGCACGCTGGATGATATCCGCGCCATGGGCGGCAATTCGCCGGAAGATGAACGGCGTTTTGCGACCGCCGCGCGTGTGTCGGAAATCAATCTATCGCTTTACCGAGCATTCATGCAACCGATGGTCAAGGCCATCTTTACTCCGCAGGTTGCGGAGTGGCTAAAGCGTTGGGATACGGGCCGTATGCAATATGAGGCTTTCACCGACGGAAATCCGTTCATGCCGGCGCTGGCTAGCGCCGCTGAGAAGGTCCGCGAACAACGCAAGCCCGCATCGGCCGACAATCCGTTCATTGTCGCCCAGGAAAAGGCGTCCGAGCAGATCGTCAAGGCGCTGGACTCTTGGCGGGAAAGCCAGGAGAGACTCTGCGAGTCGATTTTCCTCGCCGTCTACGGATCGCCTGTGCTGCAGGCCGCCGTCGGAATCGATCCGGCAGTCGCCCGGCCTCGAAGGCCCGGAAAATCTCCACTGCACACCGAGCTGCGGGACAAACGCATTGCGGAACTGAAATCGCTGATCACCAAAGGCGGTCTTCAGGAGTGCACCATCCGCGGCCTGGTCTATGTCGGCCTGGCGCGAGGGTTCGTCGATGAGCGCGGTGTCGCAGCATTGCGTCGAATTCGTCTCACGGAAGAGAGTTCGCGGCTGACGCTCGCGCAGTTCAAAGCAATGGCGCGCGAGCAGTTCTTCCTTCTGCTGCTGGAGCCGGAAGCAACTCTCGCGGCGATCCCGGAATTGCTGCCGGCTGACATTGCCGAACGCCGCAAGGGCCTTGCCGCTATTCGCAACGTTCTGAGTTCTGCCGGTGAAATCTCCGGCGAGGCTGCGGAGCGGCTTAAAAAAGTTACGGAGCTTTTCGAGGCCAATGAGGCAGGGCTTTCAGGAACGGGCACCGAAAGTGTCCCTTTCGTTCCGAAAAAAGACAGAGCCAAAGCGTCGTAACCGCTGCCGAATTAATTGGGAGTCGAGCTATGAGCGTGGTTCCAATCGACGCTGGCGATGACCAGGCCCATGTGAAGTACGAGCGCCTGATCGCGGCGGCCAAGCAGGTGCCGTCCGCCGTGACCATCGTCGTGCATCCTTGCGACGAGGCTTCGTTGCGAGGTGTTTGCGAAGCCGCCGCCGCCAGCCTCATCAAGCCGGTCCTGGTAGGTTCGGCAGCCAAGATCAAGGCGGTAGCGACGCAGTTCAACTTCGACATCTCTCGCTTCGAGATCATCGACGCGCCCAACAGCGAGGCGTCGGCGGCAAGGGCCGTCGAACTAATTCACGAGGGCAAGGGCGAGTTGTTGATGAAGGGCAGCCTTCACACCGACGAGCTAATGCGCAGCGTCACCGCGAAGACGACGGGTCTGCGGACCGACCGGCGGATCAGCCACGTCTTCGCCATCGATGTGCCCGGTTACGCCCAGACATTGTGGATTACGGACGCGGCGATCAATATTTTCCCGGACTTGGATTGCAAGCGGGACATCGTGCAGAACGCGATCGATCTCTACGCGGGGATTGGCCTTGGCGAGCCGAGGGTCGCGATCCTGTCGGCGGTGGAGACGGTAACTGCCAAGATTCCCTCGACCATAGAGGCCGCCGCGCTGTGCAAGATGGCCGACCGCGGCCAGATCACGGGTGCCTTGCTTGACGGACCGCTGGCGTTTGACAACGCCGTCGACAAGGAGGCTGCCAAAATCAAGGGAATAAAATCAGCTGTCGCCGGCCAGGCTCAAATCCTGGTCGTGCCGGATCTTGAGGCCGGCAACATGCTCGCAAAGAATCTCACTTTTATGCTAAAGGCCGACTCCGCTGGCATCGTTCTCGGGGCTCGCGTTCCCATTATTCTAACCTCGCGCGCCGATTCGCTCCGGGGCCGTATGGCCTCGTGCGCGATTTCGGTGCTCTATGCCGACGCCCGCCGCCGCGCTTCAACCGTTGCAGCCGCGTGAATGTCATGGATACTATCCTCGTCGCCAATGCAGGATCGTCGAGCGTAAAGTTCCAGGTTTTTGGAATCGAACAGGACGGCAGCCTCAAGCGCCAGATCAAGGGCCTGATGGACGGAGTCGGAAGCCGCCCGAGACTGCGCGTCACTGCAGTCGATGGTGGCGTGCTGGTCGATCGCACCTACGAGAGCAAAGCCGTCGCTGATGTCGCAGTGGCGCTGGCGACGGCGGGTGCCTGGTTGCGGGAGGAGCTGAAAATCAACCCGATTGCGATCGGACATCGTGTGGTACATGGCGGTCCGGATTACGACAGACCCGTCCGGGTCGATCAAAACGTGCTGGCGCGACTGGAGCGATACATTTCGCTGGCGCCGCTTCACCAGCCCTACAATCTGGCGCCAATCCGATCGATCATGGCCCGGTTTCCAAACTTGCCGCAGATTGCCTGTTTCGATACGGCGTTTCATCGCGGCCACGGTGCACTGGCTGATCATTTCGCGATTCCATTAGCGCTGTATGCCGAGGGTGTGCGACGCTATGGATTCCACGGGCTGTCTTACGAATATATTGCCAGCGCTCTCCCGCAAGTAGCTCCCGAAATCGCGGGCAAGCGGGTGATCGTCGCGCATCTGGGAAGCGGCGCTTCGATGTGCGCGCTGGACAAGGGACGCAGCGTCGAAAGCACGCTCGGATTTACGGCACTCGACGGACTGCCGATGGGTACACGGCCGGGCCAACTCGACCCCGGCGTCGTGCTTTACCTGCTTTCGGAAAAAGGCATGTCGGCCGGCGAGGTTCAGAATTTCCTTTATCGCGAATGCGGCCTGAAGGGACTTTCGGGCATCAGCAACGATATGCGCGAGCTTCAGGGCAACAGCGATCCGCGCGCGGTCTTCGCCGTCGACTATTTCGTGTACCGTGTAGGTTTGAACGCAGGGATGCTGGCCGCGGCGCTGCAGGGTATCGACGGCTTCGTTTTCACAGCCGGTATTGGTGAGAACTCGCCTCAGATCCGCGCGGCCATCGCGAACAAGCTTGCCTGGCTTGGCATTACCCTGGATGCGACTGCGAATGCCGAAAACAAGCTGCTGATTTCCCGGCGTGACAGCCGGCTGCCGCTTTACGTTATCCCGACCGACGAAGAGCTGATGATTGCCCGACACACATGGTCGGTGCTGTCGCATCAGTCAGATAAGTCCGTAAAATACGAGAGGGTCTCGTGACCTTAGCAATACCGGTTTATCCCGAGACCAAGGTAGCGCTCAAAGGGCGCAAAGGACTGATCGTGGGCATCGCCAACGAGCAATCGATCGCCTGGGGGTGCGCCAAGGCGTTCCGCGCCCTGGGCGCTGATCTGGCCGTCACCTACCTCAACGAAAAGGCAAAGAGGCACGTAGAGCCGCTCGCGAGCGCGCTCGAATCGTCCATCTTCATGCCCATGGACGTTGGGATTGCCGGACAGACGGAGGCCGTGTTCGAGCGAATTGAAAAGGAGTGGGGGCAACTGGATTTTCTCGTCCATTCGATCGCGTTCTCGCCCAAGGAGGCTCTCCACGGACGGGTGATCGACGTAAAGCGTGACGGCTTCCTGGCGACCATGGATGTTTCATGCTGGTCGTTCCTCCGCATGGCGCATCTGGCGGAACCGCTGATGAAGAACGGCGGCACCATATTCACGATGACTTACTACGGTAGTCAGATGGTGGTGGAAAACTACAATATCATGGGCGTCGCCAAGGCGGCGCTGGAATGCGCCGTTCGATATGTCGCGTCCGAGGTCGGCCCCAAGGGTATTCGGGTTCACGCCATATCGCCCGGTCCGCTGGCGACGCGCGCGGCCTCCGGAATTCCCGAGTTCGACGAACTGATGGCGAAAGCACAGTCCAAGGCACCCGCGCGAAGCCTGGTTAGCATCGACGACGTCGGAAAGGCGGTTGCCTTCCTCGCGCTCGACGGCGCGAAGCTGATGACGGGCGACACGATTTACATCGATGGCGGCTACCACATCATCGATTGAATAAGTCCGGTTGCTGACTGTACTTTGATCCAGCTTAAGTCGGAGATGCATTCATCATGCTAACGGATTCAAAATCGGTTATGGGCGCCTGACCAAAAAGAGGGGCTGTGATGCGCAAGGTCGCTTGATCGTGACCGACTAAAGCGTTTTCAAGCGAAAGCCTGCCCCGCACTTGATGCGGGGTGGATATCGGTTCGCGTCAAGAAAACGCGTCTAATGTCTAATAAAGACGCAGAGCCTCCGTTCCGATCCAATCGGAACGCGAAAAGGCCCTGAGCCGTCACGCATTTCTTCTCTTCTTGACCTGAACCAGATGTCTCAGCGAGCCCCGATGGGCACCCGCTGTGTTGCGGTTGGCGCGGCCGGCAAACCTGGACGCGCCGGGCTTCCGGCCTCCGAGATGGGGCTTGCCCCGGAACGTGCCGGCGTTGACTGCGATCCGCTTTGAGACGCCATCGCGTTGGCGCAGCGTCGGGACGGTTTGCTCCGCATGACGTGGGAACGGAAGCAGCGACTGCGCTGTCGCGCGCGGATTTTCCTCGATCTCGAAGATGCTCTGCGCCGGCACGGGCAGGGCGATGGCGGCGCTGGCCAGCGCGAGCGGCGACGGCTGCGGCCAGGGCGTCTGTTGCAGCAGCGGAACGCCGCGCGGATGCCGTCTGGCGAGGTCGAACGGCTCCGCGAGCGCCATCAACTCCGCATCACGCCAGTCCAGATCGGACAGCGAGGGGGCGGGAAGCATGTCGGTCTGGGTGAAAACGAAATTACGAATTTTTGGCCAATGCGAAATTGCCACGTTTTCAGCGATCGGATGCGACTGCCATTCCTGCGGCTCGGTCGGCGTCGCCGGCAGCTCCGGTGTCGCCGGCACCACATGGACGATGCGATAGCCTCGAGTCTTCAACTCCTGCAGAATTCTTGGCAATGCGGCCACCGTGCGCGGCTGGATGTCGTGCAGCAGCAGAATGCCTTTTCCCTTGGCCTCGATCCGCTTGATTGCCAGATCGTACACGCGCGACGCCGGAATATGCCGCCAGTCGTCGGCCGGAAAATCGGCGCTCCATGCCTGGATGCCCTGCGAGGCGAGGTAGTTTTCGACAGCTTCGGCGCGCAGCAGGCCGGGGATCCGAAAGAACGGGGCAACTGCCTTGTCATCCCCGAGGGCCGCCTTGACCGATGCGATTCCGTCATCGATCTCCTGCCGGGCGCGCTCGATCGGCATTCGGTCCATGCTCAGTGGATGATTCTGGCTGTGGGTGCCGATGGTATGCCCGGCGTCGCGGAGCTTGCGGACGCCTTCCGGAAAGGACCGGGCCATGCGCCCGATGGTAAAGAAAGTCGCCTTGATGCATTCCGAGGCGAGAATTTGCAGTATCTGATTGCTGTTGTGCGGCAGCGGCCCGTCGTCGAACGTCAATACCACTTCGTGATCTTGCAGCGGCAGCGTCTCGGAGTATTGCATGGTGCCGATGCGGGGATGCTCCACGGGATCGACCACCAGCGTTCGCGAGGTGCCGAGGGCACCTGGATTGCCGGGACAATTTGCGGCCGAAGCCACCTGCGGGGCGATACCGATGAACAGCCCAAGGCACAAGAGGGCCCATTGCCGCGTCCGAACACCAGCCACCACGTTACCCATCATGAAACACCGTCTAATTCCCGTTCGCGAAAGTATAATTACACAGCGCGCGATGAATGGGGCCTTAATTGTTTGACTTACGCACCTGGTTATGGGTTCAACGGACGCTGCCAGCGTTGGCGCCGGGCGTGGCTGGAACATGGTCGTGCGCCACCGGCACAACGTGGACCACGCGATAGTGATTGTCCTTGAGATAATGCAAAAAAGCCGGCAGCATCGCTGCGGTTCGCGCTTTGGAGTCGTGCAGCAGGATAATCCCCTTGCCGGCGGCGGTGAGCCGATCGGTGAGCAGCTTTAATTCCTGCCGCGGCGTCATCGGATTCCAGTCGCTGGCCCAGAGATCGGCCCCGAACACGACGATGCTGCGTGATTGCAACAGCTCAAGGGTGGCCGGCGTGCTCTCAAAGCCGGGAAAACGAAAGAACGGCGTGCTCGGAATCCGGTTGGCCACGCCATGAAGCGCCACTTCATCCGCGGCGATGCCGCGGTCGATCTCCTCGGTGGCCGCGCGCAAGGTCATTCGCTTCAGGCTGGGATGCCGCCATGTGTGATGTCCGATGGTATGGTCTCCGGCTGCGATCCTTCGCACGAGGTCCGGATGTTCCGATGCGCTTCTGCCGATCAGGAAAAACGTCGCGCGGACGCACTCATGGGCCAACGCCGCCAGCACCAGCGGGGTCGTGGCGGGCCACGGGCCGTCGTCGAACGTCAGCACGACCTCATGATCGTCGAGCGGTAGGGTTTTCGGAAAGCTCTTCAACCCGACCCGCGGCGTGGTGGCAGCATCGACTGCGAGAACGCGTGAGGTGCCGAGCGTCCCCGGGCGCGGACAATCCGCCGCGTGGGCCGCCGCCATCCACCCGATCGAGACGACAAGGATGGCCGCCAGCACATTCGCGAACTTCGGGGCCGGCTTTTGCGCGAGCATGTCCATCATTCTGTCTGGCGTAGCCTGTTCGGTAATGCCCGATAGACCAGCTCAGACGAGTTCAGCAATCCTGTCAAACCGCGAGGCGCGGCGGGGCCGAAGATTTGGATGTGGACCCATTGGCTGGTGCGTCGCTGCTCGCGAACGTTTCCCGATGCGCGACAAAAAATGGCGAAACTCTCCATGAATTTGTCGACGCGATCTCGCACGCGATTGATGATGCCGATGCGTCATCGCTGCGTACGCGGTATCGTTAATCGAACCTTAACGCGCATCGCCGACGATTATAGCGCGCGGTTGGCAGAAGTACGGTCCGGTTTTGCATCCTGGATCACGCGCCAAAGCTGGATCGAACATGCAGCGCTTGCGGCTGAAAGCGGACGGACGGATCGTCGAGTTGCGGGACGGGCAGGAGTTTCCGCTCGTGCCGGCAACGGCTTTGGCCGCGCCCGAACCGACAGGGCCGCTTCCGGCGGTTCGCGACCTTCGCCGGCGTGCGCGCCTGACGCAGCTGGAATTCGCGGCACGGCTGGGCGTGCCGGTTGAGACCATCCGAAACTGGGAGCAGGGCAAACGCATGCCGCGCGGACCGGCGCGGGCGCTTCTTGCCGTGATAGCCCATGCCCCGGAGACGGTGTTTGCCGCTTTGGCGCGGGTCTGACGGCGCGCTGCATTGTTGGCAGCGCCGCGCCGGCGGGACATAATGGGCTCGATTTGTTCGAGCACCTCCAACATGCAATTCGTCGAGGCTAAAGGCGCTAGGATTCCCGCGATCGGGTTAGGCACCTGGGAGCTGCGCGGGCGAGCCTGTGCGCGTCTGGTCGAGCAGGCGCTTCGGCTCGGGTATCGCCACATCGACACCGCGCAGATCTATGAGAACGAGCGCGAGGTCGGAGAAGGTCTGCGCGCCTCGAAGGTTCGACGCGACGAGATATTCGTGACCACGAAGGTCTGGACCACCCATTTCGCGCCGAACGACCTGGAACGTTCCACCAAGGAAAGCCTGACCAAGCTGCGGCTTTCCGAAGTCGATCTATTGCTGCTGCACTGGCCAAATCCGCAGGTGCCGCTTCAGGAAACGCTGGGCGCGCTGGCGCATGTCAGGAAGCTCGGCATGACCAGGCACATCGGCGTCTCGAACTTCACCGTGGCGTTGGTCGAAGAAGCCGTCGCGGCCTGCCCGGCGCCGCTGGTGTGCGATCAGGTCGAATATCACCCCTACCTCGACCAGACCAAGGTGCTCGAGGCCTGCGCACGCCAGGGCATGGCTGTTGTCGCCTACAGTCCGGTGGCGAAGGGTCGCATCAAGAACGACGAGACGCTGGCCCGGATCGGGCGGACCTACGGCAAGACCGCCGCGCAGGTCTGCCTGCGCTGGCTGGTGCAGCAGAATGTGTCCGCGATACCGCGGACGTCGCGGATCGAACGGCTGTCGGAAAACATCGACATCTTCGATTTCGTGCTGTCCGATGACGAGATGCACCAGATATCCCGGATGGGCAGCGCCAAGGGCCGGCTCACCGATTTCGGTTTCGCGCCGAAATGGGATTGAGGCGGGCGTATTGCCGGCTATGCTGGCGGGAGGCTGCATCGTGATCCCGATCTTCGCCGAGATTGGCACGAATGCCCTGATCACAAGCTAAAGAAGGACCTCTTCGCATGGCGTTGAAGCTCGTCATCGGCAACAAAAACTATTCGTCATGGTCGATGCGGCCGTGGCTGGCGCTGAAGGCCAATCATGTCGCCTTCGAGGAAATCTTCATCCCGCTTTATACCGGCGACACCGACAAGAAGCGGATTCTTGATTTCACGCAATCGGGCAAGGTGCCGGCCTTACTCGATGACGACGTCAGGATCTGGGATTCTCTGGCCATCATCGAATATGCCGCCGAACGGTTTCCGCAAACGCGGCTGTGGCCTGAGGATCGCGCCAGCCGCGCCCATGCGCGGTCGATCTCGGCGGAGATGCATTCGGGCTTTGCGGCGCTGCGTAACGAATGCGGCATGAACCTGCATCGTCCGGTTGGCGCTATCAAGCTGTCGGCCGATGCCCGCGCCGACATCGCGCGCATTCAGCAGATCTGGACCGAATGCCGCGAGCGCTACGGAAAATCCGGGCCGTTCCTGTTCGGTGCCTTTGGCGGCGCGGACGCCATGTTCGCGCCGGTGGTGCATCGTTTTCGCACCTATGCCATCGAGGTCGAGCCGGAGGCGCGCCATTACATGGATGCGATGATGTCGTTGCCGGCCTTTCAGGAATGGACCAGCGCGGGCCTTGCAGAGACCCTCGTGATTGAAAAGTTCGAGACGGCATGAGCATGAATCGCGCAGCGTTGGGCGCCATCGTGCCTTGACGGAGGCCTGCGAAAACGATCTGAATCCGAAACTGACTTGGCGCATCGACCAAAAAGGTATGATTATGGGAATTCTCGATTCATTGGAAGATTCACCGGCGTTCAAGGCCGCGCTTAGCCAGCTTGGGACACTACTCCCGGCCGTGCTGGGCGAGGTGATGGGTAATGGCGGTCAGGGCGGTCTGTCGGCGATCGTCGCCAAGCTCCAGCAGGCGGGCTTTGGCGATCAGGTCAAATCCTGGATCGGAACCGGTCAGAACCTGCCGATCACGGCCGAGCAATTGCAGCAGGTGCTGGGCAGCGATACCGCCAAGCAACTGGCGGCGCGGTTCAATATCCCGCTGGATCAAATCTCCAAAATTTTGGCGGAGCAACTTCCCAAGGCGGTGGATGGTGCAAGCCCGAACGGTACCCTTCCAGCGTCCTCATAACGCCATGGAATGATGGTTCCGGACGGTCACGGCGCAGATTCGTTCGGAACCCGCAGAATGCGGTTTATGGCACTGAAAAACCTGCAAAATTTGCGCATTTGCTATGTCCGGATGTAACTGGCCAAGGAGACCGCCGCTGTGCTAAGTTGGCGCAGGGTTTTCAGTTGGCCATTTGCAGCGGGACCGTGAGCACCTGGCCGACGTTCCTTGCGTGATGGAGAGGGCGTTGAAGCACAAATTTACCGTTGGAGAGACCGTCTATTTCACTGCCAGCAATGTCGCCCGTCCGGCCGCCAGCGGCACCTATGAGGTGATCCGGCTGCTGCCGACGGACGGCGACGACTGCCAGTACCGGATCAAGAGCTCGACCGAGGCTTTCGAGCGGGTAGCCAAGGAAAGTCAGCTCGACATCTCCTGATCGATCGCGGGCTCGACCGCGCGAAGCAGTTTCGATTTCGTCCGCCGTCAAAAGGCCCTGTTCGCAGGTTCATTCTCCGCAGACTGAGTCCGGCAAATCCGGCATTGACTTCGCTGAGCGCGTTTTATGCGGCGCTGAGGGACATCGCGCATGAACTGGGCGTGGGCTACGTCGCTCGATCAACTCTGGGGCTCGCCGGCCTTTCCGATGTGGTCGACGCTGGGCGCGGCGGGATTCTTCGCGGTCATCGTTCTGATCACGCTGTTGCGGGCCGAGAAATCGGTTGCCAATGGCGCGCTGACGGTGATCACGCTGCTGGCCATCGGCGTCGCCGTCGCCGCGACCATCCGCGGATTCGGCACGGGCGGCAGCTTCGCATCCGGTGAGACCGCATCGGCTCAGACCATCAACGTTTCGCTGCCGGCCCTGTCGTGTATCGACGATCTGGCTGGGGAAGCAGTATTGGCGGCGTGCGAAAAGTCGCTGTTCGGCTCTGCCGAATCGACCGCCGCGGCGGTGTCGTATGCGGCGTCCCTGATCACGCAATTGACTGCGTCGGGTGATGTCGCAGCTGCGAACCGGAGCATGACACCCGAATTGCAAGCTGTGCGCCGCGCGGTGGAACGCGACCGCTATGGGCTGATGGCCCAGGCGATGGTCGCGCGCGACCATTGCACGCTGTCGGAATGCCCGGCATTCCGGGCGATAACCGATACGCATCGGATCGTCGCCAACATGGACCAGCGGATGTATGACGGCCTGGTTTCACGTTACGCGCCGTCTTGGAACGCGCCCGCGCCGGCGGGAGCGGTCGCGGCCCTTGCGCCATCGATGCCCACCGGCAGACCCACCAATGCCGAGTTTCCCACCGCAGCCTCGACCCCGCCGGTCAGCATCATGACGCCGGAGCCGGGCCCGGCCGCGACGCCACCTGCGCCGCGCGCTCCGGCTTCCGCTGCCAACGCCCCATCGCCCACCCCGACGACGGCCCCCGTGCTGGCGGCGGCCAAGAAGCCGGCACCGAAACCCAGGCATACGCCGGCACCGGCGGCGCCGGTGCAAATCGCGCCCGCTGCGCCGCCGCCGCCGCCCGCTGCCTCAAACGATTGATGCTTTCAAAAGTCGCTGCTGATCGCTAACCTCGCGACCATGCCCCTTCATCTCATCAAGCTCGCCGTCGGCTGCGATTCCGTCAAGGAACTCAAGAGCTGGGTCGCGGAGCGCATGCGGACCGCTAAGCAAAAGGGTCTGCCCCGCCATCACATTCACATCACGCGAATGACGCCGAAACGCGACGAAGAGTTGCTCGCCGGCGGTTCGCTCTACTGGGTCATCCGCGGCGAGATCGCGGCCCGCGAGAAAATCGTCGCGATCGAGCCATTCCGTGACCGCGACGGGATCGGACGGTGCCGCCTCGTGATGCAGCCTAAGGTCGTCGCGGTGCTGCCGCGACCGATGCGGGCGTTCCAGGGCTGGCGTTATTTTGCTCAAAGCGATGTCCCGCCCGATATCGGGTCGGTGGGCGCCGGCGTCGCAGCGATGCCCGAGCCGCTGCGCAGGGAATTGCGCGATCTCGGGCTGCTTTGAACCACCGCGCTTGCCGGCTCGCCCGGTCTAAACCCCGATATTGTCGATCAACCGTGTCTTTCCGATTTTGGCCGCCACCAGAATTCGCATCGGTCCGTTCTTCACCGAGGCGATCGGCGCCAGCGTTTCGGCGTGGCGCACCTCGAAATAATCCAGCGTGAAGCCAGCGCCGACGACCATTTCGGCGCCAGCGCCCATCGCGGCATGGAGGTCGTCGCCGGCCCGCAAACGCCCCGCGCTTTCCTTCATGGCCTTGTAGAGCGTTGGCGCCACGCGCCGTTGCTCCGGCGACAAATAGACGTTCCGCGAGGACATCGCCAGGCCATCGGCTTCGCGGACGGTGCGCGAGCCTATCACCTTGACGCCGAGATCGAGATCCGCGGCCATCCGGGTCACGACCTGCAACTGCTGGAAATCCTTTTCGCCGAACATCGCAAGATCCGGCCGGCATTGCGTGAACAGCTTGCCGACCACGGTGGTGACGCCGCCGAAGAAATGCGGACGGAAGCGATCCTCCAGCCCTGCCGTCGCTGGCCCTTCGGTCAGTATCCGTGTGGCAAAGCCGTCCGGATACATGGTCTTGACGTCCGGATTCCAGATCAAGTCGACCTTCTCGGCGGTCAGTTTGGCGACGTCGGCCTTCCAGGTGCGCGGGTACGAGCCGAAATCCTCGGTGGGCGCGAATTGGGCAGGATTGACGAAGATGGAGACGATCACCTTTGCGGCGCGACGTTTCGCCAGCCGAACCAGCGACACATGGCCGTCATGGAGTGCTCCCATGGTTGGCACCAGCGCGACGGTGGCTTTTCTCACGCGAAGGCCATCGAGGGCGCGACGCAACGCAGGTACCGTGCGGACGATCATGGGGCTTCGCGGCATCAGGGCTCGATTTGTGGGGTCATGCAGGCAAGTCGCGCTGACCGTGGGGCGGGGACGTCACCCTATCAAGGCCGATGCTGCGTCGCCAAGCCGGGTCCTCATTCGAAAAAGGCTGAATCGGTCCGGCAAATGTGGGCTCAGTCACAGACATCGCGAGCTGGGCATGAGATTCATGATTGAGGCAGACAATCAATGGTTTGAAGCAGTTATCGCACATTTCGCTTGACCGCGGTCGCGGGTAATTTGAAGATACCCACAGGGGTCGAAGAATGCTGGTGCAAACTAGTCAGGGGCAATCGGGCTCGGCTCATGTCGTTGTGCTGGGCAATGAGAAGGGCGGTTCGGGCAAGTCCACCACCGCCTTGCATGTCGCCGTTGCCCTGATGAAAGCCGGTCAGCGCGTCGCCACCATCGATCTCGATTGCCGGCAGCAAAGTTTCACCCGTTACATCAACAACCGGCGCGCCTGGGCACGCCGCACCGGCCTCGATCTCGAAGTCCCGGTGCATTGCTGCATCAAGCTCGGCAACACCATGCAGATCGCCGACAATGAATCTTCCGAATTTCAGCAATTCATGGATGCGGTGAGCGCGGTCGAGCGGACATTCGATTTCATCGTGATCGATACTCCGGGGGCCGACAGCTATCTGATGCGTCTTGCGCACTCGATGGCCGACACGCTGGTGACGCCGATCAACGACAGCTTCCTCGACTTCGACGTGCTCGGCACCGTCGACCCCGCGACCTATTCGGTCATCGGCGAGAGCCACTATGCGGAGATGGTGCGGGATACCAGGCGCAAGCGCCGTCAGCTCGACGGCGCGAGCTGCGACTGGATCGTAGTCCGCAACCGATTGTCGATGCTGGGATCGCGCAACAAGCAACTGGTCGCCGACGGCCTGAATGATTTGTCGTTGCGGCTCGGCTTCCGCGCGATCGATGGCTTCGCTGAACGCGTCGTCTATCGCGAATTTTTTCCACGTGGGCTCACGGCACTCGACAACCTCGACGAGGCGACGCTCGGCACCCGTCCGAGCATGGGCCACCTGACGGCGCGCGAGGAGGTCACGAGCCTGCTGCGTCAGTTGAAACTGCCGCTCGATGAACGCGGCCGCCGCCGCGCGGCCAATCGTGCCGAGTGGTTCAACCAGGTCGACAAGCCGCTCGAACTCCACGACATCATCGCGCCAGAGACCTTGCCAGCTTAAGTTGTGGGCCCACAGCTTTCCGGCCTCGATTCGGATGGCCCTGGCCGCGGAGGCAGCGATTTTTCCCTTAAAATGGATCGATGTCCGGCGGAACTAACCGTCGCGGACCTGCGTTTTTACCGGGTCTTTACCCAAGTCCTGAACTCGCCGTTCATCCGCGGCGTTCCACAATCGAACGGCCCCAAGGATTTTCGTATTGTGCACCTGCACAATAAGTGGGTGCATCGCACAACGATCAGGCGGTCGATTTACAATATTTAGCCTTCCTGTCACGTTGTCGTCACGTATATTGCTCGCGAACGATGAGGGATCGTGGAGCTCCAAACGTCGGATCTGATCGGGTGAGATCAGCGCGTAGAGGACGAACATGAAACGTGGAATTGCCGTTCTACTTTCGCTTTGCGTGCTGGTGGCGGTCGCCTATTTCACCGCGAGCAAATGGGCGATACGACACGAGACCATGACGTTCTACGATGCGACCCGCGACAACCGTCCGGTCGCCGTGGATGTTGCAGTGCGGCGCGACAAGGAAATGCAGGCGAGCGCCGGCATGATCACGCTTCCGGTGGCGATCCTCAATCACGGCAACACCGTCAAGTTTACCGAATACTCGTTCCTGGCAAACGTTTTTGCCGCGCGCGGCTATCTCGCCATGAGCATCCAGCATGACCTGCCCACAGATGCGCCCCTGGTAACTAAAGTCGGCGAACTCTATGTCGGCCGGTTGCCGCAGTATCATCGCGGCGTTGCCAATATCCGCTTTGCGGTCGATGAAATGAAGAAGGTGGTGCCGAACGCCGATTACGATCATCTGACCATGGTCGGACACTCCAATGGCGGGGACATTTCGATGTACTTCGCCAAGATGTATCCGGACAATATCAAGAAGGTGGTCACGCTCGACAATCTGCGCGTGCCGTTCATGACGGACGGCCGATTCAAGATCCTTTCGTTCCGATCGAAGGATCCGGTGTTCAAGCCCGACCCCGGTGTCGTTCCCGATGACGAGGATTGCGAGAAGGCCGGGATTACGGTTGTGCAAACCGGTTATCAGCACACCGATATGAGCGATCGCGGTCCCGAGCAGGTCAAGCTGACGATCGAGGGCATGCTGGACAAATTCCTCGATGACGACAGCAGCTCGCTGAAGCCGGTCGTCACCAAAGCACCGCCGCTCCTGACCGATCCGGGACCGGTTGCGCTGTACTCGCCGGTCAAGAACTGACGGTTCGCATCGCCCTCCAAGCCGTATCGCGCCCTGACGATTCCACGACCTGGTCCGCCTCCTGGGCGAACAAGACCCGCGTATCCATCGCGCATTGACCACTGCCTCGTCCCGCTCCACATAAGGCTCGCGGCAATTTGCGAGCGCCTATGTCAGGTGAACCGACCAAACCGAAATCTGCCGGCGACGTGTCATCGGCGCAAAAGGCCGAATCCGGCAAAGCTCCATCCGGTAGCGCCGGTTCGCTGCCGGAGGCGAGCCCTTCGGCGTCGGAAGATATCGCCGCCTTTGTCGCCAAGGCCCGTGCGATGTCGCCCCACGCTCCTGGCGCAAGGGGCCGGCTGGTTTTCGCGCTGGACGCCACCATGAGCCGGCAGCCGACCTGGGACATGGCCTGCGCGCTGCAGGCCGACATGTTTCGCGAGGCGGCGGCGCTCGGCAGTCTCGATATCCGCCTGGTCTATTATCGCGGCCTCAACGAGTGCCGTGCCAGCGGATGGATCTCCGACACCGCGCAACTGGCAAAATTGATGGCCAGGATCGACTGCCGGGGCGGCAATACCCAGATCGGCAAGGTGTTGTCGGAAGCGCGGCGGGAGGCTGCCGCTTCCGCGGTGCGCGCGGTGGTCTTCGTCGGCGATGCCATGGAGGAAAAGGTCGACGACCTCTGCCGCAAGGCCGGCGAACTCGGTCTGCTCAAGGTGCCGGTGTTCATGTTCCAGGAGGGACATGACGGCGTCGCCGAGCAGGCGTTTCGGGAGATCGCGCGGCTGACAGGCGGTGCATGGTGCAGGTTCGATCCGGGGGCAGCGGCGCAACTGCGCGAACTGCTGCGCGCCGCGGCGGCCTATGCCGCCGGCGGCCGCGAGGCGTTGCTGCGGCTGTCAAAGACCGGAAGCGGTGCGGCCAAACTGCTCGGACAGATGAAATGATCGTGCCTTCACGTGTCTTGATGTGTCTTGGAGGCGAAGACCGCCGGCCAAGCATGCTTTTTGCCGCCGGCCGCGCTATATTGGTTTCATGCCTACCCTGATTGCCGGCGTCGTCGCCGTTATCCTGCTTTACTCGCTGCTGCAGATGTTTCGGGCGGCCAATCCGGTCGTGCTTGCGCGCGCGGTCAAGATCGGCGGCGGCATTCTGGCGCTCGCGGTCGCCGCCTTCACCGGGATCAAGGGTGAGCTTGCGGTAGCGGTCCCGCTCGGGATCTTCGGCGCGGGCCTGTTGGGTTGGTCACCCTTCGGGGCATCGGGGTTCGGCAACATCAGCGGGCTGTTCGGAGGCTCCGGCGTCCAACGCTCGCCGGGACAGACGTCGCGGGTGCGCTCGCAGTTTCTCGATATGCGGCTCGATCACGACGGCGGCGAACTCAGCGGTCAGATCGTAGCCGGACCGAATGCCGGTCACTTGCTCGACGAATTCGACCTGCCGCAATTGACGGCGATGATGGCCGGCTTCGACGCCGAAAGCGTAGCGCTACTTGAAAGCTATCTTGACCGCAGGTTTCCCGCTTGGCGTCAGCACGCGCAGGGAAATGCGGCAGGGGGGCAGAGCCGCCCGGCGGCGAGTGGCAAAATGACGGACGAGGAGGCCTATCAGATCCTTGGCCTGCAGCCGGGGGCGGGGCGTGACGAAATCGGTCGGGCGCACCGCGCCCTCATGAAGAAACTGCATCCCGATCAGGGGGGGTCGACGTACCTCGCCTCCCGTGTAAACGAGGCCAAGGATACTTTGCTTCGCACGCATCACAGCTAACTCCGGCAACGCTACCAAACGCTATTACCTGCGAGTTGCTTCTGCTTTCCGCTCCGGTCGACGCCCCGTTGTCGCCCGCCGTTGCCCGGCGTGGTCGATCTTTCGCTAACCAATCTAGCCTCGAAATCTTGACGAGAGGTTGCGGGATGCAAATTCATCCTTCACCGGGTCTGCTCTCACGACTGCCGTGGTGGCATGCGTCGTTTCCGTTTCGATTGAATCGGAACGGAGGCTCTAATTGCCAACCTTTCGGGAGTGCTTTCTTCAGGCGAACCGCAATCCGCCCCGCATCAAATGCGGGACGGGCTTTCGCTGCAAAGGTCTCTGATCAGTTCCGAACCGTGAAACAGGAGATGTCGGAGCGCTTCAACGTCCGGCATACCGCCTCGGCCTGATCGCTGTCGAGACCGGCAAAGCGGGCACGGAACAGCTTCCGCTCGCCTTTGGCGACGACCGGTTCGGTAAACGGATCCGCCTTGCTGAGCATACCGCGAGCCTGTTCGCGCGCGATTTCGAGACGCTGGCGTGCTTCGCTCTCGCTTTCCAGCGCGCCGACCTGAATGATCCATCCGGTATGGACGGCCACCGGCTTGATCGCGCCGTTTTGCTGAACGGCCTGCGGCTGGCCGTGAGGCGGCGTATCGGCATAGGCCATCGCCTGTGAAGTGGAGGAGGCCGATGCACTTGATGCCGGCAATACCCCGAGCAGACCGTTTCCGGTGCCGTGGTTTGCCGGTTGCGGCGGCATCTCGGTCCTGGGGACGTCAACCTTGTTGGATTCAGCCTTGTTAAATTCACCCTTGTTAGATTCAGCTTTGGCCATGATCGCGCTGGATGTCTCCGGCACATCCGGGCGTGCCGGTATGGCGCTGGTGATGGGCGTGGCCGGCTGGGCGGCACCGGCCGCGGCCAGCTTCATCTGTCCGGCCTTGATCTGGACGGTCTTCACCTTGACCGGCTTCATCGGCTCGGACGAACCGGGGATCGCTGCAATGGACTGAGCCTGGATCACCCCATTGGTGAACGGCGCGGGCTCCGGCTTGGCTTGCGGCGGAGGCACGGCCGCCGCGGCGGCCGCAAGGATCGATGATCGTGAAGCCCGTACGGCGGAACGTGCCGGCGGCGCCGCGGCCGGCTCGGGCGCTTCGGATGCGGCCTGAACTGCTCCCTGAACCTGAACCGTCTGGGTCGGGCGGGAGGCCGCTTCGGCTTCCGCGACATCGGCATTGGCATCAGCAGGATTGCGCTCGGTGATCGCAGCAACGGTACGCTTGCTCGCGGCCTTCTCCAGATTCTCAGCGAGCAGGTTACGCATGATGGCGTCGCGCGAACTGCCGCTGCGACCTCCCATCACCACGCCGACCAGATGGCGGTTGCCGCGGCGCATCGAGGTCACGAGATTGAAGCCTGACGAGCGGGTGTAACCGGTCTTGATGCCATCGACGCCCTCGACACTGCCGAGCAGGTGATTGTGGTTGCGGATGGACTGGCCGTGATAATTGAACGTCTCGGTCGAGAAATAGCGGTAATAGCGCGGGAAACGATCCTGGATGGAGCGGCCCAGGGTCGATTGATCCCGCGCCGTTGTCACCTGGTCATCGTCGGGCAGTCCTGAAGCATTGCGATAAACCGTGCGGGTCATGCCGAGCGCACGCGCCTTGTGGGTCATCAGCTTGGCAAAATCGTCTTCGTCGCCGGCGATGGCTTCCGCGATCACGACGGCTGCGTCGTTGGCGGAACGTGTCACCAGCCCCTTGATGGCGTCTTCGACGCGAATGGTCTGGCCTGGGCGCAGGCCGAGTTTGGTGGGCGCTTGCTCGGAGGCATGCTCGGATACCGCCATTTCGGTATCGAGGTTCATCTTGCCGGCGTCGAGACGCTCGAACAGCAGATAAAGCGTCATGATCTTGGTCAGCGAGGCAGGGTGGCGGCTCGCGTCGGGACTGCTGGCGGTAAGGGTCGCGCCGGAATTGCCGTCGACAATGATGGAGGAAAATTGCGGGCTGTAGCTTTCCCGCTCTTCGTGGTGACGCGCATGGTGGTGATGGTAGGCATGATAGGCATGGTGGCGATGCCTGTAATGGCGCGCATCGGCGGTGCCGGTTGTGAAAACAGCGGCAGCGGTGAGGGTGACCAGCCCCAAAACGGAAACCCGCAGAACACGGGAGGAAGCCAAGGTTGTGCGAAGCATAAACTTCCCCGTCCAATTTCTATCTTGTTCACCGGTTCGTGAGGCTAAATTATGCCCATCTGCCGGCTGGGTATTCTGTCCAAACTCGCCGAATCCGGATGCGTATTTTCTCCGGAACGGCCAATCTGATCGCTATTGCAGCTAAGATGCTGTAGTCAAACACTTTTTGGCAGCCCGTCCGAACCGCGAACAGGCACCGAATCAGGTTAGGTGGCCGGAGTTTCCAAAAGCTTAAGCAACCCTTGCGCGATCCAAAGGTATTTGGCGCTAAATCGCTTTAGATTTGTGCGTCGCACAAAAATCTTGACTTTATTGTGCATTGCACATATAGGCTGACAGGTCAGGGGGCCGGGACCTCCCGGCGGATCGTTCAAACATCAGTCTGGGAAAGAAATCCATCATGGTCAAAGTCGAAGACATTCAGCAGTACGGAAAAGAGCAGATCGAGACCGTCGTTGCGTCGGCAACGACCCTTCAGAACGGCCTTCAGGCCATCGCAAGCGCTTACGGCGATTATACCAAGAAGTCGTTTGAAGACACGAAGTCATTCGTCGAGAAGCTGTCCGGCGTAAGCTCGCTCGACAAGGCGATCGAAGTGCAGACCGAATATGCGAAATCCGCCTACGAGACGTTCGTGGCTGAGTCGCAGAAGATCGCAGGCCTCTATACCAATCTCGCCAAGCAGACCTTCAAGCCATTGGAAGGCATCGTGGCGAAGTTCACCCCGTCCTCTGTCCACCAATAGATTGCGCGCTTTCTGCCGCGTGCCTGCGCGGTCTATGCGCTGACGCAGACGCTGCTCACCAGAATCAAAAGCCCGGCCGTTTGGCCGGGCTTTTTCCTGTTTGGGATGTGCGGAGATTATTTCATGACGCGCGGCAACGCGGCTTTGTCAAATCCAATGGAATTGATTAACCTCCGCTGGATCGCCGAACCGGGAGTCGGGCCCGCCACAAGTAGCATTTGGCCAATATTTGCGCGCTTGCGGCGAGCCAGCGTCGGACCCATATTGCAGCTATCGATTCAGCTGATGGGTCGGGCCGGCCGGGAGCGGCGATCTGGAGAGCGCGTCTGGGAACTTGCGATGTCTCCGACAGGAGAACGTCACCTGGCCGCTATCCGGTTTCCCGTGGGGATGTCGAACACCTGTGCCATGCTGCAACTAGTTTCCAAATTTGATTCGTCCGTGCCGCCTGCCGTCGCCGCATTTGCCCCCCGAATGGGCAATGATGAGAACCGTGGTGGCGGAGCCGGCGGTCCGGCGACATCCGTCATCGCCAAGGTCAAACCGAAGACCAAACGCCCGAACCTGTACCGCGTCCTGATATTGAACGACGATTACACGCCGATGGAATTTGTCGTTCTGGTGCTGGAGAAGTTCTTCCAGAAGGATGTCGAGGCTGCGACGAAGATCATGCTCCACGTCCATCATCATGGAATCGGGGAGTGCGGCGTGTTCACCTACGAGATCGCCGAGACCAAGGTGACGCAAGTGATGGATTTTGCACGCAAGCACCAGCATCCCCTGCAATGCGTGATGGAAAAGAAGTAGCGCCGGGCAAAAATCCGCCAAAACCGGAACGGGTTTTGCATCGTAATTAATGATGGGTCGGACCGGTATGTGCAATACTGGCGTGAACGCTCGATTTTGCATGGGTATGGCGCGTACAGTCCGAGCGCAGACGAGTTGAAGGGAACCGGTCTTTCGTCGTGAGCAGATGTAACTATATGACGAAAGGGTTGACAAAGGTTGTTGTTGCCTGACCGGGCAACGGCGATCATGATGGCGGGGGCCACAGAGGACGCGAATGCCTACTTTTTCTCAAAGCCTTGAACAATCCCTGCACCGCGCGCTGGCGATTGCAAACGAGCGTCACCACCAATATGCCACGCTCGAACACCTTCTGCTGTCGCTGATCGATGATTCCGATGCAGCGGCGGTCATGCGTGCCTGCAGTGTCGATCTCGACAAGCTGCGCACCAGTCTCGTCAACTATCTCGAAACCGAGTTCGAAAACCTGGTGACGGACGGCGCCGATGACGCCAAGCCGACCGCGGGCTTTCAGCGCGTCATCCAGCGCGCGGTGATTCACGTCCAGTCATCCGGGCGCGAGGAAGTGACCGGCGCCAACGTGCTGATTGCGATCTTCGCCGAGCGCGAGAGTCACGCGGCCTATTTCCTGCAGGAGCAGGACATGACGCGTTACGACGCGGTCAATTACATCAGCCATGGTATCGCCAAGCGGCCCGGGGTGTCGGAAGCGCGCCCGGTGCGCGGCGTCGACGAAGAGACCGAGACCAAAGGCAACGAAGATTCCAAGAAGAAGGGCGAGGCGCTCGATACCTACTGCGTCAACCTCAACAAGAAGGCGCGCGACGGCAAGATCGATCCGGTGATCGGGCGAAATGCCGAGATCAACCGCGCGATCCAGGTGCTCTGCCGCCGGCAGAAGAATAATCCGCTGTTCGTTGGAGAGGCCGGCGTCGGCAAGACCGCGATCGCCGAAGGTCTGGCCAAGCGCATCGTCGACAGCGAGGTGCCTGAAGTATTGGCGGCCGCGACCGTGTTCTCGCTCGACATGGGCACATTGCTTGCGGGCACGCGCTATCGCGGCGATTTCGAGGAACGGCTGAAGCAGGTCCTCAAGGAGCTCGAGGCGCATCCGAACGCAATCCTGTTCATCGATGAAATCCACACCGTGATCGGCGCCGGTGCGACTTCCGGCGGCGCGATGGATGCATCCAATCTGCTCAAGCCGGCGTTGGCGTCGGGCACGATTCGCTGCATGGGCTCGACGACCTACAAGGAATATCGCCAGCATTTTGAAAAGGATCGCGCGCTGGTGCGCCGGTTCCAGAAGATCGATGTCAATGAGCCGACGGTGGAGGACGCGATCGCGATCCTCAAGGGCCTGAAACCCTATTTCGAGGAGTATCACCGGCTGAAATATACCAACGAGGCCATCGAGGCCGCGGTGCAATTGTCGTCGCGTTATATCCACGACCGCAAGCTGCCGGACAAGGCGATCGACGTGATCGATGAATCCGGCGCGGCACAGATGCTGGTCGCAGAGAACAAGCGCAAGAAGACCATCGGCATCAAGGAAATCGAAACCACGATCGCGACCATGGCGCGGATTCCGCCCAAGAGCGTGTCGAAGGACGATGCCGAGGTGCTCAAGCATCTCGAGCAGACCCTGAAACGGGTGGTGTTCGGCCAGGACAAGGCGATCGATGCGCTCTCGGCCTCGATCAAGCTGGCGCGGGCCGGCTTGCGCGAGCCGGAAAAGCCGATCGGCTCGTATCTGTTCTCGGGGCCGACCGGCGTCGGCAAGACCGAAGTGGCAAAGCAGCTGGCGGCCTCGCTGGGCGTCGAGCTGATCCGCTTCGACATGTCGGAATATATGGAGCGTCATACCGTGTCGCGCCTGATCGGCGCGCCTCCGGGCTATGTCGGCTTCGACCAGGGCGGCCTGCTCACCGACGGCGTCGATCAGCATCCGCACTGCGTGGTGTTGCTCGACGAAATCGAGAAGGCGCATCCGGACCTGTATAACGTGCTGCTGCAGATCATGGATCATGGCCGGCTCACCGATCACAACGGCAAGCAGGTCAATTTCCGCAACGTGATCCTGATCATGACCACCAATGCGGGCGCCCAGGATCTGGCGCGCCAGGCCTTTGGCTTCACGCGCAACAAGCGGGAAGGCGACGATCACGAAGCGATCAATCGGCAGTTTGCGCCTGAATTCCGCAACCGGCTCGATGCCATCGTCTCGTTCGCGCATCTCAATGCCGATGTGATCGGCATGGTGGTCGAGAAGTTCGTGCTGCAACTCGAGGCACAGCTTGCCGACCGCGACGTCACCATCGAACTGTCGGAACCGGCCAAGGCGTGGCTGGTGCAGCATGGTTACGACGAGCAGATGGGCGCGCGGCCGATGGCGCGCGTGATACAGGAGCACATCAAGAAACCGCTGGCCGACGAAGTGCTGTTCGGCAAGCTCAAGGGCGGCGGCCACGTCCGCGTCGTGCTGGTCAAGGACGAGGCGGCCTCGGATGCGGCGCAGGAGAAGATCGGCTTCGAATATGTCGAAGGGCCGGTGACGCCGAAGCCGGAGAAACTGCCCGGCGCGCGCAAGCGCACTGTGCCGCGCAAGCCGAGACCCAATGGTCCGAGCGGCGGGTCGAAGGGCCCGGCCTCGAGAGGGCCGCTGGTGAAGGTCTGAGCCAAGGTCCGAGCGGCCGATACTGCGAACGAAAGAGCCGGCGCGTCGCAAGACCGCCGGCTTTTTGGTGCGATTTCCGAATTGCGATTTGCCCAATGCGGCGCTTCATCGGCAAGCGGCGTTGGCCGCCTCCGGCGCCGCAAGAAATGTGATTGTCGCCGGCGCCATCGTCAAGAGGCCGGCCGATGCCGGAACACCCGTCATGCGCGGCACACGGTCGTCGGGCCCGAGCGTGAGCGTATTGCCGTTCAGCCGCACCGTTGCATCCGGCAAGTTCTCCGCATCGAGGGTGAAGCGTTCGGAAGCGTTGGCCATCTTCAGCGAATGCGGTGCATCTCGGTCGGTGTTGATCACGAGCAGAGCAACGCCGCCCGGCGTTCCACGCTGGCAATGGGCATAGACATGCAGGCCCGCTTGTACAGGCAGGCCCGGGTCGAGCACGGTGGTCCCCATCAATTGCCGCCACAACAGCGCGCCCCAGTAATTCGGCCGGGGTGCTAGCGTTCGCTCGTCGAGCAGGGCGTAGTCGCTGGCCGCCAGCGTATTGTGCATCACGACCTGAACGCCGGCCTTCGCCAGCCGTCCAAGCTGATCGAGATATCTGAACGTATCCAGGAAAGTTGCGGCCCAGGGGTTTCCACCGCATGCCGTCTCCGCGGTTTCGGTGAGCCAGATCGGTTTGCCGGGCGCAAATTGATCTCGAAGGGTCCGATAGAACGCCAGGGTTTGATCGGTCCGGGAAAGCCACGCTTCCGAAAGTGCTGCCTCCGGCGTGACCGTACCGGCGCAGCGCTCCGACAGTGCTCCATAGTGATGATACGAGATAGCATCCACGCCCGGGCGGGACGCGGCGAGCAGTTCGGAGGCTTCCGGCGTTTCATTTATCGCGCCGGGCCCGAGGATCATCATCTCCGGAACGGTTTGCTTCACAAATTCACGGAACACCCCAAAGTCGCGTCCAAATGCGGCTGGGTCATAGCCGGCCGGCAGGCCGCCAATGGCGGCGAGATTGGGTTCGTTCATGAACTCGGCGGCGGCGATGTTGCCTCCCGCCATCCGTGTGAAGTTGAGCAGGCGACGCGCTTGATCCGGCGTCCAGATGCCGGCCGCGTCGCGATTGCCAGCGCCCACCGCGAATGATGTCACGATCCGCGCATTGACCGTGTGCGCGAAATCGATCACCTCCCGCCATTGCCGGCGGGTCAGGATGGCCCTGAATCCGGCTGGTGGCGCGGAGGGTACGCTGTCCGAATCCGCGAAATAGGTGGTGTTTGCCCAGGTGCCGCTGACCCGCAGATAGGCCGGCGCCAGTGCCGAGGCGAGCTTCCGCAAACGGGCATTGGTGAGATCGATCGGCGGCCGATATTGGAACAGATTCGAATTCTTGTTCGAATTCCTGGCCCCCGGCGTGTTCGGCGGGGGCGCGGCCTCGACGCTGCGCTCCGGTCCGTAGGGCTTCCAGAATTCTCCCCCGGTGACTTCGACCATTTCGATATTGTAGGACTGGTAGCGCTCGTCGATCGTGCCGATGCGAGCCATGCTCGCAGGCGTGACGGACAACTCACCGGCGGGACTCGCGGAGCCTGCCGGTGCGGCAAGCAAGATCAGCCAGACAGATGTCAGCCAGGCATGGGGTCTCGCGCCGATCATGCGATCCTCGCGTATGCGAATTTTCCTGCGCCTGCTTGTGGGCTGCAGCAGTATACGCGCTGACCGGTATCGTCAGAAGGAAATAGAGGCTCGGGTCCGAATCCACCGGAACGGAAAAGATCCTCTCGTTCAGCCATCCAGAAGCTGTTTGATGCGGCGCTGAAGCTGTCGCTTCTTCTGCTCGCTGCGGCGCAGCCGTTCGCCAAGGTCGGAATCCGGCAGTTCCGATGGCTTCTCTTCGCTGAAGGCCACGCCGACGAAGTTGTCGCGCCACCAGATGATCCTGGCGAGGAACGAACGGCCTTTTCGCGCGATGGCCAGCGACATCTGCTCTTTGGGCAATCTAACGACGTTGCTGAATTCGATGCCGGCGCCGTTTTCGGAGATGTTGCGGACGATGCAATCCCGGGTTGCGCCACGCTCGCCGATTTCGGCGACGCCGCCATAAATCACCTTGTCCCGCGCGTTCTGGCGTCGATCCTGCATCGCATAATCTCCCAATAAAGAGGGGACCTTACCCGGCTTCGCCGCGGGCGAAAGGCCGAGGCCGCTAAAATGCAGCGTTAACGTAAACCGATCTGTGTCAGGATGGGACGAATCCGGGACTTTTGGGCCGTGCGCAAACGGCCTTACGCCGCGCTTTCGCGCAATCCGCGGGCGATTTCCTTTTGCGCATCGAATTCGCGCCGCCGCCGGGCCAACTCTTCGGCGCTGAGCAGCGCAACATTGTTGTAGTCGCGTTTCCAGGAGGCGTCCGCGCTCCAGCGCAGCGACGATTGCACCGTGGTTTGCGGGGCTGGTGCTGCTTCGAGCAAGCTTAGCGCAAGCTGCAATGTGAAGGCCTGGGAGCCGGGGTCGTGAGGCTTGCCCGCCGAATTGCCCAGCGGAAAATCGCTGAACAGAAACCGTGGCACCGCGGCATGTTCGACGATGTCCTTCGCGCAACCCATCACCACTGTGGAAACGCCGTTGGCCTCCAGATGCCGGGCGACCAGGCTGACGGTCTGATGGCATACCGGGCAGTTCGGCACCAGCACCGCGGCATCCACTTGATCCGCCCGGCAACGCGCAAGGATTTCCGGTGCGTCGGTTTCGATGGTGACGCGATGGCTGCGATTGGTCGGCGCGCCGAAGAACCGAGGAGCGAGTTCTCCGATCCGCCCCTCGCTTGCGAGCCGCTGCAATTGCGGCAACGGGAACCAGGTGCCGCTGTCGTCGGCCGAGGTGTGCAGGCGATCATAGGCAATATGCGAAATCCGCAAATCATGCGGCTTCGAAGTATCGCCGTCATAGACCGAATAGAATTTGGCGCCGCCATTGTATTTGGCGCCCGGGCCCTGATCGCCCTTGGCGGGATCGAAGGGGGCCGCGGTCGTGACAAGGGCGACGCGAGACTGCCCAAGCGGCTTTCGCAGGCGCTGGAACGGCGCCCCGACATAATGCGCCCAGCGATAGGGCGTAGTGTAGCCGATCGCCTGATAATATTCGCGGGTTCGCGCCATATAGGGGATCGGCGCATCGTCGTCAGGCGTGAAGCCAGGGAGGTCGTCGGGCGGTGCGGTCATCTCTTGCGCTCTCACATGCGCGCCATCATTACCGGATAGCTAGACAGTCCTCAGGGGGTGTCAAGCGGGTCCCACGGGAGCGGCAAGTGACGGTGCAAGCGGTCATCGGTCTGCGTGCGGCGATCTGCGTCATGGTGGTGACGCTGTGCCTGGCGACGGGGCAGGGCGTCGCCGAAGATGCTGCGACCGGCGGCGAGGTCATCAAGCCGAGCCTCGAAGAACTCGACGCCCTCCAGGATGCAAGCAAGAGCGAGCCGCAAAAGCCCGCCGAAACCGCCGCGGAAACCAACACCCGCGAGGCGATGTGCCTGATGATCGAATCGGCAGCGAAAGCGGAAGATTTGCCGCTTGAGTTTTTCGCCCGCGTGATTTGGCAGGAAAGCCGCTTTCAAGCCGATGCCATGGGACCGGTGACGCGTAACGGCCAGCGCGCGCAGGGTATCGCGCAATTCATGCCGGGGACCGCCAGCGAACGCCGGCTGCTCGACCCGTTCGATCCGGTGCAGGCGTTGCCGAAATCCGCGGAATTCCTGAACGAACTGCGCCGCCAGTTCGGCAATCTCGGGCTGGCCGCCGCCGCCTACAATGCCGGACCGCGGCGGGTACAGGAATGGCTCGCCGGCTCAGGCGGTCTGCCGCAGGAGACGCGCCATTACGTTGCCGTCATTACCGGCTCGACGGTCGACGACTGGGCGGCGGCCGGCAAGAATGGCAAAATGCCCGATCGCGCGCCGACCTCGAGTTGCCGCGAATTGATGGCCTTGCTCAAGCGCGCGCCCAATCCCTTTGTCACCGAGTTGGAACAGCGGGTGAAGCTTGGTGAGGCTCGGGCGTGGGGCGTGCAGCTTGCCGCGGGCTTCAGCCGCGATAAGGCGTTGGCGATGTATTCGCGCGCGATCAAGCGGCTGAGCGCCGTCATCGGCGATCAGGATCCAAGCCTGTTGAGTTCTGTCATGCGCAATCGGGGCAGCCGCACATTTTACCAAGTGCGGATCGGCGCTGACACGCGGCCCGCGGCCGACGACCTTTGCAATCGCATCCGTCGTGCGGGGGGTGCCTGTTTCGTGCTGCGAAACTTCAACGTTAGAGGCTGATCGTACGAACCGCATAACTGGCCCGATCAGGGGTTCGCTTGACGTTGGCTGGTTTCGCCAGCGTTATGCCGACCTAACCCATTGTGATCCGGTTGCTCGTGCCGCTTCCCGCTCTCGATTCGCCCCAATGGCAAAATCCCCTGCGGACGTTCGCATGGGGAATGTGGTCGGTCACCTCGACCGTGCTCGCCCTCGTGCTGTTTGCGACCTATCTCGGCATCGGCGCGCTGGCGCATAGTACGCATTTCAGCCTGGGCTGGGCGCTGGCGAGCACTGTTTTCGTATGGGCGGGGCCGGCGCAGATCATCCTGATTTCGACGCTGGGTTCTGGCGCCACGGTGGTGCAGGCGGCCATTGCCGTTACCGTCAGCGCGATCCGGCTGTTTCCGATGGTGGTGTCGGTGTTGCCGATGCTGCGCACGCCGGCAACGAAGCGGCGTCATCTGGTGCTGGCAGCCCACTTCATCGCGGTCACGTTATGGGTCGAATGCTTTCGCCTGCTGCCACAGGTGCCGCGCGCGCGGCGCATTGTCTTCACGCACGGGCTGGGCAGCGGTTTGGTCTCGCTCTGCCTCGTTGCCACCACGGTCGGCTACGGTCTCGCCACCAATCTCCCGGAGCTGTTCGCCGCGGCGATCCTGTTGTTGACGCCGTTGGCATTCCTGCTCTCGACCGCGCGCAATTGCCGGCAGCTTGCCGACGTTCTGGCGCTGGTGCTGGGGTTGGCGCTGTTTCCACTTACGGCGATGTTGCACACCGGGGTTGATATCCTGATCAGTGGCGTCTCGGCTGGCACCATCGCCTATGGCGTTCATCGCTGGCGGAGGCGCCAATGAGCGATTTTATCGGCGACTGGAATGCGCTGCTGGTGCTGTTGCTCGCGGGCTTCCTGCCCAATGAGGTCTGGCGGATGCTCGGGCTTTGGTTCGGCGGCGGCATCGACGAGGGATCCGAACTGCTGGTTTGGGTGAGGGCGGTGGCGACCGCGATCCTGGCCGGCGTCATCGCGCAAATTCTGGTCCTCCCGCCGGGTGCGCTGGCCAGTGTGCCGGGGTGGCTGCGCTATGCCGCGGTGGCCGCCGGTTTCGCCGTTTTCATCGTGACGCGGCGGTCGATTTTTGCCGGCGTGGTGTGCGGCGAACTCGTGATGCTTGCTGGCAAATGGTGGCTCGGGTAATGGTCCCATAGCGTTTTCGAGCGAAGTGGATACCGGTTCGCGTAAAGAAAACGCGTCAAAAGACCAGAGGCTCTAATGGTTCGAGAGAGTGAAATCCGCGAGGGCGAACTCGCCGTCGAAATGCCGCCGGCGCACGATGGCGGGCTGGTGTTCATCGGCCGCATCCGAACCCCCTGGACCTCACGTCTTCAGACTCCGCGGCAAGGCCGTCACGACGGCCCGGTCTGCCGGCTCGAGATCTTCGAGCCATGGGTGCCGGCGCTGAAGGGGGTCGATTTCTACTCCAACCTCGAAGTGATCTACTGGCTGCATCTGTCGCGTCGCGACCTCGTGCTGCAAAGCCCGAAGGACAACAAATCGACGCGCGGCACATTTTCGCTGCGCTCGCCGGTGCGGCCGAACCCGATTGGCACCTCGATCGTCAAGCTGGTCGGGATCGAAGGCAATACGGTTCTGGTGCGCGGCCTCGATTGCCTCGACGAGACGCCATTGCTGGACCTCAAGCCCGACCGCTGCGAATTCACCCCGCTGGCGCCGCCGCAGGCGGGGGATTTCGAGGTGGGGTGACGGAGCGCTAGACTAGCCCTTCAGCGCCTCGATCAGCTTGGCCGCGTTCCCTTCCAGCACCTTGCCGTCTTCCTTGCGGCTTGCCGGCGGCAGCAGCGCAACCCCGTTATGACGCGGCATCACGTGCATGTGCAGGTGAAACACCACCTGTCCGCCGGCGGGTTCGTTGAACTGCTGCACCGTGATTTCGTCGGCCTTGAACGCCGTCATTGCGGCGCGGGCGATTCTGCGGCCGCCGCGCGCGACATGGGCGAAATCCTCCGCCGAAATGTCGAGGATGTTGCGGGCCGGCGCTTTCGGAATCACTAGCGTGTGCCCGGGACACCGCGGCATGATGTCGAGAAAAGCCAGAACGTGGTCGTCCTCATAAACCTTGTAGCAGGGAAACTCGCCGCGCAGGATTTTCGCGAAAGGGTTGTTGGGGTCATACGAGGTCATTGCAACTCCCGATCTGAATGTGCGTTCGATATAGTGCGGTCAAGACGGCTCGTCAGCGGCTTTGCGAAACGGCGCGGCGTCGGTGAGTTCGCGCGCCGCCTCGGCCACATAGGCGCGCTCATGCCTGAGATAGTCCGATATCGCCCGGCGCAGGTCGGGATCGGCAATGTAGTGCGCGGAATAGGTGGTTTGCGGTAGATATCCGCGCGCGATCTTGTGCTCGCCTTGCGCGCCGGCCTCGACCGTCTTCAGGCCACGCTCAATCGCAAAATCGATCGCCTGATAATAGCAGACCTCGAAATGCAGAAACGGATGATGTTCGATCGCGCCCCAGTTGCGGCCGAACAAGGTGTCGGAGCCGATGAAGTTGATGGCGCCGGCGATCCAGCGGCCCTCGCGCTTCGCCATCACCAGCAGCACGTCCTTCGCCATGCTCTGCCCGATCAGCGAAAAGAAGGAGCGGGTCAGGTACGGCCGGCCCCATTTCCGCGAACCGGTGTCCATGTAGAAATCGAAGAAGGCGTCCCACGCCTCTTCGGTGATGCCGCTGCCGGTGAGGGCGTGAATTGTGATGCCGCTGCCCAGCGCGTCGCGGCGTTCGCGCCGGATCGCCTTGCGGTGACGCGAATTGAGGGTGGCGAGAAAGTCCTCGAAACCGCGATAGCCCTGATTGTGCCAGTGAAATTGCTGATCGTTGCGTTGCAGGAAGCCGTGGCCGGCCAGAAACTTCCATTCGGCTTCGCGCGCAAACGTGACGTGAGCCGATGAGGCGTTGGTGGCACCGCATAGCGCCACCAGCCCGCGCGCCAGCGCGTCGCCGATCCGGTCGGCATCGACGCCCTCGCGGATCAATAGGCGCGGGCCGGCCGCCGGGGTGAAGGGAACCGAGGCCTGCAGTTTCGGATAATAGCGTCCGCCGGCGCGTTCAAAGGCATCGGCCCAGCCGCGGTCGAAGACGTATTCGCCTTGCGAGTGTGATTTCAGATAGCAGGGCACAATGCCAGCGATCGCGCCGTCGAGCCGGGCCAGCAAATGGCGCGGTCCCCAGCCGGTCCGCGCACAGGCCGACCCGGAAGCTTCCAAGGCTGAAAAGAATTCATGCGAAACGAACGGGTTATAAGCGGATGTTGAACCGGCGCAGGAGTTGGTTGTGGCCCTAGGTGAAGCCAGCGTGTCGAGGCCGTTGAGGCCCGGAATGTCGGCGGCCGGATTGGCGCAGGCATTCCAATCCTCAGCCGATATCTGGCTGACCGACGAGACCGCTTCGAGGGTTATTTCCGATGACGCCATCGACTGTCAGAACCGGCCACGCGTTACGATCAGCCATCGCACATGGTGACCAATCTCAAAGATCGTGCATTGCACTCAAGACTTCAAGGGCGCCTTCAAGGGCGCGATCGCATCAGGTTCCCGGCCTAAAACCCTCGAAAATCATCTGATCCGCATGCCGGGCTGCCCGCTCGCGCTGCTCCGGCGTGCGAACGGTCCAGGTTAGCAGCGGCAGGCCGAAAATGTGGCGGGCGATCCAGGGCGCCGGGGCCGGCAACTCGTCGATCCAGTAGGCGACGAAATGCGGTCGGGTGCGGAACGCATGGCGCAAATGCAGCATGCCCTTCCGCTGAGCCTGCGATGCGTCCGGCCAGTCGGCTGCTTCATAGCTGCGTTCGGCAATGATGCCGCGGGGCAGCTCGGGCATCAATTCGCGCAATGCCAGCACCTGGTCCGGATCGAACGACATGCCGACGACGGGTCCGCGATAGGAGGCAAGCACCTCCGCCATCCGCGCCACCAGTTTGCGGTCGCCGTCGAAATGGCTCTTGACCTCGATCACCAGCGGCACCCGGCCCGCGACCAGCTCGCAAAGGTCGCCGAGCGACATCATCCGCTCGGAGGTATCGGTGAACCTGACCGCCTTGAGTTCGGCCGCCCTCATGCCGAGCAGGGCGGCACTGCCCTCGGTGAGGCGGCCCAGCGCGTCATCATGATGCACCATCGCCTCGCCGTCGGCGGTAAGCTGGATATCGCATTCGATGCCAAATCTGGCGTCGATGGCAGCCCGAGCGGCGCCCGGCATGTTTTCGATGATGCCGCGCGCGCGGTCGTGCAGGCCGCGATGGGCCACCGGTCGCGCCGTCAGCCAGTCGGGCGCGCGCACCGGGGTCTCGGTTAGGAGACCTCGAATATCCCTTCGACCTCTACCGCCGCGTCGGCGGGAAGCGAGGCGACGCCGACCGTGGTGCGGGCGTGGCGACCCTTGTCGCCGAAGGCCGCAACCATCAGGTCCGACGCCCCATTGAGCACCTTCGGCCCGTCGAGAAAGTCCGGCGCTGAATTGACAAAGCCGCCGAGCCGGACCACGCGAACCACCTTGTCGAGGTCGCCGAGTGCTGCCTTGATCTGCGCCAGCAGGTTGATGGCGCAACCGCGCGCCGCGGCGTTGCCTTGCTCGACGGTGACGCCGGCCCCGAGCTTTCCCTTGGCAATCAGCTTTCCTTCCGGGTTGACGCAAACCTGGCCGGACACGAACAGAAGATTTCCGGTGCGTACAAAACCGACGTAATTCGCCACCGGGCTTGCGGGCTCATGCAAGACCACGCCCTGTGCAGCAAGTTTCTGCTCGATCGTACCGGCCATATTTCGTCCCCATTTGATTGCGATCCGCGCCCGATCCAGGGGATCGGACCAGCTTTGTTTCGCGCATCGCGCAGCGACATGCAAGCGAGCGTGGATCGGCGGCGAATGTCGCGGTCGCTATTAAGCGGGAACAGGCCTAAAAACATCGAGCTTCGGCCGCGAATTCGTGCTTTTCCGTGAAGCGGCCCCAGTTGCGGCGCAATACGCACGTCATTAATGTGACAATTCCCAGCCGAGGAAAAGACATGACTCGCTCGTTCCGGATTTCGTCCCGTGATGTCAGGCCGCTGATGCTGACGATCGCCGCGGTCGCGGTGGGGTCCGGTTTTGCCGGAAGCGCGGCAAATGCTGCGACCAGCAGCCCGGCGAGCAGTCCGTTTCTCGCGCATCAGGCGCTCTACGAACTCAGTCTTGCGAAGTCGCGCGGCTCCAACTCGATCAACAGCGCGCGGGGCCGCATTCTCTATAATTTTACCGGCAGCGCCTGCGAAGGCTACACCTCGGAATTCCGGCAGGTTTCGGAACTGGACAGCGGCGAGGGCAAGGTCACGCTGAGCGATCTGCGTTCGACCTCCTGGGAAGACGGCGCGGGCAAGAGCTATCGCTTCAAGATCGAGTCGCGAATGAACGACACCGATTCGAGCCCGGTCGATGGCGTCGCGGAGCGGACCGGCGACCATGTCACGGTCAAATTGAAGCAACCGGTGTCCAAGACATTTACGCTCGAGGGCAGCACGGTGTTCCCGACCGAGCAGATCGAGCGCATCATTGCGGCGGCGCGTGAAGGAAAATCCGTGCTTGAGCTGACCGTCTATGATGGATCGGACAACGGCGAAAAGGTCTACAACACGCTTTCCGTGATCGGGCAGCCGATCCCCGGCGACCGCACCGTCGCGGCGCCGGACCCCTCTACCGTAAACGACATGATGAAATCGCTGACGCGGTGGCCGGTCACCGTGAGCTATTACGACCGCGACGCCAAGTCCACCGACGGCGAGCAGACGCCGGTCTATTCGATGTCGTTTGAACTGTTTGAGAACGGGGTTTCGCGGGCGCTGGTGCTCGATTACAATGATTTCGTGATCTCCGGCGCGTTGGGGAAATTCGACGTCAAGGATACCAAGCCTTGTAAGTGAGGAGCGCGGCCAATTCCTTTGGCGGCCTGTCTCTCTATCCCGGCTTCTCCGGACCGTCATAGGCAATGCCCCTGATCACCGCGGCGTGGCCGAATTTCTTGCGCAGGTCGTCCATCGCGCGCTCGGCATGAGCCGAACGGCGGTCGAGCATGTCGGTGTCGTCAGCCAGCGATCCCGGTCGTAGCGCGCTGACGCCGGTGCCCATCAGCCGGAAGGCGGTGCCGTCGATTTCCTTTGCCAGCATCTCGCGGGAAACCGCGAAAATCTTCGCCGCCAGTTGCGTCGGGGCGTGGATCGATTGCGAGCGGGTGCGCTGCCTGAAATCGGCCGTCTTCAATTTCAGCGTGATGGTCAATCCCGAAAGATCTCCGTTCTTGAGTCGCATCGACACCTTCTCCGACAGCCGCCACAGCAGCTTTTCGAGGGTGACGAAATCGCGGATGTCGGTCTCGAACGTGGTCTCGCTGGAGATGGTCTTGGCGCCGCGATCGGGCACGACGCGGCGATCGTCGATGCCGCGGGCCAGCCGCCACAGCCTGCGGCCCTCCGTCGAGAACTGCTTCATCAGTTCGATTTCGTCGGCGTGTTGCAGATCGGCGATGGTGCGAAAGCCGCGTTGCGACAGCCGCTCCTGGGTCGCAGGCCCGACTCCGAAGATGAATCCGACCGGCTTATCCGCCAGCATCGCGCGCGCCTCGACCTGATCGAGGACCGCAAAGCCGCGCGGCTTGTCCATGTCGGACGCGATCTTGGCCAGGAATTTGTTGCAGGACAGCCCGACCGAAACCGTGATGCCGATGCCGCGCTCGACCTCGCGGGCGAACCGCGCCAGCACTTTCGCGGGGATCATGCCATGGACGCGCTGGGTGCCGGCCAGATCCAGAAACGCCTCGTCGATCGAAAGCGGTTCGACAAGCGGCGTCAACGCCTGCATGGCATGGCGCACCTCGCGGCCGACCCTGACATATTTCGCGATGTCGGGCCGGATCACGGTCGCGGACGGGCACAGCGCCAGCGCCTTGAACATCGGCATCGCGGAGCGCACGCCGAACGTCCGGGCGACGTAGCAGGCCGCCGAAACCACGCCGCGCTTGCCGCCCCCGATGATGACCGGCTTGTCGGCGATTTCGGGATTGTCCCGCTTCTCTACCGTCGCATAGAACGCGTCGCAATCGATATGGGCGAGCGTGAGCGAGGGCAGCGCCGGGTGCCGAACGAGGCGCGGCGAGCCGCATTCGCCGCATCGCCTGGCCGCGATATCGAGGTCGCCGAGACAGTCCCGGCAAAAGCAGGTCGGCCCGGCGAACTCTGGCGCGGTGGCGCTCACGGCGGATCGCGCTCCGAGCGGCCCTCATCCAGCGCGTCGCGCGCGGCCGCGATCGTGGTCGGGTCGAGCTTCGAAGTGGCCGCGAACGCCCTCACGGTTCCGTCATCGCGCAGGATGAAATCGAGCACGCTGGCAAGAAAATGCGGATCGGCGGCGGCCGAGCGCAACGTCTCGGGGCCGATCCCGGTTTCGGCCAGAAACAGGCCGAGACGCTCGGCGTCGCCCGCGATGAAGGAAAGCGCCTGAACCGCCACGATTTCAGATACTTCGCGGGGGTTGTGAGTGCGCTTTGTCATCACTGATATTTGCCTTTCCGTAACTTATGGTCTCTATTTTGGAACCATCATGCCCGAGTCTCTCGAACGTGTTCAAGCAAGTGGAAACCGGTAGCCGTGTAGATGAGGCTCCGTCTTAACGGGATAGAGCGAATTTCCGGGCAAACTGCGGCTTCGCTGTTAAACGCATTTTCGGGGTGTTGTGGTGTGTCCTGCTCATCTTGCAGGTGGGTTTCTTGGTTTCGGATTGGAGGGGCGGGATGGCAAAAACCGTCCTGATCGTGGAGGACAACGAGCTCAATATGAAGCTCTTTCGCGATCTGCTGGAGGCGCACGGCTATCAGACCTCCGGTACCAGCAACGGTTTCGAGGCGCTTGATCTCGTCCGCAAACTTCGTCCCGACCTCATCCTGATGGATATTCAGCTCCCCCAGGTATCCGGCCTCGAGGTGACGCGGTGGATCAAGGACGATCCGGAGTTGCGGGCCATTCCGGTGGTCGCGGTCACCGCCTTTGCCATGAAGGGTGACGAGGAACGCATCCGCGAGGGTGGCTGCGAAGCATATTTGTCCAAGCCGATCTCGGTCGGCAAATTTATTGAAACTGTTCGACGATTTATCGGGTAGGGGAGAATTTTCGATGTCCGCGCGCATTCTGGTCGTCGATGACGTCCCCGCCAACGTCAAGCTTTTGGAAGCGCGGCTGTCGGCGGAGTATTTCGACGTCCTGACCGCTTCCAATGGCGCCGAGGCGCTCGAGGTTTGCGCGCGCGCCGAATGCGACATTATCCTGCTCGACGTCATGATGCCCGATATGGACGGCTTTGAGGTTTGCCGGCGGCTCAAGTCCAATCCGGCGACCCATTTCATTCCGGTGGTGATGGTCACGGCGCTGGACAGCCCCTCCGACCGCGTTCGTGGCCTTGAGGCCGGCGCCGACGATTTCCTGACCAAGCCGGTGTCCGATATCGTGCTGATCGCGCGGGTGCGTTCGCTGACCCGGCTGAAGATGATGACCGACGAACTGCGCATGCGTGCCATCACCTCTCTGGAGATCGGCGTGCAGGCGCCGGAGCGGAATGCGGTGGCCGACGCCGGCAAGGGCGGACGCATCCTGCTGGTCGATGACCGGCCGTCCTCCTATGAACGGCTGGCGCCGGTGTTGAGCAGCGAGCACACCGTCGATGTCGAAACCAATCCGGCTGAAGCCGTGTTTCATGCCGCGGACGGCAATTACGATCTGCTGATCGTCTCGCTCGGCCTTGATAATTTCGATGGCTTGCGGCTCTGCAGCCAGGCGCGGTCGCTGGAGCGGACCCGGCAGGTGCCCATTCTCGCCATCGCCGATGCCGACAACAATGCACGCTTGCTTCGCGGCCTCGAGATCGGCGTCAATGATTACCTGCTGCGCCCGGTCGACAAGAACGAATTGCTGGCGCGGGCGCGCACCCAGATCCGCAAGCGGCGCTATACCGACCATCTGCGCGACAACGTGCAGAATTCCATCGAGATGGCGATCACCGACGCGCTCACCGGCCTGCATAACCGCCGCTACATGGAGAGCCATCTGGCATCATTGGCCGAGCAAGCCTCGACCCGCGGCAAGCCGTTGGCGCTGATGATGCTCGACATCGATTTCTTCAAGGCGATCAACGACAATTACGGACATGATGCCGGCGACGACGTGCTGCGTGAATTCGCGGTCAGGATCCGCAAGTCGATCCGCGGCATCGATCTCGCCTGCCGCTATGGCGGCGAGGAGTTCGTGATCGTGATGCCGGAGACCGATCTGCATGTCGCGGGCATGGTGGCGGAACGGCTGCGGCGTTCGATCGCCAGCGAGCCATTCGCGGTCAACAAGGGAACCAAGCGCATCGAGGTCACGATCTCGATCGGGCTGTCGACCCTGGACCGCAAGGGCGAGTTGGTCGGCGATGTGCTCAAGCGCGCCGACACCGCGCTCTACCGCGCCAAACACGATGGCCGAAATCGCGTGGTGGCGACGGCGGCGTAAAAGCGGGTTTATCCGGTACTCCAGAGAATTAGCGGTTCAATCGCGAGGCCGCAGTTTATGCGGACGCGCGCATTTCCCCACGTCCTTGTTTCACCGCCTCATATGCCAGCCGCTTGAACTCGAACGAGAACGGATGAACGAACGCCATCTGGCGCTGCGCCATCATGACGCCGGCCATGTTATGCTTCGGGGATATCCACCATTGCGTGCCCGCGACGCCGCCCCAGTAGAGTTCGCCTGAAGCATCGGGATGGTCGAACGGCGCAGGCTGCACGATCAATCCGCCGGCCAGCGAATGCGCCTTGCCGCGCTGTTCTCCCATCATGGCAAAGCGGATCCATTGGCCGTCGGGCAGTTGGTTGGTCATCATCAACGCAATCGTCTCCGGCTTGAGCAAGGTCGGCCCCCCGGGCAGGAGGCTTCGGATCAACGCGACCATATCGGGCAGCGTTGAAACCAGGCCGCCACCGCCATTGAGCCTCGCGATGGGGCGCAGATAGGCGCCGGGAAAAGGCGCGTCGTCGGTCCGGGTGAGGCCCGGCTTCATGGGCTCCATCAGGTCCGCACCAGCGTAATACGCCACGAGTCGGTTCTGATCCTTTTCCGGAACGACGAAACCGGTATCGATCATGCCGAGCGGGTCGAGGATGCGTGCCTTGATGAATTTATCGAAGGACTGGCCACTGATGATTTCGACCAGCCTTGCCGTCACATCGATGGCGAGCGAATATTCCCACGACGTCCCCGGATGATAGATCAGTGGCAGGCCGGCCAGCACATCCACCATGTCAGCCAGAGTGGTCTGGGGATTGTGCACGCCGCGCTCGTTAAGGGCGTTGAAGATGATCGAGCCGGGATCGAAAAAGCCGTAGCTCAACCCCGAACTGTGGCTCAGCAAATGGCGGATGGTGATCGATCGCCTGGCCGGCTCGGTGTCGTCCAGCGAGGTCGCGCCGGGACGCAGGACCTTTCGGTTGGCGAGTTGCGGTATGAATTTCTCGATCGGATCGTCGAGCTGGAATTTGCCTTCCTCGAACAGCAACAGTGCGGCGCAGGATGTGATCAGCTTGGTGTTGGAGAATACGCGGAAGATGTGGTCCGTGCGCAACGGCGTCTGCGCTTCCTTGTCGGCCCACCCGACGCAGCTCACATCCACCAGATCGCGGCCGACCATCACCGCCGAGGAAATGCCGGCCAGCAGATTGCCGTCGATATAGCGCTGCATGGCCGCGCGTGCCGGTTTGAAGTCGTAACCGTTGGCGGTCACTTGCAAGTCTTCCATGGTCGTTCTCTCTCTTCTGCCGCAGCCGTAGCAGGCCTCATCGATGCAACAAAAAACGGGGCTGTGGGGCCCCGTTCAAATCCGCCTTCGGCTCAAGTGCCGCTTACTTGATCTTGGATTCCTTGAACTCGACGTGCTTGCGCGCGACCGGGTCGTACTTCTTCTTCACGAGCTTGTCGGTCATGGTGCGCGAATTCTTCTTGGCGACGTAATAGAAGCCGGTATCCGCCGTGGAAACGAGCTTGACCTTGATGGTGACCGCTTTGGCCATGTCAGAACCTCAAATATGCAGGGAAATCGAGCGCCGGCCCATCAGGCCCGCATTTGCGGCGCAACCTAGCTCCTGATGGCCCAAAGTCAAGGTTTTGCAGGTCAATAACCGCACGATTCCCGGCGATCAACCCTCAAAGAAGCGGTTTTTCGGCCGTGGCAGGCCGAGATTTTCCCGCAGCGTCCTGCCCTCATATTCGCGGCGGAAAATCCCGCGCTGCTGCAGTTCCGGCACCACCTTGTCGACGAAGTCGTCGAGCCCGGCCGGCAGATAGGGGAACATGATGTTGAAGCCGTCGCAGCCTTCGGTGGTCAGCCATTCCTCCATCTGGTCGGCGATGGTGGCCGGCGTGCCGACGAATGACAGCCCGCCATAGCCGCCGACGCGCTGGGCAAGCTGGCGAACGGTGAGCTTGTCGCGCGCGGCGACGTCAACCAGCCGCTGGCGGCCGCTCTTGCTGGCATTGGTCTCCGGGATGTCAGGCAGTTGGCCATCGGGATCGAAGCCGGAGGCATCGGTGCCCAGCATCACCGAAAGCGACGCAATGGCGCTGTCGTAGTGCACCATGCCGTCGAGTGTGGCGCGTTTGTCGCGGGCTTCCTCGACGCTGTCGCCGACCACGACAAAGGCGCCGGGCAGGATCTTCAGGTTGTTTCGATCGCGGCCAAGCCTGTCCATGCGGCCCTTGATGTCGGCATAGAGCTTTTGCCCGTCGCTGAGGCTGCCGCCGCCGGTGAACACGGCCTCGGCGGTCTCCGCGGCAAGCTGCCGGCCGTCGTCGGACGCGCCGGCCTGGACGATCACCGGCCAGCCCTGCACCGGGCGGGCGATGTTGAGCGGTCCGCGCACCGAAAGATATTTCCCCTTGTGGTTCAGCACGTGCATCTTGGCCGGATCGAAATAAAGACCCTGTTCGACATCGCGCACGAAGGCGTCGTCGGCAAAGGAATCCCACAGGCCGGTGACCACGTCGTAGAACTCCCGCGCGCGGCGATAGCGCTCGGCGTGCTCCATATGATCGTCAAGTCCGAAATTCAGCGCCGCGTCCGGATTGGAGGTGGTGACGATATTCCACCCGGCGCGGCCGCCGCTGATGTGATCCAGCGAGGCAAAGCGGCGGGCGACATGATAGGGCTCGTCGAAGGTGGTCGAGCCGGTGGCGATCAGGCCGATATGTTCGGTGGCGCCGGCAAGTGCCGACAACAGCGTGAACGGCTCGAACGACGTGACGGTGTGGCTGCGCTTGAGTGCATTGACCGGCATGTTGAGCACGGCCAGATGGTCGGCCATGAAAAAGGCGTCGAATTTTCCGGCCTCGAGTTTCCGGATCAGCCGCTTGATGTGCGCGAAATTGAAATTGGCATCAGGCCATGCGCCGGGATAGCGCCACGCGCCGGTATGAATGCTGACCGGCCGCATGAACGCACCGAGCCGCAATTGACGTTTTGCCATCGCCCCATTCCGTTTTGGTTGTCGCTGGGTTGGAGATAGGAATGCCCCGGCGCAAAGGCATCATGCGGGGATGAGAAAATCTTGCGATTTATGCGGTTCTGCGGAGGATATTTTTACATGGCAGCGCCAGGGACGATAATCTCGTCTAGGTATTTCGTTTGAGATCGTCATTGCGAGCGAAGCGAAGCAATCCATGCAGCCGCAAAGAAAGAATGGATTGCTTCGCTTCGCTCGCAATGACGGCAAGATACGCCTTCTCCATCC
Source organism: uncultured Pseudomonadota bacterium (assembly GCA_963727225.1). GTDB lineage: Bacteria > Pseudomonadota > Alphaproteobacteria > Rhizobiales > Xanthobacteraceae > Bradyrhizobium. The sequence continues at coordinate 74,054 of CAVSFN010000016.1, read as the reverse complement.
CGCGGCGCGATGCGCCCGAGTTGTGTGCATAGTCCGATCCGCCCAACAAAGGGCGTGGCGCTACCCCAAGGGGGGAGCGGGGAATGCCGGGTGCCCGTTGCACCCGCAGCCGCGCGTGTAGAATAGTAAGCACGCGCGTTAGTCACCACGGTCGCACCGGAACACCCGGCATTCCCGCACGCGATGGTTTTACGGCTTACTTCGTGCTCTCCTTGGTGACCGGGCTTGTTTGCCACCATCGCCTCGCAGATACCTCTGCGACGCTTGACGCCAGCGTCGGGGCGTCAGGACCACACGACTTCGCCGTCCGCAAGCCAGCGCTCTCGTCAGCAGCGCCGCTTGCGTCCATCGCATCCCCGCCCTACGTCCGTGACGATCGCGAAACGCCCCTCTGTGTGGGCCGGGACGGTGAGAATGAAGAGGTGAGTTGGGTCAAAAGTGAAGCAGAATATTTTTTGATTCAGGGCTGGACACTGATTTGCTGTGTTGCCCGTCGAGGCTGAGCAAGAATTCGTTTGCCGGCAACGATGGGGGAATTTTTCCGCTGTTTGTCAGCCTGGTCATGTAAAAATTTCTGCCTCAGTCCAGTGCGGATCAAAAATAGAGAATCGTCTTCTACCCGCTCTGAGTACGAGCGAATTCTTGCTCAGTCTCGTCGGGCAAAATCAACGACCGCAACGGGAGCGCCAGATGAGGCGGGGCACGCGGCCGGACGTCTGCGCAGGCCGGCTAGTTAAGTGCACTGGACTGCACCCCATAAGTGAGACACGATAATCTCTGTGACAGGCTCATTTAGAGGATGACCTGTGGCAGCAAAAGCGAAAAGCCGTCAGTATCCGACGGCGTTCAAATTGAAGGCGATCAAGCGCGCTGAGGAGGGCGAAGGCGACTTGATGGGTATCGCTTCGCTCCACTCATCCTACGGACTGCGCAGGTTATTCAGCGGATCACTCTTCAACGGTGATGCTCGCATTCGCTTAGCGCTCATGCTTCCGTTCCTGATCGCGCACCTGAGAAAAACAAACACCAAATCGCGGAATACAGCACCATCGAAATTGCGGCCGCAGCGCAGATTTGCAGGGGATAGGTGCGAGACTTATGCCGAATACCTAGCATGTAGCCAGATAGACCGCTAACGGCACACAGCCCCCACATTGACCAGACGCCGTAGGTCACTGTCAAATATTCAAAATACGTTCCATAGACACTGCCATACTTGGCTTCGAGAAGGTGCGAGGGGGTCAAAAGCTACGTAGAGGTCGCCGCGGCTGCCCTCGGAATCTTCTAGTGTAATTTCATAGAAACGACTTACACTGCTTAAGCCCTTTAGTATCATCCTACGAATAAAACAACGATAGCAGTCGTACGAGCGAGCTACCGAGATGATACGCAGCCCGCGCTGCATCGCGAATCGGATACGGCCCGATCCGCCCTTTCTGAATTTCACGGAGGAACCTAAAATGACAGGAATGCGATCCGGGTTTGTTATATTGACAGCGCTGCTGATGTCAGGTTCTGCCGCCGTGGCACAGCAGGCGGGCAAGCCTTGCGCCGGCGATATCAATACACTGTGCGCCGGCATTCAGCCCGGCGAAGGCCGGATCAAGGCCTGCATAAAATCGCATTTGACCGACCTGTCGCCAACCTGCAATGACCGCGTGCTCACGGTGGCGGTAACCGGAAAGGTGTGCAAGACAGATGTGACGAACCTCTGTGGCGGTGTTGTGCCAGGCACCGGCGGTATCAGAGCCTGCATAAAATCGCACATGGCAGCCGTGAGCGATCCTTGCAAGGATGCGATGTCCCGGGCTGCGGCGGGCAGAAAAATCCTGGGAGGCGGGGACCTTTAGAAATCATTGTCCGCGAGCGCGGCCCATCGTCGGAAGCCAAAGCCTGCTTTGATGGCCGCCTGATCCCCGATACTCAGAATTGAATTGAGAGCCGCCCACGGGCGGCTTTTGTTTAGCCGGTCAGCATGTGGGATGTCGCTCGTTGGCACTTTGAGACATGCCGACTGCATCGAGCGACGTCCGAGTTTGAGAGTGAAGCGGTAAACATATGCTCGAACTGAGTTCTTCGCAGTTTGACCCGGAACGGAAGTCGAACAAGATGTTACTCGATCACCTCGTGGGCCATTGCAATCAGGTTCGCTGCCGCTGCCATCGCTGTTCGCGCGGGCAGCGCAGCAATCTCCCAATCCCGGCGCAACTATTTGCGCGACCGACGAACAAGCCGTTCCCATTTGGCAACGACCTCTGATCGTTCGGCTATATGGACGTTCCTGAAGGGACACGCTGACGGCAGAACACAAAGGGCAGTCGTGAATTCGGCGTGCGTGCGCACTCGCCAATCAAGATTTGGCGCATATCGCGCGCTTCAGCAGCGCGTGACGCCCCAGTTCAGTGAGTCACTGAAATGCAACAGCGGGCGGAGAACCCACGCCTCGCTTGGTACTGCAACGCCTTACCGGTTGTCACGCAAAAGTGCGGCACATAGTGTGAAGGAATATTTTATGGAATTTGCAGTCGACGCTTGCCCTGCTGCAACGCCCCTAGACTAATTGTTTTCCGGCTCGCAATGAGGGTCAAGGGGTGGGGTTGTCTTTGAGTTCACGCGAGGCCGCCTGCTCGCACGTCACTCGTTCGCGCGTCATGTGTCGAGTTCTCTGGGGTGTGACGGCGCTGCTGTTGATGGCGACGCCAGCGGCTGCCGACATCCTCGTCACCAATACCAACGACAGCGGCGCCGGATCGTTGCGCGCGGCGATCGTCGCTGCAAATGCCGCCCCCGGCAGCACCATCACCTTTAGCGTGGGCGGTACCATCACGCTTGCCAGCGAACTCCCCGTTATCACCAGTGCGGTGACGATCAATGGCAATGGCAACAACCCCACGGTCAGCGGCAATAACCAGTTTCGCGTCTTCTTCGTCGACGCATCGAGCGGCTCGGCGGTGAATTTCTCCAACCTGACGATCGCCAACGGCTTGGCCAGGGGCGGCAACGGGAGTGATGCCGGCGGCGGCGGCATGGGCGCAGGCGGCGCCATATTTGGCATGTCAGGTGCAATTACCCTCACCAACGTCGGGCTGTCTGGGAATGCGGCGCAAGGCGGCAACGGTGGCGCCAATGGGGTCTTTGGCGGTGGCGGCGGCCTCGGCGGCAACGGCGGCACCCCATCCGGAGCTTTTCAAAGCGCCGGCGGCGGAGGCGTTGGCGCGGGAGCGACGGGCGGCAATAGTGCGACTGCCGGCGGCGCTGGTATCCTCGCCGGCGGCAGTGGCGGCAGCGCTAGCAGCACGGCCGGCGGCGCAAACAGCGGCGGCGGCGGTGGCAGCAGCGCCGGCAGCGGCGGGGGCGGCGGCGGCTTAGGCGGCGCGGCGGCAGCCGGCAGCGCCGGGGGCGCCGGTGGGTTCGGCGGCGGCGGCGGCGGAGCCGGCGGGATCCAGGCGGGCAATGGCGGCTTCGGCGGTGGCGGCGGTGGTGGCTTTCAGGCGGCCGAAAACGGCGGCGCTGGCGGGTTTGGCGGCGGCGGCGGAGGCGCCTCTAATAGTGGCGGCCCGGGGGGTGGCGGCAGCGTCTTCGGCGGCGGCGCCGGCGCTTCGACCGGCAGTGCCGGCGGCGGCGGTGGCGCGGGATTTGGCGGCGCCATTTTCGTTTGTACCGCGGCGATCGACGCCCATTGCGCCGCCACGGTGACGATCTCGAATACAGCCAGCTCGACGATTGACGGCACCGCCAATGGCGGTGCGGCTGGCAGTGGAACTGCTGGCAGCGGAATTGGACTCGGCGGCGCGCTATTTCTGACAACCGGCGCGGTCGGGACTTTCAGCGTCGGCTCGGGCACCACGACAACCGTTTCGAGCTCGATCTTCGGCTTCGGTGACTCTGGCCTTGCCGTGTCCGGCGGCGGCACGCTGGCGCTGGCCAATACCAGTAACAGCTTCAATGGCGCGTCGGTCAGCGGCACCGGCACACGGCTCAGTGAATCGGCCAATGGCGATTTTGGTGGCGGGACGCTGGCGCTCGGCGCCGGCACCGGCATCATCTTCACCGCCGGCGGCACTTACTCCAACAACATCACCGTGACCGGCGATCCGATTTTCGACACCGCTGGAAACACCGTCACCCAGAGCGGTCAAATTTCCGGAGCCGGCGATGTCGAGGTCATCGGCGGCGGCACGCTGGTGCTGACCAACGCCGGCAACAGCTATACCCTTGGCACGGTCGTTACCGGCAACAGCACGGTAAGCGTCAGCACCGACAGCAATCTCGGCGCCGCCAGCGGCCCGCTCACGCTTGGCGATGCCACCAGCAGCGGCACGCTCGCGGCAACGGGGACATTCTCCTCGACGCGCACTGTAACGCTCGGCGCCGGCGGCGGCATCATCGACACCGCAGCCGGCAAGACGCTAACCCTGTCCGGCGCCATCGGCGGCTCCGGCGGGCTGACCGTCACCGACGGCGGCACGCTGATCCTGACCAATTCCGGCAACAATTATTCAGGGGGTACCACCGTCAACCTTGGCGCGACGCTGCAAGGCACGACGTCGAGCCTGCAAGGCGCGATCACCGACAACGGCACTGTGACGTTCAGCCAGTCCACGACGGGCACTTATGCGGGCGCCATCTCGGGCTCCGGCGCGGTGAACGTGAGCGGCACCGGCACGGTGAACTTTTCGAACACAAACACCTATAGCGGTGCGACCACCATCGCCAGCGGCGCAACGCTCGGGCTGACGGGCACCGGCAGCATTGCCAACTCGTCCGTGACGGCGAACGGTACCTTCGATATCTCCGGCGCCGCCGGCGGCGTCTCGATTATGTCGCTGGCGGGCGCAAATACCGGCGTGGTGACGCTGGGCGGCAATACGCTGACCTTGTCGAACGCGGCCGGCACCTTCGCCGGCGCGATCGGCGGCACCGGTGGACTGACCATCAGCGCCGGCACGGAAACGCTGTCCGGCACCAACGGCTACAGCGGCACCACGACGATCAGCAGCGGCGCCACGCTGGCGCTGACCGGCGGCGGCAGCATTGCGAATTCGGCGGTCGCCGATAGTGGCACGCTGGACATCTCCGCCACCACCAGCGGCGCTTCGATCGGCTCGCTGTCCGGCTCCAATGCCGGCGTGGTGACGCTGGGCAGCAAGACCCTGACGCTTATCGAATGCAGCCGGCACCTTCGCCGGAGCGATCGGCGGAACCGGCGGACTGACCATCAGCGCCGGTACGGAAACGCTGTCCGGCACCAACGGCTACAGCGGCACCACGACGATCCAGAGCGGCGCAAACCTCACCCTGACAGGCAGCATCGCAAGCTCGTCCGTGACGGCGAACGGTACCTTCGATATCTCCGGCGCTAGCGGCGGCGTCTCGATCGTGTCGCTGGCGGGCGCGAATACCGGCGTGGTGACGCTGGGCGGCAACACCCTGACCTTGTCGAACGCGGGCGGCACCTTCGCCGGCGCGATCGGCGGCACGGGTGGACTGACCATCAGTGCCGGCACGGAAACGCTGTCAGGCACCAATACCTATAGCGGCGCGACGACCATCAGTAACGGTGCGACGCTCGCGCTGACCGGCACCGGCAGCATCGCCAACTCGGCCGTGGCGGCCAGCGGCACTTTCGACATCTCCGGCGCTGGCGGCGGCGCCTCGATCGTTTCGCTGTCCGGTCCCAGCACCGGCGTTGTGACCCTGGGCAGCAAGACGCTGACGCTTGTCGAACGCGGGCGGCACCTTCGCCGGCGCGATCGGCGGCACCGGTGGACTGACCATCAGCGCCGGCACGGAAACGCTGTCCGGCGCCAACGGCTACAGCGGCACCACGACGATCAGCAGCGGCGCCACGCTGGCGCTGACCGGCGGCGGCAGCATTGTGAATTCGGCGGTCGCCGATAGCGGCACGCTGGACATCTCCGCCACCACCAGCGGCGCCTCGATCGGCTCGCTGTCCGGCTCCAATGCCGGTGTGGTGACGCTGGGGACCAAGACCCTGACCTTATCGAATGCAGCCGGCACCTTCGCCGGAGCGATCGGCGGAAGCGGCGGACTGACCATCAGCGCCGGCACGGAAACGCTGTCCGGCACCAACGGCTACAGCGGCACCACGACGATCCAGAGCGGCGCAAGCCTCACCCTGACGGGCAGCATCGCAGGCTCGTCCGTCGCGGCCAGCGGCACTTTCGACATCTCCGGCACCAGCGGCGGCGCCTCGATCGTTTCGCTGTCCGGTGCCAGCACCGGCGTTGTGACCCTGGGCAGCAAGACGCTGACGCTGTCGAACGCAAGCTGGCACCTTCGCCGGCGCGATCGGCGGCACCGGTGGACTGACCATCAGTGCCGGCACGGAAACGCTGTCAGGCACCAATACCTATAACGGCGCGACAACGATCAGCAGCGGAGCGACGCTCGCGCTGACCGGCACCGGCAGCATCGCCAACTCGGCCGTGGCGGCTAGCGGCACTTTCGACATCTCCGGCACCAGCGGCGGCGCCTCGATCGTTTCGCTGTCCGGCGCCAGCACCGGCGTTGTGACGCTGGGCAGCAAGACACTGACGCTGTCGAACGCGGGCGGCACCTTCGCCGGCGCGATCGGCGGCACCGGTGGACTGACCATCAGTGCCGGCACGGAAACGCTGTCAGGCACCAATGCCTATAACGGCGCGACGACCATCAGTAACGGTGCGACGCTCGCGCTGACCGGCACCGGCAGCATCGCCAACTCGGCCGTGGCGGCTAGCGGCACTTTCGACATCTCCGGCACCAGCGGTAGCGCCTCGATCGTTTCGCTGTCCGGCGCCAGCACCGGCGTTGTGACCCTGGGCAGCAAGACGCTGACGCTGTCGAACGCAAGTGGCACCTTCGCCGGCGCGATCGGCGGCACCGGTGGACTGACCATCAGCGCCGGAACAGAAACGCTGTCCGGCATCAATGGATATACCGGCATCACTGCGATCCACAGCGGTGCGACACTCACCACGACCGGCTCGATCGCAGGCGGCGTGACCAACAGTGGGACGGTCAACGCCAATGCCGGCGCGATCAGCGGCGCGATCTCCAACAATTCAGGCGGCACGTTCAATATCGGCGGCACGTTGACGAGCAACAGCACCTTCACCAATGCTTTCGGCGGCACGCTCGCGGTCGGCGGCACCGGCAACTACACCCTGCAGGGCCTGCTCAGCAACAGCGGCGCGATCACGGTCGCCAGCGGCGGCCAGTTGATCGCGACCGTGGCCGGTATCACCAACCAGGCGGGCGCCAGCATCATCGTCGCCGCCGGCGGCATCGTGCATGACGACCTCAACAACGCCGGCGCCGTCACCAATGGCGGCACCTATGTCGCGAACGTCGCGAGCAATACCGGGGCCGGCAACATTAGCAATAACGGCGTGTGGACCGGCAACGTTGCTTCCAATGCCGCGACCATCACCAACAATTTGACGTGGACCGGCAGCGTCTCGAACGCCGGCACGTTCATCAATGCTGCCGGCGCGACGGTCTCTGGGTTGCTAACCAATACGGCGGGCGTCACCACCAACAACGGTGCCTTGAACGGCGGGGCCAGCGTCACCGGCGGCGCCTTAACCGGCATCGGATCGGTCACTAGTCTCACCGTCAGCGGCGGCACGTTTGCACCGGGCAACGGCACGCCCGGTTCGTCGATGACCGTCAGCACCAGTCTCGTGATGTCAGCGGCCGCGACCTATCTGGTGCAGATCAATCCCGCGACCTCGTCGTTTGCAAACGTGACGGGTACCGCGACGCTTGGCGGCGCAACAGTCAACGCGATCTATGCCAACGGCAGCTATGTCGCCAAGAACTACACCATTCTGACTGCGGGCAGCGTGAGCGGCACCTTCGGTTCGGTGGTCAACACGAACCTGCCTTCAGGCTTCAAGACCAGCCTGAGCTACGATGCCACCCACGCCTATCTCAATCTTGCGCTTTCCTTCATCGGTCCGCCGACCACCGGGTTGAGTGGCAATCAGTCGGGCGTCGGCAATGCGCTGACCAACTTCTTCAACACCAACGGCGGCATTCCCCTGGTGTTCGGCGGCCTGACGCCGGCCGGGATGACGCAGCTTTCGGGAGAGAGCGCGACGGCCTCGCAACAGACGACATTCAATGCGATGAGCCAGTTCATGGGGGTGATGACCGATCCCTTCATCGACGGCCGCGGCGACCCGGTCTCAGGAGCATCGGGCGGCGCATCGGGCTACGCGTCGCAGGACAGGCCGCGTTCCGGTGCGGCGCAAGACGCCAATGCAATGTTCACCAAGGCCCCGGTCATGGCCGATCCGTTCGCGCAACGCTGGAGCCTGTGGGCCGCGGGTTATGGCGGTTCGCAGACCACCGACGGCAATGCGGCGCTGGGATCGAATACCACGACCAGCCGCATCGCCGGCACGGCGGTGGGTGCAGATTATCGCTTCTCGCCATATACGCTGGCAGGCTTCGCGCTCGTCGGCGGCGGCACGAGTTTCGGCGTTGCCAACGGCCTTGGCTCGGGCCGCTCCGACCTGTTCCAGGCCGGCGCCTTCGTCCGGCACGATGTGGGTGCAGCCTATCTCTCCGGCGCACTGGCCTATGGCTGGCAGGACATCACCACCAACCGCACCGTCACCGTCGCCGGCCTCGACCAGTTGCGCGCGGAGTTCAACGCCAACGCCTTCTCCGGCCGCGTCGACGGCGGCTATCGTTTTGTCAGCCCGTGGATGGGCGGCATCGGCATCACGCCCTATGCCGCGGGGCAATTCACCACCTTCGATCTGCCTGCTTATGCCGAGCAGGCGGTGGTCGGCGCAAATACCTTCGCGCTCGCCTACGGCGCAAAGAGTGTCACCGATACGCGCAGCGAACTCGGCCTGCGCACCGACAAATCATATGCGATGCAGGATGGTATTTTCACGCTGCGCGGACGTGTTGCCTGGGCGCACGATTTCAACCCCGACCGCACTATCGGTGCGACGTTCCAGACGTTGCCGGGCGCGTCGTTTGTCGTCAACGGCGCCGCGCAGACCAGCGACTCCGCGCTTGTCACCGCCTCCGCCGAGAAGAAATGGCTGAACGGTTGGTCGGCGGCGGCGACGTTTGAGGGCGAGTTCTCCAGCGTCATGGCCAGCTACGCCGGTAAGGGCGTGGTGCGGTATGCCTGGTGATTTCCGAGTTTCGGCCTGGTTGGGAATTTGGGAAGTGCGAGCAGGAAATCGAACCCAATCTTTGGAGGGCGACACAAAGGGATGTCCCTGAGAACCATGTCACCCCGGTCCTCGCTTGTACTGCTGACAGCGGCTGGCGTGCTTGCCAGTGTCACAGCCGGTGCCGCCAACCTATCGCCCAACCTGAGCATCCGCTCGCCTGGCGTGACCAACACCACGGTCCTTGCCGGTCCCCCTCCCGGCCAAGGTGGCTATCCTGCCCCCAAGGGGCCTCCGCCCCTGACGCGATCCAGCGCGAACGATCCGTTTGACACTAGCAGCAACCTTAACCCGGGCGGCGGTGGCGGCGGCACCAAGCCGAGCAGCAAGCCAAGCCTGCGATAGCGGTGTCTGGCGAACGGCTCAGGAAGCTTGGCATTGCCGTGCAACCAACATTCCCGTCGCCGACGCGATGTTGAGTGAAAGCGTCCACTTCCGAGTTTGGCTCATCGCGTCATTTCGCTCCGGTGGGGCGCTATCTCCCCACGGTGGTGCCGACCGCCGCTTTTGGCACTTTGAGACATGCCGACTGCATCGAGCGATGTCCGAGTTTGAGAGTAAAGCGGAAAACATATGCTCGAACTGAGTTCTTCTCAGTTCGAGCCATTTCGGAAATCAGCACAGCCGCCCCGAAATGGCGCCCGATGCGGCCAGGCTCCTACCGGAACCGGCCGCGTCGAGTGTTATGGATCAGGTCTCGCCGCCAGCGAAGATGTCCTTCTTGATGACCGCGTGAACGCCCCAATTACCGTCAACCACCTGCGTGATACCGAAGTCAACGCCAATCGTGATTAGGGAGATGGCCTCATCTTCGGTCAGCTTTTTTGTCGTCATCAGAAATCTGCGCATCTTGCGGAACGCATCGCGCAAGGCGAGGTCAACCGACGATTTCGAGTAGATATCAGACTGTGCCTTGTCGCCAAGTTCGCCGAGATAATTTGCGAAACTGAAGCCGTGTACCAGCCACTCGTCCTTGGTTTCCAGCATCGGATAATCGAGGGACTCAAGAGCCGTACCAACCAGGTCGGCTTTCTTATGCAGGATAATCTGGAAGGTGCCGTTCAGCGAGCATTCGATTGCCGTACCGCACAGCTCGGAATCTCCCTGCGAAGCATGCGAGTCACCCACCGACAACAGGCCGCCTTCGACCGCAACAGGATAGTACATCGTGGCGCCCTTACCGATTCGCCAATTGTCGATGTTGCCACCGGTATAACTCGGCGGAATCGAGTCGACGATATCGGCTTCCTTGGGCGCCAGTCCGATGACGCCGAAATGCGGACGTATCGGAATGCGCACGTTTTTCAGGATGCCGTGGTTCTCCTTGATCGTGGAGTGGTCGACGGGAACACCTGGGTAGTCGATGGTTTTGTGCACTACGCCGGAAGGGTCGGTCTGCGGTGTCCATCTGAAATTGTACACGGCTTTCGCCCAGTTGCGTTCGCCGGTAGCGTCGACCTCGTAGATCGTGACTACTTCGCGTGGCTTGGGCTCGGTGAGCAGGTCCTTATAGTGGAAGCCCCACCAAGCGGCAGCGTTGCTGCCGAAGGCCTTTCCGGGATAATTCGGATTGGCGGTAGGCCGGAATGCGACGTCGATAATGCGTAACTCGATCACGTCGCCCTCCTGGGCGCCGCGCACATAGACCGGTCCGGTGCAGATGTGCACGCCAAGGCCCTCGCCGGCGCCACGCCCGAACAGCGAAGCATCCATCGGTCCCGCGCCGCGCCGGTTTACGCCCTTCTTTTCCTTGGTCCACAGGAACACGCTCTCGGCGCCGGGATCGCCCTTCACCATGCGCTCGGCATCGTCATTGGCGTGGTGGGTCAATGCCTCAATGGTGATGAAATCGCCGGAGTCGATCTCGACCTGCGGTTTCAGCTGCTTGCTGAAATAGCCCCAATGCACTGTATCGGCATTCGCGGGCAGATGGTGATATGACCGCTTGGCGGGTTGGTTCTTCTCTGCGGCAGCCGCCATTTGCGGCGTCACCAGAGAAATGCCGCCCGCGGTCATCGCCGCTGCGCCACCGGCCGCTGCAAAGCTGGATTTCAAGAACGACCGCCGTTCCCGGTCGAGGGTTTCCTTGAACTTGTGGTGGTGCAATTCAAAGTCCGGACAATTTTTGTCGTCACCTGCGCACATTTTATTTATCTCTCTCCCTGAAGTTTACAGACATAGAGGGACACGAAGCTGCCGTCGGTTGACAGTTTTCAGCAATGAGCAGGGACGTACAATACTTTGATACGCGACTTTGTCATGTTGCGGCGCGATAGCCTTTATTGCTTACAGCAAAGACGTTTGACGACGGCCGATAATGCGTTCAACGCAGTCCGATACCAAGAGCTACGCCGACACGGGCGTGGTGCGGTATTCTTGGTAACGTCGGAATTTCCGCTTGGCACCTTTGAGACATGGCGATGGATGCAAAAAATGTCTGCTTATCGGGGCGGACCGGACTGTCTCGGGAGAGGGTCAAAAAAGCGCTTTTGACCCAGACTGCGTTGTTTGGACCGTCACTCCACCACGTGGGTCTTCCGGAACGAGACGATGCGCGCGCGCAAGGGCGCCCTGCCGGGTGTCACTTTCATTTCGACCTTGTAGTCCACCTCGGTCTGTTTCTTGACGACAAACATGATGACCGGAAAGCGCAGCGTGCCGTCATTGCCGAGCGTGCTCTCGCCAATCGAAAGCATGTAGTCCCTGGGGTCGCGACCGATCCGGCTGAGCCGCGCGCGCGCCGCGGGCTCCACAATCTTGGTCAGGTCAATGTTTCCGGCAAGCGCGCCGTCGGGGCCGATGCGGTACAGCGTGAACTCTCCGGTGCCGTAGCGCACGTCGAGTTTGCGAATGACCATTCGGCTGTCCGGCGACCAGATCGCGAACTCCTCCCGCCGGTTAGCGGCTACCCCGGGGTTGCGAAAATAATCGGTGTCGGTTTTCGCCAGCACAGCACCGTCGGCGAGGCGAATGAGGAGCAATTCGAGGTCAGCGTCGTCCTCGATCACGTCGCCAGGGTCCTTGTCAGGATCGCGCCAGGCCAGCGCGAATTTCTTGTCCGGCGACACGGTATCGCGGACGACCCGCGCAGCGCCTTTACCGGAGCCGCACAGCGGCGTCTCCCGCGCGTCGCGCTTGCAGGGGCCGAGCTCCGCCATGGCGGGCAAGGCGGCGCCAGCGAACAGGCCGGCGATCGCAAGGGCAGGAACTCTTGCTCGCATGGTTCATCACGCCCAAGTGCCGAGCCGAAACAAGCTGTCGTCGGCTAGACCGACCACTGATAGGTTTGGACGTTAAGCGGGGACGCGACCTGTGCCAATCCGGAAATTTCGCCGAACGTTCTTGCCGACGCCGACAAAGGACCCGAATTGCTGCGTTGCATGAGTTTGGAATTGGCACATAGCGCCAGTTATTCAGCGCAGCGCCATATCTGGAGTTGGCGGTAGACCGGAAGTGGGCGGCACCAGCGGAAAATGTGTTGGACGTCATTGCGTTGCCATCACAAAGAGCGTCACTTTGCGCCAGACTGGGCAAAATCTGCCTTGGCCCTTAGCTGGCCTTCGCTCAGAACGCCGCAATGTCTGCTTCGAGACCACCGGGGCAAAGCGGACATTGAGAAAGCTGCGCTCAACAAGGGCGTCTCACAAGTAGTCGCCGACGCAGCTTTCCTATCCGCCGGCGGACTCCCTACCGCGTCGCGGCTTAGTGCAAGATTGGTTCTGCGACGCTTATTCCATTTGCAATTCTTGCCACCGCATGTGCAGGAGATTTATTGCAGCAGATTTATTGCAGCAACAATGCATGGGGCCCGACACAGCGCGAAAGCAATAGTCATCCTCGGGGGTCGGCTGCATGGAGCATCGCGGCGTCGAGTACCGGATCCGAAGCCAGGAACTCTTGGAGAAAGCCGCAGCAGAACGGCGGCGATGCTGCGACTGCTTGCTTCCATTCATGCAGAACGGCCAGCCGAAATTCTTGACAAAGGACGAGTTGCGTGTCGCGGCGATGCGTCAGCTCAATGTCTCGAAAAGCTCATCCGATCTTCAATAAACCAGGCCGGTGCCCGGCGCCTTGTCGAGGGCCTCCGCGAGCGAGCGATATTCGACGCACTCGGTCCCGCACAGCGACGCGATTTTGTTCAAATGATACTGTGCTTGTTCACGGTTGCCGCGTTCGAGCTGCCACAATCCGTAATACTGCCAGGTCTTGACGTGGCTCGGATCGGCCTTCAGTGCGCGCTCGTACCAGATCTGCGACACCTGAAAGTTGCCGAGCTTGCGGTAGGAATAGCCGATCAGGTTGGCGACGTCGGCCCGGTCGTCATGGCCAAGCGCCTTCAGCTGAGAAATCGCTCCGGCAAAGTCGTTGCGGTCATAGATCGTCGCGTAGGCGGCGCGATAGCCGTCGCGGAATTCCTGTTCGGATTTCTTCTTGCTCTTGTCCTCTTTCTTCCCACCCTTTGGAACGGGTGGCGGTTTCTCCCGCCCTTTGGCTCGGGCATCGGGCGGGGTTCTGGATCGCCGGCGGCAAGAGCGCTGCCGACGCCGAGCGACAGCGCGAACAGCAACGCAACGGTCAGCACGCCAAGTCGATTGTAACGGGTCATGGGGCTTACTCCTGAGCCAGGACTAACGTCAAATGTAAAATTCTGCTTTAGACGCCTCATTGGTACTTGATATGGATCAATAATTGCAGCCGGAACAGATCACGGACGTACTCCCTCAATGGTATCTGCGTTTAGCACTTTTCGGAACTGAGTGGCGGGGCCTACGCCTTGTCCTAAGCAAGAAGGACGTGCCCAGGAGCGAACATGAAGAAGAGATATTCCTTGTATTAATTGCGGCGACTTTCGTGACTGGCGGGACGGATTTGTCTGCCGCCCAATCATCGTCGACGAAGGGAACGCAATCGTCCACCGGACAAGGCACCCCACAAGAGAAACAGCTCAGACCCGGTCAATATATATCCTGCGGCGCTACCAAGCCAAGCGAGGCTAAACCACCTTGCATCGACGTGCCGAAGGGATGGGAGCCCCGCAAGTATCGCGATAGTCAAGACGAAATCTCATTTCAGGAGCGGCAGAGGCGAAGCGGACCTGGCCCAAGCTCAGACCAATGCCGCTTCTGAGCCGGAGCAAATATCAGCGACGCGCACCAGCAAGCGATCGATCTTGATGTAGATCAAGTTCGCCAATTCTCGAAAATGAAAGATAGTTCTCCGAACAATTGGTAAGATGAAAAACATGCGGAGGGTCCGGATGAAGACGCTCATTGTTGTAGCGATGCTGGCGGCGACAGTCGTGATACCGCAGTACGCACATGCTCAGGCGGGGTCAAACGTGAAAGGCGGCAAGCAGAAGATTATCGTCGATGAAAGCAGGGTCAAAAAAAACCCGACACAACCATCAACCAAGCTCAATCCACAACCCGAGCCGCCAAACATACCCCAAAAAAACAGGTGAATTTCAGAATCGTCACGATCCGCGATCAGACTTAGCCCGTCGAGCAATCGGAGTGCACTGGTAAGGAGATTGCCGAGCGACATCGACGGACGCAACGAAGGGAAAACCGAAGGAGCCTGCGCCGCTGCTGGCATGTCCGCTCCATGGTCGCTATCAGGGACATAGCGGACATTGAGACATTGAGAAAACTGCACTGAACAAGCGCGCCTCAGCTCATAAGTCGCGCCCCAGCAACTTCCCTATCCGCCGACGGACTCCCTACCGCGTAGCGGTTTAGTGCAATATAAGTTCTGCGACGCTTATTGCATTTGGTGGCTCAACAGAGCCATATTTTGATTGTGAGCCGGTGAACTTGACGGCAAAAATGCGTTCATTCCGAACAAGCGCAGGTCTTGAATAGGGATTGAGCACGCCAAAAGGGCGCATCCCGGAATGACGGCGAGGGTGGTACTCTACTCAAGCTGCCCCCAGTACATCCTTGTGCATCTTGCCGCCGTAGAAATGGAAGAACGGCACTGGCGCATCGTGGTTCAAGGGGCCGGTGGCGAGGCGTTTTTCGAGTTCGTTGAGAACATTTCGTGTCATCGGATGCAGGTCGGCGAGCGGCTTCGATCCGATCTCGACCCACACCAGTTCCACCAGTTCGGCGTCGGCATGGATCACGCCCTGCACATGGTGGGCGATCGATGAGGCGTCCGCGGTGAAGAACCTGGTATCGAACCGCCGCACCCGGCCGGGCGGGGTGATCGCGCGCGCAATCAGAAACAGCCCGGACGGGTCAGGCAGCAGCCCTGCCTCGCTAAAGGGCTTCCATGGGCCTTCGAGCGCCGGTGCAGCACCGTTGCTCTTGCGTCCCAGGCAAAGCCCGGTTTCCTCGCAGGCCTCGCGGATCGCGGCGACCGCCAATGAGCGCGCCCGCGACGGCGTAATCCTGGGACTGCCCTTCACGAGATTGGCTTCGAGTGGTTTCGGGATTGGTGCTGCCACCGGAATGCGGTTGTCTGATTTGTCGACCCGCCCGCCCGGAAAGACGAATTTGCCGGGCATGAACACCACCTTGTCATGGCGTTTGCCGACCAGAACTTTCGGCGTCGCGACCGTGCGATCGACCAGGATCAGCGTGGCGGCATCCACGGGGCGGCGATAGGGGTGATGGTCGGCTTCCTTCTCGTCTTTCTCGTCTCTTTGGACTTCGCTCATCTCGCTCCCGCAACTTTTTTTGCGTTTCTTGTTCGTGAGGATTTATTTTTCCGGATTTTGTTCGTCAAATCCGTGCATGCGCAGCGCCCACTGCATCCCGACCACAGCGCCTTTCACCGGTTGCAACAGCAGCAAGGATGCCACCAGCGTGAGCGGCAGATAGATCGCCAGTTGCAATGCCACCGGCGGCGAATAATTGGTTTCGATCATCAGCGCCAGCGGCACCACGATGTGGCCGACGATGACGATGACGAGATAGGCGGGCAGGTCGTCGGCGCGGTGTGGCGTGAAGTCGAGGCCGCAGACCGAGCAATTGTTGTCGACCTTGAGGAAGGCGCGAAACAATTTGCCTTCGCCGCAGCGGGGACAGCGGCCACGAAAGCCGCGCTTCATCGCGGTCCAAACATCGCGCTTTTCGGCAATCGCCTGATCCCGGGTCCAGATCTTGGTCGCGGTGCTCATGATTTCCATGATTGGCCCTTTCTCGATTTGCCGGGCTTGGTCTTGCCAGGCTTGCGGTCTTTTCTGCGCGGGGTGCGGCCCGGACCAGCTTTTGCCTGCGCGTTCGGCTTACCCTTCGCAGCGTCGCTGCGCGCGCCATCACGCCTTTTGCCGCGCGGCTCAACGCGGCCTTCCGACAATAGCTCGAAACGCAACGCGCCCGCTACCGGGGCTGCTTCTACCAGACGAACGTCGACGACGTCACCCAGCCGATGCATGGCTCCGCTGCGCGAGCCGACCAGCGCGTGGCGGGTCTCGTCGTAATTGAAATATTCGGTGCCCAGCGTGCGGATCGGGATCAGGCCGTCGGCGCCGGTGTCGCTGAGTTTGACGAACAGTCCGGCGCGGGTGACGCCGGAGATACGGCCTTGAAAACTTGCCCCGATGCGGTCGGCGAGAAAATGCGCAATCAGCCGGTCGGCGGTTTCGCGCTCGGCCTTCATCGCGCGGCGCTCGGTGACGGAGATTTGCGCGGCCACCTCGCTCAACGTCTCCACCGTCTCGGTCTCGGGGAGGGCGCCTTCGCCGAGGCCCAAGCCGCGGATCAAGGCGCGATGCACGATCAGATCTGCGTATCGCCTGATAGGCGAAGTGAAATGCGCATAACGCCGCAGGTTCAGACCGAAATGGCCGTAATTGTCGGCGGCGTATTCAGCCTGGGCTTGCGAGCGCAACACCACTTCGTTCACCAGCGGTTCGGAATCGTGTCCCTTGACCTGCGCCAATACGCGGTTGAACAGCGCGGGCCGCAAGGCGCCGCTTTTCGCGAACGGCAGATCCAGCGTCTTCAGGAATTCCTGCAGGTTGTGAACCTTCTCAAGCGTCGGTTCGTCATGCACCCGATAGATAAGCGGCAGAGCCTTCTTTTCAAGCATTTCGGCGGCAGCGACGTTGGCGAGAATCATAAATTCTTCGATCAATTTATGCGCATCTAACCGCTCCGGCACGATCACGCGATCGACGGTGCCGTCGGGTTTCAGCAGGATCTTGCGCTCGGGAATGTCGAGATCGAGCGGATCGCGTTCGTCGCGCGCGCGCTTCACGGTGGCGTAGGCGTCGTAGAGCGGCTTCAGGATCGGATCGAGCAGGGGGCCGGTGGTATCGTCGGGCCGGCCGTCGATGGCCGCCTGGGCCTGCGCGTAATTCAATTTGGCGGCCGAGCGCATCAGAATGCGATGAAAGCTGTGCGAGCGCTTGCGGCCGTCGGCCGCGATCACCATCCGCACCGCCAGCGCGCCGCGCGGCTCGCCCGGCACCAGCGAGCACAAATCGTTGGAGATGCGCTCCGGCAGCATCGGCACCACGCGGTCCGGGAAATACACCGAATTGCCGCGCGTGAGCGCATCACGATCCAGCGCCGAGCCCGGCCGCACATAGAACGCGACATCGGCGATTGCGACCGTGACGAGGTAGCCGCCTTTGTTGTTTGGATCGGGGTCCGGCTCGGCATGAACCGCGTCGTCATGGTCCTTGGCGTCAGGCGGATCGATCGTTACCAGCGGCAGCTTGCGCCAGTCTTCGCGGCCCGCGAGCGTTGCGGGTTTTGCTTCTTCGGCTTCGCGCAACGCTGCGGGCGAGAAGGCTTGCGGAATTTCGTGGGCGTGGATCGCGATCAGGCTGACCGCTTTCTCCGACGCCAGCGAGCCCAGCCGTTCCTTGACCTTGCCGGAGGCGAGGCCGAAGCCGCGCGTGCGCACCAGATCGACGCTGACGAGATCGCCGTCCTCGGCGCCATGGCTGTCGGCCTTGGCGATATTCAATTCGCGGCCGGCCTGCTTCTTGTCGACCGGAATGAGCCGTCCGCCGCCGCCGGGCAGGGCGCGGAAGATCCCGAGCACGCGGGTCTTGGCGTGATCGACCACCTTGATGACGCGTCCGCGATAGACCGCGCCTTCACTGCCGTCGGGCGTTTCGACGCGCAGCAGCGCGCGGTCGCCAACGCCAGCCGCGGTGCCCGGCTGCGGACGTCTGGGAATATGGATGCGGATTTTCGGCGGTTCGCCGCTTTCCACCTCATCCCACTCGGTGGGTGTCGCGATCAATTCGCCGTCGCTGTCGCGGCCGGTGATGTCGGCCATCACGGTCGGCGGCAGGGCAGCCGGCTCGTGGATCTTCTTGCCTTGCCTGGCGATCGCGCCCTGGTCGGCGAGTTCGCGCAGAATCCGTTTCAGCTCGACCCGGTCGGCGTTTTTGAGGCCGAATTCCCGCGCGATCTCGCGGGTGCCGACTTTACCCGGATGCGCGCGGATGAATGCGACAATGGCGTCTCGCTCCGGAAAACCCTTGTCGCGCTGCCGGGCCACTCTATCCGCTTGCCTTGCCGACGCTCTTCTTGGCGACGGGTTTTGCGACCTTGGCGGGCGAGGTGGTGGCCGTCGCCGTCACCGGCGCGCGCGCCTTGCTGGCGGCATCGGATTTCGGCTTCGCCGCGGATTTTTTCGCAACCGCCTTCTTGGCCGGCTTCGGTGCCTTGGCCGCGGCTTCAACCTTGGCCGGCTTTGCCGCTTTGGCCTTCCTGGCGCCCCGCTTCGGCTTGCCGCCACCCTTTGCCACCCGCTCGTCGATCAGCGCGATGGCTTCCGGCAGCGTGATGGTTTCCTGGGTCTTGTCGCTGGGGATCGTGGCATTGACGCCGCCGGCCGTGACATAGGCGCCGTAGCGTCCGCTCTTGACCGCGACACCGCCAAGGGTCGGATGATCGCCCAGTGGCTTGCCGGGATCAGCGCCGAAGCGGCGGCCGCTCGGGCCTTTTGCAATTTTTTCGGCGATCAGCGTAACGGCTCGATTCAATCCGATGTCGAATACCTCGTCGCCGGCCTCGAGGCTGGCATAGGTTTTCTCGTGGCGCACGAAGGGGCCGAAACGGCCAAGCCCGGCGGTGATCGGCTCGCCGGTCTCCGGATGCTTGCCGATCTCGCGCGGCAGCGACAATAGCTTCAAGGCGAGATCCAAGTTCGATGTCGCCGGGCGACATGTTCTTCGGAATGCCGGCGCGTTTCGGCTTTTCGCCCTCGGCATAATCCTTGGGCTCGCCGAGCTGGATGTAGGGACCGAACCGCCCGGCCTTGACCACCACTTCGAGATCCGACACCGGATCCTTGCCCAGGATGCGGTCGGCGCTGGCCTCGCTGTCGGCCGCGAGCGGACGGGTGTAGCGGCATTCCGGATAATTGGTGCAGCCGACGAAGGCGCCGAATTTTCCGGCCTTGAGGTTGAGCTTGCCGGTGCCGCAGGTCGGGCACTGCCGGGGATCGCCGCCATCCTCGCGCGGCGCATAGATGTGCGGTCCCAGCATGTCGTCGAGCGCATCGAGCACCTGGGTGACGCGCAGATCCTTGATCTCGTTGACGGCGCCGATGAAGTCGCCCCAGAAGTCGTGCAGCACCTGCTGCCAGGAAATCTCGTTGTTGGAGATGCGATCGAGCTGTTCTTCCAGTGCGGCGGTGAAATCATATTCGACATAACGCGCGAAGAAGTTCTCCAGGAACGCGACCACGACGCGGCCCTTGTCCTCGCCATGCAGGCGCTTCTTGTCGAGCTTGACGTAGCCGCGGTCCTTCAGGACCTGCAGGATCGAGGCATAGGTCGAGGGCCGGCCGATGCCGAGCTCTTCCATGCGTTTGACCAGCGAAGCTTCGGAGAACCGCGGCGGCGGTTCGGTGAAATGCTGGGTGACGGCGAGATCCTTGCGCTTCAGCGCTTCGCCTTCGCTCATGGCGGGGAGGCGGCGACTGTCCTCGTCATCGCCGTCATCGTCGCGGCCTTCCTGATAGAGCGCGAGAAAGCCGTCGAATTTCACCACCTGGCCGGTGGCCCGCAGGTCCAGCACGCGGGAGCCCGCTTTCGCCGCGATATCTACCGTCGTGCGTTCCAGTTCGGCCGATTCCATCTGGCTTGCGATTGTGCGAATCCAGATCAGTTCATAGAGCTTGGCTTGATCGGCATCGAGGCGGTGGCGCATATCGGCCGGCCGGCGAGACAAGTCGGTGGGCCGGATGGCTTCGTGCGCTTCCTGCGCGTTCTTGGCCTTGGTCTGGTACTGGCGCGGCGCGTCCGGCACATAGGCATTGCCGTAATCCTCGCCGATCACCTTGCGCGCCTGGGTGATCGCCGAGGCGTCGATCTGCACGCCGTCGGTTCGCATATAGGTAATGAGGCCGGTGGTCTCGCCGCCGATATCGATGCCCTCGTAAAGCCGCTGCGCGATCCGCATGGTGTGGGCGGGCGCAAAGCCCATTTTGCGGCTGGCTTCCTGCTGCAGCGTCGAGGTCGTGAATGGCGCCTGCGGATTGCGCCGCGCCGGTTTGGCTTCAACGGTGGAAACCGAAAAATTGGCGCTCTCGATCGCCTTCTTGAAGTCTTCCGCCTCGGCGCCGGTGCCGATGTCGAGGCGCTGAATCTTCTTGCCGTCGGCGCCGACCAGACGGGCCTCGAACGCATCGCCGCGCGGCGTCGTCAATGTCGCCACCAGCGACCAGTATTCACGCGGCACGAATTTCTCGATCTCGAGTTCGCGGTCGCAGACCAGCCGCAGCGCGACCGACTGCACCCGGCCCGCCGAGCGCGCGCCCGGCAATTTGCGCCACAGCACCGGCGAGAGCGTGAAGCCGACCAGATAGTCCAGCGCGCGGCGCGCCATATAGGCGTCCACCAGCGCGCCATCGATCTGGCGCGGGTGCTTCATCGCGTCCGTCACCGCTTGCTTGGTGATGGCGTTGAACACCACGCGTTCGATCTTGTGATCCTTGATGGCGCGCTTTTCCTTCAGGACCTCCAGCACGTGCCACGAGATCGCTTCACCCTCGCGATCCGGGTCGGTTGCGAGGATCAGACGGTCGGCGCCCTTGAGCGCCTTGGCGATGTCGTTGAGTCGGCCGGCCGCCTTGGGATCGATCTCCCAGATCATCTGGAAATTGGCGTCCGGATCGACCGATCCATTCTTGGCCGGCAAGTCGCGGACGTGACCGAAAGAGGCCAGAACCTCATAGGACGCGCCCAAATATTTGTTGATCGTCTTGGCTTTCGCCGGCGACTCGACAATGACGATATTCATGTCATTCCAATGGCTTACGGGAAAAATAAAGGCCGGTTCCGCGGGATTCGCGTCGGCCGTTTCATTTCGAACATGGGTGCAGCGGAGGCCCCTGTCAAATCGACAGATGTTGAAGAGGCCCCAGACGGTCAAGGCATAGTGTCAAAAAAGTTGTAAAATGCATCCCATAGTTGCAGTCTGAAAGGGGCGTTTTCTTTTAAAAACACGATGCCGGATGTAATCTTTGACCAAGAAAAAAAGCGACCGGCGGAGCCCGCGCATCCGCTGGCAAAAATCGGCAACCGCGCGGGCCGGCCGGCGCGCCGATCTATCGCGGATAACCGCAGCTTCGAACGAACATCGATCATCAGCCCGCCGCCGTGGTTCCACGACGGCGGGCGATGTCTCGTTTCGCTTATGCCGCGTGGAGATTGGTGGCCGCCTGCAACGCGCTGGCCAGCGCTTTCTCGCGGTGTTCGGGTCCGACCTGGATTCCGTCGGCCGAGATAAATTCGGGGTTGGCGACCCCGATGAAGCCGAATACCCAGCGCAAATAGGTCTCCAGATGTTCGCCGACCGCCGCCGGCGTGCCGGCGCCGTAGAAGCCGCCGCGCGAGATCGCGATAATGACGCGCTTGTTGCCGGCGAGGCCCTCGGCGCCCTGCGCGCCGTATTTAAAGGTCTTTCCTGCCACCACGATGCGGTCGATCCAGGCCTTGAGCTGGCTCGGGATCGTGAAATTGTACATGGGCGCGCCGAGCACCACGATGTCGGCGGCCAGAAATTCGTCCAATACCGCCTGACCGGCGGCGAGGTCTGGCTGGAGGGCGGCTTCGGGCACAGCACCTTGCCCTGCGGCAAGATGAGAGCCGGAAAGGTGCGCCAGCGGTGTCAGCGTAAGGTCGCGATAGACGATTTCAAGGCCAGGGGTCGCTTTAGCCAGACGGTCCACGATAGCGGCGGAAACCTGCCGGCTGACGGAGTGAGGGCCAAGCACGCTGGAATTGATATGCAGGAGTTTCATGAGGGTCACCCTTGGTATATGTTTGTAACTGAGACTATATGAGTGACTGTCCGCAAACCCCGCAAGAACGCACATTTTTGAAACCCGAGCACACCGTTGAAACCTGAGCACATCAAAGTGCCTGTCCTGCCGCCCAACGCCCATCTCGACAGCGACTGCCGCGGCGTCGCCTCGGTGCTGGCGCGGGTCGGCGACAAATGGAGCGTGTTCATCATCAGGCTGCTCGGAGGCGGCCCGCGACGCTTCAACGAACTCAAGCGGATGGTCGGCGGCATCTCGCAGCGGATGCTGACCCTGACGCTGCGCGGTTTGGAGCGGGATGGTCTCGTCACCCGGACCGTGTTCCCGACCATTCCGCCACGGGTCGATTACGAACTGACCGATCTCGGGCGCGGGCTGTGGCAGCCAGTGGAAGCACTGGGAGCCTGGGCCGCCGAGCATCAGGCGGAGATCGAAAGCGCGCGGGCGCGGTTCGATGGCCGCAACGACGGCCGGTCCGCCGCATGATCGGGTCGCGGGTTAGATCAGCGACACCAATCCGCCGCCATGGCGCTCCAGCCGTCCGGCGAGTTCAAGCTCGAGCAGCACGGTGCGCACGATCGCCGGCGAGGTTTCGGCCATCCTAATCAGATCGTCGAGCAGAACCGGGCTTGGTCCGAGCAGATCGATGATCCGCGCGCGATCGCTCGCCGCCGGGTCGACATCCAGCGGCTCATCGTTGTCCGGTTCGCGGAGTTCGATCGGCCGTCCCATGATCGGCTCGACTGCATTGATGACGTCGGACGCCTCGGTGGTCAGCGTCGCGCCCTGTTTGATCAGATCGTTGGTGCCGGCGGCGCGCGGATCGAGCGGCGAGCCCGGCACCGCGAACACTTCGCGGCCCTGTTCGGCGGCGATCCGTGCCGTGATCAGCGATCCCGAGCGAAATGCGGCCTCGACCACGACGACACCGAGCGCTGCGCCTGAGATCAGCCGGTTGCGCCGTGGAAAATCGCGGGCGCGCGGCACATGGCCGAGCGGCATTTCCGAAATCGCAGCGCCGTTCGTGCCGACGATGGCGGCGAGCAAGTCTTCGTGCTCGGGCGGATAGATCTTGTCGTGGCCGCCGGCCAGCACCGCCACGGTGCCGCTGGCGAGGCTGGCGCGATGCGCAGCCTGATCGATGCCGCGCGCCAGTCCCGAGGCGATGACGAAACCGGCCTCGCCGAGATCGCGCGCCAGCGTGCCCGCGAATTTGAGGCCGGCGCCTGAGGCATTGCGCGAGCCGACGATCGCGATCACCGGCCGCATCAGCACATCCAGAGCGCCGCGCACGCCGAGCAGGGGAGGCGCATCGTCAAGTACCGCGAGGCGTGGCGGATAACCGGCTTCACCCGGCGCGGCCAGGCTGACGCCGAGCTTCCGGCTGGCGGCGAGTTCGGCGCGTGCATCGGCTTCGCTGCAAATCCGGCCGGGACGCGAAGCGCCGCCGCGGCGCGCCAGATCGGGCAGGCGGTCGAGTGCGGCGCGCGCGCTGCCGAAATGATTCACCAGCGAGCGGAACGTGTGAGGCCCGACCCGATCGGAACGGATCAGCCGCAGCCAGTCGATCCGCTGCTCGTCGGTGAGATTGGTGGTGATTGAGGTTTTGGTGTCCACGCTTTCCCCCCGCGGGACAGAATGGATCAAGGCGAGGAGGCGGGGAAGGGGGGTATGAGAGCCGCCGCGGCTTACTTCTGTCCGATCCGTGTCTCGGTTCCCCCCTGCAACCGCGCGATGTTGGCGCGGTGCATGTAGAACAACAACAGCGTCAGCACAGCGAACAATAAGGCCAGTGCGAGATGGCCGAACCACCACAGGTAAATTGGGGTGACGACACTCGCGACCAGCGCCGCGAGCGACGAATAGCGCGAGATCGCCGCGATCGCGAGCCACAGCACGCAAAACACCACCGCCGCCGGCCAGAACAGCCCGATCAGCACGCCGATATAGACCGCGACGCCCTTGCCGCCTTTGAACCTGAGCCAGACCGGAAACAGATGGCCGAGAAAGGCGCCCAGCGCCGCCAGCATCGCAGCATCAGGTCCGCCGAAATAGCCCGCGATCAGCACCGCCAGCGTGCCTTTCAGCATGTCGCAGATCAGCGTCGCCGCGGCGAGGCCCTTGCGCCCGGTGCGCAGCACGTTGGTGGCGCCGATATTGCCGGAGCCGATCGAGCGAAGATCCGGCGTGCCGGCAAATCGCGTCAGGATCAGCCCGAATGGAATCGAGCCGAGCAGATAGCCGACGATGAACGCTGCCGGCAGCAAGGTTTCAGGTGACATCGCAGCACCTTCCGTTGCTTGAAAACACTTCAGACATGCTCGTACACCGTCCGTCCGCCGACAATCGTGCGCGCGACGCGGCCCGAGAACCGCGCGTCGTCGAACGGCGTGTTCTTGCATTGCGATTTGAGATCGGCGGGATCGAGCACCCATGGCGTATCGGCATCGATCACGATCACGTCGGCGGGCGAGCCCGCGCGCAGCGATCCGCCGGGCAGGCCCAACAGTTCGGCCGGGCGCGTCGACATCGCGCGGATCAGGGTCTTGAAATCCATCTCGCCATTGTGAATCAGCCGCAGCGCCGCCGGCAGCATGGTCTCAAGGCCGATCGCGCCGGAAGCGGCCTCCGCAAACGGCAGCCGCTTCACCTCGACGTCCTGCGGATTGTGGTCGGACATCACGACGTCGATCAACCCGGAGGCGACTGCTGCGACCAGCGCGAGGCGGTCATCCTCGGTGCGCAGCGGCGGCGAGAGCTTCAGGAAGGTCCGATAGGGACCGATGTCGTTTTCGTTCAGCGTCACATGGTTGATCGACACCGAGGCGCTGACCTTCAGCCCGGCGTCGCGGGCGCGCTGGAGAATTTCCAGCGATTCGATGCAGGTCAGCGACGCGGCATGGTAGCGCCCGCCGGTCAGCGCGACGAGACGCATGTCGCGCTCCAGCATCACGGCTTCGGCGGCATTGGGAATGCCGGCGAGGCCCAGCCGGGCGGCGAACTCGCCCTCGTTCATGACGCCTTCGCCGACCAGATCGGGATCTTCGGTGTGGTGCACGATCAGCGCGTCGAAATCGCGGGCATAGGTCAGCGACCGCCGCATCACCTGGGCATTGGTGACGCTGCGGTCGCCATCGGTGAACGCCACCGCGCCGGCGGCTTTCAACAGGCCGATCTCGGTCATCTCTTCGCCGCGCATGCCCTTGGTCAGCGCCGCCATCGGATGGATGTTGACGATGGCGGTGTCGCGGGCGCGGCGCAGGACAAAATCCACCGTCGCCGAATTGTCGATCACCGGCGAGGTATCGGGCTGGCAGATGATGGTGGTGATGCCGCCGGCGGCCGCGGCCTGGCTTGCCGATGCGAATGTCTCGCGGTGGCTGGCGCCGGGCTCGCCGACAAAGGCGCGCATGTCGATCAGGCCGGGGGCCACGATCCTGCCGGTGCAATTGATGATGTCGGTGCCTTCAGGCACCCCGGCAGCACCGATGCCGCGCCGGCTCTCGCGGATGGTGCCGTCGGCGATCAAGACGTCGCCGATGCCGTCGAAATCGCGCGACGGATCGATCAGACGGGCGTTGGCAAGCAGGATCGGGCGGCGGTCAGTCAGCATGATGTCACGCGTTCGGCAGGTTGCGGGCGAGCGCCTCGAGCACCGCCATCCGCACCGCCACTCCCATTTCCACCTGTTCGCGGATCAGCGATTGCGCGCCGTCGGCGACGATCGAGTTGATCTCGACGCCCCGATTCATCGGCCCCGGATGCATCACCAGCGCGTCGGGCTTGGCGTAGGCGAGCTTCTTCTGGTCGAGGCCGAAATAATGGAAATATTCCTGGCTCGACGGCACGAACGAGCCGTTCATGCGCTCGCGCTGCAGCCTCAGCGTCATGACAATGTCGGCGCCTTCAAGTCCCTCGCGCATGTCGCGGGCCACCTCGACACCCATCCGCTCGATGCCGCGCGGCAGCAGCGTGGAGGGCGCCACCACGCGGACGCGGGCGCCCATGGTATTGAGCAGCAGGATATTGGAGCGCGCCACCCGCGAATGCATCACGTCGCCGCAGATCGCAATCACCAGCCCTTCGAGCCGGCCCTTGTTGCGGCGGATGGTGAGCGCATCGAGCAGCGCCTGGGTCGGATGTTCGTGGGCGCCGTCGCCGGCGTTGATCACCGAGCCGTCGACCTTGCGCGCCAGCAATTCGACGGCGCCGGAGGCGTGATGCCTCACCACCAGAATGTCCGGATGCATGGCGTTCAGCGTCACCGCGGTATCGATCAGGGTTTCACCCTTGCGCATCGACGACGAGGATACCGACATGTTCATGACGTCGGCGCCGAGCCGCTTGCCGGCGATTTCGAACGAGGACTGGGTTCGGGTCGAGGCCTCGAAGAACAGGTTGACCTGGGTGCGACCGCGCAACGAAGTGCGCTTCTTGTCGACCTGGCGATTGAGCTCGACATACTCTTCGGAGAGGTCGAGCAGGCCGGTAATATCGGCAGCGGAAAGGCCCTCGATTCCCAGCAGGTGCCGGTGACCGAGGACGAAGGTCGATTTCGATGCAGTGGTCATTAAAACCAGAGCTATAGGCAGAGATGACCGGCGGGGCAAGGGCGAAGAGGGCGCAAGCGAGTTATCCCCTTAAGATGTCCCATTCTCGTCAAGCCCGGCGATCCACGTCTTGCTTCTGTTAACTATGGGAACAGGACGGGGACGGTCGGAACAAGTCGGTCAGGGCGATGTGGAAACTGCTTTTCGTTAAAACGGCTGTGGTCGCTCTCGCGGCCCTTGCAAGTGCCGCTTCGGCGCGCACGCAGGCCTTGCCCGGCGGCTTTGTGTTCCTCCGCGACATCGATCCCACCATCCTTCAGGACATCCGCTACGCCGGGCCGTCCGCCATCGGCCGGCAAGGCTTTGTGAACTATTCGAAGGAGTGGTGGCACTTTTCACTGCCGGGCGCGGGCGGGGCGGCCTATGATTTCCCGATCACAGCGCGACAGCGTTGATTGAGTCGGCGTGAAACGGCGCGCTTTCCGGCGTAAGCTCGTTCCCCGATATCCCAGGAAACGGCCTATGACCCCATCATCATCCGCGACCCACGAAGTGTTCAACCAGTCGCCGCCGTTCGAGGACGTCGATCTGTTTCGGCTCGACAAGTCGCTGGCGGAAGCGGTCGCGGCCAACGGCGGGGCGGCGGCCGAAAAGGAATTGTCCGAGTTCGGGCAGCATTGGGGTTCGGCTGACATGGCGGCGCGCGGTCGCTTCGCCAACGAGAACACGCCCAAGCTGCGGACATTCGATGCGCGCGGCAACCGGCGCGACGAAGTCGAGTTTCATCCGGCCTATCACGAGCTGATGGCGCGCAGCGCCCATGCCGGCATCCACAATTCGACCTGGAGCGCGGAAGGCAAGCCGGCCGGAGGTGCCGCCGAAGTCGTGCGTGCCGCGAAATTCTATATGGCGGCCCAGGTCGAGACCGGCCATCTGTGTCCGATCACGATGACCCGCGCGTCGGTCGCGGCGCTGGCGGCGCAGCCGGATCTGCTGGCGAAGACGATGCCTGTCATAGGCACGCGCTCCTACGACCCGACCTTTGCGCCGTGGCCGACAAAACGCGGCATGACGCTGGGCATGGGCATGACCGAGAAGCAGGGCGGCACCGACGTGCGCAGCAACATGACGCGCGCGGAGCGCGACGGCGATGCCTATCGCATCGCCGGGCATAAATGGTTCATGTCGGCGCCGATGTGCGACGCATTCCTGGTGCTGGCGCAGGCGGATGAGGGGCTGACCTGCTTCTTCATGCCGCGCTTTGTGCCGGATGGTTCGGTCAACGCCATTCAGTTTCAGCGGCTGAAGGACAAGCTCGGCAACCGCTCCAATGCCTCCTCCGAAGTCGAATTCGCGGGCGCCTATGCGATGCGCGTCGGCGACGAGGGCAAGGGCATTCGCACCATCATCCAGATGGTGCAGTTGACGCGGCAGGACTGCGCGATTGCCTCCGCCGGGCTGATGCGGTCCGGCCTCGCGCACGCGCTGCATCACGCCCGGTATCGCAGCGTATTCCAGAAGCATCTTGCCGATCAGCCGCTGATGCAGGCCGTGCTTGCCGACATGGCGCTGCATGTCGAGGCCTCGATCGCGCTGGTGATGCGGCTGTGCCGCTCTTTCGACCGCGCGCCTGTTGATCCCAATGAAGCGGCGTTCATGCGGCTGCTGACGCCTGCCATCAAATACTGGGTGTGCAAGAGCGCGCCGGGATTCCTCTACGAGGCGATGGAGTGCCTCGGCGGCAACGGCTATGTCGAGGAGGGCATCCTGGCACGGCATTACCGGGAGTCGCCGGTCAATGCGATCTGGGAAGGCTCCGGCAATGTGATGTGCCTCGACGTGCTGCGGGCGTTGTCGCGCGAGATGGAAGCAGCATCGGCGGTGCTGCAGGGCCTCGCCGAGGAAGCCAGGGGATTGCCTGGTGCTGCCGATGCGGTGGCGTCGATCGGCAAGGCGTTCCGCCGGCCGGACAGCGAACGGGTGGCGCGGCTGGCCGTCGAGAAGCTGGCGCTGCTGGCCG
Source organism: uncultured Pseudomonadota bacterium (assembly GCA_963727225.1). Lineage (GTDB taxonomy): Bacteria > Pseudomonadota > Alphaproteobacteria > Rhizobiales > Xanthobacteraceae > Bradyrhizobium. Next base: position 45,042 of record CAVSFN010000016.1, on the reverse strand, counting down.
CGGCGGCGGCACTCAACAAGGTCTCGCCGCATCATGCGGAATTGTTCGCAAGCACGCGGCTGGTCGAAAATCACGCCAGCATGTACGGCGCCGTCGATCTCGGCAACGACGATATCCGGGGCCTGCTGCAGCGGGCGCTGCCGTGACGTCAATTCAAACTTGAAAGCCAGTTGATGGATTCCCTCGAAATATCCGACGACCCGGTTACGGCTGTGCCGGCGATCCCAAGCCAACGCCCGCCGCGTGTCTGGAAATTCTGGGGCACTCTCCTCTGGGGCCTGTTCGTGTTCGCCGCGATGTTTGTCGGGCAAATCGCTGTCGTCGCCTACTTTGTCTTGCGGCAGCAGGGACCGATCGATGTTGCCGCTGCGATCCATGTGCTCGGCGATGGTCTCACGATTTCAATCTCCGTGATCACGGGCCTGCCCGCCGTTCTCGCAGCTTTATGGGTCGCGATCCGTCTGTCGCGCACACCATTCGCCGATTATCTGGCGCTGCGCTGGACCTCGTGGACCAATGTTCTGATCGGCGTCGTCGCCCTGTTCGTGGTGGTCATGGGGTGGGATCTGGTGTCGCGCCTGACCGGGCGCGAGGTGACCCCCGGATTCATGGGCGAAGTATTGGAATTGGCGCGCGCCGACAGCGCGCTATGGCTTCTGGTCATCGCGTTCTGCGTCGCGGCCCCGATCACGGAGGAGTTTTTCGCGCGCGGTTTTCTCTACCGCGGCTGGTCGGAAACGGCGCTGCGGCCCGGCGGCGCCATCCTGCTGTCGTCGCTGGTGTGGACCGCGCTGCATCTGCAATACGACTGGTTCTTCCTCGGCGAAGTGTTCTCGATCGGCCTGTTGCTCGGCTATCTCCGCTATCGCAGCCATTCGATCTGGCTGACGGCGGTCTTGCACGGCCTCAACAATCTGGGCGCGGTGGTGCAGACGATGTTGCTGGCGGGGAGCTGACGCATCAGCGCATGTCGCGCAGCTTCGCCAGCCGATCGAGCGCGCCCTGCAGGATGAAGATCGCGGCGTGTTCGTCGATCACCTCGGCGCGCCGGGCGCGGCTCATATCCATGCCGATCAACTCGCGCTCGACCGCGACGGTGGAGAGCCGCTCGTCCCAGAGTGCGATCGCGAGCGTGGTGAGCTTTGAAAAATTGCGGGCGAAGGCGCGGGTCGATTGCGCCCGCGGGCCCTCGCTGGCGTCCATGTTGATGGGAAGACCCAGCACGAAGCCGACGGCGTTGCGTTCACCGGCGACCGCGAGCAGGCGCGCCGCATCGGCCTTGAAGGCCTTGCGCTGGATGGTCTCGACGCCGGTTGCGAGCCTGCGATCGGGATCGGATACCGCAACCCCGATGGTCTTGGTGCCCAGATCCAGCCCGACCAGCGCGCCGCGCGCAGGCCAGTGCGCGACGGCGTCGATCAGCGGTAAGATGAGCGCAGGCATGGCGTTCCGCATAACACGCTCCCCGTGGGTCACGCAAAGCCGCGAGCGTCTAGCGGGGTCGTCTGCGCCACTCTTCGCGTGTGATTTCCCAAATCTCCGAGGGAAAGCGACCTGATATATAGTCCCGATCCTCGGTTTTGATCACGCGCATGCCGCTACGCTCGGAGATGCGGCGGGATGGCTTGTTCGGGATCGCCTTCGGTACGCGAAGAACGGGCCGCGCAAGAGTTTCAAACCAGTAGTCGGTGACCGCGACGCTCGCTTCCGTCATCAATCCCTGACCATGCCAATTGGAATCGAGCCAAAAGCCTCTGTTGTCGTCCGGCTTGTCCCTTAGGCTAATCACGCCGATCAATTGTTCAGGCGTGGGCTTCGGCCGGATTGACCAATGCCACTCCGTTCCTTGCCGCATCGCCGGAAGTACTACGTCGCGAATGAAGGTCAAGGCGCCGTCAGTCGGATAGGGCCATGGAACGTGCGTGGCCAGGAACCGCACGATTTCCCAGCGCGGGAAAAGTGCTTGCACGGCATCGACGTCGGTGAGATCCAACGGCCGAAGAATCAGGCGAGATGTCGTGATGGTGGGGATCGCCGTGGACATGCTTGGCTCGCGTCGCAAATGAGATCAGCTCGGTCGCGCGGAGAATACCATCTCTTCGTACCCATTGACGAAGCGGGGAAGATCAACCGATGGATGCCCTCAGTCTATTTGGCCTCTTCGCGGTCACCGCGATGCTCGTATGCTACGCGCTGGAGCACCGCAGCCATTGGTTCATCCTCGCTTTTGCCGTCGCCTGTGCGCTCGGTTCGATCTACGGATTCCTGCAGGGCGCCTGGCCGTTCGGGCTGGTCGAAGCCGTCTGGGCCGTCGTCGCGCTGCGGCGCTGGGGCGTCAGGCAGCAACACTTGGCATAGCTCCGCCGCGCCGGGGGTGCTAATCTTGTGGAGGCCCTGGGCATAGACGCCCACGCCGATCCCCCATCAACCCGAAATGAGCTGATCATGTGGCCGGACCGCCGACTTCTTGCTCTCTTCAAGACCGAATTTCCCATTGTTCTGGCACCAATGGCCGGAATCATGGACGCGGACCTGGTGATCGCGGCCGCACAGGGCGGGGCGCTGGGCTCGCTGCCCTGCGCGATGCTGTCGGTCGAGAAAGCGCGCGAGCAGGTCAACATCATCCGCCAGCGCGTGTCGGCGCCGGTCAACATGAACTTCTTCTGCCACAAGGCTGTCGATGCCGATCCGCAGCGCGAGGCCGGATGGAAAAAGCGCCTCGCGCCTTATTATCAGGAGCTGGGGCTTGACCCGGCGGCGCCCGTCAACGCCGCCAACCGCGCGCCGTTCGATGCCGCGATGTGCGCGCTGGTCGAGGAGCTGAAGCCGGAAGTCGTGAGCTTCCATTTCGGCCTGCCGGATCAGGCGCTGTTGAAGCGCGTCAAGGCCGCCGGCTGCACGGTAATCGCGAGCGCGACCATTGTGAGGGAAGCGATCTGGCTCGAGGAAAACGGCGCCGACGCCATCATCGCGCAAGGCGCCGAAGCCGGCGGCCATCGCGGCATGTTCCTGACCGAAAACATCCATGAGCAGCCCGGTACCTTCGCGCTGGTGCCCCAGGTGGTTGATGCGGTGAGGGTTCCGGTGATCGCGGCCGGTGGCATCGCCGACGGGCGCGGCATCGCGGCGGCATTCGCGCTGGGGGCGGCTGGGGTGCAGATCGGCACCGCCTATCTGCGTTGCCCGGAATCCAAAGTGACGGCGCCGGCGCGTACCGCCCTGGCCCAGGCGCGGGATGACAGCACCGTCATCACCAATGTCATGACCGGCCGTCCGGCCCGTGGCGTTGCCAACCGGGTGATGCGCGAGGTCGGGCCGATTTCGCCGGACGCACCGGCGTTCCCCCATGCCGCGACCGCACATGGACCGCTGAAGGCGGCCTCGGAGAAGCTCGGCAAGGTCGATTTCACCAATCTGTGGGCAGGCCAGGCGGTTCGGCTCGGCCGCGAAATGCCGGCAGCGGACCTGACCCGTGCGTTGGCCGGTGCCGCACTGGCGCGGCTCAGCGCGCTCGGTGCGTAGGCACGCTGCAGCGTCGATCTCAGTCCGCCGACGATGTGATTGACGTGATTAGAGCGTTTTCGAGCGAAGTGGATACCGGTTCGCGTGAAGAAAACGCGTCAAATTAAGAATTAGAGCCTCCGTTCCGATTCTATCGGAACGGAAAAGGCTCTAGTGCGCCGGCTCGTCGCGCTTGACGTCCAAATGCTCGGCGGCAAGCGATCGATAATGCGCGGCCATCTCTTTGTAATGATGTTTCGAGATGGGATCGGTGGCATTTTCGGCGCGCCGTTCGAACATTTCCGCTCTTTCCTGAAGGACTTTCGCCTGGGACATGATTTCGCCTCGCTTTCGTCAGCTCAGGCAGGCGAGGTAGACAACTGCGACGGCGAACGCCGCACCCATCGACCAGAGGGCGGGGTCCCAGCCGTCTGATCGGGAACTGTCATTCTCGATGGTCCACATGACACAGCCTCCAAATTCTTTGGTGCAGGGCGAATAGACCCTTCGACTGTTTCAGGACGACTGCGCCGGGGGTCCAAAATGGTTTCTTCAGGAGGGTTTCGCACTCGAAATGCCGTATTCCGAACCGGTCTGGAGGGCGTCGGCCCTATTCGGGGCGGCGGCTCCCCCGGGTTGCGGCGCAAAAGGCCACTCTGCTATACGGCGGGCTTAATTCCCGGGTTGAGGCCTTATATAATGTCCGTTGACGCTGCCACCGTTCGCCGCATTGCGCATCTGGCGCGAATTGCGGTCGCTGAGTTGGAAGTTGAGCATCTGCAGGGCGAATTGAACGCGATGCTGGCCTTTGTCGAGCAGTTGAGGGAAGTCAATGTCGATGGGGTCGAACCGATGACCTCGGTGATGCCGATGGAAATGAAGAAGCGGCCCGACGTGGTCAATGATGGCGGGATCGCGGACGAGGTGGTTGCCAATGCGCCGGAGACCCAGGACCATTTCTTTCTGGTGCCGAAAGTCGTCGAATAGGAAAGCGTTTTCAAGCGAAGTGGGTACCGGTTCGCGTGAAGAAAGCGCGTCAAATATAAAGAGCCCTCGAGACGGGAAATCCGATGTGTCTGCTCTGCGACGATGAAAAGGCCTACGCGGCCTACATGAATTATCTCGACGCCATGGAGCGTCAGGGCAAGGCCGCCGATCCCGACAAGGCGATGGACGCCGTGCTCGATCAGCTCGAAGCGGCCGACAAGGCCAACCACCCAATGTTGCGCGACGACCCGGCCAACGACAAGACGCTGTCGCCGTTCTTCTGCAGCCCGGTTGATAAATGACCGATTTGACATCGCTAACGATCGCCGAGGCCAGAACCGGCCTCGCGAACAAATCCTTTACGTCACTCGAATTGACCGACGCGCACCTCAGCGCGATCGAGGCGGCGCGCGCGCTCAATGCCTTTGTGCTGGAAACGCCGGATCAGGCCCGCGCCATGGCGCGCGCGGCCGATGCCAGGATCGCAAAGCGCGAGGGCGGTCCGCTCGGCGGCATACCGCTCGGCATCAAGGATCTGTTCGCGACCAAGGGCGTGCGCACCACCGCCTGTTCGAAAATCCTCGGCAATTTCGTGCCGCCTTACGAATCCACCGTGACCTCGCAGCTTTGGCGCGACGGTGCTGTGATGCTCGGCAAACTCAACAATGACGAGTTTGCGATGGGCTCGTCGAACGAGACCTCCTGCTTCGGCCCGGTGGTCAATCCGTGGCGGCGGGCAGGCTCCAACGTCGGCGCGGCAGCGAGCGGCCAGATCGAAGGCGCGCATCTGGTGCCGGGCGGCTCATCGGGCGGCTCGGCGTCGGCGGTGGCGGCGCTGTTATGCATGGGCGCGACCGCAACCGATACCGGCGGTTCGATCCGCCAGCCGGCGGCGTTCACCGCGACCGTCGGCATGAAGCCAACCTATGGCCGCTGTTCGCGCTGGGGCATCGTCGCGTTCGCGTCCTCGCTCGATCAGGCCGGCCCGATCGCGCGCAATGTGCGTGACGCCGCGATCCTGATGCGCTCGATGGCCGGTCACGATCCCAAAGACACCACATCGGTCGATCGCGAGGTGCCGGACTACGAGGCGGCGATCGGAAAGTCCGTCAAGGGCATGAAGATCGGAATTCCCCGCGAGTACCGTCTCGACGGGAGCCCTGCCGAAATCGACAAGCTCTGGATCGAGGGCGCGGCCTGGCTGAAGGCGGCGGGCGCCGAGCTGGTCGAGGTGTCGCTGCCGCACACCAAATACGCACTGCCTGCCTATTACATTGTCGCGCCGGCGGAGGCCTCGTCGAATTTGGCGCGCTACGATGGCGTGCGTTATGGCTTGCGCGTGCCCGGCCGCACGATCGGCGAGATGTACGAGAACACCCGCGCCGAAGGCTTTGGCGCCGAAGTCCGCCGCCGCGTCATGATCGGCACCTACGTGCTCTCGGCCGGCTACTACGATGCGTATTATCTGCGCGCGCAAAAGGTCCGTACCCTGATCAAGAAGGATTTTGAGGACTGTTTCGCCAAGGGCGTGCACGCGATCCTGACGCCGGCAACACCCACCGCGGCCTTCGGCATCGGCGAAAAGGGCGCCGACCCCGTGGAGATGTACCTGAACGACATCTTCACTGTGACGGTGAACATGGCGGGGCTGCCGGGAATCGCGGTTCCCGCCGGCACCGACTCGCAAGCGTTGCCGCTCGGCCTGCAATTGATCGGGCGCCCGTTCGATGAAGAGACGTTGTTCTCGCTGGGCGAGGTGATCGAGCAGGCGGCGGGGCGCTTCACGCCGTCGAAATGGTGGGCGTAAAGTTCCATTCGATGCCGTCGGCTTTTGCGTTGCGTTTCTTGCCGCGCTTCTTCATGGTTTGGCCATGAACAAGGTGAGCGCATGAGCGCCGACGACGGCATCCCGTCCTCCCAGAGGGTCGACCAGCTTCTGGGTTCGTCGAAGCTTGCACTGGCGATCGAGAACGACAAATACAAGCATTTGCTCGATCATGCCCCGGTCGCCGTCGCGGTATCGCGTGGTTCCGGCGAGGAGCAGCACGTCGTCTACATCAACAAGGCCTTCGAGAATTTAATGTCGATGGCGGCGGCCGATGTGGAGGGCCAGAGCTGGATCTGTCTCGATGGCTTTCTCAACGAGGAGAACTCGGACCAGAGCCTGGGCGAGGCGATCCGGGACGGTGAGGATTTTATCGGCGTGTTCCGTCCGGCCGGGCCGGTCGACCGTCTCGTCATCGTGCAGGCCTATGCCTCGGTGATCGAGAACGACGACGGGGTCGAGAACTTCCGGATCGCGGCGCTGGTCGACGTCGGCGGCCGCGAACGGGCCCAGATCGAACAGTTCGAGAGCCAGATCCGCGATCGCGATATGCTGATGCGCGAACTTCAGCACCGCGTAAAGAACAACCTGCAACTGATCACCGCGCTGATCCGCCTCGAGGCAAGATCGGCCGCGGAAGGCGAGACCGTGGCTTTGGCGCGGCTTGCGAGCCGGATCGATGCGCTGACGGTGCTGTACCGGACGCTGTCGGCGGAAGACGCTTCCCCCGAAATCGATCTCGGCCAATATCTTTCCGATATCGCGACCTCGGTGATGGAGGTCAACGCCATACCGGGCGTGCAGATCGACATCGAGGTCGGCTATTGCCCGCTCTCGATCAACGTCGCGATGCCCTCGGGTCTCCTGATCAACGAGATGCTGACCAATGCGCTGAAATATGCCTTTGTCGGCCGCAACAGCGGCCAACTCAAGCTGATCTGCAAGCAGGATAGCGGTCGCGTCACCGTCATCGTGTCCGACGACGGCGTGGGGCTGGGCGAAAACCAGGAATGGCCGTCGCCGCGCAAACTCGGCGCCCTGATCCTGCAGACGCTCAAGGAAAATGCCAGGAACGTCGTATTCCGCGCCGAAAGCATTCGCGGCCAGGGGACCTGGTTCACGCTGATGTTCGACGCCACGCCACGAGTTGTGTCGAATTAGAGATTGCAATCTTCAAAAAGACAGCTCGGGCCACCGGCGCTTTGCGATCGCGGAATTTGCCGCGGGCAAATCGGTTTCAGGGGTTTTCCACGGGTCCCTGCCGGGATAAAAGCTGCCCCATGAATGCACCCGGGGCTTCAGGCCGTCAAAATGGTTATGAGTATGGCGGATTTTAAAGCCAGTTTGTCTGACACCGTGCCCGCGCCGGAACTTGATGCGCCGCTGGCCGCCTTGTGGTGGGCCGCCAAGGGCCAATGGGACGAGGCACACAAGATCGTGCAGGACGAAGACGACGCGAATTCCGCCTGGGTCCATGCCTATCTGCACCGGGTCGAAGGCGATCTCGGCAATGCCGGCTATTGGTACCGGCGAGCCGGCCAACGGGTCGCGACCGGTTCGCTCGAAGTCGAATGGGAGCAGATGGTGTCCGCGCTGCTCGGGAGAGCAAAAGCATGAGTGTGGCAGTTAGCAAGCTGATCAAGGGCACCACCGGCGACTGGGAAATGGTGATCGGCCTGGAAGTCCATGCCCAGGTCATCTCGAACTCCAAGCTGTTCTCCGGCGCCGCGACCGAGTTCGGCGGCGAGCCGAACAGCCATGTCTCGCTGGTCGATGCGGCAATGCCGGGCATGCTGCCGGTCATCAATGCAGATTGCGTACGCCAGGCGGTGCGCACCGGCCTTGGGCTGAAGGCGCAGATCAACCGGCGCTCGACCTTTGACCGCAAGAACTATTTCTATCCGGATTTGCCGCAGGGCTACCAGATCAGCCAGTACAAGTCGCCGATCGTGGGCGAGGGCGAGGTGGTGGTCGAACTGGCGGATGGCGAGAGCGTCAGCATCGGCATCGAGCGGCTGCATCTGGAACAGGATGCCGGCAAGTTGCTGCACGACCAGAGCCCGACGATGTCGTTGGTCGACCTTAACCGGTGCGGCGTCGCCTTGATGGAGATCGTCTCCAAGCCGGATATCCGCTCCTCCGAACAGGCCAAGGCCTATGTGACGAAGCTGCGCTCGATCCTGCGCTATCTCGGCACCTGCGACGGCGACATGGAGAAGGGCAGTCTTCGCGCCGACGTCAATGTCTCGGTGCGCAAGCCGGGCGGCCCGCTCGGCACCCGCTGCGAGATCAAGAACATGAACTCGATCAGCTTTATCGGCGACGCCATCGAATATGAGGCGCGGCGCCAGATCGAGATCCTCGAGGATGGCGGCGCGATCGACCAGGAAACCCGGCTCTACGACCCCAACAAGGGTGAGACCCGTTCGATGCGCTCCAAGGAAGAAGCGCATGACTACCGCTATTTTCCCGATCCCGATCTGCTGCCGCTGGAGTTCAGCGAAGCTTTCGTCGCTGAACTGAAAGCCAACCTGCCGGAATTGCCGGACCAGAAGAAGGCCCGCTTCATCGCCGAATTCGGCCTCTCGCCCTATGACGCCAGCGTGCTGGTGGCCGAACGCGAGAGCGCGGACTTCTATGAAGCGACGCTGGCGCAGCTTGCCAACCGGACCCGCGACGGCAAGCTTGCAGCCAATTGGGTGATCAACGAACTGTTCGGCCGGCTGAACAAGGAAAGCCGCGACATCAAGGCCTCGCCGGTGTCGGCAGCGCAGCTTGGAGCCATCGTCGACCTGATCGGCGAGGGCACCATCTCCGGCAAGATCGCCAAGGATCTGTTCGAGATCGTCTGGCTGGAGGGCGGCGACCCCCGCGCGCTAGTCGAAACGCGCGGCATGAAGCAGGTTACGGACCTCGGCGCGATCGAGAAGGTGGTCGATGACATCATGTCAGCCAATCCCGACAAGGTGGCGCAGGCCCGCGCCAAGCCGCAACTGATCGGCTGGTTCGTCGGCCAGGTGATGAAGTCATCCGGCGGCAAGGCCAATCCGCAAGCCGTGAACGATCTGCTCAAGTCCAAACTCGGCATCTGAACGCTGCGCGGTGTGATGCCGGCAGGATCGGCACGGCGTCGCGTCAGACGCACTCCATCGTGCATTAACCATGCGCCACGCGCCGCGACGTGTGGCGCGGCGGAAAATCGCATCGCGAATCAGCGGCGGCGATTTCGGCAAAAAACCGGGTTTGGCGAGCGACTATGAGACGCCAAGCAGTTGTGCACGAAAATTTTTTTATTGCCAAAAACCGCGACTTCAGAGTCCGCAGCCGGCGGCTTTTTGCCGGCGTCGGTGAGTTGCAACGACATCGACTGCGGCGCGGACACGCGATGTGAGAATTAAAGAAACGACTGCGGCGCAGGTGTTTCCTGCGACATTGACAATCGCCGATGTCGCGTTTTCGCGCACTACTCGCATCGTCGCAGCGATGCGTTGTCGTGTTGTCGAGCCGCGTGCGTCGCGCGTTGGCGCCTCGGAGCGTCAACACTTCCTTAAGCGGGACGCTGTTTTTTTCGATGTGTTGGTGTATTCGGGATGTAGTGCATCTCGATTCCCGAGTGCACGCAGCGATTAAGCCATCTCACTACATTAGGAGGGCAACATGGCCAAGAAAGCTAAGAAGGCAAAGAAGGCGAAGAGCGCAGTGAAGAAGACTGCGAAGAAGACCCGCAAGGTCGCCAAGAAGAAGAAGTAATCTCGCCTTGAGAAAATTGCCGGCAGCTTGATGCCGGCAACGTCACAAGAGCCTTCAGGACGATCTGCTTCTCGATGCAGATTTTAATCGGAAGGCTCGGGTCGACGAAAGAGGGTGTCGGCGAGACATCAGGTCAAACGGCTGGATCGTAGTTTCGAGGAGTTCGCTCCGAGAAAATCTCATCCGGCAGAAGAAACAGGTTTTCTTCGTTCGGTGCGGATCTCATGGTCCGCAGTTTCACCGGCCGCAAGGCCTTCCGTGAAATCTGGTCCTGACGTGTTCGCCGACGCCCTCGTTCCCGGAACGCCCTCGTTCCCGGAACGCCCTCGTTCCCGGAATGCTTCGTTCCTACGCTCGCCGCGAGCGCATCGGTCCATTTGACCGGTTTGAGTTTGGCGAGGCGTGTCGTTGCATTCCTGCAACATCCGCTTGAAATATGCCGGGTTCTGTCGTGAGCGCGACGATCTGTCGTTGCCTCGCACGACGTCGTGGTGGATTGTAACTCCACGGCGGAGGGGGGCACCTGATGTCGTGCGAGCAGGGTCTGATTCAACGGGGGAGTTGAATCAGACCCTGCTCGTTTTGGCACCCAACACCGGGCCTCAGGTCCTCGTGCCCTGCGGATAGTCCCTGCGTCCGGCCATTTCGAACAGCGCGCCCGGATGATTATCCTCGAAGCGCAGCTCGAGATCGTGAAGATTGGCGATGGCCGCGGCGATGCTCAGCCCCAGACCACTGCCGGGCACCCGGTGGCCGCTGGCGGTTCGGTAGAACCGCTGGAAGATCTTGTCGCGTTCGGCCGGCTCGACGCCGATGCCGTTGTCGCGCACCCGAATGACCGGACGGCCGTCCTCCAGCGTCACCGACACGCGCACCGTGCCATGCTCGGGCGTGAATTTGATCGCGTTGCCGATCAGGTTGGAAACCGCCTCGCGCATCAGGTCGCCGTCGCCGAGGATTTGCACCGGCGACTGGATCTGCAAGGTCATGTTGATCGATTTCGACGTTGCCAGCGGTTCGAAGAACTCGAACAGGTCGGCGCAAATCGCGGACAGGTCGATCGGCTGGAACTTGCTCGATTTCGGCCCGTATTCGACGTCCGCAAGACGCAGCAGCGCTGCGACCGTGAGCATCGCCTTGTCGATATGCGCCAAGGCCTGATGCGCCACACGCCGCAACACCACATCGTCCGAGCTCTCCACGCCGCGTTCGAGCTGGGCATGCACGACCGCGAGCGGGCTGCGCAGATCATGGGCGATGTTGTCGCTCACCCCCTTGATCTGCGCCAGCAACCGGTTGATCTCGTCGAGCATCAGGTTCACGTCGCGGGACAGCATGTCGATCGCGTCGCGCCGGGATCGCACCGGCAGCCGGAGCTGCATGTCGCCTTTCATGATCCCGGCGATGGTCTCGTGAATGCCGGTCAGGCGGCGGGACGCGCGCCGCGCCATGAAGGCGCCGATCGCCAGCGCGAGCAGCAGCATGGGGGCAAGCCCCGTCGCCAGTGCCGTCAGCACGATCCGGCGAAACGCATAGGTTTCGAGCAGGCTTCGTCCCAGCACCAGAATACTGCCGTCGGGGCGCACGCGGGCGACGAAGATCGCAGGCTCGGTGCGAGCGGTGCCCGGCGCACGGGAGGCGGCGTAGTGAGACTTGCCGTCCAGCGGGATCGCCGGCAATTCCTCGATATTGCCGAACATCGCCTTGCGGTCGGACGCAAACAGCGCGGCGAAGTCCAGCCGGCGCAGATCATGCGTCAAGCGCAACTCAAAGGCGCGCCTGAGCTCCTCGACCGAATGATCGATGCTCTTGGCGGCTTCGTCCTCCAGGATCAGGCGGTTGCTCTTCTCGTCGGCCGCCCTGATCTGCAGATAGACCAGCCCGAAGATCGCCGTGGTCGCCACGATCGTCGCGAATGCGAAGGTGAGGGCGACCCGCAGCGCCGACGATCGCAGGAGCTCAAGCATCGGCGCTCAGCATGAAGCCGGCGCCGCGGATATTGACGATCAGCGAGGCTGCGCCGCGGGCGTCGATCTTTTTTCGCAGGTTGCTGATGTGAACATCGACCACATTGGTCTCCAGCGAAAAATGATATTGCCAGACATCCCGCAGCAGCATGGCGCGCGTGATGACCTGGCCGGGGTGACGCAGGAAATATTCCAGCAGCTTGAATTCGCGCGGCAGCAGGTCGATCTTGCCGTCGCCGCGATACACCGTGTGCTCGATCAGGTCCATTTCCAGGTCGCCGACGTGCAGCTTCGTGGTGCGCACATCGTCGAGCCGGCGCAGCAAGGCCTCGACCCGCGCGGTAAGCTCGATCATCGCGAACGGCTTGGTGAGATAATCGTCTCCGCCCGCTTTCAGCCCGCGAACCCGCTCGTCGATCGACGACAGCGCCGAGATTACCAGAACCGGCACCTTGACGCCTTCCTTGCGAAGGATTTCCAGCATGTTCAGGCTGTCCTCGCCAAATACCATGCGATCCATGACCAGGATCGCCGCATCTCCGACCCGGGCCGCATCCGCCGCTTCGGCGATGGACGCCATCTGCACATGGTAGCCCAGCCGTTCGAGTTCGGTTTTGATCTCGTCCGCCAGTTCCTTCTCGTCTTCGACGAGGAGGATGGTCTGGGGGTGGGTCGGGGTCGCCTTCGTCAACGTCGTGCTTCCTTCATCGCGTCAGGGCGTAAGCCCGGGCGGTGGCGGAGGGGGCCGCTGATGCAGCGGATCCTGATTGAGACGCTTGACAGCGGCAATCACCGCAGGGTCCGGATGCCTGATCGGTGGAATGATTTCGTCCGGCGGCCAGCCGCCGCCGAGCGCCTTGTAGAGGGTCACGAAGCTGTCGCCTGCAAGCCGGATGACCTCGGCACGCTGCTGCTCCAGAGCGAATTGCTGCCGTTCGGCGTCGAGAACGTTGAGGAAATCGGTCAGGCCCCGGTCGTAGCGCTCGGTCGCCACCTTCGTCGCCTCGCGCGCCGCATCGATGGCGGTGTCCAGGCTGCGCAGGCTCTGTCGGTAGCCACGATAGGTGACGTTGGCTTCGTCGACCTGCTGCACGGCCACAAGAATGGTCTGCTTGTACGCCGTGGCAAGCTCATGCGCCCTATAATCGGCAATCTCGATCAGAGCATCGAGAGCACCGAAATCAAGGATCGGCGCATCGATCGATGGTCCCACCGACCCGATCCAGGTGATCGGAATGCCGGAGCCCGATCGCCGACCGCCTTGCGCACCGCCGGCGGCGGTGAGCACCAGACTAGGAAACAGGTCCGCGGTCCTCGCTCCGACATCGGCGACCGCAGCGGCCAGGAAGCGCTCGGCTTCGCGGATATCGGGACGCCGGCGCAGGAGATCGACCGGAAGCCCGACCGGCGCGCGGTCCGGCAGCCGTGGAACCGCAGCAGTCCGCTGCAGGTCGTGAGCCAGCGCCTCCGGGTACTCTCCCACCAGCACGGCGATCGCGTAGCCGTTGGACGCGATCAGGGCCTTGAGGGGCGCAACGTCGGCCTCCAGCGTCGCGACCTGACGCTTGGCCAGCGTCACGTCCAGTTCGTTGGTCAGCCCGCGATCGAGGCGGGTCTGGGCCAGATCGAGAACCTTGCGCGCGGCCTCGATATCGCGATTAAGGATCCGAAGGCGATCCTGCCGGGCCCGCAGATCAAAGTACAATCGGGAGACGTCGGCGGCGATCACAACATAGACCCAGTCGCGCGCCTCCTTGAGCGCTTCAGCGGTATAGGTCTGCGCCTCGACGCGGCGCGCGATCTTGCCGAACACATCGATTTCCCATTCGGCGTCGAGACCGCCGATCTGGTTGATGCTCCTGAGACCTGTGCTGTTGTCTCCGGCCCTCAATGGCTGCGACGCCCGGCCCTTGGTTTCGTCCGTTCCCGTGCCGACGCCGCCTCCCGCTGAACCATTCAGCTCCGGCAGCGCCTGACTGCCGATGACGACGAGCTGCAATCTCGCCTGCTGCAAACGGTCCAGTGCAATCTTGAGATCGAGATTGTTCTGCAGCGCGCGCTCGATGAGGCTGTTCAGTTGCGGGTCGCGCAACGTCCGCCACCATTGCCACCGATCGGGGCTGGCGCCGCCGGACGCCGGTTCCTTGATCGCGGGCTGTGTCAGAAAGGCAACGGGCAGTGCGGTATCTGGCGTCTGATAGTCCGGACCGACGGCACATCCCGTGAGGAGACCGGCAAGTACAACCGCGCACCCAGGGTTTCGTACTCTCATACACGCCACACCCATCCAGCAAGCGCCCAAAGCACTAGCAGATTTCGTTGTTGGTGGAGAGTGATTTCCGGCTGCGATGCAATGGTTTTCCCGCAGCGCAAGCCGGCGAGCGCGGTCGCCCGCGACGCGGAGAAAAACAATGCGCCGCCGCCGGATTCCGTCAGGCGTCGGCGATCAGCTGAGGCCCGGGTCACGGCGCGGCCCTTCGATAGAGTGATGCGTCGTTCGCCAGCCGCGCCGGTAACAAGACGCCAGATCTATTCATGTTCGAAAGGTTTCTCTTGATTGTCTCCGGTGGCCCCGCGCGCGTCCGCACGACGAACAGGTACCGAAAAACACCGCCCCGCGGCCCGCACCGACTTGGGGCAGGCCATTTCCGGTGTGGGATGATGCTGATACCTCAGAGGGGCGGCAACTAATAAAAATTTTAGCGGCCAATCAGCGGGTTCCGGGGAGTTTGCGCTGCCGCGGACGATGAACGTGGCATCTACGAGAAACCGCCGCCGCGCCGGGCCTGCATGCAGGTCGCAGTTCCGACGCCGATTTTTCGAAGCCAACACCGACGCTATTTCGCTTCGCGCTCCTGCTCTTGGGAAGTTTGCGCATCCTTCGCGACCTTGACGACGTCTCCTGACGACAGCGAATCCGGCGGACTGTTGATCACGGTGTCAGACACCGTCAGTCCCTTCAAGACCTCGAACTCGGTTCCGAGATTCCGGCCGAGCTTCACCGGCTTCAGTTCAACCTTGTTGCCGGCGCCGAGTACCGCCACCTGCACGCCATCTTCGCGAAACACCAGTGCGCTCGTCGGAATGCGGATGGTGCTGGGATTGCTCGCCAGGTTGAAATGCACTTCGGCAAAAGTGCCCGGCTGCAGCAGCTTTTCGGTATTGTCGGCATGGAGTTCGACCAGCAGGGTCCGTGAGGTCTTGTTGATCGCTTCGGAGTTGGTGGCCACCACCGCCTTGAACGTCTTGTCGGGATATTGCGGCAAGGCCAGATCGGCCGTCAGCCCGTTATGCACCTTGGCCGACATCTCCTGAGGCACCTGGACGAAGACCCGCATCTCGTGCACGTCGGCAACGCGAAAAAGCTGCGGTCCGGTGCCGCCGCCGACGCCGCTGCCGGCGTTGATCAGCGCTCCGACATCGGTATTGCGCGCGGTCACGATGCCATCGAACGGCGCGACTATATGCTTGAAGGCTTCGAGCGCGGTCAGCTGATCGACCTGGCTCTGGTTGACATTGGCATCGGCCAATGCCGCATTGTAGCGGGCGACGGCGCTGCCGAATTCCGCCTTCTTGGACTCTGTCTCCTGCACGGACACGACGCCCTTCGGTGAATCGCGCCAACGCGCAAAGGTGGTATCGGCAAAATCGCGTTCCGCTTCCCGGACCTTGACTTGCGCCTGGGCGGACACGAGCTTCGCCTGGGCGGCGGCAAGCTGGGCGTCGAGATCGGGTGCATCGATATCCGCCAGCAGTTGCCCTTTCTGGACGTGGGCTCCAAAGTCGACATACCAATCCTTGAGATAGCCGTTGACGCGCGCGTAGATCGGCGCCTCATACCAGGCCTCGATATCGCCGGGCAGGACGAGTTGCTGACCTGAAACGCCTTGCTTCGGTGTAATCGTGGCCACGGCCGGTACGGCCTGCTCCACGGTCCATTTGGTCACCTCGTTTTCCTGGTGCCGGCGCTGCAGGATTCCGGCAAGGGCAATGCCGACCGCGACCAGCAAGGCGATAGCGGCGACCCAACGGGTTCTGCTGGCCGGCGGCGGCGGTTCGGGTTGCCTGCCGGGCGTTTCCATTTCGTGCCCGGCGTCGTGCGGATGGGTGTCAAGCAAGGTATTTCTCCGGGATCACAGGCTTTCCCCGACCAACGGTGTGCCAGCAGTCTCCGGTGCCTGGCTGTGCCGGTTGCGGTGCAGGACGCTGAACACGGTTGGAACGAAAAAGAGCGTAGCGATGGTAGCGACGGCAAGACCGCCGATCACGGCACGACCGAGCGGCGCATTCTGCTCGCCGCCTTCGCCCATGGCCAGCGCCATCGGGATCATGCCGATGATCATCGCAAGCGCCGTCATGAGGACGGGACGGAAGCGGGTGAAGCCGGCTTCCAGGGCGGCGGCCGTGGCGTCGAGACCGTTCTGCAGGCCCTCGCGGGCGAAGCTGACCAAAAGGATGCTGTTTGCCGTGGCGATGCCCATGCACATGATGGCGCCGGTGAGGGCGGGGACCGAGAGGGTCGTGCCGGTCGCGAACAGAATCCATACGATGCCGGCGAGCGCTGCGGGCAGCCCCGTGATGATGATGAACGGGTCGGTCCAGGACTGGAAGTTGACGACGATCACGAGGTAGATCAGCACGATGGCGCCGGCCAGACCGAAATAGAGCTGGCTGTAGGCGTTGTCCATGGTCTGGACCTGGCCGCGCACGGCGACATAGGAGCCGCGCGGCAGATCCTTCTTGGTGTCGCTCAGGATCTTCGAAATATCGCCGGAGATGGCGCCGAGATCGCGCCCCTGGGTGTCGCCGTAGATGTCGATCACCGGCTGCACGTTGTAGTGCGAGACGACGCCGGGGCTTGGTCCCTGGGTGATGTGCGCGAGCCCGCCCAGATATCGCGGCGACGTGGCATCCTGGGCCGTAACCGGGATATTGGACAAGTCGGACATGCTGTTGGCCCGGTATTGCGGCATCTGGGCGACGATCGGATAGGAAACGCCGTTTTCGGTGTTGAGCCAGAAATTGGGTTTCACCTGGCTGCTGCCGGAGAGGGTGACGAGCAGGCTGTTGGCCACGTCGCGCTGGGTCAGCCCGACCTCGGCGGCAAGGGTGCGGTCGACGTCGACATTGATCTGCGGATAGTTGAACACTTGCTGGATGCGCAGATCGGCGATCCCAGGTACCTTGCGGATGCGCTTCAGCAGATCGGTGGCATAGGCGTAGTTGGCCTTCTGGTTGTTGCCGATGACCTGCACGTCGATCGGTGCCGGCAGGCCGAAATTCAGGATCTGCGAGACGATGTCGGCAGGCAGGAAGGAAAAGGTCGTTCCCGGGAATTTCTGCGGCAGGATGGTGCGCAGCGCCTTGACGAAACCGGCGGTCGGACCGTGATCTTCCTTCAGGCTGATCAGGGCGTCGCCGTCTCCGGGTCCGATCGTCCCGGTGTTCTGATAGGCCATGTTGATGCCGCTGAAGGGCAAGCCGATATTGTCGACGATGTTGTCGAGCTGGTCGGGCGGAATGGTCGCGCGGACCGTCTGCTCGATCTGTTCCAGCAGGCGGGCGGTCTCTTCGATCCGCGTGCCCGGCTGGGCGCGCACATGCATCAGGATCTGGCCGGAATCAACCGACGGGAAGAAATTTTCGCCCAGGAACGGCACTAGCCCGAAGGACAGCACGACGCAGGCCAGAAACGCTGCCATGAAGGTCTTCGGGTGGCGCAATGCATCGGTCAGGAGCGAGCGGTAGCGGCCGCGGAACCGCTCGAACCGCGCCTCGAAGCCCTGTTGAAAGCGCAACAGCGGATTGCGGGTCGGCGGCGGCGGCATCTGCCCGACATGGCTTTCTACGCTGTGATGGCCGTGCATGAGATAGTTGGCCATGGTCGGCACCAGAGTCCGCGACAGAATGAACGAGCCGATCAGCGCGAAAACGACGGCTTCGGCCAGCGGCCTGAACAGATATCCTGCGACGCCGCCAAGCTGGAACATCGGCACGAACACGATGCAGAGGCAGAGCAGGGTGACAAAGGCAGGCACGACGATCTGCTGCGCCCCGTCGAGGATCGCCGGTTCGATGTGCTTGCCCTGCTCCAGGTGGTAGTTGACGTTTTCGATCGTTACCGTTCCGTCGTCGACCAGGATGCCGACGGCAAGTGCCAGACCGCCCAGCGTCATGACGTTGATGGTCTCGCCGAGGGTGGCTAGTGCTATCAGCGCGAACAGGACTGCAAGCGGGATTTCCGTGAGGATGATGATGGTCGAGCGCCAGCTGCCCAGAAACAGCAGGATCATGACGCCGACCAGTGCTGCGGCCAGCACCGCCTCGCGAATGACGCCGAACACCGCGGCTTTGACGAAGACGGATTGATCGCCCACGGCACGGAGATTGAGGCTCGAGGGCAGGCTCTGCTGGACGCGCGGCAGCAGCGATTTGACCCCGTCGATGATGTCGAGGGTCGACGCCGATCCCGCCTTCAGGATGGTCATCAGCACCGCGCGCGCGCCATTGACCCGGACCACGTTGGTCTGCGGCGGAGAGCCCTGGTGCACAAAGGCGACGTCATGCACGTAGATGATGGTGCCGTTGATTTTCTTGACCGGGAGATCGTTGATCTCGTCGAGCAAGGTAGGGCTGGCGTTGAGAGCCACGTTCCAGTCGAACTTGCCGATCTTCTGGTCACCGGCCGGCAAGACCAGGTTCTGCACCGAAACGGCGTTGACGATATCCTCGGCCGAAACGTTGTGCGACTGCATCGCCTGCTGGTCGAGATCGACCTGCACCTGCAGGACCTTGCCGCCATAGGGCGAAGGCACCGCCGCCCCTCGGACCGTGGCGAGTTGTGGCCGGATGAAATTCTGACCAAGATCGAACAGCTTCATCTGGGGCAGCGCCTGGCTCGACAGGGCAAGCTGCAGGATCGGCACGCTCGACGCATTGTAGCTCAGGACGTAGGGCGGCGTGATACCGGGCGGCAATAGCTTCAGCACGGTCTGCGACGCCGCCGTCACCTGCGCCATGACGGATGCAATATTGACTCCCTTCTGGAAGAAGATCTTGACCACGCCATAGCCGTTGAGCGACTGCGATTCGATATGCTCGATGTCGCTCACCTGCGAGGTCAGGGTCCGTTCATAATAGTAAATAACGCGGCTCGACATGTCGCTCGGCTGCAACCCATTGTAGGTCCAGACCACGCTGACGACCGGAATATCGATGTTCGGAAAGATATCCGTCGGAGTTAACAGCGCCGCGCGTATGCCGAAAAGCGCGATCAGCAGCGAGAGAACGACGAAAGTATAAGGACGCCGGAGCGCGATTTGGACCAACCACACGTCGATGACCTCCTAAAGACGCCCGGCTGCCGGTATGGTGTCGCTGCTAGGCCGAAAGCATGTCGCCGTCCTGTTGGCGACGCAACCCTGCTCGACAACTCCCGACCGCTCGGTTCGATGCACGGCAAGAGGCTTCATGAAATGATCCATCTCCAGTTCATCCGCCCGGCAAAATTGCGGTGAAGACTCGCCGGAACGAAGGGTAGCGGCGGCGGTATTCGGACCGCTAGCCCGACCTTCGCCGGCGAAGCTGACCAGCCCGCACGATACGGCTGGTCCGGTTCGGTGGAGCAGGCCGTCGGGCGCCTGGACAGGGTACAACCGGTTCGGCGAAGACCATATGAAATCCTGGCAGAGTTCATCGACCGCGGTAAGGAGCTCGCCCCCCGTGAACGCGCTCGGGTCGGATACTGGCATGGCTATACCTTCAGACGCTTTCCGAGCAGGGGTGAGGCGACGGCGCTCGTCGGATGAGACAAGCAAAATACCGTCCCCGCAACGACTTCGATCGCCGCGAGGCCAGCGCAACGTCTGGAACATGGCGGCGACCTCTGCTCGCGGCAACTAATATAATTTTTAGCGGCACGGGAGTTTCCCGACGTCCGGCCTTTCCCGGTCCATCGGCGGAGCCAGCCGGCTTCCGATCATCAAAAAATGACCTCCGGCGGGGCTCACCGGAGGTCAAAAGTGGGCTTTAAGCGCAGCGGAAAAACGTCACGTTTTACATTTTCCGGCGCTGGTTCAACGTCGACGAATGACTGTTTGGGGCCTGTCATTAATCGCCGGCGCTGATCGGCCGGCACGACACCGCACCGAGCAAATCAGCAACATTCGCATCTTCATCTCGACCGATGAACGGAGCCGCGTGGCGGAACGCTGCGAGCGTCGCGCTGCCCCTGCACGGTTGCAACTAATATAAAATTTAGCAACGCAGCGCCTGAGCGGCGGAACATTTTTCCATGGTCTCGGTGGACCGGCCCGGGTTGTCGGTTGCCCGTGGCGGTGCTTGACGATATAGGCTAGCCTGGATTCGAAATCGCTAGGGCGATTTATCGAACCGACGAAGGAACGGCACCGGTGAATCAAGGAAGCTGAGAAGCGCAGTACCTGGCCACGCGAACTTTTGTGAACTGCCACAGTTTGCGGTCGCCTGTCTGCATCCCTGATTCCTTCCAGCTTTTCACCGGACTTCCTCATCATGAAAGACCTTACTCAGGGCTCAGTTTTGAGCCATGCCTTCACCATGGCCGTCCCCATTTTTGCGGGACTTGTGCTGGTGCTGCTCTGCGGATTGATCGACCTTTACTTCGTTGCCGGCTTGGGCGAGGCGGCCATCGCCGGCGTGGGTGCGGCGGGCAATGCCGGTTTTCTGATCAGTGCCCTGACGCAGATTGTGAGCGTCGGCACCCTGGCGGCGGTCGCACAGGCGGTTGGCCGCAAGGATCGGGCTGATGCGAACTTGATATTCAATCAGTCGCTGGGGCTGTCGGCCGGGTGCGGGGTCTGCACGCTGGCCGTGGGGTTTGCCGTTGCACGCCCTTACATGCGCTCGGTTGCGGCGGACGCTGCGACCGTCGAGGCGGGGGCTACATACCTCGTCTGGTTCATGCCTGCGCTCGCGTTGCAGTTCGCGATGCTGGCGATGTCGTCTGCGCTGCGTGGCATCGGCATCGTAAAGCCCACGATGTACGTCCAGGCCCTCACGGTGATGATAAATATCATTCTTGCCCCGGTGCTCATCGCGGGCTGGGGGACGGGTTACGCGCTGGGGGTGAAGGGCGCCGGTCTGGCCAGCTCGCTGGCGGTCGCGATCGGCGTCGCTACCCTTTGGACGTATTTCAGGAAGGCCGAGAACTATCTCACCCTCAATCGCCGGCAATGGCGTCCGCAAACCGAATCGTGGAAGCGTATCCTGAGCGTGGGCCTTCCGGCCGGTGGCGAGTTCGCCATCATGTTCGCGTACATGGCGGCGATATATTATGCCATCGGGGAGTTCGGTCCGGCCGCGCAAGCCGGCTTCAGCATCGGTTCGCGCGTGCTGGGACTTATTCAGGTCCCCGCCATGGCCATCGCTTTCACGGCCGCGCCGATTATCGGACAGAATTTCGGCGCGAGAAACAGCGAACGTGTAAAAGCTGCGGTCGGACATGTCTTGATGGCCGCCACGGGTGTGATGGTTATCGCCACTGTCGTGACACAGTGGCAGTCGGAGCTTTTGTTGAAGGGGTTCACGCAGGATCAGGCAACGATTTCCGAAGGCGCGCTATTCCTGAAAATGGTTTCGCTCAACCTCGTCGCGCAGGGTCTGATTTTTGCGTGTTCGAGCGCCTTTCAGGGGCTGGGGAATACCAGGCCGCAGCTGATCAGTTCGACGGTGCGCTTGATAACCTACGTGATCCCGACCTTGTGGCTATCGGCGCAATCCGGCTTTCGCGTCGAACAGATCTGGTACCTGTCGATTGCCACCACCACCATGCAGGCGCTGTTGAGTCTCTGGTTGTTGGGCCGGGAGCTCAGGAGACGGCTGGTCTTCGCGCAGGTTGGCTAGCATCGGCACTATGCCGGTTATAAAACGAAAGAGGCCGCCGGGTAGGGGCGGCCTCTTTGATTCTTACTCCAGCATCCCGAGTTGGGGCGTGGCGTCTGGCCCCGTTAGAACCGGAAACGAAGTCCCGCCGTGGGAGCAAAGTTGTTGAAGACCGTGTAGCCGTTCGCCAGGCCGTTCGAGACAGCCGAATACATGAAGCCGGCGTAGAGGTCGAGCTTCTTGGCAACCTGCCAATCGATATCGAACGAAGCCGCGTTCAGCTGGCCGGAGCATGTCGACGCCGCGGCGGTGGTGCAGAACGCCTTGCCGAAGCTGTTCTGATCGTAGTGGTAGTAAGCGACGCCGGCATCGAGAGTGGGGGTGATGGCGTATCGCGCGCCGGTCCAGCTGATTTGCAAATGCTCGTCGTGGAAGAAGGCGGCCTGCGAGACATTGGCGAAAACGATGGGGATTCCGGCAATGCCGGTAAAGCCCGTCGTCAGCGGAGTGCTGGGATTCGAGAACGTGATGTATTCGTAGCCGCCGTACACTCTGAGCTGGTGATAGGTGTACTTGGCCAGCAGCATCACGCTGTTGTTGTCGGAGATCGTTGCCGCGAGCGTGCCTGGAAATTTCAGGTTTTGCCGCAGCACTGAGCGCTGCGGCACTCACGGCGCCCTTGTCTTCGGTGTAGATCGCCTCGAGCGAGAGCTTGCCATAAGCGCCGAAGTCGAAGTCCCTGCCGATCTGGGCTCCCCATTCGCCTTGCGCACCGTTGTTGTTCTCGTAGCCGCCGACCTGATAGATGGCTCCCAAACGGAACCAGTTGCGCCGACATCGACGCGGTATTTAATGGCCGTTGAAATGCGGGCGTCTTCGGTGTCGCCGCCGCCGACCGCCGATTCCCTGCCAGCCGATCACCGAGAAGGCATAGGCGGCACCCATCGGGTCATAAGCGATCACGCCGTCGAGCTCGAGCGAGTTTTGCCGGCCGAAGGTCAGGGTGCCGTAGGTCTGCGAACTAAAGCCCGCGTAGCCCACTGAGTTATAGAACTGGCCCGCGCGGCTCGAGTTGGCGTTCGAGCTTTGCATCTGGGGTGCGGAGGCCGTTGTTGTCCAGGAACGATTTCGGCCCGTTGGCCGCGGTCATGGAATAGGGGTCAAATCCGAAATTCAGGTCGAAGACGAAATCCAGTCCGGAAGTGATCGCTTCCTTGCCCTTGATGCCGATGTTCGACTGGGAGAGGCCGCCGGGCGTTTGAAGCCACATCGAGGTCGGCCTGCTTTGTCTTCCGGACCAGTTCCGAGACGCCGGTGATGATGTCCTTGTTGAACGGCGTGCCATGGCTTTCCCAGCCGCCGCCCAGGTCGATCGTGCCGTAGACCGTGATGCCGTAATAGGTCAGCGGACAATCCGTGACGATGAACTGCACGGCGCTGGTGCACGACACCAGCGGCGGCGGCGACGACAGCGGCGGCGCCTTGGTGTAGACCGGCAAATCCGCCGCATGTGCCGCGCTGCCGAGCGCGATCGCTGCGGTAGACGCCAAAAGAATCTTTCCGATGTTTTTCACAACTTGCCCCTTGCCCCAATCGGTCGAGCCCCAGCCGCCGATACCGATATAGTCGTTCGGCTATAGCGAGTGTCAATCGGCGAAGCGCCAATTGTCGGCCATCCAAGGGGAGAGCAAGACGATCTTTGGCCGGGTGTGGCGGTCATGCAACGTTTTTGTTGCAGCGGCGGCCGTTTTCAGGATCGGGAAGCCGCCACGCCGGCTCCAAAACGAAAGAGGCCGCCCGGTCGGGCGGCCTCTTTGATTCTTATGTTCAAGATCCGGCGATTTGATCCGGCGGGGGAGGGGCGTGCTGACGCCCGTCGACCGTCAGAACCGGAAACGAAGTCCCGCCGTCGGAGCAAAGTTGTTGAAGACCTGATAGCCGTTCGCCAGGCCGTTGGCGACAGCCGAATACATGAAGCCGGCGTAGAGGTCGAGCTTCTTGGCGGCCTGCCAATCGATGTCGAACGAAGCCGCGTTCAGCTGGCCAGAGCAGGTCGATGCCGAGAGATTGCTGCAGGCCACCTTGCCGAAGCTGTTCTGGTCGTAGTGGTAGTAAGCGACGCCGACATCGAGAGTGGGAGTGATGGCGTATCGCGCGCCGGTCCAGCTGATCTGCAGATGCTCATCATGGAAAGCGAAGGTGGTCTGCGTGATATTGGGGAAAGCGATCGGGATGCCGGCGATGCCGGTAAAGCCCGACGTGACCGGTGAGCTTGGGGGCGCGAACGTGATGTATTCGTAGCCGCCGTATATTCTGAGTTTTTGATAGGTGTACTTGGCTAGCAGCATCCAGCTATTGTCGTCGGAGATCGTTGCCGCGAGTGTGCCTGGAAATTTTAGGTTCTGGGCCGCACTGAGCGCCGCCGATGAAACAGCGCCCTTGTCGACGGTGTAGATCGCGTCGAACGAAAGCTTGCCATACGCGCCGAGGTTGAAGTCCTTGCCGATCTGGGCTCCCCATTCGCCTTGCGTGGCGTTGTTGTTCTCGTAGCCGCCGACCTGATAGATGGCTCCGAGGCGGAACCAGTCGTCGCCGACATTGACGCGGTATTTCATGGCCGACGAAATGCGGGCATCTTCGGTACGACCACCGCCGACCCCCGTTCCCTGCCAGCCGATCACCGAGAAGGCATAGGAGCCGCCCATCGGGTCATAGGCGTTGATGCCGTCGAGTTCGAGCGAGTTTTGCCGGCCGAAGGTCAGGGTGCCGTAGGTCTGCGAACTCAAGCCCGCGTAGCCTACGCTGTTATAGAACTGGCCGGCGCGGCTGGAGTCGGCGTTCGAGCTTTGCGACGCGAGCGGGACGCCGTTGTTGTCGAACAGCGATTTCGGCCCGTTGGCCGCGGTCATGGTATAGGGGTCAAATCCGAAATTCAGATCGAAGACGAAATCCAGTCCGGAAGTGATCGCTTCCTTGCCCTTGACGCCGATGTTCGACTGGGAGAGGCCGTTGGGCGTTTGAAGCCACATCGAGGTCGGCCGGCTTTGCTTCTGGACCATTTCCGTGACGCCGGTGATGATGTCCTTGTTGAACGGTGCGCCATGGCTCTCCCAGCCGCCGCCCATGTCGATGGTGCCGTACACAGTGATGCCGTAATAGGTCAGCGGGCAATCCGTGACGAAGAACTGCACGGCGCTGGTGCAAGACACCAGCGCAGGCGCCGGTGCTAGCGGCGGCGCTTTGGTGTAGACCGGCAAATCCGCCGCTTGTGCGGCACCACACAGCGCGATCGCTGCCGTGGACGCCAGGAGAATCTTTCCGAAGTTCTTCACAGGTTTACCCCTTTAATTTGTCGAGCACTCAGTTGAGCGCCAACCCCAATTTGGCCATGTCGCAGAGTGCGCCGTTCCGGCGCTTGTCCCGCTGTCGCTTGCCGTTCTCCCCTCCGGTAACAGTCTATTAATACAAAGATACAACACGATTCCCCGGAGCGGATGAAAGCAAGCCAAACTCAACAGAATTGCGCCGGGTAGTGATAGTTCTGCAACTATTCGGGCAATCTGCATGACTTGAAGTATTGTTCCTCCATGACAGTGGCGTGACACTTGTGTGCTTCAGGGCTGCCGGACGGGCTCGTGCATCTGATTGATCAGGCTGTGTGTCCAATCGGGCACAGTCGTAGTGCGGAATTTCGGTCAACACCGGCGTTGAACGAGGGTTGGTGCGCTCGGCCGGGTTGTGTTTGCGCCGCTCACATTCGATCCGATCGTCGCCGGATCACCCTGTTTTCCGATTCTCCGCGGGCTGCCGCCGCGCGATGATCGGATTGAGCGTAAGCGGCCTGCCAAATGGCGCAGAATCGGCTTCCGTTTTGCGTTGGCATGGACGTTGCGGCCGGCCGAACTCACTTGAATTCGGTGTTCACTAGCTGGTGGATTTGATACGGTGTCACAACTGAAATTGAGCCGCGCCGCGCGATGAAATTGACTGCGATAGATCGCTATATTTTGCGCACGACGCTGACGTCTTTTGCGATCGTTGTCGTGACCTTGACGGGCGTCATCTGGATCACGCAGGCGCTGCGCGCCATCGATCTGATGACGAGCCAGGGCCAGACGATCCTGACCTTCCTCGGCATCACCAGCATGGCCATCCCGGTGCTGATTTTGATCATCGCGCCGATCGCATTGATGATCGCGGTGTCACACACCCTGACCAAGCTGGCCACCGATTCCGAAATCATCGTGATGAACGCGGCGGGGCTGTCGCCGATACGGCTTTTCCTGCCCTTTCTCTATGCCACTGTCACCGTGGCGCTCCTGGTGGCCTTTATCGGCTTTTATCTCGCGCCGGAGAGCGTGAGGCGCGCCAACAGTTGGAGTGCCGAGATCACCGCGGATGTGCTGACGAACGTTCTGCAGCCCGGGCGCTTCGCGCAACTTAACCAGGGCCTCATCATCCGGATTCGGGAACGGCAGCCCGGCGGCCAGATCCTCGGCATTTTCATCGACGACCGCCGCGATCCGAAAGAGCGGGTCAGCATCATCGCCGACCATGGCACGGTGGTGAAAAACGAGCAGGGGTCGTTTCTGATTCTCGAGGATGGGCATCTCGAACGCTTTGAGGTCAACAAGTCGGCGCCCGCGCTGGTCGCATTCCGTCGCTATGCCTTCGACATGTCGACGTTCACCAGCCACACCAAGGAAGTAACGTACGGCATCCACGAGCGTTATATCTGGGAGTTGATCTGGCCGCCGACCGATGACCCGATCTTCATTCATACGCCAGGTCAGTACCGCGCCGAGCTGCATGATCGTCTTGCCGCGCCGCTTTATGCCTTCGTGTTTGTGGCCGTCACCTTTGCTTTCCTCGGCAGCCCTCGAACGACGCGACAGAGCCGCAACTTCTCGACGGGGTGTTCGATTCTGCTGGTATTTGCGGTGCGCGCGGCCGGCTTTGCCTGTTCGGTTACGGCGGCGAACTCATTTCTCGCCATCCCGGTCCAGTATGGCATTCTCGTGAGTACGCTCGCGGCAAGCGTATGGATCATCTACAAGGGTCTCCTGATCGAGCCGCCGGCTCTGGCCATCGAGGCTGTAAACAGGCTGACAATGCAGGCCGCGCGCCTGGTGAGGCGTTCGGCGCCTGCTTGACGCGTTCCTCCTCAAGCGCGGCGGCGGGCCGCGCCACCGCCCCGACAAAACATGGTGTCTTGCGTGGACGGTTTGCGGAAAAACATCAAGGCACGTCAACAAAGACTGGTAGAGACCAGCCCTGATTGCAGGTTGTTGAGAAGTCTCCTTCGTCGCATCCCTGGACGATCAAACGGAATAGTCCGCTACCGAGGTCGCCCCGAGACCACCACCAGCCGGTCGAGTGCTTGAGGCAGTTCGGGCCCCGACACACGTCGTCTTGTCCTATATTTGTGCCGTCTCTATCATAACGCACGATCCACATATCGTAATTGAAAGGATTGTGGGACCCCAAACGAAGTGCAAAATGCCATCGTTTCTGGCGTAAACTATTTGGACAGATGCTGCCCCAGTATTAGGAGAAAACGCAGCGGAGCCATGCTGAAAATTCTGAATTTGGCCGTTGCTATCATTAGGGTGTTGGGTAACTGGTCCGGTTGGACATCCGAGACCATGGGCGGTTCCCGGGTCGGCAACTAATCTAGCCAGAATCGGTCCCGTAGATGAGAATGATGGGTTAGCCGCCAGGGCACGCCCACGGCGTTGCCGGACGTTTCGGTGCCCGCCTATCGCGCTCGAAGCCATTGCGCCTTTGAGCGAGGCCCCAGCGCCATCAGCAACGCCGTTGCACTCGTTGCGGCCGTTGCGCTGGCCGGTGTGGCGGCGTTCTTCAGCGTCACGGGTATGGTCGAGCGGTCAGCCGCCGCCCGCTTGGTGAGGTCGGAGGCGACGGGCTAAAAGGCGCGGCCTACGCATGTCTGATTTCGGCTCGGATAACGGAAGTCTACATTTCGGAATTGCCAGGACCGTTTTTGACCCACAACAGACATTTAGCCGGATAGCAGGCGTTGTAATGATGCTAACATCGCGGGAGTGTTTGGGAGTTGGCAATGACGGCCGATACGAGCTTTAGCCTATTGACTGGCAATGGTGTCGAAACATGGAGAGCAAGAGCCGGCGGTGTCATTTTCCGCGAAGGAGAGCAGGCCGACGAGCTTTTCGTTATCAAGAGCGGTTACGTGCGCATTCAAATCGGCAACAGAATGGTGGCCGAACTTACCGCCGACGATATTTTTGGTGAAATGGCTTTGATCGACAGCGAGCCACGGAGCGCGACAGCCGTAGCGATCACCGACGTGGAGCTTGTTCCCATCACGGAAAAGCAGTTTCTTTTTCTTGTAGGCCAAACCCCGCATTTCGCCCTCAAGGTCATGAGGACCCTCGCACAACGACTAAGAGTGACAAATAAGTCCTTTGGTTGATCATTTGCTATATCCCGCCTTTAGTCCGCTTTCAGGGATAAGGCGGAAGTCCGACTAAGGGTTCGTCAGGTCAGTTTTTGACCGATGCCGTCGAAAAACGTCGCTTAGGCGACGGATGCGCTGAATATGAATTTTAGCGCCGTCAGATGGCCCTTCTTCCAAAGAAGTGCGCATCGAGTACAATTCAACTCCCGAGTAACTCCTGACGAAACATCGACAGACGCGAACATCCATACACGTTCGAACGTCCTGGATCAATAAGACTTTTTCGACAGCATCGACCCATCTCGGAAGTCCGATACGATAGACTTTTCTACGAGGCACCGATACAAGCAACACCAGATGTTGGAGGAACGCGCCGAACGCCGCCTTGCTGGTATCCCGGCCGCCGACGTGGTCGGTTATAGCCGTTTCACGGAACAGAATGAGGCGGGGACTTTCGAGCGGCAGCGCGCGTATCTGAATTTCGCCAGCTTTGTCGAGAGACTGCGGCACCAAGCGAGACCTGTCCAATGACGGCCAAATTCACGGGCGCGACGGCAGACTGGCTAGCATCGCTCAGCCTGTCCGAGTACGCGGAGCGGTTTGCCGAAAACGATATAGACATGGCGGTCCTGCGCGATTTGACCGATCAGGACCTTAAGGATATCGGGATTTCGTCTCTCGGTCATCGTCGCAAGCTGCTGCGCGCGATTGGTGAGCTTGGCAGCAGCCCTTCGGTTGGCAGCAGCTCTTCGGTGGTCGCCTCGAAAGGCCTGATGCCGGCAGCGGCCACAGAACCGGCCCTATACGACGGTGCTGAACGCCGCCACTTGACCGTGATGTTCACCGACCTCGTCGGCTCCACTGCACTCTCGACAAAGCTCGACCCCGAGGACCTGCGCGCGGTGATCGGGGCCTATCACAAATGCGCCGCCGAGACGATCGGGCGGTTCGAAGGCTTCGTCGCCAAATACATGGGTGATGGGGTGTTAGCCTATTTTGGTTATCCGCGCGCTCACGAGGACGATGCGGAACGGGCGGTGCGCGCGGGGCTGGCGCTCATCGACGCCGTTCGCCGACTCGCGGCAGAGGAGCCCCTCCAGGTGCGCATCGGCGTCGGCACGGGCTTGGTCGTGGTCGGCGATCTTGTCGGCTCGGGGGAGGCGCAGGAACGTGGCATCGTGGGCGAGACCCCGAACCTGGCGGCACGGCTGCAGGCGGCCGCTGCTCCCGACACCATCGTCATCGACCCCATGACACACCGGCTTCTGGCCGATCTATTTGAATACCGCAATCTCGGTGGCATTGACGTCAAGGGCTTCGAAGCGCCGGTGCAGGCTTATCAGGTGGTGCGGCCGAGCACAGTCGAGAGCCGCTTCGAGGCGTTGCACGCGACCACGACGCCGTTGGTTGGCCGGGACGAAGAAATTGACTTGCTGATGCGCCGTTGGCAGCATGCAAAAGATGGTGAAGGCTCAGTTGTGCTATTAGCGGGTGAGCCCGGCATCGGCAAATCCCGCATTATCCAGGCGATTTTGGATCGACTGGAAGATGAGCCGCACACGCGCTTGCGCTATTTCTGCTCGCAGCACTACAAGGACAGTGAGCTTTATCCGATCACAACCCAACTCGAACGAGAGACAGGATTTCGGCGCGACGATAGCGTCGAACAGCGGCTAAACAAATTGGAGGCGCTGCTTTCTCAAGCCAGCAACGATCTCAGTGAGACTGCCCCTCTATTAGCGGATTTGTTGTCGATCCCATCCGAGGGTCGCTACCAACCACTGAACCTCGGCCACCAAAAGCGCAAAGAGAAGACGCTTCTAGCATTGGTTGCGCTGCTTGAAGCTTCGGCGGCGCGTAAACCGTTGCTGATGATATTCGAGGACCTTCACTGGAGCGACCCCACCTCGCTAGAGTTGCTCGATCTGATCATCGATCGAGCGCCGACCTTGCGGCTCATGATGATTGCTACATTCAGGCCGGAGTTTGCGCCACCCTGGATCGGCCGCCCGCAGGTGACGCTGCTCGCCCTCAGTCGCCTGCCACCTCGACAACGCGCCGAGATAATCAAGCACATGACCGGCGGCAAGGCGTTGCCCAAGGAGATTGCCGACCAGATCGTCGAGCGTACAGATGGCGTGCCGTTATTCGTCGAAGAGCTGACAAAGGCTGTCATCGAAAGCGGAATCCTCGTGGAAACCGACGACGGCTACAAGGTAATCGGCCCAGTGGCGCGGCTTGCGATCCCGACCACCCTGCATGCGTCGCTCTTGGCACGGCTTGATCACTTGGCTCCCACGCGCGAGCTAGCTCAGATTGGAGCCGCGCTCGGGCGCTCGTTCTCGCACGAGCTGATCAGCGCAGTCGCAGGGATACCGCAGCAAGAATTGGATGACGCCCTCGCGCAACTCCTGGTTGCCGGGTTGATTCTCCGGCGTGGAACACCACCAAGTGCAGAATACACATTCAAGCACGCCTTGGTGCAAGATGCCGCCTACGGCACATTGATTCGCAGCCGCCGCCAACAGCTGCACGGACGTATAGTCATGGTGTTGGAACGTCAGTTCCCGGAAATTGTGACAGCGCAGCCAGCTCTGCTTGCCCCGCACTGCGCAGAGGCGGGCCTGACAGAAAACGCGATCGATTATTGGCTCAAGGCCGGCCGACAGGCCAATTCCCGATTCGCAATGAAGGAAGCGGTAGCGCACCTTTCCAATGGCATCGCGTTACTGACAGCCCTCCCGCAGGGACGCGCGCGCGATGAACGCGAAATTGACTTTCAGCTTGCACTCGCCGTTCCCCTTATCGCGATGCACGGCTATGGCTCAGCACATGTCGAGGCCTGCGCCGCACGGGCCAAGGAACTCAGCGATGGCTTGGGGGACCATCAGACCCGATTCGCCGTTTACCGAATGGTATGGAACTCGTCTCTGTTGCGCCGACCAGTGCCTCAATCGGTGGGCCTGGCACATGAGCTCATGACGCTCGCTCGTAACGTCGACAACCCGGCTCGGCTCGCCATTGCTCACCGTGCGCTGGGCTATTCGATGCACATCGCAGGTGCCCAAGCCGATGCGGACAGGCTTCTCGCGGAAGGAATCGTAATCGCCGACGGTGTTCCCGACGCCGAGTTTATGCTCTTTGGTGAGCACCCCGGTATGATCTGCCGGGCCTATGGCGGTTCCATACGCTGCCTGATGGGTTTTCTTGATGATGGTGTGCGTCTTGCCGACGCCGCCGTCGAGCACGCTCGAACCCGCAAGAATCCGTTTAGTTTAGCTTGGGCCCTTTTGTGCGCATGTCACTGTTATTTGTGGCGCGGCGACACGTCGACCACCGAGCGGCTAGCCCTGGAGGCTATCGCCGTGTCGCGTGACCATGGGCTGGCGCAATGGCTGGCGTTTGCCCAACAATCACTCGGTTTGGCAATATGTGGCCGCGGCGAGATGCAGGCAGGCATTGACTTGCAGGAAGAGGCAATGCGCAGCCTGCATGAAACAGGCTCCGTGCTCCACACGACGCGTTTTCGACTGCATCTCGCTGAGAGCTTCCTCACGCTTGGCGAGCTGAAGCGCGCACGCCTTCATCTCGAGGCGGGGCTCAAGCATCTTGAGTCCCATGGGGAGACGTATTTGGCTGCCGAACTATACCGGATCGAGGTGCTGCTGCTCGACGCTGAAGGCGCCGCCGATGAAATCCTTCAAAAGTCCATTAAGAAGGGACTGGACTTTGCACGCAGCCAGGGAGCGCATCTGCTCGAATTGCGCTTTGCCTTGGTCATCACCCGGCTCCTGATCAAAAAAGGAAGAGGTCTCGAAGCTCGCGCTCTCCTCGCACCAGTCTACGAATATTTCACCGAAGGAACTCAATACCCCCGACCTCGAAGAGGCTAAGGTGCTACTTGGCGAGCTGGCGCGATCTTGACGCTCGACCACCCTCCCAAATTGGGAAGACAGCCGGTCATGACGCGCAACGCAAGATCGCAGGCCATCGCAGATTAGCCCGTTGGAGCGTGCAATCGGCCATAGCATCATAAGCGCCACGGCGAAAGAATTGATCCTTCATCGGCCGTGGCGGGCGCCGCTCCGGTTGCAAGGAACAGCGTGCCAGCGATGCTATTGCAGAATTTGCGGCCGCACCATGTCGGTATGACTTGACACCGGTCCCGGCACCAGTGTCGCACGGTGTCCGCTCTTCGCGCCGCCCGGGGGCCGCCACCATGCAACGACGAAATCAATCCGAAGGGCCATCTCGTCGAGGCTGCTCTTGTACTTCCGTTTTTGGCACATTTGAGACATCCCGCGACGTCCGCTCCGCGGTCGCTATTGTGAAGGTTTGCGGATGCCGGCCCCATGCAGGTGGCGCGGCGGACACGTGGGGCCGGCGTACGCAAACCTCCAAAGGAGGAAACCGCGGGAGGTGTGACGAAGCTGCGTGTCAGACGCTATGGGGATTTGGACGCTGGCGGTTCGTTGCCGGGGTGCGTTGATCGCCTGTCTGGGAAGCAGTCGACGGGGCGGCGAGCACTGTCGGCCAGTCGCGACAGGCAGAACCGGCGTCGCGCAGCAGAGATCGAACGACAGGACGGCTGTTCCGGGC
Organism: uncultured Pseudomonadota bacterium; assembly: GCA_963727225.1. GTDB lineage: Bacteria > Pseudomonadota > Alphaproteobacteria > Rhizobiales > Xanthobacteraceae > Bradyrhizobium. Next base: position 12,113 of record CAVSFN010000016.1, on the reverse strand, counting down.
TGCGCGAGGGCGAGCCTGATCATTGCCGGTCAGGAGGCAGCGATACAGAAGGGCCGCGCTGGGGTGTCGCCGCGAATTGACTTCGATCATGATGTATCGATCCTGATTACGGCGGTTGATGCCGCCGGCCGATAGCGCGGCGAGGCGCCGCGCTGGAATGTCTCGATGACGATCATGCGGCCGCCGCAGCACGGGCACGAGAGTTCGGCTTCCTCGGCGCGACTGTCATCGCCGGCCTCGTGCTGTTCCGCAGGCACGTCGAGCAAGCGGCGCGCTCGGGCGATGTTGTCGGCGCGCGTGCCGCTGGCGAGCAGGCCGTAGTGGCGGATGCGGTGGAAGCCGTGCGGCAGGACGTGGATCAGGAATTTACGGATGAACTCGGCGGTAGCGAGTGTCATGACCTTCTGACAATCGCGAGCCTCGGCACGATAGTCCTTCCATCGGAAGGTCACGCCGGAGCGATCGCAGGCGATCAGCCGGCTGTTGGCGATGGCGACACGGTGGGTATAGCGCGACAGATAGGCCAGCACGGCCTGTGGGCCGCCGAACGGGCGCTTGGCATAGACGACCCATTCGGTTCGGCGCAGCGGTGCCAGATACGCCGCGAACGCCTTCGTGTCGGCGAGAGCGACATGACCGCCGAAGAACTTCAGGCGGTTGGCTTTGTGGGTCGCGATCAGCCTCTCCAGGAACAGCCGGCGAAACAGGCGCGAGAGCACACGCACTGGCAGGAAGAAGCCAGGCCGGCACGCCACCCAACGCTTGCCGTCGAGCGAGATGCCGCCGCCCGGTACGATCATATGGACGTGCGGATGATGGGTCATGGCCGAACCCCAGGTGTGCAGCACGGAGGTGATGCCGATGCTGGCGCCCAAATGCTTCGGATCGGCGGCGATCGTCAGCATCGTCTCAGCCGAGACTTTGAACAGGAGATCGTAGATCACGGCCTTGTTCTGGTAGGCGATGTCGGCGATGGCCGCCGGCAGCGTGAACACCACGTGATAGTACGGCACCGGCAGCAGATCGGCTTCGCGCGCGGCCAGCCAGTCCTTTGCCGCCGCGCCCTGGCACTTCGGGCAATGCCGGTTGCGGCAAGAGTTGTACGATATCTGGCTGTGCGCGCACTTCTCGCAGCGCGCGACATGCCCGCCGAGCGCCGCCGTGCGGCAGCTCTCGATCGCCGACATCACCTTCAATTGGCCGAAGCTGACATGGCCGACATTGGCCCGGCGCCATGCCGGGCCGTGGCCGCGGAAGATGTCCGCGACCTCCAGCGATGGACGCGACACGATAAGCCTCGCGTCAGGCGGGCGGTTCGGCGCCCTCCTTGAGCTTGGCCGTAATGCGATCGAGCGGGCTCACGATCTCCCGGATGGTCTTGGTGGCGACACGCGTATAGAGCGCGGTGGTGTCGAGCTTGGCGTGCCCCAACAAGACCTGGATCACCCTGATATCGGTGTTCTGCTCCAGAAGATGCGTCGCAAAGCTGTGACGAAGGGTGTGCGGGGACACCGGCTTGCCGATCTCGGCCATCTGGGCCGCGGTATCGCAGGCGCGCCTGAGCTGGCGCGCCGTCATCGGGTTGATCGGGTTCATTCCGGGAAACAGCCACCCTTGTGGGCGTGCCGCGTTGTACCAAGCGCGCAACAGCTCGAGCAGATGCGGCGAAAGCATCACGTAGCGGTCCTTGTTGCCCTTGCCCTGTTCGATCCGGATCACCATGCGCTTGCTGTCGATGTCGGATACCTTCAGCGCGACCACCTCGGACACGCGCAATCCGGCCCCATAGGCCACACTCAATGCCGCCTTGTATTTGAGCCCCGGCGCCGCATCGAGAAAACGCGCAACTTCTTCCGGGCTCAGGACGACCGGAAGCTTGCGTGGCACGTGGATAAACTGGGTATGGTTCGACGATGTCGGCGCGCCCAAGCGTGATCTTGAAAAAGAACCGCAGTGTCGAGACGCTTTGGTTGAGGGTCGGAACGCCGGCGCCGCTCGTCGCCAGATGAAGCTGATAGCGGCGTACGTCTTCGAAGCTCGCGGTATCGGGCGAGCGGCCGAGGAAAGCGGCGAAGTGCTTGACCCTCTGCACGTAGTCATGTTGGGTCTTCGGCGCGAACTTGCGGATCGTCATGTCTTCGATCATGCGCTGCCGCAGCGGGCTTATGGCCTTATCGGTCATGAGGGATGCTCCTGTCTTGATGAAGGTTGCGAACCCCTCATCTCAAGACAGGACGCCCCGGCGCGCTATCGTGTTGGCTCCGTCGCCCGCCGCGGCGAACTACCGCGCGAGCGGTTTAGACCGTATGTCCCTTTCCATGTGAAGGCGACTCGCCCTCGATGTGATGACGAGGGTTGCCCGGACAGGCCGGGTAGAGCCTCACACAAGGGGGGCGAGTCATGGAGCATCATAGCGAAGCGTTCGTGGCGTTGGACACTGCGAAATTGCGCAATGCGGTGGCGATTGCCGATGCCGGTCGAAATGGTGAGATTCGCTATCTCGGCGAGATCGCCAATACTGAAGCCGAGACACGCAAGCTCGTGGCAAAACTCGCGAGCAAACATGCTCGATTGACGTTCTGCTATGAGGCCGGCCCGACAGGTTACGGTCTCTACCGCTTGATCAAGAGCACCGGCCATGACTGCATTGTGGTGGCACCGTCGCTGATCCCATCCAAGCCAGGTGATCGTGTCAAAACCAATCGGCGCGACGCCGTCAATCTCGTGAAGCTGCTCAGGGCCGGTGAGCTGACGGCGGTCTGGGTGCCTGATGAGCGTCACGAGGCGATGCGGGACCTCGTACGGGCTCGCGATGCCGCGGTCAAGGACTACAGAATCAAGCGCCAGAACGTCTCCTCGCTTCTGCTGCGTCTCGGCCGTCACTATCCGGGCAAGAAAACCTGGGGGCGGACGCACATCAACTGGCTCACCGGCCTCAAGCTTGAGCATCGCGAGCAGCGCATCGCCTTCGAGGAAATGCTGTTGGCTGTACGACAGGTCCGGGAACGGATCGAGCGGTTGGAACAGGCCATGCGCGAGGCCGTGGCTGACTGGACTCTGGCGCCGGTCATCGAGGCAGTGCAGGCCATGCGTGGCATCGACATGGTCGGCGCGGTCGCGTTCCTGGCCGAGCTTGGCGATCTGTCGCGCTTCGAGAACCCCCGTCAGTTGATGGCCTATCTTGGTCTTACCCCGTCAGAGAGATCGACCGGGGAGAGCGTCAAACGCGGTGGCATCACCAAGGCCGGCAATACGCGTGCACGACGGCTGCTCATCGAGGCTGCGTGGAGCTACCGATTCCCGCCACGCGTCAGCAAGGACATGCAGACCAGGATCGGGGCCGCGCCACGGACGGCCCGCGAGATTGCCTGGAAGGCGCAGATGCGGCTTTGTGGCCGCTTCCGGACACTGACGCGGAAGGGCAAGCGGCCGACGATCGTGGTGACTGCGATCGCCCGCGAGCTGTCAGCCTTCATCTGGGCGATCAACCGTGAGGTCATAGGATCTCATGCGACGGCGAACCAGTAGACCGGGGTCATGGACCGGTCGAGCTATGAAGGGCTCGACCGGCCCACAACCCCTCCGCCCTCACACGTAGCAACAGCCTAATAACAGCGGAGCATCATCGAATATCAATCGTGCAGCAGCGAGGGCGGGACCACGGCAGGGGAACTCCCGCTTGGACTATGTGGCCGATCGCAAGATCGATGCCCGCGTTTAGACAGGGACAGCCCCGGACGAACAAACGGAAATGCGGTACCCAACCCGCGAATCAGAGTTTGATCACCGACGTCTTCAGGTCCCGCCCTCACCCCTGCACGATCCATCGCCCAGACCCTCAAGCCAGAATGGCAGCAAGAGGGCGATCAATTGCGCGCTCAACGCTTGACTAGGGACATCAGAGTCCATTGTTTGAAAGCGGTCGTGCACAAAGCTATCACGCGAGCAATTTGTAAAGGTGGCTCCAAGCCGTCCTCGGTTGCTTCCCGTTCAGGAGATCCTAACGTTTTTTAGAGAGCTACGTGCAGCGGATGCGCGTGAAGCCCGGCAGTTTGCTGGAATGCCCGGTGGAAGGGGACCGCGGCACTTTTTGGACATACCGAGACCGCCTGACGATGTCCGTTGATAGGGGGATAGTGTTGCAAAAGCCGTTTTGCAGAAGGAGTTGGAAATTTTGTCTGGCATCCTTCGCAAACTGACGACAGGTTAGGAGTTATGATACAGTCTGTTTCGCTTATCCGTGGCGAATGCCAGCGTCTTGGCTCCCATCTTCACGGGATGAATCTCGCCAGCGCTTATCAGCCGATACAGACTGGAGCGCGCGATTGACGTTACCTCAGAGAGTTCGCTGATCGAGTAGGCGGCCTTGTGCAGGCCGAACTTGTGTGGATCGATATTCGTGTCGGGCTTGGGGGAGGCTACGGTCGAGGAATGGGGAGTTCGCATCTGGCTTCCTTTGCTTTGATAGGAATGCATCGGTAGCGCAGGCGGTCCCCAGAGGAGAAACGGCAAAAGGAACATAAATTGACTTTTTTGAAAAAACGATCGGGCCGCGGCTGGACCATCAGCGCATAGAACTCTGTGCGACGATGGTAATCTCGGGGGTTGGGGTGCTCAATACCCGCGGCCTTTAGGGTTTCGTGGATGAAATAGATCAACGCGCGGGGCTTGTGTTGCGGGGTCTTGCCGGAACACCCCCACTCACTGGTCCAGGTGAAGCTTTTGGCCGCGCCCGAGGCGAAGGCCTGTAGCCTATGGATGGTTAGTCTAAGGTGTAAAAGTCTCGACTTAATCTGACAATTTGGTTTGAAATGGTGGGCAATGAGCCTGCGGGGCGAGCGGGAGCGCTCACCCAAATGGCGCGCCCGCGCTGCCCCGCAGGTTCCGCACAGGAGCCTACACTATGACGCAAGAGCAGAAAGTTATCCGGGCCAAGGTTGGCGTGCTGGAATTGGCCAAGCAATTGGGTAATGTCAGCCAAGCCTGCAAGATGATGGGCTACAGCCGCGACAGCTTCTACCGGTTTAAGGAGCTGTACGATAAAGGAGGCGAGCTGGCGCTGCAGGAAATCAGCCGCAAGAAGCCGATCCTGAAGAACCGTGTTGGCGCCGAGATCGAAACGGCGGTCGTGGCGCTGGCGATCGAGCAGCCGACCTGGGGCCAGGTCCGCGCCTCCAACGAGTTGAAGAAGCAAGGCCTTTCGGTCTCGCCCTTCGGCGTGCGCTCGGTCTGGCTGCGCCACGATCTGGCGAACACCAAAAGGCGCCTCAAGGCGCTGGAAGCCAAGATGGCGCAAGAGGGCTTCGTGCTGACCGAATCCCAGGTCGTCGCTCTGGAAAAGGCCAAAATCGAGAAGGAGGTCCACGGCGAGTTTGAAAGCGAATGTCCCGGCTATTGCGGCGCCCAGGACACCTTCTATGTCGGTAACATGAAGGGCGTTGGCCGCATTTATCAGCAGACCTTCATCGATACCTACGCCAAGGTGGTGTTTGCCAAGCTCTACGACCGCAAGACGCCGATCACCGCAGCGGAGATTCTGAACGACCGGGTGCTGCCGTTCTTCGAGGAGCATGGCATCGCGTTGTGCCGGGTGCTGACCGATCGCGGCACCGAGTATTGCGGCAATCCCGAACATCACGACTACGAGCTCTATCTCGCCGTCGAGGACATCGATCATACCCGCACCAAGACCAAGAGTCCGCAGACCAACGGAATCTGCGAACGCTTCCATCGCACCGTGCTCGATGAGTTCTATCGCGTGGCGTTCCGCAAGAAAATTTATCGCACCATCGACGAGCTGCAGAGCGATCTCGATGCCTGGGTGAAGGAGTACAACGAAACGCGTCCGCATCAGGGACGATGGTGCTATGGCAAAACGCCAATGCAGACTTTCCTTGACGCGCTGCCCGTTGCGAGAGAGAAATTGCTGCCGGCCGCGTAACGCCGGACATCGGATCTTCGTCGGACACCCACCACGGCGAAAGAGCCAATCGTCAGGTCAAGTGCATACTTTTACATCTAAGGGCCTCGCTTCCGTGCCGCCCCGGCCCCGATCGGTCCCGGGTTTCCTTTTCGAGAACCGCGACGGCTTCCCCCATGCCGACGCTCTCTTGCGACAAAATCTTTATCCCCCCAAGCCACGTGGCCTCCGGCTGCCACAGCCGTTCAGCCTCCATACACAACTGCACATGCCGTTGCGAGGCCTCCATCTCCAGCGCGACGGGAAGCCACGGCCGCGACAGCACGCACCGCGCCTCCGCCTCGGTCCGTCTCGCCGTTTCATGCTTGCCGGTGGCCCAGAGGACATTGGCCTTCGCCAACCGCTCCCACGCCCGCTGCCGTGAAGCGTAATCATGGCGGCCTTTCTTCAACGCCTCTGCTTTTCGCGCGGGGGTTTCCTGCCTTTCGACTTCCACAGTCAGAAAATACGTCAGGCATATCCTTCTCAGCTTACCCGCACTACGGGCGCATGCCGCTTTGCCCGTGATGCCCAGCTCGCCAAGGGCGAGGCTAAAATCCCAGCACGGGCCTTCGTACGGTATGGGTTCGGCCGGTGCTTGGGCCGCCCTTGCTTCACGGGGACCAAGGCCAAACTTCTTCCGGCCCTCGATGTCATGAGAAGTAAAGGGTTTGCTGCGTGGCATCGCCGTTACACGATCGCCAGTCGAGCCCGTGGCCCCTCGCAGAACGCCGCCCAGTCAGACATGAGCTGGCGCCGCTTCTCGAACAGGTCGCCGCGGCGATAGGCGGCCTCCACCTTGCTGCCGACGACATGCGCCAGCGCCATCTCAGCCACGTCGCCCGGGAAGTCGGTCTGCACGGCGGCCCAGTCGCGGAAGGTGGACCGGAAGCCATGCGTGGTCAGATCGCCGCGGCCCATCCGGCGCAGCAGCATCAGCAGCGCCATGTTGCTCAGTGGCCGCCCGGCGTTGCCAAAGATGAATTTCGCCTGGGCGGGCCATGGCGCATCCTGTGAACGGGGCTGCCCAGGCTTCATTTCGTCCAGGATCGCAAGCGCGCGGCGTGAGAGTGGTACGCGATGTTCCCGGCCGCCCTTCATGCGGTCAGCCGGGATTACCCAAACCTTTTCGCCGTTATCGATCTCGCTCCACGTCGCGGCGATTATCTCGCCGGTCCTGGCAGCGGTCAGGATAGCGAATTCAAGTGCGCGGGCAGCGTCGCCCTTCTGCGCTCGCACGCTAGCCAGGAAGCCCGGCAGCATGGCCCAGGGCAGGGCGGCGTGGTGCGTGACGCGGCGAACCTTAGATTTCGCGGGCAGCAGCTTGTCCATATGGCCACGCCAGCGCGCCGGGTTTTCGCCGAGCCGATAGCCTCGCACTTTCGCCCAGTCGAGGATTTGCTCAATCCGTCCGCGCAACCTGCTCGCGGTTTCGGGTTTTGTGGACCAGATCGGCTCCAGCACCTTCAAGACCAGCGTTGTGTCGATCCCCTGAACGGGGAGGCGACCTATCACTGGCTCGGCATAAGTTTTGATTGTCGCTTCCCACTGCGCGGCGTGTTTGGCGTTTCGCCAGCCCAACCTGTGCGAGGCGATATAGGTTGCCGCGCATTGCGCGAATGTGATTGTACGCGCGGCATCCAGGCTTGTGCGCTGGCGATCGGCACGCCGCGCGTCGATCGGATCGATGCCGTTGTGGTGAAGCGTTCTGCATTCGGCAGCGCGGCTGCGCGCATCGGCGAGAGAGACAATGTGCAGCGGCCCGATGCCCATCCAGCGGGCTTTGCCGCCCAGCATGAACCTGAACACCCATGACTTGTTGCGCTCCTTGGTGACGCGCAGGTAAAGCCCCCCGCCATCGCCATACAGCCCAGGGGAAGTCGCCCGGGTCACCTTCAGCGCGGAGAGCTTCCCAATTGCCCTGGCCATGGCACTGTCCACAAATCAGTCTACAAACTGATTGTGGATTATAGAGGACGGTGGGGAACGTGTAAAGACATCAGTCGCATCAATAGCCCTGATTAAAGGCATTTTTAGAGATGGCAGGGGTCAATGGTGGATGGGGGCGGACAGGCGTCTGGCGGAGACGGAGGGATTCGAACCCTCGATACCCTTTTCAAGGTATGCTCATTTAGCAAACGAGTGCCTTCAGCCGCTCGGCCACATCTCCGATAACATAAAGGATATGCCCGACGCGGTGGCGCGCCGCAAGCCGCCTTTTTCGGGGAAGCCGGCGGTTTGATATCGGGCGGCAATCCCGGCGCCTGGGCGATCCTAGCGATTGAGTATGACTTCCGCGATTGCGGCTGTTGATTCGACGAACTCGAGCGGGCAATCCTTGGCCGCCAGCTTGAGCAGGCGCGTCGCTTCCGGCTTGTTCTTCTTGAGCAGCGCGAATTCGCCGCTGTAAAAATTGGCTTCGCAGGTCTGCGCCGCCTGCTTCTTCGGATCCTGGTCAGCGGCGGCGGCGATCGTTTGGGCGGTGCTCAGTTCGCCCTGGAATTGCCGGATAATCGGCGCCGGCCACGCAGTCATGTCCAGCTGTTTCGAAGTCTCGGCCAAACTGCTCGGAACTCCGTTGCGTCGCTCGGTGAGATCGAGCCAAAGGGCCATGTAGGCATCCTTCGGGTTGATCTCGTTTGCCTTCTTGAAATCGGCCTGGGCGTCCGCGACGCGGCCGCCGAGCAGAAAGTACGCGACGCCACGGTTGAAGTAAGCAAAGGAATTGCCGGGGTCGAGCCGGATCACTTTATTATAATCATCGATGGCGCCGGGGTTGTCACCCTTTATATAGGAGAGGCGGCCCCGAACAAAATAAGCCTTGGCATAATTGGGGTCGAACCGGATCGAATTGTTCAAGTCCGTCATGGCGCGGTCGAAGTCACCGATACGTTTGTACAAGTCTCCCCGGAAGAAGTAGGCGATGGCGTAGGTTGGGTCGAGCTGGATCGCCTGATTGAAGTCGGCCAAAGCGTGATCGAATTCACCCTTGGCTTTGTACAAATCGCCCCGCTCGCTATAAGCCCATGCGCTTTTTGGATCGAGCCGGATCGCCTCGTTGAAGTCACCGAAAGCGTGCTCGAAGTCGCCTTTGCTCAGGTAGGCGTTGCCGCGGTTGATGTAGGCCGGCGCGTAAGCGCTATTGACCTTGATGGCTTCGTTGCAATCCGACAGGGCGTGATCCGGATCCTTCTTGGCCCACCACCATCCGCAGCGATTGCTGAGTGCGGCTGCGCGGGCAGGTCCCGTCACCTTGGAATCCTGGATGACGCGGTCGCATGCCGCGATGCCTTGATCGGCCTTGCTGATCACGCCGACAAACTTGCACTGGTCAAGATCGCTGTCGGCCAGAACCGGACTTGAGAAAGCAAGCGATGTAGCCAATCCAGCGAGTAGCACTGAAAAGCGCATTTTTCCTCCCCTTAACTCCGGTGCGGCGAACAATGCCCGTATCCAGCCGACTACCTACGTCGGCAGGCGGCCATCGTGCAACAACCTTGGAGCGCTCGAACGCAGCGCGTGTACACGATCATGCGAACGCGTCGGCGGCTCCGGCGCGGCGGCAACGCACCCCCGGCCGATCCGCAAGGCCACGTAACCGGAGCGAAGGCTCGGGTCCCGCTCTTATCGATTGCGGTTTGGCGACCGCGGACGATTTTTTGAAATGGTCTTGTTAATATCGTGCTGGATCAGAGCCTGACGGCGTTGCTGCAGGCAATAGAGGGCGTCACCGCGGGCCATAAGAGGTCGCGATGACCTCGGAGCGGCTCGATTCGAGGCTTGGATGGGGTCGTCTGCGGGCGTTGTTGTCCCCGGCGTCGGCAGCGAGCCCGCGTCTCCAAAAACCGAAATGTGTCGCCTGGAAGGCCGTAATTTCACAAAAATGTTATGAAGAAACAGTGATTTACAGGGGTTCCGAGTCCGATCGAGCGGCTTCAGCGATGTGTGCAATTTTGCAACACAGTCCAGAAAAACCATTGAGACGGAGCGTCGAGAGCCATCTTTCAATTGCGCTTTGAGGGGCGGGAGGTAATTCTGAATTCATCGAGAGACAGGCAGTGCATTTTCAGAGAACCACAAGGGGGATACATGAATATGAATAGCAAAACTCTACTAGCGGCGGCAGGGATTGCGGCAGCCGCATTCTCGCCGGCATACGCCAACGAAGGTGGCGGCGTCGCCACCAAGCCGGGTGCGTTTATCGGATCGAGCGCCGGCGTTCCGCCGCCGGGCATCTACATGTTCAACCAGGTGTTCACCTATCAGGCGAACCTCGTTGGACCGGGCACCACAAATGCATTGGGTAATGGCCCTGGCCAACATACTGGCGTACATGCAAACGTTGACGTTCAGGGCTTTCTGTTCGTTCCCGGCTGGACCTTCCTGGGTGCGACCTATGACGCCGTCATCGTGCAGCCATTTGTCGACCTGAGCGTCGGCAATCCGATTAACTTGCAAGGTTCCGGCGCGTTCAATACTTACATCGTGCCGGTGGAGTTGAGCTGGAAGATCGGCAATTTTGGCATCAAGACCGGTCTTGGTATCTACTTGCCCGACGGGTGCACCACGGGCGTAAATAAACTTGGTTGCGACGCCCAACCATACACGACGTACCAGCCCGAATTGATCTTGTCGTATCTGGGCAACGGCTGGAACCTGTCCGCCGCCCTGTACGAAGAGTTCGCTACGGCCAACAGGGCGACTCAGTACACGAGCGGTAACATCTTCCATGTGGACATGACCGCTACCAAGACCATCGGCAAGTGGACGATTGGTCCTGTGGCCTACTATGTGGCCCAGGTTACCGACGACAGCTGCCCGCTCGCCTGCATCGCCAATGGCGGAAGCACCTTGAATCACTCCTCGAGGTTCTCTACCTGGGCAGTCGGTGGTCTCGTAGGCTACGACTTCGGACCGGCGAGCTTGTCGGTTTGGGCGACCCAGGAGATCAACACGAAGGCTTCCAATGCCGCGGTGGTTGCAGCGGGCGGGGCGGATCCTTCTCTCGTCGCATCGGGCGCGACGGTGTTTGCAACGCTCAGCTATCGCCTCTGGGCGCCGGAACCGCCGGTCCAGCCCGCGATATACCACAAGTAAGCAATACGATACGTGTCCCCCTTTCGGTAGACGGTTGAACGTCTATCGGGAGGGGGACATTCTTTTGGGGAACTGACAAAGCCTCCGTTCCATTGAATTGGAATGGAGGCTTTGTCTTTATGGGCGGCGGCATGGTCGCGCGGGTTCGATTTTGCGAGGGCGCGCGCGCAGCTATGGTAGCCGGTCAAGAAGAGGGGACGACGGATGATCCGGCCGAAAAGTCGGGCACCTCGACATCAGGAACCCCCCGGGAAACGTCTGGACGGATCATGGGAATGGCTAGAAGTGCCGTCGCCACGGCATTGGTGTGCACGATTGCTCAGGTCTTTGCCGCCGAACAGAAATTTGGGCCCGGCGTCACCGATATCGAAATCAAGATTGGGCAGACGATGCCCTTTAGTGGCCCGGCCTCGGCCTATTCAACCGTTGGGGGCCGCAAGATCAATCTGATTTCCCTTGACGACGCCTACAGCCCACCAAAGACAGTGGAGCAGATCCGACGGCCGGTCGAGAGCGATGAAGTGCTGATGATCTTTCCAGTCGATCGGAACGGCACCGAATGCTGCGATTCAGAAATTTCTGAACCAGAAAAAGATCCCGCATCGTTTCCTCCGGCGCATCGCGCTTTAACGATCCAGCCAATTTTTCTTATACGACCCGTTGGTCGCCGAACTACGCTTCGAAGGCTCGCGTCTATCTGACGGTCTCGATATCCTGATCGACCGACCGAAACCCGGATGGGGGTCGGTTCTGATTTAATCTAATCAGAACTGACGCCGGTTCTTTTCTTTTGGCGCATTTTCTTCACGCGAACCGGTATCCAGCCCGCATCGGGCGCGGGCAGGCTTTCGCTCGGAAGCGCTATCGGCGACCGCGCTATCGCTTAACATTGGTGATTTTTGTTTTGATCGCGCGAGGAAGTCATTTTCAGTAGTTCGCCACAGTTCTTTCGCGGTGTCGACGGGAGCGATCTGCAGATTTGCCCACCAAGCGGCTTATTGCCATGATTATGCAAGTCGTGGTGGTGTTCACGACATAACGGCACAGTGAATTCGTC
>CAVSFN010000015.1:0-169349 GCA_963727225.1 uncultured Pseudomonadota bacterium | reverse complement strand
CGCAATGGTTTTAACGGTTACTTCGCGCTCTCCCCGGTGACCGGGCTTGTTTGCCACCGTCGTCAGCAGAATCTCTTCCGCCAACTTGACACCAGCGTCGGGGCGTCAGGACCACACGACTTCGCCGTCCGCGCGCAACGTCATTCGTCTTTTGACATGCCGCGTCCACCGCATCCCGTGCCCTACGTCCGTGACGATCGCGAAACGCCCCTCTGTGTGGGCCGGGATGGCGAGAGATATGCAGGTGATTTGCCTCAAAAGGGAACGGAAGAATTTTTACAAAAGGAACTGGACACACCCTCCAATCGGCAAGCTCGGTGATTTGCCCGCCGGGCTGCGCTCGCGGGGTATCCCGTCGGCGCGCGGCGCGTGACGCCGAAGGTAGCCGGTGTGGGAACGGAAACTGAGGAAGGGGAAATTAGTCGACCAGATGGCCTTCTACGGCAGCTCTTTGATCTTGCCGAAGCTGTCAATTACAAGAGAAACTTCCTTCCCCGCCCTGACCGCCCTGTAGGTCATTATCTTTCCGGCTTTCATTTCGCGGATCTGCGAATATCCGGCTGCCTCGATCTTCGCAATAGCCTCCTCACTGGTTAGGCCATAAGCGGGCAAGACGACAGGAAACATCACGAACGTGCAAATCGCAGTTCGGGATAATACTCGCATCAGCATGGTCTGAGCACCTTCGCTTCCAAATAAGTCTGCGCCGCCGCGCGCGGTGTTCGACCACGAGGAACCGCCTCCGCATCCGGCCAGAGTCAGGCGCATTAGCCTGGAAAATCAGGTTCACTTCTCCGAGGCCCGATCTCAAACGGCGCGAAGCATACATCCGCGGTACCGTTCGTGTAAGCAGCAAGTGGCGTTCAAGACGTGGCCACGCGGCTGGCCCTAGAACGCATCCCGGTTGAAAAAACGCGACTTTTAGACGCATCGATCCAACTCGGGCGTCGGCCCGATTACCGACCGCAAAGTGGTAGTCTCTAACGGATCGCACAACACCTGATCTCAGGCGTGCGCATGCAACGTTGCGGCTTCATTACCTTCCGGGCTTGCCGCGACCTTGCTGCTTTTTGCCTGCGCGCAGCGGCTACCGGTGATCGGAATTTCTCAGCGGCTCATCGCCTCACGTTACAGACGACATCGTACAGTTCAATCAAGGTTGGGAGGCATGGTCATGAAAGCGACTATCCGGGCAATATTGGTTGCACTCGCATGTTCGCTTCCCCCCATCGCGACGGCGGGCGCGCAATCCGCCACCGGAGGATGCACCGCGGAGAGTTCGACTTTCACCACGCAAACGATCCGATGCAAAGCAGGCGTGACCATCGTCGTCGAAAATGGTGCCCGATATACCCTGCGTGATCGCGATGGAAACGGCCGTGTGGATTCGGTTGAGCTTAGCAGCAAGGCTTTGCTGCTCGAGGTCCCAAAGGGCAGAAATGAATTTAAGGTCATTACGCCGCAAGCAATAGCGGCGGTGCGCGGCACGATCTGGGCGGTTGATGCCGTCGAAAACCAGACTTCCGTTTTTGTAGTCCATGGGCGGGTCGCCGTTGGTCGGAGAGCTGGTAGCAACAGCGTTACCCTGGGCCCTGGTGAAGGAGTCGATGTCGAAGCGGCAGGCCGTTTGACGGTAAAGCGGTGGCCTCCGGCCCGTGTGGCGGCGTTGATGGCGCGTCTCGGACAGTAAAGCAGGGAATGAGCGACCGCCATCTCCAAACCATGATTACCCTCGTTCTGGCCGGGCTTTGGGGGTTTGGAATCTACCTTGCTCACTCCCATGGCCACCTGCGATTTCTCGATCGCGCCGAATCTGCAATGGTCGATCTTCGAACACTTGTTCGTGGCACAAGAGTCCCGCCTGATCTTCTGACCATTGTCGCGATCGATGATGCTATCGTAACGCAGAAGGGCAGCTACCCGCTCGCCCGCATCGATCTCGCCACGCTCGTCGGAGCGATTGCAGGGCTCGAACCGAAAGTCATCGCGGTCGATCTTCTGCTGGTTGACAAGGGAACCGACGACGGTGATGAAGCTTTGGCGAAATCGCTGGCGGAGCGTCCCACTGTAATAGCGGCCGCTGCAGTGTTCCCGGAGGCCAGTCAGTCGGTCTTTGCAGAGAATGATGAAGGCCCGCTCGCTTTGCTGCCGAGGGCCGAGAAGTTCCTTTTGCCTCTGAAGAGATTCGCCGACCATGCGCAAATCGGCGTCGCCAATGTGACGACCGACCAAACCGGCACCCCGCGCGCAATTCCGATGCTGTTTCGGACGAGCGACAGGATCGAGATGTCGTTTCCGCTCCGCGTCGCGGCATTGGCGATCGGAAAGGAGCCTGCAATAGAGCCAAACCGTCTGATGCTCGATCAACGATCGATCCCCACCGACGTCGATCACGCTCTTTCGATAACATATTATGGTCCCCGCCGGACGATCCGAACGATTAGCGCCGCCGCGGTGCTTGCCGGCGAGGCAGATCCCGACGCTATTCGAAACCGAATTGTTGTCATAGGTGCGACCGTCACCGGCGGCGGGGACTTTTTCCCCACCCCATTCGAGCCGGTGATGCCGGGCGTCGAGGTTCTTTCCACTGCCATCACGCAGCTGATGGCCGGAGATGGCCTGTTGCGCGACCGGTCCGTGCGCATTGCCGATGGCATCGTTACCGTGATGCTGCCTATGGTCCTTATAGGTTTGCTGGCGTGGCATCGAAGTGCGCTGGGCCTTGTTGCGGTTGCGGCCGTCGCTCTGATCTGGACGGGGGCAATCTTCTTCGCGTTCTCGTCCGGGATATGGTTGAGCGCGGCCGTGCCGATCGCTGCCGCCGCGCCCCCGGCCGTTTTGTTCGCGGCCTTTCAACTCTGGTCAGGCAGGCGCAAGGCAACGTATTTCGCCTCGAGGAATGAGTTGCTCGAACAATTTCAAGCACCGGGAGTCCAGCAATGGTTGACCCAGGATCCCAACTTTCTTGCCGAGCCTGTAAGCCAGAATGCGGCAATCGTCTTCATCGATCTGTCCGGCTTCACATCCCTCAGTGAGCGGCTTGGGCCGGACAGGACACGTGAGTTGCTGAAGGACTTTCATGCCCTGGTTGATAAAGAAGCAGTCACCTGCGGTGGGGTGATTACGAGCTTCCTGGGTGACGGCGCCATGATCCTGTTCGGTCTACCGAGACCCGCGACGGACGATGCGTATCGAGCGGCGGAATGCTCGGTTGGGCTCTGCATAAACGCCGAGCTATGGTTGAGCTCTCTACCCTCATCGATCGCGTCAAGCCTGGGATTCAAGGTCGGCGCGCATTTCGGGATCATTGTTGCCTCCAGGCTCGGCGGAAAAAGCTACCACCATATTACGGCGACCGGCGATACGGTAAACGTCGCGAGTCGCTTGATGGAGGTGGCGGCCAATCATGGCGTGCAGCTTGCGTTGAGCAATCAATTGCTCCGCACCGCGGGAGGCGAGTGTGCCGTATTCAAATCGGGTGTTCTTACGGGGCCTTACGAAACGTGGATACGGGGCCGTTCCGGCTCGCTCCCGATCTGGCTGTGGCGGAATGAGCTTTCGCCGTAGCGCTTAAATGCAGCACGAAGCTGCGCGTGCTGGTGTTTTGTCGCCTGGAAAGGCCTCCAATATAGGGTGGTCGAAACCTCAAGCAGCGCCGGTCCCGTCAAAGCGAAAATGATGCCGCTGGTGTTTCATTGAATCACTCGCGCCCGTCACGCCTTCTTCAAGAACTCGGTCCGCAGCACCAGGCCCTTGACCTTGTCGGTGCGGCCTTCGATCTCGGCAGGGTCGTCGGTGAGGTGGATGTTCTTGATCACGGTGCCGCGCTTGAGTACCGTGGACGAGCCTTTCAGCTTGAGGTCCTTGATCGGCGTGACGCTGTCGCCCTCGGCGAGAAGTGCGCCGTTCGAGTCCCTGACCTTGATGTCCATGTGGTGATGTCCTTGTGGAAGAGAGAAAGTGGAGAGCCGTTTCCTTCCGTCTCCCTTGTGTGGGAACGGAAACTGAGGATGGGGAAATTAGTCGACCAGATGGCCTTCTACGGGAGCTCTTTGATCTTGCCGAAGCTGTCAATTGCGAGGGAAACCTCCTTCCCAACCTAACCGCTTTTGCGGCGGTTCCTCCTTGCGTCGGGTCGCGCGGCGGGCAAACGGTCCTGATCAGGGCCGGCCGAAGGTGAAGGCCTCGATCCGCTTTGCTTTTCGCGGGCGGTGCGGGGCCTCTATCAATTCAGAAACAACGGGATGTCTGCTTGGTGGTTAGACCGGAAGTCACATCTTGAGGCCGCCAAGACCGCTTTGACCCGTTACGGACCTCGGCGGATTGTGAAATTGCAACAAGATCCAAGGCGCGGCGCAGCCCCATTAAATACTTCTTTAATATCGCTTGCCGAGGGCCGGCAGTAAGCTTTGCAATGAACTGTCTCACACAGCGGACATCGTCTTGGTGAATGTCCGCTGTTAAGAGAGGGAACGAAAAAGAGGTGCGAAATGCGGCTTCGCTCCCGCCTACTGATGACGCTAGTAGTCGTCCCGGCGCTAGCCGACCCCATCAGCGCGAACGCGAACACTCCGCCGTTTACCTACCGCGCCTCGGGAACATGTTTGGCGTCACCGATGGGCTTCAACTCGAAGTTGGAACCGATCAATTCCGGCGTTGCATGGACGATTACATTCGCTAGCACGGGCAGCGTTGACGATCACGGCGCAGCCACTGGGGTCGGCCAGGCCGTGGACACCGCCTCCTTCGGCGCTGGGCCAAGAATGCATACTCCCGCTGCACACGCTTATGACGACAGATTCACCGTTGCCATTACCGAGCCGGGGGACGGCAGCAGCGCCACCTTCCATGTGGGAACGATAAACGGAACCTTTACAGCCGGGCCCTACGTGGGGCTGAGCTTCAGCCTTTCAGGCTTCGAGCTTAAGAAGGCCATGGGCGACCACGGAGTTGACGTGTATGAGAGCGCCACGTCGCCTGTCGTACAAACGCTATCGCTCGCCAGTGGGATAAAGTTTGAGCGCATCTGCATATTGACTGTATCAACATCGCCGCGACGCTAAAGTAGACATCCCGCAGCAAGGTCGCGATGCCTTTTTTGACCCGGAACGGAAGTCGCGCTGCTTCACCCTCCATTGAGCATTCGGCGCGTTAAAGGTTGACGCGAGAGAGACTGACGTGTCGCCGTGGTGCGAGCAGGCCGCGAGCGCCAGGGCAGCCGGTGTCAGCGCGACGGGAAATTTCGATTTCATGCGTTCGTTTTCCGCGCGCTCAAACGTGTTTCGTCATGCCTGGGCATAGCCGTCTGAAGGACGGCGTCGCTTCCGCTCGCCTATGCCCGGGACGGTGGAGCTCTTACGCGCTGTCAGTCGTTGGCCCGTTCCTCACGACTTCTTCAAAAACTCGGTCCGCAGCACCAGGCCCTTGACCTTGTCGGTGCGGCCTTCGATCTCGGCAGGGTCGTCGGTGAGGTGGATGTTCTTGATCACGGTGCCGCGCTTGAGCACCGTGGACGAGCCTTTCAGCTTGAGGTCCTTGATCAGCGTGACGCTGTCACCCTCGGCGAGAGCTGCGCCGTTCGAGTCCCTGACCTTGATGTCCATGTGGTGATGTCCTTGCGTGTAAGGGGAAGCGGAGCGCTTTCTTCCTTCTCCCCTTGTGGGAGAAGGTGGCAGCCGGAGGCTGCCGGATGAGGGATATTTTTTTATTCGATAGACCGCAACCGCTCACCCGTCGAGATGCTCACTCCGTTCGCATCTCCCACTCCACAGGGGAGAGGGGAAGAAAGGGCTACGCCTCGCGCGTCCTAACCCAGTTCGATCTCGTCGGTAACTTCATGCGAGAGGCTGACGCCGCCAAGGGTCAAGACCATCCTGGCCGGCAACTTCTCATGGCCCTTGAGACGGCCGTCAGCGACCGCGGCACGCACCGCCTTTTCGATTTCGCGCTGCGAGGTGATTCCGACCTTCTTGAGAAATCCGCGCAGGCTGGTGTTGAAAACGTCTTCGTTCATGAGGGCCTCCTGATGTTACGGACGAACCGGATTGTTCAACATGTATTCGGCGAGACCGCGCTGCTTCTGGTCGGCGCGCGCCGCGGCGTTACTGCGCTGAACGTCGCGGTCCTTGCGGCAGGCGACATATTCGGGCGAGCCGACCTGAACGTTGTTGGCGCGGCAGAACGCGTCGTCGTCGCCGAGCGACACAGGTGTGTCGCCGCGATGCGAGCAAGCCGCGAGCGCAAGGGCGGCGAGTGTCAGCGTGACAGGAAATTTCAATTTCATTCGTTTATCTTCCGAGCCCTCAAACAATGAGATAACGCCGTCATTGCGAGCGAAGCGAAGCAATCCACCTTGGTATGCCGAAGAGTGGATTGCTTCGTCGCTTCGCTCCTCGCAATGACGAACTTGTCGGCGTTTTCAATCAGGCTACCTGGACAAAATCCAGAACAATGCGGCCTATTCAAGAACGCCAACTCATACCCGCCCCTTCAACGCCTCGCCGATTTCGTCCAGCACCTTGGGGTCCTCGATGGTGGCGGGCATCGTCCAGGATTCGCCGTCCGCGATCTTCTTGATGGTGCCGCGCAGGATCTTGCCGGACCGGGTCTTCGGCAGCCGGCCCACCGTGATCGCGAGCTTGAACGCCGCGACAGGGCCGAGCTTGTCGCGCACCAGCGCCACGATTTCCTTTTCGATCAGGTGCGGGCTGCGGGTGACGCCGGCCTTGAGCACCAGGAAGCCGCAGGGCACCTCGCCCTTGATCGCGTCGCTGATGCCGAGCACCGCGCATTCGGCGACGTCGGGATGCGCAGCGAGAATCTCCTCCATGCCGCCGGTGGAGAGCCGGTGGCCGGCGACGTTGATGATGTCGTCGGTGCGGCCCATCACATAGACATAGCCGTCCTCGTCCTTGTAGCCGGCATCGGAGGTTTTGTAGTAGCCGGGAAACTCATGGAAGTAGGCTTCCCTGCAGCGCTCGTCCTGCTGCCACAGGGTCGGCAGGCAGCCCGGCGGCATCGGCAGCTTGATCACGATCGACCCCATGGTGCCCGCCGGCAGCGGATGAGCGGCCTCGTCGACCACGTCGACCTGATAGCCCGGCATCGGCACCGTCGGCGAGCCATGCTTCACCGGCAACATGCCGAGCCCGACCGGATTGCCGGCGATGCACCAGCCGGTTTCGGTCTGCCACCAGTGATCGATGACAGGCACCTTCAATTGCGCTTCCGCCCACTCCACCGTCGGCGGATCGGCGCGCTCGCCGGCCAGAAACAGCGTGCGGAATTTCGAGAGATCGTACTGGCGGATGAATGTGCCATCCGGATCTTCCTTGCGGATGGCGCGGAACGCGGTCGGCGCGGTGAACAGCGCGACCGCTCCGTGTTCCGAAATCACCCGCCAGAACGCACCCGCGTCCGGCGTGCCGATCGGCTTGCCCTCATACATGATCGAGGTCGCGCCATGAATCAGCGGCCCGTAGACGATGTAGCTGTGGCCGACCACCCAGCCGATGTCGGAGGCGCACCACCAGACTTCGCCGGGTTTGACGCCGTAGAGATTGAACATCGACCATTTCAGCGCCACCAGATGGCCGCCATTGTCGCGCACCACGCCCTTGGGAACGCCGGTGGTGCCCGAGGTGTAGAGGATGTAGAGCGGATCGGTCGCCTCGACCGGCACGCAAGGCGCGGACTTCTTCGCGGCGATCGCCTTGACGCGCAGCTCGGCCCAATCATGGTCGCGCGAGGCTGTGAGATCGCAAGCCTGCTGCGGGCGCTGCAGGATGATGCAGGCCTGCGGCTTGGCGCTGGACAGCCGGATCGCCTCGTCGAGCAGCGGCTTGTAGTGCACGATGCGGCCGGGCTCGAGCCCGCAACTCGCCGAGAAGATCAGCTTCGGCCTCGCATCCTCGATCCGCGTCGCCAGTTCCCTGGCCGCGAAGCCGCCGAACACCACGCTGTGCACCGCGCCGATCCGCGCGCAGGCCAGCATCGCCACCATGGCTTCCGGCACCATCGGCATATAGAGGATGACGCGGTCGCCCTTGGCGACGCCGAAATCCTGCATGATGGCGGCGAGCGTCTTCACCTCATGCAGCATCTGCGCATAGGTGAACCGGGTGACGCTGCCCGAGAGCGGCGAATTGTGGATCAGCGCCAGTTGATCGGCGCGGCCGCCGGCGACATGGCGGTCGAGCGCATTGTAGCAGGTATTGACCACGGCGCCGGCGAACCAGCGGCCGTAAAGCCCCAAGGCGGGATCGAAGATCTTCTTTGCCGGCTCGATCCAGTCGATTTCGGCCGCCGCCTCGCGCCAGAAGCCTTCGGGATCGGCGAGCGAGCGGGCGTGGACCGCGTGATAGCGGCTGTTGTCCTGGATGTTCATGGCGTCACTCCCCGGCGATACACTCACCCCCGTCGTGCCCGGCCTTGTGCCGGGCATCCACGTCTTCCTGCTTCGGCAAAAAGCAAGACGTGGATGGCCGGGACAAGCCCGGCCATGACGACGCGGGCGGCAGTCAATTTTATTCGTTCGCCATTGTCACCTGTAGAGCCATCATTTCAAGCCAAAAGCACGGCGTATTGCCAGCGGTACGCTACCAGCGTCGGCCGCTAGACCGGGATCAAGGTGGCGACAGCGCGGTCCGATGGCCGGTCGCTTTCGGCCAATCCGGCGGCGACGCCTGCCCGATCGGCTTCGCTGCGGTTCTGGCTCATCTTTCGTTTCGCGTCGATGCGCGAGATCGGCATGCGAAGTCCGACAATTCCCCGAAGCTGCGCCTGGATGAAGTCAGCCGGGGCGTCAGTGACGGCCCATGATTCGGCGCGTGGCCGTTCGTAGATATCCGTCAGCCGCGTGACGATTTGATACAGCCTGTCCGCATCCTCGAAGAATTCGACAACGCCGTAGGCGTGGACGGCGGTATAATTCCAGGTCGGAACGACCTTGCCATGCTCCTTCTTCGAAGCATACCAGGAGGGCGTCACATACGCATCTGGCCCGGTGAAGATCGCCAGCGCATCGCAAGTCGGCGTTTCCCTCCACTGCGGGTTGGCCTTCGCCACATGGCCGTAGATCACGCCCTGTTCGCCTTCGCGTTCGTTCAGGAACATCGGCATCGGCGTGCAGATCAGCCCGTTTGCCGTACAGGTGACAAAATTGCCGAGACGGGCGCTGCGCATCGTCTCATGGATCAGCGTCAACTCGGTTTCCTTGAACGCGGGGGGAACGTACATCACCTGAATCCTGATGTTGGGAGGTTGCACTACCGCGCCGCCGATAGAATAGCGATCGGATAGGCGTAGTGTAATTCACCATCCCTAGACTTGATATCGAGCCCAAGGCTGTCGTCCTTGACCGAAGCCGAAAACATCTGCGTGATCTTCACGTCGTCTCCGGCATTGGGAAATGACCGGCCAAGCAGGGCTTTTACGGTGTCGCGAAGATCGTAAAAGGCCGCTTTTGGCGCGCCAAGCCCGGCCCGCGAAAACATGGCTTTGAGCTCGCTCAGCGCCAGGCAACGCACGTGACTTGGATCGCGCAGTTTCTCGAGCAAATTCCATCGAGCCGCCTTGGCCGCATCCTCCGAACAGAACATGTCGACAACGACGATACGACCGCCGGGTGCACATACCCGGACCATCTCCTTCATGACCGTAAACGGATCGAGGAAATGATGAAAAGAGAAACGCGTGGTCACAATGGAAAACGAAGCATCGGGAAATGGCAGCGTGGTTACGTCGCCGTTCATCCACGTTACATTGGTCAGCTGTTTCTGCGCAGCCAGCTTGCGCGACTGATCCAGCATCGCCGGCGTCATGTCGATGCCGGTGGCGTGTCTGACATGCGACGCAAACGCGCAAACAACAATACCACCGCCACAAGCGACATCGAGAACGGTATCATTTGATCCTGCTTGACCGGCCTCCATGATCATCTTCAAGGCTTGTTCGTTCGTGATCGTTGCTGCGGCATTGAACACGCCCGCCTGGCGCGTGAACTGGTCCTGGATGAGTTCGGAGTGGGTCGACTTGGCCATCGGGTTTCTGCCTCTAAGGTGGAGGGCAATGGGTAGCATCATATAGCATTTATTTCCGCGCCCTAATGCCGCTCCATCGCCAACAGATGGTCCAGCCGTTCCTTCATGGCCTTCTGCAGATCGTAGTCCGGCCGGCCGAACGCGGCATTGCGGCGGGCGATGAAATCATCCTGCTCGCGCTGCAGGGCGCGGCCGGCGCCGGGATTGCCGCTGCCGGCTTCGCGGACCGCCCTGGCGTTCGCCACACTGATCTGGCGGTCGAGATTGGCCAGATCGGGGTTGGCGCAGATCGCCTTCTCGACCGCGCGGCGGGCGCTGGCGCAATCAAAGCTCGGCCGGTTGTTGACCGCCATCTGGGCGCCGATGCGCTCCAGTTCCAGCGCCAGCGATTTGTAATTGCTTTTTGCCGCGGGGTGATCCGGGTTCAGTTTGATCGCCGCGGCGAAATCGGCCAGCGCGCGCGGCCGGTCGCCCTTTTTGCGCCAGAGTTCGCCGCGGGCATTGAAGATGTCGGCGAGCGTGGAATCGAACCGCAACACCGCGTCATCATCGCCGATGGCGCGGTCGATCTGATCCTTGCGATCATAGGCGCCGGCGCGCGCGATCAGCGCCTTGATGCGGTCGTCCCTAGAGGTTTTTTCGCCGTCAATCAACGGCCCGCATATGGCGATGATCCTGTCGTCGTCGCTGGCTTCGGCGGCGGCAAAACAAGGCGCGGGGTCGATCGGCGGCGCGGTGACGGGCTCCGTGCCTTCTTTGGCCGCGCAGTGCGACCAAAGAACGCAAGCGACCGCTGCGCACCGGATCAGGATGGAGCGAGCAACTCGCATCGAAGCTTTCCCACGTCGTCCCCGCGAGAGAGGATCAACTCAACTCGTCTTCAGCGTAATCCCGCCGTCCACCACCAACTCGATGCCGGTGATGTATCTCGACTCGTCGGAGGCGAGAAACAGCGCCGCGTTGGCGACGTCCCAGGCCTCCCCCATATGCCCCATCGGCACCTGCGCGTCGCGCGCGCGCCACATCGCCTCGACGTCGCCCTTGGCGTAAGTAGCCGCGAGGCCAGCGGAGTGTTCGACCATCGGTGTTTTCATCAGGCCCGGAAGAATGGCGTTGACCCGGATATGGTTCGGCGCGAATTCGACCGCGGTGGTGCGCGTCATCTGGTTCATCGCGGCCTTGGTCGTGGCATAGGTGACGTAGGACACCCCGAGATGACGAATCGAGGCGATCGACGAGATATTGATGATCGAGCCGCCGCCCTGCCGCATCATCACCGGAATGACGTGCTTCATCGCGAGGTAGGCGCTTTTGAGATTGACCGCGAACACGCGGTCCCAATCCGCCTCCGACACCTCGACGACGTTTCCCATTTCGGCGATGCCGACATTGTTGTCGAGCACGTCGATGCGGCCAAAGGCCTTCAGGCAGGCCGCCACCATGGCCTCGACGTCGCCGGCGCGCGATGCATCGGCGGTGAACGCGGCCGCGTTGCCGCCTTCGGCGGCGATGATCTTGACGGTCTCCTCCGCGGCAGCCGCGTTGCGATCGACGCAGAACACCCGGGCACCCTGGCGCGCGAAGGTCACGGCGGTCGCCTTGCCATTGCCCCAGCCTGGCCCGATCGAGCCGGCTCCGACCACCAGCGCTGTCTTTCCCTTGAGCCGTTCCATCGACTTCTCCCTTTTATGACGTGTTATCGTAGCCCGGATGCCGCGAAGCGCAATCCCGCGACGAAGACGGCGTCTTGCAGGACTTGTCTTGTTGTAGGGCTTGTCGTGCGATAGCTGCAATGCCGTCTTGCAATCCGCGCGATGGCTTGGCGCTGGCAGCATGGGGCTTGAACGCCTACGATGGGACTGCGACAACCGGCCCGCGAGAGGCCGGTCTATCCGGGAGAACGCTGTAATGCCTGTCCATCGTGCCGCTGGATTATCCGTTAGATTGTCCTTTAGATCGTGCTTTAGATCGTGCTTGGGGGCGGCGATCCTGCTCGCCGGCTTCGGTCTCCATCCCGTCGACGCCAAGCCGTTCATGATCGTCGGTCTCGACGAAAAGATCCTGTGGGACGCCGATGGGAAGCCCGTTCTCGCGCCCGACGGCAGGGACGCGGTGCTGATCGTCGATCTCGCCAATCCCGAAACTCCCAAAATCGAGGCTTCGCTGCCGCTGAAGAATTCGGTGGTCGGCCCGCCGGTCAATGTCGACATCGACCCGACCGGATCAATCGCGCTGGTCGCGGACTCGGTCGATATCGTCAAGGACGGCGACGCGCTGAAACAGGTGCCGGACAACAAGATCTACGTGATCGATCTCAAGGCGAACCCGCCCAAACTGGCGGCGACCCTCACCGGCGGCAAGCAGCCGTCGGGGCTGAACATCAGCCCGTCCGGCAAGATGGCGCTGGTGGCCAACCGCGGCGATAATTCGATCAGCGTGCTTTCGATTGACGGCACCGATGTCAAGATCATCGACACCGTCGCCATGCCCGACAGCGTCGCGCATGTGATGTTCACGCCGGACGGCAAGCGGGCGCTGGCGGTGCGGTTTCCGGCGCACAAAGTGTCGGTGCTCGATATTGCGGGCGACAAGGTGACCTACAACAAGGTCGACCTGCCGACCGGCCAGTGGCCCTATAATGTCGTGATCACGCCCGACAGCGGACTAGCGCTCACCTCGGACAATGGCGGCGCCGGCGCGTCCGACGGCAGCGTCGATACCTCCAGCGTGATCGATCTCGACGCCACGCCGCCGCGCATCATCGATCGGGTGGTGGTCGGGGACGGCCCCGAGGGCCTCGCGATGTCGCCGAAGGGCGATCTCGCGGCCGCCATCATCCTGCGCGGCTCCAACAACAAGAACGCGTTTTACTACCAGAAGAACGGCAGCGTCTCGGTGCTGAAAATCGACGGCAAGAAGGTGACCAAGATCGGGGATATCGAGGTCGGCGGCCTGCCCGAAGCCGCGCAGTTCACGCCCGACGGCAAATACATTCTGGTCGGAAACTACCTGGACCAGGATTTCTCGATCCTGAAAGTCGACGGCACCAGGGTCACCGACACCGGCAAGCGCTTCAAGGTGCCGGGGCATCCGGCCTCGGCGCGCATGAGCCGGTAGAGCTGCATCGGCGCCCCTACTGAAACGTCATGTCGAGGCATTTCGAAATGTCGGTGCCGAGGCCGGAACTGATGGTGATGCAGCCGCGGACCTTTTGCGCTGTGGTGTCGGCGGCCCACACCGCATAGCCGCCGGGACCGAAAAACGAATTGGTATTGACCGCCTCGGTTTCGGTGGCGTCGAACGAGTAGTGCGAGTCGGTCTCGAAAATGCGCGGCTTTTTGGTGCAACTGCCATCGGTCTGGACGTTGATCACTTCCTTGTTGTCGCGCGTCAGCGCCAGGCTGACCGAGCACCTGAAATATTCCGAGGTCTTGACGTTGAAGATGTAGGCGTAGGATTTGCAGGTCGCGGTGTTGAGCTTTCCGGGGCTGAGGCCGCGGCTGCAGGAAATTCGCTGGTTGTGGTTGAGCTGGAAATCATCGGCATGGGCAACGGGGACCAGCGTCACCAACAGCGATGCTGCGCCCAGGCAAATCTTCATGACGTGGTGCATCCGAATCATCCCTGTGACCTATTTTGCAAACAGCGGTTCTAGACTGAAACGGCAACATAGTCGCGAAGCCGGACCCGGAAAATCACAAAGTCGCGGCGAAACGTCCGGCGGCGAACGGACGCATTGTATTGACGGACGAATGATGTTCGTGGTTTGTTCAGCACAATTGCAACGGTCGCCGGGAGCCTGCATCATGACCCAATCTTCGACGCCAACGCCTTCTTCACCCAGGCTTTTCTCGACACGGGGACTCTTTTCAAAAAAGACGCTTTCGATCGCAGCCGCGCTGACGGCGATGACGACCACGGCATTTGCGCAAGCCGCCGCGCCGACACCCTGGGTGCTGGCGCCGGACATGGGCTATGGCTACGGCAAGGACGGCAAGACGTTTTCCTACAAGATGGGCACCGACAACGCCAAGCTGTTGTTGAAGGGTGCGAAGAAGGTCCCCAAGGGCACCCTGTTTTTCATCGGCGAGAACGGACAACTCTACATGCGGACCGGTCCATATCTTGAAGGCGACGGCAAATTCATGTTCGGGCCGAACTAGACGGCGTTGCTCATGAGCAAAGAGGTCATCATCCGCGAACGCGGCTGATCCAGTAGGCCGCGCCGCCCGATGACAGTCCAGCGGGCAATGCAATATGCCGCGCCCCTGGTGTCTTTACCGCAACATCGCGGGTTACTGGATGCCCCGCTTTCGCAGGGCATGACGGCGGAGGCCGGGACGAACTAGGGCGTGAACCTATAAAATTCAGAGTGGTCGGCGGACGTCCGCTTTGGTGCGTATTTCGGACTCAAGTAGGACATCACGGCACTTCCGAAAAGTGCCAGGAGCGGACTAATGCTCCGCGCAAAGCCAGCCTGCCTGTTCGATCACATCGTTCGGTTGGCGTAAGCCGTCCCGCCGATCCTTCGCGGCAGTCGGTGAGCCCGGTCGAGGCCTTCTATTCTGTGATGGAAATCACGGTGCGTCATCTAGTTCGTGCCTATCCATCATACGGCAGTCGAAGCGGATGGTCCCTTCGTCTAGTAACAGGAGAAGGACAGATGAAGAAATCTGAAGCGCACGTGGCTCAGGGCGAGTTCGCGAAGTCCCAACAGACCGTCGGTGAGAAGCTTGAAGCGCCGATCCAACTCACCCCGGAGCAACTCGAAATGGTAGCAAGCGGTTTCATGCTGCAGTTGGGCTCCGAGACGAGCTGGACGACGGCCACTACGGGTCTTTATCCGACGAAAGTGATTCCAAAGCTGTCGTAGAGACGGAGGGCGTTCGGCACGTGGCATGTCGGACGTCGCCTCCGAAGCCTTTTCATTCAAACCAGCGAGATCGAGGCTACGGCGCAGAACCGTGGATGAAGATGGCGCGCTGAATAAGAACCCAGGTTATCGAGGCCGCCCACCCGGCGCCGAAAGCAAAAAATAGAGGACTTGATGTCCAAAGAATCACGCAAACAGATCGATTGCCCTAGCGCTCCGGCAACCGCAGACGGCGCCCGAATCTTTGGCGTGATGACAGGCACGCCGGAGGAGCACAGGGTTGGCTATCTTACCGAAGTTCTGCCAGTTTCTGAGAAGCTACTTGCGCTTGCTGGATCAGCGAAGCCCACGCAACTTTTTCGCATTGCGGCACCCTGCGCAAACGGTGGCTGCAAGCATTTCAAGGGTAACACCTGCAATTTGGCTCAAAGGATCGTTGAAGGCCTTCCAGCGGCGGTCAGCGCGCTTCCCGCCTGCCAAATTCGGTCCACTTGCCGCTGGTTTCGTCAGGAAGGCAAAGAGGCCTGCTTCCGCTGCCCAAAGGTCATGACAGATAAATCGAATGCCTCTGATTATGAGAAGCAGATAGCCGACGCTTAAATGCCCTCCGAGATCAGCCTAACGCGGCATGCTCGCCGGAAGCAGATGTTTTCCGCTTTACCCCCCAGAAGCGGACGTCGCGCGTCCGGTCTGGAATGTCCGTTCGGTGCCGATTTTGTTACAAAAGTCGGCCGTGACTGATGATGATGTGGCTCGGTGATTTCATTTTGGGGTGACGGGGTTGGTCCCGCTACCCCTACGCTCTCTACGCAACTTTTACGCTACGCAATACAAAGAGCATGAGCGGGTGGCGGTCGCGCAACCAGCGATGCGAGTCGCCGCAGATTCTGGGCGATGGCCGCCAGAACAAATTCGTCCTGGGCGCCTCGTGGACCACACAGTCGAAGCCGACCGAGCTTAAAGATGCGCTTTAAGTGCGCGAACCGCATCTCGATCTTCTTGCGCTGATGTCGCGACTGCTCAAAGCTTTCGGTGCCAGCGAGCGACCGGGCAACGTCTCGGGCATGCTCGTGGATATCGCGCGGGATCTTGCGTGATGGTTCCTTTGGGCAGCATTGCGGTTTGAGTGGACAAACGTCGCAGTCGAGCTTGCTGGCGCGATACAGAAGCGTCTTGCCCTCATGCACGGTGCCGCTCGTTCCAAGCCGCTTTCCGCCGGGGCAGTGGTAGACGTCGTTGGTCGGGTCATATCGAAAGTCGCTGCGCGAGAAGGTGCCGTCATCCCGCTTCGATTTGTCGAACACCGGGATGTGTGGTGCGATGCCCTTCTCGACCAGCCAGTTCAGCATCGGAGCCGCACCGTAAGCCGTATCCCCGACAAGCCGCTCTGGCTTGAGACCAAAGCGCTCCTCTGTTCGCTCGATCATGGTCTTCGCCGTGCCGACCTCGGCCTGGCGAATAGAGCGGGACGCCTCGACGTCCACGATGACACCGAACTTCACGTCGATCAGATAGTTGTCGGAATAAGCGAAGAATGCCGGTCCCTTGTGCGCTCCGGTCCACTGCGCCGCAGGATCGGACGGCGAGACGAACTTCGGCATAACCTCACTGGCGGCACCCCACGCCGTATCGTCGAGGGTCGCCAGATTGACCGCGCGGCTGGACCTCTGCGGGTCGCGATCCCTGAGCCAATCCTGGCCCGCGATCGGGCGCTGCTTGTTGGCATCGGCCTGGATCAGGCTCGCATCAACGGCAAAGCCTTCGCCACCAACCAGACCGGCCGCAATGCACGTCTCGACGACCCGCTCGAACACACGAAGGAAAACGTCTCCCTCGCGGAAGCGCTCATTGCGGGCGCGTGAGAATGCGGAATGATCTGGCACAGCATCCTCGATCCCGAGCCTGCAGAACCAGCGATAGGCCAGGTTCACCTGCACTTCACGGCAGATTAGTCGCTCCGAGCGGATCGCAAAGACATACCCAACGATCAGCATCCGGATCATCAGTTCCGGATCGATCGACGGGCGACCCATCGACGAATAATGCGGTGCAAGTTCGCTGCGAAGCCAGGACAGATCGAGAGAAGCGTCGATCCTCCGCACCAGATGATCTTCGGGAACCGCGTCGCCAAGATGAAACTCGTAGAACAGTTGACCTTGGTCACTCTTCAGACGGCCCATCATGGATCGACCTCACCGAGAATCGCGTCAGCACAACGGAATCACGGTTCGTCGCCTGTCTCAACTTACTCTTGCAACAAAATCTGCCAACTGCGGAAGTCAATCCGCGATTGTATTCAAACCCGGCATATGACCTTTAGCTTTTGGTTTGGTCCTCCCAGTCCTCCCACTCCACATTGTTGGTTTCGAGATAACGAGAAACGGCTACGCCGATGGTTGGGAAGAAGTAATTCTCGCCAAGCTGCGCAAACAAGCCAAATCTTTTGAGCTTGTCCTTTACGGGATCTTTGAGTTCGGCAAAACACAACTCGATGCCCTGCGCGTGCAGCGCCTGATCCAATTCTGCAACCATGTCGCAGGCTGTGACGTCTACGCTGGTGACCGGCTCGGCTGCAACGACCAGCCAGCGTACGGGTGTCGGCGATGTCGCCACGGCATCCAGGACACGTTCCTTGAAGAATTCAGCATTGGCGAAGAACAGAGGCGCATCCCACCGAAACAGAACCAGCCCGGGAATCCGGCGTGCATCCGGATATCTGGTGATGTCGTGATAACCTTTGACGCCCTGGGCGCGACCCAATACGGCGGAGTGTGGGCGCCAACCGTCCCATAGAAACTCGGCGATGGCGATGGCGATTGCGAGACCTATTCCTGGAATCACTCCGAGCACTGCTACGCCGACAAAGCAGGCGATCGCTAGCCAGAACTCCCATCGCTGAATGCGATAGATTCGTTTGAGGTCGGCGACCTCAATCAAGCCGATCACCGCGGCGATGACCACGGCGGCCAATGCGGCGGTGGGCAAATGCCGGAGGAGATTTGGTGCGGCCAGCAAAAGCAAGGCGATGGCAAGCGCGCCAATGACGCTGGTGAGTTGAGTGCGGGCGCCGGCGGCTTCCGCAACGGGCGTACGCGAACTGCTGCTGCTGATCGGGAAACCTTGAAAAAAGCCTGTCGCTAGATTGGCGGCGCCGAGCCCCACCAACTCCTGGTTGGGATCGACCCGAGACCCCAATCGTGCGGCGTAGGCACGTGAAAGCACGCTAGTATCGGCAAATGATACCAGCGCTATTGCGCATCCGCCGATCAGCACCGGGAGTATATCGCCGTAGCCGATCCAGGGAACAACGAAACCCGGCAGACCCTGAGGAAGAGGACCCAGGACCTTCACGCCGTAAAGCGCCCCGAGATCCAGCGCACCGACGACGACCGTCGCCCCAACGACCGCAATCAGAATGCCTGGCAGTCGTTTGCTGTTCTTGAGAAGCAGGATAACTATCAGCGTGGCGAGCCCAATCCCAAACGCTACCCAATTTGTCCGCCCTTCAAGGATCGCGCTGGCGATCGCCCATAAGCTCCGTAAAGGTCCTTCGCTCTCAATAGAGAAACCGAAGAGCTTTGGCAGTTGGCTGATCAATACGGTCAACGCAATTCCGTTCATATAACCGTAGCGTATCGGCTTGGAGAGAAGCTCGGTCACAAAACCCAGGCGCGCGATACCCGCCAGTATGCATACCATCCCCGAGACGATCGCCATCATGCCGGCCAGGGTCGCCGCCCGCAGGGGATCACCGCCAGACAACGGAGTGACAACGCCCAGGATCACCCCTGCCAGCGCCGAGTCCGGACCCAGGACGAGGATGCGGCTTGGGCCGAAGAGCGCGTAGACCAGCAACGGCACAATCGTTGCGTACAAACCATAGATGCCAGGCAAACCCGACGCCACCGCGTAAGCAATTCCAACCGGGACCAGCATTGTCGCTAGGACGATCCCGGCGAAGATATCGTGCGGAAGCCACGCTGTCTCATATCGACGGAGAGTGTCGAGCCCGGGCAGCCAGTGGATCCAATGCTTCATCTGGCGGTCACTCTCACAAATCAAGGTTCGGCTTGTTAGCCGCGCGCAATGCGTTGGCCGCGATTGGCGCGGCTGGTATCCAACAAGGCTATTACGCCCTTGGCAAGCTGAACAGTGGCGCTGCGCCATGTCCTGTTTGGGTCAAACGCGCCGGTTTGACGATACGCCGATCACTTCCGGTGTTCACCTATGAATAGACATCATCAGACCGGACCGACTGGTCCGTTCCGTGCCAGGAACGGAAGTCGCCGGGTTACTCGATCACCTCACGCGCCTCGCGGCTAAAGCGTCGCAATGCGTTACTCGGAAGATACACCTTTCTGTCGCAGTCCCTCTTCGGTCTGGCTCGTCATCACGGCCCGCAGGACCGCAAAAATGACAGCGGTCGACCAACCAAACAACAGCACGCCGTTCATCGCCGTCATTGGCCCAACCAAGTGCCAGCGCTCACTCGGAGTCACGTCGCCGTAACCGAGCGTTGTGTAGTTTACAAAGGCAAAATAAATGAGATCAGTGCCAGGAGGTGCAACCCTGACCATCAGGTAAACAAATGACCAAACGAGCACTTCAGCGATATGCGCGGCCATCAAGACCGATACGGTCGCGATCATGACGGCGGCGAGTCGAAGCGATTGACGCGACGTTGCCCGCTCACTCGCGACGCGCGCCGCCCACAATACGGCTGCCATAATGATCGCATGGATCGCAATGTTGCAAACACTGGCGGCGATACTCACGAGAAATTGGCGCAACACACGGATCGCTCCGGCTGGAAGGAGTTTTCAGTCGTGTTTCGAGGCATGGTCTCTTCACTCGGTAGCCGCGGCGGCAACAGGTAAAGCATCATGGCAAAAATCAGGTACACCATCAGTACAAGTACTCCGACGAACCACGCCGAGCGCCCGCTGTTGGTCACTAGGGACGCGGTCATGGTGGCGATCAGCATCATTACCACCGCGCCCGGCCAGAATTGCAGACTCATCGGTGCCGGGCCGATGACGTAACTGAGCAGTACCAGCACCGGAGCGACAAAGAGCGCGATTTGGGATGCGCTCCCCAGCGCGATACCCACGCTCAGGTCCAGCCGATTTTTGCGCGCACCGGAAAACGCCGAGGCCATTTCCGCCGCGCCGCCTACCAACGCCACCACGATGAACCCCACGAACGCGGGAGTCATCCCGAAGGCCAACGCGGCCTGCTGCACCAACTCGACGAACACCTCGCTCACCAGCGCGACCAGAACAGTGACGCCCGCCAGGGTGGCCAGGGCGAGGCCCAACGGCCACGGCGTTTCGTCCGCTTCCGCATGTTCCGCGCCGCCGAAAAACTCGCGGTGCGTCTTGAGTGAGAACAATAGGCCCAGTCCGTAGACGACGATGAGCAGAACAGACAAACTGACGCTCAACGTCTCTGTGAACGCCGACCCCGCCACGGAATCGGCTTCAGTGACCGCTGACGGGATCAAGATCGCGACCGTGGCCAGAAAGAGCAGGCCCGCTTGCAGACGGGCGCTGGCCCTGTTGTATTCTTGCACGTGGTGCTTGAGCCCGCCGAGAAGAAACGACGCGCCCAACATGAACAACGTGTTGGTGACGATCGCCCCGGCAATGGATGCTTTCACCAAGGTGTATTGCCCAGCGTGCAATGCGGTCAGCGCGATGACAAGTTCGGTCAGGTTTCCGAGCGTGGCGTTGAGCAAGCCGCCGACGGTATCGCCCGTCTTGGCGGCAACGGATTCGGTGGCGTGACTCAGCAACGCGGCCAGTGGCACCACTCCCAGGACGGACAGCACAAAAAGCAGCGTGTGCGCTTCTGGCTTGAGCTTCTGAGTGGCGAACAGCACCGGCACGAAGATAAGCAACCAGAGCAGGGGATTGTGACGGATCTCCTTAAGCAAAGGATTCATGGGCTCCCCTCCATGCTTTCGAGTCGTTGCACGCAAGCTTTGGCTTAATTTCTACGGGAGTTTGGCGGCTGTCTATGCGAAATCAGACCGGCGGACAGGTTCAGCGCGTCGCTGATGACCGTTGTGGGTCATTCGCGTCGATTTTGGCATGTCGGCCGCATGTCCGGTTAGTGGTTAATCTCGGAAGTGCGGGATGTCCGGGTTTGCCAGTTGAAGGCACCGGATTGGACGTGATTCAAGCGACCAAACCGGAGCCTCGAATCATGCGGATGCTCTAAAACGCCGCCGCGAGGTCCCTGGCGCCCGGCAAATTGCTGTTGCTGTCCATCCGCGCATCGGTGACGCCAAGCAGCTTCGCCACCGTGTTGTGGCGGATCGCCACCGGATTGCGTTCGTAGCCGCCGCGCTGGAAAAAATTCGAGGTCGGGACCTGCTCGCGCATCGCCTGCGGCATCGTCACCATGTCGAGACCGGTGCCGTCGCCGGTGAGGTTCATCATCTCGAGCTCGGCGGCGCTGAGCGGGCGATTGTATCCCTTGGCGCGGGCGAAGATGACGGAGGTCAGGAGCTTGTGGGTCTGCAGCAGCGGACCGACGTCGATGTCCAGCACCATGGCATGCATCGCCCAGCCCTGCGGCGTATCGGCAATCTTCTCGTGCTGCGCCCACTCGTCCGGCACCGCGCGCGCCGCAGCCACCATCTGCTTTAGCACCGCAATCTTGCGGTCCATCGCCTGGCGCGCCGCGCCGGACAGTTGCGCGGCCTTTTGCGTCAGCGCGTGGACGAATTCGGGTCCCTGCTCGGCCAGCAGCTCGACGGTATTGGTGGTGAGCAACTGGTTGTAGCCGATCGCGGTGGAAATGGCGCGCTTGCCGCCGTGCTCGATGCCCGATTGCACATCGTAATTGCCGGTGCCGCCGGTCTCGAACGAATAGACCCGCACCGCCTGCTCGCGGGTCAGCCCCGCCGCGGAGGCGACCTGCGCATAGGCGCGCTTGAACTCGATTTCGCTACTGGGCCGCTGCGGCGCAAAGCGGAATTGCTCGGCTGCGGCCTTCAGGAGATCGGCGACGACCGGAATGGCCTTGTGCTCGCGCGGCGGACGTTCCGGCTCGGGCTCCGGCGCCGGATTGACCGGCCGCTTCGGCCCGGTATAAACCGGCGGCTGCGTCAGCACATAATCATCGAGCGCGATGGTTTGATGATCGCGGCGCTTGGCATTGCGGCCACGCCGTTTCTCGGAAATCGCGCTCCAATAGGCGCCGGCCTCCTGCTCGAATGCGCCCCGCGCTTCGAGATATTGCTTCAGCAGGCGGCGGTATTCGGCGATCGCCGGCTCCGAGGCCATCTGCGCCATCGCGTCCGACGCCGCGGCGGGCAGCGCGCGCGTCTCCATGGCGCTGCCCCGCGGCGCAGTCAGCAGCAGCGCGAGCGCGAGGTATCCAAACCCAATACTTCCAGACCAATGACGAATCGCTTGAGGGCGCATGGTGTTGTTGTAGCAAGCGCGCCGCGCAAGTCAGCCCCGAAACGACGAGATTATCCCGCGCCGAAGGACCGTATCGCCGGGGCACCTACTTCCAGGCAAATACCGGCTGTTCCAGTTCGGCAACACGGGTATCGCGACCGGCGAGCACTTCGCGGAACTGGTAGATCAATGCTGCCGTCGGCGCGTGGATCAGCTGGCCGCCAAGATGAAGGCGGATCACGCGGCGATCGCTTTCCGGAATCGCGGTGAAGTCGAACGCATCGGCCGGTTCAATATCGGAAAGCGCGATGCGATGCACCGAGGCCACCTCCGCCGGGTTGGGCGACAGTGCCGCATTTGTCGCCGCCCACACCACGACCGGGGTAATCAGGTAGCCGGACCGGGTCGGATAATCGTCGAGCAGGCCCAGCACCGCATCGGGCGCAAGCCCAAGGCCAACCTCTTCGTGAAGCTCGCGCAGTGCTGCTTCCGCCGGCGTCTCGCCCGCGTCGCAGCGCCCGCCCGGCAGCGCCCACTGGTTGCCGTGGGCGCGCAGGTCCGCCGCGCGCCGGGTCAATAGCAGCGCCGTTGCGCCAGAGGCATCGCCGGCCGCGACGAGGGCGACGGCGACCGCGGCCCGCTTCAGCCCAGGCGCCGGTTCACCGGCGGGCAGGCGCGCGAAGGCCGCGCAATGCTCGGCAATGTTCCGTCGTGTGGCATGGTCGAATGGCCGGATCATCCCGCTTGACTACAACACGTCAGCGATTGATGAAATGACCGGAAATCGCAAAATACCTCTCCGCAAACCTCACCGAATGACGGGAAAGACCTGACATGAGCGACATGGCCGCGGAGAAACTCAAATCCTCCGGCTGGACCATTGTCGAGACCACCGGGTTCCTCAGCCTGGTCGGGCCGCTGTGGCAGCGGATCGTGAACGGCGATCACGAATATGCGCTGGTCGCGCAGGACAAGCACCATAACCGCAACGGCCTGGTGCAGGGCGGGCTCCTGATGACGTTCGCGGACCGCACCTGCGGCATGACGGCGCGGTTCGTATCGGGCCGGCCAAGCCTCGCCACGGTGCAGATGGACACCCATTTCGTCGATAGCGCGAGAATCGGCGAGATCCTGCTGTCGAAGCCGCGCGTGGTCCGCAACACCCGCAGCCTGATCTTCCTGACCACCGAGGTGACTGCCGTCACCGAGGTGACCGCCGATAACCGCTGTATCGCGATGGCCAACGGGGTGTTCAAGGTCTTGAAGAGCAGCTGAGCGCGCTTGCGCTTTTGGCGATGCGCTCAGAGGCCCGGCGAAAGAAAACCATGGCTTTTCGGGCTTAAAAGGCGCATCCTTGATTGGTGTTCGCCTCAGACGCCGGATCCAGGGTGTCTTTCGGAAAGCTGCGAACAGGCGATCTACAACAGAGCTAGCCAAGTAGCGCGAAGCGGTTCAATTTTCATTGAACCGCCCGGACCGCGCGCAGATGCAGGAAGCTGATCTTGATAAGGTCGCGACGCGAAACGGTGACATTCAGGCATCCGTTCCGGATCAAGGGCATCGACCGCCAGTTGCAGGCCGGAGCTTACGAAGTCGTGACCGATGAAGAGACGATCGAAGGCCTGTCATTTCCGTGCTTTCGCCGCGTCGCCACCATGATCATGGTTCCCGGCGCGCCGCCGCAACATTCCTCGACCGAGATGATTTCCATCAGTTCGGTCGATCTTGCCGATGCGCAGCAGGCCGATGCGGTCGCATCGCAATGAACAGGCATCAGGGCATCATCGAAACCACCGCTCGGCGTTCGGCGGCAACACCAACGTCTCACAGTCAAGGAACCTCCATGCAAATTCTTTCCGCGCGTCATGTCGAAACCGAAGAGTTGCTGCGTCTCGGCGTCGTATCGGGCTGGTACAGCACCAAGGTCAGCGGCACCTTCGTCACCGGCCCTCACGCTACGCAGGCAGATTGCCTTTCGAAAATCGCCGAGCTCAATCCGCCGCCGGCCAGAAAGAAATTCTGACAGTTCTGACAGTCGGGACGGGATTGGCAGCCCGTTCCATCAAGGAGACTTCGACATGGCCCTCACCCAGGGTAATTTTCAGGATTACGACTTCAACCGGATGGTGGTGCGCTTTACCATGAAGAACGACCAGGCCGAAATCGCCTGCGCGATCTCCACCGATGCGATGGATCAGCTTGAAGGCTCGTCGCGAACGCCGCCAGCGCAGCGCGAACAACAATTCCTGAGACTGCGCGACCGCATCGAGGCACGCGCCGCGCGGAAATTCAGCGATGTCGAACTGGAAGGCAACCCTCCCGGCGTGATCCTGCGCGCGATCGATTTTCGTCCGCCGCGTTAAGGCTGCGGGGCGTCAAGCCCAGTCCAACAGGTGTCGCGACCGCACGCCAAGCGCCCTGGCGACCGCATCAGCGAGCTGGCGGCAATACTGGCCCGAATGGAACACCAGCGGCAGACGATCCGACCGGTCAAACGACAGTACTCTTCCTACAAAGATCAAGTGGTCGCCACCGTCATAGAGGTGCTCTGTCGCACACTGGAAGCGCGCACAACAACCGGTCAGCAGCGGGATGCCGCCAATCCCTTCTTCGGCTTCGACACCCGCAAACTTCTGCTTCCCGGCCTTGGAAAACTGGTTTGACAGCGCTTCCTGGTCTGAAGAGAGGAGGTTGACTGCCCAGTGTACCGCGGTCTCGAACGTGGACCTACTATATGCTGTCTTGGCAAGGCTCCACAAAATCAATGGCGGATCCAAGGAGACGGAGTTGAAACTGCTACATGTCACGCCTACCGGATAGCCCTCGGGATTCCGCGTGGAAATAACGGTGACGCCTGTAGGAAATGCACCGAGAGCCTTGCGAAACTCCAGCTTATTGGAGTCGTTCTTCTTCATGGCGACCTCCTCATCGGCCGCAGAGGCTACGTTTCGCACAAGCGCATTCATGACTGTTCCTCCTATCTTTCGGCTTTCGACTTTTTTGCAATCGTCCTACTGCGAGCCGGCGAGCTGGGCCCTGAATTGCGTATCTCGCGCGATCCAGGGCTCGCAGAATATCGCATAAGGTCCGCGGATGGCCGCCTAGGCGGCTATCTGCTTCGCGCCCAGGAAGTCGCCCACGAGGCGCAATGTCGCTTGGCATTGCTCGACTTGCGGAATGTGGCCGCAGTCAGCGACAATCTCGACCCGGCTGCCCGAAATGCGCCTACCCAGTTCCTGAGCATAGGACGATGAAATCAACGCATCGTCTTCACCCCAAACGATCAGGGTCGGCGTTGTCACACGATGCAAGCGCTTTTGCATTCCTCGCTCGGGGATGGGCCAAACCATCTTCCCTGTTGAACCGAGGTTCCAGATTAACTGTGCAGTCGCTACGACCACTGCCTCCGGTTCACTCGGCATCGCAAACATCGCCTGGGCGGCCGGACATGTCGGGTCCTTGAACAGCATTGCCGGGAGCGTCTCAGGCGACGCCCCAATCCAGTCGGCGACGGGCGCGTCCTCGCGCCAAAGGCCGATAGGGTCGAGGACGATCAATTTTGAGAAAATTCCGGGAAATGCAGCGGCGAGTTCGATTGCGACCATTCCTCCAAAACTCTGGCCGACCGCGACCGCGCCATGAAGCTTCAGGCTACGGATCGCTTCCTCATGGATGAGTACCGCATCGGCGAGATCGTCGACTTGGTGAATTGCATAGGGATCGCCCAGAGTAGTGCCCGGAAACTCCGGCGCATAGATTGTGTACGATTGCGCCAACTTCTCTAGGAACGGGTCCCACCCGAGGCCAGCTGCCGGGTGAAAATAGATCAGCGCAGGGCCGTGACCGCGGATCTGGAAATTAAGATTGACGCGTTTATTCCAGACTGAAATCTTCGACTGTTGGATTGTGCTCATCACGCAACCTCCGCTTTCTTGGAAGCAACCTTGGTGACTTTTCCGCCGAGACGCTCCGGCCACCAATAATGGTCGTACTCACCGTCCCAGATTGGTCGCAATGCGGGCAGAACGGCAGATGCGAATAGATCGATGTTTTGCTTGACGAGTTTGCTCGGCATCGATCCTAATTGGAGCATTGCGTGCAGGTTGCCGATGCGGAAATCTCGTGCCAGGGCGGTGAGCTGCTCTCGCACCGTTGCCGGACTTCCGCAGATCACGCAGCCGGCCTCGACCAATTCCTTGAAAGTCGCCGTGCGCATCTTCGTATAGAGACCAAAGTCCGAAGGGTCCCGGAGGACGAACTCCATACCCCTGATATCGATGCCGCCAGGGAGCACCAGCCTTGATAGGGGAATTGACCCGAGCGCCTTACGGAAGAAATACTCAATGTGCTCGCCATACAGCTCTTCGGCTTGGCTGTCGGTTTCCGCCACGGCGATCGCCTGCATGAAGCCGATCTGGAAGGGATTGCTTTCCACTCCGAGCTGTTCTGCGATCGAACCAAAGCGGTCGAATATCCTCTTCCCGGTCAGCTTGGCGCCGAACCATCCGAAATAGTTGAAGCCAAAGTTTCTAGAAAGGCAGAATTCCATGGTCTTGGGGTTGCCGATGCCAGTGATCCAAACCGGGGGGCGGGGGTCTTGAATCGGCCTTGGCCAAATATTGACCGCGCCTAACTTAGTAAACTTGCCGTTGAATGGAAACGGCTGTCGCGCCGTCCATGCTCGGAGGATGAGTTCGAGGTTCTCGTCGAAACGCGCGCGGGTTTCCATGGGTGGCACGCCGTTGTTGATATTCGCGTCGTAGGCGAGACCGACAGGAAAGCCGCAAACCAACCTTCCGTTACTCATGCAGTCCAGCATAGCCTGCTCTTCGGCTACGCGGATGGGCTCGCGTGTTTTGCCGAGCGAGCGACCGATCGGATAGATCGCCGTCGGCAAACCTTCCGCCTCAGTGGCGTAAGCAAGTGCCGCCTCAAGCAGGTCCGGGTTCGGTGCCATATCATACGAACTTTGGCCATGCTCAGTGATGGCAAGTGCATCGAAACCAGCCCGGGCGGCGTGCATGCATTCGTTGAGAGCGTCGCTGTAGGCCTCCACCACGAGTTTCGGATCGACCAGCCCGTGATAAGGAGTGGTGACAGACGACTCGTAGCGCTGCTCGAAATCTTTGGGCAAGTGTCGATATGGCACTTGCTGGAAATAGGTCACCTTCATGTGTTGTTCTCCTCCTTGATGCTTTCTGACTGTGCTTCAGATCAGGAAGCGATTATCGTTGGCGTGAAGTGCGCTACAAAATCATGCACGTTCCTCTCCGTGTTTGACCATCCCTCCATCTACGACGATTATTTGATGCCGACGTTATTGATCAGGATGTCGCAGCTACCGAATCGTTTCTGTACTTCCGCTGCGAACGCCGTTACATCTCCGGGCTTGGTCACATCTGTCTTCATCGCTATCGCTTGGCCGCCGGCCGCCTCGGCAAGCGCGATCGTTTCCTTGGCATTTTTTATGTCGGCAACAGCTACGCGAGCACCGTCCTCCGCCAGTAGCTTGACAAATGCTTGTCCAATTCCACTAGCTCCGCCAGTACTACAGCGACCTTTCCACTTAAGCGCTTCATTCCTTGTCCTCCCGTTTAGTCGCAATCAGATTTCTTTGCGCGAAATTTTTGAGCATCGCGATATCTAACAAGTGCGCTCGATCTTCTCGGATCACTTGCCGCTAAGTGGCAGCCCTAACATTGGTCAAATCGCAGGCGGAAGTATTTCCGCGTTCAGCCCTGTACCATGCCACGGCTGATCAGGTTGATGTCGTCGGGATTGATGAGATCTTTCGCGGTCCAGCCCGACAGGTCGTAGTCGCCCATGCAATTGCGCACAAAATCCTGCATGGCTCCAAGATCGCCGGTAGCGGTCGCAGCCATCAGCGTTTCGATGCGCAGGTTCTCATAGTTGCCCGCGTAGTTGCGTTCGTAGAGTTCGTGCCGACCGCCGAATTCCGAACCGATTGCATCCCACAGAAGCTTGAGCAGCTTGATGCGGTCGATCGCGGCATAGCCGTTCGAGCCGCGCACGAAGCGGTCGAGATAGGGGCGGATGACGTCGCTCTCAAGGTCGGCCGAACTCGATGGCAAATAGATCAGGCCGCTCGCGACATGGCGCTCGATCAATTCCTTGATGCGCGGATAGGCCAGCGGCGCGAACACGCGATAGGCGAGCCCGTAGTTGAGGTTTGGCAGGTTATAGCCGTCGGTCCCCTGCCACGGGATCGGCGACTTCACCATCGCATCGGCCATTCCGTGAAAAAGGTTACGCCATGCGATCACTTCGCCGACCGCAGCCTGAACGCCACGGAAGTCCTTGGCGCCAGTTGCCTCGACAGCCATCGAGAACAGGCCGGCGATGAAATCGAGCTTAACGGCAAAACGCGTCACGCCATGAAGCGTGAATCGCGGAATGAAACCCGAGGCTGGGAAGAATTGGTTGATTTTGTCGACGTCGCCATAGATGAAAACGTTCTCCCAGGGTACCAGCACCTTGTCGAAGACAAGAATGGAATCGTTTTCGTCGAAACGGCTCGAGAGTGGATAATCGAAAGGCGAGCCGGTCGCGGCGGCCGTGAATTCGTACGAGGAGCGGGCGATCAGCTTGACGCCTTTTGCATCCATCGGGGCGGTGAAGATCAATGCAAAGGACTTGTCCTTGATCGGAATGCCGTAGTGGGCGATGAAGTTGAAATGCGTCAGCGCCGACCCAGTCGCGACAACCTTCGCGCCGGATACGATGAGACCCGCGTCGGTTTCCTTCTCGACATGCATGAAGACATCACGCACCTCTTCAATCGCCCGGTCGCGGTCAACGGGTGGATTCACGATGGCGTGGTTCCAGAAGTCGAGCCGCTCCTGCGTCCGCGCATACCATTTCTTGGCGTTACCGGCGTACTCGCCGTAGAAGCCGGAATTGGCTCCGAGCGTTCCGAGAAAGGAAGCCTTGTAGTCAGGTGACCGGCCCATCCATCCGAACGATACCTTTTGCAATTCGGCAATCGCATCCCGGCCTTTGATGAGATCTTCGCTCGTTTTCGATCCGAGGAAAAACGGATGCGTCATTTGCCCCGACCCGGTATCGGTGAGGACGCCGATCTGGTCTTTCTTTTCGTGAAACCGATCGTACCACCTCGCCACCATACGCGCTGAGTTTCTGAAAGCAGGATGCTGCGTAACGTCCTTGACGCGCTCGCCATAGATGTAAATCTCGCGTCCGTCCCGAATGCTTTCAAGGAATTCCGAACCGGTATAGACACTGGTTGTCGACGCGGACGCGTCGCTCGCAGCTCGCACGGCCGTTGCTACTGTCATGGGCGTTCTCCTCCGCTGTGAAATCGGACGGACAAGCGTTGTTGCCGGACCGGTCCGAAGACCTTGGTCACGCTCTTTTCGGCGTGCGTTCAGGCGGAACTAAGCGCTTTGCCGGATAGGGCGAAAGGTATCGTGCGATACCGTCCAAGGCATCGCTTCGCCTCTTTCCCAGGACTATAAACTGCAGCGTACCGCCTGCCACGGAGCCGGCGGATGCAGACGCCGCAGCAGAAATGGTCTCGCGCCACTGCGGCAAGGGAGGCGACCATGGACAATCGTCCGAACGGCTTGGCCGTGGCGTTCCATCGCGAACGAGAGCTCAATCTCGCGGCGAGCGTCGTGACAATCGGCGCGTTTGACGGTGTCCACCGTGGCCACCAGGAATTGATCCGGCAAACGGTAACAACAGCGCGGAGGCTCGGTCTGCCTGCGGTGGTTTACACCTTCGATCCGCCGCCGAAGGTCTTCTTCGGACAGGCGGAGGCGCTGATTCCCTTGACAAAAAAGCTTGAACGCATTTCCGCATTCAGGCCGGACCACCTCATTGTTGCTCGTTTCAACGATGACTATGCTGGTCGCACTGCGGGCGACTTTATCGCCGAACTTGGCACCCTCAATCCTCGCCGAATTTTTGTCGGCGGCGATTTCCGCTTCGGATCCTGCAAGTCCGGTAATGTCGCTCTGTTGCGGAGGCATTTTGAAACGTGCAGCCTTCCGCCTGTGCGTTGCAGCGACGGCGTAGTGGTGTCCAGTAGCCGTATCCGCAGCCTCAGGCGATCGGGATTTGCAGCTGCGGCTGCCGCGCTGGAGGGCTGGAAGGACAAGTTCGTAGCATCTTCCGCCGATACCCCTGGCCTTGTTGCATGCCGAACGGCCTGCCCATGACGGCTATCGACCCACGCCAGTTGCGCGACGCCTGCGGCCAGTTCGGCACCGGAGTGACCGTCATCACCACCCATTGCGATGGGCACGATCATGGCATGACCGCCAATGCCTTCATGTCGATTTCACTGGATCCGCCGCTCATCGCGGTCTCAATAGCAAAAAATGCAAAGATGCTTCCAAACATCCAGAAGGCGGGACGGTTTGCGGTCAGTGTCCTTGCAGAGGGCATGGAGGATCTTGCCTGGCATTTCGCCGGAAAGCCCAAACCGGACCTATGCGATTTCTTCGAAAGACGCGAAGGATTGCCGGTTATCGCCGATGCCGCCGCTACTTTTGTGACGGAGCTCGCCGACGAGATTCTGGCAGGAGATCACACGATCTTTCTCGGCCGTGTCCGCGAGATGTCCCACGATCTCGAGAAGAAGCCGCTGCTGTTCTTTCGAGGGCGGTTTGGTGGCCTCGCCGATCCACAACCTGCACCACTTACACTCGAGAACGCTAGCTACGACTTCATTTGGTAAGGAAGTAAAAACGTCTCGGATTTCAATAGCAGCAACCACAGAGCAGTCTCGATGGGCTGCCTCAACGAGGGAGGTACGACGATGCGAAACGTCACAAAAGATAACATCACGGAACTCGTGACGATGGCTCTTTCAAAGGACATTCCGCCGCGCAACCGTCAGATCATGACGGGTCTGATCCGCCACATGCACGACTTCTGCAAGGAAGTGGACCTGACGTTCGACGAATGGCTTGCGGCCTGCGAATTCCTGCGCCGCGCCGGCGACATCTCGGACGAAAAGCGCAACGAGTTCATCCTGATTTCCGACATCCTTGGCGTAGAGGTGCTGGTGGACATGCTCAGCCATCGCGTTACCGATGGCGAAAGTGAATCAACCGTGCTCGGACCGTTCTACCGGGAGAACCCTCCGGTCCTGCCCAAGGGCGCTTCGATCATCAAGAAGCATTTCGAGAACGCGCAGACCGTCAAAGTGAGCGGCCGGGTAGTCGACACCGCGGGCAAGCCGATCGAAGGCGTCACTATCGATGTCTGGGAAGATGCGCCGAACGGTTTGTACGATCTTCAGGATCCCGACCAGCCGGCCTACAATCTGCGCGGGCGCTTCTTGACTGACGCCAAAGGCGAATACGCTTTCGTCGCGGTGCGTCCGGAACCCTACCCCATCCCCTATGACGGCGCCGGTGGCGAGCTCCTGAACTATATGGGCCATCATCCGTGGCGGCCCGGTCATATCCACTTCATGATCACAAAAGGTGGCTATCAGTCGCTGATCTCGCAGATCTTTGATGCCGACACAAAGTATCTCGATAACGACTCCGTCTTCGCGGTGAAGGAAAGCCTGATCGGCAAGTTGAACAAGGCACCGGCGGGCGCCGAAACCGATCTCGTGCTGGCGTTTGATTTCAAACTCAAAAAAGCAGCCGTCAAAGGGCTGATCGCGGCCGAGTAAGGTCCGTCCGGCCCTGCCGCGCGGCCTCGCCCGGCAGGGCCACCATAAACTTTAATGTGAGGAATTATGGCGCACGCCCTGACCGAGGTCGTCGAAACGAAAGAGCACCGGCGC
The DNA here is from genome assembly GCA_963727225.1 of uncultured Pseudomonadota bacterium. Lineage (GTDB taxonomy): Bacteria > Pseudomonadota > Alphaproteobacteria > Rhizobiales > Xanthobacteraceae > Bradyrhizobium. Next base: position 137,237 of record CAVSFN010000015.1, on the reverse strand, counting down.
AGCCTCCTGAAGGACACCACGATCCGCAGGATCTCTGCGACGATCGTGGAAGCGCCGACCCTCCGTCGACATAGGCTCTCCAACACCGAGATCACGCATCAGGATTACCTGCTGGTTCGTGTCTTGCTAGACAACGGTGTGACCGGTATCGGCGAGGCATCGACGCTGGGCGGTCCTCGCTGGGCCGAAGAGAGCGTGGAATTGATTTCTGCGGCAGTACTCAACTACCTCGCACCCGCCTTGCGCGGCGAGCCGGCGATGGCATTCGAAGCCAACGCGATACGAATGGGTAAGGCCGCTACCCGCAATTTCTCGGCGAAGGGGGCACTCGAATCCGCCCTTGTTGACGCGGTCGGCAAGACGCTTGGCCTGCCGGCCAGCGCCCTGCTCGGGGGTGCGGTGCGCCAGCGCATGGGAGTAATTTGGGCGCTGGCATCCGGCGACAGCGCTCAGGAATTGGAAGAAGCAAGGGAAAAGCTTCGACTGCGCGAGCACCGGGACTTTAAGATCAAGTTCGGCTTTAATCGACCGCAAGCCGATTTGAAGCGGCTGGAATCCTTGCGGCTTGGCCTTGGCAATGAGGCTCGTCTCATTGTCGACATCAACCAGGGCTGGAGCGAGGCCGAGTGCATCCGCTTTATGCCAGCGTTGGAGGAGCTTGATGTCGCACTTGTCGAACAGCCGGTTCCAGCCCTCCAGCTCGAAGCCATGTCCCGGGTCGCGACGCGGACTTCTATCCCTCTGCTCATCGACGAGGCTGCCTTCACCAAGGAGGAGGTCGCGCGAGCGGGCGCGATGGGTTGCGGCAGCGTTTACTCGCTGAAGCTGGTCAAGAGCGGTGGTCTGTTCGAAATGAAGCGCGCTGCAGGCGTGGCCGCCGCGCACGGCCTCGAACTCTACGGCGGCTGCCTGCTCGAAAGCAGTATCGGTGCGGCGGCCCATCTTGCTGCCTTCTCGACCCTCCCGAAGCTCGAATGGGGCACCGAGCAGTTCGGTCCGCGCATTCTTGTCGAGGATCTCGTTACTGAACCGCTGCGGTTCGAAGAGTTCGAGATCTGCGTCCCTGAAGGACCCGGCCTCGGCGTTCAGCTCGACGAAGACAAGATCCGTTCCTTCGCCCGGAAGGACTGAAGACCATGGCAGCCGATCGCGAATTGCTTCGACAAAAGCTTGAGGCGATGGCGAAAGCCGCTGCGGCGAAAACCCATCTCCGACGCCTCGGGCAACTCTTCAGCGAGACCGTTCTGATCGAGGTCGATAACAAAGAATTCTACCTGACCTTCGAGAAAGGCGTCGTGATCGAGATCAAGCTGGGGCCAAGCTTGAAAACACCTTGGCGGTTCGCACTCCGCGTCAACGGCGACGCATTGATGAAATTCTGGGAAGCTGTCCCTCGGCCAGGGTATCACGACATATTCGGATTGGTGAAATACGGCCACGGCAGGATCGACGGCGACATTCTCGCGCTGGTGAAAAACCTGCGTTTCTTCAAGGAATTCATGACGCTTGGGCGGACGGAGGCCAGCATATAGTGGGCTCCATCGAAGCCGTCTTAGGACGATATGTCAGCCTTAATATCGGAGGCGCGGACCAGCGTCTCTATTTTGAGGAGGCGGGGGCGGGTCACCCGGTTGTGCTGCTCCACACCGCCGGAGCAGACACGCGGCAATGGCGCTTCGTATTGAACGACGAGGCGTTTACCGCGCAACGGCGCTTCATTGCCTTCGACATGCCCTGGCACGGCAAGTCGCTTCCGCCGGAAGGGTTCGCGACCACTGAATATCTGCTGACCACCGAGGCTTACATCGAGACGGTTTTGGCTTTCTGCAATACGCTCGGCCTGGAAAGGCCTCTCCTCGTCGGCTGCTCGATGGGCGGACGCATTGCTCTGCAGCTTGCCGCGCTGCACCCGGAACACTTTTGCGGCTTTATCGCAATCGAGGCTTCGGATTTCCAAGCGGCTTGGTACGATATAGACTGGTTTCACCGCCCTGACGCGCATGGCGGCGAGATGGGGGCAGCTCTCGTGTCGGCCAATATCGCACCCCAGGCGCCGCAAACCGAGCGGTGGAACACGCTATGGATGTTCATGCAATCCGGCCCGGGGGTTTTTCGTGGCGATCTCAGCTTCTACACCCGCGACGACAGTCTGATCTCGCGCTTGTCGATGATCGACACGCAAAAAACGCCTGTTCATATGTTATGCGGGGAATATGATCTGACCTGCACGCCGGCCGATGCGATGCGGACCACTTGTGCGATGAAGGGCGCCACGATCGCTATCATGGAAGAGTTGGGTCATTTCCCGATGAGCGAGAACCCGAAAGCGTTCCGACCATATTTCGCGGATGCACTTGCCCGAATGCCTGGATAGATGGCGAACCCGCGCGACGATGCGATGGATCTCAGGCGGCTGGCCTATTTCGTCGCTGTTGCCGAAGAATTGCATTTCGGCCGGGCCGCGTCGCGGCTCAGCATCGCGCAGCCGCCGCTCAGTCGACAGATTGCACAACTCGAGATCGACCTTGGCGTCATGCTCTTCGACCGCAGCCGAAGCCAGATTCGTCTGACCCAAGCGGGAACCGTCCTCCTCGATCATGCTCGCGATGTACTGGATCGCCTTGACCAGACCCAACGCGAGGTAAAACGGATTGGCGAGGGTATCTCTGGCCGGCTTCGCATCGCCTTCGTCGGCACTGCAACCTACGGCGTACTGCCTAACGTAATCAAAACTTACCGTTCCGCTTACCCTGATGTCGAACTTGCACTTTCAGCCATGAACAATGCCGCGTTGAAACGGGCCGTCATCCAGCGTGAGATCGATATCGCAATCGCAAGACCGTCGCTGGACGACGAGGAACTGAAATCAGAACCCTTTCACCATGAGCCGCTAATTCTCGCATTGCCCGATACTTCACCTTTTCTTCAGCATGAGCCGATCCGGCTCGACGCACTTAAGGGCGAGACTTTAGTGCTCTATCCACGCAAGCCTCGCCCCAGCTTCGCCGACCACATTCTCAACATCTGCCGCGACGAAGGTTTCATCCCCAAATCGCCGGTTATGGCCCAGGATTACCAGACCGCCATCAGTCTTGTTTCCGTCGGGGTGGGAATAGCGGTGGTACCGGAATCCGTCTCGCAGTCGGGGCGACCAGGCGTTACCTATCGCACGTATCAGGGATGTAACCCGGGGACGTCGCTTTCGCTCAACTACCGGCGCGATAACCGGATGCCCCATCTCTACAACTTCTTGAAGGTCGCGCAAAAGCTCGTGCGAGGCGAGCGCCACTGACATTCGAAATCTGCGATCGACACGCTCCATAGCCATCATTTCGGACGTTGCGCAGCTTCCCGCACTTCCGGCTGAATCCGGGTCCGCGTCACAAAGCTGTACTTCCAGCCATGCTGCAGCATGCAGCTGCGATAGTTCACGGAGGGCGTTGCGCGCTGCACGCCGATGGCGCTGTCGCAAGTTGCCGTATCCTCCTGAAGCCGGGCATCGACCTGCGCCTTGGCGAGCGCGGGCCTATGAATGTCGTCATAATGAGCGGTATAGTCGTACGTCGCAGCGTTGGCCGTCGAGCTGAAGACGAGTGCTGCGAACACGACGATGTGCCTGATATCAACGTGTTTCATGGTCACCTGCGCGGCCGCTCGGATCAAGGGGCTGTGCATCGCACAGTGTCGATTGGCGATCTCGACGCCGACCGCTGCGTTCAACGTGATGAATGGCACGCTCGGCTTTGTCTACGACGAGGAACCAGATCCCGATGCGTCAGATCACTCGGGCAAGATGCTCAAGCGCTGGCGCGCCGAGTTGAACAATCAAAATCCTGACCGAACAAACCGAACGAACATCGAGTTCGCCGAACATATTGGCGGGTCCTTCCGAGGCCCCTCCCCTCACGGCCCAGGCGCGCCCCGAAATATCGCCAGCGGCAATCCTAGAAAACTGGGTTGACACGGTTGACAGGTTGACACGTTGCCTCCGTCAGGTTGTCAGGCCAGAAAATCTGCGCTGCGGCTGGTGATTTTTCGGGGCGCGCTTGCACCGTGCGGGTGCCGGCCTGTGGAAGGACCCGTGCGCCTATGGCCTTGGCCTCGCCGCTCGAGCGCCGACGAGAATGCCGCCGGCGAGGGCGTAGCGATGCCAGTTCCTCCATAATGGATAGCGGAAACAGCGAGGTCGAGCAGACGGCCGCTTTACGCCAGGAAGCAGTCATTTGGACTCTTGCCAAGACTGACATCTAGCTCACGGAGCGAAAGCCTGAGGGCATTCCTGGTACCAGTAGTCATGTCACGGCGACAGATCGCCCAGCAGCGTGGGGATCAATTCCGACACCGTCGGATGAATCGGAACGGCGCGCTGCAACACATCGTACGGCAGCCCGGCATTGACGGCATCGAGAAGGCCATGGATTGCCTCATCGCCGCCGGTCCCGAGAATGGCGGCGCCAAGTATCTGTTTTGTCCCGGCATCCACGACAACCTTCATGAAGCCCCGGGTTTCTCCCTTTTCGACGGCTCGACCGACCCGGGTCATAGGCCGCTGAGCGGTCAAGATCGGCCGACCGGTCTTTCGCGCTTCGGCATCGGTCATCCCGACCCGACCCAAAGGTGGATCTATATAAAGGGCATAGGCTGGAACGCGGGTACTGACGCGGCGGTGCTCGCCATCGAGGAGATTGGCCGCAACGATCTCGTAATCATTGTAGGCCGTGTGCGTGAAGGCGCCACGACCGTTGCAGTCGCCGAGTGCCCAGATGCCGGCTACGCTGGTGGCAAGGCTGTCATCGACCTTGATGTAGCCTCGCGCATCGACGGCCACGCCGGCACGATCCAATCCAAGATCATCCGTATTCGGCCGGCGTCCAACGGCAAGAAGCACATCCGTACCGACGACCTCCGGCTCTCCGGATGTGCAGTCCACGCCGACCGCAATGCCTTCCGGCCGCGACGCAAAACTGATGCACTCTGCATCGGTTCGAACTGCAATATCCTCGCCCTCTAGTATACCGCGAATCGCCGCCGAGATGTCCTCATCTTCATGCGAAATAAGGCGCCGGCCTTTTTCCACGATCGTCACCTGGGCACCGAATCGGCGGTACATCTGCGCAAACTCCAGGCCGATATAACTGCCACCGACGATCACCAAATGACGGGGTATCCGATCCAGCTTCAGGATCGTGCTGTTGGTGAGGTAGGAAATATCGCTGATGCCGGGCATTTCCGGCACAACCGCGCGTCCCCCCACGTTGATGAAGATGCGCGGGGCTGTGAGCAACCGGTCCCCGACCCGAATCACATCAGGCCCTTCGAAACTGGCATGGCCTCTCAGAACCGTGCAGCCCTTCATGCCGTACAGCAAACCCTCGACGCCAACCCTGGCATTCAGCGATACCGTATCCGCACGCGCCTTGGCTCGGGGCATATCGACCCCTACGGCTGCGTTGACGATAACGCCGTAATCTGCAGCGCGGCGCGCCGAATGAGCCACGTAGGCGCTCGCGACAAGCGTCTTCGTCGGCATACAGCCGGTATTGACGCAAGTCCCGCCGAACAGCTTGCGTTCGACGACTGCGATACGCATTCCGGCTTGCGACAGCCTGTTGGCCAATGGCGGGCCGGCCTGCCCTGCGCCGATTATTATCGCGTCGTATGCCTCGCTCACGATATCGCCAGCGCAACTAGACAGGCGGAGCAAATCGCAATTGCATCTTCGATGAGTGCCGCCGGCCGATCAGCCTTCAACGCTCCGGCGAGCCACATGCGGAATTCCTTGCCCACCAGTGTTCCGGCAACCGCGCCAACGACGCCCGCAAGAGCGCTCATGAGCCAGGCATGGCTCGGAACTCCAAACGCAGCACCCGCCACGGCGCCGACGAAAATTCGTCCGCCAAATTGAACCGGAACGGTACGGCTCGGCGTCGATGGCAGTTGATCCGTCACAAGCTCTCCGAGGGCCAACAAGGTAAGAATGCAAGCCGCCCAAACGGAACCAAGAAACTCCAGCCAGCTCCCACCCAGATTGACCCATCCGAAATATGCCGCCCAACTAATGGCAGCGAACGCGGTCATCGACCTGAGGCCGGCGATAACCCCGATGACGAAGGCAAGAACATAAACCGTCATGACACTCTCCAGTTTGCAAAAGTTAGATTCGTAGTCTGGGATACGCGAGTCAAAGTTTGCCCGAGAGGCCCATCCTCGTCTTTCGTTAGCAGCCGTAGTTTTCCGAAATGCACGACCCGGCATGGCAGCGACGCGAGGCCGGCAAGAATAAACTGCGGCCGCAGGCGTATCGCGGGTCGCGCAAGAAGTTCACGATCGCCCCGGTCTGGTCCGGCCTGGATTGCAAATCGACCATTGCATGCGACCATCTGCTGGTCCTGCTCAGCGGGCGCTTGCTCAAGAAGGGGCCAGCAGTGAAAGGTGCCGCAACGCTGAGCCGCATAAACCAGTCACAGGGGTTTGGTTGCACCGGTCGCGCGTGGTCGGATCCCAAACACACGCAACCGCACTTTATCTCGGGGAGAAGCACGTCTTCGAACAGTTCTCTTGGAAAACACAGAGTAGGGGTGGCCACGCATCGCCGCGCCCGCTGCAACTCTCCCCGGAACAGCTGCGAGATACCGTTGCTCCTTCATCGCTCAAACCGCCTGGCGTGCGCGGCGAAGCGCGCCTTCATTATGCAGCGGGCGTTACGCCCAGCCCCGTTAGTAGCGAGCGCGCCTCAACCAGATCTTTGGTCGCGAACCCTTCCGTGAATCGCAGGTAAATGGGCTCAAGAAGTCCTCTCGCTTCGCTTCCGCGGTCCTGCTGCTTCAGTAATCGAGCGAAGCTTGTTGCCGTCCTGAGTTCCCAGGAAAGGGCATTCTGCTTACGAGACCAATCAAGTGAGCTTTTGAATAGAGCTCCGGCCACGACGGCCGCCTCGGGTTCGTTTTGTCTTAGGATCAATTCACCCTTGATCCGCATTAGTTCGGCGACGTACCAGCGATCGTCATCTTTTTCGGAGTGGTCCAGAGCCTCGTCAATAGTCGCGATAGCGCCGCGCTGGGCGCCTGTGTCGAAAAGGCCCAAAGCCAGATTGCCAAGGAAGACAAGGTATTGGCCTTGGAAACCTGACTTCGCAAATCCCTTTAGGCCCTCGTGCAGGAGCGATAGACCGCTGGTCGTGTCGCTCTTTCGAATCCTTAGGATTCCTTCATAACACTGCCCCCACACTCGCATAGGTCGGAACGTTTCCGCCCGCTGAAGCATTCTGGAGATCAGCTCTTCCGTCACGCCGAAATCTCCGCACTCAAGCGAAAGCGGGCACATACCGAAAACGAGCGCGTAAAGAAAAGAGAAGTCGTGGTTGAGCGCGATCGCATCATCAAGGGCGCGGTTGCCAACCGCCACTGCCTGATCGGGAAAACCCTGAAGCCAGAGGATTTGGGCATAGAACGTTCGCGCGGCGACGTGTTGATCGAATAGATATCGCTGGATATGAACCTGGCCAGGCGGCGCGACATAGCCGCGCAGCATGTTTTCGATATGTACTCGTGCACGAGTTTGGTCACCCAGGAGATGCAGGGTTGTTCCAAGAACCCGCTCCCCCACGAACCGATCGGCAGCCGCCACAACTCCGTCGGGGAGCGTGGCTAATCGAGTGGCGACTTGCAACGCCCCCCGGAAGTCGCGCTTGAAGTAGCGCCCGACCCAGAGCCCCCACAAACCCCTGACACGATATTCGTTATCGTCCAGTTCCTCGGCCAAATCGGCTACTCGCGACCAGGCATCATCGACTTTCGACGCGTCGCCGGTCGACTCCATGTGCGAGAGCGCCAGTTTCGCGAACAGGAGCATGTCACGACGGCTGTCACGGCGCACCACCCCTTTGGCAATCAGGGCGATCGCCTGTTCGATCCGTTCCCTGCATTCATCGATCAGCAAGTGGTGGATCCATATGAATGTAGCAGCCGCTGTAAGGTCGACCGCCAGCGTCGGGTCACCACGGTCGCTGTGAGCCCAATCGAGCGCGGCGCGCACCTCGTTAATTACAGGGCCGTGAATCTCTTTCCACGCTTCTGGACCGCCTCCGGTCCCATCAATCTTGGCAGACTCGGCGCCGTCCGAGTTCGGCGATTCCCTGTGCCGCCTGTAGTCGCCGAGCCACTCCGCCGTAGGGCGCATCTCCAACTCGGCTTGAGCCCGCTCGAAGAGATCTCGGTAATATTCGGCATGGCGGCGCGCGAGCCGTTCGCACTCGCCGCTTTCGGCGAGCTTCTCGAGCGCATAAGCGCGGGTCGTGTCGAGCAAGCGGTAGCGCGGGACGGCAGCCTCGACCTCCGCCACAACCAGCGACTTCGCGACCAGGCTGGATATTCCATCGACGACGTGCGGCGAGACGATCTCAGCGCTCGCCACGATCGCGCCGGCCGCCTCGAGGCTGAAGGCGCCGGCGAAGACCGCGAGGCGACGCAGGAGCACCCGCTCGGGCTCCGGCAGGAGCTCGTAGCTCCAGTCGAGCGCCGCCCGCAAGGTCTGGTGACGCGGCAGCGCCGTCCGCCTGCCTCCGGTCAGCAGCTGAAAGCGATCGTCGAGGCGCTTGGCGAGTTCTTCAAGGCCGAGCGCGGCGAGGCGCGTCGCCGCCATTTCGATCGCCAGCGGAATCCCGTCAAGGCGACGGCAGATGGCGGCGATGGTCGTTGCCCGGAGTCGGTCCAAGGTCAAGTCCGGCTCTGCCGCGCGCGCCCGCTCGACGAATAATCTCACGGCACCATATTCGAGGAGGTTCTGCGCGTCCTCGGCCGGAACTGCAAGCGGCGGCACCGGGTAGAGTTGCTCCCCCTCCGCCCGGAGCGGCTCGCGACTGGTCGCGATCATGGAAGCCGCCGATCCGGCACGCAGCACGGCTTCGGCCGTCAGCGCCGCGGCGTCGATCACGTGCTCGCAGGTGTCTAGCACGATCAGGAGGCGCCGCCCGACGAGCGCCTGCGCGACCCCCTGCGCGGAAATCTCGCCACCGGGAAGGTCGATCCCTACCGCGGCGGCGATGGCCGCAGGAACCAAGCCGGGATCAGAGAGCGGCGAGAATTCGGCCAGCCATACGCCATCGGGAAAATGTGGCAGAAGCCGGCGGGCGACCGCGAGGGCGAGCCGCGTCTTGCCGATGCCCCCGGCGCCGACCAGCGTGACGAGCCGGCCGGCACGAACCAGGCTCGAGATCTCCTCCACCTCCGCCTCGCGGCCAATCAGTTCGGAAACCGGCTGCGGCAGGTTTGTCGGACTGACGACCGCGTCGCCCGCCGCGGGCGGTGCCGCGGCAACGAGCTTGTCAAGGCCGGACGAAACAATGCGGACCTCGCCAGTAAATTGATAACCGCGCCCGGCGACGGTGCGGATCAAATTGCGCTCTGCCCCGAACGCGTGGCGCAAGGCCAAAATCTGGGTTTGCAGGTTGGCCTCGGTGACCACGCGGCCTGGCCAGACGCGAGCCATCAAATCGTCCTTGCTGACGACGGCTCCGGGACTCTCGATCAACGCCATGAGCAGGTCGAAGGCGCGCCCGCCAAGCCTTATCGGCTCCCCATCGGCAAGCAGCACGCGACGGCGCGGCAGCATCCGGAAGCGACCGAACGCGATGCTTTCAGCCGAGGCGAGCACGAGGTTCATCGGTCTCCACTATAGGCGAAATTCAGGAATTTTGAGATTTTTTTAGATCGCCCGGAATTTATGGCGAGAGGTTCTGACAATTTTTCAACCCTATTCGATGGTCTACCAAAAACGCCCTGCTACTAATAATCAAGCTGGACGGACGTCACACGACGGAGCGCGACGATGCACAACACGGCCTGCAGCAACACCACCTATCCGGAAGGATCTGGCGAATGCGGATCTCTCGATGAGTTCGTGGCTGAAGACTGAATGACGCTCGGCTTTCGGCATCTTGACGTAGTGCTTGCAGTCAGAGCCGGAGGATCCGGTCCGAGCCGCTTTTCCGCGGGACTCGCGATACTGGATATGGAACGTGCGCTGATACTGTCATTAGGCAACTTTTGAGAGCCCTTGGAGCCGTCAAAACGTGGACGTTCGCCTTGCGCAGAAATCCACCCCGTGACGGCGGCGATGACTCGGCCGAACGACGAATGAAGGAGCTGCAGAAATGGCGCTCAAGTGGGCCGTTTGACAAACATCTCGCCGACAAAATTACGCTGGCGGATTGTGACATATCGTCGAACAGTTACCATCACACGAACATGATCGCGTCCCTCGCGCGTGATAGTATAAGACGAGGCAATCGCAACGACGATGCGGCAGACAAACAAGCGGCTAGTCAAACGAAGTTCAAAAGGAAACGGTACGCCGACAGTGGCATCTTTCACTTCAAAAGTTAGTTCGCGGAAAGACGCTATGACTGCCAGCGAGTTTATCTCGTTCGGACCGTACTGCCTGATCCCGGCGGAGCGCATACTGTTGAAAGGCGGGGAGGCTGTCGACGTCGGCAGTCGAGCGCTCGATGTCCTCATCGCACTTGTCGAATCCGCCGGTGAAGTCGTTGGACAGCGCGAGTTGATGGTTCGAGCCTGGCCGAACGTGGTGGTGGGCGACGGCAGTCTCAGGGTGACGATCGCGGGCCTTCGCAAAGCGCTGGGCGATGGCCAGGATGGCATGAGATACATCGCGAACGTGACGGGACGAGGCTATTGTTTCGTCGCGCATGTTGATCGCTCGAAAGCGCAGCCATTGGCATCGACGCCGCCGCCTCCCCTGATCTCCGAGCCTCACCCTGTCCTGAAGCACAAACTCCCGGCGCGACTGGCCCGGATGGTGGGCCGTGACGGCGCCGTTGACACGTTGTCGATGTTGCTCGCCTCTCGGCGCTTTGTGAGCGTGGTGGGTCCGGGCGGCATGGGCAAGACGACCGTGGCCATCTCCATCGCCCACGCTCTGCTCGACGAGTTCGGCGGTGCCGTTTACTTCGTTGATCTCGGCGCGGTCACCGACGCGACCCTTGTCCCCGGCGCTGTAGCCGCTGTGTTGGGCGTCTTTGGGCAGGCGGAAGATCCTCTACCCGGTCTCCTGGCCTTTCTGGCGGGGCGCCGGCTTCTGCTGGTCCTCGACAACTGCGAGCATGTCATCGACGCGGCAGCTTCCCTGACGGAGCGCCTCCACCGCGAGGTGCCGCAGGTGCACATCCTCACGACCAGCCGCGAGTCGCTACGCGTGGAGGGCGAGCATGTCCACCTTCTGGTGCCGCTGGATTATCCGACAGCCAGAGAAGACCTGACTGCGGCCGAAGCCCTCGCTACACCTGCGGTGCAGTTGTTCATGGAGCGCGCTTTCGCCAGCGGCTACACCTTGGATCTAACAGACGCCGATGCGCCGACCGTGGCGGCTATCTGCAGCCGATTGGATGGCATAGCGCTCGCCATCGAACTCGCGGGCAGCCGAGTCGGCACCTATGGGCTCCAGGGCACGGCTGACCTGCTGAGCAATCGATTCAAGCTTCTTTGGCAGGGTCGCCGAAGCGCCCCGCCCCGCCATCAAACCTTGGCCGCAATGCTGGACTGGAGCTTCAATCTTTTGTCCGCCCGGGACCGACGCGTGCTCGGGCGACTCTCGATATTCGTTGGCTTGTTTACGCTTGAGGCAGCCTTGGTCGTGGCTGCCGACGACCAAACCGATGCAATGGAGGTCGCTGAAGCGATCACCAGCTTAATCGACAAATCGCTGATCTGGGTCGTACTGATCAACGGCGCTACACACCATCGGCTGCTCGACCCGACCCTGGCCTATGCGGCCGAAAAGCTTGCACAAACCGCCGAGGCGAACGCCGTCGCCAAACAACATGCCCTCTACTACACGCAGTCTCTTTCGAGTGGCGCAGGCAAGGGGAGTGCCATCTCCCGTGAGGACGTGGCGACTGCCAGCCTGTACATGGGCAATATACGCGCGGCCCTGGAGTGGAGCTTTTCCGGCGCGGGCGAAGCGGCGCTCGGCGTACGGCTGGCAGCGGCGGCGGTGCCATTGTTATTTGAGCTTTCCTTGCTCGTCGAATGCGTTCACTGGTGCGAACAGGGCTTGGCTGCATTGCCCGAAAGCGACGAAGGCAGTGGGACCCACCTGACGCTTCAGGCATACTTAGCCGCTTCAGCAATGTTTACCCGCGGCAACAGCGACGAAGTGCGGAGAGCCATCGAGGACGCGCTCAGTTTGGCCGATGCGCTGGGCGACCAGCAGTATTTGATGCACCTCCATGTCGGTCTGGGTATCTTCCTGACCCGCATCGGCGATTTTGGAGGCGCTCTCGCCGTCGCCCAACGCGGCATCACAATCACGCAGGCGATCGGCTCGCCTGGCGTGATCGCCACGGGAGAGTCGGTGCTAGGTGTCGCCTGCCACCTGGTCGGAGACCAGGTGGGCACTCGGCGCCACTGCGAACCCGCCCTGACGAAAGCTGAGGCCGCGGACGCCGCGCAGCTCGCCTTCTTCGGCTACGATCACGAAATTCGCGCGCTGATTGCGCTTGCGCGCTGCTACTGGCTGATCGGATTTCCGGATCGTGCCGCTAAGACAGCGCGATCGGTGATCGACCTGGCGACCAAGCGCGATCACCCGGTCAATCTGTGTATGACGTTGATCTATACGGCAACCGTGTTTCTCTGGCGAGGTGACCTTGACGAGGCGGAGCAGCTTATCCGCCGCCTCATTGCGCACGCAGCGCGGCATTCGCTAGGTCCCTACCATACCGTCGGGTTGGCCCTTACCGGTGAACTGTCTGTTGCACGCGGCAATCCGGCGGAGGGCGTGACGCATTTGCGGCGCGCTCTCGGAGTGTTGCAGGCGGAGAAACATCACGCCCTAACGCCGGCTCTTCATGTGGCGCTTGCGGAGGGTCTCTTGAAGGCGGGGGAGATTGATGAGGCCGCGGCGGTGATCGATGCAGGCTTGGTCCTAAGCGAGGCTTTCGGCGAAACCTTAAACGTACCCGATCTCCTGAGAGTCCGTGGGGAGATATGCCTCCAAGCGACGCCCGCCGATCCAGTGGCAGCCGAGCGGGCGTTTCAGCTCTCCCTGCAGCAAGCAAGGGAGCAATCGGCCCTCAGCCTCGAACTGCGGTCAGCTATCAGGCTTTCTCGACTATGGTCCAGCCAAGGCAAATCGTCGGAAGCCGCTGACCTGCTAGAGACCAGCTATCGGAGGTTTGGGGAGGGATACCAGACGACGGACTTGATACTTGCACGTCAACTTCTGACGGAGCTCGGACGGTGCGCCGATCCCCTTGATACGGCGAGCGGCCGGATCTGACTCGGCGAAAACAGCGTTTAACACCAGATAACATGTCCTCCGCGGCCGTCTCCGGCAATATCAGCCAGGAGGAACGAGCATGTCTGATTTGGGAAAGCAACGAGATCTTGGCGCACAGATCGCTCCTGCTGATGAGCTGGTCGCCGGACTTCCGCCGCCGGTGGCCGCCTACATCCGCGCGACAAACCTGTGCGATCTAGACGCGCTGTTGGAGACATTCGTTGATGATGCCCTCGTCAATGATCAGCTAATTGACTATTGGGGCAAGGAGGCGATCGCCGCCTGGGCTACTCACGATATCATCGGCGAGCAGTTGACGCTTAAGGTCGTCAAGACTGTCCAGCACTATGGACACTCAATCGTAACCGCCCATGTCGACGGATTGTTCGACAAGCGTGGGTTACCGAACCCCCTTGTGCTCGCCTTCTATTTCTCATCCTGCGGCGACAGAATCGTCCAACTCATCATTCTGCGCAATCAATCGGGCATTTGACCAAGGCTGCGCAGTTCTTTCGAGGCTCAGCATCGCGCCGGGCGAGCGCTCGTCGCCGAGGCCGGTGGGAAACGTCGTAGTCGCCGTAATCCGGATGGGTCGATCCCTGAGGACGTGGCGGAATGGCGTCAACCGGCTCGCGCGGCTTCTCCTTCTTTGGCCGCACGCGCATCTGGGATAACAGGGTTGCAGCTCCCATTGGGTACCGGTCAATTCAATATCGTAGCGCCGCTTCGCTGGAGGCTTCCTGTTCGGCGTTGCGCGCCGGCTTTCGGTGTTGGTCCGACGCCCGCATGAATCACGGCAAAGCCGCTTTGGGTATCTCTCTCAAACACGTTCTAAGATCCGTGCTCATTCGTTCGGTTACGCAATATGCAGCCGTTTTTGAAAGCCAACCAAGAGCCTTTTTGAGCATTCTCCGCTCCGAGTAGTTTTCTCAAAGTGTCTGGAGGATGACATGACCAAACTCAACCGTGGAGGCACGACGTTGGAAACCGCGCCTTCCCGCTACGTCGAAGGCAGCGGGATCCGCTTCGTCCGATGAGACTTAACACTCCCGTACGATCAAAGGACGATCAATCATGATGATTGCAATGCAAGTGCCCCGAGCGGGCGGCAAATTCGAACGAGTTGAACGCGAGGTTCCGAGGCCCGGCGCTGAAGAGCTTCTGATTCGGATTCATGCCTGTGGCGTTTGCCACAGTGATGCGGTGACCGTCGAAGGTCTTTTGCCAGGTCTTCAATATCCGCGCGTGCCGGGCCACGAGGTCATCGGCTCGGTAGAGGCGGTCGGGGCCAACGTGCGTGGGTGGGCCGTTGGTGATCGGGCAGGCGTCGGCTGGTTCGGAGGGTCGTGCGGGCACTGCCGGCGCTGCCGCCGCGGTGAACAGTTCGCTTGCGAAAATGGCTCGGGAGCGACCGGCGTTACGCGGGACGGCGGCTATGCCACCCATATGCTCGCCGAGGCTTCGGCGGTGGCCCATGTGCCATTGGATCTCGACGAAGTGGAAGCAGCGCCGCTGCTTTGCGCGGGCATCACCACTTTCAACGCTCTTCGGAACTGCGGCGCCGGGCCAGGCGATCTCGTGGTGATCCATGGCGTCGGCGGTCTCGGCCACCTTGGCATTCAATTCTCCTCACGCCTCGGCTTCCGAACGGTCGCGGTCAATCGAGGCAAGGACAAGGAGGCGGTCGCCCGCGCTCTCGGCGCACATGACTACATCGACAGCGAAGACGGCGACGTTGCCGAAGCTTTGCAGGCACGAGGGGGCGCTAAAGCAATCATCGCAACGGTGTCGAATGCCGACGCGATGCAGGCGATTGTGGGAGGCCTGGGACCGAATGGGACGATGATGGTGATCGGCGCAGTCGGCACCTTCAGCATCGACACGTTTGCTGACTTGCTAATAAAGCGTGCGGCGGTGAAAGGCTGGTATACGGGCATCGCCGTCGATTCCGAGGACACACTCGCCTTCAGCAAGCTTCACGGCATCAGTTCGACGAATGAGATCTTTCCGCTTGAGGAGGCTCAGGCGGCGTACGATCGGATGATGAGTGGCAAGGCGCGGTTCAGAGTCGTCCTCAAGATGAATTGAGCCGTCGACCTGTTCGATATTCGTCCGATGGGACGGGCTTAGGCCGTGCAAACTTATCCAGGACCGTCAAGGCGATCGGGTTGCATCGGCATGACGGACGAGCATTCAACGACGGAGACGACGCCAACATTTGGAGCTTCGCCGCTCTGTGCAGAAAGATTTCACCACAACCCCTAACGGTCAAAGGAAGACATACAATGATGATGAACAGACGTACCTTCTCTGCCACCCTGGTTGCCGGCGCCGCCGCTTCGCTGGTTTCCGTCCGCGGCGTAGCCGCAACCCCCGCTCCTGCGAAGGCGCGCAACGTCGTCCTCGTGCACGGCTTGTTCGCCGACGGATCATGCTGGTCCGAGGTGATCGCGCGATTGCAGGCGGCGGGACTCAATGCCACGGCCGTGCAAAATCCCCTGACAACGCTGCCTGAAGCCGTGGCCTCGGCCGAGCGCGTGCTGGCGCGGCAGGACGGTCCGACGGTCCTGGTCGGGCATTCCTTCTCCGGCATGATCGTGACGGAAGCCGGCATGAATCCGAACGTGTCAGCGCTTGTCTATGTGGCGGCGCGGGCACCGGATGCGGGCGAGGATTACACGGCGTTGGCCAAGACCTATCCGACGCCACCGGCATCCGCCGGGATTGTCTTCGACGGCGATGAAGGACGTCTCAGC
The DNA here is from genome assembly GCA_963727225.1 of uncultured Pseudomonadota bacterium. Lineage (GTDB taxonomy): Bacteria > Pseudomonadota > Alphaproteobacteria > Rhizobiales > Xanthobacteraceae > Bradyrhizobium. The sequence continues at coordinate 121,185 of CAVSFN010000015.1, read as the reverse complement.
GAGGCGGCGTTCCTACGCGATTTCGCAGGCGATCTGCCGGAAGCGAAGGCGAAGGTCCTGTATGCGGTCCAGGAGCCGTTCCACAAGGCATTGCTCACAGGCAAGACGACGCATGCAGCCTGGCGGTCGAAGCCGAGTTTCTACGCCGTGTCGATCGACGACCGGACCATCAATCCGGACCTCGAACGCTTCATGGCCAAGCGCATGGGCGCCAAGACGATCGAGGTGAAGGCGAGCCATCTGTCGTTGATTTCCCGTCCCGACGAGATCACGCGGCTGATCCTGGAAGCCGCAGGCCAGTCTACTAGCGGATGAACGCCCAGACCTGAGTATCTCCTCCAAGCGCGGCGTCACGCGGATCGAGAGACAAGTGCGCAGAGCGCGGAGGAATGCCCTGCTATGCCGTTGTATCGACGAAATCGATTTTTCGTCGGCGAGTTCCTTGGGGATCGGCCTGCCGCGGCGTACATTCCGCGGCAGGCTGATCAGATCGAACCGGACTTTTGCCGGTGTTTGAAACTACGTGCCTGCGGCGGGCCACCGTCCCCACCTTGAAGCGGGGACAGCGATCGGGCGACTTCATCCGCGAATGAATGCCAGGATGTCTGGGTTGATCACATCGGCGTGTGTGGTCATCATGCCGTGGGGGAAGCCGGGATATATTTTCAGCGTGCTGTTCTTCAAGAGCTTCGCCGAGGGCAGGGCCGCGTCCTTGTAGGGGACGATCTGGTCGTCATCGCCTTGCATCACGAGCGTCGGCACGTCGATGCTCCTGAGATCTTCGGTGAGATCGGTCTCCGAGAACGCCTTGATGCCATCGTAGTGGGCGTTCGCACCACCCATCATGCCCTGGCGCCACCAGTTCTGAATCACACCTTCGATCGGCTTCGCGCCAGGGCGGTTGAAGCCATAAAACGGGCCCGCCGGGAGTTCGCGGTAGAATTGCGCCCGGTTGGCTGCCAGGCCCGCGCGCAGCCCGTCGAATACCTCGATGGGGAGGCCGTCCGGATTACCCGGCGTCTTCAGCATGAGCGGGGTGACAGCGGAAATCAGCACGGCCTTGGCGACGCGCCCCCTGCCGTGTCGCGCGACGTAGCGCGCCACCTCACCGCCTCCCGTCGAATGGCCGATATGTACGGCGTTCCGTAGCTCCAGATGCTCGACCACGGCTGCCGCGTCGGCCGCATAATGATCCATATCGTGCCCATCCGACACCTGGCTTGAGCGCCCGTGCCCGCGGCGGTCGATGCCAATAACGCGATAGCCGTGCTGGAGAAAGAACAGCATCTGCGTATCCCAGTCATCGCAACTCAGGGGCCAGCCGTGATGAAAGACAATCGGCTGACCGTGCCCCCAATCCTTGTAAAAGATTTGGACACCGTCTTTGGTGGTGATCGTGTTCATGACGTTCGTTCCTTTGCCTCGGTTTGAAGTTGGATTTGCCGCGCTCGCTGGCCCCGTGAGGAGCGCCGGTATAGCCGTGGCAACAGCGGCCAAGGCGCTGCCGACGATGACGTTGCGGCGGGAAGCTCCAGCGGTGTAGCGTGGACTGGTAGTAGTCATTTTGACTCTCGCTTTGACGGTTGCGCTTGCCAGAGAGAACCCTCGTGCTGACAAGCGATTGATCGCATCGAACGGGCCGCCGGCCCAGTTATGCTGCGTAAAGAGCTGTTATTCTTGCCGCCGGATCTCGCCGGTCGAGATATGGGGCGTGAAGAGTCGTTATTATTGCCGAGTGTCGCCGCTCGATGGCTGGCCGCGTCGTGCATTTCGAAAAACTGCGGCTGCTACCGAAAGACGAGGATTGGCCTCCCGGGCAATCTTTGCCTCGACACCGTGTGATCAGAAACCGGAGTTTCACATGACCGAGAGCCGCCCGCCTTTACCGCCCTTCACCCGCGAGACCGCCGCACAAAAGGTGCGAGGCGCGGAAGACGGTTGGAATTCCTGCAATCCGCAGCGGGTTTCACTCGTCTACACTCCAGACAGCTACTGGCGAAACCGGTCGGAGTTCTTGCGCGGCCGCGATGAGATCGTCGCGTTCCTGACGCGCAAATGGACCAAGGAACTCGCCTACCGCCTCATCAAGGAACTCTGGGCCTTTACCGACCACCACATCGCCGTGCGGTTCGCTTACGAATGGCATGACAATTCCGGGAGCTGGTTTCGGTCCTACGGCAACGAGAACTGGGAGTTTGCCCCCAATGGGTTGATGCAGCGGCGCCTCGCCTCGATCAACGACCTCCCGATCAAGGAATCCGAACGCAAATACCATTGGGATCGCTCCGGGCCGCGCCCTGCGGACCATCCCGGACTTTCGGACCTCGACCTCTGAGCGGATCGCATTATCTGTAGCGCAAAAGCACGTTCGCTGGCGGGCAATGCCGAACCTGGAAAGCCAGATATGTCGACGTGAGAGATCAGATTGATGCCGTGCCTTTCCGAAAGAGTTGTCCGCTCTTGCAAGACCGCCGGGCCCGCGCGGCGTTGGGTGTTTCTTGAAGGTTAGGGACCAGCCTTGGCTGCGTCCTCATAAGACAGACTGCAAGATGCTTGATGTTTCCCAGACCCACACAGAACTGAGCCGGACCGAACTCGAAGTCGGCGCAGTGAAGAACGTCTCACGCGCATTGACCAACATGCTGGCGGACGTCTGAACGTGCGAAATGGCAACGCGTCCTGCAAACCTAAAATCCAAAGGGCGGTCATCCGGTATCATTTGTCCGACCAGATATGAGTGACCGAAAGGAATTCATCATGATCCGATGTGTGAGACTGTGGACCGGCGAAGACGGCAACTCGCACTATGAGGAAGGTACAATCGATCTTCCTCGAGGCGAGAGAGGCGACCTTCTGAGCACTGTGCTCGGCGGCGCCAATCTATTCTTCCAGGAGACCAAATCCGGCGGATCCTATGAGTGGCACAAGGATCCGGTGCCACGTTTTGTCATCACGCTCAGCGGTACGCTGGAATTCGAGACACGCGGCGGCGAGCGCTTCACTATCCATCCCGGAGACATCCTGCTGGCGCAGGACAACACGGGTACCGGCCATCGCTGGAAGCTGATCGGGGACGAACCGTGGCGACGCGCGTACCTGGTGTACCCGACGGGTGTAGCGCTTCCGTTCAAAGCTAATTCCACCACAAGAAATTCCGCATGACCAAAAGCCGGGTGGTAGCGAAGAACGTCTTGCCGTTTTTGAATCCGCACTGCGGCTGAACGCCGCCAGGCGCGGCAAAGCACGGTGGGTCATCACAAAGCGAGGAGAGGCCAGCATGAGTACCGAACCGGACGTCGTCCTGATTGGCGCAGGCATTATGAGCTCGACCGTCGGTGTCTTTTTGAAAGAACTGGAGCCGTCATTTTCGATCGCCATGTTCGAGACGCTCGAGGATTGCGCACTGGAAAGCTCGGAGGCCTGGAACAACGCGGGCACCGGTCATGCCGCCAATTGCGAGATGAACTACACGCCCGAACGTGCCGATGGCAGCATCGACATTTCCAGGGCGTTGCAGGTCAATGTGGAGTTCGACTTGTCACGGCAATTCTGGACCTATCTGGTGAAGAAGGGTGCGATCGCGAACCCGCGCAGCTTCATCCATCCGGTGCCGCATATGAGCTTTGTGCACGATGCCGGCGGCGTAGCGTTCCTCAGGAAACGCTACGCCGCAATGTCGGCGCATCATTGCTATGAGGGCATGGAGTACAGCGAAGACCGCAGCCAGATCGCCGACTGGGTACCGCTGGTAATGGAGGGGCGCGCCACCAGTGAGCCGGTCGCGGCTACACGCATCGCCGCAGGCACCGACGTTGACTATGGCGCCCTCACCCATCATCTGGTGCATCATTTGGTCGGCCAGCCGGGCTGCAGCGTGCACTACAAGACCCGTGTCGTAGGCATCGAGCGCGCTGAGGACAAGCGCTGGCGGATCGAGGTGCAGGATCTCGACAGCGGCGAAAGGCGTGCCGTCACAGCCAAATTTGTCTTCCTCGGCGCGGGCGGCGGCACGCTGCCGCTGTTGCAGAAATCCGGCATTCTGGAAGCGCACGGCTATGCCGGCTTTCCGGTGAGTGGAATCTGGCTGCGCTGCGACGATCCTGCAATCAGCAAGCACCACCATGCCAAGGTCTACGGCAAGGCTGCAGTCGGCTCGCCGCCAATGTCGGTGCCGCATCTCGACACCCGCGTCATCGGCGGCCAGCACTCGCTGCTGTTCGGTCCTTATGCCGGATTCTCCAGCAAGTTCCTTAAGCACGGCTCGCTGCTCGACCTCGTCGAGTTGATCCGTCTCAACAATCTCAAGCCGCTGCTCGCGGTTGCCCGCGACAATTTCGACCTGACTGAGTACCTGATCGAGCAGGTGCTGCAATCCGAAAGTCACCGCCTGGCGGCGCTGGACGAATACTATCCGAAGGCGGAGCCGAAGGATTGGCGGCTGCAGGTCGCCGGACAGCGCGTCCAAATCATCAAGCCGGACGTCAAGCGAGGCGGCCTTCTGGAGTTCGGAACCGAGCTTGTCGGCGCGGCGGACAACTCCCTCGTGGCGCTGCTTGGCGCCTCGCCGGGCGCTTCGACCGCGGCCTTCATTGCCATCGGTGTACTGGAAAAATGTTTTGCCGGCGAACTGACGCCGCGGGCGTGGTTGCCGAAACTGCAGGAGATGACACCTTCCTACGGGATCTCCCTGATTGATGATGCCGATTTCACCCGGAAAGTCCGGGCCGAGACCGCGCGTGCCCTCGAGATCGAGGACGTAAATTCGGCTCCCGTGCAAACAGAGGGCGGAGTTGCAGCCGCCCGATAGGCGGTCTGGAATCTTCTTCAAGCGATCGCGCAGCTTGTTGAGCTTTGTATTGGAGGCGCTGGCTGCGGAGGCGGGATGCTGTGTGCCACGCCACCGCGGATATCTCGAATAAAGTGGAGACGGCGAAATGACCAGCATGCGAAAAGAGACCGATAGCCTCGGCGTAGTTGAAGTGCCTGAGGGCAAGCTATGGGGTGCGCAAACCCAGCGCTCGCTCGAGCATTTCAGCATCGGTCAGGATCTTATGCCCCGCGAGATGATCTCGGCCTACGCGATCTTGAAGAAGGCGGTAGCCATCGCGAACCATGAAGACAAGCGGCTCGACGACGAGCGCTACAAATTGATCGTGCAGACGTGCGACGAGATCTTGTCCGGACAACACCACGACATGTTCCCCCTGCATGTGTGGATGACCGGCAGCGGCACCCAGTTCAACATGAACGTCAATGAAGTCATCTCCAACCGCTGTGCCCAACTGGCCGGCACGCCGCTCGGCAGCCACGCGCCGGTTCATCCCAACGATCACGTCAACATGGCGCAATCCTCGAACGATTCCTTCCCTTCGGCGATGTGCATCGCAGCCGCGGCCAACGTGAAGCAGCGCCTCGTTCCGGCGGCGACCGCGCTGCGCGATGCCATCGGCGCCAAGGCCAAGGCATGGGACGACATCATCAAGATCGGGCGTACCCATATGCAGGACGCGACGCCGCTGACCTTGGGACAGGAATGGTCCGGCTATGCCGGGATGCTGTCCGATGGCCTGGAACGGATCGAATCCGCCCTGCACGGCGTGTACCGACTGGCGCTCGGCGGTACGGCGGTGGGCACGGGCATCAACTCGGCGCCCGGATTTGCCGAAGCTGCCGCCGCAGAGATCGCGAAGCTGACCGGCCTGCCGTTTGTCACCGCGCCCAACAAGTTCGCGGTCCAGGGCGCCCACGATGCGTTGGTGCAGCTTTCCGGCACGCTTCGCACTTTGGCCGTCTCGCTGTACAAGATCGCCAACGATATCCGCCTCATGTCGTGCGGACCGCGTGCCGGATTTGCTGAGTTGGAGATCCCCGAGAATGAACCGGGGTCTTCGATCATGCCCGGCAAGGTCAATCCGACCCAGTGCGAGGCGCTTGCCATGATCGCGGTGCAGGTGATGGCCAATGACGTGGCCGTCGGCTTCGGCGGCGCCGGCGGTTACCTGGAAATGAACGTCTACAAGCCGTTGATGATCTTCAATATTGCACATTCGATCACGATCATGACCGACGGCTGCGCCAATTTCCGCAGGTTTTTGGTCGAGGGGACCAGGCCGAACCTCAAGAAGATCAACGAATATGTCGAGCGCTCGTTGATGCTGGTGACGGCGCTATCGCCCGTCATCGGCTACGACAAGGCCTCGAAGATCGCCCACTACGCCATGGACAACGACCTCACTCTGAAAGAGTCCGCGTTGAAGCTGGGCTTTGTCAGCGAGGCCGAGTTCGATCGCGTCGTCGACCCCAGGAAAATGGTGAAGCCTTACGTCGCGCCTTCAGCCGCGCATTGAGCGGCTGAAGGCTTCGCGACCGGCACACGCGTCGACGGACGCAACCGCGTGGCAGACCAACTGCGAAGGCTGAGGAGAAGCCTCGATGACGGCAGATGAGCGAATTAGACTGGTCCTTGCTTTTGCCGGGGTTCTCCACGTCAACGGACAAGCCTCGGAACACACGGTGAGCGCGGCTGAGCGCCTTGCTCGGGCGCTGGGACTGTGCGCAACCATCGTGCCGCACTGGGGCGGGCTTAAGCTTCTGGTCGACGACCAGCAGGGGATGAGAACGGTCCAGGTGGCGGCCGCTCCGGTGGGCGTCGAAATGGATCGCGTAGCCTCGGCGATGCGGGCAATCGACGCCATCGAAGCCGGCCGTCTTTCGGCGGATGCCGCCACGACGAGTGTCGCAAACATCTCGCGCGCGCCACCTGCGTCATCATGGCTGTTCGCGCTCGCCGCGGCGGCCGGTGCGGTGGCGCTGGCTGTGATCTTCGGCGTCCGGCATTTGCCGGCGGCGACCGTGATATTTGTAAGCGCAGGTGCCGGCGCGTTCTTGCGCCGCGTTCTGGGTCGGCTGAGCCCCAATCTCTTCCTGCAGCCGTTTTGCGCGGCGGCAATTGCCGGAATTGTCGGGGCACTAACCGCCCGCTACGGCTTGAGTTCATCGTTGCGTCTTGTCGCGGTCTGCCCGTGCATGGTGCTCGTGCCCGGTCCGCATTTTCTCAATGGCGCACTCGACCTCGTCAATGGCCGAATATCGCTTGGCGCCGCCCGCCTGCTTTATGCAGGGCTGATCGTCGTCGCGATCTCGGCTGGATTGCTGCTGGGGCTGGCGCTACTCGGCGTATCCCTGCCGGCCGACCCGGCTGGAAGAAGTATCCCCCTGTGGCAAGACGTCATCGCCGCCGGCATTGCCGTTGCCACATACGGCATATTTTTTTCCATGCCGTTCAACATGCTGCCCTGGCCCGTTGCCGTCGGCATGTTTGCGCACGCCTTGCGATGGACAGCTATCACACAGCTGGGCGTCGGACAGGCGACCGGCGCCCTGGTCGCCTGCGTTGCCGTAGCGTCGATTCTCACCCCTGTCTCGCGGCGCGCACACATGCCGTTTGCCGCCATCGGCTTCGCTGCCGTGGTTTCGATGATCCCCGGAGTCTACCTGTTCAGGATGGCAAGCGGCGTGCTGCAGATCGCGGACGGTTCGCCAGCGACTTCCGAACTGCTGGGCGCGACGGCGTCGGACGGAATGACCGCCGCCATTATCATCTCGGCAATGAGCTTCGGCCTTATTGTTCCAAAGATGGCTTTCGACTATTTCGGCAGTCGTTTTGCACGGGGCAAATGATAGGAAAACAAGAGACTATGCCGTACCGGCGAAGCCATCGCGAGGTCTAGCGCATCGCGCCTGCACTGGCACATGTCGGGAAGGCACTTCCGCTGCCGCTACCGCCGGCATCACCCCTGAGCCAGCTCTCCGAACCATGCGTATTCGCAAGCAGGCATTCGTTTCCGAAAGCCCTGGGGCGTCCGAGGTAATTAACGTCGGTCCAACATTGATCGAAATCCAGGCGATGGATCGGAGATTTTCGATGGACGCCATGGCTCTGCTTCTTTCGCGGATTCAATTCGCCTTCACCATTTCGTTTCATATCATTTTCCCGGCCTTCACCATCGGCCTTGCGGCATGGCTGACCGTGCTTGAGGCAATGCACCTGCGCACCGGCCGGCAAGTGTATCAGGTGTTGTTCGAGTTCTGGCTCAAGATATTCGGCATCGCGTTCGGCCTTGGCGTCGTCTCGGGCGTCGTCATGGGCTTCCAGTTCGGGACGAACTGGAGCGAGCTGTCGAAAATGTCGGGACCGATCCAGGGGCCGCTGCTGTCGTACGAGACGTTCACCGCTTTCATGCTCGAGGCGAGCTTCTTCGGCATCCTGGTCTTTGGCAGGCACCGCGTGCGCCCCTGGTTCTACCTGTTCTCCGCTGCGATGGTGGCGCTAGGGACGACGCTTTCGTCATTCTGGATCATGATCAACAACAGCTGGATGCAGGTGCCGGTCGGGTATGTCCTGCAGAACGGCATTTTTGTCCCGGATGACTGGATGAAGATTGTCTTCAATTCGGTCGCGATGGTCCGCTTCTCGCACATGTTGCTCGCGGCCTATCTTTCCAGCGCATTCTGCGTCGCGGCGACAGGTGCCTGGTACATGCTGCGGAACACCTATCAGGCCGAAGCGCGCGTCATGCTTCGTATGGGCCTGTTCCTCGCGTCCGTCCTCGTGCCGATCCAGCTCGTGTTCGGTCATCTGGCCGGCGACTACGTACATCAGCATCAGCCCGCCAAATTCGCGGCGATCGAGGCGCGCTGGCACGACGAACAGCCTGCCGGCGAAGTAATCATCGCAATTCCCGATGCAGCAACTGAGTCGAACCTCTACGAGTTCAAGGTCCCGGTGCTTGGCAGCATCATCGCCAGCATGAGCACGACCTCCAAGGAGATCGGGCTGACTTCCTTTCCGCCGCAGGACCGGCCGCCGGTACTCATTCCATTCGTGACCTTCCGGGTCATGGTGGGATGCGGGTTGATCATGTTGGGACTGGCATGGCTCGGATCCTGGCGGATCATCCGGCACCAGATCGAACGAAGCCGTTGGCTGCTCCGGTTTGTCTTCCTGAGCTTTCCGCTGCCGTTCATCGCGACGCTGGCGGGTTGGTATACTGCCGAAGTCGGCCGCCAGCCATGGGTCGTCTACGGGGCATTGCGCACCGCCCAGGCCATGACGCCGTTCCTCACCGCCCAGGCGGCGACAACCTCGCTGGTTCTCTTTGCCGCGGTCTACGCTTTCATCTTCTCGTTCGGCGTCTATTACATCCATCAGCTGCTGCGCACCGGCCCCGGCGGCTCCCTTGCCGCGGTTCCGTCCAACGCCATGCCCAACCGGCCGATGTCACTTGCTGACCCGAAATCAGTCTCACATCGCAGCTACGCTCAAGCAGGAGAATAAGTCATGGTGATGTTCTGGGTCGCATTGCTGGCAATCAGCATCCTGATCTATCTTCTGCTCGACGGCTTCGATCTCGGCGTCGGGATATTGTTCCTGCTGCCGAACAGCGAATCGCGGCGGCGGGCCATGCTGGACGCGATCGCGCCGTTCTGGGACGGCAACGAAACCTGGCTCGTGGTGACCGGCGTGATCCTGTGGGGCGCCTTTCCCGTCGTGTATGCGACGGTGCTCTCCGCCTTCTATATTCCGGTGATCCTCATGCTGCTGGGATTGATCCTGCGCGGGGTTGCCTTCGAATTCCGCAACAAGTCGCAGCAATCGCGCTGGATCTGGAGTCTGAGTTTCGGCGCCGGATCCCTGGTTGCGAGCTTCATGCAAGGCGTGATGGTTGGGACCCTCGTGCAAGGTCTGCCCGTCGTGAACGGCCAGTATACCGGTGGCGAATTCGGCTGGTTCACGTTGTTCTCAGTCCTGTGCGGCGTCGGCCTCTGCCTGGGCTATGCGCTGCTTGGCGCCTGCTGGCTGGTCAGGAAGCGCGGTGGTCCGGTTCGGGATGTCGCCCGCGCCCAGATCCCCGTTCTCGCGACGGGGATGCTCTTATTCCTGATCCTCGTCTTCAGCCACGCGCTGCTGCAGCATCTGCCAATCCTGCACCGATGGATCGACCGGCCTTATCTGTTTATCTTTCCCGCGATCAGTGCGGCCGCCGCCTGCTTTCTTGCGTCCAGTATCCTGCGGCATGACGACTATTGGCCGTTCCACATGGTCTCGCTGATCTTCGTATCGGCCTTCGGTACGCTCGCGGTGTCGTTCTGGCCCTATATGGTGCCATTCGCGATCACCATTGACGAGGCGGCTGCGCCTCACGCGAGCCTGGCCTTCATGTTCTGGGGCGAGGGCCTTTTCATCTTTCCCCTGATGCTCGTTTACGTCGCCACCGGTTTTCGGGTCTTCCGGGGCAAGTTCGAGCAAGCCCCCGGCCACTACTGACCCTGGAGCCCGCTGAGCGAAATGATTACGTTGATCAATGTTTTTACCGTCGAGCCACCCAACCAGCCGCGGCTGGTCGATCTGCTCGTTCGTGCAACAGACCAATTCGTCAGCCGGGCGCCAGGCTTTGTCGCTTCGATGCTTCACCGCAGCCTCGACGGCACCAAAGTGACGATGTACGCGCAGTGGGATAGTGCGGAGGCCTACGAAGCCATGCGCCGGGATCCCGGTCCGCTTCCCTATCTCGAAGAGGCGCTGACGATCGCGAAGTTTGACCCGGGCATCTATGAGATCGTGCGCGCGTTCGCGCCAAAACGGCGGTAAGGCGATTGCCTGGGAAGCAATGGCAAAACGCTCCACGCCGGAGTTCTTCGCTGCGCACACCGTCGCCGAATTGTCGGGATGGATCGACTACGAGCTCGAAATCGCCGGGCGGCTCACCCACGAAGCTTTGGTTGATCCCGATGCCATCTCCATGTGCAGGATCATCATTGGGGTGCCATAGACCGTCATTTCTTGCGTAACGGTGACCTTCTTCTCTGCGGCCATGCCGACCGTCACTTTGTCAAGCGGACCCATGATTTAACCTCGTGTTTTATTCGGCCGCGAGCGGGCTGGACACTTCGGCAGTGTGCGGCTTGCGTTTCGTAAACCAAGCGCCGAGCCGGTCGAGGTAGAGATAGACCACGGGCGTCGTATAGAGCGTCAGGATTTGCGAAAGCAGCAGACCGCCCACGATCGTGTAGCCGAGCGGCTGACGCAGTTCCGAGCCTGTACCGGTGCCGACCATCAAGGGCACGCCGCCGAGCAGCGCGGCCATCGTCGTCATCAGGATCGGACGGAACCGCAGCGTACATGCCTGGTAGATCGCCTCCTCCGGGCTAAGGCCCTTTTCGCGCTCCACCTGGAGGGCGAAATCAACCAGCATGATGCCGTTCTTCTTGACGATGCCGATCAATAGAATGATGCCGATGATGGCGATGACGCTGAGGTCGGTGTGAACGGCAAGCAGCAGCAGTAACGCGCCGATGCCAGCCGACGGCAAGGTCGACAGGATCGTGATCGGATGAATGAAGCTCTCATAGAGCACGCCGAGAATGATGTAGATGACGATCAGCGCTACCCCGATGAGCAGGGGCGTGCCCGACAGTGACGACTGAAAGGCCTGAGCATTGCCCTGAAACGATGTCGCCAGCGACTCCGGTTTTTCCGTTTCTTTCTCGATCTTCTGGATCGCCGCCACCGCATCTCCCAGCGCCACGCCAGGCTTCAGATTGAAGGAGATGGTAACGGCCGGAAACATGCTCTGATGGTTGATCAGGATGGGGGCCGGCTTGATGGTGCTGTTCACCAGAGTGCTCAGCGGCACCTGTTGGCCGCTTGATGAGCTGATATAGATGTCCTTGAGCGCCTCGGGGCCATATTGGAAGCGCGGCTCGACCTCGAGCACGACGTGATACTGATTGAGAGCGGTGAACATGGTCGAGACGATGCGCTGACCGAAGGCATCGTCCAAGGTGTTATCGATCGTGGAGGGCAGGATGCCGAAGGTCGACGCGACCTCGCGATTCACCGTTATATCGAGCATCGGCCCGGCATTGGCCTGGTCGCTGGCAGCGTCGGTGATTGCGTCAAGCGCCTTGAGCTTTTCGAGGTAGATTGCCGACCAATGGGTGAGTTCGTTCGAGTCCGCGTCCGTGAGCGTGTATTGATACTGGGTTTTCGAAAGCCGCGCGCCGATCGTGATATCCTGTGCGGCTTGCATATAAAGCGTAATGCCCTGGATTCGGGCGAGTTGGGGTTTGAGCCGGTTGATAATCTGATCTGCGCTCACAGCACGCTTCTGCTTCAGCACGATGAATACGCGTCCCTGATTGAGCGTCGCCGTCGGCCCGCCCGGGCCTATATAATTGGCAACCGATTCGATCGCCGGGTCCTTCAGCACGATGTCGACCAACGCCTGCTGGCGCTCGACCATCGCGGGAAACGAAATATCCTGCGATGCCTCGGTAATCCCGACGATCTGGCCTGTGTCCTGCTGCGGGAAGAAGCCCTTTGGAATGATCACATAAAGGTAGCCCGTCACGACTATGGTGGAGAGCATAATGATCAGCGTGACGAAGCGGTGATGAATCGCTACCCGTAGCCCGCGCGCGTAAAGCTTTAGCAGAGCATCGAAGCCTCGTTCAAAAAAAAGATACAGGCGCCCATGCTGCTTATGCGATTGATCCTTCAGGAGACGCGCGCACATCATGGGTGTCAATGTGAGCGAGATGATCAATGATAGAATCAGGGAGGAAGTGATGGTGATCGCGAACTCCTGGAACAGCTTTCCCACGTACCCGCCCATCAGGAAAAGCGGAATGAACACGGCAATCAGCGATACGGTGATTGAAACGATGGTAAAGCCGATCTCGGCCGAGCCCTTGAGCGCCGCCTGCATCGGCGTCAGCCCCTCCTCGAGATGTCGAACGATGTTCTCGATGACGACCACGGCGTCATCAACCACGAAGCCGACGGCAATCGAGAGCGCCATAAGCGACAGATTGTCGAGGCTGTAGCCGAGCACATAAAGGACCGCGAATGTTCCAACAAGCGAAAGGGGAACTGTCACCGCCGGAATGATGGTGGCCCAGAAGTTTCGCAGGAAGAGGAATATCACCATCACCACCAGAGCAACGGTTAGTATCAGCGTGAACTGGACGTCGGCGACGGCAGCGCGGATGGTAAGCGTGCGGTCGGCGGCGATCGATACTTTGATCGCAGGCGGGAGGGAAGCCTGGAGGCGCGGCAGCAGTGCCTTGATACGATCGACGGTCTCGATGACATTGGCCCCCGGGACACGCTGAACCGCCAGGATGATGGCCGATTGCTTGCCATACCAACCCGCCAGCAAGTCATTCTCCGGCCCTTCGACCGCGGTCCCAATGTCGTGAATCCGCACCGGAGAACCGTTGCGATAAGCTATGATGAGGTCTTCGTAGGCTGCCGGAGTCAGAAGCTGGTCGTTGGTGTTGAGCGTGTAGGTGACGCGGGGGCTATTGAGCGTACCCTTCGGCAGATCAACGTTCGCTGCCGCGATCACGCTCCGAACATCCTCAAGGCCGATTCCCCGTGCGGCAAGCGCCTGCGGATTGACCTGGACGCGGATGGCGGGCTTCTGCTGGCCCCCGATCCCGACCAGGCCGACGCCGGGGATCTGCGAAATCTTGGGCAGCAGAATATTCTCGGCATAGGCGTCGACGGTGGTCATCGGCAGGGAGTCGGATGTCAACGCGATCAGCATGATCGGCGTTTCGGCAGGATTCACTTTCCTGATCGTCGGCGGGTATGGAATATTGGGCGGAAGATACGGGCTCGCCGCGTTGATCGCCGACAAGACGTCTACGGCCGCGCTGTCGACATTACGCGAGAGTTCGAATTGGACGGTGAGCTGAGCCACGCCGAGCGCGCTGGAAGAGGTGAGTTGGGTGACGCCGGGGATCTGGCTCAATTGCTGTTCGAGCGGGGTGGCAACCGAGGACGCGATCGTTTGCGGATCGGCGCCGGGCAACTGGGCCGAAATCTGGATTGTCGGATAATTGACGTTGGGTAGCGCCCCGACCGGCAGCAGGGGATAAGTCGCGAGCCCGCACAGCAGCAATCCGGCCATCAGCAGAATGGTCGCGACCGGTCGCTGAATAAAGGGTGCGGAGAGATTCATGGAATGGCGTCCTGAACAGCGCTCTGCAGGTCGGCTTCACGTGCGGCCTTGCCGTGAAGCTCAAGGACCGGGCTGCCCTGCTTGAGCCGGTACTGGCCATCGACCACGACGACTTCACTCTCCTTCAGGCCGGTGTCGATAAGCGCCTGTCCCTGGCTGATTTGCGCGACCGTTACGGGACGCAGCTCAGCCGTTTTGTTCGGCGCTACAACATAGACGTAGGCACCCTTCTGGCCTTGTTGCACGGCCGATGCCGCGACGGTCAAAGCGTTCTTCCGCGTATCCAGCAACAGCCGGGCATTGACGAGCTGTCCCGGCCACAGCCGGTGGCCGGTGTTCGCAAATTCGGCCTTGAGCTGGACGGTCCCTGTGGTCTGGGCGATCTCATTGTTGACCAACAGGAGTGTGCCCTCATCGAGCTTTATTTTGTCGTCCTGGCTATAGGCAATGACCTTCAACGGCCCCTTGGCTATCTGTTCCTGGATCCGAGGAAGCTCCGATTGCGGAAGGGTAAAGAGGAGCGAGATCGGTTCGACTTGCGTGACGACAACAAGACCGTTCGGATCGGTGGGGTGAATGATATTCCCGATATCGATTTGTCTGACGCCGGTTATGCCTGGAATGGCGGAAGTTAGGCGCGTGTAGCTGAGCTGGACATTGGCCTGATCGATGAGTGCCTGATCTGCCTTCACAGCAGCTTGCAGTTGCGCCACTTGCGCTTTCTGTGTCTCGACCAATTGCGGCGTTGCATATCCTTTGTCGCCGAGCTGCGTGTAGCGGGAAAGATTGGCCTCCGCATTCAAGAGTTGGGCGCTGTCGCGTTCGCGATTTGCCGTCAGCTGTTCGATCTGTGTTTGATAAGGACGCGGATCGATCTGCGCGAGCAAATCACCCGCCTTGACGGTTTGCCCTTCAGTAAATGTGATCTGAACGAGCTGGCCCTGGATCTGGCTGCGCACGAGATCCGTGTTGTAGGCGATCACTGTGCCGATGCCGAGGAGGTAGATGGGCACGTCTTTGCTGGTCACGCTGGCAGCGACTACCGGCATGGCGGCCGTCACCGGCACTGCCGCGACCGGCCGCGATTTCTCGAAATACCAGAAGCTGCCGCCTGCCAGCATGACGACAAGGAAGGCTAGAGCGATGGCGGTGCTTCGTTTCACGGTTGTATTCCTCTGTGAAGCATGACCTCAGGGATTGCTGGGATTGGAGATCGTCGGCGTGCTGTTGGCCGGACTCACCCCGCTAAAGAGACCTGGGCCGGCCACAGGCGCAGCCGGACTGACGCCGGCGCCACCGAGTTCGGTTGCGCCCATGGGAATCCCGACGCGCCCGATCGACGACGGTGAAGGAAGCGGAGACGAAATATTGCGGCTGTCGGCGCAGGAGAGCGGCGTGGCTCCCGAAATCCCACCACCGTCAAACAGAGCGCCGGACGATCGGGCTCCATTGGAACCGGCGCAGGTCTCCGTGAGCGCACCTTGCGAAGGAGCGACCGGACTGACGCCGGGCGTCGCAATTTCGGTTGAACCGAGCGGAATGCCTGCCGGCCGTGTGGATCGCGTCGCCAGTGGTGACGTTGTGAGCATGCCGACCGGCGGCTGCATGTCGGACGATGCGGCCTGAGCAATTGCCCAAGTCGGCTTGCCCCACGCGATACCGGCCATCAGCGACGCGCATAGGACCGTCGATGCGATCCTGCGTGATCCGAACCGTTGTCCGTTGCGGCCTCTCGAAGGGGCCTGTCTCCGCATGGTCCGATGCTCCGGCTATATTTCTCTCAGCGGAGAATAGAGAGCTGCGGAAGTACCGGTATTTCCATAACGCACGTCTTGCTGTCTGACTGCACGATGAAAGAGCTTACTCTTGGAGAAATGGAGTCAACGCCACTAGTGACGCAGTACAGCTCGCGTATGGCGACTTCCCAGCGGTAGACGACGATGTATCCCGAGCGGTCTGCTGCGCGGGCGCGGTCGAATCAATTGATGTCGCGTGTCTTTCGAGAACGAACGGTCACGCGCCGTTGAACCAACTTGGCAACGCCGCCGAGCATCATCAGTTCGGTAAGGGCGTGCAAACTGGGAAAGTATGATTGCTTGACGAAATACTCGAGCAACACCTGCCGTTAGTGTCGCGCCACACAAACGCAGGTGATTTGACGTGAAACACTTCCCACATGTTGATGTCCATGAACGCTGAAACCAAGAGTAGCGCGACGACATGGCAGCGTCACCGCGAAGCGCGTGATGCTCGCATCGAGGCCGGCTCCAGGCTGGCGCGCGGCAAGATCGTTGACGCGCGCGATGCCACCCGTTTGATGGAGGCCGTTATTCGGCCCGGCGACCGGGTGTGCCTGGAAGGCGACAACCAGAAGCAGGCGGATCTGCTCAGCAGCGCCCTGCTTGCGGTCGATCTTGCCAAGGTGAACAATCTGCACATGGTGCAATCCGGCGTCGTGTTGCCGGAGCACCTCGACCTGTTCGACCGCGGTGTCGCGAAGAAGCTGGATTTTGCCTATTCCGGTCCGCAATCGGCGCGCATCGCGGGCATGCTGTTTGGCGGCAAGATCGAACTGGGCGCGGTTCATACC
The DNA here is from genome assembly GCA_963727225.1 of uncultured Pseudomonadota bacterium. Lineage (GTDB taxonomy): Bacteria > Pseudomonadota > Alphaproteobacteria > Rhizobiales > Xanthobacteraceae > Bradyrhizobium. Next base: position 104,565 of record CAVSFN010000015.1, on the reverse strand, counting down.
TATCTCGAGCTGTTCGCCCGCTACTTCATCGACCTTACCCCGCACGTCGCGCTGATCGTCGCGGTCAGCGCCGATCGCGATGGAAATCTCTATACCGGCCCGAACACCGAGGACACGCCGACGGTCGTCGAGGCGACCGCGTTCAAAGACGGTGTCGTGATCGCTCAGGTCAACGAAATCGTCGACAAGGTGCCGCGCGTCGATATACCGGCGGATCGCGTGCATTTCATCGTCAGGTCTGAAAAGCCGTTCTTCGTCGAACCGCTGTTCACGCGCGATCCGGCCGCCATCACGGAGGGACAGATCCTGACCGCGATGCTCGCGATCAAAGGCATATATGCGCCTTATGGCGTACAGCGGCTGAATCACGGGATCGGCTTCAGCACGGCCGCGATTGAGCTTCTGTTGCCCACCTATGGCGAGAAGCTTGGCCTCAAGGGCAAGATCGCCAGCCATTTCGCGTTGAATCCCCATCCAGCGCTGATCCCCGCGATCGAATCCGGTTGGGTCCAGCAAATCCATTCCTTTGGCTCGGAGGTCGGCATGGATGAGTACATTCGTGCGCGATCCGACGTCTACTTTACCGGACCGGACGGCTCGCTGCGCTCCAATCGCGCGTTCTGCCAAGTGGCCGGCCTCTACGCCTGCGACATGTTCATCGGCTCTACGCTGCAGATCGACCTGCAGGGTAATTCCTCGACCATCACTACGTCGCGCATTGCCGGCTTCGGAGGCGCGCCGAACATGGGCGCCGATGCCCGCGGGCGGCGCCACCCGAGCGAGCCTTGGCTGAAAGCCGGCGCGGAAGCCGACCCTGAAAGTTCAGCGCTGTTACGCCGTGGCCGCAAGCTGGTTGTGCAGATCGGCGAGACTTTTGGCGACAAGAACGTCCCGTTGTTCGTCGAGAAACTCGACGCGCTCGCACTCGCCGAGAAACTGAACCTCGAGCTGGCGCCGATCATGATCTACGGCGACGACGTCACCCATATCGTCACGGAAGAAGGCGTCGCGAACCTGCTGCTTTGCCGCAACGTTCAAGATCGCGAACAGGCAATCCGCGGCGTCGCCGGTTACACCGAGGTCGGTCGCGGACGGGATCGAAACATGGTCGAGCGCCTGCGCCAGCGCGGCGTGATCCGCCGGCCGGAGGATCTCGGCATCAACGCGCTCGATGCGGACCGCAGCATGCTGGCCGCGCGCTCCATCAAGGATCTCGTGCGCTGGTCGGGCGGGCTATACGCGCCGCCTTCGAAATTCAGGAACTGGTAGGGAAAGACCGCAATGGAAGACCTCAGTTTTCAACACAGGGCTCGCGAACGCGCCGGCGGCACCAGACAAACCGCGATCATCGGCGTCGTGGCTTCCGGCAATCTCGAAGTGCTGGTGGAGCGCATCCTGCCGAATGCCGAATGCCGGCTGGAGATCAAGACCGCCGCCGTTGGCTTTGGCGAAGTGTGGAATGCCGTCATTGTCGATTTTGTCGAGCGCTATTCACCAGGCGGCCTCAAATTTTCCATCAATGACGGCGGTGCGCGCCCGGACACCGTATCGCTTCGTCTGGCGCAGGCGGTTCGATTGATCGAGGAGGACGGACAATGACCGCTCCGCTCAAACAGGCAGTTCAGTTGCCGGCAGAACGGGTCCGCACCATAAGCTTCAATGAAGCATCCGCGCGAACGAGAGTTCGGGTTGCTGCTCGACGCCGGCAGCTTTGTCGAGTTCATTGGGCCGGAAAAGCGCGAGGTCAGTCCGCACCTGAAGATATTTGACCTTCCCGAGCAGTTCGACGACGGCATCGTCGTCGGGCGCGGTCGTCTTGACGCCACTCCCGTGTTCGTTGCCGCCCAAGAGGGCCGCTTCATGGGCGGCGCCTTCGGCGAAGTGCATGGCGCCAAGCTGACAGGTCTGCTGCGCGCCGCGCGAGAGATCAAGTCGATGCCGGTGCTGATCCTGCTCGATACCGGCGGCGTGCGGCTGCAGGAGGCAAATGCCGGCGAGCTCGCCATCGCCGAGATCATGCGCGCGGTCATGGAAGCGCGCACGGCGGGTGTAAAGGTCATTGGCCTGATCGGCGGACGCTCCGGATGCTATGGCGGCGGCGGGCTGATCGCGGGCTGCTGCTCGGCGCTGGCGGTGTCCGAGCCGGGCCGTATTGCGGTGTCCGGCCCGGAGGTCATCGAGACCAATCGCGGCGTTGAAGAATTCGACTCCCGTGACCGCGCGTTGGTTTGGCGAACCATGGGTGGCAAGCACCGTCGGCTGCTCGGTGCCGCGGACGTCTTCACCGACGATACCGTGCAGGGTTTTCGCGACGCTGCGCTGGAGCTGCTGGGTTTGGTCGGAGCGTTTGGCGGCGACAAGCTGAAGGCCGAGCAGGTGCGTCTCGCGGACCGGATACGACGCTTTGGCAACTGCGAGGATGCCGTCGATATCTGGGCGGCCGAAGGCATCGCGCACGCTGAGTCGGTCCCCGACTTGCCCGCCGACCAGTTCATTTCTCTCGCCAACAAGATCGGGAGGACCAGCCGTGACGCTCGATGAAATTCTCGCCTCGCTGTTTCCCGACGGCCATGCCGTAAAAAACGACAACGGCGTCATTTTCGGTTCGGCGACGTTGCGTTACGGCGTCAGGATACTCGTCATTGGTGTCGCAGACCGGGCTGCCGTCGGCGTTGACGAAGCCATCAGGCTCTCCGGACATGTTCTGGATTCCCTCGATCGGGAAAGCGGTCCGATCCTCGTCCTCGTGGACAGCGATAGCCAGCGCATGAGCAAGCGCGACGAACTGCTCGGCCTGAACGAATTCCTGTCTCATCTCGCCAAGTCGCTGATCTACGCGGATATGCACAGCCGGCCGACCATCGGCCTTTTGTATGGCCACTCCGCGGCAGGGGCCCTTCTTGCGACCGGGCTGGCGACCCGCGTGCTGGTGGGATTGCCGGGTGCGGCACCTGCGGTGATGGATCTGCCTTCCATGGCAAAGGTCACCAAGCTGTCGATCGAGGCGCTGGAGGAGAAGGCGAAGTCCACACCCGTATTTGCTCCGGGTCTGTCGAATCTCGCCCAGATGGGCGCCGTTCACGCCACATGGAGCGATACGGTCCCACTCGCCGACCAGTTGAACACTTTGCTTGCCAACATGCCGGAAACGCACGACCGGCGGGACGCGCTCGGCAAGGAGCGCGGCGGCCGATTGAAGGCTGTCGATATTGCGGAGCGCGTTCGTGACCTCGCCCTGCAAACCCGGTGAGCGCCCGGCCGGACGCCACGACCTCGTCTATGTCAGCCCGCAGGGCTGGCGCACGATGCTCGCGGCGCATGGTGATCTGGCCGAGGATTCGCTCGTCGCCCGCTGGTCCGACGAGGGACGGCCGACGATCAGACGACGTCCCACGCCGGGCGAGCCAAGGGGAGTGGCAGTGGGCCTGCCATTGCCGCCCTCTGCCGGCAAAAGGCGGCTTTCCTTTCTCTTGCAGCCCGACGATATCATTTCGATCGCCCGTCCTCCTCTGCTGAATTCTGCAAGCGGATCGGCACCGCTTGCATGGTGGCCTACACTGGATCGCCTCGGCGAGCTCGCTCTGCGGCATTCGGTCGAAGCACGGGTGTTCGGCAGTTTGGCGTGGCGGATCCTGACCGGACTGGATTATCTCACCGACCGATCCGACCTCGACTTGCTGCTGGATGTCCGTCGCGACACCGATCTCGATCGCATCGCCGCGGACATGGCCGCTATTGAGACCGATGCGCCCATGCGGCTCGACGGCGAATTGATGCGCGACGACGGCGCTGCGGTCAACTGGCGCGAACTTCACGCCGGTACGGGCGAGGTACTGGTCAAGAGCATTGACGGCGTCGGCTTGCTCGACCGGGGCCTCTTCATCTCGGGAAGATCGATATTATGACCGCTGCTCTGGCACGAGGCGCGGAGCAGTTATATCCGCGAGAGGCGCAAGCGCCCTGCAACGCCAGTGCGATCGGTGACAGCGCCGTTCGTTGCCTTCTCATGGAATTGCAAACCTGGCCAAAACCGGGGCTCGTGAGCCACGTCGACAACGGCAGCCACGACGACATGGACGCGAACACGTTTCGCAGTAGTGCCGCGGCCATCAAGCCCTATTTTCAGCATCTCGCCGATGCGGCCGCGACTGGTTGTGGCATGGGACGACTGAGGATTATCGGCCTTGAGGCCGAAGCCGCCATGCGGGCGGCGACGTCGGGAGTGAACACGCACCGCGGCGCGATATTCGGCCTCGGCCTGTTGTGCGCAGCGGCCGGTGCGAGAGCCGGCGGGCTAGTTGATCCCAAAGCGCCGTTGGGCGCCGTCGTCTCGCGCCTTTGGGGCGGCAGCATACTCGATGGGCCGGTGCTGCTGCACAGCCATGGCAGCGCTGCCCGCCGCCGCTTTCACGCGGGCGGGGCGCGCGTCGAGGCCGCCAGCGGATTTCCTAGCGTCTACCAAATTGGCTTGCCTGCTTTAAGGAGCAGTGCGCGCGCTGTCCCTGAGGACGCTGAAGCCGCGCGCGTCGAAGCGTGTTTCGCTCTCATCGCTTCCGTCGAAGACACCAATCTGTTGCATCGCGGCGGCCTTGATGGCCTTCGCTTTGCGCGACGCGCGACCCGACTTTTTCTCGATGAGGGCGGTGTCCGCAGGCCCGGTTGGCGCGCGCGGGCTCAATCGATCCACGAACACTTCGTCATCCGGCGTCTCAGCCCAGGCGGTGCAGCCGATCTCCTTGCCATGACACTCTTCGTCGATGCCCACGAAAGGCCGTGTCCATGACGTCCAATCCAATCCTGATGGCGCTGGCGCCGGTCTTCTTCGTCTTGCTGCTCGGATATGCCGCCGGAAAATTCCGCGTGGTCGACAATCATCAGGTCGACGGACTGAACGCGCTCGTCATGGATTTCGCGTTGCCGGCGTCGTTGTTTGCCGCCACCGCGTCGGCTCCGCGCCAGGAGATGCTCGAACAGGCCCCGCTGTTTCTGGTATTCGGCCTGACGATGCTGCTGCTCTACGTGGCATGGTATTGGGGCATGCGTATGTTTTCCAGCGTATCCAGGGCCGATGCGTCGCTGCAGGCGCTGACGATCGGCTTTCCGAACCTGGCCGGCGTCGGTCTGCCGATCGTGTCTTCCGTGTTAGGTCCTACCGGCACGGTTCCGGTAGCGGTCGCACTGGCTTCTGGCTCAATTCTTATCAGCCCGCTTACCTTGATTATCGTCGAAATGAGCGCTGCCAGGGCGCGCGGCGCGAGCGAAAGACCATTGGTCCAGATTCTGACTGCGGTCCGGCGCGCGATCACCAAACCTGTGGTTTTGGCACCCGCGCTCGGCATCCTGCTTTCGTTGTCCGGCTTGAAGCTCGACGCGCTCGCCGATGCGTGCCTGTCGTTGATCGGGAGCGCTGCCGCCGGTGTGGCCTTGTTCCTGACCGGCCTGGTCCTGTCGGCACAATCGTTCCGGCTGGACTGGCGCGTCGTTGCCGCAACCGCGGCGTCGGATATCATTCGGCCGCTGTTGGCCGTTGCAGTCGTCTACCTTGTCCCGGTCCAGCCGGAGGTGGCAAAGACGGCCATCCTGCTCGCGGCCGCGCCGTCGGGCTTCTTCGGCATTCTCTTTGCCGTCAACTACCGACTCAACTCGGCAACAGCGGGATCCATAGTCACCGCGAGCACTGTGTTCAGCATCCTGACGATGGCGATCGCCATTGCCGTGCTTTTTCCCGGCTAGGCGTCGCGCATGATGATCGCGATCCTGTGTCCCGGACAGGGATGGCAAAATCCAGATATGTTCGCCTTGACGGGCGAGACGCCGGAAGCCTCGATCCTGTTCGAGCATGCGGCGACATTGCTTGGCAGGGACCCCCGGGATTTCGTTCGCAGTGACACCAGCGAGGCCCTGCATCGCAATCGTACCGGTCAGATCCTTTGCACGGTGCAGGCGTTGGCCGCCGCAGCGGCGCTGAGGGAAACAATGCCGGATCGCATCATTGTCGCCGGCTACAGTGTGGGCGAGGTGGCGGCCTGGGGCGTCGCGGGCTTGTTCGGCATGACCGACACGCTCGATCTCGTCGCTCGCCGCGCGGAAGCCATGGACGCCGCCTCGCTGCCCGGTGACGGGCTGTTGTTTATTCGTGGACTTTCCCGGGACGACGTCGATCGTTTGTGCCAGCGGTACGAGGCCGCTGTCGCCATTGTCAATCCGGGCGACGCCTTCGTCCTTGGCGGCGGCCGCGCGGCGCTACACGCGATCGCCAAAGAAGCCAAGGTCATGAATGCTGTAAAGGTGATCGACTTGCCGGTGGAAGTCGCTTCCCACACGAGGCGGCTTGTCGCGGCTTCTGCCGATTTCCGGGAAAGCTTGCGCCTGACATCCGTGACATTCCCGCCGGCCGCCGGCACGCGTCTCCTGAGTGGGATCGACGGCGCTCCGGTCATCCGCATCAATTCCGGTCTCGACAAGCTGGCGGCGCAAATATCGCAAACGGTTCAGTGGGCGGGGTGCCTGCAGGCCTGCATGGAAGCGGGCGCCACGGCCTTTCTGGAACTCGGGCCGGGGCATGCGCTGAGCGAGATGGTGGCGAGCGCGTGGCCTGACGTCCCGACGAGATCCTTGGACGATTTCAGGAGCATCCAGGGCGCGCGCTCTTGGCTGGCGCGTCACGCCAGTCTCTAGTTCGAAGGTAGGGATGCGGGAACGGAGCTTCTGCAAAGCCGGAATGCTGCCGATGGCGTCCGGTAAGGGCCGCAAGAAAGTGGGGCCGTCCTTCGTGGGGGCAAGGACGGCCCCGAGAGGCTCGTTTGCCCGGGGGGGGGTGAAGGCTCGAGCCGAAGTTTGTGGTCTCAGTCGCTCACATTTGCAGCATGGCAGATCGAACAGACGGCGTATTTCGCGAAGCCACCTCGTTTCTCATTTCGCATGATTGGGCCACGCCAATTAGCCGGCACGACACAACTCCAGACCGTGCCTTCTGACGGCCGACCCTTGCGGCGGACTCTGGACGAGCGGTAATTCGCTTTTGCTGGCGCATCGCCAGCGTGCCGGAGTTTCGCTCGTGATTCGCTTGAATACGGTCGAAAAATGCGCCTGTGTGCAGAAGCCGACGGTCAGCGCGACCTCGGCCAGGGGCATTTCGGTATTAGACAACAACGACTTCGCATGTTCGATACGCTGATGCAGGAGATATTCACGCGGACGATATCCCGTCGCGGCCCGGAATTGTGCTGCAAAGTGCATGCGGGACAGGCCTGCGACCTTGGCCAGGTCGGAAAGACCGATGCCACGGTCAAAATGAGCTTCGACGTATTCCTCGACGCGCCGAAGACGCCATTTCGGCAGAGCGTTGACCTTGGTTCGCGGGAGTTCGAGCCGGGCGAGATGCATCGCAAGCGTCTGACCTATGCAACGTGCAAACTTTTCGTCGGACGTATTGCCTTGCTCGGTCAGGGCCTTTGCGAGTTGCTCGGCGAAGGGATCGCGCAACAGGACCAGGTCGTTCAGACCTTCGACCGCCGCGAGTTGCATGGCCGATCGCTGCGAAGGAAAGTAATTCGCCGAAACGTGAAAGTGCAGGAAGTCGTACGGTGCATGAAACTGCGCACTGAGTTGCTTCGATGGCGCTGAAACATACAGCGAGCCCACCGGCATGATGCCGTCGAATATGGCTTGACGTCCCCTGGTCAGCTTCAGGCGCGTGATCTTCAGGGCAATGCCGATGAAGTATCGATCGGAAGGTGTTGTCGCTTCCTCGTGTCGGGAAGTATTTTGCGGGTCCCTCCAGCGCGAGATCGCGATATCCTCGATCGCGGCGCCAACGCTGCGCTCGAACTGCCGCCATTTGCGTTCGCGGTGAAACGTCTGCGTCGCGTACGAAACCTGCTGTTCCTGTGGCCTGTCCTGGAGATCAATCCAGGCGCGGTCGGCTTGCATGATGGTAAGCATCGTTCGTCCCTTCTGAGTTTCGCTACCGTTGCGACGGCTGCTGAAATCCGCGAATTCAACCAGTGCGATGCCAGGAGGATATGTCTGACCGGGGCTCTAGAGCCCGTTATCGATGCTTAAAGTCTGTTACGTTTTGCAAATGCACATGGTGCGCCCCGCCGGTCGCAAATTGCCAATGTTGCCGTTGTTACAATGGCTTGGATAGGATCTTCTCGAGGCTCGAAGCCTTGAAATGCAAGCTTAACGGCAGCCCCGCAAAGGCGCGGCGACTTATCGGCCCAGATCGTGTCCCTATGCGTGGTGTAGCTTCTTGATGGTCACCACTATCGCCGGCCATGGCCGGGCTTGTCAGGTTGCCACGGCAGGCAATCCGACGATGGGATTATCGCTGATGGGCGCGATGGTTTCCAGCGTCATGTAACGCGCTCGCTGGACCGCCCATTCGTCGTTTTGTTCGAGCAGGATGGCACCGATGAGACGCCTGATGGCTTCATCGAAAGTTTCGATAGGAGGTTCCGGGATGACTTGGTCTTAGGTCGCAATCCTTCGTCCACGCAGGACGAATACGGCCGCTCCTTTTCTTCCCGATTGGGTAGTAACTCGCTGGCTCAGCGTATCGAACTTGGCGTCGTCATGGCCGACCGGCATAACGGACCGGAGAGGTATCCCCGCCACCCCTCCTCGCCGCCACCCCCAGATGGGCGATCAGTAGATCCTCGCGGTTCTCGATCTCCGACGTCGTCATGGCCACGCGGATCTCGCCCTTGTCGAGAACGTAGTGACGGCCGGCGGTCGCCAAGGCCATGCGAACGTTCTGCTCCGCCAGAAGAACTGCGACGCCGTGCGATGCTATTTCCCGGATTGCCTTCATGAGGCTATCCACCATGAAGGCGGACAGACCTTCGGTCGGCTCGTCGAGAAGGAGGATACGCGGGTTGCCCACCAGCGCGCGCGCGACCGCGAGCATTTGCTGCTCGCCGCCGGAGAGGCCGCCCGCCAGCACGCCGCCCCGCGTGTGCAGAATCGGGAACAGCGTGTAGATGCGCTCGAACGCATCGAATCCTCTCGTTCTGGCAGGCTTGAGCGTCGCCAGCCTTATGTTCTCCTCGACCGTCAGATGAGGGAAAATACGGCGACCTTGGGGAACCCAGCCAACTCCGTGGCGACAGACCTGATGCGGAGGAAGGCCCGTCACCGGATTATCCGCAACACGAATCTGGCCGGATCGGGACTCCACGAGGCCCATCACCGCCCCGATAATGGTGGTCTTTCCCGCGCCGTTTCGGCCGAGCAGCGACACGATCTCGCCGGAATCGACCTGAAGGCTTGCGCCGTGAACGACATGGCTGAGGCCGTAATAGCAATGGATGTTCTCGATCTCCAGGATCACGACGGGTCCCCGGCAGCGAGATCCGTTCTGCCGCCAAAGTAGACGTCCTGAACGCGGGAATCGTGCTGGATCTCGGCCGGCGTTCCCTGGGCCAGGACCTGCCCCTGATGCATCACCGTGACCCGGTCCGACAATTTGAGCGCCGCGTCGATGTCATGCTCGATCAGCAGCATGGTGACCGATCGCGGGATGCCGTGCAGCAGGTCGACGATCTCGCGCGACGCCGCCAGCGACATGCCTGCCGTCGGCTCGTCCAGCAGAATGAGAATGGGATCCAGAGCCAGCGCGAGGCCGATTTCGAGACGGCGCTGATCGCCGTAGGAAAGGGTCCCGGCGAGCGAATGGGCAACGGCCGACAGATGGAGAGACTCCAGAATACCCATTGCGCGAGATCTGGTCTCGGCCAGGCCCGATCGTACAGCCGGCCGTTCGCGATGGCACAGCGGCCGCGCCTGGACGCTCAATCGCACGTTTTCGAGCACGGAAAGTCGCGGGAATATGTTCGTAATCTGAAAGGAGCGCGCCAGGCCCATGCGCGCGATCCGGTGCGGCGCCAGCCCGGCAATCTCCCGGTCGCAAAACCTGATCCGGCCCGAGGTCGGGCGCAGGCGACCGGTGATCATGTGGAACAGCGATGACTTTCCCGCCCCGTTCGAGCCGATCACGGCATGCCGCTCCCCGGCTTCCACCCTGAGATCCACCTGCTGCACCACCGCGAGCTGACCGAACCGCTTGGTCAAATCGTGGACTTCCAGCAGACTCATCGCGCCCTCCTGGCCGCCGCGGCACGGGTCACGAGCCCCCACAATCCCTGGGGGGCGTAAAGCACCACGAGGATATACAGCACCCCGAAAACGATCAGCGAGTTCTTCATGACCGAACTCAGAACGTCGGCGACGTAAATCAGCACGGCGCCTCCGACCAGGGGACCCAGCAGCGTCCCGACGCCGCCGAGCCACGTCATGATGAGGAATTGCCCCGAAAGCGTCCAATGCAGCAGTTCGGGCGACACGTAGGATTGATGATGCGCCCACAGCGCTCCCGCGAAGCCGGCAAATGCTCCAGAGACCGCGAACGCGCCACGCTTGGCGGCAGCCACGTCATAGCCCAGATACGCGGTGCGCTCCTCGTTGTCGCGGATCGCCGCGAGGACCGATCCGAAGGCGGATCCGACCACCAGGCGCGCGATGGCATAGGCGGCGATGAATGCCACCACCACGAGATAGTACGCGCACGCCGGATCATTCCAATCGACCACGCCGATCACCGGCAAATTCAATACCGGCTTCGGCAGGCTCGACAGGCCGTTTTGACCGCCGGTGACGCTGCCGCCGTTGAAGATGGTGTCGTAGCCGAATTGGGAGAAGATCAGCGTCAGCAAGATGAAATAGACCCCCTTGGTGTTGATGCTGAGATAGCCCACGATCACCGCGGCTGCGGTCGCGGCGATCGTTCCCGCCGACAACGCGAGCCACAGCGACGGCGGGCCATAGAGCAGCGTCCAGGCCGCCCCATATGCGCCAAGACCGAAGAACATCGCATGGCCAAAGGAGACGAGTCCGGTATAGCCGGCGAGGATGTCGTACCCCAGAAGCGCGATCCAGATGATGACGATGCGGGCGGCCAGGTCGAGATAATATGTATTGAATAGCCAGTCTCCGCCGAGCGGAACGGCGAACAGAACCAGCGCCGCTGCGATCTCGAATGCCGGCCGCGTGTTCATGAAGCGAAACTTCCCGATCATGTCGCGGAACTTCTTGCGCCGAACAGCCCTGTCGGCCTGAAGATCATCACCAGCGTGACCACCACATAGACTGCCGTCTTCTCCATCCCGGGAATCGCCAGCGCGCCGAGAAGTTCGGCGATCCCGACCAGCAGGGCTCCGGCGGCCGCACCGCTCACCGTTCCCAGACCGCCGACGATCACTGCGATGAATGCATCGACGATAATGTCGTTTCCCATGTCCGGCTGCACGCTCCGCAACGGCCCGACCAGAACCCCCGCGACGGCCGCCAGCATGGTTCCGGCGACGAACACGACAGTAAACACGTGGCGGACGTCGATGCCGAGCGCGTCGACCATGTCCCGGTCGTACGCGCCGGCGCGAACGATCAGCCCGACATTGGTCCGCTTCAACACCAGAGATACCGCGCCCGCGATCACGACCGCGATGGCCATGACCGCGATCCGATAGGTTGGATACTGAACACCGAACAGGTCCAGAGAACCCGCCAGTCCAGCCGGTGCCTGCAGGGTCTGCACTGCCGGGCCCCAGATGATCTCCATGATCTCGCGAAGCACCACGGCGACTCCGAAAGTCAGGAGTACCTGGCGCAGAGGATCGCCCCCGTAGAGCCGCCTTATCAACAGCCGCTCCATTGCCCAGCCAAGCAGCCCAATCCCGACCGGCGCAGCAATCAGCGCAACCCAGAACTGGCCCGTTCTCGCCACCACGGTGACGGCCAGATAGGCACCTCCCATGTAGAGCGCACCGTGAGCGAAATTCACGACGCCCATCAGGCCGAAGATGATGGTGAGCCCCATGGCGATCAGCATGAGGATGGCGCCGATCGTCAGGCCGTTGAGAACCTGGATCGCAATCGATGCGGCCGTCATGACTGCACCGCGACACCCACCGGCGCCCCCGTCCTATGTGGGCGCCTTCGACGGCAGACGAGCGCATAGGGCCGGCATCGTCCACGACGCTCCTGCTTCGCTCCAATCGGATTCACGACCGCGTGAGGTTGCAGGCCTTCGCCGGCGTTTCCGCTTTCGGCAGGTTAGCGACCACGACATTCGTGGGCCGACCCGACACCATCCTGGTTTCCCGCACAAAATAAGACTGGATCGCCTCATGGGTCCTGCGATTGAACGTCACCGGACCGCGCGGACTGTCGAGCGTCATGTCCTCGATCGCGGAAATCAACGCCGCCTTGTCGGTGCCTTTTCCGGCGGTGACCGATCGAATGATGACGTTGGCGGCGTCGTAGCCCATCATCGCATAGATGGCGGGCTCCGATTGATAGTTGGCCTTGAAGCGCTCACGAAACGCGAGGTTGGCCGGATTGTCCAGCGTCAGCGCCCAGTTCAGCACCGAGATGGTCCCGACCGCCGCCTCGCCCTGGGCCGGCAACACCTCCTCTTCGACCATGAACCCCTGGCCGGTGAGCTTGGTGGTCTTGTGAAGTCCGAACTGCTCCCATTGCTTGACGAAGTTGACCGCATCGCCTCCCGCGAAGAAGCAGAAGATCGCGGGCGGCTTGGCCGCCACCACTTTCGACAGATACGGCGCAAAGTCCGAGGTGCCCAAAGGGGGGGCAATCGCGCCAAGGATCTTGCCGCCCGCCGCTTCGAAGAACTGCTTGAAGGTTTCGCCGGCGCCCTGGCCCCAATTGTAGTTCGCGTAGCCCAGCCAGAACTCCTTGGCGACGTTCTCATAGGCCCAACGGGCGAACGGCGCGCTCAGCTGCCAATTGTTCCACGACACGCTGAAGACGTTGGGGCTGCAGATCGGAAGCACCGTGTCCTCCGCACCCGCGCCCTGGGTCAACAGCAACCACACCGTATTCGCGTTCGTCACCACGTCCTTCATCGCCGCATATTCATTGCTGGCGATCGGACCGGTGACGAAGTGCGGCTTGAACGTCGCTATCGTTTTCTTCGCCTTGCTGAGGGCCACAGCAGGATCACCGCCGGTATCCTCGACCACCATCTCGATCTTGCGTCCGCCAATTTCGTTGCCGACGGCGTCGAACGCGAGCTTCAGCCCCTTGATGTGAAGATCGCCGAGCAGCGCATAGACTTTCGACATGTCCTGAATAACGGCGATGCGTATCGGCTCACTGCCGGCCACGGCGCTGCGCATGAGAATCGAGGGCGACGACACGGCAAGCAGCCCGCCCCCAGCCGTGCCCGCCGCCTTCAGAAGCTTCCGTCGCGTCAAATTTCCAACCATGTTCCGCCCCCTGTTACGAAATGCTCCCCACCCCGCGCGCTCGCGGCCGCCGAAGATTCCTTCAAGTCTCGCGCTCTCGCGCGGCTGTAAGGCTCAGTTCCCTACGCCTCCGCGATGCGCGACAAACATTCGTCGGCGGTCATGACGTGCGCGGTGGAGAAGGCCAGGATCGCCAGCGTCGTGCGGTGCACCTGGTCGGCCGCAACCGCGCCGTAACCGACGTCGGGATAATCGAAGGTGCCCGTCACGTCGGACAAGAATGCGACCTTGTAGTTGCGGAACATCGCATCGCGCGCCGTCGCGTGGCAGCAGTTTTCCGTCGTCGTCCCGGTGACGATGACCGTGTCGATGCCCCACTCGCGCAGGATGATGTCGAGGTCGGTGCCGAAGAAGGCGCTGTATCGGTGCTTCTTGATGACATGCTCACCCGGCGCCGGCGCGAGGTCCTTGTAGATGTCCGCGCCGGGCGAATTGTCGACCAGCGAGGAACGATCGGCGATCGGGCCGTAAAGATCGTCGAACAGGCCCATATCGCTGCCGTCGCGGCGGTGAACATGCGCTGTGTAGATGATGCGAACGCCCTTCTGCCGGCAGGTCTTGAGCAGGCCGGCTAGCTTGGGAACGGCGGCAAGTGCCTGGGCGGACTGCAATTTAGCGCCGGGAGCCACGAAGTCGTTCTGCATGTCGACGACGATGACCACCGTCTTGGACGGTTCGATGTGGTCGCACTGATAAGGCATCTCGGGGTCTCCTTGTTGATCGCCACGCAGATTCGTTACCACGGTGCCGACTCGGCGCGCCTGACTGGGGCTGCCAGCGGGCCGACTGACCTTGCCATCCGCGTTGACAACGCACTAATTCTGATGCGCAATCGTCCCTGCCCGTTTCAGCCTTGCGGTAAATCGACGTGGGCCACCGGCCGCATGCTTGGCATGCAGATTGCTTGAACTATCGAATATCCCGGCCACTACCCCAGGGAGCGTCCGATGCCCGGTTCGAATGTTCTCACCGCCGTGCAGCCTGGAGACTGTTTCGAGCATTGGCATCAGGTCACGTGTCGAAACTACTCGGTGACGGACTGCCGTCGCGTGGAAAGCCGGAATTTCCGCGCGCGGGTGTCGAACAGGGAATTCGGTCCGCTGGTGCTCAGCGACATCTCCTCCACGACGGGTGCCGACGACAGGATCAAGGTGACCCGGACCTCAGCCCATATCCGGAAGGACTACAGGGACGAATTCATGCTGTGGCTTTCGCTGGACGGCGAGGCGGTGTTTACGCAAGACGGAGCAGTGGCGCAGATGCAGCCTGGCGATCTCGTTCTTCACGATCAGGCCCAGCCCTTCACATTGGAGTTCGGCACCCACCACAGCGCCATCTTGATAACCATTCCTCGCCCGTTGCTGGTCTCGCGATTGCCGACCGCGCGCAAGCTAGTCGCGCGCCGAATACCCAACAGCGGCAAGCTGGGGACGTTGGCCGCGACAGTCGTGCGTCAGCTGGTGGCGCTCGACAAGCAGATCGATGACGTCGCCAAACGCATCAGCTCGTCGACGCTCGACCTCCTGGCGACAACGCTGGAAGTCGAGTTCGCGGACCGCTCGGACGAAAGTTCGGTGCAGATGAAGCGCTTGCTTCAGGTCAAGCGTTATATCAGCGCCAACCTCCACGTCACCGGACTCGACCTCGACATGATCGCCAACGCGCAAAACATGTCGACGCGCTCGCTCAATCGCCTGTTCGCGCGCGAGGGCACGACCCCGATCCGCTGGCTGTGGCAGCAGCGGCTGGCGGCAAGTTTCAAGGCGCTGGCGGAGGGACAAATCAGCCAGGTTACTGACGCGGCGCTGAGCTATGGTTTCAGCGACTCCTCGCATTTCAGCCGCGCCTTTAAGGCTGCTTTTGGTCAGTCACCGCAGCAACTGACCCGCAGCGCCAACGTGCATAGCTGAAGTGACCGTCCGCGCAAATCTTCCTGATCCATATGCGCCTACAAGGTCTCGCGTCTGCCGCACGGGCTTATTGGGCGGTGCCAGGGTGAATAATCGCGCCGAAGATTTGGCGCTACGTCAAAGCGACGGAACGGTTGCAAACATCAAATCGGAGCGCGAAAGGGCAAAGGCCGCCCTCGACAGGGTCCGGTCGCAATGCGGTAGGGCAATATCCATCGACGCGGAAAAGATCGACGTATTTGCGCGATTGATGATCGACAAGCTCGAAAATGGCGATGTCAACGGACGTAAGGCCTGCATCCGTGCCGTAATCAGCGCCATTGAGGTCGATGAGAATACCGTCCGGATTATCGGCTGCAAAGAGATCCTTCAGGCTGCGATTGCCGGGAAACAGACCTCGAACGGAGATGTTAGAGGTCTTGTTCGCAAATGGTGCCCAGGGGCGGGATCGAACCACCGACACTGCGATTTTCAGTCGCATGCTCTACCAACTGAGCTACCTGGGCAGGTCCCGGCGCGGGGGCCGGGAGCGCCGGTTTATAGTCAGGCCGGGCAGCCCTGTCCACCACGCTTCGCCTGCGGCACCGCGTGGCGCGGCCACGCATTTGCCGATGGCGAAGCGTGCCCGGCGTAGCCCGCAGGGCGAAGACGGGCTGCCCTGCAAAAGAGGTGCTAACTGCCCGAAAACACGCAAAATATCGCTCAATCGGCGTCTTCGTCGTCATCCTCGGTGCCGGGAATGGCGTAGGAATTCGACAGCCAGCGGTTCAGATCGACATCCCGGCAGCGCTCGGAACAAAACGGGCGCGAGGCCTCGACGGCCGGCTTGCCGCAGATCGGGCAAGGCTTTGCAGTTTTCTTGCCGACTTCCTTGCCGGCTTCTCTGGCCGATCCCTTGCCGGACCCGTCATGGGCTGGCGGCTTAACTGGCATTCAACCAGCCAAAGCGAATCGGGAAACCTTCGCCGCCAAGCAGCGCGATCGTTTCGTACAGCGGAAGGCCCACAATATTGGTGTACGAGCCGACCATCTTGACCACGAACGATCCGGCGATGCCCTGCACCGCGTAACCACCGGCCTTGCCGCGCCATTCGCCGGAGCCGATATAGGCTTGGATATCGTCCTCGCTCAGGCGCTTGAAGCGCACGCGCGTCTCGATCAGGCGCTGGCGAAACGCCTCCCTCGGCGTCACCAGGCAGATCGCGGTGTAGACGCGGTGGTTGCGCCCCGACAACAGCCGCAGGCATTGCGAGGCTTCGTCGACCAGGTTGGCTTTCGGCAGGATGCGGCGGCCGACCGCGACCACCGTGTCGGCGGCGAGAATAAAGGCGCCGCGCAACTCGTCGTCGAGATGCACCGATTTGAGCGCGGCGTCGGCCTTGGCGCGGGCCAGCCGGTTGGCGCAGGCGCGCGGCAACTCGCCGCGCTTCGGGGTCTCGTCGACGTCGGCAGGGCGCAACGCGTCGGGCTCGATGCCGGCCTGGTTGAGCAGGCTGAGACGGCGCGGCGAACCGGAAGCAAGAACGAATTTGGGACGGCCTAGCATGCGGGCTTGATCGGCGGGAGGACGGGGAACAAAGCGAAACGAATGCGCGCGGAACCTATCGGAAGGCACCCGGCGAGACAACCGCACAGGGGCGGATTTGAGCGGCACGGAACCGCGGTGTATCGCATCTAGCCACTCGCCGCCCCGACCCTCGAGAAGCGCTTGCGGATGCGCAGCAACAGCCCGTCGCAGACCTCGCGATAGGCCTGCAGCTTCTGCTCGCGATTGCCTTCGGCGCCGGTCGGATCGTGCGTCGGCCAGTATTCCACGTCGGCCGCCAGCGTGCGCGTCAGTTCCAGCGCCTTGTGATGCGCCTCGGGCGCCAGCGTGATGATCAGGTCGAAGTTGAGCCCCTCCCAATCGTCCAGTTCCTCAAAGGTCATCGGCTTATGCCCCGAGATGTCCTGGCCGAGTTCCGCCATCACGGCGACCGCGAACGGATCGAGCTCGCCCTTCCGGACGCCGGCGGACTTGACGTAAAGCGCGTGGGGAAACATGTGCTGCAGCAGGCTCTCCGCCATCGGCGAGCGCACGCTGTTCAAACCGCATGCGAACAGCACGGCTTGCGGAGCGCGCACGCGCGGCGGCGCCGCCATGGCTATGCTTCTTTGGTTTGACGCATGACCGGAGCCGAAAACCGGGGCCCACTTTTCGGGATCATGGAGTCTCTTTGACGCATGATCCGGTCCGAAAACCGGAGCCCACTTTTCGGGATCATGCGCTTATCCCTTCCAGTGCAGGACGGAGATCAGCGTGAACAGCCGGCGGGCGGTTTCGAAGTCGACCCGGACCTTGCCCTTCAACCGTTCCTGCAGCGTCCGCGACCCTTCGTCGTGGATGCCGCGGCGGCCCATGTCGATGGCCTCGATCTTGTCCGGCGTTCCGGTGCGAATCGCCTGATAATAGCTGTCGCAGATCATGAAGTAGTCCTTCACGATTCGCCGGAACGGCGTCAGCGACAACAGATGCGCCACCACCGGCGTGCCGTCTTCGCGGCGAATGTCGAACATCAGCCGGTTGCCGGTAATCCCGATATGCAATGTGAACGGCCCGCCGCCGGCGCCCTCCGGCGCGAACAGATTCTTCTCGACGAGATCGTAGATCGCGATCGCCCGTTCGTGCTCGATGTCCGGACCGGAACGCCCGATCAATTCCTCGTCCAGCGTCACCGCGACGATGCGGTTGTGCGAATCTTCATCTGGGGGCGGTTTGGTCATGACAGATTGAGGCGCAGTCCGACCGAACGCGCATGGGCATCGAGGCCTTCGGCCTTGCCCAGCGTCATCGCCGCCGGTCCCAGCGCGCGCAACTGGTCCGGCCCGCATTTCAGGATCGACGTTCGTTTCATGAAGTCAAGCACGCCAAGCCCGGAGGAGAACCGCGCCGAACGCGCCGTCGGCAGCACATGGTTGGAGCCGCCGACATAGTCGCCGATCGCCTCCGGCGTATGGGGCCCAAGGAAGATCGCCCCGGCATTGCGGATCTGCGCGGCTAGCGCTTCCGGATCCGAGGTCATGATTTCCAGATGCTCGGCGGCGATCGCATTCGCCAGCCCCGCCGCTTCGTCGAGGGTCTTCACCAGGATGATCGCGCCGAATTCGTTCCACGAGGCCCGCGCGATCTCCGCGCGCGGCAGCGTGCTCAACTGGGATTGCACCGCAGCTTCGACGTCATCCGCGAGCGCCGCATCGTCGGTGATCAGGATCGACTGCGCGTTGACGTCGTGCTCGGCCTGCGCCAGGAGATCGGCCGCGATCCAGCCGGCGTTGCCGCTGCGGTCGGCGATCACAAGCACCTCCGATGGACCGGCGATCATGTCGATGCCGACCTTGCCGAACACCAGCCGCTTGGCGGCGGCGACATAGGCATTGCCGGGGCCGACGATCTTGGCCACCGGCGCGATGGTCGCCGTACCATAGGCCAGCGCCGCCACCGCCTGCGCACCGCCGACGCGGTAAATCTCGGACACGCCGCCGAGATGCGCGGCCGCCAGCACCAGCGGATTGAGCTTGCCGTCGGGTGACGGCACCACCATCACCACCCGCGCGACGCCGGCAACCCTGGCCGGTACCGCATTCATCAGCACCGAGGACGGATAGGCGGCGGTGCCGCCCGGCACATAAAGCCCGACCGCTTCGATCGCGCTCCAGCGCCAGCCGAGTTCGACGCCGAGCGCATCGGTGAAACGATCGTCCCTGGGCAATTGCCGCCGGTGAAAACCCTCGATCCGGTCGCGCGCGAATCGCAGCGCACCGAGCGTTTGCCCGTCGCAGGCCAGCAGCGCCGCGTCGATTTCAGCCGCGGTAATGCGCAAGCCGCTCGCGTCCAGATCGAGGCGGTCGAACCTGCGCGTCGCCTCGATCAGCGCCGCATCGCCGCGCACCGCCACGTCGTCGACGATGACCCGGGTCGCGCTCTCGATATCGGCCGATACCTCGCGTTTCATGGCGAGAAACCCCGCGAATTGCTCGGCGAAATCGGCGCTGCTTCTGTCTAACCGAACAGGCATGGTGGCTTTCCGGCGGCGGCCCGAATGAAAGGCCTGCCCACTGCTCAATGGCGCGGCGACAAATCGCCGTCAACCCTGGAGCGCGGGGATTAAGTTAATGGTGGCAGGGCGGGTCTTCCGCTCAGGCATCCAGCCCGGACGGCTCGGCGCCTTCGGAGGTCCCGAGATCGTCCGCGCCAAGGTCGGCCAGCTCGCATTCGAGACATTCGACGTCCAGCCGGAGCGCGCCGCCCTGGCTGAACATCAGCACCGCGCTGCCGCCGGGCGGCTCGCCGGGATGAAACTCGATCCCGAGCAGTTCCAGCGCGGCTTCCGGCGTCTCCAGATCGATGTCGCGCGACTTGCATGCCAGCACACGGTCAAAGCGCAGCGCCGAGATCAGGCGGCGCGGCGCGGTTTCTCCCGTCAGCGTCTGCTCCCAATCCAGCCGGTTCATGCCGATCACCAGACGCTTTTCGCCCTGCCGCCAGATGATATCGCCGGTTTGCACGCGGGCGTCCTGCACATGCGCAGAAATGACGGCAAGATCATCGGCATCGAGCGCAATCAGTTTGAGTTGAGCCGCCACCACTAACACCTACGAGTCCGGCGTATTCTGTCCGCAGAAACGGCATGCGCTTTTGCGGAATACGCACTCAAAATTCAGTCGCTGATGCGCTCGATCGAAGCGCCGCAGGCCGACAGCTTTTCCTCGAGCCGCTCAAACCCGCGATCAAGATGATAGACGCGGTTGACCATGGTCTCGCCTTCGGCGGCAAGGCCCGCGATCACCAGCGACACCGATGCGCGCAGATCGGTCGCCATCACGGGCGCGCCGCGCAGTCTGGCGATGCCGTCGATGGTGGCGGTTTCGCCGTCGAGCGAAATCCGGGCGCCGAACCGCGCCAGTTCCTGCACGTGCATGAAGCGATTTTCGAAAATCGTCTCGGTAATATGCGAGGAGCCCCCGGCGCAGGCCATCAGCGCCATCAGCTGCGCCTGCAGGTCGGTGGGAAAGCCCGGAAACGGCGCGGTCGAAACCGTCACCGGCCTGATCCCGGCGCCGTTGCGGGCCACCCGGATGCCTTCATTGTTGACGGTGATCATGGCGCCGGCCTGGGTCAGCACGTCGAGCGCCGATTGCAGCAGTTCGGGCCGCGCGCCGGCGAGCTGCACGTCGCCGCCGGTCATCGCCACCGCCATCGCATAGGTGCCGGTCTCGATTCGGTCGGGCAGCACGGTGTGCCGCGCGCCCTGAAGCTTGCTGACGCCCTCGACCACGATGCGCGTGGTCCCCGCGCCGGAAACGCGGGCGCCCATCTTGTTGAGGCAATCGGCGACATCGAGAATTTCCGGCTCACAGGCGGCGTTGGTGATGACCGTGGTGCCCTTCGCCAGGGTTGCTGCCATTAGCGCGACGTGGGTGCCGCTCACCGTTACCTTGGGAAAGTCGATGCCGGCGCCCTTCAGGCCGCCGGGCGCCTTGGCAATCACGTAGCCGCCGTCGATGGCGATCTCGGCACCGAGTTTCTCCAGCGCCATGATCAGCAAATCGACCGGCCGGGTGCCGATGGCGCAACCGCCGGGCAGCGAGACCTTGGCCTCATGCATCCGCGCCAGCAGCGGCGCGATCACCCAGAAACTGGCGCGCATCCGCGACACCAAATCATAAGGCGCGGTGGTATCGATGATATTGGCGGCCGAGATGTGCAGGGTCTGGCCCTGATATTCATGATCGCCGGGCCGCTTGCCGGCCGACATGATGTCGACGCCGTGATTGCCGAGAATGCGCTGCAGTTGCGCGACGTCGGCAAGCCGCGGCACATTGTCGAGAACAAGCGTCTGCTCGGTCAGCAGGCCCGCGATCATCAGCGGCAGCGCTGCATTCTTCGCGCCGGAAATCGGAATGGTGCCATTGAGCTGGCTGCCGCCGACGATACGAATGCGATCCATGGCTAAACCTGCTTTTTGCTGCGCACAAAAGTATAAGACGATGCGGTCGTTATGGCAAAAGCGTGAAATTTGCGGCTATTTGATGGGTTTTGACCGTCATTCGGGGGCACGCGCAAGCATGAACCCGGAATCACCAGCTAAACTGCGGCGATGTCTTCGCTTTCCAGCACCGGCTTCGGATAGCCGTCGCGCGCGACCTTGATCATGGCGCGGCCGACCTGCTCGGTGGTCGTCACGTATTTCGGCGCCACGCGGTTGAGGATAGTCAGCATCGGAGCGGCCACGACATAAGCCGCCTGGTACCAGGCGGTCTTCGATTTTATGCCGTGCAGCGGCTGGATCCCGGCGGGGCGAAACATATAGGCCGCCTTGAACGGCAGCTTGAGCAGATCGTTCTCGGTCTTGCCCTTGACCCGCGCCCACATCAGCGAGCCTTGCTCGGTCGAATCGGTGCCGCGTCCGGTGACATAGACGAACACCATGCCTGGATTGAGCTTCGAAAGCGTCGTCGCCGCGGCCAGGGTGATGTCGTAGGTCAGATGCCGGTAGCGTTCCTCGCTCATGCCGACCGAGCTGACACCGAGACAGAAAAAACAGGCGTCGAAGCCGGCGAGCTCGGATTCGATCGCGGAGAAATCGAGGAAATTGTCGTGCACGATTTCGCGCAGCTTGGCATTGCGTTGCCCGGTCGGGCTGCGCCCGACCGCGAGCACGCTTTCGACACCGGGATCGAGCAGGCATTCGCGCAACACGCCCTGTCCGACCATTCCGGTTGCGCCGAACAGGATGACTTTCATTCCTTGATCAACTTGATTCACCCCTTGATGAACGCAAGCAGGTCGGCGTTGATCGTTGCTGCTTGCGTGGTGGGCATGCCGTGCGGAAAGCCCTTATAGGTCTTCAGCGTCCCGTTCTTCAAAAGCTTTGCCGATAATGGCCCGGCATCGGCGTAGGGAACGATCTGATCGTCGTCGCCATGCATCACCAGCACCGGCACGGTGATTTTCTTGAGGTCTTCGGTGAAGTCGGTCTGCGAGAAGGCGACGATGCCATCGTAATGCGCCTTGGCGCCGCCCATCATGCCCTGGCGCCACCAGTTCGCGATGACGGCCTCCGAGGCTTTGGCGCCCGGCCGATTGTAGCCATAGAAAGGCCCCTCCGGAAGATCGCGATAGAATTGCGAGCGATTGGCCGCAAGCTGGGCCTGAAGTCCGTCAAAGACCTCCTTGGGAAGCCCGCCTGGATTGGCCGCTGTCTTCACCATCAGCGGCGGCACTGCGCTGATCAAGGCTGCCTTCGCCACCCGGCTCTCGCCGTGCCGCCCCAGATAGTGCGCGACCTCGCCGCCGCCGGTGGAGTGGCCAATATGAATGGCATTCTTCAGATCAAGATGCGCCGTCACAGCCGCGAGATCGTCGGCATAGTGATCCATGTCGTGGCCGTCGCCCGTCTGGGTGGATCGGCCGTGGCCGCGGCGGTCGTGGGCGATGACGCGATAGCCGTGGTTCAGGAAGAACAGCATCTGGGTGTCCCAGTCGTCGGCCGAGAGCGGCCAGCCATGACTGAACACGATGGGCTGACCCGATCCCCAGTCCTTATAGTAAATTTCGATGCCGTCCCTGGTCTTGATCGTCGTCACGGTGAAGTCTCCTCTTGGTGGATGCCGTCATTCCGTGACGCGCTCCTCAGGCGAACTTCATGCTGGTCGAAAACGCCGCACCGCGCCGATGATCACAATCACGAAGAATAGAAGCACAAGACCCTGAATCACGGCGAAAGCCGGTCCGGATGGCGGGTTGCCCGGCGCCAGCGCGGTCAATGCCGGAATCTTGAGGAAGCTCTGGATGATCAGCACGAAGATGTTGAGATAAAGCGCGATCATCGCGGTCACCGCATAGATCCAGCGCCAGGCGCCGGAAAGCTTCATGCCGTAGAGCGCAAGACACGCGATCGCCAGCAGCACCAGCGACAGAATACCGATCATATGCGACGGCAACAACACGGTGAACGGAAACCCGAACCCGGTAACGCTGGTAAGGATCGTGGTGAGAAGAAACAACGCGGTCCAGCCCGGTATCCGGTTGGAGCCGAGCAGCCCGAACAGGACAATAAGGCCGGAAACGATTCCGACCAGGCTAATGATCACGTGCAGCATGGTGAATGTCGGCAGGCTCAGACCCAGCATCATGACGCGCTTCCCCCGTTAGAACCGGGTGGATGCTACAACTCCCGACGGAAAATCGCCATACGCACCGATGGCGATGGCGGCCATTCGTGCCTGCGGCTGCGCCGGAGGTCTCAATGGAAGCGCGGGGATCGGACTGGCGACCGCAACAATTGTGCGATCGCAAACGAATTCCGTGACGATGCTGGAATTATGTCCCTTCAAGCCACCGATGAAGGTCACACGGCTCGACGGCGAACAACCGGCGGCTATCCCGGACACCTGCGAAAGCCGCCGAATAAAGAGCCTGATGCTACTGATCTGCAGCTAGTTGCGCCCTCTGGCGCCCGCCATTCATATCCCTGAGCTCGTTGACGTAAGCCTCGGGCTTCTGCAGATGGAACGGCACCTTCAAACCCATGAAGGACGCGATCTCGCCAATGAAAAATGTGCAATTGGTGGTTTCAGCGTTCCACAGCGGCGAGGTCGCCTGAAGGTGCTTGATATAAGCGAAAACCTTCCGGGCATCCTGCTCACTCATATAAACGCGATAACTGGCCGTCAAATATTGAACGTCGAGGTCGCCATAACTGGGCCCCGTCTCCGAGGGCACAAATGTCAGATGGCCCAACATGTATGGGCCTTCATCGCCAGCCGGGTGCAGGCCGGCAACCTCGACCTGTTTTTCACCCGTCCTGCCGAACCAGACGAACGCATGGCCATAAGTGGCCGCGGTGCGAGCGCGAAAATCGACGTAGTACGGCCCCTTGCCGGAGGCCGCAGGCTGAGACCTTCGAACCGGTTTGGCAACCGAGGCGGAGGAACCAGCAGTAGGCGAAACAGCCGCCACCGCATTAGACCGATTAACCGACCTCTGCGGATGGGAATCCGGTGGACGGGCTTCCGGTTGATCCGTCTGCACTGCGACTTGCTGCGCAGAGGCGCCTCCGATTCCAAGAGCCGCGGAGGCCGCCAGAACGCAGATTCCCAGCACAAATCGCTGACCGAACCTTTGCCGATTCGCTATTGTCATTCAAACCCTCACCGGAAAAGGCCGGGGACACTCAAACCGTCCCCGGTCCACCAACCAAGGCTGACGTCGCCAAATGACGGCTGGCCGCACACCTGCCGTCTGCAGCGATCTTCAGCTTAGCCCTTGGTGACGATCGGCGGGCCAACCGGACCCTTGCCAATCGGACCCTTGCCAATCGGGCCCTTGCCAATCGGCGCCTTGCCAACCGGCGCTTCCTGATAAACCGGCTGCGGACGGGGAAGATCCGCGGCTGCGGCAACACCGACCATAGCAATCAAACCAGTTCCAATGATCACGAATTTCAGCATGACAATCCCCTACAATGTTTGTGACCCAACTGAAACTACAAATAACCCGATAGCCGCCGCCAAGCAATTAAGGATCGACCGGCCAGCCCCTCAAAAAGCTTTTCTTTGCCGGATGTTGCTAAAATAGCACGCAAATCGCGGCTGGTTGCACCTGCATCGCGCTCTATCTCTTTGTTTGAGCATGATCTTCTCGGAAAACCGGCATCCACTTTTCCGGATCATGCTGCAGGTTCCGTCTCATGGGCCCGCTCTTTAGAAGATCATCGGTATGATGCGGTATGTTCGCGACATATATTCGCGATAGGGCTCGCCGAAGCTTTCCAGCATCAACCGTTCTTCCCTGGCGACCCGGCCAAAAAACAAAATCCCGAAACCGATAATGCCGGAGAAACCCGCCACCCAATTTGGCAACAGCAGCGCTTGAGCCACGGCCCAAAGCCAGAATGCCGAATACATGGGGTGTCGAACCCGCCGATAGACGCCGTCAGTCACGAGTCGATGGTCCTCTCGCACATCGAGGCTGACCGACCAGTTGCGGCCGAGCGCCCGGTGCGTCAGTTGAAACATCAGCAGCGAGACGGCCGCGAACAAGAGGCCCAGCCAACCCTGAACCGGCCATGCCGCATAAGCTGCGAAATGCGGGATGCCGGTCGCGACATAGAAGAGAGGGATCACGCCAAGGCCGGTCAGCGATATTGCCAACAGCGCGGTTTCGCGAGGACCTCGGGCGCTGCGCAGAACCGGCGTGCGATTTGAACGCCTCGCGTATTTGTAGCGGATGAGATACCAGCCGATGGCCAGCATGACGAACGCGAATTTGCAGAAGCCGGGCGTCATCGCGGGCCAGCTCGCCGTGCCGGTTCAAACGCGCTGTCATCGCCGACCATCCAAATAGCACCCTGCACGGCCGGGGTGTCACGCGCGGCGGAAACCGGCCCGCGGATCAACATTAAGATAACCGCGCGATGCGCTTTCGTCGTTAGCGCTGACATCGATTTCATGGTCCCGACGAATAATTGAGAGGCTGATCTCATCAAGGTGCTCGTTCGGACTACTGGCCATCACGGTCCATTTTGCTCGTCGACGCAGTCGCGACATGTTAGGACTACCAGAGCGATGCGAGCATCCATCGGCCGAAGAGCTCCTCATTGCAGAAATCGACGGCGGGCGTCCAGCGACAATGTTCATAAGACAATGTTCATAAACAGGGACCGAGGCGCGTCGAGCGACCGCATTCCGAGTTTTTTCTCCAGCCGTTGGTTGCCCATCAAGGATAACGTATGGCAGGCCGTGAGAATAGCCTGCATTGGCGCGGCCATATTTGGCAGTTCCCCGGAGAGGGCCCGCGCTCAATTCGCGGCTGACACCTCCACCGCCGAAAGCTGCCTCGCGGCAAATTCGAACCTGTCGCTCGGAACACGATTGCCCCATGCGGAGGCTCGTTTGAAATCCGGCGAGCCGCTCAGGATTGTTGCAATCGGCTCTTCCTCGACGGTGGGGCTTTGGGTCCTTAGCTCGGATGCCACATATCCCGAGGTCATGCGACGAGAGCTGCTGAGACTGCAACCGAACGCCAGGATTGACGTTGTCAACAGCGGTCGTGTCGGCGACACGATTCCGGACAACCTGGCGCGCTTCGAACGCGACGTCTTTTCCTTCCGACCGGAACTCGTTGTGTGGCAGTTGGGCACAAATGACGTGGCCTGGGGCGGTCAACCCGACGACCAACTCGGCAACAAGGTTGTTCAGGGCGTCCGCGCACTAAAGGCAAATGGCGCCGATGTGATCCTGATGGACCTGCAATTCTCGCCGATGGTGCTGGCGTCTTCCTACTATTCCAAAATGCAGACCATTGTCAGCGAAGTGGCGCAGCAGGAAAACGTCGGCCTGTTTTCCCGATTCGCACTGATGCGCAATTCCGTTGACGCCGGTGTATCGCAGGGCGCGCTTGTGTCCTTTGACGGATTGCATAATTCGGCGGAAGGTTACGATTGCATCGGGCGAGCGCTGGCGCGTGCGATCTTCGCCAACACGCGCCCAAATGAATTGCGCGGCTCCCCGATCCGACGGACCGAAAGTCATCCTCGCCGCCTCATAGCCCCGGCCAATTAAACTCCGCTTGGCGCCCCCCTCCGGGGCTCCAACGATGCAGCGGTCGATTTCAGGGCAGTTAGCCCGTCTATAACCGAACCATCGGCCTGAAACCGATCGACGCCCCCCAGGGGCGCGGTGATGTCATCGAAGTCCAGGGGACCGCAAATAATCATGCAGTAATCGTAAGGCGCGCGCCGGTCATTGCCCATCAGGAACTGATAGTGCATCCGCATGTAATTGAATCGGTGACGTTTGAAGGATGCAGGATCCATCATTGAGTGTATCTGGACGCGGCGGATATTCGGCCGCCCATCCGCGTGATCGCGGCTCACCCGCTTAAGGGCCACCGGGTCGAACCGGTAGAAACTGACCACGTCGTCGCGAGCCTGGTATTCCGCCCACTGAATGGACAACTCACCGGCAACGATTTGCGTCGCCTGCCGAATCCGATCGCCTTTCGGATGCAGGGAGAATTTCGGGATCGTGGCACCCACGGTGAGAACGCACAATGTCGGGCCATGTTTCGCGAGCTGCGGATCTCGTTTCAAGGCGCGCGCGACCGCTGCCAACGTCAGTGCCGCGCCGAGCGAATGACCGACAACCAGAATTTCATCAACATCGGCTTTGCGGGCCCGTTCAATAATCTTGCTGGCGAAATCGTCGATTCTCTTCTCCATTTCCGGCCTCTGACCGTAGAGAAACTGTCGGGAAAAAATCGCGTCATCCAGAACGTGATTGATCCTGCGGCGCGGGCCGAGCCAGTGCATCAAGGCCAGGAAAATCGTCACCGCGATGCAAATGCCGGATATCGCCGCGTACGCACCGGTCAAACCCGCCAGCCGGGTCACGGCATAGGCGATCGCTGCGCCGCCAAGCCCGAACAGCGCGACATAGAAAAACGGAAAGAGGAAAAAAACCGCGTATTTCCAGTTTGCGTAAACGTACCGGAACAACGTCCCGGTTACGGCAAAGTCAAATAACGAGAGCACCGACTGACCGAGACGCGACAACATTCCTCTCTCGGAATCACGCACAATGAGATCATCCCACCGGAGCATTTCGAAAGTAATCCGGGTCTTCCAGTTCGGCCCCCAGGCCTCCGCGTCCCAGCAAGCGCTCACTTCCGACATATCTGTTATCGCCGAGGTTTGCGACGAAACGTTCCAGGTTCGCTCGAAGCGCGAAAGCGACAGGCGAAACCGTTCGAACTGCCTTTCGGGATCGATCGGATCATACCCGCCGATATGAAAGACATGTCGTCGCCCGATCATTTCTCCTCAACTCCAATGTCACATCGTTCAGAAATCACGCCGAGCCTAGCAAGTTTGCGGCTGTTCACAAAACCGGCAATGGGTGACGAATGGACCCCACGGACGTGTCCAGCGCCGTGCCGCGGGCTCGACGCCCGCCACGATCATCATCCGCCGCCGCGGGCGATCGAAGATGCCCTGCCCTCGGCGCAGAGCGGGCGCTCAGAAAATCTGGCAGCATGGGCCTGTGACAAATCCGCGACATCCGTTCGGAATCAGGCCCCTCGACATTATCTCGCGAACGATCCGTGTTGCCCGAACCCGCGCGCCTGCTATTGCTACAATTAGACAGTCCGCTTCCACCCAGGTCTTTCTACGCAAGTCTTTTCACCCAGGTCTTTCCGCTCAGGTCTTTCCCAGGAATTTTCATCATGTTTAGAAGGGGTTTTTTCGTCGCGGTGATGACCACCGCGCTGATCACCGTCGGCAGCTGCTTCAGTGCGGTTAGCCAAGCGGCCCCGGGGTCCCCACCGCAAGTCTATTTGATACGCGGCTTCCTGAACGTGTTTTCCCTGGGCATGGACAGCCTTGCCGCTGAACTCAAGGGGGTCGGCATTTCCGCCACCGTGGGTAGTTATGCGGAGTGGCAAGAGGTTGCCAGTGAAATTGCGGCCAACTACAAGGCCGGGCATCGTGGACCTATCGTGCTTGTCGGTCATTCGTTCGGCGCCGACGCCGTGATGGACATGGGAAAATATCTCGGTGAAATGGGCGTGCCCGTTGCCTTGATCATTCCGTTCGACGGAACTTATCCCCATGCGGCAACCGCGAACGTGGCCCGCGTCCTGAACCTCTACAAGAGCGCAGAGGCCAAAGTCACGCGCGGTCCGGGTTTCCATGGCGAACTCACGAATTACTACGTCCAGGATGCCAATGTCGGCCACATGAATATCGATAAGAATCCCAGATTGCATTCGATGGTGATCAACAAGATAAGAGGAACGCGCGGCTAGGGATCGGCGGCATCGGCGTCGCCAAAGGCATCGGGATACCAAAGCCGCCGGGGTAATCGTTCCATGCGCCGCCCCGCGCGGAACAGTTCACGCGCGCAACGATCGCCGCATCGCTCAAAGCGCCGGTTTTGCGGTGTCGCCGAGAAAATCGTGCAGCGCCGCGACCACCTGCGCGCCCTCGCCGATCGCGCCGCCGACCCGCTTGACCGATCCCGAACGAACGTCGCCGACGGCGAACACGCCCGGCACCGAGGTTTCCAGCGCCGAGACCAACTGCCCTTGGTTCTTCTTGCACTGCGCGCCGGTCACCACGAAGCCGCCGCGATCGACCATGACGCCGCAGCCCTCGAGCCAGCCGGTGGCAGGATCGGCGCCGACGAACAGGAACAGATTGCGGATATCAACGGTGCTGTCTTCGCCGGACAACCGGCTGCGCCAGCGCACCCGCTCCAGCGATGCGTCTTCGGTGCCTTCGAGTGCGACCACTTCGGTGTTGAACACCAGTTCGATATTCGGCGCGGCCTCGATGCGCTCGATCAGGTAGCGCGACATGCTGGCGCCAAGACCGCCGCCGCGGATCACCATGTGAACCTTGCGGGCGTGGTCCGACAGAAACACCGCGGCCTGCCCGGCGGAATTGCCGCCGCCGACCAGCACGACTTCCTGTTCGGCGCACAGCCGCGCCTCGATCGGCGACGCCCAGTACCAGACCCCGCGGCCCTCGAAATCGGCGAGGTTCTCGATCTCGGGGCGTCGATAGCGCGCACCGCTCGCGACCACGATCGACCGCGCGCGCAGCACGTCCCCATCCTCGAGCTTCAGGCCGAACGCGCCGTCGTCGCGCGAACAATCGAGCGACCTCACCGTCACCGGAATCATGATCTCGGCGCCGAATTTCTGCGCCTGGTTGAAGGCGCGCGCGGTCAGCGCCAGCCCGGAAATTCCGGTCGGAAAGCCCAGATAATTCTCGATGCGCGCGCTGGCGCCGGCCTGTCCTCCGAACGCGCGGGCGTCGCACACCGCGACGCTGAGCCCTTCGGAGGCCGCATAGACCGCGGTCGACAACCCCGCCGGACCGCTGCCGACGACGGCGACGTCGTATACCTTGTCCTTGGCGACGGCGCGGACCATGCCCATGGCGCGCGCCAGTTCGGATTCGCTTGGGTTGCGCAGCACGGTACCGTCGATGGCCACCACCAGCGGCCAGTCGGTCGGCGACGGCGAATAACGGGCAATCAGTTCGTTGGCATCGTGATCGCTGGCCGGATCGAGCAGATGATGCGGATGGCCGTTGCGGGTGAGAAATCCCTGCAGGCGAATCACGCCGCGCGAATTCGAGGGCCCGATCAGCACCGGGCCGCCGGCGCCGCCCCGAATCAGGCTGACCCGGCGCAGGATCAAAGCGCGCATGATGCGCTCACCGAGATCGGCTTCCGCCACCAGGAGCGCGCGCAGCCGCTCCGGCGGAATCAGCAGCGTTTCGACATCGCCCTCGGCATGGCCATCGACCAGCGCGACCCGGCCCGAGAGCTGGCCGATTTCGGCCAGAAACTGACCCGGCCCCTGATCGATCACCGGCGTGACGTGACCGAGGCCGTCGCGCTGGGTAATCGCGACATGGCCGGACAGCAGCACGAACATTCCCGGTCCCGGTTTGCCGGTCTCGAACAGCCTTTCACCATCCTTGTAATGGCGTAGCTCGCCGAATTGACGCATGCGCACGATCTCGTGCGCGGTCAGTACCGGGAAGGTCTGCTCATGGCGCGGAAACACCGACGCTGCCGCAGCGCTCTGTTCTGCCTTGCTCTGCGCCGGGGTCTCTGCCGCCATTTCCATCTTTCTTCCTCAAGAAAACCAAATGATCGGGGATATTCCCCGGCGAGCCAACCGGCTATTTGCCCGGGTCTTCCTCGCTGCGTTCATGCGATGCGATGTCATCAGAAGCAGAAGACGCGGTCGTGAAATCGTCTCGTCCCCTGGCTTGCGATTTTCGCCGCTTGAGGTTTTCGCGCAACGCCAGTTTCAGCCGATCCTGGCGCAGATCCCTCGCGGGCCTTGCCGATTGCCCCTCGCGCTTATCCTTGCCATCCTTCATTGTCGACCCGTTCGAATGCGTTCGCGAAAGAGTGTCATATCAGTCGGAGACCAAGCCGATGGACGAGAATTTGACCTTGGCATCCCTGCCGCAGCGAACCCTCGACGGCTGGCATCGCTTTGTGGCGTCGGGCGATCATGAGCTGCTGCGGTCCCTGCTATCGGAACATATTGTGTTTCGCTCGCCATTCGTGCAATCGCCGATTCCCGGGCGGCCGGCGACCCTGCTGGTACTGACGACGGTGGTGCAGATCTTCGAGAATTTTCGCTATCACCGGACGTTCATCGGCGGCTCGCACGACGCCGCGCTGGAATTTAGCGCCAATATCGGCAAATGGCAGCTCAAGGGCGTTGATCTCATCAAGTTCGGCGAGGCCGGCGAAATGATCGAATTCGAGGTCATGGTCCGGCCGATCAAGGCGCTACAGGCGCTGGGCGAGGAAATGGGGAACCGGATCGGCCCGCAACTGAGCCTGCTGAAGCAGGCCGCGGGCGCGCAAGGTTCATTGTAGCGCTTTTGGTGGCATCGCCACCGGCTCGCGCTTGCGCCGGTGGGGGCCTTGTGGCAAGGATCGGCGCGCCTTGTCGGGGCCTTTTTGGCCGATTCTCGGGGGGCATGCTGCCGTAGCTCAGTGGTAGAGCACTCCATTGGTAATGGAGAGGTCGACAGTTCAATCCTGTCTGGCAGCACCACCGTCCGCGCAAAAAAATCCGGGTTCCATAGATCGCAAACGCCAAGGCTCAATCGCGGGGCCGATTTGCATTTTTATTTCGCGTCAGAGACCTTGTTGGACATTTCCCTAAAGCGCCTCGATCGCATCGGCTTTCTGCGGCGCCAACGGCGTCTTCCGAATGGAAATCTGCGTCGTAAAATCGCTGCCCGCTCCACGCGCAGCACGCGAGAAATTAAGGCATCATTTAGGTTTGATTAAGGTTTCATTAGGCATCAAAAATACTTGATCTCCAATGGGTTAGGAACCTTCTTGGTGTGACCCAAGGGTGACAGCATTTTACGCAAAAGGCGTCTAAATGCGCGCCATGGACGGACCCAAGACGCGGGCCTTCTGAAATAATCTCTGGAGAACAAAATGAAGAAATTTCTACTCGGTACTGTGGCGCTCATCGCTCTCGGCGCGACGGTGCCAGCACTTGCCGCCGATCTGCCGGCTCGCAGCGCCCCCTACACCAAGGCTCCGGCCTATGTGACGCCGATCTACAACTGGACCGGCTTCTATATCGGCGGTCATGTCGGCGGCGCGTTCGCGGGCAATAACAGCCTGGAAGGCAGCGACGGCCGCTTCCTCGGCGGCATCCAGGGCGGCGCCGACTATCAGTTCGGCAACAACGTGGTGATCGGCATCGAGGCCCAATACAGCTGGCTTGCCAACGGCAGCACCGGCGTGGTCTTTCCGGCCGGAACGGTCGTGACCACCAACAGCGATCAGCTCGGGTCGGTCACCGGTCGGCTCGGCTACTCCTTCGGCCCGACCTTGCTCTACGCCAAGGGCGGTTATGCCTGGAAGGATAACGACAATATCAGCGTCGTTGCTGGCGGCGCACCGGCGGCCTTCACCACCGACAACAACCATAAGGATGGCTACACTGTCGGCGCCGGCCTCGAATATATGTTCGCGCCGAGCTGGTCCGCCAAGCTCGAATACCAGTACTACAATTTCGGCAGCTCGACCTTCCTGACCGGTCCCGTCGACATTGTCGGCACCCGGTTCACCGACTCCGAGCACACCGTCAAGGCCGGCATCAACTACCGCTTCAACTGGGGCAACTCGGCCCTCGCCCGGTATTGATCCGCGTCTGAACAAACGCACGGAAAAGGCCGGCATTCATGCCGGCCTTTTTTGTTTGCGCACCAAATGCGAAGCGGACTTTCGCGAAAAGCGTTTCCAAAATCGTGCAAATCCTGCAAATTTTCCCGATTCTATTCACCGTGTAACGCGATACTGCCGGCCGACGCGGGCGCCGATGTTGGGCACTGCCACTTCATCGTGCTTTCTCGCGCGCACCGAAACCGAACGGCGGCTGTCCGATTTCGAGTTCGGACTGGAGCGGCTGGCGCAGGCCTACTATCGTTGGAAGGCGGCGTGTCTTGCCGCCGTTTGCGACGTGCCGCTCACCGGCGACGACGTTGCCGTGCTCAATGTCGTTCGCATGGGCGATGAGCCGAATCGGCTTTTCGAGATCGGGCAACTGCTCAACCGCGTCGACGTTCCCAATCTTCAATACGATACCCGCAAGCTGGTTCGCTCGGGCCTGATCGAAACCGAGGGCAGTTCGTCGCGCAAGGAAACCCGCTACCGCGCCACGACAACCGGGCATTCCGTTACCGAAGCCTACGCTGCCTTGCGCGCCGAGCAATACCACCGGCTATCCAACTGGTGGTCGGCGATGTCCTTGGAGAAGCATTTGGTCGATACCAAGCCGGTGTTACCCAATATCCCTCAAGGGCGTTAGCGGCATCCATCGCTTTCGCCACGGCAGAGCCTACCGCACCTTCATGCCGCCGCCTCGCCGACCCGTACGGCCGAACGAATGCCATGTGCTTCAAGCATCGGCAACACGTTGTCCCGGAAATAGGGAAATTCCTCGGCATAGTCGACAAACGACAGCGTAGTGCCGCGGAAACCCGCATCATGAAGAGCGATGATGCCTTGCGCGACCTGCTCCGGCGTTCCGGTGAGCGGATAACCGCCATGGCCCGCCGCCATGCGGTCGCGGATCAACGCGAGCAGATCGTGCGGGAACGATTGCGCATGCGCGAACTGCAGCCGCACCAGATTATCGACCGCGTCCCAGTCGGCATGAACACGGCCGAAATGCTCAAGATAGGCCTTGGCTTCCTTTTCCGTGGGCCGGCAGACGACGTGCGCGAAGGTGAGCACATCCACGGCGCGGCCAGCATCGGCGGCCTGCCGTTTTAGCGCTGCGACCTCTTCCTTGGAGCGCGCCAGATCGATCGCGGGCGTGAACAGAAAATCGGCGTTGCGCACGGCGAACTTGCGGCCCTGCTCCGATCCCGCGGCATTGAGGATCGGCAACGGCGTCGACGGACGCGGATCGCCGAGCACGTTCTTGAGCCTAAAATAATGTCCGTCCCAGTCGAAGCTTTCCGTCCGGCTCCACAGTGCCTTGACGATATCGAACCATTCCTGCGCGTATCCGTAACGGGTCTCGTGATCGTCCGGCAGCGTCAGACCCAGCGCTTCGTATTCCGGTTTATTCCAGCCGGCGACGATGTTCAGACCGATCCGGCCGCCGCTGATCTGATCGATCGTGGCGAGCTGCTTTGCGACGACGACCGGATGATTGGCCGCGGTATGAACGGTGGCAAATACCGTGATGTCCCGGGTCTGCGCCAGCAGACCGGTCGCCCAGGTCATGGTTTCGAGCACCCCGCCATGAAAATTGGTTTCGCCGCCATAACCGATCCAGCGCGCGATCGGCAGCATGAAATCGATTCCGGCGTCGTCGAGCAGCTTCGCGAGTCGAAGATTGTTTGCCCATGAATTGTCCCAGCGTTCCGGTACCTTGGTCACGGACATGCCGCCGGAACAGTTGGATGCGAAGGTGCCGAGCAGAAAGTTGCCGCCCTCGAGCAGGCGATTACGAGAGACTGCCATCGGGAAATTCTCCATTATGTTATAATTTATAATAGAAAGTCTACGATAAAATCGAGCTGGATGCAAGCCGGGCGACGTTGCATGCTCGGCTTGAGGAGATTCGCATGACGCGACGCAAGACACCGCGGGCGCAACCCGGCACGCTCGACCGGCATTGGCACCTGGCCCGAACACCCATCGAGATCGACGTGACTGAACTTGAATATGCGTTGATGCGATCGTGCGAAGCCTTCGGGCGCTGGCAGGCCGAATGCCTTGCCAACGTCGTCGATTTCGCCGCCAGCGGGCCGGAGAATGCCCTGCTGCATATCATCAGGATGAACGATCGCCCGAAAAGCATCCGCGATCTCGCCTACATGGCCAATCGCGAAGACATTCCGAACATCCAGTACAGTCTGCGCAAGCTGATCAAGGGTGGCTTCGTGACGCGCATCGGCAGCGGCCGGGCCGGCGTCACTTACGAGGTGACACCGCTCGGGCTCGACACCACCGATCGCTATGCCGATGTCCGGGCCACGCTCCTGATCGATGCCGTCAAGCGCGTCCCGGAACTCGCGCAACGGCTCGAAGATGCGACACGCACCCTCGAACTGATGATCGGCATTTATGCGCAGGCCGCGCGGGCCGCCGCGACCCACCGCCGGCGCCCTTTCGAACCGGTGAAGCCATCGCAGAGCCATCCGCCGCGAGGCCGCTCGAAACATTGAGGCGTAACAGCCGCGGCGGCGCGGGCCGATCGTCGGCGCGGGATGGCGCTAGGATTGCGAACGTGATGGCGCTGGGCCGCGTTTACGTTAGCTTGTTTCCGGCGAGCGGGCCGCCATGCGCCACCGGCCCAAGCCTGCGCCTGCAACGCATGGTTTGCATGACCTTTGCCGGCCGCAGAACCTGAATTCCGGAGTGTTTTGTCGCAACCGCAATTGTTTTTCGGCTGGCGTCGCGCCGATTGTGCGGCTAAGTCGATGGGGTGGGATCGGCAAAGGCTGCGTCCGGTTTTGCATCCGATCGCGCGCTGAATTATTCAACTGGCGCATGACCTTTTCGCCAAACCGCTGACACTCCGGCGGGATCATGCGCCGCAAGATTGCGACCCGAAACCATGCATTCAAAGACAGACACGGTTCAGTCCTCGGTAGAAGCGCTGCGCTACCCCTGGGAAAATCATCCCGGCCCCAATGAGGTGGTCGAAGTGATGCCGGGGGTGCTGTGGGCGCGGCTGAAGCTGCCGTTCCGCCTCAACCATGTGAACATCTATCTGCTCGCCGACGGCGACGGCTGGGCGATGGTGGATTCCGGATTCGGCAACGAGGAGTCGATTTCAGCCTGGACTGCGCTGTTCGAGGGGCCGCTCGCCCATGTCAAAATCACCCGGCTGATCGTGACCCATTCGCATCCCGATCACGTCGGCCTGGCGGGATGGATCGTCGAGCGCTTCAACTGTCCGCTCTATATGTCGCAGGTGGAATATCTGCAGTCGGTCTATCACCAGAACCGCGGCACCGCCGAGCGCAAAATGGCGCAACGGCTGTTCTTCCGGCGCCACGGCATGGATGAAAGTCTGACCGACCAGTTGCTTGACCGCGGCCAGGACTACCTGAAGCGGGTTTCGATCCTGCCGCCGGCCTATCGCCGCATTTCGCATGGCGAGGAAATTTCGATCGGCACCAGGCGCTTCAAGGTCATTACCGGAGGCGGCCATGCGCTCGACCAGGTGATGCTCTATTGCGCCGCCGACAAGCTGTTCCTGTCAGCCGATCAGGTGCTGAGCAAGATCTCGCCCAATGTCAGCGTGTGGGCGGTCGAACCCGATCAGAACTCGCTCGGCGAATATCTCGCTTCATTGGCGAGCCTCACCACCACCCTGCCCTACGACTTGCTGGTGCTCCCCGGGCATGGGGTGCCGTTTTACGGATTGAAGACGCGCATCAAGCAATTGGCCGATCACCACGAGGATCGTTGCGGACGGATCGCCGATGCCTGCCGGGAAACCTCGAAAACGTCCAAGGAACTGGTGCCGGTGGTATTTCACAAGCACGTGCTGGACGCGCACCAGATGGGCTTCGCCGCCGGCGAGTTGATCGCCCATGTCAACTACATGCTGGTCGAAGGGCGCCTGAAGGCTGAAGAAACCGACGGCGTACTCCGCTTCAGGACCACCTGACGGGCCAAGGCAGAAACAAGCTTGCCGCTACTGGAGCGTTCGGGCTGGACTGCGAAATGCATCGCTACATGGCCCGTCTACGTGGCCCGTCGGGTTGACCGCGATTGGGACGAGGCGTTGTTATGGCTGCGGACCAGCCGCCGGAGAGTTTTGCCCGAGAACGACGCCGTTGACGGTTTGCCCGTACATGTCCATCGGCGAATCGTGATGCAGCTTTCGCGTCTCGACGACGGAGCCGCTAAACCGCGGATCCTGAGGGCGCTCCTGGCTATCCATGTAGGAAGCAACATCCCAGGCTTCCGCATCGGTCAGGGTATTGCCCTGGCTGAACGGCATGTTCGCCTTGATAAAGCCCGCGGCATTGTTGATCGAACTCATGCCGGCGCCCCAGTTGAAAGACCGCGGCCCCCACAGCGGTGGAAAAACAACGCTGCCATTTGCAGCACTTTGCCCCTGACCCTCAGCGCCGTGACAGAGCGCGCATTTCGCTGCATAGACTTGTTGCCCGTGGGCGTAATCGAGCTTCGCCGGTTTCGCCAATTTTGGATAGCCGCGTCCCGGCAATTCCGCGCCAATTGCGGCTCCCTTGGCCAGAAAATACGCGTAGCTTTCCAGCGCGACCAAAACCTTGTCGTTCGAGGCCGGGGCTTTGCCGTTCATGCTGTAGAGGAAGCAGCCCTGCAGTCGCTCCTCGAATGTGTTCACATGTTCGTTCTTCGTGCGATACGCCGGATATGCCACATAGGCCGCCCAGAGCGGAGCGGCGTTGGCCAGGCGTCCGGAATCCAGATGACAGTTCGAGCATTGCAGGGAGTTGCCGACAAACTCCCTGGCGTTGCCTTGCGTATCATGGAAGATTCTTTCGCCGAGGCGAACCGCATCACCGAACTCATTCTTCGGAATTTCGTCATCTCCTGGCGGGCTAAACGCCAGCTTGGGATTTTCACCGGCATTGCTCGAGATCGGCTTGTCCGGCTTGGCGATCGCCGGTTCGGCTTTATTCGAAGTGTCAAAACTCGGCAGTTTGTGACCAATGAATCCGGCAAGGCCCAGGAACACAACGCCTGCTATCCATGTTCGCAGATCCGGCTGATGCTCGCTCATGGCTTCGATCCTTGCGGCTTCGCTGCCGCGACAGCCGCCACCGGCAAGCTTGCATAATAGGCCGCGACAGCCGCAACCTGATCATCATTCAGCTTGCTGGATATGCCGGTCATGAGATGCAGGGGTCGTTGGTCCGCTTGCCATCTTTCCACGCTTTCAACTGGCTCTTGATATATTCGGCCGACTGGCCCGCCAATCTGGGGAACGCCGTTCCGACGCCCTGCCCGGCAGCGCCGTGACATTGGCCACAACCCGGCAACCCCTTCGACCAGTCGCCCCGGCCGGCCAAGGCTGCACCGGCCGCGATGGTCTTGTCGTCAGCCTTTTGTGGCTCCTCCATCTTGGGCGTCACTAATCCAGCGTAGAATTTCGCGATCGCCTGCCGCTCGTCAGGGGTAAGCGCTTTGGCGATCGGAGGCATCGTTTCATTGTCGCGACTGCCTTGCGCAAATGCATTGAGCTGTTCGATCAAGTATTCGCTATCGAGACCCGCCAGCCTTGGATAAGCGACATCGGGTCGACCCTCGCCTTGCGCTCCGTGGCACACCGAGCACGCGGGCGCGTCGCGACCATTGCCGCTGGCGGCGATTTCCCGCCCCCCGGCCGCATACGCCGTCGCGGCGTGAATCGGCATTGATAGCAGAAGCACGAAAAAGCAAAGCACGACAGGGCGCATGCGCGTCGTTTGCAAAATCCGCCAGTTTCGCGATCCAAACGACCGCACGGAAGCCATCTCAACTGGTGTCGTGCTCGACAACTGGTTACTCCCGGATACCGGACGATCTTGCTCGTCGCCCTTACGCATTCAATCGGCGCAACGAACCTCTTATTTGTCGGACTGCGCCTGATAGCGCTTGAATCCGTAGCGTTCGAAGATGTGCAGAGCCTCCGGCGACCCGATAAATTCGAGCCATTCCTTTGCCGCCCCGGGATGCGCGGCGCCGCGGACTTCAGCGCCCGCGTAGACGGCCGTCGAGTTCTGGTCGGGGGGAATTTCAACATGCGAGATCGCGTGACCAATTTGTTCCTGGAACATGGCCTCGGATTGCCATGTCACGCCCGCCTGAGCCCGGCCCTGCATCAGAAACAACGGCGTTTGCCGATGATGGACACGGGTCAGGACGGCGCTGCCATCCTTCACCTTGTCCTCATAAACCGCCTTTGCCAGATTTTCGCCGCCCGCCTTTTGCAGCGAGGCTTTGATCTGGCGGGCGATTCCCTCGAACTCCGGATTTGGCATCGCCAGCCTGACCTCGGGCTTGGCCAGATCCGCCAGGCCCGTGATGTGCGCCGGGTTGTCCTTGGGCACCATGATGGTGAGCGTGTTGGTCACATAGGGCACTGCGGGCGCCACCAGCAAACCGTCATCGATCAGCTCTTTGACTTTCATCAAACCGGCAAAATAGGCATCGGCCTTGACGGTCCATGTCATATTGCCCGACGTGATGGTGCCGCCATTGCGTATTTGCTTGACGAGCAAGCCGGGCGGAATCGTTTCCCAGTAGATTTTGCCTTTGTATTCCTGATGCAGTTCTTCAAACGTCTTGACCAGCGGGGCCATGGCGAAAAAGTAATTGCCGCCGACAAACAATACGAGCTTCGGATCCGTGAGATCGCCGTGAAAATCAGCAAGGCTGTCGATCTGGGGAATGGTGAAGTCCACCCCGCGATTGAGCGCATCGTTGTTCTCGCCCTTTTGCCAGGGTGGAAAGATCTCATCCGGATAATGCGAAAGCTCTGCCCGGCACTTGCAGTCGTCACTTGCTGCCGAAAGCGCCGGCAGCGTCATGGCAAGAACGAGCAGGCTTCCGAACACCCGCGTGACAAATCGCACAATCGGGTTGTTATTTGACAAGCTCCTATTTGGCATACTGAAAGCCGGCTCTTTGCAATTCCGGAAGGGTCGCGACCGCGCCCGGGGTTAGAACGACGCCCGGAAGCAGATGATTGGTCAACTCGGCGGCCAATTGCTCATGGTTGAGCTTGTCGGGGTTGCTGTCGGCTCTCAACAGCCCGGCAGCCTCTTCCCAGATGGCGTTGTGGCACGACAGGAAGACGACACCACGCTTCATCAGCACCGGGATCGAATTATCCTCTGGCGAAAACACACCCTTGGGATCCTGGTAATTCTTGGCATCGGCCCCTGCTGCGGGCGCCTCCTTGCTCCAGGTGTTCGATTTGAATTTCTCCCCGGCAAGCTTGGTCAGCTGATATTTGTCCCAGATCGCATCGTCGAACAGAGCCAGATGCGCGCTGCCATGGGTTGCCGACACCACCAGAAAATCCGGATGCTTGAACGACCAGACTTGCGCATTCAGTGAATTGCGCATCAGGTTAAGCCAGGGCCCGCCGAGGTCGGTGTTGTCCCAGACCTGCTTGTAGGGTGACGGGTAGGCAATGACCGCCTCGAGCGCCTCGACATCCCATTGTTCGGGGTCATTGAGGATCATCGGGACCGTTTTAAAGCTGCGTTGTCGGGGTGTTTTGGCCAACCGGTCCGACAATTCCCGCAGGTGGTGCCCTTCGCTCGGAACGAGGCTGGCGGCCTCAGCCTCCTTTGCCGACGCCTGACGCAGGCCGCCCACATTTGTTGCGCACGCCACCAATCCGAGCCCAAGCGCCTGAAGCGCGGTCCGCCTTTGTAGCATCATTGTTTCTCTCCCTTTCGGCGTTATCGTTATCGCCTCATGTTAGCGATCGCGCAGCCGCCGTCGACCGTATTCGACGGCGAGGCGGCTTGATACGCGCCGCTTGGCGATCGCGCAACTTGTACCATCATCGGGCTCCCCGACCGTTCCTGGCGCTGCGGTGGGACACGTCGTTCCATCACTGGTATGATGAGCCTAACGTGAGGCATTCATCCAATTCATTATTCATGTGCATCCAATCGACAATCCCGATCGATGAGCCAGGTCGATTAAACGATAAAAACGATTGATTTAACATTTATTATCTGTTGGATTGATCAATCGAACGGACCGATATTGGGTTGGCAAGCCAATGGAGCCCAACTCATGACCACCCTCGCCTCAGCACTGATTTCGCACGCCGACCTCACTGTTTCGCCCCACCGCAATGCAGCCGGCCTGCAACAGCCGGGGGCGCTGCATGGCTTCGGCCAGACCGCCCTGGCGATGCTGCCGGGCTTGCTCCTGACCTCGGTTGTGGCGGCATCGGCCTATGGACTGCGGCAGTTGCCGGGGATGACGACGTTCAGCCCGATGATCCTCGCCATCCTGATCGGCATCGCCTTCCACAACCTCGTCGGTACGCCGGCCGTCGCCAGGCCGGGCGTCGCCTTCAGCCTGCGGCGGTTGCTGCGCATCGCCATCATCCTGCTCGGGTTGCAATTGACGATTACCCAGGTGATCGAGGTCGGCGGCCGCGGGATCGGCATCATCGCAACCACGTTGCTGGCCACCTTCGCCTTTACAGTCTGGATGGGCCAGCTGCTCGGGATCGATCGCAAGCTCGCGCAGTTGATCGCGGCCGGAACCTCTATTTGTGGTGCCTCCGCCGTCATCGCCACCAACACCGTGACCAACGCCCATGATGAAGATGTCGCGTACGCGGTCGCCTGCGTGACCGTGTTCGGGTCGGTGGCGATGTTTGCCTATCCGCTGCTCCCGGGACTCCTGCATCTCGATCCGCACGCCTTTGGACTATGGACCGGCGCTTCGATCCATGAAATCGCCCAGGTCGTCGCCGCCGCTTTCCAGGACGGACAAAAGGCCGGCGAGTTCGGGACCATCGCGAAACTATCCCGCGTCATGCTGCTGGCGCCGGTGGTGATCGCGCTGGGATTGATCGCGAAGCGCAGCGCCGGAAAGGACGCCTCGGCTGCGGGCGCATCATCCGCCCGGCCGCCGATGCCGTGGTTCGTACTCGGCTTTGTGGCGCTGGTCGGCGTTAATAGCCTGATACCCATTCCCGCTGAAGTAAAAGTCTGGATTGCGGCGGCGACAACGTTCCTGTTGTCGGTTGCGTTGGCGGCGATGGGGCTGGAGACTGACATCCGCAAGCTGGCAGCCAAAGGCCTCCGGCCTGCGCTGCTGGGCGCCCTTGCTTTCCTGTTCATCGCAGGCTTCAGCCTGACGCTGATCAAATTGATCGGGTAACGGCTCATGACGCTGGAACAGCTTCGCATCTTCATCGCGGTAGCCGAAAAGCAACACGTGACGCAGGCCGCGCGCGAGCTGAACCTGACGCAATCAGCAACGAGTGCGGCCATCGCGGCGCTCGAAACGCGTTACGACGTCAAGCTGTTCGACCGCATCGGCCGGGGCATTGCGTTGACCCAGACCGGCCGCGACTTCCTGGTCGAGGCCCGTGCGGTGCTGGCGCGCGCCAAGGCGGCAGCGCAGGTCCTGAACGATCTGGCCGGGCTGAAGCGCGGTTCATTGACCATCGCCGCGAGCCAGACGGTTGCGAACTACTGGCTGCCGGGCCGGATCCAGACCTTTCACACGGCCCATCCCGGCATCGAGCTTCGGCTCACCATTGCGAATACCGGGCAGGTCGCACTTGCCGTCCATGAGGGAAGCGCCGATCTCGGATTCGTCGAAGGCGACGTCGACGATGCCTCGCTTGCCATCAGCAAGATCGGCGGCGATTCGCTCGTCGTGGTCGTCGGAATGAAACATCCCTGGGTTGGCCGGAGCAGGATCACGCCGAAGGATCTGCTGACCACCGCCTGGGTGCTGCGCGAGCATGGTTCCGGCACCCGATCGATGTTCGAGGCCGCGCTTCGGAAATACGGCATCAGATTTTCCGATCTTCGAGTAGCGCTGGAACTTCCCTCCAACGAAGCCGTGCGCGCCGCTCTCGAATCCGGTGATTGCGCCACGGCGATTTCGGACCTTGTCGTCGCTCAATCGCTTGCCGCCAAGACCCTGCACCGCGTCAAAATCGATCTGCCTCGACGCTCGTTTTATGTCTTGCGGCACAAGGAGCGTTACGCCAGCCATGTCGAAAAAGCCTTGATCAAATGGCTGAACATCTGAGTTAGTGTGTTTTCCGGCGAAGTCTACAA
Organism: uncultured Pseudomonadota bacterium; assembly: GCA_963727225.1. GTDB lineage: Bacteria > Pseudomonadota > Alphaproteobacteria > Rhizobiales > Xanthobacteraceae > Bradyrhizobium. The sequence goes on along the minus strand of CAVSFN010000015.1, from coordinate 61,452 downwards.
CCCTCGAAATGGAGATTCCCAAATGTGCGAAAATGCCTGGAGAATCCGTCGCAGCGATCCCGATCCTCGCGGCGAGCCGTGCTTGGGTTTGTCGCGGCCTCGACCATCGGCCTCGCATTCGGCGGTGCGGCAATGGCCAAAGATACCAAGACGCCACCGAAGCCGCAGAATGTCCTGTCGCCGGATGCCTCGCTCGAACGCTTGCTGAAGGGCAATCAGCGCTATGTCGAGGGCCTGTCGCGGCGTCACGACTTCAAGCATGAGCGAGAAGTGCTGACGGGTGGACAAAACCCCTATGCCGGCATTCTCAGTTGCGCCGATTCGCGCATCGCACCGGAATACGCCTTCGACAGCGGCCGGGGCGATCTCTTTGTCTGCCGGGTTGCGGGCAACTTCGCCAACGACGACACCGTCGCCAGCATGGAATACACCGTCGCCATGCTCGGCACGCCGCTGCTTCTGGTGCTCGGGCATGACAGTTGCGGCGCGGTCGACGCGACGATCAAGTCACTCAAGGACAATACAGTCCTGCCGGGACATCTGCCTTCGCTGGTGACGGCACTGGCCCCCGCGGTGAAGGCCGTATCGCAGCACGAGGGCAACCCGCTCGATAACGCCATCCGGCAAAACGTCATCGACAATGTCGCGAAGCTCAAATCCGCCACGCCGATCCTGAGCGCCGCCGTCGAGCAGGGCAAACTGAAAGTGGTCGGCGGCATCTATCGTCTCGGCGATGGCCGGGTCGACATGATCGCGTGAACGTTCTGCCCGATGGGCAGGCAATTCATCGCCGGTCACACCTTCGGTGGGGCGTAAGTCCCGTCGGCGTCAAGGCGCCAGAAAAATGAGCGCCAAGGTCGGCCGACGGCCCGGGCGCTCGCGCTCCTGAGCCGTCAACACGATGTGAGATCCGGACTGCGTGCGGCCCAGTCTCCACCCTTAGAGATCGGAAACCACAAAACGCGCTTACCGCGTTGATCAGGATCAAGATTTGTCCCGCGCTCCCGGCAACCCGGCTTCCCGTCGATAGGCTGCCAAAGGCCTGATTCCGGCTCGACATTAATCCTGGAAACGCTCTAAAAAGGTCTGCGCCACTCCCGGCCTCAGGTTCCGCTCCAGGTTTCGCGATGGATTACAGCAAATTCTTCAGTTCCGCCCTCAGCCGCCTGCACGATGAGCGGCGATACCGGGTTTTCGCCGACCTTGAGCGGATCGCGGGCAGGTTCCCGCATGCGGTGTGGCATTCCCCGAAAGGGCCGCGCAATGTCGCGATCTGGTGCTCGAACGATTATCTCGGAATGGGCCAGCATCCCAAGGTGATCGGCGCCATGGTCGAGACCGCGACCCGGGTCGGCACCGGCGCCGGCGGCACCCGCAACATCGCGGGCACCCATCACCCGCTGGTGCAGCTCGAGCAGGAATTGGCCGATCTGCACGGCAAGGAAGCCGCACTGCTGTTCACCTCGGGCTATGTCTCGAACCAGACCGGCATCGCAACCATCGGCAAGCTGATTCCGAACTGCCTGATCCTGTCCGATGCGCTCAACCACAATTCGATGATCGAAGGCATCCGCCAGTCTGGCTGCGAGCGCCAGGTGTTCCGCCACAGCGACATGGCGCATCTGGAAGAACTGCTCCGCGCCGCCGGTCCCCAGCGGCCTAAACTGATCGCCTGCGAGAGCCTGTATTCGATGGACGGGGACATCGCGCCGCTGGCGAAGATCTGCGATCTCGCCGAGCACTACGGCGCCATGACCTATGTCGACGAAGTTCATGCCGTCGGCATGTATGGGCCGCGCGGTGGCGGCATTGCCGAGCGCGACGGCGTCATGCATCGTATCGATATTCTGGAGGGGACGCTCGCCAAAGCGTTCGGCTGCCTCGGCGGCTATATCGCCGGAAGCGCCGACATCATCGACGCGGTGCGTTCCTACGCCCCGGGCTTTATCTTCACCACCGCGCTGCCGCCGGCGATCTGTTCGGCGGCGACCGCTGCGATCCGGCACCTCAAGACCTCGAGCTGGGAGCGCGAGCGCCATCAGGATCGCGCCGCCCGCGTCAAGGCGATCCTGACCGCGGCGGGACTGCCCGTGATGTCGAGCGACACCCATATTGTGCCGCTGTTCGTCGGCGACCCCGAACGCTGCAAGCGGGCCTGCGACATCCTGCTGGAAGAGCACAGCATCTACATCCAGCCGATCAATTATCCGACCGTCGCCAAAGGCTCCGAGCGGCTGCGGATCACGCCTTCGCCCTATCACGACGACGGATTGATCGATCAGCTCGCCGAAGCCTTGTTGCAGGTCTGGGAGCGGCTCGGCCTGCCGCTTCGCGAGAAATCGCTGGCCGCCGAATAGCGTCAGAGCCGTTTCCGTTCCGACAATCCCGGATCAGGACCGGCGACGCCCGGTGCGTTGTCGGCTCAATCCGGCTATACTCTTGCCCTGCGGGCTGTCGTTTGCGGTGGCGCCAGTCGAGGCGTTCGCCGAGACCGCTAGGGAGTAAGCAGCGATGCTGCACGACTGGGGCGTGATCGCAGCCGCCTTCGGCTACATCGGGTTCCTGTTTTTGGTGGCCAGCCACGGCGACCGGCTCTCGCCGACCCAGCGCGGCCGCGCCAGCGCGCTGATCTATCCGCTGTCGCTGGCGATCTATTGCACGTCCTGGACGTTTTTCGGTTCGGTCGGATTCGCCAGCCGTACCAGCGTGGATTTTCTCGCGATCTATGTCGGCCCGGTGCTGATGATCGCGTTCTGTACGCCGCTGCTGCGCCGCGTGATCCAGCTCGCGAAATCGCAGAACATCACCTCGATCGCCGATTTCATCGCCGCGCGTTACGGCAAGAGCCAGGCGGTGGCTGCAACCGTCGCACTGATCGCGATCGTCGGATCGGTTCCCTACATCGCGCTGCAGCTCAAGGCGGTGGCGTCGTCGCTCGAAACCATCCTCAGCGAGGACCAGGCCGTCTCCTCGATTCCGATCATCGGCGATATCGCGCTGATCGTGACGCTGGCGATGGCGGCGTTCGCGGTGCTGTTCGGGACCCGCCAGACCGACGCCACCGAACATCAGCACGGCCTGATGCTGGCGGTCGCCACCGAATCGATCGTGAAGCTGGTGGCCTTTATCGCGGCCGGCGCGTTCGTCACGTTCTGGATGTTCGACCCGGTCGAACTGATGCAGCGCGCGATGAAAACGCCGGAAGCGGTGCGGGCGATCAACTACACGCCCTCGATCGGCAATTTCATCACCATGGTGCTGTTGTCGTTTTGCGCGATCGTGCTGCTGCCGCGGCAGTTTCACGTCAGCGTGGTCGAGAATTCCAGCGATGCCGAGGTCGGGCGGGCACGCTGGCTGTTTCCGCTCTATCTGGTCGCCATCAATCTGTTCGTGATTCCGATCGCCATCGCGGGCCTGGTGACCTTTCCGTTCGGCGCGGTCGACAGCGACATGTATGTGCTGGCGTTGCCAATGAGGGGCAGCGCTCCCTTGCTCAGCGTCGCGGTCTTTATCGGAGGCATGTCGGCGGCAACCGCCATGGTGATGGTGGAATGCGTCGCCCTATCGATCATGGTCTCGAACGATATCGTGGTGCCGCTGGTGCTGCAGCGCAGCCCCGAAGCGCGCGCCGGCCGCAAGGACTTTGGCGACTTCCTGCTCAAGGTTCGCCGCTATGCGATTTTCGCCATCATGGCGATGGCCTATTTTTACTATCGCGCGCTCGGCAATACCCAATTGGCGGCGATCGGCCTGTTGTCTTTCGCGGCCATCGCGCAGCTTGCGCCGGCGTTCTTTGGCGGCCTGTTCTGGCGGCGCGCGACCGCGCGAGGCGCGATGGCGGGCATGCTGGTCGGAGTTGCGGTGTGGGTCTATACGCTGTTTCTTCCGAGCTTCCTGGAGGGCAATACCGCGGGCCTGCTGTTGCTGCAGCATGGCCCGTTCGGCATCGAGGCGCTGCGTCCGCAAGCCCTGTTCGGCGCCGATTTGCCGCCGCTTCTGCACGGCGCCCTGTGGAGCCTGTTGCTTAATTTGTTGACCTATATCGTGCTGTCGCTGGCACGCCAGCCATCCTCGATCGAGCGGTTGCAGGCGGATCTGTTTGTGCCGACCGCGCTGGCGCCGATCGCGCCGACTTTCCGGCGCTGGCGCACCATGGTGACCGTGCAGGATATTCAGAGCACGGTGGCGCAGTATCTGGGACCCGAGCGGGCTAGCCTTTCGTTCGAAGCCTTCGCGGTCACCCGCCACATCGCGCTGCAACCGGCAGCAGCCGCCGACTTCGAGTTGCTGCAGCATGCCGAGCATCTGATCGCATCGTCGATCGGGGCCGCATCCTCGCGTCTGGTGATGTCGCTGTTGCTGCGCAAGCGCACCGTCTCGGCCAAGGCAGCCCTCAAGCTGCTCGACGACTCCCACGCCGCGCTTCATTTCAACCGCGAGATATTGCAGACCGCGCTGAACCATGTGCGGCAGGGCATCGCCGTCTTCGATCCGGATTTGCAGCTGATCTGTTCAAACCGGCAGTTCGGCGAAATTCTCGGGCTGCCGCCGCATCTGGTGCAGATCGGGATTCCGCTCCGGGAAATCCTTGAATTCATGGGAGACATCAATCCGCCCGGCTTCGGCGACAGCGAAGCGCTGCTGAAAAGGCGCCTGATCGCCTATACCATCGAAGGCGAGCCCTATCTGGAGCGGCTGCCGGACCGTCACATGGTGATCGAGGTGCGCGCCAACCGGATGCCCGGCGGCGGGCTGGTCATTACGTTCTCCGACGTCACCCCGAGCTTCGAGGCCGCCGAAGCGCTGGAACGCGCCAACGCAACCCTCGAAAAACGCGTGCGCGATCGCACCGAGGAACTGACGCGGCTGAATTCCGAGCTCGCGCTGGCCAAGAGCACCGCCGAGGATGCCAGCATCTCGAAGACTCGCTTTCTGGCGGCGGCAAGCCACGACATCCTGCAGCCGTTGAATGCGGCGCGGCTCTACGTCACGAGCCTGGTTGAGCGCCAGAGCGGCGGCGAGGATGCGCGGCTGGTCGAAAACATCGACGATTCGCTGGAGGCGATCGAGGAAATCCTTGGCGCTCTGCTGGACATTTCGCGGCTCGACGCCGGCGCCATGACGACGTCGGTCACCAGTTTTCGGATCGGCGACCTGATGCGTTCGCTGGAAATCGAATTCGCCCCGATTGCGCGGGCCAAGGGGCTGCGGCTGACATTCGTGCCCTGTTCGCTGCCGGTGGAATCCGACCGGCTGCTGCTGCGGCGGCTGTTGCAGAACCTGATCTCGAACGCCATCAAATATACCCCGCGCGGGCGGGTGCTGGTCGGTTGCCGGCGCCACGGCCAATCGCTGCAGATTGGCATCTACGACACCGGCGTCGGCATCCCCATTCTCAAGCGCGGCGAAATCTTCAAGGAGTTCCACCGGCTGGAGCAGGGCGCGCGGATCGCGCGCGGCCTTGGACTGGGGCTGTCGATCGTCGAGCGCCTCGCGCGCGTGCTCAACCACGGCATCGCACTCGACTCCAATGCCAGCGGCGGCTCGTTTTTCTCGGTGACGGCGCCGATCGCGAAAGCCGTCAACCACACCGCCGCGGTCACCAGCGCGACGCCGCTCGCCAAGACCCCGATGAGCGGCTCGCGCATCGTCTGCATCGAAAACGATGCGGCGATCCTGGACGGCATGAAAACCCTGCTGACCGCCTGGGATGCCGAAGTCGTGGCGGTGGCCGATCCCGAGGCCGCCATCGAGGCGATCGAGGCCGCGGGCGGACGGGTCACCGGTTTGCTGGTCGACTATCATCTCGACCGCGGCAACGGCATCGCCGCGATTCGGGAAATTCGCCGCCGCTTCGGCGACAGCATTCCGGCGATCCTGATCACGGCGGATCGCAGTCCGCATGTGCGGGCCGCTGCGCGGGAAGAGAAAATTGCGGTGCTCAACAAACCGGTCAAGCCGGCCTCGCTGCGCGCCTTGCTCGGGCAATGGCGCACCCAGCAGATGTTGGCGGCGGAATAATCCGGCTTCGGCTTTTGCAGGATTCTACTGCGGCGACGGCGTGTCCTGCCGCCAATGGCCGCCGGCAATCTTCGCCGCCGCGATCACGGCCTGGGTGCGGCTCTCGACGCCGAGTTTTTGCAGGATCGCGGATACATGCGCCTTGATCGTCGCCTCCGACACGCCGAGTTCATAGGCGATCTGCTTGTTGAGCAGACCTTCCGACAGCATCATGAGCACCCTCACCTGCTGCGGGGTCAGCGTCACCAGCCGGTCGCGCAGGCGGGTCATGTCCGGATCGACAGCGGATGTCAGATCGGTATCCGGCGGTATCCAGATGTCGCCATCCATCACCGCTGTGATCGCGTCGTGCAACGTCTCGACCCCGAAGCGCTTCGGAATAAATCCCGAAGCGCCGAATTCCAGCGACCGGCGGATGGTGCCGACATCGTCGCTGGCGGACACGATGACCACAGGGATCGCCGGATATTGCGCGCGCAGGTAAATCAGGCCCGAGAAGCCGCTGATTCCCGGCATCGTCAGATCGAGCAGGATCAGATCGACCTCGGAATCCTGCTCCAGTATCGAAGTCAGTTCGTCGAACGACCCCGCTTCATCAATCTTGGCCGAGGTCATGACGCCGGCAACCGCATGCCGCAGCGCATCGCGGAATAGCGGATGGTCATCGGCAATGACAAGGCGGGTGGTGGCAGCGGAAGTCATTTAGTTCTTGCAAAGGGTTGCGGCAAAACCCGTGACCGCTTTTTTGGGCCAGCCAAGCGAATTTTCCGCTGCAATTGTCCACCGATGGGCAGTCGCATGCAAGCGCGCAATATTGCCTTGCGGCAAAGCGGTTAATCAGCCGTCGGTTGTGCGCCGCAACAGACGGCAGTCGAACGCATGATCGGGTGGCTGGAACACTTGGGGCGTTGAGATAAAGCTACGCAAAGGGCCAAAAGTCTTATTGGGCGAGCTTTCACGGCGATGTTACCGTGAACCCAAGCTCATGACCCAATTCGGCCAAGTCCGGGGCATGGGAGCACGCGCATCAACGATTCGGGGAGCGAACAATGACGATGGCTGCAACAGCGGGCCGCGATGTCCGTACCGGGGGGATGACGGCTGAAGAGCGAAAAGTCATTTTCGCCTCCTCGCTAGGCACCGTTTTCGAATGGTATGATTTCTACATCTACGGAACGCTTGGAGCGTTTCTGGCAAAATACTTTTTCTCCAATGTGCCGCCGAATGTCGGCTTCATCTTCGCCCTGCTTGCCTTCGCCGCTGGCTTCGCCGTTCGACCGTTCGGCGCGCTGATTTTCGGTCGCCTCGGCGATATGATCGGACGCAAATACACCTTCCTGATCACCATGACCCTGATGGGCATCGGCACCTTCTTCATCGGTCTGCTGCCGAGCTATGCGACCTGGGGCATCGCAGCGCCTGTCGTTCTGATCGCGCTGCGGCTGGTCCAGGGCCTGGCGCTCGGAGGTGAATATGGCGGTGCTGCGATCTACGTCGCCGAGCATGCGCCGGCAAACAAGCGCGGCTACTATACCTCCTGGATTCAGACCACGGCGACGCTCGGTCTGTTCATGGCGCTGTTGCTCATTCTGGGCATTCGCACCTGGATGGGCGAAGCCGCATTCGGCGATTGGGGCTGGCGCGTTCCGTTCCTGCTGTCGGGCATCCTGCTCGCGGTCTCGATCTGGATCCGCTTGAGCCTCAGCGAGTCGCCGATCTTCGCGAAGATGAAGGAAGAGGGCAAAACCTCGAAGCGGCCGCTTGGTGAAGCCTTCGGCGAATGGTCGAATGCCAAGATCGCAATCCTGGCCCTGTTCGGCGCGACCGCGGGCGAAGCGGTCGTCTGGTACGGCGGCCAGTTTTACGCGCTGTTCTTCTTGACCCAGACGCTCAAGGTTCCGGCCGTGACCGCGCAGATCATGATCGTGGTGGCGCTGGCGCTCGGCACGCCCGGCTTCGTCATCTTCGGCTGGCTGTCGGACAAGATCGGCCGCAAGCCGATCATTCTCACCGGCTTCCTGCTGGCGGCGCTGACATATTTCCCGATCTTCAAGGGAATTACCCACTTCGCCAACCCGAAGCTTGAAACGGCGCTCTCGGCGTCGCCCGTCACGGTGATTGCTGACCCCAGCGAATGCTCGTTCCAGTTCAAGGCAACGGGAACCGAAAAATTCACCACCGGTTGCGACGTCGCGAAATCGGCGCTGGTCAACCTGTCGGTGAACTACACCAACCAGGATGCGCCGAAGGGTACTCCGGCGCAGGTGAAGATCGGCGAACAGACTTTAACGTCGACTTCGCCGGATTTCGTCAAGGCATTGCCTGCGGCAATCAAGACCCATGGCTACCCGGCATCGGCTGACCCAGCCGACATCAATCATGTCATGACCGTGCTGCTGCTCTGGGTGCTGGTGATCTATGTGACGCTGGTCTATGCCCCGATCGCAGCCTGGCTGGTTGAACTGTTCCCGAGCCGGATCCGCTACAGCGGCTTGTCGTTGCCCTATCACATCGGCAACGGCTGGTTCGGCGGCTTCCTGCCGGCAACGGTGTTCGCGATCGTCGCGGCAACCGGAAACATCTACTCAGGCCTATGGTACCCCGTCATCATCGCGGCCATGAGCCTGGTCGTCGGCTTAATCTTCCTGCCGGAAACCAAGGACGTCGACATCAGCAAGAACTGACATTCATCGGGCGTCGAAAGCCGCGCGATAAGAACTCGCTCGACAAGCCGGCCGCGGATCGTTCCGCGGCCGGTTTTGCTTTCAGCGTCTTGCAGTATCCCTGCTAATCGGTCTTGCCGACAAACTGCAGCACGATCTCACGCCGATGCGGCCGGCGGCGATGTTCGATCAGATAGATCGCCTGCCACGTTCCGAGCGCCAGTTCGCGTTCGAGCACGGGGATGTGCAGCGAACTTGCCGTCAGCATGGTTTTGACATGCGCCGGCATGTCGTCGGGGCCTTCGCTGTCGTGGGTCCATCCGGCATCCTCGGGCGCGAGCCGATCGAGCGCCGTCATCAGATCGTCGAGCACCGACGGATCGGCGTTCTCCTGAATCGTCAGCGACGCCGAGGTGTGGCGGATGAACAAGGTCACCGCGCCCTCGCGCGCGCAGGCATCCCGGACAAATTTCTTAACCTCGCCGGTGAGATTGATAAAGCCGCGCCCGAACGTTTCGATCGTCAGCAGCGAGGTCACGGCGGTGTCGGCAGTGACCGCCGATAGCGCGCTACGGGACGCAGATTTGGGTGAAGTCATTTAGGTGTTATCTCTCGATGCGAGTGGCGGAGCGTTTTTTCGGAATTCGGGTCGTCCCGGCGCACGCCGGGACGACCCGAGGAAGCGGCAACAGACTTCACCCTAAATCTTGCCGCCGACATCCTTCTGCATCCGGTTGGCCATCTCGACCAGCCGCCGCCAGGCCTGTTCCAGAAACGACATCACGCGATTCATGTCCTGATCGCTCGGCAGCGGAATTTCGATCTTGCGCTCGCCATCGGTTACCTTCGGCTCTGGTTTTTTCAGCGAGTCCCCTTTGGGCAACGGCTCGTCGATCTTGCCGGTGACAACAGGTTCACGCGCCGCCAATTGCGCCTTCAGTTTTTCATTATCGTTCTGCAGCCGGCCAATTTCCGCATCCAGTGCAGCGCGTTCGTCGGGCACGACATAGCAGGCCCAGCCGTTGCCGGTATTGGTGCAGGTCGACACCGCGCCGGTCCTTGTATCGAGCCTGATCACGCCATCGGCAACCGGCGATAGCGCATAGCGGCCGTTCTCGGAATCCGGCAGCGGTTGCGCCGCGGTGGCGCTACGAACTCCACCCAGGGAAAACGCAACGCACGAAATCACGGCGGTGGCGGCGAATATTGTGGAGAACTTCGACGACGATCTCGCTGTCATCACGGGGTACTCCGCCTCAAAACCGGTCCGGTCTTCGTCTCCCGGACCCGATGCTACGCCTGCGATCGATAGGGCGCGCGGCCAGACTTCAACGCGTCCGCGAGCAATTCGATCCGATCCTGCCCCCAGAATACCTCGCCGTCGAGCACATAGACCGGCGATCCGAACACGTCGGCCGCCAGCGCATCCTGGCGGTTTTGCTCGTAGGCCGCGCTGATCTGGTCGGACCCCGAACGCTCAACCAGCTGCTGGCCCGGAAGCCCGGAATCGTCGGCCATTTTAGCCAGCGTTGCGGGATCGGCGAGGTTTAGCTGGCCTTCCCAGACGCCGGCATAAGCCCGCCGCAGAAAGGGATCGGGATCATGGCCGGCCTCGATCGCCGCGATCACCATGCCATCGGCGAGCCGCGCATTGAACGGCCAATTCGCCGGCTGGAGATGAAAATTCAGGCCACGCTTGTCGCGCCAGCGCTGCAGTTCGAGCATCCGGTAACGCTGACGGACCGGATGGCGCTTCAGCAGCGGCAGGCCGCCGGTTTCGGAGAACAGGTCGACCAGCACCACCGGCTTGTGATTCACTTTGAGATCGTAGGTGTGGGCGACTTCCTTGAAAAATTTGTGCCCGATATAGGCCCACGGCGATAGAATCGAGAAATAGTAATCGACCTGACGCGGCATGCGGTCTCCCCGAGAGATGTGAATGCTCGCGGTCATCCCAACAGACCCGCTAGGGCGACGCAAGATCGATCATCGTGAGGCGTCGGACGGGATCGGCATCAGCTACTGCTCGATCAACAGACCTTGCGTGAGCGCGCGCCAGATCTTTTCCGGCGGATGCGGCATCCGGCGCTCGACGACGAGCGAACGCGTGGCAGCCGTTCGAAGATGGCGCGGCGGGTCGGATCGGCCAGTGCGGTAAAAATCTCGGTCGAAGTAATGGGTATAAAAACCCATAACTTATAAGTTATGAATTAGCCAAGACGACTCAGTTGACCGCGTCGGATTTTTGCCGATCGTGTGCCGAGCTATTGCACTGCGGCGACTGGCCGGCCGCCGGTTCGTCATAGGGGAGATAAAATCAATTAAATCAATGCGGTAAGTGGTTATTACACAATCTTGACTTGATTAGACGCGGTCAGTATGGTCCGCGCGGCTTTAAGGGTGACGGGGCGTCATTTCCATCAACCGCAGCGTCGTTTCGGGTGTCCACAACATGGCGGGCGACACGAACGGTCACGGAAATGGAAGTCGCGATCAATCGTCGCCCGACGAAGCTGCGCTTTCCGCAAGGCTCGGAAGTCTGGATCACCGGTTGTCCGAAATTCGGGACAGCCGCAAAATCAGGACTGACCAACCCGGAGCTGAAGGCGGAGACGGAGTGGCCAGAGCCTCGGCGATGGCGCTCGGTTTCCGGCTTTCTTCCGAGTTGATCGCCGGCGTTGTTGTCGGGGCGTTGCTTGGCTGGGCTTTCGACCGTTTGCTGTCGACCTCGCCTTGGGGGCTCATCGTGTTTGTTCTGCTCGGCTTCACCGCCGGCGTGGTCAACGTGGTGAGATCGGCAGGCGCGGCTCCGGACCGCACCAGCCGCTAGGACGGAAAGCCGGACCGATTGATTGCAGAGCGCCGGCGTGGCTGGCGGACCAAGAGATGCGCGGATGATCGATCCGATCGAACAGTTCCACATCGGCAAGCTCTTCACGATTGGCCATATCGGCCATCAGGAGATCGCCTTCACCAATTCATCGGCCTACATGTTCGGCTCGGTCGCGCTGATTTCGCTGCTGATGATCGGCGGCGTCGCGGGACGGCAGATGGTGCCCGGACGCATCCAGTCGATCGCCGAGCTGAGCTACGAGTTCGTCGCCAGCACCATTCGATCGAACGCCGGCAAGGAAGGCATGAAGTTCTTCCCGCTGGTGTTTTCGATCTTCATGCTGCTGACCGTTTCCAACATCCTCGGCGTCATTCCCTACGGGTTTACGATTTCGAGCCACATCATCGTCACGGCGGCGCTGGCGTTTCTGGTGTTCTTCACCGTGCTGATTTACGGCTTCTACAAGAACGGCCTGAAATTCTTCAAACTGTTTGTACCAAGCGGCATTCCAATCTTCATCCTGCCGCTGGTCGTGTTCATCGAAGTGTTCTCGTTCTTTCTGCGGCCGATCTCGCACTCGGTGCGTCTGTTCGCGAACATGCTCGCGGGCCACATCGCTCTGGCGGTTTTCGCAAGCTTCATTCCGATGCTGGCGGGCCTGGGCATTGCCGGCTACGCCGGCGCCGTGCTGCCGCTCGGCATGGTGATCGCGCTGACCGCGCTTGAACTGCTGGTCGCGTTTCTGCAGGCCTACGTCTTCACCATCCTTACCGTCATCTACATCAACGACGCTATCCATCCGGGCCACTGATCCGGCCTCACCACCAAACCTCAAGAAGGAGTTCGTTTCATGGATCCGATTGCCGCGAAGTACATTGGCGCTGGTATTGCCTGCATTGGCATGGGTGGCGCCGGCGCAGGCGTGGGCATCATCTTCGGTAATTATCTCGCCGCCGCGGTGCGCAATCCTTCGGCAGCCCAGGGCCAGTTCGGCAATCTGATTTTCGGCTTCGCCGTGACCGAAGCGCTCGGCATCTTCTCGCTGCTGATCGCGCTGCTGCTGCTGTTCGCGCTCTAACCGGCAAACTTGGCTGCGCGTATTCCGGCCGCGAAACCGGTAGCCGGTTTTGCCGGATACGCGCCAGGCGAACAGGAGAAGCCCGTGGCCGAAAGTCATGGCAACGCCAGCGGCACCACCGCCCACACCGAAGCCGGTGCCCATGAACGCGCGTTCCCGCCGTTCCAGAAGGACACCTTTGCTTCGCAACTGGTGTCGCTGCTGATCGCATTCGTGGCGCTTTATCTGATCGTCTCGCGAATAGCGCTGCCGCGCGTCGGCAGCGTGATCGACGAACGCCAGAACAAGATCGAGGGCGATCTGGCGGACGCGCAAAAGCTGAAGGACCAGTCCGACAGCGCGCTGAAAGCCTATGAAAACGAACTGGCCGCGGCGCGTTCGCGCGCGCAGGCGATCGGCGCCGAGACCCGCGAAAAGCTGAACGCGGCCTCCGAGGCCGAGCGCAAGACGCTGGAAGACCAGCTGTCGGTCAAACTCGCGGAAGCCGAAAAGACCATCGCCTCGACGCGTGAGGCGGCGATGGGCAATGTCCGTGGCATTGCCGCGGATGCAGCTGCCGCGATCGTGCAGCAGCTCACCGGCGTCCTGCCTGACGGCAAGTCGGTGGACAGCGCCGTCGCTGCGTCCTTGAAGGGATAACACCGATGTTCTCCGATCCGGAATTCTGGGTTGCCGTCGCCTTCGTCATCCTGATCGGCGTGTTCGTCTATTTCGGCATCCATAGCACCGTGCTGAAGGCGCTCGATCACCGCAGCGACCGTATCAGGGCCGAACTCGACGACGCCCGCCGCCTCAAGGACGAGGCCGCCAAGTTGCTCGCCGAATACCAGGCCCGTCACGCCAGCGCCGAGCGCGAGGCCCGCGACATCATCGAAAGCGCCAAGGCCGAGGCCGAGCGCATCGCGTCCGAAGCCAAGACCAAGATGGAAGACTTCGTCGCGCGGCGGACCAAGACCGCCGAAAGCAAGATCGCGCTGGCCGAGGCGCAGGCGGTGGCCGACGTCCGCTCGGCGGCGGCCAATGCCGCGGTAACCGCCGCCTCCACCATCCTGTCGCAATCGGTGAAGGGCCAGGTCGCCGACGATCTGTTGGCCAAGGGCATCGCCGAAGTTCGCCAAAAGCTGAACTGAACGGGCGGCGGCCAATTCCACTTCCTCTTGCCTACTTCTTCTTGCGCCTCGCCGCCCTCGGCTCCGGCGTCAGCGCCTGCGGATCGAAGCCGATATAGAAGATGTAGGAATCGACGGTCGCCGCGCTCGGCACCGGATATACGATATCCTCGGCAACCAGACTGAACGGTTCGTTGCCGGCAGCCGACATCGATACCGTCGTGCGGTAGACCTTGGTCGCGATCGTCCGCTCCTGAACGCCGCCTTCTACTACCGCGACGCGAATCGGAACTTCAACCGTCGCCGGACTTCCGGCCGGGCCGGATATGACGCGGCCCTGAATGCCGATTTGCGCGGTGATCTGATCGCCGGTTTGGGTGCAATCGCGCGCGGTGCGCGAGATCGTCGCCTGGTAACGCAGATCGGCACCGGAAGCCTGCTTGCCCGGCAAGCCTACCGCAAACGTGGACGCGCCGGGGCGGATGCGCACCGGGGGACACAACAATTCATGGTCCACCGGCGGCGGCGGCGCCTCGCCTCTCCCGCCGAACAACTCGCCGAACCAACTGGAATTGTCGCCGAACGAACTGCCGCCACCGCACCCCAACAGCAGGGCGCCGGCCATCGCAAGCGTCAGCGCGCCACGCAAATGACGCCGGCCGGCAACCCTCGTCCGCATCGTCAGCCCGTACCCCATCATCCAGACGTTCCCAAGGTATTTCATACATCTAACGCCCCTCGAAGGGGAGCGCGCAAGCGCGCCTTATAACAGCGCAATGGCGGCGAACCCATGGCGCGCTGCAAAATCCGGAAAACAGGGTTAGCCGCGAAAATCCTCATGCAGCAGGCCGAACAGGAGGTGGTCCTGCCAGACACCATTGATGCAGAGATAGCGCCGCGCCAGGCCCTCGCGGTCGAAGCCGCATTTCTCCAGCACCCGGATCGAGGGCGCGTTGCTGGGAATGCAGGCGGCCTCGATGCGGTGCAGATTGAGTTCGCCGAACAGCGACGGCAGCAGCACGCGCAGCGCCGCCGTCATGTAACCGCGATGGGCGTGGGGCTGCCCGACCCAGTACCCGATCGTCCCCGCCTGCACGATGCCGCGGCGGACATTCGCCAGCGTGACGCCGCCGATCATGGCGCCATCGGATTCCCGGAACACCAGGAACGGATAGGATCGGTCGGCGGCGATGTCCTCGGCATAGCGGCGCAGCCGCCGCCGGAAGCCCGAGCGGGTCAGATCGTCGGACGGCCAGATCGGCTCCCACGGCGTCAGGTAGTCGCGGCTCGATTCGCGCAAGTGCGCCCATTGCAGAAAATCCGACATCTGCGGCGCGCGCAGCAACAGGCCGTGACCGCGCGGGGCGAGTGCCGCCAATCCGCTGGATGGCAAACGAAACAGGGCCATGCCTCACACTCCCGTGCCCGAATCCGATTCAATGCGCCGCCGCGCCTTCAATGCAGGCGCGCCTTGGCCATCGACCTGGTCAATCCTTCCGCAAAACCGACCGCGGTGTCCAGACCCCTGCCGCTGCCCAGCGCGACCACCGCGGGCCGGCTGCGCGACAACAGCCCGCGCGCCGCGTTTCGCGTCGATTCCACGCTCACGGCGTCGATCCGCGTCACCAGTTCTTCCACCGTCAGCGGACGCCCATAGGCCAGCATGTGACGCGCCAGCTGTTCGGCGCGGGAGCTGCAGCTCTCCAGCGCCATCAACAGCCCGGCCTTCATCTGCGCCTTGGCGCGCGCGACCTCGGCTTCGGTCAGGGTTTCGACTGCGTCATTGATGACATCGACGATCACCTCCATCATTTCCGGCGCATCGCCGGGATCGGTGCCGGTATAGAGCCCGAAGAATCCGGTGTCGGAATATGGCGCATGGAAGGTGTAGATCGAATAGCACAGCCCGCGCTTTTCGCGCACTTCCTGGAACAGCCGCGACGACATCCCGCCGCCAAGCGTGTTGGTGAAGACCTGCAGGCTGAACAGCGACAGATCGGTTTGCGGCACGCCCTCCAGCGCCAGCGTCAGATGCGCCTGCTCGAGTTCGCGCTGCACGACGCGGGAGCCGCCCTTGCCGAACATCGCCGGTTGCGGTTTCGGCGCCGGCGCGCCGCCGAAGCTCGAGAAGCGCTGCGTCACTTCCTCCACCACCCGCTTGTGATCGACCGCGCCTGCGGCGGCCACCACCATGTCGGGCCCGCGATAATGCTTCGAAAGGTAGCCGCGCAGCGTATCGCGGTCGAAGCCTTTCAGGGTCTTTGCCGTTCCCAGCAACGAGCGTCCCATCGGCTGGTCCGGGTAACACAATTCGTTGAGATGCTCGAACACCACGTCGTCGGGGGTATCCTGCGCCGCGCCGATCTCCTGCACGATGACGCTCTTTTCGCGCTCCAGTTCGTCCGGCACGAAGGACGGATTGGCGAGAATGTCGGCGAGCACGTCGAGCGCCAGCGGCACATCGGCCTTCATCACCCGCGCGTAATAGGCCGTGGTTTCGGTCGAGGTGCCGGCGTTGAGATCGCCGCCGACCGCCTCGATTTCCTCGACGATTTCCCGCGACGAGCGCCGCGCGGTGCCCTTGAACGCCATGTGTTCGAGCAGATGGGAGATGCCGTGCTCGTTGGGCTTTTCGTCGCGGCCGCCGACCCCTGCCCACACCCCGAGCGCCGCGGTCTCCAGATGCGGCATGGTATCGGTGATGACGGTCAGGCCGGAGGGAAGCTTGGTGACATCGACGCTCATCCGGTAACTCCTTGTTTGGCGGCGCGGCTCACCGATTTTACGAACCGCTCGACTTCCGCCTGATCGTTCTTCATGACTTTGATATGTTCGGGCCTGGTCATCAGTCCCTCGAGCCAGGCCGGCAATTCCGGACGCACGCCGCAGGCGGCCTCTACCGCATCGGGAAATTTCGCGGCATGCGCGGTCGACAGCACGATGTTGGGAATTCTGGAATCCGAGGTGTCGCGATCGGCCACCGCCAATGCCACCGCGGTATGCGGATCGACCAGCGTGCCGGCCTCGCGCCAGGCGGCGCGGATCGCCGCGCTGGTTTCGGTCTCATTGGCGCGGCCGGCGTCGAATTCCTCGCGGATATCAGCCAGCACCGCGTCGGGCAGCACGAAACGTCCGGACTGCTTCAGCGACCCCATCAGCCGGCGAACCACGCCGGCGTCGCGGCGGCTGGCCTCGAACAACAGCCGCTCGAAATTCGACGAGACCTGGATATCCATCGATGGCGAAGCCGTGGCGTGCACCTCGCGGACTTCATAGATGCCGGTCTTGAGCGTGCGCGGCAGGATATCATTGACGTTGGCGGCGATCCGCAGCCAACGCACCGGCAAGCCCATCCGCTTGGCGACGAGCCCTGCAAAGATGTCGCCGAAATTCCCGGTCGGCACCGTGAAATCCACCTGCCGCAACGGCGCGCCAAGTGCCACCGCGGAAGTGAAATAGTAGACCACCTGGGCGACGATCCGCGCCCAGTTGATGGAATTGACGCCTGACAGCGAAACCGCGTCGCGAAAGCCGTGATGATTGAACAGCCCCTTCACGATCGCCTGGCAATCGTCGAAGGTGCCTTCGACGGCCAGGGCGTGAACGTTGTTGGCGCCGGTGGTCGTCATCATCCGCCGCTGCACGTCCGAGATGCGTCCATGCGGAAACAGCACGATCAAATCGACATTCTCGAGGCCCTTGAACGCATCGACCGCGGCACCCCCGGTATCGCCCGAGGTGGCGACCACGATGGTGGTGCGCTGCGCGCGCTGGGCCAGCACGTGATCCATCAATCGCGAGATCAGCTGCATCGCGACGTCCTTGAACGCCAGGGTCGGGCCGTGAAACAACTCCAGCACGAATTGATGCGGACTGATCTGGGTCAACGGCACCACCGCCGGATGGCGGAACGTGGCATAGGCCTCGTTGGCCATGCGACCGAGATCCGCGTCGGTGATTTCGCCGCCGATAAACGGGCGGATCACCTCGACCGCGACTTCCCAATAGGGCCGGCCGAAGAACCCCGCGATGGTTTCCGGCGCAAACTGCGGCCAGGTTTCGGGCACGTAGAGGCCGCCGTCGCGGGCCAGCCCGGTCAGCATCACGTCGCAGAAGCCCAGAGCGGGAGCCTCCCCCCGCGTCGAAATATACCGCGTCAAACCGCCCTCCAAAGGCGCCGGGCCTCCTGCCCAAACCTTTGATATCCATGATTTATCGGGTTCGCACGGTGCGAACTCGCGGGGCACCATAGAAGATCGGGGCGTCAAAGGGTAGCCCGTATGACCACCCGCGGGGCAGGCCAAAGGCGCTCTTTGCACCGTGCCCGTACCACCACGCGGCAGCGGCACAACAAGCAAGCATGGACTGCTTATGTCGCGGAGCCCGTCATCGCGCATTCGCACGACCCGTCGGCTCCTCGCCATGACATCAAGACGTACCTTCGCGTTCCCGCGGCACCATATGCCCGAGTTGTGCTTGAACGTTTCGCGCCATGAGCAATCAGGGCGCGGGGAATGCCGGGTGCCCGCTGCACCCGCAGCCTCGCATGCAACAAAAAAAGCATGCGAGTTAGTCGCTACAGGTTCACCGGAACGCCCGGCATTCCCTGCGCGATGGTTTTAACGGCTGCTTCGCGCTCTCCCCGGCGATCGGGCTTTCTTGTCACCGTCGCCTCGCGGATCGCTCCGCAAAGCTTGACGCCGGCGTCGAGGCGTCAGGACCACACGACTTCACCGTCCGCGAGCCAGGCGCCTCTCGTCAAAAGCGCAGCCCGCGTCCACCGCATTCCATCCCGCGTCCGTGACGATCGCGATACGCCCCTGCATGGGGACGGAACGGCGGCGGATGTAGAAGTGATTTGGGTCAAATGAGAAGTGGGAATATTTTTGCGGACAGGACTGGACAGGGCAAATCACGTTGATCCCACGGGAGAATTTTTCCTCAAACGTCATTCCGGATGAAGCTTCGGGGATCGATATAACCGCCGGCTTTGAACACTCCATCGCATCTTTCTTCAACGAAGCATTGTCGGGGACACGCCGACACCGCCGTAGCGCTACCCCGATCAGCATGCACAAGAACAACAGGATGATGTTGCTGATGGCGAGCCTGCTCCTTCCTCGGACAGCGCCGGCCACAAACCAACCGGACCGGCAGCGGGCGAACGGGAATCAATCAGGCGTGTTGCCTTTTCCGTTCCGATTGAATCGGAACGGAGGCTCTAGTTCCTTATTTGACGCGTTTTCTTCACGCGAACCCGTATCCGCTTCGCTGGAAAACGCTTTAGCTACGGGAGCGGCATACCCGTTGAAAGCTCGCTGGATGACGAAAGGGAACTGCGCGCGACGGAGTGGCTTTCGCCGTATTGCATGTTGAGGAACTCCAGACTGATCATGGACAGCAGGATTGCGCCGGCTACCGCGATGATCAGGATTTGCCGTCTGGTTAAAATAAAATTTTGAGCAATTTTGTGGGCCGGCGAATAGGCGAAGGGCTTTTGCATGGGACACCTTCCTGATTGTGCTAAAATGACTTTCCTTCTGGCATCCACTCCCGCGAATATCTTTGTTGTGCTGATTGCAATTTGACTATCACGCATCACCGCACGCCAATGTGAAAGAGATCACGTTGCATGGAAATAATCCGCGAACGGAGGGCAGACATGAGCTCGTAACGATCTCAACAGGAGAGAAAAGGGGATTTAGGCCGCGCAGCGATGCCGGTCCGAGCGGGCATTGACTGTCTGCGTGCACTCGGCAATGATCCTGCCATGGCTCAGCACGGGGGAAGCCATGAAGCTCGCGCCACGCGCCGAAAATTTGATGGAGCGCATTGCGCTCATCGCAAATCTCGTTCCCCGTCCGCTCCTCGATACGCAAATTGCTTTCACCGCTGCGCGCGCCATCATGGTGGCGGCCGAAGTCGGGGTGTTTGAGGCCCTCGGCAAGGGTAATCAGACAGCCGAGGCCGTCGCTGCCGTGTGCGGAACCGATCCCAAGGCGACGAAGCATCTCCTCGAATGTCTCGTTGGCATTGGCTACGCTAGCTGGCGTGACGGCAAATACGATTTGCCGGCTTCGATGAGAAAATGGTTGCTGCGATCGAGCCCGAGTTCGGTCGTCGCCAAACTCGCGTTCCAGTCGATCGAATGGGATTTGGTCGGCAAGATCGGAGAGTTCGTACGCAGCGGCAAGCCGCTCGATTTTCACTCGCATATGAACGCCCAGGAATGGGCGATCTATCAGAACGGCATGCGCGACGTCGCCGCCAATCCGGCTGTCGAACTCGCCAAGCGCATGCCCGTGCCGCAAGGCGCGACGCGGCTTCTCGACATCGGCGGTTCGCACGGGCTGTACTCGACCGAATTGTGCAAGCGCCATCCCGCGCTCGTCGCCACCATCCTCGAACTGCCGGGCGCGGTGGACCGCGCGAGCGAAATCGCGCAGCAAGAGGGGCTCGGCGAGCGCGTGAAGCACAAAATCGGCGATGCGTTGGCGGACGATCTCGGCGAGGCAACTTTTGATGTCGTGATGATCAACAATCTCGTACACCATTTCTCGCCAGAACAGAACGCCGATCTCGCGCGGCGTGTGGCCCGCGCGCTCACACCCGGCGGCGTGTACGCCATCGGCGATTTTATCCGGGCTTCCCATCCCGGCGCGGGCGGCGGCATTCCGGCAGTGATGGACCTCTATTTTGCGCTGACGAGCGCATCCGGCACATGGGCGCTGGACGAGATTGCTTCATGGCAGCGTGGAGCAGGTCTCATGCCGATGAAAACGATACAATTCCCCAGCTTGCCGGGATGGATGTCCTTGCCGGCAGCAAAGAGCAAATGAGTTTTGGGGCAGCCTGGAGCCCATAAGACGCGCGCACTTCTATGTCACCGTGCCTTCGGTGGCCGCTCGGCCGGCACCGTGCGAGGGAGCGCGCTGCCGTTGCCTTTGCGGATCAGTCTAGTCTCATCATGCCCTATCCCGCCGCCCATCGAGGCTTCGAATCCGCGGCCACGTCGGCAGGTGCTGGAATCTGCATCAGAATGGTTTGGGCAGCGGAAGCGATCTCGATTCCGCGCTCCTGGAATCGCCGCTTCATGCGGCGATTGAATTCGCGCTGCACCGGCCAGCGACCGCTGTCGGTGCAGCGAATCTGGCCGACGATCGACGCCATCGAACCGTCCACCTTGTCGACGCCCCACAATTCGAGATCGCCGCGGATCGCCTGCCGGTATTCGGGCTCGTGACGCATTTCAGCGACAATGTCCTTCAGGATCTGGCCGGCGCGGTCGGTGTCTTCCTTGTAGGAGACGTTGACGCTGACCGCCGCGTTGCCGGCGCCACGGCTTGCATTGGTAAGCGTCGTCACGGCACTGAAAGGCACGATATGGACCGAGCCATCGGCGGCCCGCAGACGAATGGTGCGGATCGAAACGTTCTCGACGGTCCCTGTGAGACCGGACACCGTGACGTTGTCACCGACCTGGACGGTATTTTCCAGGAGCAGAAACAGCCCGGTAATGAGATCCTGCACCAGTTTCTGCGAGCCGAAGCCGATGGCGATACCGACGATCCCGGCGCCCGCCAAAAGCGGCGCGACATTGACGCCGATTTCGCTCAGCGCCGTCAAGCCAACTACCGTGACGATCAGGCACAGCAGCGCGGTTCGCAGCATCGGCTGAAAGGTACGCAGCCGCGCCGCGCGAGCGAAGTGACCGTCGCGCGACAGGGCCGTAAGCTTGCGATCCATCAGCGCATTGCTGGCCTCCCAGATCGCCGCCGCCGCAAGTGCGGCGATGCCGATCGTCGCTACCGCCGACAGCAGCCGGCTGCCGATCTGGTCGCCATAGAACCAGACGATGGCATCCACGCCCCAGACTTCAAGCAGCGCAACAAAGCCGATGAAAGCGATGATCGCCGAAACTATTTTGCGGAGTAGCGGCAGATAGCGATTGGCGCGGGCTTCGAGACCGGGGAAACGCTGCAGGATATCCGGGCTGATACGAAAACCGCGATCGATCAGGCTGAGCGCCGCGATGGTGGCGATACGGGTGATCAGTGCGACCGCGACGGTTCCGGCAAAATATTGCAGCAGCAGCGAGTAGCCGTTGCGGATATTGAGCGCCCACACCGCCCATAGTGCCAGGTCCAGAACAATCGCAGGATAGTGCCACAGGCCGGCGATACGATTGCGTAGCCTGGCCGCCGTTCCCTCGCGGCCAGCCGGCGCGCGAATCGCCTCGGCGACCTGGCGGCGGCACTGCAGGATGATGATGACAATAAAGAGATGGACGACCAGCATCACCAGACGCAGCAACGCCAGGTAGCCGGCGCGATGCAAGCCCAGCAGCAGCGCGACATTGGCAAAGGCGATGCCCGACACGCCGACGGTGACGATACGCCGCGTCCAGATTTCGATGTAGGCCGCGGTCTCGGCACGAACGCGAAACAGACCGAAAGGCCCCGCCAGCGCCCGCACCACACAGATCAGCCCGCGCGACAGCGCGTAGGCATTGACGACGGCGAGGATCACGAGCCGGGTCGTTGCGAGATCGCCGATCCCGGTACCCAGCAACATCATGGCGACACCGACGAAGACGAGCACCGGGAGCAGCTCGAGCAGGAGACGCCCCAGCACGAACGGCAGCCTGAGCAGCGACTGCCAGACGCGCGCCAGGCTGCGACGCCGTTGACGATGTTCAGGCTCCGCGGCTACCTCCGCCGCGGAGCCAGGCGGATCGATCACGGCCGGCGTCCGCTCGGGGACATACGGCGTTTGGGCGCCCGCCGTTTGCGGCAAGCGTGCTTCCAGCAGCGCCACCGGCCGCTGGATGACACGCAAGATCAGCCATTCGGCGGCGAAGGCGCAGCCGAATACCAACGCCAGTTTCCAGGCGATCTCGAGCAACTGATCATAGGCGGACGGATCGTTGGCCGTCCGCACGATCCAGTAGTAGAACGCCGGGAAGTGAGTCAGGGTCCGCGCCATATCGGCAACCTGGTGTGAGACCTCGCTGACCTGTTCGGACACCGTCAACAAGAGCTGTGCGCCAAGGCTGTCCGCCGTGAGCGGAATGGCGGCTTGCTGTTCGGGCGCAGCTGACGCGGCCTGCGCCTGCGGCGAGGCATTGGCGATCGCGCGAAGCGTGTCGATGATCTGGGCGCGCTTCTTGTCGTCCTGAAGCGCATCGAGCGCCCGCCGCGCCTGATCGGGCGTCAACGCATCGGCGTGGTTCGTGGCTGGGCTAGCCGGCTCAGGCGCCGCGCCGGCCTGAGCCAAGGCAGGGAAGAACAACAACGCGCAGGCGAACAGGCAGGCCAACAGGATCGAGCGGAACAGTTTGTGCGACACGAAGGCCCCTTTGAATATGTGCACGACGGCAAACCGGAACAGGTCATCAGCCTTCGCAGCACGCGTCATGTCGGATCATCTGTTTTCGCCGCCATCGTGTGTCGAAAGTTTGCTACCGCGGCGGCGTTCTCTTGGCATTTGCCGCATCACAAAAATGCCTTCTGTATCATCGGCCGATCACGTCCACCCGGGCCGGCTGTTACAGATTCTTAACAAGACAAAGGGCGTGAATCTGGTCAGATTGTCGCGGACGCGATAAGGCGATGCAAAGCAGTGGCCGCAGGTGACGCCCATGGGCGCAACAGCATCTATGGCATCTGCCAATTTCGGTATGCTTGGGGCAACATCGGCATGGCAGTGGAGGGAAAGCGAAAATGAAAACGTCCAGACGCGCTAGGATCGTGCTTCCTTTGGTATCGCTTGTGACCGTATTTGCGCTGTCGGCGCAGGCGGAACCCAACGGTCCTCCGCCAAAAGGTGCGGCCAAGCCCGCAGCCCATGCTGCCCCGGGGCATCCGGCGGCGGGGGCTGGGGCGGGTGTCGTCCATCAGGGGACCGGCGCGGGCCCAGTACATCAGGGGGCCGGCGCGGGTCCAGTACATCAGGGGGCCGGTCCGGGTCCGGTACACCAGGGGGCAGCGTCAGGCCACGGACCACAGAACGCCCATGTGGCCCGGGGCAATGTCCGCGCGCGCAATTTCGGCGGACACCCCTATCACGGACGCATCGCCTGGGAAGGTGGACGCTGGCACCACGAAATGCATAACGGACGTGACGGCTGGTGGTGGGATGTCGGAGGCGTCTGGTACTTCTATCCGCAGCAGATGGATGGTCCGCCCACCTACGTGTCCGATGTCGAGGTCATGGACGACATTGCCGACGGACCGCCGGACGACGGATATCCACCGCCGCCTGGAGCCTATGCGCCGCCACCGCCGCCGGATCCTGCCGCAAGTGCGGCCGGAGGCGCCATCGTCGGCGGGTTACTGGGAGGTTTGCTCACGGGCCGGCCGGGCGGCGTGATTGCCGGCGCGGCCGCCGGTGGCGTGACCGGAGCGATCGTCGGCGCCCAGGCGGCTTCAAGGCCCGGTTACTATCTGGCGCAGGGCAACTGCTATTATCGCTACCCCTCGGGCCAATACGTGCCCGCCGATCCCCGCGCCTGCTATTGAGTTGTTGACGTACCGCCGCGCTTGCGCGGCGGACGCCGTCCGCGATGCGTTTCAGAGCGTACCAGCCGCGAAGGCCGCCCCCTACGCGCGGGATGATGACGCCCGCCGTTGCCCCCACAGCCACACCCCGAACGCCATCACCACCGCCACCGCCAGTCCGAACCAGGTGATGGCGTATTGCATGTGATCGTCCTTGAGATGGACCTCCAGCGGGCCGGGTTTTGGGACGCCGCTCACTGGCGCCGGCTGCTCGAGGTCGATGTAGAACGGCGCGACCGGCTTGTCGCCCTCGCTCCATCCGAGCGCGCGAGCCATTGCCAGGTGATCCCGGGTGAACCACAGCCGCTTCGCCGTATTTTCCTTAGGCGTCAGCACGCCCGCGGCTTCCGGAAAGCGGATGTAGCCGGTCAACATCACCGGCTCATGGGTGATCAGCCGCGCCACCGCGCGATCCTCGACGTCGCGGTCCTGCATGGTGTTCTGCACGAAGCCGGCATTGACCACGATGGTCTCGCCATCGGAAAGCCGCGCCGGCAGGAAGGCCCAGGTGCCGGGACCGGAAATGTCGCCGCGCACGGCGGAGCCGGAACTGTAGACCATCGCATCCGGCAGCGGCTGATAGGTCGCGGCAAAACGGACGCGGCGGAATTCGTCGCTGGCGGGTTTAAGCGTGTTCCACTGCGAAGGCGACGGCAGCCCTTGCGGTGGTGCCGCGAGCTGTTCGGTCAGTGCGGCGATCAGGGCATGCTTCTCGATCCGGCGTTGCAATTGCCACACCCCGAGTCCCACGAACAGCGCCACCATCAACAGCGTGAAGGCGCCGAAGCCCGCGGCGTTGCGCCGGTTTCCGGACATGGCAATCATTTCGGTTCGCGATCGATCACCCGGCCTTCCGCGGCCTTGTGATGAAACTGCAGCGCAATCAGCAGCGATTTCATCGAGCGCATCGGCAGCAGCGTGGTCGCGAGAATCAGCGGCAGCCACAATGCGGCGTGAACCCAGAACGGCGGCTGGTATTTCACCTCCACGATCAGCGCGCAGCCGACCACGATCGCGCCTGCAATCATGATGAGGAAAACCGCAGGGCCATCGCCGGAATCGATGAAGGCATAGTCGAGCCCGCAAGCGGCGCAATTCGGCCGCAGCGTCAGAAACCCGGAATACAATTTGCCCTTGCCGCAGCGCGGGCATCTGCAGGCGATGCCGCGCAGCGCGCTCTGCGCCACCGTCGGTAATTCCTGATCGGGCATGGGAGGGTCCTTTCGCAAAACAAAAAGGGCGGCCCCGCGGCCGCCCCTTGTAGCATATGTGGCGACAGGCTACTCGGCGCCCACCAGGCGGCCGCCGCCGGTGCCCCAGACATAGATGCAGACGAACAGGAACAGCCACACCACGTCGACGAAGTGCCAGTACCAGGCGGCGAACTCGAAGCCGAGGTGCTGGGTCGGGGTGAACTGGCCGGCATAGGCGCGCGCCAGGCATACGATCAGGAAAATGGTGCCGACCAGCACGTGGAAACCGTGGAAGCCTGTCGCCATGAAGAAAGTCGCGCCATAGACATTGCCCGAGAAGGCGAACGCGGCGTGGCTGTATTCATAGGCCTGCACGCAGGTGAAGGTGGCGCCGAGCAGGATGGTGAGGATCAACCCGTATTTCAGCCCCTGACGATCGTTCTCGAGCAGCGCGTGGTGCGCCCAGGTCACCGTGGTGCCCGAGGTCAGCAGCAACAGCGTGTTGAGCAGCGGCAGATGCCAGGGACTGAAGGCCTCAATGCCCTTCGGCGGCCATACCCCGCCGAACAGCGCGTCGCGGGTGGCATGGACGGGATCGCCGGGAAACAGCGACGAGTTGAAGAACGCCCAGAACCAGGCGACGAAGAACATCACTTCGGAGGCGATGAACAGGATCATGCCGTAACGATGGCTGATCTGCACCACGCGGGTGTGATCGCCCTTGTACTGCGCCTCGCGGATCACGTCCATCCACCAGCCCGTCATGGTGTAGAGCACGCCGATGACGCCGATGCCGAAAATAACCGGCGCCGCCGAAGTCATGTGATGCATCCAGGTGATCGCGCCGACCGCCATGATGAACGCCGAGACGGAGCCGATGATCGGCCACGCGCTCGGATCGACGAGGTGGTAGTCGTGTTGCTTGACTTGCGCCGTAGCCATTGCGGTCTCTCCGTTAGCGGTGCCGTGCCATTCGGCACGGTTTTGTCTCAAAAATCAATTCCCGGGACACCCGGATCGCGGCCATCACGGATCGCCGCGATCGGACGTTTCCTTTAAAGGCTTCCCTCACAAGCTCCCCTTGACCTTGTCCGGTTCGCTCGCCGCCAGCGGTTTCGCCGCCGGCTCGCGCACGGGGTAGAAGGTATAGGACAAGGTGATGGTGTTCAGCCCGTCATTGTCGCCGTCCTCGACCACCGACGGGTCGACGTAAAACACCACGGGCATCTGCCTGACTTCGCCGGGGGCCATGGTCTGTTCGGTGAAGCAGAAGCAGTTGATCTTCTGGAAATACTTGCCGACCGTCAGCGGCGCCACATTATAGGCGGCCTGCCCGGTGGTGGTCCGCGCCGATTGATTGGTCACGGTGTAATACACGGTGACCACTTCGCCGATCCTGATTTCGATTTCGGTCTGTTCCGGCTCGAACTTCCACGGCAGCCCGCCGGCGACATTGGAATCGAAGCGCACCGCGATCTTGCGCGCCAGCGGCGTGGAAGTCGGCGCCGCGGTTGCGACCTGGGTGGTGCCGTTGAAGCCGGTGGCGCGGCAGAACCAATTGTAGAACGGCACCGCCGCATAGGACGCGCCGACCATCAGCACCACGACAAAGCCGCAGATCGCCGCCACCATCGCATCGCGACCCAGCCCGCGGCGCGAACCCGGTTCGCGGCGCGTAACCGTCTTCTGGCTGGCGGCCGGCGGTTGCGGCATCGTCGGTTCATGCTCCATGTCGGTCACATCACCCGATTACACTGTTCTGGTCATAGTGGCCGCACGAGCACGGCCGGCCCCTTGACCATGGTGACCGCGAAAAACAGCACGACGAGGACGCCGAGCGCCAGCGCGATGGCGATCGAACGCTGGCGGCGGCTCCTCTGCTGCGCCTCGGTGAGAACGATTCCGTTCGGCTTCGGCTTGTTGTCCATCCGCTCGCCATGCGCCCCCTACCAGATCGACGGCGCGATCGCATGAACGACGACCTCAAGCAGCAGGGTCGCGAACAATGCGAACAGATAAAAGATGGAGAACGCAAACAGCCTTCGCGTCGCGCGCGCCGCTTCGTGGCCTGCGCGGTGCCGGTAGACGTTGATGGCCAGCGCCAGCATGCCGGCGCCGAGAACCAGCGAGGTCACGCCGTAGACCGCGTCGAAATAACCGAGCGGCCAAGGCGCGAAGGCGACCGCGACCAGCACGACCGTATAGAGCAGGATCTGCAGCCGGGTGGCGTCGGGACCGGCGACCACCGGCAGCATCGGCACCCCGGCGCGGGCGTAGTCGTCGGAGCGAAACAGCGCCAGCGCCCAGAAATGCGGCGGGGTCCAGAAGAAGATGATCAGGAACAACAGCAGCGGTTCGACCGACAGCGAGCCGGTCGCCGCCGCCCATGCCACCACCGGTGGCAGCGCGCCGGCGGCACCGCCGATCACGATGTTCTGCGCAGTCCAGCGTTTCAGCGCGATGGTATAGATCACGACGTAGAAGAAGATCGTGAAGGCAAGCAGCGCGCCGGCGAACCAATTGACCAGGATGCCCAGCGTCATCACCGAGAAAAACGCCAGCGTCATTCCGAACGCCAGCGCTTCCGGCGGGGTAATGCGTCCGCGTGGAATCGGCCGGTTGGCGGTACGCGACATCAGGGCGTCGATATCGCCCTCGTACCACATGTTCAGGGCACCCGCGGCGCCGGCGCCGACCGCGATGCAAAGGATCGAGGTGAAGGCCAGCACCGGATGGACGTGGCCCGGCGCGATCACCAGACCCACCAGCGCGGTAAAGATCACCAGCGACATTACCCGCGGCTTCAACAGCGCGAAATAATCCGCAACCTCGGCCTCGGAAATCCGAACTTCCGAAATTCTCGCCGACAGCTCGACGGCGTTGTGATCGACAACCGACACGGCAGGTCTCGCTTCCTAAGGTCTCGCTTCCTGGCGGCGCGGCGCAATCATCGCGCCGCGCATTCGTATTATCGTATCCGCGGCAGCACTTCGAACTGATGGAACGGCGGCGGCGACGGCAGCGTCCATTCCAGCGTGGTGGCGCCGACGCCCCACGGATTGTCGGCGGCCTGTTCCTTGCGCATGAACGCTTCGATCACGCCGTAGATGAAAATCAGTACGCCGAACCCGGAGATAAAGGAGCCGATCGAGGACACCAGATTCCAGCCGGCAAAGGCGTCGGGATAATCGACGTAGCGGCGCGGCATGCCGGAGAGGCCGAGGAAGTGCTGCGGGAAGAACACCAGGTTGACGCCGACGAAGGTGACCCAGAAGTGCAGCTTTCCGATGTTCTCCGAATACATGTAGCCGGTGATTTTCGGGAACCAGTAGTACCAGCCGGCGAAGATCGCGAACACCGCGCCCAGCGACAGCACGTAGTGGAAATGCGCGACCACGTAATAGGTGTCCTGCAGCACGCGGTCGACGCCGGCATTGGCGAGCACGACGCCGGTGACGCCGCCCAGCGTAAACAGGAAGATGAAACCGATCGCCCACAGCATCGGCGTCTTGAACTCGATCGAGCCGCCCCACATGGTGGCGATCCACGAGAAGATCTTCACGCCAGTCGGCACCGCGATCACCATGGTCGCGGCGACGAAGTAGGCCTGGGTCGCCGAGGACATGCCGACCGTGTACATGTGGTGCGCCCACACCACAAAGCCGATGCCGCCGATCGCGACCATCGCATAGGCCATGCCGAGATAACCGAACACCGGTTTCTTGGAGAAGGTCGAGACGATCTGGCTGACCATGCCGAAGCCCGGCAGGATCAGGATGTAGACTTCGGGGTGACCGAAGAACCAGAACAGATGCTGGAACAGCACCGGATCGCCGCCGCCCTCGGCGGAGAAGAACGTGGTGCCGAAATTGCGGTCGGTGAGCAGCATCGTGATCGCGCCGGCGAGCACCGGCAGCGACAGCAGCAGCAGGAACACGGTGACCAGGATCGACCACACGAACAGCGGCATCTTGTGCAGCGTCATGCCCGGCGCGCGCATGTTGAAGATGGTGGTGATGAAGTTGATGGCGCCGAGGATCGACGAGGCGCCGGCCAGATGGATCGACAGAATGGCGAAATCGACCGCCGGGCCCGGGTGGCCCGAGGTCGACAGCGGCGCGTACAGGGTCCAGCCGGCGCCGACGCCGTTGGCGCCGGGTTCACCCTCGACGAAGGTGGAGATAATGAGCAGCGCGAACGAGGCCGGCAGCAGCCAGAACGAGATGTTGTTCATGCGCGGGAACGCCATGTCGGGCGCGCCGATCATCAGCGGCACCATCCAGTTGCCGAAGCCGCCGATCATCGCCGGCATCACCATGAAGAAGATCATGATCAGGCCATGCGAGGTCACGAACACGTTGTAGGTATGGGTGTTGTGGAAAATCTGCACGCCCGGGAACATCAGTTCGGCGCGGATCGCGATCGACATCGCCGCGCCGATGACGCCTGCGATGATCGCAAACACCAGGTACATCGTGCCGATGTCCTTGTGGTTGGTCGAATAGACGAAACGCCGCCAGCCGGTCGGATGGTCGTGTGCGTGATCGTCATGGGCGTGATCGGTGTGAGCCGGTGTTGCTGCGGTCGTTGCCATTTTCAAATCCTGCCTTGCAGTCTTGTGGGCCTTGCGGTCCCGTCGCTCTTGTCCCGTCGATGCGCGTGAGCCCAGGTCTTACTAAGTCAAGTCTTACTGAGACTTGTCTTAACTAAGTCCCGGGGCTCAATGCGCGGCTTCGGCCGCCGAGGCGAACGCATTCGCCGGGTTGGCCGCAAATTTCTTTTTCGCGGTCTCAACCCAGGCCGCGAAATCCTGATCGCTCACCACCCGCACCGCGATCGGCATGTAGGCGTGGTCCTTGCCGCACAATTCCGAGCACTGGCCGTAGTAGACGCCAACTTTGTTGGCCTTGAACCAGGTCTCGTTGAGGCGACCCGGAATCGCGTCGATCTTGATGCCGAAGGCCGGCACCGCGAAGGAATGGATGACGTCGGCGCCCGTGGTCTCGACCCGGACCACCTTGTTGACGGGGACGACTACTTCATTGTCGACCGTCAGCAGCCGCGGTTCCTGGCACTTCTGGCGCGCTTCATCGCACGCCAACAGAGAATCGAATTCGAATTTGCCGTTATCGGGATAGGCGTAGCTCCAGTACCACTGCTTGCCGGTCGCCTTGATGGTCAAATCGGCCTTTGGAATGTCGAGTTCCAGAAACAAGAGCCGGAACGACGGCACCGCGATGGCCACCAGGATCAGCACCGGGATCAGGGTCCAGGCGACCTCGATCAGGGTGTTGTGGGTGGTCCTGGACGGGACCGGATTGGCCTTGGCGTTGAACTTCACCACGATGATCGCCAGCAGCGCCAGAACAAACAGCGTGATCAGCGTGATCGTGATCAGCAGCCAGTTATGGAACGAGGTGATGTCGTCCATCACCTGCGTGGCCGATCCCTGCAGCTTGAATTCCCAGGGCGCGGGCTGTCCCAATTCGGCGAATGCCGTCCCGCCGGCCGTCACCAGCGCCGCTCCAACAACCGCTAAACCCAGCAACCGGCGGCCTATCTGGCCCTTCGACATCTTCATGCCGCTCGCGCTCCCTTAATAAAACCCCAAAGCATTCCGCCGGACGGCGAGAGATGCCGCACGATCCGCCCCCTGACAAACGGCCACCGGAAGTACGTTTGAAGTACTTCGGCCGGATCGTTAGAACGCGTCGAAATCCAGCCTCTCAAACCATAATTCGCGCGGCTCTCGCAATGCAGTAGTACGGCGCAGAGCGATGCGGTGGTGGCTATTCTCCGGCGGCGACATTTTCCCGTGAAATCAGCAGAAACCGTCATATTTGTCGCCGGCCTGCGCTTGACAGGCGAATTGCCCGATGTAGGCACAGATGGCGTGTTCCACAGGAACCTGATTCGCGACGACGGCGCGACCCATCCCGGCGCCGGATTGCCTTCAAGGCGCCGTCATTGCCGTATCAGTCCAATGTTCGTACCGACATTGCCAAGGTAATCTGGCCAAGGGAATACTGGAAGGATGACCCGGACAGGGCCTTCGAAACACCAGCCGAGCCGTGCCGCAGGGCGCGGTGGCCGTCGGCTGGGCGGTAGTCGGGGGCTGGGCACCCTCGCCGTCGGGTTTTTCCTGAGTTTTTTTCTCGGCCTGACCGCTTCCGCCAGCGCCCAGGGCGCGGTGCGCTCGGTCCATGGCGACTGGCAGATCCGCTGCGACACCCCTCCGGGCGCGCAGGCCGAGCAATGCGCCCTGATCCAGAGCGTGGTAGCGGAAGACCGCTCCAATGCCGGCCTCACGGTCATTGTGCTCAAGACCGCCGACCAGAAGAGCAAATTGATGCGGGTGGTGGCGCCGCTCGGCGTGCTGCTGCCGTCCGGGCTGGGGCTGAAGCTCGACAATGTCGATGTCGGCCGCGCCGGCTTCGTGCGCTGCCTGCCCAATGGCTGCGTTGCCGAAGTTGTGATGGACGACAAGCTGTTGGGCCAGCTCCGCAGCGCCAAGACCGCGACTTTCATTATCTTCGAGACCCCCGAAGAGGGCATCGGCTTCCCGCTCAGCTTGAACGGGCTCGGCGAGGGGTATGACAAACTGCCTTGAGACCAAGGCTGCCTTGAGACCAGGCTGCCTTGGGACATGGTGCCTCGCCAGACATTGTGTCTCGCCGGGCTCTGGCAGACCTCCCTTTTTCCGGCGATCGTGACTATCTTCCATCATCGTCGTCCCGGCCGGGACCCATAACCACAGGTTACCGTGTTGTAAGATGAGCTCTGGCGAGTCTTTGCTTAAGAAGTGTTTGCTTTAAGAAGTCTTGGCTCAGGAAGCCTTGGCTAGGAAGCCTTGGCTAGGAAGCCTTGGCTTAAACACTGGAACCTGCGGTTATGGGTCCCCGCGTTGGCGGGACGACAAGAGAAAGTCCGGAGTCTTCATGACCAATCCCGCCACAACCTCCCTGCTCGACCGCGCCAACCTCGACCGCGATGCGGTTCGCAACGAACTGGCGCGGAGCCTGTCCGGCGCCGACGATGGCGAACTGTTTCTGGAATACAGCCAGACCGAAGCGCTGATGTTCGACAATGGGCGGCTGAAACAGGCAACCTACGACACCTCACAGGGTTTCGGCTTGCGCGCCGTGAAGGATGACGCCGTCGGCTACGCCCATTCCTCCGACGTCTCGCTGCCGGCACTGATCCGCGCCGCCGACGCGGTCGCAGCCGTGCGCGGCGGCTATAGCGGGACATTCGCGGCGGCCCCAGCGCACACCAATGTGCGGCTCTATGGCGACGACAATCCGCTGGATGCGCCGGGCTTCGAAAGCAAGGTCAAGCTGCTCGCCGAAATCGATGCCTATCTCCGCGACAAGGATCCGCGGGTGCGGCAGGTAACGGTCAGTCTCGGCGCGACCTGGCAGGTGGTGGAGATCCACCGTCCCGACGGCGAGAGCTATCGCGATATCCGCCCGCTGGTGCGCGCCAATATTTCGGTCGTCGCCGGTCAGGGCGACCGCCAGGAAAGCGGCAGCAAGGGTTATGGCGGCCGCGAAGGCTATGCGCGCTTCATCGAAACCAAGGCGTGGCGCGAGGCCGCCGACGGCGCGATCCGCGAAGCACTGGTCAATCTTGAATCGGTCCCCGCACCTGCCGGCGAAATGGATGTGGTGCTTGGCGCCGGCTGGCCCGGCGTGATGCTGCATGAAGCGGTCGGTCACGGGCTCGAAGGCGATTTCAACCGCAAGCGGACCTCGGCTTTCGCCGGCCTGATGGGCCAGCAGGTCGCGGCCAAGGGAGTCACGGTGGTGGATGACGGCACCATGGCGGCGCGGCGCGGCTCATTGTCGATCGACGACGAGGGAACACCGACCAACCGCACCGTGCTGATCGAGGACGGCGTTCTGGTCGGCTACATGCAGGATCGCCAGAACGCCAGGCTGATGAACATGAAGCCGACCGGCAACGGCCGGCGCCAGGACTATGCCCATGTGCCGATGCCGCGCATGACCAACACCTACATGCTGGCGGGCAGCCGCGACCCCGCGGAAATTCTGGCCTCGGTCAAAAACGGCATCTACGCCGCGAATTTCGGCGGCGGTCAGGTCGACATCACCTCAGGCAAATACGTGTTCCAGTGCACCGAGGCCTACAGAATAGAAAACGGCAAGGTCGGCGCGCCGCTGAAGGGCGCGATGCTGATCGGCAACGGGCCGACCGACCTGCATCGGATCACCATGATCGGCAACGATCTGGCGCTGGATACCGGCATCGGCACCTGCGGCAAGAACGGCCAGGGCGTGCCGGTCGGCGTCGGCCAGCCGACGCTGCGGATGGAGCGCATTACGGTTGGAGGAACGGGCGGATGACGACAGATACCGAAACGGCAGCCCCGAAGGCACATGGCTGGCGCGGCCAATTGCTGCAGCTCGCCGCGATCGTGCTGGCGGTCTTCCTCGCCAAGGGCGCCTTCGCCGAACCGTTCTATGTGCCATCGGGCTCGATGGAGCCGACGCTGCTGATCGGCGACGCGCTGCTGGCGTCGAAATATCCCTATGGTTACAGCGCCGCATCGCTGCCGATTCAGATTACCCTGCCCGAAACCGGGCGCGTGTTCGGCGGCACGCCGAAGCGCGGCGATGTGGTGGTGTTCCGCTGGCCCGGAGACCGGTCGCAGGCCTGGGTCAAGCGCGTCGTCGGCTTGCCCGGTGACCGTATCCAGATGCGGCAGGGCCAGCTCTTCATCGATGACCATGCGGCGTCGCTGAAACCCGACGGCATCGGTCAAGCGGAAGACGACAATGGCGGGGTCGAGCCCGCCTATCGTTATATCGAGACCTTGCCGGGCGGTGTTTCGCACGCGATCTTCAAGCTTCACGACAACGGCCGGCTCGACAACACGCCCGAAGTGACGGTGCCGCCGGGCCGGTTGTTCGTGATGGGCGACAACCGCGACAACTCCGCCGACAGCCGGGTCCCGGTGCGCCAGGGCGGTGTCGGACTGCTTCCGGTCGACGACCTGGTCGGCCGCGCCGACGCCGTGGTCGGATCATGGGACCTGGGAATTCGCAGCCAGCCGATCTGGACATGGCTGTCCGGCTTTCGCCTCGCGCGGTTCTTCACCGCGGTGATTTGAGGATCAAATCGCAGGGTTGGCAAAGCGTAAGCGTGCCCATCCTGCCATCCATTCACAGCCCGATGGACACCGAGGACTTTCTCGCCGCCTGCCTCCGCAATCCCGTCAATGACGCCATTGCCGACGAGTTATTCCGGCTGGCGCTGCCGGATGCCTGGATCGTTTCCGGATGCCTCGTTCAAACGGTGTGGAATGTCCTGACCTCGCGCCCGGTCGATCACGGCATCAACGATTACGATATCTTCTATTTCGATCCCGACACCTCGTGGCAGGCCGAGGATGCGATCATTCGCCAATTGCAGGACCGGCTCGAGAAACCCGGCGTCAAAATCGAGGTGCGCAATCAGGCGCGCGTCCATCTCTGGTACCCGGAAAAGCATGGGCTGCCCTACCCCGCGCTGCAATCCTCGACGCAAGGCATTGACCGCTTCCTGACCAGGAATACCCAGGTCGGAATCCACCGCCGCCATGGCGGTCACGATGTCTATGCGCCGAACGGATTGGACGATATCGCCAACATGATCGTCCGGCCCAATCCCGGACCAAATTTCTCCGTCGCCAATTATGAGGCGAAGATCCGGCGCTGGAAGATGCGGTGGCCGGAAATCACGGTGCTGGCCGCAGACTCTGAAGGGAAAACCGTCAGCGGTGCCCGATGACACCGATGATTTGCGGCAGCAAACGCGCCGCGAGAGTTGCGTGTGCTTCGGCGGTCAGGTGAATTCCATCCGATTGCGTCGGCAGTCCGGCGACGTATGGTATTGCAGAAATCGTCTTGATGCCCCTGGCCTGGAGCAGGCTCAGGATGTTCTGGATATTGGCCTCGTGCTCCGCGGGACTGATACCCTTGCCGGCATCGTTGTAGGGAAAGATCGCCAGGATAACGAGTTCGGTTCCGTCCGGTACCGCCGCATCAAGCCGCTCCAGCATGCCCGCGGTGGTATCGCCGCTGATTCCAGCATTGGCGACGGTGGCCTGATAACCCTTGGCGCGCAACATCGCCTCCAGCCGCGACGGCCAGGCTTGATCGGATCGGATGCCGTGGCCCGCGGTATTGCTGGCGCCGAAGGCAACAATTTGAGCCGCAGTGGCGCTCGCCAGATTGGCTGCGATCGTGAGCACGAGCGCCACGGCGAACGGCAAGGAGAAATTTGACACGGAGAAATTTGAAACGACTCGTTTGGTCATCGCTTCCCCCAAAAGGAAGAACTGCCTGAGCCTAGGTTGGAAGCGGCCGGCGGTCTAGAAAGACGTCGTCAGCTCGGTGAGCCATGGCGGCGAGGCGGCGACCAGCGCGGCCTCGATTCGCTTGTCGGCGCCGCCGACGATCGCCACGCCGATCACGATGAACGTGGCGCCGAGCAACCCCTTGCCGAGCTTTCCCGCCGACATCAGGCGTGAGCGCACACCCGTCAGCGTCGCGCGCGACAGCAATCCCAGCAGGATCAGCGGCAACGCCGCACCGATGCCGAACACGGCCATGGTCAGCGCAACCCGCAGCAGATCGTGTCCCTGCGAGGCCAGCAGCGACGCCGCGCCGAGCGTTGGGCCGACGCAGGGAGACCAAACCGCGCCAAGCAGGAGACCGACCGCGAACTGTCCCGCGAGTCCCGACGACGCGAAGCCGCCGAAACGTCGATCGGCCCAATCGGAGATCGGACCGCCTGCCGCGGCGAGCCGGGCCTGCCATGCCGGAACCAGCAGGACCGCGCCAAGCCCGATCATGATCGCCGCGGCGGCAACCCGGAACATCCCGGCATCGATGCCGAGCCCGAAGCCAACCAGCGCGAGCAACAGGCCAAGCACCGTGAACGACAGCGAAAGACCGGCGGCCAACGCGACCGCGCCGAGGGGATGGGCGGCAATGGCTGTGCCGAGGACGATCGGGACCAGTGGCAGCACGCAAGGAGACAGGATCGACAGCAACCCGGCCGCGAAAGCCAGCGCGAGCGTGGTCATGGAAACTCTAAAGGCTCTTGTCGAGCAGGGCTGCGATCGAAGCCTCTTTGGTGTCGCCGACAGAGCGTCCCAGTTCGGCAGCCCCCTTGAACACGATCAGCGTCGACTGCATCTGGGCGCCGAACTGTTTGACCACCGGCTTCATCGCATCGAAATCGACGCGGAAGATCTTCAGATTCTTGAATCTGGGATCCGCCGTCAATCTGTCGAGAATGGGAATCTGCGCTTTGCAGGTCGGGCACCAATCGGCGTGGATTTCGACCAGAATCGGGCTGTTGGAGGCCTGAGCCGCCCTGAACGCCTCCTCCGAAAATGGAACCGGGGTGCCGGCAAATGCGGACGAGAACGACCCGGCGGTGACCAGCAGGCCTGCGAGAACCGCGCCGTTAAAAACTCTCCGCGTCAAAATCATTGTCAGCTCCCTGATCGACCGGCGTCCCCGATCCTTGCTCAATCAAGCATGACCGTTTTCGGCGCGCATCCCTATTACGCACCGATGTCGGCAATGTTACCGAACCACGCCCGAGATAAATCCGGGCTTGCGCCGCGGCGGCTTTATTTCCTTTTTCAGAAAACAGTGCGGTTCTTTTCCGGCGTATCCGGGCCGGGCATAAGTCCAGGCACGGCACTTGTTGTCTTCGGTGCAGGCCGCCTTGCATACTTCGTCGCCCTCAGCCCTTTTAAGTCCGAAATTGCGGTAATCGCCGCCGGCTCGGTCGATCGAGGTTTCGACCGCGCCATTGCGCGGTTCGACCACGCCGGCGCCGCGCACGCCGGAGACGCAGCAATCATCCCGGATCCGCGCCGGGACGCTGTTCTTCAGCCAGCAGACGGCGCCGCCGGCGATATCGGTCGGATAATTGAAGCTCCACGCCCGGCAGCGCCGGTCGCGTTCGCACACCAATGCGCATTCCGCCGGATCGCCCGAAGCGAGCGTCGAACTCTGATAGTCACTACCCGGACGATCGAAATTTGCCTGAGCTTGTGCCGGTCGCGAGGTGCCGGCGGCCACCGAGAAAGCCAGCGCCACCACACACGCCCTGAGCAGGCGGCCTCCCCACATTCGCGATTGCTTTCCGACTGGATCTCTTTGCTTGAGCGCTGAACCGAGGTTTCGCGGCTTGCCATTTGATCGCCATCAACCTGTACGGCGGATGAACAGCCCAAAAGTCCGGCAACAACCAGCCACAAACCCTCAATCGGAGCGCCGGGCTTCAAAGCGTTTTCGAGCGAAAGCCTGCCCCGGACTTGATCCGGGGTGGCGACCGGTTCGCGTCAAGAAAACGCGTCAAAACAAAAGACTAGATCATCGGTTCTGATTCAATCCGAACCGACGATCTAGAACGCGTATTCGTCGTAGGCCGGCTCCACGGAGCCCTGCCAGGGGCCGTGGAATTTCTCCAGCATCTCCTCCGCGGGGGTCCGGCCCCCGTCGATAATCCGCTCCAGCGGCTCAAGATGACGGCTCTCGTCGCGGCCGAGGTGATCGATGTGGCCACGACGCCGCAGCCCCGAATGCGCCAGCGCCACGCATTCCTTGGCGATTTCGAACAGATATCGATCCCTGATCCTGGCCTTGAAGCCGAAGCGCGGCACGTCGTCGCGCAATGCCTGACGCTCGCCGGCATTCCAGTGCTTGGCGATGTCCCATGCGGCATTCAGGCTGGTATCATCGTAGAGTAAGCCGACCCAGAACGCCGGCAGCCCCGGCAGCCGCCCCCACGGCACGCCATCGGCGCCGCGCATCTCCAGATAACGCTTCAGCCGCACTTCCGGAAAGATCGTCGAAAGATGGTTGGCCCAATCCGACAGCGTCGGACGCTCGCCTGGAAAGGCCGGGTTCTTGCCGTCAAAGAAATCGCGGAACGACGATCCCGCGACGTCGACATACGCATCGCCGCGCTTGACGAAATACATCGGCACATCCAGCGCGTAATCGACCCAGCGCTCGAACCCCATGCCATCCTCGAACACCCACGGAATCATGCCGGCGCGCGCATTGTCGGTATCGCGCCAGATCTCGGAGCGAAACGACAGGAAGCCGTTGGGCTTGCCTTCGGTGAACGGCGAATTGGCGAACAAAGCGGTCGCCACCGGCTGCAACGCCACCGACACCCGCAGCTTCTTGACCATGTCGGCCTCCGACGAGAAGTCGAGATTGGTCTGCACCGTGCAGGTCCGGTACATCATGTCGAGGCCGTAGCGGCCGACCTTCGGCATGTAGTTGCTCATGATCTTGTAGCGGCCCTTGGGCATCACCGGAATCTGCGCCCGCGACCATGACGGCGTCATGCCGAGCCCGAGAAACCCGATGCCCAAGGGTGCCGCGATCTCGCGCACCTGCGCCAGATGCGCCATCAGTTCGGCTTGGGTCTGATGCACGGTTTCCACCGGCGCGCCCGATAATTCGAATTGTCCGCCCGGCTCCAGCGAAATCGCGCCGCCGCCGGTGACGTCGTACAGCCCGATGATGTTGCCGCGTTCGATGATCGGCTCCCAGCCGAGCAGCAGCTTCATGCCTTCCAGCAACGCGCCGATGCCGCGCGGGCCCTCGTAAGGCACGGGATGATGGCCTTGCAGCGTGAACGGCGTTTTCTCGTGCTCGGTGCCGATCCGGAATTCGGACGGTGGCTTCACGCCGGCTTCCAGCCACGCGACCAGTTCGTCGCGCGATTGCAGCGGCGTCATATCGATCTGGTCACGCGCCATACAAATTCCGGATGAAAGGCGCTTCGACCGAACGCGCGCGGTGTCGGGGATGTCCCCGGACCGACCGGCCCGGGGATGCTGGGGACGAAAACAATATCATCGTGCGGGCGCGCCGTCTCTTGCGACCCCCGCCTCGGCCTCATCGCACGAACAGCCGAGCCGGTCGAGCAGGCCGCAGAGCCTTACCGCATCCGCATCGGACAATTTCGAGCCGACATGCTTTTCGATCGCGGCGGAATAGGCGCTCCACATCTTCTTCTGCAGCTCACGCCCGGCCTCGGTGATCTCGACGAACTGGCCGCGCTTGTCGATCTTGCATTCGCGGCGCACCGCCAGCCCTTCGTCGACCAGCCGCTCGATCAGCCGTGACGTCGAGTATTGCGGAATCAGCATCTGTTTTTCCAGCTCCACGGGGCGCATTTCGCCGGACGGCGCGCGCGACAATTCGAGCAGCGCATCATACCAGGCGAGCGGCGGGAAACCGGCCTTCTTCAAATCCAGCTCGACCGCGTCGAGGACCCGGCTGCGGATCCGCATCAGGCGGATCCATGCTGCCGTCACCTCGCTCGATGGCCTGCGCTTCATGGCAACGCCCATTGCTTCGAACTCATGGCTTCGAACTCATGGCTTCAAACTCATGGCTTTCAACTCGTGGCTTTCAACTTCGCATTCAACTCTGGCGTTCCGGACCCCAACTGCCCCTATATGACTCCCCGGCGCGGTTCAGGTCCCGTCATTCTCCCGGCCGATTGCCGCCGTCGGG
The DNA here is from genome assembly GCA_963727225.1 of uncultured Pseudomonadota bacterium. Taxonomy (GTDB): domain Bacteria; phylum Pseudomonadota; class Alphaproteobacteria; order Rhizobiales; family Xanthobacteraceae; genus Bradyrhizobium. Next base: position 21,432 of record CAVSFN010000015.1, on the reverse strand, counting down.
AGAAAAGAGCTTCAGTCCATCGCACACTAGCCCAATAAATGCAGCTGCATCAATCTTGACTATTTCATGCAGATGCATTTAATCACCGCGCCTCCCCATAACCGATAATTCGCAGGAAGGAAAACTCCCATGAAACTGTATTATTCACCCGGCGCCTGTTCGCTCTCCCCCCACATCGCGCTGCTGGAAGCGGGTCTCCCCTACGATCTCGTCAAGGTCGACCTGCGCGCCAAGAAGCTCGATAATGGCGATGACTTCCTGAAGGTGAATCCGAAGGGTCAGGTGCCGGTGCTCGGCCTCGATAGCGGCGAACTGGTGACCGAAGGCCCGGTCATCGTCCAGATGATTGCCGACCAGGCCGCCGCCAAGAACCTCGCGCCCCCCCGCGACAGCGCCGAGCGCTACAAGCTGCAGGAGTGGCTCAATTTCATCACCACGGAATTGCACAAGAACTTCGGCCCGATGTTCAGCCCGGTGCTCGCCGACGAGGCCAAGGGCTTCTTCAAGGATCGGGTGATGACCAAGTTCAAATACGTCGACAGCCAGCTTGCCGGCCGCGACTATCTGATGGGCAAGCAGTTCACCGTCGCCGACGGCTATCTGTTCACGATGCTGGCCTGGGCCGAACGGATGAACTTCGATCTCTCCGGGATGCCGAACCTGCTCGCCTACAAGGCCCGCGTCGCGGCGCGCCCCAAGGTGCAGGAAGCCCTGACCAAGGAAGGCCTGATGAAGGCGGCGTGAGCTCTCGATAAATTTGCGATAACGCAGAGGGCCGGATTGATGATCCGGCCCTTTTTTGGTTCGCGCAATCGCCAAAGTTCGTCATCGCGAGGAGCGCTTGCGACGAAGCAACCCGGCTTGCTGTGATAATGGATTGCTTCGGTTCGCTCGCAATGACGGAAAAGCCTACGCCGCCGCCAGCTTCTTCGGCGGGAAGCGGCCGTAGAAGGTCTCGCCCTTGGCTGCCATCTCGATCAGAAGTTTCGGCGGCGTGAAGCGCGAGCCGTATTTGGCCTCGAGCTTGTGGCACAGCTCGACGAACTTTTTCGTGCCCATGAAGTCGATATAGGACAGCGTGCCGCCGGTGAACGGCGCAAAGCCGAAGCCGAGGATCGAGCCCACATCGGCCTCGCGCATATCGGTGATGACATGATCCTCGACGGTGCGCGCCGCTTCCACCGCCTGCACCACCAGGAAGCGCTGCTTCATCTCCTCGATGTCGAGCGTGTCCGGATCGAGATGCTTCGGCTGCAACCCGCTCAGGGCCGACCACAGGCTCTTCTGGCCCTTGCCCTTTTCGGGATAATCGTAAAATCCCTTGCCGTTCTTGCGGCCGAAGCGACCTTGTTTCTCGACCATCTCGACCAGGAGCTTCTTCTGAGTCTGGTCGATGGCGTTGGCGCCGAGATCGGCCTCGGTCGCCTTCATGATCTTGAGCACCAGATCGAGCGCCACTTCGTCGGACAGCGACAGCGGCCCGACCGGCATGCCGGCCATCTTCGCGGTATTCTCGATCATCGCCGGCGGCACGCCTTCCATCAGCATCTCCAGGCCCTCGGCGGTAAATCGCAGCACGCAGCGGTTGGCGAAGAAGCCTCTGCTATCATTGACCACGATCGGCGTCTTGCCGATCACCCGCACATAATCCAGCGCGGTGGCGAGGGCTGTGTCGCCGGTGTTCTTGCCGACGATGATTTCCACCAGCATCATCTTCTCGACCGGCGAGAAGAAATGAATGCCGATGAACTTGCTCTGGTCCTTGAACTCCTCCGCCAGCGAGTTGATCGGCAGCGTCGAGGTGTTGGAGGCAAAGATCGCATCGGATTTCAACAGCGGCTGCGCCTTGGCGTAGGTTTCCGCCTTGACCTTGCGATCCTCGAACACCGCCTCGATGATGAGATCGCAATCCTTCAACACGCCGTAATCGGCGGTCGCGCTGATGCGCGACAGGATGGCGTCGCGGTCGCTTTCCTTGGCGCGACCCTTGGCGATCAGGTCGTCGATCACCGATTTGGCGTGGCCCTTGCCCTTGTCGGCGCTCTCCTGGTCGCGGTCGATCAGCACCACCTCGATGCCGGCGCGCGCCGAGACATAGCCGACGCTGGCGCCCATGAAGCCGGCGCCGATGATCGCCAGTTTCTTCACCTTGGTCGGCGGCACGTTCTGCGGACGCCGGGCGCCCTTGTTCAATTCCTGCATCGACAGGAACAGGCTGCGGATCATCGCAGCGGCTTCGTTGCTGCGCAGGATCTGCGTGAAGTAGCGCAATTCGACGCGCAGCGCTGCGTCGATCGGCAGCTGCAATCCTTCATAGACGCAGCTCATGATGGCGCGCGCGGCGGGATAATTGTCGTAGGTCTCGCGGCGGAAGATGGCGTTGCCGGCCGGAAACATCATCATGCCGGCCTTGGAATAGACCGGACCGCCCGGCAGCTTGAAGCCCTTCTCGTCCCAGGGCGCGACCGCCTTGCCGCCGCCCTTGATCCAGTCCTTTGCGGTCTTGATCATGTCGGCGGCCGGCACCACCGCATCGACCAGTTTCAGCGCCTTCGCCTTGGCCAGGTTGATCGCCTCCCCCTTGAGCAGCAACGGCATCGCGTCCTGCGGCGCCACAATGCGTGGCACGCGCTGGGTGCCGCCGGCGCCGGGGAAAAGCCCGACCTTCACCTCCGGCAGCCCGAGACGGGTCTTCGGATTCTCCGCCGCGACGCGGTAATGGCAGGCCAGCGTCAGTTCGAACGCGCCGCCGAATGCGAGGCCGTTGATGGCGGCCGCCCATGGCTTGCCTGACGTCTCGATGCCGCGAAACACCAGCGACGATTTGCGGCTCTCGTCGAACAGCATCTGGTTGGCCGCAACCTCGCCCTTGGCCTTGAGCAATTCGGCATAGCGGTGGTTCATGCCTTCGAGCATCGACAGGTCGGCGCCGGCCGAGAACGCCTCCTTGCCGGAGGTGACGACGACGCCCTTGACCGCCGGGTCGGCGGAGGTCTGCTTCACGATCTCCTCAAGCTCGGTAATCGTGGTTTCATCGAGCACGTTCATCGAACGGCCCGGAATGTCCCACGTCACCAGCGCAATGCCGTCGGCGTCGGTCTCAACCCTGAAATTCTTGAAGGCCATTGTGTTGCTCCATCAGCCGCGTTGCCAGTCGCCATAAGGCGCGCCGGATTTATGGGTTAATCGGTAACGATCTCCGTCCTGGTCGTGGACCAGATCAATCTCGGAATAATGACAGCGTTCGCGTTGCGCGCGCGTGCCGACGACAAGAAAAACCGCGTCGCGATCGGTGCGGTTCACCAGATGATGGCCGTTCGGGACGCCGGCCTTGAAGCCGGCGGCGTCGCCCGGCTTCACAATCGTCTCGCCTTCATCCTCGACCAGCACCAATTCGCCCTCGATCATATAAACGAACTCGTCTTCCTGCTCGTGCCAATGACGCGCCGACGACGCCGCGCCCGGCCTCAACCGCATCAGGTTGACGCCGAACTGGGTCAGCCCCGCCGCATCGCCCAGCGACTGCCATTCCCGGCCAGCCACGATCCCCGCGAACGGCTCCGGATAGGTGCTTCCGCTGCGTACGGGCAACGCGCTCAGATCGATTCTCGGCATCAGCCTCTCTTCTTAAACCCGTTCGATGATCGTGGCGGTGCCCATGCCGCCGCCGATGCACAGCGTGACCAGCGCGGTCGACTTGTCGGTGCGCTCGAGTTCGTCGAGCACGGTGCCCAGAATCATCGCGCCGGTGGCGCCAAGCGGATGGCCGAGCGCGATCGCGCCGCCGTTGACGTTGATCTTGGCATTGTCGATGTCGAAGGCCTGGATGTAGCGCAGCACCACCGAGGCGAACGCCTCGTTCAACTCGAACAGATCGATATCGGATTTCTTCATGCCCGACCGCTCGAACAGCTTCTGGGTCACATCGACCGGACCGGTCAGCATCATCGCCGGCTCGGAGCCGATATTGGTGAAAGCGCGGATTCTTGCGCGCGGCTTCAGGCCGTGTTTGGCGCCGGCTTCCTTGCTGCCGAGCAGGACGGCGCCGGCGCCGTCGACGATACCGGAGGAATTGCCGGCGTGATGCACGTAGTTGATGCGCTCGATTTCCGGATGTGACTGGATCGCCACCGCATCGAAGCCGCCCATCTGGCCCATGGCCACGAATGACGGCTGCAACTGGCCGAGCGACTGCATCGTCGTCGAGGGCCGCATGTGCTCATCCTTGGCGAGGATGGTGAGACCGTTGATATCCTTGACCGGGACCACCGAATTCTTGAAGCGGCCCTCGTCCCACGCCTTGGCGGCGCGCTGCTGGCTCTGCACCGCATAGGCGTCGACGTCATCGCGCGAAAAGCCGTATTTGGTCGCGATCAGATCGGCCGACACGCCCTGCGGCATGAAATAGGCCGGCACCGCGATCGATGGGTCCATCGGCCAGGCGCCGCCGGAGGCACCGATGCCGACGCGGCTCATGGATTCGGCGCCGCCGCCGATGGTGAGTTCATGCTGGCCGCTCATGATCTGGGCGGCGGCGAAATTCACCGCATCGAGGCCCGATGCACAGAACCGGCAGATCTGGACCCCGGGCACCGACTGGCCGAGACCGGCTTTCAGCGCCGCGAAGCGGGCGATGTCGGAACCGGCCTCGCCGACCGGGTCGACCACGCCGAGCACGACGTCGTCGACGACACCTTCCTTCAGGTGGTTGCGCTCCTTGAGCGCCTTCAGCGGCGCCGTCGCCAGCGCCAGCGCGGTCACCTCGTGCAACGCGCCATCGGCCTTGCCGCGACCGCGCGGCGTGCGAACGTGATCGTAGATATATGCCTCAGGCATGACGCCCTCCTGGTATGAGGATCATAATATATAGACGAATGGGAAGATGTCGCGGATCGTTTTGCGGGACGGCAGCAATTTCTCCGGTCAGAAAGCTTCCGCCGCCAATTCCATGGTGGTCGCGCTTCCGGTCTGGATGCGCGCGAGATGCAGTGCTGTTTCCGGCAGCATCCGTTCCATGAAGAAGCGGCCGGTCACCAGCTTGGTGGTCAGATAGGGCGTCGCACCGCCGCCCGCAATCTTGTCCTGTGCCACTTTCGCCATTCGCGCCCACATATAGGCGAAGGTGACGAGGCCGAACAGTTGCATGTAGTCGGTGGCGGCGGCCCCGGCATTGTCCGGCTTCATCATCGCATTCTGCATCAGCCAGGTGGTGGCCTGCTGCAGATGGCCGAGCGCCGTGCTCAATGGCGCGACAAACGGCTTCATGGCCTCGTCGGCGCCGTGATCCTTGGCGAAGGTGGCGACCTCACCAAAGAATGACATCACGGCGCGACCGCCGTCGCGCGGCAATTTGCGTCCCACAAGGTCGAGCGCCTGGATGCCGTTGGCGCCCTCATAGATCATGGCGATGCGCGCATCGCGCACGAACTGCTCCATGCCGTTTTCCGCGATATAGCCATGGCCGCCGAACATCTGCTGCGCCAGCACGGTGTTGGAAAATCCGACATCGGTCAGCACGCCCTTCATCACCGGCGTCATCAGCCCCATATGGTCGTCGGCCTCCTGCCGGTCCTTGGGATCGCTGGAGCGGTGGGCGACGTCGCTCTTCAGCGATGTCCATACCACCATGGCGCGGGCGGCCTCGTTGAAGGCGCGAATCGTGAGCAGCGTGCGCCGCACGTCGGGATGCACGATGATCGGATCGGCCGGCTGGTCCGGCGCCTTCGGCCCCGACAGCGAGCGGCCCTGCAGACGATCGCGGGCATAGGCCACGGCGTTTTGGTAGGCGACCTCGGATTGCGCCAGCCCCTGCACCGCAACGCCGAGCCGCGCCTCGTTCATCATCACGAACATGCCCTGCATGCCCTTGTTTTCCTCGCCGATCAGCCAGCCGGTGGCGCCGTCATAGTTCATCACGCAGGTGGAATTGCCGTGAATCCCCATCTTGTGTTCGATCGAACCGCAGGACACGTTGTTGCGCGCGCCGAGCGATCCGTCGGCATTGACCAGAGTCTTCGGCACCACGAACAGCGACACGCCCTTGATGCCGGCCGGCGCGCCCTCGATCCGCGCCAGCACCAGATGGATGATGTTCTCGGCGAGATCGTGCTCGCCGGCGGAGATGAAAATCTTGGTCCCCGATATCTTGTAGCTGCCGTCGGCCTGCTTGACCGCCTTGGCGCGCAGCAGACCGAGATCGGTACCGCATTGCGGCTCGGTGAGATTCATGGTGCCGGTCCACTGTCCCGCCACCATCTTCGGCACGAATGCCGCCTTCTGTTCGGGCTTGCCATGCACGATCAGCGCCGCCGTCGCCCCCAGCGTCAGCCCGCCATACATCGAAAACGCCATATTCGCCGACATCTGGAATTCGTTGACGGCCTGGGACAGCGTGACCGGCAGACCCTGCCCGCCATATTCCGCTGGCGCCGAAAGGCTGAGCCAGCCGCCTTCGGCCACCTGTCTGAACGCTTCCTTGAAGCCCTTCGGGGTCGTGACGCTGCCGTCGTCATGGCGGGTGCAGCCCTCAAGATCGCCGACGCGGTTCAGCGGCTGCAATACCTCTTCGCTGAGCTTGGCGGCCTCGGCCAAAATTGCCTCCCGCACATCGGCCGAGGCGTCGCTAAAGCCGGGAAGATTGTCGTAGCGGTCGATCTGAAACACGTCGTTGAGCAGAAAATGGACGTCTTCCAGGGGGGCTTTGTAGCTCGGCATGGTTTCCTCTCGGCTGGGCTGGCATGCCTCGTTTAGGGAAGATTTTGCGGCGCAGCAATCGCTCAGTTCCAGAATCGGACCTTAATCCGTTCCCAAAGCCGGCGACAGCCATGGCGGCATTTTGACCGGCCCAACTGGCGACGGCCGGGCCCGACAGCCCTGAAATTCGCCGGCCGGGCAATTTTCGGCGGCGACCGCCCGATTCCTTAACCGGTTATTTACCGTAACACGAAAAAGTCGAAGGCAGAGGCAGACGACCTGCGCAGAATTCGATTGTCTCTTCAATAGGGACGCGCGGGGAGGCTGAAGGCGCAGGTGGTGCGCCGAAGTCGAAACCGGACGAAAGCATGAATTCGCGCGTATCGTGGAGTGTTGAGGGCATCGATCCATCTGTGCGCGAGAAGGCCGAGGCCGCCGCGCGCCAGGCCGGCATGTCTTTGAGCGAGTGGCTCAACTCTACCCTCGGCAATTCCGCACCCGCCAATTTTCGTACCGCTCCGGATCCGCAGCCGATGCTGCCGAGCCAGGAATCCCGGGACGTCGCCGACATTCACCAGCGGCTCGATTCGATCACCCGCCAGATCGAACAGATTTCGCGCCCGACGCCGCGCAACGACGAGCCCCGTACCGATGGCCGCCCTGGCGACGCACCCCGTAATGGTGCCCCCCTCAACGACGCCGCCCGTGGCGAGCCGGCCGTCGCCCGGCAATTGAACGATGCGATCTCGCGTCTCGACGCGCGGCTGTCGCAGATCTCAAACCCTTCGCCGGCGAGACCACTCCCGCCTCAGGACAAGCAGCACCAGGCCGAGATGGTCGAGCGCGCCGCAGCCGCGGTCTATCGTCCCTCACCGCCGATCAGCCCGGCATCGCTCGATGTCGCGATCGCAGAAATCGCTGCGCGGCAGAACGAACTCGATAAAGCCGCGCCACGGCCGCTACCGCCGAGCAGCGCGCCGCCCATCGCACCCGCCATGGCGGCGCCGGCCGTGCCGGCAGGCCCGGATTTTTCCGTGCTCGAACGCCAGCTGTTCAAGATCACGAGCCAGATCGAAGCGCTGCAGCGTCCGAGCGGGATCGAGCAATCGATCGCCGCCTTCCGCAGCGAACTGGCGGAAATTCGTCAGGCCATTACCGAGGCGATGCCGCGCCGCGCGATCGAATCGATCGAGAACGAAATCCGCTCGCTGGCCCGCCGCATCGACGATACCCGCCAGAGCGGCATCGACGGCCAGGCGCTGGCCGGGATCGAGCGCGCCTTGAGCGAAATTCGCGAAGTGCTGCGCTCGCTGACCCCGGCCGAACAACTCGCCGGCTACGACGAGGCAATCCGCAATCTCGGCGCCAAGCTCGACCTGATTTTGCGCTCCAGCGACGACCCCTCGACGATCCATCAGCTCGAAGGCGCCATCGCCGCGCTTCGCTCCATCGTCTCCAATGTCGCCTCCAACGACGCATTGGTGCGGCTCAGCGACGACGTGCGCCTGTTGTCGTCCAAGGTCGACCAGCTTGGCCAGTTCGAAAGCCACGGTGATTCGTTCGCGATCCTCGAACAGCGGATCGCCGCACTGACGTCGACGCTGGAAGGCCGCGAACGGCCGGCCGCCAGCGAAAATTCAGAACATCTCGAGGGGGCGCTGCGAGCACTGTCCGACCGCATCGACCGCATGCCGGTCGGCAATGACGGCGCCTCCGCCTTCGCGCATCTCGAACAGCGCGTGTCCTATTTGCTCGAACGGCTCGAAGCCTCGGCCGATCACCGCGGCGGCAACCTCGGACGGGTCGAGGACGGGCTGCAGGACATTCTGCGCCATCTCGAAACCCAGCATGCGACCTTCGCCGCACTGACTGCGAGCAGCCAAAACGCCGTGGCAGCGCCGGACAGTGGCCTGGTCGATGTAGTCAAGCGTGAACTGTCCGATATCCGCTTCAGCCAGTCGGAAACCGATCGCCGCACCCAGGATTCGCTTGAGACCGTGCACAACACGCTGGGCCATGTGGTCGATCGGCTGGCGATGATCGAAGGCGATCTGCGCGCGGTCCGTTCCGCGCCGGTTGCACCCGCAGCACCGCAATGGCCAACGCCGCCGGCGCCTCAACCCGCGCCGCCGCAGGGCGTCGCAGCCCGCGCCGCGATGCCGCCGCAACCGAAGCCTGAATTGCCGAATCCGGCCGCGGCCCAGCAACATTTTGCGGCAGCGCCCCGGGAGTTCCACGCCGCGCAGCCGGTGATGCCGGCCGCTGCCATGGCGCCGAAAACCATCAGCGAAATTCTGGAGCCGCAGACCGCGCCGCCGCGTGCCGCGATCGAGCCCGAACTGCCGCCCGATCACCCGCTCGAACCCGGGACACGGCCGACCGGACGGACGGCTTCGCCATCGGAGCGCATTGCCGCATCGGAAAATGCGATCAGCGAAATTTCGGTGGGTCCGAAAGAGCCGGTCAGCGCAACGAACTTCATTGCCGCCGCGCGCAGGGCAGCCCAGGCCGCTGCGGCTGCGCCAGCCGCCGGCAAAGCTGCTCGCGGTCCGCAAAAGGACACCGCCCGCGACAAGGCCAACGAGCCCTCGACGATTGCCTCCAAGATTCGCTCGCTGCTGGTTGGCGCGAGCGTGGTCGTCATTGTGCTTGGCACATTCAGGATGGCGATGACGCTGCTCGACAGCGGCAGCCCGCCGCAACCGGCTGCCATCGAGAATTCCGCCGAACCGCCGCCGGCTCAACCGCCCGCGGCCGTAAAACCGGCCATGCCGGCTCCGGCGATGCCTTCGATGACCTCGCCGACACCGATCGGACGACAATCATTCAATACCGCCCTGCCTGACACTGCCGACAGCACGGCGTCGATCCCGATCCCGCAGACCGAATCCGTTCCTTCCGCTTCGCTCGCGTCCGCCAGCGAGGTCACCGGCACGATCCCGGTCGCACCGTCGGCCGGCGGCAACATCGGTTTGGCGCAGATCGCGCCAACCGAAAAATTGCCGGACGCGATCGGCGGACCGGTGCTGCGCGCGGCCGCGCTCAAGGGCGATCCTGCCGCGGCCTACGAGATCGGCGTGCGCTACAGCGAAGGCAAAGGCGTTGCCGTGAATCTCGACGAGGCCTTGAAGTGGTATGATCGCGCGGCACAAGCCGGCGTGGTGCCGGCGGTCTTCAGGCTCGGCACCTTCTACGAAAAGGGCATGAGCGTGAAAAAGGACGCCGATATCGCCCGGCGCTATTATCTGCAGGCCGCCGAACGCGGCAACGCCAAGGCGATGCATAATCTGGCGGTGCTCGATGCCGATGGCGGCGGCAAGGGCGCCAATTACAAGAGCGCGTCGGAATGGTTCCGCAAGGCGGCCGATCGCGGCGTCGCCGACAGCCAGTTCAACCTCGGCATCCTCTATGCCCGCGGCATCGGCGTCGAACAGAACCTCGCCGAATCCTACAAATGGTTCAGCCTCGCGGCGGCACAGGGTGACGCGGATTCGGTCCACAAGCGCGACGATATCGCCAAGCGGCTCGACCCCCAGTCGCTCGCAGCGGCCAAGCTCGCGATCCAGACCTTCACTCCGGAACCGCAACCCGAAGACGCCATCAACGCGGCGACCCCGCCCGGCGGATGGGAAAGCGCGCCGGCGCCCGTCGTTGCGGCAAAGCCCGCGGCCAAGCCGGCTTCGACCAAGCGCGCCGCCCGTTAATCTGAATCATTCACCACATTGGAAGTTGCGCCGCGGAGAGCGGCAAAAAGCCGCTTTGCCGCGGATTCTTTAGTCCCTCCGATGGACAATTTCGGTTATGCAGGGACGCGGCAACTGGTCCGCGTTCCCTGAGAACCTTTTCTCAACGCCACCGGATTCCACTTTGCCGCAGAGTGCTCGATCAGGAAACCATGCCGTGAGCGGTTTCGGCCCGCCTCAAGGCTAAACTCCAAAGCAAACGCGCGTGCAACTGTACCTTCCGATCGCCGACATTCCGGTCAATGTTTTCCTCATCCTGGCGATGGGCGCGGCGGTTGGGTTTGTCTCCGGCATGTTCGGCATCGGCGGCGGATTTCTGATGACGCCGCTTTTGATCTTTGTCGGCATCGCACCCGCGGTCGCGGTCGCCACCGTCGCCAGCCATATCGCAGCCTCGTCGTTTTCCGGCGCCATCTCCTACTGGCGCCGCCGCGCCATCGATCCGGCGCTGGCGCTGGTGCTGCTCAGCGGCGGTATCGTCGGCACCACGCTCGGGGTCTGGACGTTTACGCAGCTTCGCGCGCTCGGCCAGCTCGATCTGTTGATTGCGCTGTCCTACGTCGTGCTCTTGAGCACCGTCGGCGGGCTGATGCTCTGGGAGGGACTGCGGGCGATCCTCCGCGTCCGCCGCGGCGTGGTGGTGCCGTTGCGCCGCTCCGGCAGCCATGGCTGGATCCACGGATTGCCGCTGAAGATGCGCTTCAAGCGCTCCAAGATCTACCTGTCGGTGGTTCCGGTCGTCCTGGTCGGCGTGATTATCGGCTTTATCGGCGCGGTGATGGGCATCGGCGGCGGCTTCATCCTGATCCCGATCATGATCTATCTGCTGCGGGTGCCGACCTCCACCGTGATCGGCACCTCGATGGTGCTGACGCTGGTCACCATGGTATTCGCCACCCTGCTGCACGCGGTCACCAATCATCTGGTCGATGCCGTGCTGGCGCTGATCCTGATGGTCGGCGGCGTGACCGGCGCGCAGTTCGGCGCCCGCGCCGGCCAGAAGATTCGCGGCGAACATCTGCGGCTGCTGCTGGGGATCCTGATTCTCGCGGTGGGACTCCGCTTTGCGGTCGAACTGGTGATCCGGCCCGACGATCTCTTCACCATCCGGGAAACCGGAGGCGCCGGATGACCGCGCGCAGCCTGCTCGCAACGGCTGGCCTCGGGCTGGCGCTGAGCGCGACGCTCACTATCCCGGCCGCGCATGCCGAGCGGCTGATCGTGTCGGTCTCCAACCACCGCGTGACCGTGACGCCGAACTATTCCGGCGAAGAGCTCGTGCTGTTCGGCTCGGTCGAGAAGGACGCCGCCACCCCGGCGACCCGTACCAATTATGATCTCGTGGTGACCGTGAGCGGCCCGCGCGCCGACATGGTGACGCGGCGCAAGGAACGCAAATTCGGCATCTGGGTCAACGCCGACTACCGGCAATTCCTGGATGTGCCGACCTACCTTGCATTGTTCGCCAATCGGCCGTTTGACGCCATCGCCTCGCCGGACGTCGAGCGGCGGCAACAGCTCGGTCTCAAAAACGTGCTGCTCACCCAGCGCGTCGGCACCGACTACGCCGACGTCGTGCCGAACGATCCGTTCCGCAGCGCCTTTGTCCGGCTGCGCTCCGAACATGGCCTCTATCGCGAGGCGACCTCCGCGGTGACGTTCCTGACGCCGACGCTGTTTCGCACCGGCATTCCGCTCCCGGCCGAGGTGCCGATCGGGACCTATGACGTCGAGATCAAGCTGTTCTCCGACGGCGCGCTGGTGACGCGGACTGAGACCGCCTTCGAAATCGTCAAGGTCGGCTTCGAGCAGTTCGTCGCCACCAGCGCCCGCCAGAACGGTTTCGTCTACGGGCTGGTGACCGTGTTCATGGCGCTGATGACCGGATGGATGGCATCGATCGTGTTCCGCAAGGATTAAAGACGGCTCGTCATCCTGAGGTGCGCGCTCTTGCGCGCCTCGAAGGATGACAGGCCACGCGTGCGGCCCATCCTTCGAGGCTCGCCGAAGAGCGGCTCGCACCTCAGGATGACGCCAGTGCATGTGGCACCTCGATCGCTGTCGCGACGCCGGGCTCCAGCAGCTTGAGGCTTGAGGCGTGAGCCGAAGCCGAGCGCATCGAAGGACGCGCGCAGGCTGCGCCTCGCCGATCGCCTCGCCGAGTTTTGCGATACCGTGCAGGCGAAAGCGGCTTGAGCCCGTCACGTTTCCGATTCGATTTTCAAACAGCCGGTAGCGCCACAACAGGTCGTCATACCCCGCGAAAGCGGGGTATCCAGTACGCCGCAGCTTCTCGGTTCGATCATGGACGCCTCGGAATACTGGATCGCCCGCTTTCGCGGGCGACGACGACGGAGAATGTGGCGTGTCCGCATTCGTCACACACACTTCCGCTTTCCCGCGACGCTCTTGCGCCCGAGTTGTGCATGTTCCTTCGCCTCGAAAAACAGAGGGCGCAGGGAAAGCCGGGTGCCCGTTGCACCCGCAGCCGCGCGTGGTGTGTAGAAAGCACGCGCGTTAGTCACCACAGGTTCACCGGAACACCCGGCCTTCCCTGCGCAATGGTTTTACGGCTTATTTCGCGCTCTCCCCGGTGACCGGCTATTCATTCACACATTTTGGAGCCTCAGAGTGGTGCCGTATTTGATGCTGCGGAAGGCTTCGAGGCCTATTCGCATCACCTTAGGACCGGGCTTTCCATAATAGGCGGTCCATCCTCCAAGCCTGGCAATGACCCATGCAGCGAAGGCGAGCGTACCTTTTGAATGCGGGTTCTTCTGTTTCGCGGTGGCTCCCTCGAGTTGAGAAGACAGGGATTCAAGCACGGGCTGGTCACCGGGTTCGAAAGCCTCGGCGAGTTTTTCCTCGGTCATTCCGTCGCGGGCACGGACCAGTTGCATGATGGTGACGGCCGCCACAGCTGCTGCGGCGACGAACTTGATCATGACCTCGGGTTCGCCGATGTCGGCTTCCTCGATATCAAAACCTGCGGTCTTGAGCGTGCGGAAGTACTCCTCGATAGTCCAACGCTTGCGGTAGAGATCTACGATCCGACGCGCTTGTTCTGGGCTTGTCAGGACGTGTGTGGTGAGTAGCCGCCAATGGATCGGCTCGCCGTCAAGGTTCGATGACAGCTCCCGAACGTCCACCATGGTCAGGCGGATCGTATCCGGTAGATCAGGAGCAGGGCTTGGATGTGGCCTGCATAGCGTCACAGGCGAGAAGCGCAAGGCGAGATCAGCCGTTCGCTCCTTGCGGCCCGGCGCCGCAGGAATCTTCACGCTGAACCGTGCCGCTTCCGGCAAGCTGTCAACAAACGCAAACAGCTGCGCAGAAGCCCCGGACTGCGGTTCAATCTTGCGGTTCCAGGATGCTCTGACAATCAATTCCACATTCGCCGGACGGCGCGCGAAGTGCTCGTAAATATCGCTTTCCCGGTCGGAGATGACGGTAATGCTGCGGGCGGTCGATAGCACCGTGCCGGCTTGCGCCGTCACGGAGAGCCAACGTTGGGACTCCTTGTCTGCTGTTACTCTCGAGCGCCTAGGCGTCACCACGCCCTTGTCTCGATTCCATACCTGGGCATCAACAAGACCCAGTAACGTTCCATCGCCGGCATCAAGCGCAAGTGCCGCATGCAACAGCAGCCCACGCACTCCGCCGCCCTTGCCGACAGGTCCATACCCATTGGCTCGCGCGCGCCGTCCGCCCAGCGCCAGTTCGCTGGTATCCTGAACCACGATGATTTCGCGGCCGGCAACACGCTCGGCCGTGCGGGAAGCCGCATGGCTCGCCATCTCGGCGACGCCTACCCTTTCATTGCGTAGAAAACGCGTGAACCGAACCTCCTGCGCTCGGTTCCCGGCAAGGCGCCGAATGCATGAACAAGGCCGTCGAACGAGCGCCTCATGCAATGACGCCCCCCTTTTTCCAGGCGACGATCGCCAAATCGTCCCAGTCCAACTTCCATCGACATAGCATCACCCTCTGCAAGACCGATGCCCACCAAGGAATCAGTCCCCGCCGACTTCTGCAACAAAGATGTGTGCATTCGATAGCCGGTGACCGGGCTTGTTTGCCACCGTCATCCCCAAGAAGCTTGCTTCTCGAGAACTTGACACCAGCGTCGGGATGTCAGGACCACACGACTTTGCCGTCCGCGCGCAATGTCATTCGTCTTTTGACATCGCCCGCGTCCATCGCATCCCGCGCCCAACGTCCGTGACGATCGCGATACGCCCCCCTTGTGGGTGCGGGATGGCGATAGATATGCAGATGATTTGGGTCTGAAGTGAACCGGAATATTTTTGCGAGAAGGGCTGGACAGGCGACTCACCTTACGGCCCGTCAGGCAAATCAACAGCTTCCGCTCGGATTTCGCGCGCGGGCGCGTTTCGTCGCTCCTTGGCTGGTCGCCGAAATAGCGCAACCATCCGCGCAGCTTCCGCTTTTGCTTCTTCATCGCTCCCGGCGCGTTGCTGCAACCGCCCAAGCTTCGCAAAGAACATGATCCACTTTCGGCGAGTTTCCCCGGGAGGCATATGGTTGAGAGCCCCATTCAACGCTCGTGGGTCATGCTCCGCGAGAAACGCGATGTCGTCTTCTATGCCCTTGTCCCAGTCGAGTAATTTTGGCTGCTTTTTTCTCATACGGCTCACATTCTTGAAAAGACATTGAGAGCCTAATGTCGGCTTTGAGCGACAAGGGGATATGGATTCAGGAAGAGTAGAACCCATCAGGGGGTGGCCTCCTTTCGTTTGCCAATGCAATCCCACGTCGGCTTCTGGCACGGAACGGACCAGTCGGCCCGGTCTGATGATGTCGGTTCATAGGTGAAGACCGGAAGTGATCGGCGCACCGTCAAACCGACGCGATTGACCCCAAGCAAACTCTCATTATTGGGTCAGGTGCAGAACCGACTGGGCTGAGATGTCCGCGACGTCAATCGAAAGCTGTGATACTTAGGATAAAACATAACGCGCTCTCCTAGGTTTGCGCTCATGATCTCGGCTGTACTTTTAGACCGCGTGAAAACAAGGTTGGGCCTGCCGAGCAGACCCAGCCTCGATCTCGCTGGATTAAACAAGATTTACGCCGCCTATTCAGGCCACGTTCCGAACGACAACATCCAGAAGCGTATCTGGCTCGCGGGTGATAAGTCACGGCCGGTCAGCGGCGGAGAACCGACGCAGTTCTTTGAAAACTGGTTAGAACATGGAACGGGCGGCACCTGTTTCCCCGCCAACGGTGCACTTTGCGCGCTATTATGCGCCCTCGGCTTTGATGCATGGCGGATATTGGGCTCGGTGATGATGGAAGGCATCGAGCAAGATGGAAACCATGGCACAGTGCTTGTTCGGATCGACGACACTTTCTATTTGGTCGACGCCCAACTTGCCGCGTTCTCGGCATTGCCGCTAATTGCAGGGCGGGCTGCTTCAACCGGCGAGGGAATTCACGATATCCGCGCCGTTCCCCGCGGGGAAGATTTCGACGTTATGTGGTATCCCGGCTCGAACCGTCAGACACCAATGCTCACGCGCCTCGATCTTAAGCGCGGACCTGTAGATCATGACGTATTCCTTGAGCGATACGCCCTGTCGGCATTGCGAGATCGTAGACGGTCGCCATTTAACGACGCACTCTTTATCGGCCGCCACTTCTCAGATCGCATTCTCAATGTCGGTCGTTGTACCCGGACCGAAATCTCCGCGGACAATGTCGCCCGAAAGCGCGAGATCACATTAGCAGAGCGGGCACAAATCCTTGTCGACGAGTTTGGAGTTTCAGCCGAAATTATTGAGGCAATCCCGCCGGATGAGGAGGCCATAGTATAATCCGCGTGGGGTCAACATCCGGGTGCGTAAATCGACGGTTTTGCACTAGACCTTCGATCCAACAATTCCAATTGGTCAGCCCGTGTAGGAATTAGCTGCAAATCGCCGACCATGTCGCTTGTTGGCACGAAACGGACCTCCAGCGATGTCCAACGTGAGTCCGCTCTCAGGGGCAAAGCGGACTCTATGTGCTCGGAGCGAGTATTCCGCCTTTTGACCCTGGCTGTGTAAAAACTCAAAATATCGAAACGCGACGAGAATGATATTTTTCAGTTCGACTTCTAAGTTGAATTGGATTGCATGTTGGACGACTAAAGCGGTCTTGGACGAATAACTTATTCTATCGCGTTTGAGCCTCTTCGCGTTTTTACACAGCCAAGAGCAATAGCGGACAGCAGAGCGGCAAATCGCGACCACCGGAGAGGCGTCGAAACTTGCTTCTTTTATGAGACCTGTTTCACGCCGGGCGGTTGCCATGTCCCTTGGCCCGGCGGCAAGATCGAAGGTGGCGCAGGCCTCGGCCAGTATAGGCGCATTACGAGATAGATTTTGTCAGCCGGCGCGGGAAGCCAATTTGCTTCCTTGTCAGCGCCAGGATTGTCTTTTTGGATGTACAGCGTCAGCGAGCCGTCCGCTTCCTTTTTCATCGCCGACAACATCGGAGAGTTGATGAGGTAGCGATTGATCGGGTTCTTGACCAAGAGCTGGCTCTTGCCGTCGTATATCGTAACGGACCAAAACGCGTTCACTGGCGGCAACTGGCCAGGCGGGAAGGTGATCGTGTACTTGTGCTTGCTACCATCGAGCGGCTCACCGGTCGCGTCCGTTCGGGTATAGGGGTACATCGCTTCCACGGCATCGTTGCCCAAGAGACCGCCCTTGGCAGCCCCGGCCCGCATCACCCAGTCGCCATTGTAGAAGGCCTCGTCGCCAAAGAACGAACCGACGCTCCAGCCGTTGATGTTTTTGTTTCCGCCCGCCAGCCATTTGTCGACCTTCTCGTCACCCTGCTTCATGCCCACCAAGATTTCGGCTTTGTGTTCGAGCGTCAAATCCTTGAACGCGAAGGTCTTACCGGGACCGACGCCAATCTTCGCAAGCTTCGCGCGGATCGCATTGTCCCTCGATGTCTCAGGAACGTATTGCAGGGCCGCGTCGAGATATTGGAAGAAGTTATCCTTGATTCCGGCAGTGGTGGCAGGAAGGAAATCAATCTTTGGCGCGGCGGGTGGCGCCGGTTGCTTAAGGAAGGCCGAAAGCGGTTGGGCCTTATAGCCGGCCTGGACCTTTTCGACATTCGATATGTCGCCGGGGTTGAAGAGTTGAGTGCGGATAAGCGCGAGCGGGAACGGCGTCGTCGATTGAAAGACCTTCTTGATCCCGGTGGGCGTTGCACCTTTCCAGCCGGGACCGACCACCAAATAGTCGCCCGGCTCTGTCCCGGTGGCGCGAGTACCAATGTAGCCGAAATTGTAGGTGTTACCATCGATCAACTGGACCGCGTAGTAGCGATCCTTTTCGATCTTCGGCACCGAGATAACCATCGGTTCAGCGCGCAAATCCAGCCAGATGAATGAGTAAGGGGTATCGCTGTTCGGCGTAATGACTGCCGTATCCTCCGGCGTGGCGACGTGGTGCAGGCTGTTGATTTCGTTGAACGGCGCCTTGAACTGCCCAGAGTTCTTGTCCACGGCGAACTCTTGCATAACCGCATAAAACATCACGAGCGGTAATCCGTAGATGAAGCCTTCTTCGGCGATGTCCTTAGCCTCCAATAGGTTGGGCCATTCAACTTTGTTTTGCGCAAATACAGAGGTGGAATTTACCGTCGTCACTGCGAGCGCAATCATCGCGGCAGAGCCAAGCAGATCGCGTTTCGTAAACATTTGAACAATCCCTTCCGGTTCGCAGCTTGCGGTCAAGCGCGTGCGGATCGCAGGTTAGGTGCTCTGTGCAATGATTGGCAATCCCAAAACGGTCAATTCAGACCCACCTTCGATGTCCGCCTTTGGCACAAATGCGAAGCGCCGAATGCGTCGAGCAATGTCCGAGTTCGGGAGCAAACCGGAAGACATATGCTCGCACTGAGTTCTTCTCAGTTTGACCCCGAACCGGACATTAGACATTGGATCAAAACGCTGTGCCGAGTGTTGGGCTAAGCGACCGACACGCCGCGCTTGTGCGCGTACATCGATTTGTCGGCCGCTCTGAAAAGGTCGCTTGAAGTCGTGCCGTCGTCTGGATAAAGCGCGAATCCCACGCTGGCTGATACAAATATTGGATGTTGCGCAGGTCCGATCGAGCAAGTGATCCCAAATTCGAATTGGGCGCGCACACGGCGCGCGAATAGCGTATCGTCATTAACCGGAAGGATCACCCCGAATTCGTCGCCGCCGATCCTTGTCGCCACACAGTCCGGACCGGCCTTGTTCCTCAACTCTAGTGCGAGCCCCTTCAAGGCTTCATCTCCGATGTTGTGCCCGTGCTTGTCGTTGAGAAATTTTAGATTGTTCATGTCGACAATGATGATTCCTGTGCGACTGCCGGTTTCTTGCGCTAGCGACAAGGCCAAGTGCAACTGCGCATCGAACATCGCGCGGTTTGGAGTCCTGTGAGCGCATCACGTTGCATCGCCGAAACATCAACATGCATCAATATGGCATGTCGTGTACCCTTGATTTCGACTACCGAAATCAGCACCTGAAACCAGTGGTACAGTCCATTGAATGGACAGGCGTAGGTCGCGACAAAAGAAGGTAACTCGCCCTGCAAGACCGCGCGCAATCCGGCGAGAATCTCCGCCACGTCGCAGCCACGTTGGATCGCCGTCTCGCATTCCGCGATATAGTTCCAACCCGGCTGTTTGGGCAAAAGTCCGCCGGTCTTCGCGGTTTCTTTCCACTTTCGATTGCAATGCACAACAGCGCCGGCGCCGTCGACGACCGCGATTTCCGCAGCGACGTAATTAGCGAGATCAAGCTCTAAATTCTGAGTTAAAGGAGCCCGCGAAAATTTCCCGAACAAAACGTTCGGGCAATTTGTTCGAATCGGCGATGACCTTAGGTCAAGGGAATTAATGTTTACCCGCAAGTCGCGGCATATTTGATTCAAGCTGAGCGGATCGTCCAAGCGCGCACGAGGTTTTCCATGGACGGTGTGGTGCTGTCCGTATTTGGCCCTCCGGTGTTTTTTATGAGGTGGCGTCATTAATATAGTTGCGTGTATAATTGTGATCGACAACCGCGTATCAAATTGATATTCTCGACGTCATCACCGCAGAATCACCAAGGCACTAATACGGTGACTGAGAGTGTTGCGCTCCCGCCTCAAGGGAAGCGCCATGGAAAAAGTTCAGCCGACATTTTGGCCCCACCAGAACGATCCCGACAAGCTGCTCGCGCAAATTGGCGCCGGTAGAGCCACCCAAGACTATCGAAACAATCAGAACGTCTTTTCCCAAAGTGAAGTCGCGGACTTCGTCCTGTTCATTCAAAAGGGACGCGTAAAGCTCACCATTACGTCCGAGTACGGCAAAGAAGCGGTCATCGGGGTCATGGAGGAAGGGCAGTTTTTTGGTGAGGGGTGCCTCCGAGATCAACCGCTGCGGACTGCTACAGCGATAACGTTAAGCGACTGCTGCCGTATTACCTCAATTACAAAAGATGCAATGCTTTCCGCGATCCACGATCAGCCGCAATTCTCCAAACTGTTCATGGACCATTTATTGAGCCGCAACAGTCGGATTTAGGAAGACGTGGTGGATCAGCTCTTCAATTCGAGCGAGAAGCGGCTTGCCCGCTTACTGCTGCTTCTCGCGAACTGTGGGAAGGAAGGCAGCCCGCCCCATCGTTTCGTTCTCAATCAGGAGACTGCAATTGTTTCAAATTGTCGGCCTTCATGAAACCTCACGGAAGGCGCGCTGGAACATCACGTCCGTCGCGGCGGCGCGAGCATGATGTCTGATCCCTGAACAGGAAAGAGCACAACGAATGATCAAGCACCGAATTGTACAGAAGGTTGTCTCTATCCTTGGCGCAAGCGCGATACTCGCAAGCAGCGCCGTACAATCCACACAGGCGTGTACCGGCATCCGGCTGATCGCGGACGACGGCACCGTCGTTCACGCGCGAACGATGGAATTTGCCATCGACATCCACTCCGACGTGATGATGTTTCCACGCGGCTACGCGCGCACTGGCACAACACCGGATGGCAAGGAAGGGCTGAAGTGGAAGGCGAAGTACGCCAGTGTTGGCCTGAACGGCGTCGGCCAGCCGGTACTGTTCGACGGGCTGAATGAAAAAGGCTTGGCCGCCGGAACGTTCTACTTCCCCACCTCCGCCGGATACATGCCCTACACGCCGCCGATGCGTCCAAGACCATCGCGCAGTGGGAGGTGGGGTCGTGGATATTGGACAACTTCGCCAGCGTCGATGAAGTGAAGGCCAATATCGGCGGAATCGTCGTTCCCGCCGTCGTGTTCGCGGGATGGGGCTTTGCTCCCGAGGCGCACTACATCGTCCACGACGCCACTGGCAAAAGCATCGTAATCGAGTATGTTGGCGGCAAGCTCAACGTCTATGACAACCCGCTGGGCGTGATCACCAACTCGCCGGCATTCGATTGGCACATGACCAATCTGCGTAACTACGTGAACTTTTCGATGACTAGCGCTTCTCCTGTCCAGCTCGGGAGCGTCAAGCTGCTGCCGACCGGACAAGGCTCTGGCATGCTTGGACTGCCGGGCGACTTCACGCCGCCATCGCGCTTCGTTCGCGCCGTCGCTTTCAGCCAGTCAGTCTTCACGCCAAAAACCGGGGCGACGCCGTGCTTGAGGCATTTCACGTCCTCAACCAATTCGATATTCCGAAGGGCGCGGCCCGCGAACACGAGAAGGACGAGCATGGCAATGTCCTTGCCGACTACACGATTTGGACAGCAGCGAGCGATTTGAAGGCAAAGCGCTATTACTTCCGCACCTATGACAACAGCCAGATCCAGATGCTGGACCTGATGAAGATGAATATCGACGGCAAGGATGCGATAACAATTTCAACGAAGGGCGGGGAAGTTATTAAGCCGCTTAATCCCTGAAGAGCGGCGCATCTCGAATATCGCTCTCGGTTTTGCTGCTGCGTGCCAATCCATGAGCTTCATGC
>CAVSFN010000014.1:0-26817 GCA_963727225.1 uncultured Pseudomonadota bacterium | reverse complement strand
CGGCTTCGCGGACAGGTGTCCGGATCTGCGGCGGAGTTCGACGAATGTAACTCAAGGCGTCTGCGAAGCTTGGACTGTCAACGATTTCAAGGTTCCTCAGATAATTCAATGCTGCATCGACTGAGAACGCAACGCCCAGCACGTCCTTGAACTTTCTCCCGAGTGCTGCCCAAATGACTGCGTCATAACCGTTCGAAGTTGCCCAGACACGAATTTTCTCGGTGGATTGTGGATGGCGTCTGACGGTTGATTTCATCGATCACAAGCGTTAGGCGCTTGCCGCCGGATACGCGGCAAAATTCTATAGGAAGACGTGGGCCGGTGGGCTCGAACTTGTCGGCGATCCTGAGATCTCGTTTATCCCAGGTGAGGGAGCCCCAGGCCAGAACGGGTGGAGGTGGAAGACAGACCTGACTTGCTGCCGGATGACGATGACGACACTGACCGTCTGCACGAGGCTCTGGCCGATGCCTATCATCTGAAGAAGCGAGGCAAGTCTTTGGCGCGCAAGCTGGACGTCATCGAAGTGATGACGACCGCACTTACTGAATTGATCGACGCGCGGCGCATACATGCGCGGCCCCGCGCCACCACACAGCAAACCGGTCGATAGGGGCGCTTAGCACCAGGACAACTGCCCCGGCGAACCCTCTAGCAGTTCGCGAATATTGGCCTCGATGATCCGATAGCCGACATTGCCTGTAAGACGCTGCCGTCCCTCGTTGAACAGCAGCGTCGGGCTAGCAGCGATGGATTGGGTGCGGGCAAGCTCCAGATCTTCCGCCAGAGCCGCATGTGCGTCACCGCAGGCGATAGCATCCTCGATCTCGGCAGCGGGTATTCCAATCGACTCCGCGATTTCGAAAAGCACCTTGCCTTTTGAGATATCGCGTCCGTGGCGGAAGAAGGCGTCACGCAACCCCCAGGCCGCGCGGTTGCCGGAACCGGGCGCGCACCTGGAGTATGACTTTACATGCCGTGTCGCACACAGGAAAAGATGTGCCGGCATGGAGGATTTTGGGATGTCCGTTTCCCACGTCAGTTCGTGAAGCGGGACATGGCCAAACTTCTCCACGATCTCGCGCACATGCCGTCGATATGCAGGCAGTCCCCCGCGCTCCCTCCATGTAGCCTCCATTTTGTTCGCAACATTGCCGAACACATGGAAATATCGACAATCAAGTTCGACGGCGTCTTTGAAGTTGGCCTTCAACTCATCCATGCGAACTTGCGAGACGTAGGCCCACACGCACAACGCGTCCGTGAAGTAGCTGATCTTGACCCGATCCATTGTGGGGCTCCTTCGGTCGGCCCGTTACAGGCGATGCACCACCCGACACTTATCGCTGAAGAACAAACGTCCCGGGCGCCGGACACAATGGAACAAGGCCACGTGATGGTGATCCTGTGCTTGGTGGCGCGGTCCGCTGAGGATCACTGCCGGCGATGAGCCAAGATACCCATGCGGGCCACCACGACCCATCGACGCGGGTCGCGCGCGAATGCCATGTCGCGGCGTCCACATAACGGTCGCCGACATGGCGCGTGGCAATGTCATAATGGCGACCCTTGTGACCCGGCTCTGAAACAATCCCGGTATTGTGACCGCCGTTGGTAAGCAGGAAGGTCAGCTCGTTATCAGTGAAGAGATGCACCTTATAAACCGATTGCCAGGGCGCGATGTGATCTGTCTCTGTCCCCACGACGAACATAGGGATGCGCAGATCTTTCAGGGCGATAACGCTCCCCTCGACGGCAAAACGGCCCGCGGTGAGCCGGTTCTCCAGGAACAGACCGCGCAGATATTGCGAATGCATGAGATAGGGCAAACGGGTTAAATCGACATTCCAGGCCATGAGATCGGTCATCGGCTCCCGCTGGCCCAAGAGGTAGTTCCGCGTCATCTTTGACCACACCAGATCATCGCTGCGGAGCGCGGTAAAAGCAGCACTCATCTGCGACGAATTGAGCACGCCTTGGTCCCACATCATGTCTTCGATAAAAGCGATCTGGCTTTCATCCACGAACAACATCAGTTCGCCCGCGTCACTAAAATCTGTCTGGCCTGCGAGCAGCGTGACCGTCTTGAGCCGATCGTCGCCGTCGCGTGCCATAGTGGCGGCAGCGATCGCAAGCAGCGTCCCGCCGAGGCAATAGCCGCAGGCGTGAACCTTGCGGCCGGGCACCACGGCATTGACTACCGCGAGCGCGGCCATCACGCCTGCGGTGCGGTAGGTATCGAGCGCGACGTCGCGATCGGCAGGGCTCGGGTTGCGCCAAGAGATCATAAAAACTGTAATGCCGCGATCGACCAAATACCGAACTAGCGAACGCTCCGGCGCGAGGTCGAGAACGTAATACTTCATGATCCAGGCCGGCACGATCAGCACCGGCTCCGCGAGGACGTCTGGCGTGGTTGGGCTGTACTGGATCAATTCCATAAGCTCATTGCGGAAAATTACCTGACCGAGGGTCGCCGCGATGGTTTCGCCGACCCGGAAGCTCTTGTCCGGCTCCGGAGGTGTCATTGTTATGGCGCGCGCCCAGTCTTCAGCAAAGTTGCGCATGCCACGAAGAAGATTAGCACCTGCTTCGTTGAGTGTGCGCTCAATCACCACCGGATTCAGCCATGCCACATTGGAGGGAGAGAAAGCGTCGAGATACTGATGGATCATGAATCCGACCCGCTCAGCGTCTCTGGTCCTCATTCCACGAAGCGGTCGTGTTGCGCTGCGCCACCACTCTTCTTGCGCGAGGAAGGCCTGCTGCCACCAGAGAAACGGGAACTTCTGCCAGGCCTCGTCATCGAAGCGGTGATCAATCGGCTCTGGTCTCAGCAAAGGTGCTGCGCCGCCAGTCATGAGGGCGGCGAGCCTCGCGGCCATCACGGCACCCAAGGCGACAAGTTCGAGTTGCCGCCCCGGAGCGCGCGAAAAATGCGATGACCAGTCAAACCAAGCGTCAGCTTCTGCGTGGGGCGAAATACCTCTGGTGAACCGCGCGATCATGCTCTGGCCGACGCGATCGACGGTTTCGAACGAGGGTAGATTGACCACCGGTGACGGCGGGGGTGGGCTCGGCCTCGGCTGAGGCGGCACCGAAGGGTGCAGGACGACGGGCAAGTTCTGCATTGTCTCGCTCATGACCGAATAACGCCCCGCAGGTGATCGAAGATTTATGGATACGTGATGCCAGACCCGGGCATTTTGATTCTAATCAAATATGCTTCTGGCAAAACCGCATCCACGGGCCACGCTGTAAGCTGCGGCATCTGCCCCTCACTTTCTAATGAGATCAAGTTTGCCAACCATGTCCCTCGAAGAAGCTGGCCGGCACGTTGTTGAGGTCTCTCGTTTTCCAGACCTTGCGATTGAAGGTGTGCTCACCTTTGTTGGTCTTACGCGTCAGAATCTGGTGAAGCGGCCCAGTGCCCCAGCACGCGCCCATGCGGGTAGGCGATGATCTTCTTGCCCGGGCCATCATAGAGTTCCTGCGCAACCTGAAGCGTTTTGCCGGCGGGCCAGCCGAAGCGCGAGCTGCAAAGCTTCTGTAGCGACGGCAAATCGTGCAGCTTCGGCGGCCCTTGACGTTTACCCTCGACGCGCACGGCAAGCGCGCCACCAAACGCCCCGCCCAATCGGTTCCGAAGCTCCCCGGTTCGGCCGCAGTGACGTGGATACCGAGCCCCCTCACTTCCTTGCCTAGGCTCTCGGAGATCGGCGAACCCGGCGCGCTTCATGACCTCTCATCGTCGCCTAGACATATCTCGCAAAGAGTCAGGCCTTGGGTTGTGACCCGAGATGGGAAGATCTCGCCCAGCTTCTCATCGTGGATCGGAATGACTCGTCTCACTTCACCTCCGACCGCATCCAGCATCGCTTGCGAGCTGAGCAGAAGGTTGGTCTGA
Organism: uncultured Pseudomonadota bacterium; assembly: GCA_963727225.1. Lineage (GTDB taxonomy): Bacteria > Pseudomonadota > Alphaproteobacteria > Rhizobiales > Xanthobacteraceae > Bradyrhizobium. The sequence goes on along the minus strand of CAVSFN010000014.1, from coordinate 22,910 downwards.
CCGCCCGCTGCAAGGCCGATAGGAATGAACTGAGGGTCGCCGGCGTCGGGTCCAGTCAGGTTCTCACAAGTGCAGACGAGGTCTCCCGCCAGCACGTAGCTGTCCGAGTTCGGCCTCTTGCGATCGTTCCGAACATGCACGTACATTCAACCCCAAGTATGGGTGTCGAAAGCGGCCCGAAGGTCTATGCCAGGAAGCACGTCCTCCCGATCACCGTCGACGCAGACGAGGCGTCCTGGCACCGACACTATGCCTGCCGCGCAGATCGGCAATCCAACCGCCGATCTCATGTTCCCAGAGATTCCGAACGTGTACGATCCGGATCGGCGCGCAGGCGTTGGTGAAAGCCGAGAAAAATAACACAGGGGCGAGGAAAATAATGAGCGGGATACCGAAGGCGACACCGCGCCTGAAGTCGGTTCAGATTACCGCGTTGGCGATGCTGGTTGCGGCAGGTGTGATCAACTATATCGACCGCGCCACCCTGGCCGTCGCCAATCCGCTGATCCGGGAAGAACTTGGATTGTCGATCGCGGACATGGGCTATCTGCTGTCGGCGTTCCTGTGGGCCTATGCCTTCGCGCAATTGCCCACCGGCGCCATGGTCGACAAGATAGGGCCGCGTATCCTGCTGGCGCTGGGCCTCAGTCTCTGGTCCTTCGCGCAGCTGCTTGGGCGGACTGGTGCAGGGGTTCGGCCAGTTTTTCGGCGCCCGCCTGCTGCTCGGTGTCGGCGAGGCGCCGCAATTCCCGACATGCGCGCGCGTGGTGCGGGACTGGTTCAATCAGCGCGACCGTGGTCTGGCGACCGGCATCTTCAACTGCGCGTCGTCGCTGGGCACGGCCATCGCCGTTCCGCTGCTGACCTTTCTGATGCTGTCATTCGGCTGGCGCACGATGTTCGTCGTCATGGGGGTTGCGGGCCTGGTGATGGCGGCGGTCTGGTATCTGGTTTATCGCAACCCTACCGAACTCGCGCTGACGCCGGAGGAGAATGCGTATCGGACGCAAGGCGATCCGCCAGGGCAGCGGACCAAGGTTACGTTCCGCGAGTGGAAGCTATTGTTCCGGTTTCGAACCACCTGGGGCATGATCTTCGGCTATTTCGGCTGCATCTATCTGACCTGGATCTATACCGCCTGGCTGCCCGGCTACCTTGAGATCCAGCGGCACATGAGCGTGAAATACACCGGTTGGGCGGCCGCCATTCCGTTCGCATGGGGTGTGCTTGGCGGCGTGCTCGGCGGATACATCGCCGACATGCTGGTGCGCCGCGGTGTCGAGCCGCTCAAAAGCCGGAGATATCCCGCAGCGATCGCGCTGCTCGGAACGGCGGCCTGCACGGTGGCTGCGGCCTATGTCGAGAGCGATGCACTGGCGATCGCCTTCATCTCGGCCTCGCTGTTTCTGGTCTATGTCACCTCTACCTGCGCCTGGGCGCTGAGTTCGGTCGCAGTACCGACCAACTGCACCGCCTCGATCGGCGCGGTGCAAAATTTCGGAGGCTATCTCGGCGGCGCGCTGGCGCCCACCGTCACCGGGCTCATCGTGCAAACCACCGGGTCATTTGTGCCGGCGCTGGTGGTCGGTGCCCTGATCGGCGTGGTGTCGGCGGCTTCCTATTTCTTCGTCGTCGATCAGCCGATCACCGCCATGGACATGGACGCGATCTCTGATCCGGGCGCTGCTCTGAAGGCAGGCGCGGCCAAGTCAGAGATTCCTTGAACTGACGCGCCTGGAACTGGCGGCACTTGCGTGCCGCCGCTCGACCAGGAGTCCGACACTGACGCCGATATTGGCCGGCGTCGGGGAAACCGCCTGTTAACGCCGTTCTCCTAGCGTTCCCTGCGGAAACCTTAACCGGGCGCCTGCCATGGCGATGAATATCGATGCCGGTCCCGTCCCCAGCTATGGGAGGACCGCAACACGAATCTGGCTGACATCGTCACCTGCCCTGGCTTGGAGTGGCTGCCTTGTTCGCCGCTGCGATGGCGATGCGCCATGTCGTTGCCGCCAACACCGATGTGAGCTGGCTCCTGATCGCGGGCGAGCGCTGGCTCGACGGGCAGCGGCTCTATTCGGACATCGTCGAAACCAATCCGCCCATGGCGATATTGGTTTACGTTCCGGGGATTCTGATCGCCCGAGCGCTGGGCATTGCTGCGGAAATCGTCGTTGATGGACTGATATTTGCGGCCATCGCGGTTTCGCTCGCGATCACCGCGCGCATCCTGAAAAACTCGTCGGCGCTTGCGCCCGGCCAGCGATGGCCATTGGCGCTGCTCGCGGTCACGGTCCTGACCATCCTGCCGGTTCAGGTGTTCGGCCAGCGTGAGCACATCGCCGTTATCGAGCTCTTTCCAGCCCTCGGCGTTCTCGCGCTGCGGATCAGACGGGAGACGCCGCCGGCGTGGGCGATTGCGATGGCGGGACTGGGGCTAGGATTGGCGCTTTCGTTCAAGCCGCATTTCCTCATCCCGGTACTGTGCTGTCTCGGTGTGGCCGCTTTGCATTTGAAATCGTGGCGGATCATTTTCGCAGCGGAGCATTTCATCGCGGCCGCCGTCATCGCCGGCTATGGCGTTTGCATCGTTGTTTTCTTTCCCGAGTATCTGGCGGTGATGGCGCCGCTGCTCCGCGACGTCTATACGATCGGCCTGCCGCTCGCCCGAATGCTGGAAAAGCCCGCGGTGCCGGTTTGGGGCATCGCCCTGATCGGGGCCATGCTGGTCAAGCGCGGCAAGGCGTTCGATTCCGCCGACGCGCTGCTGATCGCCGCATCGCTCGGGTTTGGTCTGATTTATTTCCTGCAGCGCAAGGGCTGGCCGTATCACTCCTATCCGATGATGGTCTTCGCTCTGCTTGCCTTCGGCTGCGCCATGACGTCGAGCCCTGACCGCACCGCGCTCGGGCGCGGATGGTTCGCTGGCGCGTCGGCCGTGCTCGCTGCCCTGTTCGTGTTGTCGATGGTCTGGTTCAATCATTCGCTCGATGCGCGGCCGTTGCAGGCGGCGGTGGCGCGGCTCGGGCCGCACCCGATCATCCTGGCGATCTCGGGAAATGCCGGGATCGCTCATCCGCTGACCCGCGCGGTCGGCGGCGTTTGGGCATCGCGGGAGCAGGAATTGCTGGTGGCCAGTTATGATCGCTACTTGCGGGGAACGGAATTGCCGGACCAGCAAACGCTGGCGAACCTGGATCGTTACGCCGCGCGCGAACGCGAGTGGCTGATTGCGGATTTCCGGAAATATCGCCCGACGGTCGTGCTGGTGGATAATTTCACCGATGACTGGACAGGCTGGGCCCACGCCAGTCCGGAACTGGTCGATCTCCTGAACGGCTATCGCCTGTCGGAAACCGTGATGGGCGTGGACATCTATGTGAAGCGCGCCGACTAGAGTCTTTTCCGTTCCGATTGAATCGGAACCGAGGCTCTACTCCTTTACTTGACGCATTTTCTTCACGCGAACCGGTTTCCACCCCGGATCAAGTCCGGGGCAGGCTTTCGCTCGAAAACGCTCTGACTCTAAGAAGCAATCGGCCGGCCTATTTCGTCGAGCACCTCGTCGCCCGCGTCGGCATCCAGCTCGGGCTGCAACGTTGATTCTTCGAAATCATTTCGGACAAACGCGGGATCGTGCGGTAGCGGGCCGGGCAAGCGCGGCCGCCGGTGGATTTGAGAGATCATGAACAGCGGCCGGTTCTTGGATTGAATGTAGGTGCGGCCGACATATTCGCCGATCAGCCCGAGCACGAGCAGTTGCACCGAGGAAATCGTGACCAGCAGCAGCGTCAGGCTGGTCCAGCCAGGCACGGTGCCCGAGAGAATCCAGCTGATCACCGATACGATCCCGACCAGGGTCAGCGCCGTCGTCAACAACGCGCCCAGATAGGTCGCGATCCGCAGCGGCACCATTGAAAAGCTGATCAGCGCATCCGCGGCAAAGCCGATCATCTTGAACAGGGGATATTTGGTGGTGCCGGCGAAGCGGGGATTGCGATCGTATTCGTAGGCGACCTGCTTGAAGCCGAGCCAGGCGACCATGCCGCGAATGAAGCGGTCATGTTCCGGCATCCGCACGATCTGATCCGAAATGCGCCGGCTCATGAGCCGGAAGTCGCCGGTATCCACCGGGATATGGACCCGCGTCAGATTGGCGAGCAGGCGGTAGAAGGCCTCGGCGGATTTCTTCTTGAATTGGCTTTCGCCGGCGCGGCTGCGCCGCAGTCCGTAGACCACATCGGCGTCTTCCCGCACCATCAGATCGTACATCGGGCTCAGCAATTCCGGCGGATCCTGCAGGTCGGCGTCGATCACGAGGACGAGGTCGCCGCGCACGGTGGAAAGCCCGGCGGTCAGGGCCAGCTGGTGACCATGATTTCGCGAGAGGCGAACCGCGACCACGTTGCGGTCTTCTGCGGAAAGCTGGTTGATGAGTTTCCAGGTATTATCGGTCGAGCCGTCGTCGACGAAAATCAGCTCGAATTTCTCACCACACAAGGCGCGCGCGGCGACGGTCATCTGACGATGAAATTCGCGCAGACCCTCTTCTTCATTGCAGCACGGCACGACGATCGAAAGGAACATCCTTCCAGGGCGTGGCATCCCGTCGTGAATTTCCATGACTTTGACAGCCTGCAAGACAATTGGATCAAATTCGATTCGGTGTCCCATATTCGGCGACGCTCGGTTAATGGTTCATCAATTTTTCAGATCGGTGTAAGCGGTGATTCGACAAAAACGGGCCGGGGCCTGATCGTTATTCCCGTAGAATGCGGATAGGTAGTTAAATATTGGGACCTATTGTAATTAGCCGCGAGGCGCGAAGCGCCGATCCGGCCGCGCAGGAAATCCGGACGTTGAAGGATTTGCGACGCAGGATTTCAGAAATTTCAACGCATCACAACGAGAACGTTGATCGCAAATGGACAAGGCCGAGTTTGATCGCTTCGCCGATGAGTACGACGACCAGCACCGCGCCAATGTGGCGGTCACCGGCGAGGGTCCGGAGTATTTTGCCGAGTACAAGATCAGGAAGCTGAGACAAATTGTCGATCGCAGCCATATCCGTGCATCGCGGATCTGCGATTTTGGTTCCGGGATCGGCAATTCGATTCCCTTCTTTCGAAAGTATTTTCCGGATGCGTCGCTGACGTCATCCGACGTCTCGGAGCGCAGCCTCGCGCTCAGCAGGCAGCGCTATCCGCAATCCGGGAATTATCTTCTGATCGAACAGGATCGTATCCCGTCCGAGCCGGATGCCTTCGACGTGGTGTTTTCGGCATGCGTGTTTCATCACATCGCCCATGACGAGCACGCCATGTGGCTGCGCGAGCTATATCGCATCACCAAACCAGGCGGATTGATCGCGATCTTTGAGCACAATCCCTGGAATCCGCTGACCGTGCACGCGGTCAACACGTGTCCTTTCGATGAAAATGCGAAGTTGATTGTTGCACGGGACATGGCGCGGCGACTGGACGATGCCGGCTGGGTCTCTCCGCAAATTCAGTACAATTTGTTTTTCCCGCGCGCGCTTTCCCTGCTTCGCCCCCTGGAAAGCTGGCTGAGCTGGCTGCCTCTCGGGGCGCAATATGCGGTGCTGGCACGCAAGCCGTAGGGGGCTTTTGGTCGAATCGGTTTGTCAGCTGGCCTCACATCTTCCCCGCTGGCAACAGGGAGCGCGCCGTGATTCGCAGAAGCAATGTTCTTGGTCACTACGTAATCAAAATACCTCGAAATATTCGCGCTGTTTTTGTGTTCCCTCCCCCTTTGACCCCTTGTGTGGGGGGAGGGTTAGGGAGAGGGGGTAAGCTGCAAGCACTGGACTTGCGAGCACCCCTCACCCCAACCCTCTCCCACAAGGGGAGAGGGAGCGCGCTTCCGTTGCCTTTGCGGATCAATCCAATCTCATCGCATCCTGGTCATGATGCGATTGAATTGAATCGGATCATGAAACTTCCGGATCGTGTTGCAGACAAGGATTCGCCGGCCGCCTGTTCGGCCGATGTTACTCCGAAACCGTCTGCACCACACTGTTGACGGGGCGCGCGCTGGCGACCGGCAGCTTCGTGTCCTTGATCATGGCTTCGTCGTAGTCGGCCAGGGTCTGCATCGGCGCCTTGGCCCTGATCTGAACCACCTTGTAGCCGCCGGCTTTGAGGCGGCGAAGCAGTTCGGGCAAGGCCTCGGCGGTATGCTTCTGGAAATCGTGCATCAGGATGATGCCCTTGCCGAGCTTGTCCACTTTCGTCATGACGTTCTGCACGACCTTCTCGGCATTGCTGCCTTTCTTGTAATCGAATGAATTGAGATCGCAGGAAAAGATCGCGATGTTGCGGGTGCCGAGATAGGCCAACGTGGCGGGATTATGCTGCAATTCCGGAAACCGGAAGAACGGCGACGGCGCTGCGCCCAGCGCCAGCTTGACGGCGCTGAAGCCCTTTTCGACCTCGTCCTTGGCCTGCTGCTCGGTCAGTTTCTTGCTGTTCAAATTGGCATGCGACCAGGTGTGCGCCCCGATGGTGTGCCCTGCCGCCGCCACCTGCTTGAGAATCTCGGGATGGTAGCTCGCATGCTTGCCGATCGGGAAGAACAAACCCTTGGTGCATTCGTCCGCAAGCGCCTTCAGCACCGCGGGCGTGTTACCCGGCCACGGACCGTCGTCGAAGGTCAGCACGACTTCCTTGTCGGTCAGAAAATCGAGCTGCTTGAAATGTTCGAAGCCGAAGCCCGGGCCGCCGGTGGTGTCGATTTCGACCACGCGGCTGACGCCGAGCGCGTCCGGATTTGCGCAAGTGGCCTTGCTCGGCGGCGGAACGAGGGGCTTGTCCGGAATGGCTGCGGTGACTTCAACATCGTCGCGCTTCGCGGATGCCTGCGCGGGAAGCCGCTCGGCTTGCGCGGCGCTGACCGTCTGGGGGGCTGTCACATCGGCGTGCCGTGACGATGTCCAAAACCAAAGGCCGGCGATGAGAACAGCCGAAACAACACTCGCCAACATCAGACCTGCCGCGTTTCGCATCGTTTGTCTTTCCAAATTACGCATTACCGTTGGGACCAGACCGGCCAAACTCCGGGCGAAAAGTTGCGACCTCGAATCCGAAAGTCGCGTCTTCACCGGGCCATTAATGCAAAAGAGGTCTTAACGCCGTGCCAACGCAGCCCGGTTCGGCCAATAAATCTTGTCGGCTTTTTCCGTCATCGCGAGCGCACGAGTTGCGCGAAGGCGCCGGTCGCAGATTTCGCGCGGCGGCCCAGGACCGGAGGAAACCGCTCCGATTTAGTGACGGACATCACGTCAGAGCTGCTGAGTGACTGACATCACAGTCCAGAGCAGGTGGCTGAGGCACTAATGGGCATCAGCAACCCGCCGCGACCGGCGGATAACCGAGGAACCGAAAATGACCGCATCTTTCACCAAGACCATCCGCCACGCCGGTTTGATGCTGGCGTTCGCCGTCTCCGTTTCCGCTCTGTCGTCGACCTCAAGCTTCGCTTTCAGCGCCGAAGCCCAGCAGATGTGCACCGGCGACGCGTTCCGCCTCTGCAGTTCCGAAATACCGAACATTCCGGCTATCACCGCCTGCATGGTCAAGCACAAGGCCGATCTGAGCGTCGGTTGCAGGTCGGTGATGGACAAGGAAGCGGCTAAGGCATCCGGCAAGGTCGCGGCCAAGTAGTTCAGGCGGCCTTTGCGTTTCACTTTTGCCGAAGACGCGCTAGAACTCGCTGAGATCATCAACGGAAGGCGTCTCAGCATGACCAGAGTTCTTTTCGTTCTTCCATTGATGGCGATGGTTTGTATTGCGCTGACGTGCGCGGCGTCAGCGCAAAGCGGGCGGCCGGACCCGGGATGCGGACGCGATGCAGCCCGGTATTGCCGGGCCGTGATCAATAACGGCGACGATGCCGTTCTGGCGTGTCTGAAGCATAATCGCGCCAGACTGAGCAGGGTTTGCGCGAAGGTTCTGACCGACAACGGTCAATAGAGCCCAGCGCGAATGGCCGGAGTGGGGGATGCCGCCGCGCGATCTCACTTTAGAGGATATTGCGGACTGGCTGACACCGGGTCAGGCAGTGAAGCTTCTCGATGCCGCCTTTCAAAAGAGCTATCTATCGAAACAAGCCTTGTTGGGCAGGCTCGTGGGAGGGATAGCGGAGGCGGTATCCGAGCAGACCGTCAAAAACGATGGCGCCGGGCACGCATCGCGGGGCCTGTTCCAGAAAATCCCTGCTGAGGATTGGCGAAGAATTCAAACGACGGACACCTGCTGGATTACGGGTGATCTCATCTTCAGGCGCCGATCATCGTCCGGCGTGGGAGAGGAAACCGTCAGCCATTATGCGGTGAGATTTGAGCCGCAGGGCGTGCGCTCGATTATCAACAATACCGGCAGGTCAGCCAAAGAGCCGCGCGCTGAGTCGCCCGCGCCGGAGCCGTCCGGACCAGAGCCATCCGAACCGAGGGGTCCGCCGGTTTCCTCAGCTCACCTTCAGGCGTGGTTCGAGTTCTATCAAAAGATCGGCGGCGAAATGCGGGAAGAACGCGCGCTGGAATCCGCCCGGCTCAATTTCGCTGGCCAATCCGTCACCCGGAAAAGGATTCGTGACTTGCTGGGTCCGCGACCGATCGGGCGTCCCAGGACGATGCGACATGAACCGTAACAAATGGCGGATTTTTGCCTAGTCGTGGCGACTTTCATATAATAATATATAATATAATCAACAATTTTATAGAATTTCTGGCGATTTTCTGGCGACTTTTTGGGCTGATCCGGAACGATGGCGCCAGGTTGAATTACGTGCTGCTGCCGGCGGCCGTGGTGGCCGTCAAGACCTCGTTGGCGGCGCGGTCGGGGGTCTCCTCTTTCCAGCGCACCGATCCGAACGGCCGTTCCAGCATGCGCCGGACCCGGACCGGATCAGGCCCGATATGAAAATCGATGGCGCGTTGATGCAGTGCGCGTTCGGATTGCGTGGCACGGTTGCGCTGGCGCAGGAAGTCGAGCCAGGTCGGGCAGTGGTAACGCTCGGTCCATAGTTCGGGATCGGCAATGTCGCGCGCGATCGACCAGCCATAGGCGCCGTTGCGCTGGCGGCTGAGCTGCACCTCCTGCATCACGCCGTGGAAGGCGCGGGCGTTGTCCTGGGCGACGCGGTATTCGATCTCGACGACCAGCGGCCCGCTGCGCCCGGTCAGCGACAGCCGCACCTCAGGGTCCGCCAGCCCCTCCGCATCCTCGTCGCGGGCGCCGACCGGCGGCATCCGCAGCCACAGGCCGACCAGCGGCGAGATGAACATCAGGGCTGCGGAAACCAGCAGCGCGGTTTGCACCCCGGTGGCGTCGGTCAGACGTCCCCAACCCCAGCTTCCGATCGCGATGCCGCCGGCAATCGAAGCCTGGAAAGCCGCCAGCGAGCGGCCGGCGACCCAGCGCGGCGCGGAGAGCTGCACGCCGATGTTGAACAGGGCGATCGCCAGCATCCATACCGCGCCGGCGACCACCAGTGCGGCGGCGGTCAAGACCGGCTCCCGGCTCAGCGCGACGGCGGCAACCGCGACGCCCATCGACAGCGCGCAGGCTCGCACCGCGACCTCGCCGGTCATCCGCTTGCGCACTTCGGCGATGTTGAGTGCGCCGATCACCGCGCCCATGCCGAACGCGCCGAGCATGATGCCGTAGGTCTGCGCACCGCCATGCAGCAGGTCGCGCGCCACCAGCGGCATCAGCGCCGACACCGAACCGCCGATCACGCCCATCACCAGCGTCCGCGCCAGCACGATCCGGATCGACGGCGAGTTGGCGATATAGCGCACGCCCGACACCATCGCGCGGTTGAGCCGCTCGCGGGGCAGGCGCGACGGCTCGCTGGTACGGCGCCAGAGAAACAGCACGATCAAAAGCGGGATATACAGCACCGCGTTGGCGGCAAAGGCTGCGACCGCGCCGGCGGTGGCGACCACAATGCCGCCGATGGCGGGACCGAAACTTCGCGCGATGTTGTAGCTGATGCCGTTCAGCGCCACCGCGGAGGGCAGCGTTTCCGCCGGCACCTGTTCGCTGACGGAGGATTGCCAGGCCGGTCCGAACAGCGCCATGCCGCTGCCGACGATAAAACAAAACCCCAGCAAAACCTGCGGCGTCACCATGCCGAGCCACGCCAGCACCGACAGCGCGGTGGCGCCCGACAGCGCGATCGACAGCGAGATCAGCGCCACGATGCGTCGGTCATACATGTCGGCGATGGCGCCGGCCGGCATCGAGATCAGCATGATCGGCAGCATCAACGCGGTCTGGACCAGCGCGACCTTGTCGGCCGACGACGTCATCTGCGTCATGGCCCAGGCAGCACCGACCCCCTGGATCAGGAGCCCGAGATTGGACAACAGGCTGGCGAGCCAGATCCGCCGGAACACGGCATGCCGGAGCGGCGCCGTGACGCTGTCGGGGGCAAAGCTCGGGCGCGCTGGCTGTTCGGTCATAACCCGTTTCGTTGCGCCGGGCAGGGCCGGCCTTCGATTCATTAGCGATTAAATTGATGCCCGCGAAAGTCCTTGGCTGTCCAGTGCCTTGACTGCTATCCGCGGTCTCGCGGCGGGGTGGACCGGCGACCGGCATTGTGCGGCTTTCGGCCGCAGACATCCTGCATCCGGTTGTGGGCGGATCCATCAACAACGGATGGCCGCGGCCGGCGCCCGCGAAAACAGGATTGCGATGAGCGGGCCGGCTGATTAGCTGTTGGCCGTCGGCCAGGCCTTCTTGGCGCCCTGATCTTGGACCTGATAGGAATTGAGCGACGCCGACCCCGTCATTGGTCTTTGTCGTTTTTGTCCTTCTTTCGCGAGGCCGCCTGTGAGCATAGCCGAAGCTTGGGACGTCGCCGTTACGCATCAGCCGCTGGTGCCTCCGAGCCCGCCGCGCGCATCCGAAACCATGGGCGTCTTCGGGCGGATGGCGGCGATGCGCCGGAGCGCGATCGAGACCTGGGGGCAGCGCGCCTACGAAGAGGACATCGTTCAGGGCCGCTTTTTCGGACACAGCAGCTTCATCCTCAATACGCCGGATGCGATCCGGCATGTGCTGGTCGACAATTACGAGAACTACACGCGAACACCGGCCGGAATCCGGGTGTTGCGTCCAGTGCTTGGCGAAGGCTTGCTGATTGCAGAGGGCCGCGCATGGAAGCATCAGCGTCGAACGCTGGCGCCGGCCTTTACGCCTCGCGCCGTCACGCCGCTGGTTCCTCACATGATCGCGGCGACCGACGAGACGATCGCGAAGCTTGAGAAAAGCTGCGGCGAACCGGTCGATCTGCGTGAGGCGATGCAGCGGATGACGCTCGAGATCGCCGGGCGCACCATGTTCTCGTTCGAGATGGGCCGTCACGGCGCGGCCTTGCGCGACTTCGTGATGGAATATGGCGAACGGCTGGCGCGGCCGCATTTTCTCGACCTGATGCTGCCGTTGGGGTGGCCGAGCCCGCAGGATTTCGCCCGCGCCCGCTTCCGCAAGCGATGGACGCGTTTCGTGGCCATGCTGATGGCGGAACGCCGCGCCGCCGGCAAGAACGAGGGCGCGCCGCCGCGCGACCTGTTCGATCTGATGGGCGCGGCGCGCGATCCCGAAAGCGGCGAGGCCTTCACCGACGAACAACTCGGCGATCAGGTGGCGACCATGATTCTCGCGGGCCACGAGACCACCGCCACCGCGCTGTTCTGGTCGCTGTATCTGCTCGCGCTCGATCCGGCCACCCAGGAAAAACTGGCCGCCGAGGTTGCGGGCGCTGCCGTCGACGGGGCCCTTGCGATCGAGCGGCTAAAATTTACCCGCGCCGTGGTCGATGAAACGATGCGGCTCTATCCGCCGGCATTCCTGATTGCGCGCTCGGCCGGCGCTGCCGACGTCATCGCAGGCTTGCCGGTCAGGAAACACGATCTGGTTCTGATCGCGCCGTGGTTGCTGCACCGGCATGAAAAGCTCTGGAGCGAACCGAATGCGTTCGTTCCGTCCCGCTTCATGCCGGGGACGCCGCCGCCGGACCGTTTTGCCTATCTGCCGTTCGGTGTCGGCGCGCGCGTTTGCATCGGCGCGCATTTTGCGCTGGTAGAGGCGACGCTGGCGCTCGCCAAGATGATCGGTGCGTTTCGTGTCGAGCTTCTCGACAAGGAGCCGGTGATGCCGGTCGGCGTGGTGACGACACAGCCCGATCGCTCGCCGATGTTTCGCATCGCACGGCGCTGACTAGGGCGCCGCATCCGAAGTTCGTGATACCTTGCAGCACGCTCCTGTACCAACTTCGGATGCATGAGGGGCACTAGCAAATCCATGATTCTAGTACCGCTTTTCGATCTGAACCTCCTGGGATGAGTTTGCGGCAAGTGGTGCAGGAAACTTCAGATCGACGGTGCCAGGCCTTGCAAGCGGGTTTTGGCAACCTCATTTAAGCTGCCAGCATGAGCGACATTCAGGCCCAGTTTTCGGTGCTGAAGCAGACTGCCGACCCACCAGTCGCAGATGCTATTTTACGGTTGATTGAAGCTGGCGAGGACCATGAGCTCAACCGGGTCAATGTGCTGGATTTCTCGAAGCGGACCGGCCTCGACGAAGAACGCGTGATCTCCGGCTTTCTCCATGCCTCCCGGCTCGGCCTGTTCGACATGAACTGGAACGTGCTCTGTCCCGGCTGCGGCGGCGTGCTTGATGCCCATAGCTCGCTGAAATCGCTGCGTCAGGATGACTATCATTGCGGGCTGTGCGCCTGCGGCTATGAAGCCTCCGTCGACGAACAGGTCGAGGTTGCCTTCACTGTCAGTCCGCGGGTGCGGCGCATCGCGGCGCATGACCCGAACACGCTGCCGGTCTGGGACTATTTCAAGCAGGTTTTCTGGAGTTCCGGCGTCGATTTCAACAAGGAGTCGTTTGCATCGCTCTCCGACGAGGTGGTGCTGGACACGCTCGAATTGCCGGCCGGCGAGAAGGCGGTGCTGTCGCTGCAACTGCCACCGCAATTCATCATCGTGTTCGAGCCGGTGACGCATGCCGCCCAGTTCATCGACGTCCAGGGCGAACCGACCCGGGAGCGTCAGCAACTATCGCTGATGTACAACAAGATTCAGGCGCCCACCGGCACAATGACGTTGCGTCCGGGACCGCTGCGGCTGTCGCTCGACAACCAGGCCGGTGTGCGGGTATTGCCGACCGTCTTCATCGCGGCCGACGCGCTTCATCATCTGATCGGCAAGCGCAAGCCGTTCCTCACCGCGAAGCGGATGCTGTCCAATCAGACCTTCCGCGACGTCTACAAGGCGGACAATCTGAATATCGATCAGCGCCTCAAGATCACCTCGCTGTCGTTCCTGTTCACCGACCTCAAGGGTTCTACCGCGCTGTATGAACGGGTCGGCGATCTCGCCGCGTTCGATCTGGTGCGCGCGCATTTCCACGCGCTGCTGGAGATCATCGCCTCGGAGAAGGGCGCGGTGGTGAAGACGATCGGCGATGCCGTGATGGCGACCTTCATCCGGCCCGAACACGCGCTCGCCGCGGGCTTGCGGATGCGCGCGGCGATGGAGGCGCTCAATGTCGAGCGCGGAACCAAGGACCTCGTGGTCAAGATCGGCATTCATGAAGGTCCCTGTCTCGCCGTGATGCTCAATGAGCGACAGGATTATTTCGGCCAAACCGTCAACATTGCCGCGCGGGTTCAGGGCCTGTCGACCTCGCACGCGATCCACATCACCGGGCCGGTAATCGACGCGCCCGCCGTGACCGAGATCCTGGACAAGGAAGCGATCAAGCCCATTCAAAAGCAGGCCGCGCTGCGGGGCATCGCCGACAAGATCGTGGTGTATGAGATACCCTGAGCGAGTAACCCCGAGATTGCCTAATCGTAATGCATGCGGCGGGAACCGGCATGGATTGCGCACGTTGATTTTCCGATCCATATATGCCCCCGCGCCGTCGATCTGATGGCTCCAGGTTTCCAAACATTGCAGCAGAGAGACTGATGCTGGACGGACTTCGCCAATTCATCGCCGACGTTGTTTCTCCCGCCGCACACCAGGATCGCACATTTGACGATACCGGGTATCGGCTGGCGGCGACGGCACTTCTGATCCACGTCATCTCGCTCGACGGGGAGCCGTCCGAACTCGAAAAGCGCAAGCTGCACAGCCTGCTCGAAAGCCGGTTCGGGCTTGATCCCGGCACCGCGGATAAACTGATCGCGTCCGCTACTCTGGTCGAAGGCGAGGCGGTAGATCTCTATCATTTCACCAGCGTCATCATGCGTTCGGTGAACGAAGAAGGCAGGCTCCGCATCGTCGAAATGATGTGGGAGCTGGTGTATGCCGACGGCCAGGTCAGCGAGTTTGAGGATAACGTCGTCTGGCGCGCGGCGGATCTGCTGGGCGTGTCGTCGCGCGACCGGATTGATCTCAAGCATCGGGTCGCCGGCGAACAACGGACCCCGGCCACGGGCGGTCCAGTCACGGGCGGTCCAGTCGCGGGCAGCTCGGATGTCGCCGACGCGGCAACGTGACGCGCCTCGGCAAGCTACCGGAAATGACGAAATTTTAATGTGTGACCGGCCGTTACCGGCTGCGATTGCCGCCTTTTGATTGTGCGGCAGCACGCCGCACCGTTGCGCGCCGCTTGCAGGTGGTGACTTGCGTCCCGCCTAGGGCATATGCTCTCGTCAGGTCGTTGGCCGCATATCGTGCAAATGATTTAAGAGCTTGGAATCGTGATTGAGCGTGTGACGCTGATTACCGGTGCCTCGGCGGGCATCGGCACCGAACTGGCGCGCGTTTTCGCATCGAACGGCCATCGGCTGGCGCTGGTGGCGCGACGTGCGGATCGTCTGACGACGCTGGCGGGCGAAATCGCCACCGCCGGCGGCGTGGCGCCGATTGTAATTCCATGCGATCTCGAACAGCCCGATGCCGGTGACAAAATCGCCGCGGCGCTCGCCGCCGCCGGCGTGGAGGTCGAGTACGTCGTCAACAATGCGGGCTTCGGTTTGTTCGGCAATGCGATCGAGCTGGACCGCGCGCAGCAGCTTGGCATCATCGCCGTCAACATTCGCGCGCTGACCGATTTGTCGCTGCGTTTTTCCGAGCATCTGATCCGGCATCGCGGCGGCATTCTCAATGTCAGCTCGGTCGCCGGCTTCCTGCCGGGGCCGGGGATGGCGGTCTATTACGCCTCCAAGGCCTATGTGCTGTCGTTCACCGAAGCGCTGCGCCAGGAGCTGGCTCCGCGGGGCGTGCGGGTGACGGTGCTATGCCCCGGTCCGGTGCCGTCGGAGTTTCAGGAACGGGCGGGGTTTGAACCCGGATTTGATTCCAGCGTCCTCGATGTCGCCGCGGCCGATGTCGCGCGCGAAGCCTATCGCGGATTGATGGCGAACAAGCGCGCCGTGCTGCCCGGCCTCGGCATCAAGATCGTGCCGTTGGCGCTTCGGCTGGTTCCGCGCGGCTTGGTGCTGGCGGCGGTCGGCCGTTTCCAGCGCAAGCGCTGACAACGCCCGCCGCTGACAACCCGGCCTAAGAGGCCGTTTCTGGCCCGCGATTTGCTTTGAACTCAACCGACATTAAGGGACACTTAACCATGATTGCGGTTTGATGACCGCAAAGAAGAAAGTGCGATGCCGTTTCAACCCGTCAAAACCAGCGCCGATAATGTCCTGCGCTTCCCGGTCCGGGCGCCCGCGGTCGCCGCGCCGTTGCGGCCGGTCCTGATCGTGCTGCACCAGGAGACGTCGACGCCGGGCCGGGTCGGCAATGTGTTGCGGGCACTTGGACACGGGCTCGATATCAGGCGTCCGCGCTTCGGCGACCCGCTGCCGGAGACGCTGGAAGAGCATGCCGGTGCGGTCATTTTCGGCGGCCCGATGAGCGCCAACGATCCGGATGATTATGTTCGCCGCGAGATCGACTGGATCGCGGTGCCGCTTAGGGAGCAGCGGCCGCTGCTGGGAATTTGCCTGGGCGCGCAGATGCTCGCGATGCATCTCGGCGGCCGGGTGGCGCCACATCCGCAAGGCCGTGTGCAGATCGGATATTACCCGATCCGCCCCACTGCCGCAGGATCCGCGGTCTGCCCGAACTGGCCGGACCATGTCTACCATTGGCACCGCGAAGGATTTGAACTTCCGCTGGGCGCTGAATTGCTGGCCGAGGGCAGCGACTTCCCGGTGCAGGCGTTCGGTTTCCAGCATGCGTTCGGCCTGCAGTTTCATCCCGACGTCACCTACGCGATGATGCATTGCTGGACCACGCGGGGCGACGACCGCCTCGAATCGCCGGGCGCGCTGCCGCGCCATCGTCACTTCGCCGATCGGGCGGTGCATGATGTGACCGAGCGCGCCTGGCTGAAGGAATTTCTCGATGGCTGGCTGGCACGCATGCCGATGTCGGCGATGTCGGAAGCGGCCGAATAACGCATCGCGCAATACCGCTATGCCGTTGCGGCTTTTCTGAAAGGCCTTGGCAGATTTTCAAAACTCCTGGCAGGTTTTCAAAACTCCTGGCAGATTTTCAAATGTGATAATGTCGACCCCGGACGAGCTTGCGGCTGGATCATCAGCAAGCATTGGGGATGGCGACATGACCGGCGGCGAATTCGCAGCTCTGTTGGACGATTTCACGCATTCGGCGGAATCCGGTGACGGCGCGCGCTTTGCCGGCCATTTCACCGAGGACGCCATTTATTACGACTATATCTACGGCGCCCATCGGGGCCGCGCCGACATCGCGCATATGATGCAGAATCTGTTCCATCGCGATGCGGCGGACTATCGATGGGAGATGTTCGACCCCGTGTTCGATGGCGAAAAAGGATATGCCTGGTCGCTGTCGAGCTTCACCTCGAAGATTCCGCAATTCGAAGGCCAGCACGTGGTGATCGACGGCATGAGCCGCTTCATCGTGCGCGACGGCCTGATCGCTGAATACCGCGAATCCGTCAATGGCGGCGTTGCCATGGCGCAGCTCGGCGTCGAGCCCGAGCGGATGACAAAAGTGTTCAAGCGCTGGGCCGGATGGCTGATGGAGCGGCCCGAAACGATCGACTATCTGGCGCGGCCAACAGGCTCGCGCGCCAAAGCCGGATATCCGAAGACTTAAACATCCGAAGACATATTCAGCAACAACGCGTCGTCGCGAACAATGACGGCCAGCACAGGGAGATCGCCGTGACCTATCAGCATATTCTCTATGACGTGAGCGAGAAGATCGCGACCATCACGTTGCACCGGCCGGATCGCATGAACGCGTGGACGCCGATCATGGAGCGAGACGTGCGCCACGCCATGGAGGCGGCGGCCGCGGATGACGATGTGCGGGTCATCGTGCTCACCGGTTCGGGGCGCGCGTTCTGCGCCGGTGCGGACATGGACGGGCTGAAAGGGCTTGATCCCAACGATGTCAGGCGCGCGGAGAGCGTGCCGGCTTTCGACATGAACCGCCGGCCCGACTGGCAGGCGCGCTATGCCTATTATCCGTCGATCCCGAAACCGGTGATCGGGATGCTGAACGGCGCCACCGCGGGCATCGGCCTCGTCCATGCGCTGTATTGCGATCTGCGCTTTGCCGCCGACAATACCGTTTTTACCACCGCCTTCTCGCGCCGCGGCCTGATCGCCGAACATGGCATCAGCTGGATGTTGCCGCGCATTGTCGGTCATGCCAATGCGCTCGATCTTTTGATGTCTTCGCGCCGGGTCTATAGCGATGAAGCGCTGCGCATCGGGCTCGTCAACCGGTTGTATCCGCCGGACCAATTACGCGAGCAGACCTACGCCTATGCCCGCGATCTCGCCGACTTTGTCTCGCCGAGCGCGATCGCGGTGATCAAGCGGCAGCTTTACGATGTGCCGTTCCAGACCCTGGCCGAGGCGACCATCGACGCCAACCGGGAGATGGTGGTGGCATTGCGCGGCAGCGATTTTCGCGAAGGCGTCGCCAGCTTCATGGAAAAGCGGCCGCCGCGATTTACCGGGAAGTGAGCGGATTGGCGGGAGCCCGTCTTCGCCCAAGAGGGCTATGCCGGGCACGCTTCGCGTTCGGCTTTCGTGGCTGCGCCACGCATAGCCGAAGGCGAAGCGTGGTGGAGCCAGGCGGGATCGAACCGCCGACCTCGTCATTGCGAACGACGCGCTCTCCCAGCTGAGCTATGGCCCCATCGTGACCGCGTCGAGAAGCGCGACGGCGGCCAGCAGTCGGCGCCATTTACAATCCGCGCCAAGGTCAAGTCAAGAACTGCGAAATCGCGGTTTTCCGAGGCTTTTGTCAGGAACTTCCCTTGTTTGGGCGGGGGGGAACCGATATTTAGCGGGTAGTCGAATCCGCGACCGAACCCCCCGCGAGTAAGCCTGCCATGCGTGCCGTTCTCGACATCGTTCTCATCGTTCTGGATCTCTATGTCTGGCTGCTGATCGCATCGGCTATCCTGTCCTGGCTGATCGCTTTCAATGTCGTGAACACGCGCAACCAGTTCGTGGCGTCGGTGGCCGAGTTCCTGTACCGGATCACCGAACCGCTGCTGGCGCCGATCCGGTCGTTCATGCCGAATCTCGGCGGTCTCGACATCTCGCCGATCATCCTGATCCTGATCATCATGTTCATCCAGCGGGTCATCACCTATTACATCTATCCCAGCGTATTCTGACCGCACGCATGGATATCCGACCGGATGCCTGATGATCCCTGGCGGTATTCCACGGAAGGCATCAGCGTGGCGCTGCGCGTCACCCCGCGCGGCGGCCGCGACGGCATCGACGGAGTCGAGGTGCTCGCCAATGGCCGCACCGTGCTCAAGGTGCGGGTTCGCGCCATCGCCGAGGGCGGCGAGGCCAACCGCGCGGTCACCGAGCTTTTTGCCAAAGCGCTCCGCGTCCCCAAGGCGCGGGTGCGGATCCTGTCCGGCACGACATCGCGCCTCAAGCAGATGGCCGTCGACGGCGATCCCCGCGAGCTTGGCGAGGCGCTGCGTAAATTGACGACGGCGCAGCCGGACTAGAAAGCGTTTTCCAGCGAAGTGGATACCGGTTCGCGTAAAGAAAACGCGTAAAATAAAGAAGCAGACAAACAAAGAAGGATCGAGATGACGGCCCGGATCATCGATGGAAAAGTCATTGCCGCGGAACTTCGCGTCCGCGTTGCCGACGAAGTGGCGCGGGTACAGCGCGAACATCAGCTCACACCCGGGCTTGCGGTGGTGCTGGTCGGCAACGATCCCGCCAGCGAGGTCTACGTCCGCAGCAAGCACAAGCAGACCCAGGCCGCCGGCATGGCGTCGTTCGAGCACGTGTTGCCGGCCGATGTCGCGCAGCGCGAGCTGTTGGCCCTGATCGGACAGCTCAACCGCGATCCCGCCGTGCACGGCATTCTGGTGCAACTGCCGCTGCCGAAATCCTTGAACACCGAAACCATCATCAATGCCATCGATCCCGCCAAGGATGTCGACGGACTGCATCCCAGCAACGCCGGGCGCCTTGCCGGCGGATTTGCCGCGCTGTCGCCCTGCACGCCGCTCGGCTGCATCATCCTGACCAAGAGCGTGCGCCCGTCGCTCGAAGGCCTGAACGCCATTGTCATCGGCCGCTCCAACCTGGTCGGCCGTCCGTTGGTGCAATTGCTGCTCAACGAAAACGCGACCGTGACCATCGCGCATTCGCGCTCGCGCGATCTGGCGCAATTATGCGCCCGCGCCGACCTCGTCTACGCCGCTGTCGGCAAGCCTGAAATGGTGCGCGGCGACTGGATCAAACCGGGCGCCACGGTGATCGACGTCGGCATCAACCGGCTGCCGGCGGCCGACGGCAAGACCCGCCTGGTCGGCGATGTCGCTTTCGCTGAGGCCTTGAACGTGGCCGGTGCGATCACGCCGGTGCCCGGCGGCGTCGGTCAAATGACGGTTGCGTGCCTGCTGGTCAACACCCTGCGCGCCGCCTGCGCCATTCACGGCCTGGCGGCGCCGGGGGTGTAACTTGGGTTTTGGCGCCAATTTCATTGCCGTCATTCCGGGATGCGCCATTTGGCGCAGGCCCGGAATCCATACTCTCCGCGGTGGTTATGGATTCCGGGCTCGCGCTTCGCGCGCCCCGGAATGACGATGATTGAGCACGGCTGCTTCTACTTCCCCTTCGCGCGCGCGATGCCTTCCACAATCAGCCTGTGCGCATCCTCGGCACCACCCCAGCGCAACACCTTCACCCATTTTCCGCGTTCGAGATCCTTGTAGTGCTCGAAGAAGTGCTGGATCTGCTGCAGCGTGATCTCCGGCAGGTCGCTGTAGGTCTTCACCTTGTCGTAGCGCTGGGTCAGTTTCGAGGACGGCACCGCGATGATTTTTTCGTCGCCGCCGGCCTCGTCTTCCATCAGCAGCACGCCGACCGGCCGCACGCTCATCACCGCGCCCGGGACGATGGCGCGGGTGTTGGCGACCAGCACGTCGCAGGGATCGCCGTCGCCCGACAGCGTATGTGGAATGAAGCCGTAATTCCCGGGATAGCGCATCGCCGTATAGAGAAACCGGTCGACCACCAGCGTGCCGGCTTCCTTGTCCATCTCGTATTTGATCGGTTCGCCGCCGACCGGCACTTCGATGATGACGTTGACCTCACGCGGTGGATCGATCCCGATCGAAATGGCGTCGATGCGCATGGATTGCTCCGCGTGGCGTTGAGGGTAGATGGCTGTAAAGGTAATTCCGGGATTGAGGCGGCGGCAAGGGCCAAGGCCCATCTTCAACGCCGGTTTCGATCTACGGCGAAACGCCTAAGGTTTCGAAGGTCTCAGTTGGTCCAGGCGAAGGCGACCTTGTCGAGCGACTTGGGTCCGAATTTCTCCGACGAGCGCGCAACCATGCGGCCGCCGAGGGCGCGGTAAAACTCGGTCGCCGTTTCGTTGTCCGAGAGCGCCCAGATCACCATGCTCTTCAGCCCGCTCTGCAACAGGTCGCGCCGGGCAGACGTGAACAGCCGGCGTCCGAAGCCGAGCCCCTGAAATTCCGGCCGCAAATAAAGTTCATAGATCTCGCCCTCGAAATGAAGGCTGCGCGCACGGTTGCGGCCGTAATTGGCATAGCCGGCGACCTTGTCGCCGAACACCAGCACGCTGACGCGGCTGCCTTTGCGGATCGCGCTGTCCCACCACTGCGGGCCACGGCGGTTGATCAGCTTCTCCAGCTCGGCGCCGGGAATGATGCCCTGATAGGCCGAGCGCCAGGCTTCGTCATGGGTGGACGCGACCGCCGCTGCGTCCGCAGCTTTGGCTGGCCGAACCTCGATCAGGGTTGTACTCATGACCCAATCAAAGCAAGTCAGCGCGCCGGCTTCAAGGTCCATCATTAATTATCAGTTAACCTGTGGATTTTTTGCATCAGTTTTACCGTCAGACTGTACCGAAAAAGGACAGGCAGGCGGTTTTGGCGGCAGTTTTACCCATGATTGGCTGGGGAGCACGACCCGGACCGGGTTTCCCTCCGGGGCTACCTGCGCGAAAAAAGCGGCGGATTTGATTTGCCGTGCGTATCCTGCGGGCTGGTCCGATTTCATTTCTGTCGCCGCATCAGGCAAATTCATGCAATCGCTGAAGGTCATTTTCGCTCTGGTTGTGCTTGCCGCGGTTGGCTCGCAGACCGTGATGGCGCAAACCCGACTCGGCGCCCAGGGCGCCGAGGGGGAGCCTGGACGCAGGCAGCTATGGCTGGTGCCGTCGCCGGATCCCGACGTCGCGGCCCACGCGCTATTGTTTCGCCCGCCCGGCGCAGGGCCTTTTCCATTGGCTGTTATCGCCCATGCCTCCACGCAAAACGTACTGCGGCGCGCGCAAATGCCGCAGCCCGAATATGCGGCGCTGTCGGCGTGGCTGGTGGCGCGGGGCTTTGCCGTACTGGTGCCGGAACGCCCGGGCCATGGCGCGACCGGCGGGAAATATCTCGAGGACCAGGGCGGCTGCGATGAAGCCAATTATTCCCGCGCGGGCCATGCGACGGCGGACTTGATTGCCGCCGCGCTCAATTTTCTGCGCGAGCAACCTTTCATCCGGCGGGACGGGACAATGGTGGTCGGGCATTCGGCCGGCGCCTGGGGCGCGCTGGCGCTGGCTGGGAGTAATCCAAAAGGCGTTTCTGGCATCGTTGCGTTCGCGCCGGGACGCGGCGGGCGCGCCAACGACTTCCCCAATCAGGTTTGCGCGCCGCACACGCTGATTTCGGCGGCGGCCGAGTTCGGTCACGATGCGCGAGTGCCGGTGGTATGGCTGGTGTCGGCCAATGACACGTATTTCTCGCCCGAGTTGTCCCGGCAACTCGCCGATGCGTTTCGCGCCGGCGGCGGCAAGGTGGATTTTCGCGTATTGGCGGCGTATGGCGGCGAGGGCCATTGGCTGGCGGAGACCGACGGCGGCATCAAGGTCGCGGCACCGGAACTGGAGCGCGCGCTGAAGGCGCTGTCACCGGCCGCGGCGAAAAAGCGATGATATCGGGCGCGCCGAACCCTTGGCCGGATGATGACGTGATCCTCTATGACGGCGTCTGCGTGTTCTGCTCGCGCTGGATCCGCTTCATCGCGGCGCGCGATGTCGACGGGGCGATTTCGTTTCACCGCGATCCAGTCAGCCTACGGCACGCGGCTGGCGCAGGCCTTCGGCATCGACCCCAACGATCCCGACACCAATGCCGTCATCCATGGCGGCGTCGCGTATTTCAAATCCGACGCCGCGCTGACGGTGCTGGGCGCATTGCCGGGCTGGAGCTGGGTGCGCGTGCTGCGCTCGGCGCCGAAGCCGCTGCGCGACGCGGTCTACAATCTGGTCGCGCGCAATCGGTACCGGATTTTCGGGAAGTACGACGAGTGCTTTGTGCCGGATGCGGAGATGCGGGCGAGGGTGATGGAGTAGG
>CAVSFN010000013.1:0-113408 GCA_963727225.1 uncultured Pseudomonadota bacterium | reverse complement strand
GTTTGTCACCGTCGCCGGCGTGATGCGAAGCATCATCGCCAACTTGACGCCAACCATTGAGGCGTCAGGACCACACGACTTCGCCGTCCGCGTCAGCGCGTTCGTGCAAAATGTTTGCGCTCTCGCTTCCGCGTCCACCGCATCCCTGCCCGACGTTCGTGACGATCGCGAAACGCCCCTTGTGTGTGGGCCGGGATGCGAACAATAAAGAAGTGATTTGGGTCAAAAGAAAATGCAAATATTTTTGCGAAGGGGACTGGACAGGCCAACTATGATTTGCCCGTCGAGACTGGGCAAGAACTGCGTTAGACGGTAGGGGTGGGTCCGGTTCGGCTGATTGCGAGCCGTGGCAGATTAGGTGTCTCGAACGCCCGCAGAATGCGCTGGATCCATTGCAGGGCGACTGTGAGAGCGTATTCGGGCAGCAAAAGTATCGTCGCCATGCAGGCGACAAATCGCTCGAAACCGAGGATGTTGAGCACGCGGGTAAAGTTGTAACAGAGCGCCATCAGGCTCCATTCGCCGCGAACCTTGTTGAAGCCGCGAAGGAGGAAGTGGCGATAGCCGGCGCGGCATTTGAGGGTGCCGAAGGGGTGCTCGACAATGGCGGACCGGCGGCGCATCAATCCGTCTGCGCCTGCACTTTGCATCCGCGCGCGATGACGTTCGATGACGTCTTCGTGCTCCCAGCGGCCGATGCTGCGTTGAGCTGCCTTCGGTGCGAGACAACGTGCCCTTAACGGACATGCGGCGCAGACCGCCTTGCCGCTTAGATAGCGGATCTCGACCCGGCCGCTTGTGTTGGTAAAGCGTCCCTTTGTCGGACGCAGCAGTTCGCCGGCCGGACAACGGTAGGCATCGGTTGCGGCGTCATACCTGAAATCCTTCAGGCTGAAGCGGCCTTGCTTCTCGAGCACCCCGTTGCCCTCCGACGGCGGCACATAGGCTTCGATGCCATCATCTTCGCAGGCCTTCAGGTCCGCACTGTTATAATAGCCGGCATCGGCCAGCACCTGCAGCGATTTGGCTTCGAGAACCTCTTTCGCCGCTTTCGCCATCGCATGGAGATGGCCTGCATCGCTGCGATTGACGACTTCGCTGGCGATAATGAGCTTGTGCTTGTCGTCAACGACGCTCTGCACATTGTAGCCCGCAATGGTCTGGTCGCCCTTGCTCAGAAGCCGTGCGTCAGGGTCGGTCAGGGACAACTGCCTCTTCTCGCTCGTGTCCAACCCCTCAAGGTCGGCTTGGGCGCGCGAGCGCTTGGCCATCAGCTCCTTTACTCTCGCCCCAAGATCACCGCCATGGCCTCCATCGCCATCGCCGTGACCGTCGGGTCGCTGCTCGGCTTCCGTTGCGTCATTGTCTTCAAGCGACTTGCCGTAAGCCTCGATCTCCCTGTCCAGGGTTGCGATCTGTTCGGCCAGCTTCCTGCGCGTGAAAATGCTCGCCTTGCTGGCGTCGCCATGGAACAGGGCGCCATCGACCGCAACGAGGGTTCCGCCGACAAGGCCGAGTTCTCGTGCCAGAAGCACGAAACTGCGGTTCACCGCCTTCAGCGCCTTCCAGTTCTCCTTGCGGAAGTTGGCGATCGTTCGATAACCCGGCTTCAGGTTCTTCAAAAGCCAGATCAGTTCCAGATTGCGGCACGCTTCCCGCTCCAGTCGCCGCGACGACCTGACCTGATTGATGTAGCCGTAAAGATAAAGCTTGAGCAGGTCGGCTGGATTATAGGGCGGCTGCCCCGCTCCCACGACGCGCTGCGCATGCCGGAAGCCAAGCTTTGCAAGCTCGAGCGCGCAAACAAAGCTTTCGATCGCCCGGACCGGGTTGTCCGGCCCAACATAGTCCTCAACCCGCGCAGGAAGCAGGCTGCCCTGATCCCGGCTCTCGCCAGTCTTGAATGTACGATTCGTCATGACAAAATCCTACATCAACTCTCGAAAAAGCCGAGTTCTTGCCCAGCCTCGTCGGGCGCGCTGACAATAGTTGTGAAAGGTACGTCCGCACTGCTACGCTGCCGTATCAACAAAATCAGCGCCGGGCGGCCTCATGATCCGGCGCATCCTCGGGAGAGAGACACGATGTTTTCGCATGTGATGATCGGCACCAACGATCTGGACAAGGCCAAGTCGTTCTATGACGCGCTGCTCGGCACGCTTGGCGTTCCGCCCGGCCGGATCGACCACCATCGCATTTTCTACCGCACCAAGACCGGGACGTTTTCCGTGTCGCTGCCGATCGACGGCAAGGCGGCAACCCCGGCCAATGGCGGCACCATCGGCTTTTCAGCGGCTTCCCCCGAGCAGGCCGATGCCTGGCATGCGGCCGGCATCAGCCATGGCGGCAAGACTTGCGAAGAACCGCCCGGTATACGCGAGGCCGCCGTGGGTAAATTCTACCTTGCTTATTTGCGCGATCCCGACGGCAACAAGCTCTGCGCGTTGCACCGGATCGGATAAGGCAAACAGTCCAGGCCAGGAGAGCATTCATGCGTATTGCGGTGATCGGCGCCGGCGGAGTCGGCGGTGGGTTTGGCGTGGCGCTGGCGAAAGCAGGCGCCGATGTCACGTTCGTGGCGCGCGGCGCGCATCTCGCCGCGATGAAGAGCACAGGATTGAAAGTCGGCGGCGGCCGCGGCGACACCCATCTGGTGCCGACCCAGGCGACCGACAATCCCGCCGAGATCGGCAAGGTCGATATCGTCTTGTTCTGCGTCAAGCTGTGGGACGTCGACAGCGCCGGCGCGCAGATCAAGCCGCTGATCGGCGCCAATACCGCCGTGATCCCGCTGCAGAACGGCATCGACGCGCCGGAGCGGCTGGTCGCCATTCTTGGTCCCGAGGCCGTGATGGGCGGCGTGGCGCAGATCTCGGCCTCGATCACGGCGCCCGGCGTGATCCATCAGGTCGGCACCTTCATGCGGATGATCTTCGGCGAACTCAATGGCACGCGCAGCCGGCGCGGTGAGGAATTTCTGGCGCTGTGCCTGAAGGCCGGCTTCGAGGCGACGTTAAGCGACCAGATCCTGACCGATCTCTGGATGAAGTTCATCCTGCTCGCCAGCAATGCCGGCATGATGGCGCTGTCGCGCCAGCCGCTCGGCAAGCTTCGCGACGATCCCGATATGGAGCCGATCTTCCGGGCGGCCTATCAGGAAATCATCGATGTCGGCCGCGCCCGCGGCATCGCGCTGCCGGCCGACGCGCTGGAGCGGGTTCTCGAACTGACCAAGCACTTTCCGCCGACCATGAAGGCCTCGATGGCGCTCGACCTCGACCGCGGCAACCGGCTCGAACTGCCCTGGCTCAGCGGCAAGGTCGCCGAACTCGGCCGCCAGTTCGGCATCCCGACCCCGACCCACAGCATGATGTATGCGATGCTGAAGCCGTATGTGATGGGTGCGAAGGTGTGAGGAGTGCGTTGGAGCGGGCTTTTAGGACTGCACGCTTCAAGCTCGTAGGCGAGTGATCGCCCGTGCAACACTCACTCGTCCGGGGCATCGCGAAGCGATGAGCCCGAAATCCATAACCACTGCGGGGGTTATGGATTCCGGGCCTGCGCCAAGCGGCGCATCCCGGAATGACGGCGGTTATGTTGACAGGCGCGGCCGCATGACGCGGAACCGGGCCGCAAAAGCGCCGTCAAAGGAGCTGACTGATCCCCCCCAATTCGGTATCTTCCCGGCCCGGCCCCGCCGGCAGGGCCCGGTCCGGTTCCGAGACGCTCCAGGAAGGTTGTTCACATGCTTCGCGCGCGCTCGCTTGCTGTTGCGACAGTCGTGTTGCTTACCGCAGCAATGGCCTCCCGCGCCGATGCGGCGTCCGGCAATTGCCCGGATGCCGCCGATGTCACGGTGCTGCCCTCGCCGCTCTCGCCGTGGAAAGGCGCGCCGCTGCGCGTCATGGTGGTTTCCGAAAAGCCGGTCCAGGGCGTGCTGTCGCTGATCGCGCCCGACGGCAGCGTCGCCGCCAAATCGGCCGACCGGCTCGGCGGGTCGGCGCCTTATTCCTGGTTCGCCGAGGTCGCGGTACCCGCCTCGGGCACCTGGCATGCGACGCTGACGCTCGACCGCGCGCAAGCGGAATGCAGTGCGATCGCGAACGAGATCACCGTCAGCGCGGCCAAGCCGGAGCCTCCGCGCACGCCGTCGGGAGCCTTCTGGCAGGTGCGCAATAGCTGGAACTCCACCACCGAAGCGCTGTTCGGGGCATGGATCGAGAAGCTGTTCGATGCGCCGCCCGACCAGGACCTGAACTGGAAGGTGTGGAGCGAAGTGTTGCACGACCGGTCGCGCAATTTCCTGTTCAACCATCTCGGCCGCGGCGAAGACAATTCCAAGAGCGGCCTTCGCCCCGACTGCGCCGACTTCGTCTATTTCCTGCGCGCCTATTTCGCCTACAAGATGGGGCTCCCGTTCGGCTATTCGAATTGCTCGCGCGGCTTCGGCGGCCGGCCGCCCAAATGCGCCCAGTGGTTCGATATGGAGCATCCCGAGCTGACGCGTCCGCCGGCGCCGCCTGAGGCGGACTCCGCATCGGCTACGCCGGGCGCCGCCACGCCGCCCGCGCCGGGCCTGATCGGAATGCTGACCGGGCAGCAGGCGGCCGGTGCTCCAGGCGGTCCGTCGGCAAAACCGCCGCCGCCGAAGCCGAGGCACCCGACCAATTTCGGCGAATATCTGCGCGACGTCGGCGACGTCGTGCATACCGGCGCCGTGCGCGTCGCCGGCAATGACGACAGCACCGATTTTTACACGGTGCCGCTGACCCGCGAAGCGCTGCGCCCGGGAACGGTGTACGCCGACCCCTATGGCCACGTGCTGATCCTGGTGCACCGCGTGCCTGAAGTGGACGGCAAGCCGGGCGTCTTCCTGGCGGTCGACGCCGAGCCCGACGGATCGATCACACGCAAGCGGTTCTGGCGCGGCAATTTCCTGTTCGTGCACGATCCCGCGCTCGGCAGCCCCGGCTTCAAGCACTTCCGCCCCATTGTGCGCGACAAGAACGGCCCGTTGCGGCGGCTCAGCAATGCCGAGATCGCCAAGAATCCGCAATATGGCGATTTCTCGCTCGAGCAATCGCAGATGAGCATGGAGAATTTTTACGATCGCATGGATGACGTGATGTCGCCCGAGCCGCTCGATCCGGTGAAGGCGATGACGGACGCGGTGGCGAGCCTCAACGAACAGGTGAAGACGCGCGTGACGTCGGTGGAGAACGGACGGAAATATCAGGAAAAGACCGCCGGCGAGACCGCGATGCCGAACGGCGCCTCGATCTTCGAGGCGGCGGGCGCCTGGGAAGATTACTCCACGCCGGCGCGCGACTTTCGTCTGCTGATCGCGATCGACGTGGTGCGCGGATTTCCCGATCATGTCGCGCGGCGGGCCGACCGCTTCGCGATACCGGCCGGCAAGAGTGCCGCGGACATGAAGAGCCAGTTGCAGGCCGTGCTCGCCTCCGAACTGGCCTCGCGCAAGATCACCTACACCCGCAGCGACGGCTCGCCCTGGACGCTGTCGCTCAAGGATGTCCTCAGCCGGGCAGCGGATTTCGAGATGGCCTACAACCCGAACGACTGCGCCGAACTGCGCTGGGCCGCCGCAGAAGGCAGCGACGAAGCCGCAACCTGCAAGCGCCGCGCGCCCGCCGCGCAGCGCGCCAAGATGTCATCGGACTACCGCATCTGGTTCCGCGAGCGGCACTGGCCTACGCATGGGTAGCGGCGATTGGCCATGACCGTCACCGAAATAAAAATGGAGAGTTTTCGATCGTCATTGCGAGGAGCGAAGCGACGAAGCAATCCACTCTGCGGATGCATAAACTGGATTGCTTCGCTTCGCTCGCAATGACGGCCTGATTTCATCGGCTGCATTTCGCAGGCACCGTAGCCCGCACGAGCGCAGCGAAATGCGGAACAAGAAATCAGAAAACCCGGATATCGCTTCGCTCATCCGGGCGACGCTTGCTGAGAGTCGCAAAGCTCGTCATGCCCGGGCTTGTCCCGGCCATGACGAAAAAGCGAAAACGGATCGAGCATCGATGAACCAGAGCGATGGCGTGCGGATCGAGCTTGCGCCGAGCGCAACGGAAGAAGTGCGCGCGCTGGTCGATGAACTCGAGACGGTTCTCGCGGCGGAGTATGCGCCGGAGCAGCGGCATGGCCTGGCAATCGATGCGCTGTTTCAGCCGCACATCCGCTTCTTCCTGGCAAGACTGCATGGTGTGGCTGTGGGCTGCGGCGGCGTGGCGCTGTTTTCTGATTTCGCCGAGGTGAAGCGCATGTATGTGCGGGATGCCGCGCGGAGGCAGGGCGTGGCCGGCGCGCTGCTGGCGCGCCTCGAAGAAGAGGCACGCAATGCCGGGCTTTCATGGTTGCGGCTGGAGACCGGAGAGCAGCAGATCGCGGCGATGCAACTTTACGCGCGCGACGGCTTCCGGCGCTGTGCGGCGTTCGGCGATTACCTGCAGATGACGCCGCAATCCATCTCGACCAGCGTGTTTTTCGAGAAGCGGATTGGCTCGCCCGCCGCGAGCTATTCCCCTTTGCGAACTCCAAGTGGCCGATAACGCTTCGGTGATCGGCAAGGCTCGCGGCATCGTGTTCATCTGCGTCCGCCAGGACCGCATAACCGCTCTTCCTAATAAATATTTTAGCCGGCCGGGCGTGCGCTCGACGCAACCAATCGGCCTCGGATGCCGTTAACTAGCCAATATTGGTTCGTGGCTCATGAAGGAGGTTTCGATGAAGAAGCAGATTATCGCAGCTGCGATGGCCGTGGCCCTCGCAACAACAATGACGACCGGCGCGATGGCGTTCGGCCATGGCGGTG
Source organism: uncultured Pseudomonadota bacterium (assembly GCA_963727225.1). Taxonomy (GTDB): domain Bacteria; phylum Pseudomonadota; class Alphaproteobacteria; order Rhizobiales; family Xanthobacteraceae; genus Bradyrhizobium. The sequence continues at coordinate 106,573 of CAVSFN010000013.1, read as the reverse complement.
GCGGCGGTGGCCATGGCGGCGGCGGTGGTGGTTTCCACGGCGGTGGCGGCATGGGCGGCTTTCATGGCGGTGGCGGCATGGGTGGCCTTCCACGGCGCCAGCGTCGGTGCCTTCCATGGCGCCAGCGTCGGTGCCTTCCATGGCAGCAGCGTCGGCGCCTTCCGTAGCGGCAGCGTTCATAACAGCTTCGTGGCGGCGCCCAGTGGCGGCTTCAGTCGGCGTTCACAGCGGCGCCATGCGCGGCAGCTACGCGGCGATGCCTGGCGGCGCATATGCCGGACATGCCTGGGCCGGCCAACGTTGGGCCGGACATGGTATGCATGGTATGCATGGCCACCACCGGCACTTCGCCCGCGGATTTGGCTTCGGCGGAATTGGCATTTATTACGGCGACTATGGCGGCTATTATGGCGACCCGGCTGACTATCAGGGAACCTGCTCGGCCTATTATTATGACGCGAATGGAAACGCCTATTGCGCCGATAGCGGCGTCACCTTCAACGCGGTCGGCTGGTAACCAGCGCCGCGGCTGACAGCAATGACCGGTACGGGCTGCCCTGAACGGGCAGCCCGCTTCCATGCGATCGGACCAGAGTTTGCCGATTCCAGAAAATCTACCGCTTCATCTGGCAAACAAAGCCGAGGCGCGCCGCAGCACGTCGTCCCGGGCGGTTCTGTTGGCCTCGATCGACTGACGCTTTTTTCCGGGATCGTCGAAATCATGCGTCGCGCCGGCATAATCGACAATGTCGATCGGGCTGGCGTTTGTTCGGGCGGTATCCAGTACCCGATGGCAATTCACCGGCGACACCTCTTCGTCGTCGGAGCCGAGAAAGACCGTGACCGGTGAAGCCGCCTTGTAGTCTTGTGAGATCAGGGCGCGAGCGCCGCATCCAGGGTAGAATGCCATCGCGGCACGAAAACCGCCGGAGGGTTTTGAGGCCTGCCGGTACATGACATTCAGCACCGTGCTGGCGCCGTTCGACCAGCCCTGCAAGAAAATACGATCCGGCACGACATCGGCGCGCGATCGCAGATAGCTGAGCGCGCCTTCCGCATCGAGCGGACGCACGCTGCGCTCGTTGACGTCCTCCCGCTCCGGATCGCCATGGCTGAACCGGCCGAAACCGTGGCCTTTGTTGCGAGGTCCGAAACTGTCGGGCAACAAAGCGAGATAGCCATGATCGGCCCAGTAATTTCCCCACGCCTCGTGCCGCCTGGAAAGCGACGATGCGTTGCAGGGCGAACTGACATCCCGGGCGACCAGCGTGCAGTCTTCATTGATATTGGCAGAATAAGGCCCCGCCCTGCCATGCAACATCACCACCGCGGGATGCGGACCTGAATTGAGCGGCGCAAAAACATAACCGACCAGTTGCGTCGTGCCGTCGCCGCTGGCGAAATAGACCGTGGCCGGCTGCGCCTGTGCATCGGTGGCGGCAAGACATCCCATGCAGGCGACGAAGAACGAGGCAGCGAAGAATCTCGCGCTTACGAGAAGAGCGAAAAGCTTCCGCCGCCTCATCTGACTGCCTCGTTCGTTAGCGCGCTCGCCGCTTACACCTTGGCCGGCTCGGCGATTTTTTCGCCGATCTTGTCTTGCGTCCTGGTCTCGAAATCGCTGGCGTCGTGGCGCTCGTGCAATTGGCTGGAGGGCTCGCCCCAGGTGCGATTGACCATGCGGCCGCGCTGCGCGGCCGGGCGCTTGGCGATGGCGCTGGTCCAGCGCTGCACGTTGGTATATTCCTGCACGTTCAAGAATTCACCCGCGCCGTACAACAGCCCCTGCGCCAGCCCGCCATACCACGGCCACACCGCGATATCGGCGATGGTATATTGATCGCCCGCCAGATATTCGTTGTCGGCGAGACGCCGGTTGAGCACGTCGAGCTGACGCTTCACTTCCATCGCGAAGCGGTCGATGGCGTATTCGATCTTGGTCGGCGCATAGGCATAGAAGTGGCCGAAGCCGCCGCCGAGATAGGGCGCGCTGCCCATCTGCCAGAACAGCCAGGACAGGCATTCGGCGCGGGCCTGGCCACTGGTCGGCAATAAGGCTCCGAACTTCTCGGCGAGATGCACCAGGATCGAGCCGGATTCGAACACCCGGATCGGCGTCGGCCCGCTGCGGTCCATCAGCGCCGGGATCTTGGAGTTCGGATTGACGGCGACAAAGCCGCTGCCGAACTGATTGCCGTCGATCTTGATCAGCCACGCATCGTATTCCGCGCCGCGATGGCCGAGCGCCAACAGCTCTTCCAGCATCACCGTGACCTTGACGCCGTTCGGCGTCGCCAGCGAATAAAGCTGCATCGGATGCCGGCCGATCGGCAGCTCCTTGTCATGGGTGGGACCCGCGATCGGGCGATTGATGCTGGCGAACTGGCCGCCGTTTTCCTTGTTCCAGCTCCAGACCTTCGGCGGCGTGTAGGCGGATGGTTCGGTCATTCGTTTCAGCTCCGGGCTGTTACTCGGCTTCAGGCTTTTGACACGGCGTCAATTGGCAGCAAACGGCGATGGATTGCAAATACGCTTCGCCAATCCGCGCGGCGGACGTTAATATAGAGACCCGCCCTCGCTTTTCCATCATTCCCCCGTGAACTCGATGCCGATCCCTTTGCCTGGAATTCGAACGGCCGCCGCGACCTTTGCGGTGTTGCTGGCATTTTCATCCGCGGCCCCGGCTCAACTCGCGCCGGCGCCGGCCCGGCCGGTCGCGGCCTCGCCCGGGCGGGCCGTGGCCTCACCGAGGCCGGCCGCCGCACCGGCGCAACGCCCGGCGTCCTGCCACAACGGCCTGTCGTTCGATCGCTTTCTGGCCGATCTGAAACAACAGGCGGTCGCCGCCGGCGTGTCGCAGCGCGTGCTGGCCGAGGCATCGCCGTATCTCGTGTTCGATCAGGGCATCGTCAATCGCGATCGCGGCCAGCGCGTGTTCGGGCAGATCTTCACCCAGTTCGCCGGCCGCATGGCGGCACCGTCCCGGATGCAGCAGGGCCAGGCCCAGATCAAGACCTATGCATCAGCGTTTGCGCGCGCCGAAAAGGAATACGGCGTGCCGCCGGCGGTGATCGCCGCGTTCTGGGGCCTCGAAAGCGATTTCGGCGCCAATATGGGCAGTCTGCCGACGCTGCGCTCGCTGGTCTCGCTGGCCTATGATTGTCGCCGCTCCGAGATGTTTGCCAATGAGACCGTCGCCGCGCTGAAGATCATCGATCGCGGCGATCTCGACCCTGACGAAATGATCGGCTCATGGGCCGGCGAACTCGGCCAGACGCAATTTCTGCCGACGCATTATTTCACCTATGCCGTCGATTATGACGGCGACGGACGCCGCAACCTGTTGCGCAGCCCGGAGGACGTGATCGGCTCGACCGCGAACTACATCGCCAACGGATTGAAATGGCGGCGCGGCGAACCCTGGCTGCAGGAGGTGCGCGCGCCGCAAGAGTTGCCTTCAAATATTCCCTCAAATTTTCCCTGGGACCAGGCCGATCTGACGATCCAGCTGCCGCGCTCGAAATGGGCGCAGCTCGGCGTCACTTTTCCGGACGGCAAGCCGTTGCCGAACGACGATCTGCCGTCGTCGCTGCTGCTGCCGATGGGCCGGATGGGGCCGGCGTTTCTCGCCTATCCGAATTTCGCCGCCTATACCGAGTGGAATAACTCGCTGATCTATTCGACGACAGCAGGCTATCTCGCCACCCGCATCGCCGGCGCGCCGCCGATGCGCCGGCCCTCGGGGCCGATCGCGCAACTGCCGTTCAACGAGATCCGCGAGCTGCAGCAATTGTTGGTGCGCGCGGGCTTTGCGGTCGGCAAGGTCGACGGCGTGTTGGGCCAGCAAAGCCGTTCCGCCGTCAAGGCGATGCAGATCAAATACGGCCTGCCGGCGGATTCCTGGCCTACCGCCGAATTGCTGGCGAAAATGCGCGGGGGCCCCCGCGCGCAACCCGACGCGTCGGCATTGCCTGCCGCGCGCTAGCACTTGAATTTGCGGGCCCAGGATTCAACATAAAGGCTTCGCGTCTGGAGTATTTGTCTCTCGCCGGCCTATATTAGAGTTGTATTTCACTCTTCGCCGCACCACTTCGATTGGCACAGACCCCGCCGATCGATATCCCCCACCCAACAGAGAGCATCACATGTCTTTTTACGACGGTTCCGTTCCGGCCTTTTTGCAGATCCTCGGCAGTCTCACCGGCATCCTCACCAAGGCCGAGGCGCACTGCAAGGCGAAGAACATTCAGCCCGACGTGCTGCTCGGCGCGCGGCTCTATCCGGACATGCTGCCGCTGTCGCGACAGATCCAGCTGGCATGCGATTTCGCCACCAAGGGCTGCGCGCGGCTGACGCAAAGCGAGGTGCCGTCGACGCCCGACACCGAAAAGACTTTCGATGAACTGAAAGCGCGGCTCGGCAAGACCGCCGATTACGTGAAGGCGTTCAAGCCGGCGCAATTCGACGGCGCCGACGCCCGCGATGTCACTTTCCCCGCCGGCCCCGACAAGACCATGACGGTGAAGGGCCAGCAGTTCCTCAGCCATTTCGCGCTGCCGAATTTCTATTTCCACGCCGCCACCGCGCACGACATTCTCCGGCATAACGGCGTCGAAATCGGCAAGCGCGATTTCCTCGGCGTGAGCTGATTACTACTACTTGTCATTCCGGGGCGTGCGTAGCACGAGCCCGGAATCCATAACCACCGCGGGGAGTATGGATTCCGGGCCTGCGCCAAGTGGCGCATCCTCAGATGTGCAATTGCACATCGGGGAATGACGGGGCTAATCGGTCACCGGCACGACAAGAAAGATTCTCCCCATGTCGACCACCACGCACGCGCCGAAACATCCCGATCCCGCCGCATCGCTGCACGCCGAAGCGCTGGGGCTGGCGAAGAGCAATGCGCGGCTCGCCGGCCGCCGCATCATCGTGGTCGGCGCCGGCCAACGCAAAGTCGTCGATGAGGATCCGCCGATCGGCAATGGCCGCGCGATGTCGGTGCTGTTCGCGCGCGAGGGCGCGCATGTCGCCTGCATCGATGTCAACCGGGAGGCGGTCGACAACACCTGCGCGCAGATCGCGTCCGAAGGCGGCAACGCCTTTGCCGAGATCGTCGACGTCGCGGATGCCGCCGCGATCGCCCCGGCGGTGGAGCGCTGCACCAGGCAACTCGGCGGCCTCGACGGGCTCGCCTTGAATGTCGGCATTTCGCAAGGGTTGCCTTTGTCGAAAATGACCGCGGAAGCCTGGGACCAGGATTTCGCCGTCAACGTGCGCAGCCACATGCTGTTCGCGCAGAAGGCGCTGGAGCTGATGGCGCCAGGCGGCTCCATCATCCTGATGTCGTCGATGGCGAGCCAGCGCGCCAACGGCCGCAACCCGGCCTATGAATCCTCCAAGGCCGCCCAGATCGCGCTCGGCCGCGCCATCGCCCGCGCCGGCGAGGAAAAGGGCGTTCGCTGTAATGTGATCGCGCCGGGATTCATGGATACGCCGATGGGCCGCGACGCCAGCCGCCGGCGCGCCGACCGGGCGGTGACAGTGCCGTTCGGCCGTCAGGGCACCGGCTGGGAGGTCGCCTATGCTGCGCTGTTTCTGATTTCGAATGAATCATCCTACGTCAACGCGCAAACCCTGTTTCTCGACGGCGGCCACCTCGCCGGCATCGTGCGCGCCTCACCCGCGATATCCGAATAGCTCGCGGCATTGCCCCGGTGATAACAATACCCACCTGCCATTCACCATCCACTGTTCCGGACCCCCCACATGAGCCAGCCCAAACTCCTTGAGCCCTATAAACTCGGCCCGATCACCCTGCCCAATCGCTTCGTGATGGCGCCGCTGACGCGCAACCGCGCGGTCGCGGGCCTGGTGCCGAGCCCGCTTTCGATCGAATATTACGGCCAGCGCGCCTCCGCCGGCTTGCTGATCACCGAAGCGAGCCAGATCTCGCAGCAGGGCCAGGGTTATCAGGACACCCCCGGCATCTATTCGAAGGAACAGGTCGCCGGCTGGCGCAAGGTCACGGACCGCGTGCATGAGCGCGGCGGCCGCATCTTCATCCAGCTCTGGCATGTCGGACGCATCTCCCATGTCAGCCTGCAGGAAAACAATCAGCTCCCGGTCGCGCCATCGGCGATCCGCGCCAAGGGCAAGACCTTTGTGGGCGGAGCGTTCGTCGAGATTTCCGAGCCCCGCGCGCTGGAGCTTTCGGAAATCCCGGGCATCGTCGAAAGCTTCCGGCGTGGTGCTGCCAATGCGCTGGAAGCCGGTTTCGACGGCGTCGAGATCCATGGCGCCAATGGCTATCTGCTGGATCAGTTCGCCAAGGACGGCACCAACAAGCGCACCGATGCCTACGGCGGCTCGATCGAGAACCGCGCCAAGCTGATGCTTGAGGTCGCCAAGGTGGTGACTTCGGAAGCCGGACCCGAGCGGACCGGGATTCGCATTTCGCCGGTGACGCCGGCCAACGACGTCTCCGACAGCAACCCGCAGCCACTGTTCGATTACATCGTCGATCATCTCAATGCGCAAAAGCTCGTCTACATCCATGTCATCGAAGGCGCTACCGGCGGCCCGCGCGACATCGCGCCGTTCGACTACGGTTCCTTGCGCAAGCGCTTCAAGGGCGCCTATATCGCCAACAACGGCTACGATTTCGAGCTTGCCGCCAAGGTGCTCGCGGCCAACGAGGCCGACCTGATCGCGTTCGGAAAGCCGTTCATCGCCAATCCCGACCTGGTCGAGCGCTTCAAGAGCGGTGCTGCGCTCAACACGCCGGACAAGGCGACGTTCTATGGCGGCGGCGCCAAGGGCTACACCGATTATCCGGTGCTCGGCGAAGCGCTGGACGCCGCGCAGTAGGCCGTCCTCTCCGTCATTGCGAGGAGCAACGCGACGAAGCAATCCAGACTGCTTGCGCGGCACTGGATTGCTTCGCTTCGCTCGCAATGACGGATATAGTGTTCTCGATATGAATCAGCCCAGCGCCGAGAGCATCGTTCGTCGCGCGACGGCGGCCTTTAATTCGGGCCGACCGGAGGAGGCGCGCCAACTCTGCGAAAAAGGCCTCGCCCGCGCGCCCGGCGAGCCGATGCTGCATCATCTTCTCGCCGCCGTGCTGTTCTCCAACAACGAAATTCAGCCGGCTCGCAACCATGTCGAGACCAGTCTGGCCAGGAAGCCTGGCAATGCCGCGGCACATCTTCTGGCCGCGCGCATCGCCCGCGCCGCCGGCGATTTCGACGCCGCTCTGTTGCATCTGGATCGGGCGATCACCATCAAGCCGCAGCGCGACGCCTTTCTCGAAAAGGCGCGGACGCTGGATCAGGCGGGTCGTCGGCCGCAGGCGCGCGAGGCCTGGCGCGCGATCCTGGACGTCGTTCCGCAGCACCGGGAGGCCGCGGCTCGATTCGGACGATTGGCATGGGAGGATGGCGACACCGCCATTGCCGCGACATACCTCGAACGCGCGGCGGTCACCGACGCGCCGGCGCCGGTCTGGTTCGACCTCGGCCTCCTCCGCCAGGACCTGCGCGACTACGATCGAGCCGCCGCAGCCTATCGCAAGGCGCTCGACAAAAAACCCGACTATGCCGAGGCCGCGCTCAATCTCGGCATCGTGCTGCAGGAAGCCGGCGATCTCGACAGCGCCATGCGCGCCTATGCCGAAGCCTATCGGTTGCGCCCGCAAGCCTTCGGCAAGATCGCGATGGCGCTGACCTCGGCCTCCCACGGCCGGCTGTGGATCGACGAAGCATCGCTGCGCCGCTCGCTCGGCGAAGGACTCAAGTAGCGCGATTGCCGCGGGTCAATAGACCGCGGCAAACATGATGGATTCCGAAGTCGCCTCATTGGGTGAAAGTTCTTCGACAATTCTTCCCTGTCTCGAAACGAGGATGCGGTCGGAGAGGCTCAAAATCTCCGGCAAATAGGACGATATGACAATGACGGCGAGCCCTTCGTCGGCGAGCGCGGAGATCAGGTGATGTATTTCGGCGATGGCGCCGACGTCCACGCCACGGGTCGGCTCGTCGAAGATGATCAATCTGGGCTTCTGGACCAACGCCTTGGCGATGACCACCTTCTGTTGATTGCCGCCCGAAAGCTCGATGACCCGGGAATCGCTGCTTAAGGCGCGGATATTAAGCTTCTGCGTCCAGTTCGCGGCGAGCGCGCGCGTTTCGGCCATGCTTGCCACGATTCCGTGCGACTCCCGGCTGGAAATCTGCCCGATATAGATATTCTCCGCGACCGACATCGTCTCGAAGAACCCGTCGCCCTTGCGGTCTTCGGTGACGTAGACAACGCCGTCGCCAACCGCCGCACGCGGCGTCCGGTAGCGCACCGACCGGTTTTCGAAACGCACGTCGCCGCCATGAAAGAAATCGCGCTTGACGATGCCGGCGATGATCCTGGCCGTTTCGGTGCGACCCGAGCCCACCAGTCCGAACACGCCCGTCACCTGCCCCGCGAATATCGAAAAGGAGGTATTTCGTACCACGTTCTGCATCGACAGATTTTTGACGCTAAGGACTTTTTCGCCGGCCAGTCGCAGTTGCCGGACGTCCGCCGCGCGGCCATAGAGATCGTCTGTCAGCGAGCGGCCCACCATGTGACGGATGATGGTGTCCCGCGAAAACGCTTTGGCATCGTCGGTTATGATATGCGCATCCGTCGCGCAGAATGGTGATCCGATCGGAGATTTCGAGCGCCTCCTCCAAAGCGTGGCTGATGAAGACGATCGTCACGTTTTCCTTGCGCAGCCGGTCGATCAGCGCGAACAGATGATGCTTTTCCTCCGGAGTCAGCGTCGCGGTCGGCTCGTCGAAGATAATTATCTTTGCCTGCAGGCGCACCGCTCGCGCGATTTCCACCATCTGCCGCTTGGCAGTGCCGAGCGAAAGCACCATGGCCGTCGGATCGACCGGAAAGTTCAGCGACTGAAGGAATTGCTGGGCATCGATATAGGTGCCTCTGCAGCCGGTTGAAGAACTTCTCGTCGCCAAGATAGAGATTTTGCGCGACCGTCATCGTGGGGACGAGACTGGTCTCCTGATAGACCATCGCGATGCCGTATCCGCCGAGCAACCGCCGGGCCGGCAATCTGGACACGCTGGCCTTCGAGGCGGATTTCGCCGCGGTTCGGCATGACCGCGCCGGAGAGGATTTTCACCAGCGTCGACTTGCCGGCCCCGTTCTCTCCGAGGATCGCGTGCACCTCGCCGCGCCGCAAGTCGAAGTCAATGTTCTTCAGCGCTGCGACGCCGCGATAGTCCTTTCCAACGCCTCTCATCTCCAGGAGCGGAAGCTCTGCTTGCGGCGGGACAGTCACGGGATTGTTTCCTCCAAGGCGCATGAGGCGACGATGCCGTCGCCCTTGGCGGTGAAATAGAGGCGCCCCTCCGACACCAGGCAGGAGGTGACGCCATGCCGGCGTCCGTTTGTTCGACTGTGGAGACTGGCCGTCGGACGAAAGGCGCGGTCGAGACGCGCGATGAGGCCGTAGGATCGGCTGGGCGACCACGGCTTCAATACCCCGAGTTGCTTGACGCCGCCCTGTTGCGTCGGCTCCAGAGGGGACCGGCCCGAGCGAAGACAGGGCGCCACCCAGTATTCGGCGTCGATCTCGTCGATCATGCGGCGGCGATAACGTTCTTCGCTCAGGACGAATTCGATGAGCTGGCTGCGGGGCGCGAACAGAGCGAGCCAGATTGTTTCGTCCTCGCCTCTCGCATAGCCGGCTCGGATAACCAGGAAGGTCTTCCAACACCGGCGCGCCATGCCGGCGGGAGCCTTGCGAAATACGCGTCAGGGCGCAGCGCCAGCTTTCCGAAACGACGATCGAATCGCGTTCTTCGAGAACGCCATATGGGTAGGCGAGGTTGGCCGCCAGTTGCGTCCGCGCGCCGCCGGCAGGTTCCAGCCGCCATAGCGATCCGGAGGCTTTTTTCTCCATCAGGTCGCGCTTCCAATCGGACGGCGCATGGGTCGCGGAGCCATTGGTGACCAGCAAGCCCCCGTCCCCCGCGGCCGCCAACGCGGTGATGCATCTGACTTCGGGGCTGGCCGCGATGGTTTTTCCCTCGTGCTGGCCACCGACAAAGACGATCCGGCCATCGGCAAGGCCGAGCGCCGCGCCGCCGTCGGGCAGTCCCACCAGCGCGCTGATCTCGGCGTCGAACGAAGCCACCGGCGGCTCGCCCGGTCTCTCGACGCGGAGCAGAGATCGTCCGGAGGAAACAACCAAGCCCAGTGTCGTGACCGCCAAAGCGTCCGGCGCCGGCATTGCGAGAACGACCGATGCCGCGTCGAGGAGATCGTTGGGACGGAAAGCGCCGTCCATCGGCGGCGTCGTGATCGAGGCATCGCCACGCCCGAGCCAGCCGTCCAGGGCTTTCTGGAACCGTGTCATCGGCGCTCTCCCCAATAGGAAGCCAGGCCGGTCCAGTGCGGATCGGCGCCAGCGAGCTTGATCCGCCCGATGCGATTGTTGGTGACGCCACCGAGATAGAGATAGCCGCGATGTTCTCGCATCGAGGTGATCGCGGGATGGTTTTCGCCCGCGAGGTCCCAAAGGGTTTCCAGGACGCGGCCTTCGGCGTCGAAATGGACGACGCAACCTGCATTGACGTTCGGGAATAACCATTCGTCCCCGGCGACCCGCCGCGCCATGCGCCGCCTGAACGCCGGCATGGTCATCGCGAGGTCGTAGCTCGGCGTCCGGGTCCCGGCGAGCGCGACCCAATAGGTGCCGTGCGATCCTCGATTGATGTTGTCGGGGTATCCGGGAAGATCGGGGATGACGATTTCGGTCGTTCCGGCTTTCGGACCCTCAAGCCAGTAACGACTGACGCGACAACCCCATGTTTCGGCGAACAGCACCGACTTGCTGTCATGGGCCATGCACATGCCGTTGGCGAACAGCAGATTGCGCAGAATCGTCCGGGTTGTCCCGGCGGCGGGATCGTAACGAATGATCCGGCCATTGCCGCGCCCTTCCAGCGCATCGACTACCCATTCCTCGAAGCCGTAGCGGATGGTGGCCTCGCTGAAATAGACCTTGCCGTCGGGTGCGATGTCGAGATCGTCGGCGAGACGCATCCGCGAATCGTCGATGATCGAAAACGCCGAGCGATTGGTCTCCGCGGTCATTTTGTGGACATTTCGTTGCTTGTCGACCCGATACAGGCCCATGCCGCCGATGCACACGAGCAGACCGCCGTCGCGATCGAAAGCCATGCCAAGCGGCCTTCCGCCAACATGCGCATAGACTTCCCGCCGGACGTGATCGGGTGCGAGGAACCGGATGATCTCACCCTGCCGCACGCTGCAATAGAGGTTATCCTCGTCATCGAGAATGACGTCTTCGGGACCGTCCACCTGGCCCAGCCCGATAATCTCTACCTCGCCAAGGCGATCGTTCATCGCATAAGGCGATGCCGCGTCATCGAGCAGCGGCGCGGGCGGCAAAGCGAGATAGGCCGGCGACACATAGACATTCGCGTGGAGACGATGCCGCCACTTGCCCCAGCGCACGTCGATGGAGATGGCGATCAGCAATACGAAGCCGACCACCATTGAAGACGAGCCGCTTTCGAGCCCGAGCCTGACGAGCCCATTGGTCAACAGCGCGACGATGATCGCGCCCATCAAGGCCTTGCCGACCGAACCACGGCCGCCGCCGACGCTGTTGCCGCCGAGAAGGGCTGCCGTCACCGCCGCGAGTTCGAGGCCGATGCCGGTGTCGGGACCGGCGCCCGAAAGCCGCGCCGCATAGAGCGTGCCGGCGAGACCCGTCAGCACACCGGAAACCACATAGGTCAGGCAGACCGTGGCGCGCACCGGGATGCCAGCATTATAGGCCGCCCGACGCGATCCGCCGACCGCCATGATACGCCAGCCGATGCGGAGCCGTGTCAGGACCACTTGCGCGACGATCGCCACGACAGCCAGAACCACGAAGCTGAACGGCACCCCCAGAACCGATCCCGAGCCGACGAAATCCCAGGACGCGGATTCCACATCGCTCGACGCGATCCGCACCGAATAGACCTGGAGCAGAAACTCGACGACGGCGCGTAGCAGGGTCAGCATGACAAGCGTGGTCAGGAACGCCCTCAATCGAAGAAAGCCGATCAGAAAGCCATTGATGAAGCCGATAAGAGCGCCGAGACCGACCGTCGCCGCGACAGCCGCCTCCACCGGCCACTTCGCGACGTTGATCAGCGCCAAGGCGGTCAGATTGGCGAGCGCGAATGAAGAGCCGACGCTCAGATCGATGCCGCCACCCAGCATGACGATGGTCATGCCGATTACGATCAATCCGAATTCGCCGATCTGCCGTGAGGTATCCGAGATATTTCCGAGCGACGTGAAATTGGCAATCGTCGCCGTCAGAAAGACCGTCAGCGCAATGAGCAGCGTGACCGGGATGACATTGTCCATCCACCTTCTGCCAAGCACCTCGCCGACGATATGATCCGGGACATATCGATAGCGCAGTCTGACGGCCCAATCCCCGATCGTCATCATGTGTTCCCGTTGACAAAAAAGCGCGCTGAGCCACCTGCGCGGCTCAGCGCGATCAACAATTGACGGCTACGCCTATTTCTTGATATCGGCCGCGCTCCAGCACAGACCGGGCCGCAGCGTCTCCTTGGAGATGATGAGCTGCGGACTATAGACAACGGCTTTGAGCTTGCCGGGCGGCAGTCCGGATTCCAGCACTGTGGCGATCATGTCGTTCAGATCCCGTCCCTGGTCCATGACCTGATAGGCGATCTCCTTGTCGAACGCGCCTTTCGCCACGTTGTCGCAAGCCATCTGCTCGCCGCCGCCGGAAGTGACCAGCGCGATCGGCTTGCCGGACTCCTTGATCGCCGCAGCGGCCCCGAGGTCCATGACGTCCCAGAACCCGACCACCCCGCAGAGATCCGGGTTCTGCTGAATCACGGTCGATACGATCGAGTGCGCCTTGGTGGCATCCCATTCCCCGGCGAGGTTGGCGACCATCTTGATTTCGGGATGTTTGGCGAAGACGTTCTCGACGCCCTTCATCATCCCGCTATCCGATCCCGACGTAGGTTGTCCCTGCAAGACAGCCACCTTGCCGCTGGTGCCCGCGCCGCACTTGTCGATGATTCCCTGCGCTTCCCCCTCCCCGATGCCGATCCAGTCGGCGCCGACATAGACATCCGAATTATAGTTCGAGCGCATGTTGATCTGGATGACGTGAATTCCGGCCTCTTCGGCGCGCTTGAGCAGCTTCGCATACGACTGGACGTCGGGATTGTGCACGACGAGAACGTCCGGCTTCTCGGAGATCAGCGAGGTGATCGCCTGCGCCCCGGCATCCGCGCTGAAATGCGGATCGCGGATCTCAAATTTCATTCCCAGCCGATCGGCCTGTTTCTTCATGACCGACGCCCAGCCTTCGGTGAGATCGATCCCCATCGTGACCGGAACGAAGGCGATGGTCTTGCCGGCGAAGAGCTTGAAGTAGTCGGCGCGCCGGGGATCGTCGATGCCGTCGCCCATGGCCTGGGTCGCCACACCCGCCAGCGCCAGGGCAAACCCGAGGGCCGTCGTGATATTTCTCGTTCGCATGTTTCCTTCTCCCTTTTTGGCTATCAGTTTTCTAGATATCGCCTTGCTGCGAGGTCTGTTCGTCGCGCGGATTGATGATGCTATCGAGCACGATCGCGGCAAGAAGGATCGAGCTCCTGATCACGTTCTGCAGCGTGTACTGAATGTTCATGATGGTCATTCCGTTCAGCAGAATGCCGATCAGCAGCGTTCCGACGATGACGTTGCGGATCCCACCGCGCCCTCCCGAAAGCCCGATGCCGCCAAGGACCACGACCAGTATGACATCGTAGATCAACGAGGAATTCGCCACGTTGGTGTTCATGCTGGCGACCGCGGTCGCGGTGATCATGCCGGCGACATAGGCGATCGACGCGGACAGGACATATTGCAGAACGATGATCGGGCGCACCGGCGCGCCGGTATTGCGCGCCGCTGCGAAGTTATCGCCGATCGCATAAATGAACCGCCCCGGCTTGGAGAAGCGCAGGAACGCAAAACCAAGCAACGCTATCAACGCGAAAAACAGAATCGGCGTCGGCATGCCCGCAATGAAGCCGCCACCGATCCACGCGATGTCGTTGGCGCTGGGGGGCATATAGACGACGTAAAGCGGAACGAGAGCGTAACGAACGAAGCCATAGACCAGTGGCGCCATGCCGAGCGTGGCGAACAGCGCCGGGATCTCGACATAGGCAATCAGCACGCCATTGATGGCGCCCACCGTCAGCGCCAGGAGAAATCCCAGCAACATCGCGGCCGGTATCGAAACGCCGAGGCCTGCGAGATGGAGCGCCCAGGCGGCGGACATCGCGTAGATGGCGACGATCGTCAAATCGACGCCCCGCCCGATCACCACGATCGCCATGCCAACCCCGAGAATCCCCAAGGTGGAGACGCCGCGCACCAAGGTGATGAGGTTTCCGGAGGTCAGAAACCCGCGTAAAAAAACCGAAAAAACAATGAACAAGGCGATGGCGGTCAGGAAGACGATCTTTTCCTGACTGACAGCCAAGCCTCGTATCCGCCCAAACATCCGTTCCCCGGTTTACGGTTTCGAAACACCGGAGGGCTCCCGCGCTATCCGCGGCCCTTGTCGTCCCCCCGTCACACTATCTCAGGTCAATTTGGCGTCCGCTTGCGCAGCAGCGCACCGGTTTTTGCGCCGGAGCGCAAAATCCCGCGCGGAGCCCGTAAAACCGGTGACCCGGCGGGCGTCCGCGCGCCCTTGCCTTCCGGGGGCGTGGAAAGATACGCTAGCCCCCAGAACCGGGTGCCCGCTTCAAGACGCGGACCGCCGACCCGCCGGTTGCTGCCGCTCCGGCCGGCGCAGGGCGCGAAGTGGCGAGGCTCCTCCAAGCGAGCGTTGGAGGCCGACCGGAAATCGCCAAATCGCCGTCAGCCCGCTCGAAACGGTAATTTGGGAGGGTAATATGCGGGTCGTCTTCGACACCAAGACGTTTGCGGCCGCCCAACGGCGGCAGGCCTGGCGTGACGCTATTTGTGAGATTTACCTGCAAGTCGATTGCGACGCCGAGAAGCAGTACGACTATGTCGGTTTTGTGCGTGAGGCCCGGCTCGGCACCGTTACGCTTACGGACACGCTTTGCTCGCCCCAGTCGATCCGCCGACAGAGCCATCATATCGCGCATTTCGACAAGGATTATTATTATCTTGGAATAGAGCATCTTGGCGTGCTGGGTATTCATCAGGCAGGATCGTCGCTGCTGCTGCGGCCCGGAATTGGCGGACTGTATTATGCCAACGAGCCATATGAGTTGCGCTGCGACACCAGCTCGCGCCAATTCTGGGTTGAGATTCCCCGCGAGGCCTTCGACCGCCGGTTCGAATCCGGGCGGCCGCCGCTCCTCACGCAATTGAATCTCAACCGCGGCCTGGGCCGCATCGCCGCCGAATTTTGCACCACGCTGGCCGAGGAAGGTGTGAACGTCGATGAGCCGTCGAGAGAAAAACTGGGCGAGCATTTTATGGACATCCTGGCGCTGGCGCTAAGCGGTGAACCCGACCGGCAACCGGCGGACGAGACCAGTGTGCAACTAGCGCGCTTGCGATCGGTGAAGGCCTACATCGAATCGAACCTGGCGGACTCGAATTTGTCCCTGGCCACGATAGCCAGGCAGAACGGCATTTCGCTGCGCTATCTTCATCAACTGTTTCGGCTGACCGACATGTCGGTTTCGGAATGGTTGCGGCTCAGGCGATTGCAAAGATGCCACGATCTGCTGAGGTCGCCGCGAAACGCCAACCGGTCGATCACGGAAATTGCCTATTCCATGGGTTTTGTCAGTTCGTCGCATTTCAGCAATCTGTTTCGCGCTCAGTACAATGTGCGACCATCCGACGTCCGCGGGACATCCGGCGCGGTGAGCGGTCCTGGTGACAGCGTCGCGCCGGGCCGGTGGAAATAGGTCTGTTAACCCGAATGCTTGCGCGATCGGTAACGGTGCCAGCGCAAGATTGCTCCCACTATTAATGCCGGCGCTAATGCCGCGCCAATCAGGAAACCTGGCAACGGCACCGGCGAGATCCACTCGATCGTCAGCGCCGCAACCAACCAAAGTGTTGCCAATATCAACATGAAATCGATCTGGGGGAATCGCAAATAATAGGAAAGTGCCGTACCAATCACCGCCGGCGCGGTCGCCGCGGCGATCATGTAAACCGTCAATTCCTTCGGCGTCAGATAGTCGAGCACCATCGACCCCAACAGCCAAAGCGCTGCAAACATGATGGCGATGTCGATCGGGTGCCGCACGCGTAAAGCGTAAGGCCTGGACATCCGGTTCGCAACTGCCGGGATCAAGCCGAGGAGCCAACGCGAGGCATTTGCGCAGAGCTCATCCACGCCCGCGGCGCGCGCGAAAATGCTTGCGATAGACGTTGGGCGCGGCCAGCACGTCGCCGACGGTTTTCGAATAGGCTTGCCGGTGCGCCTCGTCGAAGCTCTCGAATTCCAGTTGAGGTGCTCTGCGCGGCACCGCGAAGCACTGCGCCACGGGCGTGCCTTTCGGCAGCACGCCGGAAAAATCCGGCTGCGTCCACATCGCCGGAAAATTGATGCCGCCGTCATGGAAACGATCGGCATCCACCAGTCCGGAGATCAGGCGAAACGGCAGATCGTCCCGGTTGACGGGATGGGTGGCAAACAGCGACCAGCCGGGCTCAAGCTCGATGGTCCAGAAGCTGTTGAACTTGATCGCCGCCTGGCCTTCTTTGGCAAACGGCGCTTGCGCGAACTGGGCCGCGACATGGAAGCTCAGCGGCGCGCGTGGATGTCCTGATGTCTGCGGCTCGGGAATGTTCCATTCCCACGAGAACGAACCTCGATCGACCACAATGTCGCACGGCAGCAGGATCGTGACACCATAGGCCATCGCGTCGACAAAGGGCGGGCATTGCTTCACGGTGCGAATGTCGCGTCCGTGAATTTCCGAATGCGCTTTTGCCGGCATCGCGCGGAGCCAATCCGGAAGCGCGCTGCGCGCCGGGATCGGCCGCGGCAGATAATCGGCCAATGCCGGATCGCAACGAAAAATCATGCGCATGGCGGGCTCCCAAGGTGGCGGCCAACATGGTGCTGAACCGACGCGCGACCGTCAAGGATGCCATGAACCAGAAAAAAGGCCGGGATCGCTCCCGGCCTTCGTTTTTTCTGTCGTCATGCCCGGGCTTGTCCCGGGCATCCACGTCTGGCTTCGAAAGAGAGTAAGTCGTGGATGGCCGGGACAAGCCCGGCCATGACGATGCTGGAAGACCTCAATTCGAAGCGCGCTTCGGCGGCGAGGCCGGCCACGACTTGATCAGGGTGTCGTAGTCGATGGTTTCGCCCTGCGGCTTCTCGTTCGCCAGCTTGCGCTGGGGCGCGATGTTGCCGTCCTTGGCCGACTTGGCGAACCAGTACTCGGCCGTCTCCTTCTTGTTGAGCTTCGGCCCGCAAGCGCCCTGCACGCCGGATTTCTCCAGACGCTCCATCACCGAGTCCTGGGCTGCGGCCAGCGAGTTCATCGCGGCCTGCGGCGTCTTCGCACCGGACGACGCATCGCCGATGTTCTGCCACCACAATTGCGCAAGCTTCGGATAATCCGGCACGTTGTTGCCGGTCGGGGTCCACTGCACGCGCGCCGGCGAGCGGTAGAACTCGATCAGCCCGCCGAGTTTCGGCGCGCGCTCGGTGAACGACTTGTCCCAGATGTCGGACTCACGCGTAAACGTCAGACCGACATGGCTCTTCTTCAGGGTCACCGACTTGGAGTTGATGAACTGCAGATAGAGCCAGGCCGCCTTGCGGCGGTCGATCGGGGTGGACTTCAGCAAGGTGGCCGAACCCACGTCCTGATAGCCGAGCTTCATGCCCTGCTTCCAGTACGAGCCGTGCGGCGACGGAGCCATGCGCCACTTCGGCGTACCGTCCGCATTCATGACCGGCAGGCCGGGCTTCACCATGTCGGCGGTAAAGGCGGTGTACCAGAAGATCTGCTGGGCGATATTGCCTTGCGACGGCACCGGGCCGGATTCGGAGAAGGTCATGCCTTGCGCCTGCGGCGGGGCATACTTCTTCATCCAGTCGAGGTATTTGACGATCGAATAGACCGCCGCCGGACCGTTGACGTCGCCGCCACGTTCGACCGACGAGCCGACCGGACGGCAGCCTTCCATGCGGATGCCCCATTCGTCGACCGGAAGACCGTTCGGGATGCCCTTGTCGCCGTTGCCGGCCATCGACAACCACGCGTCGGTGAAACGCCATCCGAGCGAGGGATCCTTCTTGCCGTAGTCCATGTGGCCATAGACCCGGACGCCGTTGATCTCCTTGATGTCGTTGGTGAAGAATTCGGCGATATCCTCATAGGCCGACCAGTTCACGGGAACGCCGAGATCGTAGCCGTACTTGGCCTTGAACTTGGTTTTGTATTCGGGATTGGAGAACCAGTCGTAGCGGAACCAATAGAGGTTCGCGAACTGCTGGTCGGGCAACTGGTAGAGATGGCCGTTCGGCGCTGTGGTGAACGACTTGCCGATGAAGTCGTCGACGTCGAGCATCGGGTCGGTGACGTCCTTGCCTTCGCCGGCCATCCAGTCCGTCAAGTCGACCGCCTGGCCGTAACGGAAATGGGTTCCGATGAAGTCCGAGTCGTTGATCCAGCCGTCGTAGACGTTCTTGCCGGACTGCATCTGGGTCTGGATCTTCTCGACCACATCGCCTTCCTGGATGATGTCGTGCTTGACCTTGATGCCGGTAATTTCCTCGAACGCCTTGGCCAGCGTCTTCGATTCATATTCGTGCACAGTCAGGGTCTCGGAGACCGCGTTGATCTCCATCCCCTTGAAGGGTGCGGCGGCCTTGATGTACCACTGCATTTCCTTCATCTGGTCTTCCTTGGACAACGTCGAGGGTTGAAACTCGGCGTCGATCCATTTTTTCGCGGCAGCTTCGTCGGCATAGGCGGGCGCAGTGACCGCAGCCGAGGCTGCCATCAGCGCGACGGCGCTTGTCATCATCAATAAACGACCAGGGCTCAAAGCACCCTTCCTTCTCTCCAAGTGTCGCATGGTGTTTCCTCCGTTGCAGCGACAAACATACTCAGGCCCGGGTTGCCCCCGGATCTGCTCTTTTTCGCTCATCAGACGGTGCGGAAAATCGCAACGGCAGAAACAAGCGAAATCACGGTGGCGAGCCACAGGCTCGACAAATCAATTCCTTCCCCGATTGGAAGCGTCACGATCGGGTCGGTGCCGACAAATCCGATCCACAACAGGTGGATCACGGCGGCCATGATCAGGGAAATAAACAGCCGATCGCCGCGCGTGGTCGGAATCCGCAAGATCCCGACCCGCTCGGCTTCCGGATAGGCCATGGCAAGCCCGGTCATGACCGCGAGCGTCATGGCGAGCAGCACGAAGAAAATCGCGGTCGGAAGCGTCCAGGCCATCCATGCGATGTTTTCCATGGCGCGCCTCCTACACCCTGCCGAGCGCGAAGCCGCGCGCGATGTAATTGCGGACAAACCAGATCACCAGCGCGCCGGGAATGATGGTCAATACCCCGGCCGCGGCCAGCAATCCCCAATCCATTCCGGCCGCGGAGACGGTGCGGGTCATCACGGCTGCGATCGGTTTGGCGTTAACCGATGTCAGGGTGCGCGCCAGCAACAATTCGACCCAGGAAAACATGAAGCAGAAGAATGCGGCGACACCGATGCCGCTGGCGATCAGCGGCACCAGGATCTTGACGAAGAATCGCGGGAACGAGTAGCCGTCCAGAAACGCCGTTTCGTCGATTTCGCGCGGCACGCCGGACACGAAGCCTTCGAGGATCCACACCGCCAGCGGCACGTTGAAGATGCAGTGTGCCAGTGCGACCGCCCACGGCGTGTCGAACAGGTCGATCGCCGAATACAGATTGAAGAACGGCAGCGCGTAGACCGCCGCCGGCGCCATCCGGTTCGACAGCAGCCAGAAAAACAGATGCTTGTCGCCGAGGAAGCGATAACGCGAAAACGCGTAGGCGGCCGGTAACGCCACCGAAATCGAGATCACGGTATTGATGACCACATATTTCAGCGAGTTGATATATCCGGAATACCAGCTCTCGTCGGTGAAGATACGTACGTAATGGGCGATGGTCGGATGATGCGGCCACAGCGTCATGGTCGAGACGATCTCCTCGTTGGTCTTGAAACTCATATTGACCAGCCAGTAGATCGGCAGCAGCAGGAAGATCAGGAACAGCGAAATGATGATACGGCGTCCGGGAATCGAATGCATCATGCGACTCCCTTGTTGGCCGGGCGCTCGGTGCCGGCATTGGTCATGACGGTGTAGAATATCCAGCACACGATGATGATGATCAGATTGTAGACCAGCGAAAGTGCCGCGGCCTTGCCGAGGTCGAATTGCCCCAGCGCGATCTTGACGAGCTCGATCGAAATGAAGGTCGTCGAGTTGCCCGGGCCGCCGCCGGTCACCACGAACGGCTCGGTGTAGATCATGAAGCTGTCCATGAACCGCAGCAGCACCGCAATCAGCAGCACCCGGTTCATCTTCGGCAACTGGATCGCGGTGAACACCGCCCAGCGCGACGCGCCGTCGATCTGGGCCGCCTGATAATAGGCATCCGGAATCGATTTCAGCCCGGCGTAGCACAACAGCGCGACGAGGCTGGTCCAGTGCCAGACGTCCATCACGATGACGGTGGCCCAGGCGTCAAAGTCGTTGGACACATAATTGTAGTTGATACCGATATGGTTCAGCACATAGCCGAGCAGGCCGATGTCCGGCCGTCCGAAAATCTGCCAGATCGTCCCGACCACGTTCCACGGGATCAATAGCGGCAACGCCAGGATCACGAGGCAGGCAGCGACCCGCCAGCCTTCGCGCGGCATCGAAAGCGCGACCACAATTCCAAGCGGCACCTCGATCGCCAGAATTACGGCGGAGAAAAACAGATTGCGCCACAATGATGCAAAAAACCGCGAGCCCAGATCGGTCGACGGATCGAGCAATTCCTTGAACCAGCCGACGCCGTTCCAGAAGAACTGGTTGTTGCCGAAGGTGTCCTGCATCGAATAGTTCACCACCGTCATCAACGGCAGGATGGCCGAGAACGCCACCACCAGGAATACCGGCAGCACCAGGAACCAGGCCTTCTGATTGATGGTCTTGTCCATTACACAGCCCCCTCGACCAGCAGGCTGTCGGCATAGACGTGAACATGCGACGGGTCGAATATCAGCCCGGCGACCTCACCGGGGACCGAGAATCCCGGCGGCACCCTTGCAGCAAATTTTGTCTCCCCGATCCGAACCCGCGCGAAGCGGACGCGGCCGAGATCATCGATCCGCTCGATGTTGGCCGACAACAGGCCCGGCGCGGGCGGCGCGACATCGACGAATTCGGGACGCACGCCGAGTTCGATCTTCGCACCGGCCGGCAAGCTGTCGTAGCTGCGGTTCAGCGCGATCGGGTGACCGCTGATCCGGGCCTCGCGTCCCGCAACCTCGGCCGGCACGATGTTCATGCCCGGCGAACCGATGAAATAACCGACGAAAGTGTGCTCCGGCTTGTCGAACAATTCCGCCGGCGTCCCGCTCTGCACCACCCGACCGTCATGCATCACCACCACGGTATCGGCGAAGGTCAGCGCCTCGGTCTGGTCATGGGTGACGTAGATCATCGTCAGATCGAGGTCGCGATGCAGCGCCTTCAGCTTCGAGCGCAATTGCCATTTCAATTCGGGATCGATCACCGTCAACGGCTCATCGAACAGCACGGCCGCGACATCGGAGCGGACCAGTCCGCGGCCGAGCGATATCTTCTGCTTGGCGTCGGCGGTCAGCCGCATCGCCTTGCGCGACAGATAGGGCGTGAGATCGAGCAGCCGCGCGATTTCGGCGACCCGCGCGTCGATCTCGCTCTTCGGCATTCCGCGATTCTTCAGCGGGAATGCGAGATTCTGTCCGACCGTCATGGTGTCGTAGATCACCGGAAACTGGAACACTTGCGCGATATTACGCTTCTGGGTTGACAGCGGCGTGATGTCGACGCCGTCGAACAGGATCTGGCCGCGCGACGGCGTCACGATGCCCGAGATCAGATTGAGCAAGGTGGTCTTGCCGCAGCCCGACGGCCCGAGCAGCGCATAGGCGCCGCCCTGCCGCCAGGTCATCGTCACGGGCTTGAGCGCATAGGATTCCGGCGCCGCGGCGTTGCCGCCGTAGGAGTGCGCGAGATCGACGAGGTCAATGCGGGCCATGCTGGATGTCCCTCACATCGCGCCGGGCGCGGCGACCAGGCGGCCGGCCGCGTCGAATACAAAAAGATTATCCGGGTCGAGCACGGCGTCCAGCATGTAGCCGGGCTCATATTCGTGCACGCCCTGCAGCACCGCGACCCAGTTGGAATCGTCGCGATTGAGATGCACGAAGCTTTCCGACCCGGTGATTTCCGTCACCGTCACGGTGGCGGAAAATGCGTGACGGCCGGCAATTCCGTTGGCAACTTCGAGCTGGTGGGCGCGGAAGCCGACCCGGTAGGCGCCGTCGCCGAGGCCGGCGTAAAGGCCGGTGGCAGGCGCCTGCACGCCGCCGGCATACTGCACCGAGCCATTGTGCTTTTCGATCCCGACAATGTTGAGCGGCGGATCGGAGAATACCTGGGCGACCCGCATGGTGTCGGGACGGCGATAGACACTGGAGGTCTGGCCGACCTGCAGGACCTCGCCCTCCCACATGCAGACGGTGCGGCCGCCGAGCAACAAGGCTTCGGAAGGCTCGGTCGTCGCGTAGACGAAGATCGCGCCGGAGGCTTCGAAGATGCGCGGCAGCTCGGTGCGCAGTTCCTCGCGCAGCTTGTAGTCGAGATTGGCGAGCGGCTCGTCCAGCAACACGAGGTCGGCGCCCTTGACCAGCGCGCGTGCGATCGCGGTGCGCTGCTGCTGGCCGCCGGACAATTGCAGCGGCGTGCGATGCAGATACGGCTCCAGCTTCAATAGTTTCGCCGCCTCCCGGACCCGGCTCTCGATCTCGGCGCGCGACTTGCCCTGCACCCGCAGCGGCGAGGCGATGTTTTCGTAGACGGTGAAGGAGGGGTAATTGATGAACTGCTGATAGACCATCGCCACCGAACGCTGCCGCACATCGAAGCCGGTGACATCCTTGCCGTCGACCAGGACCCGGCCGGTGGTCGGCTTGTCGAGACCGGCGAGCAGCCGCATGATCGAGGTCTTGCCCGACAGGGTCGGGCCCAGCAGCACGCTCAGGGTGCCGCGCTCAAGCGTCAGCGAGACATCCCGAATCGTCGGAATACCATCGACCGCGCGCGTAACTCTTTCGAGCGTGACGGTCATGTCCGCCCTCCTGCTTCCAGCAAGGACCGTTCGAGCGGCACCCGATGCGCGGCGATCCAGTCATCGATGGAAGCAATTTCGGCAGTCGACAATCGCAATCCAAGTTTGGATCGCCGCCAGACGATATCCTCAGCGCTGCAGGCCCACTCGGCCGACATCAGGTACCTGACTTCGCTTTCCGTCAAGGTGGCACCGAACGAGTGGCCGAGATCGGCCATCGATTTTGCGTCGCCGAGCAGCTTGCTGGCGAGCGTGCCGTAGGCATGCGCCAGTCGGTTGGCATGCGCCGGCGACAGAAACGGGTAGCCACGCACCAGCTTCGCGGTTAGCGCCGCGATCGCCGAGACGTCCAGGTCGCCGCCCGGCAGCGGCGACTTCGCGGTCCAGCCTTCGCGCGC
This sequence comes from uncultured Pseudomonadota bacterium, assembly GCA_963727225.1. GTDB lineage: Bacteria > Pseudomonadota > Alphaproteobacteria > Rhizobiales > Xanthobacteraceae > Bradyrhizobium. The sequence continues at coordinate 82,717 of CAVSFN010000013.1, read as the reverse complement.
CTTGGAGCTGCGCAGATAGGGCGCGAGACGCTCGAGCGCCTCCTCGGCGAGGCGGCGATAGGTCGTGATCTTGCCGCCATAGATCGACAACAGCGGCGCGCCGCCGGGCTTGTCGAGCTCGAAGACATAATCGCGGGTGGCTGCCTTGGCTTCGCTGGCGCCATCGTCATAGAGCGGACGCACGCCGGCATAGGTCCACACCACGTCCTCCGGCTTGACCGGCTTGGCCAGATATTCGCTGACCGAATCGCAGAGATATTTGATTTCCTCAGGTGACGCCTTCACCTTCGCAGGATCCCCGTCGTAGTCGCGATCGGTGGTGCCGATCAGCGTGAAATCATCCTGGTAGGGAATCACGAAGACGATGCGGCCGTCGCTGTTCTGAAACATGTAGGCGCGGTCATGCGCATAGAGCTTCGGCACCACGATGTGGGAGCCCTGCACCAGCCGCACCTTGGCCTTCGCATTGACGCCCGCGCCCGACGCCAGCACCTGCTCGACCCATGGGCCGCCGGCATTGACCAGCGCGCGGGCCAAAATGGTGCTGCGCTCGCCGCTTGCGGTGTTCTCGACGGTGACCTGCCAGATTCCATCGATGGGGCGGATCTCGACGGCGCGCGAACGGGTGCGGATTTCGGCGCCGCGGTCGGCCGCGTCGCGTGCGGTGAGAACCACCAGCCGCGCGTCATCGACGAAGCAATCCGAATATTCAAAGCCCTTGGTGTAGCGATTGGGAATCAGGGGCCGGCCGACCTCGTCGCGCGAAAGGTCGACCGAGCGCGTCGGCGGCAGCAAATGCCTGCCGCCGATATGGTCGTAAAGGAACAGGCCGAGCCGCAACAACCATGCCGGGCGCAACCCGTCATGGTGCGGCAACACAAAGCGAAGCGGCCGGATGATATGCGGCGCGATCTGCCAGAGGATTTCGCGCTCGATCAGGGCCTCGCGGACCAGCCGGAACTCGTAATATTCCAGATAGCGCAGGCCGCCATGCACGAGCTTCGTCGACCACGACGACGTTCCGCTCGCCAAGTCATTCATTTCACATAGGAAAACAGAATTTCCGCGTCCGGCGGCATCGCGAGCGATACCACAGCCGTTAACGCCACCCCCTATAATCGCGAGGTCGAAAATTCGATTCAAAGACGCTCCCCCGGGCGTTCGCCTATTCACTTTGGCGATTTCGCTTTCGGTTTTGATTAAATCACAAATGAAAACGAAAGCAACCGAAAACAGGAACTGGCGTCTGTTTCGGCACAAAACCGAAAAAGCTGCCTAGCGCAGCCGCGTAACGGTTGAAGGAACGTCCACGGCCGGCTCGTCCATATCGGCGGGCGGTTTCGGCATTGCCTCGATCACCTCGATGCCGCGGGTCTGGCAGATGTTAGCGAGCCTGGCCGGCAGGGCCACGTCGGTCACAAAGGTCTGGATCTGGCTGATATGGGCGAGGCGAACCGGCGCGGTGCGCCGCAGTTTGGTCGAGTCCGCCACCAGCACCACGCTGCGCGCATTGGCGATGATGGCCTGGGCGGCCTGGACTTCGCGATAATCGAAATCCAGGAGCGCGCCCTCTTCGTCGATCGCGGACGCGCCGATGATGGCGTAATCGACCTTGAACTGACCGATCAGGCTGATCGCCGTCGAGCCGATCACCGCACCGTCGGCGCGGCGCACGGTGCCGCCCGCCACGATCACCTCGATGCGGGGATGCCGATAAAGCAGCATCGCGACATTGAGGTTGTTGGTGATCACCAGCAGGTCTTCATGCGAGGTCAGGGCGCTGGCGACTTCCTCGGTGGTGGTGCCGATATTGATGAACAGCGAGCAGCCGTTGGGGATCAGCGCCGCCGCCGCAGCCCCGATCGCTTTCTTCTCGTCGGCGGCGACGAACCGGCGCGCCTCGTAGGCAAGATTCTCGACGCCGGAGGCAATGATGGCGCCGCCATGGATCCGGGTCAGCGACCGGTGATCGCACAGGTCGTTCAAATCCTTGCGGATGGTCTGCGCCGAAACCTCGAAGCGCCGGGCGAGATCCTCCACCATCACCCGGCCAAAAGCGCGGGCGATGTTGAGGATTTCAGATTGGCGGTGAGTGAGACCTGTCACAACGGCACTCCGGGACGAATGCGCCCATGGTGCGGCCGTTCTTCGATTGGGTCAACGCGGCAGATCGGCCTCGATGCGGCGGCAATCAAATCTAGTTAATCGACCGAACCCGGCCGCCTAGGTGTCCGCTCCGACACCGGACGGCTTAAGCGGTGCTCCGAGTGCGCAGTGCCTGTCAGATGTTTGGCGGTTCAATTCGCACCTTCGACGATCTGGGCATTGGCGGCGGATCGATGTCCGCTGTCAGGCATTGCCCCCTCAAGACGTCAGTCGAATTGCGCGCCACAGGTTTTCTCAAAGCCCCCACCTGCGAATGAACCAGACTTTCACGAGGTGAGTGAGTACAGCGTATGTCACCAGCATAACCGCGACCAACGGCCAGTAGAGCCAAGGAAGCGGCACGAAACCGAGGGCGGAACCCGCCCAGGTGAAGGGCAACGTCATCCCGACCGTGCAGATGATCACCGTCGTCGCAATGAGCGCGGGACTGGCATGGCTCTCGATGAACGGGATCCTCGCCGTTCGGATGATGTGGATGATGAGGGTTTGGGTCAGGAGGGATTCAACGAACCATCCAGTTTGGAACAATGACGGATTGTTCCAGGCATCGAAGACATAGAGCATCATGCCGTATGTCGCGTAGTCGAATATCGAGCTGATCGGTCCGATAAACACCATGAATTTGAATATGTTGCCGATATCCCATCTTCGCGGTGATGCCAGGTACTCCTCGTCGACATTGTCCGTCGGAATCGTCGTCTGCGAAAAATCGTAGAGCAGGTTGTTGGTCAGGACCTGAATCGGCGCCATCGGCAGGAACGGCAGGAATATGCTTGCCCCGAGGACGCTGAACATGTTTCCGAAATTCGAACTCGCGCCCATCTTGATGTATTTTGTAATGTTCGCAAACACCTTGCGACCTTCCGTTACGCCCTCGGCAAGGACCAGCAGGCTCTTTTCGAGCAGGATAATGTCGGCGGATTCCTTGGCGATATCGACCGCCGTATCCACCGAGATGCCGACATCCGCAGCCTTCAAGGCCGGACTGTCGTTGATCCCGTCGCCGAGGAATCCAACCACATGTCCTTTGGCGTGAAGGGCCCGCACAACCCTCTCCTTTTGCGCGGGGTTCAGCTTTGCGAAAACCGTCGTGCGATCGGCGATCTCCGCCAGCTCGGCGTCGCTCATCTGGGCGATCCTGGCGCCGACCAGGATTTCGCCTGGATCCAATTGGACCTCATGACAAATCTTGCGCGTAACAATTTCATTGTCGCCGGTGAGGACCTTGACCTGAACGCCTTTACCCGCCAACGCCGCGATCGCCTCCCGAGCGCTCTCTTTTGGCGGGTCGAGAAAGGCGATGTAGCCAAGCAGCGTTAAACCCGCCTCGTCCTCGATCGAGTATGCGGTCTTCGACGCCTCTATCTCCTTGTACGCAACCGCGACAACACGAAATCCGTCGGAGTTGAGCGCCATCGTCTGCTGTTTGGCCGCCTCAAAATGGGTTTCGTCAAGCCGTCCGACTTCCGCATCAAGGGCGTAATTCGTACACACCGAGAAAATCTCTTCGACGGCGCCCTTGCAAATGAGAATATGCTTGCCGTCTTCCCGCGCGACGACGACCGATAGACGGCGGCGCGAAAAATCGAAGGGGATTTCATCGAGCTTGGAATACCCGCTGCCGATCTTCAATGTCTGCTCGAGTTCGACATGCGCCAAAACCGCTTTGTCCAGCAGGTTCCTGAGTCCTGATTGAAAGTGGCTGTTCAGAAAGGCATATTGAAGCACCTGATCGGAGTCCCGGCCCTGGATGTCGAGGTGCCGCTTGAGGATGATTCGGTCTTGCGTCAGGGTGCCGGTCTTGTCCGTGCACAGCACGTCCATCGCTCCGAAGTTCTGGATTGCGTTGAGGCGCTTCACGATGACCTTCTTGCGCGACATTGCCATCGCACCCTTGGCCAAGTTCACCGTGACAATCATCGGTAACATCTCGGGCGTGAGACCGACTGCTACCGCAACGGCGAACAATAGAGCCTCTAGCCAATCGTGTTTTGTCAGGCCATTGATGAGGAAAACTGCGGGGACCATGACCAAGATAAAGCGGATCATCAACCAGGTGAATTTGTTGATACCCTGATCGAAGGCTGTCGGAACGCGTCGTCCTGCAATCTCGTGAGCAAGCTGCCCAAAAAACGTTTTCGAGCCTGTTTGCACGATTACCCCGGTCGCATAGCCGGATACGACGTTCGCGCCCATGAAGCAGAGGTTTGGCAGGGCGAACGCATCCCCTGAGCCGCCATCGCATGCTGGGGCATGCCTTTCCGCAGGCATGGACTCGCCCGTAAGAGCAGACTGATTGATGAAAAGATCCTTAGCTTCCAGTAAGCGGAGGTCGCCGGGTATCATATCTCCTGCTGAAAGCCGCACGACGTCGCCCGGCACGAGCCGCTCGATCGGGATTTCGGAGAATGGATCCTCTGAACGACTGGGGTTGCGCCTGACGCTTGCCGTGGTGTGGACCATCGCGCGTAGCTGGGCAGCGGCCTCATTTGACCGGTGTTCCTGGACAAAGGCTGTGGTGATCGCGAGGATTACCATTGCTGCGATCACGACGGCGGCACGGACGTCTCCCAAGAAATAGGAAGTAGTCGCCAGGGTCAGCAGCAATGCGTTCAATGGATTGCGGGCGCGGCCCCAAAGTTCTTCCAGAATTGTCGCCTTGCGTTCCCGGGCAACGATATTAGGCCCGAATTTCTTCAGGCGTGCGTCAGCCTCTGTCTGAGACAGGCCTTCTAGAGTGGAAGCCAGTTTCGTACAGGCTTCGTCGGGCTGAAGTCGGCTGATTGTCGCGAGCAAACCGTCACGGGCGGCTGATTCCGCTCCAGTGCGATTGGTCTCCTGGGTCGGCTTCGAGAAGACATTCATGAATGGTTTCGCTTGGTTTTGGCCAGCGACATGAGGCACCTCCTCAGTAGCGGCCGATAACAAGCATCATTTCAAGGGTTAGGCGTTGCGGCAGATCAAGGTCTGAAATCCTCTGTCATCGGCAATTTTCGATATGCATACAGTCAATGCCAGACATTGCTGGCGGTGGTCTGCCCGCGGCGGCTGCGTTTTGGCGCACTCATCTGTTCGGCAGGTGAAGAGGTCTTCTGATCGGCGGCGTCAATCTTGATTGACATGGTATCCACTTCGCCGGAAACGCTCTGGATGGAGATCGGCGGCTCGTCCCGCTTGATCACCTGCGGATGTCCCTGATCATCGATGGCGACACAGGTGAAATTGCCGTCGCCGCAGGGTTCGGCTTTCCGTGTTCGGCGGAGCATGACGGCTTGGGAGCCGGTCATGGACGGCCCTGTCGAATCGGATTTGAAATCGGTTACTTGAAACTATCCCAGCCGGCATCGGGCGCAAAACGCCCGCCGAACTTCGCCGCCAGCGCCTGCAACATCGACACCACATTGTCAGGACCGCGGCTGCGGGCATAATTCAAGGGACCGCCGCGGAACGGCGCATAGCCCGTGCCAAAGATCATGGCGCCGTCGACCACATCGGCATTGTCGACAATGCCCTCGCGCAAGGCTGCCACGCAGACGTTCGACATTGGCAGGATCAACCGGTCGATCATTTCGGCCGTCGGCTGCGCCATGGAAGATGAACCGGTGGTCTTGTCTGCCTTGCCGTCCTTCCAGATATAGAAGCCCCTGCCGGTCTTGCGGCCGAGCTCACCCTTGGCGACCTTGTCGCGCAACCACGCCGGCGTCGGCGGCAACAGATCGCCGAATTTGGAGCGCAGCATGTCGCCGACCGCGAGACAGATGTCGAGACCGACCTGATCGGCCAACTCAATCGGCCCCATCGGCATGCCGAATTTGACGGCCGCCGCATCGATGGTGACCTTGTCGATCTTCTCGTCCAGCATCACCATCGCCTCGAGCATGTAAGGCGTCAGCGCGCGGTTGACGAGAAATCCCGGCGAGCTCGTTACCGGCAGCGGCAGCCGGTCGATGGCACCGACAAAGGCCAGCGCCTGTTTCAGCAATTGCGGATCTGACCCGTCATGGCTGACGACCTCGACCAGCTGCAACCGCGAAACCGGATTGAAGAAGTGCAACCCGACCAGCCGCTCCGGCGACTTCAGCGTCGAGCGCAGATCCTGCAGCGGAATGCTCGAGGTATTGGTGGCGAGGATGGCGCCGGCCTTCATTTTCGGCTCCAGCCCGGCATAGACCTTCTGCTTCAGTTCCAGCTTTTCCGGCACCGCCTCGATGATCAGGTCGGCATTGCGGACGCCTTCGCCATCCAAATCCGGCATCAGACGATCGAGCGCGTCGCGGATATCGGTGCGCTGATGCATGATCTTGCCGAACAAATCGGCGGCGCGCTTGATCGCGCCGGCGATCGGCTCCGGCTTCATGTCTGATAGCGTGACCCGCAGGCCCTCATTGGCGCACCAGGCCGCGATGTCGCCGCCCATGGCGCCGGCGCCGATGACGTGAACATGGTGGATCGTGTTGCCGCTGCCGGCGAGCTTCTTCATCTGCTCACGCAAGAAGAACACCCGGATCAGGTTCTGCGCCGTCGGCGTCACCATCAGATGGGCGAACGAGGTCTTTTCCGCGGCCAGCATTGCCGCCTTGTCGCCGCCGTGCTTTTCCCAGAGATCGATCAGCGCGTAAGGCGCGGGGTAATGCTCACGCGGGGCGGCCTTCTCGGCCTCAGCTCGCATCCGCGAGCCGAGCAAGCCGCGCACCGGTGTGAAGTTGAGGACCGCGTTCAGGACGCCGGGGCGGGCGCGCTTCAGATGGCCGAACACCGCGTCCTTGACCGCATTGCGGACATGGCGCTCCTGCGTCACCGCATCGACCAGACCCAGAGATTTGGCCTTGCGCGCGTCGATGGTTTTTCCGGTCAACATCAGCGTCATCGCCCGCATCGGATTGACCAGGCGCGTGAAGCGCGCGGTGCCGCCAAGGCCCGGATGCAGCCCGAGCATTATTTCCGGAAAACCAAAACGGGCGCCGTCGATCGCAATGCGCGAATGGCAGGCGAGCGCGACCTCGAGGCCACCGCCAAGGCAGAAACCGTGGATCACGGCCACGGTCGGAATCTTCAGGGCTTCGAGGCGATCGATGACGGCATGCGCCCGGCCGATCGCGGTCTCGACGGGACCGGGATCGGTAGCGCCGCGAAACTCGTTGACGTCCGCGCCGGCGATGAAGCCGGAGGGCTTCGCCGAGCGAATGACAATTCCCGCGGGCCGCTGGTTTTCCAGCGCCGCCAGCACTGAATCGAATTCTTCGATGACATCGGCCGACAGCGTATTGGCGCTGGTCTCGGCGCGATCGAACAGCAGCCAGGCGATGCCATCGCTATCGCGGGTCAGCTTGAAGTTACGATAGGCCGACGTCGCCTCACGCTTCGGCCCGAGCTCCAGCACTCGATCTCCCAGGACGTCCATGATCTTCGAGTCCATGACGTTCCCTATACCATCTCGATCAGCATCGCGCCGCCCTGCCCGCCGCCGATGCATTCGGTGGCGATGCCGCGCCTGGTGCCCAATCGCTTCATCGCATTGACCAGATGCAGCACGATGCGATTGCCGCTGCAGCCGACCGGATGACCGAGGCTGATGGCGCCGCCGTCGACATTGAGCTTGGCCCGGTCGATCTGGCCGGCCGCGCCGTCGAGGCCCAGAATCTCGCGGCAGAATTTGTCGTCGTTCCAGGCCGCCAGGCATCCCAGCACTTGGGTGGCGAAGGCCTCGTTCAATTCCCAGGTCTCGATATCGGCAAGCGATAATTTATGGCGCTTCAGGAGTTCGGTCGCCGACAATACCGGACCGAGGCCCATGATGCTCGGATCGAGTGCGGACCATTGGCTGTCGAGGATGACGGCCTTTGGCGTCAGACCATGCTTCGCAACCGCGTCTTCCGAAGCCAGGATGGTCCACGATGCGCCGTCGGTGATCTGCGAAGAGTTGCCGGCGGTGACCTGGCCCCAGGGGCGCTCGAACACCGGCTTTAAGCCCGCCAGTTTCTCCGCCGTGGAATCCGGCCGCACACCGTCATCGTATTCATAGAACTTGCCGTCGCGCGCGAACGCGGTTTCGACCTCGCCCTTCAGCCAGCCTCGCGTTTGCGCGTTCGCAAGCCGCTTGTGACTTTCGACCGCATAGGCATCCGATTGCGCGCGGGTAATGCCGAACAGATGGCCGACCACTTCGGCGGTCTGCCCCATGTTGAGTTCGGTGATCGGATCGGTCAGCCCGCGCTCCAGGCCGATGATCGGTTTGAAGTAAGCCGGTCGCGCTTTCGCGATCGCAGCCATTTTGCCGAGAATTCCCCTGGCGCCGGCGAGGCCTGCGAACCAGCGGACGCCCTGTTGCGGCCAGACCAGCGGCGCGTAACTGAGCGCCTCAGAGCCGCCGGCCAGGATCAAATCAGACGTGCCTTCGCGGATATAGCGGTAAGCCGTGTCGATCGATTGCATGCCGGAGCCGCAATTGATTTGCACCGTGAAGGCCACCATCGCCTCACCCATGCCGAGCCGCAAGGCGGCGACGCGAGCCGGATTCATCTCGTCGGCGATCACATTGACGCAGCCGAGAATCACCTGATCGAAGGCATCGGGCGCGAACGGTTGCCGGGCCAGCAGCGGCCGGCCGCATTGCACGGCAAGATCGACCGGAGTGAACGGACCGGGCCCGCTGCGCGCTTTGAGGAATGGCGTCCGGCTGCCGTCGATAATGAAAACCGGTCGCGCCATCAGCTTGCCGCCCTTGTCTCAGCCAGACCTTGCGGAAATTGATGCACGTCGGCGGGCTTTTTGTAAATCGGCGACAGCGCTTCAGGCGCGAAGTCGTCGACCTCGATCACTTTCGCGACCGCCTCATGCGCCGCCGCGATCTGTTCGCCCTCGGCCTTTGTGATGACGCCTTTCTTCACCGCGTCCTGCCAATCATGAAGATGCGCGGCGCGCATTCTCTTGGTGATATCCTCAGCACCGGTGACGAGCAGGAACGCCTTTTCCAGCCGCGCCACGCCGCGGTCGTCATCGACATGCGACAGATCGGGCGTCAGGCGATCGCGTGCCGCCGATGGCTCCAGCACCAGTTGCGCACATTGATGGGTCACACGGTCAGAAGGGCCGAGCACACGCGCGCCGAACGGCTGGACCAGGAATTTCAGAACGATGGCGACAAACCTGTTCGGAAGATTGGCCAGGATTTCCGCGAAACGGTTTTCGATGGTCTTGAAGCCGCTCGCCATACACCATTCGAGGGCGGCAAAATCCGCAACCTGCCGGCCCTCGTCCTGCCAGCGTTTCAGCGCGGCGGACAACAGATACAATTCCGACAGAATATCGCCGAACCGCGCCGACAGCATTTCCTTGCGCTTCAAGGCGCCGCCCAGCGTCAACAGCGCCATGTCGGCGCATAATGCGAAGCCCGCCGAGTAGCGCGAGAGCTGGCGATAAAATCCGGTCGCGGCGCCGGCGTCGGGCACCGTGACGAAGGCGCCGTCGGTCCAGTTGCGGCCCCAGGCACGGAACAGCGTGACCACGCTGTGACCGACATGTTTCCAGAACGCCTTGTCAAAGGCATCGAGCCCCCTGGCGTGATCCTGGTCGCCGAGCGCGTTCATCTCGTCCAAGAGATAAGGATGCGCGCGGATCGCGCCCTGCCCGAACACGATCAGGTTGCGGGTGAGAATATTGGCGCCCTCGACTGTGATGCCGACCGGCACCGAGCGATAGAGACCGCCGAGATAATTCTGCGGCCCGTCGATCACGGCCTTGCCGCCATGGATGTCCATCGCGTCGTCGATCGCGATCCGCATCCGCTCGGTGGCCTGCAGCTTCATGATGCCGGAAATCACCGCGGGATGGCGGCCCTGATTGAGCGCCGCACAGGTCAGCCGCCGCGCCGCATCGAGCAGATAGGCGGTGCCGGCGATGCGGGCCAGCGGCTCCTCGATGCCTTCGAATTTTCCGATCGGTACGTTGAACTGCTCGCGAATTCGCGCATAGGCGCCGCTGGTGCGCGCCGCGTAAGCGGCCCCCGCCGCCGACAATGACGGCAGCGAGATGCCGCGCCCGGCGGCCAGCGCCGTCATCAGCATTTTCCAGCCCTGGCCGAGACGCTCCTGGCCGCCGATGATGTAATCCATCGGAATAAAGACATCGCGGCCCCAGTTCGGGCCGTTCTGAAACACCTGCATCGACGGCAGATGGCGACGGCCGATCTCGACGCCGGGCAGATGCGTCGGAATCAACGCCACGGTGATGCCGAGTTCATCCTGCGGACCGACCAGGTGATCGGGGTCATAGGCCTTGAAGGCAAGACCCAGCAATGTCGCGACCGGACCCAGCGTGATGTAGCGCTTGTGCCAATTGAGCCGCAGGCCCAGCACCTCGCGTCCTTCGAAATTTCCCTTGCAGATGATACCGCTGTCGATCATCGAGGCGGCGTCGGAGCCGGCCTCCGGGCTGGTCAATCCGAAACAGGGAATCTCGCGTCCATCGGCAAGCCGCGGCAGCCAGGCCTGCTGCTGGTCCTTGGTGCCGAAGCGCATCAGCAATTCGCCGGGGCCGAGCGAGTTCGGCACCATCACGGTCACGGCGGCGGTCAGCGAACGCGACGAAATCTTGCGCACCACTTCCGAATGCGCATAGGGCGAGAATCCGAGCCCGCCATATTCCTTCGGAATGATCATGCCGAAGAATTTACGGGCCTTGATATAGTCCCAGACTTCGGGCGGCAGGTCGCGCCATTCCCAATTGATCTTCCAGTCGTCGAGCATCGCGCACAACTCGTCGACCGGGCCGTTGAGAAATGCCTGCTCCTCCGCCGTCAGCGTAGCGGGCGCATGGCTCAGCAGTCTCGTCCAGTCGGGATTGCCGGTGAACAGGTCGGCGTCCCACCAGACATCGCCGGCCTCCAGCGCCTCGCGCTCGGTGTCCGACATGACAGGCAATACCGTGCGCGCCCAGGAGAAAATCGGCTTGGTGATGATGTCGCGGCGAAAGGCAAAGGAGGTCATGGCGATGTCCTCATGGTCGGCGGCGCGGTCGTTCATTGTACCGGAAGTTGCGGGATTCGGGTGAACACTTCGCTTTGAAAATAAGGAGAAATTGGTGCGGCCGGAGCTATCGGATAACGGGGGAATCCGGCTTGGGTTCCGAAGCCGGCGTTATGCACGCCCCTCACTGCTCCCCGCTTGCGGGAAGCAGCATAGTCGCCCTTGGGCAGGCGCGAAAAAAGCTCAATCCGGCCGCGCCATCTCGAACATGGCATCCGGCCTGATTTCGAAATAATCGCCGCGCCGCCCGGCGCGCACGATCGGGCGCGCCAGCGCGGTCTGGTAGACGCCGTCCTTGATCAGCGCCTTGTCGATGTGAACGGCGACGACCTCGCCGAGGGTGAGCCAGGCCTGCGCCTTCCTGCCGTCGGCGCCCTGCAGTTGAACGATCTGGGTCAGCTTGCATTCGAACGAGACCGGGCTCTCCGCCACCCGGGGCACGTTGACGAGCTTGCTCGGCGCCGCCGTCAGCCCGGCAATCTTGAATTCGCTGACGTCGTGGGCGACATGCGCCGCGGTGGCGTTCATCTGTTTCGCCAGATCCATGGTCGCCAGATTCCAGACGAATTCGCCGGTCTCCTGGATATTGACGACGCTGTCCTTCCAGGCCGTCGAGGAAAAGCCGATGATGGGAGGGGTGTAGCAGAAGCCGTTGAAGAAGCTGTAGGGCGCGAGATTGATATTGCCCTTGGCGTCCCGCGACGAGATCCAGCCGATCGGGCGTGGGGCGATGATGGCATTGAACGGATCGTGCCGGAGGCCATGGCCATTGACCGGTTCGTAATAATGCAGGTCTTTCGGGCTTGATGCGTCCACGTCGGGTTTTCCTTCCAGGTTCAGCTCAAATCATCGTCGCTGCTAATACTACGTCATTCCGGGATGGCGCGTCAGCGCCAGACCTCAGATGCGCAATTGCGCATCGGGGAATCTCGAGATTCCGGGTTCGATGCTTCGCATCGCCCCGGAATGACGGAACAGACGCTGCTTTCTAGTGTTTCGCCGCCTTGCCGCGTGGCGCCAGTCCGGCAAGCACAAAGTCGATCATCTGGTCGAGCGACGGTCCCGGCTTATTGACGGATTGCGCAATCATCTGCGGATGAAAAAACCGGATCATCGCCGTGCAGGTACACATCGCCGCCAGCGGCACGTCGGCGACCTCGAACTCGCCTGAGGCGGCGCCGTCCGCGATCACGCCCGCGATGGTCTCGGTGATCCGCTCCATATGGGCCATGCAGACATCCCAGCTCTCCTTCATCGCGATCTCGACCATCTCGTGCAGCTTCGCATCGCCGACATAGCGTTCGGAATTCATCCGATGGATCGTCGTCATAAGCTCGCGCAGGCGGGAAGCCGCCGATCCGCGCTTGGCCGCGACGGTGTGGACCAAGTCTTCGACTTCGCCCATCAGGCCGCACGCGACGCCCTCCTGGATCGCCTTTTTCGAATCGAAAAAGCGATACACATTCGCCGGGCTCATGTGCAGCTCTTTGGCGATATCGGCGACGGTGGTCTTCTGGTAACCGATCTGGCGGAACAAACGCCAGGCCGTCGCCAAAATCCGTTCGCGTGTGTCGGTTTCGACATGTTCAGAGATCAGCGTCATGGCACTCAATGTTCAATTATTCCGCAGCCTCGGCAAGCGGAAATGCAGGTTTCGACTCGCCCTGATGTTGCGGCGCAAGATCAACCTCTTCGCTCGGGCCGCTTTCCTCGAGGCTCTTGCGGAACCAGAGGGCATAGAGGCCCGGCAGGTACAGCAAGGTCAGGAAGGTTGCAACAAACAGGCCGCCCATGATGGTGATCGCCATCGGACCCCAGAACGCGGAGCGCGACAGCGGGATCATCGCCAGGATCGCGGCCAGTGCCGTCAGCACCACCGGGCGGGCGCGCCGCACGGTGGCTTCGACGATGGCTTCCTTGCGCGTCAGGCCGTGCGAAACATCGGTTTCGATCTGGTCCACCAGGATCACCGCGTTGCGCATGATCATCCCGGCCAGCGCGATCAATCCGAGCAACGCCACAAAGCCGAACGGCTGGTTGGCGACATTCAAGCCAAGCGATGCGCCGATGATGCCCAGGGGTGCTGTGAGAAACACCAGCAGCAGCCGCGAAAAGCTCTGCAACTGGATCATCAGCAGGGTCAGCATGACGATGACCATCAGCGGAAACAGCACGAAGATCGAGGCGTTGCCCTTGGCCGATTCCTCGACCGCGCCGCCCACCTCGATCCGGTAGGCCGGCTCCAGGCTGTCGCGGATTTGCTGCAGCTTGGGCCAGATCTGGTTGGTCACGTCGGGCGCCTGCACGCCATCGACAACGTCGGCCACCACCGTGATCGCCATGTCGCGGTTGCGCCGCCACAGGATCGGCTCCTCGTGGGCGTATTCGATTTTGGCGATCTGCAACAGCGGCACCGCGACCCCGTTGCGCGAGGTGACGGTCAGATCGCCGACATGGCCGAGATCGAGCCGTTCTGACGGCACCGCGCGGGCCACTACGTCGACCTTCTCGATGCCGTCACGCACGGTGGTTACCGGCACGCCCGAGATCAGCATGCTCAGCGCCTGCGATACATCCTGCGGCGTCAAGCCCAAGGCGCGCGCGCGATCCTGATCGACGACGAGCTTCAGGTAAGGCGTCTGCTCGTTCCAGTCGAGATGCGGATCCTTGACCTTGTCGTTCTGCTCGACCACCTCGCGCACCCGGTAGGCGATGTCGCGAACCGTCCTGGTGTCGGGGCCGATCACGCGAAACTGCACCGGAAAGCCGACCGGCGGCCCGAAGTTGAAGCGGTCGACGCGCACCCGCGCTTCGGTCAAGGCGCCGTCATCGACCGCCTTCTCCAGCCGGGCCTTGATGCGCTCGCGCGCCTTGACGTCCTTGGCGACGATGACGATTTCGGCAAAAGCCTCGTTCGGCAATTGCGGATTCAATCCGAGCCAGAAGCGCGGCGAGCCCTGGCCGACATAGGCCGTGTAGGTCGAAATGTCGTTGTCGTCCTTGAGCAGGCTTTCCGCCTTTTTCACCGATTGCTGGGTGACGTTGAACGCCGTGCCTTCCGGCAATCGCAGTTGCAGGAACAGTTCGGGCCGCTCGGACAGCGGGAAGAACTGCTGCTGCACGTGACCGAATCCGACGATCGAGAGCGCGAAGACACCCGCCGTCGCCAGCACCACCTTGATCCGATGGTCGACGCACCATTGAATCATGCCGCGGAGAATGCGGTAGAAGCGGGTTTCATACACCGCATGCGGATCGTGGTTGTGGCTGACCGTGATGTTGGGCAACAGCTTGACGCCGATATAGGGCGTGAAGATCACCGCGACGAACCAGGACGCCACCAGCGCGATCGCCACGATCCAGAAAATGCCGCCGGCATATTCGCCGACTGCGGAACTGGCAAAGCCGATGGGGAGGAAGCCCGCGGCGGTCACCAGCGTTCCCGTCAGCATCGGGAAGGCGGTCGATTCCCAGGCAAACGACGCCGCGCGGACGCGGTCCCAGCCCTGCTCCATCTTCACCACCATCATCTCGACGGCGATGATGGCGTCGTCGACCAAGAGGCCGAGCGCGATGATCAGGGCGCCGAGCGTGATGCGGTGCAGATCGAGCGACATCGCGTTCATGACGATGAAGACGATCGCCAGCACCAGCGGCACCGACAACGCCACCACGATCCCGGTTCGCCAGCCCAGCGCGACGAAAGAGACAAACAGCACGATCGCCAGCGCCTCGATGAAGGAATGCACGAACTCGCTGACGGCGTGCTCGACCACCTTGGGCTGGTCGGCGATCTGATCGACATTGATTCCCTGCGGCACCGCCTTCATGAATTCCGCGGTCGCGTTCGCGACCTCCTTGCCCAGTTCCAGGATGTTGGCGCCGGTGGCGGTGACCACGCCGATGCCGATCGCGGGCTTGCCTTCCTGGCGCACCACAAAGCTCGGCGGATCGGCGTAGCCGTGCGTCACGGTCGCGATATCGCCCAACCGGAACACGCGGCCGTTGCTTTCGACCGGCGTCTCGGCGACCGCCTTGACGCCATCGAGCGCACCGGTGACGCGCAGCGGCACCCGCTGCGAGGACGTCTCCACGGTGCCCGCCGGCACGACGTTGTTCTGCTTGGCGAGCGAATCGAACAGCGCCTGCGGCGTGATCCCCAGCGTCCCAAGCTTGGCATGAGAAAATTCGACGAAGATTTTCTCGTCCTGGGTGCCGTAAAGATCGACCTTGGTGACGCCCGGCACCTTCAACAGCCGCTGGCGCATGCCTTCGGCGGCCTTTTTCAATTGCGCATAATCGGCGCCGTCGCTGGTCATCATATAAAGGATCGAGTCGACGTCGCTGAATTCGTCGTTGACGACGGGACCGAGCAGATTGGCCGGAAGCTGGCTTTGCACGTCGACCAGCTTCTTGCGCAGCATGTAAAACAGATACGGCACCTCCTTTGGCGGCGTCGAATCCCGGAACGTGACCTGCATGGCGGTGAAGGACGGCTTCGAATAGGTCTGCACCTTTTCGAAGTATGGCAATTCCTGCAGCTTCTTCTCGATGGGGTCGGCGACCTGGGTCTGCATCTCCGCCGCGGTGGCGCCCGGCCAGATCGCCGAGACGTTCACCACCTTGACCGTAAAGAACGGATCTTCGGCACGGCCAAGCCGCTGGTACGAGAAGAAGCCGGCAGCGCCCAGCGCCACGATCAGGAACAGGATGAGCGCGGGATGGCTGACCGCCCAGCCCGAAAGATTGAAGCGTTTCATCGCATCGGCTCCCGCTCAAAACGACAATGACGAGACGACCCTGACCTTCTGGGCCGGATCGAGTTTTTGCACGCCAAGCACGACCACCCTGGCGCCTTCATCGACGCCGCCGGTGATGACGACATTGTTGGTCTCGTAGGATTTGACAGCGATCGGCTTCAGCGCCACCGCACCCTTGTCATCGACGATGTAGAGCGAGGGATCGCCGCCTTCGCTGAACAGCGCCGACAAGGGCAGCCGCGCCACGCGCTCGGTTTTGGGATCGGCCAGCGTCAGCGTCGCGGTCATGCCGAGCGAAACTTTATCGCCGGCATCGGGCAGCGAAAATTTTGCCAGATAAGTTCGCGTCGCCGGATCGGCCGAGGGCGCGACCTCGCGTAACCTCGCGGTATATTTCCGGTCCGGCTCCGACCACAGCGTGACGCTCGCCACCCCATCCTTGGCGCGCGCCAGCAGGGTTTCGGGGATAGCGACTACGGCTTCTTTTTCCGCAAAGCGCGCAACACGGATCGCGGTTTGTCCCGATGCCACCACCTGGCCGGCGTCGATCAGGGTCGCGGTGACCACGCCGCGGGTGTCGGCGACCAGGGTTGCATAGGAAAGACTGTTTTTGGTGAGTTCGACGGAGCGTTCGGCGCGATTGAGCCGCGCACGCGCTTCGTCGGCGGCGGCCTTGGCCTGATCCAGTTGCGCATCGGTGGTCCAGCCCTTGACGCGCAGATCCTTGGCGCGGGTTTCGGCGGCGCCGGCCTGCGCCAGCACGCCGGTGGCGGCGCGGAATTCGGCCTCGGCCTGCTCGGCCTGCAGCTTGAGATCGACTTCATCCAGCGTTGCCAGGGGCTGGCCGACGTCGACGGTCTGGCCGACCTCGACCAGACGCTTGGCGACCTTGCCGGGAACGCGGAAACCCATGTCGGTCTCGATCCGTGGGCGAATGATGCCGACGAAACTGCGCTCCGGGCTTTGCGGCTCGTAATGCACCTCGGTGACCAGCACCGGGCGCCCGGGAGCGGCTTTCTGGGCGACCGGCTCGTTGCAACCGGCTAGCGCAATCGCCAGCAGCGCCAGTGTCAAACCCGCTAAAAGCCTGGAATAGCTAGCCAAAATTGCGCGAACCAGCATCGTGGCCTCCCTGATGAACACGCTGATGAACAGGGAGGAAACTATCGATTATGTATTGACGATTGTCAACATTCGTCAGTAGTCATGATTTCGTGATGAGTTCTGTTGGCGAGAAGTGGCCGATTTTCTCTTGGCCGTCCCCGGCAAACGCCAGCATTGGTCTCCCCGTCTGCGCGAAATCTGCACAACAATCCGCAAATTCTGAACATGACGAGCAAACGCGCTGCTCATCGGCCGTGCATCGTCGTGGCATGGCAAACATCATCCCCGTTCAATTCAAGAGGTCGCGGCTGCCCCGGCGGCTCCTGAACGACGGCTGGTGGCTGGAATCAAAACCGGCCCGGCCGTCCGTCATCGCCTTCCCGAAACCCATCACACCGAAGCCCAAGCCCAATTCCAAGACCGCGGTCCGACACCTCACCCTCGTCACATCAGGGACATGAAACCATGTCGATCGCGGCCGCGTCCGATCTCGACAGCTCCCGCGCCGCCTGTTGCAGATGCCGCTCACGACAGCCATCGCCTGTGTCGCGCCGGCCGACTGGCTGCGAGCCTTGAGCCTTCTGACGTGGCATCCGGCGCGATATTTCGCTAACACTCCAGCGGAGCGGCTGACCCCTTCGAGCAACGGCAAAGGCTAGTGAACGTGGCTCACTCCATTCTCGTCGTCGATGATGACCCGCATATCCGTGACGTCGTGCGCTTTGCGTTCGAGAAGACCGGGATGGCGATTTCAATCGCGCAGGACGGCAAGGAAGCGCTGCGCCAGTTCGACCGCAATGTCCACGAACTCATCGTGCTCGACATCGGCATGCCGGAGATGGATGGCCTGGAAGTCTGCCGGCAAATCCGGAAAACCTCGGATACCCCGATCCTGTTCCTGTCGGCCCGCGACGAGGAGATCGATCGCATTCTCGGTCTCGAAATCGGCGGCGACGACTATGTGACAAAACCGTTCAGCCCGCGCGAACTGGTCGCTCGCGTCCATGCGATCCTGCGTCGTGCGCGAAATGCGCCGGCGCCGACCGCGGCGAAGACCATGAACCATGGCGGGCTTTCGATCGATACCGACGCGCGCAGCGTGGCCTTTGAAGGTACGCCGGTTTCGCTGACGGCGCTTGAATTCGATATCCTGCGGACGCTGCTGGCGCGGCCGGGTTTCGTATTCACCCGCGAGTTGATCCTCGAGGCTGCCTATGCCGGCAATATCCATGTCGCGGATCGCACCATCGACAGCCACGTCCGCAACATCCGCGCCAAGATGGCCGTCGCCGGCTGCGAGACCGTGATCGAGACCGTCCACGGCGTCGGGTTCAAGCTCGGGCGTTGCGAGGCATCGCGTTGATCGAAGCGTCCAGAATCGACGCTCCCAGACTTGCGTCCCGCCCGCCGCAAAAATGGCGGCCAAGCCTCAGCCTTGTGGTTTTTCTGGTTCTGACCGCCGTGCTTTTGCTGCCGCTGTTCAGCCTCTACTTTCTCAGGGTCTACCAAAATCAGCTGATCCAGCAGACCGAGGCCGAACTGATCGCGCAAAGTGCGGCGCTATCGGCGGTGTTTCACCGCGAAATCGAGACCACGATTCCGCAAGGCGTCGCATTGGGCAGGACGATGCCGCCGGACACTCAAAAGCCCGCAGGTGAACCGTATCAGCCGATCTGGCCGAGGCTGGAACTGGTAAACCAGAGCGTGCTGCCGCCGCGGCCGGAAGCGCGCGCAGCCGCCGCACCCGCAGACCCCGCCTACATCGCGCTCGGCGCGCGCATGACGCCGGATCTCGTCGCGACGCAGAACGTCACGCTCGCGGGCTTTCGGCTGCTCGACCCCAACGGCGTCGTGATCGCCGGCCGCGGAGAGATCGGGCTCTCGCTCGCGCATCTGCCGGAAGTTGCCGAGGCGCTGCAGGGCCGCTTCAGCGGCGTCTTGCGCGCGCGCATCTCCAAGCACGACCAGCCGCCGCTTTACTCCACCAGCCGGGGCACCGGCGTGCGCGTCTTTACTGCGATGCCCGTCATCGTGCGCGATCAGGTCGCCGGCGTCGTCTATGCCTCGCGTACGCCCAGCAACGTCTTCAAGTACCTCTATGAACGCCGCGGAAAGGTTGCCCTCGCGGTACTTTCGATGATCGTGCCGACACTGCTGATCGGATTCCTGTTCCATCGCACCATTACCGAGCCGATGCGCGAACTGATCGAGCGAACCGATCTGGTCGGCAATGGCGACCGCCAGGCCCTGGGTCCGCTCAAGCGCCATGGCACCAGCGAATTCGCCCGGCTGTCGCAAAGCTTCCTGGAGATGGCGCGACGGCTGAATACGCGCTCCAGTTTCATCTCGACCTTCGCCACCCATGTCTCGCATGAACTGAAATCGCCGCTGACGTCGATCCAGGGCGCTGCCGAATTATTGCGTGACGATGTCGACTCCCCTGACATGGACGACGACGACCGCCGCAAGTTTCTCGACAACATCATCGCCGACGCCGGCCGGCTGTCGGAAATCTCGTCCCGCCTGCGCGATTTCGCCCGCGCGGAAAATCCCGTCGCGGTCGGCGCTACCCAACTGTCCGCCGTGATCACCGCTTTGCGCTCGGCCATCACGTCGCTCGATATTCGCGCCAGCGGCGACCTCGATACGCCCATGCGCATCGCGGAAGAAAATGCCGCCA
Organism: uncultured Pseudomonadota bacterium; assembly: GCA_963727225.1. Lineage (GTDB taxonomy): Bacteria > Pseudomonadota > Alphaproteobacteria > Rhizobiales > Xanthobacteraceae > Bradyrhizobium. The sequence goes on along the minus strand of CAVSFN010000013.1, from coordinate 62,984 downwards.
TCGTCTTTTCCAATCTCGCCGACAATGCCAGACGCCATGGCAGTTCATGGCTGGAGATAACCGCCCGGCGCGAGGGCGATTTGCTGCGGATAAAGGTCGCCGACAATGGCGAGGGCGTCTCGCCCAACAACCGCGGCCAGATCTTCGACAGCTTCTTCACGACGCGGCGCGATAGCGGCGGCACCGGGATGGGCTTGGCAATCGTGCGCGCCATGCTTGACGCCCATGGCGGCGCGATCCGGCTGCTCGATTCCGAGCAGGGAACGGCATTCGAATTGACGCTCCCGGTGGCCGACGCTTCGTCATGATGCCAGTTGAAACCGCTCGAAGCGGTGCAGCTCTTGCTCGATCCGGCGCTTAAATCCTTGCGCGCGCCCCTGCCCGCCGCATCGCCGACCCAGCTCCATTTCTGCACCAGTAACTCGCCGGCCTTGCGATCGGTCTTGAGATCGATGGCGGCGACGATGTCGTCATCGACCAGGACCGGCAATGCGAAATAGCCGAACAACCGCTTTTCTTTCGGCACATAGGCCTCGAAGCGATGCCCGTAGCCGAAAAACAGTTCGGTCCGCTTGCGCTGGATGATGAGGGGATCGAACGGCGACAGGATATGCACCAGCTCCGAAGCCCGATCGGCTGTGGTCTCCAGCGTCTCACATGCGGCCCAATGCTCCTGCTTGCCCGCGCCTTCGAGCGCGATCGGCACCATCGCGCCAGCGCGTACCCTGGATTCGATCAGGCGCCGGATCGCCGCCTTGCTCGGCGCATCGAGATGGCAAATCGAATCCAGGCTGACGACGCCCTGCGCGCGCAAGGCGCGATCGAGCCGATAGGCATGGGTTTCCGTCACCGAGGCAGGCTTCGGCGATTGGTTAGGCGGCACCTCCCAGCCGAAATGCCGCGCCATCAATTCATAGGTCTTGAGCATGCCGTTGCGTTCGCTGATGGTGAGGAGGCCCTGGTAGAATGCCAGTTGCAGCGCGCGCTTCGACGGCTTGCGGCTGGCCCACGGATGCTCCTTGTCAACCAGCACGTCGTCATCGATGTCGCGGATCGTCAGCGCGCCGTCGCGCCGGACCAGCCGCATCACCTTGCGCAAATCCGCCGGGCTGACCGAACTCAGCCATTTGTGGCCTTCGCGCCGATGACGCTTCATCGCCGGCATGAAAAAGCGCAGGTCTTTTGCCGGCACATAAGACAAAGCGTGGGTCCAGTATTCGAACACGCTTTTGTCGATGCTCTGGGCCTGGTGCAAATCCGCGCGCCGATAGCCGGGGATTCGGGTCCAGAGTATATGGTGATGGCTGCGCTCGATGACGTTGATGGTGTCGATCTGCACATAGCCCAGATGTTCCACCGCCGCGGCCGTCGCAGCCGGCCCCTCACCGAACGGCGCCGGCACGTCGAGCCGCTGCGCGCGCAGCCAGATGTGCCGGGCTTCGGCTTTGGTCAGGCAGACGGCTTTGGCGGCGCGGGACATCGCGCGGCAATGTAGCCGGATTCGCGAGCGCCAAGAGCCAGAATTATCCCTCGGCTGCGTTGCATTCCGGCCCGCGCAGGCGCCGAAGACTCCGGTTTTCCAGGGTTCAACAGCGAACGTGACGCAAATCACATTCGCCGTTTCGAACCTGTCGTAGTTTCCGGGCATCAAACGCCTATCAGGCGTAACAGCGAGGATACGACAATGACCAGCTTCCACGGACTTTCCGGATTCAAGGCGATCGTGACCATTGGTGCCGCGCTGTCGATGACGGCCGGACTGGCGCTCGCCGGCGACAACAACGTTTCTTCAGATCAAATCCTGCAAGCGCTGAAGCCCAAACCAGTGACGCGTGGCCTGTCGACCGGACCCCACGTCGACCCCGCGGTGAAGGCGAAGGAAATCAGCTTCGTGCAAACCCTGCGCAACCGGAGGACCCGGTCGCTGTCAATGGGCGAACGCGAGGAAATCGCCGAGATCGCCTCGAACAAGCCGAAAATCGATCTCGACATTCAGTTCGACTACAATTCGGCCAACATCACCGCGACCTCGATGCCGTCGGTGCAGGCGCTCGGCAAGGCGCTCACGGATGTCAATCTGAAGGGTTCGACATTCGTCGTCGCCGGCCACACCGATGCGATCGGCAGCGAGGCCTACAATCAGGACCTCTCCGAGCGCCGCGCCGATACGATCAAGCGCTATTTGAGCGAAAAGTTCGGCATCGCCGGCACCGACCTCGTCACCGTCGGCTATGGCAAGACCAAGCCGAAAGACCCGAAGGCGCCGATGGATCCGATCAACCGCCGCGTCGAGGTCGTCAACATGGACACCAAGACCGCGTCGAGGTGACGGCCGCGAACAAAACCGCCTGCCGTGATGCGGCAGGCGGTTTTTAAGAATGCTTTTCGTCTCAGATCCAGCTTTTGAAAATCATCAGCCGGAGATTAAGTCTCCATCGACGTGCCCACCGCCGAAACGGAGATCGGCCGAGGCCGTTCACGCTGAACTATTTTGCGCTTTGGCGTCACTAAGCAGCGGGTCGGTAAAATGGGGTCTGTGGCAGTTCTGCAACATGGTTGGTCGAAGTAATCCGATACCATGACCGGACCAAATTGTACGGTGGGGATATGGGCTGGCGTAACTGCATTGTTTTGATGTCCGGCATCTGTCTGCTGGCTGGCTTCGTGTCAGCCCCGGCATTTGCGCAAGCGCGCGTCGGCGAAGCCGCCGTGATCAAGAATCAAGTGCACCGTGTGGCGGGATCGGCGGCCAGCCAGATCAACGTCGGCGACAGCGTGGTGCGCGACGAGGTCGTGCGCACCGGCCTCGACAGCGCGGCGCGGCTGGTGATGGCCGACAGCACCAACCTGTCGCTTGGCCCCAATGCCACGATCACGCTCGACCGCACCGTCTTCAACGACGAGCACAGCTACCGCGAGATCGCGATCCGGCTGGCGACAGGAGCGTTTCGCTTCGTTACCGGACACTCGGCAAAGACCGCCTACAAGATCACCACATCGCTGGCGACGATCGGCGTACGCGGCACCATCCTCGATATTCTGTCACAGAACGTGCTGGGTAATGGCCAGGGGACGCAGCCGACTCAGGGCCTCCCAAGTAAACAGGTCATTGTGGTGCTGCAGGAAGGCGCGGCGCGCGTCTGCACCCTGGGTGGTCAGTGCGTCGAGCTAACGGAGCGTGGCCAGACCGCCATCATCACCTCGACGGGCGGCAAGGTCACGATTCAAAAAACCAACAGCCCGCCCTGGACCTTTGCTTCGAACTGCGGCGCAGCCGCGGGACTTTGCACCGTCACGAATTTTGCGGATGCCACGCCTCCCGGTGACGGCAGCGACCCCACCGGCATGTTGTGCGGGCGCTGATGATGGCAAAATTCGCACGGAGCTTGATCGTATCGGCCGCGCTCACGGCGCAGCTGACGTTGACGCTGATTGCGGCGCAGACAAATCCCGCCGCGGCGGCGCCAAGTTTTTGCGACAGTGAGGACTGTACGCCTACTACGCCGCTACGCCTACGCCTACGCCTCCGCCACACCACCTCCGCCACCTCCGCCTCCGCCTCCGCCGCCTCCACCTCCGCCAACCGACGGGGGTTCGAGCGGTGGATCGATCGGCGGTCTGGCGCAACAGCACTTCAACCAGATGATCACCAACCGGGTGCTCGGCACGGTGCTTCTGGGGGTCAACGAACAGGTCAATTGCAGCGATTGCGTCAGCGCATTCGGGTCCGCCGGATCGTTTTCGGCCGGCGTTCACGGCCGCAAGGAACTGACCCCCAATCTGTCGCTGCTGGCCGGCATCGCCTACACCCAATACAGCGAGGGCGGATACAGCGTCACCAGCGCGCCGATCGGCGCCTTTGCGCTTCGCTACGATTTTGTCGACTGGGGATCGTCACGGCCGTTTTTCGACATCGGGACCATCCTGTCGCCGTTCGAGAAGGTGCGCTATAGCCGCAACTATCTGACGAGCCTCGGCGCGGTTGCGCTGGATAGCTCGACCAACAGCAGCGATTACGGGGTGTATGGAAGGGCGGGCTGGATCAACCGGCTTTCGGCGCGCGACGAGATCGCCGCCTCCGTCGAGGTGTGGCAGCTCTGGCAGCGGGTCAATGGCTACAGCGATCCGTCCGTCGCGTTCAATCCGTTCAACGCCTCGATTGCCACCGGCACCGATCGAACCAACCTGGTCAAGGTCGGCGGGCAGTGGACGCATCTGTTCGGCAGCAGCATCGAGACCAACATCAATGGCGGGTTCGTGCAGTCGTTTGCGGGACATTCCGGCATTGTCGCCACCGTGACCGGCGACGGCATCATAGTGCCGACGATCGGTAACCAGAGCTGGTTCGAATATGGCGGCCGTGTCGGCTTCCGCATCACCCAGGGCTGGGTTGCCGACCTGTTCCTCAACGGGACCGCGGGACCGCAACCGGTCGGCAACACCCTGCACGGCGGGGTCGGATTGCGGATCAGCTACTAGCGCCAATTATCACTTTTCCGGATCGTGCTCGCGCAGTACCAAGATCATCTGGCGCCTGATCAGGGATTTGCGATGGAAAAGCCGAGCGTACGGATCTACACCGACTACAAGAGTCCCTTTGCCTTCGTCGCCAACCAGGCGCTGTTCGAACTGGAGGAAAAGGAAGGCGTGAAGCTGGAGTGGCTGCCCTACACGCTCCGAATTCCGGAGTTTATGGGCACGGTCGAGGAGCGAACCCCGCACTTCTGGCGAAAGGTTCGTTACTCCTATATGGACGCCCGGCGCTATGCCAACGCGCAAGGGCTCACGATCAAGGGCCCACGACGAATCTATGATGCCTTCTATGCAAGCGCCGGCATGCTTTTCGCCCAGCGTCACGGCATTTTCCGCGCCTATCACGACACGGTTTTCCGGCGCTTCTGGAATCACGAACTGGAGCTCGACGAGCTTCAGGAAATCAGCGGCGTGATTGCTGCGCTTGGCGGCTCGGTGCCGGCGTTCGAGGCCTATGTGAACGGTCCGGCGCGTGGCGAGCACGATCGTATCATCGCCGAGGCGGAAGCGATCGGCGTCTTCGGCGTGCCGACGATGGTTTTCAACGGCGAATTGTTCTGGGGTAACGACCGCATTGCCCTTCTCACCGAACGCATCCGCGCGCCGGAAACCATCCGGACCGCGCTCGGCAACCGGCAACCGCGTTAATTCGCCGTCCGCGGCCGCTGCGGCTCACGCGGCCGACTTGCCCTCATACGCGCTCCCGAGGCGCGCTTCTCGCCGCGCAAGCCAGTGCCGAACCGGCCGATGGATCGTTCAGTGTTTGCGTAGTCGCTTTCCGTCATTTCGTCTCCGCCGGATCGCGATGCACGGGGTCGATCCACAAAACCGTCTCCGGCTTTTCCACCGGCTCAATGTCGAGATTGATCGCGACCGCCTGGCCGTCGCTGCGCACCAGCACGCATTCAAGCACCTGGTCGGGGCTGGCGTTGATCTCCTGATGCGGCACATAGGGCGGAATGAAAATGAAATCGCCGGGATTGGCTTCCGCCGTGAACTGCAGGTGCTCGCCCCAGCGCATCCGCGCCTTGCCCTTGACGACGTAGATGATGCTCTCGAGATGGCCGTGATGATGCGCGCCGGTCTTGGCGTCAGGCTTGATGGTCACGGTGCCGGCCCACAATTTCTGCGCGCCGACGCGGGCGAAATTGATCGCCGCCTTGCGGTCCATCCCGGCGGTGGAGGGCACGTTGGGATCGAGCTGGTCGCCGGGAATGACGCGGACGCCGTCGTGCTTCCAGCGCTGCGCGTCGCCGTGATCGTGCGAATGATCGGCATGGGTATGATCGTGGGAACCTGTCATCGTGATGCTTTCCTGGCAAACCTGCGCGCGAAAACTACCGAAAACCACGATCACAAACCAGATCGGAACAGGAACTTTTGGCGCATGGGAGGCTTGTCCCGGCAAGCTTAACCGTTCGAAGGAGAGTTCCCATGGGTGCAACGACCGACAAGATCAAAGGCGCCACCAACGAGGCCATCGGCAAGGCCAAACAGGACATCGGCGAAGCCACCGGTTCCGACCGGCTGAAGGGCGAGGGTGTCATTCAGGAAGTCAAGGGCAAGGGTCAGAAAGCCGTCGGCGACGCCAAGGAGGCCACCAAGGACGCCGTCAACAAGGCCGCCGCAGCAGCGAACAAGAATCTCTGACCGGCGCTGCGATTTAGAATCCAAAGGCCGGCCCTGTGGCCGGTCTTTTTTGCGTCAAGCGATCGACTGCAGATCAGCCCTTCACGCCAAGCAATTCGACATCGAATATCAGCGTCGCGTTCGGCGGAATGACGCCGCCGGCGCCGCGGGCGCCGTAGCCCAGTTCAGGCGGAATGATCAGGGTGCGCTTGCCGCCCACTTTCATGGAGGCAACGCCCTCGTCCCAGCCGGCAATCACCTTGCGCTGTCCGATCGGAAACTCGAACGGCTCGTTGCGATCCACCGACGAGTCGAATTTCTTGCCTTTCTTGCCGTCTTCATACAGCCAGCCGGTGTAATGCATGACGCAGATCTGACCCGGCTTTGGCGCAGCACCGGTGCCGGCCACACTGTCGATCATCTGCAAACCTGAAGCTGTGGTCATGGTTTTTCCTGTGGTCTGAGCCGAGGCACCGGGCGGGATTGCCACGAGAACAGCGCCGGCCGTGCCGACGGCGACGGCCACGGCGATTGAAAGATTTCGAAACGAGTGTTGCATCCTTTTCAGCTTCCTTCGCAACAGAGGGCGAGACCGCAAGCGCCAGAGGGATAGTTCAATCGCCAATCTTCAGTCGCGCAATCTTTCAATAACCAAGTGCGCAGCCGTCCTTGCGCGGATCGGAGCCGCCGGTCAGCGTGCCCTTGTCCCAGTCGATCCAGATCGCCTGACCGCCGCCGAGCGGGGAGGTCACGCCGGCGGTCCGGTGCCCGAGTTTCTTCAAGCCCTCGACGATATCGGCGGGAACGCCATCCTCAAGCTGGTAGACATTTTCATAGTGCAGGCCGCGCGGCATGTCGATCGCCTCCTGCACGTCGCAACCGTAATCGAGCATGTTGGTCAGCACATGCACCTGGCCGACCGGCTGATACTGCCCGCCCATCACGCCGAACGGCATCACCGCCCGACCGGCCTTCGTGACAAGGCTCGGAATGATGGTGTGCAGCGGACGCTTGCCAGGCGCGATGCAATTGGGATGGCCGGGTTGCACCCGGAAACCACCGCCGCGATTTTGCAAGAGGATACCGGTCTTGTTCGAGACGATCGCCGAACCGAACGAATGCGCGATCGAATTGATGAAGGAACAGGCATTGCGATCCTTGTCCACCACCGTGATGTAGATCGTCGAGGGATTCATCGGCGGCGCCACATTGGGCAAATCCAGCAGCCGGTCCATTCTTATGCTGTCGCCGTGCTGGTCGGCGAATTCCTTCGACAATATCCGCACCATATCCACATCGACATGGGCGGGATCGCCAATGTACTGCTCGCGCATCATGTAGGCGACCCGCGCGGCTTCGGCTTCGAGATGAAACCGCTCGACGCTCATGGCCGGAAATTTCTTGAGATCAAAGCGCGCGAGGATATTCAGCATCACCAGCATGGTGATGCCCGGACCGTTCGGCGGGCACTGCCAGACGTCGTGACCCCTGTAGATGGTGCCGATCGGCACCGTGGTCTCGGTGGTGTGGGCGGCGAAGTCCTCAAGCGTATGCAGGCCGCCGATGCCGCGCAACGTCTCCACCATATCCTCGGCGATGGCGCCGGTGTAAAAGGCGTCGCGGCCATCCTTGGCAATGGCGCGCAGGGTCTGCCCCAGTTCGGGCTGATGGATCACATCACCGGCGACCGCCGGTTGGCCGTGCGGCAGCAGATAGCGCGCGCTGTTGGTGCCGTTTTTCAACTTGTCGAACGCGTTCCTCCAGTCGAACGCGATCCGGGGGGCGACGACATAGCCTTGTTCCGCAGCCTTGATCGCTGGTTGCAACAGGGCGTCGAACCCCAGCCTGCCGTGATCGCGCAGGATCGTCGCCCAGGCGTCGACTGAGCCTGGAATGCTGACGGCGTGCGCCGAGGTCAGCGCAATCGCATTGATGTTGCGCTCGAGATACCACGACGCCTCGGCGGCCTGCGGCGCGCGGCCCGAGCCGTTATAAGAGACGATCTTGCCTTCGCCGCGTGGCTGAACCAGCGCAAAGCAGTCGCCACCGATCCCGGTCGATTGCGGCTCGATCACGGCGAGCAGCGCGGAAGCCGCCACCGCGGCGTCCGCGGCGGTGCCGCCGGAACGCAGCACCTCGATCGCAGTCAACGCCGCCTGCGGATGCGACGTCGCCACCATCGCATTCTCCGCGTGGACCGTCGATCGGCCGCCGAGCTGGAAATTCCTCATGCCAAATTGCTCACTCGATTGGTCTTTTGTGCCTTGCCCGCCGTTACCCGGCGCGGGGTTACATCGCACATTCATGAGGCGATGGGCAATGCTCGGGGACGAATGGCGGCAATGCGGCCGGCTGTTTTTGTGGACCTGTAGATGTTGATCGCATCCCCGCCCCCCTGATAAACCACCGCGATGCCGTACCAGGTCGCCGCCTTCTATCAATTTGCCGCGCTGCCGGATTTCCGGGAGTTGCGCGCGCCGCTGCGGGCCATCTGCGCCGAGCTCGGGCTGAAAGGCAGCGTGCTGCTGGCCGATGAGGGCATCAACGGCACGCTGGCGGGCGCAGCCGGCGCCATCGGCCATTTCATCGCGCAATTGCGTGGCGCGGCCCTGTTCGGCGGCCGCTTCGACAATCTCGAACTGAAGTTCTCGCAGGCGTCGACGATGCCGTTCCAGCGCCTGAAGGTCCGGCTGAAAAAGGAGATCGTCACCCTCGGCGCTACCGGGCTGGATCCGGCACGGCAGGCCGGGATTTATGTCGAGCCTGCCGACTGGAACGCGCTGATCGCGACGCCGGACACGCTGGTGCTCGACACCCGCAACGCATTCGAGGTTGCGATGGGCACTTTCCTGGGCGCGCTTGACCCCGGCATCAACAGCTTTGGACAATTCAGGGATTTTGTCGCGCGTCATCTCGATCCGGCCAGGCATCGGAAGGTCGCGATGTTCTGCACCGGCGGCATTCGCTGCGAAAAGGCCAGCGCCTATCTGCTCGCACGCGGGTTTCCGGAGGTCTATCATCTCAAGGGCGGGATTCTCGGATATCTCGAAGGCGTGCCGGAAGCGGAAAGCCGCTGGCGCGGCGAATGCTTTGTGTTCGACGACCGCGTCGCATTGCGCCATGGATTGCTGGAGCGTCCGATGACGCATCATTCCGATGAGTGACGCAAAGACGCTCGGCGAGCGCATCGACGCGCTGGAAACCCGGTTGACGTTCCAGGATGAGACCGTCGAGGCGCTGAACAAGACCATCACGGAGCAGTGGCGCAAGATCGACGCACTGACGCGCCAGGTCGCACATCTCAGCGAGCGCCTGCTGGAGGCCGAGACCCGGGCACCAGGCGCCGCCAACGACCCGCCGCCGCATTATTGAAGTTACAACCTCGCTGGCCGCCCTTTCTTCAGACCGGAAGACTGCGCGAACTCTCTCCGCTGCGCGGTCAGGGCCTTGCACATAAAATCCAGGCCTAAACCAATCCCTTGGCCAAGCCCGTACCGGCGTGTATCAGAAGCGGCAACGGCCCCTTCGACCGCCAACGGAACGACGCTTGACCCGGATTCCCCCCATCAAACCCCTGCTTGAATTGCTGTCCGGCCGCAGGCAGCCGGTACCGCCAATCTGGATGATGCGGCAGGCCGGCCGCTATCTGCCGGAATATCGCGAATTGCGCGCCAGGGCAGGCGGATTTCTCGATCTGTGCTTTACGCCGGAATATGCCGCCGAAGTCACGCTGCAGCCGATCCGGCGTTTCAACTTCGACGCCGCGATCATCTTCTCGGATATTCTCGTCATTCCCTACGCACTCGGCCGGTCGGTACGGTTCGAGGCCGGCGAAGGCCCGCGGCTCGATCCGCTGGACAGGCCGGAGCAGGTTGCGACGCTGGCGGCGCAAGCGGACTTTCGCAAGCTCGAACCGGTCTATGAAGCGCTGCGCCGCGTGCGCAGCGAACTTGACCCCAAAATTGCGCTGATCGGTTTCTGCGGGGCGCCATGGACGGTCGCGACCTACATGGTGGCCGGACAAGGCACCCCGGATCAGGCGCCGGCCCGGATGATGGCCTATCGCCATCCCGAAGCGTTCGGTCAAATCATCGATGTCCTGGTCGAGAACTCGATCCAATATCTGCTCGGCCAGCTTGAGGCCGGCGCCGACGTGCTGCAGATTTTCGACACCTGGGCCGGCGTGCTGCCGCCGCGCGAATTCGAGCGCTGGTCGATCGCGCCGACCAGGCGCATCGTCGAAGGCGTGCGTGCGAAAGCGCCCGATGCGAAGATCATCGGTTTTCCCCGGGGCGCCGGCGCGCTACTGCCGGCCTATGTCGGCGCGACCGGTGTCGATGCCGTCAGCATCGACTGGGCGGCCGAGCCATCATTGATCCGCGAGCGGGTGCAAAATCGGGTCGCCGTTCAGGGCAATCTCGATCCGCTGGTTCTGATCGCGGGTGGCGCTGCGCTGGACCGCGCCATCGACGATGTGCTGGCGAATTTCGCCGCTGGCCGGCTGATCTTCAACCTCGGCCACGGCATCCAGCCGGAAACCCCGATCGCGCATGTCGAGCAGATGATCAAGCGGGTGCGGGCGTATCGGGGGTGATACCCGCTTTCGCGCTATGACCGCATCGACCCATCACACCGGGCGGCTGCGTGCGATGATGCCGGCGGCACCCCTGTCCAGCAGTTCGAGCCCGACGGCGCGTCCGAGTTCGCGCGGCCGGTCGGCAGGGCCGACGCGCGAAACCTCGATCAACGCACCACCGGCCAGATCCAGCACCGACGCGGTCAGCGACATCTGCGCGCCATCGATGGTTGAGAAGCCCGCGATCGGCGAGTTGCAATGACCGTTCAGAACCCACAGCACCTCGCGCTCGGCGTCGGCGCATCTGTGCGCGGCGGGGTCATCGATGCCAGAAAGAATCCGCCGCGTCTGCCAGTCGTGGGCGGCGCACTCCACCGCGACAATCCCCTGCCCGACCGCCGGCAGCATTTCCCGCACCGGAAATTCATAGGCAATGCGACCGGCCAGACCGACGCGTTCAAGCCCGGAGCGCGCCATGATCAGCGCGTCGGCCGGACCGACCTCGCCGCCATCCGGCAGCCGCTGCATTTGCAGGCCGTCGAGCTTGCGGACGCGGGTATCGGCGGCGCCACGATAGTGAATAACCTCGATGTCCGGAAACAGCCGCCGGGCATAGGCCGCGCGCCGCACCGCGTTGGTGCCGACCTTGAATCCCCTGCCGCGCGAGCGCCTGATATCGTCGATCGAAATTCCGGCGCGCAGCACCAGCACATCGCCGGGCGGATCGCGCGACAGCGTCGCGCCGATCACGAGCCCGGGCGTATCCTCATTGCCGGGCATATCCTTGAGCGAATGCATCGCGGCGTGCAATTGACCCGACAGGACGGCACGGCGGATTTCGGCAACGAACGCGCCGCCCTTGCCGCCGTGCTGCAACAGCTTGCCGGTCTGGTCCTGGTCGCCTGTCGTTTCAAACTTGACGACCTCGACCTCGACATCGGGTGCGATCGCGGTCAGGCGGCGGGCAATTTCCTCGGTCTGGGCAAGCGCCATGACGCTCTTGCGCGTGCCGATGCGAATTCGAATTGCCACCACTCACGCTCCATGCGACGCCTCGCCGCATCCTGGTTGATTTCGGCCGGAAGATAGAGCCAGCCGATGCCGGAATGCAAATGCATGTCCGCCAGAGCCTCGGTTCTGATTGAATCAGAACCGAGGCTCTGGGCTTTTGTTTGACGCGTTTTCTTTACGCGAACCGGCATCCACCCCGGATCAAGTCCGGGGCAGGCTTTCGCTCGAAAATGCTCTGGTCTCGCGTTACCTCGCATCCTCCAGGATCATGTCCGAGGCTTTTTCCGCGATCATGATGGTGGGCGCGTTGGTATTGCCCGACATCAGGTCCGGCATGACCGAGGCGTCGACCACGCGCAGGCCCTCGATGCCGCGAACGCGAAGCCGCTGATCGACCACCGCCAGCGGGTCATTGCCCATCCGGCACGTCGATGTCGGATGATAGACTGTGCTGCCGGTCTGGCGGCAGAACGCCAAGATATCCTCGTCGCTCGTCACCTTGGATCCCGGAAGGATCTCGTCGACCGCATAGGGCTTGAGCGCCGGCGCAGCCAGAATCTGGCGCAGGATCTTGAAGCCCTCGATGAAGGCCGTGCGGTCGGTTTCGGTCGCCAGATAGTTGATGCGGATCTCCGGCGGCACCGCCGGATCGGCGCTCTTGATGCGCAGCGAGCCGCGGCTCTCCGGCCGCAACTGGCAGACCGACGCGGAGAATGCGGAAAACGAATGCAGCTTCTCGCCCATCCTGTCGGTCGAGAACGGCAGGAAGTGAATCTGGATATCGGGTGTCGCCAGACGCGGATTGGTCTTGAAGAACGCGCCCGAGGTGCCCGCCGCGATCGTCAGCGGCCCCTTGCGGAATGCCGCGTATCGCGCGCCGGCCATCACCCGGCGAACCGGATGATTGAGGATATCGTTGAGGGTGACGGGCTGCGAGCACCGCGTCACCAGCCTGACCTGCAGGTGATCCTGCAGATCGTTGCCGACGCCGGGCGCGTCGAGCACGATGTCGATGCCGTGTTGCTTCAAGAGCTCCGCCGGGCCGACGCCGGAAAGCTGCAGCAATTGCGGCGAATTATACGCGCCGCTCGAGACCAGAATTTCCTTGCGCGCCCGCGCGGTCCGCAGCGCCCCACCCTGCCGGTATTCGACCGCCCGCGCGCGCCGGCCGTCGAACAGGATGCGCTGCGCCAGCGCGGAAGTCTCAACCTCCAGATTGCTCCGGTTTTTGGCAGGCCGCAGATAGGAATAGGCCGTGCTGGCGCGCCGGCCGCGCTGCGTCGTGGTCTGGAAAAATCCGGCGCCTTCCTGGCTGGCGCCGTTGAAGTCGGGATTTGTCGGAATACCCGTCTGCGCGGCGGCCACGACAAAAGCTTCCGACAGCGGATCGGCATGCCGCCAGTCCGACACCGGCAGCGGGCCGCCGGCGCCATGATATTTATCGGCGCCGCGCTGTTGATTTTCGGCCTTCCTGAAATAGGGCAGCACGTCGTCATAGCCCCAGCCGGCGTTGCCGCGCTGGCGCCAGCGATCGTAATCCTCGTGCTGGCCGCGCACATACAAGAGGCCGTTGATCGAACTCGATCCGCCCAACACCTTGCCGCGCGGCTGAAACACGGTTCGCCCGTCCAGTCCCGGCTCCGGTTCGGTCTGGTACATCCAGTTGACGGTTTTTTCCTTGAACAGCTTGCCATAACCGAGCGGCACGTGGATCCAGAGATTGGTATCCTTGGGGCCGGCTTCGAGCAGCAGCACCGAATTCCTGCCGTCCGCGCTCAGCCGATTGGCAAGCACGCATCCGGCCGATCCCGCACCGACGATGACGTAGTCGAATTCCAACGCTTCGGACGAGCGACTACTTGCCGCGTGCGAGGGAGCTGTACTGTTCATGTTTCATATTTTTAGGGGCACGGACCGGGCGATGAAAGAAAGGTTCGAAATCAATTCGAACCTTCCAGCTCCATTGGCTGCAGACCCAGCCGACGAAACAGATTCATGTCCTTGTCGTTTTCCGGATTGGCCGCGGTCAACAACGTATCGCCGACGAAGATCGAATTGGCACCGGCAAAGAAACACAGCGCCTGCATTTCATCGCTCATGGCGGTGCGGCCGGCCGAGAGGCGCACCACGGATTCCGGCATCATGATTCGCGCCAGCGCAACGGTGCGCACGAAATCGATCGGTTCGATCGGCGTCGCATTCGCAAGCGGTGTGCCTTCGATCGGGATCAGCATGTTGATCGGGACGCTTTCGGGATGTTCAGGAAGATTGGCCAGGATCGTCAACATCTCGATGCGGTCGCTCGCCTGTTCGCCCATTCCGACGATCCCGCCGCAGCAGACTTTCATGCCGGCTGCGCGGACGTTTTCAAGGGTCAGCAGCCGATCGGCGAAGCTGCGGGTGGTGATGATTTCTTTATAGTAGCGCTCCGACGTATCGATATTGTGGTTGTAGTAGTCGAGGCCGGCGTGGCTCAGCTGTTCGGACTGCGCGCGATCGAGCATGCCGAGCGTCATGCAGGTTTCCATTCCCAGCGCCTTGACGCCCTTCACCATCGCAACCACGGCGTCCATATCCCGCGGCTTCGGGTTGCGCCATGCCGCGCCCATGCAATAGCGGGTGGCGCCAGCGTCGCGCGCCTTGCGCGCCTCGGCGATGACGCGTTCGACTTCCATGAGCTTGGACGCGGTCAGGCCCGATTCGTAGTGCATGGATTGGCTGCAATATCCGCAATCCTCCGGACAACCGCCGGTCTTGATGCTCAAAAGACGGCTCAGTTGAACCCGGTTCGGATCGAAGCTTTGGCGATGCACGGTCTGCGCCTTGAACAGCAGATCGTTGAACGGCATCTCGTACAACGCCGTCGCCTCGGCGTCAGTCCAAATCTTTCTGGACGCCAGAGTCTTGCTTGACTCCGGAGTTCTTCCGGAATCCGGGGTCTCAAGATGGTCGAGGCCGATCGCCGATGAGTTCTCCGGATGAGTTGCCGCCAACGTCATAATCGCTCCATGCCTTCAGCTATTACCGCCGATAGCTCTGACACATTCCGGGTCTGACGACAACGAATGGCTGACCTGTTTGATTTCAAGAGGTTATTCAGCAGCCCGGTCGATCGCGGCAGCATAGGCCGCCTTGGCGACTGCGACCTCGCGCCCAAAGGCGACAAACAACTGCAGCGCACAAGTCTACGCCCTTGCATTGTCTCCCCGGTTGTTGAACGCTACCTGAAAAAATTAGAACATCGGAGGGAGCATGAGCAAGGCGCTTGCCGTCTTCCACGGCCGGTTCGGTCGCGCGACGGTGTATCAGTTAAATCGTCGTTTCAACACACACGCCCATCGTGAGGGTCATCTGATTTTTTACGTCGACGGAACGCCTGCCGTCGCCAACGTCTGTAACGAGCGCTATTACCTCGACCACAGATCAATCGTTGCGGTTAACCCTTGGGAATCGCACAACTTTATTCCGTCACCCTTAGACGAAGGCGGGATCTTTTTAGTGCTCTATGTCAACGCCGAATGGTTTGCTCCCGACGCAGGAAATTCTTGCAGACTCCGCTTCGGTCGTAACCATTTCAAACGCACCGCAGGGCTCGACCAGGACATCCGACGGACTGCGGCTTTGGTCTGCAACGCCCCTTCCCTGACCCATCTGGACGGCGAGTTGAGACGCCTGATCGAGATTTGTTATGAAGAGAGTTGGCAGCAAGCCCAGAGGGCGCAGGAGGCACGGGTCACGGGGATCAACGACTTCCGCGTGCGCAAATCTATCAAATTGATATCCGAGAGTCCCCGCGCCGAAATCCAGCTCGATACGATTGCGCGCGAATCCGGTCTCTCGCGGCCCCATTTCTATCGGTTGTTCCGCACCGAGACCGGCATAACGCCAAATCTCTATCTGAATACGCTCGTAATGGAGCGCGCGCTGGACGCGTTGGTTACGACCGAATCCCAGGTAGCCGATATCGGTTTCGACCTTGGCTTTTCGTCCCAGAGCGCATTCACCCACTTCTTCGCCGGCAATGTGGGCATGGCCCCCACCGAGTATCGACGAGTGGCCAAGGTTTTGCGCACGTGAAGATGCGTTAAAAGATACTGGCAATCAAATGCCGCAGTTTCGGCCATGCTAGGATACGCGGAACGCGATCCCAATCGGTCGCCGGGCTGAGCAAGATCACGGGGTCGACCCTCGGCGTGTTCTCTTCGCTGTCGGCCAACGGCTTCGTGTCATTTTCGGCATGATGTTCGATGCCAAAAGCCCACGCACTAGTTTGACAAATTTATCTGCAGAAATTTTGGGAGGCGAAGATGAGGTTAGCTGGAATTGCATTAACGCTCTCTATCCTGGCGCTTGCGACACAAACTCAAGCGGCTGACATGCAACTGCCCGAAATCAAGACCCAGCCAAATCCGCAGGCCGTGCTCGATGAACATCTCGATGCCTTAAACAAATGCGACTGGAATAGATTGCTCGCCCAGTATCCAGACGATGCGCAGATTCATGTTCTCAACGGCACAGTAATCACGGGTCGCAAGGCTATTGGAGACTTGTTCGCCGGATTTTGCAAGGATTCGAAAGACGGCGGCTTGAACGGAATTAACTTCAAGGTGGTGCAGAGCACGCTGATTGGAAACACGTTTGCGACGCATTGGACGGCTACCGCACCGTTCCTGGTCGAACCATACAATGGCTCGGATGCTTACATCACCAAGGACGGTCTTATGCAGGCGATGGTGACAACGTTCGATGGCGCCGCATTGAAACTCAAGAAATGACTTTGATTGAGTTCACCAAGCGCTTTCGAGAGGATGTGCCAAGGCGCGACTGAACCGCACCGTAAGCGGTTCTTTCGCGCTGTTAGGCGTAACCCAGACGCCTTATCCGGTCTACAAACCACCTCTTCGCCGCCGAGCAGGCGCTGATGGCACAACATCGTCATGCATGGCTCATCAAGCGCGATATGTCGGCAACCTTATCGAGGCGCCATACATCTTCAATAATGACGTTTACGTTCCAGGCGGTTCCGCTGAGCCGCGAACAGTCATGCAGCTTTGCTTCGATATCGAGGTCGGAAAGCGGATCGGCGAGGCTGCCTCTCGCATCCATCACGGTCTCGCTGAGTATGTCTCCAGATGCCAACAGGATGTTGACGCGCGCCGCGCCGTCCCGAAGGGAAGCGTCAAGCTGTGCCCTCACCTTCTGACGCAGCGCCACGACGTCGGGCCGAAATACCATCGCTGCGGAAAATTCCGGCACCCCCGCCGCGCCGAGCAACAACCCGCAGGCGACGCAATGATGAATGCTGACCCGCGCATCACGATCGTTGCGAACCGGACGATCGCCACGGGCGAGCAGGAGCGCCGAACCCTGTACCGTGACGGATA
Source organism: uncultured Pseudomonadota bacterium (assembly GCA_963727225.1). GTDB lineage: Bacteria > Pseudomonadota > Alphaproteobacteria > Rhizobiales > Xanthobacteraceae > Bradyrhizobium. The sequence continues at coordinate 45,851 of CAVSFN010000013.1, read as the reverse complement.
CAATCTCGTCGAGACGTTGATCGAGCCTCGCCCGCAGTTTCAAGCAGGCGTCGATAACAGCGTGAAAGACGATGCCCGCGGGGTAGGGCTTGTAGGTGTTCTTCGCGATTTCCCAGCTCTGGCCAAGGCCACCAACCAGACGCCCGAGATCGGGCTCGTCTCCCATGGCGCGCGCCCAGCCGAGCGGCCCTTCGATCGCGCGCGCCGAGGCCGAATAGCCCTCGGCGGCCAGCAATGCTGCGAACAGACCGTTGCGCGCGGCGTTGCCGACACTGACATTCTTGGCCGCGGTGGGCAGATTCTCGACAATGCCGGCCGACTGGCTGGCGGCTAGCCCAATCGCGTTCTTGATGCCGTCGGCCGACAACCCAAGCAGCTTTGCGCAGGCGGCCGCGGCGCCGAACACCCCGCAGGTCGAAGTGATGTGCCAGCCCCGGGCGTAATGGGCCGGTGAAACCGCATTGCCGATCCGGCACTCAACTTCTACCCCGAGAATGAACGCCATCAGGACGTCGCGACCGGAGAACCCACGCGCCTGCGCCAGCGCCAGAACCGGGGCTGCGACCGGGGCAGTCGGATGGATGATCGTTTCCAGATGGGTATCGTCGAAATCGAGCAGATTGGCCGAAATCGCATTGATGAAGGCAGCGACCAACGCATCAAACCGCTCCGGCCTCCCAATGATGGCCGATGTCGCCGCACCGCTGAAGGGAGACAACGTCCGCAGCGCGGATGTGACGGCCGGATCGTAGGCAGAACCGAGCGCGGTGGCGAAGAAGTTCAGAATCGAGCGCTTCGCTTCGTGACTTTGCGCCGCGACATCCAGCCACGTGGCGGCGGCAACGAAATCCCCGAGAATCGCGCCGGCCCCTTGCCCGTCATCCTGTCGCACTGAGCGAATTCCCCGACTTGCTGTTTTTCAAATCCTATTCTGGCGGAACAGACGGTGTCGACATCAAATCTTATTCTTGACAGATTAACTGACAATCTGGACATTCGCCGGAAGCGTCCCGGGAACCTTTTGCCGCGACAAACAACAAAAAGCGCCCGCCGCAAGCAGCGCGACAGGGAGAGAATCAATGGCGGAAAAGACCATCGGCTTTGTTGGCATCGGCCGCATGGGCGGACCAATGGCCGGGCGACTGCTCGACGCCGGCCATACGTTGTGCGTTTACGACACGCAGGCTGAGGCAACCAAAGCGCTGGTTGCGCGAGGTGCCCGTCTTGCAAAATCGCCGGCCGAGGTCGCTTCCGCCGCAGATATTGTCCTGATGAGCCTGCCGACCCCGGATATCGTCAAAGCCGTCGCGCTGGGACCCGATGGAATCATTGCCGGAAACCGCGCCAGCATCGTGATCGATTTGTCCACCAGCGGACCCGGCACGGCCAAGCTGGTCGCTGAAGGGTTCAAGCCCCGGAAGCTGACGCTGGTCGATGCGCCCGTCAGCGGCGGCATCAAGGGCGCGGTGAACGGTACGCTCGCGGTCATGGTTTCCTGTCCGAAAGCAACCTACGAGACAGTCGAGCCGATCCTGAAGCATTTCGGAAAGCTGTTTTATTGCGGCGACAAGCCGGGCACCGCGCAGACCGCGAAACTCGCCAACAATCTGATGGCGGCGGCGGCATTGGTGATCACCTCCGAAGCGGTGGCGATGGGCGTCAAGGGTGGCGTCGACGCCAGGGTGCTGATCGACATCATCAATGCCAGCAGCGGGCGTAACAGCGCATCAGAGGACAAGTTCCCCCGCGCGGTGCTTCCCGGCACCTTCGATTTCGGCTTCACCACCGGCCTTTCCTACAAGGATGTGCGGCTTTGCGTCGATGAGGCCGAGGCCATGGGTGTTCCGATGGTCTGCGGTTCGGCGGTCCGGCAGATGCTGGCGATTACCAATGCCAAATTCGGCCCTTCATCCGACTTCACGTCGATCGCGAAAGTCCTTGAGGAATGGGCCGGGGTGGAAATGCGCGGCTAAATTCACGCGCCAATCAAGCAAAGGGCGATTGCAATGACGATCGGGTCGATCGGACCAGGCGAGGCGTCTTTGGCGCGACAGTTGGCACGCACAGCGCTTGCGGTCGATCTCGGGCGTTTCGATGCGGATGTCATCGCCAAGGCCAAAATCTGCCTGCTGGATTTTCTCTCCTGTGCGTTCGAGGCAAAGGACCACCCTTGGAGCCGTCAGGCGATCGGGATCGCGCGCGCCGTCGAAGGCGGCGCAACCATCATCGGGACCAGCAAGCTCGCGACACCAGGCGATGCGGCCTTCGCCAATGCGACGCTCGGCCACGGCCTGGTACGCGAGGATATGCACGCCGCCAGCATCTGCCACCATGGTGTTGTGATCTGGCCGACGCTGCTCGCATTGTCGGAGCGAACGAAACTGTCCGGCGCAACATTTCTGGCCGCCGCGGTCGTCGGTTATGAGGCCGGCGCACAAATTGGCGCCGCGCTTTTTACCGCAGATCTGGCGCGGCTCTACCGTCCAACCGGACTGGTAGCCCCGCTCGGCGCCGCGCTCGCGGGCAGCCATGCCCTCGGTCTCACCGAAGATGCCGCGACCAGCGCGGTTTCCATCGCCGCCAATACATCCTCGGGCCTGAACGAATGGCCACGCACGGGCGGCTCCGAAATGTATTTCCATCCGGGTTTTGCGGCGCGTAACGCGATAGCGGCGATTGAGCTTGCGGAAGCCGGTGCCGTTGCCTCCGAAACGATCCTCGAAGGCGAAGCCGGACTGTTCGCTGCCTTTTCCCGACAGCCCGCACCCGCCGGCATCCGATTGTTTGCCGGCCGTCAGCCGGAAATCATGGCCGTCTACAACAAGCCGGCCCCAGCCTGCAATTTCGCGCAAACCTCCGCGCAAGCAGCATTGCTGGTCGCGCGCCAACTCGGAAACTCGGAGGACATCGAGACCGTCTCGATACGCGTCCCCGAGGCAGCGGCCCGCTATCCCGGCTGCAATTCCAGGGGACCGTTCCGGAATGCGTTGCAGGCCAAGATGAGCATTCCTTTCAGCGTCGCCGCCGTGCTCGCGCGCGGTGCGCTCGAAGAAGACAACTACGCGCAGATCGACGATCCGGAAACGCTTCGGCTGGTCGACCGGACCGATCTGCGAAGCGAGCCCGGTTTCACCGCCGCATTCCCGGCGAACCAGGGCGCCGAGATCGTCATTGGCCTGCGCAACGGAGCGACCGTGCGTCAGCGCCTCGACAATGTCATCGCCGCAACGCCGGAGGAAATCCGGGTCCGCTTCCGGCAAGCTGCCGGCGGCCTGATCGGCGACGGACGCGCAAAGCGCCTGGAACAGCTTGTCGACGATTGCGCATCGCTCGCCGACAGCCGCGTGATCGCGGGTCTCTGCCGGCTCTACTCGACAGGCGATGCGATCGGCATGACCGGCAGCGCCGAACGGAAATGGGGGGTGCAATGACCGGATCGGGAGCTACCGGCCAATACGCAACGATACCCCATCGCTGCGCGAGGCCGCCGGTGACGCAGGCGCTGGAAGGCTTCTTGCAAGCATTGACCGCCGGGCTTTTGATCGGCGCCATCTACGGCTTGATGTGCGTCGGGCTCGGGTTGATCTTCGGCGTCATGCGCGTCATCAACTTCGCCCATGGCGATTTCATGATGCTTGGCATGTATGCGGCGTTCTATCTTTTCACCGCGCTCGGGATTCAGACCACGTTCGGAAACGCCGTCGGGCCGTTCGTCGCCATCCTGCTGGCCGGTCCGGTGCTCGCCGTCTTCGGCTACGCGGTCCATCTTGCCTTGATCTCGCGCGTATCGGGCACCCGCTCGTCCTCGCTTGAGGGAGACGGCCATTATGCCCAGCTTATTCTGACGCTAGGGATCGCACTGATCCTGCAGAACGGCGGCCTGATTGTGTTCGGTTCGGTGCTTGCCTCGATCCGCACACCGTTGTCGAGTTCAGCCTGGGAACTTGGCCCGTATTTCGACATCAGCGTCTTCATCAACAAGGCGCGCGGCATCGACGCCATCGTTTCATTCGTCACCATGGCGCTGCTGACGCTGCTGATCACGCGGTCGCGGATCGGAAAATCACTTCGCGCGGCGGCCGACAATCCCACCGCGGCAACCTATATGGGAATCGACGTCGATCGCGCGCATCGCGTTGCTTTCGCGCTTGGCACAGGCATTACCGCGATTGCCGGCGGCCTCTTGGCCACCAACTATCCCTTTCATCCCTTTGTCGGCGTCGAATACGTCATCGTCATGTATGCCGGCGTCGTGCTCGGCGGCATGGGCAGCATCATCGGCGCTTTCTGGGGCGGCATGACGATCGGCCTGGTGCAGCAGATGTCGACCCTGGTGCTGCCGACCCAGTTGCAGAACGCGGCGATCTTCGTGGTCTTTCTCCTGATCATCTTCTTCCGCCCGCAGGGTTTCTTCGGGCGAATGGTCGAGAGGACCTGACGATGCCCGGACTGCGTTCGCTGCTCCCGGTTATCGTCTTCACCTTGCTTTATGCGGCGCTGTCGCTCAGCGTCAGCAATTCATACTATCAGCTGGTGTTGACGCTGGTTCCGGTCTGGGCGGTGTTCGGCCTGTCCTGGAATCTGCTCAGCGGATACACCGGACTGATCTCCTTCGGTCATGCGGCCTTCTTCGGCATCGGCGCCTATGCGACCGCGCTTGGCCAGATCTACTTCGATTTGTCGCCCTGGATCCTGATTCCGGTCGCCGCGATGCTCGGCGGACTAGCCGGGCTGCTGATCGGCTTTCCGACGTTCCGGTTGCAGGGACATTACTTCGCGCTGGCGATGCTCGCCTACCCGCTCGCCATCCTCTACGTGTTTGAGTGGCTCGGCTTTCAGGAAATCACCCTGCCGATCAAGCGCGACAATCCGATCGCCTATATGCAATTCGGCGACCCCCGCATCTATACGCTGCTGGCACTGGCGATGATGCTGGGAACGATCCTGCTGACGCTGCGCATCGAAAGCTCGCGTTTCGGCATGGCGCTGCGTGCGATCAAGCAGAATGAGGCCGCCGCGGAAGCCGCGGGAATCAACACGCTTGCCTGGAAGCTTCGCGCCATCGTCCTGAGCGGGGCGATCGCCGGAGCGATCGGCGGATTCTACGCCGTGGTGCTGCTGGTGGTGACCCCGCAGTCGGTATTCGGCATGCTGGTGTCGGCACAGGCGCTGACGGTCGCCATGTTCGGCGGTGTCGGAACGGTCTGGGGGCCGGTGATCGGATCCGTGATCCTGATTCCTCTCGCCGAAACCCTCAATGCCGAGGCGGGTTCTTACCTTCCCGGCATTCAGGGGGTGATCTTCGGGCTGGCAATCATATGCGTCATACTCGTGGCGCCCGAGGGGCTGTTCTGGAAGTTTCGCGATTTTCTGCGCAAGCGATCCGCGCCGCACGCCGCGGTGATAACCGGCTTGCCAGATCTTCCACTGCCAGGTCTTCCACTCACCGCCGCCAGCCCAGCGCCACCGGCGCGACCGCGTCCCGAACGGTCCCAGATGGCCGATGACGTCGTTCTCGAGGTCCGCAGCCTGTCGCGTGCTTTCGGCGGGCTGAAGGCCGTCCGGGATGTCGGCTTCAAACTGCGGCGAAACGAGATTCTCGGCATTATCGGCCCCAACGGCGCGGGCAAAACCACCGTGTTCAATCTGCTCAACGGCTTCCTGCGGCCGGATCAGGGCGAAATTCTCATCGACGGCCGCAACATGTCGGGCCGCAAGCCCCACGAACTCTGCGAAGCGGGTATCGGCAGAACCTTCCAGATCATGCGTCCGTTCCTGCGGATGTCGATATCAGACAATGTCGTGGTCGGCGCCTACATACGGACCAGGACAGACGCCGAAGCCAGGCAACTGGCGGCAGAGGCGGTTGCCCGGGTCGGCCTGTCTGATATCTCCGGACGCATCGCCGGCGAGCTCACGACCAAGGAACTGCGGCTGATGGAGTTGGCCCGCGCGCTGGCCGGGCAGCCGCGCATCCTGTTGCTTGACGAAACCCTGGCAGGCCTCGGACATGACGAGGCCAACGAGGTCGTCGCTGTAATTCAGCGGCTTGCCAGCGACGGCATGACCATCGCCATCATCGAACACACGATGCAGGCCATGGTCCGCCTGGTCGACAGCTTCCTGGTTCTCGACCACGGCGCCGTCATCGTCGAGGGCGAGCCGGAAGTCGTCACCCGCGACAGCCGCGTCATCGAGGCCTATCTCGGCAAGAAGTGGGTGGCGCATGCTCCGCATTGAAGGGCTGAGCGCCGGCTACTCGGCCATCCCGGTCTTGAACGGCGTCTCGATCAAGGTCGAACAGGGACAGTTCGTCGCGATCGTCGGACCGAATGGCGCCGGCAAAACCACTCTCTTCAAGACGATTTCCGGAATCGTACGGCCAAGCACGGGCACGATCACATTCGAGGATACCGACCTGCTGTCTGTGCGGCCTGCGCGACGCGCGCATCTCGGCATCGCCCATGTCCCGGAAGGACGCCAGGTTTTTCCATCGCTCACGGTGATGGAAAATCTCGAAATGGGCGCCATAACCGAGGCCGGTCGCCGCGAGTGGAAAGGCAATATCGAGCGTATCTTTGCATGGCTGCCCGTGCTGGCCGAACGCCGCGGCCAATTCGCGGGAACCTTGTCCGGCGGACAGCAGCAGATGCTGGCGATCGGCCGCGGACTGGCGTCGTCGCCCAAACTGCTGATGCTGGATGAACCATCGATGGGCCTCGCGCCCGGCATTGCGGATTTCATCTTCGAACGGCTGATCGAAATCCGCCGGCAATCGAAGCTGACGATCCTGCTGGTCGAGCAGCGCGTGGCGGAAGCGCTGGAGTCCGCCGACCACGGCTACGTCCTCGAGGCCGGCCGCGTCGCGCTCGAAGGCAACAATCAGACGTTGCGGGCGGACGACCGCGTCCGCAAGGCCTATCTCGGCATGTGACAGACATCAAATAACGAACGAATTCGCAGGAGCCAGAATGAGCCGGGAAAAAGCATCGAAAGAGTCGTTGAAAGCGTCGGTAACGCGTCGAACCGTGCTCTCCGGCGCGGCGGCCGTGGGGCTATCGACGATGGTGCGGGCGCAGCAACCGGCCGAGGTCAAGGTCGGCCTGATCGTTCCGCTTTCCGGCATCTATACCCGTCCGGGCCAGGTGATGCGCATGGGCGCCGAGATGGGCATTGAGCACATCAATGCGCAAGGCGGCGTGAAGTCGCTCGGCGGCGCCAAGCTCAAGCTGGTCGTCCTCGATTGCGGCGACACCACCGAGAAGGCCAAGAACGCCGCACAGCGCATGGTCGCGCAGGAGACCGATCTGGTTGCCGCGACCGGTTCCTATCTGAGCTCGTTCACGCTCGCCGTCACCGAGGTCACGGAGCGCGCCAATCTGCCTGTGCTCACTCTCTCCTATTCCGATCTGCTCACCGATCGCGGCTTCAAATACATCTTTCAGACCGCAGCGCCCGCAGGATCCCAGGCCAGGCAGGCCTGCCGCAGATCGTGAAGCTGGCGGAAGCAGCTTCCGGCAAGAGGCCCAAGACCGTGGCGATGCTGATGGACAACACCGGCGCATCGGTCGCAACGGCCAAGGCGCTGCAAGAAGAACTGCTCGCCGAGAAGGCCTTCAATTGATCGTCGAGGAAGTCTGGACGCCGCCGCTCTCCGACGCCACCTCGCTGATCCAGAAGGTCCGGTCGGCCAGACCCGACCTCCTGCTCTTCATGCCGAACCGCGATTTCCGACGCCAAGCTCTGGCTCGAGAAGATCAACGAGTTCGGGCTCGGCCAAGGCAAGATTCCGACCGTCTCCTTCAGCATCACCATCGCCGAGCCCGACATGCTGCAGAGCGTCAGGCCCGAGTTGTTCCAGGGCATCATGACCATCGTCGCCAACTGGGGCTCCAAGGGTCATGAAGCCCTCATCGCCGAACTCAAGGCCAAATACAAAGAGCCTTGGATGACGCAGAACGTCATCTCGACCTATGGCGATATGTGGCTGATGAAGGCAGCGCTCGAAAAAGCCGGCAAAGCCGATCGTCTCGCCGTCGCCGAAGCCTTCCGCACCATGGATGGCGGTCCTTCCGAAATATTATCCGGGCGGCCAGCTCAAGTTCGACGAAAAAGGCCGCCGCGTCGGCGCCGGTGTCGTCATCGTGCAGTGGCAGTCCGGCGTACCTGTCACGGTCTATCCGTCCAGATCTCGCGCATGGCGTCACCCTTCTGGCCGAAAAAATCCTGACTTAACCTGTCGTCGTCAAAACAATTTAAGGGAGGAATATCATGTTCGATGAACAAGGCCGCATTCACACGGCGCAGCGCTGCTCGCCGGCGCATCCGCCGCTCTGGATTGCTATCGTCTCGTGCGTGGGCGCAAGCAGCCTTCCGAAGTGAAGGTCGGATTGCTGGTGCCGATTTCCGGCCTCTATGCGCGGCCCGGGCACCGTCATGCGCGAGGGCGCCGAGATGGCGGTGGACCACATCAACGCGCAAGGCGGCATCAAGTCGCTCGGCGGCGCCAAGCTCAAGCTGGTCGTCCTCGACTCCGGCGACACGACCGAGAAGGCAAAGAATGCGGCACAGCGCATGGTCGCGCAGGAACCCGATCTGGTGGCGGCGAGCGGGGCCTATCTGAGTTCGTTCACGCTCGCGGTCACGGAGGTCACGGAACGGGCCAATCTGCCGGTTCTCACCCTCTCCTATTCCGATCTGATCACTGATCGCGGTTTCAAATATGTATTTCAGACCTCGGCGACCGCAGGATCCCAGGCCAGGCAGGCGCTGCCGCAGATCGTGAAGCTGGCGGAAGCATCTTCGGGCAAGAAACCCAGGACCGTTGCGATCATCACCGACAACACCGGCGCGTCGGTCGCATCGGCAAAGTCGATGCGAGAGGGCCTGCTCGCCGAGAACGGGCTGCAATTGATCGTCGACGAAACCTTTACGCCGCCGCTGACCGACGCCACCTCGCTGGTTCAGAGGGTTCGCTCGGCGAAACCCGACCTCCTGTTCTTCCTGCCAACCGTGATTTCCGACGCAAAACTATTGCTCGAGAAAATGAATGAGTTCGGCCTCGGACAAGGCAAGATTCCGACCATCTCGTTCGGCATCGCCATCGCCGAACCCGACATGCTGCAGACCGTCAGTCCGGAATTGCTGCAGGGTGTGCTCACCTGCGTCGCAAGCTGGGGCGCCAGGGGTCACGAAGCGCTGATTGCGGAACTCAAGACCCGCTACAAGGAACCCTGGATGACGCAGAACGCGATTTCCACCTACGGCGACATGTGGGTGATCAAGGACGCGCTTGAAAAGGCCGGCAAGGCCGACCGGATTGCCGTGGCCGATGCGATACGTTCAATGGACGCCGGTCCGTCCAAATATTATCCGCTCGGCGAGATCAAGTTCGACGAAAAGGGCCGCCGCGTCGGGGCCGGCATGACCATCGTGCAATGGCAATCCGGTGTGCCGGTCGCGGTATTCCCGCCGCAACTGGCGCTGGCCCAGCCGTTCTGGCCGAAGAATTAACTCAGTCCCTGCAACACCGGAAGATTGGATAACATCATGGATAAGGCGACATATGATCGAGGCCTCAAAATCCGCAAAGGCGTGCTCGGCGACGAATTCGTCGACAAGGCCATCGCGTCGGCCGACGACTTCAATCGTCCGATGCAGGACCTCACGACGGAATATTGCTGGGGCTATGTCTGGGGCCGCGATGGCCTGACCCACAAGACGCGCAGCTTCCTCAATCTCGCAATGCTGTGCGCCCTCAACCGCCCGCACGAGCTCAAGACCCATGTCCGGGGCGCGCTGACCAACGGCGCTACCCGCGAGGAAATACGCGAGGTGTTCATGCAGGTTGCGATCTATTGCGGCGTGCCGGCCGGCGTCGATGCTTTCCGCAATGCGCGGGAAGTATTCGCCGAGCTGGACCAGAAGAAATAGCCTTCCAGAAGAAATAGCCTTGGAAGTCCTGTCCGATGCTGAAGGGCAAATGGGTTCTCGTGACCGGCGCGACGGCCGGCCTCGGACTGGCTGTGGCGGAAAGCCTTGCCGGCGCGGGAGCCAATATTGTCCTGCACGATCTGGTCGAGCCGAAAGAGACAAGGGATCGTCTTCGGTCCCGCTTTGGCGTCGAAGCGGTGAGCGTGGCCGCCGACCTGTCGCGGCGTTCGTCCATTGAGACCATGATGGCCGACCTGCTCGGCCGCCTCGGCGCGATCGATATTCTGGTGAATAACGCGGTGGTCCGGCATTTTGCGCCGGTCGAAGACTTTGCACCGGAACGATGGGAGGAAGCGTTGGCCGTCAATCTGTCGGCACCGTTTCATCTGATCCGCCTCGCATTGCCTGCCATGAAGAACCGCGGCTGGGGCCGCATCATCAATATGGCCTCGATCTATTCGACCCGCGCCGTCGCCAACCGAATCGATTACGTAACGACCAAGACCGCCATCCTTGGCATGACGCGGGCGGTTGCGATCGAGACGACTATGAGCGGAATTACCTGCAACGCGCTCTGCCCGGGCACACTGCCGACACCGGCCATTCAGGAGAAAATTGCATCGATCGCGGCCGCCGAAGGCCGCAGCATCGACGAGGCGACGCGCGACTATCTGTCGACGCGCCAGCCGACGGGACGGTTCATCGCCATGGAAGCCGTCGGTGCGATGGCTGTCTTCCTGTGCAGCCAGGCCGCGCAAGACATTACGGGCGCGACCCTGCCGATCGATGGGGGCTGGTCCATCGCATGAGCGCAAACCATCGATCTGTAAGGGAATATCAATGGCTGAAACATCAGGCCAAGATGCCGTGGTGACCGTTCATTGCAGACGATAGAACGAGAGCGAAAAACGATGGACGAGGACATTGGACTGCAATTGGCACTCCGGATCGAGGACGTTCCAACCGTCCGCTCGATGGTCGCGCAGAAATTGCGCGAAGCCATCATGTCGGGAACGTTCAAGCCCGGACAGCGCCTGGTCGAACGCGAGCTTTGCGAGATGACCGGCGTGAGCCGGCCGTCGATCCGCGAGGCGCTCCGGTTGCTGGAGGCAGATGGCCTGGTCAGCACGGTTCCCCATCGCGGCCCCGTCGTCAGCACCATCAGTCTTGAGGAAGCAAAACAGCTCTACGCGGCTCGCGCTGTTCTCGAAGGATTTGCCGGACGTGAATGCGCGCGCCTGCGCGACCCCGCCGTAGTCCGCAGGATCGGGAATGCACTCGCCAAATTGAAGGCCGCGTTCGCCGAAGGCGATTTGATGACGGCGCTCGAAGCCAAGTCGGAATTCTACGCGGCGCTCATCGGCGGCTGTCAGAATTCCTTTGTCGAACGATTGCTCAGGCCGCTGCACGACCGGATTACGCTGTTGCGAATTACGTCGATGTCGCAGCCAAAACGAAATAGCAAAAGCCTGCGCGAGGTCACGGCGATCTGGCGCGCCATCCAAAATGGCGACCCCGGCCTTGCCGAGCAGTGCTGCCTCGATCACGTCAATGCGGCTGCCGTGGCCGCGCTCAGCATGATCGAGCAATCATCAGCGCCGAAAACGCCGGAAAGCGCGTTCGTCCAGGAGACGAGGTTTGGCACCGCCAGCTCTGATATCTCGTCGGACTAGCGGTGCGGCTACAGTTCTACTCAATTGGCCAGGAAGTTGGCCAAAAAAGCGCGGACTCCAGCTGGCAAGGCCGACACCCACGCAGGTCGCAAAAAATGAGTGTTATGATGGTCATCTTGAAACGCCCGTGCCGGACAATAGCGGGCCCAGATGAAGGGTCGCAGCATGAACAGCTCACCTCCGCAAATTCCCGCGCAGCCAGCCCCATTCGAATACGACCTGCCAAATCTGGCTGAGACCATCGAAGCCGCGAGCAGTGTCAGGATCGTGGCCCTGGGCTCATCGACCACAGCTGGAGAGGGCGGGATCGTTGCTTATCCCTACCGGCTGGAAGCCGTTCTAAGGGACAAGTACGCGAACCCCAGGATCGACGTAATCAACCGCGGAGTGGGGGGCGAGGAGGCACCAAGGGAACGCGACCGCATGGATCGCGACGTGATTGCCGAGAAGCCGAGGCTGGTAATCTGGCAGCTGGGCACCAACGCGGTCTGGCAAAGCAAGCAAGACAATCCGCCTTCGCACGACGAGACGATTATGGCGCTTCGCCAGGGTATCCGACGCCTTCGTGATGAACGCTCGATCGATATCATCCTGATGGATCCACAATACGTGCCGGCCATGCTGACACCGGTCAGCCGGGCCGCCACAGACAGAATGGTCTCCGCGATTGCCGATGTCAGTCGCGCGGATCAGGTCAATCTGTTTCGGCGCTTTGAACTGATGAAGGGCTGGCACGAAGTTGAGAAGATCTCCTTCGACCGAATCGTTGATCCCGACGACAATGCGCGACTGCACGACAGCGACTGGACAACCCGGAGGCTAACCGAGGTATTGGCCAACCTCATTCTGGCCCGCGTCCCGAAACCTTCGCCCTCAAGCGCAATAACCTAGTTCGTGGATCGATTGGCGCTTGAGCGTATGGTTGTTCATACACACAGGTGCACCGGAACGGCGCTGGCAACAGCGCCGTTTTCTGTCTGGCACGATCCCGGTTGAAAATCAGCCGCCCGCGCAGTACGTGCAGCCGGCTTCCTGCGCGCGGTTCACCCCCCATGTTCCGGATGGAATGATGGTGATGCCCGGGACCACATTTGCCGCCCACTCCTTGGCGGCTTCATCCGCGCTCACGCCGGCGTTGCCGGCGAGCATCTTGCTCTGCACCCGCAGCGCCAGGTTGCAGGCGCCGATCACCGTGCCGTTCGCGAGCAGCCGGTCGAGCGCCATATCGTCGACCACAAGCACGCCAGGCTTCGGATGCAGAAACGGATTCTTGACCGCCGGCGCCTTGGTCTCCGGATCGAGGATCTTGAACGACTCCCCGATCTTGTACTTTTGCCACATCTCGTCGCCGAGCGCGATCGGGAACGCACCGTGGCGCAGGACGACGACCGCCGTCGCGGCAACCGAGCTCGCGCTCGGCGGTCCGTGCGGCACCAGGAACGAGTACGCGAACGCAAGCGGGAATCCGGCGTTGACATCGTAGGCGTCCACCACCTGACGATGACGTCCCTTCAGCACTCCCGGCCAATCCGGCCCGTCGGATGGCGTTGCCGCGGATTCTGCGCGCACCGGCGTCGTCGCAAATCCCGCGAGCGCGAGTACCATCGCGCCGGCGAAACGGCCGAATAAACCTCGGCGGGGCATCATGTCGGTCACGTCGTGTGTGAGATCGGTCATGTAGTCCTCCATTTTCTGCATCATCTGCCAAACCATCGGCTAGCGAGAAGGCGGTCACAACAATAGGGACATCGCCGCTGACAAGCGGTAGCACTCAGACTATACCATCGATCAGCCGGAATCGATCAAGGTGCCGTCGCGTTCCTCCCGGGGGACCGGCGGCACGACCGACGAGATGCTGTTTGGGCCGCCCGGGGCAGCGGGCACGAATTTGTGCCGGGCGTTCGAAGCCCGACGCATGCGGTCGCGATCTTCGACCCTGAGCCGGTTCTGACACCTACCCATGACTCCGTTCCGAACTCGGCGTCTTTCCATAACGTGCCTTGAAGGCCCGCGAGAAGTGGCTGCTGCTCTGGAAACCGCAGGCGACGCCGACTGCGGTCACCGACAGGCCGGTCTTGCGCAGCAACTCTGCCGCTTTCTCCAGGCGAATGCGAAGGTAACGTTCGGTCACCGTCTCATGCAGATGTGCGGAGAACAGCCTTTCGAGCTGGCGCAACGATACGCCGGCCAGTTTTGCCAACTCACGCATTCCAGTCGGCTCCTCCAGCGTCTCCTCCATTTTCGCCAAAACCCTGAGAACGCGGTCGTTGCTGATGCCGACACGTTCCCGCAGGCTCAGTCGCTGCGATTTGCCGGCCGGACGCGGTTCGGTGCGGATGAACCATTCGCTGACCTGAGCGGCAAGCTTGTGCCCGTGCTCGCGCTCGATCAGTTCGATGGCAAGGTCGAGCCCGGCGGTACCGCCGGCACAAGTGAGCCTGCGCCGGTCGATCACATAGAGGCCGGGTTCGATGGCAAGCGTCGGAAACGCTTCCAGGAAAGCGGGCTGGTGGTCCCAATGGATGGTCGCCCGATAGCCGGCAAGCACACCGGCACGCGCCAGCAGGAACGGCCCTCCCGAAACGCCGGCCAGCCGCACATTCGAACGGGCGAGACGCCTGAGCCAGGCGAATGTCCTTAAGTCGGAGAACTGCGCCGGGTCGCCCGCGGCAAACACGAACAGCGTGTCGCACGCAATCGGATCTCCCACCGCGTGATCGGCGAGGATGCTGGCACCGTTCGAGGCGCTGACCTTGTGGCCATCAACCGAAATGTGAGTCCAGCGATAGAGCTCGCGGCCCGCCAATGTGTTGGCCGCCCGAAACGGCTCGATCACCGAGGCGTAGGACATCAGCGCGAATCCGTCGATCAGAAGCAGCCCGAGGGTTCGGGCAGGAACCTGGTCCACCTTGTCGCTTTTGGGCATGAAAACGTCGCCTGCGATCAAATCTGAACAGCTTTTAGCGCGTAAGTTTCTTCTCGATCAACGATATTTCACGAGCTCCATGGCCCGCTTTTCGATCCTCAGCCTCGCGCGCAACGCCCTGTCCGGTCATCGCCAATGGCAGCGAACCTGGCGCGACGCCAACCCGCGCGAGGCCTACGACGTGGTGATCGTGGGCGGCGGCGGCCACGGATTGGCAACGGCATATTACCTCGCAAAGGTGCACGGCATCGCCAATGTCGCGGTGATCGAAAAGGGATGGATCGGCGGCGGTAATGCCGGGCGAAACACCACGATCATCCGCTCGAATTACGGGCTCGACGGCAACACTCCGTTCTACGAGTGGTCGATGAAGCTGTGGGAGGGCCTCGAGCAGGACCTCAATTATAATGCGATGATCAGCCAGCGCGGCGTCCTCAATCTCTACCACTCCGACGGGCAACGCGACGCCTTCGCGCGGCGCGGCAATGCGATGCGGTTGCATGGCGTCGATGCCGACCTGCTCGACCGCGCGGCCGTGCGCAAGCTGGCGCCCTTTCTCAATTATGATCATGCGCGCTTTCCGATCATGGGCGGGCTGCTGCAACGCCGCGGCGGCACCGCGCGGCATGACGCAGTGGTCTGGGGTTATGCGCGCGGCGCGTCCGATCGCGGCGTCGACATCATTCAGAATTGCGAACTGACCGGCTTTATCCGCGATGCGCGCGGCGCGATCGTCGGCGTCGAGACTACGCGCGGCAACATCCGGGCGAAAAAGGTCGGCGTGGCCGTCGCCGGCCATTCGTCGCGCGTGGCTGACATGGCGGGCCTGCGGCTGCCGATCGAAAGCCATGCGCTGCAAGCCTTCGTCTCCGAGGGACTCAAACCACTGATCCCCGGCGTTATCACCTTCGGCGCCGGACACTTCTATATCAGCCAGTCCGACAAGGGCGGTCTGGTTTTTGGCGGCGATATCGACGGCTACAACAGCTATGCGAGCCGCGGCAACCTGCCCACGGTCGAGGACGTTTGCGAGGGCGGCATGGCGCTCATGCCGATGATCGGCCGTGCGCGCCTGCTTCGAAGCTGGGGCGGCATCGCGGACATGACGATGGACGGATCGCCGATCATCGATCGCGCTCCACTCGATGGCCTCTATCTCAATGCCGGCTGGTGCTACGGCGGCTTCAAGGCAACGCCGGCATCCGGCTGGGCATTTGCCCACCTGCTGGCCACCGACCAGCCGCACCAGACCGCAGCCGCCTTTCGCCTCGACCGGTTCGCAACCGGGCATCTGATCGACGAAAAGGGCCAGGGCGCCCAACCCAATCTTCACTGAGGACGCCGGCAAGATGCGCATCCCCTGCCCCTATTGCGGCGAACGCGACATCCACGAGTTCGTCTATCGCGGCGACGCCGCACCTGTGCGCCCGACTTCCGATGAAGGCTTCTACGACTATGTTTATCTGCGCGACAATTTCGCAGGCGCGATGCGCGAGCACTGGTATCACGCCCAGGGTTGCCGCAACTGGATCATGGTGACGCGCGATACACGGACGCACCGGATATCGAACGCCATGTTGGCTCGGGAGGCTGCGCGGTGAGTCGCCTGTCCTCCGGTGGCCTGATCGATCGGGCGCGCCCCCTCGCCTTCACCTTCGATGGCAAGGACTATTCGGGCTTCGCCGGCGATACGCTGGCCTCGGCGCTGCTGGCCAACGACGTCAAGCTGATCGGCCGCTCCTTCAAATATCATCGGCCACGTGGAATCCTGACTGCCGGAAGTGAAGAACCCAACGCGCTGGTCACGCTGCGCACCGGCGCCCGCGCTGAGCCGAACACCCGTGCCACGACGGCACAATTGTTCGATGGGTTGGAGGCGACCAGCCAGAACCGCTGGCCCAGCCTCGCCTTCGACGTGATGGCCGCGAACCAGCTGTTCGCGCCATTCCTCGTCGCCGGCTTCTACTACAAGACCTTCATGTGGCCGGCGAAGTTCTGGGAGAAGATCTACGAGCCATTGATCCGCCGTGCCGCCGGCCTCGGCGCGCTCTCGATGCTGCCCGACCCCGACAGCTACGACCGGGCGCATGATTTTTGTGACTTGCTTGTGATCGGCGGCGGCCCCGCCGGATTGGCCGCGGCACTTACCGCCGGACGATCCGGCGTGCGCGTCATCCTTGTCAACGAGGACTGGCTTCTCGGCGGACGCCTGCTGGCGGAACGGCATGAGATCGAAGGGCTGCCGGCGGGCACATGGCTCAACGCAACGGTCGCCGAATTGAGGTCGTTGCCCAACGTTACCCTGCTCAACCGGACCGCGGTTTTTGGCGCCTACGACGATCGGGAATATGGCGCGCTGGAACAGGTCTCGGATCATCTGCCGGCTCCGCCGCCGGGCCAGCCGCGGCAACGGCTATGGAAAATCGTGGCCAAGCGAACGCTGCTTGCCAGCGGCGCGATCGAGCGGCCGCTGGTGTTCGGCGGCAACGACCGGCCCGGCGTGATGACGGCATCGGCGGTCGCCACCTATGTCAATCGCTTCGCCGTTGCCCCGGGAGATCGCGCCGTGGTTTTCACCACCAGTGACAGCGGCTGGGCTACAACGCTCGATCTGCTCGCGGCGAGCGTCAAGGTCGTGGCGGTCGTCGATGCGCGCAGCGATCCCGGATCGCCCGCGGTGATCAAGGTCCGCCAGGCCGGAGTTGAAATCCTGACCGGCGCCGTCGTCACCGATGCCTATGGCAAGACGGTCAACGCGGTGGATGTCCGCAACGCCAAAGGAGAACTACGCCGGATTGAAACCGATCTGCTCGCGGTAGCCGGGGGCTGGAACCCCTCGATCGGCATCGGAAGCAATCTCGGAGATCGGCCCGTCTGGTCGGAGGCGATTCAGGCATTCGTGATGGCAACGCCCTCGCCCGCCATGATTCCAATCGGTGCGGCCGCTGGACATTTTTCGCTCAGAGAGGCGCTCACCGACGGCGTTCGTTCGGCCGAAGGGATCGCTCGGGATCTGGGTCGCAGCGTTCCGAAATCGGCCATTCCGCGAACCACCGAAGACGCATCTGAAGTCAAGCCGCTTTGGCACGTCGGCGCGCACAAGACCAAGGCGTTCGTCGATTTCCAGAACGACGTTACGGACACCGATATCCGCCTCGCCGCACAGGAAGGCTTCACCTCGATCGAGCATCTCAAGCGTTACACCACGCTCGGGATGGCCACCGATCAGGGAAAGACCAGCCAGTTGAACGGCCACGCGCTGCTGGCCGCGGCGACTGGAAGAAGCATCGCCGAAACCGGCACCATTCTTTCACGATCTCCATACACGCCCGTCGCGATCGGGGCATTCGCCGGCCATCACCGCGACGAGGATTTCCGCCCCGAACGCCGCACCGCCAGCCACCAATGGGCGATCGAACAAGGTGCTACTTTCGTCGATGCGGGCCTGTGGAAGCGTGCGCAATGGTTCGCGCGGCCGGGCGAACGCGACTGGCTGGAGACCGTCAACCGGGAGGTAACCATGACCCGGAACGGCGTCGGCATCTGCGACGTCTCGACCCTCGGCAAGATCGACGTCCATGGCCCGGACGCCGGCAGGCTGCTCGACCGGCTCTACATCAACACATTCTCGACGCTTCCGATCGGCAAGGCGCGCTACGGAATCATGCTGCGCGAGGATGGCTTCGTGATGGACGACGGAACCACCACGCGGTTCGCCGAAGATCGTTTCTTCGTCACCACCACCACCGCCAACGCGGCAAAGGTCATGCAGCACATTGACTACGCCCGACAGGTATTGTGGCCGGAACTCGATGTCCAGGCTGCATCTGTAACCGAGCAATGGTCGACCTATTCCGTTGCCGGACCACGCTCGCGGGCGCTGCTGCAAGAGCTCCTGCCCGTGCTTGACCTGTCGAACGATCGCTTCCCTTACATGGCGGCGGCCGAAATGCGCTGGCAGGAAGTGCCCGCGCGGCTGTTCCGCCTCTCCTTTTCGGGTGAACTCGCCTTTGAGATCAGCGTTCCGGCGTCGCATGGCGACAGGCTCGTCCGCGCACTCTTCGAGGTTGGAAAAAACTTCGATGCCATCCCCTATGGCACCGAGGCGCTCGGGGTGATGCGCATCGAGAAAGGCCACCCGGCAGGCAACGAGCTCAGCGGCCAGACCACCGCAGGCGATCTCGGGATGGGCCGGATGATGTCGGCGAAAAAAGATTTCATCGGCCGCGTCATGGCCGGCCGGCCGGGTTTGACGGATCCGGACCGTCCATCGCTCGTCGGCATTCGCCCGCTCGGCGGCGAACGGCTGCGCGCGGGTGGGCACCTGATACCGCACAGCGCCCAGACGATAGCGGCCAACGATCAAGGTTACGTCACCTCCGTGGCCTTTTCGCCGACCGTTCGCCACCCGATCGGCCTTGCTCTGCTGAAGCGCGGCCCGGATCGTATCGGCGAACGGGTCATCGTCCACGATCCCGTGCGCGGACCCGACATTGAGGTTGAAATCTGCAATCCCGTCTTCGTTGATCCCCTAGGAGCGCGCGTCCGTGGCTAATTCGCTGATTGTCGAGGAGCGATCCGGCTTCGGAATAGCCACCGTGATGAGCCGCAAGGACGTCAGTGCAGCCGCGCTCGGAACCGCACTCGGCTTCTCGCTGCCTGAAGGCCCCGTGCGCGTCAAAGGTGATGGAATGGCGTGGATCGGCACTGGGCCGGCGACCTGGCTCGCATTGACCGATACTCCCGAAATCGGCTGGCCGGCTTCCCTCGAGCAAAGGCTGAAGGGATTGGCCTCGATCTCCGATCAATCGGGAAGCTACAGAATATTTCACATCGCCGGCGACAAAGCGCGGTCGCTACTGCAACGCGGTGCCTTTATCGATCTGCACGCCGACGCTTTTCGGCAGGGATCGGTCGCAACGACAGTGATCGCGCATATCGGCGTCGTCTTCTGGCAGGCCGATGACGATCCCGGCTTCGAGGTCGCAACGTTTCGCAGCTACGCGCCGAGCTTCCTGCGGTGGCTCAACGCAACTTCTGCATACCTTGATCGCCCTCCATCTCGCGCCATGAGATTTTGATGTCCGATACCTCGTATCTTTTGACGCTGTCCTGCCCGAACCGGCCTGGTATCGTCGCCCGCGTAAGTGCCGAGCTGTTCTCTCACGGCGGCAACATCCTCGAGGCGCATCAGTTCGACGATACCGAAACCGGCCGGTTCTTCACCCGCATTGTCTTCAATCTCCATGATGATCGGGAGATTCCGAAGGTTGTCGCCGGCTTCAAGCCGATCGGCGACCATTATCGGATGATTTGGGAGATCAGGCCGAGGAACGAGCGCCGCAAGGTGCTGCTACTGGTGTCGAAACTCGACCATTGCCTGGTCGACCTGCTCTATCGCTGGCGTACCGGCGAACTCAGGATGGATGTGGTCGGCATCGTCTCCAATCATCCGCGCGAGACCTATAACGGCACTGACTTTGGCTCGATACCCTTCCACTATCTGCCGGTTACAAGGGAAACCAAGCCGCAGCAGGAAGCGCAGATCAAGACTATCGTCACGAAGACCAGCGCCGACCTGGTCGTGCTCGCCCGTTACATGCAGATCCTGTCTGACGATCTCGCCGGATTTCTTTCCGGTCGTTGCATCAACATCCATCACAGTTTCCTGCCCGGCTTCAAGGGTGCGAAGCCCTACCATCAGGCTCACACACGCGGCGTAAAATTGATCGGCGCCACCGCGCATTACGTGACGGCGGATCTCGACGAAGGCCCCATCATCGAGCAGGACGTCGAACGCATCAGCCACCAGGACAGTCCGGAAGATCTGGTTCGCAAGGGTCGGGACATCGAACGCCGCGTACTGGCTCGCGCGGTATTCTTTCATCTGGACGGACGTTCGTTAGCCAATGAGCACAAGACCGTCGTATTTCGGGACTGAACGATGTCGGCACACATCATCGATGGCAAGGCCCTGGCCGCGCGACTGAGAACAACCATCGCCAGCGACGTCGCGAAACTCGTGGGCCGCGGCATCAAACCGGGACTCGCGGTTGTCCTCGTCGGCAGCGATCCCGCAAGCCAGGTCTATGTCCGCTCCAAGGCCAAGCAGACCCTGGAGGCCGGCATGGCGTCCTTTGAGCATCGCCTTCCGCCCGATAGCACGGAAGCGGAGCTCCTCACGCTGATAAAAGAGCTCAATCATGACGATGCCGTCGATGGCATACTGGTCCAGCTGCCGCTCCCTTCCGATATCAACGCCGACAGGGTGCTCCGCGCCATCGATCCCGCAAAGGACGTCGACGGCTTTCACCCGATCAATGTCGGTCTCGTCGCTACCGGAACGGGCGGCATCGTGCCGTGCACGCCGCTTGGCTCGATGATGTTACTGAGATCCGTTCGCGCCAGAGCTGTCGGGATTGCACGCCGTCATCGTCGGCCGCTCCAATATCGTGGGCAAGCCGATGGCTCAACTGTTGCTCAAGGAAGGCTGCACCGTCACCGTCGCCCATTCAAAAACCCGGGACCTTGCGGCTCTGGTGCGGACCGCGGATATATTGGTGGCTGCGGTGGGCCGGCGCGAGATGATCCGTGGCGAATGGATCAAACCCGGCGCCATCGTGATCGACGTCGGCATCAATCGTGTCACGGATGATGCCGGCGGTTCGCGGCTCACCGGTGACGTCGCCTTCGCGGAAGCGGTAGAAACAGCGGGAGCGATTACTCCCGTCCCGGGTGGCGTCGGTCCGATGACGATCGCCTGTCTGCTCAGTAATACGGTCGATGCGGCAACGGCGCGTCGTGGCAGCTGGGCTCACGATTAGGTGTGCCGGGGCTTCTTCCCGTTCAGCCGAATCATAGTCGGATATGGAGAAGGCCTGATCCTGGGGAGCCGCGCTTTCGCGCGGCGTCTCGAAGGATGAAGTCACCGGACTGGAAAACGCTCTAGCAATCCAGCGTCGCGTCCCGCTCCCATTGGGTAAGGTGACGGCAATAGCTGTTCCATTCCTCATGTTTCAATTTGAGATACGAGGGAACGAACTCGCCCAAACGACCCTTTATCGTCGAGCTCTCGCCGAGCGCACGTAGCGCATCGAGCATGTTGAGGGGCAGTCGCTTGGCGTCCTTCACCAGATGTCCGTCCGTATACATGTTGATATCGAGTCGCTTGCCAGGATCTCGTTTGCTTTCAATCCCGTCGAGACCGGCCGCGATAATTCCGGCCTGCAGCAGATACGGATTGGCCGCGGCATCCGCGAGCCGAAGCTCAAACCTCCCGGCTTCAGGGATACGGATCATGTGGGTGCGGTTGTTCCCGGTATACGTTACGGTGTTGGGGGCCCAGGTGGCGCCCGAGGTCGTTCGTGGAGCATTGATGCGCTTGTACGAGTTCACGGTTGGATTGAACAGCGCGCATAGCGCGTCCGCCGAATGAATGATCCCGCCAATAAAGTGATACCCGAGATCCGAGACGCCGAGTTCGCCGGTTTCGCTTTCGAACAGGTTCTTGCCGTCGCGCCAGAGCGAAACATGGGCGTGACAGCCGGAGCCGGTGAGATCGAGAAACGGCTTCGGCATGAACGTCGCACGCAGGCCGTGCTTCTCGGCAACGGATTTCGCCATGTACTTGAAGAAGGAGTGGCGATCGGCCGTGATCAGCGTGTCATCATATTCCCAGTTCATCTCGAACTGACCGTTCGCATCCTCATGATCGCTTTGGTATGGCTTCCAGCCCAGCGCCAGCATGGCGTCGGAAATCTCTGCGATGATGTCGTACTGGCGCATCAAGGCTGACTGGTCGTAGCAGGGCTTGGCCTGCCGGTCCGCGGCATCGCAAACCGCAAGGCCGTCGGGCGTGGTGAGAAAGAACTCGCATTCGACGCCGGTCTTGACCTGAAAGCCCTTTGCCTGCGCCTCCGCCTTGAGCTTCTTGAGCAGATTGCGCGGCGCCTGGGCAACCTCCGCACCGTTCATCCACAGATCGGCCGCGAGCCAGCCCACCTCGGGTTTCCACGGCAATTGCACCAGACTGTCCGGATCGGGAATCGCGAACAGATCCGCGTCCGCCGGCGTCATGTCGAGCCATGTCGCGAAGCCCGCGAAGCCCGCCCCCGCCTTCGCCATCGCATTGATCGCGGCCGCCGGCACCAGCTTGGCGCGCTGAACGCCGAACAGATCGGTGTAGGAAATGAGAAATGACCTGATGCCCTTCTGCTTGGCCATGTCTTCGAGATTAACAGTCATAACGATCCCCTGTGCCGGCCTTGGTGGCGTTAGAATTTTCCGGGTATCCAGTTCGTGCCCGCTAGCGGAACACCGGCCATCGCCGCCGATTCAACCGTCAGCGCCACGAGATCTTCCGGTTCGAGATTGTGAACGTGGCTTTTGCCGCATGCCCGCGCGATGGTCTGGCATTCGAGCGTCAATACCGCGAGATAATTGGCAAGCCGGCGCCCGGCCTTCACTGGATCGAGGCGCGCCGCCAGGACGGGATCCTGCGTGGTGATGCCCGCCGGATCGCGGCCTTCGTGCCAATCGTCGTAAGCGCCGGCCGTGGTGCCGAGCTTCCGATACTCGGCTTCCAGGCGTGGATCGTTGTCACCCAGTGCGATCAGGGCCGCGGTCCCGATCGCGACGGCATCGGCACCCAGCGCCAGCGCCTTGGCGACATCCGCTCCGGTGCGGATGCCACCGGATACGATCAGTTGGACCTTGCGATGCATGCCGAGATCCTGCAGCGCCTGAACGGCGGGACGGATCGCGGCAAGAATAGGCAGCCCGACGTTTTCGATGAATACATCCTGGGTGGCGGCGGTGCCGCCCTGCATTCCGTCGAGCACCACCACGTCCGCACCCGCCTTGATCGCCAATGCCGTATCGTAATACGGGCGACTGGCACCAACCTTGACGTAGATCGGCTTTTCCCAATCCGTGATCTCGCGCAACTCCTCGATCTTGATTTCGAGATCGTCGGGTCCGGTCCAGTCTGGATGACGACAGGCCGAGCGTTGATCGATTCCTTCGGGAAGGTTTCGCATCTTGGCGACGCGCGCGGAGATCTTCTGGCCGAGCAACATGCCGCCGCCGCCAGGCTTCGCGCCCTGCCCGATCACGATCTCGATCGCGTCGGCCTTGCGCAAATCCTCGGGATTCATGCCATAGCGGGAAGGAAGATACTGATAGACCAATGTCGTGGAATGCTCGCGCTCTTCCGCGGTCATGCCGCCATCGCCGGTCGTGGTGGACGTGCCGCTGGCCGACGCGCCGCGACCGAGCGCTTCCTTCGCAGGTCCCGACAATGCACCGAAACTCATGCCCGCGATGGTCACCGGAATCTTGAGTTCAATGGGCTTGCTGGCAAAGCGCGACCCCAACACCACATTGGTTCCGCACTTTTCCCGATATCCTTCGAGCGGATACCGGGAGATCGACGCCCCCAAAAACAGGAGATCGTCGAAATGCGGAAGCTTGCGTTTGGCGCCGCCACCGCGGATATCGTAGATACCGGTTGCCGCCGCGCGCTGGATTTCTGCAATCACATGCTGATCGAACGTTGCCGAATAACGCGGCAATGTTCCGTGCGACACGGTCAATGGCAAGTCTTGCAATAGCGAATCTTGCGCCGATGCGTCTTGCGCGGCCATGGAACGACTCCGATCAGTAAGCGTCAACGTTATCGACGTGGAAATGATAGAGACGACGCGCCGATCCGTAGAGCTTGAAGTCATTCGCCGACACGTCGGTGATGTCGGCTCGTCCAAGAACCGCGTCGAGAGCCGCGCGATCCTCGCGACCCATTTCCTTCTCGACGCAGTCCGCGCCGAGACTTGCAACGGATCCCCGCACGAACAGCCGGGCCTCATAGATGGAATCACCAAGCGCCTCGCCGGCATTCCCAAGCACGACCAAATTGCCTGACTGCGCCATAAAGGCGCTCATCGAGCCGATCGATCCCTTGACCACGATGTCGATACCCTTCATCGAGATTCCGCAGCGCGCGGACGCGTTGCCATCAATGACCAGCAGGCCGCCACGTCCGGTGGCGCCGGCCGACTGGCTGGCGTCGCCCTTTACGTGAACCTCGCCCGACATCATGTTTTCGGCAACGCCAGCGCCCGCGTTGCCGTCGATGATGATGGTCGCGTGGCAGTTCATTCCGCCACAGTAATATCCGACGTGACCGGCGACCTCGATGGTAACCGGCAGATCCACGCCGCAGGCGATCGAGTGCTTGCCGCCGGGATTAAGAATGCTCCAATGCGTTTCATTGGTATCCTTGGGCAACCTGTGCAACGCGGCATTGAGGTCGCGCAGCTTGACCTCCGAAAGATCGACACTCGGCATTAGTTGCGCTCCCACGCATAGACGGTCGCGGGCTCCGGCTCGAAAACGCGCGCCGAAGCAATGCCGGGAAGTTCGGCAAGCGCGCGATACTCGGAGCCGAAAGCGACATAGTCGTCGGTCTCGGCCATCAATGCCGGCTTGCACGCAACAGGATCTCGCAGCACGGCGAAGCCGGATTCGGTGCCGACGACAAAAGTATAAAACCCGTCGAGGTCCTTCAGGCTTTGCGCAAGCGCTTCCTTCAGCGACGCACCTTCGCGCATTCGCCAGGTCAGATATCCGGCGGCGACCTCGCTGTCGTTATCGGTCTCGAACGACAATCCCTCGCGCTGCAAACTGCGTCGCACGCCGTTATGATTGGATAACGACCCGTTATGGACCAGACACTGGTCCACTCCGGTGGAAAAGGGATGCGCCCCCTTGGTCGTGACCGCCGACTCAGTCGCCATCCGGGTATGGCCGATGGCGTGCGTCCCCGACATCTGGGCGAGATCAAAGCGTCTGGCGACGTCGCCGGGAAGGCCGACATCCTTGTAGATTTCCATGCGCGTTCCACTGCCGACTATTTCGACTCCGCTCAGCGTCGGCGATCGCCGGATCAACGACTGCACCGCCTCCAACTTGGCGGCGGGAACGGACACAACGACATGGTTGGCGTGGAAGGCGGGGGGTTTCAGCTCGAACTGCTCCGCGGTTGCAATAATGGCGTCGCTCGCCTCGGATCCGGCCGGCAATCTCAGCGTGAGCTTGACGAGATCATCCGTTCCTCTGCCGTAGATGGCGAAACCCGCGCTATCCGGACCCCGATCCGACAGCACCGTGAGCATCCGGCTGAGCATCGACCCCAGTTGGGGCTCGAGCGACGACTGCTTGAGAAAGAGCCCGGCAATTCCGCACATCTATTTTCCTCTCAAGAAATGTTATATCCTCAGAATTATCTTTGCGTCCTTCCCCTGTCAATAGGGTCAGATGACCGATGTTCGTGCAGAGGATGAATCCCGCAGCGTCAGTCGAGCAAGTGCATCGCCGCCGATCGCAGGATCAGCGCGGCGAAGAATCGCCCGACGGCTTTACATAGCCGCGTTGATCCCGCGCCCAACCACATTCAATTGTCACAGGCTGAGCTGCGTATCCGAGGCACGCTGCCGCGGCGGCGGCGGCATACGTCAACCCGTTGAGATCAAGTGGCAGGCGTCTTGCTGCTCGGAAAAACGCCAGCAACTCACGTCCGCGGATAAACGATGATCGAGAGATACGTCATCGGCCGCTTCACCAGAGACTCGGGACCATGCAAGGCGCCCGAGTCAAACAATATCGAATCGCCCGGACGGAGCCGATAGGTGTTGTCGCCGTGACGATAGATCACTTCGCCCGTCAGCATGTAGATGAATTCCATGCCCGAATGCTGAAACCCCGTGAAGGCCTCGGCGTCCTCCTTGAGCGTAATCAAGTAGGGTTCGACCACCACCTCGCCGCCGATCACGTGCCCCAGCAACTGATAGACATGTCCGGCCTTGGTGCCGCGGCGCTCGATCACAACACCTTGCCTGGCGCGGACATAGGAACAGTCGCGCCGCTCCTCGGATGCCGCGAACAGCAGGCTAAGCGGCACGTTGAGCGCGCTTGCAATGGATTGCAGCGTGGAAAGCGACGGTGAGATCTGGCCATTCTCGATCTTTGAAAGCATGCCGGCGGAAATGTCCGATGCATTGGAAAGATCGAGCACCGAAAGCTCCCTCTCCCGCCTGATAGCCCTGATCTTGGCGCCCAGCGCGCGCTCCAGACTTCTGGCTTCGTTTGGCGCGTTCGATCCGGTTCGATAATCAGCCTGGTCGCGGCCCCCTTCTTTGAGCGGCAACTTTGGGTTTCTTTTCATCGAATGTCCCCGGTGAAGCACTTTTCTTCCTAATACAATTCTCCCTAACACAATCTGCGGCTTTGTTGACGATAACTTTTTTAGCGCTCGAAGCTTGCACGAACGAATCGACGTTCCCCGGGGTGGCGGTGAATTCACTCCGTCTCCAGCGCTTCCATCAGCGCGCACTGCTTCATCCTGATTTCCCTCGGCGTCATTTGGCTGTTGGTCGCAAGGCTTTGCTGTTGCGAGACGTGGCAGCCGATGCCGGTGCTGGAGACTTCTGCCGGCGTTCTGCTCATGAAGCAGGCGAGATGAACTGTCCCGCGCCACTGCCGAAAGCCAAATTCAAAATTACTGCCGATTCATTTATCTACAGTGCACAATGTTTACTCTTGAGAAACTAATGGTTCCTCGTATTTTCCGGAAATAAGATTTCTTATTAGGAAAGTCATAGGAGACGAAGATGCGGGCTAGTCGTCGATCATTCCTCAAGACTACGGCGCTGGGCGCCGGCGCAGCGGTAGCGGCGCCCTATATGTTTGTACGCAACATCGATCAGGCATGGGGCGCGCAGTCGTGGATCAAGAAGGGGGAGCCCATCAAGATCGGCCTGTTGTTCTCGCTCTCCGGGGGCTTGGCGGTTCCGGAAGAAGATTCCACCCTCGTGATGCAGTACGCGATCGACGAGATCAACAAGGCCGGTGGCATCGACGGGATGCCGATCGAGCCGGTGATCGTCGACGCCAAATCCGATTTCAACGTCTATTCGGAAAAGACCAAGGAGCTGATCCTTCGCAACAAGGTGGTCTCGATCTTCGGCTGCTACACGTCGGCGAGCCGCAAGGCGATCCTGCCTACCGTGATGGCCCAGGATCATCTGCTTTACTATCCAACCTGCTACGAGGGCGCGGAGTGCACGCAGAACACGATCTGCACGGGCCCCCTGGCCAATCAGCATTCCAAGGACCTCATTCCATACATGGTCGAGCAGTTCGGCAAGAAGGTGTTCTTCGTCGGCTCCAACTACGTGTGGCCGAAGGAATCCAACAAGAACGCGAAGATCTGGCTTCAGAAGGCCGGCGGCGAGTTGCTTGGCGAAGAATACATTCCGCTCGGCGGCTCTGAATTCGGCCCGGTGCTGAACAAGATTCGCGATGCGAAACCGAACTTCATCTTTTCGACGGTGGTCGGGGCGTCCGACATCGCGTTCCACAAGCAGTTCAAGCAGGAGGGGTTCAAGGCAGACACGATGCCGATCGCCTCGCTGACGACCGGCGAGATCGAAACCCGCGCCATGGGCAATGAGTTTGGTGCCGGCCACTTCCTTTCAGCCCCCTACTTTCAGGGATTGGACAATCCCACCAACCACAAATTCGTCGAGGGATTCCTCAAGAGCAAATACGGCAAGAACGGAACCACGCACTACAACATGGAGGAGACCTATACCTCCGCCTATGTATTCAAGTACGGCCTCGAAAAGGCGATCAAGGCGGTCGGCCTCGAGGCCGTAACGCCGCGTGCGATCCGCGACCATTCCGGCGGTCTGCGCGTTGAAGACGATGTGTCGCCCGAAGGCCTGATCTGGATCGACGATCAGAACTTCAACACCTGGCTGAAGCCCAAGATCGGACAGTGCCAGGCCGATGGCAGCTTCAAGATCGTCAAGGCGTCGGAACAGCACGTCGCTCCCGATCCCTATTCCATCTATCCCGACCTCGGAAAGTGCACAGCGAACGGTCTGGAGGCGCCGGACGGCAAGACGCGCAAGAGCGTCATCTGAGGCGATCGGGTTCGCCTGTGTCGAAGGCCTAAGTCTGCGATCACGGCTCCTGGCTCGGTGCAAGGGGCCGTTATCGCCAGCCGCCGGCGGAAAGCTGAGGGCAGGTTCCGGGCGGTCGGCGATGCTGTTGTGGTGGAGCGAAAATGGCTTTGGGATCGTTTTTTGGCTCGTTCGACCTGAGCGCGTTCTTCAACGCGCTGATCCTTGGCGTCAGCATCGCCAGCATCTGGCTGATCGCCGCACTCGGCCTCACCATCATCTACGGAACGGCCGGGGTCATCAACATGGCCCATGGTGAATTCATCATGCTCGGTGCCTACAGCTCCTACATGCTGCAGGACTACTTCGGTCTGCCGTTCCTGCTATGTGTGCCGGCTGCGTTTGTTATTGTCGCCGCAGTGGGTCTCGTGCTGGAGCGCGGCCTCATCCGCTATCTCTACAAGCGCCCGCTGGATACGCTGCTGGCGACTTTCGGGGTGTCGCTGGTGCTGATGCAGGGTGTCCGCCTGATCTTCGGAAGCGATCCCAAATATCTGGCGGTACCGCCGATCTTCACCAGCAATTTCCAGCTCGGTTTTGTCAATATCTCCGCGTTCAGGGTGGTCGTCCTCGCCATCACCATCGCGCTGGTCGCCGCTCTATGGGCGCTGTTCTACCGAACCCGTTTCGGCGTGCAGGTCCGCGCGGTCATGCAGGACAAGGAGATGGCCGCCTCCTTCGGCATCAATTCCGACCGGATCTACATGCTGACCTTTGCGATCGGCGCCGGCCTTGCCGGTCTCGCGGGGTCGCTGTTTGGCGTTCTCAACATCGTGCTTCCCACCATGGGAGCCGGCTATGTGGTGCAGGCATTTCTGGTCGTCGTGGTTGGCGGCGGCACCCTCGCCGGCAGTGTTGTCGCCGGCGGTGCGACCGGTGAGCTGCAATCGATCTTCGCCTACTTCACCAACGATACGTTCGCTCGCTTCGTTCTGTATGTCCTGATCGTGGTGTTCCTCCGCCTCCGCCCGCAAGGCTTGTTCGCACCATCCGCAACGCGACGTTAGCTGCGGGCGGGATCAAGGGACACCGAGGAATAGCCAGAAGATGAACCTCTACCATAACGTCAAAGCGCAGTGGCTGGCTTACGGAGTGTTCTTCGTATTGCTGGCGCTACTTCCGACGTTTGTCAGCGACTTGTTTCTTCTCAATCAGTTCGCGACCTATGGCGTGTTCGGCATGCTCGCATTGTCGATCAGCCTGTGCTGGGGCTTTGGCGGCATTCTCAATCTGGGACAAGGAATTCCGTTTGGCCTTGGTGCCTACGGCATGGCGATGACGATGCAGATGCAGACGCAGGATGCGTCAAATCCGATCCCGCCATTCATGTTGAACAACAGTCTCGATCACCTGCCGCTTTTATGGGAACCGTTCCGCCATACCGCATTGGGTATCGCCCTGTCGCTGGTGGTGCCGACGCTGTTTTGCGCCATCTTCGGTGGATTGATGTTCCGGGCGCGGGTCTCCGGACCGTTCTTCGCGATCATGACGCTCGCGATGCTGAGCGCCTGGTACACGCTGATCCTGGACATCCAGCCCTACACCAACGGCGCCAACGGCATTACGCCTCCCTCTCCTCTCAAACTCGGCGACTACGCCGTCGATCCGTACAGCCCCGTGGCCTATTGGTCCGTGCTGGCATTGCTGCTGGTGGCGACCGTCGGCGCCAAGCTGATGACGTTGAGCCGGTTCGGGCTCGTCGTACAGGCGGTGCGCGGAGATGCGGAACGGGTACGCTTTCTCGGTTACAGCGTCGCGGGCTACGAGACCACGGTGTACACGATTGCAGGATTTATCGCCGCGGTCGCGGGATGCTGCTGGGTCGTGCTCACGCAATACGTCTCGCCCGCGCAGTTCGACACGACATTCAGCCTGTCGATGGTGATCTGGGCGGGAATAGGAGGTCGACTGTCGTTGATCGGAGCCATCATCGGTGCCTTTCTGATCCAGGGCGCGCAAAGCTACCTCGGCGATACGTTCCTCAACACCTGGCTGCTTGTGCTCGGCGCGTTCTTCATTCTGGTGGTGCGCTTCCTGCCCAAGGGACTGGCCGGTCTGGTCGAAAGCATTCTCGGCCGCTTGTCGGTGTCTTCAAAGAGCAACGGCAACGATGTCGCCGCGCATCGCCTCTATCCGCAACCCGGCGAATAGGGCACCGAGCGATGAGCTTTTTCGAGATCAAACATCTCTGCAAGAGCTTCGACACCATCCCTGTCATCAATGATTTCAGCATCGAGATCGTCGAGCAAACCCTGTGCTGCCTGGTCGGACCGAACGGTGCCGGCAAAACCACCACGATGGATTTGATCACGGGGCGCCAGAAGCCGACCTCCGGACAAATCCTGTTTTGCGACGATGACATCACCGGCCTTGACGAGCATGAGATTGCTCGTCTTGGAATTGGCCGGAAATTTCAGGTTCCCGCGGTGTTTCGCGATCTTTCGGTCCGCCAAAATCTTGAGGTCGCCTATAGCCGCAGCACCAACCCGCTGAAGAACATCTTCCGGTTCAGGGAGCCTGGCTTCTCGCAACGACTGGATGAGATCGCGACGCAAACCGGGCTCACCGAGAGGCTCGGCGTTGAGGCCGGAATCCTGTCGCATGGCGAAACTCAATGGCTCGAGATCGGAATGGTCCTGATGCAGGATCCGCGCCTGCTGTTGCTCGACGAGCCCGTCGCCGGGATGACGGAAGCCGAGATCGAGAAGACCGTTTCGATTTTCAAGGAACTGAAGAAGACCAATACGCTGGTGGTGGTGGAGCACGACATGGCGTTCGTGCGCGAAATCGCCGACGTCGTGACTGTGATGCATATGGGCAGCCTGCTGGCGCAGGGACCGATCAGCGATATCGAGGCGAACCCGCGCGTGCGCGAGGTTTATCTCGGCGACGAGGAGGGCTGACGATGCTGCTCTCGATGGACAGGGTCACCTCTTACTATGGCAAAACGCCGATCCTGAAGGATTTCTCCTTCGGTCTCGAGCAAGGCAAATGTCTTTGTGTTCTGGGCCGCAACGGCGTCGGCAAGACCACGCTGATGCGCACAATCATGGGGCTGACCGACCGCTCCGTGGGAGACATCGTCGTCAACGGGCAAAACATCAATAGCTCGCAAACCTATCAAAGGGCCAAGCTCGGGATCGGCTATGTCCCGCAGGGACGCGGCATCCTCGCCGAGTTTACGGTTCGCGAAAACATCATGCTCGGAACCTTCGCGCGTCCGGACGGCAAACCGGATATCCCCGAAATTTGCCTGCGGCTGTTCCCGTATCTGAAAGCCAATCTCGATCGGCGTGCCGGCCTGCTGTCTGGCGGGCAGAAGCAGCAGCTCGCCATCGCCCGAGCGCTCGCGGTGGATCCTAAAGTGCTGCTGCTTGATGAGCCGACCGAAGGCATCCAGCCCAACATCGTCCATGAGATCGGCGACACGCTGCTGAGGCTGAACAAGGAATTCGGCATCACGCTGCTGTTGACCGAACAACACATCAAGGTGGCTCGCCGGCTCGGCGACGCCTTTCTGATGGTCGATAACGGACGGGTCGTTGCAACCGGCGCCATTGAAAATCTCGATGCGGCCCTGATCCAGAAACATCTCGCGATTTAGCTCAACCAGGAGGACTCCCATGATCCCAATTCCTCGAAAATCGACCGCCGACGCCAAACGCATGATGAAGGTGCACAAGGAATGCATCGACTCGATGAAGGGCGTTGCCGGAAACACCATCCTGAAGTGCGCGACGCCGGGCGACACCACCACGGTAACGGGCGGCATCCACGAGGATTTCCAGCTCAATCGCGTGCTGCTTCGCATGCGGGCTCAACCCGCCAAGGGCAAGCTGGTCGTGATCTGCACAAAGGTCGAGAAGGAATGGCGCATCGCACGCCTCTCCGGCATTCGTGGCGTACCGCCGGAGTTTGTCACCGACAAGGTTTACGACAACGAGCAGGATCCGCAGCACGACATCTTCGTCATGCGACTCGATGAGTTCGCCGAGACCGACGGATTTCCGGAACACTTCAGGGAAGGCTGGAAACGCCGCGACGATTTCTGGACCGTCACCTGAGCATTCACGCGTTGCGAATTAACCACCGTCGTTTTTTGAGGACAAAGCCATGAGTTGGATGAAGATTACCGGATACGCCGACAAGTTCAGCGTCCATCCGGGCGACACGATCAAGTTCTTCGTGAATTGCGACGGACCGGCCGAATACCAGGCGGAAATCGTCAAGATGATTCATGGAGACACCAATCCGCGCGGACCCGGCTTCATCGAGGAAGCGATCAAGGCCGACTGCAATGCCACCTACAAGGGACTTAAGCAGGAGATTTACAGCGGATCATACGGCTTCGTTGTCGACAAGCCCCAGTTCCGCGTCGAGAGCGTTACCCTGCAGTGCTGGATATGGCCCACCACACCCAAGACGCACCCGAAATACTGGAAGCACGGTGCGCAAGGCCTGGTGACGAAATGGCACGACGGCAAGGGTTACGGCCTGTTCATGAACGCAGAGGGTTGCATCGAATTTCGCATCAACGATCAGGTGATCACGACCGGCGCGCCGGTACGTGACCATGCGTGGCATTTCGTGGCCGCGACGTTCGATGCGGCGACCGGCGAAGCCACGCTTTACCACGAGCCCCAGGTCGTTTACGCGCTCGATCCGGAGATCGCCCCGGTGACAAAAAAACTTGCAACCAAGCTCGCCTATGCCCCGGGCACGCCGACGGTGATCGCCGGCTATTGCGGCAGCATAACCGATTCACCGCAAGCCAAGGCATCCGTTCCATCCGGTGTCCTGATCAAGGGACACTACAATGGAAAGATCGACAGTCCGCGCATTTCCAGCAAGGCGCTGACGCGTCTCGAGATCGAGACCATGAAACAGGGTGCCCAGCCTGGTCTGTCCGAGCGCAGAAATTCCGGACCAACCGGAAAGCTCTCGGAGACGATCGTCGCGGCATGGGAATTCTCGGATGGAATCAATACCATCGTCGGCAAGGACAAGGGGCCCTATCTGTTCGACGCCACCATCGTCAACTGCCCGACGCGGGCCATGACCGGCTATAACTGGCAGGGCCAGGTGTTCGACTGGAAAGCCGCGCCGGAACAGTATGGAGCTATCCATTTCCATGACGATGACATCGACGATGCGCGATGGGCGGTGAGTTTCGAATGGAAGGTCCCGGCCGGCACCAGCAGCAAGTTCTATGCGGCCAAGCTCACCTCCAAGGATGGCGATGAAGACTACATCCCGTTCTGGGTGGTGCCGCGCGTCGGCGAGGAACAATCGAAGATCGCCTTCATGGTGCCGACCATCAGCT
Source organism: uncultured Pseudomonadota bacterium (assembly GCA_963727225.1). Taxonomy (GTDB): domain Bacteria; phylum Pseudomonadota; class Alphaproteobacteria; order Rhizobiales; family Xanthobacteraceae; genus Bradyrhizobium. The sequence goes on along the minus strand of CAVSFN010000013.1, from coordinate 11,975 downwards.
ACATGGCCTATGCCAACGAGCATCTCGCCAACAACGCCGGCGGCGCCGAACTCCTGGTCTATCGCGTGCCGATCATGCAGCAGCAGAACATGTTCCTTTCGGAACACCGCGAATATGGCGGCTCGATCTATGACACCCACACCGACGGCAGCGGCCTGTGCCTGTCCTCCCGGCTGCGGCCAATCCTGAGCATCCGTCCGAAGTACGATCATTTTCTGGCGCAGGCGCCGTGGCAATACCCGGCCGATCTGCACATGATCTATTGGCTGGAGAAGATGGGATACAAGTACGACGTGATCACCGACGAGGACGTCAGCTATGACGGGCTGGCTCGCCTCGAAAACTACAATGTCGTCATTTCCGGATCGCACCCCGAGCACAACAGCGGGCCGCAACTCGATGCGCTGCATAATTACATGCAACGCGGCGGCCGCTTCATGTATATGGGCGCCGACGGCTGGTATTGGGTCCACTCCTACCACCCGGCTTACGATGGCATGGGACGCGGTGTGGTGACCGAGATGCGCCGATGCGAATCGGGCATCCGCACCTGGCGCGCTGACCCCGGCGAATATTATCACCAGGGCACCGGCGAACTCGGCGGCATGTGGCGCTTCCGCGGCCGCTATCTGCACACGATCGCCGGCACCGGCATGTCGTCGGAAGGCTTCGACATCTCGACGTATTATTCGCGTACGCCGGAGAGCAACGATTCCCGCGTCTCCTGGGCATTCGAGGGCATCACCTACGACGAGAAGCTCGGCAATTTCGGCCTGGTCGGCGGCGGAGCGGCCGGTACCGAACTTGATATCGTCGATACGATGCTCGGCAGTCCGCCGCACACGCTGGTGGTGGCGACGTCAGCCGGCCGTCATACCGAAGGCTACCTGCTGGTCATGGAGGACTACGGCTTCAACCAGCAAGGGCTCGATGGCACCCAGCATCCGCGCGTGCGGTCGGATATTGCCTATCACGAGACACCGAACGGCGGCGCATCCTTTGCGTTTTCGTCGATCGCGTTCTGCGGAGCCTTGCCCTGGAACAACGGCGACAACAACATCTCGAAACTGGTCGGCAATGTCCTCAACCGCTTCATGAAGGATGGACCGCTGCCGTCGCCGAGCCCCGAGGCGATCATGCATCGCGGCAGGTCGGACTACGATCAGCCCATGAACAAGGCGCGCAAGTAGGATTGGGCGCCCGCGCTGGCCGCGCGGGCGCCTCTTCAAATGCAAGAGGAACGATCATGCTGGCTCATCCGGATCTCGGTTTCGTGGACGGGGGCGTCGACTTTCAGCAAAGCGCAACCTACGGGGCATGCGGCGCACGGTTCGGCGTGGCCAGCGCAATGCCCCGGCGCGCCTATACCTCTGCCGTGTTTCAGGAACTGGAGAACGAAAAAGTCTGGACGCGAGACTGGGTCTGCATCGGGACGAGTCCCGAGATAGCCAATCCGGGCGACCTGCTGCCTTATACGCTGGGCGAACATGCGATCCATGTTCAACGGCTCGCTTCCGGCGGTTTGATTGGCCGGTTCAACAAGGCCCAGCATGGCGGCTGTCGCGCGGTTCCCGCTCAGTGTCAAACTGGCAGAAAGACCAAATGCTCGTACACGTCTTGCGGACACAGCCGGGACCGCGGTGTCATCGCCGGCGATTTGTTGAACGAGATGACGCCACAGGCCGGACAGTATTTGGGTGTCTACCCGGAGCGGTTGCTGCAGGTGAATATCCACACCGGCGGCCCGTTCATCTTCGCCAACGTCGATCCAACTCTGGGCCGGGACATCTGTCCTCCAGCCCTTGAATCCGAAGTAGACCCAAGGGCGATGCGGGTCGGCGGCGAGTGGCAGGAGCACCGCGCGAACTGGAAGCTTGCCGGCGCTGCATTGGTCGATACCGCCCGCTCATGTGAAAGCGGCGGCGGCGCCAGCCACTACATTTCGGCGGAATGGCACTTCCCGAATCTGGTGCTGATCAAGGCTGGCAACGCCACGCTCGCGATCATTCTGCAGCCCACGGCGTTCGACCAGACATTGTGGCGATTGTCGTTCTTCAGGGAGCAGCGGGCAACCGATGTTTCTTACGGCAGCGACCAGGCCAGACTGGTCAAACTGGCGGGACTCGCCGCTGGCAAGGCGTTGTCGGATCAAGCCGAGGCGGATCTGCCGGCGGTTTGCGATGTCACCGAGCAATCGCGGTCGGCCTGGAAATTCAACCAGGAACTCCTGGAGCGCATCAACACCCATCACGTCGCCTACTGGAATGCTCCGCTCACCCACGCCCGATCAGGACGCTGATGATGGTCTTCAGCGTGCAGCAGGTCAAATATGAGTTCCTTGCCTACATCAAGGAATTCGATCCGACGTTTTCGAACTGGTACGTCGGACTTGCCGACCAGCCCAGGCAGGCTCTGTTCGAACACCATGGCGTGCGCGATGCCGAAGATCCGTGGCTATACAAGCAGCTCCTGACCAACCGTGCCGCGCGGACGGTCCAGCAATATTTCATCGAACACCTGAAGACGGCGGGCGCTCCGCCGATGGAGCAATCGGAAAACGTGGATTGCGTCTATTTGTACAAGGTCGCAGCGCACACGCGGCAATAGGAGAAGGCAATGCTGGCGGTTGAAGACGGTGAGAAGGCGTATCTGGAGAAAGATTTCCTGAAGGCCAGGCAAATCTGGGAACCGATTGCCGAACGAGGTGACGCGGAAGCTGAAGCCTGGCTCGGCGCGCTCTATGCGAACGGCCTCGGTGTGCAGCAAGACGCCGCACGCGCCTTCGAATTCTATCTTCGATCGGCCGAGCACGGCAATCCGCTCGCCGCCAACAATGTCGGCGCCATGTACGCGAAGGGAGACGGCGTCGCGCGCGATCCGTCGCAGGGGGCAACCTGGTTTCTTCGCGCAGCCGAAAGTGGCGATGCGCTAGGTCAGTTCAACTACGCGGTGGCGCTGACAAAAGGCATTGGCGTTGAAATAGATTTGGCGCAAGCCGTGCAGTGGTACCGGCGCGCCGCGGAATCTGGCCACTACCCGTCCCAGGCGCGGCTGGGCTACTGCTACGCCAAGGGCCTCGGCGTCGCCAATGATCCGATTGAAGCCTTTGTCTGGTTGAGTCTGGCGAGCCGTCACGGGGTCGGCCTTGCCATGACCGAGCTGGAGGGCCTCGTGAAATCGATGTCCAGTAACCAGAAAGCGACGGCGCAACAGCGGCTCTCGCGATGGACTGCGACATCTGAACGAGGCGAGGAGGTTCTGGCAAAGGCAATCGGCTAGTCGATCGCGATCAGCGGAATATATCAAGACCTACAATTCCGAACGCCGGCGACTGGCCAAGGGCAATGGCCAGCGAACCCGTTTCTTCCGGTGATTTATTCTCCGACCGCCTGCTGGTGGCCTTAGCCGTTTGCGGTCACGTTGTTTTAGGCAGCATAGTGGCCGCCCCAAAGAAATGGCCCCAGCGCGGGCAGGGGTGCACTGAGGCCAAGTCCGGGTTGTGTCGGGGAACCGGCACGTTTCCATAAATCGCTTGCCGGGATTCTGTTCCCAACGAATTTGACAAAGACCCCGCCGAACAATCCCGGACTGGTTTGCGAAGCGTTCTCATGCTCTTGATTCTCGGATTGATTGTTTTTTATTTGGAACACTTGTTCAGGTAGCGTGTTGGATTCCTTCCCAATGAAGGACATCCCATGGTGACGCCAGAGAAACTTCTCGCCAAACGCAGGCGTCAGATTATGAATGACGGAACCGACAAGCCAAGTGAGCCAACTGCGCATGATGACTCCTGGATAAAAGACTTCATCGGTCGCCTGGCCGGGGCGATACGGAAAATCGGCAGCAATAAATAAGATTCGTCACGAAGGGAACTGCAATGGACCACGCAGACAGGTGCCGAACCCAAGCCGATAAATGCCACCGTCTCCTGCTCTTGGCACAGAGCGGAGCCGAAGCCACCATTCTGACCAGCCTCATGAGAAGCTGGAAAATGATCGCCAATCAGACCGACCGATACGTCGCGATCATGAAAAAGGACGCCGCTCAAAGGCGATAAGGCCGCCTCAGTTGATCAACGACTCCAAACCAGCACCCACACGGCTGGATTTTTCGTGTGCCTACGCCAGCAATGCTGGCAATGGACACGTTGGCAGGATAGCCCTTGTTCGATGCGGCACGGTCTGGAATCCGGAAATCGAACGATACCGGTTCTTTATATATCAGCCAGAACACGTTGGCCCGAAATACCCAGCGGAGCTAGCCATCCCAATCATTGAAGACGGCGTCTTTATCGACCTGTCGTTCATCAATGATGAAATGTCCTACACGCGAACTACGTGCCGTGCTGCTGTGGCGGTGGTATGAGCATCATTGCCGCACTAAGGCATCAACTCTCGAATCCGAATCTCATCCGCGAGTACGTTAAGGCATACCGGGATCAACGGGACCGCGTCGAAAACCGATGCGCGGCGAAGGCGATAGAAAGTTCGCTGAAGCCAAAACCTAAATTCAGCGGATTGTGAGTTCAATAGCCAAGGGCAAGATAACGGATATTGAAGCGGCTTCCCTCTTAGTGGCCCCGTAAGGCCGGGGACCAATACGAAGTCAATATCCGGGGATATCTGGCCAGCCTCATGGGTGCCGAAGTGTCGGCTATTGATAGTAGCGGGAGAGCGCTGCCGCCTTTCCCCACACGAAGCAAATCTGCGATATTTCCTCCGATCATCCGCCTGAAGCCTCGGAAACTGGTCAATGGGTAGGCTCAAATCGGGGAGGCGCAACCACCGATACTGACGTTCGCTAGTCGTGGCCAGTATGTGTCCGGTTGCTGCGGACGTTAGAATCAATGGCCGTCCGCGATGGAGCCGAAACACACCTGGACTAGCCGATAAAACCGTTTCGCCGTCGGTCAATTCTAAGTAACAGCAGATCAAAACCCCTCTTCTCAGCAGCACATAAGATCGCTGGAACGGAGAACGTTTGAGCGGTTCCTACGGCAACCTCGACAGTTTGGGACCGGCAGCAATCGTGCCGGCCCCACATCTCGTCTGGCTTTGACGACTACCTGAAATCCCGGTCGCCGCCCCCATCATGATCATGATCTCTGTCGAAATCGAACATATCGAACAGATCTCCGATCGCCGGCATGTTGACGGGAACATAGGGATTGTCACCGTCGGCGCGCGGATTGGGCAGATTATCGCGGCTGCGGTCGCTGAGCTTGCCGAGATACCAATTCCGCTCGACGAACTTCACAAAGGACGAATGTTCGCCATAGACGTGGGTGATATGGCCGCCGCGTGAGAATGGTGAAACCGCAATCATCGGAATGCGCGGCCCGGTACCGAAGAAATCGACCGGTTGGATGAAGCCGGAGTCATAGTATCCGCCACCCTCGTCTACCGTGACGAAGATCACCGTGCTTTTCCATTGCTCCTTGTTGCTCTGGGCGAGCTCGATGATGTTCTTGGCGAACGCCTCGAACAGGTCGAATTTCGATGATGCCGGATGGCCGTCCATGGCGCCGTCTGGTTTGGCGTAAGACACCGCCGGCAACGTGCCGTTCTTCAGATCGTTGAACAGATCGGTAACGTCACGCATATGGTCGGCGCGCATTGCCGGATAGTTCAGCTGATATTCAAACGGGTTGCAGATGTTGCAATAGATCCCGTCGAGCGGCGCACCGGTCCCGGAGACGTTGTAGCTGCCACCATAATACTTCCACGGGATGTTCTTCGCGCTCAAGAGATCGCCGATGCTGGTCATGGTGACCGGCGGAATGGCACCGGCCGGGCTCGACGTACCTTGCGGCGTCCATGCCGGATCGATGTTCACCGCGTTGTAATAGTGACCCGGATCGCACTTGCTCTGGACCGTGTAGGGCAGCTTGCCTAAGTAGTCCCGGATTGGCTTGATCCCTGGCTGCGCCGGATCGGAGCAATTGAACCACTGCTTCCGCGAGGTGTACTCGTTGAGCGTATTGGGCTGTGGATCGGGATTGTAGATGCTGGTGGAGGGCGGCGTCGCGGCGTTGCCGTGCCCGTCGCTGAAGAACACCTGGTCGGCAAAACCCAGCGCCACGCTGTCCGGCCCGGTTCCGCCCATCACCGGCTGATGATAATTGTCGCTCATGGTGTATTGGTCGGCGAGGGATTTCAGATAGGGCACATCGCCCTTCTGCATGTTGAAAAACGCCATCGTCTGACCGGTGTCGTGCGGCGTGCCGCCCGGCGGCGTCGAGTATGTCGTAGTGATGGCCGATTGCAGATCGTGAAGGCAGCCGGTGGGATTGCGCGGCGTGACGTGTTCCTTGTCGATGGCGCAATCCATCTGCTGCCACATCTGGAAAAATTGGTGGATGGTATCGCCGGTATAGGCATCATAAGGCATGGTCGGGCCGGTCAGCTGGAAAGGCCCGGGCGGCAGGGTATTGACGTTGGTGATGCGGATATCCGGGCCGACACTGTTTGGAAGACCGGTGCCGCCGGTTCCGAACAGGAACTGGTCGGCGGCAGGCAGTCCTGGATCGCCGCCCGGCAGGCCCAGAATCGCAGCGCCCGGCGGGTTTTGTACCCCGGCGAGATCAGGTGCAGGCAGCATCGAATACAGTGACTTGTTGGCGGACCCTACACTGATGAAGTACTTGCCGCCATTCGGCGCTGAGGCGAGTTGAAACTGATGAGCCCTGTCGAAATTTTCGTTGGGAGTGCCGTCTTCCTTGACGATGCGCTCGGACAGCAGGTTCAACACCCGTTCGTCGTCCGACTTCGGCCTGTAGGTGGCGAACAGATGATCAAAGCTGCGATTTTCGCCGACGATGATGATGACATGCTTGATCGGTGATGCGGTCTTGACCGGATCGGCGGCATGATCAGGTCCGTCCTCTGCGCGAACACCTTGCGAAAGCGCAAGGGCCGCCAGCGAAACTCCGAGCAGGCCAACCCTGCGCGCGAGCGCTATTTTTAGCATAGCTTTCTCCTGTTGGATTTTTGAAGGTCACGGCAACGGGGTCGTTATTATTCGGCGACGATGACGCGCATTTTCCGATTGCATGACATGATCAGAAACATTTCGCTGAGCCGCTGCGGAAGGGCTGCAAACTTCCTTCGCGACCGCGACTGAAGTAACGGGCACTGCTCGAGGTCAGCGGTAGCAAGGAAATACTGGAGGCAAGTCCGGCCAGTTATCCGCGCGTAGTGCGGCTCAACGAGGTCCACCGCGCGCAAAAGCCGTGCGAGCGCCACGGGCGTTTACACCCGAAGTTCACTCGCACTCTCGTCGCGGTCGGCGGCTTCACCGACCATTCGCTGATCAAGTGTCAGTCCGTGTCCCGACAGTCATCATCGTGCCGGTCAATGGCGTGGATTCTTGAGCACGAGCCATCATTCGCGTGTTCGCGTCGGGCGAGGTCGGTGCCTGGTGTGAACGATACCCCACGAAGCACTTCGCCAAAGCCGGCGGCCCGAATGGTCGTGAAGCTCTCGCCTGCGGGAAGGCTGGCCGCTCCCAGGCTGTCGGTGATCATGACCAGTCTGTTTGGATCGGCACCCTCGTCACCGTTTCCGCTGACAGTCGAGGTGATCGCCCAGAGCGTGACGGTGCCGTCGCCATTGACGCGGCCCGTGATGTTGCGAAGTCCGTCGGTCGCCGGCGACCATGGCAGCCCGGTCCTGGGATTTTGGCCTGTCGGATAATCGGCGACGGTGTAGGGAACGCCGAGCCCCAATCCTGCCTGCAGCACGTATGCGAGTTTCCATGCACCGAGGCTCGAGTCGAAGATCCACTTTTGCAGGCCCGCCCCGGTCTGCTTGGCTGCCGCTGCATAGCTGCCCGTCACCGGATCGTAGGTGTTGGTACCGTCGCCTTCGTCCGCGACATAAAGAGTCTTGGCGTCGGCGAACCAGATCCCGAATGGAAACGACGTCGTACTTTTAGTCGCCGTCGGAAGCCCCTTCAGAATGCACATATTGTATGGGGTTACGCCCTTGGTTTGCAGAACCGTGGCGTCGTAGAAAATCGGCGCGGTTGGCAGACTGGCGGAGGTTCCGGGAAGACCGACACCATTGGGGCATGCCAGCGGCCTGCCCGCGCTATCGAATCCCGTGGTGTCGACGAAGTAGACGGTGTTGATACCGTTGCCGCCGCTTCCCTTGGTCGTATAGAGGACGTTGTTGAAGATCGCGAGGCCGCGAAAGTTGGTGTCTTTGCCGACCTTGTCCGCCTTCAGCCCCAGTTGCGTGATGCTGAAGCTGCCGACCGGCGTCGGCAAGCCCGGATCCTGCGCGACCAGTGGCTTTCGCTCCGCCGTGAGAATCTGGGTGCCTGCGCCGATGATGATTCCGTTAGGCTGAGGATTTGCACCGTTGCCGGCATTGCCGCTCGTGTAGAGGATGTTCGCGCCGTTTTTGTCATTCAGTATCGCGGCCCGGCCGTTATTGCCGCTGTATGCGTTGGTTTTCGTGAAGCGAAACCGCCCGTGCTCGTCAACTGCCGCGACCACGCGGAAATTGCTCTGGGTGACGGGGTTGGTGGGATCGACCACGGCCGGCGTATTGGAATTAGAGACGTCGAGCGCATTAACTGGCGCAAGATAACCCATGAACGTCACGGAACGGCCATCGGTCGACAAATTGAGCGCGATTTCCGATTTAGATGGAAAGCTGGTGACCATCTGAACCCGGTTCGGAGAGACCCCTTGCTCTTCACTGCTGGGAACTTCGAGCGAGTTGACCAGCGACCCGGAAGGCTTGAGCTGATCCAGCACGATCTTCGCGGTGATGCCGAAACTGCCTTCGACGAGCGAGTTATTCCAGACACTCGGGTAGGTTCCGCTATCCGTTGCCGTCACACACGCGGGTCCGACGCAGTTCGGCGGCAATAGCGTCGTCCCGGCCACGACATTTTTCACATTGTTGTCGTAGACAGCCCGGCTCACCAGCAGGTTTCCTGGTCTGAATCCATCGCTCTCGTCGTCGGCAAGGGCGACCATGCCGCCCGCCAGGCCGGAAACAAATAACATGACGGCCACGCTGGATTGGAAGATCCGCAACCCAACCAACAAATGCGATCCCGCGATTTGTTTCATCATATATGGCCCCAATATATGTCCCCAGCGCCAGCAACGCTTGTTGTGTCGTTGCGCTCGTCGGAAATTTTGCCCGCGCTCTGTTACAATCGTAAGAACGCGGTGCGACAGAGACCGAAAGCTATTTGGCGCAATCGCTTCACCGCGATGCGATCAATATTGCCGACACCAACAGGTTCGTAAAAGCCCTGCCCCATGATCCGGTCATCGCCATGAAATGTTCGACTGCCACAGTCGCCGCCTCGCCCACCAATATTCCGGAGAACATCGTTATGATACTCAAAAGGATTGCCCTTAGCCTGTTGGCCGGGGTGGCCCTTGGCGCGACCGCGCAAGCCGCCGATGTCGACCATGTGCTGCTGATCAGCGTCGACGGGCTGCACGCGCTCGACGTGGCGCGCTATGTCGAGAGCCATCCGAACTCCGCTCTGGCCGAACTGTCCAGCCACGGCGTCACCTACACCAACGCCCGCACGCCCGCCAACTCGGACTCTTTCCCCGGCCTGCTGGCGCTGGTGACCGGCGGCTCGCCGATCACCCACGGCCTGTTCTACGACGTGAGCTACGACCGCACGCTATTCGATCCGACCAACATGACCTGCAGCGGGCCGCGCCGGCAACACGATGGTGTTCGACGAAAGCATCGACCAGTACGACCCGGCAACGTCTCGCAGAACGTCATCGATCCGACCAAGCTGCCGCGCGGACGCAACGAGTACGGCAAATGCGTGCCGGTGTTTCCGCACGACGCGCTCAAGACCAACACGATCTTCGAAGTGGTCAAGAGCAAGGGCGGCCACACCGCGTGGGCGGACAAGCACCCGGCCTACGACCTCGTCAACGGCCCGTCGGGCAAGGGCGTTGATGATCTCTACACGCCGGAAATCACCAATGTCGGCGGCCTCGACGCCACGGTCAGCGTGGATTGCACGGTCGCCAACGACCAGATGAAGGTCGCCGCCATCATCAACGAAATCCATGGCCTCAACCACGACGGCACGCCGGCCGGCGGCGTTCCCGGCCGTGTTCGGGATGAACTTCCAGGCGGTGAGCGTCGGACAGAAGCTGGCCAAGGACAACGGTGACGGCAGCTGCCCGCAGAGCACCCACACCGGCAATGCCCGGCGGCTATCGTCGATGGCGCCGGCACGCCGACCGCGGTTCTCGCCTATGGCCTGCAGAAGACCGACGAAGCCCTCGGCAGCATGATCGAGGCGCTCAAGAGCGCAGGCATCTACGACTCCACGCTGTTCATCGTCAGCGCCAAGCACGGCCAGTCGCCGATCAACCCGGCGAAGGTCAACAAGCCGGGCCATTTCGCGGATCTCGTCGCGGCGCTGCCGGACGCCGGAACCAACCCGGCGGCGCTGGCCATCGCCAGCGCCAACGCCTGCACCACCGGCCCCTGCGGCTTCGTGCAGGACGACGACGTCGCGCTGATCTGGCTGCAGGACCAAAGCCAGACGCAGGCGGTGACCGACTATCTGAACACCAACGCCAAGGCGCTGTTCATCGATGAAGTGCTGGCCGGCGACGAGCTGAAGCTCAAGTTCAACGATCCGGCGAACGACAGCCGCACGCCCGACATCATCGTGCAGCCGAACTACGGCACCATCTACACGGGTTCGACGGCGAAGAACGCCGAGCACGGCGGCCTGAGCTTCGGCGACACCAATGTCGCGCTGATCGTCTCCAACCCGCGCTTTCGCGAGCGTCGTGCTGAAGACCCCGGTCGCCACCTCGCAAGTCGCGCCGACGATCCTGCACGCGCTCGGCATCGATCCCGAGGCGCTGAAATCGGTGCGCATCGAACACACGCCGGTGCTGCCCGGCATGTGGGACAATCGTTGAATTGCGACAACAGAAAGACAAGGTTCCGGAAGGGCCCCGCATGCTCGGGGCCCTTTTGCCTTGACGAAACTTCAAGGAAAGCAGAGTGGCGCCGACACCTGAAGAATTGCGGTGTCCTTCGCCGGCCGCCTTGATTTAATCAGATGTCACAAAATTTTCGTCCGCCTGTGACCCGGCTCTGAAAAATTCCGCGCGGCACCAACTTGGTCGCCACGTCAAACTCTCATCATCTTTCGATTTCAACTCTTCAAAAAAAAGGAGGCAATCCCAATGCGTTTGCCAACAGCCCTAGGTTTGGTATCCGCTCTGGCCCTCGCACTCGCGGGTGCGAGCGCCGTCGCCGATGGTGATCGCGGCCGCAATTCCGATGATTTCCATCACATCCGCACGGCAACGCCCATCAAGCATGTCGTTGTGATCTTTCAGGAGAACGTCTCGTTTGATCATTATTTCGGCACCTATCCGAACGCTTTGAATTTGTCCTGGCGAGACGCCGTTCACGGCGTCGAAGCACACACCGAAAGTCAACAATCTCCAGAACCCGCTTGACGTGAACAATCATTTCGGGCCGCTTGCGGGCATCGATCTTCTCAACAACAATCCCAACAGCAATCCCAATGCTCCCGCCGCACCTGACAACAGCAAGACCAACGGCGCCAGCGCATCGAACCCGTTCCGGCTGTCGCCGTCGCAGGCGCTCACCGCCGATCAGGGCCACAATGAAAGCCCGGAGGAAAGCGCATACGACAACGGCAAGATGGACGGCTTCCCGGCCTATGTCGGAACCGCGGGTCCGCCGCCGGCCGGCATCGGCAGCAAGGCGCTGGTGATGGGATATTACGACGGCAACACCCTCACCGGACTATGGAATTATGCCCAGCATTTCGCCTTGAATGACAACAATTACACGACGCAATTCGGCCCCTCGAACTCCAGGCGCGCTCAACCTGATCTCAGGCCAGACCAACGGCGTCGCAGCCACGCTGAACGTTCTGGATGGTTCGGGCAATCTGTTGCACAGCACGCATGAAGCGTTCGG
>CAVSFN010000012.1:0-12319 GCA_963727225.1 uncultured Pseudomonadota bacterium | reverse complement strand
TCGTGACGCACCATCCGAAGACACCGCGATCGTGGCCATCATATGTGGGTCCTGTTGAGCGCGAAACTTTGGGCGCTTGCGCGATCGGGAAATGTGCCGCGGGCCTTGAGCCCGCAGCACCGCGCGTGGATATACTCAGTTTCCGGAGCGATCGCGGTAGACGATCGGAACCCAGAGGTAACCATCGCCGTCCTTGCGCACATGGCCGATCCCCGGATAGGGCATGTGGGCAAATGCAACGAGCCGCGCCTGCTCGGCCTGATCCTTGAACTGATCGGCGCGTTGCGACGCCGCTTTCTTCGTATCGACGTCGTAGACGATGGTGACCGCAGGCTTTGGAAACTGGACCGGGGCGATATGGGCAATATCGCCGCAGAACTCGATCTGCTGTCCCTTGCTTTCGACGAGGTAGAAGGCGTGGCCCGGCGTATGTCCCGGCGTCGGAATGGCCGTGATGCCTGGAAGGATTTCGGTTCGGCCCTCGAAGGGTTGCAGTTTTCCTGCCTTCTGGGAGGGCCCCACGGTCAGCGCCGCCTCATCGAAATACTTCTTGTCGTAGCCCGATTTTTTGATGTTTTCGGGATTCATGAAGAAGTCGACGTCGGGCTTGCCGACGTGAACCACGGCGTTGGGGAACACGAGGTTGCCACCCGAGACCAGCCCGCCCGTGTGGTCGGTATGGATGTGGGTGATGAGAATGTCCGTAATATTTTCGGGCTCGTAGCCGGCCGCCTTCAGGCTGGAGACGACCTTTCCGCCATAGCCGGGGCCGAACAGCTGCCCGGCCCCGGTGTCGACGAGAACAAGCTTGCTCCCGGTATCGATCACGAAGGCGTTGATCGAAATTTCGATCGGGTTCTGGACGAAGTCCCGTTTCAGAAGTGTGTCGATTTCCTGCTGATCGGTGCCGATCAGCAGCTTGTACAGATCCTGCGGCACAGTTCCGTCCGACAGCGTGGTGATCTGAAAATCTCCAAGGCGGAATTGATAGAAGCCTGGCGCCTGTGCACGTCGTTGTGCAACAACGGATTCCGCGGCAGTAGCTGGGTGAGGCATTGCGATTTCGTAGGTTGAAAGAGGCACCGCCAATAATGCGGCTGCGAGAAAGAGGTGTTTCATGGAATGCTCCTGGTTCGAAAGGTTTGATGGTGTCGATGTATTCCCGCGCGCGATCAGCGGGCAGGAGTGAATGTCTCGTCATAGAAATCGCGGATGGCTTTGAAGGCCTGGAGGCGGTTCTTTTCCAGCAGAAGCATGTGGGTCGCCTCGCCGACTTCTCGCGCAATTCCGTCACTGTTGCGGCCTGCGTCGACGCGACACGGACGTGCGGGGAGGAGCAAGCACGCGGCAAGCGCGCTATACCGCGTCGGACAATTCGCTTTGTGCTGGTCTTTCGGTCACGGTATCTTTTTGCATCGCTCGTCTCGTCCCGGTTTGCTCGGACCTCGGAGATCGAACATAGTGGCTTTCGCTCTGGGGACGGGCGGACAAGTTTTCCGGAGATTGGGGCCATGAAAGTCCGCAATCGCGCGCTCCGCGACAGCTCGCGACACCTGCAGGGGATCGCCGTCTTCGTCAGCGTGGTCGAGGCCGGCAGCTTCGCCGCAGCCGCCGATCGGCTCGGGCTGACCAGATCGGCGGTCGGCAAAAGCGTCGCGCGATTGGAAGACCGGCTCGGCATTCGTCTTCTTGAGCGAACGACGAGAAGTCTCAACCGAACGGAGGCGGGGGAAGCCTTCTACCAGACATGTCTCTCGGTACTGACCGAACTCGACGAAGCGGAGACCAGATTGGCGGCGCATCGTCAGTCAGTATCGGGCAGGCTCCGCGTCAGTCTGCCCATATCGTTCGGCCGGCGCTGGGTGTTACCGATCCTGTTTGAGCTCGAGCGAGCCAATCCGGGGCTGCAACTCGACGTCTCCTTCACCGGCCGACATGTCGATCTGATCGAGGAGGGTATCGATTTCGTGGTCCGCCTCGGCGAACCCGACGAACGGCTGGGGCTGATCGCGCGCTTCCTGGGCAATCAGAAATGGATCATTTGCGCCGCGCCGAGTTACCTCGCGCGACGTGGCACGCCCCGTTCGCTGGACGAGCTCGTCGAGCATGATTGCCTTGAACTGATGAACGGCAATCGACCGGTTTCCTGGCAGCTCGTCGATGAAACGGGGAATTTCACCACCGTCAAGGTCGCCGGACGCCACAGCATCAACTATGGCGATGCGATACTCGATGCGGCGGTCGCGGGTATCGGGATCGCCCGTCTGCCGAGTTGGCTCGTTCACCACGAGTTGCGTGCCGGCCGCCTGATCCAGGTTCTGTCCCATGCGACCGCGGAACATTCGCCGATCCACGCGCTGTGGCCGCGTGCCCGCGACCTGCTGCCGCGGGTACGCGCAACCGTCGACGCGCTGGTTGCCAATTTCCTGCCGGTGGCGCCGTGGGATTTGGAGTGACCGGCGCGCCAATCGGAAAACCAAGGGCCGCGCCAACGGTACCAGCCATGGCATCCTCCCGCATCTTGCGGACTTCTCCATTGCACCATCTTTGTGCAGGCAAGCGCACAACATGGGCATGCAATGCCGCAAGAGAATACGCATTCTAGGGTCGGGGCCTTGCAATGACCGATGCCGTCCATCCCGTCGATGAAGTTCTGCCACTGCCCAAGCTGTTTGCGCTCGGCCTGCAGCACGTCCTCGTGATGTACGCCAATGCCGTTGCGGTGCCTTTGATCCTTGGCGGCGCGCTTCATCTTCCCAAAGACCAGATCGCGATGCTGATCAACGCCGATCTGTTCGCTTGCGGGATCGCGACGCTGATCCAGACCATAGGTTTCGGCCCGTTCGGAATCCGGCTTCCGATCATCATGGGCGTGACGGCTGTGGCGATCTCCCCGATGCTGGCGATGGCCGCCATGCCTGGTGTTGGCTTGACCGGAATATACGGTGCCGTCCTGATCGGCGGCATCTTCGGACTATGCGTCGCGCCGTTCGTCAAATATGTGCTGCGGTTTTTCCCTGCGGTCGTCACCGGCACGATCATCACCATGATCGGGGTGGTTCTGACGCGCGTTGGCGTCAACTGGGCCGGCGGCGGTGCGGCGGCGGCCGATTTCGGCGCCGCGGGTTATCTGCTGATCGCCGCCCTGGTTCTGCTCGTGATCCTGTCCGTCATCAAATTCACCACCGGCTTTCTTCAGAACATGGCCGTTCTGATCGGAATCACGGTCGGCTATCTCGTCACCATCGCGCTGGGCTGGACCGATTTTTCCGGAATCCAGAATGAACCACTGGTGCGTGTCGTATGGCCCCTGCAATTCGGCCTGCCGGAGTTTTATCTGGTCCCGTGCCTGACCATGTGCCTGGTCATGACTATCGTCTTTATCGAAGCAACCGGGATGTTTCTCGCGCTCGGCGCCATGACCGGCCGGAAAGTCGAACCCGAAGACGTGAAACGCGGCCTTCGAGCCGATTCTCTCGGCACCATCATCGGCGCGATCTTCAATACGTTCCCCTACGTCTCCTATTCGCAAAACATCGGCCTTGTCGGCGTCACCGGCGTCTACAGCCGCTGGGTTTGCGTCATGGGTGGCGTTATCATGCTGGTGCTGGGCCTTATTCCGAAACTCGCCTTTATCGTCGCTTCGGTGCCGCAATGCGTTCTCGGCGGCGCCGGCTTTATCATGTTCGGAATGGTGGCAGCGACGGGCATCAAGATTCTGTCGACCGTCGACTACGCCGGTCAGCGCAACAATGTGCTGGTCGTCGCGATCGCGATCGGCTTTGGCCTGATCCCGATCGTCTCGCCCAATTTCTTTCGTATCTTTCCGGACGTCTTGAAGCCCATTTTCGGCGACGGCATTATCCTGACGTCGATCGCGGCCGTTCTGCTGAATGCATTCTTCAACAGGACCAGCAGCGAACAGGCCGAAGCCGACACGTTGCTGGCCGCCCAGGCCGCTGAACATATTTGAGCGTCCGGGAGCCCTGCCAGGGTCACTCTGTCACATCACCTGGCGCGTTCTTGCCATTTAATTTGAGATTCACAGTCACCTCCGTTGATGACACCGCGGCCTGCCACCATGCGCGGCAGGCCGCATCGTTGACTTACATCTTGGTCCAGTCGCCAGCGTCTTCGAACGCCGCAGCGGCGCGATAGATCACCGGCTCGTCGAAGTACTTTCCGATCAGCATGAGCCCGATCGGCAGCCCGTCGCTCATCCCGCAGGGGATGCTCATCGCCGGATGCCCCGATGCGTTGAAGGGCGCCGTGTTGGGCACCATTTCGAAGGCACGCTGGATATACAGTTCGCGCGGCGCATCTGGCGGCGGCAACGGCGTTGCCTTCATCGGCAAGGTTGGCATCAGCAGCAGATCGTAGTTGCCGAGCGCCGCGTCATAGGCGGCCCGCAGCTTTCGGTTCAGGTTTTGCGCCTTGGCGTAGAAATGGCCTCGGTAATGCTTAGTGAAATAATGGCCAACCAGCATCGTGATCTTGAGGCTGTCAGATAATTCGTCGGCACGATGGACCCAGGCGGAGTGAGCATCGAGCAACGCGGTATCGTAGAGACCGCGCCAATTGGTCCCCATCCCGTTGCCTTTCATCATGAATTCGGTACCGCCTTCGGCCGCGATCGGCAGCCAGATGGCCGGGCCCAAAAGATGCATGGGAACCGAGATTTCATCGACAGTTGCGCCGAGCTTCTTGAAAAGCTGCGCGCCTGCCATGACCTTGGCATCGACGTCGCGCTCGGAGGCGGGAAGTCCAAAACCTTCCTTGACGATCCCGATGCGCAATCCCTTTGACGCCGCCTTCGAGCGCTTGCGTGTAGCTCGCGACCTTGGGTGCCACCTGCCGCGGATCAAGGCCGTCCGGACCGGCCAGCACCTCGAGCAGAAGCGCGTTGTCGCGCACGTTGCGGGTCATCGGTCCGGTATGGTCGAGGGTGATCTCGATCGGCATTACCCCGGTATAGGGAACGAGGCCATGCGTTCCCTTCATTCCATAGATTCCGCAAAACGAAGCCGGGATACGAATCGATCCGCCCTGGTCGCCGCCGATCGCCATGTCGGCTTCACCGGTGGCCACCACGACGCCACTGCCCGAAGACGACCCGCCGGACGAATATCCCATCTTGTGAGGGTTGTGGACCGGACCGGTCGCATTGGTGTGGCTGCCGCCGGAAAAACAGAAATACTCGCAATGCGTCTTGCCGAGGATGGTGCCGCCGGCATCGAGGATGCGCGTGACGATGGTGGCGTCGGTGGTCGGGACGTAGCCTTCGAGCGTCGAGGCGCCGTTCATCATCGGCACCCCAGCCAGACTGACATTGTCCTTTAGCGCGATCGTCTTGCCGGCGAGCTTGCCGCTCGATGCGCCCTTGATCGTGGTCTTGACGTACCAGGCGTTGTGCTTGTTTTCGTCGCCCTCGGGACGGTAGCCGGGCGTTCGAGGGTAGGTCACGGCCGGGATGTAATCCGGCATGGCATCGACCAGGTCGTAGGCGGCGTAATTTCCCTGCATCAAGGCATCGTAGGATTTGAGCTCCTCCTCGCCCATATGCATACCGAGATCCTCGGCGACGCTGCGCAACTGATCGAGGGTGGGTCTTCTGACGGCCATGGCTTCTCTCCCTGTGATCTGCCCGCTGGATCGGGCTTACGTGGTGATTCCGATAAATTCTCCGACCAGACCGGCGCCGCCGAGATCGCTCGGCGCCACTTCGCTGGTGATCATCCCCTTTTGAATGATGAGAATCCGGTGTGAAAGTGCGGCGATGAAATCGAGGTTCTGCTCGACCAGGATCAAGGTCAGTCCGCTGTTGTTGCGTAGCCGTTGCAAGGTCTCGACGATCTCGTCGATGATCGAGGGCTGGATGCCCTCCGTCGGTTCGTCGAGCAGGACAAGGCGCGGCTTGCCGCAAAGGCAACGCGCGATCGCCAGCAGTTGCTGTTCGCCGCCCGACAGGGCGCCGCCCTGGCGGTCAAGAAGCGGTTTCAGGCGGGGAAATGCTTCCAGCACCGAGCCGATGGTATCCTGTTCGGCACCGGCCTGCTTGGTGCACCCCATGCGCAGATTGTCGTGAACCGTAAGACCGGGAAAAATCTCGCGCCCCTGCGGCACATAACCGAACCCCAGCCGCGCCCGATGATAAGGCTCAGCCGCTGTCACATCGTTACCGTCAAAGCGCACTGAACCGCCGGTCGCCGGCAGGAAGCCCATCAACGCCTTGAGCAGCGTCGTCTTGCCCATGCCGTTATGACCGAGAATTCCGATGAATTCGCCCTCGTTAACCGCAAAGCTCACGCCGTTGAGGATCGGAATGCGGCCATAGCCTGTGCGGAGCCCATCGACATTGAGCATCATGCGACCGCCTGTTTGCCGAGATAGATGTCGCGTACCAGCGGATTGCGCAGGATATTTTCCACGGTATCCTCTACCAGTATGCTGCCCTGGTTGAACACCGTCACCTGCGTGGCGATCATGCGGATGAACTGCATGTCGTGCTCGACGACGATGAGAGCCTTACTGCGATTGATCTCGCGAACCAGCTCGGCGGTCTTGTGCACCTCCTCATGCGTCATGCCGGCGGCCGGTTCATCGAGTAATATCAGCTGGGGATCCGTCGACAACACGATGCCGAGTTCAACCCACTGCCGCTGACCGTGAGCAAGCTGGCCGACCAGGCGCCCTGCCGCGCCGGTGAGGCCGATACGCTCCAGCATCTCGTCGGCCACGGCATTGGCACGCTCGCCTGAATGGATCCGGGTGGCCGCGAGCCAGATATTCTCCCGTACGCTCAAACCGTCGAAGACGCTTGGTACCTGGGTCTTGATGCCCATGCCGAGACGGGCAATCTGGTGGGCGTGGGCGCGGGAGATATCGTGACCGCCGAACAGCACCTTGCCGTGGCTCGGCTGCAGCTGGCCGGTGAGCATCTTGAAGAACGTGCTTTTTCCCGCACCGTTCGGGCCGATCAGACAACGCAGCTCGCCTTCGGCCAGACTGAAGTTGACGTTGCGTACCGCCTTGACGCCACCGAAGTGCATACTGAGATCGCGGGTCTGAAGAAGCGGCGCAGCCATCACCCCTCCTCCTCTGCCGGTTTGGGCTCAAGGCTTGCGGCCGCGCGCCGGGTGCGCGAGGCCAGCAACCATTGCCCGAAATCGCCGAGCGTCGGCACCAGCCCCTTGGGCACAAGAAGCACGAACGCGACCAGGATTACGCCAAGGATGAGCGGCGCATTGGCCAAGATCTTCGTCCACCAATCCGAGCCGCTGGGCTGGTTCGCGCCCAGCGCCGTGGTAAGCCATTGGATACCAATGCAACCGACGATCGGACCGATCAGCGTGCCGCGGCCGCCGACGATGACCCAAATGATGATTTGCGCGGATTGCGCCAGTCCAAAAATAGTCGGGCTTACAAAGTTTCCCCAATTGGCGAAGAGGCATCCGGCGAAACCGGCCAGCGCGCCGCCAATGGTGAAGGTCGCAAGCTTGTAGGCCCGGGGATCGTATCCCAGGAGTTCGGCGCGCCGTTCGTTTTCCCGGATACCGACGATGATGCGGCCGAACCGGCTGGCCAGCAACAGGCGCAGTCCGAAATAGGTGACCAGCAGCGCCGCGGTCGCAAGATAGAACATGCCTTCAAGATCGATCACCGCCGCCTTGTTGCCGGGGAAATTAAGCGGCGGAATTCCCGGAATGCCGTTGAAACCGCCGAGCCGGGCGGTGCCGATATGGAATTCCGGACCGGCGGTCGAATTCACCGAATTGAACAGGATCAGCGTCACCGTCAGCGTAATGACGCCGAGATAGACGTCGCTGATGCGCCCGTAGAACATGAAATAGCCGAGCAGCGCGGCGAACGCTGCCGGCACGGCGATCGCCAGCAAAAGCGGGATCGTGCTCTCGCCGATATTGAACATGGCGATGGCATAGGTATAGGCGCCCAGGCCGAAGAAGGCCGATTGGCCGAAGCAGAGAATGCCGCCGTAACCCCAGATCAGCGCGAGGCTGAGCGCCAGGATCGCCATGATCATGTAGATCGTAAGTTCAAGTACGGTATCAAGCTCGGCGAAACGCGGCGTCAGGATCAGGAAGGTGATGCCGACGATGCCAACCAGTGCGAGGCCGAGAAAATTGAGAGCCCGAAAGTTCACAGGCCTCTCCGGAAGAAGCGGCCGGTGATCCCCTGCGGCAGGAGACGGATGAGGACAATCGCGGCGGCAAGCAATGCTACCTCACCGAACACCGGCGTGGTGGCAAAGGTCGCGACCTGATTGATCGTTCCGAACAGCGCGGATGCGGAAACCGTTCCACTGAGAATGGCGGCGCCCCCTCCGATCACGGTGATGAACGACTTGGCGACATAGGCCACGCCGATGGTCGGAAAGACGCCGGAGACCGGCGCCAGCACCGCACCCGCAAGACCTGACAGGGCGGCGCCGATGCCGAACGTTACGGCGTAAACACGTGGCGGATTGACACCAAGCGCTGCCGCCATGTTGGCGTTCTGCATCGTACCGCGGGCAATCAGGCCGAGCCGCGTCCAGCGCATCACGGCAAAAATACCCGCCAGTACGACGACCGCCACCGCAATGACGAACAGCGTGTATCCGCTGGTGCGATAGGCGCCGATCTGGAAACTGCCGAGCGGTGCCGAGATGCCGACCGTGGTGTTGCCGAAGATTGCCGTCGTCAAACCGACCAGAAAGAGGCTCAGTCCCCAGGTCGCAAGCATGGTGTCGATCATGCGGCCATAGAGGAAGCGGATGATCGTCCGTTCGATGATGATACCGATGATGCCGACGACGACCGGTGCCACCACCAGGATGGCGATCCAGATGCTGATGCCGTGGCTAGTGGCAACGATCGCCGCGTAGCCGCCGAGCATCAGGAATTCGCCATGGGCGAGATTGATAACCCGCATCATGCCGAAAATAATCGCCAGCCCGACGCTGATCAGCGCCAGGCTAGCAATCGCGTAAAGGACCTGGATCGCCAGGAGAGCAATGAGATCCACGTTCACCATTCCCAACCAGATCCGAAGGCCAATCCGGCCTCAGATCTTGATGACATATTGCTGGTTGTCGTTCGGGTTCTTGATGAGATCGCAAACCGCCGCGGTGTCCGAAGGCTTCTGCTGCGCGAAATCTTCCAGCACCTTAAGCTTCTTGTCATTGACCTCGGCGATATGAACATCGAGCACACAGTGGTGGGTCGGCGGATCGATCGTGACCTTGCCCGAGGGCGCATCGATGCTGATTCCGGTTTCCAGCGCCTCGATGACCTTGAGGCGATCGATGCTGCCGGCTTTCTTGACCCCCTCGGCCCAGAGGCGGAAGCCCTGATATGTCCCCATGGCGAGTTCGGTGACGTTGGGATAATCGTCGCCGAAACGCTTGTGGAAAGCGGCAACGAAGGCTTCGTTGGTCTTGTTCTTCAGGTCCTGGAAGTAATTGTAGCAGACCAGCATGCCGTTGCATTCGTCGGGTGACAATACGATGTGCTCGTTGCCGACGGCAAAGGTGGTCGACGCCATCGGAATGCTCTTGCGCATGCCGGCAGCCGCCCACTGACGGTAGAACGAGATATGCGCGCCGCCAACCAGCGCCGACCATACAAAGTCCGGCTTCGCCGCCTGGATTTTCGAGATGGTCGAGCCGAAATTGGTGACGTCGAGCGGGAAGAAGTCGATCGACAAGACTTCGCCGCCATTATCGGTGACGTATTTCTTCACCCATTGCGACGTGATCTGGCCGTAGTTGTAATCGGCTGCGATGACATAAACTTTCTTGCCCCATTTCTTCATGGCGTGGGGCACCAGCTTTTCCACGGTCTGAGCCGGGGTGACCCCGGTATCGAACTGGTTGCGGTCGCAGACGCCACCTTCGTATTGAGTGTTGTAGAAATAAAGAGTCTTGAAGCGGTCGAGCACGGGCCGGACAACCTCACGCGAAGCCGAGGTAATGCCGCCATGCACGACGGCAACCTTGTCCTTTAGCGCCGCCTGCTGCGCAAACTGCGTGTAGAGCTGCATATTCGATTGGGTATCGTAACTGATCAGCTTGATCTGCCGTCCAAGAAGGCCGCCAGCCGCGTTGGCCTCTTCGACCGCAAGCGTGAGAGCATCGACCATCGGCTTGCCGTAAATGTCCAGTCCGCCCGAGAGATCGTGGACGCTCGCCACGCCAATCGGTTCGTCCGCCCAGGCGCTGGAAGAAAACGCGCCGGCAGCGGCGGCGGCAGCCGTACTCTGTAAGAACCGTCTGCGATTGACCTTCATTGCAGTACTCCTCCTCGTTGTTGTCGATGCATCATGAAGCCAGATATTTTCTTATGATCGACGCACCCACGGTAACTTTCGGATCGACCATGTTTCCGAGCCGGATGCGTCCTGCTTGACTGAGAAGCATGTAAGCGTTGATCTCATCGAGGCCGTAGCCGGCGCTCGTCCCGCGCACCGGTTCGCGATGGGCGACGCACGACGCATCTTCCAGCGGCCGAGCGGTACCAGGAAGTTTTCCCGCCCAAGCCCCGGCCGGGCACAGCTCCAGTCATTGATGGCGTCGACCTCCAGGGAGACGGTGGCGCATTGTTCGATCGCCACCCCGAACAGTTCGCCGTCTCCCTGCGTGGCGTGGCAACCGCCGGGATAGAATAAGCCGCCTCTGGTGTGCACCGGAAAGCAAAGAACCGTGCCAGGCGCCAACAATTTACTCCACTATCGGAAAGCGGGCCACGATGGTTCAGCGTATTCTTATCTTTTTGGAAGACAAACGAAAATAGCCATCCGCGGCCCGAAAAGGCCTCGAATGGCATCAATGCCGCTGCTATCAATTTCTAGTACATACAGTCATGCGTTGCACAACGAACATCGAAAGTCATCGCTCAGGCGTCATCGGCTGCGCGAGAACTTTTTCGCTATGCACGCATTAACGTATCAAGTGATTGTGTCTTAACGCCGCCAGCCTTGTCAATGCGATGCGGGCACCTTTTTTATGCACGGAGCAGCACAAATGACGCGCAATGCGGATCGATGACGCTAGGTGAAAAATCGGCGTTCTTGCGATGAGATAACTTTCTCTGCAGCGCTCGAGCCTCGTCATGACAAAGCCGTCCATCCCTCTTGGCCGGGCGTTTTCCCAATCGGGACCTTACGCAATGATGGCGAGCGAGACGCTGAAGGGCGTATTGACGACTATCAGAGGCGAACAAGCCTCTAGACAAGATCGTCGACGCGCTCCACGCCGGCCGCGGTCATGCCCGCCCAGGCAGCGTCGAGCGAACCTGCCAAATCGATCGCCCTGCAGCCGGCCTCGATGAGCACAACGGCGAAGCCGAGCCGGCGCGCGTCCACGGCGGAGTAGTAGACACAAAAATCAGTCGCGAGCCCGGCCAGGAAGATCCGCTGCAAGCCCCGCTCGCGCAAGTAACCAGCCAAACCGGTAGGCGTACGCCGATCGTTTTCATAGAATGCGGAGTAGGAATCGATTTCGGGGCGGAACCCCTTGCGGATCACGAGTTCCGCTCGCTCGGTTGCCAATTGCGGATGGAAGGCCGCACCCGATGAACCCTGGACGCAATGATCGGGCCAGAGGGTTTGCTGGCCATATGGCATACTGACGATGTCAAAGGGAGCAGAACCCGGATGCGACGAGGCAAAGGAGCTATGGCGTGACGGATGCCAATCCTGCGTCAGCACGACATGTTGAAAACGGCCCATGAGACGATTGACGACCGGCACGACAGCATCGCCGTCGGCAACCGCAAGTGCGCCACCGGTGCAGAAATCGGTCTGCACATCAATGATCAGCAATAAATCATCTTCATTAATCCGGATCTGCATTTTTACCTGCGTTATTGTTGATCGCCAAACTTCAGCACAAAGCGAAGGCTGTATCAGCAGAGAGATTGCTAGCCGTCCTGATCGCGCTACGGACCTTAGCCTTTGCCGATAGCGGTTTCTAGGATCAAGGCAAAGGACCTGGCCAATAGCCTGGATCGTCCATTCAAATAATAGGACTAAGTCGCGCGCACTTCAAACAATGTGCTGGTCGTCGCGATCGCGATCGGCTTTGGCCTGATCCCGATCGTCTCACCCAATTTCTTTCGTATATTTCCGGACGTCTTGAAGCCCATTTTCGGCGACGGCATTATCCTGACGTCGATCGCGGCCGTTCTGTTGAACGCATTCTTCAACAGGACCAGCAACGAACAGGCCGAAGCCGACACGTTGCTGGCCGCCCAGGCCGCTGAGCATATTTGACTACCCAGGAGCTCCCCCGGTCACGCTGCCACATCATCGCACCGAGACC
>CAVSFN010000011.1:0-23007 GCA_963727225.1 uncultured Pseudomonadota bacterium | reverse complement strand
GGACAGGTGGAATCGGATTGAACCCAAAGGAGAATTCTCTCTCTGCCGTCATTCCTCGATGTGCAATTGCGCATCTGCGGGCACATCTGATGGCAGCCCATTCAAAATCTGTGAGTTCATACCGCACAATTCGTCGCGCCTTTGACGAGCGTCGCTGTCATTTCGCAAAATATCGGGGTCGCGACAGGGCTCAGTTGAGTTTCGTTCCGCGTGTTGACGCAGATCAATGCGCATTCCAGATAAATGGGGAAGCTTCACTAAGGAAATCGCCGCAAAAAAACGAGACCTTGGCAATAAGCGGAAAGATTGCGCTGACCGGCAAGGTCAACACATAGGAGGCTCTCATGAAACCGACGCATCGCAAGTTCGTTGTAACAGCGGTCGCACTCGTGGCCGGCATTGTGGGCGCAGCTGCGCAAGAGCGCCCTTCTTCGCCCATGTCACCGATGATGCAGGGCGACACCATGCCTATGATGAGGGGCATGCAGCACGGCGGCATGATGCCCATGATGGGGATGGGCATGATGGGGATGGCGGATCACGTTGAGGGGCGGATAGCGTTTCTAAAGGCCGAACTGAAAATCACCGACGCTCAGCTGTCGCAGTGGAACACGTTCGCCAATTCTATCCGAAGCAACGCCCAGCGGATGGGTGAGATGCGAGGGACGATGATGCAGGGAGGAATGATGGGGCAAACGGCCACTGCACCTGATCGCCTCGACCGCATGGAGAAAATGATGACCGCGATGGTCGAGGCAGTGCGATCCACGAAAGCGGCGCTGGGCCCGCTTTACGCCGTGCTCAGTGACGAGCAGAAGAAGATGGCCGATACGCTCTTGCACGGGCCAATGGGTATGATGGGAAGCATGTAATCAGAGACACGCTGACCAATTCCGAGAATGGCCGCTTATCGGGGAAGACCGGAAGTGAGCGACGGACGGTCAGATCGACGCGAAAAACGGAGCGGGCTTTGGTACGCTATTTTAGCCGGTAGCCTGCGTGACAGCCCACGCACTGAGCCGTTATCTCCGCAAGCCCTGCAACGGCTGGCTTCAGATCACCGGTCACATTCGCGTCTTGAGCAGTAACCGCAAACCCACTTGCAGCATGATGCATCGCTGTTCCAGCATCCCGCCTCCCCCCGGGTAGAGTTGGGGTGGTGAGGCATTGCTCGGAAAGCGCTGCGGTGGATTGGGCCTCTCCAATTACCAACCCGCTTCGCAACGGCCATTGTGCCTCGTCAATGCCATATATACCATGCGGACCGTTCTCTTGAATCGGATGGCATCTTGTCGAAACTTAAGCCGAGCTCTTAAAGACGGGGCCAACCAGTGTCGATTGCCGGTCGAATTCCCCTACCAACCAGCACCAGCGCAGCAGGTATGATCGTGCAGGACGCCCCCGCTGCGTCCGTCTTGACGCCGGCCGTTTCACTTCCCTCGAACGAACGAGAATTGCGGCTCGACCTGTTTCGGGGGCTCGCGCTGTGGCTGATCTTCATCGATCACGTATCGCCCGATCTCCTGACCTGGTTCACGATCCGCAATTATGGGTTCAGCGACGCCGCCGAGATTTTTATCTTCATCTCAGGCTATACTGCGGCGCTTGTTTATGGTCGCGCGATGGTAAAATCCGGCTTCATGGTCGCATCGGCGCGCATCCTGAAGCGAGTCTGGCAGATTTACGCCGCGCATGTGCTGCTGTTCGCGATCCTGGTTGCGGAGGTTTCCTACGTTACCATCGGGCTCGAGAAACCGTTTTATGCGAAAGAAATGCAGATCGCGGATTTCCTCAAGCAGCCCGGCGAAAGCCTGATCCAGGCGCTGCTGTTAAGATACCGCCCGCTGAATATGGACGTCTTGCCGCTCTATATCGTGCTGATGTTTTTTCTCCCCTTGATCCTGCTGATGATAAAGTGGCGCGCCAACCTCACGCTGGTAATTTCGGTCGCACTTTACGGGCTGTCCTGGCAGTACGATCTGCACCTGAAGGCCTATCCGAATGGTTTCTGGTCGTTCAACCCCTTTGCCTGGCAATTGCTGTTCGTGTTCGGCGCCTGGTGCGCGTTGGGCGGCGTCAGGCGGATGTCACGGATTCTTTGGTCGCCGATCACGCTGTGGACCGCTATTGCCTATCTGTTCGCGGCATTCGGCGTCACCATGACCTGGTACTTCCCGCAGCTGAACCACCTTCCGCACTGGCTCGAGCAGTGGATTTATCCGATCGACAAGACCGATTTCGATGTGCTCCGGTTCGCGCACTTCCTGGCGCTGGCGGTCCTTGCCGTGCGCTTCGTGCCGGCGGGATGGCCGGGCCTGAAATCGCCATGGCTGAGGCCCATGATCCTGTGCGGACAATATTCGCTGCAGATTTTCTGCCTCGGCGTGGCGCTGGCGTTCGCGGGGTATTTCCTGCTGACGGAAATCTCCGCCGGCATTGGCCTGCATTTCCTGGTTGGAATTTCCGGAATCCTGATCATGTCCGCCGCGGCATGGCTGTTCACATGGTACAAGCGGGCCGTCGACCAAAGTGCAAATCCGCAGCCCGTCTCGCCATCAACCTGAAGCGCAGCACCTGGTCAGCGAGCGAAACGCTGGCCGGCAGCTGACCGCCGCAACCTCCGGCCACCCGATTTGTCAGTTTTCAGCGTGCCGGTGCGAGTACATTCGACGCGTCCGTGGCCACGGGCCCGATCAGTGCCCGGCGGTCCTTGACGTAGGCGATGACCACGCCAAGCCTTTCGACGCTGGCGATTACCTTGCCGTCGAGATCGCCGTCGCAATTCATATGGGTCGGCGCGATGAAGAACTCGGACTGCTCCCACTGCGGCTTGAAGTCAAACTGCAGTTGCGGGAGCGTGACGTTCTTCTCGAACGAGAGGCGCTCGCCGCACACCGCGACCGAATAGACCTGCGCCGGCCAGTTCGCATCGACGGCCGCGGTGCGCCGCAGATAGGCTTCGAGCTGATTGAGCGCCTCGGGCATGCTGCTGAACCAATAGTCGAGGTCATAGCGCCGTGATGCTCCTTCGAGACCTCCGACCACCGGATTGTAGAACAGATATTCGTACGGGTGCAGCCTTGCCAGGGTCACTGCGTCCCAGAGGAAGCATCCGGTCACGATCGCAAGGCCGCCGGAGGCGACCACGCGACTGCGCGCAGCAAGCGCCGACAAGACCGCGTCGAGACCGATGCCAGCGAGGGTCGCCAGCGCGGGAAGCACGAACAGGAAATGCCGCAATCCGGTGAAGGCGGGACCGTGGGAGATCACTTGGCAGGTCAGCGGAAAAATCACCGTTAGCGAGACCAGGGTGATATCTCTGCCATGCAGTTCCCTCAATCGAGCGGCGCGCAGCGATAACAGCACTGACAGCATTGCCAGTGCCACGCCGATCAGAATCAGCAGCGGCACGCGGATCAGAAAGTAGATCGGAACATACAGCCGCGGCACGTCCGCCATCTCGTAGACCCGGCCGGCGAGGACGGTGCGGATCTCGTAATGAAACTCGGAGAATGCGAGCAGGCCCCGGATCGGGTTGAGCGGCGCCAGCCCCGCCCACGGCCAGGCCAAAATCATGATGACATAGGCGAGCATCAGCGCCGGCAGCAGCCGCAACGACAATTCGATCAGGAAACGCCACTGAGCGCGGCCTGGGCCGAGCCACGGCCACGGCATGTACAGGGCAATCGCGAAGCCGGCGTAGATCACCAGAAACAGACCGTGAACCCGCATGCCGAGCGCGGCCCCGGTAAGGAGGCCGAACGCAGCCAGGTCGCCGACGCGAGGCGTGGGCAGGCGGCGCGCGATCCGGATCAGGAGCAGCGTTGCGCCCATCATAGCCGCGGCGAAGGGAATGTCCTTGGTGTGGTTGAACATGGCGCCGTACCATGCGCCGCAGACGCTTAAGCCGACCGCGGCGATCAGGGCCGCGCGCGGACCCGCGATCAGTCGCGCAGTTGCCGCAGCGGCGCCGATCCCGCCGATGCCGATCGACGCGCACAGGATGTGGCGCAGATCATACGGATCGATCGGGACCAGATGACTGAGAGCGACGGCAATGATGTCGAACAAGCCACCATAGAGATAAAGGTTCTGGAAGCTGAAGACGCCTTGCTCCGTGAAGCCGCTGGTGTAATAGGCAACGATCAACTCGCCGTAACGCTGCTGCACACCTTCATCATTGGTGATGGCGTAATCCTTGAAGGTGCAAAGCGCGATGACGACTAGCGCGGCGATCAACACGACGGTGGCGAGATCATAGCCGCCAAAGCGGGCGAAGAATCGGACTGCCTTGCTCCAGGGCAAAGCTTGCTCCGCAGTTCCGGAAATGCGCGCCCCGGTTAGCTTCGGCTCGGTCGCGGCATCGATCATTTCACCCCAGCAAATACAGCAGTGCAGCGACGGCGGGCACGGCGAACGTCAATGTACGCGTGTCGAGGCAACTTACTCGTTGTAGCTAGACGAGCCACGAACGACAATCGACAACCTCCACCAATTCATACGATTGCTGGTTCCTTCGCGCAATTGTTTTGAAGGCTGGACGTTCAGTTGATTTGCGGCCAGCGGCGAGCGAATTAGCCTCCGGGAGACAAACTTATGTGACTTGGCCCTGACCAAGCACGAAATCCCACCCCGGTGTTCCTTACGTGCGTCGAATTTTCCGACCGACTCAAAACGACACGCAACGTGCCATCACATCTTGTGACCCTTCTGACGCAACAGGTCGGTCAAGCGCGTGCGCAAATCATCGCCCGCTTTTCGGGCACCATCCTGGCCTATCTGCTCAATCTGCCGGGCGATTGCTGGCGACTTCTGCAGAAGCTTTTGCCCGGCAGGCCGACGATAGAGCGCCTCGATTTCGCGCAGCTCATCCGCGGTGAAATTGTTGGCGTAGACCGTGGCGGCGGCGTCGACCATGGCATTGAAATATGGGGTATACGCGTCCGCTATCGTTGGCGTCATCATATCGTAATCACGTTCTATCTCCGGCCTGCCTTGCACCACCACAGGCTTGATATTCAGTAGAATGACTGGCAGCTGCGCCTTGAATTGATCAGACAATTTCAGCGTATCAACCAGCTTGCGCGCCGCCGACATGGCGTCGGGTGACGGAGTTTGCGCCGGTGCCACGCTGATCGAAAACAAAAGCAGGACGCCAATGATCGTCACGCATTTGGACATAAACTAACTCCTCCATCAGAAATGGAATTTACCAATCACTTGAAGACAGGAATTGCCTCACGCTAATCCCGGTTTCATCGCCGCCTCTGACTTTCCGGATTCGCTCGTATCAAGGAACACGTTCGGGATCTTCTCAAACCGATCTATCTCAAACTCGCTCACATCGACAAACAGGTTCGGAACTTTCTCAGCCCGATCCAGAAGCCACGCGAGCGAAGTCATGATCGCCATGCCGGCGATGCTGAGGGCAATCTGCTTCCAGACACCTCCGGGATGCTGCACCAGGATGTAATGCACGCCAAACGACAGGAATACACCGAGACAAAAATTCGGAAGCGAATGTTGACCGCACAGGACGAGTGGGCGCAACCAGTTGGAAGTGAGGGGGGCCCAGTGGCGCGGGATATAGCGCGAAACCAAGACCGCCAGGGCAAGGAAGTGAGTGAAACGCAGCATATCAAGATCGGTCTTGTCGATCGGGTAGATCGCCTTGATCATCCACTTCGGAAGCAGCAATTCGAGAAAATGGCTGTGCCAGGTCATCACGACAAAGAACGCGAAGAAATCCACGCAACGGATATAACGAACGCCGCGCGAGACTGGATCAGATGCCAGATCTTGGCCGCGCCTCCGACACCGCACCATGCACCGAATACGAACATCAATTGCCACGCAAATGGATTGAAGTACCAGTGCGCCCCCGGCGGATACGAAGCGAGATTCCAGTCGAACAAGCGGGCAAGCACGTACAGGATTGCAGAGCCAAGCAAAGTCAGGTTCGGGCGGCGCACCAGACCCCACAGAAACAGCGGTGAAGCGAGCACCAGAACGACAAAGAGCGGCAACACGTCGAGATCGACGGGCTTGTATCGCAGCGTGAGCGCCTGCCAAATCAGCTCGTCGGGATGCGCGAGAAAATTAGCGACGTTGAACTCATCCTTGTACATTGGATTGTCGAATTTCCTGGCCGCGCGAGCGATCTGCGCAGTAAAGAGCAGAAACAACAAGATGTGGGCGATGTACAAATGCCAGGCCCGTACCAACAGCCGCTTGGTGGCAGCGAGAAAATTGCCGGCTTGAATAATTGGACCGTAAATGTACCCCGCCAGATAACCGGAAATAAACACGAAGAATTCGGCGGCATCGCTGAACCCGTAGTTGCGAAGCGTCAACCAGCCGACGACGTCGTCCGGAATGTGATCGAGGAAAATCATCCAAAGACCGAGGCCGCGGAAGAAATCGAGCCGAAGGTCCCGCTCGACTGCTTGCGAAACAGATAATTTGTTCTTCGCCATGATGCTTGTCCGTTTTGTGCTGTCGGGTATCGCTTCTGGATTCCGGGTCCGCTGCAATGCAATAAATCCTGAAACGCAAAGCGTAGCTAATATGTTCGGCAATTGAAGGGGTCGGCGATGAAAGAGCCCCCAAAATCGCTTCGCGAGCGCCGCTGGATCACTTACTCAGGCCAATCGACAAGACCGCACCGGCTGCGATCAATCTTATCATAAGACCGTTGACTGCGGTACTCCACGGGTCCGCATTTTGGCACAAAACGGACGTCGCGCAATGTCCGGCTTGAGTCCGCAATGCCCTTCAAAGCAGGCATCCGGCACATCGGCGCTGGATGAGATCGCTTCATGGCAGCGTGGAGCAGGTCTGATGCCGATGAAAACGATACAGTTCACCAGCCTGCCGGGATGGGTGTCCTTGCCGGCAGCAAAGCGCCAATGAGTTTTGGGGCAGCTTGGAGCGTTTTCCAGCGAAGTGGATACCGGTTCGCGTGAAGAAAACGCGTCAAATGAAAAAGTGGAGCCCGCAAGACGAGCGCACTTCTTTTCAACGATGCAACTCGACTTCCTGGGTCAACTTGCGCTCCGTCGCGCGGACGCCGCCCGCTATGTCTCGCGTTGCCGGTGCGGATCGTACTTCGAAAGCACGTCTTTGAGGTAATCCCGGCTTTTCCATTCGGGCGGCGGCGGCTCGTACCCGGGTCGGGGAACGAACGGATTAGCCGCTACAGTCGCGGAAGCGCCCATCAGGTCTGGAATGTAGCGCGGGCAGTTTGGGAAGATCTCGCATTTGATGCGGACGACGACTTTCGCGCCATGATGCCCGGCAAGCGTTTCCGCGCTGTCGTCGATCGTTGCCTTGCCCCGGATGCGGCTGCGAAACGTCTTGCCGTCGAGGCGCACGAACAGCAGCCCGACATTCGGGTTGCGGTGAATATTGCCGAGCGTACGGTACATGTTGTTGCCGTCGTATTCGGGGAACTCAAGCGTGTCGAGCCCGGTGATCCGGACGAAGCCGGGATCGCCCGAACGCATGGAGCAATCGACATTGTCCTGATAGCTCGTCGCGATGAAAAAGAATCGGGCCTCTTCGATGAGCTTGCGGTCCTGCTCCCAGAACTCGAAGTGGAGGCGGTGCTTCTCGAGAGCGTCGGCGACACGGCGGCCGTCGTAGCGGTCCTGCAGCTCACGCATGCCGTCGTGGTAGAAGGGGGCGCGGTCGATCGGGTCGGTCATGGAGGCCTCGGCGCTGACTTGCTGCATGCTTCATAGCAGACCGCCGTCCCAGGCGCGACGGGCCAGAAACTTCGGAGCGTAGGGCGGGTTAGCGACAGCGTAACCCGCCACAGCAAAATGAAAGAGGCGGGTTATCCTGCGCTAACCCACCCTACGAGCTGCGTAACCCGCCCTAATCGCCTTGCCACCTGTCGCGCGACGTCACCCACACGTCCGCGACATGGCCGAACAGATCGAACTCGTGTTCCTTGCCGGCGCCGAGCCGCCGCGCCACGGCTTGCGACGCGGTGTTTTCGCGGTCGATGCAGTGGACGATCCGATCGATCTCGAAACGCGCGAACGCCCAGTCGATCGAGGCCCGCGCCGCTTCGACGGCGTAGCCCTTGCCGCGAAATTCGCCGGCAATGCCCCAGCCGACCTCGAAGCCCGGCCAGCCCGGCGGAAACCACGGCCCGACCCTTCCTACGAATTTGCCGGTGCTCTTTTCCTCGACCACGAACAGGCCGAAGCCATGCAGCGCCCAATGCCCTGACATGATCGCGGCATTGCGCCACCCGACAAACGCATCGGTGACGGGCTTGCCGTCGGCGGTGATGAAGCGCCCCGAGGCGGGATCCGCCAGCATCGCCGTGTTGGGCGCGATATCAGATGCCTGCCACATCCGCAGCTTCAGACGCGCGGTCTCGATGACCGGGCCGCCGGGTTGCGCCAGACTGACGCCTGGCTTGAGGGGCACGACCATCGCGAATTCCGTTCCTTCGGTTATCTGCACCGGGATTGTCTTGTCAGGTCGCGAAATCTTTGAAAGCCTGCCGCACCGACAAAACCCCGGCCGAACCCGATCAGCCGGGCGACACCTTGCCACCGGCGCCGGTCAAGGTCCACAAAGGGAGCCATCATCATGAAACGCCGGGATGTTCTGAAGACAATGGCGATCGCCGGCTTGGCGGCAGGAGTAGACGGCATGGCGGCAAAGGCGGCGACCACGGCGCAGACATTTGTACTGGTTCACGGCGCCTGGCATGGCGGATGGTGCTGGAGCCGGGTCGCGGA
Source organism: uncultured Pseudomonadota bacterium (assembly GCA_963727225.1). Classification (GTDB taxonomy): domain Bacteria; phylum Pseudomonadota; class Alphaproteobacteria; order Rhizobiales; family Xanthobacteraceae; genus Bradyrhizobium. The sequence continues at coordinate 14,248 of CAVSFN010000011.1, read as the reverse complement.
CCGGCTGCGCAGCGCCGGCCACCTTGTGTTCACGCCGACGCAGACCGGGCTCGGCGAGCGCAAGCATTTGCTGTCGAAAGCCATCACGCTGGATACCTTCACCAGCGACATCGTCAATGTCATCGAGGCAGAGGAATTGTCTGATGTCATCCTGGTCGGGCATTCGTTCGGCGGCAACGCGATCAGCGGCACAGCCGACGCGATACCCGGCAAGATTCGCCATCTGGTCTATCTGGATTCGCTGATGGTCGAGGGCGGCAAGGCGCCGTTCGACAACCTGCCGCCGGACGTCGTCGCCGCCCGCCGCAAGGCCGCGGAGGAAACCAGCGGCGGGCTGAGCCTGCCCGCGCCGCCGCCATCCGCCTTCGGCGTGTCCGAGACAAAAGATACCGAATGGGTCAAGCGCCGGCTGACGCCACATCCGTTCGGGACCTACACCAGCCCGCTCAATATCAAGGGGCCGGTCGGCAACAACCTGCCGCGCACCTACATCGCCTGCACCAACCCGGCCTACGCGGCGCTGCAGGCTTCGCGCAACTGGGTCAAGGCGCAGCAGGGATGGCGCTGGGCCGAAATCGCAACCGGCCACGACGCCATGGTGATGGCGCCCGACGAACTGACGCGGATGCTGATCGAGGTTGCGAACGCGTAATGCGTAGGGCTACGCGCTAAGGGTTTAAAGTCGTCATTGCGAGGAGCAAAGCGACGAAGCAATCCATTCTTGTTTGTGGCTTGATGGATTGCTTCGCTTCGCTCGCAATGACGGCCAGAGTCTGCGGATCACGGCTTGTCACAGCGGCGATGGCGCTGGATAATGCGGTTTAATATCTGACGGAGGTAACATGAGCTGGCTTCCCTCCAGCGATCCCGTGCTCGGCGATCCCCAATCGTGTGACGCGCTCGAACTGGTCATCGTACCGCGAACCCGCGACCTCGGCGATGGATTCGAGGTGCGCCGAGCGCTGCCGCACGGCAAGCGCCAGATGGTCGGCCCCTTCATCTTCTTCGATCATTTCGGGCCGGTGCAGTTTGTATCCGGCAAGGGCATGGACGTGCGGCCGCATCCGCATATCGGCCTTGCCACCGTCACCTATCTGTTCGACGGCAGCATCATGCACCGCGACAGCGAGGGCAATATCCAGGAAATCCAGCCCGGCGCCATGAACCTGATGACGGCGGGACGCGGCATCGCGCATTCCGAGCGGACTCCGGACGTGCAGCGCCGCGATGGCCAGAAGATGCTCGGCCTGCAAAGCTGGATCGCGCTTCCGGCCGCATCCGAGGAAATCGCGCCGTCGTTTCAGCACTACGCCGCCGCCGACCTGCCCACCGTGGACGACGGCGGCTTCACCGCGCGCGTGATTGCCGGAAGTTCATTCGGTGTATCGTCGCCGGTGACGATGGTGTCGCCATGGTTCTACGCCGAGGTGACTGCCAAGCAGGGGATCAGCGTGCCGCTCGATCCCGATCATGAAGAGCGCGCGATCTATCTGATCGACGGCGAAATCGAGATCGCGGGCGCACGCTATCAGGGACCGCGGCTATTGATCTTCCGGCCCGGCGATCGCATTACGGTGAAGACGTTGAGCCCGACGCGAATGATGTTTCTCGGCGGCGATGCGCTGGAAGGCCCGCGTCACATCTGGTGGAATTTCGTTTCCTCCAGCAAGGAGCGGATCGAGCAGGCCAAGCAGGACTGGAAGACCGGCCGCTTCGCCCATGTCCCCAACGAACACGAGTTCATTCCGCTGCCGGAATGAACCATTCCCTCCTTCTTTACCCCTGTGTGAGATCGCGCCGGCTTTGAAAGTGTTGCCGATGACCACCATGCTCGCCAGCGACCTGCCCTTGCCACGGATCGGGCGCGGCAAGGTCCGCGATATCTACGCCGTCGGCGAGGACCGGGTGTTGCTGCTGACCACCGACCGCATCAGCGCCTTCGACGTGGTGATGGCCGAGACCATCCCGATGAAGGGCGCGGTGCTGACCCAGATCTCGGCGTGGTGGTTCGATCAGCTCGAAGGCGTGGTACCGCATCACATGATCAGCGCCGACGCCGATATCATCATCGGCGAAGTGCCGGTCCTGAAAGCCCATCGCGCCTCGCTCGCCGGACGGGCGATGCTGTGCCGGCGCACCACGGTGTTTCCGATCGAATGCGTGATCCGCGGCTATCTTTCGGGCTCGGCGTGGAAGGAATATGCAGCGCAGGGCACGCTGGCCGGTGAGAGACTGGCGCCCGGCCTCGTCGAAAGCGCCAAACTCGAGCCCGCCGTCTTCAGCCCGGCGACCAAGGCCGAAACCGGCCACGACGAGAACATCACGGTGGCACGGATGCGCGAGATTGTCGGCGATGAGGTGGCCGATACGCTGGAGCGCATGGCCCGCGCCGTCTATTCGCTCGGCGAAAACACCAGCCGCAGCCAGGGCATTATCATCGCCGACACCAAATTCGAATTCGGCAGGGATCGCGACGGGCGCATTATCCTGATCGACGAGGTGATGACCCCCGACAGTTCGCGGTTCTGGGCGGCGGATGCCTATCAGCCCGGCCGGCCGCAGCCCAGTTTCGACAAGCAGCCGCTGCGCGATTATCTCGATGCCGAACGCCGCGCCGGCCGCTGGAACGGCGAAGCCCCGCCGCCCGCTTTGCCCGCCCAAGTCGTCGACGCCACCAGCCGGCGCTATCTCGACGCCTATCGCCGCGTCACCGGCGCCGAGTTGAAGATCCAGGGAACAGGTTAGGGAGCCGCCTGATGACGCTGACGGTCCGGGAAATGATGCGCACCGAAGTCGGCCTCATCATCGACTACTTTTTGAACGCCACGCCGGAATATCTGGAAACCCTGGGCGTCGATCCGACGCGCTTTCCTCCGACGCAAGTCTGGCGCGACCGGCTGCACCGCGAAGGTGAATTGCCCTTCGACCAGCGAAGCGTGGTGGCCGTGATCTGGCTATCCGACGACCGGCCGGTCGGCTTTTCGACCTCCGACAAGATCCGTTACGGCGAACAGGCCAACATGCATCTGCATGTCACCGAGCCCGGGCGCAGGCATCAGGGCGTCGGCGTCGAATGCGTGCGGCGCACCGTCGACTTCTATTTCGAGCATTTGAAACTGAAGCGGCTGTTCTGCGAGCCGAACGCCTTCAACGTGGCGCCGAACCGCACCCTGCAAAAGGCCGGCTTCAAATATCTCAAGACCCACATGACCGTCCCCAGCCCGCTCAATTTCCATCAGGCCGTCACCCGCTGGGTGATCGAAAGATAACAACCACAATACCGTGGGAGCAAACCATGACCGACGCCGATGCTGTCCTTGTCGAACGCGATGGGCCGGTGACCATCGTCTCCATCAACCGTCCGCATTGCCGCAACGCCGTCGATGGCGCGACGGCGCGCAAGTTGTTCGATGCGTTTCGCGCCTTCGATGCCGATGCCGAGGCGTCGGTTGCGGTGTTTACCGGCACCGGCGGCTATTTCTGCGCCGGCGCCGACCTCAAGGCGGTGGCATCGGGCGATCCCAACAAGAAACGCGAGATCGGCGGCCACGATTCGATCGCGCCGATGGGACCGAGCCGGCTGCGGCTGTCGAAACCGGTGATCGCGGCGGTCGAGGGCTTCGCCGTGGCCGGCGGCATGGAGTTGGCGTTGTGGGCCGACATGCGCGTCGTCGCCGAGGATGCCACCTTCGGCATCTTCTGCCGCCGCTTCGGCGTGCCGCTGATCGATCTCGGCACCATCCGGCTGCCGCGCCTGATCGGTCATTCCCAGGCGATCGATCTCATCCTGACCGGACGCCCGGTCGGCGGCCCCGAAGCGCTGCGGATGGGCCTTGCCAACCGTCTGGTGCCCAGGGGCGAGGCCCGCGCCCAGGCGATTGAGCTCGCCAGGGACATCGCGCGCTTCCCGCAAACCTGCCTGCGTGCCGACCGGCTGTCGGCGCTGCGGCAGTGGGACCTCGAAGAGGAAGACGCCATCGCCAACGAAATGCGCGGCGGACTTGAGGTCATTGCGTCCGGCGAAACGCTGTCCGGTGCCGCGCGCTTTGCATCCGGCGCCGGCCGTCATGGCGCGTTCGGCGCCGATAGCCCGAAGGGCTAGCTGATCGCGACGTGAGCTGGGGTAATCCGATCCCCGGCCAATCGCTAGGCTTGTGCTGGGGTTGATTCGGCCCAGCAAGGGAGACAAGCGATGGCAATTTGAGCGTGACCGGCCGAAAGGGCGGGCCGCCCAGACATCTTATCGCAGTTTACCCAATTACAGACACCCAGGGACTAACGCGGATGTCCAGAGGTGCCGAACCCGGAATCCCATCGCCCAGTCAATTACCTCGTCGACGTCTCCGGGGCCGCCGGCCGATTTGCTAAGGCCGTTTTCCCACCGATACGAAGTTTTTTTAGGGCTCCAGATTGCATTAACCAATACGTAATCTTCGGTTGTGCGCGATGCATACAATGTCACATTAGTTGAATACAACGTATAGTAGTTGTCCCGACACTGGGCCTGCAGAGCAGCACATTCTATGAGAATACCCGTCGTACTTTTTTCCGCCGGTATTGGCGCCGCGTTCTTTGCGTTGGGCAGCATTTTTTACTATCAGCCTTTCATCGGTAATTATTCGCTGGACGCAATCCTGGCCACCAATCATTCGAAGGCTCGCGCAGCGGTCTCTCGTTTGCTGCTCAACCCGGCATCGGCTGAGTTCGATGTGTTGCGATCGGTCCAGGTGGACGGAGCAAAATATGTTTGCGGCAGGGTCAACGCGAAAGACCGATCAGGCACTTATGCCGGATATAGAGCCTTCGTCTACACCGTAGCGATCGACTTTGCGCGCATCGATGACAACGGAGAAATAGCGCAGAGGCATGACGCATTCAAGACATGCCCGTTATCGGAGGAAGAACAACTCGCACAACAAAAGATAGCGATATCGCCGGGCGCGCTATCGGTGCTGAAAACTATGCAAAAAGTCATCCCGCCAGCTGATCCGTCGACTTTGTCGACCATGGCATCGCAAGTGTCTCCGCCAAGCGGAAAGTCATCAGGTGCCACGACAGAACAACTGCTGGGCCAACTGGCGGGCCAACCCGGTTCGGAAGGACAGCAGTCAATTTCGACGTTCAAGGCTGGTCTCGACAGCGAGAGTGGGTGGCGCAGCGATCGGCCGCCCGGCGCATGGCCGGTGTTTCCACCGGATCACCCGCTTTCGAAACCCACGCAGAAACGAACCACAGCCCAAGCCATAGCCTTGGCCGCAGAGATCGAGCAACGCTGGGCGCAATTCAAAGCTGGAAACTCGACAGCACGTCCGTCCGTTGACGATATTAGGGAGGCGCTCCGCGCGCTGCTCGCGATCGGTCCAAAGGACGAGAGGTTTCCGCGGGCCTGGGCTGCCTTCGTCCGGTTGCGGAAGATCGAGCGGGACGCTGGTGCATAATGTGCCAGCTTTGGGTCCAGCTTCGGAAGCGATTAATGAACGCCGTCAAATTCGCTCGAGCTCGCCGATCGGATGTCGCTGACCATTGGGAGTGAGTCCGAAAATATAAAGGTTTGCGGAATGCGCCCCTGCGCTTGATCTCTTGTGTGGCCCTCCTACAAACCAGGCACCGCGGTCGCCGAGAAAAAGGGCTTGACCTCTTGGCTCGGATTACAGAAGGGATTGTCGTCCTCGCCGCGTTCTGGCGGCGCGGGTTCCACCCTCCGCGCTGTCACAAAAAACCTGTTGTCCTGACGTGCTGGCGTCGTCTACCACTAAGCATTGTGCCAGGGACAAATTCGCGCGTGACCACTCAGTCTGTCAGACTCAGTCCGAATCTGCGCGCCGTGCTGAATGACGTTCTGGGCGGCGGCGCCGCCAGTGTCCTGAACATCACGTTCGGATTGTCCTACGCGCTGTTGATCTTTGCGGGCCCGCTGGCGCCCTACCTGTCCTACGGCGTCGCCGCCACCTTCATTTCATCCACCGTTCTTGCCACCATCATCGCGGTCGGAAGCTCGCTGCCGTTCGCGATCGGAGGCCCGGAAAGCTCCACCGCGGCGATGACCGGGATATTGGCGTCGTCACTGGTCGAACGAATGGCCATCACCGATCCGAGCGCTCCGCTGCTGGCGCCGGTGCTGATCACGCTTGGCCTTTCCACCATCGCCACCGGTCTCGTGCTGTGCGGCTTCGGGATGACGCGGATGGGCCGCGCGATCCGCTACGTGCCTTACCCGGTGGTCGGCGGATTTCTCGGCGCGACCGGCTGCCTGATCGTTTTTGGCGCTATCCGCGTCATCACCGGATTCCGTTTCCAGTTTGCCACCCTCGACCGGTTCGCAAACCCCCTGACGTTGTACGAACTGGCGGCGGCCTGCGCGATGGCCATAGCGCTTTACCTGACCTGGCACCGTTCCCGAATCTCGTTTGGATTGCCGGCCATTCTGATCGGCGGCATCATCGCCGCGCATGTCGCGTTCTGGCTGGCCGGCATCTCACCGGCGGAGGCGCAGGCATCGGGCTGGACCTTTCAGCCGCCACCCGACGTCTCTTTCATGTTGCCCTGGAGCGCGCAGGAATTCAGCCGCTACCCCTGGTACACCTTGCCGGATCTTGCCGGCAACCTGATCGCCGTCATCTTCGTCACCGCGTCGTGCACGCTGTTCAACACCGCGGGCATCGAAGTCGCCTCGCATCGCGAAGCCGACCTCGAGCGGGAGCTCAACGTCACCGGCATCGCCAATATCCTGTCGGGCGCGCTCGGCGGCTATACCGGGTGCATTTCCGTCAGCCGTTCGGTGCTCAACCTCAGTAGCGGCGGAACCGATCGGCTTTCCGGCCTGACCGTTGCGGCGATCTCGGTGCTGATGCTGGCGGTGGCGCCGATGCTGCTCGGCTATATGCCGAAATTCGTTCTCGGCGGCTTGCTGATCTATCTCGGAGCGGATCAGCTCTATCGATGGATCATCCAGTCGCGGCGGCGGCTGTCGTCGGTGGAATATCTGTCGCTGCTGGCCATCATCGTCATCATCGTGCAATGGGGCTTCATCGCCGGCATCCTGATCGGCATCGTGATCGGCTGCGCGACCTTCGCGTTGAGCGCGTCGCGAATCGATTCCATCAAATACAGTTTCGACGGCTCGGAATATCGCAGCTCGCTGGATCGCTCGCGCGATGATCTGGCGGTGCTGGCAACCCATGGCGGCAAGATCCAGGGCCTGAACCTGCAGAGCTACCTGTTCTTCGGCTCGGCCAACCGGCTCTACCAGCACGTCAAGACGCTGCTGCAGCACAGCCCGGAGTGCCGGTTTCTGATATTCGACTTCAAGCTCGTCACCGGAATCGATTCCTCGGCGGCATACAGTTTCGCCCAGATCAAGCGCGCCGCCCAGGACCGGGGCATCAGTCTGGTGCTGGTGCATCTTCCGCCCGCGGCCGAGAAGGTCCTGCGATCGAGCGAGTTCATCTCGGAGGAGGTGCGGGTCGTTGCCGAACTGGATCACGCGCTCGAATGGTGCGAGCACGAAATCATCACGCAGCATCAGGAGCGCGCGCAGGAAGAGGCCAGCCTGCGCGGCTGGTTCATCCAGATTTTCGGGACCGAGCATGACGCCGACGAATTGATCCGTCGCTGCCAGCGCATCGAGGTCGACGCCGGCGAGGTCATCGTCAGCACCGGCGAGGCCGCCGATTCGATGCATTTCATTCTGGACGGGCGCGTCGGGGTGAAGATCGACGCCGGCGAGGGCCGCACCACGCGGGTGCGAAGCCTCGGCCGCTATACCACCATCGGCGAGATGGGCCTCGTCTCGCATGCGACGCGCAGCGCAACGATCGAGGCGGAAGTGGCGAGCATTCTCTACGTGCTGAGCGCCGATCAGTTCGAGGCCATCAAGGCGGACGATCCCGCGCTCGGTCAGAAGCTTCTGACCTATTTCGTTTCGGTGATGGCCGAGCGTTTGAGTTTCGCCAACCGCACGATCGCGGTGCTGCGGAGGTAGTTGTTGTCGTCCGTGGGAACGCCGAACGTAAAGCGATCCGTCGCGTGGCTCAGCGCCTCAAGCGCCATCTCTGCCAGTCGCATTCACGACCAAATCTTCGCGTTCCGTGGCATCTAGTCTAATTTCCGCTCTTAGGCACTTTTTGCCCGCGACACAACAAGATCGTCGCTCATGTCCAATACAATTTCCGCATGCGTAAAATTGCGGAAGCTACCGATAGCGGCCGGGCGCCCAAGCAGATAGCCCTGCACCTCATCACACAGTTCGTCCTGCAGGAATTGAAGCTCGGCGTCGGTCTCTACTCCTTCCGCCAACACCGGCAAACCAAGCCCACGCCCGAGACCCAGCACTGCACGGACAATGGCCGCGGCCTGATCGTTGCAATTGACTGACTTGATGAACGAGCCGTCGATCTTGATCTTGTCGAACGGAAACGCGCGCAGGTTTGAGAGCGAGGAATAGCCGGTGCCGAAATCGTCCATGGCGATGCGAATACCGAGCGCTTTGATCAGCCGCAAAGTGGCCAGCGCACGGTTGAAGTCGCGAACAAGCGCCGTCTCGGTGATCTCAATCTCCAGACGTCGGGGCGGCAGGCCAGTTTCCAGCAGTATCTGGTGCAATTCCTTCACAAAGTTAGCATTATAGAGTTGCACGGCCGAGACGTTAACAGCGACGGTTAGCGGCCGCGGCCATGTTGCGGCCTCGCGGCAGGCTGTCTTCAGCACCCAGTCCCCGATCTCCAGGATCGCGCCCGTCTCCTCGGCAATCGGAATAAAATCTGCAGGAGAAATATCGCCGCGTATCGGATGCTTCCAGCGCAGCAGCGCTTCGAAGCCGGTGACGGTTCCGCTCTGGATTTCCTTCTGGGGTTGATACACCAGCCGCAACTCGTCGCGCGCAATCGCGAGACGCAGATCATGTTCCAGCATCCGGCGTTCGCGTACCTCAGCGCCCATCCTTGCTTCGAAGAAACGATAAGTATTGCGGCCTTCGGTTTTGGCACGGTAGAGGGCAGTGTCGGCGTGGGTGAGAAGCGCCCGACGATCCGTCGCATCGTCAGGATAGAGCGCGATGCCGATACTCGTCGAGATGCTGTTGGTCTCCGGCGTATCGCTTGTCGTGCGCAGCGCTTCCAGAATGGCTTCGGCAAGCCGGCTTGCCGCGGCGGGATTGGCAACTCCGGGCATCAGAACGGCGAACTCGTCGCCCCCCAGACGCGCCATCATCTGACGCTCGTCGAGCACTGCGGTAACGCGTGAAGCCACGGTCTGAAGCACTGTGTCCCCCGCGGCGTGACCGAACAGGTCGTTGACTTCCTTAAACCGGTCGAGGTCGAGGCAGAGCACAGCAAGACTTTCGCCCTTGGCCAGGGCGGCGATTTCCTGGTCGATCCGCCCGTTGAAATGGCCACGATTGGGCAACGATGTCAGCGCGTCGTGATGTGCGAGATAGTGGATATGCTGCTCTGCCTCTTTGCGCGCTTGCAGATCGCGAACAGCGACGACGTGATGGGGCCGTCCGGCAAAAACGATCGGCCGCAGGATCAACTCGACAGGGGTTATCGAGCCGTCGAGACGGTGCAAATCCGTTTCAACCGGCAGGTTGGAGCTGGACAGCAGTCTGGCGCGTGCAACCTTGTCGGGAAAACAGCTTTCGAGCCTTGCACCAACCAGATTGGAAGCGGATAGGCCGGTCAGGGTAGCGAAACTTGTGTTGATGGAAACGATCGCTTCGCCGTCACAAACGAGAAGCCCCTCCACGGACGCATTGGCGAGATCGCGCATCCGGTCGACTTCAAGTTCCGAGCGGCGGCGATCGCGGATATCGAGTACGACGCCTGCCAGTGCCAGCCCGATAATGGCGAAGCTCGCAAGCGCCACGCCCACTGCAAGCCATCCGGCAGGCAGCGCTGATTGCGAAATCTCGATGGTGGGATCGGGAATGATCGACACTGCGGCCATGGCGGTGAAGTGATGGCTGCAGATCGCAAGCGTCAACAGCACGGCGCCGCCGATCTTCCATTTTTCTTCCTTGCTATGAAGACCAACGGGAAGCGCGGCCGCGCCGATTACCGCGCCGAGCACGATCGAGGCCACGACAAGCGTGGGATCCCACAGGACGATGCCTGCGATCTCAAACGCCGCCATGCCGGTGTAGTGCATTGCTGCAATGCCGCCCGCAACGATGGCGCCGCCGATCCATGGTCCATGGCGCCAGTTCGGAATGAGCGATACCGCGAGCCCTGCGGCGGTCAGCAGGATGGCCGCGGCCAGCGACAGGATGGTTAATATGATATTGTAGCCACTCGGAATTCCCGGCGTGAACGCAAGCATCGCAACGAAGTGCGTTGCCCAGATGCCGAAACCGGTGGATATCGCCGATACGGCGAGCCAGACGCCTCGCATTTGGCTGCTCGATTTGCGCGCATGATGAAGCAGATTAATCGCTGTGAATGACGCCAGGATGCAGATCACGGCCGCGAGGCCGACAAGCCTCAAATCGTGGGCGTATGCGATGCAATTGTAGATTTTGAACATCTTGCAATTCCGCACCGGCGGGAGGCCGAGATTGCGGAAAGGTATAACGGTAATAGTGTAAGAAGCAGTAAATTGGTAGCGCAGGAAGACAGTCGTCGATGCCCGGCGACGCAGATAAGTTTACGCAATCTGCGCAATCTTAATCGCTTTGGCCGGGCATGACGAACCTGCAGGTTGCCGATTTCTCGCGGCCGGAGTTAATGGGAACTAAAAACGCCTTAAATCCCCGCCATCATCACATATTTGATTTCGACATATTCTTCCATGCCGTGATGCGAGCCTTCGCGGCCGAGGCCGCTTTCCTTGACGCCGCCGAACGGCGCCACCTCGGTGGTGATCAGTCCGGTGTTGACGCCGACCATGCCGGACTCAAGGGCTTCGGCCACCCGCCAGACCCGGCCGAGATCGCGCGAATAGAAATACGAGGCGAGACCGAACGGTGAATTGTTGCACATCGCGATCACCTCGGCCTCGTCCTTGAACCGGAACACCGGCGCCAGCGGCCCGAAGGTCTCCTCCTGCGACACCAGCGCATCGGGGGCGACGTTCGCAAGCACGGTCGGCTCGAAGAAGGTGCCGCCGAGCGCGTGGCGCTTGCCGCCGGTGACGATCTTGGCGCCGTGCTTGACCGCATCGGCGATGTGCTTTTCGACCTTGTCGACCGCCTCCATGTTGATCAGCGGACCCTGCGTCACGCCGGCTTCGGTGCCGTCGCCGATTTTCATCGCGGCGACTTTCTTCGAGAGCTTCTCGACGAACTGATCGTAGATCTTGTCCTGGGCGTAGAGGCGGTTGGCGCAGACGCAGGTCTGGCCCATGTTGCGGTATTTCGAGACCATGGCGCCGTCCACCGCGGCATCGATATCGGCGTCGTCGAACACCACAAACGGGGCGTTGCCGCCGAGTTCGAGCCCGAGCTTCTTCACCCCGGCCGCGGCCTGCCGGAACAGGATTTTTCCGACCTCGGTCGATCCGGTGAAGCCGACAAAGCGCACGGCGGGATGTTCGCACAGCACCTTGCCGATTTCCGAGGATTTGCCGGTGAGGATGTTGAACACACCCTTGGGCACGCCGGCCTTCTCGGCCAGCGCCACCAGCGCCAGCGCGGTAAGCGGCGTCTCGTTGGCGGGCTTCAGCACGACGGTGCAGCCGGCGGCCAGCGCCGGCGAGACCTTGCGGGTAATCATCGAGCACGGAAAATTCCATGGCGTGATCGCGCCGCAGACCCCGATCGGCTGGCGGATCGCCAGCAGCCTTGCATCAGGCCGCTGCGTTGGAATCGTCTCGCCATAGACCCTTCTTGCCTCCTCGGCGAAGAATTCGACATAGGCGCCGCCGATATCGATTTCGCCCAGCGCTTCCGTCAGCGGCTTGCCCTGCTCGGAGGTGAGGATCAGCGCGAGATCTTCGCGGTTGGCGATGATCAGGTCGAACCATTTGCGCAGGATGTTGGAGCGTTGCTTGGCGGTGAGCTTGGCCCAGGCCGGAAACGCACGCTCGGCGGCTTCCACCGCCTGGGTTGCTTCCGCGGTGCTCATGACCGGCACTTTTGCAAGCTCGACGCCGTTGACCGGATTGGTCACGGGTTTGGCAGGGGTGCCGACCCAGGCGCCGTCGATGTAGCAACGGTCGCGTAACAACGAAGCATCCTTCAGACGTTCGCGAAGCGATGGCGCGGAGGCTTGCGAAGTGCGTGCGGTGGCAGTCGGGGACATGGCGTTACTCCTCGGATTTTCTTGAGGTGTTGCTTCGGATACTTCTCGGATATTTCCTGGCCTCAAGCCTAAGTATAGGCCCAAACAGGCCGCAATGCATCGACTGCGAGCGATCCGCTCATGGCGATTTCAAGGTAAATCCAGATGCCGCCAGAGGTTCCCGTCCGCATCCAACACGTCTGCGGGAGAGCGTCAGGCCGCGCCGCTCATATAGGTTTCGCGGCGGCCGATCATGCGTTCCGCCGCGGCCTTGGCGTCCGCCCTGGAAGAACTCGCGCAGGTGCGATATTCGAGGTCCGGAATTTCGGCGGGTTCTCGCCTCGCGAACCATGATTTTGATGACACCGACAGCATCGAGAGCGCCTGGGCAACGTTATCGACCGCGCCGAACGAGTGCAGTGCGCCGCTTCCGGCAAAACGGACCTCATAGAGGCCGGGGCTGATCGGCGCTTCGATATTTTCGCCGCGCGCGGCCCGGGGATACCGTTTCCATTCGCTCCAGGTCGAGATCATTGTCACGCCTTCCGCTATCTTGCACTGCGATCATTTATCTTAAATTGCCCGGTTCAGGACAGGGTTTTCGCTGTAATCGGAATACCTTAACACAAAAATCACGGCCGCCTATCGGTGCCCGATCACGATACCGCTTGCATCGAGAGGGGTCACTGACCTTGAGGGCCAATTCACCGCAAATTATGGCGGGTGTTGCCGTTCCGTCGTCGAAATTCCGCTAGCCGCCACCGATCACGAGCGCCTGCCGGCCAAGCTTGCGGGCGGCCGCGACCGGGAGGAAGATCGCGAACTTCAAAAAAATAAACCAGGAGGTGACCCCATGCAGAGCAAAGCTCAGATCGATCAGGTGCTGCGCCAGAAAACCGAGGCCAAGGAGATTCCCGGTGTGGTGGCAATGGCCGCGACGGCCAAGGAGGTGATCTATCAGGGCGCGTACGGCAAACGCGACCTGTCCAAGGACGACGCCATGACGGTCGACAGCGTGTTCTGGATCGCCTCGATGACAAAGGCGATCACGTCAGCCGCCGGCATGCAGCTGGTCGAGCAGGGCAAGCTCTCGCTCGATGAGCCGATCGGCAAGGTGCTGCCGGATCTCGCCGCACCCCAGGTGCTCGAGGGCTTCGATGCCAACGGCGAACCAAAGCTTCGGCCTGCGAAGCAGCCGATCACGCTGCGCCATCTCATGACCCACACCGCGGGCTTTGCCTACGACATGTGGAACGGCGACATGGTGAAATATCTGGAGAAGACCGGCACGCCCGGCGTCATCTCCTGCGCCAACGCCGCCTTGAAGACGCCGATCATGACCGAGCCGGGCACGCGCTGGGAATACGGCACCAATATCGATTTCGTGGGCAAGGCGGTGGAAGCGGCCAGCGGCCGGAAGCTCGACGCCTATCTGCGCGACCATATCTTCGCGCCGCTCGGCATGACCGACACCGGCTTCAAGATCGGCGAGGCGCAGCGCAAGCGGCTGGTCGGCATGCATTCGCGTGGCGAGGATGGATCGCTGGCGCCGATCCCGTTCGAACTCGAGCAGAACCCGGAATTTCACATGGGTGGCGGCGGCCTCTACGGCACCGCGGCCGACTACATCAAATTCACCCAGATGATCCTCAACAAGGGTCGCGGCAACGGCAACCAGGTGCTGAAGGCCGAGACCGTAGCTTCGATGGCACAGAACCACATCGGTGAACTCAACATGACCCGGATGACCTCGGCGGTCGCGTTTGCGACCAACGATGTCGATCTCTATCCCGACATGGCGAAGAAATGGGGGCTCAGCTTCCTGATCAACACCGCCAAGACCCCGGAAGGCCGCAGCCCCGGCAGCCTCGCCTGGGCGGGCCTTGCCAACACCTATTACTGGATTGATCCCTCGCGCGACATCGCCGGCGTGATCCTGATGCAGGTGCTGCCATTCGCTGACCAGAAGTGCCTGGAAGCGTTCGCGGGCTTCGAGCGCGGCGTCTATGCCGGGCTCGATGCGGGCCAGAAGGCGG
>CAVSFN010000010.1:0-112147 GCA_963727225.1 uncultured Pseudomonadota bacterium | reverse complement strand
CGTCGGCACCCGGGTCTAATCTCCCTCGACCATCGGCCCGTCTTTTCCTATCCGGATCACATGCGTTTCGGTCCCAAACAAGCTCGGAAGGCTGCGGTACAATGTAGCGATCCAAGCCATGCCCACCAGGAGGCCGATGCCCAAGACGCTGACGAGCATCTGGGCGACGATGCCACCTGCAACCTGCACCAGGATCCAGTGAGCAGCGAATGACAGCAAAACGCCTAAGCAGAACACGGGGAGCGAGCGTTGACCACACAGGATCAGCGGGCGCAGCCATTTTGACGTGAACCCCGCCAAATCCGGCGGGAGAACACGTAGCAGTACGACCATCAGTGCGAGGAAATGCGTGAGGCGCAAAGGGTCGAGATTGGTTTTGTCGATGGGATAAATCGCGTGACTTAGCGCGTGCGGCACAAATCGTTCCAAGGTTGGCACGTGCCATGTCATCACGATCAGGAACGCAAAGACGAGCCATGCCGCTGCGACTATTGTGACCGGGCGGGATAGTGCTGCAGTCCTTACTGTGGGACCGCCACCAAGGCCACACCAAATGCCGAAGACGAACAAGAACTGCCAGGCGAAGGGATTGAAGTACCATTTACCGCCTGGAAATGAAGGCAAGTTCCAATCAAAATGCCGAGCAGCGAAGTAGAGAACCGCAGAGCAAACCAGCGTCCAGTTCGGCCGACGCAGCAGGCCCCACAGCACCGCTGGCGCCGCAAGCACCAGCACGATGTAGAGAGGCAGGACATCGAGGTCGACTGGCTTATACTTCAGCAAAAGGGCCTGCCCGATCACTATATCGGGACGGTCGAGAAACTGCGCGACATTGAACTCGTCCTTGTACATCGGGTTGTCAAACCGAGCTGCGGTGCGAGCAACCTGAGCTATTAGAAGCAAACATAAGAAAATTTGGGCGACGTAGAGTTGGTATGCGCGCGTCCAAAGGCGCTTGGCCCCAGCTACAAACTTGCCGGCTTTGATCGCTGGCCCGTATGCAAATCCGATTGAATAGCCGGAAATGAAAACAAAAATTTCGGTTGCGTCACTGAAGCCGTAGTTCTTGATGGTGAACCAGTTCAGGAAGTCGTGCGGAATATGGTCCAGGAAGACCATCCACTGGCCGATGCCCCGCAAAAGGTCAAGCCGCAGGTCACGTTTACCTGGGCCTGCTAGAACAATGGTGCGGGCCTCTCCAAAGTTCTCCAGCACGTTCTGAACCTTTCGCAGAAGCACATAGGCAAATGAGGCCACGCAAGACCGACACCCACTTCGTAACTGCAGAGTAAAAAGAGCTTTCTTTGATCCTACGTTGATGCAGATCAAAGATGCCGCCGCGATGCTAGAATGAAACCGGGCACCTCCGATATTGATGCTGTGGACCGGCTCCTGCACCGGCACATTAGTTGTCATAAATTTGGGACGCGGTTTTTCATAACGAATTTGTGCAGTGCATGAGTCTCTTGTTGGCACGAAACGGACCTCCAGCGATGTCCAACGTGAGTCCGCTCTCAGGGGCAAAGCGGACTTATGTGCTCGGAGCGAGTATTTCGCCTTTTGACCCTGGCTGTGTAAAAAATTAAAATATCGAAACGCGACGAGAATGATATTTTTCAGTTCGACTTCTAAGTTGAATTGGATTGCATGTTGGACGAAGCGGTCTTGGACGAATAACTTATTCTATCGCGTTTGAGCCTCTTCGCGTTTTTACACAGCCAAGACCCATAGCGGACAGCAGAGCGGCAAATCGCGACCACCGGCGACGGAGAGGCGTCGAAACTTGCTTCTTTTATGAGACCTGTTTCACGCCGGGCGGTTGCCATGTCCCTTGGCCCGGCGGCAAGATCGAAGGTGGCGCAGGCCTCGGCCAGTATAGGCGCATTACGAGATAGATTTTGTCAGCCGGCGCGGGAAGCCAATTTGCTTCCTTGTCAGCGCCAGGATTGTCTTTTTGGATGTACAGCGTCAGCGAGCCGTCCGCTTCCTTTTTCATCGCCGACAACATCGGAGAGTTGATGAGGTAGCGATTGATCGGGTTCTTGACCAAGAGCTGGCTCTTGCCGTCGTATATCGTAACGGACCAAAACGCGTTCACTGGCGGCAACTGGCCAGGCGGGAAGGTGATCGTGTACTTGTGCTTGCTACCATCGAGCGGCTCACCGGTCGCGTCCGTTCGGGTATAGGGGTACATCGCTTCCACGGCATCGTTGCCCAAGAGACCGCCCTTGGCAGCCCCGGCCCGCATCACCCAGTCGCCATTGTAGAAGGCCTCGTCGCCAAAGAACGAACCGACGCTCCAGCCGTTGATGTTTTTGTTTCCGCCCGCTAGCCATTTGTCGACCTTCTCGTCACCCTGCTTCATGCCCACCAAGATTTCGGCTTTGTGTTCGAGCGTCAAATCCTTGAACGCGAAGGTCTTACCGGGACCGACGCCAATCTTCGCAAGCTTCGCGCGGATCGCATTGTCCCTCGATGTCTCAGGAACGTATTGCAGGGCCGCGTCGAGATATTGGAAGAAGTTATCCTTGATTCCGGCAGTGGTGGCAGGAAGGAAATCAATCTTTGGCGCGGCGGGTGGCGCCGGTTGCTTAAGGAAGGCCGAAAGCGGTTGGGCCTTATAGCCGGCCTGGACCTTTTCGACATTCGATATGTCGCCGGGGTTGAAGAGTTGAGTGCGGATAAGCGCGAGCGGGAACGGCGTCGTCGATTGAAAGACCTTCTTGATCCCGGTGGGCGTTGCACCTTTCCAGCCGGGACCGACCACCAAATAGTCGCCCGGCTCTGTCCCGGTGGCGCGAGTACCAATGTAGCCGAAATTGTAGGTGTTACCATCGATCAACTGGACCGCGTAGTAGCGATCCTTTTCGATCTTCGGCACCGAGATAACCATCGGTTCAGCGCGCAAATCCAGCCAGATGAATGAGTAAGGGGTATCGCTGTTCGGCGTAATGACTGCCGTATCCTCCGGCGTGGCGACGTGGTGCAGGCTATTGATTTCGTTGAACGGCGCCTTGAACTGCCCAGAGTTCTTGTCCACGGCGAACTCTTGCATAACCGCATAAAACATCACGAGCGGTAATCCGTAGATGAAGCCTTCTTCGGCGAAGTCCTTAGCCTCCAGTAGGTTGGGCCATTCAACTTTGTTTTGCGCAAATACAGAGGTGGAATTTACCGTCGTCACTGCGAGCGCAATCATCGCGGCAGAGCCAAGCAGATCGCGTTTCGTAAACATTTGAACAATCCCTTCCGGTTCGCAGCTTGCGGTCAAGCGTGTGCGGATCGCAGGTTAGGTGCTCTGTGCAATGATTGGCAATCCCAAAACGGTCAATTCAGACCCACCTTCGATGTCCGCCTTTGGCACAAATGCGAAGCGCCGAATGCGTCGAGCAATGTCCGAGTTCGGGAGCAAACCGGAAGACATATGCTCGCACTGAGTTCTTCTCAGTTTGACCCAACGGACGGGACATTGCCCCATACGTAATGCAATGACTTGTTGAACGATTCTTAAACCGTGAGGACGCGTCCTCGAAGAACCGCTATTCTAGCCGAGAATTGAAGCTTTACTCGGCGATCGTCAGCCCTTGCGGTGGTTGCAGCTATCACTTCATGGGCAATGCTCTGACCTGTCGGGCCGATATATTTGATTTCGACATTTCGCTATGTTCATCGTGATCTGCCGCGTCATCAAATGGGACTGGCGCGATCGTTACCGTTTTTGTCCTCAGGGGTTTTGTCTTAGCGCTGATCCCTCGACAGCAATTCAGATCCGGTTAGGTTCTTTCGCTGTCCGCCTGTTCCGGCTGATTTCGCGAGCCGCCATGCCGTCGTTACGTTGCTGGCAGTGCTGCACTGGCAGTTCGGGCTTGTTCGTGGGGTATGAAGCATCTTTCGACCCAGTCGACGTGATCCTGAACCTCTTCTGATCCGAACTGACATCAATGGCGTTATGTGGTCGATGACCATCGAGTGCGCTGCAACGCCGCTGATCCTGCTGAGTTTCCGGTTGTTTCATGAAGTATGGACAGCGACCTCTCTGGGAGCCTGATCTCGATCCTTGTCGTATTCTTCTTGGGGCAGACATACAGTTTATATGCTCGGCGGCTTTACGCAATCTTGCTTCGCTGTATGGCTTCATCGTCGGTGTGCTGATTCATTTTCGGGCGCGGAATGGTCGCGTCGCGTCTTGGTCCACGGCTGGCGAACGTCGCAGCCATTGTCGCCATTGTTCTCTTTTGTTTCTGTGGATCGAGGACGTAAAGCGCGCTGATTTTAATGCTAGAATGTCTCAGCGCAGCGACAGTGATCACGGTGGTCGCCTTGGGGTCGAAACTCAGTCGCGGTGCAAGGCGCTGGGTTTCAGAGCTATTCCGGTTTTACGGCCGGATCTCCTCAGTTTTACCTGCTGCATCCTCTGGGCATGCTATTTGCCTATCGCGGGATCAATCCGCCGGCACTTCACGCATGGGGAATGCCGCTATCTGTGACCATCATTTTCACTACGCTTGCGAGCGATCTTGCTCACGACACCCGCCAGGTGGTGGATGTTGGCGGTTCATCGAGCCGCCGGCCATTAAGTTGGGGAAATTGTTGGGCAAGCAGCAGCCCCGGCTGCAGGTGGCAGGTTAATCCGCCATTGGAAATCGTGAATAGCGTGTTACGCGAACGTCGGCTGTTGGCACTTTTGCGACATGCCTACGAGTGCTGAGAATGTCTGTTTATCGAGTAAAGCCGGACATGGCCCGCACTCATCGTTTGCCGACTCCAGCCCCACCTTATAACATCCCTTTGTTTTTCGGAGAGTCCACTAACCAATCGATGATATGGCGCAATACGCAGTACGCACGGGATACCGGTTCGCGTGAAGAAAACGCGTCAAAACAAGAAGATTAGAGAGCCCGGTTCTGATTCAATCAGAACCGATCAGGCTCTAGTGGAAATGTGTTCCGCCGTTGATGTCAAAGATAGCGCCCGAGGCGTAGCCGCCGGCCGCGCTGCACAGAAAGAGCGCGGTCGCCCCGATCTCATCCGGTATCGCCATGCGCTTTAAGGGGTAACGCTGTGGTTCATAACCCTTCCCGCTTGTCATGCCGGTATCAACCGGACCGGGGGCAATGCCGTTCACCAGCACATTATGCGGTGCGCCGCGTTGCGCGAGCCAGCGCACGAAAGCATGCACGCCTCCCTTTGAAAACACATAATGCGGAGCCGAACGAAGGCCTCCCATCCAGCCCGCCACGGAACCGCACAGCACGATGCGGCCCTCCGTCGCCGCGATCATGCCGGGCAGAAACGCCCGGGTCAGATTGATCGGACCCTTGACGTTGGCCCGGATGACCTGGTCGAGGGTGTCATCCCAACCTTCCGCCATCCAGTCGTCGTAAGGGCATATCGCGGCGGTATCGATCAGGCCGTAGACGGTACCGACTTCTTCGGCCAGTCGCGTGACGGCTTGCCGCGATCCGGTATCGAGGCTGAAGACCTCGGCGACATCGGCGACCTTGGCGCCGACACGCTCGCGTATCTGTTCGGGAGCGGCGATGTCGATCAGCACAAGACGGGCGCCATGCTGCGCACAAAGCCTTGCCGTTGCGCTGCCAATGCCCCCTGCCGCGCCCGAGATCAAAATTCGTCGCCCGGTAAGATCGAACGGTGAGTTACCTGGACTGGCCATGCGGTTTTCCGTTTTTCGAATTCATCAACGTTCGCCGTCGCGCACGATACTAGAGCCTTTTCCGTTCCGATCGAATTGGAACGGGGCTCTAGATTGTTGTCTTGACGCGTTTTCTTCACGCGAACCGGTATCCACTTCGCTCGAAAACGCTCTACTTGAACAAGGGACATTTGGATTCGGCCCTGGAAATAAAGGCTTCCTCGGCCGGGATGGTCTGAACGACCTTGTAATAATCCCAGGGTTGCTTCGATTCCTCCGGGGTCTTCACCTGAATCAGTTTCAAGTCGCTCATCAAGCGGCCGTCCTCGCGAATGCTGGCGTTGGTGGTGTACATGTCGTTGACCCTGGACTTCTTCAGATGGGCCATGACCTTGTCACTGTCGTCGGTGCCGAGTTCCTTGATCGCCTTCAGGTAGGTCATCGCTGCCGAATAGGTCGACGCGTGCAGCCCGGTCGGCATGCGATTCATGACGGCGAAGTAGCGCTTGGCCCAGGCACGTGCCTTTTCGTCCTGGTCCCAGTACCAACTGTCGGTGGTGTACAGGCCCTTGGTTTGTTCCAACCCCAGCGCATGCACGTCGGTGATGAACATCAATAGCGCGGCAATCTTCATCGACTTGTCGACGCCGAATTCGTGAGCCGCCTTGATGGCGGTGACCAGATCATTGCCGGCGTTCGCGAGCCCAAGGATCTGCGCCTTCGATGCCTGCGCCTGCAACAGGAAGGAGGAAAAATCCGGCGCGTTCAGGGGATGCCTCACGGCGCCGAGCACGGTGCCGCCATTGTCCTTGACGACCTTGGTCGAATCGCCCTCCAGCGAATGCCCGAACGCATAGTCGGCGGTCAGGTAGTACCAGCTCTTGCCGCCCTGCTTCACGACGGCAGAACTGGTGCCGCGCGCCGCCGAAACCGTGTCATAGCCGTAGTGAATGGTGTAGGGACTGCATTCTTCATTGGTCAGGCGGGCCGTCCCGGTGGCCGGCACAATGAACAGCTTTTTCTCCTGGGCGGCCATCTTGGAAACCGCCAGCATCACCGCGGAGTTCGCTCCCGCCATGATCATTCCTACACCATCGCGCTCAAACCACTCGCGCGCCTTGGCGGTGGCGATGTCCGGCTTGTGCTGGTGGTCGAAGTAGACGAGTTCGATCTTCTTGCCGTTGATCTCTCCGCCGGAATCGGCGATCGCCATCTTGACGGCTTCGACGCCGCCCTGGCCGGAAATATCGGCGTAGACGCCTGACATATCGGTCAGCAGTCCGATCTTGATGGTGTCTCCCGAGATCTGGGCCGATACCGGAGTGACGCTATCCGGACACGCGAGCGCGGCGATGACTGCCACGGTCATTGCCGCAAGCCCGTTATTGATTCTTGCCATCATCCCCTCCCTGTCGGAACCCCGCTGCGCGGTTCACGCGACTTGCAGTTCTCTTCATAAGACGCGCTTCGGCCTCACGCCGCCATAGGTCGAAAGATGCGATCCGCAAAGCCAGCCCGCGTCGACCGGCAAGTCGATGCCGGTGATGGCCGCGGCATCGTCCGACAACAGGAATGCCACGGCTCGCCCGACTTCATCCGGCTCGACCATCCGTCCCAAGGCGGCGGCTTCACATATCAATGCTTCATCGCGCTGGCCGCTTTGGATGGCGGCGAGCAGCGCCGGCGTCGCGGTATAGCCCGGCGACACGGCGTTGACCCGCACGCCCGACCTGCCCCATTCCGCGGCGAGACATGCCGCCATATGCACGACCGCGGCCTTGGTCGGCGCATAGGCATGCAGCGGCGCCGTGCGTGACGCGGTGACCGAGCCTGTGATGACGATGCCGCCCGACCCGCGCGCCAGCATCCGCCGTCCGGCGGCGACGCAGGAGATGTAGACGCCGCGCAGGTTGACCGCGACGATGCGGTCGAAGTCGGCCAGCGGAAACTGTTCGGGCGTCAAGGGTGACTGGATCAGGCCGGCATTGGCAACCAGCGCTGAAATCGGGCCGATCCGGCTTTCGATGTCGGCGACGGCGGTCTCGGTGGCGTCGGGATCCGAAACGTCGAAAGCGGCCACCTCGGCGCCAAGTTGGGCTGCGGCCGCGCGGCTTCGCTCAGCATTGATATCGGCGATCACGACGCGCCAGTTTCGTTGCCTGAGCACGCCGGCGGTCGCGAGGCCAATCCCGCTTGCGCCACCCGTCACCAGCGCGATGCGTTCGTGCCCCTCGTCCCGCGCGCTCATGACCGCTTCTCGCACGGCCGGATCGTGCCTGGAGCGTTTTCGAGCGAAGTGGATACCGGTTCGCGTGAAGAAAACGCGTTAAAACAAGAATTCAGAGCCCCGTTCCGATTCCATCGGAACGGAAAAGGCTCGCGCAATCGCCCGATCTTCACCAAGCTCATCGATCGTCCCTCCCTTTGACCAGCGCGCGGATGCAGGCAGCCGGATCGAACTCCGGATGTCCTCAGCGCGCGTGAAAGCCGCGATAGCCGTTTTGTGCCACCTCATCGGTGAATTTGGCATAGCGTGCCATGCCGCCGGCGTACGGCATGAACACCCGCGGCTTGCCGGGAACGTTGGCGCCAAGGTACCAGGAGTGGTTGGCCTTGGGTAACAAGGTCTGGCCGGCTGCCTCGTTGACGTGTGCGCCCCAGTCCTCGGCCGCTTTGGCATCCGCCTCGATGCGGGTGAGCCCATGCTCCCGCATATGACCGATGCAGCGTGCGATCCACTGCGTATGCTGCTCGATCGCCACCGGCATGTTGGCCAGCACCGACGGACTGCCGGGGCCCGTGACGGTGAACATGTTGGGATAGCCCGGCACCTGCAGCCCGAGATAGGTGCGGGGCCCCGCCGCCCAATCCTGCCGAAGCGAGCGTCCCTCCGTCCCGGTGATGTCCATCGCCAGCATGGGACCCGTCATGGCGTCGAAGCCGGTGGCGAAAACGATGACATCCAGTTCGTGCTCGCGCGCGCTGGTACGGATGCCGTGTGGCGTGATTTCCTGGATCGGCGCGGCGCGCACGTCGACCAGAGCCACGTTGTCGCGGTTGAAGGTCTCGAAATAATCGGTGTCGATCGGAGGCCGCTTGGACGCAAAGGGATGGTCCGTCGGCGTCAGGATCCGGACTGTTTCCGGATCCTTGACGATGGAACGGATTTTGGCGCGAATGAAGTCAGAAGCGGTATCGTTGGATTCCTGGTTGGTCAACAGATCGCCGAAGGCGCCACGGAACTCCAGACCGCCCTTCTCCCACGCCGCCTCGTAGCGGCGCAACCGTTCCTGTTCGGTGACCTCGAGCGCGGACTCCTTCCTGATATCGTAAGGATGGCCATTGATGTTTGACCGCATCTTTTCGCGGATGGCCCGGTAGTTTGCCTTCACCGCAGCCTGGGCCTCGGCGGTGAAGGGCGCGTTTCGGGCCGGCACGCTGTAATTTGCGGTGCGCTGGAACACGGTCAGATGCGCCGCCTGTTCGGCGATCGGCGGCGCCGCCTGGATGCCGGTCGAGCCGGTGCCGATCAGACCGACGCGCTTGCCGGTGAAGTCGACGCCCTCATGCGGCCAGCGTCCGGTATGGTACCACTGGCCCTGGAAGCGCTCGAGGCCGGGAATGTTGGGGATGTTTGCCGAGGACAAACACCCGACCGCGGTGATGAAGAAACGTGCCGCGTAGCTGCCGCCAGCCCCGGTGCGGATGGTCCAGAGATTTGTGCTGTCGTCAAACGAAGCCGCGGTAACGCGGCTGTCGAAGCTTATGCTGCGCCGCAGATCGAACCGGTCGGCGACATGCTCAAGATAACGCCGGATCTCGGCAGCCTCGGGATAGCGCTGGCTCCAGTTCCACTCCTGCATCAAATCCGGGTCGAACGAATAGCAGTAGGAGTAGCTTTCGGAATCGCACCGGGCGCCCGGATAGCGATTCCAGTACCATGTGCCTCCGACCCCGGCTCCGGCTTCCAGCACCCGGACGGAAAGACCGAGCTGGTCGCGGAGCTGATGCAGGAGATAAAGGCCGGAGAAACCGGCGCCGATGATGACCGCATCCAGCACCGCGGCAGAGGGTGCGGTGTCGGTCCTGAATGGCTCGGTCTCGGCCGGCATGGGCAGCTATCCTCCCGTTGATCTGTCGTCCCGGCCCGTTGGGCCACGACTTCGTTGCAGCATCCATATTTCACTTGCCCACCGCCGGTCTACGGGAGAGCATTCATAGCTTCTGTGAACGGGCGGCATACATCGGTGGATCGCTACAGTGAGCTTCTGGTCTTTACCCGCGCCGTCGCCGAAGGTGATTTCTCGGCCGCGGCGCGCAGCCTCGCGCTGACACCGTCCGCGGTCAGCAAGCTGGTGTCGCGGCTGGAGAATCGCCTTGGCGTCAGGTTGTTCAGCCGTTCCAGCCGCCGGATGGCGCTGACACCCGAAGGCGAGAAATTCTATTCCGCCGCGCTGCGCGCCATCGACGCGGTGGAGGAGGCGGATACGGTGGTCGCGCCAAACAACCTGCATGGCGACACGCTTCGCATCCGCTCGGCACCGACTTTTGCCGCGTCGCAGCTTGCACCGCTGATCCCCACCTTCCGCAAGCAGCATCCATCGCTCCGCATCGAGGTGCATTTGCGGATGGAGGCCGGCAATCCTCTGGAGGGCGGGATGGATGTGGCAATCTATGTCGGCCATCTCGCCGACTCCTCGCTGGTCGCGCGTCCCTTTGCGCGAACACGCTGGATCATCTGCGCGTCGCCACGCTATCTCGCCGTGCATGGCACGCCACGCACGCCTGCCGACCTGGCGCGCCATGAATGCCTGAATTTCCTGCCGAGCATGGCTGCGAGCGTTTGGGCGGTCCGCGGTGCCCGGCCGGCATCGCGACCGTTCAAGATATCAGGCAGCATCGTGGCCAATCAGGGCCAGATGCTGCTGGAACTCGCTCTGGCCGACCTCGGCGTGGTTCGGCTCGCGGAGTATCATGTGAAGCAAAGCCTCATTGAGGGACGGCTGGTCGAGCTGTTCCCGAAGCATCAGAGCCTTGAAATGGATCCGATCTACGCGATCTATGAGGGGCGGCGAAACCTGAGCCCGCGGTTGCGCGTGTTCCTGGATTTTCTGGACGCATCTTTCGCCAGCGATCTTCCACCATCGCGCGGCAGGAAGCGGACTCCGGCCGCGTGATCTGTTTTCACCGCAGCGGCCGGACAGGCAAATGGGTGATTTGCCGCCTGGCAAATCACCCATTTCGAAAGCTCGTGTGATGGACTTTAGTAGGCCCAGCAGCGGTGTCGGCGGGGGTGCCAACGAAGTCCTGGCCCGCAAACCACTCCAACCGGAGCAACAACGACCGCACCGGGCACCACGACCACGCCTTCGTTAGCGTAGCAACGACCATCGCCGCCACGATGTTCGCCGCGGCCACAACCGCCCGCGGCCTGAACAATGGCCGTGCGCGCCATGGCTCATTGCCCTGTTGGCGTCAGCGCGACAAAAATGGTCTCCGATTCAATTTTAGAGAGCCCCGAAGGCGAACAGATTCTGCATCGCCGCGAAATGACGCGATGTGCCACGCACGGACATGCGTTCTCGTCGAATTGGGTTGGCGGCAAACAACGCCATTAAGCAAGAAAGGATATTGTCCGCTCGATCAGCCAGTAGGCGGCAATAACGCCTATGCCATAGGCGGCGGCTACATCGAGCCGGTCAAAGCATCGTTTGACGAATGCAGCCTCCCCCAGCCGGGAGGCAACGTGGCGCAGCGACCAGATCAGCGACAGGACCGCAGCTACGAAGACAAGCTGTCCGATCTCTACGCCCACATTGAAAAACAGCAGCGCGAGGGGGATGGCATGTTGAGGCAATCCCACCTCAGCGAGGGCGCCGGCAAAGCCCAAGCCGTGCAGCAGACCGAAGCTGAAGGCGACGAGCCACGGCAACCGTGCGGTCAAGCCTGGCTTTCCACCTCGCGCATTCAGGATCTCGACGGAAACCAGCATGATGCTGAGCGCGATGGTCGCCTCCACGGGCGGCCGCGGAACGTTCACAAAACCCAGCGTCGCCGCAGCAAGCGTAATGCTGTGCGCAATGGTGAAAGCCGTCACGGTGACGGCGACACGTCGCCACCCCCGAACCAGAATCACCAGCGCCAGCACAAACAGAAGATGATCGAAACCGAACAGGATGTGCTCGATGCCCAGGCCCAGATAGGTCGCCGCGACTTCTCCCGCACCGGGCGCTGCCTGAACGACAAACGCGGTACTGGTGGGCGACAGCCGCTCGGTCTGTATCGCGCCGGCGAGGGTTTCGATGCGAACCAGAACGTCCGTCGACGTGGCGGAGAGGCCTTCAATCGTGATCGCATGTCCGGCGAGCCCGCCATCCCTGCGGATGGTGCGGCGTTCGACGTAGGCGCCGTCGCCGAACGAGACGCGCGGCGCCCCGACATCCAAAGTGCCTTCGGGAAGGTTGACGTAGACGGCGAGCCGCAAGTCTTCGCCTCGGGCCGGGATCTTGAAAAGCAGGCTGTAGGTGTTGGGGTCGGTCTGACGCAATTCCAGGTAACCCGGCCGCAGTTCGTCCGAGCGCGCGGGTTGCGCCACCAACGCACCTAGCACAGCAAGGAATACAAAGAAGCGCTTCATCGGCTGGTTTCGATTTGCGCAGACTTGTCGATTTGCGCAGACTTGGCCGGTGGCATCTCCACCACGATTTCGTAACGTTCCCGAAGCGAGGCATATAATTTCTGCTCCGCCTCAAGCCGGCGCGCATTCGACCACTCCCGGCGAACGGCTTGCCGGACCGCATCGAGCGGTGGCAGGCTTCCGGGGATTCGTTCGCTGATATAGACGAAATGCTGTCCGAAGCTCGACGGGATCGGTCCCTGCCAGCGGCCCGGTTCAATCATGGATATGCGTTTGGCGAAGCCGTCGCCGAATACGTTTGCCACCTCATTTTGCGATACGGCATGAAATTCCTCACCGAGCAGGAAGGGGTCGCCGATCGCCGTTGCGTCTACCGCCGCGTCCGCGCCAGCCAGCGCGTTCGCAACTCGTTTGCTGTCGCCATCGATGGTAGCTGCGCGCCGCGTGGCGCTCAGGAAAACCTGATGGAATGAGAAATGATCTTCCGTCTTGAAGCGCTCCGGGTTGGCCTCAAGATAGGCGGCAAGCTGCGCCTCGCTCGGTTCCGGGATGGACGCGTCTTCAGCCGAAAATTCCATCTTCTGCCGCACGCGGCGGCGGATGATGACGTCGTCGCGGTCGAGTCCCGCAGCCCGGCCTTCGCGGTAGAACACTTCGTCGCGAATATAGTCGTCGACGAGGCCTTGCAGTTCCTCTGAGCCCGGCGGGCGCTGCCAGGTACGGGCGAAACCGTCCGCCAGATTGGCAATCCGCGCCGAAGAAATAACGATCCTCGCCGGCGTTTCAGCTTTCCTGCTGTCGACGAGATGAAAAAGACCAAACAGACCCGCGCCCAGCACGAGAAACTGGAACAGCGGCTCTCTCAGCAGTGTGAACCTCAAGGCGTGTACCAGATCGGCGAGGTATAGGCGCGCTCGGTCGTCGTCATCGGGGCTTCCTTCGGCATCGTGACGCCGAAATATTTTGCGTCGTAGGCGGTCCAGCGCGGCGTCGGTATTTCGATCACGCGCACATAATAGAAGGCGCGCAACGCCGGATCGAAGTCAGGGTCCTTCCAGACCGTAATCATTTCGCCCGCGCCGATGGTGTTGGTCCACGTCGCGTTCGCAACGTCCACGGTGTTCCCAACGGGTGTCTTGCTGCGGCCGTCCGCATCAATCTTGCGATCTCCGGCGACCGCTACGTCGAAGATGCGCTCCTGGGTCTGGCCGTCCTTGCCAAGCCAACCCTTGATGACCTGGATACGGTCCAGATTCGCCCCGATCGGGTCCTTCAGTGCGGCGACGAGGAACGAAGGCGATTTGCCTTTCGGTGCATTGCTGAGATCACCGCCCATCGGAACGCCCTTGGTGTAACCGATCCTTGCCGGCATGCGGTTATTGGCGTCGCTGGCCTCAAAGTCCCAGCCGCCGAAGAAACGAACGATCATCCGCGGACCAGTCGTGGCATAGGTCTCGCGGCGTTTCATGGCATCGAAAATCGCCTCGCGGGTATTTTCAGTTGCCCAGACCGCTGCGTAGCCGGAAGCGGTCTGTTCCCAGCCCATGATGACGGCTTTTTCGGTCTTCACGAACGGATGCGTTGCGCGCTCCGGACTCGGCTCCGAGGAAGAGGTCTTGCCGAAGAAATTATCCTCCTCGACGGCCGTGAGTCCGGTATGTGAGTCGGTGCTCCCGACAAGACCGAACTTGTAAGGATTGACCCCGAGTTCGGCCTCCATCTTGAGGCCGTTCCTGAGCGCCGAGCGGGCATACTCGAATTCCAGCATCTCCGGCTTTTTCAATTCGGTCAGATCGAGGTTTCCCTTGTCCCAGCGCTCGAAATTAGCGAATTCGTCATTGGGCGAGAGAAATGGATGGGTCTCGCCGTCCCCTTTGATCTGGGTGGCTTCGTAGAGCGGCTCCCAGCGGGTGCGATTTTCCGCGTATTCGCGGTCAATCCGCTTGCCGGTAAAAGACTCCACAATCGGAAACATGCGGCCGTTACTGAGATTGCCGTTATGCGCCAGCGCGAGGATCTCCGCGCCGGTTTTTTCTTCGCACATCGCCATCCACTTCCAGAGGTCGCGAGGATTGGGACTTCCTAGCGGCGGCTGGGTGGTGAAGGGCTCGATCAGGCTGGCCTTGGCGCCATTGTCGCGCCAGATCACGTTGCGATGAAGATTGTTGCCTCCGGCATTCGAGGTCCATTCATAACCGATAAACGCGGTAAAGCGGCCCGGCTCGTTGGCCTCTTCCGCCGCCTTGATCGTCTCGCGCCAGGCGCTGCGGTAGGCGGGCGTGCCCGGCGTCGGGAAACCCTTCGGCAAATCTCCCCTGCCGAAACTGGTAATGATATCGATGGCAGCCTGCGCCCCCTTGCCGGAATTGATCTGGTCGTACCATTTGCGGCCTTGTGGCGTTGCCATCAGGACAGGATCGGCGCTCATCAGCTGCGGAAAAAATCCCATGCCATCCGAGTGGTCCGACACCACCAGAAAATCCAGCGGACGCGAAAGCTTCGCATGCTGTCCGCTCGAGGCGATCACCTCCTCGCCCTTGGCAAAACGATAGGCGTCCTTAGGACCGAGCCGGGCACCGAATGCACCGGCGTCCATTGAAAACGACGTGTGCAGGTGAGTGTCGCCAAAGAATGGGCGGGTAGGAAAGTTACGGCCCGCGTAAGGCGAGTAAGGCGGCTTGGCCGGAAAAGCCTTCTCGGCGGTCTCCTGGTCGAGTGTGCCGATGTCGGTGGCGACCGCTGGATCGGCGGCGAATGCCGGCATTGAAAAGTTCGCTGCAAGGGTAGCTGCAAGACTGGCTGCGAGCAGGACGGTGAAACTTCCTCGTTGCAGGATTAGCATGGTCATTGATGCTTCCTTTTACGGTTTCAACTCATACTATTCGGGCGGCTTCTTAGAGATACGTCATCTATGCAACGAAAAGTTATCGCCAATTGTCATCCATTGGATCGACAGGGTCAATCGCGCAGATTGCCAACATCAAGCGTTGTCAGGACGGTGCGAAAATAGGCGTCACCATCGGAAACAAGCCAATGCAGACAGCTGGCGCATCAGATAGATCAGGTTGGGCGGCACTGTTGCCAATCCACTCCGATTAACTCCAGGACCACCAAGCAATAACCACGCGACTCTAGCCGCTTGCAGCGGGGAACAGGATGAAGATGAAGATAGATGCAAAGGATTTCCGGGTACGGGAAGGAGATAAGGTCAATCTCAAGAAGTGGCCAACGCAGGTCGATCCGATATACAATTCGAAAGAACAATATCAAAAACTGCTTGGAGAGCATGTCGCAGAATTGAGCTCGCAACAGCAGCTGCTCTACGCGTCCAATCGCCATGCCGTGCTGTTGATTTTCCAGGCCATGGATGCGGCGGGAAAAGACGGCGCCATCAGGCACGTGATGTCCGGGGTCAATCCGCAAGGCTGCCAGGTCTTCAGCTTCAAGCATCCCAGCGCCGGTGAACTGCAGCACGACTTTCTCTGGCGCACCACCCGGGATCTTCCGGAACGCGGCCGGATCGGCATTTTCAACCGATCCTATTACGAGGAGGTTCTGATTGCCCGCGTGCATCCCGAAATTCTGCTCGGCGAAGGGATCCCTGATGCTTCACACGACGACAAGGAGGTCTGGCACGGTCGGTATCGTTCGATTGTGAATCTCGAGAAACACCTTCATGCCAACGGCACCCGGATCATCAAGTTCTTCCTGCATCTCTCGGAAGAGGAGCAGCGAAAGCGCTTTCTGGCGCGTATCGACGAGCCCGACAAGAACTGGAAGTTCAGCAACGCAGATGTCGAGGAGCGGAAATTCTGGAAGCATTACATGAAGGCCTACGAGCAATGCCTCGGCGCGACCAGTACAGGCAATTCGCCCTGGTATGTCGTTCCCGCCGACGACAAGGAGAATGCCCGGCTGATCGTGTCCCAGATTATCCTCGATACGTTCGGTGAACTCAAAATGACTTACCCCAAGACGAGCGCAAAGCGCCGCCGGGAACTACAGTTGATCCGCAGGCGGCTCGCGAAGTGAAGGATCCGGTGCCGCTCGGCCAGGTATCGCTGGCGAGAAAGACTAGGACTGCGCCAAAACCTCAAGACGGCACAAGGCGATCCTGAACACAAATAGTCAATCGTGTTGAAGAAGGTCTGGAAGGATTGTGTTGCCGATTCCAATAGCCAATAAGGGAACCGTCCGCCGCCACCACCACGTCCCTCAATTCAAACCAGGCCCTACCAAATCAAATTAGGGCGGGCGCGGGTAAACGGCGTCGAAGGAATCTGTTCCATTGATCCAGATCAAAGCGCAATCCCGACATGACCTGTTGGCTCGTCAAGTATTGATCCGGATGGGATACGATGACAGCCAGTAAATCGACGGGTGAAGCCCCAAAAATCGAAGTGACGCCGTACGAACTAATCGGCGGCGAGGCGACGGTAAGGCGGCTGGCCGACCGCTTCTACGATATCCTCGACACCGATCCCCGCGCCGCCCGCATCCGCGCGATGCACGGTCGGGATCTGGCTCCGATCCGCCAGCTTCTGTTCGAGTTCCTGAGCGGCTGGCTTGGAGGGCCACCGCTCTATTTCAAACGGCCCGAGCACCGCTGCATCATGTCGGCGCATCGTCCTTATGCGATCGGCGCCGTCGAGCGCGACGAATGGATGATCTGCATGCGCCGCGCGATGGACGAATGCGGACTGCCGGCCGACATGCGCGCCCTCCTCGACGAGGCCTTTTTGCGCATGGCCGACCTCTTCCGCAATGGCTGAACGCAGTGAAATGTCGCGATGTCCCAATACCGGAGGTGGTATCCACCACCTCGGATCAATCTAGGCGGCGACGTTCAGCTGTTTCTCGAATTGTTCGTAGGCGGATATCGCATCGGCGGCATACATCAGCGACGGACCGCCGCCCATGTAGACGGCCATGCCGAGCGTCTCCTCCACTTCCTGGCGCGTGGCGCCCAGCCTGACCAGCGCCTCGGTATGGAACCCGATACATCCATCGCAGCGCGTGGCGATGCCGATCGCCAGCGCAATCAGTTCCTTGGTCTTCTTGTCAAGCGCGCCTTCGCGGGTCGCCGCCAGCGCCAGGGCCGAGAAGGCCTTCATGGTGTCGGGAATGTCCTGGCGCAGTTTTCGCAGATCGCCGGAAATGCGCTTGGTGATGTCGGCATAGTTCTTTTCCATCAGAGGGCTCCTTATTTGCTGGGTGGTGTTTGCGGCGAGGGCTGGCGTAACGCGATGTAAATCGCGGGGATGACGAGGACCGTCAGCAGCGTTGAGGACGCGAGGCCGAACAGCAGCGAAATCGCCAGACCCTGGAAAATCGGATCGAGCAGAATGGTGGCGGCGCCGATCATCGCCGCCAGCGCGGTGAGGAGGATCGGCTTGAAGCGCACGGCGCCGGCTTCCAGCACCACGTCGCGCAGCGTCTTGCCCTGTCCGCCGCTATGGCGAATGAAGTCAACGAGCAGAATCGAATTGCGCACGATGATGCCCGCGAGCGCGATGAACCCGATCATCGAGGTCGCGGTGAAGGGCGCGCCCAACAGCCAATGTCCGATCAGAATCCCGATCAGGGTGAGAGGAATCGGCGTCAGGATGACGAGCGGAAGCTTGAAACTGCGGAACTGGGCCACCACCAGCACGTAGATGCCCAGGATCGCCGCGCCGAAGGCCGCGCCCATGTCGCGGAAGGTCACATAGGTGATTTCCCACTCGCCGTCCCACAACAGCGTTGGATGGGACTCGTCGGAGGGCTGTCCGTGCAGGCTGATGACGGGCTTTGGCAACGCGCCCCAGTCGTGGGCGTCGACGCGTTTTGCCACTTCGAGCATGCCGTAGAGCGGCGCTTCGAAGCGGCCGGCGAGTTCGGCCATCACCATATCGGCAAAGCGGCCGTCGCGCCGGAAGATGACCGGAGATCCCTCCTCGGTGGTCGCCTTGACGACCTGTCCGAGTTCGACAACGGTTTTGTTGCCCGGCAGCGTGTTCGCAGGCACGGGAGTTGACGCCAGCGCCTCGGTCCAGGCTAGATCGCGCTTTGCGAGCTTGACCGCGATCTCGATCGGATTGCGGTCTTCGCCGCGGTGGGAATAGCCAACCGACACGCCGCCGAACAGCGTCTGGATGGTGTCGTAAACGTCGCGCTGCTCGACGCCGAAAAACTCAAGACGTTCCTGGTCGATCGACAGCCGCAGCCGTGGCCGCTTCTCGCCGATGGAATTGTCGATATCGACGATGAACGGCACTTCGGCAAAAACCTTTTCAAGTTCGCGAGTGACTGCCCGTCGCGTGGCCGCATCGGGCCCATAGATTTCAGCCAGCAGGGTAGCGAGCACGGGCGGCCCGGGCGGCACCTCGACGACCTTGATGCTGGTGCCTGCGGGAACGCTGACGGACTTGAGACGCTGCCGCAGATCGAGCGCAATATCGTGGCTTGCCCGCTTGCGGTTCCCGCGCGCGGCAAGATTGACCTGCAGCTCGCCGAGCTCGGGCCTCTCGCGCAAGTAATAGTGACGAACTAGGCCGTTGAAATTAAACGGCGCCGGCGTGCCGGCATAGGACTGCACGGAGGTTATTTCCGGCAATCCGTGCGCGATATCCGCGGCCGCAAACAATGTGCGCTCGGTGTCTTCGAGACTTGCCCCTTCGGGCAGATCGACCACCACCGCGATCTCGGATTTGTTGTCGAACGGCAGCAGCTTTACGGTGACGGCTTTGGTCGCGAACAGCGTCATCGATAATAGCGTCGCGATGCCGACGCCGATCAGGAATATCCAGGACGAGCGCTTGCTGCGGACAATCGGGGTCGCGATGCGCCGGTAGATACGCCCGAGCACGCCTTCGTCATGCGCCGCGTGAACCGGCAACCGCGCCGTCCTTCGGCGCCAGCCGCAACATCAGCCAGGGCGCCACCACCATCGCCACGAAAAACGAAAACAGCATGGCCGCGGAGGCATTGGCCGGGATCGGCGCCATGTAGGGGCCCATCAGCCCGGACACGAACAGCATCGGCAACAGGGCGGCGACCACGGTCAGCGTGGCAACCACGGTCGGATTGCCGACCTCGGCCACAGCCTCGATCGTGGCCTGCACGCGCGGCCGGCCGTCCTTCATCGCCCAGTGGCGGGCGATATTCTCAACCACGACGATGGCGTCGTCGACCAGAATGCCGATCGAGAAAATCAGGGCGAACAGGCTGACGCGATTGATGGTGTAGCCCATCAGATTGGCGGCAAACAGCGTCAGCAGGATCGTGGTGGGGATCACTACCAGCGTAACCAGCGCCTCGCGCCAGCCGATCGCGATTCCGATCAGCACCACGATTGAGATCGTTGCCAGACCGAGATGAAACAGAAGTTCGTTGGCCTTCTCGTTGGCGGTCTCGCCGTAGTCTCGGGTAACCGTGACGTCGACGTCATCCGGGATCAGCCGCGACTTCAGCCCTTCGAGCCTGTGCGCAATATCCTCTGACACGACCACCGCGTTGGCGCCCGCCCGCTTGGCCAGCGCCAGGCTGACCGCCGGGACACGCTCCCACCTGTCCTTGCCGTCGCGCGCGTCATTCCAGGCGCGGTGCTCGGTGGCGTTCGGTCCAATGACGACGGATGCAACGTCCTTGACATAAACAGGCCGCCCATCCCGCGTCGAAATCAGCAGCAGGCCGATGTCGGGAATGCCCGACAAGGTCTGGCCGGCCAAAACACTGCGGACAGTCCCGGCGTCGCGGACCTGGCCGGCAAGGAACGAACGATTGGCGTCCTTTACCTTGGCGACGAGCTGTTGCAGCGTGACACCAAACAGCGAAAGCTTTTCCGGATCCGGCTCTACTCTGATCTGTTGGGCGGCGCCGCCCGAGATATATGTCAGTCCGATACTGTCGACCTTCGTCAACTCGGCACGCAATTTGTCGGCGAGTTCGTAGAGGTCCTTGTCGGTCCAGCGATTGGCCGCTGCGGGCTTCGGCGAAAGCGTGAGCACGGTGACAGCGACGTCGTTGATGCCGCGCCCGACGATGAGGGGCTCGGCGATGCCGATGGGAATCCGGTCGAGATTGGCGCGGATCTTCTCATGGACGCGAAGGATAGCATCGTCGGATTTCGTTCCGACCAGGAAGCGCGCGGTCACCATCACGCGGTCGTCTTCAGTCTGGCTATAGACGTGTTCCACGCCGTCGATACCCTTGACGATCGCCTCCAGCGGTTTGGTCACGAGTTCGACCGCGTCGGGCCCGCGCAAGCCGTCGGCGTTGACGCGGATATCGACCAGGGGAACGCTGATCTGTGGCTCTTCCTCGCGCGGAATAACGGCGACCGCGATCAGGCCGACGACGAGCGAGGCGATCAGAAACAGCGGCGTTAGCGGCGAACCGATCGTCGCCCGGGTCAGCCGCCCGGACAAACCGAGATTTATGGTTGCACCAGTTGGTCACCAGCGCGGATGCCGGACAGGATTTCAAGACCGTTGGGAAGATCGGCACTCGGCAAATCGCGACCGCGCTGCACCGGCACGTCGATGGTGCGCTCGGCCTGGCGGATATGGACGTAGTCGATGCCGAATCGGGTCGTCACGTAGTTCGAAGGGATCACCAGGGCCGTTCGCGGACCGCCTGAAATCCAGACCCTGAGCCGGTTGCCGACGAAATATTCCCCAAGCCCCTCAACCGTGGCATCGGCGACGACGCGGCCGTCCTCGATCTGCGGATAGACCAGATCGATCGCGCCCGACTTCGAGGCTTGCTCGCCGAACTCCGCGCCGTCGATCCTGATCCTGTCACCGGCCTTCAGAAAGCGGGCATGGCGTTCCGGCACCCGCAAACGCAGCTTGAAATCCTGTTGCGCGATCATCGCGATGGGGTCGCCGGGCAGCACAACGGAACCGACCGCCACCAGCTTCTTCAACACGCGTCCGCCGGCGGGTGCGAGCACGTGCCCCTCACTGAGCTGTTGCTCGATCACCGCGCGCTCCGCGGTCCGCGCCCGCAATCCGTTTTGAGCGACATTGAGCGCGGTCCGGGTCTCGTCCAGTTTGACGCGGGGAAGTATGCCGCGGTCCACCAGCCCTTCGGTTCGCGTAAAATCGGTTTGCGCCTGGTCCGACTGCGCCTGCAACGCAGCGATCTGCGCATCGAGCGACTTCATCTGCAGGGCCAGCTTCTCGTCGCCGATTGCTGCAATCGCCTGACCGCTCGTGACAGAATCGCCTTCCCTGAAGTTAAGCTGGACGATGATGCCGCCGATGCGTCCGCGCGCCGGCACCACACTGATGCTCTCGACCGTAGCAAACACCGCCTTCTCGTCGGCCACCGACCGCGGTGCGACGGTGAGGATTTCCGCGCCGGCCGGAGCCGCGCCCAATCCGGCAACTGCGATAAGGCTCGATAGAATCAATCTGCGCATCGGTATGCTCATTCCACGCCGCGCCCGCGGCGTTTGTTGCGACATTTCATTGAAATTCATTACGAGGACATTGACCTGCCTCAAGGCGCTGTCGCGCACGTCCTCATAATTTGCGCTTGGCTTTCGGGACTTTCGGCGGCTTGCAATAGACTTGATAGAGCGTCTTTAGAAGTTCGCGCGCGGGATCGCTTGCGATCGAGTAGTAAATCGTCTGGGCATCGCGTCGCGCCGACACCAAGCCATCCTTGCGAAGGAGAGCAAGATGCTGGGACACCGTGGAATTGCGAAGCTTCAGGAACTCGGCGAGATCGCCGACCGATCGCTCGCCGTCGATCAGCTGGCAGATAATCAGCAACCGGTGACGGTTGGAGAGCGACTTCAACAGATCGCTCGCCTGATCGGCGGCGGATTCCATGGCTACAATATCTATTTTCATACTTGCGTATATACGATAGTTCGAATATATAGTCAACACGCACGGTAGAACAAGCCAAGCTCAAATTGGCGCAACCGCACCCCAGGAACGCAGGAAACGGAGGCTATCATGGCGGAAGTTGTTGTTATCGGAGCCGGTCTCAGCGGAACGCTGATGGCCTATGAATTGCTGCCGCAATTGAGAAAGGACGATCGCCTGACCGTGGTGTCTCAAGGGCCGGTCTATCACTTCGTGCCCTCCAACCCCTGGGTGGCCATCGGCTGGCGCAAGCGCGGCGATATTGAAATCGACCTGGTCGATATCATGAAGCGCAAGGGCATTCGCCTGCTGACACAAGGTGCGCAGCGCGTGCATCCGGCGGAAAACCGCGTCGAACTCGCCGACGGCATGTCGATCGATTACGATTATCTGGTCGTCGCCACCGGTCCGGAGCTTGCCTTCGACGAAATTCCGGGGCTCGGGCCGGACGGCAACACGCAATCGATCTGCCATGTCGATCACGCCACGCACGCCCAGGAAGCGTTCGAAAAGCTCGCGGCCAATCCGGGACCGGTCGTGATTGGCGCGGTCCAGGGGGCGTCGTGCTTCGGTCCGGCCTACGAGTTCCTGTTCATCCTGGAAACCGAGTTGCGGCGGCGCAAGCTGCGCGACCGCGTGCCGATGACTTTCGTTACTTCCGAGCCCTATATCGGCCATCTCGGGCTCGATGGGGTCGGCGACACCAAGGGCCTGCTCGAAAGCGAGATGCGCGAGAAGCATGTCAAATGGATCACCAACGCCCGCGTCAAGAATGTCGAGCCGGGAAAGATGTCGGTCGAGGAGATCGCGGACGACGGCTCGGTTCGGAGGACCCACGAATTGCCGTTCTCCTATTCGATGATGCTGCCCGCATTCCGCGGCGTCGGCGCCGTCAGGGGCATCGAAAAACTCACCAATCCCCGCGGCTTCGTCATTGTCGACAAGCACCAGCGCAATCCGGCGTTTCCAAACATCTTTGCGATCGGGGTTTGCGTGGCGATCGCGCCGGTCGGAGCGACCCCGGTTCCGGTCGGCGTGCCGAAGACCGGTTTCATGATCGAATTGATGGTCACCGCGACGGCGATGAACATCGGCTCGCTGCTGCGAGGCCAGTCACCGTCGGCACAGCCGACCTGGAACGCGATCTGTCTCGCTGATTTCGGTGATACCGGCATCGCCTTCCTGGCGCAGCCGCAGATCCCACCCCGCAACGTCAACTGGTCCTCCAAGGGCGAATGGGTTCATCTCGCCAAGGTCGCCTTCGAGAAATACTTCCTGCGCAAAATTCGCCGCGGCGAAAGCGAGCCGTTCTACGAGCGTTTTCTGCTCGACAAGCTCAACATCGCGAAGATCAAGGAGGTCAAGACAGGCACATGAGTGCAAGACAACAGGTGGTCTGTGGACATTGCGGGCAGATCAACCGGCTGCCCGCCGAACGGACCCTGACCGCCGCGCGATGCGGATCATGCCACCAGCCCATCTTCGGCGGCCATCCGATCGAGGTCGACGAAGCGGATTTCGACCGCCATTTGGCACACAGCGACATCCCGGTTCTGGTCGACGTCTGGGCGCCGTGGTGCGGTCCCTGCCGCGCGATGGCGCCGATGTTCGAACGCGCCGCCCGGGAGCTTGAACCCAGGGTTCGCTTGCTGAAATTGAACGCCGATACCGCGCCCTCGGTCTCGTCACGCCTGGCGATCAGCGGCATCCCGACACTTCTATTGATGCAGGGCGGCCGCGAGATCGCGCGAACGTCCGGAGCAATGGACGCCAAGACTATCGTCGCATGGACAATGACCGGGCTCGCCCGGGCCCAATGATTTTTGAACCAAGACAAAGGAACACGTCATGAATATCGATAAAGCCGTTCTCACCTTCGCCGGATGTGTGGTGCTGCTCGGCCTCGCGCTCGGCTGGCTGGTCAACCCCTATTGGTATCTGCTGACGGCATTTGCCGGGTTGAACATGATCCAGTCGGCGTTCACCGGATTTTGTCCGGCCGCGATCGTGTTCAGGAAGCTCGGCCTGCGAGGCGGCAACGCGTTTTCATGATCGGCGGCGCAGGACGTTGGTTGAGCTATCGCAAAGCGAGAGTTCTGCACACGGGTTACTGTAAGTTGCCCCGAACCCTCGCACCATTTGCGTGAAGATCTGGATTGCTGGTGCCATGAATGAGACCATCATAGAAGGCCCGCTCTATGCGGCTCGTAAAAAGGTGTACCCGCAGGCCGTGCGGGGCAGGTTTCGTCGCATCAAATGGGCGATCCTTGGCGTCACCTTGGCGATCTACTACCTGCTGCCCTTCGTCCGCTGGCATCGCGGACCCGACCTGCCCAGCCAGGCCGTGCTCATCGATTTCCCGCATCGACGGTTCTATTTCTTCTTCATCGAGCTATGGCCGCAGGAGGTCTATTATTTCACTGGCCTGCTGATCATCGCCGCGATGACCTTGTTTCTGATGAACGCCGTCGCCGGCCGGGTGTGGTGCGGGTACATGTGCCCGCAGACGATCTGGACGGATCTTTTTTATGCAGTCGAGCGCCTTGTCGAAGGCGACCGCCGCGAACGGATCATGAGCGACAAGCACGGATGGACCTTCACGCACATCCGCCAGACTGTAACCAAACACGCTATTTGGCTGATGATCGCGTGGTGGACCGGCGGGGCCTGGGTTCTGTACTTTGCGGATGCCCCGACGCTGGTCAAGGATCTGGCGACGCTTCAGGCGCCGTTCGTCGCCTATCTGTGGATCGCCATTCTGACCGCCACCACCTACGTTTTCGCGGGCCATGCGCGCGAGCAGGTCTGCATTTACATGTGTCCGTGGCCGCGGATTCAGGCCGCGCTGACCGACGAGTGGGCGCTCAATGTCACCTATCGGCGTGACCGCGGCGAACCGCGAGTGTCCGTCAAGAAAGCGGAACAATTGCGCCAGCATGGCGAGCCGGCCGGCGACTGCATCGATTGCCACCAATGCATCAACGTCTGCCCCACAGGGGTGGATATTCGCGATGGAATCCAGCTCGGCTGCATCCAGTGCGGCCTTTGCATCGACGCCTGCGACACCATCATGAGCGAGATCGGCCGGCCGTCAGGCCTGATCGCCTACGATACCGATATCAACGGCCAGCGTCGGCTGGCGGGCAAACCGCCGATCTATCGCATTATCCGGGCGCGGACGATTCTCTATGCCTGCATCATCGCGCTGGTCGGCGGCATCATGCTGTATGCGCTGGCGACCCGCAGCTCCATCGGCGTCAACGTGCTTCACGAACGCAATCCGCTCTACGTGCTGCTGGCGGATGGCAGCGTTCGAAACGACTACACCGTGCGTATTCTGAACAAGGGCACCGATCGGAAATTCAGGCTGGAAGTCTCCGGCTTGCCGGGCGCGGTCTCGCGCGTTGCCGGCGTCGAACGTGCAGCCGATGGTACCGAGATCGTCGAAGTGGGGACGGATCAGACGCGCGAAATTCGCCTGTCGGTGCAGGTGCCAGGCGCAACGGATCGTCCGAACTCCACCGACATCGAGATCAAGGTGACCGACACGGCCACTGGAAACACGGCAAGCGTCGAGGATCATTTCGTGTCGGCTAAACAATAAGGTGGTTGAACTTCGTGTGGGTTATTCGCAACCGGGCCGAATTCTGCAACGATCCGCCGGCGACGCTGGCTTGACCTGATGGGTCAATAACAGCGCGAGGCGGCGATCGCGTGCAGCCTGACGTCGCCCAGCACATGCGCCATGAAGCCTGGCATCCGGAATATTTTCGCGAATGCCGCATCGCGAATGCTCAAACCGCCGGTATAGGCGCCGAACGCCGGCATCACCGCGCGCTCACCGTCGCAGGCAAAACATCGCCGCTCCATCGAGCGGCCACGGGTCGAGACGCGCGCCTTCGGATGCAGATGACCGGCGATCTCACCGGCGGCCCCGGTCGGCTCGTGACGAAACACGATCGGCCCGATCGCGACTTCGCTGGCGACCACGCCGCCCAGATCGGGCGGCAGTGCCGGATCGTGATTGCCTGATATCCAGATCCAGTCGCGCCGCACTTGGAGCGCCGCGATGGCGTCACGGTCCGGCGTGGACAGCCGGTCATGGGCGGCGCGATCGTGGAAGCTGTCGCCTAGCGCGATCACCATGCGCGGGTCATGCCGCGCGATCACCGCCGCGAGGCGGCCGAGCGTCGCCACTGTATCGTAAGGCGGCAGCAGCACGCCACGCGCGGCAAAGCTGGAGCCTTTTTCGAGATGCAGGTCGGAGACCACCAGCAGGCTCTGCTCTTCCCAGAACAGCGCACCGGAGAGATCGGCGACTAAATCCACACCGACGACATTGACCGATGAGTGGCTCGCGATGTTGACAGCACTTCTCGTCATGGCCGGGTTCGGCTCCCGGCCATGACGACGTTGATATTTCGGAGTTCAACAACAAATCCATTTTATTTTACGACATCGCCTCTTTGACCAGTTCCTCGGCGGCTTCCGCCAGCAACTCGTCCGATGCCTCGCCATAAACCTGCTCGCGGCCGATTTCCAGCATCACCGGCACCGCCAACGGCGAAATGCGATCGAGTTCCTTGTGGGTGATTCGCCCCTTGATTCGCAGCAGCATATCACTGAGCCGGCGAATATCGAGCAGCCCGGTCGCGGCATCGGCCCGTGCGGCGCGCAGCAAAACGTGATCCGGCTGGTGCTTGCGCAGCACGTCATAGATCAGGTCGGTCGAGAACAGCACCTGACGCCGGGTTTTCTCCTCGCCGGTGAAGCGCCGCGCGATCAAGCCGGAGATGATCGCGCAGGTGCGGAAGGTGCGTTTCATCAGCGCCGATTCCGCCAGCCACGCTTCGAGGTCGTCGCCCAGCATGTCCGGATCGAACAGTGCGTTGAGATCGAGCCGGCCCTGCCGGATCATCGACGACACGTCGCCCAATCCCCACACCGCCAGCGCATATTCATTGGCGACAAAGCCGAGCGGCCGGGCGCGCGCGCGTTCGAGCCGCCGCGTCAAAAGCATCCCGAGCGTCTGATGCGCCAGCCGCCCCTCAAAGGGATAACAGACCAGGTAGTGCTTGTCGGCGCGCGGAAACGTCTCCACCACCAATTCGCGCACGCCGGGGACAACAGACAGATGCGCCTGCAGCGACAGCCAGTCGCGCACCTGATCCGGCAAGGCGTTCCAGGCGCGCTTGTCGGCGAGCAATTTCCGGACCCGCTCGGCGAGATAGGTCGAGAGCGGAAACTTGCCGCCCATATAGGACGGCACCTTGGCGTCCTTGTCATTGGCGCGCGAGACATAGACAACGTCTTCCGAAAGCTGCTCGTAGCGCACGACCTCGCCGCCAAACACAAAGGTATCGCCGACCACCAGCCCTTCGATGAAATATTCCTCGATCTCGCCGAGCATCCGGCCGCCGCGCCCGAGCGCACCGGTCGATCCGGCGTTTCCCTTTGCGCCGCGCGAGCGCACCAGCCGCACCTTCAGCATCGCTTCCTCGACGATGGTGCCGACATTGAGGCGATAGCTTTGCCGCACCCGCGGATTGGTGACGCGCCAGCGGCCGTTCTTGTCCTGCTTGATGCGCGCAAAACGCTCATAGGTCTTCAGCGCATACCCACCCGTAGCCACGAAATCGACCACGTCGTCGAAATCGGTTCGGCTCAGGCCCGAATAAGGTGCGGCGGTCAGGACTTCCTCGTAAAGCTGATCGGACAGAAACGGCTCGCCGCACGCGCAGCCGAGCACATGCTGCGCCAGCACATCCAGCGCGCCGATCCGCAGCGGCGGGGTATCCTGCGCATTCTCGGCCACCGCGTCGATCGCCACCGCGCATTCCAGCACCTCGAAGCGATTGGCCGGCACCAGCACTGCGCGCGAGGCCTCGTCGATGCGGTGATTGGCGCGGCCGATCCGCTGCATCAGCCGTGAGGCGCCCTTCGGCGCGCCGATATTGATGACGAGATCGACATCGCCCCAGTCGACGCCGAGATCGAGCGACGAGGTGCAGACCACGCCGCGCAGTTTGCCGGCCGCCATCGCATCCTCGACCTTGCGGCGCTGCGCGACATCGAGCGAGCCGTGATGCAGCGCGATGGCAAGGCCGTCGTCGTTCATGCGCCACAGATCCTGAAACAGCATCTCGGCCTGGCTGCGGGTGTTGACGAACACCAGCGTGGTGTTGTTGCGCTTGATCAGATCATAGACTTCGGGGAGCGCATGGCGCGCGCTGTGGCCGGCCCAGGGCAATCTTTCGCGGGTGTCGAGCATCTCGACGATCGGCGCCGCGGCACCGCCGGCGATAACGATATCGGCGGTCTCGCTATTGCCATCGCGTTGCGGCACCAGAAACCGCGCCAGCGATTCCGGCTCGGCGACGGTGGCCGACAATCCGATCGCGCGAATGTGTGGCGCCAGCCGCCATAGCCGCGCCAGACCCAGCGACAACAGATCGCCGCGCTTGGAGGTGACCAGCGCATGCAGCTCGTCGAGCACGATGCGCTTCAGCGACGAGAACAGGAACGGCGCGTCGTCGGACGACAGCAGCAGCGCCAGTTGTTCGGGCGTGGTGAGCAGGATATCCGGCGGATAGCGCCGCTGCCGCTGCCGCCGCGACACCGGCGTGTCGCCGGTGCGGGTCTCGACCTTGATCGGCAGATCCATCTCGGCGATCGGCGTCTCCAGATTGCGCGCGATATCCACCGCGAGCGCCTTCAGCGGCGAGATATAGAGGGTGTGGAGGCCGCGGCTGCGCATTACGCCGCGCCCGGTGGAGATGACGTTATTTTTTTCACCTCTCCCCTTGTGGGAGAAGTCGGCAGCCGCAGGCTGCCGGGTGAGGGGTAACGGCAGGGGCGGAGCCAAGGAAGTGCGCCCGGCAGCGCTCAGCTCCACCAGCGTCGGCAGAAATCCGGCCAGCGTCTTGCCGGCGCCGGTGGGCGCAATCAGCAGTGCCGAGCGATCGTCGCGCGCTTTTGCCAGCAGTTCCAGCTGATGCTCGCGGGGCGACCAGCCGCGCACCGCAAACCAGCGCCGAAACGTTTCAGGCAACAGCGAGGGCGCGAGCGGTTCGGGTTCAACTTTGTTCACGGGCGACAGGTTAAGCCGGTCCGATGCGGCCGGTCGAGGGCTTACAAAGCCGAACCAGTCGACAGTCGCAGCAGGTCGTTCAGGATTTTCCGGCCACCACGACCAGGCCCGGCACCGGCGCATGGTCCTCGTTGCGCGCCGACAAATCCTCCAGCTGCGACAGCGCAAGACCGGCGGCTTCGGTCGCGCGCCGCACATAGCCCGCACCATGCGCATAGCGCAGGCCTTCGCCGAGGATGACGCCCTCTCCGCCATGCGTTTCAACGGTGAAGGCCAGCAAGCCGCCGGCCATCAGCACGCGTCTCGCCTGTTCCAGCACCGGCGCGAGATCGGCGAGATAGACCATGGCGTCGGCGGCGAGAATCAGGTCAGCACAGGCATCAGGCCTGCCGCGCAAGCCCTGCACCATCTCGGTCACCTCAAGCTCCGCATAAAGCCCGGTTAAGCGCGCCCGCTCGATCATGCGCGGCGACAGATCGATGCCGATGAATTCGTCGACCTCTTTGGCAAACGCGGTGGCCGCGAGTCCGGTGCCGCAGCCGAGATCGATCGCCCGCTTGAAGAAGGCGGGCTTGCGCACGGCGGCGCACGCCGACAGCACCGCCCTGAATAACAGCGCCGGGCCGCGGTAGCCGAGATCGTCAACCAATGCTGCCTCGAACTTCGGCGCGTATTGATCGAACAGCGCCCGCACATAGGCCGGCGGCATATCAGACAGCTGTTCGGCGCCGAGCAGCATCAGCCGCAGCCGCGCGCCATGCCGGTCGTCGGGGTCGGCGATCACAGCTTGCCGAAACGCCGCGATTGCCGCGTCGCGCTCGCCGAGCTGCTGGCGAATTTCTGCCAGCGTAAACCAGGCGGAGGCAAAGCCGGGCACAAGCTCAATGGCCTGCAACAATAGATCGGCCGCGGCGACCAGATCGCCTTTCAGCTGCAGGTCGCGCGCGAAGTCGAACCGGCGGTCGGCCATCAGATCGCCGGAG
This sequence comes from uncultured Pseudomonadota bacterium, assembly GCA_963727225.1. Classification (GTDB taxonomy): domain Bacteria; phylum Pseudomonadota; class Alphaproteobacteria; order Rhizobiales; family Xanthobacteraceae; genus Bradyrhizobium. Next base: position 81,924 of record CAVSFN010000010.1, on the reverse strand, counting down.
GACAGGAACAAGCGCGCGGGCATTTTCAGAAACCACTTTCGTCATTACCGGGTAAAAGCGCGAACCGCGGAGCTGTAACACCGCCTTCGGCCGCCCTGCATTTGGTCCTAGTCAATGCGACAACACATCGCGGGTCCCCTGCAAGACTGACACTTGGAGTTGTGTCATGGCATGTTACCCTCAGTGTATTGCAGGGCAGTCAAATTATGTTGGAACTGATTTGCTATCACCAATATATTTGGGGAACGATCGCAGCCGACAGGTCGCGTTGGCACAGTGACGGTTTTCCCTACGGCGTAACTCCGGTTGCCGGTGGCGGCTTGAAATTCTCCACGCCGCAGAGCCGTGTCGTGATCCCGCGCAGGAACGATGACCCCTGGGGCGCGATGGGCGCCCTCCGTGTGGAAATCGTTGCAAGCTCGCTACAGGGCGGCGGCACCATCGTCGATGCCGACGGCTGTTTTCGCGTCCGCTTCGCCGGTCCGCAGACGATTGTGGTCGAAATCCTGGGCTATACCCTCAGCGTCTTGATTGATGGCCTGCCGCTGGGAAACTGGGTGAGGTTCAATTTCTGGCACGACGGCGTGAACCAGCTTGATTACGACTACGAATATGTTGTGCCCTCCGGCGGCCAAGGAGAAGGTTTTGCATCGCCTACCACTCTGCCTGGTCCGGTCCCCCCGGTCGGGCCGCAAGGCGTCTGGATCGGAAGCCAGATCGGAAACCCGAACAATCACCTGAACGGCAACATTTCGAGCGTCAAGATCTGGCGGCTCGACCCCGAGTCGATGGTCCCGCCGTTTCTTGGCAGGCCGTTCACGCCGCCGCTGCTGAAATGCTGGGGAGACATGATCGACAAGATCAACCAGGCGGCCGCCGGCGATCCGGAATGTGCCGCGTGGTGGAAGGACCTGATCGAGCAGCAGCAGAACCAGCTTGTTGCGCGGCTCGGACAGAAGAGTCCGGACACGCTCGCCGAACTTTATCAAAATGTGTGAGGCCTATCAGCAGCTCTGGTCGGCCGGCAAGGTCGGCAGCGCGGAAATGCAGGCGCTCATGGTGCAACTACGCGATTGGCTCAAGAGCGAAGGAATATTCTCCGCGGATGATCCGGCGCTCCAGAGAACGCTTCAAAATCCTTGCATGGCGAAATTCGTTGGCGCGGCCGGCGACCTGAACTGCGATCCCGATGCCCAGGCCTTGATCAAGGCCATTATTGGCACCGGCAGTCATTAAGGATTGGTGTGATGGGTGGCCCGACGCCTGACCAGATTGCGCTCATAAGACAATACGAGCCTGCACTGTATTTTTCCGGCGCTCCCGGCGCACCCGGATCCGAACGGTTTTTCCCGAGCGATGCCAAGCGCTATCTCGAGCACGCGGCGCTCTACCTTGCCAAGACGCCGTTCGCCACCAGGGCGGATTGGGGAACCCCGGTCGGCTTCGCGGGCCAGCTTGGAGCCATTAACGGCGAAGGTGCCTATCTTCCTTGGCCAGTTCAACGAAGCGGGCACACCGCAATATCCGTTCCTTGAGACCGTCGCGGGACAGGAGCATTTTCTGGACGTCTCGGGGTGGACGTCCAACGACACCCGCGCCGATCTTGATCGTCTGGCTTCGCTCTATGCGACCAATCAGGCTTTGAAGAGCCAGTTCTGGTATCACGCCGAATTTTTTGATACCCCCCGATTGCAGAACCTGTTCACGGAGCTGGTTCGCAGCGGCAGTGCCCTCAATTTCAATAACCTGTTCGGTTCGACGCCGGGCAATCCGCCGGTTCTCACAAACCCGGCGCTGATCTGCTATTATCTGTTCTATCCGGCTCACGAGGAATTGCTGAGCGGCTGCGAATATGCCCCGGGCCAGATCGTCGATACGGCGCGCGACTTCGCCAGTTTTGCGGGCGAGTGGAGCTGCATCGCGCTGTTGCTGGACCGACCGAATGCAGCGGCGCCATATGCGCCGAAATGGGCGGGACTGTCCAACCGTAATGTCGGCAAGACAAGCGTGAAGGGCGAGGAAGTGCGCGCCACGATGCGGATCCTGCCATGGGCTGGGATGGACCTCTATCAAGTTACCCACCCACGCTTGTTCGTCGGCCGGGGCAGTCACGGCCTCTACCTTCCCGGCGAAACGCCGCCGCCGCTCACTTTCGCTGATCCTTCGGCGGCCTTCTGCGGCGGCGCGACGTCGTTAACCACGGGCCCGGTTGGGGCCCCCTCCGCCCCGCTCTACGGTATTGCCACTGAGTTCCTTATTGACAAAGTGATTGCCGGCTCAGCCGCCGGCACGGGATTGCTGGGGTTCCCCGGCGGAGCTGGTAGGCGCAGCGGCAGGCCTGGTCTGGGGCATCGCGGAAATTGCGAATGCTCCGCGAATTGACGGGGTAGATCCTCCCGAAACGCCGTCGCTTCAGTCGACCACCGACACGACCGGTTCGGACGGGATCGTGATCTATCCAAAGGGCCTGCCGCCCGTGGGTGTCGGTCCCGGCAACGGCAGGGAATGGCAAAGTGACGACAACGTCGTCATCGGTGGCCGGAAATATTTCTTCACCGTCGACCGCGCGACGCAGGTGTTATGGGGCAACGATCCCGACGGCCAGGGCTATACCGGCCGATGGGGCGCACACGTCGCGCAGGATCCGCAGACCCGCCGATCGGGGATGGCGTTTCCAACATTCTGGCAGCTTTTCTTCGAGACATTGGTGCGCAACGACCTGCCCGCGGTCACCATTGCGTTGAAGACCGGCAAGACGGTGGCGACATGGACGGTCCCGCACGATTGGAACGCGAAAAACAACACGGTCGAGTGCATCGGCGGCGGTGTCGGCGGCGGCGGCGATACTTCGATCGCTGGCGGCGCGTTCCCCGCCGGCGGTGGCGGCGCGTATTCCAGGAGCGTCAATCTGGCCTGGTCGCCGGGCCAGGTGATCAACTTTTCGGTGGGTGCAGCCGCCGATAATCTGGGTAACGCCGGCGACACCTACGTCAATCCAGCGGCGGCATCTTTTCCCAGTTCGGGTGAGGCCGTGGGAGCCAGGGGCGCGACGTCGTCCAATGGAGGCTCTTCAGCAAACGGTTACGCGACAGGTCCCGGCAATGTGAAAAACGCCGGGGGTAACGGCGGGACTTCATCCTGGGGTGGCGGCGGCGGCGGCGGCGCGGGCGGTCCGAATGGCATCGGTGCCAACGGCGGAATCGACAAGCCCGGGCGGCACCGCGGGGTCGGGTGGCGGCGGAGCCGGCGGCGGAACGGTCGGGCGGTTCGACGACGACAGATGATAACGCGGGCACAGCGGGGCGCTGGATCGGGCGGCTCGGGCACTGGCGGCAAGGGAGCGGCGGCACCGTCAGGCAATGCCGATGCGGGTGCGAATGGAACCGATCTGGACGGCGCCCATGGCTCGGGTGGCGGTGGCGGCGGCGGTGCCGGCGACAGACGCAGGTACCGATAACGGCCACGACGGTGCCGACGGCGGTCGGTACGGCGGCGGCGGCGGCGCTGGCGGAACCCTAGTGCCAGCGTCGGCGGTACACCCGGTGGCAAGGGTGCCGACGGAATCATTGTCATCCGCTACGTTCCCGCTAGCTGAAGGTCGCGCACCTCGCCCCAGGTTTGTTGCGTCGCTCCGCATTGCCAGCCAGCCAACGCAATCAGGCAGCCACTTCGCTAAAAACGCCGCGGCGCCTCCTATATAACGCAGATGCGTCCGCAAGACATCCTGATGCCGGTTGCCGCCGGGCTGTGCTGCAAGCCGGGTGACTTCCACATCGATCCGGTGCGGCCGGTCAAGCGCGCCGTGATCACCCATGGCCATTCCGACCACGCCCGTCCCGGCCATGGCGCGGTGCTCGCCACCCAAGAGACGCTCGACATGATGCGGCTGCGCTATGGCGACAATTTCGCCGGCAGCACGCAGGCGATTGGCTATGGCGAGGAATTGCGGCTCGGCGACGTCAGGGTGAAATTCCACCCCGCCGGCCACGTGCTGGGCTCGGCGCAGATCGCGGTCTCCTGCCAGGACACCTGCATCGTCGCCTCCGGCGACTACAAGGACGCGCCCGATCCCACCTGCGCGCCGTTCGAGGTGGTGCCGTGCGATGTGTTCATCACCGAGGCCACCTTTGGTTTGCCGGTATTTCGTCATGGCGATGCGGCCGACGAGATCAAAAAGCTCATGGCCTCGGTCGCGCTGTTTCCGGAGCGGGCGCATCTGGTCGGCGCCTATTCGCTCGGCAAGGCGCAACGCGTGATCGCGCTGCTTCGTCTGGCCGGCTACGACGCGCCGATCTACCTGCACGGCGCGATGGAAAAGATCACCCGCTATTACGAGAGCCGCGGCGTCGCACTGGGCGACCTGCGCGCCGTCAAGGGCATGAAGAAGGCCGATCTCGCCGGCACCATCACGCTGGCGCCGCCGTCGGCCACCTCCGATATCTGGACAAGACGATTCCCCGATCCGGTCACGGCGTTCGCATCGGGCTGGATGCGGGTGCGCGCCCGCGCCCGTCAGCGCGGCGTCGAATTGCCGCTGGTGATCTCGGACCATGCCGACTGGGACGGATTGACCGCGACCATCGATGCCACCGGCGCCGGCGAAATCTGGGTCACCCATGGCCAGGAAGATGCGCTGGTGCATTGGTGCAAAGCCAGGGGCCTCGTCGCGCGGCCGCTCGATCTGGTCGGTTACGGCGATGAGGATGAAAGCGAGACCTTGCCGGCCGGCGAGGACGAGGCATGAATCGCTTCGCCGAACTGCTGGACCGCCTCGCCTATGAGCCCGGCCGCAACAACAAGCTGCGGCTGATCACCGCGTATTTTCGCAAGGTCGAGGATCCCGATCGCGGCTACGCGCTAGCGGCGCTCACCGGCGCATTGTCGTTCAAGCACGCCAAGCCCGGACTGATCCGCGACCTGATCGCCGATCGCACCGATCCGGTGCTGTTCGCATTGTCGTATGATTATGTCGGCGATCTCTCCGAGACGGCGGCGCTGATGTGGCCGAAGGCCGCCGCCCCGCTCCACAACAATCCCCCGCCTCCGACCCTTGCCGAGGTCGTCACCACGCTGCGCACGCTGGGCAAGACCGAGCTGCCGAAACAGCTGGCGCGCTGGCTCGACGAACTCGACGAGACCGGCCGCTGGGCGTTGTTGAAGCTCGTCACCGGCGCGATGCGAATCGGGATCTCGGCGCGGCTCGCCAAGACCGCCGCCGCGGCACTCGGCGACAAGGATGCGCACGAGATCGAGCTGATGTGGCCCGGGCTGACGCCGCCCTATCTCGATCTGTTCGCGTGGCTGGAAGGCCGCGCGGCAAAGCCGGTCAATCTCGATCCGGCGCCGTTCCGCCCGGTGATGCTGGCGCATGCGATCGAGGACGCGGATTTTGCCGATCTCGCTGCGGACGATTTTATCGCGGAATGGAAATGGGACGGCATTCGCGTTCAGGCCGTGAGCGGCCGCGACCAACGCGGCAACGTCCTGGCGCGGCTCTATTCGCGCAGCGGCGAAGACATCACCAAAAGCTTTCCGGACCTGCTGCCGTCATTGCATTTACCCGGTGCAATCGACGGCGAGCTGCTGGTGCTGCGCGGCGGACGGGTGCAGACCTTCAACGTCCTGCAGCAGCGTTTGAACCGCAAACTCGTCTCGCCGAAACTGCTCAAGGAATATCCGATCCATCTGCGCGCCTACGATCTGCTCGGTGAAGGCGATAGCGATTTGCGGGCGCTGCCGTTTAGCGAGCGCCGCAAACGGCTGGAGGCCTTCATTGCAAAGCTCGACGATGACAGGATCGACCTGTCGCCGACGATCGCCTTCGATAGCTGGGATGCGCTTCGCGCCTGCGCGCGCCGATCCCGTCAGTGCCGGTGCCGGCGAGGATGCCGAGGCGGTCGAAGGGGTGATGCTCAAGCACCGCGATGCGCCTTATCTGCCGGGCCGTCCCAAGGGCCAATGGTGGAAGTGGAAGCGCGATCCGCATTTGATCGATGCCGTGCTGATGTACGCGCAACGCGGCCACGGCAAGCGTTCATCCTATTACTCCGACTATACGTTCGGGGTCTGGACCTCATCAGGCGGCGACGGCGACGAACTGGTTCCGGTCGGCAAGGCCTATTTCGGCTTCACCGATGAAGAGCTGCTGCAGATCGACCGCTTCGTGCGCCGCAACACCACCGAAAAATTCGGACCCGTTAGGCATGTGGTGCATGAGCCGGATCAGGGCCTGGTGCTGGAAGTCGCCTTCGAGGGATTGGCGCGCTCGCCGCGACATAAATCCGGCGTCGCGATGCGGTTTCCGCGCATCAACCGGCTGCGCTGGGACAAGCCGCCGCGCGAGGCCGAGCGGCTGGAAACGCTGGAGCGGATGCTCAAGGCCGATCCGGGATGAACAGCGGTTCATGTAGCAAGCCTTCGTTAAGAAAGCCCCGCGTCAAAACAGAAACCGTGCGAGATCGACCGCCATTGACGGCGCCAGACGGATTCCCCATTTGCACTGAATTAGACTAGAATGTGCGGATACATCCGCGCAGGAGATCACGATGGCCAACGACACCCGAGAATTGCCGGCGACCAGCGACGGCGTCAACCGCTTTCTCGGCGGCTCGCCGCTGACGGTGGCGTTCCGGCTGATCCTGCTGTCGATCTTGGTCGGCGTGGTGCTTGCCGCGATCGGCTTCGATCCCTGGAATATCGTCCACAGCATCCGCTTGCTGTTCCAGCGGATCTGGGATCTCGGCTTTGACGCCATCAACGGGCTGTGGCGTTACTTCCTGCTCGGCGCCGTGATCGTGATTCCGATCTGGCTGATATCGCGGATGTTCGGCGCGCCGCGCGGGAGATAGTGCGCGCACCGGCAAGCTTCGTTGACGTCCTTATCCAGGGTTACGACCGCGCAGGTCTTCGCCATCGCAGGACCGGCGATGATCGCGAACCTGACGACGCCGCTGATCGGCATCGTCTCGACCATAGCGATCGGGCGGCTCGGCGACGCCACGCTACTCGGCGGCGTGGCGATCGCGTCGGTGATTTTCGACTGCCTGTTCTGGCTGTTCGCTTTCCTGCGCATGAGCACGGTTGCCTTCACCGCGCAGGCGCTCGGCGCCGGAGAATTGCAGGAAATACGCGCCCAGCTGGTGCGCGGGCTCATCATCGCAGCCCTGATCGGCGCCTGCCTCATCGCGCTGCAGGTGCCGCTCGCCGCGATATTGCTCAACGCCATGGGCGGCAGTGACGGCGTCACCCGCGCCGCCAGGACTTACTTCGCCATTCGAATCTGGTCGGCGCCACTGGCGCTGGCCAATTATGTCGTGCTCGGCTGGCTGATCGGGCAGGCGCGCGCCACGCTGGCGCTCGGCGTGCAGATCGCGATCAACCTCATCAATATGGCGGCGACCATCCTCCTGGTGCTGGTGCTCGATGCCGGGATCGGCGGCGCGGCCTTAGCGGCGGTGATTGCCGAAGCCGGCGGGCTCTCGCTCGGCATCCTCATTGCGTGGCGCCTGACGCAGGCGTCGGCGCCGCTCGAACGCGCCGCGCTGTTCGACCGAACCAAGCTGCTGCGCATGCTCGCGGTCAATCGCGACATCATGATCCGCACCGCCGCCCTTATCACCGCGTTCCTGTTCTTCACCGCGCAAGGCGCGCGTTCGGGCGACGTGATCCTCGCCGCCAATGCGGTGCTGAACAATTTCCTTCTGATCAGCGCGTTCTTCCTCGACGGCCTCGCCAACGCCGCCGAACAACTCTGCGGGCGCGCTTACGGCGCCCGCGACCACATCGCCTTCGCCAGCGCGGTGCGGCTGGTGATCCGCTGGGGATTTGGCATTGCGCTGATGGTGGCGGCGGTTTTCGCGCTCTTCGGTCCCGCGCTGATCGATGCCATGACCGCCAGCGCGGACGTTCGGCAACATGCGCGGGACTATCTGTGGTTCGTGGTGCTGGCGCCGCTGCCCGGCGTCTTTGCCTTCGCCTATGACGGGATCTTCATCGGCGCGACCTGGGCGCGCGAGATGCGTAACCTGATGGTGCTGTCGTTGTTGATTTTCCTCGGCACCTGGTTTGCGCTGCGACCGTTCGGCAATACCGGGCTGTGGGCGGCCATGCTGATGCTTTATGCTGCGCGCGGAGGGCTGCAGGCGCTGCGCTATCCGGCGATGCTGCGGGCTTCGTTCCGGCAAGCACCGACGCCCGCTTAAACCTGGAGAACGCCAGCGATGCAATTGCGATTTGTCGGCTGCGGCGACGCCTTCGGCTCCGGCGGCCGATTCAACACCTGCTTTCATGTCAGCGGCTAAAACGTCAATTTCCTGATCGATTGCGGCGCCTCGTCGCTGCCGGCGTTAAAGCGGCAGGGTATCGCGCGCGATGATATTGACCTCGTTCTGATTACGCATTTTCACGGCGATCATTTCGCCGGCCTGCCGTCTCGAAGGATGATAGATGCCCGGCCTCACATCCTTCGAGGCTCGCTACGCTCGCACCTCCAGCGATGAGCGCAATTGCGCTCACGCGGGGATGACGGCGAAGCCGTTGCGCGGGGATGACGGATTTAGGATGCTGCTCAAGATCTAAACCGGCCAATCCTCCGCCGTGATCGTTGCGGCATCGGCGCCGACGATTTCCGATAGCGAATCGCGGCCGGTGCGCAGCAGCGTCGAGGCGAGATCGCTCTTGATGTCGTCGACGAGGCCGAGGCCCTTGTAGATCAGCGACGAATAAAGCTGGATCAGGCTGGCGCCGGCGCGAATCTTGGTCAGCGCGGCGCCGCCGCTATCGATACCGCCGACGCCGATCAGCGGAAACGCACCCTCGGCGCGCACATAGGTCTCCGCCACCATCCGCGTCGACAGCCGAAACAACGGCCGCCCCGACAAGCCGCCCTGCTCCCCGGCGCGGGTCTGTTCGCGCAAGGTCGAGGGCCGGGCCAGCGTGGTATTGGCCACGATCATGCCGTCGACGCGGCGCGAGCGCGCGATGTGGACCACGTCGTCGAGTTCGGTGAGACTCAAATCCGGCGCGATCTTCAATAGCACCGGCGAATCGCCGGCGTTCCGCCGCACCCGCTCGCGCGCATCGATCACCTTGGCTAGCAGATCGTCGAGCGCGGCCGCCTGCTGCAGGTTGCGCAGGCCCGGGGTATTCGGCGAGGACACGTTGACGGTGAAGTAACTCGCGACCGGCGCGAAGGTCTCGATCAGTTTCACATAGTCGGCGACGCGGTCGGCGGAATCCTTGTTGGCGCCGACATTGACCCCGACGATGCCGCCGAGATGCGCGCGCGAGGCCAGCCGCCGCAGCACCGCCTGCGCGCCGTCATTGTTGAATCCCATGCGGTTGATCACGCCCTCGTCGCGCTCCAGCCGGAACAGCCGCGGCCGCGGATTGCCGGCTTGCGGCTTCGGCGTCACCGAGCCGATCTCGACAAAACCGAACCCGAGCCGCAACAACGCGTCCGGCACTTCCGCGCTCTTGTCGAAGCCCGCCGCCATGCCGATCGGATTGGGAAAGTTCAGGCCGAAGGCCCGCACCGCCAGTTTGGGATCGTCCGGCCGCGGCCGCATCGGCGGCAGCAACCGCAGGCCCTGGATCGCCAGACGATGCGCGTCCTCCGGATCGAGCCAGCGCAGCAGCGGCAACGAGAAGGCATCGAAGGCGCGGATCACGGCGCAATCTCCGGGATGTCGTGCGTGCCATCGGACCGCGCGGGCATATCGAAGGTGCCGATGACCGCGCCGAGATCGAGTTCGCCATAGAGATGCGGAAACAGCTCGTCATTGCGCGAGCGTTCCCAGCGCAATGCCGCTCCCAGCGCATCGGCATCGACCGCGATCAGCAACAGCCCGGTCTGGCCGGCGAAATGCTTGCCTGCCGTTGCCGCCACCTGCGAGCTTGCCGAAAAATGAATGAAGCCGTCGCGGGCATCGTCGGCGCTGCCGCGGTAGACGCCTTGCCGCTCGGCCTCGCGCCAGGCCGAAGCGGGACAGATTTTGTAGATCCTGCGCACCAGCCCCTAATCCTGCTTGTCGTTGAGTCTCTTGGGATTTCCCCGGAATCTCCGGGCCTGCTTTGGACCGTATCGGCGGCACCGGCGCAACAGGCTTCACACGCCGCGGAAACGGGCCATGAGGTAATAATTCCTAAATCGCGTTCCATTGAAGCGTCTCATTTACGCGAACCGGCATCACCCGGTCGGTTGAGCGGTGAATAATCTCCGGTAAAGCCCCATGGTCAAACCGCCAAAATCCCCGCGAATGCTGACCCATGACCAGGTCTGGACCGCGCTGGATCGTCTGGCCGAACGCGCCGGGCTTTCGGCGTCGGGTCTCGCCAAAAAATCCGGCCTCGATCCCACCACCTTCAACAAATCCAAACGGGTCACCCAGGACGGCCGCGAACGCTGGCCGTCGACCGAATCGATTTCCAAGGCGCTCGCCGCGACCACCAGTTCGATCGACAGCTTTGTGCAATTGATCGGCGATAACGAATGGACCGTGCAGTCGGTGCCGCTGCTTGGTTTGGCGCAGGCAGGCGCCGCCGGCGCCTTCGACGAAACAGGGTTTCCGGCCGGCAAGGGCTGGGACGAGACCAGCTTGCCCGGGGTCAGCGACGAGCACGCCTATGCGCTGGAAATTTCCGGCGACGCGATGACGCCCGCCTATCGCGACGGCGACATCATCGTGGTGTCGCCGGGCACGCCGATCCGGCGCGGCGACCGCGTCGTGGTGAAAACCAAAGCCGGCGAAGTGATGCTGCGGGAATTGAAACGCCGGACCGCGAAGTCGCTCGAACTGCAATCATTGAACGCGAGCGCGCCCGACCGCACCCTGGCAGCCGCGCGAGGTGCAATGGATCGCGCGGATCGTGTGGGCGAGCCAGTGAGCCTCTGACACATGAAGTTGCGGCGGCGTACTCCATTCAATAGCTTTGCGCGCCAACCCGCCCGGTTGGCATTCGAAATCGCATAAATCCGGAGTTAACAATGAACCGTCGTCATGCGCTGAAGATCTTGGCAGGCGCTTCCCTCTGCCCGCTCTGCGCGCAGAAGGGAATTGCCGCGGAAGGCGCGCACTGGAGCTACGAGGGCGATAATGGTCCGGCAAAATGGGGCGAGCTGGACGCCGCCAGCAAGGTCTGCGCGATTGGATCGCAACAGTCGCCGATCGATATCGAAACGACGATCAAGTCACAATTGCCGGCCCTCAAAATAGACTGGGCCAGCAGCGCCGATACCATCGTCAACAACGGCCACACCATCCAGCTGAATTTGGCCCAAGGCAGCACAATGACGTTGGGCGACGTCAGATATCAATTGCTGCAAATTCACTTTCACCGGCCGAGCGAGCATCTGATCAGGGGCAAGAATTTCCCGATGGAAGCTCACTGTGTGCATCGCGCGGAGACTGGCGGCCTTGCCGTCGTCGGCGTCCTGATGAAGACCGGCAAGCCAAATGCCGCCTTCAGCCGGATTGTCTCGACAATGCCGGCCAAGGAAGGACCTGCCGTCAAAGCCGACGCCCGCATCAATCCCAATGCCCTGCTCCCGGCAAAGCGCGGCTATTACCGCTACTCGGGATCGCTGACGACGCCACCTTGCGCGGAGACCGTCGAGTGGCTGCTGTTGACCGACCCGATCCAGGTGGCGGAAGCCGATGTCGCGAGCTTCGCCAAACTCTATCCGATGAACGCGCGTCCGGTGCAGAAAGACAATCGCCGCTACGTGCTGCAGTCGAGCTGAGCGAGGAGCCGATCGCGCGAATTGTATTGGTGATCCGGTGAGAAGACTGTCATTGCCGGGCATAGCCGTCCGAAGGACGGCGTCCCTTTCGCTCGCCTATGACCCGGCAATCCATCAACCAAGAATTTTGCGAAGCAAGATGGATGCGGGGGTCAAACCCGCGCATGACGAGATAAGTAACGCCCGCCTACGTCGCGTAGTCGGGCTCCTTGCGGTCGAGGATGCGCTTCAAGGCTTCGAAATGCCGCTGCGCGGGGCCCGGTTCGTACCGAGGGGCATTGTTGCCGCCGCCGATGTCGCGCCCGATATCGCGCGTTTTGCCGACCACGTCGTCAGGAAGCTGCTTGAGCTTCTGGCCGGTCCACATCGCGTAGATCTGAACCTGCGCGGCGCGCTCGATGTAATAAAGCCGGTCATAGGCGTCGGCGACGGTCGCGCCCACCGTGGAGATGCCGTGATTGGCCATGAACAAGACCGTCTTGTCGCCGATCACGCGTGCCAGGCGCGCGCCTTCGGCCGGATCGTAGGCCGGGCCGGTATACTCGTCGTCATAGGCAATCTTGCCGGACATCCCGACCTCGGTCTGGCCGATCTCCTTGATGCGCGGATCCTCCAGGCGGGTCAGCGCGCTGGCATAGGGCATGTGGGTGTGAAACACCGCCTTGGCCTGCGGCAGCGCCTTGTGAATCGGCGCATGGATGCAATAGCAGGAACGCTCGACGTCGCCGGCGCCGCTTTTCACCAGCCCGTCGTCGATGCCGACTTCCATGAAGGAAGACGCCGTGACCTCGGACCAATGCATCCCGAACGGGATCTGGTAGTAGCGGTCGGTACGGCCCGGCACCACCAGGGTCAAATGGTTGAAAATGCCTTCGCTGAAATCATGCATGTAAGCCAGCCGGTGCGCGGCGGCGAGATCGACCCGCGCCTGCCATTCCTCGGCGCTGCATTCGCTAAGCGTCTTCGGCGAAACCCTGAACTGCATGCGTATCCTCCCGTTTTGTCCGCCCCTGGTCGGGGATGTTGCCTGCCCTTTGCCGGAGATTCGGGCCACTGTTTCGGCCGGGAGTGTAGCGCAAACCGGAGCGGCCTTGGCTGAAATTGCAGCGGACCTGCCATGTCGGATTTCCAGCCCTCGCGAGGGGGATTCTCGATGATGCGCTGCGAAGGACTCCGGAGTGGTGGAGTCAGGACGCGGCATCATAACAGATCTTCGTCATGCCCGGGCTTGTCCCGGGGGCATGACGAGAGGATCACCCCGACCGCGCCAGCGCGCCGTCGATCATGGTCACGGCGTTGGCCAGTCCATAGACCGCGACGAACGAGCCGAAGCGCGGGCCTTTTTCCTGGCCGAGCAGCACCTGATAGAGCATGTTGAACCAGTCGAGCGAGACGCCCGGCCGGCCGTCCTTGCCCTTCTTCACCGCATCGAGGAACGGCTCGCGCCGGCCGATCTCGTAGACCACGTTCTGGATCTCCTCGGCCGATGACGCCGCCGGCAATTGCGACAGCGCATCGCGCAGGTCCTGCAGCGCGGCGCGCTCGGTCGGTGTCGGCTCGCGGAACTGCTTGGTCGGCGCCACGAAGTCGCGATAGTAGTTGATGGCATAGCCGACCATGGCGTCGAGTTTCGGGTGGCTCTGCGGCGTGACGCCCGGACGATAACGGCCGATAAAACCCCACAGGGTGGCGGCATTCTCCGCATTCGACGACGACACCAGCGTCAGCAGCAACTGGAACGTGACCGGCATATCGGCCGCCGGCGGATGTCCGGCGTGGATGTGCCAGACCGGATTGGCGAGCTGTTGCTTGGCATCCTGCCGGGGAAAGCCGTCGAGGAATTGCTGGTAATCGTCGACATTGCGCGGGATCACGTCGAAATGCAGGCGCTTGGCCGCCTTCGGCTCGCGATACATGAACAGCGACAGCGATTCCGGCGACGCATAGCGCAGCCATTCATCGATAGTGAGCCCGTTGCCCTTCGACTTGGATATCTTCTGGCCGTGCTCGTCGAGGAACAGCTCGTAATTGAACCCTTCCGGCGGCATGCCGCCGAGCGCCGAGCAGATCTTGCCTGATAGTTTGACCGAATCGATCAGGTCCTTGCCCGCCATCTCGTAATCGACGCCGAGCGCAACCCAGCGCATCGCCCAGTCCGGCTTCCATTGCAGCTTGCAATGCCCCCCGGTGACCGGCAGCGTGACCGGCTCCTTGGTCTCGGGATCGACATAGGAGATCGTTCCGGACTTCACGTCATGGGCGGTAATCGGCACATACAGCACCACGCCGGTGCGTGGACAGATCGGCAAAAACGGCGAATAGCTCGCCGCGCGCTCTTCGCGCAATGACGGCAGCATCACCGCCATCACCTGATCGATGCGCTCCAGCACCCGCAGCAGCGTCGCGTCGAACTTGCCGGAAACGTAATAGTCGGTGGCACTGGCGAATTCGTAGTCGAACCCGAACGTATCGAGAAACGCGCGCAGCCGCGCATTATTGTGGGCGCCGAAGCTCGGATGGGTGCCGAACGGATCGGGCACCCGCGTCAGCGGCTCGCCGAGATGCTTTTCCAGAAGCTCCTTGTTCGGCACATTGTCCGGCACCTTGCGCAGGCCGTCCATATCGTCGGAGAACGCCAGCAGCCGGGTCTTGATCTTGTCCTCGGTGAGCACGCGGAAGGCGTGGCGCACCATGGTGGTGCGCGCCACTTCACCGAAGGTGCCGATATGGGGCAGGCCCGACGGCCCATAACCGGTCTCGAACAGCACCTCGTCTTTCGGCTTCTTTTTCAGGCGCGCGACAAGCTGCCTGGCCTGCTCGAACGGCCACGCATTGGATTGTTCGGCGAGCGCGCGCAGATCGCCCGGGCTGACGGCAAGATCGAGGGTGGACATAATAAAAGGGTCTCCGGGCAGCAGGAAGCTAGCCTGCCGCGTAAATCAAAACGATGGCGCTGTCATTGCGAGGCGAAGCGAAGCATCGATCCGGATCTGGCAATTCAATGACAACAGCAATCGAGGTTGGATTGCTTCGCTATCGCTCGCAATGACGAGAGTCTGAACCCTAAAACGGGCTCACCGAAAAATAGCGCAGCCACAGATCCGTGTAGCGGCCTTTTTCCCAGAGCCGGAACAGCGCCCAGTTCAGCGATTGCCGCAGCAGGTCGTTGCCCTTGCGCACGGCGATGCCGATGCCTTCGCCGAAATAGCGGCTCTCGACGAACGGCCCGCCCGAGAAGGCGCAGCAGTCGCCGGAATCGGTGCCGTTGATCCAGAACGCCAGCGAGAAGGCGTCGCCGAAGATGAAATCGACCTCGCCGCGCCGCAGCGCCTGCCGCAGCGCCTCGTCGTTGGGATAGCCGTGCAATTCGGCGTCGGTGAACATCGTCTTGAGATAGGCCTCGTGCGACGAGCCGGCGACGACGCCGACCTTCTTGCCCTCGAGATATTCCGGACGAACCTCCGGCATGACGGCATCGCGCCGCGACACGAACCGCGCCGGCGCCCGGTAATAGGGATCGGTGAAATCGAGCCGGGCGCGCAATTGCGGCGTCACCGCCAGCGAGGCGATGATGGCGTCGCCGCGGTTGCTCGCGATCGCATCGAGCAGCGTCTCGAACCGCCGCATCTGGATGGTGCAGGTGACCTTGATCTCGTCGCAAAGCAATCTGGCCAGATCGACGTTGAAGCCGGCGGGATTGCCGTCAGGGCCGGTGAAATTGAAAGGCGGATAGTCGGTCTCGGTGAGAAACCGGATCACGGTGAGGCGAGACAGATCGGGCCGGTCCGGACGCCGCCTCGGGTCCCAGAATCCAGGCACCGACTGGGGTGCCGCCTGCGGCGCGGGCTTGTCGGGTACAGACTTGGCCACGCTCTGGGCGCGCGCAGCCCCGCCGCACAGGCACAAAGCCAGCACCACGGCAAAAGACAAACCCGCCATGGCGCGGATACTTGGCTTTGGTCTTGCGCTGATGCCCAAAATGATCTGTGGTTGCATTGCCGACGGTTTTCTAGAGCGGGACGGCTTTTCGTCGAAAAGTCATCACGCTCTATCTTTCTGTTTGAGCATGATCTTTTCGGAAAACCGATACCCACTTTTCCGGACCCATGCTCCCGGGAATTCGACGGCCTTATAGACCATCCGCCCGATAACGCGAACGTCGTTTGTCCCACGGACGCTTGCCACCCGCTGCTTCAGAGGTAGCGCTTCAGATCGGCCGCGGCTTCCTCCGGCTTGCGCTTGAGGTTGAACGGAGAGACGAATCTGCCGTCGCGATCCATCAGGTAGATCAGCGCGGTGTGATCCATGGTGTAATCGCCATCCTTGAGCGGGACTTTCTTGGCATAGACCCGGAACTCCGAGATCACCTTCGCCATCGCTTCCGGATTGCCGGTCAGGCCCTTCAGATGCGGATCGAAGCTCGACAGGTAATCCTTCATCGCAGCTTTTGTGTCGCGCTCCGGATCGACCGAGATGAAATAGGCATTGACGCGATCGGCATCCTTGCCCATCGCCCGCAGCACTTCGGAAATCTCGAACAGCGACGTCGGGCAAACGTCGGGACAATGGGTGAAGCCGAAAAAGATCAGCGTCGGGCGGCCCTGCAGGCTCTTCTCGGTGACGGTCTGGCCGGTCTGGTCGGTCAGTTGAAACGGGCCGCCGATCGCAGCCGGCGCGGTTACCGTTCGCAACCCACCCAACGCCCACAACATCAGGAGCAGCCCGACCAGCAGGCTTCCGGAGAATGCAGCGACGATCACCAGCGGGCGGGTGGTCCGATCCATCACAAGATTCCCTTGATCCCGGAGCCTTTTCCGTTCCGATTGAATCGGAGCGGAGGCTCTATCTCTCTATTTTGACGCGTTTTCTTCACGCGAACCGGTATCCATTTCGCTGGAAAACGCTTCCGTCAGAAGCAGGCGGACAGGCCGGACGCAATGGTCTCGAAGAAGACCGCCGTCCCGTAGTGGAACCACAACACCGCAGCCCCCAGCCCGAGGACGACGCCGAGGCCGGCGCCGGCCATCACGATCGCATGCGCGGCCGTTCGGGCCGACCGCAACCCGCCGGGTATTTGGTGCGGCGTAGAAGCCGGTTGAGCCATGCGCAAAAGCTCTATCTTTTTGTTTGAGCATGATCTTTTCGGAAAACCGGTACCCACTTTTCCGGATCATGCCCCCTGATGCCGCCTATTCTGATCGCAAAACCGTATGCCACTTTTGCGGGAACAGGCGCTGAACCAACCGGAGAACCGGCGTTGCCGCCGTTCGCCGGTTTGTCTTGTCCAGATAGGGCCAGTTGCGCTGGCGGGCAAGCGCCAGCGCGCCGCCGCCGATCACGTCATGCTGAAGGGCGCCAGCAATTTCAATGCGATGTCGAGATTTTGGCGGTCGAAGCCTGGGCGTCCAGGTAACAGGGGCGGTACATACTCATCAGCTGCTTGCCGTGCAGGAAAATCATGTGCGGTGTCAGCCCGCCGCGCTGGGCGATCCACCGCCGCACCGGGGGAGGATACATCGAGTACAGCATCTGCGTCGCCTCGGCGTTGGTGATGGCGCGGCCGTTGGCACCGAAATCCCACGCCGCATGGAACCCGAGGGTAGCATGCGAGGTCACGCAGATCTTGTCATGGGGGACCTGGCCCAGAACGATAGTGCAGGCCGAGGCGCACAAACCGTCGATGATCACGTCTTCGCCCGAACTGCGCAGGTCCTGGTATTTGTCCACGTAAGTGCCGATCCGGCCACCACGATCTTCAGCGATACGAACCACTGCATGGCTCGCCCCTACACCCGCCAGCAGGAGAACCGCCGCGAGCAACCCAGTCACGAACTTCATGTCCAGCCCCAGTCGAAAACCGTCGAACCCGAATCTGAGCGTCTTGCGTGATGCATCGCCAGCGTGTTGCCGGATCGGGTTTTTGTCCAGATGCGAAGGCTGGTTCAAAACAAATTCAAATTGAGTGTTGCAAGCGGGCTGCACCCCCTGCGTCCGAAGGTCCCAAACTGGAACAGATCGATGCCGCCCGGCGGCGCCTTGGAGCGCGGACCGGTACCATTTGCCGTTGACGGTGGTTAATGCCACTGGTTTCTATCTGCGGGAGCTGGGGGCTGACGTGATGGCAAGCGATGCGGACGTGATCGTGGTCGGCGGCGGACTGGCCGGTCTCGTCGCCGCGACCGAAATCGCCGACGCCGGCAAACGCGTCATCGTGGTCGACCAGGAGGGCGAACAGAGCCTCGGCGGTCAGGCTTTCTGGTCGTTGGGCGGATTGTTTCTGGTCAACAGTCCCGAACAGCGCCGGCTCGGCATCAGGGACAGTTACGATCTGGCGTTGCAGGACTGGATGGGATCGGCGGGCTTCGACCGCGACGAGGATCTTTGGCCGAAGCGCTGGGCCGAAGCCTATGTGGCATTCGCGGCGGACGAGAAGCGCGAATGGCTCAGGGCGATGGGCCATCGAATCTTCCCGGTAGTCGGCTGGGCCGAGCGCGGCGGTTACGATGCGATGAGCCATGGCAATTCGGTGCCGCGGTTTCATGTGAGCTGGGGTACCGGCCCCGGCATTGTCGAGCCGTTCGAGCGGCGGGCGCGGCAAGCCCAGGCGAGCGGCCGCCTGACATTCAAATTCCGCCACCGCGTCGATGCGCTCACGATCACCGCCGGCACCGTCGACGGGGTCAGCGGAACGATCCTGGAGCCTGACAACGCCGAGCGCGGCAAGAGCAGTTCGCGCAAAGCCATCGGCGACTTTACGCTGCACGCCCAGGCGGTGGTCGTCGCTTCCGGCGGCATCGGCGGCAATCACGATCTGGTCCGACAGAACTGGCCGAAGCGTCTCGGCGAAGCGCCGAAAAATATGATCTCCGGCGTGCCGGAACATGTCGACGGCCGCATGATCGGCATCACCGAAGCCGCCGGCGCGCGGCTGATCAACCGCGACCGGATGTGGCATTATGTCGAGGGAATCCGGAACTGGAATCCGATCTGGCCGCGCCACGGCATCCGCATCCTGCCGGGACCGTCGTCGATGTGGTTCGACGCCACCGGCCGGCGGCTACCCCCGCCGCTGTTTCCGGGCTCCGATACCCTCGGCCAGCTCACCCATATCATGTCGACCGGCTACGACTATTCGTGGTTCGTCCTCACCCAGAGCATCATCAAGAAGGAATTCGCGCTGTCAGGTTCGGAGCAGAATCCGGATCTCACCGGCAAGAGCTGGCGAATGACCATCAAGCGGGCCACCAACAAGGGCGCGCCGGGGCCGGTGGAAGCGTTCAAGACCCACGGCGCCGATTTCGTCGTGCGCGACAATCTGGCCGATCTCGTCGCCGGCATGAATGCGCTCAGCGGCGACGAGCTACTTAATCCGCGGCACCTGCGCATCCAGATCGAGGCCCGCGACCGCGAGGTCGCCAATCCTTACACCAAGGACAATCAGGTGATGAACATCCACAATGCGCGCCGCTATATCGGCGACCGCCTGATCCGCACCGCGAAGCTGCACCAGATTCTCGATCCCGACCACGGGCCCTTGATCGCCGTCAAACTCAACATCCTGACCCGCAAGACGCTGGGCGGGTTCGAGACCGACCTCGACTCACGCGTCTTCGGAAGCGACGGCCAGATCATGCCGGGGCTTTATGCGGCCGGCGAAGCCGCCGGCTTCGGCGGCGGCGGCATGCACGGCTACCGTTCGCTGGAAGGCACCTTCCTCGGCGGCTGCCTGTTCTCCGGCCGCAACGCCGGACGCGCCGTGGCGAAAGCGGTGGCATAGACGCGACCTGCCGAGATCGCCGGCGCAGCGGAGCCCCCGGGCCGCGGCTATTGCCTCACGCGGCGCGAGCGGCGTTCCGCTCCGCCTCGATCCGCCGCGCCAGCGCCCAGCGGAAGTAGGTCAGCGCCCCGTCGGCCCCGATCGCCAGCAGCTGATAATTCGGGTCCACGTCGAACACCTTCTGCTGTGCCTCGATGATCGCCTTGTCCTCGTTGAACGCTTCTTCGAGACTATTTCGCAGCGACAGCGAGATGTTCGGATTGTCGATGTCGAAATCGTGCAGATAGTTCCAGAAGAAATGGGTCGAGCTACGGGTCTCCGGCGTCATGAACTGCGCGTTGCGATATTGCCGCGTACCCTCAACCTGAACGCCCTTCTCCGCGCCCTTTCCGGCGGGTGCAAACGTGGTGTCGAGCAGGAAAATCCCCGGAACGATCATGCGGCCGATGTTGCGCCGGTCGATCTTGTCGGTCTTGTTCGCGATCACCTTGCAATGATAGGGCGGCGGATCGGCATTCATGTGCCAACGCTCGACACGAAAGCCATCATCGAGTTTTTCGATCGCGACAGGCTTGGTCTTGTAGGCGTATTCCTCCGAACCGCCGAGCGTATGGGTGTGCACGAAGGCAAGATGGGCGAAGTCGCTCAGATTGTCGACGATCAACAGCCAGTTTGCTCGATAGTGCATATATCCGGGAAGGCCGCGCCATTTGGGGTCGGCGAGCGGCGGATAATCGACGATCAGATCCGGATCGGCCTTTTCGGCATCGCCAGTCCAGATCCAGATCAGGTCGTAGCGTTCGACGACCGGATAGCTCCTCACTCCAAGCTTTGGCGGAATCATATCCTGGCCGGGGATCTGGATACACTTTCCGGCCGGATCGAATTTCATGCCGTGGTACATGCATCGGATATCGTCGCCTTCGATCCGGCCCATCGAGAGCGGAGCCGCGCGATGGCAACAGCGGTCGTCGAGGGCCACGATTTTTCCGCTCTCGCCTCGATAGAGCACGATGGGCCGCTCCAGAATCGTCCGGGCGAGTTTCTTGCCGTCGATCAGTTCGTGATTCCAGCCGGCAACGTACCAGGAATTCCGGAGAAAGATTCCGTCGTCGGTCATGACACCCTCCCTGAGGAACGCTTTTCTTTCTTCTATGTCGTTGTCTATGACATTGGCGCTTCCGGGAGAACCCGAATTCTCTGGACACACAATACCGGCACGTGGACAATCGCCCGGATGGATTGGCGGGATTGGGAGCTGTTTTGCGAGGTTGTTGAGCATGGCGGGTTTAGCGCAGCGGCACGCGCGATCGGTCATCCAAAATCAAGCCTCAGTGCTGCAGTGCAGCGACTGGAAAGCAATCTCGGCCTCAGGCTCATCGAGCGCACTACACGTCACTTGCGCCTGACGGACGCGGGAGAAAACATCTACCAGCGGGTGCGACCGCTGTTCATTGCGTTGCATGAGACACGCAGTGAAGCGATGGCCATGAGCAGCGCCATCGCCGGCACGCTGCGCATCAAGTCTCCCTATGAATTCGGCGCTCACCATGCCGGGCCGGTCGCCTGCGAACTGATGAGCCGCTATCCGGATCTGGTCATCAGGATCGATGTCGAGCACGAGATCGTCAATCCGGTCGCCGAGAACTATGACATCGTGTTTGCCATGCTGGAAGCTCAGCTTCCCTCGACCGGGATTGTCATCAGGCGAGTCTTCTCCCTGGAACGCGGGCTTTTCGCTGCGCCTGCGCTGCTGGAACGGTTCGGCGAGCCTCGCACCTTGGAAGATCTCGCCAGGTTTCCGCTGCTTACCGGCCCCAACGACGCGCCCTGGGCGCTCACCACTCCCGAAGGGACGCTCGAACAGCTTCCCGTTGAGAAAGCCCGGCTGATCAGTTCGAATGCCCACATCAGGTTGCAGGCGGCGCTTGCAGGCTACGGCGTCCTGCGGGTGACCGCGAGCTACACCCGTGCGGCCGTCGAAGCCGGGTTACTGCAACGTATTCTGCCGGACCATGTCTGCGCCACTATTCTGCCGGACCATGTCTCAGCCGCTCAGCGTGCACGCCCTGCTTCCGACCCGCCAATTCATCCCCGCCAAGGTACGATGTTTCCTGGAAGCGCTGGAAACGCAGGCACATAGCGAGCCAGGTCGGCCACCGGACCGGTGATTGATTGCGCTGAACCCAACCCATGCCGACCGGCTTTTGACGCAAACATCCGGCATGTTTCGGGAACCTGTTCGCCTTTGGCGCATCCAAGCTTCAGCCGTAACGTGCCACGGCAACAGCGGAGTCACCATGCGCAGCGCATATTCTCCCCACTCGGCCACCGCCGGGACCACCGACGCCGACCTGGTCGGGCGCGCCAGCGCGCGCGATGAAGCGGCCATCCGTTCGATCATGCAGTCGAACAACCGCAGGCTTTACCGGATTGCCCGCGGCATTCTGCGCAACGACAGCGAGGCCGAGGACGTTGTCCAGGAAACCTACGTTCGGGCTTTTACGCATCTGGAAACTTTCCGTGGCAACTCAAGCCTCGCGACCTGGCTTGCGCGCATTGCCATGAACGAGGCCTTGGGCCGATTGCGCCGACAGCGACCGAGCGTCGATTTGAGCACCCTGGCTCCGGGAGTCCTGGAAGCCCAGATCATTCAGTTTCCCCTCTCGGCAATGCCAGATGATCCGGAAAAATCCATGGCGCAACGCGAAATCCAGCATGTCGTCGAACACGCGATCGACGAGTTGCCCGAGGCCTTTCGTATCGTCTTCATGACCCGCGTGATCGAGGGGATGAGTGTCGAGGAAACCGCCGACATTCTCGACCTGAAGCCGGAAACCGTCAAAACCAGACTGCACCGTGCCCGCACCATGTTGCGCAACAATGTCGAAAAGAAAATCGGGCCGGTGGTGATGGAGGCGTTTCCCTTTGCCGGCAAGCGTTGCGAACGCCTGACCGAAGCGGTTCTGCGGCGGCTCGGCGTGAGCGGATAATTTCAGGAACCTTTCCGCTCGCGCGCCATCCAATCCTGTGTGCCATCAACAATGCCGGGCGGCATTGAGTCCCGGCGCCACAGGAGTGTCAAAACATGTTCGTTCGATTGAGCGCGGCGATCGCCGTGGTTAGCCTGTTGAGCGGTGCTGCCTTTGCGGAAGGCGCAAAGCCGACCGACCCGCAGATCGCGCATATCGCCTACACCGCGGGCGTGATCGATGTCGCAGCGGCGAAACAGGCGCTGGCCAAAACCAGCAACAAGGACGTCAAGGAGTTCGCCGAAAACATGGTCCGCGACCATGAAGCCGTGAACAAGCAGGCGCTCGACCTGGTGAAGAAGCTCAAGGTCACCCCGGAAGACAACGACACCAGCAAGAGCCTGTCGAAGAACGCCGCCGCCAAGCTTGACGAACTCGCCAAGCTGAAGGGCGCGGATTTCGATAAAGCCTACGTCGCCAACGAAGTCGCCTACCACAAGGCGGTCGATAGCGCGCTGGAGACGTTGCTCATTCCATCGGCCAGCAACGCCGAACTGAAGAGCCTGCTGCAGACCGGCCTGAAGATCTTCCAGGGCCATGAGCAGCATGCCGAACACGTCGCCGCGGAACTGAAATAAGGAAGCTTCACATGAAGCCGAGATGGATTGTTCCGATCGTCGCAGCGCTGATGGTGGGCGCGTCCATTTCGGCGGGTGCGGCGACCATCCAGATCTCGATGGAAGATCTGGTAATCTCGCCGGCTGAAGCTTCGGCAAAAGTCGGCGACACCATCGAATGGATCAACAAGGACATCTTTGCCCACACCGCGACCGCGCGCAACGGCGATTGGGACGTCACCATACCGCCGAAGAAAACCGTCACCTCGGTTCTGAAGAAGGCGGGTACCGTCGAATATTACTGCCGCTTCCATCCCAACATGAAGGCGACACTCAAGATTGCCCCATAGAGCATGATCCGGAAAAGCGGGTACCGGTTTTCCCTCGCGGCAAACGCGAAGCGTTTGCGCGGAGATCATGCTCAAATAGAAAGATAGAGCGAGATGGCGGTTCGACGAAAGCCATCTCGCTCTGGTGGCACGTCATGCGTGACCCAAATCGAAATCCATAACCCGCGAGGTAATCGATTGGGTGGCGCGAACCTTCGATAGTCGATTGGCCGATCTTGACCGGCACCATCGAAGGAGAAGAGAAATGACCGACGTCAATACGATTGCCAGCCGCTATATCGAGCTGTGGAACGAGAGATCGCCAGGCCGCCGCCGCGAGATGCTGGCCGCGAACTGGACCAGCGATGCGAAATACATCGACCCCTTGATGAGCGGCGACGGCCATGACGGCGTCGACGCACTTATCGCCGGCGTACAGCAGCGCTTTCCGGATTTCCGGTTTCAACTGATCGGCCAGCCCAGCGGATATGGCGACCACGTCCGCTTCTCGTGGGGACTGGGCCCGGACGGTGCCGACAGCCCGATCAAGGGCACGGATTTCGCCGTCGTCAGGGATGGACGGATCCGAAGCATCACCGGGTTTCTCGATCAGGTCCCGCAAAGCGCCTGACCAATCGCAGTGCGGCTGATCCGCGGCGATTCCGAGGCAATCGCGCCTGTTGAGCCGGCACAAAATAAAGCCGCGCCAGCCCGAAGGCTGACGCGGCGATGGCCGTTCTGTTGCTAGGTGGACCAACCCCGAACGGTTACGCCGCGAGGCGCACTTCGTTCAATGCAACGTTATCGTTTGCATTTAGGTTTTTGACCCGATAACGGCGGTATCATGCCGGGCACAATTCAGAACTTCTTCGCGACCATCGATCCTAGTTCGCCCCCGCCTTAGCAGCCTAGGGATTTGGCCTTGCGGCCAAATCGATCTCACCGTGATGAGACCTTTAAGCTCAAGCTGCTAGGGTGGAGGCGCCGGGTACTGCCCCCGGGTCTGCCCGCAGTCCGCTCTGAGTTTCAGCGCCATCGTCTTGCGACCAGAAGACCTTACGCGCCGCCGATGGCGAAAGATAGGCTTCGTTTTCGCCAAACCATTAATGCACAGCGGCGTACATGATCCGCTCCTCGTCGGCCTCGCCGGCGGAAAACTCCTCGACGATGCGGCCTTGCCGGGCAACAAGAATGCGATCGGACAGGCTGAGGATCTCCGGCAGATAGGACGAAATCACCACGACGGCGATGCCGCTGTCGGCGAGTTCGTTGATGATCTGGTGGAGATCGGCGATCGCGCCAACATCGACGCCGCGGGTCGGCTCGTCGAATATCACCAGCTTGGGAACCTGCGCCAGCGACCGGGCAATGACGACTTTCTGCTGGTTGCCGCCGGACAATTCGATGACGCGCGCATTGGCGCCGATCGCCCGCACCTTGAGCGCCTCGATCCAGGTGCGGCCGGCTTCAATGATGTCCGATTTGCGGACGATCTCGGTCTTGTTCTTGCCCGCGCCCAGGAGGTTGACGTAGATGTTTTCGCCGATCGTCATGGTCTCGAAAAAACCTTCGAGCTTGCGGTCTTCGGTGACATAGGCGATGCCGCGCCTGACCGCCTCGCGCGGGGTGCGAAAACGCACCGGCACGCCCTCGAACTCGATGCGACCGCCGTGGAACAGGTCGCGCTTCAACACCCCTGCCACGACCTTCGCCGTCTCGGTCCGGCCGGACCCCACCAGGCCAAAAATTCCGGTGATCTGCCCGGCATAGATCGAGAAGGATGTGCTGCGCACCATCCGCCCCATGGTCAGGTTCTCGACCGACAGAACTTTCCGGCGATACGGCCGCGCCGACTGACGATGGCCGTAAAGGTCGGAAGACAGCGTGCGCCCGACCATGGCCCGGATGATCTTGTCGCGATCGAGCTCCTTGGTATCGGCCGTGATCACGTGCTGACCATCGCGCAGAACCGTGATCCGGTCCGACACATCGAGCGCCTCTTCCAGCGCGTGCGAAATGAAGATGATCGATACGCCGCGCTGCTTGAGACGCCGCAGCAACGCGAAGAAGTAGTATTTTTCCTCCGGCGTGAGCGAGGCGGTCGGTTCGTCGAAGATGATGATGCGGGCGTCGAAGTGAACGGCGCGGGCGATCTCGACCATCTGTTTCTTCGCAGCACCAAGCGAGGAGACCAGAGCCGTCGGGTCGACGTCGAAGTTCAGCGACTGGAAGAACTGCTGGGCCGAAATATAGACCCCGCGCAGCCGATTAAGCAGGCGTTCCTTGCCGAGATAGAGGTTCTGCGCCACCGTCAGCGTCGGGATCAGGCTGGTCTCCTGAAAGACCATGGCGATGCCCTTGTCGAGCGCCTCGGCAGGATTGGCAAAGCGGATAGCCTTTCCCTCCAGCAATATCTCACCTGAGGTCGGCGCCACCGCGCCGGCGATCATCTTGGTCAGCGTGGATTTGCCGGCGCCGTTTTCACCCAATACAGCATGGATCTCGCCTTTGCGGAGCGAGAAATCGACGTCCTTGACGGCCGCGGTGCCGAGATATTCCTTGGTCACCTGGCGAAGTTCGAGAATGTCACTGGGCGCCATTAGCCACCATCCGAAAGCGCGATGGAAATAATCTCGTCGCCGCCCTTGCTGGCGACAACGAGGCCGGATCCGTATTCGACGGTGCTGGTGAGCCCATGCCGTGTACCGCCGGTGCGGCTATGGAAACTGGCGACCGGCGAATGATGGTCGTCGAGCGCCACGACCAGACCGTAGGAGCGGGTCGGGGCCCAGGGCTTCAGAATGCCCATTTGGATCAGCGCCCCGCCCTGCATAGGCTCGCTGAACGAAGCACCGCTCGACAGCGCGGGTGCAACCCAGAACTCCTTCGGCACTTCGGCCATCATCGCCCGGCGGTAAGTACGCTCGCGCCGCACGAACTCGACAAGCTGGTTGCGGGGCGCGAACAGACTGAGCCAGGTGCCGCCTCGCGCGCGCGGCGACAGCCGGCCCGGATATCCGGGCAGCGCGGTCAGGACCGGTGCCGGGGCCTTTTTCCGGTCCAGATCGATCAGCACCAGGCGATTTTTCCAGCTCTCGGAAACCAGCGCGTTTTTCCCGTCCGCGAGCACGATGCAGCCCGCCGGATAGGCCAGGCCCTGGGCGATCGGCTTCGCCTCGGAGTTGCGAAGGTCGACCGACCAGACCGATCCCGCCGTCTCTGATTCAAGCAGGTCGCGCTGCCACTCCGCGACGGAATTCCTGGTTGACCCGACGCAGACCAGCAGCGTGTCCGCGTCGCGGAAGGTTGCCGCGGTCACCGAGGCGAACGGCAGCCGCGCGATGTTGCGACGGACCATCGACCTCTTTGAGATGTCAAGCAGCGACAGACCGCGCACCTCGTCGAAGATCGCGATACTGCCGTCCGGCCCGGACGCAGTCGCCAGAATCTCGGCCTCGCACTCGACCACCGGCTCGGGTTTGGACCAATTCCCGCTGACGGCCAGCAGCTTTCGCCCGGACGAGAACAACACGCTGTTGCCCGCGCGCAGCAGATTGTCCGGCCGCGCAATGGTGAGCAGGTGCTCGGCCTTGTCGACGGCACTGTTCGGCTTCAGCGCACCGTCCATCGGCGGTATAGCAACCGAGGCTTCGCCACGCCCGAGAAAGCGGTCTGCCGCCAGCGTGAAGACGTTAGCCATGCGCCTTCCCCCAATAGCTCTGGAAGCCGCTCCATTGCGGGTCGGCGCCCGGAATCTTGTAGCGGCCGATGCGGTTATTGGAGATGCCGCCGAGATAGAGATAGCCCTTGTGTTCGCGCATCGAGGTGATCATGGGATGGTTCTTCGCCTTCTGGTCCCAAAGCGTCTCCAGCGTGCGCCCTTCCGGCGACATCTTGATCACGCAGCCGGTATTGAGATTCGGATACAGCCACTCGTCGGGCGCCAGCCGCCGGGCCATGCGGCGCCGGAAGCCGGGCATCCGCAGCGCCACATCGAGCGCCGGGGAGCGCATGCCGAGCAAAGCGATCCAGTAATTGCCGTCGGAAGAACGGTTGATGTTGTCCGGGTAGCCCGGAAGATCCCTGATCAGAACCTCGACCTTGCCTTCGTTGGGCCCGTCGAACCAGTAGCGGCTGATCCGGCATGCCCAGCTCTCGGCGAACAACAGCGACTGCCCGCCCGGCTCGATGCAGATGCCGTTCGGAAACACCAGGCCGCGCAGCACGGTGCGCGTCTTGCCGGTTTTCGGATCCCAGCCGATGATGCGACCGTTGCCGCGGCTTTCCAATGCGTCCATCGGCCAGGTGTGCATCTCGTAGCGGATGGTCGCCTCGCTGAAGAACACGCGTCCGTCGGGGGCAATATCGAGATCGTCGGCCAGACGTAGCCGGGAGTCGTCGATGATCGAGAACCTGGCCCGATTGGTCTCGTCGGTGACCTTGCTGACCTCGCCTGCGCGCGAAACCCTGTAGAGTCCCATGCCGCCGACGCAGACCAGGATGTTCTCATCCTTGTCGAGGGCCATCCCCAAGGTGTGGCCGCCGATATGCGCGAAATGTTCGGCCTTGTCGTAATGCGGCGGGCGGAAGCGGATGATATCGCCCTGCCGGTTGCCGCAATAGAGATTGTCGTCGCTGTCGAGCAGGACGTCCTCGGGGCCCTCAACCTGCCCCAGGCCGAGAATTTCGACCCCGTTCAGCTTATCGTTGAGGGCGTAGGGAGAACCCGAATTCCTGTCGGTCGAAGCCGGGCGCGGCATCTCGACCAGCGCCGGCGACATGTAGACCTTGTTCAAGAGCTTGTCGCGATGCTTCACCCATTTCACGTCGACGAAGACGGCAAAGATCAGCGTCAGTCCAAGCACCATCGATCCCGAGCCGGCGTTGAGGCCGAGCTGGATGACGCTGTTGGTCAGCATCAGAACGACGATCGCGCCGATCAGGACCTTGGCGACGGTGCCGCGACCGCCGCCGAGGCTGATGCCGCCGAGGACCACGGCGGTCAAGACGGAAATCTCGAGGCCGACACCGGTGTCGGTACCCGCACCTCCGAGCCGCGAAGCATAGAGCAGGCCCGCAAGACCGCACAGCATTCCCGAGATGACATAGGTGACGCAGACCGTCCGCGGCACGTTGATCCCGATGTTGTGCGAGGACTTGCGGGAGCCGCCGATCGCCATGGCGCGCCAGCCGGGACCGCTTCGGCTAAAGAGGATGTGGGCGATCGCGAACACCACCAGCATCACCACAAAGCTGGTCGGCAGACCGGCGACATTGCCGAGGCCGAGCAAGTCCCAGAATGCATCGTCGACGAAGCCGGTCGACATCGCCTGCGCGTATTTCAGCAGCAGGATGTCGACCAACGCGCGCACGATGATCAGCGTCACCAGCGTCGTCAGGAAGGCGCGCAGCCGGAGATAGCCGATCAGGATGCCGTTGAAGAGACCGACGACCCCACAGGCCGCGACCACAGCCGGGATCGTCGCCCAAACAGGCAAGCCACCGAGATTGAGCAAATAGAGCGCCAGAAAGTTGCCGAGAGCAAAGTTGGAGCTGACGCTGAGGTCAATGCCGCCGGCGATGACCACCACCATCATCGCCAGGCAGACCAGACCGAACTCGCCAAGCTGCCTCGCGGCAATCATGAGGCTGGACAATTGGAACATGCTGGGCAGCAGCCAGCCGATGATGCCGAGAACAACGACAAGCACGGTGAACGGAATCGCACTGTCGATCCAGCGCTTGGTCAGGATTTCGCCGATCAGGCGATCCGGAACGAAGCGGTAGCGCCAACGCTCCAGGACGTTCCAGATTGACCGCGATCCCGAACCGCTGGTTCGCAGTTCCGCGTCGTTAAGGGCCGTACGACCCTCGATGTCTGCCGCAGTCACAAAGGTGGCTCCAGTGGAAAAGGGCGAGGTGAGACCCCGCCGTAAAAAGGCGGCGGCGAGGCACAGCACGGCCTCGCCGCATTGAGAGCAGTTACTTCAGAAGCTTCGCGTAGGTGTCAGGATTCCAGCAGGTGCCTTCCTTGACGTCCGCTTTGGTCATGGTCCGGTACGGCGAGTACGCCATATACTTGACCGAGCCTGCCTTGGGCTTCGCCTGCAACAGCATCTTGATGGTGGTGGCGATGTCGCGCCCCATGCCGACGGCATTGTAATTGATCGCGTAGTCGAACGTTCCGTCGGAAAGGGCATCGCACATGCTCTGCGCGCCGCCACCGGCGGTGATCAGCATGACCTTACCCTTTTGCCCGGCCTGCTGGATCGCCGCGCCGGTACCACGAGCCTGGCCATCCCAGACGTCGACGATCGCACAGAGATCAGCATTCTGCTGCAGCACGGTCTCGGTGATCGAGCGTGCCTTGCTGGCGTCCCAGTCGGCCGCCTGGCTCGAAACAACCTGGATATCGGGATGAGCAGCCAGGACTTTCTTCAGGCCCTGCACCTCAAAGAAGCTGACGCCACCCGTGAGGACCCCCTGAACGATGGCGATCTTTTTGGATTTTCCGTTCTTGCCGCAGCTATTGACGACGATGTCGCCCATCTGCTCACCAATGCCGATCAGATCCGGACCGACGAACGCGTCCGTTTGGATAGCGCCCTGCATGTTGACCTGGATGACGTAGATGCCCTGGGCGTTGGCCTGCTTGAGAAGCCGCGCCAGCGACTGCAGATCCGGATTCTGGGTGACAATGACGTCCGGCTTTTGCGCGATCAGGTTGGTGAGCGCTTGCGCCATCGCGTCGGTGCTCCAGTTCGGATCCTGACTCACGAACTTCATGCCGTAGTGATTGGCTTCCTCCTTGACGGCGCCGCCCCAGGCTTGCGCCATGTCGAAGCCGAGCGAGATCGGCAGATAGGCGATGGTCTTGCCTTTCATGGAATCCAGCGCGGGATCACGAAAGGTATCGCTCATCTCCTGGGCCTGCGCGATGGCCAGGCCTGAGATGAGGCCGGCGACGGCCGTCGAAAGCAGTGTCTTCCAGATACGCATGCCATTTCCTCCTTGGGGTTGCTTCTTGGTTATGATGTGTCAGATGTCGCCCTGCTGGGCGGTCTGTTCGTCGCGAGGGTTCATGACGCTGTCGACGATGATGGCGATCAGCAAAATCGAGCTCTTGATCAGGTTCTGGACGGTGTACTGGATGTCCATGATCGTCATGCCGTTCAGCAGAATGCCGATCAGCAACGTGCCGACGACGACGTTGCGAACACCCCCCTTGCCGCCGCTTAAGCCCACGCCGCCCAGCACCACGACGAGGATGATGTCGTAGACCAGGTTCGAGGTGACGATGCGGGTGTTCATGGCCGCCACCGACGTCGCGGTGATTACGCCGGCGATGTAGGCGATCAGTCCGGCCAACAGGTACTGAAAGACCAGCACCGGCCGCACCGGCACGCCGCCGACACGGGCCGCGGCGTAGTTGTCGCCCATCGCGTAGATGAACCGCCCGGGCTTGGTATAGCGAAGCAGCAGGAAGGCCGCGAACGCGATCACGATCGCGAGAATTACAGCACTCGGAATGCCAAAGAAGAATCCCTGCCCGATGCTGCGAAGCCAGCCGATATCGCGCGGCAGGTAGACCACGTCGATGCCCAGGATCATGTGGGCCCGGCCGAAGCCGTAGATAAATGTTCCCATCGCCAGCGTCGCAAACAGCGGCGGAATCTCCGCATAGGCGATCAGAATGCCGACGATCAGGCTCATCAGCAGTGCAAAACCTAACCCGAGCGCGATCGCCAGTGGCATCGGCACGCCTTCATTGGCAAGCTGGAACGTCCACGCCACTGAGATCGCCATGTTGGCGACGATCGAGAGGTCGATGCCGCGACCTATCACGACGATCACCATGGCAATGCCGAGCACGCCGAAGACGGCAACGCTGCGCAGCAACGTGAGAAGATTTTGCGCGGTCAGGAACCCGGGCAGCAGGATCGAGAAGATCGCAAACAGCAGAACCGCAAGCGCAAAGACGATCTGCTCCTGACTGAGGGAAAGACGCCATTTCACGGAGAAGTCCTCCCGCCGCCCGATGCATGAAGGCCGGCATCCAGCACCAGCCGGCCTTTCACGGCGCCCGAGCGCACGCGGTCGAGCGCCGGATTGGGATCGTCATGAGTCACCCGCTCGACCGGCACCGCGCGCAGCTTGCCCGACTTGGCCAGATCGACCAGTTCTCGCAACTCGTGCTGGCTTCCGGTGTAACTGCCGCGGATCGTAATGGCGCGCAGCGGAATGGTCGGTAGCGGCAGCGTGAGATCGCCGCCATAGAGGCCGACCGGCACATAGGTTCCGCCTCGCGCCAGCACCGCGACGCCCGCTTTCGCGGTATCGGACGACGCGACGAAGTCCACCACGCCGTAGATCGGCTTGCCCGCGGCCTTGGCGAGTTCGTCGGCGAGTTCTCCCGACTTCGCGTTGACGCCCGAATGCGCGCCGGCCTCGCGCGCCACCTGAAGCTTTTCGTCGCTGACGTCAACGGCAACGATGTTCTGGTATCCGAGCGCCACGAGGATGCTGATGGCCGCGAGACCCAATCCACCGGCGCCGATGACGACGACGGGACTGTCCGGCTCGACGTCGGAAAGTTTCCTCACCGCCGAATAGGCCGTGATGCCGGAGCAGGCATAGGTCGCAGCCAGCGCGGGATCGACGTTGCCGAAGTCGACCAGATGCTCCGGCTTGTCCACCAGCACATGGGTGCCGTAGCCGCCATCGCGAAACACCCCGAGGCTTCGCGGGGTCAGGCACATATGGTCGTTGCCGGACAGGCAATGCTTGCATTTTCCGCAGCCGGCCCAGGGGTACACCAGCCGATGGTCGCCGATGGCGACGCCTTTTGCCTCCGGCCCGAACGCCACCACCTTGCCGACAGTCTCGTGGCCGGGAATGAAGGGCAAGGTGACGCCCCGGTCCTTGAGCGACAGCCGCTTGCCGCCACCGAGATCGTAGTAACCGTCCTGAAAATAGAGGTCGCTGTGGCAGACGCCGCAATAGGTGGTCTTGAGAAGAACCTGAGTGCCGGTCGGTTCGGGTGTCGTTACCTCGACCGCCTCCAACGGCTGTCCATTCCGGACCACGGCCCAGCCACGCATTTTATCTTCCCCCCGAAGTGTTTGAACGATCAAAGCAGACCGAACTTATCCGGTCAAGTGGCGTCAGATATATGATCTGCGTTCGTGTAAATTTCACCGATCGTATTTGTTTTGTTGAACTTTCGGTCGTTATTGCAGCGAAGGGCCGGCGTTTTCCGGATTTTTCCATCGTGCTATCGACAAACGAATTACCTGTCCGTATAAGTTTTCCAAATGCTCGGGCCAAGACTCGGGAGGAAAATTTGGGCGGATCTGTTCGCACGTCTGCAAGCGTTGCCTTGGCGGGTCGCGATGATGGTCCCGGTCGCGCGATAACAGCGGCGGACAACATCCCCTTGAACGATTGCCTGTCACGCCCGATGATCTTCGGCAGCAGCGGCATCAAATTCACCAGAGACTTCCGACCGACAAGGACTGTCTTCGCCAATGACGCGATCCACGCACAAAGCGCTGGCCGGAAAAACGGAGGCTGCAAAGCGAGGGCGTCGAACACGACAGATCTATTTTCATGAAATTCGATCACCCCGCCCTGCTACCGAAGCGAGGTCACGGGATTGAGGTTCGTATCGACTAACGCGGCAGTTTGGAGAACAAGCAATGTCAATTCACGTCCAACCCCCGAGAACCTACGGCAATTTTGTTGGCGGCAAGCAGGTCGACGCCGCTAACGGCGCGACGTTCCCATCGACCAATCCGACCTCCGGATCGCATTGGGGCAATTTCGCGCTTTCATCGGCGGCTGACGTCGACCTCGCGGTCAAGAACGCGCATGCGGCCTTTACCGGCGCATGGGGAAAGCTCTCGCCCACCGAGCGCGGCAAGCGGCTGACCGTTTGGGGCGAAAAGATCGCGAGCCAGGCCGAGCGGATCGGCACCATCGAATCGACCCAGAACGGCAAGCTTCTCGCCGAGATGCGCCTGCAGTCCACCATCGCGGAGGACTGGCTGCGGTATTTCGGCGGACTGGCCGACAAGATCGAGGGTTCGGTTATTCCGCTCGCCCGCCAGAGCGTGTTGAACTACACGCTTCGCGAGCCGATCGGCGTCATCGGCGTGATCACGGCCTGGAATTCGCCGACCTTCCTCAATATCATGGCGGCTGCCCCTGCGCTGGCAGCGGGCAACACCATCGTGCTGAAGCCCTCGGAGGTCACCCCGGCCTCCGCCATCGAGATCGCGCAACTCGCGATCGAAGCGGGTATCCCGGAGGGTGTCGTCAACGTCGTGACCGGCTTGCGTGAAACCGGCGAAGCGCTGGTCGATCATCCGCTGATCCGCAAGGTTTCGTTCGTCGGCAGCGTCGGTGTCGGCCGCGAAATCGGTGCGCGCGCCGGACGCCGGCTCATCACCAGCACGCTGGAACTGGGCGGAAAGAGTCCCAACATCGTGTTCGGCGACGCCGATCTGGATTTGGCGGAAATCGGCGTTCTTGCCGGCATCTTCGCAGCAGCCGGCCAAACCTGCGTCGCGGGAAGCCGCGCCTACATTCATTCGTCCGTCTACGACCAGATGATCGAACGCCTGGTTGCTCGCTCCAAAAAGATCAAGCTCGGCGACCCCCTGCTCGCCGACACCCAGATGGGACCGATCGCCACGCGTGCCCAGTTCAGCAAGGATGAGACCATGGTCGGTCGCGCGATCGAACATGGCGCCGAGCTTCTGGCCGGCGGCGGCAAGGCTTCGGTGGAGCAATGGCCGGACGGACTGTTTTTCCAGCCGACCATTCTTCACAACACCGGCCGCGACAACCCGATCATCAAGCAGGAAGTGTTCGGCCCGGTTCTGGCGATTACGCGCTTTGATACCGACGAGGAAGTGCTGGAACAGGCCAACGATACCGAGTTCGGCCTGGCGGCAGGCGTGTGGACCAACGACATTCGCCGGGCGCATTCGATGGCGCGCGCGCTGCAGGCCGGGACGGTGTGGATCAACACCTATCGCGCGCTGGCGTTCAACTCGCCGTTCGGCGGCTACCGCAGCAGCGGCACCGGCCGCAACAACGGCATCGAGTCGATCAACCAGTACCTTCAGACCAAGAGCGTGTGGTGCGAATTGAGCACGGTTGCTCAGGATCCGTTCGTGATGCGATCCTGATCCGGATCATTCGCGAAGAACGAGCTTCATCGCCAAACTCCAACTGCCTCCGAACAAGAGTTGCCGGCCAGGATAGACACGGGGGCAGCACCTTCCAGAAGGAATATGACGTCGAGCATCTACACCTGATGGCAAATCGATTGCGCATCAACCGTCGAAAGCGGGCATGCCTTGATGGGCCACCCGCAGGCAGGTGAAGGATCTTATTGGATGGGACGACAAATACGCGACGAGGTAGCCGGCAGCGCCGTTGAGCCCGACGGGCTTTCGGCATCGGCGCCGTCGACCCGGCCACGCTATCAGCAGATCGTCGCGGCACTGCGCAAGGAGATCGAGGACAATACATTAAAGGCCGGCGACATGCTGCCCTCCGAAGCCGAATTGCGCGAACGCTTCTCGGTGAGCCGGCATACGATTCGCGAAGCGCTTCGTGCGCTCAGGGACGAGGGCTTCGTCGAATCGCGGCAGGGTGCTGCTACGCGCGTGACGAAGCCTGAGAACGCGATTTATACCTATTCGGTCAGCGACGTCGCCGAGCTGCTGCAATACGCCACCGACGTGAGGTATGAGATCGACAAGACCAGCGTCGTGGTCGCCGACGCCGAACTGGCATCGCGCCTCGCCTCCCCGGTCGGGTCGCGCTGGCTGCGGGTCGAAGGCTTCCGATACGTCAAGGGAGACTCGACGCCGCTGTGCTGGACCGAGATCTATATTCTATCCGAGTATAGCGGCGTCGCGGTTCAGATCGGCCGGCAACGCGGCACCATCTACTCGTTCATCGAGAGCATGTACGGCGTTCGGGTAGCGCAGGTCGACCAGACCCTTCAGGCCGCCGCCATCCCACCGCAAGCTTCCGAAGCCATCAAGTTCGAGGGGGCGGACCTCGCCATTGTCATCCGCCGAACCTATCGCCTGGGCGACGGCAGCATCCCTTTGGTCGCCTTCAACTACCACTCGCCGACCCGGCTGCGGCTGAACTGGACCCTGCGGCGCTCGGCGAATACCTGACCCAAGTGCGGCCGGGCAGACTCGACGCTGACTTCGTCCGAAGCGGATCGCGTTCGCCTTGATGCTGTTGTTCCGGACAGGCTACCGAAGTCCCTGTTTGGTGGAAGTGGCCAAGTTCGCACAGCGGCATTTCTGCAACATATCCACGGAAAACGCCGACATCAGGCTTTTTGGGGGCCACGCGGGGCGTGGTTCCCGGTTACAATTTGTTCATTGTTGGGAGTGCTGTTTCCTAAAAAAATTTCGGGGGCGTCAATTGAAAAGACTTCTGATCGCCAGCGCGGTGATTTTGCCGGCGGCTGTGAGCCAGCAAATTCTTGCACCCGACATAGCGGCCGCCCAAAGTCCTGGGACCAATTGGTCGGGTTTCCATTTCGGTTTTTCAGGCGGCGGCGGTACCGGCCATTCGACCCAGACGGATAATTACCACCCGCTACCCACAACGACGACAGCAGCTACCGGTCCGACAGGAGCTACGGGTCCGACAGGACCTACGGGTCCGACCGGAGCTACAGGGTCCGACCAGGTCCGACACTCTCAGGCATTGCCGACGGCAACTACAATGTCGGCGGAGCCCTGCTTGGCGCTGGTTTTGGTTACAATTGGCAATATCAATCATGGGTGTTCGGCCTCGAAACGGATTTGGCTTTTGCGTCCATCGACGGAAGTTCGCAAATCTGCGGCATATCCCCTCATCAGTGCGGAACAAAGCTGGATTTGCTCGGAACCCTTCGCGTGAACCTTGGTCCTTCGTGGGACCGCTATTGGCTCTATGCCACGGGCGGCCTGGCTTACGGCGAAGTACATGCGTGGGACAGCGCGTTTGGGGTCGCGGGATCCAATATGCGCACCGGCTGGACAGCGGGCGTCGGTATCCAGGCCATGTTGATGTCAAATTGGTCTGTGAAGTTCGAATACCTTCATGTCGATCTCGGTACCGCCACTCAGTTCGACATCGTGGCTAATGTTCCGGAGAGGGTCAGCTTTAACGCCGATATTTTTAGAGTTGGCGTGACTTATCAATTCAACGGCCAGCCTGACCCGACGCCGCCAAGAATGTGGACCAAGTAGCGCCTGAATTTTTCCGGGCAGCGTCGCCGAAAACCGAATCCGGGCTCCGCCTCGCTGCTTGTGGTTTTTGTGAGAGCGCGGAGGCAATTCCGTGCCGCGCCACTCTGTTCCGAGCAAGCAGCGTTGCGAGCAAACGCCGGCCTAGTGCGTCAACGCGAAGCTAGTTCCGTGACAATGTTTATATTTTTTTCCCGACCCGCAGGGACAGGGCGAATTTCGACCGGTCGCTGGCGCAGCGACTTCCAGGACCAGATAGATGTAAAAATTCGAGATTGGCGCCGAACCGTCAAGCCGCTTCGCCGGTTGGCAATTGTGAGTTCGCGATCGGGCAGTGTGTCCAGCCAGGCGTAGATCGGCATGGGATCGACATTGGGCTTCGCGTTTGGCGGCGGAAGTTCACCGACGCTCTGATAGATCGCCGACCAAAGACATTCATAAAACACGGTGGGGTTTTTTACCCGTGCCGGTCGCAGGCCATAATTCCTTAACGCAGACACCACCACGCGATCGTTGATGGCAGACAATTGCCGGGGAATCGTCACCCAGTGATGCAACGAATGGTATGATCCTTCCAGAAAAAACAGACAGTTGGTGTCGACGTCCTCGGATAGATGCAGGTTTTTGACATCAATCGTTGTTCCATCGGGTCTGGTGAGGAACCTCTTGGCGATGACGTAATCGCAATCCGGCCCGACCTCTGAAGCCGCTTCCACGCAGCGCTCGACATGATCGTCGGCTATCCAGTTGTCGGCGTCCAGAAAGCCAATTCCTCTGTAGCCTTCCGATGCGGCCAGCAGAGCGCCCAACCCGCGCGGCGTGCCGCCGAAATCGTCGTGAGAGATGTCGAGCCGCAGGTGCCTGACCGGTTCGCCATCGATCCACTGCTGGGCAAAACCGTCAGCGACAACAATATGGTCGACCGCAACCGTTTGACGCCTGACACTGCGAAAGCACCTTTCCAGCTTGTCCCGTGTTTCCCTGAAGTAGGGTGTGACGATGGCGTATCGGCTGGCCGCCGCCGCGCGTCGAGCGGCCATCTGCTTGCTATGAAACGAAGGAAGGCGCGTATCAGCCATGGTCGAGGCTTGCCGGGCGCGTTGATCGCTGCTCGCCAACGTGAGCGGATTGATCTTATCGATGGCGAAGTGCGCGTTCTGCCGAATTCGTGCGTGCTGATCTTCCGGGACCTGGCCGTCGGCGAGCAAGGACAGGCAGAGGTCGAGACTTTCAGCATAGTTGCCAATCCAGTAGGCAAGAACCGACAGTTCGTCCCGCACGCCGTATTGATATATCCAGGCTTCGACGAAGGCCCCCTGCTGCGGGGTGCGTAAATGGAGCACCTGCCTGGCAAGCGCATAACCCTGATCGTACCGTCCGACGGAGCGGCAAAAGCGCGCCGCGCCGTGAAGTGCTTCGGCGCGAAGCGGGCACGTTTGGTGCGCCCGCAAATAGGTTTCGATGATTTCAGTTTCGGGATGCTTGAGCGCCTCCTTCATTTGCGCCGCATTATAAAGACTCAGAAAAACCTCCTGGTCCCAAAAACCCAACTCGGCACGTTCGAGATAATATTTGAGCGCAGACTCCGAATTGCCGAAGTCGCGATAGCTTTGAGCAAGGTAGAATTTGTAACGCGAAACCAGAAAGGGATCGCTTTCATTTTGGAGCGCATGCAGGAGCGTTTCCGCATCATCCTGGAATTTTCGAACATTGGTACTGCGCGCGCTGTCCCGCATTTCCTGAATGTAAAAGCCTGATGCAATACCTCGCGTGCAATCGTCGGGACATTCACGGTATTCATGAAGCACGCCTTTGTAGGCAATATCGACCCGGTTGCTGGACAGATGCGGTACCAGGTATTCAATGCTCCCGGTGCGAAGCCGTATGTCGTACAAATCCTCCCTCAAGGTCTCCTTGAATCGCTGTGCCGCGAAGTCGGATTCGTAGACCATGATTTGATCGGCATCGACCATTAAACTGTAATCGATCTGGCGCTTCTCCCGCAGCTTCCTGAGTGCAAAGGTGCGATTGTAAGCAAAGTTCTGCCATGGCTCGTCAACGACTTCGCCCGGAATGTTCCTCTCCGATAGAAAGTCTCGAACGACCGTCCGGGTGGCATCCGTCGATCCGGTATCGACGATGAGCACATAGTCGATCAACGGCAACATGCTCTCGAGACAACGCCGAATGACCGCCGCTTCATTTCGCACAATCATGCACAGGCCAATTGACTTCATTTCCCAATCAACCCGCGGTCTTCCAAATGAAAAAACCTGACACGCCTTTTTCTATTATATTCTTGATTTGAAAGGATAAAATGCGCTGGAGCGGGCGAAGGGAATCGAACCCTCGTATGCAGCTTGGGAAGCTGCCGTTCTACCATTGAACTACGCCCGCGATCTAACGAAATCAATCACTTAGGGAAATTGACGGTCAATTTTGTTTGCCATTTCTTTGCCGAGATAGCCGACCGATCTTGCCCTCCCCGCACGTCGAGACGTGCGGATGCAGTTCTTATACTGGATCGAAATGCCGCCTTCAAACCGTTTAGGCATCAACGAAACAACGAAGAAAATGAGCGCAGTCCACCCTCAAGCAAATCCAAGGCCGTGTTGACTTGTGCTAACAGGCGCTCGATCTGCTCACGTTCTTCTGGACCAGGGTTTTGTTCTAACAATTCGAGGAGGTGGCTTTTCCGCTCCAGAAGCCTTGCGATAGCAGTCATCTAAAAGCCTCCTTGATTTGCTGCAAGGCCGGATGACCTCAGTGTACAAGATGCTTGCGCCTTCTCGAGGGGCACGAATAATTCGTTCATGTGCGGCGCGTCTTGGTTAGGGTGATATTTGATCGATGGACGTTAAGGCGACGATGCTCCTCCCACGGCTCCGCCAGAGGGGCCGGCGATCAGCGGTGCCGTGTTTCTGAGATTGCCACGCTGTGGTATTGGATTAGTCTCGCACGAAATAACTGGTCAGGGGGAGCGCAATGATTTCGACCCTTAAAGCTCGGACGCCCGGAACAGAAAGCTTACCCGTTGTCGACTAAGGGCCGAAGCCACCCCTGAGCCCGCGCCCTTGCGACTATTTGTCGGGCCTCGGCGACTGCAATGGCTTTGCCCCCGACCGGACCGTAGGTCACGGCGCAGCCTGCTCTGAGATTTTGTTCAAGGTGTTCGTAAAAGCAAAGCCGGTACCATTCGCCCATCGTTCTTGGGACCTTTCGCTCAAGGTTCGGCAACTGCAATGGCAAGCCGCGGACCGGCATCAGGCTTGCAACCCGAACAATTGCCGGCGCGCAGATCACGCAAGCGGCAGCACCGACGACTAGGGTTCGGCGCGTCATTGTGTTTGCGGCGTTGGTCATTGCGAGAACTCCTTCCCTGGCGAGCGAGACGCGAGTGAGCAGATAACTTGAAATCGATAGATTGGCGTTTCGAGCGAGACCCGCGATCAACCCGTGGCGGTTGCTATCCCGTCCCGAACTTCGTTTCCAAAAAGTCGCCGGCTTTAAGAAGACTTCCACGGCCGCCTTTGTACGCCCGGTCGCGCCGGCAGCTACGGCTCCTTCTGATTCCGGCCGCCTATGCCCCAGAGCTCTCTCGCACGCACCGCGGGTTCCCAGACGGTTTCAAAGCGGCCGGATTGAGTGGACCAAGTTTTTTCACCGGTATCGACCAAGAGACGCCGCCGCTTCGCGAGGCTTTTCAAGAAATTCTCTGGTAGCACTGTACTGAGACCCTTTCAGCTTTGACGCTGTTGAGCGATGTCGTGGGAATACAAAGTCATGGGATTTCTCCGTTTGTGTTTGCTGCCGGGACATCCGGAAGCCGCGCTAGAGGTCCACCTTGGGTCGAAGTAACCTAGGTTGGCAGACAGCCTATTTCGGCCGTCACTCGATGCGCACAAAAGAGATAGCGCTTCGATCCGCGAAAGCAAGCTCGTGTTCATGCCATAGTTAAAAGGGCGCGTTGGTCGTTTGTAGAGGACGAGAGCAGAGCTTGACGCCGAATCACAAGCCAAACGTCACCAAGAAATGGGAAGCTCGCCCGGGGAGATGCTCGCGGGCATTTTTCATAAGAAGGCCTGCTTCACTGAGGACGGGTACTTTATGCTGCCGCCGCTCGATCGCGAGCGGCCTCGCGCAGAGACCCCATAGCTCGGCGGCGGCTCGACCCGTGGCGGCGCGCCTCGCGCGCGCGTAGAGGGCAACAGGTTGGGTAAACGCGGCGCGATGAAACGAGACGGTCTCTACCGAAGCTAATGGCTGGTTGCCGTGTGTTAGGAAAAGCGAGATTATTGCGATCCGAGATCAAGTCGTTTGAACGGGGCGGCAGTGATGGTCGAACGGAAGTGGCAATTCAAAACAAAGTTCCGAGCCAAGGCCTTCGGCTGGCGCGGCTCGCGCTTGGCCATCAGCCACCTTAAGGAAGCCGTCTCGAAAATCAAAGCGGCCGCGAAATCCGACCCGGTCGCGGCAGGCGATGGGGCAGTATCGTTGATGGAGCGCATCTGGCCGGCGTTTCAAGATATCGACACCTCCTCGGGAGCGCTTGGGACGGCGGTCGCGCGTACGCTGGACGAATTGACCCCGATCCTCATCGACGCCCCGGCCGTTCATTCGACAAGAAGCAAGTGGCTCACGCGATTGTTTGAGGCGGTCCAGGACGATGGCGTTCAGTACCTGTCGCCGGTCGAAAATCGGTTTGGTGAAATTGCCCGGTACCCGGATCTGACCAACGCGTATGCCGATGAGCTCCTGCCTTTGTTACGCAAAACCTGGTCCGATCAAAAACACTTCGAGTATGTTAGCGGGACGGCAATTTGCCTATCGTGCCTGCTCGAAGCCGGCCGCTACGCTGAGCTTGCGGAGTTGCTGGCTAAGCAGCGAATGAAGTTCTGGTCGTGGCAGCGGTTTGGAGCCGAGGCTTTGCTGAAACAGGGGCGGTGGGAGGAGGCGGTCGCATTTGCCGATTCTGTCCGCGACGCCAGGAATCCGGGCTACGACAAGATATCCATCGATCTGTTTTGCGAGAAAGTTCTCATCCAGCAGGGCCGTTCGGATGAGGCGTACCGTCGTTTTGGTCTCGGCGCAGCAACCGGCACCACAAATCTTGCCATCTATCGCTCCCTGGTTCGCACCTATCCGGAGCGCGACCGCCGTCAGCTGCTGCTCGACCTGATCAAGACCCGCGGTGATAACGGCAAATGGTTTGCCGCTGCAAAGGACGCAGGCTTCCTTGACATCGCGCTCGAATGCGCAGCCCTGCACAACGCGGACCCTTCAACGCTCGTTAGGGTGGCACGGGATTTCTGCGGCAAGGAGCCCAAGTTTGCCGCGACCGTTGCGCTGTTCGCGGTCACGCATTTGCTCACGGGCGGCGGCTACAATCCGCCGGTGTCGGACGTCAACGAGGCCGTCAAACATCTCTTTGCGGCGGCAAGACAGATTGGCGCCGTCGGTTGGGCCCAACAGGAACTTGGCAGATTGGCTGCATCTCCATGCATTCCCGGCCGCGAGATATTCCAGCAAACCGCAAAGGCCGCATTGTCGCGATACGACGCCGAGACGGCCTCTCCCTAGCCGCAATCCTCGCAAAATAAGTTGTCGGGACGTTCCCCGATCGCTGCGGTGCTCCAACGTC
This sequence comes from uncultured Pseudomonadota bacterium, assembly GCA_963727225.1. Classification (GTDB taxonomy): domain Bacteria; phylum Pseudomonadota; class Alphaproteobacteria; order Rhizobiales; family Xanthobacteraceae; genus Bradyrhizobium. The sequence goes on along the minus strand of CAVSFN010000010.1, from coordinate 39,577 downwards.
ACCCAGCTCCGGACATCGTATCCTGGTAAGCGACCTGCTCCATCAACCCGCTCGCAAGGGCAACTCGATAGATAGCCTCCGCGAAACGGCGGTCATCGATCAACTCCTCGCGCCGATTGCGGAGCAACTGCGGCGTGTCCGCAATCGCATCCTCTATTAGCTCAATGTCAAGCGGCACCAGGACGCCGGCCGTCATGGCGAAACCCTCAGCAGTATAGAGCCGAGTGGCCAGCGCTACCGCGTCCGGGAGCGAACTCTCAAGCCCCTCATCGACCAGCCAGAACTCGCTGCCGCGGAACAAGTCCTCGACGATCAAGCCAGCAACGTCGTGTCGGCGTAAAATACCGATGATCGAGAAGCGCGCGCGGCGCATCGCCTCCAGCACGAATCCCTCGTCAGACTCGGGCGCCAATCGTACCGCTCTGGCATAACGGTCAATCGCCCGCGAGCGGTCCTTCGGTGCGGTATGGATAGTAAGGTCGAACGCCAGAGTCAGGTCGTTCATGCTATCGAGGACCAGCGTCTTGCCCTGGGCCAGGCCCAGGCGTCGAGCCTGGGATATGATCGCATCCTTGGACAGGAAATCCAGCGCGGCGGAATGATGCTGCTTGCTGATTTCCCGGAAATGGCGGTAACGGGTAAGCACCTCGGCGCGGCTCAATAAGACCGCAGACTTCGCAACGGCGCTTTCTTCCCGAAGAGCGAGGGCGGTGGAAACCATGTGACCTCGACGTTCGACGATGGTGCGGCTGCGTGCACGACGGCGCAGCGCCAAAGTTGCGGTCCGTTTTTATTCCAGCATGCTGATTTGGGGAATTGGCAAAAGCTGACTGGCTGGTGGGTCACCAGTTTGTGCCCGACTGCCTCCACCACCCAGTGGCAGGGCTCAAACTTCCGTCAGCCTTCTCGCGTTTATTACGCCAGAATGTGGGCTTTTCGCACTTCCTGGCGTCTCTGGATTGGTCTCCGCTAGCCGATAAGTAGGCTTTTGCCTGTCGGTCTCTGCATCGCAAATTTCCGTTCCCGGCTCGCGGCGGAGACCGGTTCGATGACTGGCTGGTGGGTCCCCAGTTTTTGCCCGACCGCCTCCACCATCCAGTCCTTGGGTTGAGACCTTCATCAGCCTTTTAGCGTTTATCGCGCCAGAATGGGGGCTTTTCGCACCCGCATGTGCCTCTGCGGGCGGTCTCTGCTCGGCAGAAGGCCCCTTTGCGAGTTTCTCTCCGCATCAAAAATTTCCGTCCCCGCTCGAGTGGAGACCGGTTCGATGACTGGATGATGGGTCTCCAGTTTGAGCCCAGCTAGACGCGCCACCAGCTTTGGACAAAGATGGTCGCCTGTTTCCTTGGCCAACTGACGGAGACTCTTTGCCGCGCAGTGAACATCGGTGGCTAGACTAGATCGCAGGCCCAACCGGGCCTGACGTGGGAGGTTGACGTGATTCAGAACGCTGTACGCGCCGGTTTCTCCGGCGCGCCGATAGTTACTGCAATGCAGGTGATCCCGGTCGCCGGGCGCGACAGCATGCTGCTCAATCTCAGCGGCGCGCACGGGCCATTCTTTACCCGCAACGTCGTCATCCTCACCGATAATTCCGGACATTTCGGCGTCGGCGAGGTTCCTGGCGGCGAGAAGATCAAGCAAACGCTGGAGGATGCAAGCGATCTGGTCGTCGGCAAGACAATCGGCGCATGCAACAACATTCTGGCGGCCGTTCGCGCGCAATTCGCCGATCGCGACTCGGGCGGACGCGGCAAGCAGACCTTCGATCTGCGCGTGACGATACATGCTGTCACTGCCATTAAATCGGCGCTGCTGGATCTGCTTGGCCAGCACCTGGACCTTCCCGTTGCCGCCTTGCTGGGCGAAGGAATTCAGCGTCATGCCATCGAGACACTCGGTTATCTCTTCTACATCGGCGACCGGCGCAAGACCGATCTGGCCTATGCCGATGGCGCAGGGGCCGGCAACGACTGGTTTCGACTGCGCCACGAGACCGCCCTCACCCCCGAGGCGATCGTGCTGCTCGCCGAGGCGACGCATGACCGCTACGGCTTCGCCGACTTCAAGCTCAAGGGCGGCGTGCTGCGTGGCGAACAGGAAATCGAGGCCGTCACGGCACTCGCCGGACGCTTCCCGAAGGCGCGCGTGACGCTCGACCCCAACGGCGCGTGGTCGCTGGAGGAAGCCGTCCGGCTGTGCAAGGACATGTACGGCATCCTGGCCTATGCCGAGGATCCCTGCGGCGCCGAAGGCAGCTTTTCCGGTCGCGAGATCATGGCGGAGTTCCGCCGCGCGACGGGCCTGCCGACCGCGACCAACATGATCGCCACCGACTGGCGTCAACTGTCGCACGCGCTGCGGCTTGGCGCGGTCGACATTCCCCTCGCCGACCCGCATTTCTGGACCATGCAGGGCTCGGTGCGCGTGGCACAGACCTGTCGGGATAACGGCCTGACATGGGGATCCCATTCCAACAACCATTTCGACATCTCGCTCGCGATGTTCACGCACGTCGCGGCAGCCGCGCCCGGCGAGGGTCACTGCGATCGACACCCATTGGATCTGGCAGGATGGACAGCAGCTCACCCGAAATCCGCTGCAGATCGTCGGCGGCAAGATCGCGGTTCCCGACCGCCCCGGTCTCGGGGTTGAGATCGACCGGGCGGCGCTCGAAGCAGCCCATGAACTTTACAAGACCCACGGGCTCGGTGCCCGCGACGACGCGGTAGCCATGCAATTCTTGATTCCCGACTGGAGCTTTGACGACAAACGTCCCTGCCTTGTGCGCTGAAACGTCTCGCTGACGGCCAATTGGAGAACTCGAATGAATGCGATTCAAAAGAATTACGTCGCGGGCGAATGGGTCGAGAGTGCTGGCGTCAGCCACAACGTCAATCCGTCCAACACCCAGGACATCATCGGAGAATATTCAAAGGCCGACCGGGCGCAGACGTTGCAGGCGATCGCCGCAGCCAAGGCAGCATTCCCCAAATGGTCGCGCTCGACCCCGCAGGAGCGGTTTGACGCGCTCAACCGGATCTCCGCCGAAATCATCACCCGCAAGGACGAACTCGGTCGATTGCTCGCCCGCGAAGAAGGCAAGACTCTGCCGGAGGGCATCGGCGAGGTCGCCCGCGCCGGACAGATATTTTCGTTCTTTGCCGGCGAGGCCCTGCGCCTGACCGGCGAAAAAGGTGCTTCGGTACGTCCCGGCCTCGACGTCGAGATTACTCGCGAGGCGGTCGGCGTCATCGGTCTGATCACGCCCTGGAATTTTCCGATCGCGATCCCGGCATGGAAGATCGCGCCCGCGCTGTGCTACGGAAATTCCGTCGTTTTCAAACCCGCCGAGATCGTCCCGGGTTCGGCTCACGCCCTCTCCGAAATTATCGCGCGCTCCGGCATCCCCGCGGGTGTCTTCAATCTGGTCATGGGGTCGGGATCGGTCGTGGGTCAAACCATGATCGAACATCCCGATGTCGCCGCCGTATCGTTTACCGGGTCGGTCCAGACCGGCCACAAAATCGCGCAGACCTGCGTCGCCTCCCTTCCGATGAAGAAGTTCCAGCTCGAGATGGGTGGCAAGAACCCGCTGGTCGTGCTCGACGATGCCGACGTCAAGGTGGCGGTCGAAGCCGCCGTGAACGGCGCGTTCTTCTCGACGGGTCAACGCTGCACAGCCTCTTCAAGACTAATCGTTACCCAGGGTATTCACGATCGTTTCGTCGAGGCGCTCACCGATCGCGTCAAGGGGCTGGTTGTTGACGACGCCTTGAAGACCGGCACGCATATGGGGCCGGTCGTCGACCAAAATCAACTCGATCAGGACCTGCGCTATATCAAGATCGGCAAGGACGAGGGTGCAAAGCTGCACTGGGGCGGCGAAATTCTCAACCGGGAAACCCCGGGCTTCTATATGCAGCCGGCGATCTTCACTGCGGCCAGCAATTCAATGCGGATTGCCCGCGAAGAAATCTTCGGCCCCGTTGCCTCGGTGATCCGTGCAAAGGATTACGACGAGGCGCTGGCGATCGCCAACGACACCGCATTCGGCCTCGCTTCCGGGATCTGCACGACGAGCCTGAAATATGCCTCGCACTTCAAGCGCAACAGCGAAGCGGGCATGGTGATGGTCAACCTGCCGACCGCCGGGGTCGACTATCACGTCCCCTTCGGCGGCCGCAAGGGATCGAGCTACGGCGCCCGCGAACAAGGCGCCTATGCCCGCGAATTTTATACCATCGTCAAAACAGCCTACCTTTATCCGGGCTGAACGCCGCGCACATTCATCGATGCCAGATTAGCATCAACCAATGTCTTTTCAGGATTGGACGGGCAATATTCACTTGCCTATCTGTTCGCCACGCACGGCGACCGGTGCTTTTACCTCGGTAAGTCGGCAAGGGATCGCTTGCATTGGTTAAAAGAGAATCCTGGCAAATGGCGAAGCCTGGAGGATGTTAAGCAAGAAGCGGCCCGACTGAAGCCGCCCGTCGAGAGCGAGACAAATCTCGAAGCTGGACCAGCTGAGCCGAACGGTCAGACGTCATCCCATGACGTTCGAAAGGACGGCGGAAGAAAGCGACGTCACCTTGGTCGATGCTCCGGCCGGCGGCCCCGACAACGCTAGCCTTTGCGCGGCCATGTGGCAAAGTGCAATGGGTGTTGTCTCCAAGACCGATGAGAACGGAAACTTTATTGCAGAGGCCTGCTGCCAACCAAACATGGAGATGGCGCGGCATTTCTTGGAGTGGCAGTGTCCGGAGAAGTGGGGCAAGCGTCGGAAGGGACACGTTCCGCATAACGCTGACGTGCTTGTCATCGGTGGTGACGTGACTAAGAAGCCCGAATATGATACGACCGCTAGCGTCAAAGCCAGGAAGTGGAAGTCGTTTTCGCGGAAGTTTCGGCAGGCAAAAACCTAGCTTCTTCGAAAATTTTCGAACTACACTATCGGGTCCGCAGCATCTGCCAATTGCGAAGAATGAGGAAGTAAAACGTCTCGATCGCGGGACCCTCTCACAAAATGAGGCCTTCGTCGCCTGCGCAGGCTTTACGAGCCCGCAATGCCTTTACCCCGTTGAGACCCGTGAAATCGGCAAAGAACTACAACTCGCCGGCCTCGAGCTAGGCCATGAGACCTTCCACGAAGAAACGCCCTAACTGGAATGACCTCGAAATCGTGGCCAATTGCAAGGACACTCCGATCCGCCGTTGCGGCGGTAATCAACGAGGCAATTGGCGGAACGAACGCCGACCCGTGTGTCGCAATGACCGGCCCGACCCGAGCCGGCGACAAATCGACAACACCAAGATACGGGGTCACCCTACTTCGATGGGGAACCGGATTCGCTGGCGAGCATGGATTGGTCGAGAAGGACCTTTCCCGCGGTGAGGCGCATAACTATTCGATGGAAGTTAGATCTGATCCTTTTAAATCCGCCAAATCACACTTCTTCGATACCAGCAGTTGGGGTGAATTTTGCGACGTCACTCTAACCTTGAAGCAAGCCTGGCAGCCCGACCGCGGTGGCTGGGTAAAAATCGACGACTATCGGTGCCGACAAGCTTTTCGGCACTTCATGAACCTCCTCAACAGAGCTGTATATGGATCTGCATTTCGTCGGCACGGCAAACGTCTTCGTGTATTACCCGTACTTGAAAAAGGCGAGGTCCGCGCCCGCGCGTTACGTCCATGGGAGTGCGGCGCGTCAGGTCGATGGCATATTCATTGTGCAATTGAATTGCCCTCACACTTCGATGCCATTACCCTTGAAAACATGATCCGCGAGTGTTGGGCGAAGGTCGAGTGGGGTCACGGCAGAATTCTTGTCCGCGACGGTGCGAACGCGGGTTGGATCGACTACATGTTGAAAGACCGTCAGAAGTCAGAGTTCGACGGTTTTCTTGACTGCATAATTATAGAGTCTTTGCACAATCCAATTGCTGACGCGTAGACGTTCTTTGGAATCGGACTCTTCATCGACTAAGCTTGAGCAAGGGCGATTGGTCAGCAATCGCCTTGTTCGATGCTGTTTTGGCGCGACCCCTCTCGTGGGCGAGCTACCCCGTAGCAACGGGCAGACCACGGCCTGGCCATCAGCGCCCTCGCGCGCGCGTTAAGGGTGACAGATAAGGTTAACGCGGGGACCCGGAAATCAGTAAATCTAAATTCAGTAAATCTAGATCCAGGCGGCCCGAGCCGGTCGAGCAGCATCGCGCCGGCCGAAACCATCCTTCGCCGCGGCAGATTCTTCGGCACCCACGCGCCAAAGGGATAAAGAGAACCAGCCCGAAATGCCGGAGTGAAAGCACGCCCGAGCCCCCGATGCTGTTTTGGCGCGACCCCTCTCGTGGGCGAGCTACCCCGTAGCAACGGGCAGACCACGGCCTGGCCATCAGCGCCCTCGCGCGCGCGTTGAGGGTGACGATAAGGTTAACGCGGGGACCGGAAATCAGTAAATCTAAATTCAGTAAATCTAAATCCAGGCGGCCCGAGCCGGTCGAGCAGCATCGCGCCGGCCGAAACCATCCTTCGCCGCGCCAAATTCTTCGGCACCCACGCGCCAAAGGGATAAAGAGAACCAGCCCGAAATGCCGGAGTGAAAGCACGCCCGAGCCCCCGATGCTGTTTTGGCGCGACCCCTCTCGTGGGCGAGCTACCCCGTAGCAACGGGCAGACCACGGCCTGGCCATCAGCGCCCTCGCGCGCGCGTTAAGGGTGATGATAAGGTTAACGCGGGGACCGGAAATCAGTAAATCTAAATTCAGTAAATCTAAATCCAGGCGGCCCGAGCCGGTCGAGCAGCATCGCGCCGGCCGAAACCATCCTTCGCCGCGCGCAAATTCTTCGGCACCCACGCGCCAAAGGGATAAAGAGAACCAGCCCGAAATGCCGGAGTGAAAGCACGCCCGAGCCCCCGATGCTGTTTTGGCGCGACCCCTCTCGTGGGCGAGCTACCCCGTAGCAACGGGCAGACCACGGCCTGGCCATCAGCGCCCTCGCGCGCGCGTTAAGGGTGACAGATAAGGTTAACGCGGGGGCCCGAAATCAGTAAATCTAAATTCGGCGACTAATCCAGCCGGCCCGAGCTCGGTCGAGCAGCATCGCGCCGGCCGAAACCATCTTTCGCCGCGGCAGATTCTTCGGCACCCACGCGCCGAAAGGGATAAAGAGAACCAGCCCGAAATGCCGGAGTGAAAGCACGCCCGAGCCCCCGATGCTGTTTTGGCGCGACCCCTCTCGTGGGCGAGCTACCCCGTAGCAACGGGCAGACCACGGCCTGGCCATCAGCGCCCTCGCGCGCGCGTTAAGGGTGACGAAAGAGGTTAACGCGGGGCCCGGAAATCAGTAAATCTAAATCCAGGCGGCCCGAGCCGGTCGAGCAGCATCGCGCCGGCAGCATCGCGCCGGCCATAACCATCTTTCGCCGCGGCAGATTCTTCGGCACCCACGCGCCGGATAAGGGATAAAGAGAACCAGCCCGAAATGCCGGAGTGAAAGCACGCCCGAGCCCCCGATGCTGTTTTGGCGCGACCCCTCTCGTTGGCGAGCTACCCCGTAGCAACGGGCAGACCACGGCCTGGCCATCAGCGCCCTCGCGCGCGCGTAAGGGTGACGATAAGGTTAACGCGGGGCCCGATGCTGTTTTGGCGCGACCCCTCTCGTTGGCGAGCTACCCCGTAGCAACGGGCAGACCACTGCCTGGCCATCAGCGCCCTCGCGCGCGTGTAAGGTCGACCGGACGCAGTTTTGCAGCCACAGCCGTCGAAGCGATGAGCGAAGCCACCGGGGGATCGCGCGCGTTATTGATCAGTACTGGCAAGGCCGAGGCAGATGGCGTGCTCGTCATGGTGAGCGATTCCGGTCCGGGGCTACCTCGAGCCAGTCCTGAGCGCGTCTTCGAAGCGTTTTATACGACAAAGCCCAGTGGCTTGGGCATGGGGTTGTCGATCTGCCGGTCGATCGTCGAAATACACGGCGGACGATTATGGGCAGGACCGAACGAACCTCGCGGCGCTGTCTTTTGCATGACGCTGCCGATCGGGGAAAAATCGCTTGAGAACCCGCAATAGTCCAGCCCACTCTCATCTGAAGAGAGACCGCGACTGACATTGTCGAGCCAGGCCACTAACCCTTCTCAAACTGAACCGGTCCCGCCTTGTAGTCGCGCAATCGCGACGAGTCCTCTTCGGTTCGGCCATTTCCGACTTCGCACCAAAGCGGACATTTGCTGGCGCGACCCTTCAAATCTGCGGGTGCGTCACCGCCCCAGGTGCATTGGCGACGAGGTTTACGATCACTTGTTCGAGTTGCTTACGGTCACCAACAATTCGAGGAAGCCTCGGGGCGAAATCAAGGGAAATGGCGATGTCCTTTGATCGAAGCTCATGGCGGAGGAAGACGATCGATTCCTCGATCATCTCATTGAAGCGCAGCGAGCATGCACTGGGGTTCCTGTCGTTTGGCCATGATGCAGACGCGATCGATGATTTCGGATACGCCGCACATCCGCAATCACGCGCCTGGTGAGCTCGCGGATCCGTTCGACGTCGGGCTCGCTCGCCTCGATCCAGCGAGCGCAGGCGGGTCTCGCCATTGGTGAGGATGGCTACGAGTGGCTCATTGACCTCGTGCGCGATCGACGCGGTCAACAGGTCAAGGCTTGCGAACCTTGCCGCTTCCGCGAGGTCGTATTGCGCTGCGTACGACGCAACCTCGGCTGGCTGACGCTGCATCAAGCCGAGATTGGCGCCGAACCGTACTTTTGGCCGTCTCTTCCTCCGCTGAGGAATGCGATCGGGTGCGGGCGCTTCACCGAGTGAGCGGGCGGGGGCGGAGCCGACGACTGCCAGCCGGCCGTCATGCCAGCAATCGGTCCTCGTGCGGGTTAAGCCTTCGGTCAAGGGTCGACCTTCGTATAGTTCCGCCATCCCTTTAGATCACCCGACGGCTACCTGTGGCTAATTGAGCTGCTGATAGCGATCGTCTTACGATAAACCTGTGGAAGACAACGCAGAGGCTTATGAAGTTCGACTGTGAAAAACGATAATCGACGAGCGGCTACGACAAAGCGAAGAGGAGAGACCAATGCCCAACTGCTCCGAAGGTTTTGGATCTGGCAGAGTCACGCAATGCGCAATCTGTGACGGCAAGTTTGGTCTCGTCAGGTACTACTCGTGGCGGACGCAGTTGTGTTCCAAGAGTTGCGTCAATCGCTTCAGATCTCGCCGGGAAGGTAACCGGGTTAACAAGCAGGAAAATAAGCCATCCGCGAATCAATACGACCGGCGGCGTCAATGTCTGCTGGGTCTCCGCTGGCTACAATTTGAAAAGTAACCGGGCTCATCCGGAAAATCTCGAAGGAACGGTCGATCATCGCTCCGGAGCGATCGGTACAGGTGTAATGCTTTCTTTTCCAGCGCGCGAAACAACGCTGAACGAAGCGAAGCACTGTTCCCTGAACCTCACGAATGTAGGCTCGCGATGACGGGTCACGAGGCGCGGGAAAGGCACGCTGCGGTCGCGCAAGCCGTTGGTTGCAGGGATCGCGCGGTTCGAGCATGAAGACGGCAGACGAGATTGCTGATGATGGAAGACGGTTCCGTGGCTGCCGGCAAGTGATGTCGTTAGGTACATTTGCCGCGATTGTGACCGTTGTCGCGTGCATGCATCTTGGCTTCTGGGCGCTAAAAAATCCGAATGCCGCTGCAGCTTCGGTCGAAGGCAGGTTACCCAGCGTCTCCTACAACCGGTTTGGCGAAAAATCGTCGGATGGCTTGAGGGTAACCGAAGCGCAGATCCGCGCCGACCTCACGGTGATCGCTGCTCAGGCAAAGGCGGTGCGTACGTATGCTTCGACCCAGGGTCTGGAACGCGTTCCAGAGATTGCGGCTGAGCTCGGGCTCGCGGTCACGCTTGGTATCTGGATCGACAAGGACAACGCCCGAAACGAGCGTGAGATCGCGACCGCGCTCGAGCTCGCCCGGCGCTACCCAAACGTCACTCGTCTGGTTGTGGGTAATGAGACGGTGTTCCGGCACGAACACACCGCGGCTGAGCTCGTCCAGATTATCCGGCGTGTAAAGCGAGACAGTCCAGTTCCTGTAGCGACCGCAGATCACTGGAAGACCTTTATCGACCATCCGGAACTCGTCGACGCCGTAGACCAGGTCTTCGCCCACATCATACCCTATTGGGAAGGCATGCCAAAGGAAATGGCGGTCGAGAAGTCCCTGGCTCTCTACGACCGACTGCTGGCGGCGTACCCGGGCAAGACGATCGTCATCGGCGAGTTCGGCTGGCCGAGCGCCGGCCATAATTTTGAAAGGGCGGTGCCCAGCCCGATCAGCCAGGCGGTCGTGCTGCGCAACTTCGTTGCGCGTGCCAATATACGCGGCATCGACTATAATGTGGTCGAAGCGATTGATCAGCCGGAGAAGTTGTTCGAAGGCAATGTCGGGCCGTATTGGGGCATCCTGGATGCGTCATTGCGGCCCAAATTTGCCTGGACCGGACCGATCGTTGACGCCAACTACTGGAAGGCAGCGTGGCTGGCCGTCCTGGTCGGCTCATTGTTATCGATCACGATTCTGCTGGTTCCCGGAGCGACCGTTGGTCAGGCAACATTGCTCGCCGCCGCGGATCACTTGATCGGCGGCTGGTGTGCAGGCGTGCTCGTATACTGGCAGGGCCACTATCTGCTGCACGGCGAGGTGATTACGTTTGCGATTGCGCTTCCGCTGCTGGCCCTGCTCGCCCCGATTATACGCTCCCGGGTCAACGAGATGGCGACCGTTGCCCTTGGCCGCGCACCCGCGCGGCTCTTGGAAGTGTCATCGCCGAAAGTCGGAGCGGTTACGCCAAAAGTCTCGATCCACATTCCTGCCTACCGCGAGCCACCCGAGATGCTGTTGCTCACCATCGATTCGGTGGCGCGACTCGACTACCCGAATTTTGAATGTGTGGTCGTCATCAACAACACCCCGGATCCGGTATTTTGGCAGCCAATTGAGATGCGCTGCCGCGAACTTGGTCCACGCTTCAAGTTCCTTCGCGTCGAAAACCTCCAGGGGTTCAAGGCCGCAGCGCTCCGGCTCGCGATGACGAACACCGCCTCCGATGCCGAGATCATCGGCGTCATCGACGCGGACTATGTGGTCGACCCGCAGTGGCTCAGGGATCTGGTCCCCGGTTTCGCCGATCCCGAGGTCGGACTGATTCAAGCCCCACAGGACCATCGCGACGGCGATCGCAGTTTCATCCACACTGCCATGAACGCCGAGTATGCTGGTTTCTTCGATATCGGCATGGTTGAGCGCAACGAGGTCAACGCCATCATCGTCCACGGCACAATGTGCCTGATCCGTCGCACCGCGATGGAAGCCGCCGACGGCTGGTCGAGTGACACGATTTGCGAGGACAGCGACCTCGGGCTGACGATTATGGAGCTCGGTTGGCGCGCCCACTACACCAACCGCCGCTATGGCTGGGGATTGCTACCGCAGGACTATCTGGCCTTTACCACTCAACGAGCGCGCTGGGCTGGTGGGGCGGTGCAAATCATAAAGAAACACTGGCGGCAATTCCTGCCCGGTGCGAGTTGGCTCGACTATGATCAGAAGCGGGAATTCGTTTTTGGGTGGCTGAGCTGGTTTGGCGCCGAAGTTATCGCGGTTGCGGCGGCAATGCTTAATTTGATCTGGGTGCCGTTTGTCGCCTTCCAGGTCGTCGTCATCCCAGACATGTTGCTGACCCTGCCGATCTTCGCTGCCTTCTTTGTATCGGTTATCCACTTTATCTGTTCGTACCGGTTGCGGGTCCGCGTGCCGTACCGCCAGATGCTGGGCGCGATGGTGGTGTTCATGTCTGTCCAGTGGACGGTCGCGAGCGCAGCCTTTCAAAGCGGCGTTGCCGGCCAGCCGCAACTACTTCCATCGTACTCGCAAGGGTAAGGGCGCTACTGTCCGCACCCGCATCATGACGATGCCTGAAACGGTAATCGGCGGGCTGCTTATCGCTGGCGGCATCACCGTCTTCGCGACGAACATTTACCGATTTTTCGAAATCGATTTGTTCGCCGCAGTCCTACTCATCCAAAGCCTGCCTTTCCTGTCGGCTGCGACATTGGTTTGGCTTGAGCGCGTCAGCGACAGCAAAATGAAAAAGGTCGCTGCTGTTCAGGGAGCAGCCTGACGTGGCTATTCGCTGCGTGCGAATGGCCTCTGCCTATCGGAAATTGTACTTCTTCGCGACGGCCTAAGCGGGTTCCCGAAATTCGATAGTCACCAAAACGGATATGTTTTTATGCTCGCCCATTTGGCCACGAGTGCATCGAATGCGGGCGATCACCCAAGGGCGTTGGTTTTAATGGACGAGGCGCTAGAATAATCCGAAAGAAATGAAGATCGCTGGTTTGTCGCCGAATTGCTGCGGATAAAAAGAGAATTTGTGTTGCGACGAAGGGACTCTGACGCGTCGGTCGCTGCTGAAGCGTATTTTAGAAACTCCCCCGATTGGTCTTGCAAGCAGAATGCCCTCTTCTGGGAGCTCAGGACGGCGACGAGCTTGGCTCGATTGATGGAGCAACAGGCCCGCGGAGATGAGGCCCGAGAGCTTCTTGAATCCATTTACGGGCGATTCACAGAAGGATTTGAGACCAAGGACAGACACGATCGATGATTTCAGACGCACGCCACGCATCGGCGATCATCGGATCCGTTCGACATCCGGTTCGGCCCGATCAAGCGAGCGCAGGCAGGTCTCGCCATTGGTGAGGTGGCTCCCGCTCGGCTTCACATCGGTCATCCGCTTTCTTCTCATCGCCTCTCTACCTAGTCCTGTGCGCTTTGCGCCGTAGCCCGTAGCGGCCTTTGGAGGGAAAAGGCAACGCCTTATACCCGCTTATCAGCACCCGCGAGGTGGCGAGGACAATAGCAATCAAGGACCCAAAAATGGAAACCGTGGATATGAAATTCGGGTCGCGATTATTCCTTTTCCGAACGTCAACCCCGCCATCCGCTTCCACGAGCTTTCGGCTCGAGTTTAGATGCCCCTTCACTCGACCCGACGGCTCGCGGCCGTACAGCACGCTCCGGGACTTACCAAACTCGACCCCTCTCGATTAAGGACCTGCGGCGTGTCTCTCGCATTGAACGATATCCAAACAGCACGTCCGGAACTCGTTCCTCACAGCATCATCATAGAACTGGCCCGCGCAGATAAATCATCGTTCTCCTCTTTCCAGTTGGGCTTCCTGCTGTCGCTTTAGACCACTGAATTCATTTGACGATACGCAGCATACGAATCTGGAGCGCGAATGCCGATCGCGTAGTGTCCGCTCATACCTTGATATGACAGGCTTCTGCCTAGGGTTCGATGGCCAAGCACGCCAGCGGCCTGCAGTATCACGAGGACGCTCCAATAACGAGCGACTAAAATCGCGATGGCTTGATTTTTCGACCCACCCTAAACCAAACTGGAGACAAACGATGAGTTTAATCGACAAAGCGCTAGCAGCGAACCGCAACTACGCCAAGAAGCCCGATCCGAAGCTCCGGGAACGCCCGGCTCCGAGGCTTGCAGTTGTGACCTGCATGGATCCGCGCCTCTCGGACCTTCCCGCAATCCTTGGGCTACCGCACTCCGATCTGGACGTTATTCGAACCGCTGGACCAGCGGTGACGGAAGATGTTCTTGGGGAGCTTGTTGCCTCCAACCGGATCATCGGAACGACAGAGATCATGCTTCTCAACCATACCGGTTGCGGGTTCACGACCTTCACCGACGAGGAGCTAAACAAAAAACTAGCTCAGGCAACCCGTGATCCGTCGCCCGCTCCGATGCGCTTCTTCTCTTATAAGGACCCTGAACAGCACACTCGGGATCAGATCGAAAAAGTGCGATCACATCCTTGGATCGAGGTGCCGGTGCGGGGGTTTGTTCTGAACATGGAAACCGGTCTACTCAAGGAAGTTGACGCTATCCCGAAGCAAGGTGCGGCCTGAAGGGCGATTTTGGAGCGCAGGCGTATCTTCCAGGAATTGGGCGAACCCGGGCGAACTTAACTCGGCGGAACGCCGACGCGTTCAGTGATGTGAGCACGTCGTATGCAGGCCGGCCTGGCGTTCTCAATGGTCGTTTATGATTTTTGGCTGAAAATGCCGATGTATCCGCTGACGTCGGTTTATGGGCAAAGCAGAAGTCGTCCAAACCATGGACGGCTTCTGGCCCGGTCGTCGAGATAGAGCGTCAGGACGACCCGCTCGCGGTCAACCCCAACCTTCAACACCTTCGCCACCCACGCGCACGTCAATTATCAGCATTGTGCGGGTCTTCCAATGCCGCCCGCGCCTTCAATCGGCATCCAGATCATTTTTTCGGCCGCCCTCAACCGGAGACCGCCCGATTCCATCAGTCCGTCACGTAGATCATATTATACCAAAGTATGGTAAGACCTTCCGTCTCATCGCACGCGCTATGCCCCAACGTCAGCTCAGGGCCAAAACCGGCAGAGCACCGAGAGCCACATGCCGGCGAGACGTCCGTCGCTCGGGCAGCCCCGCTTTGCGCAGGCTATCCAGGAAAGTGTTCATCAACTTCGCGTCAAAAATGGGCGCCCGGCGGCGGAGGCTCGAAATTGTCAAGCCGGGCTCCAGCTGGAGCAGATGCACTACTGTATCACGCGCCTCGTTCAACCGACCGAGCTCAACCAAACAAACCGCATGGAAGCGTAGCGCGGGCCCAAACGTTGGCCGTTGCCTCAGGGCCCGCGACGTCCATTTGAAGGCCTCGTCAAAATGCCCGGCCATCAAGTGGGCGCACCCTAGAGCCGACATCGTAAAGAATGCTTCCGGATCGAATGGGCTGAGCCGCAGGGCTCGCAGCAGTGACGGGACTGCCTCGTCGAGCCGTCCGGCGGTTGCCAGCGCCCAGCCGCGCAAAGCCAGTGCCTGCGCGCAGTTGGCATTCAGGGCGAGCGATCTGTCGTACAGCTCGAGCGCGCCATTGGGATCGACGCGCAGCTGCCACATCGCGAAGCCCACCATCCACAGCACGGATGGATCCTCGGCACCATCCTGCAGCGCCTCTCGGCTGAGCCGCACCGCGACCTCTCTTTCTTCTTCCGGTGCGGTTGCCCAGCCCTGCGGATTGCGCCATGCATAACAGCGCGCCTCAAGCGCCTTCGCCAACGCAAAATGCGGGTCGATCGCGATGGCCCGCTCAAGAAACATGATCGCTTTATCCAGGCTCTCGCGGCCCAGCGTATAGAAATGTGGTAGCGCGCGGAGATACCAGTCGTAGGCGTCGAGCCGCTCGGTCGGCTTGCAGCGGGCGCGGTCGATTTCGGCCCGGCGCAGAGACGGCTCGATGGCCGCGACGACGCTGGACGTCACCTGGTCCTGCAAGTTGAAGACGTCTGCAAGTTCACCATCGAATTTATCAGCCCAGATGTGCTGACCAGTCTCCGCCTGGATGAGTTGGCCCGTGATGCGTACCCGGCCTCCAGCCTTGCGTACGCTGCCCTCGAGCACGTAGCGAACTCCGAGGTCCCGGGCGACACGCTTCACGTCGACGGCCCGGCCCTTGTAGGTGAAACTGGAATTCCGAGCTATGACGAAGAACCATTTCACCTGCGAGAGAGCCGTGATGATGTCCTCCACCATGCCGTCGGCAAAATAGTCCTGCTCTGGATCGCCGCTCATGTTCTGGAACGGCAATACCGCGATCGAGGGTTTGTCTGGAAGCGCCAGGAATTGAGCAGTCTTGGTCGGTGACTTTGCCGACTCCGCTGAAGATTTCGCATCAATCCGCAGACGCCAGGCGCGCATCGGCTCGGCGATATTCTTCAAGCTTTGCGATCCCATATCGTCGAACGTGGTGCCGACCTTACCACGAATTTGCCTATAGGCGTCATCGGAAATGCAGACGCCGCCGGGCTCCGCTATTCCTTCGAGGCGCGCGGCGATGTTGACGCCGTCGCCGAAGATATCGCTGTCATCGATGATGATATCGCCGACGTGAATGCCGATCCGAAATTCCATCCGGCTTTCCAGCGGGACATCGGCACTTCGCTCGGCCATGCCGCGCTGGGCTTCAATCGCACATCGCGCCGCGTCGACGACGCTCGCGAATTCGACCAGAATACCGTCGCCGGTCGTCTTGACGATACGGCCACGGTGCGCGGCGATCGCCGGATCAACCAGCGTTTCTCTCAAAGCCTTTAGATGCGACAGTGTCCCTTCCTCATCGGCGCCCATCAAACGGCTATAACCGGCGATATCCGCCGCCAGAATAGCCGCCAATCGCCTTTCGACGCGTTCGCTCACGACGGACCCCGGCTTGGAAATCACTGCGATCCTGTTCGTCCTGAAGATGTCCTTCCGGCCTCTCTACGGTTTATCGGTTGCGACTCTTGACCGCCGACAGATCCCGTCCCTTCCCGTCATCGCGCAGCATATACGTAACACCGCGGTCGTGACCTCCTTCAGAATCTCCATCGGCGAAACATTCGTCTTTGGCCCTCCGCCGACGTCGGAGAGAGATGCTGATCGATAAAGCCTCTCAAATCGCATTGATAGAAAACAAGCATTCGCTCGATGCGATATATCCAATCTACGAAGCCCGAGCGGCGGTAACCGGTTTAACCCTCTTCACTGCAGCCATTAGCGTCTTCGCGGCTGTGCCGGAGGAATGCGGATTCTGTCCCGTAATCAGCAAGCCGTCGCTGACGACATGAGGCAGCCAGTTGGCCTTCTTCGAGAAGATGGCGCCCAGTTTCAACATCTCATCTTCGACCAGGAAGGGCACGACCTTGGTAAGGCCGACCTCTTCTTCTTCCCCGTTCGTGAAGCCGGTCACTTCCTTCCCCTGAACCAGTAGCTTGCCGTCCGGCTTCTTGACGTGACGCAGTGCCCCGGTTGAATGACACACGATGCCGATTGTCTTGCCGGCGGCAATAAACGACTCGATCAGCTTGATGGAGTGCTCGTCTTCGGCCAGATCCCACATCGGGCCATGGCCGCCCGGATAGAACACGGTGTCGAAGTCTTCCTGCCTGACACCGTCAAGGCGAATGGTCTTGTCCAGCTGAGCTTCCGCTGCCACGTCCTTCTCGAACCGGAGCGTGAGATCAGTACGGAAAGCGGGTTCGTTGCTCTTCGGGTCAAGTGGTGGGCGGCCGCCCTTTGGCGACGCAAGCGTGATCTCGACGCCGGCATCCTTGAAAACGTAGTAGGGAGCGGCGAGCTCTTCGAGCCAGAAGCCCGTTTTTCGTCCGGTGTTGCCCAGTTGGTCGTGGGACGTGATCACCATCAGCACCTTCATGACAGTCTCCTTTGTTTACGATCGTTGAATGGAGCGCCAGCTCGACATCGCGATGCTCCGCCCTATCTCGCCCTTCGCAGTTCGTCGCCGGGTAGAGCCCGGAAAGTCGCAAAAGTGAGTAGCAGTCTTCTTAGCGAAAGGACCTCGCGGCACTCACTCATACATTGAGCGCCGATCACTCATACATTGATATTAAGAGCACCCTCCCAACGTTGAATGGCTGAGAACGGAGCAACGGGCCACTCTGATTTCGGCGCTGCTGATATTGTGGCGCTACTGGCTCCGGTACGGCGACGTGACAGGTGACGCATATGACTAGCCGGAATGGTCTGGAAATCTTGGGTCGACGGCAGTTTCTTGGTGTTGCTGCCGGAATGGCGGCGGCGGAACTCGCGCTAGGCCGCTCTGCAAGCGCCGGGCTGGTCGTCGATAGACCAGTGAACCTAATCAAATACGACGGGCCCGGCTCGTTTCCAGACTTGAAGCAGATCGATGCCGGTGTGCTCAACGTCGGATACATTGAAGCGGGCCCCATCGACGGACCGGGGGCCATTCTATTGCATGGCTGGCCTTACGACATTCACAGCTTTGGTGAGGTGACGCCGCGTCTGGCATCAGCGGGGTTTCGCGTCATTGTTCCCTATACGCGCGGCTATGGCTCGACGGGCTTCCTCTCGAACGAAACCCCCAGGACGGGGCAGCCGTCCAGCTTGGCGGTCGACACGATTTCGTTGATGGATGCGCTCGACATCAGGCAGGCCACCATAGCCGGCTTCGATTGGGGAGCCCGGACCGCGGATATCGTCGGCGCTCTTTGGCCGGATCGTGTCAACGGCATTGTCTCGGTGAGCGGCTACCTAATTGGAAGTCAGGAAACGGGAAGCGTGCCTCTGCCGCCGAAGGCCGAGCTACAGTGGTGGTACCAATACTATTTCGCGACGGAGCGCGGTCGCGAAGGCTACTACAAATACCGGCGGGAGTTCGCCGAGTTGATCTGGAGGCTTGCGTCACCAAAATGGGATTTCGACGAGGCGACATTCGCACGTAGCGCAGCAGCGCTCGATAATCCGGATCACGTCGACATCGTCATCCACAACTATCGATGGCGGCTCGGCCTCGCCCACGGCGACTCTGGTCTCGATGACCTGGATGCGAAGCTGGCCGCCGCGCCGCAGATCAGTGTGCCGACCATCACCCTCGAAGGTGATGCGAACGGCGCACCGCATCCGGAACCAACCGCTTACGCCAAGAAGTTTTCCGGGAAGTATCTGCATCGCCTCGTGAAAGGCGGCATCGGTCACAATCTGCCCCAAGAGGCTCCGGAAGCCTTCTCGCAGGCCGTTATAGACGTCAGCAAAGCCTGACCCAATTACATTTGCATCAGGAGCGGCGCCGTGGAAAATCCCGTCTACCAGCCGGATCAAGCGACAGCTACCTTTGAGAACCGCCAGGACCGTCGGCAGTTCTTCGGCGCAGCCGCAATAGGCATCGTGGCCGCCGCTGCAGCCAGCCTGCTCCCTCTGCACCCGGTCTCTGCGACGAACGATGATGGAATTCGTCCTTTCCGTGTCAACTTTCCGGAGAAGGAACTCGTCGAGTTGCGCCGGCGGGTGGCAGCGACGCGGTGGCCAGACAAGGAAACGGTCGCGAACGCTTCGCAAGGCGTCAAGCTCAAGACGATTCAGAAACTCGCGCACTATTGGCAGACGGAACACGACTGGCGGAAGGTCGAAGCGCGGCTCAACGCCTTGCCGCAATTCATCACCGAGATCGACGGGCTCGACATTCATTTCATTCATGTTCGCTCGAAACATGAAAATGCGCTGCCGATGATCGTGACCCACGGCTGGCCCGGCTCGATCATCGAGCAGTTGAAGATTATCGATCCGTTGACCGATCCCACTGCCCATGGAGGATCCGAATCTGACGCGTTTGATCTGGTGATTCCATCGCTGCCGGGCCACGCCTTTTCGGGCAAGCCGACTGCGCCCGGGTGGACGCCGGCCACCATTGCTCGTGCGTGGGCGAAGTTGATGCAACGCCTTGGCTACACGCGATACGTCGCGCAGGGCGGGGATTGGGGGAATGCCGTCTCGGAGGTAATGGCATTGCAGCTGCCGCCGGGACTGCTCGGCATTCACACCAATATGGCAGCGACGGTCCCAGCCGACGTTTCGAAAGCTCTCTCGGTTGGCGGCCCGCCGCCGGCGAGCCTCTCGGTCGACGAAAAACATGCGTGGGACCAACTCGATGATTTCTACAGGCACGGCCTGGCCTACGCGCAAGAAATGTCCAACCGGCCACAAACGCTTTATGGCATAGTGGACTCGCCGGTCGGCCTCGCCGCGTGGATGCTGGATCACGACATCCGAAGTTACGGTATGATCTCACGCGTCTTCGATGGAAAGACGGAGGGATTGACGCGGGACGACGTCCTCGACAACGTCACGCTCTACTGGTTGACGAACACCGCGATCTCATCGGCGCGCCTCTACTGGGACACCACGCAGATTACGACGGGAGGCGGCTTTTTTGACGTGAGGGGCGTCACGATTCCGGTCGCCGTAAGCGCCTTCCCTGACGAAATCTATGCGGCCCCGCGCAGCTGGGCAGAGCGGGCCTATTCCAAGCTTATCTACTACAACAAGCTCGACAAAGGTGGTCATTTCGCCGCTTGGGAACAACCGGCACTATTTTCCTCCGAGATGCGAGCCGCATTCCGCTCGCTGCGCCAATCGATTTAAGAGGAACCGGCGCCCGCCTCTTCGCGCTTCGCGCGCGCAATGTCGAAAATCAGCTCGACCTTCTGTTGGTCAACTCGGGCTGAGATCCACAAGGGATGTTAAATGAAGGCGGTTCTGCCTGCCCGCATTGAGAGCAAGGAGAGAAACCCATGATAATCCAATTGAAAGAGCACGCGGCCGATACGGCTGGAAAAGTCATCTATACAGCCAAAGTTCACACGGTCGGTGGACGCGAAAGGGGAGAGGCGCGCAGTTCTGATGGCCGCCTGGACGTCAAGCTTTCCTTGCCCGGCTCGCCGCGCGACGGCACCAATCCGGAGCAGCTTTTTGCCGCCGGATGGTCGGCCTGCTTCGAGAGCGCGATCGGGATTGCGGCCCGCAAGCGAAAGGTCACCGTGCCAGCACTCACCATCGAGGCCGAGGTCGACCTGCATCTTGCGGACGGTGGGTACTCCCTGAGTGCTCGGTTCGATATCAGCCTGCCTGGTCTGGACCGCGGTGTCGCCCAGTCGCTCGTTGAAGTAGCGGAAAGGCTTTGCCCCTACTCCAAGGCGACGCAGGGCAATGTCGACGTCGTGTTCAACGTGATTTGAGCATACGCCGTGTCTCGCACTCATCAGCCAGACGAGGCGACCTTCAGGTCAATCCTCCCAGAAGACATCGAGTGGAAGCCATTCCCCGCTTTTCCGCCTGCGGCTCGCCTCGCTGTCTTGGTCGGCCATCCCACGGAATCCGGTCCCTACGTGGTCAGGGTCAAGGTGCCGGGGGGCACGAAGTTGATGCCTCACAAGCATCCCGAGGACCGCATCTACACGGTCATGTCAGGCGTCTTCTATATCGGGCTCGGCGAGACGTTCGATGGTGACAAGGTAAAGGCCTATCCACCGGGCAGCGTCATCGTTCTACCCGGCGAGACCTGGCATTTCCACTGGGCGAAGTCCGGCGAATACGTCACGCAGGTGACGGCGATCGGCCCGCTGGGCCTCGAATATCACGACCTGCATGACGACCCGCGCCATCAACACGCCTCCTCGCTTTGATCCAGACGGCGAAGCGAACTATTCCGACCTGGCGGCTAGAAGGCACCACCAGAGCGGGAGCGGTTCGCCACATCGGAGAGGTCTTCGAAGATGATCATCACGGACATTGAGACCGTCCCGTTGCGTATCCCTTTTAGGGCCGGAACCAGATTCGATGATTCTGCCTGGAGTGACAGCAACAACCCTGCAGCCGACTCGCTGCTGGTGAAGGTGACGACCGACGCGGGATTGGTGGGGTGGGGCGAGGCCTTCGGGTTCCGTGCAGTTGCTTCCGCCAAACTCGCCGTCGACCAACTGATCGCGCCGCTTTGCATAGGCCAGGATGGGACGGCGATCGAGCAACTGATGCTGGAAGTTAAGAAGAAGCTGCACGTCTTCGGGCGGGGCGGCGCCCTTGCATTTGGCATTTCCGCTGTCGACATCGCGCTTTGGGACATCGCGGGCAAGGCGGCGAACATGCCGCTGTACCGGCTTTTGGGAGGTGGCACTGCGGACTTGACCTGCTATTCGAGCCTGGTCCGTTACTCCGATCCCTCCCTCGTCCGAAGCAGCGTGCGGCAAGCAATCGAAGCGGGATTCCGCACACTCAAGCTTCATGAGATCGGGCTTCCTGCGATCCGTGCTGCGCGCGAAGAGGCCGGTCCTGACATCGAGCTGACGCTCGACGTCAACTGCCCCTGGACCTTGAATGAGGCGCGGCGAATTGCGAAAGAGCTCAAGCCGATGAACCTGAAATGGCTGGAGGAGCCGCTCTGGCCGCCGGAGAATTTTAATGGCCTCGCCGAGTTAAGAACTACGAGCGGCATCCCTATCGCCGCCGGCGAAAACGTCTATACGTTGTTGGATTTCGAGCGCATGTTGGTCGCCAAGGCGGTGGACTTTGTTCAACCAAGCCCGGCTAAGATGGGAGGCATTAGCGAACTGCGCAAGATCTTTCCGCTCGCCGCCATCCACAATATCCCGGTGATGCTGCATTCCTTCTACGACGGCCCGGGTCTGTTGGCGGCTATCCATGCAGCTACTGCGCTCGGACCAGCGGAGTCGATGACGGAGTGGCGCCAGTTTGATCTCGAAGCAACAATCTACGGCGATGCGCTCAGCCCCAAGGCGGGCCGGATCTCGGTGCCCCAGGGGCCGGGCCTTGGACTTGATCCCGATCCCGATGTCGTTAGAGCTTACCGCTGGAAATAGGTCATGGCCTAGTTGTCGTGCATAGCTATGACGCAGTGATCGTCGATGTGGGTGACGGCGCCGCTTTGAGAGCGTCGGCCATCCGAACCAATTCGGCATAGGTTCGCGCGCCCATCTTGTGCATCGCGGCTCCGCGATGAATTTTGACGGTGATTTCGCTGATTCCGAGATCACCGGCTACTTGCTTATTCATCTTGCCGGCGGTGACATGCAGCATAACTTCTTGCTCTCGCGGGGAGAGAGTCGCGAATAGCTGCCTCAATCGCAAGATGTCCTTCTCGATTACCCGGCGTTGCCGGTCGCGCTCAATCGCGGCAATTACTGCATCTAGCATATCCTGATCGTGGAACGGTTTAGGGAGAAAATCTACGGCGCCTTTTTTCATGGCGTGCACTGACATCGGAATGTCTCCAAACCCCGTCATCACCACGACAGGAATCTTGACGCCAGATTGGATAAGCCGAGTTTGAAACTCGAGACCATTCATGTCGGGCAGTCTTACGTCGAGGACGATGCAGCCAGGCCTGTTTGCCACTTCAGTCGAGAGAAAATCACCCCCGGTGGCATAGGTACGTGCCTGAATTCCTACTGAGCCAAACAATGACTCCAGCGCGCTGCGCATGGAATCATCGTCGTCGATGACGTGCACAAGCGGCTTATCTTCGTTGGTTGACCGCATCTTCTTGGTACACCGCACTGTTGCAAGGGCTTGTAACATGAACGGAACGTATCTGGGATTACACCTACGTATAGGTCGGAGGGCAGCGTCCTGTTTTGGCCCCTTCCAAAAATCTCAATTATCTCGATACTATAGCGCGGCAGCAGCAGGCAAGACGATCGAGAAAAGCAGCCCTCGCCCACAGTCGATCTAACCTCGATCACCTGAAGCGCACAAAGAACAATAGAAGTGATCGCCGGGCTCTCCAGTAAGGTACTTGAATGCGTCAAATATGCGTCAGTTGATCGGCTCTGGGAAACCTCAACCCCCGGTGTCGTAGACATCGACCCTGATCAACGCCCCTTTGACGATCTCCTGAACGAGCTACCGCGAAGTACAGGGATCCAACGGAGCGGTTTCTCCGAGTGCAGATGATCCTTCCGTATGACCTATCCAACTCCTTAGTCTGCTTCATTTTTGGGCGGAATCTCCGGATAGTTCTTTGGTAGGGCGGCTGCGGCGACAGCGTCCTCCGGTATCAGGCGCCCGGTGAGGCGCGATGCGGGATGGGCGTGTTGGCAGGGAGAGGCGCCGTTGAGATGCTGCAGGTCCGGCGTTCGGCGCAGCGGCGCCCAATCCGATGCCTGCCCGCGGCCGGCTGACTATAACACTGTTGTATAATTTCTGAGCATCGTAGACTTGTGTAAGGGTTGTCTGGGTTAGCCCGCTTTGCGATTTAATTCTGGGCAAGGAAGCTAAGTGCCAAGAGATCCCAAGATTGCGGTTATCGACGATGACCAATCATTCCGAATAGCGCTTGTGGAATCGCTATCCTCTCTTGGATTTGAAGCCGACGGATACGCCTGTGCGGAAGACTATATTGAGACGATGGGGAGTAAGTCGTTCGATTGTATCGTCACGGACATTCAAATGCCCGCCATGAGCGGGCTGGAGCTGATGAAACATCTCGCTACTCGGGGTTCGATCATTCCGGTCGTGTTGATCACTGCGCGTCCGGACAAGAACCTGGAGGCAAAAGCTGTTGCCGCAGGCGCGGCGTGCCTGCTCAGAAAGCCCTTCGAAATAAACGACCTGGTTGAGTGTATCGAGGGAGCAGTGAGAGACCAAAGGTGAGATTTTGTTGACCAATTGGGCGCCGAGTTCACTCGTCTTGAGAATTAGGGCGAGACTAAATTTCGGATGATTTTAGCTTCTAACCGCGTTTTCCACGATCGGCAGCATCATATAAAATACGGCGCCGTGAGGTTGGTTCGGCGTTGCCCAGAGCCGACCGCCATGCGCCTCGACGATCGAGCGGCAGATCGACAACCCCATCCTCAAACCGCTCGACTTAGTCGTATAGAAAACCTCGAAGATGCGCTCGGGATTGGCTTGAGGTAGGCCGGAGCCGGAATCGCTCACAGCGACAAGCACGCCGCCGGACTCGGCCTTGGTGGTGCTGATCAGCAACCCGCGCGACCCCTCACTGACCTCGCTCATCGCTTAGACCAGCGCGGCGCCTCGATTGAACTGACCCGGCTTTGCAGTTGATTGCAAAACGCTTCTGACAGGGCGGGATTGCCCCCCAACTGATAAAAGCTTGCATGCGGACGTCGCTATTCCCCTCGTGAAAGAAAATCCGAATGGATCAGGAACCGATCCTTTGGCGGAATAATCTGAATGACACCCAATCCAGGGTCGGAGGTCAGCCGAAGCGAAGCACCACGGCGAGTACGGCTCGTCGATGTCCGTTGCTGGAGCAGCAGCGGAAAACATTTGGTCTTCAGAGTATTTCGCCTTTTGACTCGGACCTCTGCCCTAGCGAACGCGTATGTTTCCGAATTGATCCAAGATACCTTCCTATGGGCATACTAACCTCGTCCGCCCCTAGTAATTGACTTTCGTGGTGGCTTGTACTGAACTATGTTCGAGGCCGGACAACGATGTCGGTCGGAAGTCGCCGCAGCAGGACACTTTGCCATCTGATAACGCCTCTAACGGGCATCACGCGTGAGTGCAAACTGCAAAAGGAGATGCTTCATGTGTGATTGTCATGGCAACTTGGGCCTGGCAATTTCGGCGACGGCCGCCTTGAACCGACGATCGTTCCTGAAAGCGAGCGCGCTGGGAACGATCACTATAGCGGCGGCGGGCGGGATGATGGGTCTGCCCGGATCGGCCCGCGCCGCCGCGACCGTCAAGGGAACCTACGGCAGCGGCTTTTGCAACGTCGCGTTCTTTATCACGCACGCGCGCCAACTTGCCAAGGATGACGGACTGGCGCTCGAATTCGTCAATACCCCTTCCTTCGCCGATCAAGTCACCTTCCTCGGAACCGGACAGGTAGACGTCAGCGTGCTGCCCTACACGAACTTCATGGCTCTCTACGACGCTGGCGCCCCGGTCAAGATCGTCGCCGGTGGCGGCGTCCAGGGCGTCTACATCGTCGCCCAGCCGGGGCTCGACACACCCGCCAAGCTCAAGGGCAAGACGCTCGGGACCTTCCAGAACAACACGCTCGAGGTGCTGCCCTACGATTGGATGAAGAAGAACGGCGTCGCATACAAGGACGTGACCGTCCGCTACATGGACTCGATTGGCGACATGGTGGCCGCGTTCAAGGCCGGCTCGATCGATATCGCTTCCACGATCGAGCCCTATGGCTCGGCGCTCCTCAGCGAGGTGAATGGTTCGGTCCTGCTGTCCGACGGCGTCGACATCTATGGGCCGCAATATACGGACTGCGTGCTCGCGGCGAGCACCACTCTGCTCGCGAAGGACCCCGAGAGCGTCAAGGCGCTGATCAAGGCGATGCTCAAGGCGCAGCTGCTCTGGGAGCAGGATCGCGAAGGACTGCTCACGGAGCTCGTCGGCACCTACTACAAGACCTCGCTCGAAAACGCCCGGATCGGCGGAAAGGCTCAGCCGGCGAAGGTCGATCAGAGAGCGCAGACGGACTTCATCCTGAACCGTGTCGATTCTGTCATGGCGCTGGGCTACATCAAGAAGAAGCCGGGCAAGGATGCGATCGACTGGAGCTATCTTGAGGCGGCGATCGCCGAGGTTCCCGACGTTTACGCTAAGCTCAAATACAAATCGAGTTGAACTGGATGACAGCGAGCAGCATCAAGGCTGGGGGCGAAGCGAAAGTCGCCAACGCTCCGGGATTGGCCGCCTCCTTGTTCGGTCGGACGATTGAATTTATCCGTGAGCATGGGCCGAAACTGGGCTGGGGCCTGTTGTCGGTCGGGCTGTTCGCCGGCTTATGGGAATTCCTCTGGTATATTGGCGTCGCCGATCAGCGCTTGCTGCCGCCTCCGCACATCTTCCTTGGCGACTTTGCCGGGCAGGCGAAGAACTTCAACACCGCCAAACGCTGGGAGATCGGCGTCGATCCCAATTCCGGTCCGACACCCTTCGGTGCCGTCGTCATCACCATGGTCTCATCGACGCTGCGGGTGCTCGCCGGACTCGCGATCGCGGCGATCACCAGCCTCTGCATGGGGGTTTTGATCCGCTATTACGGTCTGTTCGGGAAGCTGGTACTTCCGACTGTGACCTTGCTCGCTCCCGTCTCGCCCGTCGCATGGCTGCCGGTGGCGATCTTCCTGTTCGGCATCGGAAACGGGCCGGCGATTTTCATGGTGTTCATCGCCCTGTTCTTCACGATGACGCTTGCCACGATCACGCAGGTCGATTCGGTCAAGCCGCAACTACATCAACGTCGCGCGTACCATGGGCGCCAGCAAGCGACAGATGTACACCCGCGTGATCCTGCCCGCGATCCTCCCGGGCCTGCTGGTAGTGCTTCGTCTCAACCTGTTCGGCGCGTGGATGGTGGTGCTGGTTGTCGAGGCGACCGGCGTCGGCTACGGGCTCGGACAGGTCATCTCGACGGCCCGCAACACTTTCAACCCCGGGCTCGTCTACTTCACCATCGTCATCATCGGTCTGCTCGGCTTCACCTTCGACTTTGCGCTGCGGATGCTACAGCGGCGGGTGCTGTTCTGGCTTCCTAAGGATCAGGGAGGGCCGAGCGGTGGATGAGAGGCCGCGATTGAGCGGCGCGGCGCCCGCGGTGAGCTGCGTCAGCGTCGGTAAGGTATGGAACGCGGATAGCGCTCGCGCGCATGAGGCATTGACGGATATATCTCTCGAGATCTACCCCGGCGAGTTCGTCGTTCTGCTCGGCCCGTCCGGCTGCGGCAAGAGCACGCTGCTCTCTCTCATCGCGGGGCTCGAACAACCGACCTCGGGCACGATCAGCGCGCACGGCGAACCCGTTAACGGACCCGCGCCCGAGCGCAGCCTGATCTTCCAGGAGACTTCGCTGTTCCCATGGCTGAATGTCTGGCAGAATGTCGGCTTCGGCCTTTCCGTGCGCGGCGTACCGACCGAACAACGCAAAGAGACGGCGCGTCAGGTGCTGGGGCGGGTGGGGCTTTCTGATGCGTTCGAAAAGCGTCCCGACGAACTATCCGGCGGAATGCGTCAGCGCGTCGCCGTCGCGCGCGCGCTGGCCATGCAGCCGAAAGTCCTCCTGATGGACGAACCCTTCGCTGCGCTCGACATCCAGACCCGCGTCAAGATGCAGGGCTTTCTGCTCGACGTTTGGAATGTCAGCAAGGCCTCGGTGTTGTTCGTCACCCACCATATCGACGAGGCTATCGCGCTCGCCGACCGCATCGTAGTGCTCACCGCGCGTCCCGGCCGCATCAAGGCGATCGTACCGATCGACCTGTCGCGACCGCGGGATCTGACGTCGCCTGCCCTGCTCGCGTTGCGCGTCGAATTGACCTCGCTGTTGCGCAACGAGGTCGATCGCGCGTTCGCCGAGCAGGAGAGCATGTCTGTCAGCCGCTGACGGAACGTTTCTGACGGCGCTGCGGGAGCAGAACGACCTAAAGCGTGATGAAGTTAGGTTCATCGATATCCTGAGTTTACCAAGTAGCTCGCGCATTCTTCGGGCGTGAAGAGCTGGAGAACCTCGCCGATGGCGAAGCAAACAGCTTCGACCGTTCGGGCAGCAGCCTTTCGCAGGAAGTTCTTGAGTTTAACGAATACCTGCTCGATCGGGTTCAGATCGGGAGAGTATTTGGGCAGGAAGAAGAGCGCGGCGGCGGCAGCGCAGTGGACTACATCGAGCGCTTCGGCCTGCTCGGGCCGAAGGCCACGCCAGGCGGCGACACCCCAATTCATCCGGCGGCCCGCCCCGCCTAATTCGCCTCGGGCCGGATAGGCACCGTGAATTGAAAAACTGCGCCCAGCGGCACATTTGCCGTCGCCCATAGTCGCCCGCCATGCGCTTCGACGATCGAGCGGCAGATCGACAGCCCCATGCCCAAACCGTTGGACTTGGTCGTATAGAAGGCCTCGAAGAGTCGCTCGGGATTGGCTTGAGGTAGGCCGGGGCCGGAATCACTCACAGCGACAAGCACGCCGCCGGACTCGGCCTTGCTGGTGCTGATCAGCAACTCGCGCGACCCCTTACTGACCTCGCTCATCGCTTCAATCGCGTTCATGATCAGGTTCAGGATCACCTGTTGCAATTGGACTCTATCGCCCAAAATGGGTGGCAGTCCCTCTGATAGTTGCATGCTCACCGAAACGCCATGCTCTGACATCGCGACACGGGCTAGTCCCATAATTTCCAAAATCGCTTCATTAATTTCCAAACCTCCCTTCCACGCCGGCGCCTTTTTGGAGAAATCACGAATCCGGCTCAGAATATCAGCTGCGCGCTCGCCGTCGCCGATAACACGGTCGATCAACGGCTTGGCCTTTTCCAAATTTGGCGGCTGACGGGTCGAGCCAGCGCACGGCGGTTTCGGCATTCGTGAGCAGGGCAGCGATAGGTTGGTTGACCTCGTGGGCAATGGAGGCAGTGAGTTGGCCCATTGTCGCGACGCGGTTGGCGTGCGCCAGCTCTGCCTCGGCGCGCTTTCGATCGGTCAGGTCGATCACAAAAGCGACAGCCTGGTTCCCGGTTTCCTCGAAGCGCGCCACGCCAACCAGCGCCGGCACACGGCTACCATCCTTGTGAAAATATTCTTTCTCGAATGGCTGCAAGGTCCCCGTCAATTTCACCTCCTCGACCCGCTTTGCATCGCGGGCACGCCATTCCGGAGGCGTCAAGTCTGTCCATCGCATGCGACCCGAGACGAGATCCTCACGCACGTATCCCAGCATACGAAGAAAAGCGTCGTTTGCCTCGATGATCTGACCTCCGAGCTCGATTACATAAATTCCGATAATGTTGGCATCGACCAGACGCCGAATTTTTGCTTCTCGTCCCTGAAGATCGCTATAGAGGCGCGTGTTCTCCAGCGAGATCGCGGCTTGTGCCGCCAACAATTCCAGGACGGCGATTCGAGCAGCGGTAAATGCGTGAGATGTTAATGTGTTTTCGAGAAGGAGAATCCCGGTGAATTCCCGTTGCTTTATCAACGGCAGGCAGAGGATCGACTTCGATTGCCAATCGCGCAGATAGTCGTCGTCGGAGAACAGGTTGGGTTTGGAAGCGTCATCGAGAATCACACTTGCCCGCGTGCGGATGACATAACGAACGAGGGATTCGGGACAGGTGATCCCGCTGATCGGCTGCTGGCGCAGTGTGACTTCGACCTGATCGCCAGTCGCTCGCGCCTCGGCCTGGACCAGATATTCATCGCCTGCCGGCAGTATCAAAAGGCCGCGATCCGCGCCAGCGTTCTCGATCGCAATCGTCATCAGCCGCTCGATTAACTTCGGCAACACGATCTCGCTTGACAAGGCCTGAGAGGCCTTGACTACGCTGGCTGCGTCCAGATGTTGGACCGCGGAGCCAATGATCGCGGCGGAATCCCTCCAGAGCGGCCAAATGTGGATAAAGCCAATCGAGCTGCCGCACCTTGCCGTCAGCGCCCCAGCGAAGATAACAATCCCTGGCCTTGCGCAAGTAGGCGTCGGAGATGTCTCGAAGCCCCGCGCACTGTAGTAACGGGCAGCCACCTCATAGGCTAGACCTTCGTTCTGCACGAAACCATGCTGGCGAGCCGAGCCGATGGCCTGCTCGTACAGGTGCATGGCATCGGCGTCTCGCCCCTCGATCCGGGCCACCTCCGCCCCGACGAGTGCGGCCCGGTTGGCAAAATTCTCAGGGCAATGGAGTGCCCAGGTGTCGAGCTTCTCCAGGTGCTCCGTCAGCCTCGCGCGATGAAATTTGCGGTCCTCAAGCAAAGCGAATTCATGGACTGCCGCATGGCAAAGCGCATCATAGAAGTGGTACTCAACGACCTCCAAAAGAGACAGGGTACCCCCGACCATCGGTTGCGCCTTGGAGGCCGCCTGCAGGGCATCCACGTATTCGCCTGCAAGGAAACGTGCCTGTAGCTTGCGGATGTAGTACCAACATTCCGGAAGCGCGAGCGCCGGCTTGCCGACCAGATCACGCTCAAGATCACTTTCACGGAACACAGTGTCGTCGAAGGAGCCGAGACGGGTGGTCAGACCCCGCAGGCTGCGGATGAGACCGAGTTGGCCCAGAATCCAGCCCTCGATCGTTCCGAAGCCGACTTTACGGACAAAGCCAAGCCCGTGTTCAGCTTGCTCCTGAGTCTCGATCAATGGGTCGCCGGCCATGAGATAGTTGGTGGTGAGCTGGCCGCAAGCGTATCCTGCGTAACTGATTTCACCGATCCG
The DNA here is from genome assembly GCA_963727225.1 of uncultured Pseudomonadota bacterium. Lineage (GTDB taxonomy): Bacteria > Pseudomonadota > Alphaproteobacteria > Rhizobiales > Xanthobacteraceae > Bradyrhizobium. The sequence goes on along the minus strand of CAVSFN010000010.1, from coordinate 8,935 downwards.
ACTGGCGAGGTCGAAGCCACGAAATAGGAACTCGCGCCCATTTCGGACATGTTGGGTCCAAGGCACGGCGAAACCGAATGTCTCGAATGTCCTGGCTTGAAAGCGCTGCAATCCCGGTCGCTGGACCAACTCGCACCCCAACCGTCCGAAGCGGTAGCCGGCATCGAACTGGCCGAAGTGGGTGGCCAACGTGCCCAGCTGCGCGTAGGCGATACAAGATGCATCACTGTGACCTCGCTCAAGTCCCAGGCTAACAGCCGTGCAAACAGCCACAACGAATAGATGCCAGGAGTTAAAGTAATGCCCCGGGATCGCAACTCTGATCAGAAGATCTGCAGCTGCCAGCGAATCTGGGTCGTTCGTGAGCGGCAGATTGATGAGATCTTCGATAGCGCGAGTGCCCAGCCGGGTCCAGATGCCATCGTAGGCGCGTCGAGCATCGGCTTCGGTCGGACGCTCCGGAAGGTCGACACCCAGGTGTCGTAGCGCACGCAAACCCACCGCGACTGCCTCATCGCTACGATCGATTGCCTGGTAAAGATCGACTTGCAGGCAGGCCACCGCGGCGCGCTCCCCCGTCGCGATGGCACGAGTGGAAAGGCTGCGCAAACGCTTTTCGGCTTCCGTGATCGTTCCAGACGCGAACTCGCAATGCGCCCTGGCCAGTTCCAGGGCAAAGTTGAGTTCGCGACGCTGCTGCCAACTATCCTCCGTCAGTAACGCGGCTCCCGTGGTCAGGTAATTCAATGCGGACACATAGGCGGATGAAGCTTGGGCGCGCTTGCCGGCAAGCAGATTGAATTCGGCCAGCTGCTCGCGCTCTTCCGGCGCCGTCACCAGGGATGACGCGCGGTTGAGTTGGTTGACAATCTCGAAAATGAACTCGTCAAACTTGCCGGGAGGCGTATGCGCGACCAGGATCCTGCCGATCCGCAGGTGCATGGCGGCGCGCCGCTCAGTCGGGGATCAGCGCATAAGCGGCCTCGTGGACGCGATCGTGAACGAACCGGTAGGAGCCCTCGAGGAAATCGACCAACTCCTGGCGGCGGGCCTCGACGAGGCTGGCGTGGAGTTCCTCCCCGGTGGCATCGTGAACCATAGCCAACATCGCGGTGGTCGCGATATTGCCGAGACAGGCCAGTTGTTGCAGCGCCTGCTGGGTTGCGGCAGGAAGCCGGACAAGTTTGCCGATCATCAAGTCAGCAACGTTGTCGGTGTAACCCTTGGCGTGGATGCGCTTGAGATCCCACGACCAGCGCGAATGCACAGAATCGAACGCGATCAAACCTTGATCCGTCAATGTCGACAGGAACTGATTGATGAAAAACGGATTGCCAGCGGTTTTCTGCGAAATCAGCTGAGCCAGATCCACCACCCGATCCGTTTCACAATGCAGCGCGTCCGCGATCAACTGCGAAACGTGTTGGGCATTGAGCGCGCCTAGCGTGATCTCCTCGACGGACGACGTGCCGGCCGCCTTGATCGAGCCGAGTTTACGCATCAGCGGATGAGAGGCGTCGACTTCGTTGTCGCGATAGGCACCAATGAGAAGAAGGTATGAGAGGCTTTCCTGGGTGAGGAGATCCTCGAGCAGATCCAAGGTGGCCGCGTCGAGCCATTGCAGGTCGTCAAGAAACAGGGCTAGCGGATGTTCAGGGCGCGCGAAGACACCGATGAAACGCCGCAGTAGTAACTGGAAGCGCCGCCGGGCGTCGGGCGCCGGTAATTCAGGCACAGGCTCCTGTTCTCCTATGATGAGTTTTAGCTCCGGAACCAGGTCGACGATGAGGCCGCCGTGGGGCTCAAGCGCATGAAGCAAAGTCTCTCGCCACCGGCCGAGTTCGGCTTCGCTCTTGACGAGGATCTGGCGGATAAGCCGTTGAAAGGCTTGTGCCAGGGTTGCATAGGGAATGTCGCGTTTGTACTGGTCGAACTTGCCTGCTGCGAAAAGCCCGCGCGGCGGAACAAGGACCTTATGTAACTCGTTCACCACCGAGGATTTGCCGACGCCGGAATAACCGGACACCAGCACGAGCTCTGGCGTGCCTTGGGCCACGACCCGATCAAATGACGCGAGCAGGGTAGCAATCTCGCGCTCCCGCCCGTAGAGCTGCTCCGGGATCAGCAATTGGTCCGACGTGTCGTGCGCGGCCAGCGGGAATGGGTCGATGCAACCATGTAGCTGCCACTCCATCAGACACTGACGCAGGTCGGCCTCGACACCCCCGGCGGTCTGGTAGCGTTCCTCCATAGTCTTCGCGAGAAGCTTCATCACGATGGACGAGAGCACTTCAGGAATTCCGCTCACCCGCTCACCAGGCGCACGAGCCTGCTTTGCAATATGGCAGTGCACCCATTCCATCGGATCGGAAGCCGTAAAGGGAAGACTCCCGGTGAGCATCTCGTAAAGTGTCACGCCGAACGAGTAGAGATCGCTGCGTGAATTGATCGAGCGATTCATCCGTCCAGTCTGCTCGGGCGCCATGTAGGCGAGCGTGCCCCCGATGAATTCTGGCGGTTCGACCGATTGTCTCTCGCGCGTAAGTCGCGACGCGATTCCGAAGCCGGTAAGGCGTACCTCATCACTCGAAGTGTTCACCAGAATATTGGCAGGCTTGATGTCCTTATGGATGAGCCCGTGCTGGTGCACCTTGCCAAGGGCCGCAGCAACGCCGACCGCGAGGCGCAGGAAACGTCCCACCTCCATCGGAGTGTCGAGGAGGCCACCCAGCAACTCACCGCCGGGATCCTCAAGCACCAGAATGGTTTGGCCGCGATCTCGCACAAGCTCGAGCGGCCGCACCGCCCACGTTCTGTCCATCTCTTCCTTGAAGGAGTATTCATGGGCAAGGCGATCGAGAGTAGCCGGTGTTGGTTGCTCCAAAGCCGGGAGTACGATCAATACATCCTTCCGCCCACCTTCTGCGCCCTCACGCCACCCTCGGCCGAGGACGAGTCCCCATCCTCCGACAAAATCTCGCGTACACCTGTTCCGTTCACGCGGAACCGAGAAGACAATCCCACTCGCAACCCTCGCCGTTGAGCCGGCATCGGCGTCCGGCTATGCGCGACAATTCACCATAAACAGGACACACGCATCCCGGCTCGCCGGCGCCTCTCGGCCTCGTCGGTCACCTCAAGGTTAGCATTCTCGCACACTCTTTTGGAAGCTGAGCGACGCCGTGGTGGATTGGCGTCAAGTTCGGAAAGGACGAAATACACAATAATGCTCTCGCGGTAGCAGCCATCTCGGATTTCGCCGCTAACCCGATGTTCCAGAAAGGATTTTCGCTTCAAGTCGGCTTCACCGAATATTGCTAATTATTTCTATCGTACACTTTCTTGCCTTCAGCACCCAATCGGCACCAAAATAAAGTCACACAGGTGCTGGGATCAGATAAAATCGGGCTCCTCATCGCCATGAAAAAAATGACGCGCCAAAGAATCAAGAGGTTGTGTGTCGGCGGCGATCCACTTCCGGTGTTGATGCTGTGGACGGCTCCTCCACCGGCACATCGGTGCCATGGATGTGGGGCGCTGTTGAGGCTCCCACGATTTAGAGGAGCGAGCCATGCAGACGATAACGACAATCGGTTTAGACATCGCCAAGTCGGTTTTCCAGGTTCACGGCGTTGACGCTGGCGGCCGGGTGATTGTTCGCCGGCAATTGAAGCGGCGTTCTGTCCCGGCTTTCTTTCAGAAGCTGCCACCATGCCTGGTTGGCATAGAGGCTTGCGCCTCATCTCACCATTGGTCGCGCGAACTCCAGGCACTCGGTCATACCGTTCGGCTGATGCCGCCGGCCTATGTTAAGCCCTACGTCAAGCGGCAGAAGAATGACGCGACTGACGCAGAGGCCATTTGCGAGGCGGTCACCAGAGCCAACATGCGGTTCGTGCCGACCAAAACGCCCGAGCAGCAAAGTGGCCTGGTTCTTCATCGCACGCGCCATTTGTTCATCCGTCAGCAGACCGCAGTGATCAATGCAATCCGGGCCCATCTTGCCGAGTTCGGGATCGTTGCGCCGGTCGGGCGTCACGGTGTCGAGGAACTGCTCAATGTCGTCGCCGATCCAAGCGACAAGCGGGTTCCGGACATAGCTCGTGCGTGTCTCCTGGCATTCGGAGCTCAATTGCGCAGGATCAAGGAGCAGATACTGGAGTTCGACCGGCTGATCAGGGCCTGGCACCGATCCAACGAGATGAGCATGAGGCTCGATGAAGCTCCCGGCGTTGGTCCGGTGCTGGCCACTGCTGTGGTCGCAGCCGTTGCTGATCCAAAGTCCTTCCGATCAGGGCGTAACTTCTCGGCCTGGATTGGGCTGGTGCCGAAGCAGCATTCGAGCGGAGGCAAGAATAGGCTCGGCAATATAAGCAAACAAGGTGACCGCTATCTGCGCGGCCTGTTCGTCGCCGGCGCGCTCGCCGTTATCCGTTACGCCAAGATCCATGGCACCAAACACCGGCCCTGGCTTACGGCCTTGCTGGCGAGGCGGCCGACCAAGGTTGCGGCCATCGCGCTCGCCAACAAGATCGCGCGAATGGTCTGGGCCATGATGGCTAGGGGCGAGCGATACAAGGAACCTGTCGCGCTTGCGCGGTAACCGAGATCGCGCCGGACAACCGGCGTGATGTGAAGGTTGGGAGGGCGAACAGCACGTAATGCAGAGCCGGTCGATCCGGCGATCAGGACAACCCACTTGTGCCATAGCATTGTCGAATGCGAGGTTTTGGTCGGGACCTGATCCGCGGAGGGCATTATGGCCAGCGGTCATGTGAACCGCATTAAAAGGCCGAACACATGGCTGCACCGACCAATGCTGCAAAACGTGAAAAAAGCTCTTGCCAACCCGGAGCCGTCCACACATGGCACGAACCGAACCAACCGGGCCGCTCCGCAAATGTCCATTGTTTGGAGTTGGCCGGAAGGGGTGGGCTGTCAGCACCACCTTTGACCCAACTCGGACTTAGGGCCCGTCAGTCCTTGGACCGCCAACGCTATTGGCCTTTTTGTGTTGATGTTCGCGGACTGAAGAAATTCGACAAGTTGCAGCCATCTACTTAGTCGCCCGTGAAGAATTCGGAAGCGATTGATGCATCGCTGCAATTTGAGCTGAGCAAGTATTGGATTTTGCAAGAAAGCCGGGGGTGGGTCTCGGTTTTCTTGCGTTTTGGGATTCCGGATTTAGGCGGTTCGTGATTCCTTTGACGGCGAGATTCGCTGTTGGAGGAGTGCCGTGAGCCAGCCACGCGACGATCGTCAGGATGATCTGTTTGGGCCCCGCCTAGAGGAAATTATCAACCTTCGCCATCCACTGGTCCGTCTGGCGGCGGAGATCGATTGGCAGTTCCTGGCCGGACGCTTCAGTTCGGTCTGTCGCGTCGGGCCGGGGCAGCCACCATTGCCAACACGGCTGATGGCCGGATTGTTGATACTCAAGCACATGCACAACCTCTCCGATGAGGCGTTGTGCGACCGCTGGGTGGAGAACCCGTATTTTCAATATTTCTCCGGCGAAGTGGTGTTCCAGCACGCGGCACCGTTTGACCGCTCGTCGCTGACGCGCTGGCGGCAGCGGTTGGGTGAGGAGCAGATTGCGGCGTTGTTGCAGGAGAGCCTTTCGGTGGCACATCGGGCCGGGGCAATCGAGACCAAGGATCTTGAGCGGGTCGTGGTGGACACCACCGTGCAGGAGAAAGCGGTTGCGCATCCGACCGACGCCCGGCTCACCCACCGGGCAATCGAGAAACTAGTCGATCTGGCCAAGCGCGAGGGCGTCAAGCTGCGCCAGAGCTATCTGCGTCTGGCCAAGCGCGCCTCCATCATGGTCGGGCGCTATACCCATGCGCATCAGTTCAAGCGAGCCCGGCGAGAGCTCAAATTCCTGCGCACCCGGCTCGGCCGCATCATCCGGGACATTCGCCGCCAGATCGACGGCGATCCGGCGCTCGAGGACCGCTTTGGCCCGCTGCTCGATCTGGCGCTGCGGGTTCGTCATCAAGAGCAGCGCCAGCGCGGCCCCAAGGTCTACTCGCTGCACGCCCCCGAGGTGGAGTGTATCGGCAAAGGCAAGGCCCGAGCACCCTACGAGTTCGGCTGCAAGGTCTCGATCGTCACCCCGGTCACCGCGCCCAAAGGCGGGCAGTTCGTGCTGCACGCCAAGGCGCTGCATGGCAACCCCTATGACGGCCATACGCTCGGTCCCGTCATCGCCGATCTTGAAAAGCTCACAGGTGCTGCGGTGCGCCGCATCCATGGCGACAAGGGCTATCGCGGTCACAACTATCCCGACCGGTTCAGGGTCTGGATCAGCGGCCAGGTCCGCCGGGTCACCAAAGCCATCCGCCGCGAAATGCGTCGCCGCGCCGCCGTCGAGCCCGTGATCGGCCATCTCAAGGACGACCATCGGATGCGGCGCAACTATCTCAAAGGCCGAGGTGGTGATCGCATCAATGCCGTGCTCGCCGCGGCCGGCTACAACTTCAGCCTGCTCCGCCGCTGGTTCGACGATCTTTTGCGCGTCCTGTTATCGATGTTCTGTCATCGCGGGACAACGCTGCGCCCCGCATAGTCTCGCAAGACGTTCTTCACGGACGACTACTTAGTGCCGCCAACTTCCACCAACAGACTACCTCCCGAAACAATCCGAGCGAGTGCGGTACGTCGCGATCTATGCGGGAATGTCCCGCACAACCTCGGTCAACTTGCCGGAACTGATCTCGTAGAACAAGCCATAGAGCTTGATGTGCTTCGGAACAGCAGGGCTCTCGCGAAGCAACTTGATGTCATAGTTGAGCGACTCCTCGAAATCCATGATGGCGAGGCTATCGTGATCAAACAACGTCGAGATATCCGTGTGATGATGATCGTGAAACTCCTCGACTATCAGTTCCGGCGTCAGGGTCGTCGTACCGCAGAACGAGTGGTGAACTACAACCACGTTTTTGACGTTGAATAGATAATCCATGGCCGCCACGGACTCTAGAGCGAACGCGGCACGGCCGCCCGCGTTGGTCTCGGTAAACAGGGTCCGCGTGGAACCCACCCGGTTGCCAGCTTCGTCGAGAATGTTTTCACCGGGGTAGACTTCATCCCCCAAATAGGCGGCGACCGCCTGCGGGATTTCGGCCGCGCGAGGGTCAAAGCAGTAAATCACCAGGGTCCTCATCGGGATCGCCTGGCTCGCGCCCTCGAACGTTTTCATATCGAACCCGGGTTGTTTCCTGTACTCGTATTCGCTGTACTTTCTCATTTTCTTGCTCCATCGGCGATTAACGTGGCTGAAGACGGTGTCGTCGGACACGGTTCCCGCGATCAATCCGTTGCCGGAACTAACGGTGTTAGCAGTCACAGCAAGTCGTGCCGCTGACAGGATCCGCGCGGAAATGGCGCCGTAGATCTTGCGTCCGACGAAATCCCTCGAGAAGCCCATCTGGTTGCTTTGCCTGAGCCAGCCGCCGTAAAAGCGAAAATCGGCGCTACTGAGATGAAAGTTTTTTTACACGCGAGTCTCCCCAAAAAAACTGCGGCCACAATTCACAACCAACCCTCCCGCGGCGCCCGCGGGACTGATCGCGGCTACTACGGTTTCAGTGAGAGCGTCTCGGTGGGCGGGCATCCAACCCCAAGATTAGCCGCGTAAGCGCAACACTCCGATTTGGGATCGTTATGATCAATGCTTGGCTTTACGCCAATCCAGCACAGGTCTTACTGTCACACACCTTGGTATGATTTCCTTTCTGCGCCCGGGTTGCTTTCGGTGAGTGCAAATTCGGTCGTGCTCGAGAAAAAATGGATGAACGGCTGGTCCGCTGCCACCACCTTCGGAGGTGAATGTTCTAACGTGACCTCTGTTTATCGGGGTGGACCGGGAGTGATCGGCAGACGGTCAAAACGATGCGAATATCCCGAAGCGGTACTGAACGCTTTTAAAACAGTTGGCGATGCGGTAACGCTTGCAACTCTTTTTTCGCTTGCAGCGAAAATGACCGGGAGTGCCCGGATGGTCATAAAAACTCCAACTGTTCTGGCGGCTGCGGCGGCGTTAATCGTCGGTGATGTTGGGCAGGCTGCTTCGCTGGAGTCTAACGCTAAGTCCCACTTTGCGTTCGAACTTCCGACAAGGAGCAATACGATGCCCAGAATGATCATAAACGCTGCGGCCGCGAGCCCCCAGCGGGCGAGAGTAAGCAGCGGACAGGAGGGCCCCCCGCGCCGCGTCTCGGAAACCTCTCGCTCGGTGATGCTGGTGTCTCCGGCTCCGTAATGGGTGAGCACGTAGGTTCCCAGGACGGCTATGTCGCGGTCACTGAGTTGGGTGAATCGCCCTGTGGCCGCCGAAGCCTGGCATAAAGGCTTGTTTCCCCGAGGCCGTGCGATCCACTCCATAGAGAATGGCGGCAATTAAGTTCGCGGATTTTTTGCTCCCGTGGCGGAGTTGTGGAACAGGCCCGGATAGTAGCCGTCCCTGCTGCCTTGCCCCTCGGGCGAGTGGCAGGAGGTGCAATTACCTTGAAACAGCTCAGCACCGGTGGGACCGTCATTGTTGGAGCTGATGCCGCCGCGTCCGCGCAGAACGCCGAGCTCGGCGAACATCCTTCCGGCTGTGAAGCGGAAGCGCTGGCCGGGTCGTGATCGGCGGTACGCTCTTCACGTAAGTGGCGATGGCCTCGATGTCCGCAGCCGACAGATGCTGAAAGCTGTGTTCGATGGCTTCGCCCATGCTTCCGGCAGCCTGCGCTTTTCCGAGCAAACGTCCGGTGCGCAAATAGGCCGCCAGGTCTTCCCTGGCCCAGCTTCCAATTCCCGTCGCCGGATCCGAGGTGATGTTCGGCGCGTACCAAGGTCCGACCTCGGCGCCCGACAAAGCGCGGCTTGCCTCCTCCTGCATTATTAATTCGCGCGGCGTGTGACAGGTGCCGCAATGTGCAGCGCC
>CAVSFN010000009.1:0-21987 GCA_963727225.1 uncultured Pseudomonadota bacterium | reverse complement strand
CAGCGGACATTGTTCGACGTGATCGCAACCCGCCTCGGCCTCGGTGAGGCGTTCCTCACGCTTGAATTGTAGTTCAAACAGCGCGGCGTTGGCGGCAGTTCGCGGACTGATCCGCCCGGATAAATTGGATATAGCCTTGTCATTTTCAGAAAACATTCATACGACATCCCAATGGAGATATCGAAGAACGCGCGGCAGTCGATCGTCAACGATTCCGGCGCCGCTATTGTTGTGCAACCGGGCCAACAGGCGGAAATCGAACTTAAGCTGCTTGCGCCGCAAGGAGCCCTCGAAAGACTGCGCGAAATGCCTTTCATCGTGCAGCACGCGCGCAACCGGGGCGCGTTTCGCCGGCTGGAAACCGTATATTATGACACGCCGGAACATCTGCTGTTCCAGCATGGCATGTCGCTGCGCGTGCGACGCAGCGGCAAACACTTCATTCAGACGCTGAAGCTGCTACCCAAGATCGGACAACCTCTGACACGGCGGCAGTGGGAGGCACCGGTTGACGGCGTCACCCCCGATCTGGCCCGGCTTCCCGCCGGGGAGATCGGCGATCCAGTGACAACGCTGACCAACGACGCGCTGGTGCCGGTTTTCGCGACGAAATTTCGGAGGCACGCGCGGCAGCTCGATCTGCCCGATGCGTCGGTCGAGATCGCATTCGACGAGGGGACGATCGAGGCCGGTGCGCGTCAGGAAGTGCTGTCCGAAATCGAACTCGAATTGAAGAGCGGCAATGCCGGCGTCCTGTTCGATCTCGGAACGCAGTTGCTCGATGCCGCGCCGCTGCGGGTCGGCACGCGCAGCAAGTCGGAACGCGGCTTTGCGCTCGCGTTCGACGTCGTGCAGCCGGCGGCGAAAGCCGAGCCATCCGGCATTGCCGTGCAGCATGTCGTCGACGACGTCATCGCACGCCTGGTGGGATCCTGCTGGCATCACCTCCTGAAAAACCATGCGGTGGCGGAGCAGGGGTCGGACCCCGCAGGCGTGTACCAGATGCGCACAGCCTTGCGCCGGTTGCGGACGATCTGTGCGCTGTTCCGGCGCGATATTCCATCGCCGTCATTCCGGGCCGTCAACGGCGAAGCGAAGTGGCTGATGCAGCAGCTCGGCCCGGCGCGGGATTGGGACGCTTTCGTCGAGACGACCGTCACTCGCCTGGCCAGGGCGGCTCCGGTTGTCGACCTCGACGGCCTGCGCGAGGCGGTCGAGCAGCAGCGCAAATTGAGCTACGCCGCGTTGCATCCCGTTCTCGCCGATCCCCGCTGCAGTCGTTTCCTGCTCTCGCTGGGGCAACTGGTGGAACGCCGCGGCTGGCGCAACGAGATCGACAGCGAAGCGCTGGCCGTCCTCTCGCAACCGATACCCGCGCTCGCCGATAAAATTCTGACGCGTCTGCATCGCAAGGCGCTCAAGCGCGGTACGCATTTCCAGCAGCTCAACGCCGATGCGCAACACGACCTCAGAATCGACCTCAAGAAGCTGCACTATGCGGCCGAGCTGTTCTCGCCGCTTTATGCCACCCAGGCGCCGGCGAAGCGCTACGTATCGCGGCTCGCCGCGCTCAAGGGCAGTCTGGGACGCGTGCGCGACATCGCAGGCACCCGCATCCTGCTCGATGCGATCAGCCAGGACGACCAGCCTGCGCTTCAGCTTGCCATCGGCGCGGTGGCCGGCTGGCAAGCCCGCGATCGGATTGCGGTCGCGAAAACGCTGCGCAGGAGATGGCGGCGGTTCAAGGCGACGCCGGCATTCTGGAGCCGGTGATCAGGTTGCATGAAGTAAGCTGCGCGTTTCGGGGTCAAAGGCCGAAATCCTGTCGTCTCAAAGTGACGTCAGCTTTGGCTCGCACCGCGGACTTTGTTCAGCGGGACCGCAACACGCCTCCGCCAGCATGAGGTCATCGATCCGCGTCGAAAATCCGATTTGCCGTGACAGATCAGGCCGATTTGCCCGGTCCAGTCTCTTTCGCAAAATTATTTCCGTTCCCGTTCGACCCAAATCACTTCTATATCGCCTCCCGTCCCGTCCCACACAGCGGGGCGTTTCGCGATCGTCACGGACGTAGGGCGAGGAAGCCGAGCCCGACACTAGATGCGGCGACGATTAGGCGACTTGCCGGTGAGGTGCAATCGGGTCGTTGCCCATGCGGCAGTCATTGCTTCACGCAAGCCCTGACCGTCTTCTGCCGCGATCCGTATGGCAAGGCCCGCGTGACGAGGCAGGAGAGAAGCTGCGGCCATTCGGCCACTGCCCTGTGTCGCGGTCTCGATGGAGCGGCCTAAAGCGGCGAACCCTTCAGGTTTGTCCTTGATCAAGATGAGAAGCGTACCGTAAGCGATCACCCTGAACGATTTGCTGTAGCCAGAAGGCAGCCTTCGAAGGTCGAAATGATCGACCGCAAGCACCTGACCGCTTGGGCGACGTATCACGACCGAGCTCTTGTAATGCCGAAACGATGCGCCCCGGTGTTCCGGATCATAGACAATGAAGCTATCGCCGATCACCGCTGCGCCATCTTCTGCAATATCAATGGCCATGGACTGACTGAGGGCTGAACCAGGAAACAGCACGCGCGGCGCCGGCAGGTACTCCAGGAACCCGCCGGCCTCGACCGAAACCGTGATGTGATCTTCCGCCATGACTTCTTCGTCCATGCGATGTACCGCAAGAGCGGCCTGGCTTGTGACGTGCCCCGATGCACCCGCACCGACCAGGATCTTCTGCAGCAGGCGATCGGCACCAAGAATTGCACCGCTGGCGGATTGCACAATCGTCGTCACCATGTCGGCGGGTTGCTCGTCGATCCGGAAGGCTCCCGTCAGGACGAAGGGGTAGCGTGCCGACCGGCGCGAGAGGTGTGTGCCGACAACCGGATGATGCGTGAAAGCCAAATCCAGATGAGGAGTGACGGTCACGATCGATCCGACTGGACCGGCACCACCAACGCGTGCCGCCGCTGTCGCGTTCATCGCAGCATGTACCGTCGATTTAAGGGAACCTTGCTTGCGGGCTCGCAGGTGAGCAACCGGCCATCTGCCCGGACTTCGAAGGTCTGCGAATTGACTTCGATCTTTGGCAGCGCGGAATTGCGCACCATGTCGGATTTTCGAAGCGAACGTACACTCTTGATCTGAACAAACCGCTTGGCAACACCTAATCGCGCGTGCGTTCCCGCCTCGACCGCGAGACGCGAAACGAACGTAACTCCAAGGTGGTGTTTGGCGGTGCCGATCGACCCCCACATCGGCTTTTGCAAAATCGGCTCCGAGCCGATCTGGCTGGCGTTTCCGTCGCCCATGGCGGACCAGGCCACATAGCCGCTTTTGATGACCATCCAGGGCTTGGCGCCGAACGAGGCGCGGGGCCACAGAACGATATCAGCGAGGCGCCCTGGCTGGAGAGAACCGACGTGATCGTCGATGCCGACCGCGATGGCCGGGTTCAGGGTATATTTGGCGACGTAACGCTTGATGCGTTCGTTGTCGGCAGATCGGGTTTTTTCTTCCGGAAGCCGGCCCACGCGTTCCTTCATGACACTGGCGAGCTGCCAGCATTTGGCGACGTTCTCGGCGAGCCGTCCCATGCCTTGCGTATCCGTCGCGAAACAGGAGATGGCCCCCATATCGTGCAGAAAATCTTCTGCCGCCATTGTTTGCGGACGGATGCGGGCTTCGGCGAAAGCGACATCTTCGGGCAACAGAGGGTTCATGATGTGCGCCAGCATCGTCATCGGCACGCCTTCCTCCAGCGCCAGCGCGGTGAAAGGATTCGTTGGATTGGTCGAGGAGGGGATGACGTTGGCCCAGGAGTTCACCTTGAGCAGGTCCGGCGCATGGCCGCCGCCGGCGCCTTCGACGTGGTACATGTGAATCGTGCGGCCCGCGACGGCCGCCATCGTATCCTCACAGAACCCGTATTCGTTGATCGTGTCGGTGTGGAGATGGACGGCGAAATCGCTCCGGTCCGCGGCCGTGAGCGAACCATGGATCACCGCGGGCGAGGCGCCGAGATCCTCATGGATTTTGACGCCCAGAGCGCCACCCGCGACACTTTCCGCGACGGCGCCGGGGTCCGAGCAGCCGCGCCCCAGGAAGCCGAAATTGAGGCAATAATGGTCGGCTCCGCGTATCAGGGAGCCGATGATGTTGGGTCCGGCGCAACTGGTATCGAAGTGCGGGCCAGGCGTCATGCCGATCATGGTCGTGCAGCCACCCGCGAGCGCGTGGTCACACTGCTGCGGCGACAAGAAATGCGCGTGTCCCTCCACGGCGCCCGCAGTGGCGATGTAGAAATCGCCGTGGACGCAAGTGGTGTTGGGGCCGGTCCGCAGGTTTGGATGAACTCCATCCATGATGTCAGGATTACCGGCCTTTCCGACGCCGACAATGCGTCCGTCGCGGATGCCGATGTCTCCTTTCACGATCCCCAGAATCGCATCGATAATTGTGGCGTTATGGATTACCATGTCCAACGCCCCTGAGGCATAGGTCCCGCTGGTCTGATAACCCTCCCCGTCGCGCATCGACTTGCCTGCGCCGGACGTCAGTTCATCTCCGGGGACCGCGTAATCATGTTCAATCTCGGCAATCAACTCGGTATCGCCGAGGCGTACCATGTCGCCTTTGGTCGGGCCGTAGATTTCTGCATAGGCCTTCCGGCTGATCAGAACCATGTTGAATTCTCCGATGTCACATTTCGACAATCGCGTCTTGTCAGCATCCCCGATATCCTTTCGCGCGAGCCGCTTCGAGGGCTCGGTTCATGGCACCGGGCGCGTCGAGCGGGCCTTCGACAAGGCCCGCCTGCCCGGAGACGATCCGCGATCCGCCCAGGGCGACGAGGTCGACGACCTTCGAAATACCAGGTTCAAAGCGGACGCCGACTCCCGAAGGCTTGTCAATTTTCATTCCGAAGGCAGCGGCGCGGTCAAAGTGGAGAGCCGGATTGGCTTCGAAGAAGTGCGCGTGAGAGCGGACCTGGATATCCCGGTCGCCCATGTTCAGCACCTTGATCGAACAGCGCTGCCGCCCGCCGTTCAGTTCGATATCCTCATCCGGTGTCATGACTTCGCCTGGTACTGGAGCAGGCACTTTGCTCGCGCCCGGACCGATAGGCGCGAAAACCACGATCAGTTTCGTACCTTCCTCGAAATTACCTTCGACCGAAATAAGATCGATCATCGCACCGACGCCGGGCTCCACATCGTCGGTGGTCAGAAGCCGGCCGGCCATATCCACAATGTCCACGTAGGGCATATTGCGGCGGGCAGCGAGCAGCATCTCGTCAGCAATCAAGGCAACCGCCTCGGGACGACTGAGGCGAATGCCGAGCTTCTGATGGCGCCTGGCGAACTCCGCCGCGTTGAAGATGATGAGCCGATCGATCTCTGTGGGGGTCAGGTTCATGGTGCCTCCAGCTGTTTTTTAAGTGATGAACATGCGCGCGTCGCGGCGTTCATGTCCCGCGAGGGCGATATCGGAGAGGATGGTAAAGCTCGATAGCGGTGCATCGAGCGGATAATCCGCGCCGCTTTGGACCGCAGCGACGACCTGCGCGCGTATCCCGAACAGCAAGTGCTGGGCCTGCAGATGTCCTATCAACCCAAGGCGAATAGCTGCCGTGGCAAGTCCCTGGACCATGGTCCATGCGCTCATGACAAGAGCCGCTTCGATCGGAAGACCGGCTTCCCGCCACACCAGGCCTTGCGCCACTGGCAGGTGACCCAGCTCCTCATCGGCGATTGTCCGATCCCGGTAATTGCTGACGACCTTCGAGCCGAGTTTGGCGTAAACCGCGAGCACTGCACGGCCCGCGCGTTTGGAGCCTGCGCGTTGCGCGGCGGAAAGCGTAGCAATTTCAACGCAATGATCGATTTCGGCAAGATCAATGTCAGATGCGGCTGCATAGCCGCGACGGAGCGCAACCGCATCAAAACTGATCCAGCGATTAATGAGTAAATCAGCGATAAAGCTTTCCAGTTCAGCGACATTTTTGATCATCTGATCGATGAAAAATCCTTCAAGACCGGACGAGAAAGCAAATCCACCGGACGGGAAGCTACTGTCGCCATGATGGAGAATGCTGACCAATAGATCTGTAGAAATACTCTCACCCGCCATCGGCGACCCTCTCGACAACCGCTTTCTCCAGTAGAGGCAGCATTCGTGCCAGATATTCCTCGTCTGAGCCATCCGGGAAGACGACACGGTCGGCCGGCGTCGAAATGCACTCTCCGGTGCGACTTCGTACCCAGCCTCTGATGCTGCTCGTCTATGGACGCGGCGAACGCGTGACGAGCTAGAAACGTTTTCGCGACGGAGAGCATCGAGGCGCGCTGGCGAACGGCTCGTCTGTGACTTGTTCCCGGTCGGCCCCTTTGCAAAAATATTTCCGTTCCGTTTGACCCGGATCGCCTCGACATCGGTGTCAAGTCACTATCCTCATCCCGTGCCCAATTTCAGCCCAAGGCGTCGGAGTGGCTAAGCGCGTTCCGGTACGATGGGGATTTTCAGCGGCGGTAGGCGGACGTTCAGCCCATTTCACCGCGGGCTCGTCGCAACTTATGCATTGAGGTCGGTGCGCCCGGCCGCTCAATATGACGGTTTCATGAATGATCTGGCGCAATAAGCCCGTCACCAAAACAGTGAATATGCTTGCACGCCCTTTTTGGTACACAGGTCATGAAATCACTTATTGTCGAAGAACTCGGACAGGCCGACATCCTGTTGCCATCGCTGGTGACGGAGGGGCTCGCAGCCAACGACCGCATCAAGGTTCGCATGAGCGCGCTGCAGGCGGCTGCTCAACACGCGCAGGAGCCTGTTCGTCCAGTAACGGATTTGCAGGTCGAATGCCGCGCCGCCGGCATAGCGCCGGCCGCGCTCGCAACCCTGATCGGCGGCGCCCATCTTGCCGGTAAGGGCCGAATAGGCGCGCCCAATCTCGCGAGTTTGATGAAGGAAATCGTCGACGACGCAACGACGATGATCCGTGCGGTGAGTGCGGGCAAATCGGCCGAGGGTGAAACCATGGCAGCGCGGCTCGACGCGATCCGCGCCTCCGGTCTGCTGGAGCCCGCCAATGAAATCGAGATCGCGCATGTCGCCAGGTTGACCGGCGTAGCGCAGGACGGTGCAGACAGTCTGCACCGGCTGGTCATGGACCTGCACAGGGCGCTCAACCGGCTCGCCGCGACGTGCGCCGAGGAGATCGTGAGCGGCGCCCACGTATTCGGCTTGCAACCCGAAGACCGGGCGCCGGTGGAAAGTTTCATGCAAGGGCTCAACGAGACTCGCGCCCTCAAATTCAACCATCCCGGCCTCGATACCATGGCGACCCGCTCCAACGGCCGGCTCCTGATTCAAAATGATATCGGAACCACCGACGCGCATGTCGTGGTCATCGCGGTCAGGGAAAATTCGGTGACCGTGACCTATACCGACGTACACCGGGCGCGCGCCAAATTCTTTATCGCCCTGTTCGACAAGTTTGATGCGAAATGGAGCGGGCTCGATCGTCACATGGCGGCGGGTCTCGGCGAGGACAACGCCTTCTTTCTCGTCACTGGAGAGTTTCAGCCCGACAATGCCGCCGATCGCAACGCCTTTCTGACCGCACTCGGAGCGGCACTGGTATTTCTGATCGACTGGAACAAGGCACGCAAACTGCTGCGCGACTGGGTTGCCAAGGAGGATGCGGTGCGCATTCTCGATTGGGCCGCCCGGCAGCGCTCGGGGCACCGCGCCTTCCTTGAACTCGGCGGCAATGAATTGATCAGCACCGCAGTACGCAACGCGGCGCCGGCCCGGATCGGGTTCGGCGAGCGGCTGGATCAGGCGCTGGGGCGTAACGCCGCGGTCGACTTCCTCAAGACCGCGATGCGGGTTTCGACCGAGGCGCTGATTGCCGGACATTCGGCCAGACTGGTCCGCGACCAGATCGAGGCCGACCTGATCAGGCGTCTGAAACGCGTCGACGGCGCGTTGCTTGCGATCGTCCTGCGTCAGGTCGGATTGGCGCACGATATAACAGCAACCATTGCCCAGCATATTGCCGCGCTGCGGGCAGGCCGTCCGAGCGATGGCAAGCGCCTTGCGGCAAGGGCCGGTCTGATCGAGCACAAGGCCGATCGCATTGCCTTCGAAGCGCGCCAGGAAGCCGGCCGCCTCAATGCCGGACCGATCATCGAACAGCTGGTGGACCGTGTCGAGGAAGCGGTCGACGAACTGGAGCAGGCGGCCTTCATCGCTTCGCTGGCGCCGGCCGCAATCGATCCCGCCCTGCTTTCGATGCTTGCCGAATTATGCGCGGTCGCCACGACAGCGACCGAAGCTGCAGCCTCGGGGCTTGCCGCCGCGGTTGAAGTTCCGGAGGGACGCCGCGCCGATACCGAGGACGCTCTCAACGCCGTTATCCGCCTCATCGACGCCGAGCACCTCGCGGACGCGCGGGAACGCGATGTCACTACGCGGGTGCTCACCGGCGGCTTCGACGTGCCGACGTCGCTTTCCGTGCTCGAGTTGGCCCGCGCCATCGAGCGCGCCACCGACCGATTGGCCGGTTTTGGACATTTGCTGCGGCGGCACATCATGACCGATCTGTCGGCCTAAGAGGGGTTTGAACCATGCATATCGTGCGAATTGGCGGCGTATCGACGGAACCCCATTCGGCTGACACGATTGGCGCCAAAGCCGCCAACCTGGCGCGCATGGCGGCGCTCGGTCTGCCAGTACCGCCGGCCTTCGTGCTCCCGGTCAAGCTTTGCGCCGCGATCATCAGCAAGGATGCGCATGCCGAACGCGATCTGCACAAAGGGCTGAAGGAGGGCATCGAGTTCCTGGAGCGCGAGACGGGCAAGCGCTTCGGCGACAATCGGCAGCCTCTCTTGGTGTCGGTGAGGTCGGGCGCGGCGAGATCGATGCCGGGCATGCTGGACACCGTACTCAATGTCGGTTGCACTTCGACCGCCGTGCAGGGTCTGATCCGCAGCAGCGGACGGCCGGCGCTCGCGTGGGATTGCCGGCGCCGCTTTCTGGAGAGTTACGCCGAAACCGTGCTGGGGATCGATCCCGCCTTGTTCTCCGCTCACCTTGCCGGCTTGATTGTGGGCGAAGGCGTCACCAGCGACCGCGAGCTGGACAGCGAGGCCCTCGAACGTCTCGCGGCGGACGAACGTGCCCTGATCGAAGAGCGCCATGATGACGGCTGGCTTGAGGACGCCACAGCGCAGCTCGAAAGCGCGGCCAGAGCGGTCTATCAATCGTGGATGAGCGAGCGGGCGCAATCCTACCGCCGTCTCCAGCAACTCGATCACCTCAAGGGCACCGCGGTGACGGTCCAGGCCATGGTGTTCGGCAACGGCGGGCTTTCATCCGGAGCCGGAGTTGCATTTTCAAGGGATCCCTCAACCGGGCTACGACAACCGATGATCGACCTTGTGCTCGACGCCCAGGGCGAAGACGTCGTTTCGGGCCGCTGGACGCCCGACACGGAAGAGACCATCGCCCGCGCGCTGCCGGAGCTTGTGGCCGAACTCGAAAATACTCTCAGCCGGCTCGAACAGGAATTTGGCGATGTTCAGGACGTCGAATTCACCATCGAGGACGGTAAATTGTGGGTGCTCCAGACCCGTTCCGCGAAGCGGACGCCGCGCGCCGCGCTGCGCATCGCCATCGACCTCGTGCACGAAGGATTGATCACTCGTCACGAAGCGCTGGATCGGATTGCCGAAATCGATCTTGCCGCT
This sequence comes from uncultured Pseudomonadota bacterium, assembly GCA_963727225.1. GTDB lineage: Bacteria > Pseudomonadota > Alphaproteobacteria > Rhizobiales > Xanthobacteraceae > Bradyrhizobium. The sequence goes on along the minus strand of CAVSFN010000009.1, from coordinate 12,233 downwards.
CTGGTTCAGGTTTCCCTGGCTTCGGCGGACACGCCCCTGCTGAAGGGAATCGGCGCATCTGGCGGTATCGCCGTCGGTCGTGCCGCGTTCTCATCCGAGAGCGCCCGGCAGATTTCGACCGCTGGCGATCCGGTGATCCTGATGCGGCCGGAGACGAGCACGGCTGATGTCGAAGGCTTTGCGCTGGCCGCGGGCATCGTGACCAGCGTGGGAGCGCGGACCGCTCATGCGGCGTTGGTCGCGCGCCAGATGGGGAAGCCCTGCATCGTCGGGTGCAACGACATGGCGATCGACGTCACCGCCGACCGGGCGCGACTGGCCGATGCAACGATCGCCGGAAGCGACTGGATCACCATCGACGGCGACAGCGGCAATATCTACCTCGGACAGCGCGAAACAACGGTGACTCGACCCGAAGCGGAGCTTGCCGAGATTGCGACCTGGCGCGCTCAGACGCATGATGACCACGGTGGTTCTGAATTGACCCGCAGTCAGCCGGTCCGATTAAGGCGCGAGCGAAAGAAGACGCGGGCCGGTCAATAAAGCGGATTTGGAGGAATTGGTGGTTGGACAAGCTGTCAGGGCTGCAATTGCGGGAAACAGAGTTTCCCTTGCCGACTTGGTTGCACGGGGCAGGTTCTGGGTGAGAAAATGGGCATTGAGAACGAAGTGAAATTTGAAGTTTCTGCCGACGACCTGGAGAAATTGGCCGCCGCGCGGAGCTTGCGGCCCGCCGACGGACAACTTGCCAGACACAAGTATTTTGTATCCACCTACTTCGATACTCCGAAGCACGTTCTCAGGCGCAACGGTGTTTCGCTTCGGGTTCGGCAAGCCGGCAAGAAGCGCGTACAAACGATCAAGACCGCAAGAGACGGCATCGCGCTGGGCCGTAGCGAGTGGGAAACCAGGATCGAAAGCAACGAGCCAGACCTCCAGGCCGCCCGCGGCACGGCCCTGGAGGCGCTGCTTTCAAAGAACGTAAGGCGCGATCTCGACCCGATCTTCACGGCGCACGTCCACCGCACGCTGGTGCCGCTCCGTCCAGGCAATAGCCTGGTCGAAATGGCGCTGGATCAAGGACACGTTCGGGTCGGACGGAATGCAACGCCGTTGGCCGAGGTGGAGCTGGAACTCAAGAATGGCTCGATTACCGATCTCTTCAAGGCAGCTCGAATGGTGGCTGAGCTTGTTCCTGCCAAGCTATCGGTCAAGACGAAATCCGAACAGGGCTACGCCCTGTTGGATCATCAGCCCATAGACGCGGTTCGTGCATCGAAAATCACGCTCAAGCGCAGTGCGACCCTTTCGTCGGCGTTTCAAGTCGTTGGCCGATCTGTCCTGCGTCACATTGCTGCCAACGAGCCGGCGGTGTTGGCCGGGATGCCTGAAGGCGTGCATCAGATGCGGATTGGCGTCCGCACGCTAAGGGCGGCCATCTGGGTATTTTCGAAACTGCTTCGGTCTAAACAGACGGAAATGATAAACCGCGATCTTGAATGGCTAGCTGGAAAACTGGGACCGGTGCGCGACCTGGATGTCTTTCTGAACACGAAAATTCACAGACTGGCCGGCGCCCAACCACCAATCCCCGGCTTTTCCGAACTTGCAAAAGAGTTGGTATATCGACGCGATCTCGCCGCCGAGGCGGCTAAATCCGCGATTTCAAGTTCGCGATATCGTCTTCTTGTTTTCAACGCTCTGGAGTGGATCGAAGACGGGCGTTGGCTTAAACAAGTGTCCGTTCGCGCCGATCGATCAACCCGGTGGTATGCCGTTCATCTGTTCGATCGCCGGACCAAAAAAGCGATGAAGCGATTGAAAAAATTGCATAAGTTGAATGATCACGATCGCCATCGGCTTCGAATCGCGATAAAAAAACTGCGTTACGCGATATATTTCTTCGAGAGCATCTTCGACGGTTCTGCCAATAAGGCCTTGTCTTGCTATAAGGACAATCTCCAACGTCTTCAGGAGAGTCTGGGCGCTCTAAACGACATCGCCGTAAATCAAAAGTTATTGACTGAGTTCGGAACCGACAGCGCTGAAGAGGGGTCTCGCCGGATGTCCTTCGCGGCCGGTGCAGTTATGGGCAGCGAACGCGGCGAGATAACCCCACTGCTCAACACGGCTAAGAGAGCCGCCCGCAATTTACGTCGAGCGAAGTGCTTTTGGATTTAAGGCCGTTCCGCTGCACTTACATGCCCAGTCGTTCGACTTGCCATATTGATCCAAACAATTCGTGTGGCTGACGAGCTTTTGGAATCTTGGCAGGAAGTATAAGCGGGTCCCTGCGCCGCCGTCTCCGGCCCGAGCAGTTGCGACCGCATCACCTTTAATTGTCTGATTGTCGCCTGATAACGGCGGGCGGCTCCGCCATAAGCGCTTTATTGGCCCCTGCGGAGCAGGTAAACGGTCGAACTTGGCAGAGGTGTCCGCATCACATCCTTTGCTCGGGAGGAGGTCCGGCCGACATGAGTGAACCGAAGACCACAGAAACGGCAGCAGGCGAGTTCGAGGAAAAGCTGCGTAAACTTATCAAGCGCGCCAAAAAACAGCGCGGGATGCTCTGGCCTTCGGTCATTTCAAAGCTTGAGCTTGCCCGCGCTGATGTCCGTTCGATGATCAAGGTCTATGACTCCGGACCGAAATAACATCGCATCCCACGTTTTGTCATGCACGTCTCCCGTCAGCGTCACCATATTTCTTGAGCTCGGCACCCTATGCTGAGAACCGGCCGAGGTCGCTTATGGATCAAAAGCCGAAGCCTTGTCGTCTCAAAGTGACGTCAGCTTTGTTTTGAATCGAAGGCGTGGTGGCCACCAAGCGTCGTACCGCCGAAGGGCGCGCCCAACGTGCTGCTCATCATGACGGACGATCAGAGGCGGAGCCACGAAATGGGAATTGATCCTCGCCGCCGTCGCCGAAGCCGCTACCGGATTGGCGCTGAAGCCCTCATGGGTCATGAAGTTATAGCGAATATCAGTTGAGGGAAATATCGCCACCGACCGGCTAAGCGCTGTTGGGGTTGCTGCCTTCCTCGCGCTTCATCGTTCGCACAATTGCGACACTTGATCCAAATCAAGCCTGTCGATCCCAGTTGAGGTCACCTTAATTTGTTTGCCCGCGCATATTGGGGAACGGAGATCTATCATGAGAATTTGTCGATGCAGCGCTGTGTCATTGACACTGACCTTTCTCCTTTCAGCAAGCGCAAGCGCACAACAGGTCGACGGCGAGTTGGGCTCATCGAGCGCCACCACGACAATCACCGGGAATCAGCTTCCTCCGCCCGATCCGAAGTTTGGCGGTGTCATCAAGGATGACGCCCTGCAGTCGAAGGCCTGGTGGGCGCCGCGTGTCGTGCCGCCGAAGGGAGCCCCGAACGTGCTGCTCATCATCACCGACGACGCCGGTTTCGGGGTGCCGAGCACCTTCGGGGGCGTCATTCCGACGCCAACGATGGACCGCATCGCCAGCGAGGGTCTGCGCTACAATCGTATTTTCTCGACCGCATTGTGCTCGCCGACACGAGCCGCGCTGATCACCGGCCGCAACCACCACTCGGTCGGCTTCGGCGTGATCTCGGAGCAGTCGACTGGTTTCCCGGGCTACAACAGCATTATCGGCAAGGACAAGGCGACGATCGGGCGCATCCTCAAGGACAACGGCTATTCGACAGCGTGGTTCGGCAAGGATCATAACACGCCGGCGTTTGCTGCGAGCCAGGTCGGGCCGTTCGATCAGTGGCCCACCGGCATGGGGTTCGAGTATTTCTACGGCTTTGTCGGCGGCGATGCCAACCAGTGGGAACCCAACCTGTTCCGCAACACGACACAGATATATCCGTTCCTCGGCAAGCCCGCAGGTACCTGGAACCTCGTCACCGCAATGGCCGACGACGCCATCGACTACATGACGCGGATACATCAGACCGATCCTTCCAAGCCGATCTTCATCAAATACGCTCCCGGCGCCACGCACGCGCCGCATCACCCGACCAAGGAGTGGGTCGACAAGATCAGCGCCATGCACCTGTTTGACGACGGCTACGAGAAGCTGCGCGAACGCATCTTCGAGAACCAGAAGCGGCTCGGCGTGATAGCGGAGGATTCGAAGCTCGCGCCCTGGCCCAACGAGATGCTGAAGCCGTGGGACCAACTCACCGCGGAAGAGAAAAAACTCATCGTCCGGCAGGTCGATGTCTTCGCCGCTTACGCCGCGTATAACGACCACGAGATCGGCCGGGTGATCCAGCAGTTCGAGGACCTAGGCAAGCTCGACAACACGCTGATCATCTACATCAATGGCGACAACGGGACCAGCGCGGAGGGCGGCCCGATGGGCACGCCCAACGAGGTCGCGTTCTTCAACGGCATCAACGAAATGCCGGCCAGTCTTCAGATGAAATGGTACGACGTCTGGGGCACCGAACAGACCTACAACCACATGTCGGCCGGCTGGTCGTGGGCCTTCGACACGCCGTTCGACTGGTTCAAGCAGAACGCCTCCCGGCTCGGCGGCATCAACCAGAACATGGTGGTGTCGTGGCCCGCGCGCATCAAGGACAAGGGGACCTTGCGCGAACAGTTCGTTCACGTGATCGACGTCGTGCCCACCATCCTGGAGTCCGCCGGCATCCCTGCGCCCGAAGTCGTGGATGGTATCAAACAGGCGCCGATCGAAGGCACGAGCTTTGCGTACACCTTCGACGCGAAGAACGCCAAGATGGCGTCGCGGCACAAGAAGCAGTACTTTGAGATGATGGGCCAGTGGGCGCTCTATGACGACGGCTGGCTGCTGAGCACCAAGGTGAACCGCGCGCCCTGGCAAGCCTTCGGCCCGGCCAATCCGGATCCGCTGAACAACCAAGTCTTCCAGCTCTATAACCTGACCACAGACTTCAGTCAGACGGAGGACCTCGCCGCCAAATATCCGGACAGAGTCAAGGCGATGCGGCAGGATTTCGTCGCCGAAGCGAATAAGTATCAGGTCCTCCCGCTTGACGCGTCGGTGGCAGGGCGCATCGTCGCGCCGCGCCCAAACATCACCGCCGGACGTACGGAGTTCATCTATACGCGGCCGATGACCGGACTGCCGCAGGGCGATTCGCCCGCTCTGCTGGATGCCTCGTACACCATCACCGCTGACATCGATGTGCCCGAGGGCGGTGCGGAGGGAATGATCCTCACCTCGGGCGGGCGCTTTGCCGGCTACGGCTTCTACCTGCTCAAGGGCAAGCCGGTGTTCCTCTGGAACCTGGTCGATCTTGAACGCATCAAGTGGGAAGGTCCCGACGCGCTGCAGCCGGGTCGACACACGATCGAGTTCGACTTCAAGTACGAAGGGCTCGGCGCCGGAACGCTTGCGTTCAACAACTTCAGCGGCCTTGGCCGTCCCGGCACCGGCTTCCTCAAAGTCGACGGTAGGGATGTCGCGACCAAGCGGATGGAGAAAACGCTGCCGATGATCCTGCAATGGGACGAGAGCTTCGACATCGGCTCCGACACGCTGACCGGCGTCAATGACGCCGACTACCAGCCGCCGTTCGCGCTCACCGCGAAGCTCAACAAGCTGACGATCAAGGTGGATCGCCCGCAACTGTCGCCTGCGGACATCAAGAAACTCGAGACGGCGATGAAGGCGAAAGCCACGGCCGACTGATCTGCCGGCTCGCGCATCATGCGCACTCTTGCAAAGGCCTTTTCAAAGGCCCGTACAACGGGAGTTTTACGCCATGGAAATCCGCCACATTATGCTGGCCGCGAGCCTTCTCGCCCTGAGTTGTGTCTCGGCACTAGCTCAGCAAGTCACGGGTGTTCCAGGTTCTCCGGAAGCCACCACCACGATCGACGGCAAACAACTTCCGCCCCCCGATCCCGCGTTCGGCGGGGAGATCAAGGAGAAGGCCTCGGAGTCGAAGGCGTGGTGGCCACCACGCGTCGTACCGCCGAAGGGCGCGCCCAACGTGTTGCTCATCATGACGGACGATCAGGGTTTCGGTGCACCAAGCACCTTCGGCGGGGTCATACCCACCCCTGCCATGGATCGCATCGCAAGGGATGGATTGCGCTACACGAATTTCCACTCCACGGCACTCTGCTCACCGACGCGGGCGGCGATCATCACGGGACGCAACCATCACTCGGTTGGTAACGGGGTGGTCGGTGAAATATCGACGGGATTCCCGGGTTACAACTCAATCATCCCGATCGAAAAAGGCACCATCGGCACAATCCTCAAGGAAAGCGGGTACGCAACCTCGTGGTTTGGCAAGGACCACAACACGCCCTCCTTCCAGTCAAGTCAGGCCGGGCCGTTCAATCAGTGGCCGAACGGGATGGGCTTCGATTATTTTTATGGCTTCGTCGGCGGCGACGCGAGCCAATGGCAGCCGAACCTGTTCCGCAACACGACGCCCATCTATCCCTTCCAAGGCAATCCGGGCTGGAACCTCGAGACGGCCATGGCCGACGACGCCATCCAGTACATGAAGCAGCTCAAGGAGCTTGCGCCCGACAAGCCGTTCTTTGTCTATTACGTACCCGGTGCTACGCACGCGCCACATCATCCGACCCCGGAGTGGATCGACAAGATCAGCAAGATGCACTTGTTCGACCAGGGGTGGAACAAAGTGCGCGAGACAATCTTCGCCAACCAGAAGCGTCTGGGCATCATGCCTGAGAACGCCAAGCTGACGCCGTGGCCGAAAGAGCTGCCGGAGTGGGATTCCCTCGGGCTGTTCGAAAAGAAGCTCTTTATCAAGCAGGCGGACGTCTATGGGGCCTACCTCGCCTACGCCGATCATGAGATCGGACGGGTGATCCAGGCCGTCGAAGACCTGGGCCAGCTCGACAACACCTTGATCATCTACATCGGTGGCGACAATGGCGCGAGCGCCGAAGGGATGATCAACGGCACACCGAACGAATTCACGACGTTCAATGGTGTGCCCGTGCCGGTGAAGGCGCAGTACCTCTGGTACCCGTTCTGGGGCTCGGACAAAACGTTCCCGCACTTTGCGGCAGAATGGGCGTGGGCAATGGACACGCCGTTCAAGTGGGTGAAACAGGTGCCATCGCACTTCGGTGGAACGGCGCAGGGCGTGGCCATGTCGTGGCCCGGCCACATCACGAACACGGGCGGCATCCGCCACCAATTCCATCACATCATCGATATCGCCCCAACCATCCTGGAGGCGACCAGCATTTCCGAACCCGACATGATCAACGGCATCAAGCAAATCCCCATGGAGGGCACAAGCATGGTGTACACATGGGAGGGGGCGAACGCCGACACGCCGACACGGCATACGACGCAATACTTCGAGATGCTCGGCAATCGAGCCATCTATCACGACGGGTGGGTAGCGGCCACGACGCCGGCGACACTACCGTGGGAGCTGAGCAGCGCGCCGCCGCCGGATGTGATTACCGGATACAAGTGGGAGCTTTATAACGTCCAGGAGGACCCGACCCAGTTCAGCGACCTGGCGGACAAGATGCCCGACAAGCTCAAGGAGATGCAGGCGCTCTTCAACTCCGAGGCGAAGAAATACAACGTGCTGCCGCTCGACAACACGACGCTGCCGCGCTGGAATACGCCGCGTCCAAGCCTCACGGCCGGGCGAACGGAGTTCACCTATTCGGGCGAATTGTCGGGCGTGCCGGCCAGTGCTGCGCCCAGCATTCTCAACAAGTCCTACGTCATCACCGCCGAAGTCGAGATACCCGCAGGCGGCGCGGAAGGGATGATCGTCACCGAGGGCGGACGCTTTGGCGGCTATGGTCTGTTCCTGAGTAAAGGCGTCGCCGGCATTCGTGGCGGCAAGCCTGTGTTTCTCTATAACCTCCTGAATCTCAAGCGCACGATCTGGTCGGGACCCGCGCTTAACGCGGGCAAGCACACCATCGTCTTCGACTTCAAATCGGACGGCCCCGGCCTTGGAAAGGGTGGCACGGGCATTCTCTCCGTGGACGGCAAGGAAGTGGCCCGCAATACCATGGAACACACTACGCCGATCACATTCCCCGAGGATGAAAGCTTCGACATCGGCTTGGATACCCGCACCGGGGTTGCGATGCTGGAATACCGCTACGATCCTCCGTTCAAGTTCACGGGCAAGATCAACAAGCTGACGTTCAGGTTCGGACCAGAGGCCCACGCAGCAGCGGAGCCCGGGGCAGAACTTGGCCCGATGGCAGCGCCTGAACCCGATCCGATCGAGGCACCGAAGCACTAGCAAAGACATTGACGGGCGCGAATGAAAAGGTGGAGGCGGAGCCGTGAAATCGGAATTGATCCTCGCCGCCGTCGCCGAAGCCGCTACCGGATTGGCGCTGTTAATTGCGTCTACGCTTGTGGGCAAGTTGTTGCTGGGTGAACAACTAACCGGCGCCGCCCTACCGGTTGCGCGAGTCGCCGGCATCGCCGACGGCGGTGCGGTCATCCATCGGCTATGCCAGATTGATCCTGGCTTCAACGTCCTACGCCTTCTTCAGCGCGTCCAGCTTCTCGGGATACTGCTTCGCCAGATCGGTCGATTCCGAACGGTCCTCATCAACGTCGTATAGCTGCCACTGGTCCTGGTCGGAAATGACCCTTGCTGGTGAAAGGGGCGTGGGGAGCCGAAGCCTTGAGGGAGATTGTTGCCGTCAGATCAATTTGGTTGACGTAGATCAACGGCTCGATGATCTCGCTGTGAGAAGCTTTTTAGGCTCTGGTTTGGAGCGAAGTGCGAACGAAAGGATCACTTCCATGAAGCGTCTATCGCTGCTCGTCGGTATTGTTGGCGCGCTGACAATCACTGCTGCGTCGGCTCAATCCGTCGGCCTCACCGGCACGTACAAATGCATTCAGATGTGTCGTGGCGACGCGCTGGCCTACGTCACCCAGAACGGGCCGGAGCTCAATCTCCTGACCGAGGCTGGCGTGCCTTCCCGTGCCTGGCCGGATTGGTACTCGCCTGCCAACCGCATCTGGATCGACACTTACAATATCAGCGCGGTGTATTCACCCGACGGCATGTTAATCCAGTTCGACAATGGGACCATCTGGCAAAGATACGTGCCACCTCCGCCGCCAGTTCGCCGGCGCGGCTAAGTCGCGGCCAGTATTTCGGCTTCCCGCGTCTGCGGCGCGCGGGATGGCCCGGCATTTCTGTTTGGCGCAGGGTAAGCATCTCGGCGATGCAACTACGGCCTTTCCGAGCACTCATTATCTGGACCGGAGGGCATATCAACCTACTCCTGTCGATGCGCTCTCGATTTGAAGTGAGCGCTCAATGATAAATCCCGCCACCTTGATCGAGACGAAAAGCGAGAATAGCCAGACGCGGGTCATCGGCATGGCATCTATCATCTGGGCCGGCTCGATCTTCTTAAGCCGCGTGATGGGACTGCTCCGCGAGCAGATCATCGGTCGCACTCTGGGTGCAAGTCGGACTGCCGATCTCTATTTTGCAAGCTTCACGTTGCCGGATTTTCTGAATTATCTGTTAGCGGCGGGAGCACTTTCGATCGTCTTCATCCCAATCTTTCTCGCTCACCTCAAACGCGGGGACCCTGACCGCGGTTGGGACTCTTTCAGTGTTATTGCAAATTTCATCCTCGTGGTTGGAATCATCTGTATCGGGTTGCTTATGATCTTTGCGCGGCCGTTGGCCGTCCTTGTTGCGCCTGGTTTCACCAATGGCAGCGATATCGACACGCTCGTTCGGCTAACACGGATCATCCTGCCGGCTCAGTTCTTTCATGTAGTCGGAGGCTTGCTGTCGGCGGTGTTGCAGGCGCAAAATCTGCATGCTCTTCCGGCAATGGCTCCGCTGGTTTATTCGGCTGGTATCATTGTTGGCGGCCTCATTGGGGCTCAATACCCCCAACTTGGCGCCGAGGGCTTTGCGTGGGGAGTGCTGGCTGGTTCCGTCGTGGGTCCGTTTGGATTGCCACTCTACGGCTGCCTCAAGGTTCAGATGCGCTGGGTGCCACGATTGACTTTCCGCGATCCGGATCTGAGACGGTACCTCTGGCTTTCGCTACCGATCATGATCGGATTTTCCATCGTCGTGGTCGATGAGTGGATCGTCAAAAATCAGGCGTCATATCTCGGGGTTGGCAGCCTGTCGTATCTGCAGTACGGCCGTACGCTCATGAAGGTGCCAATCGGTATGTTTGGAATGGCGGCGGGCGTAGCGGCCTACCCGACAATTAGCGCGCTAGTAGCAACAGGAAACGTGGTCCGAGCCTATGCTCTGCTGTGTCGCGCAGTTCGCTTGATGCTACTATTTACTTTCGCGGCGCAGGTATGTTTGACGATCTCAGGCTTCGAGGCGGTGTATCTGATCTGGGGTCTCTTCGCTGATCGGTTTACCGTCGCGGATGCCCAGCAAACAGCGAGCGTTTTATCTTATCTCTGCCTCGGGCTTAGCGGCTGGGCCGCGCAGACTGTGATCAGCCGAGGCTTCTATGCGCTGGAAAGTACATGGCTGCCGACTTTGATAGGGACAGCGATCGCCGCCATCATGGTCCCACTCTATGTGCTGATGCGGCAGCGGGATGGCGCCATCGGTCTCGCGATAGCCAGCTCGGTGGCAATCATGGTGTACGTCATGCTGCTCGGCTACTTGCAGCGCCGTCGCTTTGAGCGCGAGGCAGCGGTCAGAGGCGTTGCGCTCGAAAGCTCGTCGAAGATGCTTGGCGCAGCGATCCGACTGGCGTTGGCGGCAGCTATTGCAGCGAGCCTGGGCTTGGTGGTCCGCGCCTACGTAGTGCAATGGTTGCCTGGAACCCAAATCACAACAATTCTGTCCCGCGCCGCACTTCTTTGTGCGTTCGGGATCGCCACTTATGGTTTCGGAGCATGGCTGTTTGGCGTTAGTGAGATAAACGAATTCAGGAATGTCTTGCTGCGAAAGCTTGGATTCCGTTGATTGTATCGAGAGAAAGGGGCTCGTCAGTGCCTCTTCAGGTGCTTAAGTAGCCTCCCATTCTCTATAATCGCTTCATTGCCCTCGACGGCGCCAAGTTGATGACAGGGGATACGCTATACATCGATGGCGGCTACCACATTATCGATTGGACAGAACGGATATTTGTGCCTTCCGCAAATCAAGCCCGAACATATAGGTAATGCAGTCTACTAGGATCGGACGGCACAGAATGCGTCCAGCTGCCTCGGCGCCGGCTATATCAGCGCGTCCTTGTTCGACGCGCTTGCCATTATAGTAGTCCATGTTGGATAGCAGCACGTTAGGTAGCGAGGATTTGGGATTTGCCCCCAGCCGCAAGCCCAGTGAGTTGATTGGCGATCAATTCGGCGGGGTTGGATGTGCAGTAACTACGACCCACAGAAAGCAGTCGGCAGCAATCTTGCATCGAAAACCAGCATTGCGCGATCTCAATCAACTCGCGACACGATTGAATTTACGACAGGACACCTTACCCAATCTGTCGACGCTCTGACGCTCTCAGTTATGTCCGCATTCGCGATCGTAGCGTTATTCGCTGAGGGATTTTTTTCAGATGAATTCAGTTGCGGTGATCTGCGAGCAGCCGTATGCAAGAAGCAGGTGGACCCGGCTTGAGGAGACCACAATGAGATCTGGATTGATATGTCTGACGTTTGCAATCTCTATTATTCCAGCCGTTGCGAATGCGCAGCTAACCATCGATATGGGCCGGATCACATGCGGCCAATATCTCGCTATGCCGCCGTTACAGTCGGATAATTTCTCCGCCTGGATGAGCGGCTGGTTCAGTTACAAGAACAACAGGACCTTTGTGGACTTTGTCGTGCATCAGAAGAACATCGCAAGCGTGAAACAGTGGTGCAAATTCCATCCGACCGAGAGTGTTATGATGGGCTTGAAAAATGCGGTGGTCATTGATTGAAGACTTGGAAGTCGGAGGATAGCCATGAGATACAGGGTTCTTGTCGTTGGCGTGGTTTTGTTGGCCGCAGCCTCAGCGCCGGCCTCGGCTCAGATTAAGCTGGATATGAACAAGATCACTTGTGGGGATTGGCTAGGATACGGCCCTGCCGACCGGGATTTTGTAAGATTTTTCATGAGCGGCTACTACAACGCCGCAGCGAACAATGATGTTTTGGACTACAATCGTCTGCAAAAGAATTCCGCAAAGGTTATGGCCTATTGCAAAAAGCGCAAATCCGATACACTTCCCACCGCCATCAAGAAGAGTGCAAGCTAGGCTTTATTGAGCGGGTCCGCTTCGGCA
>CAVSFN010000008.1:0-191740 GCA_963727225.1 uncultured Pseudomonadota bacterium | reverse complement strand
AAGCCGTTGCCGCTGACATGGCACCAACCTGCCGCGCAACGCCTGACCTGGGCCACGACGCCGGCCTGCAAGCGCGCTGCCACCGCGCTGGCTGGATCCGCACGATCATACAGCGGTGCGAGTTCGTCCTTGGCTTTCATGGTGACGACCGCGGTGCGGCGACCCGACAGCAGCGAGTGATAGACCCAGCCCTCTGCGCCCTCGGAATCCCGCACCCGGCGCCAGTTCTCGAATTCGGCCGTGATTTCAACCGGCAGACCCGAGCGGGTGTAGACCCAGGCGACGTCATTGTCCTTGGTCGGGCCGGCCCTGACGTTCACATGATCGGATTTGAGGCTGACATAACGCGGCACTGGCAAGCCGCTGGCGGTGGTGGTCGAATCCTTTGCCGAAAATCCCGCGCTGACCGACGCGCCCAGCAATACGCCCGCAAGTCCTGCCGCGGAACAAAAACGCCTCAACGCCATCAACCCGTCTCCCCGCCGAGATCCCGACTCAAATTCTTCGAGCCGAAGCACACGCCGTGCTTCCAGTGCCCCGCAGCCCGCCCCGATTGCCCCTCGCCTGTCATTTCGGGGTTCTTGTCTTGGCCGGGCCTTCTGCTAGAGAGGACAGAACGCCAAGAGCCAAGACGACGCCCGAACCTCTCCCGGGAAATCCAGGATGAAATATCGGGGGAACCCAAGGAAACGCCAGCAAACGCAGGGACCGCACGCAGCCGCAGTGTCGAACAACCGGGTTAATGAGGCCTGAACGCGAAGCCGCTGCGAACCAAAAGCCTCTTGAGAGCAGGACATGTCGGTTAAGAAGAAGCCTCTCGTTGTCGTCACGCGTAAATTGCCGGACTCGATCGAGACCCGCATGCGCGAGCTGTTCGACGCCCGGCTCAATCTCGACGATACGCCGCTGACGCCGGAGCAGATCGCCGAGGCAGTCCGCTCGGCCGATGTCCTGGTCCCCACCGTTACCGACGTGATCACCGAGGAGCTTCTCAAGCAGCCCGATTGCAAGCTGAGACTGATCGCCAATTTCGGCAACGGCGTCGACAATATCGATGTCATCGCCGCGCATGCGCGCGGCATTACCGTGACCAATACGCCGAAAGTCCTGACCGAAGACACCGCCGACATGACCATGGCGCTGATCCTGGCGGTGCCGCGCCGCCTGATCGAAGGCGCCTCGATTCTCACCGAGGGCAAGAACTGGCCCGGCTGGTCGCCGACCTGGATGCTCGGCCATCGCATCGGCGGCAAGCGGCTCGGCATCATCGGCATGGGCCGCATCGGGCAGGCCGTGGCGCGCCGCGCGCACGCCTTCGGCCTGCAGATCCATTACCACAACCGCCGCCCCGTCGCGCCGCGCATCGCCGAGGAACTGGGCGCGACCTATTGGGAAAGCCTCGACCAGATGCTGGCGCGGATGGACATCATCTCGGTGAATTGTCCGCACACGCCGGCCACGTTTCATCTGCTGTCGGCGCGGCGGCTGAAACTCATCCGCAAGGACGCCTATATCGTCAATACCGCGCGTGGCGAGGTGATCGACGAAGACACGCTGATCAAGCTGCTCGAAGCCGGCGAGATCGGCGGCGCCGGCCTCGACGTGTTCGAGAACGAGCCCGCGGTCAATCCGAAACTGGTGCGGCTGGCGAAAGCCGGCAAGGTCACGCTGTTGCCGCATATGGGCTCGGCCACCATCGAGGGCCGCGTCGAGATGGGCGAAAAGGTGATCATCAACATCAGGACCTTCCTCGACAATCACAAGCCGCCGGATCGCGTGCTGCCGAGCATGCTGTGAGGACTTGAGTTTCTTGGCGGCGTTCAGCGATGCGCGCTCAGATCGGTGATGACCAGCGCATCGCCATTCAGCGGATTCAAGGGATCGCGCTTGTAGCGCAACGTCTCGAACCGCATCGCGCGCGCATCCACCATCAGCAATCGTCCGACCAGACCCTCGCCGAAGCCGACGATCTCGCGAATGGCTTCCAGCGCCATCATCGATCCCAGCACGCCGGCAAGCGCGCCCAGCACGCCGGCCTCGGCGCAGGCCGGCACCGTGCCCGGCGGCGGCGGTTCGGGAAACAGGCATCGATAGGTCGGATTGAACTCGCCTTCGGCGTTTCTTTCATGCCCGCGAATCGTGGTCAGCGAGCCATCGAACACGCCGAGCGCGGCCGTGATCAAGGGCTTGCCGGCAAGGAAGCAGGCATCGGACACCAGATAGCGGGTTTCGAAATTGTCGGATCCGTCGAGCACCAGATCGTAACCGCCGATCAGCGTCATCGCATTGTCAGCATCGAGCCGTGTGGCGTGCGCCGCGAACCTGACATGAGGATTGAGGCTGTAAATCCGATCCGCGGCGGTGTCGACCTTGCGCCGGCCGATGTCCGGCGTGGCGTGAATGATCTGACGCTGCAGATTGGACAGCGACACGATGTCGTCATCGACCGCGCCGAGCGCGCCGACGCCGGCGGCGGCGAGATACATCAGCGCCGGCGCGCCGAGGCCGCCCGCGCCGATCACCAGCACCGAGGCTTCCTTCAAGGCAGTCTGGCCGGGGCCGCCGACTTCGCGCAGCACGATATGGCGGGCGTACCGCTCGAGTTCGTCGGCACTCAGCATGACGCGGTCATGTCCTTCAACTTGATCCCGTATCGGCGCATCGCCGCAACCCTTATGACCTCATGGTGAGGAGCGCGTCTTCGCGCGTCTCGAACCATGAAGATGGTGATCCCACCCTTCGAGACCCGGCCAAGCGGCCGCTCCTCAGGATGAGGGTGTCGTTGGCTCCTTGAACCATCGCGCGGTTGTTGCCGACCAACCAGATGTGCTTAATTGGCGGCACGTCAATGAGAACTTAGCCCCCAAATAGTCGACCCCCAATACTTTGACCCTCAGGACTTGTCATGAGATCGATGCTGACGGCAACATTGATATTCGTGGCCGCGGGAGTTTCCGCGCAAGCCCAGATGACGCCGCCGTCCACCGCGGGCACCAAGCCGAAACCGGTGGCGACCGTACCGGTCCGGCCGGCGCTGCAGACCCCGGCCGATACCGCCAATGCGATGGCGCAGGGCGAGCGTCAGGCGATCCAGTCGGATCTGGCCTGGGTCGGCCAATATAACGGCGCCATCACCGGCGAGGTCAGCGAGCGCATGGTGGCCGCCATCAAGGAGTTCCAGAAAGCCCGGGGCGGCAAGCAGACCGGCGTGCTCAATCCGCAGGAGCGCGGCGTGCTTGCCGAAACCGCCAAGCGCCGGCAGGACAATGTCGGCTGGAAGATCGTCACCGATCCAGGCACCGGGGCGCGGCTCGGCGTGCCGACCAAGCTGGTGCCGCAGCAATCCAGCGACGCCAATGGCGCCCAATGGAGTTCCGCCACCGGCACCATCCAGATTCAACTGGCGCGGCGCAAGGAAGCCAACCCCACCACGGCGAAACTCGCCGAGCGGGAAAAGAAGGACCCGCCGGGGCGCTCCATCGACTACACCGTGGTCAAGCCTGATTTCTTCGTGCTGTCGGGCATGCAAGGCCTGAAGAAATTCTACCTGCGCGGAACGTTCAAAGGCGACGAGGTCCGCATCCTCACCATCCTGTACGACCAGGCCACCGAAGGCACTGTCGAGCCGGTGGTGATCGCGATGTCGAGCGCGTTCAATCCATTTCCGACCGGCGCGCAGATCGCGGGCCCGCCGCCGCGCAAGACCGTCGAATACGGCACCGGCGTGGTCGTCAGCGAAGACGGCGCCATCGTGACCGACCGCCAGATCACCGATGATTGCCTGGCGGTCGCGATTGCCGGCTATGGCAATGCCGACCGCATCGCCGAGGACAAGGAGCATGATCTCGCACTGCTGCGCATTTACGGGGCGCGCGGATTGAAGCCGCTCGGCCTCGCCATTGGCGCGGCGAAATCCGGCGTCGAACTCACCGGCATCGTCGATCCGCAGAGCCAGGGCGGCGGCACCGCGGCGAGCAGCGTCAAAGCATCGGTCGCTGCCGTCGGCGCCAGCAGCGAACTCGCACTATCGCCGGCGCCGGCGGTTGGCTTTTCCGGCGCGGCGGTACTCGACGCCGACGGAAAATTCGCCGGCATCGCGTTGCTGAAGCCCGTGATCGTCGCGGGGCCAGCGAGCGCAACACCGGCGTCACAGGCCGCGCTGATCCCGGCCGATACGGTGCGCGAATTTCTCAAAGCCAATGGCGTAAATGCGGCCGGGGGATCGTCGGACGCCAAAGCGTCGGTGGTTCGCGTGATCTGCGTAAGGAAGTAGCGGAGCTAATGCGTTGGGCTAACGGCCGCTACCAGCGCCATCCTCGAGGGGCGAAGCGAGATGAGCGCACGATGCGTCTCGGCATGCGTCTGGAATTTTTGCAATCTTGATCGATACGCCGAAGCGGTTGCCTGATCTGCGTCCTCAGGCAAGGTCGAAGCGAACGCCAGCGCGCGCCAAACCTCCGGCAAGGCCGATCGGCGTGCCGTCCGCGCGCCAGCATGCAGCGCCCGTCAGCGAGCCGTCGGCATGGAACTGGATCGCATTCATGCCGCCGGCGACAGTGGGCACCACAATCACTTCGTGACCCAACGCCGCCAGACCCGCGCGCACGCGCTCCGGAACGGCCGATTCGACCTCAAGCGCATTGCCTTCGGTCCAGACCCGCGGCGCCTCGACCGCTTCCTGCAAGCTCATGCCGTGATCGATCAGATTGACCAGTGCCTGCAGCGCGCTCGGAAAAATCCGCTTTCCCCCGGGCAGGCCGAGCGCATAGACGAGCTTGCCATGGTGCAGCGCCATCATCGGCGACATCGACGTGGTCACACGCTTGCCCGGCGCCAGCGACAGGGCATGGCCGGGTCGCGGATCGTAAAGGTTCATGTAATTGTTCGGCACCGTGCCAAGGCCCGGAATCAGGAACTTCGCGCCGAACAGATTGTTGATGGTCTGCGTGGTGGCGACCACGTTTCCCATCGCGTCGGCAGCGGTCATGTGCGTGGTGTGCGCGCCTTCGAGCTGCTGCACGCCGGCGCCCCAGCGTTGCGCGCGACTGGAATCGATCGCGCGGCGGCGCTCGCCGGCATAGCCCTTCGAGGTCAGTCGCTCGACCGGCACCTTGATGAAGTCCGGATCACCACTCGCGGCGGCGCGATCGGCAAAGGCGATCTTCAGCACTTCGGCCAGATGATGGATGGTGCCGGCGGTGCCGAACCCCATCGCGGCGATATCGTAGCCCTCGAGAATGTTCAGCATTTGCACGATGTGCACGCCGGAGGCCGCGGGCGGCGGCGGGCCGAGGATTTCCCAGCCGCGATAATCTCCCCGGATCGGCGCGCGCTCGACGGTCTTGTACGATGTGAGATCCTCGCGCGTGATGAAGCCGCCATGCGCTTTCATGTAATCCAGCAGGATGTCGCCGAGCGGACCGCGATAGAGCGCCGTCTCGCCGTCGCGCGCGATGGTGGCGAGCGTCTGCGCATATTCGGCTTGCACCACGCGATCGCCGGCGTTCAGCGGCGTTCCATGCGGAAGATAAATCGCGGAGATCGCCTTGTCTCTCAGCATCTCGGGCGCGGCATCGACGATGCATTCGTGCAGATAGGGCGTCGCCAGAAAGCCGCGCGAGGCGTGCCTGATCGCCGGCTGCATGACATCGGCCAGACTCATGGTCCCGAACCGTTGCTGCGTCTCGCACCAGGCCTTGAGCGAGCCGGGCACGGCGACCGCCTTCGGACCGGTGAGATTTTCATCGTCGACGGTATCGAACACATCATGCGCCGCGCCCGGCTTTGATCGGTAGGTGTCAGGCCGGACGCTCAATGGCACGGTGCTTTGGCCATCGATGAAGCGGTGGCTGCCGTCGGCTGAGCCGGATATGCGCCATTCCGCCGCCGATGATTCCGACCATCATCGGCTCGACAACGGTCAGCGTGAACAGGGTGGCGATCGCCGCATCGATGGCGTTGCCGCCGGCCGCCAGCATCTCCATGCCCGCCGCGGATGCGAGTGGATGATTGCTGACCACCATGCCGCGGCTGCCCGATGCCGGTTGTTTCTGGCACTCGAAAGTCGTGCCTGCGCGATCCCGCCAGCTACCGGTCATGGTGCTGGATTTCCTTTTTCTTGGTGTCGAAGGTCATTTCTGGCATTTCGGGCACCAGAATGTCGAGCGTCCGTTCTGGGTGAACCGCCGCACGATTCCGCTACAACCCGCGGTCTGGCATTTTTCGCCTTCGCGGTCGTAGACCTGAAACGAGTGCTGGAAATAGCCGAGTTCGCCGGAGGTCTGGCGATGATCGCGCAGCGACGAGCCGCCGGCCTTGATGGCTTGATTGAGCACGCCGTGAATCGCCGTGACCAGCCGCTTGGCATGGTCGGTGGGCTCTGCCTTTTTGGTTGCCAGCGTCGCGGCCAGTCGTCGCGGCGACAGATGCGAACGGAACAGCGCCTCGCAGACATAGATGTTGCCGAGGCCTGCGACCACGCGCTGATCCAGCAGCGCTGCTTTCAGGCTGGTCTTCTTGCTGGCGCAGGATCGCGCCAGCATGGCGGCGTCGAATTCATTGCCGAGCGGCTCGGGACCGAGGCCCTTCAAGAGCGGTTCCTCTTCCAGCTTGCTGCGGGCGATGATCTTCATATAGCCAAAGCGGCGCGGGTCGTTGAAGACGATAGCCGCACCCGATGACATGTGGAACACGACATGGTCGTGCGCACGATTTTCGCTTCGCGGATGGTGGAACTTGCCCGGCGCTTTATCTTTATCGCCTTCGATAAGGCGGAACGAGCCCGACATGCCCAGATGCATCAAAAGCACGTCGCCCGAGCCAAGATCGGCCAGCAGGTATTTGGCGCGACGGCCGAGGCCGGTCACGGTCTGGCCCTCGAGACGTGCGACGAAGTCCTTCTGGAATGGAAACCGCAGATCCTTTCGCCGCGCCTCGGCTTTCACGATCTTCGATCCCTCCATGGCCGGCTGCAATCCACGGCGGACGGTCTCAACTTCGGGTAATTCGGGCATCTGATGTCATTCACCTTTTGGTCTTGACGTGATAGCGCCATTGCGGCGGGCGCGCTATGGTCCGGCGGCGGAGTAGAGTGATGGATCGGCCGGGCCAAACCACACATTTCGGCTTCAGGGACGTTGCCCTGGAGGACAAGCAGACGCTGGTGAACGACGTGTTTCACAGCGTGGCCTCGCGCTACGATCTGATGAACGATCTGATGTCGATGGGTCTGCATCGGGTCTGGAAAGACCTGATGATCAACGCGCTCAATCCGCCACGTGGCGATAGGCCGTTCGCGCTGCTCGACGTTGCCGGCGGCACCGGCGACATTGCCTTTCGCGCCGCCAAGGCCGCAGGCCCCGGCTTTCGGGCCACCGTCTGCGACATCAATTCCGACATGCTTGGCGTCGGCCGCCAGCGCGCGGCAGCGCGGCATTTCGACGATCGGGTGTCGTTTGTCGAGGGCAATGCCGAGGCGCTGGCGTTCCCGAACAACACCTTCGACGCCTACACCATTGCGTTCGGTATCCGCAACGTGCCGCGGATCGATCTGGCGCTCGGCGAGGCGTTTCGCGTGCTCAGGCCCGGCGGCCGGTTTCTGTGCCTGGAATTTTCCACCGTCGATATGCCCGGCCTCGATCGAATGTACGATCTGTTCTCGTTCCAGGTGATTCCGCCGCTCGGCCGCGCGGTCACCGGCGACGCCGAATCCTATCGCTACCTCGTCGAGTCGATCCGCAAATTTCCGAAGCCGAACGCCTTTGCCGAAATGATCCGCGCCGCGGGCTTCTCGCGGGTGTCCTGGCAAAGCCTTTCGGGCGGCATCGTGGCGCTGCATTCGGGCTGGCGCCTGTGATTTCTGCCATAACCCACATCGCGCGGCTGGCCCGCGCCGGTTTCGTGTTCGCGCGCGAAGGCGTGTTCGGCGTCGTCGACCCGAGCCTGGTGCCGCCGCCCGGCCAGCTTGTGCTTCGCATCGCCCGGTTGGTCGAGCGCCCCGGCGCCAAATCCGGTTCGCGGCTGTCGCGCGCGCTGACGCGGCTCGGACCCGCCTATCTCAAGCTTGGACAGTTCCTGGCGACGCGGCCCGACGTGGTCGGCGTGATGATGGCGCGTGACCTGGAAAGCCTGCAGGACCGGTTGCCTCCGTTCTCGCAAAGCGAGGCCGAAGCCGCGGTCGCGATGTCGCTGGAACGCCCGGTGGCGCAGGCATTCGCGAGCTTCGGTCCCGCCGTCGCCGCGGCATCGATCGCCCAGGTGCATCGCGGCGAGACCGAGCGCAACGGCGTGCGCACCTCGGTCGCCGTGAAGGTGCTGCGGCCCAATGTGGCCTCACGCTTCCGCCGCGACCTTGCCGATTTTTTCTTTGTCGCGCACCAGGCCGAAATCTATTCCGCGGAAGCGCGGCGGCTGCGGCTGATCGAGGTCATCAATACGATGTCGCGCTCGGTGGCGATGGAGATGGATCTGCGGCTGGAGGCTGCCGCGCTCTCGGAAATGGCCGAGAATACCCGCGACGATCCGGACTTTCGGGTGCCCACGGTAGATTGGGATCGCACCACGCATAATGTCCTGACCATGGAATGGATCGACGGCATCGCGCTCAGCGATCACGCGCGTCTTGCCGAATTGCAGGTCGATTTACCCGAGCTTGGGCGCAAGGTGATCCAGAGCTTCCTGCGCCATGCGCTGCGCGACGGCTTCTTTCATGCCGACATGCATCCCGGCAATCTTTTCCTTGACCCCGCCGGCCGGCTGGTTGCGGTCGATTTCGGCATCATGGGCCGGCTCGGCATCAAGGAGCGGCGCTTCCTCGCCGAGATTCTGCTGGGCTTCATCACCCGCGACTATCGCCGCGTCGCCGAAGTGCATTTCGAGGCAGGCTATGTCCCTGCGCATCATTCGGTCGAGAATTTTGCCCAGGCGATCCGCGCCATCGGCGAGCCGATCCACAACCGCACCGCCGAAGAGATTTCGATGGCGAAGCTGTTGACGCTGTTGCTCGAGGTCACCGGCCTGTTCGACATGCGGACCCGTCCCGAACTGATCCTGCTGCAAAAGACCATGGTGGTGGTCGAAGGCGTGGCGCGCAGCTTCGATCCCAAACTCGACATCTGGAAGGTCGCCGATCCGGTGGTACGCGAATGGGTCGAGCGCAATCTCGGCCCGATCGGGCGCGTGCAGGGAGCGATGTCAGGCGCCGGCGAGCTTGGCCGCGTGTTCTCGGGCCTTCCGGCCATCGCGACCCGGGCGGTGGCCGTGCTGGAGCAATTGGAGACCATGACCCGGGAAGGATTGACGCTGTCGCCGGAGACGATCGCGGCGATGGGCCGGACCGAGGGCCGCAAGAGCCGGTGGCGAACGCTGGCGCTTTGGGTCATCGCCTTGACTTTTATCGGGATTCTCGTGGCCATCCGACAGTTGTGATTGCAATGTATGCATGTCATGCTAGCATTGCTATCAAGACGAGCGAGAGACTCCCATGGCCAGCCTGACGATCCGAAAACTCGACGATGCCATCCGGGACGAGCTGCGGCTCCGCGCCGCCCGGAACGGCCGCTCGGTCGAAGACGAGGTGCGGGTGATCCTGCGCGAGGCGTCGCAGAACCGTGCCTGGTTCGCCACGGCGGCCTCCCAGGAGGCTGCCTTGCGGGCCGCACCGGCGACGCACCCGGCTGGCACCGCTGCGTTGGGCCTTGCCCGCGTCACCCTGATCATCGGCGGCGGCATCGCCGCCTACAAGGCGCTGGACCTGATCCGGCGGCTCAAGGAGCGCCACATTCATGTTCGCTGCGTGCTGACTAAAGCCGCGCAGCAATTCGTCACACCGCTGGCCGCCAGCGCGCTGTCGCATGAGCGCTGCTACACTGATCTGTTCGACGCCGAGAGCGAATTCGATGCCGGCCATATTCGTCTCGCGCACGACTGCGATCTGATTGTGGTGGCGCCCGCGACCGCCGACCTGATGGCGAAGATGGCGCAGGGTCACGCCGATGACCTCGCCAGCGCGATTTTGCTCGCGGCCAACCGGCCGATCCTGCTGGCGCCGGCGATGAACCCCCTGATGTGGAACAATGCGGCGACCCGCCGCAATGTCGCGCAGCTCGAACGCGACGGCGCCGCCATGATCGGGCCCAATGCCGGAGAAATGGCCGAAGCCGGCGAGGCCGGCATCGGCCGGATGGCGGAGCCCATCGAAATAGCCTCCGCCGCCGAACGCTTGCTGCGTCCGCCGCAACCGCGCCCGCTGGCCGGCAAGCGAGTGCTGATTACCGCTGGTCCGACCCACGAGCCGATCGATCCGGTGCGCTACATCGCCAACCGGTCCTCCGGCAAGCAGGGTTACGCCATCGCTGCCGCGGCGCGAGCCGCCGGCGCCGATGTCATCCTGATCTCGGGTCCGGTCGAACTGGACGATCCTCCCGGCATGTCGGTGACGCATGTGGAATCCGCACGCGAGATGCTCCACGCGGTCGAAACCGCACTTCCGGCGGATATCGCGATCTTCGCCGCCGCCGTCGCCGACTGGCGCGTCGCCCATGAAGGGGCACAGAAACTGAAAAAGACGGCTGCAGGCATGCCGCCGCTGCAGCTGGTTGAAAACCCCGATATCCTCGCCACCATCTCGAAGCTGCAGAAATTGCGGCCGGCTCTGGTGATCGGTTTCGCCGCCGAGACCGAAAACCTGATCGAGAATGCGAAGGCCAAGCTCGCGCGCAAGGGCTGCGACTGGATCGTCGCCAACGACGTTTCGCCGGCGTCGGGCGTGATGGGCGGCGACCGCAATACGGTTCACCTGCTGACCCGGGATGCCAATGGCATCCGGGATGGCAACGGCGTCCATGTCGACATCAAAATCGAATCCTGGCCGGTGATGACCAAGGAAGAGGTCGCCGCCACGCTGGTGGCGCGGATCGCGAGCCAGGCGGAGAACCGATCGTGAGCATCAACGTCAAAGTCGATATCCGGCAATTGCCGCATGGCGAAGGCCTGGCGCTGCCGGCCTATCAGAGCGCCGACGCCGCCGGGCTCGACCTGCTCGCCGCCGTCCCTGAGGATTCGCCGCTCGTTCTTTTGCCCGGGCGGTACGCGCTGGTGCCCACGGCGCTGACGATCGCGCTGCCTCCCGGGTATGAGGCGCAGGTCCGTCCGCGCTCCGGCCTCGCAGCGAAGCACGGTGTCACCGTGCTGAACGCGCCGGGCACGGTTGACGCGGATTATCGCGGCGAGATCGGCGTGCTGCTGATCAATCATGGCGACGCGCCGTTCCCGATCCGGCGCGGCGAGCGTATCGCTCAAATGGTGATTGCGCCTGTGATCCGCGCGGAACTCGTTGCTGCCGTGTCGCTCTCCGCGACCGATCGCGGCGGTGGCGGCTTCGGTTCGACCGGGCGCTGATTTGGATTCATTTTCATAAAAATCGTGCCGATAAAGTTTAATACCGCATTTTTTCGCGGTGCGGTTTTGCGTTCACGATCTGGACTCTTACCGGCCGACTCCCGTTGAGGATATTGTCATTCGATTCGCGAACCGGAGCGCGATCGGCAAGAAATAGGTACCGGCTTTGCGTTCCAGCGCGCTCCGGGCGTAAAGTCGTGCGGTTTGGGGCAAACCATGTCGGGCGTGATCGCGGCGATGCGTCGGACCTTGCTGTCGTGCACATCATTGGCGCGCAACGGCCTGATCACCCTTGGCATCGCGGCACTGGCGGCGATCGCGCCGGCCGAGGCCGGCGATTTATCCAACGTCGAGCGTACGATTTCGACCTTCTTCGGATTCAATCGTCAGGAAATCGCGGTGCTGGCGACGGCGCTGGCGTTGCTCGGCTTTTCGGTGATGGCGGCGATCCTGCTGATGCGCGCCCGGGTCCGCTCCGCCAACAACGAGGCGCGGCTGCGCTCCGACATCCGGGATCTGCAAATCGAGGCCGACCGGTTCCGTGCGCTGCTGTTCGCCGAACCGCAGATCCTGATCTCGTGGGCGGCGGGCGACAATCGCCCGCAAATCAGCGGCGACATCTCGCTCTTGATGTCGCCGGATTCCCCGCAATATCTGCCGCAGCGCATCCTGGCCTTCGGGACCTGGCTGCCGCCGGAACCGGCGCTGCGGATGGATCACGCCGTCGATGCATTGCGCGAGGTCGGCGAGGGCTTTCTGCTCAATCTCACCACCTCGACCGGACACGCCTTCGAGGCCATGGGCCGCGCCATCGGCGGCCAGGCCATTGTACGGATTCGCGAACTCAGCGGGCTGCGCCGGGAACTCGCCGAAACCAATCTCCGGCACAAGGCGCTATTGGAAGAAACCGAGATGCTGCGCGGTTTCGCGGCCGGAGCGCCGTGGCCGATCTGGACCAAGAGCGCCAAGGGCAGTCTCAGCTACGCCAATGCCGCCTATGCACGAGCGACCGAGGCGGTCAGCGTCGCGGATGCGATCGATCGCAACCTTGGACTGCTCGATAGCGCCGGCCGCAGCGATATGGAGCGCGCGCTGACCGACACGGCGGCCTTCAATGCGCGATTGCCGATCGTGGTCGGCGGCGAACGGCGCATCTACGATGTATATGCGCGCAATGTCGCCGGCGGCAGCGTCGGCATCGCCATCGACGCCAGCGAAGCGGCAGCGCTAGGCGCGGCGCTGGTTCGGATGGCAGAGGCGCACCGCCGCACCCTCGATCAACTGTCGTCCGGCGTCGCGGTTTTCGACGGCCAGCGGCGGCTGGCATTCTACAACGATTCCTACCGCCGGCTGTGGGATCTGGACCGCGCCTTTCTCGACAACAACCCCGACGATTCGAGCGTGCTCGATCGGCTGCGCGCTGCGCGCAAACTCCCCGAACAGCCGGATTTTCGGGCCTGGAAGGCGAAGCTGCACGAGGCCTATCGCGCGGTCGAGCCGGAAAAAGACACCTGGTATCTGCCCGACGGACGCGCCGTCAGCGTCGTCACCACGCCCAACCTGGAAGGCGGCGTCACCTATCTGTTCGACAACGTGACCGAGAGCCTGGACCTGGCGCGGCGATTTGACGGCTTGATCCGGGTGCAGCGCGAGACGCTCGATAATCTCGCCGAAGCGGTCGCAGTGTTCGGCAGCAATGGCCGCGCGCAGTTGTTCAATCCGGCATTCGCGAAAATGTGGAAGCTGTCGCCCGAGGAGCTTCAGAAGCAGCCCCATATCGAAACCGTGGAAGCCTGGTGCAGACCGTTGTTCGATGACGCGGCCACCTGGCGGACACTGCGCGAGGCGATCACCGCGATCGAGAACCGGGTCGAGGTGCCGCTGAAACTGGAACGCAAGGATGGCAGCGTGCTGGACTGCATGACCATGCCGCTACCCGACGGCGCGACCATGCTGACCTTCCAGGACATCACCGATACCGAGAATGTCGAGCGGGCGCTGCGCGAGCGCAACGAGGCGCTCGAGGCCGCCGACCAGATGAAGGTCGATTTCGTCCACCACGTGTCCTACGAACTGCGCTCGCCGCTGACCACCATCATCGGCTTTGCGCATTTCCTCAGCGACCCCGTGACTGGGCCCCTGATGCCGAAGCAGGCCGAATATCTCGGCTACATCACCGCCTCGACCAACGCGCTGCTCGCGATCATCAACAACATCCTCGATCTCGCGACCATCGATGCCGGCGCGATGTCGCTCAATCTCGGCCCGATCGATATCCGCAAGACCATCGAAGCCGCCGCCGAGGGCATCCAGGACCGGCTTGCCACCGACCGCATCGAACTCAAGGTCGACGTCGATCCCAACATCGGCGACTTCGTCGGCGACGAGCGCCGCGTGGTTCAGGTGCTGTATAATCTGCTGGCCAATGCGGTCGGATTTTCGCCGCCCGATGCCACCGTCGGCCTGAGCGCCAGGCGAACCGAACACAGTATCGTTTTCACCGTGACTGATTCCGGACCGGGCATCGCGCCCGACGTCAAGGACAAGGTATTCGACTGGTTCGAGAGTCATTCCAACGGGTCGCGGCATCGCGGCGCCGGCCTCGGCCTGTCGCTGGTGCGCTCCTTTGTCGAACTGCATGGCGGCAAGGTGCGCGTCGATTCGATCGTCGGCAAGGGCACTACCGTCACCTGCGACTTTCCGATCGATCAGGCCGTGCATCGCAACGCCGCGGAATGACCGATCCCACAACATTCGCGCTGGCGTTGTCGAACGAGACCGCGACGGCGCATTTGATGGCCGATCTCGCGCTGCTGGTCGGCGCGGGCGATGTCATCACACTTTCGGGCGATCTCGGCGCGGGGAAAACCGCGGCCGCTCGCGCCATGATCCGATATCTCGCCGGCGACGACGCGCTCGAAGTTCCAAGTCCGACTTTCACGCTCGCGCAAACCTACGATCTGCCGCCATTTCCGCTGGTTCACGCCGACCTCTACCGCGTCAACGATCCGGCCGAACTGGAAGAGATCGGCCTATCGCCCTTGCCCGAGGGCACGCTGGCGCTGATCGAATGGCCGGAGCGGGCGCCCGCAGCGCTTCCCGCCGACCGGATCGACATCGCGCTGAGCTATCGTCCGGCGCTGGGATCCAGCGCGCGCGCCGCTGAAATCACCGGCTACGGAAAAGCGGCCGCGCAGGTCGCCAGACTGCAGGCGCTGCGGCAGTTTCTCGCCGATACGGGCTATGCCGACGCCGAACGCCGGCGCATGGCCGGCGACGCCTCGACGCGTTCCTATGCTCGGCTGGTTCGACAGGATGGCGCTTTCATCCTGATGAACTCGCCGCGGCGCCCCGACGGACCGGCGATCTATGACGGCAAGTCGTACAGCGCGGCGGCGCATCTGGCCGAAGACGTCAAGCCGTTCGTCGCCATCGCCAACGGCCTGCGCGAGCGTGGCTTCTCGGCGCCATCGATCCATCACGCCGATCTCGAGGCCGGTTTCCTGATCACCGAGGATTTTGGCAACGCGGGTTTTATCGAGGGCGATCCGCCCCGGCCGATCGCGGAACGCTATCAAGCCGCGGCCGACATGCTGGCGGCGCTGCATCGCGAATCATTGCCTGAAATTCTGCCGCTGACGCCGCATGTCACCTACGCCATTCCCGCCTTCGACACCGATGCGCTGCTGGTCGAGATCGGATTGATGCCCGAATGGTATCTGCCCGATCGCGGGGTTGAACTAACCCGCGACCTGCACGCCGAATTCGTCACGATGTGGCGCGATTTGTTGAGCAAGCCCGCAAAGGCGCCGAAAACCTGGACGCTGCGCGACTTTCATTCCCCCAACCTGATCTGGCTCGACCAGCGGACGGGTACGGCGAAAGTCGGCATCATCGACTTCCAGGATACCGTGCTGGGCCCGGCCGCCTACGATCTGGCGTCGCTGTTGCAGGACGCACGGATCGACGTGCCCGAACCACTCGAGCTTGCGCTGCTGACGCGCTACATCAAGGCGCGGCGGGCGTCCGACGACACGTTCGATGCGGCGGCTTTTGCCGAGATTTACGCCATCATGTCGGCGCAGCGGAACACCAAATTGCTCGGCATCTTTGCGCGGCTGAACCGGCGCGACGGCAAACCGCAATATTTGCGCCATTTGCCCCGGATCTGGACCTATCTCACCCGTTCGCTGGCCCACCCCGCGCTCGCGGGCATCCGGAAGTGGTATTCCGCCAACGTTCCTCCGCCAATTGCCTGATTTACGACTTGTTAGCCGACCCGGCTTTAATCTGCGACAGAGCCCCTTGGGAACGCGGGCGGCTGCTTGGGGGCAGGAGCGACATCATGGCGGCAGAACGGCGCACGGGCGAGCGTGTTACCTTCGAACACGGCATCGGCGCGCATATGATGGGCATCGACGGCACCTGGCGGCGCGATTGCACGATGGAAGATGTTTCAGAGACCGGCGCCAAGCTCACCATCGAAGGCTCCATCGAGGGGCTGCATCTCAAGGAATTCTTCCTGCTGCTGTCGTCCACCGGCCTGGCTTACCGCCGCTGCGAGCTTGCCTGGGTCAACGGCGATCAAATCGGCGTCATTTTCCTGAAGCAGAGCGACAAGAAGAAAAAGCCCACCCGGCGCGGCGCGACGCAAGGCGCCGAAGTCTGAACTGGCTGTGGTCGTACAACCGTCATGTCGGGCGGCTATGGCGATGAACCATCGATGCGCCGCGCGAATCACGTGATATGATCGGCGCGACATTTTACGGTTTTCGCGTATCCTGATTGCCAAATCAGTATGTTGCGAACGATGCGCTGGAACAACGACGCGCTGGAGCCAGGTTTCGAGAAGTCCTTGAAATGCCCGTCAAGCCCGCCAAAGCCATGGTCCTTGCCGCCGGTCTCGGCGTCCGCATGCGCCCTTTGACCGACCGGATGCCAAAGCCGCTGGTGCGCGTGGCAGGCCGGACGCTGCTCGACCATGTGCTCGACAAGCTCGGCGAGGCCGGCGTCAGCGAGGCTGTCGTCAACGTGCATTATTTGCCCGACCAGATCATCGATCACGTCGCGGCGCGCGCCCGGCCCCGCGTGATCATTTCGGATGAGCGTGACGAAGTGCTCGGCACCGGCGGCGGCGTCGTCAAGGCGCTGCCGTTGCTTGGTCCGGCGCCGTTTTTCCACGTCAACGCCGACACACTGTGGATCGATGGCGTGCGGCCCAATCTGGCACGGCTGGCCGAAGCCTTCGACCCCGAACAGATGGATATCCTGCTGCTGATGGCGCCGACCACGAGCAGCATCGGCTATGGCGGACGCGGCGATTACGCGATGCTGCCGGATGGCGCCCTGCGCAAGCGCAAGGAGCATCAGGTCGTCCCGTTCGTCTATGCAGGTGCTGCGATCATGTCGCCGTCGCTGTTCGCCGACGCCCCATCGGGCGAATTTTCGCTGACGAAGATGTTCGATCGCGCCAACGAGCAGGAGCGGCTGTTCGGCCTGCGGCTCGACGGCGTGTGGATGCATGTCGGAACCCCCGACGCGGTTCACGCAGCGGAAGAGGCCTTTCTCGCCAGCGTCGCCTGAACCCTTCGATTCCTTCCTTCAACTCCCTCCGCCCTGCTGCCCATGCCATGATGCCGCCTGACCTTCGAATCAGGAAGCCCATGCGTGTTTTCAGCGTTCCAGTCTCGGCGCCGTTCCTGCGTACCGTTATCGGCGCGCTGGTCGATGGCCGGCTGATCGAAGGCTTCGAGGCCCGCGCAAACCCTGAAATCCTGGCGCAGGCAACCCTCTATCTGCCGACCCGACGTGCCGGGCGCATGGCGCGGGAAATCTTTCTCGACGAGCTGAAAGCCGACGCCGTGCTGCTGCCGCGCATCGTCGCACTCGGCGATATCGATGAAGACGAGCTGGCATTCGCGCAGGCGAGCTTCCGAAGCGGGGCTGAGCACGCTGGAAACGCCGCCCGCGATGGAAGGCCTCGCAGCGCCGCCTGCTGCTGGCGCAATTGATCGCGGCATGGGCGAAGCAAATCAGGCCGAGCGATCCCTCGCAGGCGCCGCTCGTGGTCGGAGGTCCGGCGTCGACACTGGCGCTGGCCGACGATCTGGCGCGTCTGATGGACGACATGGTCACCCGCGGGGTCGAATGGCGCGCGCTTGAGGGGCTGGTGCCCGATGCGCTCGACCAATACTGGCAACTCACGCTGCAATTCCTCAATATCGCGAAGGATGCCTGGCCCAGGATTCTTGAGGCACATGGCAAGATCGAACCGGCGGCGCGGCGCGATCTGCTGATCGAGGCGGAAGCCGCGCGGCTGACCGGCCAGCATGACGGTCCGGTGATCGCGGCAGGTTCGACCGGCTCGATGCCGACCACGGCGAAATTCCTTCACGCCGTTGCCGCCCTGCCGCAGGGCGCGGTGGTCTTGCCGGGGCTCGATACCGACCTCGACGACGAGGCATGGCGATTGATCGGGGGCGTCCGCGACCCGCAAGGTCGAATTCACCACGCCGCCGGCGTCGAACCATCCGCAGTTTGCGATGTACGCCTTGCTGCATCGGTTCGGAATCAAGCGAGGCGATGTCGAAATCCTCGATGCGCCGACGCCGCATGGACGCGATGTGCTGGTCTCCGAGGCCATGCGGCCCTCGACCGCGACCGCTCAATGGCACCAGCGGCTGGCGCAGCCGGAAATAGTCGAAAAGATTTCGAGCGGCATGGCAAATCTCGCCGTCATCGAAGCCGATAATCCCGAAATGGAAGCGCTGGCGATCGCGGTCGCGATGCGCGAGGCGCGGCATCTGGACAAATCGGCGGCGCTGGTGACGCCGGATCGCGCGCTGGCGCGTCGCGTGATGGCAGCCCTTGGCCGCTGGAATCTTGCCTTCGACGATTCCGGCGGCGACACGCTGATGGACACGCCGGCGGGAATCTTCGCGCGGCTCGCCGTGGAGACGGTGGCGAAACAGCTCGAACCGCCGACGCTGCTGGCGTTGCTGAAGCACCCGCTCTGCCGGCTCGGTGGCGCGCCAGGCGCATTCAAGGACGCGATCGCGGCACTCGAACTGGCGCTGCTCCGCGGCACGCGTCCGCAAGCGGGAAGCCATGGCCTCACGCGCGACTTCGCCGGCTTCCGGCTGGAGCTAGCCAAGCTCAAGGGCGGCGAGACATCCTCGCTGCACCGCGCCGAGCCACGGACCGCGCTCAAGGGCGACGAACTCGATCGCGTCGATCAACTGGTTTCGCAATTGCAATTGGCCCTCGTGCCCCTGGAAAGTCTTGCTCCGGCAAGACCGCATGATTTCGCCGACCTCGCGCAACGCCATCGTGACATCCTGATGGCGCTGTCGCGCGACCCGCACGGCGTCGCGGTGGCCTTCGAGGGGCCGCAGGGATCAGCATTGGCAGCTGCATTCGACGATCTGCTCGGCGAGCAGGCGCCGAGCGGCCTGATGGTCCAGCTCGGCGACTACCCGGAGGTGTTCCAGACTACCTTTGGCGACCGCATGGTGCGGCGGCCGGAATTGGCCCATGCGCCTTTGAGAATTTACGGACCGCTGGAAGCGCGGCTGACGCAGTCCGACCGCGTCATTATCGGCGGACTGGTGGAGGGCGTGTGGCCACCCGCGCCACGGATCGATCCGTGGCTGAGCCGGCCGATGCGGCACCAACTCGGTCTTGATCTGCCGGAGCGGCGCATCGGCCTGTCGGCGCACGACTTCGCCCAGTTGCTCGGCGCCGGCGACGTCATTCTCAGTCATGCCGCCAAGGTCGGCGGCGCGCCCGCGGTGGCCTCGCGTTTCCTGCACCGGCTCGAGGCGGTCGCCGGCGAGGCGCGCTGGAAGGCTGCGACATCAGCCGGTGAAAAATACGTGCGCTTCGCCCATGAACTGGACAGCCCAGACAAGATCGAGCCGATCTCGCAGCCGGCGCCAAAGCCGCCGCGCGTGACCCGACCCTTGAAACTGTCGGTCACGGCGATCGAGGACTGGCTGCGCGATCCCTATACGATCTATGCGAAATATATTCTGCGACTGGCTCCGCTCGATCCCGTCGACATGCCGCTGTCGGCCGCCGACCGCGGTTCGGCGATCCACGACGCGCTCGGCGAATTTACCCAAACCTTTGCTAAAACGCTTCCCGACGATCCCGCCGGCGCCTTGCGCGGGATCGGCCAGAAGTTTTTCGCTCCCCTGATGGAGCGGCCGGAGGCAAGGGCGTTGTGGTGGCCGCGCTTCCAGCGCATCGCGGCATGGTTCGCCGAATGGGAAGTCGCGCGACGCGGCGATATCACTGGCATCGACGCCGAGATCAGAGGCGAAATCCCCATCCGTCTCGACAATGAACGCACCTTCGTACTGTCGGCCCGCGCCGACCGGATCGAGCGCCGCCATGACGGAACATTTGCTGTCCTCGACTACAAAACCGGACAACCGCCGACCGCCAAGCAAGTCCGCATGGGCCTGTCGCCGCAGCTGACGCTGGAGGCGGCGATCCTGCGCGAGGGCGGCTTTGCCGGGATCGATGCGGGCTCGTCCGTCAGCGAACTCGTCTATGTCAGGCTGAGCGGCAATAATCCGCCGGGCGAACAGAGATCGCTGGAGTTGAAGATCAAACCGAGCGATCAACCGCAGCCTCCCGATGCGGCCGCCGACCACGCACGACAGCAGCTTGAAATCCTGATCCGCAAATTCGAGAACGAGGACGAACCTTATAGATCGCTCAATCTGTCGATGTGGTCGAACCGCTACGGCAGCTACGACGATCTCGCCCGCATCAAGGAATGGTCCGCGGCCGGCGGCCTGGGGATCGAGGAATGGTAAAAGTGCCGCGCCCGATCCCCGACGCGGTCCGCGCCACCCAGGCGCGCGCCTCGGATCCCGCCTCGTCGGCGTTCGTCTCGGCGAATGCCGGCTCCGGCAAGACCCATGTGCTGGTGCAGCGGGTGATCCGGCTGTTGCTCAGCGGCGTGTCGCCGGAGAAAATCCTCTGCATCACCTTCACCAAGGCCGCGGCGGCCAATATGGCCGAGCGCGTATTCTCCACCCTCGGCGACTGGGTCACGCTGGAGGATGCCGCACTCGATGCCGCGATTCGCGACGCGGGCATCGCCCGGCCGGACGCGCGCTTGCGGAGGCGTGCCCGCGAATTGTTCGCCTGCGCGTTGGAGACGCCCGGCGGATTGAAGGTGCAGACCATCCATGCGCTATGCACCCGGCTGCTGCAGCAATTTCCGTTCGAAGCCAATGTGCCGGCGCGCTTTGCGGTGCTCGATGACCGCGACCAGAACGAGATGATGGAGCGGGCCAATCTGGCGGTGCTGCTCGACGCCTCCCGCGATCCGGATAGCCCGACCGGCCGCGCGCTCCGGATCGCGATGGCGAGTGCGGCCGATGTTACCTTCAAGGACGTAGTGCGCGAGGCGTGCCTCAGCCGCGACCATTTCATGGCATGGACCGACGCCGCCGGTGGTGCCGATACCGCAGCCGCGCAGATGTCTTCCGCGCTCGGCGTCCATCCTGCGGACCGAATTGAAGACATCGAGCGCGAGATCGTCGACGGTCCTTATATTAGGCGATCCGGGTGGGAAGAGATCGCGACCGTGCTCGACAGCGGCAGCAAATCCGATCGGGATCAGGCGGCGCGACTGCGCGGTGCACTGCCGTTCACCGGTGCCGCGCAGGTCGATGCTTATCTCGCCATCTTCCTCACCGACACCGATCGCAGCCCCCGCAAGTCGGTGGTGACAAAGAACTTCGGGCGGGACAATCCCAAAATTGGTCGTTTGCTGGAGGCGGAAATTCTCCGTCTCGGTCCCCTGATTGAGAAACGTCGCGCGGTGACAATCCGCGACCGCACCCAGGCGCTATTGGAAATTGCGATCGCGGCGGCGGCGAATTACCGCCGCGAGAAGCAGGAACGCGGCCTGCTCGACTATGATGATTTGATCGACAAGACATTGGAGATGCTGGACCGGGTCTCGTCCGGCTGGGTGCATTACAAACTGGATCGGGGCGTCGATCACGTGCTGATCGACGAGGCGCAGGATACCAGTCCGCGGCAATGGGATATCGTCGCCCATATTATTTCCGAATTCACCGCCGGCGAAGGCGCGCGCGATGGCATTGCGCGCACGATCTTTGCGGTTGGCGATGAGAAGCAGTCGATCTTTTCGTTTCAAGGCGCCGCGCCGCACGAATTCGATGCCCGGCGCCGGGGGTTGGCGAAGAAATTCACCGATGCCGGACTGAAATTCGATCCTGTATCGTTCACCTATTCGTTCCGGTCCGGGCCGGCGATCCTGCAATCGGTCGATCATGTGTTTCGCGACGAGGCGATCTACCGCAGCATCCATGCCGAAACCGCATATCCGGTGCATGAGACACTGGCGGATGCCGGACCCGGCCTGATCGATGTCTGGGAATTGCAGCAACCGGACCCGAGACAGGACATCGAAGGCTGGCGCGCGCCGTTCGATGCGGTCTCGGAGAAGAGCCCCGAGGTACGGCTGGCAAGACGCATTCAGGCCGAGATCAAGTCCCTTGTCGAAGGCGGCACCATGACCGGCCGCGCCGGCGATCGCCGTCCGCTGCGCTACGGCGACATGCTAGTGCTGGTGCGGCGACGCGGCAATGTTTTTGACGCGGCGATCCAGGCGCTGAAACACGCCGGCATTCCAGTCGCCGGCGCCGACCGGCTCAAGCTGACCGAGCATATCGCGATCATCGATCTGATGAACCTCGCCGACGCGCTGCTGTTGCCGCAAGACGATCTGGCGCTCGCGGTGGCGCTGAAAAGCCCGCTGTTCGGCCTGAGCGATGACGATCTGTTCAAACTGGCGTGGCAGCGCGGGGGATCGCTGCGCCAGGCGCTGAGCCGTCACGCCGCGACGGATCGCCAATTTGAGACCGCGCTTTACCGCCTCAGGGCTTGCGAGGCGCGAGTCCTGCAGGAGACGCCCTTTGCGTTCTACGCCTGGCTGCTCGGCGGCGACGGCGGAAGAGGACGCATCCTGAAGCGGCTCGGACACGAAGCCAATGACGCGCTCGATGAATTTCTCGAGCTTGCGCTTGGCTATGAACGCAAGGCGCCGGCCTCGCTGCAGGGTTTCATGGCGTGGCTGCGCACCGCCGACCTCGAAGTGAAACGCGACATGGAGATCTCCCGCGACGAAGTCCGCGTCATGACGGTGCACGGCGCCAAGGGACTGGAAGCTTCGGTGGTCTTTCTGGCCGATACCGCGACATCGCCGTCGGATACGCAGCGCCTGAAACTCATCCACCTTCCACGGGGCGATACGGCGCAGCCTGCGCCGGATGTCGTGGTCTGGGCCGGCAAGAAGGCCGACGACCCCGAAACCGTCGCGGCAGCCCGCGCGGCGATGCTGAGCGAGGTCGAGGATGAATATCGCCGCCTGCTTTACGTGGCGATGACGCGCGCAGCCGATCGCCTGATCGTCGGCGGCTGCATGCCGGGTAACATGAATACCGTGCGCAAATTCTCCTGGTACGACCTGATCGTCAAAGGCCTCGACCATTCCGGATTGCACCTGCAGCAAATCGAGACCCCGGAAGGTGCGGTGAAGCGCTATTCGCGGATCGAGGATCTAACCGCTGCCGCGAATGCAGCCGTCACGACGCCGATCACGCTCCCTTCGACCGCGCTGCCGGCGTGGCTGCGCGCATCGGCGCCGCCGGAGGCGCCCGCCGATCAGCTGCTGCGGCCGTCCGATCCCGACGAGGGTGAAGGCCACCGGATCAGAACCGGGGAGTCCGCTGCAATGCGCGCGCGCGCGCTTTTGCGCGGTGCCCTGGTGCACCGGCTGCTGCAATCCCTGCCCGACATCGCCACAGCGCGACGCCGCGACGCCGCGCTGGGATACCTCGCCCGCAATGCCGGCCAATGGACCGCCGGCGATCGCGACGCGCTCGCGGCGGAGGTGCTGGCCTTGATCGAAGACCCGCGCTTTGCGGCGGTATTCGCCGTCGGCAGCCGGGCCGAGGTGGCCATCGCCGGACGGCTGGATCGGCCGGGGCGTCCGCCGGCATTGGTTTCGGGCCAGATCGACCGGCTGGTGGTGACGCCAGCCGAGGTCCTGATCGTCGATTACAAGACCAATCACGCCCCGCCACAGCTTGTGGCCGAGGCTCCCGGGGCCTATGTCCGTCAGCTTGCGCTCTATCGCGCCGTGCTGCGGAAGCTTTATCCTCTTTTGCCGGTCCGTGCCGCGCTGCTCTGGACCGAAACGCCTGATATGATGGAGATTTCTGCCCTCGCGCTGGACGCGGCACTGCCCATCCCTATCATCTCGGCGTGAGCGAGCTTGACCCGGCAGGGTCACGTTCATAGTTTGACCGTATGATCCCAGCGCGATTCTTCAGCCGCGCCTTTCTTTCAAACCGAACGAGGTACTCCAATGGCCGTTGGCAAGGTTTCTGACGCCGATTTCGAAGCCGAAGTGCTCAAGGCGACCGGCCCGGTCGTGGTCGATTTCTGGGCCGAATGGTGCGGCCCCTGCCGCATGATTGCGCCCGCACTCGACGAGATTTCCGGCGCGATGGGCGACAAGGTCAAGATCGTGAAGCTGAACGTCGACGAGAGCCCGAAGACGGCCTCGAAATACGGCGTGATGTCGATCCCGACGCTGATGATCTTCAAGGGCGGCGAGATGGCCTCGCGTCAGGTCGGCGCCGCACCCAAGCAGAAGTTGCAGCAATGGATCACCGCCGCGGTGTGATCTACTTCTCGCGACAATCTATTCGAAATGGCCGGCAAATTGCCGGCCGTTTTGTTTTCACCTTGTTTGAGCATGATCTTTGCGGAAAACCGGTTTCCACTTTTCCGGATCATGCTCTACCGGATCCACCCCGTCGCCAGCGCGGACGCGAGTTCAGGCTGACCGTTGCGCCGCGCCAATGCTGCCATCGCATCGTGATCGTACGGCACATGCCGGAACGTCACGTGCCAGCCATCCTTTGCCCATTCCAGGATAGCGTAGCGCGCATCCGGCGTGCCGGCCTCGATAACATGCGGAAAAGGGTGGACATCGCGATAGCCCGGCGATCCGACGCTGCCGGGATTAACGATCAGGCGTCCGTCGGCAAGTCGGACCACGCGCGCAATGTGGGTGTGGCCGCAGAGAATGAGCCGCTGCGCGATCCCTCCGGCGGCTTGTTCGATCGCCTCATACGAGGACATCCGCACCGTGCCGTCGGGCAGAACATTCTCCAGCCAGTAAACCTCGTCACGCGCGGGCGTCGCGTGGCACAGAAAGATCTGATCGCGATACACTCGCGTGGCCGGCACCGCGCGCAGCCAGTCGAGGTGCTCGGCATCGAGTTGCGCGTGCGACGGCCGGTCCCACGACCCCATTTTCTCCGGCGGCCGGTCGATCAGGTAACGGTCGTGATTGCCGAGCACATGAACGGCATCGAGCGACATCAAGATGTCCATCGTTTTCCGCGCGTCGAGCGGTCCACTCGCCATATCGCCGAGATCGACGATCTCGTCGATGTCGAGCGCGCGGATGTCGGCAATGACAGCCTCCAGCGCGAGATAATTTCCGTGGATATCGGCAATCGCAGCAAAGCGCATCGTGATTCCAGCTTCCAGATCCTATCGCAGCGCGGTGCCGTTCGCCGACAGCACGTGGCCGGCCAGATACAGCGACCCCGTGATCAGGATGCGCGGCGGCACCTCATAGGCGAGGCGCGCTAGCGAGCCCAAAGCAACCTCGATGCTGGCTGCGATTTCCAGGCGCATGCCGAGCTGACGCGCGGCATCGGCAAGCCGATCCGGCGGCATTGCGTTCTCCTGACCCGGTATCGCAACCGCGATAATGTGGCGCGTGAGGCCCGCGAAATTGGCCAGAAATGCGCCGGCATCCTTGTTGGCCATCATGCCGACAATCACCACGAGGGGACGCGGCACCCGCTCTTCGAGATCGCCCAGGGCCGCGGCGACGACGCGCCCGCCATCGGCATTGTGGCCGCCATCGAGCCAGATCTCG
The DNA here is from genome assembly GCA_963727225.1 of uncultured Pseudomonadota bacterium. Classification (GTDB taxonomy): domain Bacteria; phylum Pseudomonadota; class Alphaproteobacteria; order Rhizobiales; family Xanthobacteraceae; genus Bradyrhizobium. The sequence continues at coordinate 166,332 of CAVSFN010000008.1, read as the reverse complement.
CTGGCCTGCGGCGCCAGATCGACCAGCGCACCCGATGCCAGACGCTGCATCCGTGCCGGCCATTCGGCGTTGACGATGCCGGCCTCGAATGCAGCGGCGTCGATCTTGAACGCGTCGAGTGCGCGCAATGTCGCGATCGCAAGGCCGGCATTGTCGAACTGATGCCGGCCGAACAGTCTTGGCGCCGCAAGGTCCATCAGGCCGCGATCATCCTGGTAGACCAGCCGTCCGCGCTCGACATTGACGTGCCATTGCTGCCCGGCCGCATGCAGCGGCGCATGCATGCCTCTGGCTTGTGCTTCGATCACGGCCATCGCTTCGGGGGCCTGCTCCGCGCAAATCACCGGCGTGTTGCGCTTGATGATCGCGGCTTTCTCGCCTGCAATCCGGCTCAGCGTGTCCCCGAGAAATTCGGTGTGGTCCATGCTGACCGGCGCGATCACGGTTCCCAGCGGCGTATCGATGACGTTGGTGGCGTCAAGCCGGCCGCCGAGACCGACCTCCAGCAGCACCACATCGGCCGGATGCCGGGCGAACAGACAGAATGCCGCCGCGGTCTCGATTTCAAAAATGGTGATCGGCGAGCCCGCATTGGTCCGCTCGCAATGTTCGAACGCCGCAACCAATTCCTCGTCATCGACGAGAACGCCACCGCCGGCGCAGCCAAGGCGAAAACATTCGTTGAGCCGCACCAGATAGGGTGAGGTGTAGGTATGGACGCGCAGGCCCGCCGCTTCCAGGATGGCGCGCAGATAGGCGATCGTCGAACCCTTGCCATTGGTGCCGGCGACATGAATTACCGGCGGCAGCCCGCGTTCGGGGTGATCGAGCCGCTCCAGCAGCCGCTGCATCCGCTCAAGGCCGAGATCGATGCGGCTGGGATGCAGGGCGGACAGCCGTGCGATCAGTTCGCCGAGCGGCGGCGCTCGCTTGGCCTCAGGCGGGTTCACGCGTGGGGTGCTATCGGCGTGACATCCGTACCTGAAGGGATCTGGGCCGGGGCCGGCATGGTGATCGATGGCGCCGGCTTCGACACGACTTCCGCCGCGGGCGACTTGGTCAGGATCCGGCACAGCCGCGCCAGCGTCGGGCGCAGGTCGTGGCGATGCACCACCATGTCGATCATGCCGTGGTCTTTGAGATATTCCGCGCGCTGAAAGCCTTCCGGCAATTTCTCGCGAATGGTCTGTTCGATCACCCGCGCGCCGGCAAAGCCGATCAACGCGCCGGGCTCGGCGATCTGCACGTCGCCGAGCATGGCATAGGAGGCGGTGACGCCGCCGGTTGTCGGATTGGTCAGCACCACGATATAGGGCTGTTTCGCCTCGCGCAGCATCTGCACGCCGACGGTGGTGCGCGGCATTTGCATCAGCGACAGGATGCCTTCCTGCATGCGGGCGCCCCCGGACGCCGCGAACGCGATGAATGGAGATTTCTTTTCGACCGCAAGCTCAAGCCCGCGCACGATCGCCTCGCCGGCGGCCATGCCGAGCGAGCCGCCCATGAAATCGAAATCCTGCACCGCGACCACCACGGCGGCGCCCTCGAGCTTGCCATAGCCGATCTTGATGGCGTCGTTCAGACCAGTTTTCGCACGCGCGTCCTTGATGCGATCGGCATATCTGCGTTCGTCGCGGAATTTCAGCGGATCGGCAGTCACTTCCGGCAGCGCCACGTCGAACCAGGTCTCGTTGTCAAAGATCGATTTCAGCCGCGCGACCGCGCTCATGCGCATGTGATAGTTCGAGCCGGGAATGACGAACTGGTTGCTCTCGACATCCTTGTAGAAAACAAGTTGCCCGGTATCCGGGCATTTGATCCACAAATTCTCCGGCGTTTCGCGGCGCAGGATGTTGCGTATCTTCGGCCGGACGACGTTGGTGAGCCAGTTCATGGTTCGCTCCGAATGGCGATCAAGCGGCAATCGCCTGAATTATATGGCGGGCCGGACGGTGCCCGGCAAGCCGCCTGTCCCCGCCGCAATTGCGGCTTATTCCGCAGCCTGCTTGGCTCCCCGCACGCCCTGCGCCAGGGAGGCCGTCAGATCGGCCACCGCACCGACGGTTGCGGCAGTGGCGCGGCCTTCGGCATCGAGGCTGCCGCGCAAGGCATCGACCAGCGCCGTGCCAACCACCGCGCCGTCGGCACGTTGCGCGATCCCGCGCGCGGCCTCCGGGGTCCGGATGCCAAAGCCGACACAAACCGGCAATTGGGTATGCCGCTTGATGCGGGCGACAGCCTGCCCGACCACGGCGGTATCGGCGCTGGCGCTGCCGGTAATGCCGGTGATGGAGACGTAATAGACAAAGCCGGAAGTATTGGCGAGCACCGCGGGCAGCCGCTTGTCGTCGGTGGTCGGGGTCGCCAGCCGGATGAAATTCAGCCCCGCTCTCATCGCCGGCAGGCACAATTCGGTGTCTTCCTCCGGCGGCAGATCGACAATGATCAGCCCGTCAACGCCGGCGGACTTTGCATCCGTCAGAAACTTGTCGACGCCGTAGATGTAGATCGGATTGTAATAGCCCATCAGCACCAGTGGCGTGGTGGTGTCGCCAGTTCGAAACTCGCGCACCATCGCCAGGGTTTTTTTCAGGGTCATGCCGGCTTTCAACGCGCGCAACCCCGCCGCCTGAATCGCCGGACCGTCCGCCATTGGATCGGTGAACGGCATGCCGATCTCGATGATGTCGGCGCCGGCTTTCGGCAAGGCCTTGATGATATCGAGCGAGGTCGCGGGATCGGGATCGCCGGCCATCAAAAAGGTGATGAAGGCCGCGCGGTCCTGTTTCTTCAGCTCAGCGAAACGTGCGTCGATGCGGGTGGTCATTTCTTCTTCCCCCGCAAAATATCCGCCACTTGAGGAATATCCTTGTCGCCGCGGCCGGAGAGATTGACCACCATCAGGTGATCTTTCGGCCGCTTCGGCGCCAGTTCCATGACTTTGGCGATGGCATGGGCCGGCTCGAGCGCCGGAATGATGCCTTCCAGCCGCGACAGCAATTGAAACGCCGCCAGCGCTTCGTCGTCGGTCGCGGACAGATATTTCACCCGGCCGGTTTCGTGCAGCCAGGAATGTTCAGGCCCGATGCCGGGATAATCCAGCCCCGCTGAAATCGAATGCGCGTCCTGGATCTGGCCGTCCTCGTCCATCAGCAAATAGGTGCGGTTGCCATGCAGCACGCCCGGCCGGCCGCCGGCGATCGATGCCGCATGCAGTTGTGTCAGGCCGTGGCCGGCGGCTTCGACGCCGAAAATCTCGATTGCTGGATCATCAAGGAACGAGTGAAACAGCCCCATCGCGTTGGAGCCGCCGCCGATACAGGCAATCAGGGAATCCGGCAGGCGGCCCTCGGCGGCCTGCATCTGCGCGCGGGTCTCGACGCCGATCACCGACTGGAAGTCGCGCACCATCATCGGATAGGGGTGCGGCCCCGCAACGGTGCCGATGCAGTAGAAGGTGTCGTGCACATTGGTGACCCAGTCACGCAGTGCGTCGTTCATCGCGTCTTTTAACGTGCGCGAGCCGGATTGCACCGGGATCACCTTGGCGCCCAGCATTTCCATGCGGATGACATTAGGCTGCTGCCGCTCGACATCGACCGCACCCATATAGACCACGCAGTCGAGCCCGAACCGCGCGCACAAAGTCGCGGTGGCGACGCCATGCTGGCCGGCGCCGGTTTCGGCAATGATGCGCCGCTTGCCCATGCGCCGCGCCACCATGATCTGGCCGAGCACGTTGTTGACCTTGTGCGAGCCGGTGTGGTTGAGCTCTTCGCGCTTGAAATAGATTTTGGCGCCGCCGAGATGTTCGGTCAGGCGCTCGGCGAAATAGAGCGGCGAGGGTCGGCCGACATAGTCCTTGAGATAGCCGTTCATTTCGGCCTGGAACGCCGGGTCGGCCTTGGCGTCGGCGTAGGCCTTCTCCAGATCGAGGATCAGCGGCATCAGCGTTTCGGCGACAAAACGTCCGCCGAATATGCCGAAATGGCCGCGCTCGTCCGGACCGCTGCGAAAGGAATTGGGCAGGTTCTGATTCATCAAGTGATCAACTCTTCGGTGGCGCGGGCGGTGCGAATAAAAGCTCGGATCATCTCGGGATCCTTGACGCCGGGCGCGCGTTCCACGCCCGAGGAAACATCCACGCCGCCGGCGCGGCTGACCCGAACGGCCTCCGCGACATTCCCGGCATGAAGGCCGCCGGAGACCATGAACGGCCGTTTGAGGTCGAGGTTTTCAAGCACATGCCAATCGAACACGGCGCCGAGGCCGCCAGGCCGGGTGGCTTCCGCAGGAGCGCGGGCGTCGAACAGGATACGATCGGCAACCGCGGCGTAGCCGGGCAGCGCTGCGAGATCGGCCTGGGTTTCCACCGCGATCGCCTTCATCACCTGCAACCCGAAGGTTTGCTTGATATCGCGCAGCCGCGCCACGGTCTCCCTGCCGTGCAATTGCAGGATATCCGGCTGCAGCGCCTCGACAACGTTGGCGAGTGTCGCGTCGTCGGCGTCGACCGTCAGCGCCACCTTCAGGGCGCGCCCCTTGGCCTGCCTGCCCAGATCGCGTGCCGTATTCAGGCCGATATGACGGGGCGAGGCCGGAAAAAACACGAATCCCACCATGTCAGCGCCGGCTTGCAGCGCGACGTCGAGCGTCTCGCGCGTGGACAGGCCGCAAATTTTGACGATTAAAGACATGTTTCAGGGCACGGTTTGGGGGCAGGCCGGAACAGCGATGCGATGCGGCGGGTTCTACAACGTCGCGCCCTGCTTGTCTCGCCCACCGGCCCCGTATCCGCCGCCCTGCGACGGGCCGGGAAGACGCTGCAGGTCGTATCGCGCAGACGTGGCGCCGCTGCCACGCAGATCAGCCAGTTGCGCCCGTGCCTGCCGCGCATCGGCTTCGTATTGGCGGGCCGCGCGCCGCCAGCGCCGCTGCCGGAACCAGGTCGCCGCGCCACCCGCCACCACGCCCGCGATCGCCACCGCGATGATCACGACGAACAGCGGCAGCCTCAACCCAACCGATGGATCGCTGGAATTGAACGGATCAAGCGACACCGTCACCAGATGGCGATTGGCGACCGCAAACACGATGAAGATCAGGCCCAGCAGTACCAACACCAGGGTCGAGAGGAATTTTCGCATGACCATCTCTCGCGTGGCTGGAGATCGGTGGGCGCATTTTCAACAAATACGAGACCAGTTTTTGACTCGAATACGCGCGATGCAAAACGGCTAGGCGCCGGCTTCGGGGGCACCTTCGTCGCGGTTCAGCCGTTCGCGCATTTCCTTGCCGGTCTTGAAAAACGGTACGCTCTTTTGATCCACCGGCACATGGGCGCCGGTGCGCGGATTGCGGCCGGCGCGGGCGGGGCGATGCTTGACCGAAAATGCGCCGAATCCGCGCAGTTCGACCCGGTCGCCCCGCGCAAGCGCGGCGACGATTTCATCGAGGATCGCGTTCACAATGTTCTCCACATCCCGTTGATAGAGATGCGGGTTGTGCTCGGCGATACGCTGAACAAGTTCGGATTTGATCATCGAGACTGGGACCCGGGAACATGCGGACATCCATTTCCGTGAAAATGGCTTGAACTGTCAAGACGCTAAATGAAAATGGTCGGCGCGAAAACGCGTGACAAATGGCCGGATTGGGGATTTGCGACAACACTCGCAATGCGGGAGGACCGCACAGAACCGGGTTGGCCCGGTTCAATTGGTTCCCGCAGGGCGCCATAACGCTAGCATGCCATCGAGACCGAGGCGGTCGACCGCCTGCGCGACGCCAGTTTGCTCGACTTGCCGCGCAATCGCACTCAAGCCGAGCGCGTCCAGGGTAATGGACGCCGCGGTTCGCAAAAAGGTCAGGTCGCCGAAACGCGGCGCGAGCTTGAAGTCGTGCACCGGCAGGTCGCTCTTGATGCCTTTCTGGGCGACCAGCCATGCAACAGCGGTTTTCTCGTCGCCGAGTTGATCGACCAGCTTCAGATCGACCGCTTGGCGGCCGGTGAAGACACGTCCGTCGGCGACTTTGTCCAGCAACGCATCGTCCATGCCGCGCCGCGATTTCACGAGGTCGCGAAACCACGCATAGGAGTCCTTCACCAGCGAGTTCGAGCGCGGCCCGCGCTTCCGGGCTGGTCGGCTCAAACCCGTTGGGCGCCGCCTTCAATGGCGAGGATTTTACTTCCTCGACCTTGACGCCGACGGTTTTCATCAAGTCGGTAAAATTCGGAAACTGGAACAACACGCCGATCGAGCCGACCAGCGAGGTCTGCTGGGCGACGATGTGATCGGCCGCGATGGCGGTGATGTAGCCGCCCGATGCCGCCAGTCCCTCAACGACCACGACCAGCGGCTTCTTCGCCTTCAGTTGCACCAGCGCGTCGTACAATTGCTCGGAACCGGCGGTGGTGCCGCCGGGTGAATTGATGTGCACAATGACGGCAGCCGCTTTCGAATCCGCCAACCGCTCCAGCGCCTCGACGCGATCCTGATTGCTGCGAATCAGGCCCTCGATATTGACGCGGGCGATCGACCCCCTCGCGGTGAACGCACCGCGCCCGCCTGGGGTCGCGATCGAGCCAATGATGATCACCGCCGCGATCGCTAGCAGGGCTGCGACCACGCGCCAGAACGTCAGCTTGCGGCGTATCCTGCGGCGATCCACGATCACGTCTGAATCAAGCGACATCGAAAATTCTCCCGGAAACGGCTTTGCGGTCGCACGGTCTTCTCTGCGCAGCCCTAAGATGCCGTGTCACAATTACATCAATTGCGGCGCAATATGAAGAAAACAAGGCCCCGGCGACCCGTGGGTCCCGGCAAACGCCGAAATCACGGGGCAAACAACAGGACCTGCGGATAAAAATTGGCCGATCACGAAAAGGGCCCCGGTCGAAACCGGGGCCCGATGGATAAAGACGAGAAAGCCGGCGGCTTACTTGTCGTTGCGCTGTTTCAGCGCGGTGCCGAGAATATCGCCCAGCGTCGCCCCGGAATCGGAGGAGCCGTATTGCGCGATGGCTTCCTTCTCCTCGGCGACTTCCAGCGCCTTGATCGAGACCTGCACCTTGCGGGCCTTCTTGTCGAACTGGATCACCCGCGCATCGACCTTTTCGCCGACGGCGAAACGCTCGGCGCGCTGGTCGGAGCGCTCGCGCGCCAGTTCGGACCGCTTGATGAAGGTGGTGAAGTCGGTGCCGGCGATCCTGACGTCGATGCCGGATTCCTTCACCTCGAGCACTTCGCAGGTCACGACCGCGCCCTTCTTGACGTCGCCCGGCTCGGCGAACGGATCGCCCTCGAGCTGCTTGACGCCGAGCGAGATGCGCTCCTTCTCGACATCGACATCGAGCACCACGGCCTTGACCATGTCGCCCTTCTTGAAGTTGTCGATCACCTGCTCGCCCGGAAGCTTCCAGTCGAGATCGGACAGATGGACCATGCCGTCGACGTCGCCCTCGAGCCCGAGGAACAGACCGAATTCGGTCTTGTTCTTGACCTCGCCTTCGACCGTCGATCCCACCGGGAACTTTTCGACGAACACTTCCCAGGGATTGCGCATGGTCTGCTTGAGGCCGAGCGAAATCCGGCGCTTGACCGAATCGACTTCGAGAACCTGCACTTCGACTTCCTGCGAGGTCGAAACGATCTTGCCGGGGTGCATGTTCTTCTTGGTCCACGACATTTCCGAGACGTGGATCAGGCCTTCGATGCCCGGCTCCAGTTCGACGAACGCGCCGTAGTCGGTGATATTGGTGACGCGGCCGGTGAAGCGCGCATTGAGCGGATACTTCGCCTCGATGCCCTGCCACGGATCGTCCAGCAGCTGCTTCATGCCGAGCGAGATGCGGTGGGTTTCGTGATTGATCTTGATGATCTTCACCTTCACCGTCTGCCCGATGGTCAGAACTTCGGTCGGGTGGTTGACCCGGCGCCAGGCGATATCGGTGACGTGCAACAAGCCGTCGATGCCGCCGAGATCAACGAACGCACCGTAATCGGTGATGTTCTTGACGACGCCGTCGATGACCTGACCTTCTTCGAGATTCTGCACCAGTTCCTGGCGCTGTTCGGCGCGGGTCTCTTCCAGCACGGTGCGGCGCGAGACCACGATGTTGCCGCGGCGGCGATCCATCTTGAGGATCTGGAACGGCTGCGAGTTGTTCATCAGCGGTGCGACGTCGCGGATCGGCCTGATATCGACCTGCGAGCGCGGCAGGAAGGCCACCGCGCCGTCGAGATCGACGGTGAAGCCGCCCTTGACCTGATTGAAGATGACGCCGTGCACCTTCTCGTTGTTGTTGAAGGCCTTCTCGAGCTTGCCCCAGCTTTCCTCGCGGCGCGCCTTGTCGCGCGACAACACGGCCTCGCCGAGCGCATTCTCGATGCGGTCGAGAAATACCTCGACCTGATCGCCGACCTTGAGTTCGCTGTCGCGGCCGGGTCCTGCGAATTCACGCAGCGCTACGCGGCCTTCGGTCTTCAGGCCGACATCGATGACGGCCATGTCCTTCTCGATCGCAACAACGATGCCCTTGATGACGGAGCTTTCCTGCAGATTGCCGCCGGCAAAGGACTCGTCGAGCATCGCGGCAAAATCGTCGCGGGAAGGATTATAGGAAGTAGCAGTCGAAGCCATTTGTTCTCCAGATGCGGGTGTCGCCGGCCATTCGGGTTAAAGGGCGCATCGCGCGTGAAGTGTCAGAGGTCCGCAAACCCTAACGACCGCTGTTTGCAAAAAATTGCAAAAGCGGGCCGGCAGCATGCCTGCACGTTCGATACGTTGATTGCGCGTATTCCGCAAAAGTGGATACCGGTTTTGCGAAAAGAATACGCGTGACTTGATGTCCGGGGCCTGTAAGCGAGCTATCGACGACAAGAACCTGGAGCGGGCTTTCCTCCAATGACGGCAGCGGTTTAGTTTGAAAGCGCTCGCTAATTTGAAGCGCTCAAACCCGCTGCCGGCCCGCTCGGACGGCCTCGACAATGTCGATGGCGGCCCGGACGCCGCCTTCTATATCCAAATGCGAGTTATCCAGCAAGTGCGCATCCGGGGCGGCTTTCAGGGGCGCGGTGGCACGATTTTGGTCGCGTTCGTCGCGCTTGAGGATATCGGCCAGCACCGCCGCCTCGTCGGCGTCCTCACCCCTGGCTCGGGCCTCCAGGGTGCGGCGGCGGGCCCGGACTTTCGGGTCGGCAATGACGAAGATCTTCACATCGGCATGCGGGCAGATCACGGTCCCGATGTCGCGCCCGTCAAGCACCGCGCCCGGCGGATCCGCGGCGAATTGCCGCTGAAAGTTCAATAGCGCCTCCCGCACTTTCGGGATCGCTGAAACCACCGAGGCGGCGTCACCCACCTCCTGGGTCTTCAGCGCGGGATTGCCGAACTTTTCGGGATCGAGCTCAAGTGCTGCCGAAAGCGCCAGCACTTCATCGGTCAGGTCGGCACCGGCATCCAACAAGGCCTTGGCCACCGCGCGGTAGATCACGCCGGTATCCAAGTGGCGATAGCCGTAATGCTTGGCGAGCCGCTTGCCGAGCGTGCCTTTTCCTGACGCTGCCGGTCCGTCGATGGCGATGATCATGAAAACTCCGCCCCCAATCCGCGCATCATCGGGATGAAATCAGGAAAGCTGGTGGCGATGAAGGCGGTATCGTCGACCCTGACCGGCTTGTCGGAGGCCAGCCCCATCACCAGCGCCGACATCGCGATGCGATGATCCATGTGCGTGGCGACGAGACCTCCGCCCGAAACATGACCCTTGCCTTCGACGATCATGTCGTCGCCCGAGATCTCGACCGTGACGCCATTGACGCGCAGCATCGCGACGGTCGCTTCCAGCCGGTCGGATTCCTTGACGCGCAATTCCTGCAGGCCGCGCATGATGGTGGTGCCTTCGGCGAAGCCCGCCGCCACCGCCAGCACCAGATATTCGTCGATCATCGAGGGCGCCCGCTCGGGCGGCACCTCGACGCCCCGCAGTTTCGAGGCACGGACCCGGAACTGCGCCATCGGTTCGCCGGCATCGCCGCGAACATGGCTTTCCTCGATCGACGCCCCCATCTCGCGCAACGTCGTGAACAGTCCGGTGCGCAGCGGATTGGTCATGACGTCCGAGAGCACGATGTCGGAACCTTCGACGATCAGCGCCGCCACAGTCGGAAACGCCGCTGAGGACGGATCGGCCGGCACCACAACCGGCGCGCCGCGCAGCTCGGGCTGGCCGGTGAGCGAGATTTTGCGGCCATGGCTGCCCTCGGGCAATGAGGTGATCTGCGCGCCGAAATGCTTCAGCATCAGTTCGGTGTGGTCGCGGCTGGCTTCGGTCTCGATCACGGTGGTCACGCCGGGGGCGGCGAGACCTGCCAGCAGCACCGCTGATTTGATCTGCGCCGATGCCACCGGTGTACGGTAGAGAATCGGCAGCGGATCGCGCGCGCCGTGGAGCGTCAGCGGCAGGCGGCCGCCGTCCCCGCTCGCGCCCACCCGCGCGCCCATCAATTCCAGCGGATCGAGCACTCGCCGCATCGGCCTGCCGCGCAGCGACGCGTCGCCATCAAAGACCGCCGTAACCGGACAGCCCGCCACAGCCCCCATCACCAGCCGGCAGCCGGTGCCGGAATTGCCGAAATCGAGCGGCGTCTCCGGCTGTGCCAATCCGGCGACCCCGACACCGTGTACCGACCAGGCGAACGCCCCGGTTCGCTCCACCTGGGCACCCAGCGCCCGCATCGCCTTGGCGGTGTTGAGGACGTCCTCGCCTTCGAGCAGCCCCGATATCCGGGTTTCGCCGACGGCCAGCGCGCCCAAAATCAGGGCACGGTGCGAAATCGATTTGTCACCGGGAACGCGGACCTTCCCGGCGAGGGGACCGCTCGAACGGGCTTCAAGCGGCGTCGGGTGATCGGCCGGGTGGTCGGAATGGGTCAAGAATGTGTCCTCTGCGCGGGCGGCAGGTATCACATAGGCCGCGCGGCGTCACGCATCCGTCAGGCTCCCGCAAAGCGCTATTGACAGCGGCGCGGCAACTAGCCAAGTGAAGCACCGTTTTTCGAAAATTCCCAGGATTCCACCCGTGGCCAAATCCGATCTCGGAACCAAACGTATTTGCCCGACGACAGGCAAGAAATTCTACGACCTCAACAAGAACCCGGTGATTTCACCCTACACCGGCGAGGTCGTGCCGATTGCGCCGATCCCGCCGCCGCGGACCCGCGCCGACGCCGCCGCGCGCGCCAGTGCCGCGGCCGCCGCTTCCGCGGCCGAAGCCACGCCGGAGCCGGTCGAGGCTGAAGAGTTGGTGCCGCTCGAGGAAGCCGACGCCGAGGAGAACAGCGGCAAGGTCAAGGCGGTCGTTCCGGAGTCGGAAGACGACATCGAAATCGACGAGACCATTGAAGACGACGACGATGACGATTCCACCTTCATCGCCGATGAAGAAGAGGGCGACGAAGACGTCACCGACATCATCGGCGACGTCGGCGGCGACGAGGAGACTTGAGATAAGCCCTGAACTGTGTTCAGGGTTTTCGCCCGCGCGTTGCTCAGGCGCGCGGAAGGCATAAGGGGCCATAGCTCAGCTGGGAGAGCGCTTGCATGGCATGCAAGAGGTCGGCGGTTCGATCCCGCCTGGCTCCACCACGCTTCGCCCTTCGAGCTACGCGTGGCGCAGCCATCTCGACGGCCATCGTGACATGAGCCTACGCGCCAGAAAGCATTGCTGGCGCGGCCGAACCTCGCTAGCTCTGGGAACCGAACGCTCTTTCCGTTCCGATTGATCCCGCTGTGAGCGAAGGTTGTTTTCCATGAGTTCTCAAAACGCGCCCGGCGCGATGACTGGATTGCGCGTGATCGACCTCACGCGCGTTCTCGGCGGACCCTACTGCACCCAAATCCTCGCCGATCACGGCGCCGACGTCATCAAGGTCGAGCCGCCCGCCGGTGACGAGGTGCGCGACTGGGGACCGCCGTTCCATGACGACGACGCGGCCTATTTCGTCGGCATCAACCGCAACAAGCGCTCGATCGGACTCGACCTCGCCTCGGAAGGCGGCCGCGTCGTGCTGATGAAGATGCTGGAGAGCGCCGACGTCCTGATCGAGAATTTCAAGCCGGGTACGCTCGACAAATGGGGCATCGGCAACGCGGTGCTGCGCGCGAAATTTCCGCGGCTGGTGCACTGCCGGATTTCAGGCTTCGGCGGCGATGGCCCGCGCGGCGGCAATCCCGGCTATGACGCCATCATTCAGGCCATGACCGGGATGATCGCCGCGACCGGCTCGCCGCAAAGCGGACCGATGCGCATCGGCGTCCCGCTGGTGGATATCACCACCGGGCTTTACGCCGCGATCGGCATCCTGATGGCGCTGTCGGAACGACAGAAATCCGGCGTCGGGCAGTTTCTCGAGACGACACTTTACGAAACCGGCCTCGCCATCATGCATCCGCATGCCGCGAATTATTTCATGCACGGCAAGCCGCCGCAGCTCACCGGCAACGAGCATCCTAACCTCGTGCCCTACGCGATCTTCCCGACGCGGACCGCCGATATTTTCATTGGCGTCGGCAATGACGGCACCTTCCGCAAGCTCGCCAAGGAGATCGGCAAGCCCGAACTCGGCACGGATGCACGCTTTGCCCGCAACAAGGACCGCGTCGCCAACCGCGACGCGCTGCGCGCCGAGCTCGCCGCCGTGTTCAGCCAACACGACGCCGAGCCGCTATGCGATCGCCTGCTCGCCGCCGGATTGCCGGCCGGACCGGTACAATCGATCGACACCGCGTTAACCAGCGCCCACACCGTCCATCGCGGCGACGTGATTGCCAAGGACTGGTACAGGGGGGTGGCCTCGCCGATCCGCTTCGAACGCAGCAAGGCAAGCCTGCGGAGCGTGCCGCCGAAATTCAGCGAGCACTCAACCGCGGTGCTGGCCGAATTCGGGTATTCGACGGAGGAGGTCGATGCCCTGATAGCCAAGGGGGTGGTCTGCGGCACCGAACGAAAGCGCTGATTTTGGCCCTTTCGGAGCCATTCTTGCGCGTTCCGGGAGGTGCTTGAACGACCTTCAAATGATGCCCATATTCATGGCTGACCGGACGGCAGATTCGTCGGCTGGCCAAAAATGGGGTGCCGCAAGGGCCCTGAACTTCAAAGTCGCTTCGAGAGGACTTTGTAAAATATGTCTCGTGTTCCTTCGTTATCCAGTCCGTTCTTGCTGGGATTCGACGAAATCGAGCGTGTGCTCGATCGCGTCGTCAAAGGCGCCGACGGTTATCCTCCCTACAACATCGAGCGCTGCGATCGCAGCGACGGGCAGCCCGAACGCTTGCGCATCACGCTCGCGGTCGCAGGTTTCACCCGCGACCAACTCGATGTAACCATTGAGGAAAACCAGCTCGTCATTCGGGGTCGCCAGCAGGACGACAAGGCCCGGCAGTACATCCATCGCGGCATCGCCGCGCGCCACTTCCAGCGCACCTTCGTGCTGGCGGAGGGGATGCAGGTGCTGGGCGCGGACTTGAAAAACGGGCTGTTGTCGATCGATCTGGCCCGGCCCGAGCCGGAGAAGATCGTTAAGACAATTGCTATCAATGAACACGAATAATGGAACGAGTAGCGGACTCGACCGCTTAGTCTCACAGAGGAGTCGAGACCATGACTGAAGGTAGTGTTGCGTTTGAACCTGCGAGCGTCTCCACCGAGACGCTGGCGAGCCTGGGCGAAGGCCATATCGCCTATGTGAAGCAGATCCGTTCCGAGGACGTACCGGGACTGTTTCCGCAGGCGCCGAAGATCGCGCCGGGACTGAAGCTATTTGCGCTCCACGCCGCCGACGGCACGCCGATCATGCTGACCGATAGCCGGGAAGCTGCGATCGCCAATGCCTGGAGCAACGAATTGCAGGCCGTCAGCGTGCACTGACGCAGGCTCTTGCCGGTGTCACTGACGCAGCTGTTGCTGCTGTCACTGGCGCAGGGCTTTCCGATGTCGCTGATCCGCGACATTGTGAGGAATTTTACAACACGCGGGCCTGTCCTCGATTGATCGCGGACGGGCTCGCGTTTTTTGTGCACTACGCCGCGCTCGCCGGCGGCAATGCCAATACCGAATAGATCGCCTGGGCGTCGCGTGAGGCGCGCAACTTCTTGGCGACGTCCTGATCGCGCAACAGCCGCGCGATCCGCGCCAGCGCCTTTAAGTGATCGGCGCCTGCGCCTTCCGGCGCCAGCAGCAGGAATACGAGGTCGACCGGCTGGCCGTCCATCGCCTCAAAATCGATCGGGCGTTCGAGCCGGGCAAACAGGCCGAACAGTTTTTCCAGCTTGGGAAGCTTGCCGTGCGGGATGGCGACGCCATAGCCGACAGCGGTGGTCCCGAGCTTCTCCCGCTGCAGCAGAACCTCGAAAACCGCGCGTTCGTTTTGTCCGGTCAGCACGGAAGCGCGTGCCGCCAGTTCCTGCAGCGCCTGCTTCTTGCTGTTGACCTTCAACGCCGGGAGGATCGCCTCGGGTGCGACCAGATCGGTAATCGTCATGGGGCGTTCCGAGGTGAATTTAGCCGTCAGGTTACGAAATGGGCTTCAGATAAGCGGCGTCAAGAAGATGGGCAGAAGGCAGGCACCACCTGGGTCCAGTTGAGGGGCTTCTACTCCAACGCAAGACCGGTGCCAACTCCCACGAAATGGTTCCCGACCCTCCCCTTTTGGGGCGGCGGACCATAGGGAGGAGGCCCCGGGGCGTCAATGCCGGGGGCCTCTAACCCCCCGACTTAATCACCGGCGGATCGATCCAGCCGACATTGCCGTCCGGCCGCCGGTAAATGATGTTCACCCGGCCGCTGCCGCCGTGCTGGAACACGATGCAGGCCGCCCCGGTCAGGTCCAGCTCCATCACGGCTTCGCTGACGGAAAACCGTCTCAGCGACGTGGTGGCCTCGGCGATGATCACGGCATTGTAGCCGTTGACCTCGTCTTCGCTCTCGGCCGCCGGCGCCTCGATGACGTAACTTGGCGCATCCAGCGTCGCCGCGCCGATCTCCGCGATGGCCATCGCGGCGGCGTGGGATTTGCGGGCGGAACGATCCTTGAGGCGGCTCTTGTAGCGCCGCAGCCGCTTCTCGATCATGGCCAAAGCCTGGTCGGCGCTGGCATAGGCATCGGCGGCGTTGGAGTCGGCCTCAAGCGTAATTCCGGAATCCAGATGCAGCGCGCAGTCGGTGCGGAAACCGAAACCATCCTTGCTCAGCGTGATGTGGCCGGAATAATTGCCGTCGAAATATTTTCGCAGCACTTCATCGGTGCGCTCGCTGACACGCCCGCGCAGCGCGTCGCCGACGTTGATGCTTTTTCCCGAGATCCGGAGAGTCATTTGCTGCCTCGATTGGTCTGGTGACCCGAAACTATTCCGATTTGACCGGGACGCAATCAAGCCGGCGCGACGTCGCGGGACCGGTCGGTGGACGCGGCGGGCGCCGAGAGCGCCGCGCCGAGCATGCTTTGCTTGTCACGGCGGCGCTGCACCGAAGACGGAATCCGCATCGCTTCGCGGTACTTCGCGACAGTGCGGCGGGCGATATCAATGCCGGACTCGCGCAATCGTTCCACGATGGTGTCGTCGGAGAGGATCATCGACGGGTTTTCCGCATCGATCAGCTGCTTGATGTGATGGCGGACCGCCTCCGCCGAATGGGCCTCGCCGCCGTCGGCCGACGCGATCGACGCGGTGAAGAAATACTTCAATTCAAAACTGCCGCGATTGGTCGCCATGTATTTGTTGGCGGTCACCCGCGACACCGTCGATTCATGCATCTGGATCGCATCCGCCACGGCCTTGAGGTTGAGCGGCCGCAGATGCGCCACGCCGTGGGTGAAGAAGCCGTCCTGCTGGCGCACGATCTCGGTTGAGACTTTCAGAATGGTACGGGCGCGCTGATCCAGCGCGCGCACCAGCCACGTCGCATTCTGCAGGCAATCGGTGAAATAGGATTTGTCGCCGTCCTTGCGGATCGTCTTCGACAGCTCGGTATAATAGACCTGATTGACCAGCACCCTCGGCAGGGTGTCGCTGTTGAGTTCGACATGCCAGCCGCCATCGGGCCCGGGCCGCACATAGACATCCGGCACCATGGTCTGCAGCCGCGCCGAGCCGAATTTCAGTCCCGGCTTCGGATCGAGACGGCGAATTTCAGCGATCATGTCGGTGATGTCTTCATCATCGACGCCGCAGAATTTTCGCAAGCCCGCGATATCGCGCTTGGCCAGGAGGTCGAGATGCTCGACCAGAGCCTGCATCGCAGGGTCATAGCGATTGAGTTCACGCAACTGGATCGCAAGGCATTCGCTTAAATTCCGCGCACAGACCCCGGGCGGATCGAATTTCTGCAGCACCGCGAGAACCGCTTCCACATCCGAGGGCGAAGCCCCGAGCCGCTCGGCGGCCTGGCCCAGATCCGGCGGCAGATAGCCGGCCTCGTCGACCAGATCGATGAGGTATTGCCCGATCATGCGCTGCGCGGGCGCGGCAAAAGCCACCGCCAATTGCTCGGCGAGGTGACTGCCGAGCGTGACCTCGGCGGCGACAAAGGCTTCCAGATTGTAACTGTCGTCGTTGGAGGCGCCGCCACCCCACTCGGTGTAGGCGGTCGGCGCCGCATCCTGCGCGGTCCGCGCGGCGGCTTCGGCAGGCTCCTCGGAAAACACATTGTCGAGGCCGGTGTCGAGGGTCTGCTCGATCTCGGCGCGGCTGCCGAGGTCGGGGTTCATCCATTCTTCCTGGACCGGCTCGAAACCATCGCCGGCGGGGCCGCCGGCCATTTCGGAACGCTCGGCGGTCGCCTCGTCGCCAAAGGCGGATCCCGGCTCGTCACGGTCGGAAAATTCGCCCCTCTCCGGCACCGGTTCGCCGGCCACCGGGGGCTCGGTACCGTCGCTGGCGCGCTCCAGCAGCGGATTTCGTTCCAGTTCCTCCTCGACAAAGGCCGAGAGGTCGAGATTCGACAGCTGCAGCAGTTTGATCGCCTGCATCAGCTGCGGCGTCATCACCAGCGACTGGGACTGGCGGAACTCTAATCTCTGCGTCAGAGCCATGGAAGCAAGAACCGATCCACTAAAGTTGGTCCGATTCTTGCTTAAACTAGTCCAAAGCCGATGTACACGGCTTGACGAACTGGAAAAATGGACTAAAGGCGGAATTCCTCGCCAAGGTAAAGGCGGCGTACATCCGGGTTGTTGACGATTTCATCCGGATTGCCTTCGGTCAAGATCTCGCCGGCATAGACGATATAGGCGCGGTCGGTCAGTCCCAGCGTTTCCCGCACATTGTGGTCGGTAATCAGCACGCCGATGCCGCGATTGGTGAGGTGGCGGACCAGGTCCTGAATATCGCCCACCGCGATCGGATCGATACCGGCGAACGGCTCGTCGAGCAGCATGTAATTGGGACGGGTTGCGAGCGCGCGCGCGATCTCGACGCGGCGCCGTTCACCGCCGGACAGCGCAATCGAGGGCGTCTTGCGCAGCCGCGCGATGTTGAATTCATCGAGCAGGGAATCCAGTTCGGCTTCGCGCTTTTTCCTGGAGGGTTCGACCACCTCCAGCACCGCGCGAATGTTCTGCTCGACGCTGAGGCCGCGAAAGATCGACGCCTCCTGCGGCAAATAGCCGATCCCGAGCCGGGCGCGCTGATACATCGGCAGTTTGGTGACGTCGTGGCCGTCGAGCTCGATGGTGCCCCGGTCGGCCGGGATCAGGCCGGTGATCATGTAGAACACCGTGGTCTTGCCGGCGCCGTTCGGGCCCAGCAGCCCGACCGCCTCGCCGCGGCGGACATAGATGCTGACACCGCGCACGACCTGGCGGGTGCCGAAACTCTTTTCCACGCTGTGCACAGCCAGATAGCCTGCCCGCGTCGCCAGCCGCGGCGCGGCGGCAGCGCCGTTGGTCTTGGCGCGCGGCGCCGGACGCGGCTTTTCCGGCCGGGGCGCTTCCACTTTCGGCACCGGCGTTTGGCGGGCAAGCGGAGGGGCGTCGCGTACCGGCGCCGACAGCATGTCGCCCATGGCGTCGCCGAGCGCGGTGATGTCCGCGTGCGAGCGCGCAAATCCAGCCGGACCGCGTTTCGCCGGGCGTCGACGGAACATGCCGAGTAAATCAACCATCCGCGCTTCGTTCAGCCTTTCACGGTTAGCCCGCAGCTCGCCGCGGCGTTTCGATTCGTTCGCGCAACATGAATGAATGGATGTCTCTTGCCCAGCGAAACACCCCCGATACGAGGCGCGGACCGCGCCGCCGGGCCTTGTGTAGATTGTCCGGTAGATACAGGCTCGCGCGGCGAGCTTCAACCTCACCGCCCCCCATTAGCCAACAAGCATTTGATATTATTTCGGTTTATTTGAGACGCCCGGCGCTGGTGACGGTGTTGGTGGCGCCGCACCCGGGATGGCCGGTCCGCCCTGGCCCGACGACTGGAACATGCCCTGCACCTTGCCGCTGTCGGATTCCACCCGCGACACGCCCGTCGTCATATCCACGACCAGCCGATCACCGCGCAGCACGTTCTTGCCCTGGGTCAGGATCACGCCACCGGCGCCGCCGACCATGGTGACGAGGTTGGTCTTGGTGTCGAACACCGCGGTTTCGCCGGTCACGACCTGATCCTTCTGGGTGACAACCACGTTGCCTTTGGCTTCGAGCCGGCGGATCGACGAACTCCCGCCCGGACCGGGGGTCGCGGACTGGATCGGCGCCGCTTTCGGGGCCGCCTTGGCATTGCCCGCCGGAGCCGCGGCGGGAGCCGTGGCCGATTCGTAGAACACCACCAGGATCTTCGACGTCATGGTCGTATCGCCCTGCACCACCTTCACGTTGCCGGAGAAAGTGGCCTCCTTTTTCTTGTCGCGCATCTCCAGCGAGGCGGCCTCGATCTGAATCGGCTGGTCGCGATTTTGCGAGAAACCCTGCATGGCATTGGGCACGCCCTGCGCCGTGCTCTGCGCGACGGCTTTCCCGCTGGCGATCAGCGCGAGCGCAAATGCGACCGTCCGGGCGCCATGAGCCATCCTTCGATGAGAGGTGGTGCGCGAAGAAAACATCATCTTGAAAATCATTTCGTGTTGGCGGTCTTGCCGGATGAAGATCGCGTCTTGGTGGGACGGGCGGCGGGCTCAGGCGCCACAGGCGCAGGCTCGGCCGGCGTACCGCCGGTATCGAAATGGTCCAAATGCATCACCACATTGCCTTCGAACCTGATCACCTCTCCGTTTCCGGTGATCTTGATCCGGTCGGAAGTAATCGTTCCGTCGGTCAATTTTACGTCGACATGTTCATCTGACGTCACGATGCCGTTGGCCATATCGATAAATGCCTGCGACAGCCGCGCTTCATAGCCTGTGGAGGTTTGCAAAAATATGTCCTTTTGCAGATTGAGCAACTGCTGCTTGGTGTCCATCAGCCCGGTGCGGGCTATTAGCGTGACGGTCGACTGATCTTCCGCCAGCAGCTTGGCGCGTATCGTCTTGAGATCGAGGTGATCCGGATCGGTCACATCCTGCGTCGCGGTTTTCGCCCAGACCTCGTATGGCCGTTGATCGGTGGTGTAGCCCGCCATATGCGGCGATTCCATCGTGATCTTGGTGCCGGAAACAACAAGGGATCCCATATCGAGCGGCAGCTTGGTCAGCATCCGGAATGGATTGAAGACCGATACCAGGACAATCGTCGCCATTGCCAGGATCACGGCCGCCGGCACCGCGACGCGCAGTACCCGCACCATCCGGCTGTGGCGCGCGGCGATGGCAAAGCGCGCGTCCATTCCGGCTTGATAGGATGGGGTCTGAATCGAATTCACCGCGGCTCCAAAGCGCTGGCTGCTCGCGCCGCCCTCATTCTACCCGGCATCGCCGGATAATGCAGCCCGGACCACCTGCTACGAGTGTGACCGAAACGGGGCGATACCCGGCGCAAAGCGGCGTTTTGACCTGGAGCCCCGGTTCTGAACCGGGGCTCTAATCTCCTGTTTTGACGCGTTTTCTTCACGCGAGCCGGTACCCGCCTCGCTCGAAAATGCGTCTCAGGAATGGGCGAAGATGTCCTCGGTGTCCCAGCCGTCCAGATCGAGCTTGGCCCGCGTCGGCAGAAAGTCGAAACACGCCTGCGCCCGCGCCAAGCGGTCCTCGCGCGCCAGCATGATATCGAGGCGTTCGCGCAAGCCGTGCAGATGAAGCACGTCGGAGGCCGCGTAGGCCAGTTGCGCCTCGCTCAGGGTCTGCGCGCCCCAATCGCTGGATTGCTGCTGCTTCGACAGATCGACATTGAGCAGCTCGCGCACCAGATCCTTCAGGCCGTGCCGATCGGTGTAGGTGCGGCAGAGCCGGGAGGCGATCTTGGTGCAGTAGGCCGGCTGCGCCATCACCCCGAAGGCGTTGTAGAGTGCGGCGAGATCGAAACGCGCGAAGTGAAAGATCTTGGTGATCTTCGGATCGGCCAGCAGCGCCTTCAGGTTCGGTGCATCGGCTGGGCCCTTGCCATGATCCTTGGGAATCTGCACCACATCGGCGCTGCCATCGCCGTTCGACAGCTGCACCACGCAGAGCCGGTCGCGATGCGGATGCAGCCCCATGGTCTCGGTATCGATCGCCACCGAATCGGTATAGCGGGACAGGTCAGGCAGGTCGCCGCGATGCAGGCGGATGGTCATGGGAAAGAGCCTCAGGGTCTCGGGTCGAATCGACGCGAAACAACCTACCGCCCAAAGCCGAAAGAGGCGAGCGGCAGGCCTGCTCCCTGGGTCGAGAAAATAGCGCCGCAGCCGCAGTCTCGCCTGCTTTTGGCTTTTCAACACCCCCGCTGACCTTTTTCTGCTCTACACCAACGTCTCGGGATGAAGTCTTGGAATGACGCCGGGTCCATCCCATCTGTTGCGGGGCAATAGCGTTTTCGAGCGAAAGCCTGCCCCGGACTTGATCCGGCGTGGGTACCGGTTGGCGTGAAGAAAACGCGTCAAAAAAGAACTAACGCTGTGTCCGTTATCCCCCCTCGAATGAGTGTCATGACTGAAGAAATTCTCGTTGCGCCCATCGACGAGCAGAAGGCGCTGGATCGCGGCTTTTCGCCTTACCAGTCGCTGATCGTGGCGTTGCTGGCGCTGGTCCAGTTCACCATCATTCTCGACTTCATGATCATGTCGCCGCTCGGCGCCATCATGATGCCCGCGCTGGATATTACCGCTGCGCAATTCGGCGTGGCGGTCTCGGCCTATGCCTTCAGCGCGGGGATTTCCGGCATCCTGGCGGCGGGCTTTGCCGATCGTTTCGATCGCAAGCGCCTGCTGTTGTTTTTCTATGTCGGCTTCACCCTTGGCACGGCTCTCTGCGCCGTGGCGCCGAACTTTCACGTGCTGCTGCTTGGCCGAATCGTCTCCGGATTGTTCGGCGGCGTGATGGGCTCGATCGTGCTGGCCATCATTACCGACCTGTTCGCGTTACACCTGCGCGGCCGGGTCATGGGCCTTGTGCAGACCGCGTTTGCGGCAAGTCAGGTGCTGGGTATCCCGGTCGGGCTTTTTCTGTCCAACCACTGGAACTGGCATGTCTGTTTCGCAGCGCTGGTCGGCCTGTCGATCGTCGCGATGGCTGCCATCCTGTTGGTGATGAAGCCGGTGAACGAGCATCTTGGTCTCAATCCGGACCAAAACGCTTTTCGGCATCTGATCGCAACCGTCAGGCAGCCCCGCTATTTGCTGGCATTCTCGGTGACGACGCTGCTGGCGACCGGCGGATTCATGATGATGCCGTTCGGCAGCGCCTTCACCGTGCACAATCTCGGAATCGACATCGTGCACCTTCCGACGATCTATCTGGTCTCCGGCCTGTTCAGCATTTTCATGGGACCTCTGGTCGGCAAAGCCAGCGACGCTTTCGGCAAATTTCCCACCTTTGCTTTCGGCTGCGCGGTGTCGGTCGTGATGGTGCTGATCTACACCCACCTCGGTCACGTCACATTGACGACCGCGATCGTCGTCAACGTTCTGATGTTCGTCGGCATCTTCTCGCGCATGATTCCATCACAGGCGCTGATTTCGGCGATTCCCGAACCCAGCCAGCGCGGCTCCTTCAGCGCCGTGAGTTCTTCCGTGCAGCAGTTCTCCGGCGGGCTCGGGTCGGTTCTGGCCGCCGCGATCATCGCCCAGAATGCCGACGGTTCGCTCAGGCATTTCGACTGGGTGGGCTATGTCGTCGTCGCAACGACGATGATTTCGGTGGTTGCGATGTATTTCGTACAGAAATCGGTGGCGCGGCAGACCGGCGATCGAACGGTCTGATCGGCGCGCTCAAAAGGCGACACGTTGCATTTAAGCAACACCCCGTCTGAAAATTGAATATCAGCAATCTTCGCCATTGCTTGTCCACATCATGACCCCAAAATCGTCGACGCCACAGGTTTGGCTATGCAATCCGGCCCTATTGGAGACGGTGATCATGAACCCGCGGTTGGCAGCAATGGCAGCGTTGTGCAGAGAGGTCGCTATACCTGCTTCGGTTCTTGCGTTCGCTGCGTTTAGTTCTGCCGGAATCGATAATACCGGCGCCGCACCCATCATTGACCGCGTCGCGCCGTTGCTTGCCGCTGACGCCACGTTTGCCGACAAACCACCGCCGATCGCGTCGAGCAGCGCTGATGCAGTGGTTGCCAGCAGATCGATAACGGAGGCCACCGCCGCCGAACCAAGACCGGCGGCGCGTGAACCGGAATCGACCGTTACAGCCGCGTTGACAGATTCATCGGAAATGCTGCCGCCTGAAACACTGCCGGATCAGGTAGCTAAAACGAACATGGCGACTCGGGAGCCCGAAGCCGCCATTCCGGCTGTCGGCTCGACCGAGGTTCTCGACGAGTGTTTCGTCGTAGATACCTGCATCGATCGTTACCTGTGGGCGCTTTACCAACGCACGCCCAAGGAAGACGCCATCAAGACGCAAGAGCGCAGGAAAGTGACTGTCAAGAAAAAGGGCAGACTGGTGACTGTCACCAAGACCTTTACGACACTCGCCGACGAGGATTTTGCGTGGAAAGACCCCAAGGCCGCCGAACATGTCGGCATGCCCATGGCGGACTACGTGATCGGAGGCGTGGATCGGGATTTCAAGCTGAAGCTGTTTCACATGCTTCATGCGGCTGAGGAAGCAGGGCTGTCACCTGGCATAACCAGCGCATTCCGCGATGACTATCGTCAATCGATTGCAAGCGGTCTTAAGGCGGCCAACGACAGATCCTATCATGGTGGCAGCCTCCGTGGAGGCTATGGCCACGGACTTGCGGCGGATATCGTGAGCGTAAATGGAGCGACACGGGCGCAGCGATTGATTTCCAGTGAAATCCTCTGGAATTGGGTCGATGCACACGGGAAAGAATTCGGAATCGGACGGCCTTATCTCGATAGGGATCCCCCGCACGTGGCACCGATCGACGGCAAAGAATATGCTGCCCACCACTCCGGAATCAAAGCTCGACTGACACGGTTGGCAGCGAAGCTGCACAACAGACTGACGTTACGAGACGATCGCATTGCGTCGAAGCGCGCGAAAACAGCAAGATCGTCGAAGGTGAGAACGATCTGACGGCGTGACGCCTTCGGCATAGTCGCTGCGGAAGGCCCAGAAGCAGTGCGGGATACCCGCCACCGCAGGCGTTGCAACCCCGAGCACCTCACAGGTGCTACCGAGGCCACCTCCCTCCGAGTGCTTTCGCGGCTTTGACGCAGGTATTTCGATTGGGTGGGATATGTCGTCGTCGCAACGACGATGATTCCGCCGGCGGCGATGTATTTCGTCCAGAACTCGGTGGCGCGTCAGACCGGCGATCGAACCGTCTGATAGCGCGTTCGATATCGTGGGCTTGGGCAAAAGTGGTGCCCAGGAAAGGACTCGAACCTTCACGGCCGTGAAGCCACTGGCACCTGAAGCCAGCGCGTCTACCAATTCCGCCACCTGGGCCCGGGCCGGTTAGTACGGATCGGTCGCGCGCTTGTCAAATTGGCAAAGTGAACTCCAAATACCCTGTACAGCGCCGGGTCGATGGCGTATCGCGAAACGCCGAAATAGCCTTGCGCGATCGATCGAATTGACTGGCAGGAATGGACCCCTATGACATCGAATCAGGACACGCTGGTCACGGTTTTCGGGGGATCGGGTTTTCTGGGGCGGAGCGTGGTCCGGGCGCTGGCCAAGCGCGATTACCGCATCCGGGTCGGGGTGCGGCGGCCGGAACTCGCCGGGCATTTGCAGCCGCTCGGCAAGGTCGGCCAGATCCACGCCGTGCAGGCCAATCTGCGCTATCCGGCCTCCGTCGAGGCCGCCATGCGCGATTCCCACGTCGCCATTAACCTCGTCGGTATTCTGGCCCAGAGCGGCGCCCAGACCTTCGACGCGGTGGGGGGTACCGGCGCGGGCACGGTGGCCAAGGCCGCCGGTGCCGTCGGCGCGCGGATGGTGCATGTTTCCGCGATCGGCGCCGATGCCCATTCGCCGTCGCATTACGCCCGCGCCAAGGCCGCCGGCGAAAAGGCCGTGCTCTCGGCCGTCCCGACCGCCACGATCCTGCGGCCGTCCGTCGTGTTCGGGCCCGAGGATCAATTCACCAACCGCTTCGCCGCGCTCGCCAGAATGTCGCCGGCGTTGCCACTGATCGGCGGCGGCCTCACCAGGATGCAGCCGGTTTATGTCGGCGATGTCGCTGAGGCGGTCGCCGACGCCGTCGACGGCAAGACCAAGGCGGGCGCCACCTATGAGCTCGGCGGCCCGGAAGTGCTGACGATGCGCGAGATCATGGAAATCATCCTGGCGATCATCGAACGCCGGCGCATGCTGGTTCCGCTGCCGTTCGGCCTCGCCAAACTCAACTCGCTGTTCCTGCAGTTCGCGCCGGGCCCCTTGAATCTGACACCGGACCAGGTGGCGCTGCTGCGATCGGACAATGTGGTCTCGGACGCGGCGAAAGCCGCAGGCCTTACGCTGGAAGGGTTGGGAATCGTGGCGGATTCGCTCGAAGGCGTCGCGCCGCAATACCTCTGGCGCTTTCGCGCCGCCGGGCAATTCCAGAAGAAGAGCGCGTGATTTTATCCTGATGTCGTCCCGGCTTTCGCCGGGACGACCCGAGGAGAAGTCTTACCTTCCCATCGCCAACGCGATCAGGCCGAGCGTGCCGACGATGACGCGCCACCACGCGAACAGCGTGAAGCCGTGGCGGGTCACATAGCTCAAGAATGTCTTGACCACGATGATCGCGGTGACAAACGACACCACGAAACCGATCGCGACAATCCCGAGGTGATCGGTCGTCATCTCGCCGCGGTTCTTGTAGAAATCATAGGCGAAGGCACCGACCATGGTCGGGATCGCGAGGAAGAACGAAAACTCGGCCGCCGCGCGCTTGTCGGCGCCGAGCAGCATCGCCGCGACAATGCTGGCGCCGGAGCGTGACACGCCGGGAATCATCGCCAGGCACTGCGCGAACCCGATCGTCAGATACATCGGCAACGGAAATCTCGTGGCATCGTGTTCATGCGGATTGTGATCGAGCTGATCGACCCACAACAGGATCGCGCCGCCGACGATGAGCGAAAAGCACACCACCCAGGGATTGAACAGATAGGCCTTGATATAGCTGCCGGCGGCGGCGCCGATCACGGCCGCGGGCAGAAACGCCACCAGCACGCCGATGACGAAGCGCCGGTCGTCGGCGTTGGAAAACATCCCAAGCGCGATCCGCCACAATTTGGCGAAATAGATGGCGAGAATCGCAAGAATCGCGCCGAGTTGAATCAGCACGGCGAAACTCTGCCAGAACCTACCTTCGCCAAGATCGAAAAATCGTTCCGCCAAAAGCAGATGACCGGTGGAGGACACCGGGAGGAATTCCGTGACGCCCTCGACGATGCCGAGGATCACCGCCCTTATTGCATCAGACATCATGATCCAGTCCGTTATGATCGGTATCGGCCGAAAAAGCCGGGTTCTTCTCGCTTATTCGCCTGCCCGCCGCAACGTCAAAATGCGAAAACACGGGTTGCCTCATTCGTCTGCTTCTATAGTTTGGCGCCGCACTCGGGCGGTGAGAGTTTCTTAAGTACCCCATAATTATCAAGGACTTCATGTTCACACTGTTCCATCATCCGTTCTGTCCGCATTCGCGCTTTATCCGGCTTGCGCTCGGCGAACACAGCCTCGATCTGCGGCTGGTGGAAGAGCGGGTCTGGGAACGGCGCGAGGCGTTTCTGGCGCTGAACCCCGCGGGCACCACGCCGGTCTTGATATCGGAAGGCCGGCCCGCGATTCCCGGCGCCGGCATCATCGCCGAATATCTGGACGAGACTTATGGCGCCGGCATGGACGAGCGCCGGCTGCTGCCGACCACAATGGCCGAGCGCATCGAAGTGCGGCGGCTGATGGCGTGGTTCAACGACAAGTTTTTCGAAGAGGCCTCCAATCCGCTGGTTACCGAGCGGATCTACAAGCGCTTCATGAGCGAGGACGATGGCGGTGGCGCGCCGGCCGCCGAAGTGATCCGCGCGGCGAAGGCAAATGTGCGCTACCATCTGGCCTATATCGGCTGGCTGGCGCAGACCCGGAATTTTCTGGCCGGCGACCGGTTGACCTATGCGGACCTCGCCGCCGCGGCGCATCTTTCGGCGATCGATTATCTGGGCGACGTGCCATGGATCGAGGACGACGCGGCAAAGGCGTGGTACGCGCGGGTGAAATCCCGCCCGTCATTCCGTCCGCTGCTCAGCGAATGGCTGGCGGGCGTGCCGGCGTCGCGGACGTACGTGGACCTCGACTTCTGATGTTTTTCGTCATGCCCGCGCTTGTCGCGGGCATCCACGTCTTGCTTGATCCGGTCGCCGGACCAAGACGTGGATGGCCGGGCATAGGCGAGCGGGAGCGACGCCGTTCTTCGGACGGCTATGCCCGGCCATGACGAGGAATATCGCGCAAGACTCGATCAGCAAGGCGGTTACCTCCACTGAAGTGTTGCGAACTTCGCTCATAGCCGAAGCCCGCGCGCTTGGCTTCGATGGCATCGGAATTACCGACCCCGATGCGATTGCGGATGCGGGCCGGCATTTTCGAAACTTCCTTGCCGACGGCGCGCATGGCGACATGGACTGGCTTGCCGATCGCCCGGAACGCCGCGCCGATCCGCGTGTGCTGTGGCCCGGCGTGCGCAGCGTTATCATGCTTGGCGTCAATTACGGGCCCGATGAAAATCCGCTGGCGATTCTCGAGCAACGCACACGCGGCGCGATCTCGGTCTATGCGCGCGGCGACGATTATCACGACGTGATCAAGAAGCGGCTGAAGGCGCTGGCCCGATGGCTGGTCGCCGCATCCGGCGGCGAGGTCAAGGTATTCGTCGACACTGCCGCGGTGATGGAAAAGCCGCTGGCGCAAGCCGCAGGGTTGGGCTGGCAGGGCAAGCACACCAACCTGGTGTCGCGCGAATTGGGCTCATGGCTGTTTCTTGGCGCGATCTTCACCACCTCGGAGCTGCCGCGCGACGATGCCGAGACCGATCATTGCGGCTCCTGTCAGGCCTGTCTCGATATCTGCCCGACCGCGGCGTTTCCAGCACCCTACAAGCTCGACGCACGGCGCTGCATTTCCTATCTCACGATCGAAAGCAAGGGTCCGATTCCGCGCGAATTTCGCAAGGCGATCGGCAACCGCATCTATGGCTGCGACGATTGCCTTGCCGTCTGCCCGTGGAACAAGTTCGCGCAGGCCGGCCGCGAAGCAAAACTCGTCGCGCGCGACGAGTTGCGCGCGCCCGGTCTTGCCGACCTCGCGCGGCTCGACGATGCGGCGTTTCGCGCCCTGTTTACAAAATCGCCGGTCAAACGCATCGGCCGCGACCGTTTCATCCGCAATGTACTGATCGCCATCGGCAACTCGAACGAGCGCGCTTTGGCGGTCGAAGCCGAACGCCTGCTTGAGGATCAAAGCCCGCTGGTGCGCGGTGCTGCGGTGTGGGCCCTGGCGCAATTGATCGGGCGGAAGGAGTTTGCAGCACGCGCACCAGATGCGATCCGCACCGAGAGCGACGAATCCGTGCGCAGGGAATGGCAGGCAGACGGTGGCGCGAATTGTACCGCCCACCCTTGATTTAACGCGGCAGATTCCGTCATGGTCCCTCACGCATGACAAATCAGCCTTTCTTCACCAGGGACCGCGACGCTTTCATCCCGACACAGGCTGCGAACGGCCCGTGGGACCCGAAATCGCTGCACGGCCGGGTCATCGTAGGACTATTGGCGTTCGTCATCGGGCAGCGTCACGGCTCCGACGATTTCGTGCCGGCGCGGCTGACGGTGGACATGTTCCGCCTGCCGAATTTCGCACCGATCGAGGTCACCTCGCGGGTGATCCGCGACGGCCTGCGCATCAGGGTGGTCGAAGCCGAATTCTTCAGCGGCGGCGTCAGCATGGCGCGCGCGTCCTGCCAGTTGCTGCGGAAGACGGAAAATCCGCAAGGTCTGGTCTGGTCGCCGCCGAACTGGGAGGTGCCGGCGCCCGCCGACATTCCCGCGCCGACCGATCCGCGGCTTGGCATGAACGGCAAATGGACCACCCGCCCGATCGTCGGCGCGATGGGCACCGTCGGCCCGCGCCGGCTGTGGATGAGCGAAGTGCGCGACCTCGTCGAGGGCACGCCGCTGACGCCGTTCGTGCGGGTCGCGGTGGCGGCGGATTTTGCCAGCCCGTTTGCCAATGCCGGCGATCACGGCCTCGGCTACATCAACAGCGACGTCACGCTGTATCTGCATCGCCTGCCGGTGACGCAATGGATCGGGTTCGAGGTCGTGAACCACCACGCCACCGATGGCATCGCGATCGGCGAGTGCTGGCTGTACGATGAGCAAGGCCCGATCGGCACCTCGACGGTCGCGGCCCTGGCGCAGCGCAAGCCGATGGCCAGGCCCCCGCCGCAGTGAAATCAACTCACGCCAAATGGCGCTGCATTTCCGGGCGCGCCTTCAATGCGGCACCCTGCCTTCCGACAATCTTGACGATGCGCTCAGGCGCGAAGTTCATATCGACAAAGCCGGTCGCCGTATTGGCGACCTCGTGATATTCCGTGATCTTGCCGTCGCGGAGCTTCATGATCGCGACGCCCTCGAACATCGCGCGCGCCCCCTTGGCCTCGGGCAGTGTCGAGCGGTAGCTGAAGGTGTAGCGCGCATAGAGCGTGTGCCCGTCGCTGACCGGCGCATGCATGTCCCAGCGAAAATCCGTTGCGGTGCGATAGAACCAGTCGTCGATCAGGTTGGCGATTTTCGCGCGGCCGGCAAAGGCGCCGTAAAACGCATCATGGTAGACCCCGTCTTCGGTGAACAGCTCCGCAAGAGCCGCACCATTGTGTTGTTCAACCGCGTCGCAGAAGACGCGAAGCATGGCGGTGGCGTTCATTCGATCCTCCCGATTCCGTCATGGTTCGTTATTGGCCCGGCAAGCGTCGCGGACAATGACGGCTGAGTTTGGAGAGCCGCTTCGACGAACGCAATCAAATCTCCGCCACGGCCGCGATCATCCGCGCGATATCCTGCGGCCGCGACAGCCGGTGATCGCCGTCCTGGATCATCGTCAGCACCACGTCGTCGGCCGGAAGCCGATGGGCCAGCGCGAAGGCATGCTGCCAGGGCACATCCGGGTCCTGCGCGCCCTGCAGGATCCGAACCGGGCATCCCACATCGATGGAGCCGCCAAGCAACAGATGGTTGCGGCCCTCCTCGATCAGCGCGCGCGTGATCGGATAGGGCTCGCCATAGGCCGATGGCCGCAGCCACACGCCGTTGGTCTCGATCTCGTGGCGGGCCTCGGGCGAGAAGTTTTTCCACATCAGCTCTTCGGTGAAGTCCGGCGCCGGCGCGATCAGCACCAGCCCGGCCAGTGATGCCCGCCTTGCCGGGCGCCGCGCCATCTCGCGCGCCAGCAGCAGCGCCATCCAGCCGCCCATCGACGAACCGATCACGACCTGGGGGCCGGCGCAGAACTGCTCGAACACCGCGACGGTCTCTTCCAGCCAGCGCCCGATGGTGCCATCGACGAACGCGCCGCCGGATTCGCCATGGCCGGAATAATCGAACCGGACGCAGGCCCGGTTCCGCTCGGCGGCCCACGCATCCAGCGCGATCGCCTTGGTGCCCCGCATGTCCGAATTGAAGCCGCTGAGCCAGAACAGCCCGGGCGCGGAGCCTGTGCGGGCGCGCACCGCGATGCGGCGCCGGCCGGCATCGTTGCCGACCTCGATGAAGGCCGGCTCCTGATCGGGCGCGGATGCCGATGAGTTTGTCATGGATCGTTCACCTCTCGGCCGCGTTTTGGTTGAGCGCGGACGATCCGTCAACGGACACCAATACCGCCGCTGGATGGGCGCGGCGCTTGCGGAATGCAAGCATGCCCTCTATGTGGGCTGATCTGAACCAAACTGAACCAAACTGTCCTGCCGGCGTTAGCCGGCGTGACCAAAATGCCTCGCCTTTGGTGGTTTTCAGGCGCTGACGTGCGAGTTTGCTTGCCCGTGCGGCCTTATTCCTTCAAACTATCGCCTTCGTTCACAACATTGGAGAGTTACCCATTCGCCGTCCCAACAGAGCCCCGCCCGCTGCTACCAAAGACGGGCCGCGCACCAACGATGAAATCCGCAATCACGAAATCCAGCTGATCGATCAGACAGGCCTCAATCACGGCAATGTCGAAACGATCGCCGCCATCAAGATGGCGATGGAAGCTGGCATGGATCTTGTGGAGATTTCGCCCAATACCAATCCTCCCGTTTGCAAGATCATGGACTACGGGAAGTTTAAATATTCGGCCCAGAAAAAGGCGGCGGAAGCCCGCAAGAAACAGAAGATCGTCGAGATCAAGGAGATCAAGCTGCGGCCAATGATCGACGATCACGATTACGAAGTGAAGATGCGCGCGATGCAGCGGTTCTTCGAGGAAGGCGACAAGGTCAAGGTCACCTTGCGCTATCGCGGCCGCGAAATGGCGCATCAGGAAATCGGCACCAAGCTGTTGGACAAGGTCAAAAGCGACGTCGCGGAAATCGCGAAGGTCGAGCAGGACGCGCGTTTCGAGGGCCGTCAGGTGGTGATGGTTCTGGCGCCGCGCTGACCGGTCTTGCGAATTGCACGCAATGAAATACGGCCCGTCAGATGATCTGGCGGGCCGTTTGCTTTGGGTAGGCCGTTTGCTTTGGGTAGTTAGCCTCTTTGGATAGGTAGCCTCGGGGCCTCAACTCAGCGCGAGGCCTGCCAGGTACCGCTGCAGCGGTCGCCGGAAATGATCCCGCGCCATCGACCGGCACCCGAATTGCCCGCAAGCCGGCCGCTGCCGGTAGCCCTGGAAGCGCCGACGGAGATGCTGACGGAAACAGCGCCGGCGGGGCTGACGCCGCCCGTGACCTTGCCGCCACCGGCCGATGAAACCCGGCGACCCGTTACGGTGAAGGGCACGCTGTTGGTCGAGCTGCAGTTGCCGGCACGGGTGGTGAACAACACATTCCAGATGCCGTCAAAGGCGCCCGGCGCTGCCATTCCGGCCGGCCGCGCCGCGTCGGCGGTGACGGGCGCTCCGGCCATGGCGGCAAGAACGGTGGCGGCAAACACCCAGCGCAAGGCGCGGATGGGTCTGAAATTGGCGAAAGAGGCCGTCGGTCGAGCTGATATCGTCATTTTTCCCTGCCCTTCTTGACGACGCCACGCGTGGCGTCAGGTGATCTGTCGGCCGGCTTACACCATGGTTCATCGTTGCTAATTGCGACAGGTTCTGCCATAAGCGCGGACTTCATCGCCCGGCTGATCAAGGGCTGCCGTGTCGATGCCCGTGCCGATTGTTTCGCTAACGAAATAATTGAGCACTTTCAACGCTCTAACGAGCATTTAAGCCGGCCAGGCGCCTTCACGGGCGCTTTCGTGTTGCGGCAACAGGAGAGCCAAATGCCCAAGCTGAAGACCAAGTCAGGCGCTAAAAAGCGCTTCAAGGTGACTGCCACCGGCAAAGTAATGGCCGCCCAGCGCGGCAAGCGCCACGGCATGATCAAGCGGACTAAGAAGCAGATTCGTCAGCTTCGCGGCACCCGCGTGCTGTTCAAGACCGACGGCGACAACATCAAGAAATATTTCTTGCCCAACGCCTGATCGCGCACAGCAGCGCGATCGCGGTCCCATTTGAGCCGAGCCGCGTCCGCGCGGCGATCCGTCACCCATTTCCAGATCAAGGAGACCCGTCATGTCTCGCGTTAAACGCGGTGTGACCTCTCACGCCAAGCACAAGAAAGTCTACAAGGCCGCCAAGGGCTTTTACGGCCGCCGCAAGAACACCATCCGCGCCGCCAAGGCCGCGGTCGAGAAGGCCGGGCAATACGCCTTCCGCGACCGCAAGCGCAAGAAGCGCACCTTCCGCGCGCTCTGGATCCAGCGCATCAACGCCGCGGTGCGCCCGTTCGGCATGACCTACAGCGTCTTTATCAACGGCCTGTCCAAGTCGGGCATCACGGTCGACCGCAAGGTGCTGTCGGATCTCGCCATCACCGAGCCGGCGGCGTTCCAGGCGATCGCCGAAAAGGCCAAGGCCGCGCTGGCGGCTTGACGGCCCCGCTTCGTTACCTCTTGCGCAGCATTTTTTTGAAAGCGTCGTGGCCGGGCCCTTCCCGGCCATCCACGTCTTCTTGCTGGCAGGCGAAGTAAAACGTGGATGCCCGGGACAAGCCCGGGCATGACGGGCTAGGGGCAACGGCTTAGCGCCCTGGTCGAAAGGGATCGCGATGTCCGACCTCTCTCAACTTGAATCCGATATCCTCAGCCAGATCGCCGCGGCCGGCGACGAGGCCGCACTGGAAGCCGTGCGCGTCGCAGCGCTCGGCAAGAAAGGCTCGATCTCCGCGCTGCTGTCGACGCTCGGCAAGATGTCGCCGGACGAACGCAAGACGCAAGGTGCGGCGATCAATCTTGCCAAGGACACGGTTACGCAAGCGCTGGCCGCGCGCCGTGACGTCCTGAAGTCCGCCGCCCTCGACGCGCGGCTGGCGTCCGAGACCATCGACGTCACGCTGCCGCTGCGCGAGGCTGCCGCCGAACAGGGCCGGATTCATCCGCTCAGCCAGGTCTTCGAAGAGGTCAACACGATTTTCGCCGACATGGGATTTTCCATCGCCGAAGGTCCCGATATCGAGACCGACGATTACAATTTCACCAAGCTGAACTTCCCCGAGGGCCATCCGGCGCGGGAGATGCACGACACGTTCTTCTTCAATCCGAAAGAAGATGGCTCGCGCATGCTGCTGCGCACCCACACCTCGCCGGTGCAGGTGCGCACCATGCTCACGCAAAAGCCGCCGATCCGCATCGTCTGTCCCGGCCGGACCTATCGCATCGATTCCGACGCCACCCACACGCCGCAGTTCCACCAGGTCGAGGGCCTTGTGATCGACAAGAGTTCGCATCTCGGTCACCTCAAATGGATCCTGCATGAATTCTGCAAGGCCTTCTTCGAGGTCGATCACATCAACATGCGATTCCGCCCGTCGTTCTTCCCGTTCACCGAGCCGTCGCTCGAGGTCGATATCCAGTGCCGGCGCGACAAGGGCGAAATCCGTTTCGGCGAGGGCGAGGACTGGCTCGAGATTCTCGGCTGCGGCATGGTGCATCCGAACGTGTTGCGCGCCTGCGGCATCGATCCCGACGTCTATCAGGGTTTTGCCTGGGGCATGGGCATCGACCGCATCGCGATGCTGAAATACGGCATGTCCGACCTGCGGCAATTGTTCGAGAACGACGTGCGCTGGCTGAGCCATTACGGCTTCAAACCGCTCGACGTCCCGACGCTGGCGGGAGGGCTGAGTTCGTGAAATTCACCCTGTCCTGGCTGAAGGAACATCTCGACACCGACGAGCCCCTGGAAAAGCTCGCCGACAAGCTCACCATGATCGGGCTTGAGGTCGAGCATATCGAGGACAAGGCGAAGGCGCTTTCGCCTTTCACCATCGCGCGGGTGATCTCGGCCGAGCAGCATCCCAACGCGGATCGCCTGCGCGTCTGTATGGTGGATACCGGCAACAGCGCTGCACCGGTGCAGGTGGTGTGTGGCGCGCCGAATGCGCGCGCCGGCCTCGTCAGCGTGTTCTCTCCGCCCGGCACCTTCATCCCGGGCAAGAACATCACGCTCGGTATCGGCACCATCCGCGGCGTCGAGAGCCGCGGCATGCTGTGCTCGGCAGCCGAACTGCAGCTTTCGGAAGATCACGACGGCATCATGGAGCTGCCGGCCGACGCGCCGATCGGCGTCGCCTATACGGAATGGGCGCAACTTGGCGATCCCGTGATCGAGATCAACCTGACGCCGAACCGGCAGGACTGCACCGGCGTGCATGGCATCGCCCGCGACCTCAGTGCGGCCGATATGGGCAAATTCAAAGATCCCGGGATCAAGCAGATCAAGGGCGAATTCCCCTGCCCGGTGAAGGTGACGGTCGAGGACCCCACATTGTGCCCGGGCTTCGCACTGCGGCTGGTGCGCGGCGTCAAGAACGGCCCCTCCCCGGAATGGCTGCAAAAGCGTTTGACCT
This sequence comes from uncultured Pseudomonadota bacterium, assembly GCA_963727225.1. Lineage (GTDB taxonomy): Bacteria > Pseudomonadota > Alphaproteobacteria > Rhizobiales > Xanthobacteraceae > Bradyrhizobium. Next base: position 131,704 of record CAVSFN010000008.1, on the reverse strand, counting down.
CGATCGGGCTGCGGCCGATCAACGCGCTGGTCGACATCACCAACTTCATGACCTATGACCGCGCCCGCCCGCTGCATGTGTTCGATGCGGCCAAGGTCAAGGGCCATCTCACCGTGCGCCGTGCCCGCGACGGCGAGACACTGCTGGCGCTCGACGGCCGCACCTACACGCTCGACAACAATGTCTGCGTGATCTCGGACGATCACGGCGTTGAATCGCTTGCCGGCATCATGGGCGGCGAGGCCTCCGGCTGTTCGGAGGAAACCACCGATGTGCTGATCGAATCGGCGCTGTGGAACGAGATCAACATCGCGCAGACCGGCCGCAAGCTCGGCATCAATTCGGATGCGCGCTACCGTTTCGAACGCGGCGTCGATCCGGCCTTCATGGTGCCGGGGCTTGAGATGGCGACCCGGCTGGTGATCGAGATCTGCGGCGGTACGCCGTCGGAGAATGTCGTCGTCGGCAAGGCCTTCGGCGACGACCGCGTGATCGATTTTCCGCTGGCCGAAGTCAAGCGGCTTGCCGGGATCGAGGTGCCGCTGCCTGAAGCGAAGCGTATCCTCGGCCATCTCGGCTTCATGCTGGCCGGCAACGGCCCGGTGGTGAAGGTCGCCGTCCCCTCCTGGCGCACCGACGTGCACGGCAAGGCCGACATTGTCGAGGAGATCGTGCGCATGGTCGGCGTCGACAAGGTGCCGATGACGCCGTTCGAGCGCGGCGACGCGCCGCGCAAGCCGGTCCTCAGCGCGATCCAGCTGCGCACCCGGCGCGCCAAGCGCGCGCTCGCCGCGCGCGGCATGGTCGAGGCGGTGACGTGGTCGTTCATCTCGAAGCTCCATGCCGAGTTGTTCGGCGGCGGCGGAAGCGACCTCGCGGTCGCCAATCCGATCGCAGCCGATCTGTCCGACATGCGGCCGAGCCTGTTGCCGGGGTTGGTCGCAGCAGCCCAAGCCAATATCGATCGCGGCTTTCCGGATCTGGCAACGTTCGAAGTCGGGCAAGTGTTCAAGGGCGACAGGCCGCAGGACCAATTGATCGCGGCATCCGGCGTTCGTCACGGCTTTGCGTCATCGAAGGGCCTGGGACGGCACTGGTCCGGCTCAACCATGGCCGATGCACTCGACGCCAAGGCCGATGCCTTTGCGGTGCTTGCGGCCGCCGGCGCGCCGATGCAGGCGCTGCAGATCGTACCCGGCGGCCCGAACTGGCTGCATCCCGGCCGCTCCGGCACCATCCAGATCGGTCCGCAAAACGTGCTGGGATATTTCGGCGAGCTGCATCCGCGCGCGCTGGAAACACTCGGCGCCGACGGTCCGTTGATGGCGTTTGAGGTGATCCTCGATCGCATTCCCGACGCCAAGCAGCGACCGACCCGTGCCAGGCCGGTGCTTGACCTCTCCTCGTTCCAGCCGGTGTCGCGCGATTTCGCTTTCGTTGTCGATCGCAGCGTCAAGGCAGGCGACATCGTCCGATCGGCGCAGGGCGTCGACAAGAAGCTGATCACCGGCGTCACGGTATTCGACGTCTACGAAGGCAAGGGCATCGACGACGGCAAGAAGTCGGTTGCGATCGCGGTGACGATCCAGCCGCGCGAGAAAACGCTGACCGATCAGGAGATCGATGCGGTCGCGGCCAGGATCGTGGCCGAGGTCACGAAAAAGACCGGCGGCACCTTGCGCTGACGCGACCGGCGCTGCCGGGAGCGGCTTTTTTTGGCGCGCCGGAAATCAATGGGCGGGTGCTCCCGGCATTGCGGGCCTGGCCGGCGCGACGCGGCGCCGGGGCTTTGCCACTGGCGCTGCCGCCGATTCATCCCTGAGCGCACCGATCTTTTGCAACGCCGCCTCCGCTGCGCGCTCGCCGCTTTCCCAGGCGCCGTCCACCGTTCCCCACAAGGTTTCGTGGGTCGCTTCGCCCGCCAGAAACATGCAGCCGATCGGCTCCGTCAAGACCTTGCGCGACGGCTGCGCGCCGGGCGCGGCGACCGACATGGCGCCCTGCACAAACGGCGCAGCATTCCAGCGGGTCGCGCTGGATTTATCGACCGCAGCGGCCCATTCGCTGCCGAACAATTTGGTCAGCCATTCCACCGCGAACGCCACCATGGCGGGCTCGCCCTGGCTTGAGAGATCGCGTCCGAACGAGCCGGCGACATCGATCGAGCACAGCGACGACGGTCCCATATTGGCAAACAACAGCGCCGTCCGCGTTGAATTGCTTTGTTCGATGACGATGTCGTCGCGCACCAGCCCCAGCGGATTGCCCGGCAATTGCAGCACGATGCGATCGTAGCTGCCGAGGTTCAGTTTTGCCGCGGCATCGAGCTGGCGCTTAGGGATTTCCGGCGTGAATTTGATATTGCCCGCAGCCAGCACATTGCTCGACACCGTGACGATGGCGGCGCGCGCGGCGATCTTGCCCGCCGGGGTCTCCACCATGACATCGCGTCCGCTCCAGGCGACGCGGCTGGCCGGCGTCGACAGCGCAAGCGGGACCTGCTCGCTAAGTTTTGCGATCAGCGTACCCAGGCCCTGGCGACAGGCGATCGCGGCATTGCGCTCCAGCGCATGGACTTTGTCGACCGCGGAAAGATCTTTCAGATCCTTGCCTGTGGCGTTGGCGCCAAGCACGAATTCCGCCGTCCCCGCCCAGTCGCCAAGGTCCTTCGGCAGCACTGACGCGCAGGACACGTCGACCTTGCCGCGCGACGCAACGTCGATGGCGTGATTGGCGCGCACCAGGGCTGAGAGAAATTCCTCGGTTTCACCGGCCCGCGCGAAGCGGCGGCCGACGCGGATTTTCCGGCCCAGCGGCGCCGGGTAAACATCAAGCCCCGAGCTCCGCGCGAGCCTGATCATCGGGTTGGCGTCGGGATTGTGCATCCACCGCGCGCCACGATCGAACGGCACGTCGAAAGTCGCAGTATCCGTGAGGCATCGACCGCCGACCTCGCCTGTCGCTTCGATCACGATGACCTTGCGGTTGGCGGCCAAGATACGCCGCGCCGCCGCGATACCGGCAGCACCGGCACCGATCACGACAATGTCAGCCTCGCGCGGCAATGGCGCGCCCCATGCGCCGGTGCGGAGTGCCGGCGTCAGCGCAAGTGCTGTGGATGCCGACAGGAAATCGCGGCGCGTGATTGTCATGCCATGGTTTCCGGAACTTTTAAAAGCAGCCAATCGCACGATGGGGCGATGGCGAAATGCAGGGTGCCTTCGCGGCCCATCCTCAAACAAAACTTCCGAACCAAAACCATACTGGAATCATGCATTTCCAGCATCCCCTCCACCCGAAATTCGCCAAAACCCGGCGGCAACGGTAACGAATTTCAGGCTCCCGACACAAATGAACTTGCCGCAACCGGACGTGGGCAGCAACCGTCATGGTAAATCAATCATGTTTGACCGGGTTCATGCATGAACTAAATTGCAACGGCTTCCGACCATGATAGGAGTGACAGAAAAAAGCGGTCGAAAAAGCCCGCTGGGGGGAATTCATGGGTGTTATGCTCGATACCGTCGGCAAGCTGATCGCGGGCTACCTGCAGAAGGAAGTCCCGGGCTATGAGCCGTTCACCCCGAGCGATCCGGACCATCTGCGCGGCATTATCGAGCCGGGCGACGTCATGCTGGTCGAGGGCAACAACCGTGTTTCCGGCATCATCAAATACCTGACGCAGTCGACCTGGTCGCATTCGGCGCTTTTTGTCGGCCCCATCGACGGCGCGTTTGAGCCTAATGGCGAGCAGCATGTCCTGATCGAGGCCAATATCGGCGAGGGGGTGACTTCGGCGCCACTGTCGAAATATTTCACCTATCACACCCGGCTGTGCCGACCGGTCGGGCTGTCGTTCGAGGACCGCAATACCGTCTGCCGCTACGCCATCAACCGGATCGGCTTCGGCTACGACACCAAGAACATCCTCGATCTGATGCGCTATTTGATTCCGCTGCCGATACCGCAGCGCTGGCGGCGCCGGATGATCGCCTTCGGTTCGGGCGATCCCACCAAGATCATCTGCTCGGCGCTGATCGCGCAGGCATTCGACGCCGTGCGCTATCCGATCCTGCCCAAGATCACGCGTGGCGGCAGCAGGCAAGCCCGGCGCGAGATCCTGCACATCCGCGATTCCTCGCTCTATATGCCCCGCGATTTCGACATCTCGCCCTATTTCGAAATCGTCAAACCCACCATCGTGCATGGCTTCGACTACACCGCCTTGCATTGGGCCGACAAGCAGAAGCCGCTCCGGGAGGTAGCCGGCGAATTCAGCGTGTTTCCAGCGGCAGTCAAATCACCGCCGCTTGCTCCTGAAGAGGCTGACGAAGCGGCGCCGCTTCCGGCTAAGGAAATAGACGGCGTTGCCGCGGCAGCGACACTGGTCGAGCGCATCAAGGTATCCGAGCATTTTATGGTCGTCGAATATGTGCCCATGCACCGGCCGGAGCGCCGCACGCGCCCGCGCACGCCGGAGCTGGCGGCTTAAAAGGCTGGCCCCCACGCGCCTGGCGTTGACCCGAAGCGCATTCACCCGCTTTTGAGCGCGAGAATAGCGTCGCAGAGACCGCTATCCTCGGCATCGGTCTTGATCTCAAATCCCAATTCCCGGCACATTTTCAGCATGACGGAATTTTCCTGGAGAATCTGACCGTCTATGCGGCTCAGACCTTCGGATTTTGCGTATTCGATGATCCGTTGCATCAAGGCCCAGCCCAAACCTCTGCCCTTGAGATCCGATCTCAGCAGGATCGCGTACTCGCCGGTCTCGTGCATTAAATCGCAGTAGAGCCAGACAACGCCGAGCGTCTCATTACTGGCCTCATCAAAGGCGACAAAGGCCATCGCGCGCGCTTCATCGAGCTTCGTCAGTTTAGCGATGAATGGCTGCGAGAATTGCTTGATCGAATCGAAGAAGCGTAGTCGCAAGTCTTCTTTGCTCACATGTCCCAGAAGATCGCAAATCAGCCGATCGTCATCCGGCTTGATCGGGCGGACAAATATCCGCCGGTTATCCCTGAGAACAAGGTGCCGCTCCCGTTGGGGATCGGGCAATCGAACAATTGGCATCACTGCACCGAAGCGAACGCCGCGAGAGTGCGACAATGACTACTTTCTACAACAATTGAATGGCCATGACGCCAGGAGTGGTCAATTCTATCGAGACTCGCGCTTGGATAGGGGCTAACATCAAGAACTTAAGGCCTCCACCACGCGGAAAACTTGCATCGGCTACAATGGCAGCCGCGGAGTTTATCTGTTACCCTCAACAATGCGTTTGCCACTCACCGGTCAAACTTCCGGGATCAGCCGGTGCGCCTGGTCTTCCGTCCTTCAATGATTTGGGCATCGGCGCCGCGATCGTCTCTCTAAAATGACATCTCTAAAATGACAGGGAATTCAGCATGCGTCGGTGGAGTCCACGTCTCGATTGGGAGCATTTGCAAAACTGGTTACCTGGAGTTCTTGGTGGCTCAGCGGCTATTCTGTTGGTTGTCATCGCCGCCAATTTTCCGACGCAAACCAATTCAAGGCCGGCTGAATTGCCTGCATCGCAAACCACCGCAGTGGCGACCAGAGGACCATCAGAAGCTCCATCCCCCACAAAGCCGGCGCTGCCTCAAATATCGCCAGTTGCGGGCACCGGAGCGAAAGCCCAGAATCCCGCGCAATCAACCTCTCCAGCGCCAGCAACGAAGACGGGTGACGTTGCCATGTCCGCGCCTGCGCACGACCACGCGATGGTGAAAGCTGAGGCCGTGGTTCCGCCTGCGCCGGTTCAAGGCTCTGCAAGTCCGGATAAGGAACCGCAAAAGGCTGTTGCCAATGCCGCGGGTCTGCAAGGCGATGCCGTCGCCGGGCGCCAGGTTTTCAAGAAATGTCAGGCGTGTCATTCTCTGGAGCCTGGCAAGACCATCCTGGGTCCGAGCCTCGCCGGGATTGTCGACCGCAAGTCGGGCGCTGAACCGAATTTCAATTATTCGCCGGCAATGAAGCAGGCGGCGTTGACATGGGACGCGGCCACACTCGACGCCTATTTGATGGATCCCCAGAAGGTCGTACCAGGCAACCGAATGCCGTTTCCCGGCCTGAAGACCAATCAAGACCGCAAAGACGTGATTGCGTTTATGGCAGCTCCCGCTTCGTCCGCCGGCGCGCCGGCCGCTGCGAAAGCCGCAGCGTCACCCACTCCGGCGGGGGAAGCGCCGCAAGCCAAATCAGGCAGCGCGGCGGCTTATTTCACGGATGCGAAGTACACGTTGCGCACCGGAATCGCGGAAGGGAAAATGGTCTTTCTTGGGGTTGGTGGTTCTATCGATGGAAAAGCCAATCCGATTCTGACCGCGGCCGAAGGACAAATCGTGCAACTCACCTTGATCAATGGAGAGGGCACCGAACATGACATCGTGTTTCCCGATCAGGACGCGAAATCGCCACGGGTGAATGGCAAGGGCGCCAGCACGACGATTGTTTTCCGTGCGACGAAATCCGGCGACTTCATCTATTTCTGCAGCGTTCCCGGTCACCGATTGGCGGGTATGCAGGGTCAGTTTCTGGTGACGCCCGTACTTGCGCCGCAGACGCTGGTCGAAGCCGACATTTCTCGTGAGCCCACCGACCTTCCACCACCGATCGGTAAACGAGAACCAAAGACCGTCAGGCTCGATCTGTTCACGGTTGAGCAAGAAGGCCGGCTCGCCGAAGCGACGACATTCGGCTACTGGACATTCAATGGCAAGGTACCCGGACCGTTCGTTCGCGTCCGCGTTGGTGACACCGTTGACGTTCATCTCAAGAATTCCGCCGACAGCAACATGATTCACTCCGTGGATTTTCATGCGGCAACGGGCCCGGGCGGAGGTGCTGCAGCGTTGCAAGTCGATCCCGGCGGTGAGAAGTCAATGACGTTCAAGGCCCTTATTCCCGGCCTGTACGTTTACCACTGTGCGACGCCGATGGTCGCCGAACACATTGCCAACGGCATGTATGGGATGATTTTGGTCGAGCCTGAGGCGGGTCTTCCGCCGGTCGACCACGAATTTTATGTCATGCAAGGCGAAATTTACACGGAAGCCGCCTTCGGCCAGCACGGAAGTCAGGAATTCAGCGTCGAGAAGCTGCTGAATGAGCGCCCGGAATACTTCGTCTTCAACGGCTCCGTTGGCGCAATTTCGAAACTGCATCCCCTGCATGCCAAGGTCGGGGAAACGGTGAGACTTTTCTTCGGTGTGGGCGGTCCCAATTTCACGTCATCTTTCCACGTCATCGGAGAAATCTTCGACAAGGTTTACAACCTGGGAGGTTTGACCAGTCCGCCGCTCGAAGGCATTCAGACCGTCACGGTGGCACCTGGCGGCGCTGTCATCACTGAGTTCGCGCTCCACGTACCGGGCAACTACACGATCGTGGATCATGCACTGGCCCGTGTGGAGAGAGGGCTTGCCGGTCTCCTGATCGTCGAGGGGACACCAAATCCGGATATCTACAACGGCACCGTGATGCCCGGCATGGGGCATTGAAATCCGACATAGGCCCAAAGCGTTTTCCAGCGAAGTGATACCGGTTCGCGTGAAGAAAACGCGTCAAAATAAAGAAACAGGGCCTCCGTTCCGATTCAATCGCAACGGAAAGGGCTCTGGCTTTCCAGCTCGATAGACCGTCACGGTCTTGCCGAACCCGCCCCGCAGGGTTACCTCTGGCAAGGTTTTCTTGCAGAGGATAAGGCCGTCATGCTCGACGACGCCGCCAAGGCGCTTTCGCAAATCCTGTCGCCGCCGATGCGCTCCATCCTGTGGCGATCGATCGGCCTTGCACTGGTGCTGATCGTGGTGCTGGCGATCGGCCTGCAGCGGCTCTTGAGCTGGTTTGCGGCATCCGGCGAGAGCTGGGCCTCGGCAATGCTCGGCCCCGGCTTCGATACGCCGCTCAATGTACTGGCATGGATCATTTCGATCGCCGCCGGTCTCGGCGTCGTGTTCGGCGCGGTGTTCCTGATGCCCGCGATCACCACGCTGGTGGCCAGCGTGTTCGTCGATGACGTCGCCGACCAGGTCGAGCGCGAATATTATCCGGCCGAGCGCCCCGGCATGGCGCTGCCGTTCGGCCTCGCCATCACCGAAGGCGTCAAGACCGCGCTGCTGACGATCCTGGTCTATCTGATCGCGTTGCCGTTCGTGTTCGTGGCCGGTGCCGGCTTCATCGCGTTCTTTGTCGCGACCGCATGGCTGCTCGGCCGTGAATATTTCCAGCTCGCCGCGATGCGGTTTCGGCCGCCGGCCGAAGCAAAAGCGATGCGCAAGCAGAATGCCGGGCTGGTGTTCACGGCGGGGCTGGTGATCGCAGCGTTCGTGTCGATCCCGATCGTCAATCTGGCGACGCCATTGTTCGGCATGGCGTTCATGGTTCACATGCACAAGCGGCTATCGGGACCAAGGCCGGAATTGATCGAGCCGGCGCGGAAGACGAGCGTGCCGGTGGCGTAGACGGCGCTAACGCACCTCCGCGGGATGAGGGCGCATGCGATAGCCCACGCTGATGGGCTTCGGACGCAGCGGGTCGACTAGCCGCTGCATCCTCATGCCGAACGCCTGCCGTCACGCGGCCGCAGCAGCGGCAACGGACTTTGCGGCCGCGGGATCAGCAAACAAGCCGAAGCCAACCGCGATCCGGTTCCACCCATTGATGACATTGATCATCAAGGTGAGCTTGACCTGCTCCTCCTCGCTGAACTGAGCTTTCAGGCCTTGATAGGCGCTTTCCTGCCTGTGTCCTTCGGAAAGCCGCGTCAGCGCCTCGGCCCAGTCGAGCGCGGCGCGTTCGCGATCGGTATAGCAGGGCGCCTCGCGCCAGGCCGACAGCAGGTAGATCCGCTGTTCGGTCTCTCCTTTCGCGCGCGCTTCCGCCGTATGCATATTGAGGCAGTTGGCACAGCCATTGATCTGGGAGGCGCGGATCTCGACGAGCCCGACGAGTTTCGGATCAAGGCTCGAAGCGATGGCGATCGATGTGCGGACCCAGTTCTTCATGAGTTCAGGGGCCGCAGCAAAGGGATCAAGCTTGGCAGTCATGGTTCGTCTCCTTCTGTCGGTTCCGACACCAAGACGATCCAGCATTCGCCGATGTGACATCCACGGCAATATTCTTGTTCACGGAAAATCCGGCGCGTCGCAAGGCGATCGCGCGAGTTCCTCCTCACACCGTCTTTTCCGGCCAGCGGCAGAGATCGTTGATCAGGCACGCCTCGCAGCGCGGCTTGCGCGCGAGGCAGGTATAGCGGCCATGCAGAATGAGCCAGTGATGCGCGTGCAGCATGAATTCGGCGGGGATCACGCGCTCAAGACCGAGTTCCACCTCGAGCGGCGTCTTGCCGGGTGCCAGACCGGTGCGATTGCCGACGCGAAACACGTGCGTATCCACCGCCATGGTGTGTTCGCCGAATGCCATGTTGAGCACGACATTGGCGGTCTTGCGGCCGGCGCCGGGCAGCGATTCGATCTCGGCGCGGGTGCGCGGCACTTCGCCGCCAAAGTCCGCGATCAGTTTCTCCGACAGCGCGATGACGTTTTTCGCCTTGTTACGATAGAGCCCGATGGTCTTGATATAGTCGCGGACCGTGTCCTCACCGAGCCCAAGCATCTTCTGCGGCGTGTCGGCGACTTGAAACAGCGCGCGCGTCGCCTTGTTGACGCCGGCATCGGTCGCCTGCGCCGACAGCACCACCGCAACCAGCAGCGTGTAGGGATTGAGGTGTTCGAGTTCACCCCTCGGCTCGGGATTGGCTTTGCGAAAACGGCTGAACGCCTCGTAGACCTCGGCCGCCGTCCAGGATTTTGTGGCAGCTTTGGTCGAAGATTTCGACGAAGGGTTGGCTACAGTCTTGGTCGATTTTTTCGCCGCGCGAACCTTGCCCGATTTGGACGAGGATTTGGCCGCGGGTTTGCGCAAGGCTTTGCGGGTGATTTTCGGCATGATCCGGGTATACTGACCTGCGATGACCGCAGGCAATGACTTTGATCCGGCGCCGCCTCAGCCAGAATTGTTTTCGGCGCTGCTGACGCCGCACCGCTCGCTGAACCGCACTGGTTTTCTGGTGCTGATGGGATTTGTCGGCGTGGTCAGTTTCGCCGCGGGACTAGCCTTTCTGTTGATGGGCGCGTGGCCGGTGTTCGGATTTTTCGGCCTCGACGTGCTGGCGATCTATTGGGCGTTCCGGGTGAATTTTCGCCGCGCCAGGGCCACCGAGGAAATCTCGATGACACCCTCCGAGCTGCGCGTGCGCCGGGTCAGCCATCGCGGCCATGTGGCCGAATGGGTGCTCAATCCGCTGTGGGTCCGGCTCGACCAGAAGACCCATGCCGAGTTCGGCATCGAAAAGCTTTATCTGGTCTCGAAGGGCCGCCGGATCTCAATCGCGAGCTTTCTCGGGCCCGACGAAAAGGCAAGCTTTGCCAAAGCCTTAACGGAAGCACTGCAGGCCGCCCGGCGCGGCCCGACCTACAATCCGGTTTAGTCGGGAATCGGGTGGTTTGGACGTGGCCTCCGTCCTACACCAGAACCATGATGAACCTTGCCATGAATGACCACATGAACCTCGCCATCAACGACCGACGCCTGACCAAGCCCGGGGCCCAGAACGCCGCGCTGCGCGACTATGATTCGGTGCGCCGCGCCATCGCCTTTATCTCGGAGCACTGGCGCGCACAACCGACCATCGAATTGATGGCGGATGCTGCCGGCTTGACGCCCGATGAGCTGCACCATTTGTTTCGCCGCTGGGCCGGACTGACGCCAAAAGCCTTCATGCAGGCGCTGACCCTCGATCACGCCAAGGGCCTGCTGCGCGATTCCGCCAGCGTGCTCGACGCCGCCCTCAACTCCGGGCTTTCGGGCCCTGGGCGGCTGCACGACCTGTTCGTCACTCATGAAGCGATGTCGCCGGGCGAATGGAAAACCGGCGGCGCCGGCATGACGCTGCGTTACGGATTTCATCCTTCGCCGTTCGGCACCGCGATCGTGATCGCCAGCGGCCGCGGACTGGCGGGCCTGGCATTCGCCGACCCCGGCGAGGAACAGGCCTCGCTCGCCGACATGCAGCGGCGCTGGCCGCGGGCGACCTATCTGGAGGATCACGCCGGCACCGCCGCGCTGGCGCAGCGCATCTTCGATACCAGAATGTGGCGCGCGGACCAGCCGCTGCGCGTGGTCCTGATCGGCACCGACTTCGAGGTCCGGGTGTGGGAGACGCTGCTGAAAATTCCGATGGGGCGGGCGGTGTGCTATTCGGATATCGCCAACAAGATCCGCCGCCCGAAAGCGTCACGCGCGGTCGGTGCGGCGATTGGGAAAAACCCGGTATCGTTTGTGGTGCCGTGCCATCGCGCGCTCGGCAAAAGCGGCGCGCTGACCGGCTATCACTGGGGCATCACCCGCAAACAGGCGATGCTGGGCTGGGAAGCCGGACAGGTTGGGGTCCACTAAAATTGAACAAGCCGGGCCGTCCCTTCGGGACGGCGGCGCTCACGCCGCCAGATCGAGCTTCGAGGCAACGGTGGCGTCAGCGTTGAGGCGATAGATCACCGGAACGCCGGTCGCGAGTTCGCGCGCGAGAATTTCTTTCGGCGAAAGCTTTTCCAGCACCATGATCAAGGCGCGCAGCGAATTGCCGTGCGCCACCACCAGCGTGCGCTCGCCGCGCAGCACGCAAGGCAGAATCTCCTGGACGTAATAAGGCAGCGTGCGCGCCAGCGTGTCTTTGAGGCTTTCACCGCCGGGCGGCGGCACGTCGTAGGAGCGCCGCCAGACATGGACCTGCTCTTCGCCCCATTTCTTGCGGGCGTCATCCTTGTTGAGACCGGACAGCTCGCCGTAATCGCGCTCGTTGAGCGCGAGGTGCTTGCGGACGGGAAGGCCGGTCTGGCCGATCTCGACCAGGGCCAGATCGAGCGTGTGTTGCGCGCGCTTGAGCACCGAGGTGAACGCGATATCGAACGACAGCCCCTGCGCCTTTAATTTTTGCCCGGCATCGCGGGCCTCGGCGATGCCCTTCTCGGTCAGATCGGGATCCTTCCAGCCGGTGAAGAGATTTTTCAGATTCCATTCGCTCTGGCCGTGACGCACGAGCACGAGAAGCCGGTCGTTCATTCCCATCGTTTCCGTTTCAGTTCCAGAAGTTGCCAAAGTTTTCAGAAGTCCAGATTCTCAGAAGTCAGAGAGCCCGAGCACGTCGGCCATCGAATACATTCCGGGCTTCTTGTCGCGCGCCCACAACGCGGCCTTGACCGCGCCTTGCGCGAACATGGTGCGATCCTCGGCGCGGTGCGTCAGTTCGATGCGCTCCATGGGCCCTGCGAAAATCACGGTGTGATCGCCGGTGACGGTACCGCCGCGCAACGACGCAAAACCGATATCGCCGGTGCGGCGCGCGCCGGTGATGCCGTCGCGGCCTCGTGCGGAATGCTGATCCAGTGCGATCTTGCGGCCGGCGGCGGCCGCCTCGCCCAGCAGCAACGCGGTGCCCGACGGCGCGTCGATCTTGGCCTTGTGGTGGATTTCCAGAATTTCGATATCGAAATCCTCGTCGAGCGATTGCGCGACCCGCTTCACCAGCGCCGCCAAAAGGTTGATGCCGAGGCTCATATTGCCTGACTTGACGACGATGGCGCGCGAGGTGACGCTTCTGATCACGGCGTCGTCCGATGACGAAAGGCCGGTGGTGCCGATGATATGGACAAGGCCGCGCTGCGCGGCGATGGCGACATTGGCGATGGTCGCTCCCGGCACCGTGAAGTCGAGAATGCCGTCGGCATTGGCCGACAGCGACCAAAGATCTGCGGACAGCAACACGCCGTTGGCGGGCAGGCCTGCCAGCACGCCGGAATCCTTGCCCAGGAGTTCAGACCCCGGCGCCTCCAGCGCGCCGGTGACGACCGCGCCCGAGGTTTCCGAGATGACGCGGGTCAGCGCACGGCCCATCCGGCCGCCGGCCCCCGCAACGATCAAGCGCATGTCGGACATCTTAAAAACCTCGCCCTTGCCGTATAGCCGGGGCAGCCCTTTCCGGCAACCGATCAGGCTGCTGGCCGCTCGTCGCCCGGATGGCTTTCTCGGCTTACGGCTGAGCGCCGTCGTAGCCCTCGATGACGATGAGTTCGGCGATCGAATGCGGCTGCCGTACCTTGATATTCGCCTGGTACTCCGGCGAGCGATAGCAGGCCAGCGCCGTCTCGTAATCGGGAAATTCGATCACGACATTTCGCGATCGACTCTCGCCTTCGACACCGTCGAACTTGCCGCCACGCACGACATAGCGTCCACCGAACTTCTTGAAGATGGCAGGATTGGCGGCTGCGTAAGACTTGTAGCCTTCCTCATTGTGGACGTCGACGCGACCGATCCAATACCCTCTTGCCATTTTCGGTTCTCCCTTTCGTTGTCAGGCCAAAGCTTGCGCGATTTCCGCGACGATACCATTCGCCGCCGCTTTCGGATCGGCGGCTTCCAGCACCGGCCTGCCGACCACCAGATAATCAGCGCCGGCCGATATCGCTCGGGCCGGCGTCATGATGCGCTTCTGATCGCCGGTGGCTGCACCCGCAGGCCGGATGCCCGGCGTCACGAGCAGCATCTGGTGGCCCACGATCTTGCGCAGGCGGGCCGCCTCCTCCGGCGAACAGACGAGGCCGTCGATGCCGAGCGCCTGGGCCTGTCGGGCGCGGGCCTCGACCAGATCGGACACGCCGAGACGGTAACCCGCGGCGTGGAGATCGCCGTCGTCATAGGAGGTCAGCACCGTCACGGCGAGGATCTTGAGGTCCGATCCCGCCCGCGCCTCGGCCGCCGCCTTCATGGTCTGCGGATAGGCGTGCACGGTCAGGAATGTCGCGCCAAGGCTAGCGACGCTTTCGACGCCGCGCGCCACCGTGTTGCCGATATCGTGCAGCTTGAGATCGATGAATACTTTCTTGCCCGCGCCTGCAAGCTCACGAACCAGCGGCAGTCCGCCGGCATAAGCGAGCTGATAGCCGATCTTGTAAAACGTCACGGCGTCACCGAGCCGGGCAACCATCGCTTCCGCGGCGGCGACGCTCGGCAGATCAAGCGCCACGATCAGGCGGTCGCGGGGGGTGATAATCGCTTGCTGCATATCACCTCACATCATGCGCTGGGAAACGTCGATCAACTGCCGCGCCAGCGCCCTCAGCGCCTCGACATCGGCCGGATGCTTCAACCGGTCCCTGTCATCATAGGCTTCGTCGGCGAACGAAAGCGCGAGCTGGTTGGGAATGACGTTCGCCTGGCAGGCCGCCAGAATAAGCCGCAGCGCCGCCAGCGCCCGGGTCCCGCCGAGGCGGTTTCCCGATGCCGCCGCGATCGCGAAGGCGCGGTCGCGAAACACCTCGCCGCGGGTTTCGTGCGCATCCTGCACGCGCGTTATCCAGTCGATGGTATTCTTGACCAGGGCCGGCACCGACGAATTGTATTCCGGCGTGACGATCAGGACGCCATGATGCGCGCCGATCATGCGCTTGAGATTGACCGCATGCTTGGGCACGCCGGATTTTGCCTGCAGGTCGCCGTCATAGATCGGCAGCGGAAAATCGCCCAGTGAAATGCGCGTGACTTCCGCGCCGGCCTGCGCGAGCTCATGGGCGGCGGCGGCCGCCAGCTTCGCATTGAGCGAGCCGGTGCGAAGCGAGCCGGGGATCACGAGAATTTTCAGCGCTGACATGATTTGTGTATCGTTCAGGACGAACCCGCCGAGCGCTTCTTTTATTGGAGCATGATCTTTTCGGAAAACCGGTACCCACTTTTCCGGATCATGCTCCTTTCAGTCCTTGCGATACACCCAGACACGCGCCGGCGGAAGGTTCATCCAGATGCGCTCGGAGGCTTCTGTGGAAACGCCGGGCAGCGATTTCGGAATCGGCGGCGCGACCGAATAGGTGAACTGCACGAACGGCGCACCGGGCGCCAGCGCGAGGAAGGCGTCGCGGATCAGTTTCAGGCGCGTCAACATCGGCTTGGTCACCAGCGGCAGGCCGGACACCACGGCGGATGCGGGGACGTTCAGCACATCCCAGAGCGAGTCACGCAGCTTGTAGGCGTCGCCCTGCACGACCTTGGCATGCGGATAGCGGTCGCGCAGCAGCGCGCAGAAGCCCGGATTATATTCGACCAGCACCAGTCGTTTCTGATCGACGCCATGCTCGATCAGCGCGCTGGTGATGGCACCGGTCCCCGGTCCCAATTCGACCACCGGTCCTGATGACTTGATGTCGACATACTGCGCCATGGTGCGGGCCAATACCCGCCCCGACGGCATCACGGCGCCCATGTGAAGCGGCTTCTCGATCCATGAACGAAGAAAACGGACCTCATCGTCGAGACGAAGGGGCTTTTTCAACGCACGCACGGACGATTGCAAAGGCATGTCGCTTCCAGGCGGGGACCGCAAGTCGGCGGTGGTGTCAGAAAACAGTCATAAAGAGGTATAGGTCGCAACTGAAACGGTCAAGCCGCACAGTCTTGCGGCAGGTCCGCCAACGTGTCCGCGATTGGGTGATGGGCCCGCTCCGCGCTAGGTGCTGACGCGGGTGCCGAAGAAGTCCTTGACCTTGGCGAAGAAACCCGCAGCCTCGGGTTGGGTCGCACCAGACGATAATTTTTCGAACTCTGCCAGCAATTCCTGCTGCTTCTTGGTCAGATTCTGCGGCGTTTCGACCACGACCTGGACATACATGTCGCCGGTCTGGCGCGATCGCAGCACCGGCATGCCTTTTGATGCAATGCGAAAGCGCCGGCCGGACTGCGTTCCGGCGGGGATTTTCACCTTGGACTTGCCTTTGTCGATGGTCGGCACCTCGAATTCGCCGCCCAGCGAAGCCGCCACCATCGAGATCGGTACCCGGCAATGCAGATCGGCGCCATCGCGCTGAAAGAACTGATGCGCGGCCAGCGAAAGAAAAATGTAGAGGTCGCCAGAGGGTCCGCCGCGGACGCCAGCCTCGCCTTCACCGGCAAGCCGGATGCGGGTGCCGTCTTCCACGCCCTGCGGAATGTTGACCGACAAATTGCGCTCGCGGGTCACGCGCCCCGAGCCCACACAGGACGGACACGGGTCTTCGATCATCTGGCCGCGGCCCTGACAGCCCGGGCAGGTTCGCTCCAGCGTAAAAAATCCCTGCGCCTGCCGTACCCGCCCCTGCCCGCCGCACGTCGAGCAGGTCTTCGGCTTGGTGCCGGCTTTCGCGCCGGTACCCGAACAGGATTCACAGGTCACCGAAACCGGAATCTCGATCTGGGCGGTCTTGCCGAGGAAGGCTTCCTCGAGCGTGATCTCCATGTTGTAGCGCAGGTCGGCGCCACGTTCGCGCCCGCCGCCGCGGCCGCGTTGCCCGGCCATGCCGAACAGGTCCTCGAAAATATCCGAGAATGACGAGGCAAAGCCGGCGCCGAATCCCGGGCCACCGCCGCCGCCCTGCTCGAACGCCGCATGACCGAACCGGTCATAGGCTGCACGCTTTTCGCCGTCTTTGAGGACTTCGTAGGCTTCGTTGATTTCCTTGAAGCGGACTTCGCTGGTGGCATCGCCGGGATTCTTGTCCGGATGCCATTTCATGGCGAGCTTGCGGAAGGCGGCCTTGAGCCGGGACTCGTCCGCGGTGCGTTCGACTTCAAGGGTTTCGTAGTAGCAACGCTTGGTGGACATCCGTCAAATCCGCCCGAAGTTCGTCTTCATTCCGAAGCCATCTCATTCCAAAGCCATGTGCTTCAAAGGATGCAGCCCCCGGCTTAACAAAAAATGACCCCCATCCTGCGAGACGCGGCGTTCGCGCTCTTGAGAATGGGGGTCATGTTCACCGCCGCTTAAGCAGATTTCTTGTTGTTCTTGTCGTCGTCGACTTCGGTAAATTCCGCGTCGACCACGTCATCCTTTGCGGCATCCTTGGCCGCATCGCTCTCGGCCTGCTGCTTGTACATCGCCTCGCCGAGCTTCATCGAAGCCTGCGCCAGCGTGTTGCTCTTGGCCTTGATCGCCTCGGCATCGTCACCCTTCAGCGCTTCCTTCAAATCGCTGACGGCGTCCTCGATGGCGCGGCGCTCGCTCTCCTCGACCTTCGAACCATGTTCGGCCAGCGCCTTCTCGGTCGAATGCACCAGACCGTCGGCATGGTTCTTGGCATCGACCGCCTCGCGGCGCTTCTTGTCCTCGGCCGCATTGGCCTCGGCATCCTTGACCATCTTCTGGATGTCGGCCTCGGACAGACCGCCGGAGGCCTGGATGCGGATCTGCTGTTCCTTGCCGGTCGCCTTGTCCTTTGCCGACACGTTGACGATGCCGTTGGCGTCGATATCGAAGGTCACCTCGATCTGCGGCATGCCGCGCGGCGACGGAGGAATGCCCATCAGGTCGAACTGGCCGAGAACCTTGTTGTCGGCCGCCATTTCGCGCTCGCCCTGGAACACGCGGATGGTGACGGCGTTCTGGTTGTCCTCGGCGGTCGAGAACACCTGGCTCTTCTTGGTCGGGATCGTGGTGTTGCGATCGATGATGCGCGTGAACACGCCACCCAGCGTCTCGATGCCGAGCGACAGCGGCGTCACGTCGAGCAGCAGCACGTCCTTGACGTCGCCCTGCAGCACGCCGGCCTGGATCGCAGCACCAATGGCGACGACTTCGTCCGGATTGACGCCCTTGTGCGGCTCCTTGCCGAAGAACTGCTTCACGACTTCCTGAATCTTCGGCATCCGGGTCATGCCGCCGACCAGCACCACTTCGCCGATTTCGCCGGCCGTGAGGCCCGCGTCCTTCAACGCCTTGCGGCAGGGCTCGATGGTCTTCTCGACGAGATCGTTGACCAGCGCCTCGAATTTGGCGCGCGTCAATTTCATGGTCAGATGCTTCGGACCGGACGCGTCGGCCGTGATGAACGGCAGATTGATTTCGGTCTGCGTGGTCGAAGACAATTCGATCTTGGCCTTTTCGGCGGCCTCTTTCAGGCGCTGCAGGGCAAGCTTGTCATTGCGCAGGTTGATGCCCTGCTCCTTCTGGAATTCATCGGCCAGATAGTTGACCAGCCGCATGTCGAAGTCTTCACCGCCCAGGAACGTATCGCCGTTGGTCGACTTCACTTCGAACACGCCGTCGCCGATCTCCAGCACCGAGACGTCGAACGTGCCGCCGCCGAGATCGTACACCGCGATGGTGCCGGCTTTCGACTTGTCGAGACCGTAGGCCAGGGCTGCTGCGGTCGGCTCGTTGATGATGCGCAGCACTTCAAGGCCGGCGATCTTGCCGGCATCCTTGGTGGCCTGACGTTGTGCGTCGTTGAAATAGGCGGGAACGGTGATGACGGCCTGATCGACCTTCTGGCCGAGATGGGCTTCCGCGGTCTCTTTCATCTTCTGCAGAATGAAAGCGGAGACCTGCGAGGGTGAATAGGTCTTGCCATCGGCTTCGACCCAGGCGTCGCCGTTGGATGCCTTGACGATCTTGTAGGGGACAAGCTTCTTGTCCTTCTCGACCATCGGATCATCGTAGCGGCGGCCGACGAGGCGCTTGACCGCAAAGAACGTCCGCTCGGGATTGGTCACCGCCTGGCGCTTGGCGGGCTGGCCGACGAGGCGCTCGCCATCATCGCTGAAAGCGACAATCGACGGTGTCGTCCGCATGCCCTCGGCGTTCTCGATGACTTTCGCGGTTTTGCCATCCATTACGGCAACGCACGAATTGGTGGTGCCGAGATCGATCCCAATGACCTTTCCCATGGTCCTCATATCCTTCTTTTTGCGGCAGGTTGGCTGGGCCCTGACGGCGCACCAATCCAAACCCCCAACGATCAAATACTCGCGATATTGCGACGGTGAGCCTCATATAGGAGAGGGGGGCAGGCCTGCAAGGACCGGGGCGCAACCTTAGCCAGCGAAAACCCCGACCTTTGAAAGATAGTGTCCGCCCTCGGGCGCGACACCGGCCAGGGCCTGCCGCCTGGCGTCGGACCCATCGCGAACTCCGGCACGATGGATGCCGGGCCCCTCGCGGGTGGCCGATTCCGGGAACGGATCGGCGGGCAGGCCTGTCGCCGAAGCGGCAAAACGGCTAAAGCAGGCGGGCTGGAACGTGGCTCCCGCGCCGGGGCCACATCGGCGACCATCGAACGGCCTCAATGCAAACCCAGTAGATTTTCATGAAGCAGATTCGACTTTTGTCCGCCCTCGTCCTGTTCGTTGCCGCGATCTGTCCCGCCCTGGCGGCGGACACGGTCTTTCCGGCGGGGGTTCGGGTCGGGATAACGCCGCTTGTCGGGCTGGTCGGAGCCAGGACATTCGTCGGGTTCGAAACCGAGGACCATGGCGTCAAGGTGCTGATGGCCGAGCTTCCGCCCGAGGCCTACAATGAGGTCGTGACGGCCTTCAAGGCCAATCCCGCCGGCACCAATGGCATCAAGCCCGAGAGCATCGAGACATCAGCCGGCGTTGCCTATTACACCGCGGAAAACGCCAGGAATGGCGCAACCAGTGTCCGGCGCTATTCGATGATCCTGCCGGGGGGCGCCTTCTCGGGCTATATCGCCGTACAGGTTCCGGAGAATGCGAGCAAAATCTACACCGATGACGCGATACGGCAGATGTTTTCCTCCGCGGCGGTCCGCAAGCAGGTTCCGGTCGAGGAGCAGCTCGGACTGTTGCCGTTCAAGATCAGCGAACTCGGCGATTTCAAGAATGTCCGCACGCTGGCGGTTGGCTCCGCCGTGCTGCTCGCCGACGGCGAGGAAAACAGCAGCGTTGAAGTTACACCGTTCATGGTGCTCAGCCTGATGGGATCCGCGCCGGCACAGCCGGATGATCGCGGCCGGTTTGCGCAGGAGGCCGCCATCAGCATTCCGGGCGTGCGCGAGGCGCGGATGACGATGTCCGAGGCGGTCCGCATCGAGGGCATGCCCGGCTATGAAACGCGTATTGATGGCATCAGCGGCAAGGGCACCCCGGTCACCGTCGTGCAATGGTTGCGATTCGGCGGCCCGACCACGTTGCGCATCATCGGAAGTGCCCCGCGCGATCAGTGGGCGAAAGCATTCCCGCGCTTCCGGACGGTGCGGGACGGCATTCAGCCGCGCTGAATTCGCGTCCGCCGGTGCCGAACATTCCAGCCCTGATTGGCTGGTAGATCCTCTTTGCGCTGCTCCAGCGACCTGATTTGCTGGCCCCAGGCGACAACGGGAGAGGCAACCATGCTGGACCGAAGACAGATTCTTGCAGGCTTGGGCACCATGATCATGACGACCGGTATCTCAAAACAGCTTTGGGCGGCGGGCTCGATCAAGCCCGATGACGCGTCGGCCCTGCTGGTGATCGATGTTCAGAACTGCTTCCTGCCGGGCGGCAGCCTCGCCGTGAAGGAAGGCGAGCAGGTCGTTCCGGTGATCAATCGCATCGCCAAAGCGTTCGCCAATGTCGTGATGACGCAGGACTGGCACACCGTTGGCCATATCTCCTTTGCCTCGGTCCATGACGGCAAGAAGCCGTTCGAAATGATCGATCTGCCCTATGGCAAGCAGATGTTGTGGCCCGATCACTGCGTGCAGGGCACCGAGGGCGCCGCGCTTTCGAAGGACCTCTCGATTCCGCAGGCCGAACTCGTCATTCGCAAGGGATTCCACAAGGACGTCGATAGCTATTCGGCGTTCACCGAGGCCGACGGCAAGACCACGACAGGACTTGCCGCCTATCTGCAGGCCCGCAAGATCCAGCGTCTGTTCGTCGCAGGGCTGGCGACTGACTTCTGTGTCGCCTGGACCGCGCTCGATGCGCGCAAGGCCGGCTTCGAGACCTATGTGGTTGAAGACGCCTGCCGCGGAATCGACGCCCAAGGCTCGCTCGCCAAAGCCTGGGCGGACATGGCGCAGGCCGGCGTCAAGCGCATCCAGTCGGGCGATATCGAGGTTTAGTTCTGCTCGGAAGCGCTGACCTTCGCGCCGCCCTTGGCGACCGCGACCAGCGCCGGCCGCAACACGCGCTCGCCGATCATGTAGCCGGCCTGCACCACCTGCACCACCGTTCCGGCCGGGACCGATGGATCGGGAACCTCATACATCGCCTGCTGGAAATTCGGATCGAATTTCTCGCCCGAGGGATCGAATTTCTTGACGCCGTTTTTCTCCAGCGTGTTGAGCAGCGACCGCTCGGTTAATTCAACGCCTTCGATCAGCGACTTCACCCCGGGATCGGCGGCGGCCCTGGTGTCGGCCGGAACCGCATCGAGCGCACGCTGCAGATTATCCGCGATATCGAGAACGTCGCGCGCAAAACCTGAAATGCCATAGGCTCGCGCATCGGCGACTTCGCGCGTGGTGCGCTTGCGCAGGTTTTCCATCTCCGCCAGCGTGCGCAGCATCTTGTCACGCAATTCCGCGACTTCCTTCGCCAGCGCTTCCGCCGATCCCTCCTCCGGGTCGTCGGGCATGATGTACGGCTTGGAAACCACGGGCTCGGTGGCCGGGTTAACCGGATCGTCGTTCTGCCGGTAGGGATCGGTCATAGACTGCCTTTTCGGAAAAATGGCGAGGGATCAATAGGGAGGATTGCTGGCCCGGATATCGTGCTTTAGACGCCAAAAATCAAGCGCAACCGGAGGCTGACGGGGCGGATTATCCCCCCAGCATCCGGCTGACGATGCGCGCGGCATAGTCCACCGTCGGAATCACGCGGGCATAATTGAGCCGCGTCGGCCCGATCACGCCGAGAACGCCGACAATATGACCCGCGCCATCGCTGTAGGGCGCGATGATGGTGGAAGAACCGGACAGCGAAAACAGCTTGTTCTCCGACCCGATGAAAATCCGCACGCCTTCGGCGCGCTCGGCGCGTCCCAACAGATCGATCACGCCGCGCTTGGTCTCCAGATCGTCGAACAGCAGCCTGACACGCTCCAGATCCTCCAGCGCGTGCAAGTCTTCCAGCAGATTGGCGTGACCGCGCACGATCAATTGCCGGTCGTCGCTTTCACCGCCCGACCAGCTCGCGAGCCCGGCGGCGATCACCTTCTGCGTCAACTGATCGAGCTCGGTGCGGTTTTGCGTCAGGGCGGTTTCAAGTTCGAGCCGTGCCTCCGCCAGCGTTCGCCCGCGAATCCGTGCATTGAGAAAATTGGTGGCTTCGGTGAGCGCCGACGAGGGAACTCCGGATGGCAGCGTCAGCACGCGGTTCTCGACCTGGCCGTCCTCACCGACCAGCACCACCAGCGCCCGCTCCGGTTCCAGCCGAACGAATTCGATATGTTTCAGCCGCGAATTGGATTTAGCCGTCAACACCACGGCGGCGGCCCGGGTCAGGCCGGATAGCCGCGTCAAGGCCTCGCCGAGGGCGGCTTCGACCGATTGCGCCTTGCCGACCGACGCAAGCTGGGTCTGGATCGATTGCCGCTCCGGTTCGGTGAGATCGCCGACCTGCATCAGGGCATCGACGAAAAAGCGCAGGCCCAGTTCGGTGGGCAGCCGGCCGGCCGAGGTGTGCGGCGCATAAATCAGGCCGAGCTGCTCCAGATCCGACATCACGTTGCGGACCGAGGCCGGCGACAGCGGCACCGCGATCAGGCGCGAGATGTTGCGCGACCCCACCGGCTCGCCGGTGGCAAGATAACTCTCGACGATTTGACGAAATATATCCCGCGACCGCTCATTGAGCTGGGCGAACCCGGCATGCGGCGCGATCAGGCCAATCGGATCGTGGTGGGCCACAGGCAACTCCAGAGCGCGGGGGCCGCGCTTGCAACAGGCCTAATCTGTCCATCTCGGGGGCCGGTTACAAGCAGACATTGATGCCGGGCGGTGGCCAAGGGAGCGTCAAAGGGCCTTGCCGCTGCCCCTTCCCCCTCCTACAAGCACCGCGAACCGTAACTTTTGCTGAATTATTGGAGGATTCCCATGCGGCCAAGCCGCCGTGCGCCGGATGAACTGCGCGCCGTGTCGCTGGAACGGGGCGTGGTCAAATACGCCGAGGGTTCCTGCATGGTCAAATTCGGCGACACCCATGTGCTGGTCACGGCGACCCTGGAAGAGCGCCTGCCGCCCTGGCTCAAGGGCCAGGGCCGGGGCTGGGTCACGGCCGAATATGGCATGTTGCCGCGCGCCACCCTGGAGCGCACCCGCCGCGAGGCTTCTGCCGGCAAGCAGAATGGCCGAACCATCGAAATCCAGCGCCTGATCGGCCGCTCCTTGCGCGCCACGCTTGATCTCGAAACGCTCGGCGAACGCCAGATTACCGTCGACTGCGACGTGCTGCAGGCCGATGGCGGCACGCGCACGGCCTCGATCACCGGCGCCTGGGTCGCATTGGCCGACTGCATCGGCTGGATGAAGGCCCGCAACATGATCAAGGGCAATGTGCTGCGTGATAATGTGGCGGCGATCTCCTGCGGCATCTATAACGGCACCCCGGTGCTCGACCTCGATTATGCCGAGGACTCCGAAGCCGATACCGACGCCAACTTTGTGATGACCGGCGATGGACGCATTATCGAGGTGCAGGGCACCGCCGAGAAGACGCCGTTCTCGCAGGACGAGTTCCTGGCGCTGATGGCTTTGGCGCGCAAAGGCGTGGCGCGGCTGGTGGATCTGCAGAAAATGGCCGTGGCGTGATTGACGTCTTCGCTGGTTGCCGAAGAAAGACGTGTTGCCGAAGAAAGACATCTTGCCAAAGAAAGACGTGGACGGCCGGGGCGCAGGCAAGTCTACCGCGCAAGGCAGACTACTATGGCCGGCCATGACGAATTATAAGCGCGCATGACCCAGCATCGCCGAATCACCGGCAAGCTCGTGATCGCGACCCACAATCCCGGCAAGCTCGCCGAGATGCGCGAATTATTGGCGCCGCACGGCGTCGCGGCGGTGTCGGCCGGCGAACTCGGCCTCGGCGAGCCGGACGAGACCGGCCCGACGTTCGGCGCCAACGCCCGGATCAAGGCGGTCGCCGCGGCCAAGGCGGCGCAGCTTCCGGCATTCGCCGACGATTCCGGATTGGTGGTCGACGCGCTCGACGGCGCGCCCGGGATTTTCTCGGCGCGATGGGCCGGCGCGGACAAGGACTTTGCCGCCGCGATGACGCGGATCGAACGGCTGCTGCAGGAGCGCGGTGCCACGACCCCGCCGCAACGAAGAGCGCATTTCGTTTCCGCGCTCTGCGTGGCCTGGCCCGACGATCATCTCGAAGAGGTCGAAGCGGAGGCCTGCGGCACGCTGGTATGGCCGCCGCGCGGCACCGCCGGCTTCGGTTACGATCCGGCGTTCCTGCCCGATGGACATAAGCGGACCTTCGGCGAAATGACCAGCCTCGAGAAACACGGCCTGCCGCCGCTGGGGCTCGGGCTGTCGCACCGCGCCCGCGCTTTCGTCAAGCTGGCGGAGATCTGCCTGTGAGCGCGCAACAAGGAAAAAAGGACGCCTTCGGTGTCTACCTGCATTGGCCGTTTTGCCTGTCGAAATGTCCGTATTGCGATTTCAACAGCCATGTCCGGCATGCCCCGATCGATGAGGATCGCTTCGCGCGCGCCTTTGCACGCGAGATCGAAACCACCGCCGCGCGCACACCGGGCCGCGAAGTATCCTCGATCTTTCTGGGCGGCGGCACCCCATCCTTGATGCGGCCGCAAACCGTCGGCGCCATTCTGGATGCGATCGGAAAGCACTGGCGTGTCGCGCCCGGCGCCGAAGTCACGCTGGAGGCCAACCCCACCAGCGTCGAGGCCACGCGGTTCGGCGGCTATCGCGCAGCCGGCGTCAACCGGGTCTCGCTCGGCGTGCAGGCGCTGGACGATGCGTCGCTGAAGGCGCTGGGACGGCTGCACACCGCGCGCGAAGCCCTTGACGCGGTTGCGATCGCGCGCGCCGCCTTCGACCGCTATTCGTTCGATCTGATCTACGCCCGTCCCGACCAGACGCCGCGGATGTGGGCCGATGAATTGAAGCTCGCGATCGCGGAAGCCGCCGAGCACCTGTCGCTCTATCAGCTCACCATCGAACCGGAGACGCCGTTCTTCGGTCTGCATGCCGCGGGCAAACTGAAGACGCCGGACGAGGCGACCGCCCGCGCGCTGTATGACGTGACGCAGGAGGTCTGCGCCGCGCACGGCCTGCCGTCCTACGAGATTTCCAATCACGCGCGGGCCGGCGCGGAATGCCAGCACAATCTCGTCTACTGGCGCGGCGAGGAATATGCCGGGATCGGTCCCGGCGCGCATGGCCGCCTCGATGTCGACGGCACCAGGCATGCGGTCGCCACCGAGAAGCGGCCCGAGGCATGGCTGATGCGCGTCGAGGCGACCGGCGATGGTGTCGTCACCGACGATGTGCTCAACAGCGAAGAGCGCGCCGATGAATTTTTGCTGATGGGGTTGCGGCTCACCGAGGGCATTGACCCGCAGCGCTATGCGGCCTTGTCCGGCCGCGCGCTCGATCCCGGCCGGATCGCACTACTGACCGGTGAAGGCGCCATCACCGTCGACGCCAGCGGACGGCTGCGGGTGACGCAGGCCGGATTTCCGGTGCTCGATGCGGTAGTGGCGGATCTGGCGGCGTAGAGCACGATCCCGAAAAGCATGCCCTCGGGCTTGACCCGGGGGTGGGAACCGGTTTTCGGAAAAAGATCGTGCTCGAAAATAAACGCTACGCGCCAAAACTCTTCGGCGAGCCGGCGACCGGCTGGCTGCCGCCCGGCGCCACCTTCATCACCGCGAGGCCACGCTCGTTGGTGCCGTCGGGGCGGAAGCGAAACACGCCGTCGATGCCGGCAAAGCCGGATGGATTGGTCAGCACCTCCGCGGAGAACCGCTGCCCCCCTTGCGTTCTCGCCAATGCCGCGACCAGTGCGACCGCATCATAGGCCAGCGTCGCGGTTCGCACCGGATCGGCGTTGTATTTGGCGTGGTAGCGGCCGGAGAAACTCCGGAAACCGGAAGGATCGGGTGCGGCATAAAGTCCGCCGCGAAGCGTGGCGCTATTGAACACGCGCGGATTGTCCCAAAGGCCGGTGCCGAGAAGCTGGATGTTCTTCAAATTCGCACCCGCCGCGGCCAACGCGTCGGCCGTCGCCACCACCGAATTGCCGTCGTCGGCGAGCAACAGCGCATCGGCCTGGCCGAGCGACTGCGCAATACGCGCCACTCCCGCGCGGTCGGCGCCGTATTTCTCGAATGCGACGACGCGGCCGCCCCTGCGGGCCACGGCTTGTTTGAACGCGACCTCGACCACATTGCCATAGGCGTTATCCGGCAGCAGCGCGGCGAAGGATCGCTTGCCGATGCTGGCGGCATATTCGATGATCCGGTTGACGTCGGATTCCGGCAGGAAGCTCAGCAGAAAGACGCCGCGGCCCGCCACGCTCGAATCGGTCGAGAACGCGATCACGGATATGCCGCGCGCCCGGGTGCCCTGCGCCGTCGCCGGAACCGATAGCGCAAACAGCGGACCCAGAATGATCTCGGCGCCTTCGTCGAGCGCCTGCTGCGTTCCCTGCTGGGCGCCTTGCGGGCTGCCGCCATCGTCCTTGATCAGGAGCTGGATGTTGGGATTCTGGAATTCCGCCAGCGCCATCTCGGCGGCATTCTTCATCGATTGGGCGGCGACGCCGGCATTGCCGGCAGCCGACAGCGGCAGGATCAGGCCGACCTTGACGCCCCCGTTGCCGACCGCTTGCGGCAGCTGGGGCGGCCCGGCGGGGCCGGGCGAACCGAACGGGGAAGAAAACGAACTCAGGCCCTGCTGTACGCCGGAACACGCCGCCAGCAGGGGGGCGCCGAGAACGAGGCCAAGCGCCGTCCGCCGGGTCGCGCCCGGCAGCCGAGACAAAGATTTGGGATCGGGCGGGCCCACCATGGGATCTCTTCTCTTGACCGACCGAAAGCGGCCAGGACTTCAACCTCCAAATGATCAGGAGGGTGGATTCAGGCATATTGTCGGCGAATGGTTAACCAAAACAAAAGGATTATGGCGTTGCGGTGCAGGCGCCGGTTGCAGACCGGTGTTTCCTCACCGTTGTTTGACGCGTTTTCCGCCCGCGAACCGTATCCACCTGGCGGCAAAACGCTCTAGATATCTTGAGCATGGTCTTGGAACAAACGAAGTCGTTGGTTCGGGAAAACCGGTTCCCACTTTTCCGGATCATGCTCTATATCGACATTATGCGCCCAAAAGCTGCCCCCACCAATGCGATTGAAGGCCATACGGAACCCGCGGCCCGCAGTTTCGCCGTGGCCGGCCAGATCCTGACCGCGCCCAAGGCCAAGCCCGGCCTGTATCTGGTGGCGACCCCGATCGGCAATCTCGGCGACATCACCTTGCGCGCGCTGGAGACGCTGGCCGGCGTCGATGTCATTGCCTGCGAGGATACCCGGATCACCCGCCGGCTCACCGAGCGCTATGCGATCGCAGCCCTGCTCAAGCCCTATCACGAACATAACGCCGCACTGGCGCGGCCGAAAATCCTGGAACGGCTGGCGCAGGGCGCTTCGATCGCGCTGGTCTCGGATGCCGGTACACCCCTGATTTCCGATCCCGGCTTCAAGCTGGTGCGCGAGGCCTGCGCGGCCGGATATAACGTGATCGCGTTGCCGGGCCCCTCCTCGGTGCTGGCCGCGCTCTCGGTGGCGGCGTTGCCGACCGACCGGTTCTTCTTCGAAGGCTTTCTGCCGCCGAAGGAGACCGCGCGCCGGACCCGGCTGACCGAGCTTTCGCGGATCGACGCCACGCTGGTGATGTTCGAATCCGGCAGCCGCGTGCAGGCCACGTTGTCCGATCTCGCCGGCATCATGGGCGCACGCGATGCGGCCATTTGCCGCGAGATGACCAAGCTGCACGAGGACATACGGCGCGCGCCGGTCGCCGAACTGGCGCGGACGGCGGACACGCTGGAGACGCGCGGCGAATTCGTGCTGGTGATCGGCCCGCCCGCGGCGGGCGCGCAAATCATGGCGAAGGATGATCTGGACAATCTGCTGCGCCATCAGCTCGCGCACCACAGCGTCAAGGATGCGGTCGCGCACGCGACCGAACTGTCTGGCCGGCCGCGCCGCGAAATCTATGCCCGCGCGCTTGAACTCGCCGGCGAGGCCGATGCGAAGGGCGAAGGTGGCCAGCAAGATGACCCGGCAAAATGACCAAGCCTGACGACGCCCATTCCGGAGCGGCGCCGGTGAAAGCGCCCGCACGCGTCGCGGCGTTTCGAACCGGCCTTTCCGCCGAGGCGCGCGCCGCGGCTTTTCTGATGGCCAAGGGCTATCGCATTCTGGCGCGGCGCTTTCGCACGCCCTATGGCGAGATCGACATCGTGGCGAAGCGGCGCAACCTGATCGCGTTCATCGAGGTCAAGGCCCGCGGCAGCCTCGATGACGCCGCCTATGCGGTGACGCCGCGCCAGCAGCAGCGCATCATCGATGCAGCGCAGGGCTGGCTGATGGCGCATCCCGAACATGCCGAATTCGAGCTGCGTTTCGACGCCATGCTGATTGCGCCGCGGCGATTGCCGCGCCATCTGTTGGCGGCGTTCGACGCCAGCACCTGAGATTTCCTTCTAACAGAACTTGCCCTCTCCAACAGAAGTCGCGGACCAGCCCCATGAAATTGCAGGCCCCCTTATGAAACTGAACGTCGCCGTCCAGATGGACCCCATCGCGCGCATCAACATATCGGGCGATTCGACCTTTGCGCTGCTCCTGGAAGCGCAGAAGCGCGGCCACGCGCTGTCCTATTACACGCCCGACAAACTCTCGCTGCGCGGCGAGGAGCTGGTGGCCCGGGTCCAGACCCTGAGCGTGCGCGACCAAGTGGGCGACCATTTCACGCTCGGCGAGCCGCGGCGCGAGCCGCTTGCGCAATACGATGTGATCCTGCTGCGGCAGGATCCGCCGTTCGATCTCGCCTACATCACCTCGACGCATTTTCTCGAACGGCTTCACCCCAGGACGCTGGTGGTCAACAATCCCGCCAGCGTGCGCAATGCGCCGGAAAAGATCTTCGTGATGGATTTTCCGGAGCTGATGCCGCCGACGCTGATTTCGCGCGATCTCGACGAGATCAACGCGTTCCGCGACGAGCACGGCGCGGTGGTGATGAAACCGCTGCACGGCCATGGCGGTGCGGCGGTGTTCCGCATCATGCCGCAGGACATGAATTTCGGTTCGCTGTTCGACATGTTTTCGGTGACGTTTCGCGAGCCATGGGTGATCCAGCGCTTTCTTCCCGAGGTCAAGCACGGCGACAAGCGCATCATCCTGGTCGACGGCGAATTCGCCGGCGCGGTCAATCGGGTGCCGGCGGCCGACGATTTGCGCTCCAACATGGTGCGCGGCGGCGCGGCAAAGGCCACCGACCTCACGCCACGCGAGCGTGAAATCTGCGCGCGCCTGGCGCCCGCATTGCGCGAGCGCGGACTATTGTTCGTCGGCATCGACGTCATCGACGGCCATCTCACCGAAATCAATGTGACGTCGCCGACCGGCATTCGCGCCATCGCGCGGCTCGGCGGGCCGGATGTCGCAGCGAAAATCTGGGACGTCATCGAGAACAAGCGGGGATAGATTCCCCGAAAGCCAACAGGGTTCGCGGCGCTGCAGCAAGCGCCGCCGCCGCCGCGCTACGCGAAATCTGCGCGCGGCTCAGCGGGCCGGAAAACAATGTTTCTTCGGGGCGTTATGCCCCTGACACGTTTCCGCAGCAGGCTTGCCCCAAGACTGATTTCAAGACTGATTTCAAGACCGTCTTCAAGACTGATTCTGCTTGCCAGTTTTCAAAAGCGGGCGCAGCCTAGGGCACCCGTACAATCAGACAATCAGGCAAAGCAGACCTGGCGGGCGGCATCACGGCAATTTCATAAAGACAGCGGAGGAAACACATGAGTTACAATGTTTCGCGACGATCCCTGCTCGCTCTAGGCGCCGGTCTGGGCGCATCGACCATGCTTGGCGGCAGCGCGCTGGCGAAGGCCCCCAAACTCGGGACGCAGTCGCCCTATTGGCATCGCTTCAATCTGGGCAGCGCTGAAGTGACCGTGGTTTCCGACGGACCGCTGCCGCTCGGGCCCCCCAAGGGCACCTTCATCGGCGTACCGGATGACGAAGTCAGGAAGATGTTGACCGACAATTTCCTGTCGCCCGACAATGTGGTGCTCGAGCAGAACTCCCCGATCGTGAACACCGGCGACAAGCTCATTCTGTTCGACACCGGCATGGGCGCATTGCATCAGTTCGGCCCGACCACCGGCCGCCAGCAGAAGAGCATGGCCGAAGCCGGAATCAAGCCGGAAGACATCGATGCGATCGTGTTCTCACATGCCCATATCGATCATATCGGCGGTGTCGTCGATGCCAACGACAAGCTCCTGTTTCCCAACGCGCAGTACTACATCGCCCAGAGCGATTTCGATTTCTGGACCGACGAAAAGAAAATGGACGGCCCGCTGAAGACTTTCGTGCTTCACGCCCGCAAGAATCTGTTTCCGATCCGCGACCGGCTGGTGTTCTTCAAGGACGGTCAGGAAATCCTGCCGGGCGTCCAGGCCATGGCGGCGCCCGGACATACCGTCGGTCACCACATGTTCATGGTGACCTCGGACGGTAAGTCGTTCGCCTTCCTCGGCGACCTCACCCATCACGCGGTCTTGCTGCTCGAAAAGCCGCGGATGCAGTTCTCCTACGACACCGACCCGAAGCAGGCGGCGGAGTCGCGGGTGAAGATGCTGACCATGCTGGCGGCCAACAAGACCCCGGTGATGTCCTATCACTTCGCATGGCCGGGATATGGCCATATCGCCCAGACCGGCGAGGGATTCCATTATTATCCCGAACCGATGCAGATGCTGCTCTGAACCACGTGTGCCCGGGGGCGGACGATGGTCCGTCCTCGGGACCTGCTCGCTCGAAACGGTTCCTAGGAAGAACCGTTTTAATGAAGCCCTCTCGGAGGAGGGCACGAACATTCCTAATCGGAATATTCAATTCCGCCTGCGCAAATTTGCGCACCCCTCGGCGGTAACTGTTCCGGATCAGAACAATTAGATATCTGGCTGGCTCCAGCGGGGGACAGCAAGATATCTAGGTATTTATTCATACTATAGGACTTTAGTCGTAGCCGATGGTGCCGGAGGTGCTAGCGCGCGCGTAGCACAGACCGTGCCACTCTTCATTTGGAATCCAAGTAAAGATTCGTTAAGGTTAATGGATTCCTCGGCAAGTCTGCTTGCGCGGAATCCAAACAAGACTTATATCCTGGTTCATGAGTAATGCTCGCGACCTGCTGTTGAATCGAAGGTCCGAGATCAGTGGTAAGTTGACACCGCTGATCTCTGATATCGCTCGGCTCAGAGAAGTCTTAGCGGCAAAGCAAGGCGAGCTTGCTTCGTGGAATGCAGAACTTGACCAAATTCAATCGGCGCTGAAGGCCATCGAAGAGACGGAGACAAAAAGCCAACTCACGATCAAGCAAGCCGTGCTTGAAGTCTTGAAGGATCATCGGGAGGGTATGACCGCCTTGGAGATACTAGCCACGATCAACACAAGGTATTTCGGCGGTCGCATCGTCCGATCCAGTCTGTCGCCACAACTATCGCGGTTGAAAGATAACGACGCCAAGATCGATCTAAGGGGGAACAAGTGGTTCCTGCGACCCGAGCAACCCTCTCTCTTTAAGATTGAGAGGCGCTTCTAAAAAGTTTAGCCCCCGGATGGTCCGGGGGCCTCACCTTGGACGGTGCACAATTCAGCGGTGTAGTCGCTGGGAGAAGATCGAGGAGTCTATGTCGTACCACCTGTATCTCGGCAGGGGAGTTAGCGTTGCACCGCTAATTTCAACCCCGAGGTCATCATGATCCGACTGTGGAGGGGGCGCGTAAGCGCCCCTTCTGCTTCTCTACATAGTGCATAATAATAATTAGTCAAATGAATCAGGTAGAGATTCCAATATGTTACAACTGACTCTATCCGAAGCCTTAAGAACTAAGCGGTTACGAGAGTTTACCGCTCAAGAAGAGGCCCGTGGCATTGCGCCCGTGAAGCTGAACGAATTTCAGGACTTGGCAGCGCCCCTTATCAAAGACACGCAACCAGAAGATCGAACATTGCGTTTCCGCGGTCGCCGTGGTTCGAGCGGAAAGTAAATTCCCGCAGATATTTGTCGAAATCAGACGGAGTTTATAGGGGCCCTTTGTTCATCGCCCGAAAATCTTTCTCCACTCCTTGGAGAAAACGCTCAAGCTCGTGCAGAACGTCATCCGACATTACGTCGGAAATCGCAGGATCACTGGACTTCACGAGCGGCGATGTGGACCAGTTTGAGATCATTGTCTTATGCATTTCGCCGACGAGGTCGGGATTTAGCTTCATCTGTTTGTAGCCAAGCGAGTAGAGCCGTCCTAGAAGCAGTTTCATGGCTGCGACGGTAACAATCGTTTTTCGGACCAGTTCTTCATCAATCATTTTTACACTTCCTCCGCTTGCCCCCAACGAATGAAAGACTTCGCGAGTATCTTAGGCGACCGGCTTGTTAGTCGGCCGGTAGGAGGCGCTTGCCATCGATACCCTTCGATATTGGTCACGGCATACCGGATTGCTCCCTCGTGTGCCCTTTACACTACGTTCGTTTGAGGGAGAGGGCCGTATCCCAACGCTCCCTGTTCCCCTAATGTTCTTGCCAGTTCCATCGCCTTCCGCTACGCTCCTTTGCGGCAGGGGGCAGCATGGTCCAACGCGTTTCCACGGTAGCCTTTGAGGGGATCGAAGCCCGCAGCGTCGACGTGCAGGTGCAGGTAGCACCCGGCCTGCCCGCTTTCGCCATTGTCGGGCTGCCCGACAAGGCGGTGTCCGAGGCCCGCGAGCGGGTGCGCTCGGCGCTGATCGCCTCGGGGCTGGCGCTGCCCGCGCGCCGGATCACCGTCAATCTCGCCCCCGCCGACCTGCCGAAGGAAGGCAGCCATTACGATCTGCCGATCGCGCTCGGCCTGATGGCGGCGATCGGCGCGATTCCCCCCGATGCCCTTGAACGGTTTTACCGTGCTCGGCGAACTCGGCCTCGATGGATCGATCGCGCCGGTGGCCGGCGTGCTGCCCGCCGCGATCGGCGCCAATTCGCGCGATGAGGGCCTGATCTGCCCGGCGGCCTGCGGCGCGGAAGCCGCCTGGGCGAGCCCGGATCTGCAGATCGTCGCGGCGAATTCGCTGATCCAGATCGCCAACCACTTCAAGGGCACGCAGGTGCTGTCGCGGCCCACCCCCAGGGTTCGCGAGGCCGAAGCAACCTTGCTCGATCTGCGCGACATCAAGGGCCAGGAGAGCGCCAAGCGCGCGCTCGAGATTGCCGCGGCCGGCGGACATCATCTGCTGATGATCGGCTCGCCCGGCGCCGGCAAGTCGATGCTCGCGGCAAGACTGCCCTCGATCCTGCCGCCGCTGTCGCCGTCCGAGCTCTTGGAAGTGTCGATGATCGCCTCGGTCGCCGGCGAAATCCAGGGCGGCGCGCTGACCGCGCGGCGGCCGTTTCGCTCGCCGCATCATTCCGCCAGCATGGCCGCACTCACCGGCGGCGGCCTGCGCGCCAGGCCCGGCGAAATCTCGCTGGCGCATCAGGGCGTGCTGTTTCTGGATGAGTTGCCGGAATTCGATCCGCGGGTGCTGGATTCGCTGCGCCAGCCGCTCGAGAACGGCGAGGTCTCGGTATCGCGCGCCAACCATCGCGTCACCTATCCGGCGCGCTTCATGCTGGTCGCGGCGATGAACCCCTGCCGCTGCGGCCACGCCTATGAGCCCGGCTATTCCTGCAAGCGCGGACAGATCGAGCGCTGCACCGGCGATTATCAGGCGCGCATCTCGGGACCGCTGATGGACCGCATTGATCTTCGGATCGAAGTGCCGGCGGTGACGGCCGCCGACCTGATCCTGCCGCCGCCGGCGGAAGGCTCCACTGAGGTGGCCGCGCGCGTCGCCGCCGCGCGCGATATCCAGAGGGCGCGCTATGCCGCCGCCGGATTGCCGAAGGTCCGCACCAATGCCGAAGCCCCGGCGTCGGTGCTGGAGACCATCGCCCAGCCCGACGCGCAGGGCACCAAGCTGCTGCGCGACGCCGCCGAAACCATGCGGCTGTCGGCGCGCGGCTATCATCGCGTGTTGCGCGTCGCCCGCACGCTCGCCGATCTCGACGGCGCGGAAAAGATCGGCCGCCTGCATCTGGCCGAAGCGTTGTCGTACCGCGCGCTGGCCGAGGATCTGCGGCGCGCGGCGTGAGGTTGCCGGTTACGGTCTGCGAAGTCGCGCAATCCTGACGCACCGCCGCCGACGTCGAGCGCGCCGAGAAACGGATTTGCTGAACCGGATCAACGTGATTTGGGTCGTCCAGTCCTCCATCAAAAAATATTATTGTTCCCTTCAGACCCAAATCACCTGCTTATCCTCGCGCGTCCCGTCCCACTGAGGGGCGGTTCGCGATCGTCACGGACGCGGGGCGGGATGCGGTGGACGCTGATGGTGCCGATAACGAACGGCACTGAGGCGGACGGCGAAGTCGTGTGGTCCTGACGCCCCGACGCTGGCGTCAAGTCGGTGAAAGAAATTTCACCGGCGATGGTGGCAAACAAGCCCGGTCACCAAGGAGAGCGCGAAATAAGCTGTTAAAACCATTGCGCGGGGAATGCCGGGTGTTTCCGGCGTGACCGTGGTGACTAACTCGCGTGTTTTTTTCTACACGCGAGGCCGCGGGCGCATCGGGCGCCCGGCATTCCCTGCTCCCTCTTGGTAGCACTGCGCCCTCTGATCTCAGAGGCGGGACGTTCAAGCAAACCTCGCGCGCAAATCGCGCGGCGAGATCGCGAAAGTTTGCGTCGAAATTTGAGCGACCGTCATTGCGAGCGCAGCGAAGCAATCCATCTTGCTTTCGTGATCGCAATATTGGATTGCTTCGCGGAGCCTGTCATCGGGCGCGCATTCGCGCGACCCGTTGGCTCGCAATGACGACTCTTGGCTGTTTGAAATTCGAATCTGGAAGTCCCCGGCCCGGATGATGGATAGCGGATCGTTTCGGCTGTGCCGCATTGGCACGTCAACCCGGCGGTAACGAGTTTTGTTTACGCTCCGCCAACCATAAGCCCGGCGTGTTGCGGGCCTCGGTCGAGTGGGTGGCGTATCATGTTGCGTTTGAAGATTCTGGCGTCGGTTGTTCCATTGGTCATTGTTGCGGTGTTCGCGCGCGGCGGATGGTCGCCAGGCCCGCATCCCTGCGTCGCCATCGGCGACGCCTCGGTCGAGATCGCTTCCGTCCCCTGGCACGCCGACCTTCACGTCAGTTTCACCGACGATCCGAAGGCCGCGACGGTGCGGGTGCAGATCTCGGAGAGCGCCGAGGCGGCCGATTTCGCCGTGGTCGACGATGTCGACAGTCCGCAGACCGGCGCTTCGGGGACTGGCGCCCCGGAGACTGGCGCTCCGGGGACCGGCGCTCCGGAAACGGGCGCTTGCGAGGCGACCGCCGCCCCGCTGTCGGTCGCGATCGCGGCCAGCCGCTCGGGTTCTGCGCCCGTCATCTATCTCTCGAAGAATGGCCCCGCCGATTACCGGATTTTCGTGCGGTCGAAGACCTTCACGGCGCGCGATGCGGCAGCCCTCATCGTCGGCGCCGGCGACGGACATCACCATCTCATCGCCGCGTCGCTCTGAGGCTTTCGCCCGGGTCACCTCCGCCCCAGGCAGGCTCTCTTAACCCTTTATCAACCCTGTTCTCATCGCAGGCGTGATGCGGCATCCGCCTCAAGCACTTTGCAAGGTCACAGCCCGCATCGTCAGCTGTGGGGCGCGCATCGGGACAGGCATCAACCGCCGATCGCGGTGACGCCAGGCAATCCCAGGGTACCAGTGATGGGACGGACTTTCCGGATCAGGCGACGTCTACGCCGTTTCTCGCGACGTTATCCGTGGCTCATTGTTGCGAGCCGTTCGATCATGATCTTCTCCGCCGCCTTCGGCGGAGCCTATGGGTTCATCGCCGGAAGCCGGTCCGAGCATTCCGGCTATAACCCCCACGCCTTTGCCATCGGCGCCAGTTTCCTGTTCGCGGCAGCCTGCGTCGCGCTCGCGACCTTGAGCATCCGGCTGCGCTGGATGGGCAGGCGACTTCGCAAGATCGCCCTGCACAATGAAGCGCTGGCCGACCGCAATTGGGAATTGAAGGAAGCCGAGGAACGGGCCCGCAGCCTGTTCGAATCCCAGGCCGACCTGATCGTGCTGCGCGACCCCGACGGCTGCATCACCTTCGTCAATGACGCTTATTGCGAACTGGCGCAGCAGCCGCGCAGCGCGCTGATCGGCAGTCACTTTTCGCTCGACATTCTCGAGCAGGGCGAACCTGCCTTCGAGACCAGCGGCACGCGGACTCACGACCAGAAAATCGCAACCCCGCTCGGGCCGCGATGGATTGCATGGCGCGAGGGCCTGGTGCGTACCGATGCCGGCCAACCCGCCGACCTGCAATGCGTCGGCCGCGACGTCACCGACCGCACCGAGAGCGAACGCGCGCTCGGCGAGGCCCGCGACCAGGCCGACGCCGCCAACCGCGCCAAGTCGCGTTTCCTCGCCATGGCCTCTCACGAAATTCGCACGCCGCTCAACGGCATCATCGGCATGAGCGGATTGCTGCTGGACACGGCGCTGACGCCCGAGCAGATGACCTATGCCAAGGCGGTGAAAACCTCGGGCGACGCGTTGCTGGCGCTGATCGAGGAGTTGCTCGATTATTCCAAGATCGAAGCCGGCAAGATCGATCTCGAACATCGACCCTTCGCGCTCACGGCTTTGATCGAGGACATCACCGAGCTGCTGGCGCCGCGGGCGCAGGCCAGGAAGCTCGAAATCGCAGCCTATGTCGACGAGCGGCTGCCGACGGAAGTGATCGGCGACGCCGCGCGGCTGCGGCAGGTGCTGCTGAATCTCGCCGGCAACGCCATCAAGTTCACCTCGACCGGCGGCGTCGCGCTGATGGTCGAGCCGGGGATCCAGCCGAATGAAATCAGCTTCCTGGTGCGCGATACCGGCATCGGCATCGCGCCCGAGGCGCAATTGCGGATCTTCCGCGAGTTCGAGCAGGCCGACGAGCGCATCGCCAGGAGCTATGGCGGCACCGGGTTGGGACTGAGCATCTCCGAGCGCATCGTCAAGCGAATGGGAGGCCGCATCACGCTGGAGAGCAAGCCCGGCGTCGGCTCGACCTTCGAGGTGTCGGTGCCGCTGGCCGCCGCGGACGGCGATGGGGTGGCGCGACGGACATTCGCCGCACCGGATCTGTCGGGTCAGTCGATCATGCTGGTCGCGCCGCAGAGTATCGAGGCTTCGCTGGTGGCCCGGCGGCTGCAGCGCTGGGGCGGTCAGACCTGCATGGTTTCTGATATCGGGGTGGCGCAGGCCTTGCTGCCCGAACGTTCCTGGCACGCCATCCTGCTCGATCGCGCCCTGGGCGCTGTCGATGTCGAGTTGCTGGGCGAGGCAGCACGTGCTCACGCCACGCAGCGGATCGTGATGTTCACGCCGGCCGCGCGGCATGAACTTCAGCCCTCACCCTCCTCCGCTTTCACCGGCTATCTGGTCAAGCCGTTGCGCGCGGCTTCGCTCGCGGCGCGCCTGACCACGGCGCCGGAAATCGTCGCGCCGAACCTTGCCGGCGATCCCCTGGTCGAGGCGAACGATACCGCGGAGGCGCCGGCCATTGTCCCGGCGCGAGGCCTCTTGATCCTGGTGGCGGAAGACAATGAGATCAACGCGCTTCTGATGCGGTCGCTGCTGACGCGGCTTGGACACCATGCCGTCATCACCACCAATGGCGAGGAGGCGCTGGAATCCTGGCTGGCGGCGAAATCCGCCGGCGCGCCCTACGATCTGGTGTTGATGGATATCCAGATGCCGCAACTCGACGGCGTCGAGACCACCAAGCGGATCCGCAGCCGCGAGGCCGGTCAGCCGGGCCGCCGGACGCCGATCCTGGCGCTAACCGCGAATACGCTGGTGGAGGATCGCTATGCCTGCTTCGAGGCCGGCATGGACGGGTTTCTGATCAAGCCGCTCGATCGCGAAAAGCTGGCCGAGGCGCTGGCGGCACTGGCCGCCTCGCGGCATATCGCCGCGTGAGGCGAACTGCATGAACGCCCGCTTCAAACTTCCCGACCTTGCCGTCGAGAGCTATTTGATCCCGGCCGCGGATGCCGGGATCGAACTCTATGTGCGCAACAAGCGTCCCGCCGGCATGACGACGTTTCCGCCTGAAAAAATCCTGCTGTATGTGCATGGCGCAACCTACCCGTCCGAGACCGCCTTCGATCTGCCAATCGAAGGCGCCTCGATGATGGATCTGATCGCGGCGCGCGGATATGACGTCTATCTGGTCGATATCAGAGGCTATGGGCGCTCGACGCGGCCGCCGGAAATGAGCCAGCCGCCGGAAGCCAACCAGCCGATCGTTTCGACCGAGATTGCCGTGCGCGACTTCGGCACCGCGGTGGACCATGTCCGCAAACGCCGCGGCGTCGCCAGGATCAATCTGATGGGATGGTCGTGGGGCACTGCGATCGCCGGGCAATACACCAGCCTGAACAACGACACGGTGGCGCGGCTCGTGCTGTTTGCGCCGCTATGGATCTTCCGCAAGGACGCCGTGATTGCGCCGGCCCCCGAGGTTTCGACGGCCAACCCGCTGCCGCTCGGCGCCTACCGGCTGGTCTCGAAAGAGGTGGCAAAAGCGCGCTGGCTGGAAGGCGTCCCCGAGGATAAGCGCGCCGATCTTATTCCGCCCGGCGTGTTCGAGGCCTGGATTGAGGCGACCTGGGCGACCGATCCGGATGCCTCGAACCACCAGCCGCCGATGCTGCGCGCGCCCAACGGCGTGATCGCCGACGTGCTCGCGACCTGGGCCACGGGCAAGGCCTATTACGATCCCGGCAAGATCACCGTGCCGACCTTGCTCATTCACGCCGAATGGGATTTCGATCTGCCGAGCTATCAGGCGCGGGAGTATTTCACCCAGTTGAAGAACGCGCCCTACAAGCGGCTGGTCGAACTCGGAGAAGGCACGCATACGGTGATGCTGGAGAAGAACCGCATGCAGTTCTTTCGCGAGATCATCGGTTTCCTCGACGAGGACGAGCCGCTGGCGCTGCGATGAGTTTTTCGAAAGACCGCGCGTATGCCCGTCACACGCCGGCAATGATGACGTCACATCGCTGTCGAATGGCCGTGATCTCTGGGCTCGAAGGCCGCATCGATTCGATTCGGATGCATGCGGCCGCGAGGGGATCCATGCAAGGCGACTTTATACAAGGCGACCTGGCGCGATCGACGCATCGCTTGATCCGGATGCTGCGGCCGGAGAATGTCGGGACCGCGGCGCAAACGGCGATGACCTGGCTCAAGCCGTTGCCGATTTCCCCCGGCATCATCAAGCCGATGCCAAATTTCCCGCGTTGTCCTGCCACGCTCGGGCGGCTCGGCGCGCTGGAGGTGCGGCTCGCGCAGGAAAAGCACGACGTCCGACGCGCGCAAAAGCTGCGTTACCGCGTGTTCTACCAAAACGGTACCGCCATCGCGGACGCGGCCACGATGCTGGCGCGCCGCGACAAGGATGCCTTCGACAAGATTTGCGATCATCTTCTGGTCATCGACCACGCCGCCAAACCGTCGATCAGCGGCAAGCAGCCGGTGGTCGGCACCTACCGGCTGTTGCGTCAGGATGTCGCGGAGAACCATGGCGGCTTCTATACCGAGGACGAGTTCGATATCGGCGGCCTGATCGATCGTCATGCCGATTTGCGTTTTCTCGAGCTCGGGCGATCCTGCGTGCTGCCGCGCTATCGCAACAAGCGCACCGTCGAATTGCTGTGGCACGGGATCTGGACCTATGTCCGCCAGCACCGGCTCGACGTCATGATCGGCTGCGCCAGCTTCGAGGGCACCGATCCGCAACGGCTGGCATTGCCGCTGTCGTTCCTGCATCATTACGCGCGGGCGCCGGAAGCCTGGCGCGCGGCCGCCCATTCCTCACGCCGCGTCGAGATGAACCGGATGGCCAGGGAAGCGATCAATCCGAAGGCCGCGCTGCGCGAGCTGCCGCCGCTGATCAAGGGATATCTGCGGCTCGGCGCCTTTATCGGCGATGGTGCGGTGATCGATTATCGGTTCGGCACCACCGACGTGCTGATCGTGATGCCGGTGTCGGCGATCAATGCGCGCTACATCGAGCATTTCGGCGCCGATGCGTCGCGCCATGCGGCCTGACTTGCCCGACGGCGCCGAGAGATCTGCTGGCGCTAAAGCCGCCGCAGCGCCACCTGTTCGACCACGTGATCGGCGCCCTTCTTCATGATCAGCGTCGCGCGCGGCCGTGTCGGCAGGATGTTGTCCTCGAGATTTGCAAGGTTGGTCCGTTCCCAGATCGCCAGTGCGGTTGCCGTGGCTTCCTCGTCGGACAACGGCGCATAGCGATGGAAGTACGATCGCGGATCGAGGAACGCGGTGTCCCGAAGCGCCAGGAAGCGCCGGACATACCAGTCGCGCAGCACCGACTCTTCGGCGTCGATATAGACTGAAAAGTCGAAAAAGTCCGAGACGACGGGAACCGCCTTGCCATCGCGCGGAAGCTTGCCGGTCTGCAGAACATTGACGCCTTCGACGACCAGGATGTCCGGGCGGTCGACCTCGACCCATTGGTTCGGGACGATGTCATAGGTGAGATGCGAATACACCGGCGCGCGCACCGGCCGCCGCCCGGCCTTGATGTCGCTCAGGAACGCCAGCAGCGTCGGCAGATCATAGCTTTCCGGAAAGCCCTTTTTCTGCATGATGCCCT
The DNA here is from genome assembly GCA_963727225.1 of uncultured Pseudomonadota bacterium. Taxonomy (GTDB): domain Bacteria; phylum Pseudomonadota; class Alphaproteobacteria; order Rhizobiales; family Xanthobacteraceae; genus Bradyrhizobium. Next base: position 90,851 of record CAVSFN010000008.1, on the reverse strand, counting down.
GCCGCTCGAGCACCGCGTTGGGAAACAGGAAACCGTCCGTCGTCACCATTTCGACCTTGGGCCGCGGCGACCAGCGTGTCAGCAGCGCCTGCAGCACGCGCGCGGTGGTGGACTTGCCGACCGCCACCGAGCCGGCGACGCCGATGATGTAGGGCACCTTGCGGTCGCTGATGCCGAGAAACTGGCGCTGCGCCTGGTAGAGCCGATGCGTGGCATCGACATAGATCGAGAGCAGCCGCGATAGCGGCAAATAGATGTCCTCGACTTCCTTCAGGTCGAGGCGGTCATGCAACGACCGCAGCCGCTCGAACTCGCCCGGTTCCAGCGTCATCGGGGTATCGTCGCGCAGACGCGCCCATTGCTGGCGCGTGAATATCCGATAGGGATTGTATTGCTGCTCCGGAGCCCGAATATCCATGCGCTGTCCCTAGATTAGTCGCGTTTGCGCGATGCCTTCTCTTCCAGTCCGGACATCGAGGTGCGCTGCGCCAGCGCGGCCTCGACTTCTTCAAGCTTGACGCCGCGCGATTTCAACAGCACCAGCAGGTGAAACAGCAGGTCGGCGCTTTCGGCGATGAGATGGCTGCGATCGTTACCGACTGCGGCGATCACGGTTTCCACCGCTTCCTCGCCGAGCTTCCTGGCGCAATGCTCCGGACCCTTGTCGAGCAATTTGCGGGTGTAGGACGCCTCTCCTCCCGACGCCGCGCGGGCATCGATGGTGGCGGAAAGATCATGGATCGTGAAACGCGACATCAACTCAACTCTAACTGCAGCCCGCCGGACGCGCGCTACGTGTCGGCGGGATTTAGCACCTCTGTCATAAAGAGTCGTCAAGGATCGAGCCGCATCGGCAGCCCGGCGCGCACCATGTGGTCCTTGGCTTCACGTATGGTGAATTCGCCGAAATGGAAGATCGACGCCGCCAGCACGGCGGTGGCATGCCCCTCGCGGATGCCGTTCACCAGATGGTCGAGGTTGCCCACCCCGCCGGATGCGATTACCGGCACCGGCACACTGTCCGCCACCGCCTGGGTCAGCGGAATGTCAAACCCCTGCCGGGTTCCGTCGCGGTCCATGGAGGTGAGCAGGATCTCGCCGGCGCCGAGCGAGACCACTTCCTGGGCATATTCGATGGCATCGATGCCGGTGGAATTGCGCCCGCCATGGGTGAAGATCTCCCACCGTTCCGAGCCGCCGCCGCGCTTCACACGCTTGGCGTCGATCGCCACCACGATGCATTGATCGCCGAATTTCTCGGCCGCTTCCTTGACGAATTCGCGGCGGCTGACGGCGGCACTGTTGATCGAAACCTTGTCGGCGCCGGATCGCAGCAGGACGCGGATATCGTCCACGGTGCGCACGCCGCCGCCCACCGTCAGCGGCATGAAACAGGCCTCCGCCGTGCGCCGGACCACGTCCATCATGGTGCCGCGATTTTCATGGGTCGCCGTGATGTCGAGGAAACATAGCTCGTCGGCGCCCGCGGCGTCATAGGCGATGGCCGCCTCTACGGGATCGCCGGCATCGCGCAGATCGACAAAGTTGACGCCCTTCACCACCCGGCCGTCCTTGACGTCGAGACAGGGAATCACACGCACCTTGAACATTAAGGAAACTCCTAGGCCGCGGCGTGTGCGTTGCGGATCAGCGCCAATGCGGCGGAAGAATCGAGCCGGCCGTCATAGAGCGCGCGGCCTGCAATCGCGCCGGCCAATTTTTTGGCGCGCGGCGCCAGCAGCGCTTTCACATCGTCGAGCGAAGCAAAGCCGCCCGACGCGATAACCGGAATCGAGATGCGTTCGGCGAGTTCGATCGTCGCCTCGAGATTGAGGCCCTTCAGCAGGCCGTCGCGCGCAATGTCGGTGAAGATGATCGCAGCAACCCCGGCATCCTCGAACCGCTGCGCGATTTCGAGGGCGGTGACCTGCGACGTCTCAGCCCAGCCTTCGACCGCAACCTTGCCGTCGCGGGCGTCGAGACCGACCGCGACGCGGCCGGGAAATTTCCTGGCGGCGCCTTTCACAAGCTGGGGATCGCGCACCGCCGCGGTGCCGATGATGACGCGCGCAATGCCCTTGGCGAGCCAGGCCTCGACCGTGTTCAGATCGCGGATACCGCCGCCGAGCTGCACCGGCATGGTGACCGCCTTGAGCATCGCCTCGACGGCCAACGCATTGACCGGCTTGCCGGCGAAGGCGCCGTCGAGATCGACCACATGCAGATATTCGAAGCCCTGCGCAGCGAAGCTCCGCGCCTGCGCCGCCGGGTCGAGGTTGAACACCGTGGCGCGCGCCATATCGCCCTGTTCAAGGCGCACACACTGGCCGTTCTTCAGATCGATGGCGGGAAAGAGAATCACGGCTTCCATTTCAAAAAGTTCGAAATCAGCGCCAACCCGAAACGCTGGCTCTTCTCAGGGTGAAATTGCGTGCCGATCGCGGTGTCCCGACCGACGATGGCCGTCACCGGGCCGCCGTAATCGGCACGCGCCAGCACGTCCGCCTCGTTGGCAGCGTTGAGGTGATAGGAGTGCACGAAATAGGCATGGCGGCCCTTCGGCCCCAGGCTCAAGCGCTCGAGCACCGGATGCTCACGGAGCACATCGAGCGTATTCCAGCCCATATGAGGGATCTTCAGGTTCTCCTCGCGCGGCGAAATCTTTTCGACGTCGCCGGCGATCCAGTTGAAGCCTTCCGTGGTGACGTGCTCCTTGCCGCGGGTCGCCATCAACTGCATGCCGACACAGATGCCGAAGAACGGCCGCGCCTTTTTTCGTACCGCTTCCGTCAACGCCTCGATCATGCCGTCCAGCGCATCGAGACCATGGCGGCAATCGGCAAAAGCGCCGACGCCGGGCAATACGATTCGATCGGCGCGAAACACCGTTTCGGGATCGCGGGTCACGACGATCTTTTCAGGTTGCTCCATGCTCCGCGCGGCGCGCTCGAAGGCTTTCGCGGCGGAGTGCAGATTGCCGGAGCCGTAATCGATGATGGCAACGCTCACCGCGAGGCTCCCGGTTCCGGAAACAAGCCGATGATCTCGCTTTGCGATGCAGGCGGCGGCCGCGAAAATGGCTGCCCCGGAATATCCCGGGTCGGCGGCGGACCGCCGCGATCGACAGCCGTTTGATCGTTGCTCAGATTGCGCTGCTTGGCGGTCCAGCGATCGAAAAAGCGGCGCTCGGCCTGCTCCTCGTCGTCAGCCACCACGATATCGAGCTGGCGCCAGTTGCGCCGCGACAAGGTCCAGCGCCACAGGCTGGCGGCTTCAAATCCTATCAGCAGCGCGAGCAACACATTGACGAGAAAGATCGCCGTCGGAGTGACGCCGAGCCGCATCATTACGATATCGATCGCGGCCATCAGGACGATGCAGCCGATCAGCGCCAGCCACAGGCGATGCCAGGCCAGCCACACTACGCCTAGAAGCGTGGCCCAGACGTAAAACCCGTCGCGAACGAATACGAACTTGTCGGTCGCGGCAATGCCCGCATTGCCCGTCACCGGAGCATGAACTGTGTAAACCGGCATCGCACCTCTCCGCCGATGAACCAAAGACTCAGCCGCCGAGCTGACCCTTGGTGGATGGCACTTCGCCCGCGGCGCGCGGATCGATCGCAACCGCGGCCCGCAGCGCCCTTGCCAGACCCTTGAAGCAGGATTCGGCGATATGATGGCTATTCTCGCCATATAGGGTCTCGACGTGCAAAGTCACGCCGGCATTGATCGCGAACGCATTGAACCATTCGCGAACCAGCTCGGTATCGAAGGTGCCGACCTTGTCGCGCGGAAACTCGACCTTGAACACCAGGACCGGGCGCCCCGAAATGTCGATCACGACGCGCGACAGCGTCTCGTCCATCGGCATGTGGATGCTGGCATAGCGGGTGATACCGGCCATGGTGCCGAGCGCCTGCTTCACTGCCTGGCCCAGCGCAATTCCGACGTCCTCGGTGGTGTGATGGTGATCGACATGGAGGTCGCCGATGGCCTTCACGGTGATGTCGAACCGCGAATGCCGGGCAAGCAGATCGAGCATATGGTCGAAAAAGCCGATGCCGGTCGCAACCTCGGACACGCCGGATCCGTCGAGGTTTACGGCCACCTCGATGTCGGTCTCCTTGGTCTTGCGCTTGATGCTCGCCTTACGCATGAAAAGTGCTTATCCCTTCCGAAAACGCGCCCTTTTAACAGGCTGATGTCGCCTTCGCCACTGCGGGATGGCCCGCCAAGGGCTGAACTTCGGCCTATGGTGACCGGAATCCGGCATGGGTCCTATGTTTGAACGGTGCGCGAACTGGCGTCCGTGCGCGTAAAAGCCCGCTGGACACCATGATTGCAACCCCGCGCGGCAATCCCTAAATCTGGCCGAACCTGAGGTTTTCCATGCACGCATCACAGACGGAATCGCCGACCTGGCACGGCACCACCATTTTGACCGTCCGCAAGGGCGGAAAGGTGGTGATCGGCGGTGACGGGCAGGTGTCGATCGGCCAGACCATCATCAAATCCAACGCCAAAAAGGTCCGTAAGCTCGGCAAGGGCGACGTGATCGGTGGATTTGCCGGCGCCACCGCCGACGCCTTCACGCTGTTTGAGCGGCTGGAAAGCAAGCTTGAGCAATATCCGGGGCAATTGACCCGTGCCGCGGTCGAACTTGCCAAGGACTGGCGGACCGACCGCTATCTGCGCCGGCTGGAGGCGATGATGATCGTCGCCGACAAGGATGTATCGCTGGTTCTGACCGGCACCGGCGACGTTCTGGAGCCGGAGGCCGGCGTCATGGCGATCGGGTCCGGCGGCAATTATGCCTTGGCGGCTGCCCGCGCGCTGGTCGATTCCGACAAGGATGCCGAGACCATCGTGCGTCGCGCGCTCGATATCGCCGCCGATATCTGCGTCTACACCAACCGCAATGTGACCATCGAGACGTTGCAAGGCGGCTGATCGATGGCGCCGGACTACGTCTTCCGCCCGATGTCCACCAGCGATCTTCCCCTGATCCGGCAATGGCTCGAAACGCCGGCAGTGGCGCGCTGGTGGGGCCACGCCGATGAACAATATGCGCTGGTGAGCGGCGATCTCGACCATCCGGACATGGATCAATTCATTGTCGTCCTCGGCGAGCAGCCGTTCGGATACATCCAGTGCTACCTGCTCAGCACCTGGAATCAGTGTTTTGGTCCGCAGCCGTCGGCGACACGCGGCATCGACCAGTTCATCGGCGAGCCGGACATGATCGGGCGTGGCCATGGCTCGGGCTTCATCCGGCAATTCGTCGACGCCTTGCTGGGACAGGGAATTCCGCGCGTCGTGACCGATCCCGACCCGGACAATGTCCGCGCGGTGCGCGCCTATGCCAGGGCCGGTTTTCACAGCGAGCGGCTGCTCGATACGCCGGACGGTCCGGCGCTTTTGATGGTCCGCGACACATGACGCTGGAGCGCAATACGCCGGTCGTGGCTGGTCTTTCGACGTGGCAGTGGCTGGCGATCGCTGTCGGACTGATCGCGCTTCAAGCATCGATCCTGTTTGCGATGGGCCGGCTGCCGATCTGTGCCTGCGGTTATGTCAAGTTCTGGCACGGCGTTGTGCTGAGTTCGGAGAACTCCCAGCACCTCACCGACTGGTACACATTTTCCCACATCATCCATGGCTTCCTGTTTTATGCCGCGACCTGGCTGCTGTTGCCGCGACTGAGTTGGCCCGGCCGGATGATGATAGCGATGCTGGTCGAAGGCGGGTGGGAAGTCGCTGAAAATTCCAACTGGGTCATTGAGCGCTATCGTGCCGCGACCATGTCGCTGGACTATTTCGGCGACAGCATCGTCAACTCGGTTTCCGATACGCTCTCCATGGTTGCGGGCTTTCTGCTGGCGAGAAAGCTTCCGGTCGCGCTTACCGTCATGCTCGCGCTTTCGTTCGAGATTCTCGTCGGGCTTCACATTCGCGACAATCTCACCCTGAACGTTATCATGCTGATCCATCCCTTTGAGGCGATTCGGCAATGGCAGGCGGGGCCCCCGATCATCTAAGACGCTTGTTTCTCGCCACATTCCAACCTAGCTAGAGCCCATGACCGACTTCTCTCCCCGTGAAATCGTATCCGAACTCGACCGCTTCATTGTCGGTCAGTCCGACGCCAAGCGCGCCGTCTCCATCGCGCTGCGCAACCGCTGGCGGCGGCTGCAACTTACCGGCAGTTTGCGCGAGGAAGTGCTGCCGAAAAATATCCTGATGATCGGGCCGACCGGCGTCGGCAAGACCGAGATCGCGCGACGGCTCGCCAAACTCGCCGGCGCGCCGTTTATCAAGGTCGAAGCCACGAAATTCACCGAAGTCGGTTATGTCGGCCGCGATGTCGAGCAGATCATTCGCGATCTCGTTGAAATCGCGATCGCGCAGACCCGCGAACGCAAGCGCAAGGACGTGCAGGCCCGGGCGCAACTCGCCGCCGAGGACCGTGTGCTCGATGCCCTGGTTGGCCCCGGCTCGAGCCCTGCGACCCGAGATTCGTTTCGCAAGAAGCTGCGCGCCGGAGAACTTAATGACAAGGAAATCGAGATCGAGACGCAATCCTCGGGCGGAATGCCGATGTTTGAAATTCCCGGCATGCCCGGCGCGCAAATGGGCGCCATCTCGATCGGCGATATCTTCGGCAAGATGGGCGGCAAGACCAAGACCCGCCGCCTGACGGTCGAGGATTCGCATGAGCTATTGGTCAACGAGGAATCCGACAAGCTGCTGGATAGCGATCAGCTGGTGCAGGAATTGATCCATGCGGTCGAGAACAACGGCATCGTGTTTCTGGACGAGATCGACAAGATCTGCGTGCGCGATGGCCGCAGCGGCGGCGACGTCTCGCGCGAAGGCGTTCAGCGCGACCTCCTGCCCCTGATCGAGGGCACCACCGTATCGACCAAGCACGGCGCGGTGAAGACCGACCATATTCTGTTTATCGCCTCCGGCGCATTTCATATCGCCAAGCCGTCCGACCTGCTGCCCGAATTGCAGGGCCGGTTGCCGATCCGCGTCGAACTGGAAGCGCTGACGCGCGATGACATGCGCCGCATCCTGACCGAGCCTGAAGCGTCGCTGATCAAGCAATATGTCGCGCTGATGCAGACCGAGGGCGTGACGCTCGACATCACCCCGGAGGCGATCGACGCGCTCGCCGACGTCGCGGTGGCCGTCAACTCATCGGTCGAGAATATCGGCGCACGGCGGCTGCAAACCGTGATGGAGCGCGTGCTCGACGAGATTTCGTTCGCGGCTCCGGACCGCAATGGCGAGACCATCCGGATCGACGCCGCCTATGTGCAGAAGCACGTCGGCGATCTCGCCAAGAACGCTGATTTGAGCCGCTTTATTTTGTAGTTCTGTAGTTCAGTTCCCGCGAAAGCGGGACCCATACGGCGCGGATTTTCCGTCTCGGCAGTGGAGCAGATGCCTTCTACAACGATCAACGCCAGGGGTTGTGGGTCCCGGCCGCGCCGGGACGACATCGAAGATAATCCCGCGTTGCAAGCCGCGTATCCCTCGTGTGATAGTGGGCCCTAGCCTCATTTCCGGGTGCTGAATGAATCTTCGTCTGCGGGAAAACCCCTGGCGCGTGATGCTCGCCGTCAATGCCGCCGTTCTGATCGGGGTTTTTCTCTACAAGATCACCCGCGAGCCCTACGTCCCCTACATCCATCTATTGGTGGATTACCATTTCGGCTTTACCAAGCGCGCGCTGATCGGCGCGGTGATATCGTTGTTCTTTGCGAAGATACCGGTGTGGCTGGTGTTCGCGCTCGCCGGCGGCGTCTGGCTGGTCACACTGGCTCTGTTCGCCGAACTGTTCCGGCGGACCTTCGGTTTCGACGATCGCCACATGCCGCTGTTCGTGTTCATGGCCGGCTCGCCGTTCTTTCTGAAGAATTTCATGCACACGCTGGGGCATTTCGACATCTACGGCTGCGCGTTCGCGCTTTGCCTGCTGCTGGTACCGGCGCGCTCCGTTGCCTTTGTGTTGCTCGCAGCCTTTGCCTCGATGATCCTCGTTCTGATCCATCACATTCATGTCTTGATGTATGTACCGACCATCACGGTCATCGTGGTGCTGCGTTATTATCTGGTTCAGGGTTTCAGCCGGCAGAATGTGCTGATCGCGATCGCGTCGGTAGCCGGGATCGGCGTTCTTTTCCTGGCTGCGCAATTCCATGGAACGATGGCGGTACCGCAGGAAGAATTCATCCGTTATCTGCAGGGCCGCATGGCCGATCCGTCACGGACCGAACTGCTGAGTTTCAGCTACATCTGGTATCAGCCGCTAGTGAAGGAAATCCACGATACCTGGGAGCGCATGCCCTCGAACCTGCTGGGCATTCCGGTGTTCGCGCTGCTGATCTGGCTGCATGCCCCGCTCTGGCGATATTTTGCGGAATTGATCCGATTGTTGTCCGAGCCATTTCACCGCCGCGTCGTCATCGCCGGCATTGTCGCCGTGAGCATGGCCTATCTGGTAATCTTTGCGATGGTGTTCGACTATTCGCGATGGATTTCGAACTGGGCGGTCTGCATGTTCCTGATCCTGCATGCGGTGAAGGCCTTGCCTGCCTCGCAGGCTGCGTCGCCTGTGTCAGCGGACGATAAGAAGACCTCTGTTCTCGGCTGGATCGTGACCATCATCCCGAGGGTCGGGATTGTAAGGCCATTCTGATCGGGTCAGATTCGCGATCGCCTGATGCGCACATACAACGCACCCTCGCCGCCATGGCCGATATGCGCTTCCTCAAACCCGACCACCAGCGAGCGGAATTCCGGCAGGCCCAGCCATTGCGGCACCTGGCGGCGCAACACCCCGCGTTCGGATTCAACTCCCATTTTGCCTTTGCCCGTGATGACGAGCACGAACGTCAGGCCCTCGCCATGGGCGCGTTGCAGAAATCCGAACAGCGCACGGTGGGCGCGCGTTTGCGTCATGCCATGCAGGTCGAGCCGGGCATCGATCTGCTTCCGGCCCCGAGAAAGCTGCGACCGCTCACGGCGCCCGAGCGGCGCCAACGGCGGCGCGGCCGACGGCAGCTTCGGCGCGCGTGCCATTTCGGCAGGCGAAAGCGGCTTTGGCGGCGCGACAGGTTTGACGGCATCCGTTCCCGAATCCGGTAGAACTGCCGGCGCCTTGGCGGCGCGAGGTTTCTTGCGCAGCGGTCTGATTTGTTTCGCAACGCTTTCCCACAAGGCGTGCTCTTCCTCGCTGAGCGCACGCTTGCGCCGCGATGACGCCGGCAATTCCGGATGCGTGGGGGATGGCTGGCGTTTCATCGACGGCGGCGATACCGATCATGATAATAATAGCGATAACGATAGCGGTGCACGCTCGGGCTGGGTTTAATCTCCGGCCGGGCTTCCGGCAGCGGCACGGCTGGCGCGGAAGCCGCTGGAGTTGTTGAAGTTTGCGCAGCGGCGGTCGCGGGCTGTGCTGCAGCCGGCGTTGCGTTCTTGGCGGGTTCCGTGACGCCGACAGGGCTCTTTGCATCAACTTGCGGAAACAGTTTTGCGATCTTCTCCGAGGGCCGCGGATCCGGCAACGGCATGTTGCGGCCGCGGGCGACCGGATCGAGGCTCTTCGGCACCAAAATGATGAAGCGCGCATTGTTCCGCAGGCGGCCCGATACCCGCCCGGCATCGGCGCCGGCGCCGAAATAAATATCGGCGCGCGCCGGGCCGACGATCGCCGACCCGGTGTCCTGCGCCACCATCAGCCGACGGAACGGTGTCTTCGATTGCGCGGACTCGATCGGCAGTTCGCCCTCGATAAAAAACGGTGTGCCGTAGACATGCAACGCCTTGTCGACCGCGATCGACCGTCCCGGCGTCAGCGGGACACCTTGCGCGCCCACCGCTTCATCCTTGTCGGAGAGCTGCACTTCACGAAAGAAAACGTAAGCCCGGTTTTGCCGCCGCAATTCGTTGGCTCCGTCAGGGTTTTGATCCATCCATTCCCTGATCCGCTGCATCGACATCTGCTCTTTCGGGATGATGCCGCGATCGATCAGGATGCGGCCGACCGCCGTGTAAGGATAACCGTTATGCGCGTCGTAATTGATGCGGATGGTCGAACCATTCTCAAGGCGGACCCGCGCCGAGCCCTGGATTTGCGAGAACAGCAAATCGGTCTGGTTCTTGAGCCAGCATATTTCGAGGCCGCGGCCGGCGATCGCGCCGTCTTCGATTTCGCCGCGATCGTAGTAGGGCACGAGCTTGCGCCGGCCGATCTTGCGAAACACCTCGCCCTTGTTGGGCAAGCCATGGTCGCTTTGCGTCTTGCCGCGGACGAACAGGTTAGAAGGACGGCGATAGACCGGCACGGTGTAGACATCGGTCCGCGTCCGGGATCCATCGATGACGGGTTCATAATAGCCGGTGACGAAGCCCTCGCCTTCCCCAAGCCGCGAGATTCGCAAGGGGAGAAAATTCTCTTCGAAGAAAGCCCGCGCCTTTGCGGCGTTGGAAATGTCGGCAGCCTTGGCCGCGCGGCAGGGATCGCGCAACGAGCTGCCCAATGCCTTGGGATCGGGCGATGGCGTTGGCGTTGGCTGCGCCGATATCGACTTGCAGCTGGTGCGGAACGCCTTGTACGCCTCCAGATGGTTGTCAGCGTTCCAGCCCGGGATATCGATCCATGCGACCGGGGCATATTGGCTGCCGCTGATCTCGACCGGCCAAGGCAGCCGGGGATATGGGATCGTGCGAGAGGAAGAAGGCGGGCTGTAACGCGCATGACGCGCAGCAAACGCCACCAGTGGAGCCAGCGACAGGACGGCAGCGATCACGAACAACGCAGTGGCGTAGGGTCTGCCGCGTGCGTTAGTGAGCGCTTCCCGTGCCAACCAGCTTCCAGTTCGGATCGCGTGATGCAACGTCGCGGGCAAATGTCCAAACATCGGTGATATCGGTGACCTTATCCGGATTCCCGTCGACGATCGTGCCGGCCTTATCGCGGGTGACCGAAACCATCTGCGACACAAAGCGGACGGTCAGCTGCGCCGCCCGATCCCGCGTTTCCGCATTCACCAGTTCGGCCTTGTCGATCGAGACGAAGCGCGTCTCGGTCTTTTGCTCGTGCTTCTCGCGATCCTTGATTACGGTCTCGAAGCTTTCATACACTTCGGACGACAGCAGATCTCGCAGCGCGCGGCGATCGCCGTTGGCGAACGCCAGCACGATCATCTCATAGGCGCTGCGCGCGCCGCTGAGGAAATGCCGCGGATCAAACGAGGAATCCTGCGCAACAATGGCATCAAGCCCCTGAGCCAGCGGCGTGCCGGGCTCAGCCAGGCCCTTCCAGCGATCGGTCGGCGGGATCACATCTGCCGTCGGCGCCAGCGGCGCCTGATCGATCACCGCGCCCGGCATTGGAACCACGTTATTGTCCTGTGCTCCCTGCACCACGTTGCGCGCCGGGCGATCGTAGGGCGGCCGCTCGTTCCCGGTGCGTTGACCGAGTACATTGCGCAGACGCAGGAAGATGAAGACCGCCAGCGCCAGGAAGATGATGGTGTAAATATCCACGTCGTATTCGCTTTCTGGTCTGCGCCGGCAATGGCTCCGGCGGTAGAACGTTCCCTTCGGGAACGGCGGAGATTACCTCATGGATGGGTCAGCTGCATGTAGGCACGAAACTTTGCCCGACCAATGGCGCATCTTGGCATGAAAGGCCGTGCGTCACGGAAATAGGCCAAGCCAATGCTCCCGCCTGTTTGCGGCCAGCGAATTGTAGCGCGTTTTGGCCCCGAGGGGAAACCCGATAATGCCCGGAAATCGCGCATATTCAACAATTTAGGGCCCGCCTTCGGTGGCGCCATGGCGCGTGCACTCCAGATTGATCGGCTGGCCGATGCCAGAACCCGCCGCCCGGCCGTCGGCTCGTAATTGTCGTCCTTGTGGAATGAGGCGGGGCTATGATAGCCACTCGCCCGACACAGGCATTTTCGCACCTCACGAGCGAATTCGGACGCAAAGCCGGTCCACGCTCGGCGTTCCAGGAGAGATTCCATGACCAACGGCAACGGCGCGCCTCCCGAGGCGGCCCTTCCTCCCCAGTTGAACGTGCTGGCGCAGTATACCAAGGACCTTTCGTTCGAAAATCCGAACGCCCCGGCCTCGCTGGCGCCGCAGCCGCAGCAACCCTCGATCAATATCCAGATCAACGTCAGCGCGAATAATATCGCCGAAAACGAATTCGAAGTGACGCTTCTGGTCGAAGGCAAGGCGGAAAACGGTGGCAAGGTGATGTTTAGCTTCGACCTTGCCTATGCCGGCGTATTCCGCATCCTCAACGTACCGAAGGAAAACCTTCATCCGCTGGTCATGATTGAATGCCCCCGGCTGTTGTTCCCGTTCGCACGCGAAATCATCGCAACCTCGGTGCGTGACGGCGGTTTCCCGCCGCTGATGCTCGATCCGGTCGATTTTGTCGGTCTGTACCGTCAGAATATGGAACGCCAGGCTGCTGCGGCACAGGCCGCACAGGTCAAACCGAGCTAAGCGCGCCTCGCATCGGCAAATACGGCATTCCTCCTCGGACCCGTCCGAGGGTGGGCGGCAACCTTGCCGCAAGCAGCGGTGCTCAGGCGTTGAGGAAATCGTTCCAGATTGCCTTGTCGCCCAGGGTAGCGACAAAGTCCCGATGCGCCAGGCGATCGGCCTCTGTGATTCGCGGCGCAAGCGGCAAGAGACGTTGCCGCCGCTGCATTTCGCCGGTTCCGCCGGCGCGGTTATCGCGGGCTTCGCTCGCCAGGATCAATTGCGACTGCCGGGCCCCGATCAGATCGATGTAAACCTCGGCCAGTAGCTCGGCATCGAGCAAGGCGCCGTGCTTGGTGCGGCGGGAATTATCGATCGCATAGCGCGAGCAGAGATCGTCGAGACGGTTCGACACGCCCGGATGCTTGCGCCGCGCCAGCAGCAGCGTGTCGACCAGCCGGTCGCGCGGAATCGGCGGCAGCTTGACGCGGTCAAGCTCGGCATTGATGAAACCGATATCGAACGACGCGTTGTGGATTACCAGCGGGGCGTCGGCGATGAATTCCAGGAAGTCCTCGACCACTTCATCGAACAGCGGCTTGTCGGCCAGGAATTCGCTGGAAAGACCATGCACGGCGAAGGCTTCGGCCGGCATGTCGCGCTGCGGATTGAGATGCCGGTGAAAGGTCTGCCCGGTCGGCATGCGGTTGAAAATCTCGACACAGCCGATCTCAACCAGCCGATCGCCGCGCAACGGGTCAAGGCCGGTGGTTTCGGTATCAAGAACAATTTCGCGCATGACGACAAACCGCAAAAGCGGCGAATCAGGCTCGCCGTTGCGGCATCTTAACAACCTCGGCCAGAATGTCCCGGATTCGGACGCGCACGGGGTCAAGACCGTGCGAGGTATCCACCACGAAATCCGCGCGGCGGCGTTTTTCGGCATCGGGAGTTTGTCGCGCCAGGATCGCATCAAGCGTCTCGGCGGTCATGGTGCCTCGGGCCAGAATGCGCTCGCGCTGAACTTCCGGCGCCGTCGTCACCACCACCACAGCATCGACGCGTTTCTCGCCGCCGGTCTCGAACAGCAACGGCACATCCATCACCACGACCGGTGCACCGGCTTGCTCGGCGTCTTGAAGGAATTTTTGGTGATAGCTGCGCAGCATCGGGTGAACGATCTGCTCCAGCCGTTGTATCGCGGCTGGATCATGCACCACTTTCGCCGACAGCTTGGCCCGATCGACCTTGCCATCGGACGTTGTGCCCGGAAACGCCGCTTCAATGGCCGGCACCGCCTCGCCTTCATAGACCCTGTGAACGGTCGCATCGGCGTCGTAAACCGGCACGCCCGCCTCCGCGAACAGCTTTGCGGTAGTTGATTTCCCCATCCCGATCGAGCCGGTCAGCCCAAGAATCATCATTTAGAGAATCATCATTTAGAGGGTCTTCATTTAAAGGATGGCCATTTGAATTTCGCCATTGGCGGCTTGCAGGGATTTGCCGTCACACACCAAGCAGCCGTTCGCTGCGCAGAAATGCCAGTAATGGCAGCAGCGGCAGGCCGAGGATGGTGAAATGATCGCCTTCAACACGTTCGAACAAATGCACCCCAAGCCCCTCAAGCTGATAGGCGCCGACGCTGGTGGTAACCGCCGCTCCGGCTGCATCGAGATAGGCGATAATTTCAGGCTCGCCAAGCTGCCGCATTGTCATTCGCGCGATGAAGACGCCTTCGAACAGTATCTCGCCATCGCGCGCCACGGCAACCGCCGAGTGCAGTTCATGGCTGCCGCCGGCAAGAGCACGCAATTGTTCTGCAGCCTGCGCCCGGCCGGCCGGCTTGGCGAAAAGCCTCGCGCCGCGCGCCAATGTCTGGTCCGCGCCGACAACAAATCTGCCAGGTTGACGTAACGATACCGAAAGGGCTTTCCGGCGAGCCAGTAATGCTGCGATATCGCCCGGCGTGGAAAGGCCTGAGGCCTGTTGAATCTCCCGCTCATCGATGTCGGCTGGAACAGCTTCGAAATCGATACCGGCATTGGCCAGCAGCGCGTGCCGAGCGCGGCTCTGCGAGGCGAGTATCAACGGATATTTTCCGCGCCAGAGCGTCATTCCGCAAGCCGTTGCCGCTGCCTGTCGCTGAACAATTTCATCACCGCAGCAGCGGTTTCCTCGATCGATCGTCGCGTGACGTCGAGCAGCGCCCAATTGAACTTGGCACTCAACCGCCGCGCATAGGCGACCTCATCGGTGACGGCCTGGCGGTCGATATAGGTATCGTTGCCAACACCAGCGCCCATGCTCAACAGCCGGTTCTGCCGGACCTGGATCAGCCGTTCCGGGGTAGCATGCAGGCTGACCACCAGCGGCTTTTTCAGCGTTTCCAGTTGATGCGGGATCGCGATGCCCGGCACCAGCGGAACATTCGCGGTCCGGATGCCGCGGTTGGCGAGATAGATCGAGGTCGGTGTTTTTGAGGTGCGGGAAACCCCGACCAGCACCACATCGGCCTCTTCCAGGCCTTCGACATGCTGGCCGTCGTCATGCATCATGGAATAATTCAGCGCATCGATCCGCTTGAAATATTCCGCATTCAGCGTGTGCTGGGCGCCGACCCGCCCGGTGGTGGCAGCGCCGAGATAAGCCTGAAACAGTTGCATCACCGGGCCGATAATCGAAAGACTCGGGATGTTGATTTGCTGGCACTTGGCTTCCAGCCGGCCGACCAGGTCCTTTTCCAGCAAGGTGAAAAGCACGATGCCGGGTGCTTCCTCGATTTCATCCAGCACGCGATCGAGCTGCTTCTGGCTGCGCACCAGCGGATAGACATGTTCGACCGGCGTCACGTTGGCATATTGAGCAGCCACTGCACGCGCCACCGTGATCAGCGTTTCACCCGTCGAATCGGAGACGAGGTGGAGGTGAAAATAGTTGCCGGTCGTGGGCACCGTGACCCCTGTGTATCCTGTGAATCGCTGTGGAGCTTAGCTGCGAGAATCGTATGCGCGTCGACCGCTCAGGGATAACCCGGTTTTTTGTTCACAGGCCTCGCAGGAGGATAAGTCCATTCGACGCCGGCGATGATAGCGAGGTTATGTGGACTTGTCTCTTCATAAGCTGACGATAACACCGTGCAAGTACCTGAAGTGCGTAGCGTTATTCGCATGGCCCGGATTGTCGCGTAAATTGTTGATGAATGTGAACAAGCCCGAAGAATTGCGGGACAGTTTTGCGTGGGCCTAATCCACCGCTACTTAGACTCAAACCTAAGATTCTAAAATTATTGTTTTAGAAAAGACCTGCTTGCGGATATGTCTTCATTCAACGAGATATCAGAACGCTTGGCAGCGCTGATGCCAGCCAGAATGTTCCAGCGTTGGGGATGACGAGCCAGCCCTTCGCGAATGAGTGAGACGCCCACGATGTACGAATGGATCAAGGCGCTGCACGTGATCGCGGTGATCTCCTGGATGGCCGGCATGCTGTATCTGCCGAGGCTGTTTGTTTATCATTGCGAATCGGAAACCGGATCGAGGCAGTCCGAGACGTTCAAGGTGATGGAACGGAGGTTGCTGAAGGCGATCATCAATCCGGCCATGATTGTGACGTGGCTGGCGGGGCTTTACCTCGCCTGGGCCGGACACTGGCTCTCGGCCGGCTGGTTGCAGATGAAGCTTCTGCTGGTGCTGGTATTATCGGGTATCCACGGTTTTTTTTCCCGCTGCGTCAGGGATTTCGCCGCCGACCGGAATACCAGAAGCCAGAGATTTTACCGTATTATCAATGAGATACCTACTGTTTTGATGATCGGGATTGTGATCCTCGTAGTGGTCAAGCCGTTCTAGGAAACTGCCGCCAACAGCTCCAGCTTTACGCCTGCTTGCGAAACGGCGACCGATTTTCTATATTGATGAAATCCCACCCCACGCAGGCGGATGTGGTTGTGTTCCGGCTTCCTCGTTGAACCGGCCGCTACGTCAGGTTTGAAGCCTCACCGGCACCTTCCTTGCTCAAGACTTCTGCGGACTTTGGAAATTGCGTCCGCATTTTCTTAAAGCCACCTCGCAATCCCTCCCCCGTTATTCCACAGGACCACCCCAATGCGGGAAATGAAACTTCAAGACCTCAAAGCTCAAACGCCAGCCGAGCTCGTCTCGTTCGCGGAAGAGAAGGGGGTCGAAAACGCCAGCACGATGCGCAAGCAGGAGCTGATGTTCGCCATTCTCAAACAACTTGCGATTCAGGAAACCGATATTATCGGCGAAGGCGTCGTTGAGGTTCTCTCCGACGGTTTTGGTTTTCTGCGCTCGCCGGATGCCAATTATCTGCCCGGACCGGACGACATCTATGTCTCACCGTCGCAGATCCGCCGTTTCGGGCTTCGCACCGGCGATACCATCGAAGGCCATATTCGCAGCCCGAAAGAGGGTGAACGCTATTTTGCGCTGCTCAAGGTCAATACGCTGAATTTTGAAGACCCGGAAAAATCCAAGCATAAGGTCAATTTCGACAATCTGACGCCGCTGTTTCCGGATCAGCGGTTCCGGCTCGAGCTGGAAGACCCGACCAGAAAGGACCTTTCTGCAAGGGTTATCGACATCGTTGCCCCGATCGGCAAGGGCCAGCGCGCGCTGATCGTGGCGCCGCCGCGCACCGGCAAAACCGTGCTGATGCAGAATATCGCCCATTCGATCACGGCCAATCATCCGGAGTGTTATCTGATCGTGCTCTTGATTGACGAGCGCCCGGAAGAAGTCACGGACATGCAGCGCTCGGTGAAGGGCGAAGTCGTTTCATCGACCTTCGACGAGCCCGCGGTGCGTCACGTCCAGGTCGCCGAGATGGTCATTGAGAAGGCCAAGCGGCTGGTCGAGCACGGCCGCGACGTGGTGATCCTGCTGGACTCGATCACGCGGCTGGGGCGTGCCTACAACACCGTGGTGCCGTCATCCGGCAAGGTGTTGACCGGCGGTGTTGATGCCAACGCGCTGCAGCGGCCCAAACGCTTCTTCGGCGCCGCGCGCAACATCGAGGAAGGCGGCTCGCTCACCATCATCGCGACCGCGCTGGTCGATACCGGCAGCCGCATGGACGAAGTGATTTTCGAGGAATTCAAGGGCACCGGCAATTCCGAACTGATTCTCGATCGCAAGGTCTCGGACAAGCGCACCTTCCCTGCCATCGATATCTCGCGTTCCGGCACCCGCAAGGAAGAGCTGATCACCGATCCGCAGCTCCTGAAGAAGATGTACGTGCTGCGCCGGATCCTCAATCCGATGGGCACCATGGACGCGATCGACTTCCTGCTCGACAAGCTGCGCAACACCAAGAACAACTCGGAATTCTTCGAATCGATGAATACCTGAGCCATCAGGCCGGTTTTGAAAGGGCGCCCTCGCGAGACGGGCGCCCTTTTCGTTTGTCGCCGCGAAATCCATGCTGCGGTCTTTGCTGCAGCAAAACTGCAGCATGACGAAGTTTGCAGGCTACGGATGCGCTGCAGCCAAGTCATTGAAATAATTGATAATTTTGGCTAGATCCGCGAATCGATCTCGGAGACCGGCCGATTTCTGCAACATAAATGCTGCGGCCATTGCTGCAGCATTTGCTGCGTCGGTTGCTTTTTGGTGCCGCCCCGCTAACTCGCCCGACGAACCCGGCGAAGCGGCAATTACGTTGCCTTTTCAATGACTCAGGGGCAAATAGGCGATGCATCCGCGGGACCAGACTATTTTTGCGCTGTCGTCGGGCCGGCCGCCCAGCGCGATTTCGATGGTGCGGCTATCCGGGCCTCAGGCCGGGACGGTGCTGACCGCATTGGCTGGCAAGACTGCGATGCCACGGATGGCGACGCGGGTGATGCTGCGCGACGGGAGCGGGCAACCGATCGACGATGCGGTGATCCTCTGGTTTCCGGGGCCGGCGAGCGCGACCGGCGAGGACGTTGCGGAATTCCACGTCCACGGCGGCCGTGCAGTACTGGCCGCGCTGTTCTCGGCGTTCTCGGCCTTTGAGAGTGTACGCGCCGCGGAGCCGGGCGAGTTTACCCGGCGCGGGTTCGAGAATGGCAAGCTCGATCTCACGGAGGCGGAAGCGCTCGACGATTTGATTCATGCCGATACCGATCGGCAACGCCGCCAGGCACTGCGGCAGTTGCAGGGGATGCTCGGTGAGCGCGCGCGCAACTGGCGGGCCCAGATCATCGACGCCTCGGCGCTGATTGCAGCCGGAATCGATTTCTCCGACGAGGGCGACGTATCTGCCGAACTGGTCGCGCCGGCGTTGGCGAAGATCAAAGCGCTGCTCGAGGAAATCGAAGAAGTGCTTGCAGCGCAGGGCCAAAGTGAACGGCTGCGCGAGGGATTGGTTGTCGCGATCGCCGGTGCCCCGAACGTCGGCAAGTCGACGTTGATGAATCAACTGGCGCGGCGGGAAGTTGCGATCGTCTCGCCGCATGCCGGCACCACGCGGGATGTCATCGAGGTGCAACTTGATCTCGATGGTTATCCGGTGACGCTGATCGACACCGCCGGCATCCGTGAGACCGACGATCCGGTGGAGCAGGAGGGCGTGCGCCGCGCCAGGGCGCGGGCGGCGGAAGCGGATCTGGTGTTATGGCTGGTCGATGGCGATTCGGCAGGTGCGGCCGTGGGGGGTGTAGTGCCGGTGTGGACGGTCCGGACCAAGATCGATCTCGCGCCACGTCGGGGTGATGCGGGCAGATTTGATTTGCGGATTTCGGCGAGCCGGGGTGACGGAATGAAAGAGTTGATCTCGGCGCTGGTCGGGTTTGCTCGGGATTATTTCGGTTCGGAGGAGGGCGGCCTGATCGGCCGGGAACGGCATCGGGAATTGCTGCGCGAGACTGCGGATTTGCTGCGACGCAGCATGAGCGTTGTCGACAAGGGCGACGAATTCGTCGCTGAGGATTTGCGAGCGGCTGCCGACTGCCTCGGCCGGTTGCTCGGTCGAGTTGATGTTGAGGATATCCTTGACAAGATCTTTCGTGATTTTTGTATTGGCAAGTAATAATTCTTCGTTCATTTGTTAATTGACATGTTTCACGTGAAACAACCGCATCCCGGCATAAGGATTGCTGTTTCACGTGAAACGTTGGAATCTCGCGAAGTTCGACTTTCAGCTTTCGCGATCTCGCGATAGAAGTCGCGGCATGAGTTTCCAGGCTGAATCATTTGACGTCATCGTGATCGGAGGAGGCCACGCCGGCTGCGAAGCCGCGACCGCGTCCGCGCGCCTCGGCGCCAGGACGGCACTGGTTACCCATCGTTTTGCGACCATCGGGGCGATGTCCTGCAATCCGGCGATCGGGGGGCTCGGCAAGGGCCATCTGGTCCGTGAGGTCGATGCGCTCGACGGGTTGATGGGCCGGGTTGCCGATGCGGCCGGGATCCAGTTTCGCATGCTCAATCGCCGCAAGGGTCCGGCGGTGAGGGGGCCGCGCGCCCAGGCCGATCGCAAGCTTTACGCAGCAGCGATGCAGGCCGCCATCACGGAGACCAGAAACCTCAGCGTGATCGAAGGCGAGGCCGACGAGTTGATCGTCTTAGGCGGCCGGGTCACCGGCGTCCGCCTGGCAGACGGTCGCGTGTTGACCGCCGGTGCAGTCGTTATCACCACCGGCACCTTCCTGCGCGGGCTGATTCATCTTGGCGAAAGGAATTGGCCGGCAGGCCGGGTCGATGAGGCCCCGGCCATGGGACTCTCGGCTTCGTTCGAGCGCGCCGGCTTCACCCTCGGTAGGCTGAAGACGGGCACGCCGCCGCGGCTCGACGGCACAACGATCGACTGGTCGGCGGTGGAAATGCAGCCGGGCGACGATCCGCCGGAGCCGTTTTCAGTGATGACCGACCGGATCACGACGCCACAGATCCAGTGCGGCATCACCCGGACCACTCCGGCGACCCATGAGGTGATCCGGGCCAATGTTCACCGGTCGCCGATGTATTCCGGTCAGATCAAGAGCAGCGGCCCACGTTACTGCCCCTCCATCGAAGACAAGATCGTCCGCTTCGGCGACCGCGATGGGCACCAGATTTTCCTGGAGCCCGAAGGCCTGGACGATACCACGGTCTACCCGAACGGTATCTCCACTTCGCTGCCCGAAGAGGTGCAGTCGGCGATCCTGGCGACGATCCCCGGCCTGGAGCGTGTTCGGATGGTCCGGCCCGGCTACGCCATCGAATATGATCATGTCGATCCGCGCGAACTCGATCCAACCTTGCAGACAAAGCGCCTGCCGGGGCTGTTCCTGGCTGGCCAGATCAATGGCACTACCGGCTATGAAGAGGCCGCGGCGCAAGGCCTTGTTGCAGGGCTTAATGCGGCACTATCAGCCGGAGGGAGCGATCCGGTCGTGTTCGACCGCGCCGACGGCTATCTTGGGGTCATGATCGATGATCTGGTGACACGCGGCATTACCGAGCCCTATCGCATGTTCACCTCCAGGGCCGAATATCGGCTGACGCTGCGGGCCGACAACGCCGATCAGCGCCTGACCGACAAGGGTATCGCGCTCGGGTGCGTGGGTCGGGTGCGATCGCAGCACCACGGTGCCAAGATGGCAGCACTTGACGCCGCGAAGACGCTGGCAAAGTCGCTGACGCTGACGCCGAATGAGGCCGCGAGATATGACCTTGCGCTCAATCACGACGGCCATCGCCGCTCGGCGTTCGAATTGCTGGCCTATCCGGAGATCGGTTGGGCCGAACTGCGGGGTATCTGGCCGGAGCTGTCGGCCGTTGGTCCATCGATCGCCGTCCATCTCGAGATCGATGCCAAATACGACGTCTATCTCAAGCGCCAGACCGCCGATGTCGATGCCTTCCGCCGCGACGAAGGGCTGATGCTCGGCGATATCGATTACAGCCTGGTACCCGGGCTTTCCAACGAGGCGCGAGCGAAGCTTGCGGCGGCGCGGCCGCGAACGGTCGGGCAGGCGGGCCGGCTGGACGGCCTGACCCCGGCGGCGCTCGGAATTTTGGCGGCCTATCTCCGGCGAGAGGCGCGGCGCAAACCTGCGGTCGCGTCCGCCCAGGGCTGTTTCACGTGAAACATAATGCGGGTACCGTACTTTCTGACGTCATCCCGAGATGCGCGCTCTTCGCGCCTCGAAGGATGGGCAGCAAACTCCGCTAGCATCCTTCGAGGCGCGCCGGAGAGGCTCGCATCTAGAGATGACGGCGTCGTAGCAAAATGGCCAACGCATTGAAGCAAGCTTCCTCTCCGATCTCAGCCCCCGACAAAGCGGCTGCGCTAAAGCTGACCCCCGTTTCACGTGAAACAGAGGGGCGGCTGCAGCGCTATGTCGATCTGCTGCTGGAATGGCAGGCAAAGACAAATCTGATTGCGCCATCCACCCTGCCAAATCTGTGGACCCGGCATATCTCCGATTCGCTGCAACTCTTGAGCCTCGCCCCGTCAGCCGTCCTGTGGGCGGATCTGGGCAGCGGCGGTGGCTTCCCCGGCATCGTGCTGGCCTGCGGTTTGGCGGAGACGCCCGGTGCAATGATTCATTTGGTCGAGCGCAACGCCAAGAAAGCCGCCTTCCTGCGCGAGGCGCTGCGGGTGACGGGTTCACCTGGTACAGTTCATCTGGCTGATATCGGGGATAGTGTGGATAGAATCACCGGTAGGGTCGATTGCGTCACTGCCCGCGCGCTGGCTCCGCTACATCAGCTTATCGGCTACGCGGAGCCACTGGTAAAGCATGGCGCAAAAGCCCTGTTTCTTAAGGGCCAAGATGTAGAGGCTGAATTGACCGAAGCCACTAAATATTGGAATATCAAACCGCAACTGCATTCCAGCCGCACCGGCGGACACGGCTGGATCGTCGAGCTCGACCGGATCGAGCGGCGCAATCCCTCCGCTGCAACCCATGGCGCCCGCGCATGACCGTAATTGATCAAGTTTATCAAGAAGATAGGTCACTAAGTCCGGCTGGCCATCCACGCATCCTGGCGCTTGCCAATCAAAAGGGCGGCGTCGGCAAGACCACCACTGCGATCAACCTCGGCACCGCGCTCGCCGCCATCGGCGAACGGGTGTTGATTGTCGATCTCGATCCCCAGGGTAACGCCTCCACCGGCCTCGGCATCGATCGCCGCAACCGTAGCTGCTCGACCTATGACGTGCTGATCGGCGAAGCGCCGTTGCGGGACGCGGTGGTGCCGACCGCGGTGCCGCGTCTGCATATCGCGGCCTCGACCATGGACCTTTCCGGCCTCGAGCTTGAACTGGGGTCGACGCGCGACCGCGCGTTTCGTCTGCGCAACGCCATCGCGGCGCTGAACAGCAACGTCACGCCGGAGTCCGATTACACCTATGTGCTGATCGATTGCCCGCCGTCGCTCAATCTTCTCACCGTCAACGCGATGGCGGCCTCGGATGCGATCCTGGTGCCGCTGCAGTGCGAGTTCTTCGCGCTGGAGGGCCTGTCGCAACTGCTGCAGACGGTGGAGCAGGTGCGCTCGACCCTCAATCCCAATCTTTCGATCCATGGCATCGTGCTGACCATGTTCGACTCGCGAAATAATCTGTCGAACCAGGTCGTCGCCGATGTCCGGCAGTTCATGGGAGCCAAGGTCTACAACACCATGATCCCGCGCAATGTACGCATCTCCGAGGCGCCGTCCTACGGCAAACCGGTGCTGGTCTACGATCTCAAATGCGTCGGCAGCGAAGCCTATCTCAAGCTTGCAACCGAAGTGATCCAGCGCGAGCGCGAGCTGCGCACGCACTGAAGCAAATTCGTAGGGGGGCACGGCGCGAAGAACGCCTTTGCCCACCCTCCGATCTAACGAAACCTGAGGTTCGAATTCCGGAGTGATGTGAGTGAATCCAAGGGAGCTGGCGATGGCCGACGAAGCGCGTTCGCGACTGGGCCGCGGTCTTGCAAGTCTGATCGGAGATGTCGGCGGCGAGGCCGCGCATCTGGATCGGCCGCGCGCGCAGCGCAAGGTGCCGATCGAATTCCTCAAACCCAATCCGCGCAATCCGCGCCGCGATTTTTCCGATGCTGAACTTGCCGAGCTCGCCGATTCGATCCGGCAGCACGGCGTGATCCAGCCGATCGTGGTGCGCCCGGTCAAGGGCGCGCAGGACCGTTTCGAAATCATCGCCGGCGAACGCCGCTGGCGCGCATCGCAGATCGCCGGCCTGCACGAGGTTCCGATCGTGCCGGTCGATGTCAATGACAGCGAGGCGCTCGAGCTTGCGATCATCGAAAACGTGCAGCGCGAAGATCTCAATGCGATGGAGGAGGCGCAGGGCTATCATGCGCTCGCCGATGAATTCAAGCGCAGCCAGGACGAGATTGCGAAGATCGTCGGCAAGAGCCGCAGCCACGTCGCCAACATGATGCGGCTGACGAAACTGCCGGCCGAGGTGCAGGCCTACATCGCATCGGGCAAGCTGTCGGCCGGCCACGCGCGCGCGCTGATCGGGGTGCCCGATCCGACCGCGGCCGCCAAACGCATTGTCGATGAAGGCCTCAATGTGCGCCAGGCCGAAGCGCTGGCGCATGTCGAGGGCGTTCCGGTTCGCAAAACCCAAAAGGCGCGTGGCGGCAAGACGAAAGATCCCGACACGGTCGCGCTGGAAAAGCGGGTCAGCGACGCGCTTGGCCTTGCGGTCAATGTCGATCACCGCGATCCCGGCGGCATCGTGCACATCCGCTATCGCGACCTCGATCAACTCGATGAGATCGTGCGTAGACTGGATAAGGGCGTCTGACTTCGCCTCACCCTCGCCGTTTTGCATTCACCGCAATCGACAGCAGCGTGCGCTGCGCGATCACGGCGGCCAGCGAGGCCTGCTTGCGCATTTCCAGCGCGGCCGAGGCGAGCTGTTCGATGATCGTTATCAGGCGCGCCGGGCTGAAATGGCGCAGCGCGGTTTCGACATTTGGCTTTCGCGAAAAATGCAGCCGCGGAAAGCCGCTGTCGAGCAATGTCGCCACCGGCGTCCCCTCGGCAACCGCGAGCGCCGATTTGTGCAGCCAGGCCGCCTGGCGCTGGGCAGCGGAAATAATCATGCCGGGATAGGTGCCCGCGATCATCGCCTTGGCAAATTCGGTTTCGACCAGCTCCGGTTTGCCTGCAAATGCGCCGTCCACGATCGGATCGATCTTGAGTTCGGAAGCGTCGGCGACCACCGCCATCACGTCCTCAAGCGTGACCTCGCCTTCGCCGTGGGCGTAGAGCGTCAGTTTGCGCAATTCGTTGCGCGAGGCCTGGCGGTCGCCGCCGAGCAACGCCATCAGCGACGCGCGCGCATCCGGTGCGATACGCAAATTCGAAACCCGCAATTCATCGTCGATCAATTTTGCAAGGTCTCGCTCGCCATCGGGATAGCAGCCGATCGCGACCGCAATCTTGGCGCGCTCGCAGGCCTTGCGCAGCGGCGATTCCGGCCGCAATTCGCCGGCCTCGATGACGATGCGGCAATCCTTCAGCGGCGAATCGGCCAGCGTGTCGATGCCGCTGGCGAAACTGCGGGAGCCGGCACGGATGCGAATGGCGCGGCGGCCGCCGAACAGCGGGATCGTCATCGCCTCATCGACAAGCCGCGATGGCTCGGCCGCAAGTTCGTCGCCGTCCAGCCTCACCAGCGAAAACGGATCGGTCGGGATCGTCGACGGCGGATGCCAAAAGCGCGTCGGCGCGTTCGCGCACCAGGCCGGCATCGGGACCGTAGAGCAGGATAATGGGACGCCCCGGATCGGGGCGGGCCAGAAAGGCGTCGATTTCTCTTCCACGCAGCGCGACCACGTTAGCTCTACTTACTCGAATGAACGTCATCCCCGGATGAACGCAATTCATCCGGGGATGACGTTAGGTCCGTGGAATGCTTATCGCTAGATGCCGGTGGCGAAGTACGATGCCAGCCGGGTCTGGAGATGTTCGGCGATTTCCTGGGCGGCGCGGTCTTCGGCGTCGCGGACGGCGCGGGAGCGGGCAAAACGCTGGTAGCTGCCGGGAATATCGTAGGAGACCCGCGAGAAGGTGGTGCCGGCGATCATCGTCTTGTTGGTGGCGATCTCGACCAGGACGAAATTCGCATTGATGCCGTAACTCTCGTCGGTGGGCAGCGCGGTGAGGGGATCGAGCATCAGCGTCGAGCGGGTCGTCGCGAAGTTCAAGTCCAGACGATATAAAGGCGGCATGCCGGTGGCGTTGCCATAGAGCTTGAACGCCAGCGCATTGCGGATGGCCACCTGGATCCGCGCCTCGTGCGAGGCGTTGGGCTTGCTCACGGGTGGAACTTCCACCGCCAGCAATTTGTCGCGGAGGCCGGGGGTTCCGTCGGCGTGTTCGGCATACATCGGCTGAAAGCAGCCGGCCGTTAGCGCCGCCAGTGCGGCCACGGCCAGAAGCCGTGCGGCGATGCGGGTCCTAGCCAACGACATTCACAATCCTCTTGGGAACAACGATCACCTTGCGGACAGCGTTGCCGCCCAAGGCCTGTTTTACCGCATCAAGAGCCAGAACGGCAGCCTCAATTTCCGGATTCTGGGCATGGCTGGCCACCGTGACCTCACCCCGTTTCTTGCCGTTGACCTGAACCACCAGCGTCACCGTATCCTCAACCAGCAAATCGCGTTCGATTTTAGGCCAATTGGCCTCCGAAACCAGACCCGGCTGGCCGAGCACCTGCCAGCACTCCTCCGCCAGATGCGGCATCATGGGCGCGAACAGTTGAACCAGGATGACGGCGGCCTCGCGAACCGCCCAAGGCATATCTGGACCCAGATCCGGCGGCGGTTCCCCCGGACGCCCCAGCACCTCCCCCAGCGCATTGGCGAATTCCCGGATATAGGCCAGGCAGACGTTGAAATGCAGCTTTTCGATGCCGGAGGAGACCTTGTCCAGCGCACCATGGGCCGCCTTGCGAAGCGCCAGCGCGCCTGCGCCGAACGTTGCCGGCCGCACCGCCGGCGCGGTTCTGGCCATATCGGCGGATTCGTTCACCAGCCGCCATAGCCGCTGCACGAAGCGCGACGCGCCCTGCACCCGCTCGTCGCTCCAGATCACGTCGCGGTCCGGCGGCGAGTCCGACAGCATGAACCAGCGTGCGACGTCGGCGCCATAGGTCGCGATGATGTCGTCGGGATCGACGGTATTGCGCTTCGACTTCGACATCTTCTCGATCGGGCCGATCGTGACTTCCTCGCCGGATGCCATCAGGCTGGCGCGGCGGCCGTCAGCGCCGGTCTCGACCCGGACCTCGGCCGGCGTCACATACGTCCCGTCGGCCTTGCTGTAGGTCTCGTGCACCACCATGCCCTGCGTGAACATGCCGGCGAACGGCTCATCCATGCCGATATGCCCGGTGGCCTTCATGGCGCGGGTGAAGAACCGGCTGTACAGCAGATGCAAAATCGCATGCTCGACGCCGCCGATATATTGATCGACCGGCATCATCCGGTTCGCGACCGGTAGCGTGGTCGGCGCGGCCTCGTTCCATGGATCGGTGAAGCGCGCGAAATACCACGACGAATCCACGAAGGTGTCCATGGTATCGGTTTCGCGCACCGCCTTCGCCCCGCATTGCGGGCAGGTGACGTGCTTCCAGGTCGGATGGTGGTCGAGCGCATTGCCGGGCTTGTCGAAGCTGACATCCTCCGGCAGCACCACGGGCAAATCCTTGTCGGGCACCGGCACCACGTCGCATGTGGGGCAGTGGATCACCGGGATCGGACAGCCCCAATAGCGCTGGCGCGAGATGCCCCAGTCGCGCAGGCGGAAGTTCACCTGCCGCTCGCCGACCGGCATGTTGCCGCGAACTTCCCCCTCCAATCGTTTGGCTACATCCTCTTTCGCCTGCTCGATGGTCATGCCGTCGAGGAAGCGCGAATTGATCAGGCGGCCGTCGCCGTCGTAAGCGACGTTGGTGATGACGAACGATTTCGGGTCGACGTCGGGCGGGCACACCACCGGCGTATTGCCCAGCCCGTATTTGTTGACGAAATCGAGGTCGCGCTGATCGTGCGCGGGGCAGCCGAAGATCGCGCCGGTGCCATATTCCATCAGCACGAAATTGGCGACGTAAACCGGCAGCTTCCAGCTTGCGTCGAACGGATGGATCGCCTTGATGCCGGTGTCGAAGCCCAGCTTCTCGGCGGTGTCGATAATTTCCTGCGCGGTGCCGTGACGCTTTGCCTCGGCGATGAAATCCGCGAGTTTGGGATTCTTCGCCGCCGCAGCCTGTGCCAGCGGATGATCGGGCGCGATCGCCATGAATTTGGCGCCGAACAGCGTGTCAGGCCGTGTCGTGAATATCTTCAGCTCACTCTCGCCATCAGGGGTGGTCGCGGTATCGAGCGCGAACCGCACCAGCAAGCCTTCGGAGCGCCCGATCCAGTTGCGCTGCATCAGCCGCACCTTGTCGGGCCAGCGATCCAGCGTATCGAGCGCGTCGAGCAGTTCCTGCGAATATTTGGTGATCTTGAAGACCCACTGCTTCATCTCGCGCTGTTCCACCAGCGCGCCCGAACGCCAGCCGCGGCCGTCGATCACCTGCTCGTTGGCGAGCACGGTCATGTCGACCGGGTCCCAATTGATCTTGCGATGCTCGCGCTCGGCAAGCCCGGCGCGCAGGAAGTCGTTAAACAGCTTTTGCTGGTGCTTGTAATAAGACGGATCGCAGGTCGCGAACTCCCTCGACCAGTCGAGCGACAGCCCGATCGAGCGCAGCTGCTTTTTCATCGCGGCGATATTGTCGTAGGTCCACGCCTTGGGGGCGACCTTGCGCTCGATCGCGGCATTCTCCGCCGGCAGGCCGAACGCGTCCCAGCCCATCGGGTGCAGCACGTTGAAGCCCTTGGCCCGCATGAAGCGCGCCAGCACGTCGCCCAGTGTGTAATTGCGGACGTGCCCGATATGGATCCGCCCGGACGGGTAGGGGAACATCTCGAGCACGTAATATTTCGGCCGCGGGTCGTCGTTTTGGGAGGCGAAGATCGCCTTTTCGTCCCACTGGCGTTGCCAGCGCGGCTCGGATTTGCGTGCGTTGTAGCGTTCGGAGGTCATGGAATCGCAGGGTTTCGTGGGTCTCAAGGCCGGTCAAAAGGACGGCGGACTAGGCCACAAAAGACCGCGATGGGTCAACGCCTTGGGCGGTCGAAGCGAGCGGCTGCGCGGGCTTTTTAACCCCCCGCAACAAGCCGCGCCGAAACCGCTTGCTCGCCGGCGCCATCGGGTCGGGTGCAGGCGACCCCGACGCTGACGGATTGATGGCTGCTGGTACAATGTGGCATCGCGAGCGCCTGGACCGCCAGGCGTACCGTCTCGCCGATCTGCAGCGCCCGGCCGATGTCGGTATTTGGCAACAACAGGCAGAATTCCTCGCCGCCATAGCGCCGGGATTCCGCCGACCTTATCTTTTACGGTTGAAAGTGAAGCGTGACATCTTGATCCCCCGACCCCACATGGAGCGTAGAGAGCAGGGTCAAAAAGCCTTTCTCGAACTCGGCAGAATTCGACCGACCTCGTAAGTTTTTGATCGTTAGATGACATGGCGCCTGAAAAGCCTTCGGCGATAACCTCGCCTTTACCAAACCTGCTGGCTGCGGTGGAATACGACATCTTCCGCGCCTGCAACGAAGCGCGCCGGGATCGCGCGTCGGTGACGCTGATCGCGGTGTCCAAAACGTTCGAGGCCGACGCGATCGTGCCGGTGATCGAGGCCGGACAGCGCGTATTCGGCGAGAATCGCGTTCAGGAGGCCAAGGCAAAATGGCCGGGGTTGATATCGGCTTACCCCGGCGTCGCGCTGCACATGATCGGGCCGCTGCAATCCAACAAGGCAAAGGAAGCCGTGGCGCTGTTCGACGCCATTCATTCGGTCGACCGTCCGAGCATTTGCGAAGCGTTAGCCAAGGAAATCAACGCGCAAAAACGGCGGCCTGAATTGTTCGTCCAGATCAATACCGGGGAGGAGCCGCAGAAGGCAGGCATCGCTGCGACAGAGGCGGACGGTTTCATTGCCAGTTGCCGCGAAAAATATGGTTTGCCGATTTCCGGCCTGATGTGCATTCCGCCGGTCGACGAAGCGCCGGCGCCGCATTTCGCGCTGACCGCGAAGATCGCCGCGCGCAACGGGCTGAAGAACCTGTCGATGGGCATGAGCGCCGACTTCGCGATTGCGATCCAGTTCGGCGCCACCCATGTGCGGGTTGGCTCGGCGATCTTCGGGCATCGATAAGAACAAAATCCGCCGTCGCGGCCAGGCGCTCGGGGCGCTCCCTCGCGCCGCTCTTGCGGAGGCTTGCGTAGGTAGGTTCGGAAAACAGCTTTTACTCGAACCTCACCGACACCCTGCCGATCGCGCCGAAATCGGCCTCGAACAGATCGCCTGACTGGATCGGCAGCGGCGGATGGCAGGTGCCGGTTGTCACGATCTGGCCGGTGCGCAAGGTCACGCCGAGCTGACTAAGCTCATTGGCGAGCCAGGTCAGCGCGATCCGGGGGTCGCCGAGCACGTTCTTGCCATGACCGATGAATTGCCTGCCGCGTAGCGTAATGACCGGTTTCTCCTCGACCAGATCGAGCGAGCGCCAGTTCGCGGTGGAAGGCGCGCCGAGAACGAACAAATGCGCGCAGGCATTGTCCGCGATGATTTGCGCAGCACCCGCGCTGACGAAATCCGCAAACCGCGAATCCGGAATCTCGATCGCCGGGTGCAACGTGGCGACCGCATCGAGAATCTGCTGCACGGAATAGGGTGACGATCGCGGCGGCAGATCCGTCGCCATGCGAAAGGCGAATTCGGGTTCGGCGACCCGCATTTCATTTCCCGCCATGGAAGCGGTGCCGCCATCGGGAAGGACCGTCTGTGACAGGATGCGTCCCGCCATCGGGCCATCGACGTTGATGTGCTTCTGCCCGGCCTCGCTGGTGGCCGCGATTTTCCAGCCGAACAGGTTTCCGGCCGCGTGATTTTCGAGCGCCCCCTGGATTGCGTAGGCTTCCCTGCGGTCGCGAGGGCGATGCGACGGTTCGAGAGCTGCGAGCTTGGTGCCGGCGCGCCAATGATCGTGCAGGGTCCGGGACGCCGCTTCTATCTGGCTTTTATCGAGCATGGTTTTGATACCTCGACACGATGCTCACTCGATCACGATCTTCGTCTTCGGCCCCAGCCGTGCCAGCAATCGCAGCATCGTCGCTTTTGTCATCGAGACGCATCCGGCCGTCGGCGAGAAATTCTCGCGCGCCAGATGCAGGAATACCGCGCTGCCACGGCCGGAGATGCGCGGGGAGCTGTTGTGATCGATCTCGACAATGAAATCATAGAGATGATCGTCGCGCCGGAGCCGGTCGCCGCTCTGCTCGCGATCCAGCCGCATCGGCTGGTTGTAATGCCGGCTCGATGGATCCTCACACCAGGCGTCCTCGGGCCGGATCGCGCGAACCGGCAAGAAGGTAAGCGGCCTCGGATGGCGGTCGGCGCGCCACCACAATCGCCGTGGCCGGAATGTGCCTTTCGGCGTTCCGCCATCGCCTTCGCGCTTGTTGGCCCGGACACCGCCCCGCCCGAGCGCCACCGGCACCGTTCGTCCACCGGCCGTGAGCCAGCCGCGGCGGGGATTGCCGGCGGCCGTGCTGATCCGGATCGCCTGGAACGGTCGATCACGCGATGTTGTCTTATAAGTACTTGAAATAACCCGAGTTTCCATGCGAATCGCAACGCGCTTAGTCGCGGCCTTGACTGAAAATGTCCTATTTCCCGCCATTACAGGACATTCATCCAAATGGTCGCAGATTCTGGAGTAGACTGCGTTCTGGCTTGTGAATCTGTAACAATCCCCTACCTCAAGACCAATCAAGACCGCCCAACCAAGACTTTAGCCGACCAACACCTTACCAACGACGACCCGGCGGAAGGCGCTTTACGCCGGAACCGGCCCCCCAAAAGGATTGTACGCCATGGCCAACGCCCGCAAGATCCTGATCGTGGATGACGATACCGATCTGCGCGACACGCTGGTCGAGCAGTTGTCGTTGCACGACGAGTTCGAGGCCTCCGCGGTCGACACCGGGGCGAAGGGCGCCAGCGCCGCCAAGGCCAATGCTCCAGATCTCGTGCTGATGGATGTGGGCTTGCCGGACACCGACGGTCGCGAGGTCGTGCGCAGCCTGCGCAAGGGTGGCTTCAAGGCGCCGATCATCATGCTGACCGGGCACGACACCGATTCGGACACCATTCTCGGGCTCGAATCCGGCGCCAACGACTATGTCGCCAAGCCTTTTCGTTTCGCGGTGCTGCTGGCGCGGATCCGGGCGCAGCTTCGGCAGCATGAAGCCAGCGAAGATGCGGTGTTTTCGGTCGGTCCCTACAGCTTTAGGCCGGGCTCCAAGATGCTCACCGGCGCCAATGCCCGGAAGGTGCGTCTGACCGAAAAGGAGACCGCCATCCTGCGATTCCTTTATCGGGCCGGCCAGCTGCCGGTGTCGCGAGAAACGCTGCTGCAGGAGGTCTGGGGTTACAATTCGGGCGTGACCACGCATACCCTGGAAACCCACATCTACCGGCTGCGGCAGAAGATCGAGAAAGACGCCGCCAATCCCGAGATACTGGTGACGGAAGCGGGTGGCTACAAGCTGGTACCGTGATACGATTCGCGTAGCGATTCGTATTGGCGCAACCGGTTTTCCATGTCGATCGAGGATGATGTTGCCCTGCTTGAGCGCGTCCCGACACTGCGCCTGTTGGGGACGACCTCTTTGCGCATGCTGGCGATCGGCTCCGAGCAGCGCGATTTCGCCCGCGGCGATGTGCTGTTCAATGCAGGCGAAGATGCCGATGCCGGATATATTGTTCAACGCGGGGCGTTCCGGGTCGAGGACGGCGGCGGCGTCGAGATCATCGCGGGTCCTGGCGCATTGATTGGCGAACTTGCGCTGGTGGTGGCGATGCCGCGGCCCTCCACCGCGATTGCGCTGGAGCATTCCTCGGTGATCCGGGTTGCGCGCAGCCTGTTTCAGCGGGTGTTGGAGAGCGATCCCGCCGCGGCGCGTCGGCTTCGCGACGAATTCGCAAACCGTACCAGCCAGATTGCCAGCGAGATCCTGATGGCGGGCGCCAAGCTGAGCATTTGAACAGATCCTCCCGGTGAGGAGCGCGCTTGCGCGTCTCGAACCATGAGACCTGTGGCCTTCATCCTTCCGGGGATGAGGAAACAGGACTTACACTTCCAGCGTCACCGTCACCGGAACGTGGTCGGATGGCCGCTCCCAGCCACGCGCATCCCTGGTAATCCGGAAATCGCTGACGCTCTCCTGCAGCGCGCGCGACACCCAGATGTGATCGAGCCGGCGGCCGCGATCGGCCTGGGTCCAGTCGGCGGCGCGGTAGCTCCACCACGTATAGACTTTTTCCGAGAGCGGAATCCGCATCCGCGCCACATCGATCCATTCGCCGTGAGCCTGCGCCGCCAGCAGCTTCTCGCATTCGATCGGGGTATGCGACACGACCTTCAGCAATTGCCGGTGCGACCACACGTCGTTCTCATGCGGCGCGACATTGAGATCGCCGACCAGGATGTGGCGGTCATCGCCGCGCGGATGCAGCGGCTCGCAAGCCTTCATTTCGTCGAGGAATCTGAGCTTGTGCTCGAATTTCGGATTGAGCTCCGGATCGGGAATATCGCCGCCGGCCGGAACGTAGAAATTATGCAGCACCAGCGGCTTTGACAGTTGCGCCTTGTCGCCGAACGCCACCGAGATGTGGCGCGAATTGATCTTGTCGCAGAAGGTGCGGACATTCGTGGTCTCGAACGGCAGCTTCGAGATCACCGCGACGCCGTGATAGCCCTTCTGCCCGTTCAGGGCGACGTGCTCATAGCCGAGACGCCGAAAACGCTTCAACGGAAAAGCGTCATCAATGCATTTGGTTTCCTGCAGGCACAGCACGTCCGGCCTCGCCGATTTGAGAAATTTGGCGACGAGATCGATGCGCAGGCGCACCGAATTGATGTTCCATGTCGTTAGGGAGAAGCGCATGAAATCCCGGCAAGGCAACAGAGTGTGCGCTTGATGACGCACGTCCCTGCTTCGCGATCAAGAATGATTTTTCAGCCGGGCGTAAATCTTGAGTAGTCGTCGAGCTTGAACAGGTCAGGATTGACCCTTCTGGTGGTATCCAGATTGTAGATCGCGACGGTGGTGTCGTAGCCCTGCGGGTCGGTGACCGTCCACTGTTTGAGCTGGCCATCCTTGGCGCCGATCATCAGCATCAGGCGGCTGGTGCCGATCAGGGTCTGCTTTTCCTCGATGGTGACGCTGATGAACATGTCATCGGCCGTGACGTTCACCACGTTGGTGTCCCTCATGAGATCGATACGGTCCGACAGCAGAAACCGTATCGGCGTCTGCGACAACGGATAGATGTCCTGGGTCGCAAGAGTGCGGTCGCGCACCACCAGCGACGATCCGTCGGAGATAATCGCGAGTGGAGACGGCGCATCGTATTCGAAACGCACCTTGCCGGGTTTCTGGATATAAAAATCGCCTTTGACCCTGCTGCCGTCAGGTCCGACCTGGACGAAATTTCCGACCAGCGTCTGCAGCGACGACAGATAGGAGCTTACCCTGGCGGCTTGCGCTTTTTGATTGGCATCGAAGGTGGCAAAAATATTGGCCGGAACGTTCCGCCGCGGATCGGGAATCACCGGGTTGGGCGTTTGCGATTTGGCCGCCGCCCAATCTTTCTGCGGGTCCGACGCACTGAGCTGCTTGTCGTGAACCTTTGGCGCGGGCTTCGGTATTGGGGGCTTCTGCATCGTTGGGGGCGAAACGGTCTGCGTGGTCTGCGCAGAGGACGACGTCGCGACGCACATCAGCGATGCCGCGATCAATGCCGCTGCACCGGTGCGGATGCCGCGGATCACCGTTTGCTCCGCCATTCGAAAGTTCGGATTTCTGGTCAACGCGTCGTCCTGCTGGCTTTTGGCCCTTTTATCCTGCTTTTGATAGAAGCAGATATCGTTTTTCCGTGAAAATATGATGGTTCCTTGGCCGGATCAGGCTTCTCAAAAGCGACTTTCTTCTTCTTCTACCAGAATTTCGCGCTTGCCGGCGTGATTGGCCTGTCCGACGATGCCCTCGAGTTCCATCCGCTCCATCAACGATGCGGCCCGGTTATATCCGATCTGCAACCGGCGCTGGATGTAGCTGGTGGAAGCCTTGCGGTCGCGCTTGACGATCTGCACGGCCTGCGCGAACAGGTCGGTGCCTTCGCCCGCGCCCATGCCGGTCGAGTTCGAACACCGCGCCGTCTTCGTCGGTCGGCTCTTCTGCCGTGACCGCTTCGAGGTATTCGGGCTGACCCTGCGATTTGAGATGACGCACCACCTTCTCGACCTCTTCGTCCGAGACGAAAGGTCCGTGGACGCGGCTGATGCGTCCGCCGCCGGCCATGTAGAGCATGTCACCCTGGCCCAGCAGTTGTTCGGCGCCCATTTCGCCGAGGATGGTGCGGCTGTCGATCTTGGAGGTGACCTGAAACGAGATGCGGGTCGGGAAGTTTGCCTTGATGGTACCGGTAATGACGTCGACCGATGGCCGTTGCGTGGCGAGAATCACATGCAGACCGGCGGCGCGCGCCATCTGTGCGAGGCGTTGTACCGCGCCTTCGATATCCTTGCCGGCGACCATCATCAGGTCGGCCATTTCGTCGACAATGATGACGATATAGGGCAGCGGCTCCAGATCGAGTTTCTCGTCTTCATAGACCGCCTTGCCGGTTTCCTTGTCGAAGCCGGTGTGCACCGTGCGGGTCAGTTCCTCGCCCTTGGATTTCGCTTCCGTCAGCCGCGCGTTGTAGCCGTCGATGTTGCGGACGCCGAGCTTGGACATTTTCTTGTAGCGTTCTTCCATCTCGCGCACCGCCCATTTCAGCGCGACGACGGCCTTCTTGGGGTCGGTGACGACCGGGGTCAAAAGATGCGGAATGCCGTCATAGACGGAAAGTTCGAGCATCTTGGGATCGACCATGATCAGGCGGCACTGATCCGGCCGCAGCCGGTAAACCAGGCTGAGGATCATGGTGTTGATGGCGACCGATTTGCCGGAGCCGGTGGTGCCGGCGATCAACAGATGCGGCATCCGCGCGAGATCGACGATGATGGATTCACCGCCGATATTCTTGCCGAGACAAAGCGGAAGTTTCGCGACCGATTCATTGCCATCCTTGACCGCCAGCAATTCGCGCAAATAGACCTTTTCGCGATGCGGGTTCGGCAATTCGATGCCGATGGCGTTGCGGCCGGGAACGACGGCGACGCGGGCCGAGAGCGCGCTCATCGAGCGCGCGATGTCGTCCGCCAGGCCGATGACGCGCGACGATTTGATTCCGGGCGCGGGTTCCAGTTCGTACAGCGTCACCACCGGACCGGGATGGGCCTTGACGATCTCGCCGCGCACGCCGAAATCGCCGAGTACGCCTTCCAGCGCGCGCGAATTGGTGTCCAGCTCGGATTTGTTGAGCGGCTGGCGATCCGAAGCCTTTGGCGAGGTAAGCACCGAAATCGGCGGCAACTCGAATTTGTCGGATGATTTGCGCGCTGGCGCACGCGGGGCGGGCTTCTTGCGCGGCGCGGGCGCCGCCGAAACTTCTTCCTGCTCTTCCTCGTGGTCGATCTCTTCATCGGGATCGCTGTCGGAATGCGGCGCCAGCGGCGGTCCGGCACGGCCGCCCAGACTTGGCTCCTGGCGTTCGAACGAGGCCGCGCGCGTCGTCGGCGCGCTGGCGACCAGCGAGCGGTAGGCCAAGGCGAGCAGCCGCCACAGCCGCGCTCTGGCGCTCATCACGGCATGAAACGCCCATCCCAGCGAGACCGAAGCGCCGTCATCTTCCTCGACGAACGGCGCGTCGTCGTCCTCGATCGCCGTCAATTCGTCCGGCTGCGGGCGCGAACCCATGCCGCTGGCGATCAGCAAGGTTGCGATCATCCCGGCGCCGAGGATGATCCCGAGCACGAGGCAGTAGATGAAATTGGGTGGCCCGAACACGACGGCGGGCGCGCGCACAAGCGCGTCGCCGACGACGCCGCCGAGCCCGGTTGGCAGCGGCCATGCTCCGCCATGGGGCCAACAGCTTGCAAAGCCAGCCGATATCACCGTGCAGAGTATCCAGCACGCGAGCCGCAGCGCTTCGCGGTCAAAAGTACGATGGGTCAGCATGCGCCAACCCCATATCGCTATCGGCAGGATCAGCATGATGGCGCCAAGGCCGAGAATCTGCATCAGGAGATCGGCGCCAATCGCACCGGGATAGCCGATAATGTTGCGGATCGCGCGCGAGGTGGCGTGGCTCAGGCTTGGATCCTGCACCGACCATGTCATCAGCGCCGCCGCGGCAATACCGGACAGCGATAGCAAGCCGAGGCCTGCGAGTTCGCGCAACCGCCGCGCCAATGCCTCGCGAATCGTCGCCGGCAAGTGGCCAACCAGGGGAATCACACGTTCGATCGCTGGCATGCTCATGGGGCCCTGCGACTTGAGTCTGGAAAAGGCTGAAGCACGAGCGGCAAGCAAGCTGCGCGCTCTGCCTCGTTGCGAGAGGCGTAGGCCATGATGGGCTGCGATTCCGAAATCATCGTCGTCAATCCAGAATTTCGACCAGCCGGCGCAACGCCTCGGCGGTTGTGTCACTGTCCTGCACCAGCGCCAGACGAATGTAGCCGGCGCCGGGATTGCTGCCGTCGGGTTGTTGTCGGGCCAGATAGCTTCCGGGCACCACCCGCACGCCGCCATCCCTGTAGAGTTTCACCGTTGCCGCTTCATCGCCGCCGTGGGCCGAGACATCGAGCCAGAGGCAGAAGCCTCCGGCGGGCCGGCGATAGCCGTAGCGATCACCCAGAATCTGGTCGGCGAGATCGAATTTGAGCCGGTAGAGCCGGCGATTTTCCTCGACATGCGCCTCATCGCTGTAGGCCGAGATCGCGACATGCTGCAGCGGCACCGGCACCTGGGGGGCTGCGACATTGCGCAGCTCGTGAAACACGCCGAGAAATTTCCTGTCGCCGGCGGCAAAGCCGACCCGCATGCCCGGCAGGTTCGAGCGCTTCGACAGCGACTGAAACGCCACGACATTCGTGAAATCGGGGCCGGCGGATTCCAGCATGCTGCCGGGAGCCGTCTGCGTGTAGATTTCCGAATAGCATTCGTCGCTGAAAATCATGAAGCCGAAACGGTCGGCGAGCCTTTTCAGGCGGCCGAAATAGTCCCGTGAAGCCACCGCGCCTTGCGGATTGGCCGGCGAGGCGATGTAGATCGCGACCGTGCGTGCGAGGGTCGCGTCATCGAGCGCGTCGAGGTCCGGCAGGAATCCATTCGCGAGCGTGGTCGGCAGATAGATCGCCTCGCAGTCGGCGGCGCGCGCACCGGCGCCATAGGCGGGATAAAACGGATTGGGAAGCAGGATCGCAGGTCTGCCGCGGCGCGCGCCGACATAGCGCGCAGCCGAGATCGCGGCAAAAAACAAGCCTTCGCGGCTGCCGTTGAGCACCAGAATTTCGCTCTCGGGATCGATCGGCCGAGGCAGGTCGAACCGGCCGGAAAGCCAGTTCGCGGCAGCCCGGCGGAACGGCTCGATGCCCTTGGCAATGGGATAACGGCCGAAATCGCCGATGTGTTTGGCCAGTACCGGCCCGACGAAGTCAGGCACCGGATGCTGCGGCTCGCCCAACGACAGCGTAATCAACGGCTTACCCGGCTGATGCGGAGCCAGCAGTTCGGCCAGCCGCGCGAAGGGCGAACGTTCGCTCTGCGGGCTGCCGGCGCCCTGCGGCGCGCGGGATGAAGCGGTCATTGCCATACTTGAAGCGCCAGCACAGTTGGGGCAGCCGATCGCACGTTGAAACCGGTCCGGAAACGGATCAAATCACCATAGATACGGCGAGGTTAAGACACGATTAACCATCGACCGGCGGCCGATATCCAGACCCTCAATTCCACAAAAAAGAAAGGGGCTCCAACTTGCGCTGGAGCCCCTCAACGGTCGGGGCATTGCCGGGTATGTGCCCAAACCGTAGTTCTGGGCGCGACCGGTAAGGCCGCGCCCCCGGGAGAACTTACATGTTGTAGGCGCGCTCGCCGTGATCGGTGATGTCGAGACCTTCGCGTTCCGCTTCCACGGTCGGACGAAGACCGATGATCACGTCGACGATCTTGTAGAGGATCGCCGAACCGATACCGGACCACAGCAGCGTCGCCAGCACGGCTTTGCCCTGAGCAATCATCTGCGTAGCGAAGTCGTAGGTGCCGGCATTGTTGCCCGTGATGTTGGTGTAGTCGGTGATGCCGACGCCACCCAGAGCCGGGTTGACGAGAATGCCGGTGCCCAACGCACCGATGATTCCGCCGATGCAGTGAACGCCGAAGACGTCGAGCGCATCGTCGTAGCCGAGTGCATTCTTCACCGTCGAGACGAAGAACAGGCAGACCGGGGAGACGACGAGGCCCAGCACCAGTGCGCCGATCGGGCCGGCAAAGCCGGAGGCTGGCGTCACCGCGACCAGGCCTGCCACCGCGCCGGAGCAGATGCCCAGCAGCGAAGGCTTGCCCTTGACGATCCATTCGGAGAGCAGCCACGACAGCGAGGCGCCGGCGGTTGCCACCATGGTGTTGACGAAGGCCAGCGCCGTCGTGCCGTTCGCTTCAAGGTTCGAACCGGCGTTGAAGCCGAACCAGCCGACCCAGAGCAGCGAAGCGCCGATCATGGTCATGGTCAGCGAGTGGGGAGGCATCAACTCCTTGCCGTAGCCGACGCGCTTGCCGATGATGAGCGCACCCACCAGACCGGCGATGCCGGCGTTGATGTGCACGACCGTGCCGCCTGCGAAGTCCAGAGCGCCGGCGCCCGCAAGCCAGCCGACGCTGCCGGTGACTTCATCGAGCTTTGTCTGTGCGGCTGTCTTCGCCGCACCGTCAGCCGCGGCGGCGAGCGCCTTGGCAGCAGCAGCGACGTCATCGGGTGCTGCGACATACCAGACCCAGTGCGCGATCGGGAAATAGATGAACGTCACCCAGAGCAGAATGAACAGAAACACCGCGGAAAACTTGATGCGTTCGGCGAAAGCGCCGACGATCAGGGCCGGGGTGATCATCGCGAACGTCATCTGGAAGACGAAGTAGGCGAGTTCGGGGATCACGACGCCGTTGGAGAAGGTTGCCGCGGTCGAATTGGCATCGATCCCGTGCATGAACGCCTTGCCGAACCCACCGATATAGGGGGTCATGCTGCCACCATCGCCGAAGGCGAGCGAGTAGCCGTAAAGCGTCCAGACTACGCCGACCAAGGCCACGATGGTGAATACCTGGGTGAGGACGGAGGCCATGTTCTTGGTGCGGACCAGACCGCCATAGAACAGAGCGAGGCCGGGAATCGACATCATCAGGACGAGCGCGCTGGAAACCAGCATCCAGGCGGTATCGCCCTTGTTGGGAACGATAGCCGGGGCCGCCGCAGCGGCGGGGGCAGCGTCCTCGGCAAACGCTACACCGGCAAAACCCGCGACACAGAGCAGGCCGAGTGCAGCGATTGCCAATCCCGCGCGGGTTGGACGTTCAAACGTCATTTGTTTTACTCCTGATTGGATAAGGTTGAGCGCGAAATCAAAGTGCCGCGGCATCTGCCTCTCCCGTGCGGATGCGAACCGCATGGTCGAGGTTGATGACGAAGATCTTGCCGTCGCCGATCTGTCCGGTTTTTGCCGCTGACGTGATGGCATCGATGGTCTTGTCGACCTGGTCCGAGGCGACCGCGACCTCGATCTTGATCTTGGGCAGGAAGCTCACCGCATATTCAGCACCGCGATAAATTTCCGTATGGCCCTTCTGCCGGCCATATCCCTTGACTTCCGTCACCGTGAGACCGTGAACGCCAATGGCGGTCAGGGCATCACGGACTTCTTCGAGCTTGAATGGCTTGATGATCGCCATAACAATTTTCATGGGTCCTATCCCCGCTTGGGCCCGGTCCAGACACGACCGGGCGTTCTCGACTGAGGTTCACCACGCGGAGAAGTTCACTACGCGGGCACAGCCGGACACCATAGAATCAAATGCCGTGCCAGATCGGCTAGGTTGCCTAACGGTTTATGAACGCGGGTCTTTTGGGGTTTTGCCGGATTCGAGCCAAGATGCGCCATTCGGTCGCGCTCAAAATATAATCACGTCAGATTAAACTATAGGCAAGACAGAGTCTGGACATAATTTTGCCCAACCGGAGGGCAGGAAAAAGGTATTTGGATGAGGAATTTACTGCAAAGCCTCGCCGTGCTGCGAAATGTCGAGGCCTTCCAGTTCATGCTCGCGGGATACCCGCAGCGGCACGAACGCGCTCACCAGCTTTAGCAGCACGAACGTCACCCCGCCGGACCACATCAGGGTGACGGCGACGCCGTAGAGCTGAATCAGCAATTGCTGCGGATTGCCCTCGATCAGACCGGACGCTCCCCCGATTGATGCGGTCGCAAACACACCGGCCAGCAGGGTTCCGGTCAGTCCGCCGATACCATGGACGCCGAACACATCGAGGGAATCGTCGTAGTTGAAACGGTGCTTCAGCCAGGTGCAGGCCCAGAAACATACCAGACCGGCGATCATTCCGATGACGATGCCGTGCCAGGGCGCCACGAATCCGGAGGCCGGGGTGATGGTGCCAAGGCCCGCGACCGCGCCCGAAATCATTCCGAGCACCGAGGGTTTGCGCCGGATCTTCCATTCAAGCGCGCCCCAGGTCAGCGCCCCAGCACAGGCCGCCAGATGCGTGGCGATAATCGCCATCACCGCGCGTGGATTGGCGCCCAATGCCGATCCGCCGTTGAAGCCGAACCAGCCGACCCACAGCAGTCCAGTGCCGACCACCGCAAGCGACAGATCGAACGGTGACAGATTCTCACTGCCATAGCCGTGGCGTCGACCCATCACGCCGGCCGCGACCAGGCCGCCGACCCCGGCGCTGAGATGAACCACCAGGCCGCCGGCAAAATCCAGCACACCCATGCTGCCAAGGAAGCCGCCGCCCCATACCCAATGGGCCAGCGGAACATAGACGAACGTGAACCAGCCGATCGAGAACAGCAGAAAGGCGGAGAACCTGATCCGATCGGCGACGGAGCCTGCCACCAGCGCCACGGTGATGATCGCGAAGGTCATCTGGTAGAGCATGAACAACGCTTCCGGAATCGTCTTCGCGGCGGGATTGACGCCGTCCATGGTCATGCCGGCGAGGAACAAGCGATCGAGCGTCCCGAGCCAGGGACCGTCGCCGACGAATGCCAGCGAATACCCGAACGCCACCCACAGAATCGAAATAAGGGCCACGGCTGCGAGGCTTTGCGCCATCGTTGCCAGCACGTTCTTCTTGCGCACCATGCCGGAATAGAACAACGCCAGGCCCGGCACCGTCATCATCAGCACCA
This sequence comes from uncultured Pseudomonadota bacterium, assembly GCA_963727225.1. Taxonomy (GTDB): domain Bacteria; phylum Pseudomonadota; class Alphaproteobacteria; order Rhizobiales; family Xanthobacteraceae; genus Bradyrhizobium. The sequence goes on along the minus strand of CAVSFN010000008.1, from coordinate 48,884 downwards.
GTGCGGTCGCAACAATCATCCAGGCGGTGTCGGCGGCGCTGATGGCAGGGGTTTCCGCAAGCGCCGGGGTTACGAACAGGAAGATCGCGGCAAAAACCGCTGCAAGACCGGCGCATGATCCACCGAGGCGTGAGCGGCTCGGTGCAACGGCCAAGCGCCCTTTCAGGCGATATCGCGCTCGATCGGACCTAAACCCGGATTCCGCCCTTGCCGTTCGCGGATTACTGGCAAGCGCAGCCAGCCTCACGGCACGATGCGACGGTGCCCCCATGGTATTTCCCCGGCCTGTTATGATTTTATTGATCGCGCTCCAGGCGTCGTTGCCGGATGCGATGGACTTATAAGAAATGGACTTGCGAGAATATCGACGTGCGAGAATTCAGAGCGCGTCGCTGTCGGTTTCGCCGGTCCGGATCCGCAACGCGTGATCGATCGGCGTCACGAATATCTTGCCGTCGCCAATCTGTCCGGTGCGGGCGCTGGAGGTAATGACCTCGACCGCCTTGTCGGCGAGGTTCGAGGCGACGGCGATCTCGATCCGCAGCTTCGGCAGAAAGTTCACGACATATTCGGCACCGCGATAGACCTCGGTGTGCCCCTTCTGGCGGCCATAACCCTTGACCTCGGTTACGGTCATGCCGCTGACCCCGATCGCGGTGAGCGCCTGGCGCACCTCGTCGAGCTTGAAGGGTTTGATAATGGCAACAACGAGCTTCATGGTCTGGCCTTCATTTCCTGGACTCGGACATGGTCGGTTACGGCTGGATTGGCACGCCGGGCAAGTCTGGCATCTTTCGCTGTGAATGGCACAAAAAGTTGCAGACTTGTCCAAAAACAATTGCTGCAGCGAACCCGCCGCCCAGTAGCCCCTGTACAGGGGCCGGGATTATCCGTCAAAATGCCGATCGATTATCCGCCGCCTTGTTGCTTACCCATCCGTTTCAGCACCTAAAGGGAATGATATGGCAAACCGATCCTGGTTTTATGCATCCAACGGCCAGCAACAGGGCCCTTATCCCGACGCGCAGCTACGCGAACTGATCGCCCGGGGCACGGTCACGGCGGACACGCTGGTCTGGAGCGAGGGAATGGCGGGCTGGCAGCGGGCCGCGGAAATTCCGGGCCTGTTCTCGAGCGCCTCCTCAGGCGCCTTGGGCCCACCCGCTGTTCCGCGCTCCGGCGTTCCGCTGGCCAGCTCCGGCGGCGATGGCGGCGGTGCGCTTTCGATCGACTTCGGAATCTGGGACTTCACCTGGCGGGTTCTCGTTCTCGTCATTGGCCTGATGTTTGTCATCCCCGCGCCGTGGGTCATGCTGATGTTCTTCCAGTGGATCGTTTCCCGCGTGCGCGTTCCGCAACGCCCAAATCTCGCCTTTACCGGCAAGCTGACCGACCTCATGTGGTTCTACGCGTTGGTGGTCCTCTTTATAGTCGCGACATGGACGCAGTACCGGTTGCTCAACCTTGCGGTAACCGTCACCGAGTTCGTACTCTACTTCCTCCTGATCAAGTGGTTCGTTGCGAACCTCAGTTCGAATGGCCAACCACTCGGGCTCCAATTCACCGGCTCGCCCTGGGGCTTCATTGGCTACAGCTTGCTGGTCGGCATTGCGTTCCTCACTATTGTCGGCTGGGCGTGGGTTTACGTGGCGCAAATCCGCTGGATGTGCCGGCACATTGAAGGCACGCGGCGCGAGGTCGTTTTCAACGCCACCGGGCTTGAGTTTCTCTGGCGTTCGCTTGTGATGTTTGTCACCTGCGTCTTCATCATACCCATCCCTTGGATGTACCGCTGGTTCGCCCGTTGGATGGCGTCGCAGACGGTATTGGTCGAGAGAGGCACGCAAGCTAACGCCTGACGCGGCTCACCTGCGCTGGCGAAGCGAGCCTTCCTGCGCGACCGAGGCCACCAGCGTGCCGTCCTGCTTGAAGATCATGCCCCGGGTCAGCGCGCGGCCGTCCTGCGCGCTCGGGGAATCCTGCGCATAAAGCAGCCATTCGTCGGCGCGGAACGGGCGATGAAACCACATCGCGTGATCGAGGCTCGCCGGCATCAGGCGCTTGTCGAACAGGGTGCGGCCGTAACGCGCCATCGCCGCATCGAGCAGCGAGAAGTCCGACGCATAGGCCAGCGCGCACATATGCAGCGCCGGATCGTCCGGCAATTTCGACGCGGTGCGGATCCAGACATGGATGCGGCCGTCGTCGATCTTCTGGCCGAAATAGCGGCCGAGCTCAACCGGGCGCAGTTCGATCGGGCGGTCGGATTCGTAATAGCGCCGGATGAACTCCGGCATCTCGCGGAACATCGGCTGCTTGGCGACCTCTTCGGCAGTGAGTTTCTCCGGCGGCGGCACGTCCGGCATCTTGTCCTGATGATCGAAGGCGCCCTGCTCCTCGATATGAAACGACACCATGATCGAGAAGATCGCATTGCCGTGCTGGATCGCGGTGACCCGGCGGGTCGAATAGCTCTTGCCGTCGCGCAGCCGTTCGACCTCGTAGATGATCGGAATTTGCGGATCGCCCGGCAGGATGAAATAGCAATGCAGCGAGTGCGGCAGGCGGCCTTCGACAGTGCGGCACGCCGCCACCATCGCCTGTCCGATCACCTGGCCGCCGAACACCCGCTGCCAACTCGTTTTCGGGCTGTTGCCCCGGAACATGTTCACCTCGATCGGCTCAAGATCGAGAATCGAGATCAGGTCAACCAGGCTTTTGGACATCGCGTTCCTCTTGCGTCGATCCGGCCCGATACGATGCCTCGGGCCGGAATGACGAATGCTTGGGGAACCTGTTTCGCCCAGCTATAGTCCGGTAGCAAGGGCGTTGAGTAGGCAGGATCAGGATGTCGGCACAGCGGAGTATTGTCATCGGCGGTGGCGCATTTGCCGGTCTGGCGCTGGCGCTGGCGCTGCGTCAGGGCCTCGGCGCCGATATTCCGGTGATCGTGGCCGATCCGGCGTTGGGCTCAAGGCCGAGCCGTGATCCGCGCGCGACCGCCATCGTCGCCGCCTGTCGCCGGCTGTTCGAAGCCATCGGGGTGTGGGACCAGGTCGCAGGACAGGCGCAGCCCATCCTCGACATGGTGGTCACCAATTCCAAACTGCAGGACGCGACCCGTCCGGTGTTTCTGACGTTTGCCGGAAATGTCGAACCTGGCGAGCCCTTCGCGCACATGATTGAAAACCGGCATTTGATCGACGCGCTGGTCAAGCGCGCCGAGGCGGAAGGAATCGAGCTGCGCGCCGCCGCGGTGACAACATTCGATTCGCGCAGCGATGGCATCGACGTGACGCTGGCCGACGGCAGCGTGATCGAAGCGAGCCTGCTGGTGGCAGCTGACGGCGCGCGTTCGAAATTGCGCGAACGCGCCGGTATCGCCACCCACGGCTGGGATTACGATCAATCCGGCATCGTGGTCACGGTCGGTCACGAGCGCGATCATCACGGCCGGGCCGAAGAGCATTTCCTGCCCGCCGGGCCGTTTGCCATCCTGCCGCTGACCGGGCAGCGCTCGTCGCTGGTATGGACCGAGAAGCGCGCCGAGGCCGCACGCATCGTCGAGCTTGGCGCGGATGAATTTCACGGCGAACTGGAACAGCGCTTCGGGCTGCATCTCGGCGAGATCAAGGCGCTGGATCAGCCGCGGGCCTTTCCGCTCGGATATTTTGTCGCGCGCTCGTTCATCGGCGAGCGGTTGGCGCTGGTCGGCGACGCCGCGCATGTGATTCACCCGATCGCGGGCCAGGGGCTCAATATGGGCCTGAAGGATGTCGCAGCGCTCGCCGAAGTGATCGTCGACGCGGCGCGGCTCGGCATCGACCTTGGCCAGGCCGACGTACTCGATCGCTATCAACGCTGGCGGCGGTTCGACACCATGGCGATGGGGCTCGCCACCAATTCGCTGAACCTTTTGTTCTCGAACGAATCGGCGCTGCTGCGCACCGTGCGCGATATCGGGCTCGGGTTGGTCGATCGCGCCCCGCCGCTGAAAAACTTGTTCATCCGGCAGGCCGCGGGACTTGCCGGCGAGGTGCCGCGGCTATTGAAGGGCGAGGCGTTGTAGCGGTCAACGCGCGTCGTCGGCGAGGACGAAAGCCGCGACGGAATCGACCAGCGCGCTGTCGAGCGCCCGCTCGGACTGATTGTAGGCGGCCATATTGTCGGCGTCGTCGGTCACATCGACCAGGACGTGGTTCATGTCCGGAAGCCAAAGCGTTTTCGCCACCGGCGAGGCTGCCGACAGCGCGGCGAAATCCAGTCGCGCCATCTGGAGGTCGCGGCCGCCTCCGATAATCAATGTCGGCTGATCGATCAGTTTCAGCGGCGGGATCGGATCTTCCGCAAAGGCCGAGGCGATGCCGGGCTGCATCGACGGCGCGATCGCGAGCCCCTGCGGCGGCGGGTCGACGATCTGTCCCGCCATGATGGCGTCGATGGCCTTCACGATCGGCTCCAGCTTGTCGGGCGGAAGTTTCTTTTCAAGCTGAGCCTTGACGAGATCGCCTTGGCGCCGGGCCGCGGTGACCAGCAATACAAGCCGGTCAACGGGGACCCGCCGCGCCGTCAGGATGGCGACCAGGCCGCCCTCGCTGTGTCCGGCCAGCACCAAGCGCGAGAATTTTCGGCTGCCGCGCAGATAGTTCACGAGCGCCGTCGCATCGTCGACGAAGTGGGGGAAGCGGAAATCCTCCGGCCGCCCGTATTCCGGTTTCCAGCCCCCGGCGCCGCGCTTGTCATAGCGCAGCGTCGCGATTTTGCGCGCCACCAATTGCTCGGAGAGCTTCTTCAGCGTCGCGGGCTTGGCCTGCGGTCCGTTGCCGTCATGGTCGGTCGATCCGGAGCCCGCGATCATGAGCACCACCGGCGGTCGCTCGACATCCGGCGGGACCGTCAGCACAGCATCGATGAAGCCGACGCGAATTTTGGTTTCGTCGGCTGCAGCGGTTACGGCCATACCGGAAAGGCCGAGGATGGCGAGCGCGCCAATGAGGTCCCGGGCGCGCATGCCTCAATCGATCTTTCGCGCTTCTTCCGGCAGCATGATCGGGATGCCGTCGCGGATCGGATAAGCGAGCTTGGCCGAGCGCGAGATCAGCTCCTGCCGGGCCGCGTCGAATTCAAGTGGACCCTTGGTCAGCGGACAGACCAGAATTTCCAGAAGCTTGGGATCGACGGTGCCTTCAAGGCGTTCCGGCGAGGATGCAGATGAGGTCATGCTTGGGTCTCCGGCCTGGCAATTCGACCCTGTAGCATATTCGATCCAAAGGTGTCGCCGGCAGCCTGCTATCGCGCGGCGATCCGAAGCAATTCTTCGAGCACCATTGCCCGTCGCGCCGGCGGCAGCGGTTTGTCCGACAGCGCAAAGCCGAGAAAGGCCCAGTAGAGAATCTGGGCGCGGGCACGGGCCACATCGGCGGAAAGCCCCGATTGCCTCAACAGGGTTTCGATGTAGCCGAGGCGTCGCTGGTCGATCGCCTGCACGGCGGCGCGGGCTGCCGGATCGACGGTGGCCCAGGTGCGGACCGCGTTCTCCAGCGTCGGCGTGCTGGAAAATGCCCGGTGCAACAAGAGCGCCAGTGCATCGCGGTCTTTTGAGACCATTTCGAGGTTGGCGATGACCTGCTCGGCGGCAACGTCGCGCCAATGCTTCAGGATAGCGGCGTGGTAGACGCCGATGTCGGCGAAATGCCAGTAGAAGCTGCCGCGCGATACCCCCATCGCCTTGGCCAGCGGCTCGGCCTTCAATGCCGTGAAGCCGCTTTTGGCCAATGTCCTGAGGCCCTGACGGAGCCAGTCTTTCGCGGAGAGTTGATCGGCCATGGGATGCCTTGCGACAATTCACCATACACCACTGTATTGACAGGCGCCAGTGCGCCCGCTACTACCATACACTCATGTATGGAGGAGATCCAATGCGCGATATCCTGCTGCAATGTTCCGGCGTGGCCGCGATCGTGGCGGCGCTGATCCACGGCGTGCTGTCGGAGACCAAGGTGTTTCCGCGCGTGACCATCGAGCCGCAACGGCTGCGGACGTTGTTCCGATTCGTCTGGCAAGTCCCGACCGTCGCCTGGATCGCCGGCGGCGTGCTCTTGATCGCGGCGCCCGGCATGGCCTCGCCGGTCGCGCGGCACTGGATCGTCGTGACGTTCGCCTGCGTGTTCGCCTTCAGCGCGATCGGCAATGCCGTCGGCACGCGCGGCCGGCATTTCGGATGGATGGTGCTGGGTGCCGTCGCCGTGATGGCTGTCGCGGGGTATTAACTTACTGCAATCCCGGATCGCCGGTGGTGCGCTTCTTGGCGAGATCCATTTCGGTGACCGCAATCAGAATCTCGGCGCGGGTCTTGAGATCGGGCGCTTCCAGCATCGCCTGCTTTTCCGGCGGGCCGTAGGGCGACATCATCGCCAGCGCATTGACCAGCGCTTCGTTGGGCGCGCTCTCGACGCCCTCCCAGTCGACCTTGAGATTGTTGGCCTTGAGAAAATCCGTCAGCACCTTGAGCAACGCCTCGCGGTCGACTGCTTCTTCGCCCTTGCGGGCGGTGAAATCGTCGATGTAGGGGAAATAATCCACCCTGCATTGCCGATACGCCGTCAGTGCCGACATCTCTTCCACCACCTTGAAGCGGGCGATGCCGGTGAGTTCGAGGATATAGCGGCCGTCGCCGGCCTCGGCGAGCTGGGTGATGCGCCCGACGCAGCCGACGCGAAACAATGCGGGCTTCGCTTCGCTATGCGAGTGTGCGGCGTCCGGCTGGATCATCCCGATCAGACGATGGCCGTCGCGCAGCGCATCGTCGACCATGGCGAGATAGCGTGGCTCGAAGATGTTGAGGGGCATCTGGCCCCGCGGCAGCAACAGCGCGCCGGGTAGCGGAAACACGGGAATCACCGGCGGAAGGTCGCTGGGTCCGCGGTAATCGGCATTGATCGGCATCTGCGGTCCCGGTGCTAAAGCATGGCTCTAAGTCTACGCGCGCAGTGTGATCGCAAAAACTGTGATCGCAAAACCGGTGCCCACTTTCGCGGAACAGGCGCTATGAAAAAAGAATCGTCGATAGCCGCTTTCGCCCGTCAACGGTGGCCTCATCGGTCGGTCCCCACGCCTCGAAGAACTGCACCAGCTGCTTTCGCGCGCCGTCCTCGTTCCACTTGCGATCACGTTTGACGATTTCGAGTAGTTGATGGATGGCCTCACTGCGCTTGCCGCTGGCGTTGAGCGCGGTCGCAAGATCGAATCGCGCCTGATGATCGAGCGGGTTTGCGGCGACTTTCTGTTCGAGCTCGGTCACCGGGCCAAGCGCCTTGGCCTGCTCGGCAAGATCGATCGACACCTGCACCGCCTTGACCGCCGCCTCGCCGCGTTTCGATTCGGGTACCATGGCGAGGGTCTGCTTGGCCTGCTCGATGGCGCCGGTCGTCATGTAGCATTTCGCGAGCCCGGCGAGGGCTGCGATATTGGTGGCATCCGCGGCCAGCACCTCGGCATAGATCGACGCTGCCGTGGTGGGATCGCCCTCAGCCAGAACGGCTTCGGCCTCCTGCAGGATTTCGGCGATATTGGGCTCGCCTGCACCCGGCATGCCGGCTGTCAGCTTGTCGATGAAGGCGGTGACCTGGCTTTCCGGAACCGCGCCCATGAAGCCGTCGGCAGGCTGGCCGTTGACGAACGCGATCACGGCCGGGATCGATTGAATCCCCATCTGGCCGGGAATCGCCGGATGTTCGTCGATGTTCATCTTGACCAGCTTGACCTTGCCTTTGGCGGCTCGGACGGCCTTTTCGATGATCGGCGTGAGCTGGCGGCAGGGGCCGCACCATGGCGCCCAGAAGTCGATCAGCACCGGCTGGCGCTTTGACTCCTCGATAACGTCCTTCACGAAGGTCTGGGTGGTCGTTTCCTTGATCAGATCGGACGCTGCCTGTGGCGCCGGTCCGCTGCCCTGCTCTACTATCGTCACGGGATCCTCGTCTGGTGTCTTGCGGATTGGGCCTGTTCTAGCACGGCCTGAGCCTTAATTGGCGGTTGAAAGTCCGATTTGCAATCGGCCGGGAGATGGTTCCGGGCCGGCACGGCGCCTTTCCGGCCAGCCCGGGCCTTGCCGGAGCTTCGCGTCAGGCATCGACACAGCGTTCGGAGATTCGAGAAAGGCAAGACCGACGACATTCCGGGCGGCTGGAAATCTCCCTTTACCGACGGCCTCGCTAAATCATCTTTGTAGTGGAGCTCCAGAATACGCCAGTCGGCAAGGTTTCCCGCTTAAAGGTCCAATAAAGCAGGGCTGGCGGCCGTTGGCGCGCCGTTTCCGGCGAATCCTCGGGAATTATTGCCGATAACCGATGATCCGGCCGATATCGGGCCATGCGCTGGCTGTTGCATTCGAGAGCCGCATTTGGCATAGCTCTGCCCGTTGCCGGCGGGTCATCGCCGCCAGTCGCTCGGATGCGGGTGTAGCTCAGTGGTAGAGCACGACCTTGCCAAGGTCGGGGTCGAGGGTTCGAATCCCTTCGCCCGCTCCAGTTTTTTGTGTCCGGCCCGGACACATAGGTAACAGGTCGTACCTAAGACATGGGTGACAACAGACATGGGTGACAACCTCGTGCCGAACGGGTTGTCGACGGTTGCAGGGTTTTCTGCTCCAGGTCGAAGTGGCCGAGATCAATTAAGCTGACCAGCCAAATGCCGTCATCGACCTCCTTGATGCCGAGCCTTTGGCCGGCCAGCACGGTGGAGACGTTGATCTTCTTGCGATGCAGGTCGCAAGGCGCCATGAAATCTCACGCGCGCTGCTTCTCATACGCCTTCAGATGCGTGTAGGCGATGCGCAGCTTCGGCACCGGCACCCTTGCGGCGTCGCCACGCGCGATCAAATCTCCGATCACGTGATCGGCTTCAACGGGCGCACCCGCCTTGATGTCACGGAACATCGACGCGGTCAGCGGCGAGCCTTCCGTCGTCAACATGCCGCGCGTCCGCTCCAGAAACGGCGCACGCGGCGGGTGACCTTCGGCTGCGGCCACGGCGCTGCATTCCTCGACGATGCCGAGAATGAAATCCTTGCCGCCCGGTGAAGCCAGGATATCGCCGACCGAGGCGCGCATCAGGCTGGTCGATGCGGCGAGCGAGGCGAGGAACACCCATTTCTCCCACATCTCCTGCACAATATGTTCACTGGCGACCGAACCGAAATTGCCGCTCGCCATCACTTCGGCGATGGCGCGGACACGATCCGACAGTCTGCCGTCGCGTTCCCCGAAATTCAGCGACTGCATTGGAGCGAGTTGAACGACTTCGCGCTTGTCGTTGAGCGTCACGGCGGTCGCACAAAGGCCACCGAGCACGTGCTCGCGTCCGAATTTCCCGTCGAGCACATCCAGATGCAGCATGCCGTTGAGCATCGGGATAATCGCGGTCTGTGGTCCGACCGCTGCCGCAAACGATTTGATCGCATCGTCGAGATCGAATGCCTTGCAGCTCAACAGGATGACGTCGAATTTCTCGGTGAGCTTGTCGGCCTGAACCGTCGGTGGATTTTTCAGCGTCACGTCGCCGTTCGGGCTTTTGATCACCAGGCCCGCCTCCTTAAGTTCGCCGGCGCGGCGCGGGCGGACCAGGAATGTCACATCGCGGCCCGCCTGCAGCATTCTGCCGCCGAAATATCCGCCGATCGCGCCGGCGCCGACTACGAGAATGCGCATCGTTTGGTTCCTTTTGTTGTTGTTTTTGGGGGGTGAAGGGCGAATAGCGAGTGGCGAATAGGCAAATCACCAATCGGTGCTCGCCATTCGCCTCTTACCACTTCTCCCCGAACGGGCGGATTTCAAGCTCGAAGGTCCAGGCGCTGCGCGGCTGCTGGTAGAGCTGCCAGTACGACGCGGCCACCGAGGCCGGCGGCATCAGCAGGTCGGGATTATTTAGCGCTTCCTTGCCCCAGAGCTGCTCACGGCGCTCGCGCACCCATGCGGTATCGACGCCGGAATTGATGATCAGATGCGCGACGTGAATGTTCTTCGGTCCGAGTTCGCGCGCCATCGCCTGCGCCACCGCGCGCAATCCGAATTTGGCGCTGGCGAAGGCTGCAAAGCCGCTGCCGCCGCGCAGGGAGGCGGTAGCGCCGGTGAAGAAGATGTTGCCCTGGCCGCGCGGCACCATCAGCCGCGCCGATTCGCGCCCGGTCACAAAGCCTGCCCAGCAGGCCATTTCCCAGACCTTGCGGAACACCCGGTCGGTGGTCTCCAGGATCGGAAAGTTGACATTGGCGCCGACATTGAAGATGCACACCTCCAGCGGCGCGTGTTTGTCGGCATCATGGAGAAAGGCTGTGACCTCTTCCTCCTTCCGGGCGTCGAGCGCGCGCGCGACAATCGATCCGCCGGCGGCCTCGATATCCCTGACCAACGGCTCAAGCTTGGCGCCGTCGCGCCGGCCCGCGAAGACGGTGAACCCCTCGGCGGCGAATTTCTTCGCAATCTCGGCGCCGATATAGTCGCCGGCACCGATCACCGCGGCCGTAGCGTTGCGTTTTTCCAAGAGCAATCTCCCGTATTCTTGCAGCCGCGGTTTGCTTGGCAAGCTATTTGCCCGAAACCAGTTCCTCGACCTCGCGCAACTGCTCCTTGCCGAAAAACATCTCCTTGCCGACGAAGAACGTCGGCGAGCCGAATGCGCCGCGCTCGACGGCCGATTGGGTGTTTTCGATCAGCTTCGCCTTGACGTCGGGGTCTTGCGCTCGGGCGAACAGCTTTGCCGCATCGAGGCCGGACGCTGTCAACGCCTTCAGCGCCACGTCGGGATCGTCCATCTTCTTCGGCTCGACCCACATGTGATGAAATGCTGCTTCGATGTATTTCTCGAACACGCCCTCGAACTGTGCGGCGACGGCAGCGCGCATCAAATTGAGGGTGTTGATCGGGAAGAACGGGTTCCATGTGTACGGCTTGACATGAAAGCGCGCGACGAATTGTTCGGTCTCCAGCTCGTGAAACTCGCGCTTGTTCTTGATGCCGGCAAGGGTTTCGGCGGGCGACTTGTTGTTGGTGGCCTTGAAGATGCCGCCCAGCAGGATCGGGACATATTCGAATTTCACGCCGGTCCGCTGCTCGATCGCCGGGATCGCCTCGTGACTGAGAAAAGCATTGGGGCTGCCGAAATCGAACATGAATTGCGGGGCGGGTCGGCTCACGGCGGTCTCCCTTTAGGGTATGATGGTTTCTTATATGATTACTATCATTCCAACCAGCCTAGCGGCTCGCATTGGCCGGATCAACCGGCGCGCACCGGTGGGTCGCGATGAAATCCCCGTTCCGCGAGCCTTGAAGCATGATCGCGCACATCGTCGGGCCATCCGGCGATCAATTCTTCGAAACGGGCCGGATCGCCGGCAAACAGCGCGCGGATCGCGTCTTCGTAATGCGGCTTGTTGCCGGCGATGGCCGACATGAAACGATAGGCCGCCTCTCGCGCCTGGCGCAGGCGATCCTTGTCTTCGCCGGTTCGCCGCGCTTCCTCGACCAGTCTGCGGATCGCGACCGAGGCGCCGCCGGGTTGCTGCGCCAGCCAATCCCAATGCCGCGGCAACAAGGTGATTTCGCGTGCCACCACGCCCAGCTTGGGGCGGCCGGGACCGCGCGGTGCGGACGGCGCATGGTCCAATGCGACGGGGACGCCGGTGAGGTCAGGCAGCCGCGCCAGAACCTCCTCGACGGTGCCGCGAAAATCGATCTCGATCGGGCCGCTGCTGACGTCATCGAAAACCAGAATCGACGCATCATCGCGCCGGTCGAGTGTCTGTTTTGCCGCGCGGGCCACCTCGCGGAGATCGCCAGATGCGATACGGCGGTCACCTTCGAAAGCAATGTAGGCGCTGTGAGGCTCCGGACTCATGAGCTGTTCTCCAATCGCCGGATATATTACCCGGGTAAATTTAGCTCGTCAATAACATCCGGGTAATATATCGCCGCGGGCGCCTCGACTTTCCGGCGCGCGGCTGGCACCAAGCGCCGCGCGGATGCGCCAACGTCTCGGGGGAAAGCCATGCTTACGGTCCATCATCTCAACAATTCCCGCTCCCAGCGCGTGCTGTGGCTGCTGGAGGAACTCGGCGTCCCCTATGAGATCGTCCGCTATCAGCGCCAGCCCGACATGCGGGCCCCGGCCGAGCTACGCGCGATTCATCCGCTCGGGAAATCGCCTGTCATCACCGACAACGGCAATACCGTCGCGGAGTCCGGCGCGATCGTCGAATACCTTGTCGATAGGTATGGCGAGGGGCGTTTGATACCGCCGCCCAAAACGCCGGAGCGGCTGCGCTATAGCTATTGGCTGCATTATGCGGAGGGGTCCGCAATGCCACCGTTGTTGCTCAAGCTCCTGTTCACGCTGATGCCGAAGCGTGCGCCGGCGCTGCTGCGGCCGCTGGTGCGCAAGGTTTCCAATCAGGCATTGACGACGCTGGTCAATCCGCAGCTCAAGCAGCACATGGCGTTCTGGGAAAGCGAGCTGGGCAAGAGCCAATGGTTCGCCGGCAGCGAATTCACCGCCGCCGATATCCAGATGAGCTTTCCGCTCGAAGCCGCCGCCGCGCGCGGCGGGCTCGAGCAGGGCCACCCCAGGGCGATGGCGTTTCTCGATCGCATTCACGCCCGCCCGGCCTATGCGCGCGCGCTCGAGCGCGGGGGGCCGTATACCGTGGGACGATAGAAGGCCGGATTCACGCATCCGCGTGCAGAATCTTGCCGCGGGTTTCCGGTAGCGCGAAGGCCGCGATAAAGAACAATCCATAGGCCAGCACCGCGAAGACGGCGATGGCGTTGCCGAGCGATGTCTCCTTTGAGAGCGCGCCGACCAGAAACGGAAATAGCGCGCCGATGCCACGGCCGAAATTATAGCAAAAGCCCTGGCCCGATCCGCGAAGCCGGGTCGGATAGAGTTCGGTGAGGAACGCGCCGACGCCTGAGAAATACGCCGACGCAAAAAAGCCAAGAGGAAAGCCGAGTAGCCACAGCACTTCGTTGGTCAGCGGCAATTGGGTGTAAAGCAGAATCACGCCGATCGCACCGAGCGAGAAATACAGAAACAGCTTGCGGCGTCCGATCTTGTCGGCAAGCCATGCGCCGACCAGATAGCCGATGAACGATCCGATGATCAGCGCAGCGAGATAGCCGGTCGATCCGACGATCGACAGCTTGCGCTCGTTGGTGAGAAAGCGCGGCACCCAGAAGGTGATGGCATAGTAGCCGCCCTGACATCCGGTCACCGCCAGCGACGCCAGAACCGTGGTCCTGAGAATCGGGCGAGCGAAAATTTCGGCAATTCCCGGCCGCTCACCGCTCGCATTCTGCTTGGCCAGCGTGGCGGCGGCAATCGCGGGCTCTTCGACATATCGCCGCAGAAAAAACACCAGCAGCGCCGGCAGCGCGCCGATGGCGAACATCCATCGCCAGGCGGTCTCCGGCGGCAGCCAGGAGTACAGGATCGCCTGCGACAGCACGGCGAGGCCCCAGCCGACCGCCCAGCCGGACTGCACCGATCCGACCGCGCGTCCGCGATATTGCGCGCGAATCGACTCGCCCATCAGCACCGCGCCCGCGGCCCATTCGCCGCCGAAACCGAGACCGAGCAGCGCGCGGCCGACCAGCAATTGATCGAAATTCTGCACAAACGCGCATAGCAGCGAGAAAACCGAGAACCAAAGTATCGTCAGCTGCAATGTTTTGACCCGGCCGATGCGATCGGCCAGATAGCCGCCGAGCCAGCCCCCGACCGCCGAAGCCAGCAGCGTCACGGTGCCGGCCAGACCGGCCGTGCCGGGATCGACCTTCCACAGCGCGATGATGGTGCCGATCACCAGCGGGTAGATCATGAAATCCATGCCATCGAGGGCCCAGCCGGCCGCGCATGCCCAGAACGTCCGCCGCTCCGGCAGATTCATGTCGCGATAAAAAGCAAGAAGGCTGGAATCCTCGATTGGCGCGACGTCGATCGCTTGCCTGTTCCCGACCTTGCTCATGATGAATGTTTCCCCGGAGCGCTCTTGATGGCCCTTTGCCTCCCAGCGGGTTTGCGCGGGGAGCGCAAATCCTACCCTGATCCCCGATGCTGTCATCAGGCAAATCCGCAATGCGAACCGCTCTATTGACCGGCGGCTTCGGCGCCACGCGTACGCGGATCGGGCGCCCCGAGCAATCCGTGGCCGGTCACGGCGATCGAATTGGCCGAGGTCTGGCCGAGCGGTTCGATGATGGTATGACCCTTCGCCTTCAGGGCTGCGATCACATCGTCAGGGAAGCCGCGCTCGATCCGCACTTCATCCGGCAGCCACTGGTGGTGCAGGCGCGGGGCTGCGACCGCGGACGCGACATCCATATCGTAATCGAGCACGTTGACGATGACCTGCAGCACCGTCGAGATGATGCGGCTGCCGCCCGGCGAGCCCGTCACCAGCACCGGCTTGCCGTCTTTCAGGACGATGGTCGGCGACATCGACGACAATGGCCGCTTGCCGGGGCCGGGCAGGTTGGCCTCGAATCCGACGAGGCCATAGGCATTCGACGCACCGGGCGCCGCCGTGAAATCATCAAGCTCGTTGTTGAGCAGCACGCCGGTGCCGTCCGCGACCAGACCGACGCCATAGCTGAAATTCAGCGTATAGGTATTGCTGACCGCATTGCCCAGACGGTCCACCACCGAAAAATGGGTGGTGTTGCTGCCTTCGTGCGGCGGCGTCGCCGAGAGCGCGTCGGTCCACGGTGTCGCATGGTCCAGATCGATACTGGTGCGCTGCCTGGCCGCGTAGTCCTTCGAAGTCAGGATTGCAACCGGCGCCTTGATGAAGTCGGGATCGCCGAGATAGCGCGCACGATCGGCATAGGCGCGCTTCATCGCTTCGATCATGACATGCAGCGACGGCGCCGAGCCCTGCTTCATGTCATGCATTGGAAAGCCCTCGAGGATGTTCAACGTCTCCAGCAGCACGATGCCGCCGGACGAGGGTTGCGGCATCGAGACGATCTCATTTCCGCGATAGCTGCCGCGCACCGGCGCGCGGATGGTTGCCTGATACGATTTCAGATCATCCGAAGTCATGATGCCGCCGGCGTCGCGGATCGCTTTGACAAGCTTTTCAGCGACCGGCCCCTCATAAAACCCGCGCGGACCCTGCGTGGAGATCGCCGAGAGCGTGGCGGCCAGATCGGTCTGAACCAGCCGGTCGCCCTCGCGCAACGAAGTACCGTCGGCACCGGAAAAGATCTTCGCCGACGATGGCCAGCGCGCCAGCCGCCGATACCACTCCGGCAGCGTGTCGGCGCTGTCGTCGGCGAGGACGAAGCCGTCGCGCGCCAGACCGATGGCGGGCTGCAGCAAATCCGCCAGCGTGAATTTGCCGGAGCCGTATTTCTCCAGCGCCAGCGCCAATCCCGCCGGCGTGCCGGGGACGCCGATGCCGAGCGCGGAATCCCGCGACTTCGCGGTATCGGGTTTGCCGTCGGGCCCCAGAAAGATACCCGGCGTGGTCGCGGCCGGCGCGGTCTCGCGATAATCGATGGCGACGTCCTCACGGCGTTCCGCCGAATGGATCACCATGAAGCCGCCGCCGCCGATATTGCCGGCCCGCGGATAGGTCACGGCCATGGCAAATCCGGTCGCGACCGCCGCATCGATCGCATTGCCGCCCCGCTTCAGCACATCGGCGCCGATTCTCGCCGCGATTTTTTCCTGCGCGACGACCATGCCATGTTCGGCGACGACCGCATGAACCGTGCCGGCGGCTGCCGGCATGTAAGAGCCGCGGCGCTGCTCCTGTGCGCCGGCAGGGAGGTAACAGGCGAGAACCAGCACGGTTGCCGCGAATATCCGGGGCCACCGGGCTACGGGTAAGGACATCAAAAACTCCGCCGCGGGTTAAACCCGATCTCGCGTCGGTACATACGCGAGGCTCGTTGCATCCATCCATGCTATATGGTTTCCAGCGCCAGGAGCAAAAGGCCCTGGTGCGGGCAAACGGTTTAACCGGCGCCGCTCCGATAGAGCGTATTCACGGTGATCGCGCCGACGGCGCGCGAAACGCAGGGACAGATCTTGGCGTTCGCCTGCTTCTGGTGATCGCTAAAGAACACATCGCGATGATCGATCTGGCCGTCCACGGAAACGATGTCGATCGCGCAGACGCCGCATTCGCCGCGCTGGCAATCCGACATCACCTCAAAGCCGGCCTCGTTGAGCGCATCCAGCATCGATTTGTTCTCGGGGACCATGACTTCCCGGCCGGAATGATCGATCCGGACCCGAAATGATGCCGTCGGCAACAGACCGCTTGAGCCAAACGTCTCGTATCGCAGGTCGGCCGCCGGGCGCCCCGCCGCCGCCCAGCCACGCCGCGCCGCTTCGAGCAGGCGCATCGGGCCGCACAGGATTGTCGACGCATTCGGCGGCAGACGGGCGAAGGTGTGGTTCAGATCGATCCGCTTGCCCTCGTCGCCGGCATGGACGATCAGGCGATCGCCGAGCAGGTCGGACAGTTCGTCGAGAAACGCGGCGTCGGCGCGCGACTTGACGGCATAGTGGAACTCGATGTCGGCGTTGCGGCGCATCAGCGCCCCGGCAATGCCGATCATCGGCGTAATACCGATTCCGCCCGCGATTAGACAATAGGATTTTTTGGACCAGTCGATCTCAAGCAGCGAGGCCGGACTGGATACCTCGATCCGCGCGCCCGGCTTCAGCGTCCACATATAGCGTGAGCCGCCACGGCTGTCGGGCGCGAGCCGAACGGCGATCCGGTAGCCGGCGGGGTCGAAGTCGCCGACCAGCGAATAACAGCGTGTCTCCGGCCGCCCATCGATCAACACGCCGACATTGACATGACTGCCGATCGCATGGTGTTCGACGCCTGCTCCTTCAGGCCGCAGCACGATTTCGCGAATCGCTGGTGTCACGTCGCGGGTAGCGTGAACCGTGCATTTCGTCCATTTCTGTGCAAACCGCATGATGGCTTCCAACCCTATTCGCCGGCGGGGGAGCGGATCAGCGCCAGCGCCGGCAACAGATCGAGATGGGTTCGATTTCGCAGTGCCAGCCGCAAGTTTCGCGCCGCCAGTCGCGCATGCTCGCGCATGACCGCTTCGGCTCTCGCGCCTTCCCGATTTTCAATCGCGTCAACCACGATGCGGTGATGGTCCTGCGCGATGATCAGGATCTGATGCGCTTCCGGCAGCACCGATTGCGCCATCACGAAGCCGCTGGGCGAAGCGAACGGCAATGCAGAAGCGCGGTCGATTTGCCGGATCAATGGCGCGCTGTGGGATAATTCCGTCAGCAGCGCATGAAAGCGGGCGTTCATCGTGACATAGGACGAGAACGCTTCCACCGAGACCTGATCCTGCGTGACGAGTTTGTCCAGTTCCGTCAGGCTTTCTTTCAGCGGCTCAAGATCGCGCACCGATACCCCGCGCTCGGCGGCGAATCTCGCGGCAAGACCTTCGAGCACCCCGCGCAATTCGATCGAATCGAGGATGTCGCGTTCGGTGAAGGCCTTCACCATGAACCCGCCGGAAGGAATCGCTTCCAGCAGGCCTTCCTCCTCGAGCCGGACCAGCGCCATGCGCACCGGCGTTCGCGACACGCCGGTGGTCTCGACCGCCTGAAGCTCCGATATCCGCTCGCCGGGCCGCAGCCGGCCCGAAAGGATCAAATCGCGCAACGCAAGCTGGGCGCGCACCGTCTGGGATACCGCGCGATCGGGGTCGCGTTCGCTCATCGGTTCACTCCGCGGCCTGCCGAGCTGAAGGCGGGCTTTCCCGATCAATCATGCGGTCGATCATGCGCCGCGCCCACATCGCGCCGGCATCGATGTTGAGGTTGTAGAACACCCGATCGGGGTTCGCGCTGATGGCGCGCTGCTGGGCTTCGAGAATGATCTCGTCCTCGTGGAAAATGCCCGCGACCCCATCGCGGATTTCGGTGGTGAGCCGCTGTTCGGTCAGGCGATGATTGCGCACGAACGCCCAGAAATAGTGACAGGTCGTTGCGGTTTCCGGCGTCATGGTATTGAGCACATAGCCGTTGACGCCTTGCGAGCGATCGCCTTGCGGCGCGCCGGTGCCGGCCGGCGCGACCCCGACATCGATATTGACGGTGCCGGGCGCTTCGAAATGAATGATCTGCCAGCGATCGACCAATCCCGGCTTCTGTAATTGTCCGGCCCAGAATGGCGGCGCTTCGACGCCCCGCATCCAACGGGTCACGGTGACATCGGTGTCGCCATGCGAGACATCGAACGGGGCTTCTGCGACGGCTTCATTGCCGATGCTGCCACCATGGACGAACGCCTCATGCGTGAGGTCCATCAGATTATCGACGACCAGCCGGTAATCGCATTTGACATGAATGGTCTTGCCGTCTCCGGCCCAGGCTGGATCGTCGTTCCAGTGCATGTCCGGAACCAACGCGGGATCAGCCATCGCCGGATCGCCCATCCATAGCCAGATGAATCTATGACGCTCGACCACCGGATACGCGCGCACACAGGCCGACGGATTGATGGTTTCCTGCGACGGCATGAAGGTGCAACGGCCTGACGAGTTGTATTTCAGGCCGTGGTAGCCGCACACCACGCTATCGCCTTCGAGCCGGCCCTTCGAAAGCGGCACCAGGCGATGCCAGCAGGCGTCTTCCAGCGCCGTCACCTGCCCGTCGGCTTGCCGGTACATGACGACGTGCTTGCCACAGATCGTACGCGGAAACAGCGCGCGCTTGATATCGACGTCCCACGCCGCGGCGTACCAGGCGTTCATCGGAAAGGTTTGGACCATCGGAAATGCTCTTGGCTGATGACCTTGCATCCATATTGTATACATAAATAGTCACATGCTGCAAGATTTCCTCGAAATACGAGGAAAAACGGTCATTCCGGTATACAGAAATGCAAAAGATATTGGATCTGAGGGACTTAGGTTAGGTTCAGCGAGGCGCCGATGCGGAGCGGCGCTTGGCGCTTGCTGCGATCACAACGCAACGAATCATCCCGGCGCTCGTCGGGGCGACCGGAACCACCCGATAAGTCACCTCAATGCCGGAAATGGCGCACGCCGGTGAACACCATGGCGATGCCGGCGTCGTCGGCGGCCTTGATGACTTCGTCGTCGCGGATCGATCCGCCGGGCTGAATCACCGCCGTGGCGCCGGCTTCGATTGCGACCAATAGTCCGTCGGCGAACGGAAAGAAGGCGTCCGACGCCACCACGGAGCCCCGGGTCATGGGCGCAGCCAGTTTCAACTCGTCGGCGGCATCCTGCGCCTTGCGGGCGGCAATGCGCGACGAATCCACCCGGCTCATCTGTCCGGCGCCGATGCCGACGGTGGCGACATCCTTGGCATAGACGATGGTGTTGGATTTGACGTGCTTGGCGACCCGGAACGCGAATTTCAGATCGCGCAGCTCGGCGTCGGTGGCCGCACGCTTGGTCACGGTCTTGAGCGCGATGTCGTCGACCACGGCGTTGTCACGGCTTTGCACCAACAAGCCGCCGGCGACGGTTTTCGCGGTCAGGCCCGCGGCGCGCGGATCGGGCAGGCTGCCGGCCAGCAGCAGGCGCAAATTCCTCCGCTTGGCGATGATCGCGATGGCCTCTTCGGTCGCGTCGGGCGCGATGATGACTTCGGTCAGGATCTCGGTGATGACGCGCGCGGTATCGGCATCCAGCGTGCGGTTGACGGCGATGA
Source organism: uncultured Pseudomonadota bacterium (assembly GCA_963727225.1). Lineage (GTDB taxonomy): Bacteria > Pseudomonadota > Alphaproteobacteria > Rhizobiales > Xanthobacteraceae > Bradyrhizobium. The sequence goes on along the minus strand of CAVSFN010000008.1, from coordinate 29,156 downwards.
TCCCGCCATAGGGCGATTGGGTGTCGCAGGCGAAGGCCTTGCGGTAGGCGCTGACGAGATCGGGGCCTTCGGCGACGCCGCAGGGATTGGCGTGCTTGACAATGACGCAGGCCGCGGTGCGCGACGGATCAAACTCGGCGATGCATTCATAGGCCGCGTCAGTGTCGTTGATGTTGTTGTACGAGAGCTCCTTGCCCTGCAGCAGCCGCGCGGTGGCGACGCCTGGGCGCTGGTCGGGCGTACGATAGAAAGCGGCGGTCTGGTGCGGGTTCTCGCCGTAGCGCAGCGGCTGGATCAGCCGGCCGCCAAAGGCACGAAAATCCGGTGCATCGATCTTGAGTTGACCTGCGAACCAGTTCGAGATCGCCGCGTCATAGGCGGCGGTGCGGGCATAGGCCTTGGCGGCGAGACGGCGGCGCAGCGTCAGCGTGGTCGCGCCCTGGTTGGTCGCGAGCTCGTCAAGCACAGCCTGATAATCCTGCGATTCGACGACTACGGCGACGTCGTCATGGTTCTTCGCCGCGGCGCGAATCATGGCAGGCCCGCCGATGTCGATATTTTCGATACATTCCTCGAAACCAGCGCCCTTATCGACGGTGGCCTCGAACGGATAGAGATTGACCACCAGGAGGTCGATCGGCGCGATGCCATGCGCCTTCATCGCCTGCGCATGCTCGGCATTGTCGCGGATCGCCAGCAAACCGCCATGCACCTTCGGGTGCAGGGTCTTGACCCGGCCGTCCATCATTTCCGGAAATCCGGTCAACTCCGAAACATCGCTTACCTTCAATCCCGCGGCGGCAATCGCCTTGGCGGTGCCGCCGGTGGAGACCAGATCGATGCCGTGGGCAGCGAGCGCGCGCGCGAATTCGATCAGCCCGGATTTGTCGGAAACGGACAACAATGCACGGGTCACGCGGCGCGGCTGGTCGGTCATGAGGGTGTCCTGGGTGGCAAGCCCGCCGCGTAGCACGGTTTTGTCAGCGATGAAACCGGCGAACGCCGTTTGTGGAAATCTCCGTTCCCTGCAAGGGGGCGGGCGGGCCATTATTCACTACAGCGGTAACTCCGGTTCACGGCGCGCATTGCGTCGCGCCGTCGTCGCCGAGGCCGAAGCCGTCGAGCGCACAAAGCTCCAGCGGACACTGGGGGCCTGCCGCGAATCCTGCCGAATCACGATCTGGGCGGTGCGACGGGGACCGTCGTTTCCCGCCAGAAACACGCTGTCTTCCAGGTCGACCTTGTCGTCCAGCGACTCGAAGGTCCAGACGTCGCGGTTCGGGAGCACCAGCATCACGCCGCGGGCGTCGCTGAGCCGGCTCGCCTTGACCGAGGGGTGCAGGTGAAATCGCACCGCGTAGTCGGTCTCGTTGCCCTTGATCCGGGCGCCGGGTGCCGGCGACAGGGTGTCCTCGCCGTCGAGCCGCGATCCGTCATGTGCGACCATCAGCACCCGGCGATGCACGATACCGAAGCGCGGCAGATAGCCGTCATGCGAGGTCGTCAGCAGCACGCCGTTGCCGACCACCTCGCGATAGCTTTCCACGTTGGTTGGCCCGCGGATAATTGGCGCGCCCTGCAAGAGCCGCTTCATGGCGGAGAGTTCAACGAACTGGCAGGACGACGCATCGTGGCAGACGAGGGTCGAATGCGCCGGCGTACCGCGCGCAAAGGCGCGCCAGTTGTCGCGGCCGGTCGAGGGCATGCCGCAATTGATAACGATCCGGTTTGGCCCGTACGACAATTCAAAAGAAAGGCAGCCGGCATGGGCGTCGTGACTGACATTCGGCGGCGGCGGCGGCCCGGTGTCCATGATCACCGTCATCGCGCCCGCATCGAGCCGCTGGAAACCGGTGTGCGGCATGTTCGCCATCGGCGCGCCGTGGGTATCGTCGTAGGCGAGCAGGGTCGCCAGCAGATCGGAAGGCGCGCTGCTCATGCCGTTGAACAGCGCAAAGCTGCCGTCGCCGTGGCGAAAGAAGCGCAGCATCGGCATCATGCGGTCGATCGCGTTCAACAGCGCCGGCGGCGGCGCGATATTGCGGGCGGCGAAGGTTTGCCGCAGCGGCAGCAGGTCGATCAAGAGTTCGATCAATGCGCCGGGATTGCGCGAGATATGCCCGCCGTCGGGGAGGATTTGCCGCTGCAATTCGTCGGACAGCTTGCGCGTGGCGGTGCGGATGTGGCTTGCCTGGTTGGCGAGGCAGAGCGAGGCGTAGCACAGCGCGATCAGCACCTGCAGCCGCGCGACGCCGTCGGGAATGTCCAGCATGGTGTAGCGCAGATAGCGGATTTCACGTGTCAGTCCGCGCAAATAACGCCGGTAGAATTTGCCGTCGGTATCGCCGAGCACCAGCGGCGCCTGCGACAACAGCGAGATCACGCGGCGCGCCAGTACGTCGGCGCGGCGGCCGACCGGGCGCTTGTGCAGCGGATTCGAAATCCAGTCGTCGACCAGCGAGCGCGCATTGGCGCGGGTCAGCGCGGTATCGGCGGCGCGCAAATGCCGCAGCCATCCGAAGCCGAGCAGCGCCACCTCCCAGTCTTCCGACGGCGGCTCGAGATCGAAGATCGAGCGCCCGTGGCAGGTCACGATCTTGCCGGCGAACACGAAGCGGCCGGCATAGATTTCGGCTGCGCGGGTGGCGTCGGCGGTGCGAAGGTCGTGCGGGGCGATGATCAGGCGATCGGTGCGGCCCGGCCACAGCCGCGACAGGGCCACCGAGCCGCCGCTTACGCGCGCCATCACATTCCGCGCGAAGCGGTTCAGGATCAGCGTCGAAATGCGTCTGCGTTGAGCGACCGACACGCCTTACCTTGATCGGGAGGATTCAGTTTCGAATCCTTATTAATCCGGAAACGCTACCAAGACACCATCTTGAAACCGCGCAAATCAGCGGAGCAATGCGGAAATGCGATGCAATATCAGGATTTAACCAGACGCGCGGCGTAAAAGCCATCAAGGCCGCCCAGTCTGGGGTCGTCGTGCGGCAGATGGCAGGGCAGGGTGCGCAGATCGCCTTCCGCGGTCACGATCTCGGCGAGGCCCGCGACCTCGCCGGCATCGATCGGCGCGCGGCGCACCGATGATTCGGCGGCGAGAAGTGCGGCGATGGCCTGCTCGCCTTCTTCCGGCTCCAGCGAACAGGTGCAATAGACCAGCGTCCCGCCCGGCCTGAGCAATGCGACGGCCTTGTGCAGCAGCCGCTTCTGCAAGGCCATCAGCGCGCCGATATCGGCTTCCTGCCGCAGCCAGGCGACGTCGGGGTGACGCCGGATGGTGCCGGTCGAGGAGCAGGGAGCGTCGACCAGTATGCCGTCGAACCCGCCGCCGGTGTTTCCGCCCTGCCACTCGGCGGCGTCGGCCACCACCTGCTCGGCCGCCAGCGACAGCCGGGCCAGATTGTCGCGCAGCCGCGTCATGCGCCCCGGCGAGCGGTCGACCGCGATGACGCGCGCGCCGGCTTGTGCGAGCTGCGCGGTTTTGCCGCCGGGCGCGGCGCACAGATCGGCGATGGTTTTGCCGGCAATGTCGCCGAACAAGCGCGCCGGCAACGCAGCGGCGGCGTCCTGCACCCACCATTGGCCTTCGGCGAAGCCCGGCAGCATCGTTACCGAGCCCTGCAGCAGCGTGCGGACCGATCCTGTCGGCAGCGTTTCGCCGTGCAGGCGCGTCGCCCACTGCGCGGCATCCGACTTCACCGTGATATCGAGCGAGGGTTCGTGGCTGATCGCGATGGCGATGTCGCGGGCGGCGGCCTCGCCATAATGGGCGATCCAGCGCGCCAATAGCCACGGCGGAAGATCGAGCGTCTCGGATTTGACCTCGTCGATCAGCGGCTGCCCCTCGCGCGCGCAGCGGCGCAGCACGGCATTGACGAGTCCGGCATATTTCGCGGCCCGCCGATCCGACTGCACCAGCCGCACCGACAGATCGACCGCGGCGTGATCGGGTACATCCATCCAGAGAATCTGGGCGGCCCCGATCAAGAGCGCGCTTTGCGCGCGCGGCGCGTCGGTGGGGATGCCGCGATCGAGCAATCGCGACAGCACATGGCCCAGCGTGCCGAGCCGCCGCAAAATGGTTGCGACCAGGCGCCGCATCAGCGCGCGATCCCGATCGGAAAGTGTCTTCAGTCCGGGATGCGCGGCGCCGCCATCGAGTTGCTCGTCGAGCGTCCGCCTCTTGTGCAGCACGCCGTCAAGAATATCTGCTGCGATCCGCCGCGCCGCAAGACCGGGCACTTCGGATGGCAGGGCGAATCTTTGAGGCGGCATGGAGCGGGAACATCTCGGGAGAAGCGATGACGGTGCGGTGCCTGCCATCGGAGGAGCAACACCTCTGACATGCGAATATGCCAAATATAAGAATCGCCTTCATGATTTCACAGTTCAGGTGTGATGTGCATGTGAAGGTTTGTTAGCGAGCGCAAGTTCCGTTGGAGTCCCTGAGATTGGAGTTCCTGAGATGACCGACGATCCTCCGCCACTGCCCGCGGTGGCCGCATCGGTGCCGGAACGCAAGCCGCTGACGCCGGCGGCCAGGCGCGCGCTCGCCGAGGCCGAAGCGCGGAGGCAGGCTGCCGAGGCAAACGCTCAGCCGGCGGCCAGGGAATTTCAGGGCCCGAAGGGGCCGGAGCCGACCCGCTACGGCGATTGGGAGAACAAGGGCATCGCCTCGGATTTTTGAATCCGGAGATTTAGTCCGCACTTGGCGATCCACACTTGGCGATGGTGCGAACCGGCGCGTTCCCCGCGCAGATCATCGCTCAGGTAAAAGCCGCGGATCAGCACGGCTTTTGCACTTGGTTCCGCTGGATTTATCCTGCCGCCAACGGATTAGCGCACCACCACCGTCGTACCGACCGACACGCGGTTGTAAAGGTCGCTGATGTCGGCGTTCAGCATGCGGATGCAGCCGTAGGATACGAAACCGCCGATCGAACCCGGCGCGTTGGTGCCGTGGATCGCATACTCTCCGCCCGCCAGCGTCATCGCCGCTACGCCCATCGGGTTGCGTGGCGAGCCGCCGGGAATGAGGTCGGGGATCCCCGGCTTGTCGTGCTTCACGACCGACGGCGGCGACCACGCGGGATTGCGGTATTTACCGTCGATCTGGGTGGTGCCGGCCCATTGCCTGCCAAGCCTGCCGACGCCGACCGGATAGCGGACAGCCTGACCCGGACCGACAACGAGATAGAGCCGGCGCTCGTTGGTCCTGATCACGATCGTGCCCGGCGAATAATCACCCCGGAAACCGACCACATCGGGCCGTGCCTCGGCCCCGGTCGTTGTCAGCAAGCCCGCCCCGATAGTGGCCACCAGCGCCACCGCAATCCTCAACGACATCGCTCTCTCCAATTGGCTCGGTCACCCCTTCGGGGGCCGTGAAATTCGATTAAAACCCTGCAAACGGCGGGTGTGGCGCCAATCTGCCCACGTATTTTTAACCGCGTACGTTAACCAACCGGTTTCCGCGCCGGGCCTCGGCACCGTTCCGCAGGGCAAAACAAAGTAAATGTTGGAAACAAAGTAAATGACTTGAAAACAACACTCTTTGAGAATCGTGCCGCGCGGGGCGACTGGCCCCTGACAATGACGCGAGCGTCGGGGTTATGCGTGTCCCGGACCCGGTGCAGCGTTCTCCCGGCGATGCGAAGCATCGTCCGGTACGCGGCGCCGCAGAGCCGCGACCTATCAAGGCAGCGAACCACGCCGCAAGGCATAGCGCGTCGAAGACGCGCGTGAACGCGCTGACGGCGTTGCGTGCGGCATCCGGGGAACGGCCCAGCCCTTACGCCGGTGCATTCTTCTTGTTCTGGCGGTGCGCGACCAGATCATCGACCACGGCGGGATCCGCCAGCGTCGAGGTATCGCCGAGACTTCCCGGCTCGTCCTCCGCGATCTTGCGCAGGATGCGGCGCATGATCTTGCCGGAGCGGGTCTTGGGCAATCCCGGCGCGAACTGGATCTGATCGGGCGAAGCGATCGGGCCGATATCCTTGCGCACCCACGCCACCAGTTCCTTGCGCAACTCCTCGCTCGGCTCGGTGCCGGACATCAGCGTGACATAGGCATAGATGCCCTGGCCCTTGATGTCGTGGGGATAGCCGACCACGGCGGCCTCCGAAACCTTCGCATGCGCCACCAGCGAGCTTTCGACTTCCGCGGTGCCCATGCGGTGACCGGAGACATTGATGACGTCATCGACGCGTCCGGTGATCCAGTAATAGCCATCGGCATCGCGCCGGCAGCCGTCGCCGGTGAAGTACTTGCCCTTGTAGGTCGAGAAGTAGGTCTGTTCGAAGCGGGCGTGGTCGCCATAGACCGTGCGCATCTGCCCGGGCCAGGATTTGGCGATGCAGAGATTGCCCTGGCATTCGCCCGACAGCACCTTGCCGTCGGCATCGACGATTTCAGGCACCACGCCGAAGAACGGCTGGGTCGCCGAACCGGGTTTGAGCTTGGTGGCGCCCGGCAGCGGCGTGATCAGGATGCCGCCGGTCTCGGTCTGCCACCAGGTATCGACAATCGGGCAGCGCTCGTCGCCGACCACCCGATGATACCATTCCCAGGCTTCCGGATTGATCGGCTCGCCGACGCTGCCGAGCAGCCGGAGGCTCTTGCGCGAGGTCTTCTTGACCGGCTCGTCGCCACCCTGCATCAGCGCGCGGATCGCCGTCGGCGCGGTGTAGAAGATGTTGACCTTGTGCTTGTCGACCACGTTCCAGAACCGCGAATTATCGGGATAATTCGGCACGCCCTCGAACATCAGCGTGGTCGCGCCATTGGCCAGCGGCCCGTAGAGAATGTAGCTGTGGCCGGTGACCCAGCCGACGTCGGCGGTGCACCAGTAGATATCGCCGTCGTGATAGTCGAACACGTATTGGTGCGTCATCGACGCGAACACCAGGTAGCCGGCGCTAGTATGCAGCACGCCCTTGGGCTGGCCGGTCGAGCCTGAGGTGTAGAGGATGAACAGCGGATCTTCCGCGTGCATATGCTCGACCGGACATTCCGTCGTCACCATCTCGGCTGCTTCGTGATACCAGAAATCGCGGCTCGGATTCATGTCGACCGGCGAGCCGGTGCGCTTGACGACGACCACCCAGTCGACGCCGCCGCTCTTGGCGATCGCGGCATCGACATTGGCCTTCAGCGGCACCTTCTTGCCGCCGCGCAGGCCTTCGTCGGCGGTGATCACCACCCTGGACTGGCAATCGGTGATGCGCTGGGCAAGGCTGTCCGGCGAAAACCCGGCGAACACCACCGAATGGATCGCGCCGATGCGCGCGCAGGCCAGCATCGCGTAGGCGGCTTCCGGAATCATCGGAAGATAGATGGTGACGCGATCACCCTTCTGGACGTTGCGGGTGCGCAGGATGTTGGCGAATTTGCAGACCTCGTCGTGCAGCTGACGATAGGTGATGTGCTTCGACTCCGAGGGATTGTCGCCCTCCCAGATAATCGCGGTCTGGTCGCCGCGCTTGTCGAGATGCCGGTCGATGCAATTCCAGGCGACGTTGAGGATACCGTCCTCGAACCATTTGATCGAAATGTGGCCGGGAGCGAACGACACGTTCTCGACCTTGGTGAACGGCTTGATCCAGCCGATGCGCTTGGCCTGTTCGGACCAGAATCCGTTGGGATCGCTGATCGAGTGCGCATACATCTTCTGGTACTTGGCCTGATCGACCCAGGCGCGGCTGGCCCACTCCGCAGGCACGTCGTAAATCTTCTCGGACATCACACCCTCCACCCTTGCGGCAGTGAACCCGTGCACTGCAAGCCGTTTCATTGTTGCCCATGATTATGCGTCGCCGGGTAGCGCACGGACAAGGCGAAAGCATTAGGACCTTCGACGGGCTTCTCGTTTGCGCTGGATCAGTTCATAGCCAACGAACGGCGAGCATCGGCCTCCGGCCCTGCCATCACGATCGCGTTTTTGGGCGGTCAAGTTGCCGCATGGGACCTCTGCCCGGCCGATGAACGGTATCTGGAAACCTCAATCGCGAGACCATGGACTAGCGCTCCCGGCAATAACCCCCTAAATGGCCTCCCCGGGGGCCGGTGGCCCAGCCGGAACCAAACAACAATAGCCGGCATTACCGGAAGAGCAGTTGGAGCAAGGCGTCTAAAGTCATGATGGATCAGCAGAATTTCGAGGCTGCGCGGCCCGCTTCCGCCGATCCTGCCGTTGCATTGGCGCAGGCGCTGGGTCAATTGCCCAACGCGCCCCCCTCCAAAGCTTCCCTCGCAAAGACCTCAGCGACAGCCAAACTTGCCGTCATCGCAAAGACCTCGGTCGAGGCTTTAGCCGGTGAACTCGGCCTCAAGCTCGGCGACCAGAACGAGCTGACCATCCGCCGCATCAAGCGCGGCAAAAACTATTCGTTCATTCGCGCCAACGGCACGCCGATCCGTCATGTCGGCACCATCAGGCGCCTGAACCGGATGGCGGTGCCGCCGGCCTATCAGCAAGTCCGCTACGCCCCCGATCCGACCTCGCATCTGCAGGCGGTGGGGCGCGACGCGGCGGGCCGGCTGCAATACCGCTACCATTCGGATTGGGAAAAGGTCCGCGAGCAGCGCAAGGCGCACCGGCTGGCGCGACTGGTGGCGGCGTTGCCGAAGATTCGCCGCAACGTCTCGTCCCATCTGTCCGGCGAGGAGCCGACCCGTGAATTCGCGCTCTCGGCGGTGATCGAACTGATCGCGCGCACCGCGATCCGTCCGGGCAATAAATCCTACGCCCGGCTTAACGGAACCCGGGGCGCCACCACGCTCCTCAAGTCCAATGTGGTGCTGGAAGACGACAGCGTGGTGCTGACCTTCAAGGCCAAGGGCGGCAAGGCCGTGCGCAAGGAATGCGACGCCGCCAAACTGGTGCGCGCCATCGGCATCCTGCGCAATGTGCCGGGCAAGCGGATGTTTCAGTATCGCGACCATTCCGGCAATGTCCGCGGCGTCTCGACGACACAAGTGAATGCGTTCCTGCGCGAGATCGCCGGCATCAAGATTTCGCTGAAGGATTTCCGCACCCTGATGGCGTCCGCCGTGGTGCTGGAATCGCTGTCGCGGATTTCGCCGGCAGCCTCCGCCCGCGGTCGCCGCAAGCAGGTCTTGGAAGCCGTCCGCGCCGCCGCCGACGAGCTGTCCAACACGCCGGCGATCTGCCGCAAGAGTTATGTGCACGACACCATCGTCACGGCGTTCGAGGACGGCATCCTCGAGCGCTTCGCCGCCACCATGAAGGGCTACCGCTCGCAATCGAAGCGCGAGCAATTGCTGGCGCAAGTGGTGGCGACCGCGGCGGCGTAGTCGTCCGCGCAGTTTCTGATTCGAATTTCAAACAGCCACGAGGCCAATCGATTTTTGCTGGTCATTGCGAGCGAAGCGAAGCAATCCACTCTTGCTTTGTTGCCTCATGGATTGCTTCGCTTCGCTCGCAATGACGGCAAGATATGTCTCCGCCTTCCCGCGGCGCATCGCACCCGAGTTATGCTGAAACTTTTGCCCCTCGAAAGAACAGAGGGCGCAGTGCTACCCCAAGAGGGGAGCAGGGAAAGCCGGGTGCCCGTTGCACCCGCAGCCGCGCGTGTAGTGTATAAAGCACGCGCGTTAGTCACCACAGGTTCACCGGAACACCCGGCCTTCCCTGCGCAATGGTTTTAACGGTTTCCTCCGCGCTCTCCCCGGTGACCGGGCTTGTTTGCCACCGTCGTCGGTGAAATTTCTTTCGCCAACTTGACACCAGCGTCGGGGTGTCAGGACCACACGGCTTCGCCGTCCGCGCGCAACGTCATTCGTCTTTTGACATGCCGCGTCCACCGCATCCCGCACCAACGTCCGTGACGATCATGATACGTCCCTCAAGCGGGACGGGATGCGCGGGATATAGCCGGTGATTTGGGGTCGAGATCAACTGCGGCACATTGGCACGACGGGCAAATCAGCGTGCTGCTCAGCAGCCCGTGAACATCAAGAATTTCCATCCGGATCGAGTCACCAAGCGCGCCGTGGCGAACGGCATCCGACGGCTCAGACGGCCGGCTTTGCCTGACGTTTGTCCAAAGCCGACAAGGCCCCCAGCAGCACCGATCGTATCCGCTCGGTATCTGCGGACTTTACGATCGACGGGTCGAGGTAGAAGTCCATGCCGGGCATGCGTTCGATTACGACGCCACCTTTGTCGGCCGACGTATCGATCATGCTGTCGACTGCATAGGGGATTACTTCGCGGCTGATCCCCTTCATTGTAATTGGCGGTAGTGCATGTGAGGTAATGACATCGTTCACGAGCGCAAACGTTTCGTAACTGATGACAATGCCGCCAGGTTCGGCGATGGATTGCAGTCGCGCAGCAAGATTGGCTTCAGCGCCGATGATGGTGTAATCCATTCGATCCGCGCTGCCGAAGTTGCCGACGTTGCAGTACCCGGAATTGATGCCGATGCGTGATTTGAACGGCTGCTCAATTCCTTGAGCGCGCCATTTTGCGTTCAGCTCAACCAGCCGGCGCTGCATGCGCCACGCCATCTGCAGGCACGCTTGAGCGTCGGCACGGTCACCCTTGGTTTCCGGGTCACCGAAGAAAATCAGCATTGCATCGCCGATGAATTTGTCGATCGTGCCGCCGTGCTCGTGGGCAATCGCGGACATCTCCGTGAAATACTCGTTGAGCAGCTGGGTGATTAGTTCCGGCTGCAGCCGCTCTGTCGTTGCCGTAAAGTTCTGAATGTCGGAAAAGAAAATCGTGAGCTTCTTTCGTTCGGTATGGATCGTAACATCCTTCTGGCCGCTAAAAATGCTCTTATAAACCTGTGGCGAAATGTACCGCGATATCTTCATCGACAGCGCCGCCAGGAAGTCGTTGGCGGATTCAAGCTCCCGGTTCATTCCCTTGATACGCATCGCCTGGCGTCGCTGCATGCCCAGGAACGATACGCCGCAAACGGCAGCCAGCACGAAATACGCCAACAGAAACTTGAAGGAGAATAAATTCGCGGCAATCGGCTGCGCGATAGAGACTTCCTGGATGCCGCGAACATCGCCGACTTTCCAATCTCTTTTCGGACTTTCGGGATGGCTGTTGTGACAACTGACACAGGCAGCACCCATGATCACGGGAGCGACGAGACGCACGCTGTCGCTGAACACCGATGTGGAAGTATCGACAATTTTCTGGTTGGGATTGCTGCGCAGGCTTTCGAGCGCACTCTTCTCAAATTCATCAAGCTGATGCGGCGCGCGGTTCTCGAAGGGAAAATCGGAAACGAAGCGGTAATGGATATTTTCCTGTTGCGCGCCGATCACCTTGCCGAGTTCCAATGACAGCGTGGCCGGGATCGGAATGGCTCCTGGAATTGTCTCATAATTATGGGCGACTTGGGTCGAGCCTGGATTGGCCAAAACGCGCGCGACTACATTGGTCGCGTAATATCCCCGAACGCTGGTGATCACGGAGTTCAGGTCCGATGCCTGACGTTGCAGCGCCACCTCGGCCAGATTTGTCAGATCGAGCCACACCGCCAGCGGCAGCGCCAACAAGAGAACCGCAATGAGCAGGCCCGTTATCAATCCGCGGGACCGATAATCTTCAACAATCGGCTTTTCCATAAGCTCCACCGGCGTTTGAATGGCTCGAAGTCAGTCGTCGATTGCGATGGTGAATCCCAGAGCCGCAGCGAATCGAAGGAAAAGGACCGCGCGTCAAAAATGACGACGGATCACATCCCGCCCATCTTGCAGACGATCTTCCATTCTTCCGCGGTGACCGGCTGCACCGACAGGCGGGAATATTTCACCAGCGCCATGTCGGTCAACCGCTTGTCGGCCTTGATCGCGGCCATCGTCACCGGAATCTTCAACGGCTTTTCGGCTTTCAAATCGACGCAGACGAATTTGCCGGTCTTGTCACTGGGGTCGGGATAGGCCTCCTTGATGATCTCGGCGATGCCGACGATCTCCTTGCCCTCGTTGGAATGATAGAAGAAGGCGTGGTCGCCTTTCTTCATTTTCACGAGATTCTGCCGCGCGGTGAAATTGCGCACGCCGGTCCAGGCTTCGCCCTTGGCGCCTTTGGCGACCTGCTGGTCCCACGACCAGCTCGACGGTTCGGATTTCACCAGCCAGTAGCTCATGTCGATCCATCTCTTGCTTGTGACCGCTTCAATACCAAGACGGAGATATAAGCGCCGTCAAGGGCCAAGCTGCGCTGTATCCTAAAGCGTTTTCAAGCGAAAGCCTGCCCGGGACTTGATCCGGGGTGGATACCGGTTCGCGTGAAGAAAAACGCGTCAAACAAGGAAGCAGGGGACATCATGTTGGTCAATCGTCGGGAGCTTGTGGCGCTGGCAGCCGGTGGTGTGGCCGCTGCGAACGCGATCGCGCCGGCCGGTCAGGCGCGGGCGGCGAGCGGCGCGAAAATAAAGGCGATCGCCTTCGATGGTTTTCCGATCATCGATCCGCGTCCCGTCGCCGCCAGGACGGAAGAAATTTTTCCGGGCAGAGGGCTGGAGCTGGGCAATGCCTGGCGCGCGCGGCAATTCGAGTACACCTGGCTTCGGACCCTCGGCGGCCACTATGCCGACTTCTGGCAGGTCACGCAGGAATCGCTGATCTTTGCCGCGAAGTTGCTGAAGATCGATCTGTCCGCCGACCAGCGCGATCAATTGATGCAGAGCTATCTCACGCTCAAGGCGTGGCCCGACGTTTTGCCGGCATTGAAAGCGCTTCGCGATGCCGGCATCCGCATGGCTTTTCTGTCGAACCTCACCGACGCGATGCTGGATGCCGCGGTCAGGAATTCCGGGCTTGAGGGTTTGCTTGAAGGCCATCTCTCTACCGACAAGGTCAGGGCATTCAAGCCCGATCCGCGCGCCTATCAGATGGGCGTCGACGCCTTCAAACTGCCGAAAGAGGAAATCGTATTTGCCGCCTTCGCAGGCTGGGATGCGGCCGGCGCCCGGTGGTTCGGATATCCGACCTTTTGGGTCAATCGCCTGAACTTGCCTGTTGAGGAGCTTGGCGTCGTTCCGGACGGTGTCGGAACCAGTCTGGGCGATCTGGTCAAATTCGTCACCGCGTGAAAGTCCGAGCGAGACGTTGCGAGGATTCGGCCTATTGCTCGGCCTTGAAGGGGCGCGTCAGCAGACTTTCGATCGCTTCGTCGATCGTGGTGGCGCCGCTCAGGATCGCCGCGACCGCTTGCGACACCGGCATGTCGACCTGTTGCGAAGCCGCGAGCTCGACCAGCACGGGCGCGGTGAATTCGCCTTCGGCGAGCTTGTCACGCGGCGGCCGCTCGCCGCGCCCCAGCGCCATGCCCAGCGTGAAGTTGCGCGATTGCGGACTTGAACAGGTCAGGATCAGATCGCCGAGGCCCGAAAGGCCTGCCAGGGTTTCGCTGCGGGCGCCGCAGGCACGGCCAAGCCGCGCCAGTTCGCTGAAGCCGCGCGTGGTCAAGGCCGCCTGCGCCGAGGCGCCGAATTTTCTGCCGACCACGATTCCGGCGGCGATCGCCAGCACATTCTTGGCGGCGCCGCCGATCTCGACGCCGCGAACGTCCGTGGTGTGGTAGGGCCGGAAGGTCGGAGATCCCAACGCCTGCACCAGCGCGGCGGCCAGCGCTTCATCCTTTGCCGCCAGCGTCACCGCGGTCGGCAGGCCGCGCGCCACGTCTAGCGCAAAGCTCGGCCCCGAGAGAATTGCCGGCATCGCATCGCGCGCTGTTTCCGCGATCACCTCGGTCATGAATTTGTGCGTGCCGCGCTCGATGCCCTTGGCGCAGGCGACGACTGGCGTGGCCCTCGCCAGATGCGGCGCGAGGGCTGCGACCGCGTCGCGCAAATTCTGCGCCGGCGTTGCGATCAGGATGATGTCGGCCGCCGCGGCACGCGCGATGTCGCCGGTTACCTCTACGTTCGCATCCAGACGCGCGCCGGGCAATTTTGGGTTGGCGCGCGTGGCTGATATCTCGGCGGCGCGCTCGGGCTGGCGCGCATAGAGCACGACATCGCGGCCGGCGCGCGCGGCGACGCCGGCCAGCGCCGTTCCCCATGCGCCGGCGCCGATCACCGCGACAGATCTGAAAGACGGCATTGGAGAGCGCTCCAGCTAGTAGGCCGCGCGGGTGTTGGCGAAGCCGGCCGGTGCGACGGCGTTTTCGTCGAGGCCCCAGCGCGCGCGGGGCGCCGCGTCCATGGTGTCGATCATGCCCAGCGCCAGTCGTTCGGCCCCGGCCCAGGCGATCATCGCGCCATTATCGGTGCATAGCTCCGGCGGCGGGACGATCAGCGGGGTTTGCGCCTTCGCGGCTACCTGCTGCAACGCGCCGCGGATTGCCTGATTGGCGGCGACGCCGCCGGCGGCGACCAGCGCGCTGGGCGGCCCGAACTGTTCGTGAAACAGCCTGAGGCCGACGCCGAGCCTGTCGGCGGTCGATTCCAGCACCGCCGCCTGAAAGCTGGCGCAGAGATCGTTGATGTCCTGAGGTTCCAGCGGCGCGAGCCGGCTCGCCTCGGTGCGTACCGCGGTCTTCAATCCTGACAACGAGAAATTGGCATCGGCGCGCCCGAGCATCGGCCGCGGAAAGGCAAACCGCTTCGGATCGCCGCCTGCAGCGGCGCGTTCGACCTGCGGTCCGCCCGGGTACGGCAGGCCCAGCATTTTGGCGACCTTGTCGAACGCTTCACCCATGGCGTCATCGACGGTGGTGCCAAGCCGCACATATTTGCCGACGCCCACTACAGCAACGATCTGGGTGTGACCGCCGGAGGCAAGAAACAGGCAATAGGGAAACGCCAGCGTGCCGCTCAGCCGCGGCGTCAGCGCGTGAGCCTCCAGATGATTCACTGCGATCAGCGGCGTGTCATGCACCATTGCGATCGCCTTGGCTGTGGTGAGACCGACGATCACGCCGCCGATCAGGCCGGGACCCGCGGCAGCGGCCACCGCGGAAAGCTGCGCAAAGCCAACGCCTGCTTCCTTCATGGCAGCGGCCACGAGCCCGTCGAGCACGTCGACATGGGCGCGCGCGGCGATCTCCGGCACGACGCCACCGAACGGGGCATGCTCTTCGGTTTGCGAGCGGACGATGTTCGACAAAATGCGTCCCGACCCGTCGCTCTGGCGCTCGACCACGGCGGCTGCGGTTTCATCGCAGGTGGTCTCGATCCCCAGCACCAGCATCGGCGTGTCGTACCCCAATTTGAGCCCTTGCGTTATCTGAGAAACCGGCGTTTTTCGTCCTCGGGCCAAAGCGTTTTCAAGCGAAGCGGCTGCCGGTTCGCGTGAAGAAAACGCGTCAAAAATGATCCAAGCCAGATCGGTTCTGACTTATTCAGGTCCGATCTGGCTCTAGCATTATGAGGTCTCGAAGTGCAATCGCCTGTTGAAGCGAAAACCCTGTCGACGGCGGTCTGACAGATGGTTGTTCTCGTCACGCGCCCGCATCCTGACGATGAGGCCAGCGCCGCGGCGCTGCGCGGCAGAGGCCTTGAGGTTCTGCTGGCGCCGATGCTGCGATTTGAACCGGTCGCCTTTCACGATGACCTCGAAGCGAATTATGGCGCCGTCATCGTCACCAGTGCCAACGCGCTGCGCGGCATCGAGCCGCATCTTGCCGGCAGCCGGTTGCTCAGGCTGCCGCTGTTTGCGGTGGGAGAACGTACCGCGGACGCTGCCCGCGCTGCCGGCTTTGACCATGTGATCGCAGCACCTGGCGACGCCGCGGGCTTGCGCGATTTGGTCGTTGCCAGCGCCCGGGCCAAGGAGCTGAAGAAGGCCAGCACGCTGTTGTATCTGGCGGGCGCGGACCTGGCGCGCGATCTGGCTGGAGAGCTTGGCGAACGCGGTTTCAATGTTGTCACACACACGACGTACAGGATGATCCCGGTGTCGCGCCTGCCGCGCGATACCTGCGACGCGTTCGCGGCCAACCGGATCGAGGCGGTATTACATTATTCGCGGCGCAGCGCGCGCGCATTCCTGGAGGCCGCGCGGGCGGCCGGCGTTGAAATCTCGGCGCTGGCGGTCCCGCAATGCTGCCTATCCGACGCCGTGGCCTCGGTGGTCCGGGATGCCGGGGCCCCGCAGGTCATGGTGGCGCGGTCGCCGGATGAAAATGCCCTGTTCGAGACGCTGGACCGTGCGTTGCGGCCCTGATCGCGCTAAGAGGGGGCGGTGCTCGCCGAGGGATTTGCCGAATCCGGCAGGTTTCGGCCCATTGCAGACAAGGAACGCCGTGATGGTCGATGACAGGCCGGAAGATACGGGACCATCGGCGGAATCAGTCCGGCCGAAGCGCCCTGGACCCACCATCGATCTGGAAGCCACCGAGGTCACCGGCGACACCCGGCGTGCCGCCGCTGGCGCGGAACCCGACCCGACACCGCAGCCGCCGCCGGCATCGGCGCTGTTCCCGGTGATTACCGCAGCGTTCGCCGGCGCCGGCACCGCCGCGCTGGTGCTCGGCGTGGCCTGGTTCCTGGGATGGAACGCGGCTTCGCCGATCGTTGCTCCACCGGCCGACACAGCCGCGATGGATGGTCTGGCCGCGCGTATCGCCAGCGTCGAGTCCAAAACCAATGCGCCCCCGCCTATGCCAGCCCCCGTGCCCGATGCGGCGGCGGCCGCGCGTATCGAACTCGCTGGAGAAATCGTCGGCTTCGCTGCGCACCGAGCTCGCCGCCGCGCGCGCCCAATCGGAGAAGCTGGCCGCCCTCGTCGATGAGATGAAATCGGCGCCGCGCGAGTCGCCGCCGGCGCCGCCGCCGGATCTGTCCGCGATCAACGAACGTCTGGCGCAGATCGAACGTAACCTGCGCACGCAGGGCTCCGAGATCGCCCAGGAGAAGCAGGAGAAGGAGAATGCCAAGCCGGCGGACGACATGCCGCTTCGCCGCGTCGTCGCCGCAGCCCTGCTCGACATTTCGGTTCGGCAGGGCGATCCCTATGTCGCGGCGCTGGCGGCGGCGAAGACTCTCACCCAGGATGCGGATGCGTTAAAGCCGCTCGATGGCTTTGCGGCCTCCGGCGTGCCGAGCCCTGCCATCCTCTGCCGCGAGTTGCTGACGCTGGTTCCCAAGTTGTCGCCGCCGGCACCGGAAAATTCGAGCGCCGATGCAGGAGGCATCATCGATCGCCTGCAGGCGGGCGCGTCGCGGCTGGTCCGCATCGAGCGGACCGACGCCGTGGGCAATGATCGTGGCGCGGTGGTCGCGCGGGTCACGGCCGCGGCGCTGCGCAATGATTCGACCGAGGCGCGGCGCGAATTGAACACGCTGCCATCAGCCGATCGCGCCGCCGCGCAATCCTGGATCGACAAGACCGATGCGCGCGACGCGGCGCTGGCCGCATCCCGTCAATTTGCGGCCGACGCGATGAACGCGCTCGCCAAACCGGCGTTATAGGATTTCGATGTACCGGATCATTCTGTTTTTGCTGTTGATCGCACTCGCCGCCGCGGGCGCGGCATGGGTGGCCGATCAGCCGGGCGACGTCGTGCTGTCATGGGGCAGCTGGCGCGCTCGTCCTCCGTTGCCCGTATTCGTGCTGTTGCTCGGCATTGTCGTTGTCGCGGCGATTCTGGCCTGGACGATATTGCTTACGCTCTGGCGCCTGCCGGAACGCATCAAGCGCAGCCGGCGCGAACGCCGCCTGGCGCGGGGCCGGCATGCCATCACCCACGGGCTGCTCGCGGTCGGCCATGGTGATTCGGCTTCTGCCCGGGCGCATGCCGATGTCGCGCGCCGCCACGCCGGCCACGATCCATTGGCGTTGCTGCTGCATGCGCAATCGGCGCAGCTCGACGGCGACCGCGCCGGCGCGCGAGCCGCCTTTCGCGCCATGGCCGAACGCGAGGATACGAGACTGCTCGGCTTGCGCGGGCTGTTCATCGAGGCGCAGCGCGCCGACGATCCGGTCGCCGCGGTCGGAATCGCGGAAGAGGCGCTGAAGCTTGCCCCGGCCTCGACCTGGGCGTCGCAGGCGGTTTTGGGATTTCGCTGCGCCAGGGGCGACTGGAACGGGGCGCTGACCATCCTCGATAACAATCTCGAAATCCGGACTGATCGACAAACCGGCCTGGCGGCGTCAGCGCGGCGTGCTGTTGACGGCGCGCGCGCTCGAGCTCGAAAATGTCGATCGCGACCGGTCGCGCGACACCGTGATGGAGGCGATCAAGCTGGCGCCGACTCTGGTGCCGGCCGCGGTATTGGCGAGCAAATATCAGAGCGAAGCCCATCAGGTCCGGCGTTCGATGCGGCTAGTCGAAGCCGCATGGCTGGCGCAACCGCATCCCGATCTCGCCGATGCCTATGCCCATGTCCGGCTCGGCGATTCCGCGCGGCAGCGGCTGGTTCGCGTCGAGACGCTGGCCGCCAAGGCGCCCGGACATCTGGAGAGCGCGCTGGCGGTCGCCCGCGCCGCGATCGATGCCACCGAGTTTGCCCGGGCGCGCGAAGCGCTGGCGCCGTTCGTCGCCGCACCAACCCAGCGGGTCGCGATGCTGATGGCGGAAATCGAACGCACTGAGCACGGCGACAGCGGCCGGGCGCGGGCCTGGACCCTGCGCGCGGTGCGCGCACTGCACGATCCGGTCTGGACCGCGGACGGATATGTTTCGGCTTCCTGGCGGCCGGTGTCGCCGGTGTCGGGCCGCATCGACGCTTTTCAATGGCAGACGCCGCTGGCGGCATTGCCTTCCGACAAAAACGCAGCGGTCGAAGCCTCGCCCTTTGAGGAAGCGATGCTGGCGCCGCCGCGCCGCGCCACGCCGCCGAGTAACGTGGAAAGCGAGATAACGTGAAAAACGAGGTGCCGCGTGACGTGACGCCACCGGCCGCGATCGAGCATATCCCGGCAGCGCAGGACAATTCCCCCGCGCCCGTCGCCGTCATCGAACCAGCGGCGGCGCCGGCGCCGCCGCCAACCGAATCCTCGGATGTCACGGCCGCGCCGCTGTTCCGTCAGCGCACGGATATCCCAAAGGATGCGGCCAGGGGCGCGCCGGCCGGCATTCCGGCGGTGATCCCGATTGTGCGGGCGCCTGACGATCCCGGCATCGACGAGGAGCCGGTGGGCGACGAATTCACGGAACCGGTCAATTCCGTGCAGAGCCAGGCCGGCGGCTGGCGCGGCTTCCTGTCGCGCTGGGGCGGCTGATTGAGACCTCAAAGGCCGCGTTTTTCTTGCAAAATCGTTAGCCGCCCGATATCAGGTGCGGGCGTTTTCGAAAGCTTTGCCGAACGCGCATGGTCCGCCGCAATAGCTCAGTTGGTAGAGCACGTCATTCGTAATGACGGGGTCACAGGTTCGAAGTCCTGTTTGCGGCACCAGCCTTTCCGCAATTTCAAATAGTTCTGGAGCGCATCCGAACGTACTCGGGTGCAATCGGGAGACGCAAAACGGGATCCAACGAACCCCGCCTCTGGGCGGCCTCGGTTATTTGGCGGTTGCACTTCCCAGCTCCAACCTTAGGCCGTTCAGGCAGCAGGCCACGCTCGATTGACGGCTTCGCGGACAGGTGTCCGGATCTGCGGCGGAGTTCGACGAATGTAACTCAAGGCGTCTGCGAAGCTTGGACTGTCAACGATTTCAAGGTTCCTCAGATAATTCAATGCTGCATCGACTGAGAACGCAACGCCCAGCACGTCCTTGAACTTTCTCCCGAGTGCTGCCCAAATGACTGCGTCATAACCGTTCGAAGTTGCCCAGACACGAATTTTCTCGGTGGATTATGGATGGCGTCTGACGGTTGATCTCATCGATCACAAGCGTTAGGCGCTTGCCGCCGGATACGCGGCAAAATTCTATAGGAAGACGTGGGCCGGTGGGCTCGAACTTGTCGGCGATCCTGAGATCTCGTTTATCCCAGGTGAGGGAGCCCCAGGCCAGAACGGGTGGAGGTGGAAGACAGACCTGACTTGCTGCCGGATGACGATGACGACACTGACCGTCTGCACGAGGCTCTGGCCGATGCCTATCATCTGAAGAAGCGAGGCAAGTCTTTGGCGCGCAAGCTGGACGTCATCGAAGTGATGACGACCGCACTTACTGAATTGATCGACGCGCGGCGCATACATGCGCGGCCCCGCGCCACCACACAGCAAACCGGTGGATAGGGGCGCTTAGCACCAGGACAACTGCCCCGGCGAACCCTCTAGCAGTTCGCGAATATTGGCCTCGATGATCCGATAGCCGACATTGCCTGTAAGACGCTGCCGTCCCTCGTTGAACAGCAGCGTCGGGCTAGCAGCGATGGATTGGGTGCGGGCAAGCTCCAGATCTTCCGCCAGAGCCGCATGTGCGTCACCGCAGGCGATAGCATCCTCGATCTCGGCAGCGGGTATTCCAATCAACTCCGCGATTTCGAAAAGCACCTTGCCTTTTGAGATATCGCGTCCGTGGCGGAAGAAGGCGTCACGCAACCCCCAGGCCGCGCGGTTGCCGGAACCGGGCGCGCACCTGGAGTATGACTCCACATGCCGTGTCGCACACAGGAAAAGATGTGCCGGCATGGAGGATTTTGGGACGTCCGTTTCCCACGTCAGCTCGTGAAGCGGGACATGGCCAAACTTCTCCACGATCTCGCGCACATGCCGTCGATATGCAGGCAGTCCCCCGCGCTCCCTCCATGTAGCCTCCATTTTGTTCGCAACATTGCCGAACACATGGAAATATCGACAATCAAGTTCGACGGCGTCTTTGAAGTTGGCCTTCAACTCATCCATGCGAACTTGCGAGACGTAGGCCCACACGCACAACGCGTCCGTGAAGTAGCTGATCTTGACCCGATCCATTGTGGGGCTCCTTCGGTCGGCCCGTTACAGGCGATGCACCACCCGACACTTATCGCTGAAGAACAAACGTCCCGGGCGCCGGACACAATGGAACAAGGCCGCGTGATGGTGATCCTGTGCTTGGTGGCGCGGTCCGCTGAGGATCACTGCCGGCGACGAGCCAAGATACCCATGCGGGCCACCACGACCCATCGACGCGGGTCGCGCGCGAATGCCATGTCGCGGCGTCCACATAACGGTCGCCGACATGGCGCGTGGCAATGTCATAATGGCGACCCTTGTGACCCGGCTCTGAAACAATCCCGGTATTGTGACCGCCGTTGGTAAGCAGGAAGGTCAGCTCGTTATCTGTGAAGAGGTGCACCTTATAAACCGATTGCCAGGGCGCGATGTGATCTGTCTCTGTCCCCACGACGAACATAGGGATGCGCAGATCTTTCAGGGCGATAACGCTCCCCTCGACGGCAAAACGGCCCGCGGTGAGCCGGTTCTCCAGGAACAGACCGCGCAGATATTGCGAATGCATGAGATAGGGCAAACGGGTTAAATCGACATTCCAGGCCATGAGATCGGTCATCGGCTCCCGCTGGCCCAAGAGGTAGTTCCGCGTCATCTTTGACCACACCAGATCATCGCTGCGGAGCGCGGTAAAAGCAGCACTCATCTGCGACAAATCGAGCACGCCTTGGTCCCACATCATGTCTTCGATAAAAGCGATCTGGCTTTCATCCACGAACAACATCAGTTCGCCCGCGTCACTAAAATCTGTCTGGCCTGCGAGCAGCGTGACCGTCTTGAGCCGATCGTCGCCGTCGCGTGCCATAGTGGCGGCAGCGATCGCAAGCAGCGTCCCGCCGAGGCAATAGCCGCAGGCGTGAACCTTGCGGCCGGGCACCACGGCATTGACTACCGCGAGCGCGGCCATCACGCCTGCGGTGCGGTAGGTATCGAGCGCGACGTCGCGATCGGCAGGGCTCGGGTTGCGCCAAGAGATCATAAATACTGTAATGCCGCGATCGACCAAATACCGAACTAGCGAACGCTCCGGCGCGAGGTCGAGAACGTAATACTTCATGATCCAGGCCGGCACGATCAGCACCGGCTCCGCGAGGACGTCTGGCGTGGTTGGGCTGTACTGGATCAATTCCATAAGCTCATTGCGGAAAATTACCTGACCGAGGGTCGCCGCGATGGTTTCGCCGACCCGGAAGCTCTTGTCCGGCTCCGGAGGTGTCATTGTTATGGCGCGCGCCCAGTCTTCAGCAAAGTTGCGCATGCCACGAAGAAGATTAGCACCTGCTTCGTTGAGTGTGCGCTCAATCACCACCGGATTCAGCCATGCCACATTGGAGGGAGAGAAAGCGTCGAGATACTGATGGATCATGAATCCGACCCGCTCAGCGTCTCTGGTCCTCATTCCACGAAGCGGTCGTGTTGCGCTGCGCCACCACTCTTCTTGCGCGAGGAAGGCCTGCTGCCACCAGAGAAACGGGAACTTCTGCCAGGCCTCGTCATCGAAGCGGTGATCAATCGGCTCTGGTCTCAGCAAAGGTGCTGCGCCGCCAGTCATGAGGGCGGCGAGCCTCGCGGCCATCACGGCACCCAAGGCGACAAGTTCGAGTTGCCGCCCCGGAGCGCGCGAAAAATGCGAGGACCAGTCAAACCAAGCGTCAGCTTCTGCGTGGGGCGAAATACCTCTGGTGAACCGCGCGATCATGCTCTGGCCGACGCGATCGACGGTTTCGAACGAGGGTAGATTGACCACCGGTGACGGCGGGGGTGGGCTCGGCCTCGGCTGAGGCGGCACCGAAGGGTGCAGGACGACGGGCAAGTTCTGCATTGTCTCGCTCATGACCGAATAACGCCCCGCAGGTGATCGAAGATTTATGGATACGTGATGCCAGACCCGGGCATTTTGATTCTAATCAAATATGCTTCTGGCAAAACCGCATCCACGGGCCACGCTGTAAGCTGCGGCATCTGCCCCTCACTTTCTAATGAGATCAAGTTTGCCAACCATGTCCCTCGAAGAAGCTGGCCGGCACGTTGTTGAGGTCTCTCGTTTTCCAGACCTTGCGATTGAAGGTGTGCTCACCTTTGTTGGTCTTACGCGTCAAAATCTGGTGAAGCGGCCCAGTGCCCCAGCACGCGCCCACGCGGGTAGGCGATGATCTTCTTGCCCGGGCCATCATAGAGTTCCTGCGCAACCTGAAGCGTTTTGCCGGCGGGCCAGCCGAAGCGCGAGCTGCAAAGCTTCTGTAGCGACGGCAAATCGTGCAGCTTCGGCGGCCCTTGACGTTTACCCTCGACGCGCACGGCAAGCGCGCCACCAAACGCCCCGCCCAATCGGTTCCGAAGCTCCCCGGTTCGGCCGCAGTGACGTGGATACCGAGCCCCCTCACTTCCTTGCCTAGGCTCTCGGAGATCGGCAAACCCGGCGCGCTTCATGACCTCTCATCGTCGCCTAGACATATCTCGCAAACAGTCAGGCCTTGGGTTGTGACCCGAGATGGGAAGATCTCGCCCAGCTTCTCATCGTGGATCGGAATGACTCGTCTCACTTCACCTCCGACCGCATCCAGCATCGCTTGCGAGCTGAGCAGAAGGTTGGTCTGACCGCCCGCTGCAAGGCCGATAGGAATGAACTGAGGGTCGCCGGCGTCGGGTCCAGTCAGGTTCTCACAAGTGCAGACGAGGTCTCCCGCCAGCACGTAGCTGTCCGAGTTCGGCCTCTTGCGATCGTTCCGAACATGCACGTACATTGAACCCCAAGTATGGGTGTCGAAAGCGGCCCGAAGGTCTATGCCAGGAAGCACGTCCTCCCGATCACCGTCGACGCAGACGAGGCGTCCTGGCACCGACACTATGCCTGCCGCGCAGATCGGCAATCCAACCGCCGATCTCATGTTCCCAGAGATTCCGAACGTGTACGATCCGGATCGGCGCGCAGGCGTTGGTGAAAGCCGAGAAAAATAACACAGGGGCGAGGAAAATAATGAGCGGGATACCGAAGGCGACACCGCGCCTGAAGTCGGTTCAGATTACCGCGTTGGCGATGCTGGTTGCGGCGGGTGTGATCAACTATATCGACCGCGCGACGCTCGCCGTCGCCAATCCGCTGATCCGGGAAGAACTTGGATTGTCGATCGCGGACATGGGCTATCTGCTGTCGGCGTTCCTGTGGGCCTATGCCTTCGCGCAACTGCCCACCGGCGCCATGGTCGACAAGATAGGGCCGCGCATCCTGCTGGCGCTGGGCCTCAGTCTCTGGTCCTTCGCGCAGCTCTTGGGCGGACTGGTGCAGGGGTTCGGCCAGTTTTTCGGCGCCCGCCTTCTGCTCGGTGTCGGCGAGGCGCCGCAATTCCCGACATGCGCGCGCGTGGTGCGGGACTGGTTCAATCAGCGCGACCGTGGTCTGGCGACCGGCATCTTCAACTGCGCCTCGTCGCTGGGCACGGCCATCGCCGTTCCGCTGCTGACCTTCCTGATGCTGTCATTCGGCTGGCGCACGATGTTCGTCGTCATGGGGGTTGCGGGCCTGGTGATGGCGGCGGTCTGGTATCTGGTTTATCGCAACCCTACCGAACTCGCGCTGACGCCGGAGGAGAATGCGTATCGGACGCAAGGCGATCCGCCAGGGCAGCGGACCAAGGTTACGTTCCGCGAGTGGAAGCTATTGTTCCGGTTCCGAACCACCTGGGGCATGATTTTCGGCTATTTCGGCTGCATCTATCTGACCTGGATCTATACCGCCTGGCTGCCCGGCTACCTTGAGATCCAGCGGCACATGAGCGTGAAATACACCGGTTGGGCGGCCGCCATTCCGTTCGCATGGGGTGTGCTTGGCGGCGTGCTCGGCGGATACATCGCCGACATGCTGGTGCGCCGCGGTGTCGAGCCGCTCAAAAGCCGGAGATATCCCGCAGCGATCGCGCTGCTCGGAACGGCGGCCTGCACGGTGGCTGCGGCCTATGTCGAGAGCGATGCACTGGCGATCGCCTTCATCTCGGCCTCGCTGTTTCTGGTCTATGTCACCTCTACCTGCGCCTGGGCGCTGAGTTCGGTCGCGGTGCCGACCAACTGCACCGCCTCGATCGGCGCGGTGCAAAATTTCGGAGGCTATCTCGGCGGCGCGCTGGCGCCCACCGTCACCGGGCTCATCGTGCAAACCACCGGGTCATTTGTGCCGGCGCTGGTGGTCGGTGCCCTGATCGGCGTGGTGTCGGCGGCTTCCTATTTCTTCGTCGTCGATCAGCCGATCACCGCCATGGACATGGACGCGATCTCTGATCCGGGCGCTGCTCTGAAGGCAGGCGCGACCAAGTCGGAGATTCCTTGAACTGACGCGCCTGGAACTGGCGGCACTTGCGTGCCGCCGCTCGACCAGGAGTCCGACACTGACGCCGATATTGGCCGGCGTCGGGGAAACCGCCTGTTAACGCCGTTCTCCTAGCGTTCCCTGCGGAAACCTTAACCGGGCGCCTGCCATGGCGATGAATATCGATGCCGGTCCCGTCCCCAGCTATGGGAGGACCGCAACACGAATCTGGCTGACATCGTCACCTGCCCTGGCTTGGAGTGGCTGCCTTGTTCGCCGCTGCGATGGCGATGCGCCATGTCGTTGCCGCCAACACCGATGTGAGCTGGCTCCTGATCGCGGGCGAGCGCTGGCTCGACGGGCAGCGGCTCTATTCCGACATCGTCGAAACCAATCCGCCCATGGCGGTATTGGTTTATGTTCCGGGGATTCTGATCGCCCGAGCGCTGGGCATTGCTGCGGAAATCGTCGTTGATGGACTGATATTTGCGGCCATCGCGGTTTCGCTCGCGATCACCGCGCGCATCCTGAAAAACTCGTCGGCGCTTGCGCCCGGCCAGCGATGGCCATTGGCGCTGCTCGCGGTCACGGTCCTGACCATCCTGCCGGTTCAGGTGTTCGGCCAGCGTGAGCACATCGCCGTTATCGAGCTCTTTCCAGCCCTCGGCGTTCTCGCGCTGCGGATCAGACGGGAGACGCCGCCGGCATGGGCGATTGCGATGGCGGGGCTGGGGCTAGGATTGGCGCTTTCGTTCAAGCCGCATTTCCTCATCCCGGTACTGTGCTGTCTCGGTGTGGCCGCTTTGCATTTGAAATCGTGGCGGATCATTTTCGCAGCGGAGCATTTCATCGCGGCCGCCGTCATCGCCGGCTATGGCGTTTGCATTGTTGTTTTCTTTCCCGAGTATCTGGCGGTGATGGCGCCGCTGCTCCGCGACGTCTATACGATCGGCCTGCCGCTCGCCCGAATGCTGGAAAAGCCCGCGGTGCCGGTTTGGGGCATCGCCCTGATCGGGGCCATGCTGGTCAAGCGCGGCAAGGCGTTCGATTCCGCCGACGCGCTGCTGATCGCCGCATCGCTCGGGTTTGGTCTGATTTATTTCCTGCAGCGCAAGGGCTGGCCGTATCACTCCTATCCGATGATGGCCTTCGCTCTGCTTGCCTTCGGCTGCGCCATGACGTCGAGCCCTGACCGCACCGCGCTCGGGCGCGGATGGTTCGCCGGCGCGTCGGCCGTGCTCGCTGCCCTGTTCGTGTTGTCGATGGTCTGGTTCAATCATTCGCTCGATGCGCGGCCGTTGCAGGCGGCGGTGGCGCGGCTCGGGCCGCACCCGATCATCCTGGCGATCTCGGGAAATGCCGGGATCGCTCATCCGCTGACCCGCGCGGTCGGCGGCGTCTGGGCATCGCGGGAGCAGGAATTGCTGGTGGCCAGTTATGATCGCTACTTGCGGGGAACGAAATCGCCGGACCAGCAAACGCTGGCGAACCTGGATCGTTACGCCGCGCGCGAACGCGAGTGGCTGATTGCGGATTTCCGGAAATATCGCCCGACGGTCGTGCTGGTGGATAATTTCACCGATGACTGGACAGGCTGGGCCCACGCCAGTCCGGAACTGGTCGATCTCCTGAACGGCTATCGCCTGTCGGAAACCGTGATGGGCGTGGACATCTATGTGAAGCGCGCCGACTAAAGTCTTTTCCGTTCCGATTAAATCGGAACCGAGGCTCTACTCCTTTACTTGACGCATTTTCTTCACGCGAACCGGTTTCCACCCCGGATCAAGTCCGGGGCAGGCTTTCGCTCGAAAACGCTCTGACTCTAAGAAGCAATCGGCCGGCCTATTTCGTCGAGCACCTCGTCGCCCGCGTCGGCATCCAGCTCGGGCTGCAACGTTGATTCTTCGAAATCATTTCGGACAAACGCGGGATCGTGCGGTAGCGGGCCGGGCAAGCGCGGCCGCCGATGGATTTGAGAGATCATGAACAGCGGCCGGTTCTTGGATTGAATGTAGGTGCGGCCGACATATTCGCCGATCAGCCCGAGCACGAGCAGTTGCACCGAGGAAATCGTGACCAGCAGCAGCGTCAGGCTGGTCCAGCCAGGCACGGTGCCCGAGAAGATCCAGCTGATCACCGATACGATCCCGACCAGGGTCAGCGCCGTCGTCAACAACGCGCCCAGATAGGTCGCGATCCGCAGCGGCACCATTGAAAAGCTGATCAGCGCATCCGCGGCAAAGCCGATCATCTTGAACAGGGGATATTTGGTGGTGCCGGCGAAGCGGGGATTGCGATCGTATTCGTAGGCGACCTGCTTGAAGCCGAGCCAGGCGACCATGCCGCGAATGAAGCGGTCATGTTCCGGCATCCGCACGATCTGATCCGAAATGCGCCGGCTCATGAGCCGGAAGTCGCCGGTATCCACCGGGATATGGACCCGCGTCAGATTGGCGAGCAGGCGGTAGAAGGCCTCGGCGGATTTCTTCTTGAATTGGCTTTCGCCGGCGCGGCTGCGCCGCAGTCCGTAGACCACATCGGCGTCTTCCCGCACCATCAGATCGTACATCGGGCTCAGCAATTCCGGCGGATCCTGCAGGTCGGCGTCGATCACGAGGACGAGGTCGCCGCGCACGGTGGAAAGCCCGGCGGTCAGGGCCAGCTGGTGACCATGATTTCGCGAGAGGCGAACCGCGACCACGTTGCGGTCCTCTGCCGAAAGCTCGTTGATGAGTCTTCCAGGTATTATCGGTCGAGCCGTCGTCGACGAAAATCAGCTCGAATTTCTCACCACATAAGGCGCGCGCGGCGACGGTCATCTGGCGATGAAATTCGCGCAGACCCTCTTCTTCGTTGCAGCACGGCACGACGATCGAAAGGAACATCCTTCCGGGCGTGGCATCCCGTCGTGAATTTCCATGACTTTGACAGCCTGCAAGACATTGGATCAAATTCGGTTCGGTGCCCGATATTCGGCGACGCTCGGTTAATGGTTCATCAATTTTTCCGCTCGGCGTAGCGGTGATTCGACAAAAACGGGCCGGGGCCTGATCGTTATTGCCGTAGAATGCGGATATGTATTAAATATTGGACCTATTGTAGTTAGCCGCGTGGCGCGAAGCGCCGATCCGGCCGCGCAGGAAATCCGGCCGTTGAAGGATTTGCGACGCGATTTCAGAATTTAGCGCATCACAACGAGAACGTTGATCGCCATGGACAAGGCCGAGTTTGATCGCTTCGCCGATGAGTACGACGACCAGCACCGCGCAAATGTGGCGGTCACCGGCGAGGGTCCGGAGTATTTTGCCGAGTACAAGATCAGGAAGCTGAGACAAATTGTCGATCGCAGCCGTATCCGTGCATCGCGGATCTGCGATTTTGGTTCCGGGATTGGCAATTCGATTCCCTTCTTCCGAAAGTATTTTCCGGAGGCGTCGCTGACGTCATCCGACGTCTCGGAGCGCAGCCTCGCGCTCAGCAGGCAGCGCTATCCGCAATCCGGGAATTATCTTCTGATCGAACAGGATCGCATACCGTCCGAACCGGATACCTTCGACGTGGTGTTTTCGGCATGCGTGTTTCATCACATCGCCCATGACGAGCACGCCATGTGGCTGCGGGAGCTATATCGCATCACCAAACCAGGCGGATTGATCGCGATCTTTGAGCACAATCCCTTGAATCCGCTTACCGTCCACGCCGTCAACACTTGTCCTTTCGATGAAAATGCGAAGTTGATTGTTGCACGGGACATGGCGCGACGGTTGAACGACGCCGGTTGGGCATCTCCGCAGATCCAGTACAATTTGTTTTTCCCTCGCCGGCTTTCCTGGCTTCGTCCCATGGAAAGCCGGCTCGGTTGGCTGCCGCTGGGCGCGCAATATGCGGTGCTGGCACGCAAGCCGGTAGGGGGCTTTTGGTCAAATCGGTTTGTCAGCTGGCTGGCGTCACATCTTCCCCGCTGGCAACAGGGAGCGCGCCGTGATTCGCAGAAGCAATGTTCTTGGTCACTACGTAATCAAAATACCTCGAAA
>CAVSFN010000007.1:0-8970 GCA_963727225.1 uncultured Pseudomonadota bacterium | reverse complement strand
CCGTGCTGGACCACGATCGCCGCGGCGACCAGTTCCAGGACAATGCAGAGCGCCAGACTTGTATCGTAGTTGCCGCTCCAGCCGTGAACAAGACCGACAAGCACCGGCCCAAGCGCGCCGATGGTGCCGCTGATCGCGTTGGACAGCCCCATGACGACGACAAAGCTCGCGGCGTCGAACTCGCGATGCATGATCAGCGGCGGCAGGGTGACGAGGTTGCCGACTGAAAAGCCGAACAGCGCGCTGGCGGCCAGTATCGTCGACACGCTATCGGCCTGCAGGATGATCAATAGCGCAGCCGCCTGGCTGACCAACGAGCCCGCCGCGACGAGCCGCGGAGCGAACCGGTCGGCCACCATGCCGAGACCCAGGCGTCCGACGATCGCCGCAAACGTCATCATGGAGACCGCGACCCCCGCGCTGGCGTAGCCGACCTTCGGTTCGAGCAATGCGATCTGATGCACGATAAAGCCGACCTGAGCTAAGAGCCCCAATGCGAACGGTATCGAGATGGTCCAGAACGCGGCGCGCCGCATCAGATCGGCGCGCGAGATCTCGCCCGGCGCGGAAGCCGCTTGGTGCTGCGAGCCGGTCGCGGGCCGCGGCTCGAACCTATCGCCATCCGAAGGCAAGCTAATCCAGCCGACAACGACGGGCACCAGAACGGCGACCATGATCGCCGTCGCCGTCAGCATCGCGGCCGGAAAGCCCAGTCGCTCGACCAGCAGCAGAAGCAAAGGCGTGACGATCACACCGCCGGCGCTCGCACCGGTGAAGGCAAGGCTGAGGGCGAGACCGCGACGGCGCACGAACCAGAGGCTCACGATCGCCGCGATCACGATCATCCCCATGCCGATCCACCCGAAAGCCATCAGGATAAAGGCGGCGTAGAGCTGCCACGGACTGGTGGCCAGCGCCAGCAGGGTCGTCGACGCCGCCAGCGCGGCAACTCCCAGCAGGACCAGCCGCCTGTGGCCCAGGCGAGCCGCGAGTTCGTTGGTGAATGTCGCAAGGATATTGCTGAGCAGCAGCGACAGCGTGCTCGCGCCCGAGATCAGGCCAGCAGTCCACCCATTCAGCCGCCGCAACTCGGCAAGGTAGACACTCTGACCGTAGAGCCCAAAGCCAAAAAGAAACATGGCCATGATGAAACAGGCAAGCACGACGCGCCAGCCGGCGTAGCGCAGCGACGTCTCGTGAGACGGGCTCGTGTCCGGTGCGAGGGTCATCTGCTTCGGGCCGTTACGCGGGTCGAGGCCGCCCATGGCACGGCCGGATTTCATCCTGCAACTGTTCGCTCGTTGAAGGCCAATAACAATTGCTCCGACTATTGTAACAAAGCCGCGCCGGCTTGGTGGCTTGATCGCGGTGTGATAGTCCGACATTATGAGTGACGCCCCGCCATTGATCGCCTATGCGCATGTCGGCAAAAGCTTCGGCGGCCGCGGCGCGGAACGGGTCTTGGCCGTCGACGACGTCTCGCTCGATGTCGCCGAGGGTGAATTCCTCGCCATCGTCGGCGGCTCCGGCTCGGGCAAGACCACGCTTCTCAGATTGGCGAACCGGCTGATCGACTCCGACAGCGGCAGCATCACGGTCGAGGGCGAGGACGTGCGCGCGGTCGATCCGGTCTCGTTGCGCCGCCGCATCGGCTATGTGTTCCAGAGCGGCGGGTTGTTTCCTCATATGAGCGTCGCCGACAATATCGGGATCACGCCGAAGCTGCTTGGCGCGCCGGCGGCGGAGATCGCCGCGCGGGTGGATGAGTTGCTCGATCTGGTGCGGCTCGATCGCGCCCGGCACAGCGATCGCCTGCCGCATGAATTATCCGGCGGCCAGCGCCAGCGCGTCGGCGTAGCGAGGGCGCTGGCGGCAAGGCCGCGGATCGTGCTGATGGACGAGCCGTTCGGCGCGCTCGATCCCCTCACCCGCGACGCGCTCGGCGACGACTACCGCGCCCTGCATCGCACGCTCGGGCTGACCACGGTGATGATTACCCACGACATGACCGAGGCGATCCTGCTCGCCGACCGCGTCGCGGTGATGCACTCAGGAAGGCTGCTGGCGCTGGGCACGCCGGCCGAGCTTTCCGCCAGCACCGATGCCTATGTCGGCGAGCTCTTGCGCACGCCGCGGCGGCAGGCCGAACGGCTCAAGGTGCTGCTGCCGCGGGATGGCGCGGCATGAACCTGTTCTCCGATCCACGCTGGAGCGAAGCACTGGCGCATCTGCCTGACTATCTCGGCAACCATGTGCGGGTCAGCGTCGACGCGCTCGCGCTCGGGCTCGTGGTCAGCCTGCCGCTGGCGATTGCGGCGCGCAACCGGCCGGTGATGCGCGGCGCGCTGCTCGGGCTTGCCAGCATCGTGCAGACGGTGCCGGGCCTGGCGCTGCTGGCGCTGTTCTATCCGTTGCTGCTGGCGCTCGCGAACCTGTCGCTGGCGTGGTTCGGGTTCCGCTTTTCCGCGTTTGGATTCTTGCCCGCCGTGCTGGCGCTGGCGCTCTATTCAATGCTGCCGGTGCTGCGCAACACCATCACCGGCCTGAACGGCGTGGAGCCTGCGATCCTCGAGGCCGCGCAGGGCGTCGGCATGACGCCGCGCCAGTCGTTGCTCAAGGTCGAATTGCCGCTGGCGCTGCCGGTGATGATGGCGGGCATCCGCACCGCGGCGGTCTGGGTGATCGGCACCGCGACATTATCCACGCCGATCGGGCAAACCAGCCTTGGCAATTATATCTTTGCAGGCTTGCAGACCCAGAACTGGGTGTTCGTGCTGTTCGGCTGCCTCGCCGCGGCGGCACTGGCGCTCGGCGTCGATCAATTGCTGGCGCTGATCGAAACCGGCATCCGCAACCGCAGCCGCGTGCGGGTGGCGCTTGGGGGCGCCGGCATCGCGGCGCTGGTCGCAGCCACATTATTGCCCTCGATGGCGCGCTCGCCGTCGGCCTATATCGTCGGCGCCAAAACCTTTACCGAACAATATGTGTTGTCGGCGCTGATCGCGCAGCGGCTGCGGGCGGCGGGGTTGACGGCGAGCTCGCGCGAGGGCCTTGGCTCCAGCGTGATTTTCGACGCATTGGCGTCGAACGATATCGATGTCTATGTCGACTATTCCGGCACGCTGTGGGCCAACCAGTTTCACCACGCTGACATCAGGCCACGCCTTGAGCTGCTCGACGAATTGAAGGCGAAGCTGACCCGGCAGAACATCACCCTGCTCGGCGAGCTCGGCTTTGCCAACGCCTATGCACTGGTGATGCCGCGCAAGCGCGCCGAGGCGCTCGGCATTCATTCGATCGCCGACCTCGCCTCTCACGCCTCGTCAATGTCGATGGCGGCGGACTACGAATTCTTTTCGCGGCCGGAATGGGCCGGGCTGCAAAAAGCCTACGGGCTGTCGTTTCGCGCGCAGCGGCAGATGCAGCCGGACTTCATGTATGCCGCGGTCGCCTCCGGCGAGGTCGACGTGATCGCCGGCTATACCAGCGACGGGCTGATCGCCAAATACGATCTGATGGTGCTGGACGATGTCAGGCACGCCATACCACCCTATGACGCCATCGTGCTGCTGGCGCCGAAGCGCGCTTCCGATCAGGCGTTGCGCGCCGCGCTGCAACCGCTGCTCGGTGCCATCGATATTTCGGCGATGCGCGAGGCTAATTTGCGCGCCGCCAGCAATGACAGCACCTCATCGCCGGACGCGGTGGCGCGCTGGCTGTGGGAGAAAATCGAAAAACGATAAGGTGGGAGTTAGGGTTGGCGTGGTGGAAGCCGCGCCGAAGCGCTTGGATTGCTGCACGAGCGACATTTGGCAGCGCTCGCTACGGCAGCACTGGTCAACCGCGACAATTCCGGCGGGAGCGGCGGCGCCGTTAACGATTGATTAAGTTGTATGGCCTCGTAATACTCGCGTCTCTTGAATTAATTTTGAAATATTTAAAGCAGCCGATGAACGGCACCACGTCGCTTTTGCAAGAGTTAGACGAGGCAATATCGCGGGGCTCGAAAGAAAGCCGGCTGCGGGCTCTTTGGCATGCGACGGATGTCCTGGTAGCCGGTCAATATTCTGAAGAGAGCATCTGGGTCTTTGGAGAGATAATAGACCGACTAACGCAAGAACTGGAAACGGAGGTGCGCGCGGAACTTTCGCAGCGACTGGCCAATTGCAGAAATGCTCCCATCGATTTGATCAACAGGCTTGCGAACCACGGATCAATCGATGTCGCAAGGCCTGTGCTTCGGCAGTCTGAACGATTGGACAATCCAGCCCTGGTTTCGATTGCGACTACCGGAAGTCAGCAGCATCTTCTCGCCATCTCGGAAAGGAGGTCGATTGACGAACCGGTTACGGATGTGCTGGTGAGAAGGGGAAACCGGGAAGTCTTGCACTCGCTTACAAGAAACCCCGGAGCGCGCTTCTCGCACCACGGCTTTTTGCAATTGATCCAGCGATCGAAGAACGATTTCGTTCTTATTGAGACCCTCGGTCTGCGCATGGATATACCGCGATCCATTTTTCAGCAGTTGATTGCAAAAGCATCGGCCGACTTGAAGAGGAAGCTCGAATGCGAACGCCCGGACATGGCAGATCAAATTGAAATTGTGGTCACGGATGTTACCGGTGAGCTTCACTCGATATTCGGACCTGCATCGCAAAATTACTTCCAGGCGAAAAAGGAAGTTTCCGCACTGCATAGATATGGCAATTTGCACGAAAAAAGGATTTTCGAATATGCTCAATCCCATCAGTTTCCGGAAGTGATCGCAGGGCTTTCGTTGTTATGCTCTCTGCCCGCGAACGTCGTGGAGCGAGGGTTGGTAGATACGACCGGCGAACTGCCAATGATCTTTGCCAGATCCCTCGGATTTTCGTGGGATACGACAATGTCGCTTCTATTTCTTGGCGCTCCTGACCACAAAATCTCGGCTCACGAGCTTGACGCCCTGGAAGCGAAATTTTCCCGTCTCAAAACCGAGACGGCTCAAAGCGTGATTCAGTTGTATCAATCGCGCAAAGCCTCGGCGAGAGCTGTGGCCCAATCCGGAACCGGCATGTGAAGAACTCTGTGGCCGATGAACGGCGACCGTAAGCGATTTTCCGTACCGATTGTCCTGACATTATTGCGAGAATCCCGCTTGCAGAACCGCCGCGAATTCTCATTGGAAGCCTGTCACATCACTTTGCAGCGCTACGGTATTTGGTCGCGCACCTTAAAGCCCGTGGATCATCCCGGCGTCGATCAGCAGCCGGTTGAGCCGGCGGGATTCTGCGCCATCCTTGCAGGCGTAAAATACACCCTTGCAGCGCAGCATGATGTTCTTCTGCTCCTCGAACGACGGGTCGAGCGGGATGCCAGCGGCTTCCTGGATCACCAGCGGCAGATAGGCGCCGTCGATCGTGTCCATCACGGCGGGACTGCGCACTGGCTCGAAATTGATTGCGTCGATCGCATAATAGGTCGCGTAATAGCGCGGGTCGTAATTCTCCAGCTTCTTGCCGATCCCGGCCTCATCGAGGCCGGGATCGAGAAGTTGCGGCGAGAACTCCGGCTGGTGATCGCCATAGCGCACGATCAGGAACGGCTGCCCCGGAAATTTCTTTGTCAGCCCCGCAATGAACGCCGCGTAATCGCCGGCGCTGATCGCCTGCCGGCGCAGATATTCGTCGACCGAGGGCGCGTTGCCGGGCGCGCGCCATGACGGCATCAGGTCTGCGCGAAATCTGGTCTCCCAGGGAAAATGATTGGCGGCGAGATAGACGAACATGAACAGCGGCGTCGCCGGCGTTTCCTGCGACATCAAGCCAATGGCCTTGTCGTAAAAGAAGCTGTCGGGCTCGACGTCTTTGGCGCCGAGATCGTGCGCGTCGTAGAAATGCTGAATGCCCGTGGTGGTCTGGAAACTGCGCGCGCTCATGAACGCGCCGAATGCCGGATAGAGCGAGATCGTCTCATAGCCGCAGCGGCGCAGCGCCAGCGGCAGCCCGCGCTCGACGCGGCCGGAAGCGATGCGGGTGACGAAATAGGCAAACCGGCCGAACGAACGCGACGAGAGCCCGGCCAGCACATTGTATTCGGTGAACCAGCTTGGGCCGCCATTGCTCTCGGCCAGGAATTTGCGCGCCCTGCCGTCGAACGAGGTGAAATGGCTGCCATAGCCCGCCGGCACCTTAACGCCATCGACCGCGCGAATGTCGAAACTGGACTCGTCGTGGATCATGATGATGTTCGGCCGCCGCCCGGCGGGATGGCAGGAATCCAATAGCGGCATGTTGAGACGCCCGGTGGCGACGGCGTCGGATTCCATGAAGCCGTAATTGATGAAATCCGACACGGCGTTGACGCCGGAGCGCGAAAATTTCGACAGGTAGCCGTCATCGTAGTAGCCGCGCCAGGCTTCGTCCGGCCAGGTGAAGGAATATCCGACCAGTGCGGCAAGGCACGCCAGCGCGCCGGCCGCCGCCGGCAGACGGCGGATGCGGAACGGATCGAGCCACCACAGCGCGCACTTCAAGGGGATCAGGACCAACGCGGCACTGACAACGGACCAGCGCAGCTGGGGAAAGATCGTAAACAGGAATGCCGCGCTATCGCGGTCGATCACCATCAGATCGACGAAGTTCGCGGTCATCTGCGCGATGTCGTGCTTGAGCCGCGACAAAAGGACCAGCACCACGACCAGGGTCAGCGACAGCGCGCCTGATAGCGCCGGACGCCGCAGCAGCCCGATCCAGAAGAAGTTCAAAATCCCCCACGACAGCAGAAAGCCGGCGCGCGCATTAAGGTCGGCTTCGGTCTGGAGCATGATGGCCAGCGCCGCCAGATGCGGTGATGCGACCGCCAGCAAGCGCCAGGTACCGACCGCGGCGGCGCCGGCGGCGGCGGCAACCGCCGGTGATGGACCTGGATTTGGCCTGATCGCCATAAGCAGTACGCAACGACACCGGCGCTGTCTTGGGCCTTGACTGGCGCTGACCAGGAGACGGATGCCGCAGCCGGGAACCGCAGCATGTCATAAAAATGTAACGGAACCGTCATCTGCGCGCAACAGAAACGGCGGGTCCGGCCCTGCCCGGTGGCGCCACGGCTGATCGCGATGATGTCGGCATCATCGCGGCGCGCGGTCGGCGCGGGATAGACGCGCATTACCGATCCCCGTGCAGACGTCCGTCCCTAAGGCTGCGTGCCACCCGAAAGTTCAATGTAGCGCTTGGCCGATCGCTGCACCGCGCCCGCACCGCCGGCCATCACCTGGCGTCCGGGAAACGCCCCGTAAATCCGGTCGAACCGCCACGGCGACAAGGTCGCGGCGATACGGAGTACCGTGGCCGCCGCTAGCGGCATCATGTTCGGGTAACTCCAGAGAAACGAGACCCGGTCGAGGTCCGCCGCCACCTGCACAATGTCTCCGCTGAGGATCGCGCCGCGCCCGTCCGCACCATCGGCCCAATGCAGCACCGTGCCGCCCGGAAAGTGGCCGCCGAGCCGCAGCAGCGTCACACCGGCCGAGATTTCCAGCGTTTCGCCATCCCAATGACGGATCGCGGGATCGGGGCGCATGACCCAATCGGCGTCGGCAGCGTGCAGGTGCACCGCGCAGCCAAAGGCGCGCGCCCAATCCTGCATGCAGGTGTAGTAATGCGGATGCGAGATCGCGATCGCCTGCAGGCCGCCCAAGGCGCGAACCAGCATTTCGGTCGCATCGTCCAGCAGCGCTATGCAATCCCA
This sequence comes from uncultured Pseudomonadota bacterium, assembly GCA_963727225.1. Taxonomy (GTDB): domain Bacteria; phylum Pseudomonadota; class Alphaproteobacteria; order Rhizobiales; family Xanthobacteraceae; genus Bradyrhizobium. The sequence goes on along the minus strand of CAVSFN010000007.1, from coordinate 1,242 downwards.
GAGAATGTTGCCCTTCGGGGTGCGCAACAGCAGCGCGCGCTGGCCGATACCGAATCCGGGATGGGTATGGATCTCGAATAGATCGGGTTCCAGGCGCCGCCAGGCGTTGACGTGGCCGCCCGCAAGCTTTGCTGGCGTGGTCCAGACCTGTCCGCCCTGCGGCACGAACTGCCGCTCGTCGTCGCAGATCAGGCAGCCGGAGGGCGGTGCGGGCGTATCCGGATAGGACGTACCGCAGGCATTGCAAATCTGAATCGGCATCAAGCATTCCTTAATCGCTGGTGATCACCTCACCTTCACAAGGATTATGCCGGCGGCAACAGCCCGAGGCGTTTGGCGATGATCCGGTCGACTACCCGCTTCGGCAGCAGGGCCCGGATCAGATGCTGCATCGGGTCCGGCGTGATCTCGTAGCGCACCCGCGGGTTGGCCGACGTCAGCACGTCGGCGATCCGCGCGGCGATCCTTTCCGGCGGCAATCCGATTTCGCCGAGGTGCAGAAAGAATTTGCGGACCCGCTCCATCGCCGGGAAATAGGGCGAATTCTTGTAGGCGGAAATATCGACTTCGTCGGCCTTGCTCCAGATCGGGGTCTTCACCGCACCGGGCGCGATGATGATGACATCGATGCCGAACAGCATCATTTCGCGGCGCAGGCTCTCGGACAGTCCCTCGATCGCATGTTTCGACGCCGAATAGGCCGACGACAACGGATTGCCGTTCTTGCCGGCCACCGAACTGATCATCACGATCTTTCCGCGTGGTCCCTTCAGCGACGGGTCGGAGCCGAGCAGCGGACCAAACGCCTGGGTAGCGATGATCGGCCCGATGAAATTCACCTCCATCTGGCGGCGGAATTCGTCGGCGGAAAGCTCAAGCACCGGCCCCGCGACCGCAATGCCGGCATTGTTGACCAGCCCTGCCAGCGTCTCGCCGGCCAGCACCGCGCGAACCTCGCGCGCAGCTGCCAGCACCGCGGCCTCATCGGTGACGTCGAACCGCAGCGGGATGAAATTGGCGCCGAATTCGGTTTTCAGGCGGTCGGCGTCGGCCGGCTTGCGAACGCTGCCGAACACCCGAAATCCGCGGTCCAGCAGCAGCTTGGCCGTCGCCCAGCCGATGCCGGTGGAGGCACCGGTAATGACAACAGATCGCATGTATTAAGCTCCTGCCCAAGCCATCACCTTGCAACGCCAACGGTGCGACGCGCAATCCCACATTTTCCTGGAATTCTTTCCCAAC
>CAVSFN010000006.1:0-116919 GCA_963727225.1 uncultured Pseudomonadota bacterium | reverse complement strand
CCGGCAAAGGCGTCGACCCGCTGCCTCTAGCGCGCGCTGAAGCGTGCGCCGAAATTCCCGGTGGCCGTCTACCTCGCCACCCAGCACTACAAGCGCGATGGGGACCGCAAGCGCCACGAGGCAGGCCTCCTGCTGGGAGGCCTGCCAGTCTGACCCGACAAATGGCGGGCGCCGTGCCGACAGGGTGATCGAACAACGACCCCGGGCGTCTGGCCCAATCACTTACCCGCGCTTTTGAACGATTTGGCTGCCGCAGCAGCCCCGCTAAAGGCTTCGATTGCCTGCTTGGAGGTCATGGCCACCGTGGTTTGCACATGGCTGACGCTGCCGCCCGCCATGGCGACAAGAATTCCTGACGACGCGACCATTTCATTCGGAAATTCCGCGATGAGCAGCCAATCGAATTCGCCAAGGGTAACGTAATAACAAAGCAACTTGCCGCCCAACTTTTCGAACACTCTTGCAATCGATGGCTCCCGATCTTCGGGCATTGCCATCATGCCCCGCACGGCATCAGCTGTGTAACATCCACGTGAGATATAGATCGGCATACTAAAACCTCCCGTTTGTTAAGAAGCAGCCCCCATCGGCTTATCAATTCTAGTGGAACTCGGGGTGAGTTTTAAGCGCCATTTCATCCGCGTTGGACCGCCCCCTTGGCGGCTACTTCCGTCAATGGCACGTTTGAGACATTCGTTCGACGCTGCCATCCGCTCATCAGGGTCGACCGGAAGTGGCCGGTGCTGGGTCATAGTGACGCGGTTGACCCCAAACCGGACATGAGCCAATGATCGGCCGGCCGATTGCTGCGCTTCCACGGCCGGCTCGGTAACAGCTACTATTCCTCGGCGTGAATTTGTGGACGTGGGGAATTCGTCATGAAACTGCGCACGATCATCGTTGGCGTCACCGCGCTTCTGTTCACGAATGTTGCGGCGCTTTGCCAGGATGAACACCAAGGTCACGCCGGGCATGGCCAAGTCGGCAACGTAAATTTTTCGAATTCGTGTGCACCCGCCGTACAGGCGGACCTCGCAAGCGGCGTCGCGATGCTGCACTCGTTCTGGTACAGCGCCGGCGAGCAGGTCTTCCGCAATGTGCTGGCCAAGGATCCTGCCTGCGCGATCGCGTATTGGGGCATCGCTTCACTTCTGATGTGGAATCCGCTTAGCGGGGTAGGTCCGGTCCCCAAGGACGCCGAAAAGGCACAGGCGATGATCGAGCTCGCGCGTCAGATACCCACCACGCCGCGCGAGCACGCCTACGTCGAAGCTGTGGGGGCCTATTATCAGGATTGGGCCAACCGCCCCGAACGTACCCGTCAGGAAGCCCGCTCAAGAGCTTACGAAGCGCTGGCGGCCAGCTATCCGGACGATGACGAAGCTCAGATATTCAGCGCGCTCTATATTGCGAGCACGCAATCGCAAGCGGACCAGACCTACGCGGCTTACGCCAGGGCCGCCGCGATCCTGGAGAAACAATTTGCCAGACATCCCGATCACCCCGGGATCGCGCACTATCTCATACATTCATACGATGCGCCTCCCCTCGCCGCCCGGGGCCTCGCCGCCGCGCGCCTTTATGCCGGCATCGCGCCTGACGCGCCACATGCGTTGCACATGCCGTCGCATATCTTCACGCGCGTGGGCGCCTGGGAAGAATCGGTATCGACCAATCGGCGCGCCTACGAAGCGGCGATCAAGGGTGGCGAGTTGCCCGAAGCCTATCATGCCAGCGACTATGCTGTTTATGCGGACCTGCAATTGGCCCGGGATGCCGCGGCGCTCAGCGCCATGGAGGATGCGTTCAAGGTCAAGCCGCCTTCCGCGTCGCAGATCGCAGTGGCTTACTCCTCGGCCGCGATGCCGGCCCGCTACGTGCTGGAGCGCGGCGACTGGCTCGCTGCGAAGCAACTCTCGCCGGCCGTGGGCGGTCCTCCCTACACGGAAGCGATCACTCTGTTTGCCCGCGCCATCGGCGCGGCCCGCTCCGGCGATGCGGCCGCCGCCGAACAGGATGCTTCCGATCTTGCCGTCCGCCGTCAGAAGCTCGTCGACGCGGGAAATACGTACTGGGCCAGGGAAGTGGAAATTCAGCAGCGCGCGGTCGCGGGCTGGATTGCCTTGGCCCGGAAGAATGTTGACGACGCACTGAAACTGATGCGCGAAGCCGCCGATCTTGAAGATCAGAACGAAAAGCACATCGTCACGCCCGGTCGTATCCTGCCTGCCCGCGAATTGCTGGGTGATATGCTGTATGAGGCCGGCCAGCCAATTCTCGCGCTCAAAGAGTATGAAGCGTCCCAACAGCGCGAGCCGAACCGCTTCCGTGGATATTATGGGGCCGCGCGCGCCGCAGAGGCCGCAGGCGATCGCAACAAGGCCGCGATGTACTACGATAAGCTGCTGATGCTGGCGAAGAGCGCCGATACTGAGCGTCCGGAAGTCGCACACGCAAGGGCTTATGTCGGGCGGTGACGCGAGTGCGACCACGTAGCGTCGTGCCAAGATGTCACTCTTTGGCACATCGCGTCGTTTCGCTCGCTGTTATGGTTGTTTTCAAAACAGCGCCGGGATCTGCGCCATCTTCAGCGGCCCCAGAAACACCGCGCCGTCGACGAAACGCAGTGGAAACGACCGCGCCTTCTTGCCTTCCAGCATCGCCTCCTTGCCGAGCGCGTTGATGCCGGCGGCCGCGGCGACGTTGGCGTTCTGCTTGACCATCTTGCCGAGACCCGGAAGCGCGCGGTCCAGCGCGCCGAGCAGGTTATTGACATCATTGGTCTTGACCCCGGGCGCGACGCGATCGAGCGTCGCCTGCGGCACGCCCTCATCGAGCATTTTTTCAATGCCGAGCGCCGCAATCACCTTGTCCAGGCCGGCTACCGTCATCTGCAATTCGCCATCGAGGCGTCCCTGGGCGCTGAGGCCGAGCGACCCTGATGCAACCGCGATCAGGTCGCCCTGCTGAACCCGGGACTGCACGATCTCGACATGGCCGCCGGCGGCCTGGATTTCGCGGAACCGCTGCGGCCAGGGCTTTGGCGAGAAATCCTTCAGGCCGATCAGCATCGTCCGGACGTCGGCATCGAACGGCTCGGCGAGCAGCGGATGCACCTCCTGCACGCTGCCCTGCTCGATCCGCAACACGGTTTCGATCGCGGGATGATCGGCGGCTGCGCCTTCGACCAGGCGGCCATGCAGCTCGATATGTTTTGCGCGCGCCAGCGGCGTCTGAGGCGATACATCAGTCCGGTCGATCGAGGGATCGTCGAACACCAGCGAGATTCGCTGCGGCGCCGCCGGCAATCCGACCACGCTGCTGCGCGCCTTGCTCCAGTTCGCGATCATCGAAGGCTGGCCGGGACCGGCGATCGTGGCCGGTGCTGTAAATTCCGCGATCAGCAATTTCGGGTCATAGATCTGCGAGACCACCAGGATTTCGCCGAGCTTGGCCGTGATCGGCGTCTGCGTCGCGGCCTGTCCGGCGGTCTGCGAAACCAGCGATACGCTGGCGCCGTCGCAGCGGACTTCGAGACGGAACGGGTAGCCGGCCACCGAGCGGCTGGCGCAATCGTAGATGCGGCCGGACTTGGCCTCCCGGGCCCGCCAGGCATCGGCGGTTTCATCGACCTTCGAGGCGGAATAGAACCAGAATGCGCTCCACGCCGCGGCGGCGATCAGAAGCAGGACCGGCATGAAGAACAGGCGCCAAAGCGGGCGCCGGCGCGGCGCGAGGGTCATGTCGGACATGGAGCGACCTTTGACCAATGATTTTGTCAATTAAGCGGTCGTTTAAACCGTCGTCCCGGCCCTTGGCAAGTCATCGGAATTTAAGGAGAAAGGAAATTCCGCTTCGCCCGAAAAGCTTCTTCTGATAGCCGTCGTCTTAAATGCCAGCGAAAATCCTGTCCGAAGCGAAACTGTCCCAAGGCGACCTATCCAAAGGCGACCTGTGGGTGTTCGGCTACGGTTCGCTGATGTGGCGGCCGGGCTTTGAATTCATCGAGCAGGTGCCGGCGCGGCTGATCGGCGAGCACCGCGCGCTCTGCGTCTATTCATTCGACCACCGCGGGACGCCGGAAAAGCCCGGCCTTGTGCTCGGCCTCGACCGCGGCGGGGCCTGCCGTGGCGTTGCCTTCCGGGTCGCCGCAGCGCAGCGCAACCATACTGTCGACTATTTGCGCAGCCGCGAGCAGACCACCAGCGTCTATCACGAAGTCATGCGCTCGGTCTGGCTTGAAAACGAAGCCCGGCAACGGGTCAGCGCGCTCGCTTATGTGGTCGACCGCGGTCACGTGCAATATGCCGGCCGGCTCTCCCTGGCCGAACAGCTTCGCTACGTACAGCAGGGCCATGGTCGTTCCGGAAACAATCGCGACTACGTGCTGGCAACCGTAAAGTCGATCGAAAAGCAGGGCTTTCGCGACGAGCAATTGCATCAGCTGGCGTTGATGCTGCACAGCGATACGCCGCTGCATGGCGAGCGGTCTTCTTCCGGTTGAAACACATTCGGTCAGCACATTTGATCTGTCTCAAAATGCTTAATGATAATCTGTGATCTTTTTATGCATTTCATGCACCAAGCCACGGGCACAAGCATAACGGCGAAGCCGATCAACGTAACAATCGAAGCTAGCCAAGGAACCACAATGCATTTCGTCGTCTCCGCCACCTACGGCCCAACCGATCCGACCCGAGCCATGTTGCCATTCATCTTCGCCGCATCAGCAGTGCAAAGCGGCGATCAAGTGACGCTGATGTTGTTCGCTGATTCGGTACTCATGGCGGTCGAGGGCGTCGGTGCCAAGCTGGTACCGGTCGGCCCGCCCAACAGATATGAAGAGATTGCTGGCGATCCCAACGTCACGCTGACGGCCTGCAAGCCTTGTATGGAAGCGCGTGGTTTAAGCGGGGCAGTTCTCGACAAACGAATTAAACTTGCCGGTATGAACGAATTTCATGCCGCAGCAAAGCAACCGGACGCGCGAGTGGTGAACTTCTAGCAAAGGAGAGGGCGATACGAAGTCGTCATTGGCACGAATGCGAAGTGCCGACCGCATCGCGCAATGTCCGAGTTCGGAGGCGAAACGGACGACATTAACTCGGGCTGAGTATTTCGCATTTTGACCCAATGCGCGCATCATCACCAACGCCTGGGATAAGCACAGACTGCGCGCCATAAGCCCTATGCCGTGGCGATGGTATTTGCTGATGCTTCTGTAAGGCGTACTACGGCCCGCGTCGTGTCCGCGAAAGAGTTTCGGATGGAAGCTCACCAAACATTTCGCGGAAGTCTCTAGCGAAGTGGCCGAGATTTCCAAAGCCGCACTTGAACGCGATCGTAGAGACAGAGGTACGTTGATTGGGTTCCATGAGCATTTGTTTTGCATGCTGCAAGCGCACCGTTTTCGCAAAGTTCACCGGAGAATACCCGCGGCTTTTCTTGAACGCAGTGTAAAGGGCGCGAATGCTGGTGTTGGTGTGCGATGCCAACTCTTCGATCGTGATAGCGCGGTTCCAGGACGCCTCAATGTATTCTTCGGCCAGCCGAACGATCCGCGGCGCCGCTTCCTTGCCAGTTCCCTCCAATATTTCGCTGAAGTTGTGGCGGTGAGCCGAGAGGAAGGAAACCAGAATTGCCTGCTCCAGTTCGAGAAGCACCGCATTTGGTAGATCGGTGGCAGTCGAACTTAACTGACGAGCCAGGAGCATTGCCAGATCGCGCAAAACCAGAGCGGTCGACTGCCTCGGCACCGCCGAGGGATCAAACTTGATTGCACCTCGTGGCTTTGCGCCGAGAAGTGTCGTCAATGTCTTCTCCAGCGCCGCGGTCTTTATTCGAAGAATAAGCTGTTCATAGCCGGGTTCGAACACAATGCTGATGGGTCCTCCCGGGGGAACCATGCACGACTGCCGTTCATTTATCGCGAGTGCTTTACCGTTCAGAATGGTCGCGGCACTGCCTTTGAGACCAATTTGCAAGCGGGCGAAATCATTCTCCGGAAAGTCGACGACAGTCTTGGCGCCACCATATGCGCAAAAGCCCAAGCCGACGTTCGCAAGCTGAATATAGTTGCCAACCCCTTCAAAGCGATCCGTTTTGGAGACTGAAAATCCGGTTGCCCCGTAAACCGAGAGCAAGGCGTGCTCCATCGCTTCCGGATCGTGTGTGCGAACAACGGGAGAGCGGCTTAACAGGCACTTCGATTGATCTAAGCTCATGGAAAGATTGGCTGTCTTCTGCGCGCTTGGCGTCGTTCCTGATAATTGAACATCTACAAAAGCTGATTTAGTCAACCGCCTGACCCGTAGTTAGTGACCAAACGTCGCAGCCGGACCAAATTCGTCACTCATATTTTGTAAGAAATGCTCAAATAGTGACATGGGCGGATTTGAGTAAACTTTGCAGAATCCGACCTTTGGAACTGCTTCAAAGTTCGTGCTGACCATCCTAAATATTTTCGGGAAATTAAACCGTGCGGCCACAGGCGTTCTACGCGCCATTGGTGGAAGAGTGTTTTGGCTCCGCTGTCCGGTCAGCAAGAGGGATCAAAAAAAGAATGGCTGATGCGATGAAAAGCTTTGTTGCAGCCCAGAACATCGTCAATTTCAAAATGCAGTTGCAAGGTGAGACGCACCTCGACAATGAGGTGCGACCAACAAGTGGCCGCATTGCCATGAGGACAATGCTAAGGAGCCTATTAGGCGAGATTGATTTCGAGAGATTATGTCCTGGAATTAAAGTAGGCACCATCGACGAAGATGTTTTGGAGGTCTTCGTGCCGGCCGAGAATCGTGCTGCTGAGATCAAGTTTCGTCACTCGGACGATTTTGCTGTCGCCGCCGAGTACGCGCTTGGTCGGCCCATCCGGAAGGTGAATGTCTTGTCAGCGACTAGTCCTCAATTTCGGGGGCTCTCACCTGTGCGGTAAGCCGGAGCTGTCAAATCCCGCAATCACTGATGGGTCATAATGCATTGAAGGAATCCCCTTCGCGACGGGCGCGTTTTTTATTCGAAACCGTGGGATCGGAGGTCCGACGTGGCAAATCTGAGATTGAGAACATCTCTCGCTGGTCAATTCATCCAATTAAACTCAGCTCTTGAACTAACGACCGGGATATTGTCGAAAGCTGATCGCACATCTGCCGTGAAGGCATGCCTTGCGGAAGCAATACTGAACCTCGCTGCTGAAGGGGAGACGAACCCGATCAAACTTAGCGAAGAGGAGTCAAAAACATGACGGATGCGATGGAAACATACATCGCCGCTCAAAACATCGCTCGCTTCAAGGCGCAACTGCGAGAGGAAACGCACCCCGACAGGCGGAGAATACTGCTGCAACTGCTTGCAAACGAAGTGGCTAAGCATCCCGATGCTGTGGAGCGTGCCGAAATAATCCGGACCAATCAACTTTCGATGACCTAGTTATATTTTCGTCAGTGCGGTTGAAGCAGCCCCCCCATTGGCCCCCCCAACCGCGCTGGACGATATGGGGCCGTCGAGCGTCGAGTTCGGCGGCCCCTTTTTTAGAGGGCGCTGTTTGGGTGGACCGAAGCCAAGACGATCACTCGCAGGTTTGTTCAATTGATTTCCGTTGTTGGCACGAATGCGAAGTGCCGACCGCATCGCGCAATGTCCGAGTTCGGAGGCGAAACGGACGACATTTACTCGGGGTGAGTATTTCGCATTTTGGACCCGAAGCGGACATCGAAAGGTTTGTAGGCTCGCTGGCCAAACCTCGATGGCACTGTGATCTCTCTCACGGAAGGAAAGACCTGGCTCGCTTACACGGAGAGAGTTGTCCGATATTAATATGCTTGCTATGAACTTGATGTCGCTACTTAGCACAAATTGTCGGTACAACATTCACCACTGGATTAACCACTGGAAAGGACACGGAGATGATCAATCAGACAACCAATATCAGCGATGCCGCGGAACGAGTGCTAGGTGAACTTGAACTCGACGCCGTCGTGGGCGGTGCCTGCGAACTGGACATCAGGGAGATCAAATGCCCCATCGGATCTTTGTGGGTTCTCACAGCGGATTGTCCAGGCGTGAAAAGTCCGCAATGAGTTATTCGCCGAAGTGAGTTAGCCTAATAGTGAGCTCATGCCGCGCGGCGGTATGGTGATTTTTGTACGGCCGTCGTCCAAGGCGCGAGTCCACCGGACGTCGGCCGCGAACATGACAGTTAGGCCGCCTCAAATGGCGGCCTGACCCATCCTTGAGCGCGGCTTTGATGCTCCCCTATTTCCGCCTTTGGCACATCGCGTCATTTCGCTGCGGCACGGAATTTGGTCCCTACCGGGCCATAGCGGACATTGGCCAAGCCCGCATTGATCAATCTCGATTTACAGGTACACTCCCTCGAGACTTGAGCTAGAGACTTCTTGAGCTAGAGACCTTGCCCGTCAGCCGTCGCGGACGGCGAAACGGGACGCTGCCGAACAATTGCGCCTGCTCCTGCCGCGCAGTCGCCACCAGCCGGTTGGTGGCATCCTCGATCACGGTGCTGATGCGCGCGATGAACTCATGGACATCGGCTAGCCAGTTGGCAAACCTCCGACCCAGGCCAATTCGGCGCTTCCAGAACGATGGTTTAGCCCGATAAGATGCCGTTCTGAACTCAGAGGCGGATATGGCGCGGCGTCCGACAGGCGGCAACGCAAGCAAGGAGAAGGCCGGCAAGGCAAGTCGAAGTCGAGCGACGGCCCGCGAAACTACCAAGACGAGGCGCCGCGTTGCTCCGGCGGCCACGCTGCGCAAGCGTCTCACGGTTTCCGATTTGATCAAGGAACTGAACGAAGCACGAGAGCAGCAAACGGCCGCTTCGGAGGTGCTGCAGGTCATCAATGCATCGGCCGGCGATCTCACTCCCGTGTTCGATGCCATGCTGGAGAAGGCGATGCGGCTATGCGAGGCCTCATTCGGCGCCTTGGCCGTTCCCGATGGCGAATTTGCCCGATGGGTCGCTCTTCGCGGCATTACGGGACCATATGCCGAATCGATCACCAGTAAGCCTTACCGGTGGTCAGTCCTGTTAGGTTCTACGCTGGAGAAACCGTCAGTTATTCATATTCTCGACCTGAAAGATGGCGAAGCCTATCGGCGGCGGGCGCCCTCCATTGTCGAGGCGGTCGAACTTGGGGGTGTCCGCACGTGGCTACTGGTGCCGCTGCTCAAGGGTAATACACTCCTCGGGGCCTTCGTATTCTACCGTCAGGAAGTGCGTGCCTTCTCCGACGAACACATCTCGTTGTTGCAAAATTTCGCCGATCAAGCCGTCATTGCAATGGAAAACGCGCGCTTGCTCAACGAGCTTCGGCAACGAACAGATGAACTTGCCCGACTGTTTGAAAGCGAGGAAGCGCGCGCTTGGGAACTTGCAAGGTCGCTGGAAGATTTGCGAGCTACGCAAGACCGGCTGATCCGAGCCGAGAAACTCGCCGCCCTCGGACGGCTAGTGGCCGGCGTGGCGCACGAGATCAACAGCCCCATCGGAACCAGCCTGACGGTCGCGTCGGCGCTGGAGCGCAAGCGCGCCGCGTTCGCGGCCGATGTCGCGCGCGGCGAGCTGAAGCGATCGAGCCTGAGCAAGTTCCTCGAAGTCGTCGAGGAGGCTTCCTCGTTGCTGGCATCCAATCTCAGCCGCGCCGTAGACCTGATCCAGTCGTTCAAGCAGGTAGCGGTCGATCAGGGTTATCTGGATCGGCGCAGTTTCTATGCCGGCGATCTGACCGAGCTGGTTCTCGTCGGCCTGCGGCCGGAGTTGCGGGAAAAAAATATCGCGCTCAACGTCGATTGCCAGCCTGATCTTGCGATGAACAGTTATCCAGGACTTTACGGACAGGCACTAACTAACCTTTTCCTCAATGCGGTCATGCACGCGTTTCCGGACGGCAAGGGAGGCGCGATTGACATCACGGTGCGGGCGTCCGGCAGCGACAAAGTCGAAATCCTGATTTCCGACAATGGCTGCGGCATGAGCGCTGACGTCAGGCGCCAGGCCTTCAATCCGTTCTTCACGACGCGCCGCGAGAGCGGCAGCACTGGGCTCGGCCTGCATATCGTCCACAACATCGTCACCAATCGTCTGGGCGGGCAGCTCAATGTTGACAGCGCGCCCGGCGGAGGAACGAAAATCCAGATCATCGTGCCGCTGACAGCGCCGGCCCGGCGTTCCGCCGAAGAGTAGAGCGGTGTCGGATCGCTTCGATCAACCCCGCCGACCTGGAGACTTCTCGAGCTAAAGCTTCTTGAGTTAGAGACCTTGCCCGTCAGCCGCTTCCGACGGCGAAACCGGAACGCGGCCGAACAATTGCGCCTGCTCCTGCCGCGCCGTCGCCACCAGGCGGTTGGTGGCGTCCTCGATCACGGTAGAGATGCGCGCGTTGAATTCATGGCGTGACAGGCCGGGCGGCAGCGGATCGAGAAATTCGACCACCAGCGTTCCGGGATAGCGCATGAACGTCCGGCGCGGCCAGAACAGCCCCGAATTGAGCGCCACCGGCAGACACGCCACATTGCTGTCGGCATAAATCAGGCCGACGCCGCTCTTGTAGTTCGGCGGCGCATCCACAGGCGTGCGGGTGCCCTCCGGAAAGATAATCAACTGACGGCCGCGGCGAACCGCGGCGCCGGCCCGGCGCATTGTCTCTATCAGTGCGCGGCCCCCGGCGCCGCGGTCGACCCCGATCATGTTCGACTTGATCAGGTACCAGCCGAACAGCGGAATCCATCGCAGCTCGCGCTTGAGGATATAGAGCGGCTGATCGAAGAATTGCAGCAGCGCGAAGGTTTCCCAGGTCGACTGATGTTTCGATGCGACGATCAGCGGTCCATCAGGAATTTTCTCGAGCCCGCGATATTCCACCCTGACATTGCAGATCACGCGCATCAGCCAGATGCTGCTGCGCGCCCAGTATCTGGCGATAGCCATGATGGCCCAGCGCGGCATCAGGTAGGTCGGGATTCCGACAATCACCCAAAACGCCAGCACCAGGTAGAACAGCACGTTGTAGACCAGCGAACGCAGGAAAATCGAAACCATCGAGAACCCGATCAGTTGACTGCAGCCGTCGCCCGTTTGCGCGGCGTGATGGATCCGGTCGTCGGCTGGTCCGCAACCTCGGGCGCCAGTTCGAGACCGACTTCAGCCAGCGATACCCGCACTTCGGCGGCGACGTATTTTGCGTATTCCGATAGCAGCAGCCGCAAGGTCGTGCCACTGGTCCACCACGGTTCATCGCGCCATTTGTCGCCGACCACCGCGAACGGAATCAGCGCAATATCAGGCATCGCGTGCGACATTTCGACGATAGCCCGCGGCATGTGATAATTCGATGTCACCACGATCAGCGATTTGAAGCCGCGATCGTGCGCCCAGCGCCGCGTCTCCGCCGCGTTGCTGCGGGTGTTGACGGCGGAGCGATCGAGATCGACGCAGCAGCTCAGTAACGTCTGATTATCGGGGGGCGAATTGTCGGGCAGCGAACGCGAAATGTCGCTTGCCGCATTGGTCGGATGGACACCGGAGATCAACAGGCGCTTGCCATAGCCGCCGGCGAGCAATTCCATCGCATCGGAGACACGCGATGAGCCGCCGGTCAGCACCACGATGCCGTCGGCATTGCGGTCAGGCCTGATTTCGGCGCCGCGCAACTGCGAAAGGAACCCGACGAAGCCGATCGCGGCGCCGACGAACGCCACCGCCAGCACCGCGACGACCACCGCGCGCAGCCAGCGCCGCGGCGCAGCCACCGGCGCAGTCCTGGGCGCTTTCGGCGATTTATCGTCGGGCCGCAGGCTCATGCGAAGCTGGTGATCCTTACCTGTGCAGATCTGGTTTCGCGTGCAAGTCTAGAACGTTTTAGGACGAAATGGAGTCCGCTCGATGCGGTATTAAGGCACAAACCGCGTCAGTCGATGTCGTCCAGCGTGGCGAACAGCGTTCGCCGCGAGGCCCAGGCGGTGATCGCCGCAATCAGAACGGCCTGGGCCGCCAGCGTCAGATAGCCCGACGGGCGCAGCGAAAACGTTCCCAGTAACGCCGCAAACTGGTCCCCGACCGGGGTGCCTGCGAACCAGCCGGCGATCGATTCGGAGAACCCGAACCCCAGCATCGCGACGCCGCCTCCGATCACGCCGCCCTCCAGTCCAAGCCGCAGAAAATGCCGCTGGAAGCGGTTGGCGATATAGCGGTCGCCGGCGCCCACGAAATGCAGAACCTCTACGATCGGGCGGTTCGCCGCCATTGCGCCGCGGGTCGCGAACGATACCGAAATGATGGTTGCGACGATCACCAGAGCGAGGATGCCGATGCCGGCGAGCACGGTCGCACCGCTCATCGACCGCATCCGCTCGATCCAGGCGCGGTGATCGTCGACGCTGGCGGATGGCGCGACCTGTGTCACCCGGGTTCGCAGCGTGGCGAGATCGAGCGCCGCACCCGGCTGAACCCGCGCGACAATCACGCGCGGCACCGGCAGGTCGTCGAACGAAAGGCCGCTGCCGAGCCATGGCTCCAGCAGTTTGGCTGATTCGGCCTTGGTGAAGGGCCGGACTTCGAGGATGCCGGGCTGGGCGCGCATCGCTTCGGCGACCGCAGCCGCATCGCGGTCCAGATCGCGTCCGGCCGAGGGGCGCACCTGAACGGTGATTTCGCTGGCAACTTCGGATTGCCATTCCGCCGCCGACGCGCTCACCAGCAGCACGGCCCCGGTGGTGATCGATGCGAGGAAGGTCATGATGGCGACCACGGCGACCAGCGCACGGCCGGCGATCGAGGCGCGCGGCACGATCGGCGACAGGTTGCGCGCCCGCGCCGGCACCTGCGGGCGCTCGCGTCCGAGATCGACCAACGGGCCGTGTTCGTCGTCGCTTCTACTCATAGATATGCAGCCGTCCCTGATGCAGCACCAGCCGCCGCGCCTCATACTGGTCCATCAGCGTGATGTCGTGGGTAGCGATAATCACCGCGGTGCCGGATTTGTTGAGCTCGATGAACAGCCGCAGCAGCCGTCGGCCCAGAGTCGGATCGACATTGCCGGTCGGCTCATCCGCCAGCAGCAGATGCGGCCGCGAGATCACGGCGCGGGCGATCGCCGCGCGCTGCTTCTCGCCGCCGGACAGGACCGGCGGCAACGCATCCATCCGCTCGCCCAGACCGACCCATTTCAGGAGATCGATGACCTCCTTGCGATAGCTCGATTCGTCCCGCCCCATCACCCGGAACGGCAGCGCCACGTTTTCGTAAGTGGTCATGTGATCCAGCAGGCGAAAGTCCTGCAGCACGATGCCGATCCGCTTGCGCAGATCGGCGATTTCATCCTTGCCGAGCAGCGAGACGTCATGACCGAACAGGTTGACGAGGCCGCGCGTCGGCCGCAGCGACAGGAACAACAGCCTCAGGAGCGAGGTCTTGCCGGCGCCGGAGGGACCGGTGAGAAACTGGAAGGAGTGCGCGGGGATCCCGAAAGAGAGGTCGCGCAGAATCTCCGGGCCAAGCCCGTAACGCAATCCGACATTTTCGAACCGAACCAAGCTCAGCTCCGTTCGATGTGGGGCACGGCCGGAAACCTGCGGCCGAGGGCCCGGAATTCGCCGGTTTCGCCGCGGCTGCGAACCGAACAAAACCGTTGTGCTCGGTTATGGTTTCCGATTCGTTAACGGTCGCCTTGTAGCATCTGCGCAGTATCATTGTGGAGATTGGCTCCATGCACATCATTTGCCCTCATTGTACAACGTCCTACGCCATTGATCTGGCTACCCTGGGCGGGGCTGGCCGTACCGTCCGCTGTTCCCGTTGCAAGGAAGTCTGGCTGGCGCGGCCGGAGGATGCGATCGAAGCCGGCGCACCGGTGGTGGCGATGGCGGAAGCCGGCGAGCAGGCCTCCGCTCAGGCCTCAGCCGAGCAATGGAACGCGCAGGCCGAGGGGAGCGACAGCCAGGAGCAGGAAATCCCGGTCGTCGAGAGCCCTTCGATATCGAGCGACTGGCCGGCTTCGGCCGACGCCGACGGCGGGCCGCAGACTGCCGGCCCCGACTGGCCGGCGGTAGCCGGGGACGATCTGGCAGACGCCGCAGCGGCGCGTCCGCGGCGGCCGTCGTGGTTCCCCAGACTTTTGAAACCGCCGGCGATGCTCCGCGCCTCCGGCAGATCATTGGTCAGCCTTCCGACCGCTTGCGCCGCCATGGGCGCGCTGGTGCTGGCGTTGATGATCTGGCGCGTCGAGGTGGTGCGGCTGCTGCCGCAAACTGCGACGTTCTACAAAATGGTCGGTTTCGACGTCAACGTGCGCGGTCTTGCGTTGAAGGACATGAAGATCACCACCGAGACCGTGGAAGGCAAACCGGTGCTGGTGATCGAGGGCGTCATCGTCGGCGAGGCACGCCAGCCGGTCGAGCTGCCGCGGCTGCGTTTCAGCGTCAGCGACGCCCATGGCGCCGAGATCTACGCCTGGAACGCGGTACTGGACCAGTCCGTGCTGAAGCCCGGCGAGCGCGCCTGGTTCAAGTCGCGGCTGGCTTCGCCGCCGCCCGAAGGGCGCAATATCGATGTACGCTTCTTCAGCAAGCGTGATATCGCCGCCGGCAGGATTTGAACCGGCCCAGCTTCGCTTGAAGAGACTCGGCCCCGCTTTCGAAAGACCATGCATCGATGCCGCGCGTACTGATCGCCGACGATGAAGCTTCCATGCGCACGCTGGTGGCGCGCGCCATCGCCATGGACGGCCACGACACCGTCACCGCCGAAGACGGCGCCGAAGCGCTCGAGATCCTGAGCCGCGAAGCGGGCAAATTCGATCTGCTGCTCACCGATATCCAGATGCCTGTGATGGACGGGATCGCGCTGGCACTATCGGCTGCCCGCGATTTTCCGGATCTGACGATTTTATTGATGACGGGCTTTGCCGATCAGCGCGAGCGCGCCTCGGGCCTCAACGCCATCGCCCACGACGTCATCACCAAGCCGTTTTCCGTGGCCGATATCCGTGCGGCGGTGGCGGGCGCGCTGGCGGCGCGGAAGCAGGGTCAGGGTTAGCGAAGGCGACGCTCTAATAATCCTTCAGCAGCCGCTCGATGTAATCGAGCTCGATCTGCGGACGCTGCGGATCGGCAAGCCGGCGGCGAAGTTCTTCCAGAATCCGGCGAACCCGCTGCACATCGATCTCGCCGGGAATCTTGACCGTCAGATCGTCGCCGAATTCGCGCCCATGCAGCGGCCGTCCCAACGGATCGTTGGTGTTGCCGCCGCTCTGCTGACGGCCTGCGCGATCGCCCGGGCCGTTGCCCTGTCCGTCGCCATCACCCTGCTGCATCCCCTGCGCAAGCTTCTGGGCACCCTTGCGCAAGGCTTCCAGCGCCTGTCCTTGCGAATCCACCGCACCGTCGGCGTTGCCCTCACCGAGCTTGCCGCCGGCGTCGTCCATCGCGCTGTCGGCCTCGCCGAGGCCATCCTCGCCGTCGCCTTGCTGCCCGTCGCCGTCCTGTCCCTTTTGACCCTTCTCGCCGCGCTGGCCTTGTTGTCCTTGTTGTCCTTGTTGCCTTTTGCCTTGTTGGCCTTGCTGGCCCTCCTGTCCCATGCCGCGCTTGGCAAGCTCCTGCTGCAACTTCTTCAGCCGGTCGCGCAGGCCCTGCTGATCCTGCTGCAGATCGCCCATGCCCTGTTCGCCTTGCTTGCGGCGCGCATGATCGCGCCGCGAATCCTGGCCCTGCTTGAAGGTCTTGTCGCGCAACTGCTGCTGCTTGCGAATCATGTCGCCGAGCTCGTTCAGCGCCTGCTCCATGTCGCCGTCAGCGGACTGGCCCGGCTGTGCCATCTGCAGATTTTCCAGCATCTGCTGCAGCTGCTCGAGCAATTGCTTGGCGGCATCCTTGTCGCCGGAGCGCGACAGGCGCTCCATGCGCTCGATCATGTTGTTGAGGTCCTGCTGCCGCATCACCTTGGTATTGGGATCGAGCGGCCGCGCCAATGCTTGCTGATTGTTGCGCTGCTGTTCGACAAGCTGACGCAGGAAATTATCCAGCGCCGCGCGCAGGTCCTGGGTGAGCTTCTTGATCTCCTCGTCGCTGGCGCCGCGCTCCAGCGCCTGCTTGAGCGCCTCCTGCGCCGCGCGCAATGCCTTGTCGACATCGGTGATGTCGCCATCCTCGATGCTGACCGCAAGCGCCCACAGGCTGGCCACGACCTCACGCATCGCGTCATCGCTGCGGGCGGCTTCGAGTTGCCGCGCGACGCCGTAGAGGCCGAGATACTGGCCGGTTTCGGGCATGAACAATTCGGGTGCGATCATCAGCGCATCGAGCGCGGTGTAGACTTGCGCATTCTGGTTGGCGTCGAGCGCCAGGATGCGACGCTGCTCGATCAGCGCCCGCGCCAGCGGTTTGGTGAACAGCCGCTCCGGAAGCCGCAGGCTGAACGGCTCACTGCGGCCCTCATTGCCGGCCTCGTCGCGCGCCGTCAGGGTCAGGGTGACGTCGGCGCCGGCGTAGGGATCCTCGCTGAGATCCTTGACGGTTTGCCCGACGCCATTGCGGGTCCGCGCATTCGGCAGCACCAGCGAAAATTGCGGGGCGTCGAACAGCGGCCGCGGCTCGACGGTACCTTTCGACACATCGCCGGGCCGGACCGCAACATGCGCCTGCGCTTGGGTGACGCCGTAATCATCCTCGATCTTGTAGGACATCTGCAGCGAGCCGCGGGCCTGACGCTCCGGATCCTTTGTCAGCGCAATGGTCGGGGCACGGTCGGGAACCGCGCTGAACTTCCATTGCGGTTGACCGGAGGGTGCGCGGACATGCGCTGTGCCATCGCCGGCGATGGTGAAATGCCGCTCGTTGGTGCCCTTTGGCGCCTGCTCGGTCGGCACGGCTTCGGTGACGCCACCGGCGGCGACCACATCGAGGGTGCCGCCGCTGGAGCGCACGATCAACGTGCTGCCCACTGGGACCGGCAGCGGTCCCGCGACCGGCACGCCGGCCTCCTTGTTCGCAGCCGACAGGATGATCGGAGGCTTGCCGGTGTAGTTCGGCGGCGTCACCCACGCGTCGACCCTGATATTGGCCGACGCCAGCACCCCGTTCCAGTCGAACGCTGCCGCCGTGCGCATCATGCGCTCGTCGCCCGCGGCGAAATAGCTGGCGACCATCAACACCACGACCAGCGAACGCACCGCCCAGGGATCGTGGATCGCCAGCCGCGGCGACGGCAGGCCGGCGCGGATACGCTTGATCGACGCCAGGGTGCGTTCACGCTGGGCCTGCCACAGCGCCAGCGCGACCGGATCCCTGGAGGCCAGCGAATCAGTCAGCGCGGTCGCCGGGCGATGGCGAATGCCGGAACCACGATCCAGCCGGCTCAGGCCTTCTTCGCGGCTCGGCCAGCGAAACCGGACCAGCGGCAGCAACGCGCCGAGCGCGAGCAGGCCGAACAGCCCGAGGCCGACCGCGCGCGCGACAAACGGCAGCACCAGCCACAATCCGACCCAGGACACCACCAGGAACAGGCCAACGACGGTCAACAGCCGCGCCAAATGCGGCCAGAAGCGCTCCCACGCGATGGCATATTTGGCCCGCCGCAGGGCCTGCGTCAGCTGCAGCCGCGAAACAGCATCAGGGTCGCGCACGGGCGCTGACGGGTCGGGAGTGGCGCCGTTCAACAAACTCTCCGGGTTGCCGAAACACCACCCTAGCACAACGGCGGCAATGAGGCACCCGCTCCGGAGCGGTAACCCACACCACTAAACGCGCATAACACGAAGGCGTGACCGCCGCCCAGCGACCCCGTAACGTTGACGAGCGGACGGTTAGGCAAACACACCTCCGCGTTCCCGCCGCTGCAGGAACCGTTTTGACGGTCTGTCTTGCCTCGCTCATGTCCGCTGTTCCGGCCAAGGCTGAATTTGCCGTCAGGCGACGAGACTTCGGCTTTTGACCCCCTAGCGGCCATGCTAATGGTCATCCGACAAAGTTCAGAAAAGGTTCTAGACTACCGATCCGCTCGTATGGCCGCAGGCGTAGCGAGATTTCCTAGCGCTAGCCGGCCTTAGCCCCGTGTGGCTTAATGGGCTGATGTGGACGCGATGAAGGTCTGTGACTGCTGCGAGATTGCTCCGGCGACAGCCGAAACGGAATCGGGATTTTTCCTGTGTGAAGAATGCGAGGCGGTTGTCGTCATCGCGTTTATGGAATTTGAACTTCCGGATGCGACGTCGATTGGCGATCCAGGAGTTCGCTTCCGTCGCTGGGGCGGATGTCGCTGGCTACCGCGGTCTGATGGTGCCGATGAGGAAGGCAGACGATGAACGAACGGCCCCGCGAAACTGCTGCTCCCACCAAGGGCGAACGTCATCGGTTGACGGTCCTTTTCTCCGACTTGGTGGGGTCCACCGTGTTGGGCAGGGAAATGGAGTTGGAGCACTTCTCCGAGCTCCTCGGCAAACTGCGCGACATCTGGCATCAAGCTGCGGTTAAGCACGGCGGTCTCGTGATTAGAACGCAGGGCGACGGCGTCTTGGCAATTTTCGGTTACCCCCATTCCGGCGAGGACGACAGCCGGCGTGCCGCGGAAGCCGCCCTCGACATCCACGAATGGGTTTCGCAGGTGCAGCACGACGGTTTGCCGCCGGCTCGTCTGCCGCTGCGAATGCATTCGGGCATCCACGCCGGCACTTTGCTCCTGGCTGAAGGCTATATCGAATGGGGCCGGTTCGATCTCATCGGCGACGTTGTCAACACGGCAGCCCATCTGTCCCGGCATGCCGGTCCCGGCCAGATCCTGGCCAGCCTTGACGTCCTGGGACCAAACGCAAACTTCTTTGAGCTTGGCGAAGCGCCCGACAATGCAGGTCCAGAGCTCGGGCTTAGCGAGGTGTGTGCCGTGCTCGGACGTAGTTCCGCCACCCGGCGCTTCGAAGCCACCGCCCGCCGCGGTTTGACGCCCTTCATCGGCCGCAGCGCAGCCGCGGCTTTTCTAACGGATTTCCTGGACGCGGCGGCCTCCTCAACTGTGTCAAACTGCGTGCTCATCGTGGGTGGTCCTGGGCTCGGCAAGACGCGGCTGCTGGAGGAAGTGCTCCACCAGCACGACGGTGGTGTCCTCACGGTGATGCGCGGCAGCTGCGAAAGCTATCTCGGTGCCGAGGTCTTGCAGCCGTTCTTACAGATACTGCGGAGCTTCTTCGGAATGCAGGCGGAAATGCCGGAAGGCGAGGCCGCCATGGCTGCTCGCACCGCGCTGCAGCCATGGGTTGCTGAACTCGGCTCGCGTATGGAATCGATCCTTGCATTGGTATCGGGCGGTGCCGAAGCTGGCGGCGGTCGCTTTACCGCCAGCGGTGTGGTCGGTGACCTCCTCGTCTTCTTTGCTGCATTATCCGCGAAGGCTCCGCTGGTGCTGGTTATCGACGACTGGCAATGGGCCGACGATGCCAGTCGCCAGTTGATGGAGGCGCTGCTGCAATTGAACGCCGGCCCGCGCGTCATTCTAGCCAGCCGGCCGCGCGACGACGGCGCCGAGTGGATTTCCGGCGCGCCTCATCTGTCGCTGGAGCCGTTTCAAGGCGCGGAGACTGACCTTGCCGTGCGACGCTGGGTGCCACATGCCGACCCCTTCACGGTGGCGCGCATTCACAGCTATGCCGGCGGCGTGCCTTTGTTCATTGAGGAGCTGTGCCATTCGATTTCTGCCGGAAATCCGTCGGATTCGTTGCAAGACCGCGCTACGCACGGTTGGGTGGCCACGCTGGTAGCGTCGCGGCTGGCTCGCTTGCCGCCGGAGCAGGTAAACGTGGTGCGCGCCGCGGCAGTCATCGGCAACACGGTGCCGAACTGGTTGTTGGTGTCGGCTTGCGGCGGCGCGCCGGATCAGGCCACGGTGCGGGCGCTGGCGGACGCGGATTTTCTTTATGCTGCGCCGGCGGCCGGTGGGCTTCGCTTCAAACATGGCATCACCAAGGATGCGGTGTACGAGTCCATTGGCCTGCGCGAGCGCCAGGCATTGCACCAGCGTGTCGAAATTACGCTGCTGGCGCGTTCCGAACAGACCGATCGCGAAGATACGCTCGAAGCCCTGGCCTACCATTCGCGCGGTGCGGGCCATTGGGAGAATGCGGCTCACTATGCCGAACGCGCCGGCGATAAGGCCATGGCCGCGTTCGCGTTGGATCGTGCGTTCGCGCAATATCAGGTCGCCATGGAAACGCTGGACCGTGTGCAGAATCGTTCGCGCGAACAGTCCTTGCGCTGGTGTCAACTGGCCAACAAACTTGGCATGGCCAGCATATTCGATCCCCTGTCGCTCAGCGACGATGTCACCGTCTACGAACGCGCGGTGGCGCTGGCGGGCTCGCTGGGCGATGCGAGCGTGCTGGCACGCGCGCAATACTGGCTCGGCTATATGTGCTACGGCTTCGGACGATTTCGGGAGGGCGTGATGCATGCGCGACGTGCATTGGTCGTCGCCCGTGAAGCCGGTGAGAATCGTCTGGCAGCTCAAATCCAGGCGTCGCTGGGGCAGATTCTCGCTGCAACCTGCCAGTATGACGAAGCCGTTGCCCTTATGGACGGCGCCCTCTCTGCCAAGCAACAGCGCGGCCGCTCCAGCGGGGGCATCGCGATCGGCTCGGCCTACGCACTGTCGTGCAAGGGTAGCGTGCTGGCTGACCGCGGCGATTTCGACGGCGCCCACGCTTGTTTCGGCGAGGCGATGATATTGCTCGACGGCTCGACGCATCCGGTAGCTAACTCGGTTCGCAATTGGATGTCGGTTTCACTCATCTGGCAAGGCCGCTGGCAGGAAGCGGAACGCCTCGCCGTTGAAAGTGCGCGCGTTGCCGAGAACATGCGCGGCTTGCTGCTGCTGGCCGCTTGCCGCGCTGCGTCGGGCTTTGCACGCTGGGCGGCGGCTGGCGACGTCAGCGGCCTGCAACAGCTACGCGATGCGGTGCAGTGGATGGAGGGGCGGCGCTTTCGGTTCTACAGTTCGGTCCAATATGGATGGCTGGTCGAGGCCAGTGCGGCCGAGGGAGACATTGAGACTACACGACGGTACGCCGCCCAGGTGCTGCGTCGCGCACGCGAGGGCGAGCGGTTGGGTGAGGCGGTGACGTGCCGTGCCTTGGCACGAATCGCGGCCGCTCGCGACGATTTCGTCGCAAGCCTGCGTTGGCTGCGGCGGGCTGACAAATCCGCGGAACTGCGCGGTTCGCCGCGCGAAGCCGCATTGAACCAGGCCGTACGCGGAGAGATTCTCGCGCGACAGGGCCATGCCGACGCGGCCTGCCGGACCGTGGCGGAAGCCGCCGCGCAGCTGAGCGCGCTCGGCATGCACTGGCACGCAGCGCAAGCAACCCGCGGGCTCGAACCCACCGCATCCCTCAGCCGATCTTGAGCTCCTTCAGCTGCTTTGCGACCTGCGCCGCCAGCAGATCGAAACCTTCTTCATTGGGGTGCAACTCGTTGGCCCATAGCAGGTTGTATTTGTCCGCATCTCCGTACTTTTGGGCCAGGGTTCCGGTCAGATCGACGTAGTAGACGCGATTCGGATAGGCGGCCGCGACTTTTTTTATCGCGGCATTGAGCCGGTCGAACAAGCGCTTCATGATCTCGCGGGCCAAGGATAAATGCTGCCTGTTGCCGGCGATGTCGTAGCCGTGAGCCTCGAAGGAGGGTAGTAGCCACGGTCCTGACGGGTCGATGAGAACCATATCACCCCTGCCATCGGGAATCGGATGATCGTATCCGTGGATAAGGAGCGGGATTTCGGAGTTTGCGGTCAGCGTCTTGATGACGGCGGCGTAGTACGTGAACAGCGCGCCGTCGACGAAGCCGGCAACTGCTGCTTCATCCAAGGAATCGCCTCCTGCACTCAGCGGCTTCAATAACCTTGGAAGGACAGACACCAAATCATTACAGCCCGCACCGACAAGGATGGCCTCGATGCCTGGTTGATCGGCGAGATAGTTTGTCACGTCTCTTAGAAAGGGCGCCTTGGCCATATCGCTCAACAACCGGCCGCCGGAAGTGATCTCGGAAGTACCGCTCGCGTTGTCTTTGTAGCCCAATTTGAGAAGCGACTTGGTCAGGTTCGCTCTCACGACACCGAATTCGCGGTCCCACTGATCAAAAAGCCAGGAATCCCCGATCGCCAGTAGCGGCGTGGCCGCCGCCTTGAGCCGCTTTCTGGTCGCCGAGTCGAAGTCAGCCTGATCCGGCGAAACGGTGGCTCGTAGCTTTGCCTTGAAGTCTTCATCTGGAGGCGGCAGCCGGCCATCCAGGGCGAGGGTGAGCGGGGCAGGGCCGGCGCGCAAGGGCAGCGGCGACTCCACCAGAGCGCTGAAGAAGCCAATCATCACGGCGAGGGCCGGGTCAGCTCCGGGACAGGCATGTGTCGGGTGGTCCTTCGCCCTGCGGTTGCCGCCGAAAGCTGCAGAAAGGTCTTGGCTGCCCTCCTGCAGGTTTTGCTGCGCGGCGGAGATCGCGCCCGCAACCACGATGTCACCCGGATTGACGGTCACCTGGTGCGGACCCTCACCCATCGTGTGGGTGACGGTTGCCGTCCGCCATATCAGTTCGGGGACCGTTCGCAATTGCATCGCCGGAATGAAGTCGTTACCGAGGCGGTGGCAAGCATCTGTGAAGTCGACTGCTTTGCTGCCGCCAAAGCGCCCGCGCAATGACCACAAGGTGCCTTCGCGCAGCCATTCGTCCAGGATTCGCTTCAGGCTGCCGTCGACGGTGGGAAGAAAGCCCATCATGGCGCCGGCGACGGTGCTCGCGGCGCATTCGAGGCTTGCCTTGCCCGCTTCGGAGTCAAGTACCGCGCGCGTTACCGGCGCATTCGTTTTTTTCGTTTCGGGACGTCCCAAGAAGTCGATCATGGCGCGGCGTACCGCAGCACCATGCGCGGCTCCGATCGACTCCACTTCAGGTCCAGGATGCGGCTGGAAAATATAGCGCGAAGGCGACATGAAATGTCCGGGATAATTGGGCGGCTGGCCCGGCTGCCAATCCCAGCGATAACCGGCGCGGCGGAAGCAACCGCCGACTTCCGAAAGCCCGAACCACTCTTCACAAAAGTGGCCGAGCAGGTGATCGATGAGTTCGTGCGCATCCACCGTCAGGTCCCAGCGCGTCTCGCCGTCATCCTTGGCATAGCCGATTGTCTCGTCGACGAGGCGTTGCAGCTTATCGGACGTCTGCTGTCGTGCCTGATCGAATGTTGCATACCTGTCGAGGGCCATGATGGCCCGGTTGCATGCTTCGGACTCGCGTTCGTAGGCGCCATCTTCCTGGCCAGGGTCGAGCCCGAGATAGAGCACGCCGAACGACCGCCGCATCCGCGGAAGGTAGGCCGTGATCGTCAGGTTGCGGTTGGTATCGGTCGTCACCTGCTCGAGCAGGCGCCGATCGGCCGCCAGGATACCATACGGCGTTCGCAGCACGCCGCCGTGACGCTCGCGAATGGCTGCCCAGATCGATGCTGTTGTAAAGTTGCTTTCGGCATCAGGATCCTCCAGCGCGGTTTTCCAGGCGGTGAAGGCTTCCGTCTGGCCGAGGCGGGTTTCGATATCGCGCAGCCGGGCGATCTCCTTTTCGCCGTCGTCCGCACTCCATATCACCGCACGCTTGTTGCCCTGCGCCGCGGCTCGCTCTTGCAAGCTTGCAAGCGCCTTCCTGGAGGGCGTGAACAAATAGGCTCCCCACTCCAGCCGCACGAACGGACGCGGCTCGTCGTGAAGTCGGTCGGAGCCGTCGAGCGCCATCCGGATGGTCTGCCCCTCGTGATCGAAGCGGAAATAGCGCTGCCGGCCGGCTTCGGCCACGCCGAACAGAGGATCGCTCTGGCCCGAATACGAACCCGAGCTGTTGGCGCCGTTCAGCCAACGTTGCACCAGTTCAAATTGCTCGCCGAGATTGGCATTATATGCCATGAAGATAAGCCCGCGCTCCTGATCGAGGCTGTCTCTCGAAGTCTGCCCATCATGCCCGCGGCGGACGTGTCGGCCGTAGGACATGCCGCGACGAACGAAGCGGGGCGGCCGGCTGCCGGCCTCAGGGTTCCTGATCCGCGGATTTGCGCGCCGGATATGGGCATGAAACGGGCATCGCTTGCCATCCGGGTCCGTCTCGAAATGGAAGTCATTTGAACCTTTGGTAGGCGGATCGAGGACCACGGCCAGTGGTTGACCGGCTTTCGGATGGCCGCCGGGCCAGCGGCCCATCATCTTGGCCATGAAGTCTTCGCGTGTCAGCGCCTGCCCTGCGTCGGCGGCTTGCGCCTGGGCGGCGTTCAAGGCTTCGTCGAGCGCCTCGACATCCTGCCGCAGCTTGCGAATCGCCAGGAAGCTGCCGTCGTGGAGAAGCGACCGGATGAAGTCCGCGTCGACACATCACCGTCTGTCTTGTCGGCCGGCTTTGCATAATCGCCGACCTTGTCGGCCAGGTTCGGATAGCCGCACAATATCTCGCCCAGATTGACGTGGTTGGAATAGCGCCTGCCCGCTTTGCTCTTGCTTAGTTGGGGGTCGGAAGTGCCATCGATAAAGCCGAAATGCTCCTCGACGTCGCCCGCTGAATTGCGTTGCCGTTTCATCCATTGCAGGGACAGCGGCGTCACGCCGGGGTCGACGGCAACCAGTTTCTTCATTGCAGCCATCAACTTCGCCTTCGACTCTGTCACATGTTGATGCGGGCCGCGCAGCCGAATCTGGATGACCGCATGAACAGCACTGAGGTCGATGCGCGGCGCAGGATCGCCTTCAGCAAGGTCAGGGGCGTCCACGCCGAGATGCCAGTTGAGTGCCGGCAGACGCCAGCGATGGGGATGGTTGATCCGCAAATCCCCGAGCAGGCCTGCGCGGCGCTCCATGCCCTGCACGAACTCGTCCGGAAGTTTGAGCACTTCGCTCTCCGACAGACCGGCGACGCGCAGGCCTTCGACCGTGAAGGAAATATTGGTGGCGATCTGCCCCGGCTGAAGCTCATCGGCCTCCGACGCGAAGGGCAGGGCGCCCAAAAAAACTGCCAGTGCCGACGGCCCCTTGAAGCCAAGCAGAAGCAGGCATCCGTGATGAACGTCGGGATACGCGCTCACGATCCCACCCTGCACGTTGCCAGGGTCGTTCAGCGGCTGCTCTGCGGGGGGCTCCAGCGGCAGTCCGCGCCGCACCTCGGGTTCGGCGTAAGGATTCTGTAGCAGCCAGGCCATCGGCTCTGGGAAGCGCTTCAGCGCGCGGACGATGCCGGTCTGGTAGACGCCGTCTCTGGCCATGTCGAGGAATTCCGGGAGAAGCTCCTGTGCGGCGCGATGCAGTACCTCGCCGTCCTTGGTACCGGGCGGATAGACGTCGGCCAACCGGTACAGGCCGACCAGGCTCTGAACGCCCTGACGGAATGGCGGCCTCCCCGCATATTGTCTTTTCAACGGTTCGCCGAATCCGGCGTTGGTAGGGTCGGTGCCGATCGCGTCGCCGTTTTTGCCGAAAATGGACTGCCGTGCGATATCCTCGGCCGTGGGAATTTTGATCCGCGTGACGCGCGAATCGGCGGCATCGACTGCTTCGCGGCGGTACGTCCGTTCCTGCATGCGCAGGTAGCGGGTATCGTCCACCGTCAGGTCGGGTGTGGCATAGAGAAAGTAGGCCTCGCTCTGTGAGCGTTTGAGCCAGGCGCCCCATGCTTCGTAACTGTTCTCGTAACCGAGCACGTAATCCTCGGTGTTGCAGAAGACGAGGTCGAGCAGTCGAGACACTTTTTGCCAGATGACGCGGACATAGGATTGCCACGCACCGTCGAACGTTGCCGTGAGCAGGACATTGTCCTCAGGTTCGAGCACGGCGATGCCGACCGAATGAATGACGCCCACACGCTCCACGGCGTCGGACAAAATGCGGGCCAGCTCGTATTCGAATCCGCCTGCGCGGCCGGCATGCAGGCCGCGCAGCACCAGCTTGACGCGGGTCTTGTATGTCATGGTGTCCAGGGAGGGAACCAGCCCCTTCTTGATCGGGGCAACGACCCTGAAGTCCGAAGTGCCGGCCAGATTGCCCGACTTGATAATTAAATCGCGACGCATCTATAGAGCCCCCCACCGAGCAAGAACCAATTGGAAATGCCACGATCTAATTCTGGGTTCTTCTGCTCTTTGATTATGTGAACTGGTTCACAATCTTGCGTGTTTCCTTTCGGCGCGGTGAAGAGACATCTCCGGATCGCTCGGTTGCCGAGTATTAGGCCAGTCATCATTCTGGCGAGAATACGCTGCCTTGATAGCATGTGTCCGTGTCCGCGGCCGGGCACTTTCGCTACCTAGAACGAACCGCATGTACGCCGGAATTAATCCGGCTTACGGCCAGAATTGTGCATTTGACCCAGTTCGGAGTCAAACTTCAGCGGTTCGAAGCTTCGGGGGCGCCGACACCTAACAGCTTCGCGCGCGAAGGTTTCGCCGCACTCACAGCCACGGCGCTTGTCTGTCCATCGCGATCAACTCATCGACCTCGATGCGGGGCCGTACCACCGCGTACTGGTCGTCCTTGACCAATACTTCCGGCACCAGCGCGCGGGTGTTGTAGGTGCCGGATTGCACCGCGCCATAGGCGCCGGCGGTCATCACCGCCAGCAGGTCACCGGATTTTGGCTCGGGGAGCTTGCGGTCGAGCGCGAGATAATCGCCGGTTTCGCAGACCGGACCGACCACGTCGGCGACGATGGTGGGCGCGCCGTTCGCAGCCTGACGGAGCGGCAGGATATCGTGGTGCGCCTCGTACAAAGTGGGACGGATCAGATCATTCATCGCCGCGTCGATGATGACAAAATTCTTCACAGCACCCGGCTTCACGTAGATCACGCGGGTCACGAGGATACCGGCATTGCCGACGATCATCCGCCCCGGTTCGAACATCAGCGTGCAACCAAGGTTATGCGTCACGCGCTTGACCATGGCGGCATAGACGTCGGGCGCCGGCGGCGCTGCGCGATCCATGTAATAGGGAATGCCGAGGCCGCCGCCGAAATCGATATGCGAGATGGTGTGGCCGTCGGCGCGCAGCGTCTGGACGAATTCCGCCAGAATCCGGAACGCGGTCTCCATTCGGCTCAGGTCGGTGATCTGGCTGCCGATATGCATGTCGGTACCGGTCACCTCGATTCCCGGCAGTTGCGCCGCGCGGGCATAGACCGCGCGCGCCCGGGGAAGAGGAACGCCGAACTTGTTCTCGGATTTGCCGGTGGCAATCTTGGCATGGGTGCCGGCGTCGACATCGGGATTGACCCGGACCGAGATCCGCGCCGTCTTCCCGGTCTCGGTGGCAAGCCGCGATAGCAATTCGAGTTCGGGCTCCGATTCGACGTTGATGCAGAGAATATCCGCGGCCAATGCCGCGCGCAGCTCGGCTTCGGTCTTGCCCACGCCGGAGAACAGGATCTTCTGCGGCGGAATGCCGGCGGCCAGCGCACGCTTCAACTCGCCCCCCGAAACCACGTCGGCGCCGGCGCCGAGTTTCGCCAGCGTGCGCAGCACCGACTGGTTGGAATTGGCCTTCATGGCGTAACAGACCACCGCCTTCTCACCGGCGAAGGCTTCGCTGAACACCCGGTAATGGCGCTCCAGGGTCGCGGTCGAATAACAATAGAACGGCGTGCCGACCGCATCCGCCAGATCGATCAGATTCACCGCCTCGGCGTGAAGCACGCCGTTGCGATAGTCGAAGTGATTCATGGCAGGTATTCCAGCGCAGGTGTTCCAGCTCTAACGCGGAAAAACTGCAGCGAATGTCAAATCCACCGCGTCAGCTCAGTTGCCCAGAAGCGGGTCGAGAAGGAATGGTCTCTTGGTGCCTTTAGCGGCGGTTGGCGCCGTATCGGGGGTCGGATCGAACAGGCTCGGCCTTGCTGCCGGCTCGTGGTCGGCATTCGCTTGCGCCGCGGCGACCGCCTCCGGCGATGCGGACGGTGGCAGGTCGAGCGGACCCTTGCGCCCGCAGCCGGCCAGCGCCAGCGCGGCGGCGGCCAACAGGACCACGGCCCATCTCGATGATAACGGGTTAGAAATGCGATTCACGGCGATATCCCCAAAGCGGCCGCACCATACAAAGATTGCCTCGCTCTGGCGAGACCCGGAGATCGAGGAAATTTGCGACGCAATTGCGGCTCAGCCCAATTTTCGCTCTTTTTCCAGTCGCTTGAGCCAGCTCCTGGCTTGCGCGCGAACATTCTTTGGCGCGGTTCCACCATAGCTGGCGCGGCTTTTCACCGATGCTTCCACCGAAAGCACGGCTAAAACCTGTGCCGTGATCTTCGGCTCAATCGCCTGCATGTCCTGGAGCGGCAGCAGATGCAACGCCACGCCCTCCTTCGACGCCTTGGCGACAATGCGCCCGGTGACGTGATGGGCATCGCGGAACGGCATTTTCAGCGTCCGCACCAGCCAGTCGGCCAGATCGGTGGCGGTGGCGTAGCCTTCGCCGGCGGCAGCCTTCATCCGCGCCTCGTCCGGCACGATATCGGCGACCATTCCGGTCATCGCCCGGACGGCCAGCGAAAGCGCGCCGAACGCTTCCATCGCACCCTGCTTGTCCTCCTGCATGTCCTTTTGATAGGCGAGCGGCAGGCCCTTCATCACGATCAACAACGCGGTCAGCGCGCCGATCACCCGGCCGGTCTTGGCGCGAACCAGTTCGGCGGCGTCGGGATTGCGCTTCTGCGGCATGATCGAAGAGCCGGTGGTGAATTTGTCGCTCAACCGTACCAGCCCCACCAGCGGCGAGGTCCAGATCACGATTTCCTCGGCGAAGCGCGACAGGTGCACCGACGCGATCGCCGCCGCCGACAGGGTTTCGAGCACGAAGTCGCGGTCCGAGACCGCGTCGAGCGAATTGGCCATCGGCCGGTCGAAGCCGAGGGCCTTTGCCGTGGCGTCGCGATCGATCGGGAACGAGGTGCCGGCCAGTGCGGCGGCACCCAGAGGCGATTCGTTCAGGCGTT
Organism: uncultured Pseudomonadota bacterium; assembly: GCA_963727225.1. Lineage (GTDB taxonomy): Bacteria > Pseudomonadota > Alphaproteobacteria > Rhizobiales > Xanthobacteraceae > Bradyrhizobium. Next base: position 87,927 of record CAVSFN010000006.1, on the reverse strand, counting down.
TGCGGGCATCGGCGAAACGGCCGCGATCGCGCGCCGCCATCTCGACATAGGCCAATAGATGGTGCCCGAACGTCACCGGTTGCGCGGTCTGCAGATGCGTGAAGCCGGGCATCACCGTGTCGGCGTGTTCCAGCGCCCGCGCCACCAGTGCATACTGGAACGCGGCCAGCGCGGCATCGATCTGGTCGATGGTGTCGCGGACATACAGCCGGAAATCGGTTGCGACCTGATCGTTGCGCGAACGGGCGGTGTGCAGTCTTCCCGCGGCAGGCCCGATCAGCTCGCCGAGCCGGCTTTCGACATTCATGTGAATGTCCTCGAGGGCACGTTTGAAATCAAAGGATCCCTTGGCGATCTCTGACAAAATCGTGTCTAGACCCCTGGCGATATTTTTCGCATCGTTCGCGGTAATAATGCCTTGCGCCGAGAGCATCGCGGCGTGGGCCTTGGACGCGGCAATGTCCTGGGCATAGAGGTGACGATCGACGTCGATGGAGACGTTGATTTCCTCCATGATCGCATCGGGGCGCTCGGTAAACCGGCCACCCCACATCTTGTTGCTCATCGCCTGGTGCTCATGACCTGTTGCTCATGACTCGTTATTGATGGGTTGCCCCGCATGGTCGCACCGCGAACGGGCGCTGCTTGCCGGTGCAACCGAAGCTCTGCATAGCCGTATCTGATACAGGATGACAAACGATATGCCTGAACAGCCTTCGCCCAGCCCGTCCGCCTCGCGCCGGATTCCATTCGTTATCGGCGCGGTCCTGATCGGGGCGGTGATCGGATTTGCCGGGGTATACGGGATTGGCGGCCTCAAACGCAATGCAGCAGGCGACAAGGCTTGCGCTGCCGCGGTCGATCTTTCACGCAAGCTCGCGCCGCTGGCGCATGGCGAGGTCGCCGCGCTGACCATGGCGACAGCTCCTCTGCAGCTGCCGGACCTCGCCTTTTGGGATGCCGACGGCAAGCCCAAAAAGCTCTCGGACTGGCGCGGACGCACGGTGCTGGTGAACCTGTGGGCGACCTGGTGTGTGCCCTGCCGCAAGGAGATGCCTGCGCTTGAGCGCCTGGAGACCAAACTGGGCGGACCGGATTTCGCGGTGGTCGCGATCAACATCGACACCCGCGATCCCGACAAGGCGAAGAATTTCCTGAGAGAAGCCAATCTGACCCGGCTCGGTCACTATAACGATCAAAAAGCCAAGGTTTTTCAGGATCTTAAGGGCATAGGCCGGGCACTGGGGATGCCGACCTCGATTCTCGTCGATGGTCAGGGCTGCGAGATCGCCACCATTGCCGGGCCGGCGGAATGGGACAGCGACGACGCCGTCAAGTTGATCACCGCGGCGGTCAAGCCGGCGGCGGCCGGGCTTTAGGCCGAAACGTTGAGGTTGCCGCCGATACCGGCCCCGACATTGGCGAGCGAGGGGGTTCCAGCACCCAAGAGGGTCTGAACCGCGGATTTCTCCGCTTTGGCGTTCGATGCCAGGATGGTGGTTGCGACCTGCAGCTGCGTGTTACCCGCCTGGGCAGCGAGAATGCTGCTGACCATACTCATCATATCCATGCGCCACACCCCCGTCGCAGGGACGCTACCCGACCGGAATTAACGAATGCTGGAGATCGTGAGCTGGGGCGACGCCGCGACGCCTAGCGCGTCGGAACCGGCTTGTCGCCGCGATAGTCGTAGAAGCCGCGCTGGGTCTTGCGGCCGAGCCAGCCGGCCTCGACGTATTTGACCAGCAGCGGACACGGCCGATATTTCGAGTCCGCCAGGCCCTCATGCAACACCTGCATGATCGAGAGGCAGGTATCGAGGCCGATGAAATCGGCCAGTTCAAGCGGCCCCATCGGATGGTGCGCGCCGAGCTTCATCGCGGCATCGATCGCCTCGACGTTTCCGACGCCTTCATACAGCGTATAAATCGCCTCGTTGATCATCGGCAGCAGAATGCGGTTGACGATGAAGGCCGGAAAATCCTCCGAAACGGCAATGTGCTTGCCGAGCCGGTTGACGAATTCCTTTGCCGCATCGAAGGTCGCATCATCGGTGGCGATGCCGCGGATCAACTCGACCAGTTCCATCAGCGGTACCGGATTCATGAAATGAATCCCGATAAAGCGCTCGGGGCGGTCGGTGGAAGCGGCAAGCCGGGTGATCGAAATCGACGAGGTGTTCGAGGCCACGATAGCTTCGGGCTTCAACACCGCGCAGACATCGTGGAAGATCTTGCGCTTGATCTCTTCCTTCTCGACCGCGCTTTCGATCACCAGATCGCAATCGGCAAGCCCATCCATCGTCTCGGCGGAAACGATCCGGCCCAACGCCTGCTTGCGCCCGTCTTCGGTGATGATTTTCTTGGCGACCTGGCGCGACAGATTGCCGTTGATGGTCGCCATCCCCGATTTCAGGCGCTCGGCGGACACGTCGTTGAGCACCACATCGAACCCGGCAAGCGCTGCCACATGCGCGATGCCGTTGCCCATCTGGCCCGAGCCGATCACGCCGACCTTCTTGATCATAACCGCCATCTTGTCATCTCACCGGAGCGACGCGCACTGTGCGTCGGCTCCATCCCTTGCATCGACGCCGGCCAAAATCCGCTTGATCCAGTCGGCCGTTTCAATCGTAGTTACTTGCGTGGTTACTTTCCAAGCTTGCCGATCGCCTCGGTCAACTCGGGAACCGCCTGATACAGGTCCGCGACCAGACCGTAATCGGCAACCTGGAAGATCGGCGCGTCTTCATCCTTGTTGATCGCGACGATCACCTTGGAATCCTTCATGCCGGCGAGGTGCTGAATTGCGCCGGAAATGCCGATCGCAATATAAAGTTCCGGCGCAACCACCTTGCCGGTCTGGCCGACCTGCCAGTCGTTCGGCGCATATCCGGCATCGACCGCGGCGCGCGAAGCACCGACACCGGCGCCGAGTTCGTCGGCGAGCGGCTCGATATATTTGGCGAAATTCTCGCGGCTCTGCATGGCGCGACCGCCGGAGACGATGATCTTGGCCGAGGTCAGTTCGGGACGATCGCTCTTGGCAACCTCCTCACCGACAAAACTGGAGAGGCCGGGATCGGCCGCCGACGCGGCATTTTCCACCGACGCGCTGCCGCCGTCTCCGGCCGCGGCGAAGGTGGAGGTCCGCACCGTGATGACCTTCTTGGCGTCCTTCGATTTCACGGTCTGGATCGCGTTGCCGGCATAGATCGGCCGCTCGAAAGTGTCCGGCGAAACCACCTTGATGATTTCCGATATCTGCATCACATCGAGAAGTGCGGCCACCCGCGGCATCACGTTCTTGAAGCGCGAGGTCGCGGGCGCGACAAAGGCATCATAGCCAGGCGCCAGCGCCACGATCAGCGCGGCCAGCGGTTCGGCGAGATCGTGGGCATAGGCGGCATTGTCGGCGAGCAGCACCTTCCTGACGCCGGCGAGCTTGGCCGCGGCGTCCGCGGCAGCCTTGGCGTTTTCGCCGGCGACCAGCACATCCACCTCGCCGCCGAGCGCGGTGGCGGCGGTCAGCGCCTTGTTGGTGGAATCCTTGACCGACGCATTGTCATGTTCGGCAATCAACAGCGTGGCCATCTAGAGAACCCCGGCTTCATTCTTGAGTTTCGACACCAGTTCAGCGACGTCCTTGACCTTGACGCCTCCCTTGCGGCCCGGCGGTTCGGATGTCTTGACGATCTCGAGATGGGGCGTGAGATCGACGCTGTAATCGGCCGCGGTCTTGTCGGCGATCGGCTTCTTCTTCGCCTTCATGATGTTGGGCAGGCTGGCGTAGCGCGGCTCGTTCAGGCGCAAATCGGTGGTGACGATCGCCGGTCCCTTCAACTTGACCGTCTGCAAGCCGCCGTCGACCTCGCGCGTCACCTTGAAATCGGACCCATCGACTTCGAGCTTGGAGGCAAACGTCGCCTGCGACCATCCGAGCAGGGCAGCCAGCATCTGACCGGTCTGGTTCGAGTCGTCGTCGATCGCCTGCTTGCCGAGAATGACAAGGCCGGGCTTCTCTTCGTCGACGATCGCCTTGAGGATCTTCGCCACCGCGAGCGGCTCGACATTGCCTTCCGCCTTCACCAGGATGCCGCGGTCGGCGCCCATGGCAAGACCGGTCCGGATGGTTTCAGACGCCTGCGCGGGGCCGATCGACACCACCACGACCTCGGTTGCCTTGCCGGCCTCTCGCAGGCGCAGGGCTTCCTCGACGGCGATTTCGTCGAACGGATTCATGGACATCTTGACGTTGGATAGTTCAACGCCCGATCCATCGCTCTTGACGCGGACCTTGACGTTGTAATCGACCACCCGCTTTACCGGAACCAGAACCTTCATCGACCCTCTTTCGCTTGAATTTGTCAGGTTTGATCAGCTTGGGCGCGGAACCTAAAGGTCTCGCCAACCCCGGTCAACGCGCGAACGGCAAAAATCGGCACCCAGGCCCATGCGTTTAGCGGTTCTGGCCGGGCACCCACAGCACGTCGCCGGCGCCGTTATTGTTCACGGAACGGCTGGCGACAAACAAGAGGTCCGACAACCGGTTCATATAGTGGATTGCGGCGTCGCTGACCGGCTCATCGGGCTTGGCGGCGAGTTCCACCATCATCCGTTCCGCCCGGCGGCATATGGTGCGCGCCAGATGCAGGAAGGCCGCCGCCGGAGTGCCACCGGGCAGCACAAACGAGGTCAACGGCGCCAGCCGCGCATTCAGGGTGTCGATGTCGTGCTCAAGGCGTTCAACCTGGCTGGACAGCATCCGCAGACGTTCCGCCTTGCCCTCGCGCTCGGGCACCGCAAGGTCGGCGCCAAGATCGAACAGATCATTCTGGATCCGGCCCAGCATGGCATCGAGATCGCGCGCATCGGCAAGATGCAGCCGCACGATGCCGATGGCGGCGTTGGTCTCATCGACGGTTCCATAGGCGCCGATGCGCAGATCATATTTCGGGCGGCGTTCGCCGCTTCCGAGCGCCGTGGTGCCGTCATCGCCGGTTCGCGTGTAGATACGATTGAGGACGACCATGGCCTAACCCCTATTTTGAATCCGGTACACCGGGATGTCTCAGTGGCCCATTGCCCAGACCACGAGCATCGTGATGACGATGGCGATAAATTGCAGCAGCACCCGCCATTGCATCAATTTCTGCGACCGGTTCGGCGATCCGCCCCGCATCATGTTGATGAGACCCAGCAACAGCACCAGCGCGACGGCACCAACTGCGAGGGGAAGTACGATCATACTCAGGAATGAAGTCATCGGCCGTACATAACACCGGACCTGTTCCCGCGCCATCACGCACATGGCAACTTCGTGCTCTCATCGATCTGGCTTTTAATCCAATAATATCAGATGGTAGCCCGGCTCGCCGATGGAACCGTCTTCTGCCAGGTCAAGGTGAAATGTGAGGCAGCTCCGCTACGTCTTTGATGTCGGCCTGGATGCGTTCTACCAGTTTCTCGCCGATGACGGCTGGGCGATCGCCAGCCACATCGCACTCTCGACGTTGATGGCGCTGTTTCCGTTTCTGATCGTGCTGACCTCGCTGGCCGGCTTTTTCGGCTCCAAGGAGCTCGCCGATCAGGCCGCGGGATTGTTGCTGCAGGTCTGGCCGAAGCAGGTCGCCGATTCACTGTCCGGCCAGATCCACGACGTCATGACGACCAGCCGCGGCGACATCCTGACCATCGGCGCGGTGCTTGCGGTGTATTTTGCCTCCAATGGCGTTGAAGCCCTGCGCATTGCGCTCAACCGCGCTTATTCGATGATTGAGCGGCGGCGCTGGTACTGGCTGCGGCTGGAATTGATCGGCTACACGCTGATCGCCGCCTTCACCTCGCTGGCGATGGCGTTCCTGATCGTGCTCGGTCCCCTGATCATCGAGGCGGTGCGGCGGCACATTCCACTTGTCGTGGAATCCAACGAACAATTTCTCAATGTTTCGCGCTACGGCATCACCATTGCGGCGCTGATCGTCGCCCTGTTCATTCTGCACGCATGGGTTCCAGCCGGCCGCCGCAGCTTTCTGCAGATCCTGCCGGGCATCATCTTCACCCTGGTGGCGTCGCTGGTGTCGGGCATCGTGTTCGGACAGTATCTGGCGCGCTTCGCCAACAATTACGTCACGATGTATGCCGGCCTTGCCTCCGTGATCATCGCGCTGGTGTTTCTTTATTTCCTCGCCGCGATCTTTGTGTATGGCGGCGAATTGAACGCGGCGATCATCAAGTCGCGGCTGCCGCACGGCGTCTCGCTTCAAGCAGCGCAATCGCTAAAGCCCTTGGACTCACAGGCTTGACCAGGAAGGCGTCCGCGCCGGCCGCGCGCGACCCCGCTTCGTCGTCGCCGCGGCCCGACACGCCGATGATCGCGATGCGGCCAAGCGGCGCGCTCAGGCTGCGAATACGCCTGATCGCCTCGATGCCGGTAATGCCCGGCAGCACCATGTCCATCAGCACCGCATCAAAGTCGCCGCGCGCGATCCGCTCGGTGGCGGCCTCCCCCCGCCCGATGAATTCCGCCTGGTGACCGAGTTCGGTGAGGATCGCGTTGAGCACGACGCGGCCGAACGGATTGTCCTCGACGCTGAGAACGCGGAGCGGCGGTGCGGGATCCGACGGCAGATCGGCATCCGCGCCCGAACTGGCCGCTTTCGCGGCTTTCGCGCGGGCCAGCGTCACCGTCAGCGTGAAGGTGGTCCCGCCGCCGCGCCGTTGCGCAACGGCGATATCGCCGCCCATCGCGCGGGCGAGCTGTTTGACCGATGATAATCCCAGTCCCGCGCCGCCAAAGCGCGATGCGATGCTGACATTCGCCTGCGAGAACGGACGAAACAGGCGTTTGATCTCGTTGAGCGTGAGACCGATGCCGCTGTCGGAAACCGCGAAGGCGACGCCGATCTTGCCCTTCACGGCGCGCGTTGCCGACACCGCCAGCACCACGCCGCCCTGTTCGGTGAACTTCACCGCATTGTCGATCAGGTTTTCCAGCGCGGCGCGCAACCGGACCGGATCGCCGACCACCAGTGCCGGAAGCTTTTCCGAAATATCGACCGAGGATCGCAGACCCTTTGCCGCCGCCCTGCCGGCCAGCGAATCCCCGGCACTGCGCGCCAGCACCCGCAGGTCGAACAGATCGTGCCGGACACCGATCCCGGCATTGCCGCTTCGCGCGGCGTCGACGAACAACGTCGCGAGGCTGGCGAGATGCTCCGCGCCCGCCTTGATGGTATCGACCCAGCGCCGCTCGCGCTCGTCGAGGTCGGACGTCGCCAGGAGATCGCTGATGGCGAGAATCCCGGTGAGCGGGGTGCGGACCTCGTGCGCGAACGCGGCCAGGGCCGCCTCGACGATGCCGGGCACGGCAGCGACGGCCGCGCGCTTGTGCACCTTGCCGGCGGCAACGCCAAGGCCGCGCTTTTTCGTCGCCCGCCTTTTGGGCGGCCGTGTGGTGCGCTGTGAGCGCGATTTCGGCGCCATGATTCCCCCGACCCCGGCCGACCCCACCATGCCACGGCCGGGCTTGCGGAGTCACGCCGAAGCCGGTTTTTCCGTTTGCGGTCCACGCCCAGCAGGCCGGATCGCCACTAGCCGAGGCCGACCAGGCGGCGCACGTCGGCACCACTCGCCCCTCCGGCGCGGAGCTCCCGCAAGCCGGTGGCGCCGGTCGATTTCGAGAGCTTTTGGCAGGCATCGTCGAGAATCAGCCGATGGTGGCGGTAGGCCGGTGGCGGCAGGCCGAGCAGCGCCTGCAGCAGCCGATGCACGCTGGTCGACCAGAACAGGTCGCTGCCGCGCACCACCTCGGTCACGCCTTGCAGGGCGTCGTCGATCGCCACCGCGAGGTGATAGCTGGTCGGCGTCTCCCGGCGTGCGAGAATGACGTCGCCCCAGGCCTCCGGCCGGGCGACCACCGCGCCGGTCTCGCCTGCCGGCCCCTCGCCGCGTTCGATCCAGGTGAGATCGCCCGCGGTCGCGCGGGCCGCCGCCATATCGAGTCGCAGCGCAAAGGGCGCACCCGATTGAAGCAATCGCCCGCGCTGATCGGCGGAGAGCAATTTCGCCGTACCCGGATAGAGCGGCACGCCGTCGGGATCGCGCGGCCATTGACCGTTCGCCTCGCGCTGCTCGACCAATTTTGCGATCTCGGCCCGGCTTTCGAAACTTGGATAAAGCAGGCCCCGGGCCGAAAGCTTTTCGATCGTGTCGCGGTAGTCGGCAAGATGCCGGGATTGCCGCCGCACCGGCTGCTCCCACGCGATGCCGAGCCAATCGAGATCTTGATAGATCGCGGTCTCGAATTCCGGCTTGCACCGGGTCGGGTCGATATCCTCGATGCGCAGCAGGAACCTGCCGCCCGACTGCTGCGCCAAATCGAAATTCAGCAATGCCGAATAGGCATGGCCGAGATGCAAATAGCCGTTCGGGCTCGGCGCAAAACGGAAGACAGGCGGCGGCATTGATCTCTTTCACCGGACATGATGACTTTAAAGTCGTAATGACCATCCACCTCAACACCCAGGCGGACCTCGACCGCGCCGTCCACGCGCTGGTCGAGCAGGATCCGCGACTGAAACCGGTATTGAAGCTCGCGGGCATGCCGGCGCTGCGGCGGCGTGACCCCGGTTATGCCGGCCTTGCGGCGATCGTCTGCGGCCAGCAGGTTTCCACCGCGAGTGCGGCGGCGATCTGGGCCCGCGTCAGCGCCGCGTTCGATCCGTTTCACCACGACGCCTTGCGCCGCGCCCGTGCCGACCGTCTCGGCCGGCTCGGATTGTCGGCTGCCAAGATCAAGACCTTGAAGAATCTGGCGCGCGAACTCGCCGCCGAACGGCTCGACCTCGAGGCACTGGCGAATCAGGAGGCCGACGCTGCGCACGACACACTGACGGCGTTGCACGGCATCGGCCCCTGGACCGCCGACGTCTATCTCTTGTTTTGCCTCGGCCATGGCGACGCCTGGCCGGCGGGTGATCTTGCCGTGCAGGAAGCGGTCAAGATCGGACTGGGGCTCAAGACGCGGCCGAACGCGAAGGAAATGGCACCGCTGGCGGAGCCGTGGCGTCCAATGCGCGGCGCAGCAGCGCATCTGTGGTGGACTTACTACAGGGCACTGAAGAAACGTGAAGGCGTGATCGGCGCACCGGAAAAAACGAACGCTGTTTTAAACAAATTGCCCGTCGCAAAACCGACATCAGCGAAGGCAAAGATAACGGCAGGAAAAAGCCGGGACCTTAAAAAATGAACTCCACCGACTTCATCGTCGTGCGCAACGATTTGCAGCAATGCAAGGTGATCGAGACGCGGCTGCCTGACGCCGCCCGATTGCCCGACGGCGCGCTGCTGATCAGCATCAATCGCTTTGCGTTCACCGCCAACAACATCACCTACGCCGTTCTCGGCGACGAGCTGAAATACTGGCAGTTGTTTCCGGCGCCCGAAAGTTTCGGCAACATTCCGGTGTGGGGATTTGGTGACGTGATCGCCTCGCGCCATCCGGGCATTTCTGACGGCGAGAGCCTGTTCGGCTATTTTCCGATGGCGACACATCTGGTGATCGAAGCCGCCGACGTCAGCAAGCGCGGCCTGCGCGACGCCGCCGCGCATCGTCAGGGCGTGGCGCCGGTCTACAACGCCTATGCACGCGTCAGCGGCGATCCCGCCTACGCCGGACGCCAGGGCGATTATCAGGCGCTGCTGCGGCCGCTGTTCATGCTGTCATTCCTGGTCGACGATTTTCTGGCCGAGAATGAATTCTACGGTGCGCGCAGCGTCATACTCTCCAGCGCCTCCAGCAAGACCGCGTTCGGTCTCGCGCATCTGTTGCATACGCTGCGCAAGGGTATCCGGGTGATCGGACTGACTTCGGCGGCCAATGCCGATTTCGTTGGGTCGCTCGGCTGCTACGACGAGGTCGTGACCTACGACCGTGTGACATCGATGCCGCCCGACCGGCCGGTTGCGTTCGTGGACATGGCCGGCAATAGCGCGTTGCGCGAGACGCTGCATCGGCATTTCGGCGACCAGATGAAATACTCCGGACGGATCGGGCTCACCCACCGCGGCTCATCGCCGGACGAGCCGCCATTGCCCGGAGCCAAGCCGGTCTGGTTCTTCGCGCCCGACCAGATCCGCAAGCGCGCCAAGGAATGGGGACCGGGCGGGATCGAAGCCCGATTCGGCAGCGCATGGTCGGGCTTTGCCCCGATGCTCGATTCATGGCTCAACGTGATCGAGGGCAAAGGACCGGCAACGGTGAAGCAGATCTATCTCGATACGCTGAACGGCCGTGTTCCGCCGGATCAGGGTCTTATCCTGTCGCTGGCGCAGTGAACGCACCGCTTATGCACGCCCTTTCTGCGCGATCGCAAAGGGTATAGGTTTCCCGGGCAAACGCCGCGAAGACGGCCGGTACGGGAAGCGCAAATGCTGGACAAAACTGACGATGTTTCGACAGCCACGGAAAACTGGCTGGCGCAGTTCGAAACTGCCCTTAACAGGCCCGACGACCTCCTGCTGAAGACGCTGTTTCACCCGGACAGTTACTGGCGCGACGTGCTGGCGTTGAGCTGGAACATCCAGACCATCAATGGCGCCGATGCGATCCTGAAGGAGCTGAAAGTCCATAGCGGCCGCGCCGCCCCCGGCGGTTTTGCGATCGACCTCGACCGTGCCGCGCCGCGCCGGGTGATGCGCGCCGGCACCAACGCCATCGAGGCGATTTTCAAATTCGAGACCGCGCAGGGCCGCGGCGACGGAATTCTGCGGCTGATCCCCGACGCCGGCGACCGCAACAGGCTGAAAGCCTGGACGCTGCTGACGGCGCTCGAGGAATTAAAGGGCTTTGAGGAGCAGCAGGGGATATCGCGGCCACGCGGCCAATCCTATTCGCGGGATTTTCGCGGGCCCAACTGGCTCGACCTGCGCAAGGCTGCCGCCGGATATGCCGACCGCGATCCTACCGTGCTGGTGATCGGCGGCGGACAGTCCGGACTTTCGATCGCGGCTCGCTTAAAGCAATTGCAGGTCGATACCCTGATCGTCGACCGTGAGGCGCGGATCGGCGACAACTGGCGCCATCGCTATCACGCGCTGACGCTGCATAATCAAGTACAGGTCAATCACCTGCCCTACATGCTGTTTCCGCCGAACTGGCCGACCTACATTCCCAAGGACAAGCTCGCCAACTGGTTCGAGGCCTATGTCGAGGGCATGGAGCTCAATTTCTGGACCGAGACCGAGTTCGAGGGCGGAACGTATGACGAAATGCAGGAACGCTGGACCGTCACGTTGCGCCGCGCCGATGGCAGCCGGCGCACCATGCACCCACGGCATGTCGTGATGGCCACCGGCGTCAGCGGCATTCCGAATCTGCCTGACATCGCCAGCCTGAAGGATTTCACCGGCACGGTGCTGCATTCCAGCCAGTACACCGACGGTGAGGATTGGAAAGACAAGCAGGCGCTCGTGATCGGCACCGGCAACAGCGGTCACGACATCGCGCAGGATCTGCATTCCAGCGGCGCCCACGTGACGCTGGTTCAGCGCAGCTCGACGCTGATCGTCAGCATCGAGCCGTCCGCGCAACTGGTCTACACGCCGTATAACGAGGGAACGCTCGACGATAACGACCTGATCGCGACCTCGATGCCATTGCCGCTGGCGAGGAAGAGCCACCAGGCTATCACCGAGGTGGCGAAGGAGCTGGACAAGGACTTGCTCGATGGCCTGGCCGCTAAGGGTTTCAAGCTCGATTTCGGCGAGGACGGCACCGGCTGGCAGTTCAAATATCTCACCCGCGGCGGCGGTTACTATTTCAATGTCGGTTGCTCCGATCTGATCATCAGTGGCGAGATCGGGCTGAAGCAGTTTTCGGACATCGATTCATTTGTTGCCGGAGGCGCGCGAATGAAAAGCGGCGAGACCATCGCCGCCGACCTGATCGTCTTGGCGACCGGTTACAAGCGCCAGGAAGAACTGGTGCGCAAACTGTTCGGCAACGAAGTCGTGACGCGCATCGGCACCATCTGGGGCTACGGCGAAGCGCAGGAGTTACGCAACATGTATACGCGCACGGCGCAACCCGGTCTCTGGTTCATCGCAGGCGGCCTGGCGCAATGCCGGATCAATTCAAAATATCTCGCGCTGCAGATCAAGGCTTGCGAGGAAGGGATGTTGCCCCGCGTTCCCAGGCACCGCACCGCGCAACATTAGAGCGTTTTCGAGCGAAGTGGATACCGGTTCGCGTAAAGAAAACGCGTCAAAACAAAGAATCAGAGCGTCATCCCGGGCGCGCGAAGCACGAAGAAACATTTCAGGGGAGAATCACATGCCGACCATTCTCGGCTCGGGAGAGCATCGCTACCGTGTCGTGGAGAACTGGGCAAAATTGCCGCAGGGCTGGACACTTACCGACGTCGCCTCGGTGGCCGTCGACAGCAAGGACCGCATCTACGTCTTCAACCGCGGCGCTCATCCGATGATCGTGCTCGACCGCTCGGGCAACTTCATCAAGAGCTGGGGCGAAGGCCTGTTCCATCGCGCCCACGGCCTGCACATCGATGCCGAAGACAATCTCTATTGCACCGACGACGGCGACCACACCGTGCGCAAATGCTCACATGATGGCAAGGTACTGCTGACCATCGGCATCCCGAACAAGCCGGCGCCGTTCATGAGCGGTGAGCCGTTCCACCGCTGCACCCACACGGCGCTGTCGCCGAAGGGCGACATCTATGTATCCGACGGTTACGGCAATGCCTGCGTCCACAAATTCACGCCCGACGGAAAGCTGATCAAGACCTGGGGTGAGTCCGGCAGCGATCCCGGCCAGTTCAACATCGTCCACAACATCGTCGCCGATGCCGACGGCTGGGTCTATGTCGCCGACCGCGAGAACCACCGCGTGCAGGTGTTCGACGGCAACGGCAGATACGAGGCGCAGTGGAACAATCTGCATCGGCCCTGCGCGCTGCATTGCTGCGGCGGCAAGCATCCGAATTTCATTATCGGCGAGCTCGGCCCCGGCATGCCAGTCAACCTGAATGCACCAAATCTGGGTCCGCGCCTCACCATCGTCGACTCCAAAGGCAGCCGCATCGCCCGGCTCGGTGGCGAGAACGGCCCTGGCCTCGAGGCCGGCAAATTCCTCGCGCCGCACGGCATCGCGCTCGACTCAAAGGGCGACATCTATGTCGGCGAGGTCGGCGTCACCAACTGGAAGACCAGCTTCCCCGACACGCCGATGCCGGACGAAGTCAAAACGATTCGCTGCCTGCAGAAGCTCGAAAGAGTCTGACAGACCGAGCGATTGCAGCTCGTTGACTTCAACCGATCATACACATGAGCAGGCATCGCATCAGGGAATGCGAGCCTGGCTGAAGGCCGTCGGGTTGGCGTAGTGAACGATCCGCACGCCCGTCTTGGCGACGACGAAGCAGAACATGGCAATCATGAAATATTTGAGCATGGTGGTTCTCCTCGGACCCACCATGCTCGGATCTGGACAAGACTTATGTGAGCTGTGTCACGCCGCCCGCTTGACGAAGGTCGCGTGAGGCAGCTGGGCAAAGTTCGAGTTTTCGTGCGCAACCCACAGCATGAAGCCTGAGATGGCTAGCGCGAAGGCGATAACGGCAACTTTGAACATGGCAATCTCCTATATGCAGATATAGGTCGCATCCACGATCGCGCTAGTTTGAAGCAAGGTCGACGATTCGCGCTACCTCCGCTACCGAATGTGACATCGGGCACAGAGACCACACACGCGGCCAGCACGCCAACCTGAACGAGGCACAGTTCAGCGGCTCGACCACTATCACCGCCGGCGGCATCAATACGACAAGGCCGGATGGATTGCGGCGCATCCGGTTCGTCTCACTTTTCCTCATGATCCAGGATTTCCCGGACGATGAAGGATTCCGCATGGCGCCAGGCCTTGTCGTTGTCGCCGCGGAAGGTGACGAGACGATTGAAGACGACATTGCGGGTTTGCACCTCCACAATGTCGACTTTTGCCCATTGCACCAGCGTGCTGACCTTATGAAAGCTGCTAATCAGCAGATAAGCGGCGCCGGCCGCTTGCGCCTTGTCGAGCAGCTGGTCTGCATCAATGTCGCCAACCGAACAGGCGTTTGGCGGACAATCGAGGGTGGCGTTTCGCACCTTGCCGCTCGCCGCCAAATCGGTACGCAACGAGGCTTCGAATTCGCGCAGGCGCCGGAAATGATCGGCGCTTTGATCGATCACCTCGCCCGAGGTATCGCTATATTGGATTTCGGCGACCGCCAGCACCGGCGGATCGCCTTGCGCCCGGCCTTGCCGAACCGGACTGGCGCAGAAAACGGCGGCGGCAAGCAGGCTGAGGCCTACTGCTGATAGTTTTGTCGGCTTATTCATGCGAGTTCCTTTTTCGGATTCAACCTGGCGGTTCCGTACATCGGCTTTGGCGGCTAGAGCGCGATGCGTTTTGGTTAAATCAGCATCGCGCTCCATTTTTTTGTTTGAGCATGATCTCCGCGCAAACGCTTCGCGTTTGTCGCGAGGGAAAACCGGTATCCACTTTTCCGGATCATGCTCTAGTTCGGCTTTTCCAGCAGACGGCGCTGGATCAGCCAGCGCGCGCCACGGCTCCAGGCCGAATTGGCGCCCGCGCGCAGGTCGGTCTGCTCGACGTCGACCAGCGCTCCGGATTGAACATCGCGAATTTTGTAGGTCACCGCGTAGTCCGTGCGGCTGATGCGCGTGACGATCCCGATCATCGATTGGTCGGCATGAACGCCAGCGGCGATCTTGACTTCGCAACCGTCGCAATCGTGCAATTTTCCAGCTTTCGCCGTTTCGTCGTTGACGGCGCCGATGTCGACCAATGTGTAGCGCCCTGATTCGGCGATCAGCCGACGCGCCTCTTCCGTCGAGAGCCGCAATTGCTCGCGGTCGATATCATCAGGCGGATGATATGCCGCGGCCGCGCTGAAATCTTCCAGCTCAAAGGGAAAGACCGCCAGTTTGATCGGGGCCGGCGTAACCAATTCCTCCGCCGTGGCGGCCGCGAACCCAGCGACAACCATTGCCGAAGCAAGCATGAAAGCAATACCGCGCATGGATGCACCCATTGAGAGGTCAGATCGTCCCCATATCGTCCCATCCGCTGCCAGCGCGAAACGGCGGTTTTCCCTGGATTGGCCGGGTGAAATGCCCGATCTTGGCTGGCGAGGCTTTCTTCCCGACGAAATCTGCTTCTAAATACCAGAGGGAGTGAAACAAACCTTGCAGCAGGTCCCCAGATTACAGGCCCTTGGTTTCATGGCGGGCCGCGCGCGCGCCATCGATCTGAAGCTGCGACTGGCCTTGCGCGTCGCGGCGCTCGCGGCGGTGTGCTTCCTCGCTGTCGCGGCCTACGCGCTGTTTGACAGCGATCGCGCCGCCAGGGCCAAGGTCGGCCGTATCGCCGAAATCGTCGCCAGGGATATTTCATTACAGCAGGCGCAGGCGCATTGGTTTACGTTGTCGTCCGAGCGAACTCCGGATCTGCAACGGGTCGCGGCGCCGCTGATGGAACCGGGGCTCTGCATCGCTTATCAGGACAAGATCGGCGCCTTTCGGCAGGGTATCTGCAGCGGCGCGCTCGCCGAGGAAGTTGCCGCGCCCGAAAGTTACGCAGCACTCTATCGCGCCATTTTCCATCCCGGCGAACCGATCTCGAAGCCGCTGCTGCTCGAAGGCGAGACGCAGGGAGTGGCGGTCGTGACATTCGACCCCGCCATGCAGATCGGCCAAAGCTGGCGCGAGGCCAGCCGCCTGCTTTCCATCATGGCGTTCGCGCTGGCGGGACTTTGCCTTGCGGTCTATGCCGCGCTGGCGCGCGCGCTGCGGCCGACACATGTCATTCGTACCGGATTGAAGCAGCTCGCGGCGAACGATCTTTCCGCACGGCTGCCCAGTTTCGATCTCGCCGAACTTTCGGCCATCTCCGACGTCTTCAACACGCTGGCGCAGAAGCTTCAGGCCGCGCTTGCCGAACGCAACGCGCTGACGCGAAAGCTGATCGCCGTGCAGGACGACGAGCGGCGCCATCTTGCCCGCGAGTTGCACGACGAATTCGGTCAGTCGCTCACCGCCATCGCGGCGCAGGCCGCCTCGGCAGCCCATACAGCGGAGCGCGAATGTCCGCCGCTGTTGGAAGAATGTCGCGGCATCTCGCGCACCATCGCGGGGCTAAT
This sequence comes from uncultured Pseudomonadota bacterium, assembly GCA_963727225.1. Taxonomy (GTDB): domain Bacteria; phylum Pseudomonadota; class Alphaproteobacteria; order Rhizobiales; family Xanthobacteraceae; genus Bradyrhizobium. The sequence goes on along the minus strand of CAVSFN010000006.1, from coordinate 71,702 downwards.
GGCAACTCTGCGCGGAGCGCTGGTGCGCCTGCGTCCGCCCGACATCGAGGAACTTGGCCTCGCCTTGAGCCTCGAAAGCCTGGTTGCGAGCTGGAACGGCTTCGAGAAGGGCCGCACGCGATTTGACATTGCCATCACTGGCGAGGTCGACGATTTGCCACCGAGCGTCTGCGCCAGTCTTTACCGCATCGCGCAGGAGGCGATCACCAATGCAGCGAAACATGCGCAGGCCGGGCACGTCCAGTTGCGTCTCGATGCAAGACCGGGCGACATCGTCCTGAGCGTCGAAGACGACGGTAACGCAATGGGCGGCAATCTCGCGCCAAAAGCCGGCATGGGACTTCTCGGCATGCAGGAGCGGGTCGCTTCGCTCGGCGGAACACTGCGTTTCGAGCGGCCGGCGGCGGGCGGTGCCAGGCTTGTGACAACGATACCCAATATGGGGGCGGAATCTTGAGCATGTCCGGTAGCAGGAGCTTCACGCGCGTGATGCTGGTGGACGATCACGCCATCGTGCGCGAGGGCTATCGCTCGCTATTGCAGAAGCAGGACCACCTTCGCGTCGTCGCCGAGGCGGGCGACGGGGCCGATGCCTATCGTGTCTACAAGGAGGCGAGGCCCGATCTCGTCATCATGGATGTATCGATGCCCGGCATCGGCGGGGTCGAGGCGATCCGGCGCATCCGGCAATGGGACGGTTCCGCGCGCATCCTCGTATTCACCATGCACCAGAGCGCCGCCTATGCCGTCCAGGCCATCAAGGCGGGCGCGCGCGGCTTTGTGACCAAAAGCAATCCGCCGGACGCGCTGCTGCGCGCGATCGGCGAGGTCATGGCTGGACGCATCGCGCTCAGCCCCGACATCGACCACGAACTCGCCCTGAACCGCCTCGCCGGCGAACCTTCGGCAGTCGACGCGCTGAGCCCGCGGGAATTCGAAATCCTGCGCATGTTGCTGGCCGAGAAATCCGTCGATGACATCGCCGAAACGCTGCACATCAGCGTCAAGACCGCCGCCAACACCCGCTATCTCATTCGCAGCAAACTCGGCGTTGCCTCCGACATCGAGCTCGTACGTCTTGCGCTTCGTCAGCGCATCATTGCCGCGGATATGGAGAGCTAGCTGGCCAGGCGACGGCGTCCGCTACACGCTCGAACCGTGGCATATTGTCTTACCCCCTGCACCATTCAAACTTCGCCGACCGCCTCGCGCCTGCGCTGTTCGGATTCTTCCGCATAGCGCCGCATCGCATGGGCTTCGGTGAGAATCCCGATCGGGCGGCGCTGGTCGCCGGGCTCGACCACCGCCAGGGATTCGGCTTCGGCGGCATCGAACACGGCGATGGCTTCCTGGATGTTCATGGCCGGATGCAGCACGACATCCCGGTGATGAAGAATGCCGACGAGACTGCGCGTCGCCTCGATATCCGGCGCATGGGCTTCGGCCACCAGTATCAGTCCGACATAGTGGCCGGTGGCATCGACGGCAATCACCTGGGTCTTCGAGCCGAGCGGAAATTTGCCGCGGAATTCTCCAATTCCCATGTCGGCGATCACGTTGGCCACGTCCGGCCGCATCAGGCGCTGCACCGTGAGATCGCGGATCCAGCCGACATCGGCGGCGCTGCGAATGGTTTCGCCGCGCAGGTGAAATCGCCACGTCGCGAATGAATAACCGAACAATTCGCGGGTGATCTGGGTCGAGATGATGACCGCGACCAAAACCGCCGTGGTGAGCCAGAGGTTGCCGGTGGATTCCAGCGCGATGAACGACATCGTCAGCGGCCCGCCGATCACGGATGCCGACAGCGCGCTCATGCCGACGATCGCATAGACGTTCGGATCGAGCTTGAGCCCCGGCCAGATCATGTCAAAGCCAGCGGCGAACAGGTGACCGCCGAGTGCGCCGAGGAGAAGCGTTGCAAAGAACAAGCCGCCACGAAAGCCACTGCCCAACGATATGATGGAAGCGATGGCCTTGAGGATGAACATGGTCGCAATGACCGTCATCGGAATTGAAACAAATCCGGCAAAATGCACCGCGCCATGCCCCGACGACATCACCTGCGGTGTCAGCAGGGCGAGCAGGCCCACTCCGAGGCCGCCCAGCGCCGGGCGCAGCGGCGGCCAGATTCCCGTCCGCGCCAGCAGGGTTTCGCACAGCGCCACGCCGCGCATGATTCCGATGCCGAACAGCGCCGAAAGAATCCCGAGCAAGGCTGCGATCGCAAGGTCACGTCCCAGAACATCGCCAACCGGACCGACACCGACGCCGAACGACAGCACCGTGAACGCATGGGCGGCAAAATAGCCCGCAACCGCGGCGACGCCGACCGGGGTAAGGCTGGCTGGGGTATATCCCCCGATCACCAGCTCGAAGGCGTAGAAGGCGCCGGCGAGCGGGGCGCCGAAGGCGCCCGCAATCGCGGCGGCGGCGCCGCAGCCGACCATGATGCGCTGATCGGCGCGGCGCAGGTGAAACCCGCGGCCCAGCGAGGCGGCGATCCCGCTGGCAAGCTGGGTGTATCCGGCTTCAAGCCCGACCGAGGCGCCGACGCCGCTCGACCAGATCGTCTGCAACGCCACGATCACGCTGCCGCGAAACGACATCCGCCCGCCATGCAAGGCATTGGCCTCGATCGGATCAATTTCCTGCGACGGCCGCCAGCGCAATAACAACAAAAATGCCACACCCAGGACCAGCCCGCCGAGGCTTGGTACCAGCAGCGCACGCCACGAATCGATCCTGTACTGGCTTGAAAGGCGATCCCCGATGTCGAGGTTGAACAACAGCGCGTGCATCCCCTGGACCGCGGCGCTCATCGCGGCCACCACCAATCCGCCGATGGTTCCGATCAGCGCCGCCAGCACCACCAGGCTGGTTTCATGGGCGCGAACGAAGGCCCGCAGCCGGCGCGGCGCCTCGATATAACGGGAGGTGGTGACCATTTGCCGGGTCCGTCAGCGGCCGAAAAGTGCCGTCAACCCCGGTTTAGCGGTCTTGACGCCGGTCATGCAATCCGGCTTCGAACCGGAGCCGCGGCGGATAAGGCCGCCAACGCTCTTCACAATCCCGTCACGCTGCCTGTAGTATGTCATCTCACGCTGCTTCGCAGCAAAAACGGGGGCCAGGAGCGTTACTTGAACGCACATGTCTCACAAGGCGGTTGGCCGGTACTGGTGCTGAACGCGGACTTCCGCCCGCTCAGCTATTATCCGCTGTCTCTCTGGTCGTGGCAGGACGCGATCAAGGCGGTGTTCCTTGACCGCGTCAATATCGTCGAGCACTACGACCGCGCGGTGCGCAGTCCTTCGTTCGAGATTCAGCTGCCGAGCGTGGTATCGCTGAAATCCTTCGTCAAGCCGACCACGCATCCCGCTTTCACCCGGTTCAACGTGTTCCTGCGCGACCGCTTCGTCTGCCAGTATTGCTCGGCCGACGACGATCTCACCTTCGATCACATCATCCCGCGCAGCAAGGGTGGCCAGACCACCTGGGAAAACGTGGTCGCCGCCTGTTCGCCCTGCAACCTGCGCAAGGGCAACCTGACGCCGCAGCAGGCGCGGATGTTTCCGAGGCAACCGCCGTTCGCACCGACGGTGCACCAGCTGCATCGCAACGGCCGGCTGTTTCCGCCGAACTATCTGCACGATAGCTGGCTGGATTATTTGTACTGGGATACCGAACTCGATCCGTAGTTCGCGCCGGGCGTTCTGTGGTTCGAGCCGGTCAAAGCAAGGATTGCAAGCAAACCCGCAACTCGCGGCATGCAACCTTCCCTTCAATGAAGAGCACTCATTCGTTGACCCAGCGGGCAGTCACCGTACCACATTGCGGGCAGCGATAAATCACCTCGACCAGACCGGTCTCATCGTCCGGTTTTTTCAGGTATCTGCGGCTCATCCGTGCGCTGCAACCCGGGCAAGCTACCTCTTCGGAGGTCTCCGCGCAGCCCCGCTTTTCTTTGATCTTTTTAGCACGCGATGCTTGCCCTGTGCTCATATAATCAAGTTACACGCTCGGGCGGCTTTCCAATTTGATCGGCGTCAAAATGCCGGGACGGTGCGAAGCACTCAAGGGCGCATGAAGATGAAGTCAGTCCCGGGATCACAATTATCGGCGACAAAGCGGAGTTCCGACTGCACGTCAGAGACGCTCCTGCCTTCGAGATACTTGGAGACAATGAGGCCAAGCAACGAGCGGCAGACACTATCGTGACCGAGCCCGGCCGCTTCCGCTTCCGAAACAGCCTTGGAGAAATGAAGCTTTGCGATCTCGGTTGCAGACATGTCAACGCCTTCCTAGTTTCTATCTGTCATCCATACCGTGCGATGTCCTTGATATGCGTCAAGTCGTGGGCCCTGGCGAAGCGTTCGATTTCGTCTTGGGATTCAACACGACCGATTTAACCGCGCGCCTGAGTACCGATTCCACGACGATGGCTAGATGCATGGAGTACTTTTGGTTGATAGCAGCCAGATTTTCCGGATCGACCAGAACGAGCAAGACGCCGTCTTTCAGCGAGACGACCCTGAATCCGATCAATAGCCGGTCGTAGATTGCGGCCCCGAGCAGCATGTTGAGCTTGGCCTCGATGGCGAGGTGCTCGTGAAGTGTAGGCTTGAATTCGCTCATGGGCACGGCGCAAGGCAAAAATGACAAAGCGACGTTCGACTGGGACAGCGTTTCATCCGTCGATTCACGGGAAGGATTTCAATAGATCAGGATCGGCGAGGCGATGTTGACGGTGTTCGCCGGCGACAGTGTGATGCCGAGGCCGAGGTTCCATCGTCCCGCTTTGGATGCTGCCATCTTCACGGACCACTGGTCGTCCGCGATCCGCTGCGCCTCCGTCGTAACCGGTGCTCCTCCCTGCTCCGGATTACCCAACGTCACGGAGACGGACTGAGCCTTCAGCGGCAATTCCTCAACGGTCTCGAGCTGAATCGATATCTCGACGGCACCGGCATGGACAGCCGAAATCGTGACGTTGGCCATCGCCCGCGGGTCATGCAAATGGATGAAGAAGGTCTCATCCGGAGCGTTAAGGTTCGGGCCTGCATTGGCAATCAATGGTAATGCAGCCATCAGCAAGAGGCAGGCCGAGTAGATTTTGATCTTCATGATCGTCCTCACATCTTGGCGGTTGAATGGATCGCGGGATGCGCAACATCGCTCAAAGCGTCCGGCGCCGTCGCGCCCATCGCTTGAACATCGAACGACACCGTGATCTCGCCGGCCTTCTCGAATCTCAGGGTGACCGGTACCTTGTCGCCCCGGACCAGTGGCATCGCGAGACCGACGATCATCAGGTGAAGTCCACCGGGTGCGAACTTGACGGTACGGCCCGGATCGATAGACAGGCCGCCTTCGACGGCACGCATGGTCATGACCCCGTCGTTGACCGCCATTTCATGGATCTCGACCTTGTTGGCTATCTCGGTCGAGGCCGACAGCAATTTGTCCGCGGATGACCCCTTATTCTCGATGACGAGATACCCGCCGGCGACCTTGGATCCGCCGGGTGTTGCGCGGCTCCAGGCCTGCGTCACGACGATACTGGTGGCCGCCGGCTCCTCGGCATGCACTGGCGGCAAAAGCAAGCAGGACAGCAGCGCTGTGCAGGCCACTCTTCGAGTGATCTTGAACATCACAGCAGACCTATTGCGAGGCGTACCGCCAGCCAGAGCACGGCCGACAGCAACGCGATGGTGACGAAGAAGGCGGCGATGGCCCGCATCACCCGTGTGCCAAACGAGCTTTTTGCCGGATCCGACCCGAAGCTCGGCTGGTTCGGAATAGGCGCGCGCACGTCCAGCAGAAGCGTAACGAAGAAGGCAACAACCGGCATGGTCAGGCTCCTGCAGCGACTTCGGCATCGACCGTCAGCGTCGCCAGAAGAAAGCCCGGTTCAATCACGGCGAGTGCAGGTGCCGAGATAGCAAGACGTCCGGTCGCCGGCGCCACGATGTCGTGCAACGCGCCTTCGATCCGAACCTGGGCCACCGCATGTCCGGCGCGCGCTGTCTTGCCATCGGCAACGAGCCAGCGCTCAACAGTGCCTTCCGGCAGCATGCTGTTGCGCCATAGCGCTTCGTCGGCATTGATCCTGATGATCTTCATGTTCGTTCTCCTGCGATTGGAAGCGTCGGTGTCACCATGTCCCGGAATCGCCCTGCGGTCTTTGCGGCAGCTCAAGGACGGTTTCATCATTCGCTGAGGACTTTGCTCCGGAGCAAAGAGGCCCGGCACCTTCGGGCTCATGAATGTCGTCAAGAATGGAGACACGCATGCCGATTGGTTTTGACGATATCGTCGGCGAGGTGATGACGGCCGCGCCCGCGACCATCCGGGTCTTCCTGGACTTCGGGATGGGGTGCGTCGGCTGCCCGATTTCGGCGTTTCACACGGTGGACGACGCCTGCAAGGAGCACGGCGTCGACCGCGACGAGTTCCTGGCCGCGCTGCGCGCCACGGCCGGCGCCGTCATGGTTTGAACGAGGAGCCTGCTTCCGGGTTCTCTTCGGCCAACATGAACAGCTTGTGCGGCTCGATCACCACGATCTTCTGCCGGCTGCTCTCCACCAGACCCTTGCCTTCCCAGGCGCTCAGCGTCCGGCTGACGGTGTGCAGCGTGGTACCGGTCATCTGGGCGATGTCCTGCCGGCTGATCGGGAAGTCGATTTCGATGCCATGCTCAACCTTGCGGCCGGATTGCTTGACGAGCCGCAGCAGCGCATGGGCGATGCGCTTTTCAACCTGCTCGGTCGACATCTCCATGACCCGGGTATGGCTCTCCTGGAGCCGGGCGCCGACCGTCTGCAGCGTGTTGGCGGCCAGCGCCGGAAATTTTTCGACCAGCCGCGGCCAGGCTCCGGAAGGCCACGCGAGCACGACGCTGTCGTCGACGGCGGTCGCGGTCGCCGGATAGCGCTGCAGGCCGATCGCCTTGGCCACCCCGAAGGTCTCCCCGGTCGCGACGTAACGGACGACGATCTGTTCGCCGGCCGGTGTGGCCTTGCTGGCGCGCACGTGCCCGTGCAGCAGCACGAAGAACGAATGCGCTTCCTCGCCTTGCTCGAACACCGGGCTGTTCTTGGCGACACGCACCGACCTGGCCTCGCTCAGGATCGCGTCCAGGTCAGCGGTGGAGAGCCCCGCGAACAGGGGCAGATCCGCGACAAGCGAGCTATCGACCTTGGCCATTCCGGAACCTAGACCGCGATATTCGGCAACGATCAAGCCTGAATTTGCGCTGGCGCAACCCGCCGGTCCGCCAACTCGCGTAAACGACCATCGAAGCGGCTTTGGCGCCGGAAGCCTTGGTGCCGGAAAACGTGGAGAACGACAATGCGCAAGACGATGATGCCGGCCAGGGAGGTCGCCATGCGCGCGCGAAACTATGACGGACCCGCGCTGTTCTCATACGGCTTCCGTCCATTCTTCCTGCTGGGATCGGTCTACGCGGGCCTTGCCATCCTGATGTGGCTGCCCGTGTTCATGGGCGAACTGAGCCTGGTGTCTGCGTTCATCCCGCGGGACTGGCACGTCCATGAAATGTTATACGGCTTCCTGCCAGCAGTGATTACCGGATTTTTGTTCACGGCTATCCCGAACTGGACAGGCCGGCTGCCGCTGAGCGGCCGACCGCTGATGTTTCTCGTCGCGCTCTGGGCGGCGGGACGCATCTGCGTGACGTTCTCGGCACAGACCGGCTGGCTCGCGGCGATGTTGATCGATTGCAGCTTCCTGTCGCTGGTCGCCGCCGCAGCTGCCCGGGAGATTATCGCGGGTAAGAAGTGGAACAACCTCAGCGTGGTCTTGCTGATCCTGGTGCTGCTGGGCGGCAATTTGACTTTCCATCTGGAAGCTCACTTCAAGGGCGCTGCCGAAATCAGCATCCGCGTCGGTATCGCCGTCGTTGTCCTCCTGATCTCGCTGATCGGGGGCCGCATCATTCCGAGTTTCACCCGCAACTGGCTGGTCCGCGAAAATCCAGGCCGGCTGCCGATACCGTTCGCGCGTTTCGACATGCTGGCCGTCGCCTTCGGCGCAGTCGCGCTGGTGTTCTGGATCGTTGCACCCAACGACACCAGGACCGGAGCTATCCTCGTCATTGCCGGAATCCTGCATCTGATCCGGCTCGGACGTTGGGCGGGAGACCGGACCGGGCGCGAACGGCTGTTGCTTATTCTTCACGTCGGCTACGCCTTCGTGCCGCTCGGCTTCCTGCTCAATGCCTGCAGCGCCTTCGGCTTCGTAGCGATCGGTGCAGGCGTCCATGCCTGGATGGTGGGAGCCGCGGGCATCATGACGCTGGCGGTGATGAGCCGGGTGTCGCTCGGCCATACCGGTCGGCAACTGACCGCGTCGGTCGCAACGCAGGCCATCTACGCCTCCATTATCGTCGCCGTCGTGGCGCGTATCTGCGTCGTCTTCCAGCCTTCGCACAGCGTTCCGCTCCTGCACGTCGCGGCGCTTGCCTGGGCGGCCGCCTTCCTCGGCTTTGCCCTGAGCTATGGGCCGACGCTGATCAGCTTCGACAAGCGGCCAAGCCCGCATCCGGTGGCTGCATGACCCGGACCAGGAATACTGAAAGAGTGATCGATGTAGCGGATATCGAACCACGCTTCCGCCACAGCATGATCGGACAACTGCTCAAGCACCTCGAACCGGAGCATAGCCTGCAGATCGTGGTCGACCACGATCCGCAACGGCTCCGCTTTTATCTCGATTTAGCGTTCGGGACGTCGTGCGACTGGTCCTACCTGGAACAGGGCCCGGACGTCTGGCGTGTCCGGTTGCGGCATCGCCGGGCGGCCGACACCGCAGTTTCGAAGGATGCCGATGTCGGCTGAACCGAACCGCCGCGCCACGCTTGTCGAGGAAATCTCCGAGCGCACCGGCATTACCGAGACGATGATCGCCGAGCTCGTCCACACGTTCTACGGGCGGGTCCGGGAGGATTCGCTGCTGGCGCCGGTATTCGCGAAAGTCGAGAATTGGGACGAACACCTTGCGAAGCTGCGTGCCTTTTGGTCGTCAGTCGTCCTGATGTCCGGACGTTATCACGGCCAGCCCATGCAGGCCCACCTGCCGCTTTCCATCGAGCCGAAACACTTCGACCGCTGGCTGGCACTGTTCGAGCAAACGACCTCCGAGGTCTGCCCGCCGGCCGCAGCGGCATTGTTCATGGGGAAGGCACGCCGGATCGCCGACAGCTTCGAAATGGCCATGGCCACCCAGCGTGGCCGGATCGCCGGCCCCCGGCATTCTCGACAGACCTGAGCCAGATTATGTGTCGCGTCACAGCGGTTCTCGTTCTGGACGGCACGCCCGCATTGAGTCACAACATCGCCTCGTAGATCAAACAAGCGCGGGGGTCGAGACTTGGCTCGCCTTTCGCAGCAAAAAGCCGGTTTCAAAAAGCCGGGTGACGGGAGGCCAGTATGCTGATTCCGATGGCTGACGTGCCGCGCTGGTATGCCGAACGCAAGCCGAAGGATACCGTGGCGATCAGCCATGGCGCCGACACGCTGACCTGGGAGCAGCTGGAGCGCGGGGCCAACCGTCGCGCCCGCGCCTTTGCCGCCAGGGGCGTGAAGCCAGGCGATTTCGTCGCCATCGGCTTGCCCAACGGCAATGCGTTCTTCGAGACCAGCTTTGCGGTCTGGAAACTTGGCGCGACACCGACGTCGCTGTCCTGGCGATTGCCGCGCGGCGAAGCCGCCGCGGTGCTCGACATTCTCAAGCCCGCTCTGGTGGTCGGTGGCGAAGCCGACTGGAATGCGCCCAATTCGGTGCCCGCCGATTTCACCCCGGAAGGCGTATCGGACGAACCCATCAACAGCCCGGTGGCGCGCTACTGGAAGGCCATGACCAGCGGCGGTTCGACCGGGCGTCCAAAAGTGATCCTCGATCACGGGCCGGCTGTAATCGAGACCGCGGCTGACCAAATGCTCGGAATTCCGCGCGGCGTTTCGCTGCTTAATCCCGGGCCGCTCTACCATAACGCCCCCTTCATTCTCTCCCACATGGGACTGTTCGCCGGCGGTCGCCTCACCGGCATGGTGAAATTCGATGCCGAGGAGGCACTACGCCTGATCGCCGCCCATCGCGTGCAATGGGTCAACTTCGTGCCGACGATGATGCATCGGATCTGGGCGCTGCCGGAGCGGTGCGCAACCGCTACGATCTCTCAAGCCTCCAGATCGTGTTCCACATGGCCGCGCCGATGCCGCCATGGCTGAAGGAGAAATGGATCGACTGGCTAGGGCCCGAGCAAATCTACGAACTCTATGGCGGCACCGAGCGGCAGGGCGCCTACCATCATCTCTGGCGTCGAATGGCTGGCGCACAAGGGCTCGGTCGGCAAGATCGGCGAAACCGCGCGCTTGAGGATCATCGGCGAGGATGGCAACGATGTTGCACCCGGCGAGACCGGCGAGATCTACTTTTTGCCCAATGAAGGCGCCGGCAGCACTTATCATTATCTGGGCGCCGAACCGAAACGCCGTCCCGACGGCTGGGAATTGCTCGGCGATATCGGCCGGCTCGATGCCGAGGGCTATCTCTATCTCGGCGACCGGCTCGCGGACATGATCCTGCGCGGCGGCGCCAACATCTATCCGGCCGAGATCGAAGCCGCCGTCGTGGCGCATCCGCAAGTCAGTTCCTGCGTCGCCGTCGGCTTGCCCGATCCGGAATTCGGACAACGCGTCCACGCCATTCTCGAACTTAACCGCGGCACCGATGCCCAATCGGTCATCGACGGCATGGGCGGCTTTCTGGCCGACCAGCTCAGCCGATACAAGCATCCGGAGAGTTTCGAAATCGTCGACGTCAGCCCGCGCGACGATGCCGGCAAGGTCCGCCGCACGCTGCTGCGCGACGAGCGCGCGGCGTGGCTGAAAGAGGGCCGCGCATTCCGGATCATGCCGTCTTATATGGCGGCCAAGCGCTCAAGCGGGTGAGGCGCACACGCCCGCGCGCGATAGCCGGCTCGACGGGGCGCTTCGTGATAACGTGCTCAGGCTGCGGGAATTTTCCGCTATCCTTGGTTTCGGGGGCTGGAATCCGGCCGCACCGCATCCCAGATCATTTGATATGTCGGATCGCTTCGAGTTGTGGTCCAATCGGCTAAATCTTGACTTTTAAGGAATCGGAGGATCTCCATGGCCTCTTTGACTTTGACTGAGTGGAAAGTACCGTCGGCGAACCAGCCCCGTCCGGGCGATTACAGTTTCGATCTCGATCGCGTGCTTTCCTCCGTGGTCGGTCTGCATTCAATCATCCCCGCTGACGCCTTTAGCGCGGACACCCTCGGCACCGAGCGCGCCGGCAACGGCGTGCTGATCGATGACGGACTGGTGCTGACCATCGGCTACCTGATCACCGAAGCCGAAACGGTCTGGCTGCATCTCGGCGACGGCCGCGTGGTCGAAGGCCACGCGCTCGGCTTCGATTCCGAATCCGGCTTCGGCCTGGTGCAGGCGCTTGGCCGCATCGATCTCGATCCGCTGCCGATCGGCTCGTCGGCCGCGGTCCAACTCGGCGACCGCGTGATAGTGGGCGGCGCCGGCGGACGCACGCGCTCGGTCGCCAGCCACATCGCCGCCAAGCAGGAATTCGCCGGTTACTGGGAGTATTTGCTGGATGAGGCGATCTTCACCCATCCCGCGCATCCCAATTGGGGCGGCGCGGCGCTGATCTCGAACCGCGGCGAGCTGATCGGCATCGGTTCGCTCCAGCTCGAACGCGAGCGCGACGGCAAAAGCGAGCATGTCAACATGATCGTGCCGATCGATCTGCTCAAGCCGGTGCTTGATGATTTGCGCAAATTCGGCCGCGTCAACAAGCCGGCGCGACCCTGGCTCGGAATGTATTCAACCGAGATCGACAACAAGGTCGTGGCGATCGGCATCTCCGAAAAGGGCCCCGCGGCGCGCGCCGAACTCAAGGCCGGGGACGTCATCCTGGCCGTGAAAGGCGAAAAGATCTCGAGTCAATCCGGCTTCTATCGCAAACTCTGGTCGCTCGGACCCGCAGGCGTCGACGTGCCGCTCACGGTCCACCACGAGGGCGTCACCTTCGACGTGGTGTTGACTTCGACCGATCGGACCAAGCTGCTCAAGGCGCCGCGGCTGCATTGAATAGAGCATGATCCGGAAAAGTGGATACCGGTTTTCCGAAAAAGATCATGCTCAAACAAAAAGAAAGAGCGCGATGCCGATTCAACCAAAACGCATCGCGCATTAGCCGAGGGCACGCGCGATGAGCGAGGCCGTGGTGGACGACATCGTGGCCGCGCTGCCGCCGCTGCTGCAATCACTGGAAGCGCTCGGCTACATCGCGCGCCATCTCAACCCGCCGGATTTCGGAAGGGTCATGCAAGCCGCCGGTGCGCCGGATATCGCCTTGCAATCGGTGCGTTCGCGATTGACGGATTGGCCGGCGGAATTCGCTGATGTACGGACCGCGCTCGAGACGGCCAGCGACGCAGCACTCGCCGCGTTCAAGGGATTGCGCGCGGTGCAGAACGGCGATGGCGATTTGATCGCGGTGTTTCGCGCGCTGCGTCACGCCCCCCGCGCGCAGGAGGCGCTCTACCCGCTTGCCGAAAAATTCCCTCCGGTGAGCGAGTTTTTTACCGACCCCGCCCGGCGCGACGACGCCGATCTGCTGGCGCGCCTCGCCGAGCCTGCGCGTCCGGATACCGGGATCATGCACGACCACAACGAACCCGGCAGCCGCGGCGGCTTCTCGCTCTATGTGCCGGAATATTATAGGCCCGAGCGCGCCTGGCCGCTGGTGATGGCGCTGCACGGCGGCAGCGGCAATGGCCGCGGCTTCCTGTGGAGCTGGCTGCGCGATGCGCGCAGCTTTGGTGCCATCCTGGTCGCACCGACTGCAACCGGCAGCGCTTCTTCAAATAAAAGTACCTGGGCATTGATGGGCGACGATACCGACACCCCGAACCTCGGTCGCATTGTCGATCTCGTGCGGGAACGCTGGAACGTCGATCCGGCCCGGCTATTGCTGACCGGCATGAGCGACGGCGGCACCTTCTGCTACGTCACTGGCCTTGAGAGCGCATCGCCCTTCACCCATCTCGCGCCGGTTGCGGCCACCTTCCATCCCTTGATGGCGGAGATGGCCGACGCGGAGAGATTGCGCGGCCTGCCCATCTATCTCGTGCATGGCCGGCTCGACTGGATGTTCCCGGTGCAGGTGGCCCGGCAAACGCAAGGCGCGTTGTCCGCGGCGGGCGCTGACGTCACCTACCGGGAGCTGGACGATCTCAGCCACTGCTATCCCCGTGAAATGAACCCGGCGATCCTGAGCTGGCTGCACGGGGAGCGATGACGTAGCGTTTAGACCATGCCGCCATTGGCACGCAGCACCTGACCGTTGATCCATCCGCCATCGGGACCAACGAGGAACGCAACAGCGGATGCGATATCCTCCGGCGTACCGAGGCGCTCCATCGGGTTCATTTTGGCCAAACGGTCGATCAGTTCCGGCGATTTGCCGCTAAGGAACAGCTCGGTCGCGACCGGACCCGGCGCCACGGCGTTGACCGTAATGTTGCGGCCGCGCAATTCCTTCGACAGGATCGCCGTCATGGTTTCCACAGCGGATTTCGTCGCGGCATAAACGCCGTAGGTCTCCAGTCTGGTCCCGACGACGCTGGTCGAGAAATTGACGATCCGCCCGCCGTCGCGCAGCCTTTTTGCCGCTTCACGCATCGCGATGAAGCTGCCCTTCAGATTGATCGCGATCTGCTGATCGAACAGCGCGTCGTCGCTGTCGGCGATCCTTGCAAGTTTCATGATGCCGGCATTGTTGATGAGCACATCGACGCCGCCGAAAGCCCGCTCCGCGGCGTCGAACATATCGCGCACCGCGTTGGGATTGCTGACGTCAGCCTTGGCGGCGAGCGCCCGGCCACCGTTGTCTTTTATTTTGCGTTCTAGCGTCTCGGCGGATCTTGCGTCACTGGAATAGTTGATAATGACGGCGAAGCCGTCGCTCGCGAGCCGCTCCGCCACGGCAGCGCCGATGCCGCGCGAGGCGCCGGTCACGATCGCCACTTTATGGGTCTTGTCGGCCATTTTCTGTCCTTATCCCCCCAACAGAGAGCTGTATGGCACGTAGATGGCCACAACGCCTGATGATTTTGCGGGCATGGAACCATCCGATCCGGCTGGCGTTGTCGGCCATCATCGGAGGTTTGTCATGCGCGTTTTTCTGGGAATGATTTTGGGCGCGCTGTTGTTGGTCGCCGGCGTCTACGTCTACGATTCGATGTCCACCTCGACCGTCGCCAGCGGTGAGGTAGCGCAGGCCAATCGCACCATCGTGAATTGGGACGTCGCGGCGACCGACTGGGCCACACTTAAGTTGCGCGCGCATAACGACTGGATCAGGCTGTCGTCGAAATAGTCACGCCGCTATTTGTTCGCCGCCGCCTTTCGCGCATCGGCAATGGCCTGATCGAACTCCGCCATGGTGAGCGCGCCCGGCACGCGGAATTTTCCGACGATAAAGGACGGCGTTCCCTTGAAACCGAACGCCTTGGCTTGATCGTCGTTGCGCGCCAGGATCGCATCGATCGTCTTGGCGTTGGCGGCGAGGTCGCGCGTGATGCGATCGACATCGATACCGGCGCCGGCCAGCGCCTCGCGCAGCCGCGGCTCGGTCAGCTTCGAGTTGAGGCCGATCAGCGCCTCATGCGCCTGGACGTATTTGTCCTGGTATTTACTCGCCAGCGCCATCCGCGACGCGACGACCGAGATCGGACCGAGGATCGGCCAGTCCTTCAACACCAGCCTGACCTTGCCGTCGCCTTGCACCACTTGCCGCAGCTCGGGCGCGATCTTGCGGCAATACGGACACTGATAGTCGAAATATTCGACGATGGTAATGTCGCCATCGGCGTTTCCGGCCACCGGGATATCCGGGTCGCGCAATACCAGGGCTTCGGTCAGCACATTGTCGCCGTCGTTTTGCCCCCGCGCCGTCGCAGGCGCAGCCCCGATGCCGAGCATGAGCGAGCCCGCACCGAGCAGCCCGAGCGCCTGGCGGCGGCTGCGAACCGGGTTCAGCCTGCTTGAATTGATCGATTGGGTCATGTCTGATCTCCCGGCCGGCCTGGCCTACCCGTCAGCGCTCAAGATAGGGACAGGTTGCGCGCCAGCATATAGAGCGCCACCGCAATAATGACAGCGGCAAATACGATATTGAGCGCGCCGCCCCGCACCGACAAGTGCCGCGCCAATCGGGTGCCGATCAATCCGCCGGCGATACCGCCTGCGATGAAGACCCCCGCCAGTTCCCATGAGATCAGCCCGGACCAGGCGTAACTGGCCGCCGTGGTCAGGCCGAAGGCCGTCACGGCCACCAGCGACGAGCTGACCGCGTTCAAGATCGGCATTCCCGTCGCCAGCATCAGCGCCGGCACGATCAGAAAGCCGCCGCCGATACCGAAGAAGCCGGACAGCGTCCCGGTCACGAGGCCGAGGCCGACGATGGCGGGTGTGTTGTCCCAGCTCATCTGCACATCGGGCAGGCCGATCCGCGATCGCGTCTTCAGCATCAGCACGGCGATCACCAGCATCAACAGCGCGAACAGCGCCAGCAGTTTCTGGCCGTCGAGCATTTTGCCGAAGATCGATCCGGTGAACGCCCCGACGATCCCGGCGGCGGCAAACAGCAACGCGCATGACCACAGCACGGTGCCGCCGCGGGCATGATTCGACAAATTGACCGCCGCATTTGCCGCCACCGCGATGGCGCTGGTGCCGATCGCCACATGGGCGTCAGGGACGCCGACCACATAGACCATCAGCGGCACCGCCAGGATCGATCCACCGCCTCCGACGAGGCCCAGCGAAAAACCGACCAGCGCTCCCGATGCCAGTCCGAGGATGTCTTGCATCGTAGAGATGTGCATCGCAGAGATCATCACGCGGCAGCCCCCGCTCGCGCCTGCGCGATCCCAAAACGCGATCAGCAACAATGGCAGCACGGGCGTAGTTGGGACGCCACGCCCATGCCTGTCAAACGCGGATCAAGCGCCTTTCAGCCTCTTGTTGCATTCCGAATAGTACCCACCGCCGCCCTTTTTATTCCAGAGCATGCCTCCCGTGGTGTTTGCGACCTTGTTAGCCTTCCATTGCGCAGCACAAGTGTGTTCTCGTGCCAGGCCGGGTTTTTCCTGCGCGAATTTCGGATCTACCGCGGACGGAAACACCGCATTGCCCACCTCAACCGGCGCCGGCGCGGCAGCGGACTTCGGAGCACGAGCCGGCTTGGTCTCTGCGACCGGGGGCGGGGCGGTGGGCGCGGCAGCGGGCGCCGCTGCGGCATCCGCGCCGCATTCGGCCTTGCGGAAATCATTCCATTTCTGGCCATTGAGTGTGCCAGCGGCTTTGGCTTCCTTATATTTTGCACTGCATTCCGACATGCTCAAGGCTTGCGCCGGCATGGCGGCGAGCGCGGCAAAGCCTGACGCGGCAACCGCACACAATAATTTTGCTCGAATGGTCATCCTTGGTCTCCCTGGGGCGTGGCGAACTTAAGAAGCCCTATCCTAGCGCAGCGACGGCCTGTGACAACGGCGATCCATCGAAGCAATGCAATATCTTGACCCGGAAAACGCGATCCAACCGACTTCATTCATCCACGGTTCAGCATCGCGGCGCGACGTTGCCCCCCTCTTCAACCCGAGGTGCTTCCCATGATGACACTTTCTTCCCGCGTTGCCGCGACCGCCATCGCATCCCTGTTCCTGATGGGCTCCGCCTTCGCAGAGACCCCCGCGCCGGCCGCTCCGGCTCCGGCGGCGACGGCGAAAGCTGAAAAGCCGCGGAGTGCAGCGTCCCTCGAATGCTCAAAGGAAGCCGATACCCAGGGCATCCACGGCAAAAAGCGCCACAAGTTTATGAGCAAATGCAAGAAGGACGCGAAGGCCGGCGCTGCCACCAAGCAGTGATTTGGTCCTCATCTGATCTCTCCCTTCCCCTTGCGAGGGGGAGGGATGGGTGAGAGCGTTGCGGCTGATTTGATCCCCATCTGGTTTACCCCGGGCGTGCAAGAGCTCCCGGGCAGGGTGACGTGACGTTCCAAGACCGTAACCTTTTAAGACGAGCTGCGCTTTTCGCGGCGAGATAAAAGCCCGCATTGCTGCAATCGCGCTGCGCATTTGTGCCTGCCGCGCGGATTTGACATAAGACGGCGTGAGCCTCCTTCCCGCATCGATGGCATCAGCCGTTCCCAGCCGTGCCAAAATCCTCCACGTGCTCGAAACGCTGGTCATTGGTGCTGCCGGTGGCGCGCTGTTTTTATGGGCACACCTTCCCGGCGGGCTGATTTCGGGCGCCATGATCGCGGTCGGCATCGCCGCGATCGCCGGCAGGCCGCTCGCGATGTCCCCGATCCTGACCCAGACGGTGCTGGTGCTGCTCGGGATTTCGCTGGGCTCGCTGGCCTCGCGAGAACTGCTGCTGCACGTCAGCGCCTATCCATTGACCATCGCCTTGCTGGCGCTCGCCACCTTCTGCTCGACCTTCGGCAGCAGCCTCTATCTGCAACGCGTCCATGGCTGGGACCGGACCTCGGCATTGCTGGCGGGAAGCCCCGGGGCGCTATCGCAAATCACCATTCTCGCCGCCGAGAAGGGCGCGGATGTGCCGGCGATTGCCGTGGTACAGACCATGCGGGTGATTATTCTCACCGCGGCACTGCCGCTGCTGCTGGCGCTGACCGGGATGGCCCAGGTCTCGCCGCCGGCCGTGGCGGTGGCGACCGCCTCGCCGCTCGAACTGCTCGAACTGGTCGCAGCCTCGGTCGCGACAGCGCTGGTGCTGCGGCTGGTCAAATTCCCGGCGAGTTGGATGTTCGGTGCGATGATCGGATCCAGCGTGCTGCACGGCGCGGGACTGGTCGAGGGCGGCCTGCCGCCATGGGTGCGGGGGGTGGCGCTGGTCGGCATCGGCGCGCTGATCGGCGCGCGGTTCGCGCGCATGAAGGCGAGGACCCTGCTCAGCCATGTCAATGCGGCGCTGGGATCGTTTACGGTCGCCATCGTCATTTCCGCGATCTTCGTCGGCGTCATCGTCATGACCACCCATGTGCGGTTCGCCGACATCGTCGTCGCCTTCGCGCCGGGCGCGATGGACGCCATGCTGGCGCTGGCGCTGACCCTGCATATCGATCCGATTTTCGTCGGCGCGCATCATCTGTCGCGCTTTGTGTTCGTCACGATCGCAACGCCCGGCATCGTCCATCTGTTCGGACGCCCGCAGGAGGATGTCGACGATTAGGCTCGTTCCCGCCTCATCATGACGATGCCCCAGGCCGCGATCGCGGCCATCAACAGCGAGATCAGCACGTTATAGCCGGCCAGCGACAGGCCCAGAAAGCGCCACTGCACTTCGTCGCAGCGGATCACCTTCACGGTATCGAGGCGCGCCAGCAAGTCGCCGGCGCTGCCGAGATTTCCGATCGGTCCGGTGCAATCGGTCGGTCCCTGCCAGAACTTCCATTCGACCCCGGCGTGATAGGTGCCGAGCACGGCATTGCCGAGTGCGGCGGCAGCGAGAAGCGCAAGGCCCGCGGCCAGCACCGCGCGCGGGGCATCCTTAGCGGCGGCGAGCGCAACCAGCGCGCCGAGCGGGATCGCCAGGTAATAGGCGTAGCGCTGCTCGAGGCAGAGCGGACAGGGGCGGATATCCAGCACCAGCTGAAAGAACCACGCGCCGGCCAATGTTGCCACCGCAACAGCCGTGATCGCCAGCGCCGCCGTCAGCGCGGGGTTGCTGGCGTCGCGCGCGTGCGGCCTACCGGCGGTGGCGTCAAGTGTCACGTTGGTCTCCTGTAAGGTGCAAGCGTCGTATCCCGCACGCCCGGCGCTGTCGAGACGGGCGCGATCACACTGGAGTGTTTTGACGCGCCCATGGGGGATCAAACCCGCACACCCCTTGCCGTCGCATTCGGACCGCCTGCTCGCGGCCGCGTAAAAGGGTTCAATAGTCGCCGCTTGCAGCCCGATTCAGGCTGAACGCGCGGGTTGACCGGCCGGGCGCGCCCGCTATATTCCGCCGGCTTCGCGACGTCAGCCTCTTGTCAGCCTGTTGGTCGATGTCCGAAAGCCCCTGTGGCGGAATTGGTAGACGCGCTCGACTCAAAATCGAGTTCCGCAAGGAGTGCTGGTTCGATTCCGGCCAGGGGCACCATAGGATTTTATTCCTATTGCGATTTTCGTCTCGATCGAAATGACTCCGCTCACTGCATGGCGCGTTGCAATCATGCCGGCTGATGGGGTCCAGCCGGCGTTATTCATACCGCTCGCCCTAGCCGCGTGTCGATCTGCTCCCGCAGCAAGGCGAAGTCGATCGGCTTGGTCAGTAAACCCTCTGCGCCGTTTTCGATCACCTTGCGTTTGGTATCGTCGTCGCCGTAGGCAGTAATCATGATGACCGGCACGTCAGGTCGCATTTCTTTCATTCTGGGCAGCATCTCCAGGCCCGTCATCCCCGGCATGTTGATGTCTGAGAATACCAAGGCCGGCACCTGCTCGGTGGCGTTCGCCACACGTCGTAATGCGTCCGATGCCGATGCGGCGAACTGCATAACGAAGCGTTCCGCACGCAATTCCCGCCTGAATTGCTGACGAAACAGTGCCTCAACGTCAGGCTCGTCGTCCACAACAAGAACCAGTACCGCCACGTTTTGCCCTCTACCTTTTTCTGTTTTTTGCAGAGCTGGTCGCCCGCGGCAAGACGATCGTGAACTCGGTGAATTGCCCGGGCTGCGTATCAACCGCTATCCTGCCGCCGTGTTGTTTGACAATGATATCATGGCTCATCGAGAGACCAAGTCCAGTTCCTTCTCCAGCCGGCTTGGTCGTGAAGAACGGGTTGAATATCTTTTCCTTTGCGTCGGGCGGGATGCCGGTGCCGTTGTCTCGGATACGTACCTCCACGTGGCTACCGAGATTTTTAGTGGCGGCACTGAGGACCGGCTCGAAATCTAACTCTCCATTTTCGGCTTTACGCTTGCTCGCGGCATAAAATCCGTTCGAGATCAGATTGAGCAAGGCGCGGGTGATTTCCTGCGGGAACAGCTCAATCACGCCGGCGTTCGGATCCAGGTCACGCTGCAGCGTGATATTGAAGCCCGGTTTCTCGGCGCGGGCGCCGTGATAGGCGAGATTGAGGCTCTCGTCCAACAGCGCATTGATATCGACCGCCCGCTGCTCGCCCGAACCTTCCCGGGAATGCAACAGCATATTCTTGACGATGGAATTGGCGCGCTTGCCGTGCTGAACGACCTTTTCGAGGTTGCTTTTCAGGAGTTCGCGGATTTCATCCAGTTCCTTACGCCTGCCGGCCTCGTCGAGCGTCGGATTTTCAAATACGTCGGTCATCTCGTCGATAAGTTCGACCGACAGCGCCGAGAAGTTATTGACGAAATTGAGCGGGTTCTTGATCTCGTGCGCGATGCCGGCGGTGAGCTGGCCGAGCGATGCCAGCTTCTCGGTCTGCACCAGGCGGTCCTGCGCGGTGCGCAGGTCGTCGAGCGACTGGGATAGTTCGCGGGTCCGCTCCTGAACCTGTCTGAACAATTTCACATTGGAAATGGCGATCACCGCCTGGTCGGCGAAGGTCTTCAGCATATCGACATGATGATCAGCGAAGGGACCCGGCTCGACCCGCGTGACTCCGATGACGCCAATGGCCTCGCCCTCGAGCAGCAGCGGGACCCACAACGCGCTGCGCCATCCCCGCCGGCGCACTATCGTCAACTGATCGGATTGGCCGGCGAGTTCTACTTCGGCGTCGACAATCCTGTGTATCTCGCCCCTTCGGACGGCATCGCTGTAAGTAAATCCCGTTAGCGGTCGGGGATAGAAAGCTCTGAGCGCCGCATCGGCCGCAGGCGTCGTCGATGTAAACGCCGATAAGTGAACGACATCATCGATGACGCTCACGACGGTCGTTGCAAATCCACCGACAAGCTGATTGGAGCGCTCAGCGATAGCCTGGAAGACTGGCTGCACGTCATCGGGCGAACTGGCGATGACCTTCAGGATTTCCGCGGTCGCGGTTTGCCGCTCCAGCGCCTCTTTGGTCTCATTGAACAGCCGTGCGTTCTGGATTGCGATCACCGCCTGATCGGCGAAGGTCGACAGCAGATTGATTTGCTTGTCATTGAACGGACGCACTTCGGTACGCCGCAGCAAGATCGCGCCGATACTCTCGTTCCCACGCAGCAAGGGCACGGACAGAACGGTACGAATGGTCGAGCCTGTGCTTTGGCCCATGACTCTGGCATCCGGGAATTCGGCGCCTTCTCCCGAGAGCATGTCGTGAACATGCACAGGCTTTTGGTCCACAAAGGCGCGTCCAGCAGTCCAATTGCGGCTGATCGGCCATTTGTCGAGCGTTACAGCGATGGGACCAGAATGCGCACTGAAGCGGAGATGTTCTGCGTCCCTCAACAGTACGACTGCATCATTGGCTTCGCAAAGCTCTTGCGCGCTCTCGACGATTTCTTTGAGAACCGGTTCGACATCGGTGGGTGAAGAGGCGATCACCCTCAGAACATTGCTGCTCCCGGTCTGGTAAGCCAGTGCCTGCTTGGTCTCGTTGAACAGTCTCGTGTTCTCGATCGCGATCACGGCCTGGTCGGCGAAGGTCTGGATGAGCTCGAGCTGTCGATCGGTGAAGGCCTCGACCCGCCGGCGCGCGAGCACGAAGTTTCCAATCGGCTCTCCATCCCGCATCAAGGGGACGCCGAGTGCGGTCCTCGCCTGGCTTTGTCCGGATGTCGTCGCAAAATAAGCGGGGTCGGCTGTCACATCGAGGATGTGCACGGGACGGCGTTCGGCGACGGCTCGATGCCCCGGGAGGGGGGATTTGGGATCGTTGCGTATGAACCCTGCCGCCCGCCAGGCGTTTTCGTATTCCGGCGGAAATCCGAAGCACGCCACGAACCGGTGGAACTCACCTTCGCGCTGGAATATTGCAGCCTGTTCCGCGTCGCAAAGCCGTGCCGCGGTCTCACAGACGGCGACCAGCGCCGGCTCTAGTTCGAACGCCGAACGGCTGATCACCTTGAGCACGTCGGCGGTCGCGGTCTGCTGCTGCAGCGATTCGATAAGGTCGCGCGTCTTGGCTTCGACTTCGTTGAACAGCCGGGCGTTCTCGATCGCGATTACGGCCTGGTCGGCGAAGCTCTGAATGAAATCGATCTCGGTCTCGGTAAATGGCTTCTTCGGCCGACGCGTGACGACAAGCGAGCCGACGCCGCTGTCCTGAGAGATCATCGGCGCATACAATACGGTCATACCGCCTGTCTCTTTCAGGACCGCCCTTTTGTCCTCCGGCAGGTCGGCCTTGTCGGCGAGATCGGGAAAGTGGACCGGTTGCCGCTGCGCGATCGCCACGCCGGTCGAGCTTCCCTCGAGCGGCATCGAATTGGCTCCCCAGTCTCCCGCTCCTGGGCCGCGCTGCGCGACGCCCCTCACCCTGTCGCCTTCGACCAGGTAGACGGCCGCATCGTAAGGGTTGAACAGGCGCTGGCAGGATTCGAGGATCGTGTCGAAGACCGGCGCCGCATGCGCCACCGAACGGCTGATGATCCTCAGAACGTCTCCGGTCGCGGTCTGCCTTTCGAGCGCCCGCTTTGTTTCATCGAACAGCCGGGCGTTCGCGATCGCGATCACGGCCTGGTCGGCGAAGCTTTGCAGGAGGGCCAGCTCATCATCGGTGAAGGGCAGGAGCCGGTCACGGAAAACGATCAGAGCGCCGATGGCCTTGTCCTCGCGCCGGAGCGGCGTGCCGCACACGGTGCGGGCACCTCCGGCCCGCGCATGGGGCAGGCCGGGAAAGTCGGACATCGAGGGATCGAGACGATCGAGGTCCGGTATGTGAATCTGCCGATTCTCGAAAACGACCGTGCCCGGCAGGTTTCGGCCGCCGACCTTGATATTGGACCGAGGATAGGCCGAGCCAACACGTTTCGCGATGGCGCCGACGCGGTACTCCTGCGTGAACTCGCTGCCCTCGGCGAGCTGGATCGAGACGCTGGACGCATTAAAGAGGCGCGCGGTCGTCTCGGCGATCAACTGCAACGGCCCCGCGGCATCCCCCGATGCGCTGGCGACCGCGCGGAGGATTTCGGCGCTGGCCTCCTGTTGCATCCGCGCGGCTTTCAATTGCCGTTTCAGGCGCGCCGTCTCCGACCGGAGGGAAGATTTCTGCTTGCGGGGATCGGTCTTGGCCGATTTCGGTTTGCGCAAGCCGGGCTTGCCGGCTTTGGACACGCCGGATCTGCGCGCCCGCAGCCCGTCGCGACCAGCCTTTCCGGCACGTTTTGCCGTCTTTCTCCCGGTCTTGGCCATTTTGTCGTACCCCCAACCCAAAATACCCAATCCGGGCTCGGGCGCAAATGTCTGCAGGACAAGGTGCTAAGGCCTCTCTGCACTTGCACTCGGAAGAAGCGACCTCCCGTTAGACTCACAAACAGAAGTCATTCGATCAGGCTTGCCGTATCGCCCGGGCAAGCCTGTTCCGGAGATACCAACTTTTTTGCAAGTCGCTTTCGTTCATACGCCGGGAAATGCCCAGACATTTATCGTAGCAGCACCCTCGCGCAGCTTCTTAATCGGAGTATAGTCCGGAGAGTTCCAGAACGCGTGGATTGCCTCCATCGTGGGAAATTCAAACATAACGACCGATCTCGTATCATGCTCGCCTTCGAGCACTTCCACCTTTGCGCCTCTCGCGGCAAATTTTCCGCCAAACCTAGCAATGAACGGAACGACCGCCTCGCGGTACTTCTGATATTGGGGTTCGTCTGTAATGGTGGCTTGAACAACAAAATATGCAGACATAAATCGACCTCGTTTCATTTCCACTGAGGCTTGCGAATACGATAAGCGTATTGGTCCTTTAGTATGCTGTCTATGATACCCGCCTTACTCGCGACGGCATCTCATAGCGCCACATAGCTTGTAGCTAGAGAACAGCAACTGTACGAGTAGATTTGTGAGTAGAGCAAACCGCTCTCAATTTTTCCGGTAATTTTTCAAATGCTTAGAGAGCAGTTCGATTCCGGCCAGGGCACCAGAAGCTCTTCGCATAGCAACGCAGAGCATATCAAAAGTCGCTGTGCCGCAGGGATGTTCGAGATAGCGATTTTCATGATGATCTGAGGATCATCCGGGGAATACTGAATTATCTCGTGTTCAAACAATTGAAATACGTTGCTCATCCAGCGCTCGCCCGGTTGCAAGCTTTTGGATGACGAAGCCCGGCTCGACAGGAGCCGGGCTTTCTTGCTAGGCGGCGCGCACCGTGTCGAGGAACTTGCCGACTTCGAGCTTCAGCCGGTTGCTGTCGCTGGACAGCGACTGCGCCGCGCTGAGAACCTGCGAGGACGCCGAGCCGGTCTCGCTGGCGCCGCGCTGAACGTCGGTGATGTTGGACGAGACCTGCATGGTGCCTTGAGCGGCCTGCTGCACGTTGCGGGAAATCTCCTGCGTCGCCGCACCCTGCTCTTCCACCGCAGCAGCGATGGTCGAGGAGATCTCAGATAGTTTTTCGATGGTCCCGCTGATTTCCCTGATGTCGTTGACCGACTCCTGAGTCGCGGCCTGGATGCCGGTGATCTGCTGACCGATCTCGCCGGTCGCCTTCGCCGTCTGCTCGGCCAACGCCTTCACTTCGGAAGCCACGACGGCGAAGCCGCGACCGGCCTCTCCGGCGCGCGCCGCCTCGATAGTCGCATTCAGCGCCAGCAGGTTGGTTTGTCCCGCGATCGTGTTGATCAGCTCGACCACGTCACCAATGCGGGCCGCCGCCTTCGACAGTTCACCAACGCGATCATTGGTTTTGCGGGCCTGATCGACCGCTTCGTTGGCGATCCGCGCCGATTCCTGCACCTGGCGGCTGATCTCGTTGACCGACGAGGTCAACTCCTCAGTCGCGGTAGCGACCGACTGAACATTGGTGGAGGCTTCCTCGGATGCCGCGGCGACCATGGTGGTCAATTCCTGCGAACGAACCGCGGTCGAGGTGAGCGTATCGGCGGATGCTTCAAGTTCGGTCGAAGCGGAGGAGACGGTTTCAATGATCTCGCCGACCGCGCCTTCGAAATCGTCGGCGAGCTTGATCATGTCGGCCTTGCGCTGCCGGGCAGCGACCTGATCCTGTTTGATCTTGGCTTCTGCTTCGTCGCGGGCCTTCTCCTCGGCCTTGACTTTGAAGGTCTCGACCGCCTGCGCCATGTCACCGACTTCATCCTTGCGGTCGAGCCCGGGAAGCACCACGCCGAAATTGCCGCCGGCAAGTTCCTTCATCCCTGAAGTCAGGCCGGACAGCGGGCCGATAATGCCGCGAGCAATGAAAAACGCTATCAACAGACCAAGCAATACGGCGGCGCCAGCCACAATTTCCTGGATGGTGATGGTGCTGCTGATCCGGCCTTCCGTATCGGCGCTCACCTTCTCGAATACCTGCTCGACTGCGGCTTGCGCGCTGTTCATCTTGCCGATGGTGTTCATGATCAGCGGGGTAATGCTCTTGTAGTACAGTTCATCTCCGAGCACGAGGTTCGGTCCGGTCTTCTCAAATGCCTCGGCATATTTTCCGACCCCTGCCTTGACCGCCGCCAGCTGCGCCGCGAGATTGGACGGCAGATTGGCCTTCTCAAGCTCTGCGATCTGCTGCTGCGCCTTCTCGATATTGGTCTTGAAGGTCGCGATGCCCTTGGAATCGCGGGTCGCCAGCATTCTCCAGTTCGCGATCCGGACCAGAAGGACCTTGGTTTCAAGAGCGCTCACTTCGCGAGAGACGTCTGTTTTAGCCGCGGCATCCACGAATTTCTGAACGTCGGCCGCCATCTGATCGCCGTCGGTGAACAGCAGATTGCGGCCGGCCAGCATCTGTTTGATCGCCTCGCCCAGGGCAGCGCGCTTCGTCGACAGCTCGACGATCTCCTTGATGGCATTCTTGTAAAGAGCGCGCCGTTCCTCAAAAGGTGTTGTTTTGGCGGCCTCATCGAGAAGCTCCGATATTTTGGATAAACTCTTCTCGGATTCGGCGAAGGAGGCCTCATCCTGGTCGAACGTGTAGCGCAGCATGCTGCGGCGGGCCGTCTGCAATTCGGTCGCGATGTCACCCGCGCGAATGGCGTTCTTGGATTGCAGGGTCATCGACGCGACCTGAGTGTCAATCCCCCATAGTTGCCACACCGCGAAGCCGGCGAGGGCCGCACAAAACAGCACTAGCGCACCGAAGCCACCATAGAGCCGGCCACGAATTCGGAGATTGAGGAAAGACACAGGATTATTCCTTGCTATCGATATGAATTTGAAATCGGAGAGGGACGAATTGCCGCAGCTCAGCGATAGGTGGTGTTTGATCAGCTATCCGCTAACCTAGCGTCGGAGAACCGTGATGATCCAGCTGGGATTGGTTCCTGACTTAACCTCTCGAACCGATTGGACGAACCCGGTGATGGACGTCTCCCCAACCTTCAGAGCCCTGCTTGTGCCGCTAAACTGCGCGATCCGGCATCGCCTTGCTTCGTTCACGTCCGTCGTTTTCAATGTTTGCATCGTGCGCTAACCCCTGTTTCGGCAAATTGCTCGATTAAAGTTACCGCCCGGTTAAGGATGAGGACTGTAGTATTACGGGTCTCATTCAAAGGTCGCTCGACGGTCGCTGCGTTGGCGACCAAGCGCGCCGAAGCCGTCATAGGGACGGCCTCTAAAACGGAAGCTGAAAAATGACATGGTATAGCGCAGCTCCGGCACGACCCTAATTTCCGATTCAGTCGTCAAACAGCCAGGACGGTCTCAACACCGTCATTGCCAGCGCGATCCATCTCGCCGCACAAAGAAAGAGTGAATTGCTTCGTCGCGGAGCCTGTCATCGGGCGCGCATTCGCGCGACCCGTTGGCTCCTCGCAATGACGTCGCTCTATTTCCGAATACGCCTCCGCGATCTCGCGACGCGGTGCGCCCGAGTTGTGCAAATCCACTGTCCTCGAAAATCAGAGGGCGCAGTGCTACCCCAAGAGGGGAGAGGGAAAGCCGGGTGCCCGTTGCACCCGCAGCCGCGTGCGCAAAGGTAGAAAGCACACGCGTTAGTCACCACAGGTTCACCGGAACACCCGGCCTTCCCTGCGCAATGGTTTTAACGACTTATTTCGCGCTCTCCCCGGTGACCGGGCTTGTTTGCCACCGTCGCTATGCGGATCGCTCCGCCAACTTGACACCAGCGTCGGGGCGTCAGGACCACACGACTTCGCCGTCCGTGCGCAATGTCAGTCGTCTTTTGACATGCCACGTCCATCGCAT
Source organism: uncultured Pseudomonadota bacterium (assembly GCA_963727225.1). Classification (GTDB taxonomy): domain Bacteria; phylum Pseudomonadota; class Alphaproteobacteria; order Rhizobiales; family Xanthobacteraceae; genus Bradyrhizobium. The sequence goes on along the minus strand of CAVSFN010000006.1, from coordinate 44,329 downwards.
CCCGCACCCAACGTCCGTGACGATCGCGAAACGCCCCTCTTGTGGGTGCGGGATGGCGAAGGATGTAGAGGTGATTTGGGTCAGAAGAGAACAGGAATATTTTTATCGGAGGGGCTGGACAGCGAGTCGCAAAACAGCCCGTCGGGCAAACAGGGGATCGACCCGCCCGATTACAAGTCCTCGGCGAAAGTGCGTGGGAGACTTTGAGATCGACAAAACATGGAAAGTAATTCCATTTTGTGTACGTCAAATTTGAATTTCTGAGCGACCACGTTTTCCGCTCCGTAGAGCCCTGAGATCAGAATTGGCCGATCATTGTCGTATAGCCTGCCTGCGGCATTTCCCCAGGGCTAGCCGATCCAGGACATGCCGCGGCTCTGTCCTTGGTGCAGATTTCGCGTTCGCTACTCGGCCTTTAGAACCGCTTGCCGAACAGCGTTGCGCTACTGACGAGTCTGCGCTTTTATCACTGACCGCGCATTTCCTGGCACATTTCACTTAAAAGGAGCCTGAGCTTGAGCGTTGCCTTCACCAAGGAAGACAGTGCCGAAACTGCGTCGGAAACACTGCTACCCGACCGCCCGGTTTCACCTCATCCGAACCTTGTTACGGAAGCGGGATTGAAGGCTCTGGAATTTCAACTCGATCAAGCCCGCGAGGCGTACGAGACCGCGCAGAAGATCGAAGATTTGAATGAACGACGCCGGCAAGCGGCGATCCCCTTGCGGGATGTGCGCTACCTTGCGGCGAGAGTTCGGACCGCTCAGGTCATCCCCAATCCTTCGTCAACTGATACCGTTGCCTTTGGGAGCACGGTTACCTTCAGGCGTGACGATGGGCGCATACAGAAATATCGTATCGTGGGAGAGGACGAAGCGGACCCTAAGGCCGGTTCTATTTCCTTTGTATCTCCAGTGGCGACGTCTCTAATGGGCAAAGCCGTTGGGGATGTGGTCGGCACATCCGGTCAGCAACTTGAGATCATTGCGATCTCGTAGCACGCCCGCGCCGGATGCAGCCGATGTTGGATCCGCTGGCCGACCCCTAATCTCAGGTTCGAGCCAGCCAATGCCGGCTTGTTAGAATGCGATCGCCGATCTACACTTGGCACCCTAAACAAGGACAGCCGGTATCTCAAAACCGAGCCGCAATAGCAGTTTCAGGGGAGGTGCAGTTCAATGAGCGGATCCATTACGCGTCGCACTGTGTTGGCCGGTGGCACGGCCAGCCTGCTGGCCGCCCCCTGGGTGGCCAGGGCACAGGCCAATACGTTGCACATCGGCATGCAAAGCATCATGTCGGGCCCGATCGCGCTGCTTGGCAGTTCCTCCCGCAACGCACTGTTGATCGAGCAGGAACGCATCAATGCCGCCGGCGGCTTCCTCGGCCGGCAGATTGAATTCGTCTTCCGCGATTCAAGGGGCCAGCCCCAGGAGGCCGCCCGCGTTGCGCGTGAACTGGTGAACACCACGGGCTGTGAGCTGCTGGTCGACGCCGAGGCCTCGTCCGCCTCCTTCGCGGTCCAGGAAGTCGTGCGCGACCTGGGCGTCGCCTGCATCCACACCAACAGCGAGACCTCGTCGCTGACCGCCGATCCCAAGATCCGCGCCCCCACCGCCTTCCGCGTCGCGCGCCAGGGCGTGCACGACGCAGTGGCCGGCAGCATCCATCTGGCCGCATACGCCAATGCCAAGAAGCTCGACAAGTGGGCAACCTGCTCGCCGGACTACGCTTACGGTCGCGACACCACCGCGCAATATCTGCAGTTCTTCAAGCAGTTCAAGCCGGACGTCGAGATCGTCACCGACGCATGGCCCAAGCTCGGCCAGCCCGACTTCACCGAAGTCATCACCAAGCTGATTCAGGCCAAGCCGCAGGCTCTGTTTACGCTGCTCTATGCCGGCGACCTCTCGGCGTTCGTGAACCAGGGCAACATCTATGCGCTGTTCTCGCAGATGACGGTGGCGACGCCCAACGTCGACTATCCGGTGCTGGCCGCCATCAAGAATCTGCCGGCCGGCATTCAGTCGGCGACGCGCTACCTCGAGACCTTTCCGGATACGCCCGCCAACAAGGAATGGGGCCAGGCCTACCTCAAGAAGTGGAACGAGCGGCCGACCAACTGGGCGTGGCAAAACTCGCTGGCGATGCATTTCTACGAGCAAGCCATCAAGAAGGCCAACTCGCTTGACGGCAAGGCTCTGGCCGCGGCCCTCACGGGCATGAAGATTAACACGCCGTTCGGCGCCGACGGCACCATCACCATGCGCGATGACCACACCACGATCGGCTACGCCATCGGCTGGGGCCAGACCACGCCGAAGGAACCGTTCATCGTAGATGTGAAGGCCGCCGACTGGGGCAAGATCCTCGAGTACGAGACGGAGTGGAAAAAGCAGCAGAAGTACATCTGAGCTTCTTCAGATGGATCTCGACGCGCTCGGCGCCTGCCTCACGATACCCGCTTGCGTGGTCAACCAGACCACCAGCGGGCTGATCGTGGGAATGTTGCTGTTCCTGGTCGCTGCAGGCCTGACCCTGATCTTCGGCGTATTGAAGATCGTGAACTTCGCCCACGGCACCTTCTACATGCTGGGCGGCTACGTCGCCTATACCGCGCTCGGCGCAACCGACAGCTACACTGTTGCGGTGCTGTCGGGAACGCTGGCGATGGCGGTGTTCGGCGTGCTGTTCGAACGCGTCCTGATCAGTCGCGTCTACGGCTCCAACGTGCTGATGCAGCTGCTGATCTGTTACGCCGTGGTGTTGATCTTCGACGACCTCGTGAAGATCGTCTGGGGGCCCGAGTTCCACGCGATGGGGATGCCGGCGGCGTTCCAGGTGCCGCCGCTGTTCATCGCGGGCGGCGTGGTGCCGCCGTTTTACGCCGTGCTGATCGGCATCGCCGCGCTGATTGCGATCGCGCTTGGCCTCGGCCTTTCGATGACACGGTTCGGCAAGACGGTGCGCGCCGCCGCGATCAACCCCCAGATGGTTTCGGCGCTGGGCGTCAACACGACGCTGCTTTTCGCGATCGTCTTCGCCATCGGCGGCGGGCTGGCGGGGCTGGCTGGCGCACTCGCGGCTCCGGTGCGCTCGCTGTCGCCCGGCATGGGCTTCTCGATCCTGATCGAAAGCTTCATCGTCACGGTGATCGGCGGCATGGGCTCCATTGCGGGAGCTTTGGTCTCCGCGCTGCTGATCGGCATGGTCCGCGGCTTCGGCACCATCGGCTTCCCCAAATTCACCGATGGCCTGATCTACATCGTGATGATCGCGATCCTGCTGCTGCGTCCGCAGGGCCTGTTCGGTCGCCGGTCATGAGGAACTACCCTGCGTTGCGCGATGTGGCGATCGCCGCCATTGCCCTGATCGTCGTGCTGGCGATCCCGCTGTTCCATCGCAGCCCCGCCTTCGAGGATTTCGTCATCCGCCTCAGCGCCATGGCGCTGTTTGCAACCTCGCTCAACCTGCTGGTCGGAAACACCGGCATGGTCTCGTTCGGCCACGGCATGTTCTACGGCCTCGGCGCCTACGCCTTCGCTCTGACGATGCAGATGACCGACCTCTTGCTGCCGGTCGCCGCTGCGCTCGCGGTTTTGATCACGACTTTTGCCGCGTTCTGCGTCGGCGCCATCTGCGTACGCCTCGGCACCGACTACTTCGCCTTCATCACGCTGGCGATGCAAATGCTGTTCTACAGTGTCATCATCTCCTGGCAGACCTTCACCGGCGGCGACCAGGGCCTGCGCGGCGGCATCCCGCGGCGGGAGATCTTCGGCTTCGAGCTCGCCTCGCAGCTTCATCTCTACCAATTCTGCACCATCGTGGCGGTGCTCGGCCTCTTGGCGCTGCGCCACGTCTCGGCGAGCCCGTTTGGCCAGACGCTGCGCATGATCCGCGACAACGAGAACCGCGCCAGCTTCACGGGCATCGTTCTATGGCGAGCCCGGCTCTTGGCATTTACGATCGCCGGCGCCTTCGCAGGGTTAGGCGGCGTGCTGGCCGCGCTGTTCGTCTCGGGCGCCTATCCCGAACTCGCCGACTGGCCGAATTCCGGGCAGGCGATCTTTGCCGTCATGCTGGGCGGCATCAACAGCTTCCTCGGACCCGTCCTCGGCGCGATGATCCTGCTCGCGCTGAACGATGTGGTGACACGCTTCACGGAATATCAAGGGCTGGTTCTGGGGATCGTGATCCTGGCCTTCGCGCTCGGCCTGCGCCGCGGCGTGCTCGATTTTGTCAGGCTGGCCTGGCCCGGACGCTCGCGATGAAGCTCGAGATCAGAAATCTGACCAAGGCGTTCGGTGGCCTCAAGGCCATCGACAATGTGTCGCTCACCTTCCCGTCGGGCTCGCTTTCGGCGGTGATCGGTCCAAACGGAGCCGGCAAAAGCACTTTCTTCAACCTGATCAGCGGCGCGTTCCCGCCCGATCAGGGTGAGGTGCTGCTCGACGGTCAGGACATCGTTGGTCTCTCCAGGAGCGAACGGATGCACCGGGGCATCGGACGGGCCTTTCAGGTGGCAAGCTGCTTTCCGACCATGACGGTTAGGGAGAATTTGATGGCCGCCGTTACCGCCCATATCGGCCAGTGGGGCAATCTCACCCGCCGCTTTCCGCCACCCGGCGTACGCGAGCGAGCCGAAGAGGTGATGGAATTGGTGGGCCTGACCCAGGTCCCGAATGTAGAGGCCGCGATCCTTTCCCACGGTGACCAGAAGCTGCTCGATATCGCCATCGCGCTCGCGCTCGAGCCCAGGGTGCTCCTGCTCGACGAGCCGACGGCCGGCATGGGCCCTGACGAGCGCTGGCGCATGATCGAACGCGTGCGCAAACTGTGGGAACAGCGCCAGCTCACGCTGATCTTCATCGAGCACGACATGGACATCGTCTTCCAGATCGCCAATACCATCCGCGTGCTATGCTACGGCCGCGTCCTGGCCGAGGGCACACCGGACGAGATCCGGAACAACAAGGCCGTGATCGAAGCCTATCTCGGCACGGAGGCGGACGCGACATGACGGACCTGCTGCGCGCCGAAGGAGTGAGCGCCTTCTACGGCGCGAGCCAGATCCTGTTCGATGTCGATCTCGCGTTAGCGGAAAAACGCACGCTGGCGCTGCTCGGGCGTAACGGCGCGGGCAAGAGCACGACCATGAAGACGCTTGCGGGAATCATGCCGGCCAGGAGCGGCCGCATCTTCTTCGCCGGCCGCGACATCACCCGCGCGCCGGCACATGCGCGTGCCCGGCTCGGCCTCGCCTACGTGCCCGAGGACCGGCAGGTGTTTCCCGAGCACAGCGTGGAGGACAATCTCCTGATCGCGGCCAAGAACGGTCCGGACGGACGGCGAGACTGGACCCTGCCGCGGATCTGGGAGACCTTCCCGTTACTCGCAAAACTACGGTCGCGCGACGCGGGTCGCCTGTCAGGCGGCGAACAACAACTTCTGGTCATCGCGCGTGCCTTGATGGGCAATCCTCTGGTCCTGCTGCTGGATGAGCCGAGCGAAGGGCTGGCCCCGATCGTCGTCGCCACGATCGCTAGGGTACTTGCGCGAACTGGGAGCCAGCGGCGCCACCATCCTGCTCGCCGAGCAGAACATGCATTTCTGCCTGCGGATTGCCGAGGAAGCGGTTGTCATCGACAAGGGAAAGGTGGTGCATCGCCAGGATACGGCTGGCCTTGTCGGAAATGAAGACATCCGCCGGCGTTATCTCGCGATGTAGCGGGCGCCGGGTACCGATTTAGGCGAATGCGATCGCGAGCAAGCCCGAGCAGAGCAGCACAAGGCTGGTTGCGATTACCGCAAGGAACCCATCGGATACGAAGTCATGGTTGCGCATGGTACGTACACCTGCCGTGCTTGGGGAACACCCCTCGGCTGCCCGAATGGAACTACCGTCACGATGCACAGTCAAAAGGATTGCGCGCGGTTGCGGAAATTGGAATCCGACTGATGCTTTAGGGCAACAGCGACGCCGGCCATCCCGACAACGAGAGGTGAGACCCCGGTTTGCCGGCGGCTTTTTTATTGAAGCGCGGTGACAAAACGTGCTCGGTGGATGCGCTCTATCCAAAAAGCATCTCAGCTCTTGAGCCTCAGCTCGTCGATCGCATCGGCGTTCCCGCAATATTCCACATAATTCGACGGGGCTGTGCCGGCCGCGAGCTCCCGATTGCACTGACGCTTGTGCGTGCAGAATGAACATACGCGCTCCATATCGCGCAGCAAGGCTGGCTCCGCCCGCGAGATGGCAGCTTCGTCGATGCCCAGCACTTCAAGCATTTTCGGCAATTCGTCCGCGCTAAGCGCGCCCTTCTGCACCAGCATGTGGAGATCGCCGGGCGTGACGCCGAACTCGCGCGCGACCCGTTCCAGCTCGCCAGGATCGGCCTCGAGCTGCATCAGCTCCCTCAACTCTCGCCGCTGCTTGAGCCAATCGCCGAACAGATCGATCATCTTCGTAACAAAAGGATAAGGTTCACCTTGGACTGTCGTCACCGCACCCTCCATGGTTAAAAGTATATTGGTAGCAAGCCGGCGCGGGGTGTCTTTGCGCTGGATCAAATCTGGCTCTGGATCACCATTGGCGTGGCGGCAGCGGCCTGACGTCGCCGCCAGGCACAAAGCCGACGCCCGGCCAAGCGCGGCAGGACGCGCAACCGGAATGAAACCCCACTAGCTTCGTTCAGCTTCAGCCTCTTGCTCCAGCCGCAAGATATGCGCGCGCAGCCCATCGAAGCTCTTCTCGGCGACGTCGCTAAACAGCGGATCCTTGTGGCCGGTCACGGCCGAAGCGATCTCCGTCCAATCCTGAGGTTCCAACGCCTTGAGGGCGGCAGGAAAGAAATCACGATTTTCCATCATGATGTGATGGCGCTCGTGCTCTATAAAATCGCGAACGATGTTGTCCACGTTTTGCCGAAGGACTTCACGATCCGCGAGAACACTATCGACTGCCTGGGCGACGCGGCGCAAACGCTCAGCGCCTTTTTGGTGTTCGAGTGCGAGGTTACCGATCTTTGCAGCCGCAGCGGGATCGCGAATTTTCAGCTTGGCAAAGACCAGGTCTTCCTGAGGATGATGGTACGCCTCCGGGTAAACCTCAAAATAGCTGATAATCGCGCGAATAACCTCATAGTCGGGGCGGTCCCCGCGGTCGAAAATCTGCAGTTCGCGCTCAAGGACAGCAAGCAGCGTCTCGATATTGCGATGTTCCTGGGACAAGCGCTCAATGATCATGTCGGCGATCCACAGAGTAACCGATTGAATATCGTAACCTCAAAATGGCCTTTGCCTTTGCGCTGGATCAAACCCGGGTCGAACTTCCCGGGGCAGCGAAAAATGCCGAGCGGGGGAAAGCCGGGTGCCCGTCGCACCCCGCAGCCTTGTGTGCACGCGCGCCCTGGTGATGTCGCCTAAACCGCCGGCATCATGCCGGTGGTCGACGCCAAAGGCTGGCACTGCGCTATATTACGCTGGATTTGCATCGGTAGTTCCTGGTTACGGAACGCGTGTGATCGGCACCGGAGCTACTGCGGGGATTCAGGCGCGGTCCCGAAACGATATCTGTTCGATGTTCGAGGCATCGCTTGGTGCCACAAGCGGTGGCCACACCTGGTTTCGCCCCTTTTGCTTTGCCGCATAGAGAGCCGTATCCGCGACGGCAATCAACTCTGCCGCCGTGAGTTCGCTTACATAAGCCGACGCGACGCCGAAGCTCGCTGTGACGATCCCAACCAGACCAGGCCCTTCGTTTGGAATGGTTGCCCTTTCGACCGACCGTCGAATCCTTTCGGCTACCCGCATCGCATCCACCAGCTGCACCTCGGGCAGCACCATCAGAAATTCCTCGCCGCCGTAACGGACTACGACTTCCGACGCGGCGCCGAGCTCGGCGAGAAGGATCGAAGCCATTCGCTTCAAGCAGAGATCGCCAGCGCCATGGCCATATTTATCATTGAGCCGCTTGAAGTGGTCGATATCCATCATGATTACCGACACTGTCGTTGGCTCGCTCGTTATCTATTGCCCACAGCCTGCGCAGCTCTATATCCAAATGATGGCGGTTCGCCAGACCGGTGAGGGCATCGCGCTTTGACGCTGCATCGGCCAGTGAATGACGTAAGCGGTCGCGCAGGGAGAATAGATAAGCGCGTTTCAAGTCGCGCTCCATCGTGTAATTGGCAACCAGCGTGATGTACGCGCAGATCGCGAGTTGCACGAGGATCATGACCGCGACCGGATTGGAGATGTAGTTGGCCGACAGGACGACAGCCGCATGACAAATGACGATGACGGCAGTCACGACGCGTGCAAAACGAAATGGCAGCCGGTGCAGCGACACGTTCGCATATAGAAGAGTCGGAATGACCACGTATTGATAATGCGCGGCACTTTCGCTTGTCGTCGACGCAAAGCCGTAGTCTATTTGCAAAATGATAAACAGCGGAACGCTGGCCGCCAAGCATTCGCGAACGAAGGGTCGTGGGTGCTTTGTCATCGCCCAAGCTGCAAACAGCATCCACGGCGTGACCAGGCCGAGATGAAGCAATATGGCAGCGCGGAGGACGTCAGGAACGAGCAGCCAATCGGCGATCAAGAAGAAATTGTAGAGGACGGCGGAAACAAGGATACCTACTCTGAGCCGCGCGCACCGCCGCTCCTGCGTGTCTTGCTCGAACTGTCGTTCCAGCGCGGCAGGGAACGCGATAGTGCGCCTTCCGTGCCCCATGAAGACTTCGACTGTTTCCAGCGTGACTGACAAATCGGCAACCCTGCTTGCTTTGCAGGCATCAGTATGCGGTCCCGATGCTTTCCAAGGAATTTCGGAACAAAGTTAACGGTTAGCTTACGTTAGTAAGCATTCGAGCGTCAGGCGGTGATCGCTTCGGCGCGAGATCGGCCGCCTGCCGCAGCGCCTCGATCAGGCTGCGCTCGTCGGCGATGCCCTTGCCCGCGATGTCGAAAGCCGTGCCGTGATCGACCGAGGTGCGGATCACCGGCAACCCGACCGTGATGTTCACGCCGGCTTCCAGCCCCAGCACCTTGATGGGTCCATGGCCCTGATCGTGATACATCGCGACCACCATGTCGTAGTCGCCGCGTCCGGCCAGGAAGAACAGCGTGTCGGCGGGAAGCGGTCCGCGCACGTCCCAGCCCTTGCGCTGACAGGCTTCGACGGCCGGCGTGATCTTGGTGGCTTCCTCGCCGCGACCGAACAGACCGTTCTCGCCGGCATGCGGATTGATGGCGCAGACGCCGATCCTGGGATTGGCGATGCCGGCGCGCACCAGCACCTCATGCCCGCGCGCGATCACGCGCTCGACAAGGCCGGGCTCGATCTTCTCGATCGCGTCCAAGAGGCCGATATGCGTGGTGACATGAATGACGCGCAGTTTCGGCGATACCAGCATCATCGATACTTCCGGCGTACCCGTCAGATGCGCCAATAGCTCGGTATGTCCGGGATATTTATGGCCGGCCGCATGCAGCGCTTCCTTGGAGAGCGGCGCGGTGCAGATAGCTTGCGCGAAACCCGCTTGCACCACCTGCACGGCCTTCTCGATATAGCGATAGGCCGCCTCGCCTGCCGCCGCGGACATCTTGCCGAACGGCAAATCGTCCGGCACCAGCTTCAGGTCCAGGCACTGCACGGCCTTGGACGAGAAGTCCGCATCCCTTGCATCGCTCAACGCGTCGACCTCGAGCGACACGCCGACAATCCGGCCGGCCCTGCGCAGACGGTTGGCGTCGCCGATCACGAGCGCATGGCAGATCGCCTGCGTGCCCGGCAGCGCCAGCGCCTTCATAATGACCTCGGGCCCGATGCCGGCCGGATCTCCCATGGTGATCGCAATGGTCGGACGGGTCATGTGAAGCTTCCTTTGATTCGAACGGCGTGAAGACGTTCGCTGATGCGGATGAGGCTGAGTTTGTCACCGAATGCCCCCGCTTTGGTAGCAACCGGAACGGATAGTTTGCCAAGGGTAAGGCCGAGCGACACGCCCGGCTCGATCTCGTCGGCAAGACGGATGCCGTTAACACCGAAGCGCGACAGCAGCATGGCAGCGGTTTCACCGCCGGTCGCAGCGAAAGCGCCGATTGCGGGGACGACGGATTGCAGCGCGTCGGCGAGGGCTTGCGAAAGCCGTGGGCCGAGCGATAGGTCGGGCTCGTCATCCATCATGATCTCGATCAGCGCATCGCCGCCGCCGGAAAGCCGTTTCATCACGTCGGCGGCAAGTGACCCACGGCCCGCGCCGCCGTCGAGCAACGTTTCCGGCGCGACCGGGAAATGCGCCACGGTACCGGTCGCCTCCAGTTCGCGCGCGGCGGAGCGGGATGCACCGGCAAGCGAACCTACCACGATCAGGGTGCCGGATGCGCTCGCCGTCATCCGCGGCGGTTCGACGACATCGCCGGCATCGAGGCCGGCCAGCGCATGGGCGAAACCGGCGCTGCCGATGAAGAAAGTCGATGAAGACGCCGTCGCTGAAGACATTGTCGCTGAAGAGTTGGGCAGGCTCGCTTCCGCGATCAAATGCAGATCGCGGTCGGTCTCGGCATCGCAGACCGCGATCATATCGCCCTCGCCGGCCAACCTCGCGAACATGGCCCTGAGATCGCCGCCGCGCACGGTCCCGAGCGTGACTTTTTCGCCGCGAATCCCCGCGGTGGCGAGAACGTCGACGAGATCGGCATTCGGATAAGTGTGGTCGCGCTGCCAGACCTCGGCCTGTTCGAGCGCACGGTCGTTGACCAGGACGCGGCCGTCGACGGTGGTGCGGCCGGTGGCCGGAAAGGCGGGCGCGAAAACACCAAATGCGGAACCCGACCGTGACTTCAGATGGGCGAGTGCTGCAGCCATCTCCGCTGCGGGTTGTCCCCGCAACGTCGAATCGATTTTCTTGAACAGCAGACGTCCCGGCCCGGACAAGCGCTCCAGCGCATCGGCATGGCGGCCCGCGGCGGCCTCGGCCGCAAGGCCCCGGCTCGCTGCATCATAGGCCAGAACCGGCAGCCGGCGATCCGAAGCGTCGCCGACTTCACCCCACGTCACGACAGCCGCATGCCCCCTTCTGCCAAAGGCGATCGCACAATCCGCGGCACCGGTGAGATCGTCCGCGAGGATCAGCCAGCGACAGGCCATGGTCAATGACCAGCCACGCGTGCCGCGGACGTCATATCACCGGCAACCGAATGCCGGATCGAATTGCCGTCAATGCTCTCGCGCGATTTTGTGCCCATCGGCCAACAATGCGTCCGCAGCCCGGTCTCGGCAAGCCGCTACGGGTTGAGCGCGCGGCCATCCCGGCCACCCCTGATCGTGGATTCGATAAGTCGATCGGGCGAATTCAGGCGACGCCGCGAGCATGAAACGGCGAAGTCCCTTGCGCAAGATTGTCGTTTTGCGTGGCAGCACGAATGAAGATAGGTTCGGCGAAACCGAAACGGAACAATCGTCGCCGCATAAGTGCGTCGCAGGAGACGGCCATTGAAATGCTACGAGATTAACGGACCAAACGGAGTTGACGGACTTGCGTTGGTGGATAAGCCGGTGCCAACGCCGGGTGCGGGAGAAGTGCTGGTTCGGCTCAAGGCAGCAACCCTGAACTATCGCGATCTGCTCACGATCAAGGGAGGGTATGGCTCGCGTCAGAAGTTTCCCCTGGTGCCCGTTTCGGACGGCGCAGGCGTGATCGAGACAATAGGGGCCGACACGCGAGGATTCGCTCCGGGCGACCGTGTCATCGGCAGTTTCTTCCAAAACTGGATTGGCGGTGAACCGAGCGAAGCGAAAATGGGCGCAGCACTTGGTGGCTCAGTGGATGGCGTTCTCACGCAGTATCGGGTCTTTCCCGCCCGCGCGCTGGTAAAGACGCCGGAGCACCTCAGCGACATCGAAGCTGCTGCCCTTCCCTGCGCCGGCCTCACGGCCTGGAGCGCAGTCGTGAAGCTCGGAGGCGTCAAGCCGGGACAGACCGTTCTGGTGCAAGGGACTGGCGGAGTGTCTCTTTTCGCACTCCAGTTCGCGAAAATGTGCGGCGCACGCGTGATCGCGACCTCGTCGAGCGACGCCAAGATCGATCGGCTCAAGAAGCTCGGGGCCGACCTGACACTCAACTACAGGAACACGCCCGACTGGGGAAAGAAAGCCCGTGAATGGAGCCGGCACGGTGTCGATCTTGTCGTGGAAGTCGGCGGGGTCGGCACGCTTAACGAGTTCGATCCGGGCCCTCAGGATCGGCGGTACCATCGCATTTATCGGGGTGCTTGCCGGACCGCCGCCGTCCGAACTTCGGCTTCCGCTGATGGTGATGCAACAGCAACGCCTGCAAGGCGTCACTGTCGGATCCGTCGAGGATCTCCAGGCCCTGGTCGATGCGATCACCGTCAATCGAATGAAGCCAGTGATCGACAAGACCTTTTCCTTCGATCAGGCCAGGGAGGCCTTTACCTACATGGCGAGCGGAGCGCACTTTGGGAAAGTGGCGATCGCGATCGGGTAACACCGTGGTTCGGCCCATTCAAATCAGGACCGTGACGGCCGTCACGCGGTCGGGCAAACGGGCTCGCCGCGGCGCAGCATAGGGTACGAAAGCCCGAAGGCCGTACCCATGCCGGTTGAAAGCTCGTTTGATGGGGCTCGCGGGAACCGAAGCGCTGGCGCAGTATCAGCCAGGGAATAAGACAGGAGGCCTCATGTGGCGCTTCGCTGTTCTGATCGCTGCGGTTTTCGATGTGGTCTCCTGTTCTCCTGGAGATACGGAAGCCACCAACAAGTGCGCGACCAACATCTACCCCTCCTACAACCCGAAGGTGCTCGAACAGTGCATGGACGTCTGCATCAAATGTGACCGTGGGGTCACCACGACTTGCTCGACGTCATGCAACTTGAAAGGTGCGCGCTGAGATCCGGCCTCACAGTGCCAGGCCGTCGACATCAAGCCGCGGGGCCGGTCCGGCAGCTTCATGCCATTATCGCGGAATTAACCGCGTTGGCTCTGCGCATGCAACCATAGGTCAATGCTTCGGTTGACCCGGCAACCGAAGGATAACGCGATGATGGAGATCAACACAAAATCACCCGCAAGTTTTGGTCAACGCTGCCGAATTCTGAACATTGCTGCGCAAGCCGTTCGTCGACGGGCGATCCGAGGCGGCGACGATCTCGAAGGATGGCGTCTGTCTCGCCTGATGCGGGACGCCGAGACCGACACGCAAGTCAATCTTGCCGAACGCGAATACGATGTTTGGCTGCAAACTATCCCGATCCAGGAAAGACATACCCTCGCTTGACGACGAACCATGAATTCGCCGCTCCCGCCGGCGGACGGGCATTACAAAAGCATCCACCGCAGCTTTGAGACAGGAGATTTGACGGCTCCGAGCCTGTCAATCTCGGAAATGCAACTGGCTCGTGCGATTTCGGAATTCACCCGCTTTCCTCCGAATGAAGCCTCGGATCGAGACCCTGGAGAAACGCCTGATCCCGAAATATTGACGCCCTGTTCGGCGCACTCCCGGTTTCCGCTGCTACCAAAATTAAATCAGCCGGCCGTTCATGCCGGCGGGTTTTCTGTTGCGGTCTTGTGCTTTCTTCATTCTAATCGCCGGAAAATATCGCTGGGGAGGATCAAATGAAAAAGATCGTGACGGTCGTCATTATTATTGGCACGGCGATGATGCTCGCCGGGTGCGGCAGGGATCCGGGGCCCGCCGGGTCCCAAGGGCGAACCCGGTGCCCAAGGCCCGGCCGGTCCGCAGGGCGCGCAAGGCGTCCAGGGCGTGCCGGGGGCTCAGGGACAGGCCGGCGCTCAGGGCGAACCGGGCGCTCAGGGACAGCCGGGGGCGCAAGGGCCGGCCGGGGCTCAGGGACTGCCCGGGGCCCAGGGACTGCCTGGCGCCCAAGGACCGCAAGGACCGCAAGGCGCACCGGGACCAAAAGGCGATGCCGGACCGAAGGGCGATGCTGGGCCGTCCGCCGCTTCCATTCGATCGGTACAGGCCGATGGCGCCGTGAGCTGCGAGGCGAACGAAGTCCTGGTGTCGGTATTTTGCCCCAGTGGTGGCGCACCCGATGGAGCGAAATGCGGAACGACCCCAACCGTCGGCCTGTGTCTGAAGTGAGGCGCCGGCTCTCTGTCACACGGTAAAGTTCGGGTGAAAGCGATCCTTCAACTTCAAGGGTCGGCGTACTTACTGGCGGAAGAGAATTCGGACCTACCCTGTCGATCTTCGCATTTAACGAGCGGTGCGGAGCGACAGAAAAACCGTCACCTGGTTATCCAGGCGACGGTTTTTTTCTGCCAAAATCGCGAAGCCGCTCCATCGAGCCGCTAAACCCGAAAGGGTCAACGCATTCTCATCCGAAGGCCGATCTGGACGCCATAACAACCACGTTATATTCTTTTTAATATAACGATAGGCGACCGACGGAGCCTTTGGATGGAGATCGACATCGAGACCTTGACCACATGCGAAGTTGCCGCCGATGGCGGCGCCATCTCGCTTGGTTTCGTCGACTCTGCCGGCCGCCGGCCACCGTCACGCTTTCGCTGAATGATGCCGGTTCGCTCGCCATGACGCTGCCCGGCCTGATCACCAAGGCGCTGCAGACCCGTTTTGGTGACCGGAGCCTGTATTATGCCTACCCGCTGGCGTCCTGGGCTATCGAGCAGTCGTCCGATCCCGCTCAAGTCCTGGTGACGCTGCGAACCGCGGACGGCTTTAGCGCCTGCTTCTCGCTCCAGCGCCAGCAGCGAAACGAATTCGGCGAGGCCCTGCTGGCCGAGCCTGCATCCAGGGCGGCGTTCCAGTGAATTGAACTTGGGATCGAACCCGCACGGCCGCCGCCCTACTCGTTGGGCATCAGCCCTGTTCCGGGATCTTTCCTAAAGCCGGGCCAGCCGGCTATTTTGCAAGACATCCTGATGGCCGATGGCGGAAATGAAGCTCGCAGCACTCGCGGTCCGAAGCGGAACGAATGGCTTCTGTCCATCGCGGCAATATTTCTTGATCTGCCCCACCGCGGCATGGCTGATGCAATCGATCGGAAAGAAAACGGCATCGGCCCGGCTTACCAAGCCTGGCAGCGCGGCAAGGTTTTCTTCGATGCCGCCGTCATGCGAAAGTAGCGTGCCCCCTCGCCTGACGGCGACCGCTTTCAGCTGATCGATCAATCCGGGGCGTCCACCGACATACAGCACCGTGAGGCCGTTCAGTTCGTGTTCGATATCGAGGCCGGGCTGGTCCGCTTCATCCATCTTCAGTTCGGCTTCAAGTGCTATGACTTCGCGCTGAAGCTGGTCGTTCTGCTTGTTCAGGGCGGCTGCGAATTTCTGCGCCTTCTTCACCTGGTCTTCCAGCTCCGCGACGCGCGAGGCCAGATTGCTCGATCGGGCCTTTTCCGCATCCAGCCGCTGCAGCAGCGTGGACCCGGTGAGGGTACCGGTCGTCAATTCGGCAGCCGTCCGCGCGGTGATTTCCCGCCGCCGAACCGCCATCTCGAGGTCTTCGACCTTGCGCAAGAGCTCCGCGCGCTCACGCGCGCCTTCCGACAGACGGGCCTCCTGCCGGGAAATCTTGTCGTCGCGTTCGCCGAGTTCACGTTCGAGCGTGCGCAGTCGCGTGATGTCGATCCGGTTGGAGGAGCCGACCATATGCGACAGCATATGCACCTGGCCGAAAACCTCCTCGACAAGCGGACGATCGGTCGCGGGATGGGTGAGAACCGCCCAGTAGCCGCCGGGAATGCCGCCTTGTTCGAACGCCTGCTGCCAAAGCGCTCTCACCTGCGTCGGGTTTGAGGCTTTCGCAAAACGCCTGATCGCCGCCTCATGGCGGTTGTCCAGCGCCTTGTTCAGCAATTTCCCGACCAGGTCGTGTTTTCCCGCGGCGCGAACGCCGGAGCTGTGCAGCGTATGATCCGACGCGGTTCTGGCGTCGGCATCGCCAAGCTTGATGAAAAACTGGCGTAACTCGGCAGCCGAGAGACACGTCCCGATGATCGAACAATGCAGCGTCGGCGCGATGTCCCAGATCCTGGACCTGCGGCCCTTTGCATCGGCCATCACCAGCGGCGGCGGGTCGTTCCGCCCGCGAAGCAGCAGAGCGCTGGTCCCGGGACGGTGATTGAGGTTGACGACAGACAGGTCGGACACCGAATCTTCCAAACGTTATATTTATTAGATATAACGATATCGTCCATTTGGCCCGCTGGCAATACGGCGGGCGGCATTTCCGCTGCCGGATCAAGTCGAGCCGCACGGACGGTTATGTCAGCCTGCGAAGCCTGTTCGAAAAACACCTGCCAAACCGGCATCCGAGGCCTCGGAAGCACCTCGGCGGCTTCCCACATCTTTACGTTTTTGTGAAATACGATATATTTATCCTAATATAACGACCGGAGAGGCGCGATTTTTCGCGTTCTGCTGGTTCCATATGTCGTTTGGCAAGCCTGGTCGCAATCAGGCGCTCTCGCGACATTCGCACATTGCCGACCTGCTCTCTTTGGCAAACGTCACGCTTCCAAGTTTTCAAACGGTGGCCTAGGATTACACCATCGGATTAGTCTGGGCCGCCATCGTGGGATGGCAGCACTTTCCCTGCGCCATGGCGCCGCAGCGAACCGATGGCTGATGATGATCGGCCCCTGAGGCATTGCCTCGTTCATCTCATGTCGATTCAGGAATCTCAATCATGAACCAAGAACGCAGCGTTACTCTAAATTCGCTTGCACAGGGAGAATTGCTCAAGAGCCGTAGCGCACGTGCGCTCGGCAAAACCGGACTGGCACTCGTGCTCGGCGTCGCCCTCGGCGGCGTGGCGCTTGCCCAGTCCGCACCGGTCGGCGTTCCCGACAAGAGCTTTCCGGAGAGCGTGACGTCCACCAAGGACGGTACCCTCTATGCCGGCAGCTTCAACCTCGGGGGCGTGGTGAAGGCCTCGCCCGGCG
This sequence comes from uncultured Pseudomonadota bacterium, assembly GCA_963727225.1. Classification (GTDB taxonomy): domain Bacteria; phylum Pseudomonadota; class Alphaproteobacteria; order Rhizobiales; family Xanthobacteraceae; genus Bradyrhizobium. The sequence continues at coordinate 27,363 of CAVSFN010000006.1, read as the reverse complement.
GGAAAACAGAACAGTTCATCCAGCCCGGCGCCGCCGGCAGCCGTTCGACGCTCGGTGTGCTGGCCGATGAAAAGGGCGGCCTGCTGTATGTCTGTTCCAACGACATCACGGGCTTTGGCGTTCCCGGCCCCGGCGACACCAAAGGGGCCTGGCTGAAAGTCTTTGATCTCGCCAGCGGCGCGCCGAAGGGCAGCTTTGGACTCCCCGATCCAAAATCCCTGTGCAATGACATTGCCGTCGGCAATGACGGGTCCGCCTATGTCTCCAACTCGTTCACCCCCAACGTGTACAGGTTGAAGCCAGGCGCCACCGCGCTCGAAGCCTGGGCGACGGATCCCTTGCTCGCGCCAGCGAAGGATGGTGTCGGCCTCGACGGCATCGCGGTCGGAGCGGACGGCAATCTCTACGTCACGACGTTCATTCCGGCCAAGTTGTTCAAGATCGCGGTCAAGGACGGCAAGGCCGGCGCGGTGACCGAGCTGAAAACGTCCCGCGCGATCGACCATGCGGATGCGATGCGCGCATTCGGTGACAGCTTCCTGCTGATCGAAGGCGCGGGCCGGCTGGCCAAGGTCACGGTGAAGGGTGACGAGGCCCAGGTCGATACCATCGCGGACGGCCTCTCCGAACCGGTCTCGGTGACGCAGGTCGGCAATATCGGGTGGGTCGCGGAAGGCAAGTTGTCCTACATCATCGGCGACAACAAGGGGAAGGATCCAGGCCCGTTCACGCTCAAGCCCGTCAGCTTGACGAAGTAAGGCGCAGGTCGCAGAGCCAGACCGTCGCTGCTCGGCCGGCGGATGTTGTCCATTCGGAAAGGCCGTCTCTCGATCTCCATCAGAGAGACGGCCAACTCCGAAGCTGCGTCCGCCGGTGCCCCGCGGCTACGCGGCCAACGGGACGGTCCAGGCGTCGTAGGCGTAGACCCAGTCGGTGTCTGTCTTGTCCTTCAGCCAGGTGTTGGTCCGCGACGTTTGCTGAACCCGCGTCGTTCGCTGTTTCCTGGTCGCCTCAAACCGCCGGAATGCACCGGAAACGCCGTCCCGCTCAACGCCGTCGAGACAACGCGAAAGCACCGCGGCGTCTTCCACCGCCATCGCGGCGCCCTGCGCCATGTAAGGCGTCATCGGATGGCAGGCGTCGCCGAGCAAGGTCACGTTGCCTTGCGCCCAGCGATCCAGCGAATCGCGATCGACCAGCGCCCATTTGTGCACGTCCGGACAGGCGGCCAGTACATTTCCGACCTGGCGGTCGAAGCCCTCGAAAGCCCTACGCAATTCCTTGACGTCGCCCTTGGCCGACCATGATTCGATTTTGAATTCCGGCTCCGGCTGGCTGGTTACGAAATACACTTCGCTTCGGTCGGGCTTGACGTAATAGATGACGATATGCCGGTCTTCGCCCCACCACTTGGTGCAATCGTCTATCTTATTTCCCTGCAGCAGGCCGGCCGGAAAAGTCGTTCGATAGGCAATGCGCCCGGTAAAGTTCAGCGGTGAAGCGCCAAACAGCATGTGCCTGACCGCCGAATGAACGCCGTCGGCGCCAATGACGGCATCGGCGACCGCCGTTGCGCCATTGGCAAAAGTGAGGCGAACGCCGTCACTGGTCTCATCCAGACCGACCAGCCTGTGGCTCAACTTGATGCATTCGTCGGGAACGGCGCTCGCCAGAGCGGCATGCAGATCGCCACGATGAGCCAGCAAATAGGGAGCGCCAAATTTCTGTTCGGCGACTTCACCGAAAACCATGTCGAATTTGACTTCGCCGGTTCGCCAATCCCTGTTGTTCCAGGAGCGCGGGTAAAACGACTGCTGACGCAATCTTGAACTCGAGTCCAAGCCCGCGCAGAACCTTCATGGCATTGCAGCCAATTTGGATTCCAGCGCCGAGCCTCGTGAACTGCGTGGCCTGCTCGTACACGGCGACGTCGATGCCAACGCGCCTCAAGGCTGCCGCCGAGGCGAGGCCGCCCATCCCGGCACCGATAATGGCAATCGACAAGGGTCTCGTCATCGCGTTACGCCCGCCAACTCCGCTGCGCTGTGACAATCACGTTCTTCATTACCGTCCTTGGTTGCCTTCGCTCAAGCGAAAGCGTCATGCCTCGGCTGCTGCTTTCCCGGGATGGGATGTCAGTTCCGTGAAGACAAGAGCGAACGAGGTCTTGGGGTCAAAGAGCGGGCGTGCTCGGGGGCGGACGGCGATGATGAGTGGCCTGCTCGAACGCATAGCCCAGTTTGAACAGATCCGGTTCGTGGTAGGGCAACACGACCATCTCAATGCCGACCGGGACTCCCGCCGGCGTGAAACCGGCCGGCAGGCAGATCGACGGCAACCAGGTCTGGGCCGCGATCAGCGTGTTGGTCGGAAAGCCGAGGACTGGCCAGCGACCGTTGCGAATTTCTTCGCGGGTCGGCGGCAGCACCTGGCTCGGCGGGAAGCACATGGAAGTCAGCCGGTTGTCTGCCATGATTTTGACGACGGCACGCTGAAAGGCGTCCCTCGCGGCGAGCTTGCGATAGTAGCTCGGGTCCTCGTCCGGCTGCGCCGGTCCGGTCATGATATCGTCGATCAGATCGAGATTCTTGTGATAGCGGCCATCCCTGTAGATCGCGTCGATCGACGCATAAGGCAATGACGGGCGCGACGACAGGAATTTGTTGATGTCGTGTCGCGAATGCGTGATGTAGAGCGACGTTTCGACGACGAAGTCCATCAAATTGGGCAAGCTGACCTCGACGATCTCCGCGCCGGCGGACTTGATCTGTTCGATGGCCGCGCGAATGACTGCGTTGACTTGCGCGCAGTCGGGATTCTCGTCGCTGCCGAACGCTTCCTTGAGGACGCCGATGCGAGCACCCTTCAGTCCGCCCGCGTCCAGATTTTGAGTATAGCTGCCCTTGTGATCGGCAATGACAAACGCCGTTGTATAGGGATCCTGCGGATCGTAGCCGACCAGCGCATCCAGCAAGATCGCGGTGTCGGTCACCGTTCGGCCCATGGGTCCGGCGGTATCCTGAAAGACGACCAGCGGCGACAGGCCGGTCCGGCTGATGAGGCCGGGCGTCACCCGCACGCCGACGAGGCTGTTGAAGCTGGACGGGAGCCGTATCGAGCCGCCGGTGTCTTCGCCAATCCCGACTGTCGCGAGATCGGCGGCGATCGCGGCTCCTGTGCCGGCGCTGGAGCCGCCGGGATCGCGATCGAGATCATAGGGATTTTTGGTTTCACCGTTCACCGACGAATAGCCGAACCATGATGTCGCAAAATCCGGCATCGCGGTCTTGCCCAGAATGATCGCACCGGCGGCCTTCATCTTCGTGACGATGGTGGCATCCTTTTCGGGAACATAACCCGACAGTGCCACCGATCCGAACCGCGTCTCGATACCCTTGGTCTCGGCCTGATCCTTCACCGCCACCGGTATGCCGTGCAGCGGGCCCACCAGCGTCTTGGTCTGCGCAAACATCCTGTCGAGCGCGGCGGCCTCCTCAAGCGCGGCAGGATTGAGCTTGACGAATGCATTGAGGGCGGGACCGCTCTGGTCGTAGGCCGCTATCCGATCCAGATAGGCCTGCACCAGTTGAACGCAGGTCAGCCTGCCGTCGAGATAGGCCGCCTGAATGTCGCGGATCGTGGTCTCTTTCAGCGTGAAATTCATGCTAAGCTCCGATGGCTGATGAGCGCGATGAACAGCGCTCCGTAAACGGCCTGGCCCATTTCATTTAGCCCGCACCAGACGGGTCAGTCCAGTATCGAGCGCCAGCGCCGCCACGATGATCGAGCCCTTGATGATCGACTGATAATACGGACTGATGTCGAGGAGCACGAAGCCGTTTGAGATCGTGGCAATGATCCCGAGACCGACGGCGGTTCGCCACATCGCACCCGAGCCGCCCGACAGCGACGTCCCGCCGACGACCACGATCGTCAGCACGTCGAAGATAATGCCGGGATCGAGATTGGCCTGCGCTGAACTGAGCTGGGACGCTGCGATGCAGCCCGCGAGGCCGACGCAGCCGCCCATCAGCACATAGGTGCTCGCGACGACGGTCCTGACGCGTATCCCGGACAGACGGCTTGCTTCGTAATTTCCGCCGACCGCATAGATGGCTTCGCCGTAGATGGTACGGGCCAGAACAAAGCCGAAGACGACAAGGAACATCACCAGCAGCATCCCCGAATAGGGCACGCCGTGCCATCGTCCTGCCCCCAGGATTCCGAAATCGTCATTATTGACGAGAAAGGCAGCGTTCTGGGTCATGACCAGAGCCACGCCATTGATGATGAAGCCGCTGCCGACCGTCGTGATGAAGGGATTGATGCGAACCACCGCGACCAGGATGCCGTTCGCAAGCCCGAACAGCAGGCCGACCGCGATCGCCGCCGCGAACGCGACCGACGGCGCGTGAGTTTGCCCCACATAGGCCGCGACCACCGCACAAAGTGAGTAGGCGGACGCAACCGACAGATCAAAGCCGCCGGTGAGAATCACGAACGTCATGCCCACCGCCATGATCCCCGCCGGGGCCCATTGCGATGCCATGTTGAAGACGTTCTGCTGCGAAATAAACGCCGGGTTGCCGATCGTGACCACGGTCAGCAACAACAGCAGAGTGAGGACAATGCCGTAGACCCGAATCAACGTCGGCAACTGCGCGCGCCAGTTCGCCGTCTGCGGTGCCGGCCCCGCGGCAAGGGCCTCCACTTTGCTCATCAGCTTGCTCCTGCGTCGATGGCGCGGCTTTCGACCGCGAAGATCAGGTTCAGAATCCGCTCGACCGTGGCATCGCGGCCGTCGAGAACGTCGATCTGGCGACCGCGCGCCATCACGAGGACACGATCGGAATGTTCGACCACCTCTTCGAGATCGGACGAGATCAGGATCACCCCCATGCCCTCGTCACTGAGACGGCGGATCGCCTGAAAGATTTCCTGCTTGGCGCCAAGATCGATGCCCCTCGTCGGTTCGTCCAGCAGGAGTATCTTTGGTTTTCGGTTCAGCCATTTTCCAAGCACGAGCTTCTGCTGGTTTCCTCCCGACAGGTTGAGCGCCTCGGTATCGAGCCGTTTAGAACTGAATCCAAGTTGCCGGGCGAGCGCCTCGCCCCGCGTGCGCGCCTTGTTGCGATCAATGACCGACCCGGCGGCCACGGCGTGAAGATCGGCAAGCATGAGGTTCGAGAGCGCCGAGCGGGATAACACCAGACCCTGGCGCTTGCGGTCTTCAGGGGCGAGAACGATGCCCCGCCTGATCGCTTCACGAATGGTTCGTGGCCACGGGCAATCCATGCCGGCAAAGCGCATCGACCCCTCTGCCGAGGGCTCGGCCCCGGCGATACAACGCAACACCTCGGTGCGTCCGGCTCCGACCAGGCCCGCAATTCCGAGAATCTCGCCTTGATGGAGACCGAAGGAAAGGCCGAACAGTCGACCGGGCAACGCAAGTTTGCTGACGTGCAACAGTTCCTCGTCCGTCGCATGGCTTCGCTTCTTGCCCGCGACGATCTGGACGTCGCCGAGCATCGCCCGAACCAGCGTGTCCTTGGTCCATTTCGAAGCATTGCGGGTCTCGACCAATTGGCCTTCCCGCATCACGGAGACCCGGTCGCTTAATTTCAGGACTTCATCGAGATCGTGCGAGATGAAGATGATCGCCACCCCGTTTTCCTTGAGGCGGCCGATCAGGTCGTATAATCGCGCGCGCTCAAAGGGACCCAGCGGCGCCGTCGGCTCGTCCATGATGAGCACGTTCTGATCGGTCTGCACCGCCCGCAGGATCTCGATCATCTGCTGATTGGCGACCGAGAGCGTGCCGGCGTTCACATGCGGCGAAATATTCAGACCCATCCAGCGCGACAACTCGGCAAAGCGGCGCTCCATCCGCCTTTTGTCGGTGAAGAAGAAACGACTCGGAACCTTGCCGATAAAGGCATTGGAAAGAACCGACATCTCCGGAATGATTGTCAGTTCCTGGTAGATGGCGGCGATGCCCATGCCCCGCTGCAGCCGGGGATCCTCGAACAGCAGCGGTGACCCCTGAACCTCGATTTCGCCGGTGTCGGGCTGGCTTGCGCCGGACAACATCCGGATGAACGTCGACTTGCCGGCGCCGTTGGCGCCGACGAGCCCGTGCACTTCCCCGCTCAGAAGCTCAAAATTGATCCCGCGCAGCGCCTGCACGCCTGGAAAGGACTTCGATACATTACGTACGCGGATCGCAATCGTCGAATTGGAATCACGCTTTCGTATCGGCATGTTTCGGCGCTCTGCCGTCATGTTCCCGATTACCTGCTCGACCACCGCTCTGCTTTGCTCCCTCCCGCGTGCGGGATGCCCGGATGCCCCGCACGCATGAGAGTTTGTCCGACTCAGTATACCGGCTGGTACTTGTCGACGTTCGCCTTGCTGATGAAGACGGTGCCGGTGGTATTGACGATCTCGGGAAGCAGCTCCTCGTCGATATGCGCGTTGATCGGCTTGCCATCCAGCGCCATCATCAGCGCGACCGCGCCATAATAGGCTTCCTGATAGGGAAGATAGGCCATCGTCGAAGCCCATTTGCCGGACTTGACCTTGTCGACGCCGACCTTGGTGGCTCCGCCGGAGAAGATGTTGACATCCTTGCCCGGCGTTTTGCCCGCGGCGATCACGGCCTGCTCGACGCCGCGCGACATATCATCCCAGGAGGAGATGACGATGTTGATGTCGGGATGCGCCAGCAGCGCGTCCTGGATTTTTTTCAGCGCGATACGCGGGTCGAAATTGGCGGGTTCGTCGACGACGACCTTCACATTCGGATATTTGGCGGCGGCCTTCTTGATCGCGCCCTCCCAATAAGTGAAAAGATCGGAACCGACGAAGCCGCCGACTGCGGCGACCTTGCACTCCCCCTTGCAGGAAGCGAACGCATTGTCGAGCATGTTGTCGAAGTGGTAGGGGCCCTGCATCGTCAGCGTCGCCGCAAGGCCGGGCGTGTAATCGGGATCGCCGCACATTGCGATATCGATCGAGACCACCGGCTTGCCGGTGGGCTTCAAGAGGCGGTTGTAAAGACCGCATCCGGGTTGCGCGGCCGCGGGCCCGAACAGATAGCCTTCGAAACCTTCAGTGACGGCATTCTCGACGACCTTGGCCTGGGTCGCCGGACTGAAGTTCGCGTCGAATATCTTGAATTCGAACCCGTATTTCTTCGCCGCTGCCTTAAGTCCTTCGAGGCGCGCCAGACAGTAGGGATTGTCCACACACTCGGTGAGATAGGCAATCCGATACTTTTTCGTCGGAGTGGTGAAGGCCTTGTCGTAGTCGACGACGGCTTTCGCGGCAGGCGACATTTCAAGAGCGCCCGCATTGATGTTGCTTCCCGCCAGGCCGATGGCGCAAACGATCGCGAGGGCAAAGGCGCGCGCGATCCCGCTGCAAGCTTCTGCAATTTTGAGTTTGTGCGTCATTCTCGTTCCCCTGCAATCAATGATTGTACCAATTCGCCAAGGCGCAACCAGCGCAGTGCGGCTATTCCGCCGATGGCGGTTGAACAAGACTGAAGCCGGCGCTATGCGTTGTAAACTTGCGTTTTACGATCTGTGATCTCGGAAATTCCGAATGATTTACGGCTAAGAATGATGCAGCGATGCAGAAATATGCCTCATGAATAAGCTGGAGATCGGCAACGCGCATGAATCTCAATCATTTCATGAGCCGCATCGGTTCATGGCCTCGGTCACGTTTCGTCAAATTCGCTATTTCGTCGCCGTGGCGGAGACCGGAAAGATCAGCGCTGCTGCTTCCATGGTCGGCATTTCCCCGTCGGCCGTGACCGAGGCGGTCGGAGAACTCACCGCCGTATCGGGAATGAAGCTGTTCGACCGTCATCCACGCGGACTGACGCTGACCTACGAAGGACACCGGCTTCTTGCGCATTGCAGGAACATTCTCTCCGCCGTGGAGAGCGCCGGCTATGCCATGACGCGGCCGACCCACGATATTTCAGGCAGTATCCAGCTCGCGGTCACAATCACGATCAGCGGATATTTTCTCGCGCCTTTGCTCGCGCGCTTTCGCCAGCGTTTCCCGGCCATCGAAGTGTCGATCCAGGAAGTGAAGCGGAGCGACATCGAAGCCGGCCTCGTTTCCGGAAAATATGAACTCGGCCTGATGCTGGTGTCGAATTTGTCCAAGCACGCTGACCTGGTCAGCCATACGCTGGTTCGTTCGATGCGCAGGCTCTGGCTGCCCTCCAAGCATCCCCTGCTCAATGCCGAGATCATCACGCTCGACGACGTGGCGCGCCAGCCTTACATCCAGCTTCTGATCGACGATGCGGAAATCTCGACTCATTCCTACTGGAAAGCCCACAAGCTCGAACCCAATATCATCGTGCGAACCGAATCGGTCGAAGCGGTGCGAGGCCTGATCGCGTTTCGAAACGGCGTAACGATCCTGTCCGACACGATGTATCGGCCGTGGTCGCTCGAGGGAGACCGGATCGAGGTTCGGGAGGTCGCGGCGAATATTCCTACAATGAACATTGGCATTGCATGGTCACGCGCAAAAAACCTCAATCCCGCGACCCGAACCTTCGTTGAATTCTGCAGGATTGAATGCGAGAGCGGCCGGATCGGAGGCCGCCGCAATATGCCGATTGAACGCGAGTGATCCTCGGTTGCCGTTGCTTGGCACGTGCCTTGCTTATTTGATCTCCGAAACTGCGTCTGCAACGTTCGGGAGAAGCGAGATGGCGACGAAATTGATGCCCATTGCAGAACATGACGCGGGCATGGCGCAGATTGGCGACGGTGCTTACGCCTGGAAGGTAAGCCCCACGCATGTCGATCTCTCGATGCCCCCCGCAACGCCGTTGCTGGCGACCATCGCCGCGGAACCGCAAACCATCACGGTCGATCTCAAGCGCTCCGCGATGATTGTCGTCGACATGCAGAACGATTTCTGCGCTCCCGGCGGCTGGGTCGATTGGCTAGGCGCGGACCTCACCCCCGAGCGCGCGCCGATCAAGCCATTGCAGCGTCTGCTTCCGGCGCTTCGTGCGACCGGGGTTCCGATCATCTGGCTGAACTGGGGCAACCGGGCGGATCGCAAAAACCTGCCGCCGACCACGCTGTATGTTTTCAATCGCGACGGCAACGGTATCGGCATCGGCGGCGCACTGCCCGGCAATGGCGCGCATTTGCTGGAGAAGGACAGCTGGTCGGCCGCCGTCGTCGACGAGCTCGAGCAACTTCCTGAAGACATCAGGGTCGACAAGTATCGCATCAGCGGCTTTTGGGATACGCCACTGGACAGCATCCTCAAGAACCTCGACGTCAAGACGCTGTTCTTCAGCGGCGTCAACACCGATCAGTGCGTGCTGCACTCGCTGACTGACGCACATTTCCTCGGTTACAATTGTGTACTCGTGGAAGATTGCTGCGGAACGACCTCACCCGACTTCTGCCGTGAGGCGACGATCTGGAACGTAAAGTTCTGTTTCGGTTTCGTGACCGATGCGGACCGCATCGTAAAAAGCCTTCCGGCCTGATCCGAAATGGCGGGAGCAGGCCTCTTAATCTGAGCGGCGCGCCAGCGTTCTGGCTCGCGGAATCAGAAAGCTGAACCTCGGCGCCGCGCTCAGATCTGCGACGCCACCTGCTCCAGGCCAATCAGGCGCGCGAGCGTGCGCACTTCGCGCTTTTGGTCCTCGCGCAGTTGAAACAACAGCGGCATGGCGGCCGATTTAAGCTGCTCGACTTCGGCCGAATCAGGATCGATCGGCGCGCCGGTCGCGTGCGGATCGGCTCGCCGCGTCTCGTGAATCTTCCGGGCCACGGCGCGCAGCGCGCTTTCCACCGCCGGCCAGTACGGCTCTTGCGAACTCGAAAGCTTGAGGCGCTCCTTGATGCCGGCGATCTGCACGTCGCTGAGCAGGGCGTAGGACTTCTGCGGCGACGGCTTGCCGGCAAGCTTCGCCTTTGGCGGCGCAAGCGGCAGCTGAGACGTCGGCGGTGGCGTAACGATGCTCTGCGGGTCGAGGTCGGCCGTGGTGGATGCAAAAGCCAGCCGCAGCTGTTCGCTTGCCGGGGCGACCGCTCGCGGCGGCGCGGCCGGCGCCGGCGCAAGTCCGCCGACCGTCAGTTTGTCGGTCTTGCCTCCCCGATTCGCGAACGGGCCCCGTACCACGGGCGAAGCCAGTTCCGACCGGGGCGCTGGTATATCGACGCGCCCGAGAATGCTGGCGGCGGCCGCACCGACGACCAGCAAACCTATCAGCGCCATGATCGTCAGGGCTCGCGTCAAGCCGTTCTCCGTTTGTATCGACGACCCCGGTGACTCTGCCCAAAACTGGGCGGTAATTAAGGCTTAACCGTGCCGGCGCCGCGGCATCGGCGGATCCGACGGCGCAGCAACAACGGCGAGGCGGCCCCAAAAGTCAGGCGGCGACGGCCAGATCGTAGGCTTCTTGAATGTCGGCGACAATATCGGAAGCCTCCCACAGCGCATCGGGCGTGACCGATTGCAGGCTGATGGTCCAGTTGCCCTTGCTGGTGCGGGGCATGCTGACAATGTCGAATTGGACGCTGCGGCAAAGCGGATGCCGCTCGAGCGCGTAAGCGACACGGGTCCGGATCTCGTCGAGGGTCGCCGGGGTCTTCGCAAAGAATGTCTCGAAATCCATATCCCATCCCCTTCAGCAGCGGTTTCGGGCGCAGCCTTCCGCAGGGGGCGGTGGGCGACCTCGGACCTGATTGTTGGGGCGAGTTTGGTTAACGGCGCGTTAAGACCGGAGGCCGAGCATCGGCGGAACGGTATTCCGCGGTGGTGCGCGCGACGAGATCGTCGACCGCCAGCACCCCTGTCACGCCGGAGGTGGAATGCCCGGCGCTCCAGATATCGCGCCACCGGGTGGGGCGCGCGTCACGCGCGCCGATGTCGATGTCCTGGCCGATGTCGATGGCGCCGCGTTGCGGGAGGTCGTCGGGATCGAGGCCCGCGGCGGTGATGGAAGGCCGCAGCATGTTGGTCTGCAGGCCGGTGAAGGCCGTCGTCAGCAGGATATCGTCGGCGCTGCTGGCGACCAGCATCTCCTTGTATCTGGCGTCGGCCATGCTTTCGCGGGTGGCGATGAACTTGGTGCCCATATAGGCCAGATCGCAGCCGAGCGCCTGCGCCGCACGCAGCGCATGACCGTCGCCGATGCCTCCCGCCAGCACGACCGGTCCGTCGAACAACGTCCGCACCGCGCGGACAAACGCGAACGGGTTGAGCCAGCCGGTCTGGCCGCCGGCCCCCGCGGTCAGCAGCACCAGTCCATCGGCGCCGGCAGCTAGGGCGCGCTCGGCGTGGCGGATGCTGGCGACGTCCGCAAACACCAGCGCGCCGGAATCATGCAGCGCCGCCAACACCGGCGCCGGCGATCCGACTGACGTGATGACGATCTCGGGCTTGTGCCGCAGCAGCACTTGCAGGTCCTGCGCCAGCCGCGCGTTGGAACGATGCACGATCAGGTTCGGGCAGATCGGCGCCGAAGGTTTTCCATTCTGGTCGGAATGGCGCTGCAACCGCTCTTCAATGTCGGAGAGCCAGACATCGAGCTGTTCGGAGCTGCGGCAATTCACGGTCGGAAACGCGCCGATCACCCCGTTGCGGCATGCCGCCACGACGAGGTCGACACCGGAGACGAGAAACATCGGTGCTGCGATCAGCGGCAGGCTCAGGCGGTCGCGAAAGCGCGCGAGTGGGTCGGCGGAATTCAAAATGCGGTTTCCCTGATTGGATGGCGTTTGTCGTTCCGCGCCCGGGTTTCGTTGTGCTGGCGCTTGGCAACATTGGCACGGCCGAAGGCTGATGACAAAACCCGCTGGAGGAAACATGAGACTCCGATCCGCTCGATGCCTTTCCGACCGCCCTGCGGGCAAAGGCAGGCTTCTGGAGACGAGCGAAGTTCGCTCTTAGAGGGTTGGGGCGAGGGGTTACGGTCTCTCGTACTTCCAACGCCCACTCACCCGATTTGCACTGGACGATGCTTCGCATCGCCAGGAGCAAATCGACCTCTCCCCGGGCGGGGAGAGGTGAAGTGTATCCGCCGCCAGAAGCGATTCAACGCAAAGCCATTCCACTCTGGCGGCTTCATCGCTTCTCGATTACGAGGCTCTGGACGGCGCGGCCGAAATAGCCGCGGCTGTCCGCCAGCCGCGCCGCGGCGAGACCCGCGCCGTCCGGTCCGATCCAGGATTCCGCATCGAGCAAGATCCATTCGCCGACCGGTTGCCGGGCAAAGCTGACGGTGAGGTCGGCATTGATGAAGGTCCATTGCCGGAAATCCAGCGCCGCGGAGGTGCCGTTGCAGAAATCCGCGGCGACAACGCCGCGCATGGCTTGCGAAACCGACGAGCCTTCAACCACCGGCCGGTCGACCCGGTACCAGATCGCGCCGGGACCGGGCAGGCCAAACCGGCCGTGGGCGGCGCGCATCGAGATGCCCTTCACAAAAGGGCTTCCGGAAAAGTCCGGCAACTCCTCGCGCGCCTGATCCGGCCCGGGAAGCGTGACGGCCACGTCGGCGACATCCGGTGGCAGGGTCAATGCCTGGGTCTTGATCTTGAGCACGGTCGCGGTGACAACGACGACGTTCCCGGCGCGCAGCTTGACGGCGCATAACTGGATCTTGCGCCCCTCCCGCAACACTTCGGTCTCGAACGTCAACGGCGCCACCGGCACCGGACGCATCAGATCGATAGTCACGCGCGCGATCCGCATCGGCTCTGGCGTCGGGATCGCTTCGGCGGCCCACACCACCAAAGCCGCCGGCGCCGAGCCGTGCTGCATCTGGGCATCCCAGGGGCCGGCGGCGTCGGGACTCGTGACGACGCGATTGCCCTCGACGCGGTAGATGGCATCCATCACAGCGGCGGATCGACGGCTTCGTCGTATTCTCGTTTGAACCGTGCGATCAATTCGGCGGCGGGCAGGATCTTGCCGACGCTGCCGACGCCCTGGCCGCTGCCCCAGATTTCCTTCCAGGCTTTCGGCTTGGCGCGCTCGCCGGCTTCGTCGGTGCCGAAACTCATCTTCGACGGGTCCGACTTCGGGAAGATTGTCCGGATCCATTCCGGCCGCGACGATCGATGGCTTCAGATAGTTGCCATGCACGCCGGTGAACAGATTCGAATAGACGATATCCTCCGCCGTCGAAGTGGTGATCATCTGCTTGTAACCCTCCACCGCATTGGCTTCGGAGGTAGCGATGAAGGCAGAGCCGATATAGGCAAAGTCGGCGCCGAGGATCCGCACCGCGCGGATCGCGCGGCCATTGCCGATCGCTCCCGACAGCGCAATCGGCCCATCGAACCATTGCCGGGTTTCCGCCACGAACGCGAAGGGCGATATCTCGCCGGCATGGCCGCCGGCGCCGGCGGATACCAGGATCAGGCCATCGGCGCCCTTCTCGACCGCCTTGTGCGCGAATTTCTGGTTGATGACGTCATGAAAAACGATGCCGCCCCAGCCATGCGCGGCCTGATTGAGTTCCTCGCGCGCGCCGAGCGATGTGATGATCATCGGCACCTTGTGCTTTTCGCAAAGCGCCAGATCATGATCGAGCCGGTTGTTCGACCGATGCACGATCTGGTTTACCGCGAACGGTGCTGAGAGCCGGTCGGGATTGGCCTTGTCGTGCGCGGCCAGTTCTTCCTTGATCCGTGCCAGCCACTCGTCGAGCAGCGCCGGCGGCCGTGCGTTCAGCGCCGGAAACGATCCCACGATTCCCGCTTTGCACTGCGCGATCACCAGATCGGGCACGGAAATGATGAACAGCGGCGCTCCGATCACCGGTATCGACAGACGGCCCTTGAACAAGGCAGGCATGGACATTCATGAAATCCTTTTCGTCACTCAGGGAGAACAGGATGCGAAGGTGTGATGCATTGGCCCGAAAGATGCCAGACATCATGCAAACAACGCAATCGCGCCGTTGGCAAGTCCGACATCGCATTAAATCCCGGCGCTACTGGCACAGCGCGCGGGTGACATAATGATCGGTCCGGCAATCGTCCGGCTTCCGGGTGCGGCCGGGAATCAGGATTTTCGCAGAACAGGTTTCCGCCGAATTGCTGTTCAGGCTCCTGCCTTCCTTGAAACCCTTGGCCTTGCACAATGTATCCGACGCCATCTTGCAGTCCGGTGCGCCGTTGGCCGAGACCGGACATATCGCGCGTCCCGTCACCATCGAGCCTGGCCTCGCCATGCGCGACAGGGTTTCGCCTGCATCCTTGGCACGTGCGTTCAAATCGTCGATGGTCTCTTTGGGGCTTTTCATCGATGGCAGCGCCGACAGGGATTTCTCGAACAGTTTGCCGATTTCGTTGATCAGGCCTGGATTGTCCTGGCGCAGCGGCGGCGGAGGTGACGGCACCGGCTCGCCCTGCGGCGCCGCAGGATCCGGCGCCTGGACCACGGAGGCTGGCGGCGCGGACGGCGGCGACGCCGCTTGCGGCCAGGCGACATCCGCCGCGAGCATCAACATCGCCGTGCCCAGAGCCGCGACCCGTATCCTGGAGGGCGCGAAGTGGTTGCCGGATCGGTCAAGCATGACATCAACCGTAACCCCAAGCGGCGAACCGGCAAGGTAATTCACGGCCGCTTTCAGAGCAGCCTATAGGCAACGACAAAGCCGAACAGCAGCAGCGCGGCACCCAGCGAAACCCAGATTCCGAGACGTCTCTCGAGTTCTGCGCGGATGACGTCTCCATAGCGGTTGAAGAGGAGCGCACCGATGAAAAAGCGCATCCCGCGACCGATCATCGAGCATAGAATGAACAACCAGATATTGTAGCCGGCAAACCCCGAAGTGATGGTCACGAGCTTGTACGGAATCGGCGTCAGGCCCTTGCCGATGATGATCAAGGCTCCCCATCGGGCATAGGACTCGCGGAATGTTTCGACCTTGCTGCCAAGGCCGTAGAGATTGATCAGCCATTGCCCGACTGAATTGTACAGCAGCGCACCGATGGCGTAACCGAGCACTCCGCCCGCCACCGAAGCAACCGTGCATACCGTGGCAAAGAGCCACGCTCGACGCGGCCGAGCCACCGACATCGGAAGCAGCATCACATCGGGCGGTATCGGGAAGAATGAACTCTCCGCGAACGCCACGGCTCCCAGAATCCAGAGCGCATGTGGCTTGTGCGCGGCGTCGATACACCAATCGTAAATCCGTCTCAGCATGGCGCGATGAACCACCATGGGACGGATTTGTCCATGCCGGGAATTCGCGGGAATTTGAAAAAATCCGGGAAGCCCTAGCCGCGCTTGCGCAAATTGCGGCTCGCAAGCGCGACAATTGGTCGCCGTCCGATCCGGGGCGACGCAGCCTTGTGCAGTTCCTTGGCCATTTTGACGGCGGTTTTCGGCAGCTTCTCGGCAATTCCGAGCATGTGCTCGCGCCGCTCCATTTCGCGCCAGACATCCTCGGGCTGCACGCCGGCCGACGCCCACAACACGGTGAGGTTATAGAGCAGGTCGGCACTCTCGCGGACCACGGCATCGGAATCGCCAGTGACGGCGTCGATCACGACCTCGATGGCTTCTTCGGCCAGTTTCTTGGCCATCTTGGCCGGGCCGCGCTGAAACAGCCGTGCGGTTCGCGACGTTGCCGGATCGAGATCCTTGGCCGCGATCACCGCCAGATAGAGCCGCTCGAGCGAATCACTCATCCCCAGAAATTAGCCGAAACCCATCGTCAGCGTGTTAACGGGCTTGCTCTCTTTGCCGCTATCTCGAAGAATTCAGCGGCTGCGGGGGCCGGCCGCCGGATTGATACCTTCCCTGGAGCCTGTGCCTGCAGGCCCGCCGCGCGACCCACCGGCCCCTCTGCCGGTTTCACGGTCTGAAACATGGTGAACGACAGATGACGAAATCGAGACGGTCATCGGCCATTCAGGTTTGATCCGGCAGAGTATCGGCGACCGGCGCCGGGGCGTCACGAAACAAACATACCCGGCGCGGCAACTGGTGTCCGGCTTTCCGGAGTCATCCATGCGCGTAAGTCAGGCCATTGCAGTTCACTCGGCAGCCCGCTCGCTTATCGCTTTGCTGACAGGCTTGGCGTTTTTTGCGTGCTTTGGCGCGGCGGAAATCCTGGCCGCGGATTCGGTACGGCAACCGACAGCGATCCAGTTTTCATTCGACCGTCCGATCGACGCGAGTGCTGCTCCCTTCGTGCTGGCGGCGGCCGACGGCTTGTTTGGTTCGGAAGGTCTCGCGGTCACCACCCATATCGCCAACGGATCGCCGGACGCGATTGCGCGCGTCGCGGCCGGCACCATCGATTTGGCGCTGGTCGACATCAACGCGCTGATCCGCTTTCGCGACAGGTCGGACGCGCAACCCGTCAAGGCGGTGTTCGTGCTGTTCAACAAATCGTCCTACGCCGTCATTGCCCGCAAGAGCCGGGGCATCCATGCGCTGTCCGATATCGAAGGCAAGACGCTCGGCGTCGCCGAGGGCGACCTTTCGATCCGGCTATGGCCGGCACTGGCGCGGCAGAACGGAATCAAGATCGCCAGCGTCAAGCAGGAGCACTTCGGCGCCGCAGTGCGTGAGCCGATGCTGTCGGCAGGTCAGGTCGATGCGGTGAGCGGATTCTCCTATCTGTCAGCCGTCAATCTCAGGGATCGCGGCGTTCCTGCCGACGATCTTGCGGTGTTTCGATACGCCGACTATGGCTGCGAGGCCTATGGGTTCGCGGTGATCGTCAATCCGGCATTCGCCGCCGCCCGCCCCGAGGCGGTGAAAGGCTTCCTGCGCGCGGTGGTGGCCGGCGCCCATCTGGCGATCCAGCAGCCGAAGCGCGCGGTGGACGAAGTGGTCAGCCGGATGGACGGCGGATCGCCCGAGCTCGAGCTGGAGCGCCTGCGCACCGTGATTTACGACAACATCCTCACCGGCGAAGTGCAACGCGACGGGATCGGCGGCATCGATCCGGCCCGCCTGGAGCGCTCGATCGATCAGATCTCCGAAGGCTTCAAATTCCGGAAGCGGCCCTCCGCCGCGGATATTTTCGACGAGAGTTTCCTGCCCCCGCTCGGCGGCCGCCTGATCAATTGAGTAAAAAGCCGGCGGACGCTGTATCTCCGTGACAATCCCTGATTAGAATACCGGTTCAAACGATCGTTCGTCCCGCCGACCCGGAGCCCATGGCATGTCCATGCTTCGCCTTTATACCCGCGTCCTTGAACTGCTCGGCAATGAGGCGCGGCTGGGCTGGATTCTCGCTGGCGCCAATCTATTGCTGGCCGGCGCTCAATTCGCCGAACCCGTGCTGTTCGGCCGCATCGTCGACGTCCTTTCCGGCAAGCCGTCCACGGCTCCGGGCGCGTCATCGTCGGCGTGGCCGCTGCTGGCGGCCTGGGCCGGGTTCGGCCTGTTTACCATCGGATCCAGCGCCGCGGTCGCGCTGCACGCGGATCGGCTGGCGCACCGCCAGCGCCAGGCGGTGCTGACGAGCTATTTCGAGCACATCATGCAATTGCCGCTGACCTTCCACACCGGCACCCATTCCGGTCGCCTGATGAAGGTGATGTTGAACGGCACCGATTTGCTGTGGCGGCTGTGGCTCGGATTTTTCCGCGAGCATTTCGCCGCCATCATGTCGCTGGTGGTGCTGCTGCCGCTGGCGTTCTACATCAACTGGCGGCTGGCGATTCTGCTGTTCGTGCTGTGCGTGGTGTTCACGGTGCTGACCACGATGGTGGTGCGCAAGACCTACGGCATGCAAAGCGAAGTCGAGTCGCATTACAGCGACCTATCCGCGCGCGCCTCCGACGCGCTCGGCAATGTGGCGCTGGTGCAGAGCTTCGTGCGCATCGATGCCGAGGTGCAGGGGCTGCGCTTCGTCGCCGACAAGTTGCTGGCAGTGCAGATGCCGGTGCTGTCGTGGTGGGCGCTGGTTACCGTCATCACCAGGGCATCAACCACCATCACCGTGCTGGCGATCTTCACCGTCGGCATCGCGCTGCACGAGCAAGGTCTCACCACGGTCGGCGAGATCGTGATGTTCGTGAGTTTCGCCACCATGCTGATCCTGAAGCTCGAACAGGTGGTCGGCTTCATCAACAACGTCTTCATGGAGGCGCCGCGCTTACAGGAATTCTTCAACGTGCTGGATGCCGTGCCCGCGGTTCGCGACCGGCCCGATGCGATCGATCCCGGGCGTCTCTCGGGCCTGGTCGAATTCAACGACGTCTCGTTCTCCTATGACGGCAAGCGGCCGGCGGTCGAGGATCTCTCCCTCACCGCGCTGCCCGGCCAGACCATCGCGCTGGTCGGCGCGACCGGGGCAGGCAAATCGACTGCGATCGCCCTGCTGCACCGCGCCTTCGATCCGCAATCCGGTTTCATCAAGATCGACGGCATGGATGTCCGCGGCCTGACGCTGACGGCGCTGCGGCGAAATATCGGCGTAGTGTTTCAGGAAGCGCTGCTGTTCAACCGGACGATCGCCGACAATCTGCGCGTCGGCAAACCGGACGCCACCCTGGAGGAGATGCGGGTCGCCGCGGCCCGCGCGCAGGCGCTGGAGTTCATCGAGCGCAGCGAGCAGAAATTCGACACCAACGCCGGCGAGCGCGGGCGCATGCTGTCCGGAGGTGAGCGGCAGCGGCTGTCGATCGCGCGGGCCATGCTGAAAGACCCGCCGATCCTGATCCTCGACGAGGCCACCAGCGCACTCGATGCCGTCACCGAGGCCAAGGTCAACGCCGCACTCGACGAAGTGATGAAGGGACGCACCACCTTCGTGATCGCGCACCGGCTCTCGACCATCCGTAATGCCACGCGTATCCTGGTGTTCGACAACGGACGGGTGATCGAAAGTGGAACTTTCGATGAACTGATAGCGAAAGGCGGCCGTTTTGCCGAACTGGCGAGAGCCCAGTTCATGGTCCAGGAGAATGCGCGGGCCACTATGGCCCCACAGGAGGTCAGCAGCGATACTGTCAAGATTTAGGCATGGCCGAACTTCGCCCTATTTCCTCATCATGATTTAATCTCGCAGCCTCTGTTCCGGGCCGGCAAGCCGGTATAGGTTCGCTCCGCCTCAAGCGACGGTGCCGGACACGCTTGAAGGCCCAACGTCACACGCCAGGACCTCCGCCCCAAGGCGGGTCGCAAAGGACCGGAACAAAGGACCGGAATTGGATAGTGCTCTTTCTTCGCCCGTTGCTTCGCAAGTCATGGTTGAACTGGATCGTCCTTGTCGCGGCACTCGTCCTTGCCGCGCCGCGCCTTGCGCATGCCGAAGCGCTCCTGGTGGTCGAGGCCGATACTGGGAAGGTGCTGCAGGCCGAAAACGCGACCTACCCCTGGTATCCGGCTTCGGTGACCAAGCTGATGACGGCCTATGTCACGCTCAAGGCGGTCAAGGAAAGGCGGATTTCGCTCGATACCCTGTTTACGGTGTCGCCGGTCGCAGCCTCGCAGTCGCCATCGAAAATGGGTTTCCGGCCAGGGACTCAGGTCACCGTCGATAACGCGCTCAAGATGATGCTGGTGAAGTCGGCCAACGACATGGCCGTGGTGCTCGCGGAGGGCGTCGGAGGTTCGATCGACGGTTTTTCGGCACAGATGAATCAGGCCGCGCAGCGGCTCGGCATGACCCAGACGAGCTACGTCAACCCGAACGGTCTGCCCGCCGACGGTCAGATCACTTCGGCGCGCGATCTGGCGATCCTGGCCCGCGCGATCATTCGCGATCTGCCGGAATACGAATATTTCGTCCACATTCCCTCGATCCGGTTCGGCCGCAAGATCACGCAGAATTTCAACAAGCTGATCGGACGCTATCCCGGCGCCGACGGCTTCAAGACCGGCTTCATCTGTGCGTCCGGCTACAACCTGGTGGCGTCGGCCACCCGCAACGGCAGACGGCTGATCGCGGTGGTGCTCGGCGCGTCGTCCGGCCAGATGCGCGCGGTAAGAGCCGCGCAATTGCTGGAACGCGGCTTTTCCAACGACTTGCTGTCATGGCTGCGCCCTTCGCTCGGCATGGTCGACAACCTGGCACCGATCGACGCCTCGCCACCGAACCTTCACGACGAGATGTGCGGTCCCAAGCACAAGCGGCCGGCCAGCGACGAGGATGAGGAAACTATCGCCAGCGGCTCAAGCGCCGGCGAATCCGCCATTACATTTTTCGCCGCCGGGCTTCAGCCGCCGATCGTGAAGCCGTCGGAGTTGCTGGCGGGAGCGCCTGCGGCCTCCGAGCCAATCCCGGTCTATACCGGCCCGACCCGAACCGGAGCCGCATTGATTGCCGCCGTGGCCGCGGATGTCGAGCAACAGACGCCGCGGCATCACGGAAAGAAGTCGCGGGTCGCGTCGAAAAAGCCGGACGCCGCGGCTCAGTCGAACGCCGAATCCAAGGATGCCGGCAACGGCACCAAACCCGGCAAACATGCTGATGCCAAGCCGGATGCGGCTCCGAAAGCCAACCAAAAGCCTGCGGCCACGACCAACAAGCCTGCCGCGAAGCCGACCAAGCCGAAGACGACCGCCAAGCGTTCGACCAAACCCGCTCCCAAGGCCGGCGAGGCCAAGCCCGCAGGCTAAAACACCGGCGCCTCACCCCACAGCCGAGCTGTTTCCGGGGCCGGCGGGACCGGTTTTCTCGATCAGCATTGCACCCGCCATACGCAGCCGCTTGCCAGCGGGCGGCGCCTTGCTCAATACTGCACAAAACCAATACAGCCCGAAACGAGGCGACCCGTCCCGGCAAGCGGGAAATAAACCAGAGGGGAATGAGCATGGAGCGCATCTGGCTCAAGCAATATCCAGCCGGCGTGCCCGCCGATATCGATGTG
The DNA here is from genome assembly GCA_963727225.1 of uncultured Pseudomonadota bacterium. Taxonomy (GTDB): domain Bacteria; phylum Pseudomonadota; class Alphaproteobacteria; order Rhizobiales; family Xanthobacteraceae; genus Bradyrhizobium. The sequence goes on along the minus strand of CAVSFN010000006.1, from coordinate 6,511 downwards.
ACCCAATACGCATCTCTCGTCGAGTTGCTGGAAGAGAGCTTTGCGAAGTTTCGCGATCGCAAGGCCTTCATCTGTATGGACAAGTCGATCAGCTATCGCGACCTCGACGAAATGTCGCTGGCGCTCGCGGCCTATCTGCAGAGCAAGGGCCTGCAGAAGGGCGCCCGCGTCGCGCTGATGATGCCGAACGTCCTGCAATATCCGGTATCGACCGCGGCCGTGCTGCGTGCGGGCTATGCGGTCGTCAACGTCAATCCGCTCTACACCCCGCGCGAGCTCGAGCATCAGCTCAAGGATTCCGGCGCCGAGGCCATCATCGTGCTGGAGAACTTCGCGACCACCGTGCAGCAGGTGCTGGGCAAGACCTCGCTCAAACACGTCATCGTCGGCAGCATGGGCGACCTGCTCGGCCTCAAGGGCGTGATCGTCAACCTGGTGGTGCGGCGCGTGAAGAAGATGGTGCCGCCCTATTCCATACCGCGGGCCGTCGCCTTCAACGACGCGGTGGCGGCCGGCCGCGGCATGAAGCTCGACAAGCCCAAGCTCACGCCCGATGACGTCGCCTTCCTGCAATATACCGGCGGCACCACCGGCGTCTCCAAGGGAGCGACGCTGCTTCATCGCAACATCCTGGCCAACGTGCTGCAGAATGACGCCTGGTTGCAGCCGGCGCTGGAGAAGCCGCCGCATGTCGACCAGCTTTTGATCGTCTGCGCGCTGCCGCTCTATCATATCTTCGCGCTGACGGCCTGTTTCCTGCTGGGGACGCGCGCCGGCGGCGCCAACCTGCTGATTCCCAATCCGCGCGACATGGCGGGCTTCGTCAAGGAATTGATGAAATACCAGATCAACTTCTTCCCGGGGGTCAACACGCTTTACAACGGCCTGCTGAATACGCCCGGTTTCGACAAGGTGGATTTCTCCAAGCTCAAGGTTTCGAACGGCGGCGGCATGGCCACCCAGAAAGCCGTTGCGGAAGACTGGTTGAAGACCACGGGATGCGCGCTGTCGGAGGGCTACGGCCTGTCGGAAACCTCGCCGACGCTGACCTGCAACCCGGCGAATATCGACAAGTTCTCGGGTTCGATCGGTCTTCCCGTTCCGTCGACCTATCTGTCGATCCGCGACGACGACGGCAACGAAGTGCCGCTCGGCCAGCCCGGCGAAATCTGCGCCAAGGGTCCCCAGGTGATGGCCGGATACTGGAACCGGCCCGACGAGACCGCCAAGGTGATGACATCAGATGGCTATTTCCGCACCGGCGATATCGGCGTGATGACTCCGGATGGCTACACCAAAATCGTGGATCGCAAGAAGGACATGATCCTGGTATCGGGCTTCAACGTCTATCCCAACGAGATCGAGGAAGTGATCGCGAGCCATCCCGGCGTGCTGGAATGCGCCGTGATCGGCGTCGACGATCCGCGGTCGGGCGAGGCCGTCAAGGCATTCATCGTCAGGAAGGACCAGAGCCTCACTGCCGAGGATGTGATCAAGTTCTGCAGCACGCAGCTGACGAACTACAAGGTGCCAAAGCAGATCGAGTTTAGGACCGGCCTGCCGAAGACCAATGTCGGAAAGATCCTGCGCCGCGAATTGCGCGACGAAAAGAAGGCCGCGGCCTGACGATTCGGGCGCTTTCCCCACCGCAACGCCGTTCTGGGACGCATTACGACGCCGGAAGAACAGGCCTTTCTCGACACCGGCGGATTTTCCGGCTGACGACGGAACGGTGAACACGCCCGGCCCATTGCCGTTTCCCTGGCCGTTTCCGCGCGACCCAATATTGTGCCCGCCGCCTGCCCGGTCTAAGACACTCCGGCACACTGCAGGGAGAATTGACGATGACCATCAAAGTTGGCGACAAGCTGCCGGAAGCCAAATTTCGCGTGATGACGGCGGAAGGTCCACAGGTCAAGACCACCGACGATATCTTCAAGGGCAAGAAGGTCGCGCTGTTCGCGGTGCCCGGCGCCTACACCGGCACCTGCCACAAGATGCATGTGCCGAGCATTTTCCTGAACGCCTATGCCATCAAGGACAAGGGCGTCAACACCATCGCGATCGTATCGGTCAATGACGCCTTCGTCATGAACGCCTGGAAGCGCGACACCGACCAGCGCGACGAAGCGGTATTCCTCGCCGACGGCAGCGCCGAATTCACCAAGGCGATCGGCATGGAGCTCGACGCCTCCGGCCTCGGCCTCGGCGTCCGCTCGCACCGCTACTCGATGCTGGTGGATGACGGCGTGGTCAAGAAGCTCAACCTTGAGCCGAACCCCGGCAAGGTCGAAGTCTCCGGCGGCGACACGCTGCTGGGGCAGTTGTAAATCCAAACACTTCACCTCCATCACAATTGTCGTCGCCCGCGCAAGCGGGCGATGACGACGGTGGGTACGGTAGCGAGCGCCTTCAGCCTTCCAGCCTCGTTTTCAACCGCGCCATCGCAACGCCCTCGCGCGCCAGTTGATCGGCGCGCTCGTTCTCGTCATGGCCGGCGTGACCCTTGACCCAATGCCAGCGCACCTGATGCTGCTGCAGCGCCGCGTCCAGCCGCTGCCACAGATCGACATTCTTGACCGGCTTCTTGTCCGAGGTGCGCCAGCCGTTCTTCTTCCAGCCATGGATCCAGCCGGTGATGCCCTGACGGACATACTGGCTGTCGGTGTAGAGATCGACCGTGCACGGCTTCTTCAGAGTTTCCAGCGCCGAGATCGCAGCCATCAGTTCCATCCGGTTGTTGGTGGTGTGCGCCTCGCCGCCCTTCAGTTCCTTTTCGATCGTGCCGAATTTCAGGATCGCGCCCCAGCCGCCCGGACCCGGATTGCCCGAGCAGGCGCCATCGGTGTGAATGGTGACCGACGGGAGTGAACTCACGCCACCAGCCCCGCGGCGGCGACGCCGTAATCGCGCATGCTGGCCACGCTCTGCTGGAAGCGCAGCTTGCGGACGTATTCGAGCGGGTCCTTTGGCCGCACCAGCGCGCCCGGCGGCACGTTGAGACAATCGACCAGCCGCGTCAGCAAAAACCGCAACGCCGCGCCACGCGCCAGCAGCGGCAGCGCATGCTGCTCGGCCTCGGACAATTCGCGCTCGCGGCTGTAGGCGTTGAGAAAGGCCCGCGCCTTGGTGACGTTGAAGGAATAATCGCTCTCGAAACACCAGGCGTTGAGGCAGATCGCGACGTCGTAGGCGAGCATGTCGTTGCAGGCGAAGGTGAAATCGATGATGCCGGACAGCCGCTCGCCGAGAAAGAAGACATTGTCGGGAAACAGGTCGGCGTGGATCACGCCTTGCGGCAGGTTGTTCGGCCAGACATTGGCCGCCTCCAGATGATCGAGCTCGGCGCCGATAAAGGCGCGCAGGCCGTGCTGCACCTCATCAGCGCGGGAGGCGGCCTGCTCGAACAGCGGACGCCAGCCCGACACCGACAGCGCGTTGGCGCGCGACATCGGAAAATCGCGTCCCGCCAGATGCATTTTCGCCAGCGCCTGGCCGACGCCGGCGCAATGCGCGGCGTTGGGCTTGCGCGGCCAGATGCCCTCCAGGAAATTGATGATCGCCGCGGGCCGGCCGGCCAGCATGCTCAGCGCTTCGCCGTTTCTGTTCTGCACCGGTTGCGGGCAATTGATGCCATGCGCGGCCAGATGCGTCATCAGGCCGAGGAAGAACGGCAGATCGCCTTTGGCGACCCGCTTCTCATACAGCGTCAGGATGAAATAGCCCGCACTGGTGTGCAGCAGGAAGTTGGAATTCTCGACGCCCTCGGCGATGCCCTTGTAGGACAGCAATTCGCCGATGTCGTAATGCGCCAGAAACTCCGCGAGCTCGTCGGCGGCGACGTCGGTATAGACCGCCATCGGGCTTACGCCGCGTCGGGCCGCAGCGAACGCGGCAACGGAAAGAACTCGTTCTCTTCCGCGGCCGAGACCGTCTCCACATGTAGCTCAAAGCGCTCGGCGAACGCACCCATGATCTCTTCGACGATCACTTCCGGCGCCGATGCGCCGGCGGTGATGCCGAGGCTCTTGATGCCTTCGAACATGCGCCAGTCGAGATCGCCGGCGCGCTGCGCCAGCACCGAGACCGGGCAGCCTTCGCGTTCGGCGACTTCGCGCAGCCGCTGCGAATTCGACGAGTTCGGCGCGCCGACCACGATCAGGGCGTCGACCACCGGCGCCACCTTCTTGACCGCGAGCTGGCGGTTGGTGGTGGCGTAGCAGATGTCTTCCTTGTGCGGGCCGGAGATGTTCGGAAACCGCTCCTTCAGCATCGCCACGATCTCGGCGGTGTCGTCGATCGACAGCGTGGTCTGGGTCACGAAGGCGAGATTGTCGGGATCCTTCGGCGTGAAGGTCGCGGCGTCATGCGCGGTCTCGATCAGCGTCACCGTGCCCGGCGGCAGTTGCCCGAGCGTGCCGACGACTTCCGGATGATGCGAATGCCCGATCAGCAGGATTTCGCGGCCGCGCTTGAAATGGATCGCCGCCTCGCGGTGCACCTTGGTGACCAGCGGACAGGTGGCGTCCAGCGAAAAGAAATTGCGGGCGCGAGCATCCGCGGGCACCGATTTCGGCACCCCGTGGGCCGAAAACACCACCGGCGCATTGGTGTTGTCGGGGATCTCGGCCAGTTCCTCGACGAAAATCGCGCCCTTGGTCCGCAGGCTGTCGACGACATAGCGGTTGTGGACGATTTCGTGGCGGACATAGACCGGGGCGCCATAGATGGCGAGCGCCCGCTCCACGGTGTCGATGGCCCGGACCACCCCGGCGCAGAACCCCCGCGGCGAGCAAAGCACGATTTTCAGCGGTGGTTTGGCCTGCATGGGACGATCTCGGACCGATGAAACCCTCGCCGGTGGGCAGGGAACGGTCGATTCAAAGGACTTTCCAGATCACGACTTGGGACTGCTTTCGGGCGCTGTCAAGGCCGTTCACCAAACCATTGCGCCGCAGGCCCCGGACGGCTTATATAGGGCCTAATTCCCGTCATCGCTGATGACCACGGCTTCGCCTCCCCGAGGTGGGCGAAGCGCAAAGGAGATTTGCCATGAGCAATGCACCGCTGATGCCAAAGGCGACTGCCGTGTGGCTGGTCGACAATACCGCCCTGACCTTCGATCAGGTGGCGGATTTCACCAAAATGCACCCGCTCGAGGTCCGCGCCATTGCCGACGGCGACGCCGCCCAGGGCATCAAGGGCATGGACCCGATTTCGACCGGCCAGCTCTCCCGCGACGAGATCGAAAAGGGCGAGAAGGACCCGAATTACCGGCTCAAGCTCGGCGAGAGCAAGGTGGCGCTGCCGCCGCAGGCCAAGAAAAAGGGCCCGCGCTATACGCCGGTGTCGCGCCGCCATGAGCGGCCGAGCGCGATCCTGTGGCTGGTGCGCAACCATCCGGAATTGAAGGACGCCCAGATCATGCGGCTGGTCGGCACCACCAAGACCACCATCGCCAGCGTGCGCGACCGCACCCACTGGAACGCCTCGACCCTGACGCCGATGGACCCGGTGACGCTCGGCCTGTGCTCGCAGATCGAGCTCGACTTCGAGGTGCAGCGGGCCGCCAAGGAGAAGCCGATCGATGCCGCCTATGGCGGCGCGACCCTGCTGCCGGCTTCCGAGACCACCCGCAAGGAACCGGAATTCGAGCCGTCCGAGAAGCAGCGTGACGATCTCAACGTCGACGCGGTATTCGCCAAGCTGAAGACCATCGGCGGCAAGAAGCAAGACGACGAATAGGATTGGGACGAATAGGGTTTCCGCGAAATCCTGCATCATCGAGCGTTACTTTCCGCGGCTGAAGGCGCATGATTCGGCCGAATCAGGGAGGGCTCGAGATGGCCGGAATTTGCTTTCTGATCGCGCTGCTGCTCGGCGGAGCAGCCTTCCTGTTCAGGGAATCGGCGGCCCAGATCTCGATCGGGACATCCTGGGCTTCCGATGTCTGCTCGACGTCGCAACTGTTTTGCCATCATCCGGAATATCTCGCCTATGCCGGCGGCGTGATGCTGATCGTCGCCATCGGCGCCAAACTCGGCAGCCTTGCGCATTAGGCGCGGGCCATGGCGCGGTTTGGGAGAGCCATCTCCGCGGGGACGACGAAAGAGGGCGACGTCATTCCGGGGATCGCGCCGGCAATTTCAACCTCGTCATTCCGGGATGCGCCCCTTGGCGCAGGCCTGGAATCCATAACCCCTGCAGGGAGTATGGATTCCGGGTTCGTGCTACGCACGCCCCGGAATGACGAAGGTAAATTTCCCGCGCGCTTCCTGGGCAAACAATTCAAATTTCAAACCTTCATTCCCAGCCACAACTTCGCGATCTCGCCGCGCGATGCGCGCGAGTTTTGCTTAAACGTTCTGCCCTCTTCGTCCAGAGGGCGCAGGGCTACCCCAAGAGGGGAGCAGGGAATGCCGGGCGCCCGATGCGCCCGCAGCCGCGCGTGGTGTGTAGAAAGCACGCGCGTTAGTCACCACGGTCACGCCGGATCGCCCGGCATTCCCCG
>CAVSFN010000005.1:0-269783 GCA_963727225.1 uncultured Pseudomonadota bacterium | reverse complement strand
CAACGTCGTATAGCTGCCACTGGTCCTGGTCGGAAATGACCCTTGCTGGTGAAAGGGGCGTGGGGAGCCGAAGCCTTGAGGGAGATTGTTGCCGTCAGATCAATTTGGTTGACGTAGATCAACGGCTCGATGATCTCGCTGTGAGAAGCTTTTTAGGCTCTGGTTTGGAGCGAAGTGCGAACGAAAGGATCACTTCCATGAAGCGTCTATCGCTGCTCGTCGGTATTGTTGGCGCGCTGACAATCACTGCTGCGTCGGCTCAATCCGTCGGCCTCACCGGCACGTACAAATGCATTCAGATGTGTCGTGGCGACGCGCTGGCCTACGTCACCCAGAACGGGCCGGAGCTCAATCTCCTGACCGAGGCTGGCGTGCCTTCCCGTGCCTGGCCGGATTGGTACTCGCCTGCCAACCGCATCTGGATCGACACTTACAATATCAGCGCGGTGTATTCACCCGACGGCATGTTAATCCAGTTCGACAATGGGACCATCTGGCAAAGATACGTGCCACCTCCGCCGCCAGTTCGCCGGCGCGGCTAAGTCGCGGCCAGTATTTCGGCTTCCCGCGTCTGCGGCGCGCGGGATGGCCCGGCATTTCTGTTTGGCGCAGGGTAAGCATCTCGGCGATGCAACTACGGCCTTTCCGAGCACTCATTATCTGGACCGGAGGGCATATCAACCTACTCCTGTCGATGCGCTCTCGATTTGAAGTGAGCGCTCAATGATAAATCCCGCCACCTTGATCGAGACGAAAAGCGAGAATAGCCAGACGCGGGTCATCGGCATGGCATCTATCATCTGGGCCGGCTCGATCTTCTTAAGCCGCGTGATGGGACTGCTCCGCGAGCAGATCATCGGTCGCACTCTGGGTGCAAGTCGGACTGCCGATCTCTATTTTGCAAGCTTCACGTTGCCGGATTTTCTGAACTATCTGTTAGCGGCGGGAGCACTTTCGATCGTCTTCATCCCAATCTTTCTCGCCCACCTCAAACGCGGGGACCCTGACCGTGGTTGGGAACTCTTTCAGTGTTATTGCAAATTTCATCCTCGTGGTTGGAATCATCTGTATCGGGTTGCTTATGATCTTTGCGCGGCCGTTGGCCGTCCTTGTTGCGCCTGGTTTCACCAATGGCAGCGATATCGACACGCTCGTTCGGCTAACACGGATCATCCTGCCGGCTCAGTTCTTTCATGTAGTCGGAGGCTTGCTGTCGGCGGTGTTGCAGGCGCAAAATCTGCATGCTCTTCCGGCAATGGCTCCGCTGGTTTATTCGGCTGGTATCATTGTTGGCGGCCTCATTGGGGCTCAATACCCCCAACTTGGCGCCGAGGGCTTTGCGTGGGGAGTGCTGGCTGGTTCCGTCGTGGGTCCGTTTGGATTGCCACTCTACGGCTGCCTCAAGGTTCAGATGCGCTGGGTGCCACGATTGACTTTCCGCGATCCGGATCTGAGACGGTACCTCTGGCTTTCGCTACCGATCATGATCGGATTTTCCATCGTCGTGGTCGATGAGTGGATCGTCAAAAATCAGGCGTCATATCTCGGGGTTGGCAGCCTGTCGTATCTGCAGTACGGCCGTACGCTCATGAAGGTGCCAATCGGTATGTTTGGAATGGCGGCGGGCGTAGCGGCCTACCCGACAATTAGCGCGCTAGTAGCAACAGGAAACGTGGTCCGAGCCTATGCTCTGCTGTGTCGCGCAGTTCGCTTGATGCTACTATTTACTTTCGCGGCGCAGGTATGTTTGACGATCTCAGGCTTCGAGGCGGTGTATCTGATCTGGGGTCTCTTCGCTGATCGGTTTACCGTCGCGGATGCCCAGCAAACAGCGAGCGTTTTATCTTATCTCTGCCTCGGGCTTAGCGGCTGGGCCGCGCAGACTGTGATCAGCCGAGGCTTCTATGCGCTGGAAAGTACATGGCTGCCGACTTTGATAGGGACAGCGATCGCCGCCATCATGGTCCCACTCTATGTGCTGATGCGGCAGCGGGATGGCGCCATCGGTCTCGCGATAGCCAGCTCGGTGGCAATCATGGTGTACGTCATGCTGCTCGGCTACTTGCAGCGCCGTCGCTTTGAGCGCGAGGCAGCGGTCAGAGGCGTTGCGCTCGAAAGCTCGTCGAAGATGCTTGGCGCAGCGATCCGACTGGCGTTGGCGGCAGCTATTGCAGCGAGCCTGGGCTTGGTGGTCCGCGCCTACGTAGTGCAATGGTTGCCTGGAACCCAAATCACAACAATTCTGTCCCGCGCCGCACTTCTTTGTGCGTTCGGGATCGCCACTTATGGTTTCGGAGCATGGCTGTTTGGCGTTAGTGAGATAAACGAATTCAGGAATGTCTTGCTGCGAAAGCTTGGATTCCGTTGATTGTATCGAGAGAAAGGGGCTCGTCAGTGCCTCTTCAGGTGCTTAAGTAGCCTCCCATTCTCTATGATCGCTTCATTGCCCTCGACGGCGCCAAGTTGATGACAGGGGATACGCTATACATCGATGGCGGCTACCACATTATCGATTAGACAGAACGGATATTTGTGCCTTCCGCAAATCAAGCCCGAACATATAGGTAATGCAGTCTACTAGGATCGGACGGCACAGAATGCGTCCAGCTGCCTCGGCGCCGGCTATATCAGCGCGTCCTTGTTCGACGCGCTTGCCATTATAGTAGTCCATGTTGGATAGCAGCACGTTAGGTAGCGAGGATTTGGGATTTGCCCCCAGCCGCAAGCCCAGTGAGTTGATTGGCGATCCATTCGGCGGTTGGATGTGCAGTAACTACGACCCACAGAAAGCAGTCGGCAGCAATCTTGCATCGAAAACCAGCATTGCGCGATCTCAATCAACTCGCGACACGATTGAATTTACGACAGGACACCTTACCCAATCTGTCGACGCTCTGACGCTCTCAGTTATGTCCGCATTCGCGATCGTAGCGTTATTCGCTGAGGGATTTTTTTCAGATGAATTCAGTTGCGGTGATCTGCGAGCAGCCGTATGCAAGAAGCAGGTGGACCCGGCTTGAGGAAGACCACAATGAGACCTGGATTGATATGTCTGACGTTTGCAATCTCTATTATTCCAGCCGTTGCGAATGCGCAGCTAACCATCGATATGGGCCGGATCACATGCGGCCAATATCTCGCTATGCCGCCGTTACAGTCGGATAATTTCTCCGCCTGGATGAGCGGCTGGTTCAGTTACAAGAACAACAGGACCTTTGTGGACTTTGTCGTGCATCAGAAGAACATCGCAAGCGTGAAACAGTGGTGCAAATTCCATCCGACCGAGAGTGTTATGATGGGCTTGAAAAATGCGGTGGTCATTGATTGAAGACTTGGAAGTCGGAGGATAGCCATGAGATACAGGGTTCTTGTCGTTGGCGTGGTTTTGTTGGCCGCAGCCTCAGCGCCGGCCTCGGCTCAGATTAAGCTGGATATGAACAAGATCACTTGTGGGGATTGGCTGGGATACGGCCCTGCCGACCGGGATTTTGTAAGATTTTTCATGAGCGGCTACTACAACGCCGCAGCGAACAATGATGTTTTGGACTACAATCGTCTGCAAAAGAATTCCGCAAAGGTTATGGCCTATTGCAAAAAGCGCAAATCCGATACACTTCCCACCGCCATCAAGAAGAGTGCAAGCTAGGCTTTATTGAGCGGGTCCGCTTCGGCACACCGCGCGATTGACAGTGTTGCCGCGCGGAGGATCGCCGCGGTCGGTCCAATAGAGGACACGGTTCGCCAGATCGAGCCCGAGATCGATCGGTTCCGGTAGCTGATCGAACAGCACTTCGATGTCGGGGCGGTTCGTCGTTAATCCAGTTCGACAATGGGACCATCTGGCAAAGATACGTGCCACCTCCGCCGCCAGTTCGCCGGCGCGGCTAAGTCGCGGCCAGCATCTCGGCTCCCCGCGTCTGCGGCGCTCGCGAGTTAAACCAACCGCTCAGGTAAACAATCGGACTACTGGCAGCGCGTAGCGTAAATCGCCCGGCGATCCGCATTTCCGCGCGTCGGTTATTTTGCGCCGCAACCAAAATCCTATGCATCTATCATGCATAATGTTTACTCGGACAAGCCGGCTTGTCGAAGGCCGTCCACGTACCGTGCAGCATCCGCATTTCCGCGGAAAGGCACAATTCCGGTGAGTTTGGAGGTTCGCAAAGATGGATCGATCTCAAGCATGCGCACCATGTAGGATTTCGCCTTTGCGGTCTGTCCAGCGAGCGCATAACTGGCTGCTGCCATTCGGATCGCGGCCGAGTAATTCCATTGCTCATGCAAAGCTCGATCAGCCCAGGTAGCCGCTTTGTCGTAACGGCCATCTAGGAAATAAGCTGCGGCGAGCCCGTTTTGTTCGGCGTAGCGCAGTGGATCAAGCGGGTTTAGTCGTAGCGCACGTTTCATATGCTCAATTGCGTTCTTCGCCTGTCCAAGGTAGAGCCGTACCCATCCGCTAAGGTGCCAAACCGCCGCCAGGCTCGGCCCCAACATCAGTGCTCGATCAAGCAACGCTGAACCCGCCGTAAGGTCTCCCTCGATTTGCGCTAGAACAATACCGCTCACGCCGAGAGCAATGGGATCGTCTTTTCCCAGCCGTCCCGCCTTTCTTGCCAGTGACGTCATTCGCTCAACTTCGGTATCAGGTAGCCAGCCATTATTGTTACGAATAATGCAGCACCAGGAGGCCATGCCGTAAGCAGAGGCGAAGCCGGGATCGAGTTCGATTGCTCGATCAAACATTCGGAGCGCGTCGACCAAAGACTGGCGCGAACCGCGATGAAAACATGTTAGGCCTCGCATGTAGCAATCATAGGCGGTGAGGCTCTCCGTCGGCTTTCGCTTTGCACGTTCGATCTCGGCCTGCTCCAGTTTCGGCGTGAGTGCCGCAACAATGCTGGATGTTATTTGATCCTGGAGGTCAAAAACGTCCTTGAGATTACGATCAAATCGCTCGGCCCAGAGGTGGGTTCCCGTCATGGCATCAATCAGCTGCCCTGTAACCCGAACTCGATTGCCGGCGCTCCGCACGCTTCCTTCAAGAATGTAGCGCACTCCCAGGTCACGACCGACCTGTTTCAAATCCACCGCTCGCGATTTGTAAGTGAAGCTCGAGTTTCGCGCGACGACGAAAAACCACGGCATCCGCGCCAGCGCCGTTATTATGTCTTCCACGATGCCATCCGCGAAATATTCCTGGTCTGGATCGCCACTCATGTTTTGGAATGCAAGCACAGCGACGGAAGGTTTGTCGGGCAAGGCTAGCGGTGATGCAGGTTCAGGCTGCGACTTAATCAGCGCCATTGAACCGCCGCCGTTTAGCCGCAAGCGCCACGCGCGCATTGGCTCGACGATGTTCTTCAAGCTCTTCGGACCGATGTCGTCGAAGGTCATATCGACCTTGCCCCTGATCTGCCGTTGGGCGTCGTCGGAGATGCAGACCCCACCAGGCTCCGCAATTCCTTCCAGCCGCGCAGCGATGTTTACCCCATCGCCGAAGATATCGTTGTCGTCGATGATGATGTCCCCGATATGGATACCGATCCGGAATTCAATCCTGATATCTCGCGGGACGTCGGCATTTTGCGCGGCCATGCCGCGCTGAACCTCAACCGAGCAGCGGGCAGCATCGACGGCGCTAGCGAATTCCACCAGTACGCCGTCGCCGGTCGTTTTGACGATACGACCGCGATGGACGGCGATTGCGGGATCGACAAGGGTCTTTCTGATGGCCTTTAGCCGGGCCAGCGTGCCTTCCTCATCGGCTCCCATCAGCCGGCTGTACCCAGCGACATCTGCTGCCAGTACCGCTGACAGTCGCCGCTCCACTCGTTGCGTCGTTACCGTGATGCCCTCATACGAACTGTCGGCCTCTAGATAAATCACGGCCGGCTCTACTCGGGCTAGAGTAACCACTTCCGGTGCTTGGACCATCGGCTCCTCACTTTCGGGCTACTGGGGTAAATCTCACTTTCCCTCTACCAACTCGTGCAAAGAGATGCTGCATGCCTACGGCCCAGCAGTTATCCAGGACGGCTCGTGCCTGGCTGTGGTCCCTGAATCGATCAAAGCGAATTGTTGCTATCCAAGTCTCCGGAGGGCCTCACCAAAATTCAATTCGAACTCGGTACGCTGCCCATACCCGAGCTGTGGCAATCTGGCTCTGACGGGCCTGCGCCCCCGGGCACATCACCAACTCAAAGAAGTTACGGTTGCTGGCCACAAGTTCGTCGCCTTCCGGAATTCCGGTTCGATTGAGGAGAGCCTTGGCAGCCCCAAGAGTGTGCTTGTCGAAGGATGCAATTCGCAACGCAAACGCTTCGACGAAAGCGTCAAGCTCTGCGTCATTGATGGCACGATTGATCATCCCGTAAGCAGCGGCGGTGTCCGCATCGAAATCATCGGCGCCGAGTATGATTTCAAGCGCTCGGGACCGTCCAACCAGACGCGGCAACCACTCGCTGGCCCCACCGCCTGGTATAATACCAATACCGACTTCCGGTTGTCCGAACACGGCCTTCTCTTTGCTCGCAAAACGAAGATCGCAGGCCAGGATGAATTCATTTCCGACGCCCCGCGCACGACCTCTCACCTTGGCGATACTGACGACGGGCGCTTTGCTTAGCCGCAGGACAAAGTCGGCCCATGGATGGTCGCCCGTGGCTCCTACTTTGCCAGAGGATTGCCTAGCACGCGATGTGTCGTAATGCGCGATGAAGAACTCTGGATCTTCGCTCTCGAATATTACGACTTTCAATGACTCTTCCTGCTCTAGCAACGGCACTAGTCCGTACAGCTCTTCGATCGTATCCCCGTCCAACATATTGATGGGTGGGTTGTTAATCGAGACCGTCCAAAAACCCGGACGGGACCGATCGATCGAGAGCTTATGCGTTTGAAAGTCTGCCATGATTTTTCTCCTATCTTTTTGCATTTATGCTGAAGGCAACGCCGCAATCAGCTCGCCCGTGCTAAGGATGGCGTGAGCATAGGTCGGGCCGTTCAGCTCGTGGGCCGCATGCATCATCTCCTTGCTGTAGGCGGCCGTCGCGTCGCGAACCAGCGTGACGTGGTATCCAAGCTCCTGCGCGTAGCGCCCTGTGGTCTCGGTACAGGTGTTGGCCAGCAGCCCAACGAGGATGACGTGACTGATGCCGTGCTGTTTCAATTGCAGATCGAGGTCGGTGTTCGCGAACCCGCTGGAACCCCAGTGCTCTTTGATGATTATGTCGCCGTCCCGTGGGGCAAAATCCGGATGCCATTCACCGCCCCATTCGCCTCGCGCAAAACTATGGCGGTGCATGATGGCACGCTGAGTTGGGCTCGGATGGTGCCAGGTCTCGTAGTCGCCCGGCTCCCAGCGACGATGGGGCACGATGAAAACCTGGATACCAGCCCCGCGCACCGCACCACTGACAGCTCTCAGGTTATCGAGAAGTCCTACCTCGATCGCTACGTCCTTGACCCGCGACCAGATTTTTCCTCCCTCCGAAAGAAAATCATTATACGGATCGATAATTAGCAGCGCCGTCGTTGTCTTGTCATAGGTGTGTTTCGTCATGGTTTTCCTCCCAGATTTTCGATCGATCGCGCGTCATTTCCTGAGCGCAGCTCGCTCGATGCTGGCGGCGAAAAGAGACGTTTCACTTTTATTGTTGACTTTGATGGTCATGTTCATGACGTTGTCTCCTCCTTGCGGTTGGTCCCGCGCGCGCGGGCCGTCACTTCGCCAATGTGAGAAGCGGTTTTCCTTTTTCGACGACGTATGTCGCGAGCTCGGCCGCGGTGCTGCTGCCGACGTTCTTTGCCGCATGGATCGTACCAGCCGGAACAAAGAAGACCTCGCCTGCCTTGAGCGTCACTGGCGGTTTTCCTTCGACCTGATATTCGAGCGAGCCCTCCAGGACGTAAATGATCTCTTCGCCCGGATAGGTGTGTTTGCCGAACGCTGCTCCGGGCTCGAAATCAACACGCACCTGAACGGCCTCGCGTCCAGTTGTTCCAAGGTCGTGCCGCTGCAAATCGGTTCGTTTGGTTCCTGTCTCAGCTATCGCCGCTTGCGGCGACAGAGGGCCCGCGTTGATCAGCATCGCTGTCGCAGCGATCCGCGCCGCCTTCAGAAGAGTAGTGCTCATGCCGGTCTCCCCAAGTTGAGCTTTCATGAACCGACGCCAGCCCAGGGCCCGACGGTTGATGTGCCTCGATACTGGCGCCGGCCTGAGGAAATTGCTCGTTATGGGTCGTTAGCGGGCGTTAGCTCCTGCGAGCAGCCCGGGACGATGTGAAACGAAAAGCGCTGACGGGGGCGCAATCGAAGAACTCGCGCAAATCCTGGCCGTGACGAGTTTCGAGTGCTCGTCTTGCATTTGATAAGTCTTGGAATCCCGGCAATGGCGCGCGAAGCGCGCACCGTCGTACTCGCCGCCCGGAAGAGGGCTGACGCGCCCCACATGGTTTCGAACCCGCGTAGGCAGATAGCTAGCGCAGCGTCGCCAATAGGCGGTCGGCGGTCTTCAGATCGGCCGTGCCAAATCCCTCGCTGAAACGAGCATACGTCCCGGCAACCATCTCTCGAGCTTCCTCGCGGCGGCCTTGTCGAAATTGTAGCCGAGCGAGGCTTATCGACGCGCGGAGCCGCCAGGATAGCGCCGATTGCTGGTCGGCTAGCTCGATCGAGCGGCAGAAAGCCTGTTCGGCGCCCTGCTCATCCGCAATCTTCTCCAGCAACTCGCCCCGAATTCGCTGCAGCTCCGGCTCCGACAATTCACCATGCCGCTTCACCTGGGCGATCGATTTATCGATGGTCGGGAGCGCTTCATCGAGACGACCCATCATCGCAAAACCCTGAGCCAGCGAGCCGTTGAACTCCGTCGCATACAGCTCGTATCGTTCCGCGTACAGAGTTGCCAGTGAGCTGCGCAACAGTTCCACACCGGTCTCGATCTCTCCCCGTTGGATCAACACCTCGCCTTTAAGGCCGTAAGCGACGGCCTGGTAAGGCGTCAGAGCATGCCGTTCGGCGTGCGGGATCACGCGATCGATGCATTCATCGGCGCTCGCCAAATCGCCGGTCCAGCGGAAGACGCAAGCACCCCATATGAGCGCGATGCAAATGGTCACCGGCTCAGTCGCCGCCAATTTGTCGACGGTCTCACGTACGAATCGAACCGCCTGGTCCGGATATCCCAGAAGCCACAGAGTCCGAGCCATTACGATCCGCGGGCGTTCGTAATGAAAGCCGAAGTGGCGGGCTTTGGCGGAGTTGGACGCGGACGCCTGCGCGAGCGCCACCTCCAAGTGAGCGCGGGCCTCAGCCTGATTTCCGATCAAATGATGAGAGACCCCGAGCAGCGAATGCACGGCGTAGATCCCGATTGGATCGGCCATTTCCTTCGCGATGGCCTCGCTTCGTTGAGCCACTGCGAGCATCCGATCGAAATTGCCTGCCCGCCTATGAAAACTGTGCAGCTGGCTGATGAGGCGAAACTGGTTGACTGGATCGTGAAATTTCTCCGCGAGTTCCAGACCTCTCATGAGGGCGGTATGGGACTGCTCGTTGTTCCCCATGGTGTACATCGACGAAACTCCGAGGCCCGCCTGCAGCTGCATCTCCTCGGACCCTCCGCGCGTGGTGTCGTCGAGTGCGAGCAATGCTCGCTCGGACCACCGATGACATTCCGGAAGCAAAGACATCGCCAGGAAGACCGGCGCGGCAGCGGCGGCAAGTCCTATGCCGATCCCGGTATTTCCGTTGGCCCCAAAGCACCATTCCAAAGCGGCCCGAACATTGTTGACGGCAGCAAAGTGGGGTGCTCGTTCCGCGCCGGTCGTCAAGCCTGACCATTCGGTCCCGGCCTGCTCCAGCCATCGTCTATAATAAGCGGCATGGCGCACCGCCAAATCGGCGGACTCCGCGTCGTCAATATTGCGTTCGAGGACGTAGGCGCGCGTCGCGTCGAGGAGCCGGTAGCGCATCATCGCCCCGAAGGGACTCGTTGCCACGATCGACTTGGCGACGAGACTATCTATGGCGCTAATTACGCTCGATCTGTCGAGAGTAGCACTGGTAACGACTTCCAGCGCCGCGTCGAGGGTGAAATGGCCAACGAATGCAGCGAGCCTGCGAAGCACCACACGCTCCAGTCCTGTCAGGAGTCCAAAGCTCCAATCCAGCGTGGCCTGCAGTGTCTTTTGACGCGGTGGCGCGGTCCGCGACCCCAGCCACAGCAGAGTCAGGCGTTGATCGAGAAGCGCAGCGGTTTGTCGCAGTCCATAGGTTTCGACGCGTCTGGCCGCCAGTTCGATTGCGAGCGCCACTCCGTCAAGCTTTCGGCAGATGCTTGCGACGATCGGAGCTTCCGCATCGCTGACGTCTAAACGCGCGCCACTTGCCACCGCGCGCTCCACGAACAGCTGCGTGGCCGGGAACCTCCAGACTGCCGCCGCCGTAAGCCCTGGGTCGTCCGGCGGACAGGCCAGCGCATCCAATCGGTAGATATGCTCGCCTTCTACCCGAAGCGCTTCGCGACTGGTTGCCAGAATGTGGACCTGTGGTGCTGCGTCGATGATGCTCGCCGCCAGTGGTGCTACCGCCTCGACGAGATGCTCGCACGTATCGAGGATCAGGAGAATTCGCTTGTCGCGCAGGTAAGCGATCAGATTCGGCGTCGCATCGTTCGATTGAACCGATAACCCAAGCATGGAGGCCATGCCTGCCGTCACAAGGTCGGCATCGCCGAGCATTCCGAGATCGACGAACAGCAATGCGCCCGAGAAAGCGTCGAACAGGTGATGTCCGACCGCTATCGCAACGGTGGTTTTGCCGACGCCGCCGGCACCGACGATGGTGACAAAGCGCGAAGCGTTCAGTTGAGCCGACAGCTTGAGAACGTCCTCGTCCCGGCCGACCATTCGGCTTAGGCGGTTGGGAAGGTTGGCGTGCCGAAAATTGCTGGCAGCGACAGGCGTATCATCGCGCAGACTACCCGGCCGCAAGACCGGCGCGACGAAGCAATAACCCCGCCCGGGAATGGTCGTGATGTAACGCGCGCCATCTTTGCCGTCGCCCAGCGCCTTGCGGAGGCTGGCCATATGAAACCGCAAGCTGCCTTCTTCAACGATGACGTCGGGCCAAACGCGCGACATCAGATCCTTCTTGCTGACGACCTCGTTCGGCGCGGAGATCAGGACGATCAGAATGTCGAGAGCACGCGAGCCCAACGCTAAGGGGGCGCCCTCTTTTGCGAGGAGCCTTTCGCTCACCACCAGATGGAAAGGACCAAACGACAATCCGTTCGCCGCTGTCGTCATGCCGTCTTCTCTCGAAGCCGCCCCTACCGCGGCCGCAGCTTACGTCAACGGTTTCCGCAGCGCCATAAGGGAACGGCGACCGCCCAGCGCCCTTAAATCTGCTCGGAAAAAGGGCGTCGCTGGCAGCGACTAACAGGGTCTCATAACGCCTAACGGGCGCTTCCCGCCTTGTCGGCGTAGGCGTTGGGCAGCACGCAAGTGCACCCGAGCAAACCATCAACGCGAGGAAGGACCATGGATACGATCAAGACCCCCGAAACAATCGATCAGGATCGCCGTCGGCTGTTGGGCACAGCCGCGATGGGCGTCGCAGCCGCAGGCGCCGCGAGCCTGCTCCCGTCAGGATTGGCCGCCGCGCCCGCAGGCGATGCCATTCGACCATTCGGCAGCGTCAACGTTCCGGAAGAGGCGCTCGTCGATCTCCGACGACGCATCGCCGCGACCCGCTGGCCCGAGCGGGAAACGGTCACGGATGCATCCCAAGGAGTACAACTCTCGACGATCCAGGCGCTCGCGCGCTATTGGGCGACGGAGTATGACTGGCGCAATATCGAGGCAAAAATGAACGCCTTGCCGCAGTTCGTCACCGAGATAGACGGGCTGGACATTCACTTCATTCACGTTCGTTCAAAACACGAAAATGCAATGCCGCTGATCGTAACGCATGGATGGCCCGGCTCGATCATCGAACAGATGAAGATCATCGACCCGTTGACCAATCCCACGGCGCATGGTGGCAGCGCATCCGACGCGTTCGATGTCGTGATTCCGTCGCTGCCCGGCTACGGATTTTCCGGCAAGCCGACCGCGACAGGCTGGGGACCCGAACGAATTGCGCAGGCATGGACCACGCTGATGCGGCGCCTCGGCTACAAGCACTTTGTTGCGCAGGGTGGCGATTGGGGCGCGGTCATTACCGACATGATGGGCGTGCAGGCACCGCCGGAATTGCTCGGCATTCACACCAATATGCCTGGCATCTTTCCAGCTGAAATAGACAAGGCGGCCGCTTCCGGAGCGCCGGCGCCATCGGATCTCTCAGCCGACGAGAAGATCGCCTACGAGCGCTTGCAGTTCGTTTATCAAAAGGGAATCGCCTACGGGTACCAGATGGGGCTGCGGCCGCAGACATTATACGGAATTGCGGATTCACCCGTCGGCTTGGCGGCTTATTTCCTTGATCACGACGCGCGGAGCTACGCGCTGATCTCACGCGTCTTTAAGGGAAAATCAGAAGGCCTCTCACGCGACGACATCCTCGACAACATCACGATCACCTGGTTGACGGATACTGCGCTTTCCGGCGCCCGTCTCTATTGGGAGAATTGGGGCAAACTCGGGTATTTCAACGCCAAAGGCGTCTCCATCCCGGTTGCCGTGAGCGTGTTTCCTGACGAGCTGTATCCAGCTCCGCGGAGTTGGGCAGAGCGGGCCTATCCCAATCTCATCCACTATAACAAGGTGGAAAAGGGCGGTCACTTCGCTGCCTGGGAACAGCCGAAGCTTTTCACCGAAGAGCTTCGCGCAGGCTTTCGATCACTCCGCAAATCGGCCTGAAAACTTGGGCGCGCGCCTTGCGCGCGCCCACTCGCTCGCGTTGGGACAATGACCTCAAAAAAATACAGCATGAGCCGGATCGCAAAAGTCGTATACACGGCCAAGACCAAGACCACTGGCGACCGGGAAAATGGCGCCTCGCGCAGCTCTGACGGCCTGCTGGACATCAGGTTTTCGACCCCCGGTTCGGCGCGCATCGGTACCAACCCGGAGCAACTGTTCGCAGCCGGCTGGTCCGCCTCTTTCGGAAATGCCATCGCGCTTGCGGCTCGCAAAAGAAAAATCGCGCTGCCGGCCGATGTGAGCATCGATGCCGCAGTAGACCTGAACCTCGGGGACGGCGGCTACTTTCTCAGCACTCGGCTCGACGTCAGGCTGCCAGGCTTGGAGCGCAATGTCGCCAAAGACCTGATTGACGAAGCGGGGGAGATTTGTCCGTACTCAAAAGCGACACGCGGCAACATTGAAGTAACGATCAAGCTAATCTGAGCCGGATTGTGCTCCGGCGTTGCAAAACTCGGTATGGAGCAGACTACGCACTGACTGGAGCTAGGGATAATCTGTGGCTCGAACGACTGAGCAAATCTTGGCTCTCACTTCCAAATGGCCGTTTTGGCTCAAAAGCGAAGTTTTGTTGTCTTAAAGTGACGTCAGCTTTGGCTTAAACAGCGGACGCTACTCAGCGAGATCGTAAAACGCCTCGGCCGGCATGAGGGTCATCGATCTGCGCCGAAAATCTGATTTGTCATGACGCATCAAGGTGATTTGCCCAGTCCAGTCCCCTTTGCAAAAATATTCTGGTTCCCTTTTGACCCAAATCACCTCTTCATCTTCGCCATCCCGGCCCAACATAGAGGGGCTCCCGGCCCACACGAGGGGCGTTTCGCGATCGTCACGAACGTAGGGCAGGGGATGCGGTGGACGCAGGCGGCGCCAAAGACGAAAGCGCTTATTCTTGCGGACGGTGAAGTCGTGTGGTCCTGACGCCTCGACGCCGGCGTCAAGTTGGTGAAAGAAATTTCACTGATGACGGTGACAAAAAAGCCCGATCGCCGGGGAGAGCGCGAAGCAGCCGTTAAAACCATTGCGCGGGGAATGCCGGGCGACCCGGCGTGACCGTGGTGACTAACTCGCGTGTTTTTTTCTACACGCGAGGCTGCGGGCGCTCCGGGCGCCCGGCATTCCCTGCGCCCTCTGATATCTGGGGGCAAGACGATGGAGCAAAACCTCGCGCAGATGTGCGGCGAGATCGCGGCTCCGTGTTTGCGGCAGGCGGCTGTTTGAAATTCAAATCCGCAGCACTTCGCAGGCTTGAACCGTTCAGGCCGCCGCAACCTACCGCGGCGCGCGCTTGGCCAGGATGCGCTGCAGGGTGCGGCGATGCATGTTCAGCCGCCGCGCCGTTTCGGAGACGTTGCGGTTGCACATTTCATAGATGCGCTGAATATGTTCCCAGCGCACCCGATCGGCCGACATCGGATTGAGCGGCAGCTCGGACTTCTCGGTGCCACTGGCGAGCAAGGCGGCGACCACATCGTCGGCATCGGCGGGTTTTGAGAGATAATCCACCGCGCCCATCTTCACCGCCGTCACCGCGGTGGCGATGTTGCCATAACCGGTCAGCACGATCGCGCGCGCCTCCGGACGCTTGCGCTTCAGCGCCGACACCACGTCGAGCCCGTTGCCGTCGCCAAGCCGCAAGTCGACCACGGCGAAGGCAGGTGCCGCCCGTCCGATTTCCGCCAGACCGTCGGACACGCTGTCGCAGGATGTCACGGTGAAGCCGCGGGTTTCCATCGCACGCGAGAGGCGCTCGAGAAACGGCTTGTCGTCCTCCACGATCAGCAGCGAGCGGTCGGCGTGATCGGTCAGTTCGGCGATGGCGTTCACGGTTCAGGCATCCTTGTGGCGGATGGTACAACATATGGCGAGGCCATGCCGTTGTGCCAAGGCTGTATCAAGTCGGTCAAGCCGCTGTATTCACGGTCGAGAACGATTCTAAAGCCGTTTCCGTTCCGATTGAATCGAAACGGAGGCTTTATTCTTTTACCTGGCCGCGTTTTCTTCACGCGAACCGGTATCCACTTCGCTCGAAAACGCTCTAAGGTACTGGTTCCGCCGCGATTTCGCCGGTTTCGAAGCGGTTGCGCGGCCAGGTGATCTGAACCACGGCGCCATGATCCGGAAACACCCGGTTGGTGAACGAAACCTTGGCGCCGGTGCGCTCCAGCAGCGTGCGGGCGATAAACACCCCGAGACCGAGGCCGCCGTGTTCGCTCTGGGCTTCGTCGGTGCTGCGTCGCCGCGACAGATAGGGTTCGCCGATTTGCTTCAGCATGTCGGGTGCGATCCCCGGCCCGTCGTCGGAGATGACGATCTCGATGGTCTCGGTATTCCACCACGCGTTGACCTCCACCGTCTCGCGGGCGAAGTCGACGGCGTTCTCCAGGATGTTGCCGACACCGTAGAGGATGGCGGGATTGCGCGTGCCGACCGGCTCGCGCGCGCCCGTGACCGCGATCCGCACCTTGATCGCGACGCCGAAGTCGCGATGCGGCGCCACCGTTTCCTCGATCAGCGTCGACAACGGCATGCGGTCGAACGGCGCGCCGGTCGAGGACAGTTGCGTGATCTTGGCCAGAATGTCGCGACAGCGCTGCGCCTGTTCGCGCAAGGTCTTGAGGTCGGCGGCCAGCGCGCCGTTGTCAGGCACGGTCCGCTCCAGTTCGCGGGAAATCAGGAAGATCGTCGAGAGCGGAGTTCCAAGTTCGTGCGCGGCGGCGGCGGCCAGGCCGTCAAGTTGCGTAAGATGCTGCTCGCGGGTCAGCACCAGTTCGGTCGCCGCCAGCGCGTCGGAGAGCTTGCGCGACTCCTCGGTAACCTGGAACGCATAGAGGCTGGTGACGCCGATCGCGATCAGGATCGAGAACCAGACGCCAAGCAGGTAGATCGGCGGCAGCACCAGGGGATCGTCGCTGTCCCATGGCAGCGGCAGATGGAAGAACACCAGCACAGAGGCGCAGGCGACCGCCAGCATGCCGAGCGTGATCGTCAGCCGGATCGGCAGCGCCGTCGCCGAGATCAGCACCGGGGCCAGAAACAGGAATGAAAACGGATTCTCCAGGCCGCCGGTGCAGAACAGCAACCCCGCCAGTTCGACGATGTTCAATGCGAGCAACGATGCGGCGAACGACGGCTCCAGCCGGCGCATCGGATTGAAGGCGATCTGCAGCACCAGATTGAGCAGCGCGGACAGCCCGACAATAATGACGCAAGGGGCCACCGGAAGGTCGAACTCAAGCCCCTGGACGACGATGAAAATGGCGGCAAGCTGGCCGAGTACCGCGAGCCAGCGCAGACGCAGAATTGTATCGAGGCGGACATATTGACGCGGATGGCGAAAATCGGATGCGGCAACGTCGGTCATGTCCAGTGCCCGGTTTCTGAAGCTCGAAAAACGCCGCGGCACCCTCTGACGCGAACTTCAGCAGGAACTTCAAATCGACCGCACCGGAGTTTAGCCGTGCAGCGCCCCGACCACAAACCGGCGAGCTGCGTCAGACGGTCCCAAATTGCCGGCCAACGTCTTGCGCTCGCAGCCGCAATGGCCCAATGAACGGCCCGCATGATCAACCATGACGCAGCCGCAGCCCAGTTGCCCGCGGCCGATCCGGCAGGATCGGCGGCGATCGAGGTCGCCCATCTCGTCAAGTTCTACAAGACCACCCGCGCGGTCGATGACGTGTCGTTTCGCATTTCCCGTGGCAGCGTCACCGGGCTGCTCGGCGGCAACGGCGCCGGCAAGACCACAACCATCGCCATGATCATGGGGCTGGTGCTGCCGACCTCGGGGCGGATCCAGGTGCTGGGCCGTTCAATGCCCGACCAGAGCGCGGATGTGCTGGGCCGGATGAATTTCGAAAGTCCCTATGTCGACATGCCGATGCGGCTCACGGTGCGGCAGAACCTCACCATCTTTGGCCGCCTCTATGCGGTGGCGAATCTGTCCGAACGCATCGAACAGCTCGCGGCTGATCTCGACCTCGGCGACTTTCTTGACCGCGCCAATGGCAAGATCTCCGCCGGGCAGAAGACCCGGGTTGCGCTCGCCAAGGCGCTGATCAACCAGCCCGAACTGCTGTTGCTCGACGAGCCGACGGCATCGCTCGACCCCGATACCGCCGACTGGATCAGGCGGCATCTGGAGACCTATCGCAAGGCACATGGCGCGACCATCCTGCTCGCGTCGCACAACATGCTCGAAGTGGAGCGGTTGTGCGACCGCGTCATCATCATGAAACGCGGCCGCATCGAGGACGACGACAGCCCCGACAAGATCATGGCCCGCTACAACCGGACGACGCTCGAAGAGGTGTTTCTCGACGTCGCCCGCGGCCGCGTCCAGGAACCCACGCCGTGAGCAAGTCCGTCACGCGCTGGGAGATCGCGCCGCACCGGATCGGCGCGATGATTCTGCGCTACTGGTATCTGTTGATCTCGTCGTGGCCGCGCCTTCTGGAACTGATCTATTGGCCAGCGCTGCAGATCGTCACCTGGGGGTTCCTGCAGAGCTACATTTCCCAGAATGCCGGATTTTTCGCGCGCGCGGGCGGCACGCTGATCGGCGCGGTGATCCTGTGGGACATTCTGTTTCGCGGACAACTCGGCTTTTCGATCTCGTTTCTCGAGGAGATGTGGGCGCGCAACCTCGGCAACCTGATGATGAGCCCGTTGAAGCCGATCGAGTTTCTGATCTCGCTGATGGTCATGAGCCTGATCCGGCTCGCGATCGGCGTCATTCCAATGACGCTGCTCGCCATGATCTTCTTCGATTTCAATCTGTACGGCTTCGGGTTGCCGCTGATCGTCTTCTTCTGCAATCTGATCTTCACCAGCTGGTCGCTGGGGATTTTCGTGTCGGGGCTGGTGCTGCGCAATGGCCTCGGCGCGGAAAGCATCGTCTGGACCCTGATGTTCGGCGTGATGCCGCTGGCGTGCGTCTACTACCCGGTGTCGGTGCTGCCGCACTGGCTGCAATATATCGCCTGGGCGTTGCCGCCGACCTACGTATTCGAGGGAATGCGGGCGCTGTTGACCGATCATGTGTTCCGGACCGACCTGATGATCGAGGCGCTAGCGATCAACGTCGTGCTCCTTATTGCGTCTTTTGCGATATTTCTTGCGCTTTTACGCAGCGCCCGCCGCCACGGCTCGCTGATCCAGACCGGCGAATAAGCCCGGTTTTGAGGGCATTTAGCCGGTTTTTGCCGCTATTAACCGTGCACATCACCTCAACAGCGCATTGACGCTTTATTGCACAGGCGTCACAATGCTGCGGCGCAAAAACAGGGGTTCGAGGGACACATGCCGATAGGTGAATTTGGCCGGCCGCCGGAGCTGCCGACGGAAGGCAGTCCGGCGATGACGACGCCGATGTACTGGATGTACGAGATGGTCTACGCGTCACTCAATCCGGCGCGCGCCGTCACCGATGCGACGAAGCTCTTGTTTCAGAATCCGCTCAATCCGTGGTCGCACACCGAGTTCGGCAAATCCGTCGCCGCCGGCTGCGAATTGTTCGAGCGGACCACGCGCCGCTACGGCAAACCCGAATGGGGCCTCCATGACACCGAAGTCAATGGCGTGCGCACCCCGATCGAGATCCGCTCGATATGGGAAAAGCCGTTCTGCCGGCTATTGTATTTCGATCGCAGACTGACGCGGCCGCTGCGCAGCCCGCAGCCGCGGGTGCTGATCGTGGCGCCGATGTCCGGCCATTACGCGACGCTGCTGCGCGGCACGGTCGAAGCCTTTCTGCCGACCCATGAGGTCTATATCACCGATTGGTCCGATGCCCGGATGGTGCCGGTGACCGAGGGCCGCTTTGATCTTGAAGACTATGTCGATTACGTCATCGAGATGCTGCATGTGCTCGGCGGCAACATGCACATTATCGCGGTGTGTCAGCCTTCGGTGCCGGTGGTGGCGGCGGTTTCCGTCATGGAAGCGGCGGGCGATCCCTATGTTCCGATCTCGATGACGCTGATGGGCGGCCCGATCGATACCCGCCGCAATCCGACCGCGGTCAACAATCTCGCGGCCGAGAAGGGCATCGAGTGGTTCCGCAGTCACGTCATCACCAAGGTGCCGTTTTCGCATCCAGGCGTCATGCGCGACGTCTATCCAGGCTTCCTGCAGCTCAACGGCTTCATCTCCATGAATCTGGACCGCCACATGGACGCGCACAAGAAGCTGTTCAAGGATCTGGTGAAGGGCGATGGCGATCTGGTCGACAAGCACCGCGATTTCTACGACGAATATCTGGCGGTGATGGATCTGACGGCGGAATATTATCTGCAGACGGTCGATACCGTGTTCGTCAAGCACGCTTTGCCGAAGGGCGAGATGACGCATCGCGGCAAGCCGGTTGACCCCTCGAAGATCACGCGCGTGGCGCTGATGACGGTCGAAGGCGAGAACGACGATATCTCGGGTCTGGGGCAGACCGAGGCGACGCACGGGCTTTGCAGTTCAATTCCCGCCGATCGCCGCGCGCATTACGTGCAAAAAGGCGTCGGGCATTACGGCGTCTTCAATGGCTCGCGCTTCAAATCGGAAATCGTGCCGCGCATTTCCGATTTCATGGTGTCGTCAGCGAACGTGAAGCCTTCGCTGGCCGCGGCGGCGGAGTAAACCGCTGCTTCTCACGCATTCCACGCGTTGTTGACCGATGACGACGCGCCGGCGGTGATTCGGGGGGCCGGTAACCCCCTGAATTGGCCCATGGAAACCCTGATTTAACGATTCCATGAAAGAATGAGTTAAATTTCATTCTTTCAGCGACTTTCCAAGCTGTCTTTTGGGTCGGAATTTTTGTTCCAGCCCCTTCCTATAGAGGCTGATTAGCCGGCCAGCCCCTGTATATTGGGCAAATGATTTGTTTTTGCGCCGAGCGATTTCACTGGCGGCGGTTATGGCAGAATCCGGGCGAACTTCTCATCCCCGGAATTGCAGACATGGCCACTCGCGCCCTCCTTTATCGGCGGCCCTACGAGCCGTCTATTCTCCTGGTCAAGCACGGCTCGCAAATCTACTCGGTGCGGCTGCGCCGGCATCGGCGCGCGCGTCGTTACACCTTGCGCATTCATCCAAGCGACCGCGAAGCGATCCTGACCATGCCGCCGCGCGGCACGCTGGCCGACGCGAAGGACTTCGCGCAGCGCCACGGCGCCTGGATCGCGGCCCGTCTCGGCCGGTTGCCGAAGGCAGCGCCGTTTCAACCGGGCACCATCGTTCCGCTGCGCGGCGTCGCGCACCGGATCGTTCACCGCGCCGGCCTGCGCGGCACGGTGTGGACCGAAATGCGGGAGAGCGGCGAGCGGATTCTCTGCGTCGCCGGAGGGGCTGAGCATATCGACCGGCGTGTCCACGATCATCTGAAGCGCGAGGCGCGCCGCGACCTGCAGAAAGCGGCGCAGGCTTACGCGCTGGCGCTCGGCGTCAAGGTGAAGCGGCTGTCGATCCGCGATCAATCGAGCCGCTGGGGTTCCTGCACCTCGGCGGGGTCACTGTCGTTTTCGTGGCGGCTGATTCTCGCGCCGCCTTATGTGCTCGACTATCTGGCCGCCCATGAGGTGGCGCATCTCGTTGAGATGAACCATTCGGCGCGGTTCTGGCGGGTCGTCGCCAAGGCCTGCGGCCATGTCGAGCGCGCCAAGTCCTGGCTCGACACCCACGGCAACGACCTGCATCGCTACGGCATTCAGGATTAGAGCGCGGACGGAAACGCCCACCTTATTGCCTTATTTTCAACCATGGCCATCGATGCCTGCGGTCTGACGCGCGAGAGGCAGGTCGATCGGATCAATCGGGCAGCTTCTGCGCCCGGTAGGCACTTGGCGTCGTGCCAACCGCCTTCCGAAAGGCGCGGTTGAAATTCGCCTGCGATGAAAATCCGCTGGCATAGGCGATGTCGACCAGCAGCCGGTCGCTCGTCAGCAACAGCCGCTTGGCGAGGTCGAGGCGTTGCCGGCTGACATATTCGTGCGGCGCCGTTCCGGTCGCCGCCTTGAAGCTGCGCGAGAAGTGCGCCGGGCTCATGCATGCCACCGACGCCAGTTCATTGACGGTGAAATCGCGCTCGACGGAGGCGTTGATGAAATCCGTCACGCGCGACAGCCGTTTCGGATCGAGCGGCTTGTGCGTGCCGATCGATTGTTTCAGGCGAACGGACGTCGCCGCATAGGCGTGCACCAGATGGGCCGACAGCGCGCTTCCGAGGCTTTCGATCAAAAGCCGGCCGGTGGAGGATTCTACTTCCATTTCCTTGAGGATCTGATCCGCGACGAACCCGATGAACGGGTCGCGATCGATGGCCTCGTACCGGATCGAGATTCCCGACGGGTCGATGTCGAGATCCTTCAACATGGTTTCGTCGAAGGGTTTGCCCGGCAGAAAAATGTGCAGGCATTCCTGCATCGGATTCTCGATATTGATGAAGTCCTCGCTGATCCCGGCCGGGCAGAGCCATACCGTACCCTTTTTCCCGAGGGTCCGTTGGTGCATGCCCGCGCCTCGCCGGTCCACCAGCGAGTGACCGCGCAACTGGATGGCGATTTCCGTATCTCGTGGCAGCTGCGAAGGCAGCTCTCCCGCCTCGTGGCTCCATATCTCCGCGAGAAGGTGCGACCATCGCCGGTCGTTGGACGTCTGGAGCATTCTGCCGGTAACATATTTATCGACAGAGTTGCCAAGCGTACCCATCGTGAATCTCCATCGAGGAAGCGCGACGTGTAGGCAACGGTAGTATCCGACTAAGCAACCAGTATGCCAGAACCGCGGCTGCGGGTCTATCGACCCTGTGCCGATTGGCGCGTCTGAGGGTGCGCAAGGAACGGGCAAAGCCAACCTCGTGGCGTCCGGGCCGCCAAGGCGTGCGCAGTTTAGGAAAAGAACCCCGCATATTCTGAGAAGCCAACCGGTTCCAGTCGCTGCAGTCTCCGCGCCACGTTGGATCACCAAGCGGAGGACCCCATGGCCCGAACCACGGTAGTTGGCGCCTGTCCACATGATTGCCCGGACACTTGCTCGATCCTGACGACCGTCGAGGATGGCAAAGCCATTGCGGTGCGCGGCAATCCCGATCACCCGTTCACCCGCGGACGCCTGTGCGTCAAGGTCAACAACTACGAGGAGCGCGTCTACAGCGACAAGCGCGTACTCTATCCGCTCAAGCGGGTGGGTCCCAAGGGCTCCAGGCAGTTTCAACGGATTTCCTGGGACGAGGCGATCGAGACCATCGCCACGCGCTGGAAGTCAATCATCGCCGAACATGGCGCGCAGGCGATCCTGCCCTACAGCTACCTGGGCACGCAGGGCATCATCAACGGCCTGAACGTCGGCGACCCGTTCTTTAACAAGCTCGGCGCCACCGTGTCGGAACGCACCTTCTGCGATTCGGGCTCGTGCACCGCCTATATGATGACCATTGGCCCCACCCCCGGGGTGGATCCCGAAAGCTTCGTGCACTCGAAATACATTCTCCTGTGGGCGTGCAACACGCTCGGCACCAACTCCCACCACTGGCCGTTTATCGAGCAGGCCAGGAAGGCCGGGGCCAAGCTGGTGGTGATCGATCCGGTGCGGACGCGTACGGCGCGGTTGGCCGACTGGCACATTCCGATCCGGCCCGGTACCGACGCGGCGCTGGCGCTGGCGATGATCCATGTCATCATCAAGGAGAACCTGGTCGACCGCGACTACATCGACAAGCACACCGTCGGCTACGACGAACTGGCGGAACGGGCGTCGACCTACACGCCTGAGTTTGCCGCGCAAGAAACCGGTATTCCGGTCGACGATATCGTCAAGCTGGCACGGGAATTCGCCACCACGCCCCCGGCCGTGGTGCGCATCGGTGTGGCCGTGGAGCGGCATGCAGGCGGTGGCCAGACCGTGCGTGCGATCGCCTGCCTTCCCGGATTGATCGGCGCATGGAAGCATGTCGGCGGCGGCCTGCTGCAGCTGCCGATCTGGGCATTCCCGGTTAAATGGGAGGTGCTGATGCGTCCCGACCTGCAGCCGGAAAAGATGCGCGTGCTGAATTCATGGCGGCTTGGGCCGGCGCTGACCGGCGAACTCGGCTTCGATCCGCCGATCAAGTCGCTGTTCGTCTACAACGCCAACCCCATGGCCATGGTGACCGAGCAGGCCAAGCTCGAACAGGGCCTCGAGCGCGAGGATCTGTTTACGGTGGTGAGCGAACATTTCCTGACCGACACGGCCAAATACGCCGACATCGTTCTGCCGGCGACTACCCAGCTGGAACAGAAAGACATCATGTTCTCGTGGGGACATCTCTATCTGTCCTACAATAACCCGGCGATCGAGCCGCTCGGCGAAGCGGTGCCCAACACCGAGCTGTTCCGTCGCCTGGCGAAAGCAATGGGCATCGAGGATCCGTCCTTCTACCGGACCGACGACGAGATGATCGAGGCGTCGCTCGATTGGAGCAATCCTGTGCTGCAGGGGATCACCCTCGATGACGTCAAGACGAAGGGCTATGCGCGGCTCACAGTGCCGTCAGCCGACGACTGGGCGCCGCACCGCGACGGAAATTTTCCGACTCCCACGGGCAAATGCGAATTCAAGTCGACCATTACCGGCGGCGGCAACTTCGTCGTGCCGCTGTTCCGCCAGGGCTATAACGGCGACCAGGACGGCACGCCGGTGGATTCCTTGCCGCATTACATCGCTCCGAATGAAAATTCGCGGACCGCGCCTGCGCTCGCAAAGCGCTATCCGCTCAGCCTGATCTCGCCGAAGAGCCACGCGTTCCTGAATTCGAACTACGGCAACCTGCCCGCGCAAACGGCGCAGGCGGGCGAGGAGCAGGCGGTGTTCCTTCACCCCGACGATGCGGAACAGCGCGGCATCGTGGCCGGAGCGCCGATTCGGGTGTTCAACGACCGCGGTGCGTTCGAGGCCTTCGCCACCATTTCGGCCGACGTCATGCCGGGGGTGGTCATGGCGCCGTCGGGATACTGGCATCGTTCCAACCGCAAGGGAGCAACGGTCCACGCGCTGACGCCGCCTGCGTTCGCAGACCTTGGCCGGGCGCCGACCTTCTCGGACGTCCTCGTCCAGGTCGGCAGGATCTGAACCGGCACCGACGCCACTGACGACCGCGCGCAAGGCGCGCCCGGTCGTCTCGTCTCACTGATCCTTCAAGGCACCGAACGATGGCTTATGTGGTCACCGACAACTGCAGGGGCTGTCGATTTACGGAATGCGTCACCGTTTGCCCGGTCGAGTGTTTTCATGTCGATGAGAAGATGACGTATATCGACCCCGAAAACTGCATCGATTGCGGCGGTTGCGTCCCGGTTTGCCCGGTTGCCGCCATCGAACCCGACTATCGTCTGGCGGCCGACAAGAAGTTCTGGATCGACGTCAATCGCAAGCGCGCGGCCGAAACGCCGGTGCTCACCGCGCGACTGCCGCCGCTGCCCGGCGCAGACGCGCGCCGGCAAGAACTTGGACGATGACGGAATCCGCTCTCGACCGGGCTGCTGGCGGCTTTCGCATCGCGGTGATCGGCAGCGGCCCGAGCGGCTTCTACGTGACCGAAGCATTGCTTCGCTCAGGCACACCGCTCGCCGTCGACATGTTCGAGCGGCTTCCGGTGCCCTACGGACTGGTCCGGTTCGGTGTTGCTCCCGACCACCCCAAGCTCAAGCTGGTCACGGCAGCCTTCGACAGGATCGCAGCAACGCCGGGGTTTCGTTTCATTGGCGGCGTCGCGGTCGGACGCGATGTCGCCATCGACGAGTTGCGGGAGAGCTATGACGCGGTCGTGCTTGCGACGGGCGCCGACATCAGCCGGTCGCTGGGCGTCCCCGGCGAAGACCTGTCTGCGAGCCATCACGCCGGTGACTTCGTTGCCTGGTATAACGGCCATCCGGACTACCGCGACTGCCGTTTCGATCTCGACTGCGAGGCCGCGACCGTGATCGGCCATGGCAATGTGGCGCTCGACGTCGCGCGCATCCTTTCCAAGACTGCGGATGAACTTCGCCGGACCGACATCGCCAGGCATGCGCTTGAGGTTCTGGCGGAGAGCCGTATTTGCGAAATTCATGTCGTTGGACGGGGCAAGCCGTCTCAGGCAAAATTCACCGCGAAAGAATTGCGCGATTTTCTTGAGCTCGACGAATGCGACGCGTCGGTCCTCTGCCGGGATGTAACATCGGATGACTTCACGCCGGAAAATCCGCAAGATCCGGAATTGACCGAAAAGCTGTCGCTGCTTCGCGCCTTTTCGAAGCAGGTTTCGACGAAGCGCCGTCGATGCGTTTTCCGGTTTGGCCTTTCGCCTCTGGCGATCAGGGGGCGGGGCCGGGTGGAAACGATCGCCTTCGCGCAACGGGCTTCATCCGCCATTGAAGACATCAACTGCGGTCTGGTGTTTCGCAGCATCGGCCGTCGCACCACCCCTCTCGCCGGGGTTCCCTACAACGAGCACCGGGGCGTGCACGCCAACATCGAGGGGCGCGTGGCAGATGGCTCATCCGTCATCGCCGGTCTCTACGTCTGCGGTTGGAGCAAGCGCGGTCCGAGCGGCACCATCGGCACCAACCGCGGCTGCGGCATGGCCACGGCCGAGGCCGTTGTTGCGGATATGCCCGCGCGCTGGGGACAGCGTTCCAGCGACCCCGATGCGCTGCTGGCACGGCTGCGCCACCGCGTCGCGCGTATCGTGAGCTATCGCGATTGGGTTGCCATCGATACCGCCGAGAAGCGCCGGGGTGCACCGCTCGGGAAGCCGAGGGAAAAATTCGTGTCGGTCGCCGACATGCTGGCGGCGACCGATGCCTGATTGTGCATGACGTTCTGCCGCTTGGCGGCCGTTGCTCGGTGGGATGTCCAGAACGCGATGGCGGTCTTGGAGAGGAGGCAAGTGATGTCGGTTCCGTTTGTTGATGCATTTGGCAGGGGCGTAAAATACCTGCGACTGTCGGTGACGGATCGATGCGATCTCAGATGCCGATACTGCATGTCGGAGGCGATGACGTTTCTGCCGAGCAAGGAACTGCTCTCGTTCGACGAACTGGACCGGGTCGCCCGGTGCTTCATCGCCTCCGGAGTCGACAAGATCCGGGTTACCGGCGGAGAGCCCTTGGTGCGGAAGGACATCATGCGGCTTTTCCATGGTCTGGCGCGGTATTTGGCGGATGGTCAACTTCGGGAACTTACCCTCACGACGAACGCTACTCAGCTGTCACGATACGCGGACGAACTGCATGCCCTTGGTGTACGTCGGATCAATATTTCGCTGGATACGCTCGACCCCGACAAATTCGCGATGATCACGCGTGGAGGGTCACTCGCTCGTGTGCTCGAGGGAATCGAAGCGGCACGGACGGCGGGCCTTGCCGTCAAACTCAACGCGGTGGCGCTCAAGGACCATACCGAACGGGAGATAGATGACCTTATCGTTTTTGCGCATTCCGGAGCGATGGCCCTCACCTTGATTGAAACCATGCCGCTCGGCGAGATCGGCGCAGATCGTACCGATCAATTTCTCTCGTTGACCGCGTTGCGTCGCTTCATCGAGCAACGCTGGACGCTGGTCGATCTGGCTGAACGGACGGGCGGGCCGGCTCGCTACGCCCGTGTGGTCGAGACGGGTGGGAAGATCGGTTTCATCACGCCCTTGACCCACAATTTCTGCGAAGACTGCAATCGCGTTCGTGTGACGGCTTCCGGGGTCCTTCACGCCTGCCTCGGGCAAGACAACGCGGTTGATCTCAAGCGCGTCCTGCGTGGTTCGGGCGGAGACGCGGCCCTGGTGCAGGCGATTGGACTCGCGGTGAGAGGCAAGCCGCGGGGCCATGATTTTGAAATCGGACGGGGCGGACGTCCATCGATCGCGCGGCACATGTCAGCTACGGGTGGTTAGTGCGCAGAGCCTCATTTCCCAACATGGAATTCATTCAAGCCCATAATGACGGTGGCAGGCCGCGCAAATCCCGTCGAGCTGGTCGCTGACTTCCGAGATGGATTTCAGGTCATGCGCCTCGGCGGCGCGATAGGCCTTGTCGGCTGCGTCGGCCAGTTTTTTGGCGTAGGCGTTCCATTCCGGGTCAAGGGCCCGCTGCGGAATCATCAGCGCGTTGGTGGCCTCTGCCAGTGTGGCCGCGCCGCTCACGATCTGCTCCCAGTCGTCGTCCGATTTGGGGGAGAGGTCATGCTCGCCCTTGGCATCGATCACAATCCCGTTGGCCTTCCAGATCACCGCCGCGGCGGGACTGAGGACATGTTGCATGAAGGTCTTCATGTCGACATGGGGCACGAAGGGCGATGGCTCGGCATCGCCGGAAAGCGATGGCGATGCAGCCGTGCATCCCATAAGGGCTGCGGCAATCACACGACGAAAGCGGCGGACGCTGATCATGTTTAGCCAATCCGCATCGTAAAGCCGATCCAGCGCCCGCAAGCGACCACTGAGATCCACAGCAGAATGGATAATCCTCCCGCCAGCCGCGCTGGCAGCGGCAGCCGGGCCTTGTTCTCCCATTGCGACTGGTTCCTGGCGCTGATGGCGTGAAAGATCACCATGTTCAGGCCGGCCGCGCAGATCAGGAGCAGCTTGGCGATGAAATAGCCGTTCTCCAGATATTTGGTGGCGTTGGAAATAAACATCAGACTGCCCGAGGCGACAGCGACGGCGAACGCGCACCAGGTGAGAGGCAGGATTCCGCCGGTGACGCGGCTCACGGACCGGTCAAGGGAGGCGAGCCCCAGCAATCTCAGATCGACTACGAGAATGGAACCGACCACCAGGCAAATCGAGACCACATGCACCGATTCAATCAGCGGAAACAGCAGATCGTTTTCGCGAATGTTGTCCGCCAGAGCGCTGTTCTCGAAATACGAAATCAGTTCCTGAAGCTGCAGCATCATCCCGCCTGCGTATAGGCAATCCAGCGTCCGGCGAACAGGATGCCGCACCAGACCAGAATGGAGAGGGTCGCCGCGAGCTGTCCGGCCATCCGCCGGCCCCGGTCCTTGTCCCAGAAATTCGGCGACGACGACAACGACCATTGCAGCCAGGCCGTGAGCACGATGGCAGCCGCAAGCAGCGCCATCTTGAGATAGAAGGCCGAATTGAGCAGCGAACGTTTCGGCTCGCCGATGATCAGCAGGCTTCCCGTGATCAACAGCACCAGCAGCACCGGCCAGATGGTCGGAAGGAAACGCCGTGCCACTTCGGGCAACGGCACATCGCGATTGAGCAGCCGCCATAGCCGAAGATCGACCAGCACCGCGGAAGAAAACACCACGGCAACGCTCAGAATATGGATGGTCTGAAGCGCCGGGATAACCCATTTGGTGGTCTGGATGATGTGGCTGAGCGGCGTCGCCGCCAGCCATTTGGAAAACTCGCTCAGTGCGGCATCGATCATCACGTTATTGATTGGCAGGCGGCGTCAGGCTGTAGCTCAGTTCCTGACCGCTCGGCAGCGTGACTTTCATCAGGAACCCGCCGGGGGTGCCGTCGCGAAGCGGCGCATAATAGAAGACGGCGTGATCTCCGGGCTGCAGAGAGCGCTTGGTCCAGCCCGAGCGCGTCAAAACCCCCGGGCTCGAGACCTCGAAGACCCACGAAGCGGCGGCCGCGCCATTCCTGGCGTCCGCCTCGATCACGAAGGTGATGTGAGGGTTGGTCCAGTTGACGGTTTTGACGGTGCCCTGCATGGTTTGCGGATGATCGGTATCGTAGGCCGCATTCGAATGGTGCGCAGCCGCCATGCCGGCGAAACCCAGCATCAGGGTCGCGGCGAGGAAAGCGATTCTGGAGCCTTTCCCGTTCCGATTGGATCGGAACGGAGGCTCCACTTCTTTATTTGATGCGTTTTCTTCACGCGAACCGGTATCCACTTCGCTGGAAAACGCTTTAGCCGACATCTTGATCATCCTCATTTCACTGCGCGCACCGAGCCGTCCGGGTTTTGCGTGTTGGGAACGAATATATCGTTGCCGAACTGATCCTTCCCGGCGGTGAGGTCTTCCTGAGCACATTCCCCCTCGGTGATCTCATAATGACGCTCGGGATAACGGCGGAAAATTCGCGTCGTTTTCCAAGTCGTGGTCAGAACCTTTGGCGCCGTTATTTCCATGTCATCGTGAAGAACATCCGGCTTCACCAGATGCAGCCGTTCGAGAATGTGCATGTCGCCATTATTCGGGATGCCGACCGCCTCGCTGGTCGCGATATAGGCCTGCGGCGCTATGGCGGTGGTATCGATCACCAGCGTTTCGCCGTCCCAATGCCCGATCGAATGGCCGTGCAGCGTCAGATCCGGATCGTCGGGATGCGAACGGCCATCCATGTAGATTCGCCGCATCCGGTTGCCGTCGACTTCGCCCAGCATGGTGATGCGGCCGGGAGTTGTCAGAAGTTCAAACGCATTATGCGTGATCAGCATCCAGGTCGGCATGCCGTGCGGCAGGCAATGGCTGAGAACGAGAAAAGGCCGGCCGGCCTTTTCCTCGGCCGCCATATGCTGGACTTGGGGCAGGATGTCCGGCTTCCAGGGCGGGATATTGCCTTGTTCCTGGCGCTTCTGGTCACCGACATCCGGAAGCCAGACGCCGTCGAGATCGGGCGGCGCAGCGGCCCGGGAAACCGTGGACGTCGAAACCAGCGACATCCCGACCAGCGCCGCGACACAGCAGGCGATCGCAAAACTTCTCGCAACTGGATTCACGCTGATCAAACCGTTGTTATCAGACAGAGGGTGCAGTCAGAGACCGCCTGAGAAGCTGCCATTGGACCGTTCACCGAACCGTCCAGCTTGCCGCCGGATACTAGTGGCCGCGATCGCAAATGAAAAGCCGCGCCGCGTTGCTTGGCCTCGGCATTCCAACATGGGTGCTCTCCATCTCGGAATAGATGATCGCGAAGGCGGGCAGCGGTGTCATGACGCAGGGGTGTAGCGAAGAAAGTGCCGCGACGAAATTCTACCTATTGGCCCGATGCGCCGCCCAACAGGCATGCCGTCAGCTCGGTGCGGTTATGGACGCCGAAGCGCCTGCACAGATTGGTGACGTGTTCTTTCACGGTCTGGTCCGAAATTCCCATCTCGCGGGCGATCTCCTTGTTGGTCCGGCCGCGGCAGACCCGAATCGCGACATCCGCCGAGCGCGGCGGCAATCTTGCCGAAAGCGCCGCCGCCGGCACGGTTGCAGGAAGCGTCCGCAGCATGATCGGGGCGCCCGCATTGTCATCGATCTGCCCCGAATTCATCATGTTGGTGAGCGCCAGCGAGCCCGCGCGGCACAGCATGTCCATCCGCTGGCGCAGCAACGGTGTGTAAGGAGCCGCGGCGTTCGGCGTCGCGGTATACAGGACGCCGACGATCCTGTTCTCGCACCGGAGCGGACCGCCCATGTTGTAGCTGAAGCCCCATTCACGCAGCAACTCGAACGACGCGCTGCGCCGCCAGTGATAGGGGCCCAGCAGCGACGCGCCATCGGCCGTGCGGCCTTCGGTCAGGATGCACTCGAGCACCGGATCGCATTTCCAGAAACCGGACTTGTAGTTGTCGAGGAACCCCTCCTCGACATGCCGGCTGTAGACGAGACCAGGCTCGGCGCCCTCCAGCAAATAAAGGCCAACCGTCGGCGAGCCGGTGAGTTCGCCGATCGCCGAGCAGCAGGCGACGCCGAGCGCACGGACCGACCGGCTTTCGGCAATCGACATCAGCCGATCGGCGAGCCGGCGTTCGGGTTCGTCAAGCCTTGCATGCTTCGCTGGCACCGTCCCCTCGCGCGTTGAAGCCCCTGTCGCGGCGCAACCCGATTCCCGCGGCAGCCGCTCCGTGGAAGTGCACAGGCTCTCCGCTCGTTGGTCAAGTGAAAAGAAGCAGCAAATTCAAAATCCTTGAGCCCAACTTTGCAGCAGTACGGACTGCACTCAGCGCCGCTACACCCCCCATGGTGGGGGATTGCCGGGTTCCCGATTGGCCGCCTAGCATCATGGTCGAAGCAAAGGGCTGCGCGGCGTGCCAACGACGATAACGTTCGTCGAAAAGCGCCCGCGCAATTCCACGGGGACCGCTTCGAACCGCATCGCTACGTGATTTCGCCGCGCGCCATGGCATTGGTGCGTGACCGAATGGCTGCGCCCAGCGGATCGTGTGCAATTCCTCGCCAGACAGCAATCCTGCGAAGGAGATCGATCATGAACGTATCAGTGCAGCGCGCCGCCAAGCCCTCCGAGGCGGTCCCGGCCTCCGAGTTTCACAAGCGCCTCGACGAGTTGCTTCCAATGATCGAGGCACAGGCGAACGAGGCCGAAAGGCTCGGCTACCTCACCGACGACGTGGTCGTCGCGCTGCGCAAGGCCGGCATCTACACCATGCTGTTTCCGAAGGCGGTGGGCGGCGCAGAGCTGTCGCCGTACGACGCGATGACCGTGATTGAGCGCCTGTCCTACGCCCATGCGTCGGTCGGCTGGTGCGTCATCGGCAGCAACATGGAAGGCACCACCATGGCCATCTACATCGAGGACGAGGGCATCAAGAAGGTCTTCGCCGGTGGCCCGGACATCACCATCGCCGGCAATGGCGTGCCGCGGGGCTTCGCCCGCCCGGTCGATGGCGGTTACATGATCCGCGGCAACTGGGCCTATGGCAGCGGCATCCAGCACGCCGAATGGGTTCATTCCGGTTGCTTCCTCACCGACGCCGCAGGCAAGGACGTGATCATGGGCCCGCACGGCCAGCCCAAGGTCATCGTCACCCATCATCCGCGCTCGACCATCAAGCTGATGGGCAACTGGGACGTGCTCGGCCTGCGCGCCACCGGCAGCTTCGACTACACCCTCAGCGAGGGCGACGAATTGTTCGTGCCGACCCACATGACCTATGATTTCGACATCG
Organism: uncultured Pseudomonadota bacterium; assembly: GCA_963727225.1. Taxonomy (GTDB): domain Bacteria; phylum Pseudomonadota; class Alphaproteobacteria; order Rhizobiales; family Xanthobacteraceae; genus Bradyrhizobium. The sequence continues at coordinate 237,969 of CAVSFN010000005.1, read as the reverse complement.
ACGAGCCGCGCCGCGGCGGCCCGCAAGGCGCGCTCGGCCTCGCTGGCTACAGCGCCTGGGCCCATTCCGGCTGGGCGGTCGGCGTCGGCCGCCGCATGCTCGACGAACTGGTCAAGGTGATCGTGCCGCGCCGCGATCCGTTCGGCAAATCGAGCGACAGCGCGAGCTTCAGGTTCCAGTTCGCCCAGATGGAGGCGCGCTATCGTGCGGCCCGCGCATTGGTGCATGAGACGTGGCGTGACGTATCCGCGACCTGCGATCGCGGCGAGCAGCCGACGCTGGACCAGTTGACGATGATCAAGCTGTCGCTGCGGCACATTCACGACGCGATCTCCGACGTCGGCACGTTCGCGCATCGCGCCGCCCGCGGCGCATCGCTGCACAACACGCCGATGCAGCGCTTCTATCGCGACATCCACTCCGGCACCCAGCACATCCTGATGGCGGACCAGATCGTCGAGGAGTGCGGCCGCGCGCTGCTCGGCCTGCCGGGTCCGGACGCGCATTGGACCGTGTTCGGCGTCACCGGTTAGCCCGATCGGCGCGGCAGAGGAAACCGGCGTGTCCAGGCAACGCATCATCGGCTTCTGCGGCTCCAGCTGGCGTCCGGCCAGGTCCCGGGCGCTGGTGGAAGCGGTCGGGGCCGACCTGCGCGAGCGACACGCCATCAGCACCGAGATCCTGGACCTGGTCGATGCCGGGCCCGGTCTGGCGGCCTTCTCGCGCGATGGCCTGAGCGACAGCGCCCGCGGCGTGATCGAGGCGATCGAGGGCGCCGACGGTCTCGTCATCGGCTGCCCGGTGTTCCAGGGCTCCTATCCCGGATTGTTCAAGCACGTGTTCGACCTGATCGAACCCAGCGCGTTGAAGAACCGCCCGGTGCTGCTGACCGCACTCGGCGGCGGTCTTCGTCATTCGCTGGTGGTCGAGCATCAGCTGCGGCCGCTGTTCGGCTTCTTCGAGGCCTGCACGGTTTCCACCGCGATCTATGCCAGTGCTGCGGAATTCGAGGCAGGCCAACCGCTGCCGCCGATCATCGCCGCGCGCCTCGCCAACGCGGTCGACCAGTTTGCCGGCCATCTGAAGGCCCGCTGCGCGGATGCGGCATGACGCGCCGACGCAACCAGCGCCTTGCGTTTCGTTCAACTGGAGACTTTGCCCATGCCTGACGTCGTTAAGAAACCCGGCTCCGATCTCACCGGGTTTACCCGCTCCGAATACGACATCAACGGGGTCAAGACGGTTGTCCAATCCATCGGCAGCGGACCCGTGCTGGTGTTCCTGCACGGCACCGGCACTTTCACCGGTTTCGAAGTGGCGCGGGCCTGGGCCGCGCACCACACGGTGCTGATCCCGTTCCATCCCGGCTTCGGCGATTCCGGCGATTGCGACGCGATCGATACCGTCGAGGATCATGTGCTGCACTACATGGATCTGTTCGATCGTCTCGGTCTTGAGAATTTCGACCTTGCAGGATTTTCGCTGGGCGGATGGCTCGCGGCCGAATTCGCCATTCGCCAGCCGCAGCGGTTGCGCCGGCTGGTGCTGGTCGCCCCCGCCGGCCTCGTGGTCGATGCCGCGCCCGCGCCGGGACTGTTCGATATCGCCCCGCAGGACCTGCCAGCCTATCTCGCCCACGATCCCTTGGCCGCGCTTGCGCTACTTTCCGCAAGCGCCGGATCCGTCCTTCGACGCGCGGCTGGGACGCGAGGTCACGGGTTTTGCCAAACTGATCCGCAACCACCCGCAAGGCAATCCCAAGCTCGCCCACTGGCTGCATCGCATCACCATTCCGACCCTTGTACTGTGGGGCGCGAACGATCGCCTGCGCCCGACGGCCCAGGCGCAGGCCTGGATGGCGGGCTTGCCCGACGGCCATCTTCAACTCGTGCCGGCGACCGGACACCTGGTGTTCGAGGAAACGCCCGCCGCCGGCCGCCACGTCACCGATTTCCTCGCCGGCTAGACCGGCGGGGTCGCTATTTCATCGAGAGCAGAGGACAACACCATGATCGACATGCCCCCGGGCATCACCACCGCCGATGAAGGCTTTGGCAACATCGTCTGGAACATTCTGGGCCAGACCTACACGCTGAAGCAGCAGTCTGACGCTTCGATGGCGTGGCACGCCGTGTTCCCGAGCGGCACCTTCGTGCCGCCGCACGTTCATCCCAACCAGGACGAGTTCGTCTATGTGCTGAGCGGCCACTATGACCTCTGGCTGGACGGCAAGGACTTCACGGCGAAGGCCGGCGACCTTGTCCGCATGCCCAAGGGGCTCCCGCACGGCATCTTCAACAAGTCCGGCGAAACCGCCACCAGCCTGTTCTGGGTGGCGCCGACCCGGTCGCTGAAAGAATTGTTCGAACGCATCCACAACCTTCCCGATCCGGCAGAGGTGGTTCGCATCGCCGCCGAACACGAGGTCAATTTCCTGCCGCCGCCAGCCTGAACGTTCTCGTCTTGTCGAATTTCAACCGATGGACAAAAAGGTGCCGAACATGAACTTGAGCACTCTCTCTGAAGCCGACCAGGCTCGTATCAGGACCTGGCAGAAATGGATGCTGACGCTCGCCTTCATCTGCGAGATGTTTCTCGCTGCCGACTGGTACGCGTTCGCCGCCGTGATTCCCTTCATCTCGCAAACCCTGAACCTGAACCCGGCGGAGGCCGGTCTCGCCCAGGGCATCTTCGCAGTCACGGTCGGTATCGGCATGGTGGCCTGGTCGCCGCTCAGTCGCAACATGTCGGCGCGCAACATGCTTCTGATCGGTCTCGTCGGTACAGGCATCGGCATGGTTCTGCAGGTCTTCGTGCAGAGCTACATGCAACTGCTGATCCTTCGCCTCATCATCGGCTTCTTCGATGCCGCCATTTTCATCGGCAACATGAAGCTGATCTTCGGGTGGTTCCCGCAATCGCGCCGCGGTGCCGTGGTTGGCATGATCCTCGCCGCCTACAGCCTTGCGATCACCATGGACTTCGCTCTTGGCATTCCGCTGACGCTCGCCACCAACTGGCGCGTATTCTTCGCGGTGCTGGCGGCCGGTACCCTGATCGTCGCCCTGCTCGATGCCATCTTTGTCAAGGCGGGCCCCGCCGCGATCGGCTATCCCGGTTTCGCCTGGGAGAATGAACCGGTGCGCGCGCATATGCCCGTCACCGAAATCTTCAAGTCGAAATGGATAGCGGTCGGTGGACTCGGCATTGCCGCCTGTACCTTCGCACTCTCCGGTACAGCCACGTGGGTGGTTCCGGCGTTCATCACGGTGCAGCACATGCCGCCGGCGGCCGGCGCCATCATCGGCACGGTGATGGGATTGTCCCAGGTGCTCTGGCTCATCATCGGCGGCTACATGGCCGACAATATGGGCAAGAACTTCATGATCAAGCTCAGTGCGCTGCTGGCGATGCTGACGGCGATCATGTTCGTGACCAGCACGATCTACGAACTGAACTTCGCCGTGCTGGTGCTGTACTCGGCCCTGAGCGGACTTGCCGTGCTCGGCGGCGGCGCGATCTTCTCGCTGATGAGCGAAAAATATCCCGACAGCCTGGCGCCGGCCGCGATCGGCTACTCAGAGGTGTTCGGCATCATGGCGAGCTTCGCCGCGCCCTGGTCGATGGGCGCGGTCATTCACGCGTCCGGCGGCTCGTTCACAGCAGCCTTCGTGTTGTTCGCGCTCGTCGAGGCAGCGTTCCTGGTGCTGCTGATGGTGCTGGCGCGCGACACCGTCAGCCGGCCGACGGTCATCGCCACGCCTGCCGAATAGGGCGGACCCGCGGTCGCGCGCCCTCCGGGGTGTTGCGACCGCGCTTCGGTCAGAGACCGGATTGCTCCTTGCGGACGATGGCGGCGCCGTCGCACAGCGCCTTCAATTTCCCGAAGGCGACATCACGCGACATATACTTCATTCCGCAATCCGGAGCCGGGATCAGGCGATCCGTTGAGACGTATTTGAGGCCATGCCTGATGCGATCGGCAACAATCGCCGCCGTCTCGATCTCGGGATTGCCGAGATCGATAACGCCAAGCAGGATTTTCTTCTGTGACAAATCCCTGAGCACGCCGAGGTCGAGCTTCGGTTGCGCGGCTTCGATCGAAATCTGATCGGCCGTGGTATCGGCCAGTTCCGCAAGGAACGAATAGCCGGCTGGCTTGGTCGAGCCGGGAACGACGGCCGCATAACCGAAACAGAGATGCACGATGGTCGGCACGGTAAGGCCAGAGAGCGCGCGGTTAATGGCCTTGACGGCGTAACGCTTCGCCAGTTCGGGATTATTGCGAACCCACGGCTCGTCAAGCTGGATGATGTCGGCGCCGGCTTTTTGCAGATCCAGCGCTTCCGCATTGACCGCTTCAGCAAAAGCCATCGCGAGCTCTTCTTCGTCAGAATAGAATTCGTTCTTGGCTTGCTGGCTCATCGTGAACGGCCCCGGCAGCGTGATCTTGGCGAGGCGATCGGTGTTGCCGACGAAGAAACTCCATGTCTCTCAATTCAACCGGGCGTGCCCGGCGGATTTTATCCACCACGCGAGGCACCGCTGTGGCATGGCCCGAACGCGACATGATGATCGCATGGTTGTTCGCATCGATGCCTTCAAGCGCGGTTGCGAACCGGTTCGAATAGCTCTCGCGGCGAATTTCGCCATCTGTGACAATATCAATTCCCGCGCGCTCCATATCGCGAATGGCGACGACCGTCGCATCGTCCTGCGCCTGTTCGAGGTACGCCTCGGGCACGCGCCAGATGCCTTGCATGCGCGTTCGCGGCACGGACTTTGACAGCATGGCGCGATCCACCAGCCATTCGGGCTGCGGATAGCTTCCGACCACCGTTGTCGGCAGGATGTGTTTTGGCGCGTTCATGCAGCCTCCTGATTCGATCGGCAGCGAAGGCGGCGCGATGTCCGACTCTAGTCGGTAAAGCGATCCCGAGCGAACATCGGTCGCGCGCGAGAATGCGCGCAGGCGAATTCTACCGTCCGAACAGCCGTTCCATCAGCCAGCCGTCCAGTCCAGCGGCTGCCTCCGGCCGCGCCGAGGTTCGGGTCGGCGCCGGCCGGCCGGCGACACCGCTTGCAGACATCGGCATCGGCGTCGGCGCCGTGGGCGAGGTGACCTGCGAGGAAGCTTGCACCATGTTCGGGAACAATCCGGCCGGCTGCGAATTCGGCAGCGGTACCGGCGTCACGCCCTGATGGGCGGCTTTCATGAATCGGGTCCAGACTTCCACCGGCAACCCGCCGCCGGTCGCCTTCCTGGTCGGCGAATTGTCGTCGTTGCCGAGCCAGATGCCGGTCACGAGATTGGCGGTGTAGCCGATAAACCAGGCGTCGCGGAAATCCTGGCTGGTGCCGGTCTTGCCGGCGGCCATCCAGCCCGGAAGCTCCGCCTTGTGCGCGGTGCCGCTGAGCAGGGTTTCCTGCATCATGGTGTTCATGGCAGCGACATTGCGCGGCTCGATCACCTGGCCAAGCTGGTCGGCGGGACGGACGTACAGCACCTTGCCCTCGCTGGTGCGGATCCTGGTCACGACATGCGGGGAGACACCAAGGCCGCCATTGGCAAACGGCACATAGCCGCCGACCAGTTCGATCAGCGAGACCTCCGAGGTGCCCAGCGCGATCGAGGCATTGGCGTCGAGCTTCGATGAAATGCCGAGCCGGTGCGCGGTGCGCACCACGTTTTTGGCGCCGACTTCCAGCCCGAGCCGCACCGCAACGGTATTGAGCGACATCGAGAGCGCCTGCGTCAGCGTCACCGCGCCGAAATATTCGTGGCTGTAGTTCTCGGGTTTCCAGCCCTTGACGTCGAGCGGCGCGTCCTGCCGGATCGTCTCCGGCGTCAGGCCGGCCTCGATCGCGGTCAGATAGACGAAGGGCTTGAACGCCGAGCCCGGCTGGCGCTTGGCGGTCACCGCGCGATTGTACTGGCTCTCGGCGTAGTTGCGGCCGCCGACCATGGCGCGCACCGCGCCGTTCGTCGTCATCGCCACCAGCGCGCCCTGGCTGACATTGAACTTGACGCTCTTGGCGGCGAGTTCGTCGATCACGGCGGCTTCGGCGATGTTCTGCAGTTTCGGGTCGATCGAGGTTTCGACCACGATGTTTTGATCGATCTGGCCGATCAGGTCGTCGAGCACTTCGCCGATCCAGTCCGCGACATAATTGACGGTGCCGGCGCCCGCCGGTTTCACATTGTAGGAAGGATGTCCGATCGAGGCCTGCGCCTGCGCTTCGGTGATGAACTTGGAATCCGCCATCGCGGTCAGCACGGTCTGGGCACGCTTCTCGGCACCCTCCGGATTGCGGTTCGGCGCCAGCCGCGACGGCGATTTGACCAGGCCTGCGAGCATCGCGGCCTCGGCCAGCGTGACGTTCTTGGCGGATTTGCCGAAATAGCGTTGCGCGGCCGCCTCGACGCCATAGGCGCCGGAACCGAAATAAACCCGGTTCAGATAGAGCTCGAGAATCTCGGATTTGGAGTGCTTGCGTTCCAGCCAGAGCGCGAGTTCGACTTCCTGCAATTTGCGTTGCAGCGTGCGCTCCTGCGTCAGGAACAGGTTCTTGGCGAGCTGCTGGGTCAGCGTCGAACCGCCCTGCGAAACGCCGCGATGCAGGATGTTGGCAACCGCCGCGCGCGCGATGCCGAGCGGGTCGACCCCGTAATGCGAATAGAACCGGCGGTCCTCGATCGCGATGAAAGCCTTCGGCAGATAGGGCGGCAGATCCTTCAGCGAGACATTGGCGCCGGCCATTTCGCCGCGCGTTGCCAGCACGCTGCCGTCGAAGCCAACGATCTGGATGGTCGGCGGCCGTTTCGGAATCTCAAGCGCCTGGATCGGCGGCAGATGCGCGCCCACCCAGACCACGACGCCGATCACGGCGATCGCGCCCCACAGGCCGAGCACCGCGCCCCAATAGATCAGGCGTCCGATGCCGAATTTACTGCGCGATTTCGAGCGGCGCTTGCTGCCGCTGCGCGAAGCGGCCGGCTTGCGCTCGCGCGGCGCGTCTCCATCGTCGGATTGGCGCCTGGCGGATGATTTTTTCGGTGTGTCTTCCGCGGCCGCAATCCGGTCCGCCGCGGACAGGCGCAAATCCGCCAGCGCGGCGGCAAGCCCGAATAGCGGCTCCTTGCGTCCACCGCCTTTTTTCCGTCCCAACGCCATACGCGATACGCCGCCCACACCGGTCCCGCCGCACGCTAGCCCGCGCTGTTTAAGGGCCGGTTACTCAGAAGTTAACGCGGGATTAGCAGGTGGGGCGGTGCGTGGTAATGGTTGCCGGAATTTCAAGGAAATGAGCCAAGGAAAACGGGACGCACATGGGCCATATCGATCCAACCAGGGAAATCTTCGCGCAATTTCGGGCCAATGATCGGCCGGGTCCGATTCACATGCTCAACCTGGTGCGCTTGCGCGCGATGGCCGCCTATCCGGATGGCCGCAAGGCGACCGGCGCCGCGGCCTATGCGGCTTACGGCCGCGAGAGCGGGCCGGTGTTCGAACGGCTCGGCGGAAAGATCGTGTGGCAGGGGCGTTTTGAGCTGATGCTGATCGGGCCCGAGGCGGAGCGCTGGGACCACTGCTTCATCGCCGAATACCCGAGCGTGGCAGCTTTCGCGGAAATGATCCGCGATCCGGTTTATCGGGAGGCGGTGAAACACCGCCAGGCGGCGGTCGAGGATTCGCGCCTGATCCGGCACGCGGTGCTGCCGGTCGGAAAGACGTTTGGCGAGATTCCGCAGTAAAAACAAATCGGCGGCCGCGAAGGGCCGCCGACCGTCCGTGTCAGCGAGTATTCGACTAGCCGGCGGGACCGCTGTCCTCGAGAATCGGGCCGAACAATTCCCAGCGCTCGCCGTTGAACTTCATCATCTGCATCTGCTTGTTGACGCGGTAGTCGTTCTCGGTGGTGTTGGCCTTCATGCCGGGCAGCGACAGATCGAGTTCGACGTTCTTCAGATTGGTAGCCTGCTTGATCACGTTCTCGCGCGTGAGGTCGTCGCCGCACTGCTTGAGCACATGCACCATCAACTGGGCGGTCGAATAGCCATAGGTGTTGAAGTTCGAGTTCTTGTCGCCTTCGGGGTAATACTTCGCCATGAAGTCGAAGTAATGCTTGATGCCGGGGTCGTCCTTCCACTGCGGGTCACTCGGATCCTTGCCGTAATTGGTGCTGATCAGGCCCTTGGATGCTTCCAGGCCTGCCGGCTGCAATACTGCGCCGACCGAAGTGGCGTTGATATCGACGATCTGAACCGGATGCCAGCCGACCTCGGCGATCTTCTTGATCGCCTGCGCCGCCTGTTTCGGCGTCGACGCGCTGAAGAACAGATCGGCGCCGGCGTCCTTGATCTTGAGGACCTGCGAATTGATGGTCGGATCGGTGACTTCATAGGAGGCTTCAGCCACGATCATCTTGGCCGCCTTGTCGCCAAGGCCGGCCTTGATGCCGGTCAGGTAGTCCCTGCCGAGATCGTCGTTCTGATAGAGCACGCCGATCTTGGCGTCCGGATGGTTCTTCAGAATGTATTGGCCGTAGATGCGTCCCTCGGTCTGGTAGTTGGGGTTGAAGCCGAGCGTCCACGGGAAATTCTTCGGATCGGTGAATTTCGACGCGCCGGTGGCGGCGAACAGTTGCGGCACCTTCTTGGCGTTGAGGTATTTCTGGACCGCGGCATTCGACGGCGTGCCGACGATCTGGAAGGTGAGCAACACCTCGTCGCTCTCGACCAGCTTGCGCACCTGCTCGACGGCTTTCGGCGGGCTATAGGCGTCGTCATACTGGATCAAATTGATCTTGCGGCCGTTGATACCGCCCTGCTCGTTGATCATCTTGAAATACGCCGCCTGCGCCTTGCCGATACTGGAATAGGCGGAGGCCGGTCCAGAAAACGGCACGGTCTGGCCGATCTTGATCTCGGTGTCGGTCGCGCCGGTGTCGTATTTCTTTTGCGCGTAGGCCGACGATGCCGACAGCGCGACGGCAAGCGTTGTCGCGCTCAGCAGATGAAAAATACCGTTCCTCATATGGCTGCTTCCTCATGGGCGTGATTGGCCGATGGTCTGGTCCGGTGCCTTGTTCAGGCTGCGGCGGCCGCCATCGCTCGCGGCGATAGTGGAGGAACGGATATTGCAATGCAAGACGATGCCGGCCGGAAAGGTAAACGATCCTAAAGCGTTTTCCAGCGAAAGCCTGCCCCGGACTTGATCCGGGGTGGATACCGGTTCGCGTGAAGAAAACGCGTCAAATAAACGAAGTGGAGCCTCCGTTCCGATTCAATCGGAACGGAAAGCGCTCTACGCCAGCCAGAGCAGGATCAACGCGATGGCCGCGGGCGCTGCCTGCACCAGCAGAATCCTGCGGCTGACGGTCACCGCACCGTAGACGCCGGCGACGATCACGCAGAGCAAAAAGAATACTTTGATTTCGAATGCAAAGGCCGGAATGCTCGCGACCAAGCCCCAGACCAGTCCGGCGGCGAGAAAGCCGTTATACAGCCCCTGGTTGGCTGCGAGCACGGCGGAGTTGTTGGCTTTCTCAAGCGAGTTGCCGAAGGTCTTCAGGCCGAGCGGCTTGGTCCAGAGAAACATCTCCAGCACCAGAAAATAAACGTGCAGCGCTGCTACCAGCGCCACCAATGCATTGGCGATCCCAATCATGTTGCGGCCCCCCAACCGGCAGTCGGATTTCGGGTGGACGCTAGCACGCCCCATGGGCACCGTGCGACGGTTCACCCGGTATCTCCGACGAAAATGATAATGGCCGGAAACCGCCAGACAGACGGTCGCCGATGGACGATGATTCCAGAATGGAAATGGACCGGACGTCGCGCACCACCGGTTCGAGCAGGAGAGGAAACCGATGCAGAGCCGTATCGCCAGCAAGACATATGGGACCGTCAGCGCCGACAGGCAGAAGGAGATGAGCGGCCTGGAATTCGTCCAGGGGCTCGTCGACGGGACGCTGCCCCTCAATACGATAGCCGAGACCTTGGGTTACGATGTGACCGAGGCGGTAAGCGGGCGCGTCGTCGTCACAGTGGAGCCGAGCGGCATCCACCTCAATCCGGCCGGCACGGTGCATGGTGGTCTGGCGGCCACCCTGCTCGACAGCTGCATGGGACTGGCCGTCCAGTCGACTCTCGAGAAGGGCATCAGCCAGACCACGCTCGAGTTCAAGATTTCACTGGTGCGGCCGATCACCCCCGAGACCGGGTTGATCAAGGCGGAGGGCGTGGTGCTGAGCCGGGGCCGGCGCGTCGGCACCGCCGAGGGAAGGGTGACGGATGGCAACGGGCGTTTGCTCGCGCATGGCACCACCACCTGCCTTATTTTTCAGAATTGATGGCGGCATTTTTGGCAAGAATAGTCGAGAGAATGGTGATGTCCGAAAACCGCGAGACATGCCTGCTCGAATGGACCAGGATCGCGTAATGGATATGGACCGCATCGCCTGCTACCGCGCGATTTCGACCCGCGATACCCGCTTCGATGGGCGGCTGTTCGTGGGCGTCAAAACCACTGGCATCTACTGCCGGCCGATTTGCCCGGCGCGCACCCCGAAGTTCGCGAATGTGTCGTTCTACCCATCCGCGGTGGCGGCCCAGCAGGCCGGTTTTCGCCCATGCCTGCGCTGCCGGCCGGAAACGTCGCCCGATCTTGCGTTCTGGCGCGGCACCAGCAACACCGTTTCCCGCGCGCTCGCACTGATCGAGGCGGGCGGCCTCGATGAGGCGGATGTTGAGGGCCTCGCCAATCGGCTCGGCGTCGGCGCGCGCCAGTTGCGGCGGTTGTTCCGCCAGCACGTCGGCGCCTCGCCGGTCGCGGTGGCGCAGACGCGGCGGGTTTTGCTGGCCAAGCAATTGATCCACGAGACCTCGCTGCCGATGGCCGAAGTGGCGATGGCGTCGGGTTTCAACAGTATTCGCCGCTTCAACGAAACGTTTCTGCAGTTGTTCGGACGCTCGCCGGCTAGCCTGCGGCGCATCCGCGAAAAGGGCAGGCGCGAGGCCGGTGCGTTGTCGGTTCGTCTGGCCTATCGGCCGCCTTATGACTGGGACGCGATGTTGTCGTTTCTCGCGGCGCGCGCCATTCCCGGTGTCGAGATTGTCGCGGACAATATCTATCGCCGCACAATTGCGATCGGCGACAATCATGGCGTGATCAGCGTCGCACCGGCTGACCGCAACCGGGTCAGCGTCTCGGTGCGATTTCCAGACATGGCGGCGCTGCCACAGGTCATCGCGCGGCTGCGGCGAGTATTCGATCTGGCCGCCGATCCCGACATGATCGGCGCGCATCTGTCGCTTGACCCGGTGCTGGCGCCGCTCGTCTCGGCGCGGCCGGGCTTGCGGGTCCCCGGCGCGTGGGACGGCTTCGAACTCGCGGTGCGCGCGATCTTCGGCCAGCAGATCACCGTTCCGGCGGCGACCAAATTGCTCGGCAGGCTGGTGCTGGCTCACGGCGCGCCGCTTCCTGCAGCAACGAAAGACGCTGACGGACTGAGCCGCCTGTTTCCTTCGGCCTCGCGTCTTGCCTGCGCCGATCTTGCTGACCTCGGCATGCCGAATGCGCGGGCCTTGGCGGTGACCTCGCTGGCGGCGGCCATTTCCGCCGACCCGACGATGTTCAGCCGAGGCGCGAGCCTTGACGAGGCGATTGCGAAGCTGCGGTTACTTCCGGGAATTGGTGAATGGACGGCGCAATATATTGCGATGCGCGAGCTGCGCGAACCCGATGCATTCCCCGCCGCCGACATCGGATTGATGCGCGCCATGACAACGGCTGACGGCCGCCGTCCATCATCCCAAGAACTGCTGTCGCGCGCCGAGCAGTGGCGGCCTTGGCGCGCCTATGCCGCGTTGCACCTGTGGGCTGCCGGCATTGCGCATCCAGCCTCATCGGCGAAAACGCATGAACGCCAAGCAGCCTGACACAATGCCGCCTGACACCTTTAACCTCGACCGTTTGGAAACACCGATCGGCGTCGCGCTGCTGGTGACCGACGGCGACGGTGTCCTGCGTGCGCTGGACTGGGAGGATCACGAGCCGCGTATGAAGGAACTGCTGCGGCTGCAATATGGCGATGTCATTTTGCGGGACGCGCGGTCTCCCCGGGACGTCAGGGCGGCGCTGTCAGGCTATTTCAAGGGCGATCTTGCTTGCTTGAACGCGATCAAATGGCGCGTCGCCGGCACGCCATTCCAGCACAAGGTCTGGAATGCGTTGCCGACAATTCCGCCCGGCGCGACCATGAGCTATGGCGCGCTGGCGTCCCAACTCGGCATGCCCAAAGCGGTGCGCGCGGTCGGACATGCCAATGGCTCCAACCCGATCAGCGTTGTCGTGCCCTGCCATCGCCTGATCGGCGCCAATGGTTCGCTGATCAAATATGGTGGTGGGTTGGAGCGAAAGCGCTGGCTCCTGGAGCACGAAGGCGTGGTGCTGAAGCCGGCGTTGAGACGCGGTGTGACGGCGGCCTGGTTTCCGTTCAGCAAAACGTCAGGTCCGTAAATCGCCAGACCGGCGCCGACGATGCTCGTATCGTCTTCAGCACACTTGGCACGGAGACGATCGATGACGGACGCGGAAATTCAGGATTTTGTCACGCGGTTTGCGGCAGCATGGGCGGCGCGGGACGGCAACGCCTTTCTCGATTTATGGCACCCGGAAGGAACCCTGAACACGCCGATGGTCGGCCGGGCCGTCAAGGGGAGTGAACTCAATCGCCTGATGGAAGTGCAGAAGGCGGCAGCGCCGGATTTCGTCTGGCAATTACTGGACTGGACCTCGCGCGGCGACGTCGTGATCGTCGAGTGGCAGACCACCCGGATCGTCAACGGAACGCGGTTTGACTGGCGTGGCGTCGACAAATTTCGCATCAAGGCCGGCAAGATCATCGAGGAACAGGTGTATTGCGACACCGCTCCGCTGCGCGCCTTGCGCACCGGCGAAGCGCTGGAGCCGATTACGAAATTCTGAAAATGCCGATCACGCCGCCGGCTGCGCCGCGGTCTCGTCGTTGGCGAGCAGGTGGACCAGCGCGCTTTTGATCGCGGCCTGCCGCGTCGGCGCGGTGATCTGGGCGCCGAGCAGGTCGGTGACGTAAAACACGTCGCGGGCGCGCTCGCCGAAGGTCGCGACATGGGCCGAGGCGATGTTGAGGTTGAGCTTCGAAATCGCGGTAGTCAGTTGATACAACAGGCCGGGCCGGTCGAGCCCGGACACCTCGATCACGGTGTAGCGGTCCGACCACTGGTTGTTGATGATCACTTCCGGCTCGACCACGAACGGCCGGCTCCTGCCGCGTCCCGCGGCACGCCGCGCCACCGCTTCGGGCAGCCGCAGTTTGCCTTCGAGCACGTCCTCGATCATGTCGCCGATCCGCGTCGCGCGGCGTCCCTCGTCCTCGTCGCGGTCGTATTCCCGCGTGATGGCGATGGTGTCGAGCGCGCGCCCGTCGGTGGTGGTGTAGATCTGCGCATCGACGATGTTAGCGCCCGCCGAGGCGCAAGCGCCGGCGATGATCGACAGCAGCCAGGGATGATCCACCGCCAGAATGGTGAGCTCGGTAACGCCGCGCGCCTCGTCGAAGCCGACATTGATCGCGAGCTTGTGGCCGGCCTGTTCGCTGGCACGCAGAAAGCGGGCGTGGCGGATCTTGCGCGGCAGTTCGACCTTGAGCCAGTACGCCGGGTAATGCCGCCCGATATAGGCGTTGAGTTCCTGCTCCGGCCATTCGGTGAAAGCCGCGCGAAATTCGGCCTGCGCCACCGCGATGCGCTGGGCGCGGTTGACTTCCGAGAAGCCGCCGGTCAGCACCGGTTCGGTTTCGTAATACAGGGTACGCAGCAACTGCGCCTTCCAGCCGTTCCAGACGCCGGGACCGACGCCGCGGATATCGGCGGTGGTCAGGATGGTCAGCAGCTTCATCTGTTCGACCGATTGTACGACGGCTGCGAAATTCTCGATGGTCTTGCGGTCCGACAGGTCGCGCGACTGCGCCACCGTCGACATGGTCAAATGCTGTTCGATCAGCCATGCGATCAGTTCGGTGTCGGCGGCGTTGAAGCCGAGCCGCGGGCACAGCCGCCGCGCCACTTTTGCACCGGCGATCGAATGGTCTTCCGGCCGGCCCTTGGCGATGTCGTGCAGCAGCGTGGTGATGTAGATGACCGGGCGGTGCTCGGGGCGGATCTTGCGCATCAGGTCGCTGGCGACCGTGAATTCGTCGTTGCCGCCGCGCTCGATGTCCTGCAGATAGCCGACGCAGCGCAACAGATGCTCGTCCACCGTGTAGTGGTGGTACATGTTGAACTGCATCATCGACACGATCTTGCCGAAGGCGCGAATGAAATGGCCGAGCACGCCGGTTTCGTTCATGCGCCGCAGCACGATTTCGGCGTCGTTCGAGGTCAGGATTTCCATGAACAGCCGGTTGGCTTCCGGATTCTCGCGCAGCTGAACGTTGATCAGCTTCAGCGAGCGCGTCACGGTGCGCATCGCGTCGGGATGAAAGGCGAGATTGTTCTTCTGGGCGAGCCGGAAAATCCGGATCAGGTTGACGGGATCATGCTTGAAGACATCGGGCGCGGCCAGGTTGATGCGGTTGTTGTCGATAATGAAATCGTCGCTGTCGGGCACCCGCCGCCGCTTCGTGTTCGGCCGCAGCCGCGCCATCATGCGGCTGAGCACCGGAGCCGGCTTGGCCTGCTGGTCTTCCAGCTTCGCGCACAGGATCGCGGTGAGATCGCCGACATCCTTGGCGACCAGGAAATAGTGCTTCATGAAGCGTTCGACATCCTGCATGCCGGGATGCGAGGTATATCCGAGCCGGATGGCGATCTCGCGCTGCATATCGAACGACAGCCGCTCCTCCGGCCGGCCCGAGATGAAATGGATGTTGCAGCGGACCGACCACAGGAAATCGGCGCAGCGGCGGAAGGTGCGGTATTCCTGCGCGTCGAATACGCCGCGTTCGAGCAACTCATCGGTCTCGCGCACGCGGTAGACGTATTTCGCGATCCAGTACAGCGTATGCAGGTCGCGCAGGCCGCCCTTGCCGTCCTTGACGTTGGGTTCGACCAGATAGCGCGACTGTCCGGCACGCCGATGCCGTTCCTCGCGTTCGGCGAGCTTGGCGGTGACGAATTCGGCGGCGGTTCCCTGAACCACTTCGCGGTCGAACCGCGCCACCAGTTCATTGTAGAGCGGCTGGTCCCCGGTCAGGAACCGGGTCTCGAGGATCGCGGTGCGGATCGTCATGTCGCCGCGCGCCTGCCGGATCGATTCATCGACCGAGCGCGTCGCATGGCCGACCTTCAATCCCATGTCCCACAGGCAGTACAGGATAGCCTCGGCGACCTGCTCGCCCCAGGCGGTTTGCTTGTAGGGCAGGATGAACAAAAGATCGATGTCGGATTCCGGCGCCATCAGTCCGCGGCCGTAACCGCCGGTGGCGACCACGGCCATGCGCTCGGCGCCGGAGGGAATCGGCGAGTGATAGAGATGGCGCGTGGCCGCGGCAAACAGGATGCGGATGATCTCGTCCTGGACGAAAGATAGCCGTTCGGCGCAGCGCCGCCCGTGCCGATCCTTCAGCAGCAGCGCCTGCGCCACCGCGCGGGCTTCGATTATTTCAGCCTTCAGGAGCTGCGCCAGGGCGGAACGAAAGACATCCTCGCGCCCGTGATGCTTTGCGGCGAGTTCGTCGACCGCCGCGGTGATCCGCGCGGTGTCGAAACGCTCGTCGGCTTCAGGTCTGGCTGGTGTCACAACGATGTCCATGACCTAACCGGATATCGGACCGCGCCGATGCTGTCACTGATCATTCTGGGATAGCAGCAGGTCCCTGCCGCATCCGGCCGCCTTTAAGTAGGGTTGTTCCCATCGCGGGCGGGTGGCGGAGATATTTCCCCATTGATTTATTCGCTTAACTCATTGAATTGAAATGGCGTTTTCGGATCGATCGCGGGCCCCGCAGCACCGGTGGGCCGCCCAACGGCAACCCCATCAAGCCGGTCCACGTCTATTCGAACCCGTGGTGACATCGGTGTTCCAACCCGTTACATCCGATATGCATTGATATCCGGGAGAAACAACAATGGACGCCGCTGAACTCCGCGCCACGCAGGCCCCGATCAAGGAACGCTATAAGTCCGATCCGGGTGCCGCGATGATCACGCTGAAAGCCAAAGGCTCGATCGACAATGACGGCATCGCCTGCAAGGTGGAGACCGGCCGCGCCTTGGCTGTCGCCGGCCTGCATCCGGGCACCGGAGGTTCCGGGCTTGAATTGTGCTCCGGCGACATGCTGCTTGAAGCGCTGGTCGCCTGCGCCGGCGTGACCCTGAAGTCGGTGGCGACCGCCGTCGAGATACCGCTGAAGACCGGCAATGTTATCGCCGAAGGCGATCTGGATTTCCGCGGCACGCTCGGCGTCGACAAGGATGCGCCGGTCGGTTTTGCGGAAATCCGTCTCCGTTTCGACGTCGATACCGACGCGCCGCAGGAGAAGCTCGATCTGTTGCTGAAGCTCACCGAGCGCTATTGCGTGGTCTATCAAACCATCAAGAACGGCCCCAAGGTTTCGGTGACGATGCAAAGGGTTTGAAAAGCCATCGTCGTCCCGGCTCGCGCTTCGCTTGGCCGGGCGATGGTTAGGCAGTTCCCGCTCTAATGCCCCCCGAGCTTG
The DNA here is from genome assembly GCA_963727225.1 of uncultured Pseudomonadota bacterium. Taxonomy (GTDB): domain Bacteria; phylum Pseudomonadota; class Alphaproteobacteria; order Rhizobiales; family Xanthobacteraceae; genus Bradyrhizobium. Next base: position 221,265 of record CAVSFN010000005.1, on the reverse strand, counting down.
CTTTCATCCTGACGCTGGCGCTGCGCATGGCGGTTACCGCCGCGTTCGTGGTGTCGGCGTCCGTCATCACCGAGCGCGCGGGGCCGGTGATCGGCGCGCTGGTGGCGACGTTGCCGATTTCGGCGGGGCCTTCCTACGTTTTTCTGGCACTCGACCATGATGCGGCGTTCATTGCTGAGGGCGCGCTGGCGAGCCTGCCGATCAACGCCGCGACCATCTTTCTCGGCCTGACCTATGTGCTGCTGGCGCAGCGTCACAACGCGCTGGTCAGTTGGTCCGCCGGCGCCGTGGTCTGGATCGTGCTGGCGGCCTTATCGCGAACCATCCAGTGGTCGCTCGCAAGCGGCCTTGCCGTCAATATCGTCGCGTTCGCGATCTGCATTCCGCTGCTTAATCGCTTCCGGCACGTCAGGATGCCGCTGATCACGCGCCGCTGGTACGACATCCCGCTGCGCGCGGCGCTGGTTGCGACCCTGGTTGCAACCGTGGTGACGCTGTCGGGATGGGTCGGCCCCAAGGTCAGCGGCATGATCGCGCTGTTTCCGGTGGTGTTCTCCAGCATGATGCTGATCCTGCATCCGCGCATCGGAGGGCCGCCGACCGCCGCCGTGATCGCCAATAGCGGCTGGGGTCTGCTCGGCTTTGGCGTCGCGATTGCCGTGCTGCATGTCGCGGCATTGCGGTTCGGCTCGATGATCGCGCTAAGCCTCGCGCTGACAACGAGCGTGAGCTGGAATCTCGGACTGTGGTGGCTCGGGCGCAGACGCATTGCGCGCTAACCTCATGGTGAGGCGCATCTATATCTTCGGCAATTTCGCCTTTAGCGCATACAGCGCTTCCAGCGCGTCACGCGGCGACATCTCGTCGGGGTGCAGCGCCTTGAGAGCCTCGATCAGCTTTTCCGCCTCGCTCGGCGGCGCGGGCTCGGCCGACGCGCGTGACGGCACCGCGAACAGCGGCAGGTCGTCGGCCAGCGCGCGCGCGGTCTGGCCACGGTCCTGCGCCTCCAGTTTGGCCAGCACCGATTTGGCGCGGGCGATCACCGCAGGCGGAAGGCCAGCGAGCTTTGCGACCTGAATGCCGTAGGAGCGGTCGGCCGAGCCCGGCAGCACTTCGTGCAGGAACACCACGTCGCCCTGCCATTCCTTGACCCGCACGGTGGCGTTGAACAGCCGCGGCAGCTTGGCCGAGAGCGCGGTGAGCTCGTGATAATGCGTGGCAAACAACGCGCGGCAGCGATTGGCCTCATGCAGATGCTCGATCGCCGCCCACGCGATCGACAGCCCGTCGAAGGTCGCGGTGCCGCGGCCGATCTCGTCCAATATCACCAGCGACCGCTCGCTGGCCTGATTGAGGATCACGGCGGTCTCCACCATCTCGACCATGAAGGTGGAGCGGCCGCGCGCCAGATCGTCCGCCGCGCCAACCCGCGAGAACAGCCGGTCGATGATGCCGATCCGGGCGCGCGCCGCCGGCACGAAGCTGCCGGTCTGCGCCAGCAGCGCGATCAGGGCGTTCTGGCGCAGGAAGGTCGATTTGCCGGCCATGTTGGGGCCGGTGATCAGCCATATTTGTCCGGATGTCTGTCCAGGTCCCGGCGACAGGTCGCAGGCATTGGCGATGAACGGCTGGCCGTCGCGCTTCAGCGCCTGCTCGACCACCGGATGGCGGCCGCCTTCGATGGCAAATCCCAGCGAGCCATCGACCTCGGGCCGGATATAATTGTCGTCGACGGCGAGTTTCGCCAGCGCGGTCGCGACGTCGAGCAATGCAAAGGCGTGCGCGGCGGCGCGCAAATCTTCATTGGCGGCTGCCACCATGGCGCAGAGCCGTTCGAAGATTTCCAGTTCCAGTCCGAGCGCGCGGTCGCCGGCATTGGCGATCTTGGCTTCGATCTCGCCGAGTTCGGCCGTGGTGAAGCGGACCTGGCCGGCCAGCGTCTGGCGATGAATGAAGGTCGCATTCAACGGCGGCGCCATCAGCTTGTCGCCATGCTGCGCGGTGACCTCGACGAAATAACCCAGCACATTGTTGTGGCGGATCTTCAGGCCTTTGACGCCGGTGTCGTCGGCGTAGCGCGCCTGCATCGCGGCGACGACGAGCCGCGAGGCGTCGCGCAGATTACGGGTCTCATCCAGTGCGGTCTCATAGCCTTCGCGCACAAAACCGCCATCGCGCTTGATCAGCGGCAATTGTTCGGCCAGCGCGCGCTCGAATTCGCGCGCCAGCTCGCGCGACGGGCGGCGCAACGCAGCCATGACGGCCGCGATGTCCTGAGGCGGACGATCGAGCTTTTCCAGTTGCGCCAGCGCGGAATCGGCGGCGAGGATGCCGTCGCGCAATCCAGCCAGATCGCGCGGGCCGCCGCGCCCCACCGACAATCGCGCCAGCGCGCGCGACATGTCGGGCGCCGCGCGCAGCGTGGTGCGAAGTTCGTCGCGCAACGTTGCTTCCGCGACAAAGGTCGCGACAGCATCGAGCCGCCGCGCGATCGCGGCGCTGTCGGTTAAGGGGGCGGCGAGCCGCTGCGCCAGCAGCCGCGATCCGGCTGCGGTCACGGTGCAGTCGATGGCGTCGAGCAGCGATCCGCGCCGCTCGCCGGCAAGCGTGCGCGTCAATTCGAGATTGGCGCGGGTGGCCGGATCGATCGCCATGGTAGTGCCCGCCGCCTCGCGCGCCGGCGGCGACAGCGGCGGCCGTTTGCCGACCTGGGTGCGGTCGATATAGGTGACGGCGGCCGCGGCCGCGGTAGCCTCCAGCCGCGACATCGCGCTGAGGCCGTCCATGGTGGCGACCGCGAAATAATCGCATAGCCGCCGCTCGGCGGTGGCGCTGTCGAACACGTCGCGGGTCAGCGGCGTCACGGCGGGGAGTTCGCGCAACAGCGGCCCCAATTCGGGATCGCCATACAGCGCGTCGGTGACGATCACTTCGTTGGGATTGATCCGCGAAAGCGTCGCCGCAAGTTCGCCGGTCGAGCATTCGGTGACGATGAATTCTGACGTTGAGATGTCGATCCAGGCGAGCCCGAGGCGGTCGCTGCCCGCCGATCCGCGCGCCCGCGCCAGCGCCAGCAGATAATTGTTGGCCCGCGCATCGAGCAGGGTGTCTTCGGTCAGCGTGCCCGGGGTGACCAGCCGCACCACGTCGCGGCGGACGACGCTCTTGTTGCCGCGCGCCCGCGCTGCTGCCGGATCCTCCATCTGCTCGCATACCGCAACCCGGTGACCCGATGCGATCAGCCGATGCAGATAATCGTCGGAGCGCTCCACCGGCACGCCGCACATCGGGATATCCATGCCCTGATGCTTGCCGCGTTTGGTCAGCATGATGCCGAGCGCGCGCGAGGCGATTTCGGCGTCCTCGAAGAACAGTTCGTAGAAATCGCCCATCCGGTAGAACAGCAACAGGCCGGGATTGGCGGCCTTTATTTCCAGATATTGTTCCATCATCGGCGTGACGCGCGCCGCCGCCTCGGCGGCAGGCTGGGCGTCGGATGGTTGCGGAACAGGTTGCTGGATGGTCATCAGAGCGTTTTCAAGTGAAGTGGGCACCGGTTCGCGTGAAGAAAACGCGTCAAAATGAAGGTTTGGCGCTCGGTTCTGATCTATTTCAGAACCGAACTCCAGGGTGCGCAAACCTACAAAATTTTAGCCCGCGATCCTATCGGTTTGCCGGTTCGAGGCGTGTTTTCCACCTCCGCAACGCGCGCTCCGAGGCGAGTCCGGACCTGCGCACATAACGGGCTTCACGCCAAAGCGTGGCTGGCGCGGCAGCGGTCGATTGACCTGTCGCAAAGGCGCTCCTAAAACTCGCCATCCACGAGAGCGTTTTCCAGCGAAGTGGATACCGGTTCGCGTGAAGAAAACGCGTCAAATAGAAGACAAGCGCCGATCAACGCGGAAAACGCGGCATTCCAGGGAGCAGTTCTATGGGTGATGTATTTGTTTGCGATGCCGTACGGACCCCGATCGGCCGCTTCGGCGGTTCGCTTGCCAAGGTGCGCGCCGACGATCTGGCGGCGGCCCCGATCAAGGCCTTGATGGCGCGGCATCCCAAGCTCGACTGGTCCGCGGTCGACGAGGTCTATTTCGGCTGCGCCAACCAGGCCGGCGAGGACAATCGCAATGTGGCGCGGATGGCGCTGTTGCTGGCGGGCCTGCCGGAATCGACTCCCGGTCTTACGCTCAACCGTCTGTGCGCCTCGGGGCTCGATGCCGTCGGCGCTGCGGGGCGCGCGATCCGCGCCGGCGAGATTGATTTTGCCATCGCCGGCGGCGTCGAATCGATGACGCGGGCGCCGTTCGTGATGGGCAAGGCGCCGGAAGCGTTTTCGCGTTCGGCCGAAATTTACGACACCACCATCGGTTGGCGTTTCATCAATCCGTTGATGAAGGCGCAATACGGCGTCGATGCGATGCCGGAAACCGGCGAGAACGTCGCCGAGGAGTTCCAGGTTTCGCGCGCCGATCAGGACGCGTTCGCGATCCGCTCGCAGCAGCGCGCTGGAGCAGCGATCGCAGCGGGCTATTTCGCCGAGGAAATCACACCTGTCTCGGTGCCCGGCGGCAAGGCCGGGCCGATCACCGTCGACAAGGACGAGCATCCGCGTCCCGAAACCACGCTCGAAGGCCTCACCAAGCTGAAGCCGATCGTCCGCAATCCCGGCACGGTGACGGCTGGCAACGCATCCGGCGTCAATGATGGCGCTGCGGCGATGATTCTCGCTTCCGAGGCGGCGGTGAAGAAGCACGGCTTGACGCCGCGGGCGCGGATTCTCGGCCTTGCCTCGGCCGCGGTGCCGCCGCGCATCATGGGCATCGGTCCGGTGCCGGCGACCCGCAAGCTGATGGAGCGGCTCGGCCTGAAAATTACCGATTTCGATTTGATCGAGCTCAATGAAGCCTTTGCCTCGCAAGGGATAGCCTGTCTGCGCCAGCTCGGGGTCAAGGACGATGCCGATTTCGTCAACCCGTATGGCGGCGCCATCGCGCTTGGCCATCCGCTCGGTATGAGCGGCGCGCGGCTGGCGTTGACCGCGGTGCATGGCATGGAGAAGCGCGGCGGAAAACGCGCACTGGCAACCATGTGCGTCGGCGTCGGCCAGGGGGTGGCGATGGCGATCGAGAAGCTGAACTAGATTTCACGAGGAGCGCGAAGCGCGTCTCGAAGGATGACGTAATAAACCTCATGGTTCGAGACGGCGATGAAGAAGCGCCTCCTCACATGAGGGCGACGGCAGGAGCCATCCATGACACTCGCCTATCCCATCGAGAGCAATGCGGCGCATCCGGCGCGGTTGTCGCCGGCGTATCGCAGCACGCTGAAGCGGTCGCCGCAGAAGCCGCTGATCATCATGCGCCACACGCTGTCGGAACTGACCGGGCCGGTCTACGGCCACGAGACGGTGCGCGAGAACGATCACGACCTCACCACCCAGCACACCGGCGCGCCGCTGGGCGAGCGCATCATCGTTCACGGCCATGTGCTGGATGAAGACGGCCGCGCGGTGCCGAATACGCTGCTCGAAATCTGGCAGGCCAATGCCTGCGGCCGCTATATCCATGTCGTCGACCAGCATCCGGCGCCGCTCGATCCGAATTTCACCGGCGCGGGCCGTGCGCGGTCGGATGCCGACGGCTATTACAGGTTCATCACCGTCAAGCCCGGCGCCTATCCATGGGGCAACCATCACAACGCCTGGCGCCCGGCCCATATTCATTTTTCGGTGTTCGGCCACGCCTTTGTCTCAAGGCTGGTGACGCAGATGTATTTCCCCGGCGATCCCCTGTTCCCATTCGATCCGATCTTCAATTCGGTGACCGACGAGAAGGCGCGGATGCGGCTGGTGTCGTCCTTCGATCTCGACAACACCCAGCCGGATTGGGCGTTGTGCTACCGCTTCAACATTGTGCTGCGCGGGCGCCACGCCACGCCGATGGAGACGAAATAGTGCAAGGACCTGCCGAAAAAGGGATTACGCCGTCGCAGACCGTCGGGCCGTACTTCAAATATGGCCTGACGCCGGGCGGCAAATACGAATGGAACGACGCCTTCACCAGCAACCTGGTCACCCCGGACACTTCGGGCGAGCGCATCAGGGTCGAAGGCCGGGTGCTCGACGGCGACGGGCAGCCGGTCGGCGATTGCATGCTGGAGATCTGGCAGGCTGATGCGCAAGGACGCTTCAGTGATCCGCAGGATAAGCGAGCCTTGCCGAATTCGGCGTTCAAGGGTTTCGGCCGCTGCGGCACCGATCCGAACGGCGATTATGCGTTCGACACCATCAGACCGGGGCAGGTGCCCGATCCCGACGGCAAGCTGCAGGCGCCGCATCTGTCGCTGGCGATTTTCGCGCGCGGCATGCTGCTGCACAATTACACGCGGATTTATTTCGACGGCGAGGCGGCCAACGCCGCCGATCCGATCCTGGCGCTGGTGCCGGCCGATCGCCGCGCCACCCTGATCGCGACGCGCAAGCCGGGCAATGGCAACGCCGTCTATGGTTTCGACGTTCGCCTGCAGGGCGACGACGAGACCGTGTTTTTCGATATTTGATGGTTATTCGTCACTGCGAGCGGAGCGAAGCAGTCCAGAAAACAAGTAAGGGCTGGATTGCTTCGTCGCTGCGCTCCTCGCAATGACGGCAGAAGCTCCAGGCGATCAAACCCTACTCGATCACCGCATGGTCCGGCGCCGCCGACTGACTGCGCAGCGCGGCCTTGGTGGAACCGATCATGATCGCCAGCGGAATCGCGCATAGCGTGAACAGCGTCACCATCTGGTAATCCAGCGAGAAGGCGATGATCTGCGCCTGCAGGCCGACCATCACATCAGCCAATGCGCGTCCGCCGTCGCTGTTGAGGTCGATCAGGCTGCGCACGTCCGGCATCTGCAGCGCGTGATTGAACGGGGTAACGTGCTGGGACAGCACCGCGTAAGCACGGCGGCCGCCCTCGGTCAGTTGCGCGATGACGACGGAGATTCCGATCGAGCTTGCGACATTGCGCATCAGGGTCAGCATCGAGGTGCCGTCGGTGCGCAGATGGTTGGGCAACGTAAGAAACGCCACGGTGCTGAGCGGCACGAACACCAGCCCGAATCCGAATCCCTGCACGATGCTCAGGGTCACGATTTCCGAAACCCCGGTCTGATCGGTCCAGCCGGTCATGTAGAACAGCGAAAGGCAAGTCAGGCTGAGGCCGCTGATGATCAGCGTCCGGGCCTCGATATAGCGCATCATGCGTCCCACCAGCATCATGGCGACGAAGGTGCCGCAGCCGCGGCTCGCGAGCAGCAGGCCCGCGGTAATGATCGGGTAGCCGATGACGTTCTGCAAAAACGGCGACGACATCGCCATGGTCGAGAACAGCACGAGACCCATCACGGCCATGAAGACGCAGCCGCCGACGAAATTCTTGTCCCTGAAGATCGCAAACTGGATGAACGGCTTTGAGGTCGTGAGCGAATGCGCAAAGAAATAATAGAAGCCGGCGATCGAGACGATGATCTCGGCGATGATCTCATTGGATTCCAGCCAGCCAAGCTGTTCGCCGCGGTCGAGCGCGACCTGCATCGAACCGATCCCGATCGCAAGCGCTCCGAATCCGAACCAGTCGAAGCGCAGATCGCGATCGGCCCTGGTCTCGTCCATGAACACCATCAGGCCGAGCACGGTGAAGATGCCGAACGGAAGGTTGACGAAGAACACCCAGTGCCAGGAATAGGTTTCGGTGAGCCATGCGCCGAGCGACGGCCCCATGATCGGGCCCATCATCACGCCCATGCCCCAGATCGACATCGCCTTGGCGCGCTCGTGCAGCGCATAGGAGTCCAGCATCACCGCCTGCGACAGCGGCACCAGTGCTGCGCCGAACACCCCCTGCAGCAGGCGGAACAGCACCATCTGGTTGATGTCCTGCGCCATCCCGCACAGCACCGAGGCGACCGTAAAGCCGCCCGAGCACAGGATGAAGATGCGCTTGCGGCCGAAACGGTTGGCGATCCAGCCCACCGGCGCGGTCATGATCGCGGCGGCGACGATGTAGGAGGTCAGCACCCAGTTGATCTGGTCCTGCGATGCCGAGAGCGAGCCTTGCATATAGGGCAGCGCGACGTTGGCGATGGTGGTGTCCAGCGCCTGCATGATGGTCGCGGTCATGGCGCAGATCGTCACCATGTTCCGGCGCAGGCCGGGAACGGCGATGGGGGCCGCGGCCATCGTGCTCATGGCCGACTAGTCCTGGTCCTGGTTCGCCGCCGCCGGCTGCAAGCCGAGCAGGGCGGCGAGCGACCGATGATGGCGGGTGTCGATGGTGGTATAGGCGCTCATGCCGGCCTTCAGCTTGCGGACATATTTGTCATCGCTGTCGAAATAGATCCGCACCGGCACCCGCTGCACCACCTTGACGAAGTTGCCGGTGGCGTTCTGCGGCGGCAGGATCGCGAATTGCGCGCCGGTGCCGGGGCTGAGCGAACCGATGGTGCCCTTGAAGGCGTGATCCGGGAACGCATCGACGTCGATGTCGACCTGTTGTCCCACCGCGACATGGGTGAAATCCGATTCCTTCAGGTTGGCATCGACCCAGGGCTTCGCGGTATCAATGACGCTGAACACCGGTGTGCCGGCAACGACAAAACGGCCGAGCTGAATCTGGTCGACCTGGGTGGCGATGCCGTCGATCGGCGCGCGCATCACGGTGTGATCGAGGTTGCGTTCGGCCTGGCCGAGCGCCGCCTTGGCCAGCGCATAGGGTGGAAACTCCTCCAGCGGCAGATCGGCATTGCCGAGCAACTGGGTTTTCGCACTTGACGTCTGCTGCTGGACGAAGGCGAGTTGCGCTCGCGCGGTGACGAGGGCGGTCGAGGAATTGTCGAGGTCGAGCTGCGAGCCGAAAGTGCTCTTGACCAGCGTCGACTTGCGATCGACATCGCGCTGCTTCAGGTCGACACCCTGCTGCATGAGATCGGCCATTTTGGAGAAGATCTGGATGTTGGCCTTCAGATTGTCATAGCTGGTGCGGGCCTGGTCGAGCGTGGCCTTGGCCTGCTGCTCGGCCAGACGGAACGGGATCGGGTCGATCTCGAACAGCACGTCGCCTTGCTTGACCGGCTGGCCTTCGCGGACCACGACCTTTTCGATCTTGCCGGAGATGTCGGGCGTGATCAGAACCTTCTGGGCGCCGACATAGGCGTCGTCGGTCGTCACATAGCGGCCGCCTTCGAGATAGAACACGAGCCCGCCGATCAGCGCCAGCAGCGGCAACACCACCAGCAAAAGCACGCGGCGGTAACGCCGCAGGCCGGCCATCAACCGGCGGCGCGGCTGCCGGGCAACCGCGTTCGGCGGGCGAGACGGGGTGATCTTCTGCTCGGGCGGGAATTTGAGGACCGGTTCAGCCATAACGCTGCTCCTTCTTCGGAGGTTCGCCGGCCGGATTCTGAATGGCGTTGCGCACGTTTTCCTTGATCGTTTCCAGTTGGGCGAGAAGGCGGTGGGCGTCCGCCGGGTTGATGCCTTCGAGCGCGGTTGCCGTCAGTTCGGAACGCAGCCCGCTCAGTTTTCCCAATAGCGGGCGCGCCGCCTTGCGCAGATAAAGCCGGTTGACGCGGCGGTCGGTCTCGTCGCCGCGGCGCTCGATCCAGCCATTGTCGCACAACCGATCGATCAGCCGCGTCAGCGTGATCGGCTGCATTTCCATCTGTTCGGCGAGTTCCGACTGCTTCAGGCCCTCGGTGCGCTCGACCTTGGCCAGCACCGCCCATTGCGCGCGGGTGATGCCGTAGCGCGCGGCCTGCTTGTCGGCATAGGCGCGCACCATCCGCTGCACTTCGCCCAGCGTAAACAGGAAGTTCATATCCACGGAACCGCGCATCAGGGTGCCTCCATAAGCTTCAGATATCATAAGCTTGCTCATGAATTTGTAAACGAAGGGCTGATCCGCCGGCAGCACATGGCTCGATCCCCGGAGTCGCCACGAATCCGGTCCGGCGGGGTTTGGGATTGTTGAACAAAATGCTACAGATGGCCGCGATGACGGCGACCAAACCCGCATTTCCTGCGCCCGACCATGATCACGACCGCTGCGCCGCGGATGCGATTCGTCACGCCGAACGGGTCTGCGAGCGGCGGGCGCAGAGATTCACGCCGATCAGGCGTCAGGTGTTGCGGGCGCTGCTGTCCAGCCACCGTCCGCTCGGCGCCTATGAAGTGATCGATGAACTCGCCAAGGCGATGCCGCGGCCGGCGCCGATCACGGTCTATCGCGCGCTCGATTTCCTGATGGAGAACGGCCTCGTTCACCGCATCGAGAGCCGCAACGCCTATCTCGCCTGCGCGCATGATCATGACGCGGCGGCGATGGTGGCGTTTCTGATCTGCGAGGGCTGCGGCTCGGTCGGCGAAATTCCCGCGGCACCGCTGGCGCAAAGCCTCAGCGCCGCCGCGCGTGCCACCGGCTTTGCGCCGAAATTGTCGGTGGTCGAAATCACCGGCACCTGCGCGCATTGCCAGCGCGCGTGAAGTTTTATCCGGGCATGACCATTGCGAAAAACGCAACGCTGCTTTTCGGGATCGTGCCCCGACAAGCGACAAGCTGGCCATGAGGGGAAATGCCGTCAGACGAAATGAACCCATCGGCCGGGCGGCCGCTCGGCCCGGGCGCCGTCGCATGGATGCTGATGCTGTGCCTGAGCTGGGGTTTCAACCAGATCGCGGTCAAGCTGACATTACCGGACGTTCCGCCGATGCTGCAGGCCATGATCCGTTCTGCCGGCGCATTGCCGGTGCTGCTGCTGATCGCGCGGCTGCGCGGCGTCAGGATGTTCGAACGCGACGGCACCTTGGGCGCCGGCCTGTTCGCAGGTCTGTTGTTCGGTCTCGAATTCGTGCTGTTGTTTCACGGCCTCAAGCTGACCTCGGCCTCGCGCGCGGTGGTGTTTCTCTACACCGCGCCGTTCTTTGTGGCGCTCGGTTCCTACCAGTTCCTCGGCGAGCGGCTGCGCGCGTCGCAATGGGGCGGGCTGGGTTTGAGTTTTGCCGGCGTGGCGCTGGCGATCGGCGTTCCGCAGGCCGATGTCGACGCCAGGGTGCTGCTTGGCGACCTCCTGGTCGTGGGCGCCGGCGCGCTGTGGGCGGCCACCACCCTGGTGGTGAAGACGACGTCACTGCTTCGGGTCCCGCCCGAAAAAGCCCTGGGCTATCAGGTGGCGGTGTCGGTCCCGATTCTCGGGTTCGCGGCGTGGATTTGGGGCGAAACCCTGACCCGGGTTCCCGGCCCGCTGTCGCTGTCGCTGATGGCCTATCAGGCGATCTGGGTGGTCGGATTGACGTTCTTGATCTGGTTTGCGCTGGTAAAGACCTATTCCGCCAGCAAATTGTCTGCCTTCAGCTTTATCACCCCTTTGTTTGGCGTCGTGGCCAGCTATGTCATCATGGATGACACCCTGACCCCCATATTCGGCGTCGCGGCGCTACTGGTGATGGCCGGGCTTTACCTCGTCAACCGACCTGACCCCGTGGTGCCGGTTCCGACTGATCCATTGCTGAATGTCACCAAAACCTGACTTCCCTTGGTCGTCTCATACGGCGAATGGCGTATGACGTCCTTACGTTTGCCGATGTAAATCCTGAATGTAGATTGGACCTCGGCCGCGGATGGCAAAAGTCGAGCCTGACGTCAGCCGATCTCTATCGGCAGCGACGCATCCTTCGCCCACTCTCCCATCGATCCGTCATAGAGGGTGAGGTTGTCGTAGCCGAGCAGATACAACAGGAACAGATCGATAGTGGCCGAGATGCCACCTCCGCAATAGGCCACCACGCGCTTTTCCCTGGTGATACCTTGCGAGGCGAACCTCTTTTCTGCGTCCGCGAGCGGCACAAAAGCCTTGGTCTGAGGATCAAGCAGCGTCGCCGCCGACACATTGCAACTGCCGGGAATGCGCCCCGGCCGGCCGTACCGACTAGGCTCCAGGCCCTTGTGGAATTGCGGGCCGAGTGCATTGACGACGACGGTGTTCCGATCATCCTTGGCGGCGAGCACGTCCTGCTTGCCGACAAAATATCCGGACCGCGGTTTCGCCGTGAAGGTCGCCGGCTGATATCCCTTCGCAGGCCCGCTCTCGATGGCGCGGCCTTCCGCTTTCCATTTGTCGAGACCGCCGTCGAGCACAAATACGTTGTCAAAGCCCAGCGATTTCAGCATCCACCAGAATCGTGTCGCCCACATTGCTGTGCCGATGCTGTAAAGCACAACCCGGCTGTTCGCTCCGATTCCGTGGCGGCCGAATGCGGCCTCGAGCTGCGCGACTTTAGGCATCATGAAGCGAAGCTCGGTGCCCTGGTCGGAGAATTCGCCCTGCAAATCCAGAAAATCCGCATTCGGAATATGACCAGCCTCGTACGTATGACGTCCAGGTACAACGTTATAGGGAACCTTGCTGCCGTCGGCCGCAGGTTCGAGATAGGTGGTGCAATCGAACAGCCTCAGATCTGGCTGGTCGATGATGTCAGCAAGTTCCGCCGATGTGATTAACCCGCTACGCTCTCGCATTTGTTTCCCCAAGACTATTTTGGTTCCCACGACTATTTTGGTTCCCAAGACTATTTTGGCCGATGTTACGGCGCGCTCGGTGTGATTAATAGGCGGGCGCCTGGGAGGTCGCTCTTTAATCTTGCGATTCCTGTCCAATATACTGTTTGGAGACGGGTTTACCGGCAGCCTTGCGTTAAGGCCAAATTCTGGACTAAGCCATTGAATAGGTTGCGGAATGATTCAATGATCCGTGATCCGCACGGCCCAGCTATCGTCCCCTTGGTGAATGTCACCAAAACCTGATATTCGAGACCCCATGAACAAACCCGAAAAACCGCCGCGGAACGACGTCGCCGGCCCCAAGGCCCGGCATAAAACCACGCAAGTCATGGTCGGCGATGTCGCCGTCGGCGGGGGCGCGCCGATTGTGGTGCAGTCGATGACCAACACCGACACCGCCGACGTCGCGGGCACGGTGGCGCAGATCGCAGCGCTGGCGCGCGCCGGTTCCGAGCTGGTGCGGATCACGGTCGACCGCGACGAAGCCGCCGCCGCCGTTCCGCATATCCGCGACGCCTTGCGCAAGCGCGGCATCACCACGCCCCTGATCGGCGATTTCCATTATATCGGCCACAAGCTGCTGGCGGAGTATCCAGCCTGCGCCGAAGCGCTCGACAAATACCGCATCAACCCCGGCAATGTCGGCTTCAAGAACAAGCGCGATACGCAATTTGCCGACATCATCGAGATCGCGAACAAGAACGGCAAGCCGGTGCGGATCGGGGCGAACTGGGGTTCGCTCGATCAGGAACTGCTCACCAGGCTGATGGATGAAAACGCGCTGCTCGCCGAACCGAAGGATGTCCGCGCGGTGACGCGGGAGGCCATGGTGCAGTCGGCGCTGCTGTCGGCGGCGCGGGCGCAAGAGCTCGGCATGCCCAAGAACAGGATGATCCTGTCGGCGAAGGTTTCCGCGGTGCAGGACCTGATCGCGGTCTACCAGACCCTCACCGAACGTTCGGATTACGCGATTCATCTTGGCCTCACCGAAGCCGGCATGGGATCCAAGGGCATCGTCGCCTCGTCGGCAGCACTCGGTATCCTGCTGCAGCAGGGCATCGGCGACACCGTGCGGATCTCGCTGACGCCGGAGCCCGGTGGCGATCGCACGCTCGAAGTGCAGGTCGCGCAGGAATTGCTGCAGACCATGGGCTTCCGCACCTTCGTGCCGCTGGTGGCGGCGTGCCCGGGCTGCGGCCGCACCACCTCGACCACCTTCCAGGAGCTGGCGCGCAGCATCCAGGACTTCATCCGCGACGAAATGCCGAGCTGGAAGTCGCGCTATCCCGGCGTCGAATCGCTCAACGTCGCGATCATGGGCTGCATCGTCAACGGCCCCGGCGAATCCAAACATGCCGATATCGGCATCTCGCTGCCGGGCACCGGCGAAACCCCGGCAGCCCCCGTGTTCGTCGACGGCAAGAAGTTCAAGACCCTGCGCGGCCCCAACATCGCCACCGAATTCAAGGCGATGGTGATCGACTATATCGATCAGCGCTATGGCGCGGGCGCGGCCGTGCCGGTCAGCACGGTGACCGCGGCGGAATAGCGCGCGGCCGGCCTTGCTGCTGACGCATGCCAGAGCCTTTTCCGTTCCGATTGAATCGAAACGGAGGCTCTACTCTTTTATTTGACGCGTTTTCTTTACGCGAACCGGTTTCCACTTTGCTCGAAAACGCTCTGGCCTGCGTCATTGACTCGCGGGAAACATCAGCAGCTCGGCAATGCGGTTGTCGGCGCGGCGGAGCCGCCGGCAAAGCTCGCGGCTGATGTTCTGCATCACCATCACATACGCATGGATATCGGCCTTGTAGCAGGTGTAGAGCTTTTTTGCCGTGAGCTCGTACAGCACGGTTGGGCTCTCCGCGACGACCGTGGCCGATCGGTTCTGCATTTCGATCAGCGTCATTTCGCCGAAAAAATCACCAGGCCCGAGACCCGACATGCGAATGGCGTGCCCGGACTCGGTCAGCTTGCTCACCACCAGCTCGCCGGAGTGAACGATGAACATGGAGCGCCCCGGTTCTCCTTCCGCTACGACAGTGGCACCGACGTCGAAGCGGCGCTCGACCAGCATCGACACCAGGAGATCGAGGCTTGCGTCCGAAAGGCCACCGAAGAAGGGTGTGTCGAGCAGGAACGCCTTCAGATCGGGAGAGCTGACAGCCATCGCTCGAATATACTCCCGCTCCCGGCGGCGGCAAGCGGGCCAAGCCTGCGAATTCGCAAGTGCCTAATTCAACACTCTGGTTTCGGAGCTTGAATCACGCCCCAGACAGAGCGTCATTCGGCTTAGGTGCGGTCTTAGAAGCACTGCGTGACATTTACGGTTTGTCTTTGACCGTCATGGCCCGGAACCGTTACGACCGCCGTCGGACAGCTTGGCACATAGGCTCGTTCAGATGGTGTGACGATCGGCGGATATCGATGTGCCCAATCCCAGGGAACATCGTAGGTGTAATGGACATCGCCCGACGATGGTTGTGTGACATCTGCGATGGGTTCGCCATTTGAGGACCCGTAGAAGCCGTCATCTTCCACTGCCGGCCAGAAAGTTCCTGTGTTGTTTCTCCGGTGGTGCAGGTGTGATCGGGCGAATGACGGATGGGAACTCGAACGCGCCGAAGCAAACGCCCGGTGAGACGTTGATCCCGACCGCGCAAATGTTTCGTTCGCAGCAAGCATCACCGCGATGGCGCTGATAAAGGCGATAAACGCCGGATGCACTCGATAGGTCATGGCACGCACCAATTCGTTGGTTGCTGGGCAACAGTCCAGCACACGCTAAGCGGGGCATTTGGTGCCCGCAAATGCGCAGTTAATTATTAGTTAAGATGTAAGGTTAACAGGCTAGGCGGAGCTCAACCAACAGCGGATTTGCGCACTTCATGTCGGTTGCCGGGGTAACGGCGGACCTCATTCGCGCCTGGCGAGATGTCAGCTTTTGCCCCGGACATCGGGCATCATTTGCTTATGATCAGGACTTTCTGCGACGGCAGGCTCCCCAGCCAAAATGTGGTTTCACGGAATCGATCGTTGGTTGCCCGGGTTTCTGCGCGGCGATAGTCTGATTTCACATGCTTGGACGGCTTGCTTTGTGCATTTCGCTTCGCAGAGAGAGAAGTAAAATTCGCGGAGAGCGAGAATACGAGAGGAGGAAACATGAGTACTCCCACCCGTCGTACTTTCCTGAGGCTTGCACAAGGCGCTATTGCCGCAGCCTCCATCTGGGCAGCGTCGGCGGACGCGCAGGAACGCTTCGCCGTCACCGTCTTCGAGAACGTCCGGATATTTGACGGCACGCATCTGTCGCTTTCGGCTCCGTCTAACGTTCTGATCAGGGGCAACATCATTGAACAGATTTCGACCAGTCCAATCCCGACCGATCGCCGTGCCGACACCCAAATTATAGCAGGTGGCGGCCGGGTGCTGATGCCCGGTCTCAGCGACGTACATTGGCACGCGATGTTGGTTCGCCCGACGCCTGCCCAGCTCTTGTCCAGCGACATCGGCTACAGCACGCTTCTGGCGGGCGCCGAGGCAACCGCTACGCTCATGCGCGGCTTTACGAGCGTTCGGGACATGGGTGGGCCGGTCTTCGCCCTCAAGCGGGCGATCGACGACCAGTTGCTGCCAGGTCCCCGCATCTACCCTTCAGGCGCTGTCATCACTATTAGCGGCGGCCACGGAGATTTCCGTGAGCTCAGTGACCTGCCCAGGACCACTGGCGCGACGCTGAGCCGTGCCGAGGAGCTGGGAGGAAGTGCTATTGCCGACAGTCCGGATGAGGTCCGAAAGCGGGCGCGCGAACAACTCATGCAAGGAGCGTCACAGATCAAGTTGACAGCCGGCGGCGGCGTCGCCTCACCGTTCAGTCCGCTGGAGGTCACCACCTTTACGGAAGCCGAGTTGCGTGCCGCGGTTGAAGCGGCCACGGATTGGGGTACTTACGTCGCCACGCATGCTTACACTCCCAGTGCGATTCAGCGCTCGATCGCGGCCGGGGTAAAGGTCATTGAACACGGGCACTTGATGGATGAGGCGACCGCGCGGCTTATCGCTGAAAAGGGCATCTGGCTCAGCATGCAGCCCTTCGTCGACCTTGGCGGCGCAAAAGTTCTCCCCGCCGTTCAGCAGCAACAGATGATGCAAGTGGTGAGCGGCACTGACACAGTCTACGGCTATGTGAAACGATATAAGATCAAGACCGCTTTCGGAACTGACATTCTGTTTTCGCGCGCTTTGGCCGAGCGTCAGGGTCAGGGAATTGTGGATCTGACGCGTTGGTTCACGCCGGCCGAAGCGCTCGCCATGGCGACTTCGGCAAACGGAGAACTGCTTGCCTTGTCAGGCTTGCGCAACCCTTATCCCGGCAAACTGGGTGTCGTTGAACGAGGTGCCCTCGCTGATCTTTTAGTCGTCGACGGCAATCCCCTGGAAAATATAAACCTCGTTGCTGACCCAGCGAACAAGTTTCTGATCATCATGAAGGACGGCATTATCTACAAAAACACCATTCCCAAGTGATCGTCACACCCCTGGCACGGGGCGGGTGCGCAAGGCCGTCGACGAGAACAGCGGTCGAAAGGCATCAGTGAGACATCGTCGGCCGGGATGCTCGAATGCGCTGCGAGAAATCGGGCGCGCTATCGGCCGCCGCCGCGTCCTCGTTGATCAGCGAGCGACGCCGCAGTTCGTCAAACGGCAGCGTTGAATCGATCCGTCCCGAATAATAGAGGTAGCTATCGACCAGGCCGTTGAGCAGATGCCGGATGTCAAGCCGACCGACCCTGCCGGCAGCGTTCGCATACCGCACGATGTTGATCGTGCAGCTATTGGTCAGCAGGTGATAGTACTCCGGCCGATCGGCGAGTTCGTTGATCCGCGCCAGATAAACCAGCAGCAACCTGCGGGCATCGTCGGGTGATGTGTTGAGACGGTAGAGGTACACCGCCTCGTGGCGGTGGTTGGCGCGCACGCCTACGAGGTCGCGCTCGTCACCCACCACGTAGATCAACTCGAATTGCTTGAAGAGCGAGGCGATCGGCGCAAAGCCCTCTCCCACCTCCGGCCGCGTCTCGATGGAGATGCTGAGCGGCGGCGCATTGTCGAAGATGAAACTCAGGAACGTGTGTCCGACCGGACCTGCCATAAAGTAGGACACGTAGAAATCGAGCGCTGTCAAATGAGAAAGCAGGACCTCGCGCTCCTCGTAACGCACCGTGAAATCATCGCGCGTGCGGTAGTCGAAATTGCGGACGCCCGTGAGTCGGACGCGGTCGCCGTCGATCAATGCCCGCGGCATCACCGCGACCTCCGGCCGCCAGTGACGATCGTGCGAGGGACGGATGGTAATCCACCACACGGCCACGCCAAGAAACAGTACGATCGCGATCACCGACATGCGCCGTTGACGCGAAAACCAGATGGCCCAGATTGTCAACGCCGCGAAGGCTGCCGCCAGCGCCAAACGCATCCCGGCCCATGGCAGATCTGAATAGTAGATGGCCAGCGTGGCCCATGTGACGAGCGCGGCCCGGCACAGAAACCAGATCACTGCGATCAGCCAGCCGAAAGACCTGGACAGGAACTTGCGAAGAGAATTCAACGACTCCTCCCGCGCGCCTCAACAGCTGGACGCGTGTCGGCGTAGCAGCTCGCGAGCATGCGGACGTTCAGAAAAAGCGCGGCCCCGCCGGCGGACAAGGTGGAAGCGGCCTGCTCGGGCACGAGGTCCAGCGCTTCATATTGCGCCAGGCCCGGCCGGCAAAGTCCAACCAGAAATGATGCCGCCAGCAGCGGCGGAAATAGCTTGCGCCGCAAGTCCCGGACCATCGTTTGGGCGAATGAGGTACTTGGAAGGTTTCTTGAGTTCATCGTGCATGCTCCTCCGGGAAAGCACGAGCCCTGTCACACACCACCCATTATCCGCAGCCGTTCTCGATCGGTGGATGCGGGTACTCGTTCCGGTGCCTTAGCCAATGCCCCGAGGCCGGAGGCTGTTACATTCTTTGGCTAGCGAAGCCGTCAAAAGAAGGACGGATGCGCCACCAAGCACTACTCCGGTCGGTCGTTCACTAAAGTTGTCGGCAAGCGCGAGCCCATATCGAAAGCCTAAAAGTCGAAAATGGCAAGAAATAGCGATTGCAACCGGTATCACTTGTTCGATAAGTTTCATCCTCTCGTCTCGTGCAGACGAACGTCAGATAGGTTTTCTCATCGGAGGCCGTCATGACCAATGCTTCAGACACTCTTATAAATCCTCAAGCCGGTTCTGAAATGGCGCCGCTACGCGCCAAGTGGGGCTGGATCGTCGCGCTCGGCGTCGTCTATCTGCTCGCCGGGTTTGTCGCTCTTGGCAGCGTGGTCGTGGCCACCGTCGCGAGCGTCCTCGTCGTAGGCGTGATGATGATCGTCGCCGGCGTCGCCGAAGTGTTTAGCGCCTTCCAGGTCAAGAGCTGGGGCAAATTCCTGCTCTGGGTCCTGCTCGGGGCGCTCTACATCATCGCCGGATTCGTCACGTTCGAGAATCCCCTGCTCGCCGCCGCACTGCTCACGCTCATTCTCGGCGCATCGCTGGTGGCCTCGGGCATCATGCGGATCATTCTGGCCTTCAGCATGAAACAGGAAACGCCCTGGATCTGGATACTGCTGTCCGGTGTGATCACGTTGCTGCTCGGCCTGCTCATTTTGGCGCACTGGCCGGTCTCGAGCCTCTATATCCTCGGCCTGTTCCTTGGCATCGATCTCATCATGGCCGGCGCAGGCTGGATCGGACTCGGCTTCGGCCTGCATCGCGGTCGTTGACGTGTATTGGCTGTCTGCTCGCCAGGCGGTTTCTTGATCGACGATGAGGAGACGCCCATGCGCTGGATTTACCTCGCTGTCATCATTCTGATCGCGGCGGCGGCGATCATTTTTGCGCTGCAGAACTTCGAGATCGTCACTATGTCCTTTCTCAGCTTCAATGCCCGCGTGCCGCTCGCATTGTTGGTTGCCGTCGCCTACCTCCTGGGCACGGCGACCGGCGGCAGCCTGTTCGCGCTGCTGCGTCGATCGTACGAAGGGTCGAGACGAAGCATCGCCGCTTCATCCTGAATTAGGTGTCGCGCTATAGGGCACTTTACGGGAGTATCGCCCGGGGCCCGCGATGGCAGCAGACCGGATCGAAGCCGACATCGCCGTTATGAACCGCCCAAGTCTGGAAAGGGCAACCGAGCCGGACACCTCCGGTTTCGATATCCACTTCACGCTGGAACCTGGATATACTGCACTTGATCGCGTCGCGTTTTCGAGGTCAACTTCGATCGCTGCAAGCTTAAGGAAGGGACAAGGAAATGATCAGAGGCATATTACTGGCTGCGTTGATCGCTATATTCGCCGGTGGCGCGGCCTTCGCGCAGGAGACCTGCGAGAGCAAGGCCGTCGGCAAGGACGGCAAGCCGCTCGCGGGCGCGGCAAAGACATCCTTCATGAAGAAATGCATGGCCGATTCGTGCGCCACCAAGGCGGTGAGCGCGGATGGCAAGCCGCTTTCGGGAGCTGCGAAAAACAGCTTCATGGCGAAATGCGAAAAGGGTGCTTAGAGCGTTTTCGAGCGAAGTGGATACCGGTTCGCGTAAAGAAAACGCGTCAAAATAAAAAGCCCTCTCGCGACGCCAGCAACAGGCCGCCCCCACCGGGGCGGCCTTTTTCATTTCAAACAAGCGCCGGCGCCTCACGCCTGGATATCCAATCAGGCCGCGGCAGGCGCAGCGCCCAGGATGTCCGACAGGGCCGACAACAGCCGGTCGATTTGCCCGTCTGTGCCTACCGTGATCCGCAGATAGTCGGCGATGCGAGGCGCGGAAAAATGGCGGACGATCACCGCCCGTTGGCGCAGCGCGGCGGCCAATGCTGCGCCCTGATGCGCGGGATGACGCGCGAACACGAAGTTGGCGGCGGACGGCAGCACGTCGAAGCCAAGCCGGAGCAGTCCACGGTTGAGCCGCTCGCGGCCTTCGATCACGCGAATCCTGCTCTGTTGAAAATAGGCTTCGTCCTCCAGCGAGGCGATGGCGCCGGCCTGGGCGGGCCGGCCAAGAGGATAGGAATTGAAGCTGTCCTTCACCCGGGTGAGCGCCTCGATCAGGTCGGCGTCGCCGATCGCATAGCCTACCCGCAAGCCGGCCAGGGCGCGCGACTTCGACATGGTTTGAACGACCAGAAGGTTCGGGTGGGAGGCAACCAGCGGGACAGCGGTCTCGGCGCCGAAATCGACATAGGCCTCGTCGATCACCACCGGAGCGTCAGGATGGTCCTCCAAGAGGGTAACGATCTCGGCCCGCGACAGCGCAACCCCTGTCGGCGCATTTGGATTGGGCAGGATGAGCGCGCCGGCCGGCCGGCGATAGTCGGCAATGCGGATCTGCATGGCCTGATCGAGCGGCACGGCCTCGTAGGCGATGCCGAACAGGCGGCAATAGACCGGGTAGAAGCTGTAGGTGATATCCGGGAACAGCAACGGCCCGTCATGCTTCAATAGCGCGGTGAAGACGTGGGCCAGCACCTCGTCCGAGCCGTTGCCGACGAACACCTGCTCGGCCCTCACCTGGTGGTAGGCGGCCAGGGCCGCGCGCAGCGCCGTGGCCTGCGGGTCCGGATAGAGACGCAGCGTATCGGTCGCCTCGCCGCGAAGCGCTTCCAACGCGCGTGGCGAAGGACCAAATGGATTTTCATTGGTGTTGAGCTTGACCAGTTCCGCCATGCGGGGCTGTTCGCCCGGTACATAGGGCCTCAGCTCGTGCGTCAGGCTGCTCCAAAAACGGCTCATTTTTCTTTCCAAATCCGATAGCAGCAGCGGTGTCGCGGGCGCCGCGCTCCGATCGACGCTCACCACCCGAAGCCAGCGCGGTGAGGCTCGATGATTTCTTTAACGCCGGCGAAGTTTTGCAGAAAGATCCAAAGCTGGACGCGATTAACTTTTTTTGGCTGCACGCTGCTGCGCTGCATGTTCGCGTCGAAAGCCAATGGCTGAGCGGTGCGATCAGCCCCTGCGCCAGGATACGATCGTTTCGGCCAGTTCGACGGCGAAAAGGGACAGCAGGATACCCACCATCGGCACTGCGGGAACCAGATATCGCGCGACGTCGAGGGTGTGGACAGCGGCGGCGGTCGCGATCGAAGCCGCCCACATCACGATCACGATGCCTGCGCGCGTCGAGAACGCTGGGCGCCGCCGCCGCACAGCGGCGAGCGTCCAAAACAGGACGGCGACAATGAAGGCGATGGACAATGTGCTGAACAGATAGACGGAGAAGCCTGGGAGATCGGACAATAGGCCGATCCGAACGGGTCCGCCTTGCAGATCGATCGGCTGCATCGCCCGGCCGTGCCGCGCCATGATGTCGGACACATGCGGCACGTCGTCGGTCGACACCGGTATGGTAGGGACGAGGCCGTAGACCGGCCATGCCACCGAGGCCCCATAGGCCATCTGACGGACGAACTTGGCAGCATAAACCAGCGGCCGGTCACGCAAGGCCGTCAGGAAGATGCGCCCGTAGGCCGCGGCCGCGCCATCGGCATCGCCGCTACCGTCGCCGAGGTCTCGATCCAGTGCGGTGTCGAACAGGCACGCGTCGCCGAAGAAGCCGAGCACCGGCCAGCGCCCCGGCTCGGCGGCGAAGTCGGCGGCAAGCCGCGCCATCGTGGCGTCCGCGCGGTCGCCGGCCGCCGACACGATCTCGCGTCGCGCGGCGTCGCTGGTAAGCACGATGTTCAGGTGATTGCAGAACAGCGTCTTGGGGACGAACACCACCGAAGCTTCATCGGAATCGGAAGCCCCGAACCGGGAACCCGCGGCCAGCAGCGCCAGCGCTGCCGCGACGGACAAGGCGATCACAGCGCGGCGCGCGGACGTGTCGGGCCGGGCGAGGCAGGCGCCCACCACGATGGCGGCGATTGGGACCAGGAACCCCTGCGATCTGAAACACGCCGCGAGCGCCGCGCACAGGATGGAGGCGGCGACCGCGTAGCACCGCGCCGCTTTGCCGACGCAGCTGGCAACGAGCAATCCGGCCATTGCCAGATTGAGGAAGACCGCGAACAGAAGGTCTGCGGTGAGGACGTTCCGAAGCAGCAGCAGGCCCGGATACGCAGCCACGAGGATGATCGGCACCAGTCCAGCGGCATTGCGCGTCGCCGTATGGGCGGTTGCTGCGAGCGCCAGCATCAGGACGGCCCATGCCGCCTGCTGCAAAAGCACCACCGTACTGAGATCGCCTCCGAGCGCGAACGTCAGGGCGAGGAATATCGGGTAGCCTGGATCGCGCCCACCGGCCACGATCGGCCTTCCAGCCTCGAGCGTTTGAAGCGCGGATTCCACAAAGGACGGCGTGTCGCCCCAGATGACCGGGACCGCCGGCCTGAACGACACGACGATCGTCACCAGCAGCGCGGCCCACGCCAGCACGGCCCACGGGGACTCGATGTGGCCCAGCGAGGGGGCTCTGCTCGTCGCATGCGCCACAGCTTGGCGGTCGGACCGCATCATCGCCGTCCACACGGAAGTTCGAATGCCGCCCCCACTTGATGCTAGACCAAAACGGTCTGCAAGACCATCGGAAGGCGCGCCGTCGCGATCGGCTCGACGCAGACGTTTGGTTTACCTCGCACCGCGTGCGGAGGTTGGATTGCAAAGCAATCCGGCGGACCAAATGATGCTGCTTAAGTCAAACGAACAGTCGGCTGATCTTGCCCGACGGGCGTTGTTGCCGTTCGGCTGTCCAGCCCCTCCGCTAGAATATTGGGCGCAATCCCAAGCGGCTAATATTGGATTTTATGCCGGCTTCTTCGCATAGACCATGCACCAGCCCTGCGCGGCAACCGTTCCATCCACGGTTTTGCATGACGACGGGGCTTCGAACTGCACGCAATTTTCGCAGCGTTGATCTCCCTTCGGCGTGTCCTGATACTTCACGATTTTCTGCGACGCCTTAGCCGCCTGCGCGGGCGTGGATGTGCCGACGACCACTGCGGCGCTCGCGACCGAGGCTCCGGCCACGCCGGCCGCGATTGTCAATGCCTGTCGCCTGGAAATTCCCGTTGGTGCAGTCATGATTCTCATCCTGTCGTGAGAGGGCAACTAATTGCAGTTCTTTCGGCTTCTTGCAGTCGATCGTTGGCGCGGCGGGTTATCTGCGGGGGTCCCAAACGCCATTCCACGTCATCTATGTCTGCGATTGATCTCGCTGGGTTGTGGATCGGTACGACGGAATTATTCGAGAAAACTGAGATACGCTGCGACAGCATTCACCTGATCCTGGGTCAGGCCATGCGCGATCGGTTGCATAATGGCCGAGTTGTCGGGCTTGGCCGGATCCTGACCGCGTTCCTTGCTCCAGTTCAAAAGTTTCTTTGCGACATAGTCATTGAGCTGTCCGGCCAGACGAGGAAATGCATCAGCGCCCTTAGCCTCCGCTCCGTGACAGGTAGCGCACGGAGGAACCTCGGCACTGGGTACGCCATCTTCGTAGATTTTCTTTCCCGCCGCCGCGAGTTCCTTCGAGCCCCCTCCCAGCGGTTTAGGGTTGAGGTCCCTGAAATGCTCGGCCAGTGCCTTGAGCATCGCCGGGTTCAGCGCATGCGCCACGTTAAACATCACGGGGTTTGTGCGCCTGCGATCGATAAACGCCTGCAACTGATTGGTAAGGTACTCGGGTTGCTGTCCTGCCAGCCGCGGCATCGGAAAGGATCCACGAAAGCCCTGGCCGGACACCCCATGACAGGTTTTGCAATAGGCGATCTTGGCCTGAAGCTCCTGTTGCGAGAAATCAGCCTTGGCCTTGTCCTCCGCTTGCAGCTGTGCCGGGAGGGCGATCGCGAAAGCTGCTGTCAGCAGTGCCGGTAGAATGCGCATAAACCCACCCTTTGAATGTTGATCACGTTACGCCTCACCGGGCTGTTCGATCCAGCTGATTTTTTTTCCCTGATTTGCTCTGGATCGATTAGCATGTCCCGAAAGTGGTCCATAAGGATTCCAGCGGGCGGAGGGCCGGACAAGTTCGGCCATCCTGTCTCTTGTCGGATTCGACGGACGACGAAATAACACATTTCGCCGATCGTCGAGTTATGCATTTACAACTCATAGTCGTAAAAATGTCACTTGGCCGTAAAATCTGATTCACCGCGGCTTTTGTCTTAGTTGCGATCACGACTCTTCGACTATCGTTGCGTTGCAGGCGGATTTAGATTTCGTGCGGTGGCACGAAGCGTCGCAAACAACGAAATGGCGCGCGATGCAAGGTGATGGCGGTCATTCCAGTACCCCTCGTTTCGGCAACTTCAGGTTGTTGGCTGCCGGTGCGCTTGTTGCCCTCGCGATCGGTTTCCTGACGATCGGCTTTACGTCGCCGGCGCAAGCCCTGCCGAGTTTCGCGCGGCAGACGGGACAACCCTGCGGTACCTGTCACACCGATTTTCCCGCGCTGACCCCATATGGCCGCAGGTTCAAGCTGCTCGGCTATACCACCGGCGGCGGCGAATTCCGGACGACCCCGTTTTCGTCCAAAGGCGCTCAGGACGCGCGCGCCGAATACGAAAAGATGCTCGGCTATGCTAAGTCGCTGCCGAATTCCACGACTCCCGAGGCTGACAAGGAATATGTCCCGCCGGTCTCGATGATGGCCATCGTCGGGTTGACTCATACACAGGCACCGACCGTAGCGCCGCCGACGGACCCCTACCGGGCGAACGACAACGTCGTGATGACACCGTTCAGTGGATTCTGGGGCGGAGCGATTACCGATAATATCGGCGCTTTCGCGCAGGTGACCTATAGTGCGCCTGATCCGCTGTCCGCGCTGTCCGGCCAGCCGGCAGACCAGTTCAAGCACACGTGGTCATGGGACAATGCCGATGTCCGCTATGCCAGCACCGCGCGCATCGGCCCGCTTGATCTTATCTATGGCATCACGGCCAACAATAATCCGACCGTCCAGGATGTGTGGAATACCACGCCGGCATGGTCTTATCCTTATGCCGTATCGTCGCTTGCCGGCACGCCCGCCGCCAGCACGATGATCGAGGGTGCATTTGCCGCGCGCGTCGGCGGCGTCGGTGCCTACACGTTCATCAATGACCTGCTTTATCTGGAATTGACCGCCTACAAGACCCTCGGATTCAATGCGCAGAACTCGCTCGGCATGAATCCGTTCGACGGGCCCGGTCAGTTCGGCGGCATTGCGCCGTACTGGCGCGTTGCGCTGGAGCCGCACTGGGGCAGGAATACGTTGATGGTCGGCGCGTTCGGAATGACCATGGACGTGCATCCGTGGCTCGATTTAAGTTTTGTGACTGGAACGACCGCGACGCTTCCCACGGCGGATAAATTCACCGACGTTGGCTTTGACACCCAATATCAGTATCAAGGCGACAATTACTGGCTGACCTTGCGCGGCAGCTACATTCGCGAACTTCAGCAGCTGAACGCCAGCTTTCTGACCGCCGGCTCCAATCCGACCGACCAACTCAACAGCCTGAAGCTGCAGGCCTCGTTTGCCTATGGCGCCGACAACAGGGTTGTCTTCACCGGGCAATATTTCAACATCTGGGGCACTGCCGACTTGGGCCTTTACGGGACCGATCCTAACACCGGCAACGCTCTGACACCGAACAGCGACGGATGGATGGCCGAGATCGCCTACATTCCGTTCGGGGCCAGCAAGATGATCGGCTACCCGTGGTTCAATGCCCGGATCGGCCTGCAATACATCTACTACAACAAGTTCAATGGCACCACGGTCGCCGCCCAGGACAACAACACCCTGTTCCTCCATGCTTGGTTTGCAATGTAGGCGGACGTGTCCGCATACGGAGATTGTCTGATGAGAAAACTTCTTTTCGCCCAAGCCGCGATGCTGGCAGCGACCCTGGCGGGACCCGCGATCGCTGCGGACTTGCCGCTGAACTCGGAGGCGCCGTTCGTGCCGCGCTTCACCTGGACCGGCTGTTATCTCGGTGGCCAAATCGGCGGCGGCTTTGCCCAGAAGGACATCACCGATCCGGTCGCGCTCGTGCAGGAGTCATTCGCTCCCGGCAGTACAACCGGCATTACCACTGCAAACCTGTCGCCACGCGGCGTCCTGATCGGCGGCCAGATCGGCTGCGACTATCAGTTCGCTTCCTCCTGGGTGGTCGGCATCGAAGGCGCTGCCGCCGGTTCCACCATGAAGGGGAGCAGCATCGTCGGGCTCCCGGCCGGCAATCCCGATAGCGCGCTGGTGGAAGCCAAGACCGATTTCCTCACCAGCGTGACCGCGCGGCTCGGCTACGCGTTCGACCACGTGCTGGTCTACGGCAAGGGCGGCGCCGCCATGGCGGCAGACCGATACGATGTCTCGGGTTCATTCACCGGCATTCCGTTCGGCTTTACGGGTCTGGAAAATCGTTTTGGCTGGACCGCGGGTGCCGGCATGGAATGGGCCTTCACGCCGCATTGGTCCGTCAATCTCGAATATGATTATTATGGGTTCGGGACCAAAACGATTGCGATGTTCGATCCGGCTAACCTGTTTCTGGGCAATGTGGACGTCAAGCAGAACATCCAGGTGGTCAAGGTCGGATTTAACTTTCATATCTGGGGGCCTGGTTTGTGATGGTCGCAGCCTGTTCAGCTGAATTGGACGCGTCAGTCGGCAGGCGAGGGGGCCGGAACGTGAAGGCAACCGGCTGTGCGGCTGATATTGCAGACGGCCGTCCTGGCGATGGCGTTTTCCGTGAGCGGTCACGCGGCGGACAGCGGCGCCCCCGCCAGGCAAGGCGGGCTGGAGGCCAAGCTGGAATATTGCAAGACCTGCCATGGGCTGTCGGGCCAGGGGTATCTCGGATACTTTCCGATGCCGCGGCTTGCCGGGCAGCAGCCCGAATACATCGAGGCTCAGCTGCGGGCCTTCATCGAGCGCAGGCGGACCAATCCGATCATGTTCAACGTCGCGCATGTGCTGAGCCCGTCGATGCTGACGGCGCTGGCCACGCATTTTAGAGGGCTCAATCCCAAACCGTTCGGCGGAGCGCCCAGGGGATCGCTGGCCGAGGGCAAAAAAATCTTTGAAGAAGGACTTCCCGAAGCCAACGTACCCGCCTGCTCCGCCTGTCACGGCACGGAGGGCAAGGGCCAAAATGAAATTCCGCGACTGGCGGGTCAGGTCTACGCGTACACTGTAGGCCAGTTGAAGGGTTGGAAGACGGAGCGAGGTCAGGGCTCGGCGGTTGATACATCCGCTATCATGGCGCCGACGGCACATAACCTGACGCGGTCACAGGTTGAAGCGGTCGCGGCCTATGTCAGTTATCTGCAGTGAGTGCTGCCATCTCATACGCCGACATGTCGGTGGGTATATGAAGCGCGAAAGCCTGGGGTCATGAAGCGCATCGGGTTGAAAATGGCGATCGTGGCGATCCTCGCCTCCAGCGCTCCTTCGTGGGCCGGCGAGAGCGCTGCCGTTCGCAACTGCACCTGGTGTCACGGAACGGGGGCGCAGGGCTATACGGTAGCGCCGCGGCTGGCTGGACAGAGGCCGCAATACATCATGAGTCAGATCAGGAGCTTCCGCGAGCACGCGCGGGATAATCCATTTTCGAAGCAATACATGTGGAACGCGGTCGCAGCCCTCGATTCCCAAACGGCACGAGATCTGGCGAATTATTTTGCGGCGATCCCGCCGAAAGGCGCCAATGACGGCGACAGCACGCTCGCGTCGCGGGGAAGAACGATCTACCTGGAGGGAATCCCTGAAGCCAATATCGTGTCCTGCTATGCCTGTCATGGCCCCAACGCCGAGGGCGTGCGAGATATTCCTCGCCTGGGGGGATTGGCCTATTTCTATTTGAAGGGCCGGCTTGAGCAATGGGGCCAGGGCTATCATTCGGGTACGGAGTCTCCGATGCCGATGGTTGCGAGCCATCTTGGCCCGAATGAAATCGAGGCGCTCGCCTCGTATCTGAGCTTTGTCAAATAAAGCTGCGCCGCGATGGAAGCGGTCGCGATCATGCCACAACGTCAACAGTCCGCCGGGGTTGGAATTGGCCCTGCAGACTCGCAACTGAAGGTGTTGGGGACGCATGGACCCCGCGCTAGTTTCTCGCTCGGTGCAACATACGTTAGCTGTCGGGGCATAGCGGCCTCTCGCAAGCCGTCCGCCAGCCGCATTTAGCCTGGTCGGGTCGAACGATCGGCCGGTGATTTCGCCCGACGAGGCTGAGCAAGAATTCGTTTGCCGGCAACGATGGGGGAATTTTTCCGCTGTTTGTCAGCCTGGTCATGTAAAAATTTCTGCCTCAGTCCAGTGCGGATCAAAAATAGAGAATCGTCTTCTACCCGCTCTGAGTACGAGCGAATTCTTGCTCAGTCTCGACGGGCAAATCAGCAAATCAGTGTCCAGCCCTCTTCGCAAAAATATTCCGGTTCACTTTTGACGCAAATCACTTCTACATCGTTCGCATCCCGGCCCAATACAGAGGGGCGTTTCGCGATCGTCACGAACGTAGGGCAGGGGATGCGGTGGACGCGGGCTGCGCTTTTGACGAGATGCGCCTGGCTCGCGGACGGCGAAGTCGTGTGGTCCTGACGCCTCGACGCCGGCGTCAAGCTTGCAGACGAAAACTCCGCAAGCGACGGTGACAAGAAAGCCCGATCACCGGGGAGAGTACGAAATAAGCTGTTAAAACCATTGCGTGCGGGAATGCCGGGTGATCCCGGTGCGACCGTGGTGACTAACGCGTGTGCTCACTACACTTTGCGCACGCGGCTGCGGGTGCAATGGGCACCCGGCATTCCCCACGCCCTCTATGGGCGGATCGTTCATGCACAACTCGGGCGCATCGCGCTGCGAGAACAACGTGCGTTGACGCATCGCCTGGCCTGCGTCAATCTTGCGCAAAAGCAATAACATCCGGAGGACAAGCATGCTCCGCGCAGAAGACAATAAATTCCTGACCGAAAGCGGGTCGGGCACGGCGATGGGCGATTTGCTGCGCCGGTTCTGGTTGCCGGTTCTGTTGTCCGAAGAATTGCCGGAGGCCGATGGCCCGCCGAAGAAGATCGTCGTCATGGGCGAGGAGTTGCTGGCGTTTCGCGACTCCAGGGGCGTGGTCGGGGTGATCGATCAATATTGTCCGCATCGCGGCGCCAATCTCTGGCTCGGCCGCGTTGAGGAATGCGGCATCCGCTGCGTCTATCACGGCTGGAAATTCGATACCGATGGCCGCTGCGTCGACATGCCGACCTCCTATCCCGATCTCAATGCCAGGGACCTGATCCGCATCAAGTCCTACCCGGTGCGCGAATGGGGCGAGATGATCTGGGCCTATATGGGCCCGGCGGAGACATTGCCGGAATTGCCTGCGCTGGAGATGGCGCTGGTGCCGGCGTCGCATCGTTACGTCTCGAAGAAATGGCAGGACTGCAACTGGGTGCAGGCGCTGGAAGGCTCGATCGACACCGCGCATTTCACCTTCGCGCATTTAAGCTTCGACAAGGAAGAAGACGAAGTGCTGGATATCAAGAAGCACTTCATCAATCCGATTGCGCGGATGAATTCCGATCACATGCGCTGGATCGCCGAGGATCCGCGCCCCGTTATCAAGATCAATCCGCACGACGCCGGGCTGACGATCGCCGGCGGCCGGCTCACCGGCGGCGACAATATCTACTGGCGCATCGCGCAGTTCCTGATGCCGGTGCATGCCTATGCGCCGAGCGCGATGCTGGGCGAGAACGTCTTCGGCCAGAGTTTCATTCCGGTGACCGATACCTCCTGCTGGATCTACACCTATGCCTGGAATCCGGAGCGCCCGCTGACGCAAGCCGAGCGCGATGCGTATGACGGCGGCAATGGCGTGATCTCCGAGGTCGACGAGAATTATGTGCCACTGCGCAACAAGGCCAACGACTACCTGATCGACCGCAAACTGCAGAAGACCAAGAGCTACACCGGCATCAAGGGCGTGTCCGAACAGGACGCGGCGGTGCAGGACAGCCAGGGCCCGATCGCCGACCGCACCCGTGAGCATCTCGGCCCGACCGATCTCGGCATCATGCATTTCCGCAAATTGATCATGGAGAGCGCCCGCGCGCTGCAGCAGGGCCAGCCGCCGGCGCAGCTCGCGCATCAGGACCGCTACGCGGTGCGGTCCGGCGCCTGCGTGACGCACAAGGCCAAGGATCTACCCGCGGTGATGATCGAACGCTTCGGCGACGAGAGCGGCTATGTCGGAAGGCCGCGGATCGCTGCGGCGGAGTGAATTGTTCTCACAACGGTATCCTGCGGTATTCGCGGTTGGCGAGGCTGGCTTCCTCCAGATCGAGATCGCGTTCGATCCGCCGGCGGATCTCGTCGGTGATCTTGCCGTCGCGCAGCAACACGTGGATGAACTTGCGTTCCGCCACAATCAATTCACGCGTCAGGTTGGTGCCCGCCGTCGTGACGTCATGCGCATCGGGATCGAGGCTGTCGGGCAGCTGGTTGGAGCGGATCTCATGTCTGGCGCGCAGCAGCTTGATCACCTCGTCGGACAATTCGCGGTCATCGGTGATGGCATCGAGCGACTTCAACGCCGCGCCGAGCGCTTCGCGCCGCGCCGCGATTTCCGACTCGTGCTCGGCCGCCTGTTCGTCGCGGCCGGCGCGGGCGATGCCGAGCCAGCCCACCACCGGCGGCAGTCCAAGCCCGAGCCCGACCAGCGTGATGAAGATGACGCCGAAGCTGACAAACAAAATGAGGTCGCGGTAGGGAAAGCTTTCCCCATCGGGAAGTGCGAACGGCAGCGCCAGCGCCGCGGCCAGCGATACCGCGCCGCGCACGCCGGTGAAGGCGATGACGAACACCGTGCGCCACGACGGCATTGGATCGCGCTCCCGCAGGCGCTTGTTCAACAGCCGCGGCAAATAGGTGGCGGGGTAGACCCAGGCGAAGCGCGCCACGATGACGATGGCCGCGACCAATGCGGTCGCAGACAGGATATCGTCGAGCGGAAACGCCTTGGACTTCTCCAGCAGCGACCGCATCTCAAAGCCGGTCAGCAGGAACAAGAGGCCCTCGATCAGATAGATCACGAGGTCCCAGAAGAAGATTCCCTGCAGCCGCGTCGCCGAAGAGATCCACAGCGGCCCGTTCCAGCTGATATAGAGCCCGCAGGAGACGGTGGCGATAACGCCGGAACCGCCGAAATGCTCCGGGATCCAGTAGGCGACGTAAGGCGTGATCAGCGACAGCGTGATCTCGATCTGGGGATCGCGCGCGCGGTGACGCATCCGCAGGCTGAGCCAGCCCACCGCCGCGCCGAACAATACCTCGCCGGCGACGATGACGAAGAAGGTCGCCGTTGCCTTCGGCAGCGAAAGCATCCCGGTCGAGATCGCGACCACCGCGAAGCGATAGAGGATCAGCGCGGTGGCGTCGTTCGCCAGTCCCTCGCCCTCGAGGACGACGAGGATTCGCCGCGGCAGCCCGAGCTTTCGGGCGATCGCCAGCGGCGCCACCACATCCGGCGGCGCGACGATGGCGCCGAGCAGGAAGCCGATGTTCCACGGCAGCCCGATCAGGTAATGCGTCGCGGCGGCGACCGCGCAGGCGGTGAAGATCACGCAGCCGACCGACAGCAGGATGATCGGGCGCAGATTGGATTTGAATTCGCGCCAGCTCATGGCGACGCTGGCCGAATAGATCAGCGGCGGCAGCACCACCAGCAATACCAGTTCCGGCGGCAGTTCCAGCGACGGCATTCCCGGCACAAAGGCCAGCACGACGCCGGTCAGCAGCAGCAGGATCGCCGGTGCGACATTGATGCGCCGCGCCAGCAGCGCCGTGCCCGCCAGCACCGCGAGCAGAATCAGAAATATCTGGAATTTGGCTTCCACGGTCCCCCATTCCTGTGCCGGGCTAATTTGCCCGGACCGGCGGCGGCGTCAATGGCGCGGAACAGCCCGCTTCTATGGCCTGAGATCGTAGCGGTAGGACTTGGAGACGATGCGCCAGCCGTCGGCGAGCTTCATCGCCACCAGATAGTCGGTGAAGTAGCGCGGCGGCAACTGGCAGCGCACCTTGATGAAGGCGGTGGATTCGTCCGAGCGGTCGATCGTCACGATGAAATCCTCGCGCGGCTTGCCTTCGGCCTTGGCGGAGGGCCGCTTGCTGACGCGATCGAGCCAGTCGGGCACGGTGAGAACTTGCAGTTCGCCCTTTTCGACCCAACGCAGGTCGGCGGTGGGGTGGAAGATCGCGCCGAGCTTGTCGGCATTGCCTTCGTAGAGGCCGTCGAAATAGTGATTGACCACCGCTTCGACGGTGGAGCGGTCGTGACTCATGGTCTGTGCTCCCTGTTGCTTGATCGAGGTGATGGCGCAGCTTTTACCAGAGCAGCGCCCACCGGGCCACCAGGTGTTGCCCTACATCAGGAACACGCCCTTGCCGTCGACCTGCTTGTCGAACACTTTATAGGCCTCGTCCGCCTGATCGATGTTCCAGCGATGGGTGAACAGCTTGTCGACATCGACGCCACGCTCGATCGAAAACCGCGCGCAGTCGGCCTGAATGACGTTGGAGAACGTCCACGACGCCACCAGCGTCAATTGCCGGCGCAGCAAAAGCGGGCTGACGTCGATGTGGACCTCGCCGCCCTCGCCGACAAAGCACATCGTGCCCCACACCTTGACGGAGCGGATCGCGTTCAGTCGCGCCTCCGGGTTGCCGGATGTGTCCAGCGTCAGGTCCGCATAACGTCCATGGGTCAGATCCTTGATGGCGGCGACCGGATCGGTCGAGCCGGGGTTGATCACCTCGTCGGCGCCGAACGCTTTCGCGCGCTCCAGTCGCGGCTGGCTGATGTCGAGCGCAATCACCTTCGCCCCCATCGCCTTGGCATATTGGGTTGCCGCCAGTCCGACCGGCCCCTGGCCGAAAATCGCCAGCGTATCGTTGCCCGAAACGCCGATGCGGCGCAGTGCGCTATAGGCGGTGCCGGAACCGCAGGCGATCGCAGCGCCCGCGCTGAACGACAGTTCGTCGGGAAGCGGCACCAGCGTGTTGGCGGGCACCTTCAGATATTTCGCGTGGCCGCCATGCTCGTTGTTGCCGTAGACCTTGACCGGCACTTCCTGGCAGAGCTGCTGCCATCCGGACCGGCATTGATTGCACTGCGTGCAGCCCTGATAATGGTGCACCATCACGCGCTGGCCGATATGCGCCTCCCTGGCGTCGACGGCGGTGCCGATCGCGACCACGACGCCGCAAGGCTCGTGCCCGACGATGACGGGGCCGTCCTTGGCCTGGATGCCGGCCACCTGGGTCTGGCCTTTCGGGCGACGGTATTGATGCAGATCGGTGCCGCACATGCCGGATGCCTTCATCTCGATGACCACGTCATGGGCATCGGGAGTGGGATCGGGGAACTGCATCAACTCAAGTCCGCGTTCGCCTGTGAACACAACGCCGCGCATTCGCTTCCTCCGCTTGTTTTTGTTGGTGGTTCGATCTTGAACGGAAAAATGCCATTGGCAAAGCGAATCATGCCTGCGCGGAAGGCCGGCTGGCATGCGCTTTCTCAGCCTTGCGGACGATCAAATTGCGCTGGCGGCGATATTGACCATCAGCGCAACCAGCGCGGTATTGTAAACAAAGGAGACGATGCCATGCGCGGTGGCGGTGCGGCGGATGGTTCTATCGGTGATGCCGACATCGGAGACCTGCGCGGTCATGCCGACCACGAACGAGAAATAGACAAAATCCCAGTAATCGGGCTTTTCGTGCTGGTCGCCGCTGGGAAACTGCAAACCGCCGGGTTTGGCGCCGCGGTAATAATCATGCGCATAATGCAGCGCAAAGGCCGTATGCACGGCAGCCCACGACAGCGCGACCGTCACCGTCGCCAGCGCCAGCGCCTTCGTACTATGATGGGATGCACCAAGCTCGAACACGATCGCGGCGATGCTGGCGAACGCGCCGAGCGCGGTCACCAGCAGGATCAGAAAGCGGCCATCGTCCTGCAGCACCGCGTTGCGCCGGATATGCGTGAGCCCGCTGCGCAGCATCATGCTGTATACCAGCAGCAAATACAGCGTGACGAAGCTATCCCAGCCGATCAACATCCGCGTCACCAGCCGCAATGAGCCCGGCAGCAAGAAGAACGCCGCGATTCCGAGCACGATTGAAATAAAGGTGCGCGGGCGGCCGTAGACCACGCGGACCGGCCTGGACATCTTTCGAAAGCGGATAAGAACAGGATCTTCGGATGGGTTATCCGCCATCGATGCCTTCAATTCTTGCGCTCGGCAACAAATCGCGCGGCGGCGCGCAGCACCTCGCCTTTTTCGCCGAAGATCGAGAGCGCGGAATCGGCGCGCGCCAGCAGATCGCGCACGCGCTGTTTGGCGCCATCGATCCCGAGCTGGGTGACGAAGGTGGTCTTGCCCAATGCGGCGTCCTGGCCGGTCTGCTTGCCGAGCGCCGCCGCGTCGCCTTCGACGTCGAGCAGATCGTCGGCGATCTGGAAGGCTTCGCCAAGCGCGCGGCCATAATCGTCGAGCGCCTGATACTCCTTTGCCGAGGACTGTCCGAGGATCGCGCCGGCAATACAGCCATAGCGCAACAGCGCTCCGGTCTTCATCTGCTGCAGGCGCGCGACATCGACCGGCTCGCGGTCGCCGAACCGGCCCTCGCCGGCGAGGTCGAGCATCTGGCCGCCGACCATGCCGCCGATTCCCGATGCGCGCGCCAGCGCACGCGTGAGCAGCAGGCGGACGGTCGGATCCTTGTGGATTTCGTCGCGGCTGATGATGTCGAAGGCCAGCGTGAGGAGTCCGTCGCCGGCGAGGATCGCGGTGGCGTCGTCGGTTTTCTTGTGCAGCGTCGGCCGGCCGCGGCGCAGATCGCTGTTGTCCATCGCCGGCAGATCGTCGTGGATCAGCGAATAGCAGTGGATGCATTCGAGCGCGGCGCCAGCCAGCAGGGCAGCCTCGCGCCCGACGCCGAACACGGCGGAGCTCTCGACCACCAGAAACGGCCGCAGTCGCTTGCCGCCGCCGAGGCTCGAATAGCGCATGGCGTCCATCAGCCGCTTCGGCCGGGCGATCTCGTCGGGCAGAAGCGTGTCCGATAAAAGCTTCGCCAGCAGGGCTTCGGTCTGCTCCGCGGTCTGGTCCAGTCGTTTGGCAAAGTCGAAAAGGGCGGTGCCGGTCGTCATCAAAAACAGCTCCAGATCAAAGTTGGCCGGACAATCGGTTATGGCATCGGCTTCGTCAATTCCGGCGCCGGGGTGGATGGCGCCTTAAAACCGCTGGAAAAGCCGGGTCCCGTCAGGGGGATATCATTCGATGCCGGCCAAACCGGCAGCCATTTTGCGGAATAGGCCCGAACCAGAAATATAGAATTTGCGCGTTGCCCGAAATTTGTTGCTGATTGTGCTGGCCGCGCTGTTGCTGCCCTATCTCTTGACGCCGCTGTACCGTGCCGGCCATCCGGTCTCGGCGCTGATGGCCTGGCGCTGGCTGACCGGTGCGCCGATGTCGCGGCAATGGATCGATTTTAACGCGATCTCGCCAGCGCTGCCAAACTCGGTGGTTGCCGCTGAGGATGCGCATTTCTGCAAGCATCACGGCGTCGACTGGGGTGCGGTGCGCGAGGTGATCGGCGACGTCCAGGAAGGCGGAGAAATTCGCGGCGCCTCGACCATCACCCAGCAGGTGGCGAAGAACCTGTTCCTGTGGCCGCTGCCCGGCCCGATCCGCAAGCTTCTGGAGTTTCCGCTCGCGATGTGGATCGACGCCATGCTGCCGAAGCAGCGGATTCTGGAAATCTACCTCAACATTGCTGAACTGGGGCCGTCCGGCCAGTTCGGCGCGGAGGCAGGCTCCGCCTTTGCCTTCGGACGCCCGGCCTCCAGCCTGTCGCCGCGCGAAGCGGCATTGCTGGCGGCGATCCTGCCCAATCCGGTCCGGCGCAGCGCCCGCAATCCCGGTCCCGGGGTACGCCGGCTGGCCGGAACCTACATGGCCCGGGCACAGGCTGCTGGAGCACAGCGGTGCTGGCATGAAAATCGCGCATTTTGAGCCTTTTTGACGTATTTTGAACCTAGCTTTGCGCGACTCCATCCTCTATAAGCGCGGCCTTATCGGCATCTCCGCTCGCGTCAAAAACGCTGAGCCGTCCCCCACGGACGATGCCTCCGGCAAAACCCCTAGAGGATACCGACATGGCCGTTCCCAGAAGAAAAACATCGCCCTCGCGGCGCGGCATGCGCCGTTCGGCGGATGCTCTGAAAAAGCCGACCTATGCCGAGGACAAGGATTCCGGCGAGCTGCGCCGTCCGCATCACCTCGATTTGAAAACCGGCATGTACAAGGGCCGGCAGGTTCTGAAGGCCAAGAAGGAATCCTGATTACGGCACGGAAGCCGCGCCGCCGATCGCGGCGCGATGGAATGGCAGGACGAAATCGGGCGGAATCAGATTTTGCGCCCGAATTGGCTCCAACTGGTGAGATAGCTCCAACTGGTGAGATAGAAGGCATTCCCGAGGCAACAAAGCGGCGCTTCGTCCGGGAATGCCTGGGTTCTCCTGCTTGAAAAGAAGGCCTCGCCGATGTCCATGGTCGGTTTTCCGCTTCTTCTGATTCCTCTGGCGATCTACAACATCATCGTCTTTCTGATGCCCGGCGTTTCCTTCACCGATCCGCTTGTGAAGCTGACGTTGATGTCGGGCGCCGAGTGGCCGCTGACGCTGAGCGATATACTCCTCGCGCTCGGTATTCTGTTGTTGCTGGTCGAGATCATCAAGGGCGCACGGCCCGGCTCCAAATATCTCACCGATCATCTGCTGTCGTTGATCGTGTTCGGCGGTGCGGCTGCCGAATTCCTGCTGTGGCCGCGGTTCGGCACCTCACCCTATTTCCTGCTGGCAATGCTCGCGCTGGTGGATTTCCTGTCGGGCATTGCGTTGCGCGCCCGGCGTGGAATTCAGGTGACCTCAGGAGCCGCGGCTGCGAGGCGCGAGGTCAGCCCCGCTCCCGCTGCTGCGCGGCAACCTCCTGAGTTTGCGCCGGCGCCGGCTGTGCCGGCAGCGGCATCGGTCGCGGAATCCATATTGCTGGATCACCCCGAACCGACGCTGGCGCATCCCGAAGTCGCATCAAATACGCGTTCGCCGGAGGTCTCGTCGCCGGAATTGCAGCCCGGCGAAGGTTCGCCGCCGCGGGATGCGTCGCCACACTGACTTAAGATCAAGTGGACTCAGATGATTTGACGCGCCCGCATGCTGGCGCTGTGGGGCCGATGCTGGTTGGTGCTGTAAGCACTCTGCGCTTCGGCGGGGGTTGCCCGCCGCAAACTGCGGGTCTGCGGAACGTGTTCGGCGGTTGCAATCAGATGCACCACAAATGTCGAGTTGGGCAGCGACAGCTGGGAGCTGGAAATCCGCGACCATTTTGCCGCCGTGACCATCGGCACCAGCGCAACGCAGGGCGGCTTGGCGTCGGCCAGCACGCCCTCATCCATCGGTCCTGATCGATCGGTACCCGACATCGTAACCGAAATCCGGTTGAACTGTCACATTTTGGGACGTAGCGCCCCGTTGCTTCTCCATCGTCGCAAGACCTATGCCGGTCCGTTCGGGTTCGTTCCCGGTGGCCGCGCAACATGGTTTGCAAATTATTTACGAATTTGGGTAGCGTGTCTTTGCCGCAAAGCGAATCCGGCTTTCCCGCGGGAAAACGCCGTCCATTAATAACTTGTGGGTATTCTGCTGCAGATTTGAGCGCAGCTTTTGCGGAATAGGCGCTGTGTCACCGGCAAAAGAGGCACTATTCTTGGGGCGGAGAATCACTCCGGCGGTGTCCCGAAACGAGGCGATCTTGATCCTCCCTGCTCCGCAAGCTTCGACCATCCTTGCTTCGCTAGGCCAGGCGGCCTTCGTGTGGGACATCGCAACCGACGCGATCGCCTGGAGCGATCATGTTGCCTCGGTTTTTCCGGACATTCCGGCGGCGGCGCTGGCCAGCGGCGCTGAATTTTCAAAGCTGATCGAACCGGTGCGTTCGATCCGGTCGGATGCGCTGGGTCATTCGCCGCCCGGACGCAACGGCGCGCCGTATCGAATCGAGTATGGCGTGCGGACCAGCACATCCGCGCCGGTGCTCTGGATCGAGGAATCCGGCGCCTGGTTCGCGGGCGCCGACGGCAAGCCGGCCCGCGCCCAAGGCATTGTCCGCCTCAACAATGAGCGCCACGCCCGCGACGAGCAATTGCTGAAACAGTCGCGGCACGATCCGCTGACCGGCGAACTCAATCGTACCTATCTCGCTGCATCGCTGGCCGAAGCCATCGAGGAAGCCGCGCGTTTCCGCTCGTCTTTCGCCTTCATGCTGATCGGCATCGATCATCTGGCGCGCATCAACGACGCCTTCGGCTTCGATGTGGCGGACGCGGTGATTTCGGAAGTGGCCAGGCGCATTCGCGCGCGGTTGCGCGGCGGCGACGTGCTCGGCCGGTTTTCCGGCAATAAATTCGGCCTGATCCTGAAGAATTGCACCGTCGATGATGTGAATATCGCGGCCGAGCGGTTTCTCGCCGGCATTCGTGACGAGGTGGTGCCGACCAAATCCGGTCCGGTCTCCGTGACCGCGTCGATCGGCGCGGTCAGCGTGCCGCGCTATGCCCGCAGCGCCGACGAGGCGATCACGCGTGCGCAGGAAACGCTCGATATGGCGAAGCGGCGTCGCGCCGGGTCGTTCTCGTTATGGCGTCCGAATGTCAAGCGCGACGCCCAGCGCCGCGTTAACATCCGCGTCACCGACGAGATCGTCACCGCGCTCAACGAGCGGCGGATCGTCATGGCATTCGAGCCGGTGGTGGAGGCCGGTTCGCGCGACGCGGCGTTCTACGAATGCCTGATCCGCATGGAACAGGATGACGGGCAGGTTCTGCTGGCGCCGGACATCGTTCCGGTCGCAGAGAAGCTGGGCCTGATCCGCCTGGTCGATCACCGCGTGCTCGAACTCGTGGTCGCCGAGCTCGCCGACGCGCCGAACGTGCATCTCAGCCTCAACATCTCGCCCGACACTACGATGGATCCGGACTGGTGGTCTTCGATCGAATCGCTGATGCGCGCGCATCCCGGCGCGGCCGAGCGGCTGATCGTCGAAATCACCGAGACCGTTGCGATCCAGGATATCGACGATCTGCGCGGCTTCGTCACCCGGCTGAAAAACTTCGGCAGCCGGATCGCCATCGATGATTTCGGCGCCGGATACACCTCGTTCCGGAATTTGCGCAAGCTCGGCGTCGATATCGTGAAGATCGACGGCGCCTTCGTGCAAAACATCGCCCGCTCGGCCGACGATCGCGCCTTCGTGCAGACCTTGATCGATCTGGCGCGCCGGCTGGAAATCAAGACGGTCGCCGAATGGGTTCAGGATGAGGAATCCGCAGTGATGCTGCGCGACTGGGGCTGCGATTACATCCAGGGTCGCCTGATCGGGCTCGCATCTTCGCAACGGCCCTGGGATATCCGGCCCGGGACGGCCTTGCCGGCGGCGGGTTAGAAATTCCCCCGCATCGGCGAGCAGAACGGTGGCGCTCTCACTCGTCTTTCTTCGGCTCTTTCGACATCCGCTCGAGGCGGTCCTGCATGTCCTTCATCTGGCGGCGAAGGTCGTCGATGTTGTCATTTTCCACGGCCGGCTCCGGCAACTTCTCCGGCTCGGCGGTGACGCTTCCGGCGCGGGGTGCCGCGAATGGCTTGAACATTGAAAATGTCCGCTCGAACATTTCCATGTTGCGGCGGACGTGCTCCTCCAGCGGCGCGAACGGCGTCATGCTGAAGGTGGTGGTGAGTTGCTTGCGGAATTTTTCCTGTTCGCGCGTCAGGGTGTCGATCGACTGCTCGAGATAGCGCGGAACCACCATCTGCATGCTGTCGCCGTAAAACCGGATCAACTGCCGCAGGAAGGTGGTCGGCAGCAGATTCTGGCCGGCCTTGTTTTCCTGCTCGAAAATGATCTGGGCCAGAACCGAGCGGGTGATGTCGTCGCCGGTTTTTGCGTCATAGACGAGGAAATCCTCGCCCTCTTTGACCATCGTCGCGAGATCCTCGAGGGTCACATAGGTACTGGTGCCGGTATTATAGAGCCGTCGATTTGCGTATTTCTTGATGGTGGTCGGTTGGTCTGATTTCGCCATGGGCTCACACATGCACACCGAGGACAAGGAACCCGACGGCGTCGCCGAAGGGCTAACGAGCAGCGCATCGCAGCAAAGTAAGCATTTTCAATAGGGTTCCGCTACCGTTTTGTGCGCCACGGTTAATTCCAAAGCATAGGCATTGCTCAGGAAACTGCCAAGTGCGGCATTTTGAATGCGCCGCGGCGTGATTTCGCCCTCTGGCCGATTGACATGCCTCAACTCCGTTAACAGGATAAGGTGAGAGACAGGCCAACCATCCGGCCGCCCCCCTGCAAGGCCTCAAGCCCAAGAACTCAAACTCAGGAGATGTCCATGTCAGACGATGTCGTCATCGTCAGTGCCGCCCGCACCCCGGTCGGAAGTTTCAACGGCGCGTTTGCCACCCTGCCGGCCCACGATCTCGGCGCCATCGCCATCAAGGCCGCGCTGGAACGCGCGGGCATCGAGCCGGCGCGGGTTTCCGAAGTGATTATGGGTCAGATTCTGACCGCGGCGCAGGGCCAGAACCCCGCCCGCCAGGCCTCGATCGCCGCCGGCATCCCGGTGGAAAGCCCAGCTTGGGGCGTCAATCAATTATGCGGCTCGGGCCTGCGCACGGTGGCTTTGGGTTACCAGGCGCTGCTCAACGGCGATTCCGAAATCGTGGTCGCCGGCGGCCAGGAATCCATGAGCATGGCCCCGCATGCGCAGTATCTGCGCGGGGGCGTGAAGATGGGACCGGTTGAATTCATCGACACCATGATCAAGGACGGGCTGTGGGATGCCTTCAACGGCTACCACATGGGTAACACCGCGGAGAATGTCGCCAAACAGTATCAGATCACCCGCGCCCAGCAGGACGAGTTCGCCGTCGGCTCGCAGAACAAGGCCGAGGCCGCCCAGAAGGCCGGCAAGTTCAAGGACGAGATCGTCCCGGTCACCATCAAGTCGCGCAAGGGCGACATCATCGTCAGTGAAGATGAATATCCGCGTCACGGCGCGACCTTGGAAGCCATGGCCAAGCTCAAGCCGGCTTTCGAAAAGGACGGCACCGTGACCGCCGGCAGCGCCTCAGGCATCAATGACGGGGCAGCCGCGGTGGTGCTGATGACCGCGAAGCAGGCGGCCAAGGAAGGCCGCACCGTGCTCGGGCGCATCGTGTCGTGGGGGCAGGCCGGCGTCGATCCGAAGATTATGGGCACGGGGCCGATCCCGGCCTCGCGCGCCGCGCTGAAGAAGGCCGGCTGGAAGATCGGCGACCTCGACCTGATCGAGGCCAACGAAGCCTTCGCGGCGCAGGCCTGTGCGGTCAACAAGGATCTCGGCTGGGATACTTCCAAGGTCAACGTCAACGGCGGCGCGATCGCCATCGGCCATCCGGTCGGCGCCTCCGGCGCGCGCGTGCTGGTGACGCTGCTGCATGAAATGCAAAAGCGCGATGCCAAGAAGGGTCTCGCCACATTGTGCATCGGCGGCGGCATGGGCATCGCTATGTGCATTGCACGCGACTGAACAAACAGGGTGCGTTGCGTGATGAAAAGATCATCTGTCAACTTCGCCCCACAATGCTAAAATAAAAATGCCCGGTCTTGTGCCGGGCATTTTCATCTGGAAGATGTTGTCAAAGACCGGGATAATTCCGGCGCATAAAAAAGACCACCAAGGAGGAATTCGAGATGGCACGGGTTGCGTTGGTCACGGGGGGAACGCGGGGCATCGGCGCGGCGATCAGCAAGGCGCTGAAGGCCGCCGGATACAAGGTCGCCGCCAGCTATGCTGGCAATGACACGGCGGCGGAGAAATTCAAGGCCGATACCGGGATTCCCGTCTACAAATGGGACGTCAGTTCATTCGAGGCCTGCGTTACCGGGGTCAAGAAGGTTGAGGCCGATCTCGGCCCGGTCGATGTGCTCGTCAACAATGCCGGCATCACCAAGGATGGCGCGTTTCACAAGATGACGGTCGAGCAGTGGAATTCGGTGATCAACACCAATCTCGGCTCCTTGTTCAACATGACGCGTCAGGTCATCGAAGGCATGCGCGCGCGAAAATTCGGCCGCGTCATCAACATTTCCTCGATCAATGGCCAGAAGGGACAGTTCGGCCAGGTCAATTATTCGGCAGCCAAGGCCGGCGATATCGGCTTCACCAAGGCGCTCGCGCTGGAGAATGCCAAGGCTGGCATCACGGTGAACGCGATCTGCCCGGGCTATATCAACACCGAAATGGTGCAGGCGGTGCCGAAGGAGGTTGTCGAAAAGAGCATCCTGCCGATGATTCCGGTCAACCGCCTCGGCGAACCCGAGGAAATCGCGCGCAGCGTGGTGTTCCTCGCCGCCGACGAGGCCGGTTTCATCACCGGCTCGACGCTGTCTGTGAACGGCGGCCAGTACCAGGCGTGATTTCGCACCGTTGCGCGACGGTGAGCTTTAATGCGTCGTCATGCCCGGCCATGATCGGAAAAGCATTTGTGCCGATAACATGACCTCCCGTACCGCCACGCTGATCGGGTTGACCGCGATTCTGATGTGGTCGCTGCTGGCGGCGTTGACGGTGGCGACGGGGAAAATTCCTGCCTTTCAACTGGCGGCGATGACGTTTGCGATCGGCGCGCTGGCGGGATTCCTGAGCTGGATCGGGCGGCCGAATGCGGTCCGCGCCTTGTGGCAACCGCCGATAGCATGGATCGTCGGAGTTGGCGGGCTGTTCGGATACCACGCGCTGTATTTTCTGGCGCTGCGCTTCGCGCCGCCGGCCGAAGCCGGGTTGCTGAATTATCTCTGGCCGCTGCTGATCGTGCTGTTTTCCGCAGCTCTGCCGGGCGAGCGGCTGGCGCCGCACCATATCGTCGGGGCGTTGCTTGGGCTTGCCGGCACGGTGCTGCTGTTTGCGGGCAATAGCAGCAGCGGTTTCGCACCCGGCCAAATTCCCGGATTGACCGCGGCGTTCGTCGCGGCATTTGTATGGGCAACCTATTCGGTGTTGTCGCGCAAGCTAAAATCGGTGCCGACCGACGCGGTGGCAGGCTTCTGCCTCGTGACGGCGCTGCTCGCAGCGGGCGTGCATGGCCTGGTCGAGGTCACGATCTGGCCCGAGACGATTGTGCAAGGGCTGGCGATTTTGGCGCTGGGCGTTGGCCCCGTGGGTGCTGCGTTCTACGCCTGGGATATCGGAATGAAACGCGGCGATATCCGCGTGCTGGGTGCGGCATCCTACGCGACGCCGCTGCTCTCGACCGCGTTTCTGATCATGGCGGGTTTTGCCGAGCCGAGCGCGAGCCTCGCGATCGCCGCGGTGCTGATCGCCGGTGGCGGCTTGATCGCGGCGAAGGATATGCTGAGGAAGACAAGCGTTTCTAACGCCCAGCAACGCTGACGCTATGGCCAACTAAGCCGCAGGCCGCCAACCGGGCGGCTTGTAGGCGGTTTCCGGAATCTGCCCAAGTTCGGAGCGCTGCAGCTTCTGCGGTGCAAGACCATAGAACTGCTGAAAGCTCATGATCAGCGGCCGCCATTTGTCGGGATCAATGCGATTGGGTTCGCCGTCCATAATGATTTCCGGATGCGCATGCACGCGGGTGACGCGAAGCTCGATCGCCACCAAATTGCCGCGCCAGACGTCGTCTTCCTGCGCCATCTGGTGGACATGGGCGACCTTTGCCTCGATCTGTACCGGGCATTCCGCAGCACGTGGCGCGGCGACGGTCTCGCCCGGCAGCGGCGTCAGGCCGCTGATCTCGAATTTGTTCTTCTCGTGCCGATAGCCGCGCTTGATCTTGCCTGCTGGCAGGGGATTCGAACCAGTGGTGCGTGCGAGCCGGTCGAC
Source organism: uncultured Pseudomonadota bacterium (assembly GCA_963727225.1). Lineage (GTDB taxonomy): Bacteria > Pseudomonadota > Alphaproteobacteria > Rhizobiales > Xanthobacteraceae > Bradyrhizobium. The sequence continues at coordinate 176,657 of CAVSFN010000005.1, read as the reverse complement.
GGCGTCGACGAGATTCGCCGAAGGAAGATTGAGCACGCACTCGCCGGTGCGAAGCATGTTTTCCGTTGTTTTGGAGTTGCTGGCGAGGCCCAGCATGCAGCGCCAGCCGACCCACCATGCCGATGACATCGGCGCAAGATTGGACGAGCCGTCTTCATTGCTGGAGCCGATCAGGACCACCGGTGTCCCGAAATACAGAATCGCCGGCTCGATGATCTGCGAGTTCGGAGTATCGGTGATATCGATTGTGCTGAGCATGCCGGCCTCCATGTGTGAGGCCTTGATGTACGGAATTGGTGCGCGGGAACCCACCCGATTCCAGAATCAATTTTTCAAAGACCGGGGAACCAATCAGGCGCTGCCAATTCAAACTTCGCAAAATCGAAACCGGGCGCGACCGTGCATCCTGCCAATGTCCAGTCGCCGGTGCTTTCGGCGGCCTGCCACGCATGCGCAGGCACGATTGCCTGCGGCACTTCGCCGGCGGCGAGATCGGGACCGAGCCTGACGATGCGCTGGTCGTCGCCATCGGCGATCCGCAACACCAGCGCGCTGCCGGCGTAATAATGCCAGATCTCCACCGCATCGATGCGATGCCAATGCGATCGTTCATGGCGCGCCAGCAGGAAATAGATCGCAGTGGAGCGCGAACGTCCGTCGGCGTCGCAGCGCGGATCGCGAAACATCTCGCGATAGTGGCCGCCTTCCGGATGCGGCTGAAGTTCAAGCCGCGCGACGATATCGGCGGCGGAGGGCAACGCAACCATCAGGATTTGTTCTTGCGTTCGCGCAATTCGCCGAACACTTCGGCAGCGCTCGCGCCTTTCATCCGCACGCTGGCGGCGACCGACGGCTCGTCGGCGCGCAGAAACACATTGGCTTTCTTTTCCTCGCCGAGCGTTACCGGGATGGTCGGCTGATCGGCGGCGCGCAGCCGCGTGACTTCCTCGGCCCGCGCCTTCAGGGCCGCATTGTCAGGCTCGATGGTCAGCGCGAATTTGACATTGGCCGCGGTATATTCGTGACCGCAATACAGTTTGAAATCATCGGGCAGCGCGCGCAATTTTAGCAGCGAGTCCCACATTTGCGGATAGGTGCCCTCGAACACCCGCCCGCAGCCGATCGAGAACAGCGTGTCGGCGGCAAACAGCGCCTTCTCACTGTCGAAGACATAGCTGACGTGATCCAGCGTATGGCCCGGCGTCTCCAGCACCCGCACCAACAGGCCGCCGACCTTGACGACGTCGCCATGGGCGACGCGGGTATCGACATTGGCGATCCTGGCGGACTTGTCATGCGGCGCAAGCACGCGGCACTGGTATTTTTGCTTCAGTTCGGCGACGCCGCCGACATGATCGCCGTGATGATGGGTAATCAGGATATCCGTCAGCGTCCAGCCCTCGTGCTCCAGCGCCTTGATGACGGGGGCTGCTTCCGGGGCGTCGATCGATGCGGTCGCCTTGGTGACGGGATCGTGGATCAGGTAACCGAAATTATCGGTAAGGCAGGGGAACAAGCGAATTTCGGCAGCCATGATATCTCCGTCGTCCAGTGAGGCGGGCAGGGAAGCAAGAAAGGCCAGTACGGCCTCAGATAGGCTTGAAATATGGCGTTAACGCTTCACCGGCAATGCCATATTCGGCGCCCCGCGCCGAATGGCGACGTGGTAGATTGGGTTCATGACCATCGATGTCATCGATCTCCGCGATTTCTATTCGAAGCGCCTCGGCATCGTGGCCCGGCGGCTGATCAATCGCGGCATTCAGGCCTGCTGGCCCAACGCCGAAGGCCAGCGGGTGCTCGGCCTCGGCTACCCCACGCCCTATCTGGGACTTTTCCGCGAAGACAGCGAGCGCTGCATCGCCTTCATGCCGGCAGCGCAGGGCGTGCTGAAATGGCCGACCGGCCGGCCGGCCCTGGCGACATTGGTCGACGAATTTTCGCTGCCGCTGCCGGACGCCGCGGTCGATCGCATCCTGCTGGTTCATGCGCTGGAAATGTCTGACGATCCCGAAGGACTGCTGCGCGAGGTGTGGCGGGTGCTGGCGCCGTCCGGGCGGGTGATGGCCGTTATTCCGAACCGTCGCGGGGTGTGGACGCGTACCGACACCACGCCGTTCGGTCACGGCCGGCCCTATTCGCGCTCGCAGATCACCCAATTGCTGCGCCAGACCTGGTTCACGCCGACGGCCTGGGGCGAGGCGCTGTTCGTGCCGCCGGTCGGAGGAGGCTGGTTCCTGCGTTCCGCCATGGCGTGGGAGCGCATCGGCGAAGCACTGTCGCTGCCGTTCGCCGGCGTGCATATCGTGGAAGCCACCAAGCAGGTCTACCGGGCGATCCCGGCGCACCGCGAACGCACGCGGCTGATTCCGGCACTGCCGCCGGTGCTGGTGCCGTCGTCACTGCAGAACTCTGGCCTTCGTGATCCCGGCGCAGGCCGGGATCCATAACCAGCGGCGTTGGCTATTTCGGGAAGGCGCTACTACTCGTTCCCCGGATTGAAATCATCGCCCGGCGCTACCGGCGCGGGCACGCCATCCGGGCGCGGGCCGTGCGGCCGGCGGCGGCGGCGCGGCGGAAAGCGTTCGCCGCCATTGCCCTCGAAACCGGCGGGGCCGGCATTGATCTGCGGCTGCGGTCCGGTGATGAATGACGGCAGGCGATCGACACTGACGCTGTCGGCAATCACCGGCTGCGGTTGGGGCTGCGGCTGAAATTGCGGCTGCGGACGGTGATCGCGATTAGCATTATGTTCGCGCGGCTGATGATGCTCGCGCGGCTGGTAGGGCTGGCCCTCGCGCTGGTGGTCGCGCGGATTGTTGTCGCGCGGCACGAACGGCTGCGGCTGGACCGGGACGAAGCCGGGTTCCTGCCCGAAATTCGAAAAGCTTTCGCTCTCGTCGTCGCCGTCCTCCGCAGGCATTTCATTCTCGGTGCGCGGCTGCGGCTGGTTCTGACGGAACTGTTCCTGGGCAGCGGCGATCAGGCGGAAATAATGCTCGGCATGCTGGTAGTAATTCTCGGCGGCTACCGGATCGCCGGACGAACGCGCGTCGCGCGCCAGCTGCACGTATTTCTCCGCGACGTGCGACGCGGTGCCGCGAATCTTGATGTCGGGTCCGTTGGACTCGAACACCCGGGTCATCGGATTCTGGCCGCGCCGGTTGTTGTTGTTATTATTGCTGTTATTGTTGTTCCGGTTGCGCATCCGCTTGTTGTTGTTCTGACCGTTTCTCATATCGTGCCTTTATTCCAGCCCTGTTAAAAACCTTGAAGTCAAAAGCCTCGGATTTTCGCCGTCATCGCCGCGCCGCCCGGTTTGGCAGGCCTCAGGCGCGCCGAATCACGGCGCAGTTCAGTTCCACGGAGATTTTACCGTACGTCGCAATCAGCACGGACGCGTTCCCCAACAGCGCAAGCCTCGGCCGCCGGCTGCATCAATCATTCTGCTCGCCAAACAAGCACAGGTTTCTTGCGTGAGTATTCAAGCGCAATATCAGGCTTTCGTTCGCTTTGCGGTCAGCAGCAGCGCAGCTCTTTCAGCCATCGCGCTCAATTGGACCTGCGTTTTGGAACCTTTCACTCGGGGCGGGCTCTCACTCTGAGAACTCTGGCCACCATCCACAATATCCCTATGGGGTACCTGCGGGGCCAGCAACCCTGGACCGATGTTGGCCGGAACGTAGTCGCTCCCGGGGAATATTCCAAGTGGTTTTTTTGCATTCCAGTCGGGCTTTATGGGGGCTTTTTTCGGCCCGCGACCGCCCGCCGGATGCCCGCCAGATCGGCCCTGGGCGGCTGTTCGCATGTTAACCCTGCCGCGCCGATCAATTCCTGGATCTCACCGCTCTGGCCCTGCCCCGCTTCCACCACCAGCGCGCCGCCGGGCGCCAAGAGCCGCGCGGCCTGCGGAATCAGGGCGCGATAGGCGTCAAGTCCGTCCGCACCGCCGTCCAGCGCGCCAAGCGGGTCGTAATCGCGCACCTCGATCGAAAGACCGGCAATGTCGGCGGAGCGGATATAGGGCGGGTTCGACACGATCAGATCGAACTTCCCCGACAGCGCCGCGGCATAGTCGCAGGCGACGAAAGCAGCGCGAGGGGCCAGTCCCAGCTGGACGGCATTGCTGCTTGCGGTCCGCAACGCCGCTTCGCTGATGTCGGTGCCCACCCCAAAGGCATCAGGCGATTCGGCCAACAGCGCCAGCAAGATCGCGCCTGAACCGGTGCCGAGATCGGCGATGCGCCATGGCCGATCGGAGCGCGGACCAGCGCGCCGCATCTCAAGCGCCAGTTCGACCACGGTTTCGGTGTCGGGCCGCGGCACCAGTGTCGCCGCTGAAAGCTGCAACGGCAGTCCCCAGAATTCCCGAAGCCCGACAATACGCGCGACCGGCTCGCCGGCGAGACGCCGGCGCGCGAAGTCCTCAAGGCGCATCGCCTCGTCCGCTATGAGCCGCCGGCTTGCCGCAGTGACCATGCCGGTGAGATCGAGACCGAGTATGGCGCCAACCAGAATCCGCGCGTCGAGTTCGGCCGAATTGATGGCGCCGGATTCGAATCGCGCCGCCAGTGCGCGCCGCGCCGTCTCGATGGTCTCTCCGGCCAGGGATTTGACCAGACCCCGGCTCACGCCGCGGCGCCCTGGGCGGCGAGCTGTGCTGCCTGGTGCTCGGTCGTCAGCGCATCGACCAGTTCGCCCAAGGCTTCACCGGCGATCACCTGCGGAAGTTTGTAGAGCGTGAGGTTGATGCGGTGATCGGTGACCCGTCCTTGCGGAAAATTATAGGTGCGGATGCGTTCGGAGCGATCTCCGGACCCGACCTTCTCGCGGCGGTCCGCCGCGCGGGTCGCATTGATGCGCTGCTGCTCGGCGTCGTAGATGCGCGAGCGCAGGATGTTCATCGCCGACGCGCGGTTCTTGTGCTGCGAGCGGCTGTCCTGCATCATCACCACGATACCGGTCGGAATATGGGTGATCCGGATCGCGGATTTGGTCTTGTTGACGTGCTGGCCGCCGGCGCCCTGCGCGCGCATGGTCTCGATTCTGAGATCATCGCTCTTGATATCGACATCGACCTCCTCGACCTCCGGCAGCACCGCCACCGTTGCCGCCGAGGTGTGAATGCGCCCCTGCGTCTCGGTGTCGGGCACCCGCTGCACGCGATGAACGCCGGACTCGAATTTCAGCTTGGCGAACGCGCCGCGGCCCCGCACTTCGGCGATGATTTCCTTGAAGCCGCCCATGGTGCCTTCGCTGGCGGAAATCACCTCGACCTTCCAGCCCTGCAGACTGGCAAAGCGCTCATACATCCGGAACAAGTCGCCGGCGAACAGCGAGGCTTCGTCGCCGCCGGTGCCGGCACGGATTTCCAGCACCACGTTGCGGTCATCCATGGCGTCCTTGGGCAGCAGCGCCACGCGAATCTGCTGCGCCAGTTCGAGGCTGCGCGCGGCCAGCGTCTCGCGTTCGGCCTCCGCCATGCCGCGCATGTCGGGCTCGGTCGCGGGATCGGCAATCAGCGCGTCGATGCCGGCCATCTCGGCATTGGCGGCGCGATAGGCCTTCACGGCGTTGATCAGCGGATTGAGCTCGGCGAGTTCGCGCGTGATCCGCACGTAATTCTCCGAGTTCACCTGGCCGAGCAACTCGGCCTCCAGGGAGGCATGGTGCGCCAGCAGGATATCTAGTTTGGCTTCCGGGAGCATCGACATGGTTTCGTCTCGAATTGCGAAGAGGAGGGTGCTGTGCGGACGAGGCGTCGCTACAACGAAAGCCCCTCGGCCTCGGCGAATTCCGTCAGCTTCTGCCGGATCGACACGCTGCCGGACGGCGCGTCGAGCAACGGCATCATCATCGCTTCGGCTTTCCTGGCGTCGAGGTCGAGGATCATCGCCTTGACCGGACCGTGCCCGGTGGCCGACAGCGACAGCGACCGGTAACCCAATGCAATCAGCGCCAGCGCGCCGATCGGCTTTGAAGCCATTTCGCCGCAGAGCGACGCGGATTTTTTTGCCGCATCGGCCTTGCGCACGATCTCGCGCAACGCCCGCAGGATCGGCGCCGACATGGTGTCGAAGCGTTCCGAGACCTTGGCATTGCCGCGATCGACCGCGAACAGGAACTGGAACAGGTCGTTGGACCCCACCGAGACGAAATCGACCTTCTTCAGGAGTTCGTCGAGTTGATAGAGCAGGGCCGGTACCTCTATCATGGTGCCAACATCGATGCGTTCCGGCAGCGCGTGGCCGTGCTGACGCAGATAGGTCAGCTCGCGCTCGACGATCCCCTTGGCGAGATCGAATTCAGCGACTTCCGTAATCATCGGAAACATGATGCGCAAGGCGCGGCCGCCGCCGGCGCGCAGCAGCGCGCGGATCTGGCCGCGCAGCAGGCCGGGCCGGTCGAGCCCGAGCCGGATCGCGCGCCAGCCGAGCGCGGGATTTTCCTCGATCACGGTTTCCATATAGGGCAGCGCCTTGTCGCCACCGATGTCGAGGGTCCGAAACGTGACCGGCTTGGGGCCGGCGGCATCCAGTACCGCGCGGTACAGCGCGAGCTGATCGCTAGAACGCGGCAGGCTCTGGCCAACCATGAATTGCAGTTCGGTGCGGAACAGCCCGATGCCGGCGCTGCCGGTGTCGTCGATGTGCGGCAGGTCGATGACCAGGCCGGCGTTGATCATCAACTCGACCTTCTGGCCGTCCTTGGTCACGCACGGTTTGTCGCGCAGTGCCGAATATTGGGCCTGGCGCCGGGCGCGAAACCGCACCCGCTCCGCATAGGCGGATTCGATTTCCGCCGAGGGGCGGACATAGATCGAGCCCGAGGTGCCGTCGACGATGATGGCATCGCCGGGATCGGCGATGCCCGGGGCGTTCGGTATTTCGCCGACCGCGGGAATGCCGAGCGCGCGCGCCACGATAGAGACATGGGAATTGGCGGTGCCTTCCTCCAGCACCAGCCCGCGCAGCCGCTTCCGGTCGTAGTCGAGCAGGGCGGCAGGCCCCATCGCGCGCGCGATCAGGATGGCGTTGTCGGGCAATTGCTCCCGGGAAGGCGCGTGATCCTGTCCGACCAGCTGCCGCATCAGCCGATAGCCAAGGTCTTCAAGGTCATGCAGCCGATCGCGCAGATAGGGATCGGTGGACCGCAGCATGCGCGCCCTAGTGTCGGACTGCACGCGCTCGACGGCGGCTTCCGCGGTGAGGCCGGTGGCGACCGCCTCATGCAGCTTGTGCGACCAGCCGTGATCGTTGGCGAACATGCGATAGGCTTCGAGCACGTCGCGGTGCTCGCCGCCGTCGGCGACGTCGCCGCGTTCCAGCATGCGGTCGAGGTCGGCACGCAGTTTTGCCAGCGCGGTATCGAGCCGCTTGATTTCCTTCGGCAGGTCCTCGGCAATATAATTGGTGATGACGACGCGCGGCTCGTGCAACACCACATGGCCGAGCGCGATGCCGTCGGACAGGATGGCGCCGATCTTGTGCAGCGAATGCCGCGCGGCGGGCTCGGCGCCGGGTTGCGCCAGCGCGGACAATTCGCCCGAGGCGATCATCTCGGCCAGCACCATCGCGGTGGTCTGCAGCGCCTCGACTTCTTCCTCGACATAGGTGCGCTTGGCGCGGTTCTGCACCACCAGCACGCCGAGCGTGTTGCCGGCGCGCAATATCGGAACGCCGAGGAATGAATGGTAGATTTCTTCGCCGGTCTCCGGGCGGAACGAGAACGCCGGATGGCTTTGCGCGTCGTTGAGATTGAGCGGCGTCGCCTCGCTCGCCACCAGGCCGACAAGGCCCTCATGCGCGCTCAGCACGGTTCTGTGCACGGCGTCGCGGTTAAGGCCCTCGGTGGCGTAGAGTTCCAGTGTGTTGTCGACGCGCAGCACATAGGTCGAGCAGACCTCGGCCACCATATTGGCGGCGATCAGCACCACGATCTTGTCCAATCGTTCCTGGGCGCTGACCTGCTCCGCCATGGTTTCGCGGAGCCGTCTCAACAGGACGCGGGGGCCTCCCGACGAGCTCCGCATGTGTCAAAATCCTCCGCCGCGAAGCCAGCGCGCCGGGTGACCGGCATCTGGCGTTAAGTTTAGGCAAAACAACAATTTAATTCATTCGGCGCCGTCGCAAGACTGGCAACCAGGCCTGGCAACCGGCCGAATCAGGATCGCCAAACTGATTAGCAGTTTGCGGCAGCCCACCCATCAGGCCGTATAGCGAATTGGGGCTTGTTTTGCCAAGCAAAACGCCTGCCAGAGGCTATAACGCCTCCTTTGGCCCTATGCTGCGCCAGCTACGGGAAAATTCTTCTAAATCTGATCCAGCCCATAGAGCGTGTGCAGCGTCCGCACCGCCAGTTCGGTATAGGCGGCGTCGATCAGCACCGAAAACTTGATTTCGGAGGTGGTGATGGCACGGATGTTGATGTTGCGCGCGGCAAGGGCGGTAAACGCCTTGGCGGCGACGCCGGCATGGCTGCGCATGCCGCTGCCGATCACCGAGACCTTGGCGACGTCGGTGGCGCTGTCGAGGCGCGCATAGCCGATCCTGGCCTTGGCCCCGGTGATGGTGTCGCGGGCGCGGACATAATCGGAAGCCGGAACGGTGAAGGTCAGATCGGTGGTCGCGCCATCCTCCGAAACGTTCTGCACGATCATGTCGACGTTGATATTGGCCTCGGCCAGCGGACCGAAGATCGAAGCGGCGACGCCCGGCTTGTCCTGGATCTGGCGGACGGAAATCTGGGCCTCGTCCTTGGAAAAGGCGATGCCGGTAACGACGTGACTCTCCATGATTTCCTCCTCGCTGCAGATCAGCGTGCCCGGCGGCGTGCCATGCGGGTCGATATCCTCGGGCTTGTCGAAGCTGGAACGGACGAATATCGGCATGTTGTGCACCATGCCGAGTTCCACCGAGCGTACCTGCAGCACCTTGGCGCCCTGCGACGCCAGTTCCAGCATGTCCTCGAACGCGATCTTGTCGAGCCGGCGCGCCTTCGGCACCACCCGCGGGTCGGTGGTGTAGACGCCATCGACGTCGGTATAGATATCGCAGCGGTCAGCATGAATGGCGGCGGCGATCGCAACGGCTGAGGTGTCCGAACCGCCGCGCCCGAGCGTGGTGATGCGGCTGGTCTGCGGATTGATGCCCTGGAAACCGGCGATCACAGCGACTTCCTTGCGCTCCCTGAAGCGGTTGATCAGGTCCGCGCCGTCGATCTCGAGAATCCGTGCCGAGGCATGGGCGTCGCTGGTTCGAATCGGGATCTGCCAGCCTTGCCAGGAACGTGCCTGAATGCCGAGGCCCTGCAGCACGATCGCAAGCAGGCCGGCGGTGACCTGCTCGCCGGATGCGACAACAGCGTCATATTCGCGTGCGTCATGCATCGGCGAGGCGTCGCGGCACCATTCCACCAGTTCATTGGTCTTGCCGGCCATCGCCGACACCACCACGGCGACGTCGTGGCCGGCATCGACCTCGCGCTTCACATGGCGCGCGACGTTGCGGATGCGGTCGATATTGGCGACGGATGTGCCGCCGAATTTCATCACGAGGCGGCCCATGACGACTGGTGCATTCCCTGACAAGGTTATTAAGGTGACCACACGGAAACCGGAGCGTGCGGGCCAAAAGGCGCGTATACATAGCGGCGCGGTTGGGAGCAAGCAACCGGGTCCCGACGAGCCCGGAACGGTGCCGCATCCGGCGGTCCAGAGGTAATCAGGGGCAATTGAGGTTGAATAGATGGGGCGTTATATCGACGATATTCTGCAGCCCGGCGAGAAGGTGCTGTATTCGACCAATGCGCACTGGATATTCTACTGGCCCGCGATCGCGGCCTGGATCGTGGCCGCGGTCCTGCTGGTTTTGTCCCGAGCGACCGTCACCGAAGGCATCGTCCTGCTATGCCTGTCGGCTTCCGCCGTGGTGGCGCTGGCGGCGCTGTACTGGACCTTCACGGCCTGGTTCCATCGCTGGACCACCGAGACCGACGTCACCAATCTGCGGGTTGTCCACAAGACCGGCTTCATCAAGCGGCGGACCTTTGAGATGTCACTCGACAAGATCGAGAGCGTCGATGTCAATCAAAGCATCCTCGGACGCATCCTCAATTATGGCGACGTGACCATTTTGGGCGTCGGCGAGGGCAGGGAAACCATCAAAACGATTGCCTCGCCGCTGGCGTTTCGCAATTTCATCACCGCGCGGTAGGAGCGGCGCGCCATCCATGATCATGCAATCAAATTCTTCCGCGAACATGCGAAGCACGCCCGGATCGACCGTCGATCCCGCCGAGATCGCCAAATTTTCAAAGCTGTCGGATGAGTGGTGGGACCCCAACGGCAAGATGGCGCCGCTGCACCGGATCAATCCGCTGCGGCTGACCTACATTCGCGACGCCGCCTGCCGCAAGTTCGAGCGCAACGTCAAAAGCCTGAACTGCCTGTCCGGCTTGCGCATCCTCGACATCGGCTGCGGCGCCGGATTGCTGTGCGAGCCGTTCACCCGGCTCGGCGCGCAGGTGATCGGCGTCGATCCGTCCGCCAGCAATATTGCGGCGGCGAGACTGCATGCCGACAAGGGCCATCTGTCGATCGACTATCGTTGCACCACGGTCGAAGAGATGGATGTGCGCGAACGCTTCGACATCGTGCTGGCGATGGAAGTGGTCGAGCATGTCACCGATATCGGAGTGTTCCTCGCGCGCTGTGCGGCGATGCTCAAGCCCGGCGGGATGATGGTGATCTCGACGCTGAATCGCAACTGGAAGAGCTTTGCACTTGCCATCGTCGGTGCCGAATACGTGTTGCGCTGGCTGCCGCGCGGCACCCACCAATGGAACAAGTTCGTCACCCCGGACGAACTGGCGCGGCATCTGCAAGACAACAAGCTTGCCATCACCGAACAGGCCGGCGTGGTCTACAGCCCGTTCGCCGACCGCTGGAGCCTCTCGTCCGATATGGACGTCAATTACATGGTGGTGGCCGAAGGCGCTTGAATCATTGCTGTCGCTGCATCGCGAGCGACGCTGATCCCGACACCACGCGCATTCCCGCCATGACACCGCTCCGGTTGACCATGCCGGCCGCGCCCGGCACGGTGGCTGGCCTTCTCAGCCGCCTCCCCGAATTCTCCGCCCGAATCCCCACCCATGATCAGCATCGCCACGCTCTGGATTCCCTTTACCGTCGTCGCGGCGATCGGCCAGGTCGCGCGCAACGCGATGCAGCGGCAATTGACCGGACCGCTCGGCACCTGGGGCGCCACCAACATCCGCTTCCTGTTCGGCTTTCCGTTCTCGCTGGTGTTCTTTGCCGTGGTGGTGATCGCGACCGGAGACCATGTACCGTGGCCAACGCTTGCGTTCTGGCCCTGGCTGCTGCTCGGCGCGCTCAGCCAGATTCTCGCTACCGGATTGATGCTGCTCGCGATGAACGACCGCTCGTTCGTGGTGACGACGGCATATCTGAAGACCGAGGCGATTCAGACCGCGATCTTCGGTTTTGTGTTTCTCGGCGATCACCTCACGGCGCTGAAGGTGGTCGCGATCCTGATCGCGACTGTCGGCGTGATCATCACCGCGCTGCGGCCGGGCGGAGAGAAAAATTTCGCCGACCTGAAGCCGACGCTTACCGGTCTGGTCGCAGCGGCGGCGTTTGCGCTTTCGGCGGTCGGCTTTCGCGGCGCGATCATCACGGTTGCCGGCGTCTCGTTCGTGACGGCGGCGTCCTACACACTGGTGCTCGGGCTGTTCGTGCAGACGCTGGTGCTGACCATCTATCTGCTGGCGCGCGCCCCCGACGTGCTGAAGAAAATACTCGGCCTGTGGAAACCGTCGCTGCTCGCCGGCTTCACCGGCGCGTTCGCCTCGCAGTTCTGGTTCCTGGCGTTTGCGTTGACGGCGGCCGCCAATGTACGCACGCTGGCGCTGGTCGAGGTGCTGTTCGCGCAGGGCGTGGCGTATTATTCGTTCAAGCAGCCGCTGTCCGCGCGCGAACTCTTGGGCATCGCGCTGATTGTTATCGGCGTGGCGTTATTGGTCGCGGTTTAATCAGCGCTTGAATGCAATCAGCACCGCGCCGGCGGCGATCAGCGCTATTCCGAGCCAGCCATTGAGCGAAGGCCGCTCGCCGAGAAAGACCACGCCGAACAACGCCACCAGCACCACGCTCAATTTGTCGATCGGCGCCACCAGCGTCGCCGGTCCAAGCTTCAGCGCGCGGAAATAACACAGCCACGACGCCCCGGTGCCGAGCCCGGACAGCACCAGAAAGATCCAGCTCTTTTGCGAGATCGGCCCGGGATTGCTGAATTGGCCGGTCGCGAACAGGATCAGCGAAAAACTGATCAACACGATGATGGTGCGGATGAAGGTCGCAAGATCCGGATTGATGTCCTCGACGCCGACCTTGGCGAAGATCGCGGTCAGGGCGGCGAAGACCGCCGACAGCACCGCCCAGACTTGCCATGACGACAGCGTTTCCGGGTTCATGATTTTTCCCCTGATTGTCATTCCGGGGCGCGAGCCAACGGGTCCGGCCTCTGGCCGGCCCGATGACAGGCTCCGTGAGCGAGCCCGGAATCTCGGGATTCCGGGTTGACGCGAAGACGCGTGCCCCGGAATGACGCCAATGCGTCAGTTCCGGTCGTCCGGTAACACCGGCAGCGGCGACACCTCGACGCCTTCATCGATCAGGGAGCGCGCTTCTTCCGGCGACGCCTCGCCATAGATCGGACGATGCTCGATATCGCCGTAATGCATTTTGCGGGCTTCATTGGGAAAGCGCTCGCCGACATTGTCGGCGTTCTTCACGATATGATCGCGCAATTCCCTGAGCTTGGCGCGCAACTCGCGCTCCTGCGCCATCATCAGGGGTGTCGAAGCGGGTGTTGTGGCTTCGGTGGCCGCGGCGGGCGCTGTTACCGAGCGATCCCCGCTCTTCTTGCTCACGATCTGCGGGGCCATGATGGCCCGCTCGACCTTGGCCGAGCCGCAAGATGGGCAGTTCACCAGCCTGCGTTTTTCCTGGGTTTCGTAGGCCTGCGAACTCTGAAACCAGCTCTCGAACGCATGGCCGCGGTCGCAGCGTAAATTGTACCGGATCATGCCGATCCCCGCACCAGGTGCAGATGCTCGGGACCAGCCTTGGGGTCGGTGACGCTGAAGCGCCGGCCATGCTGCAGCGACGGCACCGTCTTGCGCGCGGTCTCGACTTTCTCAGGATCGATCTTCGCCAGGAAAACGCCGGTCTCGGTGGCGCCGCCTTCGGCCAGAATGGTGCCCCAGGGATCGATGATCAGCGAGTGGCCGTAGCTCTGGCGCTTGCTCTCGTGGGTTCCGGCCTGGGCGGCGGCGAATACGAAGCAGCCATTCTCGATGGCACGGGCGCGCAACAGCGTGTGCCAATGCGCTTCGCCGGTCCGCACCGTAAAGGCGGAAGGCACGGTGAGGAACGACGCGCCGCTTTCGGCGAGCGCACGATACAGCGCCGGAAAGCGCACGTCGTAGCAGATCGTGAGGCCGATGCGGCCCCAGGGCAGGTCCGCTATCACGGCGGTTTCGCCCGGCTGGTAGTTGGCCGATTCGCGATAGCTCTCGCCGCCAGGCAGATCGATATCGAACATATGGATCTTGTCGTAGCTTGCGATCACCGTGCCATCCGGCCCGATCAGGAACGAGCGGTTGACCGCCCGCTCAGGCGAGGCGCGCAATGCCAGCGAGCCGATATGGAGATGGATTTTCAGTTCCGCCGCCAGCGCGCGATATGCTTTCAGCGAAAGATCGTCCTCTTCCGCGGCGAGGTTTTCGAACATCGCCTGGCGGTTGGACTGGATCATGTTGCTCACCTCGGGGGTAAGCACATAATCGGCGCCTTGGGCGGCGGCCTCCCGGATCAGTTTAGTTCCCTGCTCGAGATTTGCCGGCGGCAACAGCCCGGTGCGCATCTGCACCATCGCGGCGGTGAAGCTGAGGTCAGCGCTCATGAATGGGCCTTGTCGCCCGCGAGCATGGAATTGAGCTTGCCCGCTCGGTCGAGGGCGTACAGCTCGTCGCAGCCGCCGACATGGGTTTCGCCGATGAAAATCTGCGGAAAGGTCGAGCCCGCGCCGGCGCGATCCCACATTTGCCGACGAAGCGCCGGATCGGTGGCGACGTCGAATTCAGTGAACGTCGCCTTCTTGCGCGTCAAAAGCGACTTGGCGGCGCTGCAATAGCCGCAGCCCGGACGGGTATAGATTTCGATGGCAGCAGTCATGTCGCGCTTTCAAGAAGGTGCCCGATTATATGGTAGCTTTGTGGGTGTCCACAACCCGGGCGAACACCAGCACATCGACGGAAGCCGCCCTGGCGCGCAGCAGCGCCCGCGCGCAGGCGTCGACTGTGGCGCCGGAGGTCAGGACATCGTCGACCAGAATCACGCGGCGTCCCTCGATCCGGTGCTGCCGGTCGGCCGGGACCTTGAACGCGCCCTGGACGTTGCTGGCGCGCTGCGACCGGGACAGGCCGATCTGCTGCTGGGTCGGGCGGACCCGCCGAAGCGTTTCCGAGGCCACTTTCACGCCGGTTTGCCGCTCGATGGCGCGCGCCAGCGCCCCGGACTGGTTGTAACGGCGGCTCCAGCCCCGGCGCCAGTGCAGCGGTACCGGGATCAGCACATCGGCCTCGTCGAGCAATTCCCGGCCGGCGCGCGCCATCCAGCGGCCCATCGCGGGGGCGAGATCGGTGCGGTCCTGGTATTTCAGGGCGTGCACCAGCGTGCGCGCGACGTCGTCATAGCGCACCGCGGCCCGGGCGCGCGCGTAGGCCGGCGGATCGGAGATCGCTTCCATCGACAGCAGGCCGGGGCCGGGATCGTAGATGAAGGGAATGCCGAGCCGCGGGCAAAATGGCGGCGCGATGAACGACAGTTTCGCCCAGCAGGTGGCGCAGACGCCTTCGCCGTCGACGGGTTCGCGGCAGGCGACGCACAATGTCGGCAGCGCGATGTCGAGCGCGAGCCGTGCAGCATGCGACCACGCGCCGCGGCACGCCTTCAGCGCACCGCGCAGGTGGGTCGCGACCGAACGGGATGGTGAGGCCTCGGCGTCCATGGGGCGAAGCTAGCGCCGGGGCGTGCGGGGCTCAAGCGGCAAAGGACAGCAGCGCATTCCCCGGATTGCCAGATGCGGGGAGACCGGCGTACCAAGCCGCATGGTTTCGAATCCGACCGCCGCGCCGATCCTGTTTGACCGCGCTTTGCTGCGCGTCCGGCAGAACCGGGCGCGGCGCGGCGAGCCTGCGACCTTCCTGCTCGACCGCGTCGCCGAGGACATGGAAGAGCGGCTGCACGCGGTGCTGCGCCAGTTTGCTGACGCCGCCGATATCTGGACGCCGGGCGAAATCCTTCGAAGGCCGTCACGCGATCGCTTCAAGTCGGTCACGCGGATCAGCCTGGATGAGACCGGACGGGAAGTTCTTCCGCTCCCGCCGGAATCGCTCGATCTGGCGGTTTCCGCGCTCGCCTTTCAGTTCGTCAACGATCTGCCCGGCGTGCTCACGCAAATTCGCCGCGCGCTGCGGCCCGATGGGCTGTTGCTGGCGGCGATGCTCGGCGGCGATACGCTGACCGAGTTGCGGCAATGCTTTGCGGCGGCGGAAGCCGAATGCGAGGGCGGCGTATCGCCCCGGGTCGCGCCGTTTGCCGATCTGCGCGATGTCGGCGCGCTGTTGCAACGCGCGGGCTTTGCGCTGCCGGTCACCGACGTCGATCGCGTGGTGGTGCGCTACGACAGCGCCTTCGCGCTGATGCATGATCTCAGAAACATGGGCGCGACCAACATCCTGGCCGAGCGGCGGCGGACGCCGACCCGTCGCGCCACGATGTTGCGGATGGCGCAAATCTACGGCGAGCGCTTTGCCGATTCCGACGGCCGCATCCGCGCCACCTTCGATGTGATCTGGCTGTCGGGCTGGGCGCCGCATCCGAGCCAGCAAGAACCGCTGCAGCCGGGGTCGGCGAAAGCGAGCCTGGCGGAGGCGGTGAGGGGAAGCCGAGACGTGCACCGCACGTCCCGCTGCTCGCAGCGGATGAGGCGCTGAACGATCGTGCGCTCGCTCCACCTCACATCAACAAATCGATCAAATGCGGGATCAGCGGAAGGTCGGCCGGCGGCATCGGGTAGTCGCGCAGTTTATTGGCGCGAACCCAGGCGAGCTTCTGGCCTTCGCGCGCGACTACCAGGCCGTCCCAGCGCCGGCAGACGTAGAGCGGCATCAGAAGGTGAAAGTCATCATAGGCATGGCTGGCAAAGGTCAGTGGTGCGAGACAGGCTTCGCTGACGCTGATGCCGATCTCCTCGTGCAGTTCGCGGATCAGCGTCTGCTCCGGCCGCTCGCCGGGCTCGACCTTGCCGCCCGGAAATTCCCACAGCCCTGCCAGCGCCTTGCCTTCCGGCCGCTGCGCGATCAGCACGCGCTTGTCGGCGTCGAGCAGCGCGCAGGCGACCACGAGGGTGAGTTTGATGTCAGCCATGTGCTGAAGATGCCCTGGAGGGTTAGTAGCAGGGTAACGAATTAGCCGCACTGCCGCGAAGGCTGCTCACGACCGGTAATCGCCGTTGATCGCGACGTATTCCTTGGTGAGGTCGCAGGTCAGGACACGGTCGCGCCCCTTGCCCAGCCCGAGCGCGATCTTGATCTGGATTTTCGGATTCTTCATCGCGGCCGAAACTTCGGCCTCGTCATAGGACGGATCGCGCGCGCCCCGGCTGGCGACGCGGATGCCGTTGAACGAGATCGAAAGCTTGTCGCGGTTGGCGGGCTCGCCGGCCTTGCCGACCGCCATCACCACGCGGCCCCAATTGGCATCCTCGCCGGCAATCGCGGTCTTCACCAGCGGCGAATTCGCCACCGACATCGCGATCCTGCGCGCCGAGGCTTTCGACACCGCGCCGTCGACGATGATCTCCACCAGCTTGCGCGCGCCTTCGCCGTCCCGGGCCACCTGCTCGGCGAGATCGGCGAGCACGGCGCGGAACGCCTTGGCGAAGCCGGTCAGCCGGGGATCGTTGGCGCGGCTGATTTTCGGCGCCCCGTTGGCGGCCGCAGCCCCTGTCGCGAACGCCAGCAACGTATCCGACGTCGAGGTGTCGCCATCGATGGTGACGGCGTTGAAGGTGTCTTCCACGCCGTTCTTCAGCAGCGACTGCAGCGCGCCTGCCGCGATCGGTGCGTCGGTAAACACGAAGGCCAGCATGGTCGCCATGTCGGGCGCAATCATGCCGGCACCCTTGGCTATGCCGTTGATCGTGACCATAGCCTTGCCGAGCTTTACCGTGGCGGTTGCGACCTTGGGAAAGGTGTCGGTGGTCATGATCGCCCTGGCCGCACTCATCCAGTCGTCGGGTGCGGCTTTTTCCGCCAGCGCGCCGAGCACGCCGTTGAATTTGGTGGCGTCGAGCGGTTCGCCGATCACGCCGGTGGAGGCGAGAAACACCTCATGGGTGCCGCATGCCAGCGCCTTGGCGGCGATCGAGGCCGTCAGCGTCGTCGCCTGCCGCCCGGTCTTGCCGGTAAAGGCATTGGCGTTGCCGGAATTCACCACCAGCGCGCGGGCCGAGCCTGCCTTGGAAGAGCCGCTGCGGCTCAATTTGGCGCGGCACCATTCGACCGGCGCGGACGGACATTTCGATTTGGTGAAGACGCCGGCGACCGTGGTGCCCTTGTCCATGACCGCGAGCAGCACATCGGTGCGGTCCTTGTAGCGGATGCCGGCCGCAGCCGTCGCGAGTTTCACGCCTGAAATCACCGGCATGTCGGGGACGTGGGTCGGGGCGAGAGGGGAGACAGCGCTGGACATGGGGCAAAACCCGAATAAGCGACAGGATTAAACAGACGGGATTAGACAGATTGTCATGGCCGGATTTATTCCGGCCACCCAAATCTTTCTCGCGAGTTTTTCTCGCAAGTCTTTCTTGCAAGTCTTTCTCGCAAGTCTTCTCGCCGAACGGTGCTTCAAGACGCAACGGCCGGAATAAATCCGGCCATCACGATCCTAAATACGATTGGCTTCGGGGAAGTGACAGCAGATCGTTACTTCTTCGCCGGCGCCATCTTGTTGTCGGCGGGCTTCGCGGCATCCGGCTTGGCGTCCGTCGCCGCCGCCTCGGGCTTGTCCATGCGCTCGACTTTTGCGGTTTCGCGCAGCTTGGCCACGTAATCAGCCTGCGCCTTGCGCGTCACATAGGTCTCGATCTGGGCCTTGACCTGCGCGAAGTCGGGCGCCTTGCGGTCGCGCTTTTCCTCGACCTTGATGATATGCCAGCCAAACTGCGACTTTACCGGATCGGAAATCTTGCCGGGCTCCAGCGCGAAGGCGACGGCGGAGAATTCCGGAACCATCTGGTCCTTGGTGAAGAAACCGAGATCGCCGCCATCGGATGCGCCGGGATCCTTGGATTTCTTCTTGGCGAGTTCGGCGAAATCGGCGCCCTTCTTGAGCTCTTCCTCGATCGCCTTGGCCTCGTCCTCGTTCTCGACCAGGATATGCCGGGCGTGAACTTCCTGTTCGCCGGATATCTGCTTGGCGGCCTCCTCATAGACCTTCTTCATGGCCTCGTCGGTGGTCGCGGCCTTGCCCTCGACCGCCAGCAGATTGTCCATCAGGAGCCGGTTGCGCGCGAAGGCGAGACGGGACTTGAAGTCGTCGCGGTCCTCGATCTTCTTGGCTTCGGCGGCCTTGGCGACGATCTTCATGTCGATCAGGAACGACAGCACGTTTTCCTGCTTGGTCGCGGGGTCCATCTGCGCGAGGCTGGGGCCCAGTTCCTCCTCGGCGAGCGCCATGTCGCTTTGGCGGATCTCGGCGCCGTTCACCTTGGCGAGCACCGGGTTCGCGTCTTCGGCGCGTACCGGCAGGCCGGTGAGCAAGACCATCGCAACACAGCCTGCCAGGGCGGCAGAAGCGAGGCCGAAGCGCGGGCCGGTTTTCGTTTCCGGGAACGAGGTGGTCATGGAAAATCCTTATCCTGAAAGATGGGGCTGTTTGGAGCGGCGGGACACTCGCCCAATCAAGTGGCCTTGGCAACGCGAAAAGTCTGTCAAAATGATGAAATCCTTGAAAGGCTGGCGTCATGCTTTCCGAATTCGTGGTCCGTTGCAGCGCACTCCGATAGGGATTTCGGCAATCAGGGGCCACGCATAAAAAGGATCGGGCCCAGGGTCACTGTTCGATTTGGGGCCCCTCGAACAGGCGCGCCGCAACCGCTGCGGCGGCTTCAAATCGGTGGCGCCGGCGGCCGTTGACAAGCCTGTGGGCCAGCCATATCTCTGCAAAGCCTGAGTCAATGGCGATAGCGCGTATTTGGCTGCGTTTTTGCCCATTGAACCTTGGATTGCTGAATCCCCACTCATTTGGCGGATGCTCCCGGATCGGGGCCTGCTCAGCGACGCGTCACGATGAGTTGATAGGCAGACTGGTGGACCACGTCATGGCTGCAACGCCGAACCGCAACGACAGGAATTTGGCATGATCGGCGCGCTCGCCCGCAAGTTTTTCGGCTCCGCCAATGACCGGCGGATCAAGGGATATCAGCCCCGCGTCGACGCCATCAACGCGCTTGAACCCGAGACCGCAGCCCTTTCCGACGACGCGCTGAAAGCGCGTACCGCCGAATTCCGCAAAGAACTCGCCGACGGCAAGACCCTCGACGATATTCTGGTTCCGGCCTTCGCCACCGTGCGCGAGGCGGCCAAGCGCACGCTCGGCCAGCGGCATTTCGACGTCCAGCTGATCGGCGGCATGGTGCTGCACGAGGGCGACATTGCCGAGATGAAAACCGGCGAAGGCAAGACGCTGGTGGCTACCCTTGCGGTCTATCTCAATGCGCTGGCCGGCAAGGGCGTCCATGTCGTCACCGTTAACGATTACCTCGCCCGGCGCGACTCCGAATGGATGGGACAGATCTACAGTTTCCTCGGTATGACCACCGGGGTGATCGTCCACGGCCTTGACGACAGCGAGCGCAAGCTAGCCTATTCACGCGACATCACCTACGGCACCAACAACGAATACGGCTTCGACTATCTGCGCGACAACATGAAGTATCGGCTGGAGGACATGGTCCAGCGGGGCCACTTCTACGCCATCGTCGACGAAGTCGATTCGATCCTGATCGACGAGGCGCGCACGCCGCTGATCATCTCCGGCCCGCTCGACGACCGCTCGGAATTCTACAACACCATCGACACCTTCTTTCCCCAGCTCGACAAGACCGATTACGACGTCGACGAGAAGCAGCGCGCGGTGACGCTGACCGAAGCCGGCATGGAAAAGATCGAGACGCTGCTGCGCGACGCCGGCCAGCTCAAGGGCGACTCGCTCTACGACGTCGAGAACGTCTCGGTGGTTCACCACATCAATCAGGCGCTGCGCGCCCATACGCTGTTTACGCGCGACAAGGATTACATCGTCCGCGACGACGAGGTTATCATCATCGACGAGTTCACCGGCCGCATGATGCAGGGCCGCCGCTATTCCGAAGGCCTGCATCAGGCGCTGGAAGCCAAGGAACACGTGCAGGTTCAGCCGGAAAACCAGACGCTGGCCTCGATCACGTTCCAGAACTATTTCCGGATGTACGAAAAGCTCTCCGGCATGACCGGCACGGCGTTGACCGAAGCCGACGAACTGTTCGACATCTACAAGCTCGAGGTCGTGGAAATCCCGACCAATGTGCCGGTGGCCCGTCTCGATGAAGACGACGAGGTCTACCGTACCCAGAACGAGAAATATGCCGCGATCCTGGCCGAGGTCGAGCGCGCCAATGCCCGGCTGCAGCCGGTGCTGGTCGGTACCGCCTCGATCGAAAAATCCGAGGTGCTCGCCGAGTACCTGAAAAAGCACGGCTACAAGCAGATCGATTTCGGCAACGAAAACGCGATGGAGAAGCTTTACGCGGCGGCCCGCGCCGGCAAGCCGGCGAAGCTGTTCGCGGTGTTGAACGCGCGCTTCCACGAACAGGAAGCCTATATCGTTGCCGAGGCCGGCGTGCCCGGCGCGATCACGATCGCGACCAACATGGCCGGCCGCGGCACCGACATCAAGCTCGGCGGCTCGCTCGAAATGCGTCTCCTGCATGAGACCGCAGGCATCACCGACGAAGCCGAGAAGGCCGCGAAAATCGAGCGCATCAAGGCCGACGTCGAGCGTTTCCGCGACATCGTGCTGAAAGCCGAAGACGTGGTCGAGATCGAGCCCGCCAAGGGGTCAAAGCCTGCCAAGACCGCGACCCGGCCGGGCGGGCTCTACATCATCGGCTCCGAGCGCCACGAATCGCGGCGCATCGACAACCAGTTGCGCGGCCGATCCGGACGCCAGGGCGACCCCGGGCGCTCGAAGTTCTTCCTGTCGCTGGAAGACGATCTGATGCGGATTTTCGGCTCCGACCGGCTCGATTCCATGCTGACGCGGCTCGGCCTGAAGGATGGCGAGGCCATCATCCACCCCTGGATCAACAAGGCGCTGGAAAAGGCCCAGCAGAAGGTCGAGGCCCGCAACTTCGACATCCGCAAGAACCTGCTGAAATTCGACAACGTCCAGAACGACCAGCGCAAGGTGATCTTCGACCAGCGCATCGACCTGATGAAGGACGATAGCGTCGCCGAGACCGTCGCCGACATGCGCCGTGCCTTTGTCGAGGACGTTGTCACCAAGCATGTGCCTGAACACGCTTATGCCGAGCAGTGGCACGTCACCGAGCTCAAGGAAGAGCTGAAGCGCGTGCTCGACGTCGACCTGCCGGTCGATCAATGGGCCAAGGAAGAGGGCATCGCCGACGAGGAATTACTGTCGCGCATCGAGAACCGCGTCGACGAGCACATGGCGGCGAAGGTAGCGCAGTGGGGCCCCGACGTGATGCGTTACGTCGAAAAAACCATCCTGCTGCAGACCCTCGATCATCTGTGGCGCGAGCATCTGGTGATGCTGGATCATCTGCGGCAGGTGATCGGCCTGCGCGGCTACGGCCAACGCGATCCGCTGCAGGAGTACAAGTCCGAGGCCTTCAGCCTGTTCGAGGCGATGATCGCGCATCTGCGCGAGGCGGTGACGGCGCAATTGATGCGCGTCGAAATCGTGCCGCCGGAAGATCAGCAGCCGGCATTGCCGGCCATGGAAGCGCACAAGCTCGATCCGACCACCGGCGAGGACGAGATGGCGTTCGCCAGTGCTTCGCTGGTGCCTGCGGCCATCGCCGACCGCGATCCCAAAAATCCGGCAAGTTGGGGCAAGATCGGCCGCAACGAGGATTGTCCCTGCGGCTCAGGCAAGAAGTACAAGCACTGCCACGGCAAATATGCCTGAAGCAGGCGGTCCGCGCCGGCCAGGTCGAACGTGAAGTCGAACGTGAATCGGAAATGGAACGCCGCTTCCTGACGTCTGCCCGATAACCGTGCCGTTTCAGCTCGAGGCGCACTGCTCGAGGCAGGCTTCCCTACCCAAAAACCACCTCGTGCCGCATCACGAACGGCGCAAGCAGCGTGTGCACCTCGTTCGCAATCGCCTCGCGTTGATCCTCCGGCACTCGCACTAGCGTGACGGTCGCGATGCTGCCGTGGCTTCCGTGCGCGCCGACCTTCACGCTGCAATCGATGCCGCGATCGCGCAGCGGCGCCAGGATATTGGTGAAGACACGCCTCGCCGCGTCCCAGCGCAGCTGCGGCTTGAACACCTTGCCGACGCCGGTCAGGGGCATCGGTTCGATCGCGATGATCTGCACCGGAGCGGCGGCGCGCTCGGGCGTGCGCTCGCGCACCCATGCCTCGAGTTCACCGGGCTGCACGCTCGCGCCCGGCTTCAATTGCACATAGCCGATCGGCAGTTCGCCAGCATAGGCGTCCGGCTGGCCGACCACGGCGGCAAATCCCACGGCGGGATGCTGGAACATGATGTCCTCGATCGGCCCGGGGTCGATATTGTGACCGCCGCGGATCACGAGGTCCTTGGCGCGGCCGGTGATCCAGAGATAGCCGTCGGCATCAAGGCGGCCGAGATCACCGGAATTGACCCAATGGCCGTCGACGAAGGCGCCCAGGTTGTGCGCTTCGTTGAGGTAGCCGCCGAACACGCCGGGTCCCGCCATGGTGACGACGCCGATCTCGTCGGTGGCGCAGTCGCGTTCGAAGCGGCCGTCGCCGTTGAGCTTGACGATGCGAACCCGGCTGTAGGGCACCGGCAGGCCGGCAGAGCCTATCCGGATCGGACGATCCGGATAGGCGATGGTATGGACGCTCGCGGTTTCCGTCATGCCGTAGACTTCGAGCACCGGGAGCTTGAACTTGTCCTGGATCGCCTTGCCGACCGCCACGGGGATCGCCGATCCGCCGGCGGCGGCACACTGCAGGCTCGAGATGTCGGCGTCGCCGGGCGGGATGCCGAGCGCCGCCGCCAAGACCGTCGGCACGCCCGACAGCGCGTGCGGCCTGAAGCGTTCGACCAGGCCCCAGATGTTCTTGACCGAGGCGGGGTTGCGCCATCCCGAAGGCGACAGCACGACCAGGCAGCCGCCGCCTGCGAACGTGGCCAGCGCCTGCGTCAGCGAGCCGCCGACATGGAACAGCGGCATGCCGAACAGCAGATTGATCCCGGGCTGCGACTTGAGCACCAGGTTGACGGCCCAGGCCTGGTAGACCTGGTTGGTGTGGGTGTGGCGCACGAGTTTTGGCGTGCCGGTGGTGCCGCCGGTGTGAAAGTACGCGGCGATGTCGCCGCCCGAGATTTTGCGGCCGCTCACCAGCCGGTCGGACGGCTGCGTCTCGATCAGCTTGGCGAACGAATGAATGCCGCTTGCGGGATCGCCGGGGCCGACCTGCACGATCGCCTTCAGGTGCTTGAGATGTTTGCGCACCTGCTCGACCTTCTGCCAGATATCGGTGCCCGGCACCGGTCCGAGCGCCACCAGCACCGTCGTGCCGGCGGCTTCCAGGATTTCCGCGATCTGATGCGGCTCCAATAACGGGTTGACCGGGTTGGCGATGCCGGCGGCTTCGGCGCCGAACAGCGTGATGAACGCTTCCGGCAACAGCGGCAACATGAAGCTCACAACGTCGTCTTTGCGGACGCCGAGCGCATGGAACATGTTGGCGGCCTGTGTCACGCGCGCGAAGAAGTCGCGGTGGGTGATGACGAGCGGCGTGTCGGCCGGGTCGGCATTGGGCAGGAACTGGATCGCGGGTGCATCGGGATTGTGGGACGCGCCGAGCCTGATCGCGTCATAGGTGCTCGCCGCAGCGATGCGGTCGAGATAGGGAATTTGTTCTAAGGCGCGGACGTCGGCGTCCGTGGCCAGGTTCGGATATTCGCTGCCGATGGTGCGATCGAGCAGGTGAATGCCTGCCATGGTTTTTGTCTCCTCCCGGTGATCCCCTGCCGCGGCCGTCGGTCGGCCGTTCTTATGGATCGAAGGCCGACAGAATGCTCAATAATCGGCGGCGCGCAACCCGGTGCTTGCGGGCTGTCTGAAATTCAAATCGGAAATCGCGAGCGTCGCGCGGATTGGAGGGGGTTACTTGGGCGTCGCTGAGAAGCGGCTCTCAAACGAGTTGGCCTGTACGATCGGCTGCGAACCGCTGACGGTGTCGTTCGCCGCGGCAGCAGGCGCTTCCGAGAGCGATGGTTTCAACGGCGGGCGGGCGGATGCCTGTTTGGTATCCGACTTCGGGGCCGTTGCCACCTTCGCCGATGCTTCCGGATGCTGCGGCTCGTGGCGCTTGGCCTCGTTCACTCTGGGCTTCGCCGAAGCCACTGGCTGGGGTTGGGGCGGCACGCTGGCGCTGGCATCCGCCGCCGCGCCGCCGAGACCTACCTTGCGGGCGAGATTACTAAAGAAACCGCCCGATGGCGCATCCGGCCCCGCCGACGCCACATGCGTGGAGGAGGTGGTGGAGGCCAGCAGCGGCTCATCCGGCGACGTCACCGGCCCGCGCGGCGGATTGACGTGATCCATAGGGATTGTTCCGGGCAACCGCTCGCGCATCAGCGACGCGCTCCGGCCTTCGCTGCTCTCCGACAATCCAGTATTGCCGTTGGGTAAGGCTGCGGCGAACACCCGGTTCATGCCGCCGTCGATGCCGGTATTCAGCCGGGCGACCGGCGTGCCACGGGAAATCAGCTTGGCAGTCTCGGCCTCATCGGCCTGTTCTCTCTCGCGAACAGCGCTGGCGATTTCGCCCGGGACGACATAAGCGGGGCATTTGGCCGACGCCTCGAACACCGGATCCCGCGTTGCGTTCGGAGGCTTCACGGCATTGAAGACATATCTCTTCTCACAGAAATCGACCTTCGGCTCCTGCCGCGTCACCTCGAAATCGTCGTAGCCTTCCTTGATCATCTTCCAGAACGGCATGTTCGGATTGTTGCGATGCTTGGCCATGTTGACCGGCGTCATCTTGAACGGATAGGCTTGGAACTGGAATGCGCGCTGGCCGCCGAAAAAGGATTCCCGACCCAACGAGTAGATTTCAGCGATCTGTTCGTCGGTCATCGCGTAGCAGCCGCGCGACGAGCAGTCGCCATGCACCATCAACTGCGAGCCGCTGCGTCCGAGCGCCCGGTCGTAGGCGTTGGGGAAGCCTGTGTTGAATGAAAGATAATACGCCGACTGCGGGTTCATCTGCGCCGGTGTGATCGAATAGAAGCCCTCCGGGGCCTGGCGGTCGCCTTCCCTGACCTTGGGGCCGAGGTCGCCCGACCAGCGGCAAATCGGATAAGTCTTCAACAGCGCGAAGCGGCCGGATCGAGCCTGCTTCCAGACCTCGAGCTCGGCTTCCTGTTTGAACAGCCGGACCAGAATCGGCGATTGCAGGTCCATATCTTTCGACACCATCTCGGCAAGGAGTTGTGGCGAAACGGGCTGGTTGGCCTTGGCGTTATTTGCCAGCGAGATTTCGTCGCTGTTGCAGCCGGCCAGTAGCGCTCCAGCCGCGAGCATGGCCGAGGTGATAAGCGCGCGAAACAGCGATCGATCGATCAATGCAAAGCTCCACACCCGACGGGCAATCCTCGCGCCCCAATTATAGCGTACATGCCCTGAAGCCATTGACTAAAATACTATCCTTTGGCCCCCTCGCCCGCAAGCCAACCAAGGCCTCGCGGCAGGTTCCATGCCCAGCATAGTCAACAGACATTAAATATCGGCGTCACGGCCTAATTGCGACCAAAATGGCTGATTTTCGAAAGCCCAAAGGTGCTTCGGGCCGCGGTTATGGCGGGTTTTTCCGTGCAGGCGCCGACTTCAACCCAGCTTTCTGCCGATATCCAGGAATTTCTGCCGCCGCTGGTTGCGGATCATGTCCGGAGCGAGGTTGCGCAGATCATTCAGGGCCAGCGCGATGGCGTCGCCGGTGGTCGCGATCATGGCACTGGGATCGCGATGCGCGCCACCCGCCGGCTCCCTTAGAATGGAATCGATCACACCAAAACGCAGCAGGTCCTGCGCCGTGATCTTCATGTTGGTCGCGGCTTCCTGGGCCTTGGTCCCGTCGCGCCACAGGATCGAGGACGCCGCCTCCGGCGAAATCACGCTGTAGATGGCGTGTTCGAGCATCAACACGCGGTTGGCCGTGGCGATGGCGATGGCGCCGCCCGAGCCACCCTCGCCGATAATGACGGCGACATTGGCGACGCCCAGCGACAGGCAGGCGTCGGTCGAGCGCGCGATCGCTTCGGCCTGGCCGCGTTCCTCGGCGCCGATACCGGGATAGGCGCCGGCGGTATCCACCAGCGACAGCACGGGAATGCCGAACCGGTCGGCCATTTCCATCAGCCGCACCGCCTTGCGATAGCCTTCCGGACGCGCCATGCCGAAATTATGCTTGAGCCGGCTCTCGGTGGTGGCGCCTTTCTCCTGGCCGAGGACGCAGATGCTTTCACCGCGGAAGCGGCCGAAACCGCCCATCAGCGCCTCGTCCTCACCGAATTTGCGGTCGCCTGCCAGCGGCGTGAATTCGGTGATCAGCGCGCCGATAAAATCGGTCAGATGCGGACGCTGCGGATGGCGCGCGACCAGGGTTTTCTGCCACGGCGTCAGGTTGGCGTAGAGATCGCTCAGCGCCTGCGCGGCCTTGTCCTCGATCCGCGAAATCTCATCGCCGATATCGCTGCCGGACGTCGCCAGCGCGCGCAATTCGTCGACCTTGGAGTCGAGTTCGGCGATCGGCTTTTCAAAATCGAGGTAGCTGCGCATGGGATCCGGCATTAAATCAATATAAGGACGAACCCGCTTGCAGGCGACGCGGATTTCGGCTCGCTAGAAACGCACGCATTTTCAGACATTTAGCGCGCATTCTGACGCAAAATGAGACCGTCTTGCCGGGCGCGCAAGGAGATCGCGGGCGGGAACGGTTGTTTCACGGCAGAAGCCGCCGAAGTCAAGGCGCTGTACCAGGTGCGGGGCAGGGACGGTGATGGCCTACTTCTCCGCCAGCGGGTGCAGATCGCGCACCAGGCTCTTCAGCCGTTCCTCGACCACATGGGTGTAGATCTGCGTGGTCGAGATGTCGGTATGGCCGAGCAGCGTTTGCACGATGCGCAAATCGGCGCCGTTATGCAAAAGATGGCTGGCGAAGGCATGGCGCAGCACGTGCGGGCTGACCAGTCGCGGCGCCAGACCGGCGGCCGCCGCCAGTTCCTTCAGCTCGCGTGCGAAATGCTGCCGCGTCAGATGCCCGCTCTCGCCGAACGACGGAAACAGCCATTTGGAGGCCGAGCCGTTCTTTGATGCCGGGCCATCGTTCTTTTTCTCCTGCTTCAGCGCTTCCATCGCCGCAAGATAGTCGGCCATCGCCTGTCGCGATGGCTCGTTCAGCGGTACCAGCCGCTCCTTGTTGCCCTTGCCGCGGACCACGATCATTCGGGCGTCGCGCCGCGATGCCGCGAGCGGCAACGAGACCAGTTCGGATACCCGCAGGCCGGTGGCATAGAGCACCTCGAGCAGGCAATACATTCGCAGCGTGCGAAGCCGCTGCGACGCAGAGGCTTCCGGCGCATCGGCCAGCGCCTTGGCGCACACCAGCAGGCGATCGACGTCGGAGATCGACAGCACCTTCGGCAGGCCACGACCGCGCTTCGGGCCGGACAGGATCGCCGCCGGATCGTCGCTGCGAATTCGTTCGTGCAGCAGGAAGCGAAACAGGTGCCGCATCGCCGATAGCCGGCGCGCCACGCTCGATGATTTGAAGCCGCGTGTGTCCAGATCGGCGAGGTAATCCCGCAGCGCCTGGGTTTCGACGCCGGCAAAGTTCTGCTTGTCGCGGGCGAGGAACTCCGAAAAATCCTCAAGATCGTGGCGATACGCATCGAGCGTGTTGTCGCCGGCGCCCTGTTCCGCCGCGAGCATGTCGAGGAACAGATTGATCAGCCCGGCATCTGAGGTCTTGGAACGCATTTTGGCTCGGCATCTCCGCAGCGGATGCCTCATGACACGCGCCGTCAGCTGGCATCCCGCGAAATCAGAATCTAGCGCCTATTTCTTGAGGAACCTGTCTGCCGGAATGGTGACGGTCATTTCCCGCGGTTTCGGGTTAACGAAATTCGCCAGCGCGAAGATCACCCCATAGACAATCCCGCCGATCACGGCGACGACCATCAGAAAGCGGAACAGGCTGGGCATCGGCGAGCCTCAGGCAGCGAATTAACCAGTTAAATCATCGGGGATAGCTAACCCTGACTACCAACATGTCCACCCCTCCGTTGCAAGAGTCTCTGGCAACGGTATCGGCGGGGGTAGTATAGGTTGCGCGGAAGCGCCGCAATCCGCGGCGGCAGAGCGATCGATGTCTGAGACAGTCTCAACGGACGGTGCTAACGGATCCCAGGAAGCCGAAATCACGGCCGCGCTGGGAACCCGTTCGGTCGTGCTGGTCGGGATGATGGGTGCGGGAAAGTCCACCATCGGACGACGGCTGTCGGCGCGGCTGCGGCTGCCGTTTCTGGACGCCGATATCGAGATTGAGGCGGCCGCCGCCATGTCCATCCCCGAGATTTTCGAGGCCCATGGCGAGCCGCATTTCAGGGATGGCGAGGCGCGCGTGATCGCGCGGCTGCTCGACAGCGGTCCCGCGGTGATCGCCACCGGCGGCGGCGCCTTCATGCGCGAGGAGACGCGCAGCCGCATTCGGCTCCAGGCCGTTTCGATCTGGCTCAAGGCCGATGCCGATATCATCATGCGCCGGGTGAAGCGCCGCGTCGATCGCCCGCTGCTGCAGACCGCGGACCCGGCGGCAACCGTCGGGCGTCTGATCGAGGAACGTGAACCGATTTACCAGCACGCCGATCTGACGATCTGGTCGCGCGACGTGCCGCACGAGAAGATCGTCGATGAATGCATCGATGCCCTGCACACATGGCTGTGTGCCGGCGGTACGGCCTCGGCGGCCAAAGAAACGCCGGGCACGCTGGGCGCCACGCGATGACTGCGCCGTTGAAACATTCCGACCCGATCACGGTCGATGTCGCGCTCGGCAGCCGAGCCTATGACATCGTCATCGGCCGCGATGTGCTGCCATCGCTGGGCGCCCGTGTCGCTAATTTGCGCCCCGGCGCGCGCGTCGCCATCGTCACCGACCGCAATGTCGCCAGGTATTGGCTCGAGAAGACCGAGGCCTCGCTGTCGGAGGCCGGCATTGCCGCCTCGCGAATCATTGTCGATGAGGGCGAAGGTTCGAAA
Organism: uncultured Pseudomonadota bacterium; assembly: GCA_963727225.1. GTDB lineage: Bacteria > Pseudomonadota > Alphaproteobacteria > Rhizobiales > Xanthobacteraceae > Bradyrhizobium. The sequence continues at coordinate 146,952 of CAVSFN010000005.1, read as the reverse complement.
ACCTATGCCGGCCTCGAACAGGTCAGCGAAGCCTTGATAGCGGCGAAGATCGAACGCAACGATCTGGTGATAGCACTCGGCGGCGGCGTGATCGGCGATCTCGCCGGCTTCGCGGCCGCGATCCTGCGCCGCGGCGTCGATTTCGTGCAGGTGCCGACTTCATTATTGGCACAAGTCGACTCCTCGGTCGGCGGCAAGACCGGGATCAATTCGCCGCACGGCAAGAATCTGCTCGGCGCGTTTCATCAGCCGGTCCTGGTCGTCGCCGATACCGCCGTGCTCGACACGCTGTCGCCGCGCCAGTTCCGCGCCGGTTATGCCGAGGTCGCCAAATATGGCGTGCTCGGCGACGAGGCGTTTTTCACCTGGCTGGAGGCCAACCACGCCGATATTTTCAAAGGCGGCACGGCGCGCGAACACGCCATCGCCACCTCGTGCCGCGCCAAGGCGGCGATCGTGGCGCGCGACGAGCGCGAGACCGGGGAGCGCGCGCTGCTCAATCTGGGCCATACTTTCGGTCACGCGCTGGAGGCTGCGACCGGGTTTTCCGACCGGCTGTTCCATGGCGAAGGCGTGGCGGTCGGCATGGTGCTGGCGGCCGAATTTTCCGCGCAGCTCGGGATGATCTCCGAATCGGATGCCGCGCGCGTCAAGCATCACCTTGCCGGGGTGGGTCTGCCGACCCATTTGCAGGACATCGCGGGATTTGCCCAGGAAGGGCTTGGCGATGCCGATGCGCTGATGGCGCTGATGGCGCAGGACAAGAAAGTCAGGCGCGGCCGGCTCACCTTCATCCTGCTGGAGGCGATCGGCCGCGCGGTCATCGTTCCCGACGTCGAGCCTGCGCGGGTGCGCGATTTTCTGAGTGTCAAACTGGCCCGCAAAACCTGAGCAATGATCGGGAAAAGGGCACGATCCGAAAGTCAAAACCGGCTTTCTTAAAAAGATCATGCCGCAACGATAGATGAAGTGATCGGTACCTCATGGACTGGTTTGCATTCTCCATTGTCATCGCCTTTCTGCTGGTCTCCGCGTTTTTTGCGGCGAGCGAGACCGCGCTGACCGGGGCGTCGCGCGCCAGCATGCTGCGGCTGTCGAAGCAGGGCAATCGCGAGGCCGGCGTCGTCTCCAGCCTGTTTGCGATGCGTGAGCGGCTGATCGGCGCGCTGCTGCTCGGCAACAACATCGCCAATATCGGCGCCTCTGCGTTGGCGACCGGCATCTTTACGGCGTGGTTCGGCGAAGTCGGCGTGCTCTACGCCACCGGTGTGATGACGGTGATGGTCGTGATCTTTGCCGAGGTATTGCCGAAGACCATCGCCATCAACGCGCCGGACCGGGTCTCGCTCCTGGTCGCGCGGCCGATGAAGGTGATGGTCTACCTGCTTGGACCGCTGCTCACCGTGATCGAGGCGATCGTCCGGGCGCTGATGCAGTTGCTCGGCATCAAGATCGGTCACAACCAGCCGATCCTGTCACCGACCGAACGGTTGCGCGGCGCAGTCGATCTTCTGCATCACGAGGGCAAGGTCGAAAAGCAGGACCGCGACATGTTCGGCGGACTATTGGATCTGCGCGAGCTTCAGGTCTCCGACGTGATGGTTCATCGCACCGAAATGGTCATGATCAACGCCGACCTGCCGCCCGAGGAACTGGTGCGCGAGGTGCTGGCGACCGAATACACCCGGATTCCGCTGTGGCGCGAGAAACCTGAAAATATCATCGGCGTGCTGCACGCCAAGGATCTGCTGCGCGCGATCCGCGCCGCGGACGGCGACACCGCCAAGATCGATGTCTCCACCATCGCGCTGCCGCCATGGTTCGTGCCGGAGATGCGGTCGGTGTCCGAACAACTCAAGGCGTTTCGCCGCCGCAAGACCCATTTCGCGCTGGTGGTCGACGAATATGGCGAAGTCGAAGGCATGGTGACGCTGGAGGATATTCTGGAGGAGATCGTCGGCGACATTTCCGACGAGCATGACGTGGTGGTGGCCGGCGTCCGCGCCCAGCCCGACGGCTCGGTGGTGGTCGACGGCTCGGTGCCGATCCGCGATCTCAACCGCGCGATGGACTGGCACCTGCCGGATCAAGAGGCGACCACGGTCGCGGGCCTTGTGATTCACGAGGCACGCTCGATCCCGGAACGTGGCCAGAGCTTCACGTTCCATGGCTTCCGTTTTCGTGTGCTCCGCCGCGAGCGCAATCGGATCACCGCACTTCGAATCGTGGCGGTCCCGCGCGAGGCCGAGGTCGAGGAGAAGAAGCCGAAGCGGGCGGGGACGTCATTCTAAGCGCCGGGCTTCGTAAAAGAGGCCGCGCGCCGTCCGCGGTTCTGCCGCCGGCTTCGCCGGGCTTTTTTCATTTTTTTGCAACCTTGTTTTTCCAGCAACGGTCGGCCATTTTTGTGCACGTCAACGCCGACGAAAGCGCTGCAATTGCGCCCGGGGGACTGCCGATGAGCGCGATCGCAATCGCTGGCGATCTCAAGACGCATACGCCGCGCGGAAGTCTCGGGACGCTGGCGCTCGGTGCACTCGGCGTGGTCTATGGCGACATCGGAACCAGTCCGCTCTACACCATGAAGACGGCGCTCGATTGGGGCGGCGGAGCGACCCCCGAGGTCGCAGTCGGCATGCTGTCCTTGATCGTCTGGACGCTCCTGATAACCACCTCGATCAAATATGTTGCCGTGGTGATGCGGGCCGACAATGACGGCGAGGGCGGCATCCTGGCGCTGATGTCGCTGCTCGGCATCAAGCACGGCAACCGCGCCGGTGTGATCGCGATCGGTGTTTTGGGCGCGGCGTTGCTTTATGGCGACGGGGCGATTACGCCGGCGATCTCGGTGTTGAGCGCGCTCGAGGGGCTCAAGCTGCCGGCACCGGGGATCGCGCCCTATGTGGTGCCGCTCTCGGTGGCGGTTCTCATCGGCATTTTCGCGCTGCAGCCGCAGGGCAGCGCGCGAATCGGAAAATTGTTCGGCCCCGTCATGACGGTATGGTTCATCGTGATCGGCGTGCTCGGGTTCGGCGGGGTGATGAGCCATCCGGGTGTATTGGTCGCGCTCGATCCGCGCTACGGCTTCGCCTATCTGTTCAGCCACGGCTTTACCGGCTTTCTGGTTCTCGGCGCGGTGTTCCTGTGCGCTACCGGCGCCGAAGCGCTCTATGCCGATATGGGCCACTTCGGTCCCCGGCCGATCCGCTTCACCTGGTATGGTCTTGTCCTCCCGATGCTGCTCCTCAATTATGCGGGACAGGCGGCCGCGGTGGTCGAAGGCGGGGTTGCGGCCGGAGCCAATCCATTCTTCGTGCTGTGTCCGGCGCCGCTCCAGGTGCCGCTGGTGGTACTCGCCACCTTCGCCACGATCATTGCCAGCCAGGCGATCATCAGCGGCGCCTTTTCGATGACGCGGCAGGCGATCCAGCTCGGCCTATGTCCGCGGCTGCATATCACCCAGACCTCGGCCGACGGTTACGGCCAGATCTATGTCGGTTCCGTCAATTGGGTGCTGATGACATTGACGCTCGGGCTCACGCTGGCCTTTCGTTCCTCCGATAATCTTGCCGCGGCGTTCGGCGTCGCGGTTTCGCTGACCATGCTGCTGACGTCGGTGCTGATGTTTCTGGTGATGCGGGAAATCTGGGGCTGGCGCCTGCCGGCGAGCCTGCTGGTCGCCGGATTGTTCATCGTCGTCGATCTCTCGTTCGTCTCAGCCAATCTTATGAAGGTATTCGAGGGCGGCTACGTTCCGCTGATCATTGCTGCCGTGATCTTCTTTCTGATCTGGACCTGGCGGCGCGGCCGCGAACTCATGTTGCAAAGGCTCGAGCGCGATACCTTGCCGCTTGCGACCTTCATCAAGCAGATTCATGGCAAGTCCCGCGTGCCGGGGACGGCGGTCTACCTGACCAGCCGGACCGATGTGGTGCCGGTTCCCCTGCTGCATAACCTCAAACATAACAAGGTCATCCATCAGCGGATCGTGTTGCTGCATGTCGCGACCGAGAACGCGCCGTACATCGCCGTGGATCAACGTATCCAGGTCACCCATCTGATGGACGATTTTCACTCGGTGGTCATTCACTACGGCTTCATGGAGCAGCCGGACATCCCGCAGGTGCTCGATGCCTGCGGCTCGGAGCAGCTGCGGTTCGATCTGATGGAAACCTCGTTTTTCGTCGGCCGGCTGACGATCGTTCCTGGCGCGGCGCCGCGGATGAGCCGGATCAGGATCAATCTGTTCGAGGCGATGCATCGTAACGCGCTGGCGGCAACCGAATTCTTCCGTATCCCGCCCAATCGTGTGATTGAACTCGGCGGCCAGATCGAGCTCTAGGTTTCGACCGAAGCCGACCGCGAGTAGGGTCACTCCGCCGGGAGCCTCTTCTGGTCTGGCGAAATCGACGAAAGCCGGTCAGCTGGCCGCTGTCCCCGCCGCGACGGTGGCCTCAAGCGCCGCGAATCGCTGCTGCAGCCTTGCTGTTTCCTCTGTCGGCAAGTGCCCGGCACAGCCGGTCATCACGCGGCGCGCACGTTCGAGAAGCCCGGTGCGAATGTCGGCATGCTCAGTGGTGCCTGCGATGTCGTTGAAGGCGCGCATTAGCCGCAAGCTGACCGCGACGTCGGCGGCGGCATAGTGCCTGATCTGCTCGAACGCCGTATCGAGCAGGCCGTCGAAGCTCATCCACGGCACGAACAGCCGCAATACATGCGGCGGCGCGTAATAATGGGTCGGCGGCGGTACACGGCTTAGCCAAAGGATGATGATGCGGCTGAGTTGGTCGACGCAGCTGATTGCCGTGCTTGGGTCGTTGACCGCGGGTGACATCGCGCGCAGCGCGATGTCGACGATCTGGATGATGCCGAACTCGACATCCTGCTGCATGGTGCGCGCCGGACCGATGTCGAAAGCGGCGATCAGATGCTGCGCGCGTTCGGCTGGCACGCGTTCCGGCTTCGACACGCGCATCAGCGGAACGCCTGATGGAACGAAGTGACCGACGCGGCGCTCCAGATGCACGCAAATCTGGTAGGCTTTCGCAAGGGCGACAAGGCGATTGAGATCGACATAGCGGATATAGCCGGATTGTCGATTGAGGATGGGGGCCCCGCGCTCCGCCGAAGACGGTTGGCTGCGATCCGGCAACTGGAACGCGCTTCGCGGATAGGGCATGAACTCGTCGATCACAAGTTCGGCTTCGCGCGCAATTCGATCCACGATGTGGTTAACGCTGATCGAGCGGGAAATGTGGTTGATGAAATAAATCAGCCACCCCACGCAGACCAGCGCGAGCACCATGGCTCCCGTCACGGTCGCGACGGGTACGAACGGGTGCGGCAGTGTGCGTGCGGCGGGCAGCGCCGCCATGCAGTAGGTGAACGTCCCCAGGAAGACACCAAGCGTTCCCTGCGTGGTGCGGTCCCGGACGAAGCTGATCAGGATGCGCGGCGAGAATTGCGTCGATGCGAGCGTGAGCGTCATCAGCAGGATCGCGAACACGATCGATACCACCGTCATGATCGAGGTGGCGATGCTGCTGAGGATGACCTGCGCGACGCCTGGATCCTGATGCGAAGGAAACAGAGTGCTCGGAATCCAGGCGCTGATCCCCGGAATTGCCTCTTCCAGCGACGACAGCACCGCGCCCGCGGCCCCCAGCACCATGGCGATTGCCATCGGCCGAATGAGGAAGCCGCCACGAAGCGCATACATCGCGGAACGGAAGAGGACAGGCAGGCGCTCAAACATTCGGATGCCCCGGGGCCGGTTCAGGCGCCCCAAGGGTCTCACCGGCTTGGGCCAACTTCAACCAATACCAGCTGATCGGCCCGGGCAGGTTCGCAGCAAACCCTGCGGTATGTCGGGCGCTGTGGTACAATCGCCCGCGGGATCATTATGTCCGCGATTGCGATTTTTCCGGCCAACTGCCCTGCGAGTCGCAATTAATTTAAAGGCAGATGGACTCCGGCCCCGATTTTGACGACGATTCCAGTCGCTAAAAGCAGCAGGATGCACAACAGCGGGGAATATTGATCGGCAGTATTATCCCCTTGAGAATGATCTTTCATGACCGCACCAAAATGAACAGGATGGCCAGCCAGTCGCGGGCTGGTTTCTGCATCCGATATAATGAGGGGCGGCGTAGGAATTCCAGACGACCGGGATACTTCCGTCATAAAGGCGAAATAAGTGTCAGCGGCGCCGCCAAATGTGGCGGAAGCGCGGAAATCGCAGCGCACGCATTTAGCGCCTCCGCGAGCAGATTTTCCGGCGTGCCGACCGACGTATCCAGGGTGAGCCGGGCGTCGGTTCGGGCTTCATATTCCGTGCGCCTCTCCGGGCGCCTGCGCCTTGATCGCCAGCGCGTGCACGCTTCCCGCGAGTTCCGCCGCCAGCATTGCATTAATCATGCGGTGACGCTCGATCCGGCTCTTCCCTTCGAAGGCGGTCGACACAATATACACTCTGAAGTGTGTCTCGCCGCCTGGCCTGTGGCCGGCGTGGCCCTCATGCAGATGTGATTCGTCCGTGACGTCGAGGCTTTCCGGCGCGAAAGCTTCACGCAACTTGTTTGTGATAGTGTGTTTGACGGTTTGATGAACGCTCATGGCGGGGCAATACGTCCGTGACGGTGTTTCGTCAATGGCGCATCGAGAGTGAGGGTTTCGCAATGTCAAGACTTGAAGCCTTGTCCATAGCGTTGTCATAGTCCGCCAATGCCGATTGATTCCTCAAAATTCTTCGACTCCATCCGTATCAAGCCCAACAAGCTGAGCGCGAAGCAGCAGGCCCAGGCGCGCGAAGAATCCGCCATGTGCGAATGGCCCGACTGCAAGAACAAGGGACCGCATCGCGCGCCCAAGGGCCGCGCCAACGACAAGGAATACTGGCACTTCTGTCTCAATCACGTCCGCGAATACAACCAGTCCTACAATTTCTTTTCCGGCATGAATCCGGATGCGGTTGCCCGGTACCAGAAGGATGCGCTGACCGGCCACCGCCCGACCTGGAAGATGGGCGCCAATACCAGCGCCAAAAAGGGCAAGGGCAGTCCGGAGGCCGATCTGGAAGGCGCCTCCGATCCCTTCAGCATGTTCAGCGAACTCAATGGCCGCGGCCGCTGGCGGCCGGGTCCGGGCGGCGCCGCCGGCGAGGCCAAGGTCGAAACCCGAAAGATATTCAATGCCGAGCGCAAGGCGCTGCAAGTCATGGGGCTCGGCTCCGATGCGACGCTTGAGACCGTTAAGGCGAAATACAAGGCGCTGGTGAAGCAGCATCATCCCGACGCCAATGGTGGCGACCGCTCCACCGAGGATCGCCTGATCGAGATCATCAAGGCCTATAATTATCTGAAGACCGTGGTGCGCGGCGCCAGCTGATCTCGAGCCTTTTCCGTTCCGATTGAATCGGAACGGAGGCTCTATTCTCTATTTGACGCGTTTTCTTCACGCGAACCGGTAGCCACTTCGCTGGAAAACGCTCTGGAGCGCATTTCAGGCGATTTCCGAATCCCGTACCTGGATCGACGTCGTCAGTTTGTCGCGTTCGGCAAGGTGTCGGCAGTTCTTGATGCTTTTCAATCCGGCATCGGACCGATATAGGCCGAACTTGGCCGTATCAGCCGTCCGCCCCGCTGCTGCTCGCGGGCGTGCGCCGTCCATCCCGCGGCGCGGGCCACCGCGAAGATCGGCGTAAAGGCCTGCCGCGGAATCGCCAGCGCGTCGAGCAGGATGGCAGTGAAGAACTCCACATTGGTGTCGAGCGGCCGGTCCGGCTTTTCCCGCCGCAACGCCTCGCGGATATAGGCCTCGACTTCACCCGCGAACGGCAGATCAGTGCCGTTGACGGCGAGCCGTTCGATCGCGCCTTTCAGCACATCGGCGCGCGGATCGCGGACGCGATAGATCCGGTGGCCGAAACCCATCAGCCGTTCACCCCGCGCCAGCGCGCTGTCGACCCATGGCTTGATGCGCTCGCGGCTGCCGATGGCGTCGAGCATTTCCAGCACCGGCTCTGGAGCGCCGCCGTGCAGCGGTCCTGTCAGCGCGCAATATCCCGCCGTCACCGACGCGAACAGATCGGCCTGCGTCGAGGCCACGACGCGGGTGGCGAACGTCGACGCATTCATGCCGTGGTCGCACACCGTCACGAGATAGGCGTCGAGTGCTGCGACCTCGCGTGCGTCGGGCTTGCGGTTGAGTAGCATCGACAGCGTATCGGCGGCATGGCTTGAGGTCGGATCGGGCGCGACGGGGTCAAAGCCTCTGGCGCGCTGCACCAGCGCGCCAGCGATTACCGGGAACGCACCGACAATCGTCGCCTCATGCGCTAGTCCGCTTTCCGCGCGCAATCCGGCGATGGCGGCCCGGAAACCGTCGACGATCGACTGGCCGCGCGTGCTTCCCAGCAAGTCCGGAAGCCGGGCAAAAGCACGTTCACGGGCAGCACCCAAGGCGGCGCGCACGCTGGCCTCGCCGATCGGCTGGCCGGTTCCTCCACTCCATAGCCGTGCGGTCACGCCTTCGAAGCCGGTCTGGCGCACGAGGTCGCCAACCCGTTCACCGGCGATGATCAATTCGCCACGCTCGCCATCGACATGGCTGAGCACGGTTTCGGCGGCGGCAATGCCGTCCAGCCCGATCGGGGTCTTGGCAAGTTGCATGTTCATGGTCGGCCTCCTGGTGTGGCTTCAAAGGTCGACCCTCTCGACAGGTTGATCAATCTTGATTATATAAATCAATATGAAAAAATCCGCCGCGCTTTACCTGTCCGCGCGCGAGGCTGCTGCGGAGCTGGCGATCTCACCGGCCACCCTCTACGCCTATGTCAGCCGTGGATTGATCCGCTCCGAGCCTTCGTCGGATTCGCGAAGTCATCGCTACCGGGCGGAGGACATTCGCAACCTCAAGGAACGGCGCGCGCCGTCGCCGGAGCCGCGCGGGCTGCGCAGTTTCGATGCCGATTTGCCGGTGATGGATTCGGCGATTGCGACCATCACCGAGGACGGCCCGATCTATCGCGGCGTCAACTGCATCGAGCTTGCCGAGACCGATACGCTCGAACATGCCGCGACGCTGCTGTGGGACGTGACCGGCGTCGATCCGTTTTCCGACGACAATTGCCCGCTGGTGTCGGCCGAAATGCGCGCCGTCGCCGCTGCGGCGCGCGATGCCGCGCCGATCGATCGCACCATCGCCGTGCTGGCGCTGGCCGCGAGCGCCGATCCACGGGCCTTTACCCGCGCCGCCGACGGGCGCGCGCTGGTGGGAGGCCGCATCCTGCGTCTGGTGGTTGCGACCATGTTGAACGGAACATCATCGGCCGAACCGCTGCATCTGCAGATCGCGAGGACATGGGCGCCGGCCAACAAGCACGCCGCCGATCTGATCCGCCGCGCGCTGGTGCTGCTGGCCGATCATGAACTGAACGCCTCGACCTTCACCGTGCGGTGTGCGGCTTCGACCGGTTTGAATCTCTATGATGCGATGATTGCCGGCCTGGTGGCGCTCAAGGGCCCAAAACACGGCGGCGCGGGCGTCCTGGCAGCGCAGCTCGTGCGGACGCTGGTCGACGGCGATGTGGCTCCCGTGATCCGGGAGCGCGTTGCGCTCGGCGAGCGCTTCGCCGGCTTCGGTCACGGCGTCTACAAGCTCGGCGATCCGCGCGCCCATGCATTGCTCGACGCTCTGGCGCGCGGCGGTGCATCGGCAAAGCTCGTCAGGGAAATTCCGGAACGGATCGCGGAGGCGACCGGCGAATTCGTCAACATCGACTATGCGCTCGCGGTGCTGGTGCATACGCTTGGCCTGCCGCCCGGCAACGAACTGGTGCTGTTCGCGATGGCCCGCACGGTCGGATGGATTGCGCACGCCTGCGAGCAATTGCGGCATGGCGGATTGATCCGCCCCCGCGCCCGCTATATCGGCCCCGCGCCAGGGCGAAGTGCGGCTTTCAATAAGCCCTGAGCCGAATAGAGCCCTTTCCGTTCCGACCCAATCGGAACGGAGGCTCAACTTCTTTATTTGACGCGTTTCCTTCACGCGAACCGGTATCCACTTCGCTGGAAAACGCTCTATTCACCGGATATCAACCGTCCGGAATCCTTGCGCGCGGCGGCGGTTGCCGGTTCGATCACGCCTCCACCATGGAGGCGGCGGATCGCCCAGATCGCTAGCCCGAGGATCAGCGCGCCGCCAATCACCAGGGGAATCCAGTAATGCTTGGCGGTGCCGCCGATGCCCAGCCATCCGCCGTATCGTTCCAGCGCCGACACGGCGAGGACGCCCGGCAGCACATGCGCAGGCGCCCAGAGCAGGATCGCCGCGGCATTCACGGGGTAGAAGCGCAACGGCGGCATGCCCAGCGCGCCCGCCGTGATCGGCACGAAGGCGCGAACCGGCGGCACGAAGCGCGCAAAGAACACCGCCAGCGTACCCCAGCGATGAAAGAACGCCTCGCTCTGCGCCACGACCCTTGGGTAATTTGCCATCGGCCAGGCGTTGAGGATTTCGCGTTGGGCGCGATGTCCGATCCAGTACGCCGATCCATCGCCGAGCAAGGCACCGGCGACCGCGGCCGCCAGCACCCATTCAAGCCGCAACTCGCCGCCTGGCACCAGCGCGCTCAGCGCGAGGATAATGGTCGAGCCTGGAATCACCGAACCTGCAACGGGAACGGCTTCCAGCAGGGCTGCAAGGAATAGCGTGAGATAGGCAAGCCAGGCATGTGCCGAGACGAACGCTATCAAGGGATCGATGAATGAAGCCACAAATTTCCTGTAGGGGTGCTGCCATCCCGGCCGGGCGCAGACCTAACATAACTCACGATAAGGGCGAAAAGTGCCATCAGGTTGGCGTACCGGGCGGGTGGCAAATTGTCCCGGCGAAAGTACGGCGTGATTCGCAGGGCAGCCTTCCAAAAACCGGGCCCAATACCTATCTTGATGATAACGCAACGGAACTTTGATTGCGCCGCGGGCTTCTGCCAACCGTTGCTCTCTGATAGGTTTGCTCCAGCACCCATCCGCAGCCACACCGCAAATCTGGTTTCGGGATCGCCCGGGACCTCGGAGGATTGATGACGACCGCCGCCATGACCAAAGCGCAGGAACCCGCCGGTTTGCCCGACATGAAGGTGTCGGTCCGGCAGGTGTTCGGCATCGACAGCGACCTTGAGGTGCCGGCCTATTCCGAAGTCGATCCGCATGTGCCGGACATCGATTCGGATTATCGATTTGATCGCGCCACCACGCTTGCGATCCTCGCCGGATTTGCCAAGAACCGCCGCGTGATGGTGACGGGCTATCACGGCACCGGCAAGTCGACCCACATCGAACAGGTCGCCGCGCGACTGAACTGGCCGTGCGTGCGCGTCAACCTCGACAGCCACATCAGCCGTATCGATCTGGTCGGCAAGGATTCGATCGTGGTGCGCGACGGCATGCAAGTGACCGAATTCCGCGACGGCATTCTGCCTTGGGCGTTGCAGCACAATATTGCGCTGGTGTTCGACGAATACGACGCCGGCCGCCCCGATGTGATGTTCGTGATCCAGCGCGTGCTGGAGGTTTCCGGCCGCTTGACGCTGCTCGACCAGAACAAGGTGATCAAGCCGCATCCGGCGTTCCGGCTGTTCTCCACCGCCAACACGGTCGGGCTCGGCGATACCTCCGGCCTCTATCATGGCACCCAGCAGATCAACCAGGGCCAGATGGACCGCTGGTCGATCGTCACCACGCTGAACTATCTGGCGCATGACGAGGAAGTCGAGATCGTGCTGGCCAAGGCGCATCACTACCGCACCTCCGAGGGTCGCGACATCGTCAACAAGATGGTGCGGCTTGCCGATCTCACCCGCAACGCCTTCGCCAATGGCGACCTGTCGACGGTGATGAGCCCGCGCACGGTGATCACCTGGGCGGAGAATGCCGAGATTTTCACCGACATCGGCTTCGCGTTCCGCGTCACCTTCCTCAACAAATGCGACGAGCTGGAACGGCCGCTGGTCGCCGAATTCTATCAGCGCTGCTTCAACGCCGAGCTCGCAGAGTCCTCGGTGAACGTGGCGATGAGCTAGCTTCGTCCCCGCTTTCGCGGGGACGACCCGCGGTGAGGCCACGATGACGACGTCGAATACCAAGTTCCGCACCGGATCGAAGGAAGCGCCGACCGAGCCTTTCAAGCGCGCGGTGACGTCCTGCCTGCGTGCGATCGCGAAAACGCCGGACCTTGAAGTGACGTTCGCGGCCGAGCGACCCGGCCTGTCGCCGGGCAAGGCGCGGCTGCCGGAGCCGGCGCGCAAGATGACCCGGCGCGACGCCGCCATCGTGCGCGGTCACGCCGATTCGATCGCGCTGAAGCTCGCCTGCCACGATCCGAAAGTGCACCGCAAGCTGATGCCGGGAAATCCGCAGGCGCGCGGCGTGTTCGAAGCGGTAGAGCAGGCGCGGGTCGAGGCGCTCGGCTCGCGGCGGATGGCGGGGGTTGCGAAAAACCTCACCGCGATGCTCGACGACCATTTTCATCGTGGCAAGTTCGACGAGATCACCGACCGCGCCGACGCGCCATTGTCCGACGCGCTGGCGATGCTGGTGCGCGAGCGCCTGACCGGCCTCGCACCGCCCGCGGCGGCGCGCAAGATGGTCGACCTGTGGCGGCCGGTGCTGGAAGACAAGATCGGCTCGCGGCTCGATCGGCTCGATCGCCTCGCCGAGGATCAGGCCAAATTCGGCGACGCCGTGCATGATCTTCTGACGGCGCTCGAGCTCGGCGACGACCGCAACGCCGAGACCGACGATGACGAGAACCAGGACGACAATCGCGACGGCGAGAACGACCAGTCCGGCGCGGAGGGCTCTCCCGACAGCGACGCGGCCCAGGAAATGAGCGCCGATCAGGCGCAGGCCACCTCGGAAGAGATGTCGGAAAGTGCGATGGAGAGCGCGCAGGCCTCCACATCAGATACTTTCGACGATGGCGAACTCGGCGACGATGAGACGCCGGGCGAAGCGACGCGGCCGAATTCCCGTGGCGCCAACGAACCGCGCGGGCCGGAATATCACGCCTTCGCGCCGAAATTCGACGAGGTGGTCGCGGCTGAAGATCTTTGCGACCATGACGAACTGGAACGCCTGCGCAGTTATCTCGACAAGCAGCTGGCGCATCTGCAGGGCATTGTGGCGCGGCTGGCGAACCGGCTGCAGCGCCGGTTGATGGCGCAGCAGAACCGCGCCTGGGAATTCGACCTCGAGGAGGGCATTCTCGACCCGGCCCGGCTGTCGCGCGTGGTGACCGATCCCTATCACCCGCTGTCATTCATGCATGAAAAGGAAGCAACCTTCCGCGACACCGTGGTGACGCTGCTTCTGGACAATTCCGGCTCGATGCGCGGAAGACCCATCACGGTGGCGGCGACCTGCGCGGATATTCTGGCGCGGACGCTGGAACGCTGCGGCGTCAAGGTGGAAATTCTCGGCTTCACCACACGGGCCTGGAAGGGCGGCCAGTCGCGCGAGGCGTGGCTTGCCGCCGGCAAGCCGCAAAATCCGGGACGTCTCAACGATCTGCGCCACATCATCTACAAATCCGCCGATGCGCCGTGGCGGCGGGCGCGAAAGAATCTCGGGCTGATGATGCGCGAGGGCCTGCTCAAGGAGAACATCGACGGCGAAGCGCTGGACTGGGCGCACAAGCGGCTGCTTGGGCGCTCCGAGCAGCGCAAGATATTGATGATGATTTCCGACGGCGCGCCGGTCGACGACTCCACGCTGTCGGTCAACCCCGGCAATTATCTGGAACGCCATCTGCGCTATATCATCGAGGAAATCGAGACCCGCTCGCCGGTCGAACTGATTGCGATCGGCATCGGTCACGACGTCACACGCTACTATCGTCGCGCGGTCACCATTGTCGATGCCGAAGAGCTCGGCGGAGCCATCACCGAAAAGCTCGCCGAACTGTTCAGCGAGACCCAAGGCGCTGCGCCCGCGTCAGGTCGCCGCCGCCGCTTGCATTCCTGAGAATATGGAATTGTCATTCCGGGGCGCGAGTGAAGTCACCCGCCGCCGCTTCCTGATGTCCGGCGCGATCGGGCTTTCGACCCTCGCGGTGCCGCGGATCGCCCGGGCGCAATCCGCAACCGAGCCGCCGCTGAAGCGTGCTGCGCCTGACGAATATTCGGTCGCCGCCCCCGTTTCGATCGACGTCAACGCCCGGCCGATCGCCTCGTTCGATCGAAGCGACCGCGCGCATGTGCGTTTCGGGTCGCTGGAATACCGCAGCGGGCTGGCCCTGACTTCGCGGTTTCCCGGGTTTGGCGGACTGTCGGGATTGCGGCTCGATGCCAAAGGCGAGCGCTTCATCTCGTTCAGCGACAAGGGCGCCTGGTTCACCGGCCGCATCGTCTATCAAGGCCGCGAGATGACCGGGCTTGACGACGTCGAGGCCGCGCCGATGCTGGGGTCCGACGGCCAGCCGATCACCGCGCGCGGCTGGTTCGAACTCGGAGTCGATCGCGCTCGACGGTCCCTTTGTTTATATCGGCCTCGAACGCGTCAACCAGGTGCTTCGGTTCGATTTCAGGAAGGGCTTCACCCGTTCGCCCGGCGAAGCAGTGCCGCTACCGCCGGCGGCGCGGAAGCTGCCTTTCAACAAGGGGTTGGAAGCACTGGTCTTCGTGCCCAAGGGACTGCCGCTGGCCGGTACATTGATCGCGATTTCCGAGCGCGGCCTCGATGCCAAAGGCAACCTCATCGGATTCCTGGTCGGCGGTCCGGCACCGGGGCAGTTCAGTGTTCGCCGCACCGATAGTTTCGATGTCAGCGACGCGGTGTTGCTGCCGTCGGGCGAGCTTCTGCTGCTGGAGCGAAAGTTTTCGCTGCTCGACGGCGTCGGCATCCGCATTCGGCGCATCGCGCTCGCCACAGTGGCGCCGGGCGTCGTGGTCGACGGCCCCAGCATCTTCGACGCCGATCTGGGTGATGAGATCGACAACATGGAAGGGATCGACGCCCATGTCACGCCGGAGGGCGACACCGTGCTGACCATGGTCTCTGACGACAATTTCTCGATGATCCAGCGCACGCTGCTATTGCAATTCACGCTGCTGAGGTAGTTTCGCGATTGCCCCGGCGCTGGCTTAGGCGACCCGCATTGTCGGGAGTTGGTAATCGTCGCGGCGCGACCTAAAGTGCTCGCCAGCCTGTCATCCCTCGAAACGGAAATTCCACATGAGCATCCTGTTTTCGCCGTTCCAGCTGCGCGGCCTGTCGCTTCCCAACCGCATCATGGTGGCGCCGATGTGCCAGTATTCCGCCGAAAACGGCGAGGCCACTGACTGGCACTTCACGCACATCAACACGCTGGCGCTGTCGGGTGCGGCGATATTCTGCATCGAGGCCACTGCGGTGGAAGCGACCGGCCGCATCACGCCGGGATGCCTCGGCCTGTGGAATGACGCCACCGAGGCGGCGCTGAGGCCGATCATGGCTTCGGTGCGCAAGCATTCGAAGATCGCCGTCACGATTCAGCTCGCTCATGCCGGCCGCAAGGCGTCGAGCCATACGCCATGGGACGGCGGCCAATTGATCCCGTTGTCCGAAGGCGGCTGGCAGGCGGAAGGGCCTTCCGCCGTGCCGCACAAGGAGGGCGAGCGACCGCCGCTGGCGCTTGATGCGCAGGGGCTGGCGCGCATCCGCGACGCGTTCGCGGCAGCGGCCCAACGCGCCGAGCGGCTTGGCCTCGACGGTCTCGAACTGCATTGCGCGCACGGCTACCTGCTGCATCAGTTCCTGTCGCCGATATCCAACCGGCGCACCGATCAATATGGTGGCAGCCTGCAAAACCGGTTGCGCTATCCGCTGGAAGTGTTCGATGCGGTGCGCGCGGCGTTTCCGCAACACAAGCCGGTCGGCATCAAGGTTTCGTCGACCGACTGGGTCGAGGGCGGCTGGGACATCGCGCAGACCATCGAATTGGCCCGCGAACTAAAGAAGCGCGGCGTCGACTGGATCGATGCGTCCTCCGGCGGCGTATCGCCGCACCAGAAGATTCCGCTCGGCCCCGGCTATCAGGTGCCGTTCGCGCAAGCCCTGAAGGAAGCGACAGGCGTCAACACGATTGCGGTCGGCCTGATCACGCAGCCAAAGCAGGCCGAGGACATCGTCGCATCGGGTAAGGCCGACATGGTCGCGTTGGCGCGCGGCATGCTCTACGACCCGCGCTGGGGTTGGCACGCCGCGGCCGAACTCGGCGGCCATGTCACAGCACCTCCGGCCTATTGGCGCGCCCCGCCGCACGAGCAGAAGGATCTGTTCGGGACCACGACCTTCGGCACGCGGTAGACGCGGAATTATTATCTGGTCGGCTTTTTCCCAAGTCACAATTCGGCCGTAAGCGCGGCCGGTGATGGACTGCCTTTGGCATGCTATAGTCCACGCGGGCGCGCATCAAGACGCGTCACAGGAAACGACGAGAGGAAAGCCCATGGAAATCGGATATTTCACCATGCCCTCGCATCCGCCGGAGTGCGGGCTGAAAGAGGGTCACGACTGGGACCTTCAGGTGCTGCGATGGCTCGATGAACTCGGCTATCAGGAAGCCTGGATCGGCGAGCACCATACCGCGCCATGGGAACCGCATCCGGCGCCGGACCTGCTGCTGGCGCAGGCACTCCTGCAGACCAAGAACATCCGTCTCGGCCCCGGCGGTTTCCTGCTGCCCTACCATCATCCGGCCGAACTCGCCAACCGCGTCGCGATGCTCGATCATCTCTCCGGCGGCCGCCTGAATTTCGGCGTCGCGGCCTCCGGCCTGCCGAGCGACTGGGCGATGTTCAACGTCGATGGCATGTCGGGACAAAACCGCGACATGACCCGCGAGGCGCTGGAGATCATCCTGAAGATGTGGACCGAAGAGGCGCCGTGGACCTACAAGGGTAAATTCTGGACCGTCAACAAACCCGACACGATGTTCGACTTCCTCAAGCCCCACCTCAAGCCGCTGCAGGCGCCGCATCCGCCGATCGGTGTTGCCGGCCTGAGCAAGAACTCCGACACGCTGAAGCTCGCCGGCGAGCGCGGCTACATTCCGATGAGCCTCAACCTCAATCCGGCCTATGTCGCAAGCCATTGGGACGCGGTCGAGGCGGGTGCGGCCAAGACCGGACGCAAGCCGAAGCGGCAGGATTGGCGGCTGGTGCGCGAGGTGCTGGTGGCCGATACCGACGAGGAGGCCTGGAAGCTCTCGGCCGGCGACATGATGGGCCGCATGCAGGGCGAGTACTTCCTGCCGCTGCTCGGTCATTTCGGCTTCAAGGATTATCTCAAGCACGACCCCTCGGTGCCGGACAGCGACGTCACGGTCGACTATTGCGCCCGCCGCAACTGGCTCGTCGGTTCGCCGTCGACGGTCGCCGAGAAGATCGAGACCATCTATCGCGAGGTCGGCGGCTTCGGCACGCTCCTGGTGTTCGGCTTCGACTACAAGCACAAGCCCGAGGCCTGGCACAATTCAATCAGGCTGTTGAAGCAGGAAGTGATGCCGCGGCTGAAGCATCTCAACGCGGACCTCGTCCGCGCGGCGTGAGGCGAAAGCGCGATCTAATGAACAGGGACGGCGGATTTAAACCGTCGTCCCGCGTTTCATGTCGGGTGTTGAACGATGGCGGGCGTGAAGATGTTCACGGGCCAAACGGCTATTTAATTCCGTTTAGCTTGTACGAAGCCTGCAGGAACGCGCCGTAGCGTTCGGCTCTCGCCGGCAATGTCTGACAGGGGCATCCCGTACCAAATATGTTGGTATAGCCATCGTTCGCCCACATCGCCCAGTAGCGGCCGCCTGCACCGACGCTGAAGGAATTCGTCACCGCATAGGCCAGGATGGCCTCGAGCTGCACGCCCTGTCCGGTGCCGGTCTCCGTGGAGATCGTGCTGGGGACATCGGTTCGCAGCAGGTGATTGTCGGTGCCGCGAAATGCGACATAGGGCAAATAAGCGGCGTCGCCGGTCAGCGTCAGCCTGTCCATCAGCGTGACCACGCCGTTCAGACCGATCCGGAATGAATCCCATCGGTCGTTTTCCGTAATGCCGAGCGTGGAATTCGGAAGCGACGGCACACAATCGGAATTGCTGTTGGCGATCTGGGCGCAGCCATAGGCCGACTTGTTCTCGGTGTAATAATTGTAGCCGACAAAGCCGCCGATTTTGGAGTTCGGCCCGCGAAACAGCGAATATCCAACGTCGAACGTGGCGTAATCGATACTGCCCTTCACCGTGGAAACGGTGTTCGAATAGGGCACGGTCTCATTGAAGATCAGCCAATCCTCATCGTTCATTTTACCGGAGAGGATATTCCCGGCCCCGATAAAGCCCTTGATGAAAAAATTGGTGTCGCTGTCGACGCGGCCGAACAGTTCGCCTGACGCGGCTGTCGTGTCGTAGGTAAGCCTCGAGACCAGCAGGTCCTGCTGGGGCTGATTGGGCGTTGCGCCCAGATCCTTCTGGAACTTGCCGGAGCTGTACCAGGTGCGGCCTCCGACTTCGATCTCTGCACCGGGAATAAAGCTTTCGGCGGATGTCCCTCGCAAACGATAATCGGACGGCGACGGCTCCCATTGGGCGTGAAGGTCTTCGCCGAGTTTCAGGTTGAGGCCCATTTTGAAGGTTTGCACGTTCTGGCTGACGCTGCCGGTGCCGCCCGACGTCGCAACATAACTGAACGGCGATGGCGGCAGAACTTGCAGATAGCTTGCTGGTGTTGCGACGTTGGCGCTGCCGTAATTCGCATAGTCATATTCGACCCGGAACGACCAGGCAGGGGTTATCGCCTTTTCCAGTCCCGCGCCGACCGTCCAGCCCCAGCGCGGGCCGTCGAAGCCGGTGGATATCGGCGGATAGGCCGCATTGGTTGTGATATCGATCTGTTCTTCCAGCCAGGCCGCGCCGGCCTTGGCGTAGATCAGGGTGTGTCCTTGCGGTCCTGCAGCGAAGCCGATCCGGCCGGTCAGGCTGCCGCTCGCGTTCTGACGAACGCGACAATTGGCGGAGATGAAAACCCCGGATGAAGCAAGGCAGGTGGCCGTGCCGTCGGCGCCCAGCGCGCTGGCGTCGGCCTCTACGCCGAAGACCCAGTGCGAATTGGGGCGCTTGCCAATTATAGCCAGCCTGGAGACCGCCGAGGGCGGCGGGACTTCTGACGTTGCCGCCATAGATGGAAGGCCCTGCGGGATCGGAAATCTGTGTGCTTCCGAGGCCGCCGCCGATGTGGCCGCCGACATAGAGGCCGGTCCAGGACCAAACAACGATCGGGACATTTTGGATATTCGGAAGGTCTGCCGCATTTGCAAGACCGGTACCCAGGATCAGGCTGACGACCGCAGCCGAAATCTTTTGCATTGGAACAACCCACGATTGCCACTGACACGCGCCGCCAGTTGACTGTGGGTCGAAATGCTTAAGAAAAACTGAGCGTTGACGATTGGGTAACCCTAATTTTTGGTTTCTTTTCAGGTCTGGCGCGAAGCCGTGAGCCGCTCAAACGGCGGCGAATTGCTCGGTCTTCACTCGACCCAAAACGCAAACAGCCGGGTCTTGCGATCCGGCCATTCAAAACGCTGCGGCACCAAACCGGCTGAACGAAAGCTTTAGCTCGCCTTCTTCACAAACTCAGCCTTCGGCAGCTTCTTCTCGATCTGGCGCTTTAATTCGAGCGCCCGGGGCGACAGTTCGGTCGCCTTGGCCTTGATCAGGAATGCATCGAGGCCGCCACGATGATCGACGGATTTGATGGCATTGGTCGAAACCCGCAGCCGAACGTTCCGTCCCAGCGCGTCGGAAATGAAGGTGACGTTGCACAGGTTCGGCAGGAACCGACGCTTGGTCTTGATATTCGAGTGGCTTACCTTGTGGCCCACCAGCGGGCCCTTGGCCGTCAGTTCACAGCGCCGCGACATCGCACTAAATCCTCTTCCATCCCGCCCTTCGTCCCTTTCTTAGGGTGCGGTGCAGGGTTCAAAATCACGTCCATCCAGGGAACCGCGGACGTATAGGGGCAGAGCGGCAAGGCGTCAAGGTTTGCGCCGCCGGCACGTCCACCGGAACGGCCGTTTTTGCGGGCATTCAGGCCGATTTGGCCATCATATAAACGGCGTATTCGCCGACGACATCATGGCTGCCGCGAGTGTTCCCGCGGTTTGGCGCGAATGTTGAAAAACGCACCAAATTCAATTGCGCATATGTCGTTCGCAAAACCGGTATCCACCCCGGGATCAGGTCCAAGATCAGGTTCAAGATCAGGTTCAACGGCATGCTTTTGCGGAGCACGAGTTGTTTGCCGGATTTTTTTGCTTAAATGACACATTGCTTGCGCGTAGTTGAGGACTGCCTTTCAGTGATCAGGTATCGCATGATTTCGCTCCGGCCGGTCCAATTTCCGCTGCGGCTGTTCGGCGGCCTGTGCGCGGGCGCATTGCTGCTGTTGGCGCACCCGCATTCCGTACTCGCCCAGGGCAGGCTGGACGCGCGCTATGAGGCGACGCTGGCCGGCATCCCGGTCGGCAAGGGCGCCTGGACCATCGATATATCGGACGATCAGTTCACCGCCGCGGCTTCCGGCGGCACCGCCGGATTGCTCAAGGCGTTCGCCGGCGGCACGGGTACCGGCGCCGCCCAGGGGCGCGTCGTCAACGGCGCACTGGTGGCGACGAATTATTCCGCCAGCACCACGACTTCGAAGAGAACCGAAACGATCCGCATGATTTTGTCCGGCGGCAACATCCGGGAATATGCCATCGAGCCGGAGCCCCCGGTCGATCCCGAGCGGATTCCGCTGACCGACGCGAATTGCCGCGGCGTCTTCGACCCGATGACCGGATCGATGCTGCGGGTCCCCGGTTCGGGCGATCCGCTCAACCCCGAGGCTTGCCGCACCGGCGCGGCAATTTTCGACGGCCGCATGCGCTACGATCTCAAACTCGACTACAAGCGGATGGAAACGGTAAAGGCCGAAAAGGGCTATCAGGGTCCGGTAGTTGTCTGTGCGGTCTATTTCTCGCCGATCGCGGGGTACATCCCCGATCGCGCCGTGATCAAATACCTTACCGCGCAGCGCAACATCGAAGTCGCCTTCGCGCCGGTTGCCGGAACCCGTATCCTGGTCCCGTTCCGGATGGCGGTTCCGACGCCGCTCGGCACCGCCATGTTGGAAGCCACCCAGTTCATCACCACGGCGACGCCGCCGCGTGTCGCCAAAACGCAGTGATGCGCCCAGCCGTCATTCCCCCGATGCGCCATCGCGCGTCTGAGGTCCGGTGCTAACGCATTACCCCGAAATGACGGAGACCGTGAATCCAGTTGACTCTTTCCGCTTTCTGATTCGACTCGGCGGGCGCACACATTTTAAGGATTTCGCCGCCATGCCCTCTCTTGTCGACCCGCGCCAAACTTGATCTAGTGCCGGTATGCAGCGCCAACGCGAGATATTGCGGTGAACGAAGCCGGAGTGGATAGGAGTCGCCGATTCGGGCGCGATTCGTTCCGGACTCGTTCCAGAGCTTAAGCTGCGACCTCAAATGCGTCGCATTGTGAAACACTTCGCCAACGCCAACGACGCAGAAATCCCCGGAAAACATGGTCTTTTCTTCTTCAGCGCCGACGTTCGCCAACGGACGGGCTCCCGGCTTCGGCGTCACCGCGGTGCTCGGGCCCACCAACACCGGCAAAACTCATCTCGCCATCGAGCGGATGCTGGCGCACTCGTCCGGGGTCATCGGTTTGCCGCTGCGCCTCTTGGCGCGCGAGGTCTATAACAAGATCGTTGATCGCGCCGGGGTGGATTCCGTCGCGCTGATCACCGGTGAGGAAAAGATCAAGCCGCCGAAGGCGCGGTTCTGGGTCTCCACCGTCGAGGCGATGCCGAGGGACCTCGACGTGTCGTTTCTCGCGGTCGATGAAATCCAGATCGCTGCCGATCTCGAACGTGGCCATGTCTTCACCGATCGCATCCTGCATCGCCGCGGTCGCGACGAAACGCTGCTGCTGGGCGCAGCCACCATGCGCCCGATCATTGAGCGCTTGCTGCCCGGTGCCAGCATCGTCACCCGGCCGCGGCTGTCGCAGCTTGAATTCGCCGGCGACCGCAAGATCACCCGGCAGCCGCGGCGCACCGCGATCGTGGCGTTTTCGGCCGATGAGGTCTATGCCATCGCCGAACTGATCAAGCGTCAGCATGGCGGTGCCGCGGTCGTGCTCGGATCGCTGTCGCCGCGCACCCGCAACGCCCAGGTGGCGATGTTCCAGTCCGGCGATGTCGACTATTTGGTCGCCACCGATGCCGTGGGAATGGGGCTTAACCTCGACGTCGATCACGTCGCGTTCGCGTCCGATCGGAAATATGACGGTTATCAATTCCGCCGCCTCAATCCGTCCGAGTTCGCGCAGATCGCCGGCCGCGCCGGGCGCGCCACCCGCGACGGCACCTTCGGCACTACCGGCCGCTGCGCGCCGTTCGAGCCGGAACTGGTCAACGCGCTGCAAAATCACACCTTCGAAAGTGTGAAGGTTCTGCAATGGCGCAATTCGAAGCTGGATTTCTCCTCGCTCGGCGCGCTGCAGGTGTCGCTGGCGCTGGCGCCGTCCCACGAAGCGCTGACCCGCGCCCCGATCGCGGAGGACCTGCGCGTGCTCGATCATGCCGCCCGCGATGCCGATGTACGCGAGATGGCGCACGGGGCTGCCGCGGTGGAACGGCTGTGGGACGCCTGCCAAATTCCGGATTATCGCAAGATCGCGCCTGCCGCGCATGCCGAACTGGTAACGACGCTGTTCGGCTTTCTGATGCGCAAGGGCAGGATTCCGGATGCCTGGTTCGGTGCCCAGGTCGAGCAGGCGGATCGGGTTGACGGCGATATCGACACGCTATCGAGCCGGATCGCCCAAATCCGGACCTGGACCTTTGTCGCCAATCGCCCGGACTGGCTGGCCGATCCCGAGCATTGGCAGGGAATTGCGCGCGAGGTCGAAAATAAATTGTCCGATGCGCTGCATGAACGGCTCACGGAGCGTTTCGTTGATCGCCGTACCAGTGTATTGATGCGCCGCCTGCGGGAAAACACGATGTTGAATACGGAAATTGGCAAGACCGGCGAAGTGATCGTAGAAGGCCATGTGATCGGCCGCCTCGACGGATTCACCTTTGCGCCCGACGCGGCCGAGGCCGGCTCCGATGCCAAGGCATTGCAGGCGACCGCGCAAAAGGCGCTGGCCGGTGAAATCGATGCACGTGCCGAGAAACTGGCGGCGGCGCCCGACGAACAGTTTGTGCTGACGTCGGATGGCACCATCCGCTGGACCGGCGACGCGGTGGCGAAACTGGTTGCGGCCGATGACGCGCTGCATCCGCGCATCCGCATCATTTCCGACGACCGGCTGGCCGGTGCGGCGCGCGAAGCGGTGCAGACGCGGCTCGATCTCTGGCTGAAGACGCATATCGAAAAATTGCTGGGACCGCTGTTCGAACTCGCCAAGGCCGAGGACATCACAGGGATCGCACGCGGCATCGCCTTTCAATTGATCGAGGCGCTGGGCGTGCTGGAGCGGCAAAAGATCGCGGCCGAGATGAAGGATCTCGATCAGCCGTCGCGGGCATCGTTGCGCAAATACGGCGTGCGGTTCGGGGCCTATCATATTTATGTCCCGCCGCTTCTTAAGCCGGCCGCGCGCGCGCTGGCATCGCTCTTGTGGGCGCAAAAGCAGGATAATGTCGACATGTCGGCGCTGTCGGGTGCACAGCACCTCGCGGGCAGCGGCCGCACCTCGTTCCCGGTCGACAAGCTGCTCGATCGCGATGCCTACCGCGTCCTGGGCTATCACCAATGCGGCGAACGCGCGGTGCGGGTCGATATCCTGGAGCGGCTGGCCGATCTCATTCGCCCGGCGCTATCGTGGCGCGAAGCCTCGCCCGGCGCCAAGCCTGCCGGCGCGTTCGACGGCCGCGGTTTCGTGGTGACGCAGGCGATGACGTCGCTGACGGGCTCGGCCGGCGAGGATTTCGCCTCGATCCTGCGTGCGCTCGGTTATCGCATGGAGCGCCGCCCGGCGCCGCCGCCGAAACCGGTGGTGGTCGAAACCGTTGCCGCCGAGCCAAGTCTGGCTGAATCAAGTCTGGCTGAATCAAGTGCGGCTGAGTCAAGCCCGGCTGAGCCCGCGCCGGAAGCGGCCTCGGAAGTAACAGTCGAAACGTCTTCCGACGCCGTCATGGAGGGCGCGCCCGCGGTCGCGGAAACGCCGCCCGCAGAGACGTCACCCACGGAAACGCCGCCCACAGAGCCGGTGGCGGCCGCCGAAAGCGGCGATGTCGCCGACACGGCGAGCGTTGTCTCGCCAATTTCCGAGCAACCGGCATCGGCGCCGCCAGCCGCGTTGCTGCCCGGTATCCCGTTGTCGCCGGCGACCGGTGCGGACGAGCCGGCTGCCGTTGAGGTCAAATCGATTGACGGTCTGCCGGACCAGGCGGCCTCATCTGAAGCTCAAGCAGCGGAAGCGCCGCAGGAACAGGCCGCGCCCGAATCAGCCGTTGAGACGGCGGCCACGGGCGATTCGGCTGCGTCGGATGCGGGCGCGACTGCGGCGGCTGCGCCCGATGCTGTCGCGGCGCCGGAAATGGTTGATGTGTGGCGGCCCGGCGGTCGATCGGACGATCGCCGGCCGCGTCATGATCGCCACCGCCATCGCCATCAGGACCGTCCTCAAGATCGCCCCCAGGATCGCCCTCAAGATCGTCCTCAACAGGGCGCGCCGCCGGCGGCTGCCGCAAATGAGGCTGATGACGGCGCCCGGCGCGAGCGGCATGGACGCGGACGGCGCGACCGCCACAATGATTTCCGCAAAACCCGCACCGATGCGCCGGTCGAAGCGGTCGCGCCAGCGGACGGCGCGCCGGTTCGCGAACCGCGCGAGGACAAGGGCCGTCCGCCGCGCGAACGCTTTCAGGGCAAGGACAGGCATCAGGACAGGGACAAAGGCAAATTTGGCGGTGGGCGCGAGAAGGGCGGACGTGAAAAAGGCGGACGTGGTGACAAGCGCTCCGAGGGCGGGCCGTCGCACCGGCAGTTCGCAACCAGCGCGCCGCCGCGCGAACGCGAACGCCCCATCGACCCCAATTCGCCGTTTGCCAAACTGGCGGCGCTCAAAGAACAGCTCACCGCCCGCAAGGATCAGCGCTAACTAACGTCGGTCCCCCAATTGGTGTTGCTTGGAGCGCCAGCGTCTCGATAAATGGCTGTGGCATGCGCGGGTCGTGAAAGCCCGCAGCAGCGCGGCCGCGCTGATCGAGGCCGGTCATGTCCGCATCAATGGCGTGCGCGAGAAGACGCCAGGCCATGCCGTGAAGGCCGGCGACGTGGTGACGATCGGGCTCGACCGCGGCGTGCGTGTCCTCAAGGTGCTCGGTTTCGCCGAACGGCGGGGCGATGCGTCCGCCGCGCGCGTGCTCTACGAGGATTTGCAGGGCAGCCGGGAGTAACTATCTGTTTTCAAGCGAATTCAGGCAGCATAGAACCGCCGCAAGCGGAACTTGGGATGAGTGCTCGACTTGCGGCTGTCGAGTTCCTACGCTACGCAAACCACTGAAAATTGACCCGTTTCGGAGCCTTGGATGACTTACGTCGTCACTGAAGCCTGCATTAAATGCAAATATACCGATTGCGTTGAAGTCTGCCCGGTGGACTGCTTCTACGAGGGCGACAACATGCTGGTGATCCATCCGGACGAGTGCATCGACTGCGGCGTGTGCGAACCCGAATGTCCAGCCGATGCGATCAAGCCCGACACCGAGCCCGGGTTGGAAAAATGGCTTGAGGTGAATACCGAATATGCCAAGAGTTGGCCGAATATCACCCAGAAGAAGGAATCCCCGGCCGATGCCAAGGATTTCGAGGGTATGGAAGGCAAGTTCGAGAAATATTTTTCTCCTGCACCAGGGACCGGCGACTAATTTGAGGCAATGGGCGGCGGCGAGGGGCTGACAATCGGCCAGCAATTTCGCTCGCTGGCTTAACCCTAACCTCGGTCATTGGGCCGAATGGCCTCACGATGCCTCGTGACAGCCCCTAAATCATTGATTTTTGCGGAAAATGTGCTATATTGGGCACATTACAAGCCGAACCCAGCCATGCGTAATTTTGGCCCCCCGGGTTCCCGTGAAAAACATCGAACAGGGGCGTGGCAGTTCCGCGCGCAGGCTGTGTCACAGAAAACGCGTAAAAAGAGTGTTTCAAAGGTCTCTAAAAAAGTCGCTGCGGCCAGCCGCGGTGCAACCAAGAGCCGCGTCCGGGTGTCCGTGAGGGATGACCGGAAGGCCAGCAAGGCCGCGGCTGCAAAATCCTCAAAAAACAAAAGAAGCGCAATGCCAAACAAGACTGCAAAAACTGCCGCGAAAGCGACTGGTTCGAAGGCCACTGCTTCGAAGGTTGCTCCCAAGGTTGCCCCGAAGGCTGTTTCGAACAAGCCTGTTTCGAACAAGCCTGCGGTGAAGCCTGTCGCCGCCATCAAGCCTGCCGCAAAAGCCCCGGCTGTTGCGCCGCGCGTCGAGGAGCCGAAGAAGGTATTGACCCAGCGTCAGGGCTTCAAGACCCACGAATTTGTGGTTTATCCCGCGCACGGTGTTGGCCAGATCCTGGCGATCGAAGAACAGGAAATTGCCGGCGCCAAGCTGGAACTGTTCGTGATCAATTTCATGAAGGACAAGATGACACTGCGGGTGCCGACCGCCAAAGTCGCCAATGTCGGCATGCGGAAGCTGTCTGAACCGGCGCTGGTCAAGCGCGCGCTGGAAACCCTGAAGGGGCGCGCCCGCGTCAAGCGCACGATGTGGTCCCGGCGGGCGCAGGAATATGAAGCCAAGATCAATTCCGGAGATATCGTCGCGATCGCCGAAGTGGTGCGCGACCTTTATCGTTCGGAATCGCAGCCCGAGCAGTCCTACAGCGAACGTCAGCTCTATGAAGCCGCACTCGATCGCCTGTCGCGTGAGATCGCCGTCGTGCAACATGTGACGGAAACCGAGGCGGTGAAGGAAATCGAAGGCCAGCTCGCCAAGAGCCCGCGCCGCGGCGCCAAGGCCGAGACCGAAGTCGAGGCGGACGGGGAAGCCGATGGCGATCAAGACGCCGATGGCGACGATGCCGCCGTCGCGGATGAAGCAGCCTAAACTGCCTTGCTGGATCCAAACAATCCAAAGCCCGGTCGAACGACCGGGCTTTTTGCATGATGTAGTTGAGCGAAGCCTACCTTTAATCCACCACGATCTTCACCCGATCCCGCGCCTTGACCTGCGCATGGGCATCGAGACCGTTGAGGACGCGAAAGCGGTCCGCCGGGCGGTCAACCCCGGCCATGCGATGGGACAGCGATTCCACGGTATCGCCGGGTTGCGCGGTGATGATCTTGAGGCGCAGCGGCCTGGCGGCCTGGATCTCCTCGAGCGTCAATCGCCGGAAGGAATTCACCGTTTCGCGCGCGTTGCGGTCGCTCTCGGTGGTTTTCTGCCGGGTGGCGAAAATAAAGCGGTAGACGTCGCTGCCGAAACGCAGCGCATAGACCTTGAATTGCCACTGATCGCCATGCGCGATGACCGATGCCGCAGGAAAGCCATTGATCGTCAGATCCTCGGTCGAGGCCTTGTCGACATTTTCCATCCAGCCGGAATTGAGATAGTCGCCGAGCGTCTGTTCCGACGGCACCCGCACCACGTCAAAACGCATCGCCTGGCTGCCGCCCTCGCGTACGCCGATCACGGCCTGCGCGGTGTTGTCCAGCGTGAAGTTTTCAGGCGCGGCAAAGGTGAAGCCGAGCTTGGGATGCAGGAAACGCCGGCCGCGAACGAACCCCTCGCTCGGGTCTTCGCCATAGACGATGTTGTCGATGGCGGCGAGATAGGTTTCGCGATCGCGTTCGCCGCCCTCCGGCGAGGAGTACTGTCTCGCGCTGGCCTGCGCGCTCTGCACCCGCTCCGGCGTTGCCGGATGCGACGACAGAAAGTCCTGCGCGCGCGGATCGACCGAGGTCTTGCCTGCTTTCATCTCGGCGTTGCGTTCCATCGCCGTCAGGAAGCGCGAGGCGCCATAGGGGTCGAAACGGGCGCGGGCCGAAATGCCGACGCCGATACTGTCGGCCTCGAATTCCTGGGAGCGGGAAAAGCTCGCCATCGTCAGCTTGGTCTTGGCGAGCGCAAGGGCGGTAAGGTCGGGGTCGCTGCCCATGTCGGTGACGACGCGGGTCACGACGGCGGCCTGGCGCGCCTGGTCTTCGCGGATTGATGCGTGTTTTGCCAACACATGCGCCATCTCGTGGCTCAGCACCGAGGACAATTCCGAGGTGTCGCAGGCCAGCGCGATCAGGCCGCGCGTCACGTAAAGCTGGCCGGTCGGCAGCGCGAACGCATTCACCGCTCCCGAATTGAGGATCGTCACCTTGTAGGCCTGATCCGGACGTTCGGATGCAGCGACCAGCCGGTCGACCGTCTTGCCGATCAGGGCTTCCAGCGCCGGATCGTCATAGGAGCCGCCATAGGAGGACAGAATTCGCTCATGTTCGCGCTCGGCGGCAGGGCTTTGCGAGACGACCGTCCGCGCCGGTTTGCTGGTGGTCGCGGCGTTTGACGTCGGGGACGCGGTCTGAAACCGGCTGATATCGCCACAGGCGCCAAGCACAAACGCGGCGCACAACAACGCTGGCGCAACCCAAAGGCGCCTGCTGGTCCAGGTTTCGCGCCGTCCCGCGCACTCTGCCACGTCAGCCTCGTATTTGCCTTGCGAATCAATTCTCGCCAAGCAACTCAATCTGCCCCACCCGGAGCGCCTCGATCCGTGGGCCGCCGCGTGCCTCGACCCACCCGCGGACCCGAATCTTTCGATTCTCTAGAGACTTAGGCACGATTCCGGCGGCCTCGAACGCCGCCATCATGCGCCTTGAAATAGTCACAGCAAAGCCCCGTGTCCAGTTCCGCCCGAAATTCAGATACGTCGTTGCTCCCGCCTGCCGCACCGACAGAACCTTGCCCTCGACGACCATAAAACGCCCTATCCCGGCCAAAATATCGTCCGCACTTTCCGCGTTTTTTATGACCGAGGAATCGGCCCAGGTTCCGCGCTTGGCCAGCCGGGCCTCCGCTTCGGCTGCCGCGAGCACCAAGGCGCAGTCCTTGCTGGTCACGGTAGCCGAAACCAGCGCCTCGCCCTGTGCCAGCAGCAGGCCCTGCACCAATGTGTCGGAGTGATCGAGATAGACGAAGGCAGGCTGACGGCCGTACCGGTCCGGAGTGTCGTCCTCTCCGGCCAACGTGACCTCGTGGCCGGTCACGATCGCGGCCAATGCCGAGGTTCGGTCCGCCGGATTTTCGGAATAGACCGGCTCGATGCCGGCGAGGCGGACCTCGCGGCCGTCCTCTAGCCGAAAGGTGCGCGCATCGATCACCGCGGCGACGCGACCCTCACCCTGTGCCTCGAAGGCGCATCCCCCCGCGATCGCCGGACCGGCGGTAACAACAAGCGCGAGGCCGCAGAGCAAAATTGAAGCGCGATGTCTGTAGGGAAGCTCCATCATCATTGCCGACGACAGCATGACATCATGTCCTCGGCAACCGCTCATTCCGCTTAGCGGAAAAACGCGAATGGGCGTGGCTTTGCCTCAGCTTGCCGCTGCGCAGCGCTTGCGGCATGATTGCGCGAACAGAAGTGAAGCCGCAAGCCAATGCGGCCCGCTGCCAGGGAGCCTCCATGAAACGAATCTTTTCCAGCGTTCTCGGTTCATTGCTGGCCATCGTCGCCACCACGGCCATTTCCACCGCAGCTCTGGCGCAAAGCAAGCCTCCGTTGAAACTCGGCGGCATTCTCGACATGTCCGGCCTTTATGCCGACATCACCGGGCCGGGCAGCGAGATCGCCGCCAAAATGGCGGCGGAGGATTTTGGCGGCGAAGTGCTTGGCCGCAAGATCGAGATCGTCGTCGCCGATCATCTCAACAAGGCCGATCTTTCCGCCAACATCGCCCGCGACATGTTCGACAATCAGGGCGTCGAGATGCTCTTCGACGTTGCGGCATCGGCGACCGCGCTGGCGGCAGGCGAAATCGCCAAAGCGCGCAACAAGATCGTCATGTTCAACGGTCCCGGATCGATCCGCCTGAGCAACGAGGCCTGCGGTCCCTACACCGTGCATTATGTGTTCGATACCTTCGCACAGGCCAATGTGACGGGTCTCGCCGCGGTGAAAAGCGGATTGGACACCTGGTTCTTCCTGACCGCCGACTATGCCTTCGGACAGGATCTGGAAAAGGACACCACCAATGTCGTGAGAAAGTCCGGCGGCAAGGTGCTGGGCAGCGTCAGGCACCCGCTCAATACTTCGGATTTCTCGTCATACCTGCTGCAGGCGCAGGCCTCGCAGGCCAAGGTGATCGGGCTCGCCAATGCCGGCGGCGACACCATCAACGCGATCAAGCAGGCGGCCGAATTCGGATTGATGAAGGGCGGCCAGAAGCTGTCGCCGCTGCTTGTATTCGTTACCGATGTCGACAGTGTCGGTCTTGAGACCGCGCAGGGCCTGTTGCTCGCTGAAGCATTCTATTGGGACTTGAACGACGAAACCCGCGCGTTCTCCAAGCGCTTCATGGCCCGCATGAAGCGAGTGCCGACTTCGGCGCAGGCCGGCGTCTATTCGTCGATCATGCATTATCTCCAGGCAGTGAAGGCCGCCGGGACCACCGACTCGGCCGCCGTCATGAAGATCATGAAGGACACCCCGATCAACGACATGTTCGCCAGGAACGGCAGGATTCGCGACGACGGCCGCATGGTGCACGACATGTATCTGTTCGAGGTCAAGAAACCCTCGGAATCCAGGGGGCGCTGGGATGATTACAAACTGCTGGCGACGGTTCCCGGCGATGAGGCGTTCCAGTCGCTCGAACTGTCGCGCTGCCCGCTGGTGAAGAAATAGTCGTCATTGCGAGCGCAGCGAAGCAATCCAGTGACAATTTAACGAATTGGATTGCTTCGTCGCTGCGCTCCTCGCAAAGACGGTTTTGAAACGACAACCAATAACAACGAAAGCGACAATCCATGAGCGCAAATGAAATGGTCCTTCAGCAGCTCGATGCCGGCCTGCTTACCATCACCATGAACCGTCCCGATCGGCGCAACGCGCTCAATGCGGACATGACGCTGGGGCTGGTCGAAGCGGCGCGGCGTGCGGCTGAAGATCACGAGGTTCGCGCCGTTCTGCTCAAAGGCGCCGGCGGCACCTTCTGTGTCGGCGGCGACGTGAAATCGATGGCGGAGGGGCGGGCGCCGTTGCCGTTCGAAGCCAGGCTGGTCAATCTTCGCCGCGGCATGGAGGTCTCGCGCATTCTGCACGAGATGCCGAAGCCGGTGGTGGCGCAGGTGGATGGCGCGGCGGCCGGCGCCGGCCTTTCGATCGCGCTTGCCTGCGATCTCCGCGTCGCCGGCGCTTCCGCCAAGATCACCACGGCATTCGCCAAGGTCGGCCTGTCTGGCGACTATGGCGGCACTTATTTCCTGACCCATCTGCTCGGCAGCGCCAAAGCGCGGGAGCTTTATCTGACATCGCCGGTGCTGACGGCGCAGGAAGCGCTCGCGCTCGGCATCGTGACCCGCGTCGTGCCCGACGCCGAGGTCGAGGCCGCGGCGCATGAGCTTGCGATGTCGATGGCGCAAGGCCCCTCGGTGACGCTGGGCTACATCAAGCGCAACATCAACAACGCCGAGCACCTGTCGCTGGAAGCCTGTTTCGACGCCGAGGCGATGCATCACTCGCGCTCGGGCGATACCGCCGACCACAAGGAAGCCGCCAAGGCATTCGTCGAAAAGCGCAAGCCCGCCTTCCAGGGTCATTGAGATGTCCGGCTATATGAGGCTGCGGCAAATCTGCCTGGTGGCGTCGCATCTCGAGCCGGTGATCGGCGACATCGCCGGCATCATGGGGCTCCACGTCTGCTATCGCGACGGCAACGTCGCCAAATATGGCCTGGAGAACGCGCTGCTGCCGGTCGACACCATCCTCCTGGAAGTGGTGGCGCCGTTTCAGCCGGGCACCGCGGCCGGGCGCTTTCTCGACAAGACCGGCGGCCGCGGCGGCTACATGGCGATCTTCTGTTGCGACGATCCGGATGAACGAGGGCGGCACGCCGAAAAAATCGGCGTCCGCGTCGCCAATGTCATCGATCATGCGCCCTATCATGGCGTGCAACTGCATCCGCGCGATTGCCGCGCGGCGTTCATCGAATTCAATCACACCGACGGCAGCGACGATATTCTCGGCCCCTATCCGCCGGCCGGGCCGGACTGGCAGAAATCGATTCGGAACGACGTGACGCAAGCCTTGATCAGCGTCGAAATGCAAAGCCCCGATCCGCCAGGGCTGGCTGAACATTGGGGACGGATCATCGGAATTCCCGTCACCAAAAGTCAAGGCGGCGAGCCCGAACTGGAGCTTCCCAATTGCAGCTTCCGCTTCGTCAAGGGCGCCAGCGACTTGATGAGCGGCCTGACGTTTCGGGTCGCCGATATTGCCGTCGTCCGCGATGCCGCGAAGGCAAAAGGCCACCCGGTGTCGGGCGACTCGTTTTCTCTGGGCGGCGTCACTTTCCGTCTCGCTGCGTGAACGATGCAGAAACATCCGCTCGATACGTTCTTCTCGCCGGCGAGCATCGCCCTGATCGGCGCGTCGCGCGATTCCGAGAAGATCCCGGGCCGGCTGTTGTCGATGCTGCGCAAGAACGAATTTCCGGGCAAGCTCTATCCGGTCAATCCAAATTACGGCGATATCGACGGGCTGCAATGCTATCCGTCGATCGCGGCGGTCGGGCAGCCGATTGATCTTGCCATCGTCAGCATTCCGGCGCGCGCGGTTCTCGGCGCGCTCAGGGAATGCGCCGCCGTCGGCGTCAGGAATGCGGTGATCATCTCGTCGGGATTCGCCGAGGAGGGCGGCGACAGCGCCGCCATGCAGGACGCGATCGCCGATCTCGCCCGCACCACCGGCATGCGGATTTCCGGGCCCAACGCGGAAGGATTCTACAGCGAAGCCCAGCGCGTTGCCGCCACCTTCAGCCCGACCGTCGACGTCAAGCCGGACGCGCCGCGGCTGATCGCGACCACGCGGCGAATCGGCATCGTCGCCCAGAGCGGCGGCATCGGCTTCGCGATCTATCACCGCGCAAAGGCGCTCGGGATCGCGCTCAGTTACGTCGTCAGCGCCGGCAATGAATCCGACCTCGGCGCCGGCGAATTCCTCGATTACCTGGTGCAGGATGCCTCGACCGACGTGATCCTGCTGTTCATCGAGGGCATTCGCGACGTCGCGAAGTTTCTCGCCGCGGCCCGGCGCGCCGCCGAGGCCGGCAAACCCGTCATTGTCACCAAGGTCGGCCGCTCGGGCGCGGGCGAGCGCGCGGCGGCGTCGCATACCGCGAGCATGGCCGGCTGGTCCGCGGCCTATGACGCGGTGTTCGCCAAATACGGCTTCATCGTTTCCAACGATCTCGACGAGGCCGTCACCATTGCCGCGGTGCTGACCACCAACCCCATGCCCAAAGGAGATCGCGTGGCCGTTCTCACCGTATCGGGCGGCGCCGGCATCTGGGGCGCGGACACCGTCTCGATGCAGGGCTTGCAGGTGCCGGAACTGTCGGCGTCGATCCAGGCCGAAATCCGCGCCTTGATTCCGTCCTATGGCTCGGCGCGCAACCCGATCGATGTCACCGCGCAAGGCGTGCACAGCGGCGGGTTGCAGAAGAGCATCGATTTGCTCAGCGTTTCCGACCAGGTGGACGCCGTTCTGGTGGTGCTGTCGCTGTCCAGCGACAGCAGGATGCCATTCAAGCAGGCGGAACTGAAGCCGGTGATAGCAGCGCAGAACAAGCCGATCGTGTTCTACTCCTATACGCTGCCGTCCCAGTTCGCGCGGGTCGAGCTTGCGGCATCCGGCGTCGTGGTGCTGTCGGGGTTGACGCATGTCGGTGTCGCCATGCGCCACATGGTTCAGCGCGCCAAATTCAGGCTGGCGCCGCCTGTCGAAATTCCAGTGTCTGCACTGCGGGATATCTCCGCCTATCTCAAATCCGCAACCCTTTCGGAAGCCGACAGTAAATCGCTGCTGCGCGATGCCGGCATCGCGTTGCCCGACGAAGCGTTGGTGACGGGGAAAAGCGGGCTCGATGCCGCGATTGCGCGCGTGGGCCTTCCGCTGGTCATGAAGATCCAGTCGCGCGACATCCCGCACAAGAGCGAAGTCGGCGGCGTGCGCCTCAATATTGCGACCAAGGGCGAGGCGTTCGCGGCCTATCAGTTGCTGCTGGACAACGCACATCGTCATCGGCCCAGCGCCGACATTCAGGGCGTTCTGGTCGGCCCGATGGCGAAGAGGGGCGTCGAGATCATCGTCGGCACCATGCTGGATGCAACCTTCGGCCCGATGGTGATGGTCGGCCTTGGCGGCATCACGACGGAATTGTTCAGGGATGTGGTCTATCGTCCTGCGCCGGTGAGTGCGGCGGAGGCCACCGCCATGCTGGCCGAACTCAAGGCGGCGCCATTGCTGAGCGGATTCCGCGGCGCCGCGAAGTCAGACATTCCGGCGCTGTCGCAATTGATCTTTCAAATATCGCTGCTCGCGGCGCGATACCGCGAACAGATTTCAGAAATCGAGCTCAACCCGGTCCTGGTCCATCCCGAAGGCCAGGGCGCCACCATCGTCGATGCGCTGGTGGTGCCGAAAAAGGAATAACTTTGCAGCAGCCGTCCCGGCCGTCGCCGGGACGACCGAGAAGCCTCACCGCCCCCTAAAATTGGCGACGCGGCGTTCTTCGGTGGCCTTGATGCCTTCCTTGAAATCCTCGGTCGAACGCAACCGGGTCTGTTCGGCGAGTTCATGGTTGGTGGCGGCCATCACACGCTCGGCAAGGCCCGCGCGCATCGTGGCGCGGGTCGAGAGCAGACCGAGCGGCGAGCATTCGGCGATCTCGGAGGCAAGCTTCA
The DNA here is from genome assembly GCA_963727225.1 of uncultured Pseudomonadota bacterium. Taxonomy (GTDB): domain Bacteria; phylum Pseudomonadota; class Alphaproteobacteria; order Rhizobiales; family Xanthobacteraceae; genus Bradyrhizobium. The sequence continues at coordinate 111,903 of CAVSFN010000005.1, read as the reverse complement.
TGGCGGCGGCGCGCACCTGATCCTGCGGCACGCAGACATTGGCGAGGCCCATCCGGGTCGCATCCTCACCGGTGATCCGGCGGCTGGTATAGAAAATCAATTCCGCGTTGTTCCTGCCGACCAGTTCGGGAAGCGTCGTCGTCAGTCCGAAGCCGGGATGAAAGCCGAGCTTGGTGAAATTGGCGGCGAAGCGCGCCTCAGGGCAGGTGACGCGAAAATCCGCCGCCACCGCAAGCCCCAGTCCGCCGCCGATCGCAGCACCATGGACCGCGGCGACGATCGGTTTCTTGTTGCGGAAAATCCGCACCGCCTGGACATAGAGGTGGTTGATCGGAAGATGCGAGACCGGGTCGGTCTTTTCCTTGGCTTCGGCTTCCTGCCGCGCCGGATCGCCAAAATTGGCGCCGGCGCAGAAGGCCTTGCCTTGGGCTGCGAGCACCACCGCACGGGCTTCCGGATCATTGTCGATGTCGGTCAGCGCATCGGCGATCTGGTTGATCAGCGAGACATCGAAAAAATTCAGCGGCGGCCGCTGGATCTCGATCGTGGTGACGTGGCCGGCTTTCTCGACGCCGATATCCGTGAATTTTGCCATGATGTGGTCTCCAGTATTGTTGTGAAGTGGGCGCGCGTCAGCGCAGTCCGAGCCCGCGCGCGATGATGCCGCGCAGCACCTCGGTGGTGCCGCCCTGAATGGTAAGCTTGGGCGCGACCTTCATGGCGAACGGCAATACCGTGTCGAGAATTTCGTGATTGCTGGCATCCGGTTCGACGAAAGCCGCCAGTTCGCGCACCCGCTGCGGCAATTGCTGTTCCCAGATCGTGCCGATATCCTTGACGATGGACGCCTCGACCACCGGCTCCTTGCCGGCATGCAGCATGCCCGCGACCGACACAGACATGCGGCGCATGGTGTGCAGCTGCGCGACCAGCCGTCCGATCCCTTCGGCACCGCGGTTGTCGGGCTCCTCGCCAAGCGCGCGAACCAGTTCGGTCAGCACGTAATAGGTCTCGAGAAATCGTTCCGGCCCGCTGCGTTCGTAGGCGAGCTCGCTGGTGGCCTGCTTCCAGGCGCCGTCGATTTCGCCGAGCATGTGATCGTCCGCCACGAAGGCGTCCTGGAATACCACCTCGTTGAATTCGGCCTTGCCGGTCAATTGCGCGATCGGGTTGACCTTGATGCCCGGCGTTTTCATGTCGACGAGAAACTGCGTCAGGCCGTGCCGGCGGTTTTCCTTGGTCGGCGGCGAGGTGCGGAAGATCGCCAGCATGTAATTGGCAACCTGTGCGGCCGAGGTCCAGATCTTGGTGCCGTTGATCAGCCAGCCGCCGTCGGTTTTCGTCGCCTTGGTCTTGGCGGCGAACAGATCCGAGCCGGAATTGGGCTCGCTCATGCCGATCGAGAAACACACTTCGCCGCGGCAGATGCGCGGCAGGATGTCCATCTTGATATGCTCGGGCGCATATTTCAGCAACACCGGGCCGCTCTGGCGATCGGCCACGAAAAACCGCCGCGTCGGCGCATTGGCGACGCGCATTTCCTCGGTGACCACATAGCGCTCCAGAAAGCTGCGCTCGTGGCCGCCATATTTCTTTGGCCAGGTCATGCCGATCCAGCCGCGCTCGCCGACCCGTTTGCTAAAGCCGGGAACGTCGGTGTCGCCGCCTTGCGGATTGTGCGGATCGAAGGTGCCCGCTGCGATTTCTTCAGCGAGAAAGCCGCGGACTTCCTTGCGCAGCTTTTCGCATTCGGCCGGCAGGCGGATAGGATCGAAACGGAGGGCTGTGGTCATGTCAGATCTCTATTCATGTGTACCCGAATATCCCGGATGTCAGCGCGATGCGACCAGCGGCCACAATTCATCGGCGCCGCGCGCGGCGACGCGCTTGCCGAGTTCCACCGCCCAGTAGCTCTCATTGCCGAAATCGTCGCGCCATGCCAGCGCGCGCATGGTGTAGCGATGCAGTATGTGTTCGAGCGTGTAGCCGATCGCGCCATGAACCTGATGGGCGATCGCAGCACCCTTTTCGGCGGCCTCGGCGCAGCGGATTTTGGCTGCCGTTGCTTCCAGGAAAACCGCATCGTCGAATTCGCCGGCATTGGCGATTGTGTCCGCCGCCGAACTGGCCGCGGTCATCGCCGCCGCGGTCTCTCCTGCGAGCCTTGCGAGATTGTGTTGCACGGCCTGGAATTTGGAGATTTTCTTTTCGAACGCGACGCGCTCGTTGGAGTAACGCACGCTGATATCGAGCATCGATTTAAGCGTCCCGGCAATTTGCAGGCTTCGCGCCACCGCGCCCATCAGCATCAGCGAGGTCTGATCGAAGCCCTTTGGCGCCGGCTTGAGGCTAGCAGGTTGCACGTTATTGAACGTCACGGTGTCGTTGCCATCGCCGGCGAGATTGAGGCCGGCCTCGATTCGGCAAGCGCTGGTGGCGACCAGCGCGATGAAGAGACCGGCCGCGCCTTGCGCCAGCACGGCGATGTGGCCGGAGTCCTTTGCGAAAGGAACGCCGCGCGCGCGGCCGGACAGGGTACCGTCGGCACCGAGCGCGATGCGGTCTTTCGGGCTTGCGGGCGCCACGGTCATGGCGCCTTCCGGCGAGGCGATTTTGGCTTGCGACAGCAGCCATCCCGCCAGCATCGTCTCGACAAGCGGTACCGCGATCGCGAAACGCCCTGCGGCACTCAAAACGCTGAAGCCTTCGGCCATGCTGGCGCCCGAGCCGCCGCAATCTTCCGCTACCCAGGATAATGGCAATCCGGCTTCGGTCAGCGCCTGCCAGAGCGGCGCTTTCCAGCCGCCTTTGCTGTCGCGGTTGATGGTTTGTGGGTCGGCGAGATCCGCGAATATTCGCTCCGCGGTCTCGACGACAATGTTCTCGGCGACAATGTTCTCACTCTCCGCCACAGCGTTCCCCGTTTTTCAATCCGCGCCCATTTAGCTCGACACTTCCGCCGGGCTCTGAATGCGGCCTTTTCTTGCACCGCATGATGAGGAAAAGCCACTGCCATGACAAGCGCCGAAGTCCGCAGGTGCCTCTGCGGGGCCGGCATGAACCGAAAGGCCGCCAGGCAAATTCCGCGCAACGGAGTTTCGCTGATTTGCAGGCATTTCGCCGCGCGATATGGTAGAGCGTTTTCCAGCGAAGTGGTTACCGGTTCGCGTGAAGAAAACGCGTCAAATAAAGAAATAGATCGCGCGTGACAGCGGAAAAAGCCAAAATCAAAAAAAGGAAATGCGGATGTCGAAGGATGGTTTGTGCGCGATTGTAACGGGTTCTGCCTCCGGTCTGGGAGCGGCGACCGCGGTCATTCTGGCAAAGGACGGCGCGCGCATCGTGGTCAATTATTCCTCGAGCCAAAAGGAAGCCGAACAGACCGCCGATCTGTGCCGGACGGCGGGCGGCGAAGTGGTTGTCGTGCAGGGCGATGTGTCCCGTGACGAGGATTGCAGGAAGATCGTCGCGGCCGCCGCACCGTGGGGACGTCTCGATGCGCTGATCAACAATGCCGGCACCACCAAGCATGTGGCGCACGACAATCTGGACGGGTTGTCGGCGGAAGATTTTCAGCGGCTGTTCGGCGTCAACACCATCGGTCCGTTCCAGATGGTGCGGGCGGCAAGGTCGCTGCTGGAGGCGGGTGCGAAGGCGTCGGGGCGTGCGTCCGCGGTGGTCAACGTGTCGTCGGTTGCCGGCATCAGCGGCATCGGCTCTTCGGTCGCCTATGCCGCGAGCAAGGGCGCGCTGAACACCATCACCTATTCGCTGGCGCGCGCGCTGGCGCCGCTGATCCGCGTCAACACCGTCTGTCCGGGCTATATCGATACGCCCTGGTTTACGAAGGGCCGCGGCGAGGCCGCCGCCAAGCAGGTGCGCGACAATGTCGTGGCCAGAGTGCCGCTCAAGGTCGCTTCGTCGGCCGACGATATCGCAGCACTCGTGTGTTTTCTGGCGACGCCGCCATCAAGCAACATGACCGGCGAACTGGTGCGGATGGACGCCGGCCTGCATCTCGTCAGCTGAGTGTCTGACTCAAAATCCGGCCAATGGAATAGGGCTTTAAGTCCGTCATGGCCGGGACAAGCCCGGCCATGACGGAGAAACGACGGGAAGCAACTCCGCTCTCTACTTCGCGCCGGGGTCGGAAATCACGTGGCTGGCCACCAGCCTGTTCCAGATGAACAGCACCACCAGCGCGCCGATCGTGGCGGTGATGAAGCCGGCGCCCTGGTCCGGACCGTAATGACCGATCGACTGACCGATGAAGGTTGCGAGAAACGCGCCGGCAATGCCGAGCACCACCGTCAGGATAAATCCGCTCGGGTTGTTCGGGCCCGGCGAAATCATTCGCGCGATAATTCCGGCGACGAAGCCGACGATGATGACCCAGAGAATGCCGCTCATAGCTGTTGTCCCTTTCCGAAAAAGCAGAATTTCAAAAGCTCATGACGACCGGCGTCAAAGCCGTCCCGCTAGCTCGCTCTCGGTCGGCAGCCGTCCGTCCGGCGTCAGATGGTTGATCACCTCGGGCAAATGCTGGCTCAGGCCCGATAGCAGTTCGTCCCGCGACAGGCCGCTTTGCGACATCAGGCTGTTGATCTGATCGGCGCCCAGGGCGTTGGCAAGGTCGCCCGGCGCGATCTGCTTGTTCGGACCTGGGCTCACCCATGAATTGGCGGTTTCGCCATGGCCACTCTGCTGGAGTTGCTTGAGCAGGTCACCAAGCCCGCCGCTGATCACGCTTCCCGCAGCACCGCCTGCGAGCAGGCCGCCCAATCCACCGGGGATGAGACTGCCGAGCCCTCCGCCGCCGGTCGGGCCGGCATTCGCGGTATTACCTGACGATGGTGCAGGTGCCGGGGCCGGAGTAGCGCCCGGCTGACTCCCGGTAAAGTGTTTGACTGCCTTGAACGCGAGCAATGCAAGGATCGCCATGGTCATCGGCGACATTCCGCTGCCGCTGCCGCTGCTTTGTGGGCTCGGAGTGCTGGGGCCGCGCGGGCCATTCTGCATGCCGTTGAGTACGTCGAGTAAACCCATAGTCTCCTCCTGCCAGGTGCCCGCCCGCCGGGAAACATAACGGTGCGCCATGACGGTTACAAGGCGCACACCCCGCGAGCCGCGGCCGCCCTTCGAATAGGCAGCGAAGGCAGGGTCTGCTAAACCTTGATCCGGAAAAGTGGGTACCGGTTTTCCGAAAAAGATCATGCTCAAACAAAAACATAGAGCGCGATGCCAATTCAACCAAAACGTATCGCGCTCTAGCCGGGGATCGGTTGAGGGCAGGGCAGGATGATTCCCGGAAAGCTTGTTGGCATTGCCGGGGCCGGCAGCATCGGCTGCTTTGTCGGCGGCATGCTTGCGGCTGCCGGACGCCCTGTGGCGTTGCTGGCGCGCCCGCGCGTCCTGCAGGAAATCGAAGACAACGGTTTGCGGCTGACCAGATTCGAGGGCTCCGAGCGGCGGATCGCGCCGGACCGGCTGACGCTGTCGGAAAACCCTGCAATTTTTACCGAGGCCGGCGTGGTGCTGGTCACCGTCAAGAGCGCCGATACCGCCGGGATCGCGGATGTGATCGCGCAGCACGCTCCCGCGGATGCCGTCGTCATCAGCCTGCAGAACGGCGTCGGCAACGTGTCTGTATTGCGCGAACGATTGCCCGGGCGGCAGGTGCTGGCGGGCATGGTGCCGTTCAATGTCATCGCTCTCGGCCAGGGCCGGTTTCATCGCGCCACGTCGGGCGATATCGTCCTCGAACAAAACGACACCGGCACCGCGGATCAACTGTCGGTGCAGGGCCTGACTATGCGTTCCTCCGGCAACATCGCCGGCGTGCAGTGGGGCAAACTGCTGGTCAATCTCAACAATGCGCTCAACGCGCTGTCCGGTCTGCCGTTGCGCCAACAACTCAGCCAGCGCGTCTGGCGCGTCCTGTTCGCCGATCAGATGGCCGAGGGGCTCGCGGCAATCCGGGCGGAAGGCATCAAGCCGGTGTCATCGACGCCGATCCCGGCCGGCTGGACACCCCATTTGCTGCGGTTACCCGACGCCGTGTTCGGGATGTTGCTGGGGCGGACCATGAAGATCGATCCCGAGGCGCGCTCGTCGATGTGGGAAGACCTGCAGCGCGGCCGGCGCACCGAAATCGACTACCTGCAGGGCGTTATCACCGAGATCGCCGACCGGCACGGGTTGCCGGTCCCGCTCTCCCGGCGCATTGTCGCGTTGATCAAGAGCGCCGAAGCGGCCGGCAACGGTTCGCCCAGGCTGACGCCGGACCAGATCCGGCCGGGAGCACCGACATGAGACGATTTTCCGCCGCCGTCGCCGTTGCCGCAGTGCTGTCGTTTGGCGGCTGGGTTTCAATGGTGCCGGCAAGGTCGGCGCCGCCGACCGTTACCCCGTCGCCGGGCTACGATGCGCGATTGCAGGAGCAGCGAAACGCGTCGACGGTTCATCAACCGGACCCGTCTGCTCGCCATCGGGTATCCCGCCGCCACGTGAAGCAAAAGCACCGCGGCATCGATTGAAAACGATGCCGACCCGTTGGCAAGGACGGCGACCGTCAGCCGCGTTTGTCTTTGGTTGAAGCAGAGCCGAACAGCGCTTTTTTCAGATCGTTGAGCTTTTCGGAAAGCTGCGGCCAGTCGCAGGAGAAGGAATGGCTTGCGCAATTTGAGGCTTTCAGGCGCTTGGCATTGCCGGCCGCGACCGACGGCTTGTTGGGTGCTGCGATTGGCACGGGTACCTTTTCCGTCTCGCTCCTGAAGGTGGCCCGCTGCAGTTTTTGCTGTTGCTGTTGCTGTTTTACAGCGAACGCCGCCGCGATCGTGCTCTGCCGCTCGCGGTCGAGGAACTCGGTATATTGTTCGTCGATCCGCTTCTGCTCTTGCGGGGTCGGATTCGGGCCTGCGATATCGAAGGTCCGGTTCTGCATGAAATCGAAATAAGTGTAGCCGCCGCCGGGCTTGCGCCGTCCGGCAAATTTTGCGTTGCATTCGATCAGCGCCGCCGCCTTTGCTTCGCGGGTAGCAGCCTTTTCGGCGGCATCGGCGCATTCCTCAAAATCGACAGGCGCGCGCGTGCCCCACCACCCCGCGTGGGCGCGCGGCGTCAGCACCAGACCGGCGGTGATCGCGGCCATCAACAATATCGATATGCGCGACATCATTCTCAAAAGTTCAATTCTCAACGCGAGTTTCGACGACACAATTTATCACGATTGTCGTCATTATCTGCCATCTTGTCACCCCGGAACCGGCGATTTTTCCCAGCGCGAGTTACTAACTTTGTTCCGTGTTGTGAGGGCGGGTCACATTCATGCCCAATTGACGAGCATGGGAGGTCGAACGAATCGCGACGCATCATGAACCCCGGCGCGGATTTCGGCGACCAAACGGCGAGACAGAAGCGTTTTCCAGCGAAAGCCTGCCCCGCACTTGATGCGGGGTGGATACCGGAATTCGCGTGAAGAAAACGCGTCAAAAAAGAAATAAAAGCCGCAAAATGAGGCGCCCCGGTTGGATCCGTGTTTCCAGATGGGAGGGCTACAGTCATGCCGTATCGTCACACGCAGCGCGCGCACTTTGATCATGTTTCTCTGCCTGGTCCTTGCCGCGGTCGATGCCGCGATCGCGTGGCGGACCGGGCAATGGCCGCCGGTGGCCGTGCTGATTATTCTCATTGCCATTGCATTCATGTTCTCATCCTTGACCGTTGAAGTGAACGGCGGGGAATTGCGATGGCATTTCGGTCCCGGATTCTGGACCTACCGGCTTGCGCTGGATGACATCGAAACGCTTGCGGTGGTGCGTAACCACTGGTGGAACGGCTTCGGCATCCGAATGCGGCCGGGCTTCCGGCTCTACAACGTGTCGGGCCTCGACGCTGTCGAACTGCACTTGAAGTCCAGCGATGTTCGTCGCATCGGCACCGACGATCCGCAAGGGTTAGCGGGCGCGTTGAAGTCGCCGGCGCCGCGGGGCACTATCACCGTTTAACCTGCGGCTCCTGCGAAGGCCCCCCACACTCGATGCGGGGTGGATGCTCACGAATCCCCTCATTTTGATGTGACCTCGCTATAGGCCCGATTCGCGCCGGTTCCCTAACACGGCATGGTGTTTGCAGATGGGTCAGGGGCATGGTCACATCAAAATGAGGGGATTCGTGAGGGGATTAACTCATAATTACCGGCCATATATTCCCGCTCACCTTGATTATGTTGCGTCTTCAGGTCACCATTCCCAGAATTCGATCACGCCACCAATTAACTGACTGGCAACATATTTCATCTGGATTGGACCCTGGGGAAGCAGCTGAATCCAGCGTGGACGATCGGTATGGTCGGATATCTGATGGAGCAGGTCACCGGTGACAGTGGATCGGGCGCGACCCTCGGACCTGACAAAGCAAGCGTTTGGGCGTTGGGACCAGCGGCGACATACTCCTTCGAGGTAAACGGAATGCCACTCAGCGTTCTCGCGAAATGGACACACGAGATCGCTGTCAAGAATACATTCCGCGGCGACACGGGTTTCGGCCGCATTCAGCTTCAAATTCTGAAATAACTCGCCGCACCGAACGACCGTCGCGCTGAACCGGTCACCCGAGATCAAACTCAAAGAACCGTCGAGGAGCAATTTGCATGTTTAATGGATTGGTCGGTCGGACCAGCGCCGCGTGCCTCGCCGGCCTGATGGCGCTCACAGCGCCGGCTCAGGCCTGCACAAGCATCCTTCTGAACGCAGCGGATGGTACGCCCGTTTACGGCAGAACCATGGAATATGCGATTGCGATACAGCCCGACGTCGTCGTGGTTCCGCGCAATTACAAGTATGTTGGCACTCGCCCCAGCGGCATGCAGAGCATCGATTGGACGGCGCGCTATGCCATCGTTGGTGTCATGAGTTTTGGCGAGCCATTCGTCGCCGACGGCATGAATGAAAAAGGCCTTGCCGGTGGCGGCCTCTATCTTCCGGGCTACGTTGGCTATGCCTCGCCGAAAGACGCCGATCCACAGAAATCGGTCGCACCGTGGGAATTTCTGACCTGGGCGTTGACGAATTTCGCCACCGTTCAGGAAGTGAAGGACGCGGTGGCGAACAATAAAATGTCGATCATCGACATTCCGGCGCCGATTGTTAGTTTCACATTGCCGCTTCACTTCACGCTCCATGACGCGACGGGCGCGTCGATCGTTATCGAGCCGGTGGACGGCAAGCTGAAGGTCTATGACAACCCGCTGGGCGTGCTGACCAACTCGCCCACGTTCGACTGGCATCTGACCAACATTCGGAATTATGTGAAGATCTCCCCAGTGGACGCCGATCCTCTGAAAGTTTCGGGACAGACATTCTCGCCCTTGGGGCAGGGCTCCGGCCTGCTCGGCATTCCAGGTGATCCCACGCCGCCATCCCGCTTCATCCGCGCGCTTGCCTACGTGCAATCGGCGAAGCAACTCCCCGACGGCCCCCAGACCGTGCGATTGGCCGAACATGTTCTGAACAATTTCGATATTCCGGTCGGATTCATCCGCACGGCATCGCAAGGAGGGGATCTCGAATATACACAATGGACAACTATCGCTGATCTGCGCGCCAGGATGTATTATATAAAGAGCTATCAAGATGAAGTTTTTCGAAGCGTTGATCTGACGAGTTTTGACCTTGATGCAAAGAATTTGCGGATAGCGCCGTTCAAAGAAAACTTAACGCCGCCGCCATTGAACTTCAGTGCCCGTTCGGAAACTCCTTGAATTCATACGAATCCGATGTGATTCAAGGAATGTCGCTCACCTTGAATTACGGTGACAGTGCTGGACTGCACCCCGTCAGTGAGACACGGTAATTTCTGTGACAGGTTTGGACTGCACCCTTTCAATGAGACAGTGCACTTAATTGATCGGGCGTTGCTGCGCAGACGTCCAACCGCATGGCCCGCCTCATCCAGCGATCGGATCGCACGGCGGCCTGTCATCGGGCGGCCATAGGCGCGATCCGCTGGGCTAAGCTGCCCCGCGCGCTCAGCGTGATTTGTTGAACCGGATCAAGCTGATGCTAGCAGTCCAGTCCCCCTTCGCAAAAATATTCTCGTTCCCATTTCACCCAAATCACGTCTATATCTATCGCATCCCGGCCCGATACAGAGGGGCGTTTCGCGATCGTCACGAACGTAGGGTTGGGATGCGATGGACGCGAGTTGCGCGACTGACGAGCGCGTGATCTTGCGGACGGCGAAGTCGTGTGGTCCTGACGCCTCAATGGTTGGTGTCAAGTTTCGCGGAAGAAATCTTCCGTGGGGCGACGGTGACAACAAAGCCCGATCACCGGGGAGAGTACGAAGGAAACCGTTAAAACCATCGCGTGCGGGAATGCCGGGTGTCCCGGTGCGACCGTGGTGACTAACGCGTGTGCTTTCTACACTTCGCGCACGCGGCTGCGGGTGCAACGGGCACCCGGCATTCCCCACGCCCTTTGTTGGGCAGATCGTTCAAGCAAAACTCGGGTGCATCGCGCCGCGGGAATGCGGACTCTTGTGTTGGCTGTTTAAAAATCGGAGGCTGGCGATTGCGCGGCCGCTCTGATATGAAGCTTCCAAGCGCCCGCGGCTTTCAGCGGGGCTTCGGTCCCGTAGCTCAGCCGGATAGAGCGACGGTTTCCTAAACCGTAGGTCGCATGTTCGAGTCATGCCGGGATCGCCAAACCTCAGCGACATTTTGTAAAGAAAAAGCCTTTGGCTCAGGCGCAATCAGCATTCGATCTGGATCATCTGACCGCGACGCAGGCGGCGTCCGACATCTGTGCCGGCAAGTATACCAGCGTGGAGTTGGTCACGGCCGCACTGACGCGGGCAAAGGCTCGCCCCGAACTGAATGCATTCATTACGCTGGACGAGACGGGAGCCATGGAGGCGGCCCGCGCCTATGACGCGGCACGTGCGCGAGGCGAGCCCTGCAAACCGCTGGGGGGCGTGCCGATCGCCGTCAAGGACAACATCGAAGTGGCGGGGCTGCCCGCGACCGCCGGGACGCCCGCTCTGAAGGGCTACATTCCTGCCGAGGATGCTCCCATAGTGGCGAAACTGCGCGCAGCCGGCGCCATCATCATTGGCAAAACCAATATGCACGAACTGGCCTTCGGCGTTTCCGGCTACAACACTGCATTCAAGACCGGCACCGAATTCGGCGTTCGCAACGCTTACGATACGGCGAAGATCGCCGGCGGATCTTCATCGGGCAATGCCGCTGCGGTCGCCGCGCGCATCATTCCAGCGACGATCGGGACGGATACCGGCGGATCGGTGCGCATTCCCTGCGCGCTCAACGGTTGCGCGTCGCTACGGCCAACCGTCGGACGCTATCCGCAGGCCGGCATCGCTCCGATTTCCCACACCCGCGATACGGCGGGGGTCATGGCGGGATCAATCGCCGATGTCGTGCTGCTCGATCGCATCATCTCCGGCCAGCCGGGAATTGAGGCCGCCGACCTGAAGGGCATCCGGCTCGGCGTCGTCGCCGCGACGATGGCGAACCTCGACGGCGACACCGCGGCGGCGATCGCCGCGGCGCATGAGAAATTGAAGGCGGCCGGCGTGACGTTAGTCGACGTCGATATGCCTGATCTGATGGAGCTGAACGGACAGGTTGGTTTTCCAGTCGCGCTCTACGAGGCCTATGACGATATGGTCGCCTATCTCAAACGCGGCGCGAAAATATCGATCGAGGAATTGGTAAGAGGCATCGCCAGTCCCGACGTCAAGGGCACCTATGAGGGCCTGGTGATTCCGCGCAAACTGCCGGGCCCGGACGATACTGTCGTGGATGCAAAGCCCGCTTACGAGGCGGCGATCAAGACCGCGCGCCCGGCCCTGCAACAGCTTTATCGCGACACCTTTGCGAACAACCGTCTCGATGCGATCGTATTTCCGACCGTGCCGAAGGTAGCGGTCGCTTCCAATCCCGACTCAAGCGATCTGGCGAATTTCGTCATGTATATTCAGAACACCGACCCCGGCAGCAATGCCGGCATCCCCGGTCTTCAGATCCCGATCGCACTGGGTGCAACCAGCGCATTGCCTGTTGGCATGGAACTGGACGGTCCGGCCGGCAGCGATGGGCGGCTGCTTTCGATCGGGCTCGCACTGGAAGAGCTGTTCGGACGAATTCCGCCGCCGGCCAAACTTTAGCAATCGGGTATGCAACAGCAACCGGGGCATGCAACCATGCCAACCATGTGATGAATACCGGCCGGTAAGATGAAAGTTGTCAGCCCGCAAAAACTTGAAATCACGGTCGGGAAGGCGGCAACGATCTCCGCGCTTCTGATCCGCCCCGCCCAGGCACGCGCCTGTTTTGTGTTTGCCCATGGCGCAGGCGCAGGGATGACCCATTCCTTCATGGAGCGGGTCGCCGCGGGTCTTGGCGAACGCGGTGTGGCGACGTTGCGCTATCAATTCCCCTATATGGAAAGAGCGAGCCGTCGGCCTGACCCGCCGGCGATCGCTCATGCCGCCGTGCGAGCCGCGGTGGCGGAAGCCGGCCGATGCTGCCCGGGATGTTTCTGATCGCGGGCGGTAAATCGTTCGGCGGACGCATGACCTCACAGGCGCAGGCGCTTGAGCCGCTGGCCGGCGTCCATGGATTAGCCTTCCTGGGCTTTCCGCTGCATCCGGCGGGCAAGCCGTCTACCGATCGGGCGATGCACCTGTCCGATGTCCACGTTCCGATGCTGTTTATGCAAGGCACTCGGGATAATCTGGCTGACGTGAAGCTGCTCGAACCCGTCGTCGAAAAACTCGGGCCGTCGGCGTCGCTGCATTGGGTGGCGGAGGCCGATCATTCCTTCCATGTGCTCGCGCGCTCGGGGCGCAAGGACGAACAGGTGATGCACGAAATTCTGGATACGTTCGCAGGCTGGATCGAGGCCATCGAGGCGAAGCGACCACCATCCTGAATTCAGATGAAGGTTCTCGCTTCGTCGTCTCGGCTCAAGGCCGGGACGACAGAGATTCACGCATTGCCGCGATCTTCGCGGAACAGATCGAGCTTTTGCTGCACCGGTCGGTCCGAAAAACTGAACAGCACCGAATCTTCGTCGGCCTCGTGGGTGACCCACTGCCAGCTCGGCACCACGAACAGGTCGCGCGGACCCCATTCGAAGGTCTGCTCGCCGATCCGCGAACGCCCCTTGCCTTCGATTGCCGCAAACACCGTGGCGTCGGTCGAACGATAGCGCGCGGTCTTGAAGCCCTTCGGCAGCAACTGGATGAAGGTGCCGATGGTCGGCATCGCAAAATCGCCTGTCTCGGGATTGGAGAATTTCAGTTTCAGTCCGTGGCAGGCGTCCCATTCGTCGCGCAGTTTGGCCTGCTCCAGCGCATCGCGGGTGTAGTGGTAGGGATAATTGAAGATCGGCGAGGTCTTCGAGGTGCGCTTGATGTCGACCGGCAGCAGGTTGTGGCCGTAACGCGCAAAACTGTCGCCGGCGGGACGCGTGATCTTCTGCTGATCCTCATCCGATCCTTCGGCAAACGACGCATCGAGGAATTGCACCAGCGGAATATCGAGCCCGTCCAGCCAGAACATCGGCTCCGAGGTCTGGTTGGAGTGGTCGTGCCAGGTCATCGATGGCGTGATCACGAAATCGCCGGGCGCCATCGCGGTGCGCTCGCCATCGACCGCGGTAAACGCGCCTTTGCCTTCGAGCACGAAGCGCAGCGCCGACTGGCTGTGCCGGTGCGCCGGCGCGACATCGCCCGGGATCACCATCTGCACGCCGGCAAACAGCGAGGTGGTGATTTTCGACTGGCCGCGAAGCCCGGGATTTTCCAAGACCAGCACCCGCCGCTCGGCTTCCTTGGCGGTGATCAGCCTGCCGGCCTCGGTCATGTAGTCGCGGATAGCGTCGAATTTCCACAGATGCGGGCGGCAGGCGCTTTTCGGCTCCGGCGTGATCAGATCGCCCATCACGTTCCACAGCGCCGAGAGATTCTCGCCGTCGATCTTGCGGTAGAACGCCTCCCGCTCCGGGGTCTTCTGTACGGCTTCCATGGCAGCCTCCCGTCTCGTTCTTATGGGTCTGTATGGGTCAATTATTGACAGCATACTTACAAAGTGGATAGCGTCAATGACGCAACTAAGAAAACCAGAAGCCTTGAGGGAGGTTCCGATGAAGCTGCACGGCTATTTCCGCAGCAGCGCGGCCTACCGGGTCCGAATCGCGTTGAACCTGAAGGGTTTGAGCGCCGATCACCTGCCGCACCATCTGCGCAAGGGCGAGCAGCGCGATCCGGCCTATCTCGCGATCAATCCGCAGGGGCTGGTGCCGACGCTGCAGGACGATCGCGGCGTGATCCTCACCCAGTCGCTGGCCATCATCGAATGGCTGGATGAGACCCATCCTGAACCGCCGCTGTTTCCGACCGATCCGCTGCGCCGCGCCAAGGTCCGCGCCTTTGCGATGGTGCTGGCCTGCGATACCCACCCGGTGCAGAATCTCAAGGTTCTGGCGCGGTTGCGCGAACTCGGTCTGCCCGACGAACAAGTGACGGCCTGGGCGGCATGGGCCAACCGCGAGGGCCTCACCGCTTGCGAAACATTGATTGCGAACGAGCCCGGGCCGTTCTGCTTCGGAGCGGCGCCGACCCTGGCCGATCTCTGCCTGGTGCCGCAGCTTGCCAATGCGCGGCGTTTCGGCGTCGATCTCGCCGTCTTTCCGCGCCTGCTGAAAGCCGAAACGGCTGCAAAAGACCTCAAGGCGTTCGCCGACGCCGCTCCGGAGCGGCAGCCCGATGCCGAATAAATCCGCACCGATCACGATGGACGCGGTCTATACCGCGCCCGGCTATCTGTTTCGCCGGATGCAGCAGATCGCGGTGGCGATTTTCATGGAGGAATGTCGGGCCCACGACCTGACGCCGGTGCAATATGCCGCCCTGGTCGCGATCCGCACCCATCCCGGCATCGATGCCACGCGCCTCTCCGCCGTCATCGCGTTCGACCGCTCGACCCTCGGCAGCGTGATCGAGCGGCTGCAGGCCAAGCAATTGATCGAGCGCAAGCCGGCCGCCGAGGACAAGCGGGTCAAGCTGCTGCATCTGACCAGAGCAGGTGCTGCGTTGCTGCGCGATATCATCCCGTCGGTCGATCGCGCGCAGGCGCGGATGCTGCAGCCGCTGAAACCGGCCGACCGCAAGACGCTGATGGCGCTGCTGACGCAACTGGTCGATCTCAACAACGAGGCGTCACGCGTGCCGTTGCGCGCCGAAGACGCGCTCGAGCATTTCAAGAAATCAGGCTGATGGGACCGGGATCAAGCGCGCGACCGGTGCTGATTGCGGGGGGCGGCATCGGCGGCCTCGCGGCGGCACTGGGGCTGGCCCAGAAGGGCTTGCGCTCGATCCTGCTCGAAAAGGCCGCAGCACTTGGCGAGATCGGCGCCGGCATCCAGCTCGGGCCCAACGCCTTCCATGCCTTCGACTATCTCGGCGTTGGCGAGGCGGCGCGCGGCATGGCTGTTTATGTCGATCAGATGCGGCTGATGGATGCGCTGACGGCCGAAGAGATCTGTCATGTGGATTTGCGCGACGCTTTCCGGGCGCGTTTTGGCAATCCCTATGCGGTGGTTCATCGTGGCGATCTGCATGGCGTCTTCCTCAAAGCCTGCAGGGATCACGACCTGATCGACCTGCGCGTGAACTGCGAAGTCCTCGGCTACGATCAGGACCGCGCGTCGGTGACGGCACGGCTTGCCTCCGGCGAACGCGTCACCGGATCGCTGCTGATCGGCGCTGACGGCCTGTGGTCGAATATCCGCAAATCCGTCATTGGCGACGGGCCGCCGCGGGTTTCCGGACATACCACCTATCGTTCGGTGATTCCGGCCGATGAAATGCCGGAAGACCTGCGCTGGAATGCGGCGACGCTATGGGCCGGCCCGAAATGCCACATCGTGCATTATCCGCTGTCGGGCTGGAAGGTGTTCAATCTCGTCGTCACCTGCCACAACGATGCGCCGGAGCCGGTTGCCGGCAAGCCGGTGTCCGACGACGAGGTGATGCAGGGCTTTGCGCATGTGCATGCGCGCGCGCAAGCTATCATCCGCCACGGCAAGAACTGGCGGCTCTGGGTGCTGTGCGACCGTGATCCCAGCGAACGCTGGGTCGATGGCCGCGTCGCCTTGCTTGGCGATGCCGCGCACCCGATGCTGCAGTATTTCGCGCAAGGCGCCTGCATGGCGCTGGAGGACGCGGTGTGCCTGTCGCACATGCTGGGCGCCTTTCCGGACGACCCCGCCACTGCGCTCGAGCGTTATGGTGCGCAGCGTTTCCCGCGCACCGCGCGCATTCAACTGCTATCGCGCGCCATCGGCGAGCACATCTATCATCCCTCGGGCGAACACGCCCGCATCCGCAATGCGATCATGAGCGCGAAGACGTCGGAGGATTATTATAACGATCTGGCGTGGCTGTATGGCGGTACGGGGCTGGCGGGGTAGGGGCAAACTCCCCGTCGTCCCGGCCTTGAGCCGGGACGACGAAAAGCAAGGATCAGCTAATTCAGCACCCGCTTGCTGTCGGGACTGTCGAGTGAAAACGTCGGCACGTCGATTTCGAACCGCTCGCCGCTCTCGCTCACCATCTGGTAGCGGCCGGTCATGAATCCCGACGCGGTCGGCAGCGGCACGCCGCTGGTGTATTTGAAGCGTTCGCCTGGCGCGAGCACCGGCTGCTCGCCGACCACGCCTTCGCCGCGGACTTCCTGTTTCCGGCCCGAAGCGTCGGTAATGATCCAGTGTCGAGTCCGCAGTTGTACCGTCTCCTCGCCGGTGTTGGTGATGACGATGGTGTAGGACCAGAAAAACTCACATCGCTCGGCCGACGAGCGCTCGGGGAGGAAATTCGGCTCGACGGTGACTTCGATCTGGCGGGTAACGGCGCGGTACATGCGGGCGGACTTTCGCAAATTTCATGGGCATCATATCGAAAAGTTCCGGCGGAACCAATCGCCGGGGCGGTATCCGACGTATCCACTTGCGGTATTTCAATCGTCGTTTCAACACAGTTCCACCCTAAAGCGCCCCGCGATGCCTTAAACCTTCGCAACTTGCGTGCAGGGCAGTTAAACTCCTTCCTATCGCGCCGGCTCCGCGCAAAGCCGGTTTGTCCAGATGGTGCCAGATGACGTCCGTTGCCGATCGAATTGCCGGACCGCCCCTTGCCGGGACCGCGGATGCGATCGCGCCGGGCCGCGCATCGGCGTCGGCCGTCTTGTCGCCGCCGGCGCCAGCGGTTTCCGCTGGCGGCGAACGCGAATTGCGGCTCGATCTGTTCCGCGGCCTCGCGCTATGGATGATCTTCATCGATCATCTGCCGCCCAATCTGTTGACCTGGCTCACGATCCGCAATTACGGATTCAGCGACGCCACTGAAATATTCATCTTCATTTCGGGATACACGGCGGCATTCGTTTACGGCCGCGCGATGCGCGATTCCGGTTTCGTGGTCGCGGCCGCGCGCATCCTGCGGCGGGTCTGGCAGATCTACGTCGCCCATGTGTTCCTGTTCACGATTTTTCTCGCGGAGATTTCCTACGTTGCCACCAGTTTCGAGAACCCGCTGTACTCGGAAGAAATGGGCATCATGGACTTTCTCAAGCAGCCGGACGTTACCATCGTCGAGGCGCTGCTATTGAGATTTCGTCCCGTCAACATGGATGTGCTGCCGCTCTATATCGTGCTGATGCTCTTTCTCCCCTTGATCCTGTGGCTCTTGAAGTGGCGGGCTGACGTCACGCTGGCGCTGTCGGTGCTGCTCTATGCCGCCACATGGCACTACGATCTGCATCTGTCGGCGTATCCCAACGGGGTCTGGGTCTTCAATCCCTTCGCCTGGCAATTGTTGTTCGTGTTCGGCGCCTGGTGCGCGGAGGGCGGCGCCCGGCGAATGTCGCGGATTCTTTCGTCGCGGATCACGCTGGGGATTTCGCTGGCTTACCTGTTCGCGGCGTTCTGCGTGACGCTGACATGGTATGTGCCGCAGTTTAGCCCTCTGATGCCGCGCTGGCTCGAGCAATGGATGTATCCGATCGACAAGACCGATCTCGACGTGCTGCGGTTCGCGCATTTTCTGGCGCTGGCGGCCGTTACCGTGCGCTTGCTGCCGAAGGACTGGCCCGGGTTGAAGTCGCCCTGGTTGCGGCCGCTGATCCTGTGCGGGCAGCATTCGCTGGAGATTTTCTGCCTCGGCGTATTCCTCGCGTTCGCCGGCTATTTCGTGCTGGCCGAGGTCTCCGGCGGAGCGGTGCTGCATTTCATTGTCAGTATTTCCGGAATCCTGATCATGTCCGCCGCGGCATGGCTGTTTTCATGGTACAAACACTCGGCCGACAAGAGTGCGTCGCGGATAAAAAGCACCGGCGGCAACGCCGATATGGCGGGAGGGGGCTTATGAAGTCCAACTCGCGGTCCGTTCTGGGCCTGATGTTGATGGCCGGTCTTTTGACCGCCACATTCGCGCGCGCGGAGGATGCTGCCCCGAATTGCGACGTTCCAGCTTACCTGCTGCAGAGCGAGAGCCCGCTGCCCAAGGTCACCGATGCCGTTAAAAGCGGCCACCCGCTGGATATTCTGGTGCTTGGCAGCCGGTCGTCGACCATCAACATGTCGGAAAGCAGCGCCTATCCCGGCCGGTTGCAGGCTGTGCTGAGGGAGAAATTGCCAGCGGTCACGGTTAACGTATCGGTACAGCTGCAGGCCAAGAAAACTGCCGCGGAAGTTGCCGGCGACGTCGTTAAGCTTCTGGATGGAAAAAAGCCTACTTTGGTTGTCTGGCAGACCGGAACCGTCGATGCTATGCGGTCGGTCGATCCTGATGATTTTCGCAGCGCCGTCGATGACGGGGTTGCTGCGCTGCAAAAGGCCGGAGCCGACGTCATTTTGATGAATTTACAATATAGCCCGCGCACAGAAACGATGATTTCTGTGCCGCCTTACCTGGATAATATGCGCGTGGTGGCGCAGCAGCACGACGTTCCGCTGTTCGACCGCTTCGCCATCATGCATCAATGGAATGATTCAGGAGATTTCGATCTGTTCAGTGCTTCGCACGGCCCCGAATTGGCCAAGCGTGTCCATGATTGCCTCGCACGCGCGCTGTCGAAATTTGTGATCGACGCGGCGCATCTTGAACCATCCCAACAGAACTGAGGACTAAGCGTTAATGAGTTTTGTTCGCCCTTTTTGCGGGATTGCATCGCTGGCCGTGCCGGCGGTCGCCGCGTTTATGCTGCTGGCGCCGGCGTCGATGCTGCCGGCGCGCGCCCAGGCCATTCAGCAGGCGGCGCTGCCCGGCGTTGCCAAATCCGAGAGTTTGAGAGCGTCGGAATCGCAAACGATCGGCACGGGCAATGCGACCGCCGTCGACCAGCCAGGTTCGGCGCAGCCCAAGAGCCTCACCACCAAGGCGATCGAAAAGGCAAAGGAAGTCGCGAAATCGGCCGGCGACATTTTCAGCCGCGTCCCGTGCCTGCCGCCGAAGGGCGGCGTCAACCCGATAGGCTCACTGCCGCATGTGGCGGGCAAGCTGGCATCGGGCGCGCCGGTCACGATCATTGCATTCGGATCGTCGTCGACCCAAGGTTACGGCACAACGTCGCCTGAATTCACCTATCCCAACCGGCTCGCGGCCCAACTGCATCGGCAGTATCCGAGCGCCGACATCACCGTCGTCACTCGCGGCCATGGCGGCGACGACGCGCCCGAAATGATGAACCGGCTGCAGACCGAGGTGCTCGATATGAAGCCGGATCTCGTGATCTGGCAGGTCGGCACCAATGCCGTGCTGCGCAACCTCGATCCGGTTGAGACCGCCAAGCTGGTCAGCGAGGGCGTCGCGCGGATCCAGGCGGCGGGCGCCGATCTCGTGCTGGTCGATCCGCAATATTCCCCCAGGGTCAACGAGCGCGCGCAGAGCGCGAGCCAGATCGTGAGCCTGCTCGGCAAGGTCGCAGCACTCCGCCATGTCGGATTTTTTCCGCGCTTCGAGGTGATGCGCGAATGGCATGAGGAGCAGGCGATCCCGATCGACAAATTCGTGATCGCCGACGGCTTGCACATGAACGACTGGGGTTACGCCTGCTTCGCCCAGTTGCTCGGCGACGACATCATCAAATCGGTGGGTCAGATCAAGCTCGGCGTCAACGTGCCGTCCAGCGTGCAGACCTATCGCCCGATGTGAGTCCGCGTCATTGCGAGGAGCAACGCGACGATAGCAATCCATCACTTTCATTAGCGACATGGATTGCTTCGCTTCGCTCGCAACGACGTCAGGGCTTACACCCGCTCCAGCGCTAACTGCAAATCCTCGATCAGATCGTCGCGATGCTCGAGGCCGGCCGAGAAGCGGATAAAGCCCTCACTGATCCCAAGCTCACTGCGCGCCTCCGGCGTCAGCCGCTGATGCGTCGTGGTTGCCGGATGGGTGACGAGGCTCTTGGAATCGCCGAGATTGTTGGAGATCCGTGCCAGCTTCAGCGCGTTGAGGCAACGGAATGCAGCGGCCTTGCCGCCCTTGACCTCGAAACCGATCAGGGTCGATCCGGCACGCATCTGTTTCTTGACCAGCGCCGCCTGTGGATGATCGGCGCGGCCGGGATAGATCAGCCGCGAGATTTTCGGGTGCTGCGCCAGGACATCGGCGATGGCGCCCGCGGTTTCGGTTTGCGCGCGCACGCGGATCGCTAGCGTCTCCAGCCCCTTCAGCAGCACCCAGGCGTTGAACGGAGACATCGACGGGCCGGTCTGGCGCATGAAGGTGTGGATGTGTTCGGCAATGAAGGCTTCCGACGACAGGATGATTCCGCCGAGGCAGCGGCCCTGGCCGTCGATGTGTTTGGTCGCGGAATACACCACGACATCGGCGCCGAGCGCCAGCGGGCTCTGCCAGATCGGCGTTGCAAAGACGTTGTCCACGATCAGCCGAGCGCCGCCCCGATGGGCGATCTCGGCGATGGCGCCGATGTCGAGCACGTCGAGCGTTGGATTGGTCGGGCTTTCCAGAAAGCAGCTCTTGGTATTCGGCCGCATCGCCTTGCGCCACTGGTCGAGATCGAGGCCGTCGACCAGCGTCGACGAAATGCCGTAGCGCGGCAGCAAATCTTCCACCACGTAGCGGCACGATCCGAACATCGCCTTGGCAGCGACCACGTGATCGCCGGCCCTCAGCGGTGCCAGGACCGCCGTCGTCACCGCGGCCATGCCGGTGGCGGCGGCGCGTCCGGCTTCGGCGCCTTCGAGTTCGATCATGCGGCGCTCGAACATCGAAACGGTCGGATTGGAAAAACGCGAATACAGAAAGCCGGGATCGTCGCCCTTGAATCGCGCTTCGCACTGCTCGGCACTGTCGTAGACGAAACCCTGCGTCAGAAACAGCGCCTCGGATGTTTCGTTAAATTGCGAGCGTAGCGTGCCGGAATGGACCAGCCGGGTCTCGGGGCGGTAGCGGGCGGTGGATGACACGAGCACGGTAGAATCAGACATGTGACCTCCATCGTGACCACCGGAAAATGGTCACAAAAAACCGGCCTGGAAAATTCCACAGGCCGGGATCACACGTGTCCCCGGCCTGTTTAGCGACTTATTTAACGTGGCTGCAAGCCGGCCGGCTCAAATCACCACGGGATAAGTCATGCTCTTATTCCGCCGCGCCCTTTCCGTCAAGCCAGCCATCGGATAACCGGTAAAAGTCCGTATTTTCAGCGTCTGGATGGTGCAAGCAGGGCCATCCCGAGGACCATACCGTGTCATTCACGCTTCAACCCGACGCCAATGGCATTCTGCCCGACCGCATGATCGCGGCGATGGCGGATGCCGGCCTTATTCTGCCGGCCTATCCCTTCGTCGAAAGCCAGATCCAGCCGGCGAGCCTCGATCTGCGTCTCGGCGATATCGCCTACCGGGTGCGCGCCAGCTTCTTGCCGGGGCCCGGCGCGACCGTGGCCGAGCGCATCGACGAATTGAAGCTGCACGAAATCGATCTGACCGACGGCGCGGTGCTGGAAACCAATTGCGTCTACATCGTGCCGTTACTCGAGAGCCTCGCGCTGCCGCCGGAAATCGTCGCCGCCGCCAATCCGAAGAGCTCGACCGGGCGGCTGGATGTTTTCACCCGCGTGATCGCCGACGGCACGCGGCGGTTCGACATGATCGGCGCGGGCTATCACGGCCCGCTCTATGCGGAGATCAGTCCGAAGACGTTTCCGGTGCTGCTGCGCGAGGGATCGCGGCTCAGTCAGGTCCGCTTTCGGACCGGCGACGCGATCCTTACCCCGGATGAACTTGACGCACTTCATAATCTGGAGCGGCTGGTCGATGCCGATGACGCCGACCTCGTCAACGGCGTGGCGCTGAGCGTCGACCTTTCCGGTGAAAACGCCAACGGATTTGTCGGTTACCGCGCCAAGCGTCACACCGGCGTGGTCGATATCGATCGCCGTAGCGGTTATGTTGTCGATGAATTCTGGGAGGCGATATCGGCGCGGCCCGATGGCAGCCTCATCCTCGATCCCGGCGAATTCTACATTCTGGCGTCGAAGGAAGCCGTGCAGGTGCCGCCGGATTACGCCGCCGAGATGGTGCCGTTCGATCCCCTGGTCGGCGAATTCCGCGTGCATTACGCTGGTTTTTTCGATCCCGGCTTCGGCTACGCGGGCGCGGGCGGACAAGGCTCGCGCGCGGTGCTTGAAGTGCGCTCGCGCGAGGTGCCGTTCATTCTCGAGCACGGCCAGATCGTCGGACGGCTGGTGTACGAAAAAATGCTGGCGCGGCCCGATTCCCTGTACGGCCAGCGCATCGGTTCGAATTATCAGGCGCAGGGCCTGAAATTGTCGAAGCATTTTCGGGTGTAGCCGGCCTCGCGATCGGCTGCCGGCTTCGCCATCAAAACCGCACCGATATTCCGCTATAGATCTGCGCCTTCGGTGCTGCCTTGTTGAGGCCGAGGTTGAGACCGACATCCAGGATCGTATGCTTGTCGAGTCGGAAATTCATAGCGGCATCGAAAGTGTAGATCTGCGGCGACGCCGGATCGGTGCCCGCCGATGAATACAGCTCGACCATCGCATTGGCGCCCTCGACGCCGGGCAGCGGATGGCTGACACCGATGAGGTTGACGAAGTTGGTGTATCGGCGGCTATCGTCGGCGTTCTTCAGTTCGTCCACCTCGGTCATCAAGGTGACGATGTAATCCTGAGGCAGGCGCAAGGCGAGCGGCGCGATCAAGCCGCCTTCAACGGCGCCATTGCTGATGACCGGGACCGACGAGGGCACCTTGACATAGGGAATGATGGCGAGGCCCACGGGGCCGCTGTCATTGCCGAACAGGTTGATCTTGGTCCGCAGGAAGACATCGCCGAAGCCTGCGCCATGCGCCTCGCGGGCGCCGGTTGCGCTGTCGAAGGATTGCTGGGATTGCAGACCGTTGAACTGGATTTCAAAATCCGCCCAGTTGGTGATGCCTATCTTCAGGTTGGGATCGAAGGCCTCAAAGCTATGCGTCGTGATCCCGAGATATCTGGAATAGGTGTAGCTGACGAAGTCAGTCTCCAGCTCGATATGGCCGGCGTCGACGGTGCGGACGGAAAATCCCTTGGCGGGCCGATCAGGCGTGAATTTTCGCATCTCGTCGTCCGGCGTCGGATTAAACAGATTGTAGCCGCTCTTGTCGGGAACATCCGCATTGGGAGCGGTCGCATCATCGGCACGAGCCGAACAGGATAATGCGGTGAAGCTGATCACGAGCCCGGCCAACTTCGCTGCGCGTCCCCAGGATACGCGTCCCAAAGACGTGAGATTTCTCCGAAATACGATTGGCGTCACTTGGGCTGGTCCAGGTCAGGTTGGCTCGGGCCGCCTTCGAGGCCGGCGCTTCCTCGAGGTCAGGCCTGCAAAGCCGACCGTCTGCGAGAGAGAGCGGGAAGGTGGCAAATGCGGTTGTCTTTATTTCCACCGCTGCCCTCGATCTTATCTTCGAATTCGAAGACAAAACAGTGTAGCCGGCAAAAATCTCATCTCGCGCTGCCGCCGCTCACGCGCGGTAAATGGCCCGACATGGATGTCCATTGCCAAATAAAGTAGCACTCGCTCGAATCCTCACCGCGACGATCAACGCATCGTGACGCTTACTTGGTCGATGGCGTCACGCGCCACACCGCGTTGCCGACATCGTCGGCCACCAGCAGCGCGCCCTGCTTGTCGATCTTGACACCGACCGGCCGTCCCTGCGCCTCGCCATTGCCATTGAGGAATCCAGTCAGCACGTCTTGCGGTTGGCCCGAAGGCTTGCCATTGGCGAACGGCACGAAGATCACCTTGTAGCCGGCACGAGGCTTGCGATTCCACGAGCCGTGCTGGCCGACGAAAGCGCCGCCGGCCATTTCGGGCGGAAACAGATGGCCGGTGTTGAACGTCAACCCAAGCGAAGCCGTATGCGCGCCCAGCGCGTAATCGGGTGCAATCGCTTTCGCCACCAGGTCGGGCCGCTGCGGATCGACGCGGGTGTCGACATGCTGACCGTAATAGCTGTAGGGCCAGCCATAGAAACCGCCGTCCTTTACCGAGGTCATGTAGTCGGGCACGAGATCGTTGCCGAGTTCGTCGCGCTCGTTGACGACCACCCACAACGCGCCGCTCTGCGGCTGCCACGTTGGCCCATTCGGATTGCGCAGGCCCGATGCGAACACGCGCCACGCGCCGGTGGCGCGATCGACTTCGAGAACGGCGGCGCGATTGGTCTCGGCCTCGATGCCGTTTTCGCCGACATTGCTGTTGGAGCCGACGGTCGCATAAAGCTTCGACCCGTCGGGACTGGCGGTGAGATCCTTGGTCCAGTGATGATTGAGGGTGCCCGCGGGCAGGTCCGCCAGTTTCACGCCGGCCGCGGTGATTTTTGTGTCGCCGGCATGGTAGGGAAATTTCATGATCGCGTCCGAGTCGGCGACATAGAAATCATCGCCAACCAGCGCCATGCCGAACGGCGAATGAAGCCCTTCGAGAAACACGCTTTTTGTCTCGGCGACGCCGTCACCATCCGTGTCGCGCAGCAGGGTGATGCGGTTCGCACTTGTCGTACCGGCGCCGGCGCGGCCCATCACCATCTTGGTGATCCAGCCCTTGATGCCCCTGGTATCGTCGGGTTTCGGCGGGGCGTTGGTCTCGGCGACCAGCACGTCGCCATTGGGCAGCACATACAGCGTGCGCGGATGATCGAGCCCGGTGGCGAATGCATTCACCGCCATGCCCTTCGCGGGCATTGGCTTGCCGCCGACGGGCCAGCCGATCGCGGTGGCGACATTGACCGTCGGTACCCACGAATGCTCTGGAGCCGGCAAAGTGGGCGAAGGCCCGAAGGTCTGCTCCACGGCAGGTGTCTCCGGCTCGGCGCAGGCGGCGGGGGACAGCGTCAGGGCCCCGATCCACATCGCCAGTAATAACCTGTTCCGCATATCGGCTCCTGCCTGTCGCGATACAATACGGAAAGCCGGCGGATGTTCACAGCACTTGCCGTGAAATTGATTGGCCAAATCCAGCACCTCGCGCGCGCCTGCAATCCCGCAGACCGCCATTGCGCCCAACGCGCGTGGAACCGGGCCCGTTCGGTGCTAGGAAGCGGCCGCGGCGCGGCATCAATCGGGCTGGGAGACCAAATTGTCCGATATCAGCGTTGCCGAAATTCCCGTAGCCGACGAAATTCCTGTCGCCGCCGCCGACGCGCTGCCGCCTCGCCCGATCGCGGCGCCGCCGAGAAATACGCTGGTCGATGGCCCGATTCTGCGCACGCTGCTGTGGCTCGCATGGCCGAACATCATCGCGCTCAGCGCGGGCACCTGCGTGGTGATCGCGGAGACCTCCTATATCGGCCGGCTTGGCACCGCGTCGCTGGCGGCGATGGCGCTGGTGTTTCCGTTCGTGATCCTGACCATGACCATGTCGGGCGGCGCCATGGGCGGCGGCGTGTCGTCGGCGATCGCACGCGCGCTCGGCGCCGGCGACAAGGACCGCGCGAGCGCCTTGGCGGCGCATGCGCTGCTGATCGGCGCCTGCTTCGGGCTGAGCTTCACGCTGGTGATGCTGATCTTCGGATCTGAGCTGCTGCAATTGCTCGGCGGCCGTGGCGAGGTGCTGGCGCGCGCGGTCGGCTATGTCCAGATCTTCTTCGGTGGCGCGCTGCTGCCGTGGCTGATGAACACGCTGGCCGCGATCCTGCGCGGCACCGGCAACATGAAATTGCCCTCCCTCATCGTTCTTAACTCAGCGGTCTGTCAGATCGTTCTCGGCGGCATCCTCGGCCTCGGGCTCGGACCGGTGCCGCAATTCGGCATGCGCGGCGTGGCCGCGGGCTCGCTGATCGCCTACTCGATCGGTGCTACGATCATGGCGTGGTACATTTTTTCCGGGCGGGCCCGCGTCACGCCTGTGATCAGAGGGCTTCGAATCCAGCGCGGCATGTTTTTCGATATTCTCAAGGTCGGCGCCGTCTCCTGTTTCTCGCCGCTGCAGTCGGTGCTGACGATCACCATCTTCACCCACATGCTGGCGCAGTTCGGCACCGAAATCCTGGCCGGATACGGCATCGGCGCGCGGCTGGAATTCATGCTGACTTCGCTGGCGTTCGCGGTCGGAATTGCGTCGGTGCCGATGATCGGGATGGCGATCGGCGCGGGGCGGGTGGCGCGCGGCAGGCGGATCGCGATGATCGCCGGTTGCGTTTCGTTTGTATCGGTCGGCCTTGTCGCCACGGTGATCGCGATCTTCCCCGATCTCTGGGTCGACATCTTCACCCAGGATCCCGGCGTTCGCGCAGCCAGCCGGCAATATCTGGCGACCGCAGCCCCGATGTATGCGTTCATCGGGCTGTCGATCTCGATGTATTTTTCCTCGCAAGGCGCGGCGAAGGTCTTAGGGCCAGTGCTCGCGCAAACCGCGCGGCTCGTCTTCGTGGCGGCCGGCGGCGGCTGGCTGTCGACGCATGACGCAACGCCTGCGAACTTTTTCACATTGGCGGCGGCGTCGATGGTTGTGCTCGGTGTGCTGTCCGCCACCAGCGTCGTTCTGACCCGGTGGGGACCCAAGGGGCGTACCGCGGCCCCTGTTGCGGACGCTCGCCCCGCATGGTCCGGATTGGCTGACTAGCGATGGCGCCGACGCCGGTGGCCATATCGGCCGCCGCCGAAATTGCCCATCTGCATCAACTGCGGAATCATGCCCATCATGTCGCCACCGCCGGCACCACCGAGCATGCCCGTGAAGTCGCCGCCGCCCATGCCCATGCCGTAACCTTGCGGCGCGAAGCCCGAGCCGCCGCCAAAACCGCCGCCGCCGTTCTCCATCATCCGGCTCATCATCGGCCCCATGGTTTGCATCATCTGGCCGAAGCGGCGCTTGCCCATCTTGGCTTTCATCATTTCGAGCATCGGCGCCATCTGGGTCATCATATCGCCGCCTCCTTCTCCGCCACCGAACTGGGCCTTCGCCGGCACTGAGGTCAGCGCAAACAGCAACAGCAACGCGGCTACCCGGCACACCGCCTTCTCAACTCCATTCATGGTTCCGCTCCTCGCATGCGCTAGCGCCGCAGGACGCGGTGCCATCTCGACGCACGCGGCGAGGCTAAAGCGGGGCGTGCATCCAATTCTGTGACAAAGATCACGTCTGCGCGGGGTCGCGCGCCAGAGCTCTTGTCATGAAGGCGTTTGTCATGGCGAGCACCGCCTGCTCCATCTGGCCGCCGATATAAGGCGCGATCTCGTCGGGCAGCAGATCGACGATCCAGATCAGCCGGCTGCGCGCGTCGCCATCGGCGAGCACCTGCACCGACGCGTTGTAATGCTTCACCCGCTCGCTGATCACGGCATAGACCAGCCGCCGCCGGGCATCGTCGCAATCGACCAACAGCTCACGCGCCACCGTGCCGTTGGCGAAGGTGACGATCCGCGCGTCGCCGTCGAGACGTGCATCGAGCACGAATCCCGGCGCCAGCCGCCGGTGCACGGCGCCGAAATCGCGAACCGCTGCCCAGACCTGCTCGGGCTCGGCATCGATCGGAATGTCCTTGTGGATGGAAGCCATGGTTGGATTCTCCGGGCATGTCTGGGAGGAGCACGTCATCCCCGAGCGAACGCCATTGCGTTCGTCTTGGAGGTGCGTGCCGTCTCCTCGGCGCGCCTCGTAGGATGGGAATAAAATGCGGGCGGCCATCCTTCGAGGCACGCAAGAGCCTGCGCCTCTCGGTGAACGCAATTGCGTTCATCCGGGGATGACGTCACCTGTGTGGCAGGCTCCGAACTACGTGCAAACCGCCTCGACATTGTTGCCGTCGGGATCGATCAGGAATGCGGCAAAGTAGGTCGGGCTGTAGTCGGCGCGCGGGCCGGCAGCGCCGTTGTCGCGGCCTCCCGCCTTGACGCCGGCGGCGTGGAATTTGGCGATGGCGGCATGATCGGGCGCGCGGAACGCGATATGGCTGCCCGCGGCGGCTGGCCCCTTGTGCAGATAAAGCCAGAGCGCCGGCTCGCCCTTGGGCCCGAAGCCCGCGCCGGTGTCGTCGCGCGAACACAGGACATATCCAAGCGGCGCCAGCACGGCGGTATAGAAGCGCACGCTGGCGTCGAGGTTGCCGACTTTCAGTCCGATATGGTCGTACATGATGGTCTCCTGTTGGGGCGCGTTCCGATACGCGCGGTCAGGAGATGACCCTAGTCAGTGCAACGAGAGCCGATCTTGGAGAATCTTGCGCATCCCGCGCGAGGCCTGGCGGAACCGGAGCGGCGAAACCCCCGCGGCGCGGTGGAAGGTGCGCACGAAGTTGGAAAGATCGCCGAACCCGACGTCATAGGCGACATCGGTCACCGGCCGATCATTGTCGGCCAAAAGGCGTGCCGCATGGCGCAGCCGCGAGCGCACCAGATATTGGTGCGGCGTGACGCCGAGCACATCCGAGAACAGCCGCAGAAAATGGAACGGGCTGATATTGGCCTGGGCGGCGGCGTCCTCGAGGTCGATCGGTCGCTGCGAATGCGCATCGATCCAGAGGGCGGTTTCCACCGCGCGGCGGCGATCCCGCCTTGTGGCCGCAGCAGGTCTCGCGCGCCGCCCGGAGACCACCTCGACAAAACGGCTGGCGAACAGCTGCCCGACCTCGTCGAGGCCGAGATCGCTCCGGCCATCGGCCGCGGCCTGTGCCAGTTCGCCCAGCACCATCAATTCGGGCAGCGGCGGGGCGGAGCCGATCTGCCAGATATCGGCCTGGTCGCCGATTGTTTCCACCAATTCCGGGCTCAGAAAAAACGACAGGCACTCATCGCCGCAGACGTGATCGTGGCTACAGACATATTCGTCGCCGGGATGGCCGACCAGGACCGATCCGGCTACCAGCTCGAAGAAGCGACCGCGGCTGCGGCAGCCGAAACTGCCCTTGCGCACAAAGGAGATCGAGTGGGAGCGATGCCGTTCCACGTACGGCGTGTCGCCCGGCCGGGCGCTGCAGCGGAAGTCGAACACCGACATGGATTGGCGTTGCAGCAGGGTCGTGACGTTCATGCCGGGGTTTTAGACCTGCGGGCGCGGCGGAGCAACCGGAAGCAGCACGTCGAACAGGGTCTTGCTGGTCATGCCGCCCGCGCCCTCGATCGACAGCAGGCGGCGCTTGGAAATGGCGCCGCCATTGGGGGAAATCTTGTCGGCATAGCTGCCGGCTTCGAGCACCCGATGGCAAGGCACGATGATCATGAACGGGTTGCGGGAAATCGCCTGCGCGACCGAATGCGCAGCACCCGAAGCCCCGAGCTTGGCTGCGACTTCGCCATAGGTGCGGGTTTCGCCGCGCGGTATCGTGCGCGCGAACTGGTAAACCCGCAGATTGAAGGCGGGTATCTCGCGGGTATCGAGCGTGACGTCGCAGAGATCGGTCGCCTGGCCGCGCAACGCCGCGACAATGCCCTCGATCGCAGTCTCGACATTGAGCGGCGGGCGGAGTTCACGGGCGTCTGGAAATTGGCGCAGCAACCGGCCTCGGGTTTCGATCTCGCGTGCTTCCGGCAACTGCACGCCAACGACGCCGAGATGGCTCCATGCGATACCGCATCGGCCGATTCCCGTATCGAATACCGTGTACCCACGCCCTGACATTACGCAACCACCCCAAGGGCATCATAGCACCGCCGCAAAACCGCGCATCTGGAAAATTCGAACAGGCTTAAGGGGCCCGGTGCGGCAAAACGCCCGATCCGCGCTTGGCGGATCGGGCGGTCTCGGCTAAATCAGGGGGCGAACGATCGCGGGCGTAGTTCAATGGTAGAACGGCAGCTTCCCAAGCAAAAAACGCCCTTTTAACCACGATCGCAGAAACCCCTACAAACATTGAGGAAGTCGCTGCACCGCAGGCATTTCCTCGCTATATTCGCCCCGTGTTACTGCTCCATTCCCAATGAAAAGGGGCAGCGCAAAACGCGGTGGTGTCAAACAAATGGCAAACAAAATCGACGCCGCGGAAATGGCTGATGAGTGGCGGCCGCGCAAATCTAGGGACACGAACAAATCCCGCAAATTGAGCGACGCGCACATCGAAGCGTTGCGCGAGTTCGGCCATGTTGGCGTCTTCCCGGACAACCAAGTCCCAGGCCTTCGCATCCGCATCGGCATACGGAAAGCGAGTTGGGTTTTCTTCCAGCAGCATCGCATGAAGG
Source organism: uncultured Pseudomonadota bacterium (assembly GCA_963727225.1). GTDB lineage: Bacteria > Pseudomonadota > Alphaproteobacteria > Rhizobiales > Xanthobacteraceae > Bradyrhizobium. The sequence continues at coordinate 81,164 of CAVSFN010000005.1, read as the reverse complement.
GGACGCGGTCGCATACGTTCGAAGTGCTCGGCGAATGGCCAGTGATGACCGTGGCAGCCGCACGGGTTGAGGCAAAGATCATCGCGGGACGGATAGCCGGCGGCACGATCAAGCCCAGCAAGCGCGCTGCCGTGACACTGGAAGCTGCTATCGCCGACTACCTTGCACATCTGGAGAAGCAGGCCGCAAAGCGCGGAAAGCCCGCCCGCTGGGCCTACGTGGCTCGGAAGATCGCGCATAAGGTAATCCTGCCCAAGCTCGGCAAATGGTCGCTCGCTGACCTCTCTAATGCCCCTGCGGTTGTCAGGGATTGGCATATTGAGATCACGGAAGAGCACGGGCCTGTTTATGCGAACCACGCCGCTCGCATCGTGCGTGCGACCTACAACCGGACCGCCAAGCTTGATCGCAGTCTCCCTGTGCGACTGCCGACAAGCGCCGTTGAGTTCAATGACGAAGAGGCCAGCAAGAAGGCGCTCGACTTCAAAAACTATCGCAAATGGTTCACGGCGTGGCGGACGATCCAGAGCGCGGTTCATCGGGCTTACCATCTCACCGGGCTGCTCTGCGGAGCGCGCCCCGGTGAATTGAGCCGCGTGAAGTGGACAGACTTGAAGCCATCCCAACGCTGCCTCGTGATCGGCAATGCCAAGGCCGGCAACGCAATCAGCATTCCGCTCTCGTGGCCAATAGCTCGAGCGCTCAAGATCGCGCGTGATGAGGCCCGCGCCTCGGGTTCGACCTCGGAATTTATCTTCCCGGCGACCTCGCAAGCCGTGCGTGATGATTTGCCGGCGACAGGAAACACGCTCCGTCACGCGTTCAAAACTCTGTGCTCTCTGGATCTCAAGGTTGACGACACAATTTCATCCCTGCTCATGGGCCATGCTTTGGATGGTGTCAGCAAAAAGTATATTTCCAAGATCATCATCACGAGCGGGCCGGCGCTGCGCTCCGAACAAGCCCGGATTAGTCGCCGCATTGTCCAACTGCTCGGGCTAACATCGGCGGAGCTTATGGCAGAGCTTGCAAAGCCGCCGTTGCCGGCTCCGCCGCGCGAGCGTAAACCGACTAAGCCTCGCGGGCCGCGCAAGCGCGAAAACCGTTCGGCATACTTCAAGGTATGGTACGCGAGGAACCAAGCTCGCATCATTGAGAAGCGCCGCGCCGAGCGGGCCGCATTGAAGCGGCCCGATCACGATGCGCCGCTCGCGCCAGACGCGCCGACCCTGGTCGAAGTGGCCCGGAGAAAGAGCAAAGCCGCCGCGCCGGCGCGCTAGCGGCGCTTCTCAAAAAACCGCCTAGTAGCATCTTCGATCGTCGCTTGGGGTATTTTAGCGCCGTCGAACGCTGCAAAGAGTTTACGCGTCGCTTCCTGCACGAATTGAGGGAGCGCGGACAATGGCGTATCTAGTGAGAGCTCGACAAAGGAACGCACCTCATCGTCGTGAGCTTTGGGCCAATGCCTCCGCGCGGAGTGGCGGCCCTTCGTCTTTTTCTGATCTGATTTTGTTGTTTGTGCTTAGCCCGCCAATATCTTGCAGGAGCACGACCTTGCCAAGGTCGGGGTCGAGGGTTCGAATCCCTTCGCCCGCTCCAAGATTTTCATGTGTCCAGCCCGGACACATAGGTAACAGAACGTACCTAAGACATGGGTGACAACCTCGTGCCGAACGGGTTGTCGAGGGGTTGCAGGGTTTTCTGCTCCAGGTCGAAGTATCCGAGATCATAGTGCATGAAGCTGACGAGCCAAATGCCGTCGTCGACTTCCTTGATGCCGAGTTTTTGGCCGGCCAGCACGGTTGAGATGTTGATCCTCTTGCGATGCAGGCAGAGGCGTCCGCAGGCGGTGACGAGAATGTCGCGGTCGTGGAAAGGATAGGTCAGTTCGGGCAGGCCGTCATAGCGGCGCGTTGAGGCGGCGTAGAGTTCGGCGGGGCACTTCATGTCGAGCGCCTCGTGCGGCCGCTCGGTATTGAACTCGCGGACGAAGGCGTCGAAGCGGTCCTGTTGCTGCAGGCTGTTGGAGCCCGGCGGGCGGGTTGTTTCCTTCTTGAGGGTGAGGTGCATGCGCTCGTGGCGGCCGTTCTGCTGCGGATGGCCGGGCTTGATGCGTTCGATCGCGATGCCGAGCCGGAGCCACCAGACCGAGAGCTTTGAGAGATTGAACAGGGCATTGGGACTGGCGAAGGGCACGCCGTTGTCGGAGCGGATGGCAAGCGGCAAGCCGCGCTCGCGGAACAGCCGCTCGAAGGCCGTAAAGGCAGGTTCTTCGCGGGTCGATTTCCAGCGCCTCGCACAGCAGCAGGAAGCGCGAGGCATGGTCGGTGACGGTCAGCGGATAGCAGTAGCGGCCGTTGCCGAGCTTGAACTCGCCCTTGAAGTCGGCGCACCACAGATCGTTGGGAGCGGCGCCCGCGGACAGCGGCGTGCCGCGCGCGCGGTGGCGCGGCCCGCCGCCGCGCTTGACCAGGCCGTGGCGATCGAGAACCGCATGGATGGTGCTTTTGGCCGGAACCCTGACATCGCCATCGAGCCGCCGGACCAGCAGTTCGCGGATCTTGCGCGCGCCCCAGTGCGGCTTCTCGGCCTTGAGCCGGACAATCAGGCTCTCGATCTGCTCCGGCAGCTGGTTGGCATAGCGCACCGGCCGCCGCGAGCGATCGCTCAGGGCCTCAAGCCCGTGCTCCTTGTAGCGATCGAAAATCTTGTAGCCGGTCTTGCGGGATATCCCGAACTCCCGGCAGACATCCGTCATGGCTTCCCCGTCCAGCAGGCGGGCGACAAAGCGAAGGCGTTCTTCCATCACCGAACTCGCTTTCCACGGCATCCACACCTCCCGCCTGAACAAAAGCGGAAAGTGTAACCCATGTGTCCGGTACGAAATGTCACCTATGTCTCGGGCCGCTCACAGTGGCTTAGCCCTGCGAGCACTCGCAGGAGTTTGGGCCTAGCTAGCAGATAGCTAGCTCGCATCCCGTTCATCCCCGTGGCATCGGGGCGTTGATCGGCAGGCAAACAATCGCGCCTCTCGAAAATCCGAGGCCACCTTTTAAACCTTACCGAGCGCGAGTTACGGTTGCCACAGCGATAGTCGAATGCATCGCACTCAAAATGCGGCATAGGCGCAAGCCTATTCGGGGGTTCGAATCCCTCCCTTCGACCCCACATAAATTTTGAAGCTCGATCCAATCGTCTTCGCTTTGGTTCTGTTCGAGATCCGGTTGGTCGCATCACTCGGTGACCGGCCACGGATGCAGAAATCGATCGACCAGCTAAAGCGCATGGCGGCCGGTGAGGCATGGGTCGAGTATTTCCGCTCGCTGGGCCAGACCGACGAAATGCTCGCGGCCAAGCGCGCCCTGATCGAAGAGCGGCTGAGCATGGCGGCAAACTTCAACCTGTTCGATTTCTCGACCATCGACGAGTTCACCAAAAAGCCCGTGATCGACTGGAGCAAGGTTGCCGATTCGCCCTATGGCGCGGTGATCGCTGGCTTCAAGTTTGACAGGGATTCGGGCGTGCTAACCGATTTCGAGCGCGACAACGCGCTGCAGGCGCTGGCGCAGCTCCGCGACATGCACGGCTTCAAGGCCCCGGCCAAGACCGCGTTCACCGATCCGAGCGGCAACAATGCCGCAGCACCCTTCGTGGTCGAGATTGTGAAATTCTCCGATGCTTCACGTCCCGCGGATAAGGCTGCCGTCTAGCGGGGAACTCAGGACTCACATGTCGGAGATCTCATCGGGTCGAAATTTCTGCAGCGTCTCCGTGGCAACAGCCCGTCGCGTGTCGATTGCATCTGCTAATTCGTAAACCATCACACCTGGTCATCTTCGGTTTACCGTCTGCTTTAAGCACTTCGGCGCAGCCGCCGTGACATTGTCTCCCCAACGATCCGAAAGCAAAAACCGAAGGGGAGCGTCAGGGTCAGGTCCTTGGACCTGACCCAACAGGATCATTTGTAATGGCGACGAAAAAGCAAAAAGCGAAAAACAAGGCGGCGCCGGCACTATCGGCAGTGATCGGAACCGTATTCAACATGGCAACTACGGCCGCAGCTTTCGGATCCGTATTGCTTTGCCTCGTCATCGCAAAGCGCTTGGCATAGAGGGAGCAATAAATGATCGTGGAACTGTTTCCGCTTGTCGCTTCGGCGATGGCCGTTTCTCTGGCTTTTTGCCTTAGCGTCTGAAAAAGCGACAAGTCGAGGCTCCGGGTCGAAACAGGCCAGTAGCCGTTACCGGTCGATGGCGCGGCCAATGTCACCCGCATCACTGGCTGCGAGGGGCGCGCCGGGGCGTTCATGTTCTCAGTACCGCAGTCAGCAAAGCGCGCGCCTGCTGAGCTACAAAGTGTAGCCTTGCTGCAGCCGACTGAGGGCGGTGACCACTTCGTTCCGATCAAGCACCTCAACCAACCTGTTCAACAGGCGCTCGTTGTCATGTGGCTTCGGCTCGAGATATTCCTCGAGGATCCGCCGGGCATTACTGACGGCTCGAAGCATCGTCTGCTGATCGGTCATGGCGTCATCTCGGGGCAATCGATAAGCGATCCTACAAAGGTACGTCTTGGCCATCGGCATTCCGTTCAATTGGATTGCGCAGCTCAGCCATTCGCTGGAAGCTCGTCAAACGCCCGCGGCGCATAGAGGTGCCCGTCCGGCCCGGTAATCGCAATGTCTCGATATCCGTCTGCCGCTAGTTCTGCGGCCTTTTTTATGGCCGCGTCGGCAGTATCGCGCCGAAGCGTGACGCGGCCGCAAATGTCCGTTGCTGAGATCAAAAACGACATCGGCGGCCCCGATCGTCGGTCGTTAACCAGCCCGTCACCAAAACGAACGATGAAGGCGAGGGCGCAAAACACAAATTACGTGAAAGCGAAAGCGACAAAGCCGGAGCAAAGCAGGACAAGACCAGCAACGGTCACTGCGAGGAAGCCCTTGGAAGCAAATTCATCGCGCATGGTACACCACCTCTCACTTGCCCCTACTCGGATGGAAGGACTGTGCCGATGCACAGTCAAACAGTTTTGTTTCCTACGGTGCAGTTTCGAGACTAGCTGATGTTCTAGTGCAACACAGCGCAATCGGTGTGGGGCGGAGAGCCGACGGCGGCTCGCCCGGTCGCGATCGACGCATAAGGGTCACCACGGCGCGATGATGGTTTCAGGCGGCTTTGTGCTTTCGCCCTGTCATGCGTGGCCGGCGTGGTGATGGATTCTTACGCATTTCCAGCAAGCGAGCGTAGCAATAAGCCCGGTAAATCGAAGTGATGAGTGCCCACATGACCGAACCCTCCCGTTTGACCAACGGCTACGATCCTGCCTTGCAATTCGTTTCGGGTTGACTGCGCAGCCGGCCGAAATCGTTTCGTCGGGTATCTAAAGTGGTTTCCTCGGTGGGGCCGAACCGTCACCGCGCTCTCGTTTATGTGATTGAATTTTAAGATCGCAGTGCCCGACGAATCCAAGAAAGCAATTGCAACGGGGTAACGCCGATGCTCGCCGAAAAGTACATGTTGCTTTTGGAAACACCCCGGAAGGGCCTGCCTGACCGGAGCCAAACCCACAGAGACGGCGGCCCGATAGTCGTCAGCAACTCGCCGCACATCCCCATCAGGCTTCCCGCACAGTTACAGCCCACCGGGAACCTGACGGGAGACTAGCTAGGCGAATTTTTCCGGCGCCGGGGTGCCCCCCTCGGTACAGCCCAGCTACGTCGACGGCCCCAACCTTCCCCCGCTTGGGGCCGTTCTTCGTCTGCCTGCACTCAATACAGCGGACCTGATCGGCGGCGAGTGCGACAGGACCGCGCGGGCCATCTTCAGCGTTCAGCCTGTTCCGAAAACCCTCCGAAAACGAGGGCTCAGAAACCCAGCAATTACGCTGTTTGACGTCTGCTCAAACTGGTGTTCCGAATATACTGATCTTCGGAACAGGCCTAATTTGATTTTGGCAGCGGCCTGTTTTGGATTTAAGCTGCGCTGGCCGTCCGTCGGTGTGACGCCCAATGAAAAACGCAACAGCGACCATCTTCGCCATTCTGCTCAGCGGATCATTCCCGGCTGTTGCCCAGAAAATCCATGACCCGCCTTGGAACTCTGAGCATATCGACCGTCTGCCGCCCGAGGTTCGCAATGCCGTCTTGGCCAGGTGCGCGACGATCCCGAGCGCGGGCCATTACTTTGCGACCTATGGGCCCGATCGGCTCACGCTCCACTTTGAGCACTTTCATTGCCATCACGTGACCGAGGCCTATTGCAAAGGCTCCCAATACCTTCACCAAGTTTATCGATTGAGCGGCGGCCATTATTCATTGGTCAAAAACGGCTACGGACCAGAGAACGAGTAAGGCCGCCTCAGTCGGCGGCCTTTTTCACCGATGCCGCGCCACGACTTTAGGAAGCCCCCGCTAGGTCAAGATCCGTTCATCCGCGACAAATTCGCGCAAGGGCGATCGGCAAAACGGTTTATCAACTACGTGCTCGGCATCGTTGGGCCATGAACATCCCAAATGCCATCTTTTTCGTGCTACTGGCTGCATTCGCGTCAGGCCTTGTTTGGGCGCTCTACTTGCTCGCCCATACGCACAGCTGGTTGAGCTTCATCTTTTTATGCGCGATGACATTCGCCATCATGGCCACTGCTTCCTACGCTGTCGACCACTGGGAGCGCCGTTCGCGGCAATAGTGTGCAGCGTCGCTCCTGCTCCGTTTAGATGCCCCTCCCCGACTTCTAGGAAGTGAGCCCGGGAGTTGCGGGGCTGTCCGACATCAGACGAGTTTGCGGCCCCACTAGTTGACCCGGGCCTATTCGTCGACGCAGACGACCTTCCCGTTAGCTTGGCTGCAAAACTGGATTTTGCCGGTCCATCTGTCGAGACGTTGGACGCCTATTGACGATGAAACGACGTGCCATCGGAGAAGGAAGGCCATCGAGACCATAATAAGCAGCACGGCGACAATGACTGTAACGGGGGAGCGGTTCACGAATGACCCCAGCCTGCGGCGAGTAACAGCATGCGTGAGCGATACTTTTCCATCTCGTGAACATGCGCCCTGAATCGGGTCTTTGCCAGCCCTAGCTGCCATAGTTTAAACTGACCGGCACTGGGACTTGAGAGGTCGATCGCCGGGGCTCAGAGAGTCGCTGGTGAGTCCGGAATTTCCGGGCTGTCTTGGGGGCCGGCCGATCGGCGCCAGCCTGCGGCGAGGCCCTATTCGTTAGACAGCCCATTCCCACCGTGTATCCTGCCCAAACAAAGCCAAGGGAGGGACCAGGGATGAAGAAGCTAATTCTCACATGCTCATTGCTGCTCGCAGCCACCGGTGCGCACGCTCAAGGCACGGGCTCGAACCCGAACAGCCATCCGGTGCAGGCCTATACGACCCTGGGTCCGGCAGGCGCCGGGGTCTACCGAGAGAGCACGCAGCGCGACAATTACAGCACCACCGGCAAAGCGAACCCGCGCATCGGCACCGTCGGCGCGCGAAACCCGCGATACTGAGTGATCATCTGGTAGCGCGGCCTCAACCGTCCGGCAGCCGGCCGGCCCGTACTGGCGGGACCATAGAATGTGTGAGAAGTGCGTCGAACTCGACGGCAAGATCGAACATTACCGCGACATCGCGTTGAGGATGACCGATGAGGCTATGATCCGAGGGATCAAGGTTTTGATCGCACGGGCGAAGGCCCAGAAGGCGGTACTTCACCCGGAGCAAACGAAGTAAGGCCGCCTCAGTGGGCGCCAGCGAGGGCCGCCTTGCTTGACGCGGCAGGTCCGCTAAGAAATTCTGACCTTGCGCTACATCATGGTCTGGTTCGCAGGGCCGTCATATCCTGACCGATGGCCCATTTCGTTTTCAGGTGCCCGGCGACCAGCCTCAACGTCCAGCACCAATTGGATGGCGATCCAGATATTTCCGAAAACGAGTATGAGGGGATCGTCTGCCCAGCCTGCACCAGACTGCATTTCATCAACCGAAAGACTGGCAAGTTGCTGGGCGAAGCAAAGAAGTAAGGCCGCCTCAGTTGGCGGCCTCTTTCGTTAGATGGCCCCGCGGTGACTTTAAGAAGGCCGCCGGTGAGTTCGGGCTGTGTTGTTACCGGCCGATCGGCGCCAGCGCGGCTCACCACGCCGCTACCGTACCTCAGCATTCAGCACGTCCTCATCGGTTGCCTGGTGAGGACCCCCTGTTTGAGGACGCCATAGGTCGGCTGTGGCATCCGGGCGTGAGGTAAACACATTCTACCCCGTGGCGATGTTCGATTCTGGCCAATGATGTCCTGATTTTTTGCCTTTCCGCTATCTATTGAGCGCCACAGGTCTAAGCTTGCTCCCAACGTGCCGCTGAAACTGGCACGGATAACGCCGCCACCTTACCCCGCCTCGATGTACCCCCCTCGGACGGGGTTTCCCTTGTCTGAACCTCCGCCCAGGGCGGGAATTTAACTCAGGGGGCAGGCTATCCGCCGGCTGGTCGCGCTCGGGCTCAAGGCGAAGGGGAAATAGGACAGCATCACTGCTGCTGTTTAGTTGCATGCCAGGCAACTACCGCGCCTCAGGCGCATTGACTCCCCGTCACGCAACAGTTGGCCGCCTGGTATCTGTCGGTCACGATTTGATTTGCGGGATAGGGACCGTCGTCGCTTTAAGGACAAGGCGGCGGTCCTGCTGCGGACGGTCCACCGAATAAATCAGCATACGCCGATTGAGTTGCCGCGCGATTTATCAGGACCAATGATCCGCTGGCTGCTGGAACTCGGATGACAAGGCGAAGAAATGAGAGCAGCGAGATTGCAAGAGCTACTGGAAATGGCGGCGAAGCTGTTAGCGACCGCTCGCGAGCTTCCACCGGGGCAGGACCATCACAACGCACTTCGGGAGATCGGTAGATTTCGAGCGCAGATAGCTGCTCTGCAAGGCGCCGATTTACCGCCAGCACAGTTGGGGCTAAAGGCGAAGGGAAAATGAGCGAACGATATCTGGTCGATCCGACGCCGGAGCTACCGGACGATACGCCGGTTGATCGCGTTCGATTTCCTACAAGGATCCAGAACGTGCTCGTAACTGCGGGCCTGAAGACCGTCGGCGAGGTCCGCGAAACAGCCGACGAAACATTGCTCAGCTTCCAAGATTTTGGGCCGGGCTCGGTCACGCACCTTCGCGAGACCTTGGGCCAGCCGTCGACCGATGGGGTCAGGCCCCGCTAGTTACCGCGTTCGATGCGGTGCAAGATAGCCGCCTTGTCGAGCTCGGGCTAAAACTAAAGGGAAGTGACGATGAGGATTTTGTGCGTGTTTGCTGCGATCATGTTTTCTTCAACTGCCTTCGCTCAGGACGCTCCCAAGGACGGCAGTAAGCCGATAGTGCAGGTAAAACCGAAAGGCCCGCCCGGATGCAAAATGGTCGAAACCGTCAAGGGCACGAAGCTATGGGCTGGTGAATGCGTAGCCAGCGAGCCAACCGGTAGCGTGACGCCGCCCGAGGGCGAGAAGTGACCGCCTGGCCGAGCTCGGGCTGAAGGCGCAATGAAGCTCAGCAGCGGCGGCCGATGGGCCCCAGAAGATGACGAACTATTGCGCAAGCTGGTGCTCGCAAACGCCTCACCTTTTGATATTGCGGTGCAGTTGGAACGTTCGCTATCTTCCGTCAGGGCGCGCGCGCATCGGCTGGGCATACCGCTCGGTTTCCTTCTCAGACCATCCGCGGACTTGTAGAGCTGGGGCTGAGGGCGAAGAAATGCGTGATTGCCGCCGCTTAGCCGGGTGCGCGCACGCTCGTTGAAAAAGAGGCCCGACGCGCAACGTTGTCCGGACGACACACGTCGGGCCCCCCCGACCAAACCGCTGGATCGAACCGAGGCATGGCCAAATCGAGCGTGACAGCAATTCGTGGCAAAAATCCCGTTGGCTGGAAACGGCAGTTCGACGACCCGATCCGGTTTAGTCGAAGGCGACGCCGATCCGTTCCTCTTGGCGCCAGACGACGTGACAGGGGATGCGCGTGTCGTCCGCCTTAAAGAGGAGATTGAAATGCTCGGGGATGTCGTGGGGGCTGTTAACTTCGATCGCCGCGCCCGAAATGGAAATGTTGCTGATCAAGCAGTTGATCACGCTGCCTGCGAACTCAATCGCTCCAGACATCAATACGGGTTTACGAGGTGCCGCTCGCTTTTCCATGATACTCTGATACCTCGAAATCCTTAGTGATCCATAAAACGGACCCGAGAAATTCGTCGAACCAACCCGCCTCGCTGGGACCCATGTGAAGTTCACGCAGGCGGATGCGGCGCATGTTCGCGTGACGGCCAAGGGGGCTGGAAGCGGCAAATCTGGTCCTGTAAGCTGGATGCGTGGGGAGATTGAAATGACCGGTTGGAAAGCTGATCCTGATGCGCTCGTCCAGGAAGCGATGGCGCTTGCGAAAAGCATTCGCGTCGAACCAGCGATACCGGGCACCGTTGTCGAACCGAAGCCGATGCCGCCGGTAGATCTGAACAACTCAGAGCGCGACGAGATCCAACAGCGCGTTTCGAACTGAACCAACCAGGACCCCGTTTAGTCATCATACGGGGGACAACCACCGTCCCTTGCCAGAGGCTCGGGCCGGGGACCATTACAGCATCTAGTGATGCCGTAGGATCTGGTGGCCGACGACTCGTGCTCCCCGACAGTATTGCCTGGCCAATCGCAAGCCTAGCGCGGCTGTGTCGGTGGGAACTTCCGGATTATAGCCATACGTGATCCGGATTTAGTTCAAGCGCCTCGTACTGCTTGCTCCATTCGGCCGGCGGATCGCGGAGCCGTTCGATGCCGCGGGGCAGGCGATCTTCTACGGCGGCCTTGACAAGATTGGGCGCGAGGAAGGCGAGCGAGATGGTCATGTTGACCTGCCGGACGCTGCACTTCTCGCGGACGCAGATTTCCTGGACTGTGGTCACTCGACAGGAGACCACATCGTCGAGCCACTGGCGGCCTCGGGCGATGGCGCTGGCAAGGCGTGCGCGTCGCTCGAACTGCTCCGGTTGGACGTCCCTCGGAGACACATTATGGGGCAGCAGGATCCGGCGAGATCGTTTGGATGGCGGTTTCTGCCAGGGGATCGTGAGCGACGGATCATCTGAGCGATCAGGCTCATCATCGGTGTAATCTGACTTCAATCGAACAACCAGCTTGTCGGTATGCACAACAATGCCGGCAACCGACCGAACAAGGGCTTGGCGGTCTCGTAATTGCAAAACCTTGGATGTCGAGCCGTCCCGTTGGGCAGCAAAATGCCCCTCCAGGGATTTTAGGACGGACTCTTCAATGTCGGCCGCGGGAACGCGGGAGACCGATCCGGCAGGCGCGGTCTTGGCCTCGCCGTGCAGGACAGGTACCGACGCATAATAATGATAGCGGATGCCGCCCTTGGGCGTTTTTCATGTGCGTTGTTAACGCAAGAACTGACCTTATTCGCAGTCAGCGCCACTCTCTGGATTTGTCTCTCCAACGCGGCTTGGTGGCGCTGTTGCATTCCTTTGTTCGCCCGCGGCAGACCAGATCATAGGCACGGCAATCTCCGTCGATGGCGGAAGACTGCACAGTAGCGGACAGAACTCCTTAGTCATTCGGAGAGGAAATAGGCAAGACGGTTAGATGGACCTTTTGCGCGTTGCTTAATGGGCAGTCTACGGGTAGGCCGGGTCGCCAAAAGTAAGTTGCACCAGATGTGCCGCTCAGCCGGATTTCTCTGGGCGACCGCATGCGAAGCAGCTTTTGTGTCGTCAGGATAATCATTCACGCGAGCATTTGCTGCAACGCCGGTGCGATCGTGAAAGGGCTGCTGGATGGCGATCCCATTGCAAACGCAGTCGCCCGCCCTGATGCCGGGACGTGATTCTAGCTGCCTTGTTGTTGGCATGACTCCCAAACAACGACCGCACGGACGCGAGAGCCACACCACGTGCGATCCCAGTTTGCGTTTCGATGAGTAGCAGCAAGTCTCGGAAAATTCGAAGTCGACGTCGAATTCCTAACACCAAGGTATGGGCGAAAGGAACCTACGTTGAATAGTGAGCGCACTCAGCGACAAACTACGATCGAACAAGTTCTTGGGAGGCGAATCATGCGACGGCTTCAAGCGTAGCCGCGGTTGACGCGAGGCCTCAAGCTAAGAAATTGGGTATCTCATGGCCAAGTTGACAATGAAGGGCAAGGGGAAATCGTTCGACGCGCCGGCGCAGATGGCGTTGGCCTGGGTGGTTCGTGACATTCTCGGCTTGGCTTCGCAACGCAGTTTGGCGGTGCGACTAGGCGACTTCATCGCGTTGATGAAGCCGCGTGTGATGATGCTTGCGGTGTTCACTGCGCTTGTAGGTTTGAGCCAGCGCGCCCCGTGAGCTTGATCCATTCCATGCCTCCGTCGCTGTTCTCGCGATTGCCGCGGGCGCTGGCGCCGCCGGGGTCCTTAATATGTGGTACGACGCCGATATCGACGCGATCATGACGCGCACGGCGATGCGGCCGATACCCCGGGGCAAAGTTTCGCGGCTGGAGGCGCTTATTCTCGGGCTCGCGCTTGCCACCGGCGCAGTGTTGCTTCTGGCTCTTGCGACCAACCTAGTGGCAGCGGCGCTGCTCGCCGGCGCAATCCTGTTCTATGTCGTTGTGTACACGATCTGGTTGAAGCGTTCCACGCGCCAAAACATCGTCATCGGCGGCGCTGCCGGGGCGCTGCCTCCGGTCATCGGATGGACCGCGGCGACGGGAGATGTGGGTCTGGAGCCGCTTGTTCTGTTCCTGATCATCTTTCTCTGGACGCCACCGCACTTCTGGGCGCTCGCGCTCAATCGCGTGGAGCGAATATGCGAGGGCGGGTGTGCCGATGCTTCCGGCTGTCTCCGGAAAGGCAGTTACGAAACGCCAGATCCTAATCTACAGCGTTCTTTTGGTTCCGGCTTCGGTGTTGCCGTGGGTGCTTGGCTTTGCCGGCGGGTCTATGGCGCGGCCGCGGTGATATGCGGGGCGGCTTTTGTTCTGCTCGCGTCACAGCTCGACAGGAGCGGATGAAGCGGATCGGCGCGTTGCGCATTGCCTGTTCGCTGTTCTCGATCATCTATTTGTTCGTGCTGTTTGCGGCGCTGCTGGTTGACCATCGCGGCGGTCCAGGATCGCTGATGCCAACGTCAGTTGGTGCCCTGGCTGCGACCGGCTTCGTTCGCGAAGGGCGTCCTGTCAGTCGCCGTCCAACCAGATCGCGTATTCCATCGACGTCAGGCGAGGCGAGGTCTGAGCATGCGATACGTCCCGCTCACTGTTGTTCTGATCGGCACAGCCGCGCTCGGGGGCTGCACGGAGGTGTGCTTGATCCCGAAGGGACCGATCGCTTCGCCGAGCGGCAAATTCTGTTCAATGCGACAGGCATCATGCTTGCGATCGTGATCCCGACCATGCTCGCCACGCTCGGCGTTGCGTTCTGGTTTCGCGCTTCCAATGAGCGCGCCCGCTACCAGCCCGATTTCAAATATTCCGGCCGTATCGAGTTGCTCGTCTGGTCGATCCCGCTGATGACAGTACTCCTTGTGGGTACTGTCGCCTGGATCGGCGCATACGATCTTGATCCGCCGAAGCCGATCGCCTCTTCCGCGAACGCCCGTCAAGGTTCAGGTCGTTTCGCTGGACTGGAAATGGCTGTTCATTTATCCAGAGCAAGGTGTCGCGAGCGTCAATCAGTTGACGATTCCTGTCGGCACGCCGGTGAGCTTCGATCTGACATCATCGGGCGTCATGAACAGCTTCTTCGTGCCACAGCTTGCCGGCCAGATCTACACCATGGCCGGAATGGTGACGCATCTGAACCTGCAGGCCGATTATTCCGGAACCTACCGCGGCATGTCGGCGAATTTCAGCGGCGACGGGTTTGCCGACATGCATTTCAATGTCGACGCGGTTCCGCCTGAAAACGTTTGCAGCTGGGTCAGCTTCAACGCGGAGCGCCGGTCCAGTGCTCGACGCACAAGCTTACGCCGATCTTGTCAAGCCCAGCAAAGCAGTTGCGCCCTTCACCTATCGGTCGATCACGCCCGGCCTGTTCGCCAGCATCCTGAGCGCCGAATTGCAACCGGACGGGGGGCTCTGTGTCACGTATCCCAGATCCATGAGGGCAGAACGATGAGCCTATTCGGCAAGCTCAGTTGGAGCGCAATTCCTTTTGATGAGCCGATTGTCATGGGCACGGTGGCTTGTGTAGCCGTTATCATCCTGGCGGTCTCTGGCGTGGATCACCGCAAAGGGATACTGGCCGTATCTTTGGCGCGAATGGCTCACTTCCGTTGATCATAAGCGCATCGGCGTCATGTATCTCGTGCTCGCGCTGGTCATGCTTGTGCGCGGCTTCTCAGACGCAATCATGATGCGTACGCAGCAGGCGGTCGCTGCGGGCAGAGCCCAGGGATACCTGCCGCCCGAGCATTACGACCAGATTTTCTCGGCGCACGGCACGATCATGATCTTCTTCGTGGCGATGCCACTCGTGATCGGAATGATGAATTTCGCGGTACCGCTGCAACTCGGCATCCGCGATGTGGCGTTCCCGACGATGAATTCTGTGAGCTTCTGGCTTACCGCGTCAGGAGTTCTCCTGACGAACGCTATCGCTCGCCGTCGGCGAGTTCGCAAAGACCGGCTGGGTCGCCTATCCGCCGCTTAGCGAGCTGCAATTCTCGCCCGGCGTCGGTGTCGACTACTATCTCTGGTCGCTGCAAATCTCGGGCATTGGGACTTTGCTGACCGGGGTAAATTTCGTCACCACGATTCTCAAGATGCGGGCCCCCGGGATGGGTTACATGCGTATGCCGGTTTTCTGCTGGACTGCGCTCGCTTCAAACCTGCTCATCGTCTCGGCATTTCCGGTACTCACCGCGCTCTTCGCGATGCTGCTGCTCGACCGGTACCTCGGCTTTCATTTCTTCACCGTGGACGCCGGTGGCAACGCGATGATGTACGTGAACCTGTTCTGGGTTTGGGGTCATCCTGAGATCTACATCCTGGTCATGCCGGCTTTTGGCATCTTTTCGGAGGTGAGCGCGACCTTCTCCGGCAAGCCGCTGTTCGGCTATCGGTCCATGGTGCTCGCGACGATGGCGATCTGCGTGCTTTCCTACACGGTCTGGCTGCATCATTTCTTCACTATGGGCGCCAGCTCAAGCGTCAACGCCTTCTTTGGCATAACGAGCATGATGATCGGTGTGCCGACAGGCGTCAAAATCTTCAATTGGATGTTCACGATGTACGGGGGTCGAGTTCGATTCACTGTGCCGTTGCTCTGGACGATCGGCTTCATGGTGACATTTGTTTTCGGCGGCCTGACCGGGGTGCTGCTTGCCTTGCCCGCCGGTCGATTGGCAGGTACACAACAGCCTCTTCCTGGTCGCTCATTTCCATCACGTCATCATCCCGGGCGTCCTGTTCGGGACGATGGCTGGCTACAATTACTGGTTTCCCAAGGCGTTCGGCTTCAAGCTTGACGAACGCTGGGGAAAGGCGTCGTTCTGGTGCTGGTTCATCGGTTTCCATCTCGCTTTCATGCCGCTCTATGTGGTGGGGCTGATGGGCATGACCCGACGCCTGCAGCACTACGATGTTCTCGCGTGGCAGCCCTGGTTGTTGGTCGCCGAGGCAGGCGCAGTCGTCATTCTGGCTGGAATTATCTGCCAGATCGTTCAGCTCGTGGTGTCTATTCGCGACAGTGAGCAGCTCCGCGACACGACGGGCGATCCGTGGAATGGCCGGACCTTGGAATGGGCTACCGCGTCGCCGCCTCCAGCCTGGAATTTTGCGGTTCTGCCGCACGTCGGCGAGATCGACGCGTTCTGGGCAAAAAAGCAACGCGTGCGAGGCGAAGCAGGACCAGTCGGTGCGGCAGCGCGAGTACGAGCCGATCGAAGTACCCAGGAATACTCCGACCGGCATTGTGACCGCGTTTTTTGCGATGATAACCGGCTTCGCCCTGATTTGGCACATCTGGTGGCTGGCCGGCGTGGGTCTGCTCGGCGCGGCCGCGACATTGCTTGTCTTCATGTTCCGCGCGGAGGAGGAAGTTGAGATCCCCGCTGAACAGATCGCTCTGTTTGATCAATCCCATCCGGTAGAGGTGTCGTTATGAGCGTAGCGATTGGCATGGAGGGTGTCTACGAGGGCCGAGTCGGCGAACGCCAGTGAAGCGGGCCCCGCGCCGAAGCGAATTGTCGTCGGTTATGGGTTCTGGATCTTCCTCCTGAGTGACATCGTGATGTTCTCGGCCCTGTTTGCGAGCTACGCCGTGCTCGCAAAAGCGACCGCAGGCGGCCTAACGGGCGCTCAGCTGTTCAATCAACAGAACGCTGCGATAGAGACCGCTTTCCTCCTGCTCTCCAGCTACACCTGTGGGCTGATGTCCTTGGCGACCAACTCGCACCGCTATCTTGGCACCATCCTGGGCGCAGTAGGCACCTTCCTCCTCGGTGCGGCGTTTCTCGGTTTCGAGCTTCACGAGTTCCAGAGCATGGTTGCGATGGGAGCAACCCCGCAACGCAGCGCCTTTCTTTCCGCCTTCTTTACGCTGGTCGGTTGTCACGGACTGCACGTGTTCGATTGGATTGATCTGGCTGGTTCTCATGGTGGTTCAGCTCGCGATGTGGGGTTTCCGTCCTGTTGTGGAGCGCCGCATGTTGTGCTTCGCGCTGTTCTGGCACGCGCTCGACATCATCTGGGTGATGATATTCACGATTGTCTATTTGATGGGAGTCGTTCCATGACTGAAACGCGTTTGGATGTTGCACCGGGAGAACGACCAAGGATCGCCACCAGGGAACGAGAGGCGTTTCCGGCTTTCTTGTTTACACGACCGGGTTGCTGCTGGCGGCGATCCTGACGATGACATCGTTCTGGGTCGGCAAACACCTCGGTGCTCTGGGCACCTGGTGTGGTGGCCGGTCTTGTTGTTCTTGCCATCGCCCAGATGGGCGTGCATTTGGTGTTCTTCCTCCACATCACCACCGGGCCTGACAACACGAATAATATCCTGGCGCTCGCGTTTGGCGTGCTGATCGTATTCCTGGTCATCGTCGGGTCGCTCGTGATCATGGCCAACTTGAACGACAATATGATGGCGCACACCGAGCTGATGAATTTGCAGATGCAGCGCTGACCGGAAGACGCGGTCGGATCGCCCGTTGGCAAGTTACGACCGGTGGGTAGGCCCGTGTGCCGCAGCGGTAGACACGCGAACTAAAACCTACGTTCAATCAAACCACACCCTTGTTCAATCGCCCGGATCAAGCGCGAGATTATGATCTCGGAATGATACGCGAAGGCCCGCTGGCGGGTTTGCCTGTAAAGCAAGAGATGGTGGTCTGCGATGTTGAACTCAGCGATTGTCCGGATTGTCGATTTCGCCGCGCGGCGCCGGTGGCAGGTTGTGGCTGCGGGCATTGTTCTCGCGGCTGCGGCGGCTACCTACGACGTGGCGCGCTTTTCAATAACGACGGACACAGAAAGTCTGATCTCGCCGAATTTGCCCTGGCGTCAACGCGAAGCCGTTCTCTCCGAGGCATTTCCCCAGAAGGGTATCTCGGTCGTGGTCACCGCGGCGAGTTCCGAAAACGCGGAGCAGGCTGCCAACGCGCTGGCGCAAGATCTCTCAAAGCATACGGACCTGTTTCGCTCGGTCGATGAGCCGGGTAGCGGAAAGTTTTTCGAGCATAACGGGTTGCTGCTGGAACCCCTACCGGACGTCAAGAAGTCGGTCGATGCATTATCGGGAGCCCAGTTTTTCATCGGTGAGCTGGAGGGCGATGCAAGCTTGCGTGGGGCAATGAAGGTCCTTTCCCTTGCAACTGACGGCGTGCGGGGTGGCGAGATCAAGCTTGACCAGCTTGTGTGGCCTCTATCGCTGGCCGACAGGACGTTAAATGACGTGCTCGCCGGCAAATCGGCGACGTTCTCCTGGCGGGAGCTTGTGGAGGGTTCTGACTCGCAGGCGACGAAGTTACAGCGCTTCATTGGGGTCCAGCCAGTCTTGAATTTTGCGGACCTGCAACCCGGGCGTCAGGCGACGGATGGCATTCGAAGGTCAGCGGCCGATTTGAAACTAGGGGAGAAGTTCGGCGCGAAGGTGGAACTTACCGGCACAGTGCCAATGAACGATGACCAGTTCTCGGTCATTCGTCAGAGTTCGTTGCGTGATACGCTGGCAGCGCTGGTGGGTGCGTTGATCATACTCTGGTTAGCGCTTCGATCGTGGAAGATAGTTGCTGCGGCATGCTTCAGTTTGATGGTCGGACTTGCGGCAACGGCGGCGCTCGGTCTTGCAATGGTCGGATCGTTCAATCTGATATCGATCGCGTTTTTCGTTTTATTTGTGGGACTTGGAGTGGACTTTGGCATTCAATTTAGCGTTCGCTACCGTTCCGAGCGTCACAGATACCAGAATTTGCGCAAGGCTTTGCGAAGCGCGGCGCGCAAGGTGGGCAATCCTCTTGCTCTGGCCGCTGCCGCGACCGCGGCTGCGTTCTTCTCGTTCCTGCCCACAAGTTACAGAGGCCTGTTCGAATTGGGTCTGATCGCGGGTTGCGGGATGTTGATTGCGTTCATTTGCAGCATCACCTTTGTTCCGGCGCTGTTGGCTATCTTGAAACCGCCGGGGGAGCCAAGTTCAGTTGGCTTCAGCAGCCTTGCGCCGCTGGATGAGTTTTTGCAGCGACATCGCATGGTAGTGATCGTCGGAACCATCGGCGTAGTTTTAGCTGGCACGCCGCTGTTGGCTTATCTGCCGTTCGACTTTAATCCCGTCAATTTGCAGGATCCGAGGGCTCCTTCGGTGAAGGTCTATCGCGCGCTGCAGGGAAATCCCGAGACCAGCGGGAACGACGCGGAACTTCTGGCAGCATCGCTTGACGACGCGAATATCGCAGCGAAACGTTTGGCGGCTTTACCCGAGGTTTCACGAACGCTGACGCTGAGCAGCTTTGTTCCGGCCGATCAGGATCAAAAGATCGCTGTGGTGCGGGCCGCGGCACCACGCCTTAGCCTCGCTTTCAGTTCTTCGAGGCAGGCCGCACCGTCGGACAAGGATACCGTCCAGGCGATCCGAAAGACCGCAGACGATCTCTCAAAGATCGGACGCGACGCGACCGGCGCGGGGGCCGAGTCCGCCCGGCGTGTTTCCGATCTGCTGACGCGTCTGGCCGATTCGGATGCGGCGACACGAAACAAGGCCGAGGCTGCTGTTGTCTCGTCGCTCGACTACGATCTTGTGCGACTTCGGAACAGTCTTGACCCGGAGCCCGTAACCGCCAGCTCGCTTCCTCTAAACCTGATTAGGGACTGGGTCCTGGCCGACGGCCGGGCGCGTGTTCAGATCTTGCCGAAAGGCGACGCTAACGTTGACAGTGTCTTGCACGAATTTGCAACGTCCGTTCTGGCGGCCGAACCGTCAGCCAGCGGTGCCGCGATCGGTTTGTACGAATCCGGCAAGACGGTGACAGGCGCTTTCATTGAGGCAGGCGTTATCGCACTTGCGGCGATCGCTATCTTGCTCTTGATCGCATTGCGGCGCCTGTCGGATGTGCTTTTGACGCTCATACCGTTGCTGCTGGCCGGTACGGTCACGCTCGAGATCTGTGTAATGACAGGTACCGCGATTAACTTTGCGAACATTATCGCGCTACCGCTTCTGCTTGGCGTCGGTGTGGCGTTCAAGATCTATTACATTATGGCCTGGCGCGACGGAAAAACTGGATTGCTGCAATCCAGTTTGACCCGGGCCGTGTTCTTCAGCGCGATGACCAATGCGGTGGCGTTCGCAAGCATGTGGTCATCGAGCTATCCCGGCATGTCCAGTATGGGGAGGATGATGGCCCTCGCATTGCTGTGCACGATGGCCGCGGCTGTGCTGTTCCAGCCGGTTCTGATGGGGCGACCGCGCCAAGCTGAGAAGGTGCTCGTGCCGGAGCAAGAGGTCATCGCGGAGGCGGCGGAATGATGCGCTGTGACGGGGCAACGAGGGAACAGGATAGAACGCGCGTCGGCGCCAATCGCCGTAGCGAGTTTTTCATCGGACATAACCATGTGAGAAAATCGGTTCGCCTTTCTCGTGCACTATTCAACGTTCAGAGGGTCTCGCTCATATCAGTGTATAAGTGAATTGCGTGTTGTTATCCAGCTAGAGTGTGTGTCGCCGCGAGGTAGCAGAGAGAGTTTGTTGAAGCTGGGGATCATCTGGAGTGTCGACAGCTTCAAGTAAGAGGGCATTGAGCTTAGTCAGCTGCCGGCAAGTCACCCGTGACGATTTCACCAGCGCGTTGATTTGGCGCTATCGCGACGCCACCAAGGCCTGAACGGAGACGGACAATGGAACTTGGTTACGACGGCTCGCTTTTTATCCTCCCGTTCGACCAGCGATCGAGCTTTGAAAAAGGCATCTTCGGCTTCGAGCCGCCGCTGACGGAAGAGCAGACGGCGACGGTTATCGCCAGTAAGGAGGTGGTCTATGAGGGATTCAAGCTCGCACTGAGCAAAGGCGCGCCGCGCGAGACGGCGGCTATCCTGGTCGACGAGCAGTTCGGCGCCGCGATTCTTCGTGATGCCCGCGCGCAAGGTTTCATCACTTGCGCGCCTACCGAAAAGAGCGGCCAGGAGGAGTTCGTCTTCGGATACGGCGATCGATGGCGAGATCATATTGAGGGCTCTGCGCCGACTTTCGCCAAAGTGCTGGTTCGCTACAATGCGGAAAACGACGAGGCGATGAACCGCAGGCAGGCGGCGCGGCTCAAGGAACTCTCGGATTACTGCCATCAGACCGGTCGCGGTTTCTTGTTTGAGCTGCTCGTCCCAATGACGCTTGAACAGTCGGACCGGCTGGAGGGAAGCCAGCGCCTTGAAGACCAGCATCTGCGTCCGTCGCTTGTAATAGCTGCGATCAAGGAGCTGCAGCACGCAGGAGTTGAACCTGACGTCTGGAAGATCGAAGGCCTGGATCTCGGTGCTGACTGCGAGGCCGTTGTTGCTGTAGCGCGGCGGGACGGACGGGACAGGGTCGGTTGCATCTTTCTCGGCCGCGGTGCCGACGAGCAGGGAGTTCCTCTCCTGGCTCCGCACGGCCGCGACAGTGCCAGGTTTTATCGGCTTCGCCATCGGCCGAAGCTCGTTCTGGGATTCACTCGTGGGCATCCGCGATTGCACTCTCTCGCGCGACGGGGCGGTCGCCCGGATCGCAGACCGTTACGCGGAGTGGATACAGGCGTTCAAGGCCGCGCGGGCAGGGTAAATCCTATGGATCTTACGGCAGAATGGCTTGAGGCGAATGCGCGGGGTGGCTTCGCCAGCGGAACAGTCGGAGGTGAACGAACGCGACGGTACCACGCGTTGCTGCTCGTCGCGGCAGATCCGCCGAGCGGCCGCGTTGTTTTGGTGAACGGAATTGAAGCTTGGGTTACGACTTCGGACGGAGACCGCGCGATCACATCCCAGCGTTATATGCCGGACGTCGTCTATCCGGATGGGTCGCTGCACCTGACCCGCTTTTCACGTGAACCATGGCCCAACTGGAGGTTCGTCCTGCCCGACGGCACTGAGATCGTTCATGAGCTGTTCGTATCGCGCGAGACCTCTGAAACGGTGCTCCGCTGGCGGCGGGAGGGCGCGGGAGGCCCATGCCAGCTCAATGTGCGCCCGTTAATTTCCGGACGTGACTACCACGCGCTGCATCGCGAGAACCGGTTCTGCAATCTCGACAGCGCGGTGAACGGTCCAAGCGTGACCTGGCGGCCTTATGCGTCGCTGCCGCAGATTGATGCAGGCAGCAACGGCGATTATCGCGCCGAGCCTGACTGGTACCGCAATTTCCTATACACGGCCGAAAGGGATCGCGGCCTCGATTGCGTCGAGGATCTTGCCTCGCCCGGCCGCTTCACGTTCGACCTCGAGCGGAGCCGTGCGGTCTTGACCCTCAGTTCGCGGGGCGTCGTGGAGGTGGATGCCGAACGTTATGCCGAAAAGGTTGCGGAGACGGAGCGCCATCGACGCGACGGTGCAGCGAGCCCGTTCTTTGCTGCCGCTTCGAGCTATGTGGTCGACGGCAGCAGAGGAGCGACGGTCGTAGCCGGATTTCCATGGTTCACGGACTGGGGCCGCGACACGTTCATCGCGATGCGTGGCTTGCTGCTTGCAACGGGCCGGCTGGCGGAGGCAGACGCCATTCTGTCTACCTGGTCCGACCACGTCGACCGGGGAATGCTCCCCAACCGGTTTAGCGAGAGCAACGGGGTGGCCGAGTATAACACGGTGGATGCGCCGCTATGGTTCGTGGTCGCCCTCGAGGAGTTTCTGAAGACAGCTTCCGCGGGTGGCTACCAGCCCCGGAACGAGGGGAAGCTGGCCCGAGCAGCACAGGCAATCCTGGACGGCTTTGCGGGAGGCACGCGCCATGGGATCGCCCTCGACACGGACGGCCTCATTCGTGCGGGCGAGGCCGGCGTGCAGCTGACATGGATGGATGCAAGAATTGGCGAACGCGTGGTCACGCCGCGCATCGGCAAGCCGGTTGAGATCCAGGCGCTTTGGATCAATGCCCTGCGCATTGCCGGTCGCTGGTCGAACCGTTGGGCGGCGCCGGCATCTGCGGCGCACGCCTCCTTTCAGGCGCGCTTTCCCAATCCGGAAAATGGCGGGCTGTTCGATGTCGTCGATGTTGATCATCGGGCCGGAGAGAATGACCCGCGTATCCGGCCTAATCAGATCTTCGCCGTCGGCGGCCTGCCTTATCCGGTGCTGGAAGGTGACTTGGCACGCGGTGTCGTCGATCTCGTCGAGCGCACGCTGCTGACGCCGCTCGGCTTGCGCTCTCTGGCGCCGGACGATGCGGACTACGTCCCCCATTATCGCGGAGGTCCCGCTGAGCGGGATTCCGCCTATCATCAGGGGACCGTCTGGCCCTGGCTGATCGGCCCGTTTGTCGAGGCATGGCTGCGTGTGCATGGGGAAAGCCAGACTGCCAAAGCCCAAGCGCACGCGCGTTTCATGCCGCCTCTGCTCGCCCACCTCGAAACCGCGGGGCTCGGCCACGTTTCCGAAGTTGCGGACGGGGATCCGCCGCACACGGCAGGTGGCTGTCCATTCCAGGCCTGGTCGCTCGGCGAGCTGATCCGGGTCCAGCGCATGCTGGACCACAACCAATCTCAAATCCGGGAGTGAGTTGCGATGCTGGATGGGACCCCTCCACGGCGTGGCCTGTTCGAGACCGCTGAAGGCCGGCGGCTTGCGGCGACTGAAACCGGCGAAGCCTGGCGGCGCTGGGGGCCTTATGTAAGCGAACGCCAATGGGGCACCGTCCGCGAGGACTATAGTGCGAACGGGACCGCATGGGAGCATTTCCCGCATGATCACGCCCGCAGCCGCGTCTATCGCTGGGGCGAGGATGGTATTGCGGGCTGGGGTGACGATCATTTGAGGTGGTGTCTCGGCATCGCGTTGTGGAACGGTCGCGACCCGATCCTCAAGGAGCGTATGTTCGGCCTCACCAACAGCGAAGGCAATCACAGCGAGGACGTGAAGGAGCTGTGGTATTATCAGGACGGCACGCCGACCCACTCTTACATGCGGATGCTCTACAAGTATCCGCAAGCCGAGTTTCCGTACGCGCGGCTCGTTGCCGAAAATCGCGCACGCTCCAGGCAGCAACCCGAATTCGAAATGCTACGATACCGGCGTCTTCAATGAGGGACGCTATTTCGATGTGAACGTCGAATACGCAAAAGCGGGCCCCGAAGATACATTGATGCGGATCACCGTGGTCAACCGCGGACCCGATGAGGCGACGTTGCATGTGCTGCCGCAGCTCTGGGCGCGGAACGTGTGGAGCTGGACCACCGAAGTTCCGCGTGCCCGCATCCGTCTCCACTCGGACCGTTCCGTCGAGACCGAGCATCATATGTTCTCGCGGCTCAGACTGTTCGCGGATGGAGCGCCCGAACTGTTGTTCTGCGAGAATGAGACCAACCATCGTCGATTGAGCGGCCTCGCTGCCAACGGCTACTTCAAGGACGGTATCAACGACTACATTGTTCACGGTGACAGGGACGCTGTCAGCCCGGACGCCGAAGGCAGCAAGTGCGCATTCCATTATCAGTTGACCGTTGCGGCTGGAGGCAGTGCCAGCATTCGGTTACGTCTTCGACCCGCCGACATGCACGGCGAGGCGTTTGTCGGATTTGACCGCATTTTCGCCGAACGGCTGACGGGAAGCCGATGAGTTCTATGCCGTGCTCCAGCAAGATATGGCAGAACTGGACCACCGTGCCGTCCAACGCGCTGCCTTTGCCGGAATGCTCTGGTCGAAGCAGTTCTATTATTTCGACATACCGACATGGCTCAAGGGTGATCCGGCTCAACCAGCGCCTCCGGCCGAGCGGTTGCAGGGACGTAACTCCGATTGGCTGCACCTGAACAACTACCGACGTGATCTCGATGCCCGATACCTGGGAATTTCCCTGGTATGCATCATGGGATCTCGGTTTTCACTGCGCCACATTCGCATTGATCGATCCGGAATACGCCAAGGCACAGCTGCTTTTGCTGATGCGCGAGTGGTACATGCATCCGAACGGCCAATTGCCCGCCTATGAATGGGCGCTCGGGGACGTCAATCCGCCGGTGCAGGCCTGCGCGCGCCTGGCGGGTCTATCAGATCGACCGGGCGTTGAAGGGCAAAGCCGACGTCGCCTTTCTGGAGCGGGTTTTCCACAAGCTGATGCTGAACTTCACGTGGTGGGTGAACCGTCACGATTCCGGCGGGCGCAACATCTTCCAGGGTGGTTTTCTCGGACTGGACAATATCGGCGTGTTCGACCGCTCGAAGCCGCTGCCGACGGGGGGTTTCATCCAACCAGTCGGACGGTACCGCGTGGATGGCGATGTATACGCTCAACCTGCTGCGGATCGCACTGGAACTCGCGCAGTATGATCACGTTTACGAGGACATTGCGCTGCAAGTTCTTCGAGCATTTCCTGTTCATTGCCGGCGCGATGGAACACGTCAGCGGTGACGGGACCGGCCTCTGGGACGAAGCGGACGAATTCTACTACGACGTCCTGCAATATGCCCGATGGTAAACGCCTGCCCCTGAAGGTACGATCGATGGTGGGCCTCATTCCCTTGTTTGCGGTAGAGGTGCTGGGGCGACCATATCCGAACGCGGCTACCCGCGTTCGCTCGCGGCGCGCGTTGGTTCGTCGAGCATCGTCCCGATCTGGCCCGTTTGATCTCGCATTGGGAAGAGCCCAATCAGGGTGACCAATACCTCTTGTCGTTGCTGCGTGGCCATCGGCTGAAGAAGCTGCTCCGTCGGGCCCTCGACGAGGCCGAATTTCTATCGGCCCATGGGGTGCGGTCGGTTTCGAAGTATCATGCGGAAAATCCGTTCGTGTTTTCCTTTAGCGGGAGGGAATATCCGCGTCGACTACGAGCCCGGCGAGTTCGACTTCCGACTTGTTCGGAGGAAACTCCAACTGGCGTGGCCCGGTCTGGATGCCGGTCAACTTCCTGCTGATCTATTTCACTTTACGAATTTTACCGCTATTACGGCGATGATTTCAAGGCGGAGTTCCCGGTCGGCTCGGGCCACCTGGCAACGCTGGCGGAAATTGCCGATGATCTGCGCAACAGACTGGCTTCGCTTTATCTGAGAGGGGAGGATGGCCGCCGACCCTCGTTGGGGCCCAGCGACTTGCTGCAGCACGACCCTCATTTTCGCGACCATCTGCTCTTTAATGAATACTACCATGGCGAGACGGGCGCGGGGCTGGGCGCGTCCCACCAGACCGGCTGGAGCGGCCTGATCGCACTACTCCTCCACCCACATCGATCGGGCTTGGCGATTGACGGCGTATCGGCATTTTCCACCCGACATCTGGAGGGGGCATGAGCACGAGCGAGATTGACTGTCTCTGCATCAACACGATTTGCACATCTGGCGATCGATTTCGATCCAGAGGGCGAATTCCGGCCATCCGGGGACACCGATGGGTATGGCGCCCGTGGCCTATGGCCTTTGGCAGAAGCAGCTCCAATTTCGATCCCGCTGATCCGCTCTGGCCGAATTGCGATCGCTTCATCCTGTCGGCCGGCCATGCCTCGATGCTGCTCTACCCGCTGCTGCATCTGACGAAGACGCAGGCGGTAGACGCGGATTACGAGCCGCATCGTCGCCCGTCAGTAACCCTCGACGACCTCAAGACGTTTCGGCAGCTCGGCAGTGCCTGCCCGGGTCATCCAGAATATCATCTGACCTCGGGGGTCGAGGCCACTACAGGTCCGTTGGGTCAAGGTGTCGCGATGAGTGTCGGCCTCGCGATCGCCGAGCGATGGCTCGGGGCGCATTTCAATCGTCCCGGCTATCCGGTGGTGGATTGGCGCACTTGGGCGCTTTGCGGTGATGGCTGCATGATGGAGGGGATTTCGAACGAGGCAGCCTCGCTTGCCGGGCACCTCAGACTGAGTAAGCTCTGCTGGATCTACGATTCAAACTGCGTGTCGCTCGAAGACCGAACCGAGGTCACGTTTACCGAGGACGTCGCTACCCGCTTCCTGGGCCTCGGTTGGAATGTCCTCCATGTGCGCGACGCCAATGATGAGCAGGAGGTGCAGGCCGCGTTCGATCTCGTCAAAGACGAGACCTCTCGCCCGACCCTGATCGTTGTGGAAAGCCATATTGGCTACGGCGCACCGGACAAGCAGGATACGGAGAAGGCCCATGGCGACCCGCTGGGCGAGCAGGAGGTCAAGGCCACCAACGATTTCACGGCTGGCCCGAAGATGCACAGTTCCTCGTGCCCGACGGCGTATACCAGCATTTCGCCGACGGCATCGGCGCCCGCAGTGCCGCCAAACATGCCGAATGGCGTGATCTTTTCCAACGCTACCGGTCGGCCCATCCTGACTCTCGCCGATTCATTCGAAGCCACGCAACGGCGCGAACTTCCCGCCGGTTGGGAGGAGGATCCCGGCTTTCCGGCCGATCCCAAAGGCGTTGCTACCCGCGTTGCATCCGGCCAAGTGGAGAACGCAATCGCCCAGAAGATCCCCTGGCTCGATCGGCGGTGCGGCAGATCTCGCCAACCATCGCCAGGACGCCGATGACGTTCCGAGGGCAGCCGGCGACTTCCAGCCAAGGAGTCCGGCGGCCGCAACCTCCATTTCGGCGTCCGCGAACACGCGATGGGGGCCGCAGTCAACGGGATGGCGCTCGCGAAGCTTCGGCCGTTCGGCTCCGGCTTCCTGATCTTCTCGGACTATATGCGCAATCCGATCCGTCGTCGGCGTCATGGAGCTGCCAACGCTGTACATCTTCACGGACGATTCGATCGGCCTCGGCGAAGACGGGCCGACGCATCAGCCGGTTGAGCAGCTTGCGGGTCTTCGCGCGGTTCCCGGACTTTTAACCCTGCGCCCTTGCGATGCGCAACGAGGTGGCGGAAGCCTGGCGTGTCGTGCTCAGTGCAAAACATCGGCCTGCCTGCCTAATCTTGACCCGCCAAACTTTCCGACGCCTCGATCGCAGCCGCTTCGCGCCGGCGTCAGGTCTCGCACGCGGCGGCCTACGTGTTGGCGGATCTCGGTGGCGCTCCTCCCCGGATCATCCTGATCGGGACCGGGAGCGAGGTGCTCGCTTTGCATCAGTGCGGCCGAGCGGCTCGCCGCGGAAGGCACGGCCACGCGCGTCGTTAGCATGCCTTCTCGTGGGAGCTCTTCGAACTGCAGGACGAGGCCTATCGCGAGTTGGTTCTGCCGGACGCGATCGAAGCGCGGGTGGCGGTCGAGCAGGCAGCGGTCGTCGGCTGGGTAGCGCTATGTGGGGCGCCGCGGTGCGGTGGTCGGAATGCACACCTTTGGTGCCTCAGCGCCGATCAAGGGGTTGCTCACGAAGTTCGGCTTCACTCCCGAGCATGTCGTCGAAGTCGCCCATAAACAAATTGCAAAATACGCCCGCTGAGAGAACCCACGCCATGTCCAACGAGAAAACTGTCGAGGGGCGCATGATAGAGCCGGCGCCCGAAGCGAAGCCGGGCGGCCCGTGTACCATGGTTATTTTCGGCGCCGGGGGCGACTTGCACCAAGCGACTGGTCGTTCCGGCGCTTTACAACCTCGCCACCAGTAAATTGTTACCGAAGAATTTCGCCTTGATTGGTGTCGATATCGCCGATCTGACAACCGATCAATGGCGCGGCAATCTCAGCAAGATGATGCAGAGCTTCCTTGGCGGGCGGTTCCGAGTTCACGCCGAAATCGATCGACCGCAGCGCCTGGGACTGGCTGCTCGACAAGATGAGCTATTTACGCGGCGATTTCGCCGATGATTTAACCTTCAAAAAGCTGGGTGACCTGCTACATAGGACGGAGGGCGATGGCCACACGGGCGGTAACGTCTTGTTCTATCTCGCCGTCGCCGATCGCTTTTTCGGACCGGTGGTGGACAGGATCGCCGGTGCGGGGCTTGCCAATGAGCAGGACGGCAAGCGCTGGCGGCGCGTCATCATCGAGAAGCCTTTCGGGCACAGCCTTGAGTCTCCGGAGGCGCTGAACCAGCGACTGCTCAAGGTCCTGCGCGAGGACCAGATCTACCGGATCGACCATTTCCTCGGCAAGGAGACGGTCCAGAGCATCATGGCAATTCGTTTCGCCAATGGCTTTTTCGAGCCGATCTGGAACAGGGACCACATCAACCAGGTGCAGATCACCGTTGCCGAGACGGTCGGAGTCGAGCACCGCGGCAAGTTCTACGAGCAGACGGGCGCGCTGCGCGACATGATCCCGAACCATCTGTTCCAACTCCTCACCATGATCGCAATGGAGCCGCCGACCAGCTTCGATCCCGATGCCGTACGCAGCCGCAAGGCTGATATTCTGAACGCTATCCCGCCGGTGCCGCTCGATTGCGCCGTGCGCGGCCAGTACGGCAGAGGTGAAGTCGAAGGACATCCGGCCGCGGATTATCGGCACGAGCCCGACGTCTCCACGACATCTTCGGTCGAGACCTATGTCGCCCTCAAGCTCGAGATCGACACCTGGCGCTGGGCCGGAGTCCCGTTCTACCTGCGCACCGGTAAGTCGATGAGCAGGCGATGGACCGAGATCGCCATCCAGTTCCGCCGGGCGCCGCTGTCAATCTTCCACGGCACCGATGTGTCGCATATGTCCCCGAATTGGCTCGTGCTGCAGATCCAGCCGGACGAGGGGATCTCTTTCGAGTTTCAGGTCAAGCGGCCGGGTCAGACGGTTGCACTCGCACCGGTCAAGAGCAATTTCGCTTACAAGGACTGGTTCCCACCCTCGGCCAATGTCGGCTACGAGACGCTGATCTACGACTGCATGCTCGGCGACGCGTCGCTGTTCCAGAGGGCCGATATGGCCGAAGCCGGCTGGCGCATCGTGCAGCCGGTTCTGGACCACTGGGGCGCCGAGAGCGCGACCAGATTTCCCGAACTACACTGCCGGCAGCGAGGGCCCCAAAGCCGCCGACAAGCTGCGCGCCAAAGACGGCGGGCGCGGCTGGCGGCCGATCGGCGGTGATATTTGAGGAGACGTCGCATGCCATCGTATTTCACTGCTGCTCGCCGATGTCGACGGCACGCTGGTCACTGATCAGAAAATTCTCACCGAGCGAGCGCGGGGCGCGGTCATGATGTTGCACGATCGCGGCATCCGCTTTGCCATCACCAGCGGTCGGCCGCCGCGCGGGATGGCGATGTTGATCGAGCCGCTCGCGCTCTCGACACCAATCGCCGGGTTCAATGGCGGCGTGTTCACGAAGTCCGATCTTTCCGTGATCGAGAGGCGGTCACTGGCGCCGGAGATCGCCCGGCGCGCGATCGACATCATCCGCCGCCATGGCATGGATGCCTGGTTATATACCGGTACAGATTGGCAGGTCCTCAAGAAGGATGCACCACACGTCGCACGAGAGACCTGGACTGTGAAGTTTGAGCCGACCGTCGTTGGTCGCTTTTCCGATTCCGATATTGATCAAGCTGTGAAGATCGTCGGCGTGAGCGACAACCATGCGCTGGTTGCCGAATGCGAGGCGCACGTAGCGGAGGCCTTGGGTAGCAATGCTACCGCGAAGCGCTCTCAGCCTTACTATCTCGACATCACGCATCCGGAAGCGAACAAGGGCGCCGTCGTCGACGCGCTCGCGAGGCGTTTCGGCATTCCCGCGACGGAGATCGCGACAATCGGCGACATGCCGAACGACGTGCTGATGTTCCGGCGCTCCGGGTTGAGCGTCGCCATGGGTAATGCAAGCGACGAGGTCAAAGCGCAGGCCAGCGTTGTCACCGATAGCTACAACAATGAAGGCTTCGCCAAGGCGGTTGAGCTCTATCTGCTGAACGGTTTGGCCTCGTGAGGACGCCGGCGGCGCCTTCGTTGCCGGCGCCGCGATCTTCGGTCTCTACAACCATGCCGCGGCCATCGCGGATATGGGGCGGGAGCGCACGCGATATGAACGATAGGCGTAAATCCTCGGCTTACGGCGAACTCCTCGTGGCGGACGATCCCGCGGCGCTGGCCCGTCAGGCCGCCGACCAACTTGTCGCCTGGGCAATGGAAAGACAGGGACAGGTCCGGATCGCATTGTCGGGCGGCTCAACACCGCGCCGAACCTATCTCGGAGCTGGTCGAGCCCACGGCTTGTCGACCGCTTCCCGTGGTCGAGGGTACACTGGTTCTGGGGAGATGAGCGACTCGTACCGCCCGATGACCCTGAATCCAACTTTCGCATGACGCGCGAGGCCATGTTGGATGCGGCTCCGATTCCGCCGGCTGAACATACACCCCATCCCGACGGTCGGCATCGATCCCGATGAGGCTGCGCTCCTCTACGAGGCCGAGTTAAAACGCGCGTATGGGACCTCGACGCTGCTACCCGATGAACCGTTGTTCCATGTCTGCCTGCTTGGTCTCGGCGACGATGGGCACATCGCTTCGCTCATCCCAGGCGAGCCTGCGCTCCTGGAGCGGGATCGATGGGTTACCGTCGTCGCACACGGCCGGCCGGAAACGCGGATCACGCTGACCTATCCTGCCATTGACGCGAGCCGTCACATCGCACTTCTGGTGAGCGGTGAAAGCAAGCGCACCATCCTCCGGGAAGTGCTTGCTGGCGGCGGCACCAAGCCGGCGGCACAATTGTCGCCCATGGGCGACATCCTGTTCATCGCGGACTGCGCGGCAATCGGCGCTTGATGGCCGCCCCCTCGCGCGACGCGTTGGATGAAAAGATCACGGCGTTGCGGCGTCAGGATGCCGCAGCGAGGCGGCTGTAGACCCCGTGATAAGTCTCGACGGAGGGACCCCAGGCGAACGAAGTCGCCATGGCATCGCTGCGCATGCCGTTGAAACGGCGCCGCTGGCCGAAGGTGCCGAAAGCGCGGCAGATCGCGCCGAGGAACGATTGCGTCGACGGCTGCTCGAATAGGAAGCCGGTGCGGCCATCGTCGATGGTGTCGGCGAGGCCGCCGGTCTTGTGTCCGATCGGCAGCGAGCCGAACCGCTGGGCGTACATTTGGCTCAACCCGCAAGGCTCGAAACGCGACGGCATCAGCGTGAAATCACTGCCGGCGAAAATGCGTCGGGCCTCGGCGTCCTCGAAGCGCATCGCTACCCCGATGGATTTCAGGCCGGCGCGCTTGGGCCTGCTGCAGCGCATGCTCGAAATGCGGATCGCCGCGGCCCATCACCACGATCTGCCCGCCGGCCGCGACGATCGTTTCCGCGGCATCGAGCACCATATCGACGCCTTTCTGGTGCACCAGGCGCGCCACCAGACCGAACAGCGGTCCGCGCGACAGCGCCAGATTGAATTGGCGCCGAATGTGATTGGCGTTGGTGCGCTTGTGCTGCCAGTCTCCCGCACCGAACGGCGTTTCCAGATCGGGACACCTGCGCGGATCCCAGGTCTCGTCGATGCCGTTCAGGATGCCCGTCAGCTGGTCGGCTTGCGCGCGCTTCTGCAGCAACCCCTCAAGGCGGCACCCGAATTGCGGCGTGGTGATCTCGCGCGCATAGGTCGCGCTGACGGTGGTGAGGTGATCGGCATAGACGAGGCCGCTCTTGAGGAACGACACCTTATTATAGAATTCGACACCGTCGATGGTGAATGCCGCATCCGGCGCCCCGATTCGACGCAGGGTCTCGCGCGGAAACAGGCCCTGATAGGCCAGGTTGTGAATGGTCAGGATGGTGGCGATCCGCAGCTCGTTCCAGGCCAGATATGCTGGCGCCATCGCGGACGGCCAGTCGTTGGCATGCAGGATGTCGGCGCACCAGTCCGGATCGACCTGGCCGGCCGCAAGAAGCGCCGCGGCCGACGACAACCGCGCGAAACGTAGGTCGTTGTCGTGCCAGTCGCGGCCGGCCTCGTCGGCATAGGGCGTCCCGTCGCGGTCATAGAGCTCCGGGCAAATTGCCACGTAGACCGCAAGCCCATCGGACGTGGAAGTCCGACCAATCGAACAGGCAGGCATTTCTCCCAGCGCCGGACAGCGGCCCACTATCTCGACCGGCTGTCACCTTGGACAACACCCCGCGATAGCCGGGAAGCAAAAGCCTCACATCCACCCGCGATTTCATCGCGCGTGGCAACGCCGCCGACACCGAGGCCAAGCCACCGACCCGGACATAGTCTTCGAACTCAGACGTAACGAAAAGAACCCTGAAGGTCATCGCGACCCCACCGCTCGCATTTCAATTTAGAAGCATCTGACACAACCATCGACATCAAATTCGACCTAAACCTAGAATGGTTACTGACACTCATACATTGATATGATCTGCTTCTTCCGAAGGTCGAATGGAAACGTACACCTAACATCGGCACTCTGCACGAGCAGTGGTTGGTAACAAGGATGAAGCCACGCCTCCCGGGGCAGAACTGGCTACCGGGCGAAGCCTTGCTGGATTCGTGCCGCCGGGTTTAGCGGTCTGCGCGCGGAGGGAGTTGTGTAAGGATGATTGCGATGAACCGGATCGTCTTCCTGGTCGATGTTGATAATACGCTGCTAGATAACGATCAAATTCAGGCCGACATCAGGACCTACCTTGCGCGAAATACGGCGCCGCTGCCGCGATCGCTACTGGGACATTCTCGAGGATTTGTTTGCGGAACTTGGCTATCGGGATTATCTCGGCGCGCTTCAGCGCTACCGCGTCGAGCACCCGGAAGACATGGACCTGTTGTCGATGTCGTCATTCTTGGTCGACTACCCGTTCGCCAACCGCCTGTACCCGGACGCGCTGGATGTGCTTGTACAATTCCGTGGATGGGGTCCAACCGTGCTCCTCACGATGGTGATGTCGTCTTTCAGCCGCGCAAAGTCGAGCGATCCGGCCTTTCGGAGGCCGTCGGCTCACAGGTGCTGATTTACATCCACAAGGAACTCGCGCTCGACGATATCGCAGCCCGCTATCCGGCGCAGCATTACGTTCTCGTGGACGATAAGCCACGGATTCTCGCCGCAGTGAAAGAAGCATGGGGCCAGCGCGTGACGACCGTATTTCCTCGACAAGGACAATACGCACACGATGCTAAGGCTCTCGGCTCCTTCACCATACCTGATGTAACGGTAGACCGCATTGGGGATTTGCTTGCCTATAGTCTGGTGACCCTTCTTGCGGGAGAACAAACCTGGGCACAACATTACGCGGAGGGAGGCGATGAAAGCCACGCAAAAGCTTCATGAGCTCGGCCAGAGCATCTGGCTCGACAATATCACGCGGGACCTGCTGACGGGCGGTGCCCTGAAGCGTTACATCAATGAGCTGTCGTTGACGGGACTTACGTCGAACCCAACAATTTTCGACCAGGCTATCAGCCGGAGCTCTGCCTACGACTCTGACATTCGTGCAAAGCTCAAGAAGGGAAAGTCGGGGGAAAGTCTGTTCTTCGAGTTGGCGATCGAAGACCTCTCGCAGGCCGCGGACATCTTTCGACCGGTGTGGGATCGGACCAACGGCGTCGATGGGTGGGTATCGCTTGAGGTTTCGCCACTGCTGGCTTACGACCCCGTAAGCACCAGCACCGCAGCCAGGGACCTGCACGCGAGGGCGGAACGCCCAAATCTTTTCATCAAAATACCCGGGACCAAGGAGGGTTTGCCGGCGATAGAGGAGTTCAATTTTTGCCGGCGTGCCCGTGAACGTGACGTTACTCTTCAGCCGTGAGCAATATGTCGCCGCCGCTGAAGCATATCTGCGCGGCATCGAACGACGTATCGAGGCCGGTCTCAATCCTGATGTCGGTTCCGTCGCTTCATTGTTCGTCAGCCGCTGGGACGCTGCTGTCGCAAACAAGGTCCCCGGGCCGCTGCGCAACCGGCTCGGCATCGCGATCGCGCAGCGGGCCTACAAGGCATACCGCGAACTGCTCGGTTCGGCGCGTTCTCAGCGAATTTATAACGAGGGCGCCCGGCCGCAGCGTCTTTTATGGGCGAGCACGGGCACCAAGGACCCGGCCGCCTCGGACGTTCTTTACATCAAGGCATTGGCGGCTCCGTTCACGGTCAACACTATGCCTGAAAACACCGTAAAGGCCTTCGCCGATCACGGGGATCTCGACAAAATCCTCCGGCCAGACGGCGGCGATTGCGAGGAGATTTTGAAGCAATTCGCGAAAGCTGATGTCGACATCGATGCATTGGCGGTACAACTGCAGGAAGACGGTGCCAAGTCATTCGTGAAATCATGGGACGAGTTGATGGGCGTCATCTCTGCCAAAAGCGATGTGCTCGCGAGGGCCGGCTAGAACTGGATAGGCTGCGATGAAGGTCCTTGTCATTGATGTTGGTGGGACTCACGTCAAGATCCTCGTCAAAGGGGCGAAGGAGAAGCGCGAAGTGGATTCCGGACCCACTATGACGGCGTGGGAGATGGTCTCGAGCGTCAAACAGTTGGCCAAAGATTGGGAATATGACGTCGTATCGATCGGCTACCCAGGTCCGGTGTTGCATGACCGGCCGGTCACTGAACCCCACAATTTGGGAAAGGGCTGGATGGGCTTTGACTTCGCGCAGGCATTCAAGCGGCCGGTCAAGATCGTCAATGATGCCGCGATGCAGGCCATGGGGAGCTATCGGGGCGGCAGGATGTTGTTTCTTGGCTTGGGAACCGGACTGGGTTCGACGTTGATCGTGGATAGCATCGTACAGCCGATGGAGCTCGCTCATCTTCCTTACAAACAAGGAACCTACGAAGACTACGTTGGCATACGTGGACTCGAGAAGCGCGGCAAGGCTGCGTGGCGAAAGCATGTCGACGACGTGGTCGAACGTTTGGTCGCGGCATTGGAACCCGAAGATGTTGTGCTCGGCGGCGGCAACGCCAAAAAGCTGAAGAAATTGCCGCCATTGTGTCGGTTGGGTGACAACGAAAATGCATTCGAGGGTGGATTTCGCGTGTGGCAGGATACGCTTTCGATAGACATCTCTCCTGCTCGTAAGCGGGCCGCAGCGCGCATGGTGAAACGTTAGGAAGAGAAAAAGGATGCCGTCATTCACGAAAGCCCTGGTCGATCGTCCTGCGTGGAAGGCTCTCGCCGCGCATTACCGAGAGGTCAAAGACTTGCATTTGCGCGAGCTTTTCGCAAAGGACTTAAGGCGAGGTGAACGTCTGACGGTCGATGCAGCCGGAATTTACCTCGATTATTCGAAGAACCGCGTCACCGACGAGACGCTTAGACTGCTTTTGCAGCTCGCCGACGAGTCGGGTTTGCGTGCGCGGATCGACGCGATGTTTGGCGGAGAGAAGATCAATGCTTCGGAAAATCGTGCTGTCCTGCACGTCGCTCTACGAGCGACTAAAGGACAGTCGATTCTGGTCGATGGTGAGACCGTGGTGCCCGGCGTCCATGCAGTGCTGGGCAGAATGGCCGATTTCTCTAATCGGGTGCGCGACGGCGCATGGCTTGGTCACACCGGTAAACGAATCCGGAACGTGATCAACATCGGAATCGGTGGTTCCGATCTCGGTCCGGTGATGGCCTATGAGGCGCTCAAGTATTACAGCGACCGCGCGATGTCCTTCCGCTTCGTGTCAAATGTTGACGGCACCGACTTCGCGGAAGCGACCCGCGATCTCGATCCGGCGGAGACTCTGTTCATCATCTCGTCGAAGACTTTTACGACGCTCGAAACCATGACAAACGCTCAAAGTGCGCGTACCTGGGCGCTTGCAGGACTGGGTGGCGACCAGAAGTCCGTCGCAAAGCATTTTGTCGCGGTGTCGACAAACGCGAAGGAAGTGACGAAATTTGGGATCGACACGGCGAACATGTTTGGTTTCTGGGACTGGGTCGGTGGTCGCTATTCCATGGATTCAGCAATCGGTCTTTCGACAATGCTCGCCGTTGGCCCAGACCATTTTCGTGCCATGCTCGATGGCTTCCATGAGATGGACGAGCATTTTCGCGCCACACCGTTGGAACAGAACCTGCCGGTACTGATGGGATTGCTGGCGATTTGGTACAATAACTTTTTTGGCGCACAGACAGCCGCGGTGTTGCCTTACGAGCAGTACCTGAAACGGTTTCCGGCATATTTGCAACAACTGACAATGGAGAGTAACGGCAAGCACGTCACGCTTGAGGGCAAGACCGTCACCTACGAGACTGGTCCGACCTATTGGGGCGAGCCAGGAACCAATGGTCAACACTCCTTCTATCAGTTGATCCACCAGGGCACTCGTCTCATTCCGTGCGACTTCATCGGCTTTCATAGAACGCTTAACCAAATCGGCGAGCAACACGACATCTTGCTTGCCAACGTCTTCGCACAGGGTGAAGCACTCGCATTCGGCAAGACGGCGGATGAAGTAAGGGCGGAGGGCTCGGCCGATTGGCTGGTCCCGCACCGCGTCTTCGAAGGAAATCGTCCATCCAATACAATTCTACTCGACCGCTTGACACCTGCAGCGCTCGGCAAGCTGGTCGCCTTGTACGAGCATAGCATCTTCACCCAAGGAACGATTTGGGGCATCAACTCGTTGATCAGTGGGGCGTCGAGCTTGGTAAGGTGCTGGCGCAGCGCATTATCCCGGAACTCACCAGCGAGAACGAGCCTAGGCTCAGTCACGATAGTTCGACCAACGCGCTGGTTCGTCGATATCGCGCGCTAAAGGAGAAATCGCCATGAGTGGCGGATTCCATCCCGGGTGATCTCACATCGGGGGCTAACGTCGTGGTGGCAACCAGACGGTTCTAGGAGGAGTGGCAATGCAGCTCGGAATGATAGGCCTCGGTCGAATGGGCGCCAATATGGTGCGAAGGCTGGTCCGGAGCGGTCACGTATGCGTGGTATTCGACATGTCGCCTGGCGCAGTTTCAGAACTGGTGACGGATAAAGCGATAGGCAGCACGTCTCTGTCAGACTTCGTGAAAAAGCTCGAAAAGCCGAGGGCGATCTGGCTGATGGTGCCCGCGGCAGTCGTGGACAAATCGATCCACGATCTTCTGCCGTTGCTGGACGCGGGAGACGTCCTGATAGATGGTGGCAACTCCTACTATATTGACGACATTAGGCGGGCCAAGGAAATTGCGGGGAATGGAATTCACTATGTTGACGTCGGTACCAGCGGCGGCGTCTGGGGTCTCGAGCGCGGCTACTGCATGATGATCGGAGGACCGGACCAAGCCGTGCAACGCCTGGATCCGATCTTTAAGACCCTTGCTCCTGGCGTTGGCGACATCCCGCGCACGCCGGGACGAGATAGGTCCACCGGAGATACCTCCGAGTTCGGATATCTGCATTGCGGCCCCAGCGGCGCCGGTCACTTTGTCAAAATGGTTCACAACGGCATCGAGTATGGCTTGATGGCTGCCTATGCCGAGGGGCTTGGGATCCTGCGAGCTGCCAACATCGGTAAAAAATCCCATGCGATCGATGCCGAGACAACACCACTTCGTATTCCGGAACATTATCAATACGATCTGAATCTTCCCAACATCGCGGAAGTTTGGCGGCGTGGAAGCGTAATCGCTTCCTGGCTGCTCGATCTGACCGCAACCGCGCTGCTTGAGGATCCCGCACTGGGTAAATTCGCGGGCCGAGTTCTCCGATTCCGGCGAAGGGCGTTGGACAATCGCCGCGGCGATCGACGAGGCGGTGCCCGCCCCGGTGCTAACCACGGCGCTTTATGAGCGTTTCAGTTCGCGTGGCGAAGCGGATTTCCAGAACAAGTTGCTTTCGGCGATGCGATACGAGTTCGGCGGGCATCTGGAAAAAGCGGGCGCCGACAAATCCGGGGCTTCATGAGCGAGCCCCGGTCCGACGCATTGGCCGTTTTCAGCGCGACCGGCGATCTCGGCTAACGGTGTTATCAGCGAACTGACGGCGCGCGGCACTCACTCATACATTGATATGAGCGGTATTTTCCCAACGTTGAATGGTTCAGAAAGGGAGCGGGATGGACACTATCCGTTACTGATATTGGACGAGAAATCGGTTTGATACGAGCTGGTTAAATATGACAGGTAACGCAGCGCACGGTGCCTATGTCGCGATTGGCGAAGTCATGCGGGCGCAGACCCATATCCTAACCTTTAGTGAGATTCTCTGCGCGCCGGGCGCAGCGCTGATAGTCGTACTCTGCCGGGGGCCTACTGCTCAAAAAGCCCGATCGGCTCGATGCCGGCGGCGCAGACTAGACATTTTACAGCAACCTAGCGAAGGAGAACGACCATGAAACTCGGCATGGACCTCAATCGGGCTGCACCCGAAGCTATCAAGGCGCTGAGCGCGCTCGAAACACTGCTGCAGGACAACGGCCTCGAGCAATCGTTGATCGAACTGGTTAGGACCCGCGCCTCCCAGATCAACGGCTGCGGATTCTACATAAGAGACCATGTAGAGGATGCGCGCGAACACGGCGAAACCGAGGAGCGGCTGTACGCGCTCGACGCCTGGCGCGAGGCTCCTTTCTATACGGACCGCGAGCGCGGCGCGCTCGCCTGGACCGAGGCCGTGACGCTGGTCTCCGAGACGCATGTTTCCGACGATGTTTATGACGAAGTGCGCAAGCACTTCTCCGAAGCGGAGACCATGAACCTGACGATGCTGATTGCAACTATCAACGTATGGAATTGGCTCGTGGTCTCCTTCCGTGCAGTCCCAACGAACCCACGCAGCAGGAGTATCAGCTCGTGTTCGCTTGATTGATGCCGGCAAACAGGGGGGATGTCTGATGGTGAAAGTCGACGGTTGCAGAGCGTTTAACATGGAGCGCGTGCTCGACGAAATTTTCGAGGGCGTACACCATGGCGGAGACCATGAATCCCGAAAGCATGTCGCCAAAAAACTCCTACAAGGCGCGAAAAAAGCAAATGTAAGCTTGGAGGAGTTGAGGGCCGTCGGTCGAGAGGCGCTGCGACATTTATCAACCCGAAGATCAGCTTAATATTTCCGGCTACAATACGCTGCACCGATCCGGTTCGGGCCGCGTTATCATTCGCAGATTTTACCTCAGCAATCTGCTCGAACTCGATTCCCAACCGAAAAATAGCTCTCATTGCCACTTGTGATCGTTCTGGATCGTTGATCTCATTGAATAATATCGATTAGAGGGACGCCGAATACGGCGGCGAAATTCGAAGGCTGATCTTGCACCATTGCTGCGGTGTAAGCTTGGAGTGGCGTTTCGCGGCCTCCGCTCGAACCGGGGAGTTCCAGTTCAATCAGCAAATTTTCGAAGCTTACCTTTAAAAGCCGGCTACGCCCGTAGCGGAAGCGGCCGGCGATCGCTCGCCGGCCGCCTGCCAATGACATTCTGCCTAACTCGCGGGCACCTCCTCAAATGACCGGACTTCCTAGTCGCCGTTATACTGGTGCCTCTCAACCGCTCGATCAAAAGCGCTATTCAAGAACGGGTTGCCCGGATCGCCGGGGCTGACAGGCCTCACCACCGGACCCGCGCCATTGTAATAGGACCAGGCATAGCTATCGATATTCGGATTTGAGCGGGCCGCAAGGTGCCTCATCCGAATATGTCGATGCCTGTTAGATTGGGTGGCCGCGTTGACCTTGGTGACACCGCCCGCGATTTCCTGGATCGGAGAAGGGCCGGCGATAATGGTCGGGGCAGCTAATGTCATCGTTGGCAAAGCAAGTATCGCCGAGCCCGCGATGACGAGAGTGAAAACCGGTTTCATATTTGGTCTCCGTTTGGCTGAGTGAATGGCTACCTCTCGTCGTCTCGCAGCAATTTCACTGAGAAAAAGCTGTTAACGGAAGCCTATCTGTTCAGTCCTTCGCGAACCATTCAACGTTGGGAAGACGCAGCTCATATCAATGTATGAGCGGCTGGCGCTCATCGACCGGCGGAGGCTGCTGTGTCCTCCGTGCCGAGAGCGCTTTCGTGCGTAAGCTCCGTGGTTTGATCATTGACGCAGAGCAAGCGCCCAGGCGCGGCGCGTCACATGCGATGTACGGTGGCACATGCAGCGTTGTTGCCGATCGCGCGGGCGTCGCCTCGTGATGCCCGTCATACCTTGATATGAACGGCTTCTGCCGAGGGTTGTATGGCTCAGTGGTGGCTTTCACAATAACCCATATTCCCGAACCAGGAAAAACGAGAACGTGTGAGGGCGCCCGACATCATGGGTGCTTGCCAGAAGAGACGCCGAGGTGGCGGCTCAGGAGACGCTTCGCAAGGAGGTTGAAATGATGCTGCATCTGCCAATCGCAATTCTGACGACGCTTTCACCGAATTCCCGTTTCCGACGCGGTGCCCAGGCTCGATATTGCAAAGGAGTGCCGTTTCGAAGGCGGATCCACGGCTATCTATGGCCGGTGCTCACGAGATGAAGCTGCTGCGCTTCAGCAGCTCGAGGCTGAGTGGCCGCAGTTTGCCGGCGCCGACAGAAGCGCTGCTTGACCGAAGCAACGGCTGGGGGCCTGGGAAGCTATGTGGACCTGCTGATTTGTCTGGAAATGGCAAGGGATGTCCGCAAGGAGAATACCGATCCGCGTGACGCGCTCGGGGTGGGGTCGACGCGTCCGGCAAGCTCCGAAATGGGTGTCGTCGACAAAGACGAATGATGTGGTTGAGAAACGATCTTCCCTGGAAGGGAGTTTCCGATGCCTACCGAGACCATCGAACACAAGAGCGGGGCAACCTCGATCGAGGCGCCCGCGACAGGCGGTACGGATGCCATCGTTGATCGCAACGGCACAGCACCGGGGACGGATGCTGGCTCAAAGCCAGCCTCGAATCAACGATTACGCGGCGGCGAAAATTGCTGATCGGTGTGATCGGCGCCGTCGTCATGGCGGCGGCGGTGTTTGGCATTCCCTGGATCCGGTTCGTGCTCAGCACGGTTTCGACTGACGACGCCTTCGTGAACGGCCATGTGACGTTCGTTGCCCCCCGCGTCCACGGTCAGGTTTCCCGGGTTCTGGTGGATGACAACAATCGCGTGCGCAAGGGAGATCTTCTTGTCGAATTGGACAAGGAACCATTCGGGACGCAGTCGCAGTGAAGAAGGCGGCCGTCGATACCGCGCAGGCGGATCTCCAGGCAGCCAGGGCCTCAGTGCGCGGCATCGAAGCACAGGCCAGGAGCCGCCACTGGCAATTGCAACAAGCCATGGAGAATGTCGAAAACCAGATAAGCCTGCTGCATGCTCGGGTCGCAGCGCTCAAGAAGGCGAAGGCTACACTTGTACTCGCGCAGCAGGAGTTCGACCGGACGGCGAAGCTGGTCGTAACGGAGTTCGCGACCCGCGAGCTCTATGATCAACGTCAGGCAGCGTTGTCGATTGCCCGGGCGGGTGTCGTTCAGGCGTTGGCCGATGCGAACCAGATCCGTGTCTCGTTGGGCCTGCGGGCGCAGCCCGAAGACAGCGCGGACCTCGACGAGGTACCGCCCGATCTTGATCAGACGTTTTCTTCGGTGCTGCAGGCGCAGGCGGAGCTGATTCAGGCCGCGGCTGAGCTGGGCGTTCTCCATTCCTATCACCAGTCCCCGAAGCAGATGCTCGAAGAATTCGAA
This sequence comes from uncultured Pseudomonadota bacterium, assembly GCA_963727225.1. Classification (GTDB taxonomy): domain Bacteria; phylum Pseudomonadota; class Alphaproteobacteria; order Rhizobiales; family Xanthobacteraceae; genus Bradyrhizobium. The sequence goes on along the minus strand of CAVSFN010000005.1, from coordinate 39,111 downwards.
AAGCTCGATCCCGAAGGCGGTGTCGACCGCACGTTCGATCGGCTGGCCGCGGAGGCGCCCGCCATCAAGCAAGCCGAAGCCAAACTCGAGGCGGCCAAACGCGATCTCGCTCTGGCTGAACTCGATCTTCGCTATTGTGACGTCGTCGCGGAGATCGACGGCGTCGTCACGCGCCGAAACGTCAATCCCGGCAATGACGTTCAGGTCGGACAGAGCTTGATGGCGATCCGCTCGCTCAGCGAAATCTGGATCGATGCCAATTTCAAGGAGACGCAACTGCGCGACTTGCGCATCGGTCAGGCTGCCGATCTCTATGTCGACATGTATGGCGACAAACAGGTATTCAACGGCCGGATCACCGGCTTTACGATCGGGACCGGATCGACGCTCGCCTTGCTGCCGCCGCAGAATGCCACGGGCAACTACATCAAGATCGTCCAGCGGCTGCCGGTCCGGATCGAGCTTGAAGGATACGATCCGGACAAGAAACCGCTGTTCATCGGCGCGTCGGTTGTCCCCTACGTCTATCTCAATAAACCGCTGAGCGGACCCAATGCCGGGACGTTTCTTCAAGGCTTCGAGCAGCAATCGCCGGGCAGCCGCTTCGGCTGCGAGCGGGCAGGGTGTCGACAAATGACGGAGTTGGCGCTTTCACCTTCCAGATCCCGGGCGGACGTGAACCCGTGGCTTGTGGCCGCCGTCGTCATCATACCGACCTTCATGGAGGTGCTCGACACCACCATTGCTGTGGTCGCGCTGCGATACATTGCCGGCGGCCTTTCGGCCACGGTCGACGACGGCGAATGGGTCATCACCAGCTACCTTGCCGCCAATGCGATCATCCTGCCGATTAGTGGTTGGCTTTCGGCGCGTCTCGGGCGTCGCAATTACTTCCTGCTGTCGATCGCCGTCTTTACCCTCGCGTCCGGACTTTGCGGGATGGCCACCAGTCTCGGTCAGTTGATTGTGTTTCGCGTCTTGCAAGGTCTGGCGGGCGGCGGTCTTGCAGCCTTCCAGTCAAGGCGTGCTGCTGGACGCCTTTCCGGTAGAGAAGCAAGGCATTGCGATGACGCTGTTCGGCCTGGCTGCCCTTTTGGCGCCGGTCGTCGGTCCGACCCTCGGCGGCTGGATCACGGACAGCTATTCGTGGCGATGGGTGTTCTACATCAACGTCCCGGTTGGTCTGCTGGCGTTTGGTGCATGTTATGCCCTGCTGCGGGATCCCGACTATCTCGTAAAGCAGCGTATGGAGTTGAGGAAGCAGCCGTTGCGCTTTGACGGGCTTGGCCTGTCACTCCTGGTGATCGTCATGGTCTCCTGGGAGGTGATGCTCAGCAAGGGACAGGAGTGGGACTGGCTAAGTGATCCATTCTGGCGTGTGCAGACGCTGGCGATTTTTTTCGTTCTGGGTCTGATAGCGCTGATCTTTTGGGAATTACGCCACCCCAACCCCGTGGTCAATTTCCGCCCGCTGCGGGAGCGAAATTTCGCTGCATGCTGCGTCATCATCTTTTGCGCTTTCGCAGTCCTCTACGCCGCCAGCACATCATTGCCTGCCCTGCTTCAATCTCTGTTCGGCTATGATGCTCTCAGCGCGGGGTTGGTCATGTCGCCGGCCGGGTTCGGTGCGCTTTTGGCAATGCCGTTTGTCGGCCGGGCACTTGGCCAAGGGGCCGATGCCCGGTGGTTGCTGGCCGCGGGTCTGCTGATCATGGCGATCGGAAACTATTGGATGTCACAAATGAACCTGGAGATCAGCCCGGGCCAGGTCGTCTGGCCCCGGGTGATGCTGGTGTTTGGACTCTCGATGTGCTTTGCGCCTGCGAACGTCGCGGCCTACCTCTATATCCCGCCGTCGCTGCGTGGAGCAGCCGTTGGCTTGCTAAGTCTGCTGCGCAACGAGGGAGGCAGTGTGGGCACCTCGATGGCACAGACAATTCAGGAGCGCCGTGATCAATTTCACATCCTGCGGATAGGCGAGTTGCTCGATTCCTTCAACGCCAATGCCGTTTCCTTCCTCCATCAGGCCCAGGCAGTTTTCCTGCAGCAGACCGGCGATCCGTCCGCAGCGCAGCAGCTGGCTTTGCAGGCGCTCGAGAACTTGCGGCAGCAGCAGGCATCGTCACTTGCCTATTTCGATGTCTTTTTGTTTTTGGCCGTGGCGACGCTGGCGCCGCTACTCGCGGTGCTGCTGATGAAGCGTTCGGTGGCTGAGAAAGGCGCCCGCATCGGTTCCGAATAATGAGTGCCTGCGCACAATCCATAACCGCTCACCATGCGAAGGTCTGTCGTAGAAGCCAGAAGTCATCTTCAACCCAGATAGAGATGTTAGTCTCCATGGTTTGGTTGGGGATTTTGGGCCGATGACGATGATTGCGATGCGCGGCAGTCCTCGTGGTGCCCGCTCATACCTTGATATGATCAGCTTCCGCCTAGTGTTGGATGGTCGAGCACACCAGTGGCCTGCACAATTTTATCATCCTTCCACCGAGGAAGAATGGAAATGTGCAGGCCCTTCCTCATTGCCAAGCCGGCGGGATTTCCTGAGGTCGCGGCTGTCACGGGGGCTCTCGGTCTTCTCGGTACGGTATCTACAGGTCCGTCCGGCGACGGACAGGCCGCGATCATCCCTTCAGTCCGCACGTATCGGGCATCCGCAGATCACACTCACCGCCTTTCGCGCAATTTCCCGCAGTTCGGCGCGGGGAGTGCCGGCACGTGCGCGGATAGCGATGCCGTGCATTGTCGCGGACGCGAGGATTGCAAGCGCCGTTGGATCGGTATCGTCCTTCAGCTCGCCTCTGTCTCGTGCCGTGCGAAAACGCGTTTCAAAATCCGCGTCAATCATACGAAGGCCCGCCGCAATACTCTTCCGGATCTCCGGATCTTCGACGGCTTCGGTTATCGCGGTTCCGATAACAAAGCAGCCGCGCGCGTATCCCTTACCCGAAAAATAGATCGACAGTGCCGCTTCGTAGGCGAGCATCAGGCTTTCGGCCAGGGACCGGTCCTCCGCAAGAGCCTCACGGGTCGCGGTCAGGCTGATCTTCCAATACCGGGCCAGCGCTTCGAGATAGAGCGCGCGCTTGTTTCCGAATGCCGCATAGAGGCTCGGCGGATTCATACCAGTCGCTGCAGAAACGCTGTCGAGCGAAGTGCCGGAATAGCCGGTCCTCCAGAAGGCTGTCCGTTGCGCGCTTGAGCGCTGCCTCTGCGTCATAGGCGCGCGGCCGCCCTCGACGCGCTACTCTCGTTTCGCTCTTTTTTCGTGCCATATCGCAAAATATCCAGGTTTCTACGTGCTCGTACCATATTTATATGAATCGCTACAAAATAACATGGACGAGCACCTTGATCGCGGCGTATTGATGCTATATTTGTATGAAACGTTACAAAAAGCAATAGAGATGGGGGCTTTCGATGGGGCTTAATTTGGCGACCGTCGCCGGCTCGATTGGCGACCACAGTGAGTTGCGCGAGAGCGGAGGGGTGACACAGTTGGCGGCAGCCGCGTCAACGCGCGCGGTCGACGGTGAGGGTTCTCCTGTAATTCGGACGTTCGGCGCCGAGGCCACTGGCGGGTTGGTAGAAACATGCGGCCCCCATGCGCCGCTGCAAGCTCCCGGGCAGGAATCAATATCCGCGGGCAGCGCCACGATCTCTGCGGGATTAGCATACTCCGCGGTTGGAGACGCTATTCGATCGAGGTGTCGATGGCCCGGCATCCGGCCGGTGGTCGCGCTACCTGAAAAAACAATCAGGGAGCGGCTGCGCCGGCCTCTGTTGCTTGCGCTGCCGATCGTGTTGGCCGCATTCGGCGCCGCCTATTATCTCGCCGAGGAACCTTATGTCTCGACCGACGATGCGTTCGTTCGCGCGGCGAAGATAACCATCAACGCCCGGGTTGCCGGCCAGGCGGTCGAAATCGCCGTCCGCGACAATCAGCGCGTCCGGCAAGGACAGGTGCTGTTCCGAATCGATCCGGAGCCCTACCAGATCGCCGTCGAACAGGCCGAGGCGCGGCTTGTCAGCGCGCGTCTCCAGATCGACTCGCTCAAAGCGACCTATCGCCAGCAACAGGCGGAACTACAGTCGGCCAAGGATTCGGCTGCCTATGATGAGCGCGAGTATTACCGCAAGAAGGCCCTGGTCGCCAACGATTTCACGCCGCGTGAGGTCTATGACCGGACCGAGACGAATCTCAAGGTCTCCCGCCAACACGTCGCATCGATCGAACAGCAGATCGCCAACACCGTGGTTGCGCTGAACGGCGATCCGAATATCGAGATCGATCGCCATCCGACGGTCCGTGCAGCCAAGGCCCAGCTCGATCGCGCCCGGCTTGATCTCTCCTATGCGACGGTGACGGCGCCCGACGACGGCATCGTGACGAGGGTCGACGACCTTCAGGTCGGCAACTTCGTCAATGCCGGCGCCGCCGTGTTTTCGCTGCTGTCGAGCCGACGCATCTGGATCGAGGCGAATTTCCGCGAAACGGGCCTGACCCACATGCGTCCGGGTCAGGAGGCGACGATCGACGTCGATGCTTATCCGGATCGCGAGATTCAGGGCGCATGTCGTCAGCATGAGTCCGGGCACCGGATCGGATTTCGCGGTCCTGCCGCCCGAGAATGCGACCGGGAATTGGGTCAAGGTTGTCCAGCGTCTGCCGGTACGGCTCGAGCTTGATGAGGTCGATCCGAACCGGCCGCTGTTCTCGGGCATCAGCGTGACCGCGCGGGTCGACACCGGCTATCGTCGCACCTGGCGCCATCCGCTCCAGCCCGCGCTCGCGGCGGAGGTCAAAGTGAGCGCCGCGCTCGCATCGGGAACTGCAGTCGACGGCCATCGCGCGATCATCGTGGCGGCCCTGATGGCGACCTACATGGAAGCGGTCAACATCTCGCTCCGAATGCGGCGCTGCCGCATATCCAGGGGACGCTGTCGATGGCCGACGACGAGGTCGGCTGGGTGTTTACGGCATATATCGCGGCGGGCGCCGCCGTGATGCCGATGGCGCGCTGGCTCGCGGGGCGCTATGGCCGGAAGACGATCTATCAGGTGTCGCCTCGCCGTCTTCTCGCTCGGCCTGATACTCGACACGCTTGCGACGACTTCCATCCAGTTGGTGTTTGCCCGGATCGTCCAGGGGGCCGCGAGCGGCCCGCTCGCGCCTCTGTCGCTGGCGATCCTGCTTGATGTGCTGCCGCCGGCGCGCCATGCGCGGATCACCCTGGCGTGGTCGGTGTGCGTTGTGCTCGGCATCAGCAGCGGCGCGAGCATCGGCGGCTGGCTCAGTGAATATCACGGCTGGCACTCGATTTTCTATTTCAGCCTGCCGATGGCGGGATTCATCTTCCTGGCAATGGCGCTGTTGCTTCCCGAGAAGAGAGCGGAGCAGAACCCGCCCTTCGACTTCTTCGGCCTGGCGACCTTCTTGCTTGGCATGATCGGCCTGCAGATGCTGCTTGACCGCGGCGAGCGCCTGGAATGGTTCGCCTCGGCGGAAATCTGGGTCGAAGCGATCGTCTCGGTCCTGGGATTCTATCTTTTCATCGTACATGTCATGACGACGGACGTGCATTTTCTCAACAAGGCGCTGTTCAAAGACCGCAATTTCATTCTTTCGACGATCATGTTCTTCGCCGTCGGCTTCGTCCTGCTGCCGACCTTGGCATTGACCTCGCCGATGCTGGAGGAATTGCTCGATTATCCGGTTGATACCACCGGCTACATGACCCTTGCACGCGGCGTCACGCTGGTGGGGGCGGTGGTGCTGATGGGCTTCGTTCCGGCACAAATCGACAACCGGCTGTTCGTGTTCGGCGGCATGGCGGTGGTGGTCTATGCCAATTCGCTGATGCTTGGCTATTCGCCGGCGATGGATTGGCGGCTCGGTGGTCGCGGCGACCCTGCTCCAGGGTACGGGTCTCGGCATGTTGCTTCCGGCGCTCACCAAGGCGGCGTTCGGCACGCTCGATCCGAAATTCCGCCCGGAAGGCACCGCGCTTTTCAGCCTGTCGCGCGTCTATGGAAGCACGATCGGCATCGCGGTGGTCCAGATCTTCTTCTACAACAACACCCAGGCCATGCACCTCGCGCTCGCAAAGAACCTCGCGCCCTACCGCGCCGCCGCTCATGTCGCGGGCTCGATCGACAAGCGAGGCCTTGCCACGCTCAACGAGATGATCACGCAGCAGGCGGCCGTCGTCGCGGTCATCGACCAATTCAAGATCCTGATGTTCGCCATGCTGATCGTGAGCCCACTTGTGTTTTTTCTCCGCAAGCCGCGGCCGGCCAATTAACGCCATATCGGAGCGGCCGCAACTGATGCGGCGGCTGAGCAGACAAGGGAGTATGAGCATGACAACATCCGATACGCTTCGCTATACGAGGATTCCTCACCCACGGATCTGGCGCGATCCCCGCTGTCGGGTTTGGCACGCTGATTCCGGATCCTCTTGCAACTAAACAAGCGACCAAGGCGGCATTGGAAGTCGGGATTTCGGCATCTCGATTGTGCGGAACGCTACCGCAATGAAGAAGCGGTTGGCGATGCGATCCAGGAAGCGTTCAAGGCGGGAACGCTTCAGCGCGAGGACCTGTTCGTTACCACGAAGCTATGGAACACCAATCATCGCCCGGAGCGGGTCAAGCCTGCCTTCGATGCGAGTTGCCGGCGACTGCAACTCGACTATATCGATTGCTATCATCATCCATACTCCCTTTGCCTTTCAACCCGGCGACGAGCAGGACCCGAGGGACGAGCACGGTCGGGTGATCTATGATTCGGGGGTTACGCTGGTGGAGACATGGCGGGCGCTGGAGCGCCTCGTGGACGATGGTCACTGCAGGTCGATCGGCCTATCGGACATTACTCTGGAGAAGCTGCGAGAGATCGTTGCGGCCGCGCGGATCAAGCCTGCCATGGTGCAGGTCGAATCGCATCCGTATCTCCCCGAATGGGAGCTGCTCGACTTCTGCCGGGAGCATGGCATTGTGCTGCAGGCGTTTGCAGCGTTGGGACATGCCATGGAGCCAAACGTACTGGCCGACCCGGTGATTACAGCCATCGCACAGCGTGTGCACAAGACGCCGGCTCAAGTTGCCCTGGCCTGGGCCGTACAGCGCGGCACCGCTTTCCTGACCACCTCGACCAAACCTCAGCGCATCCAGGAGAACTTTGACATTTCGACCCTGCCTGAAGACGCCATGCAGGAGATTCGGGACCGCATCACCACGAATGTCCGGTTCAACTCGGTGGTGAAGACCGGCGTGCCCGGATTTATTCCCCGGGCCCGACGAACTGAATTGAGCGGCGCGGAGCCGCGCAGACGAAAGTGGCGACTTCCGTGTTCGGTTCGCAGGTGAGAGAGGTTGGACGGACTCAGCGTCCGCTCCTAGCTCTGTTCGCCGAGAGTTTGAGCATAGGTCTTGCCGTACGGATAGAACAGCTCCTTGCGGCCCTGCTGCCAGGCAGCTTTTAGTTCGGGCGTTGTGATGTCCCAGTCCGGCCGGCATTTCCTGCTGACGGCACGCAGGTCCTGGCGGAGCTCTTCCACCGTGGGTCGTCCGAAGAACCAGTAGCCATTGTAGATCTTGTGAATGACAAGGCCGGGCTCCAGCACGATCACGTGCGGAATCATCGGATTGTTGACGGGATCGGTGTATTCGGCGATGTCGAGATCCTTCTGAACGATGCGCCGCGGATCGGAGAGAAAGGGCCAGTGAGCGCCTATTCCGCTGCGATTTTCGTTCGTCTGGGTGATATTGTCGGTGCTGATCGTGACCAGCCGGCAATAGCCGACCTCCATCTCACGATGGAGTTGCAGCAAACCTTCCGCCTGACGGCGATCCTTTGGGCAGAAGGCGCCGCGGCTAAGGACGAGCACCATGGGATCCTGTCCCTGCAGCTCGGAGAGTTTTCGATGCTTCGCGGTATGATCACTAAGTTCATAGTCGGGGAAAATAGCTCCGGGCACCATGTCGGATCGCATGTGAAGTCCTCCATGTTTGAGCGCGCAAGTGATCAGGCCGCATGCCGGTCACAAATCGATCACGACGTCGCCCTCGGGTTGCGCGCAGCAGATCAGCACATTGCCCTCCGCCGGCGCGTCGACCGGGTCCGGCCGATAGCCGATCTTCCCCGCCACAAGCCCGGTCTCACAGGTGTGGCAGACCCCGGTTCGACACGACCATCGCACCGGCACGTCGCAAGCCTCGGCCAGCTCGAGCAAGCTCTGGAACGTTGGCCCCCAGCGGACATTGAGACCGCTGCGGGCAAACGAAACCAGCGGTCCTGGGCCGGCAGGCCCTGCCGGCAAATGCGGCGGCCGACGCGGCGCAGCAGCAATGCCTGGCGTAGTGGACGGACCGGCGCCGAACATCTCGGTGTGGATGCGATCTCGCGCGACGCCCAACGCCGCGAGGCCGGCAGTCAGATCGCTCATGAAGGTCGACGGTCCGCAGATATAGAAATCGCCATTGGGCGGCAGGTTAAGCTCCTGAAGCACTCGCATATTCAGGCGCCCAGGCAGCGTCGAAATCGACATTGGGCCGATCCTCGGGATCGGGCGAGCTGTAGCAAATGTGGCTGTGGTGGTGGGCAAGCGCTTTGAGCAGTCCGCGCGTCTCCTCGGCAAACGGATGTTCGCGGCCGTTACGGGTTCCGTATAGCCACCAGATTTCCCTCGTCGATGCTTCGGCCGCCAGCGCGTGAAGCATCGCGAGCACCGGCGTCACTCCGATCCCGGCACTCAACAACACAACGGGCGTGTCGCCCGGCCGTAGTGTGAAACTGCCGCGTGCCGCGCTTGCCTGCACGATGTCGCCAACCTTTAGCTCGTCGTCGACGTAGGCGCTGGCCGCGCCATGGGCTTCCCGCTTGACGCTGACGCGATAGTACGCGGCGTCGGGTTCTCCCGACAGCGAATAGCTGCGCATCAGCGCAGGCGCAGATGCCGGCCCGAGCCGCAGCACGACAAACTGCCCGGGGAGAGTGGCGGCGATAGGTTGTCCGTCCGTGGGCTCGAGCAGCAGCGAGATCACGTTGCCGCTCTCGCGCACCTTGCGCGAGACGCGAAGCGGGCGGAATCCACGCCACGCCGGGGGCGGGCCGGGCGCTGCACCGAGTCCGGCGTTTCCTGTCGTCACGCCGCCCTTGCGCTCCTGTGTGAGCAACGCCTCGAAGGAACGACGCCAGCCGGCGCTCAGCGCCGGGATGCGCAGCGCGCGCTCCAGCTGATCGCGGGGGTGACCGGGCATGTAAAGCAGCGCATCGATCTCGGACACGCTCATGCGCTCGGGCCCGGACGCGACCTGCGTGATCTCGTCGCCGGCCTCGACTTCCCCTTCCTCCAGCACACGAAAATAGAAGCCGGGTCTTCCGTGCTTGACCACCAGCGCGGCCATTTCCGGCTCGTTCATACGGATGCCCAGCCGGTAACAGGTGACGCGCGGCTGCGTCACCTCGAACAAGGCGCCGCCGATCCGGTAACGGTCTCCGATACACACCTCTGTATCCGGCAGGCCATCGACGGTGAAATTCTCCCCGAACTGCCCGTAGATGAAGTCGCTTCGTCCCAATTGGTTCTGCCAATATCGATAGGAGTCCATCTGATAGACAAATACGGCCCGGCGTTCGCCGCCGTGGCCGGCCAAGTCACCCTTGTCCGTCGCCGTCTATGTTGAGCCGGCGCACCATGCGCGGCCCCTCGACCGGCGCCTTCCAAATGCCGGTATGGACCGTCTTGCCTTGCCAAGTGACGTCGCGCGGCAGGCCGACATTAACCGAAAGCAAGCGTGTCATTACTTTCTTCTCCCGCGTCGACCCCTAACCACTACTTCGCTCAACCGGGTCCGACCGTTGCACAATGTCCTCCCTCGATTCCGCCGACGGCGCGACGGTGGCAAAACTCTCGAACCGGCATTTCTGCGCTTTCGCCAACGATCTGGTTCGGTAAGAGCCCCAACATACGGCGACAGCGCGGACTGCGGCCGTAGCGATCGCATGTTGTCGCGGGCAACGTCATCGCGCCCCTTACGTGCCTTCGCAGAAAAAAGCGACCAAAAGTCCGCGTTATGCGGTCCCCGTTGCGGATGAATTCCGAACCTTCCAACACCTTGATGCACGCAAGGATCCCTGCTGCGAAGGTTTCGTCAGTGCCCCGCTACAAAATTTAGATTGATGTCGTACCGATATTTTGCTCTCGGAAACAGTTTCGAATCGTTGCCGTTGCCGTCAGGCAAGATCAGCACCGGCGGTTCGTCATAGCCTTTCCGGCTGCTGTAGAAGATCAGCGCCATGAGACCAAACCCAACGCCCAGCGAAGCCAATACGCCGAGGGCCATCGCGACATAGCCTGACGGTGGTACGTCAGTCGCCCTTTGCCAATGACCAGCCCAGATAAACAACGACCAGGGTGCCAGCCGAAGAGAAGGGGGAGCACGATGAGGATCGTCCACGACCCGACGCCCAAGCGAGTCTAAACCAAAATGTCCGGCTCTATGCCGGTCCTCTGATTTGCTGCTTTCATGTGAATTTATCTCCTTGCAGATGCTGAATGAAGCGCCGTTTGGCGCCAAACTAGAGATCTTTCCGCGATCTCGTTTTCCATGCGGTTCGTCGTCAAGCAGACCTCACATAATCGCGGAAGCGAGCCACGTTATTTTTAACGCACTGACAGCGTGGCACCCACTCATACATTGATATGATCGATATCTTCCCAACGTTGAATGGTTCGGAAAGGATCGGCCGGACATTGTACCTTGATAGCCAAAGAACAGTTGAAAACGGCCCAGCACTTTCGCTGGACGGTGGCTTCCGGTCCATTGGCGACAATGTAATTCGAGCGATGCCGAGTTCGTTGGAAGTACCAATCGATTTAAGACGATGCAACACCCATCGAATTGGCGTGGCAATATCTGGAGGCGAAGGAGCACATCATGGATCTTCCAGCCGAAGAAATCCGGCTTGAACTACGTCTCTCGTCATACTGGCGAGTTACGTTTGACATCCCGCCGGTTAACATTTTCGGCCCGAAGGAACTGCCCCAACTTAACGAAATCATCACGGCGATCGAGAAAGATGAACAACTGAAAGTCGTCGTGTTCGACAGCGCTGTCGAGGGCTTCTTTCTCACACACTACAACTTCCTGGCGCCGCTCGAAGAGTTGACAAAGATTTCCGCCTGGACCAACCGGGTTGCAGGCATTACCAGACATGCTGGTCCGCCTCAGCCGGGCTCCAGTCGTGTCCATAGCCTCGATCAGGGGACGAGCGACCGGAGTTGGAAGCGAGCTTGCGCTTGCAAGCGATATGCGCTTCGCAAGCCGGGAGAAGGCCATCCTGTCGCAGTGGGAAGTAGGCGCGGGTCTAGTTCCCGGCGGTGGGCCGATGGCTAGGCTGCCGCGTCTGATGGGGAGAGGCCGGGCGCTAGAGGTGTTACTCGGTGCTGACGACATCCGTGGCGATTTTGCTGAACGTTATGGTTACGTCAACCGCTCCCTTGCCGACGCGGAGCTCGATGGCTTCGTTGAAGCTCTGGCCATGCGGATCGCGTCGTTCGACAAGCGGGCGATCGCAGATACCAAACGTCTCGTCGACGCTGCGAGCCTGCCACCTGATTGCGAAATCAAGCCGGAATGGGAGGCGTTCATCGCCTCTCTCGAGCGCCCGGCGAGCCAGAAGCGCATCAAGGCATTGATGGATCGCGGCTTCCATCGCGCCGGAGACGTTGAAAATCGACTCGGCTTCCACGTCGGTCAACTTGGTGATCGATCATGATCCACCACCGCCCTCAGGCGTTCGACCACGATTTCTTTCAGCACAGTCACTTGATTAGTAACTGCGCTGTCGGGAGTAGCATGGTGTTGAGCCTGAGCTTGCCGTTGGATGAGGGCAATGCTAGCGGCCCTGAAAACTCGGCGCCGAATGCTTTCATCCGCATCGACAGCGAGGGGAGGGTTGTTCTGGGCATGCCTCGACTAGAATCGGGGCAGGGCGACGCGGTTCGAATGTTGATCGCCGAGGAGTTGGAAGTGGCGTTGAACCAGATTGACCTTGAACAAACGCCGCCGAAGCGAGGCTTCAGCGGCAACGCGATGTTGCAGGTGCCGCCGACCTCTGATTGGAACGCCATTCGTGGTACGTTCAAGCTGCTTCGCCACGTCAGCGCGATAGCGCGGGTGATGCTGATTGCCGCGGCGGCCAGACGCTGGGGCGCTGATACCCGGTCATGTCATGCGCATGAGGGGGAGGTGATACACGAGCCAACCCAGCGGAAACTCAAATACGGTGGACTTGCGATTGACGCGGCGTGTATGCCAATTCCGAGGGAGATCCCGCTGAAGGCGCCTCGGGTCGAAGGCCGCCTAGATCGGCAAGGAGAAAGCGTTTGATTCGCAAAACAGGATGGGTCTCGCGCGGCATAGATCAGGCCAAAACGACGGTCTCTCATGAGATGCTCAATTGGAAATAGCCAAAGCGGGACGGAAAAGGAATTCGCTGGGTGCTGAGTATTCGACGGTTCGGCTTGAGAATGTCGGTTCTCCTAACGGGTTCGGAATAGTATGCTGCGGCTATTTTATGCATGACGGCACAGCGCAGAAAGGCCAGTTGTGGCACCACCTTAGTCTTCGCTCGTCGATGCTACGGGTGCGTAGATTGAGAAGAGTGACCCTTCTCCGACGACCGATCGAACTTCGATACGGTGACCAAGTACCTCAATCGCACGACAAACAATTGAGAGCCCGATGCCCAAACCGCGGCCCCGTTCGGGCGCAAGCCGCGTGAAGGAGTCGAGATTTCTCGGCAATTGGTCTTCCGGAATGCCGATACCCGTGTCGTACACATCGATCCTCATTTCGCGCCCTTTGCGGCGGCAACCAATCAGGACGCGCCCTCCGGGCTCCGTGTACCTTATGGCATTGGTCAGCAGGTTGCGGAGGATGCAACTGAGCAGCATGGGATTACTTACGACATGGGCATTCGTGGAAAGCGCCCGAAGATCGATGCCCCTCTGAAGAGCGGCATCTTCGTTTTCATGTCGAAGCCGCCAGAACAGGGGTCCAAGTCTGACAGAGGAAAACTCTAATGCATGGTCGCGCTCGGCGAGGTAAAAGGCATCCACCAGACAATCAAGCTGTTCCGCCAGCTTCGTTATGGCCAGTTCCCCCCGGTCAAGCCATGCTTGCTGCGGCATTTCGTTCAAGCGTGACCGCAGTAGCGCGTAGGTGCCCTGAATGATCTGCAGAGATTGCCGGAGATCGTGTCCCAGCATACCTACAATTGTTGTTTGAAATTCCTGCGCAACCAGGGTTTTCGGCTTTCGATCCTGGATGTTCGGCGCGGCGGTCAAGCCCTCGTTCGTTCTCATGTTCTCCCCCTCCTGGCTCTCGATGAAACAGCCTATAAAAAACTGGTCGCCAGAGCACCGCCATCCTACATTTCGGTGCCGTCGATCAGCCGCTAGTATGATAATGCTGAGCTCGCTTCGCCGGCATGCCCCGGGGCGCGATGGCATGCAATCCGCTCACCCCCCCAATCCGGGTCTCTTGATCCGTGCTTGCCGAACAGCCCGCTTTCGTTGACGAAACGGCTCGATTGTTTGTCGCGGAGGCCCGCGCATCGCTCCGGGTCGGGGGGCGCCACGTCCAATCCCAGACGCCCGGGGATCCCGATCGGAGGCCGGCCGGTGAATTGTCCAGACGAAGAGTGGCTTTGCATCTCGCCCTAAAAGGGGAGCCTAACTGCTGACATTTCCACCGCTTTTCCTCTCGGGAAGTTGGCTATAACACCTTGGTATAATTCCTGAGCATGGGAGCGCATGCGAGGGTTACGGATCCTCGCTTCCTTAATCAAGTCGGGGTGTGGATGGCTCGTGTCAAGAAATCTCGCAATCGCTGTCATCGACGATGACGAGTTATTCCGAAGTCGCGCTCGTGGAATTGCTGTCTTCGTTTGGGTATGCATCCAGCGGATATGGCCCCGCGGAGGAATATCTTGGTGGAATTGCGGACAAATCATTCGATTGCGTTGTCAGCGACGTTCACATGCCCGGTATGAGCGGGGTGGGCCTGATGAAATGCCTTGCCGCCCAAGGTTCGACGACGCCTATCCTCTTGATCACGGCACGCTCCGACTCTGGACCTGGAAGCCAACGCCGCGGCGGCGGGCGCGGTTTGTCTGCTCAAGAAGCCATTCGAGATGAGCGACTTGATCAAGTGCATCGAGGGAGCCGTGGAGGTATAACTACAAAAAGATGAATCTCCTCTGCTACTTAACGCTGCGAATTCATAACAATTCACAACGATTGACTCGGGGACTTCCGTCGTTTCGTGCACGACAGGTGCTGAACGGAGCGAAAATGGAAGGCCGATGACCGAGACCACATCGTATGTTGCCTGGCAAACACGTAATCCGTCGCTTGAGCCTGCCACCCAGGAATTCGTTGATGGGGTTACCCTATGTAACTCGCAAATCAATGAACTCACGATAGATGCCGCGCGTGCTGCGCTGGTGGCAATGCAAGCAAAGCCGACGGGCAAACCTACGATCCTTGCCCGGGCAATTGTGGCTCCCGTCGGCCCCAAGAGCTTTGTTAATCTACATCTTGTCTGCCCCACGGAGCATCAAAATCCCTTGCCTATCATCATGCTCCTCCACGGAGGAGGATGGGCGCTCGGGGATGCTCAGACCCACGATCGTCTCGCTCGCGAGCTTGCTGTAGGCGTACGCGCGGCAGTCGTGGTCGTCGAATTCAGTCGGACACCGGAGAGCCGGTTTCCTGTCGCTATTGAGGAGGCATACGCTGCGACGAGGTATGTCGTTGAAAATTCTGCATCGTTCGGCCTTGATGGATCGCGGGTCGCCACTGTCGGGGATGGCAGTGGTGGCAACATCGCTGCCGCTATAACGCTGCTCTGCAAGGAGCGCGGAGGTCCCCGAATAAGTTTTCAGGTCCTTTTCTATCCGGTAACCGACGCAAATTTCGAAACGAATTCCTACCGAACTTTCGAAAAAGGTCCATGGCTGACGAAGCAAGCCATGGAAAATTATTGGGCTGCGTACATACCAAACAAGGTAGATCGCGACGTCGCCACGGCAGCGCCCCTCAATGCGACGCTTGACCAATTGCGGGGATTACCGGAAACCCTCATCATTACGGCAGAATGCGACGTTCTTCGCGACGAAGGCGAAGATTACGCGCGAAAACTTTCCGAAGCCAACGTACGCGTGACCTGCTCGCGGTACCTCGGCACTATCCATGACTTCGTCATGCTGAATGCAATCGCAGACACGCCGGCAGCGCGAGGCGCAATCGCACAGACGATACTCGCTCTCCGGGATACTTTTGTTTGATGTCAGACTCAGCGTTGCCCATAGTGGGAGCTAGTTTCGTGAATACGTCGGGTGATCGCAAGATCGAAGATAGCGGCGTAGTACGCGCATTGATGTCGCAGAGCAGCGACACCATTTTGCGTAAGATCGGGCGCCAGGATGCCGACGGAAATGCATCGACCAGCGTGCTCGCGGTTTCTGAGCGCACGGCGTCCACCGGCTCCAAGAGACTTGTTCGCGAATACGAATTCGCGCAATATCTCGATCGCAGCTGGGCGCTCTATCCGCTCGAACTCTTGCATGAAGACGGCCAGACGACTCTGATACTCGAAGATCCCGGAGGCCAGCCGCTCAGCCAGCTTCTGGACGCGCCTGTGGGGGTTGAGAGATTCCTGCGGCTTGCCATCGCGATTTCTGCAGCGGTCAGCAAGATGCACCAGCGTGGCTTGATTTATAAGGATATAAAGCCTGCCAACATTCTGGTGGTCAGCGACGACGGAGAGATCCGGCTTACCGGCTTTGGAATAGCATCACGCGTTCCGCGCGAACGGCAGTCACCCGAGCCTCCCCAATTCATCGCCGGGACACTTGCGTATATGGCCCCTGAGCAAACGGGGAGGATGAATTGATCGATAGATTCTCGCAGCGATCTTTATGCTCTGGGCGTCAGCTTTTACCAGATGCTGGCGGGAAGCTTGCCGTTCGATGCTGTCGATGCAATGGAATGGATTTATTGCCACATTGCTCGTCAGCCGGCCTCCCCAACTAGCTTGGTACCGGGTGTACCGCCTACGCTATCAGCAATCATCGCCAAGCTGCTCGCGAAAGCGGCGGAGGATCGTTACCAAACAGCGGCCGGATTGGAACACGATCTCAAGCGTTGTCTGGCGGTCTGGCAGGCGCTGCACTGGATCGACCCCTTTCCCCTCGGCGAACTCGATATCCCGAGCCGCCTCCTGATCCCCGAAAAATTGTACGGGCGTGAACGTGACATAGATAGCCTTCTTGCTGCTTTCGATAACGTCCTGGAAAACGGTACGCCGGAATTAGTGCTGGTCTCCGGCTTTTCCGGGATCGGCAAGTCAGCGGTGGTCAACGAACTGCACAAGGTACTCGTACTGCCGCGGGCGCTTTTTGCGTCGGGCAAATTCGATCAGTACAAGCACGATATACCTTATGCCACGTTGGCACAGGCCTTCCAGAACCTGATCCGTCAACTTCTCGGTCAGACCGAGGCGGAGCTAAGTAAGTGGCGGGACAACCTGCTTCACGCGCTAGATCCGAATGGCTTGCTCATCACCGACCTCATCCCGGAACTGAAGCTAATAATCGGAGAACAGCCGGCGGTACCGGAATTGTCGCCGCAAGAAGTCAAGCTTCGCTTTCAGCTTGTATTTCGTCGGTTCATCAGTGTATTCGCTCGACCGGAGCATCCCCTCGCACTGTTCCTTGATGATCTTCAATGGCTCGACGCCGCTACGCTGGATTTGATCGAGAATTTACTGGCCCAGTCGGATGTGCAGCACTTACTGTTGATCGGCGCCTATCGCGACAACGAGGTAAGCCCAGCCCACCCCTTGATGCGAAGGCTCGAAGCGACCCGAAAAAGCGGGGCGAACGCCCGACACATCATGCTCGGTCCCCTGAGTACTGAGGACCTAACACGGCTTGTAACGGAGACATTTGACTGTGAATCAAATCGAGCAGTGCAGTTGGCGCAACTAATCTTGGAGAAGACCGCAGGAAATCCATTCTTTGTGATCCAGTTCATTACGGCGCTAGTCGACGAAGGGCTTATCGCATTCGATTACACCGATGCGCGATGGTGCTGGGATCTGAATCAGATAAAGGTCAAGGGATACACGGACAATGTCGTGGACCTTATGGCCAGCAAGTTAAATCGCTTGCCGGTCGAGACCCAGACGGTGCTGCAACATCTTGCATGCCTCGGCAACAGGGCTGCGATTACATCGCTTTCGACGGTCTGCAACAGTTCGGAGGAAAAGGTCCATACAGATCTGTGGGAGGCGCGACGAGCTGAGTTGGTCGTACGTACGGACGGCGCATACAAGTTCGTGCACGACCGAGTTCAGGAAGCCGCGTATTCGACGATCCCCGAAGTGACGCGCGCGGACCTCCATCTGAAAATAGGACGGTTACTAGCAGTGCTCACGCCTCCAGAGAAACAGGAGGAGGTAATCTTCGAGGTGGTATCTCAATTTGAACGGGGCATAAATCGCGTCACGTCGCGCGAGGAGCGGAAGAAGATCGCTGAGATCAACTTGATGGCGGGCAAGCGCGCAATGGGATCTGCCGCCTACGCCTCGGCGCTCACCTATTTCAAGGCCGGTTCCGCGCTGTTGACGGTGGATGATCGGCAATGCCAGCACGAGCTGATGTTTGCGCTCGAGCTTAATCGGGCTGAATGTGAATTTTTGACCGGCCAATCGTCGGTTGCAGAGGATCGGTTAGGGACTCTGTCGGGTCTCGCCGTGACGGCGATCGAAAAGGCTGTGGTGGCGTCCCTGCGCATCGATGTCTGCACGGCCCTCGATCAGCCCGGCCGTGCGGTCGATGTTTGCCTTAATTACCTCCGTCATGTCGGTATCGAATGGTCGCCCCATCCAAAGGAGGAGGAGGCGCGACGCGAATACGAGCGAATCTGGTCAGTGCTGGGGGATCGGCAAATAGAGGATATCATCGATTTACCGCTGATGGAGGATGCGATCACCCTCGCAGTCGTCGATGTTCTGACTAAGGTCGTATCGTCCGCCTGGCATACAGATTTGAACCTGGTCGTGCTGATGATCTGCAAAACGATCAGTCTTAGCTTTGAGCACGGTAACTGCGATGCTTCGTGTACCGCATACAGCCTATTCGGCATTTTTGCGGGACAACGTTTCGGCGATTACCAGGCTGGCTTCCGTTTTGGCCGGCTAGGCTGTGACTTAGTTGATCAACGCGGACTGCAACGGTTTGAGGCTAGAACCTACATGACTTTCAGCAGTTTCGTCATGCCGTGGACGAGACATATTCGGGATAGTGATGAATTGCTGCGCCGCGCGTTGCAAACAGCGAATAAGGTGGGTGACCTCAATTTTGTAGCCTATAGCGGCGAACATCTTACCTCTCACCTTCTTGCGGCCGGCGCCACGCTCGATGATATCCAACGCGAGGCCGAGAATGGACTCGCATTCGCTCAGAAAGCGCGATTCGAATCGGTGATTGACAGAATAACCGCTCAGCTTGCGCTAATACGAACACTTCGCGGACTGACGCCGACATTCGGATCCTTCGACGATGGCCAGTTTGATGAACTTAAAATAGAACAACACTTGTGCGGAAATCCGGACCTGGCGATGGCTGCTTGCAGGTATTGGATCCGAAAGTTGCAGGCGCGGTTTTTAGCCGGCGACTATGTGACGGCCGTAAACGCCGCATCGAACGCGCAATCTGTACTGTGGACTTTACTTGCGCATTTTGAAACGGCCGAGTATCACTTCTACGGAGCACTTGCTCATGCTGCCTCCTGTGAGAGTGTGCCGATTGGCGCGCGCCGGCAACATCTGATGGCCCTGACTTCGCATCAGAGGCAGTTGCAGATATGGGCAGAGAACTGTCCGGCGAATTTCGAGGACCGCGTCGCGTTGGTCAGTGCCGAGGTTGCTCGGATCGAAGGGCGGGCACTCGAGGCCATGGAGCTTTACGATAAGTCTATTCGTTCGGCGCGAGCGAATAATTTTGTCCATCATGAAGCGATTGCTTATGAAGTTGCCTCCAGTTTCTACGCTGGGCGTGGCTTCGAAGAGTTTGCCCGCGCGTACTTAGAGAAGGCTCGCTACGGTTATCAGCGTTGGGGAGCTGAAGGCAAGGTACGCCAACTCGAAGAGAGGTGTCCGCAGCTCGGGAGAGAGATGCACGCGCCCACCCTCACGAGCACGATCGCGGCGCCATTCGAACACCTCGATCTTGCAACTGTGGCCAAGGTGTCGAATGCGCTTTCGGGCGAGATGAAGCTAGAAAGGCTGATCGATACCCTATTGCGCTTGGCCATCGAGCACGCCGGAGCCGAACGGGGCGTACTACTTCTGTCACGCGGAAATGAGCTGCGGCGGGAGGCGGAAGCGATCATTGGCGGAAATAGCGTAGTTGTTCGTCGACCAGATGCGGCGACAGCAACACTCCCCGATACTATTATCCACTATGTCGTGCGAACGCGGAAAATCGTCATCCTCGACGATGCCTCAACTCACCCGACATATGCCGCAGATGCGTATGTGCGAGACTGCAAGACAAGGTCAGTGCTGTGCTTGCCGCTCGTCAACGAATCTAAGGTAACCGGCGTACTGTATCTCGAGAACAATCTTACTCCGCGCGTCTTCACACCCGACCGAATCTCGGTGTTGAAGTTATTGGCACTTCAAGCCGCAATCTCCCTCCAGAATGCCCATCTCTATAGTGACCTTGCGCAAGCGGAGGAGGCCCGCGACAGAATTCGTTCCGAACTTGCGCATATGAGCAGAGTAGTAAGTCTTGGGGCGCTGACCGCCTCGATAGCGCACGAGATCAATCAGCCGCTGGCTTCGATTGTTACAAACGGTGAAACGGCGCTGCGCTGGTTAAGTCGGTCTGATCCGAATCTGGATACGGTGCGGAACCTCACGAAGCGAGCGGTCAGAGATGCACAAAGGGCAGCGGAAATTATTGATCGCATCCGGACCATGGCGAGCCGGGGTACAACTAACCGGACGGTAGTCAGGCTCGCTGAAGTCATCATGGAGTCGATGGCGTTCCTAAATCATGAACTTCAATCGAGAGGGATATCACTGTCTCTCGATTTGGCACCTGATCTTGCTGCAGTAGCTGGCGACCGCACTCAATTGCAGCAGGTCATTGTGAATCTCGTCATGAATGCCGTGCAAGCGCTGACATTAGAAGCGGCGGACAAGAGAATCACAATTCGAACACGACAAGAAAGCACCAAAACTGTCTGCTGCCTCATCGAGGACAGCGGTCCAGGAATCGATGCAGAACATTCACTGCGGTTATTCGAGAGCTTCTTCACGACCAAAGAGACCGGTATGGGTCTTGGTTTACCGATCGTTCAATCGATCATTGAAGCACACGGCGGAGTTATTCGAGCCGATAACAAGTCATCCCTGGGCGGTGCGAGATTTATTTTTGGGTTGCCGGCGAGCTCATCTTTGGTTGATAGAGAGGTCACTCAATAACATTGTTGCCCAGGCAAAGACCGTGGTTGGGTTATCATGCCGCAATGTTGTGCGCATACGAGCGGGATTTGCGTGATGTGGCGCTTTCGCGCCCTGGGTTAGAGCGGTGGTGTTATCAGGTATAGATCCGGACAAGTAATGTGGAAACCCAACAACCCAAGACGTGTAGACAGCCTCAGCTTCAAGGGGTGTGGCTGGAGAACGCGAAACGAGGCCCGAAATTGAGTGAGGCTGACTTGATGGCAAAGTGGAGGCGTCTTGTGTTTTCCCTCATAGTACTCTCGATCGCGCCGTTATCCGTTCGAGCCGGCGAGAAATCGATCACCATTGGGGTGCTCGAAGATCAGTCAGGCCAGAACGCGGATGCGACCGGGATAGGATCGACGATGGCAGCCCGGATGGCAATTGAGGATGCCGGACTCGAGACACGAGGCTGGAAGGTTACACTGGTGGATGCTGATCACCAGAATAGGGCTGACATAGCCACTGGGATCGTACACCGCTGGTTCGATGAAGATAAGGTTGATGTCGTTAGCGGTCTGGGCAATTCCAGCGTCGCGCTGGCCGTAACCGCTCTTGTTAAAGAACATAATAAGGTTGCGCTCGTCTCGGGTGGGGGAACTTCAGACCTCACGGGGCCAGCTTGTAACGCGAACACGGTGCATTGGACATATGATACTTTCGCGTTAGCTAACAGCACCGGAACCGTCGTCACCAAGGCGGGCGGGGATAGCTGGTTTTTTGTCACCGCAGACTACGCGTTCGGCAAGGCCCTCGAGCGAGATAGCTCTGTTGCGATCGCCCGCGCCGGTGGACACGTCATTGGCCGTGCTCGGGCACCGTTGAATTCATCTGACTTTTCGTCATATCTGTTGCAAGCCCAAAGCTCAGGAGCAAAGGTCATCGGTTTCGCCATCGGGGGCGGGGATGCGACCAATTCCATCAAGCAAGCTGCCGAGTTTGGGCTGATAAAATCCGGTCGAAAGATCGCGGCACTCTCGATGTTCCTTACCGACGTACATTCGCTCGGACTAGACATTGGCCAAGGTCTGAACTTAACCGAGACGTTCTATTGGGATCTGAACGACAAAACTCGCAGGTTTGCTGAGAGGTTTTCGAAGCGTATGAAGGGTAGAATGGAGCCGTCGATGCCTCAGGCCGGCGTATATGCCTCCTTACTGCATTACTTCAAGGCCATTGAAGCTATGGACGGTGACATTCATAACGGAGCGCTTGTGGTAGCTAAAATGAAGGAATTGCCGACTGATGATCCTCTGTTTGGAGAAGGTTCAATCCGGATCGACGGCCGGGCGCTTCACCCGGCCTACCTATTTCAAGTCAAAACTCCTTCAGAAGTCGCACGGTTCCTGGGACCTTTACAAGTTGGTCGCGACAATCCCTGGTGATCAGGCCTTTCGGCCTTTGAAAGACGGCGGTTGTCCTCTGGTGAAATAATCTGGCATAGAGGCCGTCGCTAAGAACGTAAGCGTACAAGAATAGTTTTGCGGCCAATTCCTCCAAGGGTTGTATGGCGGCGTAAGTCGACCTGCCAGCGGCCGCTCTCCGCGGCCTGAAGCAATTGTTACTCAGGATAACGACTCTATGAGAACCTTCGCCGCCCTTAGATCGGCAGTCTGGAAGCCTTCCTTAAACCGGCTATAGGCTGGTACGACCGCGTCTCGAGCCTCAGAAAGTTGTCCCTGCGCTTGGTATAACCGGGCCAGGCTTATGGAAGTCCGCAATTCCCAAGCGAGCGCTGCCTGCTGCCGGGCGCAGCCCAGCGAGCGTAGAAAGTGTTGTTCGGCTTCTCTTATGGCTTTCGGTGTGTCTTCAAGTCGGAGGAGATCGCCCTTTATGCGCAGGAACTCGGCCATATACCAATTCTCTTCATCGCGTTCAGACCGCCTAAGCGCTTCGTCTATGGTTGCGTGCCCGCCCGATATCTCACCGATCTGCCCGAAGGTTTCTGCCAAAGCTGCGCGGATCCCGGCGTAGTGCGCGAAAAACGCACCCCGAGGCAGTTCGTTGAGTGTCCTTTGAAGTGTCTCCAGCCCTTCATCGTTATTGCCGCGGGCAATGAGCAGCATGGCACCGAAACATGTACCCCAGGCATGCCAAAGGTGTAGTGCATGCTCCAGCGCATGTTTCAACAGCAGGTTGATGAAACGCTCCGCAGCAGTCAAATCGCCGGAGAGAAGTGCCACGGGGCAGGCACCCTGAGCTAAAGCGAGAGCGAGCGACATCGCATGACCGACAGTTAAGGCCTCTTCCATGACGCCGTGAACCTCATCCATCGCTTGATCGGGAAATCCCTGCGCCCAGAGAAGTTTCGAAAGCAAGGTGCGAGATACAACGCGTGGATCAAACTGAAAGCGGATGATATGCGAGCGATCTTTTGGTCTGGAATAACCGCGAAGCATGGATTCGGCGTGATGACGTGAATTGGTATGGTCGCCGAGATAAAATAGCGACATTCCAATGGTGCGTTCGCCTACCAGCGCTGCCGCGATGTCGCCGTGGTTTGCCGCGACGTCGCGGAGCTGTTTCGCGGTATTCAAGAGACGTCCGAATACGGCCGCTGTTGAAATGGCTGGACCACAGACCCCAAAGGATCCGAATCTGGTAGTCAGCATCGTCGAGTAAATCGGCGATCTTCATCGCGTTTGTAAAGGCCGCGTCTGCCTCTGGACCGGGTCCCTGCGTCCAAACCAGCGCCGCACCTAATGCGGCGAGTAGCTGCATTTCGCGACGGTCATTCCGTCCAAAGATCTGCTTACCTGCGCGCAGTGCCTGTTCCACATACCGACAGCACTCCCCGTTAAGAGAGAGATGGGTCCACAGAGGGACGCTCGCGATGGTGAGTGCGATGCCGGATTCAATGTCGCCGTCGGCCGAAAAGGCCCAGTCGATCACCGCTCGCGCTTCATCGACGAGTTTTGATTCAGAAGATAGCTGCGCTGCCAAGGCCACCGATGACGACGTGGCCGCATCGGAACTCGCCTTCTGGAGCAGGTATTCGATATACTTCGCGTGTCGCCGGCCAGTTTGGCCAAATTCGCCACTATCCGTGAGCTTTCCCAAGGCATATGCTCGCGTGGTATCGAGCAAACGATACTGGCCAATTGCTGTTGTGACATCCGCATTTAGGAGCGACTTCGAGACTAAGCTCGCCACGATCTCAACAGCATCGGACGAGACGACCAGATCATCAGTCGTGACCGCTTGCGCTGCATCGAGGGTGAAGCTTCCTGCGAACACAGACAGTCGGCGGAAGACCGCTTGTTCGGACCCCGAAAGAGCGTCGTAGCTCCAATCGAGTGTTGCGGCGATTGTTTGGTGCCGCGGAAGTGCGGTCCGCAAGCCATGTGTCAAAAGGCGGGCCCGGTCCTCCAACCGCGCGGCCACGCCCAGCAGTCCGAATACGTCGACGCGCCCAGCCGCCAGTTCGATCGCCAATGCGATTCCGTCAAGCCTACGGCAGATGTCGGCGACGACCGGTGCATCGGTATCGCTCAGTTCGAATCGGCCGACACTTGACGCAACACGTTCAACGAAAAGCTGAACGGCAGGGTAGGCGAGGGCATCGCTTCGCGGTGAAGTTGATCGATGCTGGAGGGATTTCGAGCGGAGGGAGACGATAAACGATCTCGCCCTCTGCTCGCAGGGGTTCACGGCTGGTTGCCAAAATGCCGACGCCTGCGGTGCCTTTGAGCAGCCTCTCGACCAAGATAGCCGCCGCCTCAACGACTCGCTCGCAACAATCCAGGACGATCAACATTCGTTTGCCTTGCAGGAACGCAACCAGCCCGCGGCTTGGGTCGTCCACGGTGATCTCAAGTCCGAGTGTCGAAGCGAGTTTCCGCGCGACCAATGCCGTGCCCAGCAAAGGTGCACAGTCCACTACGCAGACTCCGTCGTCATATGAACTGGCGGCCTGTTCGGCGACAGCCAAGGCGACTGATGTTTTGCCGATCCCACCCGGCCCGACGATCGTGACGAAGCGATGTTTGTTTAACCGCCCGGCAATGTCGCTGACAGCGTCTTCGCGGCCGATCAAGCGCGTTAGGCGGGTAGGCAGGCCAAACGCAGACTCGATAGGAGAAGCTGGTGGCTTGGTAGCTCTTGGCGTTTCCGTAGTCGACAGAGGCGCAACGAAACGATAGCCGCGCCCGGGAACAGTCATCACATAGCGGGCACCTGCTTGACCATCGCGAAGGGCCTTTCTCACCAGTGCCATTTGAGTTCTGAGATTACCCTCATCGACGGTAAGGTCCGGCCAGACACGAGCGAACAATTCGTCCTTCGTGACTACCTCGCCCGCTCGCTCAACCAAAGCGATCAGGAGGTCGAGTGCACGGGCGCCGATGTGAACCGGTGTATCAGCTTCAAGCAGTAGAAGCGCCGCGGGCCGCAGACAAAACGGCCCAAACCAGATCGCGCGATCATTCGGCACGGCGACTTCACCTTCAGTTTCAAAGGTAGCGCCTTAGGAGACGAATGGCTTAGACAGCAAGCGGCCCAATTGGGAGGCCGCGGGGAGCGGAGACTTTAGGAACGCGGGTAATGTTTCACAACGCGCGACAAAGCGCGAAAGCTGAGGAAATCGTTTCGCTAATTCCAGGTTAGGTCGGGCAATATTGGCAAACGTGAATGCGGTGGCAAGGTTGTCACATCCGCCTGGCTTATATGCTGCGTTCCAGCAATCCAGCCGTCGTCATCGATCTTCGCGGCAGCCTCATTCAGATGTTCGAAACCGCCGAGCACCTGCCTGTCATTGTGTTCGATCCACGGTGTATGCACCTTTTCCGCCGGTCTTACGCGATCCTCATAGAATGCCCACTGGGCCTTGTCCGCGCAACCGAGCGCCATTGCCGCGATTTGTAAGACGCGCCGTCGTTGCGGACCATCGCTTGGTGTCAGACGCCGATCTGGACTAGTCATATGGTCGATCTCATCAAGGATCGCTCCGCTCTCGACAAGATTTGTGCCGTCCTCGAGCACCAGTATGGGGATACGCACAAGCGGATTGTAGCGTCGAACCTTGTCGGGTTCGCCGAAGACAAAAACCCCGTCATGTTCGAATGGCAACCGCAGGATGTACAAGCTAACTGCCACGCGCCGAACGTAAGGAGAAAGGAAAATGCCAATTAATTTCACGGCAGATCTCCCAGGGTGTGGCATTTCGTCGCGTAATCCTCCCAAATCTGGGTCAAAATGCAAGAGTTGCTTTCTGGAGGGTCGAAGTGCCCGAATTTCAAGGGGAATTTTTGAAAAATAACTCGCGCGGAATTGTCAGTCTGTCGCGAGCTGACCGCTCTTTAGGAGCGCGTGACGAATGAAAGATGCCGCTAACAGAGGCGGTTCGCTGCGAGCGCTGATCGAAGAGGGCCCTTCATCGCTGTCATTGTAACCTCTGAGCCATCGCTTTCATTCAATCGGAACGATGGTACCGCGTGCTGATCGCGACATGGATCCCGCGCTGAAACACAGATCGCGGTCAACCGGGAGAGAGAGGTGAAAGTTTGCACCGCGCGACGAATTATTGGTGGCCCACAAATCCCCCATGCTCTTCAATGATGGAGCGGCTTATCGACAGCCCTATGCCAATACGATGGGGTTTCGTGGTGAAGAACGCATTGAAAATCTGATTGACCGGCAGGGCGGCAGTCCAAGGCCGGTATCGCTGACAGACACTGTGATCTGTCCATTTTCCGCTTGCTGCGACTTTATGGTGAGCTCCCGTGTCCCATTCTCGTCGTTCATCGCCTCGATGCCGTTGATCATGAGGTTCATCAGAACCTGCTTCAATTGCGCGCGATCTCCCGCAACCAAGAAGGATTTTCCATCAGCTCTGTGCGGTATCGACACGGCATATCGCGCAGCCTCGCCGCGCAAGAGAACGACCATCTCGTCGTATTACATCGTTCACGTCGACCGACTCGCGCAGCGGAGCACCCTTATCGAAGAGCTGCTGCACACGGGCGATCATTTCCGCAGCTCGCGTTCCGTCCTTCACAATCATACTTGCGATCGTGCGAGCCCTCTCCACATTGGGGACCTCATGGGAAAGCCAGCGCAAGCAGGTTTCGGCATTTATCATCATTGCGCCAATCGGATGATTTACTTCATCCGCCAGAGAGGAAGTCAGCTCTCCCATGGCGGTCATCCGGCTGACACGTGCCAGCTCCGCTTGCGCCTGGCGCAGCCCTTCTTCCGCCCGCTGGCGATAGGCGATTTCGCTCTGCAGCGTTTCGTTCGCCCGCAATAGTTCCGTGGCGCGTTCCTTCAAGCGGCTCGCGGCGATGGCGAGACGGCGATACAGGCGCGAGTTTTCCAGTACCAGCACCGCGAGCACGAAACTCGCCGCCAATGCGCCATAAATTCGTCCTGCGTAAAAACCCAGATCATAGCGACCGCTGTTTAAGTACGAACTCAGCGTTATGTCGCAGAACCAGTAGCCCATCACGACCATGAGCCATAAATTCAGCAGGCTGTGCCGAGGGCGTGCCGACAGCAAGACGAACGCCCCCAGAACCAGGATGATGTCGGTCAGATTGACGACCCTTTGCCAAGGCGTAAAGCCAGCTCCATCCAAGCAGCGGGGCAGCACGCGCGCATTCTCGGCGCCCCAGGTCGCAGCGAACCAGCATGCGAGGACGACGCCGATGACGGCGATCGCGGCCGACGCAATCGCGATACGCGGCGGTGTTGCAACCTCGCGGTTACTGCCATGAAACAGCGCATAAAAGATCACGGCGAGCGGAAAGCCACCATGCCAGAATACACAGAGCCATAACGCTGTCTGAGGTCCCGCTCCGAGCAGGCCGGCAGCCGTGAACATTTCGGGAAACGTCAAAAGCTGAATGACGCTGATCAGCGAGGCAAACAGATATCCGCTTGCCAACAGCAGCAATGCGCGTGAGCGCAGGATGTTGAACTGGCCAAAGAGAATGATGGAGGTCGTGAAATCATTAAGTGTCGACACCGCGTTGTATACGGCGACGAAAGCAGGCGAAGGTGGCAGGGGCACGCGCACGTAAGGGACGCAGGCGACAAAGACGACAGCCGAAATCCCGATTAGCGCAAGACAAAGACGCAACTCGCGAGATCCCACTGCGGCTCTCGATAGGAAGGCACCGTCGTCGTCGGGAACCGCATAGGAGGTAGAGATGCTCGTTGTCCTGCCAAGTCGTGTATTCCTGAGTTCATCGCTCACTCGTCACCTTGAAGATTTGTCGACATGTCGCTGGATAGGCGATAGGTGGCCCGATTTATGCCCGAACCACTTGGGCGGCGATACTCCTTTGGCAAACATGTGTCGGGTTCGAGCACTTGAGATCGATGGTTGAAGGTCATCGTACAAGCTTGCCGAAACGCGATAACGCCCAAGCCGATGTTGCGTTTTCCTTCCAGTAACGGACCCCTGGCACAATGGCGCTATGTAATCCTCTGCCATTGTGACTCCCATTTTTCCCCCCACCGATCGACTCCTTATTCGAGCCAGTGAAACCCATTCATTTTCCGCTGCTTCCTGGTTGTTTAAACAGCTTATTTCGGAGGCATTTGCACGTACTGTCATTCAACCTTTGGAAGAAGCTGGTCATACCAACGTATGAGCGGCTAATATTTTGCAGCCTTTCCAGGGCAAGGGCGATGGAAATGATTGGCAATACGCAGCCGAGCTATCGCGGGCTTCGACGCAAATGTGGCGTGGGTCAAACAAATCGGTTAGTGGTAAATTACTGCAGAAAGGTGATCGCTGCATCGCAATTGCTATCGCGCGTTTCGCCATTTCCAAATCTGAGGTTCGATCCACTTTGACGGCGTACAGCTTCCAAGGGCGTGTGCGATCGTGTTGCCCTTGAGTGCCTTCCAGCGGGAACGAGGCCATTGGGCGTCGGCCCGCCGGAATGATGCGGTCACTCGCTGTCAACGTGCGAATTTGTCGTGCAAAGCTGGGCACCGCTGCCGGCTCACGGGCGAGGCTTGGGAGTGGATTTGTCTTCTCGGTTGAGCGCGAGCGGATTGGGTGGCCTCGAGGTTTTGTCGGAGGATAGTGGACTTGTCCTCCGCCGGGGGTGGCGTGAGAGCGCGGAAGGTAAACGCAAGGCGTGCTGGTCGTACTCCCGGCCTCGGAACAATCAGCACCGACGGCTCTCGATCGCCTTGCGCACGAATACTCCCTCAAGGATGAGCTGGACAGCACGTGGGCCGTGCGGCCGCTGGAGCTTGTGCGCGATCGCGGGCGGACCATTCTGGTGCTCGAAGATCCCGGCGGCGAGTTGCTCGAGCGCCCGCTCGGCATGCCGATGGATGTAGGGACTTTCCTGCGCCTCGCGGTCGGTATCGCTGCGGCCCTTGGCAAGGTGCACCAGCGTGGCCTCATCCACAAGGACATCAAGCCGGCCAATATTTTGGTGAACACGGCGAGTGATGAGGTGCGGCTTACCGGCTTCGGAATCGCGTCGCGACTTCCGCGAGAACAGCAGCCGCCTGATCCTCCCGAGGTCATCGCGGGCACGCTGGCCTACATGGCGCCCGAACAGACAGGGCGAATGAATTGATCGATCGATTCCCGCAGCGATCTCTACTCGCTCGGCGTGACCCTTTACGAAATGCTCACCGGAAACCTCCCCTTTACGGCTTCCGAGCCGATGGAATGGGTGCACTGCCACATTGCAAGGCAGCCGGTCGCGCCCGCGAGCGGGCGAGCGGTATCCCCGGATGCATTTCCTCGATCGTGATGAAGCTTCTCACAAAGACCGCAGAGGAGCGTTACCAGACCGCCGCGGGTGTCGAGGCCGACCTGCGTCGCTGCCTGAGCGGAGTGGCAGTCGCACGGCCGCATCGATCCATTCCCGCTGTGCGCGCATGACGCGTCGGACCGATTGCTGATCCCGGGAGAGCTTTACGGGCGAGAGACCGAGATTGCCACCCTGCTCGCGGCCTTTCGATCGGGTTGTGGCGCGAGGCACGCCAGAGCTTGTGCTGGTGTCCGGCTATTCGGGTGTCGGCAAATCCGCGGTGGTCAATGAGTTGCACAAAGTGCTTGTGCCACCGCGCGGGCTTTTCGCATCAGGCAAGTTCGATCAATACAAGCGCGACATCCCGTATGCGACCCTTGCACTGGCCTTCCAGACCCTATCCGCCAGATCCTCGGCAAGAGCGAAGCGGAACTGGCGCAGTGGCGCGCGCCCGGGAGAAGCGCTAGGGGCCCACGGACAGCTGATGGTCGATCTCGTTCCTGAGTTGGAGTTCATCATCGGGAAACAGCCGGCCGTTCCCGAACTGCCGCCGCAAGAAGCGAAGAACCGATTTCAGTTGGTATTCCGGCGCTTCATTGGCGCGTTCGCCAGGCGGGAGCATCCGCTCGCGCTGTTCCTCGATGATTTGCAATGGCTGGATGCGGCCACGCTCGACCTCATCGAGCATCTGGTCACGCACTCGGAGGTGCGGTACCTGCTCCTGGTCGGCGCCTATCGAGACAACGAGGTCGATCCCGCTCATCCGCTTTTGCGCACGCTGGAGGCGATCAAGACGGCAGATGCGAGGGTGGGTGAGATCGTGCTTGCGCCGCTTGGGCTCGACGATGTCGGCCGGCTAGCCGCCAGTGCCGTGCATTGCGACGTGGAGCACGCGCGGTCGTTGACGCAGCTCGTTCACGAGAAGACAGGCGGTAACCCATTCTTTGCGATCCAGTTCCTCACGGAGTTAGCCGAAGAAGGATTGCTGGCGTTCGACACTACCGTGCCAGGCTGGCAGTGGGACATCGATCGCATCCGCGCCAAGAACTACTCCGGCAACGTGGTGGACCTTATGGCCGCGAAGCTGAGGCGATTGTCTGCGTCCACCCAGGACGCCTTGAAGCAGTTCGCCTGTCTGGGCAACGCCGCGGAAGCTTTCATTTTGTTCCTCGTCCAGGGCGAAAGGATGCACACCGCATTTGGGGAGGCCGTACATGCCGGGCTCGTCGTCCAACAGGAGCGCGCATACAAGTTCCTGCACGACCGGATCCAGCAGGCGGCGTATTCACTCATTTCCGACGCGCACAGAGCCGACGTTCACCTGCGCATCGGCCGGGTGCTGCTGGCGAGCATGACCGCCGATCAACTCGCCGAGCATTTGTTCGATGTGGTGAACCAACTCAATCAGGGCGCAGCGCGCCTGATCGATCGCGACGTGAAAGCGGAGGTCGCGACGATTAATCTGCGTGCCGGCCGAAAGGCCAAGACGTCGGCAGCTTATGCATCCGCGCTCGCCTATTTCTCGGCTGGCGTGGCGCTGTTGGACGAAAACGACTGGAGCAGCCAGTATGAGTTGACGTTCAACCTGTGGCTCGAGCGAGCCGAGTGCGAGTTTCTGACTGGTGCACCCGAGACAGCCGGCCAACTGATCGAGCAGTTATTGCCGCGTGCCGCGTCGAAGGTCGACGAGGCCGCCGTCTACAATCTGATGGTTCGGCTCCATGTTTTGAAGTCGGAAAACGACGAAGCTATAGCTACTGCGCTCGCATGCCTGCGCCGGCTCGGCATCGACATACCGGCGCATCCCACCGAGAAGCAAGTCCAGGCCGAATACGAAACGGTCTGGCAAATCCTCGATGGGCGTGCGATCGAGAGCTTGATCGATCTGCCGCTGATGACCGATCCGGTACTGCAGGCCGCCATGCAGGTTTTGTCGGAGGTAGCTCTCCCAGCCTACTTCATTGACACTCGACTGTTTTGCTTGGTTACAATCCGCATGGTGAAAGTCAGCATTCAGCATGGGCTGACCGGCCGTTCTGCATTCGGCTATGTCACTTGGGGATTCTTACTTGCAGGGGCTTTTCACCGTTACGGGGACGGTTATCGTTTCGCCAAGCTCGCATGCGATCTGGTCGCGAAGCATGGCTACATCGCGGTCAAGGCGAAAGTTTACATCTCGACCGCAGTGGTCGCCTGCTGGGCGCAGCCGATTGTCGACGCGATCGATCTCCTGCGAAAGGGCAGTCGCACGGCAATTGAGGCGGGTGATGCGGTCTTCGCTTGCTACTCAATGATGAGACTGGTCACACTCCTTCTCACGCGGAACGATCCACTCGACGCTGTGTGGCGAGAGTTGGATATAGCGCTGGACTTCGCCCGGCGAGCCAAAAACGCTGACGCCACGGACATCATCGTTAGCCAGCAACGCTTTATCGCGACGATGCAGGGCCGGACCGCAGCCTTCTCGACCTTTAGCGATGCGCATTTCGACGAGGCGACGTTCGAGGCTCAGATCACCGGGACCCAGAGCCTCCTGACGATCTCCTGGTATTGGATCGTCAAACTGAAGGCGCGATTCCTGTCAGGCAATTATGCCGAGGCACTGGCAGCGGCCGACAACGCGAAGCCGGTGCTTGCAGGCTCCGCCGGCCGAATTGAGCAGCTCGACTATTTCTACTACACCGCATTAACGGTGTCAGCGCTCTTCGAGGCCGCGTCGGCCGATCAGCAGCAAGCGTGGCGCGGACTGCTGACGGAGCACCGGGAACAACTACGCGAGTGGGCCGAAAACTATCCACCGAACGTTCGCAGACAAGCACAAGCTGGTATTGGCCGAGATCGCTCGTCTCGAAGGGCGAGACGCCGATGCCATGCGCCTTTACGAGCAGGCCACTCGCTCAGCCCGCGAGCATGGTTTTGTGCAGAACGAAGGCGTGGCCTACGAGGTGGCAGCGCGATTCTACGCGGCGCGCGGCGTCGAGAGCATTGCCGACGCCTATATACGGAACGCAAGGGAGTGCTATCTCCGCTGGGGCGCCGACGGCAAGGTGCGCCAACTCGATCGGCTTTACCCGCATTTGGCCGCTCCGGTGGAACAGCCTCTTGCCGCGGCCATTGGCTCCGCGGTCCAGCAGCTCGATGTTGCGAGTGTGGTCAAGGCTTCTCAAGCTTTGTCCAGCGAGATCGCCTTGCCCAGGTTGATCGAGCAACTGATGAAGATCGCGATCGAGAACGCAGGCGCGGATCGCGGCCTTTTGATACTGCCGTCAGGGGATGAATATCTGATTCAGGCGGAGGCGCGGGCGGCCGGCGGTCGGATCGAAGTCACGATGTGCGAAGAGCCGGTCACTGGGGTCGCCTGTCCTGAATCTCTTGTGCGCTATGTCATCCGCACGCAGGAAAGCGTGATTCTCGATGATGCCTCCAAACCTAACCTGTTCTCAGCTGACGACTATCTGCGCGACCGACAAACGAAGTCGATACTCTGCCTTCCACTCATCAAGCAACAGCAATTGACTGGGATTCTCCTCCTCGAAAATGCGCTGACGACGTATGCATTCACCGCGGGTCGACTCGCGGTCCTTGAACTGCTGGCAGCACAAGCGGCGATCTCGCTGGAAAACACGCGTCTCTATAGCGATCTCGGGGAAAGGGAGGCGAAGGTTCGACGCCTCGTCGATTCCAATATCATCGGGATATGCATTTTCGATTTTGACGGTCGCATTATGGAGGCCAACGACGCCTTTCTCGACATCGTAGGATATTGTCGCGACGATCTCATCTCGGATCGCCTACGCTGGACCGCCCTGATCACTTCAGAATGGGGCGGAGCTGTCGAACGTGCCTTGGCAGAACTCGCTTCGACAGGAACCTGCAGGCCTCTCGAGATCGAGTATTCTCGGAAAGACGATAGTCGCGTGCCGGTGCTTGTAGGTGCGGCGACCTTCGGCGAACTCGGGCACCAGGGCGTCGCCTTCGTCGTCGACCTGACTGAGCGAAAGCGCGCCGAGGCAGAGTTGGTGCACGCGAACCGTGTCGCGACAATGGGCCAACTCACGGCCTCCATTGCCCACGAGGTCAACCAACCTATCGCCGCCACGCTGATGAATGCCGGAACCGCCGCGCGCTGGCTCGCCCGTGAGCCGCCAAATTTGGAAGGGGTCAGGCAGTCAATCGACCGTATTATCAGCGACAGTAAGCGGGCCGCCGATATTGTCAGCCGGATTCGTGATTTCTCAAAAAAGGCGCCGGCGCAGAAGGGAGACGTGGAGATAAACGAAGCCATTTTGGAGATTACGGGACTCACCCGTGTCGCAGCGTCAGAGCATAGCGTTTTCGTGAGGCTACAACTGTCAGACGGATTGCCGCACGTTTTGGGGGACAGAGTCCAATTGCAACAGGTGATCCTTAACTTGATCATGAATGCCATTGAAGCCATGAGCGAGGTCAACGAGGGATCGCGCGAATTGTGGATCAGCACCAGCAAGGCCGAGGCCGATAGCGTGCTTATCACGGTAAACGATTTGGGCACCGGCCTGCCTGAAGTTAATCCCGAGCGCATCTTTGAAGCGTTCTACACGACCAAGGCCAGCGGTTTAGGCATTGGGTTGTCGATTTGCCGTTCGATCGTCGAGGCGCATGGCGGCCGGCTCTGGGCAAAGCCGAACGAACCTCGCGGCGCCGTCTTTTGCATGATGCTGCCAATCGACGGAAAATCGGTTGGGAACGCGGATTCATCCGAAGCCTAGCTTTACTAAGTGCATCCTGGCACCGTGAGCCATTTAAACGACGCCACCGAAATCACCGAAAAGTTAAAGTCGCGAGCCGTTCCATACGAGCTCCGATTAGGTTGAAGGGCGATTTCGAGCACGAGAACAGTCAGTTCTCCCCTCACCGGGCAAGCGGACGCCAGGCGCCTGAGGGCGACTTGTTGACGCAGGTTTCGCAGAAAAGAAATCACACAAATGGATTCCGTAACCGGACGGTCCGGTCACTTCGCTACGAACGGTTTGATCATTTTCTTCGGGTCCACAATACGGTCGAAGTCGTCGGCAGAGATGTAGCCGAGTTTAAGGGCAGCCTCTCTCAGAGTGAGATCCTCGTCACTCGCGCAATGGGCGATCTTGGACGCCTTGTCATACCCTATGACCGGCGAAAGAGCAGTCACCAGCATCAGCGATCGATCCACGTATTCTTTGATCTTCTTCAAATTCGGCCTCGTGCCTTCGATCAGGAACTTGCGGAAGTTCTTACAGCCGTCGCTCATTAGCCTGATCGAGTGCGTGATGCCATAGATCATGACGGGTTTATAGACATTCATCTCGAGATACCCGCTGGCCCCGCCGACGCCAGTAGTTACGTCGTGTCCCATCACCATAGTGGCAATCATCGTCAGGGCTTCCGCCTGAGTCGGGTTGACCTTGCCGGGCATGATTGAGGATCCTGGCTCGTTCGCTGGAATAATCAGCTCGCCAAAGCCCGCGCGAGGCCCGCAGGACATCAGACGGATATCATTGGCGATCTTGTAGAGCGATACGGCCAGTGTTCGCAGCGTGCCAGAAAGCTGTACCAATGCGTCGTGGGCTCCCTGGACTGCAAATTTGTTTGGCGCGGTAACAAACGGCAAGTTCGTCAGCGTGGCGATTTGCGCCGCAACCGCTTCCGCAAATCCGGGAGTCGAATTGAGTCCTGTACCCACTGCCGTGCCGCCCAGCGCCAGGCGATAGACGCCCTTGAGGGCGTCGTCGAAGCGCTCAAGATTGTCTGCCAGCATGCCCGCGTACCCGGACCACTCCTGTCCAAGGGTGATGGGGGTTGCGTCCTGCATGTGCGTCCGGCCAATCTTGACGATATCCGTCCACTCGTTGGACTTCGCGGCAATCGAATCGTGCAGCGCCATTACAGCCGGCATCAAACGCTGCTTTACGTTAATCGCAGCCGCCATGTACATGGCCGATGGAAACGAATCATTGGACGACTGTGACATGTTAACGTCGTCGTTTGGATGTACCGGCTTCTTGCTGCCGAGTGGGGTGCCCGCGAGTTGGCAACAGCGGTTGGAGATCACTTCGTTCACGTTCATGTTGAATTGCGTTCCGCTGCCGGTCATCCACACGTGCAACGGGAACATATCGTGGTGCTGACCCGCGAGAATCTCATCACAAACCTGAACGATGAGCTCACGTTGCGAACGGCCAAGCCGCTTTTCGGAGTAGTTCACGTTAGCAGCGGCTTTTTTCAAGATGGCATAGGAAGTGATCATCTCCGGCGGGATGATATCCGGTCCAATGCTGAAATGTTCAAGCGAACGCTGGGTCTGAGCGCCCCAAAGCTTATCCGCCGGGACTTCTACTTCGCCGAGGCTGTCCGTTTCCGTTCGGTACTCCACTGCCGCCGGCGATGACTCGTGGGTCGTGGCCAGAACGGGACCCGGGCCGCCAGCCAATCCGAGTGTAGTGACAAGACTACCCATGATCACATCGCGACGGTCCATTTCGAAACTCCGTTGAGAAGGGTACTATCTGCTCGGCTAAACGTCGCGCGCGGTCGCGAGATGGAATCCCCCAAGGACGGCAATCAACGCCGCGTCCCCGAAGGTGAATGCCGGGAGCATAACGTGCCAGCCACTCACCCAGGCAAACTGCAATCGCGAGAGGAAAACCCTATCGAAATCGATCTCCCTTACTCGGCGTTGGCACCCATTCATTCTCGCGATACGCGGCGGATAACCTAGGGCGTTCACGCCGATGGCGCCACTCGTCGTCTCGTAGTGTCCGCTCATACCTTGATATGATTTGGGGTCCGCGTGCCGCCCGATACCGATTAGAGGCGCGCCTGCGCCGTGAGACCAAGCGCTCCAGGCAAGAATGCAGAGAGTCGAGATTTCGAGCGGCGTGTGGTGATGCCGAATAGGCAATTCAAGCACGTCCTCTTCCTAATACCAACGTATAGGTAAAGCGAAACCAGCGCTGAATAGAGAGGCCCAACTACCCGGGTTATCATTGCGGGGGGTAAGATCCGATCGCGGCAAATGTCGTAAATTGATCGCCGTTTATGAGGCGCGCATCTGCTCTGAGGTCTGAACAACGGAGCGGCCCGTGCCTGACCGATATCGTGATGACAGCCCCACAGCGTTCGGTCTTGCGCGCCGTGAACTTGTGCTTGGGGGGCTGTCCCTGGTTTGCGGCCTTGCGGTTGCGCCGACGCTGCAGGCCGCCACTGCGGGCTCTTGGTCGCAGGAGTCCGCGGCCCGGTTTATCGAAATCTCATCACTGCTGATCCCTCATCGCCTGCATGAGGAGGTAGGCAAGCGCATTGGCGCCGCGATGAGCGCGTTGAATCCGTCGTTGTCGGAGCAGGTCGCCGGGCTGCTCGCCATTGCAAGAAACAAGAATGCGCGAATTGTCGAGGAGTTTTTCCCCGACGTGCCGGAGGGGCCGTTGAAGGAGACCGCGCTCGCGATCATTTCAGCTTGGTACCTCGGCGTTGTAACCGATACTTCCGAGGGCGAAGTCTTCGCGTACGAATATGCGCTCATGTATGGGCCAACACGGGACGTTATGACTATCCCGTCCTATGCGATCTCGGGCCCAAACAGGTGGACGGCGGACGCTCCGCCATTGGACAGCATGCCGCAATTCTGAATGCGGCGCCTTGGCATACGGAGCCTTGGCACCGACGGGAGCATACCGCATGGCAAGCGACGACAGTGCAGACGTTGTGGTGGTGGGAACCGGTGTGGTGGGGTGCCTGATCGCGGAACAGGCACTGGATGCTGGCCTGTCCGTGCTGATGGTGGAGGCGGGCCCTCGCGTCGATCGCTGGCGAATTGTCGAGAATTACCGCAACCTTCCGCCGAGCCTGCGACTGTATCACTGGGACGCTCCTCCGCCAAAACCATGGGCACCGCACCTCGAAACGCGCAGTGAAAAAGAGCAAGAGCAATATCTGCAATTGGAGGGACCGAACGCACGGGCCTACATGCAGGGCTACGTGCGCTACGCGGGCGGCGCGACCTGGCACTGGGCGGGCCTATGCTGGCGCATCACGCCAGACGACATGTACCTAAAAAGCCTCTATGGGGTCGGCCGGGATTGGCCGTTCGCTTACGATGTCATTGAGCCCTACTACACGCGCGCTGAACATGTGATCGGCGTGTGCGGCCCGTCGACCCCGCGCTGCAATGGCCGCCAAACGCCAAGCGCTCCAAACCCTACCCAATGGGGCCCCTTCCTTTCGGCCCCGGCGAGCGCCGCTTCACGGAGGTCGCCGCAAAAGTCGGGATGATCAACCTGCCGGCTCCACAGGCGCGCAATAGCGGCGTCTCCTATCAAGGCCGGCCGGCATGCTGCGGGAACAACAACTGTTTTCCGGTCTGCCCGATCGCCGCCAAATACGATGCCGCGACGGCCCTGCCGAAGATCGAAGCCAAGGGGGGCAAGATACTGGCCAATGCGGTCGTCTATCGGATAGAGACGGGCGAGAAGAATAGGGTCGAAGCCGTTCACTACCTCGACCCGGACAAGGCCTCTCACCGAGTTCCCGGCAAGGTCTTCGTCATCGCCTGCAACGGCATCGAGACGCCGAAGCTCCTGCTATTTTCCAAGAACGACCGCAACCCCAACGGCATAGCGAATAGCTCCGATCAGGTCGGGCGCAACATGATGGACCAGCCCAAGCTGTTCGCGGAGCTGGAGCTTGCGGAGCCGCTGTGGACAGGAGTTGGGCCGGTCCAGAGCAGCAGCATTCTCAATACCAGCCAAGGCGACTTTCGCAACAGCTTCACCGGCGCGATGTTCCGTATGGAGAACTTCGCTCGCAGTCCTCTTGGCACTGCGGCCGCCCTGAAAAAGGGGTTCGTCGGCAAGGCGTTGGACAAGGAGATTAGAAGACTGTCGGCTTGCACAGCAAGGCTTACCGTCGAGCACGAACCACTGCCCTCGCCGGACAATCGGTTGACGCTGTCGAACAAGAAGGATTGGCTTGGCATCAACAAACCGAACATCCACTACGATGTCAGCGACTATGTGCGCCGCAGCGCCAAGGAATACACCGTTCCGCGGCTGCATGAGCTGGCGCACGAACTTGGCGCAACCAGCTTCCAGCTCTCACCGGAATTTCTCAACAGCGATCATATCATGGGCGGTAGCATCATGGGCGCCGATGAAAGAACGTCGGTGGTCGATGTGGATTGTCGCGCGCATGATCACGACAACCTGTTTCTGCCCGGCGGCGAAGCCATGCCCAGCGGAACGGCGTCAAACAGCACTCTCACCATGGCAGCACTGGCGCTGAAGGCGGCTGACGCGATCGTCGATCAACAGAGGCACGGCTGAGCATGCGCCGCGCCGGTGGTCGAATTTGCGCCTTGCTCATCTTCCTCACCGGGCCTCTCATCGCCGGCGTTTCGGATGCGGCCGAACAGCCCAATCCGTCCGCCGATGTGGGTGTGATCGCGCGCGGGGAGTATCTGGCAATTGCCGCGGATTGCGGAGCCTGCCACACCCTCCCAGGCGGCAAGCCCTTTGCAGGTGGGCTCGCCATTAGCACGCCGCTCGGCACTATTTATTCCACAAATATAACCCCGTCGGCAGATTTCGGGATCGGACGATACACGGAAGAAGAATTTTCACAGGCGCTTCATCGCGGAATTCGCCGCGACGGGGCGCACCTCTATCCTGCGATGCCCTATACTTCTTACGCCAAGTTCACTGACGATGATGCGCATGCGCTCTACGTCTACTTCATGCATTCCGTGAAGCCGGTCGACGCGCGCGCCCCCGAGACTGAGCTGCCG
>CAVSFN010000004.1:0-76307 GCA_963727225.1 uncultured Pseudomonadota bacterium | reverse complement strand
GCTAATGGGATGGTCCGGCCGTGCTCCTGCCCCGCCAGCAAGCGAAGCTGGCAAGGGGCGCCAAAGACAAGGAGCACGCCATGTCTCAGACACCCAATACCGCGATCGCCGCGATCGGCATCGATATCGGCAAGAACTCGTTTCACATTGTGGGCCACGATGCGCGCGGCGCTGTCGTGCTCCGGCAAAAGTGGTCGCGTGGCCAAGTGGAAGCGCGGCTCGCCAATATACCGCCTTGCCTGATTGGCATGGAAGCCTGCGTCGGCGCACATCACCTGAGCCGCAAACTCGCATCGCTTGGTCACGATGCCAGGTTGATGCCGGCGAAATATGTCCGCCCCTATAGCAAGGGACAGAAGAACGACTTCAATGATGCCGAAGCGATTGCCGAAGCCGTACAGCGCCCGACGATGAAGTTTGTGGCGACCAAGACCGCGGAGCAACTGGATCTGCAGGCACTGCATCGGGTGCGCGAGCGGCTGGTATCGCAACGCACCGGCATCATCAACCAAATTCGCGCCTTCATGCTGGAACGCGGGATCGCCGTGCGCCAGGGTATCGGCTTCCTGCGCACGGAACTGCCCACCATCCTTGCGACGCGCACCGATGCCCTGTCGCCACGCATGTTGCGTGTTATCGAGGAGTTGGCAGGCGACTGGCGCCGGCTGGATCAGCGCATCGATGGCCTGTCCGGCGAGATCGAAGCACTGGCCCGTCAAGATCAGGCATGTTCGCGCCTGATGACGGTGCCCGGCATCGGGCCGATCATTTCGAGCGCCATGGTGGCCGCGATCGGCACTGGAGACGTATTCTCCAAAGGCCGCGACTTCGGCGCCTGGCTCGGACTGGTGCCCAAGCAGATCTCGACGGGAGACCGCACGATCCTCGGCAAAATCTCCAGGCGCGGCAATCGCTACCTGCGCGTTCTGTTCGTGCAGGCGGCATGGGTTGTGCTGGTCAGGATAAAGAACTGGGAACGTTACGGGCTCAAATCCTGGATCGAAGCCGCCAAGAGGCGGTTGCACCACAACGTGCTCGCGATCGCGCTGGCCAACAAACTTGCCCGCATCGCCTGGGCGGTGCTGGCTAAAGGACGCGCCTTCGAGCTGACCAGTACCGACGATGCAAGCTTCCGACCCGCTTGATCCTCGTGACGCTCTGCGGGACGAAGGAACGGCCATTGGCTCGAACAAAGGCACTGCGCGATATGAGGAGCAAGCGATGACGTAACCCTATCAACAGCTTCCAGCCGAGGTCTGCGAGAGGACAAGACAAAATGGAGGATCGGTCTTCCGAGCGCGTACGAACACTGGTGACCCGAATGGTCCGATCGAGGCCTGTCCGCTAATGAGAACGCACGCGCGCTGATATCCATGATGGCCCGGAGCACAACACGCTCCAATCAGAGGCCGGATACATTGATGCAAGACCGCCACCGCCAATTCGACGAAATCTTCTTGCAACGCACGGCCGGACCATACATTGGGGTCAAACTGAGAAGAACTCACTTTGAGCAAATGTCTTCCGAGTTACCCCTGAGAGCGGACATTGCTTAACGCAGTTGGCGTGTCTGAAAGGTGCACTAACCGCTATGGCGGAGGGAAGCGATGCTGCTACTCGATCACCTCGTCGGCACGGGCGGATAGCCGGTTAATGTCGATCAGTGCGTGATCGCTGTACGTTCCGTTTATGGACAGTCTGTGAGATCGCTCACAGAATTTCCCGAAGATGAGGGACAAGATTTCGAGCGGCCGCCCAAGGAGCTTACATGCCCGACAACATGCCCACACCCTGGTGGTTAACACTGATCATCGCCTGGCTCCCGTTTGTCTTCACTCTCGGAACATACCTTTACGCGGTTGATAGAATTCGACGTGCCCTGTCCACGAAAGACGGTCGCACGGTCGCAGATGTCGTTTTAGAACTAACGACCGAAATTAAGAGACTGAACGACAGATCGAAATAAGCGGCGCCCTGACGTCCGCTTGGGTCAAACTGAGAAGTCCGGGCGTTCAACCGGCAAGTCGGCTCTACCCCCAGCTCCGGACATAGCCTTGCACCGCGCAAACTGACGCTTTGTGCCAAAAGGCGACGTTTCACCGTGTTCGCCTGCTAGACGTAAGGGTAGTGCCGTTCCGAAGCCCGGCGCAGGATAAGCAGCGCCACGACATTTACCCCGATAACGATCCAAAGGAAGGATGGTATCCGGGCGTGCTGGTGATTGATGTACCCAACGTAAAACGTGAGAACGAAGAGGACGAGAACCAATCCATCCGCTGCCCTTTGAAGGGGCGATTGTGACTGCCCCGAAGCCGCACTCTCAACGCGCGCCCTTCGCCACTGGCGGCTGTCGCGAAGCACGCAAGCCACAAACCAAGTCAGGAATGCGCAAATCGCTGCAGCGAAAAGTGCAAAAAAAGGCCTGTATGTCTTTCCGCTCCAGTATCGGAAGACTTCAAGTGTCTCGAAAGTTGCAATGCTCCCTAACCAGATCGGCCGCACCAACCACTTCCATCCGATACCCAAGTCTCCGGGAAGGCCGTCCGGTACCGACGCCGGACTTTCGTCGGATATCTTGTCCCGGCTCGGCATCCTTTGACTGAGCAGTAAAATCGACGCGCCGATGATTCCGAATAACGGCAATGCCAGTTCTGAGACTTCTCAGAAGTGGTCGATGCCGGAACAAGTCGATTCCGGGTGTCTGAAAAAGGTCATACCCTGCTCCGCAGAGAAACAAGAGGGAGAACGCTGCAGACGAAAGAGCTCCGTGAATGAGCGGTTTGGTGCTGGAGGTTCTGGCGGCGAACCATCCAGTGGCGACGGCGGACAGGCTAAGGGCCGACGCAGACTCGATATCCTGAAATAATTCATCCGATTTCAGGCCCTGGTGCAGGTCACTCAATTCTGCACCCGTGAAGACATGGAGCACCGTCAGGATCGCGCCATGTCCGATTATGATGAGCAAGCAGAGCACGATGAACATCGCGAGATGCGAAATCAAAAGTGACCGGCCCGACAGGTCGCGCATGCTGAGGGTCAGTTTCTGTCAAGGGTTTCGCCGCATTCAGCCACTGAGGACGCGCGCGATTTGAGGTTGAATTCTCGGCTAGTATAGCGGTTTTCGAGATCGTGTCTTCGACGCTGCAAGAATTAGGTCAACAAGTCATTACATTACGTACGGAGCATGTCGACCCGAGGTCCGTTCAGGGTCATTCGCGTCACTTTGGCGATGTGCCGGCCACTTCCGGTCTGCCCCGAGCAACGGACATGGTCAGACCGGCCCGCCTGGTCCGTTTCGTGCCGATAGCCGACCGGCTCGTCGATGACATTTTTGCAGTTAACTGCAAAAGCTGAAAAGGGAAGTTCTCTCTGTTTTGGACTCGGATAAGTGAAGGTTATCGCGGGTTAGCACGTCATCAATCGACCCAGAAATTGATTGGTCGAAATCTGGGGTAAGCTTTTGCTTCGCCTCCAAAAGGGCCGCGCTCATCACGTCTCCAAATTTTTGATTGTTTGAAGACATTAGCTTTTGGCAAGCATTAGACAAATGAAATGCGCAACGCGCGTGGTCGGATGGCGTCGATGTCTGCTTGGCTCCTACGGGGCCTGTTGCTGAACGTCGGCGCGCGCACCAATCATCGCGCGTGAACTATATCACAGTGGGGAACCCATCAAATGCTGGATGCTGCAATGTCGACATTGGGTCGACTAGCTATGGAGAAAGCGACATGAGAAATGAGCCAAAGGAATTATCTCTTGCGGTCCTGGAGCAAGTCAGCGGCGGCGGCGGCGGAGTCAGCGTGAGACAGACCATCGATAGGCCGCCTCAGAAAGGGAGCAGCTATAACGGCGACAACTTCGACACCGATCCCGCCAGCGGCGGTTATAGGGGTGACGGGAACTATCTTCGCCCGTTTTGATGAGCGAAGGGTAAGGCCCGGAGACCGTCCTTTGGGCCTTACGCCTTGATGAACGAAGAGGGGGACGGCAGCGCCCGGCAAACGCATGGGCGGGTGCTACCCGAATCAACAGACACCACGGAAGCGTCTCGACCGATCCGCTAAGTGCGCACTGGACCGCCATTTCGTGCGGTTGATTAAAGCAGAGCGGCTTCGAACTCTATGACGCCCGGCATTCAAAGATACGTTGGCCGTGTTCGTCCACCACTGATACGAGGTTCGACCTGCAGAAATCGCCGGCTTTGCTCAATTCGGCAGCCAGGCACCTAGCATGATTGATAGCTTCATCTGAATTCGAAAAGCTCTTGCCGAGCTCATCGGCAAAGATTTCCGAGCCGTCCAGGATATGAAAAAAATAGCGCGTCACGACACGTCTCCAGAGTACCACGCGAAGAATAAGTTGCGGGCTGGAGATAGTTTCTGGCGTATTACGCTGGGCTGTCTGTTTGATTAAGCTCACGTAACAATCGCGCTCTCAGGGTTATCAAGGCGGGACAAAAGGCCGCATTGAAAGCCTGCCACCGGTATCCGTCACGGGGGCAGTTGGATCATCCGAACAGATTGAAGCGGCACCACACATCCGTTTTGAGTCCATCGCACCAGTTCGACCTCGCGTTGATCACCCCGGTGTACGCTGATAAGCGCTCATTTTGATCGATCGCCCGCGTGTGTGGCTGTCGCCTTCAAGAGGACTTCCAGCTCCGCGCGCTTTCGGGTGATGAGCAGTTCGGCGGCGGCCGAGTCCATGCCCGATGGCCGAAGCTGGTGGATAGCTCCGCCCAACTCGCCGATCTCGGCTCTAAGCCTCAGGATTTTCAGAGGTCGAGGTTCATCCACGGCGACTCTGGGCGCCCTTGATCGGTTTTGGATTCGCCGCCCGATAATCCGCCTTCAGCCGTTCCTCGACGTTGAGCACGCGCTCTCGGCCGCCAAGGGCGTTTCGTTGGCGAATTAGGGCGAGCATCTGTCCCCGCATTTCCATCAGCCTGAGGGCTGATTTAGAACAGTCTTCGTCCCCGGTGACCCGAAGGCGAATGGTGTCCTCGAGGGTTAGCATCTCAGACCTTAAGAAGCTGATTTTCC
Source organism: uncultured Pseudomonadota bacterium (assembly GCA_963727225.1). Taxonomy (GTDB): domain Bacteria; phylum Pseudomonadota; class Alphaproteobacteria; order Rhizobiales; family Xanthobacteraceae; genus Bradyrhizobium. The sequence continues at coordinate 71,265 of CAVSFN010000004.1, read as the reverse complement.
TGCGAATTTCATTGATTTTGTTGTCCATGGCGGCCTCGTGACGGGTTTGACCTTCACCATGAACGAAAAGAGAACATATTTGCAAGTTACAAGTTAGACTAGGGTGAAGAAGGAGTGTGAAAATGTCCTACGACCGATTGCCGGACTAGATCACCGGCCCGATGACCACCAGCCAGGCGCAAGACTCTCCGGAGCCTCGCCGTCGAGGGCTATCAGGAAAAGCTATTCCAGCCCGACCTCTCTCGCGTCGAGACCGCCAAAAGGATCGACCTTCTGAAACAGGAGATCGAATTGGCCAACTCTTTCTGACCGATCCCGTTGAGTTACGTTCGTCAACTGGCGCAGCCGTTTTTTACCGAGTAAAATCCGGCGACAACCGCGCCAGACCAGCGAGCGAATCACTTCAGAGCCAGGTATCCTACGAAGAACAGCTCACGCCAGAAGGAAGTCATCTCTCGGAACCCGGCCTTCTGCAGCGCTTCGCGCAGTTCCGCCTCTGTCCAGGTCGTCATCTGCCCGTGCAGCGCGCGGTTCTTGTCCAAAATTTCTTCCGACGTAAAGCCAACGCGGCGCTTGTAGTCGAGGTAGTGGCTATTGAGCGTTTCCTGAAGCCGCGGCGTTTCAGCGAGCGTCTTCTCGGCAATAATCAGTGCGCCACCGTCGACGAGACTCGCGTAAAGACGGTCTAACAGCGCGGCCTTATCCGCTGGCGGAATGAACTGCACCGTGAACAAGCTGAAGATCGTAGAAGCGCGTTCGTATTTGTATGCGCGGGCGTCATATCGCTCGAAACCCAAATTCAGCCGGCGGTGCTGATCCCAGGCGCTAATGAAATTCGGCTCTATGTCGATGCCGACATAGTTGACGTTGGGTCTCGCTTTGTTGTTGGCTCGGCGCACGCGCGCGAGCAGGTGGCCCGTGGTGCAGCCGACGTCGTAGACGTTGGTACCGGATTGAACGAAACGCTCCGATTGGCTCACACAGTCGGGAATGAGCCGAGCCTTGTACCCGGGTATGGAAACCTCGATGTGCCGCCGAAAGCTCGGCGCCATCTTTCCGAATGAGAAGTCCTCTTTAACCCCTGTCATGGGTTTTCTCCGCAAAGGGTCGCAAGACCTGCTCATAAATCGAATTCGCTATGGCTTCGGTCACGGGGGGCGGTACCATCCGACAGAGCCGCTCAGCCCCTTGCCCGACGGTACCCGTCAGGATGAAGTCGTCCGGAACGCCGGTCAGGCGTTTCAATTCCGGTACCGTGAACTTGCGGTCATGCTCGGGGTGGAGCACACCGGCCAGCCCGCTCGGCTGTTGCCCCGTCACGGTCAGTGTCGGCGCCGGCAGATCGTAGGACGATCGAGTGAGGGTGTAGTTGCTCGAGACTGGTTGCCCCAGATGGTTCGGCCGCAATAGGCGCGGCGGCATCCTTGGAAGCCTTGCGGCAGCAGTCGCGATCGTGGTCGTTCGCGCGGACACGATCCAGGGACGGACGTCGTCGCCGGACTGTGTCAGGTTAGCGAAGGCGTCTCGAACCGTGACGCCGGTGTGCGTCGGATTGGGAAACAGCCGAGAAACGCCCAATTCGTCGCGGATATCGATCGCTTCCGCAACGTCCCTGCGGACCCCTAGGACGAACAACCGACGACGCTTCTGCGCTACACCGAAATCACTGGCCGAGAGAACGCGGGAAGCCACGATGTAGTCTGCGCTCAGCATCCGGACCAGACTGTCAAAGATTTCCTTCCCCCGCGAGGCGAGGGCAGGGACGTTCTCCATGACGACGACCTTCGGGAGTGCGATCAGGGCGAACCTGGCAAACTCGAAGGGAAGCATAGAGATGTCCTTCTGCATCCCGTCCGAGTACGCCTTCATGACGCCGGGCTCGGCTGGTCCATTGCCGGCGGTGCTGAATTCAGAGCAAGGCGGTGACCCGTCCAGAATGTCCAGCGCGCCCACGACCAGCCCGACCAGCGCCAGGAAGGCCACGACGTTCGCCGGATCGCGGATGAGGTCCCTGATGTCCCGGGTATCAACAACGGTCGCGGGGAAGTTCCTGGCGTAGTTCCGCGCGGCTTCTGCGATGAACTCGTTGATCGCTAGAACGTGACCTCCTGCCAGTCGGTATCCCGTCGAAGACCCTCCGCCGCCCGCGAACAGCGATATCGCCGCAAAAAGCTTCCGCTGCGAGGCTGCGTGGACATCGGCCATCGTCAGCCGTCGCACGTTCGCGCCGCGCGCCTCGATCACGCTGGCTTTCCGGAATTGCGGAACAGAGGCCAGTTCTTCGCGAAACCGCTCCGGGTTAGCGCGCACTTCGTTGGCCCAACGCTGGCAGAGCGCGGCCACTGTGGAGTACCTCGCCTCAAACCGATTGATCATTGGGTCATCGATCAGGGTTCGGAAGAGCTGGTGAACGCCGCCACCCTTTTGCAGCTTGACGCCCTTGGCGATCAGCCCCGCCGGAAGTCGTTGAAGGACGTCGGAAAACGCTGCCCTGACCAATGGCTTCTCGGGCGACGCCAATTGGTCGTGCGTAAATTGACGGAAAAACTGCCGCACCGAGGGAGCCGTCGACGGGTCAATCAAGCGCTTGCCGAGCGATTCCGCAATACGGCAAGCAAACCAAAAGGTATCCGGCGAATCCTTTGCGTCTGTTCTGGCGTATTTCCGGACCCGAGATGCATCGAAATGCGCCTTGAGCTCAGCATCGGAAAGGCCGGACTGTTTGAGCCGCGACATCTCCAAGATATCTTCTCTCGTGTTGCCGAAGTGATCGTCGAAATTCCAGCCGGTGAAGATCTCGGTCTCCACAACCTCCGGAATGAGGTGTGCTATAGGGTAGGTGACCTCGGCCTGGGTCTTCTTCGAGCAGCCGAGCTCAATGACCAGACGCAGGAAGGCCGACCGCAAACCCACAGTCGGCACCCTCACAATCCGAAGCGGCCAGCCCATGTGGCGTGCGATCGCTTCCGCGATCGGTCGTTCCGACGAAGGGATGCCGTCGAGTTCGTAGGTATAAGCGACGACGTCCTTGCCGACCTCGTGACAGACAAAGCCGGTAACGAAACTGTCGAGCCCGCCCGACAGCAGAAGCGCGACGGTTCGACGGACGCTTTGCGCCCTGACTTCCGCGCTTAGTAATTCGCGAATGCTCACGGTCATCGGACGCTCGGCCTTTCGTTCCAGTTTTCTTCACCGATGAACGTCAACCAGCCATCGGCCCGCGCTTGCGCGAACAGCTGGCACTTGACGGCGCAGTCGGGGAAAAGGAGGTCCGCCAGCGCCAAGACGTCCAGATGGCCCGAACTCGGCCGGAAAGAAGGTCAACGGTCGGGAACGAAACTTTCCGCGATTGGCGACGACGATAACGTTGCGGTCCGTGATTTCCGGCTGATCCAACCCGCTTTCCATAAAGAGTTTATAGGACGCGCCAAAGCCCAGCAGCGGCATCAGCGCGCGCTCAAAGGTGCCGAGCTTCACGGCGGGGACAACAGCCACTAGTCCCGCATCGTCCGCCGCTTGCGGATGACGTAGGCAGCGCTGCAGCGTGTCGATATCGACGTATTCGTTCGAGAACGGGCGCAGCTCTTTTGCGTTCAAATCAAGTGCAAAGAGCTCAGCCGCCAAATCTTCGAGGACCGGGAGTGACGGAGCCTCACCCACCGCGTCGCGCGGCTTCAGGGCCGCACGTATCTTGGCTACGTCGTCGCGGGTTGCGTCCGGGTGCATTGACAGCTCGAGCTCCGCTCGATCACCGCCGACCTCTTCGATCAACAAGCAAATTTGATAGATGATGGAATAATGCGCGGGCAGGAGACGCAATATCGACGGTTGCAAGAGCGTATCGGCGTGCCGGCCGATCTTCTGCAGCATCGATAGCTTACCGTTGGCCTTGAGGCGCGCGAGCACGTCGTTTTCGGAGAGCACCCGCTTGGCGACTAGTCGCGATAGAAACTCCTTGAGCTTTTCCGGGCCGTCTGCGAAAGCGTCCAGGGCTTCGACAAGGAATGCGCAAGCGAGAATCAGGGATTCGGCGGCGTGCGCCCAGTGCTGAGCGACCCGATCCGCTGCGGCCCCTGGGTCGGTTGCTGCACGGTCCAATTCAAGGTGTGAAACGGGATTGATGCCGTTCGTTTCGTTGAAGAGGTCGCCGGCGATACGCTGGGCCTCTTGAATGACATCGTTATCAACGAGGGTCACGAGCGGTCTCCACTCCTGGTGGCCAGACCCGCTCTGGGAATTCCTTCCTCGATCAGTTTGCGGATGTCCTCATCGCGCCACGCGGTGATGCCTGGTCCGAGCTTGACGGGTGCCGGGTAACGGCCGGTACGAACGCCCGCCAGGAAGGTGCTCCTTCCGATGGGCAACGGACCGTGAGGCCAGATGACAAATTTAAGGCGGCGGAGACCGCCGCTGATCTGAGATGATTTCATCGTGATGCTCCAAATCGACAGCCGGAGCGGCTATCGTGATCGGAACATCGTCGATTTTGGGCGTCGGCCTGTTAATTAGGCTAACTAATGCTAACTATTTGAGGAGGTCGTGCGCTTCGTCGAGCCGATACTGGATCGTCTGCCAACCGAGCCTGATCTCGAGATCGTTCCTACGATCCGCCTCATGATTTAAGGCATCCTCGAAGTCTCTGCGAGCTTCTTGGTGCCGCGAGATTTTAACCCCGTTTCAATCAGGAGCGCAGCGATGACCTTTCTCACGTTGTTTCGGAACTTTCTGTCATGATTGTTCAATTTTGCCTCCGGGATTTCATCATCCGGTTCGGCAATCGAACCATTGAGATGCTCAGAGAGGCGCGCGTTGAGAACGTCGCGTTCGCGCTCGAATGCGTTGACCGCTTCGGACACAAAAATCGGAATGTCAATTCCTTCGCCCCTCGCCCAATCAATATATCGTTCTCGTAGTATCCGGCGCTCAAGATTTCCCCTTTCTTGAGCATGAAGGATAGCCATGTACACAGCGGTGATATTTTGTCTGAGCTCGTGATCTTCTGGCCCAACAACTCCAGCGGAAAAGACGAAGTCTTCGTTGGTTCTTTCCACTCTGTCTGGATCCCGTCCAAAAGAGATCAATGCTGCTTCTTGGGCCGTCCAATAAAAGTGACTTCGTTTGCACCAATTATCGCAATCTAGGTCGTAACCCTCACAGCGAATATCATCGTCATTGACAGAGTCAGCGCTAAAATCAGACATTACCGCGCGCCCATGAAATCCAGCTCCCATGCCCAGTAATCCCATGCAGGAAAATCAGCCATTATTTTTCTCACCTTTTACGTAGCGATCCCATGCTTCCATTAGCTCTGCCCGTTTGGCAAAGAGATCACCGCGACGATAGGCAGCCTCGGTCTTGTCCTTGATCGAATGCGCCAGCGCCATCTCACATACCTCACGCGGGAAGTTGGTGCATTCCGACGCCCAGTCGCGGAACGCCGATCGAAAACCGTGCGCGGTGAAGGTCTCTCCCATTCGACGTAGCATCATCAAGAAGATCATATTCGACATTGGTTCGCCAACGCTCCGGCCCGGAAAAATCAGTTGAGAACCGTCACTGATTTCCTGAGCCGAGCGCAGCAACGCGATGGCACGGGGCGCCAATGGGACCCGGTGTTCCCGTCCGGCCTTCATTCGAGCCGCTGGAATGGTCCAGACGGCCTTGTCCCAATCCACCTCGTGCCACTCAGCCTTCAGTACCTCGTTTGTGCGTGCCGCCGTTAAGATCAAAAATTCAAACCCCAGGCGAGCGAACTGATTCGTTGCGACGCCGGGGAGCTTCTCGACGAATTTTGGAACGTCGGCGTAGGGGATCGCCGCAAAATGGCTTCGCTTTTCGTTCTGTCGGGGAGTCCCCTGTTGACGCCCTCAACGGGATTGTCTCCGGTCCGGTACCCGGCCGCTTTCGTCCAATCCAGGACGGTCTTGATACGCTGCCGGACGCGGCGTGCCGTCTCCGGTTTGGACAGCCATATCGGCGACAGCGCTCGGAGCACGTCGGCCGTCTCGACTTGGTCGACGCGCTTCTGACCCATCGTCGGAAAGACATAAGCCTTCAGGGTGTTCATCCATTGCGACGGGTGCTTCTCGTCTTTCCATCCCGCGCGATGCTGCTCCATGGTGCTCTGCGCGGCTTCGGCAAAGGTCGGAACCGTAGTCCTGGCCTTGCGCCTCGCCTCGATCGGGTCTTCGCCGTCCCTTGCGATCCTGCGGTATTCAAGAGCCTTCGCTCGCGCTTCAGCCAATGATACGAGGCGGAGGCCGCCGAGACCGATGTCGCGGCGTTTGCCGTGGATCACTGTTCGAAGCATCCAGCGCTTGGCGCCAGATGGGTCGACGACAAGGTACAACCCGTTGCCGTCGCCGTATCGGCCGGGCTTGGAAAGGCTGTTGATCCGGACTGAGGTTAGAACTTTTTGGGGGTGCTTGCGTGGCAGGTCCATACCACATTCCATACCACATAAAATTTTGGATTTTACGGGTTTTCGTAGGATCGGGTTGGACGACGTTTTGATCTAAAGCATTGATTGGAATGGTCTAGTCGAACTCCAATGGACTACCCCGGACTTTATTCCAAAGGACTCCCTCTCCGCCACGATACCGTTTGCCCGGCCCGGACACATGGGTAACACCTCGTACCTAAGACATGGGTGACAACCTCGTGCCGAACGGGTTGTCGAGAGGTTGCAAGGTTTTCTGCTCCAGGTCGAAATATCCCAAATCATAGTGCAAGAAGCTGACGAGCCAAATGCCTTCGTCGACTTCCTTGATGCCGAGTTTCTGGCCGGCCAGCACGGTTGAGACGTTGATCCGCTTGCGATGCAGGCAGAACCGGCCGCAGGCGGTGGTGACGACGTCGCGATCGTGGAACGGATAGATAAAATAAAAAAAAAAATAATAAAAAAATATTAAAAATGCCGAACGGGTTGTCGAGAGGTTGCAAGGTTTTCTGCTCCAGGTCGAAATATCCCAAATCATAGTGCAAGAAGCTGACGAGCCAAATGCCTTCGTCGACTTCCTTGATGCCGAGTTTCTGGCCGGCCAGCACGGTTGAGACGTTGATCCGCTTGCGATGCAGGCAGAACCGGCCGCAGGCGGTGGTGACGACGTCGCGATCGTGGAACGGATAGTCAGGTCCGGCAGGCCATCGTAGCGACGTGTTGAGGCTGTGTAGAGGTCTGCGGGTCGCTTCATGTCGAGAGCCTCGTGGGGACGTTCCTGATTGAACTCTTGCAGGAAGCTGTCGAAGCGATCCTGCTGCTGCAGGCTATTGAACCCCGGTGGTCTGGTGGCTTCCTTTTTGAGCATGAGATGCATGCGCTCGTGGCGGCCGTTTTGTTGCGGATGGCCCGGTTTGATGCGCTCGACCGCAACGCCGAGCCGAAGCCACCAGACCGACAGCTTTGAGAGATTGAACAAGGCATTGGGACTCGCAAAGGGCACGCCGTTGTCGGAGCGGATGGCCAGCGGCACAAGGTCGAGGCTGCTTATCGACGCGGTGACTTGATTGCCAAGCGGGCGCAACTCATGAAGGCTTGGGCGGTCTACTGCGTCAGTTCGCCCGCAAGGGCCAGTGCTGCCGTTGTGGCCATTCGCGGTATAGCGCCATGACGACCGAAGGCCCACCCTTGCCATGGCCCAGCGACGAAGAGGTTGAGGACGCGCCTCGCCTCGACGACCTCACATTCTATGATCGCTTCAGGCTGGCCTACTTGACGGTTGAACCACCCGATGGCATGGGAGCGTCAACCAGTGAACTGGTCGAATATCTCAGAGCCGATGAGTCCGTTGCGCCGGTGACGCCGCCGATGCGAGCCTTGCTGGCGTGCCTGCTTGCAAAGATACCTGACCGAAAACTTCGCGGTGACCGTGGCCCCGGAATGTGGTCGGCTGCCGTGCGCGAAGTTGCGCGGCTGGTGCTCGAAGATAAGGAACAATGGCTGCATGATCATCCCAACAGACAGAACGTGCCGTCGAGCGAGACGCGGGCAATGATTGAACGCCGCATCGACAGCGGTGACTCGCCCTTCTTTCAAGAGTGCCCCGTCGAGTTTAGCGTCCGCAGTCGAGCGATCCGAAACGTCGAGTTATATCTGAGCAAGCACCGGGACAGGCTATAAGCCCATCCGGTTGATTGGGGGCCGGATTCCGAACGTTCGGAATCCGCTGGCCTGCATCTTCCAAACATTTCCCCCAAATAATAACCCCCATTTGTTGGTGGTATTAAATGCGTCCGCTTCGGACCAGATTGCAACCATGCAGTTTTGGAGCCGAAGCAATGTCAACGATTTTTGATCCTTTCTACAGGCATGCCGGAGGCAATCGCCTCGGCAATGAGACGGTTGACGTATGCCAAATCCTGAACTTGACAATTCTTGGCCACCGTCCCCGCGACTTTCGTTTCGTCAAGCCAGTCAACCAGCACCCTCGAACCAGAAAACCTCTGCTGCATTCCCAACAAGACTCGGCGGGGCGCCGCGAGTGCGTCGCTTTCGCCCAACTGCAATGCCTCGAATGCCGCGACCACATTCGGGCGACGTACCGCTGTTGCGTTCTTCAGCGCACGCGTCAGAAATAGATCGAACGCCGATTTCTCGGCAACGGGAAATGCGCTTAGCGGCGTTGCGATGCGGCCATGATCGGCGGCAGACTGGGCAGGGCGCGATTGCGCTGCGTGAACATAGTGAAACGGTTCGGTAGCCACTGCTTATCCGGTTCTTCACGGTAAAGTGGAGAAGGGTGGTGGCGGCAGAGTGCCATCCACCACCCCCCTTCGCGTCGCACTGAATGGGGGCTGCTTCACCGCTTAGCGGTTATGCAGGCTCCGGCAGTTGGCCCGGACGTGCTCGCTGTTCCCGAAACGAAAGCGCTCGCAAGCGCAGCCGCGCACGGGCATGTGGAGCGGGCAGAACAGTTGGCGTTATGCAACGCCGTGGCCGACCCCTGTCTTCGCGATAACGCCGTTCATGCCGGCCACGACGATTGCTCCAACGATGGCGCCAATCAGTGGCTTGTCATTTTGCTCGTTACCATAAGCTATGCTGCCGCCGCCGAGGCCGAAACTACCGAATCCTTCTGCTCCGGCCACCATGTCCAGTTCGTCGATTGTCAATTCGCGCATGTCAGTTCTCCGTTTTCCGAGAGCAGGACTATTTCTGCCTCACATAGAGAATGCGCCTTTCAGTCGTCCGACCGCTGTGATGGCCGTCACGGATCGGGCAATTTAAAACGGACCAGCGCGGAAACTTGCATCTGATCCCGGCGAGCGACAAAACGCGAGGACACGCTACCACCGGCATGGCCAACTTCTACAAACAGCAGCTTGAGGAACTACTCCGCACTGCACCACGGCGTGCGATGCAGGCGCAGTCGACCGCTTTGGGTCAACAACAGTCCTCACGGCCTCAAAATGTGACTTCCGGTCTTCCCCTATGAACAGACATCGGGCAGCACCGGTCGGCACGTCTCAAACGTGCCAGTCTCCGATTTTTTGTGCAGTTTCAAGAAACCGAAGACTGAACCGGCCTGAAAATCACAACGCCGCCAGCATGTCTCAAACGTTTGCTAGAAGGCGACATCGCGGACTTGGTTCTAAAATGAAAGAGGCCGCCAACTGAGGCGGCCTCCGAGATGATCTCGGTCTGCGGATCAGCGAATAAAAGAAGCCAGCGCGAAGCTGCCGATGACAAGGGCGTCGGCAGTAATGGCGAACAAGCCGAAGTTATTGTCACCCTTATTGGTGCCCGGCACCCCGTACTGAGGGTTTTTTAAGACGAGCTGGTTTACTTGTCCATTATTCATCATGCCGCCAACAACTGCATCGAGTTCGCCATCTGAGAGAAAAATGTTTTCGCGTTCCATTTCCATCTCCTGTTGTTCGACGAAGGGATCATCCGCATCGTCTGGTTCAGCAGGTTGGGCGCGGCGCGAATCCGCCGCCGTGAGATGGATCACAGACAATTCCGCTCTCCGAAATAGGCCATTGCCGGATTCAAATTAGGCCACTGAGGGTCGAAACAGGCCAGTAACCCGACCGTCTATAGGAACGCATCGTGATCTTGGACCAATTCGGGAACACGCGCGTTCGATTGGTTGAGTGCGAGTCGGGTCAATCGCACCACTTTGAACCGTCCCGAAAATCACAACGCCGCCCGAGCGGAGTATAATCGCTCGGCGGCGTTGGTTTAGTCACCAAGGCCCTGAAATTCCCCGGCACAATATGTCAGCACAAATTTCTGCCAAGCGGTTTGAGGCAAATCAAGCAGTGCTTCATCAAATTTTCATAAAGTGAGCTGGTACCGAGCGGTCTGCCGCACAGGCTGTTCCGGTTGCTAGGTTCGGACTCCTAGGCCCGCCAAATCTACGCCAGAGCGCGACCTGATATTCCGCAGCGACAGGCACTATGATCGGCCATCTATCCTGAGATGGGATGAGAAGGCCGGCGTGGGCAGCGAACGCAGAAGCCGTGCCCGGTTCCATTGCAAAAGGAACAAATCGTGTTTCAGATCGAGTATATCTTCACGATCCTCTTCCTCGCGATGGGGCCGCTCCGCACGATTCCGGTCTTCTACGAGTTGACGCGCGAGAACGATTGGCCGTACCGAATCCGCGCAGCCGTGTTTGCAACGCTGATAGCCGGTGCGATCATCGCCCTGGTCGCGATCTCCGGCGTGGAGACGATCCAGAGTTGGCACGTCTCCGTTGCAGCGCTCGATATCGCTATCGGAATTTTGCTGATCCGTTCGACGTTCTCCACACTCTCGATCCTCAGTCCGGGAAATGTGAAACCTGCCAAGCAAGCCGTAGACTCGGACCGGATGCCGGTATCCGCGGCAGCGCTGGCGTTCTCGCCCATAGCAGCTCCAACGATCGTGACGCCCACCGGCGTAGTTACCATCGTGTTGTTTCTATTGCTGGCCCAAGGCGATGCCGTCCTCAAGCATCAGATCTATCTGGTGATCTTGCTGATGCTCGGATTGAACCTCGCCGGCATGCTGCTCGCGGGCTTTGTCGTGCGATTTGTGCGCATGACGACGCTCGCGATCGTCGGGTGGGTCTTCGCGGCAATGCAAGCAGCGCTGGCCGTGGAAGTGATCCTGAGCGGTTTGAAGCTTGCGGGCTTCGCGCCGCATTAAAACAAAGCCTCCCCAAATCGCTTCCGCAGGTCGGCCATGGTCCCTCCGCCCCCGATGCGTCGGATATCGCCGGAACCTTCTACAGAAACGGCATTCAGCGCACCCTGGCCGCTGGCTGCGGGTGCAGCAGGAGCGGGGATTGATCCAGCTCGATGACGTCGAGGAGGCCGCCGGAATGCTGCTCGGCATGGTCGCCTCGGCGCCGCGCCGCGCCGCGGTCTATGGCGGGGTGCCGCTGCCGTCGCGCGCCCAGATCGAAGCCCGGGCGCGGACCTGCGCCGCGCTGTTTTTGCGGGGCTGCGGAACCCCGGCCCGGAAGCCTTCGCCGCCATATTAACCAACGAGATGTTGCGCGGCGGGGCCGATGCGCCTAAAAGCCCCTCTTCAACGGAAACCCACGCGATGGCCCATAATTACGCGATCAACGACGACGTCCACCACCAGCTTCAGGGGCCGCAGGGCCGCGCCGTCGTCAAGCAGCGCAGTGTCTATACCATTGTCACCTGCCTGCCGATCGAGGCGGACGGGCGCCCGCGCTACCGCATCAAGAGCAAGACCGAGAACATCGAGCGCGTGGTGACCGAGGAACAGATCAGCCGGCTCGACTGATCCGTTCGGCGCTATCGTCGGCAAAACCACATTGAACCGATGCTTCGGCGGGTACGCGCGCGGTGCAGCGGCGGTGCGCCTCGCCCGCCGCGCATCTTCCGACGCCAGCCTTTGCTGATCCGCATCACCTCGCGACGTGCACCGGGTGGGTCAGGGCTGAGCGCGCGAATTTCTTCAGCCCCATCGGCTTGCCGAACAGATAACCCTGGACCTGGTCGAAACCCATCTCGTTCGCCACGACAAAATCGGCGCGGTCCTCGACGCCCTCGGCAACCACCTGGGCGCCGTATCCCTTGCCGAGCTCGATGATGCGGCGGCATACCGTCCGCTTCAGCCGGTCGTTGGCGCAACCGGTGACGAATTGCCGATCGACCTTGAGCTCGGCGAACGGGAAGGTCTCGAGCCCCATCAGCGCCGGCCAGTCGGCACCGAGATCGTCGATCGAGATGGCGATGTTGTGAAGCCGCACCTGCCGTGTGAAATCGGTCAGCAGATCCAGATTGTGGATGACCTCGGCGCTTTTGATTTCGATCAGCAGTCCCCCGAATGCCGGATGCGCCGGCGTTCGCTGGCAGAGATCGCGCACCACCTGGGGCTTTTTGAGAAAGGAGACCGGCAGGTTGATCGAGATATCGGTCGGGCTTTGCTGGTCGAGCAGATAGCGCCAATCCTCCGTGGCCCGGTCGATCACGAACTCCGACAAACGCAGGCAATGCGGATCGTCGTCCTCCGGGATAAAATAGGCCGGCGGGACCACGCCCCAGGTCGGATGCCGCATCCGCACCAGCGCCTCGGCGCCGCGGCGAACCAGGGTGCGGGCATCGATCTTCTGCTGATACCACAATTCGAGCCAGCCGGCGTGCAACGCCTCGGACACATTCACCGCCGGGCTCGGCGCGGCTTCCTCAGGGAGCAGCGTCGCCACTCGCTCGCGCAAGGTGCCGGCGCCGAACGGCGTGGTGAGCGGCGGCAGCATCGCCAGACCGTATTCCTCGCCGACCTGCCGCACCGCCTTGACGATGATCGAATTGCGGGCGCCGATGGCGAGAATCTTGCCGGCGAACTGCCGGCGCACCAGAGTCTCAAGAATTTTGCCGGCCTCGATGCCGTCGACCGAGACTCCGAGCACGATGAGATCGGGAAGCCGGGTTTCAAGCACCGTTGCCAGGTCATCGGCCTTGGCGCATTCGCTGGTTACGAAACCGAGATCTTCCAGCACCTCGGTCAGGAACGTGCGAAGGTGCTTCTTGCTGTCCGCCACGCAGGCCCGCGGCGCCACCTTTCGGCGTCCGAACGTGGTGGGTCCTGTTATATTTTCGTCGTACAACTGACGTGCCATTCGCTAATGCCTCCCGATGCGGGGAGTGTCTTAACGCCGGGCATGGTTTCAAATGTGGAGAACTTGAGCGCGCAGAATTGAATTATCCGAGTAACGTTAAACCGCGCAACAAGAATAGAATCTTTGCAAATTTTTCTCTCAAACAATCGGGATCGCGGCGCGCCACCGCTTCAGTGCTGGCGAAACCGGACCAACGCCGGCCGGCCGTTGATGGCGCTGTTTCTTATGGCTTGCTTTCTCGCGCGCGATGGGGTAAACGCGTCTGCATTCGAATAATCGATTTGCCTTGTTGATCGCGCCGAACCGGCTCCACTCCCCAAGACATCGCTGAAATCGGATCAAGCCCGCGCGAAGGTCGTGTGGGCGCAGCGCGCATTTGCGCATCTTGGAGAAGTAAAATGACTATCGGAACAGTTAAATGGTTCAACGCGACCAAGGGCTTCGGCTTCATTCAGCCTGACGACGGCGGCAACGATGTGTTTGTGCACATCAGCGCCGTCGAGCGTGCCGGCATGGGCTCGCTCAATGAAGGCCAGAAGCTTTCATTCGAATCGAAGCTCGACAGCATGCGCGGCAAGACCAGCGCGGAAAACCTCCGCGCAGTCTGACGCAAGAGCATCATGAGTTTGCGCGCTAGCCGATCAGGAGATTACCGCGGATGTACCGGGATCTCGATCGCCAGCGCTCAATCTAGTTTGAGCATGATCTCCGCGCAAACGCTTCGCGTTTGTCGCGAGGAAAACCGGTATCCACTTTTCCGGATCATGCTCCAAGCGACATGAGGTAAAGCCCGCCGGCCAAGCCGGCGGGCTTTATTATTTTGATATCACCGGGCCTGGTATTCCCCGGAAATGTCCTTGCCGGTGTAGTCGGTCATCAGCGCGGTTGCGGCCAGCGTGATCACCGCACAAATCGCGATATAGATCGCGATCGCATAGGACGAATGATAGGTTCCGAACAGCCACGTCGCGATCAGCGGCGCCGGACCTCCGGCGATGATCGATGCAAGCTGATAGCCGAGCGAGGAACCGCTGTAGCGCAGCCGGCCGGTGAAGCTTTCGGCGATCAATGCGGCCTGCGGACCGTACAGCATGTCGTGCGGAATCAGCGAGAGGATCACCGCCAGAAAGATCACCGTTTCCGAGCCGGTGTTGAGCATCGCGAAATAGATGAAACCGAACAGACCGGTCACCACCGCGCCGATCATGTACATGTTCTTGCGGCCGATATGGTCGGACAGATGACCGAACAGCGGAATTGAGATAAACGACAGCATCGAGGCCGCGAGCACCGCCGTGAGCAGGAAGTTGCGGGAGACGTGCAGCGTTCCGATGCCGTAGGAAAAGATGAAGGCGGTGAAGATATAGAACGGCGCCTGCTCGGCCATGCGGGCGAACGCGGAAAGCAGGATTTCCTTTGGATGCTGCCTGATGACCGTCAGCATCGGGGTGGGATCCACCTTGCGCTCGGCCAGCAGCTTGGCGAACACCGGCGTCTCCAGGATGCCGAGCCGGATGTAGAGGCCGACGCCGACCAGCACGAGGCTGAGCGCGAACGGGATCCGCCAGCCCCAGGCAAGGAATTGCTCACCGGACATTTGACTGAAGGCGAGCACCGCGAGATTGGCGAGGAAAAGTCCGCAAGGAACGCCAAATTGCGGCCAGGAGGCGATGAACCCGCGCGACTTATCGGTACGCGCCCATTCCATCGACATCAGCACCGAGCCGCCCCATTCGCCGCCGACGCCGACGCCCTGGATGAAGCGCAGCACCGTGAGGATCACCGCGCCCCAGACGCCGATGCTCGCATAGGTCGGGACCAGCGCCACCGCGAAAGTGGCGAGCCCCATCAGCATCAGTGTCGCGATCAGGGTCGATTTGCGGCCGATGCGGTCGCCGTAATGACCGAAAATGGCGGCGCCGACCGGGCGCGCGATGAAGCCGACGGCGTAGATGGCGAAGGCCTCCAGCGTGCCGACCCACGGGTCCGAATGCGGAAAAAACAGCTTGGCGAAGACGAGGCCGGTAACGGTGCTGTAGAGGAAAAAATCATACCACTCGATCGCGGTCCCGATGGTGGCGGCGATGACGGCCCGGCGAAGCTGAATCTGATGTTCGGAGGGGGTAAGCGCGACAGCGTCGACATTGGATGTGGTCATGAAAGGTGCCTCCCTGGCGATATCGTTTTTTGCGAAGCTAGTATGAATTGTTTGGCAAGGGAACGGATGCGCGCATCCGGGTTCCGGCCGATGCCCGCGAGCGTCGTGGCGGCGGCCATAGTGCCGGCGCCAAGCGACGTTTCCAGGCGCGAGATCCCTCAGGCCGGGCGGATCAGCTTTCTGCAAAAGACCGCTCCGGTGCTCATGGCATCGCGGCCCTTCGACGCCAGATAGGCCAGGGGTCCAGCCGGGGATTGATGGCTGCGCAGGCTTCGCGATCCCGGAACGTGGCCGATATTGTCGGGAAACCGGCAGGGAACCGAGACGCTCACGCTTCGGCTTGATCGGCCAATCCCACCGCCCACAAGGCGAACGCATAGGCGATCGCGACCTCGTCGAGCCGGCTGAAGCGGCCCGGCGCGCCGCCATGTCCGGCGCCCATATTGGTCCGCAACAGCACCGGACCGCCGCCCGTCATGGTCGCGCGCAGCCGCGCGACCCATTTAGCCGGCTCCCAATAGGTGACGCGCGGATCGGTCAACCCGCCCATCGCCAGGATGGCCGGATAGTCCTTGGCCTCGATATTGTCGTAGGGCGAATAGGACAGGATGGTCCGGAAGTCGGCTGCGCTCTCGGTCGGGTTGCCCCATTCCGGCCATTCCGGCGGCGTCAGCGGCAGGTCGAGGTCGAGCATGGTGTTGAGCACGTCGACGAACGGCACCTCGGCGACGATGCCGGCGAACAACTCGCCGGCGCGGTTGGCGACCGCGCCCATCAGCATGCCGCCGGCGCTGGCGCCATGGCCGACGATGCGTTTCGCGCTGGTGTATTTCGCTGATATCAACGCGCGCCCCGAGGCCGCGAAATCATCGAAGCTGTTGGTTTTTTTCTCGCGCTTGCCGTCGAGATACCAGCCCCAGCCCTTGTCGGTGCCGCCGCGGATATGCGCGATGGCGTAGACGAAACCGCGGTCGACCAGTGACAGCCGGTTGGCGGAGAACGACGCCGGCATCGCCATGCCGTAGGAGCCATAACCATACAGCAGCAGGGGTGCTTTGCCATCGCGCTTGAGATCGCGGCGATGCAAAATCGAAACCGGCACCTCGGCGCCGTCATGCGCGGGCGCCATGATGCGGGTGGTGACGTAATCGGCCGGGTTGTGGCCGGAAGGTATTTCCTGACGCTTGCGCAACTGCCGCGTCCGGCTCGCCATGTCGTAGTCGTAGGTTTCCGAGGGCGTGGTCATCGACGAATAGGAGAAGCGAAGATTTGTGGTGTCGAATTCATAGCCGCCCAAGGTGCCCAGCGAATAGGCCGCCTCGTCGAAGGCGATGGCGTGCTCGTCGGCCGTCTTGAGATCGCGGATGATGATGGCGGGCAGCGCGTTGGCGCGCTCCAGCCGCACCAGATGACCGGCAAAGAGATCGATATCCATGATGTAGACGCCGGGCCGATGCTGGATCAGGTCGCGCCAGTTGGCCCGTTCCGGCGACTTAAGCGGAGCGGTGACGATCTTGAAGTCGATGGCGCCGTCGGCATTGGTGAGAATGAACAGCTCGTCGCCACGATCGGCAATCGAATATTGCACGCCGACTTCGCGCTTGGCGACAAGGCGCGGTGACGCATCAGCGTCCGCCAGATCGATCAACCGCTGCTCGGATGTATCGTGGTCGCCGCCGGCGATCACACCAAAGCGCCCGCTGGCGCTTTCATGGATATGCGTGAACCAGCCGGAATCCTGCTCCTGATAGATCAGGACGTCGTCGGCCTGCGCGGAGCCGAGGCGATGACGCCAGATTTGCAACGGGCGATGATTGTCGTCGAGCTTGACGTAAAAGAAGGCCTTGCTGTCGGCGCTCCACACCACGCTGCCGTCGGTCTCCTCAACGAGGTCGGTCAGGTCTGAGCCGTCGGCCCAGTTGCGCACCCGGATCGAGAAATATTCCGAACCCTTGATGTCCGCGCTCCAGGCTTCAAGCTTGTGGTCGGGTGAATGCCGGGCGCCGCCGAAGTTGAAGTACTCGTGGTTAGCTGCAAGCTCGTCGCCGTCCAGGACAATCTCGATCTCGCCGCCGTTGCGCGCCGAGCGGCCGAACAATTCGTGCTGGCCGCCCTCGCGGAATTTGTGCAAATACGCGTAAGGGCCATCCGGCGAAGGCACGCTGGAATCATCTTCCTTGATCCGGCCGCGCATTTCCGCAACCAGCGTCTTTTGCAAACCGGCGGTGTGGCCGAGCAGGCTTTCGGTGTAGTCGTTTTCCGCCTCGAGGTATTGGCGAATATCCGCGCTCAGGACTTCCGGGTCGCGCAGCACTTCCTGCCAGTCCGCATCCTTCAGCCAGGCATAATCATCGACAAGGGTGATGCCATGGGTGGTGAATGAATGCGGCCGGCGCGGCGCGACCGGCGCGGGCGCCGAGTCCTTTGTTTTCTTCGCTGGTGTCACCTGATGCTCCGGGTCTTAGAAATTACAAACAGTCGCAGGGTCGCTCAGGCGCTCACGCTTTCGCCGAGCCATTCGACCGCGGCCTCGAGGCCACCCTTGCCGTGCGGGATATTGAGTGCGTTCAGTCCGACTTCGATGACGCCGAGCGTGCCCAGGATCATCGGGGCATTGACATGGCCCATATGGGCGATGCGGAACGCCTGGCCCGCGAGTTCGCCGATCCCGACGCCCAGCACCACGCCGCATTTCTCCTTGCAGTAGCGCTGCAGCGCGACCGGATCGTAGCCGTTGGACATCACCACGGTGGTGACGGTGTCCGACCGTTGTTCCGGTTCGGCGATGTTGAAGCCGAGCGCCTGGCCTTCGGCCCAGACCCCGACTGCGCGGCGCACCGCCTCGGCGAGCAGGCGATGGCGCAAGTACACGTTGTCAAGCTGCTCCTCGAACAGCATGTCGATGGCCTGACGCAGCGCGAACAAGAGATGAACCGGCGCGGTGCCGGCATATTTGCGGTAATGCTCAAGGCCGTCGCGTTCAGTCCAGTCCCAATAAGGTGTTCGCAGGCCGGCGGTCTTGTGCACCTTGCGGGCGCGGTCGTTGGCGGCGACAAAGCCCAGCCCGGGCGGCGCCATCAGGCCTTTCTGCGATCCGGACATCGCGACATCGATGCCCCACGCATCCATCTGGAACGGCATGCAGCCGAGCGAGGCGACAGCATCGACCATGAACAGCGCCGGATGACCGACTGCCTTGATCGCCTTGCCGATGGCTTCGATGTCGTTGATCACGCCCGAGGCGGTATCTACCTGGACGCCAAGGACCGCCTTGATGGTGTGATCCTTGTCCTGCCGCAGCCGGGCTTCGACCTCGGCCGGCCGCACCGCGCGGCGCCAGTCGCCCTTCAATACCTCGACCTCGACGCCCATCGCGGCGGCGGCATTGCCCCAGCCGATCGCGAACCGGCCGCTCTCCAGCACCAGAATCTTGTCGCCGCGCGACAGCACGTTGCTGAGAGCTGCTTCCCAGGCGCCATGGCCGTTGGCGATGTAGATGTAGGATTGTCCCGTGGTGGCAAACAGCCGGCTGAGATCGCGCAGCAGGCTGTCGGTCAGCTCCACCATGGTGTCGGAATAGATGTCGAGCGCCGGGCGATGCATCGCGCGCAGCACTTCGTCGGGCATTGTGGTGGGTCCGGGGAGCGCCAGAAATTCCCGGCCGGCGCGAACGACCATTGTTGTTATTCCTTGTTGGCAGGGCAGGTCATGCTGGAACGGCGAGCGCCCCGTTTTTCGGGTTCGTGAACCATCGCGGCACTGTCTAAAGCCTTTTCCGCTCCGATGGAATCGGAACGGAGGCTTTACTTCTTATTCGACGCGTTTTCTTTACGCGAACCGGTGTCCACCCCGCATCAAGTGCGGGGCAGGTTCTCGCTGGAAAACGCTTTAGCATGAACTTCAAACCGGCGGCACCAGCCGTGAAATCACGTCGCATCGGTCATCCGGCTTGCGGCGTTGCGCCGAAGGGCAAACGACGCGAGGTGGTTAACGCTTGGTCTCGCGGCAGCCGGCGGCTTCGGCGTCTTCGACCGAACAGAACCAGCGCGTACCCTTGCTGACCTGCATCTTGATCTGCGCATACCAGCGGCTGGTGGGCCGGTGATAGATGCATTCTCCCGAGCGGTTGACGTTGCCTTTGATGGTGCATTCCGGCGAGGGCGCGACCGGTCCAGAGGCCGACGCCAGCAGGATCGCGTGGGCAGTCTCCGGCGGTTTGACGGCCCCCAGGATCGTCGTCTTCTTGTTGCGGACGCGCCAGTCCCACGGCGCGATGAAGGCGCCCTGCCACATGCCGGCCTTGGCTTCGCGCGCGGCTTTTTCATCGGCCTCGTAATCATGGGAGACGCGCGTATAGGCCAGCGCCCACCCGTTCTTCGCCATCCATTTCTGGATGTCCTCGCCGTCGACCTCGCAATGCGCCAACTGCCGGCCGCGACGCTCGGTCTGGCTGACGTGGCAGGTCCAGCTCCTGTTGCCGGCATGGCGGATGAGTTCGTCGCGCGCGGCGACGCCGCAGGTCCAGCGCTCGCCCTTGGTGTTGAGGCAAAGCTGGTCCACCGACGGCGCATCGATCCCGGCGAGACGGATTCGGGCGCTGCCGATCTGGATCTGGTCGCCTTCGCGAATTTTCGGAATGCCTGACACATCGGCGGCTTGCGCCATCCCCGGCAGTACAACGATCGCGATCGCAATCCAGAATTTCATGAACATCCAAAAAGACTGTGTCGATATCAGTTTGCATCACACTATGGACGGATTGTGGTGCGGATTCGCCTCCCGCACCAGCGCTCCGCGCTACGCCCGCCGTCAACTTACCGCGATGGGGTGGACCACCGCCGTCATCACCCGCGGACGCGGTGATCCAGTATTCCAGAGCGGCTGCGGAGCCGTCGAGACGCCGCGGTGTACTGGATACCCCCGCTTTCGCGGGGTACGACGAAAGTGCTGCTAGCTCCTCCCCGCCATCATCCGCTTCCGCGCCAGCGCCAGACCCATCAGCACGAACGCCGAGGTGACTTCGGGACCTCCGACCAGGATGCGGGTCGGGGTCTTCATCTT
Source organism: uncultured Pseudomonadota bacterium (assembly GCA_963727225.1). Classification (GTDB taxonomy): domain Bacteria; phylum Pseudomonadota; class Alphaproteobacteria; order Rhizobiales; family Xanthobacteraceae; genus Bradyrhizobium. The sequence goes on along the minus strand of CAVSFN010000004.1, from coordinate 50,964 downwards.
GTTCCATTCATAGGCCTTGAACGGCCCACGCCGGCCGCCTTCGCCGAGATGGCCGATGATACAGTGGAGCGCCGGGGTGAAGGTCGCAACGTCCGCGCCGAGATGGCCGAGCGCGATCAGCGCCAATGCGGCATCGAACACGTTCATCTCGGCCACGATCAATTCGCCCTGGACATAGGCCAGCACCCGGCCGCGGATGAAATCGAACGCGCCGTCGGGGTCGATCGCCCGTTGTGCGGCCGGTGGCAAGGCGATGAACGCGGCGTAGCAGCGGCCGAAATAGGCGCAATAAAGCTCCGGCAGATAATAGATGTGCGAGCGCGGATCGGTGAACGCACCGCTGGTCACCAGCCGCCGCTGAAAACCGATGATGCGCTGCACGGTCGCGAGCCGCTGCGGCGTCTCGATGACCTTCCATCGGACGAGGTTGCGGAAACTGACTTCGAGGATGTCGAGGTTCAACGTCGGATCGAGGTCGTTGCCGAACGGCCGTTCGCCGGCGGCATTGTCGATCCAGGTGACGACGCCGCCGTCGTAATCGATGTTGTCGTTGAGCGGCACCGTCACCAGCGGCTCGTTGGCGCCGCCGTCGACCTGGAGGCCGGCGAATAAGTCGAGCAGCGGCTGCTCGAGGATGGGATCTTCAGAGCCGGCCTGGGTCGCCGCCGAGAACGAACAGGCGGTGGTGTCGCTATCCGGCACATAGACGCCGAAGCCGAGGTCCTGCTTGATCTGGGAGAAGAACCGGGAAAAGCGCGGATGCGGCAGCGGCGCCAGCGCGGTGATGACGGTGACGGGACGGCCGTCCCGCGCGCGCACCTCTTCGCGGCTGGTGACGAGGCAGAAGTCGACCATGTCGGCGATCGCGCGCCGCGACGCCGCGGTCTGATCGGGCGACGCGAGCCCGGTCTCGGCAAAGCTCAACAGCGCCTCGACGAAGAACGCATCGTAATAAGCCGAGCGATGGCGGATCTGCATCGGCTGCCACATCGGCTCGGCGATGCCGGTCCAGGGCGGGTTGATCAGGCCGCAAGCCGGCGAGCGCGCAATGAAGATCCGCGCCAGGTTGAACAGCAGCGTCGAGTTCTTGTAGCCCCGCGAATGCAGCCCGGTCAGCGCCATCAGCAACTCGCGGCCGCGCAGGTCGACGTCGCCGATCAGGTTGAAGGCGGCATAGGTCGGGATGAAGCCGTTATCCCGATACGAGGCCAGCAGATGCGCGCCGCAGTCGCGGATCGCGGCTTCGATTCCGGCGAGGCCGGGCCCGCGCCCCGGCGGGGCGGCAGGCCTGGGGCGAGGATGCTTTAGTTCGATGGTGTCCAGGAGGTCGGCCACCGGCTGGCCGATCGCGGCCCAGTCCGGCGACACATTGTCGCGCGCCTGGATCAGCGCATCGCGCAGCGCGCGCAGACGTCCCGGGTCGCACAATTCGCCGAGCCCGGTCCGGCGCAGCAGCGGCCGCAACGCCGGATTCCCGAGCGCGGTCCGGTAGAACTTGCCGAGATGCGGGTCGCCGCCGCGATATTTCAGCAGCAGCGGATCGCACACATCATAGAGCGAAGGGCCGTCCTTGCGGGCCGTCAGCGCGCGGTAGGCGGCGGCGAGATGTTGAAAACTCATGGAAAATCTTCCCGCCCGCGCCGTTGCAGGTTCCGTCGGGCGACGCCCAGCCGCAACCGCGCTGCCGCCGATCCTCCCGGGCACCCTGCAAGTCTTTGAAAAACTACACGAATAGCCAGGAAATACAAATGTGACTGAGATCACGGAAAGAGCGGGCGATTGGGCGGCATTATCCATGCGCCGAAGAGGGTGGCGGCAGTGGAAAAGCGGGTTGCCGGACAGGTCCTGGTAGGCTAAGGGATTGTTTGCTGCACTGCCGCAAATTGAGCGCAATTGGACAGCACACCGTCCACCACTTCCTCAAACCTCAAAGGCGTTCACGCGACTAACAGGCGCGCCTTTGAGAATGACCAGGAAACAAACCGCGATGAATGGCTGGAAGCTTCCCATTTCACCCCGCTCGATCACCCTTGCCGCCGCACTGGTGGGCATGGTGTCGCTGGCGATCGGCGCCCATGCGGCGCTGAACATGCGGGCGCTGGATGCCGCCAAGGCGGTTGCCACCGAGCAGGATAATGATGCCGGCAAGCGCGCCTCGCGGATCGCCCTGGTGATCGGCAACGGTCGCTATCCCGATGCCAATGCGCCGCTGACCCAACCGATCAACGATGCGCGGGCGCTGACGGCAAGTTTGCGTCGCAACGGTTTCGACGTCGATGTGGTGGAGGACGCCAGCAAGGACGACATGAGCCGTGCCGTCGACCGGCTGAAATCCAAGATCCGGCCGGATTCGGTGGTGATGCTGTTTTTCGGCGGCTACGGCGTTCAGGCCGGCCGCGAGAGCTACATGCTCCCGGTCGATGCCAGGATCTGGAAGGAAGCCGATGTGCGGCGCGACGGGCTCAGCGTTGAATTGGTGCTCGAGGCGATCAAGGAGCGCGGCGCCCGCTCCAAGCTCGTCGTCATCGACGCCTCGCGGCGCAACCCGTATGAGCGCCGGTTCCGCGCCTTCTCCCACGGCCTCGCGCCGATCAATGCGCCGGACAACGCGCTGATCCTGTCCTCGGCGACGCCCGGCAAGGTGGCCGACGATTCCAAAGGCCAGTACAGCGTGCTGGTGGCCGAACTGCTCAACAACCTCAACGCCGGCGATGCCGGCGCCGAGACCGTCTTCAACAAGACCCGGGTTGCGATCTCGCGCGCCTCCGAAGGCGAGCAGGTGCCCTCGGTGTCGTCGTCCCTGCTCGACGACGTCCGCTTCAGCGCCACCAACGCCGGAAGCTAGCTCCCCAACCCTACTTCGCGTCCGCGTCGGCCATCACCGGCCGCACCGGATCGCCTTCGCGCAGCAGCGCGCCGGCGCGGGCCACCACGATGTCGCCCTCCGCAAGGCCGTCGCGGATTTCGATCTGGCCACCGGACATCAGGCCGACCTCGACCCGCTTGGTCTCGATGCGCGCGCGCCGCACCAGCTGGACCACGGTGCCGGCGCTGCCGTAAAGCACCGCGGTGAGCGGCACCGAGACGCCGCAGCTTTGTCCGGTCTTGATCATCGCGCGGCCCGACGAATTCACCAGCAGGCGCTTGTTCGACGTCACCGCGATCGTGACCTGGCCGAGCTGGCTGTTGGGCTCGACGGTCGAGGCCACCCGGCGCACCCGGCCATCGACCTCGCCGGCGCCGATGATCTTGATCCGCGCCGGCTGATCGACCTTCATCCTGGCGATGTCGCGGACCGGGACCAGCCCGACCAGGTCGAATTCGCTGCGGGCGATGATGGAAAACAGCGCCTCGCCCTTAGCCGACGCCACTGCGCCGATCACCGCCGAAGAGCTCGCGATCAGCCCGGCCACCGGGGCCTGCAGCTGGACGTTGCCGCCTTCCGGCAGCGTGAGCCGCGCCAGCGTCTGCCCCGCCGTCACGGTATCGCCGGCCTCGGCCAGGATTTCCGCGACCTTCAGCCCCGGTCGGTCCGGGCGGACCGCGGTCTCCTCGCGCGGAATCACGATTCCGGACGCCTCGACAATCGCATCGAAGCACGACTTCGTCGTCTTCAGCACGGTGACGGTCGCACCCTTGGGCGCGTTATCGGCCTCATCGTCGGCGAGGGAGGGCGATGCCGCGGCGAGGCAGAGCAGGGCGGCCGCGACGAGGGCGGGCCGCTTGCGCGAAAAATGGGGCGCGGGGAAAGGGAGCATCGGCAATTCCCGGTTTGTTTGACGGAGATATCGGTATCAGGAGCCGGGCGCCAATGAAAGTTGGACGGCAATGAAAGTTGGACCAGCGTTGTTTTGTGCAGCGTTTCGGATCGGTCCAGCAATCCATAGTTTGTGTTCGGCGAGATCGACTGGTTCGAATCCTCGCAACGCCCGCCAGACATTCCGGCTGTCAGCGATGCATGAACGTCATTTTTGCCGGTCGTAGTACGTCGTCATGGAGTGGGGATCGATCACAGAATCGGATCGGCGACCGAGAAAGAAAAATCCGCTGGCGGCGTCGGCAATGGCGCGGCCGCGGGAGAACCTGTCAAAAAACCGGATCCAGAAGAAAGGAAGGGTTATCAGAAGTGACAATTTGTCTCCCGCGCCGAGAGCACGGCAGAAATATCGGATCGACCAGACCAGCGCCACGCCTGCACCTCCGATCGGTCCGGCGTTTATTTCGGAAAATCGCTTGAACAGCCAGCGATGGCCGCTCTGCGTAAAGCGCGAGAAATCATAGGCGCGCTCGTGCACCTGCTGCATGAACGGTGTTTCGGCGTAGACCAGCCCGCCGCGCCGCAGCACCCGATGAATCTCATCGACGATGGTTGCAGGCTCCAGCACATGTTCGAGCACGGCCTGGACCCAAACGCCGTCAAACACCCCGTCTTCAAAAGGAAGCTTGTGGGCATCGGTCACCAGGGCGGTGTACGGCGAGGCATAGACGTCGGTGCCGACGAGCTCGATCGAATCGTTAGCGTAAAGTTCGCCTGCGCCAAGGCCGACGGTACCGCCGCCAATCACAAGAACGACGGGCCGCCTCGCACCTTGCTTCAGCAGCCCGATGAATTGCGCACAATTCGAGGCTGCAACGGCATTGTCGCCAAGAATGAACTGATGGAGCCATGAGCCGAGCGAACGGCCCGTCACATCCCGTCGAAGCGCCGAACCATGGCCGCTGCAATACATCTCGCGGTCAAAAATGCTGGCTGCAAAATCGATCAGGACCGGTTGGGTGTCGAAAAGCGGAAACCCGGTCTCGCTGTATTCGCAAGTGGTGTCCGAGCATGACGGATAAAGGCCCGGGTTCCGCAACGAGGACCCGCAGCGAGGACAACGAAGGCGGCGCTTCCACTCTTTCGATCCTGAAGACCAACGATCGGCAACAGAGGACTCCAATGGCAGCCCCTCGGCAATTGGTTCCATCATCTGCGAGCTCGATCCGGAACCGCTAAAAAACTATCGGCTCGGGACAGGCTCATCCTGCAATGACGCGAGATTGAGGCTCAATTCGCGCAATTCTGCTGAAATGTTATGGCAGCGACCCAAGCGGGTGATGAAACACAAGCTACGGCGGCGGCACGACCGGGGCGGGCGCGATGGTCGAAGCCGCGTCATTGGGCGCGGATTTGCGCAAGCGGATTTCGATGCGCCGCCGTTGCTGGACATCGCCTGAAGATCCCGCGATCGCCAGCGTCTCGTCGGTATTTACGAGCTGGGCGCCGGACAAGGGAATCAGTTTGTATCCGGCCAGCAACGCGCTCTGGCGCAACACGCTCACCACGGCGACCGCCCGCGCCAGCCCCAGTCCGGCGTTGTCCGCAGGGGTCAGGCTGGCAACGCCGGCGGTGTTCTTGAGCACCGACAGCAGATCGCGATCGAGATTGGAGTACTGGCGGTTTCCGATCGGCCGCTCGTCGGTGTGGCCGACCACCTCGATGACGTCGACGTCGTATTTCTGGATGTATTTGAAAATCTCGAACGGCGTCTGATCGATCAGCGCATCGTGGAAGGTCGGCGACAGTTCGGCGCTGCCGGATGTGAAGAAATAGCCGTCGGCTTCGCTCATCCGGATGATCGGAGGCCATTGATGGCCGCTGGACGCCGCCGGGGCGAGACCTCGCGCGATGGTATCGAGGATCGCTTGCGTCGAGACCTGCGGTTCCCCCGGCTTGGTCATCGCGCGATGGATCGCGGCAACCAGATCCGAATCGCGAATCGCCTTGTCGGCATCGATGCCGCTGGCGCGAAGGGTTGCGGCATTGGCGATGCCTTCGCGAAGCTGCTTGACTGTAACGCCGCTTTTCTCGATCTCGCTGACGACGGTGCGGCTGTCGACCAGTTCGCGCCAGTACTGGTCGATCGCCTGCGGATCGCTCAGGCCGGAGAGGCTCTGGAACTTCTCGGCCAGATCGGCGCCTTTTTGCAAGGTCGCGACGACGTCGCGGGTGCGCTCGTTCTGGGCGACCTGCTGTTCGAGCTGCTGCTCGGCGGCGATGCGCCTGGTCTCTTCCCGCTTCAGGAACGTCGCCATCGCGATCAGCAGACAAAACACCAGCAGGATCATGATCTCGGCCATGGTCAGGCCGAGCACCAGGCCGCGCTGGTAGGACGAACGTTGCTCTACGATCTGTCCGCTCATGTCATTTGTCCGCTCATGTTTGTCTTCTCATGGCCGAACTCGCCTGATCAGGGTTCATCGCTCGCGACTTGCCGGGCCCGGGGTGCCGGAGACCGCGGCGCCTCGCCGGCATGGATTTCCTGCAACAGCTGGTTGACGGCGACGACGACGCTCTGGGCGTGCTCGAGATTGACCTCGGTGTTCTTGGCCTGCGTTTCAACGCTCGAGTGCAGCGAATTCAGCGCCTGGGTCAGGCTTTGAATCAAGGGCGCCAGCTCGCTCTGGATGATTTGCTCCGGGCGTTTGACGCGAGGCGAGCTTGACGAAAAGACTGTCGATGGCGCCGACGATCTTTGCGGTGCTTTTGGCGAGCTGTTCGCCTTCCCGCACCAATTGCCTGCTCACGTCGAGCACCTGAACGGTTCGTTCGTTCAGGCCGTCGAGCGTTGCTCGGCCGTCTGGAGCCGCTTCGAACGGGCTGTTTGTCGCCTGAGCCAGCTTCTTCAACTCGCCCGAATATTCCTTGTGCGCACTGGCCGATGCTTTCCTGCGCTTCGTCCAGCGCGTCGGTGACGGATTGCTGGGTCATGCGCCGGAAATAGCCGAACTCCAGGAGCACGCTTTCGAGTTCGCGCTTCACCCGTCGCGACGCCTCGGCCAGTTCCATCCGTGCGGTGGCCTCGACCTCGACCGGATCGCGCCGCATCTGGTTGAACAGAATCCGTAACGTAATGCCGGCGATGGTCGAAGCGATCGCGATGCCGAAATTCTGCACGATCTGCTCGGCGGAGCCCGCGGCCGAAAACTGATAGAGCGATACCGCGAGCGACGTCAGCGTGAACAGGAACCCCATGTAATAAAGGTTATCGCCGGCCTGGTCGTCGCGCAGCCGGAACAGGCGGGCGCCGAGCAGCACGGCATATCCGATCATGATCAGGACCGGCACGGAAGTGACCGCAAGCGCGCCGAAGTCGTTGAGCTTGGAAATAATGATGTAGCCGCTGCCTGATATGACGACGGCGAAGAACAACAGCCCGCTGATCATCCCGGGCGGCAGAACGGGTCTGGTCTCAGAAGCCACCACGCCATTATGCTCCCTGCAGCCGCTTGACCCCGCCAAACACGCCGCGGTTTTCCTCGACCCACGCCTTCCAGAACTCCATGTGTTTGGTTCCGTCGAGCACGGCCTGGCCGCTGGTCTGTCGGGTCACATAGCGGATGATGACGGTCGCTCCATGCAGGTCGGTGCGAAACTTCAGGTACGCCGGCGATTGCTTGTAGCGGGCGAACGACAGATCCCCGGCGCGGGGATATTGGCTGTAATCCTTCGTGAATTCGATCATGTCGGAAATGATATACAGCGTTTTTCGCGCATTCTGGGTGGCAGCCCCGGAGAATTGATCGATCGCGATGTCCTGGATCGCGGCCATGATCGGCGAGCTCGTAGCCTTGGCGGCGGCGATGCTGTTCTTCACGGCCAGCGCGGCGGGTTTGCGAAAATCCTCGATCCAGCGCAGCCGCGCGATCCGCGGATTGTCGGTCCACTCGCTCAAGCCCGCGCCGTCGCCGGGATTGCATCGGGAGAATAGCGACCGGCTGCGGACGCCGGCGATATCCAGCACGCGAATATCGAGCCTGAAGAACGGCGGCAGCGTGGTGATCATGTCGTCGAGCTGGCCCAGCACCTCCCGCCGCGTGGTTTCCGGCAGGTCATCGGAGGTGTCGACCAGCACCACGGTAACCCCTTGCGGACCGCTGACGGGGCACAGGCTCTGCGGCGTCGAGCACGGGGCGCGCAGGCGCCGAGAAATAGAACCAGGCCAGCGCGCCGCCGGAGGTGATGGCCAGCAGCAGCAGCAGGACGCCGCCAAGACCCGACCAGCCAAACCCTGACGTGCTGCGTTGCCTCGGCGGCCGTCTAGCCATTCATCTTCTCTGGCTTTGGCTCTGGCTTCTTTTCCGGCAACAATTCGTCGATCTCGCGATAGGTGCGCACCGCGCTGTCGAAGGCTTCGTGAATGGCCTTGATCTGCTGGTTCAGCAGCGCTTGCGTATCTGATATCATCTGCCGCAAGGTCTCGCGCGCGCTGGGGTTCGGCTCGTTGCCCGCATAGCTGATGCGCGCCATGGCGTAGGGTTTGCTGAAATAATCCGGCGCCGGCGTGGAGCGGGTGCCGCGATTGGCTTCGCGATAGATTTCGAGCAGCGCGCGGCAGGTCTGCTCGATCTGGCTTTGATGATGCTCGAAGCGCTGGGCGAGCCGCGCGCGTCCCTGCAGCAGCGCATCATATTCGCTGCGCCGCACCGAAAGATCGCGCGCCGCCTCGTTCATGGCGTCGGTGGCGTCCTCGCGGATATCCCGCAGCCGCTCGATCAATTCGCTGCGCGCATCGGCAAATTGCCGGCTCGCCTCGATCCATCGCCGCTCCAGGCCCGAGTAACCCATATACGGATCGAAAAACAGCAGGCCATCCACCATCGCGATCAGCGAGAAGATGAAGCCGATGGTGAACAGCACCCACGAATTGATGTCGGTCAGGCCCAGGGGCGCCGTCAGCAGCCGGTGCAGCACGACCTCGCCCATCGTGTCGTTGAGGCTGACGGCGGGCGGAATTTCGCGCAAATGCGACAGCGTCAGGTTCAGCGCCACGGCGAACGCGAGATAGGCCAGGAACGACACCAGCCCGATCAGCTTCAACAGGTAATTCCGGCGATTGACCAGCCTGATCAGCACCATGCCCCAGAAAAAGCTGGCGATGATGTTCAGCGCTGCGAACGTCACCGCTTGTGCAGCACCCCCGAGCAGCCCGCCGAGATTGGCCTTGGCGAGGAAGCTGCCGTTGATCACCGTTTCCAGGATGAACAGGACGGCCAGCACGCCGATCTTCAGGATCACCTTGCCGAGGCTCGCAAGCCGCGCCGGACGCTCGAGGCGGTGACGCTCGCGAAACCGCTCGCGCTCGATTTCGTTTTCATTCAGGCGTCGCCGCAGCACGAACAGTTCATCGCGGCCGATGGTGGCTTCGGCGCGGAAATCGCCGACCGCTTCGGGCGCCGCCTGCTGGATGGTCGCAAAGCGCTCCTCGAAGGAAAGCGCGGTGAGGCGTTCGTCGTAGGTATGCAGGTGATCGAGATAGATGCCGTTGGCATCCTGCTTGTGCGCCTCGATCCGCTCGACGATTCCGTGCTCGACATCGTCCAGGGTCTGCGCATCGCTGGAGGGGCGGTTCTGCGCGCCGCGCTGGCTGCCCTGGACGGCGAGCCGCAACTCGTCGGCGACGCGATCCACGCTGAGATCGAGAAAAACCGTGGTGGCCGGGCGATACGGATGGGTGGGCTGGCTCAGCAAGGCCCGGATGCGCGCGATGGCCGAGGGGCGGGTTCCGGGAGCGCTCACGACGATGTTAGCCTGCGATTAGAGCTGCGAATGTGCCACGGAATGTGCAAACTGCCGCCCGTCTCAACCCCGGAAGCCTGCGGAAGCGCGCGACAGTGTCTTACCGAATCGTGGCAGGAGTATACAGGGGGTTGTTGGCGGGGGCGGAGCGAAGGAGGCTTGTGTGGGATCACGGCCTGAACATTTCTGGTGCTTCAGCCACGAGCAAGACGGGGAGGGGTCGCTACCGGGCATGGGCTCAGGTCACGGAACCGATGATAGCCGCTGGAAATCGGTCTATCGTCGCCCGTTGATGAATGAGCGGGCAGATGTAAAGTGGGTAGTGCCGCAGGGGGGCGCAACCGGTGATAAATGCAGTTCAGGTCTGGAATTCGGACGAATGGGAGTTGTTCTCGCTCAGTCTGCTTCAAAACCGTCATGGTCCATTGAACGTACAAAAAATCCCGGCAGCTCACAAAGGCGACTACGGGATCGACTACTACTGCACCAAGGACGCGGTTGCCTATCAATGCTATTCAGTAGAAGAGCCGGTGGATATTGCTACGCGTGCTGAACGGCAGAAGCGGAAAATTACAACAGATCTCGCCAAAGTTATAGCTAATCATCTTGAGATCGCAAAGTTGTTCTTAGGAGTGCCGATCAAACACTGGGTACTTGTCGCTCCCCTTCACGATAGCAAAGAGGTCAATCTCCACTGCGCCAAGAAGACTGGCGACTTGCGAAACGCGAAGTGTTCCGCCCTTGACGCACTATTCGAAGTCGCAATCCATGACCCCAGTTCATTTCCTACTGACATCGTGGCGGCCGGAATGTCCGCTCTGTCTACCGTAAGGCTGGCGATTCCTAGTCCGTCGCAAGAGGAGGTTGATACATGGGCTGCAGGCTCTTCGAACTTGCTGGCAAACGCAACGCATAAGTTGAAAAAGCGCACCGGTCTTGATCAGGTTCAAGAAGCAGTCGCGGAAGCGATTAAGGCCTTCTTGCAGGGGAACGCGCTGCTCGACGCGCTTCGGACAGGATCTCCGGATCTTCACGAGAAGGTCATGTCAGCGATCAAAAGCCGGGCCCGGCGCCTTCAGTTTGCTGGTCCGCAAGGCGCCTCCACGGCCGGTGCAATCCTTCACGCTGAGCTAGATTCCCTCATTTCGGCGATGCGGACGGCGGCGCCCAGTCTCTCTGACGAGAATGCCGAGCAGATTGCCTATGGCTCGATCTCAGAGTGGATCATGCGTTGTCCGTTGGACTTTCCCGATGTCCAATGAGTTGATTTTTCGCCAGGCGATCCTTAACGGTGCCTTCACTTACACGGCGCGCCCCGATCCCATTCCGGGAGACCTTCGGATGTCATGGGGTATGGCCATACTAATACTTGCGCTGTTTTATAGTCGAGCAAAGAAATCCAATTTCCAGAAGCTTCAGTTCTTGGCGCACTCAGTGCGAATTCCCGAAGGCCGCGAAGAGGTTCGTGGCCTCCTATCCGGGGAGTACAAGCCGGCAGATGTTTCGGTGAGAGTTGAGCCCTCCCTTAATCGGGCCGTTGCTCTCGCGCACGCGCTAAAATTTGTGAAGATTGAGAAGGGAACCGCAATTTCGCTCAGCGACCAAGGGGTAAAGTTGGCAGAAGTGATCTTGAAGGAGGGGGACGTCTTCAGCGAAGAAAGACGGTTCTTGAGCGAAGTTGCGCCTCGAATGACGGACGCTCTGATGAAGCGCGTGTGGCGCTTGGAGGACTTACTTTGACAATGCGCTTCAGAAGGCTAAGGCTCCGTGCGGTAACGGGAGACGGTGTGTATGGAGCCGATGTGCCATTCGGTGCGGGCTTGACCGTACTCTGGGCAGACAACACCAAGGGCAAGTCCGCATGCATGCAAGGGATGCTGTACGCTCTAGGCTTGGAACGAATGTTAAGCCCTCGTAGAAGAGATTCCGCTTCCGCATGCGATGACGAGCTACCTCAACACTGAACCTCCTCCGAATTGATGGACACCTGTAGTAGGCTCGGAGAGCCAAGAGGTGTCAGATGGAAACACGTCAACGTCGATCATTTACGGACGATTATAAACGGCAAGCAGTCGATCTGGTGGCTTCGAGCGGCCGTTCGATCGGGTCGGTGGCCAAGGAACTTGGCCTGCGCGATTTGGTGTTGCGGCGCTGGGTGGAACTGCGTGGAGCTGGGCTGGGAGCCGACGGCGGCGGCGCGGCGCCCCACAACGCAGGCGACGCTGCCGTCGGCGGACCACGCGGCGGAGATCGCTCGTTTGCAGCGAGAGAACGAACGGCTGCGTATGGAGCGCGACATTTTAAAAAAGTCGATCGCGATCTTTGCTGGAACGCGGACATGAGATTCCGCTTCATCGAAGATCGCCATGCCGACTACCCGGTGACGATCCTGTGCGACGTGCTCGGGGTCTCGCCTGCCGGCTATTACGCCTGGCGCTCCCGCCCGGAGAGCCGGCGATCCGTCGCCAATCGTCACCTCATTGACGACATCAGGCGGGTCCATCGCGACACCCACGGACGCTATGGCAGCCCGCGTATCCATGTCGAGTTGAAGGCGCAGGGCTGTGGCGTGAGCCGCGGTCGCGTCGAGCGATTGATGCGCCTTCATGGTATCAGGGCCATTATGGCGCAGCCACGGCGGGTGCGGACCACCGACAGCCGTCACGACTTTCCGATCGCCCCGAATCTGCTCGACCGCAACTTCACCGCCGCCGCGCCGAACCGGATCTGGCTCGCCGATATTACCTACGTCGAGACCGATCAGGGATGGCTCTATCTGGCCACCGTCATGGATCTGTACAGCCGCAGGATCGTGGGCTGGGCGATGCAGGATCATTTGCGCGCCGACCTGCCGTTGGCGGCATTGAAGATGGCCATCTCGGCGCAACGGCCTACCCCCGGCTTGATCCACCATTCCGATCGGGGCGTTCAATATGCCTCGGCGGAGTATCGCAAGGCGATGCAGTCAGCCGGCTTCAAGGCCTCGATGAGCCGCAAGGGCGACTGCTACGACAATGCCCCGATGGAGAGCTTCTTCCACACGCTCAAAACCGAGCTCGTTCATCACCGGCAATATGCAACACGAACAGAAGCTAAACGTGATATTTTTGCTTACATCGAAGGCTTCTACAATCGAACGCGTCGTCACTCGGCCATCGGCTATATCAGCCCGATCGAGATGGAGCTAAAAGCAGCTTAACCCTGTCCATTTTCTCGGGGGAAGATCAACACCGACGACAACAAACGGGTTGAAATTCTAGAGTTGAAGGTCGCGCTTGAACTCGAAAACAGTCAGGGGCAGATCATCACGGTGAATTGCGCGTGAAGGCAAGCACCGACACGCGTCTTGTGACGGTAGATTTCGGGCCTGCGTTAACAGATGGGTCGACGTCCCTACGAAGACAGAATTTCTTTGTACTCGATGCCGGCGCGGCGCAGCGGGAAGACGGCTTTCACTATTTCCTAGAAGGTTTCCTTGGCTGGCATCTTCCGCAGGTTCGGCGGTACGACGCGCCGGAGACGAAGCTGTATTTAGAGACAGTGTTTCCTCTTTTCTGGGTGGAGCAAAAATTTGGATGGTCTGCAATCCCCGCAGCCATTCCCACCTACATGCGAATCAGGGAAGTTCATAAGCGAGCCGTCGAATTTATCTTGGATCTCGACGTGTATAAGCTCGAAATGCAGCGCGAGCGCTTAACGGAACGTATTGCTTCTAATGCGAAGGATTGGTCGGCAACAACTGAGGAGTTGGAGCGCTTCGTTTTACGCAGTGGAGGAGAACCGCCGCTTTAAGCGAGAAGCCGGTCCAGACCCTGATGCGCTGGCCCGTGCACACGTTCAAATTGCTGACGGCAGTGAATGGACGGCCCTCTCGGTGATGGTGTCTAGATATCGCGCATCGGCAGATGCTCTTGCATCTGCCGCGATACCAGATGTCGATGATCAATCCGGCGAAGTCTCTGAAAATATCCAACGACTTAGCCAACATGTTGATGAATTTAACGTCGAGAGGATCAATCTCCACCAACTTCAGCAGCTCAAAATGGCCGATATACGGTCGCTGCAAAGGCGTATCGAGACGCTTGAGGACGATTTGGCTAAGAATTTGGATGTTCAGAAGCTCCAGCGTTATTCTGGAATAGTGGCAACCTTAGCTCCGGACAGGTGCCCGACCTGTGAGCAAGCTCTTGCGGACACCTTGCTGTCGCAAGAAGCACTCTCCGCGGTTATGCCAATTGCTGACAACATTGAGTACATTCGATCGCAGAAGAAGATGTTCGAGGATATCCTTGCTCGCGAAGAGGGGGAGAGTGCCGCGAGAAGCAATCATCTCGCTGCAATAAGTAAAGAGCTAGCAGATCATTACGCTCAGATTGTCTGCTGAGATCCGAACTGGTCGCGCCTGGATCGAATCCCCTTGCCGCCGTGATCGAGGAACGCATTCGCACCGAGGCGAAGGTTCGTGACTTAGAGGGGCTTCAGTCAGTGTTTGACGATGCGGTTGATCGACTGCGGAGCTTGCAAGGTGAATATAAGAGGCTTCTTGAGGAGCGCGAAAAAATACCCGGCGATAAGCTCTCCGCGAACGACAAAGACAAGCTCAGTTTCTTGACGGAGCTTCTGCAACGTCAGGCGACCGAGTTCGGATTTAGCACCTTCTCACCAAGAGAACTCTCTATCTCGGAAGATAGCTACCGACCCGAGAAGGAAGGGTTCGAAATCGGCTTCGAAACGTCAGCAAGTGACGCGATCCGGCTAAGTGGGCCTATCAGCTAAGTCTTCTCGAACTCGCGAATTTAAGCGCACGAATCACCCAAACCTGCTGGTATTCGATGAACCTAGGCAACAGTCTTCTTCAAAGGTCAGTTTCGAGAACCTGCTAAGGCGCGCATCCGAGTTGAAGCGTTGCAATCAGCAGGTTATTTTCTCGACCAGTGAAGATCTCGAGACGCTTCAGCGGATAACCGAAAAGATCGATTGCAGCGAAGTGATATTTCCTGGTTACATTCTTCAGAAACTTGAGTGACAGCACTCCGCGGCATGCCGAAGGGCAGGAAGCTCAAACCGATGATGGCTGTGGATCGCGGCGCATCATCTTTGGACGACTCAATCAGTGAGTCGCATGTCCACCCCCCTTCGCAAAAATATTCCCTCTTCTCTTTTCACCCAAATCACCTGCATATCCCTCCCCGTCTCGTCCCACAGAGGGGCGGCTCGCGATCGTCACGGACGCGGGGCGGGATGCGGTGGACGCGGGCTCATCAGGCGCGAGAACGTGATGGCAGGGCAGGCCAAAAGCCTGTGAGCGATCAAACGGCGCGCGGACGAATGATGTGGCTGGCGGACGGCGAAGTCGTGTGGTCCTGACGCCCCGACGCTGGCGTCAAGGCGGCGGAAGGCACCTTTGCCCAACCGGGCTCTTGAGAGGTGCTTCATTCCGCCGGCGATGGTGGCAAACAAGCCCGGTCACCAGGGAGAGCGCGAAGGAAACCGTTAAAACCATTGCGTGCGGGAACGCCGGGTGAACCGGTGTATCTGCGGTCGATACTCGTGTGCTTTCTACCTTTTGCACACGAGGCCACGGGTGCAGCGGGCACCCGGCGTTCCCCACGCCCTCTGATTTTCCTGGGCGAAAGGTTCGTTGCAGAACTCGGGCGCATGGCGTCGCGGGAAGGCGGAGGTGTGGCTGGATACAACGTCATTGCGAGGAGCCCTTGCGACGAAGCAATCCATTCTTTCTTCGCGGCTATGGATTGCTTCGCTTCGCTCGCAATGACGGATTACCTTTCGTCGTCGCCCGCGAAAGCGGGCGATCCAGTATTCCGAGGCGTTAGTGATGGAATCGAGAGGCTGCGGCGTACTGGATACTCCGCTTTCGCGGAGTATGACGGCTTCTTATGTTGCGGCGGCTTGCGTCAACGAATGACCAACTACTGCTTCCTTCGCCGCGCCGCGGCCGGCGTGGCGGGCTCGACCTTCGCGACACTCGCCGCCGCATCGCCGTCCTCGCGCCAGCGCAAAATCTCCACCGCCAGCACCGGATGGTTAAAACCCTTGAGGTGCAATTCACCCAGCGAGGCGCCTTCGGCCACGGCTCTCGACCATGCCATAGACGCGCTGGCTGACGACGATCTGGTCGGCCTTGGCTTCGTCGCACAGCCGCGAGGCGAGGTTGGTGACGCTGCCGATCGCGGCATATTCGAGCCGCTGCTCGAAGCCGATCTGGCCCAGGGTCGCGTAACCGAGCGCGATGCCGACGCCGAATCCGAGACTATGGCCGCGGTTGTGCCACTTCTGGGTCAGGGCGCCGATGGTGTCGCGCATCTCGACCGCCATCTTCACCGCGCGCTGGGTGTGATCGTCGAACTGGATCGGCGCGTTGAACAGGATCATCACGCCGTCGCCGGCATAGCGGTCGAGCGTGCCTTCGTAGCGGAAAATCAGCTCGCCAAGTGCGGCATGATATTCGCGCAGCACGGCCATCGCCTCCTCGGGCTCGGTGCTCTCGGTGAACGATGTGAAGCCGCGCAGGTCGCAAAACACCACGGTGACTTCGCGGCGGTGGCTGTCGAGCAGCCCTTCATGGCCGTCGCCGGAGGCGATCAGTTGCGCGACTTGAGGGGCGAGAAAACGCTCGAGCCGGCGGATGCGCTCGATCTCGCCGAGCTGCTTCTCGACCCGCTCCTCCAGCGACTTGTTCCAGTCCATAAGCTGATCGGTCTGCTCCTGCAGCTTGCCGGCCTGCTGCTGCACGGTGGAATGCGCGGCCGCCAGTTCGCGGCCCTTCTGGTCGACTTCGCTGAAGAGTCTGGCATTGCGCATCGCCAGCACCGCCTGGTGCGCGAAGGTGCGCATCAAGCCGATCAGATTGGGCGAGAATTCGCCCGTACTTCGGCGCAGCACCACCAGCGATCCCAGAATGCCCTTCTGGTCGACCAGCGGCACGATCAACACCGAATGAAAGCCGGCCGCGATCGCCACATCGCGCAGCAGATGATCGTCGGCATGGTCGAGATCGGGGATCGCGATCGGCTCGCCTGTTGTCGCGGCCTCGCCGAGCGCGCTGGAGTCCTTGTCGATCGCGAGATGCTCGCCTTCGGCGGAGCGGTCGATGCCGATCGCCTCCGTCAGGTCGAACTGATGCTTCGCGGCATCATAGCCGTAGATCAGCACCGCATCGGCGTGGGTGATTTCGAGCGCGCGCGCCGCCACCGTCGGCAGCACGGCGTTGAGATCGAGCGAGGAAGCCACCGCGCGGCCGACCTCCTCGAGCACCTTGAGTTCGTTGACCGAGCGCGCGAGGTCGCGGGTGCGCGCCTCGACCTTGGATTCAAGGCCGATATACGTCTCCTGCAGCTGGCCGGCCATGCTGTTGAACTGGTCGGCCAATTCCTCCAGCTCGTCGGCGGTGTGGACGTCGATGCGCTGGCTGAAATCGCCGGCGCCGAGCCGCCGCGCGCCGGTGCGCAGTGCCGTGATCGGAATCAACATGCGGCGCGCCAGCAGCGTGCCGGCGAGGATCGCGACCAAAAGCCCGAGCGCGATCAGAAGTGCTACCCGCCACAGCTGATCGCGGATCGGCGCCAGCGCCAGCGCGGTCGGCTGCTCGTAGAACACCAGCCAGCCGAGTTTCGGAACGATGTTGGACGCGGTCAGCACCGCCTGGCCGCTGGTATCGGTGCCCGAAGCCTGCGCCTGGCCGTCCGGCTTGATCAAGTGCGGCGACCTGCGGCAGCGCGGATACATCCTTGGCCACTTCGGGGCCCTTGGCGGAGCTCGCCAGCACCTGGCCGCGCTTGTCGACCACATAGGCGGCCGCGACCTTGCCGACCTCGGCATCGCCGAGGAAATCCGACAGGAAACGCAGATCGATTTCGGCGACGGTGACACCGGCATTGACGCCCGAATGCGCCAGCGCGATCGACATATAGGGCCGGCCATCCCTGAAATAGGCCGAGGTCAGGTTGACGCCCCTGCGGACGCCTTCGACAAATCGAACATCGCGGGAAAAATCCTCGCCGCTGTTCACCGAAATCGCGCTGCGGGTCAGGCGAAGCAGCTCCTGGCCGCTCCCGCTCAACCAGGAGAGCTGGCTGACCGCCGGCACCTGGTGCAGCAATTGGGCAAAGTCGGCGCGGTGCTTGTCCACCGTGTCGGCGCTGGCGCGGGTCACCCAGCTCATCTGGCGCTCGAGGTCGGAGATCGATTGCTCGATCCGCCGCGCGGTCGCCTCCGCCTTCTCGCCCATGGCGTCGGTCAGCGTGGTCTTGGTGGCGCGGTAGCTGATCCAGGTTTCCAGCGCGCCGTTGACCGCGAGCACGAACACCACCAGGCCGACCAGGGCGATGACGTATTTGGCGAACAGGCCCCAGCGCCGCGACCCAATTTTATCCGTGACCCCGATCATCCAGATCCTCGTGGGCGCCACCCCCGCAGGGCACGCGCATCCGCCAAGCCGTGTCAGTTGGGCCAGTTTAGCACACTTCGAGGAGGGTCAGGCGGTGGCCTCTGCCAGCGTGGTTAGCCGCGCCTCTCTTCTCCCTCCCCCCTTGCGGGGATCGAGACGATCGGAGCTCGCTCTGGGGTCGGGGTGGGGGGTGCAACAAGGAAAACGCCGATGTTCGGCGGGGAGAACGCCGATGATCAGCCGAAGCGATCAGCGGTTGAACAACTGCTTCAGCACGTCCTTCATCGGCGCGCTGTCCTGCGAAGGCTGCGGCGCCGGATCGCCTGGCGCGGGGGCGGCCGGGCTGGCGGGATCTGACGGCTGCAGATTGCGGCTTCGGCCGAGGTTCTGCTTCAGCAAATTGCCGAGCGTTTCGCCGAGCTGGCCGCCGAGCGGATCGGAGCTGCCATTGTTGCCGCCGGCGCCGTTGCCGCCGGGCCCGTTTCCGCCCAATCCGCCCAATCCGTTCAGCGCGCCGCTCGGTCCCGAACAGGCCTTGCCCCATCTGCTTGAGCTTGGCATAGGCGTCTTCGGGATGATCGAGGATGCCGGCCATATCAGGATAAATCCGCGGTTCGGCCCATGGGCCGTCGATGACGACGGGGATGCCGAGCCCGACCGGGTCGCCGGCGCGGCCCTGGCCTTCGGTGGTCATGACGAGCTTGGGCTCGACCCGGAACGCCAGCGATTTGGCCGCAAGATCGACGGTGCCGGTCCCGGTCATCCGCACCAGCGGTCCCACCAAATTGAGATCGCTGCTGGTGGCCTGGCCCTTTTCGATCCGGAACGATGCCGCAAGCTGGGTCAGGTCGGTGGTCTGCTCCTTGGCTTCCTGCCACCCCGACAGCGTCCCCGAGGTCAGCGAACGGATCATCTGCGCGACGTTGAGGCCGCGAATGGCGCCGTCCGCGAAATTGGCGAACACGGTTCCGCCGAGGTTCGACATGATCGCGCGCGGGCTCGCGCCGGAGGAGCGCACCGCGATTTTCGCCTGCAATTTGCCGTCGAGCTTGTCGAAGTCGGCCGCACTCTTGAGCAGCGGCAACGCGCGGACGCCGACGAGATCGCTGCGCAGCGTATAGGTTGGCTCGCCCGCCGAGACATCGACGACGAGATCGCCATTGGCCTGGCCGCCATAGGCCCCGAGATTCGAGACATTGGCCTTCAGCACGCCGCCGGCGAGCGTCGCATCGATCGCGGCGGGTGCGAATTGCGCCTCGCCGACGTTCAAGGCGGCGGCGGAAACCTTGATCTGGGCGTCGACATAATTCAAACCCTTGAGGTCGATCGGCGCGTTGCTCCAGGGTTGCGAAGGCTGCGCCGGCGACGCCGTGCCCGCCGTGGAGGCGGCGACGTCAAGCCGCTGGAAGTCGAGGTCGAGCTTCACCAGCGGCTTGCTCGCGATATCGGCCGAGGCCCATCCGTTGAACGCGTCGTCGCCGATCGTGCCGGAAAGGCCGTTGATCATCACGATCGAGCCATTGAGCCGGACCTCGGCCCTGCCCGACAGCGGGCTTTGCAAAACCCCGGGCATATCGAGGACGAGGTCGACCGGAATGTTCTGCCGCGCCAACGGCGGGGCCGGCATCGTCGCCTTGATCTCGAATTTGAGCGGATGCTCGCCCGCGTGCGCGCTGCCGGCGACCCTGATCTTTCGATCGCCGCCGATCACGACATTGGCGTTGATGCCGTCGATGCGGTCGTCCACCCGGTCGCGTGCATTGAAGAACTCAATGGCGCCATCGGTTACCGTCACATGGTCGATAACGGGAGCGTTTGCATCGTCCTCGCCGGAGGGCGCCGCCGGCTTGGCGGATGGCGAGGCTTGCGGATTGCGCTGGCGCAGCAACGGAACATGCGCGACGGGACGGACGATGGCGAGTTCGGTGATGTGCGGATGACCCGACCACAGGCTCTCCAGCGTCACGTCGGCCTCGACGCGGTCGACCGTCAACCGATCATCGCTGCTATTGCGGTCCTTCGGGTTCTGCAGCGCGATGTCGTTCAGCGTCACATTCAGCGACGGCCAGAAGCCTATTCGGGTCGCGCCCAATATCGTCAGCCGATATCCGGTTTCGCGCTCGACCCGGGCCTGGATCGTTGACGTCATGAACCCGGATGGGATCCCGATCACCAGCAGCAGCGCGACGATGGCGATTACCGCGGCGACGACGGCCCCGGCGATTTTCAATGCTCTCATGGCGATGTTCCAAACCGGGCAGGCGGCATCGATTCCAGCCGTTCCGTGAGCGGCCGTGTCGGATCGCTCAAGCCTATCCCGGAATGGGGAAACCGCTCAAACTTGTCCAAAAATAATCGAAGGGTGCTGCAAAGTTATGTGACTTATGACACACTTCCTGCCAGGCTATTTTGTGTACTGACTATTCGACGATTTCAAGTTGGCTTTGGAAAGCATTGCAATGAGTAAACAGGCCGAATTTGCGGTTATTTTGAAGATGAATCCGATGTTCGCGGATCTGGGCGCCGACGAACTACAGCGAATATCGGGCCTCTGCCACACCCAGCAGCTGGGCGTCGGCGAGGTGCTGTTCCAGAAGGGCGACAGCGGCGACGCCTTGTTCGGCGTCCGCCGCGGCCAGATTCGCATCGAAACCGGTTCCTCCGATGGCAGCCGGCTGACGCTGAATTTTCTCGGACCCGGCGATCTGTTCGGCGAGGTCGCCGTGCTCGACGGCCAGAGCCGCACCGCCGATGCCACCGCCGGCGAGCCGACCGAATTGTTCGTGCTGCGCCGCGAAGATTTCCTGAGCCATCTGGAGCGTGAACCGCGCGTCGCGGTCAAGCTGATCCAGTTGTTGTGCCAGCGGATTCGCTGGATGAGCGAGCGGATGGAGGAGTCGGTGCTGCAGCCGCTGCCGGTCCGGCTGGCGCGCCGGCTCTGCGCGCTGGCATCCGATTTCGGCTCGGAGGTGCATATTTCGCAGGAACAGCTCGGGGTGTTCGTCGGCGCTGCGCGTGAAAGCGTCAACCGCCAGCTGCAGCTCTGGCGCAAGGACGGCATTCTCGACCTGCAGCGTGGCCGCATCCTGTTGCAGAACATGACCAAGCTGACCGCAGTGGCGCGGAACGAATAGAGGCGGGGCGATGACGCGCATTAATTAGCGCGCGTCTTATTCCGCCGCGGGCGAATGCACGATGGTCGGCGGCTCGTTGCGATGATCGGTGGGCGGATGCTCGGTCTCGCCGTCGGTGGCGAGGAGTTTCTTGCCGAAACGCCAGAACACCGAGCCGATATCGTCCATCATCATGAACATCGCCGGCACGAACACCAGCGACAGCACGGTCGAGAACACCAGGCCGCCGATGACCGCCAGCGCCATCGGCGAGCGGAATTCGCCGCCGGCGCCGAAGGCCAGTGCGCTCGGCATCATGCCGGCGGCCATCGCGATCGTGGTCATGACGATGGGACGCGCGCGCTTCATGCCGGCATCGATGATCGCCTCGTCGCGCGTCTTGCCTTCGCGGATCGATTCGACGGCGAACTCCACCAGCATGATGGCGTTCTTGGTCACGATGCCCATCAGCATCAGGATTCCGATCCACACCGGCGTCGTCAGCTGCTTGCCGGTCAACAGCAGCGCCACGATCGCGCCGCCGATCGAGAGCGGCAGCGAAAACAGAATGGTGATCGGCTGCAGGAAGGTTCCGAACAGCAACACCAGCACCGCATAGACCATCATCAGGCCGGCGGTGATCGCGGTGGCAAAGCCTTGCGACAATTCGTTCAGGCTTTCGGCATCGCCCGAGGGGCTGACCTTCACGCCCTTCGGCAGGCTCTTCATGACCGGAAGTTCGTGGATCTTCTTGGTGGCATCGCCGAGCGCCGCCGACCCGACGAGGTCGGCCGCCACGGTGGCCTGACGCTCCCGGTCGTAGCGATTGATGCTGGTCGGGCCCTGATCGAGCTTGATGTCGGCCACGACGGAGAGCGGCACGCCGCCCTTTTCGCCGTGCTCGCCCAGCGGCACCCGCAGCTGCTCGAGCAGCGGTAGATCGCCGCGCGCGGTGTCCTCGAGCTGGACCCGGATCGGCACCAGCCGGTCGCCGGCGTCGAATTTGGCCAGCGCCGGGCCGACGTCGCCGATGGTGGCGACGCGGATCGTCTGCGACAGGCTCTCGGTGGAGACGCCGAGCCTTGCCGCCAGATCGGCCCGCGGCTGGATGCGAAGTTCGGGCCGGTCGAGCGAGGTTTCGGAAATCACGTCGGAGATCAGCGGAATTCGCTTCATCTGGTTCGCCAGTTCGCTGGCGACATTGCCGACGATGCTGCTGTCCGCGCCGGTCACAACCAACGATACCGCGCGCAAGCCGTTCTCGTCGAGGAACCAGTACCGGATGTCGGGTACGTTTTCGAGTTCCTTGCCGATCGAAAGTTCGAGCTCGCGCTGCGTGATCGTTCGCTCTTTCTTCGGCGTATAATTGATGATCAGCGCCGCGCGCCGCACTTCGAACGTCCCCGGCGGCACCCGTCCGCCATCGACGAACACGCTCTTGACCTCGGGCCGCTTGCGCAGGCGCGCGACGATTTCCTCGGTGACCTTTTCGGTGTAGGCCAACTGCGATCCGGGCGGCAGCTCCATCGCCAGCAGCGAGCGCGCGGTGTCCTGCGCCGGCAGGAAGCCTTGCGGCAACAAGGTGATGCTCCAGATCGAGGCGGCGAAAATGCCAAAACCGATCAGTACCGTGATCAGGTAGTGCCGGACCGACCAGGTGACGAGCCTGGTATAGGTTTGCAGCACGCGCCCCGGCGGCGGGTCGTCATGCGGATGATCTTTCAGGAAGTAGGCGGCCAGCACCGGGGTGACAAACCGCGCCGCCAGCAGCGAGAAGAACACCTGCACCGATACCGTGATGCCGAATTGCTTGAAGAACTGCCCGGCGATGCCGGACATGAAGCTTGCCGGTGCGAAGATCGCGATAATGGTGAGGCTGATGGCGATCACCGCCAGCCCGATTTCGTCGGCGGCCTCCAGCGCGGCGCGATAGGGCGACTTGCCCATCCGCATGTGGCGTACGATGTTCTCGATCTCCACGATGGCGTCGTCGACCAGAATGCCGGTCGAAAGCGTGATGGCGAGAAAGCTGACGAGGTTCAGCGAGAAGCCGAGAATATCCATCGCCCAGAACGCCGGGAAGATCGACAGCGGCAGCGAGATCGCGGCGATGATGGTGGCGCGAATGTCGCGCAAAAACAGCAGCACGACGATGACGGCAAGAATAGCGCCTTCGAACAGCGTTGAGATCGCTGCCTCGTAGTTGCCCTTGGTAAATTCCACCGAGGTGTCGATCAGCTTGAGATCGACATCGGGATAGGCAATCTTCAGCGCATCGATCCGTTTCTGAACCGCGGCTGCGACCACCACGTCGCTGGCCCCCTTCGACCGTTTGATGCCGAGCGCCACCACCGGCTCGCCGTTGAAGCGGGCAAATGTCCGGCGGTCGGCGATGGTGTCGGTGACGGTGCCGAGATCGTCCAGACGTACTTCGCCGCCTCCGAACAGCGGAATCATGGTGCCGGCAAGTTCGTTGAGCGTCTTGGCGCCGGCCAGCGTGCGGATTGCCTGGTCGTTCTTGCCGATCTCGGCCCTGCCGCCGGCAAGGTCGACATTGGTGCCGCGCAGGCTTTGGCTGACATTGACGGCGGTCAGGCCGGCGGCCTGCAGCCGGTCCGGATCGAGCGAGACCAGAATCTCGCGCTCGACGCCGCCGATGCGCTCGACCTGGGCGACGTTGCGAACGCCCTGCAGCGCGCGTTTGACGACGTCGTCGACGAAATAGGACAGTTGCTCCGGCGTCTTGCCCGGCGATATCGCGGCATAGGTGACGATCGGCAGGCCGATCACGTCGACACGCTGGATCAGCGGCTCGTTGACGTTTTGCGGCAGATTGCTGCGGACGCGGGTGACGGCGTCCTTGACGTCGTTCAGCGCGCGGTCGGTGTTGGTCTCAAGGGCGAACTGGATCGTCGTCACCGACAGCCCGTCGGTGATCGACGACGAGATGTGTCGCACGCCCTCAACGCCGGATACGCCGTCTTCGATGGTCTTGGTGACCTGCGATTCCAGTTCGGCCGGCGCAGCGCCGAATTGGGATACCGCTACCGAGATCACCGGGATATCGGCGCTGGGCAGGCGCGTCACGGCGAGCTTGGTGAAACTCAGCCAGCCCAGCGCCAGCAGGATGATCGAAAACACGACGGAAGGCAGCGGATTACGGATCGACCATGCTGAGATATTCAAAGCCATCAGCGTACCTGCGCTCGATCGAGGTCCTCGGCGAACATTGTCTTGATCTGGTCGCCGTCATGCAACGAACTGCCGGCGTCGGCCACGACGACTTCGCCTACCTCGAGGCCCTCAAGGATTTCCGTGCTGGCATCGGACACCAGTCCGACCCGCACCTTTCGCATCTCAACCGTGTTTCCTTTGACCACCTGAACGGTGAGGTGGTCAATGGCGGTGCGGGGAATTGCGACCCCGCAACTGCGTTTGGCGTCAATGTTGGCGCGGGCAAACATGCCGACCTTGAGAGAGGGGTTCTTTTGAGGCGATATCCGGACGTGGCCGAGTTGGCTGGCCCTATCGATTTGCGGCGAAACCAGCCTCACGGGCCCCACGAGGTCCGGCGCATCGTCGCGGCTTATTCGTGCCATCGCTCCCGGATTGAGTTTCAGCATGTGGACGGCCGGTACTTCGGCGTCGAGTTCGATCTCATTGTTGACGGCAATTCGAAACATCGGTCCTGCTTGCGGCGAGGCAGGCGCTCCGACGATGGTGCGGATCTGGGTAATCAGTCCGGCGGCCGGAGCGCGCAATGAGATCGGGGCCGGCTTAGCGCCGGCGCCGGGGCTTCCGGGTTGCGCCGGCGGCGGCGTCAGCCGCGCCAGTTCCTGATTATCGGTCACCAGGTCGCCTTCATGCACCAGAAGTTCCGAAACCTTGGACCCTTCCTGGTCGACACCGACAACCGCTTCCCTGCGCGGCACGAAAAATCCCGTCACCCGCACCATGTCGGAAAAACAGGCATTGGTGGATTTAGTCACAATGACCAGGGCGTTGCCCGGAGTTTCCTTCTTCTCGGCGTGGGAGCGGTGCTCGATCCAGTAGTACCCGCCCGCCAAAGCGGCGACGCCGACCACTGCCAAAACAGGCTTGAGATATTCGGAGAGCATCATCGCCGGATCAATCCACACTGGTGTCGCAAGATTATGCTCCGAAATGCCGCCAATGACAGGGGTCGGAGCGTATCATCACGCGCAAGGACCGGAAGAGCGGCCGGTCGGAAAGGTCCGTGACCTCTAGAGCCTTTTCCGTTCCGATGGTATCGGAACGAAGGCTCTAGTCCTTTATTTGACGCGCTTTCTTCACGCGAACCGGTTGCCGCTTCGCTCGAAAACGCTCTGGAACGAATGAGCGTCCCGCACGGCCGCGGGACGCATGGTAGCTGCAAAACCTTGCTCGGCGTCACGACCGCTTCACTTCGGAAATTACCTCGACCGGAGATCACCTGGGCTTCGGGTTATCCAGACTTGGAGTTACTGCGACGCGGTGGTCTTGTTCGCCATATTGACGACCTGCACACGGCGGTTCACGTCCGCCGTCGGGTGGCCGGGGTCCTTGAGCTTCGTCTTGCCGTATCCCACGGTCACAAGGTCGGACCCGGCTATGCCGAACTTATCGGTCAGATAGCGCTTGATCGAGTCTGCACGCCGCTCGGACAGGTCCTGATTGTAAGCGTCGCCGCCGACCGCGTCGGTATGGCCTGCGACGATGAAGGTCGAGCCTTTCAGGTCGGCGTTGGTCAGCGCCTGCCCCAGCGCCTGAACCGAGGACAGGGATTTTTTGCTGATATTGGCCGAATTGTAATCGAAGTTGATTTCAAGATCGATATTCGGTTTGTCCTTGGTGATGGTGGCGATTTCTTCGCGCTCGGCGGATGAAAGCGAGCGCGTGGCGCGGTTACGGATGGTCTTAACGAAACGATCCTCGGCGGCGACCGCTTCCGGGTCGGCCTTGGGGCCCACCGACAGGCCTCTGGTCAGGGGTCGCTTGGCCGGGCTCAGCGCCTGGAGGATTTGTCCTGCAGTGACATCGTCACCGGCTGCTGCTGTTCTGACGCTGACGGAAAATGCAGCACCGATCGTCACGATCGCAAGGATCGCGGCCAGATTTCTCCTTCCAAACATTTTCGACATCGCCAGTCCCTCCTGCGCTGCGTGCGCGTTCTCAATCGATTGAGTTGCAAATAGGCCGCCGCGAACCGGTCGCACGCGGCTGCTGGTGGTTTGTCTCTGGTGCCCGCCGAAGGGTTCGAGGAACCGCCCGGCCAAAATTCAAATTATCGTCAATTCACTCCGTAACTTGCGAATTCCTTCACAATATTCGGATCCATCGCTTTTGCGTTGGAAATGTCCAGTTCACCCTCCGAAATCGCGCCGTTGCGCTGCTTGGCGAGTCCGCGCCCGTACAGGGACGACGTCAATCTCGGATTGATCTTGAGCGCGGCGTCAAAATCGGCGATCGCGTTCTTGGCCATCCCGCTCTTCAAATTGACCAGGCCGCGGCTGTCGAGGGCATCGACAAAGTTGGGGCGGAGCCGAAGCGCTTCGTTGCAATCCTTCAATGCAGCCTGCAGGTCGCCGATCACGGTACGCGCCCAGCAGCGGTTGTTGAAGGCTTCCACATCCTTGGGGCTCAGCCGCAGCGTGTCGCTGAAATCATTGACGGCAAGGTTGTAAGCTCCCTTGCTGGCGAAGACCTGTCCGCGCCGATAGTACGTGTTGGGGTCGTCGGGATTCTTGGCAAGCTTGTCGGTCAGTTCTTTGATGATCGGGTCGTTCTCAAACGACGGCCCGTCTTTCTTTTCCGGTGGGCCGTCTTTCCTTTCCGCCTGCTTGTCGTCAGGCGGAGTTGGGGGTTCGGCCTGCTTTGGCGGCGGCGGTTCGTGGTGCGGTGTCGGCGTGGGTTCGTGGTGCGGTGTCGGCGCGGGTTCGGGAATTGGCTGCGGAGGGTTCATCGCCTGTGGGCCGGGCGATTGCGGCGGCGCGGGTTCGGGAATTGGCTGCGGAGGGTTCATCGCCTGCGGGCCGGGCGATTGCGGCGGCGCGCCCGACGACCCCGGGGTAAATGAAAAGTCCTCCGCCAGCGAGGACGAAATCCAGGGCACCTGCTCGCTGCGGGATGCCCGGGTAACGCCGACGCGGGTCCGGTTCAGCGTCTCTTCGGCCATCAGGTCGGGAACGCGAATTTCCTTCAGCAGCTCCTGCACGAACAGGCTGTGGTCGCTGCCATTGTCGCTGATGACGGAGCTGAGCGCCGCCGAATACATTACCAGCGTTCCGTTTGGCGCGATCACCGGGGCGAGGCCCGCGGAGAAGCTGCGGAACCGGCGTTCGAACGGATTGCGCCTGCTGGCGTCGATCAGGGCGATCTTGACGCCTGCCCCGCGATTGTTGATCTCGCCGAGCACGGTCTCCAGGCTGAAGCCATCGCGGCGAACATCCGGTTCGGTCCAGATCTGTGCGTCGACCGGGATCATGTAGCTCTGGCGCGCCGACTGGACGCCGAACCCGCTGAAGAAAATCAGCACGACGGAGCCGGGCTTGATGCGCCCGTAAAGGCGGTCGAAGGCGCGCCGCATCGCGTCGCCGGTGAGATTTTCTCCGACCTCGACGCTAAAGCCGTCGCGCTTGAGTTCGTCGGCGACGTCGCGGGCGTCGTTGATAGGCTCCTTGAGAGGCGCCTCGGCGTCGGGATATTTGGCGTTGCCGATGACCAGCGCAAAGCGGTCTGCGTGACTGTCGGCGGCGACCGACGGAACGATCGATACGACTGATAAAATCAGGATCACAAGCAATGCGAGGCGGATTCTCATATGACGTCAGTCCAGCCAAAAACGCGCCGACCCCAGCTTGCGCCTCGGCGACCTTACCTTACGAAAACGGCATTATCAAACCGGGCTCCCAAGCCTTGTCAACTACAAGCCTTGTCTACTGCCTGCCAGCGCCGCCGATGACCGCGACAATCGACCGCGACAATTGACCGCCGACAAGGCTTCCAACCCCGATAAAACGTTACGCGTGATCCTGAAATGAGCCTGTGATCGGCCTGCTGCGGTTGCTGCGCTGCTTGTGCGTGTTCATGAATGACGACTGTTTCCGAAGCCCGCGGACATGGAGCGCAAATTCGCCGATGCGGCAATGTGACCCAACTCACATTGGAAGCGGGCTTGGGTCTGCGGGCATTCCCAAACCTTCGGCCAGGTGCCGCGGCTGATTTTCGTCCATCCGTCGCAAGAGGCCGCCGGGTTTGACCTTTGCGGACGACAATGGCTTGGTGTGGCGGTCGGCCAATCAGCAAGCAAGAAAAGTGCAACCGATGGGAAACACCTACGAAATCTACGCCCTCCGCTATGCGACGATGTCGCCCCGCACGCCTCACCTGAATTTTCTCATTCCGGATCCGCATGAGACCACCGCGCAGGATCTCGACTATTTCGTCTGGCTGATCCGGGGCGGCGGCCGCGACATCCTGGTCGATACCGGCTTCAACGCCGAAGAGGCGGCTCTACGAAATCGCAAGCTCACGCTCAATCCGGTCGACGCGCTGGAACGCTTTGGCGTCAAGGCCGATAGCATCAGGGACATTATCGTCAGCCATCTGCATTACGATCACGCCGGCAATCTCGACCGTTTTCCTAATGCGCGGTTCCATCTGCAGGATCGCGAGATGAGCTACGCGACCGGGCGCTGCATGTGCACCGGCACGCTCCGGCATCCGTTTTCGATCGAACACGTCACGCTGATGGTGCGCCATGTCTATGGCGAGCGCGTCACCTTTCATTCCGGCGACGGTGAGGTCGCCCCCGGCGTGACCGTGCATCGGGTCGGCGGCCATTCCGACGGGCTGCAGGTGGTGCGGGTGGAGACCGAGCGCGGCCCGGTGGTGCTGGCCTCGGATGCCGCGCATTACTACGCCAATCTGCAACGCCGCAGCCCGTTTCCGATCGTCTACAATGTCGGCGACATGGCGCAGGGTTGGGAAATCGTCGAGCGGCTCGCCGGCCATCCCGACCGCTTCATTCCGGGCCACGATCCGATCGTGAGCGAGATCTATCCGCGCGTCAGCGACAAGGTCGATGCATTTGCCTTGCACCTGAAGCCGTCGCGCTCCTTCGTCAAATAGCGTCAAGCGAGCAAACGGATGTCGCAATACAAGACGATCGGCTTCATCGGTCTCGGTGTGATGGGCGAGCCGATCTGTCGCAACCTTGTGAAGAAGAGCGGCGCAGGCGTGATCGTGTTCGACCTGTCGCAACAGGCGCTGACGCAACTGCGCGGCGAAGGCGCCGCGGTGGCCGCCTCGGTGGCGGAGGTCGTCAACAAGAGCGACATCATATTCCTGTGCCTGCCCAGCGCCAAACATGCGCGCGCGGTGTTCGAGGGCGACGGCATCCTGAAAAACATCCGCACGGGACAAGTGGTCGTCGATCTCGGCACCTCATCGGTCAACCAGACCCGCGATTTCGCAAGGCAATTGCAGGCCAAGGGCGCATCATGGGCCGATGCGCCGATCGCGCGTACGCGTCAGGCCGCGCAGGACGGCACGCTGAGCGTGATGGTCGGCGCGCCGCCGGAATTGTTTGCGTCCATCGAGCCCTTGATCCGCTGCTTTGCCACCGATGTGACGAGTTGCGGCGGCGTTGGTTCGGGGCAGGTGACCAAAATCCTCAACAACATGGTGCTGTTTCAAACCGTCAACGCACTTGCCGAGGCCGTCGCCGTTGCCCGGCGCAATGGCGTCGATCCGGCGCTGCTGCTCGATACGTTGTCGAAGGGATCAGCCGACAGCTTTGCGCTGCGCAATCACGGCATGAAGGCGATCGTGCCGGGGAATTTTCCCGAACGCGCCTTCTCGACGGAGTACGCCCTGAAAGACCTGTCCTATGCGCTGGAACTGGCCGACGATGCCGGCGTCAAAATCCGCGGCGCCGAACTGATCGGCAAGATCTTGCAGGAAGCGATCGATGCCGGCTCTGGCGGCGCGTACTTCCCGGTGATCGCGAAATATATCGATCGGGGTTAACTTATTGCCGTCATTCCGGGGCATCGCGCAGCGATGAACCCGGAATCTCGAAATTCCCCGATGCGTAATTGCGCATCTGAGGTTCGCGGTGACGCGCGCCCCGGAATGACGGATAGGGTAATCGTTCTTAATACGCTTGCTTCGCATCCGCCTCGCTGCTCGTCTGCATGAGATCGAGGCTTTGCTCGATCTTGCCGAGCATTGCCGCCAAATCTTTTTGCTCGCGCGCGGAAAGACACGACAGGATCTCCTGTTCCTTGCGCAGCAGCCGGGGAATCAGTTGCTCGTACAGCGCGTCGCCTTTTCGGGTCATGCGTAGCCGGAACTCGCGGCGGTCTTCCTCGTTCTCGACGCGCTCCACCAGTTGCCGCTCCATCAGCGCGGTGACGGCGCGGCTGATGGTGGATTTGTGGGTTCGAGTGCAATCGGCGATGTATTGCGCGCTACAGGCATCGTTGCGGAAGCCAAGTGTCGCCAGCACACGCCATTCCGGAATATCCAGCCCGTAGCGTTCCTGATATTCGCTGGCAAGCGCGGCGCTGACCTCTGCCGCCAGCCGGCTCAGCCGGAATGGCACAAACCTGAAGAGGTCTAGTCGCCGCTCTTTCCTGGATGCGTTCTGCTCACGCGAGCCGGCTGCCGGTTCGCTCGAAGACGGTTTTGGCAAAAATCGCTCCAATTTGAGTTGACGCCAACGCGTCTAGTTTAGATAGTTGCAAGTGAGACTATCTTAGGCCGGGACGGGCCCGTTGGCTAGAGGCAAGTCCCTTGTAGTTGAGTCCTTTGTAGCCAAGTCCTTTGTAGTCAAGTTCTTGGCCAGTTCAGCGTGAACGCATGGCGTAGTAGTCGAAAGTCACGTTCGGCTATCGGTCAGGTACGATCAATCAGCCTTGGTTGCGGTGTGAATTGGTCGGCGCGCTTGATGAGCAAGTCCAGAAAGCTTCTCGCGCGGAGAGACATCCAGGCCATCTCGGGATAAATGGCATGCAACGGCAACGCCGCAATTGAATAGTCAGGAAGAATATTTTCGAGCCGTCCGCTGCAGAGGCCGTCGATCGCGTTCCATTCCGGCAGGATTGCGACGCCCAGATGGTGCATGACAGCCTCTTCCATCGCATCGGCATCGTCGACGATAAGCGGTCCATCGATGCAAGCGACGTGTCGACCTTGCTCCGATTCGAAAATCCATTCATTGGCCGGTGAAAGCCGTGAATAGACGATACATTGGTGTGCGTTCAAATCTTCCGGCGTCATCGGCATGGGGCGGCCGTGGAGGTAAGTCGGCGTTGCAACCAGATAGCGATGCACCGTGCCGAGCCGACGGGCAACAAGCGTACTCGCGTCGAGGTTTCCGATCCTCAGCGCCAGTTCGATCCCTTCCTCCACCAGGTTGACGAAGCGTTCGCTGAATTGAATATCCAAACGAACCTCCGGGTAATTCCTGACATAATCGGCGATGATCGGCATCATGAAGCGCCGACCGAAGGATGACGGCACACTGACCCTGAGCGTGCCCGTCGGTCGCGGCGCGGCTTCTTTGACGCTCGCATGCGCCGTATCGAAATTTTCGAGGATTTGGCGCGCCAGATCATAGATGCGGTGCGCTTCCGGCGTGGGCCTGAGCTTGCGTGTTGTGCGCAAGAACAACTGGGTTCCAAACTCTCCTTCGAGCAAACTGATCCGCTTGCTCACAGCCGGCTGACCAATCCCGAGCTCCTTTGCGGCAGCCGAAAAGCTGCCGCCCTCCAGGGCGCGGACGAAGGCGCGAAGACAATCAATACGATCCATGATTCATTCCTAATGGGAATAAATCATATCCTATCTATT
This sequence comes from uncultured Pseudomonadota bacterium, assembly GCA_963727225.1. Taxonomy (GTDB): domain Bacteria; phylum Pseudomonadota; class Alphaproteobacteria; order Rhizobiales; family Xanthobacteraceae; genus Bradyrhizobium. Next base: position 19,028 of record CAVSFN010000004.1, on the reverse strand, counting down.
CCATAGTCGACGCGCAAATCGACGCTTAGAGTCCCAAACCGTTCAGGGAGAAAGAAACTCACAAAACCGCCAAGGGAGAGCAACGTGACACGTCACATCGGAATCGTCGGTGCCGGAATCGCCGGTCTGCATCTCGCTCTTTATCTGCAGAAGCACGGCGTGGACGCCACGCTCATCACGGATCGCGCGCCGGAGGATTATCGGAACATCCGGCTTTTGAATACGGTCGCCCACCACCATGTGACGATCGCGCGCGAGGATTATCTCGGCGTCAATCACTGGAAGGATCCGAAGGATCACTATCATTATCACGATCATGCTTTCAATTTTCCGGAGCCGATCAAATTCCGCGGCTATTTTTCCAAGGCGAGTCGGGCTGTCGATTATCGAATCTATCTTCCGGCGCTGATGGAAGACTTCCAGCGTCGCGGCGGCAAAATCGAATATCGTCGGATCGAGGAGGGCGATATCGGCCCGCTGGTTGCCCGTTTCGATTTGTTGGTCGTCGCGGCCGGCAAGGGCCCGCTCGGGCAGCTCTTTGCCTACAGGCCGGAGCAAACACCTTATTCGCAGCCGCAGCGTCGCCTGTGCGTCGGCCTCTATACCGGCGTGCGCCAGCCAGACCCCATGAACGTAACGCTATCGGTTTCTCCCGGTCACGGTGAGATGATCGTTATTCCCACCATCACTTTCGGCGGTGTTGCGAATGCGCTTCTGATGGAGAACGTGCCGGGTGGCGATATGGAAGAACTTGCGACGATCAGCTACGACAAGGATCGGCAGCATTTCCTGCGCGTGCTTCTGGATAAATTGGAAAAGCATCACCCCACGACCTACGATCGGATCGACACTGCGCGCTTCGACCTCGCGCAGCCGACGGATCTGCTGCAGGGGGGCATTGTGCCGACCGTCCGCAATACGGTTGTCGAATTCGACGGCGGAAAATGCGCGCTCGCCCTCGGCGATGTGCATTCGGTGGTCGACCCGATGATGGGTCAGGGCGCCAACGTTGCTTCCTATGCAGCCTTTGTGGTGGGCGAGGAAATTGTCAATTCCGATGTGCTTGATGCACGCTTTTGCGAAAAGGTCGACCTCAAGCGGCAGGATCGGGTGCTGGCAGCATCTCGCTGGACGAACTTGATGCTCCAGCCTCCATCGGAAGCGCTCGGGATGCTGATCGGTGCGATGAGCCAGAACCGGGCGCTCGCCGACGAATTCACCGAGAACTTCAATTACCCGGATTATCAGTGGGATCGGATCTCGTCGCCGGAGCGGATCCGAGCCTGGGTCGGTCGCATGTCGGCGCCGGCCGAGCCTGCAAGGGCAACCGGGTGAGGACAGGCCGATGCATTGTCTGACAGTCACCTACCCGGTGCCGAAAGATGCGGCTCGGTTCACGGCCTACTATCAGGGATCGCACCTGCCGCTGGCGAAGCAACTCCCGGGCTTGAAGTCCTGCTCCTTCGCTTACCCCGAGGCGCTTGGTCCCGGGCCTGCCCCGTTCTGCATTTTCCAGGCGTGGTTTGAGGACGGCGCGGCCATGCTTGCCGCGCTGCAGTCGGAGATCGGGCAGAGGGTCGCGGCCGATGTGCCGAATTATTCGCCGAACGGCGCGGTCCTCTTCCACTTTCCGGTCGGAGACTGAGATGCAGCGCGCCAACCCGGTCGCCTTCCGCCACGCTGCTTCGCGGTTCGTAACCGGGGTCACGGTGCTGACGGCACTCGATGAACACGGCGACGTTTGCGGCATGACGGCGAACAGCTTCGTCACTGTCAGTCTTTCGCCGCCTACGGTACTCGTCTCCGTGATGCCGGGAAGGATGCATCAGGCGATTTCCGCGAGTGGTCGCTACGGCGTCAATGTGTTGCCCGAGGGCGGTCGGAAACTGTCGAGGTATTTTTCGGGCCGTCCGATCGATGATGCGAGCCCCGACTACAACATCTTGGAGGGCGTGCCGAGACTTTCCAGTTGCCTCGCGTTCTTCGCCTGTGAGGTGATCCGGATCGTCGATGTCAGCGACCACACTCTGTTCATCGCCGAGGTGTCGAATTGCGATTACAGCGACAACACCCCGCTGGTGTTCTTTTCCAGCCGCTATCATCTCGGCCCCGGGACGCCTTTCGACCGCTGACCGGCCCGGCGTATCGTCACGGTGCGGGTTATCACTTGATTTTCAATTCCAGCATCCAAGCGCAATGCGTTCGCATGGCTGTTTCGGGACTCAAACCGAGCACCGGAAACCCGGTTGCTCGAAGACGGTTTTGGCGAAAATCGCTCCAATTTGAGTTGACGCCGACGCGTCCGCGGAGTTTAGATCGTTGCAAATGAGACTATCTTGAGCCGGAACGCGCTCCTTGGCTCGGAGCGAAGTGCCTGGCCGGAGCCAAGATCCTTGGCCGGAGCAGCGTGAACGCATGACGCAGCAGTCCAAAGTCCAGTTCGGCTATCGACGCCATCCTGACCAGGATCGCGCCGCAGCCGATGCGGCCGAATACCCGGTGGTGGTGATCGGGGCCGGCCCGGTCGGGCTGTCGCTCGCGATCGACCTGGCACAGCGCGGCCAGGCCGTCGTCTTGCTCGATGACGCCGACCGGATCGGCGAGGGGTCGCGCGCGATCTGCTTTTCGAAACGCTCCCTCGAATTCTGGGATCGGCTCGGCGTCGCCGATCGCATGGTCGACAAGGGTGTCGTCTGGAGCGTCGGTCGGATCTTTCACGGCGCGTCGCTGCTTTATCAATTCAATCTGCTGCCGGAGGAAGGGCACAAGCGGCCCGCCTTCATCAACCTCCAGCAATTCTATGCCGAGGCCTATCTGGTGGATCGGGTGCAGCAGCTGGCGTCGATCGATCTGCGCTGGCGCAACAAGGTGACCGGGCTGGAACAGCGCAACGACCATGCGGTCCTGACCATCGAGACGCCGGACGGGCCGTACCGGTTGCGCGCGAACTATGTCGTGGCCTGCGACGGCGCGCGGTCGTCGTTGCGGCAGATGGTCGGCGCCGAATTCACCGGCAAGGTGTTCGAGGATCAGTTCCTGATCGCCGACGTCAAGATGAGCGCCGAATTTCCCACCGAACGCTGGTTCTGGTTCGACCCGCCGTTTCATGCCGGGCGATCCGCGCTGTTGCACAAGCAGCCGGACGACATCTGGCGGATCGATCTGCAGCTTGATCCTGATGTCGATCCTGCCGTCGAGAAGCTGCCCGGGAATGTGCGGCCGCGGATCGCGCGCATGCTCGGGCATGACAAGTTCGATTTCGAATGGATCTCGCTTTACAAATTCCAGTGCCGCCGGATGGAAAAATTCATCCACGGCCGCGTGATCTTCGCCGGCGATGCCGCGCATCAGGTCTCGCCGTTCGGTGCCCGGGGCGCCAATTCCGGTCTGGAAGATGCCGAGAACCTGGCGTGGAAACTTGATCGGGTGCTGTGCAAGCTATCGCCGGAAATATTGCTCGAGAGCTATCACACCGAGCGCAGTGCGGCGGCTGACGAGAACATCCGGGAATCGACCCGCTCGACCGATTTCATGGCACCCAGTTCGCGCCAGGAAGCGCGGCTGCGACAGGCGGTGCTGTCGCTGGCCAAGGAAACGGAATTCGGCAAGCGGATGATCAATGGTGGACGGCTCTCGGTTCCCTCGATCTATGACTCGCCGCTTTTGACGGCCGATCGCGATGCGTGGCGTGGCGGCCCGCGGCCCGGCGCTTCGATGCTTGACGCGCCGATTGCTGCGGGCGGAGGGAAGCCTGCGTTTTTGACCGAAGCCTTCGTCAAGGCGGGAGCGCGGTTCACGCTGCTGGAGTTCAGCAATGGCATTGGCGTCGACGCCCCCGATGGCGTCGGCGTGATCCGGATCGGCGGCGATGACGGTTTTTCCGATCCCGCGGGGCTGGCCGGCACGCGCTACGATGCCGAACCCGGCACCGCCTATCTGTTGCGGCCTGACGGCTATGTCGCCGCGCGTTTCCGGCACCCGACCCGCACTGCGCTCGATGCCGCATTGGCGCGCGCAACCGGCATCAACTGAGGTTTTCGATCATGGCGCTGTCCACCCGCTCGAATTTCCCAAAGCCCGACGACGCGTTTCGCGCGGTTGTCGAGGCGCATCGCGGGCTGAGCGACGAGCAGAGCGCAAATCTCGATGCCACGCTGGTTCTGATACTCGCCAATCACATCGGCGACCTTGACGTGCTGCGCGAGGCGATTGCGCTGGCCCAGCGGCGCATGGTGGATGCCAGCCAGCAGGCGCAGCAGCAGCAATAACACGAATTCGAAAAGAACGTCGCAAAGGGAATTGAACTGATGGCCAAAGGTTTCGCGTCCACCACCGATACGGCGGAGAAAAAAATCACCTTCTCCGAAATCGGCACCGATCTCTATGCTTTCACCGCCGAAGGCGATCCCAATTCCGCGATCATCGTCGGCGACGACGGCTGCATCGTGTTCGACGCGCAGGCGACGCCCGCGATGGCCCACAAGGTGATCGAGCGGGTCCGCACCGTCACCGACAAGCCGATCAAATATGTGGTGCTGTCGCATTATCACGCGGTGCGGGTGCTCGGCGCCTCGGCCTACAAGGCGCAAGCGGTGATCGCGTCGCAGGAAACCTACCGGCTGATCGAGGAGCGCGGCCAGCAGGATTGGGATTCCGAATATGGACGCTTTCCGCGCCTGTTCCAGGATGCCGAAAGCATCCCGGGTCTGACCTGGCCGACGCTGACGTTCGAGGGCGACATGTCGATCTATCTCGGCAAGCGTGAGGTGCGGCTCATGCAGCTTGGCGCGGGTCACACTTCCGGCGACATCGTCGCCTGGGTGCCCGACGCGGAAGTGATGTTTTCCGGTGACCTGATCGAATATCATTCGGCCTGCTATTGCGGCGACGCGCATTTGCGCGAATGGCCGGCGACGCTGAACGAAATTCGCGCCTTCAACCCCAAGGCGATCGCGCCGGGGCGGGGCGATGCCCTCAAGGGCGTGGCGACGGCGCGCGACGCCATCGCCATGACGCGCGATTTCGTCACCTCGCTCTATGGTGCTGCCGAAATCGCGGTCGCCAGGGGCCGCAATCTCAAGGAGACGATGGCGGCGACGCGCGAGGTGATGGATCCGAAGTTTTCCAGCTTTGCGATCTACGAACACTGCCTGCCGTTCAACGTTTCGCGGGCGTTCGACGAGGCCTCGGGGATCGATGATCCGGTGATCTGGACCGACAAGCGTGACCAGGAAATGTGGGCGGCCTTGCAAGGAGGATGACCATGAATATCAATACTTCTCCAGAAACCATCAGCCGGAGTTCGGTCAATATCACGCCGGGCTATATGTCCGGTTTCGGCAACAGTTTTGAGACCGAGGCGCTGCCCGGCGCGCTGCCGATCGGGCGCAATTCGCCGCAACGCTGCGCCTACGGGCTTTACGCCGAGCAATTGTCCGGCTCGCCCTTCACCGCGCCGCGCGGCAGCAACGAGCGCTCATGGCTGTATCGGATCCGGCCCTCGGTGAGGCATTCCGGACGCTTCGCCAAGGCCGACGCCAGGCTGTGGCGCACCGCGCCGTGTCATGAGGTCGAGCTGTCGATCGAGCAGTTGCGCTGGGATCCGGCGCCGATCCCCAAGGAGGACATGACGTTCCTGCAGGGCGTGCAGACCATGACCACGGCGGGAGACGCCAATACCCAGGCCGGCATGGCCGCGCATGTCTATCTGGTCACGCAATCGATGGTCGATCAGCATTTCTACAATGCCGACGGCGAGATGATGTTCGTGCCGCAGCAGGGCAATTTGCGCTTCGTCACCGAGTTCGGCCGGATCGATATCGAGCCCGGCGAGATCGCGGTGATTCCGCGCGGCGTCAAATTCCGCGTGGAAATTCCCGACGGCCCCGCGCGCGGCTACCTCTGCGAAAATTACGGCGGCGCCTTCACGCTGCCGGAGCGCGGCCCGATCGGCGCCAATTGCCTTGCCAATGCGCGCGATTTCCTCACCCCGGTCGCCGCCTATGAGGACCGGGACACGCCGACTGAATTGTTCGTAAAATGGGGCGGCTCATTATTCGTAACGAAGCTGCCGCATTCGCCGATCGACGTGGTGGCCTGGCACGGCAATTATGCGCCCTACAAATACGATCTGCGGACCTTCTCGCCGGTCGGCGCGATCGGATTCGACCATCCCGATCCGTCGATCTTCACGGTGCTGACGTCGCCTTCGGAAACCTCCGGCACCGCGAACATCGATTTCGTGATCTTCCCGGAGCGCTGGGCAGTGGCGGAAAACACCTTCCGTCCGCCGTGGTATCACATGAACATCATGTCGGAATTCATGGGACTGGTCTACGGCGTCTATGATGCCAAGCCGCAAGGCTTCACCCCCGGCGGCATCAGCCTGCACAACATGATGCTGCCCCATGGCCCGGACCGCGAGGCCTTCGATCACGCCAGCAATTCGGAACTAAAGCCGGTCAAGCTGACGGGCACTATGGCCTTCATGTTCGAGACGCGATATCCGCAGCGCGTGACGGAGCATGCCGCGAAATCATCGACCTTGCAGGATGACTACGCGGATTGCTGGAAGGGGCTGGAAAAGCGGTTTGATCCGAACCGGCCGTGAGACATCGCGCCAGTAGATGGCGTGACCACACTTTCAGCGTCATTCCGGGGCGCGAGCGAAGCGAGCGAGCCCGGAATCCATAACCACCGCGGGGAGTATGGATTCCGGGCCTGCGCCAAGTGGCGCATCCCGGAATGACGGCAGAACATAAGGACCGAGAATCTTGCCCCATCCCAACGATCCCAAACTCCGCTCCTTTGTCGACGTCGATCCGGCGTCGGATTTTCCGATCCAGAATCTTCCCTATGGCGTGTTTTCGTCCAAGGACGGACTGGCGCCTCGCGTTGGTGTCGCGATCGGCGACTACGTGCTCGATCTGTGGGAGCTCGAACAGGACGGGCGGCTGGATGTCGGCGAACTCGGAGTGTTTGCGACGCCGGCGCTCAATCCTTTCATGGCGCTGGGGCCCAAGGCGTGGTCGCGCACCCGGGCGCGGATCAGCGAATTGCTGCGCCACGACCATCCGGAACTGCGCGATAACCGCGAGTTGCGTGAACGCGCGCTGGTGCCGATGGCCGACGTCAAATTGCATTTGCCGATTGCGGTCGCCGGTTTCACCGATTTCTATTCGTCGAAAGAGCACGCCACCAATGTCGGCACCATGTTCCGCGATAAATCCAATCCGCTGCTGCCGAACTGGCTGCATATCCCGATCGGCTATAACGGACGCGCGTCCACCGTCGTGGTCAGCGGCACCAGGGTGCGGCGGCCGCGCGGCCAGTTGAAGCCGCCGAATGTGGAATCGCCGAGCTTTGGCCCCTGCAAGCGACTGGACTTCGAACTGGAAATGGGCGTCGTGATCGGCCAGCCCTCGCCGATGGGCGAGATGCTCACCGAGCAACAGGCGGGGGAAATGATCTTCGGCTTTACGCTTTTGAACGACTGGAGCGCGCGCGATATCCAGCAATGGGAATACGTGCCGCTCGGGCCGTTCCAGGCCAAGGCGTTCGCGACCTCGATCAGCCCCTGGATCGTCACCCGCGAGGCGCTGGAACCGTTTCGTGTTCATGGCCCGGCGCAGGAGCCGATGCCGCTGCCCTATTTGCAGCAGGCACAGCCGAACAATTACGACCTGCAACTCGATGTCGGGCTGCGCGCGGCGCAAGTGAATGAAGCCACCAGCATCTGCCGCACCAATTTCAAATACATGTACTGGTCGTCGGTGCAGCAATTGGTGCACCACGCCTCCTCCGGCTGCGCCATGAATGTCGGCGATCTCCTAGGCTCCGGCACCATCAGCGGTCCGGAGAAGCACCAGCGCGGCAGCCTGCTTGAAATCAGCTGGAACGGCACCGAGCCGATCGAACTTCCCGGCGGCGTCAAGCGGACATTTCTGGAAGACGGCGATTCGCTCGTCGTGCGGGGCTGGTGCCAGGGCGAAGGTTACCGCGTCGGTTTTGGTGAAGTCGAGGGCACGATTCTGCCGGCGACGTGAGGACGTCAGCGTTGCTCCGGCGGAATATCCCGAATCCGCTCCGAATGCGCGGCGAGATCGTCGAGACTAAATTTCAGATGCACGCGCTTGTCCGAAGGCGGCTGCTTTTCGGTCGATGCCCCGGGCCGCCACTCTTTGGCCGGCCTGATCGGCCGCGGAGCGAAACCGCCGCCGCAGTTCGGGCACACATTGTGGAGCCTGTTCTCCACACAATCCGCACAGAAAGTGCACTCATAGCTGCAGATGCGTGCTTCGGTCGAACCGGGCGGCAGATCCTTGTCGCAATATTCGCAGTTCGGCCGAAGTTGCAGCGCCATGGGCGTCTCTCATGTTGAGGCGATGCTGATCATCGCAAATCAAATGCCTCATGCGAAGGACGAATCTCCCTCAATTTCGGACACGTCTGGCTGTCTAACGCTGCAATTCCTTGAGCGGCAGCTTTGAGCTCTCCTTCAGGCGATCGAGCACGATCGACGAGCGCACATGCGCCACGCTCTGATGCGGCATCAGTACGTTGTTGACGATATCGGACAAGCTCTTGAGGTCGCGCAGCACGGCCTTCAGCAGATAATCGGCATCGCCGGTCAGCGAATAGGCCTCCTGAATATCGTCGACGCGATTGACCAGCGCCCGAAACCGCTTGGCGTTATCCGGCGAATGCGTCGCCAGCGTGATGTGAATGAATGCGATGACGTTGAAGCCGAGTGCTTCGCTGGCGAGGTCGGCGTGATAACCCGATATCACCTTCGCTGCTTCCAGCCGCATCCGCCGCCGCGAGCATTGCGATGCCGACAGGCCGGCGACATCAGCCAATTGCTGATTGGTCAGACGGCCGTCATCCTGTAGCGCGCTCAATATTTTGAGGTCGAAGCCATCCACCGAGATCATGCAGCAGAAGCCCTGTTGATGCATAAGTCATGCACCATATAGCGGATTTCCCCGCTATTTGCATGCACATTGCAGCTTTGACGACTGAATATCCATGCTGTCAAATCAGGGCGATCAGCAGCCAGGGAAAATGAGGGATGGGTCCATTTCCGCACGACGCGCCGGCCGCTGTCATCAGCGCCGACAATCCCATGGGTACCGACGGCTTTGAATTCGTCGAATATGCGCATCCGAGGCCTGAAGAACTGCACGATTTGTTCAGGCTGATGGGTTATGTGCCGGTGGCGCGTCATCGGACCCGGAAGATCACGGTCTATCGCCAGGGCGACATCAATTATCTCGTCAATGAAGCGCCCGGAACCCACGGCTTCGCCTTTGTCGCCGAACACGGGCCGTGCGCGCCGTCGATGGCATTCCGCGTGGTCGATGCGAAGCGGGCCTTTGAACGCGCGCTGTCGCTCGGCGCGGAACCTGCCGATATTCCGCCGGCGCAAAAAACACTCGACGTCCCCGCGATCAAGGGCATCGGCGGCAGCCTGTTATATTTCGTCGATCGCTACGGCGCGAAGGGCTCGGCCTATGACGCCGAGTTCGACTGGCTCGGGGCAAGCAATCCGCGCCCCGAAGGGACCGGGCTGTTTTATCTGGATCATCTCACCCACAACGTCCATCGCGGCCGCATGGACGTCTGGACTGGTTTCTATGAAAGACTGTTCAACTTTCGGCAGATTCGCTTTTTCGATATTGAGGGCCGCGCCTCGGGCCTGTTCTCGCGAGCGCTGACAAGTCCTGACGGCAAGATCCGGATTCCGATCAACGAGGATGCCGGTGATTCCGGCCAGATCGAGGAATATCTCAACGTCTATCGCGGCGAAGGCATCCAGCACATCGCCTGCGGTTCAACGGACATCTATCGCACCGTCGAAACCCTGCGTGCCGACGGGCTGCCGTTCATGCCAGCGCCGCCGGAGACTTATTTCGAGAAGATCGACGCACGCCTGCCGAAGCATGGCGAGGACGTCGCGCGATTGCAGCGCGATGGCATCCTGATCGACGGCGAAGGCGTGGTCGATGGCGGCCATACCAAGGTTCTGCTGCAGATCTTTTCCGCCAACGCCATCGGCCCGATCTTCTTCGAGTTCATTCAACGCAAGGGCGACAACGGTTTCGGCGAGGGCAACTTCAAGGCTCTGTTCGAATCGATTGAGGAAGACCAGATTCGCCGCGGTGTACTGACATTGAAGGGCGCGGCTTAGGATCTATCGTGCCCTGGACGCGGTGCAGCGCTTGCGGTGCACTGCAGAACCGGGACCCATGCAGATGAAGACATGGCCCGGTCAGCAGTACACCACGCCGCAAGGGCGGCGCGGTGCGCAGCATCCGGGGAACTCCGTCTGCTACCCCGCCGCCTTCCACTCGCTGGTCAACTCGGCAATATCCGCCTTGGCCGCATCGCGGATCGCCGAGGGCGTGCGCGAAAAACGTGGCGCCGGCGCGGGCTGCGTGACGCCGTGGCGGGTGACAAAAACCTCTCGGGCCGCCATATGCGGATGATCCGGCGCCTCGCGCATGGTCAGGATCGGCGCAAAGCAAACGTCGGTACCCTCCATGATGGCGCACCATTCGTCGCGCGTCTTGGTCTTGAACACTTCCGCCAGTTTTTGCTTGAGCGCCGGCCATGCTTTGGGGTCCATCTGCTGATCGAAGCCGGGCTCCGAAAGACCGGCATGTTGACGCAGCAGCGCGTAGAACTGCGGCTCGATCGAGCCGATCGAAATGAACCGGCCGCACGCGCATTCATAGACGCCGTAGAAATGCGCGCCGCCGTCGAGGAAATTGCTCTCGCGCTGTTCGGTCCAACGGCCCGCGGCTGCCAGGTCGAAGAACATCGACATCAAGGACGCCGCGCCGTCGCACATCGCGGCGTCAACGACCTGTCCCTTGCCCGATCTTGACGCTTCCACCAGCGCTGCGAGCACGCCGACCACGAGATAGAGCGCTCCGCCGCCGAAATCGCCGACCAGATTGAGCGGAGGCACCGGCTTGTCCTTGCCGCCGATCGCGGCCAGTGCGCCGGTCACGGAGATGTAGTTGATGTCATGGCCGGCGGCCTGCGCCAATGGGCCTTCCTGACCCCACCCGGTCATGCGGCCATAGACGAGGCGCGGATTGCGAGCCTGCACGACATCGGGCCCTAACCCCAACCGCTCCATCACGCCGGGACGGAAGCCCTCGATCAGCGCGTCGGCATGACTCAGAAGATCGAGCACTTGTGCGATAGCGTCCTTGCTCTTGAGGTCGAGCTCCACGACTTTTCGCCCGCGTCCGGCCACCGATTTCAAATTCTTCTTGGCGCCGACCCGATCAAGCGTGACCACCTCGGCGCCCATATCGGCCAGCATCATGCATGCGAAGGGACCAGGCCCGATGCCGGCAAATTCGACAATACGAAAACCGGCCAACGGGCCGGAGGTACGGGTGGAGGATTGTGGGGCTGATTTATCGAGCACGTTGTTTTTCCGTTGATGAAGGGAAGAGGGGCGGTTTCCGCAGCAGTGGATAGCGGCTTTGCGATCAGAATGCGCGCAAAATTATAAGGACGAGCATTTTCTTCGGCAAACCGGATTCCGCCTCGCCGGAAACGCGGCCGAAGCCTCATCGGCGAAATGACACGGGTCATGGCCGGTGCAGCGCAAGGTAGCCAGCCTGAACGGTCCCATTTTGTGCATCCCAAGGCGATTTACACCAGCGCGGTATGGTTTTCGGTCTTTTATCCATTCTCGTTTAGTTTTCCGCTTCGGATGGATCCCGGCTCGGGGGCCGGGACGACACCGTTGTGCGGGAAAGGCGGCGATTGACGTCTCAGTCGCTCTGCTCTGCCCTGCAGCAATGGGGGAACTCTCGCGTCTCAAGCACGTTGACCAACGTGGTGAGCCCGATGGTTGCCGCCGCTGCGGGGGCATTTTTTCACTGGTTGAATTCGATGAATGTGCAGCGATTGCAGCGCAGTTCGAAGACTGTCGCGCCGGATTCTATCCGGCAGGACAATGACCGCATCATCGAAACCGATATTCCTTCCCGCCTCGATCGTCTGCGCTGGAGCGGTTTTCATACCCGCGTCGTACTGGCACTCGGCATCACCTGGATTCTGGATGGCCTGGAGGTCACGCTGGCAGGCGCGTTGTCCGGTGCATTGAAGGATAGTCCGACACTCCATTTCACCAATTTCGATGTCGGGTTTTCCAACAGCGCTTATCTGGCGGGCGCAGTCCTCGGCGCGCTCGGGTTCGGCTGGCTCACCGACCGAATCGGGCGCAAGAAACTGTTCTTCATCACGCTGGCACTCTACCTCACCGCCACGGCGGCAACCGCGCTGTCCTGGAGCGTTGCGAGTTACGCGCTGTTTCGATTTCTCACGGGCGCAGGTATCGGCGGCGAATACACCGCGATCAATTCGACGATTCAGGAATTGGTACCCGCGCGGTATCGCGGATGGACCGACCTTATCATTAATGGCAGCTTCTGGATCGGCGCGGCGATCGGCGCTGCCAGCGCGATCGTTCTGCTCGATCCGCACCTGATCGGTCCCGATCTTGGCTGGCGGCTGGCGTATCTCACCGGCGCTTGTCTCGGCCTCGTGGTGTTGGTGATGCGGATGTGGATTCCGGAAAGTCCGCGGTGGCTGATGATTCACGGCCGTCCGGATCAAGCCCGCGCCATCGTCGAAGATATCGAGCGATCGGTCACTGGAAAGGTACAAGGCACGAATCAACAATCGTTGTTGAAAATCAAACTGAAGATGCGCGACCACACACCGTTGCGTGAGGTGGCACGCACGCTGTTCACCGTCTATCGCCAGCGCTCGCTGGTCGGCATGGCCTTGATGATCGCGCAGGCGTTTTTCTACAATGCCATCTTCTTTACTTTCGCCTTGGTATTGACCGACTTCTACGGGATCGCGTCCAGTGAGGTCGGATGGTACGTTCTGCCGTTCGCGGCCGGCAATTTCCTCGGGCCGTTGCTGCTCGGCCGGTTGTTCGACACGGTGGGACGCCGGGTGATGATTACGCTCACCTATGGCGTTTCCGGCGTTCTGCTCGCACTTTCGGGTTATCTGTTTGCGATCGGCGTGTTGAGCGCACAGACCCAGACCATCGCATGGATGGTGATCTTCTTTGTGGCGTCGCCGGCCGCCAGTGCGGCCTATCTCACCGTCAGTGAAACCTTTCCGCTGGAGGTCCGCGCGCTGGCGATTGCGTTGTTTTATGCCGTGGGAACCGGAATTGGCGGCGTCGCCGGTCCCGCGCTGTTCGGCGCGCTGATCGATACCGGATCGCGCAGCAGCGTTTTTGCTGGCTACCTCGCAGGAGCAGGATTGATGATCGCGGCGGCTGTCATCGCCTGGCTCTACTGTGTCGCGGCCGAGCGCCAGCCGCTGGAATCGGTTGCCCCGCCGCTCGCTTTTGTGGAGTAGAATGAAATGAACCATGAATTGATCGATCAGGATCTGGCCGACGTGCCCTCGCAGGAAGACATGCCATCAGAACAGACCTCGTCGGGCACCGGCCCGGCGTCGCATGCTCTGCCGCCGCCTCTGGAGCAAACCGCGCTCTTGCTCGACATCGACGGCACGCTGCTCGATCTGGCGCCAACGCCGCGCGAAGTGTGGGTACCGCCGGATCTGGCAAACACCCTCAGCCGCCTTTTGATGCGGACTTCCGGCGCGCTGGCGCTCGTCAGCGGGCGATCGCTGAACGATATCGATTTGATTTTTGCACCCGAACAATTTCCAGCCGTAGGCGGTCACGGTGCGGAAATGCGGCTATCGACCGACAGCGAAGCGGTCGCGACCCATGCCCCGCCGATGGACAAGGAACTGAAGCGTCGCCTTGCCGCCATCGCAAAACTCAGCCCAGGCATTCTGCTGGAAGACAAGGGCTACTCGCTGGCGCTGCATTACCGGCTGGCGCCGCATGCGGAGAAAGCGATCTACGAGGCGGTGTCGCTGATCAGGGCCGATCTGCCGAGTGCGCAGATCGAAGTGCTGCCCGGAAAATGCGTCTGCGAGATCAAGCACTCCGGCTTTAACAAGGCGAGCGGCGTCGTTGAATTGATGACCCACGAACCCTTCAGGGGCCGCCGCCCGATTTTCATCGGCGACGATGTCACCGACGAATCGGTATTCGCCATCATGCCCGATTTCGGCGGCCTCGCATTTTCAGTGGGCCGGCGCGTGCACGGTGTCGCCGGTCATTTCGACGAACCACGCGACGTGCGGGAGTGGCTCGCGCATCTGCTCGACGACGAAACGACCACGGCTGCAAAATAATGCAGACCGATGTTTCGCAAAGACGATGAATCAGAGGCGATTTCGAAATTTTTCGGCCGTTATTTGTATTTTTTGCGATGGAACAAGCGGTTCCATTTCGCGCGGCCTGAATTTGGTTTCATTTCGTTGAAAGGGTGACTGGGAACCATATTGATGAATGGCTGTTAATACGCGAGCGCTCCAACAGGAGGGGACCCTGTGAACCTCGTCGTCGTTTCAAACCGCGTCGCGCGCGGCAAAGCCAACGAACCCATGACGGGGGGGCTGGCGGCCGCTTTGCTGCCGGTGGTGGAGAAATCCGGCGCCATCTGGGTCGGTTCCAGCGGCCGCGTTCGCGACGGCGCGAACAAGGAACCGTTTGCCGAAATTGAGGCGCTGGGCGCGGGTGCGCTGGCGATGCTGGATCTGCCGGCAGCGCATTACGGCGGCTATTATGAAGGTTTTGCGAATTCGGCATTGTGGCCGGCGCTTCATTCCCGCGTCGATTTGATCTGCGCCTCGCAGGAAGACTATCTCTCTTATCGCGAAGTCAACGCCTTCATGGCGCGCGCGCTGCTGCGCTTCCGAAAGCCGGACACCGCGTTCTGGATTCAGGATTATCATTTCCTGGCGCTGGGCGCCGAATTGCGCGATCTCGGCGTCACCCAGCCGGTCGGCTTCTTTCTGCATACGCCTTGGCCCACGCGCGCGATCATGGGCGGGGTACCGCATCATCGCGAGTTGATCGAGGCGATGCTGGCCTACGACCTGATCGGATTCCAGACCATCGACGATTGCGAAAATTTCCTTGGATACCTTTCCTCGGATCTCGGCCTTGCGGTCGAAAACGGTGTCGTCACGTCGCGTTACGGTACCTCGCGCATCGCGGTATTTCCGATCGGCATCGACCCCGAAAAATTCGCCATGCAAGCTGCCAAGGCGGTGTCGCATCCCGATGTGTCGCGGTTGCGGCGAAGCCTGAATGGCGAGAAACTGGCGATCGGCGTCGATCGTCTGGATTATTCCAAGGGGCTGATCAACCGCATCAACGCCTTCGATCGGATGTGGACCTTGCAGCCGGCGCTGCAGCGCACGGTGTCGTTGTTGCAGATTGCCACGCCTTCGCGCGGCTCGATCGAAGCCTATGGCACCCTGCAAAGCGAACTCGCCAAGCTTGTCAGCGATGTCAACGGGCGGCACGGCGAAGTGGACTGGACCCCGATCCGTTATCTCAACAAGGGCTTTAGCCAGACCGTGCTGGCAGGGCTCTATCGCACCGCGCAGGTCGGCGTGGTGACGCCGCTCAATGACGGCATGAATCTGGTCGCCAAGGAATATGTCGCGGCACAAAACCCGGCCGATCCCGGCGTGCTGGTGCTGTCGGAATTCGCCGGTGCTGCGAACGAACTCGACACCGCGCTGCTGGTCAATCCTCACGACATCGACGGTATGGCGCGAACCATCGCGACCGCGCTCTCGATGCCGTTGACCGAGCGTCGGATGCGCTGGGAAGCGATGATGGCGAAACTTCATGCCGGCACGATCCAGCAGTGGTTTGCCGATTTCGTCGATGCCTTGCAGAAGACGCGAAGTGACAAGGCTGCGCCCGCGCCGGCGATGCCCGAACCGCAGGCATCATGGGCGCTGCGTTCGGTCAATTCCGGCGCGCGGTATCACTAGAGCATGATCCGGAAAAGTGGGGACCGGTTTTCCTCGGGACAAACGCAAAGCGTTTGCCCGGAGATCATGCTCAAACAAATATAGTCTGGAGTCAGTAGCAATAGGATGCGCCGTCGAGGATGGCGCAGCGCGTCTTGTTCGGCGCGTTCGGGTTATCCAGCGGCACCATGCCTTTGCCCTGGCCGACGAACACACCCGGCCCCACGGTCACCGACGATTTGTTGCCGATGATGACGCTCGGATGCGGCGACAGGCTCGATCGCGTGCCGTCGGGCCAGATGATCGCATCGCCGGACAGCAAGCCGCGCCGGCCGTCATCGCAGCTCACATTGAAGCCCTCGCGCGTACAGGCTTGCGCCATCGCCGATCCCGGGCAGCCCACGCCGATCGCCGATATCAGAATCAAGAACGCCAGCGCCCGATCGATCGTCATGTCGCCTCCGCAAGTTCGGTTGTCGCCATCATCAATCGTCGTCTCCGGCCGGTTTTCGGTTCAGCGCATCATCATGCGAGAATCCGGCATCGATCAAAACGTAAAATTATCAAGACTATTCAATAGGTTGTGGAAATATCCGCGGCTACGGCCACGGTCGCTTGCAAAAATCCTCCTGCCCCTTCAAGACAGGGCATCCGGAGAGATGGCCGAGTGGCTTAAGGCGCACGCTTGGAAAGCGTGTGTGCGGGAAACCGTACCGTGGGTTCGAATCCCACTCTCTCCGCCATGATATGTGATCATATCTTTGATTTTGCGCAGTATTTTTGATCGAAATGTAAAAGTTGTGGCCCCACATTCCACCCCACATCGTTTTCCGAGCTTAAAGCACTGGCTTTGTCGGCTGAAAGGTAGTCGACCCCGGGGCAGCGACAATTTGGGCTCGTACAGCCCGCAATGCAGATTTCAGCTTCAGAGAACGGGTGAGCTTGGTCCTACGCTCGCCGACACAACTCTCCTCACACTTTTTTTATCGAGACAATAAGCCTTCGACCCTGATGTGATCGGGATCTTTCGGAGTGACCAGGTTTTTTCGGCGTCCTTCCTCGGCGTTGGTGAGCCCTAGTCCGCAAGAGAACGCAACGGGATAGCCGCACAAGACAGCCAAGGCATGAAGGCTCTCTGAAGAGGCTTCTCATACTCAAACGGGTTCACGGCAGAACAAGGACGGCGCCAATTCTACGTCGAGCCTGAGAGGAAAGACGTGATCGTCTGATCGCCCGTTGGCGCTTGGGTTGTCTCGCGCGATTGAACCACAGTGCTTTCTACAACGATCTCTTGTTGATTTCGGCGATCGAGGTAGGCGTGGACGTCATCTTTCTTCGCAGTCGCCGTCAACAACTGGTCACCGCGCCCATGGCGTCGCCGAGACTTGCCTGGCGGATGGCTTTGTTCACATTCGGACAAAGGAATTTATTCCAAAAATGGCAAGAGCGCCGGCATGCCGGAATCGGTGCTGGACGCTATTCAAATCGGACCAAATTGGCCGATGCCACGCCATCAAAAACCAAGCAGCGACAGACCGACCCAGCTGAACGCTAATATCGATGAAGCAATCGCTGTGAATGTGACAATGGTTTTGTGGATCGCATGAAATGACCCCCAAAGTGTAAGCAATTCTGTCGAAGGGGTTTTGCTTAATCAAGGCGAGAATTCATCTCGATTGATACCGAATTCGACTGTGGCTGCACCGCTACAGGAGGCCCCCCGCCCGCAAAAACCCACATTTAGGCCACCAAGTGCGCGAGTTTGTGGGAAATCAAAGGCATGGTCGGTTTGTCGGTCGGCGGCGCCAAAGTATATCTGATTGCGTTTGCTGCGCTGATCGCGATCACGCTTGCCGCCGTAGCGTTCTTTCCACGTGGATCTTCGCTGGAGTCAGCCCGGGATTACGAAGAGTGCGTCGAAGCGATAAAAGCCAACCAGTCCAGCCCGGCATCGGGTGACGAGCATAGTGCCGCGATGACGGGCTGCAACGCTAGGTTTGCGGGCCGGCGCAAGCCGGGCGGCCGCTACAGTTATTATGATTTCATGCAAGGCCGCAATTTTGATATTGCCGGCCCCAATCCAACCGCCGAAGAGCGCAAACAGATCGATCGGGAATATATCCAATTCCTGGACGCCCAACGGCGGGAAGCCGTTTCGGCGGAACTAGCAAAAAAGCAGGACGAACAGCTGCGAGCAGACTTGGATACTGCGCGTCAACCTGCGGGACCCCCGCTGGTATTGACGCCGAAAAACCCATCTGCTCCGGCCGTCAAGCGGCCGGCCGATCGACCGAAATCGGCGCGCTGCGAGGACAACTCACTGGCTTGCGGCTGGTTGAACCTTTCAGCGGTCGTAAGGGATGCATTCGCATCGTCATCCAGGACGAAGCCCTGATCGACCCGGCATTAAGTTCCTGAGCCATCCGGAAGCCGATTACATTTAGTTCTGTCGTATAATCGTAATAGCTCTGACGTTTACCGGGGGTATAGGGTGAGCCGCGTTCTATGAAGAGGTGGCAATGAAAAACGTTCGAAGCTACCGTGCAATGGCTTTGCTATGCCGACAGCAGGCAGTATTTCACCCAGAGAAGAGCTGGAAATATTTAGGCGATGCGGAACGCTGGGAGCATCGTGCCGAGGCTGAAATCTCCGCTCTCTTTGAGCAATGCAACACCACCAAACCAGAGGTTCGCGAAATTCGCCCTGCTGCGTAGGGCTACAGCTTCAGCAAGTGGGCCCATCGGGGTTTAATTCTCCCCGCCGCATCCCCACATATCGTCCATGACCACATGGCAAAGAATACCGCGCGCTCCGCCGAAGACGAAGGCCGAGCTACGCGAGATGCTGACCGAAGCCGTCCGCAACACGCAATCCGAGTCAAAGCGTCGGCCGAAGGCCAAGAAAGATCGCGGCTAGGCGTGCGGCACCCACTAAAGCGGCCTTACTTTTCCTTGTCGCCTAACAATCTGCCGGTGGTCTTATTAACCAGATGCAGCCTTAGACAGGCAGGGCACGTCACGGGAACGGCTCGGTATTTTGCCGCTTGATCGGTTGACGCATCTGAGGCCAACCAATATCTACATTCATGCCGGTCCCAGGGCATCGAATAAAGACGCTCGCCATCTATT
>CAVSFN010000003.1:0-140825 GCA_963727225.1 uncultured Pseudomonadota bacterium | reverse complement strand
ATCGCGGCGCAAAGCTTGACCGGGAGCACGAAGGCCGGCGGTACTGGCAGACCGAGCGCCGCCATGCGCGCCAGATTGGCGGCTTTGGCGCCAATCGTGTGAGCCGAATGGGGTTCCGTCGATACGCCGCCAATTCGCACGATATGCATGGTTCAAACCCCTCTTAGGCCGACAGATCGGTCATGATGTGCCGCCGCAGCAAATGTCCAAAACCGGCCAATCGGTCGGTGGCGCGCTCGATGGCGCGGGCCAACTGAAGCACGGAAAGCGACGTCGGCACGTCGAAGCCGCCGGTGAGCACCCGCGTAGTGACATCGCGTTCCCGCGCGTCCGCGAGGTGCTCGGCGTCGATGAGGCGGATAACGGCGTTGAGAGCGTCCTTGGTATCGGCGCGGCGTCCCTCCGGAACTTCAACCGCGGCGGCAAGCCCCGAGGCTGCAGCTCGGGTCGCTGTCGTGGCGACCGCGCATAATTCGGCAAGCATCGAAAGCAGGGCGGGATCGATTGCGGCCGGCGCCAGCGAAGCGATGAAGGCCGCCTGCTCCAGTTCGTCGACCGCTTCCTCAACACGGTCCACCAGCTGTTCGATGATCGGTCCGGCATTGAGGCGGCCGGCTTCAATGCGCGCTTCGAAGGCAATGCGATCGGCCTTGTGCTGGATGCAGGCCGGCCCTTGCCGCAAGGCGCTTGCCATCGCTCGGACGGCCTGCTCGCAGCGCGGCAATATGCTGGGCAATGGTTGCTGTTATATCGTGCGCCAATCCGACCTGACGCAGGACGATCGCAAGCAACGCGCCGTCGACACGTTTCAGGCGCCTGATCAGGTCGGCCTCGATCTGGTCGCGGACCAGTCTGGCCGAATGCCCGGAAATCAGCGCCTCGGTCGAAACCCGCATCGCGGTCTTGAGGAAGTCGACCGCGGCGTTACGCCCCCAGGGAGGCTTGATCCAGCCGCTCGCCAAACCCGATCCGGGCCGGCGCCGCGTTGCGTACTGCGGTGCTGATCAATTCATTGCCGCCGAGTTCAAGGAAGGCGCGGTGCCCCGAGCGCTGCCGGGCGGCCCAATCGAGAATGCGCACGGCATCCTCCTTGGCAACCCAGTCGCGCAGCAGTTTGCGTGCCTTGTTCCAGTCGATCAGAAATACCAGTGCCGCTCCGAGTGCGGTCAGAAAGGCGTTGCGATCGGCGGCATTGTCGGGCTCAAACTCTCCAGTGACGAGAAAGAAGGCGTTGTCCTCGCCGAGACCCGCCGCAGTGTGACGATCGAGCCCGCTCCATTTCGCCTCAAACTTGTCGAACAGGGCGATAAAGAATTTGGCGCGCGCCCGGTGTACGTCGGTATAGGTCACGGTCACCGAATTTTCCCTGACCGCGATGACCACGACATGCGCGTCGGTGGTTCCGATATCATTTTAAATCAGGAGCCGGCCGTTGGAGCGGGTCGCCATGGTATCGAGGCCGGGATGGTTGAATTTGAGGGCGCGAGTCTCGTCGAGCCCTTGCATGAAACTTTCCACCGGCGACCGGTCTTCGGGTTGCAAGCCGAATACGTGGGCGCCGCTCACCATCTCCTCGGCGCACGTCGCGGCGAGCCGGTTGAGCGCCCTGTGCAGGTCCATTACCAGCCGGTGCAGACTGTCTGCACCGTCCTGCGCTACGCCGGTCAACCTGGCGACATGCGCGATCTCGATTTCATTGGCGGGCTCCAGCAGACCGGAGGCGCGGATCGCGTCGAGCCGCGCTGCCATGGTTTCACCCTCGGCCGATTTGCCCGCACTCACCGCACGGATCATCGTCGCTGCGTCGTCGACGATTTCCTTCATCAAACTCGCGAGATTGGGCGCGCCTATTCGGCCCTTACCGGCAAGATGGGCGCCGCCGATCAGGGTTGCGAGCGCGGCCGGCGCTATGCCGGCGGCGCGGCATTCGACCTGCAAATCCGTTACTGGACGAACAGGCTCCTGCGCGTGTTGAGCAGCCGCCTGCAACGCGCTCATGCGAACCTTGATGCGGTCGTTGGCTGCGAGCCCCTCCGTCACCAGCGATGGCAACAGGATGTCGGCCTGTCCGAGTTCTTCGATAATAAGTGATTTCATGACCTGTGTACCAAAAAGGGCGTGCAAGCATATTCACTGTTTTGGTGACGGGCTTATTGCGCCAGATCATTCATGAAACCGTCATATTGAGCGGCCGGGCGCACCGACCTCAATGCATAAGTTGCGACGAGCCCGCGGTGAAATGGGCTGAACGTCCGCCTACCGCCGCTGAAAATCCCCATCGTACCGGAACGCGCTTAGCCACTCCGACGCCTTGGGCTGAAATTGGGCACGGGATGAGGATAGTGACTTGACGCCGATGTCGAGGCGATCCGGGTCAAACGGAACGGAAATATTTTTGCAAAGGGGCCGACCGGGAACAAGTCACAGACGAGCCGTTCGCCAGCGCGCCTCGATGCTCTCCGTCGCGAAAACGTTTCTAGCTCGTCACGCGTTCGCCGCGTCCATAGACGAGCAGCATCAGAGGCTGGGTACGAAGTCGCACCGGAGAGTGCATTTCGACGCCGGCCGACCGTGTCGTCTTCCCGGATGGCTCAGACGAGGAATATCTGGCACGAATGCTGCCTCTACTGGAGAAAGCGGTTGTCGAGAGGGTCGCCGATGGCGGGTGAGAGTATTTCTACAGATCTATTGGTCAGCATTCTCCATCATGGCGACAGTAGCTTCCCGTCCGGTGGATTTGCTTTCTCGTCCGGTCTTGAAGGATTTTTCATCGATCAGATGATCAAAAATGTCGCTGAACTGGAAAGCTTTATCGCTGATTTACTCATTAATCGCTGGATCAGTTTTGATGCGGTTGCGCTCCGTCGCGGCTATGCAGCCGCATCTGACATTGATCTTGCCGAAATCGATCATTGCGTTGAAATTGCTACGCTTTCCGCCGCGCAACGCGCAGGCTCCAAACGCGCGGGCCGTGCAGTGCTCGCGGTTTACGCCAAACTCGGCTCGAAGGTCGTCAGCAATTACCGGGATCGGACAATCGCCGATGAGGAGCTGGGTCACCTGCCAGTGGCGCAAGGCCTGGTGTGGCGGGAAGCCGGTCTTCCGATCGAAGCGGCTCTTGTCATGAGCGCATGGACCATGGTCCAGGGACTTGCCACGGCAGCTATTCGCCTTGGGTTGATAGGACATCTGCAGGCCCAGCACTTGCTGTTCGGGATACGCGCGCAGGTCGTCGCTGCGGTCCAAAGCGGCGCGGATTATCCGCTCGATGCACCGCTATCGAGCTTTACCATCCTCTCCGATATCGCCCTCGCGGGGCATGAACGCCGCGACGCGCGCATGTTCATCACTTAAAAAACGGCTGGAGGCACCATGAACCTGACCCCCACAGAGATCGATCGGCTCATCATCTTCAACGCGGCGGAGTTCGCCAGGCGCCATCAGAAGCTCGGCATTCGCCTCAGTCGTCCCGAGGCGGTTGCCTTGATTGCTGACGAGATGCTGCTCGCTGCCCGCCGCAATATGCCCTACGTGGACATTGTGGATATGGCCGGCCGGCTTCTGACCACCGACGATGTGGAGCCCGGCGTCGGTGCGATGATCGATCTTATTTCGGTCGAAGGTAATTTCGAGGAAGGTACGAAACTGATCGTGGTTTTCGCGCCTATCGGTCCGGGCGCGAGCAAAGTGCCTGCTCCAGTACCAGGCGAAGTCATGACACCGGATGAGGATATCGAACTGAACGGCGGGCGGCAGCGCTGTTCGATCAAGGTGCTGAACATGGGCGACCGGGATATCCAGGTCCGCTCTCACGCGCACTTCTTCGAAGCCAATCCGGCTCTCCACTTTGACCGCGCCGCTGCCTTCGGAATGAAAATTGACAAGCCTTCGGGAGTCGGCGTCCGCTTTGAACCTGGTATTTCGAAGGTCGTCGACCTCGTCGCCCTGGGCGGATCGCGGATCGTCTCCGGGCAGGCGGGCCTTGTCGAAGGCCCGCTCGACGCGCCCGGTGCCATGAACCGAGCCCTCGAAGCGGCTCGCGCGAAAGGATATCGGGGATGCTGACAAGACGCGATTGTCGAAATGTGACATCGGAGAATTCAACATGGTTCTGATCAGCCGGAAGGCCTATGCAGAAATCTACGGCCCGACCAAAGGCGACATGGTACGCCTCGGCGATACCGAGTTGATTGCCGAGATTGAACATGATTACGCGGTCCCCGGAGATGAACTGACGTCCGGCGCAGGCAAGTCGATGCGCGACGGGGAGGGTTATCAGACCAGCGGGACCTATGCCTCAGGGGCGTTGGACATGGTAATCCATAACGCCACAATTATCGATGCGATTCTGGGGATCGTGAAAGGAGACATCGGCATCCGCGACGGACGCATTGTCGGCGTCGGAAAGGCCGGTAATCCTGACATCATGGATGGAGTTCATCCAAACCTGCGGACCGGCCCCAACACCACTTGCGTCCACGGCGATTTCTACATCGCCACTGCGGGCGCCGTGGAAGGACACGCGCATTTCTTGTCGCCGCAGCAGTGTGACCACGCGCTCGCGGGTGGCTGCACGACCATGATCGGCATGACGCCTGGCCCGCACTTCGATACCAGTTGCGCCGGACCCAACATCATCGGCTCCCTGATACGCGGAGCCGACCATTATTGCCTCAATTTCGGCTTCCTGGGGCGCGGCTGCTCGGACCCCGGCGCCGTCGCGGAAAGTGTCGCGGGTGGCGCTCTGGGCGTCAAAATCCATGAGGATCTCGGCGCCTCGCCCGCGGTGATCCATGGTTCGCTCACGGCCGCGGACCGGAGCGATTTCGCCGTCCATCTCCACACCGACACGATCAACGAATACGGGTTCTGTGAGGATACGATGGCGGCCGTCGCGGGCCGCACGATTCACATGTACCACGTCGAAGGCGCCGGCGGCGGCCATGCGCCGGACCTGCTTAAGGTGAACTCCTGGGCCAACGTCATCCCCTCCTCGACCAATCCAACGAATCCTTTCACCGCGCTGGCGCTGGAGGAAGGCGTGCCGATGACGATGCTTGCGCACATCATGAACCCTCTGTTGCCCGAAGATGTCGCTTTCGCCGAAGCCCGGATCCGTCCGCAAACAATGGCGGCAGAAGATTTTCTGCACGATATGGGGGCCATCTCCTGTTTCGCGACGGATACGCAAGGCATGGGACGGCTCGCCGAGAACGTCGCCAAATGCTGGCAGCTCGCCAGTGTCATGAAGGAACGCGTGGGCCGGCTTCCGGAAGAAAAAACCCGATCTGCCGACAACGAACGCATCAAGCGTTACGTCGCCAAATATACGCTAAACCCGGCCATCGCGGTCGGCATCGACGATCACGTCGGTTCTCTCCAGCCAGGGCGCCTCGCTGATATCGTTCTGTGGCCCCGCGCCTCGTTCGGCGCCAAGCCCTGGATGGTCATCAAAAGCGGCTATGTGGCCTGGTCCGCCATGGGCGACGGAAACGCCAGCCAGATCGGCTCGGAGCCGATTTTGCAAAAGCCGATGTGGGGATCGCTCGGCACCGCCAAACACCACCTTGGAGTTACATTCGTTTCGCGTCTCGCGGTCGAGGCGGGAACGCACGCGCGATTAGGTGTCGCCAAGCGGTTTGTTCAGATCAAGAGTGTACGTTCGCTTCGAAAATCCGACATGGTGCGCAATTCCGCGCTGCCAAAGATCGAAGTCAATTCGCAGACCTTCGAAGTCCGGGCAGATGGCCGGTTGCTCACCTGCGAGCCCGCAAGCAAGGTTCCCTTAAATCGACGGTACATGCTGCGATGAACGCGACAGCGGCGGCACGCGTTGGTGGTGCCGGTCCAGTCGGATCGATCGTGACCGTCACTCCTCATCTGGATTTGGCTTTCATGCATCATCCGGTTGTCGGCACACACCTCTCGCGCCGGTCGGCACGCTACCCCTTCGTCCTTACGGGAGCCTTCCGGATCGACGAGCGACCCGCCGACATGGTGACGACGATTGTGCAATCCGCCAGCGGTGCAATTCTTGGTGCCGATCGCCTGCTGCAGAAGATCCTGGTCGGTGCGGGTGCATCGGGGCACGTCACAAGCCAGGCCGCTCTTGCGGTACATCGCATGGACGAAGACGTCACGGCGGAAGATCACATCGCCGTTTCGGTCGAGGCCGGCGGGTTCCTGGAGTACCTGCCGGCGCCGCGCGTGCTGTTTCCTGGTTCAGCCCTCAGTCAGTCCATGGCCATTGATATTGCAGAAGATGGCACAGCGGTGATCGGCGATAGCTTCATTGTCTATGATCCGGAACACCGGGGCGCATCGTTTCGGCATTACAAGAGCTCGGTCGTGATACGTCGCCCAAGCGGTCAGGTGCTTGCGGTCGATCATTTCGACCTTCGAAGGCTGCCGTCTGGCTACGGCAAATCGTTCCGGGTAATCGCTTACGGCACGCTTCTCATCTTGATCAAGGACGAACCTGAAGGGTTCGCCGCTTTAGGCCGTTCCATCGAGACCGCGACACAGGGCAGTGGCCGAATGGCCGCAGCTTCTCTCCTGCCTCGTCACGCGGGCCTTGCCATACGGATCGCGGCAGAAGACGGTCAGGGCTTGCGTGAAGCAATGACTGCCGCATGGGCAACGACCCGATTGCACCTCACCGGCAAGTCGCCTAATCGTCGCCGCATCTAGTGTCGGGCTCGGCTTCCTCGCCCTACGTCCGTGACGATCGCGAAACGCCCCGCTGTGTGGGACGGGACGGGAGGCGATATAGAAGTGATTTGGGTCGAACGGGAACGGAAATAATTTTGCGAAAGAGACTGGACCGGGCAAATCGGCCTGATCTGTCACGGCAAATCGGATTTTCGACGCGGATCGATGACCTCACGCTGGCGGAGGCGTGTTGCGGTCCCGCTGAACAAAGTCCGCGGTGCGAGCCAAAGCTGACGTCACTTTGAGACGACAGGATTTCGGCCTTTGACCCCGAAACGCGCAGCTTACTTCATGCAACCTGATCACCGGCTCCAGAATGCCGGCGTCGCCTTGAACCGCCGCCATCTCCTGCGCAGCGTTTTCGCGACCGCAATCCGATCGCGGGCTTGCCAGCCGGCCACCGCGCCGATGGCAAGCTGAAGCGCAGGCTGGTCGTCCTGGCTGATCGCATCGAGCAGGATGCGGGTGCCTGCGATGTCGCGCACGCGTCCCAGACTGCCCTTGAGCGCGGCGAGCCGCGATACGTAGCGCTTCGCCGGCGCCTGGGTGGCATAAAGCGGCGAGAACAGCTCGGCCGCATAGTGCAGCTTCTTGAGGTCGATTCTGAGGTCGTGTTGCGCATCGGCGTTGAGCTGCCGGAAATGCGTACCGCGCTTGAGCGCCTTGCGATGCAGACGCGTCAGAATTTTATCGGCGAGCGCGGGTATCGGTTGCGAGAGGACGGCCAGCGCTTCGCTGTCGATCTCGTTGCGCCAGCCGCGGCGTTCCACCAGTTGCCCCAGCGAGAGCAGGAAACGACTGCAGCGGGGATCGGCGAGAACGGGATGCAACGCGGCGTAGCTCAATTTGCGCTGCTGCTCGACCGCCTCGCGCAGGCCGTCGAGGTCGACAACCGGAGCCGCCCTGGCCAGGCGAGTGACGGTCGTCTCGACGAAAGCGTCCCAATCCCGCGCCGGGCCGAGCTGCTGCATCAGCCACTTCGCTTCGCCGTTGACGGCCCGGAATGACGGCGATGGAATATCGCGCCGGAACAGCGCACAGATCGTCCGCAACCGGCGCAAGGCTGTGCGCATCTGGTACACGCCTGCGGGGTCCGACCCCTGCTCCGCCACCGCATGGTTTTTCAGGAGGTGATGCCAGCAGGATCCCACCAGGCGTGCGATGACGTCGTCGACGACATGCTGCACGGCAATGCCGGATGGCTCGGCTTTCGCCGCCGGCTGCACGACGTCGAACGCGAGCGCAAAGCCGCGTTCCGACTTGCTGCGCGTGCCGACCCGCAGCGGCGCGGCATCGAGCAACTGCGTTCCGAGATCGAACAGGACGCCGGCATTGCCGCTCTTCAATTCGAGTTCGATTTCGGACAGCACTTCCTGACGCGCACCGGCCTCGATCGTCCCCTCGTCGAATGCGATCTCGACCGACGCATCGGGCAGATCGAGCTGCCGCGCGTGCCTCCGAAATTTCGTCGCGAAAACCGGCACCAGCGCGTCGTTGGTCAGCGTTGTCACTGGATCGCCGATCTCCTCGGCGGGAAGCCGGGCCAGATCGGGGGTGACGCCGTCAACCGGTGCCTCCCACTGCCGCCGTGTCAGAGGTTGTCCGATCTTGGGTAGCAGCTTCAGCGTCTGAATGAAGTGTTTGCCGCTGCGTCGCACGCGTAGCGACATGCCATGCTGGAACAGCAGATGTTCCGGCGTGTCATAATATACGGTTTCCAGCCGGCGAAACGCGCCCCGGTTGCGCGCGTGCTGCACGATGAAAGGCATTTCGCGCAGTCTTTCGAGGGCTCCTTGCGGCGCAAGCAGCTTAAGTTCGATTTCCGCCTGTTGGCCCGGTTGCACAACAATAGCGGCGCCGGAATCGTTGACGACCGACTGCCGCGCGTTCTTCGATATCTCCATTGGGATGTCGTATGAATGTTTTCTGAAAATGACAAGGCTATATCCAATTTATCCGGGCGGATCAGTCCGCGAACTGCCGCCAACGCCGCGCTGTTTGAACTACAATTCAAGGGTGAGGAACGCCTCACCGAGGCCGAGGCGGGTTGCGATCACGTCGAACAATGTCCGCTGTTCGAGCCAAAGCTGACATCCCTTTGAGACGACAAAACTTCGACTTTTTAACCCTGGCTCGGTGATGACGTGGAAACTCACTTAGCGGCCGTGATGAACATCGTGTCAGCGGTGCTGTCTGATCTAAGTCAAAGATGCCGACGCGATTTTGTGCTTAAAAAAAGATCATTCATCGTGAATCGCGGAGCGCCGTCTTCGCGGCGAAAATGATTTTAGGCGAGGTCCGGAGTTCTGCGCGCATCGATGCTGCGCAAAGGAGGACCTAGCTATGAGGAAGAACCACTCAATTTCTCTTACGAATCCGAAAACCTGCGCCATTTCTGCGGCTCTCGCCCACTTATCGCGGGCATGCAGGTCGCGGTTCGGGCCGCTGCTATTTTGGTTGGCCGCATTGTTGATTATCGTAAGTCCGGTTCCGGCCGAAAGTCAGACCAACCCGCAACAGAAGCTGGTCGGCACCGGCGCGGTCGGACCCGCCGAGCAAGGATGGTCCGTGGCGCTGTCCGCCGATGGCAATACCGCCATCGTGGGTGGGGTTGCCGACAACGCGGCCGCCGGGGCGGCGTGGGTCTATACCCGCAGCGGCAGCGTCTGGACCCAACAGGGCAGCAAGCTGGTCGGCACCGGCGCGGTGGGAAGCGCTGGCCAAGCCCTCTCCGTCGCGCTGTCCGACGACGGTAACACCGCAATCGTAGGCGGGCCTTGGGACAACAGGCGCGCCGGAGCGGTGTGGCTCTACACCCGCAGCCGTGGCGCCTGGACCCAGCAGGGTAGCAAGCTGGTCGGTACCGGCGCAGTTGGAAGCGCCTGGCAAGGCGTCTCCGTCGCGCTGTCCGCCGACGGCAATACCGCCATCGTGGGCGGGTCTGGTGACAACTCAGACACCGGGGCGGTGTGGGTCTATACCCGCAGCGGCGGCGTCTGGACCCCGCAGGGCAGCAAGCTGGTCGGTACCGGCGCGGTTGGAAAGGCAGGACAAGGCCGCTCCGTCTCGCTGTCCGACGATGGCAACACCGCGATTGTTGGCGGGATTACGGACGATGGGGGCACCGGGGCGGCGTGGATCTACACCCGCAGCGGCGGTGTCTGGACTCAGCAAGGCAGCAAGCTGGTCGGTACCGGCGCGGTTGGAAACGCCGGACAAGGCCTTTCCGTCTCGCTGTCCGGCGACGGCAACACCGGCATTGTGGGCGGGTCTGAAGACAATTCAGGCACCGGGGCGGCGTGGCTTTACACCCGCAGCGGTGGTGTCTGGACCCAGCAAGGCAGCAAGCTGGTCGGTACCGGCGCAGTTGGAAACGCCGGACAAGGCCACTCCGTCTCGCTGTCCGGCGACGGCAACACCGCGATTGTTGGCGGGGTTACCGACAATGGGGGCACCGGGGCGGCGTGGCTCCACACCCGCAGCGGCGGTGTCTGGACCCAGCAGGGCACCAAGCTGGTCGGCATCGGCGCGATTGGACACGCTGGACAAGGCAACTCCGTCTCGCTGTCCGGCGACGGCAATACTGCTATCGTGGGCGGGCTTACCGACAACAGGGTCAACGGGGCTGCTTGGGTCCATACCCTCAGCGGCGATGACCGGAGCCAAACTAACTTGGGATACTGAAAGCGTGGTTCCTGCCGCAGCGCCTCAAAGGGATCGAGGCGCTGCGGGTTTCGCGCGGCCATCACAGATCGGTTGTCTTGGCAAGCGCGCTCGGCGTCCCCGATCCCAGCGCCGGCGCGCCTCCTTCATTTCAAACCGACGGTGGTGGCAGAGGAACTGCAAACGGTGCAGTCCTTGCTCAAGCAGGACTTCGCCATTGTGGGCGCGATCACTAGCCCCGCCGGGCCGGGCTTGTTTCTACAGAAGAAGGAACAGCTTTTCGTTTGCTCCGTAGCTGAAACCCCGCAATCACAAACAGTAGCGACCCATTACTGCAAGCCGGTGCAATGACTTTTTGCGGCTATTCTTTGTCGCAACTTTCGGAGAGACCAGCCGCGCTGGCGGTCTTTTTGCGCTGTTCATGGGCGGTGCGTTTGGTCGCTAGTGGCACCAATGCGAAGTGCCGACCGTATTGAGCAATGTCCGCTTCTCAGGGGTAACTGAGAAGACATTTGCTCAAACCGAGTTCTTCTCAGTTCGACCAACGGACCACCGTCCCCGGTCAAGCCTGCACCGTCCTGTTTTTCCGATCTCAGGGGCTTGAACATTGGACTTTTGCGCTGCGAAGGCGCGTGGTCACGGTATAGAAGACCTACGCGCGAAGCTTGAAAAGCTGCTGACTGAGCGAGGATTGCGAACTCATCGGCAGGCTAGCCGCCGACGTCAAAAAGCGCGAACTCTTCAAGAAGTTGGCAGTCGATCTCCGCGCCATGGCGCACGAAATTCAATCCATGATCGGCTATTCGATTCACGTATTTCGAAAACCGACTCTACTTCAATGGATCAGCCGGATACGGGCCATCTGGTATTGCCGCAATCGAAGCAAGTGACTCTGATGACTCACATTCTTCGTCGCGCTGATTGAGTGGATCGAATCAGAAGTGTGCATTCGATAGTCATAATCGGGGCACGTAGATCCGCCGCGCCCGTCTACGTAGTTATACAACTTGCAACTCAACCTGCGCTCATAGATGATAACGCGGGACCAGATTGGGAAATGTCGCAATCGGCTCCCACTGCCTTGGGGGGGTTAGCATGAAGCGAATCGTTTTTTTCCTGGCGATAGCTGGACTAACTGTGGCCGACGCAACCGCTCAGGTGAGGGCTGCGGATGCACCGCCTCTGTCTTTTGTGCCGTCAAGTTCATTTTTCCTGGGCGTGGGTGGTGGTTACAACGTCGCCAACTTCGGTACTCAGAACGTCTATGCTGTGGGCACGTCCAATGTTTATCAGAACGGATTGCTAACTTCCTCTGGATCGGCGGCAGGGCCTGCCAATATCGAAACGAACTCGCAATCGGCCGTCGCTTTTTCGGCACAGGGCGGTTATTTCCAGCACTTCTATAGCAGTGATTGGTTGTGGGGTGCCAAATTCGCGTACAGCTATTTGGGTGCAACTTCCATCGTCCGAAATGCACTGCTGCCGCAAGCAGGATCGTTCACGGCGACCGGAAGCCATACTGCCGTTCCCTTCACCGGAAACGCACTCGTGCAGTCTTTCCAGACCAATGTCACGCAGCAGCTGGCTTTTATTCCCTTCATCGGAAAATCGTTCGACAGGAGCATGATCTATATCGGCGCAGGTCCAACCTTGTCGCAGGTACGAACCACATTGAACGGATTGATCGGCTTCGCCGATATTAACGGAACGCGTACGGATGTCTCCGGCAGCCCGGTTAATTTTTCCAGCACGGCTTGGGTGTACGGAGGTGCCGCGACGATCGGGGCGAGCTACTTCCTCGGTCAGTCCTGGTTTATTGATGTGAACTATACGTTCGCCATGACGGGCAACAATACCAGCGGCTTTTCGGGTCCCTTCACCAATCCCAACGGCACCAACGGTTCGACCACTGTCGGAACAATGGTGGGCACATCCGCTGGCAAATTGATCACGCAGGGAATTACGGCCACAATCAACAAGACATTTTGAGTTCCGATATTTCATTTCAAGTTGATGTCGCTGACCGCGGCCAGCGGCCGAGGATGCAAGTCACGCCGGCATGCGAGCCGCGAAAGAATTGCGTGCTGCGGCTTAAGCCTCGCGTCCGATAGGCGGGTTTGCCCATTCGCGCGACCCGCTGGCAGCGCACCAGCCATCCCAATACATGGGTTGTTGCAGCGCAACATAACCGATAAAAACTGCGTTTCCAACGAGGTACGCAGTGTGACTGATACCAATGCCGACACCTGGGTTTCATCAAGCCATCGGCCGATGGGTTTCCGGGAGTTTGTCGTCGTGATCGCTTCGATCATGGCGCTGAACCCGCTGGCGATGGACATGATGCTGCCGGCGCTGCCGCACATCGCCTCGGCATTCCACATCACGATTGCGAACCGGCCGCAGGCGGTGCTGTCGACCTTCCTGATCGGCTTCGGCTTCGGCCAATTCATCATGGGACCGCTTTCAGACCGTTTCGGCCGGCGAGCGGTCCTGATCGACGGCATGGCGCTGTATTGCATCGCCAGCGTCGTTGCGATTATGGCGTCGTCGTTCGAGACATTGCTGCTGGCGCGCCTGCTGCAGGGACTTGGCACCTCCGCCACCCGCGTGATTGCGACTTCGATCGTTCGCGACTGCTATGCCGGCCGCCGCATGGCCAGCGTGATGTCGCTGGCGATGATGGTCTTCATCGCCGTACCCGTCATCGCGCCGTCATTGGGCCAGGCGGTGATGTTGCTGACGGAGTGGCGTGGCGTCTTCATCGTGTTGATGCTGTACGGAGTGCTGGCGCTGATCTGGAGCGCGCTGCGGATGCCGGAAACCTTGCCTATGTCCGAGCGCAGGTCGCTGGCTATCCGCGACGTGCTCGTTGCCTTTCGCCAGACCGTGACCAACCGGCAGACCCTGGGTTATGCGCTGGCGGCCGGCGGCGTGCAGGGTTCGCTGTTCGCATTCGTGTTCTCGTCGCAGCAGGTGTTCACCGAAATCTTCGGGCTCGGGCATTACTTTCCGCTCGCATTCGCAGCCATCGCGATCGGCGTCGCCGTCGCCGGCTTTCTCAATGCCCGTTTCGTCGGCCGGCTCGGCATGCGGGTGATTTCGCATGGCGCGCTGGTCGGCTTCGTGGCGGTGGCGGGAATCCTGCTGCTGTCGGTGAAGATGCACATGCTGCCGCTGCCATTGTTCATGGTGCTGGCTGCGCTGATGATGTTCGCGTTCGGGCTGATGTTCGCCAATTTCACCTCGCTTGCGATGGAGCCGCAGGGCCATATCGCGGGCACCGCTTCGTCATTGTACGGGTCGATCACGACGCTGCTCGGCATTGGCATCGGCATCAGGATCGGCCAGGACTATGACGGCACGCTGTTGCCGTTTGCGACCGGGTTTTTTCTCTGCACGCTGGCTTCCCTGGCGGTCGTGCTGGTGGTGGAAAAGGGCCGGCTGTTCAAGCCGCGCACGAGGACGGTTGCGCCGGTCGCCAACGCTGGCACCTAGGCATGACCGGTCGCGTTTGCATCGCACGGAAAGCAAATGAAGGCAGGAGAGCTTTGACACCGCGCAATGGGCTGCTAGTTTAATGAACTGCTACTTTAGTGTCTTGACCGCGTGATGCTGGGGAGACGGCAATGGGCCTCTTTCGAAGAAAGGCGCCAAGTCATCTGATCCGGATCCATCCGGATAATGCCACCAGCAAGGACTGGATCATCCTGCTCGAGGCGGGCACCATCATCGGTCCCTCGCCTGAAAGACTTCGTGTTGCCCGGGCGACGCAAGAACGAAAAATTGCGAGAAAATACAATATCTGGCTGCGAGCCGAGCACTTCCTTGTTGTCGAAGGATATGATCGGCGCATTCACGCCGTGTATTTTTGTCCTCAACTTTACAGATATGATTCCGAGAAGAAACTTGTGCCGCTGCAAGGCGACGAAATCGGCAGGTTGATCGCGAACGCCCTTGAGGGCGGAATTGTGGACCGGCGACCATGGTACGATCCGGCGGAGAAGCTGCCCGATCAGCCCATCATCAGCATTCCCCTGCAAACCGATTATGACTCGCTCGTGGTTGACATGCCGGCGAGGAACTCCGGCGCGACGCCGTTAACGCCTGACCACAAACCGCCACGCTCAAGCGACAAGCGCGGCAGCTAGCGCGAGATGGCCTTTCGTCGAATCGCCCTCTCGCTCTAGCTTTTTGATTGAGCATGATCTCCGCGCAAATGCTTCGCGTTTGTCGCGGGAGAAAACCGGTACGGATAGGCGCGACGTCCGTATTTTGATGGCTGATTTTGCAGGCCCTATCTCGAATAGATGGATTTGATTCGGCGAGCCGCCTCGGTACCGCAAACCAAGGCCGGCCCTCCGCCTTCGCACAAGAAGCAATGGTGGAGGGCCGCGTCGGATCAAGCAGCCTTGATGTTGCTGAGGAAGGACTCGACCTTGCTTCGCATCGTCTCGGACTGCCTGGACAACTCACCGGATGCTTCGAGAACCTGATGGGCTGCGGCGCCGGTATCGCCGGCAGCTTGCTGAACACCGCTGACGTTCGACGTGATTTCATTGGTGCCGAGCGCTGCTTGTTGCACGTTGCGAGCGATCTCCTGCGTGGCGGAGCCTTGTTCCTCCACGGCACTGGCAATCGCAGCAGCGATCTCGTTCATTTCATTGATGGTAGCGGTGATCCCCTTGATGGCGCCCACGGCTTCGTTGGACGAGGTCTGGATCGACAGGACTTGAGTGCTGATTTGCTCCGTTGCCTTCGCTGTTTGTTCGGCGAGGCTCTTGACCTCGGCCGCCACCACGGCGAAGCCCCGGCCGGCCTCGCCGGCACGCGCGGCCTCGATCGTGGCATTGAGTGCCAGAAGGTTGGTCTGTCCGGCGATTTCGCTGATAAGCTTGACGACATCGCCGATGCCGGCCGCTTCATTGCACAGGCCCTGAACCGTCTTATTGGTGCGATCGGCCTCGGTCACCGCGTTCCGCGCTATCGTCGCCGACAGCGCTACCTGACGGCCGATTTCAGTGACGGAACTGGCCAGTTCCTCAGACGCCACGGCAACTGTTTGAACATTTGCGGAGGCCTCCTCGGTCGCGGCCGCCACCGCCGTCGCCTGAGTGCTGGTTTCTTCCGCCGTCGCAGTCATCGACGATGCCGTCGCCTGCAATTCTGTCGAGGCTGAGGCCACCGATTTCAGCACCGACGAGATATCCGAATCAAACCTTGCAGTTAAGTCGTTCACCCGTGCCGCACGGGCAACACGCTCGCCGATCGCTTCGGCTTCCTTGGCGGCAAGTTCCTTGGCCTTGATCATGTTTTCCTTGAAAATCAGAACCGCTCGCGCCATCAGGCCGATTTCGTCTTTCTTGTCGGTTGCAGGAATTTCGACGGAGTGATCGCCGCCGGCAAGCTGCCCCATGGCGTCGACCATCTCGAGAATCGGCGGCACGATCGAACGGTTGGTCAGATACACCACGGTTGCAGCGATGCCGATGCCGATGCCCATCATTACCCAAAGCAGGGTCATGAGGAAATTGGTTTCGGCGAGAGTAGCCGCGCCGTCCGCTTTCAGGTCATCCTGTTGACGCGTGACCATCCCGCCGGAACGCAAGCCCGCAGCGTCCTTCGCACCGGCAAAGATATCGAGCAGCTTGTTGGCATGGGGAGCGGCTTCGTTGGTCAGGAACCATTGCGCCATGTTCCAGCGGTCCGATGCCCGGATCTCGAACATCTTCTGCGGCAGCGGAGCGAACTTGGCACGGGCTGCAACAAGCGATTCGAAGGCGGCCTGCTGATCGGGCGTCATCTCCGATTTCCGTTTCGACAGCGCGTCGAACTTCTTCTGATTGATCGCCCAGAGTTCAACGAACTCGGTTTTGAAGGCCTCGTCGGCGGTCAGAAGATAGGCGCGGATCGCGCCGATCGCCATCGCCATGCTGCCGCGCATGTCGGCAAAGTCGATCAACAGGCTCTTGCGCGCATCGGTCGAGGCAATATTGCCTTCCTCGTTGATAATGGAAGTAGCCTTCTGCAGCATGAGTTTGGCAAGCGGAGCGGCCTCGGTCGCAAGGATTTTTGCCGCAGGCTGCTCGTCGATGGTGTGAGCGATCGCCTCGGCCTTGTCTTGCGCGTTGCGCAATTCGTCAAGCAACGGTTTAGCTTGCTTCCAATCCGCCTCGTTCTGCTCGACCGTCCAATGGCCAGAGAGGCGATCCATGTCGGAGCCATGCGCCTGGATGTCTTTCCAGAGCCTCGCGCGCTCGGACTTGAACACGTCGTTGCCGGTGATCAGAAAGCCGCGCAGCGATGCGAGTGACGCATAAATCCCCGAAACCAGGTCGCTTGCCGTCATGGCGGTCGGAACCCGAAGGTTGACCGTCCGCTCGGTTGATTCGCTGACGGTCCGAACCTTGATGACCGTAATACCCACCACGGCGGCCAGCAGGATGCAAAGCACGCTGAAGCCCAGAATCAATCGTCCACGAATATTCAATTGCGCCAAGATCAACGTGAATTCCCTCCTTGCGAGCAGCCGGCAGGTGCTCTCTCCGACGCAGGACTATCCATTAACCATAAAGATTTGAATAATCCGCCGCCGGTGCCGGTACGGATTTTTTCCGCAACAATGCACCGCCACGTGCGCATTGGCTCAGAGCCGGATCGGCGTGTCGTCCGTATTTTTGATGGCTGGTTCCGGCAGCCCCGATATCAAATCAACGGATTTGACTAGGCCAACCGCTTCGGTCCCAAGCGTCTTCTAAAATTCCCCGTGACCTTGCGGGTCAATCAACCGATTGATGCGCTGCGCCGCGGCGATGGCAAAACGCACCGTCATCAGCTTGCGGGTCGGCGCCGGCAGACGATGCTCCGGCGCCTCGCGATGCAGATGCGCGCCATAAGCATCGGCGACGATCAGGCCGGTTTCTCCGGGAAAAATCTCGCACGGCAAGTCCTGCGTGAATGCAAACAACAGCCGGTCGCAATGCGCCCGGTAGTCCGGCCATTTCTGGTCGGCGCGCAAATCCTCGATCGATGATTTGATCTCGACGATCCAGATCTCGCCGCGCTCGTTCAGCGCCACCAGGTCGGCGCGCCGTCCGGACGGCAGCGGCAATTCGCTGACACAGGAAAATCCAAGCGACCGCAATAGCCGCGCGGTGCCACGCGCGATCGCCAGCGCCGTCTCGGATTGCCGACGGTCCGGTGCGGGCACGAGGGCCACTTGGCGGGTTCGTGATTCCATCGCGGCCAGCATAGAGTGCTGCCGGTAAATGCGGAACCCGGTTTTGCCAGCCGTTCTGACGTTAATTTGCACGCATTTTCCCCTTGGCGCGCTGCGAAAAATCGGCATTGTTCTGACATGACCCAAACCGAGACCAAGGCAAAAGCCGGCGCCGTTATCATCCCGGTGACGCTGTTTGAGCAGAACTGCACCCTGCTATGGTGCGAAGCCACCAAAAAGGCCGTGGTGATCGACCCCGGCGGCGACGTGGCGAAGATCCAGGCCGCGATCAAGCAGACCAATGTCACCGTCGAAAAGATCTGGCTGACCCACGGCCATATCGACCATGTTGGCGGCGCCGCCGAGCTGCGCGACGCGCTGAAGGTGCCGATCGAAGGCCCGCATATCGCCGACAAATTCCTGCTCGACAATGTGGTGACGAGCGGCGCGCGCTTCGGCATCACCGGCGTGCGCGACTTCGCGCCGGACCGCTGGCTCGATGAAGGCGAACAGGTCAAGATTGGCGAGCTGACTTTCGACATCCTGCATTGCCCCGGCCACTCGCCGGGCAGCGTGGTGTTTTTCAACAAGGACATGCGCTTTGCCCATGTCGGCGACGTGCTGTTCAGCGGCTCGGTCGGGCGCAGCGACATCCCCGGCGGCAATCACGCCACCCTGATCAAGTCGATTACCGACAAGCTATTGCCGCTCGGCGATGACGTCGGCTTCATCTGCGGCCACGGCCCCGGCTCCAGCATCGGCCAGGAGCGGATGACCAATCCGTTTCTCACCGGCGCGATGTAAGCCTACGAAACCTCGCTACCTTGAAACCATCGCGCGCACGCGGCGCGACAGATTGCCGAGGTCGAACGGCTTGGTGATCATTTCCATGCCCGGCTGCAGAAATCCGTCGGCGATCGCGACGCTCTCGGCATAGCCGGTGATGAAGAGAATCTTCAGGCCGGGCCGGGTCTCCCGCGCCTGATCGGCGAGTTGGCGGCCATTCATGCCGGGCAAGCCGACGTCGGTCACCAGCAAATCAATCCGCTCCTGGGAGCGCAGGATCCGCAGTCCCGATGGTCCATCGACAGCCTCGTGCGTCCGGTAACCCTGTTCGGCGAGCATCTCCAGGATCACGCCGCCACCACCGGTTCGTCCTCGACCACCAGCACCGTCTCGCCGCTGGTGGCATGTTCGGCCGCCTTGAGGGCCTGCTCATGTTGAGCTGCGATCTCGCCGCGATGACGCGGCAAGTACAAGCTTGACCGATGTCCCCTGCCCCAATTTGCTGTCGATGCGTGACGTGGCCGTTCGATTGCCGCGCAAATCCGTAGATCATCGAAAGCCCCAGCCCGGTGCCTTGCCCGATCGGCTTGGTGGTAAAGAACGGATCGAAGGCGCGCGCCGCCACCTCCGCGCTCATGCCGGTTCCGGTATCGGTCACGCCGATGCAGACATAGTCGCCGGGCGCGCAGCGCGGCGTGTCCGCGTGCGATGCCTTCGAGCCGCGCGTTGGCGGTGGCGATCGTGAGCTTGCCGCCATCGGGCATGGCGTCGCGTGCGTTGATGGCGAGATTGAGCAGCGCGCTTTCCAGCTGATTGGGATCGCAGAGCGTGCACCACAGATCCGTTCGACGCGACGATCGCAAGATCGATGGTCTCGCCGATCGTCCGGCGCAGCAAATCCTCCAGCGATACCACCAGCTGATCGGCATCGACGATTTTCGGATCCAGTGGCTGCCGCCGCGCAAACGCCAGCAGGCGATGCGTGAGCGCGGCGGCGCGGTTGGCCGATGTCATCGCCGCGTCGATGTAGCGCGCGACGTTATCGGTCCGCCCTTGATTGAGACGGTCTGCAACAGGTCCAGCGATCCGATTATTCCCGTCAGCAGATTGTTGAAGTCGTGCGCGATACCGCCGGTCAATTGCCCCACCGCTTCCATCTTCTGCGAACTGAAGCAATGCCTCCTCGGTGGCCTTCAGCCGCTCGGCCGCGGCCTTGTCGGCGGTGATATCGCGGGCGACCGCATAAATGTGATCCCGGTCCGACACACCGGTCCACGACAGCCAGCGGTACGATCCGTCCTTGTGCCGAAAGCGGCTTTCGAACCTGACGGTGGCTTCGGCCTCGCCCAGCTTGCCTGACCTCCGCCCGCATGATTCCATCGTCGTCGGGATGTTGCAGCCATTCCGAGGTGCGGTTGAGTAATTCCGCCTCGCTCCAGCCGAGCGTTTTGGTCCAGGCCGGGTTGACTGTTCGCCAGACGCCGTTGCGATCCGCGACCAATAAAAGGTCTTGCGATACGTTCCAGATCCGGTCGCGCTCGCTGGTCTTTTCCTCGACGCGTTGCGCCAGCGTCGCATTCAGTTCGGCGAGTTCACCGGCAATCAGTTTATGATCATGGACATCGGTGTTGGTGCCGATCCAGCGGATAATCTCGCCCTTGCTCGTCGCGCGCCGGCACCGCCCGCGTCAGAAACCACCGGAACGCGCCATCGGCGCGACGCAGGCGGAATTCAACTTCGTAGGCTTTGCCGCTGCCGATCGCCTGCGTCCAGACAGCGACCGCGCCCGCAACGATCGTCGGGGTGGACGATCTTGCTCCACTTGATCGCCGTCGAGTTCGCCGGGACTGAGAGCCTGCATATTCATAAACGCGCGGGTTGAACCAGTTCAGCGACCGTCGGGCCTTGCGGTCCAGACATGGTGCGGCACGGCTTCGGCAGGGTGCGGAATTCCGCTTCGCTCTGCCGCAGCGCCTGCTCCGCGATCACTTGCTCGGTGACATCGGCGTGCGCGCCGACCAGGCGTATGGCCTTTCCGCTTCGGTCGCGCTCGATGTGGATCGCACTGAAATCCAGCGCGTCTCACCGTCGCTTGGGCGAATGATCCGGTATTGCGCGGTATAGTCGCGAACCTCGCCCGCGACGGCATCACGGAATTTCTTTTCGGTGGC
The DNA here is from genome assembly GCA_963727225.1 of uncultured Pseudomonadota bacterium. Lineage (GTDB taxonomy): Bacteria > Pseudomonadota > Alphaproteobacteria > Rhizobiales > Xanthobacteraceae > Bradyrhizobium. Next base: position 120,278 of record CAVSFN010000003.1, on the reverse strand, counting down.
TTCGCGATCCTCCATGATGCGCCGACCCAGTCCTCATGGCATTCGTCGACCGCTTCCGGCGGCAACCCGTGAATCAGCAGATATTCCGGTGACCGGCGATTGTTGAAGCCGGTCCTCAGATCGACTTCAAGGCCGCCGATCCGGCCGATTTGCTGCACGCGCGCCAGTTCGGTCTCGCGTTCACGCAAGGCCAGCGGTCGCGCGCCGCTCGCGGGTACGTCGCGGCAAACCACCAGGATTCCACCGATGCGACCACCATCGTCGACCGGGCTGTAGCTGTAGGTCCACAAATGTTGCCGCAGTCTGCCGCGATGGGTGATCGGCAACAGCTGATTTTCGTGCGATGTCCCCTCGCCGCTGCTCATGACCTGCTGGATTTGCGGACCCACGATGTTCCAGATTTCGTCCCAGCATTCCCGGCAGCGCTGGCCCAGCGCGGCAGGATGGAAGTCGGGTCCCGCGGTCTGGCGATAAGCGTCGTTATAGAATTGAATGAGGTCTGCGGACCCCACCAGAGCAGCATCGGGTGGTTGGTATTCAGCAACAGGCGCACTGCCGTCCGCAAGGCCTTGCGGCCAGGTCTCAGGCGGCCCCAGCGGACCAGTCGCCCAGCGGTAAGCGCGCGTTAAGCGCCCATCTCCCCGCCGCCGGCGAGAAAATCCGCAGAACTCAGACTTTTGATCTTCAACATCAGGGATGACCGGTGGCGCGTTCAGTCCAAACTAGCAGCCGGAACTTAATCGCCGGTCACAATTCCCAGAAAACTCGGGGCCCGCCATTTGGTTCCGATAAACCCTGATCGGCGATACAAAATCGCGGAAGCCTGCGCGGCAGCCGCGGATCGGTCAGTCTGCGGAACACCGCCGCGGCCGATGAACCTGAGGGTAGCCCCTATTTCATCAGGCCCGCGGCCGTGAGCGCGCGCGTGATGACGGCGCCGATGTCGATGTGGCGACTTTTGGGCTGACGGGGTGGCTCGGCATGGCGGCTTAGTGTCGTCAGCGGCTTAAGCACGGTCGCAATATCCGCCGTCCGGGCCGGCGCACCGGAATATCCGGGAATTGGCCTTGCGGCTTCCTTCACAGCCTCCACCTCCTTGGGCTGGCCAATCCAGTCGGTCAGGCCGAAGAAACTCGCAATGTGATACGAGGACGAGATTCCCGCCTCGATCAGGAACGCGCCCTGGGCGCCGTACCGCTCGTCATTGTCGGCGACACCAAGCGGGGTGCCATGGGCCATATCGGTGATGGTGTAGGATTCGACGGTGGTTTCGCCATCCGCGTTCCACCAGACCTGATGCGGATAGCCGTCGACGGTCCCCTCCGACATCGGCGCCGAAGGCAGTTGATGCACGTCGAGCCACTGCTTGACGATCTCGTTGGCGTTGGCGGGGTTGACCGTGCGATCGGCGCTGCCGTGCCATACCGAGAGTTTCGGCCACGGCCCTTTATGATTGGACGCATTGCGCACCAGATCTCCCAATTCGCCGGCCGGGTGGGACGGCGACTGGAACATTCTGCTCAACGCTTCGCGCACATTGGTCGCAGCGCCGAACGGTAGCCCGGCGATGATCGCGCCAGCGGCGAACACCTCGGGATAGGTCGCCAGCATGACGGACGTCATGGCGCCGCCGGCGGAAATCCCGGTGACGAAGACGCGATGCGGATCGATGCCGGCATCGCCTGCCATCCGCGTGATCATTTGCCTGATCGAGCAGGCTTCGCCGCTATCGCGCGCGGTATCTTCCGGATTGAACCAGTTGAAGCATCCGTTGGGGTTATTGGACGCCTGCTGCTCCGGCATCAGCAGTGCAAAGCCATAACGCGTCGCCAGGCTGGACCAGCCGGCACCCAGATCGTAGCTGGAGGCGGTCTGACCACATCCGTGCAGAACGACGACCAAAGCGGGCTTCGGCTGCAGCTCATCCGGCACAAACGAGAACATCCTGAGGTCACCCGGATTGGCCCCAAAGCCGGTCACCTCGACCAGCGGGCTTTGGCTTTGGTTTGGTCGCCCCAAATCTCCTAGACCATTGATTCTGTTTATCTTTGACAGGCGTCGCAGAAATTCGACATTATTGGCGAGAGACACCGGCAGGCTCCTTGGCGAGAGATTCGCAACTCAACCAAGACCAGATAATTGCTGCACTGCAAAATAGAAAGGCCGTGTACTGTCGTTCACGGAGAATTTTGCCCCAAGGATTTTGCTGGGCATCGTGACAATCGAGGTTAATGCGCGCGGCGCATCCATGACAGAAATGCGGCACAAATCATAATCGACAGCGCAAACAGCGCCGATGCGACGAACAGCGCGCCAGCCCAATCCGGCCAGATCCGACGTCACCAGTACGCCGCCGAGCAAAAAGCCGGCCGCGCCCGCAAGGCCAAGCACCATGCCGTAAATGCCAAAGGCCCGGCCACGCGAAGCGTCGGAAAACAGCAGATGAAGGGTGGCGAGCACCTGCGGCACCATCAGCGCCGCGGTCGCGCCCTGCGCCAGCCGCGCGAGGATCAATTCGGGTCCGGTCTGCGCCAGCCCGCACCACAGCGACGTGAGCGTGAAACCCAGTACGCCGGCCAAAAATACATTCCTGGTGCCGTAGATATCGCCGAGCCGGCCGCCGGTAATTACCAGCGTGCCATAGGCAATGAGATAGATCGCAATCACCGCCTCGATCTGCGCCGAACTGGCGTGCAATTCGACGGCAATGGTCGGGATCGCAACATTGACGATGAAGGCATCGACCCCGAACATGAATTGCGCCGCGACGACGATCGCCAGTACCCACCAGCGGCGCGAAGAGTCCACGGTGGCTGAGACGATCTGATGCATGGTGAACGGTCTGGTCCGAAATCCGATGCCGCGGATGATTTCAGGTTTCGGTCGTTCCGGCGATTACCTTCGAGGTAAGCATGCTGCGCGGCCGTTGGCCGATTGCCGTTTTGCGATAGGCCTCGCGCCGGCGGCGCGCGCCGAAAAGCCCTCATCCCCGCGTAACGGCTTCGCCGTTGTCGCTGGAGCAGCGGCCACGCAGGCAAGTTTACGCAGCCTGCGTAGACTTGGCTGCAGGCCGCGTCTCGAAGGATGAGGTCTTCACAGGCAAATGCTTCAACCGAATGTGTGCGCCGTGGCCAGGCCGCCGAGCCTGCCGGTGATGGCGAAGAACTGCGCCACGGTTTCCTTGATGATGTGTTGCGCCGACTTCACCGCGTCGATCAAGCCCGCCGATTGTCCCGCCAGCGCAGGGGCGGCTTCCCTGTCGCCGTGGAAATAGACATCGTTGAGCACCAATGTTCCGGTTTCCCTGGCGTCGACGATCGCGTGCTTGTAGTTGGCATGCACCGGCTCTCGGTACTGGGAAAATTCCGGGTGACGGTATGTCAAGGTCTGCAGGACAACCATGCTTCGTCGGCAGTTTCGGCGATTGCCCTCTTGCTCCTCACCCCGTAGTTTGGGGCCGAGCAACCCAAGAACAATAAATTCCGGAGAGAAAGTCCATGGCGCGCCTCAAATTCGGAGCCTTCCTCGCCCCGCATCACCCGATCGGCGAGCATCCGATGTTGCAATTCCGCCGCGATCTCGATTTCGTCGAACAGCTCGACGCGCTCGGCTACGACGAGTTCTGGTGCGGCGAGCATCATTCCTCGGGTTGGGAAACCATCGCCTCCCCGGAGATGTTTCTGGCGGCCGCCGGCGAGCGCACCAAGCGCATCAAGCTCGGCACCGGCGTGGTCTCGCTGCCCTATCATCATCCCTTTAACGTCGCGCAACGCATGGTGCAGCTCGACCACATGACCGGGGGCCGCGCCATCTTCGGCTCCGGCCCGGGTGCGCTGGCCTCCGACGCGCATACGCTCGGCATCGATCCGATGACGCAACGCGATCGCCAGGACGAGGCGATTGCGGTCATTCGCCGGCTGTTCAACGGCGAGCGCGTCACGGCCAAGAGCGACTGGTTCACCATGAATGATGCCGCGCTGCAAATCCTGCCGCTGCAGGAAGAGATGCCATTCGTGGTGGCGTCGCAGATCTCGCCGTCGGGCATGACGCTGGCCGGCAAATACGGCATCGGCATCATTTCGCTGGGCTCGATGTCGACGCAAGGCCTGATGGCGTTGCCGACGCAATGGGGATTTGCCGAGGACGCGGCCAAGAAGCACGGCACCACCGTCAGCCGGTCGAACTGGCGCGTGCTGTTGAGCTGGCACATCGCCGAGACCCGCGAACAGGCGCAGCGCGAAGCCGGCGCCGGACTGCTGCGCTGGCACAACGAATACAATGTCGGCACGCTGAAGCGGCCGGGGCTGCAGGCCTTCAAATCGGCTGAGGAAGCGGTGGAGCAGACCGCCGGGGGCGAGGCTGCGGCGTCCACCATCGGCACCCCGGACGATCTGGTCAAAACCATCAAGAACCTGATGGATGTCAGCGGCGGCGTCGGCACCATCGTCGGCTTCGCGCATGACTGGGCCAACCCCGAAAATACCCGCCGCAGCTGGGACATGGTGGCGCGCTATGTGGTTCCGGAAATCAACGGCTATATCGACGGCCTGCGCAAGTCGCAGAAATTCGTGATCGAGAACCGCGCGGTTTTCGAGCGCGCGGGCCAGGCCGTGATGGCCAAGATCATGGAAAACGACAAGGCCGCCGCGGCTCTGGCGGTCACCGGGCCCGGACGCGTCGCGATTCCGGCTGTCAACGCGCCGGACCTGCAAAAGGAAGCCGCGAAGCGGCAGGGGAAGGCGTAAGCGGCTGATGCGTTGGGGCCTCCGTTCCGATCGAATCGGAACGAACGCCCTATTTGCTGATTTTGACGAGTTTTCTTAACCGAAACAGCATCCGCCCCGGATCAAGTCCGGGGCAGGCTCCCGCATCAAGTGAGGGGGCAGGCCTTCGCTGAAAACGCTCTGGCATGAGCCTTTGCACAGTTCTGACAAAGCGGTTATTTTATCAGCTTGGGACTACGCCGACGACATCGACCCGGACCTGCGAGCACGACAAGGTTGCAGTCCGGCGGATCCATTAAGACCGATCGGAGCCATTGCCATGTCCATGCAGAGTGTGGTTTCTCCCGCGAACATCCTGACGCCGGCCAAACGCACCTCGCTGACGCACATCCCGGGCGACGAGGGTTGGCCGATCGTCGGCCGGACGCTGGCGATCCTCGCGGACCCCAAAGGTGAAGTCGAGCGGATGGCCGCCAAGCACGGTCTGGTCTATCGCAGCCGCGTGCTCGGCGAAACCAGCATCACCCTGCTCGGGCCTGAAGCCAATGAACTTGTGCTGTTCGACCAGAGCAGGCTGTTCTCCTCGACCCACGGCTGGGAGACCGTCCTCGGCAGGTTGTTTCCGCGCGGCCTGATGCTGCTTGATTTCGACGAGCATCGCCTGCACCGGCGTGCGCTTTCGGTTGCGTTCAAGGCCGGGCCGATGAAATCCTATCTCGCCGCCCTCGACGCCGGGATCGCGGCGCGGGTCGCGCAGTGGAAGGCGCAGCCGGGACCGATGCTGTTTTACCCCGCGATGAAGCAACTGACGCTCGATCTGGCGGCGACTTCGTTTCTCGGCGCAAGCATCGGGCCCGAGGTCGACGATATCACGCGCGCGTTCGTCGATATGGTCGCGGCAGCGGTTACCCCGATCCGCCGACCTCTGCCCGGCACCCAAATGGCACGCGGCGTCAAGGGCCGCGCGCGCGTCGTCGCCTATTTTTCGAAACAGATTCCGATCCGTCGCGCCAAGGGCGGCGAAGACCTGTTCTCGCAGCTATGCCGCGCCACCCACGAGGACGGCGCGCTGCTCTCGACCCAGGATATCGTCGATCACATGAGTTTTCTGATGATGGCCGCGCACGACACGCTGACCTCGTCGCTGACATCCTTTGTGGCAGCCCTTGCCGCCAATCCGCAGTGGCAAGGCAAATTGCGCGACGAAGTCAATGCGCTGGGCGTCGCCGCTGACGGGCCGACGACATCGGACAATCTCGAAGCCATGCCGCTGAACGAGATGGCGTTCAAGGAGGCAATGCGGATGAAGCCGCCGGTGCCGTCCCTGCCACGACGCGCGACGCGGGACTTCAGCTTTTTGGGCTACGCGATACCCGCGGGCACGCTGGTCGGAATCAACCCGCTGTTCACCCATCACATGCCCCAGATCTGGCCCGATCCGGAAACGTTCGATCCGATGCGCTTCACCGACGAAGCGCAACGCGCCCGCCATCGCTTCGCCTGGGTGCCGTTCGGCGGCGGCGCGCATATGTGCCTCGGGCTGCACTTCGCCTACATGCAGGCGAAATGCTTTGCACGGCATTTCCTGCAAAACCTCAGCGTTTCGCTGGAGCCGGGCGTCACGCCGGACTGGCAGATGTGGCCGATCCCGAAGCCGCGGGATGGATTGCGCGTGAGGCTGGCGCGGGTTTGAGATAACGCGCCAGAAAGCGCTTTATTCGATGAACGTCGTCAGTTGCGCGCCCTCGTCGGCGACAAACACCGCGATCAGCTCCGCAGGTTCGGTGTTGCTGGCGTTAGCCGAGACCAGATGGGTCGCCCCAGGCGGTTCGAAAAACGATTGACCGACCTTGAAGGTCTCGACAGGACCTCCACCGAGCTGCGAGCGGATTTCGCCTTTGGTGACATAGGCGGTGACAGAGCCCGCATGCCGGTGCGCACGGGTAAATCCGCCGGGACCGTAGAATACCCGCACGATCGTGACACGCTTGCCCGGTACATTCGGCAAAACATATGAGGCAATCGGCTCGACGGTATCGAGCGCCGATCCGGCGGGGCCTGCGACCGCGCACAGCGGCGCGACAATCGTTGAGACCGCTTCCATGGCGAGCGGCAATGTCTTGCCGATAACGAATGCACAGGCGAGACCGGCCAGACCGGCCATGTAGATGGGCCGAACTTCCGTCCGCCCTCGCGGCATTGCGAACATTGCTCTCTCCCCTGAACGGCTATCCGCCGCCCCGATCGTAGGCCTTCGGCTTCGCGGCGATACTTTCCCGGGTCCCGTTGGGCTCGTCAATACCGACCACGTCGATGCCATCGGCGCGTCCGCGAATTGGAAGCCGCCCGAGGTCACGAATGGCAAACGGCAGCATGGAGCTGAACCGTTCCATCGCCGTGCGGGAGGCCAGAAAGCCGCCATCCACGGTTCGGCTGAGTTCTTCAAGCCGTGCGGCAATATTCATGACGTCGCCGTTAAAGACGATGGCGCGTTTGACGTCGCCGATTTCACCGACAACGACCGGCCCGAAATGCAGGCTGCCGCGAATCCGCGGCACGACTCCGAACTCACGCTCGAATTGGCTCGATACGCCCGACAACTCGTGCCGCATCGCTACAAAGCAGCGCAGCGGGCGGCAATCGATCGCGCCGTCGCGTTCGCGCCAGGTCACGATCACCTCGTCGCCGACATAATTGAGGACTTCGCCGCGATAGTCCACGACGGCGAGGGTAAGAAGGCGAAAGGTACGATCGAGCAGACGGTGAATGGCGACGCCGCCGAGACGCTCGGCGAGCCCGGTCGATCCTGCGATGTCGACAAACAGCACGAAGCGGTTTTCCTCGACCGGGGAATGATATCGGCCGATGATGAAGTTCAGGAACGCGCGCGGCCCGATGATGTTGGCGATCCCGATAACGAGATTCGCCAGAATCACGAATGCAACGGAATAGGCGATCGATGTCCAGAAGCCGCTATGAAGCGGATCGGGAGGCTTCCCGGCGATGACGTCGCCCAATTGGAAGAAAAGCACGGGGACAATGATCGCCGCGCAGATCGCGCTTCGCACCACCAGACTGGCTGTGAACGAAAGGCCTCCGAGCCGGCCCCGCATCGGACCTTCGAGGACGAACTGCGAAATACCTCCGATCGCGACGCTGAGGATCAGCCCATACAGGATACCTACTTCTACTCCGATAAGAGAGGTGAAGCCCCGTGCGAGAACAAAACCGATAGCCCCGATGACGCTGCCGACAATAATGGCGACCAGCAATCGCAGCTTTCTTTCAAGCCTCGCGTTCATGCCGCCTCCTCACACGCCCCTACGCGGACCTGGTCAATCGTCTTCCGGTATCATTGTTGGAAATTCATCCCGCATCCTGATCGAACGCCTTGCGCAGGGTGACATAGCCCTGCTGCTGCGCGGTCCAGTTGCGGCCGCCGGTGATGGCACCATCCACCACCAGATCGTGCCCGTTGACGAAGCTGGATTCGTCGCTGGCGAGAAACACCGCGGCATGGGCGATGTCCTCGGGTAACCCGGCGCGTGGAATCGGTTGCGCGGTCTTGTAGGCTTCGCGCATCACATCGAGCGTTTTCTCTGCCGCCTCAACCGAGAGGCCGAGCGCCTTGCCGAAGATGCCGGTGGCGATCACGCCCGGCGAAATGCTGTTGACGCGGATGCCGGCTTCGCCCAGTTCCATCGCCACGCATTTGGTGAGGTGAATGACCGCGGCCTTGGCGGCACCGTAGACCACCGACGACGAGAAACCGGCAAGCCTTCCGGCGATGCTGCCGTTGTTGATGATGCTGCCCGAGCCCTGCCGGCGCATATGCGGTGCTGCATGCTTCATGCCGAGCATCACGCTGCGCACCAGTGTTGCCATCGCCGCGTCGAAGCGGGCAACCTCGAGGCCTTCGATGCCGCCGGTCTGGGCTGGACCGCCGGCATTGTTGAACAGACAATCGATGCGGCCGAATTGTTCGATCGTATGCCCGATCAGCGCGCGCATCTGTTCTTCAACCGTGACATCGGTTTGGCGGAAGACACAGGCGGCGCCGAGTTTCCTGGCCAGCGCCTCGCCCTCCGGCGCACGGCGGCCGGCGATCACGATCTTGGCGCCTTCGGCAACAAATATCTCGGCGGTGCGCAGACCGATGCCGCTTGTCGCGCCGGTGATCACCGCGACCTTGCCATCCAGCCGTCCCATCGTGTTCTCCTTGTTCTGGCAATGCTCGGGTTCAGTATATCCCCGGCTTGCCGAAGGTGCGCAAGCCATGCTTGTTTGCCTTGCCAAATCCGGGTTTCGCTTGGTGGTCTCGGACTGCGCCCTTTCTGCTGCGCCAGGCCCTATTATCGTTAAGCCTTATTTTGGATTTGCTGATCGGCTGATATGACGCATGGGGAAATTAATCGACGAATTTCGGCGGGGCTGGCACGGAACGTCGCTGCCGTCACCGCTTTTCAGCATCGGGTTTGCCGCCTGCTGCATCGTTTTATCGAGCCTGGCCCGTTGGTGTCTTTCCCTGATCCGGCCGGATGTATTTTTCACGCCGTATTACCCGGCCGTCTTGTTTGCCACCGCGTTCGGCGGTTTCCGGATCGGAATCCTGACGGCGCTGGTCGCAGGCACACTCGGCCTGACCCTCAACTTCGGCGACGGGTCGGTCGATCTTGCAAGGCTCGCGCTTTCCGCAATCTTTCTGGTCGTGTCCGGCCTCACGATTTGGGGCGTCGAGCATTTTCGATCCATCGCGGCGCAACAACGACAGATCGCCAAGCGCCTGATCGAGGAGGAAGAGTATCGCAAGCTCGTGGTCGAGGAATTTCAGCACCGGCTAAAGAACAAATTGTCGACAATTCACGCCGTTCTTCATCAAGTCCTTCAGGATGAACCGCAAATCTGGGCCCGCATCGATCAGCGGATGCGGGCGCTGTCGGCCACCGACGAATTGATCGCAAAGGTCGACGGCAGCGGTTGCGATATCAAGGACCTCCTGCTCTCCGAACTCGGACCTTACGGACATGTCCGGTTTACCCTGAACGGCAATCCGCTGTTTCTTCCCGCCAAGCTCGCGGTGAGCTTTGCGTTGATATTTCATGAGCTTGCCACCAACGCCGGAAAGTATGGCGCGTTTTCCTCCCCTCGCGGGCTCTTGCAGGTGTCGTGGTCGGTGACGGACGATCGTCTCAATATTGCCTGGGATGAGACCGAAGGCCCGCCGGTGGGAGCGGTCGGGAAAGCCGGCTTCGGGACCAGATTGCTGAATTCGGCGCTTAAGCCATTCGACGGCAAGACTGAAATTGCATTCCTGAAAACCGGGATTCATTGCACCATGCAGTGCCGCGTACCGCGAAGCTGAGTGCCGGCGCTTCTCCCTGCTTGCTGGCGTTGACCATCTGTTAATGACGATGGAGGCGGGCCAAATCAAAACTGCGCGCTCGCACAACTGCCCTCGTTTTTTCTGGTTCCACTTAACCAAAACTACAAGAGACCTTGGCATGTTCGGCGCAGATGCAAAACCGCACCCAATACGACATGCAGACCGCCGCACTGGTGGCCGAGGACGAACTCGTTGGAGAGAGCGAGCTCGGCATTCTGAAGGACGTGTTCAGAATGCTCCCCAGTGGCGTCACCGTTCAGGACGAGCAGGGCCGCTTCCTGCTGATGAACGATGCTGCGGCGGCCCAGCTTGGGATTGTACCGGCGGGACCTTCCATGCAATTGGATCACCGTCGCCAAAACGGTATCGAGCTGCTCCGCATCGGGCGCGCTGTCGTTGCGGAAGAATGCTTCACCAGCGGCCCGGTCAAACAGGTCCTGCTGACCAGCCATCGCCCGGTTCGCATCGCGGACCGCAATCTGTTGCTTTCGAGCTCTGCCGACATCAGCGAGCAAAAGGCCCTCGAAGATCAGCTGTTCCGGTCGGCCTATTATGACGAGTTGACCGAACTGCCGACCCGGCGGGTGATCGAACATCGTGCCAACAGCCTCTTGCAGCGCGCCGAAACAGGCAAATTCGCGCTCGCCTTTCTCGACGTCGACAATTTCAAGCACATCAACGACTACTACGGCCATACGGTCGGGGATGCGCTATTGGTAGAGGTCGCCAAGCGGCTTGGGCTGGATTTGCGCGAATCCGACATGCTGTCGCGGATCAGCGGCGACGAATTCCTGTTGTTGCTCAACCCGGTCGAAAATGAGCAAGAGGTAGCGGAGTATATCCGGTTTGTGCTGCAACGGCTCAGAGCGCCGTTTTTTATCGATGGATCGGAAATATTTGCCTCCACATCGATCGGGGTGAGTCTTTATCCCGATCACGGCCGCAGCTACGACGTGCTGCGTCAGAACGCCGATATTGCGATGTATCGGGTCAAGCACGACGGCAAGGGGGCTGCCGCCTTCTTCGACGAAGGCATGGAGCGCGAAGCGCAAGCGCGGATGAAAGTCGAGCAGTCGCTGCGGCTTGCGATCCTGGAAAAGCGCTTTTGCTGTGCCTTTCAGGCCAAGGTCGACATCAGAACCCAGGATATCAAGGGCATCGAGGCGCTGGTCCGGCTGCGCGACGACGAAGGCGTGATCCAGGCTCCCGGCACCTTCATCAATCTCGCGGTCGAATTGGGCCTGATCGATGAGTTGACGCATCTGGTGCTGGCCGAGATCGTCAGGTCGATCGATCTCATCAACGAAACATTCGGTCACGATACCACCATCAGCATGAACGTTGCGGCAAAGCAGGCCGGCAATCCGGAGTTCATGCGTCCGTTCGCACAGGCCCTCGAGGCGACCGGATATCCCGAGCGCTTCATGATCGAGGTGACGGAAGACGCCTTTGTCGCGAAAACCCATTTCCAGACCGAAATCCTGCCGATGTTCCGCAAACTCGGGGTCAGGATTTCGATCGATGATTTTGGCATCGGCTATTCGTCGCTGTCGGCGCTGGCCGACATCACCGCCGACGAAATCAAGATCGACCGTTCGTTCATTACCGACATTCATAAACGCCCGCGCAGCCAGGGCATCCTGCGAGCGATCGAATCGCTGAGCGAAGCCCTCGGCATGACGGTGATCGCGGAAGGCATCGAATTGTTCGAGGAACTCACCTACCTGCAGGCCGCCACCAAGATTCGCTATGCGCAGGGCTATTATTTTTCCATGCCGATTTTCCTTGAAGAGCTGAAGCCGGCCGCTCGGAACCTGAGCGAGGCGCGTGTCAATCCGGCAAGCCGTCCGCTGCAGGAAAGCCGTCCGGTCTATTCGCGCGGCAATCGCTATCGCCGCTGATCCAGCGCCTGTCGGCTGCGGCGGGAAGCCGGCCTGGCATGTCTCCTCGATTCCCCACCTGACTTGCTATCGCCCGGGCCGCGAAAGGCTTATAGACTGTCGAGCGCGGCGCGACGGCGCGCCATTCAGATTTGAAGAAGTAACATGCCTCCGGTTTCCATCCTTCTGAACGTGCTTTGGATCGTCTTCGGCGGCTTCTGGATGGCTGCCGGCTGGGTGGTCGCCGCCGTCATCATGGCCATCACGATCATCGGCCTGCCCTGGGCAAGAGCGGCGTTCAATATCGCCGCTTATACCTTGCTGCCGTTCGGACAAAAAGCGGTGCGCCGCGACAGCCTCACCGGCCGTTCCGATATCGGCACCGGACCGCTGGGTCTGATCGGCAACCTGATCTGGTTGTTGCTGGCAGGATGGTGGCTCGCGCTCGGACATATCGCGACCGCGATCGCCCTTGCCGTAACGATCATCGGCATTCCCTTCGCCTGGGCCCATGTGAAGCTCGCCGGAATAGCGCTCTGGCCGATCGGCAAGGTGATCGTTCCGGCGTAGGGCCCGGCTGGCTCAGGGTTTGGGGCATTCCCGGCGCGCGGCCATCCGACGCGGTTCGGATATTTGCGTTTCGGGCCTTGCTCCCTACCCTCCTCAGCCGTTGCCGAGGCTGGATCAATCGGCTAAATGAACCCCCACGCACCCGTAGCTCAGCTGGATAGAGCGTTGCCCTCCGAAGGCAAAGGTCACACGTTCGAATCGTGTCGGGTGCGCCACTTTCTTGCGTTTTCAGACTCATCAGTCCGCAGAATGTCCGCTTAATCGGTTCGCGCCCTGTTCACGGGGGGCGCCGCAATGACCGCTCCCCGCGGAACCGATAAGGCGCTACAGCAAAATCCGATCGAGCACTCGGTCTATATTGGCCGTCGGCGGCTTGGTCGATACGTCCAGACTGACCGAAAAAAATTCAAAGCGTTCGCGGCTGACGACCGGCCGTTAGGAACTTTTCGCGTCCGCAAGAGAATGCTCGCTGCGATTCGCAAGTCAGCCTCGAGTGCGCGGCTGTGAGCGCACGCAGCTGTGACGAGCGATTGCGGGCGTCAAGAGAGTGGCATGCGACGTACCTGTCGAAGCGGACCAGCAGCCAGTCTCGAGGAGGGGCAGGCGGTTCAGATCAGCCGTTGGCAATGCCGATCTCGGATGGTGTTGTTCCGGAACAGAGCAGCACTCCAGAAAGGGCCGCTGAATGGCGAAGCGGACCTCGTCAAGCGGCTGAAGCGTGCAAGCGGCTGCACCATGCAGAAGCCGAACAAATCGATGCGCTGCTCGCCGCCAGGCGCGTCAGCAAGTTTCGTCGTGGATCGGGCTTTAAGGATCCGCCCAAGAACAATCTCGACCGGAATTTCATCGCCAGGGTTTGGTTCGTCGCCAAGATGATCGAGCAGAAGTCTTGGAACTGCCGTGCGAAGGGAAAGCATGGCGGCTCAATCGGCGCCGTGGGGATCGAGGTCCTGCGGACGCTTCTGTATGTAATCAAAAAGATCGACGGCCGACTTTATCCGTCGATCGAGGCCATCGCAAAGCTGTCCCGTAAGAGCAAACAGGCTGTCATCACCGCGATCAGGGCGCTTGAGCATATGGGCTTCCTCACTGTCCATAGACGCCTGAAGTGGATCCAGACGCCTTATGGCCGCCGCGTCGTCCAGGACAGCAATGCGTATGAGTTTCATCTGCCTGCAACGGGAATTGGAGCGCTGGCGATGGCCGTGTTCTGTCGGCCATGTCAGTCAACCAAATTGGATGCAATTAAACATACAGGTGAAACCCCCACAGGAAGTGAGCGTGGAAGCGCTGCAAAGAGGCTTGGCGAGGAAGAGGTCGACAGATGGTGGCTCGCCAAGCCGCTACCAGCGGGCAACAGAGGATGGCGATAACAACAACTTGCGATTCTTAGCCACGCAACAACACTCAAAGACTAGCGAAGACGCAAAAGTTTGCGCATGGACGATCCTGCCATTCGCCAACAAATCATTGATGGAATTCGGACTGCATCTGGTCAGGCTGTTGAATTGCAGATGATGATGGCGACGTGGAAGGCGGCGCGACCAGGCGGGCGTAAAACTCTTTGTAACAGCGATAACGCGCGCCAATGCCCAATCGGTTCAAGCTGTTCTACAGATTTCAGTCCATAAACCGTTCTGATGTGCTCGGATTGTCTAACTCCGGAACCGTTGAAAGCGGGTAAGAGGACCATGCAGTAATTGCAGTGAAATTAGATACACGTTGATGCGTGTCGGCAAATGGCATGTCGACTACGTCAGGGGTCAGCCGCAATACCGGTGAAACCCGGGGCTGGATGTATCCCCAATGACCGCTTTCCTGCGGACCGGTCCCACTGTCACTCAGGGATTTTTTCTCATACGCGAAGATTTTTGGCCCATTCGGCACTCCCTACCACCGGCCTTCGAGCGATCTCGACATCACGTCACTCGTCCAACAACAGAACCACAACGATCTCATTGTGTTGTGGGCGCCTAATCGGAGCGCCGAACTCGCTGCTCGCATGCTCACATGATGTGGCTTTGCTTTCGAGGCATTATTTTTCCGACGCGGGCATCTCGTCCCCCAGGGGTACCAAAACTTTGACGAGTAAAGCCCGGGACCGGTAGATTAGAACCTCATTTTTTTACGCAAAATTCTCTGAATTATTTTTTTCGTCCCGCGACGTGGTGCCCGTGCTACGTCCGGCTACCGGCTTGGAGCCGTAGTCTACATGGGCAATGCTGATCGGCCGCTCTGCGCCAGAAGCCGCCGGTCGCTCGCAAACAAAGCCTTTCTGGATCTATATGACGTTCGAAAACCGCTTCGGCTGCAATAGCGGTCAAGAAATGCGTACTGGGCGGTGAGGATGATTGTGGTGAGTTTAGGTACGAGACGAACCGCCGAGTTAGCATTTAGCGCAAAGGCGCGCTCACGCTGCGGCTCATCTTGATAGAGCGTTGCCGGCGAGTTCGACGAGATGACCGGGTCGTTTTGGGGCCAGCTTGCCAGCGGCGAGGATGGCGGCAATTGCAGAATTGCCCTCTGCCAGCTGCGCAACAATGGCCTGTCGGGCCCAAAGGTAAGACGCGTCAAAAATTTCCGTATGGCGGTCGAAGTCGGTCACCTCAACCCCGAGCGGCCGGGGTGGCCGCATGACCAAATCGAGCGGCGTCGTCGGCAGGGCATCATAACGCTGATGCGCCACGAGGCTCCGCCACAATACGTTGACCGCACTCGGTGCGGCCGGAAGAAGTTTCCTGCGGAACGGCATCAGCATGGCTGCGAAGAGTTCAAGCCGCCCAGGAAGGGCGTCGTAGGCGACGTCAAACATTTCGGCCGCCGGCTCGCCGAAATGCACGACCAGATTGGGACCCGTCTTTAGTTCATGCATCGGCGCCAGCGGAACATTATCGATCAGGCATCCATCGACAAGCATGTTGCCATCTCGCGTATAGAATGGCGGTAACAGTCCGGGAATTGCGCTCGATGCACGGACCGCCTCCCACATTAGCCCGGATCGGATCAGTTCGAGATTATGAGTTCGAAAGATTGGTTGCGACGGCCGCGAAAGGCCGCCAGCAATCCTCGATCCGGCAGGCGCGGCCATATTGATCGGCGAGCGCACGATCGAACGCCTTGTGATCCAGCAGAGCGTAACGCGGCCAGGTCGGTCGCCGGAAGCTGCGGCTCCTGACGAATATATCGTGAGTGCCGCGCTCGATTTCCTCTACCTCTAAATTCTTCGCAAATCCGGCCAGCATCGCCGCCCCGACGCTGGTGCCCACAAAGATGTCGAACATCACGCCGCGTTCGCGAAAGGCCTTGTAGATACCGACATGCGCCGTCCCCAAGCTGCCCCCACCAGCGGCTACGAACCCGATCGCACGGCCACGGAGGAAGCGGATCAGGCTGTCGATGTCAACCTGATCCTGGAGCGCAACATGGTGGTGCATGAAGCAGGGAAGCCGGGCAAGCCAGGCCGCGGTTCCACTGACGTGACCGCTCCGCTGGTCATGAACGCGAACGAGGCGTCGCGCCGGCACTGGATGAATTTTGCACGCGAACGTTTCGACCTCCGTCAATGGGTGTGACGGCGCATCTCCACGGCACACAAACACAACCATGTCGGCCTGGCGGATCGCCTTACGCACCCAGCCAGAAGCTTCGCGGCAGCCGAGATAGACCACAAGCGGGGCGGTGTGTTCGAGTTTGTTGAGCCAATCGGCGATTTCGGGTGCGTCTAACGACAGCCCGGGAAACATCGCGGAGACACGGGCTGGATCGACGATCTCGGCATCGGTGGCGGCAAGCCCATCCAGCATGCTGCGCTCGAAGCCCTCTGGCGCTGGCTCGCGGCCGCCGTCAATCAGGGCCACGGTTCGCGCCCTCGGCGACGCGCGAAGCGGTTTGAACCGCGCGGTCTCGATGCCCAGACGTTGCGCGACGGCCGCAAGTAGTGCCTCGACGATGGCCGGGGCATCCCTGGTAAGCTCCTGGTAGCGCGCGCGCGTCAGCGTAAGCACGCTCGTATCGCGGATCGCAATCACATCCGCGGTGCGCGGGACATTGGCGAAAAAGCCGATTTCGCCTACCAATTCGCCGGCGCGAAGCTCTGCGACGGGTTCGGGGTTGCCGTTTTTGCACACAGCGAGCGCGCCGTGCAGCACCAGAAACAGTGAATCCGAGGGGCCTCCCTGTGCAACGAGCATCTGCCCGCGCACGAGATCCTGTCGGACCATTGCGTTGAGAGCCTTCATCCGCTGCTCTCCACTGAGCGTCCGGAAGAGAGCGAACTCCTGCGACACGCTTTCCAGTGCAAACGTTGCACCCGTTCCGTTCATTGGCGACATCCGGTTCGATACGATGGCCGATGTTAGCGCCGGGCAGCATTCCCTGCGAGCGGTAAAGGGGACTGCGCGTCGCCATCCGCTGTGATGCTCTCATGGAAGCGCTGCAACATAATCTGCGAAACGCCGCAGCCGTCCATGAGGCGCCACCTTCTGGTCCCCTTGTGTTCAAAGAGCTGTGTGGACCGCATCGAAGCGATTCGCGTTTTTGGAACGAGCGCAGGGGTCGTAAGGCGCCGGTTACAATCTCACTGTGGCACCTATAAATGGTCGGTTCGCGCCAGAAACGGCCATTCCGCCATCGGCGCTTTTGACCCCTTGCGGAAATTCCGAAGGTGTAGAGTTCGATCCCTGCGGTCCGCCCCAGCTTCCCTCGCAGAAGTAGCGGAACTCGAGAGGTCAGAACTCGTTCAGAATAGACTTGGTTCCCCAGCGGAGGTTCACCATGCCAGTCACCGAAATGAAGGATCACGTTTATAAGATCCTAGAACTCGTAGGATCTTCCGAAAAAAGTATCGAGGATGCCATTCAAAATGCCGTCACCCGCGCATCAAAGACCATTCGCGAAATGAAATGGTTCGAAGTCGTGCAAACGAGAGGCCATATCGAAAAAGGGTCAGTCCGACATTATCAGGTCACTTTGCGAGTTGGATTCACACTAGAGTAGTAGTTCTAGCGGGGGAAGCGGAAGTGAGTCTCAGATCGTTAAACCGGCGCCGGCGCGATTGTCCCTGTCATTTCTAGCGCCCTGCCGCGGTCGTCAGAGCGGAAAACATGGCCCTATAGGCCTCATGGTGGCTTTCAGGCTTGAATGACCGGCGAAGGCCTGGGCACAGGTGGGCGGCACACTTTCCGTCCCCGAAGGGATTGGATACATCGACAATGCTCCACCTCAGCCAGCCGCACCAGGGGATCGCGATGTCAGATTTCTGCCAAGGGCCCAATAGATGAAGAAGGCGAAGAAGGTCATCCAGGCCGGAGCTCCAGCCCTCGAAAAGGGTCTCGATCTGCTTGAAGCACTTGCGGGCGTCCCGGACGGGCTGAGCCAAAAGCAGCTTGCGGAGCGCGTTGGCCGCTCGGTGAGCGAGATTTTCAGAATGCTGGTCGTTCTGGAACGGCGCGGATATGTCACGCGCGATCCGAAGACCGGCGAATACACGCTGACCCTGAAGCTGTTCCGGATCGCTTCGCAGTTTCCGCCGACGGAGCGGCTGTTGCAGGCCGCACTTCCCGTCATGGAAGATCTGGCCCGCCGCGTGACGCTGTCCTGTCACCTGTCGGTGTTGCACGGCGAGCAATTCATGGTGATCGCGCGAATTGAGCCGCAATGGCTGATGGGCTGGTCGGTCAAGCTTGGCGCGGTGTTTCCGCTTACCCAGCAATACGCTTCCGCCAAAGTACTGGCGGCGTTCCAACTCGACGCAAGACGGCAGGAACTGGCAGAGGATATTGCCAAGTACGATCGCGTCAGCGTCAAGAAGGTGATGGCGGCGCTCGACAAGGTGTCGTCGGAGGGCGGCAATTTCGACAACGACGAAGGATATTCCAACATCCTGGCCTTCAGCTGCCCGGTCCTTGAAGCATCGGGTCGCGCGGTCGCCGCGCTGACCGTGCCGCTGCTGCGGCTGGAGAAAATCGGCGCGAGCGAAGCCGTTGCTATCACGAAGGATTTGCGTTCCGCTGCAGATGCCATATCCGAGAAGATCGGCGCGAGCAGTCTTGACGGGCGCAGTCCCTGATCAGGAAGCCGTTTCCTGTCTTTTGGATCGCGACAAAATTCCGCCGCCGCTGAAGCCACCGTCAACGGCGAATACCGCCCCCGTTATGTAACAGGCGTCATCGGAGCAAAGAAAAGCTGCGGCGCTCGCGACATCCTCCGGCCGCCCGTAGCGCCGCATCGGCACAGCCTCGATCCAGGAAGTTCTGGCGTCAGCGTCATGCTGCGTCGCCGTCAGAGGGGTTTCTATCGGACCGGGGGCAACAACGTTGACGCGAACGCCATGCTCCGCCAGTTCCACGGCCATGACTTCCGTCAACGTGACGATGGCGCCCTTCGAGGCGCCGTATGCCGCGCGGCCGGCGTTGCCGCGCAGGCCGGAGACGCTGCCGATGTTCACGATGGCACCGCGGCCGGCGGCCGCCATCACGCGCGCGCAGGCCTGTCCGACGATGAAGGTTCCGTACAGATTCGTCTTGAGAACCAGGTCGAACGTCTCCAGCGGGGTTTCCAGAAACGGCAAGACGCGGCCGATGCCGGCGCAGTGAACCAGACAATCGAGGCGGCCGCAGGTGGTCATAACGGCCTGTACCAGCGTCGCGACGCTGTCCTGGTCGGTGACGTCAACGCGAAACGGATGAATCCCGAGGGTCCGATCAAGCGCCATCGATTGCGTGGAAATATCGGCGGCGACAACAATCATGCCGTCGCGGGCCAATCGTGCCGCGACTGCTACGCCTATTCCGGAAAGCCCTCCGGTGACGATCGCGACTTTTTCGGCAACTCTCATGGATCGCTGTTTCCTTCCGGGTTAAATGCCAATGGCGCCGCTGGGCTACGGCACGGTCATGCCGGCATCGACGACCCATGCGGCGCCGTTGACATGCGCCGCCTCGTTCGAGGTCAGAAAGGCCACAACGCTGGCAATATCCTCCGGCCGTCCGTAGCCCGCTGCGCCGGACCTGCGGAGACCGCCGGCACCGTTGCGGACCTGGTCATCGAGGGCATCCATCATGCGCGACTGCACTGGCCCCGGCAGGATGGCGTTGACGCGAATGTGCGTGCCGGCGACATCGAGCGCGGCCACCCGCGTCAAACCGAGAACGGCATGCTTGGTGGCGACATAGCCGGCAAGTCCGGCGCGGCCCCGGATCGCCGACGTCGATGCGGTATTGACGATCGCCCCCACTCCGCGCGGCATCATTCTGGCCAGAACGTATTTCAGTCCGAGGAATATGCCCTTCGTATTGACCTGCAACAGGCGGTCGAAGACGTCCTCGGGATATTCATGGATGGGCGCGACCACGCCTTCTATGCCGGCGTTGTTCGCAAATATCGCAATCGGCCCAAATGTTCGCTCGACCTCCTCGACAAAACCCGAAGTCTCTTCGCTGCTGGAAACGTCCGCACGGATGAACTTTGCCTTGCAACCCGCCTCTTCGACCAGATATGCGGTCTCGACGCCACGTTGTTCGTCGAGGTCGACAATCGCAACGGCCGAGCTTGTAAGCGCCAGCCGCCGAGCAATCGCCCGGCCGATATATCCCCCGCCTCCGGTCACAATCGCAATCGGACGCTCTGGCGTTGTAGCCTCCATCATGATTTCATGAAATCGCAGCCGCCTTCTTGCAAAGGCCGGAACGCCTCGCTCGGCGGAATGGTCTTGATGACCTTGTAATAGTCCCAGGGGTATTTGGACTCCTCGGGCTTCTTGACCTCGAAAAGATGCATATTGTGAAGCTTGCGACCGTCGGCACGGATGGTGCCCTTGCCGAATAGCGGATCCTCCGTCGGCAGCTTCTTCATCTCTTCCACGACGGCCTTGCCGTCATCCGAACTCCCGAGCGCATCCACGGCTTTCAGGTAATGCAGGACTTCGCCGTAGACGCCGGCCTGGATCGCGGTGGGATAACGGCCATTATTGAGCGGCGCAAACCGCTTGGCGAACTCGCGCGTCCCATCGTTAAGGTCCCAGTAAAAGGCCTCCGTGAACTGCAGCCCTTGCGCCACCTTCAACCCAAGCGAATGCACGTCACTGAGGTAAAGCACGGTGGCTACCACGCGTTGGCCGCCGGCAGGAATGCCGAATTCCACCGACTGCTTGATCGAGTTGATGGTGTCCCCGCCGGCATTGACCAACGCAATGATCTGCGCTTTCGACGCCTGCGCCTGCAACAGGAAGGATGAGAAGTCCTGGGTATTGATCGGCGTGCGGACGCCACCCACGACGCTGCCTCCCAACTTCTGAACGACGTTCTTGATTTCCTGTTCCATGGCGTGACCGAACGCATAGTCGGCGGTTAGCGTGAACCAGCTTTTGCCTCCGGAAGCCACGATGGCGCGCGCAATGCCAGAGGATAGCGCGTAGGTATCGTAAGTCCAGGCCACCAGATTCGGTGAACAGGATTTGCCTGTTAGATCCGATGAGGACGCACCAGACACCAGTAGTACCCGGTTCTTCTGTTGCACCACATTTCGTACGGCGAGCGCGACCGCTGAATTCGGCACATCGATCACAACATCGACCCCGTCGCGATCGATCCATTCGCGCGCGATGTTGGCGCCGGCATCGGCCTTGTTCATATGGTCGCCGCTGATCACCTCGATCGGTCGCTTCAGTTTGTGCGGCGACGCCAGAAAATCCTCCACCGCCATTTTTGCGGCAACCACCGACCCCGGTCCGCCGATGTCCGCATAGAGGCTCGACATATCGCTCAGCACACCGAGCCGCAGCGGCGTGGCGTCATCGGCGTGGGCGCCGAGGCCGGAACCACACCATGCCAACGCTCCGATTCCCACGAGCAGCGCCCGGCGGCTCGACAATGCAGTCATCAACATTGCAAACACCTCGCTCGTTTTCGGCGCGAAGCGATCGCTTCGAAGCCGCGCGTTTCCTCTGGCATCAACCGCCCGCATATCTTGCGCGGATCTTCTTGTTTTGGGTTTGCCGGACGCCTTACGGCGTCAGACGCTTGATCAATCTTCGATCCTCGACACCGAAACCGCCGCCATACACATCGGACACCATGAAGTGCGCGCCTAGAATTTCCGGCTCAAGCGCTGCGATCGGATCGTAGTCGCAGGGGTGAAGCGTCATGGACGCGCGTCCGGGCAGCGGCGCGGAATATTTCAGCGGCGTACGCCGGTAGACGACATCCGCGTACGCCGTTTCCAGGCGTTCGGGATGCGGCAAGCGGCGAACGTGTATTTCGCCGCCGGGCTGCTCGGCTTCCTCGACGATACGAACGATCGGCCCGGCGGCATCCGGCTTGAAACTGAAGTCGGCGAGCGGAAAGCCGCGCCGCCTGACCCATCCGTCAATCGACCCGTCGGGGTGTTCATCAAAGGCGTAGTGGGTATCCTTCTTGGTGTAACCGAAGACTTCCCGGCCGGCGCAAATGCCCATCGGGTCGCTGCAATACATGAAGATGTGCGTTTCGGTGAAAAGTCCCTCGTACCGGACGGGAACGGTGATCATCAGATCGAACATCTGTCCCGCATGCACCGCCAGCGAATGCCCCGGCGACACCATGAACCTGAAGGCCACGCGATCGTTGACCATGTCGAAGGGGGAGTCTGCCAGCAGACTCGCAACCTTGCGCGGATCAACCCGCGTGACGATCTCCAGCGTCCGCAACATGCATCCCCATTCGACGGGATAAGCCGGCGAGTATGGCGGATTAACCCCGCTATTGGGTCTGAGCTGGTAGTTACCGAACATTTGGCGTTTCGGCTCGACTGGGTTTGTCATCCGCTGTCTTTGCCAATCTGTGCGCGAGGGTGTGATTTCATATACGAAATTATTATATCGTATATGAAATAACGGACTGTAAGTCAAGACTGAAGAAATCCTTCAGGCCGCACGACTGGCGATACGCGCTCCGGGGCGAACCCGGCCATCCGGCCGGTAGCCTGGACATGGGAAATCTCCGAGTTTCGTCCCTATCTTAGATGGACAGGAGCTACCCATGACCGATCAAGCCGACCCCTTGGCCGAATTCTCGAACGCTCTGGCCAGGCGCGCAGAAACCGCAAAAACCGCGATTGTCGCCATCCGCCTTGCACACGGGCGGCATATTACCGGGATGGTGTGGCGATCCGAGATCGTCGTCGTCTCCGAGCAGTCGCTGCCGCAAAAAGATGATTTTGAACTTGTCGCAGCAGGCGGCGCGGTCGTGACGGCCAGGATGGCGGGACGCGATCCCGCCACCAACATCGCGATTTTGCGGCTCGCCGAGCCGATGGCGTCGCCATCGATCGCCGCGGGCGAGGCGCATACCGGCGCGGTGGCGCTGGCGATCGGAGCGGACGGAACGGGTGAAGCGAGCGCGCGGCTGGGACTCGTCAATCTGGCCGGCGCCGAATGGCATTCCAGCCGCGGCGGCCTGATTGACCGGCGCATCGTGCTCGATCTTCGGCTTGCCCGCCACGAGGAGGGCGGACCGGTTTTCGACTCCGCTGGCGCTTGTCTCGGCATGTCGACCTTTGGGCCGCGCGGCCAGGTGATTGCCATTCCGACCGCAACCATCGAACGTATCGTGCCGCTGCTGCTCAAGAACGGCCGCATCGCGCGCGGCTGGCTCGGTGTCGCCCTGCAAGCCGTCGCGGTGCCCGATGCGCTGCGCGAAACCGCCGGCCAGTCCAGCGGCTTGATGGTCATGTCGGTCGTTGACGACGGCCCCGCGGCGCAAGCCGGCCTTGTGGCGGGCGACATCGTGTTGAGTGTCGACGGCACATCGACGCATCGATTCCGAAAAATCGCCAGGCACTTCGGTTCCGACAGCATCGGACGGAAGGCCGACCTTCGGCTGATCAGGAGTGGTGCGGTGATCACCGTGCCGACGACGATTGCAGAACGGCCCGCCGCATGAGGGAAGCGGCACGCAAACCGGCGCCAACGGCGCGGCTGCACGTCGCCATCTACGCCATGGATTTGCTGCGCCGGACCGCCTTGAGCCGAGTGGTCGCCGAGGCCGGGCACATCGTCGTCGGCGCGGAGGACGCCGCCGACGTGGTGCTCGCAGACGGCGACTGTGCGACGGGCGAAACCCGACCGGTCGTGACCCTCGGAGGCAACGGTGACGACCGACCCGGCGTGCTGTCCCGTGATGCGGGCGCGGACCAGATCGATGCTGCGATACGAGCGGTTTCCGCCGGCCTGATCGTGCGCTTGCCTGACGCGATGGACGCCGGCTTCGGCGCGATGCGCGAGACCGATGGTCACACACTTCTAACTCCGCGCGAACTCGAAGTGCTGGCGACGCTCGCGGAAGGCATGACCAACAAGGCGATCGCGCGCCGATTGAACATCTCGCTGCACACCGTGAAATTCCATGTCGAATCCCTGTTCCGAAAATTGGGGGCGCGCACGCGGACCGAAGCGGTAGCGAAAGCCTCCGAACGCCGGCGCCATGAGACGATCACGTTGTGACAACAATTCCAACTCGCTCCGAGCGCCCTGCCGGCTCACATCCGGGTGCTAAGTCACGATCAGATTGAGACGATCAAGTAAGTCAGGGCTGTTACCCTGGCGCTTCCGTCAGAAGTCCGCCGCGATCTGGACCAATCGACGGTGCGCGGTCTCGCGGGCGAGCCGCGCCGGTTCCGCCGGGCCGACCGTCGGTCCAATCAGCGTGAACCGTACATCGCTGACGCCGATGAAGCGCAAGACCTCGCGCAGATAGGGTGTCGCCATATCGATGCGTCCCCGGTTCATGCCGGTGACAAAGTCGCTGCCGCTCGCCAGGATCACGACCGTCGGCCGGTTCTTGAGCAGCGGAAAGTAGCCCTGGGCCGGATCGAAGCGGAAGGTGAGCCCGGGCTGCACGATCAGATCGAACCATTGCTTCAGCTTGTAGGGGATGCCGAAATTCCACATCGGCGTGGAAATCAGTACCCGATCGGCGAGCGCGAACCGCATCGCCATCCGCTCCAGCACGGCGAAAGCGTCGCGCTGGGCGTCGCTGAATTCGCGCCCGTTCTGGCGGGCGTATTTGGCTTCCAGCGCGTCGCCGCCAAACTCAGGCAGCGTTTCGCGCCACAGGTCCATCACGTCGATGTCCCAGGTCGGCCGCGCCTGTCGGAACCGGGTCACGAACGCCTCGGCGCCGGCCGAGGATTCGGAAGCCGCGCGCGGCGAACAGCGCAGGTGAAAGAGCTTGGGCACGCCGGCTACCTTTCCTCTTTCCGTCGCTGCCCGCTTACCCGATCGCCTTGATCACGGCGTCCGCGTTGGTGACGACAGCGACGTTCTGAAGCGCGAAATTGATCGAAGCGTTGTGCCACTCGGCGTTCATCGTCGAGCAGCAGTCCTCGGGAACGATCATGAAATAGCCCTTGTCGGCGCCGGTGCGCGCGGTGTGTTCGATCGACATGTTGGTCCAGGCGCCGGTATCGATCAGGATGTCGCGGCCGGTGGCCTTCAGGATGGTCTCGAGCCGGCTGCCTTCCCACGCGCTCATGCGCATCTTTTCGACAATGAAGTCGCCCGGACGAGGCTCGAGCCCCGCCACGGGTGCAGCGCCCCACGAGCCGCGCACCAGCGCCTTGGCATCCACCAGGCCCTCGAACAATGGCGCGTTCAGCGTCATGCCCGGCGCGCCGGGCTCGACCACGAACCAGACATGGATCACCGGGATGCCGCGGGCGCGCGCCGCATCGGCGAGCCGGCGCACGTTTTCGACGACGCGCTGCGAACGCGCATGGGCCGGCGCGCCTGAGTCCGCAAACGCGCCGCCCTCCATGATGACGTCGTTCTGCAGATCCTGCAGGATCAGCGCACAGCGCTTCGGATCGAGTTGCAGGCCGTCGGCCTTGATTAGCGGCGCGGGCGCGGAAGACGCCACGGTTGCGCCGCCTCCCTTGGAGGTCATGTACGGTTCGGCCCTCGGCCCGACCTTGGTCGCGACCGTGTACACCGAGTGCGTCGAGGTCATGTACAGGGTGCGGAAGTCGGCGCCGCCCCATGTCAGATTGGCGACCAGTTCGGGCACGCGAACCTTGCCCAACAGATCGCCGTTCGCCGCATAGACCCAGACGCCGCCCGGCGCCGTCACCCAGATATTGCCGCGTTGATCGCACTTCATGCCGTCGGGCTGGCCCGGCTCGAGTTCGGAGCGGATGCCGCTGGCGAAGATGCGGGCGTTGGAAATCGAGCCGTCGGCTTCGACGTCGAATACCCGGATCAGCGCCTGCACGGTGTCGTTGATATAGAGCCGCTTTTCATCCGGAGAGAAACAAAGACCGTTCGGCTGGTCGAACAGATAACGGTCGACCAATAATTGCGGCGCGCCGCCGCCGGGCGGCACGCGATAGACGCCCTGGAAGCCGAGCTGACGCGGTCGCTCGACGCCGAAGACCGGCATGCGGCCGTACCAGGGGTCGGAGAAATAGATCGCGCCGCTCGAATGCACGCAGACGTCGTTCGGGCTGTTGAGTTCCTGTTTGTCGAAATGCGAGGCGATGACTTCGCGGCGGCCGTCGCGGTGCTCGCGGATCAGTGACGACGTGGCGTGCTCGCAGACGATCAGATTGAGATCGGCGTCATAAGTCATGCCGTTGCATTTGTTCGACGGACGCTTGACCTCCACAACGCCCCGCGTGGCGTCCCAGCGGCGGCGGACGTCCGCGGGCATATCCGAAAACAGCAGATAGTGATCGACCGGATGCCAGATCGGTCCCTCGGTGAAGGTAAAGCCGGTGCCGAGCTGGCCGACCGGCGCATAGGGATCGATCAGGTTCTCGAATTCAGGACGCATCGTGGTGTGGGTCATGGGGATGCCTTCGCTCGAGCTCAGGCCGGGAACCAGTTGCGTTTCGGCAGCGACTGAACAATCGGGCCCGGCACCTGGTCCTGCAGTCGACCGACCACATTGCCGCCTTCGATCTTGCACGGACGGTCGTGCACCGGCAGCAAAAAGCGCGAGCTGTTGACGAGCTTCTTGATCGCCGCTTTCTCCGCGCGCTTCGAGGTGCCGTGATTGCCGGTGGTGCGCGGTTCGGCGTCGTGGATCTCGTGGAAGGGATCCACCAACTGGTCGTTGATGTCGTAGAGCACGTCGCCGCAGATGGTCGCGATGCCCTCGGCGGTGTGAACGTGCACATTCATCGATCCTTCGGTATGCGCGCTCGCCGCCTCGCAATAGACGCCCGGGATCAGTTCAACCGCGCCGGTGATCTCGAGATCGAGGAATCGCAGGGCGCTCTTGGTGTGCAGCCGGTCGATCAGATGCTTGATGTCCGGAGCCGGATATTGCGGGTGCATCAGCCCAGAGACCGAATATTCGAGCTCCTTGCGATTGAGGACGACCGTGGTGTTCATCGGAAACAGGTCGTCCTTGCCGGCGTGGTCGATATGCAGATGGGTATGGCAGACGAAGCGGACATCGCCCATGCGCACGCCATGGCGCGCCAGCTGGTTCTCGATCATGTTCTCGTGGAACTGGAGGCCGCGCATGCCGAGCGTTTCCATGATTTGATTGGAGCGGTAGCCGGTATCGACCACGATCGGATAGGTGCCTCCGACAATCAGAAAGCCCAGTGTCAGCACGCGGCGCGTGCGCCCGCAGTCGCGGCCGAGCACCAGGAAGCTCGATTCCAGTTCGATGTCGCCATAGTCAAGAATCTTGATTTCCAAAGCCATACTTGCCTCCCGTTTTCCTTCGTTTGTTTTCTCCGCGCCGGATCAGGGCGCGATCCGATAGACCCGCATCGCCGTGTCGCGCATGATCGCATCGCGATGACGCGGGTTCGATTTGACGGTGTCGAGATAGGCGTCGACGAGCGCGCGATAGCTGGTCCACAATTTCTCGATCGGAAAGTTCGAACCGAACAGGCAGCGATCGGGGCCGAAGATCGCCAGGGCCTCGGCAACGATAGCGGCGATATGCGCAGGATCGTTGCGATGAATGAAGGTGCCGAGCCCGGAGAGCTTGCAGACGACGTTCGGACAGGCCGCCAGCCGCACCATGCCGGCCCGCCAGGCCGAGCGGCCGGCGGGCGACAGATCCTCCAGCATCCCGGCGTGCTGCAGCACGAAGGTGACCTTCGGACAGGCTTCGGCAAGACCGGCCGCGCCCGGCATCTGCGGCGCAAACACCTGCAGATCGAAGCTCCAGTCGTAATCGGCCAGCCGCGCGACGTTGCGGCGGATCGCCGGGTCCGCGCACAGATCGCCATGCGCGGCAAAGCGATAGAGCGGGTTCTCGTGCCAGTGCAGCTGCATCCGCACGCCGCGCACCAGCGGGTAGCGCTTGAGCCGGTCGAGCTGCGGGCGCACGTCCTCCGCGCTGAAATCCGCATAGGCGACGATGGCATGCGGCCAGCCGGTTTCCTCGGAGGTGCGCTGCACCCAGGCGGTCTCGTCCTCGAAATCTCTCCTTGGCCCAATTGGTCTGCACATAGACCGACTTGACGACGCCATTGCCGGAGAGATCGTCGAGATATTCGCGGATCGAATAGTCGCGGCGGATCGGTTCATAGGAGCCGAAGATGCGCGGCTGCATCGGCCCGACCAGCCAGGGCAGATCGGCCTGACGCCAGATATGATGATGCGCATCGACGATGCCGGTCACGCGGCTCTCCTTTGCCGCAGCGACAGCACATGGCCGACCACCGCCGCGGTCGATCCGCCATCGACCATGTCATCGACGAAACGGCGAATGGCGATCAGCGCCTCGGTCTGCGGCACAAAATTGGAGCCGACCGCGAGCGGCGTCAGCCAGCTCAGCCGCCAGGCGCGCCGCGAGAGTTTGGCGACCGCGTCGCGCAACGCCGTGAGATCGCCGCGCTCCAGCCCGTCGGACACGACGACGACGGCGGCGCCACGAGCGTAGCCGCCGAAGCGCGGCACCGCCAGAAAGGCCTGCAGCGCGTCGCCGATCCGCGTGCCGCCGTCCCAATCGCTCACCAGATGCGCGGCCGCGGCGAGCGCCTGCTCGCGGCGCTTCAGCCGCAGCGCGCGCGTTACCCGAGTCAGGCGCGTACCAAAGGTGAATACTTCGATGTTCTGGGTCGCCTGCACCAGCGTATGCGCGAGCCTGAGATTGTCCTCGGAGCGCGATTTCATCGAGCCCGAGACATCGATCAGCAGCAACATCTTGCGTGGCCGCGGCCGGCGCTTCAGCCGCCCGAGCCGCATCACCTCGCCGTCATTGCGCGCGGATTCACGCAAGGTTCGCCGCAGGTCCGCCCAGGGCCCGCGCCGCGCCCGCATCCGCCGATGCCCGCGCCGCCGTGGCAGGCGCCTCGCGGCTTCGCGCGCCAGCCGGCGCAGCGCCTCGTTCGGTTCGCTTGAGCCGAAGCGGCGCTCCACCAGCGCCTCGGCACGCACCGCCATTTCACCGGACTCGTTGGCCTCATCGGCCAGCGGCGGTTCGTCCTCGCCACTTCCCTCATCCTGCAGCCGCACCACGTCCTCGTCTTCGCCCTCGGCACCGGGAAGCTCTTCGCCGCCGAGGAAGTGGATCCGGAACAGCATGTCGTAGGCGGCGCGCCGCTCAGGCGGAGGCGCCAGAGTTGCAAGTCCGGCCTGCCTTATGTCCTCGGGGCTGCGCGGGCCGAGCAGCTCGATCGCTGCGAGAAACGCAGTCGTTCTGTTCGGGCGCGACGGGAAAACCGTTGGCGCGCAACAGCGCCACGAAGGAAATGAAGGCATGGACGGCGCGAGGCAGTTGCGGCTCGTCGATCACGCGGCCGCCTCCGCGATGATGGCATCGAGCCGCCCGGAGATGAAGGCAAGGTCCTCCTCGTCCTTCAGCGCGACGCCGATCGAACGCTTGAACGCATCCGGCCAGCGCGCGCCGCCCTTGTTGAGCAAGGTCGCCGCCTCCGCCCAATCGACCGCCTCGGCGACGCCGGGCGCCTTGCTCAGCGGCTCGCGCCGCAGCTTGCCGACGGCAGCGACAACCGCGCGCGCAGTCGCCTCGGCCACGCTGGAGGCACGCATCATCACGATCCTCGCCTCGCGCTCCGCAGTCGGGTAATCGATCCAGTGATAGACGCAGCGGCGGCGCAACGCCTCGTGCAGGTCGCGCGTGCGGTTGGAGGTGAGCACCACCACCGGCCGCTCGGCCGCCCGGATGGTGCCGCGCTCGGGGATCGAAATCTGGAAATCGGAGAGGAATTCGAGCAGGAACGCTTCGAACTCCTGATCCGAGCGATCGATTTCGTCGATCAGCAGCACCGTCGAATCCGGCGCGCGAAGCGACGCGAGCATCGGACGCTCGATCAGGAAACTCTCGCCGTAGATGTCGATGGTCTGGTCGCCGGCCTGGCGGATCGCCAGCATCTGCCGCGGATAGTTCCATTCATAAAGCGCGGCGGAGGCGTCGATGCCCTCATAGCATTGCAGTCGAATCAGCCGGCGGCCGAGCACCGCGGCGATCGCCTTGGCCGCTTCGGTCTTGCCGACACCGGGGGCGCCTTCGAGCAGCAGCGGCTTGCCCAATGCGAGCGCAAGATAGGCTGCCGTCGCGATACCATCGTCGGCGAGGTAATAGGCCGCGCGCAGCGCGTGCTCCAGCGCCTGCGGGCTATCGATGCCGCCGATGTTGCCGCGAACCGCCATCAGCGGCGCGCCTGCGGCCGTGCGCCGCCCTGCCCCTTGATCGCGCGCAACACTTTCTCCGGCGTGATCGGCAGATCGTCGACGCGCACGCCGACCGCGTTGAATATCGCGTTGGCGACCGCCGGCAATACCGGATTGGCGCACATCTCGCCCGGGCCCTTGGCGCCGAACGGACCATCCGCCGCCGGACGCTCCAGCACTGCGATATCGTGCGGGCAGATGTCGCCGGGACCCGGCATCAGATATTCGACAAAGTCGCGCGGGCCGTGACTGGGATCCGGATAATAGGGCTCCGTCGTCTCAAACAGCGCATGGCTCACGCCCATCCAGGCGCCGCCGACCAGCTGTTGTTCGACCAGCCGGGGATTGAGCGCGCGCCCGAGTTCGTAGGCGCTGTCCATCCGCACCATCGCGACCTCGCCGGTCTCGTCGTCGACCTCGACCTCGGCGACCAGACAGGCATGCGCATAGCAGGTGGCGGGCGACATTTCGCCGGTCTCGGGATCGACGGCGGACAGCGGCACCAGGAAGATGCCGCGACCGGAAATGGTCTTGCCCTGCTTGAACTGCGCGGCGATTGCGACGTCCTTGGTCGAGATCGACCGGTGTGGCGCACCCTTGACGTGAATGTTGCCGCGACCATCGGTTTCGAGGTCGGCGGCATTGACCTCAAGCTCCTCGGCCGCCGCCTCCATCATCACGCCGCGCGCTTCCTTGGCGGCCGCCATGACCGCATTTCCGACGCGATGGGTGCCGCGCGAGGCGAAACTGCCCATGCAATGCGGCCCGGTGTCGGAATCGGCGGTGTCGACATAGACGTCCTCGACCGGCACGCCAAGCGTCTCGGCGCAGATTTGCCGTGTCACCGATTTCATGCCCTGGCCGAGATCGATCGAGGACAGTGACACCGTGAACTTGCCGCTTGGATTGGAATGCACCAGCGCCTGGCTCGGATCGCCACCGAGGTTCATGCCGATGGGATAGTTGATCGACGCGATGCCGCGTCCGCGATGCCTGGTCATGGTCAGCGTCTCCTTGAGCCGAACACAGAGGAAAATCGTACCGCGCCGTGCGAAGCAGGCTGCGGCGCGGGCGGCGGCGGTGGGGCCGCTGGAGGCGCTGCCGGTTGCGGCGGCGCGGGCCCGGCGGCCGGCTGCGGTGCGCGATCGTAGGACGTACGTTGCTGCGCGGCGACACGCGTCGGCGCAGACGAAGTCGCCGCCGCGATCGGAATCAACGCGCGTTCGCCGCCGCCGTCCTTGAGTGAAGACATCCGCTTGAACTCCTCGCGCAACTGCCATTTCGACTTTTCGGCGGCGACCTGCACGCATTCAATCAGCGCGGTGTTCTTGGCTTCGCGGCGGTGCGCCTTCATGTCGCCGTCGCGATAGGCATTGAGGATACGGAACTCCATCGGGTCCATGCCGATGAGATGGGCAAGCTTGTCCATCTGGCATTCAATCGCGAAATCCATCGCGGTGACCCCGAAGCCGCGCATCGCGGTCGCCGGCGTGCGGTTGGTGAAGACGCAATAAATGTCGCCGTACACGTTCGGGATCGTATAAGGGCCAGGCAGATGCGCCGCGCACTTGACCACGGCGTAGCTCGACAACCGGGTGTAGGCGCCGCTGTCGAAATAGGCGCGCACCTTGCGCGCGACGATGCGGCCGTCGCGCATCATGCCGTCCTTCAGGTAGATGCGTTCGGCGCCGCGCGGCGGTCCGAACTGCATCTCCTCCTCGCGGCCGAAAATGTAACGCACCGGGCGGCCGGTCAGCATCGCGCCGAGGATGGACAGCGGCTCGGTCAGGGTATCGACCTTGCCGCCGAAGCCGCCGCCGACCGTTCCTCCGATGAAATGAAACGTGTTCGAGGGCACGTCGAGAATCTTGGCGCAGGTGTCGAGCGAGAAGAACAGCGCCTGCGTCGAGGTGTAGACCACATAGCGGCCGTTGGTGTCGGGCGCTGCGATCGAGCCGTTGGTCTCTGTCGGCGCGTGCTCGATCGGCGACATCTGATAGCGCTGCTCAAGCACATGGTCCGCGCTGGCGAACGCACGCTCGACATCGCCAAAGCGCAGCTTCTGGTGATCGTAAATGTCGTGATAAGTGAAGGTGTTCTTCGGATAGGTTTCGTTGACGACCGGTGCGCCGGCTTTCAGCGCCTCCTCGACATCAAACACCGTGGGCAGCGGCTCATAGTCGACGCGCACCTTGGCGATTGCCTCAAAGGCCTCTCGATGGCTGTCGGCGACGACGGCGACGACCGGTTCGCCCTTGTAGCGCACCTTGTCGACCGCCAGCGTCGGCTCGTCGTCCTTGCCGAAATTGATCAGGCTGAGCAGCGTGTTGAGGTTGCGCGGCACGTCGGCGCCGCGGATGATCCGGCGCACCCCGGGGCTGCGCTCGGCCTCGACGGTGTCGATGCGCCGGATGCGCGCATGCGCGTGCGGGCTGCGCAGCACCTTCAGGTGCAGCATGCCCTGCAATTTATGATCGTTGAAATAGGTGGACGTGCCGGTGACATGACCCAGCATGTCCTGGCGCTGGGTGCCCTTGCCGATCTCCTTGAGATTGTCGTCACGCTCGTCGGCGAAAATGTCCTTGCGCAGTTCCAGCATGGCGCGATCCTTTAGGCGCGCGCGCGGCCGCCCGAGGCGGCGGCGAGCACGGCGTTGATGATGGGTTCGTATCCGGTGCAACGGCAAATATTGCCCGCGATGGCATTGACGACATCGGCGCGGGTCGGCGACGGGTTGTGGTCGAGCAGCGCCTTTGCAGCCATCAGCATGCCCGGCGTGCAATAGCCGCACTGCGCGGCGAAGTGCTCCATGAAGGCGCGCTGCAGCGGGTGCAGGTTCGCTCCGTCCTTGAGGCCGTCCAGCGTTTCGACCGAGCGGCCCTCCACAGTCTCCGCCAGCGTCAGGCACGAGAGATGAGCCTGGCCGTCGATCAGCACCGTGCAGGCGCCACATCCGCCCTGGCCGCAACCGAATTTAGGCGTCATATCTCCGATCAGATCGCGCAAGATGCTGAGCAGATTGGCGCCGCCATCGACGAAGACCGCGACATCGCGGTCGTTATGACGAAATTGCAGGGCGGTCTTGGCCATGGGCTTTCCTTGTGGGCTTTCTTATTCCTGGCCGGTGAGCAGGCGGCGCAGATGGACGCCGATAACCTCACGCCGATACCAGGCGCTGGCGAACGAATCGTTGGCGGGCGAAGTGCCTTCGGTCGCGGCGGCAACCGCCGCAGTGACGCTCGCCGCATCGAGCGCGCGGCCTTCGATCGCGCGTTCGGCCGCCTTGGCGCGAACCGGCATCGCCGCCATCGCACCGTATGAGATGCGGGCGCCGACAATGCGGCCGCCGCTGGCCGGAAGAAGGGCTGCGAGCGTCACCAGCGACCCGCCCTTAGGCTTGATGCGCGAGATCTTGCGATAACGAAACGCCTCGCCATGCGGGCGCTGGCAGGAGACGGAGAGCACGAGTGCGCCCTGCTGGCGATCGCGCCCGGCAAGGAACTCCTCGATCGGCACGTCCCGCGCAGCATAGCCGCCCTGCACCGCGACGGTGGCGTCGAGCGCCAGGAGTGCGACGGCGAAATCGCCGAACGGCGTTGGCGCGAACAGATTGCCGCCGACCGTGCCCATATTGCGCACGGCGGGGCCACCGATCGAGGCGGCCACGGGGTGTAGAAACGCGAGCTCACGCTCGGCCAGAACACGCGCAAAGGTGACGCCGGCGCCGATCGTGATGCGGGAGCTGGCAAACTCGATTTGCGTCAAGGCGCGGTCGGTCGCCCGCACCACCGTCGAAACCGAGAGATCGCCTTCATTGAGCGCGCGCATCACCAGCGTGCCGCCGCCGAGATAACGCGCGTCGCGCTCCGACGAAAGGGCGGCCGCGGCTTCTCCCGAGGTTGCGAACGTCTTCACCGTTACGGGCATGATCTTGTTTCCGCGCTCATGCGGCTCCCTGGAGATGCCGGCGGATCGCCTCGAAGCCGGCCTGATAGATCTGCTCGCCCACCATTTCGGTGATCTCTGCCGCGTCGGCGGGCCGCGTCGTGAAGCGCGACTCCCAATGCCAGAATGTCCGGTCACCGTCCGTCACCGGCAGCAGCCGCACATGGGCGACGTAATTGAACATCGGAATCGGCGTATCGAGCAGGCAATAGCTGAAGGTCTGCTCGAGATCGGACAGCGCCAGCAATTGCTCGCGCAGCTCCGAGCCGTCCTTCAGCTTGAACCGCCGCACGCAGCCGATGCGGTCGGAGGATTGCGCGCGCTCGATCGTGCTGGTGGCGACCGCCGGATGCCAGCGGTCATGGCCGTTGAAATCGCGCAGCACATTCCAGACCGCGCCGGTCGGCGCGTTCAGGATCGTGCTTTTGACGATATGCGGCACCGGATCAGCCTCCGAACGCGCGCTTGAGCGCATCGAAGCCGCCCTGAAACACACCGCCACCGATGTTATTGATCAATTCGGCTTCGCGCTCGGGCGCGCAGTCGAACTCGGCCGACCATTCCAGGAACGTCTTTTCACCGTCGGTGACCGGCGTCAGGCGCAACGTTGCGACATAGTTCTCGACACCCATCGGCAACTCAAGAATCGAATAGGTGCAAAACATGTCGAAGTCCGAGAGCCCGAGCAGCTTCTCGCGAATGCGATCCCCGTTGCGCAACCTGAAATCACGCACGCAGCCGATCTTGTCTGCGGGCTCGCCTCCCTCGATGCGGCTCTCCGCGATCGCCGGATGCCAGTTCGGCAGACCGTTGAAGTCGCGCACCCGTGTCCACACCCGATCATTGCGGGCATTGACGACGGTCGAAACATAGACACGAGCCATGACGCGCCCTCAACCCTTCTTGCCCGATGGCCGCGCAGGCGGCCCCTCGCCGGAGGACGGAGCGGCCGGCCTGGGGTCGCTTTCTTTCTTCGGTGCGACCTCCTTGCGGATGCCCTGCATGTCGCGGGCTTCGCGAATGAGACCCGGCATCTTCGAAAGACTGCCCCCTTCAACGCCGATGTCGGCGAGGATCGAATCGATTAGCGGCGCCTGAACGCGGTAGCGCAAGGCCGAATCGATTACCTCGTCGGTGGCGCTACGTCCGCCGCTGCCGCCACCGCCACCGCCGACCCCACCCAACCCGTCGACATGCAGGATGCGGATGCCTTCGATTTTCTCCATCGGCTTGACGCTCTCGCGCACGATGCCCTCGATGCGGTCGAGCAGTTTGCGGCGGAACAGCGAGTAGCGCGCCTGGTCGGTAAGCACGTTTTCGGCCTCGTTGAGCAACTTCTGCCCCTCGGCCTCGACCGCCGCGCGCACGCGCTCGGCCTCGGCGCCGATGCGCGTCTCCTCGGCTTCCTTCTCGGCGATCAGCACCTCGATCGTCTTGCGCCGCTTGGCGATTTCGCTGTCGCGCACGGTGATAACGCGTTCGGTTGCCTCGGTCGCCCGCGCCTTGGCGTTCTCGGCCTCCGCCTGCGCGGCCGAATGTTCCAGCGACTTCTGATAGAGCACGATCGCCTTGTCCATCAACGCGGCCTCGACTTCCTTCTCGCGATTGACCTCGAGCTTGCGCAATTCGCGCTCGCGTCCGATCCGAGCCTCGTCGAGTCCGCGGTCCGAGGCGATGCGCGCGCGCTGCACCTCCTCGTGCGCGGCGATCTCGGCTTCCTGCAATGCCTGAACGCGGCCGACTTCGAGTTGCTCAATCACGCGCCGGCGCTCGAGCCGGGCTGCTTCCAGCGCCTGCTCCTTCGACACTTCAGTGGTCTCGACGTCGCGGCGGGCGACGATTTCGGCCTGCTTGACCTGCCGATCGGCGTCGATGCGCTCGGATCGTTTCGCCGATAGCGCGATGATCCGCTCTTCATCGGCGATTTCGACCGTTTTCTTCTGTTCGATGTTGAGCACTTCGCGTGTTTTGCTGGAGGCAATGCGATCCGCCTCAAGCGCGAGCTCGACGCCGATGCGCTGGCGCTCGATGGTGTCGCGGCTTTTCAATTCGGCCGCCTCGACCGCCTGGTCGCGGTCGATCTGCAGGTTGCGGATGGCCTCGTCCTTGGCGATCCGCTCGCCCTCGGTCTTGCGTTCCTGGGCAATGCGGGCGGTCTCGACGAGCTGCTTGGCGCTGATCTCGGCCTTCTCAAGCGTTTCGTTGCGGGCAATTTCGAGCTTGCGCGTCTCGCTCTCGGCTGCGATCGAATCGGCGGCGGTTTTCTTTTCCTGAGCGATGCGGGCAGCGCGCGTCGCCAGCCGGGCGGCGATCTCGGCCTCTTCGGTCGCGCGCTGGCGCTCGATGTCCTGCTCTTTAGTTTCCTGATCGCTCATGATGCGGGCAAGAGATATGTTCTTCTCCTGGGCGATCCGCGCCGCCTCGATCGCCTCGCGCGAGGCAATGTCGGCTTCCTCGACCGCGCGATTGCGCGCGATTTCGAGTCCGCGGATGCGCTCCTCCTGCGTGATGCGCGACGCTTCGGTCGCCTCGCGCGCCGCGATCCCGGCGACTTCAAGCGCCTGATTGCGGTCGATCTCCAGTTTGCGGGTGCTCTGATCGGCGGCGATGCGTTCGGAGGCGAGAGCGCGTTCGCGCTCAATGCGAGCGCCTTCTACCGCCTGCTGGGCTGCGATCTCGGCTTCCTGAATCGTGCGGGTCTGACGGATCTCCAGCGAACGGGTTTGCTCGTCGGAGGCAATCCGTTCGGCGTTGACGGCGGTAGTCTGGGCGATACGCGCCTTCTCGGTCGTTTCCTTGGCGTTAATCTCGGCCTCGTCGACCGCCCTCGTGCGCTCGATCTCGCGCCGGCGCGTCTCTTCCTCATTGGCGATGCGGGCATCGGTGACGACGCGGTCCTGCTGGATGCGGGCCTTCTCGATGAATTCGCGCGCCTGAATCTCGGCTTCCTCGACCACCCGGCCGCGCTCGATCTCCCTCTGCCGCACGTCGCGTTCAGATTCGATGCGGGCGGTGTCGACCGAGCGCTGGTTGGCGATGCGCGCCTTCTCGATTTCCTCCCGCGCGAGGATTTCCTTTTCCTCGACCGCCTGGGTGCGCTCGATTTCCCTTTGCCGGGTTTGGCGCTCAGAAGCGATGCGCGCTTCCGCGATGGCCTGCTCGTTGGAGATGCGCGCTTTTTCGATGGTCTCGCGCGCCGAGATTTGCGCCTGTTCGGCTTCGGTCTCGCGCAACGCCCGTTCGCGCGCCACCTCGGTCCGTTGCATGGCCCGGCTGACCTCGATGTCACGCTCCTGATCGAGGCGCGCGGTCTCGCTCTGGCGTTCGATATCGAGCGCCTGCCGTTCGGCCTCGAGATTGCGGGTGCGGATCTTGATCATCGAATCCTGTTCGATGTCGTTGCGCAGTTTGCGCTTGGCCTCGATGTCTTCCATCAACCGGGTCAGGCCTTCCGCGTCGAAGCGGTTTGACGGGTTGAAGAATTCCAGGTCGGTCTGATCGAGGTCGGTGATCGCGACAAATTCCAGCTCAAGGCCGTTCTGGGCGAGGGCCTCGGCGGCAGCTTCCTTGACGCGCGAGACGTATTCGCCGCGCTTCTCGTGCATCTGCTCCATCGTCATTTCCGAGGCGACCGAGCGCATCGCGGAGACGAACTTGCCCGACAGCAGCGCATGAAGCCGTTCGGGTTCCAGCGTTCGCCGCCCGAGGGTCGCCGCGGCGATTGAAACCGCTTCGCGCGTCGGCCGCACCCGGACGTAGAAATCGGCTTCGATATCGATGCGCATGCGATCGCGGGTGATGACGGCGTTCTGCTTCGACCGGGTGATCGGCATCGGCAGCACGTTCATGTTGACCGGCGTGAAGTCGTGAATGAAGGGCAGCACGAAGGCGCCGCCGTCGATCACCACCTGTTCGCCGAGGAAACCGGTGCGCACAAACGACACTTCCTTGGAGGATCGGTGATAGAGCCAATTCACGACGTAAACGGCCACGACGATCACCACCAGCGCGATGATCAGCCACAGGATCAATTCACCAACAAGAATCCCAGACATAGTCCTACCTCCCGTACCGGCGCTCAACGCTCGCCGATCGCCTTGAATTTCCGAACCTGCTCCGTCAACGCCCGCTCCACCGGCAGCCGCTCCATCGACGAGGCACCATAGAAGCCGTGACACTTGCGCGTGTTTTTCATGATGAACGCGGCGTCCGCCGGTTCGGCCACCGGCCCGCCATGCGCCAGCACCAGAATCCCGGGATTGACCGCCAGCGCCGCTGCCGCCCAAGCGTCGATGAGAGCGGGACAATCCTTAAGTTTCAGCGCGGTCTGCGCGCCAATCGCGCCGCCGGTGGTCAGGCCAAGATGGCAGACGACGATGTCAGCGCCCGCCGCGGCCATCGCCCTGGCATCGACGTCGTTGAAAACATAGGGCGTGGTCAGCATATCCTTGGCGCGCGCCTTGGCGATCATCTCGACCTCCAGCGCGTAGGACATGCCGGTCTCTTCGAGATTGGCGCGAAAGACGCCGTCGATCAGTCCGACGGTCGGGAAATTCTGCACCCCGGCAAACCCGAGCGTCTTCAACTGATCGAGGAAGACGTCCATATCGCGGAACGGATCGGTGCCGTTGACGCCGGCCAGCACTGGCGTGTTTTTGACAACGGGCAGCACTTCGCCGGCCATTTCGACGACGATGGCGTTGGCGTCGCCATACGGCATCAATCCGGCGAGCGAGCCGCGCCCGGCCATCCGGTAGCGACCCGAATTATAAATGACGATCAGGTCGATGCCGCCCGCTTCCTCGCATTTGGCGGAGAGCCCGGTTCCGGCGCCGCCGCCGACGATCGGTTCGCCGCGCGCGACCATGGCGCGGAATTTCTTCAACAGTTCAGCGCGTTCAAATCGGGGCATCGATCACCTCGCCACCCGCCGGCGCGTGCTGGTGCGCCCCACGATCGAACGAAACGCCGCGACGATCGCGCTTGCGAATTCCGGCTCGTTGATGTTGCGCTTGAGCCGAATGAGCTGCCGGTTGCTGGTCTGGCGCACGGTCTGATCGAGCGCGCGGAACAGCGCAGTATCGGCGTCGGGATCCCAGAATGGCTGTCCTAGTGCATCGAGCGCGGAGACGCCGCCTTCCGGTAGAAAGAAGCGTACCGGCCCGTCCATGGCGTTGAGGCGCTCGCCGATCCAGCGGCCCACGCGCTCGTTCTCTTCGGCAGTGGTGCGCATCAGCGTGACTTGCGGATTGTGGACGTGCAGCTTGCGGCCACGGTAGCGCTCGGGGATCGTGTCGGGCGCGCCGAAATTGACCATGTCGAGCGCGCCGACCGAGCCGATATAGGGGACGCGGGTGCGAACAATGGCGCCGAAACGATCCTCGGTCGCCGGGAACACGCCGCCCATCAGGAGATCGCAGACCTCGGTGGTGGTGAGATCGATCACCCCCGACAACAGGCCGGAATCGACCAGCTTCTCCATCGAGCGGCCGCCGACGCCAGTGGCATGGAAGACCAGGCATTCGTAATCGCCGCGCAAGGCCGCCGCGACATTCTGCACGGCGGGCGTGGTGACGCCGAACATCGTCAGGCCGACCGCAGGCAAATTGACGCTCGGCTCGCGCGCGTTTGCCACCCGCTCGTCGAGCCGCGCCTTCACCATGCCGACAAGGGCGTTGGCGCCATTGGCAAGCACCTGGCGCGAGATCGAGTTCAGTCCCTGCACGTCGGTGACCGAGTACATCATGGTGATGTCGGCGGGCCCGACATAGGGCGCGACATCGCCGGAGGCGACCGAGGAGACGATGAGTTTGGGCACGCCGATCGGAAGCGCGCGCATGCCCGGCGCCACCAATGAGGCGCCACCCGACCCGCCGGCGGAGATCACGCCGACGACGTCGCCCTGACGACGCAGCCAGTTGGTAAAGGCCTCCGCCATCGCCGTCACCGAGGCGCCGCGATCCGAGCCGAACACGGCGCTGCCGCCGCGCGGGTGGTTAAGGGCAATTTCCTGAGCGGAGACATCGCAAGATGCAGCCTTCCCGGCCGGTCGAGACGTCGACGAGACGCGCGCGCAGCCCGCTGCCCGCCACGATATCGCGAATGAATCTGAGTTCCTCGCCCTTGGTATCCAGCGTGCCGACGACAAGCACGGTCGGCCGTCCGGAGCTTCGCGCCGCTTCCATGTCGCGGCGCGGCCGCGCGGCCTCCTCAAGCCTCAGCACACCGGTCGAAAGCGCCCGCGCGCCGGACTCAATGCGCGCGATCGGCACCGGCTGCGACCATCGGGTCGGCGGCGTTGGATTGGAAATGTAGATGCGGATCGGAGCCGGGCTCTTCGGGCGCGGGGAAGCCGCCGTTCCAGCAACGTCGTCCTTTGCTTCCGGATTGACCTCGGCCTCGGCCTCGGCTTCGGCATGACGTCCGACACCAAGCAGGCGCTGTTGCAGGTCACGGTCAGAGGCCAGGCGCGCGGAATCGATAACGCGATTGACGCGGCCGTTGACCATGATGGCAACGCGGCTGGCGACCGCCGTCGCCACCCCGATATTCTGCTCGATGACGAGCACGGAAATGTCGCCCTCCTCACCCAGCCGCACCAGCATCTCCTCGACCTGTGCGACGATGACGGGGGCGAGTCCTTCGGTTGGCTCGTCCATGATCAGGAGGCGCGGATTGGTGACCAGAGCGCGCGAGATCGCCAGCATCTGCTGTTCGCCGCCGGAGAGCTGGCCTCCGCCATTGTTCTTGCGCTCGGCAAGGCGCGGGAACGTGTCGTAGATGCGCTCGACCGTCCACGCGCCACGGCGGATGCCCGCGGTCATGCGCAAATGCTCGTCGACGGTGAGCGAACGCCACAGACGTCGCCCCTGCGGGACGTAGCCGACGCCGAGCCGGGCGATCTGCGCAGGTTGCAGCGACAACAGGTCCTCGCCGCCCATGCGGACCGAACCACCGGTCGCGCGCACCAGTCCCATGATCGTCTTGCAGAGCGTGGTCTTGCCCATGCCGTTGCGGCCGACAACGGAAAGCACGCCGGAGTCGAGGGTCAGGTCGACGCCCTGCAGCGCGTGCGAGCGGCCGTAATAGACGTCGAGGCCTCGGACCTCGAGGATCGGGGCGGCGCGGCGGGCGTCAGCCATGCGCGCCTCCGAGATAAAGCTCCTGGACTTCGGGATCGGACTCGATTTCCTGCGGCGGCCCTTCCTTGAAGATGCGGCCATTATGCATCATCGTAACGCTCTCGACGACGCGCAGCGCCACGTCCATGTCGTGTTCGATGATGATGTAGCCGATATGCCCGGGCAGCGATGTCAGGATCTCCACCAGTTCGCCGCGCTCGGTCGGCGACAGGCCGGCGGCCGGTTCGTCGAACAGGATGAAGCGCGGGGCGCCGGCGAGCGCGAGCGCGATTTCCAGCTGGCGCTGCTGACCGTAAGCGAGTTCGGCGACGCGCCGTTGCTTGACCGCCGTCAGATGCACCGCCTGGACGAGATCGTCGGCAGCCTGCATCAACGCGTCATTGATGCGCGGCCGGATCGGCGAGAAGCGGCTGCGCGAAACGCCGCAACAGGCCAAATAGACATTGTCGTGAACGGTGAGCCCCGGAAACAGCGCGGAAATCTGATAAGTGCGCCGCAGGCCGCGTCGGATCCGCTCGTAGGGCGGAAAATGGGTGACGTCCTCGCCGAAGAACCGAATGGTGCCGGAGGTCGGCGGAAAATCGCCCGTAATGCAATTGAAGAGTGTTGTCTTGCCGGCGCCGTTGGAGCCGAGCACCGCCCGCCGCTCACCCGGGCGCACCGTCAGCGTGACGTCGGTCAGCGCCGCGAGCGCCCCGAACAGCCGCGTCACGCCGCGCAGTTCGAGGGCTGCTCCGGTACCGACCGCTGAAAGGCGTCGCGCGACGCTATCCATGGCCGTGGCCTCCGCCCGGCTGTGTGGGCCCGCCGCCGCGGCCGCGCCAACGCTCCCATAGTCCGACGATGCCGTCCGGGGAGAACAGCACGATGACGAGGAAGCCGAGGCCGATCAGCAGGCGAAAGCGATTGCCGTCGAGCCCGATCGCGACCAGGAAATCAAGCGTGAAGGTACGCAGCAGAACAAATATAAGGGCGCCGATGAACGGACCAATCGGACGGGTGATGCCGCCGACGACCGCGATGATGAGAATATCGATCGCCCGTTCGACCCCGACCGAGCCGGGCGAGATCTGCCGGTAGTTCCAGACTTGCAAAACGCCGGCGAGCGATGCCATGAACGAGGCGAACGCATAGGCGGCGACGCGGTGCGCATTGACGTTGAACCCGAGCGCCGCCATCCGGCGCGGATTGTCGCGGACGCCTTGCAAGGCCAACCCGAACGGTGTGCGCGAAAGATAGCCAACCGCGGCGAAGCAGAGTACGGCGACCGCGAGTATTACATAGTAGAAGGGGACATCCGCGCGCCAGTCGACACCCCAGAAATGCGGTGTGACGACGGTGTTGAGGCCGGTGTGGCCGTTGAAAATAACCCAATTCTGGTTGGTGAAGTAGTAGAACGCCGATGCTATCGCCAGCGTGATCATGATCGTGTAGATGCCTTCGGTGCGCACCGCGAGCGCCCCGCTGACCGTGCCGAACAGCGTCGCCAGCGCAATCGCCATCGGCGTCGCGAGCCACCAGGGCCATCCGAGGCTGATGTTGGCATTGCCGCTGAGACCGAACACCGCCGTCATGTAGCCGGCAAGGCCTGCGATCGTCAGCTGCATCAGGCTGACCATGCCGCCATAACCGGCCAGGAACATCAGGCTCAGCGCCACGATACCGAGAATAAGGGTGGTGCCGAAAATCTCGATCAGGAAAAAACCGTTGGCGAGCAGTGGCATGACGAGCAGGATGAAGCCGACAACCCAGGCGGCAGGGTTGCCGAAATCCGGACGAGCAAGGCCGGGCAACGGTGTCGCCGTCGCGACGGCGTTGTCGGGCTGAAGCCGCGCATCCTGGGTAATCGACATGGCTAGCGGCCCGCCAGCAGGCCCTGCGGCCGAATGGCCAGCACGAGCACCATGATCAGGAATGTCACCACGATCGCGTAGGTCGGGATGTAGACCGAGCCGAGTTGCTCGGCGAGCCCGATGATGAGCGCACCGAGCGCAGCGCCCGGGATCGATCCCATGCCGCCGATGATGACGACGACGAGCGAGGCGAGCAGGAACCGGGTGTCTTCGCCGGGCGAGATCGACTGAAACGTACCGCCGACGACACCGGCCATGCCCGCAAGCCCGGCACCGAGGGCGAACACGAGGACGAACACCAGTTGAATGCGGACGCCCATCGCCGCCAGAATGTCGCGATCATCGACGCCGGCGCGCACGATCATGCCGATGCGCGTGCGATTGAGCGCGAGCCACATCGCAACGCCGATCACGACGGACGCGGCGAAGATGACCAGACGCACCATCGGGTACGACAGATAGACCACCTCACCGGAGGACTTGACGGCAGTGACGAACGGCAAGGTGATCGGGCCAACCAGCGCGCTCGGCGTCTGGATCTGATAGAAGTCGCCGCCGAAAGCCCACAGCATCAGGTCGGCGAACACGATCGACAATCCGATTGTGACCATGGTCTGGCGCAAATCCTGACCCTCCATGCGGCGGAAGACGAG
Organism: uncultured Pseudomonadota bacterium; assembly: GCA_963727225.1. Taxonomy (GTDB): domain Bacteria; phylum Pseudomonadota; class Alphaproteobacteria; order Rhizobiales; family Xanthobacteraceae; genus Bradyrhizobium. The sequence goes on along the minus strand of CAVSFN010000003.1, from coordinate 76,496 downwards.
GATTTGCATGGCGACGCCGAGCAGCGCGACGACGATGAACGCGGCGACGAAACTCAGGATCCACGAGCCGGTCGCGACGCTGACGGCATAGCCGACATAGCCCCCGAACAGATAGAGCGAACCGTGCGCGAGATTGACGTTGCGCATCAACCCGAAGATCAGGGTGAAGCCGCTCGCCACCAGAAAATACAGGCCCCCCAGCGTGATGCCGTTGAAAACGGCATTGAGGAACACCTTCTTTCTGCCGAAGGCGTCCTCCAGGCCCTGCGGCCAGGTCGCGAAAATCAGCCACAGCGCTGCCGCGATCGCGATCAGGATGACGAACGACCACAGCGGATTGCGTTCGATGAACCTTGTCATGGGTGCCGCCCGCGCGCTGTCAGGGCCCGGACACCAGCAAGCGCCCGGCCCGCGCCGGCTGGCGTGCGACAACAGCTTGTCATGTTCGACGCCATGTCGGCCCTTGTCCTCCCCGGGTGCAACGCCGGTTCACAGTCCGCATCCGCCGCCATCCTATCGGCCTCGCGCGGCTTGGACTTGATCGCCAGTATGCTTTCTCGCGCCGGCTGCGCCGGTCAGGCCCTCAGGACCTTGGCGGCGCGCCGATAGTCCGTTGGGGCCATGCCGACATTGGCGGCAAAGAAGCGCGTGAAACCGCTCTGCGACGAAAAGCCGAGGTCGAAGCCGATGTCGGCGATCGACGCTTCGGTGGCCACCAGCGAATCCAGGGCTTTTTCCATCAGCAGCGTGTTGACGTAGACATGCGGCGTGACGCCGGTCTGGGTTCGGAAAAGCTTGTAGAAATGCGGGCGCGAAAGGCCTGCCTCGCGCGCGATCGCATCGAGCTCGATCTCGGCGCCCACGCTTTCCGCGAGCAGCCGGATCGACTTGCGCACGCGAAAGTCGGTGACCGCAGCACCACCATGACCGTCCGGCGAAACGTCGGCCTGGCCCCAGCTCTCTTCGTGGCAGGCATCGATCAGGTTCCGCAACTCCCCGTCGAGACCGTTGAGCGAGGGAGCGCCGCAAACCATGGCCGCTGCCTGCCGGATATTCTTGTCCAGGGTCGCGGTGCGCTTGAATTGCGTACACCCGAAACGCAGGCCACGGACGCCCGCGAACCACTCGGCGTTGACGTAAAGGACGAAAAACAGCGCCCCGTTCCCGAGATCGTTGGGCAGGAAATTGTGCGGCTCCCAGGGATTGACCGCAACCACGGTATCCTCCCGGAGCGGCCAAGGGTGCTCGAGCACTTCGATGCAGCCTGGCGTGCCGCCGACATGAAAAATCAGATGCCCTTCGCGATGCGCATGCACGTTGAAGGGACGATTGAGCTGATAGATACTCGCGCGGCCGAAATTGCCGTGAAAGACGGCAAGAGCCCGACTCATGCACTCCTCCCGCGAATTGTGTCTTATCTTTTTTTATAACGTTGATCATTCGCGGGGAGAATGCAAGTCCGGGTTCGAAAACCGAATAAAAATCAGGGTTTGGCGAAGGGGCGGCCGGCCCCCAACGGCGCCGGCCGCCGGTTCATTTCAGTACTTTTTGCACTCGGGAACCGTGCGGCTCGGCAGGCCGATCTTGGCGAATACCGCCGGATCGTAGCCGAGCGTCTGGTTCACGTTCGGTATGACCTTCACCACCTTGCTGAACAGGGCACCCTTGCCATCGTCAATGACTTCGGTGACGAAATTCGTGCCGATCGCCTGACGGTTGGAGTCGAGCTTGATTTTCCCGTTGGGCGCATCGATTTCAAGCGAAGCGAGGGCTGCCTTGAACTTGGATTGATTGTCGCTGAGATCGCCATTGACCTTTTGCAGCGCGAGAATCAACGCCATCGTCGAGCCGTAATAGTTGGTCGCAAGCAAGGACGGGCTCGGAAAGCGCTTCTCCGGCGGGAAAGCGGCCTGATAGGCCTTCACGAAAGCCTGCCAGCCCGGATCTTCCCAGGTGTCGGCCTGGCCGCTGGCGGCAATGGTGCCGGTCAGCGCCTGCTTGGCGTTGCCCTTCGCCGACATGATGGTCTGGTCGACCATGATCGAGCCGCCGAGCAAGTGCGCCTTGCCGCCGGCCTGCTGGTATTGATTGAGGAAGTTGACGGCGTCCGCGCCGCCAAGCCCGAGATAGATCGCGTCGACGTCGTCGGGCAGCGCGGCGATCACCGAGGCAAAATCCTTGGTTCCGAGCGGGACCCATTGCCGGTTGGTGACCTGGCCGCCGGCGCCGCAGAATTCGAGCACCAGCCCAAACACCTGGGTGTAGATGAAGGAATAGTCCTCGCCCACCGTGGCGATCTTTCGATAACCCTTGGTTTCATAGGCATATTTGCCGAGACCGACCTGCCATTGCGCGCCGTCCATGTTGAAGCGGAAGAAGTTCGGCGCCGGATCGACATAGGTGGTTTCCTGCGCGCCCGACGCGGCGTTGATGAACGTCAGTTCCGGGTGCGTCTTGGCGAAGTTCTTGACCGCGATGCCTTCGTCGCCCGACAAGGGTGAAAGCAGGATCTGCACCTTGTCCTGTTCGATCAGCTTGCGAACGGCGCGTACCGCGGAGTCGGGGGTGGCGTCGGTGGAGGCGATGACGAACTCAAGTTGCTTGTCGCCGATCTTGGTGCCGAATTTGTTCAATGCGGTCTGAAAGCCGCGGATGCCATCCTCGCCGAGCACCGTGTAGGTGCCCTCCAGGGTCGCCGTCACACCAACTTTGATCTTCTCCTGAGCGAAAGCGGCGCCCGTCATAAACAGGCTCGCCAGCACAGCAAGCCCCATACTGCCCTTCAACATAGAAATCCTCCCGTTTCCGTTTCCCTGACGTTCGTTGACGTTCATGGCGCGGGTTATGACGACGCGATCTGATCTGTCCGTCGTTTCCGCAGAAGCGGGATATTGCGCGTTACGCGGGCGCGCGGATGCAGGGTTACTTTACTGCTAGTCTCATTCTTCGTGCTGCATTGCAGCGAAAAGCCGGGACGCTTACGCCTGGCGGACGCCGGATATTCCGAGGCACGCCGCAGCGTGCGGTCGTGTCAGGAAATGCAAGGTGCACGGCTAAGAAGGCTTTGATGGCGCTGTATTTGTGGAAGCCTTCGCAGGCTTCCTGTCGGCATCCTTGGACCATGAACGGTAGTAAGCCAGCACCGTCATCATCGCGATGCCGACGGCGCTGACCACAATCTGCATCCAGATCGTGTTCGACACCTCGACGAGCACGACATGGGCCAGGACCGCCAGGAAGACGCCGAAGCAGAACACTTCAAGCGATTGTTGGCCGCACTTGATCATGGGCCTGAAGATCGGCCATTGCAGTCCCGGCCAGTCGCGCGCCATGAACCGCGTGATGAAGAAGGCAAGGATGATGAAATGAAGCAGACGATAAGGCGCGAGATTGGTCTTGTCGTTGGGGTTGAACGCATCGACCAACCACCCGGGCATCAAATGGGCGAGTTCGGGGAATCGCCCCGCCATCGTCATGACCATCGCGAACAGAAGGTAGCCGCCGCCGAGCACGAGCAGCGCGCGCGACCGGATCACTGGCGTGGACTCGATTGAACCGCCGAGCGCGAACCATCCGCCGAAGACGAACAGAAGCTGCCAGCAAAATGGGTTGAAATACCACGAGCCGGTCGGATAGGCGTGCAGGTTCCAGCTGAAATGGCGCGCCGCCAGATAGAGCAGGAACGATGCTGCGAGCGTCAGGTTCGGCCGCCGCAGCATCATCCACAGCACCGGCGGGAAAATCACCATCAGCAGGATATAGAGCGGCAACACGTCCATATTGACGGGTTTGAAGGCGAGGATGAGGCCCTGATAAAGCGTCTCGGCCGGGTTGTGCATGAACCCGGCGACGTTGAATTCATTTTCCAGGTTTGGATCGTCGTAGCGCTGAGAGAGATATCCGATCTCGGCGATATACATCACGAACAGGATGATGTGTGCCACGTAGATCTGCCAGGCCCGCTTGATGAGGCGGGTGCCGCCAATCAAGAACCCGCGCTCGAGCATCATCCGCGCATAGACGAATGAGGCGGTGTAGCCGGAGATGAAAACGAACAGGTCGGCCGCGTCGCTGAATCCGTAATTGCGCTGGGTGATCCAGTTGACCGCGTTATTGGGAATGTGGTCGAGAAAGATCGCCCAGTTGGCGAACCCGCGCAGCAGGTCGAGGCGATAGTCGCGCCCCTTCGGCGGCAGGATGGCCTCTATCGCCATTGTATAGCTCCAACCCACCTCAATCGTGAGGCTCCGCCTGCAAGCCTCGTGCTTGCTTTATCCGGCAGACATCTCTTAATCCTATCATGTTTCGATGGCCCGAAGAGATTTTTCCGTGACCGGCGACCGCACGCATCCCGGAGTATTTTCGCTGCCGATGTCGCGTGCGGCTGACAGGTCCCGTAAACTCAAGTCCCGAATCAAACGGATGGATGCCTTTGCGGGGACTCCGGTCCGCTATCAAATGCATGAAACGGAGACGACATGCCATCCAGTGTTTCTTCCTCCAAAGGAAGTATCAGAACCCTTCTTCTTGAAGGTGTGAATGACAGCGCCGTCGAGTTGTTCGTCAATGCGAGCTTTTCAAATATCGAACGCTTGCCCAAGGCCCTCGATGCGGACGGGCTCCTTCAAGCCATCAAGGGCGTCGACCTTCTCGGCATTCGCTCCCGGACACAACTTACCCACGAGGCACTCGCCGGCGCCGACCGCCTGGTCGCCGTGGGGTGCTTCAGCGTCGGAACCAACCAGGTCGATCTGGATGCGGCGCGTCAACGCGGCATTCCGGTCTTCAATGCGCCGTTCTCCAACACCCGCAGCGTCGCGGAGCTGGTGATCGGCGAGATCGTCATGCTGCTTCGGCGGATTTTTCCGCGCTCCTCGGCCGCTCACAAGGGCGGCTGGGACAAATCGGCGACCGACAGCCATGAGGTGCGCGGCCGAACGCTCGGAATTGTCGGCTATGGCAATATCGGATCGCAGCTCTCAACCCTGGCCGAAGGCATGGGCATGAAGGTCATCTACTACGATCACACCGACAGGCTTCGTCACGGCAATACCGAGCCTGTCGAGAGCCTTCAAAATCTGCTGGCGCAAAGCGACATCGTCAGCCTTCATGTTCCGGAAACGCCGGCCACGTATGGCATGATCGGGGAAGCTGAACTCCGCTTGATGAAGCGCGGCGCCTATCTGATCAACAACAGTCGTGGCACGGTCGTCGACCTCGACGCCCTGTCGCGGGCGGTTCGCGAGGGCCACCTGGCGGGAGCCGCACTCGATGTCTTTCCGGTCGAGCCGTCGTCAAATTCGGAACGCTTCGAAAGTCCCTTGCAGGGCCTGGAAAACGTGATCCTCACGCCCCACATCGGCGGTTCGACCGAACAGGCGCAGGATCGGATCGGCCGGGAAGTGGCCCGCAAGATGATCGACTATGTTGACAGCGGCTCGACCATGGGCGCCGTCAATTTTCCGCAGGTGCAATTGCAGGCGCGTTCGCTCGGGGCGAGATTCAGCCACGTTCATCGCAACGCACCCGGCATGCTGAGGCGATTGAATGAAGTGTTCCTGCAGCGCGACATCAATATCTTCGCGCAGTATCTGGAGACCGACAACGAGGTCGGCTACGTGGTGCTCGACGCCGATCTGGCCGGACAGTCCAGTTCCGAAATTCTCGACGAAATTCGCGAGCTCGACGGCACGATCCGGGCGAGGCTGATCTATGAACATTAGCGGAGATGCACCGCAAAAGGCGCTAGCCGGCCAGCTATCAGAGACTTTCAGAGCGATCCGGTCGGGAAGTTGAAGCAAAGATCATCTTGTTCATACATAATTCAACATCTTAATTCGCTCAATTTTAGCCATTGGAAGCCAAGGTTCCATTTACGGAGTCCACGGGAACGTGCTGCTATCTACCAAGAGGTGGTATGGGATCACGGCTCTTGAACTTTTTGGCCCACTGCCCCGGCTTAGTCTTGCGATCATCGCTCGTGCCGGCACATGAGATTACTGAACTTCTTGCGAATTTGACCGATCGAGGACCGCAATTGGGGAGCCCTCATTCGTAGAAACGCCTGCGTCGCATTAAATTGCAGCGACGATTGGCGTCGCCGGCGGCGATACGGGCTTGGCTCGGCCGAGGCTTAAATTGTAGATTTGGGGTTAATCATGATTGCCGCCGCGTTCGAAGAATTCGATCTCGACCATGCAACGGCGATGGCGGAGCGCGCCAACCGTCTTATGGTGCAACACGGGGTGGCTCCCACGCCGAACAATTTTGCCGTCTGGTTTAATTATTCATGCAGCACCAGGCCGGAATTAAAGCGGACCATCGATATTCTGATTGCCGGCAAAAGGAGGTTCGATCCAGCAACGAACCGGGAATTATTCTCGACATATCTGGCTGCCGGCTCCGCCGGTACGACCGTCAGCGATGTTTCCGAAAAATTGAAATCCGTTATGGCCGAGGCGCAGCGATTCGTCGCGCAGGCGATCGCCGACAACCACACTCAGATCCAGGCTATCGGCAACGTCGCGGAGCGGGCTGAAAGCGGCATCGACCCGAGACCGCTGGTCGAATGTCTGATGGATGAACTGACCAAGGCCGCAGCGCGTGCCTCGAAACTCGAGATCAATCTCAACGAGAGCTCACGCGAACTGGACACCATCCGCGAATCCCTGAACAAGGCGGAACAACGGGCCAATACCGATACGCTCACCGGGCTTCCCAATCGCCGGGCATTGGACGAATTTCTCCGCGCTTCGCAAGCTGCCGCGATGGAAACGGGCGAACCGCTCAGCGTGCTGCTGATCGACATCGATCGCTTCAAGAAGTTCAATGACAATTTCGGGCACGGCGTTGGGGATCAGGTGCTCCGGCTGATGGCCAAGGCGCTGCGGGATGGTGTCCGTGAAAAGGACCTGCCGGCTCGCTACGGCGGGGAAGAACTGATCGCTGTCCTTCCGGGAGCAGAACTGGCCGCTTGCGAGGTCATCGCCGAACGAATCCGCCGGTCGGTTGCGGAGTGCCAGATCACCCGGCGCTCCACCGGCGATATTCTACCGGGCATCACCGTATCAGTCGGCGTTGCGCAGTTTCGACCGGGGGAATCGATGGCTCAATTCCTGGAGCGCTGTGACAGCGCGCTGTATTTGGCCAAGCGAACAGGACGAAATCGCGTTGTGACGGAGACCCGTCTGGAAGGCCGTACCGTCGTCAACGGTTGATCCCACCCGTCGAACAGACGGCGGCTCAGTCCAGCGCTCGCGAGCCCGGGTCCGCCCGCATCAAAATGCGGGCGTTCGCTGCGAACCGCGCCATAACGCGTTCCAGCGAAAGCCTGCCCCGCACTTGATGCGGGGTGGATACCGGTTCGCGTGAAGAAAACGCGTCAAAATAAGAAATGGAGCTCCATTTCGATTCAATCGAAACGGAAAAGGCTCTAGACGCGCTCGATGATGATGGCCGGCGCCATGCCCCCGGCGGCGCACATGGTCACGAGGCCCCGCTTGAGATCGCGCCGTTCCAGTTCGTCGAGAACGGTGCCGATCAGAATCGAACCGGTCGCACCGATCGGATGACCGAGCGCGATCGATCCGCCATTGACATTGACCTTGTTGCGGTCGAGGTCGAGGTCACGAATGAATTTCTCAGCAACTACTGCGAATGCCTCGTTGATCTCGAACAGATCAATATCGTCGAGCGTTAGGCCTGCTTTCGCCAGCACCTTGCGCGCCGCCGGTACCGGAGCATTGAGCATCAGGGTCGGGGAGTCACCCATGTTGGCCATCGCCACCACACGCGCGCGTGGCTTCAGGCCATGCACCTTGGCATAGTTCGGCGAAGCCAGCAGAATTGCGGCCGAACCATCGACCACGCCGGACGAATTACCGGCATGGTGCACGAACTCGATCTCCAGATCAGGATATTTTTGCAGAATCAAATTGCGATAAGTCGTGCCCTTGTCGTCGAGCGGATAGTCCGCCACGACCGTGAAGGCTGGCTTCAGGCCGGCGAGCCCCTCCAGTGTGGTCTGCGGCCGCGGATATTCCTCGCGGTCGAGCGCGAGGCTGCCGTCTTCGCGATGAACCGGCACGAGACTCCTGTCGAAATAGCCGCGGCTGATGGCGTTGGCGGCCTTTTGCTGGCTCTCAAGCCCCAACGCATCGACGTCCTGCCGGGTGATACCTTCGAGCGTTGCGACGGCGTCGGCGCAAACGCCCTGATGTGATTGCGGATGCCTGGCGCGGAGACGCAGATTGCCGGAATCCATCATCATGGGGCCTTCGCCGCGACGTCCCTCCATCGACATCATCTCGGTGCCACCGGCGATCACGAGATCCTCGGAGCCCGACATGATAGCGGCGGCCGCCATGTTGACGCTGGTGATGCCGGATCCGCAGAAGCGGTCGAGCGTGACGCCGCTGGCACGAAAGTCATAGCCCGCATCGAGAGCCGACATCCGGCCGAGATCGCCGCTTTGCTGGCCGCGCTGGGAACTGGTGCCCCAGATGATGTCGTCGACATCGGCGGTATCGATCCCGGTGCGATCGGCCAGCGCCCGCAACACGGTCGCGCCGAGCTGCTGCGGATGAATGCCGGCCAGCGCGCCTTTTCCGGCCTTGCCAATGCCTCGCGGCGTTCTGCATGCATCGATGATCAGCGCGTCCACCATGGTGTTTTCCTTTGGGTTATTGTTGCCAACATTTGAGGACGACCGTGTTTGGGAGTCAATTCGTCCGGCTGACAACCTCCTTCATGACTTTGTTGGCGCCGTACGCAATCGTCCTGTTCAAAATCGCTCGAATCGCGCGAAGCATGGCCACACCACTTTGGGGACGGGGACTGTGCCGATGAAACGTCAACGTTGCTCATCTCAACGAGCCACAGTTAGCGGATTGCCAAACCGGCTCGACTTACTATTATCCGGATAGTCGGTCAAATTATTCAAGGCTTGAACTATGGCAGCCTTGCGAGGCACATCCTTCGCCATTGCGCCAGCGCACTGAGCAAGGGTGAAAAATGCAAGCCGTCGTGGTCGAGAAGTACGATTCCATCCATAATATACGGCTGAAGCAGGTTCCCTTGCCCGAGGTTTCGGCCGGCCACGTGCGGGTCAGGATCCAGGCCGCGAGCGTCGGCTTTGTCGACGGTCTGAAGGTGCTGGGGCTATACCAGACCAAGGATGCACTCCCCTTCACGCCCGGGTCGGAATTCGCAGGCGTCGTCGACGAAGCCGCGGCCGATGTTTCGGGATTTACGCCCGGCATGTCGGTGATGGGCATGGCGCGGTCGGGCGCGCTCGCGGAATTTGTCGCGGTACCGGCAGCGGCGCTGCAAGTCATGCCCGACGGCATTGCGCCGGAGGTCGGTGCGTCATTCCGCACCAACTACCTGACGTCACTCTATGCATTGAGCGAGCGGGGAACGCTGCGCGCGAACGAGAATCTTCTGGTATTGGGTGCCGCGGGCGGGGTCGGGATTGCCGCGGTTCAAATCGGCAAACTGCTGGGCGCCCGTGTGATTGCCGCAGCCTCCACCGAGGAGAAGCGGAAGTTTGCAACCCGCTTCGGCGCCGACGCCACGGTGGATTACACGAAGGCCGATTGGCGTGACGCGTTCAAGAGCTTGACCGACGGTCATGGCGCCGACGTGATCTTGGATCCGGTGGGCGGCGATGTCGCCTTGCAGGCATTTCGTTCGATCGCCTGGGGCGGCCGTCATCTCGTGGTCGGATTCGCCGCCGGAAGCATCCCCGCGTTGCCGTTCAACCTGCCGCTTCTGAAGGGTGGAATCCTCCTGGGCGTCGATGTCGCTCAAATTCCTCACCGTGAGCCGGAAGCGCAGAGGCGGGTGATGTCCCAGTTGTTCACATGGCTCACGGAAAAGAAGCTCGATCCGGTTGTCGGCAAGATATTTGCATTCGAGGATTTTCGCGATGCCTTCACGACCATGCAGACCCGTTCGGCGCTTGGAAAGATGGTCGTCCGGATCAGCTAGCTACGCCAGGGCGAGCCAAAGGACGCGAGCTATTGCGGAACGCCAAGGCGAGTTTCGCCAGCAAGGGCAAAAAGAAAATGACTGATATCAATGAAGACAGCGGCGACCGGCGTCGCCTGATGCATCGCCGATCGATCGAATGCACCGGCTACCTCCGCAACGACGGACTGTGGGAAGTCGAGGCGCGGCTTCTCGACACCAAGCCCTTCGCACAACACGACCATTTCCGCGGTGAACTTCAGCCCGGCGATCCCGTTCATGACATCGGCTTGCGGCTCGCGGTCGATGATTCTCTCACCATTCGCGAAGCGCAGGCGATGATGCGCGCGACACCGTTTCCGACCTGCATCGACGTCGAACCAATATTGCAACGCTTGGTGGGCGAGCGCATCGGCAAGGGGTGGCGCGAGATCGTTCGGCGCAAGATGGGGCGACTGGAGACCTGCACCCACTTGTCGGAGTTGCTTGGCCCCGCCGTCACGGCGCTGTTTCAGACGATGTCCCACGGCAAATCGCCGGAAGGCCGCGACGCGATGGACCATCATCGCGCCGTCACCGAGCGGCCATTTTTCATCGATGGCTGCCATTCCTGGCGAACCGACGGACCGGTTGTCGCCGAGATATTTCCGCAATTCGCAACCACGCGCTCTGCCGGCGATTAAGCGCCGTCAGCCACTTTTCTCCGAGCTAGGCTTTCTCGCGCCGGTTGGCCAGGACGGATTTGGCCGCATGGCCGGGTGCAAACCCGTTTAGAAACAGCTCGACTGCGGTGTCGGCGAATTCCTTAGGGCCAATACCGCCTTTCGGATCATACCATGTGTAAGTAAAGTTGATGATCCCGAACAGGATCATGGTGTAGATCTTCTTGGTCCGCTTGACGATTTTTCCTTCGGCATCGAGCCGGACCAAAAGATCCGTGACGATATCCACGAGCTGCCGCTCTAGGTTCTTGATGGCTTGCTGCTCATGCTCGTTGAGAAATGGCAGATCGTGAATCAGAACGCGTTGCTCGTGTGGCGATTTGGCATTGACCTCGACAATGGCGCGAATAACGTTGCGAAATTGCGTCAGCGTCGAGCCGCCCTCGGCAACCGCGGCTTCGACCCGCTGAATCATCTCGCGGACATGGGCGTCAAGGATGGCAAACAGGATCGCCTCCTTGGAATCGAAGTAATGATAAAGCGCGCCGCGCGATAGCTTGCAGGCATCGGCGAGATCGGCGATCGAGCTGCGCATGTAGCCCTGCGCGGAAAACAGCGCCGCGGCATTGGTCAAAATACCCAGATAAATGCCGTCGTAGTTTTCAGAGCGAGTTCGCGCCATGGAGTGTTGTCCGATTCAGCTTCAGCTTTTGATCGTAGGCCTCGTTTTGATCGCAAGTCTTGGCACATCCATATCTGATTCAGCGGCCTTTTCGGATAGCGGCATCGACGCATAGCCGACAGTTTCTCCCCACGGGATTGACCGCGAAGGCGGCAAGGCGGACGTTTCGATCCTTATTGCAAAAAATTGATTGAACGGCTAGTCGGATTATAATATAAAGCTGCGCATTGGATGAGTTACCAAGCCCGGATCAACCGCGCGCACTCTCGGGGAGGCATAATGACGGTTGTTCGGGCGGATGCGGTGGTGATCGGCGCCGGCGCAGGCGGGCTTTGCGCCGCGGCCCGGCTTTCCCATGCCGGACTGCACACCATCGTCGTCGACGACAAGGACCGCATCGGCGGACGCGCCTCGACCGAAGAAATCGACGGCTTCAAGGTCAATATCGGCGCCATTGCGATCGAACTCGGCGGCGTGTTCGAGGAGACCTTCAATACCGTCGGCGCAGCGCTCGACATCCGCACCCCGGAGCCTGCCAGTTCTTTCTTCATCGATGGCAAGCTGATCGATGTCGGCCGGGGCGGCTGGTCGCTGCTGCTCGGTCAATTGACCAAGCAGGCCTCGCGCATCCTGGAAAAGTTCGCCGATGCGCGTGCCGGCAATCTTCCGGATGGACGCCAATCCACTGAAGACTGGCTCAAATCCTACACCAGCAATGCTTCGGTTCACGCCATCTTCCGTAACCTGTGCGCGGCGATCTTTGCCTGCAACGCCGCCGAACTGCCGGCCCGCGCCTTCCTGACCTATTTCACAGCCAAGGGCGCGTTCAAGCGCTTCGGATTCTGTCCGCAAGGCACCATCGGCGTCTGGAATGCGCTGGCCACGGCGATCAAACGCAACGGCGACATCTGGCTGGCCACGCCGGCAGTGGCGATTCACACCAGGGACGGCCGCGCCGAAGGCGTCAGCGTTGTCAGAGACGGTCAGACCGTCAGGATCGATACCGATCTGATCATCAGCAATGCCGGCCCCAAAGCTACCGTCGCTCTCGGCGGAGAGGCTGCGTTTCCTTCTGATTATGTTGAGCGGGTGCGAAACGGACTTCGCCCCGCGGCCAACATCGTCATCAACATCGCGAGCCGGCAACCGCTGCTTTCGCATCCGGGCATCGTCACCTTCGGGAAAACCCGCCGGCTCTGCAACATGGCCAATCTCACCGCCACCTGTCCCGAGCTGGCGCCGCCGGGCTGGCATCTGTATGTCGCCTATGCGGTGCCAATTCCGGCGCTGGGTGATTTTGACTCAGGAGCAGAAGTCGAGCTGGCGCTTGCCGATCTGCGTGAGCAGTTTCCCAATTTCAATCAGGCCAGGATTCTGTCGACCCGCGTAATGCGGGATGATTGGCCGGCGCAGCGCAGTTGTGCCGGCTACGATCTGCCGCGCGAGACCGGCATCGAGGGCCTGTGGTGCGTGGGCGACGCGGTGAAGGAATATGGCAACGGGGGAACGCAGGCCTGCGCTGAAACGGCCAAGATCGTCACCGACGCGATCCTTGCTCGACGGCAGCGCGCTCCGCACGCCCGCAGGCTTTGAATCCAGGGGAACGTTGGGCTTATGGCGATCTCGACGCAGGCGGAAACCAGAGGCGGCCGGATCGCGCCCGAACCTCCATGCCTGCTTGAATTTCGCAATATCCGTATCGTCTACGACAACGCCATCGAGGCCATCCGCGACGTCAGTATTGGCGTCCCCGAAGGCGGCATCGTCGCGCTGCTCGGGTCCAACGGTGCGGGAAAATCGACGCTTCTGAAGGCGATGTCCGGCATTCTCTACACCGAGGAAGGCGTGATCGAGAACGGCGCCATCCGGTTCCGGAACGAGGACGTGCATCGGCTGGCGCCCGACGAACTGGTGCGGCGCGGCATTGTGCAGGTGCCCGAAGGCCGGCGCGTATTTCCGGCGCTGACCATCGACGAGAACCTGCAAATGGGCGGGTACACCCGGACATCGGCGGAAGCCCGCGACCGGCGGGACCAGGTGTTTGCGCTGTTCCCGCGCCTGTTCGAACGGCGCGACCAGATCGCCGGTTACATGTCCGGCGGCGAGCAGCAGATGCTGGCGATCGGCCGCGCCCTGATGACGGGTCCCGTGCTTCTCGCCCTCGATGAGCCGTCGCTTGGCCTCGCGCCGCTGATTATCGACCGGATCTATGAGGTGATCGTCAAGTTGCGGGACGAGATGAAGATGACGGTGCTGCTGGTCGAGCAAAACGCGCAGCGCGCGCTGGATATCGCCGACTACGCCTACATTCTCGAGACCGGGCGCGTCGTTCTCGACGGTACCGCCGAGAGGTTGTCGGCCAACGAAGATGTGCGGGAGTTCTATCTGGGCGTATCCGGCTCGGGCCGCAAAAGCCTGCGCGACGTCAAGCACTACAAGCGGCGCAAGAGGTGGTTGTCGTGACCGCGCTGCTTTCGGTCGAAAACATCAGCAAGAATTTTGGTGGCCTCAAGGCCATTTCCGACGTCAGTCTCGCCGTGGCGCCGGGTGAAATCTGCAGCGTCATCGGTCCCAACGGCGCCGGGAAGACCACGCTGTTCAACATCATCAGTGGCGTGCTGCGGCCAAGCACCGGCCGTATCATGTTTGACGGTACCGATCTCGCCCGCGTATCGCCCTGGCGTTTTGCCGCCATCGGCATCGGCCGAACCTTTCAAAATCTGGCGCTGTTCAAGCATGGCACGGTGGTCGAAAATATCCTGACCGGCCGTCACACCCATCTGCGTTCCGGCGTTTTCGACGCCGTGCTGTTTTTCGGCCGCACCCGAGCCGAGGAGATCGACGCCCGGCGGCGGGTCGAGGAGATCATCGAATTCCTCGAGATCGAACACATCCGCGATGCCATTGTCGGAACGCTGTCCTATGGCCAACAGAAGCGCGTCGAGCTTGCCCGCGCGCTCGCCTGTGAACCGAAGCTGTTGCTGCTCGACGAAATGGTATCGGGCATGAACCAGGAGGAGACCGAAGACATCGCCCGGTTCGTACTCGACATTCGTGACGAACTGGGCATCACGGTGGTGATGATCGAGCACGAGATGCGAATCGTGATGGACATCTCGGATTCCGTCCACGTCCTGAATTTCGGCCGCAAGATTGCGGCGGGCACACCGGACGAGGTAAGGCACGATCCGGCCGTCGCCGAGGCCTATCTCGGCGGCCATCGCGAAATTGATGCCGGCCGGAAAGCGGTGACCGATGTCAACGCTTGAAAGCATGCGAACCGTGCACCCGCCGATTCCAGCGACGCTGGCGCGAGCGACCGTCGCGGCCGATGTCACCTCATTGCACAATGCGCTGCAGGACGCCGCGATCACGATTCCGCAACTGCTGCGCCAGCGTGCCGGGCTCGATGGCGACCGGCTCGCCCTGCGCGAGAAGGAGCACGGGATCTGGAAGCGCTATTCCTGGAGCCACTACTACGCGACGGCGCGGCTGGTCGCGCTTGGCCTGATGTCGCTCGGAATCAAACCCGGCGACCGCGTCGCCATTGCAGGCGAAGATACGCCTGAATGGTTTTACGCCGATCTCGGCATCCAGATGATCGGTGCGATCGCGGTCGGTATCTATCCGACCAATCCATGGGTTGAGTTGCAGTACATCGTTCGGCACTGCGGCGCGCGCGTCGTCGTGACCGGCGATCAGGAGCAAACCGACAAGGTGCTCGACGCCCTGGCCGATGACGGGCTGCCCGCGCTCGAGGCGATCGTCTGCATCGACATGAAGGGCTTGCGGCACTATCGCCAGAAGCAACTGATGTCGTTCGAAGCGCTGTGCGAACTCGGCAACAGCTATGCCCTTGCACAGCCTGACGCGAACGCAACCCTCGATCGCCTGACCGACCAGGCATCGCCGGACGACGTCTGCATCCTGGTCTATACCTCGGGCACCACCGGCCCGCCGAAAGGCGCCATGCTCACGCATCGCAATCTGGTTTATGCGGCATTTGCCTATGCCGGCGCGGTCGAGATCGCCGACAAGCCGTTTGAATCGGTTTGTTACCTGCCGCTTTGCCACGTTGCCGAGCGCTGCTATTCCGAGGTGATGCAGCTTGTTCTCGGCGGCACCGTCAACTTTGCCGAGTTGATCGATACGGTTGCCGTCAATATCCGGGAGATTGCGCCGACTTTCTTCGTCGGCGTTCCCCGCATCTACGAAAAGCTGCAGCAGCATTTCCTCTTCAAGCTCGGCGAGAGCGGATGGCTGCGGCAGCGTTTTGCAAAAGTCTGTTTTGCGCTGGGCCGCAAGCTGTCGGATCGCCGACAATCCACAGGCGGAACCCGGACGCTGGGCGATCGGGTCGCCTACGGCCTGCTCTACATCCTGATGTTCCGGAATATCCAGCGGCATCTCGGATTGAGCCGCAGCCGGCATCGCCTCTGCGCCGGCGCATCGATATCGCCGGAAACGCTGCGGTTCTTCGACATCATCGGGCGCCCGGTGTCGCAAGGCTATGGCTTGACCGAATCCGGCGGCGTCGCCTTCGTCCAGCACGGCGCCCATCACCGCCTCGGCGGATGCGGCCTGCCGCTGCCCCGGACTGAATGGAAGCGCGACACCGACGGCGAGATTCTCTGAGGAATCCCGGCGTCTTCAAAGGCTATTTCCTCGACGAGAAGGCCTCGACCGCATCGCTCGAGCCCGGCGGATGGTTGCGGAGCGGCGATATCGTCGACATCATGGACAATGGTGAGATCACCGTGGTCGACCGCAAGAAGGCGATCATCATCACCGCGGGCGGCAAGAACATTGCCCCTTCCGAGATCGAGAATGCGCTCAAGGATAGCGAATTCATCAAGGAAGCAATCGTGGTCGGCGAGGCCCGCAAATATCTCGGCGCCATCATTCAGGTCGATTACGACACCGTGGGGCGGTGGGCGCGCGACAAGGCGCTGGCCTACACCAATTACAAATCCCTCGCCCAGCTTCCCGAGGTGCACGAGCTGGTCGACGGCATTGTCGCCGCCACCAACAAGCGGTTCGCCCGGGTCGAGAACGTCCGCCGCTTCGCCATCCTGGAGAAGGAACTCGATCACGATGACGGCGAGCTGACGGCCACGCAAAAGGTGCGCCGCGCCATGATCGAGAAGAAATTCGCGCGCGAACTGGAGATCATCTATGGAGCGGCGGGCTGATGGCATATCTGGTCCAGCTTCTGGTCTCCGGACTCGCCATCGGCGCGATCTATGGCCTGATCGCGATGGGCTTTGCGGTGATCTACAAGTCGACCGGCCTGGTCAATTTCGCGCAAGGCGAGATGACCATGATGGTAGCCTATGTCGCATGGACCATTTCGACCACGGTCAGCGGCAATGTCTTCGTGGTCGCGTTTGGCGCCATTTTATTTGCCGTTCTGCTCGGCCTCGTCATCGAGCGCCTCGTCATGCGGCCGATGCTGGGCGAGCCGGTGTTCGCCACCGTGATGGTGACAATCGGGCTTGCGGTCATCCTGCGCTCGTCGATCGGCTTCATCTGGGACGCCTACCCCCATGGGCTTGATTTGGGCATCGGCCGCGACATCGTCCGCGTCGGCGGTATCGGCGTTCGCACCGGCCAGATAGCAGTGATCGCGACGCTGCTGCTGATGCTCGCGATCCTGTGGGCCTTCTTTCGCTACAGCAAATTCGGCATCGCGATGCGCGCGGTCGCGGCCGACGACCGTACCGCGCTGCTGATGGGTATCAGCGCGACCCGGGTTCATGCGATCGCCTGGGCCGCGTCATCGGTGATCGCGGGCATCGCCGGCGTCTTCTTCGCACTTTCCTACGATCTTTCACCGGCGATGTATCAGCTTGGCCTGAAAGCATTCCCGGCTACCATCCTCGGCGGCCTCGATGCCGTGCTCGGATCGGGTCTCGGCGGCCTCCTGATCGGAATCACGGAAAACCTTGCCGGCGGCTATCTCGGCTCGGCCATGAAGGAGGTGGCGGGCTTTGCGATGATCATCGTGGTGCTGATGATCCGGCCATTCGGAATCTTTGGCGAACGCGACATC
Organism: uncultured Pseudomonadota bacterium; assembly: GCA_963727225.1. Lineage (GTDB taxonomy): Bacteria > Pseudomonadota > Alphaproteobacteria > Rhizobiales > Xanthobacteraceae > Bradyrhizobium. The sequence goes on along the minus strand of CAVSFN010000003.1, from coordinate 59,131 downwards.
GAAAGGGTCTGAGCGGCGATGCGCAGCGGCGATTTCAAGGAAACCTATGGCGAGCTCGTCGCACTCACGGACTCACGTCCGGTCTGGCTGTGGTCGCTGCTCCTTGTCGCCGCGCTGATCGCGGCACCCTATCTCTTGAACTCCTACGCGCTTTCCTTCCTGACGATCATTCTGATCACGGTGGTCGGCGCGCTCGGCCTCAATATTCTCACGGGCTATACCGGCCTGATCTCGCTCGGCCATGTCGGCTTCCTGGTCACCGGCGCCTACGCCTATGCCGTGCTGGTTTCCAGATACGGGTTGTCACCGCTGGTGGGATTCCTCGGCGCCGGCATCATCCCGGCGCTGGCAAGCCTGGTGGTCGGCGCGCCGTCACTGCGTCTCAAGGGCCTTTATTTGGCGATAACGACGCTCGCGTTCTCATTCATCATCAATACCGTCATCCTGGAGGCGCGAACGGTCACCAACGGCGCCCGTGGTATTGCGGTGCAGCGTCCGGAAATATTCGGCGTGAGTTTCGACAGCGATACCGCCTTTACCCAGCTGTGCCTCGGCTTTGCGATCCTCACTCTGTTCGCCACGCTCAATATAAGGCGCAGCCGGGTCGGACGTGCCTTTGTCGCGATACGGGATAACGACACCGCGGCCCGCGTCATGGGCATCAATCTGCACGCCTACAAGCTGTTCGCCTTTGTCACCAGCGCCTTCATCACCGGCATCGCCGGGGCGCTGTACGGGATTTATCTCTCCTTTGTCAGTGTCGAGGGCTTTCCGTTCTTGCTGAGCATCGAGGCGCTGGCGATTTTAATCGTCGGCGGCCTCGGCTCGGCGCTCGGCGCGGTGTTGGGAACGATCCTGATCGTGTTGCTGCCGGAAGCCACCCGGCTCGTGTTCAGCCTGTTCAGCGCCCAGATTAACGCCCTGTTCTCGACCGGCGCGCAGGAGCTGAAAAGCATGCTCTACGGCCTCGTCATTATCCTGTTTCTGCGTTTTCAGCCGCGCGGCCTGGTCGGCGCGTGGCACGACATAAGGCGGCTCTGGGTGAACTGGCCGCTGCGCTATTGAAAAATACGCCGCATCCAGCGGCAATCATGGAGGGAATGATGATCAAGTATCTGGCGACCGCGTCGATCCTGCTCGCGGGTGCCTATCTGACGGATGGACGTGCGCTTGCGGCCGACCCGGGTTTCACCGATACCGAAATCCTGATCGGCGACGTCGAACCACTCACGGGACCGCCGGCCATTCTCGGCGTCGGCCATACCATCGGCGTGAAGATCGCGATCGCGGAAATCAACGCCGCGGGCGGTATCAACGGCCGCAAGATCAAATACGTGCTGGAAGACGATGGGTACGTCACAGCAAGGACCATCCAGGGGCTGCGCAAGGTGATCGATGTCGACAAGGTGTTCGCGATGCTCGGAATCTCGGGGTCCGGCCAGTCGATCGCGGCCATGCCGGTGCTCGAGAAATCGGGAATTCCCACGGTCATCAGCGTCGGCCCAGTCAAGCCCTTGTGGGAGCCGCCACGCAAGAACGTCTTCATCGTCGGACAAGCTTACGAAGAGGGTATCCGGGATCTCGTGACCTATCTGGCGGATAAAAACCCCGGCAAGAAATGGGGATTGATCACGCAGGACGACGACTACGGCATCGCCGTGCACGACGGCTTCGACGCGGTGGTCAGGGACAAGAAGCTGAACGTCGTCTACAGCGGCGACTACAAGAAAGGCCAGCAGGATTTTTCGTCGGAGATGCTTCGGCTGAAGGATGCGGGCGTGGAAGTGTTTCTTGCCGGCGGCATCATCGGCGAGAACGTGGCGATGATCAAGGAACTGGAGAAGCTCAATGTGAAGCCGGTGATCGGCATCTTCTGGCCGGGCCGCATCGAGATCGTGCTGAAGCTGATGGGTTCGGCCAGCGACGGCATCTATGCCGTCGACTACGTCGAACCCTTCGCCGGGTCCGCCGGACAGGCCTTTCTCGCAAAGGCCAAACCCCTGCTCCAGGAAGCCGAGTTCAAGGGCATCAACCGCTACACAATGACGGGCTATGCCGCCGCAAAAGTGCTGTTCGACGCGATCGGACGCTGCGGCAAGGACATCAGCTGGGCCTGCACCATCGCCGAAGTCGAAAAGACGAAAAATCTCGACACCGGCGTGATGACCCCGATCGGCTTCGGGCCGGGCGTGCGCTTCTCCAACCAGAAGCTCAAGATCATGCAGGCCGAGTTCAGTACGCTGAGCTACAAGCCGGTGAACTGAAAGCCGCATATTCCAAAAATCAGATATCGGCAGCCAGCGACGACCGCCGATTTTCGTTATTGGCCCCGGAATTGCGGGCGGCGCTTGGCGACGAAGGCGGCAATTCCCTCTTGCGCATCGTCGGACCGGCTGGCGGCGACGATCAATTCCTTTTCGGCGTCAAGCTGATCCGAAAGACCGGTCTCGAAAGACTGACGCAGCATGCGGCGAACGGCGCCGTAGGCGCGCGTCGGACCGGCAGCGAGTGTGGCGGCGAGCGCGGCAGCCTCAGTCTCCACCGCATCGCTCGGAGCCAGACGCGACACCAGCCCATAGGCGAGGGCTTCCTGCGCGTTCAGGCGACGATTGAGCAGGAAGAGCTGCTGCGCCTGCCGCATCCCCACCATGCGCGGAAGAAACCAGGTGTTGCCGCCATCCGCCGTCAAGCCCAGCGCGCCGTAGCCGAGAGCAAACCGCGCGTCGTCGGCCGCAATAACAATATCGGCGGCATAGAGCAGGCCCAATCCGCCGCCGCCCGCGCCGCCGCGCACGGCCGCGACAACGGGCGCGTCGATGCTCGTCAGCCGCTCGATCGCGAGATGATAGCTGTCGATCATGCGGCGCAGCCGGTTCGGTAATTGTTCGCGCGCCGTTCCGGCGAATACGCCGAGGTCGCCGCCGACCGTAAAATTCGTTCCACTGCCGGCGATCAGGACGGCGCGAACGCTGGCGTTCTCGGCTATCTGGGTCGCCGCCTCGGCGAGATCGGCGGCCATTTCGGGATTGATCGCGTTGCCCTGCTCCGGACGGTTGAGGCGCAAGGTCGCGACGCCATCGCGAAATCGAGCAGCACGGCCCGCAGGGGGCCGCCGGCCTCACGCCAGCGCGCGGTGTCGGTGTATTGCTCGAGTTCGGCGGATACGCCCCTGATCGATCGTCATCAGATGCGCAAAGTCTGCGTCAAGGGTAACGCCGCCCTGCTTGCCTTGGCCGCGATAGCGGCCCGTCACCAGCAAGCCGCCATCGGGCAGATCGATAAATCGCTCCGGTTCGGCGCGCGCATCGAAATGGCGGGCGATCGCGCCCCAGGCGTTGCGGCGCATCGCGGTTGGACTGTCATGATGACCGCCAATGCCAAACGGCATTCCCTCGGCGGTGCGGCCGGTGAATTCCGGGTGCAGTAGCGCGTCCAGTTGAGCACGGTCACCAGCGGCGAGCGCCGTGTAAAAGGCGCGGGCCAGATCTGCAGCATTGCGGTTTTCCATCCCTCGATCCTCTTGTTCCGGTTCTCGTTATCGCACGCCGTTGTGGTCAGCCTGGCGGCGGCCTCTCACATCCGCTTGGCGACTTCCTCGAGCATGACTTCAGTCGCGCCGCCGCCGATCGTGAGCACGCGCGCGTCGCGGACCATCCGCTCGATCGGTGTGCCGCGCATGAAGCCGGTGCCGCCATGCAGCTGCAGGCAGCCATGCACGACCTCCTGCAGAACTTCCGGCGACAGCGCCTTGACCATGGACACTTCGCGCGCGCAATCGCGGCCGGCCTCGGCGAGTTCCGCGGCATGATAGGCCAGCGCGCGGGCGGCGGCAGCTTTGGTGGCGAGCATCGCAAGCTTGAGCCGCACCGCCTGCTGGTTCCATAGCGAACCGCCGAACGCCTGGCGGCTTCGCACATAATTCGCGGTCAGCTCGATCGCCTTGGCGCATTCGCCGGCGCAGATTCCGCCGATGCAGATGCGCTCGTTCTCGAAGGTTTCCATGATGCCATAGAAACCCCTGTTCTCGTCGCCGAGCAGATTGCCCAAGGGAATGCGGACATCCTGAAAGCCGATTTCCGCGGTGTCGGAGCAGAGCCAGCCATGCTTGTCGAGTTTTGTGACGGATACGCCCGGCGTCGTTCGCTCGACGATGAACAGCGATAACCCGCGGCTGCCCTTTGCTTCCGGGTCGGTGCGGGCCGCCACGATCAGAATGTCGCCATAGACGGCATTGGTGATGAACATCTTGGCGCCGTTGATCACCCAGGAATTGCCGTCGCGGCGCGCGCGCGTCTTCAGCCCGGCGACATCGGAGCCGGCATCGGGTTCGGTGACAGCGATGGAGCAAATGGTCTCGCCGCGAATGATCGCGGGAAGATATTTTTCCTTTTGTCGCGCCGTGCCGCGCAGGGTGATGTGAATGGCCGACATGTCGCTGTGGACCAATGTCGATGAGGTGAAACCGCCAAACGTCGAACGGCCCAGTTCCTCCGCAAAAACCAACGACGCCAACGGTCCCATCGCAGTGCCGCCATATTCGACGGGGTGACGCATGCCGAGAAAGCCGAGCGCTCCCATCCGCCGGAAAATCTCACGAGGGATTTTGCCGTCGCGCTCCCACTGCTCCCCAAAGGGGACGACCTCCTTCTCGACAAAGCGGCGGACCTGCTCGCGCAGCATCCGCAACTCCTCGGATAACTCAGGCTGTTCCGAAAAATGGAATTCGGAATCGGTCAAATCGCGTCGATCGGCGGGAACAACGTTCACTGTGGCCTCCTGTCGGCAGTCATTTGTAACCGTCGTTTGAGAAACTCGGCGATCGAGGCGATTGCCCGGCGTGCTTCCGGAAGCTCCGCAAACATCTGAAAGACGTGGATCATGCCGTCCCAGACCTGCAATTCGACATCGACGCCGGCAGCGCGCGCTTTGTCCGCAAACATGGTAGAATCGGCGAGAACCGTTTCGCGGTCGCCGACCTGAATCAGCAGCGGCGGCAGCCCGGTGAGGTCGGCATATAGCGGCGATACAAGGGGATCGCGTGGGTCGCCGCCCTCGCCGAGATAATTTTTCCCCAGTGCTGCGATCATCGGCCGCTGGTGGATCGGATCGGCATCGGCGCGGCTGACATAAGTCTCGCCGGTCGCCGCCAGATCCGTCCAGGGCGACATCAGCACGCCGGCCGCCGGCAGTGGCAAGCCGCGTTCGCGCAAGCCGAGCATGGTCGTGAGCACGAGATTTCCGCCGGCGGAATCTCCAGCAAGGGCGATGTTTTCAGGCCTCAATCCCTGATCGAGCATCCAGCCATAGGCGGCCAGGGCATCCTCGAGCGGTGCTGGAAAACGATATTCCGGCGCCAGCCGGTAGTTGATCGCGAGCACCCGGCAGCCGCTCGCCCCGGCAATTCGCGCAATCAATTCGCGATGCGACGACACCGAGCCGAGCCGAAAGCCGCCACCGTGGAAATAGAGAATCGCCTTGTCGTGCGGCGCGTTAGTGCCTGCGATCCATTCGCCACCCACTCCGGCCACCGAGACACGGTGATGCGAGATCGGCGCAATGTCCGCTTGAAAAGCGGCATCCCAGTCGATGCGCATCTGCGCCACCGATGTGTTCCGGTTCCAACCGCGATAGACACGCCGGATGCGCTCGATCACGAGATCGAGCGGGGTCGCAATGTCCTCGCTGGTGCGCGTCATGCTAGCCGCCCAGTCCCATGCCGCCAGAGACGCCGATGGTTTCACCGGTGATATAGGCCGCCTGATCGGAGGCCAGGAACAACGCCGCGGCGGCAATCTCTTCGGGCTCGCCCAGCCGCCGCAACAGAGTTGCGTCCGTCATGGCGTGGAGAATTTTGTCGCCGCCCTTGGCCACCGCCTGTTCGAGCATCGGGGTGCGGATCGGTCCGGGTGCGATCGCATTCGCGGTAATGCCATAGCGCGCATTCTCGCGCGCGATGCTTTTTGTAAAGGCGATGACGCCGCCCTTGGCAGCGGCGTAAGCGGCGCCGCCCTTGGATCCCAGTCGCGCGGCCTCGGAGGCGATGTTGATGATTCGCCCGAAACCGGCCGCCTGCATCGCCGGCAACGCGGCGTGGGTGCAGGCAAAGGCCGAGACCAGATTGACGGCGAGGAGCTTAGCCCAATCATCCGGGGTGGTGTCGGTGAAGAATGCGTGCTGATCGGCGCCGGCATTGTTGACGACAATATCGAACGGTCCGTGGTGCAACATGATCTGCTGTACCATACCGGCGTCGGTGACATCGAGCTGCGCGGCGGTCGCGCCGACCTGCCCGGCGAGATCGGCAGCACGGGCGATATCGAGATCGCCGATGACGACGTCGGCGCCGGCGGCAGCAAACGTTCGCACAATGGCAGCCCCGATGCCCTGTGCTCCGCCGGAAATGAAAGCGCGGCGGCGGTCGAGCCGTCCGAAGGGCAAGGTGCCGGCGTTCGGCACCTTTCAGCGTCCCGTGAACGTCGGCTTGCGCCGTTCGATCACCGCGGCGAGCCCCTCGCGGGCGTCGGCGGTGCCGGATAGTTCGGATACGGTCCGCGCTTCCTCGGGCAGGCATTGCTCGACGCTGGTTCCGATCCCGCTCCACAACAAGCGCTTGGTCGCGGCCAGCGCCTTCGGTGCACCCGCGGCGAGTTCGCGCGCGAGCTGCAGCGACGCATCGGCAAGCTCCGCGTCAGGGACGACACGGTTGATAATGCCCAGTTCCAGCGCTTCGGCGGCGGTGATGACGGGATTGGTCAACAGGATCGCGGTGGCTTTGCGCAATCCCACCAGACGCGGCAGGGTGACGGAGACGCCGGCGTCAGGCGCCATGCCGACCCGGGTTGCACCGGCCAGGAATTTTGCCGACGCGCCGGCCACCACCATGTCCGACGCGCATACCAGCCCGAAGCCGCCGCCACCGGCAGCGAAGCCCTGGACCGATGTGACCACCGGCGCTTCGAGCCGGATCAATCCGGCGACCGCATTTTGCAGATAGGCGGTCGCCTGCCGCAGATAATCGGGAAGCTTCTCGCCCTTCGACGCAAAATCATGAACGTCGCCGCCGGCGCAGAAATTCTTGCCCTCGCCGGTGAGCAGCACCGCGCGAATGCCCGGCTCGCCATGGCAAACCATGATGGCATCGCCCAGCGCCTTCAGGAGTTCGACATTCATGCCATTGGAGGCATCGGGCCGGTTGAGCCTGAGATGCGCGACGCCATCCGCGATGCGCAGCAGAACCGGTCCCTGATCGATCATTGGCAAGCCCATCTTTCCTCCGTTCGGATTTTGTCGTTTTCTTTTCAGGCATGATCCGGTCCGAAAACCGGGAACCGATATCCACTTCGCTCGAAAACGCTCTAGATCAGGAACGACAGCGTGAAGAGCGCCTTTTCATTGTTGACCAGCGTGACTTTCTTGTAGGCCATTCGCAACTCGCCATCGATGTAGCGCAGCCGATATTCGTTGCGCGCGGCCCAGATCGTATCGTCGCGCAGGCTGGACTCGAACACCATGCTGTTGCTGGCCACCGCGATATCGCCGTTATGCTCGCCCATCAGCTCGATATTCGATACGATCCGGCGCAGCCGCGACTGCGGCGTCTGGGTGTGACGCTTGCCCGTGAGCAATTGCTTGATCCGCAACGAAATCCGCGAGCGATTGTCGTAAATGATCGACATCTCCTTTTCGGGATCGATGTCGGCCCCGTTGGCGGGCACCCAATAGATGCCATCATCGGTCCACAACGCTTCCCAGGCCTCGTATTGATGCTCGTCCTGGAATCGCGCCTCCATATAGAGGAAAGCCGACACGGCGCTCATCAGCGTGGCGCTGCTTTCGCGCGACAGCATCACCGTGCCTCCATCAGGCTGCGATAGTGACGCCAGATACCGCGCGACGGCACCTCGTCGGTGACGTGGCCGATCTTGAAGCCCGCCGCGTCGCACCCTTCGCGGCGCTCGCCGCGACCGAGGAATATCCATTCGGGATTGCGCGCCAGCACGCCACGATGACAGCGTTCGTACATCTCCGAATCATCGGCCAGCAACAACCCCGCCGGACCGACCGATCCCATGGTCTGCTGACGCAAGCGCCGGTTCATGTCGGGTGCACCCTTGAACTGCAAGGCGGTCACGTGCTGCACGCTGTCGTCGGCCGCCAGCGGTTGAATCACAAACATCTGGATTTCGGCGATGAACAGATTCGGAAAAATCATCACATGGGGCGTGCCGTCGACCATGATCTCGCGCGCCTGCTCATTGCCGTAAGCGGCCTTCATCCGCGACGCATAGTCCGGCAATCGCGCTTCATTGGTGCCGAACCAGCTCAAGGGCTGGTCGCGCTTGCGAAACTCCGGCCGCAGGTCGATCTCGGTATGGCCGTTGCCATAGTCGCGCGTTACCGCGGTCGATTTGCCGCCATAGAGCGTTCCGATAGCGCTGTCGGCGACGCTAAAAATCGATGAATGCACAAAGGCCGGATGATAGCCGTCGCATTCATTCTCCAGGATGAATTTCCAGTTGGCCTTGACGCGATGTTTGAGAAAACCCGCCGTGACCTCGACCTCGCCTTCGGGCGAGGTGCGAACCAGACGATCGATGGTCTCGGCGGCCCCGCCTAGATGTTCCCGAAGAGACGGGCCTTCCGCGGCGAACGAGCCAAACACGAAGCCGCGGTAGGATTGCACGCGTGTGACATGGCCAAGTCCCAGCCCGGCCTTGTCGGTTCCTTCATAGCCGTCCGGAAATGCGTAACCGACAAGACGGCCATCATTGGCGAAAGTCCAGGAGTGGAACGGACAGGTGAAGGACCGCGCGTTGCCCTTGTCGTAGGAGCAGACCTGGTTGCCGCGATGAGAACAGCGATTGAGCAGGAGGTTGATCTTGCCCTGCTCGTCCCGCGTCATGATGATGGATTGCGGACCGATTGACTTGGCCACGTAATCGTTGGCATTCGGGACCTCGCTCTCATGGCCGACATAGACCCAGGTGCGGTACCAGATGTTCTGCAGTTCGGCCTCGAAGATCGCGGGGTCGTTGTACAGCGAACCATGGACCCGATCCGGGCGGATCAGTTCGTCCCAATGTGACGCGCGCGGCACGATGTTCATCGCTGCATCTCCGATGGCAGGGCAAAAGCCGTCGTCGCCCTTGCGAGCGGCCTGAAGGCGGGCCAGATCAAAAATAATCCGACTGACCGTTCTAATAATAGCACGGATTTTGACGCCTTCAAGAGACTTTTCCGGCCCCAGGGGCGCGGATTGCCCCGATGACTAGCTCCGCGATGCAACTGCGACGCACTGCGCTGCTCTATAATAGGCCGTCATACTCCGCGAAAGCGGAGTATCCAGTACGCCGCAGCTTTTCGATTCCATGACCAGCGCCCCGGAATACTGGATCGTCCGGTCGAACCGGACGATGACGATTGGATGACCATCCGCATTCTCGCGGCACGATGCGCCCGAGTTGTGCTTGTATTTTCCGCCCCGAAATGGAGGGCGTGGCGCTACCCCAAGAGGGGAGCGGGGAATGCCGGGTGCCCGTTGCACCCGCAGCCGCGTGTGTAAAGTAGTAAGCACACGCGTTAGTCACCACGGTCGCACCGGGATCACCCGGCATTCCCGCACGCGATGGTGTTAACGGCTGCTTCGCGCTCTCCTCGGTGATCGGGCTTTCTTGTCACCGTCGCCCCCAAGAAGCTTGCTTCTCGGGAACTTGACGCCAGCGTCGGGGCGTCAGGACCACACGACTTCGCCGTCCACAAGATAGCGCTCTCGTCAGCAGCGCCGCCCGCGTCCATCGCACCCCGAGCCCTACGTCCGTGACGATCGCGAAACGCCCCTTTGTGTGGGCCGGGATGCGAACGATAGAGAGCTGATTTGGGTCCGGCGTCAAGCAAAATTCGGAAAATCCGAAATAAATCTTCGAGGTCTGGCCACTGAAAATCGCTCGGTGAGGCTCCTACCCCAAACGAGCGACGGGTTGTAGAGAATTTTGAGCGCGTAGCGCCGCGAAAAAAGAGCCTCCCGCTCTAATTTTACCCCATAGGTCAGGCTCGCTGACGTAGACTGTACCTGCAAATCCCTGTACCTACCGCGCCCCGTCCGAAAGGTCAGCGCTGTGCTTCAGATAAACGCTACCGAGCTGGTAATAGGCGCGGCGGCAGGAAAAGGTCAAAAGCATCATTATATCCCGGTCTTCTATTCTCGCGAATGGGCCGGGCCGGACGGGCGTTTGTGTGAATTCAGTCGGCCTTTTAATGAAGTGAAGCCCAGGTGGACGCATCCTGACGGGACTGGGTACGTCCGCGGGCTATACACGGTCCCCGGTGATGAGCCCGACGTATCCGAGCATATCGAGCGAAATTTCTTCAGGATCACGGACAATGGCGCCGCCGTCGTTGCGCAGGAATTGCGAGCGGGCGGCCCGGTAAATTGGTTCTCAATGGATCGTAGCTCCTGGTCGCGGTTCATCATCTCGCTGATGCTCCGCAATCCCGAGTACGTCGCGAAAATGGCGGCCGAGGTTGCCAGCTTCTATGCACGAACCGACAATGATGAAAAATATCTAGAGCTTCGTGGACCGAACGATCCGGCCACCTTCGAGGAATATGTGGCGCAGCGCACGTTCCACCCGGCGGGGCGCATGAGCGCCTATGCCCTTGCAAAAAATCATCGATAGCCAGGCAATGGGCGGACATTTCAACGGAATGCGCTGGAGCGTCGTCACCTTCGCGAAGGAGCGCCACACACTTCTGACCTCGGACCGGCCAATCATCATGACCAACGGGATCAGTCGGACCCAAGGACCATCTGGCCTTGCCGATCGGTCCGCGCATGTTGTTTCTTGCTACCAACAATATCGAAACCGAACAAATGGTCCGCACGATAGACCCGGGAATTTTGATGGCGCAGATCAACGACCGCGTCGCCTCGCAGGCGCGCAGATATGTCTGGGGGAATGACAACAGGCAACTGCGGTTCGTCGAGAACAGGCTCGGGAGAAAGTGGCCTTCTACTCCGCTTGAAACCCGCTTTCCTGCTTGGGGGGCTGGGGGGAACGGTCCGGCACTGTGCGGGCCACCAGAACAACAATGCCAAAGGAACCCAAAGGGCAGAAGCACCATTACATTCCCGTTTTCTATCTGAAACAGTGGATGGGTCCAAAGAATACGGTCTGCGAATTTAGCCGGCCGTATGATCGGGTAGCAACGAGGTCGCCTCACCCTGACGGCACTGGATATATCCGCGGCCTGTATGCAATCGACGACCCCGACGCCAACGTCGTCAATGCCATCGAAGATATGTTTTTGAAGCCGAGCGACGGCATCGCCTCCGACGCGCTTCAGTGCTTGCTTCGCGAGGTCCCATTCCCGCAGCCGCAGCGCATGCGCCATGCCTGGACGCGCTTCATTTTATCGCTCCTCATTCGCTATCCGGAAGCTATCTCGGAAATGAAGAAGCAGCTTCGGCAGAATATACAGAGGATCTACGAGCAAACCCGAAAGCCGGACGAACCCGAGACGTTCGCGCAATACGAAGCAAAAGCTGGGACAAACGATCTTGCCCGCATGCATGGCAAGCTCATGATGGATCTTATGCTCGATTCAAGAATGGGCCGCCTAATATTCGACATGCGCTGGGGCGTAATAGCATTCACCAATTACAAGCGCGAGCTTCTCACTTCTGATCGACCCGTGGTCTCGAACCAGTTTCCGATCAGTGCGAACCATATGTGCCTTCCGATAAGCCCGACGATGCTCTTTATCGCGTGCGCCACGGAGCGCGCCGAGAACGAATTTCGCGCTCTCGACGCTGGCCATGTGATGCAAGTCATGAATGAATTTGTTGCCAGCCGCGCTCGCACCTACGTTTGGGGCCGGAACGATTCGCAATTGCGTTTCGTGGAAAATCGGCTCGGCAAAGGCAAGTTGCCCGGGCCATATGGAGTTGATTTCAGCTAGCGCACAGGGGGAACGGTGGGGAACTGTCTCACTTCCGTATCAATATCGAGGCAAGCCCGATCGCTGCGCCGATCAAACCGACAACGCCCGGTACCCACATCAGGAATATCTCCAGATTTGCTTTGCGCTCCGCGCGGACAATCGACCGAACGTGCATGACGCCCTTTTCGGTCAAGCAAATTCGGTTCGGGGATTCGTGCTCCCACATTTCTTTGTCCACAAGATCAGGAAGCGGAATGAGCATGCGAGCCGCTTGCAGGCAGTAATAGCGCGAGTGAAGTTTTCTAACTTCATCGGCTGAATTCATGCCGTCCATGTTCCGTTCGTACTCAAGCGTCTCGATTTCGCTCTTGGGAGCGTTCTGCGCTTTCGCTTTTTTGAGCCAAGCGACGTACTTGCGATCCGTCTCTCGGTCATCTCGTTCGTGCCAATGAAGCCGCCAACGGAATTTAACGTAGTCAAACATTTGTCGCCCCGCTAAGGAATTGCCCTATGCTCGAATGATCGAGCGCTGCGAACCGCTTCCTCCATTCTGCGATCACGGTCTCTGCGTTCTTAAATAGTTCGCAATTGTTCAGCACGCTTCTCGGCTTTTATCCGCGCTTTTTCTTTTTGCGCTTCTTCAAAGCGCTCCGTTAAAATGTCCTTCTTATGCTCGTGGTCGCCATGACTATGCCGCTCGCAAAAGATAGTCGGCATTTTCTCGCATGTCTTCTCACAGGCCTCCTTGTGTTCGCTTCAGTCCTTGAAGGTTGCAAAGCCCGATTGCGGAGCATCGCAATCGTCGGCGATCGCTACTTCAGCGGTTGCTAGAAGCATGATCGCTGCGATGATGCATTTCATTACGCTGCCCTCCCAAATCCCCAGTCGGACACTACCAGTGCTTGCAAGCATGTTATAGTACCCCGCATGAATATGACCATCGAGGAATTTCGCAGCAACGGCGGCAAGGCTCGCGCCAAGAAATACAGCAAAGAGCAGCTCAGCGAGTGGGGCAAACGTGGGGGGCGGCCGCGATTGACAAAGACGACCAAACGACGCCGAACTGCGAAACGGGGATAGCCTGCCTGCAGGTATTTCGGTTCGTGAGAAACCAATCGTCAGGGGAAGCCGCAGTCGAGCGCCCGCAAGGGCTGAGGTGGAATTACGGTGACAGTGCTGGACTGCACTTAATACCGACTGCCCCGCGATAGCGCTGATGGCCTGCCCTCGACCCACATAAATTGAGTACACGGTAACTCGGTAACTCGAATGCGCCGCCCGATGACAGGCTCCGCGAAGCAATCCAGTGGATTAAGTCGCGGTCCGCAGAATGAATTTTCGCACCGCGTTGGCAAAACCCTCGTTTTGATTGCTGTCGGTCACCGCGGTCGCCTGCGACTTGACCTCGTCGCTGGAATTACCCATGGCGATCGAGAGCCCGCTGTTGCGGAACATCAGAACATCGTTGGGCATGTCCCCGATCGTTGCCATCTGCTCGGGCGGAATGTTCAGCAGCTTTGACAGCGTCAATGCCACCGCGCCCTTGTTGGCCTGCGGATGGGTCACATCGAGATAGTAGGGCTGCGAACGCGCCGCACTGGCGTTCGACCCGAGTTGTTTCTGCGCCAGCTTCTCGCAAGCCGCGACACGATCAAGATCGTCCGAGACGCCGACGATCTTCACTGCGTCAGCCAGATGCGCGTCGGTGAAGGAAGCGACGACTTTTGCGTCGAACTTTACCGTCCAGGTCTCGCGCGCCACATGCGGCGCCTTGCTGTCACGGACCAACCACTCCTTCTGGGTATAGACCCAGGCGTCGAGGCCCTGATCGAGAACCAACTGAAGCGTCGATTTGGCGGCCGCAAAGTCGAGAATATGGCTTTCGATCACCGACAGGTCGGGATGGACGAAGACACCCCCGTTGAAGCCCGCGATCGCGCCCTCCAATCGCAACGGCGCAATCAGCATGCTCATGCCGCGCGGCGGCCGGCCGCTGGTGATCGCCAGCGTGATGCCGGCTTCGCGCAGTCCCTGCGCTACCGCCACGGTCTGGTCGGTCAAGACCTTGTCCTGCGTCACCAGTGTTCCGTCCACGTCCGCCAGCAGCAGCCGGATGTCTCGTTGTCCGCTCACGATCGGTGTTCCATCTGGCTCAATTTCCGGTGCTTTCCGCTCAACGCGCGTTGACGATTTCGACCTGAAAGTCAGTGCCTTCCCAACTGTTCTGCCTTGGCCAGAAGATGGTGAAGCGAACGATATTTTCAGCCGCGAGGCGTTCGGTCGGCAGGTCGCAAATATACGTACCTAACCCGGTTGCGAGTGTGTCGCTATCGAAAATCGTTTTCCAGTTATCCGTCGACCAATGGATCCGCGCCGCATCCGGAAATTCCAGGCGCAAGACCCGGCCCGCGGCGATACCAGCGACCTTTGACGCGATTTGCCAGACGATCGGCGCCGGCGCCGGTTTATTGTTCACATATCGGTTGAGGGTTTGCGGCGGCATGTCGAAGATCGCATTATCCCGGATCGATCGCAGCAATTTGACATGCTCCGCATGCGCCCAGACCAACGGCATGGCGCTGCCGGAGGGACGCCCGAGAAAAAGTTCCCTTCGGGGGATATCTTCGCTATCCCAGATCTGCTCCGGTAACAGGCCGCCGCTGCTGGCAGAGGCCTCAAGCGCTGCAAGCAGGCGCCTCGCTTCCTCAGGCCGCCCGGCGGCCAACTCGTAATGCGCCCGCTCACCGGTGAGCAGCGGCCACAGCCGGCCAATTCCCGCGCCATCAAATGGCGCGCCGTCGGCATGTTCGCCATAGCCATCATTGTTGTAACGATACCAGTAGGAGCCCGCCGGCAGTTCGCGCCTGAGCACGAAGTCAATCGCCTTGACCGTGTTGAGAATGCGCGGATCGTCGGCGGCGCGAAGGCCGAACCGCACCAGCGCCAGTGCATCGGGGCTGATCAGAAGGCCCGCTTCAAGCGTTGCATTTCCATCCGACCGGTTTCGAATTGGAATAAGTCCGTGCGACCTCGCATTGGCATCACCGGCTGAAAACCCGATGCGCATGTAATATCCGTCAACTCCGAGCCTGCGCGAGAGTTCGGTATCCCTTGCATAGGCCCAATCTTCGATCTGCTCGTTCCATCCATCCGCCGTTTCCCGCAGATACCGGGCGATGGACCCCTCGCCAACAGCTTCCATCGCGTCCGCCGCGGCGAGCAATGCCGAGATTTCGACCGCGATGGTGAAGGCCGAATAGCCGCTATCCTCTTCCCAGCGATCCTGTCCTGTCGTGGGTCCGTTGCGAACGATATAGCCGGCCGCGGCGCGGATCATGTCCGCGTAACGCGCCCTATCCGAGGCGTCGATCGCGCCGGCTCGCAGCAACATGTCATAGAGCAGAATCGGGAACCCGGTTTCGTCGATCTGAATGCCCTGCCAATAAGGCCTGCCGTCCAGCCATGAATTCTGCGACCAGTGTCCATCGGCTTCCTGGATCGCCACCAGATAGTCGAGCACGGACTTCGCCCCAGCCGTATGGCCGGCGGCCAACAGACCGCCAGCCGTTTCAACGAGGTCGCGCGGCCAAACCAGATGATAGCCACCGAGATCGTCATCGCCTTTGGCGAAACCCCAGGGAATTGAAAGACTGGCGATAATGGCTCCCGAAGTCCCATCCCGATGCGTGGCCAGCACCGCCGTGCTGACGCGATAGCGATTTAATCCTTCGACGTAACGGGGTTCGTCGAGCGGCAGAAGTTCGGCCTGATATTGACGCCAACCTGCACAATAACGTTCCAGCGCGGGCTCCAGCGGTTGCTGCAAACCCAGAAGCGCGCGCAATCCCGCTTCCTCGGGAAGCGATCCGAAGCCGATCGCCAGAACGGCTCGCCCGCCTTGCGAGGCGATGTCGAGCGTGCCCGCGATAGCGACATTGCCGTTTTCCGCCCGTTCAAACTCAATTCTCAAACCTTCGCCGCGCGACAGCGTCTGCCAGCCATCGGAAATCCCGACATAGCCGGCCGAGCGTGCGAGCCACGGCACCGAGGAGGCCACTGCGAGAGCGGTACCCCTGCCCTCGGCGAACAGCATCTCGTGTCCCTTGAAGTTGCCGCACCAACCGGTGTTGTCGGCGCCCGCGTTCACCAGATGAGGCGCGACGATGGCATGGACTTCATAATCGGATAGCGCACCGACCAGCGCTTCAAAGTGGATCTCCTGCAGGACGACCTCGCGAACCGGATCGGAAAAAACCGTCTTGGAGATCCGGTACCGGCCATCGATCGAGGTGCTGACCAGCCGAAACGCAGGAACGCCGTCTTCGATCATCTCGACCGTGTGATGCGTGTCGCGCTTCTCTTCCGAAAAATAGTTCTTCGCGGTGACGATGAATCCGAAATCCCTGACGCAGGCGCTATCAAGCCGGGGCGCATAGATTTCGTTGAGAATGCCGTGGCTGATCGTGAACCAGACCCGGCTTTCGGCTCGCAAAGCCGTGCCCACCGCGCTCTTGGCACTGGAGGTCCAGCGTGGGCGAATGCCGGGCGATCCGGGTGGAACCGTGAAGTCGGTCAATCGCCAATATCCTTCGTCGCTGAACCCCGCGCAAGACCAGATTTACGAAGCCGGCCTTTTGCGATCCAATCACAATTCGCTCGGCCAATACTACTCACGCCGGCCCGGCAGAGTTGCATTGTGATGTTTATCACATAACGACAAAACGCCTTCTCCTACTCTCCCACCAAGAGAACAGGAGTGAAGGCCATGACCTGGACATTATGGACCCGCCAAGAGATAGCGCTCATCGTCGCCATCCTGACGCTAGCCTGCGTTGCAGCTTTTCTTTCGGTCAAATTGACCCGCCCGAAACCATTCGCGAGTGCAGCCTTGAGCGCGCAATGGCAGTGCACCGCGACTGCGGGAACCGCGAAGATCTGCATCAGGAAGCACGGGTAGCGACAAGCACCGCCGCGGCAAGCGTGAGATTCCTCACGCCGCGAACCTCCATCGCGCTGGACCAACCCGCGATCGCCCTCTGGTGGGAGGCAGCGATCTCCCGCATCCTGGCGATTCCTGGCCGAAAACCGCAACCCACAGGGAATCGATGACCTCGTGATTCTTCTCAGCAAGGTCTCATCGCATGATATCGCGACGTTTCCCCAGAAGTTGAAGGAACTCGATGGCGTCCGCGAAGTCACCGTCGTGAGGAAAGCGCATGGTGTGGCCTGACTGAGGGCTTGCGACAGACGCGAGCGGGCGCTGCCTGAAGCCGGAGCCGGGAATATTCGCAAGCTACCTAATTCTGCATGTGCCTGAGTTCCTCGACGAGAACCCGGACGTTTTCGCTGTAGTCAATGGGAACCGCAATCAGCTGCAAGCCGCCGGCGGAAAACGCCTCTTCCAGCGCCGGCGCCAAACCCGATGCCGTCGTGACACGCCGTCCGCGCGCGCCATAGGCGGCGGCGTAGGTGACAAAGTCCGGATTGCCGAAGGTCAGACCCCAGTCCGCGAAACCATCGACCGCCTGCTTCCACCGGATCATGCCATAGGCGTGGTCCTCGATGATCAGCACCACGAGATTGAGATTCATCCGTCGTGCGGTTTCCAGTTCCTGGCTGTTCATCATGAAGCCGCCGTCGCCCGCCACGACCAGCACACGCCGCTTCGGATACAGCAGCGCCGCCATCATCCCGGAAGGCAACCCGGCACCCATCGTTGCCAGCGCGTTGTCCAGAAGAAGCGTATTGGCGACATCGGTGCGGTAGTTGCGGGCAAACCAGATTTTGTACATGCCGTTGTCGAGCGCCACGATTCCGTCAGGCGGCATCACTTGCCGGACGTCGTGCACAATACGTTGCGGCGTCAAAGGGAAGCGATCCTCCTCCGCACGATCGGTGATGTGGGCGAGGATATCCTTGCGCAGAACCACCCAGTCCGGGTTCATGACCAGTTTGCCTTCCAGCTGGCCGGCGAGCTGGTCGAGACCCTTGGCGATGTCACCGACAACCTCGGCCTGCGGAAAATACACATCTTCGACGGTCGCCGGCACGAATCCGATGTGGATGACCTGGTGCCGCCCCCGGGCCATCAGGAACGGCGGCTTCTCAACCGTATCATGGCCGATCGTCACGATGAGATCCGCGCGATCGATCGCCTGATGGACGTAATCGCGTTCGCTCAAGGCTGCGGTACCAAGATAGAAATCCGAAGCACCCCCGACGGCCCCCTTCCCCATCTGCGTATTGAAGAAAGGGATACGGACACGACGCACAAATTCGGAAAGCGCCGGCGCCAATTGAGGGCGGCTTGCACCAGCTCCGAACATCAGCAGCGGATATTTGGCGGCCAGGATCAAATCCGAGGCGCGCTTGATCGCTTCCGACGATGGAACCGGGGATTCCGCGGCATGCACCGGAACCAGCGGCACATCGCCTGCCTGCTCCGCAGCAACGTCTTCCGGCAATTCGAGATGAACCGGGCCCGGGCGTTCTTCGGTCGCGATGCGAAAGGCATTGCGGACGAGGGTCGGAATACTCGATGCGCTCACGATCTGTTGTGACTGCTTGGTAAGCGGACTCATCGCGCCGACCACATCAACGATCTGGAAATGCGCCTGGCGGCTTTGTCGAATCGCCTTCTGGCCGGTAATCAGAACCATCGGCATGCCACCGAGAAACCCGTAAGCCGCACCCGTGACGAGGTTCAGCGCTCCGGGACCAAGCGTGGAGAGTGCTACGCCCGGCTTTCCGGTGAGCCGGCCATAAGTGGCGGCCATGAAGGCTGCCGGCTGCTCATGACGGGTCACGACCAGCTCGATCGAGGATCGCCGAAGGCTTTCGACGACATCGAGGTTTTCCTCCCCGGGCACCCCGAAAATGCGATCGACACCCTCATTCTCAAGGGCGGCAACGAGAAGCTCTGATCCCTTCATGTTAGGTTCCTGTTGTTCATCCCGGAGCCGCGTCTGATCTAGACTGACAGAACCATGCGAGGCGTCGATTGGGTCATGCGATTATGTCGGAAAACCTAGCACATCGCTGCGAAACATGAGCGTCTGCCGGTTTCGGCAGGTCATTCGCGTGGAAGAATGCCTGAGGCGTCGGCGCTACCGGGAGGCGGGTCGGTCAAGCCGTCCGGGCACCTGAGCTATCAGGCCCATCCCGACCACGTGCCGTCTCGCTTTGGCGCGGGGCATCTTCAATTCACACTTGCCATCGCCACGCTATCAACCATGATCCTCGCAACACGGGAGAACGGTTGCCGTATCGTTTAGGGCAGACCCTTCGAGGCAGAATAAATGGCCATTGCAGCATTGTCCGGCTGGACCAGCGAACAAAAACACGCCGTGGCAGCAAGCTTTCTCGGCTGCCGCGACATAGATTGCCTGGAGCGTCTAGGTCCAGGTCAAATATTATTCGTGCGACCAACAGAAAGCGAAGTCCACATGAACGAGCGACTTGAGACGCTGAAGAAGGCGCGCGAGCGCATGGCCGACGACCGCGACACCTTCGCAAAAACCCTTGCCGCGCCGTTCGACCGCGACAAGGCGGAGCGGGCGCGGATCAAATTCATCGAGACCCAAATATTGATCGATGCCATCGACCGCGCCATCGAAGGCGAGCAGACCCCACCCGCCGCCGTGTAAGCGTGCTCTGGTCGGGGTCGATCAGTTCTGGCAGCAGGCGGCCGTAGCCGTGACCGGCTTGTATTGATCGCGCAGCCGCACCCAGTCCATCGGATATGGCAGGCCCTCTTCGTGGCGGCCCATCGGCGTCAGATCGAGGTAATGGTAGGCGGCATTCATCATGTCGAGTCCGCGGGCGAAGCACGAATAAGTGTGGAAGATGTTCCCGGAGTTGTCGCGAAAAAACACGCTGATGCCGGGCGCGTCTTCGATCCCGAAACCGGCGGTTCCGAAATTGTAGACTTTGTCGCCGCGCTGGATTTGCTCCGGCGTGAATGAAACGGCGTAATCGTAATTGAAATCGCCGGCCGCCGAAGACAGCCAGTTGAAGGTCCAGCCCATCCTCGCTTTGAATGCCTCCAGCTTTGGCAAGGGCGCGCGCGAGATCGCGACCAGCGTGGTATCGCGCGCGGCGAGATGGGGGACCATGCGCTCGAATCCATCCGCCCAGAACGAGCAGCTTTTGCAGCCTTCCGTCCAGTCGGGCGCGAACATGAAATGCTGGACCACGAGCTGACTTCGCCCGGCGAACAGATCGGCCAGAGATTGTTGGCCGCCCGGTCCATCGAACAGATAGCTCTTGTCGACCTTGACCCAGGGCAGCGCCCGCCGCTCGGCGCTTAGCCGGTCGCGCGCCCGCGTATATTCCTTCTCGTAGGCCAGATGCGCTTTGCGCGCGGCGATCCATTCTTCACGCGAGACGATTTGGTGCGGTTGCATGACCGGCTCCCTGGCGTTTGAGACATTTCAGCCGAGATATTTTTCAAGCTTGTCGAGCGTGCCGATCCATCCACTCTCGTGGCCGTCCCGCGCGGCCTGATCGAACAGTTGCTCATGATGTAGCGTCAGCAGCGTGCCGTCGCCGTCCGGCTGCAGCGAGACCGTCACCTGCGATTCGCGTTCCGGCGTCGAGTGCCACGCCCAGCTGAATGCCAGTCTCTGGTTCGGCACCATCTCGCGATAGACGCCGGCGACTTCGTGATGCTCCCCATCTTGCATCTTGAAGCTGACCCGGTAGTGGCCGCCGATCCGCGCATCGATATCGGCCCGCACCGAGCCGGCGACGACCTGTGCGGGCCCGAACCATCGGGCTATTTTTTCCGGATCGGTCCACGCCGCGTAGACTTTCGCCGGCGAGGCATTGAGACGACGTTTGAGGGTAAGACTCGGTCGGGCGACGAGACCGGCGGCGGCGCTTGATTTGGTGGCCATTTTTCTTCCTCCACAAAAGCGGCAAGGCGGTCGAGGCCTTCGGACCAAAAGCGCTGGTAGCGGTTCAGCCAATCCATCGCCTGCTCCATCGGCCCGGCAGTCAATCGGCACGCCACGACTCGGCCGGTTTTCGCACGCGCGATCAGTCCGGCATCCGACAGCACGTCGAGATGCTTCATGATCGCGGGCAGCGACATGGCAAATGGCTCTGCCAATTCGCTCACCGAAACGCCGTGCTGGCCCTCAAGCCGGGCCAGCAGTGCGCGGCGCGTCGGATCCGCGAGCGCGGCGAATGTCCGGTCCAGCGCGTGATCGACATACTTAACCATACAGTTTAGTATAGGCGCAGCCGGTCCAGAGTCAAGCCGCATGGCCAACAAGCCCGCGCGACCGCCAGTCTGTCCGTTCTTCCAGCCGCATTCGTATGGTTGAATTGACGCGGGCTCGCGTTGTAACAACCAGGGCCCGATGCAGCCCATGCGGCACGCCACACATCGGCCCGCGACGAAAGGACAATCCATGTCTGTCAAGGTCAACGCGCTCGATCATCTGGTGATCAATGTCTCGGATGTCGCACGTTCCGCCGAGTGGTATCGGAAGATTCTCGGCATGGAGATCAAGATGTTTGATCCGGGCAACGGCAGTCCGCCCCGGACCTCGCTGATCTTCGGCAACCAGAAGATCAATGTGCGGCCGCGCGACGCGGACAAGGTCGAGTGGTTCACTGCCAACCATGAAGCCGCCGGCAGTGACGATCTGTGCTTTCTCACCGCGGCCACACCGGAACAGGTGGTCGCGCATCTAAAGACGCACGGCGTGGCGATCGAGGAAGGTCCGGTAGCGCGACAGGGCGCCCGCGGAATGTTGCGGTCGGTCTATTGCAGGGATCCCGACGGCAGCCTGATCGAAATCTCGTCGTATCAGGACGGCGCATCTTGACGGGCGTGGCGGCGACGCCCTGATATGAACAAGCAAAAGCAGCCAGCAAGGCTGCACGGGAGGATAAATGTCGAATTCACGGGCAGCGCCGGGCGTGGTCGGGCCATTCGCGGGACTTGACGTACCGTGGCTGCTGCGGATGCAGGCCGAAACCCGCCGCGATCATCCGTTTCTGATCTGGGCGCCGTTCGATGCGCCGGCGCGGATCTGGCGCTACGGCGAATTTCACGATCGGGTCGGCGCGCTCGCCGCGGGCCTTGCCAAACGCGGGGTCAAGTCCGGAGAGTTCGTGCTGATCCATCTCGACAATTGCGTCGAGGCGATGCTGGCCTGGTTTGCCTGTGTCGAACTCGGCGCGATCGCCGTTACCACCAACACCCGCTCGGCGCCCGCCGAAATGGAATATTTCGCCGGCCATTGCGGCGCGGTTGCCGCGATCACCCAGCCTGCCTATGCCGAAATGATCGCCGCGAACTGCCGGGGCCTGCGCTGGCTTGCGGTGATTTCGCACGACGCCGGCGCCAGCCCTTCGCAAGGTGCTGCCACGCCGCGCGGCGACGCCTTCGAGTCGCTGTTCGCCGATAGCGCCGACCGGCCACGACGCGCGAGCGATCCGCTGGCGCCGTGCAGCGTGCAATATACCTCCGGCACCACGTCGCGCCCAAAAGCGGTGCTGTGGACCCACGCCAATGCGCTGTGGGGCGCCAAGGTCAACGCGGCGCATCAGGATTTGCACGCCGGCGACGTGCATCAAACCTACCTGCCGCTGTTTCATACCAATGCGCTGGCCTATTCGATGCTGGCGAGCCTGTGGGTCGGCGCTGCTTGCGTGATCCAGCCGCGGTTCTCCGCCAGCCGGTTCTGGAATGTCGCCGCCGAGCATGGTTGCACCTGGACCTCGACGATCCCGTTCTGCATGAAAGCGTTGCTGGAGCGCGATATCCCGAAGCTGCATACGTTCCGGCTCTGGGGCACGGCGGTTTGCGATCCGCCGGCCTTCGCCGCATTCGGCGTCAAGATCATCGGCTGGTGGGGCATGACCGAAACCATCACCCACGGCATTATCGGCGAAATCGACCAGCCCAATATGCCGATGGCGATCGGACGCAGCGCGGCTGAATACGCCATCCGCGTCACCGCCGACGACGGCGCGCCGACGCAGCCGGGCGACACCGGCAATCTCCTGATCAAGGGCGTGCCCGGGCTATCGCTGTTCAGCGAATACCTGCACAACGAAAAGGCCACCCGCGAGAGCTTCGACGAACATGGCTATTTCATCACCGGCGATCGCGTCACACTGCTCGATCACGGCTACATCCGGTTCGGCGACCGCGCCAAGGACATGCTGAAGGTCGGCGGCGAGAATGTCGCGGCCTCCGAGATCGAGCAGGTGGTCGCCCTGGTGCCGGGCGTGCGCGAGGCCGCGGTGGTCGCGAAAAAACACCCGATGCTGGACGAGGTGCCGGTGGTGTTCATCATTCCGCTAGCCGGCGTCGCGCACGCACCGCCGGAATTGCACGACACGGTGATGGCCGCCTGCCGCAGCGCGCTGGCGGACTTCAAGGTGCCGCGTGAAATCCGTTTGGTCGATGAGATGCCGCGTTCGACGCTGGAGAAGGTGGCCAAGGCGGAGTTGCGGAAGCTGCTGGCGTAAGGTGCCTCCGGATCATTCGAGCTCGATAGCTCGACGCCTCATCAGTTCAGCTCGAACCGGATCGGCAGCGATTTGGGTCCGTTGACGAAGGTGGCCTGCGTCATCTTGACCTCGCCATCGAGCGCGATCGACTTCAGGCGCGGCAACAATTCCTCGAACAGGATTCGCATTTCCATCTTGGCGAGGTACTGGCCAAGGCAGAGATGGGCGCCGTAGCCGAATGCGACATGCCGGTTCGGCTTGCGGTCGGAGCGGAACGTGAACGGGTCCTCGAAGACATCCTCGTCGCGGTTGCCGGACGCATAGCACAGCATCAGCCAGTCGCCTTTGGCGATCTTGCGCCCGCCCAGTTCGGTGTCGGCGGTCGCCGATCGCATGAAGGTCTTCACCGGGGTCATCCAGCGAATGGCTTCGTCGACCAGACCTGGAATCAGCTCCGGATTGGCCTTGACCTTGGCAAACTCCTGCGGATTTTCGGCAAGCGCCCAGATCGCGCCCGCTGTCGACGACGAGGTGGTATCGTGGCCGGCGGTGGCAACGATCATATAGTAGCTCGTCATATCGAGGGGCGGCAGATACGCCCCGTTGATTTTGCCGTTGGCGATCACGGTGGCAAGGTCATCCCGCGGATTGGCGCGCCGATCCTCGGTGATTTTGCCGAAATAAGCTCCGAAATCATTGACGATCGACACGATCATTTCGGAAAACTGTTCGGGGCTGAGTTGTTCCCTGACCCGCGCGGTGTCGGGATCCTGCGGTCCGAACAATTCCTGGGTGAGTTTGAGCATCCTCGGTTCGTCCTGCTCCGGCACACCGAGAATTTCCATGATGACATGCAATGGATATCCGAGCGCGATGTCGGCGACGAAATCGCAGCGCCCGCCATGCGACACCATCCGCTCGACCGCGCTGCGCGCGATGGTGCGGACCCTTTCCTCGAATTTTCCGAGATTGACCGGCATGAACCAGGCCTGCGTCAATGCGCGATATTTGGGATGATCGGGCGCATCCATCTGAACCAGCGAGCGCACCAGGTTCGGCGCGCCGGTGATCTTGCGCACCCGCTCCTCGAACGCCTTGGTCGTGAGCGTGGTCGGGCGGTCCGCATTATGGAAAAGATCGTTCTGCCGGCTGATGGCCTGGATGTGGGCGTGTTTGGTCACCACCCAGAATGGATCGAAGCCCTCCGCCCGCGCAATGCCGAGCGGATTGTTGGCCCGAAGCCAGCGATAGGCATCATGAAGGCGATGATCGGCATAGGCCGCCGGATTCACCAGCGTCGCGGCCGTGTCGGCCGGAAGATCGATTTCGATGGTCGCGCCCATAATCGCACCCTCCGGTTCTCGTGGAGCGAAAGTCTCGCGCAGGCGAGCGAACGACAAATCAGGATTATTGCCGCAGGAGCCTTGGAACCGTTAATTCCCATGAAACTAGTGGCGAACCCGTCAGCGATTCCCGAAAGAGATCATGCTGGAACCGATCGGGGACGGCTTGCGTCCAGCCGCTGAGCCCTGCCGCAAAAAAATCCACCGGAGGCAATGCCCCGGCGGATCTTTATTGTCGGATTCGCCCTCACCGCGATCGGCAACGGGCCGAGACTGCGTCGAACGATTAAAAGGATGCGAAGGCGACCGCGCGGAAAGCCTGAAGCAAATGCTGGTCCAATTGACCGACCATATCTTCCATCATCGAAAACGCCCGGGTGTGGGTATATTCCAGCCGATAGGCGCGCTTCTCCACCAGCGCCGCATAGATGTCCACGATGGTAATAACGCGCACGATGTCGCTGATCCGATTGCCGCTCAGGCCATGGGGGTATCCGGTGCCGTCAAGGAATTCGTGATGGTGCAGAACCACATCCAGCATCTCTGGCGGGAAGCCGCCCTGAGCTGCAAGCGCGTCATAACCGCGACGCGGATGCTGTCGGATTTCGTTCGTTTCTTCTTCGGTCAGCTCTCCCGGCTTGTCCAGGATCGCCACCGGAATGAACGCCTTGCCGACGTCGTGCAGCAGGGCTGCGCGAGCCAAACGGCGCTGGTCGTCCTCGCGCATGCCGAGATGCTGTGCGAACGCCACCGCAAAACCGGTTACAAAAAGGCAGTGGCGGAAGGTTTCCGTATGATGGCAGCCCACGGCCGTCAGCCACTCGCGTAACGAGCAGTGTTTGATGGCTTTGAGAATCTTGTTTTCCGCCTGCACGATGTCGTTGAACGTCAGCGATACTCCCGCCGGAAACTTCTCGAATATCTTGACCATCACGTCGTGCGCGGCGGCGACGCCTCTGTTCAGGGTCTTGCCGCGATCCGTCGCATCATATGCATGGGTGTCCGGAAATGCGGCGTGGATGCGTTGCAGAATTCCTTGCGCATCGAGCGGCCGCGCGATCGTGTCCGTTGCGCCCAGTGCCCAGGCCTGCATCGACCCATGATGCAGGGCGTCCGCGAGGACAAACAGCCTCGGCATCGAACGGTAGGCTTCGGCCTGCAGCTTGTTGCGAACCCGCTGTACGCTTTCGGCGGAGCGCAGATTGATATCGACCACGATCCCTGAAACGTGACTGGCGGGAGCGTCGGGGATTTCCGACGTCGAGATGGTATCCACCTCACCCACGGATTTCAGAATGCTTGCCAATTCGCTGCTTTGATCGTTCCGATCGGACGCCAGAAGCAGCCGGCGCTTGGACGAAGATGGGCTCGCTTGAGTTGTCATGATTCCTCTTTGCTGGCGGCGGTGGCGATAGCAAAGACATACCGGATAACGGGTTCTCCAAGGCTTAAGGGGTATTATGAATGCAGGTCTGTGGTTGATCCTAAAAATTTAACGATTCCCCGGCCTCACCATTCTGCCGGCGGCTGAATTGATTCAAAAAAAATCCGCCGGAGACAATGCCCCCGGCGGATCGTTGTTGTCGCGTGCGACGGCTTACGCCTTCATATTCGCCTTCACCGCCTCTGCCGTGATCGGCAGCGAGCGGACGCGGGCGCCACACGCATTGAAGATCGCGTTGGCGAGCGCGGGAGCAACCACCGTCACCGCCGGTTCGCCGACGCCGGTGGCTTTCTCACCATTGGCAATGACGCTGATGGCGACTTCCGGCAGCTGACTCATCCGCAACGGCGTGTAGGTATCGAAGTTGGTTTGTTCGATGCCGCCGTTCTTCAACGTCGCCTTCTCGTACAGTGCGAGCGAGACCCCCCACAATGCCGCGCCCTCGACCTGGGCACGGATATTGTCGGGATGCACCTGCGTGCCGACGTCGGTGGCCACGGTCAGCTTCTTGACCTTGACCTCGCCGGACGGCGCAACCGCAACATGAGCCACGCATGCGGTCCAGCTTGCGGTCGCTCTTTCCTGTGACGAGACGCAGGCAACGCCCATGCCCTCTCCCTTCGGAAGCTGGATGGTGCCGTAACCGGCCAGGCCCATCGCAGCGAGCAAGGTGTTGCGCAGGCGTTGCGCGCCACCGGCATTGGCGCCGGCGCCGTCCAACATGCTGATGCGATACTGCGCGGGATCCTTGCCGGCGGCATGGGCGATCTCGTCGATCATGCTTTCCACCGCCCAGAAGGTCCAGCCCGGTGCGACCGACCGCAACTGCCCCGACGGGGTGGCGCTGTGCGCCATCTCGTTGAGGATGGCGCGGACGTTGTGATTGGGCACGGAATAGAAGAAGTCCGCGCCATTCACGGTGAACGCATCAAGCCGCTCGTCTTTCTTGTCGACCGAAGGCGACAGGAAATCCGGGATGCCCCAGCGCTTGGTCGGCCACGCGCTGACCACGTCGTGATTCATCGCAACCAGCTTGCCGTCGCCGTCGAGACCGGCCTTGATCTTCTGGAACGTCAGCGGACGCGAGAAGTCCATGGTCATGTCGTCTTCGCGCGAGTAGATCACCTTGACCGGTTTGCCGACGGCTTTCGCCGCCTGCACCGCAGGCACCATCATGTCGGCGTCAAGCCGCCGGCCGAAGCCGCCGCCCAGGAACATCTGGTGCATCACGACGAATTTGGGATCGACGCCGGCAGCACCGGCCGCGATCGCGCCGGAGCGCGTTGCGAACTGGTTGCCGGAATAGATGTGCCAGATATCGCCCTGTTGCTGCGCGGTGGCGTTCATCGGTTCCATCGGCGCATGGATGTTGATGTTGGTGGTGTATTCCGCCTCCATCACCTTCGCCGCCGTACCGAGTGCCGCGGCGGTGTCGCCGCTCTTGACGAAGAACAAACCGGAGTTGTCGAGGCCTTGCAGACGCTTGGCCTCGGTCAGCAGCGATTCGCTCGACACCTTGGCATTGGGGCCGCCGTCATACGTCACCTTGAGAACTTCGGCAGCCTTCCTGGCGCTGGCATAGGTGTTGGCGATCACCACCACCCAGCCCGTCGTCGTCGCCGTCTTGTCGTCGAGGGTGACGGCCTTGATGAAGCCCGGCACCTTCTTCGCCGCGCCGTCATCCACCGACTTGACCGTTGCGCCGTAGCGCACCGGAGGCATCACGACCTTGCCGTACACCATACCCGGCAGCATGACGTCGATGCCGTATTTGGCCGTGCCGTTGGTCTTCGACGGAATGTCGAGCTGCGGAACCGAAACACCGATCATGGTGTACTGATCGGGGGTCTTGAGCTTGATCGCCTTGAGATCGTCGGGCGTAAAGGTCTTGGTGGCCTTGCCGCTCTTGACGATTTCCGCGAACGTCATCGACTTCTTCGACTTCGGATGGCTAATCACGGAGTCTCTGACGACCAGTTCGCCGGCGGGGACGCCCATTGAGGCTGCCGCGGCTTCCGTCAATGCAATGCGCCCCGCGGCACCCGCGCGGCTCATTGCATCGTAGTTCATCATCGTGCTCCAGCTGCCGCCGGTAATCTGCGCGCCGAGCACGGGGTCGTTGAACTTCGGATCGTTGGAAGCAAGTTGAATGCGCATGTCCTTCCAGTTCGACCCGAGCTCTTCGGAAACGAGCTGAGCCATGGTCGAGGCAATGTGCTGGCCCATGTCGGCTTTGCCGCATGTGACCGTGACAATGCCGTCCGGCGCAATCGAGTACCAGACGCTGGGATCGAAATTGCCGGTTGCGGCGAACGCCTGGTCGGCGCCGAGCAGGCCGGGAACTGCGGAATAGCCGAGCGCAAGACCTGCGGCGGCGCTACCGACGAGGAACGAGCGGCGGCTGAGATCAGCGGGCTCACTCTGTGAGATTTTCACGTGCGTATTCATGTTGCTCTCCGATCTGTCGCGGTGGACGCAGTGCGCATTTCGGAGGCAGCACGCATGATGGCTTTCTGGATGCGCGAATAGGTCATGCAGCGGCAGAGGTTGCCGTCCATGTGCGCTACCACTTCTTCCTTGGTCGGATTGCTGTTCTTGGCGAGCAGCGACGCCGCCTGCATGATCTGCCCGGACTGGCAGTAGCCGCATTGCGGAACCTGCTCGGCGATCCACGCCTTCTGCAGCGGGTGATCGCCCTTGGCGCTGAGGCCCTCGATGGTCGTGATTTTCTTGCCAACGGCGTCGCTGATCGACGTCTGGCAGGATCGCACGGCTTCGCCATTGACATGCACGGTGCAGGCGCCGCAAAGGCCGGCGCCGCAGCCGAATTTGGTACCGGTCATCTGCAATTGCTCGCGGATGGCCCATAGCAGCGGCGTATCGTTCGCCGCCTCGACGGACATATTCCGTCCGTTGATATTAAGAGTAGTCATCGTCTCTTCCCCTGCCGGTGCGCGATGCCGCTTACGGCGGCAACTCACGTTGAGATAATGGTCTGGCACCCACCGGGTCGGTGCCGACTTGGGCGCAGAATGATCGGGTTCCGATCTAGAGGCAATCTAAATTAAATTTGTGCGTTGCGGCAAAACCCTGTCCTAAAGTCGTAGATGGAGCCTGCTCTCGTGCATGGAGGAAAGCGCGATCTCCGCCATCAAGTTGTGAAGTTTCAAAGGTTGCGAAGTCTTCTCGGCCATCGGCTCGCGGAGCCTTTCCGTAGCGACCGATTCGGAACGGACGGTCCATTTCCCTGTTTTGATGGGTTTTCTTGGCGCCAAGCGCTATCCGCTTCGCCGGAAAACGCTCTAAGGTCGCGACCGGACGAATTGGGAAACAGCGATGCCAAAGATCAACCGTGACGGGGTCGGTCTCTATTATGAGGTTCACGGCAGCGGACCTCCGCTATTATTGACGCACGGCTATTCATCGACATCGCAGATGTGGCAGGGCCAGATCGAGGCGCTGTCGAAACATCACAAGCTTGTCCTGTGGGACATGCGCGGCCACGGCCGGTCCGACTACCCCTCTGATCCCGCGGCTTACAGCGAAGCGTTGACGGTGGCCGACATCGCGGCGCTGCTTGACGAGGTCGGTGCGAAACGTGCCATTGTCGGCGGCCTTTCGCTCGGGGGTTACATGTCGCTGGCGTTTTATCGCGCGCATCCGGAGCGCGTCAGCGCCCTGCTGATCATCGATACCGGGCCGGGCTTCAAGAAGGACGACGCCCGCGAAACCTGGAACAAGCGCGCTCACGACACCGGCGACCGCTTCGAGCGCGAGGGCCTTGCGGTTCTCAAATCCGCCAGCCGCGAACGCGCGACGGTCAGTCATCGCGATGCGTCGGGTCTGGCACGCGCGGCGCGCGGCATGTTGACCCAGCGCGATGCGCGCGTCATCGAGCTGCTTCCAGATATCAAGGTGCCGTCGCTGGTGGTGGTCGGCGCCGACGATGCGCCGTTCCTCGCCGCCTCAGATTACATGGCGGCGAAAATTCCCGGCGCGAAGAAGGTCGTGATCCCGGCCGCCGGCCACGCCGTCAACATCGATCAGCCGCAGGCGTTCATCGCGGCCGTGCTGCCGTTCCTCGACGGCCTGCCGGGCGGCGCCATTCCGTAAAAGCGGGCCTGACCATAATTGGCCTGGTGTAGGATGCGTGACGGCTGATTGCGGTTCCATCGCATTGTCAGACAGCGCTTAAGTCCAATCAGATCTCAACAAATGGATGACCCGTGGGACACGATATCAAGCTGACGGCTTCGGACAATTTTCAACTGGGCGGCTATCGTGCCGACCCCGCAAGCGCGCCCAAGGCGGCGGTGGTGGTGATCCAGGAGATCTTTGGCGTCAATCACCACATTCGCGCGATCTGCGATCGTTTCGCGGGCAACGGTTATGTCGCCGTCGCGCCTGCGATCTTCGACCGCATCGAACCGAATTTCCAGTCCGGCTATGCGCCGGAAGAGGTGGCGGTAGCGCGCAAATTCGTCGCCAATCCCGACTGGGCGGCGATGTTGCGCGACAGCCAGGCCGCCATCGATGCGGTGAAGGATGTCGGCCCGGTCGGCATCATCGGCTTTTGTCTTGGCGGCAGCGTCGCCTATGCCGCCGCTACCAAACTGTCAGGCCTGTCCGCGGCGATCGGCTATTACGGCAGCGCCATCGTCCGCTTCGCCGGCGATATGCCGAAGGTGCCGACCCAACTTCATTTCGGTGAAAAGGACGCGGGCATTCCACTCAGCGACGTCGATACCATTCGTACCAGGCGGCCCGACGTCGAAATCCACGTCTATCCCGGTGCGCAGCATGGTTTCAATTGCGATGAACGGGCGAGTTATGACCCGGCGAGTGCCGGCATCGCCAAACAGCGTAGCCTCGACTTCTTTGCCAGGCATTTGAAGAAATAAAATTGGGCGTCGTTCCGGGATGGTCCCAACGGGTCGGCCTTTACGCCGCCCGATGACAGGCTCCGGACCAGATCTCAGATGTGCGACTGCACATCGGGGAATTTTTGGATTCCGGGTTCGCCTGCGGCGCGCCGGAATGACCGAACGTCAGAACCAGCGCTCGCCGACGAAGACGGTATCGCCGGGACTGAGTGGGGTGCCGAGCGGCACCACGTATCGGGATGAACCGGAGGCATCGGTGTGGGTCAGGGTGACGCAGTCGCGCCTGGCCCGCGGCGAAAAGCCGCCGGCAATCGCCACAGCACTTTCGACGCTCATGTTGGGCACGTAAGGATATTGGCCGGGGGCTGCGACTTCGCCAAGGATGAAGAACGGCCGATAGGATTCGATCTCGACAGCCACCGAGGGGTCGCGGATGTAGCCGCTGCGCAGCCTGGCGGTAATCGCGGACGCCAGTTCCGCCGGTGTCCGTCCGCGCGCCGGCACTGAGCCGATCAGCGGCATGGTGATCGCGCCGCCGGCATCGATGGCGTAGGTATTGGTGAGGCCTTCCTGGCCATAGACCACGACCCGCAATTTGTCGCCGGCATCGAGCCGGTAGGCGGCATCATAGGTCGCCGGCATGGGTGCTGCGGCATAGACGGCCGGGGCCGTGGCGTAATAACGCGGAGGTGATCCGGCAAAGCTGGCGCGAAGCGCGCTGATGGCGCCACCGGAATCGGCGACGCCCGATGGCGAGGCCACCACGACCCGCGGCGCCGGGCCGTAAGGCTGGCCGTAAGCCAGGGAATCCAGATCGCTCCGCGGCTGCTGCACCGTCGCGACAGGACCGGATGTGTGCGTGCAGCCCGACAAAGCGAGCGCGGCCATGGCGACAATCATCGGCAATCGAAACGCGCGCGCAACCCGCACCGGAGCCATCCCTCATAGCGAGACAGCTTAAGTCTTGCACCGATTATGGTTAACAAATCGTTTTGCCAGCAGACCGGTTCGGGAAACCGGCCTGCTGGTCATAGCGAAGCGATCAGGCGCTGACGCCCGCGCCGATCGGACAGGACACTCCGGTGCCCCCAAGCCCGCAATAGCCGGCCGGATTCTTGGCCAGATATTGCTGATGATAGTCCTCGGCGAAATAGAACTCGCCCGCGGGCGCGATCTCGGTGGTGATGGTGCCGAGACCCTTGGCCGCCAGCGCTTTTTGATAGGCCGCCTTCGACGCGTCCACGGCTTTGCGCTGCGCGTCGCTGAACGTGTAGATCGCCGAACGATACTGGGTGCCGACATCATTGCCCTGACGCATGCCCTGTGTCGGGTTGTGGCTTTCCCAAAATGTCTTCAGCAGTTGATCGTAAGATATCTTCTTGGGATCGAATACCACCAGCACCGCTTCGGTATGACCGGTGCGGCCCGAGCACACTTCTTCATAGGTCGGGTTGGCGGTATGACCGCCGGCATAGCCCACGGCGGTCGTGAAGATGCCGTCGCCGAGTTCCCAGAACTTACGCTCCGCGCCCCAGAAGCAGCCGAGGCCGAACACCGCCTGCTCCAGACCCGCCGGATAAGGCGGCTGCAACTGGCGGCCGTTGACGAAATGGCTGGTCGCCGTCGGGATCGGCTTGGTTCGGCCAGGCAGCGCCTCGGCAGCACTCGGCAAGGCAGTGGTTTTGCGCATGAACAACATGGATTACCTCCCGGAGGGATGTCTCTCTTTAATGCCTGTCACAATATATGCCCTTACGTCGGCAGCAGTAGCCCCGTTACGCCTGGCCATTGGGCATAAACGCCGCACCACCGTGCTGTCCGGCTCAGTCCCGCGAATAGCCGATCAACGGCTTGCGCGGCCGGAACAGGAGCATCAGCAGAATGCCCAGCACGCCCATCACGGCAAATACCGGTTGGTCCAGCACGACCCTGACGACATGGATCCAGAGCCACGGCGAAATGCCCTCCACCCAGACCCGGAAGGCCTGCTGGCTGGATTGGTGGACATCGTTCCAGATCTCGCCAAACCGGGTAAAGCGCAAGGCCTGATCGGCGACCCAGCGCGCCCCGTCATAGACCATGAAGATGAATCCGCCCGCCAAGAGCAGCAGCCCGACAAGTCTGAAAAAGCCGCGGATCATGCGTCACCTTGATATCTGTAACATCTGTCTTGTAGCCGTCCGCCTGCGGAGCGCCGTCAGCCATTAGCGAAGCGGGCCGGGAAATTCAACCTCATCAGCACCTTACCGATGCCTTACCATCGGGCTTACCGGCTCCGAAGGCCTCGGTGAGGCGTTGACGCTGCAGGGCGCTCCCTCTATAAGACCGCTAATGGCGGCGGGCGCAATCCTGCCGCCGCTGTTCTTTGGGCGGCGCCGTCATGCGAGCTTATCGGCTCCGGGAATGGCATTCTCAGGGACACCCGAAAAACACACCAGTGTCGATCACGCGGTTGGACGTCCGGCGCATTGAAGCCCGATTACCCGCGACCGGTCACCGCAAGGATATTTGAGACATGGCCAATACGACTTCCGCCAAGAAGGCGACACGCAAGATTGCCCGCCGCACCATCATCAACAAGTCGCGCCGCACCCAGATGCGCGGCTCGGTCCGCATCGTCGAAGAGGCGATCAAGAGCGGCGACCGCGATGCCGCGCTGAAAGCGATGGCGCGCGCCGAGCCGGAACTGATGCAGGCAGCCCAGCGCAATATCATTCACAAAAACAATGCGAGCCGGAAGGTCTCGCGGCTCGCGCATCAGATCGCAAAGCTAGCGAAATAGACTGGCCGAGAAATATATCCGTCAGAAGCCCGGCTGCGCCGGGCTTTTTCTTTTGATGCTTGTTGCATCGCGCCCCACCAGACCTCGGCAATGCCTTGCACCATCCCGTGTTATTCGGAGTAAGTCGGGTACCCGACGCCTCCAAGATTGCGATGACCCGAGGCTTCGACGACCAGAGGCTACGATGATATTGATCGCCGCTACGCGCGGCAGGCTTTTGAAATTGCAATCGCGGCAGCGCCGCTCTGTTCGAAAGCCCCGAAGAGTTACCCTGTTTCGACGAGCAAAAAAAAACGCGCTTGCGTAGTCACTTATCGGCATAGCGGCGACCAGCGGTTCGAAAACTCATTCCTGCACGACCCGAACGTAAACAATTTGTGAATTTATTTTGGGCAATCGTAGCAATTGTGACAGCGGTTCGGTATTTCGAATCTCCGCACAGATTCAAAACCTTGCCGCCGCGCTCAGATTCCACTGCCTGATTTCGCGAACGCGAAGTCGATTTGTCCGGCACTCGCGCGGAATCATTTTCGTTGCGGGAAATAAGGCATGATGTATCTCTTAGAGCGTTCGCGGCGCCCACGGCTCTTGAGACCAGCGCGGTTTAAGAAACGGGGCGGACGTGCAAATCGGCGGCGGTGTGCGCGTTGGCGACGCTTTCCAAGCGATTGTCGGTTCGAGGCTCATAGCAATATGGGCACGGCGGTTCTGTGTCGAAATTTCTCAAGCGGGACGCTTGTCCCGTTCGGTTCGAACAAGAGAGATACGCACCGGACCAACGGCAACCGCCGAAGGCGAAGGCCGTGGGCAGGTTAAGACAGACGGGCTGAGCGAAACGGCGTAACGGCTGGACGAATTGGGTTTCGGGCGTCGCCGGTCGAATTTGGAACACTCAAGATATGACACCTCGCCGTGGGCAATCACGGCGAGTGGGGGGAGGCTTTATGTTCTACGGAACCATCGCGGTAATTCGATTTTCAACCGATGTCATATTCGATGCCAGCTGCTTTGATGCCAGCTGTGCGCGGCCACCGTTGCGAGTTCCGGACCGGCCGCTGAGTACACGCTGACCTCGCGGACGCCTCTCTTCCAGCCACCCTTGTGATTTTTCGTCCACGGCATTTTTGCCGGACGGCTGGTCTATGGCTGGAGACGAAGCCTCGCTTGAGGTCACGCCGTACGGAAGTTCCGCACGGCAATTTCACCGGCAACGTTACTCCTTCAGAAGAGTTGTCAGACAATGACAAATATGGAACAGGATCGCTGGTCACGCGTGAAGGGTCGGCTGCGTTCGAGCGTAGGAGAAGACGTCTATACAAGCTGGTTCGCGCGTATGGACCTGGAAAGCGTCCAACAGGAAAGCGTCCACCTTTCGGTTCCGACGCGGTTTCTCAAGAGCTGGATCCAGGCGCATTACGCCGAGCGCGTTCTCACCTGCTGGCAGGCCGAAATGCCGCAAGTGCACCGGATCGACCTTACCGTGCGCACGGCGATGCGATGCGCGGCGCCGGCCAAAGAGGCTTCCGCGCCGGCCGATCAACGCCGCGCCGAGCGATCCGACGGCCGTCCCGCGCCCGAGCTGCGCGCGACCGCCATCGCGCCGGTATCCGCCAGCCACGACGCACTCGGCGGCTCGCCGCTCGATCCGCGCCTGACCTTCGGAAGTTTCGTCGTCGGCCGCTCCAACACGCTGGCCCACGCCGCGGCGCGCCAGGTCGCGGAAGGACGGCGCGGCGACAGCGTGATGTTCAATCCGCTTTACATCCATGCCGGCGTTGGCCTCGGCAAAACCCATCTGTTGCAGGCGGTGACATGGGCCGGCAACTCCGGCAGCGAACGCAAGGTGCTCTACCTCACCGCCGAGAAATTCATGTATGGCTTCGTCGCGGCGCTCAAAACCCAGACCGCGCTGGCGTTCAAGGAAGCGTTGCGCGGTATCGATGTGCTTGTGATCGACGACCTGCAGTTCCTGCAGGGCAAATCGACCCAGGCCGAGTTCTGCCATACGCTGAACGCGTTGATCGACGCCGGGCGCCAGGTGGTGATCGCGGCGGACCGTCCGCCGTCCGATCTTGAGAGCCTCGACGACCGCGTGCGCTCGCGTCTCGCCGGCGGTCTTGTGGTCGAGATGGGCTCGCTTGGCGAGGAACTGCGGCTCGGTATCCTCAAATCGCGGGTCGCGGCTGCGCGCGCCCATCATGCGAGCTTCGAGGTTCCGGCGCCGGTGCTGGATTATCTCGCCCGAACCATCACCCATAACGGCCGCGACCTGGAAGGCGCCATCAATCGCCTCTTGGCGCACAGCAAGCTCAACGCCCAGCCGGTGACGCTGGAAATGGCAGAGCGCGAAGTGCGCGACCTGATCCGTCCGCAGGAACCGAAGCGCATCAAGATCGAGGACATCCAGCGGGTGGTGGCCCGGCAGTACAATGTCAGCCGCTCCGACCTGTTGTCGTCGCGCCGTACCGCCAACGTCGTCCGGCCGCGCCAGGTCGCGATGTATCTGGCCAAGACGCTGACGTTGCGCTCGCTGCCCGAAATCGGACGACGGTTTGGGGGCCGCGACCACACCACCGTCCTGCACGCCGTGCGCAAGATCGAGGCGCTGGTCGCCAAGGATGTCGCGCTGTCCGAAGAAGTCGAATCGCTGAAGCGCCAGCTGCAGGAGTGATCTCCCAGGCACCGTCGTCAGGGAGCGCTCCTCCACCAGTCGTCCCGGCGCACGCCGGAACCCCAGCGTGAGCGCACTTGCGCTCATCGCGGCGGCGAGGATTCTCGCTCCAGAAATGAAGCAGATGCATTCTGCTATCATCAACGCCAGGGGTTCTGGGTCCCGGCGCGCGCCGGGACGACGGCGAGTTTAGGCGCAAAACGTGGGGAACGGCCCCGCGTTTCTCTTGCGCTTGCCTGCCATCCGCGCCACCTTGGGGTCCCCCCTTAGGGTTTGATCAAATCCAGCTTTGATCGGGCTTTTCGGGTCCCAGACGCCGCGGCGCGCCTTTCGGCCGCCCGGCTTTTCCATCTTCGGATCAGGCGGATATGCAATGAAGGTCACCGTCGAACGCGCGCAACTCCTGAAGTCGCTGGGGCACGTCCATCGCGTGGTGGAGCGACGCAACACCATTCCGATCCTGGGCAACGTGCTGATCCGTGCCGAAAATGCCCGACTGTCGCTGAAGGCGACCGATCTTGATCTGGAGGTGACGGAAACGCTGGCGGCGGAAACCGCAACCGGCGGCTCGACCACGGTGCCGGCGCATATGTTCTACGACATCGTGCGCAAGCTGCCTGAAGGCGCGCAGATCGTGCTGGAAGGCGACGGCGACCGCTCGGTGCTGGCGATCCGCGCCGGCCGTTCGCGTTTCACGCTGCAGACCCTGCCCGAAAACGATTTCCCCGATCTTGCCGCCGGCGACATGACGCATTCGTTCACGCTGGCCGCCGCCGACATGAAGCGGCTGATCGACCGCACACAGTTTGCGATCTCAACCGAGGAAACCCGCTATTATCTCAACGGCATCTACCTGCACTCTGCCGGCAGCGCCAAGGCTGCGACATTGCGTGCGGTCGCGACCGACGGGCATCGCCTCGCCCAGATCGATCTGCCGTTACCGAAGGGCGCGTCCGGCATGCCCGGCGTGATCGTGCCGCGCAAGACCGTCGGCGAGGTGCAGCGATTGATCGAGGACAACGAGGCCGAGGTCGGTATAGAGCTGTCGCAGGGCAAGATCCGTTTCACCATCGGCAATGTGGTGCTGACCTCCAAGCTGATCGACGGTACCTTTCCGGATTACGGCCGCGTCATCCCGCAAAACAATGACAAGGAACTCGTGGTCGACAAGAAGGACTTCGAGGCCGCGGTGGACCGGGTCTCGACGATTTCGAGCGAGCGCGGTCGCGCGGTGAAGCTGGCCTTGTCCGCCGGCAAGCTGGTGCTGTCGGTGACCAACCCGGATTCCGGCAGCGCGACCGAGGAGCTTGAGGTCGAATACGCCTCCGATGCCCTCGATATCGGATTCAATTCGCGCTATCTGCTGGACATCGCGGCTCAAATCGAGGGCGAGGTCGCGGTGCTGAAACTGGCCGATCCCGGCTCGCCGACGCTGGTGCAGGACAGGGATTCCAAGGGCGCGCTCTATGTGCTGATGCCGATGCGGGTGTAGGTCCCCGGGCTGAACATCAAGCCCGGCAGTGACGAATAGTATGACCGCCTCCCGGATTCAACGTCTTACCCTCACGCATTTCCGCAATTATCGCGCGGCGAGCCTGCAGACGCGCGGTGACGTGGTCGTGCTGGTCGGCCCGAACGGCGCCGGCAAGACCAATTGCATCGAGGCGATCTCGTTTCTGTCGCCCGGACGCGGCTTGCGCCGTGCCACCCTGGACGATGTCGCGGATAATCAAGGCGACGGCTCATGGGCGGTGTCCGCCGAGGTCGAGGGCGCGCTCGGTCTCGCGACGCTCGGCACCGGGATCGATGCGCCCGGCGTTGAGGCAGCCACTTCCAGCCGGCGCTGCCGGATCGACCGCGAGCCGGTGACGTCAGCCGCGGCGTTCGGCGATCATCTGCGCATGGTCTGGCTGACGCCTTCGATGGACGGGCTGTTTCTGGGTGCGGCCTCGGAACGGCGGCGATTCTTCGATCGGCTGGTGCTGGCAATCGACAGCGAGCATTCGGCGCGGGTGTCGGCGCTCGACCGCAGCCTGCGGTCGCGCAACCGCCTGCTCGAGGTGCGCAATTTCGACGACCATTGGTGCGACGCCATCGAACGCGAAACCGCCGAACTCGCCGTCGCGGTGGCTGCAACCCGCGGCCAGACCGTAACCCGGCTCGCGGCGATGCTGCGCGCCCGCGGCGAAGCTTCGGCGTTTCCGTCCGCGCAGATCATGCTCGATGGCTGGATGGAAAATGCCCTAATGAAGGAGCCGGCGACCGCGGTGGAGGATCGTTACCGCGAGATCCTGCGCGGCAGCCGCGCGCGCGACGCCGCGGCAGGCCGAACGCTCGACGGTCCGCATCTCACCGACCTGGCGGTGATCTACGCGCCGAAAGGCATGCCGGCCCGCGATGCCTCCACCGGCGAGCAGAAGGCGCTTCTGATCGGGCTGGTGCTGGCGCACGCCAGTCTGGTGGCCGAAATGACCGGTATCACGCCGCTGTTGCTGCTCGACGAGGTGGTTGCGCATCTCGACCCCGGGAGGCGCAAGGCGTTGTTCGATGAACTGGCCAAACTCGGCGCCCAGGTCTGGATGACCGGCGCTGACCCCGCGGCATTTACCGACGTCGGCGCGGCGGGGGAAGTTTTCAACGTCGATTCCGGCCAGATCGCGCGGGGCAATTTGGGCGCAGCGCCATCCGGTTGAACCATAGTCCCCGCCCGCACGACTAAATTCCAGAGCTGCGCCGCCGTCGTCGTTGCCCGATCCCTCTCGGGCGTCGGCAAAATACCGGAGAGATCGATGTTTGGAATGATGCCCGGGACGCTGGTCCCGGCAAGGAAGCGGCTTTTGGCCTTCGTCTTCGCGGCAATCGCGGCCGCACCGATCGCCGCCAGGGCCGATGACGGGCTGGTCGATGTCCGCACGCTGCCGCGCCTGGAAGGCGCAGTCGAAAACACCGCCCGCACCGAGCCTCACCATTTGAGCTATGGCGTGCCAACCCCGTCCACGGTCGCGACACCGGCGATCGAGAAATTGCTGGCCGCCGACGGTTGGATGCAATATTCGCGGCCGCTGGAGACATCCGGCACCTCGCTATTGTTCAAGAAGGGGCGGCAGGGTCTGTTTGTCGCCTTTACGCAAGGTCTCCGCCATCCCGACCAATCCGCGGTGTCCTATGACGCGAACCGCATCAACGCCAACGTGCCGTTTCCGGCTGATGCGACAAACCTGATGTTCGACGACCGGCGACCCTATCTCGGCTGCATCAGCGCCGCGACGGTCGGCGCGAGCCTCGATTTCTATCGCAAGGAACTCGCCGCATCGGGCTGGTCGCCACTATCCGATGCCGACATCGCCGCACATTGGCCGAACGCCAAGATCGGCGAGAAAATCGAGAACGGCGTACGCGCCTATTACAGCCAAACCACTCACGATGGCGGCGCTCCGCAGCCGCCGATCATGCTGTCGCTGCAACGCCGCGGCGACGGCAATACCGCCGTCGAAATCAAGGTTGCGCCGTTCGCGTTGCCGCAGAATCTCGAGGTCATCAGGGAGACGGTCGACCTGCCTGAACCAAATCACACCCCAAGCTTTGGAAGTACCGGTAGCCGGGACTCGGTCCACCGCAAGATCGAAGGCGTCACGGTTGCTGAAATCCCCGTGGTGCTCGCTTTCTACCGCCGCGAACTCGCGGCGAGGTCCTGGAAGGAAGAGGCCAGCGGCGCGGTTGTCACCGACAGTGAAGCCACGCTTAATTTTTCCTCCCCGGAACAGACCGCCACGCTCCGGCTCAGCCACAAATACGACCTGACTACCGTCAGTCTCGTTGCGCAGGTGAAGGAAAGCGCCCTGGCGGCGCGGGCGAAGGCGAAGAAGGAAGCCGACGACAAGTTCCTTGGAGATGCCATGGCCACTGCGAAGCAGATGATGGCAGCGGACGAGGTGAGGAGAGCTGCACAGGCCGCGAACCTGTCGGATGCGCCGCTGCACGCGGTCGCAGATAGCAAAACCCCGGTGCCTCTGCCGGAAGGCGCCGAGAAGGTCGAATTCAATGGCGAGAAGGGCAAACTGGAATTCAACTCCGCCTCAAGCGTGAAGGCGCTGGCGACGTTCTACCGCGAATCCATGAAGGCGCTGGGCTGGAAGCAACAGCCTTCGGTGATCGACAAATCCAACATGGTGGTGATGGAATTCTCCAAGGGCGGGAAAAAGCTGTCGTTCACGGCGATGCAGATGGGACCCAAAGTGAGCGTGACCGCCGATGGTTCCGGGCTTGTGATGGCGAACGCCAAGCTTGATGCGGCCAGCAAACAGGCCGCCACCCCAGCGACCAAAGCGGCACCGCAAGATCTTGAAGCCGAGCCGGACTCCGCGTTGCCGGTGCCGAAGCAACACAGCATGAGTTCCATCGGGGTCGGCAAACTGCCGGGCACCGAAACCGCGATACGCCGGGAACTCAATGCCAGCATTCCCGCCGACCTCAACTCCGTGCTCGCCTTCTATCGCGCCGAACTCGGCAAACGCGGGTGGAAGGAAGCCGCGGAGCGCGCCGTCGTGAAGTCCGATCAGGCCCAACTTGCATTCGTTTCTCCCGACGGGCCGGCCACGCTGAAACTCGGCCGCAGCAATGACGAGACATCCGTCAATCTCGCGCAGAAGATTCCGGCCGCCGCCGCCAAGGGCGACGTCATGCCCAAGCCCGGTCAGGCCCGGCTGATGTTCGTCAATATCGGCGACAGCGAAGCGGCCCTGACGATCAACAAGCAGACGATCAAGATCGCGGCTGGCGCAGGCGGACCGCATGCCAAAGGCCCGACGCTCGATTTGCCGCCGGGCAAATACCAATATTCGGTGAAGGTCGCGGGTCGGCCGGCCGGCAACAGCGAGATCGAGATAGCGGCGGACGACACCTGGGGTCTGATGGTTGCCCCGGGCGGAGACGTGATGCCGCTACAGGTGTATTGAGGCAAAGCGCTGCCGCTCTTGGCTTATGCCTCCAGCGGCCTGTCATTTTCGGTCGACGTCGCCCGCAAGCTTGGTTGAAAAGCCGACTTGCGGGCCGAAAAACGCTCCGCGAATTGGGCTTTCGCGAAGGCTCCGAATCAGCCTCCGGACGGCTTGAAAAACCCTCAAAAAATCTTATTTATTCAACAACTTGCAGATACAGACTTTGCGCTAGGCGGCTTGCCCCTTTCATGGCACAAATAGACCAATCAGCGCCTGATTTTGCGCCGCTGATTCGGGACATCCTCGAAGGCCTCACATGACAGAACCTGCCCGGCAAACGATCGCCGACACTGAGCATTCCATTCCCCTCGAATATGGCGCGGAATCGATCCAGGTTTTGAAAGGCCTCGACGCCGTCCGCAAGCGGCCGGGCATGTATATCGGCGACACCGATGACGGCTCCGGCTTGCATCACATGGTCTATGAGGTCGTCGACAACGCCATTGACGAAGCGCTCGCCGGCCATGCCACCGCGGTGGGAGTGGTGCTCAACGCCGACGGCTCCGTCACCGTGCGCGATGACGGCCGCGGCATTCCCGTCGACATTCACAAGGGCGAAGGCATTTCCGCCGCCGAAGTCATCATGACCCAGCTCCACGCCGGCGGAAAATTCAACCAGAATTCCTACAAGGTGTCCGGCGGTCTGCATGGCGTCGGCGTTTCGGTCGTCAACGCGCTGTCGAGCAAGCTGCAACTCAAGGTCTGGCGCGACGGCAAAGAACATTTCATCGAATTTGCCCATGGCAACGCGGTGGCGCCACTCAAAGCGGTCGGCGACGCCAATGGCAAGCGCGGCACCGAGGTGACGTTCCTCGCTTCGACCGAAACCTTCACCAATGTCGAATACGACTTCGCGACGCTGGAGCATCGCCTGCGCGAGCTCGCGTTCCTGAATTCCGGCGTCAATATTGTGCTGTCCGACATGCGCCATGCGGTCGAGAGGCGCGAGGAGATGCGCTACGACGGCGGCGTCGAGGAGTTCGTGAAATACCTCGACCGCAACAAGAAGCCGATGATACCGGCGCCGATCATGGTCCGTTCGGAAATGAACGGCATCGGCGTCGAGGCGGCGCTTTGGTGGAACGACAGTTATCATGAGAACGTGCTGTGTTTCACCAACAACATTCCGCAGCGCGACGGCGGCACCCATCTCGCAGGCTTTCGCGGCGCGCTGACGCGCCAGGTCAACGGCTATGCCGATGCCATCGCCAAGCGCGAGAAGATCGCGCTGACCGGCGACGACTGCCGCGAAGGCCTGACCGCGGTGCTGTCGGTGAAGGTGCCCGATCCGAAATTCTCGTCGCAAACCAAGGACAAGCTGGTTTCGTCCGAAGTGCGCCCGGTGGTCGAGAACGTGCTCAACGAGGCACTGGCTGCCTGGTTCGAGGAACATCCGGCAGAGGCCAAGGAAATCGTCGGCAAGGTGATCCAGGCTGCGGCTGCCCGCGAAGCAGCCCGCAAGGCGCGCGACCTGACCCGCAAGAATCCGCTCAGCGTTTCCTCGCTGCCCGGCAAACTCGCCGATTGCCAGGAAAAGGATCCGGCCAAATCCGAACTGTTCATCGTCGAGGGCGACTCGGCCGGCGGCAGCGCCAAGATGGGTCGCAACCGCGAATTCCAGGCAGTGCTGCCATTGCGCGGCAAGATCCTCAATGTCGAGCGCGTCCGCACCGACAAGATGCTGTCCAGCGAGCAGATCGGCACCCTGATCACCGCGCTCGGCGCCGGCATCAGCACCGAATTCTCGGCTGACAAACTGCGCTATCACAAGATCATCTTGATGACCGACGCCGACGTCGA
Source organism: uncultured Pseudomonadota bacterium (assembly GCA_963727225.1). Lineage (GTDB taxonomy): Bacteria > Pseudomonadota > Alphaproteobacteria > Rhizobiales > Xanthobacteraceae > Bradyrhizobium. The sequence goes on along the minus strand of CAVSFN010000003.1, from coordinate 15,799 downwards.
CGGCGCCCATATCCGCACCTTGCTGCTGACCTTCTTCTATCGCCAGATGCGCGAACTGATCGACCGCGGCTACCTCTATATCGCGCAACCGCCGCTCTACAAGGTGACGCGCGGCAAATCCGAGCAGTATCTGAAGGACGAGCGCGCACTGGAGGACTACCTGATTTCGACCGGGCTTGATGACTGTGTTTTCAAGCCGGCCTCGGGAGCGGACCGCGCCGGCCGCGATCTGCTGTCGCTGGTGGAGGATGCCCGCATCATTCGCGGCACGCTGCACAATCTGCACACCCGCTATAACCGCAAGGTGGTCGAGCAGGCCGCGATCGCCGGCGTGCTGAGCCCGAAAATCACCGGCGATATCGCCACCGCCAACGCCGCCGCCGGCTATATCGCGCGGCGGCTCGACGCGCTGGCGGATGAAGTCGAGCGCGGCTGGACCGGGCGCTTCATCGAGGGCGAAGGGTTCTTCTTCGAGCGCACCGTGCGCGGCGTCAAGGACGTCGCCATCATCGACGACGCGCTGCTCGGTTCCGCCGACGCGCGCAAGCTCGACGATTACGCGGCGAAGCTGCAGGAAGCCTATCCGAAGCCGGGCCTGTTGCGGCGCAAAGACACGGAAACCCCGATCCACGGGCCGGTTAGCCTGTTCGAGGCGGTGACCGACGCCGGACGTAAAGGCGTGACGCTGCAGCGCTACAAAGGCCTGGGCGAAATGAACCCCAGCCAGCTCTGGGAGACCACCCTCGACACCAACGAGCGCTCGTTGCTGCAGGTCAAGGTCAAGGAGGTCGACGAGGCCGACGACATCTTCACCAAGCTGATGGGCGACGTGGTCGAGCCGCGCCGCGAATTCATCCAGGACAACTCGCTCAGCGCCAACGTGGATGTGTGAGAACGTTGCTAGCGCGTCATCCTGAGGTGCGAGCTGCTTTCGGCAATCTCGAGCGGATGGCGGGTTAAGCGCCGGCGACCGCGACATGCGTATGGCTCGCGCCCCTGGACGACAGGTAGTCGCCACTGTTTGGTCCCGCTGCGGTGCTAGTAACGTCCCATGACATCCCTTGATAAAATCGAGCGAGGACCGATCGCCGCGCCGGACTTCGCGGCGGGGGCCGGACATCGGCTCTCGCTCGAGTTGACGGAGACGCTCAAGCTCGCCGTGCCCCTTGCGCTGACCCAGCTTGGGCAGATCGCGATGATGACGACCGATCTTGCCTTTATCGGGCGTCTCGGAGACGGGGCCGTGGCGGCGGCGGCGCTTGCCCACACCATCTTCTTTGTCAGCTTCACCGTCGGGATGGGCCTGGTGTCGGCCGTGTCGCCACTCGCTGCGCAGGCCCATGGCGCGCGCAATCCGCATCGGGTGCGGCGCTCGCTTCGCGTCGGCCTTTGGGCAGCGTTCCTGATTTCGTTGCCGGTGATGGCGCTTCCGTTCTGGGGCGAGCAAATCCTGCTGGCGCTGGGTCAATCGCCGGCGGCCTCCGCTCTCGCGCAGCAATATCTGTTCGGCCTGGTGTGGAGCATCCTGCCGGGGCTGTGGTTTATGGCGCTCCGCGGCTTCATGAGCGCGATCAACCGGCCGGAGCCGATATTGTGGATCACGCTGGCGGCCATTCCGACCAATGCGCTGCTGGTCTATCTGCTGCTTTACGGTGAATGGGGTCTGCCGCGGCTGGAATTGTTCGGCGCCGGGCTTGCCACTTCCATGGTCAATTTCGCGATGTTCCTCGCGGGCCTCTGGTTTGCCGCCCGCCGCCGGCCGTTCCGGAAATATCATGTGCTCGGACACATCTGGCGCATCGACTGGCTGTTGATGCGACAACTCGTCATCCTCGGGACGCCGATCTCGATCTCCTTCCTGCTGGAATATGGCCTGTTCGGCGCCGCCGGGCTGTTGATGGGACTGATCAGCACCACCGCATTGGCGGCGCATCAGATCGCGCTGCAGATCGCGGCCATTTTGTTCATGGTGCCGTTCGGCATCGGAATGGCGGCCACCGTGCGCGTCGGCCACGCCGTCGGACGCCGCGATGCCGCGGCCGTCAGGCGGGCGGGATTTATTGCGACCGGTCTCGGCATCGGCTTTATGTCCGCGATGACGCTGGTCGTGATCCTTGGGCGATTTGCGATTGCGCAGATTTTCCTCGGCGAGGGTGCGGATGCCACCGCCGAACTCACCGCGACGCTGTTGCTGGTCGGGGCGACGTTCTTTATCGCCGACGGAATCCAGACCATCGCATCCGGGTCGCTCCGCGGCATGAGCGACACGCGGGTCCCGCTGTTGTTTGCCACCGTCAGCTACTGGCTGATCGGCTTCACCCTCGCTTGCGGCCTCGGCTTCTGGACGCCATTGGGGGCGGTCGGCGTCTGGATCGGGCTTTCCTGCGGGACGCTGGTTTATGCCACTCTTCTCCTCTTGCGCTTCCGGCTGCTGGCGAGCAGGCTTTAGATCGCCATGACTATTGTTGAGATCGCACCTGAGGTTGACCAGGCAGCACTGCTGGCCGGCGCACAGTTCGTCGACGCCTACAGCATCGCGGTGCATGGCAGTGCGCTGGATGCGCGGCATGCGGCCGAACGGATGATCACGCGCCAGCCGCGTTGGGCCGAAGCCTTGCTGGCGCTGCGCAATATTCTGGTCAGGCCATTTGGCCTCAAAACATCGGGCGCCGGCGGGACCGCTCCCAGGCAGATGATCGGAATATTCCCCATTGTGAGCGAGACGCCCGATCGACTGGTCGCCGGATTTAACGACAGCCATCTGGACTTTCGCTTCGTAGTCGATGTTGCGGCTTCCGGCGATCGCCAGCAGGTGACCGCGACCACGCTGGTGCTGACGCACAATTGGCTCGGCCGGACCTATCTTACGCTGATCCTGCCGTTTCACCGGCTCATCGTCCGCGCCATGCTGCGAAAAGTCGCCACCTGAGAGCCAGCAAATCATGTGGGACAGTTCAGCATCCACTGTACGCCGAACCGATCCGTCAGTTTTCCGTAAAAAGCGCCCCAAGGCTGCATGCCGAGCGGCGTGGTGACGCGGCCGCCCTCTTTCAGCCGGTCAAAAAGCCCGACGGTCTGCTCCCTGTCGTCCATCATCAGGATATGCGCGGAGCCTCGCATCGGCTCGGCGTCGTCATTGTCGGAAGCGTAAAACAGCACGCCGGGTCCTTCAAACCGGGCATGCATGATTTTGCCACGCATCCCGTCACTTCCCGCCGGCAACCCGTCTGCCCCATAGCGCAGAATCTCGGTCACGCGGCCAAGTCCGCATTCGCTGTAGAACTGCAGCGCCTTTTCACATTCGGTGGTAAAAAACAAATAATTGGAAAGCTGCATTGGAAGCACCTCTCGTGTCCCACTGACACGTTACGGAATGATCAGAAACGGCTGGCCTTTCTTGACCGTGTAGACCAGCAGATATTTGAGCACCGACGTCTGATCCGGATTGCGGAAGATCGTGTGCTGCTCGCCGGCCTTGTCCTGGTAACTCTGTCCGGATGTAAACCGGCGCAATTCTTCGCCGATGTATTGCGACTCCGCCACCCCCTCCAGGACGTAGTTGAGGCCAACCGAGGGGTGGTGATGCGACGGAGCCCCGACACCGGGCGGGTAAGTGGTCAGCACCAGACGGAAGTCCTCGCCGGCCTCGTTGACATAGCTCTCCAGCGTCTCGCGGATGATGCCGTCCGGCGAGGTTGTCGTGCGATTGGGCGAAGCAGCTTGTACGGATAGCGGCCTCGATGAATAGGCACACGCGGCGCCCGCCATGCCCGCCAGAAACAAACGCCTGCGAATATCCGTTTCGATCTTCGGGATCGCGCATTCCGCGGCAAGGGACAAACTGCTCGTTCTCGTTTTCCGTGGCATCACAACTCCTCGTTCTAACCTTCATACGATCGGCGAATTATTTCCTGATGGTCGAACAAGACACGTTTACTTGCTTATTCGCCGATGGACCGGCGTCAGTAAAATGAGTAATTCTCCAGCGCATCGATGAGCAAAACTGGAGACCGGCGTGCAAACGCTCGATTTGTCGGTCATGCGAACCCTGATGGCGGTCGTCGAGACCGGCAGCTTTGCGCGTGCGGCGCGACGGGTCGGCCGATCGGAGTCGGCGGTGAGCCTGCAGATGAAGCGGCTCGAGGAGCAGCTTGGCGAGGCGGTGTTTCTGCGGACCGGAAAGCGCATGGCGCTCACGGAGGCGGGCGCGACCTTGCTGGGATATGCGCAGCGCTTGCTCGATCTGAACGACGAGGCATTGAGCGCCACGTCCGGCGCCTCGCTCAATGGCAGCGTCACGCTGGCGGTCCCCCACGACGTCGCTGAAACCTGGTTGCCCGCGGTCGTCGAGGGATTTTCCCGCAGTCACCCATCGGTCGCCTTGCGGACGGTGGAAGGGCGAAGCACCGCCGTGTTGGAACGGCTGGCGGCAGGCGAAATCGATCTCGCGGTGGCGTTCACCGCCGCGCGCCCCGAAGACGCGCTGTGGTCGGGCTGTTTGCCGATGATCTGGATCGGGCCGCGCGATTTCGTCTCCAAACGCAACAGCCCGGTTCAGCTCGCCGTCTTCGATCCGCCCTGCGCCTTCCGCTCCGCGGCAACCGCGACCCTCGATCAGGCCGGCATCGACTGGTCGGTGGCCTATTCCAGTTCCAGCCTCTCGGACCTCTGGGCTGCCGTGAATATCGGACTGGGCGTGACCGTGCGGACTCCCGCAGCCCTTCCCCCGGGCCTTGCGATCCTTGGCCGCGATGCCGGGTTGCCCGACCTGCCGCCGCTGTTCATTTCGCTGTATGGAAAGAATGACCCGGCGGAAGCCCCGGTGGTCGACCGGTTGCGTGCATTGTTGCAAGAAAGCCTGGAAACCTGTCTCGGCGCCGCCATGTAGAACGGCCATCAGGGCCGCTCGATTCCGCTGCGCTTTCGCCGACCCGGCCTGCCGCGGGCGATGTTGACGGCGCGCCGTGACAGTCCTACCAAACTTGGCGAGCAGGAACGTACAGCTAAGACCAACCGAGGCCGCGCCATGGCAGATGAAACCGCAACCCTTGCCGCTTACGTCGCCAACCTCAAATTCGAGGATATCCCGCGCGAGGTGCTGGAGCGCGCCAAGGTGCTGACGCTGGATTTTCTCGGCAGCGCCATCCGGGCGCGGCGCGATGCGGAATCCACGGCTTCGCTGCTCGGGATGCTCGAGGCGCTCGCGCTCGACGGCAAGGGTGAATCCACCGTGTTCGGCGACGCCAAGGCCTGGACGCCGGCGGTGGCGGCATTGCTCAACGGCGCGCTCGGCCATTCGCTCGATTTCGACGACACGCATGCGGATTCCTCACTGCATCCGAGCGCGCCGGTGGTGCCTGCCGCGTTCGCGGTCGGCGAACTGGTCGGCGCGTCGGGCCGCGATGTGCTGACCGCGATCGTGGCCGGCTACGAGGTCTGCTGCCGTCTCGGCAACGCGCTCGATCCCACCTCGCATTATGCGCGCGGCTTTCACCCCACCGCGACGGCGGGCACCTATGGCGCCGCCGCCGCCGCAGCCAAGCTGTTCAGGCTGTCGAAGCAGCAGATCATCGCGGCGTTCGGCGTCTCCGGAAGCCAGGCCGCGGGCTCGCTGCAATTCCTGGTCAATGGCGGCTGGAACAAGCGCTACCAGGTCGGCGCCGCCGCGATGAACGGCGTGATCGCGGCGACGCTGGCGCGCAATGATTTCGTCGGCTCGTCCGAATCGGTCGAGGGCAAGCACGGCCTGCTCGCCGGCTACAGCGACAACGCCCACCCCGACAAGGCAGTCGCCGGCCTCGGCAAGACCTACGAGACCCTGAAGATCGGCGTAAAGCCCTATCCGAGCTGCCGCTACACCCATGCCGCGATCGATGCGTTGATCGCGATGCGCCGCGAGCACAATCTCACCCCGGACCAGATCAAGCGCGTCGAGATCGGCTTGCATCGCAACGGCATCATGCTGACCGGCGACGCCGCCACCAAGCGGCATCCGACCTCGATCGTCGGCGGCCAGTTCTCGATGTTCTTCACCGGCGCGGTGGCGCTCGATCAGGGCCGGTTCGGCTGGGACGATTACGACCGGCTTGGCGACGCTGCGGTGGATGCGCTGGCGGACAAGTTCGACGTGGTGCAGGACGATCGCCTCGAGGTCGGCCGCAGCCATCCGTTCGGCGCGCGCGTCAGCATCACCACCGATGACGGCGTGCATGAACGGCTCTACGCCGATCCATCGGGTGAGCCGTCTTCGTTCCCGGACGCGCAGGCGATGCAGCAGAAATTCCTGACGCTGGCCCGTCCGGTGCTGCAGGACCGCGCCGATCAGCTTGCCGATGCGATCCTGACCTTGGAGCGCTTCGATCGCGTCGCCACCGCGACGCATCTCGGACGGCAGTAGAGTACGGTCGAAAGCTTGTGCTGTGTGAGCTACGCCCGGTTCGGTCGACATCCGCTTGAGCCAATCCCGCGTAGCGAAAGCAAGAGTGGATTGCTTCGCTGCGCTCGCAATGACGCTGCTCAATTCAAGCCACACTTTCATATTCTCGCGGCACAACGCGCCCGAGTTTTGCTCCATAGTTCGGCCTTCTGAAATCAGAGGGCGCAGGGCTACCCCAAGAGGGGAGCAGGGAATGCCGGACGCCCGATGCGCCCGCAGCCTCATGTGCAAAGGTAGAAAGCACACGAGTTAGTCACCACGGTCACGCCGGGTCGCCCGGCATTCCCCGCGCAATGGTTTTAACAGCTTATTTCGCGCTCTCCCCGGTGACCGGCTATTCGATTCACACATTTTGGAGCCTCAGAGTGGTGCCGTATTTGATGCTGCGGAAGGCTTCGAGGCCTATTCGCATCACCTTAGGACCGGGCTTTCCATAATAGGCGGTCCATCCTCCAAGCCTGGCAATGACCCATGCAGCGAAGGCGAGCGTACCTTTTGAATGCGGGTTCTTCTGTTTTGCGGTGGCTCCCTCGAGTTGAGAAGACAGGGATTCAAGCACGGGCTGGTCACCGGGTTCGAAAGCCTCGGCGAGTTTTTCCTCGGTCATTCCGTCGCGGGCACGGACCAGTTGCATGATGGTGACGGCCGCCACAGCTGCTGCGGCGACGAACTTGATCATGACCTCGGGTTCGCCGATGTCGGCTTCCTCGATATCAAAACCTGCGGTCTTGAGCGTGCGGAAGTACTCCTCGATAGTCCAACGCTTGCGGTAGAGATCTACGATCCGACGCGCTTGTTCTGGGCTTGTCAGGACGTGTGTGGTGAGTAGCCGCCAATGGATCGGCTCGCCGTCATGGTTCGATGACAGCTCCCGAACGTCCACCATGGTCAGGCGGATCGTATCCGGTAGATCAGGAGCAGGGCTTGGATGTGGCCTGCATAGCGTCACAGGCGAGAAGCGCAAGGCGAGATCAGCCGTTCGCTCCTTGCGGCCCGGCGCCGCAGGAATCTTCACGCTGAACCGTGCCGCTTCCGGCAAGCTGTCAACAAACGCAAACAGCTGCGCAGAAGCCCCGGACTGCGGTTCAATCTTGCGGTTCCAGGATGCTCTGACAATCAATTCCACATTCGCCGGACGGCGCGCGAAGTGCTCGTAAATATCGCTTTCCCGGTCGGAGATGACGGTAATGCTGCGGGCGGTCGATAGCACCGTGCCGGCTTGCGCCGTCACGGAGAGCCAACGTTGGGACTCCTTGTCTGCTGTTACTCTCGAGCGCCTAGGCGTCACCACGCCCTTGTCTCGATTCCATACCTGGGCATCAACAAGACCCAGTAACGTTCCATCGCCGGCATCAAGCGCAAGTGCCGCATGCAACAGCAGCCCACGCACTCCGCCGCCCTTGCCGACAGGTCCATACCCATTGGCTCGCGCGCGCCGTCCGCCCAGCGCCAGTTCGCTGGTATCCTGAACCACGATGATTTCGCGGCCGGCAACACGCTCGGCCGTGCGGGAAGCCGCATGGCTCGCCATCTCGGCGACGCCTACCCTTTCATTGCGTAGAAAACGCGTGAACCGAACCTCCTGCGCTCGGTTCCCGGCAAGGCGCCGAATGCATGAACAAGGCCGTCGAACGAGCGCCTCATGCAATGACGCCCCCCTTTTTCCAGGCGACGATCGCCAAATCGTCCCAGTCCAACTTCCATCGACATAGCATCACCCTCTGCAAGACCGATGCCCACCAAGGAATCAGTCCCCGCCGACTTCTGCAACAAAGATGTGTGCATTCGATAGCCGGTGACCGGGCTTTCTTGCCACCGTCGCCCCCAAGAAACTTGCAAGAAGCTTGCTTCTCGAGAACTTGACACCAGCGTCGGGGTGTCAGGACCACACGACTTCGCCGTCCGCAGGCCGCACGCTCGTCAGTAGCGCAGCCGACGTCCACCGCATCCCGCCTCACGTCCGTGACGATCGCGAAACGCCCCTCTGTGTGGGACGGGACGGCGAGGGATATGCAGGTGATTTGCCCCAAACGGGAACAGAAATATTTTTGCAAAGGGGGCTGGACAGGTGGAATCGGATTGAACCCAAAGGAGAATTCTCTCTCTGCCGTCATTCCTCGATGTGCAATTGCGCATCTGCGGGCACATCTGATGGCAGCCCATTCAAAATCTGTGAGTTCATACCGCACGATTCGTCGCGCCTTTGACGAGCGTCGCTGTCATTTCGCAAAATATCGGGGTCGCGACAGGGCTCAGTTGAGTTTCGTTCCGCGTGTTGACGCAGATCAATGCGCATTCCAGATAAATGGGGAAGCTTCACTAAGCAAATCGCCGCAAAAAAACGAGACCTTGGCAATAAGCGGAAAGATTGCGCTGACCGGCAAGGTCAACACATAGGAGGCTCTCATGAAACCGACGCATCGCAAGTTCGTTGTAACAGCGGTCGCACTCGTGGCCGGCATTGTGGGCGCAGCTGCGCAAGAGCGCCCTTCTTCGCCCATGTCACCGATGATGCAGGGCGACACCATGCCTATGATGAGGGGCATGCAGCACGGCGGCATGATGCCCATGATGGGGATGGGCATGATGGGGATGGCGGATCACGTTGAGGGGCGGATAGCGTTTCTAAAGGCCGAACTGAAAATCACCGACGCTCAGCTGTCGCAGTGGAACACGTTCGCCGATACTATCCGAAGCAACGCCCAGCGGATGGGTGAGATGCGAGGGACGATGATGCAGGGAGGAATGATGGGGCAAACGGCCACTGCACCTGATCGCCTCGACCGCATGGAGAAAATGATGACCGCGATGGTCGAGGCAGTGCGATCCGCGAAAGCGGCGCTGGGCCCGCTTTACGCCGTGCTCAGTGACGAGCAGAAGAAGATGGCCGATACGCTCTTGCACGGGCCAATGGGTATGATGGGAAGCATGTAATCAGAGACACGCTGACCGATTCCGAGAATGGCCGCTTATCGGGGAAGACCGGAAGTGAGCGACGGACGGTCAGATCGACGCGAAAAACGGAGCGGGCTTTGGTACGCTATTTTAGCCGGTAGCCTGCGTGACAGCCCACGCACTGAGCCGTTATTTCCGCAAGCCCTGCAACGGCTGGCTTCAGATCACCGGTCACATTCGCGTCTTGAGCAGTAACCGCAAACCCACTTGCAGCATGATGCATCGCTGTTCCAGCATCCCGCCTCCCCCCGGGTAGAGTTGGGGTGGTGAGGCATTGCTCGGAAAGCGCTGCGGTGGATTGGGCCTCTCCAATTACCAACCCGCTTCGCAACGGCCATTGTGCCTCGTCAATGCCATATATACCATGCGGACCGTTCTCTTGAATCGGATGGCATCTTGTCGAAACTTAAGCCGAGCTCTTAAAGACGGGGCCAACCAGTGTCGATTGCCGGTCGAATTCCCCTACCAACCAGCACCAGCGCAGCAGGTATGATCGTGCAGGACGCCCCCGCTGCGTCCGTCTTGACGCCGGCCGTTTCACTTCCCTCGAACGAACGAGAATTGCGGCTCGACCTGTTTCGGGGGCTCGCGCTGTGGCTGATCTTCATCGATCACGTATCGCCCGATCTCCTGACCTGGTTCACGATCCGCAATTATGGGTTCAGCGACGCCGCCGAGATTTTTATTTTCATCTCAGGCTATACTGCGGCGCTTGTTTATGGTCGCGCGATGGTAAAATCCGGCTTCATGGTCGCATCGGCGCGCATCCTGAAGCGAGTCTGGCAGATTTACGCCGCGCATGTGCTGCTGTTCGCGATCCTGGTTGCGGAGGTTTCCTACGTTACCATCGGGCTCGAGAAACCGTTTTATGCGAAAGAAATGCAGATCGCGGATTTCCTCAAGCAGCCCGGCGAAAGCCTGATCCAGGCGCTGCTGTTAAGATACCGCCCGCTGAATATGGACGTCTTGCCGCTCTATATCGTGCTGATGTTTTTTCTGCCCTTGATCCTGCTGATGATAAAGTGGCGCGCCAACCTCACGCTGGTAATTTCGGTCGCGCTTTATGGGCTGTCCTGGCAGTACGATCTGCACCTGAAGGCCTATCCGAATGGTTTCTGGTCGTTCAACCCCTTTGCCTGGCAATTGCTGTTCGTGTTCGGCGCCTGGTGCGCGCTGGGCGGCGTCAGGCGGATGTCACGGATTCTTTGGTCGCCGATCACGCTGTGGACCGCTATTGCCTATCTGTTCGCGGCATTCGGCGTCACCATGACCTGGTACTTCCCGCAGCTGAACCACCTTCCGCACTGGCTCGAGCAGTGGATTTATCCGATCGACAAGACCGATTTCGATGTGCTCCGGTTCGCGCACTTCCTGGCGCTGGCGGTCCTTGCCGTGCGCTTCGTGCCGGCGGGATGGCCGGGCCTGAAATCGCCATGGCTGAGGCCCATGATCCTGTGCGGACAATATTCGCTGCAGATTTTCTGCCTCGGCGTGGCGCTGGCGTTCGCGGGGTATTTCCTGCTGACGGAAATCTCCGCCGGCATTGGCCTGCATTTCCTGGTTGGAATTTCCGGAATCCTGATCATGTCCGCCGTGGCATGGCTGTTCACATGGTACAAGCGGGCCGTCGACCAAAGTGCAAATCCGCAGCCCGTCTCGCCATCAACCTGAAGCGCAGCACCTGGTCAGCGAGCGAAACGCTGGCCGGCAGCTGACCGCCGCAACCTCCGGCCACCCGATTTGTCAGTTTTCAGCGTGCCGGTGCGAGTACATTCGACGCGTCCGTGGCCACGGGCCCGATCAGTGCCCGGCGGTCCTTGACGTAGGCGATGACCACGCCAAGCCTTTCGACGCTGGCGATTACCTTGCCGTCGAGATCGCCGTCGCAATTCATATGGGTCGGCGCGATGAAGAACTCGGACTGCTCCCACTGCGGCTTGAAGTCAAACTGCAGTTGCGGGAGCGTGACGTTCTTCTCGAACGAGAGGCGCTCGCCGCACACCGCGACCGAATAGACCTGCGCCGGCCAGTTCGCATCGACGGCCGCGGTGCGCCGCAGATAGGCTTCGAGCTGATTGAGCGCCTCGGGCATGCTGCTGAACCAATAGTCGAGGTCATAGCGCCGTGATGCTCCTTCGAGACCTCCGACCACCGGATTGTAGAACAGATATTCGTACGGGTGCAGCCTTGCCAGGGTCACTGCGTCCCAGAGGAAGCATCCGGTCACGATCGCAAGGCCGCCGGAGGCGACCACGCGACTGCGCGCAGCAAGCGCCGACAAGACCGCGTCGAGACCGATGCCTGCGAGGGTCGCCAGCGCGGGAAGCACGAACAGGAAATGCCGCAATCCGGTGAAGGCGGGACCGTGGGAGATCACTTGGCAGGTCAGCGGAAAAATCACCGTTAGCGAGACCAGGGTGATATCTCTGCCATGCAGTTGCCTCAATCGAGCGGCGCGCAGCGCTAACAGCACTGACAGCATTGCCAGTGCCACGCCGATCAGAATCAGCAGCGGCACGCGGATCAGAAAGTAGATCGGAACATACAGCCGCGGCACGTCCGCCATCTCGTAGACCCGGCCGGCGAGGACGGTGCGGATCTCGTAATGAAACTCGGAGAATGCGAGCAGGCCCCGGATCGGGTTGAGCGGCGCCAGCCCCGCCCACGGCCAGGCCAGAATCATGATGACATAGGCGAGCATCAGCGCCGGCAGCAGCCGAAACGACGATTCGATCAGGAAACGCCACTGAGCGCGGCCTGGGCCGAGCCACGGCCACGGCATGTACAGGGCAATCGCGAAGCCGGCGTAGATCACCAGAAACAGACCGTGAACCCGCATGCCGAGCGCGGCCCCGGTAAGAAGGCCGAACGCAGCCAGGTCGCCGACGCGAGGCGTGGGCAGGCGGCGCGCGATCCGGATCAGGAGCAGCGTTGCGCCCATCATAGCCGCGGCGAAGGGAATGTCCTTGGTGTGGTTGAACATGGCGCCGTACCATGCGCCGCAGACGCTTAAGCCGACCGCGGCGATCAGGGCCGCGCGCGGACCCGCGATCAGTCGCGCAGTTGCCGCAGCGGCGCCGATCCCGCCGATGCCGATCGACGCGCACAGGATGTGGCGCAGATCATACGGATCGATCGGGACCAGATGACTGAGAGCGACGGCAATGATGTCGAACAAGCCACCATAGAGATAAAGGTTCTGGAAGCTGAAGACGCCTTGCTCCGTGAAGCCGCTGGTGTAATAGGCAACGATCAACTCGCCGTAACGCTGCTGCACACCTTCATCATTGGTGATGGCGTAATCCTTGAAGGTGCAAAGCGCGATGACGACTAGCGCGGCGATCAACACGACGGTGGCGAGATCATAGCCGCCAAAGCGGGCGAAGAATCGGACTGCCTTGCTCCAGGGCAAAGCTTGCTCCGCAGTTCCGGAAATGCGCGCCCCGGTTAGCTTCGGCTCGGTCGCGGCATCGATCATTTCACCCCAGCAAATACAGCAGTGCAGCGACGGCGGGCACGGCGAACGTCAATGTACGCGTGTCGAGGCAACTTACTCGTTGTAGCTAGACGAGCCACGAACGACAATCGACAACCTCCACCAATTCATACGATTGCTGGTTCCTTCGCGCAATTGTTTTGAAGGCTGGACGTTCAGTTGATTTGCGGCCAGCGGCGAGCGAATTAGCCTCCGGGAGACAAACTTATGTGACTTGGCCCTGACCAAGCGCGAAATCCCACCCCGGTGTTCCTTACGTGCGTCGAATTTTCCGACCGACTCAAAACGATACGCAACGTGCCATCACATCTTGTGACCCTTCTGACGCAACAGGTCGGTCAAGCGCGTGCGCAAATCATCGCCCGCTTTTCGGGCACCATCCTGGCCTATCTGCTCAATCTGCCGGGTGATTGCCGGCGACTTCTGCAGAAACTTTTGCCCGGCAGGCCGACGATAGAGCGCCTCGATTTCGCGCAGCTCATCCGCGGTGAAATTGTTGGCGTAGACCGTGGCGGCGGCGTCGACCATGGCATTGAAATATGGGGTATACGCGTCCGCTATCGTTGGCGTCATCATATCGTAATCACGTTCTATCTCCGGCCTGCCTTGCACCACCACAGGCTTGATATTCAGTAGAATGACCGGCAGCTGCGCCTTGAATTGATCAGACAATTTCAGCGTATCAACCAGCTTGCGCGCCGCCGACATGGCGTCGGGTGACGGAGTTTGCGCCGGTGCCACGCTGATCGAAAACAAAAGCAGCACGCCAATGATCGTCACGCATTTGGACATAAACTAACTCCTCCATCAGAAATGGAATTTACCAATCACTTGAAGACAGGAATTGCCTCACGCTAATCCCGGTTTCATCGCCGCCTCTGACTTTCCGGATTCGCTCGTATCAAGGAACACGTTCGGGATCTTCTCAAACCGATCTATCTCAAACTCGCTCACATCGACAAACAGGTTCGGAACTTTCTCAGCCCGATCCAGAAGCCACGCGAGCGAAGTCATGATCGCCATGCCGGCGATGCTGAGGGCAATCTGCTTCCAGACACCTCCGGGATGCTGCACCAGGATGTAATGCACGCCAAACGACAGGAATACACCGAGACAAAAATTCGGAAGCGAATGTTGACCGCACAGGACGAGTGGGCGCAACCAGTTGGAAGTGAGGGGGGCCCAGTGGCGCGGGATATAGCGCGAAACCAAGACCGCCAGGGCAAGGAAGTGAGTGAAACGCAGCATATCAAGATCGGTCTTGTCGATCGGGTAGATCGCCTTGATCATCCACTTCGGAAGCAGCGATTCGAGAAAATGGCTGTGCCAGGTCATCACGACAAAGAACGCGAAGAAAATCCACGCAACGGATATCACGAACGCCGCGCGAGACTGGATCAGATGCCAGATCTTGGCCGCGCCTCCGACACCGCACCATGCACCGAATACGAACATCAATTGCCACGCAAATGGATTGAAGTACCAGTGCGCCCCCGGCGGATACGAAGCGAGATTCCAGTCGAACAAGCGGGCAAGCACGTACAGGATTGCAGAGCCAAGCAAAGTCAGGTTCGGGCGGCGCATCAGACCCCACAGAAACAGCGGCGAAGCGAGCACCAGAACGACAAAGAGCGGCAACACGTCGAGATCGACGGGCTTGTATCGCAGCGTGAGCGCCTGCCAAATCAGCTCGTCGGGATGCGCGAGAAAATTAGCGACGTTGAACTCATCCTTGTACATTGGATTGTCGAATTTCCTGGCCGCGCGAGCGATCTGCGCAGTAAAGAGCAGAAACAACAAGATGTGGGCGATGTACAAATGCCAGGCCCGTACCAACAGCCGCTTGGTGGCAGCGAGAAAATTGCCGGCTTGAATAATTGGACCGTAAATGTACCCCGCCAGATAACCGGAAATAAACACGAAGAATTCGGCGGCATCGCTGAACCCGTAGTTGCGAAGCGTCAACCAGCCGACGACGTCGTCCGGAATGTGATCGAGGAAAATCATCCAAAGACCGAGGCCGCGGAAGAAATCGAGCCGAAGGTCCCGCTCGACTGCTTGCGAAACAGATAATTTGTTCTTCGCCATGATGTTTGTCCGTTTTGTGCTGTCGGGTATCGCTTCTGGATTCCGGGTCCGCTGCAATGCAATAAATCCTGAAACGCAAAGCGTAGCTAATATGTTCGGCAATTGAAGGGGTCGGCGATGAAAGAGCCCCCAAAATCGCTTCGCGAGCGCCGCTGGATCACTTACTCAGGCCAATCGACCAGACCGCACCGGCTGCGATCAATCTTATCATAAGACCGTTGACTGCGGTACTCCACGGGTCCGCATTTTGGCACAAAACGGACGTCGCGCAATGTCCGGCTTGAGTCCGCTATGCCCTTCAAAGCAGGCATCCGGCACATCGGCGCTGGATGAGATCGCTTCATGGCAGCGTGGAGCAGGTCTGATGCCGATGAAAACGATACAGTTCACCAGCCTGCCGGGATGGGTGTCTTTGCCGGCAGCAAAGCGCCAATGAGTTTTGGGGCAGCTTGGAGCGTTTTCCAGCGAAGTGGATACCGGTTCGCGTGAAGAAAACGCGTCAAATGAAAAGGGAGCCCGCAAGACGAGCGCACTTCTTTTCAACGATGCAACTCGACTTCCTGGGTCAACTTGCGCTCCGTCGCGCGGACGCCGCCCGCTAGGTCTCGCGTTGCCGGTGCGGATCGTACTTCGAAAGCACGTCTTTGAGGTAATCCCGGCTTTTCCATTCGGGCGGCGGCGGCTCGTACCCGGGTCGGGGAACGAACGGGTTAGCCGCTACAGTCGCGGAAGCGCCCATCAGGTCTGGAATGTAGCGCGGGCAGTTTGGGAAGATCTCGCATTTGATGCGGACGACGACTTTCGCGCCATGATGCCCGGCAAGC
>CAVSFN010000002.1:0-195148 GCA_963727225.1 uncultured Pseudomonadota bacterium | reverse complement strand
CGACCGGTGAGGAACCGTGTGGGCAAATCCGCAGGTGCCGGAGAGCGCGAACATGGAGGCTAGTGCCATTGCCGTGAGTTTCATTGTTGTCTCCTTTGTTGTTTAGATAAGAGACAACCGCACCACCACCAATAAACTTTCTGTTAGCCGAAGCGGACCTTCCGGTTGAAAGTTGAGGACCGGCCGCAAAGCACACTCCTCTAATGAGGAGTTGGCTGCGTAGCTGGCTTCCAATCGCGTGCAAGCTTCTGCGCTTGGTCTATCTGATCTGGGGTCATCCTCTGCGCGGCCATTTCCAGAGTCTTACCGCTCTTTGCTCACCCTGTGCTGCCGATAGGCTGAACCACATATAGGCCCGATTATCGTCCTGCGTCACGCCTCGGCCGTAGAGATACATGGTCCCGAGATTGGTTGGGCGGGGGCGTAGCCTTGCTCTGCAGCTTTCCTCAGCCATAATGCTGCGGCAGCATTGTTCTGCTGGACGCCTTGGCCAGTCGTATACATTAACCCAAGATTGAACTGGGCTGAGGCGTCACCATCATTGGCCAGCGGACGAATGAGACGCAGGGCCTTTGCGTAGTCGCCTCTGGCATGCGCATGGACCGCATCCTCGAATGTGTCGGCGGCCACAGGTACGCCAAAGGCAGACACTAGAACGACTGCGGCGATCGCGCACCTGAGTTTCATGGTCTGACAACTTTGCTCTCGCTATGCTCGATCACCAATGAGCCGTCGGGACATGGCAGATCGATTAGCTGCAAAGCTCACCCAAAATCAGCCCTGCACTTGCTATCAGCTATCACAACGGTGCCTGCCTAAGCGGACCTGCGGACGCCGTAGCGGACTTTCCTAGACCCCCATATTCCTGCTGCAGCGACTGTGGCCCAATGGTCGCAGTATTCATCTTTTTTGCCGCAATTGACCCCTTGCGGAATTTACAGAGTGAGTCCCGCCTGCTCCAGGGTTACGCTGTCACCGAAGTTCATTCGTGGGAAGGCGACATACAACGGGGCGCAACATGACGACGAGAACTGCACTGGTTGCGGCGAAAAGCGGGCAGCCAATCTCGGCCCATCAACGCACACTTGGCGTTGCTGCAATCGTCATGGCGTCTGTGACAATTCTTTCTTCCCACGGCGCGTCGGCAGATGAAGGCGGCGTGAGTTTCTGGGTCCCAGGTTTCTTCGGAAGCCTTGCGGCCACTCCCCAGCAACCGGGTTGGTCGCTGGCCACGGTCGATTATCATACCTCGGTCTCGGCAGGTGGCAACGTTGCCTTGGCTCGAGAATTTGAAATCGGAAAGGTCCCGGTCAATCTGACGGCTCGTCTGAACGCAAGCATAAATGCCACCGGAGATCTTGGATTTGTCATTCCGACCTATGTCTTCGCAACGCCGGTGCTCGGAGGCCAAGCTTCGGTATCCCTTGTCGCAGCTTACGGTGTCGTAAGCACCACTCTGGCAGGCCAATTGTCGGGGAACCTAACAGGACCGGGCGGCGGTAGCATCCCGTTCATGCGATCCGACAGCTTCAGCGATACGACATGGGGTTTTGGCGATCTGATCCCGCAATTCGCGTTGCGTTGGAATGCCGGCGTCAACAACTACATGACTTACATCACTGGTGACATACCTGCTGGTGCCTACCAATCGAACCAGTTGTCGAATGTAGGTATCGGGCACGGTGCGATCGATGCCGGTGGTGGCTACACTTATTTCAATCCGGCGACCGGACATGAGTTCTCAGGTGTGCTTGGATTTACATATAATTTCATCAATGATGCAACACAGTATCAGAACGGCGTCGACCTGCACTTCGATTGGGGTGCATCGCAATTCCTGACCAAGCAGGTTCAGGTGGGTCTGGTAGGCTACGCCTACAAAGAAATCGGTTGCGATAGCGGCTCGGGAGATAAAGTCGGCTGCTTCCAGTCGCAGGTGTTCGGCATCGGGCCGCAGTTTGGCTACGTCTTCCCCCTTAGCCAGACCCTTCAAGGTTATATCAATCTCAAAGCTTACGCAGAATTTGGCGGCTCGGATCGGCCCACCGGCTGGAACACCTGGCTGACATTTGTCATCTCACCCGCTGCGGCACCTCCCCCGCCCGTGAGCCGGATGGCTACGAGATAACAGCGGAGCGAAAGCTCGGGTAATGGGTGGCCACACTGTGGGGCCGATAATCAGGGGTTCAGATGATGCGTCTAAGGAGCTGAATTTTAGGAGGCCGTTCGAGGTCGTCGGCCGGCACGATCTACATCAAGCCGTAGCGACTTTGGCTCAATTGTTTCTGGCCAATTTGGTCCGTGTGGAGATCGGATGCGCAAGATCGGCAGGATTCAGTTTGCCACGCTACTATTGACGGCTGGACTGCTGGGATTGACGGTCGGCGCCGCCCAGGGTACCGACCTGCCGACAATTTCCGCGCCCGCGCCAGTGTCATCCTGCTTTGCCAGCGCGACCACCTATTTCCAGGCGAGCCCTCAGGAATGCCCGCTGACATGGAACGGCATAACGCTCTATGGGACGATCGACATCGGCGCTGGATACCAAACCCATGGCGTGCCCTTCAACGGTGCTTATCCCAACGGCGTGGAACGTCTGATCTCGAAGAACAGCAATGCTCCCGGCTATAACTGGATGCCAAACGGGCTAGGCCAAACCCACCTCGGAATAAAGGGAATCGAGCCGATCTCCAGCGATTGGTCATTCCTGTTCAATTTGCAGACCGGCTTTGATCCCTACAGTCTGCAGCTCGCCAACGGGCCGAAATCGCTGGTTCAGAACAACACCAACTCGCTCGACGCTCAAAGCGCGAACGGCGATTCCAGCCGCGCCGGACAACTCTTCAACACCGTCGCTTATGCAGGCGTGAGCAACCCCGTCTACGGGACCTTGACCGTGGGCCGGCAAGACTCGCTCATTCTGGATGGCTTGGGCCGCTATGACGCCATGGCGGCCGCCCCCGCTTTCTCTGTGATCGGAGCTTCCAGTACGGCGGGGGGCACTGGCGATACGGAGGACGCTCGTTATGCGACGTCGGTGCAGTATGGGACCCGCATCGGCGCGTTTCGACTGGCAGCGCTTTATCAATTTGGCGGCTACAATCAGGGCAACGGTTCGAACGGCGCCATTGAAGCGCAAGTCGGGGGTGACTTCGGAGGATTCTCGTTCGACGCCGTGGTCAGCAAGGTCAAAGATTCGGTGTCGCTGTCGAATTATGCCATGTCGCCGCTGCCTGCCGGCGTTTCCGTGGACAACCTAAAAGCGACGCTTTCCAACGACACCAGCGCTTTAATCATGCTGCGTTACAAGTATCGGTCGCTCACATTCTACGGCGGCTTTGAAGTGATCCGATTTCAGGATCCCAGTGACCCCTACTCGCAAGGATTCACAACCCTCGGCGGATATACTGTGCTTCCGGGAGCGGTAAAAACAACGGAATATGACATCAACAAGATCTTACGCGTTTCCTGGATGGGCACGAAATATGCCGTTCTCGATGATTTGGACTTAGCGGCCGCAGTCTATCACTACAATCAGAATAACTATAACTCGGTCCCTTGCACGAATGGCGGACTCTCGGCATCGAGTTGCGCCGGAACGCTGGACGCCGCATCGGTCATGATTGACTATCGCGTAACGAAGCGGCTCGATATCTATGCGGGCGTGATGTGGTCGAAAGTTGCCGGGGGGTTGGCGAGCGGGTATCTCAATTTCCAAAACGTCGGCCCCACCGTCGGTCTTCGATTCCAGTTTTAGGGCCGACGCATTCTGGCTGTCCAGAATGCTTTCGAGGTAGCGCCGGGGAGATCCGCTGCTCTACGTCCTCGCATTCCGCCAGCATAAGCTTGGCCACGGGATTGCCAGGAAAGTTGTGGGGGATATGCGTCATGCTCCGCATCTCCTTTCCATTTCTTCAGGGGTGAACACGACTGTGGCCAATGTCGCAATTGGGTCGATGCTGTCGAAAAAGTCTTTTTGAACCATGGAGCTCAAATTTTAAGGGCCGTTGGCGCGTCTATAAGAAAGTTTCTTGGGGGGAGTCATCATCAGATGGTGAACTTACCGATGACCTCCGTAATGGAGCTCAGGGACCGTCGAATGGCGATTGCCGCTAGTTTTGCCTTTCCGCGAGAAATTAGCTCGTCGGTGCTTCGGGACTTTTTCGACAGCATCGGTCAAACTGAGAAGAACTCAGTTCGAGCATATGTTTTCCGCTTTACTCTCAAACTCGGACATCGCTCGATGCAGTCGGCATGTCTCAAACGTGCCATGTGTGGACGGCTCCAGGTTGGCAAGAACTTTTTTCACGTTTGCAGCATTGGTCGGTGCAGCCATGTGTTCGGCCTTTTAATGCGGTTCACATGACCGCTGGCCATAATGCCCTCCGCGGATCAGGTCCCGACCAAAACCTCGCATTCGACAATGCTATGGCACGAGTGGGTTGTCCTGATCGCCGGATCGACCGGCTCTGCATTACGTGCTGTTCGCCCTCCCAACCTTCACATCACGCCGGTTGTCCGGCGCGATCTCGTTTACCGCGCAAGCGCGACAGGTTCCTTGTATCGCTCACCCCCTAGCCATGTGTGGACGGCTCCAGGTTGGCAAGAACTTTTTTCACGTTTGCAGCATTGGTCGGTGCAGCCATGTGTTCGGCCTTTTAATGCGGTTCACATGACCGCTGGCCATAATGCCCTCCGCGGATCAGGTCCCGACCAAAACCTCGCATTCGACAATGCTATGGCACGAGTGGGTTGTCCTGATCGCCGGATCGACCGGCTCTGCATTACGTGCTGTTCGCCCTCCCAACCTTCACATCACGCCGGTTGTCCGGCGCGATCTCGTTTACCGCGCAAGCGCGACAGGTTCCTTGTATCGCTCACCCCTAGCCATGTGTGGACGGCTCCAGGTTGGCAAGAACTTTTTTCACGTTTGCAGCATTGGTCGGTGCAGCCATGTGTTCGGCCTTTTAATGCGGTTCACATGACCGCTGGCCATAATGCCCTCCGCGGATCAGGTCCCGACCAAAACCTCGCATTCGACAATGCTATGGCACGAGTGGGTTGTCCTGATCGCCGGATCGACCGGCTCTGCATTACGTGCTGTTCGCCCTCCCAACCTTCACATCACGCCGGTTGTCCGGCGCGATCTCGTTTACCGCGCAAGCGCGACAGGTTCCTTGTATCGCTCACCCCTAGCCATCATGGCCCAGACCATTCGCGCGATCTTGTTGGCGAGCGCGATGGCCGCAACCTTGGTCGGCCGCCTCGCCAGCAAGGCCGTAAGCCAAGGCCGATGTTTGGTGCCATGGATCTTGGCGTAACGGATAACGGCGAGCGCGCCGGCGACGAACAGGCCGCGCAGATAGCGGTCACCTTGTTTGCTTATATTGCCGAGCCTGTTCTTGCCTCCGCTCGAATGCTGCTTCGGCACCAGCCCAATCCAGGCCGAGAAGTTGCGCCCTGATCGGAAGGAATTTGGATCAGCAACGGCTGCGACCACAGCAGTGGCCAGCACCGGACCGACGCCGGGAGCTTCATCGAGCCTCATGCTCATCTCGTTGGATCGGTGCCAGGCCCTGATCAGCCGGTCGAACTCCAGTATCTGCTCCTTGATCCTGCGCAATTGAGCTCCGAATGCCAGGAGACACGCACGGGCCATTTCCGGAACCCGCCTGTCGCTTGGATCGGCGACGACATTGAGCAGTTCCTCGACACCGTGACGCCCGACCGGCGCAACGATCCCGAACTCGGCAAGATGAGCCCGGATTGCATTGATCATTGCGGTCTGCTGACGGATGAACAAATGGCGCGTGCGATGAAGAACCAGGCCACTTTGCTGCTCGGGTGTTTTGGTCGGCACGAACCGCATGTTGGCTCTGGTGACCGCCTCGCAAATGGCCTCTGCGTCAGTCGCGTCATTCTTCTGCCGCTTGACGTAGGGCTTCACATAGGCCGGCGGCATCAGCCGAACGGTATGACCGAGTGCCTGGAGTTCGCGCGACCAATGGTGAGATGAGGCGCAAGCCTCTATGCCAACCAGGCATGGTGGCAGCTTCTGAAAGAAAGCCAGGACAGAACGCCGCTTCAATTGCCGGCGAACAATCACCCGGCCGCCAGCATCAACGCCGTGAACCTGGAAAACCGACTTGGCGATGTCTAAACCGATTGTCGTTATCGTCTGCATGGCTCGCTCCTCTAAATCGTGGGAGCCTCAACAGCGCCCCACATCCATGGCACCGATGTGCCGGTGGAGGAGCCGTCCACAGCATCATAACCGGAAATCAACCAACTTTTTCGATTTATTCTGCCAGCGGTGTCGCTTCGCCAGCTTTCAACCTCTCCGTGCCCTACAGATAAGTTTGTGAAATCCCGCAAGGCGTTATGCGAAGATCGATCTGGATGATGATCGGATGTTAGAAGATTGGAAAGATCAGCTCGTCTTGCTGCGTTATGGGCTTCTGTCTTACGGTATCGCTGCACTTGAGTGGTCAATGAACCCCGGCAATGCGTTGGCGATAATCCCCTCGCTAAAGGGGACCACGGCTCTGGAAGGGTCATGGATCGCAGCATTATGCATTCTGCCGCTGGTGTGGATATTAGTGGTTGTCGTCGGCATCAAGAAAATGGGATCGTGGGGACTTGTCCTCCTGCTTCCCATTCCGTTGGTTATGTACTGGTACATCATTTGGATTTTAATCTTCTTGTCATGTGCGACAGGTCACGACTGTCTCTGATTGCAACGGCGCGCGCCGAACATTGCGGTTCGTGCTGATGTCCGATCCGGATAACGGCACGGATATTGTTCGATCAACTGCTGACATTGCAATTCGCGGATACGAAAGTCTGGACCTTCAATCTGAACACGGGGTATCTTTGGGTAAGTTCTATACCGATGAGCAGGTCCAGGAAGCGATTGCTGCCTTAGAGAGTAACTCTCCCGGCATATGGGAGATTATGAAGAGATTAGCTTCGAATAAAGCTCCGCCGGACGAGGAGCATGAGATAGCAGTGACGGCTGTCACGCGTATAACCGGCATCACCTATCCTAAGTTGTCATTCATTGCTCAAGCCAGTGACAAAAATAAAGCAATACATGAGTTGAACATAGATATGGGGAACGCTGTTCGCGCCGCAGTCGCATCCGCTAAGGGCGGCTCTGCGTCAACGTCGCCGACGTCCAAAAACGATTGATCTCAGCTTTTACAAATGTCCGTTGTGGGTCCAGGCTGTGTGAAAACTCCGATGTCCAACTTGCGTGTAGAACTTCCATCTCGATTTCGTCGATATGGGAGTCGATTGTACTGGCGACTTCTTTCGGAAGAAGGCAATTGAGAAAACAATTCTGCGCATCCTTCGCCCAAGCGCGTTTTTACACAGCCTGGGTCAAAAACGGTCCTGACGGCCCCGAAACGCCACTTCCGAATTACCCCGAGGAACGGACATCGTCAGACCGCCGCTAGTTCGCGGCATGAATCACCAGCTTCGCCGTCCTAGCTTCTTCTCAGGCAACAAGTCATGATCCAATTCGCTTCGCGTTGGCGCCGGGTTTGGCTTCAACTTAACGCGTGTTATACCCATGTGGCTGCAATCCAGTGTCGTATATCTGATCCATTGCCTCAGCTCCTTGTCATGGCGCAAGGCGCGACGAATTTCCAACCCAAAGTACCCGGTGTTCGTATTAACAAAACCTGGCGAGATTCCACGATTTCGACCATGACCATGAATGAGCGTCACATCGTTCTCACCCATTTCCCATGTTTGTTGAATGATTTTTCTTAGTACGTCGGTCTGCACTATTTCGGAGGGGTGATAACCGTGGAGGTCCATTTTGATCACCTTGATCATGCCCGTCTTTACGCTCAGCGACAGGAACGCGCGGCGAGCTGGGACGTCAGTGAATTTTACGAACAGTCGTCTATTGGGGAAACTTGGCAATGCATCGCAACTCGCAACATTTTGGTACTTTTGTTGCGAGTTGACGCCGCGCAGCAGTGACCAGCTCTACCTGACTGGAGCGAGATGGCGGGACAACTTTGAGGGGCAGTTTGGCTGCTCCCCATTTTTGGTCAATTAGACGCCGCTACTCAATGACGAAATCATCATGCGTTCCTGTCAGCCATTCTACAAATCGGTCATGCTTGAAATGTTCGCTCCGGGTTGTGGGCGAGCGTGGCTATCTTCCGGGTGTACTGCCAAAGTTCAATATGATGGCCGCCAACCAATTGCTTTGTCCGCTTTACGGCTATTTCGTCATCCGCGCATTCGAGCGAAACTGAGTTTAGAAACTCGCCATCTGAGCCAATGATATACGCGCAATATTGCGACATGTTGCTGCTCCCTTTGATTCGGCGGGAGTACAGAACTCTCTGTCACCGAATGATGCCGAGGGCGGGGCGGTGATCTCACTCATATAGTGATTGACGGCTACCACTGCAGAGAAAAATGAGTGTCATGCGGCGTTAGTGGATATGATGGTCACATCAATCGCAGAGCGGACACATTGCGAACATCCAATGCGCCCAGCCTTCTCATGGGAGGATTTCCCATGGATGCGAAATTCGCTGTCGGCGATAAAGTTGATCTATC
Source organism: uncultured Pseudomonadota bacterium (assembly GCA_963727225.1). Lineage (GTDB taxonomy): Bacteria > Pseudomonadota > Alphaproteobacteria > Rhizobiales > Xanthobacteraceae > Bradyrhizobium. Next base: position 186,562 of record CAVSFN010000002.1, on the reverse strand, counting down.
CGGTTTCGAAAATTTATGTCTATGAAATGTACCCAGCCCCGATCCTAATCCAGTGTCGCCATCCGAATGTCGTGAAGCACCGCAAGCGTCATATCACTCACGTCGCCTTTTCTGCTCTTCACCATTTCCATGTAGATGCGAAGCGCATCTGGAAATTGTCCCGGCAGGAGTGCATCACTCTCCTCAAGACAATTGATCAGTACCTGGAACGAGGCGACCATGGCGGCGCCATAAGCTGCGATGACTTCCCCTTCGGGCGTAAGTTTTGCCTTGGGCATTGTTCCCTCCGTTCGACGTATTTGGCGTTAGATGGCGCCATCGAATTGATTTAGCAACCGCGATCCTGTTGTAATCCTGAGATCCCAGGTTCCGTGTGAGACATGGCACTATCGAGCCGAGCAGTAGCAGCGGGTTTATTCCGAAATTTTCGAAGTCGTCCGGGGGAAATCTTGGGAAATATTGGGGTACCAAAAGGGGACCCAACGACGACGTCACCCACAGGCTAGCGGAACAAGACGGGGCCAGAGGTGTTAGTCCTTGATCACCGCATGTCTTCCGGCCGCCATCGGTGACGGAGAGCCGATAACGCTCCCGCCTCAATCAATGGGGAGCATCATGACAAACGCCACCATTTTCGACATCAGTGCGGATAGAATCGCGAATAACAGGAAACCCGGCGACTCGTTTCACGTCAGGCGCTTTTCTGACCGCACGGATGCGGAGCGATACCTTGATGAGTTAGTTGTTCGCTTCAAAGGCAATAAAGCTCGGGATGAGCAGCGCGAACGTTGGTCGATATGCGAGGCCGGGATTGTAACCAGATATGCTATCGATGCTCAAATTGACGGCTCGGTAATTCCAGTTTCGGTAGGAAGGGTCGTGGTCACATGATTGATTTTCCGAATCATAGTTGTTCATATGACTCAACGCGACGTGCTGTACGATTTTGGGGTCACGATAGTGCGATAGAGGCATCGTTTTATATCAACGAGGATGCATTAACGAGAATTCAACCAGACGCGCGGCCCGACGAGCTGGGTTTTCTGAAAGCGTTCGATTCTAATCGTGACTTGATATGCGCTGCTGCGGCCAGGATGTATGTCCGTGGAAGCAGAGGTTCTTATGACCTAGTTGCCACAAATTTTTGAAATCCGCGCGTCCACGAAAACTCTCCGCTCGAAAGCGCGCGTGGTGGATCCGAGGCGTCACGGGGGCCTTGTGAAGCTCGGCAATAAAGCTAAATGGCCTATTTGGTCCCAACACACCTTGGCTTAGCCAAATGGAAGAAAAATCAGGAGAATCATCTCATGGCTCAAACAACATGCTGCCCGAAATGCGGAAAACGTGTGCTCCCGGTTGTCACTATCTCCGGCCGCACTGACCTCCAATGCATAAGTTGTGACGACCCCGCGCTGAAATTGGCTGAAAGTCCGCCTACGGCACCTGAGAAGCCAATCGTACTAGAACGCGTTTGATGGCGTCTAGTGAATTGCGGTTTTCCAAGGACGATGCCCAAATTCCAGCCAATACACGACCGCATGACGCGTCTCGTGGCTGATTCAGTTCCTTAACCGTCCGTTTACCATAACTGTTCATGATTTTGCTCGTAGCGATCCCCCAAGGTCTCGAACGACGACATGGCGCAGCGCGGTCTGAGAGGTTCGGTCAGCAGGGACGAAACGCCTTGAGCTTTGCTCGATCGTCGGCACCGGATTGCGGCGCGACAGCTCTCAATCTCGTGTATCAAGCGGCCGAAGTCTTCGGCAGCATGGAAGAGCATGCCCGAGAGACCGAAGCCCGCGCCCGGTCGCTGTGCAAGAGCGCCGCCGAACGACTAAAGCTGGCCGAAAAGCGAACCGAAACTGCGGAGCGCGAGTGCCGTGAAATCATTATTGAGATCGAATTCAAGCTGCAAGACGCCTCCAAGGCTTTGAAGCAAGCTCAATCGCGACTGGCCGCCAATGAAGATCGCCTAACGGCAGTGGAGTTCCGCGCTCAAGCAGCCGAAGCTGAAGCGCGTGAAGCTAAGCAGGCACTCGCGCTCGTTGAGGAAGCCATCCGCAGGCGTCTGCTTTGTGCAAGTTCAGAAACCTTGGCGGGTTGAACACGGTGGCCTGACCGGCATCACGCGCAGGGTTGCGGCACTGGGTGAGCCTAAGGTTTCATAGGGCCTTGTGAATTTCGGCTCGGTTTTCATCGACCACGATCACACAACGCGCCTCCTCGTCCCATCCATGCTCGGTGTCGGATGAGGTTGAAAGGCAGGGTAGAAGATGGCGACTGAAAAGACCCTGGTCGCGAGGGACTGCAAACCAAAGACCCGCCGAAGCGAGGTGTGCATATCTTGAAATGACGCTAATGAATTTTGACTATTGGGGCGCGGTGCACTTCCTCGCCATCATCATCGGTCACTAAGACTGCACACTCGCGAACTCTTAGCTCCGGCCGGATCTCGTACAGTTCACTCGCAAGACGGTCGGCTGCATCGGACGCATGGATGTCATCAGGCAACAGCAGCCCTGTGCGGTCTGCAATGGTGTTCCTTCCGATTACGTCGAAATGATATCTGGGCATCTCAGGCAACGGAATTCTCGATTGGAGGTTCCAAAAGAAACAGCTTCCGGAAGACGGTAATGACACCATTCGAACACTATTGGTCGTCGCCCCTCCGGAACGGTGCGGCCAATTCGACATTCATGGGCAGCGCCGCATCTGAGCCAGTAACCGATTTCAGCCGCGAAAATACACGAGAACGCCGCTACACTTTACCAGGACGCCGAACATACTCGGCATACCTGGAAGCACACGCATTGATGCCCCCTTTGCGCTTGATGAAACTCTTTATCGATTCATCATCTGGCTTATTTGCTGCCGCATACCTCAACGCCCTCGCCCACTTGCTACGGCTCTTTTTGTCTACGTGTGGCGCAGTGCAATAAATAACCACAGCAAACGCTTCCCCAATTCGCAAGGGCACCGGCTCCTTCAAAGAATCAAGCAATCGATACAGCCCCTCCTCCAAGCGATCTTCAGCCTCCCATCGAGACACCAAGTTGAAAATGGCTCCGAGCAATTTATGAACGGCCATACGGTTACCGGATGAGAAAGTCCGCTTCGATACCGCCCTCAGTGTTTCGATCTCGGAGGAAAGACGCGATTGTTTGAGAGGTGCCGCCTGTCGCCTTATTTTTCGCAGATAACCCGTGTTTTAGGTGATTTCCCTGAACCGTCAGCTTGGGTTTGATCCAGCTCCATATGAGTTATTCCACTTCTAAAATCTCGGGCGAATAAGCCACAAAAATGTCACGCATGTTGCGCCACCAAATAAATTAGTATCGAACGAAAACGCACGAACAAGGACAGGACAAAACTATGAGCAACGCTTTTCGCATCCTTGTGGCAATCGACTTGAAACCGGGGACTGACCGCTTGCTGGCGGAAGCACAGCGTTATGCCAAAGCGTTGGATGCAATCGTCAATATTGTTCACATTGCCGATCCCGTTCCCGATATCGTCCGTTACACCAAGGGTGCGCAAGAGGTGACAGAGTACGAGGATCTCGATCCTGATTTCGTCAGTTCCGTCAAGGATGAGCAAGAGACCAAAACCGATGCGCACGAGGTGACAGACCACAACCACACTTTCCGGGACGACCAAGCAAAAGAGTTTCGTTTGGAGCATCAGCAAGTCCACGCCTTAGCTGAGAAAATTCGTGCTAGTGGAATTCGAGTAGACCAAGCGTTGACGGTTCAGGGGCCAACCCTGGAAAAACTCCTAAAGGAGGCCAGTAAACTCGATACTGATCTGCTTATCCTCGGCTCTCACCATCACGGTGCCCTCTATCGTCTATGGTATGGAGATGTTGCCATAGATGCTACCAAACAAGCTCCTTGTGCGCTGCTTGTGGTGCCTATCCAACCCGACGTTACAAAAATATAAGAATGCTTATCGGCATCGCAGGGATCCGTTTCTTGGCTACTTTACTTCAAATCAGCGGGACGCAAAATCCAATCAACGGCCGTTGCGAACATTGGCCACCGTTGGCCGAGTTCTTAACCCAGCAATTTATGTTCGAGCTCATCTAGAGCTTTACGCACTTCCAGCACGATCAGCTTGTCCGCAACAGCTTGATCGATATCCGGCACATCCCAGTCGAATATTTTACGATATTTTTCAACCAGCTTTTTCACGTCGGCGATTATCTCATCGCGATGCGCTTCCAGCTCCTTGTGTTCAATTTGCGCCACTTCGTTTTTCCATTGTTGGTGTTGATACCTTTGCAGGAGCAAGCACCCGCGTCAGGCGCGTATCCATTTCAGCGCCTCGCTTTCATGACTTTTATCGTAGGCTCTTACCTCTGGGTGCACGAACATTCTGACCGCGCCAACTAACCAATGCTGCCAGTCGTGCGCGACGATGACTGCAATGCGATCTACCTTCTGCTGGTGACTTTTTACGAATCCAGCATGATTTTCGAAGGCCGCGATATTCTCCCAGCCGTTGAACCCGGAGGCATCAATCAGCAACCTAATCTTGCCGTACTGGCTGATAATAAAATCGACCTGCGGCGCAATTTGGCGAAAGTCGTCAGCCCTAATTTTTTCCGGCACCAAGATCTTCAATACGTTACCGGAGATAACATCCGCCTTGATCATGCGAAATATCTTTCGGGCGCGAATGCCGCAGCTAGATGGGAAAGTGAAAGAGCGATGGTTTAGTAAGGAGAGGTTATGTACACTTCTCTAATCGACTTGTTGGGGTCAAGCATTTCAGACCATCCGACAGTGCAATGTCGATGTAGCTAAAGGGCTCGGTGCTTCTCCCGGAATCGGCAACCCAGTTAAACGAGAAAGGTTCCACTTGGGCTCGAAGTACCCCATTCTCGCTTAAACTGCGTTTCTTACTCCATCGCTGCCGAAGCAAGACTCTGTATAAGATGACGAATCCTTTTCTCAGCACGGACAGCATCAACCCAGGGCGTTCAACCGACACGAGCTGAAATCGTCTAGCGTGTATCACCGACCCGGACAGATCTCCGACTGTCCGTTCAAACCTTCCTGGTCTTGCTCGAAGCTGACGGTCTTGGTCGCACCACTTACAATTCGAACCACATAGATGCTGTCGAAATCGTCACCCTTCCACTTTGGAACGGCTGACGCGTTCCCACCATGGGCCGCCACGATATCACGTACGATTTGGACGATCAGCCTGTGTTCCCAGGCCACAAGCACGGTGCCGTTCGCAAGCGAGGGGCGTTTGAGTTCGGCCTCAAGTCCCCTCGTGTCCGAGGCTTTGTAATCGGCGTTGACCGGCATGCGTAGGGCAATCGCCGTTGGCTCGATGGTGGCAAGCGGGCGGATATAGTTATAGGACTTGCCGTTGTCATCCCTTTGCCTCGCGGGGGTAGGCGCAAAGATAGCCAAAGGCTTGTCGAACTTTTTCGCGATCACCGCAGGCAAAGCGAGCGAACGATTAAGGCCCTGGCATTCAAGTTGCCCCAACCCACCGTCTTGCTTTTCGCCGTGACGAACAAAGACGATCGTCTGAGTTTGGGGTGGCATTTCAGCAGCAAATGCTTGCGCCGCAGTGAACGCCAAAAACAGCGCCAGATTAGCCAACTTTGTTGAATTCTTGCCCAAATCGAAAATCATCATCGTTTTGGTCCGTTTCTCTGGTGATGAATTTGCGCTTGATCGAATTCCATATGAATTACTCCGGTTTCGACATCTGGGGCGAATTAAGCCACAAAAATCATCGGCGGGATTTGCCGTCAAAATTACTGCCGAATTGGCCAGCGCCACGGCTGGATCCTGAACTCGATAAAAGCCCCTTTTTGAGCGTTCTACGCGGAAGCAGAAATCACAAGCTTTTAGGTACGCCGCTTTCAAATGAAAAACGGCGTCACAAACTGCGCTTGGATTGAAGACTGTTGCTTATGGATTACCCGAACGAAAAATTTGGCAACCGGAGGTCTTCGTACTGCCCTCGACATCGGGCTTGCAGCAGGAAATTGGTCTGTCGAAACATGGCAGACATTGGGGATCTCGAAACCGTACCCGAGCTACGTGGATTTGCTCGGGGGGCAAACCGGCGGTTTTTTTCGGAAATGGCCTCGTTTGAATCGCGCAGCGAGGGAGGCGCGAAAACTTCTGCATGGGGGCCCATGTCGGTTTGTGTCGTCTGTCCCCTGAACGGCTTCCAGGCTAACCTCCGCTATCCTCAAAATTCTGGGCGATAGTAATTAGTGAAAAATATAAGTCCCGCTCTCTTCGCGCCCGCTGGTGGGGATAGTGCGAACTCTTACTTTGAAACAGACGGAGAATAAAATGGATCTTTTGAAGAAAGAAATGCGTATCGAAAAAGAGAAGGCTATGCGTTCTTTTTTAAAGCACAGCAAGGTATCCGGCATGAAGGTTGCCAAATTGCCGGGCGAGTTAGCGGATCTAGGGATCCGCATCGGCGATTCCTTGCGTGAGTTTGACAAGTTTTTAAAAAAGGCTTCGGTCGAAACGATTACGCTTGCCGATGAAGAGTTGCGGTGGGAACTTGGGGAATATCTCGATGACATGGAATCGACGCTGAAGATGCTTATCGCCAAACTGTCTGTTTTGGCGGATGATGTTCGTGACGATAAAATCGTACTGGCGATTGTTGAATTGAACGAAACGACACTGTGACAGATGATGAGTTGTCAGGGTCATAATTGCCCTGGGTCATGTTGCCAAAATAAATGAAGCAAAATGGAGGGGTCGCCGGTCAGGGACGACCCCTCCATTTTGCTTCTCGGTACTTATTTTTTGACGAGTGTTGATCGCCCTGGTCGGTAGGAGTTGGCGATCCGGCCAAGGGTAACGTTGATCTGCTCCACATCAATGCCGTCAGGGTTGTAGGGGCCGCCGTACCAATCAAGCGCCAGGATGATGGCGAGTTGAGTTGTTGCACCATTCTTGACGTGGGGACGGTCGGGATTCAGATCGACGTCAACGCGGAGTGAGCGGGATGCAACCCCGAGACCTGAGCAGTGCAGAATTGCCCGCAGTTGGAAAACCGTTTTGTCACTAATTTTGAGCGTATACATTGTGGAACAAAACAAATGGCGACCAAAACAACCATTTCGATACCCGAGAAATTTGAAACCCTTTCAGAAGCCAAAAAGCGGCGAACTTCATAAGATCCGCATATTGGGTAAGGGGGAAAAATCAGCACGAAAACTCGCCACGAAATTGACCCAGTGCCACAAAGGCCATGCTTGTGAATCTGGAGCATGCGACGTGTGCGTTGGCCGCGAACGGCTGAAACTCTACAACGAGACCCAGCCTATCTTTGCTGCTATCCGGATTGGACAAGAGCAAGCATCATCCCAGCTGGTTTTTTGGTACCCATTGATAAGCTTTCAACCTTTGACCTCAAAGCCGTCAATAGCCGGATCAACAAGCGGCTGGAGCGGTCAAGCCTGGGAAATCGCATTGTCATCGCTGGTATCGATATTTCCCTCAACCTTCAGGACAACGAAATCGTCGGTTGGCAGCTACACCTCTACCTCCTGATCGAGGGGAAAAACACAGTACGCCTGCAGGAAGCGATCAAAGCCGCATTTCCTCCTGAGCCGACTGCACCCATACCGCATCAGTTTTCATCAGTTACCGATACCACAAAGGCGATCACTTACCTGTTCAAAAACATTTTCCATCGACGTTCCCGTTACACTAATGCCAACAGCCAAGCACGGACTAAAGACCTCCCTCTTAAAGGTTCAGATCTCAGGGAACTGCTACCGTTTTTGGATCAGTTCCCCATCGGTGCTCGGCTAATTCTTCGTGGTATTCGACGAAATGGTGGTCGCCTTATCGTCATCAAATAACATTCTGAACATCGCCATTTGCAAACACGTTGTCGTCGCGGAATGGCGTAAATCAACGGAATTGCGATCATGACGATGTGCATTTTACTCATGAATAAGCAGATTTTTGAGCCATTTTACCGAATTGAAGAGCTGAGAAATGTCAACACTGCCTAGCTGTCGTGCAGGCGGTACTCGCTCGTCGCGTATCGTGACCGGTAAAGTATGTGAGCATGTGAGCATGTGAGCATTGACACGCTGCGGCGGCTCGTTTGCACATCCTCAGTTCGATAGCTCCCTATCAGCGCAAAACTGGAGAGGTCAATGGATAGCAATAATAGAAGAATTAAAGCCGAAGATAGCGTCATTCATTCTTATGAGCCCGGCGAATGGAAAGCCGTGCGTTTGATCGACGAAAGGACGGGTAATTCGTATGTCGGAATCGACTTTCCAAGGCGACAACATGGCCCCGGATTTCGAGATTTTTGACGACGACTGATTGAACAGCCAAAGCGTATCCGCGATTTTCTGAAAAAGCGCGGCGCGGCCATGGTTGGGACCAAGGAGGATCAGGTTAAGTTCGTTCGTCGGCTCTTGGTGAAGATGTCCCCGGACGTCGTTACCCTTGCGATGAAACCGGGTATGCGCGGAAAAAACGGGTTCCTTTTGGGCAATCGGATGTTCGGGTCTGCTAAAGGGCGATACCGATGGAAGAGCCAGTCGGAAGCCACGGCAGGGGAGAACTTGGTGATCGCTGCGGCGACCGCGACATTGGAATCGTGATGTCGGTGAAGTAGCCCTTAAGTCCGACGCCGCTGACGTTCGGGTTGTGCTTATCGCTGGCATGTCCTTTGCCCAGTTACGTGCTAGCCAATCGCGGAATGAGACTCCTATCAGAGACGGCTGTCTTTAACCTGTCGGGCGAAAGCGGTTCCGGAAAAACGGCTATCGTTCGTGGGGCGGCGGGCCTGTTCGGCCCCCCGGACCTCATCGGGAAATGGGATTTCACCCGTCGCGGTTTGGAAGAATACTCCGAATCCAGGAACGATTTGCTGGAGGCCCTTGATGATCTGGAAACTCACACTGAGGAAGCGAGTTCGCTCCGGACCGCATTGCGCCATACAAACCAAATCATCACCTCCGGCCAGTCGAAACTTATGTCAAAACACGCCGAACTTCCGGCCCTTTTTTGGACGACGTTCGGGCTTACATCAAGCCCGGAAAGTATCGACCAGATAGCAGAACAGATTGGTTGGAAGCGGACCAACGGCCAGCGCGCCCGGTTGATTGATTTCCCACTTCCGAAGGTTGCTAACGCGGGAATGTTTGACCGACTTGAGGGAGATGCCACGGAAAAAATTGAGGAAGGGAAGCGGCTTATCAAACGTCTCGATGCGGGCGTTACTCAGAACTATGGACTCGTGGTGCCGCGCTGGCTGAAGTTCTTGTTTTCCGAGGATCAGTCTGATCTCATCTTGAAACTAGCGGACAGTTTCCTAGAAGACGTCCTGAGCAATGGGGATGGATTTGATGAGCGGTACGCAAGAAAATTTGCTGTGCCAGCGGTTGCAGGGCAGTTGGCCGCACAGCAGGGGATTGTCCCCTGGCCGGAGCGGTGGCCAGTCGTGGCTGTCAAGCGGTGCTATCATTCGTTGAAAACGATTTGCAACGACGCTGAGGTCGCTACAAGAAAATAAGGCTCATCGCGAGACTTGCCGAGAATTCAGACCGCTTTATTTTCGCAAAGGCGGGACGAATTGAGCCGGTTCGATTTAATGACAATACGCTTGGATTGCGAACGTACTATCAAAATCAAAAGGTTTTGGCGATTAGAGACGATGCTCTCGCCACGTTTGCGGGAAGCCCCGTAATTGCCACGCTTATAGTCGACCAATTTCGCGCAAAGAAAATTTTGGTTGGCGGGCAGGGGCACGCTGGGACTACCCCAACTATCGATCCCCATCGTGGTTGGTGCCCGCACAATTTTGAAGCCGAGATTTTGGATTATTGACGTCAAGCGTCTTGACGATGCTACGTCATGACCGGACGGGTTACTGCTCGCAACCAGCTAGCGTTTAACGTCCTGAGGAATTGATGAGGCGTTAAGCGGGCAAATCTAGCCAAAAGAATTCTCGTGCCGACTAGGTGCCGACAAGCCCAAGTTGGTGCAAAATTTGACCGACCTAACTCATTGATTTCATTGGCTGGGGCGGGAGGATTCGAACCTCCGCATGGTGGAATCAAAATCCACTGCCTTACCACTTGGCGACGCCCCAAAGCTGTCTGGAAAGCGGCGGGACGGGTTCGCCCACGGATTCCTTCTGGCAACGCCGGTCTATAGAGGGAGTTGAGCCATTTCAACAGGCTAGAGCCTTTTCCGTTCCGATTGAATCGGAACGGGGGCTCTACTCCTTTATTTGACGCGTTTTCTTCACCCGAACCGGCATCCACTTCGCTCGAAAACGCGCCGAAAACCCTAATTCCGGTTGAATTTCGCTTCACGGATTTATCACGCCCTGACGCGGCATTTTGGCCCCGCGGGCCGCATTGTTTGGGGACCGAAAATGCCCTCCCCGGCCCGCTCCCGGCGCCCTTTTCCAGCCATCGGAGAGTTGAGAGGAGGCCGGTTTCGTGGGAAGACGGCGGTCCGCTGCTCCGAACCCTTGGCGAGACACCGACATGACTTACCGCGCGCCGATCAACGACATGCTGCTGGCCCTCCATCACGGCGCGGGCCTGCAGGCCGCCGTGAAAGCCGGCCATTACGGCGATTTCGACAGCGACATCGCCGCCGCCGTGCTGGAGGAAGCCGGCCGTTTCGCCTCTGACGTGCTGGCGCCATTGAACCGGATCGGCGATGAAAACGGCATCAAGCTCGAAGGCGGCCAGGTGACCACCGCCCCCGGCTGGCCCGACGCCTACCGGCGCTGGACCGAAGCCGGCTGGAACGCGGTGTCCGGATCGGAAGCGTTCGGCGGCCAGGGCCTGCCGCTCGCAATCAACGCGGCCTGCACCGAAATCTGGAGCGCGTCGAACATGGCATTCGGCCTCTGCCCGCTGTTGACGCTGAGCGCGATCGAGGCGCTCGACGCGCATGGCAGCGAGGAGCTGAAGAAGATCTATCTCGAAAAGCTGATATCCGGCGCATGGACCGGCACCATGCAGCTCACCGAGCCGCAGGCGGGATCGGATGTCGGCGCGCTTCGTACCCGCGCCGAACACGCGGCCGACGGCAGCTATCGCCTTTCCGGCACCAAGATCTTCATCACCTATGGCGATCACGACATGACCGATAACATCGTGCATTTCGTGCTGGCGCGATTGCCCGATGCGCCCGCCGGCACCAAAGGCATTTCGCTGTTTCTGGTGCCGAAATTCCTCGTCAACGCCGACGGCTCGCTCGGCCCGCGCAACGATATTTATCCGAGCGGCATCGAGCACAAGCTCGGGATTCACGCTTCCCCTACCTGCACCATGACCATGGGCGACAAGGGCGGTGCCGTCGGTTACCTGATCGGCGAGGAAAATCGCGGCATGCTTTGCATGTTCACGATGATGAACCAGGCGCGGCTCGGCGTCGGCCTCGAGGGCGTCGGCATCGCCGACCGCGCCTATCAGCAGGCGCTGGCCTTTGCGCAGGAACGCCGCCAGGGCCGCGCTGCCGGGAGCACCGGCAACGGCATGGACCCCATTATCGTTCATCCCGACATCAAGCGCATGCTGATGCAGATGCGCGCGCTGACCGCTGCGGCGCGCACGATCTGTTACGCCACCGCGGTGGCGCTGGATATCTCGACGCGGGCCACCGACAGCAAGACCCGAAGTGCTGCCGCCGCCCGCGGCGCATTGCTGACGCCGATCGCCAAGGCGTTCTCCTCCGATATCGGCAACGAGGTCACAGCACTCGGCGTGCAGGTCCATGGCGGCATGGGATTCATCGAGGAGACCGGCGCCGCGCAGCATTATCGCGATGCGCGCATCACTACTATCTATGAAGGCACCAACGGCATCCAGTCGATCGACCTCGTCACCCGCAAGCTCGCCGCCAATGGTGGTGCTGCGGTCTTTACCTTGCTCGGCGAACTCACCGAGATCGTGATCCGGGTCGAGACCTCGAACGATCCGGCGTTCGGCACCGCCGGCGCCAAACTGCGCGAGGCCCTGGGATCGCTCGACCGCACCAGCCGGTGGCTGCTGGAGCGCGTGACCTCGGCGCCGAACGAAGCACTCGCAGGTGCCACACCCTATCTGCGGCTGTTCGGATCGACGCTGGGCGGATGCATGCTCGCCGGTGAAGCGCTCGCCGCGCGCGACCTCGGCGAGGACGCCGGCGATCCGCAACGCTACGTTACATTGGCGAGATTCTTTGCCGAAAACATTACGGTGCAGGCGGCAGCTCTTGAGCGCACCGTGATGGACAGCGCCGAAGCCGTGAACGGCGCCGACGCGGTGTTGCTGGCGTAGGGTTGCGACGTTGCACTTTCCGCTCGTCGTCCTGCGAAAGCGTGGAAGACGAAAAGCAGGCCGTAAGCAAGTGAGCCGTCATTCCAGGCATCGCGCAGCGAAGAGCAGAATGAGATTCCGTTCGACGCTTCGCTCGCCCGAATGACGTGACAATGAAGACAGCCTCCGCCTTCTCGCGGCGCAAAACGCCCGAGCGATGCATTAACCATTCGCCTTGAAAAACAGAGGGCGCAGGGAAAGCCGGGTGCCCGTTGCACCCGCAGCCGCGCGTGTAGTGTAGAAAGCACGCGCGTTAGTCACCACAGGTTCACCGGAACACCCGGCCTTCCCTGCGCAATGGTTTTAACGGCTTATTTCGCGCTCTCCCCGGTGACCGGGCTTGTTTGCCACCGTCGCTTCGCGGATTGCTCCACGAAACTTGACACCAGCGTCGGGGTGTCAGGACCACACGACTTCGCCGTCCGCCTTGGCGCCGTCGTCTGCAGCGCCGTCCGCGTCCATCGCATTCCTCCCCGCGTCCGTGACGATCGCGATACGCCCCTCATCGGGTCGGAACGGATCGATAAAGAAGTGATTTGGGTCTGGAGGGAATCGAAATATTTTTGCGGGCAGGACTGGACAGGTAGCATCAGCTTGATCCGGTTCGATAATTCATCCCCGGCGCGCAGGACGATCAAACGCCGCGGGACGTGCGCAAAGCGCGATCGTGGAGAAAAATCCGCACCGAACGCCGCCGCCCGAGGATTCCGAAAGTTTTAATCAATTGGTCCGCACCATCCCCCTTCGAACCAAGGGGTGTGTCATGAGTAACCTCGATCGCGTTTCCGGAAGCTTCCTCGCCGTCATCGTCGGAGGTCTGGCCATCCTGTGCGGCGGCTTGATCGTCGTCGTCATCGGCTTCTGACGCTTCTATTTCGGCGACGCCAGGCGCCCACCCGTTTGCAGGCCCGCGACGTCAGCAAATCTTCGAAGCGTCACTGCCTCTGAAGTTTCGTGATGGTTCTGATTCCGCCCGTTTCCGTCGTGACGGAAAAGCTCACTCTATCGCCGGCGTGCCAGTCCTCCAGCGACTGGCCTTTCTGCACCTTGAACTGCTCCGCCGCGCCGCCGGTATTCGCGCCGACAGTGCCACTTTGGGTCTGTCTGATCGCGATGGTGTCATTGATCCGGTTAATTCCCGTGATCGTTCCCGTAAGCGCCTGTTGGGCCAAAGCAGCCGAACTGATGACGACGAGAGCCGCCGCGGCCCCAGCCGAAAGGATCCTTGCGATCGTCATGGCAATCTCCCGGTCTGTGAGGGTATTTGCGATAAGTGACAGTGGCCCGGATTAGTTCCGTCGATCGCTCGGGAACCCCGGGATTCGCGGATGCAGCGAATTGAGATCGGCTTCCCGCAAAGGCCGTTTGCGCAGACCCAGTTTGACCGGCACGTCATAGAGCCGCCCGGGGGCGAAACGGCGATGGATATGCCGCAGTCCCGGAACGATCACCCGGACAACGGGAACCTGGACGTCGGGCCGGGTCTGGTCGAGAACGAGGAAATCCAGGCCAAGACGCCTGGCAAGCTTGACGCAGGCAAGCACCTGCTCGCGCCGATCGAGGCCCGCAAATTTCGTGGATCGCGCGCCCCGGGTGCTCGCTTTGCCGTGCGGCACTACGTAGGCATTCTTGCGCAAGGGCACCGGCAACGCGTCGCCTCTGTCCGCGACGCTCGGGGCGGCAGCAGCGCGCCTGATCCGATCGACCGCCAAAACCTGATTGAGCCCGGTCACCGCCCGGAGTGCGGCGACGCGGAGGTCGAAATGCGCGCCCGCGGCAAACTCGATACGCTCCTGCCCATCTTCGTTCCAGTGCGAGACGGCCATGACGACGGGAATATCAATGTCGCTGGTCACATCCAGCACCCACAGGCCGCGTCCCATTGCTGCGAATTGGGTCCGCAGATCCCGAATATAACTGTCGCCAAGCCGATCGAGATCGATCTCGGCGCGTTGCAGGCGGTTGTACCACCAGATCGCGTACGCATCCCGCTCGACGAGTTCGAGGAAACCCTGGAGGATCGCTTCCTCAACCGTATTGCCGGCCGCGCAGCCGTTCGAACAGGCATTGAAGTGGGCGGAGGCATCGTGAAAAAAGTACAAGAGGCCGGTCGGAACGTGTTTGAAGCGCTCGTCGCGCAGAGACCAAACCGGTGACCATTCGATTTCGGCCGACGGATCGAACGGCGTATCGCTCGACAATAAAATATCGTCGGGAAGGATCGCGTCGCCCGCCGGAAAATCGACAAACCTGCGACTGGTCCTGATCTCGTCGCCGTGGAATATCCCGCAATGGCGTTCGACGGCCTTCATCAGGGCGCTCGCTTCGGCCTGGTCCGCGGTGCTGCCCTTGCCATAGCTGTCGGCGATCACCTGGACCTGCAGCGCATTGACCGCTTCGGGACGCGGCGAAAAGCTGTGTTTTGCAAGAAAATTGAAATCCAGCGGCTGCTCGCTTTTGATCCGGTCAAGCTGCGAGACGATGCCGGTCAGCGGGCTGACGTGCTTTCGAAAGCGAGCGATCGTCTCGGCCGGCGCCACCGATCGATAGCCACCGCTCGTCATCACGGCCTTGCCGCCGACGTGGAGCCTGGTCGGCAGAGGGGGACGACCGGGGTCCCGCGCTTCCTTGCTCCCGCAAGAGGGGCACTGCGGCCGGGCTGCAACATGGTGTCGAACGACCATCGAACTCAACAAGTCGAGGCTGACGACATGGTGGTGCAGGTCGGTACGAAAACCGCTGGCAATCGCCTTGGCGATCTCGGTCGCCGCAAGCCCGATCGCGCTCGGCGCGAGCAAAGTGCTGCCGAGCGGTGAGGCTGCCACGCAGCGCGCATTCGTCCGGTCGAGAAATGCCTTGATCTGGCAATTCCATTTCATGCGATCGGAAAGGCAGGTCCAGCAAGCGCTCTTTCCATGCCTGAAAATCGGACCGATCAGCGGAAAAATACCCGAGGGTTGCACCAGCAGCCAGTCCTGCCTTTGCGTCAGGGCCTGAAGGTTGACTTCGGCAAGTCGGCCATCAAGATAGTCATCCACCAGAACGACCGTCAGATTGCCCGGGTGATCGACCACCCGAACGCCGAATTTGCGCAACGCGGCGTCCAGCTCCTCTGCGCCGGCCGCTCCCATTGATTCAATTTGCACGCTGGCGTTCGAGAGGTTTTCCGCGGCGGTTTCGCTGGTGAGACCCAGGCTGGCCCAATAGCCCGCCGCGGTATCGTCGATCGGACTTACAGGAACCGCGAAGCGGCGATCGAGCAGGCGTTGGATGGCTTCATCGATCTTGTCGGAAGGGAATTCACGGGAGAGCGCCTCGACGACGGCTTCCGGATGCGCGCCTTCCCCAATGCGGGAGGCGACGGCGCAATAAAGTTCGCCGCGAAGAAAAATCTTCCGGTTTTCCGAATAGAGACAGACGCCATCGGGCGGCAGGATGTAGACCGAGAAATTAGGTGCGAACCGGATCTCGGCGGCGCTCTCCTCGTCGGCGCTCAGCACGTCGGCGCTGTCCGCGTCGGGGTTCTGCTCGCCGGATTGCAGCGGAGTACGCGAATGCGATAGTGGATCATCAGCCGTCATCGGTCAGCACGTGCCTCCCGCCTCGTTGGTGCTCCGCATCGCGGCGGTTTTTGGATACCATGCGGCGGTCGGTGTCGCCACTTTTTTCTCTTGCACGGCTGGGTCACTTGTCCCGTGCGAACAGCGCGGTCCCGTGCCAACCGCGCGCTCAGTTTTGCGATGTCAGACAGATGTCTCCCATGAACAATGCATCGATCCCTGTTTTGCGGAACGTGGCGATCGCATGGGCAGGCGTACATACGATGGGCTCGCTGTCGTTGAATGAGGTGTTGAGAACGATCGGTACGCCGGTTCGCTCGAAGAAGCGCGAAATCAGCTCGTGATAACGCGGATTAGCCGCGCGCGGTACAATTTGCACGCGGGCGGTGCCATCGCAATGGAGCACGGCCGGAATACGATCGCGGCGTTCGGCCTTTGCCGGACAAGCAAACAGCATGTATTCGTGACTTGCCAGATGCGGCCCGATTTCAAACCATTCGTCGGCGTGTTCAGCCAGGACGCTGGGCGCGAACGGCCGATAATCTTCCCGGTGCTTGACCCTGCGATTGAGGATAGCTCGTGTATCGGGCCGGCGCGGATCGGCAAGCAGTGACCGATTGCCGAGCGCGCGGGGGCCGAACTCCATGCGACCTTGAAACCAGCCGACAATATTGCCGTCAGCGATCATGTCGGCAGCCTCCCGAGCGGTGTTTTTGCATCGCCGCGGCGTCAGACCGGCCGCCTTGACGGCGGCCAGAACCTCCCGCTCGTTGAATTCCGGACCGAGATAGGGGGTTGCGCCACTGGGCGCCGGCCTCACGCCTCGTTCGGCGCAGTGAACGGCAAGAGCCGCTCCGATCGCGGTGCCTGCGTCATGCGGAGCGGAGGGGATGAAGATATCCGAGTAGGCGCTGGCCTGCCTCATCAGATCATTGGTGACGCAATTGAGCGCGACGCCTCCGGCAACGCACAGACGCTTGAGCCCGACAGAGCGCTCGAGACGCCGCAGCATAGCCAGCACGGCCGCATTGGTCGCCTCCTGCAGCGCTGCGGCAAAGTGCATGTGTTGAATGACAATTTCCTCGTCCGGTTCCCGTTTCGGCCCGAGCAAAAGCTCGAAGCCCTTCAGATCGTAGGACGGAAAGCCGAGCGCAGCGAGATCGACCTGATAGCTGTCCTCGCTCACCTGGATCACCGACGCCATTTGTCGCCGATAAACCTCAGGATCACCGTAGGCTGCGAGGCCCATGACTTTGGAGGCATCGTAGGGCGAGAAGCCGAGATAATCACTGGCGCGCTCCCAGACAAATCCAAGGGAGTGCGGATACGAAAATGTCTCGATGGGCTTGATTTGGACGCCTTCGCCAAGCGCCAGCGTCGAACAGGCGGCCTCACCGATCCCGTCGATGACGAGGATTGCAGCCGCATCGAAGCCGGAGGGATAGTAGGCAGAAGCGGCATGCGCCAGATGATGGGGCACGAACTTCAAAGCCCGGCCGAGTTTCCGGCCGAAGAGCTGGTCGGCAGCGTCGCCGACCTCACCCAGGCACTCCAGGAAAGTATCCTCCATCTGGCTGTCAGGCCACCAATCCGCGCGATATTCTTTACGGCGCAATTGAGGATCGAACGAGTACGCCACCCGGTCGATATCAGACGTTTTCAGCCCGGCATGGTTCAGACAAAAGCGGATCGCCTGCTCGGGAAGCTCCTGCGGATTGTCGATCTGCGCCGGCTTGCCATGCTTGACGCGGTTGAACCGTTCTTCCTCGCACGCCGCCACCACCTTTCCGTCGACCAGCAACGCGGCAGACGATTCATGGAACACAGAATTGATTCCGAGAACATTCATCAGGATTGCCTCCAACGCGCCTGGACTCTAATCTGGAGCCGTGAACATACGCAACCCGAGGCAAATCGACGCGGAGCGGAAGCAGTCGTGGGACGGCAGCCGCAAGTAGTATGTCCGGGACCGGTCCACTCAGCTATCCTGTCAGCCATCCGGTTATGAGTCGCCTTTTGGTCGGCTCACGAGCAATGCGGCCCAAGTCTTTGGATGGCCCTGGTCTTTGGATGACCCAGGTCTTTTGGATGGCCTAAGTCTATGGATGGCCTAAGTCTTGCCAGAGAGCTCGGAAATTGACTATCTGAACTGCTAATCGGGGAACTATCATGCGGGCTTATATCATTGCTGCCGGCCTGGCGCTTTCGGTCATCGGAAGTGCCTGGGGCTCGGTTGTCGATAACGGAGCGGACGCGCAGAAATCCTGTCAATTTCTGGTCGAGGGCTCGTTTCGCGATACCGACGAGGCACGGGCTGCCGGCGCATGCGAGGGAATGATCGAGACCGCCATGGTGTTCGCACCCAACATGCCGGCCAACTCGCGGGCATGCGCCCCCGCGCAAGGCAGCGTCCTGGAGAGCGCCAAGACGCTGTTGCGATACCTCGACAAGAATCCGGGTCGCGTGAGCGAGGCCGGAATTACGGTTGCGATCGCAGCCCTGAGAGATGCCTGGCCGTGCGAGGGCGACGATGCCACAGCATCGGGCAGATCCGGCCCCAAACCAAAAAAACGCGCGGCTAAAAAACCAGCCAGTAAGCCGGTCGAAGCCCCGGCGAGCGTCAAACAGCCCTGACGCAGAGCCGCCTTATCCGATCACGAACGCGTTTAGTTTGTTGCCGTCCGGATCGCGGAAATACGCACCGTAAAATCCTCCACCACGCGGTCCCGGCGGACCTTCATCCTGGGCACCGAGGCTCATGGCCAATTGGTGAATGCGATCGACATGAGCCTTGTCGCGCGCCACAAAGGCAACCATCACGCCATTGCCGACACTGGCCGCTTTCCCGTCATAGGGCTTGGTGATCATGACCCCAACGCCGCCGGGCTTGCCCCACGAAATGAACGTCTCCCTTTCCATGAAGCGCCGGACGCCGAGCTCGGCGCCAATGGCATCATAGAACGCCGCCGCTCTCGGCAAATCGTTGGTCCCCAACGTCACATAGCCGATCATTTTTGCCTCCCTCGCGTGCCGTTGCCGTTATTGATGCACCCTCTTCCAGTTTGTCGAAACTTTATAGGTCCGTAAGGCGCGTTAGCGCAGCATAACCCGCCATTTTAATCCCCGCTCGGCAAACCAACCTCACCCGATCGGCTTCAGCCCGGCCTCGATCTGCGCGCGGCGCGGCTCCAGGAACGGCGGCAGCGCCAGTTTTTCGCCGAGCGTTTCCATCGGCTCGTCGGTGGCAAAGCCGGGGCCGTCGGTGGCGATTTCGAACAGGATGCCGTTCGGCTCGCGGAAATAAAGACTGCGAAAATAAAACCGGTCGATCTCGCCGGAGTTGCGGATGCCGAGTTGGTTCAGCCGGTGCGCCCAGGCATGATATTGCTCCTCGTCCGGCGTGCGAAACGCAACGTGATGCACGCCGCCGGCGCCCTGCCGCGCCACTGGCAAATCCTTATTCTCGATGACGTGCAGTTCGGCCGCTGGACCGCCCTCGCCCATCGCAAACACATGAACCTGCGCCTCGGCGTCCGGCGCGGCATAGTCGCGCACGCGGCGCATGTTCATCGCGCCGGTCAGCACCTGTGCGGTAGGCTTGAGATCATGCACGTTGAGCACGATCGGACCGAGGCCGCGAATCTGGTGCTCCGCCGGCACCGCGCTCCTTGCCCATGGCGAAGCGTCACCGGCGCCGCCATCATCGACCAGCACCAGACGCTGACCTTCGCCGTCTTCAAACGGCAGCGTCAGCCGGCCGTCGACCTCCGTGACATTGCCGGTGTGGCCGCCCGCATGCTTCAGCCGATCGCTCCAGTAGCCGAGGCTCTTTTCGCCGGCGACGCGCAGGCCGGTGCGCGAAATGCTGTTGGCGCCGCGCCGCTCCGGGGCGGCCGGGAAATCGAAGAACGTCAAATCAGTGCCGGGATTGGCCTTTCCGTCCGCGTAGAACAGATGATAGGCGCTGACATCGTCCTGGTTGACGGTCTTCTTCACCAGGCGCATGCCGAGCAGGCCGGTGTAAAACGCCAGATTGTCGCGCGGTCTTGCCGAAATCGCGGTCAGATGGTGAATGCCCGTCAACTGCATCGCATCGCTCATTCAAGAATCCCTTTTCATCACTTTTGCGGAGAAGCTCAGTGGAGCATTTGGGCGTCACCGGGGTTCATGTAGGGTACGGCTCGCCGCTCGCCGGCGATACCGTTTTCGCCTCGGAAAGCTCAACACCCCGGAAAAATGTCGCCTCCCATGCCGAGACCTATTCCAACAAGACCCGTTCTACCAAGACCTTTGCTGCCTGTTTTCGCCGCGCTGCTGGCGCTGTTGTGCCCAGCCTCTGGATCTGCCGCTGATACGGTCGATCTGCGAATTCTCGCCATCAACGATTTCCACGGCTACCTGCGCCCCTCCCCGGGCGGAATCAAGATTGCCGATCCCGCCGACAAGACCAGGAAGATCATGGTGGAAGCCGGCGGCGCCGAGCATATGGCAACATTGGTCAAGCAACTCCGTGAGGGAAACAAGAACACCATCTTTGTCGCCGCCGGAGATTTGATCGGCGCGAGCCCCTTGCTGTCGGCGATGTTCCATGACGAGCCCACCATCGAGTCGCTGTCGATGATGGGGCTTGCGGTGGCCTCGGTCGGCAATCACGAATTCGACGAAGGCAAGGACGAACTGCTGCGGATGCAGAACGGCGGCTGTCATCCCACCGACAAATGTCTGGGCCCGCGTCCGTTCACCGGCGCCAGGTTTCACTACCTGGCGGCCTCTACGATCGAGAAGGACACCGGCAAGACGGTATTTCCTGCCTACGAGATCAGGGAATTCGAGGGCATCCCGGTGGCGTTCATCGGCCTGACCCTGAAGGGCACGCCGAACATCGTCTCGCCCGTCGGGGTCGCGGGCCTCGAATTCAGGGACGAGGCCGACACCGTGAACGCGCTGGTGCCGGAATTGAAGGCGCGCGGCGTCGAGGCCATCGTCGTGCTGATTCATGAAGGCGGCTTTCCGACCGGCGACTATAATGAATGCCCGGGGATATCCGGACCGATCGTCGACATCGTCAGGAAATTCGATCGCGCGGTCGACGTCGTGATCAGCGGCCACACCCATCAGGCCTATGTCTGCGACATCGATGGGCGGCTGGTCACGTCTGGCGACAAATACGGAACTATCGTGACCACGATCGACCTCAAGCTCGATCGGGCGACGCGCGACATCGTCAGCGCCAGGGCCGACAACACCATCGTCCGCACCAGCGTCTACGCCAGGGATCCGGAACAGACAGCGTTGCTGGAAGCTTACGATAAGGTGGCCGCACCGATCGCCAATCGCCCGGCCGGATCGGTCACCGAGACCCTGTCGCGCACCCCGAACGAGGCCGGCGAAAGCGCTCTCGGCGACATCATCGCCGACGCCCAGTTGGCGATGACCCGCGCCGCGACAACCGGCGGCGCGCTGGTCGCATTCACCAATCCGGGCGGCGTCCGCACCGATATCGCAAAGAAGGAAGACGGTGCGGTGAGCTATGCCGATGTGTTCGCCAGCCAGCCGTTCCGCAACCAACTGGTCACGCTGACGCTGACCGGAAAGCAGATCAAGGACATGCTGGAACAGCAATGGGCCGATCCGAAGCGGCCGCGGATCCTGCAGGTCTCGAAGGATTTTGGCTATACCTGGGACAACGCCCGCCCTTATGGCGACCGCGTGATGGCTGACCGCATGTCGCTGAACGGGCAACCGATCGACCCGGCGGCGAGCTATCGGGTGACGGTGAACAGTTTCCTGTCGGTCGGAGGCGATGGCTTCACCGTCCTGAAGGACGGGACCGCGCCGCAATTCGGCGGCTATGACGTCGATGCGCTCTACGCCTATTTCAGGGCTAACAGCCCGATCAGGCCCACCGCCGGCGACCGCATCGCCCGGATCAACTAGTTGCAAAATCGCGTCCGCTCTTTCGCAGCGGGCAACGACGCCCTAGATTAGCGCTTCCTCGAGAAGCGCGTTTGACGCGCCAGGGTCTTGCATGACGACGCTTCTTCTCAGCCATCCGGCCTTTCTCGAGCATGCCACACCTGACGGACATCCCGAGCGCGCCGACCGGCTGCGCGCCGTCGCCGAGGTGCTCGCGGAAGACCGTTTCGCGCCGCTGGTGCGCGGCGAGGCGCCGGAAGGCAATCTTGATTCGGTCATGCTCTGTCACAACGAGCATTACGTCGGCGAACTCCGGCACATCGCGCCGTCGAGCGGCCTGATCTATCTCGACGGCGACACTTCGATGTCTCCCGGCACCTGGGAAGCGGTGATGCGCGGCGTCGGCGGCGCGGTCGCCGCCACCGACGCTGTGATGGCGGGCACCCACGCCAATGCCTTCGTGGCGGTCCGCCCTCCCGGCCATCACGCCGAAATCAACAAGCCGATGGGCTTTTGCTTTTTCGACAACGCCGCCATTGCCGCGCGTCACGCCCAGCGCAAATACGGCATCGCCCGCGCCGCCGTGGTCGATTTCGACGTGCATCACGGCAACGGCACCCAGGATATTTTCTGGGCCGATCCGACCGTGATGTATTGCTCGACGCACCAGATGCCGCTGTTTCCCGGCACCGGCGCCCGCGGCGAGCGCGGCGAGCACGACACCATCGTCAACGCGCCGCTGGCCTCGGAAGACGGCGGCGTCCAGTTCCGCGCCGCGTTCGAAAACGTGATCCTGCCGCAGTTGAACAAGTTCAGTCCCGAATTGATCATCGTCTCTGCCGGCTTCGACGCCCACTACCGGGATCCGCTGGCGTCGCTCAATCTCAGATCGGAAGATTTCGGTTGGGTCACACGCAAGCTGATGGATGTCGCCGATAAAAGCGCCGGTGGCCGAATTGTGTCGGTGCTGGAGGGCGGCTATGATCTGCAAGGCCTGAAGGAATCAGTCGCGGCCCACGTCACCGCGTTAATGGGCGCGTAAGTAGCCGCCACAATATGCCCGCATAGACGTCCTTAAATCTGCGCCTTCCAGCGTGCGCATCCGGGAAAATAATATGGCCGAAAATACCCAAGTGGACGTCAAGAAGCTGAGCTTCGAGCGCGCGATCGAGGAACTTGAATCGATCGTCAAGCGGCTCGAGGATGGCAAGGTGCCGCTGGAGGAATCCGTCGTCATTTACGAGCGGGGCGAAGCCTTGAAGCGGCGCTGCGAGGAATTGCTTCGGCAGGCCGAGGCGCGCGTCGACAAGATCACCACCGACGCCAATGGCCAGGTCGTCGGCACGGAACCGCTCGACGTGCAGTGAGGATTCCAGTGGCCTTGGGCCGCCTTTATGCGTCACTCCCTGGCAACAGTTAGAAACATTTAGCGCTCCGGCACCGGCGACCCGGCCGAGGCATGAACCGGCTTTTCGCGGAAGCGGACGCGGGACCCGCGCCCCGAGTTGGGCTCGGGATCATAACGGACGACCCTTTCGCACGCGAATCGGCCTGGAAAAGCACCGAAATAGCGGCCCCCATGCGCCTGCATGCCGCCGATTCAGGGGAGACGGAACCCTTGGCGCGCCGTCGGGATTGAGCTTCCAAGGGGTTCCGTTTGCGCTCATGCTTGGCTCGCCGGGGCCCCGGCGGGTTGGCTTTAACCGCAGGTTTAGTGTAAAGCTTGGAGGGTTATGGGCTGACGAAGGCGAGCTGCCGCCGGGTTCCGGTGCTGGCAAGTGCTTCAAATAGCTCACAAAATGATCGAGAAGGGGCGAAGCCGCCAAAAGTGATGCATGTCACATTGAACGATCTGGAGCGCTTCTAGGCTTTCAAATCGGGCTTCGGCTGGCCCAGATGGCAGCCGACGCCTGGGTTTTCGCTGCGCAGATAGCGCGCACCCGCCTCAGGTCGGACCGCTCGTCCCGACCCGCAAAATTGGAATATCGCTGTGACCTCATATAGTAAAACGCCGCTTCTGGACACCATCAAGACCCCCGACGATTTGCGCCGGCTCAAGGTGGAGCAAGTCCGCCAAGTCGCCGATGAGCTGCGTCAGGAAACCATCGACGCCGTCTCGGTCACCGGCGGACATTTCGGCGCCGGCCTCGGTGTCGTCGAATTGACGACGGCCCTGCACTACGTGTTCGACACCCCGCGCGACCGCCTGATCTGGGACGTTGGCCATCAGGCCTATCCGCACAAGATCCTGACCGGCCGCCGCGACCGCATCCGCACCCTGCGCACCGGCGGCGGACTGTCCGGCTTCACCAAACGGACCGAAAGCGATTACGATCCGTTCGGCGCCGCCCACTCCTCGACCTCGATCTCGGCCGCGCTCGGCATGGCGGTGGCGCGCGACCTCTCCGGCGGCAAGAACAACGTCATCGCCGTGATCGGCGACGGCGCGATGTCCGCCGGCATGGCGTATGAGGCCATGAACAATGCCGGCGCGATGAACTCCCGGCTGATCGTCATTCTCAACGACAACGATATGTCGATCGCGCCGCCGGTCGGCGCGATGTCGGCCTATCTGTCGCGGCTGTATTCAGGCAGGACCTACCGCACGCTGCGCGAGGCGGCCAAGCAGCTTGGCAACCATCTGCCGAAAATCATCGCCAACCGCGCCAACCGGGTCGAGGAATATTCCCGCGGTTTCATGATGGACGGCGGCACGCTGTTCGAGGAACTCGGCTTCTATTATGTCGGCCCGATCGACGGCCACAATCTCGACCACCTGCTGCCGGTGCTCAAGAACGTCCGCGACATGGAGACCGGACCGATCCTGGTCCACGTCGTCACCCAGAAGGGCAAGGGCTACGGCCCGGCGGAAGCATCGGCCGACAAGTATCACGCCGTGGTCAAGTTCGACGTCGCCACCGGCACCCAGGCCAAGGCCAAGCCGAATGCGCCGGCCTACCAGAACGTGTTCGGCCAGAGCCTCGTCAAGGAAGCGCAGAAGGACGAGAAGATCGTCGGCATCACCGCGGCGATGCCGTCGGGCACCGGGATCGATATCTTCAACAAGGCCTTCCCCGACCGCACCTTCGACGTCGGCATCGCCGAACAGCATGCGGTGACGTTCGCGGCCGGTCTGGCGACCGAGGGCTACAAGCCGTTCTGCGCGATCTATTCGACATTCCTGCAGCGCGGCTATGACCAGATCGTCCATGACGTGGCGATCCAGAGCCTGCCGGTGCGCTTCGCCATCGATCGCGCCGGTCTGGTCGGCGCCGACGGCGCCACCCACGCCGGCTCGTTCGACAATGCCTATCTGGGCTGCCTGCCCAATTTCGTCCTCATGGCGGCTTCCGACGAGGCCGAACTGGTGCACATGGTGGCGACCCAGGTCGCAATCAACGATCGCCCCAGCGCGGTCCGCTATCCGCGCGGCGAAGGCCGCGGCGTGGAGATGCCCGAAGTCGGCGTGGCGCTCGAGATCGGAAAAGGCCGCATCGTCCGCGAAGGCACCAAGATCGCGTTGCTGTCATTGGGCACCCGTTTGGCCGAATGCGAGAAGGCGGCGGACGAACTGGCGGCACTTGGATTGTCCACCACCATTGCCGACGCGCGCTTCATGAAGCCGCTCGATCTCGACATGGTGCTGAAGCTGGCGCGGGAGCACGAAGTTCTGCTCACGATCGAGGAAGGCTCGATCGGCGGCTTCGGCTCCCATGTCATGCAGGCGCTGGCCGAGCACGGCATGCTCGACGGCGGATTGCGGATGCGCTCGATGGTGCTGCCCGACGTGTTCCTCGATCACGACTCGCCGAACGCGATGTATGCTCGCGCCGGCCTCGACGCCAAGGGCATCGTCGCCAAGGTGTTCGAAGCGCTCGGCAAGGATTTCAAGGCCGAAACGGTGAAGCTGGCCTGAGGCTTCGGAACGCCACATTTACCAGCGATGAAAATCTACCTGGCCGGTCCCGACGTCTTCCTGCATGACGCCGTCGATATCGGTCAGCGCAAGGTAGACCTGTGCGCGCGTCACGGACTGACCGGGCTCTATCCGCTGGACAACGCCGTCGACCTTACGGCCCAGGACCTCACGGCCCGGGACGCCGCCTTGCGGATATTTCGCGGTAACGAAACCATGATGATCGCGGCCGATGCCATTATCGCCAATCTCACGCCGTTTCGCGGACCGGGCGCCGATGCCGGCACCGTCTATGAACTCGGCTATATGGCCGGACGCGGCAAACTCTGTCTTGGTTACTCCAACGATCCCGCGTGCTATGCCGATCGGGTCCGTGAATTCACCGCGGTGACTTCACACGATGGACGCCTGGTCGATGCGCTGGGGTTGACCGTCGAGGATTTCGGATTGGCTGATAATCTGATGATGATCCATGCGCTCGACCTCCGCGGCTGCGCGCTGGTAACGCCACCGCAGGCGCCCGCGGATATCTGGCATGACCTGACCGCCTTCGAGACCTGCGTGCGCCTCGCCGCCGGGCGCCTCGGCTCCGCGCCCGCGCGCGCATCGGATTGAACTTGGTCAAACGTGACGTGAGCGTGCCCCCTCCCCGCAAGCGCGCGGACCTGTTGCTGGTCGAGCGCGGACTGTTCGAAAGCCGGGCCCGCGCCCAGGCCGCGATCGAGGCCGGCCTGGTCATGGCCAACGACCGGCCGGTGCTGAAAGCTTCCGAGGCCATTGCCGTCGACGCCGTGCTGCAGGCGCAGCCCGCGCATCCCTATGTCTCGCGCGGCGGCGTCAAGCTGGCGGGCGCGCTGGAGCGCTATCCGATCGAGATCGAGGATCACGTCTGTCTCGACGTCGGCGCGTCGACCGGCGGCTTCACCGAGGTCTTGCTTGCCAACGGCGCCAGCCTGGTGTTCGCCGTCGACGTCGGGCGCGAGCAGTTGCATCCATCGCTGCACCGCCATCCCAAGGTGGTGTCGATGGAGGAGACCGATATCCGCAGCTTCGAAGGCAGGCGTTTGCCGATGCGGCCCGACATCGTCGTCGTCGATGTCAGCTTCATTTCACTGAAGGCCGTGCTGCCGGCAGCACTATCGCTGGCGGCGGCGCCGATGCATCTGCTGGCGCTGATCAAGCCGCAATTCGAGGCGCCGCGAAAACATTCCAAGCGCGGCATCATCCGCAATGCGATGGTGCACCAGGAAATTTGCGACGACATCGCAGCCTTCGTGGCTTCGCAGGGATGCACCGGGATCGAGGTGTTTCCGTCGTCGATCAAGGGCGGCGACGGCAATATCGAATTTTTTATTGGAGCGCGCCGTGGTTGAACGCCTGGTCATCGACCATGTCGGCCATCGCGGCGACGGCGTCGCCTTCGCCGATGGACAATCGATCTTTGTGCCGTACGCGCTTGGCGGGGAGACCGTCGAGGTGGCCCCGGTGCCGGGTCACCATCCCGACCGAAGGCGTCTGCTTCAGGTCGAACGCGCCAGCCCGGAACGCATCACGCCGTTCTGCCAGCATTTCGGAACCTGCGGCGGTTGCGCGATCCAGCATTGGGAAAGCGGGCATTATCAGGCCTGGAAACGCGGGCTCGTCGTCGAGACGCTGGCGCAGGCGAAGATCTCTTGCGACGTGCACCCGCTGATCGACGCCCATGGGCTCGGTCGGCGGCGGATCACGCTTCACGCCCGGATGGGCACCCATGACGTGCTCAAAGTGGGATTTTCAGCAGCGAACTCGCACGACATTGTTCCTGTCGACCGTTGCCCGATCCTCGATCCCGGCTTGAGCGGCGCGCTTGATGCGGCATGGGCAATCGCCGAGCCGCTGAAGCCCACCGGAAAGCCGCTCGATATCCAGTTCGTCGCCACCGATAGCGGCCTCGATGTCGATGTGCGCGGCTCGGGACCGCTGCCGTCAAACATGATCGCAACCTTGTCCGAGGTGGCCGAGCGGCATCGGCTGGCGCGGCTGACGCGCCACGGCGAACTGGTGCTGATGCGCAACCCCCCGACGATCGCGATCGGGACCGCGCAGGTTACCCTGCCGCCGGGCTCGTTCCTGCAGGCGACGGCGGCCGGCGAGGAAGCGCTGGCTGACCTGGTGGGCGAGCATTGCCGGCGCGCCAAACACATCGCCGATCTGTTCTGCGGGGTCGGACCGTTCGCGCTCCGGCTGGCGGCAAAATCGCGGATTTCGGCCTTCGACAACGATGCGGGCGCGGTAACGGCCTTGCAGAAGGCCGCGACATCGACGTCCGGACTGAAGCCGGTCAAGGCCGAGACGCGCGACCTGTTCCGGCGTCCGCTGATGCCGCAGGAGCTGCGCGACTACGACGCGGTCGTGTTCGATCCGCCGCGGCAGGGCGCCGAGGCGCAAGTCAGGCAGCTTGCGCTCAGCAAAATTCCCGTGGTGGTCGCGGTGTCCTGCAACGTCGCGACATTCGCGCGCGACGCGCGGATTCTGATCGATGGCGGCTATGAAATCGAGAGCGTCACGCCGGTCGACCAGTTTCGCCATACCCCGCATGTCGAACTGGTGGCGCGGTTCAAGAGATAACTTCACTTACCCTTCCCCTCCAGGGGAGGGTAAGAGAGCCCGTCTTCCCGTGCTATCGCCCCCAGCGATCCTGCCAGATTTTCTCGCCGATCAGGCAGGAAACGCGCGGCTCCTTCTCGGCCACCGGAACCACCGGTCGCTCGGGCGTGCGGCCCGCGACTTCGAGCAGCAGCTTGGTCCGGATCGCCTCCCTGAACTTGTCGCGATCCTTGATCGACACCACAAAGGCGCCGGGCCCGCCGATGACGCAATCCTCATAGTAGAAATCGAGGTTTTCGATATCCATGGTCGAATAGGACGGCTCCTTCACCATGATCGGCAGGCCGTTGATGGTGATGCCCTTTTCAAGCGCAGCGTCGCGCGCGACAAGGACCGGCCCGCCGTTATTATTGGGGCCGTCGCCGGAGATATCGATGACGCGCCGCAGCCCGTGATACGGGTTCTCATCGAACAGCGGCATCGCGAAATTGATCGCGCCGGAGATCGAGGTGCGCGAGGCGCGGCGGATCGGGGTCTTCAGGATTTCCTCGGAGACGGCGTCCGCGGTTTCCGGACCGTCGATCACCCGCCAGGGAATGATGATCTTCTGGTCGTTCGATGCCGCCCATTCGAAATAGGTCACCGCGATCTTGCCGGTCTGGCCGGCCTTCAGCGCCTGCAGAAATTCCTTTGAGACGATGGCCTGCGCGTAACCCTCGCGCTGAACCGCAAGTTCGTCCATATCCATCGAATAGGAGACATCAACGGCGAGTATCAGCTCGACATCGACGGCGGGTGGCTTGTCCTTGCCGTCCGATACCTGGGTTCTGGATACCTGGGTCCTGGGATTCGGTGCGGCAAAGCTTGCGACATCGCTGCCGGCCACCGCTCCTGCGACCAACACCGCCCCGACCGAGATATACCAGCGCATAGCCGCCCTCCATCGTCTGACGCGATGGTGACATGCAAAGCGCGTTGCGAAAAGCGAGAACACGGGTTGTCGTTCACATTCAGGTTAGGGCGTCGAACGGCTGCCTTAATTTCACCAAGGCTTCCGTTGCATCGGCGCTCGCCCTGTAACGCTGTTTGCAATGAAGCCATCGCAAAACAGCCGGTTCCGCGACCGCCCCGGACGCGGTATTCTGGTTGAATCAGCCCGCGAGCGTCAGGAGGTGCCGCCGGAATGACCGATATCGTCACCAGGCCGAAAACCAAGGTTCGGACCAAGACCGAACGGCCGCGCCTGCACAAGGTCATCCTCGTCAATGACGACTTCACACCGCGTGAATTTGTCGTCTCGGTCCTGAAGGCGGAATTCCGCATGACCGAGGACCAGGCCCACAAGGTCATGATCACCGCCCACAAGCGCGGCGTCTGTGTGGTCGCCGTCTTCACCAAGGACGTCGCCGAGACCAAGGCGACGCGTGCCACCGACGCCGGCCGCGCCAAGGGCTATCCGCTGCTGTTCACCACCGAGCCGGAGGAATAGCGGACGGGAATAAGCCCCGGCCGCTGCCGGATTCAGCCGACGGGCGTTTCGTCCCGCAAGCCGTACACCCGCTCAGCCTTTGAAATGCCCGAGATCGGAAACTCGCCGAGATCGGACCATTG
Source organism: uncultured Pseudomonadota bacterium (assembly GCA_963727225.1). Lineage (GTDB taxonomy): Bacteria > Pseudomonadota > Alphaproteobacteria > Rhizobiales > Xanthobacteraceae > Bradyrhizobium. Next base: position 156,630 of record CAVSFN010000002.1, on the reverse strand, counting down.
GCTTTGACAGATCCGTGCAAATCCCGCGGAAGCCACGATGGTGCGATGCAGCCGGCCGGCGATCTTCTCCAGCCGGGCCGCCAGATTGACGGCGGGGCCGATGCAGGTGAAATCGAGCCGGTTGCCGCCGCCGATATTGCCGAACAGAATTTTTCCGACATGTAGCGCCACCCCGAAGCGGAAGCGCTCGATGGTTTCTCCGATCGGGTAATGCATCGCATCGACGCTGGCGCGGGATTCCCGCGCGGCCTCCAGCACGTGGCCACAAACCTCCTCGGCGTCCTGTATCGTTTCCGCGATCGGAAAAACCGCCAGCAGTCCATCGCCCATGAACTTCAGGACTTCCCCGCCATGGGCCTTGATCGCGTGCACCTGACAATCAAAATACTGATTGAGAATATCGACCACGGTCTCGGCCGGCAGCCGATCCGAGAGCGCGGTAAAGCCGCGCAGATCCGACAGCCAGATCGCGGCCTGCATGGTATCGGCGTGGCCGCGGCGAATCTGGCCGCCGAGAATCCGCTCGCCGGCGCGGTTGCCGACATAGGTGTCGAGCAGGTTCGAAGCAGTGCGGGTCAAGTTCACGATCTCGATCACGCGCGTCAGCGGCGGCACCAGCGTCTTCAGCGCAGCCAGTTCGTCGTCGCCAAAACCGCCCGGCTGCTTCGTGGTCCAGCTCGATGCGTGAATTGAGTTGCTGGTGAACCGAAGCGGCAGCGCGATATAGTCGGTGACGCCTTCCGCCCGCATGTCGTCAAAGAACGGAAAGCGCCTGCTCTCCGGATCATCGAGGCGATATCTGACCTCCTGTCCCTTGTCGTACAGGATCGCCAGCGGGCTATTTTTGAATTCCGGCAAATTGCGAGGATCGGAATCGGCACTGTTGGTGACGACCTCGGCTCCCGGCCGCCAGATGAAACTGACGCCAAAAATACCCGGATGCAACGTCTGTACAAAAACGCCGACGCGCCAGAGCGGCAGGCCCGCCTGCACCAGGCGTTCGCAGGTCTCCGCCATCATGTGGCTTGGGCTGACCGCGGATCTGGCGCCGTCGATCAGCCAGTCGGTAATCTTCTGCAGCCTGGACACGTTCATCATCGTCGCATTTGCGGGGCAAGTTCCCGGCCCGTCAAGGCGATACAAATGCTTTGCGTTTCGGCGTCATCCGGGCAAAGTCGGCCCACGATCGGTTTTCCCCCGTCATTCCGGGGCGCGCCACCGGGTCGCGCGGATGCGCGCCCGATGACAGGCTCCGCGCGAGCCCGGAATCCATAACCACCGCAGGGAGTATGGATTCCGGGCCTGCGCCAAGTGGCGCATCCCGGAATGACGATGGTTATTCGGGCGGCGCATGCCACGGCCTAGCACAACGGCGGACAATTCAGATAACCTGCAATCCCATTCGATCTCATCCTTTCAATCGAGCCTGACGATGCGTCTTTTCTGGCAAGCCCTCGCCGTCGTCCTTGTTTTCCCCGCGACTCCGTCGGGTGCCGAGCCCTATGGCAGCCGGCTGTTGCAGCACGTCCGCAATTCGCAACCCATCATTGCCGTCGCCAATGAGGACAAGCGGGAGCTACCGGACACCGATATCCTGGCGTTACCGTCAGGCAGATGCAGCACGCTCAAAATCGCGGGACGCGATTTTGCGTGTCGGGCGGTCGCGTTCTTCCAGAACGAGCAAGGCCGGGCCAATTTTGCGATCGCGCTCGACGATCCCATGGACGGCAGTCACATCGTCACCTTCTCCGGCGACAATGGCCGCAGGGAAGATGATCTGTACGAACTGCAGATCGACCGGATGCTGCTCAACTCCAAGGACCGGCCAAAGGTCGATGGCCTGCCGGTGCCGGTGGTCGAGTTGTCGACCGGAACATGCAAGCAGCTTGGCAACCTGAAAACGACGGGGATTTCCAGCATCGCCTGCAGCGCGACGGATCGAAACGGCAAGAGCTACGAAGTGCAGTTCGAATCCGATGGCTCGCCGACAACGGTGCGGAGGATCGTACGGTCTTCGCTGGTCAGTGAAAAACGCCGCACCAAGCAAATCGAGCAACTCGAATGCCGCCACAAGGCCGAGGCCGCGAAAATCCTCCCCAGAGACCGCACCGCTTACATCATTGGATGCCTTGAACAAGAGGACAGCCAGAAGCCGGCGACGGATCAGTGAAGCGATGGCGTCAGACTCGTAATCCGCCCTGTTGCCCGCCGATCTGTCCTCTGTGCCGCAGGAAATGATCCGCCAGCACGCAGGCCATCATGGCCTCGCCGACCGGCACCGCGCGAATCCCGACGCAAGGGTCATGCCGGCCCTTGGTCATGATGTCGGTGTCGGCGCCGTTGCGGTCCACGGTGCGGCGCGGCGACAGGATCGAGGATGTCGGCTTCACCGCGAAACGCGCCACCACCGGCTGCCCGGTGGAGATACCGCCGAGAATGCCGCCGGCATGGTTGGACAGGAAGCTTGGGCCGTGATTTCCCATCCGCATCTCGTCGGCATTTTCCTCGCCGGATAATTCGGCGGCCCCAAACCCCGAACCGATCTCGACGCCCTTCACCGCGTTGATGCTCATCAGTGCGGCGGCGAGCTCGGCATCGAGCTTGGCATAGATCGGCGCACCGAGGCCGGCCGGCACGCCCTCCGCCGTTATCTCGATCACCGCGCCGATCGATGAGCCTTTTTTTCGGATATCGTCGAGATAGCCCTCGAAGAACGCGGCCTTGTCCTTGTCCGGGCAGAAGAACGGATTGCGGGCGATCTCGTCCCAGTCCCATGTTTCGCGATCGATCTTGTGCGGACCCATCTGCACCAGCGCGCCGCGCACCCTCACTTCAGGCAGGATCTTGCGGGCGATGGCGCCGGCCGCGACCCGACTCGCGGTCTCGCGCGCCGACGAGCGCCCGCCGCCGCGATAATCGCGCAGGCCGTATTTGGCTTCATAGGTGAAGTCGGCATGGCCCGGACGAAACTTGTCCTTGATGTCGGAATAATCCTTCGAGCGCTGATCGGTGTTCTCGATCAGCAACGCGATCGGCGTGCCGGTCGTTACCTGCGCGCCGGTCTCCGGATGCGCCATCACGCCCGAGAGAATCTTCACCGCGTCAGCTTCCTGGCGCTGGGTGGTGAAGCGCGACTGTCCGGGACGGCGGCGATCGAGATCGTGCTGGATGTCCTCAGCGGTTAGCGGCAGAAGCGGCGGGCAGCCGTCGACCACGCAGCCGATCGCGACCCCGTGGCTCTCGCCGAAGGTCGTGACCCGAAACATGTGGCCGAAGGTGTTGAAGGACATATTGTTGTGCGTCAGATCGCCATTCGACAAATTTGCACTATTGCGGATTGTCAACGTGATCTGTCGTAACGCGAGCGGCTTTGCCGGTCAAACCTCTCAATTCGTCATGGCCGGGCTTGTCCCGGCCATCCACGTCTTTCTGCGCTCGTAAAGAAGACGTGGATGCCCGGCACAAGGCCGGGCATGACGGTTGATCAATCACGCGTATGGCTTGAACTTAACCATATCTCGTCAGTCCGCCGTCGCTAAACACGTAGACTACGCCCTGCCCGATCGGCGTGTCGACGGCCTCAAGCGGCGTCGCCAGGCCCAGCGCTACCATCAGCGCCCGCATGGTGCCGCCATGAGCGACGGTCACCGTATCGGTGACAAGGGAATCCAGCCAATCGCGCATCCGCAAGGTGACGCTGGCATAGCTCTCGCCCGACGGCGCGGCGACGCCCCATTTGTCGGCATCGCGGCGCGCGAATGTCGCGGCGTCATTCAGTTTCATCTCGCCGAGCGTCAGGCCTTCCCATTGCCCGTACCCGATCTCGCGCAGCCGGCCGTCGACGCTGTAGTCGGCCGGCGGCAGCTTCATCGCATCGCGCACCAATTCCATCGTCGTCCGCGCGCGGCCGAGCGGGCTCGCGACGAACGGCAAGAAGGACGGCTCGTGGCCATCGCCCGCCAGCAAATCGCCAAGGATTGCGCCGGCAGCCATTGCCTGGCTGCGTCCGAGGTCGTTGAGCGGAATATCCTGCGTTCCCTGGAAACGGCCTTGCGCGTTCCACGCGGTTTCGCCGTGGCGAATGTAGTAAATCTTCGGCACAGGCATCGGCGGCGACAGCTATTCCTTGCTCAGCGAATTGCTGAGCGAAATATCCGGCGCGTCCGGGCGCTTCATGCCGACGATGTGATAGCCGGAATCGACGTGATGTACCTCGCCGGTGACGCCGCGCGACAGGTCCGAAAGCAGATAGAGCGCGCTGTCGCCGACTTCCTCGATGCTTACGTTACGGCGCATCGGCGCGTTATATTCGTTCCATTTCAGGATGTAGCGGAAATCGCCGATGCCGGACGCGGCCAGCGTCTTGATCGGCCCCGCCGAAATCGCATTGACGCGAATGTTCTTTCCGCCGAGATCGGCCGCAAGATAGCGCACGCTCGCCTCCAGCGCGGCTTTCGCAACCCCCATCACGTTGTAATGCGGCATCCATTTCTCGGCGCCATAATAGGTCAGCGTCACGATCGAGCCGCCGTCGGTCAATAGCTTCTCGGCGCGCTGGGCGATCGCGGTCAGCGAGTAGCAGCTGATCAGCATGGTCCTGGAAAAATTGTCGGCGGTGGTTTCGAGATAGCGGCCGTCGAGTTGGTCCTTGTCGGAGAACGCGATGGCGTGGACCACGAAGTCGATCTTGCCCCACTTCTCCCTGAGCACTTCAAACACCGCGTCGATGGTTAAGGGATCGGTGACGTCGCAATGGCCGAGCAGGATGCCGTCGAGTTCTTTGGCCAGCGGCTCGACGCGTTTTTTCAGCGCGTCGCCCTGCCAGGTCAGTGCTATTTCCGCGCCCGCCGCACGGCAGGCCTTGGCGATGCCCCAGGCGATCGAGCGGTTGTTGGCAACCCCGAGGATCACCCCGCGCTTGCCCTGCATCAGACCTGAATTTGGCGACATCCGGTTTCCCATCGATTGATCAGGTCTGGAGGTACACCAGCGACCCCCGCCGGTACAGCCCAAATCCCCCGGGATTCATCAGGCAGCGAACGCACGCATCTGCAGCAATGGCTGACCAGGCGCTGCGGCTGGGATGTCCGCGTCATTCGGAGCCGGAGGCGACCGCACTGAAAGCTCGTCGGCGGCCGCTCTTGCCTGGCCCCACCGGGCCCGCGTCATTCCGGCTGAACGTAGAGTCGCACCAGGGCTGGTCTACGACCAGACCGAAAAGACCGGCGGGTGAAGTAGCGTCAGGACCAATGTCCCAATTCCGACATTGAAAATCTGGAATCAAGACACCGAAAATCTGGAATCCAGACATCGGCGCGTCTCAAATTTGCACCAGGTGCTCACGCGAAAATGAAAAGCGTTCGATCCGCCGATCGACGCAAGCGGCCTCGATCGGGGTTTACCGCGCTGGTCCCCCGGTCGAGGCTGCACCGTTTCAGGTGACGCGATCAGCTAAAGGTCTCCGCTAGCCAAGATCGCTGCGCGGATTATAGGGGTGTCCGTCGCGCCACTTCTGCATCAACGCCTCGAGCTCGGAGTCGTTCCCGTCCGGCAGCATAATGCGGGTGGTGACAAACAGGTCGCCAGGGCCGCCCGCGGCTTTCGGCAACCCCTTGCCTTTCAGGCGAAAGGTGCGGCCACTCGAGGTGTTCTTGGGTATCGACAGCTCGACGGCGTTGCCGAGCGTGGGCACGCGGACTTTGCCGCCGAGCACGGCTTCATACAGCGTGATCGGCAGATCGACCCGCAAATCTCCGCCATCGACCTTGAAGAAGGGATGCGGCGCGATGCCGACCGTGATCAGGAGATCGCCGGGGGGATGGCCGGGCGCGGTCTCGCCCTGTCCCTTGAGCCGGATCTGCTGACCGGCGGCAACGCCTGCGGGAATCCGGACATTGAGTTCCTTGCCGGTCGGCAACCGGACACGCTTTTCCGCGCCCTTGACCGATTCTTCCAGCGACACCGTCATGGCAACGCTGAGATCGAGATCGAGCGCGATGCCGCCCGGATTGAACTCGAAGGTATTGCCCGCGCCGGGCCGCGCGCCGCGCACGCCGCCGCCGCTGAACATGCTGTTGAGGATGTCCTCGAAGCCGCCACCGCCAAAGCCGCCCGGACCGGCGCCGCCGGTGCGGAAGGTGCGGGATTCAAATCCGCCGCCGGGGGAGGCCCCGCGCGCCCGCGGATCGCCACCGGGAAAACCCTGGAAGCGCGGCTTGCCCTCGGCGTCGATTTCGCCGCGATCGAACTGCTTGCGCTTGTCCTCGTCGCCGATGATCTCGTTGGCCGAATTCAGCTCGGAAAAACGCGCCGCGGATTTCGGATCGTTCTTGTTGGCATCGGGGTGATGCTTCTTGGCGAGCTTGCGATAGGCGCTCTTGATCGCCGCAGCGCTGGCGCCCCGCGGCACCCCCAAGACCTCATAGGGGTCGCGCATCCGTTACGTCTCCTTCAGGGAAATCAAAACTTGGCAGGGCTGGCCGCCCCCGGCTTTCATCTGGTGTCTTCGTGGCATTTTTGCAACGGGGACCCGTCCCGGGATTAGCCTTGTTTCCACGGCTTCAAGGTATGGATTTCCCATCGCCCCTGGCCCGACTGGCAAGCTGCGCCCTGCAGCCAGCTTTCCGAGTGGCCGTTGACATAGCTCGCCAGAAAATCCCGGCAGGTGCGCCCTTCCGAGGAATAGGCCTGGGCCAGCGGCGTCACCGAGCCACGGGCGCCGGTCTCGGGATTTTCCCAAGGTTGACTGGAATCCTTGTCGCCCTTGGTTAGCACATCGGAGGCCGCATTGCGCGCGAAAGCAAGATCGGCCTCGGTCGGCGCCGGCCCCTCGGACCGGGCCGCGCCAAGGCCAAGCGAGGCCGTCACATCGCTGTCGCCCATCCTGGCGAAGCTTGAGTCGGTACGGTTCAGGCTGCAGCCTCCCGCGCCCACGCCGATTAGAATCAATGTCATGACCGCACCCGCCGGCGAGATCGCCAATAGGCCAACGCGTCCCCATGTCTTATATAGGGCAAACCTGTACTGGGGCTGCAACGCGCTCTGGACCGCGGGCGGACGCAACTCGGATCTCCTGACATGACCGACACGACCTCCATCAGACACCCGACACCGTTAACATCCGGTGATTTCACCGCGGCCGAGGAGCCGTTTGCGCTGTTCGGCGACTGGTTCGCCGAAGCGGTGAAGGCCGAGCCGAACGATCCCAACGCCGTGTCGCTGGCCACCGTTGACGCCAATGGCCTTCCCGACGTGCGGATGGTGCTGATGAAGGGCTATGACGCCGATGGTTTCGTGTTCTACAGCCATATCGCCAGCCAGAAAGGCCGCGAACTCGCCGCAAATCCTAAGGCGGCGTTACTGTTTCACTGGAAGTCGTTGCGCCGGCAGGTACGCATCCGCGGCAACGTGTCGCCGGTCACCGACGCGGAAGCCGACGCCTATTTCGCGACCAGGCCGAAGCAGGCCCAGATCGGCGCCTGGGCCAGCCGGCAGTCGCAACCGCTGGAGAGCCGCTTTGCCTTCGAGCAGGCGATCGCCAAATTCGCCGCCAAACACATCGTCGGCGAGGTGCCGCGGCCGCCGGGATGGAGCGGCTGGCGCGTCGCGCCGGCCCAGTTCGAATTCTGGCACGATCGCCCATTCCGCCTGCACGACCGCATCGAATTCCGCCGCGCGGCGCCGGATCAACCCTGGTCCAAAACGCGGCTTTATCCCTGAGCCTGAAAGTCTGAAAGATCTCCATGCCGATTTCCGCCAACAACCCACGGCGCACGCTGCTTCTGACCGGCGCGAGCCGCGGCATCGGCCATGCCACCGTGATCCGCTTTTCCAGCGCCGGCTGGCGCGTCATCACCTGCTCGCGTCATCCCTTTCCGGAGGAATGTCCGTGGGGCGCCGGACCTGAGGATCACATCCAGGTCGACCTGGCCGACCATGACGACACCACGCGGGCGATTTCGGAAATCCGCGAACGGCTGGAAGGCGGCGAGTTGCATGCGCTGGTCAACAACGCCGCGATTTCACCGAAGGCGGCGGGCGGCGGGCGGCTCGGCTCGGTCGATACCGACATCGAGACCTGGAGCCACGTATTTCGGGTGAATTTCTTTGCGCCGATCATGATGGCGCGCGGGCTGATCGACGAATTGAAAGCCGCGAAGGGCTCGGTGGTCAACGTCACCTCGATCGCGGGCTCGCGCGTGCATCCGTTCGCCGGTGCTGCCTATGCGACCTCAAAAGCGGCGCTGGCCTCGTTGACCCGCGAGATGGCCTCGGATTTCGGCCGCGTCGGCGTCCGCGTCAATTCGATCGCACCGGGCGAGATCGATACCTCGATCCTGTCGCCCGGCACCGAGAAGATCGTCGAGCAGCAAATCCCGCTGCATCGGCTGGGCACGCCGGACGAGGTGGCGAAGATCATCTATGTGCTGTGCACGGAGACGAGCTCTTACGTCAACGGCGCCGAAATCCACATCAACGGCGGCCAGCACGTCTAATCGTCATTCCGGGGCGATGCGAAGCGTCAACCCGGAATGACGGAAGTAACATCAATCCGAGTAAAATTTGCGCAGGGCCGGCGCCTTGATGTTGAAGGCGCTGGAGCATTCGTCCTCGCTCTCGCCCTCCAACAAAGCCGCACCGCAATGCCGGCAGGCCCGCCCCGGCATGGCGGGCGCGGTGCCGGTGCGGCCCGCTTGATAGCGCGCGAAATCGACGACGTTGAGTCCCGGCGTTATTACTTTTTCAACCATTGCTGTCCTCGCGGCGTGAGACCTGCGTTATCGCAGAAAGCCGTCGCGTAAACGTTCAGCCCAACGCTCAAATTTTAGACGAGAAATTGAGGCGGCCCTGCAGCCGGTGGAACCCGGCCGGTCCGGGGCAAACCGGCCGGCGATCTACGCTCTAGTCTAATACACCTGCCCTGAAGATCCGGCGCCGAACGCCTCAGCAGCTACAGCCACCGCTTCCATGTGAAGAACAGATAGGGCAACACGGCCGCGAGCAGCATCATCACCAGCGCGATCGGATAGCCGTGGGTCCATTCCAGTTCCGGCATGATCTTGAAGTTCATGCCGTAGATCGAGGCGATCAGGGTCGGCGGCATCAGCACCACCGCCATCACCGAGAACAGCTTGATGATGTTGTTCTGTTCGAGATTGACCACGCCCAGCATCGCGTCGAGCACAAAGGTGATCTTGTTGGAGAGATAGGAGGCGTGGTCGGTCAGCGACGCCACGTCGCGCTGCATGGTCTTCAATTGCGCGCGCATCTCCTTCGACCATTTGACGTTGTCGGCCTCGGCGGTGACGAAGGTGACGAGGCGGCCGATCGAAACCAGGCTCTCGCGCACCTTGGAGGTGAGATCGCCCTTGCGGCCGATCGCGATCAGGATATCGGAATAGCGCTTGGCGTGGCCGGTGCGCGCAGCACCTTCCGGCTCGAAGATGGCATGGCTGACGGCGTCGACGTCGGCGCCGACGCGCTCCAGAATGTCGGCGCAGCGGTCGATCACCGCGTCGAGCAGTTCCATCAGCACGGTCTCGCCATTGATGCCGGCAGCGGCGCTGCGCGCCAGCTTGTTCTCCACAAGCATGAACGGTTTCGGCAGATCGTAACGCACCGTCACCAGCCGATGGTTCGACAGGATGAAGGTCACCGGCGAGATCCGCGGCGATTCGGTATCGGCCGCGCACATCAGACTGGCGGTCATGTAGCGCGCGCCGTTCTCGGTATAGAGCCGGCTCGAAATCTCGATCTCCTGCATGTCCTCGCGGGTTGGGACCGCGATGCCGGCCAGCCCTTCGACGGCGTGGTCCTCGTCAGCCGTCGGCTTGACCATGTCGATCCAGACCGCGCTTTGCGGCAGCGCAGCAAGATCGGGGGAAGCCATTTTTTTCAGCGAGGAGTCGGAGGGGACGAACACCGAGAACATGGAGAACTCCGGGAAGGGCACGCGAATCTACCCAACAGGACTTAGCTCGATTCTGGCAAGCGCTTCATGACCGCCCTCCCGGATTTGCGGCGACCCGATGGCAACAACGCGGCCGCGATTCGACAGAGATACTCCGGCCTGCCCAAAAATGAGCCGGCAAACCAAGAACTTGCGGCAAAAAAGTCACAGGCGGCTGCCGCATCGCGGGAACAACATCTAAACTCTGGAATTTTGGCCGATTTCGGCGATAATGTGATTGCTCGATTGAGACGATAACGTGACTAGCGGAATCGCGTCGTTTGCGGCTCAAATATTAGCACGGCAAACGTGGCCTTGGACGAACACCCTGATTGGGCGAACACTTTGATTGGACCAGCATAATGTCGTCACTGAGATTTAGACTGGTGATTCTGGCAGCAGCCGGGGTGATGCTGTCGGGTTGCATGGAGACAGCGAACTACCAGGCCGCCGACCTGGCCAATTTCAAACCGCGCGACAGGGAATTGCTCTCCCAGGTTCATTACGTGAACAAGCCGGTGGCTGATGCGTATCGCCGCGCCATCGTCGAATTCAACCGCAAGGAAGCGCCCGGCTCGATCGTGGTCGATTCCGACAATCACTATCTCTATTTCGTGGTCAATGGCGGCAAGGCGATCCGCTACGGCATCACGGTCGGCGAGGAAGCCATGGCCTGGTCCGGCATCGCCAAGGTCGGCAGCATGACCGAATGGCCGCCCTGGCATCCGACCAAGAGTGAAATCGCACGGCTCGGGGTTCCGACTTTTGTGCCGCCGGGTCCGGACAATCCGATGGGGTCGCGCGCGCTCTATCTCTATTCGGGTGGCAAGGACACCTTGTTCCGGATTCACGGCACCAACCAGCCGGAATATATCGGCTCGTCGATTTCCTCCGGCTGCATCCGGTTGACCAACGAGGACGCGATCGATCTCTATAGCCGGGTGAAGATGGGAGCCATCGTTGTGGTGCTCGAACCGCACCATAGCGAAGCGGCAGCCATCTCAAACTCAAAGGTGGCGCTCGAAGGCAGCGGCAGCAGCAACCTGCAATAAGCGACAGCTCTTCAAGCGACTAGCTTGGCAACGCTTCAAAGCGCCGGTTTACCGGCGCTTTTTTGCTGGCTGCGCCTCATTTCGCGGCATCGGGTTTGGCGGCAGCCTCGCGCGGCGGCGCTTCGTCCGGCCGTGCGGCCGGCAGCAGCGGTGCGATCTTCGGCAAGGAATCCCAGACATTCCATTGGCAGATTCTGTAGTTGCTGTGCCGCTCCATCAAATCGAGGTGGATGTGATCTTCGTGGTACCAGTCCGAGCCCGGCCCCAGCACCGTCGAAAATCGTGCGCACACCGAATGCAGCACGCTCTCGCGCAACTCGCGTGGCACCGTGCGGTCGGTCAGCGAAATCGATTGGCCGCTGGCAAGCTTCAAGGCGCGAACATCGAGCGCGTTGGCGCGGCCATGCTCGGACAATTCGGCGCCGGCGATGCGGTTGCGGCCGCGGCACTCGAACGAGTCGAAATTGTCGAGACTGCTGATGGCGCCGCCGCCGCCCGCCGCCAGCGGCGCGATGTCGGTACGGATCCAGTCGGCAATCGCCGACGCCATGGCGCAGCGGAGGATCGCTGCGGGTTTCACCGAAACCTGCCGCTTGTCGGGCAGCACCACCGCCTCCAGCCGCACCAGATCCACGCCGCCGCAACCGCCGGCGCCATGGATGTCGGGAATGCTGGGGGCGATCGCGATCGCTTCGGTCAGCGCCCGCCGGCAGGCCGAGGGCTGCGGCGCGGCGGCGATGGGTTCGGCCGGCTTGTCGCTGGGGGCCGGCGTCCGCTTTACGTCCGCTGCCGCATCGGGCCCGGCCGCCGGTGCATCGGCAGGACGTGGTTTCGGCAGCGGCACCGATGCCGGTGCCGGCGCCCGGAGCGCGGCCCGGCGTGGCTTCGGCCGGCTCGTCCCGAACAGGTCGCTCCAGGGATCCGGGCTGTAATGCCGCGCCGCGGCCGGTCCGGATTGCGCGCACAGCATCAGCAAGACCGCGGCAACGGTAACCATTGCCGCGTCCATACGGCCCGAGCCGCTACAAGGCCATTTGCGCCGCAGCGTGCCCGCGCTAAAGTTCCCACCCATTGCAGAAAGCGCGATCGGCAGGGCTGAAAACCGGTTTTGTGTCCGGGCGCGCTCTGGATTACCAGTTAGGGGCATGATCTTTTCGCCAACCCACTCGCCGTTTGGCGGGTCGTGCGGCAGGGAATAACACTCGGGAGGAACGTCGGTATGCTTGGTTTGATGCAAGATTGGCCTTTGCTTTGTCACCGGATCATCGAACACGCAGCACGGTTCCATGGTACGCAAGAGGTCGTTACGCGGTCGGTCGAAGGTCCCATTCATCGTACCAACTACGCCGAAATTCATGCCCGCGCACTGAAAGTCTCGCAGCGGCTCGAGCGCGACGGTATCAAGCTCGGCGACCGGGTCGCTACCATTGCGTGGAACACCTGGCGGCACCTCGAAGTCTGGTATGGCATCATGGGCATCGGCGCCATCTGCCATACCGTCAATCCGCGCCTGTTCCCGGAACAGATCGCCTGGATCATCAACCACGCGCAGGATCGCGTGGTGATGGTCGATACCACCTTCGTGCCGGTGCTGGAGAAGATCGCCGGCAACATGCCCAGCGTCGAGCGCTACATCGTGCTCACCGACAAGGCGCATATGCCACAGACCACGCTGAAGAACGCGGTCGCCTATGAAGACTGGATCGCCGAGGCCGACGGCAAGTTCGAGTGGAAGACTTTCGACGAAAATACCGCGGCCGCGATGTGCTACACTTCGGGCACCACGGGCGATCCCAAGGGCGTGTTATATTCGCACCGTTCCAACGTGCTGCACTCCTTCATGGCCAACTCGAAGGATGCGCTCGGCACGTCCGCAAGCGACACCATGCTGCCCGTGGTTCCGCTGTTCCACGCCAATAGCTGGGGTATTGCATTCTCGGCGCCCACGATGGGCACCAAGCTCGTGATGCCCGGCCCGAAGCTCGACGGCGCTTCGGTCTATGAGTTGCTCGAAACCGAAAAGGTGACCTTCACCGCGGGCGTGCCGACAGTATGGCTGATGTTGCTCAACCATATGGCGGCCAACAATCTCAAGCTGCCGCACCTGAAGATGGTGGTTTGCGGCGGTTCGGCGATGCCGCGCTCGATGATCAAGTCGTTTGTCGATATGGGCGTGCAGGTTCGCCACGCCTGGGGCATGACCGAAATGAGCCCGCTCGGCACCCTCGCCACGCTGAAACCGCCTTTCGCAGACCTCACCGGCGAAGAACGGCTGGATATCCTGCAGACTCAGGGCTACCCGCCCTATGGCGTGCAGATGAAGATCACCGATGATGCGGGCAACGAACTTCCGTGGGACGGCAAAACGTTCGGCCGGCTCAAGGTCTCCGGCCCCGCGGTCGCGAAAGCCTATTTCCGCGTCGATTCCAATATTCTCGATGAACAAGGCTATTTCGACACCGGCGATGTCGCCACCATCGACCAGTATGGATACATGCGGATCACCGACCGGTCGAAGGATGTGATCAAATCCGGCGGCGAGTGGATTTCGTCGATCGATCTGGAGAATCTGGCGGTCGGACATCCGGCGGTTGCGGAAGCAGCCGTGATCGGCATCCATCATCCCAAATGGGACGAGCGTCCGCTGCTGATCGTGCAGCTCAAGCAGGGCCAGAACGCGACGCGCGAGGACATTCTGAAATACATGGACGGCAAGATCGCCAAATGGTGGATGCCGGACGACGTCGCGTTCGTCGATGCCATTCCGCACACCGCCACGGGAAAGATCCTGAAGACCTCCCTGCGCGACCAGTTCAAGGCGTACCATTTTCCCAACGCGGCGGCTTAGCGGGCGGCAAGGGCAAAATGGTGAGTGGCGAATAGCAAAAAGGAAGCAGGTTGGGGCGAGCTCTTGCTTCCCCTGTTCGCCACTCGCTATTCGCTTACTTGCCCTTGAATTCGCCGCGGGTCCATGGTCTCAAGCGGGCGTGCAGCCCGGCGTATTTCGCCCCGCAAGGTTTTCAACCCGGCAGAATTGAAGCGATGGCCCGCAGGTTTTCCGCTCCCTATCAGTCGGAGCCCGTGTCCAGCCTGGCATCATGGGCGCGCAATCTCGCGATATTCTCGGCTCTCGCGGTAGTGGGCTCGATCATCATCGTCCGCTTCAGCTTCCTTGAAATGAAACCGGCGCTGGCGACATTCTTCGGCGCGCTGGCCTGCGCCGGTCTTTCCATTCTGGTCGGCTTCGCCGCTTTTGCCGCGATCTGGCAGAACGGATCGCGCGGCATGAGCCGCGTCCTGCTGGCGCTGCTGATCGACGCGGCCGTGCTCGCCTACCCGGCCTATCTCGGCCTGCAATACCGCCGGCTGCCGCCGATCCACGACATCACCACCGATCCGATCGATCCGCCGCGCTTCGAAGCGCTGGCGCGGCTGCGCGCCGGCGACGGCACCAATACCGCCGTCTATGCCGGGCTATATTCGGCCGAACAACAGCGGCAGGCCTATCCCGATATCGAGACGGTGGAACTCGAGGTCCCGGTGCAACGGGCCTATGAGATCACGCTGCAACTGGTCACCAAACGCAAATGGCTAGTGATCGACGAACGCGCGCCGCAGCCGCCGCGCCGCCTCGGCCACATCGAAGCGGTGGCGCGAACGCCGATCATGGGATTTCGCGAGGACGTGTCGATCCGGATCGCCCCCGACGGCGAGGATTCGCGGGTCGATATCCGCTCATCGTCGCGCTATTTCGAAGGCGATCTCGGCAGCAACGCCGCGCGCATCAGCAAGCTGATCGACGACCTCAACAACGCCGTCGACATTGCCAGCATCAAGCCGGCCAAGAAGCCCCCGGTCCCGGCGAAGGTTCTGCCGAAGACGGTGAAGAAGTAGGAATTGCATTCGTCATGCCGGCGCGATGCCAACGGGTCCGGCCCATGGCCGGCCCGATGACAGGCTCCGCTTCGGACCTCAGATGCACAATTGCGCATCTGAGGTCTGCCCCTTCGGGCCATCCTGGAATGACGTCAAGATATCACGCCAACCGATACGTGCCGCCGATCACCGGGTCGCCATCGGTCGCAACGATCCCCCGCGCGACCATGTCTTCCAGATGCGCCAGCACGGAATAGCCGGCCGCCGTCGTCAGCCGCGGGTCGATGCCGATATAGATCGCGCGCACCATGGTCGGAATATCGGCTTCGCCCTTGGCGAGGCGATGCAGGATCGACGCTTCGCGCGCCTGTCGATGCCGGATCAGGAAACGGACATAGCGCTGTGCTTCCGGGATTTCCGGTCCGTGACCCGAAAAATACAAATCCTCATTCCGGTTCGTCAGTCGTTCGAGCGAGGCCATGTAGTCGACCATCGACCCGTCGGGTGGCGCCACGATCGACGTCGACCAGCCCATCACGTGGTCGCCGACGAAAAGCATCTTCCTCTCCGGCCAGGCGAACGCCAGATGATTGGCGGTGTGGCCCGGCGTCGCCACCGCCTGCAGCGCCCAGCCGGAGCCTTCGATGGTCTCGCCGTCACGCACCGCGATGTCGGGCTTGAAGTCGCGGTCGGCGCCGGACTCCGGATTGTGTTTCTCGCTCTCATAGCGCGGCCGCGACGCGCGATGCGGACCCTCGGCGTAAACGAGAGCGCCGGTGGCGGCCTTGATCCGCGTGGTGTTCGGCGAATGGTCGCGGTGGGTGTGGGTGACCAGAATATGCGACACGGTTTCACCGCGCACGGCGTCCAGCAGCGCCGCGGCGTGGGCCTCGTCGTCGGGGCCCGGATCGATGATCGCGACCTTGCCCTTGCCCACGATGTAACTCACCGTGCCCGTGAAGGTGAAGGGGCTCGGATTGTTGCACAGAACCCGCCGCACGCCGGGGCGGACTTCATCGACCACGCCTGCCCGCAGCGGAAAGTCGCGATTGAACGGGATGTCGTCGTTGTCGGCCATGCCTGTAACCTTTAGGGGGTGCCACGCTTCTCACCGGGCCCTCATGCTGAGGAGGCCCGTGGGGGCCGTCTCGAAGCATGCGGCAAGGTCTGTCGTGCGGCCATCCTTTCAGACGCCCGCAAGATGCGGGCTCCTCAGGATGAAGTTGGAACGTTACGAAAACGCCTGGATGCCGGTGATGGCGCGACCGAGGATCAGCGCATGGACATCGTGCGCGCCCTCATAGGTGTTGACGGTTTCCAGGTTCGCGGCGTGGCGCATCACGTGATACTCGATCTGGATACCGTTGCCGCCGTGCATGTCGCGCGCCATCCGCGCGATGTCGAGCGCCTTGCCGCAATTGTTGCGCTTGACGATGGAAATCATCTCCGGCGCCATCTTGCCTTCGTCCATCAATCGGCCGACCCGCAAGCTCGCCTGCAGGCCGAGCGCGATGTCGGTCTGCATGTCCGCGAGTTTCTTCTGCACCAGTTGCGTCGCCGCCAGCGGGCGATTGAACTGCTTGCGGTCGAGCGTGTATTGCCGGGCGCGGTGCATGCAGTCTTCCGCAGCCCCCATTGCGCCCCACGAAATGCCGTAGCGGGCGCGGTTGAGGCAGCCGAACGGCCCCTTCAGGCCCGACACGTTGGGCAACAGCGCGCTTTCCGGCACCACCACGCCGTCCATTACGATCTCGCCGGTGACCGAGGCACGCAGCGAGAGCTTGCCGCCGATCTTCGGTGCCGAAAGCCCCTTCATGCCCTTTTCCAGGACAAAGCCGCGGATCTGGTTGTTATGTTCGGTCGATTTCGCCCACACCACAAAGACATCGGCGATCGGCGCATTGGAAATCCACATCTTCGAGCCGGTCAGCCGGTAACCGTCGGCGACCTTGTCGGCGCGGGTCTTCATGCCGCCGGGATCGGAGCCGGCATCGGGCTCGGTCAGGCCGAAGCAGCCGACCCACTCGCCGGTGGCGAGCTTGGGCAGGTATTTCTTGCGCTGGTTCTCGTCGCCATAGGCATAGATCGGGTACATCACCAGCGACGACTGCACCGAATTCATCGAGCGATAGCCGGAATCGACGCGCTCGATCTCGCGCGCCACCAGGCCATAGGCGACGTAGCTCGCATTGGCGCAGCCATATTCTTCCGGCAGCGTGATGCCGATCAGGCCGAGTTCGCCCATCTCGTTGAAGATCTCGCGATCGGTCTTTTCTTCCATATAGGCCTTGACGATGCGCGGCTGCAATTTGTCCTGCGCATAGGCCCGCGCGGTGTCGCGGATCATGCGCTCGTCTTCGGTGAGTTGCTCGTCCAGCATGAACGGATCGTCCCACTGGAAGTTCACGGGGGCCGGCTTGTCCTTGGCCTGAGGGCGCACGCTCATGAAAATTCCTTTCGCGTCTCGGTACCTTTGGATTTGTTCACCAAGTTAAAGCGCCACGGGCGGAAGCGCAATTGAATTGGATGCTTCTCGCTTCCGTCGTTCCCCGATGTGCAATTGCACATCTGAGGGTGCGCACGGGCGAAACCCGGCAAATAACGACGCCTCAACCCTCGAGCAATTCGTTGGAGACGATCTCGATGCCGAAACCGGACAGTCCCTTGTAGTCATGCACCGACGACGTCAGATGGCGGATCGAGGTGACGCCGAGATCGCGCAGGATCTGCGCGCCGACGCCGACCTCGCGCCACTGCTTGTTGCGGTCGGCCTCGGCGGATTTCTCCTCGGCGAGCGGTGCAACCGGAACGCCGGCAGCTCCATCGCGCAGGTAGACCAGCACGCCGCTGCCGGCTTTCCTGAAATGTTCGAGCACCGCCTGCATGCGCTTCGGCCCGGTGAAAATATCCTTGACGATGTTGGGCTTGTGAAACCGGGTCAGCACGTTCTTGCCGTCGCCGATGCCGTTATAGACGAACGCGACATGGGCGATGGAATTGAACGGCGAGCGATAGGCATAGCCCTGCAGCGGCCCGATCGGACTTTCCGTGGTGAATGTCGAGACCCGCTCGATCAGCTTTTCGCGCGCCTGGCGATAGGCGATCATGTCGGCGATGGTGACATGCTTGAGCTTGTGGGCAGCGGCAAACCGCGCCACCTGCTCGCCCTTCATGACGGTGCCGTCGTCGTTCATCAACTCGCTGATGACGCCGACCGGCGGCAGGCCGCTGAGCTTGCAAAGATCGACCGCGGCCTCGGTATGGCCGGAGCGCAGCAGCACGCCGCCGTCGCGTGCGATCAGCGGAAACACGTGGCCGGGCCGCGCGAAATCATTGGCGCCGGCATTGGGGTTCGCCAGCGCACGGCAGCACGACGCGCGTTCGTCCGCCGAAATGCCGGTGCCGCCATCGGGCTTGTAGTCGATCGATACCGTAAAGGCGGTGGTGTGATTGGATTCGTTGTGCGCGACCATCGGATCGAGCCGCAGCCGCCGGGCATCTTCCGTCGTGATCGGTGCGCAGACGATGCCCGAGGTGTGGCGGATGATAAAGGCCATCTTCTCGGCGGTACAAAGCGAGGCTGCGATAATGAGGTCGCCCTCGCCCTCGCGATCGTCGTCATCGGTGACAACGACGAGTTCGCCGTTGGTGAAGGCTTGCAGAACTTCCTGAATCGGATCGGCCATTGAGGTCTCACTTTTGTACGAGGCGAGCAATAGCCGGACTCGCAAGCCCGCGCCAGCGTCATTACGCAGGGCAGAACGTCGCTGGCGGGGCGGCGCGGCGCGGCCTGCTGTGAACGGATCGAGACCGGAAAAGTCATTGACGAGGTCCGATCTCAATCGCCATGGTCAGAGCCACAAGAAACTATGGGAGACGCCGTTCATGACCTCCGCAACGTTCGACTTTGCGCCATTGCTGCCGCCTGGCTTGCCCGCGCCGGCGGCCAAATGGACCGGGCTGGCGAAATACAGCTTCATCGGCGGCAACAACGACCCGGACCAGGTCCCGGTTGAAGGCCTGATCGACGCGGTGAACGCCGTTCTCAAGCGCGAGGGCAAGACGCTGGCCACCTACGGCCTCGCCAGCGGTCCGCAAGGGTACCGCCCGCTGCGCGACTTTCTCACCGCCAAACTCAAGCGCGACGCCGGCATCGACTGCGTCGCCGACGACATCCTGATCGTCTCCGGATCGCTGCAGGCGCTCGACCTCGTCAACCAGACGCTGCTGGCGCGCGGCGACACCGTGATCGTCGAACGCGACACCTATCAGGGCGCGCTGACGCGACTGACGCGGCTCGGGGTCAACGTGGTGGGCATTCCGCTCGACCATGAGGGCATGCGGATGGATGCACTGGCGGCGGCGCTCGCCGACCTCAGGCGTCGCGGCATCACGCCGAAATATATCTACACCATTCCGACCGTGCAGAATCCGACCGGCACCATCATGCCCGAGGCGCGCCGCGCCGAGCTATTGAAGCTGGCCCAAGAATACGGCGTGCCGATTTTCGAGGATGATTGCTACGCCGACCTGATCTGGGACGGACGACGGCCGCCCGCGCTGTACGCGATGAGCCGGAACGCCGGTGTCATTCATATCGGCTCGTTTTCCAAATCCATCGCGCCGGCCTTGCGGGTCGGTTACATCGTGGCGCCCTGGGACGCGCTGTCGCGCATGCTGGCATTGAAGACCGACGCCGGCTCCGGCGCGCTCGAGCAGATGGTGCTGGCGGAATATTGCGCGCCGCATTTCGCAGCCCATGTGCCGAAGCTGACGCGCGGCCTGCGCGCCAAGCTCGACACGCTGATGGAAGCGCTCAACGAGCAGTTCGGGACGTCGGCGGAGTTTGAAGACCCCAAGGGCGGCATCTTCCTGTGGGTCAAGCTGCCCGATCGTGTCGACACGCTCAAGCTGTACCAGGCGGCACTAGCCGCCGGCGTCGCCATCAATCCCGGGCCGGAATGGTCGACCGACAAGGTCCATGCCGGCAGCCGCCTGCGGCTCTGTTTTGCCAGTCCCTCGCACGACCAGATCCGCGACGGCGTCGCCGTGCTGGCTGACGTCTGCCGTCGGGAATTCGGTGTGCCGCCGCGCAGCGCCAATGTGGAGAAGCAAGGCCGGCCATGATGGCCCGACAGATCGAATTGGTGCGGTTGGCTGTGATCCGCTAGGATAGCGCCGGGGGCGCAAAAAGGAGCGCGTGAGATGGATGCTGCCGACCTTCGGATGTTCCAATCCGTGGCAAGCACGGGCAGCATGAGCAAGGCTGCGCTTGAACTCAACACGGTGCAATCCAACGTCACCGCGCGGATCAAATCGCTGGAGGATGAAGTCGGGTTCGCCTTGTTCGAGCGAACCAATCGAGGGGTCACGCTGACAGCCGCCGGCCGGCGGCTTCTCCCATTCGCGGCCCGCGCCGCACGCCTGCTCGACGACGCCAGGCGCGCGGTGGCCGACGAGGGAACGCCTTCAGGGGTGTTGACGATCGGCTCGCTCGATACGACGGCGGCCCTGCATTTGTCGCCGGTTCTTGCCGCCTATGTGGCAGCCCATCCGGCGGTCGATTTGTCCTTGAGGACGGGAACGACCTGCGAACTGGTCGAGCAGGTTCTCGATCGGCAGCTCGATGGCGCCTACGTCTGCGGCCCGGCCAATCATCCGGACCTGCAGGTCGAGCCATTCGTCCGCGAAGAACTCGTAATCCTGACCGCCCCTGCCATTACCAGCTTCGAGGCGCTGAGCCGCAAGCCGGACCTGAAAATCGTGGTATTAAAAGCCGGCTGCTCCTATCGCCTGCAACTCGAAGCCATGCTGGCTCGGCGCGGCATCGTCGGCGTGAGGCAACTCGAGTTTGGCACGATCGAAGCCATCATTGCCTGTGTCAGCGCCGGCGTTGGCGTGACCTTGCTGCCGAGAGCGCTGCTTGGGTCGGTCTGGGAACGCGGACGCCTTCGCGTTCATCCCTTGCCCAATGAGGAGGGACAGGTCGAGACCGTCTTCATCCGACATCGCGAAGCCTTTACCTCAAGCGCCCTTCGCGCCTTCATGGACATGGCCCGGCCGGCTCTGACGATCGCAGCCGCGGAATAAATCCGTTCGCCATCACCGCATGCGATAGCGGCCATCTGATCAAACCATTACCGCACGCGATTCGACTTGCTCTAGCCTGCCCGGAGGCGACTGCAGGCAGAGACAACATCATGCAACAAGACCGCTCGGTAGCGCTGGCATTCGGCGGACTGGCGGCGATGACCGCCGCACTTGGCATCGGCCGCTTTGTCTATACGCCGATCCTTCCGGCCATGCTTGGCGCGCTCGGCTGGAGCAAATCCGACGCGGGGCTGATCGCATCGGCAAACTTTCTGGGTTATTTCGTTGGAGCGCTGCTCGCCGGCCTGCCGTTCGTGATGCGCCGGCCAAGGTTCTGGCTTCTGACCGCATTGGCAATCAGCGCCGTCTCGACGGGTGCCATGGCGGTACCGTCTGATATCGCCTCATTCGCCGGTCTTCGCTTCGCCGGCGGTATCGCAAGCGCCTTCGTGATCGTGTGTGCATCAGCCCTGGTGCTCGAGCGTCTTTCGTTATCGGGACGCGCGCCGCTGTCGGCCATCCACTTCGCCGGCGTGGGCTTCGGTATCGTGATCTCGGCCGTTGCAGTTTCCGTAATGCTGGCGTCGGGTGCGGGATGGCGCAGCCTGTGGATTGGTTCGGGTTCAATCTCAATACTGGTTACGGTCGTTGCCGCGATGCTGATTCCGGCAGCGTCCGACGTCGCCGGATCGTCAAAACCGGTGGCATCTCGCACCGGTCCTTCCGGGATAGGCATGATGGCCGTGGCCTACGGGTTGTTCGGTTTCGGCTATGTCATCACGACGACGTTTCTCGTGGCAATTGTGCGACTCACGGAAGAAGTACGCGTGCTCGAACCCTGGGTCTGGATACTGTTCGGGTTAGCCGCGATCCCGTCTGTTACGATCTGGACCCGGCTGGGCGAACGGATCGGTGCCATGAACGCCTTTGCCGTGGCATGCATTGTCGAAGCCGTTGGCGTTGCCGCGAGCGTCGAATGGGTGACGATCACAGGGGTGTGTTTTTCGGCGCTGCTGTTGGGCGGGACTTTCATGGGCCTTACGGCGCTCGGATTTATCGCTGCACGAATATTGTCCGCCGGAAATCCCCATCAGGCTTTCGGTCGAATGACCGCGAGTTTCGGCATTGGTCAGATGGTGGGGCCGACGCTGGCCGGCTTCCTTTCCGAGCGGCTTGGGGACTTTCGCGTGGCATCCCTGATCGCGGCCGGCGCACTCGTTGCCGCCGCGGCGCTCTCGATCCGGACGTCGCGGGTTGTGGCGGCCAATGCCAGCGCCGAAAGTGCCATCCAAGCCTTCACCGCACCGAGAACGGCGCTTGATAGGGGCGGCCGAACGGCACGCCGTTGATCACGGTCTGAACCGGCTTCAGCCAGGCCTTGCCGTCACGCCGGTTGTTGCGGGTGTCGACGAACGACACCGGACCTTCCACCAGCTCCATGATCGCAACATCGGCGGGCGCGCCGACCTGCAGCGTGCCGATCTTGGGCGCACGGTTGATGATCCGGGCTGGTGCGGTGGTCGTCATGGTCACCACCTGCTCCAGCGAATAGCCCATCGCCATGAACTTGCTCATCACGTTCGGCAGGAACGGCATGCCCGGCGAATTGCCCGAAAATACGTGCATGTCGGACGAGATGGTGTCCGGTATGCAGCCGGCGGGAATTGCGATTTCCGCCACCGTGAAATCGAAGCTGCCACCGCCATGGCCGACATCGAACATCACGCCGCGCTGCTTGGCCGCGAGTGCTGCCGGCAACAGCTTGCCGTCCTTGACGATGTTGGTGAACACGCCTTCCATGTTCGGCGCGCCGGAATAGGCATGGGTCAGCACATCGCCGGGCCTCAGCATATCCAGGATGTTCGACATCAACTCGGTGGTTTCGACGCCGCCGATATGCACCATCATCTTCGCCGGCCAGCCGCACCTCTCGCAGGCCTGGATCGCGCGCTTCAGGGGCTCGATGCCATGCTTGAAGATCACATTCTCCGACATCCGTACCTTGACGCCGATCAGGAAATCCGGATTTTCCGCCAGCGCCATGGCGCAGGCCTCCACCTGCGCATTGTCGATGTTGTAGAGCTCGGCGACCGGGAACGCCGACAATCCGTTGTTGGCGATATGCAGGAATGCGTACATCCGCGTGCGGGTCTGCGCGACGATGTAGCGGCGCAGCGCCGCCAGATTATTGACGCCGGCATCGCCTGCCGAAACCACCGTGGTCGTGCATTGATACGGCACCAGCTCATCGGCCGGAATACCGATCGCCGAGCCATAGGGATAGACATGGCAATGCAGATCGATCAGGCCGGGCGTCACCAGTTTCCCGGCGGCATCAATCGTCTTCAACGCGCGGGCGGCCGGAATTTCCGGCTCAATGGCCTCCACCACGCCCCAGCGGATGCCGATGTCGCGTTTGCCGCGCAGCGACTGGCTGGGGTCGAGCACGTCGCCGCCCTTGATCACGAGGTCGAACTTGTCGGTGGGCGCCATCGCCGCGTCGGCAGGGGTTGCGAGGCGGCCTGACAGGCCAACTGCGGCGGTCGATCCCGAAAGCGCCAGAAAATGGCGGCGCGACAATGCGGACATCCGGCCTCCCCGATAGTCTTTTTGTTCAAGACAGATTATTTAAGGCGGATCATGCGTCGAGCGCTGGTTTTCCGCAAGCCGCCGACCCCGACATGATCGTTGCCGCTGCTCGAGAGGTCACGGCGTATTGATATCCTCCTGGATGCGCCATGGCGGGTCGAGACGGTTCTTGCCGGCCCAATAGAGCAGGATGCGATTGCCACCCGGATCGAATAGTTCGGCTTCGCGCCAAAGCCACGGCATGTCCGAGGGATCGCTCGTGAACTGATAACCAGCCGCCTTCAGACCCTCTACCCTTTCGTTCAGGTCGTCGCATTCGAAGTAGACGGTCGTTCCCGTTGCTGACGCGTGGCCGCGATGCAGCGAAAATGTACTCCCCCCGTCCGGGCAAACAAACCGCACGTAGTCGGGCCTTGCATCGACGATCGGGGCTAACCCAAGACCGCTGTAGAACACCCATCCGGCATCCAAATCCGGCATCGTGATCGTGACCTGGTTCAAACGCATCGTTCGATTCCCCGTTTAGCCTGGATCAAGTCGCATCCCACGCCGGTGCAAAGCCCGGATTCACAAAGCGCTTGTCCTTGGGCAGCGCCGCGATGGTCTTTCTATCCTGATCGTCGAGCTTCACTTTCAGCGCGTCGAGGTTGGCCTGCTGGCTTTCCGCGCGCGACGCCTTCGGGATCGCGGCAACGCCGTCCTGATCGAGCAGCCACTTCAGCGCCACCTGTGCAGCGCTCGCATCATGCTTGCGGCCGATTGCGATCAGGGTCTCATCGGTGGCGGCGCGGCCCTGCGCCAGCGGGCAATAGGCCACCAGCGGAATCGATTTGGCGGCAAGATATTTGGCCACTTTCGTCTGATCGAGCATCACGTGATATTCGATCTGGTTGCAGGCGATCGGGGCCTTGATCTCCTCGACCACCGTCTTCAAGAGCGCGACGTTGAAATTGGCGACGCCGATGGCGCGGGTGCGGCGCTCTTCTTTGAGCTTCATCAATGTCTCGAACACCGCGGGCAG
Source organism: uncultured Pseudomonadota bacterium (assembly GCA_963727225.1). Taxonomy (GTDB): domain Bacteria; phylum Pseudomonadota; class Alphaproteobacteria; order Rhizobiales; family Xanthobacteraceae; genus Bradyrhizobium. The sequence continues at coordinate 132,053 of CAVSFN010000002.1, read as the reverse complement.
GTTCATGCTGTTCGACGGCCAGTGCACCAGATAGAGGTCGACGTGATCGAGCTTCAGCTTGTTGAGGCTGGTGTCGAACGCCCGTCGGATCGCATCGGGGGCGAGATTTTCGTGCCAGACCTTGGTGGTGACGTGCAGATCCTGGCGCGCGATGCCGGAGGCCGCGATCGCAGCTCCGATGGGCTCTTCGTTGCCGTACATTTCAGCGGTGTCGATATGGCGATAGCCGAGCGCCAGCGCGCTTTCGACCGCCGCGCGGCAGGGATCGCCCTGCAGGCGAAAGGTGCCGAGCCCGAGCCGCGGCAGGCTGATGCCCTGGGTTTGCAGACTTTCCATGATGGCTCCTGAGGGGTAATGCGCCGGATGAGCGGACCGTTGAGGCAGCATGAACGGCGTTTGATTGCGGGAATGAGATAGCGGGCGCGTGTTGGATAGCCCGCCTGCGGCACCAAGTCCAAATCAACACTTGGTTGGCAAGACTTGGTTGGCAAGACTTGGTTGGCAAGACTTGGTTGGCAGGACCGCGATGGCCAAGGCTTTACACCTAAGGCTCTGCTGCCGTGGCAGGACGCACGCGATCGTGCGTTATCGCCCCGGCGCCGGTCGCGACCAGTTGCAGATGCCGCCCGACCGGCACGGCCAGACCTGAATCCGCGTATCGGACGCCTGCGCATCGAGCGGATTGCCGTGGCGGTGCGCGAGCCTGGTTCGAGCCGCGCCACTCGGTTTCTTCATGCCCAGATGCGACGGCGCCGTTCTGGCGACACGGACGTCCGGAGCGGCCTTCGTTTCCGCGCGCGCCTGCGGCGCCGCGCCATCGAGTCGGTTCCGGCCTCAATCGGAAATGGCGCAAATTGCGTCGCAGGCCCGAGCGGCTTCGGCGACAGCACCGCCTTCGAAAGATCGAGGCTGAGGAACTCGCCGGGCCGGTACTGGTCCGCGATCGACGGACCGCTCCATGCCAGCAGCGTCGCGCAAATCGCAGCGGTGAAAAAATGCCTGGGGACCATCTCAAGGCCTCCTCAATAACAACAACTGGAACAATATCTCTATGTAGGAAGCGGAACGCACAATTCCAACGGCAGTTGCCGTCAAGGTTACCGCGCCTCAGCCGCCGGTCGAGAAGCCCGGGTAGAGCGTCATGCCGCCGTCGACAAACAGCGTGGTGCCGACCACATAGTCGGAATGATCCGAGGCGAGCCAGACCGCGGCGCGGGCGATATCCTCCGGCTCGCCGATGCGCCCATAAGGGACCAGCGTCATTAGCGCGTCATAGGCCGCCTTGGTCTGCCAGGCCGAGGTATTGATCGGGGTCCGGATGGCGCCGGGCGCGATCGCGTTGACGCGGATCCGCTTCGGCGCGAGCTCCTGCGCCATGCTCTCCATCAGCAATTTGATGCCGCCCTTGGATGAGGCGTAGTTGACATGGCCGCCCCACGGAATTTCCTGATGAACCGAGCTCATGCAGATGATTTTCCCCGCCGCACTCGATACGGACGGCACCACGCCACGGCGCAGAAATTCCTGTACCGCCTGGCGCGCGCACAGAAATTGCCCGGTCAGATTGATATTCAGAACCGTGTTCCATTGCGCCAGGGTCATTTCATGAAGTGCCGAATCCCGCTGCAATCCGGCATTGCTGACCAGAATGTCGATGGTGCCGAATTCCTGCATCATGCGCGCAAACATCGCGGCGACCTGATCTTCCGATGAGACATCCGCATTGTACGCATAGGCCCTGGCACCGGACTTCCTGATCTCCTCGACCACGGCGTCAGCGGCCGCGTCATTGGCGACATAATTGACGACAACATCGGCGCCCGCCTGCCCCAACCCGATCGCCACCGCCTTGCCGATGCCGGAATTGGCGCCGGTCACCAGCGCCTTCTGGCCGGTCAGGAGCTTGTGAACCGCAACCGGAGGCGCGCTCGATTCGGCTGGCGCAGCTTGGCTTGAATTCATGAGGCTGACTCCGGTTTGGCGCTGACGATACGTTGCTTTCGGCGAATCCACCGATCACAAGCCGATGGGATCGGATCAATGCCGGCCCCGCCGATAACGCCCGCCAATATCGAATGTGCCCGGCATCGGCGGATTTATTGCCGGCCGGGACAGCGAGGCCGCAGTCAAGGTCGCGGCAGACCGCATCGGCAATTCCTCAAATCGTAAAAAAGGCCAGGCTTTAAGTAGTGAAAAGGCCAGGCTTGGGGCCCGGCCTTTTCCAGGCTTTGCTCACGGAGATCAGCAGATAGCGCCGATCAACCTTTCGCCAGCGGTACCGCGACGAACCTCGTCGCATCCGCCGTCTTCACGTGCATCAGGACGCTGTGCTTGCCGCCGGCCGCGGCCGCCGTCAGTGCCGATCGTACGTCGGCGGTGTTGGAGACCGCCTTGCCGCCGACATCGAGAATGACATCGCCGGTCTGAAGGCCATGCTCGGCCGCGGGACCTTCCGGATCGACCGCCGTGACCACGACGCCCTTTTGGCCGGCACCCTCGACCTCACTTGCGGGAGCGAGCCTGAGGCCCAGATGAGGCGTCCCGGCTGCCGCCTTCGGCGAGGTATCGTCCGCGCTGGCCTGGTGGTCGTTCGGCATTTCGCCCAGCGCCAGCGTCAGCGTCTTGGTTTCGCCCTTGTGCAGGATATCGAGCTTCACCGAGCTTCCCGGCGCCATCATGCTGATGTTGCGGGCGAGATCGCGCGAATCCTTCACCGACGCGCCATTGACCGCGGTGATGACGTCGCCCGCCTCGATTCCGGCCTTGGCCGCCGGACTGCCGTCTTGCGGGTTGTCGACCATCGCGCCGCTGGCCTGCTTCATGCCGAGGCTGTCGGCGATGTCGGCCGTGACCGGCTGCACCTGGACGCCGAGCCAGCCGCGCGTGATGTAGCCCTTGTCCTTGAGCTGGGCGACCACGAGTTTCGCCGTGCCGGCCGGAATGTCGAAGCCTATACCGACCGAACCGCCCGACGGCGAGAAGATCGCGGTGTTGACGCCGATGACGTTGCCGTTCATGTCGAACGCCGGACCGCCGGAATTGCCCTTGTTGATCGGGGCATCGATCTGGACGTAGTCGTCATACGGCCCGGCGCCGATGTCGCGTCCGCGCGCGGACACGATTCCAGCCGTCACGGTGCCGCCGAGACCGAAGGGATTGCCGACGGCGACCACCCAGTCGCCGACGCGCGGCGGCTGGTCGGCGAATTTCACGTAAGTGAAATCCTTCTTGCCCTCGACCTTGATCAGCGCGAGATCGGTCTTCTTGTCGGTGCCGATCACCTTGGCGGTATAAATCGTGCCGTCGTCGGTCGTGACCTGCACGGACTTGGCATGATCGACCACATGATTGTTGGTCACGGCATAACCATCCGGCGAGATGAAGAAGCCCGAGCCTTCGCCGGTAATCATCTGGTGGCGATGCGGCATGGCGTTGGGGCCGCGGAAGCCGAATTGCTGCGAAAACTGGTCGAACGGCGACTCGGATTGATCGGGACCCGCGCCCTCGTCGCGCTGCGAGACCGGCATGTTGTCGCCATCGCCATCGATCTTGACGCGGACCGATATTACCGCCGGTTTGACCTTGGTCACGAGATCGGCGAAGCCCGCGGAATTCTGGATGGTCTCGGCCGCCTGCGCCGACGCGGTCCATGCCGGAACATTGAACGGCCGGTAACCGCCCGGCCCGACCACAAGCACGGCCATGCTGAGAGCGGCGACCGAAGCCAGCAGCGTCAGACGGCGCGGTTTGAGAATTTCTCGTGGTGCGGGACGTGAGTTATTCGATTGTTGGTCCATGCGACATCTCCAATGTTGAGTGAGGAAAACCCCTGGACCCAACATGGAGCACGCACATTACGTGGTCCTTTTCGCCGGATTAATCTTTGGCAACAACCCTGCGGCGAACGACCGCAGTGGCGTTCCCGCGGCAAATCGGACGATTGGATATCGATTGAACCGGTCTCGACCAAAGTCGAACAATCCTCCACGAAACTTTTCGGCGTCTCGCCGTTTCTAGCCTGGGGGCGGCTCAATCTCAGGAGAACCGCCATGAAGCTTCATCTCATCGCCATCGCCGCAACCGCGACGCTCGCATCCGGTATCGGTGCGGCGTCTGCAGCCGATCCGCAGGCAATGTCCAAAACCACCGCACCGCCGGCAATGCAATCGATGGCGAAAAACAACCCCTCGATGCGAAGGACAGCCTTTCGCTGACGCCTTCGCAGGAACGAACCGCATGGAGGGACCTCGGCAAACAAGCCACCAGCCAGACGGCGCCAACAAACTTCACGGCCGCGGTTGGCGCCACGATTCCCGGTGACATCGCGCTGCGATCGGTGCCTGCCAAGGTCGCCGCGCACGTATCGTCCCTGAAGCCCTACGATTACGCGCTGCTTCAGGGCAAGTTGCTGATCGTCAATCCAGGCGACAAGAAGATCGTCGACGTGATCAATCGTCGGGCCTGACCGCCGTCAATGGCCCTCGGCGGGACCAGGATATCCCGCCGAAGGCCGCGATATCACCTGACCGCCTGAAGACAGATAAACCGCATAACCGGAGGATGTCCCGATGAGATGGCGCCGCCCATTCGTGCTCGATTTCTACACTGCAACGTTCGGTGTTTTCCTGTTTGTGTCGCCGTGGCTTTTTGCATACGCCAACAAGAATGCACGGCTCGACCTTTGGGCCAGCGGCGCTGCGATCGCGGCGATATCGATCGCGGCCATCGTTGCGTTTTCGCACTGGGAGGAATGGCTCAACCTCTTGCTCGGCTTCTGGTTGATAGCCTCGCCGTGGGTGCTCGGGTTTGCGCATACCAGAGCGATGCATGCCAGCATCGGGCTCGGTGCGATGGTTGCGTTCATCGCAGCACTGGAATTGTGGCTCGTGAATTATGAACCGCAATACGGTTCGAGCTGACCTTGCGATCAGGCTTTGAGCGTCCCGGTTCCCAGAAATTTCTAAAATAAAATTTAAGACTGAACGATCTTGGCCGTCCGGAAGTTGGACCGCCGACCGCAATTTTGCGAGCCGGGAGAGCCGCTGGCTGTCATGATCAATTCAGCGATTGTCCGGATCGTCGATTTCTGCGCGCGTTATCGGTGGACCGTCGTGGTCGCCGGCGCGTTGCTGATGCTTGGAGCCGCGGTCTTCAGCGCCTCGCGGTTCTCGATCAATACCGATGTGGAAGGGTTGATTTCCCGACATCTTCCCTGGCATGCCCGTCAACTGCAATTGTCCCGGGACTTTCCCCAAAACGGCATTTCGGCCGTTGTGAGGGCGCCGACCGCCGAGAACGCCGAACAAGCCGCCAATGAGCTCGCGCAGACGCTCGCAAAGAACCCGAAGTTGTTTCCCATGGTCGGGCAACCCGACAGCGGAGAGTTCTTCGAGCGTAATGGGCTGCTGTTTGAAGCTCCCGCGGATGTCGAAAAAAGCGTCGCGGGCCTGACGCAAGCTCAGCCGCTAATCTCCGGGCTTGCGGCCGACCCGAGCCTGCGCGGCGTGATGAAGGCGCTCTCGCTGGCAACCGAGGGCGTCCAGATGGGCAAAATCAAGCTGGACCAGTTGGCGTGGCCCCTGGCGCTGGCAGATCGAACCCTAAGCGACGTTCTGGCAGGAAAGCCCGCCACGTTTTCCTGGCAGGAGCTGCTGCAGGGCCACCCGTTGCGGAACAGACAGCTGCGGCACTTTATCGAGATCCAGCCTGCGCTCAATTTCGCCGCCCTTCAGCCGGGCCGCGAGGCCACCGAAGGAATTCGCCGCGCGGCTGCCGATCTGGACCTGAAGAACAAACTCGGCGCCACCGTCGATCTAACCGGTCAGGTGCCGATGAATGACGATCAATTCTCGGTCATCAAAGACAGCGCGTTGCGCGACACGACGACGGCGGTGCTCGGGGTCCTGATCATTCTCTGGCTGGCGCTCCGCTCCTGGAAGATCATTGCGGCGGTGTTCTTCAGCCTGATGGTTGGGCTTGCCACCACGGCGGCTCTTGGCCTCGCCATGGTCGGCTCGTTCAATCTGATCTCGATTGCGTTCTTTGTGCTGTTTGTCGGCCTCGGCGTCGATTTCGGCATTCAGTTCAGCGTGCGATATCGCACCGAGCGGCATGAACATGGCGACCTGCGCGAGGCGTTGCGAAGTGCTGCCCGCAAGGCAGGAGATCCGCTCGCATTGGCTGCAGCGGCCACCGCGGTGGGGTTCTTCGCATTTCTGCCCACCAGCTATCGCGGGCTTGCCGAGCTCGGCCTGATTGCAGGCTGCGGCATGCTGATCGCGTTCTTCTGCAGCATCACGCTTGGTGCCGGCGATGCTGGCATTGCTGAACCCTCCGGGCGAGGCCGCGGCGGTCGGCTTTCAAAGCCTCGCGCCGCTGGACCATTTCCTGCAACGGCACCGCATCGCGGTGATTGCCGGCACCGTCCTGATCGTTCTGGCCGGCACACCGCTATTGTTGCATTTGCCGTTCGACTTCAACCCGGTCAATTTGCAAAGCCCGAGTTCGGCCTCGGTCGTGACCTACCGTCAATTGCAAAGCGATCCGGAAACCAGCGGCGACGATGCCGAGATATTGGCGCCGTCGATCGAACAGGCCGATGCCATCGCCAAGCGGCTGGCCGCGCTGCCCGAGGTGTCGCGGGTTTTGACATTGAGCAGCTTTATTCCGCCCGATCAGGACCGGAAAATCGCCGCGTTGAAGACGGCGTCGCAACGCCTCGGTGCTGCCCTTAATCCTCAAGCGCGGCAGCCAGCGCCGAGCGACCAGGAGGTCGTTGCCGCAATCCGAAAGACCGCCGCGGACCTGTCCGGCGCCGCGGGCAAGGAGACCGGCACCGCCGCCGACGCCGCGCGTCAGGTTTCCGGTTTGCTCACGCGGCTGGCCGGTGCAGATGCCGGCATCCGGGCTAGGGCGGAAGCTGCGATCGTGCCGCCGTTGATTTTCGACCTCGACCAGCTTCGCAGAAGCCTTGCCCCGCAAACGGTGACGATCAAGACACTGCCGGCAAATCTGGTCCGCGATTGGCTGCTGCCGGACGGCAGAGCCCGCGTTGAGGCGCTGCCAAAGGGCAACCCCAATGACACCAATGTCCTGCGGAAGTTCGCGACCGCTGTTCTTCACGCCGAACCATCTGCCACGGGGCCCGCGATCAGTTATTATGAATCGGGAAGAACCGTCACAGCAGCCTTTATCGAAGCCGGCATGCTGGCGCTGGTTGCGATCGCGATCTTGCTCTTTATTGCCCTGAGACGTGTCACCGATGTGCTGCTGACGCTGATCCCGCTTCTGCTCGCCGGCGCGGTGACCCTTGAGATTTGCGTGCTGGACGGCTTCGCGCTCAATTTCGCCAACATCATCGCGCTTCCGCTGCTGCTCGGCGTCGGCGTCGCGTTCAAGATCTACTACATCATGGCCTGGCGCGCCGGAAAGACCGGACTGCTGCAATCGACGCTGACCCGAGCGGTGATATTCAGCGCCATGACCAACGCGGTGGCGTTCGGAAGCATGTGGGCGTCGAGCTATCCCGGCATGTCGAGCATGGGCAAGATGATGGCGCTGGCGCTATTGTGCACGATGGCCGCCGCCGTGCTGTTTCAGCCGGTTCTGATGGGACGCCCGCGGCAATTGAACGCCATCCCGGAATCGCTCGCGGGTCTCGCTGAAGCCGCGGAATAGCGGTTTTGGGTTCGTACGCCGATGGGATCAGCGCGCGCCGGTAACGCGCCGCGCTCACAACGCCGGCCAATCATACGCTCCTCAAAACGCGGGCCGGTTTGCCGGACAGCATCGGCGTCGTGGCTATTTGGTCGGCCCAATCTTTATTGACGTGTTCGATTCCAGGCTCAGCCACCCTTGATCGGCATTCCTCCATTGCACCATCTTTGTGCAGGCAAGCGCACAATATGGGCATGCAATGCCGCAAGAGAATACGCATTCTGGGCTCGGGGCCTTGCAATGACCGATGCCGTCCATCCCGTCGATGAAGTTCTGCCGCTGCCCAAGCTGTTTGCGCTCGGCCTGCAGCATGTCCTCGTGATGTACGCCAATGCCGTTGCGGTGCCTTTGATCCTTGGCGGCGCGCTGCATCTTCCCAAAGACCAGATCGCGATGCTGATCAACGCCGATCTGTTCGCGTGCGGGATCGCGACGCTGATCCAGACCATCGGTTTCGGCCCGTTCGGAATCCGGCTTCCGATCATCATGGGCGTGACGGCGGTGGCGATCTCCCCGATGCTGGCGATGGCCGCCATGCCGGGTGTCGGCTTGACCGGAATATACGGCGCCGTCCTGATCGGCGGCATCTTCGGGCTATGCGTCGCGCCGTTCGTCAAATATGTGCTGCGGTTTTTCCCCGCGGTCGTCACCGGCACGATCATCACCATGATCGGGGTGGTTCTGACGCGCGTTGGCGTCAACTGGGCCGGCGGCGGTGCGGCGGCGGCCGATTTCGGCGCGGCGGGTTATCTGCTGATCGCCGCCCTGGTCCTGCTCGTGATCCTGTCCGTCATCAAATTCACCACCGGCTTTCTTCAGAACATGGCCGTTCTGATCGAAATCACGGTCGGCTATCTCGTCACCATCGCGCTGGGCTGGACCGATTTTTCCGGAATCCAGAATGAACCACTGGTGCGTGTCGTTTGGCCCCTGCAATTCGGCCTGCCGGAGTTTTATCTGGTCCCGTGCCTGACCATGTGCCTGGTCATGACTATCGTCTTTATTGAAGCAACCGGGATGTTTCTCGCGCTCGGCGCCATGACCGGCCGGAAAGTCGAGCCCGAAGACGTGAAACGCGGCCTGCGAGCCGATTCTCGGCACCGTGATCGGCGCGATCTTCAATACGTTCCCCTATGTCTCCTATTCGCAAAACATCGGCCTTGTCGGCGTCACCGGCGTCTACAGCCGCTGGGTTTGCGTCATGGGCGGCGTCATCATGCTGGTGCTGGGCCTCATTCCGAAACTGGCATTCATCGTCGCTTCGGTGCCGCAATGCGTTCTCGGCGGCGCCGGCTTTATCATGTTCGGAATGGTGGCAGCGACCGGCATCAAGATTCTGTCGACCGTGGACTACGCCGGTCAGCGCAACAATGTGCTGGTGGTCGCGATCGCGATCGGCTTTGGCCTGATCCCGATCGTCTCGCCGAATTTCTTTCGCATCTTCCCGGATGTCTTGAAGCCCATTTTCGGCGACGGCATTATCCTGACGTCGATCGCGGCCGTACTGTTGAATGCATTCTTCAACAGGACCAGCAACGAACAGGCCGAAGCCGACACGTTGCTGGCCGCACAGGCCGCCGAACATATTTGAGCTAGTCTAAAGCCTGACATCCCGCTCCGGGCGGCCACGTCCTTCAGGACTGTGTGCCGTGCTCGGGATCGGCGGCCTGCGCGCCTTACGTCGCATAGCAGCTATCTTTCTTGAGCAGATCAATGCTGCGATTCGAGGGCGATGACGACGCCGGTCGATTCCGGTTCATGCGGCCTCAGACTGGTCAGGGTCGCATCACTCCAGCTGGCAAGGCTAACGACCTCACCGGCTTGGCCCTCTACTTCCGGCGTTTGGGCCGGCTCCAGGACGTTTAGACCGTCCTGGTCGATAAAGAACGTGTGATCTCCAAACAAGCTGTTCAGTTGGGGAACCGCAGGATGGTTATCGGGAAGAACCTCGGCGTCGAATTGGCTCAAGGTCCGCTTTACCTGTGTCGCGTTCAGCTTCATGGCCTCTACTCCTGTTTTGTTTGTCGTTCTGGTGCGCCCTCGGCCCGGACGTGACAGTTTCCTCGGTACCATTTCCCTTGGAATGATCAAGCGAACGTAACGTTCCAGGAGATTGAGAAGTTTCCTGGCTTCTCTCCGATCCCGAAGTTGCTCTCGCTCCTTTCCCCGGAGTGGGATGGAACTGCAGATGTCACAAAAGGCGCCGAACAAAGTAACAATCTCGCTGGAACGGAGGGTTCTCGACTTCGTTGAGAAAAAACCGGAGACGATTGCAGGATTGCCGTGCATGACACCTGCGGCCGGGGTCTACCTGTTGCATTTCCGTGACGAGCAACAGATGCGACACATAGCTCTTGACGACGAAAATCGAAGAATGCGCGGCTAGGCCTGCCCAACGCGAAGTGACCACCGACGCACCGTCTGTCTACAGAGCGTTCCCTGCGCCCGGCTTGTCATGCATTTATGCGTTGAACGCGCGAAAGGAGGTCAATCATGCTTGTAAAAGCGCAAGAAACGTTCTGCCTGATAGGCAGCGACAAGGTGCAAGGGACAACAGTCTACGGGCCCGACGGGCAAAAGATTGGATCGATCGAGCGGGTGATGATCGAAAAGTCTGGCGGCAAAGTTTCATATGCCGTTCTGAGCTTCGGGGGTTTCCTTGGGATTGGCGATGACTACTACCCGCTGCCTTGGCCTTCGCTTAAGTACAACATCGATCTCGGCGGATATCAAATAATGGTCACGAAAGACCAGCTAAGAAAGGCGCCGAGATATGCAAGAAGCTCCGATTGGAATTGGAACGATGAGCGACTGGCTCACACCGTAAGTGCCTATTACGGGGTTCCACTGCCGTAGTCAGCTCGCCTGCGTGAAGCGCATGCGCACCCCCGCGGTCGAGCCGGCGCGCCGGTGGCCAGCGTCACGCCATCGGTCGCAGCGATGGCGCGAACATGCTGATCGCGCGCGATCTTGCCGAAGCCGACGATGCGATCCGGATCGGAACCATTGTCAGCGCCCCCAGCGCAATACCACGGGATCGAGCCGACGGGCGATTTCGATCAATCCGGCCCGGGTCACCGGATGCATGGCCGGTTGCGGGGCGCGCATCGTATCATGGGCGATGACGCGGCCCTCCTTCATCAGAACCTTGCATGCGGCCGGCCCGCATTGCCGGTTCTCGTAATTGATCAGCGGCAGCCAGCGCGCATAGGCGTCGATCGCCGTGTCGCGGTGGCCGGCGAAATAGGGGTCGACGATCTGACGGATGCCATCCGGATAGCCGCCGCCCGTCATGGCACCGGTTGCGCCGGCGTCGAGATCGGCCATCAGCGTGATCGCCTCCTCGCCGTCCCATGGACCCTCGATCGCCTCGCCGCCCGCCTCGATCAATGCTCGCAGCTTGGCCGCGGCCTGCGGCACCTCGATCTTGAAATAAGCGAGGCGCTCGATCTCCTTCGCCATGCGGGCGAGGAAGGGCACGGAAAGCGGAGTGCCGGCGACCGGCGCGTCCTGCACCATGATCGGAATCGAGATAGCGTCGGAGATGCCGCGATAGAAGTCGTAGATCGCCTGCTCCGGCACGCGGAAGGTGGCCCCGTGATAGGGCGGCATCACCATCACCATGGCGGCGCCCCGCTCCTGCGCGCGGCGCGAGCGTTCGGCACAGACGAAAGTCGAGAAATGCGTGGTCGTCACGATGACCGGGACCCGTCCGGCGACGTGCTCCAGGACGGCGGTCAGGACGGCGTCGCGCTCCTCGTCGGTGAGCACAAACTGCTCCGAGAAGTTCGCAAGGATGCACAGTCCCTGCGAGCCGGCATCGATCATGCAATCGACGGCACGCTTCTGGCCTTCGAGATCGAGGCGGCCGTCGGCATCGAACACGGTCGGAACGACCGGGAAGACGCCTCGATAGGGTCTGACAGCGGAAGTGGTCATGCAACACCTTCATGTTTGTCGCGCAGCACGGGCGATCGGCTGCGGCCGACCAGGACATTGAAATCGACGCCGCGGTCGGCCCGCGGCACATGACTGCGCAGCTGCTTTCTCGATCTATCGTTGCTCATGCCGGACCCATCCGTTCAGTTGACTGCGCATGACGGCGCCTGCCGCTGTAAATCGCCCCGATCATTGCCGCGGACGCCGCCTCGGAAGCCGTGCGCTGACCAGTCATATCATTTGACTATTTGATGGGATGCAGGATTTCGACGCCCTGCCCGTGCTGATCGTCCAGATCATGAGATGCTGAAAACGGCCGCGAGGTTGGTCTAGCGGACCGCGAAGCCAAGCAGGCCGTGCGCGAGACAACGACAGTTTGGCGGGGGCGTTCCCGCAGCTATGGCGTAGGCTGCTACGGTAAGGGGTTGCCGTGTCGAGATTTCGGGAGGTCGCGTCCCGCGACCGCACCCCCTGCAAGGCCTTTGCAGCGCGGCGCTGCCGATACCATCGCTTCCGAGTATCGATGGTTGGCCTTGAAAGTGCTCGGGAAAAGAGGCAAAAACCTAATGATATCTTGGTCGGAGTGGCAGGATTTGAACCTGCGACCCCTGCGTCCCGAACGCAGTGCTCTACCGGACTGAGCCACACTCCGACAAGAACGCGGCTTATAGCCTTGGCTTTCGCACACCGCAAGAAGCCGAATTGAGGATGCCAATTCCTGTGAATGTAGGCCTGACGACGCCGATTCTGCCCGCCAGCGAGGCCGCCGTGGCCGCGGCGGCGCGTTGTCTGGCCGAAGGCGGCCTGGTCGGGTTCCCGACCGAGACCGTCTATGGCCTCGGCGCCGACGCCACCAACCCTGCGGCAATCGCGCGGCTTTATCAGGCCAAGGGCCGGCCCTCCTTCAATCCGCTGATCGCCCATGTCGGCGATCTCGTTGCCGCCCGGCGGATCGGGGTTTTCGACGCCGAGGCGACAGCGCTTGCCGAAGCGTTCTGGCCGGGGCCGCTGACGCTGGTGCTGCCCCGAACCAATGGCTGCGCGGTGGCCGATCTTGCCACCGCCGGGCTCGATACCGTGGCGATCCGGGTGCCGGCGCATCCCTTGGCCCGGAAGATTTTGCGCGCCTTCGGCGGGCCGGTGGTGGCGCCGTCGGCGAATTTGTCGGGGCATGTTTCGCCGACCACGGCGGCGCATGTGCACAGCGACCTTGCCGGGCGCATCGATCTGATCGTCGATGGCGGCGCGGTCGCGGTCGGCGTCGAATCCACCATCGTCGGATGCTTCGAGACGCCGATGCTGCTGCGTCCCGGCGGCCTGCCGCGCGGCGAGATCGAATGCGTGCTCGGCCGCCCCCTGACGCAGCCGCCCGACGAGGCCGGCCATGACACCAGCCAGCCATTGGCGCCGGGCATGCTGGCCTCGCATTATGCGCCGCGCACGCCGGTGCGGCTCAATGCCGTCAGCGTCGAGGCCGGCGAGGCGCTGCTGGCCTTCGGCGATGCCGTGGTGGCGGGGGTCGATGCAACAACCGTGACGATGAATTTGTCCGCGCGGGGCGATCTCAACGAGGCCGCGGCCAATCTTTTCGGTTATCTTCGCGCGCTCGACTCACAACGCGCGCGCGCCATCGCGGTGATGCCGGTGCCGCATCACGGGCTCGGCGAGGCAATCAATGACCGGCTGCGCCGCGCCGCGATCGGCCGGGAATGAATTGACGAGAACAAGAGCAGAAGCCATATCTATGAATATCGTTCAACCTGCCGCGCCACAGCTTTCGCCCGAACTGGTCGCGCGCTTCCGCGCCATCGTCGGCGACAAATATGCGGTAACCGACGCGGCCGACATCGCGCCCTATGTCACCGAAGAGCGCGACCTGTTTCACGGAAGGTCTCCGCTCGTTTTGCGGCCCGGCTCGACCGCGGAAGTCTCCGCCATCTGCATGCTTGCCAGCGAGCACCGGATTGCGCTGGTGCCGCAGGGCGGCAACACCGGTCTGGTCGGCGGCCAGACCCCGCACCATGGCGAGGTGGTGATTTCGATGCGGCGGATGGACAAAATTCGCGACATCGACACCGCGTCCAACACCATGACCTGCGAGGCCGGCGTGGTGCTGCAGATCGCGCAGCAAAAGGCCGCCGAGGTCGACCGGCTGTTCCCGCTGTCGTTGGGGGCCGAAGGAAGCTGCACCATCGGCGGCAATCTCTCCACCAATGCCGGCGGCACCGCGGCCCTCGCCTATGGCGTGGCGCGCGAGATGGCGCTGGGGCTGGAAGTGGTGCTGGCCGACGGACGTATCCTGAACGGCCTGTCGAAGCTGAAAAAGGACAATACCGGCTACGATCTGCGCAACCTCTTCATCGGCGCGGAAGGCACGCTCGGCATCATCACCGCGGCGACGCTGAAGCTGTTTCCAAAGCCGCGCGCGGTGGAGACCGCTTTTGTCGGCCTCAAATCGCCCAGTGACGCCCTGAAGCTGCTGGCGATCTCGCAGAACGAGGCCGCGGGCAGCCTTACCAGCTTTGAACTGCTGTCCGATATCTCCGTCGATTTCAGCGTGCGCCACGGCATCGACATTCGCAATCCGCTGGCGAACAAACACCCATGGTACGTGCTGATGGAGCTGTCGTCCTCGCGCGAGGACGCCCGCGACGCGATCGAATTCGATCCTGGCGCAAGGCCTTGACGACGGCATCGTCGATGACGCCGTGATCGCGGCCAGCCTCAGCCAGCGCCAGGCGTTCTGGAAGCTGCGCGACGAGATGTCGGCGGCGCAGAAGCCGGAGGGCGGTTCGATCAAGCACGACATTTCGGTGCCGGTCGTCGCGGTGCCTGCTTTCATCGCGGAAGCCAATGCCGCGGTGGTGAAACTGATCCCGGGCGCGCGGCCGGTGCCGTTCGGCCATCTCGGTGACGGCAACATCCATTACAATGTCAGCCAGCCGATCGGCGCCCACGCCGCCGATTTTCTGGCGCGATGGCATGAGGTCAACGCCGTCGTGTTCGCGATCGTGCTGCGGATGGGCGGATCGATCTCCGCCGAGCACGGCATCGGCGTGCTCAAGCGCGACGAACTGCCCGAGGTCAAGGACAAGGTCGCGATCGAGTTGATGCGCAGCATCAAGGCGATGCTCGACCCGCTCGGGATCATGAACCCCGGCAAGGTGCTGTGATTCCTCGTGGTGGGGGAACAGGCAAGGAATTCTCATGACCATCGCCGACCGTATCCGCGTCAAGAACGTCCGCGTGCTTTCCGATAACCACTATATTTTGAAGACCACCACCTTCGAATGGCGGCGCGCCAATGGCGAGTGGCAGACCCAGCACCGCGAGACCTACGACCGCGGCAACGGCGCCGCGCTGCTGCCCTACAATCTGGCGCAGCGCACCGTGGTGCTGGTGCGGCAGTTTCGCTACCCGGCTTTTGTCAATGGCTGCGACGATCTCCTGATCGAGGCCGCGGCGGGATTGTTGGACAACGAAACGCCGGAGTTGCGGATACGCGCCGAAGCCGAGGAGGAAACCGGCTATCGGCTCGGCGAAATCACAAAAATCTTTGAAGCCTTCATGAGCCCGGGCGCGGTCACCGAGAAACTGCATTTCTTTGTCGCGGAGTACGAGCCCCGGATGCGGGTCGGCAGCGGCGGCGGCCTTGCCTCCGAGGGCGAGGAGATCGAGGTGCTGGAATTGCCGATCGACCAGGCGCTCGCGATGATCGCGGATGGCCGCATCGCCGACGCCAAGACCATCCTGTTGCTGCAATATGCAGCGCTGAATATCTTCCGGTGACGCCAGACTGCCAACGCGTCGTCCCGGCGCACGCCGGGACGACGCGAGGAAGTTCAGCCGGGCTTCAAAACAACGAACCCTGCCCGTCATCCTTACGCGCTGCCGGCTCGGGCTTGCGCGGCGCAGCCTTTCGCTTCGGTTCTTCCGCCGCCATCTGCTCCGCCGTGATCGGCAGGATCAGTTGGGCGTCGTCATTGGCGGTGTGGTTGACCCTGGTTGAAACCTCGTGCCAGACGAATTCGCCTTCCCCGGGCGCCGTCAACAGCGCCATCGCTGTCTCCGCATCGTGAGCGCGGCAATCGAGCCAGCGATCGAAATCATCGGCCGAAATCGTCACCGGCACGCGGTGATGCAGCACCGCAAGGTCGGCGCTCGCAGGGGCCGTGACGATCGCCACCGTATCAAGTTCCTCGCCGTTCGGACCGATCCAGGTTTCAGCGAGCCCCGCAAGGCCGATCGGCGCGCCATCGCGGCGATGGATGAAATGCGGCCGCTTGCGCCTTTCGGACACCTGCCATTCATAATAGCCGTCGGCCGGGATCAGGCAGCGCCGTCGTTTGATCGCGTTCTTGAAGGCCGGTTTTTCCAGCAAGGTTTCGGCGCGCGCATTGATCAGCAAGGTGAATTGTCGGGGATCCTTGACCCAGGCCGGCAACAGGCCCCAGCGCATCAGCCGAAAATGCCTGATGCCGTTCTCGACAATGACCACCGGTATCGGTTGAGTCGGAGCGATGTTATACCGTGGCGGGAAATTAGGCTGATCGAGATAGCCGAAAATCTGCCGCAAGGCCGCCGGCGGCGAGGTGATGACGAAGCGTCCGCACATTCTACGATCCAGATAGGCATCTGTTCAGCACCTTTTAACCCCGACCGTCAACACTGCGGCCGATGACCTCGACGGCACCCAAACCCGCACGCCCCGATCACCAGACGCCGCGCCGGACGGGCCTCGAAGAGGAGGCACGTGCCGCGCAGTTGCGGGCCGCCAACATCAATCCCCGCACCGGCCTTGCCACCGATTATCTGAATCATTTCAACGAAGCCATCATGCTGCTGGAGATGATTCCGGACCTGCCGGAATGCGCCGAGGAATTCCTGCAATGGCAACCGCGGTCCTACCGCGAGCATTTCGCGGCGTCCAATTTTAGGGCGCGCGAGCTTGCGATCGCCGCCTATGATTCCGCAAACCCGGATATTCGCACCGAATTCGACAATATCACCGGCGCCATAAGTTCGATCCTCATTGCCGTCAGCAACGCCATGCGCCAAGTCCATCAGGACCAGACCCGCGCCACGCTGGCCCATCAGGCCACCGGCTGGGTCAAGCCGCTGGCGATGCTGGCCGGCGGCATCATCAATGGTCGCGGCGCCGAGGCCGACATCGACTACATCATGACGCATTGACCGCCGTGCCGCCCCCCGTTCAGCCATCGCATCCCCAGCTTGCCGTCAGCGCGGCGATCTTTCGCGACGACAAGATCCTGCTGGTGCGGCGCGCGAGATCGCCGGCCAAGGGATTTTATTCGCTGCCCGGCGGCCGGGTCGAATTCGGCGAAACGCTGCATGTGGCCCTGCATCGCGAGGTCGGCGAGGAAACCGCCCTGAAAATCGAGATTGCCGGTCTCGCCGGATGGCGCGAAGTGCTGCCGGAGACCGCGGGCAGCGGGCACTATCTGATCATGTCGTTCGCGGCGCGCTGGGTCGCCGGCGAGCCGCTCCTCAACGACGAACTTGACGATTTCAGGTGGCTCGCGCCGGACGGCTTGGGCGATCTTGAGGTCACCGCCGGCCTCCAACCGGTGATCCAGTCCGCCCGGCGTCTGCTCCGGGCCTGAAAGCGGTCCTATCTTGGGGCTCCCGCGCCTTGCTTCGAGCCCATTGAGAAGGCATATCGGCGGCACCGATGTCGCGGACCCATTCATGGCAACGTATTTGGCAAAGTATTTTCTGGCCGCCCTTATCATCATTTCGGCATGTCATCTGGCGCCCGCGCGGGCCCAGGACGCCCCCGCACCGTTTGACGGCGACCTGCAGCGGCTGGCCGAAATCCTTGGCACCCTGCACTACCTGCGGGGCATTTGCGGCGCCAATGAAGGTTCCAAATGGCGCAACGAAATGCAGGCGCTGATCGATGCCGAAACCCCCAGCGGCGATCGCCGCACCCGCATGATCGCAGGCTTCAACCGCGGCTATAATGGCTTCCAGCAGACCTACCGGACCTGCACGCCGGCAGCGACCGTTGCGATCCGCCGCTACATCGAGGAAGGCTCGAAGATTTCGCGCGATCTGACCGCCCGCTACGCCAATTAGGAGTCCGGAATTTCTCTTCGCCCCAGCGGGGGGAACATCGGAATCGGACGATAGATTCATGTTAATCTGCGCCGTTAACCTTTCTTAAAGAAGTGGTCTAGGCGGCCGCACGCCGCATGCTAAACCTCATGCATTCGCGCGTTCCGCCCTGGATCGCACACACAGCCTGTTGGGTTTCATGAGCCATCCAGCGTCCTTCACCACCGCCCGCGCCCCGCTGCCCGATCAGGAACAGAAACAGGCGGCGCTAAGCTATCTCAACGAGGCCTGGGCGGAGGCGCGCCACGATGGCGTCGATGGCGACTGCCTGGCGCAGGCCAGTCTGTTCGCAGCCTTCGCCGAACTGGTCGGAACCTACGGCGAAGACGCGGTGGCGAAATTCGTGGAAGGCCTTCCGGTCCGCGTCCGCAACGGCGAGTTTTCGATCGCGTTGGCGAAGCAGTAGCCTTCAAGCCTTCAGCGTTTCCAGAAACCGCACCGGCTCGCCGGCCGAGGGCGTCAGCAACTCGCCCTGCCACATCACGCGGCGGCCACGCACGAAAGTGCCGACCGGCCAGCCGGTGACCTCTAGGCCGTCATAGGGCGTCCAGCTGGCACGCGAGGCCATCCATTTGTTGGTGATGGTCTCGCTGCGCTTGAGGTCGACCACCGTCAAGTCGGCGTCATAGCCGGCCGCGATCCGCCCCTTGGCCGCGATGTTGAACAGCCGCGCCGGACCTGCGCTCGTGAGATCGACAAAGCGCGCCAGCGACAAGCGCCCGGCGTTGACATGATCGAGCATCAGCGGCACCAGCGTCTGCACCCCGGTCATGCCCGATGGCGAGGCCGGATAGGTCCTGGCCTTTTCCTCCAGCGTGTGCGGCGCGTGATCGGAGCCGAGCACGTCGATGATGCCCTGTTCGATGCCGCGCCAGATGCCGTCGCGATGATCGGCCGATCGCACCGGCGGATTCATCTGCGCACGGGTACCGAGCCGCTCATAGCATTCGGGTGCGGCCATCGTCAGGTGATGCGGCGTCGCCTCGCAGGAGGCGACATCCTTGTGGTCGCGCAGGAATTCGATCTCCTGCTTGGTCGAGATATGCAGCACGTGAATCCGTTTTCCGGTTTCATGGGCGAGCTTGACCAGACGCTGCGTCGCCATCAGCGCCGCGATCTCGTCGCGCCATACCGGATGCGAACGCGGATCGCCCTCGATCCGCATTCCCTTGCGGTCGTTGAGGCGGTACTCGTCCTCGGCATGAAAGGCGGCGCGGCGTCGGATCACCTTGAAGATCCGCCGCAGGCTTTCGTCGTCCTCCACCAATAGCGCGCCGGTCGATGAGCCGATGAACACCTTGACGCCGGCGCAGCCCGGCGCCCGCTCCAGTTCCGGCAACTCCTGCACATTGTCGCGGGTGCCGCCGATGAAGAACGCGAAATCGCAATGCATGCGGTGGTGGCCGCGCTTCACCTTGTCGGTGAAGGTCTGCTCGGTGACGGTCAAGGGATCGGTATTCGGCATCTCGAACACCGCCGTGACGCCGCCCATGACGGCGCTGCGCGAGCCGGTTTCGAGATCTTCCTTGTGGGTCAGGCCCGGTTCACGAAAATGCACCTGCGTATCCATCACGCCGGGCAGGATATGCAGGCCCCTGCAGTCGATCACCTCGCCGGCCGACGCCTGTCCGAGCCCGCCGATCTCGGCGATGCGGCCATCCGTGAGGCCGATGTCGCGCACGCCCTCGCCGTCCTGATTGACCACGGTGCCGGACTTTAGAATCGTATCAAATCGCTGCTTCATCGGTCCTCTATCGATCGACCCCTCATGCTGAGAAGGCCCGAGAGGGCCGTCTCGAAGCAAGAGAGAATTCGGTGCCGATTGTTCATCCTTCGAGACGCGGGCTGCACCCGCTCCTCGGCATGAGGTGAGCCCAAGCCGTGCAGGTCTTGTCGTTTATGACCTGGCGGCTTACGTTCTGCTGCAACATGTCACAAGAGAATTTCGTATGAAAGCAGCGTTTCTTCCCGACCGGGGCGTGGTCAAGGTCAGCGGCAGCGACGCCCGCGACTTTCTGAACGGCCTTGTCACCACGGACATGACGCTGCTGCGGCCCGGCTTCGGCCGGTTTGGCGCCTTGCTGACGCCGCAGGGCAAGATAATTGTGGATTTCCTCATCACGGAAGCCTCATCCGGCCATGGCGGCGGTTTCCTGATCGATTGCCCGCGCGCGCTGGCGCAAGGTCTTGCCGACAAGCTCGGTTTCTACAAACTGCGCGCCAAGGTTCAGGTCGAAAATCTGTCTGATAGTCTCGGCGTGCTCGCGGCATGGGACGGCGATCCTACCGTCAAGCCCGATCTGACATTCGCCGATCCGCGCCAGGCGTCGCTCGGCTGGCGGATTCTCGTTCCCGTGGAACTCGCACAAAAAGCCACCGATCTGATCGGCGCCGATCTGGTCGACAGCGCCGCCTATGATGCGCATCGCATCGCCTCGGGCGTTCCGCGCGGCGGGCTCGACTTCATGTATGGCAACGCGTTTCCGCACGAAACCAACATGGACCGCCTGCACGGCGTCGATTTCGACAAGGGCTGTTATGTCGGCCAGGAGGTGGTGTCGCGGATGCAGCATCGCGGCACCGCGCGCACCCGAACCGTGCGGATCGTTCTTGACGGCCCGGCGCCGGCGCCGGGCGAAGCCATTCTCGCCGGCGAGAAGTCACTGGGCACCATGGGTTCGTCGGCTGACGGTGCCGGCCTCGCGCTGATCCGGATAGATCGTGCGGCCGACGCGCTCGATGCAGGAACGCCGCTGACATCCGGCGGCCTCGGCCTCCGCCTTGCCGAGCCGGCTGATGTCCGGTCCGCACCGAAGCAGACCGTGGCATGACGAGATCGGCGCGCCTGCATGCCGATGGCCTGACGCGGTGCCCATGGCCCGGCGAAGACCCGTTTTATATGGCCTATCACGACACCGAATGGGGCGTGCCGGAATATGACGACCGCGCGCTGTATGAAAAGCTCATACTCGACGGCTTTCAGGCCGGGCTGTCCTGGATCACGATCCTGCGCAAGCGCGACAACTTCCGCCGCGCCTTCGACGATTTTCAGCCTGAGAAGATCGCGCGATACAACGCAAAAAAAGTCCACGCGCTGATGAACGACGCCGGCATCGTTCGCAACCGGGCCAAGATCGAGGGCGCAGTCAACAGCGCGAAATCCTATCTCAAGATCATGGAAGAAGGCCCGGGATTTTCAAAGTTCCTCTGGGATTTCGTCGACGGCAAGCCGAAGGTCAATCATTTCAAGACCACTGCCAGCGTACCGGCAGCGACGCCGCTCTCGATCAAGATTTCAAAGGAACTGGCCGGGCGCGGCTTCAAATTCGTCGGGCCGACCATCGTCTACGCTTTCATGCAGGCCACCGGCATGGTCAACGATCATCTGGTGACCTGCTTTTGCCACGAAGCCTGCGCCGGAAAACGCCGCAGCCCCCGATTTAAGGTCAAATGACGGCCGGAAAAAAACTTTCCGCGCGTGACGCGTCCACGCGCGTCTGGCAGCGGATGCTGTCGGGACGGCGGCTCGACCTGCTGGACCCCTCGCCGCTCGACATCGAGGTCGCCGATATCGCCCATGGCCTCGCACGTGTCGCGCGCTGGAACGGGCAGACCCGTGGCGCGCATATCTTCTCGGTGGCGCAGCATACGCTGCTGGTCGAAGCGGTCATGCGCGAGCAGACGCCGCGCGTCGATATCCGCCTCCGGCTGGCGGCGCTGCTGCACGACGCGCCGGAATATGTCATCGGCGACATGATCTCGCCGTTCAAGGCGGTGCTCGGCGGCGACTACAAGGCCGTCGAAAAGCGGCTGCTTGCCGCCATTCACATCCGCTTCGGGCTGCCGCCGGTATTGGCCGATGCGATAACCCGGCAGATCAAGGATGCGGACCGGGGTGCGGCCTATCTCGAGGCGACCGAGCTTGCGGGCTTTGCGCAAGGCGAGGCCAAACGCCTGTTCGGCCGCGACCCCGGTCTGTCCGCGGCAACCCGGGCGGATTACCTCACGCCATGGTCCGCGGCCAAGGCCGAGAAGCGGTTCCTGGCCAGGTTCAAGACATTGCACGCATGAATGCCGAGGCTTGAACCTGGAGGCTTGAACCTGGAGACTTGAACCGGCTTTCGTCACCCGGCGCGCAGGCCTATAATCGGCACGAATAAAAAGGACCGCCATGATTCACGTCTGCTCGCTCGCCGCCCTTCCCGGCACTGTCAAAGCCACCGGCGCCAGCCACGTCCTCACGGTGATGGCCAATGTCGCTCAGGTGCAGCGGCCGGAATTGGTGCTTCCCGCCAATCATCTGAAAGTGCAGATGGACGACATCACCGAACAGATGGACGGCTTTGTCGCGCCCTCGGACAGCCATATCGAGCAGGTGCTGAATTTCGTGCGTGGCTGGGACCGCAGCGCGCCGCTCGTGGTGCACTGCTATGCCGGCATCAGCCGCTCGACGGCGAGCGCCTTTGCCGCGGCCTGCGCGCTCAATCCGCATCGCGACGAGACGTCGATCGCGCGGCAAATTCGTGCCGCCTCCCCGATCGCCTCGCCGAACCGGTTGATCGTCAGTCTGGCGGACAAGGCCCTGGGACGCGACGGGCGGATGCTGCGCGCGCTCGACGAGATGGGCCCGGGAAGCATGATGGTTGAAGGCTTCCCGTTCCGCGTCGATCTCGACTGATGGCCGAGCCTAGCGCCAGATGAGCGAGAAGCCTCTGACGCCGATCGAAATCGGTCTGACCGCCGCCATCGTCGCGATCGAAGGCAATGAGCCGCTGATACTCACCGCATCGGGCAGCGACGGCGACCGGCTCGCCGGGCTTCCGTTCGGTCCGTTCGAAGCCGTCGCCCACCGCACCTTCGAAATCGGTCTGCGCGCCTGGGTGGAAGAACAGGCGGGATTGCGGCTCGGTTACGTCGAGCAGCTTTATACGTTCGGCGACCGCGGCCGGCACACCCAGGCCGGCGACACCGGCGTCCATGTTGCATCGATCGGCTATCTCGCGCTCACGCGCGCGGCCGACAACGCCGCGCGGGCGCCCGGCGCGACGTTTGAGCCCTGGTATCGCTTTTTCCCATGGGAAGACTGGCGGGATTCGCGACCCGGCATCATCGAGCGCGATATCTTTCCCGCACTCACGAGCTGGGCGGCGCAAGCCGAGCAGCCCGACACCACGCGCGCGCTCAGCCGCAAGGATCGCGTCCGGCTGTATTTCGGCACCGAGGGCGCGCATTGGGACGAGGAACGCGTGCTCGACCGCTATGAGCTGCTCTACGAAGCCGGATTGGTCGAGGAAGCGCGGCGGGACGGCCGGCCGGCGGCACTGGCGCGCAAGGCGATCCCCGGTCTCGGCGTATCGATGCGCTTCGATCACCGGCGGATTCTGGCCACGGCGATCGCGCGGCTGCGCGCCAAGCTGAAATACCGCCCCGTGGTGTTTGAACTTTTGCCACCCGAATTCACACTCACTGAACTGCAACGGACCGTGGAAGCGATCTCGGGGCGGCATCTGCACAAGCAGAATTTCCGTCGCCTGGTGGAATCCGGCGCCCTTGTCGAACCGACCGGCGTGATGTCGACACAGACCGGTGGACGGCCTGCGGCGTTGTTTCGTTTTCGTCGTGAGGTGCTACAGGAACGGCCGGCGCCGGGCCTGCGGGTGCGCGCGCGGCGCTGACGGCCGGCGGCGCTGTGCGGCCGGCCGGGGCACTGTCGGCCGGGGCACTGTCAGCCCGGCGGAACGGCCCGAGCGTTCGGGATTTAATGCGGTAAGCCCCGAGATCGGGCCGATCGCCTGGAGGCTTGATGCTCGATTTTCTTTCGCTGATGATGGCCCTTGTCGCGCTGATTGTCGCACGCAAGGCGTTCAATCAAGTTGGAGTACTGCGCGCGCGGCTCGAGTCGATGGAAGCGACCCCATTGCAGGCAAGGCCTGTGCAGACAAGGCCTGGCCCGCCGCCGCTTCCGCCGCACGACGAGCTTGAACAGGCTCCCATTGTCGGGGCCCCGGGTGTTGCAGCCGAACAGCCGGCCGCGATCGGCGATGCTGAACCGGTCGCCTCGCTCGCGGCGGACCGGGACGCCACGCCGAACGACGCCATCGGCAGCAACGCGGCGACGCCCCCACCCCCGCCGCTGCCGCAACCCGGCCCCGGCATCGAAGAACGCATCGGTACCCGCTGGGTGGTCTGGGTCGGCGGCTTGACGCTGGCGCTCGGCGGATTCTTCATGGTCCGTTATTCGATCGAGGCAGGGCTACTCGGACCCGGCGTCCGCACCCTGCTCGGCGGGGCGTTCGCGCTGGCGCTGCTTGCCGCCGGCGAATGGACCCGCCGCAAGGAAAGCATCTCGACGATCGCAGCGCTGCCGATCGCCAACATTCCCGCGATCCTCACCGCCGCCGGAACGGCGGTGGCCTTCGCAACGGTTTACGCCGCCTACGCGCTGTACGGTTTTCTCGTACCCGCCACCGCGTTCGTTCTGCTCGGGCTGGTGGCGCTCGGCACGCTCGCCGCGGCTTTGTTGCACGGGCCGGCGCTGGCGGGCCTCGGCATCGCTGCCGCCTTTGTCACCCCGATACTGGTTTCCTCGAACGAGCCGGACTACTGGGCGCTGTACATCTATCTCGCGATCGTCACCGCGGCGGCATTCGGGCTGGCGCGCATCAGGCTGTGGCGGTGGCTCGCGGTGACCACCATCGTGCTGGCGCTGCTGTGGGTCTTCCCCTGTCTGCAATGCGGACCCTCGATGATCGGCCCGCACGTATTCCATGTGATCTCGGGATTTATCCTCGCCGCCCTGCTGGTGGTATGCGGATTCCTGTTCGGGCCGCCGGCCGACGAAGGCCGGATCGAGCCGATCTCGTCCGGTTCACTCGCGGCCACGCTGTTCGGAGCCACCATGATCGTGCTCGGCAGCTTGCACGCCGATGCGGCCATGATCGTGTTCGCAATTCTGGTGGCGGGCACGCTGCTGGTCGCATGGCGTGCGCCTGCGGCTACCGGCGCGGTCGCTTTCGCCGCCCTGTTCGTCGCCATCGTGTTTTTCGAATGGGCGGTTCGCGGCAATCCGGACATGCTGGTGCTGCCGGGCGGCCCGTTACCCGGCATCGGGCCCAATGCCACCGACGGCTCGGTCTCGCTGCACCTGACGACGGCGGCGATCTTCGCCGCCGGGTTCGGCATCGCCGGATTCCTGGCGCAAGGCCGCTCGGTCAGCGCCGTCATCCCGGTGGTATGGTCGGCCGCCGCCGTGTTCACGCCGCTGGCGCTGTTGATCGCGCTGTACGCCCGCATCGCCCATCTCGATCGCTCGATTCCGTTTGCGATCCTGGCGGTGATCCTCGCCGCCGCCTATGGCGCCGCAACCGAAACCCTCGCCCGACGCGACACTCGGCCGGGGCTGGCGATTTCGACCGCGCTGTTCGCCACCGGAACGCTCGGCGCGCTGGCGCTGGCGCTGACCTTTGCGCTGGAAAAAGGCTGGCTCACGATTGCGCTGGCGCTGATGTCGATGGGGACTGCCTGGATCTCAATGCAGCGGCCGATCCCATTCCTGCGTTCGCTGGCCGCGATCCTGGCCGGCATCGTGGTTCTGCGCATCGGCTACGAACCGCGCATCGTCGGCGATGCGGTCGGCACCACGCCAATTTTCAACTGGCTGTTGTGGGGCTACGGCATTCCCGCGCTGTCGTTCTGGGTCGCCAGCATTTTCCTGCGCCGCCGCGGCGACGACGCGCCGCTGCGAACGGTGGAGGCGGCGGCGATCCTGTTCACGGTGCTGCTGGCGTTCATGGAAATTCGCCATGCCGTGAACGGCGGTGATGTCTATCGCGATACCGCCGGCCTCACCGAGACCGCGCTGCAGATTTGCGTCGCATTGGCGATGGCCATCGGACTGGAGCGGCTGCGGATTCGCACCGGCAGCATCGTCCACAATGTCGCTGCGGTATTGCTGACGGTGTTTGCCGGATTGGCCATCGTCGCCGGGCTGTTATTCCTGGACAACCCGGCGCTCTGGCGCATCAGCATCGACGGTGCATTCATCAATACCCTGCTGCTCGGCTATGCGATACCCGCGGTGCTCGCCTTGCTGCTGTCCTATGCGGTGGCGGGCCGGCGGTCCGCCCGTTACGGCAATACGATCGCTGCGGGTGCGCTGGTGCTCGCACTGAGCTATCTGACGCTTGAAATCCGCAGGCTCTATCACGGGCCACAACTGACCAGCGGCCTCACCGGCGGCGCCGAGCAATATACCTATTCGATCGCCTGGCTGATGTTCGGTGTGGCGCTGCTCGGCATCGGCATCCTGTTCAATTCGCAGCGCGCCCGGCTCGCATCCGCCGTCGTGATCGCGTTGACCATCCTCAAAGCGTTCCTGATCGACATGTCGACGCTGACGGGGGCCTACCGCGCGCTGTCGTTCATGTGCCTGGGGCTCGTGCTGGTGGCGATTGGCTGGCTGTACCAGCGGATCCTGTTCCGAAGGCAGGCCGCGCCGCCCGGCGAAGCCGCTGCCAGCTGAAGCAAACCGAAACACCGTCAGAGCCTGATCGTTTGATTTTTCGGTCCGGAAAGCCGGGGCAGATCTTTCGCTCGAAAACACTCATATATAGTTAGTCGGTCGAGTGGCGAAGCTCAGACGCATTTTCCGATTTCACTGGCTCGGATTTCGCCTCGGATTTGACCGGCTCGATTTTGGCGCTCTCGACCGGCGGGGTCTCGACCCGCGCCGTCATCTCGGCCCGCTCGGTCCGCGCCGCTCCAACCGCCCCGGTCTGCTCCGGCGGCCTCAGCGAACGCGGCCGGGCTGCCGCCCGCGCCATCATCATCTGCGCCGCACCCTGGTGACGGAAATCGCAATACGCAAAGCCCATGCCCGAGACCGAGCCGCGGAAGTTGCGTTCGTCTTTCTTGTCGAGGTTGAAGCACGGCTCGAACGGAATGCCCTTGATCGACGCGCAGACGGCCTGACCGCGGACCTGAAGCGTATTGCCGGGCAACCGGATGTGGCGCACCGGACCCGAACCGCTGAACTGCACCGCGCCTGCCGCACCACCGTCATCGAGCACGCGACCGGCGCCGCGGGTGCCATCGAAGCAAGTAAACGCGAACACCTTGCCGCTGACAAACTTGCGGGCCTCTTCGGCGCTCATCATCTGTCCGGCCAGCGCCGGCGCGACCATCGCCCCGGCCGCAAGGGCTCCCCACATAAAACGCGCAAGCATGCTGTGACTCCAACTTACCGAGCAGGGGCAACCGCTGATGTCTTTACCCGCTGCTTACCATACCAACCGTGGCAACATTGGAGCAGGTTGGTTGGTAAAGTCTGAACAACGTTAGAGAATTTTTACCACGATTCGGCCCCGGACCTGCCCGGCGAGGATTTTGGCGCCCGCATCGATAACCCCGTCGAGGCCAATTTCATGAGTAATTTCAGCTAGTTTCGTCCGATCCAGATCCCCGGCAAGGCGGCTCCAGGCGGTTTTGCGCAGCTCGATCGGGCACATCACCGAATCGATGCCCAACAGACACACGCCGCGTAAAATAAACGGCGCCACCGAGGACGGCAGGTCCATGCCGGCCGCGAGGCCGCAGGCGGCGATGGCGCCGCGGTACTTCGTCATCGAGAGAAGGTTGGCAAGCGTGGTGGAACCGACGCTATCGATCCCGCCCGCCCAGCGCTCCTTTGCCAGCGGCTTGGCCGGCCCCGACAACTCGGCGCGATCGATCACCTCGGCCGCCCCCAGACTTTTCAGGTAAGCGGCCTCCGACACGCGCCCGGTGGATGCGATGACATGGTAGCCGAGTTTCGACAGCACCGCCGTGGCGACCGAGCCGACACCGCCCGCAGCACCGGTGACGACAATCGGACCGTCCTTCGGCGTCAGGCCATGTTTTTCCAGCGCCAGCACCGACAGCATCGCGGTGTAGCCGGCGGTGCCGATCGCCATCGCATCGCGCGCCGACATGCCTTCCGGCAGGCGCACCAGCCAGTCGCCCTTGACGCGCGCCTTCTCGGCATAGGCGCCGAGATGGGTCTCGCCCATGCCCCAGCCATTGCAGATCACCTTGTCGCCGGCTTTCCACTGCGGATGCGAGGATTGCTCGACGGTACCTGCAAGGTCGATGCCCGCGATCATCGGAAAACGCCGCACCACCGGCGCCTTGCCGGTGACGGCAAGCCCATCCTTGTAGTTCAGCGTCGACCATTCGACCCGAATGGTGACGTCGCCCTCCATCAATTCAGCTTCGTCGAATTGCGTGAGCGAAACGGTGGTGCCTTTTTCGGCCTTGTCGATCCTGATTGCCCTGAACGTTCCCACCACGCACTCCCTGATGCTTGTTTCTTGATGGATGAACCTTGAACGGTCTATGCCGGTTGCGCAACCGGCCGCGTCACCGGCGCTTCGACGATCGGCAGGTTGATCAGCGCCGACAGCAGGCCGAACAGCACCGACAACCACCAGATCGGCGTGTACGACCCGAATTTCTCGAACACGATACCGCCGAGCAGAACGCCGAGGAAGCCGCCGACCTGATGGCTGAAGAAGGCGAAGCCGTACAGCGTCGCGAGCCAGCGGGTCCCGAACATCAGGGCGACCAGGCTTGAGGTCGGCGGCACCGTCGACAGCCAGGTCAGGCCGGTGACAACGCCGAATGCGATCGCGGAAAAGGTGGTGATCGGAAAGGAGATGAACGCCACGATCGACATCGCACGGGCGAAGTAGATCGCGGAGAGGATATAGCGCTTCGGCAACCTGCTCTGCAGCCATCCGACGCTGAGCGAGCCTATGATGTTGAACAGGCCGATGACGGCGATCACCCAGCCGCCGGTCTGAACCGGCATGCCGCGATCGACCATATAGGCCGGCAGATGCACGGTGATGAACGCGAGCTGAAATCCGCAGGTAAAGAAACCGAGCACCAGCAACACATAGGACCGATGACCGAATGCTTCGGCCAGCGCATGCCTGAATGTCTGCTGGTCGGTCGCGGCGACGGCGCTCGACTCCGAGGTCGGCGTTGCCAGCGCCAGCGACAGCGGCACCACCAGCAGCATCAAACAGGCAAACACGATCAGCGCCGGCTGCCAGCCGAAATTGTCGAGCATGGCGACGCCGAACGGCGCAAACACGAATTGTCCGAACGAGCCCGCCGCCGTGCCTGCACCGAGCGCGACGCCGCGCCATTCCGGCGGCAGAAGCTTTCCGAACGCCGACAGCACCAGATTGAACGAACAGCCGGACAGTCCGAAGCCGATCAAAACGCCGGCGCCGAGATCGAGCGACAACGGCGTGGCGGCATAGCGCATCGTGATCAGGCCCGCGGCATACATCAGCGCGCCAGCCATGATCACGCGCAGGCTGCCAAAGCGGTCGGCGATGGCGCCGGCAAACGGTTGGCCCATTCCCCACAGCAGATTCTGGATCGCCAGCGCCAGACCGAACACGTCGCGGCCCCACGAAAATTCGCGGCTCATCGGCTGCATAAAGAAGCCGAAGGTGGAGCGTGGTCCGAATGTCAGCATGCCGATCAGGCAGCCGCATACCACGATCACCAGCGGGGTCCGCCAGGTCGCTGCAGCGGGAGACAGACGCGGCTTGCCCTCAGTCGCGGTCATCCGGTTCCCCGATGGTTGGTGCGGATCGCACGAGACATGTCGATGTGCGAGGGCCGAAAATCACCACCGGCATATCAACGCCCGGCCAAGTTAATGCATCGGCATGGAAATCCCAACGCCGATATTGGCCAAACCTTGCGCTGCATTGCAGCGTTGCAAATGACAGCGGGCAGCTGTGACGATTTGGCCGTTTGGCTGCCTAGCGAAGCCACCGCATGCATGCTATGTCTGATTTGCTCGTTGTGAGGATAAGTCGATTGCCTCATGGCAAGCCGAACCCTGCGCAGTGCTGCACGTTGGTTCGCAATATCGTCCCGCAGCCTTGGAAAACGCCGGCCCCGTGAGGCCGGATTTCTCAAAGCCTAATTATGCTCATCTTGAGTATAATAGGGAATTCGAAGGGAGACCGCCATGCCGATCACTGGAATCTACGGTCCCGATGATTTCGGAAATCCGCCTCGCGGACATTCCGCGGCGCCGGCCAGCTATCGCATCAGTTCCACTGAGCGCGCGCGTGCGCTGCCAATGCCGTCGCTGCAGTGGACGCCCGAGGTCGAACGCGCCACCGCGCATCTCTATCAGCGGGTCAAGACCGTGATTTCGCCGGTCGAGTGGCCGTTCATGGCGCCCTATGTCAAGGCGATCAACGAACTGAAGCAGGCCCGCGGCGCGGTGATCCTGGCGCACAATTATCAGACGCCGGAGATTTTCCATTGCGTCGCCGACATCGGTGGCGACTCGCTGCAGCTTGCGATCGAAGCGACCAAGGTGAAGTCCGACATCATCGTGCAGTGTGGCGTGCACTTCATGGCCGAAACTTCGAAGATCCTGAACCCCAACAAGACGGTTCTGATTCCGGATGCGCGCGCCGGCTGTTCGCTGGCGTCGAGCATCACGGGCGCGGACGTACGGCTGCTGCGCGAACGCTTTCCCGGCGTGCCTGTGGTTGCCTATGTCAATACCTCTGCCGACGTGAAGGCCGAAGTCGA
The DNA here is from genome assembly GCA_963727225.1 of uncultured Pseudomonadota bacterium. Classification (GTDB taxonomy): domain Bacteria; phylum Pseudomonadota; class Alphaproteobacteria; order Rhizobiales; family Xanthobacteraceae; genus Bradyrhizobium. The sequence goes on along the minus strand of CAVSFN010000002.1, from coordinate 101,651 downwards.
TATCTGCTGCACGTCCTCCAACGCCGTGCAGGTGGTGGAGAGCCTCCATGCGCCGACAGTGATCTTCCTGCCCGACCAGTATCTGGCGAAATATGTCGCCTCGCAGACCGACGTCAAGATCATCGCGTGGAAGGGCGCCTGCGAAGTCCATGAGCGTTTCACCGGCGAGGAGCTGCGCGCCTATCGCGAGGCCGATCCATCGGTGCAGATCATCGCCCATCCGGAGTGCCCGCCCGACGTGCTGGCCGAGGCCGATTTCACCGGCTCGACCGCCCACATGATCAACTGGGTCCGCAGCAAGCATCCGAAACGCGTGGTGATGATCACCGAATGCTCGATGGCCGATAACGTCCAGGCCGAACTGCCTGACGTCGAGATGGTGCGGCCGTGCAATCTGTGCCCGCACATGAAGCGGATCACGCTGCCCAAGATTTCTCGACAGCCTGCTCTACCTACGTGACGAAGTCACCATCGATCCGGTCATCGCCGGGAAGGCGCGGCGTTCGGTCGAGCGGATGATCAACCTGAAGAACTGAGTAACACAAGCGCCGTCGTCTCCGCGAAGGCGGGACGACGAACAGCGGAAGATCGTGCCATGGGTAACACATTCAAAAACCACCTCACCCGCAACACCGACGATGTCGTCATTGTCGGCGGCGGTCTCGCCGGACTGTTCTGCGCGCTGAAACTGGCGCCGCGTCGCGTTACGGTGATTTCCGCGGCAGCTCTGGGCGAAGGCGCCTCGACAGCGTGGGCGCAAGGCGGCATTGCCGCGGCGGTGGCCGAAGGCGACAGCGCGGAGGCGCACGCCGCCGATACGATCGCGGTCGGCGCCGGCCTGGTCGATGAGGCGGTGGCGCTGGGACTGGCGCGCGAAGCCGGCGACCGTATCCGCGACCTCTTGCATTACGGTGTTCCGTTCGATCGCGACCTCGAGGGCAAGCTCGCGGTCGGCCGGGAAGCCGCGCATTCCGCGCGGCGCATCGTGCATGTGCGTGGCGACATGGCCGGCAAGGCGATCATCGCCGCGCTGATCGAAGCAGTGCGCAACACGCCTTCGATCAGGGTGATCGAAGGCTACCTCGCCGAAGCGCTGTTGACCGAGGATGGCGCGGTTACCGGACTGCAATTGCGGGAGGTTGCCGACGCCACCGCCAAACCGATCATCGTTGCGTCGCGCGCGGTGGTGTTGGCGACCGGCGGCATCGGGCATCTCTATGCGGTGACGACAAATCCGGCCGAGGCCCGCGGGCTCGGGCTTGCGATCGCCGCGCGCGCCGGCGCCGTGATCGCCGATCCGGAATTCGTGCAATTTCATCCGACCGCGATCATGGTCGGCCGCGATCCGGCGCCGCTGGCCACCGAAGCGCTGCGCGGTGAAGGCGCGACCTTGATCAACGACCAGGGCGAGCGTTTCATGCTGGGGCTGCATCCGCTTGCCGAACTCGCGCCCCGCGATGTTGTGGCGCGCGGCGTATTCGCGGAAATTGCCGCCGGCCACGGCGCCTTCCTCGATGCCACCACCGCACTCGGCCCGCATTTCGCCGAAAAATTCCCCACCGTCCATGCCAGCTGCATCGCCGCCGGCATCGACCCGGCGAAACAGCCGATTCCGGTGGCGCCTGCCGCGCATTATCATATGGGCGGCATCGCAGTGGACGCGCATGGCCGCACGTCGCTGAAGGGGCTTTGGGCGGGCGGCGAAGTGTCATGCACCGGCGCGCATGGCGCCAACCGGCTGGCATCGAACTCGCTGCTCGAGGCCGTGGTCTATGCCGCGCGCATCGCCGAGGATATCGCGGGCCAAACCATCGCCGCACCGTCCCGCATGCCGACGGCGTTGGTCATACCGCGAAATTGCGCCATGCCGCCGCTCACCGAGGCAAACCTTCGGGCGATGATGACCTCGCATGTCGGCGTGATCCGCGATGGCGACCGGTTGGCGGAAGCCGTGCGGTCGTTCGCTGACATCGAGCGGGACACCGGCAATATCGCGCTGCGCAACATGGCCACCACGGCACTGTTGGTGGCGGCGTCGGCTTGGACCCGACGCGAAAGCCGCGGCGCGCAGTATCGCATCGATCATCCCGCCGAAAAGCCGGCGCTGGCGCATCGCACCATGACGACGCTGGCGGCGGCGCGGGATATCGCGGCGTCACTGTCGGACCGCAATCCGGCGCGGTTGGCGCAACCCGTGAACGCCTGATTGGAAATACGCATGTTGGAAGCACGCATCATGACAACAGCAACCTCGCTCCTGCATCCGGAAGCCTTTCTGTCGCCGCTCGCGATCGACGAAGTCGTGCAGCGCGCGCTGAACGAAGATCTCGGGCGCGCCGGCGATATCACCTCGATGGCCACCATCCCGGAAACCACCCACGCCCACGCCGTCCTGGTGGCGCGACAATCCGGCGTGATCGCCGGACTGCCGCTGGCGGTTGCAGTGTTTCAAAAACTGTCGCCGGATATCAGCATCCAGGCTCATTTTCGTGATGGCGGGGTGGTCGCCGCGGGCGTCCAGGTATTGACGATTTCGGGGCCGGCGCGCGCTGTGCTGACCGGCGAGCGCACCGCGCTGAATTTTGTCGGCCGGCTTTCCGGTATCGCCACCCTCACCGCCGATTATGTCCGCCATACCGCCGGCACCAAAATGCGGATCTGCTGCACCCGCAAGACCACGCCGGGCCTTCGCGCGCTCGAGAAATACGCCGTGCGCTGCGGCGGCGGATTTAACCATCGCTTCGGGCTCGATGATGCGATCCTGATCAAGGACAACCACATCGCGGTCGCCGGCGGCGTCACCGCCGTGCTGCAGCGCGCGCGGGCGCATACCGGCCATCTGGTCAAGGTCGAGATCGAGGTCGATACCATCGCGCAACTGCGCGAAGTGCTCGATACCGGCTTGGCCGACGTGGTGCTGCTCGACAATATGAATATCGCCGAGCTGACCGAAGCGGTGAAGCTGGCCCGGGGCCGCGTGGTGCTGGAGGCGTCCGGCGACGTCACGCAAGGCTCGATCGCGAAGATCGCAGCGACCGGCGTGGACTATGCCTCGTCCGGCGCGCTGACCCATTCGGCGCCGAATTTCGATGTTGCGCTGGATATCGATACGTAAGCTTTCGTCATCCTCTTGCCACGGCTTGGTCGTTGTCGCTCGAGGTGTGAGCGTCGCGAGCCTTGAGGATGACGGGATGTTTCGGTCTGCGCGCTAGCGCCGGACGCTCGTCTCCGAGATTTCCGCCGAGCTCTTGGCGGCTTCCGCGAGCTTCGCCGAGATAGCCGCGGTTTGTGCGGGCGTTCCCCAACTCGGCGCTTCGCTGCCGTCACCCCAGGCGCGCGGCCGGTAGAAGGTGTGCACGCCAAATTTGTACATCTTCTTCATCTCGTTCACCCAGGACGGGCGCACCCAATAGGCGTGGTAGTGGGTCGACTTGTCCACTTCCGGCAGCCAAAGTTGACCGTCGAGCATCGCCTTGGCGATTTTCTTGGCGCGGTCCCACATGTCCGGCTCGGTCACCACGTCGGGGTTATTGTCGCACGCAAAGGTGAACTGGCACGCCATGTGATGATGCTTGTTCTGGTAGACCACGCCGCACACCGTGTTCGGATAGAAACCGGAGAAGGTACGGTTCATGACGACCTGGGCGACCGCGATCTGGCCGCGCACGGCTTCGCCGCGCGCTTCGAAATAGACTGCCTCGGCGAGGCATTTCTCCGATTTCGCGCGCGCATTCTCGTCGAACAGGCCAAGGCGTTCGGCCGGCGTCTTGGCACGCTGATTGTCTGAATTGACTTCGCCCTTGGCGGCGATGCTCTCGCCGCTGGCCGCGGCCTTGGCGGGCTCATCCGCAACCGACGGCGGCGGCGCCGCTGTCGCCTTCATGTCCGGATCGGGGAGCGCGCGCGGCAACACCACCATCGGCTCCTCGCCGGGCTGCCAGCGCTCCATGCTTTCCGCCGAGGCTCCCAGCGACGAGCTTCCGAAAAACAGGCTCGCGGTCTTCACCGAGAAGCCATCGTGCGATGGGGTGGGCTCCAGCGGAATGGCAGCCGCATCGGGCGCGGCTTTCAGGTCGTCGAGCGGTTGGGCTTCGAGCGACATCGAGACATCGTATTGCGGAAGCGGCGGCGCGCTCAGCGCCGCCTGAAGTTCCGGATCGAGCGAGACGTGATCGGCGGCAGGCGCAGCACCGGCGGTTTTGGCACCCATCACCGATGCGTTGGATGTCGAGGGATCCTGATTCGCGGGCGCGGCATTCACCGGCGCCGCCGGCTCGGGCGGGACCTTGACGAGGCGATCGCCCTTCAGGGTGCGGTCGACCTTGGGGAATTCCGCTGCCTGATAGCGCTGCGGCGGCTGCGCAATCGGATTACGCGTCACCGTGCCGGTGACGTCGAGGCCCCGATTGTCGAGGCTGGCGAGCTGAAAGGTCGCGCTCTGCGGAGAAGACGTCCCGATCGGACGCCCGAAGCTGTAGGTGGCGAGCTGCATGGTGGAGACCGCCGAGAAAACACGGCTCTGCCAGCGCTCGGCGACGCCCGGCTGCCGGGCCAGCAGCGATGCGATGTCCTGATATCCAACTTCTGTCGGGATCAATGCGAAGACGCAAAGACCAAGACCGAAGGACGCGAAACGCGCGCCCTTCGGCCGGTTACGCAACTCTAACATCGGTACGCTCACGCAACGCTACACACACAAAGGCGACCGAACCCAGTACTTCCGTGCAATTCGATCTTTTTTGTTGGTATCTAATTTAGGTTGCGAGGGGGTTAACCGGTGGTGCGCGCGAGATACACGCAAGCGGAGGCCGGGGTTGGCGCCATCACATCGAAAACGTTGGTAAACGGGCGCTCGAACAAATTGGTAAATATCGCGTCAACAAAAATGATGAAAGAAAGTCTTCGGCGAGGGCATTTGCATCCGCCCTCGCACCTCGGGATGACGCTGACATACGCGGTCAGCCTCACGCCTGGCTAGTGACCGCCTTGCCGAGTGCGGCTTGCGCTGCGGCCAGCCGCGCGATCGGCACGCGGTAGGGCGAACACGAGACGTAATCCAGCCCGATCTCGTGGCAGAACGCGACGGAAGCAGGATCGCCGCCATGCTCGCCGCAAATGCCGACCTTGAGATCGGGGCGGGTCTTGCGCCCGCGTGCGACGCCGATCTTGACCAGTTCACCGACGCCATCGCGATCGACCGAGATGAACGGATCGATCTCCAGGATTCCCTTGGCAATGTAGGTCCCGAGGAAGCCTGCGGCGTCATCGCGGCTGATGCCATAGGTGGTCTGCGTCAGATCGTTGGTGCCGAACGAAAAGAATTCCGCGGTGCTGGCGATGTCGCCGGCCATCAGGCAGGCGCGCGGCAGTTCGATCATGGTGCCGACCTGATAGCTGAGCTTCTTTCCGGTTTCCTTCATCACCGACTGCGCGGTGGCGTCGATCCGCGCCTTGACCAGATCGAACTCGGCCTTGGTCGCAATCAGCGGCACCATCACCTCAAGGCCTACCGCCTTGCCGGTGCGTTTTTCGGCCTCGACCGCGGCTTCGAAGATCGCGCGCGACTGCATCTCGGCGATTTCCGGATAGGCAATCGCCAGCCGGCAGCCGCGGAAGCCGAGCATCGGATTGAATTCGGCGAGATCGCGGGCCCGATCGGCCAGCCGCCGCGGATCGGTGTTCATCGCACGCGCGACTTCCTCGATCTCGGCCTGGGTGTGCGGCAGGAATTCATGCAACGGCGGATCGAGCAGCCGGATCGTCACCGGCAGGCCCTTCATGATTTCGAACAGCTCGACGAAATCGGCGCGCTGCATCGGCAGCAGCTTCGACAGCGCGGCGCGGCGGGCCTGCTCGTCCTCGGCGAGAATCATCTCGCGCACGGTGCGAATTCGCGTCTCCTCGAAGAACATGTGCTCGGTGCGGCAAAGCCCGATGCCTTCGCCGCCGAATTTGATCGCCGTGCGTGCATCCTCCGGCGTATCGGCGTTGACGCGAACCCCGAGCTTGCGGACCGAATCGGCCCAGCCCATCAGCGTGCCGAATTCGTCCGACAGTTTCGGTTCGATCATCGGCATCCGCCCGGCCAGCACCTGACCCACCGATCCGTCGATGGTAATGACATCACCGGTCTTGAAGGTCCGTGAGCCGATGCTCATGGTGCCACGGCCGTAATCGACGCGGATGGTGCCGCAGCCCGAGACGCAGGGCTTGCCCATGCCGCGCGCGACCACCGCGGCATGCGAGGTCATGCCGCCGCGCGTGGTCAGGATGCCTTCGGCGGCATGCATGCCGTGAATGTCCTCGGGGCTGGTCTCGATCCGCACCAGGATGACCTTGCGGCCATCGGCCTGCAGTTTGGCGGCCTCATCGGACGAGAACACGATCTCGCCGGCGGCGGCGCCCGGCGACGCCGGAAGGCCGGTGGCGATGACATCGCGCGTCGCCGAGGGATCGATGGTCGGATGCAGCAATTGATCGAGCGACGCCGGATCGATCCGCGACACCGCGTCCTTTTTGGAGATCAGGCCTTCATTGGCGAGTTCGACGGCGATGCGCAACGCCGCTTTCGCGGTGCGCTTGCCGCCGCGGGTCTGCAGCATCCACAGCTTGCCCTGCTCGACCGTGAACTCCATGTCCTGCATGTCGCGGTAATGCTTTTCGAGCAGCGTGTAGATCCGCGTCAATTCCTTGAACGCCTCGGGCATTGCGACTTCCATCGAGGCCTTGTCGGAGCCGGATTCCTGGCGCGCATATTCGGTGATGTCCTGCGGCGTGCGGATGCCCGCCACCACGTCTTCGCCCTGCGCGTTGATCAGGAATTCGCCGTACAGCTTGCTCTCGCCGGTCGAGGGGTTGCGCGTGAACGCAACGCCGGTCGCCGAGGTCTCGCCCATATTGCCGAACACCATCGCCTGGACGTTGACTGCGGTGCCCCAGGATTCCGGAATGTCATGCAGCCGCCGGTAGGTCACCGCGCGCGCGTTCATCCACGATGAAAACACCGCGCCGATCGCGCCCCACAATTGCGCATGCGGATCCTGCGGGAAATCCTGGCCGGTTTCGCGCGCCACCGCATCCTTGTAGCGGCCGACCACATCGACCCAGTCGTCGCCGGTGAGATCGGTGTCGAGCGAATAGCCCTGGCCGTCCTTGAAGGTATCGAGAATATCCTCGAAGTGATGATGCTCGAAGCCGAGCACCACGTCGGAATACATGGTGATGAAGCGGCGATAGCTGTCATAGGCGAAGCGGCGATCGCCGGACATTTCGGCCAGCGCCTCGACGGTCTTGTCGTTGAGGCCGAGATTGAGCACGGTATCCATCATGCCCGGCATCGAGGCGCGGCCGCCGGAGCGCACCGAAACCAGCAGCGGATTCTTCGCGTCACCGAACGCCTTGCCGGCAAGCTTGCCGACATGGTCGAGCGCCTTTTCGACCTGCGCCTTCAATTCCTTCGGATAGGATTTGTCGTGCGCGTAAAAGTAAGTGCACACCGAGGTTGGAATGGTGAAGCCCGGAGGCACCGGCAGGCCCAGATTGGCCATCTCGGCAAGATTGGCGCCCTTGCCGCCGAGCAGATCGCGAAGACCCGCTTTGCCCTCAGCCTTGCCGTCGCCGAATGTGAACACCCATTTGCCGGATTTCACGGCCTCAGCCGCGGGCTTGGTTGCGGCCGTCTTGCCAGGGGGCTTCGGCGCCGGCTTGGCCGGGCTCTTCTGTAGGGCTTTGCGAGCGGTAGCGGGCGGCGCGGCCTTGGCCCGGGCCGGCACGGATGGCTTTGATTTCGCTGCGATTTTCTTGGATTTAGCGACGGCTTTGGCCATGACTTCTGATATCCGCAAGGAGGGGAAGAAGATGCGCGCCATACACCACGTTTGGGCGGTTCCGCGCAAGGCGCGAGGCGCGTTTCGACGCTACATGTGAAGCCATTTGAGCAGCCCGAGTCCGATCAGGCCATTGAGAATCAGAAACACCGCGACCACCAGATTGAGCAGCCGCGGCATGATCAAGATCAGCAGGCCTGCAATCACCGACATGATCGGAGAAATGTGAGCGACGGTCAGGGTCATTTTGAGGTGTCTCCGCTGTGGCTGTGACTTTGGCGCTGTGAAAAGTCGAATCGAGGACGGCATTTTATCCGCTCAAGCGGTTCCCCGATAGGAGACGCGCGCGGCTTCATCGGGTTCCCATGCACGCGAAAAAAGCCAAAAATGGCCGCGTATGTGATCGCGATTTCTCGGGAACGATGCTCCGCGCGACGAATTGGATGGAATTGCGTGCCGGCGCAAGCGGGCGTGCATCATCGCAAAGGAGTTGAACATGCGATACAGGATACTTGCCATTGCGGCGGTCGCAGGCGCCATCAGCGCACCGATCGCGGCGCAGGCGCAGAGCGCGATCACTACCGGCGTGGTTCGCGGCGGCAACGTGATCGTCAACGACGACGTCGATGGCATCGCCGTCGATCAGCGTCCGGCGTTCCGCGAATATATCGTGCGCGAGCGCGTGCCGACCTACACCATTCCGGATCGCGTGATCGTGGGCGGCGTGCTGCCGGAAGCGGGCGTCACCTATTATGACGTGCCGCAGACCTATGCTGTCACGCCCTACCGCTACACCGTGGTGAACGGCCGGACCGTGCTGGTCGATCCGCGCTCCCGCCGCATCGTTCAGGTGGTCGAGTAAGCTGACGTCCTGAACGAGTTGTCCGGTGCCCGCAGCGGCGCCCCGGACACAAAGGCCTCGTCCGGTTCCCCCCGCCGGGCGGGGCTTTTCTTTGGGTGTCGGGAGCGACGCGCTGCCCGACAACAGATTCATTTTCAAACAGCCGCGACGTGAGGATGTTGGGATCGTCATTGCGAGCGAAGCGAAGCAATCCATGAGGCAGCAAGAAAGCAAGCGTGGATTGCTTCGCTTCGCTCGCAATGACGGTAAGACACAGCTTCGCGATCTCGCCGCGCGTTTCGCGCGAGTTTTGCGTACACGTCCCGCCTTCTGAAATCAGAGGGCGCAGGGAATGCCGGGCGCCCGAAGCGCCCGCAGCCGCGCGTGGTGTGGTAGTAAGCACGCGCGTTAGTCACCACGGTCACGCCGGATCGCCCGGCATTCCCCGCGCAATGGTTTTAACGGTTACTTCGCGCTCTCCCCGGTGACCGGGCTTGTTTGCCACCGTCGTCAGCAGAATCTCTTCCGCCAACTTGACACCAGCGTCGGGGCGTCAGGACCACACGACTTCGCCGTCCGCAAACCGCGCGCTCGTCAGGTGCGCCGCCCACGTCCATCGCATCCCGTGCCCTACGTTCGTGACGATCGCGAAACGCCCCTCTGTGTGGGACGGGATGGCGAGGGATATGCAGGTGATTTGCGTCAGAAGGGAATGGAAATATTTTTGAAAGCAGGACTAGACATGCAAATCACTTTTTCCTTTTTTCGTCATGGCCGGGCCTCGTCCCGGCCATCCACGTCTTGCTTAGGCGGTGAAGAAAGACGTGGATGCCCGCGACAAGCGCGGGCATGACGGAGCAAACGCCCTGCGCCGAACTCAATCCTGTATCTTGGAAAAATCCGCCACCGCGCGGGTCGCGGCGCGGATTTCATTGAGCAGCTTCAGGCGATTTTCGCGCACTTTCGGATCGTCGTCGTTGACCTTCACCTTGTCGAAGAACGCATCCACCGCCGGGCGCAGTTTCGCCATCGCGCTCATCGCGCCGGCGAAGTCTTCCTTGGCGACGGCGGCGCTGGCTTCCGCCTTCACCTGATCGATCGCCGTTGCCAGCGTCTTCTCTTGTTCAAGCGAATACAACGCGGCGTCGGGCGCGCCGTCGAAACTACGCTTGTCCTTCTTTTCCTCGATCGAGAGGATGTTGCTGGCGCGCTTGGTGCCGGCGAGCAGATTCTTGCCATCGTCGGTATCGAGAAATTTGCCGAGCGCCTCGACGCGGCGGACCACCATCAGGAGATCGTCCTGGCCGTCAAACGAGAACACGGCGTCGACGAGATCTGCCGCGCGCCTTGATCGCGGAGCTGAACTTTCAGGCGGTCGGCGAAGAAGGAGAGCAAGCTCGCGCATCTTGCAATTCGCTATCTTCGAGGAGTTGGACCATTCAGTCTTGCGATCAGCTCGACACGTGCAACGTACATCAGAGTTACTCGACATCTTGACATCGAAGAGCCATCCTCTGTCAGCTTGTGCCGACAGCGAATACCTCGCAAGCTGGACCTGGATGCTCAAATGACAAGACCGCTGTGCGCATCCGGGAGATATGGAAGCTGAATGAGATATCCGATCTCATCTGAGAGAATCAACCTAATTACCCCTAGCGCCGCGCGCCTTAACGCATACGGATCCTTGCTGCCCGTCGGCTTCTCATCGATCGCCCAGAAACCCACCAACGTGTCGATCTTGTCCGCCAGCGCCACAGCCACCGACACCGGATCGGTCGGCACGCGATCGGCCGGCCCCTGCGGCTTGTAATGCTCCTCGCTTGCCGCGGCGACGGAGGCGTCCTCGCCCTGCGCCAGCGCGTAGTATTTTCCCATCAAGCCCTGCAGCTCCGGGAATTCGCCGACGACTTCGGTCAGCAAATCCGCCTTCGCCAGATGCGCCGCGCGTTGGTCTTCTCGACATCGGCGCCGACCAGCGGCGCGATCTCGGCGGCCAGGCGTTCGATCCGCGCGATGCGCTCGGCCTGACTGCCGAGCTTTTCGTGAAAAACGATGTTCTCGAATTTCGGCAGCCGGTCTTCGAGCCTGGTCTTGAGATCGGTCTCGTAGAAAAACTTGGCGTCGCTCAGCCGCGCGCGGATCACGCGCTCGTTGCCGCCGACGATGGTCTTGCCGCCGTCCGGCGCTTCGATGTTGGCGGTGAGGATGAACTTGTTGGTCAGCTTGCCGGTTTTGGGATCGCTGACCACAAAGCATTTCATGTTGGTGCGGATCGTGGCGCGGATCACCTCGGATGGAATCGAGAGAAACTCCGGCTCGAACGATCCCATCATCACCACCGGCCACTCGACCAAGCCAGCCACTTCATCGAGCAGCGCCTGATCCTCGATCAGCTCAAAGCCTTGCGCGAATGCAAGCTGCCTGGCGTCGGCGAGAATGATATCCTTGCGCGCCTGCGGATCGAGCACCACCTTGGCCGCCTGCAATTTGGCCTGATAATCCTCGAAGCGGCGAACGCTAATGGCTGCCGGCGCCATGAAGCGATGGCCGTAGGTGGTCTGCCCGGCCTCGATGCCGTCGATGGCGAACTTCACCACATCAGGCTCTTCGGTATCGATGCCGAAGCTGGCGACGATGGCGTGCAGCGGCCGCACCCATTGCAGCGCGCCGGATCGCGCCGAGCGCGCGCCCCAGCGCATCGATTTCGGCCACGGAAAGGTGCGCACGATCACCGGCAGCATGTCGGCGAGCACGTCCAGGGTGGCGCGGCCGGGCTTCTCGATCAGCGCGATGTAGAAATCGCCCTTTTTCGGATCGCGCTGGATTTTGGCTTGTTCAAGCGAGGTCAACCCCGTCGCCTTGAGGAAACCCTGAATGGCCGCATCCGGCCCGCCGACGCGCGGACCCTTGCGCTCTTCCTTGAGGTCAGATTGCCGCGCCGGAATGCCATGCACCGTCAACGTCAGCCGCCGCGGCGTCGCGAATGCCTTGGCGCCCTCATAGACCAGCCCCTCGGCGACCAGTTTATCAGTGACCATGCGGCGCAGATCGTCGGCCGCCTTGGCCTGCATGCGGGCGGGAATTTCTTCGGAAAAAAGTTCGAGCAGGAGATCAGGCATCAGTGGCGTTCTTTGCGAGAAAGGCGCGGCGCACGCTTCGCACGCTGACGTGACTCCCCTCCCCCTTGCGGGGAGGGGTCGGGGGTGGGGGGCAACGCGCGTTGAATCTCGCTCAACACCCCTTCAAGATTTCCAATTACATCGTGATTCCAGAAACGTAAAACACGATAGCCGGCGGCTTCAATACGGTGCGTGCGCAACGCATCGGACGCTTGCTGCCAATCATGCTGTCCGCCATCGAGTTCGATGACGAGCTTTGCCTTGCGACTGATAAAATCCACGATAAATGGGCCGACAAGAGCTTGCCTCCGAAAATGCGAGCCCGCCAGCGCGATGTCATGGCGAAGCCTTCGCCAGAGTACGCGCTCGGCATCCGTCGGCTCTGCGCGCATCCGACGTGCAAATTCTCGCTGACGATCAATCATCGTTCGCGATTCAATCATAACCGTCATCATCTGTGGACCCCCACCCCCGACCCCTCCCCGCAAGGGGGAGGGGAGCAGGAGCGCTCATCGCGTGTTGCGTCTAGACGGACGTTGCCAGCCTGTTATGCGAGCCATCGCATAGCGGCGTCGTCGCGTGCGCTTGCAGGTGCAGAAGAACACTTTCCTGGTTTCCGGCGCGGTGAACTGCATCGGCGAAAATCCGGAGCCCTTGTGGCTGCCGTCGCAGAACGGCTGGCTGGCGGACTTGCCGCAGGCGCACCACCAATAATCCTTGCCGGCTTCCACCTCGACCGGAATCGGAACTCTGCCGCCTATTGCCGGCTGCTCGCTCATGTCGCGCCTCCCGCTTCGGTGTGCACCCAGGCTTCGCCGCAGGCTTTCGCCAGCTCGCGTACGCGCAGGATGTAGCTCTGCCGCTCGGTCACCGAGATCACGCCGCGCGCATCGAGCAGATTGAAGGCGTGGCTGGCCTTGATGCACTGGTCATAGGCCGGCAGCGCCATCAGGTGCTCCTGGCGGTTGCTGCCGCTTTTCCAGCCCAGTTCGAGATATTTCCGGCAGGCCTGCTCGGCCATCCTGAACTGCTCGAACAGCATCGTTGTGTCGGCATATTCGAAATTGTGCCGGGAATATTCCTGCTCGGCCTGCAGGAAGACGTCGCCATAAGTGACCTTCTCGGCGCCATCGCGGCCGTTGAAGTTGAGATCCATGATGCGGTCGACGCCCTGCAGATAACAGGCGAGCCGCTCCAGTCCGTAAGTCAGTTCGCCGGCGACCGGCGCGCATTCGACGCCCGCGACCTGCTGGAAGTAGGTGAACTGCGACACTTCCATGCCGTCGCACCAGCATTCCCATCCCAACCCCCACGCGCCGAGCGTCGGGCTTTCCCAATCGTCCTCGACAAAGCGGATGTCGTGCAGGCCTGAATCGATGCCGATGGCGGCGAGCGACTTCAGGTACAATTCCTGAAGGTCCGGCGGCGATGGCTTGATGATCACCTGGAACTGGTAATAGTGCTGCAGCCGGTTGGGGTTTTCGCCGTAGCGGCCATCCTTCGGCCGGCGCGAGGGCTGCACATAGGCGGCCTTCCAAGGCTTTGGCCCCAGCGCGCGCAATGTCGTGGCCGGATGAAACGTTCCCGCCCCCATTTCCATGTCGTAGGGCTGCAGGATCACGCAGCCCTGATCGGCCCAGAACCGCTGCAGGGCCAGAATGAAGCCCTGGAACGAGTGTTCCGGGCGCATATGCGGAGGCAGAGCGTTCATGGTCGGGTCAGATCAGATCTTCAGCCTGGGGATCGGCAAGCGCGCGGGACCGTATCGGCGGGGGAACCGATAATCAAGGCGATGTCCGGATAGATCGCGCCGGTGTTTGTGATCGGTCGAGACTGGATCGTGACTGGCGGGAATCGCGCCGCCCTATAACATGAACAGCATTCCAAGCCTCCAGGCTTGCTCGCCGGCTCTCAAGGGTGTGCCCCCACCCTGAAGCCGGCGAAGTCTTTTTTAGAGCGTTTTCCAGCGAAAGCCTGCCCCGCACTTGATGCGGGGTGGATTCCGGTTCGCGTGAAGTAAACGCGTCAAAATAAAGAAAATAGAACCTCCGTTCCGACCCACCCGGAACGGAGGCTCTGTTGAGGCCAATTCGCCTGATATCAGCCGGGCCGGTAAGCGCCGGTGGTGGGGTCCCGGCGCAGCGTCGGGATCTCGCTCGATCGGGCCGCTTCTGCGACGCGCGCCATCCGCGCCTCTTCCAGTTCCCTGTTGACCCTCAGGGCTGTCCGGTAAGCCCAGCGGACCACGGCCAACCCTCCCAGGGCACCCGCAAATGCGATCAGCGGCGGCATCGGTCGATCCTCGTCGTTCATTCGTCAAGCCCCCAAGCCACATTGTCGCGCAAGCCGGGCCGGCCCGCAATCGCATTATACGGGGCGAAATGGCGCGGCCGGCCCGCTCTCAGAACCCGAATTTGGCCCAAATTGCCCGGGTCTCCAATGCTGAGATCAGCTCGTCCGGCAGGCCCCCGATACCGTCCAACTGGCCCAGCGCCGAGGCGCCTACGGATTTGCGGCCCAGAAGACCCGACAGCATCCCGGCCGCCGGCGCGACCACCGGCGTCTTGACCTTGTCGCCGTAGCGGGCACGCAAGATCGAGCGCGGGTCGCCGATCGCATCCGCAAGGCCCAGCGAAACCGAGGTCTCTCCCGCCCAATATTCGCCGGTGAACAGCACGTCCTCGGCACCCTTGAGCCGGCTACCCCGGCTCTGTTTCACCAGCGCGATGAAGATGGCGTGGATCTCGCCCTGCAGCGCCTTGACGCGCGCCACGTCATCAGGATCTTCCGGCTTGAACGGATCGAGCATCGCCTTGTGCGCGCCGGCCGTATAGAGCCGCCGCTCGACGCCGATCTTCTTGATCAACTCCTGAAATCCGAACGACCCGCCGACGACGCCGATCGAGCCCAGGATCGAACTGGGATCGCAGAAGATCTCGTCGCCGGCGCAGGCGAGCATGTAGCCGCCGGATGCCGCGACATCCTCGACGAACACCAGCACCGGCAGTTTCTTTTCCGCGGCGAGTTGCCTGATCCGCAGATAGATCTGGCGCGACTGCACCGGCGAACCGCCGGGCGAATTGATCACCAGCGCCACCGCCTTGGCATTCCTGGTGGCGAAAGCGCGCTCGAGCGTGCGGGCGACGCCGGCCAGCGACATGCCGGGCCGCAGCGGCGTCACCGCCCCGATGGTGCCGGACAGCCGGACCACAGGGACGACAGCGGTTCCACGCCGCCAGCGCGCCGGAAGCAATTCCTTCAACCTGCCGATCAGATTGTCGATTAGACTTGGCCATCCGCCGCGATCGCCCGTTTGTTCCGTCATGCCGTTACCTCAAATTTAACCATTTCTTATCGCCCGCCTGTCATTGAACCAATGGAACGCCTTTTGCATTGCAATCGGTGACTGGGCCGCAACGGCGCAGCGGAGAAAGAAATGAAAATCTATCTGCTGATGATGTTGATCGGTACACTTTTAACCGCGGTTCACTTCACTTCGACGCCAGAACAGCGCTCCAAAACGCTTCCATAAGAGCCGCTCCTGCTCAAAGCATTGAGCGATTGAGCCGTATTCAGGGTATCGCCAACGGCAATACCCTCTTCCCGGCAAGCACCTCCTCTACCTGTTTATTAGGCAGCGACGACTGATCGTTGAGCATCAGCGCGGCATGTAGGCGTGTCGGCGCCTTGCCGCCCTTGCGCGCGCGAACCAGCAACCGAATCGCTGGCGTCGCCGCGTCCCCGTGAACCGGCAGGATGTCGAGGCTGCCAAAGCCGCGATCGAGTGCTGCCAGCACCTCCGTGAGACCGTCGGCACGCCAGATCAAGCTGAGGACACCGCCGGATTTCAGGATGCGGCGGCTTGCGTGAATCCAGTCTTCCAGCGTCGCAGAGGTCGCGACATGCGCGACCGTTCGCGCCTTGTCCGGCGAGGCGCGGTGCCGCGCCGGATCGTTGAATGGCGGATTCATCAGTACGACGTCGACACTATCGGGAGACAGGCCGGCGGCGGCAAAGGCGTCGGCGGCCGACGTCACGTCCAGCACGACGACATCGGCGGCAATCGCATTTGCAGCGGCGTTGCCGCGCGCAAGCCTCGCCAGCTCAGAATCGATCTCGACGAGAACGAGTTCGATGCCGGCCACGCGTCTGGCGACCGCGAGGCCGGCGGCCCCGACGCCGGCGCCGAAATCAACCACGCGATCGCCCGAACGGGCCAGGGTCGCCGCGGCCAGCAGCATGGCGTCATGGCCGGCGCGATGACCCGACCTCGGCTGGCGAAGACGCAATTGGCCGCCGAGAAACGCATCCTCGGTGAACTCACCCCAAGATTCACTCAACGCCCTCACTCATCGGCCCGAAGTTCGTGAGACAGCCCGGCATCGCTGAGAATCTGACGGGCCTCGCGATTGTCGTCGTCATGAACCAGAATCCGTCGTGGCAGGACCCCGAGGGAACCTTCGATAATGCTCATGTTCTGGTCCAGCACGAGGTGGTGAATATTGGCACCATCGAGCAGCGCGCCGATGGCCGAAACCAGCACCATATCGTTGGTTCGAACCAATTCCCGCAATTGAGGTTCTCCTTTGTCGGCCGGACGTTCGGGCTGCGCAACGGCATGTCAACCGCATCGTGCCCTTGCCGCATACCCCGGCACTTTCTATTGTTATATCTGAGCATAGAGCGAATGTGGCAAATGTGGAGACCCGCGTGGCGGTAATTGTACCCTTCGAGAGCCCCTCGGGCGCTTCGATCGATCAGTTGGTCGAGCTTGTCGCCGCCGACATGGAGCGCGTCAACGCCACAATTCTGTCGCGGACCGGTTCGGAAGTCACCATGATCCCCGAGGTCGCCAATCACCTGATTTCCTCAGGCGGCAAGCGGCTGCGGCCGATGCTGACGCTGGCGATGGCCGGCCTCACCGGCTATTCCGGCGACGGCCATATCAAGCTCGCGGCTTCCGTCGAGTTCATGCATACCGCGACCTTGCTGCATGACGACGTGGTCGACGAAAGCGAATTGCGGCGCGGCAAACTGTCCGCGCGCATGCTGTGGGGCAACGAGGCCAGCGTGCTGGTCGGCGACTTCCTGCTCGGCCAGGCCTTTCGCATGATGGTCGAGGTCGGCTCGCTGCGCGCGCTCGACATTCTCTCCTCGGCCGCGGCGACCATCGCCGAAGGCGAAGTCATGCAGCTTGCGGCGGCGAAGAATACCGCGACCACCGAGGACGAATATCTCGCCGTGATCCGCGGCAAGACCGCCGAGCTGTTTGCGGCGGCCTGCGAGGTCGGCCCGGTGATCGCCAATCGACCGAAGGCCGAGCAGACCGCGTGCCGCTCGGTCGGCATGAATCTGGGCATCGCGTTTCAACTGGTGGACGATGTGCTCGACTATGGCGGCAAGGCCGCCAAGCTCGGCAAGAACATCGGCGACGATTTCCGCGAGGGCAAGATCACGCTGCCGGTGGTGCTGGCGTTCCGCCGCGGCAATGACGGCGAGCGCGCCTTCTGGGTCAAGGCGCTGGAGCGGGGCGAGATCGGCGGCGGCGATCTCGATCACGCCATCGGCCTGATGACCAAGCACCGCGCGCTCGAGGACACCATCAACCGCGCCCAGCACTACGGCGCGATGGCGGTGGACGCGCTGGCGCTGTTTCCGGCATCCGCGATGAAGACCGCGCTCGAGCAGGTGGTGGCGTTTTGTCTGGCGAGGTCGCATTAGCCCGACGCAACTACTTGCATTCAAGTTCGTCATGGCCGGGCTTGTTCCGGCCATCCACGTCTTAAGCGCCAAGAAGACGTGGATGCCCCGCACAAGGCCGGGCACGACGAACTCTAATTTTTTTAGCGTGTGAGCAAGCTAGCTCAACACCCCGGCATGCACCCACCACTGCGGATGATCGAGCTGGATTTTCCGGGCCGCGCGCTGCGCCTCGGCGGTATTCTCGAAGATCGCAAAGCAGGTTGCGCCCGAGCCCGACATCCGCGCCAGCCAGGCCCCATTGGTGGCGCTGAGCGCCGCGATCACTTCACCAATCACGGGCTGGATGCGCGTGGCCGGCGCTTCCAGATCGTTGGAACTGGCAGCGAGGACTTCCACCCAGTCTTCGACCGAGGCGCCCTTCTCCGGCCAGGCGGTGGCCTGGATCACGTCGGCGGCGCCGACCAGAAGCTCGCCATGACGCAAGCCAAGCGCCGCGAACACGTCCCTGGTCGCGACCGGCACCCGCGGATTGACCAGCACGCACGGCATGATCGGCAGGCTGAGCGGCAACAAGCTCTCGCCAACGCCGGTCATGTCGCAGGCGCGCGAAGTGAGGCAGACCGGCACATCCGCGCCGGTCTCCAGCGCGACATCGAGCAAGCGCTTGTCGTCGAGCGCAAGGCCGTTCAATTGCGCCAGCAACCGCAGCGCCGCCGCCGCGTCGGCGGAACCGCCGCCGATTCCGGCCGCGACCGGCAGCACTTTGTCGAGGGTGAAACTGCCGATCTTCAGGCCGGGCACGCGCTCGCCCAGCAAATGCGCCGCCTTGAGCACCAGATTGTCTGATGTCTCGCCACAGGCCTGCGCCAGCGGTCCTGACATCGTCAGATCAAGTGCTGCACCGGGCGCGAGACTCAGGCGGTCGGCGCAATCGGCGAACGCCACCACGCTTTCCAGCTCGTGGTAGCCATCTACGCGGCGGCCAACCACCCGAAGGGTCAGGTTGACCTTGGCGCGCCCCTCCTCGATCAGCATCGGCGATCAGTCCCGGCCCCTTGATCCCCAAGAATCGGCATCCGCTAAAATCAGCCGCCCTTGCCGTCTTCTTTTTTCTTGTCCGCGGAGGCCGCCGAAGAGGTGTCGTCCGGCAGACCGTTTTCGAGCTTGGCCTCGATCTTCGGCAACTCTTCCGGCTCGGGTTTCAGGTCGCGGGCATGGGCCCACTGGAATTTTGCCTCCAGGGTGCGGCCGACGCGCCAATAGGCGTCGCCGAGATGGTCGTTGATGGTCGGGTCTTCCGGCTTGAGATCGATCGCGCGCTCGAGGTTCTTCACCGCATCCTCGTAATTGCCGATGCGGAAATAGGCCCAGCCCAGCGAGTCCACGATGTAGCCGTCATCCGGGCGCTGATCGACGGCGCGCTTGATCATCTTCATGCCTTCGTCGAGATTGATGCCCTGATCGATCCACGAATAGCCGAGATAGTTCAGCACGTGGGGCTGCTCGGGCTGCAGTTCGAGCGCCTTGCGCATATCGGCTTCGGCCTTGCTCCACTGCTTGGATCGCTCCTCGCAGATACCGCGATAGTAGTAATAAACCGCATTGGCCTTGTCTTCGCTGGCCTTGTCTTCGATCTTCGGCAAGGCATCGATGCCTTGCGAATAGGTCACGACGCAATCGGCGAACTTCTTGCGGCCGCGCTCGATATTGCCGAGCGCCATGATGGCTTCGAGGTCCTTGGGATCCTCGGCCGTGACGCTCTTCAGGATCTTGATCGCCTCGTCGCTGCGGTCGGCGGCGTCGAGGTCGGTCGCGAGCTGAATCTGCGCGTTGCGCTTCAACGGCGAGCTCGCCGGCATGCGCTCATAGACCTTGATCGCCATCGCCGGCTTCTTCACCGACTCATAGAGATCGGCCAGCGACAACAGCGCCAGCGGATGGTTGGGCACGAGGTACAGCGAGAGCTGCAAATAGACCAGCGCGAGGTCTTCGCCGCCGCGGCGCGTCAGCGTGGCGCCGATGCCATAAAGCGCCTCGGCGGCGCCGGCCTGTGCGGAATCCACCAGCGGCGCCAGCTTCTTGCCGGCCCTGGTTTCGCGCAGGCCTTCCAGCACCAGAGGATGCCGCGGCAGCTTCTTGTCGAAGGCCTCATATACCGCCATCGCCGCCGGCGCATCCTTGTTGCGCGACAGCCAGCGCGCATTGGCGTCGGCCACCCGCAACATCGAATCGTCGAGCTTGTAGGCTCGCTCCAGGCGCGCGCCGGCGTCCTTTTCCTTGCCGGCGAGTTCGAGGATCATGCCGGAGTGCAGATCCTTGAAGATCGGATACCATTCCGGCCCCGTCAGCTTGTCGATGTTGGCGACCGCCGTCTTGGTGTCGCCGGCGCCGTAGCTGGCCCAGCCCGACAGCAGCGTCGCCACCAGATCGGTGATCGGTCCGCGGATCGACTGATTGATGTTGGCTTGCGCGCTCGCGTATTTCTTCAGCTTCAGATCGCGTACACCGACCACAAGGCGGGCCACGCGATTGGATTTGTCGATCACCAGAATGCGGTCGGCGAGCTTGACGGCCTCGTCAATATCCCCGTCCGCGAGCGAGGAGATGAAGGCACGGTCGAGCAATTCGTTGTTCTTCGGATCGGTGCGAAGCGCCGAGCGATAGAACGTCGCCGCCGAACTTGCGTCCCGCTCCACGCTGGCATGGCGGGCGGCAAGATAGCTGCCCGACATCGTCAGCGACTTCAAATCGTGGCTGGTCGGAAATTGCGCCGAGTTGTCGGCCGGATGATCGGGGGTCTGCGCCGAAAGCGAGCCGGGCACCGCGAGCGCGGTGAAGGCGAGTGCGGCAATCGTGCAGCGACTTAAACGAATGGAAAACATCACGGTTCGCCCTAGCTCCAGGAATTTACGACAGGAAAATTTACGACGGATCTTGCGATCGATCTCGAATGCGAACCCAATCGTCGGCATCAAGCCATCTGACAATGCCGCGTTTGGCGTTCGACCGCAAGGATACGGCAGGGGTACGGGGATGACGAATCGATTGACGGGAGGCCCGGTGGCCGCCGATTTTGCCAGCTTTGCCTGAAAACGCTTTCAGTGTGGCGGTATCGTGGCCGGGGGCCGGACCCGGGCGGTCGCACCCGGGCCGGCTCACGCAATCGTGGTCACATCGCCTCATAATTGGGTCCGCCGCCACCCTCCGGCGGAACCCAGGTGATGTTGCCGTTCGGATCCTTTACGTCGCAGGTTTTGCAATGGACGCAGTTCTGGGCGTTGATCTGGAAGCGCGGCCCGGCCGCCTCCTCGACCCATTCGTAGACGCCGGCCGGGCAGTAACGGTTGGAGGGGCCGGCATAGACATCGTGCTCGGACGTCTTCTGCAGGTTCATATCGGCCACCTTCAGGTGAACCGGCTGGTCTTCTTCGTGATTGGTGTTGGAGAGGAACACCGACGACAGTTTGTCGAAGGTCAGCTTGCCGTCAGGTTTCGGCGGCGCGATCGGCGTATGGGTCTTCGCCGGATCGAGCGTCTTGCGGTCGGGCTTGGCATGCGAGAGCGTTCCGAACAGCGAGAAGCCGAGCGTGTTGCACCACATGTCGACGATACCGAGCCCGGCACCGAGGAATGTGCCGAACTTCGACAGCAACGGCTTGGCGTTGCGGACGGGGTAGAGATCCTTGCCAACGACGGAATCGCGCCAGACGTTCTCGTATTCGACGAGCTCGTCATTGGCGCGGCCGGCGCCGAGCGCCGCCGCGACATGCTCGGCCGCAAGCATGCCCGAGCCCATCGCATTGTGCACGCCCTTGATGCGCGGCACGTTGACGAAGCCCGCCGCACAGCCGATCAGCGCACCTCCGGGGAAGCTGAGCCGCGGCACCGACTGGTAGCCGCCTTCGGTGATGGCGCGCGCGCCGTACGCCAGCCGCTTGCCGCCTTCGAGCGTCGCGCGCACCGCGGGATGCATCTTGATGCGCTGGAATTCATCGAACGGCGATAGGTAGGGATCGTCGTAATTGAGATGCACGACGAAACCGATCGACACGAGGTTTTCGTCATAGTGGTAGAAGAACAAACCACCGCCCGTGTCGTTCTTGAGCGGCCAGCCGACGGCGTGCTGAACCAGGCCCTTCTGGTGCTTGGCCGGATCGATCTGCCAGACTTCCTTGAGACCGATGCCGAATTTCGGCGGCTCGCTGTTGGCGTCGAGTGTATATTTCGCAATGAGCTGCTTGGACAGGCTGCCGCGCGCGCCTTCGGCGAACAGCGTGTATTTGCCGAGCAGTTCCATGCCGCGCGTGTAGGACGATTTGTGCGAACCGTCCCTGGCGACGCCCATGTCGCCGGTGGCGATGCCGCGCACTGCGCCGTTGGCGTCATAAAGCACCTCGGCCGCAGCAAAGCCGGGATAGATCTCGACGCCGAGTGCTTCCGCCTTTCGCGCCAGCCAGCGGCAGACATTGCCGAGCGAGCCGACATAGCAGTGATGGTTGTTCATCAGCGGCGGCATGATGAAATTCGGCAGCTTGATCGCGCTGGTCTCGGTGAACCAAAAGAATCGGTCGACCTTGACCTGGGTCTTGAGCGGGCAATCGGCGTCCTCGCGCCAATCCGGAACCAGCTTGTCGAGCGACACCGGATCGATCACCGCGCCGGATAGAATATGCGCGCCGACTTCGGAGCCCTTTTCCACCACGACAATCCCGAGATCGGCATTGAGCTGCTTCAGCCGGATCGCGGCGGCGAGGCCCGACGGCCCGGCGCCCACGATCACGACATCGAATTCCATGGATTCGCGCGGAGGAAGCTCTTCAGTGCTCATGAATCTGATCTCAGCCCGGTTGAGAACGTCTCTAAAGCCCGTTTGTTTCCGATTTTCGCCCGAAGAACAACCATGGAATCAGCTCGCGGGACGTTTCGCTGCGGTGCGATCTATCCTACATTGGCGCAATGCCCCTGAATGTTCAGCCATGACGCCTGACCGCGCTCCCAATGTTCAGCAATTGCTGACCTTCTATCTGGAGGCCGGGGTCGACTGTGCGCTGGTGGAGGAACCGGTCAACCGGCTGTCCGATCCCGATATCGTCCCCGGACCTCGCGAAATCCCGGCACCTCGAGAAACGCCACCACCCGCAACGGTCAGGACATCGGTTGCCGCGATCCCGGCTGCGCGAGGCGAGCCGGCACCTCTCCCGGAGGCGGCAATCCAGTCGGCGCGGGAAGCAGCACGAACCGCACCTTCGCTCGAAGCGCTGCGCGCGCTACTGGAAAAGTTCGACGGCTGCGCGCTGAAATTCACCGCGACCCGCCTGGTATTCGCCGACGGCAACCCGCAGGCGCGCATCATGTTCGTCGGCGAGGCTCCCGGCCGCGAGGAAGACATCGAGGGCCGGCCGTTTGTCGGGCGCTCGGGCAAATTGCTCGACCGCATGATCGCGGCGATCGGGCTTGACCGCAGCAACGCCTACATCGCCAACGTCATTCCGTGGCGTCCGCCCGGCAACCGGACGCCGACGCCGCAGGAGACGCAAATCTGCCTGCCGTTCATCCAGCGGCAAATAGAGCTGGTGAATCCGGACGTGCTGGTCACGCTCGGCAATCCCTCGACCCAGACCTTGCTGTCAACGCGCGAGGGCATCATGAAAACCCGAGGGCGCTGGTTCGATTACGACACCGGCACCCGCGTGATCCGCGCAATGGCCACTTTCCACCCGGCCTATCTCTTGCGCTCGCCGTCCTACAAGAAAATGGCCTGGCAGGATTTGCGTTCGATCGCCAAAGCGCTGGAGCAGGCGAAGAATCCCGCGGCCTGAGGTCTCGTGTCCCGGACGCGATGCAGCGTTCGTCCGGCGATGCGCAGCATCGTCCGGTCACGCCGCTTCGCAGAGCCGGGACCCATATCTAAATTGGGGAGCGGACTCATTAGCGCGTGGTCGAATGCGGATTGACGCGAGCTTGATGAACGCCAGATCGTTAGCCGTAAGTCTGTCATATCGGGTCGCGACACGCCGACATTGCTTGATCTTGTTGAAGAACCGTTCGATCAGGTTTCCGCGCGCGACACAGATACGGGCTGAAGCAGCACGCGACGGTTATTTACGCGCCGAACGCCGCGCGGTTTGTTCGGCAACATCGGTTTGATGGCGGTCCATTCATTGGCGCTAAGTTCGTGACGCATGATTCGAGGCTCCGGTTTCGGAGCTTGAATCACATCCGCGGCGGAGCGATCAACCCGCGACGACCCGCAGCGGGGCCGCTAATGCTCTGAATTTACTTCCGCTTTCGGCCGAATAACGGACATGGATAGACTTGCTGTCGGTTCGACTGGGGCGCGATTGACGCGAAGCGGACATGGGGCCTAACCCGAGACCGGCTGGACATGCTTCGATGGGCTGGAGACGATTTTCGCTGCCCTGCCGGTCTTCCCATCGGGGAGTGAATCGTGATGTACGTCACGGTCACGCGAGTAGATGCGTGCAAAATTGGGCTTCCAAGATCCTTCAATGTCAAATCGAACGGAGCCGGTGTTATGACGAACCGCAAACATGTTGAGCGCGAAACAGCGAAGCCGGCACGCGAACTTGCCGCAGCCGAACTGGAATGTGTCTCGGGAGGAACAAAGGCTGGTTCGCATCAAGCGTCTGGCGTAATGTTCCTCACGTTTACCTTCAAGCTGGTGGCTGTGAAGACGGTGTGATGGCGGAGCCCATTGTAGCGGTGCCAGGACGCGTCTGCGGATCGTGCTCGCTTTGCTGCAAATTATTGCGGATAGAAGAGCTCGATAAGCCGGCAGGCCGCTGGTGCTCTCATTGCACGGTTGGACGCGACGGCTGCAAAATCTACGATACTCGTCCGGGCTCTTGCCGCTCGTTCCATTGCACTTGGTTAATCGACCCCAAGCTTGGAGCCGAGTGGCGCCCCAGCACGGCGAAGATGGTGCTGCAATACGATCATCCCGCAAGACGCCTTGCGGTGCACGTTGATCCGGAGTTTCCATCTGCCTGGCGGAGCGAGCCATATTATCGCCAGCTCAAGGCATGGACATGTGCGGCCATCGATTCAGCGCGCACGCCCTCGCCCGATGCCTGGTTGATGGCCCCGGTTCTCGTCTACGTCGACGACAGGGCGATCGTTATGCTTCCGAACAGGGATATCGAGGTCGGCACGTTCACCCCCGGGAGCGAGCTCGTGGTCACCGAAAGAGCGACTCCTTCCGGCCCTGAATTTGACGCCTCCATCATGCTGTCCAGCGATGTCCCGTCAGATCGGGAAGCGCCGCCAAGGCTGGCTAAATAGCGCAGCATTTCCGTCGTTGGCACCTTTGAGACCTGCCGAGCGGTGCTGCCGATATCTGTTCATATGGGAAGACCAGAAGTGAGTGGCGCGCGATCAAACCGACGCAAATGACCCGGAACTGACTTCGGCGACGAGTTCGGAATTTGTGGGTTCACCACCTAACTACGCAAGCTGCTTCAAAGTACGATCCAACAATTCCAGTCGGTCCTGACCCCAAAATATCTCGCCGGAGGGTAGCACGTAACTCGGTGCACCGAAGACGCCTGCCGCTAGCGCTTCCTTCGTATACTGATCATGTAGGTTGTCGAGTTCGGCGTCCAACGGGCCGTTCGCACGTAGCTCTGCGGCGTCGAGACCAGCTCGCTTTGCGGCCGATGAGATCGTTGCCGGATCGGCGAAAGACTCCTCCCGTTCCCAAAGCGCGCGCCCGAGTTCCAGGGACAGTTTAACGGCATCATTCCCTTGCAGCTTGGCCGCTATGACCAGGCGCGTCGCGGCTGCTTCGTCGCAGGGGAAGTACTTAGGCTCAAGCGTTAACTGAATACCTCGCACCTCGCCCCAGCGTTTCAGCTCCATCATTCGGTACGCACGGCGTTGCGGCGAGCGCTTCGGCAGCGGCAGCCCGCCTGTCTGTTCGAAAATAGGGCCAAATTTGCTGGGTTTAATGTTGACGGTTGTGTTATTTCGCTGGGCGATTTCGGCCAACAGTGCGCAACCGAGATAAGTGAAAGGAGAGTTGAGTGTAATGTAGTAGTCGACGGTGATGGGCATACGAAAATTTTCCAAAAATCCTGATATTATTCCAGACTAGCCGTGCGACTTTGTGCCGGCAACCGTATTCGACCACGACTGCTGCTGGCACATCGCGTCATTTCGTTGCTATGCAACAACATGTCGGCGATCGGAGCATAGCGGACTCTGGCAAGCCGTCCGCCCGGCAGATTTATGGATTCACGGCCTAGATGGGCACCGGATCAGCAGCGCACCATGCCGCAAGGCATAGCGCGTCGAAGACGCGCGTGAACGCGCTGACGGCGCTGCGCAGCATCCGGGGCACCCTCTGTCATTACGGTGCCTTCGGCCGCACGATCGCCCATCCGATCCGCAACAGCGGCTGCCGGCCGGTCACCAGCCGCTCGAACGCGCGCGGCACTTCCGGCACCAGACCGGGAAAACGCCGAGCGATATCGGCAGGCGGCGTGCCGTCGGTGTCGGAAGCGCGCCAAACCACCACCCCTCCGGTCTGGTTGAATTTCTCCATCGTCAGCCACGGCGTCCGTTCCGGCGCCGCGTCGAGAAGCAGATGGGGCCGTCCGGCGTCCAGTGAGATCAGGCTCGCAAGCTGTGTGTCGCCGGTCACGGCCCGCAGCGGCCGGTTGGTACGCCGTTCAAAGCTGTCGCCAAAAAAACGCGCGATCTCGGTTGCCGGCAACGACGTCGTCACCTCGGAACTGCCGGTCCATGGCAGGAACAACGTCGTCGCGATAACCGCGAGCGCCGGTGCTAAGACGGCGAACGCCCAGACCGAGCGCAGGATACGCTGACGCCGCAGTTGGATGAGATCGCCGGTCGCCACGATCACGGCCAGTCCCGACAGCAGCAAGGCGATGCCGGTCCCGCCCGCGACATGGTCGAGATTGAACAGGCCGGAGATGAGACTGCCCGCCAGCGCCGGGCCGATAGCGAAAAAATAAACAAAGTCGCGCGCCAGCGGATCGACCGGCGGCCGGTAGATGATCGGCGCGTCTTCCGGATCGCGGCTGAACCAGCCGGAGTTGAGCGCCACCAGCGCGACGATACCCGAGATCGCCAGCAGCAAGCCCAGAAGCAGTCCGGCCCAGTGCCAGACCCTGCCGCTCAACTCGGCGACGGCGGGCCATGGCGGTAACGCCAGAGCGTCGGCGCGGATCAGCCAGATCAGATATGGCAACACCAGCACAACGATCACGAGCAGCGCGAACAGCGGATCGAACGACATCAGCGTGCGCCGCCCGCGCTGGCTGGCGAGCGCAAATCCGGCAACCAGCAGCAACAGGCCGATCGCAACCGACGTCGTCAGCAGCAGAAGTCCGGCTTCGATCGACCATGCAAACCACGCGTTGCGGCGGCCCTGGCCGATCAGTTGCCACGAATGCAACAGCAGCAGCGCCCAGAGCGGGCGCGCCAGCACCAGCGGACCGAATTCGCCATTGGACCAACCGAACGCCACCACCGTCATCGTCAGCAACACCGCGAGCACCGCCTGTTGGCCGCCGATAACGGCGCGCGCCAGCAGATACAGCGTCCAGAATGTGGCGACCCCGCAAAGCTGCGCCAGCAGATAGACGCCCAACATGTGGTTGCCGGCGGCGCGGAAAGCGATATCGGCGAGCCAGAACGCCAGCGGCGGGCCGAGATAGGTCCCGACCTGGTATTCCCTGCCATAGGCGAGCACGGTGGCGAGATCGCCGGGAGGACTTCGATAGAGCAGCATCGCCAGGATCAGCCACAACGCTGCCTGAAACAGCGCCACCAGCCAGACGACCAGCCGCGGCCGGGCGCGGATCAGTTCGATAATCAGCGAGGTGAAACGCATGAAACGTCCGAAATGCCCAAACGGGCCTATAGGCCGGACCTGTAGCCCTGTTTGATCTCGCAGGTGTGATAGAGCGCGTGGGCCGCCGAGGCAACCATGTCAGACGGCAGCGGCAGAAACCTCGATGGTATCCCGGGTGCGCTCCGCCGGGATCACCTTGTCTTCGATCGCCTGGATCACCTGGTCCTGGATCGCCTTCTGTTCGATCGTCATTTCTTCGATCGTCATGGCCTGATGTTTTTCCCGGGCCGCCACGACAGGTGCAAAAAACCGGCGGTGATGCACGGTCGGCCCGAGCCGGTCGAGCGCCGCCAGATGCTCCGGCACGCTATAGCCCTTGTGGGACTCAAAACCGTAACCCGGGCAATCCTGCGCGAGCTTGCACATCAGGCGGTCGCGCGAGACCTTGGCGATGATCGATGCCGCCGCGATCGAGAGCACCAGCCCGTCGCCGCCGATCACGGCATCGCAGTCGCAAGGCGTATCGAGCCGGTCGCGGCCATCGACGAACACGTGTTTGGGCATTTCCGGCAGCGCATGCACCGCCCGCGCCAGCGCCCACAGCGACGCACGCAGGATATTGTCGCGATCGATTCGCGCCGGCGAGGCAAACGCGACCGCGAACGATGCGGTCGCGCAGATTTCCTCGAACAGTTCCTCGCGTCGCTCCGGCGTCAGCCGCTTGGAATCGTCGATCCCCTTGGGGATTCGCTTGGGATCGAGCACCACCGCGGCGGCCACCACCGGACCGGCCAGCGGACCGCGCCCGGCCTCGTCACAGCCGGCCACCGGCCAGACGCCGCGCTTGATCAGCGCGCGCTCGCGGCGAAAGCTCGGCGGCGCCACCGCGATCACGCCTTTTGGCAGCCTGGCCGGCTTGATTTCGGATTTATCGCGAATCATGCCGGGATGGTGCGCAAGCGAAGCCGTCGGCGCAACCGGGAACTCCGGGTAATTCCCGCTATTCGGCGCTTCGTCCCGGCATGCGCAGGGACCGTTAATCAACCGCGATATTCTCGTCGCCGGAGCGATGGCGGTTAAAACAGGCTCAACTGCTGGCCGCTGCGTTTCGGCCGCGCGAAATGGTCGGTGGTCAATTTCGAACGCCGCTTGTTGAGCCCGAGCTTCTCGCAGGCGATCTCGAACCGGCGTCCGATCATCCAGGCCATCGGCCCGGTGCCCTTCATCCGCGATCCCCACTGCGAATCGTAGTCGCGGCCGCCGCGCATGTCGCGGATCAGCGTAAAGACGTGCCGGTAGCGGTCGGGGTAATTCGCCATCAGCCATTCGCGGAACAGGTCGCGCACCTCCAGCGGCAGCCGCAGCAGCACGTAGCTCGCCTCCTTGACCCCTGCATGCGCGGCCGCATCGAGAATCCGCTCGATCTCGGAATCGTTCAGTGCGGGAATGACCGGGGCCACCATGACGGTGGTCGGGATTCCCGCTTGCGACAATTGCCGCAATGCCTCGAGCCGCCGCGCCGGTGTCGAGGCGCGCGGCTCCATGGTGCGCGCGAGTTTTGCGTCGAGCGTCGTGACCGACAGCGCGACCTTGGCGAGGTTGCGTTTCGCCATCCGCGCCAGAATGTCGATGTCGCGGGTCACCAGCGCCGACTTGGTGACGATGCCGACCGGGTGTGAGGCGCGCTCCAGCACTTCGAGGATGCCGCGCATGATCTTTCGTTCGCGCTCGATCGGCTGATAGGGATCGGTGTTGGTGCCGATCGCGATCATGCGCGGCTCGTAATCCTGCGCCGCCAGTTCCTTTTCCAGAAGCTGCGGCGCGTCGGGCTTGGCGAATAATCTGGATTCGAAATCGAGCCCCGGCGACAGGCCGAGAAAGGCATGGGTCGGCCGCGCGAAGCAGTAGACGCAGCCATGCTCGCAGCCCCGGTAAGGGTTGATCGAACGGTCGAAACCGATATCGGGCGAATCGTTGCGGGTGATGACCTTGCGCGCGGTATCGACCGCGACCGTGGTCTTGAACGGCGGCAGTTCATCGAGGCTCTGCCAGCCATCGTCGAACGCGACGCGCGCTTCGGCCTCGAAGCGCCCGCTGTCATTGGATTGCGCGCCGCGGCCACGCCGCCTTTCGCGCTCGATCGCAACCGCAAGTTCCGGAAAAGGAGAAAGCGCACCCGCCGGTTCGGAGGGCGCCGTGACCGGCGGGTGCTTGAGGGCATGTGAGGATGCTCGGCTCATGCTCTGTAGATAGCATGCCGCAAGAACAAAGCAAGAACATTGACGAACGTTCCACAACGGAAAAGCGCGACGGGCATTAAATGGTCAAACGCCGTGCCCGCCGCAAAAAGCTGCAACCGAAAGGCTGATTTGGTTATGACAAGATGATAACAGTGCCGCGTTTTCCTCGCCTATTTCCTCGCCTTAAGGCATCCAAGAGACCTCAATGCTGAGTGTCGTCATCGCCACCGAAGGCGTCGAACAGACCGCCGTTGCCACGCTGGCAGCGCTGGTGCCGGGCGCTGCGGCCGGCGTGGTGCGAGAGGTGTTGCTGGTCGACCGGGCCGGCACCGGCGTAATCGAGCGGGTCGCCGATGTCGCGGGCTGTCGTTTCCTGCGCTTCGAGGGAACGCATGCGGCGGCGCTGGCGGCCGGCGCCCGGCAGGCCCGCTCGCCATGGCTGATGTTCCTGCATGCCGGCGCCGTGCTGGACCAGGGCTGGATCGACGAGACCGTGCAATTTATCCAGCGGGTCTCGACCAGCGACAAACCCCGCGCCGGAATCTTCCGCTACGCCCGCTCGCCCTATTCGGACACCCATTTGCGCGACGGCTTCAAATTCATCGCGCGGATGATCGCCGGGCCTTCGGCCGAACAGGGCCTGCTGATCGCGAAGGATCATTACGAGCGGCTTGGCGGTTATGCGCCGGACGGCCGCCGCTCCGAGGCCAAATTGCTCCGGCGGCTCGGCCGCTCGTCGCGCACCCTGCTGCGCAGCCGGATCATGGTGGCGTGAGGCGCGCATCAAAATACTTGCTAAAGTCAAATAACTATTTGACAATGGCAATTATTGAGGCGCGCCATGTCCCGGCAGAATTCCGACGGCCAGATATCAGCGGTACGGGCCTTCAACCGCTTCTACACGCGCAAGCTCGGCGTGCTCGATCAGCAATTGCTGAAAAGTCCGTTCTCGCTGAGCGAGGCGCGGGTGTTGTACGAGATCGCTACCCTCGAAAACCCGGCCGCCAAGGAGATCGGGATCGAGCTTGGCCTTGATCCGGGCTATCTCAGCCGGATTATCCAAAGTTTCGACGACAGCGGGTTGATTAACCGAAAGCCGCTGCCCTCGGACCGGCGGCAACATCAACTCAATCTCACCGCCAAAGGGCGCCAAGCCTTCGACAAGCTCAATCGCAGTTCACATGACGATGTCGCGGCAATGCTCGCAGCACTGCCCGACGGCGGCCGCGAGCGGCTGATCGGGGCGATGGCTGTGATCGAAAGCCTGCTCGGCGCATCCGGCCACTCACTTTCGCCTGCGGTTCTGCGAGGTCCCCGCGCGGGCGACATGGGATGGGTGGTGCAGAGTCACGGTTCGCTCTATGCGCGCGAATACGGCTTCGATTCCTCGTTCGAAAGCCTGGTTGCAGAGATATCAGCTAAATTTCTCGCCTCGTTCGACGCGTCGCGGGAACGCTGCTGGATCGCCGAACTCGACGGCGCCCGGGTCGGCTCGGTATTTCTGGTCAGGCACACCGACGATGTCGCCAAACTGCGGTTGCTGCTGGTCGATCCGGCCGGGCGTGGCCAGGGACTCGGCCAACGGCTGGTCGCCGAATGCCTGTCCTTTGCGCGGCAATGCGGCTATCGCAAAATCACGCTGTGGACCCAGAGCATCCTGGTCGCCGCCCGCAGGATCTATCAGGATGCCGGCTTCGTGCTGGTTGGCAGCGAACCGCACCGCAGTTTCGGCCAAAGCCTGATCGGCGAGACCTGGGAACGAGACCTGGGAACGTGAACTGTGAACCGGACGCGTGGTGGCAATCAGGCGGATGCGCCTTTGGCCTTCGGGCGCCGCAAATGCTCGTCCAGACGCGGCATGATCTCGACGAAGTTGCAAGGCTTGGTCCGGTAATCGAGCTGGGCGGCCAGGATGCCATCCCATCCATCGCGGCAGGCGCCCGGCGATCCCGGCAGGCAGAAGATGAAGGTGGCGCCCGCGACGCCGGCCGTGGCGCGGCTCTGAATCGTCGAGGTGCCGATCTTGGCATAACTCAGCATGTGGAACGCGATCGAGAAGCCGTCCATCTGCTTTTCGAACAGCGGCTCGATCGCCTCCGGCGTCACGTCGCGGCCGGTGAAACCGGTGCCGCCGGTCGTGATAACGGCATCGACGCCCGGATCGGCAATCCATCGTTTGATGATAACGCGGATCGCATCGACGTCATCGACAATGATCTCGCGCGCCGCGAGGGTGTGGCCGGCCGCGACGAGGCGTTCGGCCAGCGTGGTTCCGGACTTGTCGTCCTCCAGCGAACGCGTATCCGAGATCGTCAGCACCGCGATGTTGAGCGGCAGGAAGGCTCTGGGCTCGTCGATCGAGGACATGGGAACACCTCTTTGCCTCACGTCGGACGTCATCCCTGCGTGAGCGCCGAGTTTTACTGTGTCATGGCGCTCGCGCAGACGACGCAACCTAAATCAGTTGCCCGAACCGAACGTATTGCAGGACTGCACCGTGCCCTGCTGGTAGCCGGTCATGAACCATTGCTTTCTTTGCGCTGCGGAGCCGTGCGTGAACGAATCCGGCACCACCCGCCCGGTGGCTTGCCGCTGCAGCGTGTCGTCGCCGATCGCGGACGCCGTGGTCAGCGCGGCATCGATATCGCCCGCTTCCAGGAAGCCCGGACGCTTCTTCTCCTCGCGGTTGACCCAGACACCCGACAGGCAATCCGCCTGCAGCTCCACCCTGACCTGCAGGGCATTGGCGGCCGCCTTGTTGCCGCCCTCCCGTAGTTGTTGTTGCTGCGCCGTCACCTTCGGCAGGATGCCAAGCAGGTTCTGAATATGATGGCCTGCTTCATGGGCAATGATATAGGCCGCGGTGAATTTACAGGCATTGCCCGAACAGCCGCGAAACCGCGTCTCGACATCACGGAAAAATCCGGTATCGAGAAAAATCTTCTGGTCCGGCGGGCAGTAGAACGGGCCCATCGCCGATTGCGCCATGCCGCAGCGCCCGCCATTGGTGACGTTGCGAAACAGCACGATGCGCGGACCCTTATAGGTTTGCCCGCTGGCCTGGAAGATTTCGCTCCAGCGATCATCGATCTCGCCGAGAATGCCGGCGATCATGTTGCCCATCGCGTCGGTCGGCGCGCCGGTCTTGGTCGTCGCCGAACGGCGATCGGTTTGATAGGTCGGCGCCTGGCCGCCACCGTTGAGAACTTGCGCGCCGCCGATCAGGATGCGCGGATCGATGCCGAAGGCGTAACCGATTAGGCCGAGCACGATGATGGTGCCGATGCCGAGTCCGCCGCCGCCGCCGATCGGAAGGCCAAGGCCGCCGCCGCCCAGTCCGCCGCCACTGTCGTCGCGACGGTCTTCAATGTCATCGCTGCGACGGAAATCATCGTAACGCATGGCGCTTTTCCCTCATTCCAACTTGCAGCAACCGGATGCCGACATCCAAGCTAACGCAAACGTAAAATTTCCATTCCATTAATCAATAACCCGCCCGGCAAAAATTGCCTAGCGCGAAAGAATTGCCCGGTTAAGTCGATTTTTACTTTGGCTCGTCAATGTATCGCCAGTCGGTTGTTTGGTCCCGCGTCGCCGACAGCGTCGCCTGAGTCAGAGTATTTGAGTCATGGTTGTGTCGCGTCGCGGGGCGTCTGCAAAGGCGCCCCGCACTCAATTTGAGTCCCATCCGAGTACTCGTATCGTCGTTGGCGATTGCGTCGCCGAGATGTCGAAACTGCCGGCCGGATCGGTCGATCTGGTGTTTGCAGATCCACCCTACAATCTCCAGCTCAAGGGCGAACTCAAGCGTCCCGACGAATCCCATGTCGATGCCGTGAACAACGACTGGGACAAGTTTTCATCCTTTGCCGCCTATGACGATTTCACCCGCGCCTGGCTCTTGGCCTGCCGCCGTGTCATGAAACCGTCAGCGACGCTGTGGGTGATCGGCTCTTACCACAACATTTTCCGCGTCGGTTCGATCATGCAGGACCTCGGCTTCTGGGTTCTCAATGACATTGTATGGCGCAAGACCAATCCGATGCCGAATTTCCGCGGCCGCCGCTTCACCAATGCCCACGAAACCATGATCTGGGCCGCGCGCGACGAGAAGGCCAAGGGCTATACGTTCAACTATGAGGCCTTGAAGGCCGCCAACGAGGATGTGCAGGCGCGTTCCGACTGGCTGATCCCGCTGTGCACCGGCGACGAGCGCCTCAAGGGCAAGGACGGCAAGAAGGTCCACCCCACCCAGAAACCCGAAGGCCTGCTGGCACGCGTGCTGCTGTCGTCGTCGAAGCCCGGCGATCTGGTGATCGATCCGTTCAACGGCACCGGCACCACCGGCGCGGTGGCCAAGCGTCTCGGCCGCAACTATATCGGCTTCGAACGCGACCAGAGCTACGCGACCGCGGCGGAAGCCCGCATCGCTGCAATCGAGCCGTTGCCGGAAGCAACGCTGGCGCCGTTCATGACCGCGCGCGACGCGCCGCGGGTGGCATTCTCCGAACTGATCGAGCGCGGCATGATTTCGCCCGGCACCAGGCTGGTCGATTCCAGGAAGCGCCACGGCGCCTTGGTGCGCGCCGACGGCGCCATCATGCTTGGCGACAAGGTCGGCTCGATCCACCGCATCGGCGCGGTGGCGCAGGGCTCCGGCGCCTGCAACGGCTGGACCTTCTGGCACATCGAGACCAACAAGGGCCTGCGGCTGATCGACGAGCTGCGCGCCGAAATCCGCTCCGGAATGGCGGCGGGCTGATTTCCTTATCCAGTCACTTGCGTCGATCGCCGCACCTGTGACGCCCTCACAAACTCGTCGGTTGCGCACCCTGCAAAATTTGAGCATGGACAAGCCGTCCGCGGCGTTGCCGCCGTGTCCCGATTTTTCTCGACAACAAGGCAACAAGGGAGAATTCCGATGCTGAAATTTTATTTCAACGGCGCGCCGAACCCCAACAAGGTCGCGCTTTTTCTGGAAGAGTCCGGACTTCCCTACGAGCCGGTGCCGGTCGATACCCGCAAGGGCGATCAGTTCAAGCCGGAATTTCTGGCGGTCAATCCCAACGGCAAGGTGCCGGCGATCGACGATAACGGCGTGTTCGTTTTCGACAGCAACGCGATCCTGCTTTATCTCGCCGAAAAAACCGGCAAATTCCTGCCGGCGAATACGCCCGCCAACCGCGCGCAGACGCTGTCATGGCTGATGTTCATCGCCACCGGCATCGGTCCCTATTCCGGCCAGGCGGTGCATTTCAAGCACTTCGCGCCCAAGGATCTGGAATACGCCCACAACCGTTACCAGTTCGAGGCGCATCGCCACTACAAGATTCTCGACGATCATCTCGCCAACAGCCGCTATATGGTCGGCGACACCTACACCATCGTCGACATGGCGTTCTGGGGCTGGATACGCATGGCGCCGTTCGTGCTCGGTGATGACGTATTTGCGAAATATCCGAACGTGAAGCGATTGCTCGATGAAGTGTCGGCACGGCCAGCAGCAACACGGGCGATCGCGCTGAAAGACAAGTTTGTGTTCAAGGCGGACATGGACGACGAAGCGCGCCATATCATGTTCGGCCATCTCAAGACCAAGGCGGCCTGATCGCACCGGCCTCTCGGCAAAACGCTCCCGGATTGGATCCGGGGGCATTTTATTTTGACGAGGCGGCCGGCTCTCAGACGGCCGACGGCACCGGGGACGCCGGAAACTTTCCAAGCACGCGCTCGCACAGGGTCGAGTCCTGATACTCCCGGATTTCGCGAATTTTTCCGTTCTCGATCCGGTAAATCAGGCAATAATGATTGTCGTAGCGCTCGCCGGCGTGGGTCACCATGTCGCCCCGCGCCTCCACCGCGACCCATTCATCGTCGGCGATGATCCGAAACGGAACGGTACGGCGATGCTTCAGCAACGAGGCCACGTAGCCGTAGAGGTCGCGAAGCACCGATTCCTTGCCATGAAAGGTCTGCGACCAGGAGTACTGGCCCGTGACGGTCATCGTGACGTCGTCGGCCATGCTGTCGACGTACAAGGCCCGGTCGCCAGCCGCAACACCGGCGAAAATGGTCTGCATCAGTTTCTTGTTTTCAGCGGCACCCATCGCAAGTTCTCCGTTCCCGAGCGTGATGCGCCATTATGGTCTCGTCGGACGTCATTCTTCCAATCGATATTCTATATGATATATATTCAGCTCATGAATTTAGCCGCGCTCGATCTCAACCTCCTGGTCGCGCTGGACGCGTTGCTGCTGGAAGCCAATGTCAGCCGGGCCGCGATGCGGATCGGACTGTCGCAGCCGGCCGCGAGCCATGCCTTGCAGCGGCTGCGCGATGTTCTCGGCGATCCGCTATTGGTGCGTGTCGGCGCCCGGATGGAATTGACGCCCCGCGCCCAGGCGTTGCGCGGGCCGCTGGCGCAGGCGCTCGATCAGGTGCGCGGGCTTTTCATTCCGGACGATTTCGATGCGCTGAGCAGCGAGCGGCGCTTTCGCCTGATGATGCCCGATCTTGCCGTGGAGCTTCTGGTGCCGCGCTTGATGGAGAAGATCACCGCGCGGGCGCCGAACGTCCAGCTCGACATCGTGCCGTGGCGCGGCTCCGCGATCGTCACGGCGGAGTTTATCCGCACCATCGACATGGTCATCAGCATCGGCAATGCCTTCAAGGGATTTCACCGCCAGCTTCTCTATACCGATCGCGACGCGCTCGCGGTGCGGCGCGGTCATCCGGTCGGGACCAGGCTGAAGCGGCGCGATGTTTTCCTCAATGCGCGGCATGTCGCCGTGGTCATCCGCGGCCAGAACGCGGACCTGATCGAAGACTGGCTCCTGACCAAAGGGATCGAGCGGCGTATTGCGCTGGTGGTGCCGAGCTATCTGGAGGCACTCCATATCGTGGCGCGTAGCGATCTGGTGGCGTTTGTCCCCAACCGGCTGATAGCCGCGCTTGCAAAGCCGCTGTCGCTGGAAACCGTCACGCCACCACTCGATCCCGGGGTAGACGAGCAGTTCATGTTCTATCCGACACGGGCGCAGTTCGATCCCGGCTCGATTTGGCTGCGCAATCTTGTGCTGGAAACCGGGCGCGGGCTTGACGGCCCGAAAAGGCGCGCGGCTTGAGGCCGTCGAGCGCCTTTCGCAGTTGCCCACTTGCGGCTGCCATGTCATGACGCCATCCACAACCGGGGCGCAATCATGACCGTTCTCATCGCCGGCGGCGGCATCGGCGGGCTGACGCTGGCACTCAGCCTGCACCAGATCGGCATTCCCGCCAAAGTCTTCGAAAGCGTGCCGGCGCTAAAGCCGCTCGGCGTCGGCATCAACGTGCTGCCGCACGCCGTGCGCGAATTGATCGAGCTCGGCCTGCTCGACCAGCTCGATGCGTCGGGCGTGCGCACCAAGGAGCTGGCGTTCTTTTCCAAGCACGGCAAGCCGATCTGGAGCGAACCGCGCGGCATCGAGGCCGGCTATAAATGGCCGCAGTTCTCGATCCACCGCGGCAAGCTGCAGCAGATCCTGCTTGATGCCGCGACCGAACGGCTTGGCGCGGCCAACATTCTCACCAGCCATCACCTCAGCGGCTGGTCGGAGATATCGGGCGGCGTCGTTGCGAATTTCATCGACAAAGCCACCGGCAAGTCGGCTGACAGCCACGACGGCGCGCTATTGATCGCAGCCGACGGCATTCATTCAGCGGTCCGCGAAAAACTCTATCCCCAGGAGGGCCCGCCGATCTGGAACGGGCGCATCCTCTGGCGCGGCGTCACCGAGAGCGATGCGTTTCTTTCTGGCCGCACCATGATCATGGCCGGCCACGAAATCCTGAAGTTCGTCTGTTATCCGATCTCCAAGGAGCCCGACTCATCCGGCAAATTCTCGATCAATTGGGTCGCCGAGCGGCACATGCCGCCGACCTATCAATGGCGCCGGGAGGATTACAATCGCGCGGCAAGGCTGGAGGAATTCCTGCCCTGGTTTGAGGATTGGCAGTTCGACTGGCTCGACGTGCCCGGCCTGATCCGCAACTGCCCGCAGGCCTACGAATATCCGCTGGTCGACCGCGATCCGGTGGCGCAATGGACGTTCGGTCCGGTCACCCTGATGGGCGACGCCGCGCATCCGATGTATCCGATCGGCTCCAACGGCGCCTCGCAGGCGATCCTCGACGCCCGTGTCATTACCCGCGAGATCCTGGCGCACGGCCCGACCAACGCTGCGCTGGTTGCCTACGAGGCGGAGCGGCGGCCGGCCACCACCGACCTTGTCATGCTCAACCGCCGCAACGGGCCCGAGCAAGTCATGCAACTGGTCGAAGAGCGCGCGCCGGATGGCTATAAGGTGGTCACCGATGTGCTGTCGCAAAGGGAACTGGAAGACATCGCCGCCAATTACAAGCGCGTCGCCGGCTTTCAGGTGGAAGGCCTCAACGCCAAACCGCCGATCGTGCAGTTATAAGGACGCGGCGTCATCGACCGGCGGTAGAGGACGTGATCAAGTCAGCAGGAGAGTGGATTTCCTCACTGCAGCTTGAGGATGTCGCGTTCTCATTTCGCCCGAAAGGAAAAGCTTGGCTACGCCCAACCAGGTCGAAGATTGTGGTCTTGCAAAGCCGGGATCACCGGAATGCCGGCGAGCTTGAATTTGACATTTCCGCAGCATAGCCTCTACCTAGCCGCATAAAGGCCGACCTAGAGCGACTGAAAGGCGGCGGCAATGGGGGAAGCGGATGTGCCGGCGCGCAACATGCCATCGCCGAGGTGTGGGAGGATGATCGGAGCCGAACACCTGAAAGGCCCTCAATGAGGGCGCCGGTCGTTGACGTGCGAAACCTGGTCAAGTGGTACGGTCCGCGTCTCGCGGTACGGGACGTATCGTTTTCCGTCGCCGAAGGTGAAGTGGTTGGGCTGCTCGGCCCGAACGGTTCAGGCAAAAGCACCATTTTTAGAATTTTGACCGGTTATCTCGTGCCGACGACCGGCTCTGCAGCCGTGGCCGGCCACGATGCGACGACCCAATCCCTCGCCTTGCGACATGAGGTCGGGTATGTGCCGGAGGATGCGCCGCTCTACGATCACATGCGGGTCAACGAACACCTGCGCTTCATGGCGAATCTCAAGGGGCTGTTCGGGCGCGCCGCCACTCTCGCCATTGGGGCCGTTGCGGAACGTCTGCAGCTCCAGGCCATGGCGCAGGTCCCGATCGCGAAGCTGTCGAGGGGTTATCGGCAGCGCGTCGCCATAGGCCAGGCGCTGCTCAACGATCCGAAGCTGCTCATTTTCGACGAGCCGACCAGTGGGCTCGATCCGAGCCAGGTCATCGCCATCCGCGATCTCATACGAGAGCTGGCTGGCAAGCGGACCGTTCTGATGGCCACCCACGTGCTACCCGAGATAGAGCAGATCGCGAGCCGGGTGATGATCCTGCTCAACGGCAGGCTTCTCACGACCGACGCGCTCGCCCTGGCGGTCGATGATCAGCGGCTGCGTCTACAAGTCGCGGGACCGGAGCCCATGGTGCGCGAAGCCATCGCGGCCGTACCGGGGGTACACTCGATTGTCGTCGAACCTGAATCCGGCGGCCCCGGTCTCCGCTATCTGGTGAAAGCAGACCAGCGTCCGGAAGTGGCGCAGGAATTGGCCGCGGCACTGGTGGGGCGCGGCCTGGCGCTGTCCGAGCTCACAACCGTGCGGCCCGATCTCGAGCGCATTTTTTTGCAACTGACCCGGCAACCGAGCGAGGCAGCCGCGTGAGGCAATTTCTGGCGCTGCTGGTCAAGGAAGAAAAGGCGCTCTTCACCTCTCCGATCGCCTATGTGCTGATCGCCGTGTTCCTGTTGATCATGGGCTACAGCTTCACGCTGGCTCTCTTTGTCAGTCATACGATGACGCTGGTTCATTTGTTCTTCCAGATCTTCACGCTGTTCCTGCTCACAGTGCCGATCATCACCATGCGGCTCATCGCGGAGGAACGGAAGTTGCGTACGATGGAGGTCCTGCTCACCTCGCCGATAACCGAAACGCAGATCGTGTTCGCAAAATTCACGGCAAGCATGAGTCTCATCGTACTGATGCTGATATTGTCCGCCGCCTATCCAATCGTGCTCGCGGTCTATGGAGACCCTGATTGGGGGCCGATTTTCAGCGGTTATCTCGGCCTCGCGCTGTTCGCTGCGGCGCTCGTCGGGGTCGGCCTGCTCACGTCGGCGCTGACCAACAACCAGATCATCGCCGCTCTTCTGTCGCTCAGCATCTTCCTGCTGTTATGGATCATCGACGAATATGGACATTTGGTTCCCGATCCCTTCGACTCGCTGCTCGTCAACATGTCACTCTCGGTGCATTTCAAGCCGTTCGCGACCGGATCGATGTATTTGACCGATGTCGCCTACTTTCTGAGCGCGACCATGCTCAGCCTGTTCCTTAGTGTCCGCGCGCTGGCGTGGCGCTGACGCTGCCGAGGGGAAAGATGTCACGCGGCTTTTCATGGCTTTTCATTATGGTGCTGGCAGCCACCGCGCTCGTCTTCGGCGCGCTCGGCGTCTCGCACTATTGGGGCGAGCGCGGCTCCAACCTGCTCTTCTTCGGCAGTTGGTGTGCCGCAATGCTCATGCTGTTTGCGCTTGGGCTTCAGCTCCCCCTGCGGCTCGCGGGTTCGCGGGCCAAAGCGATGCTGTACAACACCGCGCTCGCGATTGGCGCCATCGTCGTGGTCTACCTGGCGAACGTCGCGATGTTCCGCCACGATGTCTATGTGGACGCGACCCGCGAGGCCGCAAATACACCGCCTCCGCAGTTTGAATCGGTGCTGGACGGCCTGAGCAGCGACGTCTCGCTGACCTATTTCTACAACCACTCAGACCGCAACGCGATCGACGCCAAGGACCTGCTGACGGTCGCCGCGCGCCAGAATCCGCACTTCCATTTCTCCGCCGTCGATATCGACAAGGATCCCGCAAAGGCACGGGCTTTCGGCGCCCGTGCCTATAACACCGCGGTAGTGGAGACAGACGGCCGGCGCGTTGTCGTCGAGAATACCGCGGATCTCGCCCAGATGGCGTTTGCGACCCTGCGGGTTCTGAAGAGGAAGGTCGATGTCGTCTGTTTCGTCAGCGGCCATGGCGAGAGCGTTCCCGAGGGGCCGGCGCATTTCCACTATAGTCATATTGAAACACTGCGGGGCCATGAGACGCCGGGCGCGGGAGACCTTCTGCAAGGCGACACCGACGGTCTCGACCGGCTGCAGCTTGCGCTGACGACGCTCGGCTATACGGTCCGTGCGATGGCGCTGACGAGCCTTCCGGCCGTTCCGCCTGACTGCAGCGTGGTCGCCGATATCGGCCCCCGGCATGCGTATGCGCCAGCCGAAGCGGCCCTGCTGTCCGACTATCTGGCGCGCGGCGGCCGACTGCTGGCGATGATTGACCCGGAATTCCCCCTGCAAGGCGGCCTTGGCGATCTTTTTGGTAAACTTGGACTCGTCTCGGACCCGGCCATCGTGATCGATCCGCTCAATCACTCTGGATCGGATCATGACAAGGTCGCGGTGCCTTACTATCCGCCTCACCCGATCACGCGACGGATTGCCATGACCATCTTTCCGAACGCGCGACCCATCCGTGTCGGAGCGGCTCCGCCCGGCGTCAATACGACCGTTCTCGCAAGCAGCAGCAAGGACAGCTATTTGCGCCCCGTGTCGCAGGCGCCAGCCGCAGCCGAACCGACAGGGTCGGATGCACCGCACGGAGCGGCGGTGCTGGCGGTCGCGGTCGAAGGGCGCTGGCCCGACGGTGCCGCCGACCAGACAAAACCATTCCGGCTGGTCCTGGTCGGCAACAGCAACTTCGCGACCAATTCCTATTTCCCGTACGTCTCAAACGGCGATCTCGCTGTCGAGATGGTGAGGTGGTTGGCCGAGGACGAAACGAGGCCGGCAGCCAAACCGCAATCCTTCAGCCCCGCGCAACAGATCACGCTGACCAGAGACCAGATGCGCACCGTGTTCATCGCCGTCGAGATGCTATTGCCTCTTAGCGTCATGCTGCTAGGGGGCCTGGTCTGGTGGAAACGACGTTGATTGCCGGGGCGAGGAATGTCGCGCTGTGGGCCGCCGGCGCGTTGATGATAGCGCTGCTCGCGGCTCTGGCTTTGTCGGGGCGGTCGCCGGGCCTGCCTCCGCTAATTTTCACGCCGCAAGGTATCGTGGCCGCAACTCCCTCTACCGTAACCGCCGCCGAGATCAGGACCGGCGGGGAGCGAATAGGTTTCCGCCGCACCGCGGGCGGCGCCTGGAGTTTCGAGCGGTCGAACACACCCATCCCCAAGGAGCTCGCATCGCATCTCGATACGGCGCTGAATTTCATGCACGTGTCGGAACCGACACGAAGTCTCGATCCGGGTGACTACGAGGCCGCAAACTTCGCCGAATTCGGGCTCGATCCACCCGCTTACGTGGTCTCGCTGGAGCAGCCCGACCGATCCGTGATCGTTGCGGATTTCGGCACCCTGAATCCGTCGGGTACGTCGCAGTATTTGAGACTGGTAGGTCAGCCCACGGTCTACCTGATGCCACGCCATGTCGGAACGGAGTGGGAGGTCACGGCTGACATGGCGAGACGGATCCTGCCGCCCGAAGCCGGCAGCGGCGATGAGAATGCGAAGCGCTTGACGGCGCTGCTGCTACCCGCATCGATCGACCGGATCTGGGCGATTGAGATCGTGATCCAGGGGAAACTGCATCGCCTGGAGCGAGACAGCGCCGGAAACTGGCTCGTCCATACCGGCCAGCATGCGCACGCCGGCAACACTGACACGCATATCGCTGATCCCGATAAGGCGCGCATCATCGCGACAGCGCTGGCGGCGCTCGACCAGACCCAGATCGAAACGGTCGTCGCGAAACAGCCGAGCGAGGCAGAGCTCGAACGGTGCGGCTTGAGCCGACCGGAGGTGATTGCGCTGATGTACGCGCGCGACAGTTCGTCACCGCTGGTCCGCCTTGCGATCGGCAATGTGAGCGGCGATGGTTTCAGCCGTTACGCACGGCTTTCGGGGGGCGACGTCGTGACCATCGCGGCCTACACGGCGACCAACATGGTCCAGCTTTTGAAAGCGGTCGGGGCCGCCTCGTGATCAAACAGGCAGGCACTGCCGTGCTCGCCTGGGCCATCATGGCAGCAGTCTGCCTCTGCCCAATCAGGCTGGCAGCGCATCAAATCGACCTGTCCAACGCCCGCATCGAGCTCAAGCCGGATCGCACGGTGCATCTCGAGGTCGCGCTCAAGGGCAGCGACATGGATCGCGTCGCTGGAACCAAGGTGTTCGACCCGCAATCAGGACTTGTCGACCCCGCGCGGCTTGCCGCCTCGACCGCGGCAATCGCCGCGTATGTGACCACCCACGCCGTCGTTCACGGCGCCGACGGCACACCCTGCAAGGCCAGCAATGCAGAAGTTACTCCCGACCAGGACGGCGTCGTGACCCGCCTGACGTGGTCGTGTAATGAAGTCGAGGGCGACCTGACCTATCGCTCGACGGTACTGATCGATGTCGAGCCGGGCGCCAAGCAGGTCGTGCTCATCGGGCCGGAGCCGAATCAAACGCAGGCTCTGTTGGACGCGTCGCAAACCGAAGTCAAAATCTCGACGCCGCCTCCGCCACTGCTCCACGTGATCCTTCGTTATATCGACGCAGGCATCGAGCATATCTTCCTCGGCTACGACCATGTCGCGTTCCTGATCGCGATTGTGCTGTGGGCGCGCCGCCTGTGGCCGGTCATCAAGATCGTCACCGCTTTCACGGTGGCACATTCAATAACCCTGTCGCTGGCCGCCTTGCAGATTGTGGTCATTCCCAGCTCGATTGTGGAGCCGGCGATCGCCGCGTCGATCGTCTATGTGGCGATCGAGAACTTCTTCTCCCGCAATGTCGACGGACGCTGGCGCGACACCTTCGCGTTCGGTCTCGTTCACGGTTTCGGTTTTGCCTCCGCCCTGCAAGAGTTCGGTTTGCCGCGGGGCGCGGTAGTGCCGGCGCTGGCGGCCTTCAATATCGGGGTCGAGGTGGGCCAGGTGGCGATCGTCAGCCTTGTCATCCCGCTCATGATCGGCGTTGATTGGCTGATTGCCAGGACGCGCGGCGCGCCGCAGGATCGCACGGCGGCGCTTGTCTACACCGTCTCCGGCATCATCGCATGTCTGGGCTGCTATTGGTTTCTCGAGCGGACGGTCTTTGGAGTGTGAGTCCGCAAACGCAAACTGTGCGCGCG
The DNA here is from genome assembly GCA_963727225.1 of uncultured Pseudomonadota bacterium. GTDB lineage: Bacteria > Pseudomonadota > Alphaproteobacteria > Rhizobiales > Xanthobacteraceae > Bradyrhizobium. The sequence continues at coordinate 57,817 of CAVSFN010000002.1, read as the reverse complement.
ATTACAAAATAAAGGCGATCATAAAAATAAAAACGGGTGGCGGAAGTTCCGCCACCCGTTCGCAGACTCGATGCGAGTTGCGTCGAATTACTCGTAATACTCCGGCGATTTCTTGTGCTCCTTGAATCCTTCGGCATCGTGAGCCATGAACACTTGGCCCTTCTCCGTATCCCGGATCCGCTTGATGTAGGCATACCCGTCAAGCATCGCGGATGGGTCATAGGTCAGCCCGATGCTCGGCAGAATATCCTTCGCCAGGTTCTCCGGCAGGTAGCAGGCGTCGCTGGTCAGGATCATGGTGCCGGATTTGGGCAGACGGATAACCGCCAGTTGGCTTCCGGGAGTGTGGCCAGCCGCGCGATGAATGTAGACGCTACCGTCTCCGAACAAATCGAGATCGCCTTCGAGCTCGATCGTCGGTTGGCGGCCGGTCGCTGCCGAACCCGTCGGAGCACGCAGCGCCTCGAAGTCGCCGCTGATATAGGGACCGGCATAGGCCTTCGGCGGCCAGAACGCATTGGCGATCTCGGAGCGCTGGACGACGATCGTCGCGTTGGGGAACTTGCTGGCGTTGCCTGCGTGGTCGAGATGCATGTGTCCGAGGATCACATAGTTGATGTCGCTGGCTTTCATTCCGATCTTGCCGAGCTGGGCATCGATGGTGAGGTTAGGATCCACACCCTTGTCAAGCAGGCCGGCCATCGGTCCCCAATAGGTCTTGTCGGTAACAAGCCTGTCGTTATCTCCCGTATCAAACATGATGTTCCCCTTGGGGTGTTTGATCAGGAAGAAGCCGACCGGGATGATGATTTTCTCGTCTCCGGTGGCAGCGCTCGACAGTGCCGATTTGGCAATATCGAGTGGAAACGACGTGAAAGTGTATAGCTTCATTCCCTCTGGCGACGCCGCCGGCGCCTGCGACGCGAGGCATGCAACGGCACACGTACCAATTGCGAATTTGGCCAACAGTCGAGCAATACTGGTCATGAAAATCAGTCCTCCCTTAGACACGTCTTGCTGACGTGACCCTTTGTTGACGGTCTCGAACGCGGCAAAACCGCCGGATGCCGGGAATATGGATTGCGCTGCTAAAGGCTTCTTACTCTTAATACTTTTGCTACTTTTAGGCCGCCGAGCCCCGCAACGCGTGACCTCTCCCTGCCCAACTGTACATCATTTGCCGCAGTCCGCAATACGACGTAACGCAAAAAAGGCAAAGGCCTGAAACGCTTAGCGATCAGGCCGATCTATCTTCATCCTAAAGTCGAGTCGTGCCGCTTATGTTTAGTGACGACACAGGACACAGCGAGAAATGGCGCGTGTCCTCCATATTGACTTAGCCCCCGCTCGGGAATGATTCCCCAGGCGGGCTTTTTCATTGGCCATCGGATGCCGCCAAGCCGCTTTAGCTCGCGGATCCGGTAGCGCTATCGGATCGCCTTCGCCATCTCGACCAGCCGGGCGCTCGTCGTCGCCGTTGCGAGTACGGTACCGTTATCAGCAGTCAATCTTCCCGCGACGAAAGCAATCGTCTTGCCCAATTGCGTGACATTCGCCTCGCCGGTGATCCGCCCGACTTTGGCGGGCGCGAGAAAATTGACCGTCATGGTGATCGTCGCAGTGTAGAGCCGCCCCTCCGACATCACGAACACGGCCGGGCCCATGGTGTCGTCGAGCATGGCTGAAAGGATGCCGCCCTGGATAAAGCCCGCCGGATTGCAGAACTCACGCTTGCCGTCGAAGCCGATCCGGACCCAGCCATCCCGGGGCCGGGCATCGAGCAAGTGCCAGCCAAGCAATCTGGAAGATGGCGGGGCCGTGAACCCGTCGAGCGCCGTGCTGATCATGGGAGCCTCCGTTCGAGCCCCTCGCTAGCCCAGGCCAGCTGACAGCATGGTGTCAGCAGGCTTTGTGCGGTCAGCAGGCTTGGGCGCTCGACCGCTCTAAAGATCCAGCCCGTGCGCGATCACCTTGCGCATGACATTCGGCAGCGCTTCGTCCTGCAGCGTCGAAACCGGCACCCAGCGCATTCCCGCAGGTGCGCGCGCACGTGCGGGAACGGTCGCCGTGTAGACCACGAGTTCGAGCGGAAAATGCGTGAAGACGTGGGTGACGATGCCGGCCTTGCGATGCCAGCGCGCCATGCCTGCCAGCATCGGCGCCTGCTTTAATGCGGTCTTGTCGTCCTGCGCGGCGAGCCAGTTTGAGCCCGGCACTTCGGTCATGCCGCCGAGCAGGCCCTTTTCGACGCGGGTGCGAACCAGGAGTTCATCACCGCGCGTGACGACGAACGCGGCGCCCCGGCGCAGCGCTCCGGTTTTCTTCGCCGCCTTGCGCGGGTAGGTCTCCTGGTCGCCCCGCACGCGCGCCGCGCAACCGTCATTCAGCGGGCACAGCGCGCAGGCCGGTTTTTTTGGCGTGCAGATCGAGGACCCCAGATCCATCAGCGCTTGCGCGCTATCGCCGGCGCGCGACGTCACGTCGCCGGCGCGCGTCTTCGCGTCGCCGGCGCGTGATTCACCAAGAAGAGTCGCCGCCAATTGCTTGATCAGCGGCTTGGCCTGCGGCAGCGGCTCTTCGACCGCGAACAGCCGCGACACCACGCGCTCGATATTGCCGTCGACCGGCATGGTCCGGCGGCCGAATGCGATCGCAGCGATGGCGGCCGCGGTATAGGGGCCGATCCCCGGCAGAGCTTGCAAACCTTGCTCGGTGTCCGGAAACACGCCGTCGTGATCGCGCACCACGGCGACCGCGCAGGCGTGCAAATTGCGCGCGCGCGAATAATAGCCGAGCCCGGCCCACATTCGCAGCACGTCATCGAGCGAGGCGCGGCCCAGCGCGTCGATGCCGGGCCAACGCGCCGTAAATTTTTCGAAATACGGCCCCACGGTTTTGACGCCGGTCTGCTGCAACATGATTTCCGACAGCCAGACCCGATAGGGATCGGCCTGCGCCCCGGGCGGCGGCCGCCATGGCAGCCGGCGGCGATGGCGGTCGTACCAATCGAGCAGCAGCGCGGGGCGGCCGGGGGCGGCCTGGTCGCGATCCGCGCCCGAAGCTTTCTTTCGTCTGACGGCGGCGCCTGATAAACTCATGCCGATATGTACGCAAAGCGTCCCCCGATGAACAAGCCCGGCCCGATCAGCGCCAAGCCGTTATCCGTCCTGCTCAGCGACGTGTTTTCGGACGCCTATGCCAAACAGGGATTCGCCGCGCGCGAGCTGGTGACGCGCTGGGCGGAGATCGCCGGCCCTGAAATATCCGCCCATTCCGAGCCTTTGAAAATCCAGTGGCCGCGGCCGGTGGAAGGCCAGCCGCAGGAACCGGCCACGCTGGTGTTGCGGGTGGAGGGGCCGATGGCGCTGGAAATCCAGCATGCCTCCGACATTATCCTCCAGCGCGTCAACCGCTTCTTTGGCTGGAGCGCGGTCGGACGGCTGGCGCTGCGGCAGGCCCCGCTGTCGCGCCGGGATCGGCCTGCTACCCGCCACGCCCCGGACCCGAAAGCCGTGGCTGAAGTCGCCGAGACGCTTTCGGCGGTCGAGGACGAGGATCTGCGGGCCGCGCTGGCGCGGCTCGGCGCGTCGATCAAGCGAAATTGAGCCTGCCGCGACCTCCGTCGATCGCGGCCTGCCATTGCCACAATCATGGTTTCAAGCTAGCGAACAGCCTTGTTGTTTTGGGTTCATCCGGGCGTGAACGCGCCAATCCGGGAGCAAACCGTTGATCATCACGCGCCGCGCTTTCACCGCCGCCCTGTCGCTGACCGGGCTAAGCCTGCTCGTCGGGTTTTCGCCGTTGCGCCTGATCGCCGACGCGATGGCGCAGGACGCTTCCGACGTCGCCAAGCCGGTATCGTTGCCGGACATGGCGCTTGGTCCGGCCAACGCCGCGGTGACCATCACCGAATACGCCTCCATGACCTGTCCGCATTGCGCGGCCTTCAACGAGAACGTGTTCCCAAAGATAAAGTCGGAATATCTCGACACCAACAAGGTGCGTTACGTGTTCCGCGAGTTCCCGCTCGACATCAAGGCCGCGGCGGGTTCGATGCTGGGGCGTTGCATCGCCAAGGGCGATTCCGGGAAGTATTTCGCTGTCATCGATATGCTGTTCAAGCAGCAGGGCGACTGGGTGACGAAGAACACCACTGAAACCCTGACGCGGATCGGCAAGCAGGCCGGCCTCAGCCAGCAGGCGGTCGAGGACTGCCTCAAGGACCAGGCGCTGCTTGACAAGATCGCCGCCGATCAGAAGTTCGCCAGCGAAGTGCTCAAGGTCAATTCGACGCCGACCTTCTTCATCAACGGCGAGATGTTGAAGGGCGAGACCTCGTACGAGGAATTCGACAAGCGAATCAAATCGCTGCTGAAGAGCTGACTGATTCGCGCCGCTTGGCGGCGCCAATCGCCCCCGGTTGATGAGCCCCGGCGGTGACGACCCTGCCGGGGTGTTTTTTTCAGCCGCAACAGGGGCATCGGGGTAACCTGCGCAAAAGCCTTGGTAACCTAAGCAAAAGCCTTGGGAAAAGCCCCGGCCTGCGGTTGCCCTCCGGCTCCGCCGTCGCCATTGTCGTTGCCACCGGAGCCGCCAAACGCGACTCACCCACACACCGACATTGCCTTCTATGGTATTGTCCCGGCAGGGAGATTCGCGCCCTGCCAACAGAGCATCGTGCCCATGAAACTCACGCGCCTTCGCCTCCATGGTTTCAAGTCGTTCGTTGAACCCACCGACTTCGTGATCGAAGCCGGACTGACCGGTGTGGTCGGACCCAACGGCTGCGGCAAATCGAATCTGGTCGAGGCCCTGCGCTGGGCGATGGGCGAGACCTCGCACAAATCGCTGCGCGCCGCCGATATGGACGCAGTGATCTTTGCCGGCTCCGGCAACCGCCCCTCGCGCAACCACGCTGAGGTGGTGATGACGATCGACAATACCGATCGCACTGCGCCGGCGGCGATGAATGATCGGGAGATACTGGAAATTTCGCGCCGGATCGAGCGCGATGCGGGCTCGGTCTATCGGATCAATGGCCGCGACGTGCGCGCCCGTGATGTGCAGATACTGTTCGCGGATGCAGCCACCGGCGCGCGTTCGCCGGCTCTGGTCCACCAGGGCAAGATCGGCGAGATCATTCAGGCCAAACCGGAACAGCGCCGCCGCGTGCTGGAAGATGCAGCCGGCGTCGCCGGCCTTCACGCTCGCCGCCATGAGGCCGAATTGCGCCTCAAGGCCGCCGAAACCAACCTCACCCGGGTCGAGGATGTCATCGGTCAGCTGGCCGGACAGATCGACGGCCTGAAGAAGCAGGCGCGGCAGGCGATCCGCTACCGCGAAGTCGCGGCCAAGGTCCGCAAGGCCGAAGCCATGCTGTTCCATTTGCGCTGGCTGGAGGCCAATTCCGACGTCGCCGAAGCGGCGCATACCCATGATCTCAATGTCCGCGAGATGGCCGAACGCACCCGCGAACAGGCCGAGGCGGCCCGCCTCCAGGCGGTGCGCGCCTCCGAACTGCCGTCATTGCGCGAGGCCGAAGCCCGTGCCGCGGCCGGACTGCAGCGGCTCACCAACGCGCGCGAAACCCTTGATCGCGAGGAAGAGCGCGCGCGGGAGCGCGTGGCCGAGCTCGACCGCCGGCTGACGCAATTTTCGGCCGATGTCGCGCGCGAGCAGCAGCAGACCTCCGACGCGGAGGTGGCGCTGCGACGGCTCGATGCGGAAGACACCGAATTGAAGGACGAGATCAAATCGCGCGTCGAAAAACGCAGTGGCGTCGATGAACGGGTGTCCGAAGCCGAGGCGACCCTGGCCGCCGCCGAGCGGCTGTTTGCCGAATTGACCACCGTTCTCGCCGACCTCACCGCCAAGCGAAGCCAGCTTGAAGCCAGCGTACGCACCCACCGCGACCGGCTGGCGCGGCTCGATCAGGATATCGCCAACGTCCAGACCGAAGAGCAGAAGCTGGCGCAGGAAACCAGCGGCTTCGGCGATCTCGCCTTGCTTGCCGAAGCGATGGCGACCGCACAGCAGAGTCTCGCAGAATCCGAGGCCGCGGCGCAGGGCAGCGAAGCCGGCCATGTTGCCGCACGCTCGAGGCTGGAAGCCGCCCGCGCGCCGCTGAATGAAGCCGACAAGCGCGTGCAGCGGCTCGAGACCGAAGCCCGCACCATCTCGAAACTCGTCAATGGTGAAACCAAGAATCTCTGGCCGCCGATCATCGACGGCGTCACCGTCGCCAAGGGATATGAAAAGGCCCTCGGCGCAGCGTTGGGCGACGATCTCGACGCGCCGGTCGACCCGTCAGCGCCGATGCGCTGGACCTATGCCGGCGTCACCGAGGGCGATCCCGCGCTGCCCGAGGGCGTTGAGGCGCTTGCCGTGCATGTCGAGGCGCCGCCCGAACTGGCGCGGCGTCTCGCGCAGATCGGCGTCGTCGCCAAAGAGCGCGGCGCCGAGCTGGTATCGCAACTCAAGACCGGGCAGCGGCTGGTGTCGCCGGAAGGTGACGTCTGGCGCTGGGACGGATTTGTCGCTGCGGCGCATGCGCCGACCGGCGCAGCACGGCGTCTGGCCGAGCGAGCCCGATTGGTTGATATTGAAAACGAGCTTGAGCAGGCCCGCGTCGATGCATCCGCCAAGCGGCAGGCGCTGGAAACCGCCGAGGCCGAGCTGAGGTCCGCATCGGCCGCCGAGAGTTCGGCACGCGACGCATGGCGCGCCGCCCAGCGCGAGGCCGACGCCGCGCGCGAGCGCCACGCCACGACCGAGCGCGAGATCAATCGCCACGCCGCGCGGAAGTCAGCGCTGACCGAAGCCCATAGCCGCCTCAATGCCGACCGTGCCGAGGCCCATGGCGCGCATGAGAGTGCCACCGCATCGCTGGCCGAATTGCCGCCCAGCCTCGACACCGAGACCCGGCTCGCCGGCGTTCGCACCGACATCGACGGCCATCGCCGCCTCGCCGCCCAGGTGCGGGCCGAAGCGCAGGCACTGGCGCGCGAGGCCGAACTGGCGGACCGCCGCCTGCAGGCGATTTTGGCCGAACGAAGCGAATGGCAAAACCGCCGGCAGAGTGCCGCCTCGCAAATCGCCACCATCGAAGCCCGCGTCACCGAGGTCACCGCCGAGCGCGCCGAGCTCGACAATGCGCCGGCACTGTTCGCGGAAAAGCGCCGCGCGCTGATCAGCGAAATCGAATCGGCTGAAAGCGCCCGCCGCGTCGCCGCCGACGCGCTGGCGGCCGCCGAGAACGTGATGGCGGAAACCGACCGCGCCGCCAAGGCCTCACTCGAAGCGCTGTCGAGCGCGCGCGAGACCTGCGCCCGCGCCGAAGAACGCATGGATGGCGCGAAGCGCCGCCTGGTCGATATCGAGCGCGAAATCCACGACATGCTGGAAGTCGAGCCGCAGGGCGTGGCCGCGCTCGCCGAAATCCAGCCGGGCGCGGAATTGCCGCCGCTGGCGGAAATCGAGGAAAATCTCGAAAAGCTGCGCCGCGACCGTGAGCGGCTCGGTGCGGTCAATCTGCGCGCCGAGGAAGAACTGCGCGAGGTCGAAGTCCAGCATACTTCGCTGACCACCGAACGCGACGATCTGGTGGAAGCCATCAAGCGGCTGCGCCAGGGCATCCAGAGTCTCAACCGCGAGGCTCGCGAGCGGCTGTTGACTTCGTTCGAGACCGTCAACAACCATTTCAAGCGGCTGTTCGTCGAATTGTTCGGCGGCGGCGAAGCCGCACTGCACCTGATCGAGAGCGACGATCCCTTGGAAGCCGGGCTTGAAATCATCGCCAAGCCGCCCGGCAAGAAGCCGCAGACCCTGTCGCTGCTCTCCGGCGGCGAGCAGGCGCTGACGGCGCTGGCGCTGATCTTCGCGGTGTTCCTGACCAATCCCTCGCCGATCTGCGTGCTGGACGAAGTCGACGCGCCGCTCGACGATCATAACGTGGAGCGGTTCTGCAACCTGCTGCACGAGATGACCGCTTCGACCGAGACGCGCTTCATCATCATCACCCACAACCCGATCACCATGGCGCGGATGAACCGGCTGTTCGGCGTCACCATGGCCGAGCGCGGCGTGTCGCAACTGGTGTCGGTCGATCTCGAGGACGCGGTGAAGATTCTCGACCAGCACGTGGCGTGATACTTTTCGTCATCCTGAGGAGCCGCGCGTTGCGCGGCGTCTCGAAGGATGGCCACGCACAATGCCGTCACCGTTCGAGGCTCGCAAGCGCTCGCACCTCAGGATGACGGCAGACGACGATGACCGCTCCCGACCTTCCCGCCGCACTGAAGGCAGCGCTCGACGCCCGGCTTCATGGCCTGTCGCGCAGCGACGCGGCCGATCGCGCCGCCATTATCTCGCAGACCTATCGCGGCGGCGGCGGCTCCGGCGCGATCAAGTCCGAGACCGATGCGCTCGCCTATGCGCTGGCGCGGATGCCCGCGACCTATGCCGCGATCACAGCAAGCCTGAACGCGCTCCGCGAGATCACCCCTGATTTTGCGCCGGCAAGCCTGCTTGACGTCGGTGCCGGGCCGGGAACCGCGACATGGGCCGCGGCGGAGGCATTTTCCTCGCTGCGAAGCTTCAGCCTGCTGGACGCCAATGCCGCCTTGCGCGCGCTGGCGCTGGATCTCGGCCGCGACAATATCCGCTTGCACGACATGACCTACCAGCGCGGCGAAGCCCGCGACGCGCTGGCGGATGCCGAGCCTGCCGACCTCGTGGTGGCGAGCTACATGATCGGCGAGATCAACAGCGCCGAACAAAGAAAGCTCATCGAGCTGATGTGGGCGAAGACCCGCGATACGCTCTTGATCGTCGAGCCGGGCACGCCGGCGGGCTATGCGAGAATCATCGCGCTGCGGGAACAGCTGATCGCATCGGGCGCGCATGTCGCAGCCCCCTGCCCGCACGACGGCCAGTGTCCGCTCACGCCACCGGACTGGTGTCATTTCACCCAGCGCCTGCCGCGCTCGCGCGCGCACAAGCAGATCAAGGGTGCCGAGCTTCCCTTCGAGGACGAGAAGTTCAGCTATGTCGCGCTAACGCGCGCGCCCGCCTTGCCGTATCACGCCCGCGTACTGGCGCAACCTGATGTGACCAAGGCCGAGGTGACAGCCAAGTTCTGCACTTCGCGCGGCCTCGTCAACACAAGAGTGCCCCGGCGCGCCAAGGCGGACTATGCCCGCGCCCGGCGTTGGCGGTGGGGCGATGCGGTGATGCAAGAAGGATGAGGTCCTTCCGTTGAACTAAATCCGCCTTGCGCCCGACCAAGGGGATACCCACCTCGTGGCGGCCTGCCGCGCGGGGCTTTTTTCGTTTATGTTACCCGCATTCGATATCTCACCAGGAGTCACTTGCCATGTCGACCGGCTGGATCGTTCTCGGCGTTATCGTCATTCTCGCGCTTTTTGCTTTTGCCGCCTACAATCGGCTGGTCGCGCTGGGTCAGCGTGTGAGCCAGGCTTTCGCCGACATCGACGTACAGCTCAAGCAGCGCCACGATCTGGTGCCCAACCTGGTCGAGACGGTGAAGGGCTACGCCGCGCACGAGCGCGGCACGCTCGATGAAGTCGTGAAGGCCCGCAGTGCAGCGATCTCCGCGCAGGGACCGGGACAGGTCGCGGCCGCCGAAAACCAGTTGAGCGGCGCGCTCGGCAAGCTGATCGCGCTGTCCGAGGCCTATCCGGATCTCAAGGCCAATGCCAACTTCCAGCAGTTGGCGAGCGAATTGTCTGATCTCGAGAACAAGATCGCCGCCAGCCGCCGCTTCTTCAACAACGCGGTTCAGGAATACAACACCGGCATCCAGCAGATGCCGGCGGCATTGTTCGCCGGAATGTTCGGCTTCACCCGCAAGGATTTCTTCGATCTCGGCGCCACCCGCACCGAAGTCGAAACCGCTCCAACGGTGAAGTTCTGAGGTGACGCGCGCCTATTTCAGCCCTTCCAGGGTTCGCCGCTTCGCGACGTCCCGGAATGACCGCCTCTAGCAGAACAGCGCAACATGGCCGCGTACGGTCTTTACACGCACATCGCATCGAACAAATTCCGTTCGATGCTGCTGCTCGCCGGGCTGTTCGTCCTGGTCTATGTCATGGTCTATGCCGCAGCGCTCATCGCCGAAGTGATGATCGATAGCGGCAGGTCGGCCGATTACTACCTGATGGCGGCCTGGCGCGATCTCGTGAAGGACTTTCCGCTGGCGACGGGCGCAGCCTTGCTGTGGATCGTGATCGCCTATTTCTTTCACCAATCGATCGTCGACGCCGTTACCGGCGGCGAGGACGTCACCCGGCAGCAGCAGCCCCGGCTCTACAACCTGCTCGAAAACCTCTGCATCTCGCGCGGCATTCCGATGCCGAAGCTGAAGCTGATCGATAGCGACGCACTGAACGCCTACGCGACCGGGCTCAACCAGCGGCAATATGCCGTCACCGTCACCACCGGCCTGTTGAAGGCGCTCAACGATCAGGAGATCGAGGCGGTGCTGGGCCACGAACTCACCCACATCCGCAACGGCGACGTGCAACTGATGGTGATCGCGGTGATCATCGCCGGCGCGGTCGGCTTCTTCGCCGAGCTGTTCTTCCGCAGCTTCACCAACTTTGGCTGGGGTTACGGCCGCGGCCGGTCATGGTCGTCTTCGTCGTCCTCCTCCTCAGACCGCGAAAACCGGGGATCCGGCGGCGGCGCAGTCATTGTCATCATTGTCGCGGCGGCGCTGATCGGGCTGGCGTGGCTGTTGTCGCAGGTGGTGCGCCTCGCGCTGTCGCGATCGCGCGAGTTGCTCGCCGACGCCGGATCGGTCGAACTGACAAAGAACCCCGACGCCATGATCTCGGCGCTGCGCAAGATCGAGAACCGCGGCGAGCTTCCCGGTGCCACCTCCGCGGTGATGGAATTGTGCGTCGACAATCCGCGCGAGGGTTTTGCCGACCTGTTCGCGACCCATCCATCGGTGGATTCCCGGGTGCGGGCGCTGGTGAAATTCGCCGGTGGACACGATCCCGGGCCGCTGGCCTTGCCGTCGGATATCGAGCCGGATGATCGACCGCAGCCGCCGGTTACGGGTCAAGCTCCACCGCCACTGCCATCGGGCCCGTGGGGCAGCGCCAACGATTCCGACGGCGATGCAGGCGGCGCATCGCGCGGTCCCTCACAAGACGCTTCTCAAGGTCCCTCGCAAGGTCCTTGGGGCAGTCATGCCGGCCCTTGGGGCACATCCGGTTAGGCCCGCTTGGCGCGCGCAGAGGATGGCAACGCCTGTCATCGGACCCGCGAGCCGCGCTTTCCGGTGACAGGGCTCCGGCGAACCGGCCGGTGTTCCCGAACAGCGCGATGGAACCGACACGCCGCAGCCTACCGGATATCCGCTTTCGCGAATAATAAGACAGCGATTTTTGCAGCCGCATCGGGCACTTCGCCCGGGAAATGCGGGTTCGGACGGCCGCTTGCAGCATTAACGACATCGGCAGGATTAACCCTAACCGGCCGCCTAATGAATTGAATTCTCCCTTGTTTCTGCCATGTTCGCGCCCAAAGCAGGGATGGGGATTTTCCGATCGCATGCGTATCCCTCAAGGATCGGGATTCGAAGGGCATAAGGGCAATTCATGGCGAAGCCGGTAGTGATTGTGGTAGGCGCTGACAAGGGCGGGGTCGGCAAGACCACCGTGTCGCGCACCCTGCTTGATTATTTCAGTGCCAACAACGTACCCACCCGCGCGTTCGACACCGAATCGCCGCGCGGCACCCTGAAGCGCTTCCATCCCGACGTCACCGAGATCGTCGACATGACGACGACGTCGGACCAGATGAAGATTTTCGATACGCTGAATTCGTCCAGCCCCTCGGTCACCGTGATCGACGTCCGCGCCGGCCTGTTGTCGCCGGCGCTGGCCTCGCTGCGCGATATCGGCTTTCTCGATGCGGCAAAGACCGGACAGATCACCTTCGCCGTGTTCCACATCCTGGGGCCCTCGATCGCCTCGCTGGACGAGATCGCGGAGACCGCGAATTTCATGAGCGGCGCGAAATATTTCCTGGTCAAGAATTTCATCAACAACACCAGCTTCTTCGAGTGGGACCAGGCGACCTATAATTCGTACTTCCACCGTATCAAGGACGCCACCGAGCTCACCATCCCCAAACTCAACGAAATGGCCTATGAACAGGTCGAGGTGTCATCCGTGCCGTTCCTGAAATTCGTCGCCAACAAGGGCCTGCAGGACGAAGCCGCTAACTATTCGTTCGTGCTGCGCGGCTATGTCCGCCACTGGCTGGCCAATGTCTGGAGCGAATTCGACCGCATCAAGCTGACCGACCTGGTCGGCGGCTCCGGCAAATCGAGCAAGCACGGCGGCGAAAAATAATTGCCGGCCGAATGTAATTGGGCTGGATTAGGCAGCGAATTCGCCTGATATAGCGCCGATGCGCCGAACGCCCGTCTACATCATCTGCTCGCCCCGCCCGCTGGTCGGCAAGACGCTGATCGCGCGGCTATTGAGCGAATTCCTGCTGCTGAAGGACCGCACGGCGGCGGCGTTCGACATCAATCTGAAAGAGCCGTCGCTGCTGGATTATCTGCCTGATATCACCGAGACCGCCGAGGTCGACGATACCTTCGGCAAGATGGCGCTGATGGACCGCCTGATCGTCGATGATGGCGTCTCCAAGGTGATCGATCTCGGCTTTCACGCCTTCGACGAATTCTTCAAGATGTCCGAGGAAATCGGGTTCATGAAGGAGGCGGCGCGGCGCGGCATCGCACCAATTATCCTGTTCGTCGCCGACACCGACCGCGTCTCGGCCCGCGCCTATCCGATGCTGCAGCAGCAAATTCCGCCAAACGCCCTTGTGACCATCGATAACGAACATGTGGTGCGCGGCGAGCTGCCGCCTGCGTTTGCGCACGGCCGCGTGCTTCGCATCGCCGCTTTGCCGGTATTCCTCAAGACCTATATCGACCGGCTGACGTTCTCGTTTACCGGCTACCTTCGCCACGAAAAGGATACATCGACCGAACTGCATCAATGGATTCGACGGAACTATCTCAGTTTTCGCGAGCTCGAGCTGAACGTGATTTTGCAGAAGTCGTAACTATTCCGGCAAGCGAGTGCCCTAATGCCCTTCGAACGCCATCAGCGTTCGCACCGGCACGTCCATCGCGCGTAATTTCGCGGCACCGCCGAGGTCCGGCAGGTCGATGATGAAGCAGGCCGCGACCACATTGGCGCCGATCTGGCGCATCAGCTTGACCGCGCCTTCCGCGGTGCCGCCGGTAGCAATCAGATCGTCGACCAGGATCACGCGCTCGCCGGGATGAATGGCATCGGCGTGCATCTCCATTTCATCAAGGCCGTATTCCAGCGAGTAGGCGATCCGCACGGTGGTGTGCGGCAGCTTGCCCTTCTTGCGGATCGGCACAAAACCGGCGGAAACCTGATGCGCCACCGCACCGCCCAGGATGAAGCCGCGCGCCTCGATGCCGGCCACCTTGTCGATCTTGTTGCCGGCCCATGGCTGCACCAGCTCATCCACCGCGCGGCGAAACGACCGCGCGTCGCCGAGCAGCGTGGTGATGTCGCGAAACAGGATTCCCGGCTTCGGATAATCCGGAATGGTGCGGACGGCGGCCTTCAAATCGTGTTCAAAAGTCATCGGGGTCTCTTTCAGGTCTCTGTTCGCCATCGTCAATTGATCGGTACGCCAAGCCGGAACGCGTTCTCCACGATGCGCAGGCCGACTTCGCCGCCCAGCGACATCAGCGACTCCGGGTGAAACTGCACGCCGCCGACCGGCAAGGTCTTGTGCTCGATCGCCATCGCCACACCGTCCTCGGTGCTCGCCGTCACCGAAAGCACCTCGGGCATGCTGTCGCGCTCGACATACAGCGAATGGTAGCGGCCGATCACGATCTCATTGGGCAAATTTCGCATCAGCCGCCCGCCGCGCACCTGAACCCGCGACGGCCGCCCGTGCGCGGGCTGGCCGAGTTGGCCGAGTTGGCCGCCGAAATACTCGCCGATCGCCTGCACCCCGAGGCAGACGCCGAAAATCGGCAGCTTCTTGCCGAGCGCGGTCTCGATGGTTTTGGCAATGCCGAAATCTTCCGGCCGCCCCGGCCCCGGCGACAGCACCAGTAGATCGTAGTTTTGCGCATCCAGCATCTGCTGCGCATGGATATGCCTGACCACGGTGACGGCGGCGCCAACCTGCCGGAAATAATCCGCCAGCATATGCACGAAACTGTCGTCGTGATCGATCAGCAGCACCCGCTTGCCGGAGCCGGTGGCATCCGGCGCGAACACCGACAGCGGCTTCGGCGGATCGCCGCGCAGCGCCTGAAAAAGTGCCGCGGCCTTGACCTGGCATTCGCGGTCCTCGGCGGCGGGATCTGAATCGAACAGGCAGGTCGCGCCGACCCGCACTTCGGCCAGGCCATCCTTCATCCGGATGGTACGGATGGTCAGCCCGGTGTTGATGCTGCCGTCGAAATTGACCGCGCCGATCGCGCCGGCATACCAGCGCCGCGACGACCGCTCGTGATCCTCGACGAACTGCATCGCCCACAATTTCGGCGCGCCGGTCACCGTCACCGCCCAGGCATGGGTAAGGAACGCATCGAGCGAGTCGAAACCCGGCCGCAGGATGCCCTCGACATGATCGACGGTGTGAAACAGTTTCGAATAGGTCTCGATCTGCCGCCGCGCCAGCACCTTGATGGTGCCCGGCACGCAGACGCGCGCCTTGTCGTTGCGGTCGACGTCGGTGCACATGTTGAGTTCGAATTCGTCCTTCTCGGAATTCAGCAATTGCCTGATCTGCTCGGCGTCGCCGATCGCATCGACACCGCGGGCGATGGTGCCGGAAATCGGGCAGGTCTCGACCCGCCGGCCGTCGCAGCGCACGAACATCTCCGGCGACGCCGCCACCAGAAACTCCCCGTCGCCGAGATTCATCAGGGCGCCGTAGGGCGATGGATTGATCCGGCACAGCCGCTGGAACACTTCCGCCGGCGAGCGCTCGCAAGGCTCGGCGAATAATTGCCCCGGCACCGCCTCGAACAGATCGCCGCGCGCGAACGCCGCGCGTGCGGTTTCCACCGTGGCCTGATACTCGCCGGCAGCGTGATCGGAAAATCCCTGCCGCGGCGTCTTCGCATAGACGCTTTCCGCGGTGACGCGCGGCAGACCCGCGGTGGATGCGCCCTTCCAGGCAAAATCGTAGCTCAGCACCACGCCGCGCCCGGTGGCGCGGTCATAGGCCAAGAGGCGGTCCGGCACATAAAGCACGATGTCGCGCTGGTCGCTTTCCCGCGCGCGTTTCTGCACGAGATCCTCGATCTGGAACACCAGATCGTAGGCAAACGCGCCGAACAGGCCGAGCAGCGGATCGTCATTGGCACCGAGCACGGCCACCAGGTCGCGCACCAGCGACATCACACTGGCGCGCCGGGTGCGCTGGTCTTCATCGACCGGCGCCGCTCCGCGCACGATATGGCCGGCGAGCCGGGTCGGGTCTTTCTTCGTGATGACGACGCAGGGCTCGCGCAGCACGTCACCGAGGAACGCGATCAACACCTGGCCGCGCTGGTTCAATGCCTGGAGCGAAAAGTCGGACCCGGCGGTTTCCAGCCGCAACGGCGGATCGGAAAAGCCGAGATCGAAGCTCTCATAGCGGCCCGGCACTGTGGTGCCCGACGACAACACCACGCCGCGGCGGCGGTCCAGGAGGTCGATCAGGTCGTCGAGCCTTTTGGCGTCGCCGGTGAACTGCTCCACCGACCGCGACACCAAAAGCCCGCCATGGGTGCGGTATTCGCTGTGAGCCGGCAGGGAGAAGGCTGTCCTGTTCATGTGATCCTCTTACGAAACTTGCCGAGGAAACGCCACACAGGACAAACGAAAAGGCCGTCGCGCTGCGATGACGGCCTCTGACGATTGGGGAAAATGAAATCGCACCGGCCACCTTCAGAAGGTGGGCCACCAGAGACGGCTCTCGCGGATAACGGTGTTCATGAGCCACGTAAACACCATCCGCCGCAGACGATGTCAAGAGGAGCGCCCGTCGACCGCCGGGCAAGCCACACCGCTCCCGATGCCAAGTAGCAGGCCGATTGCATCTGAGAAGGTGCACGCTCTCGTGGAACAGCCTTCAGGATGGATGACGCTCTGAGGTCAATCTGCTGGAGACAAAGCCTCGATGATACAGCCCAGCACTGAAAGTGCGTCCTGGGTGCCGCTGGCTTCGCCCTTCTCGAAGTCAGCTCCATCCTGGCCCATGGTGTTGGTGACGTGGGCGAGACAGAGAAGTCGTACGCTGGCCGACCGCGCGAAGGCGTAGAGCGCCGCCGCTTCCATCTCGACAGCAAGGACTCCCTTGCTCCGGGCGGCTTCGATCGCTTCAGCCGTTTCCCGGAAAGGCGCATCCGTGGTCCAGGTCGAACCAACGATGGCGCGAGGTCCCGTTTTCGACGTGGCAATCGAGGCAGCTTGAACGAGGTGGTGGTCCGCATCGGCGAATTCGGAAGGCGGCAGGTAGTGATAGCTTGTCCCCTCGTCGCGCAACGCGCGATCGATGATGACGAAATAGGGAGGCGGTCCGGACGGAACGATCTGACCTGCGGATGTCAAGCTGATCAGAAGCCGACATCCGCTTGCGAACAACTCTTCGGCCACCAGAACCGCGAACGATGCCCCTACGACGCGCCCGACGATGCCAACCTCGTGTCCGGCAAGGGTGAATGTGTCCAGTTCGGTATGGTAACATGGCCATCCCTCGAAATGCCTGGCATTCCCGGCGTCGCGCAGCGCGCGTACCAGATCGCCGTCTGGATCGAGCAGACAGACGGAAGGCACCTGCAACGCGGGAATATGCTTCTGGCGCCTTGCCTCCCGCAGCAGGGCTGACGGCACAAAAATCGACGGAGACGACGTGTTCTTGTTGTCAAGTATGGGAGGGATCACCATCTCTGTCCGACCTAGCTATTCACGATTGAAGAACCTTGTTCATGAGCGATGCAAGCCGGCAAGCGCATTGGGAAAATGTTTACGCCACAAAGGGCGAGAAGGAAGTGAGTTGGTTTCAGGAAAATCCTGCACCATCCCTTGAGCTGATAGCGTTGACAGGCCTGTCCGACGACGCGGCAATCATCGACGTCGGCGGCGGCGCATCACGCCTGGTGGACGATCTGCTCGCTCGAAAGTTTCGCCAGCCCACGGTTCTCGATCTTTCCGGAGCCGCGCTTGACGCAGCCAAGCGGCGTCTTGGTGAGCGCGCCACCGACGTCCAATGGGTGGTCGCAGATATCACAAAGTGGGAGCCAATTCAGACTTATGATTTGTGGCACGACCGGGCCGCCTTTCACTTCCTCACCGATCGCGCCGATCAATCCGCTTACGTCGATCGGCTCAAAATGGCTGTTAAGCCCCAGGGATACATCATCATCGGCACATTCGCTCCGGACGGTCCCGAGCGATGCAGCGGTTTGCCGATCCTCCGCCACGATGCCGACAGCCTGGCCACCATCCTCGGAAGCGGCTTCCTTCCAATCGATACAAGGCGACACGACCATGCGACGCCTTGGGGTGCGGTTCAGCGATTCCAGTTCAGCACCTTTCGTCGCGCCTAACGCGAGGGCTTCGCTGTTACGGTTAAGGAAACCTGCAGATATTCAACCCTGGCGCGCCGGCGATGGCGTCACTATCTAGCGGAAATGTGATGTTTTACCCCGGCCGGGGGCTTTGCGAGCCGGTTCCAATATGAGAGTGTCCCGGCGTGAACACGTCATCTCTCCTGAAACGGGTGCTTGCGATCTTTTTGATCGTCGGGATGGGTGTGTCTCCGCTCTATGCCGCGACCATGAAGGGGATGGAGCGCTCGGCGTCGATGGCCGGGATGGCGGACGACATGCCGTGCCATCCTGCCAAATTCGCTTCCGGCAAATCTTCCTCCGGCCCCTCTTCCTCCGACACTTCTTCTTCGGGCAAAACCTGCCCGTGCATGGCAGCCTGCCTGTCGTTGTGCTTTCAGGGCGTGCCTCCGGTCGGCGGCGTGATCGTCGTCCCCACCATCGTAAAGTTGCGCGCGGCGTTCCAAGACTTCTATCAACTCGCGAGCCTCGCGCCCTCGCCTCCCGCACGACCTCCCCGAGCCTGATTTTCCTTGTTGGCGCCTGAGCGCCGGCTTCGTTCGCAGCCATCGCTGCGCGGAGCACGCAGACGTCTGTCGCAGGACAGCTGTCACCACATCGATCGTGGCACGAGCAAAGGAAAACAGGAGAAAACACCATGTCGCTATTCGCTATCCCTCGCGCCGGGCCGGCCGCGAACAAATCTGTTGGCAAGGCGCAATCATGAAACGCGTCATTTTGGCTTGCGTCGCCGTCGCGGCAGCGGGGGTTGGCGGTTTGATGGCTTTTCAGCCGAGCTTCTTGCCGTTCCGGCATTCCGGGATGACGTCGGCGGTGGCGCAGGAAGCAGCCGCGAACAAGCCACGCAGCATCAAATACTACCGCAACCCGATGGGGCTGCCTGATACGTCGCCTACCCCCAAAAAAGATTCCATGGGGATGGATTACATCGCCGTCTACGACGACGAGGATGCCAATGATGGGACGGTCAGCATCAGCCTCGGCAAGCTGCAAAAAACCGGCGTGCGATCCGAGCAGGTCGAGCGCCAGGTTCTCAATGCGCCGGTGCGCGCGCCGGGAACCATCGAACAGGATGAACGCCGCATATCGATTGTTTCGTTCCGGTTCGAAGGTTTTATCGAAACCGTCGAAAACGTCACGACCGGCCAGCATGTTCACAAGGGTCAGCCCCTGATGCGGGTCTACAGCCCGGCCGTGGCGAGTGCTGCCGCGGAATATATTTCCGTATTGGGCGCAAAAGCGGCCAGCGGGATCACGAGCCAGGGCATCAGGGGAGCGAGACGGCGACTGGAAAATCTCGGCATGTCGGAACAGGCGATCGCCGAGATCGAGCGCAGCGGCGAGATGGCCCTTTCGGTGTCATGGCTTGCCCCGCAGGATGGAGAGATTCTGGAACGCGCCGCGGTGAACGGCATGAGGGCAGCACCGGGCGCGGTTTTGTTCCGCATCGCCGATCATCAGGTGGTCTGGGCGATGGCCGATATCGCCGAACGTGACCTCGCCTTGATATCCATCGGGCAGAAAGTAGCGGTGCGGCCGCGCGCCTATCCCAATCGTATTTTCAGCGGCGAGGTCGCGCTGATCTATCCGCATATGAACGCGCAGACCCGGACCGCACGGATACGCATCGACTTGCCGAACCCCGATGAACTGTTGCGTCCCGATATGTATGCCGACATCGAAATTGCGACGGGGTCGGAAAACCCGGTCCTGACGGTTTCCAGCAGTGCGGTCATCGACAGCGGGGAGCGGCAAATCGTGCTTCTCGACAAGGGCGAAGGCCGTTTTGAACCCCGCGCGGTAAAACTCGGACGCCGCGGCGGCGGCCGCGTTGAGATCGTGGAAGGACTCGCCGAAGACGACAAGGTCGTGGTCTCCGCGAACTTCCTGATCGATGCCGAAAGCAACCTCAAGTCAGCGCTCAACGGCCTCGATACCGGAGAGAAATCGCAATGATCGCGCGTCTCATCGGCTGGTCGGCTCGCAATTTGATGCTGGTCTTTATCGGAACGGTATTTGCGGTCGCCGCCGGCCTCCATGCTCTGGCGCACTTGCCACTGGACGCCATCCCCGATCTCTCCGACACCCAGGTGATCGTTTATACCGAATATGGCGGTCAGGCGCCGCAGGTGATCGAGGATCAGGTCACCTATCCGCTAACGACAGCGATGCTGACGGTGCCGAAATCGAAAGTGGTGCGGGGCTTTTCGTTCTTCGGGGTTTCCTTCGTCTACGTCATTTTCGAGGATGGCACCGATATCTACTGGGCGCGCTCGCGCGTCCTTGAATATCTCAATGCGGCGGCGCGCAAATTGCCTGCCGGCGTGACGCCCACTTTGGGACCGGACGCGACCGGCGTCGGCTGGGTCTACCAGTATGCGCTGCAGGCCAAAAACATGTCTCTCGCCGATCTGCGCTCGCTGCAGGACTGGAATATTCGTTACGGCATCGCCAAGGCGGAAGGCGTCGCTGAAGTCGCGAGCGTCGGCGGCTTCGTCAAGCAATACAATGTGGTGGTCGATCCCAACCGGCTGCGCTCCCTGAACATTCCGTTGTCCAGGGTGCGCGACGCGATCCGGGGCAGCAACATGGATGTCGGCGGACGCACCGTCGAACTGTCGGAATTCGAATTTATCGTGCGCGGGCGAGGCTATCTGAAGAGCATCGCCGATCTGTCTGATGTGGTGTTGAAGGTGGACAACGGCACGCCGGTGCTGCTGAAGGACGTGGCGCGGATCGAATTCGGACCCGACGAGCGACGCGGCATCACCGAACTCAATGGCGAAGGCGAGGTTGCAAGCGGCATTGCGTTGCAGCGCTTCGGCCAGAACGCACTCGACGTGATCGAGAACGTCAAGGCGCGCTTTGCGGACATGGCGTCGAGCCTCCCCAACGGCGTTACGATCGTTCCGGTCTATGATCGTTCGAACCTCATTCATGACGCCATCGCGACATTGAAAGAGACCCTGACCGAAGAGAGCATCGTGGTCGCGATGGTTTGCGTCATCTTCCTGCTGCATGTGCGCAGCGCGCTGGTCGCGATCCTGATGTTGCCCGTTGGCATCCTGATGGCTTTCGTCGGCATGAAAGCCCTCGGTCTCGGCTCCAACATCATGAGCCTCGGAGGTATCGCGATTGCGATCGGCGCGATGATCGATGCCGCCATCGTCATGATCGAGAACGCCCACAAGCATCTGGAGCGCGCGCCACCGGACCAGCCGCGCATCGACATATTGATCGCGGCGGCCAGCGAGGTCGGCCCGGCATTGTTCTTCAGCTTGCTGATCATCACGGTTTCATTCCTGCCGATCTTCACCATGGAGGCCCAGGAGGGCCGGCTGTTCAGCCCGCTCGCCTTCACCAAGACTTTTGCGATGGCGGCAGCGGCAATCCTGTCGGTGACGCTGGTCCCCGCTCTGATGGTTTTGTTTATTCGCGGGCGGATCGTTCCCGAGCACAAGAACCCGATCAACCGGTTCCTGATCCGGGTGTATCGGCCGCTGATCCGGGTGGTTTTGCAGGCCAAGACCCTGACGATTGCGCTGGCGCTCGGCGTGCTGGCGGCCAGCATCTGGCCCGCGCAGCAACTCGGCACCGAATTCATGCCCAGCCTGAACGAAGGCACGCTGATGTACATGCCGACCACCTTGCCCGGCATATCCGTGACCAAGATGGCCGAGCTCCTGCAGATCCAGAACAGGATCATCAAGACGTTTCCCGAAGTCGCCTCGGTCTATGGCAAGGCGGGGCGCGCCGAGACCGCGACCGATCCCGCGCCGACCGAAATGGTCGAGACCGTCATCAATTTGAAGCCGAAGCAACAATGGCGCGCCGGGCTGACGGTCGACGGATTGATCGCCGATATGGACAAGGCGCTGCAATTTCCTGGCGTCTCCAATGCCTGGACCATGCCGATCAAGGCACGTACCGATATGCTGGCGACCGGCATACGCACGCCGGTCGGCATCAAGGTCCTGGGGACCGATCTCAACGAGCTCGACCGCCTCGCCCGGCAGATCGAAGCGGCGGTCAAGAGCCGTACCCGGTACCTCCAGCGCCTATGCGGAGCGGGTGATCGGCGGCTATTATCTGGACGTGATTCCGGACCGCGATGCGCTGGCCCGCTACGGCCTGATGGTCAGCGATGTGCAGGACACGGTGTCGTCCGCGCTCGGCGGTGAGACGATCACGACCACGGTCGAGGGCCGCGAGCGCTATGGCGTCAACCTGCGCTATCCGCGCGACCTGCGCAGCGATCCGCAGTCGATCGCGCATGATGTGCTGGTGGCGATGCCCGGCGGCGGCACGGTGCCACTGGGCGAGGTCGCGGCGGTCAAACTCACACGCGGCCCGACCACCATCCGTACCGAGAACGGTCAACTCGCGGTCTATATATTTGTCGATATCCGGAACCGCGACCTCGGCGGATATGTCGCCGATGCCAAGGCGGCGGTTGCCGCCAATGTTCGGTTTCCACCAGGTTTTTATCCGGTGTGGAGCGGCCAGTACGAATACCTGGAACGGGCAAGGGCCAAACTGGAAGTCGTGATTCCAGTCACCCTGCTGATTATCTTCCTGCTGCTCTACCTCAATTTCCGCCGCCTGACCGAGACGCTGATTGTAATGCTGTCGTTGCCGTTTTCGCTGGTCGGCGGCCTCTGGCTGATGTGGTGGCTCGGCTTCAATTTTTCCGTTGCCGTCGCCGTCGGCTTTATCGCGCTCGCCGGTGTCGCCGCGGAAACCGGCGTCATCATGCTGATCTATCTCGATCAGGCCATGCAGGAGCTGCAAGCCAGGCGACGGGCCGAGGGAGCGCCGTTCACGGCGGCGGACCTGCAGGAGGCGATCATGCTCGGCGCGGTCGAACGGGTGCGCCCCAAAATGATGACAGTGGTCGCGATTATGGCCGGGCTGCTGCCGATCATGTGGAGCAGCGGAACCGGATCGGAGGTCATGCAGCGCATTGCAGTGCCGATGATCGGTGGCATGATCTCGTCCACCGTGTTGACCCTGGTCGTCATTCCGGCGGTCTATGCATGGATCAAGGGTTGGGGCCTGTCACCCGGCGCCGCGCCGGTATTCGGTCACGTCACAGGCCATGCGAGGTAGCGATGCAGCTCGAATCCGTTCTCACTTGTCCGCAATGCGGCTTTCAGTCCGCCGAGCAGATGCCGACCGATGCCTGTCAGTTCTTCTATATCTGCAAGGGCTGCGGACAGAAGCTCAAGCCATTGGCCGGCGATTGCTGCGTGTTCTGTTCGTTCGGGTCGGTGCCCTGCCCGCCGGTCCAGCAAAGCGGGAAGAGCCCGTGTTGCCCGTGATGAAAAAACGCGTAGGATTCAGCCAGGCACACTGAACTCGTATCTCTTTATTTTGACGCGTTTTCTTCACGCGAACCGGTATCCGCTTCGCTGGAAAACGCTCTACTACCAGGATTTGTCGGAAGCGGAGGCGCGCGATGCCGTTGCAGGCTCTGGGATATGTCGGGTTCGGATCAAGCGCTCTCGACGACTGGCGCCAGTTCGGGACCGGACTGGTCGGCCTGCAGGCGGTAGAGCGCAGTGCTTCCCTGCTGGCCTTCCGGATGGACGACCGCAAGCAACGCATTGTCGTCGACCGCTCGATGGCCGACGGCGAGCGCTTCTTCGGCTGGGAGGTCGCCGACGCGGCGGCACTGGACGCGCTGGCGGCCCGGCTGGAAAAAGCCGAGATCGAGGTTGTCGCCGAGCCGCAGGCGCTGGCCGGCGCCAGGCGCGTTGGCGGCCTGATTTCGTTCCGGGATCCCGCCGGCAATCGCCTCGAGGCATTTTATGGCGCGGAGATCGACGATACGCCGTTTTGCCCCGGCCGTTCGATTTCCGGTTTCCGCACCGGTCCTCTCGGCCTCGGCCACGCCGTGCTGACGGTTGAAAATATCGATGCGGTGATGCCGTTCTACGTCGATTTGCTCGGCTTCGGGCTCAGCGACTACATGCAAAAGCCGTTTCGCGCCTATTTCTTTCACATCAACGCGCGGCATCACAGCCTCGCCTTGATCGAGACCGGCCGCAACGGCATGCATCATTTGATGGTAGAGCTGTTCTCGCTCGACGATGTCGGCCAGTCCTACGATATCGCCTTGAGCCAGCAGGAACGTGTCAGCGTCACGCTCGGCCGGCATACCAACGACCTGATGACGTCGTTTTACGCCAGGACGCCGTCGTCCTTCATGGTGGAGTGCGGCTGGGGCGGCCGCGAAATCGATCCGCCGACCTGGCAACCGTACGAACTGCAGGACGGCCCGAGCCTGTGGGGACATGAGCGCGTGTGGCTGCCGCCCGCCGACCGCGAAGTGGCACGCAGCATGCGGATGCGCGCGGCAGCAGCCGGCCTGCGCGCGCCGGTTCAGGTCATGGACGGCAACTACAAGCTGATGTCGGGCACCTGCGCGTGGTGGGACGGGGTCAAGGGGTAAGTCGAGAGGTTGCTGCGGTCCTACTTGCCATCCACCGAAAACGCCAACAGCACATTGCCCGGCATCGTGCCGTAGTTGGAGTAGCCGGAATTGACGTAGAGCATGCCGCCGGCAACGACGGCTCCGGGGCCGTCGAGCGAGCCGCCATGCGCTGGCGCGCCGTTGACGGTTTGATACTCCTGCATCGTGTCGACGTCCCAGATGACCTCGCCGGTCTTCGCGGCATAGGCGCGCAGATGGCCGTCGAGCCCGCCGGAAAACACGATGCCCGGAATCGCCGTGACCGCCGCCGACTGCGCCGGGCTGCAGCCCGGCCGATCGTTGCAACCGGGATGCGGCGTGTGCCACACGATCTCGCCGGTGGCGACCCTCAAGGCAAAAATCCCACCACCGGCGCGCGGGTCCATCTTCAACTCACCCGATCCAAAGATCGATTTCTGACCACCGGGCGTTCCCGCCACCACTCTTTGCAAGCCGATATCCGAGACGGCGACATAGATGTTCTCGTCGTCGGCGGCGATGCCCCATTGCACGCCGCCAAGCACGCTGCCCTGGCCGACGCGCCGTTGCCACAGCACGGCGCCGTCATGGTCGGGATCGAGCGCGTGCACCATGCCGGATTTCTGCCCTGCGATCAGCGCGCGCTTGCCCTCGGACAGATCGACGAGGATTGCGGACGAGCCGAAGTCGAAATCGGGACCTTTGGCATCCGGACAGTTGCTGCGATACTGCGTGTTGCACGCGACATTGTAGGCATCATGCTCGGTCATCTGTCGCGACCATTTGAGCTTTCCGCTCGTCATGTCGAACGCGATGAAGGCGTCGGACGTGTCCTGGGCCGGATTCGAATAGCTGTCGCCCGTCGTCGCGTAGATCGTGTTTGTCTTGAGATCGATCGTCGGCGCCGACCAGATCGCGCCGCCAGAGGGCCCGAACAGCTGGACGCCCATTGAACTGATGCCCTGCGGTTGCGCGGGCGGTGAGACGTAAGCGCGCCACTTGACCTCGCCTGTGCCCGCATCGAGCGCGGCGATGAGGCCGCGGAAGGTGCAGCAGGAGTGGCGCGGATCGGCCGCCAGCGCTTCCTCCAGAGAGGAAACCGGCACGTAAAGAACGCCATCGGCCAACACCGGTGCACCCGTGATCCTGGCCGCCTGGTGCTCCTCGACGCGCCGCTTCCACAAGAGTTTGCCGGTATCGGCGTCGAGCGCGTAGGCATAGCCACGCTGATCACCGAAATAGGCGCTTGTGCCACGTGCGTCCTCGCCGATGGTAATCGCGGTGCGCACGCCGAAGCCTGCCTCGAACATCCAGCGTTGGCAGCCGGTTTTTGCATCAAGCGCGTAGACCTTGCCGCCGGCACTGCCGACAAACACCCGGCCGCCGAAAACGGTCGGCTGCGCGTCGGCCCTGACGTCGCCCGGGAATCCGAACGACCATTTCAACTTCAGACGGGGAACATCGTCCGGCGCAAGTTGGGCCTGGTCTGCCGGCTGGAAGCGATGCTGGCGGATGTCGACACCCCAACCGTTCCAGTGCGACAGGGATGTCTCGCTCAGCACAGGCGCCGGTTCGCGGCAGCTCGAATCCGGCAGCACCAATGGCGCCGCCGCTGGACCTCCTGCCAGGAACCGCACGATGTCGCCGATCTGGCCTCGGCTCAAATCCCGACCCTGCTCGCTCATTATTCCATAGGCCAGAGCGAAGCCGGTCCGCTCCGGCGAAAGCTGACGCAGAGCATTCCTGTCCGGCGCGCGGGCCACCCCGCCCTCATGGCACGTGGCGCAACGCTCCCGAAAGAGCGCTTCGCCCGGCGACGTAGCCGTCTCCTCGGCATGGGATGGCGTGGCAGCGGTGGCGAGAATGAGTTCGATCGAAAACGACAGGGAGCAAAAGACCGCACTGCGGATACCGGACGAGGATGACATCGTCGTTCCTTGTTGGCGGGTTTCATATCCAAATCTCGCAGGCCTGCGAGCGCCCGTCACGCCAGCGTATGCACGATCGACGGACGCGCCTTTGCGCGACCCGCTAGCTCCTGACGATGACGAGAAAGCATCTCATCCCAGATGCTTCTTGAAAAAATCGGTGGCGCGGCCCCAGGCCAGCTCCGCGGCCTGGCGGTCGTGCACCGACAGACGCTGCTCGTTGCCGAAGCCATGGTCGGCCTCATAGCGGAACAACTCGAGCGATTTGCCGGCCGCCTTCATGCCCTTCTCGAAGCCATCGACCAGTTGCGGCGTGCACCAATCATCCCTGTTGGCGAAATGCGCTTGCAGCGGAATCTTGACGTCCGCGGGCTTGGCCGCCTGTTCGGGCGGAATGCCGTAGAACACCACGCCGGCCGTGAGTTCCGGAATTTTGGTGGCGCCGATGATCGTGACCGCGCCGCCCAGGCAAAAGCCGGTCAGGCCCACCTTGGCGCCGTTCCTTGCGAGATACTGGACCGCGCCGCGCACGGTCTGGGTGGTGGCATCGATGAAATCCAGCGAGTTCATCTCTTTGCCGGCCGCGTCGGTGTCGTGATACGGCACCACCGTACCCTTGTAGAGATCGGGCGCCAGCGCATCGAAGCCGGCCAGCGCGAAGCGGTCGCACATGCCCTTGATCTGATCCTGCAGCCCCCACCATTCCTGGATCACGATCACGCCCGGCGCGTTGCCGCGCGCGGCGTTGGCGAGATAGCCGTTGGCGTCCTTGCCGTCCGGACGCTTGAACGAGATGCTGGTACCCATGGGTTCCTCCGGTCATTTTCTTAAACGGGTGGCGGATTGGCGGCTATTTTGTCCGCTGTGCGATCAGGAAGCAATCATCGCATCCGGGACACGAGTTTAACCAAACAAAAAAGCCCCGATCGGGGCTTTTTTCAATTTTGCGTCATCGGCCGGCAAAAGTCAGTGCGCGCTGGCCCAGACCTTCTTCTTGGTGAAGTACAAAAGGCCCGTGAGCAGGATCAGGAAAACGAACACCTGCAGCCCGATCCGCTTGCGGGCCTCCATGTGCGGCTCGGCGGTCCACATCAGGAAGGTTGAGACGTCATGGGCGTATTGCGCGACCGTTGCCGGCGACCCATCGTCAAAGGTCACCTGGCCGTCGCTCAGCGGCTTCGGCATCTTGATGGCGTGGCCGGGGAAATACTTGTTGTAGTAGGAGCCGTCCGGGATGGTCACGCCCGCCGGCGGCTTGTCTTCAAAGCCCTGCAGGATCGCGGAGACATAGTTCGGCCCCTGCTCCTGGAATTGCGTGAAGAAGTCGAAGATGAATTTCGGAAAGCCGCGCTCATAGGAACGCGCCTTGGTGATCAGCGACAGATCGGGGGGCGCGGCACCACCATTGGCGGCGCGCGCCGCCTGCTCGTTGGGGAATGGCGAGGGGAAATAATCGGCCACCCGGCCGGGCCGGTCGAACATCTCGCCCTGGTCGTTGGGGCCGTCCTTGATCTTGTACTCGGACGCGAAGGAGGCCGCCTGCGCTTCCGAGAAGCCGGGACCGCCGGGATCGGCGAGATTGCGGAACGCGATATAGGACAGCGAGTGACAGGAAGCGCAGACTTCCTTGTAGACCTTCAAGCCGCGCTGCAACGAGCCGCGATCGAACTTGCCGAGCGGTCCGGAGAACGACCATTTCAGCGACGGCGGCGTATCGTCCTCGGCGGCCCGGGCGTTCTGAGCGCTGCCGAGCAACAGCGAACCTGCGACCATCAGGGCAATCGCCGCGGACACCATCGGCGCCGCCTTGCCTCCCGATTTCGCCAGCACATCGTCGGCGATCGAATTGGGAGTTGGCCGCGGCGTTTCGATCCGGCTCAGGAGTGGCAGTAGGATCAGGAAATAGGCGAAGTAGCAGAAGGTCAGGATGCGTCCGGCAATCACATAGATGCCTTCCGGCGGCTGCGCCCCGAGGTAGCCCAAGAGCACGCAGACGATGACGAAGATCCAGAAGAACTGCTTCGCCAGCGGGCGATACTTGGACGAGCGCGTCCGCGCGGTATCCAGCCAGGGCAGGAATGCCAGCACGATGATCGCCGAGAACATCGCGATCACACCGGCAAGCT
This sequence comes from uncultured Pseudomonadota bacterium, assembly GCA_963727225.1. Taxonomy (GTDB): domain Bacteria; phylum Pseudomonadota; class Alphaproteobacteria; order Rhizobiales; family Xanthobacteraceae; genus Bradyrhizobium. The sequence goes on along the minus strand of CAVSFN010000002.1, from coordinate 29,641 downwards.
TGTTCGGGATCGAGCGCAGGATGGCGTAGAACGGCAGGTAATACCATTCCGGCACGATATGCGTCGGGGTGACGGCGGGATTGGCGGGAATGTAGTTGTCGGCATCGCCGAGATAGTTCGGCATGTAGAAGATGAACCAGGCGAAGAACAGCAGGAAGCAGGAAAGGCCGAACGCATCCTTGAGGGTGGCGTAGGGCGTGAACGGCAGGGTGTCCTTCTCGGTCTTCGCCTCGACCCCGGCCGGATTGTTCTGGCCGACGACATGCAGCGCCCAGACGTGCAGCACCACGACGCCCGCGATCACGAACGGCAGCAGATAATGCAGCGAGAAGAAGCGGTTCAGCGTCGGATTGCCGATCGAATAGCCGCCCCACAACAGCGTCACGATGCTATCGCCAACGTAGGGAATAGCGGAGAACAGATTGGTGATGACGGTGGCACCCCAGAAGCTCATCTGGCCCCACGGCAGCACGTAGCCCATGAAGCCCGTCGCCATCATCAACAGGTAGATGATGACGCCGAGGATCCAGAGGATTTCGCGCGGCTCCTTGTATGACCCGTAATACAGGCCCCGAAACATATGGATGTAGACAGCGAGGAAGAACATCGAGGCGCCGGCCGCGTGCATGTTGCGCAACAGCCAGCCATAATTCACGTCGCGGACGATGCTTTCGACCGACCGGAAGGCCATCGTGGCCTCGGGTGTGTAGTGCATGGCCAGGATCACGCCGGTCAGGATCTGCAAGGCGAGCATCATCGAAAGGATGGCGCCGAAGGTCCACCAGTAGTTCAGGTTGCGCGGCGTCGGATAGGCCACGAACGAGGAGTGCATGAGACCCATAATCGGGAGACGCCGTTCAATCCACTTCAATGCGGGATTGGTCGGCTGGTAGTCGGATGGTCCGCTCATGATGCGATCCCTAGGGAAGTAAGACGACGCGAAGGGCCCAAGTCTCGGAGATCAGCTCCGAGGCTCAGCCAATCTGGATTTTGCTGTCGGAAACAAATTGATAGGGCGGTACCGGCAGGTTAGCCGGCGCTGGTCCCTGGCGAATGCGACCGGAGGTGTCGTATTGCGAGCCGTGGCAGGGGCAGAAAAAGCCGTCGTAATTGCCCTCATGGGCGATCGGAATGCAGCCGAGATGGGTGCAGATGCCGATCACGACCAGCCACTGGTCGTGGCCTTCCTTGACCCGGGACTGATCGGTGGCAGGGTCCTTGAGGCTCGCAACCGGCACCTCGCGGGCCTCGTCGATCTGCTTCTTGGTGCGGTTCATGATGTAGATCGGCTTGCCGCGCCAGAACACCTTGATGTCCTGCCCGGAGGCTATCGGCGTCAGATCGACTTCGATCGGCGCCCCGGCCGCGATCGTCGAGGCGTCCGGATTCATCTGGGAAATGAGGGGCCAGAGCGTGGCCACTCCACCAACCGCAGCGGCGGCTCCCGTTGCAACAAAGAGGAAATCACGGCGTGTCGGATCCGCCGAAGACGCTGTCGTCACGATTCCAAACCCTTTCTCAGCTGCAGCCGGTGGAACCGCCCCAGGCAACGCCCAAACGAACCGGAGGAGGCTGCCGGCGCCCGCGACCCCCGCGGCGGCAGAAAGACCACTTGTCCCAGCCAACCGGGCGGAACAGGCAGTCCAGAATCGTTCTATTGGCACCCTTGCCGGACGAGCGCAAGCCCGCTATCGGCTGACTTGCGTGCAATGCACTAATTCTCCGCTGAGCGATGATTTATTCAGACATTTCATGACGCCCCTGTTGGGACCATCACCGAATGCAGATCGCACTTTTTCAACCCGACATCCCGCAGAATACCGGGACGATTCTGCGTCTTTGCGCGTGCCTGAATGTGGAGGCCCATATTATCGAGCCGGCGGGTTTTCCGGTGTCCGACCGGCACTTCCGCCGGGCAGGCATGGATTATCTCGATCAGGTGACGATTACCCGCCACGATTCATGGTCAAAATTCGAGCAATGGCGTAACGACAAGCGCTACCGGCTGATCCTGTTCACGACCAAGGCGAGCCTTTCCTATCTTGATTATCGCTACGGCGAGGCCGACATCCTGCTGTTCGGGCGCGAATCCGCAGGGGTACCCGACGAGGTCGCCGCGGCAGCCGATGCGCGGCTGGTGATCCCTGTTCGATCCGGCATGCGCTCGCTCAATGTCGCTGTCACGGCGGCGATGGCATTGGGTGAGGCACTGCGGCAAACCAGTTCCGCAATGAAGGAGAAAGCGCGGTGAGTTACGCGGTCAAGGAAATCTTCCTGACCTTGCAGGGCGAGGGCGCCCATGCCGGCCGGGCCGCGGTGTTTTGCCGGTTTTCGGGCTGCAATCTCTGGAGCGGCCGCGAGCAGGATCGCGCCACCGCAACATGTCGGTTTTGCGACACCGATTTTGTCGGGACCGACGGAACGCTGGGCGACCGCTACGCCTCCGCCCGGGAGCTCGCCGATACCATCGCCGCGCAGTGGACGGGAGCGGGCGTCAACCGCTACGTGGTATTGACCGGCGGCGAACCGCTGCTGCAGGTCGATGCCGCCCTGATCGATGCTCTGCACGGGCGTGGCTTCAGCATCGGGGTCGAGACCAATGGCACGATCGAGCCGCCTGACGGCATGGACTGGATCTGCGTCAGCCCCAAGGCTGGCGCGGAGCTGACGGTACGGCGAGGCCATGAACTCAAATTGATTTACCCGCAGGCGGATGCCGCTCCCGAGGCCTTTGTCGATCTGGCCTTCGAGCGCTTTTCGCTGCAGCCGATGGACGGCCCGGACATCATCGAGAACACCGCCCGCGCGGTCGATTATTGTCTGCGCCACCCGCAATGGCGGCTCAGCCTGCAGACACACAAGACGCTTGGTATCAGATAGAATTGGTAGCAGATAGAATTTGGATTTACCGATGTGGGAATTGACGAAATCGTTCCGGTTCGAGGCCGCCCATGCGCTGCCGGGAACGACGCTGGGTGAGGCAAGCGAGGAAATCCACGGCCACTCCTTCCGCGCCGAGGTGACGGTGCGCGGCCTGCCCGATCCCGCGACCGGGATGCTGCTCGACCTCGGGCTTCTCGAACAGCGCATGGCCGACGTGCGGAAAAAGCTCGACCACAAGCTGCTCAACAAGGTCGAGGCGCTGGGGCCGCCGACGCTGGAGAACCTGTCGCGCTTTATCTGGGAGCAGGTTCAGCACGCCGGCCCGATCACGCGGGTCAGCGTTCATCGCGATAGCTGCAACGAGAGCTGCAGCTATTTCGGCCCGCAGGATTAGTTTCAGCAGATGGGCATCTCCGTGATCGAGGATCGCAAGGCGCGGGTGCGGGGCTGGTTCGAAGCCCTGCGCGACGACATTTGCGCGGCCTTCGAGCGCTTGGAGGACGACGCACCGGCCCCGCTCTATCGGGGTGATGCGGGGCGGTTTGCGCGCACGCCCTGGAACCGCACCGACCACACCGGGCAGCCCGGCGGCGGCGGCGTGATGTCGGTAATGCACGGACGTCTGTTCGAGAAGGTCGGCGTGCATTGCTCGACGGTGCATGGCGAGTTCAGCCCCGAATTTCGCGCGCAGATTCCCGGCGCTGCCGACGATCCGCGCTTCTGGGCGTCGGGGGTTTCGGTGATCGCGCATATGCGCAATCCGCACATCCCCGCCGTGCATATGAACACCCGCTTTGTGGTGACGACCAAGGCATGGTTCGGCGGCGGTTCGGATCTCACGCCGGTGCTCGACCGGCGGCGGACTCAGGACGACGCCGACACCGTCGCGTTTCATGCGGCGATGCGGGCCGCTTGCGGCGGCGCCAACGGCGTTGCCGATTACGACAGGTACAAGAAATGGTGCGATGATTATTTCTACCTGCCGCATCGCAATGAAGCCCGCGGCGTCGGTGGCATTTTTTACGATCACCATGATTCCGGCGACTGGGATGCCGACCTTGCCTTCACCCAGGATGTCGGCCGCGCGTTTCTGAAGATCTATCCCGAGCTGGTGCGCGGGAATTTTCATACGCCCTGGACGCCGGAGGATCGTGAGGAGCAGCTGATCCGCCGCGGCCGTTATGTCGAATTCAACCTGCTCTACGACCGCGGCACCACCTTCGGCCTCAAGACCGGCGGCAATGTCGATTCCATCCTGTCGTCGATGCCGCCCGAAGTGAAATGGCCGTAGCTCGGGTCATGGCGAACCGAAGCGCCTGAAGATGCCGGCGAAGCCGCAAATAACACTTACAATCTGTGATCGCGGGTAAAGCGCGCCACGGTCTGGTCGGCGATGGCCTTGAGCGCCAATTCATCGAGAGGGAAATCCGCCGCGAGCCAGGCATCTTCGGCGAGCGCGAGCACATGTCCGAGCGCCGGACCTTCGGCAATGCCGCGAGCGACGAAATCGGCAGCCTTCAGCGGAAATTTCGGCGCGTTCCAGCGTTCCGGCAGGGTTGCCAGTTTGCGCCAGGGCGCGGGATCGGTGTCCGCTCCTGCCCGCGCCCATCCCAGCATCAGCCGGTCGCGGTAGCGCTCGGCGCCGAGCCGATAGAGCCGTCGCCGCGCGGTCGCCTCGTCCATGCCGGCGAGCCGCCACCAGCGATGGCCCATCGAATCGAGCGCCCTGGTTTCGCTGTTGGAGAGCCGCAGGCGCACCGCAAGCCGCCTCGCGTCCTCGGTGACGGCGACCGCCAGCGCGCCGAGGCGGCGAACCGGATCGGCTTCTAGTCCAAGCGAGCGCTCCGCGGCGACCATGGCGGCAAACGGCCCGGTATAGGCGACACCGCCGAAGATCGACAGCAGCAATCCGCCATCCGCCATCGCCACCAGCGCGTCGGCCGCACCTTCCGCATTCATCAGCTTCAGCATTTCCATGCGCACGCGTTCGGCGGACAGCGTCGCAAGACCCGCGCGCGCGTCAATGCAGGCAAGGTATCCCGCGCGATCGGGCTCGCCTCTGCCATAGGCGGCGTGAATGCGGAAAAACCTCAGGATGCGCAGATAGTCTTCGGCGATACGCTGGTTCGGATCGCCGATGAAGCGCACCCGCCTTGCAACCAGGTCGTCATAGCCGCCGACGTGATCGTGAATGACGCCGCCGGCATCGACCGACAGGCCGTTGATGGTGAAGTCGCGCCGCTCTGCGTCGCGCACCCAGTCGCGGCCGAACGCCACCGTGGCCTTGCGGCCGAACGTCTCGGTATCCTGCCGCAAGGTGGTGACCTCGAACGGCTGGGCATCGACGACCAGCGTCACGGTGCCGTGGTCGATGCCGGTCGGCACGCTCTTGATGCCGGCCGCCCTGGCGCGGCGGATCACCTCCGCGGGCAGCGCGGTGGTGGCGATATCGATATCGCCGGTCGGAATCCCCAACAGCGCGTTGCGCACCGCGCCGCCGACCACGCGGGCTTCCTCGCCATTGCCGTTGAGCAATCCGAGCACCCGGGCAGCGGGACCGGATGTGAGCCAAGGCGCGTCGTCGAGCACGCGCGCATCGCTCATTTTTCGACTCCGGGAATGAGCTTGCCGTTCTCGATGTGCGCGGGAACGTAGGTCGAATGCGGCGCCCCCCCGGAAAAATTCGCCAGCAAAATGAAACTGATCACGACCAGTGTCAGTGAACCGAGCAGCAGTTTGCCGATCAAATGCAGCGGCCATGACGACTGCGCCAGCAGTCCGGAGCGTGTCGCGATCAAAAACAGCGCATAGACCACGAATGGGATCAGGAAAATTCCGACTTCGCTAAAAGCCGGACGGATCATGACAGGCAGATCCGCTCATACAGCACGCGCAGAATCCCCGCGGTCGCGCCCCAGATATAACGCTCCTCAAACGGCATGGCGTAATAGGCGCGCTCCATGCCGCGGAATTCCTTGCGATGCAGCTGATGATTCTCAGGATCCATCAGGAAGGCCAGCGGGACCTCGAAGGCATCATCGACTTCGGCCTCACTGATGCGCAGTTTGAAGCCCGGCCTGACCCGCGCCACCGTCGGCAGGATGCGAAAGCCGAAACCGGTCGCGTAGAGATCGAGATAGCCGACCGGATCGATGAATTCGCGATCAAGCCCGATCTCTTCTTCGGCCTCGCGCAGTGCTGCCTCGAGCGGCGTGGCGTCGGTCGCGTCGATCTTGCCGCCGGGGAAGGAAATCTGGCCGGCGTGATCGTTGAGGTGTGCCGAGCGCTGCGTCAACAGCACGGTCGGCTGGGCGTGATCCACCACCGGGATCAGCACCGCCGCGGGGCGAATCGGGCGTTCCTGCGCGATGATCTTCAGCATCCGATCGGTGCCCTGATCGCCGCTCGGCGGCATCACGCTGGCATCGGTCAGGCCGGCGGGAATGTCGAAGCGCAGCCGCGCGCGAGCCCTATCGAAAAACTCCGCCGAGCTGATCGCTGCGGGTATGGTCTTCAGCATTGGCTCGTTCAAAGCGCGCCCCTCACCTGTTCGGCATCCGCCATCGCAAAAAACTCGCCCGATGAGGCGACCCCGAACATGGGGCGACCATCGACCATCCGCTCCTCGCCCATGTCAACCAGATCGTAGTAGAGCGCGCGCGTGACCTTGGCCCACAGGTCGGCACGGACGTGAAGATAGGGCGTGAGGCCCCCGTCGGCGGCGGCCTCGAACCGCAGCCGGTGGGCGGAATCGCATGGCACCCAGTCGTCTACGTTGGTGCGGAACCGCAGCAGCCGGTCCCGTCCAACGGTTTCCTGCTGCATCTCGACCGCGAGGAACGGCGCATCGTCGACCCGGATGCCGACCTTCTCGACCGGTGTCACGAGAAAGTGCTTGCCGTCCTCGCGCTTGAGTATCGTCGAAAACAGCCGCACCAGCGCCGGCCGGCCGATCGGGGTCCCCATGTAGAACCACGTGCCATCGCTGCCGATTTGCATGTCGAGATCACCGCAGAATGGCGGATTCCACAAATGCACCGGCGGCAGACCCTTGCCGGCGGTCGCAGCGTCCCTGGCGGCGGCGGTCAGCCCGTCGAGGCCCTGATTGGGTGTCTGCCCTTGCTTCGCCATTGTTTGCCCTGAGTCTGATCGCCTCTGTTTGGCACGATTGGTGCAAGTCTCGATTGGTGTAAGTCTTCGGATCTGACTATGCGTGGAACCCGAAGCAAAAGTCGCCACTTCGTGATGCCGTTCTTACCCCGAAACGCCGATAATGTGGGGATAGTTTAATTCAACGAATACATGCCGTTCGCATAAGTTTAGCATGGGGTTCATGGCATGACGACGCAAGCGGCGGCGTTTCAGGCAAGGAGTGACCAATGACTGGCGCAGAGACGGCAAACGCTGCTGGGACCAACAGCGTCGAAAAACTTGAAGACGTGATCGTCCGCTCGGCCGAACAGGTCGCCGGTCAAATCCGCGCCGCCAAGGAAGCGATTTCCACCGTTATTTTCGGCCAGGACCGGGTGATTGAAAATACCCTGGTGACGATCCTGTCCGGCGGTCATGCGCTTCTGATCGGCGTTCCCGGCCTTGCCAAGACCAAGCTGGTCGAAACCCTCGGGATCACGCTCGGGCTCGACGCCAAGCGCATCCAGTTCACCCCGGACCTGATGCCGTCGGACATTCTGGGCGCCGAGGTGCTGGACGAGAGCAGCACCGGGAAGCGGTCGTTCCGTTTCATCTCCGGACCGGTGTTCGCCCAGCTTTTGATGGCCGACGAAATCAACCGCGCCAGCCCGCGCACCCAGTCGGCGCTGTTGCAGGCGATGCAGGAACAGCACATCACGGTCGCCGGCGCGCGTCACGATTTGCCGAAGCCGTTTCATGTGCTGGCGACACAAAACCCGCTGGAGCAGGAAGGCACCTATCCGTTGCCGGAAGCGCAGCTCGATCGCTTCCTGATGGAAATCGACGTCGATTATCCGGATCGCGACGCCGAGCGGCGCATCCTGTTCGAAACCACCGGCGCCGAGGAGACGCTCGCCAAGGCCGCGATGAGCGCCGACATCCTGATCGCGGCGCAACGGCTGGTGCGGCGGCTGCCGGTCGGCGATTCGGTCGTGGAGGCGATCCTCTCGCTGGTACGTTCCGCGCGCCCGGGTCCGGAAGGCGGCGAGAGCGGCAATCTGATCGCCTGGGGACCCGGTCCCCGCGCCAGCCAGTCGCTGATGCTGGCGGTTCGCGCCCGCGCCTTGCTCGACGGCCGCCTGGCGCCGTCGATCGACGACGTGCTCGACCTCGCCGAGCCGGTTCTCAAGCACCGCATGGCGCTGACGTTCTCTGCCCGCGCCGAAGGCCGCACCATTCCCGACGTCATCAGGCAATTGAAGACGCGGATCGGTTGATGGCGGCAGAGACCAAGCACGCAGCCCGGGAGATCGCAGCAGTCCGACGTGCCGATGGCGAAAGCCGATCGCTCGCCGCATCGCTGCCGCGGCTCGTGCTTGAAGCTCGCCGCATCGCCGCCAACGTGATCCACGGCCTGCACGGCCGCAGGCGCGCCGGCGCCGGCGAAAGCTTCTGGCAATACCGCCGCTTCGTTTCCGGCGAGCCGTCGCAAAGCGTCGACTGGCGGCGCTCGGCGCGTGACGACCATCTTTACGTTCGCGAGCAGGAATGGGAGGCCGCGCACACGGTGTGGTTATGGCCGGACCGCTCGCCGTCGATGGCGTTTGCTTCCGCAGCCTCGCGCGACAGCAAGCTGGAACGCGCCCTGATCGTGACCTTTGCGCTCGCCGAACTCCTGGTCGCGGGCGGCGAACGCGTCGGCATTCCAGGCCTGATGAACCCCACCGCCAGCCGCAGCGTCATCGACAAGATGGCGCAGGCGTTGCTGCATGACGACGCCGCCCGCCTCAGCCTGCCGCCGTCATTTGTGCCCTCGGCGCTCGCCGAGATCGTGGTGCTGTCGGATTTCTGGTCGCCGATCGGCGACATCAAGAACATGCTCGCCGGATTGTCGGCAGCGGGCGCGCACGGCACGCTGGTGCAGATCGTCGATCCGGCCGAGGAAAGCTTCCCCTATTCCGGCCGCGTCGAATTCGTCGAACCGGAAGGCGGCGGTGTGATCACCGCCGGCCGCGCCGAAAAATGGGTCAGCGATTACGTCGCGCGCGTGGCGCTGCACCGCGACCAGATTCGCAGCGAGGCGGGCAAACTCGACTGGCTGTTCTCGACCCACACCACGAGCCGTTCGGCCGCCGAACTGCTGCTGTTCCTGCACGCGGGCATGATGGTGAACAAGGGCAGCGCGCGCGGCGCTACCGTCAAGGCGGGGCGACGCGCATGATCGCCGGCCTTCCTCTCAGCTTCGCCGAACCGCTTTTGCTGCTGGGTCTGTTGAGCCTGCCGCTGCTGTGGTGGTTGCTGCGGGTGATGCCGCCGCGGCCGCGGCGCATCGAGTTCCCGCCGACGCGGCTATTGTTCGATATCGCGCCAAAGGAAGAGACCCCGTCGCGCACGCCATGGTGGCTGACGGTGTTGCGCCTGCTGGCCGCAGCCCTGCTAATCTTGGCGGCTGCCGGACCAATCTGGAATCCGCGAACCGATATTGCCGGCAGTCACGCGCCGCTGGTGATCCTGCTCGACGACGGCTGGAGTGCGGCTTCCAGCTGGGACGTCCGGATCAAGGCCGCGGATGAACTGATTGCCAATGCCGACAATGACCGGCGCGGCGTCGCTCTGGTTCCGCTGTCCGAGCCCGCGCGCGACATCACGATCATGCCGGGCGGTGCTGCGCGCGTCGCGCTGCGCCAACTCACGCCCAAGCCTTATTCGATCGAGCGGGTTGAAACGCTTCCCGCCATCGGCCGCTTCCTGAAAGCAGCCGGCGACTGTGAAATCACCTGGCTGTCTGACGGCGTCGATACCGGACGCGGAGCCGAGTTTCTCGAAGGCCTGGGCAAAACCATCGGAGATCATGCGCTGACGATTTTTGAAGGCGGCGCTCCCTCCGCGCTCGCATTGGTGGCCGCCGAAAATGCCGCCGCGAAGATGACGGTGAAGGTGCTGCGCACCGGTGGCGGCGTTGCCGCCGGGGTTGTGCGCGCCATCGACCTGAAGGGCTCGCCGATCGGCGAAGCCCGCTACGGCTTTGCGCCGCAGGATCGCGAGACCGAGGCCGCCTTCGACCTTCCGGTTGAATTGCGCAATGACATCGCGCGGCTTGAAATCGCCGGTGAGCGATCTGCCGGCGCCGTCCAACTGCTCGACAAGCGATGGCGGCGCCGTGCGATCGGCATCGTCAGCGGATCGACCAATGATACCGCCCAGCCTCTGCTGGCATCGACATTCTATCTCACCCGGGCGCTGGCTCCGTTCGCCGACGTGCGGCTCGGCGATCGCGGCGCGCCGCAACAGGCGATCACGCAGTTTCTCGACCAGAAGCTGCCCATGATCGTGCTCGCCGATGTCGGCACGCTGTCGCCCGAGATTCGCGAGCGCATCAACGCCTGGATCGAGCAAGGCGGCGTGCTGGTGCGTTTTGCCGGCCCGCGCCTGGCGCAGGCCGATGACGACCTCGTGCCGGTGAAGCTGCGCCGCGGCGGACGCAGCCTCGGCGGCAGTCTCACCTGGGAAAAGCCGCAGCACCTCGCGGCATTCGCCGCCGACGGGCCTTTCGCCGGGCTGGCGGTGCCGAAAGACATCACCGTCAGCCGTCAGGTGCTCGCCGAACCGGATGCGGTACTGGCGACAAAGAGCTGGGCCTCGCTGGAGGATGGAACGCCGCTGGTAACCGGCGAACGCCGCGGCAAGGGCACGGTGAGCCTGTTTCATGTCAGCGCCGATATGCGCTGGTCCGATCTGCCGATGTCTGGCACCTTCGTCGAGATGTTGAGGCGGATCGTCGATAGTTCAGGCTACACGTCCACGCCTGGAGCGGGTGTCGCCAGCGAAGGAACCGTGGAAACGGTGGCGCCGCTGCGGATACTGGATGGCTTCGGCGCCTTCGGACCGCCGCCCTCGACGGCCAAGCCGCTCTCGGCCGATTACCGCGACCGGGCGAGCGTCGATCATCCGCCCGGATTTTACGGTCCGGCAGACGGACCGCTGGCGGTGAATGCGCTGGCGGCGGCCGATCGCATCGCGCCGCTCGATACCTCGGCCTTGCGCGCGCGGCGGGCCAGCTACACCAACTCCGAACCGCTTGATCTGCGGGGAATCCTGCTGTCGTCGGCGCTGGCGCTATTCCTGATCGATGCGATCATCGTGGCCCTGCTCGGCGCCGGCCTCGCGGCGCTGCTGCGACGCCGCGCGGTACCGGCCGCAATGGCATTCGCGTTCCTCCTGTCTGCGATGTTGGCAATACCGTCGTCGTCCCGCGCCGACGACAAGGATGATTTTGCCATCAAGGCGGTCTCGCAAACCCGGCTCGCCTATGTCGTCACCGGCAACGCCGACGTGGATTCCATCGTCAAGGCGGGCATGGCAGGACTGACATTGTTTCTGGCGCAGCGCACGGCGCTGGAGGCCGGTGATCCAGTCGGCATCGACCCTGCGCGCGACGAACTGGCGTTCTTTCCGCTGATCTACTGGCCCATTGTGCCCGGCGCATCGAAGCCGCCGCAGGACGCCATCAACCGCATCGACGCCTATATGAAACAGGGCGGCACCGTGTTGTTCGATACCCGCGACGCCATCGAGGCGCCGCCGGGAGAAGGTGGCGCGTCGCAGACGCCGGGAATGCAAGCCTTGCGCAATATCCTTTCCTCGCTCGACGTGCCCGAGCTCGAGCCGGTGCCGCGCGATCACGTGCTGACCAAGACGTTCTACCTGCTGCGCGATTTTCCCGGCCGGTTTGACTCGGGCCAGACCTGGGTCGAAGCGCTGCCGCGCGAGGAAGACGACGAGGCCGCGGCGCGGCCGGCCCGGGGCGGCGACGGCGTCTCGCCGATCATCATCACCTCGAACGACCTTGCCGGCGCCTGGGCGATACGTCCGGACGGCCAGCCGATGCTGCCGCTGACGCAAGGCGAGCCCCGGCAACGCGAATTCGCCTTCCGCGCCGGCGTCAACATCGTGATGTACACGCTGACCGGAAACTACAAAGCCGACCAGGTGCACGCGCCGGCGCTGATCGAACGGCTGGGGCAATAGGACCGCGATATGCAGTACGGCATCGCGTTTACACCGCTGGTCCCCTCGCTCGTGCTCTGGCTCGCGCTTGCCGTTATCGTTGCGATCGCCGGATTGCTGCTGTTGACGCGCGCGCGTGGTGCTGCGATCCGCGTGACGGCGCTGGCGCTGGTGCTGCTGGCGCTGGCCAATCCGTCATTTACCCGCGAGGAGCGTGAGCCGCTGTCATCGGTGGCCGCGGTCGTGATCGACAAGAGCCCGAGCCAGAACTTCGGCGAGCGCACCCGGGAAACCGCGCAGGCGCAGGCCGCCCTGCTCGACAGCCTCAAAAAGATCAAGGGGCTGGAGGTGCGGGTGGTCGAGGCCGGCCAGGCCGACGGCGAGACCGATGGCACCAAATTGTTCGGCGCGCTGTCTTCCGTGCTGTCGGATGTTCCGATCGATCGCGTCGCCGGCGCCTTCATGATCACCGACGGACGGGTGCATGACATTCCAGCCAATGCGGCAGCACTTGGATTTCAGGCCCCGGTGCATGCCCTGATCACCGGACGCAAGGACGAGCGCGACCGCCGTATTGCGATTTCCGCCGCACCCCGGTTCGGCATCGTCGGGCAGACGCAGACCATCACCTACCGGCTCGACGACCAGGGCGTCAGCGGCGAGCGCGCAAAAATCGTGGTGCGCCGCGACGGCGAAGTGATCAACGAACGTACCGTGACGAGCGGCCAGACCGTCAATGTCGAGATCGAGATCAAGCACGCCGGTCTGAACATCGTCGAGATCGAGGCTTCTCCGCTCGAGAACGAACTGACGCTGGTCAATAATCGTGCCGTGGTCGCCATCGACGGCGTACGCGACAAATTGCGGGTGCTGCTGGTCTCGGGCGAGCCGCATTCCGGCGAGCGCACCTGGCGCAACCTGCTGAAATCCGATGCCAGCGTCGATCTCGTGCATTTCACGATTTTGCGTCCGCCCGAGAAACAGGACGGCACGCCGATCAACGAATTGTCCCTGATCGCGTTTCCGACCCGCGAATTGTTTCAACAGAAGATCAACGAATTCCAGTTGATCATCTTCGACCGCTACGCGCGCCAGGGCGTGCTGCCGATCGCCTATTTCGACAACATCGCGCGATATGTGCGAGCTGGCGGCGCGGTGCTGGTGTCGGCAGGTCCCGATTACGCCTCGACCACAAGCATCTGGCGTACGCCGCTGGATTCGGTGCTGCCGGCCGAGCCGGTCGGCGTCACCGAAAAGCCGTTCTACGCGCATCTGAGCGACGCAGGTAAGCGCCATCCGGTGACGCGCGGGCTGGAAGGCTCGGCTTCCGAGCCGCCGCACTGGAGCCGGTTCTTCCGCACCGTCGAGACCCGCAATGCGACCACCGCTCCGGTGATGACGGGAGCCGATGGCAAGCCGCTGCTGCTGCTGGCGCGCTACGGCGAGGGGCGCGTCGCATTGCTGCTGTCTGATCATATCTGGCTATGGGCGCGCGGCTACGAGGGCGGCGGGCCGCATCTCGACCTGCTGCGGCGGATGTCGCATTGGCTGATGAAACAGCCTGACCTCGACGAGGAAGCGCTGCGGCTGCAGGTCCAGGGCCACGATCTGGTGGTGCTGCGCCAGACCATGGCGGACAGCGTCCTGCCGGTGACGGTAACGTCGCCATCCGGTGCAACGCGTGAACTGACGCTGAGCGCCAGCGAATCCGGCACATGGCGCTCGACCGTTCCGGCCGACGAACTCGGTCTCTGGCAGGCGACCGACGGCACGCTGAAAGCGCTGATCAATGTCGGTCCAACCAACCCGAAGGAGTTTTCGGAAGTCACCTCCACAACCGAAATGCTGAGGCCGCTGGCGCAAGCCACCGGCGGCGACGCGCGGCGTGTGGTGGATGGCTCGAGCGTCGAGCTTCCACGCATCGTACCGGTGCGTTCATCAAGCGTGTTTCACGGCGACGGCTGGATGGGCATGAAAATGCGCGATGCCAGCGTCGTCAGGGGCGTCGGCGTACTGCCGATGTTCGCCGGCCTGATCGGCTTGCTGTTGCTGCTTGGTGCATTTGCAGCCACCTGGCTGCGCGAGGGCCGCTGATCGAGCCCCGGCTCGCCCGCCGTTGCGTGAAATACACAGGCCTTGCGAATTCTCGCCGCGCACAACCGGACTACGGTTGACATCCGCCGGACATCCCTGATGTTATATTATAACGTTGGAGCGGCCGCGATGCCTGGCCTTCCGACGCAGGGGCGCCTATCGGGATGAAGTGGTTCCGTTCGAACATCAAACATGGCTCGCGGCTGGCGCTGTTGGCGCTGGCCATCCAGTTTGCGCTGTCGTTCGGGCATTTCCACGGCGTCGCCGCGCAGGCGGCACCCGCGATTCAATCCGGCCAGATTCAATCTGACCCGTCTTACACCGGCGGCCTTCTCGCCCCGGATGCGATCAGTCGGGCGGGTCAGCAGCAGCCTGCGTCCGATCGCGATTCCGACCGGCACCCGAACGACCCTTGTGCCATCTGCGCCGTCATGGCTCTCGCCAGCGCGGTGTTATTTGCGACGCCGCCGGTGTTGCTGCTGCCGCAGGCCGTCGAATTTCTTTACCTGACCACCGACGCCGAATTCGTTCATCTGAATTCCGCTCGCATCGGTTTCCAGCCTCGCGCTCCCCCGATCTCCTGACATCGATTGATTGACCCTCCTGAGGGCTCGCCGCGCGACGCGTGGCAGGCCTGCGGAATCAATCGAAATCGTTCCGTCGCATGTCGACGGCAGCGCCCTTCCGAAATTCGTCGACAGCGACGAATTTGGTCGAGGCTTCATCGGGATTGAGACCATGTCAGCCTTTTCGAAACCAATTTTGGTGGCCTCTGGAGCGGCCTCACTTCTGCTCGGCAGCTTCGGTGGTCCCGCGCTATCACAAACGCCAGCGCCTGCAGGAAACGGCACGACAGCGCTTCCCGACATCGTGGTCGAGGCGCCCAAGCAAGCAGCCGGGAAACCGAAGGAGAGCGCACAACCGCGCGTGGTTGCCCGGCGGCAATGTCCCCCGACGCCGGCGTCGCCGACGCCAGTCTCGCCGGCCGAGCAACTGGCCGGCAAAGAGCGAGCAGCTTCGATCAGGCTCGCCGCAATATCTTTACGACCATCGGCACGACCTCCGACACGATCAACCACAACACGCATCGAGGACGCTGCCGCAAGGCCCCAACGCCACCGTCGAGCAAGTGCTGCTGCAGGCCCCCGGCGTCTCGCAGGACTCGGCGGCCAGCGGCTGCTTGCATGTCCGCAACGATCACGCCAACCTTCAATACCGGATCAACGGGATACTGCTGCCCGATGGCGTCACCGGATTCGGCAGCATCTTCGACACCAGCTTTATCGGCAGCATGTCACTTGTCACCGGCGCGCTGCCGGCCGAGTACGGGTTGCGCACGACGGGCCTCCTCGACATCACAGACCAGCCCGACCTTTTCAACAACAGCGGCAGCGTCAGTGTGTATGGCGGCAGCCATGGCACCGTCACGCCGAGCATCGAATATGGCGGCACGTTCGGCGGCAATTGCCCCACGACCACGACGACCACGCCGGGCTACGTCAAGGCGTTACCTGCCTCCACCGATTGCTTTGCCGGCGTCCAATATTACTTCACCGGCCGCTATCTGCAGAACAATGTGGGCATCGAAAATCCGACGCCCGCCTACAATGCCATTCACGATTTCACGCAGCAGGAAAGAGGCTTTGCCTATATGTCCGCGTTCGTCGACCCGACCACCCGGATCAGCCTGATCGCCGGCATCGCGAACAATAACTTTCAGATTCCCAACGTATCCCGGTCAACCGATCGGACAGAGCGGAGTGCCAGTCACCAGCGCATTCGGCGCAACCAGTTTCAACTCGGCGCTGCTCAACGAAAACCAGACCGAAACCACCCATTTTGCCGTTCTGTCGGCGCAGAAATCGGCTACGAGGGCTTCGACGGGCAATTGTCCTATTTCACCCGCTACAGCCATCTGCAATTCATGCCAGACCCGATCGGCGACCTCCTGATCAACGGCATCGCCTCGAATGTCGACCGCACCGCCTACACCAACGGCATTCAGGGCGACGGCTCGTACCAGCTCAGTTCGTCTCATACGCTGCGGGCTGGCTTTTCCGTCAGTGCCGAGCACGTTCGTCGGTAATACGTCGCTGGTCGAGCCCTGCATGATCTGCGACGGCTCCGACAACGGCGCGCCTATCAGCATCACCGACAACGTCTCGAAAACCGGCCTGCTGTTGGGAATCTATGTTCAGGACGAGTGGAAGGTCACCAACCAATTCACCATCAACGCGGGCCTGCGCTTCGACCAAATGGATCAATTCGTCAGTGCCAACCAGCTCAGCCCCCGGTTGAGCCTGACCTAGAAGCCCTTCGAGAACACCACGTTCCACGCCGGCTATGCGCGAAACTTCACCCCGCCGGAGCAGGTAGAGGCCGCGCCCACCAATATCAGCCTGTTCAACAACACCACGGCGCAGCATCCGGACAGAACGATCCGGTGTTGCCGGAACGCTCCATTATTTCGATGCCGGCGTCGATCAAAAGATCAACTTCGGATGCGCCTCAGACGGGAAAACCTGTTCCAATCTCGATCTCGGCGTCGATGCCTACTACAAGATCGCGACCGATCTCCTCGACGATGGCCTTTTCGGCCAGGCCCTGGTGCTGAGCGGCGTTCAATTATGCGCGCGGGTACAACGAAGGCGTCGAATTCAAAGCCAAGTACAACAACGGCAACTTCCAGGCCTATGCCAACGTCGCCGTGGCCCAGCAGAGAGCCAACGACCTGGTGTCGAACCAATTTCTATTCGACAACTCCACGCCGCTTGCGACCCTGGGCGGCTTGACCGAGCTTCAGTACCTTCAGACGCACTTTATCTATACCGATCACAACCAGTTCGTTACCGCCTCGGCGGGCGCCATCTATCAATTCTGCGGCAGGATCGCCACCGCAGCAGAAGCGTTTGGCGACAATGGACTATCGTGGTGCGGCATCAAGTTGAGCGCCGACATGATCTACGGCAGCGGCCTGCGCGACGGCGACGCCAATATCGGCACGGTGCCGTCCTACACCCAGGTCAATGTCGGCATCAAGCGCGAATTCCTGCTGCCGAACGATCCCAAGCCGATGACCCTTCGTTTCGACGTCGTCAACCTGTTCGACTCCATCTACGAGATCAGGGACGGCTCCGGCATTGGCGTATTCGCGCCGCAATTCGGGCCGCGCCGCGGCTTCTTCCTTGGTCTTTCGAAGAAGATATGAGGGGCGGGCGCCTAAGCGGCTACCGCCAATTGTCCGTCAACCCTTTCGACGGACATCGGAGGGATCACAGACTGGCAATATGAACATGTCACCTTTTCGAGCGATCTATCGCCTGCTTTTCGCGCTGGCGATGCTGTCGTTAGCGCAGCCTTCCTTCGCGCAACAGGAAGCCGCGCCAGCCGCGCCGCAGGCCCCTGTGTCGTCGCAGCCGCCAGCCGTTGCGGCGCAGGCTCCGGCGCCCGCGTCCGCAGTTCGGCCCGCGCCGGCCGCCGACCCGGCCGCAACGCCCACCGATAGCAGCCGATCGCAGAAATCGACGACAGTGGCACTGCGTGAACTGTCGCCGTGGTCAATGTTCCTGTCGGCCGACATCCTGGTCAAAGCTGTGATGATCGGCCTTGCTTTCGCCTCGCTAGTGACGTGGACCATCTTCATTGCCAAGATGATCGAGCTGTCGCTGGTCCAGCGCAGGCTCCGCGCCGCTCTCGCCAAAATCACCGATTCAAGATCGCTGCCGGAGGCGCAATTCGCGCTTGGCGGAAAGAATAGCGTGTTGTCGTCGTTACTGTCGGCGGCGATGCGCGAGGCGCGGCTGTCGGCGGGAATTTCCAGCGACAGCGGCATCAAGGAACGGGCGGCCTCGAGCCTTGCCGAGATCGTGCGCGCGGAAGCGCGCCGGATCCGGCTCGGCATGGGATTGCTGGCCACCATCGGTGCGACATCCCCGTTCGTCGGGCTGTTCGGCACCGTGTGGGGTATCATGAACAGCTTTATAGGCATCTCGAAATCGCAGACCACCAATCTTGCAGTCGTCGCACCGGGCATCGCCGAAGCGCTGCTGGCCACAGCATTCGGCCTGGTCGCGGCGATTCCGGCTGTCATCATCTACAATCATTTCACGCGGGTGACGAAAGGCTATCTCGAACTGGTTGGCCGGTCGTCGGGTGCCACGGGGCGACTGCTGTCGCGCGATCTCGATCGTACCCACGTCAGTTCACACGCAGCGGAGTAACATGAAAAGAACTAGGCTTACGCAATCTTTATTGGCCGCGCTCATATTCGCCGTCTGTTTTCACAGCGTATCTTACCAGCAACTTCGGTAGCGCGCTCGAGGACATCGATCGGCGATTGTCGCTTGGTTGCTCTTTCCGCGGAAAAATCGCTGCATGCCATTTCCGGAGTTTTGCCGTCTTCGGATCTATCGCTAGCGCGCCATGCTCCAATCCGGACGAATCGCTCCGGAAACATCAGCGAACGCGCCGTCGACAAGCTCTGCCACCAGCAGGCGATTGTAGTCGACCGGTCCCGGCATTCTCGTCCGCCCCTCCGGAATGGCCTTGAAGCCGACCCGGCTGTAATAGGCCTCATCGCCGACCAGCACCACGAGCCGATGCCCCTTGGCTTTGGCGTCCTTCAAGGCGCGGTCCAGCAGCGCGCGGCCGATGCCGCGGCTTCGAAACGGCGGCTCGACCGTCAACGGCCCCAGCAGCAAAGCCGGCGTATCGCCGACGCAGATCGGCAACTGGCGCACCGAGCCTACCAGCAGCGTCCCGATCCGGGCGGTGAACGAAAGATCGAGCAGGTGATCGACATGCTCGCGAATCCGGTAGGCGCTCAGCACAAAGCGGCCGGGCCCGAACGTGCGCTGGTGCAGCCGTTCGATCGCCTGGGCGTCATTGGTGGTTTCGGCCAATATGGAAAGAGAGAGGTCGCTCATGGCTTGTTCATAGCGGGCTGGGACAAATAGGCCAGCAACTTCATCTCGCGGCGTCCGCGCGTCACCGTATCGAGCACCAGCCCCGAAGACACCGAAAGCACCGCCAAAATCATCAGGCCCGTCGACAGCACCGCGGTCGGCAGCCGGGGAACCAGGCCCTCCTCGAGAAAGGTGGCAATGATGGGGATCGCGAGGCCGATCGAAACCAGGGTCAGAAAGACCCCGATGGCCGTGAAAAATCGCAAGGGCTTCTCCGACCGGTAGAGTTTCAGGATGGTGCCGAAAATCCGCAAACCGTCGCGCCAGGTGTTGAGCTTGCTGAACGATCCCTCCGGCCGGGCGTAATAGGGCGTTTCGATTTCGGCGACCGGCAGCGCCAGCTCGAGCGCGTGGACGCTCAACTCGGTTTCGATCTCAAAACCATCCGAGAGCACCGGGAAGGATTTTACGAAGCGCCGCGAGAACACGCGATACCCGGAAAGAATATCCTTGAAGGTCTGGCCGAACACCGAGGAGAGAAATCCGGTCAGCATCCGGTTGCCGATGCGATGCCCGGGCCGATAGGCGCTCTCAACCTGATCGACACGAAAGCCCACCACCATGTCGAGATGATCGGATAACAGCCGGTCGATCATGCGCGGCGCGCTGGCGGCGTCGTAGGTCGCATCGCCGTCGACCAGCACATAGATATCGGCGTCGACATCGGCGAACATTCGCCGGACCACGTGACCCTTGCCCTGGCGACGTTCGCTTCGCACCTGCGCGCCGGCTTCGCGCGCGACCGCGACGGTGCGGTCCGACGAATTGTTGTCGTAGACGAAGATGTCTGCCGACGGCAGCGCTTTGCGGAAATCGGCGACGACGGTTGCGACCGCGGCTTCCTCGTTGAAGCACGGCACCAGAACCGCAACCCGCATCGACGATATTGTCATCGCCGGCACGGCCGCCTGACCTCGTCTGTCAAATCTATTTCCCGCATCATGGTCAAGCTCTTGCTGGCCGCCCTGGAAAATCAACGTTCACCGCTTTCGCCGATTGCATCAAGCCGGCAAACAGCAAACTCCACAACGAAAGCACGGCAACGGGGACGGTATAATAGGGCGTGAAAACGGGATGGCTCATGAAGAAGGCCAAATTCACCAGCAGATTTCCAGCCGCGACAAGAGCGGCTTGTGTTATGCCGTTACCGCGATTCAAACGCAAGATCAAAGCCGTCCACACGCTTGCGAGCATCAGCAAAACGAATTGCATGTCCGCGAGATAATGCCAGATGATGCCAAAGTTGAAGTCAGGCGGCACGGTATCGGCGGCTCCGTAAGTGGTAGAGAACGCGCTGCCGGCATTGATCGCATTCGCAAGCAGGGTCGGCGCCATCCCCGCCAAAAATGCTGCTCCGAACAAGATGCCCTGAACGACTGTCTCGATTTTACGGGATATTAAAAATGAAACAGAGAAAAATGCGAAATATCCGGAGCAAAGAAACAGGTTCGGCAATCTGAAATCGACGGCCAGACCGATCAGAAATCCGACGAGCGCCGATAAAGCAAACCGATTCCGCCGCTGCTCCGCCGCAAAAAGCCTTGCCGTGAAATAGGCCAGGAGGACGCAAATCACCATCGTCGGCGCCATCGAATAGCTCGCCTTGGTCGGGTTGATCATCAGGTAAAGCGTGAGGCCGCCAAAGGCCGCCGCCAGCAGGATGGCGGGCCAGGTTCGCGCCAGCGAAATGGCAAGCAGCACAAAGCCGAAAACAATGACAGTCGCCAAAACGTAGAGCGGTATCACCTGGAATCCGGCGGGAAACAGCGCCAGCAAAAAACCGGTGCCCGGCGGATATTGCATCACCCGCCTTTGCGTCGCCGGCATCAGGCTGTGGCAAGGAGCCGTCGCCGGATCGCTCCAGGTCGAAAAGCCGATCTCCTTCAATTTTGAAGCCAGATAGTGATCGTCATCCCGGGAAATGTTGGTGTCCAGGCCATCAAGCCCGAATCTCTGGAAAAGATGAGCCTGCCGCAGATAGCAGATATCGTCGTAAACTCCCCTGCTCTCGCTCCAACGCGAGATCGTCCAGACGTTGCTGACGAGAATCAGAAAGCAGACCAGGCCGCACAGAATCTTGGCCGTCTTGATCTTGCTTTCATCGGATGCCTTCGATGACGTGAAAAAATCGACCAGCACAGTGGATTTCCTAGCGGCAAATTTCTAGTGCCAAGGTTTCGAGCGCCAAGGTTTCTAACGCCAAGTTTTCTAACGCCAGGTCGCGGCGGGCGGCCGGCTCTCAAGTACTTCCGATATCCGAAGGCGCGTGCCCTCGGTAGTTTCCGCCGGCAGCGCCCCCACATCGAAGAACCCGCAAGCGACAATCTCGTGGTTCGGCTCGGGCAGGCGATCCTGCCGGAAATGCCTGACAATATAAACTGCGACATGGTCCCGGCGCGAAACATGGCTATTGAAGTACAGGCCATGCAGGGTGGGCTCGCCGATCAGTTCAATTCGCCCCTCCTCCGCCAGTTCGCGCCGCAGCGCGTCGCCGAACGTCTCGCCGACTTCGACGCCTCCGCCCGGCAGGTGCCAGCCGGCGACATAGCTATGCTTGACCAGAAACGCCCTGGCGTCGGCGTCCAGTACCACGGCGCGGACTCCCAGCGTCATGCCACGGGCGAAGCGCCAATAGAGATGAAAAACCCGCCGCAGCACCGGCTCAAAGCTCTTGCGCAGGTCCTGCCGATTCATCGCCGCCGCAGCCCCGGAGTTCCAGCCATCGTCGTTTGATCCTTGCATCGCGGCAGCCAGCTTGCCAATAGATGGCGGGGTATAACAGGATATCACGGGATGATCGTGCAGGGGTTCTGTCTTGCGGGCGGCCCGACCGGATCGATGTGATGGCGGCATTCACGCTGGCCCATCTGTCGGACCCGCATCTTCCGCCACTTCCCGCGGCGCGGCTGCGCGATCTCGCCAACAAGCGCGCGCTCGGCTATCTCAACTGGAGGCGCAATCGCCGCAAATTCCACCGGCGCGACGTGCTCGATGCATTGGTGTCGGATATTCGCACCCAGACGCCGGATCACATCGCGGTTACCGGCGACCTCGTCAATCTCTCGCTCGAGGCCGAATTTGCGCCGGCGCGGGCATGGCTGGAGAGCGTCGGCACTCCGGACCGCGTCACCGTGATCCCCGGCAATCACGACGCCTATGTTCGCGCCACCCAACATCGCTTTGCCGAAACATTGGGAAATTATCTCGGTGGCGACGATGCGCCCGATCGCGGCGCCACATTCCCTTTCCTGCGCCGGCGCGGGCCGCTGGCGCTGATCGGCGTATCCTCGGCGGTCCCGACGCCGCCGTTGATGGCGACCGGACGGCTCGGGCGCACCCAATTTGATGCGCTGGAGCAGATCCTGACACGGCTGTCCGCCGAGCAGGCGTTTCGCGTGCTGCTGATTCATCACCCGCTGCGTTCGAACTCGCGCGCCAAGCGATTGACCGATTCGGATCAACTGCTGGCGCTCTTGAAACGGCATGGCGTGGAACTGATCCTGCACGGGCACGACCACATCCATTCGACGATGTGGGTCGAGGGGCCAAAGGGCACAATCCCCGCGATCGGCGTGCCGTCGGCCTCCGCGGTCGCCCATGGCCGTTCTCCCGCCGCGGCCTATAATCTGTTTTCGATCGAGCGCGACGGCGACGCCTGGCGGTGCGAACAGACGGTGCGCGGCATCGACGATGCGCTTGCTATCAAGCAATTGCGGCAGGTGCGGCTGTCGTAGCTGGCGTCAGAAATTCCGCAAGCTCGCGAGCAGCGCGAGGCCGAACAGCGCCAGCGCGCCGACGACAAATCCGAACGCGAACGGCCAGAACCGGCCGCGGCGCGGCGGCTCGACAACGGCAGGTTCGGTCACCGGGGTCGCGACCAGCGCGTGTTCGCGCTCGATCATGCGGCGCGCCACATAATCGGTAACGGCGTCGACGATTGTCACGACATCATGGGATTCGGCGATCACGATGCGGCCAAAGCGCGTGTCCTGCACGAAGCGATAGATGCGCTTGTCGCGGCCCATCAACACATGCGCCACGACGTCGATCCACAGCCGCGGCGTATCGCCCTGGCTGATGCCGCGATCGAACAGGTCGACCTGATCCGGCACCTGCGCGAACAGCGGATCGAGCGCCTCGTTCAGAATTTCGAGCCGGGCGACTTCAGCATCGCGCAGATCCACGACGACGCCGGTGCGATCCGCGGCCTCGATCCGCGCCCGGCGCAAGGCATCGCGCAACCGGATCGGACGGGTTTCACCGACCGCCTGGGTTCCGGTATTTGGCGCGTCTGACATCGCTGGGCGGCCTTTGTCCTGATGGAGCGAACGCCGTTAACCTATCAGTAACCGATCTGCCCGCAAAGGCCGTTTGTTCCCAATGGCTTGCACCTTCTGTAAGCGCAGGACGCGAGCGGCCCCGCCCGGGATCGCCGAATGGGGCCGCTCTGGTCCTTGGGACGTCTTCTTATTAGGTGTGTGTGTCGGCTCGCTTGCAACAGATTTCAGGCTGGGACGCGCGCGGGCTCTTCCACGATGGAAAAACGCACGCCGGCCTTGTGACGGTTCTCTTCCGAGACCACGCGCCAGGCGTCCTCGGCCTCCTTGCGGGTCTTGAACGGACCCTGAACCTGGGCCGAGCCTTCCACGAGCTTGTGGAAGTTCATCGAACCGAACTCGCCGCCAATCACCCAGAAATTGCTGCTCATGATAGCCTCCTGTTATCCATTAACCGAACTGGTTCATCGTATTGTGGGCGCCGCCCGCCTTCAGCGCGGCCTCGCCGGCGAAATATTCCTTGTGATCGTCGCCGATGTCAGATCCCGCCATGTTCTGATGCCTTACGCAGGCGATGCCCTGACGGATTTCCTGACGTTGAACGTTCTTCACGTACCCAAGCATACCCTGCTCGCCGAAATACTCCCTCGCGAGATTATCTGTCGACAGAGCTGCCGTGTGATAGGTCGGCAACGTGATCAGATGGTGGAAGATCCCAGCACGCTTTGCTGAATCGGCCTGGAAGGTGCGGATGCGTTCGTCGGCTTCGATCGCGAGCGGTGTGCTGTCGTACTCCGCCTTCATCAGTTCGGCCCGATTGTACTTGCTGACATCCTTGCCGGCTTCCTTCATCGCGTCGTACACCTGCCAACGGAAGTTGAGCGTCCAGTTGAACGATGGCGAGTTGTTGTAGGCCAGCTTCGCGTTCGGAATCACCTCGCGAATGCGGTCAACCATCTTGGCTATCTGATCGATATGCGGCTTCTCGGTCTCGATCCACAGCAGATCGGCACCGTTCTGCAGCGACGTGATGCAGTCGAGCACGCAGCGATCTTCTCCCGTGCCGGCACGGAACTGATAGAGGTTACTGCTAAGCCGCTTCGGACGCATCATCTTGCCGTTGCGGTTGATGATGACATCGCCATTCTTGGTGTTGGCGGCTGTCACTTCCTCGCAATCCAGGAAGCTGTTGTACTTGTCGCCGATGTCGCCGGGCTTGTGGCTTACGGCGATCTGCTGCGTGAGACCGGCACCGAGCGAGTCGGTGCGGGTCACGATGATGCCGTCTTCAACGCCCAGTTCGAGGAAGGCATGGCGGCAGGCTCGGATCTTCGCCAGGAACACCTCGTGCGGCACAGTCACCTTGCCGTCCTGGTGACCGCACTGCTTTTCGTCGGAGACCTGATTTTCGATCTGCAGAGCGCACGCGCCCGCTTCGATCATCTTCTTTGCAAGCAGATAGGTTGCCTCCGCATTGCCGAAACCGGCATCGATGTCGGCGATCACAGGCACGACGTGGGTCTGGAAGGTGTCGATCTTTTCGATCAGCGCCTTTTCCTTCGCCTGGTCGCCTGCCTTGCGCGCCGCGTCGAGGTTGCGGAAAATGTCGTTGAGCTCACGGGAGTCCGCCTGACGCAGGAAGGTGTAGAGTTCGTCAATCAGCGCCGGCACCGATGTCTTCTCGTGCATCGACTGATCGGGAAGCGGTCCGAACTCGGAGCGAAGTGCTGCGATCATCCAGCCGGAGAGATACAGATAGCAGCGATCGGTCGTGCCGAAATGCTTCTTCACCGAAATCAGCTTCTGCTGCGCGATGAAGCCGTGCCAGCAACCGAGCGACTGGGTGTATTTCGTGGTGTCGGCGTCATAGGCGGCCATGTCGCTGCGCATCAGCGCCGCGGTGTACCGAGCGATGTCCAGGCCGGTCTTGAAGCGGTTCTGCAGACGCATGCGCGCGACGGCTTCGGTGGTGATGCCGTTCCAGGTGTCCTGGGTCTTGAGGAGCGCTTCGGCGGCGTCAATCGCGCCCTGATAGGAAGCGGGGCCCTGGATGGCCAGATCGCTCATCCCACGTGGCTGATAGTTCATCTGCGTAATCCTTTCGGTGACGGCAAATCTGCTGCGTTTGTCTTCGCCATCGAATTTCCCATCGACATTCGTGACAGTGCATTGCGAAACGTGGCGAGAGCTAAACGCTAAACTTCGAATTTCGTACAGAGAGCTTGTCATTAAATGGTGATGTGATGTAACATCACGACTTGTAATAGTTGTAATTTTGTAACTTTTGTCACAAAATGAACCGGAAACGATGTCATTCCGGGGCGATGCGCGAGCATCGAACCCGGAATCTCGAGATTCCCCGATGTGCAATTGCACATCTGAGGTCTGGTCCTTCGGACCATCCCGGAATGACCCCTGGAGCAAGAGGCGGCCATGGCAGGCGATGCGGGCAAGAAACTCTTTGTCGGTCCCCGGTTCCGGCGGATCCGGCAGCAATTGGGGTTGTCGCAGACCCAGATTGCCGAGGGGCTCGGCATTTCCCCGAGCTACATCAACCTGATCGAGCGCAACCAGCGCCCGGTGACGGCGCAGATCCTGCTGCGGCTGGCGGAGGCCTATGACCTCGATTTGCGCGATCTTGCCACCGCCGACGAGGACCGGTTCTTCGCCGAGCTGAACGAGATCTTTTCCGATCCGCTGTTCCGGCAGATCGACCTGCCCAAACAGGAACTGCGCGATCTCGCCGAACTGTGCCCCGGCGTGACCCATTCGCTGCAACGATTGTACGCCGCCTATACCGAAGCCCGCCGCGGCGAGACCCTGGTCGCGGCCCAGATGGCCGACCGCGACGAGGGCGCGCGCTTCGAGGCCAATCCGATCGAGCGCGTCCGCGACCTGATCGAGGCCAACCGCAATTATTTCCCCGAACTCGAACAGGCCGCGGAAACCCTGCGCGACGAATTGAACGCTTCGCCCGAGGACCTGTTCGCCACGCTCAGCACGCGTTTGCGTGAAAAACATTCGATCGTCACCCGCATCATGCCGGTCGACGTCATGCGCGAGACGCTGCGGCGGTTCGACCGGCATCGCCGGCAACTTTTGATTTCGGAGCTGGTTGATAGTCCCGGCCGCGCCTTCCAGCTCGCGTTTCAGATCGGGCTGACCGAATGCAGCGGCAGTTTCGAGACCATCGTCAACCGCGCAGGCCCGCTCGACGATACCCCGCGCCGGCTCTACCGGATTACGCTGGCGAACTATTTCGCCGCCGCCGTGATGATGCCCTATCAGGCCTTCCATGCCGCGGCGGAATCTCTCAGCTACGATGTCCATGTGCTGGCGCAGCGTTTCAACGCCGGCTTCGAGCAGGTCTGTCATCGCCTGACCACATTGCAGCGGCCGAACGCGCGCGGCGTGCCGTTCTTCCTGCTGCGCGTCGACAATGCCGGCAATGTTTCCAAGCGATTTTCCTCTGGCACGTTTCCGTTTTCGAAATTCGGCGGCACCTGTCCGTTGTGGAATGTGCATTCGACCTTCGACACGCCGGACCGCCTGCTCAAGCAGATCATCGAACTGCCCGACGGTGTCAGGTATTTCTCGATCGCACAGATGGTGCGGCGGCCGGTGGCGCCGCACCCGCAAGCCCAGCCGCGTTTTGCCATCGGCCTCGGCTGCGAAATCCGCCATGCCGCAAAATTGATCTACGCCACCGGCATGGATTTGGAGAAGGCCGAGGGCACGCCGATCGGCGTCAACTGCCGGCTCTGCGAACGCGAAAACTGCAGCCAGCGCGCCGAGCCGCCGATCACGCGAACTCTGATTTTGGATGAGAACACCCGGCGGCTGTCGTCGTTCGCGTTCAGCAATGCCAGGGAGTTGTGAGTTTCGCTTCACTATTGATGTGGCCGGGGCAGAACCTTAGCAGGTCGTCATTCCGGGGCGCGAGCGAGGCGAGCGAGCCCGGAATCCATAACCCCTGCAGGGAGTATGGATTCCCCGATGTGCAATTGCACATCTGAGGCCTGCGCCAAGATGGCGCATCCCGGAATGACGTGAATAAATTTTATCAAACAACGTCAAGATATGCCTCCGCCTTCCCGCGACGCATTGCGCCCGAGTTGTGCAGGAACGATCCGCCCAAAGAGGGCGTGGCGCTACCCCAAGGGGGGAGCGGGGAATGCCGGGTGCCCGTTGCACCCGCAGCCGCGCGTGGTAGTGTAGTAAGCACGCGCGTTAGTCACCACGGTCGCACCGGGATCACCCGGCATTCCCGCACGCAATGGTTTTAACGGCTTATTTCGCGCTCTCCCCGGTGATCGGGCTTTTTTGTCACCGTCGCCGGCGTGATGCGAAGCATCATCGCCAACTTGACGCCAGCGTCGAGGCGTCAGGACCACACGACTTCGCCGTCCGCGTCAGCGCGTTCGTCCGCGCAAAATGTTTGCGCTCTCGTGCTTCCGCGTCCACCGCATCCCTGCCCTACGTTCGTGACGATCGCGAAACGCCCCTTGTGTGTGGGCCGGGATGCGAACAATAAAGAAGTGATTTGGGTCAAAAGAAAATGCAAATATTTTTGCGAAGGGGACTGGACAGGCCAACTCATTGATTTGCCCGTCGAGACTGGGCAAGAACTCGGCATTTTTGAGAGTTGGTGTACGATTCTGTCTATGACGAATCATGCATTCAAGAGCGGCGATAGCCGTGAGCAGCCCAGTTTGCTGCCCCCTCGGATTGAAGACTATGTCGGGCCGGATAATCCGGTTCGTGCGATCGACAGCTTCGTGAAGGCTCTCGATCTGGCCAAGCTCGGGTTTCGGCATGCGGAGCGCGGCGTGGGCGCCGGGCAACCGCCCTACGATCCGTCCGACCTGCTGAAGCTCTACCTTTACGGCTACATCAACCGGATCAGGTCGTCGCGCCGGCTGGAACGGGAAGCCGGCCGCAATCTGGAACTGATCTGGCTGCTGAGGAACTTGAAGCCCGGCTATCGAACGATCGCCAACTTCCGCAAGGAGAACTGGGCGGCCTTGAAGGCTGCGAACCGGAGCTTCGTGCTGCTGATGCGCGAGCTCGATCTGATCGGCGGGACCCTGGTTGCGGTCGACGGCGCGCTGTTCCACGGCAACGCCAGCAAGGGGAGCATCTTCACGCAAGGGAAGCTGACCAAGCAGATCGCCGAGCTGGACAGGGAGATCGAGGCTTACGGCAAGTCCCTCGACGCCAACGATACGGAAGAGGCCAAGCAGCAGAGCGGCGGTCCGCAGGATGGCAGCAAGGGCGATGGCGGCGATGTCGGCGAGAAGATGAAGGAGCTGATGGCCAGGCGCGAGCGCGCGCAGGCCGACCTCAAGGACCTTGAGACCAGTGACAAGGGACAGGTGTCCAAAACCGACCCCGATGCACGGCTTCTGAGCAAGGGCGACCAGACCATTGCGGGCTACAACGTGCAGAGCGTCGTCGACGACAAGCACATGCTCATCGTCGGAAGCGAGGTCGTCAATCGCAGCGATGCAGGCCATCTCCATGTGATGGCAAAAGCGGTCAAGGATGTTCTGGATGTCCAGGCGCTGCAGGTGCTGGCCGATGAAGGCTACTACAACAGCGAAGACCTGAAGGCTTGCGAGGATGACGGCATCACTGCCTATGTGCCGATACACGAGGGCAACAGGAAGCTCGAGAAGCAGGGCCGCTTCCCCCGCAAGGACTTCAGCTACGATGCGAGTGCCGATGTCTATCGTTGCCCGGCCGGCGAACTGCTGCATCCGACAAAGAAGCCCTGGACGAATGCAAGCGGCCGGGTCGAGGTCCGCTATCTGAGCTCCAAGATGAGCTGTGATGCCTGCCCGATGAGGGCGCGATGTATCGCACCGGAAGCAAAAGTCCGCAGCGTCTCTCGCTGGGAGCACGAAGCTGTTCTGGACCGTCATCGCGCAAGGATGGCAAGTGAAGGCACAAGCCAACTGATGTGTCGCCGCTCCGCCATCGTCGAGCATCCCTTCGGAACGCTCAAATGCCGCGCCGGGTATCAGCACTTCCTCGTCCGCGGCTTCGACAAGGTACGCGGCGAATGGAGCCTGATGGCGCTCTGCTACAACTTCACCCGCGTGCTCAACATTCTCGGCTTCGAGCGCTTCGTCGCCTGCATGCTGGCAAAGATGCTTTTAACGTTCGAGCACGCTCTCATAGTCGTTCTGCGACGCATTCAGCTCGTTCTGAGGGCAACACAAATCATCTCATGGTCCGAAATCAGCCGCCTCGGAGCAGCTACAGCTTGCTGAAGGGGTTCTT
>CAVSFN010000001.1:0-62033 GCA_963727225.1 uncultured Pseudomonadota bacterium | reverse complement strand
ATCATGCCATGCGGTTTGCTTGCCGTGACCCGGCCGGCCTCCAGAAACTTCACGGGACGTTCCCGCGCGGCTTCGCCGCCGCCGCGCGCGTTCAACGCATAGCCGTCCTCTGCCGGGCATCCCGCGCTTCTGCGCGTCGCGCGGAGGTGGCCGCGAGCAGCATGGGGGAAAGGGCGGACGCATCACCACTTCTGTCGATGCGCGCCGATATGGTCATGATAAGGTCAAGCCTCATCGCTACAGCCGGACGGCGCATCGGCCCCCGCCGGCGCCGTTTGGCAGACAAATGATGACGACCATGCGCGACCTGACCTACGATCTGCTCCATCGGCACGGCATCACCATCGTCTTCGGCGATCCCGGATCAAACGAGCTCCCCTTCCTTGAAGATTTCCCGTCCGATTCCGCTACATCCTCGCCTTGCACGAGGGCGCGGCCATCGGCATGGCCGACGGCTACGCTCAGGCCGCGCGCCGCCCCGCCGTTGTCGACCTCCGCTCCGCCGCCGGCACCAGCAACGCCATGGGCGGCTTCGCCAACGCCTGGAATACCATACGCGCTGGTGGTGACCGCCGGCCAGCAGGTTCGCGCCATGATGGGCGTCGACCCGCTATTGACCGACATCGATCCGACCACGCTCCGAAGCCGCTGGTGAAGTGGTCGCCGAGCCGGCCCGCGCAGAGGACGTGCCCCTGGCCATGGGCCGCGCCCTGCAGCTTCGCTTTGCCCGCGCCGGGGCGGGTTACCTTTCCATCCCTTCGACGACTGGACAAGCCCGCCGAGCCGGAATCGCTGCGGCTGCTGGCGCGCGCGGTCTCCGCCGCGGGCGGCTCGATGCCGGCGCGACCGCGGCGCTTGCCGCGCGCCTTGATCGCAGCGCCAATCCGGTGATCGTGCTCGGGCCGGACGTGGACGCGGCGCGGGCGAACGCGCACGCGGTGCGCCTCGCCGAGCGGCTGAAGGCGCCGGTGTGGGTCGCCCCTTCGGCGCCGCGCTGCCCCTTTCCCACCACCCATCCTAATTTCCGCGGTCTCCTGACCGCCAGCATGGCCGATATCTCCAGGCAGTTGGAAGGCCACGATCTGGTGCTGGTCGCCGGCGCGCCAGTCTTCCGCTATCACCAGTACGCGCCCGGCCCCCTGCTGCCGCCCGGGGCCGAGCTGATCCAGATCACCTGCGACCCAGACGAGGCCGCCGCGCGCCCATGGGCGATGCGGTGGTCGGCGATGTCGGCCTGATCCTCGCGGCGCTCGCCGACAAGGTCAGCGAGGCGTCGCGCTCGGCGCCGCAGTCGCGGGAGGCGCCGGCACGGGCCGCGCCGGGGGCGTGCCCTCGCTGCCGAGCGCGTCCTCGACCTCATCGACGAGCTCGCCCCGCGCGACGCCATCTATGTGAACGAATCCACTTCCACCATTGAGGCCATGTGGGAGCGGATGCGCTGGGAGCATCCGGGCAGCTATTATTTCGGGGCGGCGGCGGCCTCGGCTTCGGCATGCCGGCCGCCGTGGGCGTCCAGCTCGCCGAGCCAGACCGTCAGAGTGATCGCGCTCATCGGCGACGGCTCGGCCAATTACAGCGTCACCGCCCTGTGGACGGCGGCGCAGCACAGGTGCCGGTGGTGTTCGTCATCATGCGCAACGGCACTTACGGCGCCTGCGATGGTTCGCCGGTGTGCTGAAGGCGGACCGTGCCAGCCCTGGACGTGCCGGACATCGACTTCGTCGCCATCGCCACGGGCTACGGGGTCGAGGCGGTGCGGGTCAGCGCCGACGAGGCCTTCGCCGCTGCCTTCGCCGCGCGCTCAGGCCGGCAAGCCGTCCCTCATCGAGGTCACGATCGCCTGGCCCACGGCTTGAGCCCTGCCTGAGGCGGCCGGAGCGGAAGGCCCGGCCGAACTCTCCCAGTGCAACGTTCAAGCATATGGTATGACTAAACCCTGCTTCCGAAGTTCTGGGGACGGCGTTCTTCGTTGGGGCGCGCGACGCCAGACCAGTCCGCGTTTCTCGACCCGACGATAGCTAAAGCCTACGTCAAGGGGAACGATTGCCATGGATGGTACGTTTCTCGACCTGGCATCCCGGCACGTGACGCTGCTGGACAAAAAGACGGTGGAGGATGACGCCGCCCTGCTGATCGCCGGCCCTATGGTGGTTGCGCGGAGTTCGGCTCCACGCCGGGCCCGGATTTCAAGATCGAGATCATCGAACGGGCGGAAGACACCATCGTCATCATGGTGCCCCCGAAGCCCGAAGCGGGACAGGACATTGAGCAGGCGCTAACCTAGGTGACGGGGCGGGTCTAGACCTGCTCTTTTCGTCCGGCATCGGCGGCTTCTTCATCCCGGACGATAGGCAGAAATGGGTGGTGCGCGAGATGCGGCTGGCGGCGCAGAAGAAGACCGGCCTCGACCTCTCGCAATTGTAGGACGGCCCCGCGCCACAACTCGGCGCGGCGAGCCTGAGACCGGGGGAGAACGCACATGACGGCCAAAAACGGGAAGCCGGGATTCTGGGACAATCTCATCCCGCCAAAGGGCGGGCTGTTCGGCGCGCAGCTCGCCGGCCGGAGCCGGGACCCGCCGCGAAGTCGGGGCTCGGCTGCCAAGTCCTCGCGGACCAGATGGTCGGCGTTGCGCCATCCATCTGCCTTGCGGCCGATGTCTACGTGCCCAAGGTGCCCGGCCGCTATCCGGCGGTGATTCCCTTTTCGGCCTCTTCCAAGGAATTGCAGGCCGCCGGCGTGCCCGCCGGCAACGACGAGACCGGCAGCCCGCCGGTCTTCACCGATCGAGGCTATGCCCATGTCATCGTCACCCGCCGCGGCATGGGCCACTCGGACGGGGCGGACGCGGTCTATCTCAACGACACGGACCTGGAGGACCTCGCCGAGGTCATCCAATCGGCCGCCGCCCAACCCTGATGCGACGGCCACCTGGTGCTGTTCCGCACCTCCTATTCGGGCTGAACCAGACGCAGGTGGCGCTTCGCCCGCCGGCCCTGAAAGGCTTCTTCACCAACGAGATGTGCACGGAATTCTTCCGCCACATCGCCATGTTCGGCGGCGCGCCGCAGCCGGATTTCTTCTCGCTCTGGATGGGGGCGAACTTCACGCCCCTGCAGTTCAGACTGCAAGTGCCGCCGCTCCTGCGCGCGGTGGTGAGCCGCATCACCAACTCGCCTCTGAAGCGCCTGTGGTGGCCGCAGCTGAAGAAGCGCATGACGCCGATATCGAGGCCTTCCAGCGGCAGGTGCCGACGCGTCAGACGCAGCAGCTGTTCGCCGAACTCATGCTCGACGGCAAGATGCGGGCGACGAGCGTGCTGCCGGCCGGCCCGTCCGGCGCGCTCGGCGACATCGGGGTGCGGTTCGTGGTGGTGCAATCCCGGCTATGTCGTTCCGCACCAGTTCGTCGCCTCCGATATATTCGAGAATGCCGGAACGCCGAAGGATCAACGCTGGCTGATCGTCGGGCCGGCGACCTATGACCTGCCGGTCTACCTGTGGCAATTGGAGGCGCTCGCCTTCTTCGACCATCTGGTCTATGGCGCGGACAATGGCTATGCCGCGCAGCCGCGGGTGCGATACTGGACGGAAGGGGCAAAGGACTATCGCAGCGCTTTGGACTGGCCGCTGCCCGGCAGCGCTCCGCTCCGCCTCTACCCGGCCTCCAACGGCGCCGACGCCGAAACCCATCGCCTCGACCGCGCGCCGGGCAAGGCCGGGACGAACCGATGGGCGGCGGTGCCGTTGGGCGCCATCGTGACGGCGGGCTTCGACGAGGTGGAGAACCAGCGCCTCTCCTTCGAGCTGCGGGTGGAGGAGGCGATGGAGCTGAACGGCCCGGTGACCCTGAGCCTCTCCTTCAGCTCCAACGAAATCGATTCCCACGTGGTGGCCCGCACCGGCGTCGTCGCGGCGGGCGGTGCCTACCAGATCCTCTCCATGGGGGCGATCCGCCCCGCCTGCCGTAGGATCGACGCGGCGCGCTGCACCTCGACCGAGATTGCCATCGACATCGATGAGCCCGAGCCACTCACACCCGGCGTCCCGGTGACGCTTCGCTGCAGCCTCACGCCCCAGCCCGTGGTGCTGAAGCCAGGCGAGCGGCTGCGCCTCGACATCGCCAGCCGCACCGATCTCCTGCGCAGCGACGTGAGCCACGGGCACGCCCAGTTCGACATGCAGGTGCCCCCCTATTACGCCCGCAACACCCTGCATTACGGGCCGGACACCTTCATCGAACTGCGGCATATGGGTGTGGGGTCGGAGAGATTTTCATGTCTGAAGCGACCGTCGCGCCCATGGCCACCGCGCTGAGCGGATACGAGTTGCTGGCCGATCCGCAGCTGAACAAGGGCACGGCCTTCTCCGAGGAGGAGCGCGACGCGTTCGACCTCCACGGCCTGCTGCCGCCGCATGTCGCGACGCTGGACGAACAGGTGTCGCGCCGTCTGCAGGCGCTGCGCGGTTGCGAGACGGATCTCGAGCGCTACGCCTTCTGCGCGAGCTGCAGGACACCAACGAGACCCTATTCTACGCGCGCTGGTCGAGAATCTGAAGAGCTGCTGCCGATCGTCTACACGCCCACCGTCGGCGCGGGCTGCCAGCAATTCGGCCGCCTGTTCCCAAGCCGCGCGGCCTCTTCATCAGCATTCCCACACAGCCGGATCGATCAGATCCTTGCGCGCACCCGCGTTACGACCGGTGCGAGGCATCGTCGTGAGCGATGGCGAGCGCATCCTGGGGCTGGGAGACCAGGGCGCGGGCGGCATGGGCATCCCCATCGGCAAGCTGGCGCTCTATACCGCGCTGGGCGGCATGCATCCCGCGCGACCTGCCGATCCTGCTCGATGTCGGGACCGACAACGAAGCTGCTGAACGATCCGCTCTATATCGGCTGGCGGCACGAGCGCGTGCGCGGGCAGGAGTATGACGACTTTGTCGAGGCGTTTGTCTCGGCCGTCATAAGCGCTGGCCGAAGGTCCTGCTGCAGTGGGAAGACTTCGCCGGAACAATGCGGCGCGCTTGCTGGAGCGCTATCGCGACCGGCTCTGCACCTTCAACGACGATATCCAGGGCACGGCCGCGGTCGACCGGCACGCTGCTGGCCGCGGTGAATGCCACCGGCGTGCCGCTGACGGAACAGCGCGTGGCCATCTTTGGCGCCGGCTCGGCCGGCTGCGGCATCGCCGGCCTGATCCGCGCAGCCATGTGCGATGCCGGCCTGTCGGAGAGCGAGGCGACTACGCGCTTCTTCATGGTCGATCGCGACGGGCTCCTGGTCGCAGGCATGGGCGGCCTCGCCCCGTTCCAGATCCCTTTCGTGCAGACCCGGCAGGCGATCGCCGGCTGGAAGCTCGGACATCCCGACAGGATCGAGCTTCTCGACGTCGTGCGCAACGCCCGGCCAACCGTGCTGATCGGCGTCTCCGGCCAGGCGGGCGCCTTCTCCGAACCGGTGGTCCGCGCCATGGCGGAATGCAACGATCGGCCGGTCATTTTTCCGCTTCCAACCCGACCTCTCGTGACGAGGCAGCGCCGGCGGATATCGATGCCTGGACCGAAGGGCGGGCACTGACGGGTGTCGGCAGCCCGTTTCCCCCGCTCATGCGGAACGGCTTCCGCTTCAAGATCGATCAGACCAACAATTCCTACATCTTCCCAGGTGTTGGCCTGGGTGCGCTGGCGGTCGGAGCCCGCCGCGTAACGGACGGGATGTTCATGGCGCGGCGAAGGCGCTGGCCAGTTCTCGCCCGCCCGCGACAACCCGCGGCACAATCTTTTGCCCCCGGTCAGCGCGTTGCGCGAGGTCGCGACAAGGGTCGCGCTCGCGGTTGCGATGCAGGCGCACAAGGAAGGATATGCCCCCGACGTCACGGTCGATCAGATCCAGCAGCGCCTGCGCGCCAAAATCTGGACACCGCACTACGTCCCGCTCGCGGCGCCATCGTCAAGCTGAGGTCATTCGGGTTGCCGGTGCCGTATTCGTTGGTGCCCGCTTTCGACCCCGCGGCGAGGCCAATCTATGTCCGGTTTGGAGCGCTGACAGGTCAATGTCCGAATTCGGGTCAAACTGGAAAAACTCAGTGCGAGCAAATGTTTTCCGAATTTACCCCGAAAGCGGACCTTACTCACGGCAGTCGGCACTTCGCATTTGTGCCAATAGGCGACACAGCGCGAACTCAAGGCGCCAACAGGATTTGCCGACAGGCAGCCGGCAATTGCGAAAGGGTTATCGGCGGCGCCGGCTTCGCAGTTGACGGCTCAGCGTGAATGACGGGATCGGTGAACCAATAGGCCAGATCTGCTGAAGCACATCCCTCGCTTTTCGACGGCGGTGGCTGTGGCGTGCAAGCGCTGTCACCTGGAGGACAAGTTATCCGAACATGGAAGTGATAATCGTGACCGTACCACGGGCGGATCTTGGCAAGCCAGCTGCGGTCGCCCTTGGCCTCGCGGCACAGCGCCTTCTTGATAGCGGCGTTGACGAAAATGCGCTCCACCCGCGGCTCCTGGGCGGCTGCACGGATCACCAACAGATGAGTGGGCGTCCAAACTGCAGGATCAATGTCGAGCCGATCAGCGCGGACCATGTTGGTAGCTGACATTTCCTCACGTTCATTTCGCGACAATTGCCTCTTCGGCATCGGCGTCAACCATATGTCAGCATCCAGCCCAATCTGATGGCTCGCGTGCCCGGTGAGCATAGGCCCACCACGCGGTTGCGACATGTCTTCGACAAGCAGTCCGGGCCAACCCGCCACCTCGTGCGCCTTGGCGGACAATCGCTCCAGCATGGCAACCATATCGGGATGCGCCCAGTTGCGATTGTGCGACAGCCGCATGACTTGCCAAGTCTTGCCACTAATCGGAAGCGCCTCTGCGCCGGCAAGACAGCCCTTGTCATAGAAACCGATTGAATGAGTTGCCAGTCGTGCGGGTGATGTCACGCGACCAAAAAGCTCTTCCGCTCCTAACTCGGGATCGTTGGGATTGACGAGCGGCGGCAGTGGCTTTGGATCAACGCTGCCTTTGTCCTGGCTAAGCACGGCTGTCGCGGTCAAAGCCGCGATGGGCACAGCCAGCATCGTGAGAAGAGTTCGTTTGTGCATGCGGTCAGACAATCTAGCTCTATGAGGCGGAGTTCCGGGATCGTTGGCGGTCGTGCCGCCGGCAACTTAGTTGGCGACCGCTTTGGGTCAATCGCGTCGGTTTGACGATGCGCCGATCACTTCCAGTTCTCACCTATGAACAGACATCATTAGACCAGGCCGACTGGTCCGTTTCGTGCCATCACCGGAAGTGGCTCGCACGCCTCGCTTCGCTCTCATGTTTCGATGCAGTTGATGCACCGCCCGGTACGTCATCGTCGAAGTTGACAAATAGCACGACCGGTCGTACTTATATTCAATGAGCCAGAAACGCACCACGACGCGCTCCAGACTACTGTCGCTCGGTCTCGACACGCTGAGTGCCGAAGGCTTGGCCGGCCTCACGCTCGGCCGCCTCGCTACCGACGCCCAGATGTCCAAAAGCGGCTTGTTCGCTCATTTCCGCTCCAAGGAACAACTCCAAATTGAACTCCTTGAAGAAGCCACGAAGCTTGCCGACGCTCACGTCGTGGCTCCCGCGATGCAAGCCCAAGAGGGATTGCCCCGCCTGCGCGCCTTGTTTGCCAAATGGCTGGGCTGGTCGACACGCGCCGGCCTGCGCGGCGGTTGCCCCGTCGCGGCCGCGATCTTCGAGCTGGATGATGCAGAAGGCGGTATCGTCCGCGACCGCGTCGCTGAGCTGGACGCGAAGTGGCGATCTCTGCTGCGGTCCCTGACCATTGATGCCATTAAGTGCCGCCACCTTGACCGAAAAGTCGATCCCGACCAGTTCGTTTGGGAGCTGACCGGCATCTACCTTGCACATCACGCGTCAAGCCGATTTCAGCGCGATCCGCGAGCAAGACAACGAGCAGAAGCTGCCTTAAGCGCGTTACTACGCCGCGCGGGCGCCAAGATTTCCCGATAACCCCAGTCCCACGGTAACAACATGTACGTATCGCCTCAGTCGCAAATCCCGCTTACTTGGCCGATCCTTTTTGCGCCCTTACTGGTCGCCGCTGTTCTCATCTTTCTGATTTCTCTATTTAGGGAGCCGGGGCGCCGCAAGTTCAGTGCGGTGTTCTTGGCCGGCGCTGGCGCCGCATATCTGAGCGGCGGCCTCGGCATCGCCGAGTTTGCATTCTGCGCGCTCATCACCTTTCTGGCCTACCGCGAACTCGACAACTACAGATATATCGCGATCGGCTGGGTGCTCCACACATGCTGGGACCTTGCTCACCACTACCACGGGAACCCCATTATCATCTTCGATCCGACATCTTCGATTGGCTGTGCGATATGCGACCTTGGCCTCGCCGCTTACTACGCGATTGGGGCGCCGTCGATTGTACGTAATGCGGCGATCCAGAAACAAGCATAGCTGTGCGTACGGAACGAATTAACCACCGGCGCAGGCAGCGCTCCTCGGGTGGGGTCTACTGCGGACACTTGCTGCCATCGTGCGTTGAAGTCGGCTCTGGGTCATTCGCGCCAAATCCAGCATGTTCGCGGCACGTCCGCTTACGGGATAATCTCGGAAATACCAGTTGTCGGTTCTATCGATTGAAGGTGTGGCGACGCGGCCGAACCGGCCGCCTTGCTGCCTATTCGCCAGTTAAGACAAGTTTTCGTTCTGCCACGGACAAGCGGCGCTGCCCGCTGTGGCTGTAGCCTTCGACCCAATGATTGTCGGCCTCCCAGCGAAAGGATGACATCGATGGGTCTCGTTCATCAGAAATACAGGGTTGCGGTGGTTCAGGCGGCGCCGGTTTTTCTCGATCTTGATGCGACGGTGGACAAGACCATCGCCTTGATCGAGCAGGCTGCCGCGCAGGGCGCGAAGCTGATCGCGTTTCCCGAGACCTTCATTCCCGGATATCCGTGGCAGATCTGGCTTGGAGCTCCCGCCTGGGCGATCGGCCGCGGCTTCGTGCAACGCTATTTCGATAACTCGTTGTCTTATGACAGCCCGCAGGCCGAAAAAATTCGCAAGGCCGTGAAACGCGCCAAGCTCACGGCGGTCATCGGCGTATCCGAACGCGACGGCGGCAGCCTGTATATAGGGCAATGGCTGATCGGTCCGGATGGCGAGACCATCGCGAAGCGCCGCAAACTGAGGCCGACCCATGCCGAACGCACCGTGTTCGGCGAGGGTGACGGCAGCGACCTAGCCGTCCATGATCGCGCCGACGTCGGCCGGCTCGGTGCCTTGTGCTGCTGGGAGCATCTGCAACCGCTGTCGAAATACGCGATGTACGCCCAGAATGAGCAAGTTCACGTCGGCGCCTGGCCGAGCTTCTCGCTGTACGACCCGTTCGCGCATGCGCTTGGCTGGGAGGTCAATAACGCCGCGAGCAAGGTTTACGCTGTCGAGGGCTCGTGTTTCGTCCTCGGTCCCTGCGCATTGGTCTCCCAGGCCATGATCGACGAGCTTTGCGACTCCCCCGAGAAACACGCGTTCCTGCACGCCGGCGGCGGCCATGCGGTCATCTTTGGACCGGACGGGAGTTCGCTGGCCGAGAAGCTGCCACCGGATCAGGAAGGCATTCTGTATGCCGACATCGATCTCGGCATGATCGGCGTGGCGAAGAACGCCGCCGATCCCGCAGGGCACTATTCCAGGCCCGATGTCACGCGGCTGCTGCTCAACACCTCCCGCGCCAACCGCGTCGAGCATTTCACCCTTCCGGTGGATGCCAACCTCATGAGCGAAATCAAGCTTCAGGCCTGACGATTCAACGCTCTCCTACAGCACCATCTGGGTCTGGGTCACCACCGCGACCAATTTGCCGTCCTCGGTCTCCAGCCGCGTTTGCCAGACCTGGGTGCGCCGGCCACGATGCACCGGCGTCGCGGTCGCGATCACGGTGCTGCCCTCTTTCGCGCTGCCGATGAAATTGGTCTTGCTTTCGATCGTGGTGGTGCCCTTCGCATCGTCGGGCAGATTGATCACGGTCGCCGCAGCACCAACCGAATCCGCAAACGCCATGATGGCGCCACCGTAAATCGTATGCCCGAGCGTGCAGAGGTCTGGCCGTACCAGCATCCGTGCCACCACACGATCCTTTCCGGCTTCGGTGAATGCCACCCCCTTCAACTCGGCAAACGGCATTTTCATCGAATTGATTCTCTCGAGCGGCGTCATGGTCGGCATTTCTCCCCGGCTTTATCGGTCTCGTCATTCCGGGTTCGCGTCTTCGATGCACCCCGGAACGACGGTTATATCTCCGTCAAATGTTCTTGAAGCGATTACCTGCGACGTCAAGCCCGGCAATGCTTTTGAAGGCGGCGTGACAGCCGAGGTATTTTTCGGCATATCGTCGGTGATGCGCCAGTTCCCTCCCCGCTGGATCGTCTGTCTCGCCGAGAGATACAGCGTCTCGCCGGATCTCCTCGGCGAGCAGGATCGCATCGTCGGTGTCTCCGGTTATGCGGTGCGGCCGCCGCAGGTCAGAGGCGAGAAGCCGCGGGTCTCAGCGTTCATCTCGGCCCAAAGTTGCGGTTTCAGCAGGCCGCCAAGGATCGGATCATTTTGCCCGATGTCGTGCGCGCCACCGCCCCCGATGTCATTCTGGCATCGTGGTGCGGCAAGAAAGTCGTGGCGGACCGGATCAAAAAACGGCCGGGCTGGAACGAGATTCCGGCGGTCCGCGACGACCGCATTGTCGAGATCAAATCGGCGCTGATCCTGCAGCCCGGTCCGGCCGCGCTCACCGACGGGCTGGATGCGATTGTCGCGGCGTTGTGGCCGGCTGATCGAGTTTTCTCCGGATGCGGCGCAGCCTGCACGCTGCACCGCGTCGGGGACACCATAACCTACAGCGCCTCCACGCCGCACCATTCGGCGATGAACAGCGCGGTGGCCTTGGTCGATTTCCGTAGCGACTCGAGATCGACATATTCGTTGAAGCCGTGCATCGCCGCACCGCTCGCGCCGAAACACAGGCTCGGAATGTTGTAGTTCAGCCCGTAGAACCGGGTGTCGGTGAGCGCCGTGAACACGAGGTCGGAAACGGCGCCGCCATAGACCGCGCCATAGGCCTTGCCAAACGCGGCTTCCGCTTCAGCTGAATCCTTCAGTTCATATCCTTCCGACAAAAACCCGGACCATTCCACGCTGGGCGGATTGTTGGAGAGGAAGCGATGATCGCGCGCGGCGTTGGAAACGCAGGCGAGGATTTCGGCCTGGCAGTCGGCGACCGACCAGCCCGGCAGGATCGCGATCCGGCAATCGACGTCACACCACGCCGGCACGCTGGAGGCCCAATCGCCACCCTTGATAATGCCAGGATTGAAGTTGATCGGATGCGTCAATTCCCCAAAATGGCGGTCGCTTTTCGCGCGCGCGTTCCACACCGCCTCGAGCTTTTCCAGCGACTGGATCAGATGGTAAGCTGCCGTGATGGCGTTGGAGCCGGAGCCGGCCTCGAACACATGCACGGGAAATCCACGCACCTTGAGCCGAAACCAGATCACGCCGACTTGCGAGCGGACCATGTTGCCGGATGTCGGCTCGGGAATGAAGCAGCAATCGGCGCGATAGCCGCGCTGCAAGGTCGAGAGCGCGCCGACGCCGGTGCTCTCCTCCTCGATCACGGACTGAAAATGAATCCGCGCGGTCGGCTTGAGGCCCGCGGCTCTGATGGCGTCGAGCGCATAAAGCGCACCGATGGTGCCGGATTTCATGTCGCAGGCGCCGCGGCCATACATCTTGCCATCCTTGACCACTGGCGAAAACGGCGGCGTCTCCCACATCTCCAGCGGGCCGGCCGGAACCACGTCGCAATGCCCCTGCAGGATCAGCGATTTTCCGGCATTGGTCGCGGGCCGATAGGTGCCGACCACGGTGCGCGCTTTCGAGAAATCATGCTCGATCGGACCAAAACCGCGCAGATCCTTCAGATCGTTGACGTCGATATGCCAGTCGTCGACCTCGTAGCCGCGTTGGCGCAGGAGATCGGCCATCATGTCCTGGCACGGCCCCTCCGCGCCACGGGTGGAAGGAATCGCAACGAAATCCCTTGTGGTGGCAAGCTGGGCATCGAAGCCGGCATCGACGGCATCGAGGATTTTCTTCTTGTTATCGGTGGCATTCATGCGTCGCTTTTCCTGTTGTTTGCCGCCTCGCAAAGGCCGCGCTGCCACCATCAAAACATACTTTGCCGGAATTTGCAGGAGCGCGATCGGCAAAAATAGAAGTCGGTTTTGCCGGACATAACGACTTCGCGGATCATCCGCTTAGATCGCTTTCAGAATCGCGCCGGCGACCATACACTCCATGCAACTCGCGCCCCACGGAGATACCGGATGCCCGGCAATCGCAATGGCTTGTTCCTCATCATCGGCGCTCTGATCGTCGTGGCGGCCGTGCTCGGTTACAATCTTTACCAGACCAAAAAACAACCGGAAGGACTGCAGATAAATGTCGGACCTAATGGGCTGAAAATACAGAACAAGTGAAACAGGGCACTCCGCCGATGACGAAGACCTCATACCTCGCGCTTTTGTCGATTCTGCTGCTTGGCGGTTTCGCGCTGTTGGCGCTCGCGCCCAACGCCGTGGCCGAACAGGTGTCGCGCGAGCAGGACATCGTCAATCTGCGGCT
Source organism: uncultured Pseudomonadota bacterium (assembly GCA_963727225.1). Classification (GTDB taxonomy): domain Bacteria; phylum Pseudomonadota; class Alphaproteobacteria; order Rhizobiales; family Xanthobacteraceae; genus Bradyrhizobium. The sequence continues at coordinate 49,338 of CAVSFN010000001.1, read as the reverse complement.
CGGCCAGCGCATGAAGGTCGATGACGGCACCTGCCCCGCCGGCCAGATCAAGGAAGTCTCCGGCGCCAAGATAATCGCAACGGGCGTTGTTCATACCCGAAAATGCATTCCGCGATTGGGACCCAGGATCAAATAAATGCGTCCGGATCGCGGCTTTGGCGCGAAGCGGATCTTCAATCCTTCGCGGGTTCGCTCGGCGGCACCGGCGATCCCGTGCTGCCCGCGGTCGCACCGCCATCGATCGGCAAGGTGATGCCGGTGATCCAGCGTGACTCATCGCTGGCGAGAAACAGCGCGCCGTAACCGATATCCCAGCCGGTGCCCTCGGTGCCGAGCAGCGTGCGCTCGCTGCGCGCCTTGCGCAGTTCCGGCGTCATGCCGCGCGATGCCACCATCGGCGTGTAGACCGTGCCCGGCGCAATACAATTGACGCGGATGCCGTCGCGGCCGTGATGGGCCGCCATCGCGCGCGTCAAACTCACGATGGCGCCTTTCGATGTCGGATAGAGCAGGCTTGGATGGCCGCCCAGCAAGCCCGCCACCGAACTGAGATTGATGATCGAGCCGCCGCCGCTCCTGATCATTTCAGGAATCGCGAATTTCGCCATCAGCATCATCGAGGCTACGTTGACGCGCATTGCGCTGTCCCAGGCCTCGACATCGACCTCGACGGCGTTGCCGCGCGGACCGGTGATGCCGACATTGTTGACGAGGATATCGAGCCTGCCCCACGTATCAACGGTGCGCGAGACGATCGACTGACAGCAGGCGGGGACGCTGACGTCGCCCTCGACGATTTGCGCGGTACCGCCTTCGGCGTCGATCAGGCGCTTGGTCTCTTCCGCCCATTGCGCCGTGGTGTCGACCAGCGTCACGCGTGCGCCATGCCGCGCCAGAATGACCGCGGTGGCGCGGCCATTGCCGATACCCTCGGCACGCGATCCTGCGCCTGTGACGATGGCGGTCTTGCCCTTGAGGCGGTCGTCGCTGCGAATGGCCGTCATGGCTTCCCCTGTCTGTTCAGTGGCGACGATAATGGTGACGCCATCCGGGCCACCGGGCAATCGCAGACAACAAAACGCCGGCGGGCGTCGCTGCCAGCCGGCATCTGAATCTGAAACTTAAAAGAGGTTAGCCTAAGTCGCCGGCTCGAACATGCACTGCAATGTCGGCTTTGCGATCTTCGTGAAGGTGGCGCCGATCTCGGACCGTTTTGCCGGGGGCACCCAATCGGTCTCGATGTTGGGTACGCCGGTCTCGCTGATGCCGCGCAGCAGGGCTTGGCGAAGGTCGCTGTCTTCAACGGCGGCAGCGGCATGGTCATGCAGGCAGCCGCATACGGCTTCAGGGTGCGCCCAGCGTCCCAGCATATGGGGAGCGCATAGTCGCACGAACTCCCCGCGGGGATCGGGCAGCTTGGTCGGCGAGCGGACCTGGGTCTGCGCCGAGTTCCCCAGAGTCATGAAAGCAACCACCGCGATTGCGCTGGTGCGAAAAAACATGGGCGCCTTCCCGGCAATTTTCATCGCGCGACGGTCCGGCGGCTTAGCGGGATGCAACGAGCACGACGTGGGGAGCCGAAGTGGTGATCGGCGAGCCGTTATAGCTAAAGGTACCGATGCCCGGCAGGCTGCCGTCGGACGATCCGGCCATGGAGGGGCCAATCAGCACGAAAGCGAAGACAAGGATAAAGCTAAGGGTTCGCATTTGACTGTCTCCGGTTTTGGCCGGCGCTGTCCGCCGTTTTCGTTGTTGGATTGATAACCAACTGGCGTTTCCGGACGTCTACGCCGAAAGCGGGAAATGGTTTCATCGGGTGGCTAAATGGTTTCGTCGCCGCGGCCGGACGAAACAATCGTCCAAAAATTCGAATGATTTCAGTCCAATGGAATTAACCGAACGGCTCGGAAAGGTCCTTGAGCGGCCTCTGTCGTTCACTGGGCTAGCCGTTCAATGGCCGAGCGCGGCCACAACCTCTGGCGCTGCCGCCAGAATCGGAGTTCCGCTGCAGCTGAAGGTTCCGACGCCCGGCAGGTCACCATCGGCCGAGCCGGCCAAAGAAGGCCCGGTCAGAACCAAAATGGCCGCGATCATGTAGCTGATGGCGCGCATGGGGTGTCTCCACTGACGATCTGGAAATGGGACGCCTGCAAAGACCTGAGGGTTCGAAACCCAATGCGACTTTTTAACCTTTCTCTGGTGGAAAACTCCTGTTTGCGACGCAACCAACATGAACCTCAGCATCGGTACGTCCGACTCACACCAGCCACTTGCAACCTTTCCATGCAGTCGTGCGTTGAGTTGCGGCGTACCTCCAACAAAGGATGGCAGTCGTGGGAAATGGCAACATCGATGTTGGCAATGAAAAGCTGGCCCGCAAACCCGGCCAGCCAGCGGTTGAAGTTCTGGGTGACGGCTCCTACAAGCCGCGGATCGACAGGCAAAATCCCCTGAGGACGGAGCGTCCCAGGATTTCCGGAGCGATGGCGCAGCAGTGCGGCGACATCGGTCGCGGCAACCAATCGGCGCCACAAAAATTCGTGCGCCTGGTGGGCTGTCGCGACCCCAAAGCCAGGCCGGCGCAGCGGTAATCCGGGGCTCCCGGTTCAGAATTCGCTCACTGGATGAACTCGCCGCATTTTTGAACGGCGGCATCGCCGCCGCCCCAAGGCATGATCGGCACCGAGGAGGTCGAATTCTTCGGCGAGCCCTCGATCAGCTTGTCGGAATAGACCATATAAACCAGTACGTTCCGCTTGGCGTCGCAGCCGCGGACGATCTGCATCTTCTTGAAGAACAGCGAGCGGCGCTGCTTAAACATATCGTCGCCCTGCCCCATCTTGTCCTTGAAACGGATCGGGCCAATCTGACGGCAGGCCAGTGAGATATCCGAGACCTGCTCGGCGAGCCCCATCCAGCCCGTGAGGCCCCCCTTCTCCGGCACGGTGAAGTGACAGGCGACGCCCTCGACCTCCGGGTCGTCGACGCCATAGGTCGCAAGCTTGTCGTTCGGGCTAAGCAACTTGAACACGGTCGAACGGCGGAAGATCAGGTCCGGTTCGTCGGCGGCGGACGCGGGCGAGCCCGGCCATAGCAGCAACGCAAATGCCACAAGGATCCAGCGTCGCACCCTCGTGTCACATTGGCTTAAGGTCTGGGATGTCATGCTGATCTCCGTCGGCGACGCTTTCAGCCATGTAATGCGTTCGAGCCCTGCCGGAAGGTACCTGATGACGGAAACCCAGCGCCGTTTAACGGAATATGAGGCTTTTTTGTTACGCTTGGCACGAAATCGCTGGAATTAAGAGCCTTACGCTGGTGAACGCGTATCTCCTCTGCGACACTAAATTTCAATGGTTGGGATTCGGGAATGATACGCGTGGACGGACTTGGAACTTCTATCGCGACCGGAAAGCTGGAACCGTTTAACGCCAACGGTCGCTGTTCGAGCCGCGCGGCTTTTTCCGGTTCGTTTTGGCGAATTGTCGTTTTGACGGCAGCCGGGGCCATCGGCCTCGCCGCGCAGGCGGAAGCGACCATCTATTGGCCGAATTCCGACATCGGATTTTCGCAGCCCGCGCCGGAGACCATGGCGCCACCGCCGAAACGGAAGGTTCGCCATCATTCGGAGGGCCGATCGGAAGGCCGATCGCAAAAAGGGCAAAAAGGGCAAAAAGCGATCGAGGCGCAGGGCAAGGACGTCGCCAAGCCGCGCGGACCGCTTTTGATCGCCATCTCGATCAACAAGCAGAATATGAAAATCTACGACGCCAACGGGTTCTTCGCGGAAACGCCGATATCGACCGGCATGCGCGGTCATCCGACACCGATGGGCGTGTTCAGCGTTATACAAAGAGAAAAGCTGCACCATTCCAACATCTATAGCGGCGCGCCGATGCCCTATATGCAGCGGATCACGTGGTCGGGTATCGCCATCCACGCCGGCGTGCTTCCGGGCTACCCGGCATCGCATGGCTGTATCCGTATGCCGGTGGCCTTCGCCTTGAAGATGTATGGCTGGAGCACGATGGGCGCGCGGGTTGTCATCACCCCCGATGAGACGATTCCGACCAGTTTTTCGCATCCGTTGCTCGTCGCGCAAAAAATAGTGCCGCAGCCGATCGCCGTGGACGAGCCAAAGGCGGACGCGGCTCCGGCGGCAAAGGCCGACAAGGCGTCGAACGTAGTGACGACGAAGCCCGCGGCTCGGGGAGCAGCAAGCCTTGAACTGAGGTCAACCGTCGGTCACGGCGACGGCGCGAAATCCCTGACGGACGCTGCGCCAGCTTCCATGCCATTGCGCGACCAGACCCGCACCGCCGATGCCAGCGCTTTTCCGATAACGAAATCCCCGGTTACGATGTCCGACGCAATGCCCTCCGGTGACCATCTGCCGGCACGGGAGCAGTCGGTTGCCCGAGCCGACAAAACCCCGGCGACATCAGAGAATGCCGTTGCCGCTAAATCCGGCGATACATCGAACGCCGAGGCCGCATCCGGAGCTGCAAGGTTAGAACCGGCAAAATCTCAGGCTGAATTGGCGACCGCGGAACGTGCCGAAATCGCTTCGGCTGATGACAAAGCGATCGACGCCAAGTCATCGCAAGCCTCATCGCAAGCCGCATCCATTGAAATCAAATCTGCTGACACCGACGCCGACAAGACTGGCAACAAGCCGGATCGGACCGGCGTCGCCGTGCAAGCAAGCGACGATAATGCAAAAACCGAAACCGCCGCACGCGAAAGCATGAAGGCTGAGGCGACCGTGGCCGCGGCGAAGGCGGATGACGTCAAAACAGCGGCGTCAAAAGTTGACGCGGCGAAGCCGGCCGCAAAGCCTGAAGACAACGTCAAGGCGGCAACGGACGTCACCAACGTTCCGGATCAGAAAAAAGATCAGGGCCGCTTGCCGGGCCCCGACAAGGCACCTGGTGCGAAACCTGATGCGGCTGCACACGCGGCACCAAAGCGCACCGGTCAGATCGCGGTGTTCGTCAGCCGCAAGGACTCAAAGCTCTATGTGCGGCAGAATTTAGCGCCGCTGTTTGATGTGCCGGTGACGATTGCGCCCAGCGATCGGCCGCTCGGAACGCATGTATTTACCGCGGAGGTCGACAAGAAGGACACCAATGTTGTGCATTGGTCGGTCGTCTCGCTCCCGATGCCGACCCGCAACGCCGAACGCGACGACGACGAGCGCGCGTCGCGACGGCGAAAGATGGCGGGCGCCGCCGAGCTGAAGGCGTTAGCGCCGGCGCCGGAACCGGACAGCCCCGCCGAAGCATTGGATCGCCTTACCATTCCTGCGGATGCGAGGGCTCGAATTACCGAAGCGCTTTCGACGGGCAGTTCGATCATCGTTTCCGATCAAGGTATCGCCGGTGGCGAAACCGGCGAAGGAACCGATTTCATCGTTTCGCTGCGCTAGGCGGCCAATCCGGCTTTAGGCTCTCCTCAGAAGCCGCTTCTCGGCGAAAACGACGCGAAGTTCCCCGGCAAATCAGCCGATGGGCGCGGCAAATCGGCAACTGCTGACAAAGCCGTTGCCGTGGTAAGGCCGGTCCAACTACATTATGGTGATCCGGGGGCGGAAGAGGCTCGGGCGATGGCAAGAAGTGCCACGACCGAACATGAACCAGCGTGAGGTAACAACATGCGCATAGCGGCAGCATTGATCCTGGCAGGCGCGATTTCGCTGGGTGCGCCGGGCGCGGCCTGGTCGCAGGCCGCAGCCACCAAGGGCGCGGCAGCCCCGCAGGCGGCTCCTGCGGCTCCAGCTCCTGCGGTTCCGGCGCCCGCCGCGGCACCAGTTCCCGCAAAGGCGGCTTGCGCCAATCCCGACGCGCTTGGAATTGCCCGCGTCGTCGAAATCGACACCACCGGCGGGCCGGGATTCGGTTTCGAGCACTTCAAGCAACTCGATTTCCTGCACGACAAGGAAGTGGTGCTGACCTTTGACGACGGCCCATGGCCGGTCAATACGCCCTCGGTATTGAAGTCGCTGGCGGACCAATGCACGACCGGCATTTTCTTTTCGATCGGCAAGCACGCCACTTACTATCCGGAAATCCTGAAGCAGGTTCTGGCGGCCGGCCACACCATCGGGTCGCACACCTGGTCACATGCGACGCTGACCGACAAGAAGCTGACCGAACAGCAGCGCAAGGACGAGATCGAAAAAGGGGTCAGCGCCGTGAAATGGGCGCTGGGCGGCGTTTCGCCCGCGCCATTCTTCCGCTTCCCGGCGCTGCAGCATCCGCCGGAAATGGTGACGTATCTCGGCACCCGCAATATCGCGATGTTCTCCTGCGATCTCGACTCGTTCGACTTCAAGGCGCGCAATCCCCAGCAGGTGATCGACGTGACGATGAAGAAGCTCGACAAGCTCGGCAAAGGCATCATCCTGATGCACGACTTCCACAAGCACACGGCGGAAGCCCTGCCCGAACTGCTGAGCAAGCTGAAGGCGGGCGGCTACAAGGTCGTTAAAATGGTAGCCAAGGCCCCGGTGCAGTCGCTGCCGCAATATGACGAGGAACTTCTGAAAGACGCCAAGCTCCCCACCGTCAGCACCCGCCCGGTTTCCAGCGTCGTGCAGACGATCTCGCAATAGCTTTGCCGCGCGCGGCAACGCCGGTGCCGGGGCTACGCATCGAAGGTTACGTCATCGTGTCGGCCGACGGCATGCTGGCGAACGCCGATCGGGTGATGCCAAAGGAATTGAAATTCGAGGGCGACAAACGATTCTTCACCGCCGCGCTGGACCGCGCCGACCTGATCGTGCATGGCCGTCATTCCCAGGAAGATCAGCCGAACTCGCCGCAACGAAAGCGGCTGGTTCTGACCGGCAAGATCGACGCAATCGCGCCCGATCCATCCAATCCCAGGGCTTTCCTGTGGAATCCGGCGGGAGCCTCATTCGAGGCGGCCTGCGACCGCGCCGGCGTTGCTTCCGGCCTCGTCGCGATTATCGGCGGCCCGGATGTGTTTGGAATGTTTATGGACCGCTACGACACGTTCTGGCTCTCGCAGGCGCCGCATGTGCGGCTGCCGGGAGGCGAACCATGCTTCCCCGGAGTGCCGGCACGTTCACCGCAGGACATTCTGGCGGCGCATGGCATGAAAGCCGGCGATGCCCGGATCCTGGACAGCGCCGATGCCGTCAGCGTGACGCCGTGGCGGCGAGTTAGCTAAACTTCGCTGCTATAGGCGCCTTCCCCCCCATGCGACACCTTCCTGTATCCCGCGATCATGAACAGCGCGCCGATGATCGACAGGTTTTTCAACGCATGAACCAGGCTGTTCCTGGCGTCAGCACCGGTCTGATTCCAGAAGTCGTGATAGTAGAAGGTCGCGGCGACCACGAACAGGATCAGCAGGATCGCAAAAAAGCGTGCGCCGAAATTCAACGCGATCATGATGCCGCAGATCAGCTCAACCGCGCCGGCCGCAATCGCGAGCATGTGCGGCATCGGCATGCCGGTCAGGCCTTCGAGCTGCGAGGTGTAGGTTGCCAATGCCGCCGGAATAACGATCTTTTCCGTCATTTGCGCGGTTGCCGCCAAGTCGAGGAGCTTGGAAGCTCCCGAAAAAATAAACAGCACGGCGAACAAAATTCGCCCGAAGGTGATAAACGCTGGCATTGGTCGGCCTCACTGAAATGCTGCAGATGCGGGGTCGCAGTATAGCGGAATGATTATGAGGGGTCCGCCGCAGGTTTTCAAACAGTCAAATCGAGGGAATGGGCCTTGCCGGCCGCGACTGGAAAGATTTTTCTTGCTCGATTTCCTTGTTTTGACGCGTTTTCTTCGTGCCAACCCGCATCCGCCCCACGTCAAACGCGGGACAGCTTTCGTCGTAAAATGCTTCAGGCAAACAACGTCGGTTGCTGTCGGCCGGCTCGCTCCTGGGCTTCGACGGCGGCAATTGCGGTCATGTTGAGGATGCCGCGCGCGGTAACCGAGGGCGTGAGGATGTGCGCCGGACGCGAGGGACCGATCAGGATCGGCCCCACCGGAAGCGCATCGGCCAGTGCCTTGATCATCTGATAGGCGACGTTGGCCGTATCGAGGTTCGGCATGATCAGGATATTGGCCTCACCTTCCAGCTTCGAGTGCGGCAGGATCAATTTCCTCGCCGCCGCGATCAGCGCGGTATCGCCCTGCATTTCGCCGTCCGCCTCGATCTCCGGATGGTTCTGTTTCAGAATTGCGGTGGCACGGCGCATTTTGCGCGAGGAGTTGGTATCGTAACTGCCAAAATCGGAATGCGACACAAAGGCGATTTTGGGTTTGATGTTGAATCGCTGGACATGCACCGCCGCCAGCGCCGCCATTTCGGCAAGCTCCTCGGCGGTCGGGTTCGGCCGTACCTGGGTATCCGCAATGAAATGAGCGCCCTTGCGGGTAATCATCAGCGCCAGCGCGGCGAAATCGCTCACGCCCGGAAGAAAGCCGATGATCTCGCGGACATGGCGCAGGTGACTCATATAGCGGCCTTCGACGCCGCAGATCATGGCGTCGGCCTCGCCGCGGATCACCGCCAGCGCCGCGATCACGGTGGCGTTGGTGCGGACCACCGTGCGGGCGGCATCGGGGGTCACGCCGTGCCGGCCGGCGACATCGATGTAGGATTGAACATAAGAGCGATAGCGCGGATCGTCCTCGGGATTGACGAGGTCGAAATCCTGGCCAGCCTTGATCGCCAGGCCAAATCGCTTGATCCGCGCCTCGACCACCGAGGGACGTCCGACCAGAATCGGCCGCGCCAGCTTCTCCTCAAGCACCACCTGGGTCGCGTGCAGGACGCGTTCGTCCTCGCCTTCCGCATAGATGACGCGCACCGGCTGGGTTTTGGCCTTGGCGAACACCGGCTTCATGACAAGGCCGGAACGGAACGCGAAGCGCTCCAGCTGGGCGGCATAATCCTCGAAGTTCGCAATCGGACGGGAAGCGACGCCCGACGCCATGGCCGCCTTGGCGACCGCCGGCGCAATGCGCAGGATCAAGCGCGGATCGAACGGGCTCGGGATCAGTGAACCCGGGCCGAAGCCCTGGGCTTCGCCGCTATCGAAGCCGGCTGCAATCGCATCCGACGGCGGATCGCGGGCCAGCTGCGCGATCGCCTCGACCGCGGCGTGCTTCATTTCCTCATTGATCGCAGTGGCCCCGACATCGAGCGCGCCGCGGAAGATGAATGGAAAGCACAGGACGTTGTTGACCTGATTGGGGAAATCGGAGCGCCCGGTGCAGATCATCGCATCAGGCCGCGCCTTGCGCGCTTCATCCGGCATGATTTCCGGCGTCGGATTGGCCAGCGCCATCACCAACGGCTTGTCGGCCATCGCCTTGACCATGTCTGGCGTCAGCACATTCGCCGCCGACAGGCCGAGAAAAATGTCGGCGCCGCCGATCACTTCGGCCAGCACCCGCTTGTCGGTCTTCTGCGCATAGACCGACTTCCAGCGGTCCATCAGGGTATTGCGGCCCTCATGCACCACGCCGTCGATATCACAAACCCAGATATTCTTGCGCTGCGCGCCGAGCGAAACCAGCAGATTGAGGCAGGCGATGGCCGCAGCACCTGCACCGGAGGCGACAATCTTGACGTCGGCGAGTTTCTTGCCGTTCAGCAACAGGGCGTTGGTGATCGCGGCGCCGACGATGATGGCGGTGCCGTGCTGATCGTCATGAAATACCGGGATCTTCATGCGCGCCTTGAGCTGCGCCTCGATCTCGAAACACTCCGGACCCTTGATGTCTTCAAGATTGATGCCGCCGAATGTCGGCTCCAGCGCCGCCACGGTCTCGACCACCCGCTCGACGGTGTCGGCGGCGATTTCGATGTCGAACACGTCGATGCCGGCGAACTTCTTGAACAGAACCGCCTTGCCTTCCATGACCGGCTTCGATGCCAGCGGCCCGATATTGCCCAGGCCGAGCACGGCGGTGCCGTTCGACACCACAGCCACAAGATTGGCGCGGATCGTCAGCGATGCCGCTTCCGCCGGATCGGCGGCGATCGCCAAGCAAGCCGCGGCCACACCCGGCGAATAGGCGAGCGCCAGATCGCGCTGGTTGGCGAGCGGCTTGATCGCCTGAATTTCAAGTTTTCCCGGCCGTGGCAACCGGTGATACGCAAGCGCCGCAGAATTGAGATCTTCAGAATGGGACGCCATGCATTTCCCCCGCGGCTTCCTCGACCCCGAATTCAGACTTCGGCGACTGTTTCATGGAAGCTCAGTTTTGCGGCAGATTGAGCCGGATGTGAAGCTCGCGCAACTGCTTCGGGGTGACGTCCGAAGGTGCCCCCATCAGCAGATCTTCCGCCCGCTGGTTCATCGGAAACAGCGATATTTCGCGCAAGTTGGTGGTGCCGCAAAGGAGCATGACAATGCGATCGACGCCGGCCGCCATGCCGCCATGCGGCGGCGCGCCATACTGGAACGCGCGGTACATGCCGCCGAAGCGCTCGACCACGTCCTGCTCGCCGTAGCCGGCGATCTCGAACGCCTTCACCATGGCCTCGGGCCGGTGATTGCGGATGCCGCCGGAGGCGATCTCATAGCCGTTGCAGGCGATGTCATATTGAAAGGCCTTGATGGTCAGCGGGTCCTGCCCGTTGAGCGCATCGAGTCCGCCCTGCGGCATCGAGAACGGGTTGTGCGAGAAGTCGACCTTCTTGTCTTCCTCGTTGTACTCGTACATCGGGAAGTCAACGATCCAGGCCAGTTCGAACCGATCCTTGTCGATCAGGTTCAGCTCTTCGCCGAGCTTGGTGCGGGCGAGGCCGGCGAATTTCCAGAATTTTGCGGGATCGCCGGCAACGAAGAACGCCGCATCGCCCTCCTTCAGGCCGAGCGCAGTGCGAATGGCGGCCGTCCGTTCAGGACCGATGTTGTTGGCAAGCGGACCTGCGCCCTCGCCGCCCTCGCGCCACATGATGTAGCCGAGGCCGGGCTGACCCTCACCTTGCGCCCAGGAGTTCATGCGGTCGCAGAACGCACGTGAGCCGCCGCCGGTGCCGGGGATCGCCCAGACCTGGTTCTTCGGGTCTTCCAGCATCCGCGCAAACACCTTGAAGCCGGAACCGCGGAAATGCTCCGACACGTCCTGCATCAGGATCGGATTGCGCAAATCCGGCTTGTCGCTGCCATATTTCCGCAATGCGTCCGCGAATGGAATTCGCGGCCACTTTTGGGTGACGGGCTTTCCCTTCGCGAACTCCTCGAACACGCCGGTAATGACCGGCTCGACCGCTGCAAAGACATCCTCTTGCTCGACAAAACTCATCTCCACGTCGAGCTGGTAGAACTCGCCGGGCAACCGGTCGGCGCGCGGGTCCTCGTCGCGGAAACAGGGCGCGATCTGGAAGTAACGGTCGAAGCCGGACATCATCAGCAGCTGCTTGTATTGCTGCGGCGCCTGCGGCAGCGCGTAGAACTTGCCCGGATGAATGCGCGACGGCACCAGGAAGTCGCGCGCGCCCTCCGGCGACGACGCCGTCAGGATCGGGGTCTGGAATTCGAAAAACCCCTGCTCCTTCATCCGCTTGCGCATCGAATTGACAATCGCGCCGCGGGTCATGATGTTCTGGTGCAGCTTCTCGCGACGAAGATCGAGGAAACGGTACTTAAGCCTTATATCTTCAGGATATTCCTGTTCTCCGAACACCGGCAGCGGCAGCTCGCCGGCTGGCCCCAGCACCTCGATCGCGCTGACGTAAAGCTCGACCGCACCGGTCGGCAGTTCGGGATTGTCGGTGCCCTCCGGACGACGGCGCACCTTGCCGTCGATCCGCACCACCCACTCCGAGCGTAATTTTTCGGCATCCCTGAAGGCCGGCGAATCCGGATCGGCCACGCATTGCGTGAGGCCATAATGGTCGCGCAGATCGATGAACAGTACGCCGCCATGGTCGCGAATCCGGTGGCACCAGCCCGACAACCGCACGGTCTGGTCGATATCGCTGTCGCGGAGCGCGCCGCAGGTGTGGGACCGGTAACGATGCATGGATGTTCCAAAAACAGATGTCGGAGGATGGGGGGCCAAGGCGAGCCCGCGACAAGGCCAGCCCGCAAAGAGGTTGAGGGTTTACCCGAGGCTTTGGGGCGCGGCAACCGGATGAAGGCGATGTCCGAGCCCAGCAAACCCGAAAAAGTGACGGAAAAACAACGGAGCTTTGGACAGCGTCGTGGCAAACCGATTGTCTAATTCCGGCGCACGCCTATCTTGGTCCCATGACGGTCCATTTCCCATTCGAAAACACCTACACGGCACTGCCGGCGAACTTCTTCGCGCGGGTCGCGCCGACGCCGGTCGCTGCGCCCAAACTGATCAAATTGAACCGGCCGCTGGCCCGCCATCTCGGCCTCGATCCGGATCGGCTGGATAGCCCGGAAGGCGCCGAGATTCTCGCCGGCAAGCGGGTCCCCGACGGGGCGGACCCGATTGCGATGGCTTATGCCGGCCACCAGTTCGGTCATTTCGTGCCGCAGCTCGGGGACGGCCGGGCCATCCTGCTCGGAGAGGTGATCGACGCGGACGGTGTCCGCCGTGACATCCAGCTCAAGGGTCGGGCCCGACGCCCTTCTCGCGGCGCGGCGATGGCCGTGCCGCACTTGGTCCGGTGCTGCGCGAATACATTGTCAGCGAGGCGATGGCGACACTCGGCATTCCCACCACGCGCTCCCTCGCCGCTGTGATGACCGGTGAGCGCGTGATGCGGGAGATGCCGCTGCCCGGGGCCGTCCTCACCCGCGTTGCCTCCAGCCACATTCGCGTTGGCACGTTTCAGTTTTTCGCGGCGCGCAACGACACCGAGGGCGTGCGGCGGCTGGCCGATCACGTCATCGACCGGCACTATCCGGAAGCGGCAAACGCCGATCGCCCCTATCACGCGCTTCTGGAAGGCGTGGTGGCGCGGCAGGCGAGCCTGGTCGCGCGCTGGCTGCTGGTCGGATTCATCCACGGCGTCATGAACACCGACAACACATCGATCTCGGGCGAGACCATCGATTACGGCCCGTGCGCTTTCATGGACCATTACGACCCGGCAACCGTGTTCTCTTCGATCGACGAGCAAGGCCGCTACGCTTACGCCAACCAGCCGCGGATCGCGCTCTGGAACCTGACGCGGCTGGCGGAATGCCTGTTGCCGCTGCTCTCCGACGCTGCAGGACAAGGCGATCGCCGAGGCGCAGGCGGTGCTGGGGGATTTCGCCGGACGTTTCGACACCGCCTATCAGGCGGGCCTGCGAAGCAAGCTCGGCCTGTTTACGGCGCGGGATGGCGATCCCCTGCTCGCGCAAGACCTGCTGGAGACGATGGCCAGGAATCAGGCCGACTTCACCCTGACATTCAGGCGCCTGAGCGATGCCGCGCAGGATCCCACGAGTGATCGCGAGGTCCGGCAATTATTTGCCGACCCCGCCGCCTATGACGACTGGTCGGTGCGCTGGCGGCAGCGGATCGGTGACGAGCCGCAGACGGCCGCCGCGCGCCAGACCGCGATGCGGGCGGTCAATCCGGCCTTCATTCCGAGGAATCACCGGGTGGAAGCGGTGATCGAAGCCGCCGTGAACCGCGACGACTTCGCACCCTTTGAGGAGCTTCTGACAGTCCTGGCAAATCCGTATGAAGACCAGCCGGCGTTTGCGGCCTATGGGGAGCCGCCCGAGCCGCATCAGCGCGTCCTGCAAACGTTTTGCGGGACGTGAACCGTTAACCTTCGATACGGCTTTTGCCGGACCGCGGCGCGCCCGCCGCCGGAAATTAACAAACAGTCAATCGCTTCCTCGCAAATCTATCGATTTGCTGGGGGAATTGCCGTGTTTGATGCGTTGGTATTCGAGTTCATGGGATTGGCGATACTTGCACTCTGCGTCATCGTGCTGGTCGTTCCGGCGCAGCGACGGCCTGCCCGGCACATTCACGACGTCTGACCGGGACTGTTTCGCGGATCAACCCCGGGACCCGATCGCGGATCGCGATCGGCGGTGTCCTGCTTGGCGCTTCCGGACGAAAAGCACCGTCAGGCGGAAATGCAGGGCTAGAATTCAGCGCAAGACCCTTGACATATCAGCGCTTTCGGCAGAACGCCCTCTCAGAAGCGTTATGGACCGTTCATGAATCTGATTACCACCACTTCGGAACTCACCGCTGTGTGCGGGCGGCTCGCCAAACACCCGGTCATCACCGTCGATACGGAATTCCTGCGGGAGACGACCTATTATCCCCTGCTCTGTGTCGTGCAGATGGCGAGCGCAGAGGAAGCGGTCGTGGTCGATACGCTGGCCGGGGGCATTGATCTCGAGCCGTTCTTCGCGCTGATGGCCGACGAAAAGGTGTTGAAGGTTTTCCACGCCGCGCGCCAGGATATCGAAATCGTCTGGCATCAGGCCGGGATCGTTCCGCACCCGATCTTCGACACCCAGGTCGCCGCCATGGTGCTGGGCTACGGCGATTCCATTGCCTACGACCAGCTGGTCGAGCGCATCACCGGCCATCGGCCGGACAAGACCCACCGTTTCACCGACTGGTCGCGCCGGCCGCTGACCGAGGACCAGATGCACTACGCGGTCTCCGACGTCACCCATCTGCGCGACGTGTTCGCGGCGCTGGACGCCGACCTCAAGAAGCGCAACCGCAGCGACTGGGTCAGCGAGGAAATGGAGGTCCTGACCTCGCCCAAGACCTATGACTTTCACCCCGAGCGTGCATGGGAGCGGCTGAAGACGCGGGTGCGCAAGCCCAAGGAGCTCGCGGTGCTGATGGAGGTCGCCGCATGGCGCGAACAGGAGGCGCAGGACCGCGACGTTCCGCGCAGCCGCGTCCTGAAGGACGACGCGGTCGGCGACATCGCCACCCACGCACCGACCAGCCTCGAACGGCTCGCCAATCTGCGCTCGCTGCCGAAGGGCTTTGACCGGTCCAAATGGGGCGCCGATATCGTGGCTGCGGTGCAGCGCGGCCTCGCGCGCGATCTCGCGAGCTTGCCGAAAATCGAAAAGCCGCGCGGCAATTCAAACGGCGCTGCGATCGTCGAGCTTCTCAAGGTCCTGCTGCGGATGACGTCGGAACGCCACGCCGTTGCCAGCAAGATCATCGCGACGGTCGACGATCTGGAGCAGATCGCGGCCGACGATAATGCCGACGTCGGCGCCCTGCACGGCTGGCGCCGCGAATTGTTTGGCGAAGCGGCGCTGTCGCTGAAACACGGCCGGCTGGCGCTCGCGATCGACAAGGGCCGGGTTATCCGGGTCGATCGGGGATAGCGGTCTGCCTGCCGGGCGCGTCCGCGCACATCAGCCGCGTTACCACTTCACCTCGACGCCAAGCGTGCCCTGATGCGACTGGTTGATGGCGCGGAACTTGCCGTCATAATTGGCATACAGACGCACGGTATCGTTCAGGCTGAGCGAAGCGGATGCGCCGGCATCGGCGCCATATCTGCTCTCACCGAGGCCCTGCAGGGTGATGCTCTGCGGACCAAGGCTGACGATCGTCGAGGAAAAGTTCTGCGTGAGGTTGTCGACGAATTTGCCGTAGGCCGACAGGTCGAGAATTTTCTGATTGATAATCCAGTAATGCCCGATCTCCGCGCCGATCAGGATCCGGGAACGCTCCTGGGTTGCGCCGGTCACGGCCACCGGGTCCAGACCGCCCATTTCCTGGAATGATCCGGTCTCGGCGCGCACATATTCGAAAGCGGCCTTGGGCACGATGCGGCTCTGGTCGAGGCTCCAGTAGTAACTGAGCTCGGTCAACCCTCCGTCGAGATGGGCGCCGTAGCCGGCGCCGGCGAAGCCGACGCCGGTGTCCCGCACTGAATTGATGGTCCCGAAACCGTGGACCAGCGCGATCGCCCATGTCCACGGCCCCTTGTCGATCGAGGCGTTCACTCCGAACTGGGTGAGATCGAGCCCCGCCGACTGCAGCGCGAGTGGAACGTCGATGGCGGTATGGCTTTGGTCAATCGAAATCCCGACATTGACGCCGGGCGCGACACGTCCGCCGAACCCCACAACGCCACCCCAGGTTTGACGCCGATCACCGGCGAAATCGCCTTGGGCGCCGTTCGTAGCCGAGATTCCGTAGGTCTCCCCCCACATTCGAAAAGCCGGCGCGTCGGTGGCTCCCGAGGCGCCGCCGCCGCCCGGATTTCTGCGCAGCCCGCTACCGAAACCGTAGCTCGCCTGCTGTCCGAGGCGCTCCAGGAAGTTGCTGCCGAGGTTGATTATCGCCGAGCCGGCCGACATCTCGGAATTGACGTCCGACGGCATCGGAAAGGGCGTCGGAGCGGGTGCCACAACGGGTGTGATAACGGGCGGCGGAGAGGGCGCTGGTGGTGGTGGCGGTGCGACCTGGGCCTGCGCGGAGGTTGACGCGGCCGCAACGGCGAGCCCGAGGACGATCGCAACCGCCGTTACGGACCTGCGCCCCACCTCACGACAATCCCTCGCTCGTGAAAACCACGATGAGCAGCGCATCAATGCATTCCCAAAAAATCAGGCGCCAACTCGACAAAAAATGCAAAAAATCCCCGTCGGCCGTACCGATTTGCCCCCAATTCTCCCGGAGCGTCAATCGGTCGTGGTCCCCGCCAATGGGCGATTGCCGGGTATTGTGGTTCGGTTGCCACAGGTGCCGACGGGCGGCCCCATCGCTGAACTGATTTCCTGAGCCCTACCAGAAGCTTGCTAACGCGCAAATTTCGTGTTGCAATATCAGGCACAATCGGATCTAGGCCGTTCGACTGTGCGTTTCGTGACCAGGAAATTGAGCAGACCTCCAGAAGCCCGCTTGTGGCGTGGCACGCAGATAGCGTGGCCGCGTCTTTTTTTCGTCTAGACCAGGAGACAGGCGATGCAAAAAGGCACCGTCAAGTGGTTCAACCCGACAAAGGGTTATGGGTTCATCAAGCCGATGGCCGGCGATAAGGACGTGTTCGTCCATATCTCGGCGGTCGAGCGTGCCGGACTTCTCAACCCTCAACGAAAATCAGATTGTTGAATATGACCTTGTGGAAAATCGCGGCAAGAACTCCGCGGAAAATCTCAAGGTCTCCTAACTTCGTCACGATCCGCGTAAGCCATCATGATGCGCCCCCGGCTCTCGCCGGGGGATTATTTTTATGCCGCGCATGATGCGAGCAGCCGGCGTTCGCGGGCTCTGATAATGCCGACCACCGTCTCGTTGACGGGTGTTGCCACGCCGAGCGGCTTGCCCAGCCGGGGGATCGCGCCATTGATGGCGTCGACCTCGCATCGGCGGCCGGCATTATAGTCCAGCAGCATCGACGGGCGTGCATCCGGAATTTTGCCGCCCAGCTTGCGGATGTGCTCGATCGGATCGCCGACGTTGAGCCGAACCTTCAAGGCCGCCGCCACCGCGACGGCTTCCTCGGCGCACCCCCGCGCGACGTTCCAGGCGTCCGGATCCGAGAGGATCTCGCCAATCGTCAGCCCGGTCGTGCAGGACGTGCCGGAGAAGGCGACGTTCATGATCAGCTTTTCCCACACCATCTGCCTGATGTCGTCGAACAGCGCGACCTTGAAGCCAGCCGATTCCCAGATCTTCGCCGAGGCCTGCAGAAGCTGCTTTGGCAGCCCGGCAAATGCGCCGAACCGGATCATCTCCATCCCGTTGTGATGCGCATGCCCCGGCGCCCGGATGGAGGCGCCGAAACCTCCGACAACGCCGACGGCAATACGGTCGGCGCCAAGGATCGGTGCGGCGATTTCCGGCGATCCGAGACCGTTCTGGATGGTCTGGACGATCGTCTCCGGACCCAGCAATGGACGGCAGGATTGCGCCGCCGCCTCAACGTCGAACGACTTGGTGGCAATGATGACGAGATCGCATGGCCCGATGCCGTCCGTCGTGGTCGAGGCATGAATCGGCACCGTACGGTCGCCGCTGGCGCCTTCGCAGCGCAGGCCTTTGGCGGCCATCGCCTCGGCGTGATCGGGCCAAAGCGTGACGGCATGGACCTCGTGACCGGCGTCAACCATCAGCGCGGCATAGACCGATCCCATCGCGCCACACCCGACAACCGCAATTTTCGCCATGTTGCTCTCCGTGCAATAAGCCCGACGGCTGCGATAAGTTCGAAACCACCGCGCTAGCTCGCGGCGGGTGAAATCAGGGCACCGTCGCCACCGGCGCTGCCTGCCGTTTTGCAAACATCGCCCTCGATCCGAATTTTTCCGCTAGCAACCAGCCGCAGCGCATCGGGATAAATCCGGTGCTCGATCTGAAGAATCCGCGTCGCCAGCGTATCGGCGGTGTCGTCGTCGCTGACCGCGACCGCGCCCTGCATCACGATCGGACCGGCATCGGTCTCGGCAACAACAAAATGCACGGTAGCGCCGGAGATTTTGACGCCTGCGCGCAGTGCCTGACCTTGCGGGTCGAGGCCCGGAAACGACGGCAGCAGGGAGGGATGAATATTGAGCATCCGCCCAAACCAGCGCTGCACGAATTCGGCTGTGAGCAATCGCATGAACCCGCCGAGGCAGATCAGATCGATCCTGTGCTGGTCCAGCGCCGACTGCAGTACCGCCTCGAACGCCGCCCGATCCTTGCCGAAGGGCTGGCTTTCGATGGTGACGGCCGCGATACCGCTTTGCCTTGCCTTTTCGAGGCCGCCGGCGTCGGCCCGGTTGGAGATCACCACAACGATCTCGGCCGGAAAATCCGCAAGCCGTGCCGCCTCGATCAGCGCGGCCATGTTCGATCCGCGCCCGGAAATCAGGATGGCGACCCGGCGCTTCATGACGTCACCACGCCAGATCGAGATGACCGTTATAGACCACGCGATGTTCGGCCTCGGCGTTGATCACCTCGCCCAGCAGCGCGACGTTCTCTCCGGCTTCCGTCAAAATCTCGGTGACCTGAACAACGGCGTCTGGCCTCACGATCGCGATCATGCCGATGCCGCAGTTGAAGGTGCGCAGTAGTTCAAGTTCGGCGATGCGCCCCTGCTCCGCCAGCCACTTGAAGACCGGCAGCACCGGCAGGCGCGCAAGATCGATCCCGACGCCAAGATGCTTTGGCAGCACGCGTGGAATGTTATCGGTAAAGCCGCCGCCGGTGATATGGGCGAGGCCCTTGACCGCGCCGGTTTCGCGGATCGCCCGCAGGCAAGATCTGACATAGAGCCGTGTCGGCGTCAGCAACGCGCCGCCCAGCGTCATGACCGGTGAAAACGGCGCCTGCGCCGCAAAGCCGATACCCGACGCCGCGACGATCTTGCGGACCAGGGAAAATCCGTTGGAGTGAACGCCCGACGAGGCAAGACCGATCACCGCGTCCCCGACCGCAATGTCAGGCCGCGGCAACAGTGTGCCGCGTTCGGCCGCGCCGACGGCAAAACCCGCAAGGTCGTAGTCACCCTCTTTATAGAGACCGGGCATTTCGGCGGTTTCGCCGCCGATCAGCGCGCAACCGGATTCGCGGCAGCCCTCGGCAACTCCGGCAACAATGGCGGCGGCCGCCTCCGGATCGAGTTTGCCGCAGGCGAAATAATCAAGAAAGAACAGCGGCTCGGCGCCCTGCACGACCAGATCGTTGACCGACATCGCCACCAGGTCGATGCCGATGCCGCCATGCAGCCCGGTTTCGATCGCGATCTTGACCTTGGTGCCGACGCCATCGGTTGCCGCCACCAGAACCGGGTCCTGGAAGCCGGCGGCCTTCAGATCGAACAAGCCGCCGAACCCGCCGATTTCGGCGTCGGCGCCGGCGCGCGCGGTGGCCCGAACCATCGGCTTGATCAGATCGACCAGCCGATTGCCCGCATCGATATCGACGCCGGAATCCGCGTAAGTGAGCCCGTTTTTGCGGTCGACCATGGTCCGTTCCAGATGATGGCGGCTGGTTACGTCGGAATCCGCCAGCGTGCAATGCCTCGCAAGCCGCCGCCGCATATACTATGTAGACAACAACCGGTCCGGGCTGCAAAGGGCCGGATCTTGTACGAAATCAGGCCGGTAGCCGGGAAGCGCCGCGTGAGCATTCCAAACATCATCACCCTTGGCCGCATCCTGCTGGTGCCGGTCATCATCTGGGCAATTGCGTCCAGCCAGATGGAGATCGCATTCGCGATCTTTGTCGTCGCGGGTGTCAGCGATGCGGTCGACGGCTTTCTCGCCAAGCGCTTCAATATGGCAAGCGAACTTGGCGCGCTGCTCGATCCGCTGGCCGACAAGGCGCTCCTGGTCTCGATCTACATGGCGCTCGGAATCTGGGGAGCTGTGCCGCGCTGGATCGTCATCCTGGTAGTCTCGCGCGACATCATGATCGTTACCGCCGTGATTGTGTCATGGTTGTTCGGCAAGCCGATTCCGATGAAACCGCTGATGGTGTCGAAGCTCAATACAGCGGCACAAGTGGCATTCGCGGCCCTGGTCCTGGCGGCCCTCGGTTTCGGTTTCAATTCAACGCCCTATGATCTGATCCTGATGGGCTTGGTAACGGTCTTTACTTTGGTTTCCGTATCCCTCTATCTCGTCGAGTGGGTGCGGCACATGAGCACGATCGAAGCACGCTAAAGTGTTTTCCAGCGAAGCGGATACCGGTTCGCGTGAAGAAAACGCTTCAAAACAAAAGACTGGAGCCCCGGTTCTGATTCAATCCGAACCAATGGCGCTCTAGACTGCCGAAATCATGCGCCGGTCGATCCCGGCATGGAGACTTGCGTGGCAGGCCGCGTTCAACCTCGTCAACTTGCGTTTGCGCTGCCGCATGCGGAAAGCCTCACCCGCGACAATTTTCTCGAAGGTCCAGCCAACGCCGCAGGGTTGGCGCTGGTCGAAAGCTGGCCGGAGTGGCCAAACCCGATCATGCTGCTGGTCGGACCTGAGGGGTCCGGCAAGAGCCATCTCGCCGCCATCTGGGCCGAGCAAGCCGGCGCGCGCTCCACGACCGCCCGCGCGCTGACGGCGGCCGCGGTGCCGGGCGCGTTGGCGACCGGCGCGCTGGTCGTCGACGATATGAGACCGTCGGACTTCGATGAGCGCGCGCTATTCCATCTGATGAATCTCGCCCGGGAAGACGAGGCGTCGGTCTTGATCACCGCGCGGGCGCCCCCATCCGCCTTTCAGATCGAACTGCGCGATTTGCGGTCACGTCTTCGCGCCGTGCCCGTGGTGTCGCTGTTGCCGCCGGACGATCAGCTGTTTCGCGCCCTGATCGTCAAATTTTGCGCGGACCGCCAACTGGTCATCGATGAAACGGTGGTCAGCTATCTGGCGACCAGGATCGAACGGTCTTTTGTCGCCGCACGACGGGCGGTCGAACTCCTGGACACCGAAGCGTTGCGGCTGGGCCGTCCGGTCACCCGGGCGCTGGCAGCCGAATTGCTGCGCAACGGCTGATCCGCCGACTGTTCGCACCTTGACGACACAGGTGGCGGGAACGTCAATGTCATTGAAACGTCATGGCGATAACACATGGTTTGCGCCGCCCTCGCCGGAATCGTGATGCGGTCTGCCCTGAGATGGATTGAAACTTCATGGAATCCGCACAAACTATTGTAATCAAAGAAAAAGAACCGGAAACCGAGGCCGGCCTAGCCATGGCTACCAGCCCCGAACGTTTCATCAATCGCGAGCTTT
Source organism: uncultured Pseudomonadota bacterium (assembly GCA_963727225.1). Lineage (GTDB taxonomy): Bacteria > Pseudomonadota > Alphaproteobacteria > Rhizobiales > Xanthobacteraceae > Bradyrhizobium. The sequence continues at coordinate 27,719 of CAVSFN010000001.1, read as the reverse complement.
CCTGGTTGCACTTCAATCGTCGGGTGCTGGAGGAATCGGTCAATTCCGGCCATCCCGCGCTTGAACGGGTGCGATTTCTGTCGATTTCCGCCAATAACCTTGATGAGTTTTTCATGGTCCGGGTCGCCGGCATCAAGGCCCAGGTGCGGGAGGGCATTGCCGAGCGCAGCCCTGACGGCCTCACCCCCGCCGAACAACTCGTCCTCATCAACGAGACGGTTTCGAAGCTCACCTCCGACCAACAGGCGATCTGGCGCGATCTGCGCGGTATCCTCGCCGAGGTCGGTATTGTCCTCGTGGATGGCCGCGACGTGACCAAGGCCGAGCGCGCCTGGATCGAGGATCATTTCCTTCACAACATTTTCCCGTTGCTGACACCGCTGGCGATCGATCCGGCGCACCCCTTCCCGTTCATCCCGAGCCTCGGATTTACCGTCGCGCTTCATCTGGCACGCGTCTCCGACGGCAAGCCGATGAATGCGCTGATCCGCATGCCCGGCAAGATCGACCGCTTCATTCGCATGCCCGCGACCAAGGATGGCACCGTCCGATTGATTACCCTTGAGCAAGCCACCGGCTTGTTCATCGGTCGGCTGTTCCCCGGCTATACCGTCAAAGGCCAGGGTGCGTTCCGCATCATCAGGGACTCCGAGCTCGAGATCGAGGAAGAGGCGGAAGATCTGGTCCGGCTGTTCGAAACCGCGCTGAAACGGCGGCGGCGGGGATCGGTGATCCGGCTCGAAATCGAAGCCAAAATGCCGGAAGAACTGCGCGCTTTCGTGCAACGCGCCCTTTCCGCCGCCGACGACGAGGTTCTGCTGGTCGACGGTGTGCTGGCGATGAACGAGCTGTCGCAGCTGACCCGGCTCGACCGGCCCGATCTCGAATTCGTACCCTATGTGCCGCGTCATCCCGAGCGCGTGCGCGATCATGGCGGCGATATCTTCGCCGCGATCCGGCAGAAGGATCTGATCGTTCATCATCCCTACGAATTGTTCGATGTCGTCGTGCAGTTCCTGCAACAGGCCGCCCGCGACCCCGACGTCGTCGCCATCAAGCAGACACTCTATCGCACCTCGAACAACTCGCCGATCGTGCGGGCGCTCGCCGAGGCCGCGGAGGCCGGAAAGTCGGTGACCGCCCTGATCGAACTCAAGGCGCGGTTCGATGAGGAAGCCAACATCCGCTGGGCGCGCGATCTCGAACGCGCCGGCGTGCAGGTGGTGTATGGATTTATCGAACTGAAAACCCACGCCAAGCTGTCGCTGATCGTGCGCCGCGAGGGCGGCAGCCTCACGACCTACGTCCACACCGGCACCGGCAACTATCATCCGGTCACCGCGCGTATCTACACCGACCTGTCCTATTTCACGTCCGATCCGGTCATCGGGCGCGACGCCGCGCGGGTATTCAACTACATCACCGGCTATGCCGAACCGAGTGACATCGAGAAGATGGCGGTTTCGCCGCTCACCCTGCGCAAGCGGATGCTCGAGCACATTCGCGGCGAGACCGGTTATGCCCGTCACGGCAAGCCGGCGGCGATCTGGCTGAAGATGAACTCGCTGGTCGATCCGGATATCATCGACGCGCTATACGAGGCGTCGCAGGCCGGTGTGCCGATCGAACTGGTGGTGCGCGGAATTTGTTGTCTGCGGCCGGGCATTCCCGGACTTTCAGAGAATATCCGCGTCAAATCCATCATCGGCCGTTTCCTCGAACATGGCCGAATCTACTGTTTCGGGATGGGTCAGGGCCTGCCCAGCGCAAAAGCGGCTGTGTATATCTCGTCCGCCGACATGATGCCGCGCAACCTCGACCGGCGCGTCGAAATCCTTTGCCCGCTGCAAAATCCCACGGTGCATCAGCAGGTTCTCGAACAGATCATGGTCGCGAATCTGAAGGATACCGAGCAGAGCTGGCAGTTGTTGCCGGACGGGTCGTCAACGCGTATGAAGGCCGCGAAGGGCGAAGAGCCTTTCAATCTGCAAAATTACTTCATGACCAATCCGAGTTTGTCAGGCCGTGGAAAGTCGCTTAAGGAATCTTCGCCGCGCCGCCTCACGCGCCGTACCGAACGTCAGCAATCATCATCATAAGGGATTTTCACGGTGAAGCGGCCGCGTAAACGCGCTTCCAGCGTCGCGGTCATCGACATCGGTTCGAATTCCGTGCGTCTCGTCGTCTATGAATCGATGACGCGGAGCCTCGTCTCCATCTTCAACGAGAAAACCCTTTGCGGACTCGGGCGGGAGGTCCAGACCACCGGTCTGCTGGCGCCGGACGCGGTCGCCAAGGCCCTGACGTCGTTGCGGCGTTTTCGCGCCTTGTGCAGGATCATGAAGGTCGGCAGCGTCCACGCGATCGCGACCGCCGCGTGTCGCGACGCCACCAACGGTCCCGATTTTATCGCCAAGGCGGAACGCATCTGCGGCGTAACCATCGAAATCCTGTCGGGCCCGCGCGAGGCGAAGTTATCCGCGCTCGGCGTTGTTTCCGGCGTTCACAAGCCGGACGGCATCGTCGGCGACCTCGGCGGCGGCTCGCTGGAACTGATCGACGTGCGCGGCAACCGCCTTCATAGCGGTGTAACTCTGCCGCTCGGAAGTCTTGCGTTGCAGGACGCATCACAAAAATCGCTGAAGCGCGCCGAACGTATCGTCGAGACCGATCTTTCCGAGGTCCCCCAGCTCAAGGCCGGCCGCGGTCGCACCTTCTATGCGGTCGGAGGCACCTGGCGATCGCTGGCGCGCATCCACATCATCCAGAGCGGTTACCCGCTGCGGGTGATGCACGGCTATTCGATACCGGCGGCGGATGCACTCGACTTTGCCCAGCGTCTGCGCCGTCTCGCATCGACAAACATGCTGGCCAATATCGAGGTCGTCGCCGACGCACGGCGGCCATTGCTGACCTATGCGGCGCTGGTTCTCGAGCACATCATCAGCGTCGCCAAACCGAAGACCATCGTGTTTTCGACGTTCGGGGTGCGTGAAGGCCTGCTTTACGAGATGCTGCCTCCGGCGGAGCGTTCCAGGGATGGACTGATCTGCGCCGCGCAAACCCTGAATGAGCTGCTGTCGCGGTCCGCCCGCCACGCCGAAGAATTGATCGGATGGACCGATCGTTTCGTCAGGGTGGTCAAACTTCGGGAGACCGAAGAGGATCGCCGGCAGCGCCACGCCGCTTGCCTGCTGTCGGACATCGGGTGGCGGGTGCATCCCGACTACCGCGGCGAACAGACGCTCAATCTCATCACCAATGGAAATTTCGGCGCGATCAGCCACCAAGGCCGGGCTTTCATCGCGCTCTCGGTATTCTACCGTTACGCCGGCCTGAGTGAGGAAAACGAAGCGCCGGCGCTGATTCGTGAACTGGTGCCGCCCGCAATGGTCGAGCGTGCCCGGGTTCTCGGCGCGGCCTTCCGCGTCGCTCATCTGATTTCGGCGGCGCGACCGGGTGTCTTGCCGGCGATCCACTTTCGAAGCCAGGGCCGCAAGCTGATGCTAGTGTTCGAACACAAAATGGTCGATCTGGTTGCCGATCGCGTCGGCAGCCGCTTCAAGCAATTGGCGCGATTGGTCGGCCGCTCCGGATCAATCGTCAGAAGCTGAAACGCCATTCGGACGATGGAGGTGCCGTCATCCGATCCGGTCGCGCGCTATCGCCGCTCGATCGGCTGGGTTGCCTCGGCCGTGTCCGGCCGCGCGGGATGTTCGAAATGGCGCAGCCGTCGTTTCCGCCAGATCGATCCCGCCGCCAGTACAGCGATCGCTCCCAGTACCGAGCAAATGTATTCGGCGATATCTCCGTCCCGCATGACGCCCGGTGGCACGCCGAATATCCCCGAGATCGCATTGAATTGGACTGCGATCTGGCCGTCGACAAGCTGTTGCAGGAACGGATGAACCGCCAGATCAGTCGCGATCACGCCACCCGCGATCCAGCCAAGCAGGATCGCACCGAGCCAGACCAGAATCGGGAACCGGTCCAGCACCATCATGATCAGCGCTGCGCCAGCGATAATCATCGGGATGCTGATGGCAAGGCCGAGGATCAATAGCGGGAGCTGTCCGTTGGCGGCAGCGGCGACCGCGATGACGTTGTCCAGGCTCATGATGATGTCGGCGATCACGACAATCCGGACGGCTTGCCAAAGGCTGGTGCCGGCGGTGACGTCGTCACCCTCATCTTCCGGCACCAGAAGCCGGGTTGCGATGACGATGAGCGCCAGTCCGCCGACCAGTTTCAGATAGGGCAGCCCCATCAAGGTCGCGACGATGCCGGTGAATGTGATCAGCAGCACCACCGCGATGCCGGCGCCGATTGTCATGCCCCACAGCCGCTGCCGGCGCGGCAGACCACGGCAGGCCATGGCAATCACCAGCGCATTGTCACCGGACAACAACACGTTGATCCAGATGATCTTGCCGACCGCAAGCCAGAACGCCGGTTTCTGCAGGTCGGTTTGAAATTGCGCTAAAACCGCACCGACGTTTGCGGGATCAAAGACCTGCAATAGCCCGTTCACAGCGAACCCCTACCGACCCAACGGCCGCCGCCGTTAGGATCGACTAGATTGCGCGCCGTTGTCAGTGTCAATCAACCGACGATTTCGTTGCCTGAGAAAAACTGCGCAATTTCAATAGCGGCGGTTTCAGGTGCATCGGAGCCATGCACCGAATTTTCGCCGATCGACTTTGCATGCAGCTTGCGGATCGTGCCATCCGCCGCCTTGGAAGGATCGGTCGCGCCCATCACGTCGCGGTGCTTGAGCACGGCGTTTTCACCCTCGAGCACTTGAACGACCACGGGGGCGGAGATCATGAAATCCACCAGTTCGCCAAAGAACGGACGCGCCTTGTGGACGGCATAGAAGGTTTCGGCCTGTTCGCGGGTCATGCGAATGCGCTTCTGGGCGACGATTCGAAGTCCGGCCTTCTCGATCAGCGCGTTGATCGCGCCGGTCAGATTGCGCGCGGTCGCGTCCGGCTTGATAATCGAAAAGGTGCGTTCAATCGCCATGATCTCGTCCTTGAAAAGCGCTGCTGGGAGTGCGGCGCTTATATCGACGCTGTCGGCGAACGGCAAGCGATCAGGCGAGCGACGGCCGATGACGGAGCCGGCAAATGCCGGCGACGCCCCAATGCCCAAAATTACAACAATTTCACCAACATGAACCCTCTCTGAAACGCCCGTCCGGGCTTCATTCAGTTTCTCAGGAATAGCCTTCCATCAACCGAACGCCTCTCCAGTTCAGGGGGACGCCAGGGACAGTGACTTTCACCGATGGCGCTACCCGCGCCGAACCTGAGGAGACGACCATGTTACGCAAACTCTCGCTTGTTGCAGTTGCCGCGGCTTCGCTGGGTCTGGCCGCATTGGCCCCAACCTCCGCCTCTGCCTGGGGCGGTCATGGCTGGCACGGCGGCGGTTGGCACGGTGGCTGGCATGGCGGCTGGGGTTGGGGCGGTCCCCACGTTTTCGTCGGTGGTCCGGCCTATTACGGATACGGCTATGGCTATGGCGGCTGCTATGTGCGGCATCTGGTTCCGACGCCGTGGGGCCCGCGCTGGCGCCTGGTAAACCGCTGCTATTGACCTCCATCGTCCGGTCCGGACGTCAAAAAGGCCCTGGCCGGCAGCGGCCGGGGCTTTTTGTCCGATTCCGGTCGACGGAACCGGGCGCCGTGTTCATCCGATTTTTACTGGAAGGGCACGTATTCCGCCGGCACCGGGCAACCATTTTCGTCGCGGCGACTTGTTTCGGTGTCATCACGTTGAAATGAACTCGAAGCGGAACCCTAATGGATAACCAACAAATCGATCGCAGCACCAGCCGATCGATATGCGACGCCGTCGGCGAGCGGCTGCAGCAGGACCTCCGCCCGGAGGCAACGCCCCTGTCGCCCTATCTCCAGCATCTGCTGGAGGAGTTGCACAGGCGGGAAGGCGAAAGCCACCGGAGGTCGTCGCACTAGCTCGATGTATTGCGTTACGTGAACTACCCAGGGCGATATTTTACGCACAAACCGGTTGCGTTTGGCGGCGGCTCCGGTGACAACGCCGCATGCTCTCAATATCAGATATTTCGGTCCGGATTGCCGGGCGGCTTTTGATCGATAACAGCTCCGCGCAGATCGTGCCCGGCGCGCGGGTCGGCTTTGTCGGCCGCAACGGCGTGGGCAAATCGACGCTATTCAGTGCGATCCGCGGCGAGTTGCCGACCGAAACCGGCACCATCACCATCCCGCCGCGCTGGCGCGTCGGCAGTCTGGCGCAGGAAGCGCCCGACGGGCCTGAGAGCCTGGTCGAGGTCGTGCTGAAGGCCGATCTGGAGCGCGACGCCCTGCTGCGCGAAGCCGAGACGGCACACGATCCGCACCGGATCGCTGAAATCCAGACCCGGCTTGTCGACATCGACGCCCATTCCGCCCCTGCCCGCGCGGCCTCCATTCTGAGCGGCCTCGGATTTTCCACCGCCGACCAGGCGCGATCCTGTTCGGAATTTTCCGGCGGCTGGAGGATGCGCGTCGCGCTGGCGGCGACGCTGTTTTCGGCGCCCGATCTTCTGCTGCTGGACGAACCCACCAACTATCTCGATCTTGAGGGCACGCTGTGGCTCGAAGATCATCTGGCGAACTATCCGCGTACCGTGATCGTCATCAGTCACGACCGCGACCTGCTCGACACCTCGGTCGACCAGATCCTGCATCTCGATCGCCGCAAGCTGACGCTCTACAAGGGGACTTACTCGTCGTTCGAAGAGCAGCGCGCCACGCGCGAAATGCTGGATGCCAAGCACGCCAAGCGCCAGGCCGACGAGCGCAAGCGGCTGCAGGCCTTCGTCGACCGTTTCAAGGCCAAGGCCTCGAAAGCCCGTCAGGCACAGTCCCGGGTCAAGATGTTGGAAAGAATGAAGCCCGTCACCGCGCTGGTGACGCAGGACGTGCGCGAGATTTCATTTCCGAAACCTGAGAAGATGCTGTCGCCGCCGATCATCGCCGTCGACAATGTTTCGGTCGGCTATGACCCGAAAAACCCGGTGCTCAATCGCGTGACACTGCGCATCGACACCGACGACCGCATCGCGCTGCTCGGCTCCAACGGCAACGGCAAGTCGACGCTGGTCAAGCTGCTCGCGGGCAAGCTGCCGCCGTTCTCGGGGCAGGTCACCCGCGCGGACAAATTGTCGGTTGGCTATTTCGCGCAGCATCAGGTCGACGAGCTCGATCTCGACGGATCGCCCTACGATCACGTTCGCAAGCTGATGCCGGACGCCACCGAAACCAAGATCCGCGGGCGCACCGGCGCGATCGGCTTCTCCGGCAAGACCGGCGACACGCCGGTTCGAAGCTTGTCGGGGGGCGAAAAGGCGCGGCTGCTGCTGGGACTTGCGACCTTCTTCGGTCCCAACATGATCATTCTCGACGAGCCGACCAACCATCTGGACATCGATAGCCGCGCCGCACTTGCCGAAGCGATCAATGAATTTCCCGGCGCGGTCATGATGGTTTCCCATGACCGCTACCTGATCGAGGCCTGCGCCGATCAATTGTGGGTGGTGGCCGATCATGCCGTCACGGCCTATGACGGCGATCTCGACGATTACAGGCGGATGGTGCTGTCGGCGCGCGGCATGCGTGCCAGTTCGCGCGACCGCGACGGCAGTGAACGCGGCAATGGCCGCGACAAGCCTCAGCGCAACAAGGCCGAAAAGCGCGCGCCACTGAAGCAGAGGATTTCGGACGCCGAGGCCGAGATCGCGCGCATCAACGGCATCATCGCCAAGATCGATACTGCGCTCGCGCTGCCGGATCTGTTTCAGCGCGACCCGAAACAGGCCGCCCAGCTCAGCAAGGCGCGCGCCGGTGCGGCCAACGCCTTGCAGCAGGCCGAGGAAGCGTGGCTGACCGCGAGTTCGCAGTATGACGAGGCGACCGGCTGATTAGAGCTTTTCCAGGGACGACATTTGATTGCGGACTGGTGCCGGTCGCGGAAAACCCTCAGGTCGCCGCCGGCTTCTTCCTCGACCTTGCGGGCTTGGGCTGTACCACCGCACCAGGCGCGCGCTCGATCGATGTCAGCCGTCCACCCGTGAAGGTGTAGATTCCGGCGCGTTGGCCTTGCAGATAGCTGATGACCGCCACCCGATCGCCACGCCCATTGTTCGACAAGTTAACGCTGCCAGGTGAACCGATGCCGCGTACGACATCGCATTCGGTGTGACCAAGCGCCACGGTTCCCGTGGTCGATGGCGGGGGCGACGCGGTGGCACCCTCGGCCAATGCGTTGGAGCCGCCGGGAGGCGCCATTCCCGCACAATAGCCCTCGGCGCTGACCAGATCGTCGGCCGTAACCGGCTTGTTGGGCGTCAAAGGCGGTGTTTCGATCGAAACGTTTTTGATGAACAACCTGCCCGAGCGCGAAAACCACTCCGCGTCCTTCGACAGAAGATCGGACGAAAACATGTCGGACGCGCCGGAGCAGCCCGCGATGACCGGGGCAAACAGCAGCAACGCCAGCAGGCGCTTTCGATGAGCGTTCTTGTCTCGCACGATGAACCAGGTTCCTGCACCGCCCTAAGCGGTTGTCCCAACATCACTTTGCGGCACGACGGTGGCTATGCGCAAGCCCATAGGCCGAAACCGCAGATTATCATTAATTGTCAAAGATCGCTATTCCCGCCGCTGCCACCGGCCCCGCTCATCGGCCTGCCAGTAGGTGACCTCGAACCCTCGCGTCCTGCAATCTGTCCAGGCGCCGCGCGCCGCGGCCAGCGCGTCGCCATCGTCGCCGTTGAAAACCAGAACCAGCCGCTGATAGGTGTCCGAATCGACAGGCAAAGCGGCGTTGTCGACCAGAAATCTGACATTGGCCCGGTTCGGATTGCCCTCCTCGGCGGTCAGCACGATCGGCTGATCCTGTGCATCGCCGGCGCGCCATGTGGCGTGCGGCAAGAACGAATCATCGCGATAGGTCCACAAATGAGCGTCCAGCGCGTCGGTGCGCTCTTGCGACGTCGACTGCACGACAACTCGCCAGCCGCGTTCCAGCGATTTTTCCAGCAGAGGCGGCAAAACGCTCTCAAGCGACATGTTTTGCAGATGATAGAATAAAACTTCCGTCATCCGGATTCAGCTACTTCCCGGCTTCGTAATATTCCGCGACCAATCGCTCCAGCAGCCGCACCCCATAACCCGAGCCCCAGCTGTGGTTGATCTCGGATTTCGGCGCGCCCATCGCGGTTCCCGCGATATCGAGGTGCGCCCACGGCGTATCATCGACGAAGCGCTGCAGGAACTGCGCGGCGGTGATCGAGCCGCCGTTGCGGGTGCCTGTGTTCTTCATGTCTGCGAACTGCGAGTCGATCTGCTTGTCGTATTCCGGACCGAGCGGCATGCGCCAAACCCGCTCGCCGGTCTCCATTCCGACCTTCGTCAGCCGCTCCGACAATTCGTCATTGTTGGAAAACAACCCGGCATATTCGGTGCCGAGCGCAACCATGATCGCGCCGGTGAGTGTCGCAAGGTCGACCATGAACTTCGGCTTGAACTTCTTCGCCACATACCAGAGCACATCGGCCAGTACCAACCGGCCTTCGGCGTCGGTATTGATGATCTCGATGGTCTGGCCGGACATCGACGTCACGATGTCACCGGGGCGTTGCGCGTTGCCACCGGGCATGTTCTCGACAAGGCCAATGGCCCCGACCGCATTGACCTTGGCCTTGCGCGCCGCCAACGCATGCATCAGCCCAACCACGCAGGCGGCCCCCCCCATGTCGCCCTTCATGTCCTCCATGCTTCCCGCCGGTTTGATGGAAATGCCGCCGGTATCGAAGCAAACGCCCTTGCCGATAAAAGCAACCGGCTGGTCGCCGCGCTTGCCGCCGTTCCAGCGCATGATCACGGTGCGGCCGGGCTGCGTGGAGCCCTGGGAGACCCCGAGCAGCGCGCCCATCCCGAGTTTCGTCATGGCCTTGACGTCCAGAACCTGGACATCGACGCCGAGCTTGCGCAGCCGGCTGGCGCGGCGCGCGAATTCCACGGGATAGAGCACGTTCGGAGGCTCATTCACCAGTTCGCGCGCCATGATGACGCCGTCGACGATGTGAGCGTCGGGAGCAAACGCCTTGCGCGCGGCGGCTACATCGCCGACCGCGATCGAAACGTCAGCGCGCAACGCGGCGTCCTCGCCGTCTTTCTTCTTGGTCTTGTAGCGATCGAATTTATAGGCGCGCAGCCGCACGCCGGATGCCACCGCCGCGGCCTGGTCCGGCTTCAAGGCCCCTGTCGGCAGTTCCGCGATGACCGTCACCGCATCGTTGCCGGCGCGCAATTTGCCGGCTACCAGGCCGCCAAGCTTGAGAAAATCGTAGTCCTTGATCGCCGATAGCTTGCCAGCGCCGACCACGATCAGGCGTGAGGCCTTGAGACCCTCAGGCGCCAGAATATCGAGTGCGGATCCGCTCTTTCCCTTGAACTGGTTGGTGGCCGCGGCGCGTCCGACGACATCGGTCGCATCCCCCAGCGCCTTGCGGGTCGCAGCGCCGAATTTCAACGTGTCGTCGCAGAACACCACCAGAATGCCGCGCGGAGCGGTGGAAAACGGAACGAAGCCGACCTTGACGGCGTCGGGCATAGGCAAATCCTCCGAAATAAGGCTGTAAACCGGGTGGGAAGAAACCCACGGGGCGCGATGTTTGGAATGCTCACTTTGGCTGTGATGCATATACATTTAGAGCGTGCTCAGGGCACTATTGCCTGTCAGCCGCGGCGCTGCCAAGCGTCCCCGTGGCCGAGAGGTCACATAGGGCGAATTATTAACCATATCCTGAGGGTGCCTTGGCGCAGCCATTTTGTTGACGGATCAAAGGGATGGTAGAGAGAGAGTGGGGCCGGCCGGATCAATGGCGCGCGACCAAAGGGGATCCCGATTTCGGGATTGGTCGCAGCGGCAGTTCCGGTTCGCAGGGCGGGGTCGTGCGGTAACGATGGGGTCGATCGACAAATACATCTTTCGCACGACGCTTGCGTCGCTTGCGCTGATTCCTGGCAGCCTGGCAGGAGCTCTCCCGATTGCGCGGGCCTTGGGCGGCGTTGATCCGATGACCGGCCGGAATTGGATGATCCTGACGCTTCCCGATTTCGACAGCCGGATGATTCCGGCGTTGGCAATCGGCGAATCGAACGCGCGTCTTCCGCGGCTTTTGGGGTGGCCGGTCACAGCATGAGCATGATGACCAACACGCTTGGGCGTTATTTTGCAGGCCGCTTCGTGGTCTCGGCGATCGGCGTATTCGCCAGCATCTTCGTTCTGCTTGTGCTCGTCGACTACATCGAGATGGTCAGGAAGACCTCGGGGCTGGTGACGGCATCCGCCATTACCGTCGCGGAGACGTCGCTGTTCCGGGTTCCTCAACTGCTCGAAAAAATGATGCCGTTTTGCATCCTGATCGGAGCGATGACCTGCTATCTGGCGCTTTCGCGGCGACTGGAGCTAGTGGTCGCCCGCGCGGCCGGCGTTTCCGCCTGGCAGTTCATCGCGCCGGCGCTGGCCAGCGCGATCGTGCTCGGGATCGTGGCGACGACGGCCTACAACCCGATGTCCGCCAATCTGCGCGAAATCTCCAAACGGATGGAGGCGGAGCTTTTCGGCTCCGCTCCCGGAGGCGGAATGCAGGACGCCGCCGGTTTCTGGATCAATCAGGTCAACAATGATGGCCAGGCCATCATCAATGCCGCCCGCAGCGAGCAGCAGGGTGTGCGGCTGACCGGATTGACGGTGTTCAGATTCGATACCGACTATCAGTTCAAGGAGCGAATCGAAGCCCAGGAGGCAACGCTGGAGGACGGACGCTGGGTGTTCAAATCGGTACGGCGATACACCCTCGATCGTCCCGCAGTTGATCAGGACAGCTTCGTCCTCCCGACCACCCTCACCCCCGCTCAGGTTCGCAACAGTTTCTCCACGCCTGAGACTGTGTCTTTTTGGCAACTTCCGAGCTATATCCGCTCTTCCGAGAGCTCCGGATTCGCGACCGCCGGATACCGGTTGCAGTACCACAAGCTGCTCGCACAGCCGTTTTTATTGGCGGCAATGGTGATGGTGGCGGCCGCCGTGAGCCTGCGGTTCTTCCGTTTCGGCGGCGTGCAAAAGATGGTTTTGAGTGGCGTGGGTGCAGGCTTTCTGCTCTACGTTCTGTCGAAAGTAACCGAGGATTTGAGCAAGGCTGAGTTGATGCATCCGATCGCTTCGGCGTGGTTGCCCGTATGCGTGGGCGGCCTCACCGGCTTTTTGGCCTTGTTGTACCAGGAGGACGGGTAGTGGCCGTTGTCGCCGCCCGCCAGGGAAGGTCGTCTGCGTTCCGGCGGAGCACTCGCGTGCGCCGCCGGCGGGATCGCTTGTCCGCCAGCGGACGCGTTCTCGCGCTCGTTTTCGGGGTCATTTTCGCCGCCGCGCTCGGCATTGTCTTGGCGACCCCGGCGTCGGCGCAGACTTTCACCTACAATCCGCAACCGCCGCATCCGAGACCGCCGCGTCCGCCCAATGACGGACAGATGCTGGTCCAGGCAACCGAGGTCGATTACGACTACAATAATTCACGGGTGTCGGCGGTCGGCAACGTGCAGATGTTCTACAACGGCACCAGCGTCGAGGCCGACAAGGTCATCTACGATCAAAAGACCAAGCGGCTTCATGCCGAAGGCAACATCCGCATGACGGATGTGGACGGCAAGATCACCTACGCCAATATTCTGGATTTGAGCGACGACTACCGCGACGGTTTCGTCGATTCGCTGCATGTCGACACCGCAGATGCGACGCGAATGGCTGCGACCCGCGCGGACCGCTCCGACGGCAATTACACCGTGTTCGAGAACGGCGTCTACACGGCTTGCGCACCCTGTAAGGATGATCCGAAGAAGCCGCCACTGTGGCAGGTCAAGGGCGCGCGCATCATTCACGACCAGACCGACAAGATGCTTTACTTCGAGAACGCGCAGCTGGAGTTCTTCGGCGTTCCGATCGCATACCTGCCATATGCTTCAGCTCCGGACCCGACCGTGAAGAAGAAAACCGGGTTCCTGATGCCGGAAATCAAGGAGAATCCGACTTACGGATACGGCATTGAAACGCCGTTCTTCTGGGATATCGCGCCCGACTACGACGCAACCTTCAGCCCGCGCTTCACGACCCAGCAAGGCGTGTTGTTCCAGGCCGAGTTCCGTCAGCGGTTACTCAGCGGATCCTATCAAATCCGCGCCTACGGCATCGATCAGCAGGATCCCTCAGCCTATGCGGGTCAACCGGGAGACCGCCAGTTCCGGGGCGGCGTCGAAACAAAGGGCCAGTTTGCGCTGAACGATAAATGGGTCTGGGGTTGGGAGGGCGTCGCACTCTCCGATTATATGATGATGTCCGACTACAGCCTGTCGCTGTACAAGGACCCGCTCGCTGCATTTCTGGCTTTGCCGACCGAAGCCATTTCGCAACTCTATCTGACCGGCGTCGGCAATCGCAGCTACTTCGACGCGCGCGCGATCTACTTTCTCAGTCTTTCGGGCAATCAGTCCCAGGTACCCGTCGTTGCGCCGGTTATCGACTATTCGAACGTGGTCAACCACTCGGTGCTGGGCGGCGAATTCAGCTACAAGGGGAACTTCACCAGCCTGACCCGCGATACCGCGGCTTTCGATGCGATCACCGCAACGGCCCTCGCCAACGGCTCGTGCCTGGCCACATCAGCCGACCCGGCCAAGAATATAACGCCTGCGAACTGTCTGCTCCGGGGCATGCCGGGCACCTACACCCGGGCGACGGGCGAAGTCGATTGGCGCCGGTCGTTCACCGATTCGGCCGGCGAGATCTGGACGCCATTTGCAAGCGTCCGCGTCGATGCGATCGATACCTCGGTTGCGAACCAGCCGGGCGTTTCGAATTTCCTTCAGACCGGCGAAAGCCAGGCCCTGCGGGCGATGCCTACAGTCGGCCTCGAATATCGCTACCCCTTCATCAATGTTCAGCCGTGGGGAACCACGACGATCGAACCGATTGTGCAGGTCATCGCTCGTCCCAACGAACCCTATGCAGGCAAGCTACCGAACGAAGATGCGCAGAGCATGACCTTCGACACCAGCAACCTGTTCAGCGTCGACAAATTCTCAGGCTATGACCGCGAGGAAGGCGGTGGCCGCGCCAATGCCGGCGTGCAGACGACGACGCAATTCGACCGCGGCGGCTCGGTCACCGCGGTGTTCGGACAATCCTATCAGCTGTTCGGCCTGAATTCTTTTGCGGTGCACGACGTCACCAATACCGCGCTGGACTCCGGTCTGGACAAGCCGGCATCGGACTATGTCGCCAGCATCAATTATTCGCCCAACAGAACCTACACCTTCAGCACGCGCGCGCGATTCGACGAGGCAACCGGGAGCGTCGAGCGCTTCGAGGCTGAAGGCCGCGCCAACTACGATCGCTTTTCGGTCAGCCTGCTATACGGCGACTATGCGCCGCAGCCCGAGATAGGATACCTGACGCGCCGCGAAGGCATTCTCGGCACTGCCAACGTCAAGCTGGCGTCAAACTGGGTGCTGACCGGAGCCGCCCGTTGGGATCTCATCCTGAACGAACTCAACCAATACGCCATCGGCGTAGGCTATGTGGACGACTGCTTCATACTGGGAGTCAACTACGTCACATCCTTTTCCTATGCCACTGCCTCCTCGCCGCCAATCCTCGATCATGTTTTTATGCTACAGCTCGGCCTGCGGACGATTGCCAATACAAGCACGCAATAGAGCAGCGCGGCATCTCCGGACCGATGACTTGCCAGCACGTCGCGGATCGAACTCGAATCGGTTGATACGGCGAATATGATCATGACGGCCACATCCCTTCAGCGCCTTTCGTCTCTCCGGCTCGGCTGTGCGGCGGCGCTATTGCTGATGCTTTGCGCAACGCCGTCCCATGCGCAAACCGTCGCCGTCATAGTCAACGGCGACCCCATCACCAATTACGACATCGAACAGCGCAGCAAGCTGAACTTCCTGTCGACGCACAAGCCTCAGGTGCGAAAGCAAGTGATCGACGAACTGATCGACGAAAAGGTAAAAATCAGGGAAGGAAAGAAATACACCATCGACCCGTCCTCATCCGACATCGACGGCTTGTATTCGGGGATGAGTTCAAGGATGCACATCACGCCCGATCAACTCACCAAATCTCTGGCAAGCTCGGGGATTCGGCCCGAGACGCTCAAGGAACGCATGCGGGCGGAGATGGTCTGGTCCAGCCTGATCCGCGGGCGGTTCAAGGAAAGCCTGCAGGTCGGAGAGAAAGAGGTCGCCGCCGCCGCCAAGAGCGAGACCCCCGATAAGCCGGACACCGACAGCTTCGAATATAAAATGCAGCCGATTGTCTTGATCGTCGAGCGTGGATCGCCGCCGGCCGCCACCGAGGCAAGGCGCAAGGAAGCCGAAGCCCTGCGTAATCGCGTGCAGACCTGCGACGAGGCGAACGCCTTGTTCAAGTCGATGCAAAATGCGGCGATACGTGAAGCTGTGACGAAAACATCGGCCGACCTGCCGGCGGCCCTTCGTGAAGTGCTCGACAAGACTCCGATTGGTCATTTGACCGCGCCCGAAGTGACAAAACAGGGCGTGGAGATGGTTGCGCTCTGCGACAAGAAGCCGACCACCGTCGACACGCCGAAAAAGAAGGAAATTCGGGACAAGATGTTCGTCGACAAATACGAGGCAAAGTCGAAAGCGTATCTGCAGGAAGTCCGCAAAGCCGCGATGATCGAATACCGAGAAAATGAAAACAGCAACGAACAGCCTCACAATAACAAACGCCATTGACGCATGGCAAAACCCCTCGCGCTGACATTGGGCGAACCCGCGGGTATCGGGCCCGACATCACCATAAAAGCGTGGCTGCGCCGGAATGAGCTGAAGCTGCCGGCATTCTATCTGCTTGGCGATCGCGACTTCCTTCGCAGGCGGGCGACGGCTCTCGGACTCAAGGTCAGGTTTGCCGACGTCCGGGCCGAGGATGCGTTCGCTGCGTTTGCCGACGCATTGCCGGTCGTCGCCACCGGCCATGCGGCGTCCGCGCTGCCCGGCCTGCCCGACGACACCAGCGCGGACGCCGCCACGGCCTCCATTCGCCAGGCGGTCGGAGACGTCCTTGCCGGACGGGCGAGCGCCATTGTCACCAATCCCATTGCCAAGAGCGTGCTCTACCGCACCGGATTTCGACATCCCGGCCATACCGAATTTCTCGCCGAACTCGCGGCGACCGGCGGCCACACGCCGCAACCGGTGATGATGTTGTGGTCCCCTGCCCTCGTCGTCGTGCCCGTCACGATCCATGTTCCGCTGCGGGAGGCGATCGCGCAGCTGTCAACCGACCTGATCGTTACGACGGTTCGCATCGTCAATGCCGCTTTGAAAGCCCGCTTCGGGCTCGCCAATCCGCGCCTCGCGGTATCCGGCCTCAATCCGCACGCCGGTGAAGACGGCACGCTCGGCACCGAAGACCGGAGCATCGTGGCACCCGCCATCGAAATCCTGCGCGCCGAGGGCATGGAGGTCGCCGGACCGCTGCCGGCGGACACCATGTTCCATGACGCCGCGCGCAAAACCTACGATTGCGCGATCTGCATGTACCATGATCAGGCGCTGATCCCGGTCAAGACGCTGGCATTCGACGATGCGGTCAACGTCACGCTGGGATTGCCTTTCGTGCGCACATCTCCCGATCATGGCACGGCCTTCGACATTGCCGGCACAGGCCGCGCCAATCCGTCGAGCCTGATCGCGGCGTTGCGGCTCGCCGCCCGCCTCGCGGCGGCGCAGCCGGCATGAGCGCGATCGACGACCTTCCACCGCTTCGCGAAGTCATTCGCCAGCACGCGTTGTCGGCTCGCAAATCGCTTGGACAGAATTTCCTGCTGGACCTCAACCTCACCGCGCGGATCGCTCGCGCGGCGGGCCCGCTCGAAGATGCCACCGTCATCGAGATCGGCCCGGGTCCCGGCGGGCTGACGCGCGCATTGCTGGCGCTGGGCGCGCGGCGCGTCATTGCGGTGGAGCGCGATCAGCGCGCATTGGCGGCGCTCGAGGAAATTTCGGCGCGTTATCCGGGGCGGCTGGAAATCATTTGCGCCGACGCGCAGCATTTCGATCCGCGGCCGTTGCTCGGCGGCACCACCGCCAAAATCGTCGCCAACCTGCCCTACAACATCGCGACCGCGCTATTGATCGACTGGCTGTCGATCGAGCCGTGGCCACCATGGTATGACATGATGGTGCTGATGTTTCAGCGTGAAGTGGCCGAGCGAATCGTCGCGCGCGCCGATGACGAAGCTTACGGCCGGCTCGGCGTGCTCGCGAACTGGCGCACTGAGCCAAAAATCCTGTTCGACATTTCACCCGCAGCATTCGTTCCGCAGCCCAAGGTCACCTCGTCCGTCGTGCGATTGGTGCCCCGCGTCGCGCCGGAGCCGTGCGACCGCAAGGCGCTGGAGATGGTGGCGGCGGCGGCGTTCGGCCAGCGACGAAAAATGCTGCGGCAAAGCCTGAAATCGCTGTCGATCGATCCGGCGCGGCTGGCCCAGGCCGCCGATGTCGATTTGACGCGACGCGCTGAAACCATTCCGGTCAGTGGCTTTGTTGCCATGGCCCGTGAATTGACCAATATACGAAGCGGAAAATGAACATTCCCTGAGGAGAAAGCCCCATGGCGCTGATGCGTCGCCAGTCATTGATCAAGTTCGATGCGCCCCTGTGTGAAACCATCGTCGACACGCCGAAGCCGCAAGGCAAGGAAGTGCTTGTCCGGATCGAGCGTTGCGGGCTGTGCCATTCCGACCTGCATATTCAGGACGGTTATGCCGACCTCGGCGGCGGCAAGAAACTCGACACCACGCGTGGCATGACGCTGCCGTTCACGCTGGGACACGAGATCGCGGGGGTCGTAGAGGAAGTCGGTCCGGATGTATCGAGAGACCTGATCGGCGCAAAGAGGGCCGTATTCCCCTGGATCGGCTGCGGTCAATGCCGCGACTGTCTCAATGGCGACGAGAATCTCTGCGTCAAGCAGCGCTTTCTCGGTGTCGCCATCGACGGCGGTTTCGCCAGCCACGTGCTGGTGCCGGACGCGAAATACCTGCTGGACTACGATCCGTTGCCGGTCAATCAGGCGGCGACCCTGATGTGCTCCGGGATAACCGCCTATGGCGCCCTAAAGCGCCTCGTCGATCGCCCGCGGCAGCGCAATCTGTTGCTGATCGGCCTTGGCGGCGTCGGCATGATGGGGCTGGCCTTCGCGCAAGCCATGTTCAAGCAGAATATCTCGGTCGCGGATCTAAGCCCGGCGGCACGCGAAGCCGCACTCAAGAACGGTGCTGCCGTCGCCTACGATCCCTCCGAGACTGACGTGGTGAAACGGATGATCAAGGAAACCGAGGGCGGTTTCGACGGGGTGGTTGATTTTGCCGGCAATGAAAAATCGATGGGCTTTGCGGTCTCCACGGTCGCGCGTGGCGGCAAGATCGTGGTCTCCGGTCTGATGGGCGGCAATTTCAGCCTGCCGATGGTGCAATGGATCTACAAGCGCATGACGGTCGAAGGCTTCATGGTTGGAACGCTGGCCGAGGCTCAGGAACTGATGGGGCTCGCCCGCAGCGGCAAGATCAAGCCGACGCCGATGAAGGAGGAACCGATGGGCGACGTCCAGAAATGGATCGACGAGTTGCGCGCCGGAAAGGTGGTCGGGCGCATCGTGTTGAAAAACTGAGGCGGAGCCATTTGGGGTTTTGGCGACTGCCGTCGCGCCTTTCAGTTGCGAAGGCGAGCCCGAATTAAGCCTCATGCTGTCCGGAATTGCGGCGCATTACGACCCAAGTCTTTGCCGAGATTGGGGACAAAGTGCCGCGTATCACCGGAGATTCACATGCCAGGCCGAACCGCGAAATTCGTGTCAGTCATCGTTGCCAGCGTTCTTGCGGGCATCCCGCTGGCAACGATTTCACACGGCGCTACGGCTGCGGCGGAGGATTGCCTTTCCGGACCGAAAGACCCGGCGCCAAACGGCAACCATTGGTACTATCGCATCGATCACGCCACCAAACGTCACTGCTGGTATCTCAAGGGCGAAAAGCTTTCGCAAAACGCTGCTGCGAATTCCGCGCCATCGGCGACGCCCGCCTCTTCGAATGCAGACGCCGCGCCGCAGCGTTCGATCGCGGACGCACACGCCGAACTGCCCGCGCAGACCGCTATCGAAGCGCCGAAACGCGGCAACGGGCTCGCGCCGGCCGCCGACGCAACGATCGCGACGCCGGCCGCGGAGACACGACGATCGGCCGTCGCCTCGCGCTGGCCCGAGCAGTCGGGAACCAGTTCCTCGACCGTTTCGCCGTCGACCGCAGCCAATTCGGGTGTCGCCGCACCGCCCAATTCAGACGCGACACCACCGGCCGCACCTGCCCCGGTTGCCCTCGCCGCGGCGAACTCATCAACTGAAAAACAGTCGGGCTCCATTCAAACGCTGTTGCTCGTCATTCTCGGCGCGTTGGCGCTGGCAGGCCTGATCGGAAGCGCGGTCTTCAGGTTCGGAAACCTTCGATGGATTGGCCGGCGCACGATTCAGGTCGATCGGCAGGCGATCTGGAAAACAGCCAATATCGATCGTCGATCGCCGACGGTTGACCTCGAATTGGGCGCTCGTATCCGCAGGGACGACATTCCCTGGGAGTTGCGCACGGCGGATGATCCGAACGGCAGGATCGAGGACATGCTCGCGCGGCTGGCCCGAAGCGCGACCAACTAGAGCGTTTTCGAGCGAAGTGGAAACCGGTTCGCGTGAAGAAAACGCGTCAAATTAAAGACTAGAGCCTCCGTTCCGATTCAATCGGAGCGGAAAAAGGTTCTAACCGCTCCGCTATTTCTCCAATTGCCGCTGCAATTCCCGCACGAATGTCGTGAGACCGGAGCGACGTTCGCGCTTCAGCCGCTCAGCCTTGAGAATCGACTGCACCTCGGCGAACGCCTCATCGATATCGTGGTTGATGACGATGTAATCGTATTCCGCCCAATGGCTCAGTTCGTGGGCCGCACGGCTCATCCGTCCCCGGATCACCTCGTCGGAATCCTGCGCACGGGTATGAAGCCGTTTCTCGAGATCGGCAGCCGACGGCGGCAAGATAAAAACGCTGACAACGTCCGCTCGCGCCTTTTCCCGCAATTGCTGGGTGCCCTGCCAGTCGATGTCGAACAGCACGTCCTGTCCCGCGGACAAGGCGGCGTCGACCGGCGCCCGCGGTGTGCCATAGCGATTGTCGAAAACGATGGCCCATTCGAGCAACTCGTCACGCCTTGCCATCTGTTCGAAGCTGGATTTGTCGACAAACAAATAGTCACGGCCATCGACTTCGCCGGGCCGCATCGGCCGCGTGGTCGCCGACACCGACATCCTCAGGCCGGGCATCCGTTCGATCAAGAGGCGCGATAGCGTGGTCTTGCCGGCGCCCGACGGCGATGACAGCACGAACATCAGTCCGCGCCGCTCAACCCCGTCGATGCTGTGGCCTCCAGCCGTCATGCATCACTCCAGATTCTGAACCTGCTCGCGGAATTGCTCGACCACATTCTTCATTTCGAGACCGGTGTTGGTCAATTCGAGGTCGTTCGACTTGGAGCAGCAGGTGTTGACCTCGCGGTTGAATTCCTGCGCCAGGAAATCGAGCCGCCGCCCAACCGGTCCGCCCGTGCCGATCATCTCGCGGGCCTGCGAGATGTGCGAGGCGATGCGATCGAGTTCCTCGCGAATGTCGGCCTTTGCCGCGATCATGATCGCTTCCTGATTGAGCCGATCGGAATCAAAACGCTCGGAGGACTCAAGCAGCGCCGCGATCTGCTCGGCAAGCCGCGCCTTGATCGCTTCAGGCTTGCGACCGGGGGCGGCCTCGGCCTTCTTCGCCAGTTTTTCGATCTCGTCCATGCGTTGGGAGAGGATCTGCCCGAGCGTCACCCCCTCGCGCTGGCGCATTTTGACCAAATCGGCGAGCGCCTGCTCGAACGCCGCCGCCGCGGCGGCCTTCGCAGCCTTGTCCTCCGCCTCGTTGCTTTCCGGCTCGACGACTTCGATGACGCCCTTGATCGCCAGCAGGCCATCGATGCTGGGTGCCACCGCATCGATCTTGCCGGCGAGGACGCCGGCGACCTTCACAATCGACGCCAGCACTTCTTCGTTGATGCGAATGGTCGAGACCGCGTTGGTACGCTTGACGTTGAGATTGGCATACACCGTTCCCCGCGACAGCAACTCGCCGGCGCGTTTTTTGGCCAGTGCTTCAAGCTCGTCCCATCCCGGCGGCAACCGCATCCGCAGGTCAAAGCCCTTGGCGTTGACCGACTTCAGTTCCCATTCGAACGCATACGGTCCGCTGGCGCCGTGGCTTCGGGCAAAGCCGGTCATGCTCGACAGCGGCATCGCGTGAATTTCTCCTGAGGGTACTGGGCGTGAGATTCGCAGAATGAAGACGCGATCTTAAAACGTTTTCGCGCAAAGTGGAATTCGGTTCCAGCCTGCCGTAGCTCCCGCGCTATCGCTGCACCACCGGTGGCGACGCGGTCGATTGCGCCGCACCCTGCCGCGCGCGCGGGGGCTTTTTCGGCGCAGCCGGCTTCGGGGTCGTCGTAGCCGTGGGGCTGGCGTCGGCCGGCGCACTCGCCGCGGGCGGCGGCGGATCGTCAGCCGGTTCGACGGTGTCGTTCTGAATCTGCTTTTCCATCGCGCGTAGTTTGCCGACGTTCTTTTGATGCTGGTCGTAGGTTTCGGTAAAGGCGTGGCCGCCGGTGCCGTCGGCAACGAAGAACAGATCGCGGGTGCGCGCCGGATTGGCCGCTGCTTCCAGCGAGGCGCGTCCTGGATTGGCGATCGGCCCAGGCGGCAGGCCGTCGACCACGTAGGTGTTGTAAGGCGACGGCTGCTGGATTTCGCTACGCTTGATCGGCCGCCCCAGCGTTCCCTTGCCGCCGACCAGCCCGTAGATGATGGTCGGATCGGATTGGAGCTTGATCTTTTGCCGCAGCCGATTGACGAATACGGCGGCGACGCGGCTGCGCTCGTCCGCTTTGCCGGTTTCCTTTTCGACAATCGAAGCAAGGGTTACCAGCTGCTCCGGCGTCTTGACCGGAACGTCCGGATTGCGCCGTTCCCAGATTTCCGCGAGCACGCGCTTCTGCGTCTGCTGCATGCGCTGAACCACCTGATCGCGCGTGGTGCCGCGCGGGAACTTGTAGGTTTCCGGCAGCAATGTACCCTCGCGGGGAATTTCGCGGACGGTCCCTGCGAAAATATCATTCTCGGAAAGCCGGGCCACGATCTGCTCGGAGGTCAAGCCCTCGGGAATCGTGATGGCGTGCTGGACCACCTTGCCCTCGACCATGGTGCCGATGACATCGCGCAGGCTGGCGTTCTTCTGAAATGAGTATTCGCCGGGCTTGAGTTCGGAACGCGCCTTCAGCGCGAACACGCTGCCGATGAATGCCCAGCGGTTGTTGTCGATCACGCCTTCACGCTGCAGGATATCGGCAATGTCGGTCATTCCCGCGCGCGCCGGAATGTTGACGATCTTGTCCTCCTGCAACGGGCCTGGAGCCTCGATCTTCTGCCTGCCGTAGATGTAGCCGCCGCCCACGCCGATCATCAAGACCAGCACGATGGTGATGATCGCGTTGCCGGCCACGACAAACGGATTGCGGGCGCGCTCGGAACGCTTTG
Source organism: uncultured Pseudomonadota bacterium (assembly GCA_963727225.1). Taxonomy (GTDB): domain Bacteria; phylum Pseudomonadota; class Alphaproteobacteria; order Rhizobiales; family Xanthobacteraceae; genus Bradyrhizobium. Next base: position 4,923 of record CAVSFN010000001.1, on the reverse strand, counting down.
GCGGCGGCGGGACCTGCTCGGGCTCCAGCGCGGCGCGCGGGCTCCGTGGCGAAATGGGCGGCCTCTCAGTCATCGATGCAACCTGAATCCTGTCGGTTCAATCGCGGCCTTGCGAAAATTTCCGCATCGGCCGGTAGTCTACGCCCAAAACTAGGATTTATCACCGAATGCGGCGAAACGGTGGACTCTTGGTGTGGCGCGCTAGCTAGCCACGCGCTGCACAATCACGGATGCGTTGGTGCCCCCGAAACCGAACGAATTCGTCAGCGCGACATTGATCTCGCGTTTGCGCGCTATCTGAGGCACGAGATCGATCGCTGTTTCTACCGACGGGTTGTCAAGATTGATGGTTGGCGGGGCGATATTATCGCGAATCGCCAGAATACTGAAGATTGCCTCGATCGCTCCGGCGGCGCCCAAAAGGTGCCCCGTCGACGATTTGGTCGACGACATCGACACCTTGGAAGCCGCGTTCCCCAGCAGCCGCTCCACGGCACCGAGTTCGATTTCGTCACCGACCTGCGTCGAGGTTCCATGGGCATTGATGTAGTCGATGTCGGAAGAAGTGATTCCGGCGCGTTTCATGGCCGCAGTCATGCTGCGGAATGCGCCATCGCCATTGGGCGACGGCGCGGTGATGTGATAGGCGTCGCCGGACAATCCGTAGCCGGTCACTTCCGCATAGATTCTCGCGCCGCGCTGTTTCGCATGCTCGTATTCCTCAAGGATCACGACGCCTGCGCCCTCACCCATCACGAAGCCGTCGCGATCCTTGTCGTAGGGCCGCGATGCCTTTTCCGGAGTATCGTTGAAGCCGGTCGACAATGCGCGCGACGCGCAAAATCCAGCCATCGACAACCGGCAAATCGGGGATTCCGTTCCGCCCGCCACCATGACATCGGCATCGCCGAGCGCGATGAGCCGGCTGGCATCGCCGATCGCGTGTGCGCCGGTCGAACAGGCGGTCACGACCGCATGATTGGGGCCCTTGAGGCTGTGCTCGATCGACACATAACCTGAAGCCAGGTTGATCAGACGGCCGGGAATGAAAAACGGCGATATCTTTCGCGGGCCACGTTCCTTGAGAAGCAGCGCGGTATCGGCAATGCCCGAGAGGCCGCCGATTCCTGAACCGATCATGGTCCCGGTGGCGCAACGGTCCTCCTCGCTGGCAGGATGCCAATCGGCATCGTCGAGCGCCTGGCGCGCCGCGCACATCGCGAAAATGATGAAATCGTCGACCTTGCGCTGGTCCTTCGGCTCCATCCACTGGTCGGGATTGAAGGTTCCGCCGGTGCCGTCGCCGCGTGGAATCACGCAGGCGATGCGGCTGGTCAGATCGGAAACATCAAAGGTGTCGATCTTCCTGGCGCCGCTCTCGCTGTTGAGGATGCGCTTCCAGGTCGGTTCGACGCCACAGCCGAGTGGCGAAACCATGCCGAGGCCCGTGACGACAACCCGCCTCATATCCAGCACTCCAGCCCAGCATTTGCGGCCCACAACAAGAAGCCGGTGGACCGCTCGACCACGGCCCGTCCGGCTTCGTCAACACCGCGCGGGGACGTCAGCTTTTCGCGTTCTTTTCGAGAAATTTCGTAGCGTCACCGACGGTCAAAATCGTCTCCGCCGCGTCATCGGGAATTTCACAACCAAATTCTTCTTCAAAGGCCATCACCAGTTCGACAGTGTCGAGGCTGTCGGCACCAAGGTCGTCAATGAAGCTCGCGTTGTCGACAACCTTTTCGGGTTCGACACCAAGGTGTTCGACCACGATCTTCTTAACTCGCTCGCCAATCTCACTCATCGTTCAACCTCGCGCTTGTTCCATTGGACCCGACCCCAAGACGATACGAGCCATCGTGATCGTTAAATTCTCTTCGCAGCCGCACATCGTCTTGATTTGGCCCCGTCATGTCAGACAAGGGACCGGCGAACGACGGCAGGCTCCGCACCGCCAATATACAGGGTTTCAAAATCCTGCAATGGCGTTCTTTGCCCATCCGTTGGTGGTTCGGTTATCATACTTCCCAAGCCTTGACTACAAGCCTCAATCGGCGACCGAACCGGCCTTTCACCACGCCGGGACGAGCCCGCAAACGGCTCAAAACATAGCCATGCCGCCATTGACGTGAATCGTCTGGCCGGTGACATACGCCGCTTCATTCGAACTGAGATACACCGCCGCCGCCGCGATATCCTCGGGCGTTCCAAGCCGGGCGGCAGGAACTTTCGAGAGGATGGTCTCGCGCTGCTTGTCGCTGAGTACGTCGGTCATCGGCGTCGCGATAAATCCCGGGGCGATGCAATTGGCGGTGATGTTGCGCTTGGCATATTCTGCGCCCAGCGTCTTGATCATGCCGATCAGTCCTGCCTTTGACGCGGTGTAATTGCCCTGGCCCGGATTGCCGGTGACGCCGACGACCGAGGTGATCGCGATAATGCGGCCGAACCGCTTGCGCATCATCAGCTTGGTCGCCGCCCGGGCCAGACGAAAGGCCGCCGTCAAATTGACCTTGATGACCTCGTCCCAGTCCTCGTCGCGCATTTGCACGAACAGATTGTCCCGCGTGATGCCGGCATTGGCGACCAGAATATCGAGCTGTCCCATTGCTTTTTCCGCCGCCGGAACCAACGCCTCGACCTCGGCGGTGTCGGACAAATTGCACGGCAGCACGTGAACCTTCGCGGCGAGTTTGCCGGCGAGCGTATCCAGCACCTCGCGTCGCGTCCCCGAGATGGCGACCGTTGCGCCCTGCGCGTGCAACGCCTGCGCGATTGCGCCGCCAATGCCGCCGGTCGCGCCAGTAACGAGCGCTGTCCTGCCAGTCAGATCGAACATCCTCGTCTCCTCCTTGCTCAGGCCGTCTGCGCGGCAGCGAGCGCGTCTTTCGCCGAAGCAATATCACCGGGACCGCCGACCGAAACACCGACGGCGCCGTCGGCGATCCGCTTGACAAGCCCGGTTAAAACCTTGCCGGCGCCAATTTCGAAAAACCGCGTCACCCCGTGGCTGGCCATGTAGGCCACCGACTGACGCCAGCGCACGGTTCCGGTGACCTGCTCGATCAGGCGGCGGCGGATCTCGTCCGGATCGGAAATCGGTGTGGCCAATACGTTCGATACCAATGGCGAAACTGGTCGTTCGATGGCGACCTCGGCCAGCGCTTTGGCCATCACGTCGGCCGCGGGTTGCATCAGACGGCAATGGAAGGGCGCGGACACCGGCAGCAGCATCGCGCGCCTGGCGCCCCTGGTTTTGGCAATTTCGAGCGCGCGCTCGACCGCGGGCTTGTCGCCGGAGACCACGACCTGCCCGCCGCCATTGTCGTTGGCGGCCTGGCAGACCTGTCCCTGCGCGGCCTCGTCGGCGACGGCCACTGCGGCCTCATAATCGAGACCCAGCAAAGCCGCCATGGCGCCGACGCCCACCGGCACGGCTTTCTGCATGGCAAGGCCGCGGGTGCGCAACAGGCGCGCGGTGTCACTGATGCTGAAGCTGCCGGCGGCAGCGAGCGCGGAATATTCGCCGAGCGAATGTCCGGCAACGAAAGCGGCATCCCGTCCGACCGAAAAGCCGGCTTCGGTCTCCAGCACGCGCAGGGTCGCAAGCGAGACTGCCATCAATGCCGGCTGGGCATTTTCGGTGAGCTGCAAGGTCTCGGCCGGACCATCCCAGATGATGGCAGTCAGCTTCTCTCCGAGCGCCGCATCGACCTCGTCGAACACCGCCCGGGCAGCCGGAAAGGCCTCGGCCAACGCCTTGCCCATGCCGACGGCCTGGGAGCCCTGCCCCGGAAAAGTGAATGCTGCCGTCATCGGCGCCCCTGAATGCTGAAAATCCCAAAAGTTGAGCCGAAAGACACTGCAGGAGCCGGTTGTGTCAAGCTGCCGCTGGTTCCCGGCGCGCGCGGTTCCCCAAATGGTTCGCTTTCCCTTGCCATCGCGCTGAAAATCCGTATAAACCGCGCCATCCGTGGATCCCGGCCGGGAGCTGAACGGACGGTCTCAGCAATTTCACCTTTTCGGCGATGTTGATGTGGCAGGGCCAGTCGGTCCGTCGTCCCGTGCTTCCGCCTTCTGAGCATATCGAGTCCTTTCCGAAGGGTTCGAAGGGCTTGCCGCCGGGACCCGCGCTAACATTGGAAAGGACACCCATGCCTCTTTATGAGCATGTTTTTCTCGCGCGTCAGGATGCGAGCACCCAGCAGGTCGAGGAATTGACCACCCAGATGACCGGCATTGTCGAGCAACTCGGCGGCAAGGTCGTGAAGATGGAAAACTGGGGCGTACGTTCCCTCACCTATCGCATGAACAAGAATCGCAAAGCGCATTTCGTGCTGATGAACATCGATGCCCCGTCGGCCGCGGTCGCCGAAATCGAGCGGCAGGAGCGGATCAGCGAAGACGTGATTCGCTATCTCAGCGTTCGCGTCGACGAGCACGAGGAAGGTCCCTCGGCGATGATGCGCAAGGCCGATCGCGACCGCGATCGCGATGATCGTGGTGGCGGCGGATTCCGCGGCGACCGCGAAGGCGGCTTCCGTGGCGATCGCGATGGCGGTGGCTACCGCGGTGATCGTGGTCCGCGCCGTCCGCGCGACGATGAAGCAGCGGTTGAGGAGTAAGAATCATGGCTGAAGCTGGTGCACGCCGTCCGTTTTTCCGCCGCCGCAAGACCTGCCCGTTCACGGGTCCGAATGCGCCGAAGATCGACTACAAGGATTCCAAGCTGCTGATGCGTTACGTGTCCGAGCGCGGCAAGATCGTGCCGAGCCGCATCACCGCCGTCTCCGCCAAGAAGCAGCGTGAACTCGCGCGCGCCATCAAGCGCTCGCGTTTCCTCGGTCTGCTGCCTTACGTCATTCGGTAACAAGAACCTTCATTCCGCGACGTTCGCGCCGCGGAATGAAATCTTCATAAGGC